>NZ_JNYV01000001.1 GCF_000717275.1 Kitasatospora arboriphila
ACGCCCGGCCCCATTCCGAACCCGGAAGCTAAGCCCTCCAGCGCCAATGGTACTGCACCCTAATCAGTGTGGGAGAGTAGGACACCGCCGAACACAACTCGCGAGCACCTCGCGTCTGACATCGAAAGATGTTGGGCGCGGGGTGTTTTGCTGTTTCCGGACACGTCCGCGACGGGCGAGATCTTGTCTTAAGTCGTACTCGCGCCTGGCTGTCTACATCAAAACTGGGTCAAACGACCCACTGCCGGAGCCGGCGTCTTACACTTCTGGCCATGTCCTACACCGAATATCCGCGTCCTGTTTTGAGTGTTGCTGGGATGACCCGCAGACAGTTGTTGGGCGCGGCGGTGGCAGGGGCGGTCGGCGTCTCCGTCGGAGCCACTGTTCTCGGAGCCGGTACATCTAACGCGGGGATGAACCCCGACGAGCTTCTCGACGTGGTCATCGTCGGCGGCGGTCTGTCGGGTCTTGCTGCTGCGAGATCTGTTGCAAGAGCCGGGAAGTCGGTGCGGGTTCTCGAAGCCCGCGAACGCGCCGGCGGACGTGTCCACAACATCACCACACCGAAACTAGGTGTCACCCTCGATGCCGGGGCGGAGTTCGTGGGTCCGACGCAGACCCATATCGCCGCGTTGGCACGTGAGTATGGTGTGGTTTCCGTGCCCACCTATAACGAGGGCGAGAGCGTGTTCTGGAACAGCGGCCGGCGATCCACCATGCCCAGTGCGCTGGGGATACCGATCGACCCGGGCAGTCCTGAGGCGGCGTTCGCTCTCGCCCAGCTCGAGGTGCAAGGTCTGCTCCGATTCCCGGTGGGTGAACCATGGAAGCACCCTGATGCGTCCTACCTGGACTCGATCACCTGGAAACAATGGTTGGAAGCACGGTCGATGTCTCCGACTGCGAGGATGTTGCTCTCCCTCGCCTGTTCTGCTGCATTGTCGGTCGAAGCAGACGAGGTGTCGGCGCTGTACTTCTTCAATTACGTTGCCGCAGCAGGAGACGAGGCCAACCACGGTAGCCTCATCCGACTACTGAGTACCTCCGGTGGCGCCCAGGAGCGGCTGTTTGTAGGCAGTGCTGCGCTGATTCCTCTCCGGATGGCCGCAGCACTGGGTGATCGCATGGTGTACAATGCCGCAGTCCGTCACATCTCGTGGTCTGATGGATTCGCGACCGTACAGAGTGACGCGGGGGCGTTGAGGGCGAGGAAGGTCATCGTTGCCATGTCGCCCGCGATCACCGGTCGCATCCAGTTCAGCCCTGGGCTGCCGGCAGAGCGCACCGGCTTACAGGACGGCTATCGGATGGGTGCCATCAGCAAGTTCGCAGCCGTGTACGCAGAGCCGTTCTGGCGTGCGAAGGGATTGTCGGGTCAGGTAATTGGAAACGGCGACCCGATCGACGTTTGCTTCGAGAACTATGCCGAAGGTAATCACGTCCTGATGGGGTTCATCTCCGCCGACGCGATGCGGCGATTGGACAACGCGCCGCAGGAACAGCTGGTCGACGAGTGCATCAAGAACTTCGTCGACTATTTCGGTCCGGAAGCCCGGAACCCGTTGGATCACGGCGTTTTCAAGTGGGACCTCGAACCGTGGTCGCAAGGCGGCCCGGTGGCCGTCAGCAGACCGGGAACGCTGACGCGGTATGGCAGCTCCTTGCGAGCGCCCGTGGGTCCGGTCCACTGGGCTGGTACGGAGACCTCCGACTACTGGACCGGGTACATGGACGGCGCAGTGCGGTCCGGGGAACGTGCCGCTCGTGAGGTCATCGCGGCTCTGTAGAGGGCGCGTCGCCGTGCAATTCGTCGCGGAGGGCCCTCAGCGACTACCCTGGCGTGCGGCCGATCGGCCATCAACAGGCAACTACATAGCGTGAATCCATCGATTCGGCGGCCCGTCCGCTGCGGTGAGATCGTGACGAAGAGGCAGACGTGAACGACAGAATGAACCGTGGCAGTGGCGCAAATACAGGCGGCAGTGGACGTGGCAATCAACCCGGTGGCCGATCATCCGACCGTCAGGGGGGATCGAATCGCTCGGGCGCAGACCGCGGACGCAACTTCCGCAACGACTCGGATGCACGCCGCGGAACCGGCTCGGCCAATCGGCCGCCCGAACCGCTCATCCCCGAAGACGTTGTGCCGCAGGATCTCGATACCGCTGTCCGCCGTGACCTCTTGAGTCTCGACCGCACCAACGCCGACACCGTGTCGCGGCACCTCATCATGACGTTCCGCCTGCTCGACGAGGATCCTCAGCTTGCCCTGGAACACGCACGCGCTGCGCGTCGTCGCGCCGGCCGGATCGCGATGGTCAGGGAGGCCGCCGGGCTCGCGGCCTACAACGCCCAGGAGTGGGCGGAGGCGCTGTCCGAACTGCGCGCAGCCCGCCGGATGTCAGGTGGGAACGCCCTACTGCCCATGATCGCCGACTGCGAGCGTGGACTGGGCCGGCCCGAGCGCGCAGTCGATGTCGCCAGAAGCGAAGAAGCCCGGGCACTCACGGGCGAAGAGGCTGCCGAGATGCGCATCGTGGAGTCGGGTGCACGCCTCGATCTCGGCGACTTCGACAAGGCCATCGTCACCCTGCAGACCAAGGACCTCGACCCATCTCGGGTCGGTACCGAGGCCGCGCGCTACTTCTACGCCTATGCCGCGGCATTGCTGGCCGCCGGCCGTCGTGACGAGGCGATCACCTGGTTCATGAACGCCGCTGCCGCCGACGACGACGATGTGACCGACGCCGAGGAACGGCTCATGGAGCTGAGCAACCCCGAGGGCGTCGACACCGAGTTCGAAGAAGGCGGACTGGCCGGCGAGGACGAGTCCTCCACACCGACAACACTTGCCCAGCCCGCTCCGACGACACGGTCGGTTCCTGTGGTTGCCGAGCCCGTCCAGGTGCCCGCTCCCGTTGTCCCGAAACTCGTCCCGGCTGAGCCCGCCGAGCCGGGTGCGCGCCTGCGCGACGGCTATGACGTCCTGCTCCTGGATCTCGACGGCACCGTCTACGCCGGAAAAGATGAGATCCCCGGTGCGAGAGAAGCATTGGACGCCGGCGACCAGCGCAACTTCTACGTCACGAACAACGCCAGCCGGTCTCCCGACGATGTCGCCGCGCACCTGCGCGATCTCGGTTTCGTCGCGGAACCCGACGAGGTCGTCACCAGTGCTCAGACCGCCGCTCGGCTGCTCGCCGAACAGTTGCCGATGGGTTCGCGGGTCTTGGTCGTGGGAACCGACGCACTCGTCCACGAGGTCCGATCTGCAGGCCTCGGGGTGACAAGAAGCGCCGACGATCGTCCGGCCGCTGTTGTGCAAGGACATTCGCCGGATACCGACTGGTCCAATCTCTCCGAGGCTGCCCTGGCGATCAGGGCCGGCGCTCGCTGGGTTGCCTGCAACGTCGACGCCACGCTTCCGACCGACCGCGGACTCCTCGTCGGCAACGGCTCGATGGTGGCCGCCGTGGCGAACGCAACCGGGCAGCAACCGCAGATCGCCGGAAAGCCTGCGGCACCGCTGATGATCGACGCGGTCAACCGCAGCGGTTCCAAGACGCCGCTGGTGGTCGGCGACCGACTCGACACCGACATCGAAGGCGCCAACGCCATCGAGGCGGACAGCCTCCTTGTCCTCACCGGGGTCAGCACCGCCGTTGATGCCCTGAATGCTCCGGAGGCGCAGCGCCCGACGTTCGTGTCGGCGGATCTCAGCGGACTCAACGCCGCGGCGGACGATGTTGTTGTCGGCCCGCGCCCCGGCTGGCACGTCAGTGTCCTGGACGGCACGTTGACCGTGGTCGCTCAAGACGGTGCGGACGCGAGCACCGTTCTCTACGCGGTGCTCCATGCCGCGTGGTCGCAGGAGCCGCGCGCTCACTGGACTGTGGAGGCCGCCGAAGAAGAAGCGCAAGCTGCTCTGATGGGTGCCGGTCTCCTGAGCTGAGTGCGGATCGGTCAGCTCCGAGAGAACTCGGATGCGGCCGTGATCTGTGCGTCGCTCGGGCGCACGCCGGTGTACAGGACGAATTGCTCGGCCGCTTGCAGGGCGATCACCTGTGCGCCGGTGATGGTGGGTCGGTTGTCGAATGCCGAGATGAGTGGGGTCCGCGACGGCATCGCGACCACATCGAACGCGGCCTGTGCTGCCTCGACAACCTCGGTGGGGAAGGGCAGGCCGTGAGCGTCGGGGCCTCCTGCCATGCCGATCGGGGTCGCATTGACCAGTAGCTGTGGGCGGTTCGTGCCGAGGTCCGGTTGCCAGGTGAAGCCGTATTGTTCCGCCAGCGCGGAACCGGCGTCACGATTGCGGGCCACCACGACGGTGTTCCGGTATCCCTCATCGCGCAGAGCGGCGACCACCGCTTTGGCCATTCCTCCGCTACCGGCGATGGCTACTGAACAGTCTTTCGGTATCGCGCTGTCGCGCAACAGATTTGCTACTGCCTGATAGTCGGTGTTGTAGGCGTGGAGGACGCCGTCCTCGTTGACGATCGTGTTCACCGACGCGATGGCGGCGGCCGAATCATGCATCACGTCGACCAACTGGATGACTTCTTCCTTGAAGGGCATCGAGATTCCGGCACCGCGGATGCCGAGGGCTCGTAGACCTCCGATGGCGGCGGGCAGATCGGTTGTCGTGAAGGCCTTGTAGACGTAGTCGAGCCCGATCTCGTTGTACAGATAGTTGTGAAACTTGGTGCCGATGTTGCTCGGCCGTCCCGACAGGGAGATACACAATTGCGTCTCACGGCGGAGGACACGGGCATCAGGTGCGTGGGACGGCGATCCCTCGGTGGTGGACGTCATCACTCGACGCTAACAATCGACTAGCCTTGGCAGGCGATGAACCATCCCCGCCCCGGCCCCATCCCAGGTCCCAGGCCCGGCCCCAGACCTGGGCCGGCTCCTGTTGAACCTGCATCCAACGTCGACCTCGGTGAGATCCGGGAGCGGGTGACAGACCTGCTCGAGCAGGCCGATCAAGACGCGGCCGGTGACGACGCCGAAGGCATTGGTCTGAACCAGCTGGCCCGGCAGGCCGAGCTGCTGGACAGAGCGCACACGGTACTCACCGAGGCCCTCGAAAAGGTCGATCGTGTCTGAGTGCCGTTCTCATGGCGCGTAGAGCCCGGCTGGACGCCGAGCTGGTCAGGCGGGGTGAAGCGCGGTCTCGAGAGCACGCGCGAGCACTCATCGAAGCCGGCCGCGTCAAGGTCAACGGAACGGTGGCCTCCAAGCCGGCCACCAATGTCGATCTCGGTGCCCCGATCGTCGTAGCCGACTCCGACGACGAAGGTTGGGCCTCACGGGGCGCCCACAAGCTCCTGGGTGCGCTGGAGGCCTTCGAGCCGCTCGGACTATCTGTGGCGGGCAAACGCTGCCTGGATGCCGGTGCGTCCACCGGCGGCTTCACCGACGTGTTGCTGCGGCGCGGAGCTGCCGCGGTCGTTGCGGTAGACGTCGGGTACGGCCAGCTGATCTGGCGGATACAGAACGATCCGCGAGTCGACGTCCGTGATCGCACGAACGTTCGGAGCCTGTCCGCCGAGCAGATCGGCGGTCCGGTGGAGGTTGTCGTCGCCGACTTGTCGTTCATCTCCCTTAACCTGGTGCTCGCAGCGTTCGCCGACTGCGCTCAGGAGGGAGCGGATCTGCTTCCGATGGTCAAACCGCAGTTCGAGGTCGGCAAAGACCGGGTGGGATCAGGGGGAGTCGTGCGCGATCGGGCTCTGCGTACAGAAGCGGTGACTGCCGTGGCCCAGACAGCAGCGGGGTATGGCCTTCGCACGCTCGGTGCGGTTGCCAGCCCGCTGCCAGGACCGTCGGGCAATGTTGAATACTTCCTGTGGCTGCGAAAAGAGTCGACTGCAGCGGGCGAGTCGGAACCGGTGACGGTGGACGACGAGGTACGCGCGGCGATAGCCCAGGCAATCGAGGAAGGGCCCCAGTGACAGACCACAACGACGCCGCACCGGCGGCATCGGGACGTGAGTTCTTGGTGGTCGCCCACACCGGACGGGACAACGTCCACGAGACCATGGCCGTGATCGCCAAACGATGCGCCGAGGCGGGCGTCGGACTGCGGGTGATCGATCACGACACCATGCCCAGCCACCCTGGCCCCCAATATCTCGGCACGGTCTATCCACTCGATCCCGCCGAGCTCCGCGAGATCGGGGCCGATGTCGCGGTGACCGCGGGCAACGAGCAGTCCGCGGCGGGTTGCGAGGTGGTCATCGTGCTCGGCGGCGACGGCACGTTCCTGCGAGCTGCCGAACTCGCCCACCCCGTCGGGGCACCGGTACTCGGGATCAACCTCGGGCACATCGGTTTCCTGGCCGAGGCGGAGGCCAACCGGGTTGATGAAGTGATCGGCAAGCTGATTCGCCGAGACTATGAGATCGAAGACCGGATGACGTTGGACGTCTGCGTCCACGTCGACGGTGAGGTGATCGCGAAAAGCTGGGCCCTGAACGAGGCGAGCATCCAGAACCTTTCGCGGCAAGGGGTTTTGGAATTGATCACCGAGGTCGACGGACGGCCGGTCTCGGCGTTCGGGGCGGATGGCATCTTGGTGTCCACGCCGACCGGATCGACGGCCTACGCGTTTTCCGCGGGCGGACCCGTGATGTGGCCGGATCTCGAGGCCATCCTGCTGGTGCCGTCCAATGCGCACGCGCTCTTCGCCCGGCCGATGATCACCAGCCCCCAGTCGCGGGTCGCGGTGGAGGTGCTGGCCCGTGGGCAGGATGCGCTCTTGTCGTGCGACGGTCGCCGCAACATCGACGTGCCGGCTGGAGGTCGGATCGAGGTCGTTCGTGGTGAGCGACCGGTGCATTGGGTGCGCATCGATTCGGACCCGTTCGCCGATCGTCTGGTCCGTAAGTTCCAGCTACCGGTCACCGGGTGGCGGGGGAGGCAGCTGTAGTGCTCGAAGAGATCTCGATCAGTGGCCTCGGTGTCATCGACAAGGCCGGTGCCGAGTTCCACGAGGGTTTGACGGTGCTGACCGGTGAGACGGGTGCAGGCAAGACGATGGTTGTCACCAGCCTGCATCTGTTGTCGGGAGCCAGGGCCGATGCGGGGCGCGTGCGATCGGGGCAGGCACGTGCGGTTGTCGAAGGCCGGTTCCGGGCGACGGGCCCGGACGCAGCGGAGGTGCTCGATTCGTCAGGGGCAGAACTCGACGAGGATGGCACCGTCATCGCCGTCCGCACCGTCAACGCCGACGGCCGCTCGCGGGCACATCTGGGTGGACGGTCGGTCCCGGTCGGGCTACTGGGGCAGTTCACCAGCGGACAGCTCGCCATCCACGGGCAGAACGACCAGTTGCGGCTCCTGCGTGCCGAGCACCAGCGGGACGCACTCGATCGGTTCGCGGCCGAGGCGGTCACCAAACCGCTCAAGGCCTATCGCGAGGCGCGCGAACGGTGGATCACCCTCGCCGACCAGCTACGCGATCGACAGGCCAATTCGCGGGAGATCGCCCAGGAAGCAGACCGATTGCGGTTCGGGCTCGATGAGATCGACAAGGTCGCCCCGCAACCGCGGGAAGACGAAGAGATCGCCACGACCGTTCGTCAGCTCAGCGATCTGGAGACCATTCGCAACGCTGCGGTGACCGCACTGGACGTGGTGACTGGCGCAGGTTCGGAGATCGACGCGGGGACCGGATCGTCGGTACTCGACGGGTTGGGTGCAGTCCGGACGACGCTGGCAGCGATCAACGACGACACCCTGCGGACCCTGTTGCCGCGCGTCGAAGAAGCGTTGACCGTGGTCGGTGACATCGGGGAAGAGCTCAGTTCGTTCGTCTCCGGTCTGCCCACCGACGCTGCCGAACTCGAGCAGTTGCTCCAACGGCAGGCCGAACTCAAGTCGCTGGTCCGCAAGTACGCACCGGACATCGACGGCGTCATCGGATGGGCCGAGGCCGCCCGGTCGCGGCTGGCCGAGATCGGCGACTCCTCGGAGTCGCTCGACGAGCTCGCCGCCCGGGTGTCCGCGGCGAGAGACGACGTCGCCGCTGCGGCGGTCAAGTTGACCAAGGTGAGGGTCAAGGCGGCCAAATCGCTTGCCAGCAAGGTCAGTTCAGAGCTGTCCGGGTTGGCGATGGGGGATGCGCAACTAGAGGTCTCGGTGGGATCTGAAGTGGCCACCGACGGCGATCGCCGGTCCATCGAGGTCTCTGGACAGCAGGTGCATGCCGGATCACATGGTGTGGACAGAGTGGAGTTCGGCCTGAGTGCACACGCGGGCGCGCCTGCTCGTCCCATCGCGAAGTCGGCATCTGGCGGTGAACTGTCGCGGGTGATGTTGGCACTCGAAGTGGTGCTGGCAGGTCAGGGCAGCGGATCGACGATGGTGTTCGACGAGGTCGATGCCGGCGTCGGTGGGCGGGCAGCGGTGGAGATCGGCCGCAGACTGGCGCGACTTGCCCGAGCCCATCAAGTCATCGTCGTCACGCATCTCCCGCAGGTCGCGGCTTTTGCCGACAATCATCTGCTGATTGGCAAGCAGACCAGTGCGCAATCGCGCGGCGGAAAGGCCAGCCGGGTCACCAGCTCGGTCGAGGTGCTCGACCGCGACGAACGCATCGCCGAACTGGCTCGCATGCTTGCCGGCCTCGGTGACTCGGACACCGGGCGTGCTCATGCCGAGGAACTTCTCGGCACCGCCGAGCAGGAGAAGACCGCATTCGCGGAATGACACCGTTGTTACTCGTGTGACAAAAGTGGCGTGTGTTACGGCGCGCCTCCGCCAAAACTGTCGAGTAGTGGTTCAGTGTTTCTCGCATGAAGATGCCTGCCCTGCTGTCACGCACAACCGAAACTCTGCCTGGGATCAGCGGTATCGCCAGGATCGACAAGAACACCAAACGACTGCTCTCGAGAGTCGGCCCCGGGGACATCGTGATCCTCGACGAGGTCGACCTCGATCGCGTCACCGCGGACGCCCTGGTGGCCGCCGACGTGGTGGCGGTGGTCAATGCCTCGCCGTCCATCTCCGGTCGGTTCCCCAACCTCGGTCCCGAGCTGCTGGCGGCTTCCGGCATCACCCTGATCGACGACGTGGGCGTCGAGGTCTTCAAACGCATCAAGGATGGCGCGAAGATCCGGATCGACGAAGGCGGGCTCTACAGCGGTGAGCGTCGGCTCGCCAAGGGCACCGAACTGGGCGAGCGCGAGATCGCGGACCTGATGATCGACGCCAAGACAGGCCTGGTCGATCATCTGGAGGCGTTCTCCGGCAACACGATCGAGTTCATCCGCAGCGAGTCACCGTTGATCATCGACGGAGTGGGCGTGCCGGATGTCGACATCCGCATCGAGGGCCGCCACGTCGTGGTGGTCGCGGACGGGCCCGACCACGTCGCGGACCTCAAGCGCCTCAAGCCGTTCATCAAGGAATACCAGCCGCTCATGGTTGGTGTCGAAGGTGGCGCCGACACGTTGATGGAGATGGGTTACCGTCCTGATCTGGTGGTCGGCGACCCCGAGGGTATGAAGTCCGCAACGCTCAAATCGGGTGCGCAGGTGGTGCTTCCGGCCGACCCCGACGGACATGCCCCCGGACTCGAGCGCATTCAGGACCTCGGTATCGGGGCCATGACCTTCCCTGCGGCGGGCTCGGCCGCTGACTTGGCGCTCTTGCTCGTCAACCACCACGAAGCGGCTCTCATCGTCACCGTCGGCCACGCGGCATCGATCGACGAGTTCTTCGATCGCAGCCTGCGGGAATCGAACCCGTCCACGTTCCTGACGCGGCTCAAGGTCGGTCCCAAGCTGGTCGACTCGAAAGCTGTTGCCACCCTGTATCGCTCACGGGTCTCCGGCGCGGCGGTGGCCCTGCTGATCCTGGCCGCACTGACGGCGTTGATCGTTGCGGTACTGATGTCGAGCGCCGGCACCGAGGTGATCGACTGGGCAGCAGATCAGTGGGACCGGCTGACCGATTGGGTCACCCGGGTCTGGAATGAGTGACGCCTCACCTCGGTCCAGTGCCCGCAAGGCAACGTCGAACCCGCTGCCGGCGATGATTGACACGATGTGTCCGCGGTACCGCCCCGTACTCGGGTGTGGCACCTCGGGGAGAAAGAGGGATCTGTGATTTCGCTTCGCCAGCATGCCATTTCGCTGGTCGCGGTGTTCCTGGCACTGGCTGTTGGTGTGGTGTTGGGCTCCGGTTTCGTCGCCGACACCTTCGGGTCGTCCAGCGATGCGCAGGATGAACGTGAGCAGCAACTGCGAGACGAGAATCAGCAACTCAGCAGTAATCTCAACGCGGCGAACAATTTTGATGCCGCCATCGCGGGCCGGTTGCTCGGTGGGAGCCTCAAGGACCGCCCTGTGCTCATCATCACCACTCCGAACGCCGATGAGGGCGACATCGCGGCCGTCAAAGACAACCTGAACAAGTCCGGTGCGATCTTCAACGGCCAGCTGGCTCTGACGGAGGCGTTCATCAGTGACCAGAATGCCGAGAAGATGCGGTCGATCATCGACCAGTCCATTCCGCCCGGGAGTGAACTCCGGACCGAACTGACAGACTCCGGCGGGCGCGCCGGTGATCTTCTCGGGCTGCTGCTGAACCTGTCGCCGGAGGACGCCGAACCACAGGTCTCATCGAGCGACACCACCGCCGGTCTGGCAGCGCTCAAGCAGGGCGGTTTCGTCGACTACGCCAACGGTGCGGTGAAGCCCGCCCAGTTGTCGATTGTTGTGACAGGCAACAAGTTCGCGGACGACTCCGGAGCGCGTGGACAAGTGATCGGGCGCTTCGCCGTGGCGTTCGCCCAGCGGGGATCGGGCACCGTCCTGGTCGGACGCACGGGGTCGGCAGAGGGCTCTTCGCCGATCGCTGTCGTCCGGGCCGACCCATCGCTCAACTCGAAGATCTCGACCGTCGACAACGTCGATCAGGCCACAGGACGCATCACCACAGTGCTGGCTCTCACCGACGAGCTCGGCAACAAGCAGGGAGCATTCGGCACCGGCCCAGGGGCCACCGCCATCGCCCCGGAATGACAGCCACTCTTTGGACGCTCGCCACCCCGGTCCCGATACCGATGGTGGCGAGCGTGCCGTCCGTGTCGTGGCGGTGAAGAAAAGTCCGCATTGGTGTTACCGTGGAGTCCCGTAGGTAGGCAAGGTTTTCTTGCCGCCTAGCCGATGGTCAAGCCCCGCCCTCGGCTTCGTCTCCAGCCGAACGGAAGAAGCGTTGCGACCACTACGCCATGCGCGCTCAGGCACAAAGCACATCTTTGTCACCGGGGGCGTCGCGTCGTCACTCGGCAAAGGCCTGACGGCTTCGAGCCTCGGCCAGTTGCTCACAGCTCGCGGCCTTCGCGTCACGATGCAGAAGCTCGATCCATATCTGAACGTGGATCCGGGCACGATGAATCCTTTTCAGCACGGTGAGGTGTTCGTCACAGAAGACGGCGCCGAGACCGACCTCGACGTCGGTCACTACGAACGATTCCTCGACCGCGACCTCTCCGGTTTCGCGAATGTGACCACCGGACAGGTTTATTCGACTGTCATCGCGAAGGAACGTCGCGGTGAATACCTCGGCGACACGGTTCAGGTGATCCCGCACATCACCGACGAGATCAAGAATCGCGTCCGGGCGATGAGCCAGGCCGACGCCGACGGTGAGATCCCCGATGTGGTCATCACCGAGATCGGGGGCACCGTCGGAGACATCGAGTCGCAGCCTTTCATCGAGGCCGCTCGCCAGATCCGCCACGATGTCGGCCGCGACAACGTGTTCTTCCTGCACGTGTCCCTGGTGCCGTACCTGGCGCCGTCGGGTGAGCTCAAGACCAAACCCACTCAGCACTCGGTGGCCGCCTTGCGCAACATCGGTATCCAGCCCGACGCGTTGATCCTGCGCTGCGACCGCGACGTGCCCGAGCCCCTCAAGAACAAGATCGCCCTCATGTGCGACGTGGAGGTCGAGGGCGTCATCTCGACACCGGACGCCCCGTCCATCTACGACATCCCGAAGGTGCTCCACTCCGAGCAGCTCGATGCGTACGTGGTGCGCAAGCTCGGTCTGCCGTTCCGCGACGTCGACTGGACCGTGTGGGGTGAACTTCTCAAGCGGGTTCACGAACCGCGCGAAGAGGTGACGATCGCGCTGGTGGGTAAGTATGTCGAGCTGCCCGACGCCTATCTGTCGGTGACCGAGGCCATCCGGGCCGGCGGGTTCGCCCACCGCGCGAAGGTCAACCTCGTCTGGGTGCAATCGGACGAATGTGCCGAGGACGACGGGGCGAAGACGGCGCTGGCCCGCGCGGACGGCATCCTGATCCCCGGAGGGTTCGGGATCCGGGGCATCGAGGGCAAGGTGGGCGCTGTGCGATTCGCACGCACCCACGGCGTCCCGTTGCTGGGTCTGTGTCTCGGTCTGCAGTGCATCGTGATCGAGGCCGCGCGTGCCGCCGGGCTCGATGAGGCCAGTTCCACCGAGTTCGACCCAGAGACTCCGTTCCCCGTGATCTCGACGATGGCGGATCAGGAGCAGGCTGTCGCCGGTGAAGCCGACCTCGGTGGAACCATGCGGCTGGGCGCCTATCCCGCCAAGCTGGATCGCGGTTCCGTGGTGGCCACGGCCTACAACGCAGTCGAGGTCTCCGAACGTCATCGCCACCGGTTCGAGGTGAACAATGCCTACCGGGACAAGATCGCAGAGAGTGGCCTCGTGTTCTCGGGCACCTCACCGGACGGGCACCTGGTGGAGTTCGTCGAGTACCCGCGCGAGGTGCACCCGTTCATGGTGGGCACACAGGCGCATCCCGAGCTCAAGAGCCGCCCCACACGCCCTCACCCACTGTTCAGTGCATTCGTGCGGGCATCGCTGCGGTACAAGGCAGCCGAACGACTTCCGGTGAACATCCATCCCGATGACGACGTGGATCCCGCCGATCTCGATGACGTCACCGCTGCCGAGGCCGGTGTGCTGGAGGCCGGGGCTTGAGCCAGTCGCCACATGAGTTCGGCACCGTCGGAAGCGAATTGCAGTACAGCGGCGCCATCGTGGCCCTTCGGGTCGACGAGGTCCAGATGCCGGGAGGCCGCACAGCGAAGCGTGAGGTGGTCGAGCATCACGGTGCGGTCGCGATCGCCGCGGTGAACGACAAAGACGAGATCGCACTGGTCTTGCAGTACCGGCATCCGCTCGGTCGTCGGCTCCTCGAGCTGCCCGCGGGTCTGCTGGACGCCGGGCCGGATGAGTCACCGTTGGAAGCGGCCAAGCGGGAACTGGTCGAAGAGACCGGCTTGGCTGCCGACAACTGGCACGTGATGGTCGACGTGGCCGTCTCACCGGGATTCACCGATGAGGCGTTGCGCGTATATCTCGCGACGGGGATCCGGGAGGTCCCGCGGCCAGACCCCAAAGACGAAGAAGCCGACATGGAGATGCAGTGGGTCAGCCTCGATGATGCAGTGGAGAAGGTGCTCTCGGGCGAAATAGTCAACTCGACGGCCGTGAGCGGCATCCTGTCACTGGTTGCGGCCCGAGCGCGCTCTGTTTCGCTGCGCGGCACCGATGCGCCCTGGGCTGACCGGCCTGTCGCGTTCGCTCAGCGCAAGGCTGCACAGGCATGAGCGCCGGCCGGGCCTTCGACGTTCTCGAGAACTCATGAGCCCGGCCGCGCCATGACCCTCGCCGACCAGGTGCAGATGTATCTGGATCACCTGGAGGTCGAGCGCGGCTCGGCCGCCAACACCTTGCAGTCGTATGCCAGAGATCTGCGGCGTTACCAGGAGTATCTGGCCGAGCGGGGGATCGATTCGCTCGCCGAGGTCACCGAATCCGACATCCGGGAGTTCCTGGTTGCGTTGCGTCGTGGCGATCCGGACAAGGAACGACCGCCACTCGCGGACAGCTCGATCGCTCGAACCCTGGTGGCCACCAGAGGATTTCACAAGTTCGCCGCCGGCGAAGGGCTTGTGCAGGCCAACGTCGCGCATGCCGTCGCGCCACCCAAGGCGCCGCGCCGACTGCCCAAAAGCCTGCCGGTGGACGAAGTGCTGGCGATCCTCGCTGCCAGCGGGGGAGACGACGTCTCCGACGGGCCGCGACCGCTGCGTGACCGGGCACTGCTGGAGCTCTTGTACAGCTGCGGGGCCCGGATCTCCGAGGCCGTCACTCTGGATGTGGACGACATCGATACCGGGTCCCGGTCCGTTCTGCTCCGCGGCAAAGGTGGCAAGGAGCGGGTGGTACCGGTCGGGAGGCCGGCCATCGCCGCACTCGACGCTTACTTGGTGCGGGGGCGACCCGCGCTGGTTTCGCGGTTCAACCCGGCGTTGTTCCTCAACACACGCGGGGGTCGTTTGAGTCGGCAGAGTGCGTGGCAGGTGCTCGTAGACGCGGCGGCGCGTGCGGGATTGGACAAATCGGTCTCACCACACACGTTGCGACACAGTTTCGCGACCCACCTGCTGGACGGCGGCGCCGACGTACGCGTCGTGCAGGAACTCTTGGGTCACGCATCGGTGACCACCACGCAGGTGTACACGCTGGTCACGGTCGGAACCATGCGTGAGGTGTACGCATTGGCTCATCCGCGGGCCCGATGAAGACGTCCTGCTGCGCCCGCGACGGTGAGCCTCCACAGCCGTGTCGCGCCGACCCACTAGGCTCGTGATGTGACAACGCCACAGCCACCAGATCGAGGCCACGGGCGTGACGCGCATCAATTGATGATCTCCACGCCTTCGCGCGGCGACAACGAGGACGAGACGACGCCGAGCGGCTGGGATCACGATCGCGAGAAGCCCAGCCCAGCGAGTGAATTGGGTCCGACCGGACGTCCCGTGCGCGAAGTACCCGAACCGGCGCCGCTCGACCATCACGGCCCGGCCACGGTGGTCGCCGTCTGCAACCAGAAGGGTGGGGTCGGCAAGACCACCTCCACCATCAACTTGGGCGCCGCGCTCGCCGAGTGCGGGCGTCGTGTGTTGCTCGTGGACCTGGACCCTCAGGGCGCGTTGTCGGCGGGGCTCGGCGTACCCCATCACGAACTCGACCTGACCGTCCACAACATGCTGGTCCCGCCGCAGGTGTCGGCGGACGAGGTGCTCATGCGCACGCGGGTCGAGAACCTCGACCTGCTCCCGTCGAACATCGACCTGTCCGCGGCCGAGATCCAGTTGGTCACCGAAGTCGGCCGTGAACACACGCTGGGCCGCGCCTTGCATCCCCTGCTCGACCGCTACGACTACGTGCTCATCGACTGCCAGCCGTCACTCGGTTTGCTCACCGTCAATGCGCTTTCGTGCGCCGACACCGTGATCATCCCGATGGAATGCGAGTATTTCAGTCTGCGAGGGCTGGCGCTGCTCAACGACACCATCGAAAAAGTACGTGATCGGCTCAACCCGCGCCTCAAGCTCGGCGGCATCCTGGTGACCATGTTCGATGCGCGCACCCTGCATTCACGCGAGGTGATGGCCCGCGTTGTCGAGGTGTTCGGGGACAAGGTGTACGACACCGTGATCGCGCGCACCGTGCGCTTCCCCGAGACCAGCGTTGCGGGTGAACCCATCACGTCATGGGCACCGAAGTCCGCGGGTGCGCGCGCCTACCGAGCGCTGGCCCGCGAAGTCATCGCCCGCACCCGCTAGTCGTGATGACAGAAGCACCGCCGGAGAAAACGGGTTTCCAGGTCAAGCTGACCAACTTCGAGGGCCCCTTCGACCTGCTGCTCAACCTCATCGGCCAGCACCGGATGGATGTCACCGAGGTGGCGCTCCACGAGGTCACCGACGACTTCATCGCCTACACGAAGCAGCTCGGTACCGAGATGGGCTTGGATCAGACCACCCAGTTCCTCGTGGTGGCTGCCACGTTGCTCGACCTCAAGGCGGCTCGACTGCTGCCGTCTGGTGAGGTGGAGAACGACGAAGACCTCGCACTGCTCGAAGCCCGTGATCTACTTTTCGCGCGCTTGCTGCAGTATCGGGCTTACAAACAGGTGGCTGCACTTTTTGCCGAGCTGGAAGCTGCTGCGCTGCAACGGTATCCGCGTGCGGTGTCGCTGGAGGCCCAGTTCGAGTCGTTGCTGCCCGAGGTGACGATCGGCGTCAGCCCGGCGGTGTTCGCCGAGGTGGCCGTTGCGGCCATGACTCCCAAACCGGTGCCCCAGGTCGGTCTCGGACACCTACACGTTTCACAGATCTCCGTTCCCGAACAGGCCGCCCGAGTCGGTGAGATCTTGCGCAATGCCGGCGCGGGAGCATGGGTGAGTTTCACCGATCTGGTGGCCGAGTGTGATTCAGGGCTCGGCGTGGTGGCCCGTTTCCTGGCCCTGCTCGAATTGTTCCGGGAACGAGCAGTCGCATTCGAACAGCCCGAGGCGCTCGGTACCTTGCGGGTCAGCTGGACTGGCGAGATCTCAGATCCTGCGGCGATCGTGGTGAAGGCGGAAGACTATGGATGAGCCAGACGGCGGCGTTCCGGCCGTTGAATCGGACACACTCTTCGAGGCGGAGACCCTCGACGAACCCGAGATGCGGGCGGCACTCGAAGCCATGTTGCTTGTGGTCGACACACCCGCCACGAGTGAGCAGCTGGCATCGGCGCTCGATGAGACCAGCGCTCGGGTGGATGCCCTTCTCCGTCAGATGAGCCAAGAGCTGACCGAGCGACGCAGTGGCATGGACCTGCGGTTTGCCGGGGACGGCTGGCGGTACTACACCCGCAACGACTTCGCGCCGTACGTCGAACGGCTCCTGCTCGACGGCGCACGTTCAAAACTGACCCGGGCGGCGCTGGAGACGCTCGCCGTCATCGCCTATCGGCAGCCGGTCACACGGTCTCGCGTCAGCGCTGTTCGTGGTGTCAACGTCGACGGGGTCATCCGCACGTTGCTCGCTCGTGGCCTGATCAGTGAGGCAGGGACCGACGTCGATTCGGGCGCCGTGATGTATCGCACCACGGAACTGTTCCTGGAGCGTCTGGGTCTCGCTTCTCTCGGTGAGCTGCCGGATCTGGCGCCGCTGCTGCCCGATGTTGATGTGATCGACGCCCTCGGTGACGAGATCAACAGCGACCCGAGATTCGCCAAATTGGCAGGTGGCAGGGCAGACTTGAAGGACAAGACCAACAACATCACCGTTGACGACGACTGACGACAACGGGAATTAGGGACAAAAGCATGGCACCCGCTAGCCGAGACGGCAGACCGGACAGAAACAAAGACAAGGGCAAGAGGCGCACTCCGAGGTTCGAGGACTCGGCCGAGCCCGATCGCGGAGGACGCCCGTCATCGGAGCGTGGCGGTAAGCCCGCAGCCGAGCGCGGCGCGCGCCCATCGAGGGATCGTCGAGAGCGCCCTGCAGGTGAACGAGGCGGCAGGCCGACGGCCGATCGTGGCGGTAGGCCGTCCGGAGAACGTGGCGGCAGACCGGCCGGAGAACGTGGCGAGCGAGGCGGACGCCCCGGTGCCGACCGTGCCGGCAGGCAGTCTGACGAACGCAGTGGACGGCCCACGGGAGAACGTGGCCGTTCCGCCGGCGAGCGCGAGGGTAGGCCCGGCGCTGAGCGTAGTGGGAAGCCCGCGGGGGAGCGCGGCGGTAAGTCCGCACATCGCGGACAGGGTGCGGCCGTCGAACGATTCCGGAAGAGTCATCGCAAAGGTGCTGGGCCCGAGGGCAAACCGCGGTCGGCACCCGATGTGAAGAGCGGCCAGGTGAGGCTCAACAATGCGAAGCCGGCGCGCGAGCAGAACCCGTTGGATGTCGGCGGCGACGGTGCGACGTACGTCGAAGGCGGCATGCGACTGCAAAAGGTCCTCGCGCAGTCCGGGGTCGCCTCGCGACGCGGTGCCGAGGAGCTGATTGCCGCCGGTCGGGTCGAGGTCGACGGAGAAATCGTCCTGGAGCAGGGCCTGCGTATCGATCCGAAGACAGCCGTCGTGCGAGTGGATGGCGCGCGCGTGGTCGTCAATGAAGAACACCAGTATCTGGCTTTGAACAAGCCCAAGGGCTGGCAGTCGACGATGGCAGACGACTTTGGTCGCCCTTGCATCGGTGACCTGGTTGCCGAACGAGTCATGGCCGGGCAGAGACTTTTTCACGTGGGCCGTCTGGACGCGGACACCGAGGGTCTCATCCTGCTGACCAACGACGGCGAACTCGCCCATCGGTTGATGCACCCGTCCTACGAGGTGCCGAAGACGTACTTGGCCACCGTTCGCGGTGAGGCGCACCGCACGCTGGGCAAGATCCTGCGCGACGGTATCGAGCTCGATGACGGCCCGGCCAAGGTCGACAAGTTCTCGCTGCTGGACGTGAACCAGGGAATCTCTTTGCTGCAGCTGACCCTGCACGAAGGGCGCAAGCGGATTGTGCGTCGCCTCCTCGACGAAGCCGGTTACCCGGTGATCCGCTTGGTACGCACCGACATCGGCGCAGTCAATGTCGGAGAGCAGCGTCCGGGAACGTTGCGGGTGCTGGGCAACAACGAGATCGGTGCCCTGTACAAGGCGGTGGGGATGTGACCGGAACCAAGCAAGCCGTGATAGCGATCGACGGCCCCGCCGGCACCGGCAAGTCGAGCGTCTCCCGTCGAGTGGCAATAGCGCTCGGCGGCAACTACATCGACACCGGCGCCATGTACCGGGTGGCAACGCTCAAGGCCCTTCGCGCCGGCGCGTCGCTGGATGACCCGAAATCGATCGACAAGGCCACCGACGACCTCACCATCTCCGTCACCAATGATCCGCAAGCGCAGATCGTCATGATGGACGGCGAGGACGTGACCGACGAGATCCGGACCGACGCGGTGACGCGTGCAGTGTCTGCGGTATCGGCGGTACCCGCAGTACGAACGCGGCTGGTTCAGGCACAACGCGACCTCGCGCAGAGTGGGCTCAGCGTTCTGGAAGGCCGCGACATCGGCACCGTGGTGTTCCCAGACGCCACGTTGAAGATCTTTCTCACGGCGTCGCCGGAGGCGCGGGCGCAGCGCCGACATGATCAGAACACCGCTGCGGGAATGAAAAGCGACTACCAAACGGTTCTGGACGACGTGATCCGTCGGGATCATCTGGATTCCACACGAGCGGCGTCGCCGTTGCGGCCCGCGGAGGATGCGGTCCAGGTCGACACCACCGATCTGGGAATCGAAGAGGTTATCGCCGAGCTGGTCGAGTTGGCGCGTAACCGGATTGAGGTAAAAGCATGAGTGACACTTTTGACGGCGCCGCGCCGTCGTCCGACGGCATTTGGACAGATGAAGCCGAATGGGACCTGAGCGAGTTCGCCGATGTAGACGACGACGGCGCCCCACTTGCCGTTCCGACGGTCGCCATCGTCGGACGCCCCAACGTGGGTAAGTCTTCTCTCGTCAACCGCATCCTCGGTCGCCGCGAGGCGGTTGTGGAGGATGTGCCCGGGGTGACACGCGACCGGGTGTCGTACGACGCCTCCTGGGCCGGTCGACGATTCCTGGTGCAGGACACCGGCGGTTGGGAACCGGACGCCAAAGGGATGGCGCAGTCGGTGGCCCGGCAGGCCGAGGTCGCGATGAAGACGGCCGACGCGATCGTTCTCGTCGTGGATGCCACTGTCGGTGCCACCAGCACCGACGAAGCGGTTGCCAAGGTGTTGCGCCGGTCGAAGACCCCAGTGTTGCTGGCAGCCAACAAGGTTGATGACGAACGCCTCGAATCGGAAGCCGCGTCGTTGTGGTCGCTGGGTCTGGGGGAGCCGTTCACGGTGTCCGCAGCTCACGGCCGCGGCACCGGCGATCTACTCGACCGGATCCTGGAAGCGTTGCCCGAGACCCCTCGAGAATCCGTTCTCACGGGTGGTCCGCGTCGAGTTGCGCTGGTGGGCAAGCCCAATGTGGGCAAGAGCTCGTTGATGAACAAACTGACCGGAGAAGATCGGGCGGTTGTCGACAACGTTGCCGGAACCACCGTCGACCCGGTCGACGAGTTGGTCGAGCTGGGCGGCAAGATCTGGAACTTCGTGGACACTGCCGGCCTGCGCAAAAAGGTGCAGCAGTCGAGCGGACACGAGTTCTACGCCTCGCTGCGTACCCGTTCAGCCATCGAGGCAGCAGAAGTCGCCGTGTTGCTCATCGACGCGTCCGAACCGATCACCGAGCAAGACCAGCGGGTGCTCACGATGATCATCGAGGCCGGCCGCGCTCTGGTGATCGCCTTCAACAAGTGGGACCTGGTCGACGAGGATCGCCGGACCCAGTTGGAGAAGGAGATCGACCGCGACCTGTCGCGCGTGCCCTGGGCACGGACGGTCAACATCTCCGCGCACACGGGACGCGCCGTCCAGAAGCTCGTGCCGGCGCTGGAGACCGCGCTGGAGTCATGGGACAAGCGAGTGTCCACGGGGCAGCTCAACACGTGGCTCAAGGCCGTGATCGCCGAGACTCCTCCGCCCATGCGCGGAGGCCGCCTCCCCAGGGTCATGTTTGCCACCCAGGCGGCTACCAGGCCGCCGACCTTCGTGTTCTTCACCACGGGGTTCCTCGAGGCCGGCTATCGCCGTTTCCTGGAGCGCAAGCTGCGGGAGGCCTTCAACTTCGACGGTTCACCTGTTCGGGTGAATGTGCGCGTACGCGAGAAGCGAGAGCGCAAGAAGTAGCTGATGGGCGGTACTCCGAGAACCGATTGGCATCGGAGGCCGCCCGTCAGATAGTCTTTCTACGCCGCTCCTCACGGAGCAGCAACGGGCTGTGGCGCAGTTTGGTAGCGTACTTGACTGGGGGTCAAGTGGTCGCAGGTTCAAATCCTGTCAGCCCGACAGTGATGTAGGTCGCATGGAGCCGTGGTAGACCGGGATCGTTCGTTTTTAGGTCGAACAGTGTACGTTCGTCACGAAATCTAGTCAGTCGGCCTGGTGACGACCTGCGAGGCATCTTCAAGGTGCCTCCAACGGTTCCTCCCGTCGGCGCTAGTAGCGCAAATCAAAGCTTGGCCCCTCTTGGAGGTGGTAATTTCCCCTCGGTTTGCGCAAAAAGCCCCAGCGTTCCCTGTTTCCCTAGAGACTGCCGATGGGACCGCAGGTCGAGTCTCGGCGTCTGTTGGCGTCTTCGAGGCCTCATGCGATAGGCGATTTGCATGGCGAGTTCTTGATGCATCGAGCACGACGACTGTGATGAGGCGTCCGTTGCCATTGAGTAAGGCCGCTGTCGATTCCAGTGTGTTTCGCAAGTTCTCGGAACTCTGGTGGCTTTTAGCAGCCCGTCGTCTAGTGTCTGCGTCGTCCCAGGACTCGAGGTCATACCAGAGCGCGACGTATATTCCGTACGAACTGCCTATGTCGTGCATGTATCGATTTACCAGTTGAGTCTCGATCGAAGCGACGATGCCTTGGTTCCAGGCTCCTTTGACTTCAGCAACGACGGTCAACTGCTTCAGGCCATGACTGTCGTCCGGTAGGTTCGCGTCGACTCTGATGTCGGTTCGTTCTGGGAGTCCGGATTTGGGTAGCCTTCGGACCTGCACTTCACGGTTAACAATCGCACCTCGGTCGTGCAAACGAGCTTGGAGTTCGTTTCGGAGATAGTCGGAGACCTCGTCCTCTGTCTTGGGTCGGCCTGAATAGGTGTCCCAGAGGAGCGGTGCCAAGGGGGTGTCGCCTTGCAGTGCTGTCTGAATGCCGGTGAGAGCGTCGAGCACTGCGTAGTGCAAGTCTGCCTCCGAACGGACGAGGCGGGCCGAACGAGTGTCTGCAATTCGATCGATTTCGAGGCACGTAACGGGCGACCATGTCACGTCGCGGTGGATTCGCCGGGCACGGAGCACCACTTGGGCGAGCCACTGCTGATCGCGGAGCTTATCGACGATTCTTTCGAGGGCCTCTATCGCGTTGTCTGTTCCTCGTTGTGTGAGCACTTCGAGGAAGTTATCGCGCCAACGTGCCACCGAATCTCTCGGTCCGACGAAGTACGCGTCGTCGTGTGTCGGGTCGTCGGACGGGGGAAAGTGCTCGCAGAGGAAGATGTAAGCCGCTGCAAGCTGGTCCTCATCTAGATCCGGAGCGGTTCGGTCGAATTGGTGGCCAACCTGCAGGGCGGCTTGCTTCATAAACTCGGGATCGACCGACATCAATTCGGATAACAGGCTCCATGATTCGCGAGCGTCATGTTCGAGGAGCCTAGCGGCAGCGTCCAGCGCACTCTCGGGGTCTTTCTTGCGGAATTGGGGTTCGATCGAACTGTGTAGCAGCGGACGAACCAAATGGGCATGGTCTGCCATAAAAATGTTGAGAAGGGAGTCGCGACTCACATGGTTGAGGTCAGGGCGATTCAGCCTGTCGAGTAGTTGGGTGCTGAGTTCGTCGTCCCAAAGGAGCTCGATTTCGTCTCGCCGGAATATGTGGCCTTGATTTGAAATATCTTTATCTATAACGATCAGCAGGGCAGAAGTGAGTTCGGCTTTGGCATACGATAACGCGAGTTCGAGCAGTGCGCCCTTGTCGTCTCTGTTGGCGCCGTTGATCGCAACGGTCCATGCAACAATTATTGGGGCCCATTCCGTCCATACTTCGGGCGGCAGTGCCTGTAAGGATTTAGGTTGAAACCTTAGTAAGAGGACCAACGCGCGGTAACCTGCCTCAGCAGGGTGATAGTTGATATCCTTTCCAAGCCATTCGTGCGGGTTGCATCGTCCGTGTGTCAAGTAGTTACTGGATCCTGCGATGAGGTCATCGCGAACATCTTGCCCAAGCGAATCCCACCGTGGATGTTTTGTGATATCAGCTTCACCGGGCTTGTCATAAATCTTAGTTCTAGGTCTGACGGTGACTAGATGGACTGCTTGCCAATATGAATCGATGTCGCCGTCTCGGGCGCGCGTGGCTAGTTTCGCAATTTTGTCGTTCACCCAGGCCGCAGGATCGGCTGAGTGCCGATGCGCAGATCGTTCACGTATTGTTTCAAGCTGGCGATTTCTGTCGCGGAGAGCGTTGGCCTGAGGAGAGTTGATTAGTACCGAGTCACGCCAAAAGGAGAGGAGTCGGACTGCGGGATGGTCGACGGGGAGGTCGAGCAGGATATCGATGTGCTCGCGGTCATTCGGGTTGAACAGGAGATTGATAGCTCGTTCGAGATTTGTTTCGCTCCGACCGTCAGATTGCTTGAGGCGCTCCATAACCCACGCAAGGTCACCGCTGCTGAGCAGAGAGTATTCGTGGCTGCCGGCGGAACCTGTGATGCTGAACATCTGCTCCGCGGTAGCGTCTTCGAGGATGAAGAGTGCCAGCGCGCGCCGGGCGTCTGTCGCACCGCCATCAAAGTAAGAAAAGTCGTCGGCCCGAAACAGTTCCTTGTACTCGTCGGCACGTGCGTACGCGACGTCTTTGAGCGCGGCGATCGCAAGAGGATCGTCGATATTGCGGATGGCAAGTGCTATTGCAGAATCGACGAGCGTGCTGATCCGAGGGTCGCCGTGGTGCAGGGCGTGTTCTTGAAGCCACCTACAGGCAGGATGTAGGTCTGCAGGTCGCAATGAGGTCGCTAGATCAGTGATGAAACTCGAGTGCAGGCCGAGGTAGTTTCTAGGACCAGTCGGTTTCAATATTGCAAAGACATCGTTGGTAGCGATCGCATGTGGCCATGAGGCGAGCAGGGCCGCACCCAGGAGCTCCTGCGGAGCGTCATCGGGTTCGTCGTGGCCGCCGCTCGCGATCAGGGGGAGTAAATCGTGGCACGGGTCGTCGACTGCCAGTTCGCTAACCCCCATCACGGCGGATACCCGCAAGATACGGTCTTGCGAGGAATCGAGTCCGATCTGCACCAATTCCGGTACAACGGTGTAAACCTGGCACTGCCGCGCAATATCGACGGCGAGGCGACGAACTTCTTGATGCGGGTCGGTAAGAGCAGGCCGCAGTAGTGAATCTAAAGATTCGTGTCTTACATTCGACAGGTTTCGCTGGTAGTCGTGAAATAGCCTGCCCGAACGTGCCTCTCTCAATAGCGTTTTGACAACGAGACTCCGTGCGCGGTCGTTCGGCAGGTCGACGTTGAGCAGGAAAGCGTCAGGGTCAGCTGGAACGAGCCATTCTGCTGCGGCGGGGTCGAGGGCGACCAGCCATGCGGCCGTTTGGTGGACTCGCGGGCTGATCTTGCCGTCCGCAGCGAGGAGTAGCGAGCGTTGCTGCTGTTCGTTCAGCTGGTTCTGCACTATCCAACTGGCTGCAAGGAAGTCTGCGAAGGTTGCGTGGGCCCAGGAGAGACGTTCCGGACCATCACCGCTGAAGACGGCGGTTTTGAAGGTCTCGGTGACAGCGGCCGCCGACCTAAGTGACGAGGTTGCAATGTGATCAGTTGTCAGGTCGCTGTCGTCGGCATCGGTGACTTTTCCGGTCCAGATGGTGGGAAGTCCCGCGAAGATGGAGTAGGCGGCGATACGGATAGCAATGTGTAGTCGTTCAGTGGGCGTCGATATACTGTCGTCAGTAGTGTCGCGACGTCGGTTGTTTGGTTCGTCGCAGAGGGCTAACAGTCCTGTTCTGTACAGCTCGGCTGACTTATCCGGCAAGGCGCCGCCCTTTTCGTACGCCTTTGTCAGTAACTCGAGGGTGAGCGGCCGGGCGGCGAGTGGTACTACATGCAATCGCTCCGCTGCACCGAGAAAGTGGTCGACATCGATGGATTGTGGGAGCAGAGCGCCAATATCAGTTCGGCGTAGCGGGAGGAGTTCGTAACTGGCGACGTTCGTGAATAGGCCGCCCAAAGACAAACTGAGGGAGTGAGGCCATTCGGCAGTTCGGCTGATCAGCCGCAACGATAATCTGCTGCGATCACAGTCCGTCAGGAACTCAGTGAGCATTGTGGGAAGGGTGGGTATTCGTCCGTGGGCCTCATCGAAACTGTCGAGCGTGAGCACGAGCTGATCGTCACTGGTGCGCCATTGTTCGATCACACGGCCTTCAAACACAGTGCGACATAAACGGTCCTCGCCGGAGTAACGCGCCAGATCTACAGTTAGCGTTCGAATTCGAGTCTGATCGCCATTGTATAGTGGTGCGTGGTTTTCGATGGTGGTGCTCTTACCCATGCCGGGCTCGCCCAACAGGATCAGGCATTGTTCCGCTCCAAGCTGTGCGGTGGTCAGTGCCTCGGATAGTGGGGAGAAATAGATTGATGCGGAAGCCTCGTGCAGCCACCCCTCCGATGTGAGCGGGTGTGGGGTGCCGACCGCGATCCAGAAACGTTCGACTGGTCGAGGCATAGAAGGGCTCACTTCAACCGTCATCCTTCGGTTCCGGTGTCGCCTGGAGGGGTTCGAATGCGATTTCGTCGGCTTTCAGCCTGACGTTTCCTGGCGCAGGTCGGACACCCGGACCCAAGTCCCGTGCGTGACTTCGGAACCGCGTGCCATTCGTGATCGTCCACGCAAAGCCACCACACCTGTTTGCTACTCCCAGGCTTCGTGGTTTCCGGGCGTATTTCCTGGTTGAGCGTGGGGTGCCATTGTGCTGCAATGTCCGGGTACAAGTCCGCGAGAGAGTGCCCGGGTTTCGGCTTAGCACGCGCAGCTGCGGTCGCCTTTCGTCCGCAGGGCGGGCAACCCCGGCCGTTCACACACCGATCCTTAGCTGTGGCCTGCCACTCGTGTCCGCAAGCCTCGCATTTCCACCAAATCAAGTGCTTGCTGCTTCCTGGTTTGACGTCGGCGGCGGTTAGCTGTTCGTTGGAGGTGGCGTGCCATTGTTTGGCGACGCCAGGAAATCGATCGGCCACGGATTCACCCGGGCGTGGTGTGGACCGCGCGATTCCCCGTGCTGCATAGGCGCAGGGTGGGCATCCTTCACCTCGGCTTCGTCCCGCAATGGGTGCCTGCCACTCGTGACCTGCCTTGCACCGCCACCAAGTGTTTTTCATGCTAAAAGCCTTCACGTCTTGCGCGGTCAGCGGCTCGTTATTCGCCGGGTGCCACTCTTGCGCGATCTTGGGGTAAAGGTCGCCAAACGACCGACCTACTTCGGGTGTCGCTCGTCGAATTCCTTGTTCTCGACGTGCGCAAGCCGGGCATCCATGACCATTGCTTCGAGTGCTGACCGCGGCCGTCCAGACGTGTGTGCAGGTTTTGCACTGCCAGGATGCCGTTCTGGCACTGAATGGTTTCACGTCTGCGGGCTTCAGGCCGTCGTTGAGCTTGGGGTGCCACTCTAACGCCAAGATCGGATCGACCTCTAAGAGCGACTCGCCCAGTCTTGGGGCAGCGAGCGTCATTCCTCCACGGCGATGCCCACAGACTGAGCATCCGCGACCTGCGGCACGTGTAGCGGGCGCGGCTTTCCACTCGTGACCGCAGGTCTCACAGCGCCACCAGAAAGAGGTATTACTTCCCGGGTGAACACCGTCGGGATTCACGGTTCCGTTCTTGTCGGGATGCCACTGGCCAGCGATGTCGGGCAAGGCGGATAGAACGCTGTGCGACCGGCCTCGGTACACCGCAACATCGGCGAGGTCGGTCGCCCAACATTGGTCGTCGACTAGGTATCGAGCTAGTTTTGTCGTGGAAAACCCAAGACGGTTCAGTGCAGACAAGACTGCATTCGTGAGCGTTTTGATTGAGCAATTTGGATCCACAAACACCTCATCGCCCCCGAGTGAGCGCAGCGGGCGTTCTCTGACGCGAAGAACACGCCAGCCTGCCGATGTCAGTGCTGCCGATTGGAGCAGGTCAGCGTCGTCACCGCCTTGATGGTAGTGCGCGCCATCGTATTCGATGACCATCCTGTGGTCGACGAAGACGACATCTGCCCTGACCGGTCGCCGGCGGGTATCAACGGGTATGGGTGGGTAGTCGTGGTCAATGCGGTAGCCAGCCGCCTCGAGTTCATAGGCGAGCCTGATCTGGCGCTCGGATGCTCCGGTGTTCTTGCATTTCGGGCAACCGACGCCACTTGATCTGGGTGCAATTTCTGCAAACCATTCGTGTCCAAACGGGCATTTCCACCAAACTTTTCGATGGCTCTTAGGCGCGCATTCGAAGGGAGTCAAGTTATCGTTGCGTTCGGGGTGCCACTCAGCGATGAGGTGAGGATGCCGTTCCGCCAATGATTGGCCCGGGGCAGGAGTCGATCTCGCGGCGCTCACTCGTCGCCTCCCGCACTCTGGGCATCCGCGTCGTGATCGGGTGCGGTGGTCGGGGTCGGTATCCCATTCGAAGGCACAGGTAGCGCATCTCCACCAGCGCTTCGTTTTGCTTCCCGGGTTGACGTCGGAAGGGACCCAATCACCGTTGTGCGTCGGGTGCCAGTCTGCGGCGACCTCCGGATACAGATCAGCGAGGGATTTGCCGGGCTTTGGTTGCGCTCGTTTGATCGCCGATAGATGCTTCGAGCATTCGGGACAGCGTTCACCGCGCAGACGGTTCTGCGGTTTGGTTTGCCACGCATGCCCTTTCACGCACAGCCACCAGATGAGCTTGGCGCTCGCTGGCTTGACATCGTGGGGTGTCAGCGGTTTGTTTTTGGTCGGATGCCACTCTTCGGCAATCTCCGGGCGGATGTCGGCCAGCGACATACCGGGGAGTGGATGCGCACTAGCCATAGTGCTCCTCGCTTGTCGACGGTCAGTCGATGTTTTAGCACGGATTCGGATAGCTTTGTCGGCGCTGTTGAGACCTTGGATACCACCCGCGCGTGCTCAGAATCCAGAACAAACACCAATTGGACGTTCGGGGAATTGCGGGCATCGCGGTCATCCTCTTGGCGTCGGCGTGCCCCTACGAACTATTGGGGCTGATCTCGCAGTTTCAAGAACCTCGTGCTGTACCTAGGTATCTTCGGGTCGAGGTGCTGGAGTCCACGTCTGATGGCAGGTTGACATCTCATCACGGGATGGGTTCCAAACAGCGGGTGTTGGTGATCGCCAAGGTATCCACTGCGGTAGGAGAAGCCTGCGCCCTTGTGGTGCCGGCACGGACGGTCGCGATTTCTCAGCCGAGGAACTACGCCTGCGTTCATGCTGGTGCTGCACCCCCGAACAATCGGGGATGACTGTCACCGCTGACGTGCGTCGCGCTGCTTCACCCGCCTTTAAATAATTGGGGAGGTGACCGCCCGTGCGGCCGGAGCGGGTGCGGGACGAATCCGGCCAGCCTGGTCCGTACTGATCGTCACGCGCCTCGGCGTCGTCTAGAACGAGTTGGCGTTCCAGACCTTCTCGAACGAGACGGCACGACCGAGGATCTGTTCCGCCGCACGATGGCCTGACTTCAGTGCACCGGTCACCGTCGATGGATCGTCGGTCCAGGTGGCCTCGCCCGCCAGATGCAGCACATCGTCGATCGGGATGGCCAGATTGTCGTGATCGAGGCGGTCCGAGCCCACTGACATGTAGGAGTACGAACCCCGCGAGTACGGGTCGTCCTGCCACCGAGTGACGTGTACCCGTTCGGGTTCGAGGACGCGGTCGCCGTACAGCTTTCGGAGAGCATCGAGGACGGAGTCGGCAATCTTCGCGTCCGACCATTCGCGAGTCTCTCGCGCACACGGGCCGGCCGCGAATGTCAGGAGGGTCGGAGAACCCGCCGTCGAACTCACGTCGTACCAAGAATGCCACCAGCGGCCGGCGTCCCCTTGTTGACGTATCGCGTAGACGTCTTCATCCCAGAACCTGTGTGGGAACTGCAAAAACACCTTCTCGAAAACGTTCATCCCCAGCCTGGCCAGAGCCTTCCCGTGTGCCTCGGGTAGCGGGGGATCAAAGACGAACTCCGGCGACTTCAGCACACCGAGCGGCACCGTGATCACCACCCGGTCGGCAGAGAAGCGACCGCGTCCGGTGTCGACGGAAGCGCCGGTCGGCCCCCACTGGACCCGCGTGACCTCGTGCTCGAGTCGAACGTCCAGTCCCTCGGCAAGGCGGGTGGCGAGTACGTCATATCCGTCGGGAAAGACGACTTCCGCTCCCTCGATCGCATCGTCGTCGAGCCCATGTGCGTCGAGGTCGTCGAGCCACACACCGAGTTGTTCCTCGGTCCGATGCCGCATGAACTCGCGGACGCGCATCGAGCGTTGGTTGCTCCAATCAAGTTGCGCCAGAGCGGCTTCGACTGCACTGCCGTATGACGTACCCGGCTCCGAAGCGGCGACGGTGAGTCTGAACTGTTCGTCGAACCGATGGATGTCGGACACAAAACGCTCCGTGTCCTCGGCATTCAATCGGGTGCCGGCAGGGGAGTAGTACGCAATAGGCCGCCCGCCCGGTTGAAAACTGCCGACGGTGAACTCGACGGTGCGCATGCCGAAAGCGTCGACCGCGTCGGCAACCGGGTTGTTGTCGACCCCATGTATCCACGATGCGCCGTAGTCGATGACGTCGCCGTCGGCACGCGACGTCCAAACGCGTCCGCCCACCCGATCGCGACCTTCCAGGATCACCACGCGCCTGCCCTCTCCCGAGAGGATTCGGGCGACGGTCAGTCCGGCTATCCCGGCACCGACGACCAGCGTGTCAAAGTATGTCACTGCATATTCCGATCTATCGCCATGTGGATCCGGAGGTCACGACTGTTCCTTCGAACACCACCACGTCGTGCGTCCGCCCACGGTGCCCCGTGACATCGGTGCACCGCATCGAGGGCACACGGCGCCGGACTTGCGATAGGGGATGATCTCTCCGGTGTGGACACCGCCCTTCTTGATCGCGGATCGGATGGCGCGGCGCAGGACGACACGTAGCTCGTCGAGTTCGTCGGTTGTGAGGGTTTTGCAGCGCCGCGCCGGTGATTGCGCGCTCTGCCACAGGACTTCATCGGCGAGGAGATTGCCGACGCCGGCGATCGCGGCCTGATCGAGCAGCCGTGCCTTGAGAGGTGCTCCGCTGGAACCGATTCGGTGACGAAAATCCTCCCGCGAGATCTCAGCGGCATCAGGCCCGAGCGCTTCGATGTCCGGCTCGAGGCGAACCCTGCCGAGGCGGCGTTTGTCGAAGAGCCTGAGTTGACCTCCGTCTTCGAACGTCATGGCGAAGCGCGTCCATTCAGGCTTGTCGGTGTCGCGTTCACCGACGTGGGGGTCCCCGCCGCCGTACCGTGACGTCTGGTCGCCGTCGGGTGCGGTGACGATGATGCGCCCGCCCATGCCGAGGTGAATACCAAGCGTCGGACCAGCGGAGCCGTCGGCGATCGTCGTCTCGCACCACATGGCCTTGCCCCGGCGCCGGGCATCGGTCAGCTTGCCGCCCTTCAGTGCACCCGCGATCTCGCCCGGCCGATGCGGACGGCACTCGAACGTGTCGGTGTCGTCGATGTCGACAATGACGCGATTCAGCGCCTTCTCGACGACCTGTCTCGCGTTTTCGACCTCTGGCAGTTCCGGCACCTGTTCGGTCTACCCTTCCGGCGCGATCTGCTCAAGTGCTCAAGCCCTCTCATGTGCCTCATCGCGGCTGCGCCGGTGGTTCGCTGCACGCCGCCCGGGTCGAGCTATGCGTCCTGGTCCGGCAGCGGTCCGGCGTTGGCGACCTTCTTGGCATCCTCGACTGTCACGGTGAATGCGCTGTCGGGGTCATCCCAGAGGCGTTGGGTCGCCCTGGCGTGAGCGCGTACCGCCGGATTGCCGCTCTCACTTGCGGTCTCGAGGATGCCGGGAACTGTGTCGCCGAGTTCGATCAGCGCCCGGCTGAGACTCCGTTGAGTTTCACGGTCGCCGCGACCGAGTTCCGCGGCCAGCTCAAGCGCCACGGTGTGTTCGTGCCCGTCGGGGACCAGGACAACAACGGCACGCCACGCCGCTCGGGCCACCTCGTCGTCGGCATCGTGCACGAGGTCGAGGGGTATGTCAGCCCACGTCGCGCGATCGCCGATCTTCGACAAGGTGTGCAGGGCCTGACTGCGGGCCTGCGCCGTCGTGGAATGCAGCTCGGCCAGCAGGAGCGGGACGACGATCTCAGCAGGATGGCGGGTCAGTGCCCACGTCAGCATGTCCCGGACGTAGAAGTCCGACTCGAACGCGCAGCACTCCACCAGAACGCTGACAAACTCAGCGTGCGGCTCGGTGCCCGCTGCGAGCGCCGTTCGCAAGCGAGTCGACGAGTCAGCGTCATGCAACGCGTGCATCAGACGCCGGGTCTGATCATTCTGATGTGGCCGGTCGATGGGACTCACCTCCTGGAAGTGATTCACAGCCTCTCATCCGATGTGGGTGGACGCCCAGGCAATTTCCTCGCGCCCTGACGATGCCAATCTGCGATTGCATATCGCCAGCCCTTTCGGCCGACAAAAGACAGATGGTTAATTTTATTGCGGCCCTGTAACAATGTCCCTTAAGATCACTTTTGCGCTCCCAGCCGGGAGGAATTTCTCGAACTCTGGGGTTCCGAGTTCGATCGCAAGAAAATGCATGGCGTAGTTCAGCGGGCACTTCCCAACAGGTTGACTGCACCGATGCGCGTGGGTGCCGATGATGTGGTGCCAGTTCTCGCCGACAGGGAATCGGAAGAACACACGGACCGTGGGTGCGCAGTGACAGGTGATTTCTCAAATAGCTAGGGGGAGAGATTGTCTGAGGAACGTGGGCTGAGGAACGAGGTGGAGAGAACATCCTCAGCGATCCGTCGAGGGGTCGGGTCGTTGAGGCGAGCACGGAGGTGGCCGGTGGACAACAACGCCGGCGGTCGTGATGGTCGCGGAGAACCCGTGATCGTGCATGCTCGGGTCGTCGACACGACCATGTCCTCCGCTCAGTGGTCGACCTTGCTGCGCAGTGGTCTGGCGCCCGTTCGGACAGGAGAAGTGGTCGCCGAGGTGCACATTGCACGAGCGGGCAATGCTTATCTGGTACTCACCTCGGGGCCGAGTGGAACGAGTGAGGCTGTTCAGGGCGCCGCCGCCGCCATCACCTCCGACCCGCACCGATTCGGCTTGCTCGCCGCGACCCCCACCCGACGACTGCAGGACTCCCCGCTGTGGCCTGTGCGGTAGTGGGTCCGACGGACATGTGCTCGACTGGGTGAGTCGCCGACGTGTCGCCACGCGACTGTGGCCACCAATCCAACCCCAGCCCGATACATCGACCATCGAGATCGGACTCGGCTGATCGTTGGGTAGGGTTCTGCAAGTGAATTCGAGCCAACCCGTGAAGTCCGTGAACACCCGCATCGCAGAAGAGCTGGCGGTCCGGGAAGCGCAGGTGGCGGCCGCTGTCCGGCTGCTCGACGAAGGCTCTACGGTGCCGTTCATCGCTCGCTATCGCAAAGAGGTGACCGGCAGCCTGGATGACGCCCAGCTGCGCACGCTCGAGGAGCGCCTACGCTACTTGCGTGAACTGGACGAGCGTCGGGCCGCGGTGTTGTCATCCATCGCCGAGCAGGGCAAACTCACCGACGAGTTGAAGGCTGCGCTCAACGCCGCCGAGACCAAGTCCCGCGTCGAAGACATCTATCTCCCGTACAAGCCGAAGCGTCGGACGAAGGCGCAGATAGCCCGGGAGAACGGGCTCGAACCACTCGCGGATCGACTGGTCTCCGACCCGAGCGTTGTGCCCGAGGATGTTGCCGCCAGGTATGTCTCAGAGACTGTCGCCGACGTCGCGGCTGCTCTCGAGGGCGCCCGTCACATCCTCACCGAGCGCATCTCGGAGGATGCCGAACTCGTGGGGACAATTCGCGAGAAATTCTGGGCCGAAGGATCGCTACGCACCACGGCGAGAACTGAGGAGGTGGCGAAAAGTGCTGCCGCGCAGAAGTTCCGGGACTACTTCGACTTCTCTGAGCCGCTGGACAAGGTGCCTTCCCACCGCGTGCTGGCCGTGATGCGCGGCGAGAAGGAAGAGGCGCTGTCGCTCACCCTCGACGGTGGGGACGACGAGAGCTATCAGGCGCTCGCCGCGGCGGCCCTGGGCGTCGACACAGCCAACACCGGCCCGGCGACCCAGTGGCTGCTGAGCACCGCGCGGTTGGCGTGGCGCACCAAGTTGATGATCACCGCAATGGTCGACGCGCGTGTGCGTCTGCGTGCACGCGCCGAAGAAGACGCCGTCGCGGTGTTCGCCCGAAATCTCGGCGACCTGCTGCTCGCCGCACCGGCCGGAGCACGCACGACGTTGGGACTTGATCCGGGTTTTCGTACCGGCGTGAAGGTCGCGGTGGTCGACGGAACCGGCAAGGTTCTCGACACCTGCGCGATCTACCCACATCAACCCCAGAAGCAGTGGGACGTCGCCAAGGCGACACTCGCCGCATTGGTTGCACGACACAAAGTGGAACTGATCGCAGTGGGCAACGGCACTGCCTCACGAGAAACAGATGCCCTCGCCGCCGAGTTGATCACCGATATCCGGGCTTCGGGAGCTGACGTCCCGGCCAAGGCGATGGTGAGCGAGGCGGGCGCCTCGGTGTATTCCGCCTCCGAATACGCCTCACATGAACTGCCGGATATGGATGTATCGCTGCGAGGTGCAGTGTCGATCGCGCGGCGACTGCAAGACCCACTGGCCGAACTGGTCAAGATCGAACCGAAGTCGATCGGCGTCGGCCAGTACCAGCACGACGTCACGCCGGGGACACTGGCGCGCAGCCTCAATGCGGTGGTGGAAGACGCCGTGAACGCAGTCGGCGTTGATCTGAACACCGCATCAGTGCCGTTGCTCTCGCGCGTTTCCGGGGTGACGACGACTCTGGCCGAGGCAATCGTCGCTCACCGCGACACCACTGGCCCGTTTCGTAGTCGTAGGTCGTTGCTGAAGGTTCCTCGCTTGGGTCCCAAAGCTTTTGAGCAGTGTGCCGGTTTTATGCGGATCCGCGATGGCGACGACCCTCTCGATGCGTCGGGTGTCCACCCCGAGGCCTACCCGGTGGTCCGGAGCATCCTGGACCGATCAGGTGTGACCTTGGCCGAACTCATCGGCAACGAGCGCACCCTCCGATCGATTCGGCCGGCCGACTTCGCCGATGAACGATTCGGGATACCGACGATCTCGGACATTCTCGCCGAGCTCGAGAAGCCTGGCCGCGACCCGCGACCGGCTTTCACCACTGCGACGTTTGCCGCGGGTGTCGAGAAGGTTGCCGACCTCAAACCGGGAATGGTCCTCGAAGGTGTGGTGACCAACGTCGCTGCGTTCGGGGCTTTTGTCGACGTCGGCGTGCACCAGGACGGATTGGTGCATGTGTCGGCGATGGCCAACCGGTTCGTCTCCGATCCGCACGAGGTCGTGAAGTCGGGACAGGTGGTGAGGGTGAAGGTGTTGGAGGTCGACGTCGAACGCCAGCGAATCGGACTGACCCTCCGACTCGACGACGACACGCCTCGTTCCGGCGGTACGTCCGACGATCGCCCGAGTGGGCAGGGGCAACGACGGCCCAAGAACGCCGGTCAGCCGAGAAAGCCGAAGCGCGACAACACAACCGGAAGGGCAGCAGCGGCGCCGTCGAACGGTTCACTTGCGCAGGCTCTGCGAGACGCGGGTTTCGGACGGTAAAGAACCGTCGCTCGCGCGACGGCTCGTTCATCAAGCCACATACGGTTGGGGAACCGAACACCGCGTGGACGATCTGAGTCAGGAGCCCGAATGAGCGAACGCACGCCCAGTCAGTGGGAGAAGATCGTCGAGGCCGATCCGGCGCACTCCACACGTTATGTCGAGCGGTTTCGCGCGATGGCCGCCCGCGGCCAGGACATCGTCGGAGAGGCGCGGCTGATCGATGCGATGCTGGCCCGCGGTAGTCGTGTTCTCGACGCCGGCTGCGGCCCGGGCCGGGTGGGTGGCCACCTCCACGACGCCGGCCACGAGGTCGTCGGCGTCGATGTGGACCCTGTCCTCATCGACGCTGCCGAGCACGATCATCCGGGCCCGACCTGGCTCGTCGGCGACCTCGCCGACCTTGATCTGCCGGCCCGCGGGGTGACAGCTGACTTCGATGCCATCGTCTGTGCGGGCAATGTGGTGACCTTTGTTGCGCCGTCCACCCGCCGCGACGTCCTCGCCGGTTTCGCCCGGCACGTCGCACCGGACGGCCGGGTCGTCGTCGGGTTCGGTGCAGGCCGCGACTACCCGTTTGCTGATTTCCTCGATGACGCAACGAGCAGCGGACTCTCGGTTGACGTTCTCTTGTCCACCTGGGACCTGCGCCCGTTCACGGACGACTCCGACTTCCTTGTTGCCGTGTTCTCACTCGCGGCCTGACGGGCACGACCCCCTCGGGAGAATCCGGTGCCACTTGTAGTCGACACAGAGGTCCACGTGCTGCGAGATCATCCGCTCGCAGCGGGTGGCAGTCTGCCGCCACTGGATGCGCCGGCCTACGTACCCGGCGCGATCGACACGGTCGGACGACACGTCCGCTCCCGAGGGCCATCGGTTCTCGTCGGGGCTGCTGCCGGGTGCCTCGTGGGCGCAGTGACGAGCTTCGGGGCAGGAGCAGGCACCTCGGCGGGCGCGGCGGCAGGGTTATTGGTGAGCGAGATCAGAGTTCGCGAGGTCGGCGACGCCCCCAGCGCCCGTGCGCGCGTCCAGGATTCCGACCCAACTGAACACGTGCGCGTCATGGAATACAACGTGCATGGCGGCATGGGCGGGCCTGGTCAATTCTTCGTCACGCCTGATCGTCTGGACCACCTGGCCGCGACCATCCGCCGCGAGCGCCCGGATATCGTGCTCCTACAGGAGCTCGACCATTTCGCGACCCGGTCGAACTACACGGACACGTTGAAGCAGCTGGCGCAGCGATTGACAGCGACGGGCGCCGTGATGACTCCGGCGATCGAGAAGGTGAACGGCCGTCGTGAGGGGACCGGGATTCTCACCTTCAACGGTTTTGTCATCACCGATGCCCGAGGACTTCGGATCGGGGATGCGATGGGGGACAGCGCTCTCCGTCGTTTTCGGGCAGCGTCTGACGCGTATGCGGGAATGGTGAGTGGGAGAGTTCACCGGTCGTGGGTGCCGTTCGGAGGAGTGATCGAGTACCAACCGCGGGTGGCCACGGACGCGTTGGTGCGAACCCGTGCGGGGCGCGAGATCCGCGTGCTCTCAGGACATTTCAGCCCGCCTCATCACGGAATCGACGAGCAGCGGCGTCAGGTCGACCCGATTGCGGCAACGGTCGACATCTGGTCGGGGCCCACCATCATGGGCGCCGACTTCAATGTGCGAGACGGATCGCCGGAGTTCCAGCGTGAGCACCAGGTCTTTGCGTCGGTCGGCCTACTCGAGGCCACGGCAGGTGCACCCGCGAACAGCGACCGCATCTATGCCTCGGCGCATTTCGGCCGAACCGATGCTCGCAAGGTGCTGCCGTCGCCTGGCGAAGTCCAGGCCAGTGACCACGCGCCGGTGGTGGTCGATCTTTTGCTCGAAGCCGATCATTCTGGGTCCGAACGCGGTGATGCCCCGCCCGGCGTACCGGACGGGGCATCGACGCCGCGGCCTTAGCTGACCAACAGATCCAATTGGTCGTCGGTGACCTGCACGGAGACCTTGCCACCGTCGAGGAGCACCTCGTCCAACAGCAGGTCTGCAATCCGGTCATCAACTGCACGCTGAATCGAACGACGCAGTGGCCGTGCGCCGAACTCGGGCTGGTGCCCGTGCTCTGCGATCCAGTCGACAGCAGCATCAGAGAACTCGATGTCGATTCCCTTGGCGCCCAGCCGCTTGCGGCTGTCGGCCAGGAGCAGGTCGGTGATCTTGTGCAGCTGCTCGGTGTCGAGCTTGCGGAAGACCACGATCTCGTCGATCCGGTTGAGGAACTCCGGTCGCATCGACTCCCGCAGTCGGGCCATCACACGCTCACGCACCGGCCGTTCCGCGGCTTCGGCGTCACCGGAGCTGAACCCGAGTCCACCGGACTTGCTGGAGATGATGTCCGATCCCAGGTTGCTGGTCATGATCAGCACGGTGTTCTTGAAGTCGACCGTACGACCCTGCCCGTCGGTGAGACGACCGTCGTCGAGCACCTGCAGCAGCGTGTTGAACACATCCGGGTGCGCCTTCTCGATCTCGTCGAGAAGGACCACCGAATACGGGTTCCGGCGGACCTGTTCGGTGAGCTGCCCCGCCTCGCCGTACCCGACGTAGCCGGGGGGAGCCCCGATCAGGCGGCTGACCGTGTGACGTTCTCCGAACTCGCTCATGTCGAGTCGGAGCATCTTCTTCTCGTCGCCGAAGAGCGAGGCTGCCAGCGCCTTTGCCAATTCGGTCTTTCCGACGCCTGTCGGTCCGAGGAACAAGAAACTGCCCACGGGCCGATCCGGATCGCTCATCCCGGTACGGCTCCGGCGAACCGCACGCGCGATGGCCTTCACCGCATCCTCTTGGCCGACAACACGCTGATGTAGCTCATCCTCGAGGCGGCGTAGACGCTCCCGTTCCTGCTCGGTCATCTGGCTTGCTGGGATCCCGGTGGCACGGGCGACCACTTCGGCGATGTGTTCGGCGGTCACCTCAGGTGTTTCGCCTGCCTCGGACGGCCCGCCCGACAGACGTGCCTGGAGCCGGGCGGTCTCGTCACGCAATGCGGAGGCCTTTTCGTAGTCCTCCGCCGCGACCGCCTGCTCCTTGGCCGTCTCGAGTTGGGCCAGTTGCTTCTGGATCGCCTCCACGTCGGTTGTGGGTGAAGCCAGTTGCATCCGCGCACCAGCTTGGTCGATCAGATCGATCGCCTTGTCCGGCAGGAACCTGTCCCCGATGTAGCGGGCGGACAGCTCGACGGCTGCGCGGATCGCCTCATCCGAGTACCGGATCCCGTGGTGTTCCTCGTACCGTCCGCGTAGTCCGTCGAGGATTGCCACCGCGTCCTCGACGCTGGGTTCGGGCACCGTCACCGGTTGGAATCGACGCTCGAGCGCGGGGTCTTTCTCGATGTTCTTCCGGTACTCGTCGAGCGTCGTGGCGCCGACGATGTGCAGTTCGCCGCGAGCGAGCTTGGGCTTGAGGATGTTTCCGGCATCCATCGACCCCTCGGCTCCGGCACCGGCACCTGCGATGGTGTGCACTTCGTCGATGAAGACGATGAGTTCGTCCTTGTTCGCTGCGATCTCATCGATCACCTTTGTCAACCGCTCTTCGAAGTCGCCGCGGTACCGGGTCCCCGAGACCATGCTCGACAGGTCGAGCTGCACGATGCGTTTGCCTGCGAGTCGATCAGGCACGTCACCGTCGACGATCCGTTGAGCGAGACCTTCGACGATGGCTGTCTTGCCGACACCGGCCTCGCCGACCAGCACCGGGTTGTTCTTCGTACGTCGAGACAGGATCTCGATGGTCTGTTCGATTTCGTCGGCACGGCCGATGACCGGGTCGACGCCCCCACCGCGGGCTTTCTCGGTCAGGTCGAATCCGAACTTGTCCAGCGTCGGGGTGGCTGTCGTGGACTCACCAGCGACCGAGCCGCCCTGAAGTGCGGTCTGCAGGTGTTCGGGTGTGATGCCGGCAGCGGCGAGCAGACGACCCGCAGCCCTGTCATGGTCGGCAGCGAGGGCGAGGAACAGATGTTCTGGGTCGATGTACGTCGAGCCCAGGGTCTGGGCGAGTTGGTGAGCCTCGAACACAGCGGTTTTCAGTGCAGCGCTCAGTGACGTGGTGGTGAAACCAGTGGTCGGCGTCCCCTGAGGAAGACGCTGTTCAATGGTGTCTGCCACTGCCGTCGTGTCAACCCCGGCGCGCTCCATCAGAGTTTTCGTGGGCTCCGTGGCGGTCATGACGCGTAAAACGTGCAGAGCGTCGAGTTCTGTGTCGCCGCGGCCGGCGGCGAACCTGGCGGACTCGGCGATGAGGTCTTGGGTGGACCTGCTCATCAGCCGACTGATGTCGATGCGACGCGGGCCCTCGGGGCCGAAGAATGCGGGCATTCGCGGAGCCTCCTTGTTAAGAGTTGAGTGAATCTGACTCAATTAACATGAGTGAGGTTCTATCAATTCCCGACCGCTGCGGTCAATTTATAACCCAGGGTCTCGCGGAGGCTGGATCGGGCGTGTGGTCGCCTCGGCGAGCCGTGACGCGATAGCGTGTGCAAAGAACTTCGAGCGCACATCATGAAGCGAGGACGACGTGGTCGATACGAGCTCCACCTTGGAAGATCTGTCTCGCAAGCACCTGGAGATTGCACGCGATGATGCGCATGGCCGCAGTGCCGACATCCTTGTTCATGACGGTCCGCTACGTCAGACGTTGATGGCGATGGTTGCCGGCACCGAACTCGGTGAACACAATTCGCCGCCGGCGGCGAGCATGCTCGTACTCAGCGGCAGGGTGAAGGTGACCGCGGATGAGGGAGAGGTCGTCCTCAACGTAGGTGAACTTCGCGGGCTAACGCATCATCGGCACAGCGTGACCGCCATCGAGGACTCGGTTTTCATCCTGACCACGGTCACCGGTTACGGCGAACCATCGCGGCGCTGACTCGATCATCTTGACCCCTTCGCCCGCCCAGGGGTAGGCACACCGGGGTTGCCGCGCAACCCGGTGATACTTCGACAGCCTCACAGCCGACTGGCGCCCATCGGCGGACGCGTTCATGACTGCAATCATCACTGTTGCCGACCACCCTGACGGCACTGAATATGAGGCCAGGGCCCTGCACCGTTCCGCTGCGGATCGAGACAGCCACGAGCGCATGGGCTTTCATGACGGTTGGGGAACTGTCACCCGGCAGCTCGCGGATCTGGTCGAAGGTGAGTCCAACTGATGAAGCTGACGCTGATGCAGTTCGTGTCACTCGATGGGGTCTGCCAGGGCCCCGGATCTCCCGACCAAGACACAACTGACGGGACGAGATCCGGCTGGTGATCGCGCCGGCGGTGGTGGGTTCAGGACGACAGTCGTTCACTGCCGGGGGAACGCCCGCGGGTCTTCAACTCATCCGCCATGAGAAGACACCGGGCGGTCTTGCCATTCATGAATACAAGACCGTCGGTGCACCGGTGACGGGCATCTACGAACCGGTGTAGTCGGCGAACGTCTGCCGAAAAGCGCTGCGACAGTCCCTGGGATCGGCGGTTCTGCGTGGTGCGTGCCGCAACACCGTTCTCAGTAGACAGTCCTGGGACCCACCGTTTTCGCGCCCAAAGCATGCACGCGGCCGATCAGCTCGCGGTCGGACGTGACCACAATTCGTTTTCTGTGTGGTTGTGTTGCAACAATTTCCACAATTGTGTCGTCGCCCGAGGCGGGCGCCGACACCACCGCCACCGTGGACGTGGAGTCGATTCCCCGAGCATGGCCTTCGACCACCATCACCACCTCGCACGGTGGCGGCTCGCTGTCGAACCCCAAGAGAGCAACTTCTCCGAGCTCATCGCGCAGACGGATGTTCGCCGCACGACGGTCTCGCCACCAGCCGTCGGGCCTGGAACCCACCACGTTGGCGGCGTCCACGATCACCACCGGTTCGAGGTTCACAGAGGGGGTGGCAGCCATCTCGTCATTGTCCATGGACCCACCAATTCACAAAGCGGTTCCCACTACGATCAGGGTCATGCGATTTGGATTGTTTGTGCCGCAGGGATGGCGTCTGGACCTCGTCGGGATCGACCCCGCCGACCAATGGCCGGTGATGCGTGATTTTGCGGTGCGCGCCGACAGCGGTCCGTGGGACTCGGTGTGGGTCTACGACCACTTCCACACGGTTCCAGCTCCCACCGACGAGGCCACCCACGAGGCGTGGACGTTGATGTCGGCGCTCGCAGCGTCCACGTCACGTGTTCGGCTGGGCCAGATGTGCACGGCGATGAGCTACCGAAATCCGGCATATCTCGCGAAGGTGGCCGCGACGACCGATCTCATCTCGGGCGGACGGGTCGAGATGGGGATCGGCGGCGGCTGGTACGAGCACGAGTGGCGGGCCTACGGCTATGGCTTCCCGTCGGCGGGGGAGCGACTGGGCCGGCTCGACGAGGGTGTGCAGATCATGCGGCAAGCGTGGAGCACAGGCTCGGCATCGCTCGATGGAAAGCACTATCAAGTCGATGGTGCAATCGTCCGTCCACTTCCTCTGCAGGAGGGCGGCATTCCTTTGTGGATCGCGGGTGGGGGCGAAAAGGTCACCTTGAAGATTGCCGCGAAGTACGCGCAGTACACGAACTTCGACGGCACCCCTGAAGGGTTCGTACGAAAGTCCGACATCTTGCGGACGCACTGCGCAGCCGTCGGCTCTGACTTCGATGCGATCGTCCGGTCTGCCAACTACAACGTCGCGATCGGTACCACCGAGACCGAGGTGGAACAGAGGTTGAGAACACTCAAAGATCGACTTACCCCGCACGTTGGCGCGGATGCGGCCGAGGGCGCCCTCGGAGCGTTTCGCGGACTACCAGGGGTGGGAACCCCTGAGCAGATCATCGAGAAACTGACCGTACTCAAGGGCCATGGTCTCTCCTACGGCATCTTCTACTTCCCTGAGGCTGCGTACGACCTTTCGGGAATCGAACTCTTCGAGAAGGAAGTCCTGCCCGCGCTCGCGTGAGAAAGCGTCGTCGAATCACGACTCGGGGACGTCAGTGCCCAGATAGAAGGCCGTGGTCCTCATCTCGGCTGAACGCGCGGCATCCCGCGATGCACCCGCAGCAATATGCGCGTCTGCCCAACGACGACTGCTCTCGGACATGAACTGCCGGGCGGCATCGGTCTGGGCCCACTCGCTGGTCTCGGCCGGTGCATCGGCCCCGGTCTCGAGGTGCAGCGCAAGACCGAGCAGACCAAGGTCCCAGCCGATCCCGACCGCGCCCGGCCCGTACTGCGTCCACCGATCGGGGTCGATGTCGCCGGAGTGCTCGATGACAAGCCGCGACTTCTCCTCGGCGACTTCTTCGATCCGGACGGTCAGGTGGGTGATCTCATCGCCGTATTTCCAGGTGAGGGCGAAGCTGGTCGGGGGATCGCAGGTTTCGACGGTGCCGCTCGCATTTCCTTCGATGTGGTATTCGCCTCCCAGTACAAGATCGCCAGAGACATTGCCGAACCACCGGGACAAGCGTTCTGCTGTGGTGCAGGCTTCCCAGAGATCGGCCACAGAGGTGTTGTACACCTGACTCAGGCGGGCTGATGTGCTGATCGTCGAGCCGTTGTCATCTGCGGTAACCGCCCTGTCCACACTGCTGAGTTGCTTTGCCGTATCGGGGAATTGGCCGTCGGTCATGTCAGGTCCTCTCGGTGGATTGTTCCTTGCCGTGCGCGCTTACCACGGGCGATCTCGGTGTCCAGCGCGGCAAGTCTCGGCGTCCAGAAGCCGCGGAATGCTGCAAGCCATTCGTCGACAGCGCGTAACGGCTCGGCTTCTACCGCGTAAAGCCGGCGTGCCCCGTCGGGACGTACGGTCGCGTAACCGTTGTCGCGCAGGACGCGGAGATGCTGAGACACCGCCGGTTGGCTGATTCCGAACTCGCTGCCGATTGTCTGCGCCAGCTCGCCCGCTGACCGTTCGCCGTCTGCGAGCAGCTCGAGAAGTCTCCTTCTGACCGGGTCGCCGAGGATGTCGAGTGCGTGCACTTCGACAATGTTTCACCGCCCGCTTATATAAGTCAAGGCGCAAATAATGGGCATGTACCGAGTAAGAGAACGACCCGCCGGGACGCGGCGGGTCGAGTGTTGGGGTGGTTGTGAGGAACGGCCCGGTTCTGGACTGGAATCTTTCCCGTCGTTATGGTCGGCGACCGGTATGAACCGGTCGTGTCAGCTTTGGAGTTCGCGCAAGAAGTCGTGGCACTTCTGGGCACGCTCAGAATCTTGAGCCATCACCTGCTCGAAGAACTCCGCGATGTCGTCACGGTCGGCGTTGCGGGCATCGCGCACGTATTGGCCGTAGTCGTGTCCTGCCTTGAGTGAGTGGTACTGCACCGAGATGAGATCGAACGAAACGTCGTCGAATCCGGTTTGTCCTGCAGGCATGTCGAACCTCTCATTCTTTGTGGTGATCCAGGACATAGGAAGGATTCCTCGGTCATCGCGTTTCAAACCTGTTTGTCTGGACTCACTTTGGTGATTCGGCAACAACGCCGCGCCCGGCTTTTCGGGAAGGGGAGCGGCACCTCGATCACAACCTTCTGGCCGCTGCCGAGATAGGGCGTGAGATATCGACGTCACGCCACAGCAGAGTGGTGGTGCGAGCGCTATCCCCAATTCGGTGTACAGATGCGATCAAAGGTATGTTCGGGCGAACACGAGACCTCACCACCCATCAGGCGCTGAACCGCCTCCCCGACGAAGAGGGCGCACAACATGGCACGTAAGACCATCGAACAGATCACCGACGACCTCGACGGTTCCGAACTCGACCCGTCGGAGGCGATCGTGGAAACGTTCACCGTCAACGGTGTCGAATACTCGCTTGATCTCGGCCCCAAGTCCGCCGAGAAGTTCGACAAAGACATGCAGAAGTGGATCGACAAGGCCACCAAGATCGGTGGTCGTCAGAGGCGGGCCACTCCGAAGCAGGCACCGGCCACCTCCGAAGTGCGCAGCGACAAGTCGCAGCTGGCCGCCATTCGTGAATGGGCACGCGAAAACGGTTACGAGGTCTCCGACCGCGGCCGTATCCCCAATGCCATCGTCGAGGCATTCAACGCGGCTCACTCCTGACGCACTGGCGGTGACTTCTCCGCACGTCGGCTCAGGGCGCGGCGTGGAGGGTTATCTGGCGGATCGATTCTCTGCGCGACGTGGACGGATGATGTTGTCCGCATTCGCGTAAGCGACCGTTTGCGTAGTGTGAGCGACATTGCCTTCCTCGGTAGGAGCTCAGACATGGCAGACGACGAGAACGTGGTGACAACCACCAGTGGGCCGGTTCGGGGCCTGGACGACGGGATCACCAAGTCGTGGCGGGGTATCCGCTATGCGGCGCCACCCACGGGCGAGCGGCGTTGGCGGGCGCCGGTGCCACCGGAACCTTGGGCCGATGTCGTCGACGCGACAACGTTCGGTCCGGTGGCGCCGCAACCGAACAACCCGGTCATCACACTGGGCCCCGGCGCCGTCAAGGACGAGGATTGCCTGAGCCTCAACGTCTGGTCGGCGTCAGTGGTCACTCCGGAGGACCCGCGGCCGGTGATGGTCTGGATCCACGGGGGCGCATACGTTTTCGGCACGTCGAGCCAGCCGCTGTACGACGGGCGCGCGCTTGTTTCCGATGGCGACGTCGTGTTGGTGACGGTGAACTACAGACTCGGCGCGCTGGGCTTTCTTGATCTGTCGTCGTTCAGTACCGATCAGCACGTTTTCGACACCAACCTTGCGCTGCGAGACGTGATCCTCGCGTTGCAGTGGGTTCAGGACAATATCGCCGGCTTCGGCGGAGACCCGGAACGGGTGACCCTTTTCGGGGAATCAGCAGGCGGGGGCATCGTCACGACACTCCTGACCGTACCGGCCGCGGCGGGCTTGTTCTCTCGTGCAATCGCGCAGAGCTCGCCGGCGACCTCGGTGTACGACAGCGCCAGGGCGCAACGCGCCGCCGGCATCTTTCTCGACAAGGTCGGAATCGAACCCGATGACGTGGCGGCACTCTACGACATACCGGTTGACCGCCTGGTGTCGGCAGGACTCGAACTGTTCGGTGATGTGCCCGCCGCAACACCCGGCACATTGGCGTTCGCGCCGGTGGTCGACAAGGATCTGCTGCCTGACTATCCCTTGGCGGCGACCCGGGCCGGGCGCTCACACCCCGTTCCCCTGATCATCGGTACCAATAAGGACGAAGCGGCACTGTTCAAGTGGATGAAGTCACCGCTGATGCCGATCACGCCGGATGCGATTCGCGCGATGTTCGCCGAGATCGCGGCCGAACAGCCGGAACTGAAACTGCCGAGTGAGGCCGAGATCGGTTCGGCCTACTCGGGTTTGAAGATGAAGGCAGCCGGGCTCGCTGTTGCCCGCGACGTCGGTTTTCGGATGCCGACCATCTGGCTCGCCGAAGCGCACAGTGCGGTCGCGCCGGTGTATCTCTACCGGTTCGACTGGGCCACACCGATGCTGCGGGCCTTGCGGGTCGGGGCCACCCATGCCACCGAATTGCCGTATGTCTGGGGCAACCTGGTGGCCGGTCGCAAGGACATCACGTTCAAACTCGGTGGCCTGAAAGTGGGGAAGGCGCTCTCTGCCCGTCTCCAGAATCGATGGGTGAACTTCGCCGTGGACGGTCATCCCGGCGGACTACCGGGCGACCCGGAATGGCCTCCTTACGTACCGGATCAGCGTGCGACCCTGGTGATCGACCGGCAAGACAAAGTGGTCGATGACCTCGACCGGGATCTGCGAGCGGCGTGGGGTACCGAGGTGCTCAACTTCCTCTAGCCGGCGTCACCGGCGGCATCGACGAGGACTTCGAGATACTTGGCCACCCCGTCGTCGTCGTTGGTCGCCAGGATGTGATCGGCAACTGCGAGGGCGTCGGGTGAGCCGTTCGCCGGACACAGCGCCAGGCCGGCCCATTCGAGCATCGGCAGATCGTTGATCGCGTCTCCGCAGGCCGCGACCTCGGTCGGTTCGATGCCCCACGCGTCACACAGCCGGGCGAGTCCACTGGCCTTGGAGACGCCTTCGGCGGCCATCTCCACGTAGGGCGCGCCGGAATGGGTGGGGGTCACGCCAGAAATCCCGGCCTGCGCCACTCGCCGGAAGAGGTCGACGCTCGGGATGTGAGCATGGCGCGCAACGACTTTGACGATCGGTTCGTCGTCCAACGAGGTCCTGTCGCTCATCTCCATGGTCAGGGGATCACGATGGTGGTCGGCATAGACACAGAGTGCGGCGTAGGCCGGGTCGGCGATGAATCGAGTCGGGCCGACCACGGCGAACACGGTGCCGGGAAAGAGGGTCCGCACCTGTTCGATTGCCGTACCGGCGACGTCCGGTGCCATCGCCTGCACGTCGACGATGGTGGCCTCGCCATCGGTGAGGTCGATCAACACGGCGCCGTTCGCAGCCACGGCGTAACCGCGAAAGCCACTGTCGACAGCAAGGTTGCGGACCGAATGTTGCGCTCTGGCGGTCGCCCACACCACTCGGATACCTGCTGTAGCGGCGGCGGCCATGGCCGCCGCCGATCGTTCACTGATCGTTCGTCGAGACGTCAGCAAGGTGCCGTCGAGGTCGGTTGCCAGCAGCCGGATACTCACACGAGCATGATGCCAAGCGGTGGTGCGGCCCGGTGCACGAGATGGCGGTTCAGGCAGTTGGCCAGGTCGTAGCCCGAGTGCTGCGGCCAATTCAAAATGGAGCATCTCCGACACCGTTTGGCGGTGCGGGCCCTCTGCCCGCTGTAACGTCTGCGCTGGAGGCCCGCCATGATCCTGGAGTACATCCGGTACCGCATCGACGAATCATCAGCTGCCGAGTTCGAGGCTGCGTACGCCCGCGCCGCCGACGCCATGCACAAGTCCGAGCACTGCATCGACTTTGAGTTGTCGCGAGCAGTCGAAAAGCCCGACAACTACATCCTGCGCATCACATGGGACTCCCTGGACGGACATCTGACAGGTTTTCGTGGCAGTGAACTGTTCCGGGCGTTCTTCGCCGAGGTAAAGAACTACGTGGGCGCCATCGACGAGATGCAGCACTACGAACTGACCAGCGTGACCGGTACCGGCTCGGGCGCCGACGTCCCGCCCACCCTGTTCGAATGGGCGGGCGGGGCAGAAGCGTTCGACAAGCTTTCACTCGTTTCTACGAACTGGTCCCGCAAGACGAATTGTTGGCGCCGATGTTCGCCGGGATGGATGCGCACCACGCGCAACATGTCGCCTCGTGGGTGGGCGAGGTATTCGGTGGCCCTGCCGAATACACCGCGCACGGCGGCGGCTACGAGAACATGCTCGCCCATCACGTCGGTAAGGCGATCACGCCCACGCAACGCCGGCGCTGGGTGGACCTACTGCTCGACGCAGCGGACGAAGTGGGCCTGCCCGGCGATCCGGAGTTCAGGTCGGCCTTTGTCGCCTACCTCGAGTGGGGCACCCGCATCGCGGTGGGAAACTCCCAGCCGGCGCCACGCCGATGCCCCATGCCCCGGTGCCACGTTGGGGCTGGGGTATGGCGCCTCCCTGGCAAGGTTGAACGGTCCTGTCCGAAGCAATCGATACCGTTGACGGATGCACCTCGAAGACGTCGTGACCACCAGCGCGGCGGTCGCCGCGACTCGTTCGCGGAAAGCGAAGACCCTCGCCATCGCAGATCTGTTGCGCGGCGCCGCACCGCAGGACGTACGCGCTGTGGTCGCATGGCTGTCAGGCGAGACGCTGCAAGGCCGACTCGGCATCGGTTGGCGCACGCTCTCTGGGGCCCGGGTACACGCGGCCGCGGGCCCGACGTGGACGGTTGCAGAGGTCGACAACCTGCTCGACGAGCTGGCCGTGACCTCCGGTGCCGGCTCGGTCAAACTTCGAAAGGAGTTGCTGGGCACCTTGTTCGAGAGGGCGACATCAGGTGAACAAGACTTCCTCATCCGGCTGCTCACCGGGGAGGTACGCCAGGGAGCGCTGGAAGGCGTGATGACCGAGGCGATCGCTACGGCCTCCGATCTGCCGGTTGACGTTGTGAGGCGGGCGTTCATGCTGTCGGGCAGCCTTGCCGAGACCGCGGCCGCGGCAATGGGTGGCGGCGCAGCCGCCCTTCAGTCATTCGGTTTGGAGGTCGGCCGGCCGGTGCGGCCGATGCTTGCCTCGCCCGCGAAGTCGCTCTTCGAGGCACATTCGGCGTCAGGTGGGAACGTGAGCGTGGAGTACAAGCTCGATGGTGCTCGAATCCAGGTACATCGCAGCGGCGATGACGTGGCGATCTTCACGCGAACACTCAACGACATCACCGAACGGGTACCCGAGCTCGTGCAGTTGGTGCGTGACCTGCCGTGTGAGTCGGTGGTTCTGGACGGGGAGACACTGGCGCTCGCCGACTCGGGCCGACCCCGGCCGTTCCAGGAGACGATGAGCAGGTTCGGCGCCAGTTCGCAGCGCGATTTGTTGCTGCAGCCGTATTTCTTCGACTGCCTGCATCTCGACGGTGAAGACCTGCTCGACCGGCCGCTGTCCGACCGGATAGGTGTACTCGATCGCCTTGCGCCCCAGCATCGGATTCCGGCGCTACGATCTCCGACTGTCGAAGAGACCGAGGCCCATCTCGATGCTGCGCTCGCCGCCGGTCATGAAGGAATCATGATCAAAGCCCTCGACTCGACGTACGCGGCGGGCAGGCGGGGCAAGTCGTGGCAGAAGGTCAAGCCGGAGCACACGCTCGATCTCATCGTATTGGGTGCCGAATGGGGCTACGGCCGTCGGACGGGCTACCTCTCCAATCTGCACCTCGGCGCTCGCGATCCGGATGGCGGCGATCCGATCATGGTCGGTAAGACGTTCAAAGGACTCACCGATGAGTTGTTGCGCTGGCAGACAGAAGAGTTCCCGAAGGTCGAGCGGAATCGAGACCAGCACACGGTGTATCTGCACCCGCAGATCGTGGTGGAGATCGAGTTGGATGGTGTGCAGGTGAGCACTCGATATCCCGGCGGTGTCGCGTTGCGGTTCGCCCGTGTCTTGCGGTACCGCCCGGACAAGACCGCCGCGATGGCCGACACCATCGAGGCGGTCCGTGCGTTGCTGCCAGGGGACGGGAACTGACTAGCTCAGCGGCTGCTCGGCGAGTTGTCGGACACGTGATTCCGACTTGCGTCGGGCCTCGGTGGCCTCCGTTGATCTCGAGTCGAGATCTGGGATGCGACCTACCAGTGTGAGGTCGTCGGTGACAACCTCGACCTGCATCCCCAGTGCTTTACCGAGGACCTGGGTCAGCGGCGGAATTGTGTGGTCGAGTAATTCCTCGGACGTGCCGGGCGTGTACACGAGTCCCCGTGAGGAGACGACCACCACCGTCTTACCCGCGAACGGTTGGTCTGGAGTGTCGAAAGGTGCTGTGGTGCCCAGTACATGAATGTGGTCGATCCACGCCTTCAAAGTGGAGGGTAAGGACCAGTTGTACATCGGCGCACCCACAACCACCACGTCGGCGGCAATCACTTCGTTGATCAGTTGCCGCTGCAGGGCCTCCGACTCGGCACTGGGCTTCTCTGTGGCCGACCGCAGCCTCTGGGCGTAATGCAGGCCTGCGTCGGAAAGATGTGGGATGGGGTCGCGATGGAGATCGCGGTAGGTGACCGTTCTCGTCGAGTCGGCCGCGAGCCACGTCTGTGCGAACAGGTGGGTCAATTCGCGAGAGCGGGACGTGTGGAGGTCGGCGGACGAATCGAGGTGCAGTAGGTGGGCCATGGTCTCATTCTGCCCACATCGGCCAAACCGGTCAGATGTGTGTCAGACGGGCTGACGTTCGCTGGACCGTTTCGGTGCCGTGGCCCACACGAGCAGCACCCCGACGGCGATTCCGATAGCGAGGTACAGCCAGCCCAGCGGTGCCTGCGACGACTCGGGGAGGACCCCGACGGTGGTCATCGCGGCACTGACGATGAGGTAGCACCCCGCGCTCACCACCCCTCCGATCAAGCCGAGGTTGCGGTCGAACAGACCCAAGGCAAGTCCATACATCTGCGGGCACAACACACCGCACCCGGCCAGAGCGAGACAGGCACCGAGCGTGATGGCTGGGGCGTTCACGCCCGTCAGCGCTGCGGACGCGACCAAGATGATTGCGCCGCAGAGGAAAAGGCCCAGCGCGCCGAAGGCGAGGCGGCGGGTGCGGATGCGGGTGGCAAGAGTCCCACACGCCAGCTCACCCAGCAGGTTCGCGCCACCGACGATCAACGCCATCGCGCCGTACGCGGCCGGTGAGAAGTCGAGTCGTTCCTGGTAGAGGAATGGGCCGACGACGCCGAACACCAACTGCGCTGATGCCATCAAGCCGAATACGACGATCAGCACCACGAACACGCGGTGGCGTAACGCGGCGGCCAGGACACGGACGGTGACCCGAAAGTCCACCCGATCGCGGTCATCGACTGCGAGTGTTTCCGGTAGTGCGACCATGACCAGGACAGCGACCGAGGCAGCGAGAAGCGCGATGAGAGCGAAGATCCACCGCCACGAGATGAACTGTACGAGCAGTCCTCCCACCGCCGGAGCCAGTACCGGGGCCACGCCCCACGCCGCGCCGAGTAGGCCTGAGACGGCAATCAGTCGGGTTCCGGCAAAGCAATCGGCCGCAATCGCGTACGAGAGGACCAGGCAAGCGCAGGCTCCGCAGCCCTGGACGAAGCGCAGGACTAGCAACATGGTCACGTCGTCTGAGACCGAACAACCCAGACTCGTTGCGACGACAAACGCAAGACACACCAGCAATACCGGTTTGCGCCCGACCGCATCCGAGATCACGCCCACCGGGATGAAGGCCAGTGCCATACCCAACATGTAGGCGGTGACGGTGTTCTGCATCGTCGTGCTCGTCGACCCGAGTTCGACTGCCATGTCGGGGAGCGCAGGCGTGTACGCATCCAGGGGAATCTGACTCAGGGGTATGACCATCAGCAGGATCGCGACGATCCCGCGTGGCGCCTCGGGCGCAGTAGGTCCCGTCACGAGCTCATCCCCGCCACGCCAGCCTCACCGCATCGAACTGTGTTGAAATAATGCACGCAATGCGGTGAAGTGTCGCTCGGCGCCGTCCGCCTGGTACACCGAAGTGTCGGCCATCGTGAATCCGTGTGCCGCACCAGGATAGATCTCCGAGACAAAAGTGAGCCCGGCCGCCTCGAATGCGGCCTCCAGAACAGCTATCTTCTCGACCGGCATGGAAGGGTCGTTGTCAGCGTGTCCGAGGTACAAGTGCGCGCGTGAACGAGTGGCGACGACGTGCGGGCTGGTGTCGGCGTCGGTGACGAGGTTTCCGCCATGAAAGCTGGCTGCTGCGCCGACAGCGTCGCCGTGGAGTCCCGCCGTGCGCAACGACAGTGCCCCACCCATGCAGTATCCGGTGCAGCCGATTGGGGAGTCCCGAACGCCGGGCAAGCGCTGCAGATGTCCCACGTAGACGCCGGCATCGGCTGCTGCCAGTTCCGGGACAAAGGCATGTACCCGGGGCATCGCCTCGGCGAAGAAGGCCTCACGGTTGCCTGGGACCCTGAGAGAATCGCGTGGTGCCAGGTCTTTGATTGATCCGTCTCGGTAGAAGAGGTTGGGCACCATGACCACATGGCCCCAACCTGCGATCCGATCGGCCATGTCGCGCAACCGCGGCCGGATTCCGATCGCATCCATATAGAGCAGTACGCCGGGATGGTCCTGTTCGTCCGGCCGGGAGACATAAGCCTCGGCGGTACCGTCCTGAGTAGGGATATCGATGGTCTCGCGCAACATCAGGACAACGCTACCGCCCCGTCGGTCAGTACACGCCGCGAGCGTCAGACGACGTGTCGCCGTGCTGATTCCAGAACTCGAGCACGGCGGCAGACAGGCCCGCGGGCTGTTCGATCGCCGGGATCACGCGGGCACCACTGACGGTGACCTCGCGCGCATCGGTCATCGTCGCCGCGACCGCCCTGGCCTCCGCAGGCGTCCATTCGCCTCGGTCATCAGTGGTGACGAACAGAGTCGGACAGTCGATTTTCTCCACCGCCCGCGTAAGGTCTGTTCGGTTGAGAATCGCGGTGGAGATCGCATTCACCATCGCCGCGTTCGGCACTCGACGCATCGAAGCGTTGAGCAAGGCGACGGCTTCTGTATCGGTCGCCCGTGTCCGGTCGGTGAACAGTGTCTCTTCGATTGCCTTGCGCGGTAAACCCCGAGGGCCGAACACACGGTACAGCGGGGCCAGGGCACGGACCTTCAGACGCAACGGCTTGCTGATCGGATTCGTCGGCGCGCTGATGGCGGTGAGAGTGCGGACCAGGTCAGGACGTGTTGCGGCCAAGTGCATTCCGACGTGCCCTCCCCATGCGTTGCCGAGCCAGTCGACTGGTCCGCCGAGGTTTTCGGCCAGCGACGTCATCAGCTCAGCTGCTGCAGAGGCGCAGGCCTCGATGTCGGTGGGCCGAACCAGGGCGTCGCTCTTTCCAGACGAGGGCGCGTCGATGAGAAAGAGACGCCGGTGTTCGGCGAGGGTGGGCAGCACCCGGTCCCAGCTCGACGAGTCCACGAACATGCTGTGCCACAACACCGCGGGTGGACCGTTGCCCACTGCGCGGACGTGCAGGCCACCCAGGCTGGTGGGGACTGTCGACGTGATTTCGGCAATGGTCATGGGAAGCTCCTCTTCGATCGGTCCAATTGAGATTACAGCGCGTAAAGTCAAATGAATATAGGCTGATCGAATGGTCCGCACATACTCGTCGGAGGTACGCGCAGAACGAGCTCAGGAAAAACGACGCGCAGTTGTGACAGCGGCGCACGCGATGTTCGTCGAGGAAGGGTGGGTGCCCACCACGATGGCGAAAGTCGCTGCCGCCGCGGGAGTCACGCGTCAGACGGTCTACTCCCAATTCGAATCGAAGTTGGCGCTGCTCGACGCGTGTATCGACGGTGCGCTCTCTGATGGCCGGGCTATCCCAGTTCGAGAGATGCCCGAGTATCACGCGATGGGCGTCGGCGATCGGCGCTCGCGAATAGCGGCCGGGACACAATGGCTCTGCGGCGCGCACGAACGGTCAGCGGTCATCCAGGCCGTGCTCGATCAGGCGGCGGTCACCGATGGGGAGGCGGCTTCGCGGCTCGCCGAACGCGAACGCACCCGTCACAACGAAGTCCGCTTTGCGCTGACGCTGATCCTTGACGCCGAACCCGAGACGCTCATCGTCGATGCGGTGTGGACGATGGCGTCCCGGCGGGTGTGGCTGATGTTGGTCGACGAACAGCGATGGAGCGGTGATCTGTGGTGTCGCTGGTTTGCTGCCCAGGTCACACTGCTCGTCGATCCACACGGACCGCTGGCGGATTAGGGGTCAATCGGCAGGCGGCGGAACGAACTCCGGCTGGTCGAGCAGCCTGAGCCAGCTGCCGTCGGGTTGACGCCGCACCACCTGTGCTCGTGCGCCTGACCCGTCTCGGGGTGGTGTTGACGTCAAGGCGATGTCTCCGCTGACGAGAGTCGGCAGCGGCGCCTCTGGTTCGAACTGTGGCCGCGAGGTCAGTACCTTCTCCCACAACGCCTGGATGGCCGCGCGACCAACGGTCTGTTCGCCCGGGGGATAGGCCATGACAGCCTCGTCTTCGTAGAGCAATGCCACCCCCTCCGCGTCGCCTGCGTTGCAGCGTTCGACGAACAGTCGGGTCAGGTCTTCAGGGCGCAGCGCCCGTTCTCTATTCGGCACAATGTCTCCTCGTCGGTCCGGTATGTGTCTTATTTCAGCCTCGTACCCGCCGTTCAAGAAGTCCAACAGATTGTTCTTCTGCGAACTAGAATTACTGGATATGGAGCTACGTCAACTCGAGTACTTCGTCGCGGTGGCTGACGAATCGAACTTCACGCGTGCGGCAGAACGGGTTCACATCAGTCAATCCGGGGTGAGCGCACAGATCAGGCAGCTCGAGAAGGAGCTGAACTGCGAACTGTTCGACCGCTCCAGTCGGGTGGTGCGGCTGACGCCGGCTGGGCACGCGGCGCTCGAGCCGGCTCGGCATGCGCTGGCGGCGGCTGCGGGGGTGGAACAGGCTGTCGACGAGGTGGCGGGTTTGCTGCGCGGCCACCTCGCAATCGGCATGGTGACCGGTTGCACCATCACGCCGTTGTTTGCCGCCTTGGAGAAGTTTCATCGATCGCATCCCGGGGTGGAGGTGATGTTGCGCGAAAGCTCATCAGACATGATGGTCGGTGAAGTACGCAGTGGGACAATTGATCTCGCTCTGATCGGTGCGGCCGGTAGCATTCCGTCCGGACTCAACTCGATGACGATCGTGAGTGAGGGTCTGTGTGCGATGATACCTGTGGGCCATTCGTTGGGCAGGCGGAAAAGCCTGAGCATGAACGACATCGCCGACCAACGCATCATCGCCATGCCTGCGGGGACCGGTCTGAGAACAGCATTCGACCGAGCATGTCTTTCTCACGGTGTGGAACCGGTGATCGCGCTGGAAGCAAGTGCTCCGGACGCCATCGTGGAACTGGCAGCAAGGGGACTCGGAATCGGCATACTGAGCGTGTCGATGGCCGACGATCATCGTGATCGACTTGCTGCCGTTCCCCTCGTCGGTCTACCTGATCCCGCGCTGCTGGCCGTTATTTGGCCCGAGTCCGCCGGCCCGGCAGTTCGGGCGCTGGTGCCCGAACTCGAGGAGGCATTCGCGCTGTGAATCCTCACGCTTTCGCCGACTCCGAACGAGCAGCCGTGTACCGGGCCATCGGCGAACGACGGGACATGCGGCGGTTCGTTCCCGATTCGGTGGTGCCCGAGGAGGTCCTGACGCGGCTCCTGCAGGCTGCCCATGCGGCCCCGAGTGTGGGGCTGATGCAGCCCTGGCGATTCCTGCGCATCACCGACAATATGCTGCGCCGGAAGATCCGCGACATCGTCGACGAAGAACGGTGTCGGACGGCGGAGGCGCTGGGGGAGCGGTCGGACGAGTTCCTTCAGCTCAAGGTCGAAGGTGTTCTCGATTGTGCCGAGCTACTGGTAGTGGCACTCGGCGACGACCGCGAGCGGCACATCTTCGGGCGTCGAACGATGCCGAGAATGGACCTCGCGTCGGTGTCCTGTGCCATCCAGAACATGTGGTTGGCCGCCCGGGCGGAAGGTCTCGGGATGGGCTGGGTGTCGCTGTTCGATCCTGAGGTCCTCGGCGATCTGCTTGCGCTGCCGTCCGGCGCCGAGCCGGTCGCAGTGCTCTGTCTCGGACCTGTTCCCGATTTCCCCGACCGGCCGTCCCTGGAGATCGATGATTGGGCACACGGCCGGCCGATCTCGGAGTTCGTCACCGAAAATCGCTGGAACTGAGCGGCTTTGAGGACAGAATCGTCGCCCCGAGGGGGCGACGATTCTGTTCGACGTCACAACATGTTCAGAACTGGTTGATCTACAGGATGTAGAGCATCTCCTGGTAGGTCGGCAGCGGCCAGAGATCATCTGCGATCTGCGCCTCGATCTGGTCGGCGGCTTCGCGCACCGCGTCCATGGCGGGTAGCAGTACGTCCTTGGCGTGCACCGCTTCTTCGTAGCTCCCCTCGACGTGTGTCGCCAGAGCCTTCTTGAGTTGCGTCAAACCGCTCGTCAATGCTGCAAGCGGTTCGGACAGTGCGTTGAGGAGTGAGAGATCGGGTTCGACGCCTGCCGCTTTCAACGCTCCGACGTTGGTCGCCAATTCTGTCTGGTACCTGACCGCCGCCGGTAGCACCAGGGTCGAGCCGATCTCGAGGGTGAGCTTGGCCTCGACCCCGATCGTCAGGGTGTAGTGCTCCAAGCCGATCTCGTAGCGGCTGTGCATCTCTCTCTCGTTGAATACGCCGTACGTGGAGAAGAGTTCGATCGACTTGGGAGAGATCAGTTCTGGCAATGCGTCGACGGTGGTCTTCAGGTTCGGAAGTCCGCGAGACTCCGCTTCGATCGGCCACGTGTCGGAATAGCCGTCGCCGTTGAACACCACGGCGCCGTGTTCGGTGATGATGTCGGTGAGCAACTTCTGGACGGCGGTGTCGAACTGGACACCTTCCTTGACCGCTTCCTCGAGAACGGTCGCGCAGTGGTCCAGCGAGTCGGCCATGATGGTGTTCAGGACGACCATGGGTTCGCTGATCGTCTGCATCGAACCCGGCGCCCTGAACTCGAAGCGGTTCCCGGTGAAGGCGAAGGAGCTGGTGCGGTTTCGATCGCCCGGATCGGTCGGCAGCACCGGGAGGGTGTCCACGCCGATGATCATGGTGCCCTTGCCCTTTGACGAGGTGGCCTCGCCCTTGGCGATCTGCTCGAACACATCGGCCAGCTGCTCACCGAGGAAGATCGAGACGATTGCCGGCGGCGCCTCGTTGGCGCCCAGGCGGTGGTCGTTGGTGGCCGAGGCGACCGAGACCCGAAGCAGCCCTGCGTGCAGGTGTACGGCGCGGATGACAGCCGCACAGAAGACCAGGAATTGCGCGTTCTCGTGAGGAGTGTCCCCTGGAACCAGGAGACTGCCGAACTTGTCGTTGCCGAGCGAGAAGTTCACATGCTTGCCCGAACCGTTCACGCCTTCGAATGGCTTCTCGTGGAACAGGCATTCCATGCCGTGCTTCTTGGCAACGGTCTTGAAGGTTGTCATGAGGAGCTGCTGATGGTCGGCCGCGATGTTGCCCCGTTCGAACATCGGCGCGATCTCGAATTGCCCTGGCGCCACCTCGTTGTGCCGGGTCTTGGCAGGGATCCCGAGTTTGAACAGTTCACGTTCGGTGTCCATCATGAATCCGAGGACCCGCTCGGGGATGGCGCCGAAGTAGTGGTCGTCGAACTCCTGGCCCTTGGGCGGCTTGGTGCCGAACAATGTCCGGCCGGCATTGATCAGGTCGGGACGCGCGAGAAAGAAGTGTCGATCCACCAGGAAGTACTCCTGCTCGGGCCCGCAGAAGGCCACGATGTGGCCCGGGTTCGAGTGGCCGAACAGCCGGAGCACACGCTCGGCGTGCTTGCCCATCGCCTGCTGTGAGCGTAGGAGCGGGGTCTTGTGATCCAAGGCCTCGCCCGTCATCGAGACGAAAACTGTGGGGATGCAGAGAGTATTGCCGTTCGGGTTCTCCAGTACGTATGCCGGACTGGTCACATCCCAGCCGGTGTACCCGCGCGCCTCGAAGGTGTTGCGAAGTCCGCCGTTGGGGAAGCTCGACGCATCGGGCTCGCCCTGGATGAGCGTCTTGCCCTGGAACTCTGCGAGTGTCGAACCGTCGCTCGCCGGCTCGAGGAAGCTGTCGTGCTTCTCCGCGGTCAGGCCAGTCAGGGGATAGAAGACGTGAGCGTAATGTGTCGCGCCCTTCTCCAGTGCCCAATCCTTCATCGCTGACGCGACGGCGTCGGCGATCGCGGGATCCAATGTCGTCCCTTTTTCGATCGTCGCCATGACGGACTTGTAGACATTCTTGGGTAGGCGTTTGAGCATGACCGATTTGTTGAACACGTTCTCGCCGAAGATGTCTCCGGGAGCCTCGGCCGTGTCGAAGCTGGGGGGAGGCGGCGTGTATGCCTCGACCGCAGTGATCGCGGCAAGCCGGATGTTGTTTCCACTCATGTGTTAGACCCTTCAGGCACGGACTCTCCACCTTGTTCTGGGAAAGCCCTGACCTGCGAACCCTACGAATGATCTATAACGGGCTCATTTCGTTGCTGTGACGATGAGAAGCGGCCCGACTAGGGCCGGTCCGTTCGGAACACGTGGTGTCGACCGTCGTCGATGGGATTGTCCGGTGTGAGATACCCGGTCGCGATCTGGGTGAAGCCGGCAGCGAGCAAAGCTCGCCACGAAGCGGGGTTGGCCACCGCAACCGGAACGATGATCGTGTCGGACGACGGATGATCAACCCATGACTTGTCGACCATCTCGCGGATCATGGCAGTGCCCAATCCCTGGCCGGTGAGATCAGGGACACCTATGAAGTAGTCGACCGACAAAGCGTTCGGAGGTACGGCGACCAGGGTTTGCATCTCGACGAGATCCTCGGGGTAGGCAGAGAACAGATACCGCTGGATCAGACCGATCGGCGCGCCATCGTGTATCACGATGAAGACCTCACACGGTTCCGTTCCCTTGATGCTGCCACCGAAGTCCCGCTCTACGGCCGCGTCGGACGTGTCGTGGTTCCAGAATCTCGCCACATGCGGCTGTTCCAGCCATCGCTGGATCAGAGGTAGATCGTGACGCTCGATCGGGCGGAACCGCACTCGTCCAGCATGTGCGCAACACGAGGGACGGTCAACCGAATTGGCGGCCGCCGGTGAGCGGTCGAACGCGCGCTGGACAGGCCGGGTTGCGGCGCCTGCTCAACATCTCAGCGAGCGTTCATCACCGGGAAGACGTGATCGCGCAGCAGCGGTGCCAGATCTGCGCCGGTCTCAGTGCGGTGCACCCACCGCAGTTCGGCTATTTCCGCCGAGGCGATGGGGATCCCGGGAAGTCGTGAGCTGAAGACCGTGGCGGAGATCATGGTGTCGGTCTCGTTGGCCGCGGGCGCCCGAAAGGTGCCTACGAGCATCAGGTCGTCAGCAGTGAGCCGAATCCCGATCTCCTCGTCCACCTCGCGGATCGCGGCAGCGGTCGCGTCCTCGCCGGCTTCGAGTTTGCCTCCCGGGAACATGAACATCCGGGTGTCTGACTTGCGCACGGTGAGGATCCTCTGGTGATCGTCGGAGAAACACACGGCCGCCACAGTCAAGGTCTGTTGGTCCGATTCAGGCACCGCGCATTTTTACCACGACGCCGATACCGGCGGTTTTGGTGAAGAACTTCCCCAAATCTGTAACACGTTCTAGTCTGACGGCATGACAGTTTCTGCGGACACCCCCACCGATTTCGACCATCTGCGCGGCGGCACCCACCTGGGCCACCTCATGGTCGCGGCGCTGCGGCGCCATGCGAACGAACCGGTTTTGTTCCTGGGCGACACCACCCTCACCGGGGGGCAGATGGCCGAGCAGATCAGCAAGTACACCCAGGCATTCGAATCACTTGGTGCCGGATCGGGCAGTGCGGTCGGCCTGTTGGCTCTCAACCGCCCAGAGGTCCTGTTGGTCATCGGAGCGGGACAAACCCAGGGGTGGCGACGCAGTGCTCTGCATCCGCTCGGATCGCTCGACGACCATGCATATGTGCTGAGCGACGCTCAGATCACCACCCTGGTGATCGACCCGGTGCCGATGTTCGTCGAGCGCGCGGCCGCACTCCTCGAACGGGTCGACAGTCTGAAGCAGGTGCTCACACTGGGCCCGGTTCCATCTGAACTCTCGGAGGTCGCCCGCGATGTGATCGCGGAGTCGCAGCGGTTCGAGGCCAAGCCTCTCAAGGCGGCTGATCTTCCCCCCGATCACATCGTGTCGATCACCTACACCGGTGGCACAACCGGAAAGCCGAAGGGAGTCATCGGGACTGCTTCGGCAATGTCCACGATGACGCAGATTCAGCTCTCGGAGTGGGAATGGCCGGAGCACCCGAGATTCCTGATGTGCACCCCGCTGTCGCATGCTGGGGCGGCGTTCTTCGTGCCGACCCTGATGAAGGGCGGCTCGATGGTGGTGTTGCCGAAGTTCGATCCCGCCGAGGTGCTGCGCACCATCGAAGAACAGAAGATCACCGCCACCATGCTGGTGCCATCGATGCTGTACGCCTTGATGGACCATCCCGACTCGCACACGCGCGACCTGTCGTCGCTGGAGACCGTCTACTACGGAGCATCCGCGATCAACCCCGTTCGGCTGGCCGAGGCCATCGAGCGCTTTGGTCCGATCTTCGCGCAGTACTACGGACAGTCTGAAGCACCGATGGTGATCAGCTACCTTCCCAAGGACGCCCATGATGAAAAGCGGCTGTCCAGTTGCGGCCGTCCGTCCGCGTTCTTGCGCACCGCCCTTCTGGGTGAAGACGACAAGCCGGTCGCGGTAGGGGAGCCCGGGGAGATCTGCGTGGCCGGTCCGCTGTTGGCGGGTGGCTATTGGGGGCTACCCGAAGCAACGGCAGAAGCATTTCGAGACGGCTGGCTTCGCACCGGAGATGTCGCCAGAGAAGACGAGGACGGCTTTTGGTTCATCGTCGACCGCACCAAGGACATGATTGTCACCGGTGGGTTCAATGTCTTCCCCCGCGAAGTCGAAGATGTTGTCGCCGAACATCCTTCGGTTGCGCAGGTCGGCGTGATCGGAGTTCCCGACGAGAAGTGGGGTGAAGCGGTGACCGCGATCGTGGTGCTGCGGTCCGACGCGCCCACGGACGAATCGTCGATCGCGCGGATGACCACCGAGATCCAGGACGCGGTCAAGGAGCGCAAGGGTGCGGTCCAGTCGCCGAAACAAATCATCGTCGCCGACGCCCTGCCGTTGACCGCCTTGGGTAAACCGGACAAGAAGGCGCTACGCAAGCAGTATTGGAGCGACAGCGACCGCTCTGTCGGGTAGTCGAGGTGCGTGCAGAGGATATACCTGCACGTGTGCTGTGGGCGGCTGAACTCCTGGCGCCACGGCCCCGGGAGAGGCTGCTCGAAATCGGCTGTGGAAACGGAGTGGCGGCGCAGTTGTTGTGCGCCACATTGTCCGGCGGCGACATGCTGGCAATCGACAGATCGGCCACAGCGGTCAGTCGAACGACCAGACGCTGTGCCGGCTTTGTCGCCGATGGACGACTGCGAGTGGAACAGAGCGATCTCAGCGCACTACGCGTCGACACCGCTTCTTTCGACGCAGCGCTCGCGATCAACGTCAACGTCTTCTGGACGTCGTCCGCAGAGGATGAGCTGGCAGTGTTACGTGGCGCGCTCCGGCCCAAGGGTCGTTTGGTGCTGGTCTACGGCCAAGGTCCGGGCTCAGTAGACGATCGGCAGGCGAAGATCTCACAGCACCTCCGCGACGCCCATTTCACCGTGACGGCAACGTATTCGGAGGACGCCGGCCATGCGGTGATCGCCGTGAGAGCCGGGTGATCAAGGGTCACGGCCAGTCTGGGCGGTTCTGCCTCTGGAGCACCACCTCCGGGGGATGGTCTGCGTCGGTTGGGCGTGCGATAGTGGCCATGTGGGCAGTCTTCCCCCGTCGCGGTATCTGCTCCGCGCCAGAGATCTGATCGACACGCAGTACGCCGGCGAACTGACCGTCGATCAGATGGCTGCGGCTGCAATGTTGTCGCGAGCGCATTTCAGCCGCGCTTTCACGCGTGCTTTCGGTGAAACGCCGCACACCTACCTGCAGACGCGTTGGCTCGAACGTGCTGCGGCCCTGTTGCGTAACACCGACTATTCGGTGGCAGATGTATGTGTGGCCGTCGGTTTGCGCAGTGTCGGGTCTTTCACCACGAGCTTCAAGCGAACCTACGGACTCACGCCGGCCCGTTACCGAGCCAGTCTGCCTGCCGCGGCCGACCGAGCAATGGTGCCCGCGTGCGTGGTTCGTACGTTCAGTCGTCCCGCGCCCGACAGTCGGCTGTAGCAACCGAATCCTGAAGATCGGGCAAGTCGACGAACAGCACACGGGGAGAAGACTCGACCGGCAGCGCGGCGTTAGCGTCGACTGTGTAAACACCACTCGAGCACAGGAGTTCATCATGAGAATCGCCGGAGCGCAGATCTGGGTTCACGATCAAGACATCGCGCTGAAGTTCTACACCGAGCAGTTGGGCATGGAGGTGCGGTCCGACGCGACCGTGCCGGAGTTGGGTGGATTCCGTTGGCTGACCGTGGCGCCGCCCGGGCAAGACGATGTGACCGTCATCCTGATGGCCATCCCGGCACCACCGATGGTGAGCGAGTCCACGCACGACGAGATCCTCTCGCTCGTCACCAAAGGTTTCGCCGGCACGGTGTTTCTCACCACCGACGATTGTCAGTCGGAATACGAGAAGCTCACAGCCCGCGGGGTCGAGTTCACCGAGGTACCCGAGCACAGGCCGTATGGGATCGACGCCGGGTTCAGAGACCCATCCGGGAACAGCATCCGGTTGACCCAGCCGACCGAGGCCTACGCGACATAGGCGGCCTCTGACGCATCAGGTCTCGACGTCGCCGACCAGTTCGGACACATGGTCGGGGACGTAGGTCGTCAGTTCGCGAGGAGGTCGTTGATATGTTCCGGTGTCGATCGGCTTCTCGGGCAAGTCGACTTTCGGCTTCTTCACCTCGTGATAGTCGATCGTGGACAGCAGATGCGACATCATGTTCAGGCGAGCGTGCTTCTTGACGTCCGATTCGACTACATACCAGGGACTGTTCGGGGTGTCCGTGTGCACCATCATCTCGTCCTTCGCGCGAGAATAATCCTCCCAGCGGTACACCGATTCCAGGTCCATTGGACTCAGTTTCCATTGCCGCACAGGATCATTGAGTCGTGACCGGAAACGTCGGAGTTGCTCGTCGTCGGACACCGAAAACCAGTACTTGCGAAGGATGATGCCGTCGTCGAGGAGCATCTGTTCGAAGATCGGGGTCTGACGCAGGAACAGGGAGTGCTCTGTGGGTGTGCAGAAGCCCATCACCTTTTCCACGCCTGCCCGGTTGTACCAGGATCGGTCGAAGATGGTGATCTCGCCGGGCGCCGGCAGGTGAGCGATGTATCGCTGGTAGTACCACTGGCCGCGCTCGCGGTCGGTGGGTGCGGGCAATGCGGTCACGCGAACAACTCGGGGCGACAGATATTCGGTGATGCGCTTGATCGTGCCACCCTTGCCGGCCGCGTCACGGCCCTCGAAGATCACGACGACCCGGGTACCGGTGTCCTTCACCCACTCTTGCAACTTCACGAACTCGGATTGCAAGCGGAAGAGTTCGGCCTCGTAGACATCTTTGGGGATCTTCTGGGCCTTGCTCTTCTTACCGCTGTCCTTCTTTCCCATGGAGGGAGCCTACTGGGTTGTCAGCGCGTCGTCAGCGATTGTGAACCACCGGGCTGGACGACCCGCCTCAGGCCTTGTTGCCGGACAACACGAGCGTGCCGCCCAACCCGATCATCATCAATCCACCGGTCACGCTCAACTGTGCCTGCCGCCGGGGTGAATCGGTGAACCATGAGCGGGTGACCGATGCGACCATCGCCCACGCGCTGTCGCAGATCAACCCGATCACGACGAAGACTGCCCCTAGGACGAACATCTGAAATCCGGGGGCGCCTGAGGCAGGTTCGACAAATTGGGGGAGGACCGCTGCCAGGAACACCAGTGCCTTGGGATTGGTGAAGCCGACCGTGAAGCCCTGTGTGACAACGCGCCTCGTCGTCACTTCGTGGCCGGGACCAGTGCCTGCGTAGATGCGGTGGCGGTGGCGGATCGCTTGGACCCCTAAATAGACCAGGTACACAGCACCGGCTGATTTGATGACCATGAACATGGTTGCGGACGCGGACACCACGGCGCCGATACCCAGCGCGACAGCAACGATCTGAGGGATCAGACCCATCGTGTTGCCGAGCACGCTCAGGAGTCCGACTCGCCTGCCATAGGCGATCGAACGTCCGACGACAAAGAGCACACTGGGCCCCGGAACCGCTATCAGCACAACTGCGGCGACGATGAACGCGAGCAGATTGGGTAGAGGAACCATCGTTTCACTGAACCACCGATGTCAACCCGTTGGCAGGCGCGTTCGAAAGGCCGCGGGAATCTTCGGAGCCGTGATGTGGTTGCCCACGTGACCGCGAAGGAAGAAGGACACCTCGATGCCCAAACCAAAATCGTCGGCCGTGGAACTCGGCCTGGACACATTCGGCGATCGCACTGCCGGTCCGGATGGTGAACCACTCTTGTACGACCAGGTCATCCGTGATGTGGTCGCAGAAGGGGTTCTCGCCGACAGGGTGGGCTTGGACTTTTTCGGTGTCGGTGAGCATCACCGCGAGGATTTTGCCGTCTCGGCGCCTGAGGTGGTCTTGGCCGCAATTGCGGCCAAGACAGATTCCATCCGCCTGGGAACAGCTGTGACCGTACTGAGCTCAGATGATCCGATCCGCGTGTACCAGCGCTTCGCTACTCTCGACGCGATCTCTGGTGGCCGGGCGGAGGTCATCCTGGGGCGCGGCTCGTTCACCGAATCGTTCCCGTTGTTCGGCTACGACCTCGCGCAGTACGAGGAGTTGTTCTCCGAGAAACTGGACCTGTTCGCCGAGCTGCGATCAGAGGGCCCGATCACCTGGAACGGTGGCCACCGGGCGCCCTTGACCGGCCAGGAGGTGTTTCCGAAAACCGCGAAGGGAGGGTTGACCACCTGGATCGGTGTCGGTGGCTCGCCGGAGTCGGTGGTACGCGCGGCGCGATACGGAATACCGTTGGTGCTGGCCATCATCGGCGGTGAACCGGCCCGGTTCGAACCGTTCGTCGACCTCTACCATCGGGCGCTGACCGAGTTCGGACACACCGAGCTGCCGGTGGCAATGCACTCGCCGGGTCATGTCTCCGACAGTGACGAACAGGCCCGTGAAGAACTGTGGCCCCACTACCGCGATCAGATGAATCGGATAGGCCGGGAACGAGGATGGCCGGCCACGACACGTGGTCAGTTCGAGCAGGCGGCAGGCCCCGACGGTTCGTTGTATGTGGGTTCCCCGGACACCGTGGCTGCGAAGATCATTCAGAATGTGCGGGCACTGAAGGTCGCCCGTTTCGACATGAAGTACGGCAACGGCACCCTGTCCCATGAAGCCAAGATGCGAAGCATCGAACTGTACGGCCAGAAGGTGGCCCCGATTGTTCGCGAGGCCTTGTCTGATCAGAGGTAAAGTCCCGCGGTGTAATCGTCGCGAGCAGTGCGGCGCACCGTAGGAGGCAAGACGTGGCGAGCAGTTCCGGTCCCGCAGCGGTCACGTGCCGCACCGAGTACCGCAGTACGACTCACGAACGGCTCGCAACAGCTGCGAGCGCGCTCGTGATCGCATCACTGCTGGAGCTGGTCGCACTGACGATCGCCGATGCCCCGCCCATGACCACCGGTCTCATCGTCATCGTGACATTGGGGCTGGGTCTGTTGCTGGCGGCGTTGGGCCGCATCCGTGACCTGCCCGCCGTGACGATCACTGTGGACGATGAGATGGTCCACTTCGGCAATGCCGACTCAGCGCTGCACTCCTTTCCGCTCGACTCGCTGCTGTCGGTCAAACAGAGTTCGGAGCTGGCAACCGACACATCCGTCACCCGGTCGGCGCGCGCTGATCAGTTCCACGTCCGAGGCTGCCGGTACCTGCGTCTGCGGTTCGCGAGCAACCCGGATCAGGAGTGGCAGATCGCGGCGATCGAGTCGGACCCGGCCGCGGCAGAGGTGATCGCCCGCCTCCGCGCCCATCAGCCTGCCAAGCGCACGGTCAGGGTGGGTAAGGCCACAGGTGCCCTCGCCAAACCCGCAGCGGCAGAGCCGGGTTATCAACCTGCACAGCCCCCGCCCGGCCGGTTGATCCCGCGCATCGCAAATGCCGACAGCGAGGAAGCCGCAAAACGGTTGTGGCAGGCGGCAATCAAACAACACGATGATGTGCTGGCGGACTACGCCCAGTACGAACTCGAGCCCGAACTGCTCATCCGGTTCCCGGCCGTCACCGACGTGTCGGTCGACACCGTGGAAATCTTCCATACGAGATTGAGCCGCGCCCAAGAGCTGCGCACCGATACGTTCCCGGTCAACATCGACCGTGCCGACGAGTATCAGCAGGCAGTCATCGACCTGCGCAAGGCGTGGGTCGAGTGTGAGAAGTACGGGCGCGCAGTGGGTACCGGGTTACTCGAGGTGAACGACCAGAAAGAACTCACCGTCGCGCTCTCACTGCTGGAGAATGCGCGAAACGTCCAGGGAGAGCAGCAGGCCGAATACCTCGACCAGATCAGGCAGATCGTCACCGACCTGACCGACCGCGGCAGCCTTCATCCACAGCCGCAGGCGATGGAGGAAATCGATGCGGGACGGCGAAGGGCTCTCGAAGCCGAATAGATGGGGCGGGTAACGAGGCCCTGATCAGTTCGGGGCGATGTACTGGCCGTCGAGCGAATAGATTTCTTCGGTCGGATCCGGGCCGACCTCGATGGTGATGACGGTCTGATAGTCATCCAGTACATAACGATACGAGGCCTCGATGTCGACAAGATCGCGGTCGAATGTGTCGACATTCCCACGCCTCATTGCGTCATTGCGCACCTGCTCAAATGTTGACGCGGGCACGTCGGTGAAAGCAATCGACCCGGTGCGAAGTCGCCCGGTCTTGTTGTCGCCGTAGATTCGCAACGAAGGAAAGTGGCCGGGTGCGCGGCTCAGCGATCCGCTCGATTTGAGGTCGGTGTACTCCACGAGTACTCCGCCGGAATTCTGTATGTCTCCGGCCGAGATCCTCGCCGAGTCCGGATCCCCACGGATCTCGAACCGATTGACGATCGGTTCGTTCGCAGGGATACCGGCCTCGGCCATCATCTCCGCAGCAAGAGTTACCGAACTCTGGAAGTCCCCGGGGTTGAACCACGTGGCGACAACGCCCTCGGTGTTCGCCTGAATCTCGACCCTGTTTTCGGTCTCTTCGCCGAATGCCGCTGTAGCAAGTACGGGTTCATTGTCGTCGGATCGCTGGACGGTCATCGACTGGAATTGGCGAGATTCCTCGGGTATGGACATGTTCATCTGGTCGCGGATCACAGTGAACTGCATCTTCTCCAGGTCATCGGCCCGGAACGTCCTCGGGTCTCGCGAATCCGTCGGGTTTGGGTCCGGTCCGGTCCACTTCCCGCTCGACGCCGAATAACTGATGTCTAGACTCTGCCCAGTCGCCCGGTCGAGCACGGAGGCATTGTCATATCCGTCTTTGGTGATGTTCAGATCCAGGATGCTGTTCTCGGCACCTGGCCCCAGAGTTTGAATGTGGCTCAACAGATTGGCCACCTGCTTCTGCGGGTCGTAGCTCGGATCACTGTCTTCTGAGGCTGACGGAAGCCCCGCATCCGGCAGTGACACCGAGATGTGCCATGCGTCGCCGACACCGACGAACAGTGCAACCGCCACGAGGACGATGATCAGAGGTTGCAGCAGCGTGGAGTTCGGCGGGTGGTTCCCGAACTCTGTGGCCTTACCTGGCGCGATACCTATGTCGTAGGACAGCGAGGTGTCGGGACGAGGCGGGATCAGGGCAGAGGGAAGTGTGGTGTCGGCGTCCTGCAGGACGGTTGCGGCGACCGGCTTGGGCATTGCCGTCAGCCAACGCGCGCGATAGTCGGTGTCATTGGGCGGTGAGATGGTCGCCGTCACAAGTGTGGGCTGCACATCCGACGCGTCGAGGCTCGATCTGGTCAGTGCCTCGATTGTCACCGGGATCTGTTTGCGGGACTGGCCTGCTCTCAGCATTCCGTCGATCCGGCGGGGACGCGGTGAGATGACGAGTGCAGTGATCACCAGGGGGACGCCCACCAAGAGGGAGACGAGCCAGTTGTTGTATGCGCCGAGACCGACCGCGCATCCCAGCACCGCGCCGGCGATCGCCGCGCGGACCGCGAACCTGACTGTCGGCGATTTGATCCGATCGGAACCGCGATCCGAGCTCATTGGCCACCTCCGGGACGGAATCATATTGCTCCCGTGACCAGCGCGAAAGTGGCAGAGTCTGATCGCTCGCCGAAGCCTGCCGCGTACGGTATCCCGCGGACGCACTCCGCGTACGGTGGAGCACGGCACTTTTGCAGATGGACGGGAGTACGGCTCGGTGGGAAAGCTCACGAACAACATGTGGCGACTGCTGGGAGCGCAGTCTTCGCGCAACCAGTCGAAGTCTCTGACCTTGATCAAGAAGTCCGGTGACCATGATTCATGGGCGGCGGAGCTGAGCGACGAGAACTTCGCCACGGAGGCGGAGAAGCTCGACATCACCGATCCCGAGGGCGAGGACCGCGCCCGTTTCCTGGCCCTGGTCCGTGAAGCGGGAGATCGGGCGCTGGACATGCGGCCGTTCGACGTACAGCTGCAGGGTGCGCTTCGGCTGCTCGAGGGCGACATCATCGAGATGGCCACGGGTGAGGGCAAGACGTTGGCCGGTGCAATCGCCGCGATCGGTTATGTGCTGCAGGGTCATCGGGTGCACGTGGTCTCGGTGAACGACTACCTCGCCACTCGTGACGCCGAGTGGATGAAGCCTCTGTTCGACCAATTCGCCATCTCGTCGTCGGCGGTGTCTGAGAACTCCACGCGCGAGGAGCGCAAGGCTGCCTACGACACCGACATCACCTACGGTTCGGTCAACGAGGTGGGCTTCGACGTATTGCGTGACCAGCTCGCCACCCGAGCGGAAGACCTCGTATCGCCGAAACCGGACGTGGCGATCATCGACGAGGCCGACTCGGTGCTCGTCGACGAAGCGCTGGTGCCGCTGATCCTCGCCGGTGCAACCACCGGCGAAGTGCCCGACAAGCCCATTCACGATGCTGTCGGCAAGTTGAAGAAGACGCACTACGAAATCGACGCCGAGGGCAGGAACGTCTACCTGACCGACGAGGGTGCGGCGTTCATCGAACAGGAGCTCGGCGGCATCAACCTGTACGACGAAGAGCATGTGGGTACCACGCTCGTGCACGTCAACGTGGCGATGCACGCACACATCCTGCTCGAACGCGACGTGCACTACATCGTGCGCGACGGGGGAGTCCACCTCATCAACGCCTCGCGTGGGCGAGTCGCCCAGCTGCAGCGATGGCCTGATGGCCTGCAGGCAGCTGTCGAGCTGAAAGAAGGCCTGGCGCAGACCGATTCGGGCGAGGTGATCGACACCATCACCGTTCAGGCGCTGATCGGGCGTTACCCGAAGGTGTGCGGGATGACCGGTACGGCGCTGGCGGCCGGTGAGCAATTCCGGCAGTTCTATCACCTGGCCGTGTCGCAGATCCCGCCCAACACAAAGAACATCCGTGTCGACGAGGTGGACCGCGTCTACGACACGAAGGCCAACAAGGCCGAAGCCGTCGTCGAGTTCGTCAAGGAAATCCACGAAACCGGGCAGCCGATCCTGATCGGTACGCACGACGTCGCGGAGTCTGAAGAGCTCGCCCACCTCCTCGGCCGGGCCGGTGTGCAGAGCGTGGTCCTCAACGCCAAGAACGATGCCGAAGAAGCCAAGATCATTGCCGAGGCCGGTGCCAAGAATGCCGTCACCGTGTCGACTCAGATGGCCGGGCGAGGCACCGACATCAAGCTCGGCGGCTCCGCAGGCCAGAAGGACGGCGAATCGACGTCCGAGCGGGACGAAGTGGTCGAACTCGGCGGACTGTGCGTGGTCGGTACCGGTCGCCACGACACCGAACGACTCGACAACCAGTTGCGCGGCCGGGCTGGGCGACAAGGGGATCCGGGCCGCTCGGTGTTCTTCTCGAGCGTGGAGGATCCCGTTGTCACGCGCAACCTCACCCTCAAACGCGACCCGGTCAGTTCGTCCGAGGACGGGTCGCTGGGCTCCAAGGGTGTTGACCTGATCGAGCAAGCACAGCGGGTGGCCGAAGGCGTCATGCTCGAGCTGCATGCGAACACCTGGCGATACAACCAACTGGTGAACCAGCAACGCAACATCGTGATCGCTCGGCGCATGAAGCTGCTGACAACCGACACCGCTCTCACAGAGCTGAAGGACCTGGAAAACGAGCGGTACCGCCAACTGACCGGAGACCTCCCCGAGCCGGCCGAAACAGCCGATTCGGACAAAGCTCCCGATACGAAGTCGGTGGACGACGAACCTGCTGAGACCGCTGTCGAGTCCAACTCCTCGGTGCCGGTCGAGAAAGCCGAGCCCGTCCCCGTGGCCGTCCTCGAGCAGGCCGCACGCGAGATCATGCTGTTCCATCTCGATCGCGCATGGGCCGACCATCTCGCACTCGTCTCAGACGTCCGGGCCAGCATCCACCTGCGTTCACTCGGTCGTGAGTCCCCCCTCGACGAGTTCCACAAGCTGATCCTCGATGAGTTCGGCAGATTGCCCGGGGAAGCAGTCGACAACGCTCGCAAGACATTCCGTGAAGCTGTCATCACTGCTGACGGTGTCGACCTGGAGCAGGCCGACCTCCGCCGCTCGACCACCACATGGACGTACATGGTGCACGACAGCCCGTTCAGCTCCGGTGGCGCAAAGGCGCTCCAGGGCATCATCGGCATCTTCCGCTAGCGGTCGGGGCGGGCCTGCGCAAGGTGGCCCGCGGGTTCGGTGTCTGGAATGTGTCGGGCCGTTCTTGCCGATGCGGCAAGTTTTCGTGACAGACGGAGCCGTCTGGGCGAGGCTGGCCAGGCAGGCTGTCCGACGTCGCGGATGGCCGGACAAACGGAGGAACCGGCCATGGGGACCACGAGCTCGTCCGGTCGCGTCAGGCGTCGTCGAGACACGCCGCCGCCCCGGACCGGTAGCAGCGAAGTAGAGGTACTCAGAGGATTTCTCGACTACTTGAGGACGTCGATTGTCGCGAAGGTGGAAGGCGCTCCCGAACCGCAGGTGCGGACGGCCGCGGTGCCTTCTGGAACGAACCTGCTCGGCCTGCTGAACCATCTCGTCCATGTCGAACGGGCGACATTCCTCGGCGAGACGGTCACCAGGTGGCAGTCGACCTTCACCGCCGAGGCGTCCGACAGCGTCGATGACGTGATCGCCAGGTACCGGCAGGCCGTCGAGTCGGCGAACGATGTCCTCGACGGCTGTGCCGATCTCGCGGCGCGTCTGCCACATTCGGCGCCGGGACGTCCTGCGCCAAGCGTTCGTTAGGCTCTGACCCACATGATCGAGGAGACGGGCCGCCACGCCGGGCACGCCGACATCTTGCGCGAGCTGATCGACGGTCAGACCGGGCGCTGAGACGACGAGCGCAGACACCGAGGCGCCGGACAACCGCGAAACGCCGAATGCGGCGGATGTGACAGGGTAGTTCGCATGGAGGAGAGCGGCCCGGAACCGGTTGTGGAAACGAACCGGATATTCACCGTTCCGAACTTGCTCAGCGCCGTTCGGCTCGTGATGGTGCCGGTGTTCCTCTGGGTTCTGCTCGCGAAGGAAGCCGACGGCTGGGCGTTCGCGATCTTGTTCTTCGCGGGGCTGTCCGACTGGGCGGACGGCAAGATAGCCCGGCTGATGAACCAATCGTCCAGATTGGGCGCTCTCCTCGATCCCGCGGCCGATCGGCTCTACATGCTGGTCATACCGATCGGCCTGGCGATCCGCGGGATCATGCCGTGGTGGCTGATCGGTGTACTCATCGGCCGGGACGTCCTCTTGCTGGCGAGCGCGCCCCTGCTGCGCAGCCGCGGCCTCACGGCCCTGCCCGTGATCTACATCGGCAAGGCAGCGACGTTCGCGCTGATGTACGGGTTCCCGATGATCCTTGCCGGGCAACTCGATTCGGTCATAGGCGACATCTTCTATCCCTGTGGATGGGCCTTCATGATCTGGGGTACGGGCATGTACCTGTGGTCGTTTGTCCTCTACTGGATACAGGTGGTGCAGGTGATGCGCACGATGCCGCCCGTGCATCACGCGAAAAGCTCACCGGACAACTCGCCCCGGTGAGATGAACACCGATGGTGCGCTAAATTCTCCCTTCAACCCCGAAGCGAATGCTTAACCGGAAGGCGTGACACGTGACCGACAAGCAGACTCCCGACGATCTGCGTTACACCACCGAGCACGAGTGGGTGAAAAAGGTGTCCGACACGACCGTTCGGGTCGGGATCACCGATTACGCGCAGGACCAGCTCGGCGACGTTGTCTTCGTTCAGCTGCCCGCGGTGGATGACGAGGTGGTCGTGGGGGAGTCGTTCGCCGAGGTCGAGTCGACGAAGAGCGTGTCGGACATCTTCGGTCCGCTCGCCGGAGTCGTGACCAACGTGAACGACCGGCTTGAAGCAAGTCCTGACCTGGTCAACTCCGAGCCCTACGGCATGGGCTGGTTGGTGGAGATCAAGGTCGGTGACGACGCAGATCTCGACGCCGTGTTGGGTGAGATGCTCGATGCGTCCGGATATCGCGAAGTCACTGCCGGATAGGGCAACCCGGTGACGGGTCGGTTTGGGAACTGTATGCAGCAGCTTTATGCATCTGCGGCCGATGGCAGGGTACGGTCTAGGTCACGGGTAATTCCCCAAACCACTTGATGAGGACGAATCCGGCGTGTGAGCGATCGACCGCCGAAATGCCGTGGAACGACTTGGCCCCTTCCGGGCCGCGGGGACAATTACGAAGAAGGAGAATTGGTGAGCGACAACGAGAAGGACATCGAGGCTCCGGTGGAGACCACTTCGGTCTTCCGGGCCGATTTCATCAAAGAGATGGAGTCGACCGGAGGATCCGCCACCGTGTCGGCCGACAGCGGCGTCGAGCGGCTCTCTGCAGGCACCGCGCTGCTCGTCGTCAAACGCGGCCCCAACGCCGGTTCTCGTTTTCTGCTCGACCAGGCCACCACATCGGCCGGTCGGCATCCCGACAGCGACATCTTCCTCGACGACGTGACGGTCAGTCGCCGTCACGCTGAGTTCCGCTTGGGCGACAACGACTTCCAGGTGGTGGATGTGGGCAGCCTCAACGGCACCTATGTCAACCGCGAGCCGGTCGATTCCGCCGTTCTCGCCAACGGCGACGAGGTGCAGATCGGCAAGTTCCGTCTCGTCTTCCTGACCGGCCCCAGTGGTGACGAAGGTTCCTCGAACGCGTGACCTCTCCGTCGGCGGGGCAGCAATCTGAAGGATCGATGTCAATCGGCTCGGTCCTCGATCAGCTGCGCGGCGAATTCCCGGATGTCACCATCTCGAAGATCCGGTTTCTCGAGTCTGAAGGTCTGATCACACCCGAGCGGTCACCATCGGGCTACCGACGATTCAGTCGCGCGGACTGCGGGCGGTTGCGGTTCGTGCTGACTGCTCAGCGCGATCGTTACCTCCCACTCAAGGTGATCAAAGAACAACTCGACGAGATCGATCGTGGCGCTCAGTCCGATACCCAGGCTGGGCCCCGATTGCTGTCTTCCGCGAAGAACTGGGTGGCGCCGGCCACCGACTTCTCGCAGGGTGGGGGTGGCCGGCTCAGCCGTGACACCCTCCTCGAGCGCACCGGGGTCGACTCGGCGTTTGTCACCGAACTGTGCGACAACGGTCTGCTCGTGCCGGGTCCTCGCGGTTTCTTCGATGAGGATGCGGTAAGGCTGGTCGCTGCAGCTGCAGCCCTGGCGAACTTCGGTCTTCAGGCGCGGCATCTGCGGGCATTCAAGGTCTCGGCGGAACGCGAAGCGGGTCTGGTCGCGCAGATCGCCGGACCCATCGCCAAGGGCAAGGGCACCGGGGCCCGCGACCGGGCCGAGGAGATGGTGCGAGAGATCGCCGCCCTGTCGGTGACCCTGCACACCCAGTTGGTCAAGCAGGCCGTCCGCGAAGTGCTCGACTGAGCCACTCTTGGCTTTCTCGGTCGTCGCACGGCCTCACTTGCCATAGGATTGATGGCGGTGCAGCATTCGCCCACACAAGCGTTGGGAGGGCCGATCGCATGAGTGAAATGCGCGTTGTAGGTATCCGGGTCGAACCGCCGCAGAGCCAGCCGGTCCTGCTCCTGCAGGAGACCAGTGGTGAGCGCTTCCTGCCCATCTGGATCGGGCAGAGCGAAGCGGCCTCGATTGCCTTGCGGCAGAAGGGCATCGAGCCGCCCCGACCGCTGACGCACGACTTGATCGTCAACCTGATCAATGCGCTCGGTCATGAACTCGTAGAAGTCCGCATCGTCGACATGCAAGAGGGCACCTTCTACGCAGACCTGGTGTTCGCCGGGGATCTGCGCATCTCTGCCCGCCCATCCGATTCCATCGCGATCGCGATGCGGGCAGAGGTGCCGATCTACGCCGAGGAGTCCGTACTCGCCGAAGCCGGGTTGTTGATGCCCGATGACGACAGCGACGACGCCGACGACGAATCGGCTGGCGAGGTCAAAGAGGACGAGGTGGAGAAGTTCAAGGAGTTCCTCGACTCGGTGTCTCCGGACGACTTCAAAGCCACCGGAGGCGCGTGATCCTTCCGTTCGGACGGTGATGCAGTCGGCCTGGATCACAGAACGGAAACCGTGGGGTCACGAATCGTCTAAAGCTCGAGTTTAGGTTCAGGGTTAGGGCGAGTCGCGTTGATCGGCGCCCCTCCTGGACCTACGGTCATTCCCAGGCCGTGAAATTGCGGTGATGTGATTTTGACCAGTCAGAGCGCGTAAACTTGGGCCCGTCGGCGCCAAGACGTCGCTCGGACGGTCACCGACAGAGCACGCGAGGAGATCCCAGTGGGCGATCAGCCACACGACGGTGAAACTGCCCATGTGGGGGAGAATGCCCACCGGATCGACCGACCGTCGCAGGGGTCGCTGGACGACATCATCCCGGGACTATTCCCCAACGACACCGTGCCCGACGAACTCGTCGGCTACCGAGTGCCCAGCGCGTGCCAGATCGCGGGCATCACCTACCGCCAGCTCGACTACTGGGCCCGCACCTCGCTGGTCGTCCCGTCGATCCGCGGCGCCGCAGGCTCCGGCAGCCAGCGGCTCTATTCCTTCAAGGACATCCTGGTCCTGAAGATCGTCAAGCGACTTCTGGACACCGGCATCTCGCTGCAGAACATCCGCGTGGCCGTCGATCACCTCCGCAAGCGCGGGGTCGAAGACCTGGCGCGCATCACCCTGTTCTCCGACGGGACGACCGTGTACGAGTGCACGTCCGCCGAGGAAGTCGTCGACCTCCTACAGGGTGGTCAGGGTGTTTTCGGGATTGCGGTCAGTGGTGCCATGCGTGAGTTGAGCGGAACCATCGCCGACTTCCCGGCCGAGCGTGCTGACGGCGGCGTCACCGAAGCCGCTCCCGAGGACGAGCTGGCCTCGCGCCGCAAGAGCCGGGCTCGGCGCACCGGCTAGATCTTCGCCCCTCCGGCAATGTCTCCCGGCGTCGGTCTAGACTGAACCCGCGTCGCAGCGACCCGGGAGAGCGTCACAGCAGTGTGACCGCCGAAGGAGCAATACCTCTCCGTCAAACTCTCAGGCACCCAGGACCGTGTCGTCGTCGGCGTCTCTGGAGAGTGGCGGCATCAGCCGTCCGCCCATGGTGAAAGGCCGCATCTTGCGGCTGAATCTCTCAGGCGTCCACCGGTCCCTCGGGCAGTGTGGATAGGACAGAGGGGGAGGACCGGCGTCCGGCTTCGGTCGGCACAACCTGTGGTCGCCCCATCGGTGACCGCTGCGGAGGTCCCACCATGACCGGCTCTTCTTTCACTCATCGCCACATCGGTCCTGACGACAGCGAACTCGGCCGAATCCTCTCGCTCATCGGCGCCGACTCGCTCGACGACCTGGCCCGGCAAGTGGTGCCAGCAGGCATTCTCGACGGCCCGCAGGACAACGGTCTCGAGGCACTGCCGCCTGCGGCATCCGAACACGAAGTGCTCGCCGAACTCGCCGCACTCGCAGCCGAGAACACCGTCGCGACGTCGATGATCGGCCTCGGCTACTACGACACCCTCACCCCGCCTGTCCTTGTCCGCAACATCCTCGAGAACCCGGCGTGGTACACCGCCTACACCCCTTACCAGCCCGAGATCAGTCAAGGCCGGCTCGAAGCCCTGCTCAACTTCCAGACGATGGTGTCGGACCTGACCGGCATGGAGGTGGCCAATGCGTCGATGCTCGACGAATCGACTGCGGCCGCCGAGGCCATGACCCTGCTGCGCCGGGCCGGCAAGAGCAAGTCACCGCGGTTTGTCGTCGACAGCGACGTCTTCCCGCAGACGGCAGCGGTGATCGCCACCCGCGCCGAACCGCTGGGGATCGAGATCGTCACCACCGACCTCTCGCAAGGACTCCCCGACGGAGACTTCTTCGGCGTCCTCCTGCAGACCCCGGCAGCGTCAGGCCGCGTCATCGACTGCACGCCACTCATCGAGGCTGCACATGAGCGCGGTGCGCTGGTCGCCGTCGGCGCCGACCTGCTGGCCCTCACGTTGATCGCTGCGCCCGGCGAGCTGGGCGCCGACGTGTGTTTCGGAACCACCCAACGTTTCGGGGTGCCCATGGGCTTCGGTGGACCCCATGCCGGTTACCTGGCAGTCCACGCCAAACACGCCCGGCAGTTGCCGGGTCGCCTCGTCGGTGTCTCGAAGGACGCCGACGGCAACCTCGCCTACCGGTTGTCGCTGCAGACCCGTGAGCAGCACATCCGGCGAGAGAAGGCGACCAGCAACATCTGCACCGCGCAGGTGCTGCTCGCGATCATCGCCGCGATGTACGCCAGCTACCACGGCGCGGCCGGGCTCCGCGCCATCGCGAGCCGGGTGCATGGGCATGCCCGCACACTTGCGGCGGCGTTGCGGTCCGGTGGTGTCGAGGTGGTGCACGACAACTTCTTCGACACCGTGCTGACCTCCGTGCCGGGACGGGCCGCCGGCGTCGTCGCCGCAGCGAAGGAACGTGGCATCAACCTCCGACTGGTGGACGACGACCATGTCGCGATCGCCTGCGATGAGGCCACCACCGCGGACCACGTGTCCGCGGTCCGCGACGCGTTTGGGGTCGACGCCTCGAACGCCGCCAAGGACTGGCCTGAGATCGACAGCCGCACAAGCGAATACCTGACCCATCCAGCGTTCAACAGGTACCGCACCGAAACCGCGATGATGCGGTACCTGCGGAGTCTTGCCGACAAAGACATCGCACTGGATCGGAGCATCATCCCACTCGGCTCATGCACGATGAAGTTGAATGCCGCCGCCGAGATGGAAGCCATCACCTGGCCGACCATCTCCCGGCTGCATCCCTTTGCTCCGGCAGGCGACGTACCCGGCATGCGCAAGATCATCGCTTCGCTCGAGGACTGGCTCGTCGCGATCACCGGTTACGACCGGGTCAGCGTCCAGCCCAACGCGGGCTCACAGGGCGAATATGCCGGGCTGTTGGCCATCCGCGAATACCACCGCAGCCGTGGTGACTTGAACCGCACGGTCTGCCTCATCCCGTCGAGTGCCCACGGGACCAACGCAGCATCCGCGGTCATGGCGGGCATGCGGGTGGTCGTGGTGTCCTGCCGTGACAACGGCGACGTGGATGTCGACGACCTACGCGCCAAGGTGGACGCCAACGCCGCCGATCTGGCAGCGATCATGCTCACCTATCCCTCGACCCACGGTGTCTTCGAGGACGAGGTCGGTGACATCTGCGCCGCGGTGCACGACGCAGGCGGCCAGGTCTACGTCGACGGCGCCAATCTCAACGCACTGGTGGGAGTGGCTCGCCCGGGGCGCTTCGGTGGAGACGTCAGCCACCTGAACCTGCACAAGACGTTCTGCATCCCGCACGGCGGCGGCGGTCCCGGCGTCGGCCCGATCGGAGTGCGAGAGCACCTCGCGCCGTTCCTGCCGGGACATCCACTAGCTGATGAGCTGCCTGGCAATCTCACCATCTCGGGTGCGCCCTACGGCTCGGCGTCGATCCTGCCGATCACCTACGCATACATCCGGATGATGGGAGCCGAGGGCTTGCGGGAGGCAACGCTCACGGCGATCGCCTCCGCCAACTACATTGCTGCCCGGCTGAACGACTCGTACCCCGTGCTGTACACCGGCGCGGGCAACCGGGTGGCGCACGAGTGCATCATCGATCTGCGACCGATCACCAAGAGCACCGGCGTGACAGTGGACGACGTCGCAAAACGACTGGCCGATTACGGTTTCCACGCTCCGACGATGAGTTTCCCGGTCGCCGGAACGCTGATGATCGAGCCCACCGAGAGCGAGAACCTCGACGAGATCGAGGCATTCTGCGACGCGATGATCTCGATTCGCGCAGAGATCGACAAAGTGGCGGACGGTCAGTGGCCGGCCGACGACAACCCACTGCAAGGTGCCCCGCACACCGCCGAGTGTCTCGTCGGGGAGTGGGCGCACAGCTATGACCGACTGGTCGCCGTGTACCCGAACGGACTGCCGTCGGCGGGTGCCCGACCGAAGGTGTGGCCCGCGGTGCGGCGTATCGACGGCGCGTTCGGCGACCGCAATCTGGTCTGCAGTTGCCCGCCGATCGAGGCGTTCGCCTGAACCCGGGCGGGTTCAGCTGCGCCGGGTGAGCACCTCGGTGATCGCGTTCTGTGCCTCGGGCGACGGCATCGGCATGGGTGTCGGCGTCACGGGGAACGTCACGGTCGAGGTTGCCGGCGGCAGCTGACCTGCGCCGCGGAAGCCCAGCGAGGTGATGGTCGAGATCTGTTCGGGGTCGTGCACGTAGTCGATGAAGGCCCCGACGGCGTCTCGTTGTGCCGCGTCCACCTGATCACCGGTCATCTCGACCACCGGGAAGTCGGCCATGGGGGTAGGCCCGGACGGGAACAGCGCCACCACAGCAGAGTCGGCGTCGTCCTTGGTGATCGCATACAGCTGCTGTTCGGTGATCGGTACCGCGTGGATCCTGCCTGTCGCGGGATCGGCCTCCTGCTGCAGGGCCCGCACCCCGCTCTCGGACGATCCCAGATCCGTCGCCGGCGCTGAGGCGAGCATCGCGCCGAGCGTTGACGAGACAAGCGGGGAGGCAGCGTCTTCCGGAGACAACGGTCCGCTGGGTGTGCGTGACACCTCGGTGGCGATGGCCTGGGCCGCAAGCATCGTCGCGTCCGATTGCGGGCCTACGGGCATCGCCATCCTGAGTTCACCCCAGCCGCGGAGCCCGAGGTCCTCCATCGCCTTGGCCGAGCGCTGTAGGGTCGGCAACTCGATCCAGCCGACTTCGCCGTCCATGGCCTCGGCCGCTGCAGCCGGTATCGCCAGGACCACCGGACTGGTCACGAGTGACGACGGGGATCCGTCGACCACATCCGGCCGAGCCGCGATGAGTTGTGAACTCCACACCGACGACTGCGGAATCCACGCGGCCGGGAACTGGCCCCGCGACGCGGTGTCCCAGTCCCCGGTGAGGCCGTCCAGTGTGACCTTGGCATCGCCTGGGCGAACCTCGATCGCGATGCAACGGTCGCGTTCGGTGGGACGCGTCTTGTTGTACTTGTCCGCGACGGCCTTGAGAGGGACCGCGAGACCGGGGTCGCTCACGATCGACACCGAGAGGTCGCCCTCGACGCAGCGGGCGGCCGCATCCTTGCCCTGTTCGTTGATGCGGTCACCCAGCAGAACCCATAGGAATCCGAGCGCGACGACGACTACCACGGCGACAGCCAGTACAAGAAGGCCACGGCTGACACCGCGTCTGCCACCGGCCCTGCGATGCTCGCCCACGCACACCTCAATCCACGAAGTTCATGTCCACCGCAACCTACAGCTTCGGCGGCCGGCTGCTCACAGCTCCACCGGGTTTCCGACTGACTTGTGCTGCGCAGTCTATGCGGTGGTATCTGCAGGTGGTGGAGCCGCCCGCGCCGACGGCATCGGCACGAACCCAGGTCAGGACAGTGCGACGGTGCAGACGATCTTCTTGCGTTCGTCGTAGGTGTAGTAGGTCTCTGTCTCTGCGGGGCAGTCGGTCTCGTCCACGGTGTTGGGCAGGACCGCGAGGATGCGTTCGCCGGTGGACCCGGTACAGGGCACCTGGACGGTGCTGTCCGATGCGGTGCCCATCTCGAAGCACTTGCCGACAACCCAGTCGATGTCGAGGCAGAGCACCCCGGTCGTGGAGCCGTTCAGCTCCTCGTAGTACGTCTGATCGACGTCCGACGGGCAGCTGTTCTCATCGGCGACCTTTGCCACGACGGTGTAGTGAGAGTCGACGGCACCGCAGGTTGCCGGGGCGATCTTCGCGTCGAGCATCGTGCCGGTGAGGTTCACGCAATCACCGACCTCGGCGTCGATCTCGGTGATCTCACCGCTGTCCTCCGATGTGGCGGAGGGGGCCTCGGACGTCTCCGAACGGTCTGCGGTGGACACAACCGCGGAACTGGAAGCAGTTGTGGCCGTGCCGGTCTCGTCGCTGGTGCAGCCGGCGGCCGAGAAGGTGAGGGCGGCCGCGGCAACGGCGAGCAGGGCGAACTTACGGACGTCAGAAAGCACGGGTGCTCGACTTTCGGTGAGAAATGCCTTGTGGCCCGAGCACAGTGCTTGGGCCACAAGGAAATTATCAGACGACGACGCCCTGCGCCGCGATTCGCGGGTCAGGCGTTGGCGGCCTTGAACTCGCGCCGACGCCGGTGCAGGATCGGTTCGGTGTAGCCATTGGGTTGCCGGCCGCCTTCGAGGATGAGTTCTTTGGCGGCCTGGAAGGCGATGGAAGCCTCGAAGTCGGCGGCCATCGGCCGGTAGGTCGGGTCGCCGGCGTTCTGCTTGTCGACCACCGGTGCCATCCGCTCGAGAGCTGCGACCACGTCTGCCTCGGACACGATGCCGTGGCGGAGCCAGTTGGCCAGTAGTTGGCTCGAGATCCGAAGTGTCGCACGGTCTTCCATCAGTGCGACGTCGTGGATGTCGGGCACCTTGGAGCAGCCGACACCGTGATCGATCCACCGCACCACGTAACCGAGGATGGACTGGCAATTGTTGTCGAGTTCTTCACGCTTTTCCTCGTCGCTCCAGTCAGTGCGGGGAGCGAGGGGGATGGTGAGGATGTCCTCGACCGACGCCGGATCGCGTTTGGCGATCTCGTTCTGGCGTTCGAACACGTCGATCTGGTGGTAGTGCAGCGCGTGCAGGGTCGCGGCGGTGGGCGAGGGCACCCATGCGGTGTTCGCACCGGCCTTGGGGTGACCGATCTTCTGCTCGAGCATGTCGGCCATCAGGTCGGGCATGGCCCACATTCCCTTACCGATCTGCGCTTTGTGCTGCAGGCCCGCGTGCAGGCCGGTGTCGACGTTGAAGTCCTCGTAGGCCTTGATCCAGGTCTGCGCCTTCATCTCTGCCTTGCGGACGACGGCTCCGGCTTCCATCGAGGTGTGGATTTCGTCACCGGTGCGGTCGAGGAAACCGGTGTTGATGAACACGACGCGATCGGCCGCGGCCTTGATGCAGGCCTTCAGGTTCACCGTGGTGCGGCGTTCCTCGTCCATGATCCCGACCTTGAGCGTGCCGGTGGGCAACCCCAGGACCTGCTCGACCCGGCCGAACAACTCGACCGTGAAGGCGACCTCGTCCGGGCCGTGCATCTTCGGCTTCACGATGTAGATCGAACCGGTCCGCGAGTTCTGCAGCCCGTCGGCTTTGAGGCCGTGGCTACCGATCAACGAGGTGAACAGTGCATCGAGGATGCCCTCGGGGACCTCGCTGCCGTCCGCGGCGATGATCGCGTCGTTGGTCATCAGGTGACCGACGTTGCGCACGAACAACAGCGACCGCCCGTGCAGGGTCAATTCCGACCCGTCAGGGGCAGTGTAGGTGCGGTCGGGATTGAGCACGCGGGTGAAGGTCTTACCGCCCTTGGTGACCTCTTCGGCCAGGTCGCCCTTGTTCAGGCCGAGCCAGTTGCGGTAGCCGGTGACCTTGTCCTCGGCGTCGACAGCGGCGACCGAATCCTCGAAGTCCATGATCGTGGTGACCGCAGACTCGACCAGCACATCTTTGACCCCGGCCGGGTCTGTCGACCCGATGGGGGAGTCCGCGTCGATCTGGATCTCCAGGTGGAGCCCGTTGTGGCGCACCAGGATACCGCTGGGAGCAGCTGCGTCACCGGAGTATCCGGCGAACGCGGCGGGATCGGCGAAGCCGGTGGTGGAACCACCGGAGAGGGTGACCTGCACCTGCTGGTCGACGACGGCGTAACCGGTGGCGTCGGCGTGCTTGCCGGACTCCAGGGGTGCGGCCGTGTCGAGGAAATCCTTGGCGAACGCGATGACCTTGTCGCCGCGAACCTTGTTGTAAGACTTGCCCTTCTCGGCGCCGTCGGACTCGGGGATGACATCGGTACCGTACAGCGCGTCGTAGAGCGATCCCCAGCGGGCGTTCGACGCGTTCAGGGCGAACCGGGCGTTGAGGATGGGCACCACCAGCTGCGGTCCGGCGGTGCTGGTGATCTCGTCATCCACACCTGAGGTGGTGATCTGGAAATCGTCGGGGACCGGGGCGAGATAACCGATGTCGGTCAGGAAGGCCTTGTAGGCGTCGGAATCGAACGAAGCCGGGTCCGAGACCGGGTTGTCGCGGTGCCACTGGTCGACCTTGGCCTGAAGGTCGTCGCGGATGGCGAGCAGCTCACGGTTGCGTGGGGTGAGGTCGGTGATGATCGCCGCAGCACCTGCCCAGAACGCATCCTGGTCTACGCCGGTGCCGGGCAACGCCTCGTTGTTGATGAAGTCGTAAAGAACGGACGCAACCTGCAAGCCGCCGTCGACGGTGACGCGCTGAGCCATAACCGGCCTCACTCTCTCTCGATCCAGGTCAATTTCGACCTCTATGTTACTCATGGGTAGGAAGGGGCTCTTGGCCGGTCAGCAGCGCACTGCACCGGTCTATGAGCCGGGCACGGACAATCTCGGCGTGATGGGCCAGGGCCGACTGTGCGCGGACGTATTCGCTACGGCCGGCGGCCTCTTCGATTGCGATGGGTTCGAATCCGAACGCCGTCAGGTCATAGGGACTTGCCCGCATGTCGAGCTCGCGGAAGCGCAGTGCCATCTCGAATGCATCCACCACGAGTTCGGAAGGTATCAGCGGCGACAGCTTGAACGCCCACTTGTACAGATCCATTCCGGCATGAATGCACCCTGGTTGTTCTGCGTCCGGTTGAGTCGTCCGGTCGAGCACCGTCAGGTTCAGTGGCCGAGCAGGTTCGGTGAAGAAGCGGTACGCGTCGTAGTGGGTGCATCGAAGCGGCAGGGAACGGACCACTGCGTCGGTGTCGGCGGATGACAGTCGAAGGGGAACGCCTGCGTGCCTGGTCTGCTCGGAAGGAGCGGCGTACACCATCGCCCACTCGTGCAGACCGAAGCAGTTCAGCCGAGCGGGGCGTTCGCGGGTTGCCGACAGCAGATCATGCACGTACTCGACGGTCTCGCGCCGCTTGGCGAGGTGGCGCGGATCCACGGTGACCACCCCGTTGACCTCTGCGTATCCGGAGTAGTCGAGGTAGCGGCGGGCGGCGGAACCGCTGATCGGGTGTCCGAAACCGGGGTGCCAGCGGCGCAATTGAGCGGGGCGATAGCTGTAGTAGGTGAACAAGAATCCCCACACGGGATGAACGACCTCGCCCCTGGTGGCGTCGTGAAGTCGTGCCGGGTGCCCGCTCAGCAGGGAATCGACCCGCTCACGATGTGCCTGTGCGGCGGCCTGCCAGTCCTGGGCGACAGGGGACTGGACGGCAACGAACCCACTCACACGCGGTGCGTTTCGTCGCGCACCGTTCCCACGAACTCCTCGACGAGATCCTCCAGGGCAACCACCGCAACCGTGCGACCGTTGTCGTCGACCACGGCGGCGAGATGTGAACTGGTGCGCCGCATGGCCGAGGTGGCCTCGTCAAGCGCTGTGCGGTCCGCCAGAACCGGCAGGGGATGGATCTTGTCGACACCGATGATGCTGTCGGGACCCACCGATTCGTCGAGGATCTCGTCGAGGACATCCTTGAGATGCAGGTAACCGGTGTAGGTGCCGTCGGTGCCGCGCACCGGGTAACGCGAGAAGCCGGTGTCGGTGACTGCTTGCTCGATCGAGCCGAGAGTTGGCCCGACTCGGCCGGTCTCGATGTCCTTGGTCACCTGCACACTGCGCAGTTCGCTGAGCGGGATCGCCACTTCGAGTACCGTCCGGCCAGAGGTCTGGAGTGCACGTGTGAGCCGGTCGTGCTCTTCTTCGTCGATGAGGCCTTCTTGCCGTGACTCGCCCAACATCTGCGACAGCTCGTTGGCCGAGACGGTTGCGTCCAGTTCGTCTTTCGGCTCCACCCGCATGATGCGCAGCGAGACGTTCGCCGACCAGTTGTAGAACGCGATCAGCGGTCGGGCGATCTTGATGAACAGCAGGTGCACCGGCACCAGGAGCATCGCCGAACGTTCGGGGCCCGCAAGCGCGATGTTCTTCGGGACCATCTCGCCGAGGAGGATGTGCAGGACGACCACCAGCGACAACGCGAGCGCAAAGGCGATCGGGTGCAAGAGGCCGTGCGGTACGTGGACGAGTTCCAACGGCTTTTCGATGAGGTGCGCGATCGCCGGTTCACCGACCCGTCCGAGCAGGATCGAACAGATCGTGATGCCCAGCTGGGCTGCGGCCAACATCAGCGACAGATGTTCGCCTGCCTCGATGACCGTGCGCGCCCGGCGCTTGCCTTGTTCCTCGAGTGCCTCGAGGCGGTCACGACGAGCAGAGATCAGTGAGAACTCGGCGGCGACGAAAAAGGCGTTGCCGCCCAGGAGGAACACCGTCAGGACAACACCGAAGAGATCACCCATCGGAACGCTCCACATCTGACCCGGACAACGGCGTCAACGCGACGACGTCGATCCGGCGACCTTCCATCCGGACCACGCGCGCCTGCCATCGTTGATCCGACTCCGTCAGCGACGAATCCTCGTCGTCCTCGGAAGCGGTTGTACGGACGGGGAGATCGATCACGTCACCTTCTCTGGCGATGCGGCCGAGCTGGAACATCAACAGCCCGCCCAGGGTGTCGTATTGGCCGTCCGGTGCCCGGTATCCGATCGCATCCAGCAACTCGTCGATACGCAGCAGGCCGTTGCAGATGTATCCGTCCCCATCGCGCTGGACGTCGGCTTGCTCGTCGTCGTGTTCGTCGGTGACGTCGCCGACGATCTCTTCAATCAGGTCTTCGGTGGTGACGATCCCGGCTGTGCCGCCGTACTCGTCGACGACCACGGCCACCTGGAATCCGTCTGCCCGGATCTGCTGCATCAGTGCGTCACCGTCGAGACTTGCCGGAACCACGGGGACGTCCCGCGCGAGGGTGCCCAGTTGCGTGGTGGCGCGCGCGGTCAGAGGGACGGTGAACGCCTGCTTGATGTGGACGATGCCGATGATGTTGTCGAGGTCGCCGCCATCGAGGATCGGGAATCGGGAGTAACCGGTGCGGGATGAGGCGAGGATCAGATCTCGAACGGTGTCGTGGATGTCGAGCGACTCCACGGTCACCCGCGGGGTCATCAGTTCTTCGGCCGTACGCTCTCCGAACTGCAAGGAGCGGTCGACGAGAGCAGCGGTGCCGGGATCCAGGGCGCCTTGCCGGGCCGAATTGCGAACCAGGCTGCCGAGTTCCTGGGGGGAACGCGCCGACCGTAGTTCCTCGGCGGGCTCGACGCCGAGGCGCCTGACCACCCAGTTCGCGGTGCCGTTGAGAGCGTTGATCAGCCACCGGAAGGTTGCCGAGAACAAACTCATCGGGCCGGCGGTGGCACGGGCTGTCGGCAGTGGCTTGGAGATCGCCAGGTTCTTCGGGATCAACTCACCCAGAACCATCGACAACGAGGTGGCGATGACAAGGGCGAGGATGAGCGAGACGGCCGTTGTCGCGCCGTCCGGGAGCCCTACCGCTTCGAAGGCCGGCTCGAAGAGCTGGGCCAAGACGGGTTCGGCGATGTAACCGGTGACAAGCGTGGTGATCGTGATGCCGAGTTGGGCACCGGACAGCTGGAACGAGAGCGAGCGGTGGGCCTTGCTGACCTGCCTCGACCGAAGGTCACCCCGAGTCCGTACGTCGTTCTCGACCGTGGACCGTTCGAGAGCGGTCAGGGAGAACTCGGCCGCGACGAACAGCGCTGTTCCCAAGGTCAGTGCGATGAAGCCGAGAAGGCTGCCGGCCAGGATGAGCGCTTGCATCAACGATCACCAGGGCCGTCTACGGGTTCCGATGACAAACCGAGACGGAGTTCGCTCGGTGACGTTCGAGACAAGTGAACTTCGCTCCGCTCCGGGTGGAGGCGCAACAATCCAGCCTCCAGATGTAGGGCATTGAGTTGTGATGCCGGAATATCAACGATCTTAACGGGTCACCAACCCGTCGGTAATGGCCGTCCCTCCGCGAAGCCTGCTGCCGACTGCACACCCAGAACGGCTTTGTCGTGCAATTCGTCGAGCGACCGCGCGCCCGCGTACGTCGCCGTCGAGCGAACTCCGGCGCAGATGTGGTCGATGAGGTCTTCGACGCCGGGCCGTTCGGGGTCCAGGGCGATCCGCGAGCTCGAGATCCCTTCCTCGAACAGCGCCTTGCGTGCGCGGTCGAACGCGCTGTCGGTGGCTGTCCGTGCCGCGACCGCTCGTTTGGAGGCCATGCCGAAGCTCTCCTTGTACGGTTTGCCGTCGCGGTCCCACTTCAGGTCACCCGGACTCTCGTATGTTCCGGCGAACCAAGAACCGATCATCACGTTCGAGGCGCCCGCGGCAACGGCCAGGGCCACGTCACGGGGATGCCTCACGCCACCGTCTGCCCAGACGTGGGCACCCGAACCCCTTGCCGCCGAAGCGCATTCGGCGACAGCGGAGAACTGGGGCCGACCCACGCCGGTCATCATCCGAGTGGTGCACATGGCGCCTGGCCCCACCCCGACCTTGACGATCGACGCGCCCGCCGAGATCAGGTCCTTGGTGCCCTGCGCCGAGACCACGTTGCCTGCGCACAGGGGCACGCCGAGGTCGGCGTCGGCGATCTGCCCCAGCACCGCCAGCATACGTTCTTGGTGACCGTGCGCGGTGTCGACGACGAGCAGATCGGCACCGGCCTCGACCAGCGCAGTGGCCCTGGCCGTCACGTCGCCGTTGATGCCCACCGCAGCGGCGACGCGCAGTCGCCCGGCGCCATCGACATTGGGTTGGTAGATGCCCGCGCGCAGAGCACCCACGCGAGTCAACACTCCCGCCAGGCTCCCGTCCGGCTCGGTGAGCACGGCCAGGTCGGTGTGGGCTCCCTCGAGCAGCTCGAAGATCTCTCGCGGCGGCGTTCCCGTGGGGGCGGTGACGAAGTCGGGGTCGAGCACTTCGGTGAGCCGCGCGAACCGGTCCACGTCGACACAGGCCCGCTCGGTCACCACGCCGATGGGGGTCGCCGCATCGGTGTCGAGGACGACCACCGCGCCGTGGGCACGCTTGGGCAGAAGCGCCAAGGCATCTGAGACAGCCGCGTCGCCACCGAGGACCACAGGGGTGTCGGCGACCAGGCGCCGTCCCTTGACGAACGAGATCATGTCGGCGGCCGCGCTGATGGGCAGGTCCTGCGGTAGCACCACGAGTCCACCACGCCGCGCCACGGTCTCGGCCATCCGCCGTCCTGCGACAGCGGTCATGTTGGCGACGACCAGGGGAATGGTGGTTCCCGAGCCGTCCGAAGTCGACAGGTCGACATCGAATCGGGAGGTCACATCGGTTCGACCGGGGACGAGGAAAACGTCGTCGTAGGTCAGGTCATGGCTCGGGAAATGGTCGTCAAGGAAGCGCACGTGAGGCAATTCTACCCGGGAAGCCCGAAACCCCCGACCTTGTGCCGTTGCGACAGACCAACCTGCAGGTGGGAGATGTCACAGCCACACAAGACCGGGGGCCGGTCGTCCAATCGGGGATCAGGCCTCGATCTCCGTGCGGTCTTCACTCCACAGCGTGTGGAACGTGCCTTCTTTGTCGACGCGCTGGTAGGTGTGCGCGCCGAAGAAGTCACGCAACCCCTGGGTCAGAGCAGCCGGCAGTCGCTCGGCGCGCAGGGCGTCGTAGTACGAGAGCGACGATGCGAACGCCGGAACGGGGATACCCATCGTGGTCGCGGTGGCGACGACGCGGCGCCAGCTGTCCACAGCGTTCTCGACCGCTTCGCGGAAGTACGGAGCGAGGAGCAGACTGGGCAACTCCGGGTTCTCCGAGTAGGCGTCCCGGATGCGGTTGAGGAACTTGGCCCGGATGATGCAGCCGCCCCGCCAGATGGTGGCGAGGTCGCCGGGATGCAGGTTCCAGTCGTATTCCTTGCTGCCGGCCGCGATCTGGTCGAAGCCCTGTGCGTACGCGACCACCTTGGACGCATAGAGCGCCTTGTTGATGTCGTCGATGAAGGTCGCCTTGTCCGATGGTGCCGCCGCCAGCGTGCCCGACGCCAGGCCCTGTGCCTGCTTTCGCTGATCGGTTGCGCTCGACAACGCCCGGGCGAAGACCGCCTCGGCGATCCCGGTGGTGGGGATTCCCAAATCGAGGGCGGACTTCACGGTCCAGCGGCCGGTGCCCTTCTGACCCGCGGCATCGACGATGACGTCGACGAGTGGCTTGCCGGTCTCGGCATCCACCTGGCTCAAGACCTCGGCGGTGATCTCGACGAGGTAGCTGTCGAGGTCTCCCGAGTTCCATTCGCGGAAGACGTCGGCAATCTCGGCGACAGGGAGATCCAGGGCCTTGCGCATGAGGTCGTACGCCTCGCCGATGAGCTGCATGTCGGCGTACTCGATGCCGTTGTGGACCATCTTGACGAAGTGCCCGGCACCGTTGGGCCCGATGTGGGTACAGCAGGGCTCCCCGTCGACGTGGGCCGAGATCGACTCGAGCAACGGGCCCAGGGACTCGTAGGACTTGGCCGGTCCGCCCGGCATGATCGACGGTCCGTTGAGTGCACCCTCTTCGCCGCCGGAGATACCCGCACCGACGAAGTTCAGGCCACGCTCGGACATCGCGGCTTCGCGCCGGATGGTGTCCGTGTAGAGCGAATTGCCGCCGTCGATGATGATGTCGCCTTCCTCCATCTCGGCGGCGAGCTCCTCGATCACCGCGTCGGTCGGGGCGCCGGCTTTCACCATGATCAGGACACGACGGGGCTTCTCGAGCGCCGCGACGAATTCGGCGACTGTCTCGGTCCGCACGAAGTCTCCCTCGTGGCCGTGCTTTTCGATCAGTGCGTCGGTCTTCGCGATACTGCGGTTGTGCAGTGCGACGGTGTGGCCGTGACGGGCGAAGTTTCGGGCAATGTTGGAGCCCATCACCGCCAAGCCGGTGACACCGATCTGGGCGCGGGCAGCTGTTTCAGTCATGCGTACACCCTATGACTAAGCTCACCGGACCTCGCGGCGAGATCAGTTGTCGATCAGGCGGTGCAACTCGGTGAGCCAGGGAACGGCCACGGCGACCGTCGGGATCACCAAGATCGCGGCGGCGGCGACGTAGGCGAATGCCGAGATTGCTGTGGCCGGACGGGTGTCGACGAGCCGCTGCACTCGGGTGAGGGTGCTGGGTCCGCCGATGGCCATCGCGCCGCGAGGCGCCACCGAATCGGCGCACGCGACCAGGGCGCGGCCGAGCTGCTTGCGCCCGGCGCAGCGGATGGCGGTGTCGTCGGCGAGCAGTTCGACGAGCAACTGCACGGCACCCAGCGCTGAACGGCTACGGACGAACCGGGGAAAGGCTTCATGAACGGCGATGAAGGCTTCGAGTATCAGGTCGTGTCGGGCGCGTAGATGTGCACGCTCGTGACTGATCACGGCGTCCAGTTCATCCCGGCGCAATCGGGCAACGGTGCCTTCGCTGATCACCACACGCTGTCGCAGGCCGGGGAGGCAGTACGCCATTGGCTGATCGACCTCGAGCATGCGCACGTCGCGCGCACTGAGCGGATCGCCGGGGACGGTGCGATCCATCCGGTCGAGCAGGTCGATGAGTTCGCGGTGGGCCGACCGGCGCGCCCTGGTACGCATCGCGACCCGGATCACGGTGTAGAACAGCCGCGCACCGATGAGAAGTGTGATCAAGAACACGCTGACGTAGACCGTCCAGAGCACCACGCCGAGGCTTTCGATCTCGTCGAACGGGTTCGTCGTGGGTCGTCCCTGCGCGTCGGGGACAAGAAGATTCGCGGCAATGGCGAGGCCGCAGCTGAACGCGGAGAGCACTGCCGCGATGGCGATCGACTGCCACAGGGCCATGGCCGCACGCGGGGCGCGGAGCGGCCACTGCGCGCGCGCGAGCCACGACGGGGCCGGGCCCACGAGAACGAGAGCCACGATCCCGAACACCAACGCGGTCAAAATAGGTCCTAGGGCTCAGAAGATCGATATGACTCGCCGTGGGCTCCGCGGGCCGATTCCAGTTCATCCAGTGCACGTCGAAGCGCTTCCGCCTCGTCGGCGCCGACCCGGCCCACAAAGGAAACCAGGGCGGCCTGCCGTGATCCAGCCTCGTCCGCTTCGCTCAGTGCGTCAACCATCAAGCTCGCCACGAGGTGCTCACGCGGATGGGTGGCCGAGTAGCGGTGGGCACGGTCATCGCGCAACTGCGTGACGAGATTCTTCTTCGCCAGTCGCTGGAGCACGGTCATCACAGTCGTATACGCGAGTTCGCGATCCGCCGACAGAGCTGCGTGTACCTGACGCACCGTCTGCGGTTCGGCGGACGACCACAAATTGTCCATGACTGCCCGCTCGAGCTCACCCAACCCGTTCATTCTTCTCACTTTACGTTTCTTCTCATCAAACAGCTCAACGCGTGGTGCCATCAATTTTCTTCCGTCGCGGTTGACAGGTTGGTAAGGCTAGCCTACATTCATTCATACGTGGGACCGAGCGAGTGTCCTGAGGGCTGCAGAGACCCCCGGTCCGCGCCACAGCAGGCCCCACCGAAAGGTGGGGCCTGCTGATTCTTTTTGTCGCGCCGGTGCAGTCGAGAGGGTCACCGCGGGCGGACCCGTCATCTGGGTTTTGACAGACTGTCGGTCACGCGACGCGTAGTCCCAGAGCGCGGCCTCAGGCAAGGAGAACCACGGTGACAGACAACATCGATCTGACCGAGACGATGGGCACGTTGCCCAAGGGCTTCGACAACGAGCTCGGTTTACAGCCGCAATCGGCAACAGCTGACGAGCTCACCGCGACGTTCGAGATCACTCCCAAACTGCTGCAACCCTGGGGCATCGTCCACGGCGGTGTGTACTGCTCGGTGATCGAATCGGTCGCGAGCATGTCAGGTCAGGTCTGGCTGAACAGCAAGGGGATCACCGGCTCCCACGTGGTCGGGGTGAACAACAGCACCGATTTCCTCCGGGCCGTGAGCACGGGGACCATGACTGCTCGTTCGAAGCCGATTCATCGGGGCCGCCGTCAGCAGCTGTGGGAGGTCGACATCACCGACGAGTCGGGCACGTTGATCGCGCAGGGCCGGGTGCGGCTGCAGAACATCGCCGCTGAGAACTGACCTGCCACGTCATGGGTCACGATGCGGCACCGGCCGCGACACGCTTGTCCGACCCGGCGCGAGCCCGCATCGATGCGGTCCTCTCTGCCGTCGATGTTGAACTCGACCGGGCCTATCCCGGCGATCGCGCCGAGAAGCAGCCTGCCCACACCGTCTATGTGAGTGCCGCCGACGTGGACGCGGACACCCCCAGCGACTGGGGGCAACGGGCGTCGGCGATCGCTGACGAGGCCGCCGCCGTGGTTGCCGACCTCGATCGCACCGGCGTCGCCCCGCTGGTCCAGGCCCGGTTGCGCAGCCAGCCGATCGAAGACCTCCGGATAGACCTCGAGGACGGTTACGGCTGGCGGCCGGATGTGGTCGAGGACCGCGACGCTCGAGCGGCCGGTCGCACGATCGCCACATGGTCTGCTCAACCGGAGCATGCGCCCAGTGCCTTCGGTGTTCGCTGCAAGGGTCTTGGTGCCACCGAACGGGCGCGCGGCTTGCGGTCACTGGAGCTTGTGCTCGATGCTGCCGGCGGGGTGCCGGACGGGTTTGTGTTCACCGTCCCCAAACTGCGCGCGGCAGCCCAGGTGGATGCGGTGGTGATGATCTGTGAGGAGCTCGAACGCGCGCACGGCGTGTCCGAAGGCGCGTTACGTTTTGAACTGCAGATCGAGAGTCCCCAGGCGGTGCTCGGTGCCGACGGGCGCGCCACGGTAGCCGAAGCGATCCATCGCGGCGGGCCGCGTCTGACCGGATTGCATTACGGGACATACGATTACAGTGCCGCCTGCGGCATCGTGTCGTCCCAGCAGTCGCTGGAACATCCGGTCGCCGACCACGCCAAGTCGGTGATGCTCGTCGCGGCGGCGCAGACCGGGGTCTGGGTGTCGGACGGGTCCACCCAGGTGTCCCCGGTCGGTTCCGCCGAGGTGGTCGAAGCGGCTCTACGCCGTCATCACCGACTCGTCACCCGCAGCCTGGAGCGTGGCTTCTATCAGGGGTGGGACATGCACCCGGGTCATCTCGTGACTCGATGGCTGGCGGTGTACGGCTTCTTCGGGTCGGCGATGTCACCGGCTGTGACGCGGTTGCAGTCGTACTTCGACCGCCAGAGTTCGGAGTTCGTGGACGAGCCCGCGACCGCTCAATCACTGGCCCTCGTGGTGCTGCGTGGACTGTCGGTGGGTGCGTTCACCGAGGCGGATGTGCTCGCCGTCGGACCCCGGTGTTCGGCAGCGGCCCTGGGTGAACTGCGCGCGAGTGGGGGCGTGCTCGGCTGACCCTGCGGTTCGATGGCGTCTTCCACCGCGCCGACGCGGGCTGTGCGTGGCAGTATGAGTCGGTCGATGCGTGTTCATCGGCTGTTCACACCGAGGAGGACATCGTGCATCTGTCGCCGCATGAGCAAGAGCGACTGATGATCTCGTACGCTGCGGAATTGGCACGTCGTCGGCAGGCGCGTGGCTTGCTGCTCAATCACCCCGAGGCCGTCGCGGTCATCACCGACCACATCCTCGAGGGGGCACGCGACGGACGGAACGTGGCCGAACTGATGTCCACGGGCCGCGAAGTGCTCAGCCGCGAACAGGTCATGGACGGGGTCCCCGAGATGTTGCACGACGTGCAGGTGGAGGCAACCTTTCCGGACGGCACCAAGCTTGTGACCGTGCACAACCCCATCTCTTAGAGGAGTCACGATGGCAGAGCCTGCTCCCATCCCCGGCGAGGTACTCTGTGCCCCAGGGGAAATCGTCATCAACGAGGGTGCCGAGATCACCGAGGTCGTGGTGACCAATGCCGGCGACCGCCCCGTTCAGGTGGGCAGCCACGTGCATTTTCCCCAATCGAATGCTGCCCTCGACTTCGACCGTCAGGCCGCACACGGAAAGCGCCTGAACATCCCGGCGGGCACCGCCGTTCGGTTCGAACCAGGCATCGAGGCCACTGTGGAGCTGGTGCCAATCGCCGGTACCCGTGAGGTGCACGGTATTTCGCTGAACCCACCCGGAAAGTTGGATTCGTAGATGGCATCGTTGAGCCGTGCGCGTTACGCCGATCTGTTCGGTCCCACCGTGGGGGACCGGATCCGTCTGGCAGACACCAACCTGCTGATCGAGGTCACCGAGGACAGGTCGGGCGGACCGGGTCTCGCGGGTGAGGAGGCTGTCTTCGGCGGCGGCAAGGTCATCCGCGAATCCATGGGGCAAGGCCGCGCAACCCGGGCCGACGGTTCTCCCGACACCATCATCACCGGTGTCGTGGTGCTCGATCACTGGGGGATCATCAAGGCGGACCTGGGTATTCGTGACGGCCGGATCGTAGCCCTCGGGAAGGCCGGCAACCCGGACACCATGGACGGGGTACATCCGGATCTCGTGATCGGCCCGTCCACCGAGATAATCGCGGGCAACGGCAAGATCGTCACGGCGGGCGGCATCGATTGCCATGTGCATTTCATCTGCCCGCAGATCATGGACGAGGCACTGGGAAACGGGATCACCACGCTCATCGGCGGGGGGACGGGTCCGGCGGAGGGCAGCAAGGCGACCACGGTCACACCCGGTGCCTGGCACCTCGCCTCGATGCTGCAGGCCACCGACCACTGGCCGATGAACATCGCCCTGCTGGGTAAGGGCAACACGGTCAGCGCCGACTCGATGCGCGAGCAATTACGCGCCGGCGCTTCGGGATTCAAACTCCACGAGGACTGGGGCAGTACACCGGCAGCCATCGACGCGTGTCTGCGGATCGCCGATGAGTCTGGGGTGCAGGTGGCGTTGCACTCGGACACCCTGAACGAGGCCGGATTCGTCGAACAGACACTCGGAGCCATCGCCGGGCGTGGCATCCACGCGTACCACACCGAAGGCGCAGGCGGCGGGCACGCACCCGACATCATCACGGTTGCGGCGTACCCGAATGTGCTGCCGAGCTCCACCAACCCGACCCGGCCGCACACGGTGAACACGTTGGACGAACACCTCGACATGCTGATGGTCTGTCATCACCTCAATCCCAGTGTGCCCGAGGATCTTGCATTTGCCGAGAGCCGCATCCGGCCGTCGACCATCGCCGCCGAAGACCTGCTGCACGACATGGGCGCGATCTCGATGATCGGCTCGGACTCGCAGGCGATGGGTCGCATCGGCGAAGTGGTACTGCGAACGTGGCAGACCGCGCATGTGATGAAGGAACGTCGAGGTGCCCTTCCCGGCGACGGGGCCGCCGACAACACCCGCGCGCAGAGGTATGTGGCGAAGTACACCATCTGTCCTGCTATCGCTCACGGTCTGGACGACGAGATCGGATCGGTCGAGGTGGGCAAGCTCGCTGACCTCGTGCTGTGGGACCCCGCGTTCTTCGGCGTCCGCGCGCATGCCGTCATCAAGGGTGGGGCGATCGCGTGGGCGGCCATGGGCGACGCCAACGCGTCCATTCCGACCCCGCAGCCTGTGCTGCCCCGGCCGATGTTCGGCGCGGCGCCCAAGCTCGCCGCGGCGACATCGCTGAGTTTTGTTGCGCCGCAAGCCATCGAGGACGGACTTCCCGACCGATTGGGACTCGATCGTCGCCTGGCGGTGGTGAAGGACGTGCGTCGGGTCGGCAAGGCGGACATGACGAACAATGACGCGCAGCCGGAGATCCGGGTGGACCCCGACACTTTCACGGTCACCATCGACGGCCAGGTCTGGGACCAGCAACCGGCAGCATCACTGCCCATGGCCCAGCGGTACTTCCTGTTCTGATGACCGCGATCTCGACAGGGGAGGCAGCGCCACCGATCGGTGGGTCAGCCGCCAAGAACCTCGCAATGTTGCTGACACTGGCGGACTCTCGGCTCCCGGTGGGTGCTCATGTCCACTCTGGGGGACTGGAGGAGGCGATCACGTCCGGTGTGGTCCGAGACGTCCCGTCACTCCGGGCGTTTCTCATCAGGCGGGTACGCACGACGGGTCTGGTCGCCGCGTCGATCACGGCCGCAGTGGTCGACCGCCGGCTCGAGGTGCCGGCTGCCGACGTCCAGGCCGACGCGCGAACACCGTCGGCCGCGGCGCGCTCGGCGTCCCGATCCCAAGGCCGAGGCATGCTGCGCCTGGGGAAGAAGATCTGGCCGCACCATGATTGGACCGAGCACTCCGCCCGGCCGCACCTACCCGTCGTGACGGGTTCGGTGGCACGTGCCGCCGGCATCGACGGGTACCAGAGCGCACTGGTGCTCATCTACACGACCATGACCGGATCAGCCACTGCCGGCCAGCGGCTGCTGGCGTTGGACCCTGGCGACGTCGCTCTGCTCGGGGTCCAGATGACCGAGCTCTGCGAAGAGACCGCGGCGATCGCCTGTACCGAACTCGCCGACTATTCCGATCCGCTGCTCGATGTGTTCGCGCAGCGGCACGAGCTGCGCGCCATGCCACTGTTCGCGTCCTGACAACTCAGGGCCGACGTCGACACGGGCGTTGCCACAACACGTCCCGCACAACCGAAGGAGAACAACATGCCCCCGCACCTCATCGACGGACAGCCGCACACGCATGATCACTCGCGGCCCAAGCGCGAGCGAGTCGCCGGTGAAGCACTCCGCATCGGCATCGGTGGTCCCGTCGGCTCCGGTAAAACCGCGCTGGTGGCCGCCCTGTGCCGCCAGCTACGCGATGAACTGTCGGTTGCCGTGCTGACGAACGACATCTACACCACCGAGGATGCCGACTTCCTGCGCCGCAACGCCGTCCTGCCGGACGAGCGCATCACCGCCGTACAGACCGGTGGGTGCCCCCACACCGCGATCCGCGACGACATCACCGCGAACCTCGATGCCATCGACGACCTCGTGGAGGCCAACCCGCCGCTTGACCTGATCCTGGTGGAGTCGGGCGGAGACAACCTCACGGCGACGTTCTCGACGGGGTTGATCGATGCGCAGATCTTCGTGGTCGATGTTGCAGGCGGCGACAAGGTGCCGCGCAAGGGTGGTCCCGGAGTGACCTTCTCCGATCTGCTCGTGGTGAACAAGACGGACCTGGCACCGATGGTGGGCGCCGACCTTCACGTCATGCGAAGCGATGCGGAGAAGGTGCGTGAAGGTCGTCCGACCGTGCTCATCTCTCTGACCGACGACCCCGCCGCAACCGACGTGCTGAGCTGGGTGCGCGACCAACTCGCGGCAGCGCGGACGCAACCGCTGAACACGGTGTGACGAGCCGGCACATCACATGCACACCGAGCTGTATCTCGAGGCGCACAAGGGGCGATCACCTCGAGTCCGGGCAAGCGGCGGTCTGGCGGTTCGTCAGACCGGCCGCGACGTCCTGCATCTGATCTCCAGCGCAGCGACCCCCCTCGGTGGTGACCGGATCGACATCCATGTCGACGTGAGATCCGGTGCTGCACTGACGCTGCGCAGTGTCGCTGCCGCCATCGCGCTGCCGGGCCGCAGCGACACCGTCTCGGACATGTCATGGCACATCACAGTCGCCGACGGGGCCACATTGATCGTCGATCCACAGCCCACGATCGTCGCGGGCGACGCGGTGCACCACACGCGGTGCACGGTGGAGATCGCCGGGTCGGGGGAGTTCCGGTTCTGTGAACGGGTGCAGGTCGGCCGTCGCGGCGAGGATGCCGGACGGTGGTCGGGTCGTATGAGCGTCGACATCGCGGGCACTGCTGCGTTGCGTCACCAACTGCGCCTCGGCCGGCCCGACACCGACAGCCTCAGCTCACCTTCGGTACTCCTGAGTGAGTACCGCTACCCGGACAACCGGCCCGACACCGTGCACCCAACCGCGACAGCGGCACGTCTGGGGCTGGTGGTCGGCGGCAGCATGACAACCATTCTCGCGAACACGCTGACCGCGGCGGACCGGACGGCAGCCGAACTGGTCGGCTGAGGTCGGATCAGCTGGCGGCCGGCTTGGATTGATCCGAGCTTCGCTCGGATGTGAACGACTTGGCGGGGTCGGAGAGAACCGGCTTGTCGCCGGGAGTCTGGTCGCGGTCCGCAGGCACGGCGTCGCCGCCACCGTCCTTGAGTCTGTCGAGCTCGATCTGAGCCAACTGGTCCATGGCATTGCGCGCCAGCACCTGCTGCTCGGTGATGGTGAGCTGCGAGCGACCTCGGGTGAGGAATGCGAACGACCAGTCGACGATCGTGGTGAGACGGTTCCTGAACCCGACGATGTACACCAGGTGCAGCAGCAACCATCCAAGCCACGCGAAGAAGCCCTCGGTCTCGAAGTTCTTCTTCAGGCCCGGCACCGGCACCGACATGACGGCACTGAACTTGGAGATGGTGGCCATCGAGCCCTTGTCCCAGTACTTGAACGGCTCACGATCTTCGGGTTTGCCACCTTTGAGCTCGGCCTTGATCGCGTCGGCAGCATAGCGCCCACCCTGGATCGCACCCTGGGCCTGGCCAGGCACGTTCTCAACCGACATCATGTCGCCGACGACAAACACATTTGGGTGGCCGGGGATGGACAGATCGGGCTGCACCTTGACGCGGCCGGCGCGGTCGAGTTCCACGGCGCTCTGCTCGGCGAGTTGCTTGCCGAGCGGGCTGGCGGCCACACCTGCCGACCACACCTTGCACTGCGATTCGATCCGTCTGGTGCTGCCGTCCTTGTCCTTCACCACGAGGCCGTCGTAGTCGAGGTCGACGACCATCGCGTTGAGCTGGATCTCGACGCCCATCTCCTCGAGACGCTTTGCTGCCTTGGTGCCGAGATTCTTGCCCATCGGCGGAAGAACCGCGGGCGCCGCGTCGAGCAGGATGACGCGGGACTCGGTGGGATCGATGTTGCGGAAGGTGCCCTTGAGGGTCTTGTCGCTCATCTCGGCAATCTGGCCTGCCAGTTCGACGCCGGTAGGACCGGCGCCGACGACCACGAAGGTGAGCAGTCGGGCCCGTTCTTCGTGGTCTTCGGACAACTCGGCCTGTTCGAACGCTCCCAGGATGCGACCACGCAACTCCAGCGCGTCGTCGATGGTCTTCATGCCGGGCGCGAACTGCGCGAAGTGGTCGTTGCCGAAGTAGGACTGATCGGCACCCGCGGCGATGATCAGACTGTCGTAGGGGGTTTCGGTGATGCGCTCGAGGAGCCGTGACGTCACGATCTTCTTCTCGAGGTCGATGCCCTCCACATTGCCCATCAAGACCTGCGCGTTGGCCTGCTTCCGCAGGATGACGCGGGTCGCGGGAGCGATCTCACCTTCGGAGATGATTCCGGTGGCCACCTGGTAGAGCATCGGCTGGAAAAGGTGATGCGTGGTCCGTGCGATCAAGGTGACATCGACGTCGGCTTTTCGCAGGCGCTGGGTCGCGAACAGCCCCCCGAAGCCGGAACCGATGACCACTACCCGGTGCCGGGTCGAACCTGCAGTCTCGTCGCTCATGACCATCTCCTGTCGGTTGGCGGTGTGCGGCGGGATCTCAGGGCTGGTCAAAACCCGCTCAGTGGCTAACGGTAGTCAATGAGCTCGCATTGGTCGCGGCAAGGGCCGTATTCACCTGAAGGTGTGCAGGTGAGCGGTTCAGGCGATCAAGCTCGATGCGATTCGGGCGGATTGTGCCCACGGGAAACTGCTTGATTCCCAATGTGTTTTGAGGATCTCGTACTCGACTTCACCGCGTTCTGAACCTGCGATCGAGGTGTCGGCGCAGTCGTGTAACCGCGCCAGGCGCAGACCCGACTTCTCCATCACGCGGCGCGAAGCAGCGTTGACTGCCATGGTGCCTGCGAAGATGCGGCTGATGCTCAGCTCGGTGAAAGACAGCTGCACCAGTGCTCGAGCTCCCTCGGTGGCCAATCCGCGTCCCCAGGCCCGGCGGCGCAGCCGGTAGCTCAGTTCGAACTCCGATTCCGATGAATGGCGCGGCGCCCGCAAACCGAACCAGCCGACAAACCCGCTTGTTTCTGCGTGGGGATCGCCGACGGAGCGCGCTGCGACGACGTCGAGCCGATCGAGTGCAACCCAGACGCCGGCACCGCCGCGGTGGCCCGCCTCGGCCAGCGCTCGCGGGATCACCCAGTCCTCGATGACCTCACGAGGGGTGGCGGTCCCACCGGTGACATAACGCATCACGGCCGGGTCGCTGTCGAGTTCGACGAGGTGGTCGGTATCGGCAATCGACACCGGCCGCAAAACCAGGCGATCGGTCTCGATGATCAACTCTTCATTCCCCATTCCACTGACGTGATGTCGGCATCCTACGGTCTCGTGCGACGCAAGTGGTAGATCTCGCCGGAGAGTGTCGGAGCAGACCATTCAACCAGGCCATCGGTGCTGGTGAGAGGTGAGATTCGCGCTTGCGACAGCTTGCGGGTGGGTGGCGATCGTCAAATCGCGAGTCGGCGAGGATCGCCGCTGGTGGTGGCGGTCGGCCGACCCGCCCGGGCGCCTGGGTGGCCAATACATGCGGGTGAGCGCAGTTGCGTGAAATCCGTTCGGCGAGTGAACAAGTCGCGAGTCGCCGCCCTCGGCAACGTGGCGATGGACCCGTCCCCGGATCTCCGCGGGCCTGCCACTACGCTGGCACCGGTGAAAGACACCTCCTCCGGTTCAATCCCCACCGACCTGGACACGGTCGAGCTGCAGTTGCGTTGGGGCGACTTGGACACCAACCACCACGTGAACAATGTGCAGTTTGCGCGGTTGTTCGAAGAAGCCCGGGTGCGCGCCGTCAGCCGATGGTTCTCGCCCCAGGGCCGTCGCCGCACGGGCGCCTTCCATCTCGCACGGCAGGAGATCGAGTTCGTGGCACCGCTGTATTACAGCCCTGAGCCCGCGACGGCCAAGGTCTGGATCAGTCGGATCGGTACATCGTCCTTCGAATTCGGCAGCGAATTGCGCGATGGGAAAGGCAAACTTGTCGGGCTGTGCGAGACGACCGGGGTGATGATCGACCCCGAGACCGGCGACAGCAGACCCGTACCCGACGCCGTACGTGATCTCCTCGAGTCGAAGATGGCGGATCCGGTTCCTTTCCGGCGCCGCGCTTGACCGCACTGTGACGATCGATGTCGGCGAGCGGTGATATACCGGCCTGACAACCGCGGACGAGGGGACGTGCAGTGCTGAGACTTCATCGTGCCGAACGCACCAGCACTCTGGTCGCGGCGTTGGCCGGCATCCTGTCGGAGCCGCCCGGCGATCCGTTCGCCGGGGAGGTCGTCGCGGTGCCTGCGCAGGGTGTCGAGCGCTGGCTGACCCAGCAGTTGTCGTTGACCCTCGGAACGAGCCGGGCTCCGGGTGGCGACCACCATGGCGACGGAATTGCGGCGAACATCGCGTTTCCCTCGCCGTCGGCGCTGGTCGACGATGTTGTCGCTCAGGTCAGCGGTACCGCCGCTGCAGGCAGGCCCGACGACGATCCATGGGCGCCCGCGCGCATGCAGTGGACGCTGCTCGGGGTGATCGACGATGCAGTCGACGACCCCGCGTGCGCAATCCTCGCCCGGCATCTCGGGCATCGAAGCGCCGTCGGAACCGGCCAGGGCGCAACCTCGGGTGCGGGGACAACGTCACCCGCTCCCGGTTTCCGTGTCGGACGCCGGTTCGGGACAGCGGAGCACCTGACGCAACTGTTCCGCAGCTACGCCACCCACCGGCCCCAGATGATCCTCGACTGGGTCGCCGGTTCGGACACCGATGGAGTGGGCGATCAGCTCGACGAAGACGTGCTGTGGCAGCCGCATCTCTGGCGGATGTTGCGTGAGCGCATCGACGCACCCAGCCCGCCGGAACGTCTCGACGACGTCTGCACGGCACTGCGGCAACGGGCCTCGGCGGTCGACCTGCCTGAGCGTATCGCCCTTTTCGGGGCCACCCGCCTCACCACCCAGCAGCTGGCGATCCTGTCAGCACTCGGCGCCCACCGCGACGTCAACCTCTTTCTGCCGCATGCGAGTCCGGCTCTGTGGGAGAAGATGCCACGGTTCGGCGGACAGGTGCGCCGCAGCGACATCGACGCCAGATTCATCGAGCACCCCCTGGTGGCGTCGCTCTCGCGAGAAGTGCGTGAACTCCAGGTCCGGCTGAGCGACGTCGCGGACGAAGATGTCCACCACCGTGCTGACGAGCCAGTCGACACGCACCTGCGTCGGCTGCAGCACGCGATGCGCACCGATGCGGTCCTGCCCGCCGTCGGGGTGGCCGATGGCAGCGTCGAAGTCCATTCGTGTCACGGGCCGGCGCGGCAGGTGGAGGTGCTCCGGGAACTGGTCTTGCACATGTTCCAGGAAGATCCGGACCTGGACCCGCGTGACGTCATCGTCATGTGCCCCGACGTGGAGACCTACGCCCCGTTGATCCGTGCGTCATTCGGGCAATCGATCAATGTGCACCCTGGTCATCAATTGCGTGTGCGACTCGCGGATCGGGCTCTGCGGCAGACCAATCCACTGCTCGAGGTCATGTCGGATCTGCTCGAGCTCGCAGGCGGGCGCGTCAAGGCCAGCGAGGTGCTCGGGCTGGCGGAGAGCGAACCGGTGCGCACCAGGTTCGATTTCAGCGACGACGACCTGGAACGACTGCGGCAGTGGACCGCCGAATCAGGTGCGCGCTGGGGTATCAACGACAACCAGCGTAAGCCGTTCGGGCTCGGCGGATTCGGGCAGAACACCTTCGGCGCAGGGCTTGACCGGATCCTGCTCGGAGTGGCGGCCGACGAAAGTGAACTCGGCTGGCTCGACACCGCGCTGCCGCTCGACGACGTCGACAGCGCAGACGTCGACCTTGCCGGCCGCTTCGCGGAGTTCATCAGTCGACTCGACGACTCACTCGCCACCCTCCGAGGCCCGCGACCGGCAGTCGAGTGGTCCCAAAATCTCTCGAGGGCAATGGATCTGCTCACGGCGGTGAAGTCGGCCGATAGCTGGCAGCGCAGTCAGGCGCACCGCGAGTTGGCTGCCGCGACCGAACACGGCGGCCAGGCCATCGTCCGGTTGGCCGACGTCCGCGCGATGCTCGCGCATCGACTGGCCGGCCGGCCGACCAGGGCGAACTTCCGTACCGGAGAGCTGACCGTCTGCACCATGGTGCCCATGCGGGCCGTGCCACACCGGGTGGTGATCCTGCTCGGGCTCGACGACGAGAGCTTCCCGCGGGTGGGAAGTGTCAACGGCGACGACATCATGGGCCGCAATCCCTGTGTGGGAGAACGGGACATCCGTAGTGAAGACCGTCAGCTGCTCCTCGACGCCACCATGTCGGCCATCGACCGCCTGGTCATACTGTTCACGGGGAACGATCCGGTGACCGGGCTTCGTCGCCCGCCCGCCGTTCCGGTGGGAGAGTTGATCGACTCGGCCGACGCAATGCTGGCCGAGGGGTCGACGGTGGTGCGTGCGCACCCGCTGCACGCGTTCGATCCCGTCAACTTCGATGCCGGTGCCCCGTTCAGCTTCGATCATTCTGCGTTGGCCGGTGCGCGCTCTGCCCAATCGATCCAGATCAGCGAGCCTGCGTTCCTGCCGGAACCATTGCCGGAGAAGCTCGGCGACGTCGAGTTGGCCGACCTCATCGCGTTCGTGGAACATCCGATGCGGGCGTTCTGCCGTCAGCGGCTGGGCATGTATCTGCCCGGCGACGACGAAGAACTGAGCGATGTGTTCAGCGCAGACCTCGACGGTCTCGACCGGTGGGCCATCGGCGACCGGATGCTGCAGTCCCGACTGGCAGGTGTCGAGGGGTCGGCTCTGCGCGCAGCCGAACTGCGGCGGGGTTCGCTTCCACCGTTCCGGCTCGGTGGTCAGGTGTTCCAACGTATTGCCGGCGACGTCGAGTCCCTGGTGACAGCTGCCGCCCCACTGCACGAGAATCCTTCGGAAGCAAGGGATGTCACGGTGGAGCTGGGCGGTGGTCGACGTCTGACCGGTACGGTGCCCGGCGTGCACGAAGGTGTTGTCGTGCGCACGATCTTCTCGCGAGTGGCTCCGAAACACCGGGTGGCGGCCTGGGTGGCGTTGCTGGCGCTGGCGGCGAGTGAGTCGGGTGATCGGTTGGCTGTGGTGCTGGGTCGGGGAAAGTACGGGGGCCGCCTTGCGCGATCGGACATCCAGAGTCCTCCCGATCCCGCGGCGACGCTCCGTGACCTGGTCGCGATGCGCGACGCCGGCCTGCGTGCGCCACTGCCGCTGCCGACCACCGCAGCCTGCGAATATGCGACCCGTCGCAACCGGGGCGACGGTGTCGAACTCGCCGTCGAGGCTGCCGAGGTGAGCTTCAAGAGTGACTTCGGGGGAGAGGGCCAAGACCTGTATGTGAAGTATCTGTACGGCACCGAGTTCGCGGCGATTCTGTCCGAGCCGCCGGCACAGGATGCAGCGGTTCTCACCGAACCGTCCCGGTTCGGCGCGTTGGCGACCGGCCTGTGGGCTCCGCTGCTCGATGGCGAGAAGGTGCGCTGAGATGACCCAGAGCAGTCTTTCTCCCGTCACCTTCGACATCACCGGACCGCTGCCCGGCGGCACAACGGTGTTGGAGGCCAGTGCCGGCACCGGCAAGACGTACGCGATCGTCGGTCTGGCCGCCAGGTACGTGGCATCCGGGGTGCCGCTGTCCGAACTACTCCTGGTCACCTTCAGCCGATTCGCCACAGCTGAACTTCGAGAACGAACCCGGCTGCGACTGGCCGATCTCGCACGGGCACTTGCCGACCCGCAACGTGCGGCGCAATCCGATGACCCTCTCGTGGCAATGCTCGCCCGCGGCAGCGGCGAGGAGGTGGCTATTCGTCGCGAACGGTTGACGGCTGCGTTGTCGGACTTCGATGCGGCGACCATCGCGACCACGCACACATTCTGCAGCCGCATGCTGGACGGGCTCGGTCTTGCCGGTGACTTCGAGAACGACATCACTCTGGTGGAGGACGTCGGCGATCTCATCACCGAAGTCACCGACGACCTGTACCTGCGGCGCTTCAGTGGTACCGACGCCGTGCCGTTCAGTCTTCGTGACGCCCATGCCTTCTCGCGGGCGGCGGTGTTCGGGCGTCAGGCGCGGCTGGGGCCCGACGCCGAACCCGGGGCGGACGAGTACATGCGGGTGGAGTTCGCCACGCAGGTACGCAAAGAGGTGGAACGGCGTAAACGCCTCACCAATGTGCGTGACTACGACGACCTGCAGATGTTGCTGCGCGACACATTGGCCGACCCCGCACACGGGCCGGCGGCCTGTCGACGGATTCGTAGCCGTTTTCGGGTGGTGCTCGTCGACGAGTTCCAGGACACCGATCCGGTGCAGTGGGAGATCTTTCGCCTCGCGTTCCACGGCCACACGACATTGGTGCTCGTCGGCGACCCGAAGCAATCGATCTACGCCTTCCGAGGCGCAGAGGTGTTCAGCTACCTCGATGCCGTACGCGCCGCAGACAACCATCAGGCTCTTCCGACGAACTGGCGAAGTGACGCCGGTCTGATCGAGGCGCTGGACCGGATCTACGCCGGAGCAGCTCTGGGTAGCCCGGACATCGTTGTGCACCAGGTGACCGCGAACAACGACGGATCTCGGCTTCCCGGCCTGGTCCCGCTGCGGTTGCGCCATCTGAACCGCAAGGGACACGGGCCGCTGAACAAGTCGGGGTTTCCGGTGCTCGACCGGCTGCGCCGGGCGGTGGCCGACGACGTCGCCGCGGACCTCACCGACCTGCTCAACTCCGGCACCGACCACGTCACCGGTGGGAAGACAAGGCCGGTCGAGCCGGGAGATGTCGCAGTCCTGGTTCGAAATCACAAACACCTCAGCATGATTCAAGGTGCCCTGGATGCTGTGGGGATACCGTCGGTGCTGGCGGGAGGTACCAGTGTCTACAGCACCCAGGGAGCGCTCGACTGGCTGTGGTTGTTGCAGGCCATGGAGCAGCCGAGTCGTACGGCCCGAATCCGATTGGCTGCACTGACCCCGCTTCTGGGGTGGACTGCCACCGAACTCGATGCAGGCGGAGACGAGCTGACAGCGGACATCAGCGCGATGATCCGCGAGCTCGTGGCGGTCTATCAGGACGCCGGGTTTGCGGCGGTGTACGAGCATCTCTCCGGACGCCGCGACATCGCCGGTCGTCTGCTGGGTATCACCGGCGGTGAACGCCGACTCACCGACCTCACCCACGTCGCCCAGTTGTGCAACCGTGCCGTGGTGGAGCAGGGGCTGGGTCTCACCGCGCTCGTGCGCCGACTCGCCGAGTCGATCAAGGACCCGGTCGCCGGCAATCAGGGGGAGCAGAGCCGCCGTCTCGACAGCGACGCCGCGGCGGTTCAACTCCTGACCGTGCATCGCAGCAAGGGGCTCGAGTTCCCGATCGTCTACGTGCCTTACGGCTGGGACGCGGCGCGCCATCCGAACCCGTCAACTCTGTTGCTGCACAACGACTCAGGAGAGCGAATCCTTGACGTCGGAGGCAAGGACGCACCCGGGTACCGGGCCCGCCGGGACACTGCCGCTGCCGAGGAAGACGGAGAAGAGTTGCGATTGTTGTACGTGGCGCTCACACGCGCTGCCTCCGCCGCGGTGCTGTGGTGGGCGCCTGCGACTGCCACCCGCTCGTCGCCGCTTCACAGGCTGCTGTTCAGCCGCGACAAAACCAGCCCCGAACCGCGTCCGGTGGTACCCGACGATGCACGGGTGGCCCGCTTCTTCACCGAATGGGGTGAGGCAGCAGGCGGCGTGGTCACCGTGCAGCCGGCAACATTCGCACCGATGGGCAGTCCTCGTTGGCAGCAACCGAAGCCGTCCGCGGGCGACCTGGGGTCAGCGTCCTTCACCCGCGTGATCGACCGTACGTGGCGGCGCACCTCGTATTCGGCGCTTGTGGCGGGCACACATCAGCCGGGCGTGGCAAGCGAGCCCGAGGTCACGGACAAGACAGACGAGCAGACGGTGGAACCTCTCGCCGAGGCGACCACGGAAGGCCCTGCCGAACTCAAACACGTGTCGATGATGAACTCGCTGCCGTTCGGCGCGGCCTTCGGAACGCTGGTCCACGAGGTACTCGAGACCGTCGACACCGATGTCGCCGATCTGGCGGGTGAAGTGCGTCGCCGCTGTGTCGAGGCCGCGCTGGCGCGGATGGCGGACGTCGACATCGATGTGCTCGCCGAGGCGCTGATCGCGGTGATGCACACACCTCTGGGTTCTGATCGCGAACTCACTCTCGCGCGCATACCGTCGAGGGATCGCTTGTCGGAGCTGACCTTCGAGTTCCCGCTCGGATCGCAGATTGATCCGACCCTGCGAGACATCAGCGACCTGATGGCGGAGCATCTGTCACCCGATGATCTGCTCGCCGACTATCCCGCACTGCTGCGCCGGGTGCCCGCACCGCCGCTGCGTGGATTCCTCACCGGCAGCATCGACGCGGTTCTGCGGATTCGGGGCGACCGATTCGTGGTGGTGGACTACAAGACGAACCGTACCGCCCGCGGCGACCTCACCTGCCTGGACTACACACCGGAGTCGATGGCCCGGGAGATGATGCACTCGCACTATCCTCTGCAGGCGTTGCTGTATTCGGTTGCGTTGCACCGCTATCTTCGATGGCGACTGCCGGGTTACGACCCGTCGGTGCACCTCGGTGGCGTTCAGTACCATTTCGTCCGCGCAATGATCGGCCCGCAGACGCCATCGGGCTGCGGCGTGTTCGAATGGAAACCCTCCGCGGCCCTCATCACTGCCGTGTCCGACCTCATCGCCGGAAGGACGGTGGCCGCGTGACCGCCGATGTCGACGCGCGGATCGTGTTGAACGCCGCTGCGCCACTGGTGCCCTTCAATCAGGCCGGCGTGCTCAGCGCCGCCGATGTCCATGTGGCTCAACGACTTGCTGCACTGTCCAAGACCGACATCGAGCCGACGGTGTTGATCGCCACAGCGCTGGCAGTGCGCGCGGTCCGGTTGGGGTCGGTCTGTGTAGAGGTCAACCGGCTCTCCGAGATCGCCATCGACGACGAGGAGTCGGGCATCGATCCGGACACGCTGCCGTGGCCGGACCCGGCCGACGTCGTCAGAGCGCTCGAGTCGAGTCCTCTGCTGACGGGCGCGGCATCGGGACCGTTGAGGCCGCTACATCTCGCACACACTCCCGAGGGCCCACTGCTCTACCTCCGTCGCTACTTCCAGCAGGAACAGCGGATCCGTGAGCTCCTCGACAACAGGGCCCGTACGCACCCGGATCTCGACGCAGGGCGATTGTCGGAGGGGCTTCACCGGCATTTCCCCGACGCCGGTCCCGACCGACAGCGGATTGCTGCTGCCCTGGCGACAGCCGGGTGGACAACGGTCATCGCAGGGGGGCCGGGCACCGGTAAAACGCACACCGTTGCGCGGGTACTGGCTCTCATGTTCGACGAGTACGGACCGGGTCTTCGTGTTGCTCTGGCTGCGCCGACGGGCCGGGCAGCGGCCCAACTCGAGGCATCGGTGCGCGCTCAGGCACCCGAACTCGGGCTCCCGGAGCATCTGACGGCAACAACCCTTCACCGGTTACTCGGATGGCGGCCGGGAAACCGCAGCAGATTCGCACACGACAGCACGAACCGGCTGCCTCACGAGTTGGTGGTCGTCGATGAGACGTCGATGGTGTCGCTGACGATGATGTCGCGACTGCTCGATGCGTTACGCCCCCAATCCAGGCTTGTCCTGGTGGGAGATCCCGACCAACTGGCCTCGGTGGATGCCGGGGCTGTCCTCGCCGATCTGGTCGCGAGGCCCGTCACCGAGCAGACCAATCCGGTGCTGAGCAGTCTGGTCGCCGATGACCTCGAACCCGACGCCGACAACGTCGACGCGCTGTCGGTCGAGGAGCGTGAACAGTTGGGCGGAGGGGTGATCCGTCTCACGCGGGTGCGCCGGTTCGGGGAGAGAATCGAACAGTTGGCGGCGGCTGTGCGCCGGGGCGCCGCCGATGAGGTGATCGATCTCCTCGGTGCCGGCCATGACGAGTTCGAACTCGTCGGGTTCGACACCCTCGAATCGGTGCGGCGCGACGTCGTCGACTCCGCCACCGCAGTGCGGGTGGCTGCTGAGGCCGGGGATGCCGCGGCGGCCCTGGCCGGTCTGAGCTCGCATCGACTGCTGTGTGCTCATCGGGAAGGTACGTCGGGCGTCGAATACTGGTCGCGATTGGCGACCGAGTGGATCGACGCACCGGAGGAGGCTTTCGACACGGGCCGATGGTTCGCCGGACAACCGCTGCTGGTGACCGCAAACGATTACGACACAGGCATCTACAACGGAGATACCGGGGTGGTGGTGAACATCGACGGCAGGCCGATGGTGGCGTTCGCGCGCGGCCAGTCGATCAAGATGCTGCACCCGTCTCAGTTGGTATCGGCAACGTCGGTGTATGCCATGACAATTCACCGCAGCCAAGGGTCACAGTACGAGTCCGTGTCCGTGGTGATCCCTCCGGAGCGGTCGTCCCTGCTGACACGCGAACTGCTCTATACGGCCATCACCCGGGCCAGTGCTCGCGTGCGGCTCGTCGGCACCGAAGAGGCCATCAGGGCCGGTGTGAATCGGAAAGTGCTGCGCGCAAGCGGCTTACGGACCAGGCTCGAGTGAGCTAGGACGGAAAGCGTAGGGCGTCGAACGCTTCCGCGTCGGGCTGGAGCGCCATTCGCTGAAACCACTCGGTTCGCAGGACATCCCACCGAACGTCCTCTGGCAGGGCAGCGAGCATGGTCATCGCGCCACCTCTGGCGATCTCGCTCTTGTGTGCGGACAAGGCGTCCCATTTGGTCTGCAGCCACGCGGTCACGTCGACGAAGAGATCTATCTCCTCGTCGGGCACCCCGGGCAGCGGCCCCACCGGGCGGTTCGCCTGTTTTCTCACCGCAGGCCAGAGAAGCTGGGCAGCCGAGAACGGCATGGTGGCCTGGTAGAGAAGTTTCGGCCGCCAGGGCGGGCCCGCTTCGGGGTACAGCTGCGGGTATCCGGCTGCTCCGATCGCAGCAACCGCAACGCGATGTGTCTGAATGTGGTCGGGGTGCCCGTACACACCCATCGGGTCATACGTCAGCACGGTGTCCGGCCGGAATGCGCGGATGTGGGCGACCACCGACTCGACCAGTTCATCAAAAGGGGCATCGCAGAACGAGCGATAGTCCTCTGTGGTGTCGGTGACACCGAGATCTGCGTACCCCAACAGCCTCGGGGCACCGGCATTCAATATCTGAAGGGACCGCTGCAGTTCGCCCGCCCGTTCGGAGCCCGGGGGCCACGTACACGTCACAACCGACGTGCGACCGCCGAGTTCTGCGCATCGGAGGAGGACACCCCCTGTCCAGAGCGCTTCGTCATCGGGATGCGCGTGGATGCAGAGCAGGCTCGGATGCGACACGGGTTCAGCGTAGTCCGCGCCTTCTCTGGTGCGACCCGAGATGGTGGTCGAAAATCGGCGCAGTTGCCGAGGTCGCCCCGAGACAGCTCACGAGGCGCCGCGACGAGTGAGCCCGGGCCTGTCGATGCATGATCGCTGAGCACAGCGCACAATTGCACCCATGGCCATCATCAACAAGGGCTTCGGGGCCCGCCGCCGGCAAAAAGACGATCGGCTACCGCCAGGGCAGTACCTGACCCGCGACTTCCCCGTCCTGACCGCCGGCCCCACCCCGGCGATCCGACAAGAGCAGTGGGGCTTCGACGTCAAAGGGCGCGACGGTGAGCTGCAGAGCTGGACGTGGGACGAGTTCATGGCGCTGCCCCAGGAGGACGTCACCGTCGACATCCATTGCGTGACGGCGTGGTCCAAACTCGACACGACGTGGCGGGGGGTCTCGCTTGATGTGCTCCTCGGCGACGACGTCGATCCCGACGGTTTCATCCTGGCCCACTGTTACGGCGGGTACACCACCAATGTGCCGTTGGAAGATGTCCTCGACGGCAAGGCGTGGGTGGCGCACACCTACGACGGTGAGCCGCTTGCGGCCGAACACGGTGGCCCGGCACGACTGTTGATCCCGCACCTGTACTTCTGGAAGTCAGCCAAGTGGGTCAACGGTCTGACGATCATGGACGACGACGTGCCGGGCTTCTGGGAGACCAACGGATACCACAACCACGGAGACCCGTGGAAAGAAGAGCGGTATTGGTGAACGGCTGGCGGCCCGCGACGGTGGTGGCGGCCGAGATGGAGACGCAAACCGCACGCACCCTGCGCTTACGGCTGCCTGATCGCGGCCGGGTGCTACCGGGTCAACACATCGACGTCCGCCTGAGCGCCGAGGATGGGTATCAGGCGGTGAGGTCCTATTCGATTGCCGCGGCCACCGACGATGACCTGCTCGAGACCACCGTGGAGGAGCTCGAGGACGGAGAGGTCTCGCCTTACCTGGTGTACGACCTGCAGGTGGGTGACCAGGTGGAGGTCCGCGGGCCGATCGGTCGCTGGTTCGTCTGGCGGTCGAACGAACAGAACCCGGTGCAGCTGATCGCAGGTGGTTCAGGCGTGGTGCCACTCATGTCCATGATCCGGGAACACGAACACACGTCCTCCCAGGCGCCTTTCCGGCTCTTCTATTCGCTGCGCACACCCGCAAGTCGCTACTACGCGCAGGAACTGGAAAGCCTGGTCGCTTCTGAACGACTGCGTGTGGACTACGTGTACACCCGGCAGGCGCCTGAACTGTCGACGCGACCGGCCGGTCGGCCGGACATCGGCGAGTTCGCGGCCGCACTGATCCCGGTGGACCTCGATCCGCAGGTGCGAGTCTGTGGGCCAACGGCTTTCGTCGAACAGTATGCGCAGTGGCTACTCGATCTGGGTTATCCCGCCGCGAACATCCGTACCGAGCGTTTCGGAGGGTGAGCCCCACATGGAAAGCAGAATCCTTGAGACGACATGACCCCGAGTGGCGTGCATTCGCGTCCGACAATTACGCCGGAGTGTTGCCAGAGGTGTTGACTGCCATCGCCGAGGCGAACGGTGGCCATCAGGTCTCTTATGGCGAAGACGACTACACCGACGCGCTGCGGGCGGTCATCCGCAACGAATTCGGTTCTCGCGCCGAGGTTTTTCCTGTTTTCAACGGTACCGGCGCCAATGTGGTGGCGTTGACATCGCTCATGCCGCGTTGGGGCGCTGCGATTGTCACGGAGTCTGCGCACGTCCACACCGACGAGGGCGGTGCGCCCGAACGCGTCAGTGGTATCAAGCTGCTGACGGTGCCCACCCCGGACGGCAAGCTGACTCCGGAATTGATCGCGACGGAGGCCTATGGCTGGGGATTCGAGCATCGGGCACAGCCTGCTGCGGTCAGCCTGACCCAGGTCACCGAGCTCGGGACGCTCTACACCCCCGCAGAGATCGCGGCCAACGCCGACTTCGCTCACCGGAACAATATGGCGTTACATGTCGACGGAGCCAGGTTGTGGAACGCGGCTGCGGCCCTGCGGATGCCGATGGGGCGGTTCACCACCGACGTCGGTGTGGACATCGTCAGCCTCGGCGCCACCAAGGTCGGTGCGCTCGGCGCCGAGGCGATCGTGGTGATCGACCCAGACCGGGTCGACGGCTTGATCTATCTACGCAAACTCAGCATGCAGCTGGCCAGCAAGATGCGCTTCATCTCGGCGCAGCTGCTGGCACTGTTCGAGGACGGCACCGGTATTCGCGCTGCCGCGCACGCCAACGCGATGGCTGCGCGTCTACGAGCCGGTCTCGAAGGTGTTCCGGGGCTTCGTTTCGCGCAGTCCACGGAGTCGAACGCCGTGTTCGCCGTCCTCGATCGCGCAGCCGCCGAACGGGTCCGTGAGTCGTGGCGTTTCTACGACTGGGATGAGTCGGGGGGAACGGTGCGATGGATGTGCTCGTTCGACACCACCGACGACGACGTGGACCGCTTCATCGAAACCATCAGAAAAGAGCTCGCACGCTGATCGTGTGCGCTGCCCGACCTACGTCCGGCCGGTGGCACCGCCGAGTTGATGGCGCAGTGCGTCGGATACTTCTGGCCACCGGAAGCGATGCCCGATCGCGGTGAGCCGGGACGGCACCACATGCTGGTTGGCCAACGCGAGTTCGCGAGCGCCTTGCGCACCGAGGATCAGTTGTGGACCCAAGCTGGGAACGGGCACGATCGCCGGCCGGTGCACCGCCCGGGCCAAGGCTGCGGTGTAGTCGCTGTTCCGCACGGCATTCGGTGCCACCGCATTGATCGGTCCCTGCAATGCCTCGTCGACGATGGCGCGATGGTAGATGTCCACCAGATCGTCGATCGCGATCCACGGCAGCCACTGCCTGCCGTCCCCGATCCGCCCGCCGAACCCCACCGTGAACAGTGGGCGTAACAGCCGTAACGTCCCACCGGCCGCAGCCTGCACGATGCCGGTGCGGACGTTGACCACCCGGACGCCGGAGTCGCCTGCGGGTTCGGTCGCCGCCTCCCAGTCGGCGACGACGTCGGCAAGGAATCCCTCGCCACGCGAGGCCTTTTCGTCGAGCTGCTCGTCCCCGCGGTCGTAGCCGTAGAAGCCCACGGCCGAGGCGCAGATGAGCGCGGGCTGCGGTGTGGTGGCCGCGATCACCGACGACAACTTGGCCGTCGGGTCGATGCGGCTGTCGCGGACCGCTCGTTTGTGGCTGTCACTGAATCGGCCCGCGATGGATTCGCCGGCCAGATGGACCACTGCGTCGACGCCGTCCACCAGGTCTGGCGCCGGATTGTCCGGATCCCAGCGTCGCTCGTCTTCGTGTGAGGGATCGCGGCGCACGAGTGAGATCACCCGGTGCCCGCCGGTGGTCAAGAAGGCCTTGAGAGCGGTACCCACCAGGCCGGAGGAGCCGGTCATCGCAATGGTCATCGGTCCGCGCCCGAACTCGTTCGCCCATGCGTGGGCCGCCAGGTCGTCGGCGAGCTGGCGATGCCGGTAGCGAAACATCGGCCGTAGCAACGCAGTCGGGACGGGTGTGTCGACAGTGTCGGTGACCATTGTGGAGTTCACATCGACGGCAGAGAATCCGTGGTGGTGCGTCCACGTCAGCACGGACTTCAGTGGCCACGAGTCCAACTTGTCCACGAACTGATTGGGCGGGTGGTACCTCGATGGCTGGTGCCGCGCGACCCATTTCAATCCACCTGGGAACCCCAACACCGCAGTTCCGTCACTGAGCGACTCGGCTTCCTTGATCAACGACGGGGGTCCCCACGGTGGCGCCAGCCGCGTGAAGGCGCCCGGCCGTCCGTGCCAGGCGAACACCTCGTCTACAGGAATGGGGACGGTACTCGAATGCGTGATGCCCATGGGCCCACGCTACGCATCGGTGATCGTCTGCGCGGGACGCAGCACGTACCCGACGTAGCCGTTCTCCGCCCACCGTCAGCTCTGCTGCTTCGCCCACTCCTCGATTCTCGAGGCGCTCTCGGCGGGGGAGAGGTCTTCGATCCGGGTCATCACCGACCATCGGACCCCGAACGGATCGCGCACCGAGCCGAACCGATCGCCGGAGACAAATGTCTGTACCTCTTCGCGAATGATCGCACCCGCATCGACGGCCCGCTGCACCACGGCATCCACGTCGGTGACGTAGATGGCCATCGAGTAACAGTCCGAGTCCCCATCTGGCCTCGGCACCAGTCCATACTGAGGGTTGGGGTCGCCCAGTTGTAGCCGCCCCCTCCCGAAGTCGAGGTCGGCATGCGCGACAATCGGTTCACCGTCGGGACCGGGGAAGTCGGTGCGCTGTTCAACGCGTGCCCCGAAGACGTTGCTATAGAACTCGATTGCCTCGGCAGCAGGCGTGACGACGATGAATGGTGTGAGGGAGGTATAGCCGTGGGGGATTCCGTGATCGGTGTATTGCCCGTTGGCAGCGTGGATACTCATGAAGGCGATAATCCACCGACGCAGGGCGTGAGCGCTTGAAGAAACGCGACAGTTTCCACCATGGGTCCGCCGGGCCTCGTGGCGACCTGCGCCCAGGCGCCGGCGGCGTACACATCTCACGCCTCCCCGTCCCTCCCGGACATGGGGCCGGGAGCCTTCTACGACATGTCTGGATCGCATCCTGGGACCTGTCGGCACCGATCGTTCAACCGGTCCTCGAGCACCCCGGCGGGAACGTGGTCGTCGAGCCGGACAAGGCGGCGCTGTACTGCGTCAGTCAGGGGACCAGTGAGCAGAAGCTCGAAGGAAAGAGCTGGGCCGCGGCAGTTCTGCTGCGACCCGCTGCGATCACTCTGATGACAGGCAGATCGATGGCGGGTGCGACGGTTGCCGGACCGGTGTTGCCGATCGGCGAGCCTCTTCCCATCCCCGGCCGGGGTGATGTCGCGGGAGCAGTGCGGACGGCGATGCGCTCACGTTCGGAATCGGATCGGTGCGCCTATGAGGAGGTCCTGTCCGTATACCTCGAGTGGGCCACGGAGTGGGAGATCGATGACGAAGGCGAGTTGATCAACCGGGTCGTCGATGTGGTCGAAGACGATGGTGGGCCGCGCCGCGTCGCGGAACTCGCAGATGCGGTGAACGTGTCCACGCGCGCCCTTCAGCGGTTGTGTGTACATCGAACGGGACTGAGTCCCAAATGGTTGATCCAACGTCGCCGGTTGCAAGACGCAGCGCTCGCCCTGCGCGAAGGCCAGATGTCGGTAGCGGATGTGGCAACGTCACTCGGATACTCCGATCAGGCGCACCTGGCCCGCGAGTTCAAGGCTGTTGTCGGTTGGACACCCAGCGACTACGTGAGGTCTGCCGCCCGGCGGGACTGAGGTCGCGGTGACCGTCAGCGCCGCCGTCCGATTCCGAGCAGGTCACGCACCATCGCCTCGGCGGATGCCACCGGTGCAATCAGCCTCTCGGTGATGTCGACGATGTTCTCCACCCGTCCGACAACACGTTCGATCCGTTCGACCACCGCAACCATTTTCGTGACCGTGCTGTCCACCCGCGTCAGCGTCGCCGAGAAGTCGTCCATGGCTGCGCCGAAACTGCCGAGGGTCCTGTCGAATTCGCCCATCGCCCTGTCGAAGTCGGTGAGGGCCCCGCCGAGGTCGCCGATGATCGTGTCCAGTTGCCCGACAGTGACGTCTGCGTTCATCGCCGCTTGGGCCAGCTTCCGGAAACGCTGCCGTTCGTGGCCGTCTTCTCCACTGTCCGTTGTCACCACGCCCCAAGTATCTTCTCCACGCCTCGGCGGTGCGGGCATTTCGCAAAGCCGCCGTAGCTCGGACCGCCGCCCGCGTTGTTCTTTATGCTCTGTTCGGATGCGCCGGGTGAACGTCATGCCGGGTATCGGACGCGAGGAGGCGCCGTGATGGCCGACAGGTTTGACGTCATTGTGGTCGGGGGCGGGCTGGCCGGGCTGGTCGCAACCCATGAACTGGTGAAGGCCGGCAAGCGTGTGGCCGTGCTGGAACAGGAGAACGAACAGAACCTGGGTGGGCAGGCTTTCTGGTCTCTGGGTGGTCTGTTCTTCGTCGATTCCCCCGAGCAGCGCAGACTCGGCATCAAGGATTCGGTCGAACTGGCCCGGCAGGACTGGTTCGGTTCCGCCGGATTCGATCGTGACCGTGAGGACCATTGGCCGCGGCAATGGGCCGAGGCCTACGTGAACTTCGCCGCCGGCGAGAAGCGTTCGTATCTGCACGATCTGGGCCTGCGGGTGATGGCCACCGTCGGTTGGGCCGAGCGTGGCTCCGGTCTCGCTGCAGGCCACGGAAACTCTGTCCCGCGATTCCACATCACCTGGGGGACGGGCCCGGAGGTGGTCCGGGTGTTCCGCGAGCCGGTTCTCGACGGTGCTGCCAAGGGACTGGTCACCATCAAATACCGGCATCAGGTGGATGAGCTCATCGTGGAGAACGGGGCGGCAGTCGGCGTACGGGGATCTGTCCTGGTGCCCTCGACCCAGCGGCGAGGTGTGTCGTCGAGTCGTGAGACCGCCGCCGAGTTCGAACTCCGTGCCGAAGCTGTGGTCGTGACTTCAGGAGGCATCGGCGGCAACTTCGACCTCGTCAAGAAGAACTGGCCGGTAGACCGTCTCGGGCCTGCCCCAGCACACATGATCACCGGCGTACCCGCGCACGTGGACGGGCGAATGCTCGAGATCACCAAGAACGCCGGCGGCAACATCGTAAACAGTGACCGCATGTGGCACTACCCCGAGGGGATTAAGAACTGGGACCCGATCTGGCCCAACCACGCCATCCGGATCATCCCGGGCCCGTCGTCACTGTGGCTCGACGCCACGGGCAAACGGCTACCGGTTCCGAACTTCCCCGGTTTCGACTCGTTGGGCACACTGGGAACGATCACTCGTGGCGGCCACGACTTCACCTGGTTCATCCTGACCCAGGCGATCATCGAAAAAGAGTTCGCCCTGTCGGGTTCGGAGCAGAACCCGGACTTCACCGGCAAAGACATCAAGCTTCTCCTTCAGCGCGTCCGCAAAGGCGCAACGGGTCCGGTCGAGGCCTTCAAGGAGCACGGCATCGACTTCGTCGTTCGCGACAATCTCCGCGATCTGGTGGCCGGGATGAACGAGATCACCACAGGCCCGCAGCTCGACTACGCGAGCATCGAAGCCGAAGTGGTGGCCCGCGACCGCGAACTGGACAACAAGTACACCAAGGACATGCAGATCATGGCGATCCGCAATGCACGAAACTACCTCAGTGACAAGATCATCCGGGTGGCACGGCCCCATAAGCTGCAAGACCCGAAATACGGCCCGATGATCGCCGTCCGTCTGCATCTGGTGACCCGAAAGACGCTGGGTGGGCTGGAGACCGATCTCGATGCGAAGGTGATCCGGCCATCCGGTGAGCCGTTCGAAGGTCTGTATGCAGCCGGCGAGGTCGCGGGTTTCGGTGGCGGCGGGGTACACGGCTACAACGCGCTCGAGGGCACCTTCCTCGGTGGCTGCATCTTCTCCGGCCGGGCGGCCGGACGCGCACTCGCCCGCGACCTCGGCTGAGGCCCCGCTACCTCGGTTGAGGCGGAGTTCCGAGCGGCTCAGTCGCGGACGGGAGTGCTTGCCGCCAGCGCTTCCTCGTGTGCCCGAGGCCGGGCAACCCTGGCACGGACATCGATCCGGTAAGAGATGATGGCCAGGGTGAACAGCCCGACAGACAGGTTCACCAGCGCGGCGAATCCCTCGGTTGCGAAATCGACCAACGCATTGAGCATCGTGAAGGTGAGTGCGCCGTACCGCAGGAAATGCAGCGGCCACATCTTGTCGGTTCTACGCAGCATCACCATCGCCGGGAGTGAAAAAGCAAGTGTGACGGTCGAACTCAGGAGAAGAATGGCGGTGGCCATGCTCATGCCCGCCAACTCGAACTTCACGTTGTCGTCGTCCAGGTAGACCCCGTTCATCGCGACGCCGAGAAGCCCGAAGCCGAACGCCAATGCCGCGGTCACGGTCATCAGCCAGCCGACGATCGGCAGCCATCGCGGACTTCGGAACCACGATGGGATCAAGCGGGGCGCCCATTGCGACAGTGTGTACAACCGCGCGGATGCGATGCCCGATGTCAGCAGAAGGCTGCGGATGTGTTCCGCCGCAACCTTGTCATATCCCATCTCCTCGGCTTCCTCGACCAGGCGTAGCGCGAGCTCCCGCCGGTGCGGGGCCAGACCTCGGGCAACCCCGTCGGCCGCGATGGAGGCTGCGGACGAGACCTTCTCGTGAGCGCTCAGAGGCCGTACCTCTCGTAGGACCCGACCGACGATCAGAACGAAAACGACCAGGACATACATGATCTCGGCGGAAGGTCCGTAAAAGTAGTCGTTGTCCTTGGTGACGAACTTGCCCACCTCGTCGAGGAACAGACCGAAACCGATACCGCCGAGGACAACACAGAACAACCGGGCGCCGAACCCCAGCAGCCACCAACTGATCAGCAGCGACAGCATCATGAACGCTCCGCCGTAGAGCGCGTGGGCAATGTGTAGGTTTCCGCCCCCGACTTGCGGATAGTCGGTGATCCACAAGTAACCCCGGGTGAGAAGAATGGTGGTGATCGCAATGATCATGAACGCCTCTGCCGAACTGAAACCCACGGCGTTCCGAGTGAAGAAGCCAAGGCGGGACGATCGGTTGGATGAACGTGTCACGTCGCTCCTCGTGGTGAAACCGGGCAATCCGGCTGTGCGCAAAAATTGTACGGCGGCCGGTTCTCGCAGGATGGGGTTCGTATCGAACACCGCGTGAGGCGGCTCGATCGCCGTTACTCTCAGCAAATGAAACAACTCATCCGGTCTGTGACCGCAGTTTTGCTGGTGATGGCGGCATTGTTTGTCGGGACGGCCAGTGCTACGGCGACGCCCAGCAAAGACATTTCGGCCAAGACTCTCGCGGATTTCGAGATTCCCGCCGAGTTGATCCCATTCATCCCGGCCGGTGTCCACGTCGTGGCGCGCGAGATCACCATCGCTCCGGGCGGGACCACCGGGTGGCATTACCACGATGGACCGGTTGTTGGATTTGTCGGTGCGGGCACGCTGACCCATCCGGGGCCCGACTGTGTTCCCCACATCTTCCGCACAGGCGATTTCATCAACGAACCGAGCGGGGTCACCAACACCCACGTCGGACGCAACCTCGGCACGGTTCCCGTGGTCCTGTACGTCGCCTATCTGGAGCCCTTGGGTGCCCCGCTCTTCGAGGACGCGCCCGCCCCGGAGTGTGACGTCGCCGCCGGGTGACTCACCTACGATCGCAGAGATGGACGTAGCCCAGAAAGTTGCTGTTGTAACCGGCGGTGGAGCCGGAATCGGCGCGGCCCTCAGTCGTGCTCTGGCAGAGGCAGGCAGCCGGGTTGTGGTTGCAGACCTGAACGCGGGCAAGGCCGGGGCCGTAGCCGACGAGATCAACGCTTCGCATGATGGTCGTGCTGTCGCGGAGGGCGGTGATGTCGCGGACGAAGGTGTGCTCCAGCGGATTGTCGACCGCGCCGAGAGTGAGTTCGGGCCGGTGGACATCTTCTTCGCGAACGCCGGCACCACCGCCGGACTGGGCCTGGACACTCCCGACGACCTGTGGGACATCGCCCTGCAGGTGAACGTGATGGCCCACGTCCGTGCTGCGCGGTTGCTCGTTCCGCGATGGATCGAGCGTGGCGGCGGATATTTTGTGTCGACGGCATCTGCGGCAGGTCTGCTGACGCAGATCGGTTCGGCCACTTACTCGGTCTCCAAGCACGCTGCAGTGGGCTTCGCCGAGTGGCTCTCGGTCACCTACGGCGACCAGGGTGTGAAAGTGAGCTGTCTGTGCCCCATGGGAGTGGAGACCGAGTTGCTTCGCTCCGGGTTCGAGACCGACCAGCCCGGCGCTTCGGTCGCCGCCAGCGCAGTGACCGGCGCGGGTGCGGTACTTCAACCGGCAGACGTGGCGGTCCAGGTTCTCGCCGCGGTCGCACAGGAAAAATTCTTGATTCTCCCGCATCCGGAAGTGCTGGACTTCTACCGTAACAAGGGGTCGGATTACGACCGTTGGATTTCCGGGATGCGTCGTTATCAGCGTCATCTGCTCTCGGATTCCTGACGATCCGAACCAGCCGGCCTTCGACTCGGGCGATCAGGTCCGCCCGAGACATCTCACTCGATACAGGACTCATCACATGGATTTCGCTTACTCCGACCGATGCCTCGAATACCGAGATCGCCTTCTCGATTTCATGACGGGGCACGTGTATCCGGCGGAGGAGATCTACGCCAGGCAGATGGCCGAATCCGGCAATCCACATTTCGACCCGCCGATCATCGAAGAACTCAAGACCGAGGCGAAAGAGCGCGGGCTGTGGAATCTCTTCCATCCCGATCCCCGCTACGGCGCAGGTCTGACCAACTCGGAGTACGCGCCACTCGCCGAGATCATGGGTCGAAGTGCTGCACTGGCACCGGAGGCAACCAACTGTTCGGCTCCGGACACCGGGAACATGGAAGTGCTGTCGCTGTTCGGCAGTGATGAACACAAAGAGCGTTGGCTGACGCCACTCCTCGAGGGCACGATCCGGTCCGCGTTTGCGATGACCGAACCGGCGGTCGCCAGCTCCGACGCGACAAACATCCAGATGAGCATGACCCGGTCGGGGAACGAGTGGATCCTCAACGGCCGAAAGTGGTGGACCTCGAACGCATTACACCCCAACTGCAAAGTCCTGATCGTGATGGGAAAGACCGATCCCGACGCGGCCGCTCACGCGCAGCAGTCGATGATGGTGGTCCCGATCGACGCTCCAGGTGTCAGGGTCATCCGCAACCTGCCGGTGTTCGGTTACCAGGACAGGGAGGGACACGCCGAGGTTCTCTTCGAGGACGTGCGTGTGCCCGACAGCGATGTCCTGGCCGGGGCCGGCGCAGGTTTCATGATCGGGCAGGCCCGCCTCGGTCCGGGACGGATACACCACTGCATGCGAGCGATCGGGATGGCCGAACGCGCACTGGAGTTGATGTGCGAGCGCGCTTCCTCGCGCATCGCATTCGGTAAGCCGCTCGCCGCCCAGGCGAACATCCAGGACTGGATCGCCGAGGCGCGCATCGACATCGAGATGAATCGATTGCTCACCCTCAAAGCGGCGTGGTTGATGGACACGGTGGGGAACAAACAAGCGCGTACCGAGATCGCTGCCATCAAGGTCGCCGCACCCAACATGGCGCTCAAGATCGTCGACCGGGCGATACAGGTCCATGGAGGAGGAGGGGTGTCCGACGACTTCCCACTCGCCAGCATGTACGCGCACCTGCGCGCGCTTCGTCTGGCCGACGGTCCCGACGAGGTGCACAAGCGGACCATCGCGCGACAGGAGCTCGGGCCTTACCGTAAGACGGAGGCGAAGGCATGAGTACCGCCGTCGGGATAGACACCGATCTCGTCACCGAATGGATCGTCGGTCTCGATATCGGAGCTGTTGCCCCGCTGTCGTTTTCGCGTATCGGCAATGGTCAATCCAATCTGACGTACCGAGTCGGGGACGCCGGCGGACGGCACTGGGTACTCCGTCGCCCGCCACTGGGAGCGCTGCTGGCATCGGCACATGACGTGCTGCGCGAACACCGGATCATGTCCGCACTGCAGGACACCCCGGTGCCGGTGCCGAAGATGATCGCCACCACCAGTGATCCGGCTGTCACAGACGCCCCGCTTGTGTTGATGGGTTTTGTCGACGGGGTTGTGGTCGACGATGTGGCGGTGGCCTCGGAACTGTCGCCCGAACGGCGGCGAGCCATTGGGTTGAGTCTGCCGCGGGCACTGGGCACCGTTCATTCGGTCGACCTCGCCAAGGTCGGTCTCGACGATTTGGCGAGCAAGAAGCCGTTTGCGGCCCGACAACTCAAGCGCTGGTCGGCACAATGGGAACACTCCAAGACCCAGGACATCGCCGAGATCACCGAGGTCGCCCAGGCGCTTGCCGCGCACGCCCCTGATCAGTCAGAGGTGACACTGGTACACGGCGACTACTACATGAGCAACGTGATCACCGGGGCCGACAACGGCGAAGTGATCGGCATCGTGGACTGGGAGCTGTGCACGCTCGGGGAACCGCTCGCCGACCTGGGCAACCTGTTGGCATTCTGGCCGGAAGCCGGAGACGGGGTGGCCGGGCCCTTCACCGCGCCGACACTTCCCGGGTTTCCGCGGCGGGCCGAGTTGATCGCCGGCTATGCCGAGGCGACGGGTCGGGACGTGACCGATGTCGGCTACTGGCACACCCTTGCCCTGTGGCGGTTGACCATCATCGCCGAGGGCGTTCGCCGACGATTGATCAACGATCCGCGCAATGCTTCGCGCGACGGCGGACCCACGAACAAGGTCATCGACGATCTTGTTGTCCGCACTGTGCAGGTGGGGCGCGAATCCGGAATCCTGTGATGGCAGAGACGAACCCGGCCACCGGCCGACAGGGAGGCAACCATGGCGCAGAGGCATGAGCTCGCGGGTAAGACTGTTGTTGTCACGGGGGCCACATCGGGGCTGGGCAAGGAGACCGCACGGCAGTTGTACGCACAGGGCGCCGACGTCGTCCTCGTGGCCCGAGACGAGGTGAAGGCCGCAGAAGTGGCCGGCGAGCTCGGTTCGGGGTCACCGGGTCAATCGCCGACCGGCAGTGTCAGTACAGCGTTGGCAGACTTGTCCGATCTGGCGGATGTGCGTGCGCTGGCGACCGATCTGCAACAGCGATTCGAGCGTATCGATGTGCTGATCAACAACGCCGGCATCGACATCGGTGAGCCGCGTGAGTCCAAGGACGGGTTCGAACTCACCTTTGCGGTCAACTACCTGGCGCCCTTTGTACTCAGTACCGCGCTGGCGCCCGTCATGGCGGAGGCGGCCGCGGCCGGCGAACCGTCGCGGATAGTGAACATCAGTTCGTCGGGGCACCGTGGCGGCCACATCGACATCCAGGATTTGCAGGAGAAGGGCCGTAAGTTCAGTGGTCAACGCGTGTACAACAATTCGAAGTTGGCGCTGACGCTGTTCACGACCGAACTCGCGCGACGCAACGACCCAGCTCGGTTGGTGGCGAATTGTGCCGATCCGGGATTCGTCAAGGGCACCACTCTCGGGCGTGATCTGCCGTTCGGATATCAGGTGGTCGGAGTGTTGCTCACGCCGTTCATGGCAACGGTCGACAAAGGTGCCCGGTCAGCGGTGTGGGCGGCATCCGCACCCGAGGCGGGCACCTTCACTGGCCGCTACGTCAAGGGCGGCAAGCAGATCGAGCCCAGCAAGGACGCTCAGGACACCGAGCTGGCGGCCCGGCTGTGGGACGCCACCGAAGGACTCATCTCCGGCACGCGGTGATCATGTCCGGTCTGCCGTGACAGGCCTGGGGATCGCGGCCATCTGCCCCTGCCCGATCCAGCCGGGCACACGACGGCGGACGTCGTCGGGACCGACGATCTGGACCGTGCCGATGGAACAGGCTTTCTCCCAGGAGCGGTCGCCCCGCCAGACGGCGGTGAGGTCACGGAGCTCGGCGACGACCGTGGCGGTGGGTTCGAAGCCGGGATCGTAGTCGCAGATGTCCACCTGGCCTTGCGTCACGACCAGCCACCAGCGGTCGGCGTTGGCAGCCACGCCGCCGAGCCGGAAGGCTATCACCGTGCGGCTCGTCGGCCACACGTCTGTGGGTACTGTCCGGCGCATGTCCCACATCAGCAGGTGGGGGTCGAGGTCTTCGTCTCCGAGCTCGCCGATCCAGCGGATGCCCCAGGCGTTGAGGGCCTCGACCACCGACGACAGCTCCCTGCCGCTCGCAGTCATCGCGTAGCTTGTCCGCCCGCCCGCAACGTGGCGTTCGACGACGCCCGCGTGCTCGAGAGTCCGCAACCGCTTGGAGAGCAGTGCAGGTGACATCCGCGGCACACCGCGCCGTAGTTCATTGAAATGCGTACTGCCGGCGAGTAACTCACGAACAACGAGCAGAGTCCATCGTTCGTCGAGTACCTCCATCGCCTTCGCGACAGGACAGAACTGGCCGTATCCGGACATCAACCCTCCTTTGGACCACTCCAGTCAGTACACACCTCGTCCCGGGCACGGACCAGTACAAACTCTGTACTGGACCGGTTCAGATCCAGCACTGGACTGCAGGCGGGCCACGGTCGGATTCTGAGATGAACCGACCACGCAAGAGATGGGAACATGCCATGGCCACCGACACCACAACCACCACAGCAGGTCACCACACGAATGAACTCAAGATGCGGCACCGCGCAATGTGGGCCTCGGGTGACTACCCGGCGGTCGCCACGGAGGTGATCGCCGCACTCGGCGAGATCCTGGTGGCCGAACTCGACCTGCAGCGCGGTGACCGCGTGCTCGACGTAGCGGCCGGCTCGGGCAACGCGTCCGTACCGGCAGCCCGGACCGGAGCCGAGGTGGTCGCGGCCGACCTTGCCCCCGAGCTGTTCGAAGCCGGTCGTGCGTTCGCTGCCGAGCAGGGCGTACAGCTGTCCTGGCAGGAGGCCGATGCCGAGGCTCTTCCCTTTGCCGACAACAGTTTTGACGTGGTGATGTCGTGCGTGGGCGTGATGTTCGCTCCTGATCACCAGCGATCTGCCGCTGAACTGATCCGGGTCTGTCGCTCGGGAGGACGTATCGGATTGATCAGCTGGACGCCCGGCGGGTTCGTCGGCCGGATGTTCGCGACCATGAAGCCGTACGCACCCGCGCCACAACCTGGGGCGCAGCCTCCACCACTGTGGGGCGACGAAACCCACGTCCGCGAACTGTTCGGCGACCACGCCGACATCACTGCCGAGCGGCGGACACTCACCGTCGACCGCTTTCAGAGTCCTGAAGAGTTCCGCCGGTTCTTCAAGGCGACGTACGGACCCACCATCGCGGTGTACAACGCGAACGCGGCGGACACCGCGGCCGTAGCAGCACTCGACAACGGTCTGGACGATCTCGCCCGCGCTGCGATGAACCACGACGGCGTGATGGAGTGGGAATATCTGTTGGTCACAGCAACTGTGAGATGACCGTTGGTCACTCGCTCAGTTGGTCGACAGTCTTGGTAGATCCTTCGGTGATGATGTCGAGTATCTGGCGATAGGCGGCGGAGTTCGAGCTCACGATCGAACCGTGATCCTCGCCGTCGATCAACACCACACGACCACTGCCGTTCTCGTTCTTCAGCGCAGTGACGTATCGCTGCGACAACGAGGGGAGTACCACTGTGTCCCGGGTTCCGTGGACGGCGATCACCGGAGTTCCGGGGTCGAGATTCTGGATCGGGTCCACCGACGCGTAACGCTCGGGTACCTGCCCGGGAGTCCCGCCGAGGGCCGCGACGATCCGGTCATCGCCGTTGCGAACTGCCTGCACCATGTCCAGCGGACCGGCCAAGGAGACCACTCTGGTGGGCCGGAACTTCGGATTGCCACCGACCTCGGTGGGATCCAGTTTGTGTCGTGTCCCGCCCCAGACCGCCAGCTGGGCGCCGGCGCTGTGTCCGACCACCAGTGCGTCGGTGGTCTCCAATTGGGGGAACGTCTTGTCGATCGCGACGACATTGTCGAGGGCCTGGGAAACGTCCTCGAATGTGGTCGGCCAACCCCCGCCTGAACCCAGCCGGCGATATTCGATGTTGTACACAGCCATTCCCCGTGCAGCGAGGTCACGGGCGAACGGATCAAAGAGATCAGCACCCAGTTGGGACTGCCAGGCGCCGCCGTGGATCAAGACGACCAGGCGTGTCGAATCCACCGCCTGCGGGCCTGCGGGCAGGTAGAGATCACCCCAGTTCTGCTCCGGGTCCGTTCCGTCCAGAGTCGGGTAGTCGATGCGGGTCACCGTGACCTCGTCTGACACGGAGGGCCCGGCGCTCGCGACAGACGACTGGGCACCCTCTGGTCCGGTGTCGCCCCCGTCGGAACAGCCGGCGATCAGGCCGGCCGTCGCGGCCAGTGTTCCGAGCAGAGCGAAAATGCGGTGTCGTCGCATCAAGAGACCTTCCATGGTGTTCAGGCAGTGGGGGTGCGGCGTTCATCGCTCGACTGATGGCCGGACTCCGGGCAACGAGTGTGCGCCCAGATGGGCACACGAGGCACAGAGGGCATACGGGTCAACTGTCGGCGTCGACGGCAACCGGTGCCATCTTTCGCCATGGCGCCAACACCGCCGGATCCTGCAGTTCCATCCACGCGATGACGTCTTGATAGGTGGCACAGATCGTTTCGGGTTTCACACATGCCTCGCGCATGAAATCAGCTGTGGCGGGGTTGAACGCGTTCCCGCTCCAATCATTGAAGTGATTGGCGATGACCAAAGGGGCCCGGTTGCCCTCATAGGCGCGCCGGAACATGTAGTCGTAGGACTCCTTGACGATACGGCGGATCTTCGGTGCGCTGGCGGGGCTGTCCTTGGCTTGGTTGAACGTGAACCAGTAGTTGTAGTCGAGGGCGGTCTGCCTGTGATTGAGCGGTGGTGACCACGTGTACGGGATGGGGAACTCCCAGATGCTGCCGACCTTGGTCGGCCAGTAGATGCCCGGTTGACGGGCCGCCTTCGACGAATCCCACGTCATGTCGTGCGCTCCCAAGGCTGGGAACAGTTGTCCCATACCGCCTTCGAGGCAGGGCGTACGCCCGCCTTTGACGGCTTCGGGGCCGAAAGCGAGATCGGGTGTGTTCCGGATGTTGTTGAGCGACTTCCACTCGGTCATCAGTCGGAAGAACTGATCGAGTTCGTGATTCCATTCGGCGGTGGTCCAATCGCGGCCGGGGTTCTTTGTGCCGGCACAGAAATGGCCGACGTAATGAGTGCCCATCTCGTGACCGGCGAACCACGTGCGATTGAGATAGTCGACCTGTTCGATGACTTCCTTCTCGGTGCCTCCGAAAGCCAGTGACGACTCTCCGGCCGCATAACCGGGGCCGGTGTACTTCTTCTTGTTCTTGTCGGTGAGGAAGTACAAGCCGGTCATCAAGGCCGTGAAGCGTGCATCGACCTCGCTCGCGGTGTCCAGGAAGAGATCCCAGTTTTCTGATACGCCGACACCGTCGAAGGAAAACAACACGAACTGGGGCGGTTTGGCGTTGGGCGAAAGTCGTTCCATCGCAACGTTGCTCTCGAGTCGAGCCGGAGCAGGCGGAGGCGTCGAGACGGGTTCGGAGGTGGTGTCGACTGATTGCACTGCGACACTGCCGGGCCCGTCCCCATCACCCCCGGTTCCACAGGCGGCCAGGATCACAGCGGCCACAGCCAGTGAGAGCGATCGACGGACGTGATGCTCTATGCGTCGCAACTGCAACGTATTCACCTTTCGCGCGGCCATCGGCCGCCCGAGCGCTGCCTTGCCTCGCGCGGAGCTTAACAGTTCGGCAGGTGAACGGCCGGACGAATCGCCGTCGGCCGCAGCGGCGTCCGTACCCCGGAAACATGGTCACGTGTGAGATCGCCGCCGGTGGGTACATCGGATCCGTAAGATCGACAACCGGCTGAGACAGCGGCACTGCTGCTTCGCGCGGGTCGAATCCCGATCCGCAGGCCTGCCGAGAGCACTGGAGGGGTTCGTGGCTACAACGCATGAAACAACCGCGTCGACGGAAGATGTGTGGCGTGTACTCGCAGACGGCTGGTCGTATGCCAATTGGGTTGTCGGGTCGTCACGGATACGTGCCGTCGATGCAAACTGGCCGCAACCGGGAAGCAACATCGCGCATTCGGTGGGGCTGTGGCCTGTCCTGCTCAACGACCGGACGGAGTCGGTGGGTATGGAGGAAGGGCGCGAGCTGCGATTGATCGCGCGGGCTCTGCCCTTCGGCAAGGCCGAGATCATCCTGCGCCTGCAGGAGATCCCGCAAGGGTGCCGCATCGAGATGATCGAGCACGCGGCCAACCCGCCGTGGTCACTGATGCCCGACCAGCTCCAGCACTTGGCGGTTCATCCGAGGAACACCGAGGCTCTGCGGCGTCTTGCCTTGCTCGCCGAGAGGTCCCGAACGGCGGAGTAACAGAAAAAGCTGCATCCAACGGTGTGTCCGTTGGATGCAGCTTGGTCGCGAGCGGTGTGGCCGCGTGCGCGGAGTCAGTCGCGGGATCTGGTCCCGTCGGTCTGGTCGAAGAACCGCCAGTCACCATCGACGTTGACCTCCATGCGGAAACCGAGCTGTCCTGATGGCACCTCGCGATTCTTGAACCACTCGTAGGCGTCTTCGGCGTTGTTGAACTCGACTTTGTCGACAACATCCTCGTCTGGATTGAGTACTCGATACTCCGCCATGTCTCCCTCTCGTCGCCGTACTCGCCCGAGTCTGCTGCCCGGGCCGTCAGGCGGATACCCGCCAGTTCGCAGCGCTACACATCGGGGTGCGTGACGTTCGACTCCTCACGAGCGCGCCGCGGCGGCGGTACCGACTGCGGCGACGACCTCGGTCAGCCCGCTCAGGTCGGGGATCACCGCATCGGCGATGGATGGGTCGTTGCTCTGGCCGAGTCTGTTGACCCACACCCGGGGGATGCCGAGAGCATGGGCCGGGATGATGTCGTGGAAGTAGCCCTGCGCGACGTGGACCCACTGACCGGGTCCGGGGTCGAAGGTCTGGGCGAACCTTTCGAAGTGCGGATGGGCCGGCTTGTACGATCCCACGTCCTCAGCGGTGATCACCGCATCGACAGGGGCCCCCAGGCGGCGCTGCGCTGCGCCGATGATGTCGCGGTCGCAATTGGTCAGCAGGGCAAGACGCCACCCTGATGCCCGCAGGCGGGCCAGCTCGGCAGCTGTGTCGTGAAAGGGCGGCCAGTAGGCGATACCCGCGGCCAGCACGTCGGCGTCGTCGGCCCTGAGGACAAGTCCGGCTTCGTCGGCGGTGCGACGAAACGTCTCGGTCAACACCTCGCGGTAGCGCATCTCCGGGTGCTGGGCCTGGACCTGTGGTTCGTGCCGGTTGAATGAGTCGAGGAGGGCCGCGCCGCGGCCCGGGAAGACCAGCTCCATCCCGGTCGAGAGCCCGTGACGCCAGTCGATCAATGTGCCGTAACAGTCGAACGTTGCCCAGCGGATGTCAGTCATGGCCGGTGGCTCGATTGTGTGGTCGCGACGACATGAGGGAAATGTTATCCGCGCGTCGCCTGCCTGGCCCGGGTGCTGCCGGACCGATACCCGCGGATGCTGTACGGCCACGGCTCAGATCAGCCTCGAGCAGACGAACTCGCGCATGCGCCTGCGATCAACATGCCCACCATCGCGGTGGCCTTGTCGGGTTGCGGAGGGTCGCCGGTGATCATGTCGCTCCAGATGAACGATTCACCGAGGCGCACGACTGCATACGCGAGACCGGAGGTGTCCGGGTACCGCGAGAGCTCGGGCATGGCAGCCAATTTGCCCACAGTCCACTCGATCAACCTGCCCTGAACCACGCTGTACCGCGAGGTGAGGACCCGCAGCGCATACTCGGGGTCATCTGCGACGAACCGTTCGAGCGGTTGGTAATTGCGAACGGTCTCGGCGAGGAAACCGAAATTGCTGACGAACTTGTCGGCGTCGAGCTCTCCACCACGTGCCTCGACTCTTTCGATGGCGTCGATGAGTATTCGCCACACGACTTCGCCGAGCACCACTTCCCGGCCAGCGAACCATCGGTAGACCGTCGCGCGGCCGATCTTCAGTTCGCGGGACAACGCCTGTATGTCGACCCGCCTGCCGGCGAGGAACCAGTCGTGAGCGAGGTCGATCACGTCGTCACGGTGCACGCGAGGGTGTGACCGGCTGTTGACGGTCTCGTGAGACATAAGTAGATTTTGTCTCCGACCGGCCCTCCGGTCAATCAGCACACCGCTTCAGGAGCGCACATGGACTTGCAATGGTCGGCCGCCGATTCGGAGTTTCGAGACGAGGTGCGCGCATTCCTCGACGAGAAGTTGACCCCGGACCTGCGCCGGGCCGGCCGTCTGATGACCAGCGTCTACTCCGACCACGAGGCGAGCATGGAGTGGCAGCGCATCTTGCACGAGCGAGGCTGGGCGGCGCCAGCGTGGCCGGTCGAGTATGGCGGCTGCGACTGGACCCTCACCCAGCACTACATCTTCAGTCGCGAGTCCATCATCGCCGGTGCACCATCCTTGTCTCCCATGGGGATTCGGATGGTTGCCCACGCCATCATCGCCTTCGGCACCCAGGAACAGAAGGACTACTATCTGCCCGGGATCCTCACCGGCGAGGTCTTTTTCTGCCAGGGATATTCCGAACCCGAGGCCGGTTCGGATCTTGCGTCCCTCTCGATGGCGGCGAAAGACGACGGCGATGACCTGGTCTGCACAGGCAGCAAGATCTGGACAACCCATGCCACAGAGGCGAACTGGATGTTCTGCCTCGTTCGCACATCTCGCCAGCAGAAGAAGCAGCAGGGCATCACCTTCGTGTTGATCGACATGAATTCGCCGGGCATCGAAGTACGGCCGCTGGTGATGACATCAGGCGAGCAGGTGCAGAACCAGGTGTTCTTCGACAATGTGCGGGTGCCCAAGGCAAACGTGCTCGGAAAGATCGACGACGGCTGGACTGTGGCGAAGTATCTCCTCGTGTTCGAACGAGGTGGTGGCGCAGCCGCCCCGGCGTTGCAGGTGATGGCGGAGTCGCTGGCCACCTCGGCGGCGTCGCAGCCGGGGCCCGGTGGACACCCGCTCATCGACGACCCCGGTTTCTCTGCCAAGCTGGCCGAAGCCCGCATTCGCACAAAGGTCCTCGAGATCCTGGAATACCGAACGCTGTCGGCGATGGCGTCGGGCAAAGATCCGGGTCCTGCCTCGTCGATGCTCAAAGTGCTTGCGACCGAGCTCAGTCAGAAGCTCACCGAACTCACCCTGGAGGCCGCCGGTACACGCGGACGGGTCTACCAACCGCACGCGACCAAGCCCGGTGGTCCGATCTCCGAGTTCACCGAGCCCGCGGACGGTTACGTCAGCGGTGAACCGTGGGAGGCAGTCGCGCCACTGCGTTACTTCAACGACCGGGCGGGCTCGATCTACGCCGGTAGCAACGAAATCCAGCGAAACATTCTCGCAAAAGCAGCATTGGGGCTCTGATGGACTTCAACTTGACCAAAGAGCAAGAACTGCTCCGCGATGGCCTCGCCAAGTTCTTGGCCAACCGTTACGACCTGGAGAAGAGTCGGGCGGCCGCCAAGACGGGGGCCGGTTGGCAGCCGTCGATCTGGCGGGCCTTCGCCGACGAACTCGGAATCCTGGGTGCGACCCTCCCGGAGGAAGCCGGTGGAATCGGCGGTGGGCCGGTCGAATTGATGATCGTCACCGAAGCACTGGGCCAGGCGCTTGTTGTCGAGCCCTTCGTGGACACCGTTGTCTTCGGCGGCGGTCTGTTGCAACGGGCGGGCGGGGAGCGCGCCACGGCCGTTCTGGAGAAACTCGTCGCGGGAGATGCGATCACGGCGTTCGCTGCCGCCGAATCCACATCGGGTCCTGACTTCTATGACGTGTCGACGATCGCCCGTAGACACGGCGACGAGTGGGTGCTCGACGGCACGAAAGTGGTTGTCAGCAGTGCACCCCTCGCCGGTCATCTGCTCGTCACGGCCCGGACTGCGGGAGGGCGACGCGACACCTCGGGGATCTCGTTGTTCCTGGTCGATGTCGATGTCGACAACCCTCCTGAAGGTTTGGCCGTTCACGCCTACCGCACCATCGATGACCGACGTGCGGCGGATCTCGTGTTCTCCGGGGTGCGTCTACCCGCCGATGCCCTTCTGGGCGGCGAAGGCGATGCATGGGCGTCGATCGACCGTGCAGTGGACGAGGCCACGGCGGCGGTGGCGTCCGAGGCTGTCGGGCTGATGCGAAAAGTGTTGGGAGACACCGTCGAATACGCCAAGCAGCGTCAGCAGTTCGGTCAGGCGATCGGCAGTTTTCAGGCGTTGCAGCATCGGATGGTCGACATGTACATGGAGCTCGAACAGTCGATTGCCGCGGTGTACCTCGCCATCTTGAATCTGGAGGCCGAGCCCACCGAACGCGCGCTGGCGGTGTCTGCGGCGAAAGCGACCATCGGTCGGGCGGCGCGATTCATCGGGCAGAACGCCGTTCAGTTGCACGGCGGGATGGGCATGACCGAGGAACTCGCGATCGGTCACTACTTCAAACGGCTCACGGCCATCGAGTACGAGTTCGGTTCTGCGGACATGCACATTGCGCGATACGCGGCGCTCACCAAGGCCTGACACCTGACACCGCATCACTGTTCTCATTCGCACGGGGGCGCAACACCCGCCGGGCGGGCCGCGCAGGCTCGCCCGGCGGTGTCTTCGATACGGACTCGCTCGTCGGGACCGCCGACCGGGTCAGGGAGCCAGGTTGTCTATTCGCTGTGCCAACATCACGTCGAGGCTTGTGATTCCGCCCGCCGAATGCGTGCTGAGGGTGAAGTCACTGTGCGCCAACGGATATCCATATCGGGGTGATGGTTGGCCTCTTCCGCGGCCTCGGCCACCCGATTGACCAATGCGATCGCCGCCGGAAAGTCCGGGCAATCGATCGTCTGAGTCAACGATTGGCCCTTACGTTGCCATTTGGGTAGATCGGCGAGTGCGGCGGTGATGTCGGATTCCGTCAGCAATGCGGTCATCGTCCCGATGTTTCCACCATCAGGCCTTCGCTTCAATCGTCATCGGCGCATCGGTGGGTGCTCGCCGGTCACTGGCCGACGACCGGCCGGACGTCAGGGGGAGTGGTCGAGCGATCACAGCACTGTGCGGCCGCTGTCACCGCGACCTGTTCGGGATGGTGGCCGTGGTTGCGGATACCGATGGCCGCCACCACGCCGCCGACGATGAACAGGGCCGCGGTCACCACCAGAACACGGTGGAATGACGCGGTGTCCAGCGTGCCGCCCACGATGATCCCCGTGCAGGCAACAGCGATCAGCCCAGCGATCCGTGAGATCGCGTTGTTCAACGCCGAGCCGATCCCGCTGTGTTGCCGATCGATCGACGCGAGGACGGCCGAGGTCAGCGGCGTGACGGTGATCGACAGACCGAGCCCGAAGAGCACGAGCCCGGGGAGCATCTGTGTCCAGAAATCGAAATCGTCGACAGTGGTGAGCATGAGCAGGTAACCGCATCCGGCGACGATCGGTCCGGATGCCATGAACACGCGGGGCCCGTACCGTGCCGACAGCGCCCCCACCGGCCGAGCGATGAAGAACGAGAGCAGCGGGACCGGCAACGTCGCGAGCCCGGCCATCAGTGCTGAGAAGCCCGCGACCTCTTGCAGGAACAGAGCCGTCACCAGCGTGCCCATCGACAATCCGGCGTAGATGAACGTCGTCGAGAGATTGCCGACACCGAAGTTCCTGACCGCGAACATCTTCGCTGGGATCATCGGATGGTCGGTGTGCGTTTCGCGCCAGCCCAGCCCGGCCAGGCACAACAGTCCGAGTGCCAAGGCTGCAGCCACCGCGGGGTTGCTCAGACCGAGACGTTGCTGCTCGATGAGGGCGTAGACGGTTCCGGCGAGACCGCCGGCCGTCAGCACCGCGCCTGGTACGTCGATGCGTTCGCGCGGCGTTGTCCGAGCCGGTTCGACGAGTCGCATCGACAGCACCAGGGTGATCGTCACCGGCACGACGTTGACGGCAAAGATCCACCGCCAGTTCAACGTGTCGACGAGTACACCACCGAGGAGTGGACCGATCACAAAGGCCGTGCCCGTCCATGCGGTCCATGTACCGATCGCCTTGGGCTGGTCGTCCGGGGTGAAGGCCGAGTTGATCAATGCGAGCGAACTGGGCACCAGCAGGGCCGCGCCCACACCCTGCAACCCGCGGGCGATGATCAGGACGAGGTCGGTCGGCGCAGCCGCGCACGCGACCGATGCCAGGCCGAAGATCACGAGCCCGATCCGGAGCATCGGCAAGCGCCCGAACGCATCAGAGATCGCGCCGGCCACCAGTATCAGTGCGCCCAGGGTGAGGAGGTATGAATCGACCACCCACTGCTGTGTGCTCAGCCCACCTCCGAGGTCGTCCGAGATGGCGGGAAGGGCGAGGTTCACCACCGATCCGTCGAGGAACGCGACAAAAGACGCGAGGATCGCGACAACCAGGACGGGACCGGGCGTGGGCGCGGAGGTGGGCGTGGCGGCGCTCACCTCCGTCGCCACCCTCGAGTCGGTGCGGAGCGGTGCAATCCCATGGTCGGACGGTAGCCGGTGTGCACGGCGCTGTCAGGAAGCAGTCGCCGCAGACGCGCGCCTCAGTGCACGGTTGTACACTGAATGCATGATCGATGTGGATGGCCCGCGGCAAGACGAGGTTCGCGCGCTGGCGGAACTGGCCTTCGAGGAGGTCGGGAAAGCGGGGACCGGCGTGGGCACCGTGCACCGGGCGATCTCCGACCGCGTGTTCTCGGGGGTGCAGCTCGGTGTCGGCCCCTGGGCGGCACCGTCGCGAATCATTCACAACGCCATCGCCGATGGCATATATAGATCCATCGCCGTCGCCTGTGAGGTGGCAGCGCAGGTGGCATCACGGACGGTCGACGGACGTGGGCGGGTGCCGTCGGAGACCAAACGCGGTGCGATCGCGCTCGGTGCGCTGACCGGTTTGATCGGTGACGCGCTCGCCGATCAGGATTCGCCTCTGGCCACGCCGATGTCGCTTCGGGTCGACGGGCGAGTTCAACACGCGGACAAGGAATCCCTGGCGAACGCCTATCCTCACGCGACGCCCCGGTTGGTCTTCTTCACGCACGGACTGATGGAGACCGAAGTCGCCTGGGGTATCGGCGGCAGGCCGACGTATGGGGCCAGGTTGTCCGAAGAGCTCGACTTCAGCGAACTGCAGGTGCGTTACAACACGGGTAGACACATCTCCGAGAATGGCCGTGAATTCGCCGAGCTCATCGAGGACGTGGTGAGGAACTGGCCTGTACCCGTGGAAGAGATTGCGGTGGTCGGGCACTCGATGGGTGGTCTCGTGGCACGTAGCGCCTGTCACGGGGCCTCCCTGGTGGGGGCCGGGTGGGTCGGCAAGGTCCGCCACATCGTCTGTCTCGGATCTCCGCATCTGGGAGCACCGTTGGCGAGGACCGTACACACCGCCACCGCGCTGTTGCAGCTGCTGCCCGAGTCCCGTCCGATCGGCCGGCTACTACACAGGCGCAGCGCCGGGATCCGGGACCTGTACGCCGGTTCGCTGGTGGACGAGGACTGGACGGGCCGAGACCTCGATGCCTTGCGCCAAGCCGCCATCGCGGAGGTTCCGTTGCTCGCCGATGCCGAGCACAGTTTTGTCTCGGCCTCGATCACCCGAGACCCCGAACACCTGCTCGGCCGCTATCTCGGTGACGGTTTGGTGTTGCATGTCAGTGCCCGAGGCCGGGACAAGCTGCGCGACATCGGATTTCGTGACGACGACGGGATGCATCTCGGGTCGGCCCACCACTTCACCCTGCTCAACAATGAAGCCGTCTACGAGTGGCTGGCGACGCGGCTGCGGGAGAGGTCGACACCGATCGGCTGATCAGCCGGCCGACGTCAGGGAAGCGCTGCGCTCCCGGAACCTCATTGGCGCGTCCGCAACCGTGCCGTGGCGCAAGGTGAGGACATCGCGGTAGTAGTTCATCCGCAGCCTCCATGGAGCACGTGAACCCTGGTGCGGAAACGAGTCGACCGAACGCAGAACGTATCCGGCAGCGAAATCGAGGAACGGTTCCTCCTGTATGGACGGGTCCTTCACCGGCACGCTTTCGCCGTATCCGTTGGCGTCCATGTATTCGAGCAGGCGACACATGTACTCGCACACCAGGTCTGCCTTCAAGGTCCACGATGCGTTCGTATACCCGACAACGTAGAAGAAGTTGGGGATGCCGCTGAGCATCATGCCCTTGTAGGTCATCGTGTCGGTGAGGTCGACTTCCTCCCCATCGACCACGAACGTGAGCCCGCCCAGGGCGAGCAGATTGAGACCGGTGGCCGTGACGATGATGTCGGCGTCGAGATGGTCGCCGGATTCCAGCTCGATGCCGCCCTCGGTGAACGTGGCGATCCGGTCGGTGGCCATGGACACCGACCCTTTTCTGATGGCGCGGAACAGGTCGCTGTCGGGCACGAGGCACAGGCGCTGATCCCAGGGGTTGTAGCGCGGCGCGAAGTGGGTGTCGATGTCGAAATCAGGCAGTTGCCGCTCCTGCCACGACCGGATCTGCTTCTTCATGAACTGTGGATACCGTTGACACAATTGGTAGATGGCTGTGGAGACGGCGATGCCCTTGCCGCGCGCGGCGGCGTAAGCCCACTTCTCGGGAAGTAGTTTGCGGAGCCTGTTGGCAATTGCATCCTGCTTCGGAATGGAGATGACGTAGGACGGCGAACGCTGGAGCATCGTGACGTGTGCGGCTTCGGGGGCCATCGACGGTGCCAAGGTGACGGCGGTGGCCCCGCTGCCGATGATCACCACCCGCTTGTCGGTGTAGTCGAGGTCGGCCGGCCAATGCTGGGGATGCACGATGGTGCCGGCAAACTTCTCGATCGCGGGGAAGTCGGGTGTGTAGCCCTCGTCGTAGCGGTAGTAGCCGCTACAGGACATCAGGAAGTTGGCAGAAATCGTCTCGGTCTCGGCTTCCGCGCCGGCGTCGGTGCGTTCGATCTGAACTCTCCACAGCTGATCGCTGCTCGACCATTCCGCGCGCACGGCCCGGCGGTTGAATCGGATCGTCTCGTCGACCCCGTATTCGGCGGCCGTGGCCCGGACATATTCCAGAATGGAAGGGCCGTCTGCGATCGCGTTGTCACCCACCCAGGGCCGGAACTTGTACCCGAGGGTGAACATGTCCGAATCGGACCGGATCCCCGGGTACTTGAACAGGTCCCATGTACCGCCGATGCGCGGTCGGCTCTCCAGGATTGCGATGCTCCGGTCGGGGAACTTCTCCCGCACGTGGCAGGCGGCGCCGACTCCTGAGAGTCCCGCTCCGATGATCAAGACATCGACGTGATCTGGCTGGGTCATCGGTCCTCTTCGGTCGTGCCGGCAGCGATCGCGCAGGTCACCGTGTCTTTTCGAGGGACGGGCGCGGTCCGGCTGTTTCCTTTGCGAAGCAGTTTCCTCGTTCACGAAGCTGTGCGACTATGAGCGTCACGGTCAATGACGAGACAGGCTCTCCATCACATGCAACGCACCACGCATCGTACGTACTACTTCTTCGCACTGGCCATGATTCTGTTGGTCGGCGTCGGATCGACCCAGTGGGCCCAGGCCGGGTCCGCGGAAGCGGCCGGGTCCAGCAGGGTGGAGGCGACTGCCGACGGTCTCGAGCTTGATGGATCGCCATGGTGGCCGAGCGGGTTCAACGCCTACCAGCTCGCGACGGACTGGTCGGTGAATCAGGGCTGCGGCGCGATGGTCGACCTCGACTCCTACTTCTCGTCGCTCGAGCCCAACTCCCTCACGCGCTTCAACGCTTTCCAGCGTCTGGCAGTCAACAAGTTCACGGGCGAGCTCGATTTCGGTCCGATGGACGCGGTGTTCGCCGCGGCCGAAGCTCATGACCAGATGCTCGTGCCGGTCTTCACCGGTGGCGACGGCGCCTGCGAAGACGAGGTGTTCAAAGGTCGAAGCTGGTACACCACCGGCTGGAAGACCTTGGTCCCCGCAGGGGCGCCCCTGCGGTTCGACCAATGGGTGACCACCGCGGTCAACCGGTGGAAGTCGTCGCCTGCGCTGGCCGGTTGGGAACTGGTCGGCGAACCCGAGACGAGCTTGTGCGGCGATTCTGCGTGCAGTTGGCAGAACCGGACGTGCCCGTCGGACTCTGGTCAGATCCTGCGGAACTTCTTCGACCAAGCCGGAGCCAAGGTTCGGGCGGCGGACCCGTCCACCCCAATTTGGGCAGGCCTGCTCGGTGGCGGGCAATGTGGGTCGGCCGGCGGTGACTATCAGCTGCTGGGGGCTTCACCCCACGTCGACGTACTCGAGTACCACGACTACGGCGCTGACGGCGTGCCGCTGCCCGGCGACGTGTGGAATGGCCTCTCCACCCACATCATGCAGGCCGACGCGGTCGGTAAGCCACTGGTGGTCGCCGAGATCGGGCAGAACGCCGGGTCGTGCGGCACCCGTGAGGATCGGGTGGACGACTTCGAGACCAAGGTCGACGGCCAACGCGCCGCCGGTACAGCGGGAGCGCTGTTCTGGGCCTTCGTGCCAGATCCGCGCGAGCAGCAGTGCACGTTCGACATCGGGCCAGATGACCCCGCTTTCGACCTGGTCGCCGAGCTCAACAGGGTCGGGCCCTGACCATGTGGCACGCATAACGCGATACCGTGCGTCGATGAATGAACGACTGCAGGCCGAACGGGTCATCCCGGCTCACGTTGACGACATCTTCGCGGTGCTCACCGACCCGCAAGGTCACGTTGCGATCGACGCGTCCGGGATGCTGATGAGTGCAACCGGTGAGCGTGTGACGGCGACAGGGGACACGTTTGTCGTCCACATGGATCGCGAAGCCTTGGGGGATGTACCTATGGGGGAGTACGACGTCTCGGTCATCATCGAGACGTTCGAGCCCGGTCGGCAGATCTCCTGGACCATCAAGGGTCGGATACGGCCGCAGATCGGGCACGTCTACGGGTATGAGCTCCACCCCGACGGGGAGGGCGCCACCCGGGTCGTGTCGTTCTATGACTGGTCGAACATCCACCCGGACTGGCGAGCCAAAGGAATCTTTCCGGTGATCTCTGCCACTGCGCTACGCAGTACCCTCGGCATCCTCGATCGAACCGTGCGCCGCGGGTACCCGCTGGCCTCACCGAAATAGCTTTGTCCGTCTAGGCGTTCCCGCCTCTTTGCCCGGCCGCGTCCCAGCCATGGACTGCAGATTCCGCGTGCCGGGAATAGTTGATTGCCGCATGTAACTTATATAAGTTGTGTAGTGCAATCAATTATATGAGGGAGAAGTCGTCGTGCCGGTGTCATCAGGAACAGCGAGTGAATTGATCGAGGAGCTGTACCTGATGGGTCGCGCGTTCCGCGTAGCCGTCGTGTCCACGGACGAAGGGCCGACATTGCCAGGTGGTCTCGCTGTTCTCATGGCACTGGAGGCACGAGGGCAGTGCCGGCAGAACGAGTTGGCATCGGATCTGTGCATCAGTCAGTCCGCGTTGAGTCGGCATGTGGCCGAGTTGGTCGCTGAGGGTTACGTCGCTCGCCGTGCGGATCCCGGTGATGGGCGGGCCACGCAAGTCCTGACGACGAGCGCAGGTCGCGAACTCCTCGGTCGAACGAGGGCTGCGCGTGCCGAGTCGCTGCAGACCGCGCTCGACGACTGGGACGAAGCGGACGCGCAAGCGGCCGGCAGCGCCTTTCGCAAACTCAGAGGTTCATTGACCAGACACGCGCACCGGGCCGATCGGCCGGCGCAGAAAACTATCACAGGGAAAGACGGGAAGTAGATGTCAAGTTCAACCGAGGCGGTGGCGAAGCACGATCCATACGCGATGTCCCACCGCGAAATCCTCGAGGCGATGATCGGGCTGCTCGCAGCGTTGTTCACCGCTTTGCTGAGCACAACGATCGTCGCCACCGCCCTGCCGACGATCATCGGCGACCTGAAGGGGTCGCAGACGGCCTACGCCTGGGTCATCACCACCGCCTTGCTCGCCAACGCGGCATCGACGCCGATCTGGGGCAAGCTGGCGGACATCTTCAGCAAGAAGATGCTTGTCCAGAGCGCGATCATCATCTTCGTGATCGGCTCGATCATTGCCGGTTTTGCGCACAACGTGCCGATTCTCCTCGCGGCACGCGTTGTCCAGGGGATCGGAATGGGTGGTCTCACCGCGCTGGTCGTCGCAATCATCGGCAGCATCGTGTCTCCCCGTGAGCGCGGCCGGTACTCCGGATACATGGGCGCCACCATGGCCGTCTCGATGTCCGGCGGGCCCATCCTGGGAGGCGTCATCGTCGACAGCCCACTCGGCTGGCGCTGGTGCTTCTTCGTCTGCGTGCCACTGGCAGTGATCGCCCTGTTCCTGCTGCAGAAGACCCTTCGCATCAAGACCGAGCGCGCCGAGAACATCTCCATCGACTGGCTGGGAGCCACCTTGCTCACCGCTGGCGTTTCGGTGCTGTTGATCTGGGTCTCGTTCGCGGGCAAAGCCGGGTACTACGACTGGATCTCCCGGGAGTCGGCGATGTATGTCGGTGGCGGATTGCTTCTGCTGGTGGCCACCGTGCTGGTGGAGTCGCGCGTCAAAGCACCGATCATCCCGCTCAAGATCGTGACCGAACGGACCACCGGACTCGCCATCATCGCGTCCATCGCAGTGGGACTGGGGATGTTCGGTTCGACGACGTTCCTGGGCCAGTACTTCCAGACCGCGCGCGGTTTCTCGCCGACCATCGCCGGCATGCTCTCGATTCCGCTTGTCATCGGAATGCTGATCGCGTCGGTGGGATCGGGTCAACTGATCAGCCGGTTCGGCAAGTGGAAGGTGTTCATGGTGACCGGTTCGGCTCTGCTCATCGTCGGTTTTGCGCTGCTCGGCACGATCGACCACGCGACCAACCTCTGGTGGGTGAGTATCTTCACCCTGATCGTTGGGCTCGGCACGGGCATGTTGATGCAGAACCTCGTGCTGGTGGTCCAGAACACGGTCAGCGTCCACAACATCGGCGCTGCGTCGAGCAACGTGGCGTTCTTCCGGACCTTCGGCGGCGCAATCGGTGTCTCGGTCCTCGGGTCGGTCCTGGCCACTCGCGTGGCGGACCTCTCCTCGGGTGGGCTTGCTCGGCTCGGGATCACGGGCGGCTCCTCCGGCGGCAGCCTCGACATCAACTCACTGCCGGGCCCGGTCGCAGCGGTCATCCGAGCGGCATACGGCGACGCAACTGGGCGGATCTTCCTGATCGCAGCTGCGGCAGCAGTGGTGGCGCTCATCGCGGTGTCGCTTCTGCCCAACCGGCCGCTGCGCCGGACGATCGATCTCGACTCGACACCCGACGGGACCGAACCCGAAACGCTCGGCGACTCCGAGTCGCCCGATCGGAACGACAACACCCGGGCCACCGTCAAGGTCTGATACACCTACCCGATCTGGGCCGAGGGACCCCGTGCACGATGCCGTGCGCGGGGTTCCGCCGTCTGATGGTGTCGAGCCGGGGAGCCCTGGGTACCCGGAGCAGATGAGCGAGACACAACCACTGACCGTGGTGGTCACCGGAGCGACGGGAAATGTGGGCACGAGCGTCATCGAAGCCCTGGGTTCCCGGTCGGAGGTGACGTCCATCCGCGCCCTCGCACGCCGTCCGACCGATCTCACGTACCCCAAAACGGAGTTCCTCGTTGCCGATACGGGACAGGACGATCTGCGGCCCCTCTTTCGTGGCGCAGACGTTGTCATCCATCTCGCGTGGATCTTTCAACCCACCCATGACCCCGTTTCGACATGGGAGAACAACGTCGGCGGCGCGATCCGGGTGTTCGAGGCCGCTGCGGCCGAGGATGTGCCGGCTGTTGTGTACTCATCCTCGGTCGCCGCCTACTCGCCTGGCCCGAAGGACACCCCCGTCGACGAGAGCTGGCCGACCAACGGCTGGCCGGGCGCTGCGTATCCCCGCGAGAAGGCTTATCTCGAGCGATGGCTGGACGGCTTCGAGCACAACAACCCTGAGATGCGGGTTGTGAGGATGCGGCCTGGGTTCATCTTCAAACGGGAGGCATCCACGGCACAACGGCGCCTTTTCGTCGGGCCGTTCCTTCCACGGCAGCTGGTCCGCAGCGCCTTGATCCCCGTGGTTCCGAGGACGCCGGGGCTGTCGTTCCAGGCGTTGCACAGCGCGGATGTGGGCGAGGCATTCGCCGAGGCGACCGTCCGGCCGGTCCGCGGGGCATTCAACCTCGCAACCGACGAGAAGGTGGACGCCAAGTACCTGGCGAAGATGCTCGGGGCGCGTTCGATCCCTGCGCCGGCGTCGTTGCTGCGTGCGGGGGTATGGGCAGCGTGGCACGCACATGTCATCCCCGCCTCACCTGGCCTGTTCGACACCGTTTTACGACTGCCCCTGATGGACATCACTCGCGCACGACGAGAGCTTGGCTGGTCCCCGCGCTACACCGCGAAGGACGCGTTGGAGGAGTTCATCGAAGGAGTCCGGGAGGGATCGGGGATGGGTACCGAACCGTTGGCGCCGGACGGGCCTGCCCGGAGGATCGCGGAACTCTCGCAGGGGGTCGGCAGGCGCGACCGGTAGCGAGCGGGCTCTCGATCAGAGCCTGGTTTCACGGTCACAGAAGAACTCTCGGACATCGGCGTCCAAGATCTGAGTAGCCTGCTCGTCGTCCGGGCCGCTGCCGCGGAAGTCATCGAGTTCGCCGCGATCACTCCAGCGCTCGTAAACATTGATCCGAGAATCATCCAGTGGGTCGGCCGCGAGGTGAAAGTCGAGACATCCCTTCGTGGAGCGGGCCTGAACTATCAGGGCCCGGCAACCTTCGAGATAGTCGCCGCGCATGTCGGGTACGACGATCAAGTGGCCGGCGACGATGATCATGCTTTTCGATTCCCCTCTGTATGTACGGTGTCCACAGGTGCAGACCTGGGTGCTTCAAGATCCTCATCGGCGGGGTTCGTGATCGGTGATCACAAGCGGGAGTGGACCCCCAGCGCGTAGATTGGGCCTCTGTCAGGGGGCATCATCGTGGTGATGGGTTGCGGCACGATGCCGCGCGTACTGCCGAACGGTATCGGCACGTCCATCGACGCCGACCGTCTCGAGTCCCTGGCTCTATCGCGACAGGAAATCCTTCAATGACTGCACTGAAATTCGTGGATCTGCACGGCGACCACGTCGCATATCGGGACGAGGGGAGCGGTTCGGAGGTTCTCCTGCTGATCCACGGGATGGCGGGGAGTTCGGAGACGTGGAACGCGGTCCTTCCGTCCCTTGCCGCGAGACATCGGGTCATCGCACCGGATCTGCCCGGACATGGGCAATCGTCGAAACCGCGTGGCGACTATTCGCTGGGTGCGTTCGCCGCGTTCCTCCGTGACTTGCTGCGGGAATTGGGGATCGATCGGGTGACGGTGGTCGGGCAGTCGCTCGGTGGTGGGGTGGCCATGCAGTTCACCTATCAACATCCGGAGTATTGCGAGCGCCTGGTCTTGATCGGTAGCGGTGGGCTGGGACCTGACGTGAACTGGACCCTGCGGGTGCTGTCGGCTCCTGGGGCCGAATTCGTGCTCCCGGTGATTGCGCCGCAACCAATTCTGCGGGCAGGCAACAAGATTCGCTCGTGGTTCGCGTCCGCCGGCGTGCACTCGCCGCGGGCAGACGAAACGTGGCGCGCATACTCTTCGCTCGGCGATCGCGAGACGCGGCAGGCGTTCCTGAGGACACTGCGGTCGGTGGTGGACTACCGCGGTCAGGCGGTCAGCGCCCTGAACCGGTTGTACCTGAACTCCGCCCTGCCCACGCTCCTCATCTGGGGCGATGCGGACAAGATCATCCCGGTGTCGCACGGCTACGCGGCCCACAAAGCGATTCCGGGCAGTCGACTCGAGGTTCTCAGCGGCGTCGGTCACTACCCTCACGCAGAAAGCCCCGATCAGGTCGTCGCGATCGTCGAAGACTTCCTCGCCGTGCCGGAGGCCCGGACGCGCACGACCAGCTGATCACCAGCTCGGTTTGAGTCTGCCCGGTACCGCAATGACGTCCAAGGCCCGGGTCAATGCCTTGAAGTCCTTGTCCGGCAACTCATCTCGCCATACCTGGACGCATCGCTCCGCGGATTCCCGGGCTGCGACCATGCACTCGCGACCGCGGCGGGTCAGTGTCACCAGTTGAGCGCGGCGGTCGTTCGGGTCCGGGTGTTTGTCGAGATAACCACGCTCGACCAGATACGCGATCAATTGAGCCGCGGCCTGCTTCGTGATCTGCAACGCCGTGGCGAGATCGGCTGCTGTGGAGGCATTGTCGGACAACTCCGCGAACACGAACCCATGAACGGGACGCACGTCGGGGTAGCCCCGCTCGGCCAGTCCGGCCGAGATGTCATCCACGAGTTGTGCGGACACTCGCAGCACGGCCGTCGCAGCTGCCCAGTCGGAATCGGTCACAGTCGAAGTATGGCCCAGTGCGTCGAGGATAGACAGACAACCCGCTTGTCTATATGGTCAAGTCACTTGTCTAATGATTCTCAGGAGGAGAGCATGCCGGTCATCCAACCCGACGACGCCGAGGTGTTCCCGGCACACGGGAGCACCTTCCACTCGTATGTCAGTTCGCGGCGAGGGAGCAAAGAGCTCTGCGCCTGGAGGCTGACGGTTCCCGCCGGCCAGATCGGAGTGGCGCACAGACCCAGTCGGGAAGAGGTCCTTCTCGTGCTCGACGGGGAACTGACGGTCGGTTTGGACGGCGTGCAGGAGCCGGCCGGCGCCGGTACGGTCATCGTGGTTCCCGCCGGGACCGAGGTGCGCGTCGATGGCGGGGACACCGCATCAACAGCATGGGTGACCACCACGCCCGGCCTGCAGGCGACCACCGCAGACGGTGCGGTCATCACACCGCCCTGGGCTCAATGAGACGTTGGATTGCTCGAAGGTTGTTGTGGTCCTGCTCCGTCGTGCCTGTCGATTGATGGTTCTGTGACGTGGACCCACGATCGCGGATAGTCTGTGGCGCAGTCGTCGGGCGATCGAGAGGCACCACCTGTCATGACGTTCGACGAACCATCATCAACCCCTTCGCACCTCAGCCGTCGACGGCTGCTGCAGGGAACGCTGGTGGGCGGTCTGGCAGTTGCCGTCGCGGGTGGCACCGGGGCAGCCTGGGCCGCCCCACGGTCGTCGGACTGGGCTGCGCTCGCGGCATCGATCAGTGGCCAGGTGATCCTGCCGGCGCAACGCACCGCATTCACGCAGGCCAAACAGATCTTCAACACGCGTTACGACGGATCGACTCCCGTGGCCGTCGTGGCGCCGAAAACTGTCGCCGATGTTCAGCGGTGTATGGCTTTTGCCGTGAAGCACCGGCTGCGGGTGGCCACTCGCAGCGGCGGGCATTCCTACATCGGTGCGTCGGCAGCAAGTGGGTTGTTGGTGGTGGATCTGCGCAGGCTCGACGGAGGAATCGGCTATGACGGCGGAAGTGGCCTGGCCACCGTCACGCCGGCGAGCACGCTGTATGCCGTGGCCGGCGGTCTTGCCCAGCAAGGCCGGTCGGTTCCCGTCGGGACATGCGCAACGGTCGGTGTCGCCGGCCTCACGCTCGGCGGAGGGCTCGGGGTCGACTCGCGCCTACACGGGCTCACCTCTGATTCCCTCGTGGCCGCGACGATGGTGTTGCCGAACGGGGACGCCGTCACCGTTGCGCCAGGAGAGCGGGACGATCTCTACTGGGCGCTGCGCGGCGGAGGTGGCGGGAACTTCGGCATCGTCACGTCGCTGGTCTTTCGCACCACGCCATCGGTTGGCAAAGATGTTGTGACCATGAACTTTCCACCCGCGTCGGCGGCCACGGTGATATCGGGGTGGCGGCGCTGGCTTTCGGTCGCCGAACCGTCGGCGTGGGCGAACGTCAACATCGGTTCCGATCGACGGGGTGGCGTCACCTGTTCGGTGTTGCTCGTCTGCGCAACCGGCGCGGGCCGCCGCATCGCGGCCGACATCTCGGCGGCCGTCGGGGTGGTACCGAGTGGAAGCGACTACTCGACGCTTGATCCGATGGCGACGTTCTTGCGGCTGTCGGGTGGCGCGACCGCGCCGCGACATGGATTTGTCGCCGGGTCCGACATCCTCGCCCAGGTCACCGACCCCATCGCTGCAGCAATCGTCACCGCGGTGCGGAACCGTTCCAGGGCCGGCGGCCCCGGGCTGGTGATCATCGATCCGCTCGACGGCGCGATCAGCGGGGTCACTGCCGGTGCCACAGCCTTCCCGTGGCGCACGCACGCGGCGAGCCTGCAGTGGTTCACCGACGTCGCTCCCGGTGCTTCGTATCTGTCGCCGACGTCGTGGGTGAAAAGTGCACACAGCACGATTGGCGCGGCGTCGTCGGGTGCCTATGTCAACTACATCGAAACCGGAGTCGCACCGTCGCGTTACTTCGGTACCAATCTTCCGCGCCTGCGCGCCGTACGCACCAAATACGACCCCGCGCGCACGATGTACTCGGGCCTCGACATCTGACGAGATGGGCAGAGTTCGCAAATCGGGCTCGGACCTACACCGCTGATTAATGGTGTGACCGGGCTGAGCTGGAGTTGATACCGTCGAACCTGTGACTGCCCCATGCTGACCCGCCTTCTGCGTACCTACATGGGCGCCTACCGTCGCGAACTGAGTGCGGTGGTGATCCTCCAATTCGTGGCCACCGCGGCAATGCTCTACCTGCCGACTCTCAATGCCGACATCATCGACAACGGTGTGGCGCAAGGCGATACCGGCTACATCCTGCGGGTGGGGGCCGTGATGGTGATCGTCTCGCTGATTCAGATCCTGGGATCGATCGTGTCGATGTACTTCGGTGCACGCGCGTCACTCGGCGCCGGCCGCGACATCCGGCACGACCTGCTGCACCGCGTGGACGGCTTCTCCGCGCGAGAGGTCGGCGCATTCGGGGCGCCGTCGTTGATCACGCGGACGACCAACGATGTTCAGCAGGTCCAGATGCTCGGCGTGATGGCCTGCACCATCTTGGTCACCGCCCCGATCATGTGTATCGGCGGCATCATCCTCGGCATCGGGGTCGGGGGCCAACTCGCGTGGGTTCTCGTGGTGGCGGTCCCCATACTCGGGGTGACCATGGCGGTCATCATCTACCGGATGATGCCGGGCTTCCGTGCCATGCAGGAGCGCATCGACACGGTCAACCGCGTCCTGCGCGAGCAGATCACCGGGATCCGGGTGGTTCGTGCTTTCGTGCGGGAACCCCACGAACGCAAGCGATTCGCCGCCGCGAACGACGACCTGACCGATGCCGCACTGCGGGTCGGACGACTGATGGCACTGATGTTCCCGTCGGTGATGCTGATCAGCAACGTCACCATCGTCTTCATCATCTGGTTCGGCGGTCACCTCATCGAAGACGGCGACGTCCAGATCGGCGCACTCACCGCGATGATCGCCTACGTGATGCAGATCCTGATGGCGGTCATGATGGCCTCCTTCCTCGCGATGATGGCGCCGCGGGCATCGGTGTGCGCCGAGCGCATCTACGAGGTTCTCGACACCGAGACATCGGTGGTGCCGCCCACCGTCCCGAAGCCGCTCCGTACCTCGGCGGGCATCGTGGAGTTGCGCTCCGCGTGTTTCAGGTACCCAGGGGCAGACGAATCGGTGTTGCGCGACATCAGCTTCCGAACCGCGCCGGGCACCACCACGGCTGTGGTCGGGTCGACCGGCTCGGGTAAGACCACATTGGTGGCGCTGCTGCCTCGTCTGATCGACGTCACCGATGGCGCCGTGCTCATCGGGGGCACCGACATACGTGAGCTCGACCCCGCCGTCTTGCGCGAATCGATCGGCCTCGTTCCCCAGAAGCCCTATCTGTTCTCGGGAACGATCGCGTCCAACCTGCGGTACGGCAAGAAGGACGCGACCGAAGCCGAGATGTGGGAGGCGCTGACCGTTGCGCAGGCCGCAGACTTCGTGCGAGACATGCCGGATCAGCTCGAGACCAAGGTTGCGCAGGGCGGGACGACGGTCTCCGGAGGGCAGCGTCAACGGCTGGCGATCGCGCGCGCCCTCATCCGTAAGCCGAGCATCTATCTGTTCGACGACTCGTTCTCGGCGCTGGACCTGAGCACGGACGCACGCCTGAGGGCAGCGCTCAAACCTGCCACCGGCGACGCCTGTGTCATCATCGTGGCCCAGCGCATCACCACCATCGCCGACGCAGACCAGATCGTGGTACTCGACCGCGGAACCGTCGCCGGCATCGGTACACACGAGCAACTGCTCGCCGACTGCCCCACGTACATCGAGATCGCGGAATCCCAGCTCTCCGTGGAGGGACGGAGATGACCCGCCCCGGTGGCGGAGGCGGACCGTCGATGGGTGCGATGCCCGCTGAGAAGGCACGCGATTTCGGTCCTTCGGTGAAGCGGCTGATCGCAGTGCTGTCCACCCATCGCATCGCGTTGTGGGCCGTGCTCTTCTGCGCTGTGGCGTCGGTGGTCCTCAACGCCGTGGGCCCATTGTTGCTCGGCCATGCAACAGATCTGATCTTCTCCGGGGTGATTGCCGACCGCCTGCCCGCAGGCGAAACGAAGGCCGAGGCCGTGGAGGCGCTACGACAAGACGGCGACGGGACATTCGCCGACATGGTCGCAGCGATGGACCTGACGCCGGGTGTCGGAATCGATTTCGACGCCGTCGGCCGCGTGCTGATACTGGTTCTGGTGCTCTACGCGGGTTCCTCGTTGCTCAGCTGGCTGATGGGGCGTCTGCTCAACGTCGTCACCCAGCGCACCGTGCAGGGGATGCGCTCGGATGTCGAGAACAAGATCCACCGTCTGCCACTGAGCTACTTCGACGGCAATCAGCGGGGTGACCTACTGAGCCGGGTGACCAACGACCTCGACAACGTCTCGCAGAGTCTCCAGCAGACAATCGCCCAGTTGCTCAACTCGGTGTTGATGGTGCTCGCCATCCTCGTGATGATGCTGTGGATCTCACCCCTGCTGTCGCTGATCGCCATCGTCACGATCCCCGCCGCGGTGATGGTGACAACCCTTGTGGCAAAACGTTCCAAACCGCACTTCTTGGCGCAGTGGTCGAGCACCGGACGCCTCAACGGTCAGGTCGAGGAAGCGTTCACCGGACACGAGGTGATCAAGGCCTTCGGCATGCAGGACGACGTCGAGGCAAGATTTGACGACCGGAACGAGAAACTCTACGAGTCGAGCTGGCGGGCCCAGTTCATCTCCGGGATCATCATGCCGGCGATCATGTTCCTGGGAAATCTGAACTACGTGGCAGTCGCAGTGGTCGGCGGCCTGCGGGTGGCCTCGGGTTCGCTGAGCCTTGGTGATGTCCAGGCCTTCATCCAGTACTCGCGACAGTTCACCCAGCCACTGACCCAGATCGGGTCGATGTTCAATCTCATGCAGAGCGGTGTCGCGTCTGCCGAACGCATCTTCGACATCCTCGACGCGGACGAGCAGGTACCCGATCCCTCCGACCCGATCAGCCCCGGAACGAGCAAGGGGCGCATCACGTTCGACGACGTCTCGTTTCGCTATGCCCCGGATCGGCCGCTGATCGAGCAACTGTCGCTGGTGGCCGAACCCGGGCACATGGTCGCGATCGTGGGGCCGACGGGAGCGGGCAAGACCACCCTGGTGAATCTGATCATGCGGTTCTATGACGTCAATTCGGGAACGATCAGTCTCGACGGCGTGGACACATCGTTGATGACCCGGGATGACCTTCGCGAACGAACCGGGATGGTGCTGCAGGATTCCTGGCTGTTCGGCGGAACTATTCGCGACAACATCGCGTACGGCGATCCCGAAGCCGACGACGAGGCGATCATGGAGGCGGCGCGGGTCAGCCACGTCGACCATTTCGTGCGGATCTTGCCGGACGGATATGACACGGTCATCGATGAGGAGGGTGGCGGTGTCAGCGCGGGCGAAAAGCAGCTGATCACCATTGCGCGGGCGTTCCTGGCGCGGCCGACCCTGCTGATCCTCGACGAGGCGACCAGTTCGGTTGATACCAGGACCGAATTGCTGATCCAGAAGGCGATGGCCGCGTTGCGCTCCGATCGCACCAGTTTTGTGATCGCCCACCGACTGTCCACGGTCCGCGATGCCGACACCATCCTGGTGATGGAACAGGGACAGATCGTCGAACAGGGTTCGCACGACGAACTCCTCGCGGCGCAGGGGGCGTACTACCGGCTGTACAACAGTCAGTTCGTCGGGCCCATGGATGCCGACGACATCGACAGTCCGCAGATGTCCAAGAGCTGATCGACGAATCAGACAGGGGGCTCGGTGTTCCGGCCTGTCCTGCGTGCGAGTGTCCGGAAGACGTCGGTCGGTCAGCTCTCCGGGGCGGATCGTCCCGGTCGAGGATGTACTAGAGTCGCGGACGTGACCACTCGGGGGATGGTGACCGCAACTGCTGTCGCGGCGTGGATGTGCATCATGGTGGTCGGCGGATGTGCCAGGGGTGTTGATGGTCGGGCGGTGCCAGTCGCCGATCCCAGACCGGTCGGTTTCATCGAGTTCGCGGACGCCGGGTTCGCCATCACCGCGCCTCCGGGCTGGACGGTCCGAGACGATTCTGACGAACTCATCTATGGGGATGTCGCGCTCACGAAGAAGGGCGACCATGCGTCGATGATTCTCATCGGAGTGCTCGACGGGTCCATCTTTGCGTCCGCTCGGGCCGACAATCGCGTTGCCGCACAAGAACTCGGTTCGGGCATGGGGGAGTTCTTCTTCCCTGATTCGGGTACCCGCGTGGACCGCGAGGGCGGGACGCTGAGCGGTGTCCAGACCACCGGGGCCTTCGAGTTCTATCGCGTCGAGTTCGATGACCGGTCTCGATCAGATGCCGAAGTGTTCTCAGCCGTCGTCGAAAAGGCGGGCGAGCGATGGTGGATGACCTGGTTGAGCAACAAGAATGCTGTGGACGTGGATGAGGCCTGCGAGCTGGCTGAATCGATCACCCCGATGTGATCAAGTCACCAAGACCTCTGGCCTGGCGGACGGAATGGTGATCGTAGCCCGCGTATGCAGGGTGTTGCCGGGATCGGCGATCGATTCGGCCACCCGGAACGTGGCTTCCCAGCTCGACCTCGACAGTGTGTTCAGCACGTATCCTCGTTGACAGTTGCCGAACTTGACGTGTGGGGATGCCGCCTTCAGCTCGCGATCTCCCTCGTCACTATCGGAGCCGTCGGCTCCGGATGCGATTGACGTGCCGGCGATCTCGACGCCGACCGCGGGCGCGGGCCTTGTATAGGTGGTCTTGAGTTCGGACACCACGGACCGATGGATGTCACCGACGATCGACACGAGATTCTCGACGCTCCGAGCCCTCACACCGTCGAGGACGCGCTTGCGCGATGCCTCGTATCCGCTCCAGGCGTCCATGCTCACAGCACGGGATCCCCGCCTCGAGCGGGCGAGGTCTGCCATGGGTGTCTGGTGGGCCAGTACGTTCCATCGCGCTGTGCTGGAGCCGAGGCCGTCGAGTATCCACCGCTCCTGGATATCGCCCGTGATGGTGCGAGTGGGATCTGCGGTCAGTCTGTTCAGCGGGCCGTCGGTGTCCCCGTTGACCTGATCGCTGCGGTATTGGCGGGTGTCGAGCACGCTGAACTCGGCGAGGTTGCCGAACGTGAATCGGCGATAGATTCGGATGTCACCGCGCGTGGGATGAACGGTCGCCCGGACGGGTGTGTTCTCCCACCACGCCTTGAGCGCGCCCGCCCGCCGTGTCAAGAACTCGGGCAGAGGCGCGCTGTCCTCGGAAATACTTGCGGCCCAGTTGTTCTCGATCTCGTGGTCGTCGGGCGTGACGATGAACGGGGACGTGCGGTGTGCCGCTTGCAAATGAGGGTCGAGTTTGTACAGAGCGTATCGATCGCGATAGTCATCGAGGCTGTGTGCCTCGGAGTGGCACGAGCTCGGCATGGCCGACGACCTGCGTCGCCCGCCGTCCGCCGGTATCGGCTTCTCGTAGATGTAGTCCCCGAGGTGGAAGACGACATCTGGTGCAGCCGACGCCATGTCCCCATAGGCGTTGAAGAATCCATCTGCCCAGGCCTGGCAGGACGCCCAGGCAAACGTCATGCCGGCCACATCGGCACTCGCCGCCGGTGCCGTCCGTGTCCTTCCCACGTCGGAGATGTGGCCGCCGGACCGGAAACGGTAGTAGTACTCAGTGGATGGCTCGAGGCCACGAACATCCACGTGCACGCTGTGAGCGTCTCGTGCAATTGCGTTCACGGAGCCGCTTCGAACCACGTTCGCGAACTTGTTGTCCAAGGCCATCTCCCAGTCGACCGGCACATCGGACTCGGACATCCCGCCCCGCGGGGCCAGGGGTTCTGGCGCCAACCGGGTCCACAGGATCACCGCGTCGGCGAGTGGATCGCCAGAAGCGACGCCGAGGGTGAACACGTGATCGCCGCGAGCAGCGGGCGAGGGGAATGCGGTGGGAGAACTGACCAAACCGGGAGTGAAGGCCAGGGCACCGGCCACGCCTGCCCAGGTCAGGAACCTGCGACGGGTGGTACCAGCCCGCAGAACCTTGTCTCGGTCGATCGACAGCTCTGGTGACGCCACAGGAGTACTCGACCAGGATCAGCTGTCTGTCCGAGGTCCCCGAGGTGACGCCGACACGAAGGACACCTGACGTTGTGGTGGGGCGCTGGGAGTCTCGTTGCCGGGTTCGTCTGCCTGGAAGGCCTGCCGACGTTCTCAGATGGCCGTTCAGGCTCTGGGTGACCAGCCGATCTTCGGACCCAGGTGGGTGGCCATGTCGGTGATGATCTGTAGGTAGTCGGTCTCGTCGAACGAGAAGGGCAACGCGAACGCCACCTCGCCGGCTCTCTGGAAGCCGGCGTGGGCGAACAACCGTTCCGCTATCTCATCCGAGGTTCCGACGATGTCGGGGGCGAAGAGCATTCGGCGCGGGCCCTGAGGCGAGAGAGTCCGGTCGAACCGGGCATCGGCGTAGTCGCGGTATCTGCGTCGCTGCTCCGGGGTCGCCGAATCGGTCGGAATGACAACCAATCCCTGTGACACCCGGGCTTTTTCGGGGTTCGGGTGATGCGCGCGGTAGGCATCGATGTGCTCACCCTGAATCGAGGCGAAGTCGGTGGAGGTTGTGCCCTCGGTGGTCACCACCGAGCTGGTCAGGTAATTCAATCCTTGCTGTCCGGCCCAGATCGCCGACGACATCATTCCGCCGTACCACAGGCGGTCGATCAGCCCCGGGGAATGTGGCTGGACGATTCTCGAGTACTGCTCGATGCCAACCGTGCCCTCGAAGTCACTCACCGGTACTCCGCGGATGTTGTCCATCAGCCGGATCACCCGGTCTTTGCCGAAGTTCTCCTGCGCGTGGGTTTCGGGATAGAGCTTGTGTTTGAAGTCGTCGTACCGCATCGGGGTTCCCACCGAGACCCCAGGATTCAACCGGCCCCCGGACAGCAGATCCACCGTCGCCAGGTCTTCGGCGAGTCACAAGGGATTCTCGAGTCCGAGTGGGATCACTGCCGTACCGAGTTCGATGCGGCTCGTGCGCTGGCTTGCCGCAGCCAGTACCGCGACAGGGGAGGAGATGCCGTACTGCAGGTGCCGGTGTCGAAGCCACACGCTGTCGAAGCCGAGTTCTTCTGCGAGTTCGATGGTTCGCAGCAATTCCTCGTGGCCGGTTCCGGGATCGGCTGGATCGAACCGCCCGATGGTCAGAAAACCCATCTTGTGGAGTGGTTCGCCCTCACGTGGCACTGTCTGCCACCTTCTGGACGCCGGGGGTGATCGTCGTGGGTGCGATGCCATGCAGGATCAGATCGGTGGTCTGATCGACCCACTCATCGTCGAGGTCGTCGCCTGGTCGCATGATCAACCGGATGATCGTTGTCCCGCCGACGACTTCGAGTAATCGGTCGGGATCCGCGCCCGCCCGGACCTCACCTCGAGCCACAGCTTGCGCGAGACGCGTACGCATGGCGGCGAACACACCGTCTTCGAACCGCCTCATGACGAGTTCGTTGAGTTGCGGGTCGGCCCCGATCTCGGCGAGAAGCCCTGGCAGAGCGGCCCGTGCAACCGGGTCGGTGAACATCCTCCGTGAACCGTCGATCATCGCTCGGATGTCAGTGGCGAGATCCCCGGATTCCGGGATGAGGGTTGTCCACGTCGCGGGAAACGCGGCCTCATGGACCAGGTGTGCCTTGCCCGACCAACGCCGGTACAGGGCGGTCTTGGTGGTACCGGCTCTCTCGGCAACCGCGGCGAGGGTCAGGGCGGGGTAACCGATGGTGACGAGCAGTTCTGCGGTCGCGGCCAGAATCGATTCGTCGATGCGGGGGTCACGCGGCCGTCCGGCGCCGACGGTCTTGTCTTCCACTGTCTCGTCTGCTTTCATTACGCAACCGACCGTACCGTAATCTGCGTCACACTTCTGGTGGGGCGTACGAGTTTCCGGAGGGGCACCTTGGCCGCCGAACAACCACTTGCAGACATGAAACTCCAACGCTCGAGTCGTGATGTCACCACTCTTCCAGATCGGCTGGCGTCCTGGCTGTGCACCGTGGTTCCCGGTGGCGCGAAGCCGCAGATCACGGTGGAGAGCGGGATCGATTCGAATGGGATGTCGTCGGAGACCATCGTGTTGAACGCGGTGTGGACCGACGGCGCCGAGCAGAAGAAGCAGCGGTGGGTGGCCCGGGTGACGCCGGCGGACGAAGACATCCCGGTGTTCCCCAGCTATCGGCTTGACCATCAGTTCGAGGTCATGCGTCTGGTGGGTGAATTGACGGACGTTCCCGTGCCCAGGGTGCATTGGATGGAGGCGACGGGGGACGTACTCGGAACGCCCTTCTTCCTGATGGATCACGTGGAAGGTGTGGTGCCCCCGGATGTGATGCCCTATACGTTCGGCGACAACTGGTTTCACGATGCCCCGGTCGAACGCCAACGGCACCTGCAGGATGCGACCGTCGCGGTTCTGGCGAAACTGCACTCCATTCCTCACCCCGTGGAGACCTTCGCGTTCCTCGGCGACGGATTGACGGGCGATACCGCGTTGCGGCGCAACGTCAACTGGTGCAAGTCCTGGTACGAGTTCGCTGTCCCGGGCATCGGGCGCTCGTCGTTGCTCGATCGCGCGTTCGTCTGGCTCGAAGAGAACTGGCCGGCACAAGCCGATGCGGCCGAACCGGTCTTGCTGTGGGGCGACGCCCGGTTGGGGAACACGGTGTACCGAGACTTCGAGCCCGTGGCCGTACTGGATTGGGAGATGACAGCACTCGGTCCACGTGAGCTCGACTTGGCATGGATGATATTCGCACACAAGGTTTTTCAGCACATAACTACGTCTCTCGGCTTGCCGGGAATGCCGACGACGTTGCGCGAAGAAGATGTGTTGAGCACGTACAAAGAGCTCACTGGGGTCGAGGTGGGTGACTTGACCTGGTTCTATACGTATTCCGCAGTCATCTGGGGATGTGTGTTCATGAGAACGGGAGCTCGGCAGGTCCACTTCGGGGAGATCGAGATGCCGGAAGAAGTCGATGGTCTGTTCCATCATCGACAACTGCTCGCCGACCTCATCGGCGACGAGACGGGGGATGCACTGTGATCGGGCCGCTGGACGAGTACCCCATCCATCAGGCGCCGCTGCCGATCGGGTTGGTGGACGCGAGCGATCGCAACTTCTACGACCGGTGCTATCTGAACGCGCACGACAGGACCGGCGACATCTTCGTGATCACCGGGGCCGGGTATTACCCCAACCTCGGCACCAAGGATGCCTTTGTCCTCGTGCGGCGCGGTGACGTACAGACCGCGGTCCACCTCGGTGATGCCATCGACTCCGACCGGCTCAACCAGCGCGTCGGCAATTATCGGATCGAGGTCGTGGAGCCACTTCGGAGATTGCGTCTGATCTTGGAGGAGACCGAGGGCATCGCGATGGACATGACCTGGGACGGGTCATTCGATGTCCTACAGGAGCAGCCTCACATCATGCGCACCGGCAGTCGGATCACGTTGCGGGCTCAGCGTTTTGCTCAAGTCGGCACGTGGAGCGGAACTCTGGCCATCGACGGAGAGGATATTGCGGTGGACCCGGAGAAATGGGTCGGGACCCGTGACCGCTCGTGGGGCATACGTCCGGTCGGGGAAGCCGAACCCGCCGGTAAACCGGCCGACCCGCCCTTCGATGGAATGTGGTGGCTGTACGTGCCGATGCGTTTCGACGACTTCGCCATCGTTCTCATCATCCAAGAGAACCCTGACGGCTACCGGATCCTCAACGACTGCACGCGGGTGTGGAAGGACGGCCGAGTCGAGCAACTGGGCTGGCCGCAGGTCGATATCCGGTACGAGTCGGGAACCCGAACTCCCACCGGCGCAACCATCATGTGCACCACCCCAGATGGACAGCAGTTGCGGCTCGAGATCGAGTCACGGCTGGCGGTACCGATCCACCTCGGCGGTGGATACGGCGGCGACCCGGACTGGACCCACGGGATGTGGAAAGGGGAGAAGTTCACCGAACGCCGCACCTACGACGTCACCGACGAAAGCGTCGCGGGACGAATCATGTTCGGGGTGATCGATCACGTCGGGCGGGCGGTGTGTCACGGCCCCGGAGCTGACGGCTCGGAGGGTTTTGGCTTGTTCGAGCACGGAGCTCTCGGGCGGCACGACCGATCGGGCTTTGCCGACTGGTTTTCCGTGGCTCCGTGACCCCGTTGGCCGTGACGGTTGTCGGCCTCATCGGGACGGTGGGCCGCCGTCGTTGATCCGCCGGCCGATGGCGGCGAGTTGTCGTAGCTGGGCGCGAGTGAGTGGGTCGATGACGAGTCTGCGGACATTCTCGGCGTAGCCCGGTGCTGTCTGCACCACTTTTTCACACCCGGCGTCGGTGAGGACGGCGTTGGTGAACCGACCGTCTTCGGGGCAGGCGGAGCGGTACACCCACTGGCGTTGTTCAAGCCGTTTGACGACATGGGACAGGCGGGAAAGGGATCCGTTCGCCAACTCGGCCAGGACGCTCATCCGGAGTGTTCGTTCGGGTGCTTCTGACAGTGCAGCCAGGACCTCGTACTCGAAGTGGGTCAATTGGGCATCGCGCAACAGCTGGGCGTCGAGTGCATGCGGAAGTCTGGACAGCAGAACCGCCACCTGCAGCCAGGCCTCCATCTCCTGCTCATCGAGCCATCGTGTCGGCGGTCGGCCAGTCATGGGAAGAGTGTAAACCCGCCAGGTGTACTTGACGCTTCAGTTGACGCTTCAATTATCTCGACTCTAGGATTCACTTGAAACATCAAGTGATTCACGAGTCGATCGAGGGTGATATGAACTATTCCATCGTGCGGAGTGTCGGAATTCTGCTGGCGCGCATCGGTATTGGGTCGGTGTTCCTGGCGCACGGACTCCAGAAATTGAACACCTATGGGTATGCCGGCACCAAAGCCAGCTTCCAGGGTATGGATGTGCCCATGGCGTCGGTGTCCGCATTTGTGGTCACCTGGCTCGAGATCCTCGGTGGAATCGCCCTCATCGTCGGTGTGCTCACCCCGATCATCGGTGCCCTGTTCGCGCTCGACATGCTCGGCGCCTACCTCTTCGCGCACGTCGACATGGGCCTCTGGGTGGCCGACGGCGGATATGAACTGGTGCTGTCGCTGGGGATGGGATCGCTGCTCCTGGCAGTGGTCGGCGCGGGTCGTCTCAGCGTGGATGGTCTGCTGGCTTCGCGCGTTCGATGGCTGGCGCCAGGTTCGACACGACCACGCAACCCCGTGGCCGCGTCGAACTGATCGAGGCACCCACCCGGACGGGTGGTGAGATGTCCGGTTTGCGTTTACGTTGCACGGGGTACTGACGGAGGATGCGTCGTGCCGGCTCAGGCCGCGCGTCCCCTCGTCGGGGCCAACAGTTAGGACCTTTTACGTAATGGCTGACCGCACATCTGAGCTCGGGGGCGATCGATCCGACGGTGACAGTGCGGACAGCGGGGGAGACCAACGCACCCCGCTCATGGCGCCGCCTCGTCTGCGCACCGAAGATGATCGAGCCGCGACAAGACTCGAGCTGTTCTTCGACCTTGCGTACGTCTTGGTCATCCACCAGCTCGCGCTGGCGCTCAAAGACGACCTCGGCTGGCATGGTGTCGGTGTCTTCGCCGGCCTGTTCGCGGTCACATGGTGGTCGTGGGTCACCACCACCTTGTATGCGAACAGATTCGACACGAACGACGTCCTGTACCGAGTGCTGAAGCTGGCTGCCACGTTTGCGGTCGCGGTGATGGCGGCGAGCGCGTCCGCGGCCGTCGGTGGCGACGGCACAGTGGCTTTCGCGGTCGGATACATCACCACCCGCGTGATCCTCGCCGGCCTCTACCTGCGGGCATGGCGACACATCAGCGAAGTCCGCGTCACGATCAACCTGTATTTCGCGGCGACGGTGGTCAGCGCGCTGACCTGGACGGTTTCGCTGCTGACCCCGTCGCCGATCACGTACTGGCTCTGGGCGTTGGGGATCGCGATCGAAGCGATGGCGCCGTTCGCAGCCACCCGGTGGGGTCCTGATGTCCCACTGCACCTCGAACATCTGCCGGAACGCTTCGGTTTGTTCGTGATCCTGGTTCTCGGCGAATCGATCTCGGCCATCGTGCTCGGAATGCACGAGACCCATTGGGCGTGGTCGTCGCTCAGTGTTGCTGCTCTCGGCTTCACCATCGCGGCTGCTGTGTGGTGGATGTATTTCGACATCGGTGGCGCAGAGGCGAAGACGCTGCTGCAGGACGACGAGAGTGCGGTCGGCAGCGGTCGCGCCGACGGGTACATCTACGGGCATCTGCCGCTCACTCTCGGTGCTGCACTACTCGGGGTCGGCATCGAACAGTACGTCTTGCACCCGGTAGGCGAACTGACGGCAACCGGGCGGTGGGTGCTGTGCGGTGGTCTGGCGCTGTTCATCAGCGGTGTCTGCTGCATCGTCGGCTGGAGTTCGAGCAACTGGAAAACAATCTTCCCGTGGCCGGCACTGGCCATCCCTGCCGTCATCATCGTCGGGTTCGTCGACAACGCCCTTCCTTTCGCGTCGGCCATCGTCCTGGCCGTCGGCGCGATCGTCGCGGTGGTCACCGGGATCGTCCGGCGGCGCAGGAGCAACATGGACACAACTGAGACATGACGGCTGCGATGCCTCTTCTCCCATGAGGTGATGCTGTTGTGAGTAGCCTTGTTCCGGTGGGGATTCTGACGCCGGTGGCGATTAAAATAGGTGCGGTCTCGTGGATGCCGAAATTGCTGCCACAGATCGAGAAGTGGGACACCCGGTTGCAACGGGTCAGCAGTGGCCGGCTCAGTGCGCTCGACATCGCCGGTCTACCCAACATCACGTTGACCGTGCCGGGCCGGAAGTCGGGAGTCCCACGATCCACGCCGCTTCTGTGCGTGCCCCAGGACGGTGGCTGGCTGATCGCCGGCTCGTACTTCGGGGACAAACGAATGCCGGTCTGGGTTCTGAACCTCCGTGCCTGTGCGAAGGCAGAGATCATCTACCGACGCGAGACCGTCGAGGTCTCGTGGCGCGAGGTGACCGGATCCGAACGCGAGCAAGCCTGGCAGCGGATGCTCGCGGTGTGGCCGAACTTTGCCGTCTATGAGAAGCGCACAGAGCGGACGATTCCCGTCTTCTTCCTCTCGCCGATCGCCTCCGGCTCCTAGGGGCGGGGCACAGGAAGTCGACCGGTGGACATCGACGAGGTCGCCGACGAGCTGTACGGGCTCGACCCGGCCGAGTTCGTGGAAGTGCGCAAGGCCCGCGTGACACAGGCGCGCAAAGAAGGTGATCGCGAACTCGCAACCGCGATAGGCAAGATGCGCAAGCCGACTCTGGTCGCCTGGGTGGTGAACAACTTCGCTCGAGAAGAACCCGAGCAAGTGGAAGAACTACTCGAACTGGGCGAGGCTCTCCGGGACGCACAACGGCACCTGTCGGGTGACGACCTACGCGCACTGACCACTCAACGACAGCGCGTGATCCGGGCGATGGCGCGCCGAGCGGGCGAGTTGGCGGCGACACGGGGGCAGCAGGTGAGTGAGACGGCGGCCCGTGAGGTCGGACAGTCGCTGCACGCCGCACTGGCCGACCCGGAGATCGCCGATCTGGTACGGGCCGGACGCCTCGTCACCGCAGCGAGCTACAGCGGTATGGGTCCTGCGGGCATGACGGTGGTGGGCGGTAGATCGAAGCCGACGACGTCTGGGAAGAAGCCGGACACCACGAAGCTGAGAGCCGACGCACAAGCCGAGGTGGATGCAGCCGAACGTGCTGAGCTCGAAGCCCGAGAAGCCGTCGACACCGCCCAGGCCGACGCGCAAGAAGCCGCCGACCGGGTTGCCGAATTGGATTCGCGAATAGAGGACCTGCGCAACCAGCTGTCACAAGCGGAGCAGGAAAGGCAGTTCGCGCACAAGTCCGAACGTACCGCGGCGTCGAATGTGACTGCGGCAGAACACAAGGTCGATCACGCACAGGCGCGACTCGAGGCCGCCCGCAAGAAGCTCGCCGACATCTGATCGGTTGTCAGCGCACTGACTTTCCGGTCGCTGGACGTGTATCTGAAGCCATTCGCTGAGCGATCAGCGACGACCCCACACCGTGGATGACCAGGCTGCCGATGATGGTGAGGGTCATCGCGTAGAGGGTCTCCCCGGCGAAGTCGTCGTCGAGAGCGTTGAAGGCGAGAAGTCCGAACACGATCGACGCTGTCCCGCGGGGGCCGATTGCGCCGACGAGCAACCGGTCCGACCGCGAGAGGTTGGACCCGGTGAGTGCGATGAAAACGGGCACGATTCGTACGAGGGTCAACGCGAGCAGCACGTACAGGACGATCGACCACTCGACCCCGAGCGACAGCAACAGCACCGACGTGCTCCCGAAGACAAACCACATCACCAGGCCGGCCAGAATGCCCACCTCGTCGAGCAGGCCCAGTTGTTCGTCGCCCAGTTCTTGCTGGTTTCGGGCCGCCCGGTAAGCGATGCCGCTGATGAATGCGGCCACAAAACCATTGCCGCCCACAATGACCGAGCATCCATAGGCGAGCAGTGGGATCATCACGATCCCGATCCTGAGTGACTGAGCTGTGGTGAGGCGGTGGCGCACAGCCGAATTGGTCAGCCAGGCGCTGATCAGGCCTACGGCGGCGCCCGCCAGAATGGCGAACGCTGCCGCAGGAAACGCCGACTCGAGCGCTTCGATGGGCGTGGCGGCGTGCTCGTGGTCGCCGGCGAGCGTGAGAGCGAAGACGAAGACCGGTGCGACGATGCCGTCGTTGTACCCGCTCTCCACGTTGATCACGTGGCGAACGCGCGCCGGAAGGCGTTTGTCGCGCAAGATCGAGGATGCCGGCGAGAAGTCTGTGGGTACCACCACGCACGCCACGATGAGTACCACGGCAACCGATAGGTCTGGCAGGAGAAGGACTCCGAGCACCGTGGCGAGAATGAGCGAGAGAGGCAGGGCAACACAGAGCAATCGTGCGGTGATGGCACGCTCACCTCCGAAGTAACCGCCTTTGACCTCGGTGGCATCGACGAACAGGAGCAGGGCCAGGATGAGTTCGACGGCTCGTTCGGCGATCACGGTGTTGAGTGTGTTGCCGATCTCGTTGCGAGTGCTGAAACCGATGGCGATGCCGGCGATGACCATCAGTAGAGGACCGGGTATCCGCCACCGTTCGAGCCGGCCGGCCAGAAGTGACCAGCCGATGATGACCGCCATCGCGATGAGAATCGACGGCGTCATCAGGCGTTCCCATCAGGCTTCGGCACCTGAAAAGCGTAAATGCCTCAGCCCGGCGATGGGCGGGTCGCAACTTATTGATGTGCAGGTGCAGCTTGCGGCAGGTGTGGCCGGAGCTCACGCATGATCGCCTGCCGCGACTTCGCACCCACGATGCGCGCCCGCTCCTGGCCGCTGTGGAACAACACGAGCGTTGGCATGCTCATGACCCGGTAACGAGCTGTCGTGGCCGGGTTTTCGTCTACATCGATCGCCACAACGTCCACGACGTCCGCTTCGTCGACGGCGATCTGGTCGAGCACCGGTGCGATCATCCGACAGGGTGGGCACCAGTGGGCGGTGAACTCGACGAGCACAGGGCGGTCTCCATTCAAGACGTCGCTGTCGAACGAAGAATCCGATACGTGGACGAGGGGCATGATCAGTCCTCCAAAGGTGCAGACGGTTGACGCAGGGCTGTGGTCACAGTCGGTTGACCTCGGCGACAAGGCGGTGGCGCGGATCGGCGTGGTCGCCACATTCGCAGCGCAGGACTGCGGTGATCCGGCCACCGCAGCCGCTGTGTCGGTAGACGACGTCGGGGAGTGCGCCGGACCCGAGGTGACGCTCGCCCCAGTCGGACAATGCGGACAAGACAGGCAGCAGATCGAGCCCTGCGTCTGTCAGCACGTACTCAAGGCGAGATCGCCGCCGCGGTACCGAGTAGGGCCGAGTGGCGAGGATGCCGGCTTCGGTCAACCGGCGAAGTCGATCGGAGACGACCTGCCGGGGTGCGGTGGTGGCGCGCTGGATCTCGTCAAAACGTCGCAGCCCGAGGGACACCTCCCGGACGATGAGCAACGCCCAGCGATCACCTACGGTTCCGAGGACGGCGGCCACGCTATCGATCATGATTCACAGTCTAGACTATGAACCCAGCTCGGGATGAACCTCCGGCCCTGACGCGGTCAGGACCGGAAGTGGGTATGGAAGGCGCTCAGTTGCCGGCGAGCTTCGCCGAGTTCTGCGTGCAATACGCCGGAACGGCGATGTTGATCAACGTTCGAGCCTTGTCTTCGCTGATGCCGGCTTCCTCGGCCACCTTCTTGGTGGTGTCGGCGATGCTCGACCCGTTGGACAGTTCCGTGCAGGCCAGTTTGCCGGTCTCGATCTGTTTGGTGCGATCACCGAACGACACGTCCTGAGTCTTCAGGGCTTCGATGTAGCCGTCGTCCCGCAGATCCCCCGTGGCGTCCGAGACGTCACCGGCCACCTGCTTCGCGCTGTCCGTAGCTCGATCGGTGGCTTCCTGCACATCATCGCTGCTGCATGCGCCGGCGAACAACATGCAACCGATGAATGCCACCAGTGCCGCGAACTTCTTCATGTCTGCCTCATTTTTCCGTTGTGGGTGGTGCAAGAACGATAGAGGATCGGGGGGAGGGACCATTCCCGAACGGCTCGCGGACGCACGCGTGGCCGCGCGATGGGAAGCCCACCGCGCGGCACCCCACGTCACTTCTGTTGGTCGGCAACCTTGTTCGTCGCGTCCTTCGCGTGCTCCTGCACGCCTTGGGCCGCAGAGGTGCCCTCCTGCTTGACGGTGTCAGCAGCGTCGGTCGCCGTCTCTTTGACCGCTGCGGCTGCGTCTTGCGCCGGGCCCTGCAGATTCTGCGCGGTCTGCTTGGCCACCTCGGTGACCTCGTCTTTGAGGGGCTGAGCCTTCTCTTGGAGGGCCACTGCCGCCTGCTGCTCCTTCTCGCTGGCGGGAATGAGCGCAGACACCAGCAGGCCCGCGCCGAAGGCGATCAGGCCGGCGGCCAACGGGTTGCCCTGGGTCTGGGCCTTTGCCGCACCGGGTGCCGACTGCACGGCATCCTGCACGGTGCCGGTCGCGGACTGCACCGCACCCGTGACCGAGGATGCTGCCGAACTGGTTGAGGCCGAGGCATTCTGGGCGGTGTCCTGAGCCGAGCCCATGACTCGTTCGCGAACGCCGCTGAGCCGGCCGGTCACGCGACCGACCTTCCGCTTGGCCATCGTGGCCGGATTCGCCTCGTATGCAAGGGTATCCACGTCTGAGCTGAGCGTCGCGCGGGTGCGCTCGATCTCGGCACGAATCTGATCGGGGTCTGAGCTGCTGGTCATGATCTCTCCTGAGGATGGGGCGTCAGTGCGCCGGGAATGTTCTTGACTGTGTCGGTGGTTTGCGGGAGTCCCTTGGCCTTGCGCAGTGCCGTCCGACCGAGGACGGCCAGAACACCGGCGATGATGGCCCAGATCAACATGACGACCAGAGCCGACCATGCGTGTCCGATCGCGTTGCCGAGCCCCCACCACAGTGCGATGGACAGAAACAGGAGTACGAAGTAGCCGGCCACCGCAGCGCCTGCCAGCATTCCTGAACCCTTGCCCACCCGGCTGGCGGTCTGAGTGGCTTCGGCTTTCGCGAGTGCGAGTTCCTGTCGAACGAGAATGGACAGGTCTTCGCTCACATTCGAGAGCAGCTCGCCTATCGACGGCGGGTTTGTCTCGGCTCCCTCTCCGGCGTGTGCGCCGTACGGGGCGCTCATGGGTTCACGCCCGGGGCCGGCGGCTGCTGGTAGCCGGGCTGCTGCTGGTAACCCGGCTGTGCCTGGTAGCCGGGCTGCGTCTGATACCCGGGTGCAACTGTGTACGGGGGAGGCTCGGGTACGTAACCGGGCTGCGCAGGCGGAGCCGCATGCTGTCCGCTGCCGTAGCCGGCGACCGGGGGAGCAGCCTGGATCGGCGGGATGGGCGCGGTTTGCGTGTTGTCGGGGAGGTTCGCCGCACTCGGCGTTCCACCCGAACCGGAGCCGCTGTCACTGCTGTTGGCTGCGGTCAGTCCTCGGCCGAGCCTCCCGGCCACGAGGCCGGCACCTGCAGCCAAAGCCAGGAACATGCCGGGCTTGCGCCGGGCAAATCGGGTCACCTCGTCCAGGATCTGTCCGGGTTCCCGGTCGTCGAGCCACGATGCCACCGTCTGCACGTGCTGGGCGGCCTGACGCGTGAGATCGGTTGCCATACCCTGATTTTCGGACTTGTCGGCCATCGATCCGAACTCGTCGGAGAGTGCCCGTAGACCACCGGCAACACGCTTCTGCTGCTCTGAGGCCTGCGTTGTCAGTTCGCCCTTGGTCTGGTGCAGCAGGTCTTTCGCCTGGGTCTTGGCCTCGCCGGCAACCTGCGACGCCTGGTCGCCGGCAACAGATGCAACGTGCTTACCGGCATCTGTCGCGCCGCTGGCAACATCGCCTGCTTGCTGCTTGGCGACGTCTGCGGTTGACGTCTCACCAGAAGTCGGCGATGGCCCAGAACTCGGCGTCATCTGATCGTGGATGGGAATACCACTTGAAGATGTCATTGTGTCTCTCGCGTTCTCTCTAGTAAGTAGATGCAGAGATAGGCCGGTCGGCTCCAACCTAAGGATCGATGTACCCAGATTTGCGAGCGTCAATCATCTATTCGAAAGGCAACTTCTACGGAATCGCTCTGTTGCGCCATCTCTTCGTGATGAAACCGTGGTCTGGGTTCGGCCGTCTGAGGTAGGTGTCCAGTGTCGACACCCAAGCCAGGCCGTGCTCGAATGCGAGAGGATCTAACGCTTTGACCATCCGTCACGATAGAAGGTGAATGAGGCTTCTCCGCGGGACTGAGCGTGGACAGCCTCGTCTGCCACAGCCATCTCGCAAACACCGTTGGGCTGTTGTTTTTCGCCTGTTGCGCTGGTGGTACACCCAGCCCTACGACTACGAATGGGCACACACCTACGGCGAGTCGCGCACGTGGCTGTTGGTCACCCGTGTCTGCGCGATGATCTGCTGCCTCGTGTATGCGTTGTTCGGGGTACTCGTCATCTTGATCAACCCCTGCAGGTGCTTGTTGCCCAACGGTCTTGTCCTGGTGGCAGCGATGGGCTTCGCGGTCTGCTCGGCCGCCTGGTGGTTTCGTCCGTGGCCCCGCGAGCAGACCTCGGCATGGTTCGTCGCTTTCGTCGACGCGGCCATCGCCACCTATTTGTTTGTCGGGGAGCCACTCGTGGCCCTTGCCCTGCTGAATCTGTTTGTTGTCCCGGGGATGTACGTGACCTTCGTTCACGGGCCCCGATTGATGTCTGCGCAGCTGGCCTACCTGTTTGTTGTCATTGTTGCCACGTACACGTACTCGGTGATGTCGCCTGGCACATCTGTCCTGGTGGCCTCTGCGCTGGCACTCACCGCAATGTGCGCCGGGCTCTCGACGAACATCCTCGCGCAGATTGCGCTCACATTCCTGCGTCGCGATGCGAAGGAGTCGTTCACGGACGCACTCACCGGAGTGTTGAACAGGCGTGGTCTGGCCGAGGCGTTGCAGCAGTCGCATGCTGTGTACCCGCCGTGGTCACCACTGACCGCGTTTGTCGTCGACATCGACAAGTTCAAATCGATCAACGACGCGCACGGCCACATCACCGGGGATGCCGTTCTGACCCGCACAGCGAACTGCCTTGCCGATTTGTGCCGGGGAGCCGACGCTCTCGCGAGAATCGGAGGCGACGAGTTCGCCATCTTCGCGCACCTCGATGCCAAGCAGGCCCAGGCCTTCGCCGAACGGATCAGGCAGAGTCTGGCGGGGGGAGAAGGAACAGATTTCGTCTCCGTCAGCATCGGGACGGTGACTACGTTTGTCCCCTCGTGGCCCCCGGCAGACGGTGACATCGTCGATGTGATGGTCGGTAGCGCCGACGCGGCGATGTACCGGGCCAAGAACGCCGGCGGCGACCGGATCGTCGGTACGAGCATGTGACTCGCCGGCGATCGCCCGGCGGGTAGTCGTCCGGAAAAACACAGAACCGGGAGTTGCTGGGCGATCGGTTGACCTACCCTCATTACCGACGAGTAACGCGCGCCGACAGCCGAGTGCGAACGATGAGCGTGGAGGTCGAGGTCTGATGGCATACATGGTGAGCGGTGGAACCGGCTTCCTTGGTCGACACGTACTGCCGAAACTTCTGGAACGAGATCCCGAGTCTCTGGTCTATGTGCTGGTGCGCAAAGCTTCCGTCGAGCGGATGGAGCGGCTGGCAGCCACCTGGGTGGGCGGCGATCGTGTGGTTCCGATCGTGGGGGACCTCACCGCGCCGGGACTGGGCCTCGAGAAGCCGCCGCCGGCAGCAGATCACGTCCTGCATCTCGGCGCGGTGTACGACATGACCGCAAGCGCCGAGGAGTCGAAGGCGGCCAACGTCGACGGCACCCGATCGATGATCGACCTGGCTCACGAACTCGACGCCACGTTCCACCACGTGTCCTCGGTGGCGGTGGCGGGCGACCATGCCGGCGTCTTCACCGAGGACGATTTCGATCTGGGGCAAGGCCTTCCCTCGCCGTACCACGAGACAAAGTTCATCGCCGAGCAGTTGGTTCGGCAATCCCCAGGACTGAAGTGGCGGGTGTATCGGCCTGCAATCGTTGTCGGTAACTCGGAGACCGGCGAGATGGACAAGATCGACGGTCCGTACTATTTCTTCACCGCACTGAGAATGCTCAGCCGACTGCCGTCGTTTCTGCCCACCGCGGTACCTGACATCGGTACCACCAACATGGTGCCTGTCGACTACGTGGCCGCGGCACTCGTGGAGCTGATGTTGCAGCCCGGCCTCGACGGGCGGGCCTTCCATCTGGTCAACCCGAAGCCCCAGTCGGTCCGCGAGGTCTACGGAGCACTGGCGCGTGCTGCAGGTGCGCCGATGGCAGTGGGCTCTGTACCGGCGCCGATCGCGCGTCCGCTTCTCGGGCTCGGCGATCTACCGGGCGTGAAGATCGCGCGCGATCTCGTGCTCGACCAGATCGGGATACCGCCCGTGGTCATCGAACATCTCACGTTCCCCTCTCTGTTCGCCTCGGCGACCACACGAGCTGCTCTGGCCGACAGTGGTCTGACAGTACCCAAGTTCGGATCGTATGCCGACAAACTCTGGCGGTACTGGTACGACCATCTGGATCCGGATCTGGCCCGAAGGCCCAGCCCCGCAGGAGAACTGGCAGACCGGGTCGTGATGATCACGGGTGCATCGTCGGGAATCGGTCTGGCCTCCGCGCACAAGATCGCCCAACGCGGAGCGACGGTCCTGCTCATCGCTCGCGGCGCAGAGGACCTGCAGGCGGCGGTGGAAGACATTCGGGCAGAAGGGGGTTCGGCGTTCGGCTACCCGTGCGACATCACCGATCACGAATCGATGGAGACCATGGTCAAGACCGCCCTCGACGAACACGACCACGTCGACTACCTCGTCAACAATGCCGGCCGTTCCATCCGGAGGAGCATCGCGCAGTCGACGGACCGGATGCATGATTTCGAAAGAACCATGGCGGTCAACTACTTCGGGGCCGTTCGGTTGGTCCTCGCGCTGTTGCCATCGATGCGCGAGCGTCGTTTCGGCCACATCGTGAACATCTCGTCCATCGGGGTGCAGAGCAAGGTGCCGCGGTTCTCGGCCTACGTCGCGAGCAAAGCCGCGCTTGATGCGTTCAGCGACGTGATCGCGTCGGAAACCCTGGACGACGGGATCACGTTCACCTCGATCCGGATGCCGTTGGTGCGGACTCCGATGATCGCGCCCACTACGATCTATCAGTCGCTTCCTGTGGCCTCACCCGACGACGCAGCGAAGATGGTGGTCCGCGCGCTCGAGAAACGTCCCGACAGGATCGACACCCCAGTCGGTACCGCAGCCGAGTTCACCGGGTTGTTCGCGCCCCGCTTCAAACACCTTCTGTTACATCAGGCCTACCGCCTGTTCCCGGACTCTGCCGCAGCAAAGGGTGCACCGGCGGCGGACGACGGAGCCACTTCGCCGGAGCCCTCGGCGGATCGTCAAACGCGGTCGAGCCTGCCGACCACCCCGCCGGTCCCCAAGTCCGCGAAGCGGATTGCCCGCCTCGTCCCCGGAATCTACTGGTAGCCGGTCAGCCCTCCATCCCTGTCATCCGAATGGTGATGTTGATCCGGCCCTGAGCCAGACCGCAACCGGATGGTGCGGTCCCCGGGTATATCTTCGTGACCCCGTGGTAGGCCAGCCGCGAAGGCCCGCCGAAGACGAACAGATCGCCGGATTCGAGGTCGATGTCGGTGTACGGGCGATTGCGGCTCTCGGTGTTGCCGAATCGGAATCGGCATGTGTCACCGATCGACAGGGACACAACAGGCGCTCTGGAAAGCTCGTCCTTGTCTTGGTGCATCCCCATGCGAGCAGAGTCGTCGTAGAAATTGACGAGCGCGACGTCCGGCTCATAGGCCTCCCCGGACGGCGTGTGCTCGGCAGCGTCTGCGACTGCCTTACGGCCGAGTCGGGCCATCCAGTCCGGGAAGTCGAGGACTCGCGCACCGTTGACATCGGTGGCCGTCCGGCTGTACCGATACGGCTGCCAGTGCCACCCGAGACAGACCATGTGCACCGACATCTCATGACCACGCACCCGCGCCGCGCGGATGGGTACCGGTCCGGTCGACCACTCGTTGAACTGTGCCACGAGCCACCGCTGCTGCTCGAGCGTCAACCAGGCCGGGATGTGGACCGCGCCGGGTGCGAGCTCCCGGCGGGGCCGGTGGGGGAATCCCTCATCGAGCAGGAGCTGATTCAATTGGTGGGCTCCTTTCAAGTCATCGCCGACGCCGGCCGGCCGGTACAAAACGGTTGTCCCGCCCCGAGGCGGATTCTGACGATGAGCAGTTGACCGAGGTTCGGTTCGAACTGTGAACGCGTGTTCAGTAGCGTATGGGCATTCGGCAATCGTGCCGACCGATGGTTGAGGAAGACGGGGAAGTCGTGCACGTCGAGGAGAAGTCTCCACGAGCGGTGACACCGCGGTGGAGTGTGCGCCGCGAGCTTGTTGTCACTGCCAGACTCAACGCCGACAACGTCTGGGTCGCAAGCCTGCCGCCGGTGCTCTTCACGTTGACCGCCGCGCTGCGATTCGATCTCGGTGCGATTGATCTGGCCGTCGCGATCGTCGCGAGTGTGCTGTGGTCGATGCTCTTCATCTACGTCTTCGACACCGCCAATCAAGCGGGTGGCTCTGAGGAAGACCATGCGAACAAGCCCTACCGCCCGATTCCGTCAGGCCTGGTCACGCCGGCCGGTATGTGGCGCAGAAACTACGCCGGCTCGGCCATCTTTGTCGGGCTGTCGGCAACACTCGGTCTGACCACCTTTCTTGCCGCCATCGTCTGGATCGCGACGGTGCAGATCACGCACCGTTTCCTCAAACCCCGGTTCTACATCTTGTGGAAGCCGGTCACGACGTGGGTAGGTGTGATCGCGCAGCTCGGGGGTTCGTGGGCGATAGCGCATTCACTGGACGCCACAGCCTGGTTCTGGATAGTCGCGTTGGCCACGATGTTCATCATCCCTCTCTCGATCGAAGATGTCCGGGACATGGGCGGTGACCGGATCATCGGACGGGTGACCCAGCCGCTGCTCTTCGGCGCCACCGCTGTGCGCACCTGGTTCGTGGTGATGATGGTGATCTGGCCGGCGGTCGGTTACCTGGTGTTGTTCCGCACCAGCGGAGGGTCCGATGTCGCAGTCGCGATCGCCTCAGGGCTGATGGCAATGTTGTGTTGGCCGACGGCCGTACTCACCGCGATCCGCAACACTTACTCGCGGAATCGTCTGGCCTACAAGTTGTACAGCCTCGTCCACGTGGCGCTCACGATGTGCGCGGTGATCGTCCTGGCCTGAGTCCGCTTCGGCGGGATCGGCAAGAGGCCATGATGGTCGATTTACGGCACCGGTGGGATCGGTACTGGCATCATCAGACCTCGTGACGAAGACAGCATCACTCGTACGCATCGCAGTGGCATACTCCATCGCCATCCTGGTGGCCGTCCTCTGGTTGGGATGGGGCCCAAAGACGGCGTGGCTGTGGCTGGACACGTTGATTGCCGACGTTCTGGCGACCGTGGTCATCTTCGGGTTCAGCCGGTTCTATCGCAACTCCAGTTTTTACGACGCCTACTGGAGTGTCGTTCCGCCGCTGTTGATGATCTATTGGTGGGCCGGCGGCGACCTCGGCATCGATGAGGTGCATTGCTGGTTGATTGCGATCGTGGTGACGCTCTGGGCAGTACGCCTGACGGCGAACTGGGTTCGCGGTTTTCCCGGCCTGCACCACGAGGACTGGCGGTACGGGATGCTGCGCGGTCAGGCCGGCCGATTCGAGTTCATCACCGATCTTCTTGCCATTCACGTGATCCCCACCTTGCAGGTATTCGCGGGAATGCTCCCGGTCTACATCGCCGTCACCCGTCCGGGCGACGACATCATCTGGCTCACCGCGATCGCGTTCGTCGTGGGACTGGCCGCGGTGGGGCTCGAGCTCGTCGCCGATGCTCAGCTGCATCGATTCGTTCGGGAGGGAAGACCCGGAGAGGTGATGGACCGGGGTCTGTGGGGCTGGTCGAGACACCCGAACTACTTCGGGGAGTTCGGTTTCTGGTTTGCCTTGGCGCTGTTCGGGGTCGCTGTGTCGCCATCTGACGCGTGGTGGTTGTTCGTGGGCGCAGCCGCAATGGTCGGGATGTTCTTGGGGGCCAGCATTCCGATGATGGAGAAGCGCAGTCTGGAACGCCGCGCGGGATACCAGGACGTGATCGACCGCGTACCAAGGTTTGTCCCGTGGCGTCCGCGACGGGTGACCGTGTGACACGCAAGCGAGTTGTCGTGGCCGGCCTCGGCGACAGCGGGGTGCTGACAGCGACTCACCTGGCGCGCCACGTTGATGTCGTGGGCATCTCGGTCAAACCGGGTCTGGTCAGCGGGCAGGAATTGGGAACGCGGTTGAGCCGACCGGACGACTGGTCTCGTGACTACTGGATCTCCTTCGACCGCTTCCGGGGCCTCGATGGCGTTCGCACGGTCCACGGCACGATCACCGACGTCGACCTGGTGGCACGAACCCTGGCCGTGACGAGTGCGGACGACTCGACGTCGATCGAATCCTATGACGCCCTGGTCATCTCGACAGGAGTCAGCAACGGATTCTGGCGCACACCCACGATGCAGTCGCCCGATGAGGTCAGGGCCGGTCTACGGGCAGCGCATGAACGGCTCGCTGCGGCACCATCTGTGATGGTGATCGGAGGCGGTGCGGCAGCTGTCAGCAGCGCGGCCAACGTGGCAGGGACGTGGCCGGACAAGAAGGTCAGCCTGTGGTACCCCGGCGAGAGAGCTCTTCCCCAACACCACATCCGAACCTGGCGCCGTGTTCGAGGCCGTCTGATGGACCTCGGAGTTCAGCTCCACCCTGGCCACCGTGCCGCCCTGGACGACGGGTTCGTCGGCGATGAGATCACGACAGGATCCGTGAAGTGGACCACCGGGCAGGCTCCGGTGTCTGCCGACGCCGTGTTGTGGGCGGTCGGCCGCGTGCATCCGAACACCGGCTGGCTGCCCGAAAGCGTGCTCGACGCAGGGGGATTCGTTCGCGTGAACGATCAGCTGCAAGTACCGGGGCACCCGGGTGTCTTCGCTTTGGGAGATGTGGCTGCGAGCGACGCCTTGCGTGGGTCGGCTCGGAACAGGGCCGACCGTCTCGTCGCTCACAACGTTCGTGCGGAATTGGCCGGGCGTTCATTACGTGGTTATCATCCGCGCAATCGGAGGTGGGGGTCGGTTCTCGGCGTCCAACCGGACGGGCTCGAGGTGTTCACGCCCTCGGGCCGCCCGTTTCGCTTTCCAGCCTGGTCGATCCACCGGGTGCTACAACCGTGGATAGTCAGGCGGGGAATTTACGGGGGAGTCAGGGACCGAGACCCGGAGAGTTCCGGAGTCAACTCATGAATAGCCATGTTGCATATAGCAAATCGGCCCGTCGCCATGAGGCGACGGACCGATTCGGTCGAACAAGCGCTGCGGGCAGGAAGCCCGTTCAGCGACGGATCAGGGCAGGCCGTTCAAGAAGAACTGGAGGACTTCGATGGCCCAGGGGTTGGTGTTGAGGAAGTTGTCGATGGCAGCGTCAAGCGACGTGTAGGTACTCATAGGACATATCTAAGCAAGAGTCTCCGAGACGCGCGACCGCTGCCCCGTCGACACGCCGGTGGGTCGGCGCGGCGTCCGCATGTTTCCCGCGTGTCTCGGGCGAAAACCATTCACCGAGAACGCACCAGCTCCAAAATGGTGATCTCTGGCGCCGCGCCGACACGGGTCGGAGGACCCCACGCTCCGGCACCCCGTGTTGTGTACAAGGTGGTCTCGCCCACTCGGTCCAGGCCTTCTACGGATGGCTGTTGCAGCGGCACGAGGTAGCGGATCGGCCACATCTGACCTCCGTGGGTGTGACCGGAGAGCTGGAGATCGACACCCATGTCGGATGCCTCGAACGCCTGGCGCGGTTCGTGGGCCAGGAGCAAACCGAAGCGTTCGCGGTTCAGCCCGTCGAGTGCTCGGCCGAGGTCGGGCTCGTAGGGCTTCGGAGCTGAGTAATCGTGAATGCCGATGATGTCGATGCTCGCGCCCCTTCGTTCGACCACGGCGTGCTCGTTGCGAAGCGTTCGGATGCCGATCCTGTCCCACACGTCGAGCCACCTCCCCCCGTCGTCGGCATAGAATTCGTGGTTGCCGCTGACGCCGTACACCCCGAGAGGCGCCGACAGCCGGACGAGTGGTTGTAGGTCGCCGGCCACCTTCTCGACCGTTCCGTCGACGAGATCACCCGCGATGGCAACGAGGTCTGGGCGTTCAGCATTCACTGTTTCCACCACGCGTGCGGTGAACTCGTCGCCGCGAGTGGGCCCCACGTGGAGATCGGAGATCAGGGCCACCCGCAATCCGTCGAACTCGTCGGGAAGCGCCGCGAGCGGCACGGTGACACGGACGACCTCAGGCCGTGCCGCTTCGACCACTCCGTAACCCGTCGTAGCAACGGCAGTTATCACCACCCCCACGGTGGCAATCCGGATCGCGCGACGACGGGACGAATCGAACGACTCGCTCCGCGAGCCCCGAAGGCGCCGAACAATCCGCGCGACAAGGGATGCAACGGCGATGATCGCAAGTCCGAGTACCAGGTAGAAGACCGTTCCCAGCCACACCCATCCGGCGAACCCGGGGGTGCGAGCCCACGACGGGTCGAGCAGCTCGCCGCTGCCGACACCGATGATCGCCAGTACCCACAGGAGTCCGAGGAGGATGTCGACGATGATTGACCACGGGCGGGCAACGCCGGTGGCTCGGACAAGGCGCCGATGGAGCCAGTAGGACACCAGCGCGAGCAGTAGCGCGAAAACAAGAAACCGCGTCATGAATGCTCGGCGAGACAATCAGAGCGGGAGGCGGTGATCGGGGACGTCATTGGTCGAATTGTCGCAGACGGCTGACTGCATCCGAGACGCCCGACGCGGTCAGCCCCGTCCGGCTGCAGCCCGCAACGGAGTGGGCGGGGCGTTGTCCACGAGATCATGCGTGACCCGATATGCGGCCCGCATCCGATCCATGTCCTCGTCGCGCGCCAGATAGGCACTGCGAGTCAGTCGGTCAGGGTCTCGGGCCACGGCCAGCCGGACACGCGCCGCGACAGCCAGGAGCGGACCGACGCGACCCACGATGTGCTTGAGGCGACCGTCGGGAATGTGCAACTCGTCGGCCGCGTCGTCGCCGATGAAGACCCTCTGCAGCGATCGCATCAGGGTGGAGGCGGCCGCCTGGCGGATCCGTTGTGGTCCAGGCAACGCGTTGGCGAGTTCGGGGATCAGGTAGTCGTCGGTGAGTGCCACGACGAAGTCGCGGTCGTCTTCACCGGGCCCGGGTGAGGTCAACCGGTACAGTTCCTCGATCCGGATCTGATCGGATTCGCTGACCGGGTTGAGCCGCTCGTCCATGCCGACGACATGCCCGACGTATCTCCACAGATGGTAGATGTCCGCGAGTTCGCGGTCTGTGAACCGAACGCCCAACTTGTGCATCGCATCGATGGCGATGTGGCCGAACTCGGCCAGCGTGAACGCCATGTAGGGCTGGGGGATGGGTACGCCCCATGCGGCCTCGTCCCACACCTCCAGATCCCGAAGGGCGCGGCGCACATGCGCATGGATGATCCGAACCCGCACGGTGTACGCGAAGCCGTCGCCGCCACGACGCATTCCCCCGGGTGTGATCACATTGCGCAGCCACTCGCCGACCTCGACCGATCGAATGGCCGGCTGAGATACGTACCGACCTGTCAGTGCCAGCGGCTTCCCGGCGATGGTGTTACCTGCACCTCGCACCAGAGATGCTGCCCCCAGCACGATTCCCAGCGCGGCGGTGTGACGTATCAGTGCATCTGCGGCGCGTTCGAGCCGCTCGTGGTCCACCCAGTCGGGTTCGGTGTCCAGAAATGTGAAGAGATTCTGCAACGACCGCGGAGCGTCCGGCACCGCCTGAACACCGTCGGCGAGCGCAGTCCACACGGCTTCGGTTGCCGAGGAGGCCGCCGTTTCGGAGAAGTCGTCGTTCACGACGGCATCCGCCAGGCCGTCGCCCAGCCACATGGCCTCGAGCCATACCCGACCGGCTTCGCCGAATCGAGCGACCGCTACATCGGTATTCACCAGGTCATTCGGTGGCACTGTAGTCATGATCTCAGTCAAACACGAGTAATCCTCACTTACTATTCACTTTTGTGACCACCCAGAAGGCCCGCACCACCCCACCACGTCGACGCGCGACGCCGCGACAGAGACGCGGAGTCGAGATGCGTGAGGCGCTGCTGGAAGGAACCGTCGAGCTTCTCCGGCGCAAGCCCTCGCGTCGACCCACAACCCAGCAACTGGCCCAGTTTGCACACGTCAGCATCGGTACGGTGTACCGCTACTTCGCGGATATGGACGCCATCATCGACGACCTGCGAACCACCGCGGTTCACGAGATCACCGTTGAGCTGGCAACCGGCGTCGGCAGCGCAATGGACAAGGATCCGATGGACGCCATGGTGATCGTGGTGGAAACCCTCACTTCTGCGTTCGAGAAACACGCCCCTGTGCTGCGCGCGTCTTTTGCCTCCGATGAGGCGGAGTTCGGTGACGCCTGGCGGGAGGTCGAGGGCCCTCTGGTACCGCTGGCCCGCGTCCTCCCCGCCCGTCTGCGTCCCGACCTCGAGGGCGGGGCGCTCGACGACCTCGTCTTCCTCACGATGGGCGCGACCGCAAGCCTCTGTCTGCGCATCGCTTTACTGCGACCTGAACGATCCGACCGACAGAATCTGATCTCGACCGGCGCGCGAATGTTGCTCGCCGCTTTTGATCCCGCCTGATATGAGACGGTGACGAATTCTCCGCATTGCAGCCCGGTTGTCCGATGGTCGTGGTGAGGGCTGATGTCATCGCAGCCACAGTTTCTCGGGAAGCGACTTCGACACAACACCGAATGCCCTCGAGCTCATCGTCGGTCTGTCCACTAGTGTCGAATCAGACATTCGTTATTTCGGGAAAGGGAGTTCATGCCGCAAGGCTCTCTTCGTCACCGATTGGGTGTGGATCGACCTTCGCCTCTGCTCAAACAACTCCCGTTCGTTGCGCTCTTCTCGGTGGCGGTGGTCCTCAGTGGGACCATCCCGACGCTGGTCGTCAGCGATGCGCGGGTGCTGGTGAGTGCGGTGGTGGTCACCGTGATCGCAACCGTTCTGGCGGTTGCCTTCTCCCGTGACGAGTCGTTGTACAGGTATGGCTTCATCGTTCCCACGCTCGATCTGTTGGCGTGTGGCGCGCTTCGTTTCGCGACGGGGGAGAGCAAGTCGATCTTCGCGTCTCTGGTGATACTGCCGGTGATCTGGTTCGCCAGTTCAGAGGGTCGTCGATTCATCTTCTATTCGTTCCTCGGCGTGTGTGCGGCCCTTCTTGTGCCGTTTGCTCTGGGCACGAGTGTTTCTGACAATCCCAACGAGTTGTGGCGCGGATTGTTCAGTGCGTGCGCATTTACTTTCGCAGCGGCTGTGGTGAACGAATTGTCGCGGCTGTCGAGAAAAAAACTGTCCGTCATCCAACGGCGCGAGCGTGCGACGACCAGTGAACTCGATCAGGCTTCGCGGGTTCAGCGGGCATTGTTGCCGAAGAGTGGAACACCACTGCCGAGCTATCAGGTTGCGGGCGCATGCATTCCGTCGACCGCGATCGGCGGCGACTTCTTCGACTGGTATCCCATTCGTGGGGGTCTGGGTTTCACTCTCGGAGACGTGATGGGCAAGGGTGTCGGTGCGGGCATCATCGCGGCGACAGCCCGGGCTGTGGTGCGAAGCGCCCGCAACGATGAGGACCCGGTCGTCGCTTTTACGCGGACCGCAGATTGCCTTGCAACCGATCTGGGTGACACCGAATCGTTCGCAACCCTCTTTCACGCAAGGATTCGCGCTGAGGACGGCCGGATGCTCTACGCCGATGCCGGGCATGGACTGACACTGGTTGCTCGCGCCGACGGATCGTGGGAGCGACTCGGATCCGAGGACCTACCGCTCGGGCTCGGACTCGATGACGACTGGACGATGCAAGAACTGTTCCTCCAGCCGGGGGACATGGTGGTGTGCTTCAGTGACGGTGTCCTGGATCTGTATGACGGATCGATGGCCGCTGTCGACCACGTCGCAGCCATCGCCGTGGCAGCATCGTCCGCCAGCGAGATCGTGGATGCCATCTCCGGCATGGCATCTCAGACGAACAACCCCGACGACGTGACCGTGGTGGCACTCGCCAGGCTTGCTGTGGCGACCGCCTGACGCACCGGTTCCAACGATCTCGTCGACTGCATCCGGCGGCGGATGGCAATTGGGCCAGCTTCGGCGGCGCCGGCCGACACGCCGACTGGGGAGTTCGAAACAGCCTCTGATGAATGACGTGCACCGAGTCGAGTTCCGGTACCGCGTAAATCGGTGGCGGCATGCGCTGTGCCATTGGTACCGTCCGCTCCTGATTCCCACCACGGTCGACAGGTGAAGGGGTGGTGAGTGTCCTATGTCAGACGACACCAGCACGGCCGATTCAATGGATTCAGCGGCGGTTCTCACCGAGCTCGGCTGGGACGAGCACTTTGCCACCGCTTTCGCGGCGCGAAGCGGTAGTGGATCCATCGCGGGTCGCGTGGCCCGTGTCGACCGAGGACGCTGCGATGTCCTGACCGAAACGGGTTTGATCCGGGTGACCGTACGACCGGGAACAGTTGACGACACCTTGGTCGGCACGGGCGATTGGATCGTGGCGGACATCGGTCGGAGCGGTGAGTTCGAGCTCGCCGGTGTCTTGCCTCGCCGCAGTGCCATCGTGCGGGCGACGACGGACCGCACGTCGAGACAACAACTGTTGGCAGCCAATGTTGATGTCGTGTTGATCGCGGTTTCGCTCGATTCGCCGTTCAAGATCGGGCGCTTTGAGCGGCTGGCGGCAATCGCGTGGGACAGCGGCGCGCGTCCAGTTGTTGTTCTGACGAAGTCGGACCTGCGCCGGAATCCAGAAGCTGCGGCAGCGGAAGTCGCGACGGTCGCCCCGGGGGTCGACATCGTGGTAACGAGCGCGGCCTCGGGGCACGGACTGGGTCAGTTGAAGGAAAACGTCTCGGGGACAGCCGCGTTGCTCGGCTCGTCCGGGGCGGGCAAATCTTCGCTGGCAAATGCTCTGCTCGGACGAGACCACCTCGCCACCGAAGCCGTGCGCGAAGTCGATGGCAAGGGGCGGCACACCACCGTCCACCGCCAACTCGTGCCGCTCCCGGGTGGCGGTGTCTTGATCGACACCCCGGGTCTTCGAGGTATCGGTCTCCAAGATGTGTCGGACGGCATCGACAGGGTGTTTGCGGATATCGATGACCTTGCCGCGCAGTGCCGTTTCAGCGACTGCGGGCATCGAACCGAACCTGGATGTGCCGTTCTGGGCGCTGTCGCAGACGGCACCCTCGACGCAGAACGCCTCGAACGATTCCGAGCCCTGCTCCGCGAGAGTGAATGGCGCTCCACACGAGCGGATGCGCGGCGCGACAATGCCCGCAGGGAGCGGGAGAAGGCGATTGCCCGTCACCAGAAAGCGATGTATCGCTTCCGAGACAGGCAGCGCTGAGAGCCCTTTTGCTCCCAGCCCTCGACAGGGCTGCGTGACAGGGAAGTCACATGCCGAGAGCCTGTTTGATCGTCGGCCACGAACGATGCAGATCGTCGTTCCAATAGCCCCAGGAATGCAGGCCTTCTCGGTAGTCGAACGTGATGTCTACGCCCGCAGCCTCAGCCTTGGCTTCGAAGGTCCGGGTGCAGGCCAACGCTGCGGCCTCGAGCGCTCCGCCGACGGGTGAGGCGAGCCCCGCCACGCCCATCGACCAGTCCGGCACGCCGGTCCCGACCGCGACGTACAGCGGTTTGCCGCGCAGGGCACCGATATTCGCGCCTGGATCGTGCGCGAGCCACGCCTCGTTGTAGGCCGGACCCCACATGTTGGTCGGATCCCCGCCGCGAGTCATCACGCTTGCGGTGGTTGCGTTCTGGGCGGTCTGGTCTCCGAGGTCGAGGCAGCCGCTGAAAAGCGCAGCGCCGCTGTAGAGATGAGGGTTCCGCACGGCCAGCATCAACGCGCCGGTGGCACCCATCGACAACCCTTCGATGGCATTGCGGCCGTTGCCCTCGAACGTCGAGTCGATGACCGGGGGGAGTTCGCGGGTCAGGAATGTTTCCCACTTGTTCCTGCCCAACGCGGGATCGTCCTGTTGCCAATCGGTGTAGTAACTGCCGGTGCCGCCGATGGGAAGCACGACGTTGACGTTCTTGTCTGCCATGAACTCGACGATGTCCGTGTACTGGGTCCATCCGCTCTGGCTGTAGCCCGAGTAGATTCCGGCGTCGATGCCGTCGAGCATGTAGAGCGCCGGGCGTGGGGTAGCGGCTCTTGGCCGCGCCGGCAACAGCACATCAACACGAACGGTCCGACGCATCATCGGCGAGTAGACGGTGAGCTTTGCTCGCTGAGGCGTCACCATCACCAATGTTTCGATGCGCGCAGGCGCCGCAAGGCCGTCGATCATCGGTGCCGCCTTCGCCGCAGGCGCTGCCGAAAGCTCACTTATGACACAGAAGATCACAATGGCCACAATGGCCGAAAACCGCCGTCTCACTTACTGATTCCCCCGTGCCGTCGATACTGGGCTCCCGACCCCGCGACAGTAAACCACGTCCCCAGGTCGACTACCTGATGGTCGCGACAACCGATCAACCGCACGGCGCAGCGGTAAACGTCGGACAACAGATGTGCTCACATGAGCTGCATGGTGAAGAGCGGATGCCTACGCTGGTTGAGCACGCCACTTCGGCTGCCTCGACTCCAAGGTGAAACCAATGACGAATCGGCCAAACCCTCTGACGGTGTTTCTCGCCGACTCTCCTTCAGCTGAGGAGCCGACGCGTGCGGTCGCACGCATTGCGCTCGGATCGGCCTTGGTGTTCGCGGGTATCGGACACCTGACGTTCGCGCGACAGGACTTCCAGGCGCAGGTACCGGACTTCGTGCCATTCGGCCCGGACGTGACCGTTCTCGCTTCAGGTGTGGTCGAGATCGCGCTGGGAACCTCGACCATCCTCCTCAAACGCCGCCGAGCCGCTGTCGGTCTGGTGCTGGCCGTGTTCTTCGTCGCGGTGTTTCCGGGCAACCTGGCGCAGCTGATCAACCACCGTGATGCGTTCGGGCTTAACACCGACCAGGCCCGAGCCACCCGACTGCTCTTCCAGCCGGTGTTGATCGCATGGGCGCTCTGGTCGACCGGGGCGTGGTCGGCGCTTCGCAGGCAGCGGGCGGGTCACCCCTCGTAGCTCGCCCACGTCCGACGGTGGACCGTCGGTCCGTCAGCGATCGCTGTCACCCGCCCGCTGAAGCCCGGCTATGGAGCTGACGGTGCCGAAGACGCTCCACTCGTAACCGGGGGTGTGGTCGTCGCCGAAGGAATGTCCAACGCAGGTACCTCGGTGTTCACTTGCGACTGTTCTGCAGTGGGCGTGGTGGTTGCAGGGGTGTCGGTGGGCGTGACGGTCCCAGTCACCGCCGGATCCGGTGCGGACGTCGGCCCGCTGGGCGCGGACTCCGTCGCCGATGGGTCGGCGCTCGGATCAACGCTTTGGGGCGCGGTTGCCGTCTCCGGGATGTCGGACGGAAGCACTGAGGGGGTTTGCGCCGCCAGCAATGCGGCGTCGGTGACCTTCGCCGATCCGTCCGGCACCGGCGATCCCGAGGCGGTGACCACCTGGGTCTTGGCGGTGACAGGCGGGGTGCTGCGTAGCGCCTGCGTCACTTCTTCTCGCCCATCGCGTAGTCCGCGGCCCCAGTTCTCCCAGGTGTGCCCGCCGTAATTGGGGAGGACGACCACGTTGGCGCCGCTTTGTATGGCCTGCATCTGCATCAAGATGGTCGACACCGCCGACAACATCTCCAAGGCGATGGCGCTGATCTGATCCTGCGGCGCCAGATGGGCAAGTTCGCCGGGTGTCAGCAAGCCGTTTCCCGAGGAGATGATCAGGACCTGCCCGTTGTCCTTCAACTTGCTGACGTTCTTCGAGGGGTCGTTCTCGGTCCACTGCGCGCTGCCGGGGGGACCCCACATGTTGAGGATGCCGTTTGTGTAGTTGGAGACCAACGTCTGAGACGCGAAGACGCCGAGAGCGCCCAGCGGGTTGTCGGTTTGGTAGTACCCCGACATCGCCTGCACGACTTTGAACTGCTCGGGGTGACGTTCGGCCAGGGTGACCGCGGGGCCGGCCGACATCGACAAGCCGATGATGGCGTTGTTGGACGGGCTCACGCCGAAGTTCTGTGCGAGATAGGCGGGCAATTCGTCGGTCAGGAACGTCTCCTGTCTGATGGTGCTGTTCTGGTCGCCCGCGCCGCCGTTCCAGTCGGTGTAGAAGGAGGATGCGCCGCCCACGGGCATCACCAGCGTGGTGTCGGTGGTGTGGTCGTAGACGTCCGCGGCCCTCACATCGGTTGTCCACGCCGAACGATCCTCGCGGGCTCGCATGCCGTCGAGGAGATACACGCCTTGGTCACTGCCCTGCGACGCGCGGATCTGGACCGTGACCCACTTGTTCTGCGACGGGGACCAGACCTGGCAGTTCTGTACGAAGCTGCCGGATGAGTCCCACGAACAACCATCTCGCAGCACCTCCGGATGGCCGGTCAGCGCGGATGCGGACGTGAATGTGAACAGGAACGAACTCGCGGCCGTCAACCCGATACTGAGAACGGCCACAACAGCACTCATGACCAGGATCCGGGGCCTGCGCCGACCACTGGACCTGCGGGGCTGCTTGTCGGTCGAGTCGATACTCCAAGCTGGAACAAGATTGCCGCTGGGGATTGCAGGTGAGGGCATGCGGGGACTGGCTCCTTGATCTCGGTCCCCGACGACTGAGGCACTGTAGGAGATGTCGTCTTCGGGCGATGCCGCGTTACCCGTCGAACGAAAGTCTCTTCTGGCGCCGCCAGTGCCGTCGCTCGACACTGGAGATTGGCCCACTATAGGGCCCCGCAGGCGACGCAGGTCGTCGATCTGCAAATTCCTGCGCTAGATTGTTCGATGGCTTGGAGGCGACACCAAGAGGGCCGGTGCTCGCGGCGGCGTATCCGTCGCTTCTCCGGACGGCCGGCTGCGTGCAATCAGGTGGGCGTTGTACCGTCTGTTTTGTCGCTCGATTTGCGGCGAGTGAACCGGGCTGCCTTTTTTGTATTCGCGCCGCGAACGCTCGGCGAAGACATCTACTCAGTGCAGGAAACACTCCCCGGACGCCGAGCCGGTAACCCCCGAAGCTGCAACCCCAGCTGTATGATCCGCCGCGCCTGCATTCCCTGCAATCGTCGAGGCATCGCGAATGAAGATCAATGATCTCGAAACTCGGGTTCGTGGACGTGTATCACCCTTGGTGGTCGATCTGCGAGACGCCGCAGAGGTGAGCTCTGTTGGCTCACAAGGACTTTCGTGGACATGATCGACTCAACTGTCATCCGGGTGGTCGAGAAGCCGTCCGCGTCGTTGTGTTGAACCCTGGGTCAACGCTGTATATCTGCGGCAGAGTCACGAGCCAGACGAGCTGGTTCCCCGGACCAAGTCGCTAGCACAGCTCATTACCAGAACCATGTTTCCGGGCCCGCGAACACGCGCGAAGAGGTTCGGTGAAATCACAGTTCGGCCATCATGGCTGAATTGCCGATCGGATATTGCAGTTTGTGTGTTTAAATTGCGCATCAAGACGATTAGTGGGGAATGCATTTGGTGAACGGTGAGACGGACTGAAAGCGCGGCCATCGCGCGCGAAGCAGTCCTGACGTCGAACAACCGGGTTTTGGGGTATGCAGTGCCACGGAAGGGATCCGTGAGTGTGAAGACGCGTGAAGATTGCGGGCGAGGTGGCTGTGATGCACCGCACCCAGCTCGGAGCTGAAGTCGAGGACCGGGGAATGTCGGATACTCGCACATGGAAGGACCCCAAACGTCACCTGTGGCCGCTCGGTCTACTGGTGCCTGCCGGGCCGTTCATCGCGTGCCTGCTGGCGAACAGTGTGTCGGGGTTGCTCTGGGGTTTCGGTGGTTACCTGCTCCTCGTGGTCGTCCCTCTCCTCGACCTGATCCGAGGGCCCGACCGTGCCGGACCGCCGGACGATGCGGTGCGGACGCTGTCGGCGGACCGGTACTACCGGTGGTGCACCTACATCTTTGTCCCGCTCCAGTACGCGGGTCTGTTCTTCGGTTTCTGGTGCCTTGCCTTCGCGGACATGACCAGGGGTGAGCGAGTTGGCCTTTCGATCACTCTGGGCATGAGTGCCGCGATCGGTATCAACGCCGCTCACGAGTTGGGCCACAAACGCGAGAAACTGGAGCAGGGCCTGGCCAAGATCGCGTTGGCGCAGTCGGTGTACGGGCACTTCTACGTCGAACACAACGTCGGCCACCACGTGAAGGTCGCGACCCCTGCAGATCCGGCGAGCGCGCGATTCGGCGAGTCTTTGTTCGCGTTCTATCCCCGCGCGCTCTATGGAGGACTCCTCTCGGGAATCGAGCTCGAAACCGCTCGTCTACATCGTCAGGGCCACCGATTCTGGAACTGGCGCAACACAATTCTCCAGTCTTGGTCGGTGAGTGTCGCGATTGTCGTCGTCATCGTCGCAGCATTCGGGTGGGCGATGCTGCCATATTTCGCGCTGCAGGCGGTCATCGGCATGCTTGTACTCGAAGCGGTGAACTACATCGAGCACTACGGATTGCTGCGAATGCCTACTCCGGACGGCAGATTGGGAAAGGTGCGTCCTGAGCACAGTTGGAATGGTGACCACCTCGCCAGCAACGTCGTCTTGCTCAACCTGCAACGGCACTCCGATCACCACGCGCGTGCCGGACGGCGGTACCAGGCCCTTCGTAGCTGCAGCGAGGCCCCTCAATTTCCTGCGGGCTACGCCATGATGGTGGTTCTGGCGTTCTTCCCGCCGCTGTGGCGTAAGGTGATGGATCCCCGCGTGCTCAGCCACTACAACGGCGACCTTTCCCGGGTGAACGTTCACCCGCCGAAGGCCGAAAAAATCGAGCAGCGCTACGGCGCCGCGTTAGCCGGGAGCTCTGCAAGATGAGCGCAGTCAAGGCGGTGGGCAGAACTGTCCGCTCAGGTCGGCGATTCGGTCAACGTGAGGATGCACGTCATCGGCCTGCGGCTGACGCAACGCACGTGCGCTTCGCCGACGATGACGAAATCGCGCGGTGGGACGAACTGATCCTGCTTAGCCCAGACGAGGGCACCGTCTATCGCGGTCGCGCCAACATCGACGGCATGGCCTTACAGGGTGCCAGGCCCATCTATCTCATCGTGGGCGGTTACGCAGTGACGGCGTTCCAGGTGGACGTGCCGCTTGTGGGAGCGCTCTGGGTGCTATTCGGACCGCCTGTCCTCGACGTTCACGATCTGATCCGGTCTGGCCGCGCAGTGGCTGCGTTCGGGGCAGGGAACGGAATCACCGCGGTTCGGGTGCGTTCCCAACTGAAGGCGAATGAAGACGACGCCAAAATCCTTCGTGTGCAAGGATTTACCCGGGTGCCGACGTGGTTGGACGACAGCACGGTCATCGTGGATCTACGCGGCTCCGAACTCGACGTGCAGGCTCGCTTCAAGAAGCGAGCGCGAAAGTCGATCCGTCGTGCAGCGCAGGAAGGTGTCACGGTCGAACGGGTCCCGGCCACCGACGAGAACTGCCGCATCCTGTACGAGATGCTCGACGCCACCAGCGGTGGCCGGTTCAGGATCCCCGGTCTCGAGACGTCGACTGCGCTGTTCCAGCAGTACGAAGCGTCGGGCGACGGTCAGCTGTTCCTGGCTCGGCACCAAGGCGAGGTGGTGGTCGGCGCGTTCGTCTCGAAATTGGGCAAAAATGCGCTCTACCTGGGGGCGGGCTCGATTCGCAAGCGCCCCGGCGACCCGTTCCTGTGTGGACTGGGAGGCAGCCGCGCCGCGTACGCGCTGCAGTGGGAGATCATGCAGTGGGCGCGGGAACAGGGATGCGAGCGATACGACCTCGACGGGACACCGTCGACGTCGACCATTTCCGATCCCTCTCACCCCCGCCACGGGGTAGGCCAGTTCAAGACCGCGTTCAGTGAAGAAATCACCGACTACCTCGGCGCCTACCAGATAGCTGTTCGTCCCCGGCGGGCATGGACGCTGCGGCAACTCGAGATACTCACGTCACTGATCGACGAATCGCCACGGCTGAATCGGCTACGCGGTCGTCCGGTTCGTCCGAATCCGGACTACGTGTGGCTCGAGCATGGACCTGTCTGGAGCAGGATACGTCGCCTGGGATGAGCCGTCGGGGAAGTTGCCCGCCGAAGTGGACGCAGGATCGGACTGCGTCAGAAACCTGACCGTTTCCCGGCCGTTCAACTCGAGTGTTGCTGCGCAACACTTTCGAGAACTTTGTGTGACGGTTTGGCACAGGGGCACAGCTGGACCTGTGGGCCCATCGAGGATTGAGGGCATACTGACTCCCGTGTCTGCGCCCGTTCCCGCACCGGTTGTTCTCGTCCACGGGATTCGTGTCAGCGGGGCATCGTTGCACCGAATCGCTGCCGCGATCCCCGACCGCGAAGTGGTGTTCCCGGATCTGCCCGGTCATGGCAGACGGGTGGGGGAGACGTTCACGCTTGCAGGTGCCGTTGACACGGTGGTCAAGGCCATCGAGGAGCTCGGGCCACCCGCGATCGTTGCAGGTATGTCGATGGGCGGTTACGTCTCGATGGCCGTCGCGGGCAGGCGTCCAGATCTGGTCAGTGGGTTGGTGGCGATGTGCGCGACCGCACAACCCAGTCCGTTCTATGCAGCCCCGTTTCGAGCGTTCGGGGCGACGACCGCATACCTGCCCGAGCAGGCAGCGGCCATCAGCAGGTGGCTCACCCGAGCATCGGTCGGGCGCCGAGTCGCTGACGACATGGAAGTCGGTGGCCTCGCATTGGCATCGATCAGAGATGTTGTCGCCGAGGTCTCCCGTTTCGATGCGCTGGGCGAACTCGCGCGGTATCCAGGTCCGATCGAATTCATCAATGGCGGCTGGGACCAGTTTCGCGTCAATGAACGCCGCTTCGAAGCGATTTCACCCCGTGCTCATCTGACCGTGATACCTCGCGCCAGTCATTTGTTCCCGCTCATCCAGCCGGATGTCACGGGCAGCGCGATCGCCACGTTTGCACGAGCGGTCGACGCTGGCGCCCTCAGATCCAATTCAACGCCGGACGAGTTCCGGCGGACATCTGGTGGCGGCTGACGTGGTAGTGGTCAGGTGACTGTCGGAAAGCTTTGCTACACCTGATCTCTCGCACGGGGGCTAGCTGTTGGGGGAGGGGTCCGCCCGGCGCTGTCCCCAGGGCATGGCTTGTTCGAGTTGTCCTGCGAGACGCAGGAGCATGGTTTCACAACCAAGCTGAGCGGTGAACTGCACACCCATCGGAATGCCTTCCGGGGTCCAGTGGAGTGGCAACGACAGCGCGGGACGCCCGGTCAGGTTCGCCAACTGTGTGTAGGGCACCCAACTGAGGTTGTCCTGGATCATGTTGTCCACCAACGGGGCATGCCGCAGAAGGCCGGCTGTGTAAGTTCTCAGAAGAGCGGCCGCCGCCATGCGCGCAGGGCGGGGAGTATCGAACGCGCCGATGCGTGGCGGAGGCTCGGCCAGAGTTGGCGTCATCAGCAGGTCATACTTCTCGAAATACGCTGACAGTCGTCGTACATGGTCGTGTCGGCGCATGACCGCATCGACATACTCGACACCGCTATGGGCTTGCCCCAGTGCGGCCATGACCCGCGTGTCGATCTCGAAATCGGAGTCGCCGCAACCTGATCGGCGTTTGACGTCGTCCATTTCCCACGCCAGGTACACGAACCAGGTCAGCAAGAAGTCGCGGGCCAAAGCCAGGTCGTCGAACGGCTGCTGGTCCAGGATCTCCACGTCGTGTCCGAGGTCGGCAAGAGCCTTCGCGGTGGCTTCGACTGCCGCCACCGCTTCTGAATGGGGATCGGGATTGATGCCCGATGTGGAGCAGACGCCGATTCGTAGCCGTCCGGGATCGGCACCCACCTGTGAGAGGTAGGTGTCAGGCGGGACGGAAGGCAGGAACGGGCCGCTCGGCTCGCCCCCGGCGAGCACATCGAGCATCGCCGCGGTATCCCGTACCGAGCGGGAGACAACCCCTTGTACGGCGGCGCCGTGCATCGCCTCACCGATGGCTGGACCCATGGGGAGGAGCCCGCGGCCCGGCTTGAGACCGACTAGTCCGCAGCAGGCGGCCGGGATCCGGATGGAGCCACCGCCGTCGTTGGCGCCGGCGACCGGAACAATGCCGGCAGCAACAGCCGCGGCGGATCCGCCCGACGAACCTCCAGGTGTCCGGGTCAGATCCCACGGGTTCCGCGCCGGTCCGAACAGTTCGGGCTCGGTGATCCCCTTGGCGCCGAACTCGGGGGTGTTCGTCTTGCCGAAGATCACCAATCCGGCATCGAGCCATCGCTGAACCACGGTGGAATGCTCACCCGCGAGGACATTGACGAGTGATCGCGAACCGCTGCTACTGGGCAGGCCGCCGTAGTCCTGAGCCAGGTCTTTGATCAGGAACGGGACGCCGCTGAATGGGCCCACCCGTTCATCGGCAACGTGGTCTTTGGCCTGCGAGTTCATGAAGCGGACGATTGCATTGATCTGAGGGTTCACCTCATGTGCCCGCTGCTGCGCGATATCGAGGAGCTTGCCGGCCGTCACGTCACCGTCTTTGACGAGTTGAGCGAGTCCGAGTGCATCGAAGACCTGATACTCATCAAAGCGCATACAGCGAACGATAGTTCCCCGCCGTCAAAGCCGGTCGGGTGGACAGGACAGCGATGTTCAGGAGTGATCCAGCGACTTCTCAGGGGGCCAACGGTTGGTGATCATACTGGTCATCTCGTCCACCCAGGTGTCGTCGAGGGCTGCGTCGCTTCGGATGAGAATGCGAAAGATCGCAGTGCCCGCGACCACCTCGGCGAGCATGGGCAGATGGTCGTCGTCGCGGCGCTCTTGTCCGAACCGAGATTCGAATGCCGTGAGATTCCCGCCCAATCGGGCGATCATCATGGCGTGCAGCTCAGGATCGGCGACGGTGTCCGCGATCAAACCCGGCAGTGCCAACCGCACCTCCGGTCTGTCGAAGATGACCCGGACCGTCTCGACCAGACCCCGTATCTCCGCGCGGATGTCGCCGGAACCATCGGGCGCGGATATCGATTCGGCGTACAACACGGCTTCGTGAACGAGCTGCGCCTTGCCCGACCACCGGCGGTAGATGGCAGCAGTGGTGGTTCCGGCACGCGCAGCGATCGCCGACAGTGACAACGCGGAGTAGCCGGTCTGGAGGATCAGCTCGCGTGTGGCAGCGATGATCGCGGCATCGATCCTGCCGTCACGCGGCCGCCCGGGTGTGGACTGCGCAGACCTCTTGTTTTCACTGCGGCTTTCTGCTGTCATGGCTTCACCATAGTTCCAATACGGTACGTATCGTATTTGAGGAGAGCTAGTGCATCTGAGCCCGCTTGACGAGTTCCCCATTCACCAAACGCCCGCGCCCCTGACCTGGCCGGCTACGTCCGATCGAAACTTCTACGACCGGTCGTACTTCAACGTGCTCGACCGGGAAGGCCGTTTCATGGCCCTGACCGGTATCGGCTACTACCCACGCCTCGGCGTCAAGGACGCCTACTTCGTCGTTCGTCGCGGCGACACCCAGACCGCGGTGCACCTCAGCGACGCCATCGACGACGATCGCCTTCATCAGAACGTCAACGGCTACCGCCTCGATGTCATCGAGCCGCTACAGCAGGTGCATCTGACGTTGGCGCAGACCGAAGGTATCTCTGCCGACCTCACCTGGCGCGGGCTGTTTCCCGCCGCGCTGGAGGAGCCGCACCAGATGCTCACCGATAGGCGGGTGACCTTGCAGGCGTCTCGCTTTGCGCAGGTCGGTTCGTGGCAGGGCTGGATCGATGTCGATGGCGAACGACTGGAAGTCAGTCACGACAGCAGTGTGGCGAGCCGTGATCGCTCGTGGGGCATCCGACCTGTCGGCGAGGCCGAGCCGGCCGGTCGGCCAGACGATTCGTTCCGTGGAATGTGGTGGCTGTACCTGCCGTTGGCGTTCGACGACTACCAGCTGTTCTTGATCCTGCAGGAAGATCCCGATGGCCACCGCAGCCTGTACGACTGCACACGTAGGTGGCGGGACGGTCGCGTCGAGCAGCTCGACGGAGTTCGGGTGAACATTGATTACCAGCCCGGCACAAGAATCCCTCGGAGCGCCCATGTGGAGTTCATGAACCGCGCCGGAGACAAGATCGAGTTGGACGTCGAGTCAAAGCTGTTTGCTCCCATCGCTTTCGGGTCGGGCTACGGTGGCGACTCCTCGTGGGCACACGGCAGCTGGAAGGGTGCACCATTCGCTGAACGCGTCGACTTCGACCTGACGGATCCAGACGTGATGGCCCGGGCGCCGTTCAGTCTCATCGACCATGTCGGCAAGGCCGTGTGTACCGAAGCTGACGGATCGGTTCGCGAGGGCGCGGGTCTGTTCGAGCACGGCATCATCGGGCCGCACCACCCGTCGGGATTCTCCGACTGGACCGACGCGGCGAGCTAGTGCCAGGTATGAAGATCATGACAGCGCTGTTCGGGCCAACCGATGCACTCGAACGGGCGGAAGTGCTCAAGGAAGCCGGCGCATCAGGCGTGTTCACCTTCGAAGGACCGTTCGACGTCTTCACCCCGCTGGTGCTGGCATCGTCGGTGAAGAATCTCGACGTCATGTCGAACGTTGCGATTGCATTCCCTCGCAATCCGATTCAGCTCGCCCATCAGGCCAATGACCTACAGCTGATCAGCGAAGGGCGCTTCATCCTGGGTCTGGGCACGCAGGTTCGCGCGCAGATCGAGAAGCGTTATGGAGTCGAGTTCGATCATCCGGTCGCACGGATGAAGGAATTGGTGGGGGCGCTGCGAGCCATTTTTGCCACGTGGAATGAGGGTGAACGACTCGACTTCCGCGGCGAGTACTACCGGCACACCTTGATGACGCCGACCTTTGTACCCGGCCCGAACCCGTTCGGTCCGCCGCCGATCTATCTCGGCGCGCTCGGACCCCGGTTGACCAGGGCCACTGCAGAAGTGGCCGATGGCTTGTTGGTGATGCCTTTCGGATCGAAGCGGTTCCTCCACGAGTCGACACTGCCCGCAGTGCGCGAGGGATTGACTGCTGCAGGCCGCAGCGAGAGCGAATTCGAGGTGGTACCCGAGATCATCGTGTCGGTGGATACCGGCCGCGACGACGATCATGCCTCCACTCGGATGTTGCTGGCGTTCTACGGTTCCACACCGGCGTACCGGCCGGTTCTCGACGCCCACGGATGGGGCGATCTGCAACCAGAACTGAATGCGATGTCCAAGCAAGGCCGCTGGCAAGAGATGGCCACGCTGATCGACGACGAGATACTGCACACCATTGCCGCGTGTGGCAGCCCATCCGAGGTGGCTGCGCACATCCGCGACCGGGTCGACGGTGTCTCCGACCGGATCTGCCTCTACCAACCGGGCCCCATCGAGGTCGACGCGCTCGCGGAGATCGTGGACGAATTGGGAGGATCGTCGTGACGTTGACCGCGGTCGAGTTCGACGAGGTCTTTGACGGTCGTTACGGCGGAAAAGCGGCCGGTCTCGCGCAGTTGCGCCGGTTGGGACTTGCTGTGCCGGTGGGATTTGTCATCGCTGACGCTTCCGAGCAGATCGCCGTCGATGATGTGGCTGAACGCTTTTCGCAGATGGCATCGGCAGGTGCGACTCCGGTGGCCGTGAGGTCCTCGGCAGTCGGCGAAGACGGCGACGACCAATCCTTTGCAGGACAGTACGACACCGTGCTGGGTGTCGACTCCGTCGAAGCATTTGCTGCGGCTGTTCACACGTGTGCGGCGTCGGTTCATTCCGGACGGGCGTCTTCCTACAGTGGACAGACCGCGGCCACAATGCATCTGGTGGTGCAGCACATGGTCGATGCGCGAGCCGCAGGCGTCGTGTTCACAGCAGATCCGGCCACCGGCCGGCGCGACCTCATGGTGATCGATGCCATCGCCGGGCTCGGCGAGGCGCTTGTCGACGGGTCGGCGTCCCCAGACCACATCGTTGTGGATTCCGAGGGCAACCCCGCCGTTCGTGAGGTTGGTGAGACGCCGGTTCTGTCGTCCGACGAAATCTCGGACATCCGGGCGGGCGCCCTGCGCGCTGTCGAACATTGGGCGAAACCGATGGATCTCGAGTGGGCCATCGACCGATCGGGGAAGCTCTGGTGGCTTCAGGCTCGTCCTATCACCACTCTGCCCGGCGATCTGGGCGAGATGGATTCGCCACTCGCGGGTGCAGACCATGTGTACACCCGCTGCAACATCGGCGAGATGATGCCCGGGGCGTTCTGCCCGTTGACTGCTTCGGTCTCCGGTTTTGCCATCGACTACGCGATGCAGATGACGCAGGTGGTGGCGCGAGCGCAGCCGAAGTACGAGAAGCCGTGGCTGCAGGTCGGCTACTTTCAGGGCCACATGTTTTTGAACCTGACCGAGGGCACCGGTCTGAGCTCGGGGATACTGGGCAATTCGCTTGAACAATTCTCCACCTCGATCTGCGGTCGGGTGGTTGACGAGTTGAAACCGAAACCACCAAAGCCGTTCTTGCACAGACTGGTCAACACCGTGCGGCTCACCACGTACGCGTTGTCTGCCGGGCCCGCGATCCGGCGATTGAAGGATCAGATCGCCGAGTTCGAGGTGCCGACCGGTGATGACCCTCGGCAGGTGTTGCGGCAGCTCGAATCCGGGGTGGAACAGTACTGCGACATCACCTTGACCCATGTGCGATCGTCGTCGCGCGCGGCGGTCGCCGCGAACGTCCTCGAGAGCGTCTTGATGAGACAAGCAGTCAAAAAAGGGCGCAGCGAAGACGAGGGTCGCGCCGAGGCGACCAGGCTCATGGCCGGCGCGTCCGATGTCGAGAGCGCGCTCATGCTGGAAGAGCTCGACTCGGTGGTACACACCATCGCGGCCGACGACGTGGCTGCCATGAAGTTCTTGGCGGGGGAGCCGGGTGCCGCGGTCGGGGAGTTGTGTGCCACCGGCAGCGCGGCCGGGATGGCATTGGAGAAGTTCCTGGAGCGCCACGGCCACCGTGGATATCGCGAGCTGTGCATGCGCGATGCGTCGTGGGCCGAGGACCCGGAAGGGCTGGGTGCGATGATGCAGGTGATGGTGCGTTCCGCGCTTGATCCGTCCGACCGCGGGTCGGCCAAGAGCCGGCCCGAAGTGCCCAGCGCAGCGTCCATCAGACTTCTCGCCAGGTTGGCGCAGGGAGGCGCACGAGGGCGCGAGGAGACCAAATCGAAGATGGCGCTGATGGCGCATTCGCTCAAGCTGGGCTACCGGCATCTGGGCGAGGTGCTGGCCGCGGCCGGGCGACTGCCTGATTCGGATCTCGTGTTCTTCTTCGACCGGGCAGAACTGAACCGCGTCGTCGATTCCGGCGATATCGGCGATCTTCTGCATCGAGCGGTCGAGCGTCGGCAGGCGCTGGCATTCCAGGACTCGCTGGAGTTCGCCGACGTGTCTGTCGGGCGGCCGACACCGCTCATCGTCCGGCCTCAGCGGGGTGTCACCGACAACGAGATCATCGGCCGCCCGGCGAGTCGCGGGACTGTCGAAGGCGTTGTGCGCGTGGCCAGATCGATCGTCGACGCGCGCGACGTGCAACGCGGAGAGATCTTGGTCGCACCGGTCACCGACGTCGGTTGGACACCGTACTTCACCGTGATCGCTGCACTTGTCACCGATATCGGCAGCTCCGTGTCCCATGGGGCTGTGGTGGCGCGCGAGTACGGTTTACCGTGCGTCGTCAACACCTTGGTGGCCACGCAGTCGTTGAAGACCGGTGACCGTGTTCGCGTGGATGGTGACCGAGGGGTGGTGACGCGACTGGACCAGGCATGACTCCGACTACATGCGAAGCGAACGCGCCACGAAATACCGAACACCGCTTCGTCAACTCACAGAACGTATTTCACTTGCTGCCTTGATTCGTCGGCCCACGATCGTCGCAACCTCTACAGTGAGACGTAGCGCACAGTAGTGGGTTGTTGACCGCACCCCACGCCCAACAACACCAGGGATACGCAATGACAGTTGCTGCAGAATCGTCCAGCAAGCTTCTCGACGAACCATTGCGTTCCAGCCGCAACACCTGGAACAACCAGGTGCGACGACATGCTCACATGACGCCAGAACAGGTTGCTGTCAAGTATCTCGACACCGCGACCACCTGGCGTGAACTCGACGACCGGTCGCGTCGGTTTGCCGCAGCGTTGCAACGCCACGGCGTCCAGTTCGGCGATCGCGTCCTGATGGCGCTGCTCAACCGCACCGAGTATGTCGAAGCTGTCCTGGGGGCAAATCTGATCGGCGCGATCCCGGTACCGGTCAACATTCGCATGAGCCCGGCCGAGGTGGGTTTTCTGGTTGAAAATAGTGGCGCCACAGTACTTCTCACCGAGAACCTGCTCGTGCCGCTCGCTGATGCGGTCCGAGCGTCCACCGGAACCATCGACACCACCATCGTCGTCGACGCTGCCGCCGACAGCGTCGATCACCTTGACTACGAAGAGCTGCTCGCACAGGATCCTATGGATCTCGTCGAGGTCGATGTCCCCGAAGATACCGTCGCACTCATCATGTACACCTCGGGGACAACTGGAAAGCCAAAAGGCGCCATGTTGACCCACGCGAACTTGCAATCCCAGGCGATGACCACCATCAATGCGTCCGATGGCCAACCGGGCGACATAGCCTCGGTCGTGCCTCCGATCTTTCATATCGCAGGCATCGCGGCCTTCGCCCCGGTCTTTTATCGGGGCATCCAGGCAGTGATCCATCCGCTCGGCGCGTTTGATCCAAACGACATGCTCGACACCTTGGAGCGCGAAGGCATCACTTCGGTGTTCATGGTGCCGGCCCAGTGGCAGGCAGTATGCGCCGCGCAGCGAGCCAAACCCCGCGACCTCAAACTGCGGGCGATCAGCTGGGGAGCGGCCCCCGCTCCCGATACCGTGCTTCGCGAGATGAATGAGCTGTTCCCCGAGGCACTGAACATGACCGCGTTCGGTCAGACCGAGATGTCCCCGGTCACAACGCTTCTCGAAGGTCAAGACGCCATCCGGAAGATCGGTTCGGTTGGCAAAGTCGTGCCGGCGGTGACGGCTCGGATCGTCGACCCACTGATGGAAGACGTCAAACAGGGCGAAGTCGGCGAAATTGTTTATCGCGGACCCAATTTGATGAAGGGTTACTGGCAGAATCCTGAGGCTACGGCAGAGGCGTTCCGGGGTGGGTGGTTCCACTCCGGCGATCTGGTCCGGCAGGATGACGAGGGCTTTCTCTATGTCGTCGACCGAGCCAAAGACATGATCATCTCTGGTGGCGAGAACATTTACTGCGCCGAGGTCGAGAACGCACTCTATAGTCACCCCGCAATCGCCGAAGCCGCCATCATCGGCCGGGCCGACGCGAAGTGGGGTGAGGTCCCGGTAGCAGTCGTGGTCCTGGCCGCAGGTACGGAGTCGCTCACCCTCGATGAGCTCGGACCTCACCTCGACGAGAACCTGGCGCGCTTCAAACACCCGAAAGACCTCATTGTTGTCGACGAACTGCCACGCAATCCTGGTGGCAAGGTCGTCAAACCCAAGCTCCGCGCAGCATACGGCAGTAAAGACGAAGGATTGGTTCACTGACGCCGACAAGCATTGGCTCTTGACCGGAGCGGCTCGCGTCCGCACCTGACGGTTTGGGCCGTAGCCGGCTGTCTCATGCTTGGGAGTGGTCAGTGGTGAAGGCGAGTTCTCTGCCGGCCTCGAAGTCAGCGGTCAGGGCACTGACTTTGGCGGTCGCGTAGTCGTAGGAGTCGGAGCCGAGCAGTTGACGCAAGGGCCCGTCGTTCGAAGCCGTAATTGCGATGATGGCGGCCGCCCCCTTGACCGGGTCGCCGAGTTGGCTGCCCTGGAGCCCGAGGTGGTTGTGCGTCATCTCCCGGATCGATTCGTAGCCCTGCGTGGTGGTTTCGGGAAGAGCCAGCGAATCGGTTGTCAGGAAGTCGGTACGGAAGTAGCCGGGTTCGATGATGGTGACCTTACCCCCGAACTCCGAAACCTCCGCTGCCAGAGACTCACTCAGCCCCTCGAGCGCGAACTTTCCGGCGCAGTAGAGCCCCCAGCCCGGCATCGCGGTCAGACCGAGCACCGAGGAAACGTTGATGATGTGTCCGCCGTGTCGGGAACGGAAGATCGGCAAGACCGACCGCAGGACGTTCCACACTCCGAAGACCTGTACGTCGAACATCTGGCGTGCGGCGTGGTCTGTCGTCTCTTCCACTGCGGCGAGGTAGCCGTATCCGGCATTGTTCACGACGACGTCGAGTCCGTCGAAGCGATCGATGGTTCGGCGAACCGCCGCATCGACGGCGTCCGCGGCAGTGAGATCGAGGGCAACCGCGAGGAGCCGGTCCGTGTTGACGCCGTCCAGGGCGCGGAGGAGCCGATCGGTGGAACGGGTCGTGGCGGCCACGTTGTCGCCACGTTCGAGAAGTTGTTTGACCAGTTCCAGTCCGAGTCCGCGGGAAGTGCCGGTTACAAACCAGGTGGTGGGGGTGGTGGCGGTCATGTCACTCCTTGTGTGAGGGCCGGTGCGAAACGATGGTTTTCGTTGGGTGTCTCCAGTCTTGGCGCCTACGAGACGTTTGAGCAGTGCATATCCAGCCCTGGCTGACCTGGGATAGGCGAACATAGGACTGCGCGACCCAGGTGTAGATGAACCCGGTGGGTGATGATGATGGTGTGAGTGAGGTCAATCGCGAACTTGCCGATTTCTTGCGGCGGGCGAGGAGTCAGGTCGACCCGTCGCGCGCGGGCCTACCTGCCGACGGTCGGGTACGGCGTGTTCCGGGTCTGCGTCGGGAGGAGGTCGCGTTGCTGGCAGGGGTGTCGACCGACTACTACTCGCGGCTGGAGCAAGGCAGGCGCATCACTCCATCGACAGGGGTTGTCGATGCGATCGCTTTGGCGCTCGACCTTGATGCCGCCGGTCGGACTCACCTGGGCAATCTGATCGGGCGCCGGTCGGTCGCGCCGCCGCGTCGTGCTGCGGCTGTGCAGCGGGTGCGCCCAGGGCTTTACCAGCTTCTTGATGCCCTCGAAGGTCAGCCGGCTCTGATTCTCGGCAAGCGGTCGGATGTACTCGCCACCAACCGGATGGCGCGCGCGTTGTTCGCCGATTTCGATCAGTTTCTTCCGCGAGACCGCAACTACGCCAAATGGATTTTTCTCGGCGACGAACCGCGGAATCTGTTCCTCGAGTGGGACACACAGGCTCGCGCGGCCGTGGAAAGTCTTCGGTTAGAGGCCGGAAACGATCCGGATGATCGGATCACCCGAGCTCTCGTCGACGAATTGACCGACAAGAGCCATGATTTCCGTCGGTGGTGGTCGCAACACCGGGTCTATCAGCGCACGCACGGCTCGAAACGCCTTCGGCATCCAGTGGTCGGCGAGTTGACGGTCGAATACGAAACCCTCACCCTGCCGGACGATCCGGAGCAGACGCTGTACGTATACACCACCGAGCCCGGCAGTCGCTCGCAGCAGGCCCTCAATGTTCTTGCCAGCTGGTCGATTTCACAAGCCAAGGGCGTATGGAATCGTTCCTGTGTGGGCGAGCGCGAAGACCTCACCGGCGATCAGCCTCATGACCCCGTTGGAAGAGAGTGACCTGCTTAGAGCCGGGTGAAACCGCACGGTCGATGTTGCGTATCGGGGATCAGTGAACGCCGCGGCGCCGGCATCGCTCGCCGGCGCCGCGGCGCGAAGTCAGGCGTCTGCAGACGACAGCACGTTGGCCACGAAGGCCCCGACGCGAACGCGCAGCCCAGTCACCGCCTCGGCCCGTATCGCGTCGAGGTCGGTCTGTCGGTGGAAGGCGGGTGGGAGCCGGCGGACGTTGCGTGAACAGCTGAAGTCCTCGCAGGCGAGGACACCGATCGTATCGCCGCGGCGCCCAGCAGAACCCATCCGGCGCGTGGAGAACATGACCGCTGCGCTCGTCAGATTGACATCGCGACACCATGTACACATGGCCCGCCGCTTGGGGACGGCGTCAGCCTGCGTCAACAGCAAGGTGATGACGTCGCCCTGATGTGGGACGCAGATGTAGCCACGACTGGGGATCTTGCGATCCCGCCATCCGTAGAAGTCGAGCGCATCGAAATCGGTGTCGTCGAAGTCGGCCGGGAACGTGACGCGCTTGATCTCGCTGCGCGTCGCGCCGCGAAAGGAGTCGATGATCTGCTGCTGGGTAAGAGTCTTCATGGTTCATCCATCCGTGCAGGTACGCCTATCGGAGACCTGCAGTGAGACCGCGTCCGGGACGCGGTGAGTCGATTCCCCGAAACACCGGGGCGAGGACATGACTGAGCTGCCGACCATCACGGTCGGCTGCGGGGCGCAGTCATCTCATAGAGGCGCGCGCGGCGCCAGTACCTGCTTCGACTCGACGGAACACCGAAACACCGTACCGGTTCTCAGCGGTCGTTGCATCCCATTTTGCCGGCGGGTCATTGGCCGACGAGAACGCAGCGGTTAGTCGGTGGACTGGGCGCATCCGGTCTCGTACGGTTCGTGTATGCAAGCGGTCGCGACTCGGCAGCGCACTCAGCCGCCCCCGCCGTGGGTGGTGTACGAGGACCTAGCCAATCCCGGCCGCGCTACCGTCAGGTCATGGTTGCACCTCCGCGATGACGAGACGCCACCGCGCGTTCTTGCCACTCAGCGCCCGACACTTGTTGTGTGGTCATCGATCTGGTCGAAGCGGCCCGACGCAAATATCCAGTTCGACCTGACGGGAAGCGGCCGCGAAACGGCACTTCGATGGACTCTGCTGATCGAGCCGCCCGCTCCAGATGACCGCCTGTTCCGGCACATGTGTCAACGCATCGGGGAGCTCATCAACGCCGGTCTCCGCTATACCTATGGATACTGATGCTGGTTGACGACAGCGCGGCGGCTCAGAGCTATTCGGGTGGTGCGGTGGTACCGGTGTCTCAATTCTGGTCTGCCCGAGCACCGCGTGTGGGGTCGCATTGTTCGATTCGTCCGGCCACCATCTCGACCCATTCGCCGATAATGCGGTCGTCTTGAATCGAAAGTGGTTGTAGGCCTAAGAAGTGCGGCATTGTCCGGTGCGCGAACAGCGCGTTCATCGCGATTGTTGCGATGTTTTCGGCCCGATCCCTCTCGATGCCGGGGATATTCCGTTGAACCCAGCTCGCCATGCCCGCATACGACTGGTCAACAAGATCGGCCAGGGTGTCGGCCAGTTTGGCCGGTCGGTTACGAAGTTCGGAGGACACGATGCGCAGGAGTTGACTTTCTTCATCGATGACCTCGAGCGTGTACCGGCCCATCACGGTGAGCTCGGAGCGGATGTCGGTGAGCCCCTCGAAGATCTGCCCGATGTCGCGCAGCGCGCGCAGTCGGTCGAGTTGTCGGTCGATTCCCGCTTCCAGTAGCAATTCTTTAGACCGAAAGTGGTGGTAAAGGCCGCCTGAACCTGGCGTGAGGCCCGCTGCTTCCTCGATCTGGGCCACGCTCGTCGCACGGTAACCCTGTTCTCCGAAGAGGCGCATCGCTTCCTCGATCAATCGGTCGCGCGTTGCTGTGCTCATCACCCTCATTCCGTACGGTCACACGCCGTGTGGTCGGCCCGATAGCGCCAACGCCGTTGACACAACCTAAGTGCACACTTAGTGTAGCCAAGTGAGCCCCTAAGTAACCACTTAGGAGCCTGAGGAGGCGCATATGAATGCGGTGACCGATCCGTCAGCACTGCAGGGATGGAAGTGGCCAGATGGCACAACGTCGGTGCTGTCTCGGCCGTGGGATCACGGCCACCGGCCCATTCAGTTCGACGACCAGACTCAATCGTGGGTAATCAGTGGATACAACGCTGCCCGCGAGGTGTTGCTCGGCACGGGATGGAGCAGCGACCCGTTGGCTGCCGAAGTCAGTCGCCAGGCGTTGCGGGCCAATGGCCTTGAGGACGCTCCGCTCGCGCAGACCATGCTCTCCCTCGACCCACCCGACCACGGAAGGGCCCGCGGCGCACTTCGCGACGTCTTCACGCCGCGCTACATCGCATCGATGAGTGACGGGATTGCGGCGATCGCCGCCGAAGTCATTGGTGATGTCGCGTCAGGGGTAGCTTTCGACTTGATGTCGAGGATCGCCGAACCACTGCCCATCGCTGTCATCGCGGAGTGGTTGGCGCTCGAACCTCACGTTGCGCAGTTGATGTGGGACGAGACGAGTGAGTTGGTACTCGGGTTGGAAGGGACAATCCTTCCTTCCGATGATGTGCCATCGATATCGGGGCTGACTGCGGTGCTGGCCGAGTTCCTGCCTCTGTGCGCCGAGCGCCGTCGACAGCCGGAGAATGATCTGCTCAGCTTGTTGGCCACCGACCCCCAACTCGAACTCGACGAAGTGGTGTCCAACGCGATTCTTCTCGCCGTCGCCGGTCACGAGACAACTGCAAAACTGTTGGGAACGAGTATGATTCGTCTTTGCACCGGGGACGTCGGCGATAGGTTGATAGACACGCTCGACGACGTCGGCGCCGACGGTGTGATTGACGAACTACTCCGCCTGGACGGGACAGCCCAGATCGTCGTGCGCGCCGCGACCGGTCGCCGCGAGATTGACGGGCACACAATTGAACCGGGAGCGCGGGTCATCGTCGCCATCGCGGCAGCCAACCGGGATCCAGAAGTATTCGAGGCGCCGGACGATTTCCGTCTCGACCGCGACAAGGGTCGGCCGCATCTAGCCCTCGGCTACGGCCGACATCGGTGTCTGGGTGCAGCATTGGCAAAGCTGGAACTGGCTATCGCCCTGCGGCAGTTGTGCGCTCGTCGACCACGGCTCGCCGGACCAGTGACCTGGCACGCGTCGGGAATCCTGCGCGGTCCCACCCAGGTCCCTTTGGTCTTTACCGACAGAGCAGAACGATGAATGACGAAACCTCCATCCCCGATGAAGAAATCCGATTTGGATCTGTGCAAGCCGGCAGGATTCGCCGCACAGTCCCTGTCGTGGGTTTCGCTGCGCGCGCAGCCGGCGGACGGGTCGTGGCGGGTCTGCGCTCGCATGCAGGGGACACCGAGGCCCTGAGCCGATTCCACGAGCGCACCGCTCAACGCTACGCAGACCTGCTCGGCCACTCGAAAGGCGTGTTGATGAAGGCAGGCCAACTCGTGTCGACCTACGACGTCGATCCCGATGTCGGTGGGCCGTTCGCCGCCTATCAGGCTGCGTTGCAGCGCCTTCAGTCCGACGCCCCGCCGATGGACTTCGCAACGGTCCGGGAAATCATCGAATCTGATCTGGGCCGCCCGATCGAAGAGTTGTTCGTCGAGTTCTCCCCGGAGCCGGTCGCTGCGGCGTCCATCGGACAGGTGCACCGGGCGCGGCTCGCCGATGGACAAGAGGTCGCGGTGAAAGTCCAGTACCCCGGTGTGGCCCGTGCGATCAGAGATGACCTCGCCAACACTGAATTGCTGGCCACATTCCTCAAACTCGGGATGTCGTTGACACCGCGGGCGATGCGCACCGACCAACGATCCGCTGCCGCTGAAGTGGCCGAGCGAATCGCCGACGAACTCGACTACCGCCTCGAAGCACGCAGCATCCGACGATTCGCCGACCTGTACCGCGGACACCCCTTCATCCGAGTGCCGGACGTGATCGACAGTCATGTCGGTGATCTGGTGATAACCATGACTTTTCTCAACGGGGTGGGATGGGCACAGGCCCGCACCGCCGACCAGGAATTGCGTAACTGCTGGGCGACGGCGATCGGCTACTTCGGTTTCGGGGCGTATCGCCACAGCAACCTGTTCAACGCAGACCCGCACCCGGGCAACTACCGATTCGGCGACGACGGGACAGTAGGTTTTGTCGACTTCGGATGTGTCAAACAGTTCCCCGAGTGGGTTCGCCGCGGAATCGTCACAATGTTTCGGGCCACCTGCGAAGGCGACCGCCACGAGTTGTACCGCCTGATGATCGACAACGGGTTCATCACTGCCGACACGGATCTCGGTGTCGACGATGCCTTTCAGTGGTGGGCGATGATGGCCTCGAGCGTGAACACTGAACAGCCGCATACTTTCGTCCCGGCAGACAGCACCGGCTTGGTGCAGTCCATGTTCGACGACGGGCCGATCGGTATTGCGGTACGCAAAATGCAGATTCCCAGCGATTTCGTCATGCTCGCCCGAATCAACCTGGGTATCAATGCGATTCTCAGCGAACTGGGAGCCACCCTCGACACCCGCGAGCAACTCGATTGCCTCGACGGTGTCGGAACACCCAACACCGACGCCGGTCGTGCTCACGCCGACTGGGCCCGGCGCAGAGGACTACCTTTCGGTCTCACCCCTCGCTGAGCAACACGCCGAGTCCAACAGGTGACCCGCTCCTACTTCTTGGCCGAATACCGGAGGAGCACCGCGCCGGACGGAAACGTACGGTTCTCGGTCAGCTCTAACGAGATCCAGCTGTCCAAGGCTGGAAAGAACGGCAGCCCGCCGCCCACCGCGGCGGGGGTGACCACCATGTGGAACTCGTCAACGAGGCCGGCCCGAACCAGCGGCGCGGCAAGCGTGGCACCGGCCACATCGATCACCCCGTCGGTGTCCGCCTTGAGTCTGGTGGCAAAGTCGACGACATCGCCCCGCTCCAGTCGCGAGTTCCAGCCAACCGATCCGAGGGTGTTCGAGAACACCACTTTCGGCATGGCCCGCCACAGGCGGGCGTACTCTGCCTCCACCGGCGACACGTCGGGGGCCTCGTCGGCGGTTGGCCAGTGGGCGGACATCAGCTCGTACAGCTTTCGCCCATACAACGACACCGCCGTGTTGCGGACCTGGTCGTTCCAGTACTGGTGCAGTTCGGCATCCGGGTCGCTCCACCCGATATCGCCGTTCCGGTCGGCGATGTAGCCGTCCACTGAGATATTCATGCCGTAAGTGAGTTTGCCCATGCGAGTTAGACCACCACAAGGACCGAAACTCATCGGACTCGCAGTGGGCCGGCGACCGGGTTCAGGTTTCGCGATTCGTCGCCTGACATCCGGAGTTCGGAGGTAAGGAGGAGCGAGTAGATGCCGGAGCCCGCCGATCGATGGAGAATCCACTCATGACGCAACCAGAAGCGATGGCGGGCGGCGGCCAGTACAACGAGCACTCGACGGCGCAGTTGAGTGCTGCGGCACGCGCCATCCCGCTGCTTCGCTCGGCAGCCGCAGTAGTGCCACCGACCGCCGACGGGTCGCTGACGATCGCTGACTATGGATGCTCAGAGGGACGCAATTCCTTGGCCCCCATGCGCACCGCGATCGAGGAAATGCGCCGCGTTCATCCGGCCGACTTGCCGGTCAGTGTGGTCCACACTGACCTCCCGCTGAACGATTTCAGCTCGTTATTTGCCACTGTCGCAGACGATCCGGGCACCTACGCCGGTCCGGCTGTCTACACCAGCGCGGTCGGGAGGTCGTTTTACGAACACATACTTCCGCCGCGATCTGTCTCTCTGGGGTGGAGTTCAATTGCGCTGCATTGGCTCAGCGCGGCTGCGGGACCGCTCGACGGCCTTTGGTACACCGACGGGACACACTCTCAGCGTGACCGATGGGCTCGGCGAGCGGGCGATGACTGGGCCCGGTTTCTCGACGCAAGAAGTCGTGAGTTGTTGCCGGGTGGGCGCCTCGTCATCGTGGTCGGGTCGGCTGATTCGGCCGGCTACAGCGGGGCCGAAACCGTGATGACAACACTCAGGCGCGTCGCCGGCGACATGGCCGAAACAGGACGCCTGCCCACGACGTCGCTCACCCCCATCCCGGCGTGGTACCGCACAACAGCCGAGTGGCATGCGCCATTCCCGCACGCCGCCCTCACACTTGACCATTTCGAAGAGGTAGTCCTGGGTGATCCGATTGCCGAGCAGAACGTGGAGGGCGACCGTGGGCAGTACGCCCGCGAGGTTGCCGAGGCCATTCGGGTGTCGTTCGGCCCGTCATTGCTTGCGGCCATACCGCACGAGGACCGCGCGGCGATCGAGCACGAATTGTTCACCGACCGGCTGACGGACGCCATCAACCACGACACCACAGTCGGCTTCGACTGGCGGCTGGCAATCATGGTGTTGAGCAGGCGTTTCGCTGTCGACGAATAGTGCGATCCATGCGGGCCCAATCGAAGTGCGCGTCGACGCCACCAGTCCTCATCAGGGCTACGCGACAGAACGAGTTACCGGCACTCACCGGAGGGCTCCGCACTCCGTGTATGACGCTGTTCGCGACCAAAGCCGTCGATGTGGACCCCAAGGCACTGCAGGGTTTGACGCCGGGTCCCGCCGGCACAGCAGTGAACAACATCGTGGTCCAAGATGGCTGCGCGATCGACCGAACAGCACACCGAGGCCTTGCGGCAACACGCCGGGTCGCAGCATTTGTACTCAACGCTCTCGATGACGCTTCGCATCGTCCAGCGCCAGGTGCGGTTGTCGAACCGAACTCCGGCGTCGGTTAACACCCTGTCCTCTGCGGATGACGCGCAGTACGCTCCGAGCTATACGATTCGGACTTTTGGGGGCGAGATGCCAGTCGTAGTTGCTACTCGGATGAAGATCGGTCGTCTGCGGGATGTGCCAAGGTTTGTCTGGGCCAGCCTGGTAATTGCCGTGCAGGCCCGCCGTAGCGAGGGGTTTCTGGGCGGGCGTCTACGTGTGAGCGCCGATGGAGCTTTCTGGACGGTCACCGTATGGACTGGCGGTCAGACGATGACCAGATTCCGCGACAGCGGTGTTCATGCCACGGTGGTGCCGCTCGCGGAAACGTGGGCCAGCGAAGCGGTGTTCGGGGTGTGGAACAGTGCGAATGCGCGCGTGCCAAGCTGGAGGCGCGCAACCCAACATATCGCCGAACACCCCAACTTCACGAAGATTCTAGAACGCCCGACCGAAGCGCATCGCCAGAGAAAACCGCCGACGTCGCCACGGCTTGGGTTGAGTGCTCCGATCGTCCGGCCACGCCGTCCGCGCAGCAGTCCTGAACGGCGTGTGCGCCACTGAGTTTGACGACAGTCCCTGTACGTCAATGGCTTTCAGGCGCGCCCCACTGCTTCCGCGGAGGTGTTCGGTCGAGCACACCGAGGCGATCGCGCAACCAATTGTCGATGTCGTTCAGAGCCGCCCGAGCCATCGACGTTGAGTGCCCGCTGAAGGCATGTGGTGAGGCAGGGTAGAGGCGTAGATCGACCTCGACGCCGGCGGCCGCGAGTCGTGTTGCCATAACCAGGTTGTCCTCCAAGAGGACGTCTTCGGTGCCGATCACGAGCATGACGGGCGGTAGATCGGCGAGGTCAGAAAATGCGGGCGACAGATCTGGGTGGGTCCGGTCAGGTGCATCACCGGCGTACGCGTCGAGGAAGTACTCGTCGGCGATCAACCTGCCCGCTGGTGTTTGTGCGGAAAGGTCGTAAGTTCCACATTGGAGTACGCCTCCGGTGAAAACTTTGAGTCCACGGTCGCGGAATCGGAGAAGGGTTGCCATCGTCAAAGTGGCGCCGGCCGAGAAGCCGGTCACTGCGAGGTTCGCTGTGCCGAAACGTGCATGGGCATGCTCGGCGAGCCAGAGCGCGGCGGTTTCGCAGTCGTCCGGTGCGGCCGGCCATGGATTCTCGGGCGCGAGGCGGTAGTCGACGCTCACCACAGCGACCCCGAGCGTCTCGACAAGCCGACGGTTGCGGAGGTCGCTGCCGGCCGCTGAGCCCATGAAGAAGCCACCTGTGTGGATTTCGAGAATTACGCCGGAGGGAGCGTTTCCGGCTGGTCGGTGGATTCTCACCGGAACGGTTCGTCCGTCGGCCGACACGTGCTCGATGACCGGCTGCGGTTCGCAGACCGCGGGGGCGGGTGCCTGCAACCGGAAAGCTTGCAACTCGTCGGGGTTTCTTGCACCGCGGCCGGACTGCCGACGGGCATAAAAAGCTCGCGACTCATCGGCCAGCGACCGGAGCTCAGGGTCGATCATTGAAGACAAGTCGAACCGCACGAGTCAACAGTAGATCCGTCGTTGGTACCAGCTGAAGATCGGGGGAGAAGTCACCGACCTAGTGTGTGTCGGCACAATAGAGCGGCCTCCGGCCGTCGTCCCATCTGCTGTCACGGATCACCTGTCGCCACGGTCAATAGAGATGTATCCGCAAACTCCACAACAGGAAGGTTGTCTCGTGCAAACCGTATTGGTGACATCATCTCGGTCGGAGCATCGCAACACCCGTCGAATTGCCGACGCCATCGGCGAGGTACTAGGCGCCCGCGTGCTGGCTCCCGAAGAAGCAACTCCTACCGTCCTCCGTGAAGCCGATCGAGTCGGGTTTGGCTCGGGGATCTACTGGATGGGCTTCGACGAGCGGCTCCTGCACTGCATTCAAGAACTTTCGGACATGACTGGCCGTGAGGCATTCGTATTTGGTACCAGCGGGATGCCGGAGCCGCCTTTTCGTCGGTACACACAACGGCTGGCGAGCATTCTCGAGAGCCGTGGGTTCGAGGTTGTGGATTCCTTTACGTGTCGAGGTGTCGATACGTGGGGACCGTTCAAACTGGTTGGCGGCGTGAACAAGGGCCGCCCAGATGACGACGACGTCCAAGCGGCTCGACGCTTCGCGGAGACGATTCAACGGCGCGATCGCCGCCGTCTGTGAGGACGGCGCTAGTGGACCGCGCCGAACCGTGCACCTACACCTGGGTGTCGGGGGGCCTCACCGCGACCATCATCTCGGCCAAATCGTTCAACAGACGCCCGAAATGCGGATCGGCCAGTATCCGTCGGCATTCCATCCCAGAGGCCAAGAAGCCAAGCTGCTTATGGCAGGGCGAGCTACAAGCGGCCGACCTTGGCTGGTGCTGGCACGTGTCTCGGCGAGGGCGACCCGAGGCTTCGACGCCATAGGCCGGGCAAGGGTGAGCCGCTACGTGAAGATACCCGCCGTCGCCATGGTGACCCGCCGTCGCGCGGCCGCAATGTCGTCCTGGAAGCGATCCACACCCCACGACAGGGTGGTGACCAGCTCAAACACCTCATCGGCGGTGATGGATTCGGCCACGTCGCCGGAACTCTTCGCGGCGTCGAGAAGGGCTGCGGTCGCAGCCGCGAGCGGGTTGCACGCGTCAGCGACGGGAGAGTTCGCGTCGCTGTGAGCAATGGCGATGCAATACGGCAGGTCGTGCCAAATGCGAAGCTGCCAGGTCAGGTAGATCAGCCACTCCACGAGCGCCCTGCGAGGCGCCATATTGCGGGACAACTCTTTTGCCTCGAGAACGGCTGCGTCGATGTTCGTTTCTATGACCGCCGACAGCAGGTCGTCGCGTGTGGGGAAGTTTCGATACAGCGTGGCATTTCCCACGCCCGCGAGAACGGCAATGCCATCGAGAGAAGCCAGTACCCCTTCGTTGTCGAAGGCCTCGCGCGCAGCGCGCAAGATGGCATCGCGGTTCCGCTTGGCGTCAGCGCGCAACGGACGCGGCGCCTTTGCGGTGGCATCCGATACAGCCATCAGCCCACCCTTCTTGACTATGTGGGGACTGTCCCCACATACTGCTTATGGGGAGAATCCCCATTTATAGGAGGAGTCTAGATGCACAGGTCGTTGGCCGGGCGGACGGTGCTGGTCACCGGAGCAAATGGCGGTCTTGGAGAACAATTCGTGGCCCAAGCGCTTGATCGTGGAGCCGACGCGGTCTATGCCGCGGCGCGCATCTCGCGGCAGTGGGACGATCCGCGCATACGACCGTTGACGCTCGACATTACGAACGTTGAGGATGTGTTGCGCGCCGCCGCCACCGCATCCGATGTCGATCTCCTGGTGAACAACGCCGGAATTGCACCGGCCGGCGACCTGATCTCAGGCCCGGAGGAGGACCTTCGCCGCATCTTTGAGACGAACTTCTTCGGCACTCTACGGGTCGCGAACGCGTTCATTCCGGTGTTGGCCGCTAACGGGGGTGGGACGCTGCTGAACGTCCTGTCCTTGTCGAGCTGGATCAACCTTCCGACTGGATACGCCGCGTCGAAGGCCGCGACATGGTCGGCCACCAATGCGTTGCGGACGGTGCTGCGCGGACAGGGAACGCAGGTTGTCGGCTTGCAGGTGGGCATGATCGACACGCCGATGACGGTCGACTTGGACGTTCCCAAGGTGAGTTCGGAAAGTGTTGTGGCGCAGGCCTACGACGGCGTGGTGAACGGTTCGCTCGAGGTGTTGGCTGACGACACGACCCGGGAGTTGAAGTCGCGCCTCAGCCTGAGGGCCGAGGAGCTCTACCCGTGGCTTGATGAGCAGTTAGCCGGGTTCACCCCCTGACAATGGGTCGCTTGGCACTAGCCCACCGTGGTAAGTTTACTTGACATAATGTTTCTTATCGGCGTTGGCGTAAGACCACTTCAGGCCGATCGTGACGTCGGTTTGCTGCACGCACGAACCTGTGCGCTCGAACTCGCGCTCATACCGCCGCGGCGTGCTGAATTCGTTCGGCGGAGTCTTGGGAATCTCGTTGGCCGTGCGAACTGCCCAGTATTCTCTGGTGACACAGCCGCCCAAGGCTCCGTGTCACGAGAACGCGCGCGTGCTCGCCTAGAAGGCGCAGTCCCGGCGGCACACCGGGCTGACCACCGCCCTTACACATTTCGTCACATGTGACGAAATACTAGGGTGCGACGGACGCGTGCTACTCGTCGTCAGATCCCTCGGCCTGTACCTCAAGATGTGCAAGCATGGTTTTTGCTGCCTCGAGCTCCTGGCTCAACTCGTCAATTCTTTTCTGGGCCGCCGCCCGCGCCGACTCGATCACTGCGTTGACGGCTTGGATTGCGGCGTCGTCACCGAGTATCTGCATCGCTCGCGCCACCCGGTCTGAGGTGACCTCGGTGGCCTTGCCCTGCTTCTTGGTTCCGTGTGCCAACGACACCGTCCAAGCGGTGTCGCCAACCGACGTGATGGTGACACTCACTGCGGTGGCAGGTTTGGGGCGTCGCATCGGTTTTGGCGGCGCGGGGTTCGGTTGCACCGATGTTTGTTTCGCAGGTTCAGATGTCGACTTTGTCTCCCGCGCAACGGGTTTCGATGCCGTCGACGCGCCTGATGGTGCGGATGGTGCGGGCGTCGCCTTGACCGGCCGCTGGCGCGCTGGTGTTGGTGTTGCAGTCGTCCGAGTCTTCAGCAGTTCGTCCGCCTCGAACGGCAATTGGTCGTCGACACCTTTCGGCCGCACTGTCACCGTTGACCCGTCGACGGATATCACACGCGCCGATGCTCCCGCGGACAGAGCAAGTGATGGCATCGGATCGCGGAGGTAAACGGTGACACGCTTGCCGGCAGCAAGTGCCGTGGTCAGCGATGCCAGGTCATCGGTGCTCAGTCCGGTCTTTCCGCGCGCGTTCATCTTGACCATATTCGCACATGTGTGCGAATATGGCGACCGCCGTGGCCTGGGGTTACCGACACAGATTCTCGATTGGTTGTTTCCAGGCGACATGACCAACGGGCTGGCAATTCGACGAAGCCCGTCCGCTAAAATCCCGGTGGCGGAAGACCCCGTTCTACCGGAGAGGCGTTGTGATGACATCTATTGATCCGAGTCTCGCAAATGTGCGATACATCGTCACCGACGTGGATGCGGCGATTGCCTTCTATACGGAACACTTCGGCTTCACCCTGCGGTACAGCGCAGCTCCTGCGTTCGCCGATGTGGTCCGAGGGCCACTGCGTCTGTTGCTCTCCGGACCGACGAGTTCCGGCGCGCGCGCCCAGCCGGACGGCGCCGTGCCAACTGCGGGCGGCTGGAACCGGATTCACCTGATCGTCGACGACCTGGCCGCGGAGATCGATCGCCTCCGAGCTGCCGACGTCCCATTCCGAAGTGACGTCGTGAGCGGCCCGGGAGGCCAGCAGATCCTTGTCTCTGACCCCTCAGGCAATCTGGTCGAACTGTTTCAGCCTGCGTGACCTGTTCGTCGACGTCTTGAGGCTACCGTTGCGTCGTCCGACGAAACAGTCAGGACTTCTCTCGTTTGGGCGTCTGCGATGCGACGCCGTGTCGTAGTGGGGTGTTGCCGCCCGGACTCTGCTGCGGGTCGACCTGCGAGCCGCCGTCCCCGTTGACGGGCGGCGCATTGGTGGGATCGCCATCGGACGGTTCAGCGCCGTCCGCCAGTTGAGTGCTCTTGCGCGGAGGGTCTTGTCGACATGAACCCGATGGGCAGTAGCGCATTCATGTTCGAGGAGGCGTTCGACCTCGGGCTGTGTGAGCGACCGGATTCGGTGGGTGATATCCCGAGTTCAAGTTGGTCGTAATTCGGGTTGGGAAGGTCATCGTTCATCGCGGATGAGTACCCGCGCGTGAAAACAGCCGAAACGGTCCCGCAGTTCGCCGTGATCGCGCAGGGCTTGTGGGGTCGCGGCCGGCGCGTCTCACTCGCGCAATCGACGCTCCCTATCGCCATCGCTCAGGCTGGTTTGCTCGGAGAAACTGACTCCAGACCGCCTCGGTACGAGGCAGCCACGAACGGGTCCTGATAGTTCTGGCCTGTTCCGAAGGAACGGAGTTGCTTCGATGACCGCAACCACGACGCCGCCACAGGCACAGGCGTCAATTAGGGCGCGGATGCAGACGTTCATCACCGACGAAGTGATCTCGGTCGAGGCTGACGTCATCCGCAACAACCTGCGGGAAACCGACGACATGCGTCTTGATCTCCAGGAAAAGTCCAGAGCTGCAGAAGTATTCGGTGCCGGCACACCGGACCAGAAGGAGCGTTACCTCGCTCCCCTGGCATCCGGCAAGGTTCTACCAACCCAGTGGATCGAGACCGGCGAGCTCGCCACACCCGGGCCCGTCGAATGAGCGAACTGTTACTCGATGGGGTGAGAAAGCGATTCGACGGGACGACGGTACTCGAGTCGATTGATCTGACCGTACCGAGCGGCGAGTTCATGGTGCTCCTGGGACCGAGCGGATGCGGCAAATCGACCCTGCTGCGCATCATCGCCGGTCTGGAGACACCGACCGAGGGAAGCGTGGTGATCGATGGCACCGATGTCACGGAAATACCACCCCGAGAACGCAATCTGGCGATGGTGTTCCAGAGTTACGCGCTGTACCCACACCTGACGGTGGCGAAGAACATCGCTTTCCCCTTGCGTACCGCAAAAGTGGCCAAGCAAGAGGCGAAACAGACGGTCGAACGTGTGGCCGCTTCGCTGGGCCTGACGGAACTACTCGACCGGCGACCGGGACAGTTGTCGGGCGGTCAGCGACAGCGTGTCGCACTGGCACGGGCCATGGTTCGCGATCCCGGCGCGTTCCTGATGGATGAACCACTGTCGAATCTGGACGCACGACTTCGTGCAGTCACCCGTACCGAGCTCATCGAACTGCACAAGCGCGTCAACAAGACCTTCCTGTACGTCACCCACGACCAGGTCGAGGCGATGACGATGGCTGACCGAATCGCGCTGCTGAACAAGGGGCGTGTCGAGCAGGTCGGTACTCCGGAGGAGCTGTACGACACCCCCCAGTCGGTGTTCGTCGCAGCCTTCCTCGGCGCCCCACCGATGAACCTCATCGACGTCGACATCCTGGTCCAAGCCGGTCGACTTGTCGCACATGTCGGGAACTCGGTTGTACCCCTCGGCATCGAGGCCACGCAGGCAGAGGTGAACACCGCTCGCTTGACCCTCGGTGTCCGACCCGAGCGTCTCCGACTGGACGACCGCTTCGAGGAACACGCCCAGGACCCGACCAGCAACGTTGTGCGACTTTCTGCCGTGGTGACGCTCACCGAAAACCTCGGTGGCGATGTCCTGCTGCACTGCTCGGTCAACTCGGTCGCGTTGTGCGCCCGGGTGCCCCGGATCGGCGGTGTCCGTGACCTCACCATCGGATCGGAGATCTCTCTCGTAGCGGACAGCACCGATCTTCATCTCTTCGATCCCGAAAACGGCCGGCGGCTGCAGTGGCAGCACCCGGCGGCACGACCCGTCCATCCTCAACTCTCTTTTACGTAGGAGCACTGCCGTGAAGGCCAGACTCAAGATCGCCGTGCCGTTGATCGCGTCACTGTTGACGCTCACCGGCTGTTTGTCGAGTACGTCGGACGAAACAGAAACCTCAGCCATTCCCGAATTGGCGGACGACCAGAAGGTCTCGATCGTTTTCGAAAGCTACAACTACGGACTGGCGGGTGCGTGGACGGATACGTTCAACAGCTTGCTCGCCGACTTCTCCAAAGAGCATCCGAACATCACCGTCACCCCGCAGAAGCCGGCTGGAAACAGTCCCAACCCGGCCACCGACACCATTTCCAGCATCCGCAATCAGATGACCGCCGGCAACCCCCCTGACGTTGCACAGCTGGGATTCTCCGATCTCGACTTCACGGTCAATCAACTCCAGGCAAAGTCGCTCGATCAATTGGTCGGCGAAGAGGCCGTGGACAAGAACTTCGAGGGCACCACGCATCCGTTCGCTCCGACTGCCCGGACCTTGAGCGACTGGGACGGTCAGACGTACGGCGTTCCGTTCGTCTTCTCGACGCCGGTGTTCTACTACAACGCAACACTTTTCCAGCAAGCCGGCCTGGACCCGAACAACCCGCCGCGTACCTGGGACGAAGTTGCGGTCGCTGCCAAGACCATTGCCGACAAGACGGGCACGGGCGGCGCCTACATCGACTGCCTGACCAAGACCGCCAAGGACTGGTGCTTCCAGAGCCTGGTGCGCTCGAACGGCGGCCGGGTGATCTCCGAGAACCGGGACACGCTGACGTTCGCCGATCCGGCGGCGGTCGAGGTGGTCAGCATGGCACAGCAGATGGTCAACTCGGGAGCCACGCCGAAGCTCACACAAAAGCAGGGCTATGAAGCATTCGCTCGCGGCGAGATGGGAATGCTCCTGGAGACGAGCGCCATTCAGGATCAGTTCGTCAAGGGCGCCAAAGACAAATGGGACCTGCGATCCACGACGATGCCGAGCTTCGGCGACAAGCCCGTCGTGCCGACCAACTCCGGTGCCTCGCTGTTCATCTTCTCGCAGGACCCCGCCAAACAGCGTGCTTCGTGGGAGCTGATCAAGTTCCTCACCAGCGAACAGGCCTACGTCAAGATCTCCAGTGGCATCGGCTATCTCCCGCTGCGCACCGGTCTGATGGACGACCCGGCCGGACTGCAGGAGTGGGCGGCCCAGAACCCGCTCCTCGAGCCGAACCTGGAGCAACTGAAGTCGATGGAACCGTGGATCTCGATGCCCGGCAATGAATACCTGCAGATTCGCGACGGCATGATGTCTGCCGTGGAGTCCGCGGTATTCCAGGGTGCCGATCCGGCGACTGCCTTGACGGCCGCGCAGGAGCAGGCGAACACGCTTCTGCCGGTGTCATGACCGGGCCCGACCACACCGTCATCCAGCTCACCGACACGCATTTGAGCGGCGGCGGCGATCTGATGCACGGGATGATGGACACAACACGGAATCTGCGTAAGGTTCTCGACCACCTCGACGCGTGGGAAGGGTCGGTGGACGCGATCATCGTGTCCGGCGATCTCGCCGACGCAGGGTCCCCCGAGGCTTACCGAACGCTGCGAACGATGTTGGAGCCCACCGCGGCGAAGCTCGGCGCAACGCTGTGTTACGCAATGGGAAATCACGATGACCGCGCCGGGTTCCGCATCGGCCTGGACTTGAGTCGCAATGGGTCGACCGACCTCGGCGCGCCGTACGATGCGGTCCATCACATCGGTGGACTGCGCATTGTGGTACTCGACAGCACCACGCCGGGACGTCATGACGGCAGTCTCGAAGATGTCCAGCTGGACTGGCTGGCAAAGTTATTGGAGGACAGGGCCCCGCGCGGAACGCTGCTGGTGATGCACCATCCACCGGTTCGGTCGCCGGTCGCCACGGTCGACTTTCTCCGGCTGACGGATCCGAGCGCGCTCGAGTCGGTCATCGCCGGCTCGGATGTGCGGATGATCCTCTGCGGCCACGCGCACTACACGGGCGCCTCGGCGATATCGGGCATCCCGGTCTGGATCGGGCCGCCGCTGTCGTACCGCACCGATCCGGTACCGCCGCAGGGAAGGCACCGGGCGGGTGTCGGTTTCGGGTTCAGCCGAATCGATCTGTTCGGTGAATCTGCGGTTGCCACATCCGTCGACGTCGTCGGCGTGGAGGATGTGTACAGCGAACCGCAGTCGGTGGCCCTCGAACGACTGTGGTCGCTCACCCCGAACGCGAACTGATCCACGATGTTCGTTCCTGTCGAGACACCGACGCCCGTACACAGTTCGACGACCACCCCGGTGCCGCCTGTGCGGTCCCGGCGGTGGTCGCGGCTCACACGGGGCGTCGTGCCCTATCTGTACCTCACCCCGGCGTTGATCCTCTTGGTGGTGTGGACCTACCGTCCGCTTGTCCAAGCGGTGCAGTTGTCCACCGTGTCATGGAACCTTCTTCCGGCAAGTCCCGTGAAGTCGGTGGGCACCGACAACTACGAGCAGTTGTTCGAGCTGCCGGCACTCGGGGATGCCGTGTGGCTGACGGTTGTACTCATCATCGGTCTGCTGCCGTTCACCGTGGTGGTTCCGGTGGTGATCGGGTTCGCGATGCGGGGTGTCTCGGTACGAAGCTCGCGGATCTACCAAGGGTTCATCTTCGCGCCCTTCCTGGTGGCGCCGGTAGCAGGGGCAGCGGTGTGGCGCTGGTTGCTCGATCCCAGTGGCGGAATCGTCAACAGGGTCTTGGGAACCGACCACAACTGGATCTACGACAAGAACACGGCGCAACTGGCGATCATCGTCATCACCGGATGGCACCTGATCGGATTCGCGGTGCTGGCAGTGGCCGCCGGTCTCGCCGGCATCAGCTCGGACTACGACGAGGCCGCACAGCTCGACGGAGCAACCCGGCTCCAGATCGGCCGGCGGATCACCCTGCCACTGCTGTCGCCAACTCTCGTGTTCCTCACCCTCATGACCATCCTGCTCAGCGCCCAGTGGAGTTTCCCGCTGATCGACACCCTGACCCAGGGTGGGCCGGCCGGTGCGACCACAAACATCTATTACCTCCTCTGGGACTACGGATTCCACTCATTCAATGCCGGCCTGAGCGCGGCGGCAGGCATCGTCCTGTTCCTCGGATTCGGCGTTGTCGCCGGCTTCTTGGTCTGGCTGTCGGAACGGATCACCTTCCATGACAACTGACAGCATGTTGAAGGCAGAGGACACGGCGGAGCCTGTCCGTCCTCCCCTGCCGACATTGCCCGCCTCGACCGCGGGCGCGGGACGTGTTGTGCTCGCGCGCATCTGGGGACACCTCACACTGGCGGTCATCGCACTCGCGTGTATGTTCCCGATCTACTGGCTGGTCGCGACGTCACTCCGACGGCCCGGCGACGTCAGCTCTTTGACGCCACTGCCGTGGCCGCTGTCGGTCGAGAACTATTTCGACGCTGCCGACAAAGTCGATGTGACGAGGTTGATGCTCAACACTTTTGGTGTTGCGCTTGCATCTACCTGCGGCCAGCTTCTCATCGCGATCCTCGCGTCGTACGCGTTTGCGGTCTACCGGTTCAAGTTCCAGGGCCTGCTGTACCTGGCGTTCGTCGGCACGTGGTTGGTGCCTTACCAGGTCACGATGCTGCCGAATTACGTTCTGCTGAATCAGTTGGGGCTGCTCAACACGCTGTCCGGGGTGGTTGTCCCAACTCTCAGTTCAGCGCTCGCCGTCCTGATGATGCGCACGCACATGTCCGGATTCCCGAAGGAACTGATCGAAGCGGCACGGATGGACGGACGGTCCTCGTGGTCGATCCTGTGGACAGTCGTGGTTCCGAACCTGCGCCCGGCGTTGGCGGCGCTGGCCATCTTGTTGTTCATCAACTCCTGGAACGAGTACTTCTGGCCCGCAGTGGTACTCCAATCCAGCAACGACGTCTTGCAACTCGGCCTGCGGAGTTTCATGGGCACCGAAGGCGATCAGTGGGGGCCGATGATGGCTCTGGCCGGTCTGGCCTGCCTGCCGATCTTCGTTCTCTATGTCATCCTGCAGCGCCACATCGTCAACGCCTTCGTGCGAAGCGGTCTCAAGTGAATCTGATACGAGGCTGCAGTGCTGCAAACGGTTCGGACGTCAATCAGCTGGCTGTCGGGATCCGGTGACCCGGCTCGAGTAGCGGCTTCGCAGAAGTCACGGCCGAAACGTTGCGTGACAACGCGATCTGCGACCTAGTCGAGGTCGTGTTCTTCTGTGTTGAGGTGGCGGATCCGGCTGCATGCCTGGCTCTTTCGTCTTCGTCACATATCTCGTCGACGCATTCGACGAAGGCATCCACCGCGCTGTTCACCGTAGAAGCCGACCACACCATGTACAGGTCGATGGTGGGAATCGGGTCGACGAGTTTGACCGCGACGGAGGAAGCGCCCGCGGTGCCCATACCCACCGCCGCCGCACGCGACAGCGATGCGAATGCGACATACGGTTTCACCGCAACCATGTGCGCTGTGCCGCTCGGGTCGTCCGAGGTCTGCGCGATGGTCAGTGAGACCCCTGCCTCCGTCGCTGCCGCGACGATCACGTCATACATCGCTGGGCACTGTTCGCGGGCGAACAGCACGCATCTCTCGGCGGCCAGCTCCGCGCATTGCACGCTCGACCGGCCGGCCCACGGGTGCGAGCGACCGACCACGGCCACGATAGGAACCTTGGACAACAGCAACCTCGCCCGCAATCCCGGCAGTTGTGGGCGGCCGTAGACCAATGCGACGTCGAGCGAGCCATCCTGCAGCCCGCTGAGTTGTGGTCCCGTGCGCTTTTCCCACAGCGACACTGCCATCCTGGGGTGGCGTTCGTTGAGCCTGGTCAACGCCGCGGGAAGGACGTGTCTACTCGCAGGGAAGTTGTACCCGATGTTCAGAGATCCGACCTGACCGGCGGCTGTCGATTTCGCGACATCGACGGCCTTTTCCATCTGCGCGACCACCACTCGAGCCTGCTTGGCGAACTCGACACCCGACGACGTCAACTGGACCTCGTGGGACGTGCGGACCACCAGCGTGACACCCAGTGACTTCTCCAGCTTCTGCAGTTGTGCACTGAGCGACGGCTGTGACAGATGCAGACGTGCGGCGGCCCGGCCGAAATGCAATTCTTCAGCGAGCGTGATGAATGACTTGAGATGTCGAAAATCCATTGCGCCCCCTTACCTGGACTCGCTCGGAAGACTAGCGAGGCCGGGTGACCCACGGTGAAACGTCAGGTGCCCCCTCGGTGTCGAAGGAACCAAGCCCAACGCAGGAAAAGAAGTGCGCGTGGGCCAGGTCACCCGCCGCAGCACTCAGGCGGGCGTGGGATATTTCGTCCCCACTTGGGTACAGATCGCACGTGTCGAAAAATCATGAATCCGCACCCCTTGATCAGCGCCGGCCCGAAGGGGTCACCGATGCAACCGTGTCCGCTGTCGGCAAAGTGTCCGAAGCACTCGAATACGCCGATCGTGCGCGTGGGCACCTCTACTCGTTCCACCAGCTCATAGGTCACGCCGACCTGCTGCTCGGCGAGGCGGTCGAGGCACTACGCGACGCCGGCCATGATGAGCAGGCCGACCGACTGCAGGAGGACATGGTCGGCCGGAATGTGATCGAAGACAGGTGGACCTTCCAGATCGTCGAAGACTTCGACGACAACTACTGGTCTCAGTTTCGAGAGCACGACCAACAGATCAGGGATGAACTCCAAGGCGGTGTTCGACATGTGTTCGAGGCGGAGATGAAGCAGCGTCGGCGCACCCACGGCCGACACCATCACGAAGAGAAGCCCTGACCAGCGAAGCCATTCTGTGGTCCCGGTCACAATGGCGGGCCATATCCGGTTCAAACAGCCCGGCGCGGGGAACCACTTCTCCGCAGACACCCACCGAGACTCACACCGAGTACTCGAACAGATGTCACCAGAAGGAGTCTTTCAGATGAATGAGGACAGCAAGGCCGACCAGGCCCGCAAGGGCCTCTTCGACTCGGTCAAAGGCAAGGCCAAAGAGGTCGCCGGTGCCGTGACCGGCAACGACTCGCTGACTGCCGAAGGCCAACTCGAGCAGACCCAGGCCCAGGAACGCAAAGAAGCCAACAGCGTCGAGGCGGTCGCGGATGCCGAGGCCGAGCAGGCACGGGCGCAGGCCCAGAAAGCCCGCGCCGAGAGCGCCGAAGAGCGCATCGAGGTGAGTGCCGAGACGGCTGCCGCTGAGCGCGCGGCGCGAGAAGCGCAGCAGTCGCAGAAGCTTGCCGCCGAGCAGCAGGAGCAGAAAAGGGTGGCGGTCGAGCAGACCCAGGCCGAACTCGACGCGCGTGCCAAGGAGCAGCAGGCCAGGGCTGAGGAGCGCGCTGAGCTCGCCGATGCTGCCGACGATGTGGTCGAGGCTGCCGATGAGCATCAGGAGTCGGTGAAAGAGGCCTCTGACGCGCAAGCAGAGGCCGAACGCATCCGTCGTCAGGCCGACAACCTCACCGATCAGGCCGACCTTTCCTAGAGCGACGCGCTCATCAGACCCAGGAGTACAACCATGAATGTCATCCAACTTCCGTTCGCAGTTCTACGCGTGCAGTACAAGATCGCCCGATTCCCGCTGCAGTTGATCGAGGACCGGTTCGTCTCACGCCTCGACTCCGAAGCACCGGCGCGCCTTCTCTACGAGCGTTCGCTCGGGGTGCTTGATTCCACGGTCGGCGGTCTGCTCGGAGACCCGGCCCTTGAGAGGCGCGGTTCGGCGTTGACCGAGCGCAGCGAGAAGCTGGGCCAGGCGGCACAGCTCGAAGAAGAGGCGACGCGCAAGCGTCAGCAGGCCGACGCTGAGCTGAAGGCCAAGCGGGACAACGCCATCAACGAACAGAAGCAGGCTCGCGAGAACAAGCAGCGCGAGATCCGAGAGGCAGAGCAATCAGCCGCTGAACGCAAGCAGGCGGCGGAAAAGGCTGCTCAGGAACGGACCGCCAAGGCCAAGCAGCAGGCAGACGAGCTGGCCGCCAAACGCACACAGGCGGCCGAGGCCGCGAAGCGCGACGAGCAGGCAAAGATCAAGGCCGAGGAGGACAAGGCGACAGCAGCCGCGAAGGCCAAGGCCCAGGACGCCGCGTCCAAACGCGACGACGCCGAGAGCAAGCGTGCGAAGGCTGATCGTGTCGAGGAACTGGCCGACGTCGAGAAGTCGAAGCGTCAAGCAGAACGCGCCAACAAGAACTGAGAGTGGGCCCGGGCTCAGGTGCAGGTCACCGAGTAGATGATCCACGCCAGTGAGCCCGAATCCGGCCAGCACGGTCAGGACACTTACAACTACATGACGATCGGGGACGTGGCGGAATTCCTCCATGTGCCCGGGAATATCGACGACGACCCGCTGACGCCAGAGCTTCTCGCCTCTGGCGTCAGTGTCGATTCGAGGCAGGTACGGCCGGGCGACATCTATGTCGCACTGCCCGGTGACCGATTCCACGGAATTGACTTCGTCGGCGAAGCCGCCAGGCGAGGGGCCGTCGCCGTGGTCAGCGATGTGCCCACATCGATCTTGCCCGCGCTGGTGGTGGACAGACCGCGGGCGGTGCTCGGTCCACTGGCCTCCGCTGTCTACGGAAACCCCTCACGCGACATGGACGTCTACGGCGTAACCGGTACGAACGGTAAGACGTCGGTTGCCTACCTGCTCGATGCCGCACTCACCGAGGGCCATCGCACCACCGGGCTCATCACGGGTGTTGTCGTCCGAGGTCCGCGGACAAACCAACCCGGGCTCCTAACCACTCCCGAAGCGCCGTCACTGCAGGAGACGCTCGCATCGTTTCGTGACCAAGGCGTCGATGCGGTGGCGTTCGAGGCTTCGAGCCACGGTTTGGCGTACGGCAGGGTTGATGGCACATACCTGCGCGCCGGCGTCTTCACCAACCTCTCCCCGGACCATCTCGACTTCCATCCGAACATGGACGAGTACTTCAGTGTCAAGGCTTCTCTTTTTCGCGCCGAGCGGTGCCGGTTGGGTGTGATCAACATCGACGACGCGTACGGCAGTCGACTCGCCGCGCAGATCGGTATCGAGAAGGTCAGTGTGTCCACTGCCGATCCAGCAGCCGACTTCTTCGCGGCGGAGGTGCGAGCACACGCGCACGGAACCTCCTTCACCCTGCACAGCCCCTACGGCCGTTTCGCTGTGAATCTGCAGCTGCTGGGATCTGCACAGGCGGACAATGCGTTGGCGGCGATCGCGGCGGTCGCGGCCACCGGGAACGACATCGTCTCCGCGATTCGTGGCGTCGAGACACTCAGCGGCATACCGGGTCGGCTCGAACCCGTCGACGCGGGGCAGCCGTTCCTGGCGTTCGTCGACTACATGCACAACGCCGCAGGCCAGCGGACCGTTTTTCCATTCCTTAGGTCCCTGACGTCGCGGCGGGTCATCGCAGTGATCGGGGCGACCGGTGACAGAGATCCCGGCAAACGGTTCCCGCTCGGCTTCACCGCCGGCGGCATGGCAGACATCGTGGTGGTCACCGACGAGAGTTCCCATTCGGAAGACCCTGCTGAGCTGCGCGCCCCCGTGGTCGCCGGAGCCCGGGCAGCCAGTGCCGCCCACGTCGTCGAACAACCCGGCCGCGCCGCAGCGATCGACCTTGCGATCGGCCTCGCGGAGAAAGGCGACGTCGTGGTGGTGGCCGGTCGTGGTCACTCCCCCACCATCGTCTCTGGTGAGAGAAGGCAACAGTTCGATGATCGAGCGGTGGTGCGCGCTGCAATTCTGCGTCATCACCCACCGAGCACGCAGCTGCCGGCCGGATGACCGGCCGGCAGCTGCTGAGACAGGCGATCCCTGATCAGTCCGGGATTGCGTCCTTCAACTTGCCCATGACACCTTTTTCGGTGCCCAGTTCTGCGTTCTGCGGGGTGCCCTTCGAACCGTCGTACGTCGCGTACAGCTTCGGATCCGGCGGCGGGGTGGAGGCCTTGTTGCCGAGCGGTTGAGGGTCGGCGAGGAAGCCCATCTGGTGAATGCCATCCGGCGCAGTGCGATTCGCCCACCCTCCGGTCGATGAGAACTCTCCGTCCGACAAATGCCACAGATCGGTGGCGTGCTCCGCGTACTCCTCATCGAGAAGGGCATCGGGTGCGACCACACTGGCCAGACCATCTGCCTGCAATTCCTCGATCGCCGCCAACCACAGGTTCTGATGGTGTGTATCGCGGGCCAGATTGAACTTCAGCATGGCTTTGACGCCTGGGTCGTCGGTCATGTTGTACAGGCGTGCCGTCTGGAGACGACCCTGCGATTCGGCGGTGACGTTGGCGCGGAAGTCGGCGAGCAAGTTGCCGCTTGCGATGACATAGCGACCGTTCCAGGGGTAACCGTTACTGTCGGCGGGAAGTGCTCCGCCGCCGGCGACAATAGCCTGCTGCGGATCCATCCCGCCCATCACCGCGGCAACAACGGGGTCGCCCCCGGCAGCCTTGCTGGACTCGGTCGCCGGCGCGCCCTCCAGAAGGCGCGCGACCATGACCGCCAGCATCTCGACGTGGCCGATCTCCTCGGTGGCGATGTCCATGATCAGGTCCTTGTACTTGCCCTCCATGCGGCAATTCCAGCCCTGGAAGAGGTACTGCATGGTCACAGTCATCTCACCGAATGCGCCACCGATGAGTTCTTGAAGTTTGTGGGCGTAGACCGGGTCCGGCTTTTCGGGCTTGACGTCGAATTGCAGGTAATCGGTGTGCTTGAACATGGGTCCTCTTTCAATCGGAATCTTGGGTTCCTGATTGCAAGGCACGGGTCTCACAGGGTGGATACCGAAGTAGCGCCTCCGACGGAACGCACCCAGGCGTCCCGGTGAACCCGACCTTGCGGCGATGCCCGGCCATGCTCGTTTCTCGACTCCGGGTTGCGTCGAACACCACCTAGCGGCCGTCTGCTGTGCAACCGAACAAGAACAACCGCTGCAATCGGCGATACCCGGCTTCAGAAGCAGTCAAACCAGCCGATGTCCGTCGGCCGAGAATGCGACCACTTCGAGTAGGCGGCGGTACGGTGAGGTGATCGTGAGCATGGTCTAAACCCGGCGCTGCTTGCCTGCACGTGGTGCCCAGGAGACGATGAAGATGCCTGCTTCGAGTGAAACATCAACTCTGACTAGACATCTGCAATCTCCCGACTCCGGCGGTGAGGACTCGATGCCGAATCGGCAGACCGGGCCGTCTGCGGCGGGGTGACAGAGATCGACGACGTACAACAAACACCTGCTCGACGGCCAGATAACCCAAGGAGGCGACCATGACCAACCACACTGACGGTGCACGGAGTGTCCATGCGGCCATTGCCGAGTTGGCCCGGCAACTTCACGCCGGCGAACAACGTGATCTGCAGGCTGTGCTGGCAAACGTCGCCGAGGGTGCGGTGTCGAACGTGCCCGGTGCGGAGTATGCCGGCATCACCGTCACGACCAATCGGGATACCTTGACCACTCAGGTGGCCACGGATCCGGTCGCCGAGCTGCACAACGACATTCAGATCAAGCACGGACAGGGACCATGCCTGGTTGCCGCCTGGGACCAGCCCGTTGTCCGGGTCAACGACCTCACTTCGGAGACTCGCTGGCCCGCCTACGCCGCAGACGCGGTCGCGCTCACTCCCTTTCGTTCGCTCATGTCTTTCCGGCTGTACACGTTCAGCGAGACGCTGGGTTCGTTGACGCTCTACTCGCGCGCCCCGCTCGCGTTCACCGAAGAATCCGAGGAGATCGGCCAGGTCTATGCGGCACATGCCGCGGTGGCGTGGGCCGCGACCGAACGGGGTTCGCAGTTCATGAGCGCTCTGGCCAGTCGCGACATCATCGGCCAGGCAAAGGGCATGATCATGGAGCGTTTCGACATCGATGCCGTGCAAGCATTCGAATTGCTTCGCAAATTGTCGCAGGACACCAACACTCCCCTTGCCCGATTGGCAGCTGATCTGGTCCACAAAGATCATCCGCCGAAGCAGTGAAGCCGACGCCCACGCCTAGGATCGAACAATGACCGACAACAAGAAGAAACCAGAAGGCAGCAAGGTCGAAGAGCCCAAGGGTGGACGACCCGGGCCCGTCGACGAGGGTGGCTCGGGCGGCATGGCAACGCGCGAGGTGACTCCCGAACTGGTCCATCGCGACGGCGAAGACAACGACGACTGACCCTCGTACACGCGACGGGTCCAGGGAGCCAAGTGGTTGGTATCCGCCGGAACCGTAACGATTGCTGTTGCCGCGCTTGGGCAGTGCCGGATTCCGGCCGCGTAAATTGATCGGGTGGGTGATCGCGAAGACCCCTCACACTGTCCCCGGCGACGGCTAAGCTCAGGCGACGGACACCGGGAAGAAGACTCGGCTGTGCCGTGGCAGACCCAGTGCAGTAAGCGCTTTCGGGCGCTCATCGATACGTCGTTCACACAGCCCCGTGGACGACGTGCCACGTCGACCAACAACTGGAGTGATCATGTCCACAGACGCAATCGTCATCCTCAAACAGGACCACAAAGACATCAAGAAACTCTTCCGGGAATTCCGCGCCGCCGGTGAGGGCGCGACAAAGAAGAAGGGCGACATCGTCAACAAGATCATCGAGGCCCTCACCGTCCACACCTACATCGAGAACGAGGGCATGTACCCCGATGTGCGAAAGCGCGTGCCCGATGTTGAAGACGACATCCTCGAGTCCTACGAGGAGCACCACGTCGCGGACGTGTTGGTGATGGAGCTCGCCGCCCTGAGCCCCGACAGCGAGCGTTTCGATGCCAAGACAACCGTACTGATCGAGAACGTCGAGCACCACATCGACGAAGAGGAATCAGAGTGGTTTCCCAAGGTCCGAGAGGCGTTGGGGCGCAAGGAACTTCAGGAGCTGGGCGAACACCTGCTCGAGCTCAAGAAAAAGGCACCGCGTAGTCCGGCGCAGCCTTCGGCTCTCAAGAAAACGATCGACGCCGTCATCAAGTAACGCGCCAACGGCTCCGACCACCGACCGACGAGTCGGTGGCCGGAGCCTGTTCAGTCGGCGCCAGTGCGGCGTAGGGACCGCACGAGACGGGTGAAACGCGGGTGCTCTGCCAAGTCGTCCACCAGCACCGCCTTGCCGTCCCCGTCGGCCAGCGGAACCGACCAGTTCGCGTACTGACTCGAGTCGGTACCCGGCTGGTTCTGGATACGTCGCTCACCGACCGCGTCGGTGAGTGCGACACCGAGCAGCAGAGATGGGCTGCGTGTGATGAGCGAATGCAGGGCAGCCACCGTCTGCTCCTCATCTGCATCGGTTGGCAGCAACCCCCGCTCTCTGGCGACGTCGAGGATGGCCTCACGGTCGCGGGCATCGTTCGCTCGCTCGGTCGCCTCGTCCTGCTCCAGCAGGCCGAGTTCGGACCGCAACCTGATGTGTTCAGCTGCGAGGTAGCCGGCAGTCGGCGGCAGGTCGTGAGTGGTGACCGAGGTCAGGCACAGACGCCGGTATTCCTCGGGGGGAACGGGCGCATCCGGTCCGTGTTCGAACCAGAGAATGGACGTGCCGAGGACGCCACGTTCACTCAGGTAGTCCTGCACAATCGGTTCGAACACACCGAGGTCCTCGCCGATCACGACTGCTCCGGCCCGTTCGGCCTCGAGAACGAGAACTCCGATGAGGGCCTCGTAGTCGTAGTGGACGTACGCACCTGCAGCCGGCGACTCACCTTCGGGAATCCACCACAGCCGGAACAAGCCCAGGATGTGGTCGATGCGCAGACCTCCGGCACGTCGCAGAACTGTTCGGAGCATGTCGCGGAACGGGAGGTAGCCTTGTTCCGCCAACTTCCATGGGTGCCAAGGCGGTTGGTTCCACAGCTGGCCCTGCTGATTGAACGCGTCAGGTGGGGCGCCGACCGACACACGGGGCGTCAGTGCATCTCCAAGTGCCCAGACGTCGGCGCCGCCGTGCTGAACTCCCACCGCGAGGTCATGGATGATGCCGATGTCCATTCCTGCCGCGATCGCTGTTGCCTGTGCGGTGGCGAGCTGTTCGTCACAGATCCACTGCAGCCAGCTGTAGAAGGCGATGCGGTCGGCCAATTTTTCTCGCAGTTCCGCAACCCGTGCCGGATCCGTCAGCGACTTACGCCATTTCGGACTGTCGGCACCGTATTTCTCGATGAGTGCGCACCATGTTGCGAACCCGAGTAGGCCGTCGCCTTCCTCCGCGAGGTAACGATCGAGTTCGCCACGTCTGCGTGGGCTCAGCGGCACCGCGTGAATGGTCTCCAGCACTTCGAGTTTGGATCGGTACACAGAATTGCGGCGGATCGTGTCGGCGTCTCGGTTCCAGCGTGAGTACTTGTCGGCGAACTGCCGCATGGCTTGATACTCGGCATCGGGGAGGCGCGCTGCTTCCGGGATGTCCTCGACCCTGATGTAGATGGGATTGACGAACCGCCGGGTTGTCGGCAGATACGGGGATGTCTCGAGCGGGGGCTGCGGTTGTGCAGCGTGCAGTGGATTGGCCAAGACGAAGTCCGCGCCGTGCACAGAACCTGCGATGTAAGCGATGTCGGCCAAATCGGACAGATCCCCGATTCCCCACGACCGTTCCGACCGCACCGAGTACAGCTGCGTCGTCAGGCCCCACCGTTGCTGGGGTCCCAGCTTCTCGGCCGTTGTCAGACGCTTGGGTGTCACCGCGAGGGTGGTCTGCGCCAAGGTGCCGGTGCCCACCTCTGCGTGCAGGGTGTGCCACCCGGTGGGCAACCCGTGCGGCACGGCGAACGTTGCGCGCCCGACCATTTCGCCGTCGATTTCCCTCGGATCCACCCAGATGTCGAGCTGTGGAGCGTCGAACCGCTCGCCATCCTCGGTGATCACCCACACCGAGACCGGCTCTCCATGGGGCACGTGGACGGGAACAGGGACCACTGCATCTTCGACCATGACGACCACGGGAGGCAGGACCAGACGCCACGGTGCTTCATCGAGATCCTGAAGGGATCGACGGATCTCGCTCTCCGAGCCCGCCGCCACGCCCAGGGCGGTCAAGATATGCCGCAGCGTCTCGTCGCTGACGTCGCGGCGTTCTTTGTCCCAGCCCTCGTACGACGTGGCAACGCCACAGCGATCGGCCAGAGTTCTCAACTGCTCGGCGTAACCCACCGCGCCGATGCTGCCAGGTTTCACAGGTCCCCGCTCGCCCACCGGGGTGCCCTCAGCAGTCTTGTCCTGGCCGGTGCCGACGATGTTCGCCTCAGTCGCGGTATCGCGGGTCAAGTTGCTCCACAATCTTGTCCGGGCGCACGGGCAGGTCCCGTACGCGTACTCCTGTTGCATTGAAGACGGCGTTGGCGATGGCGGCCGCCGAACCGACGTTGCCGATCTCGCCGATGCCCTTGCTGCCCATGGGATTGATGTTGTCGTCCACCTCCTCGATCCAGACGGCCTCGATGTCTCGCACATCTGCGTGCGACGGCACGTGGTAATCCGCGAGGTTCTCGTTCCCGAAACCGCCGTATTGAGCGTCCGGATGTCCTTCTTCCATCAGAGCCATCCCCAGGCCGAAGGTCATTCCGCCGATGAGTTGGGAGCGGGCCAGACGTGGGTTCAGGACCTTGCCGACCGCGAACACGCCAAGCATGCGATCAACAGTCACCTCGCCGGTGTCCACGTCGACCGCGACCTCCGCGAAGTGCGCACCGAACGCCTCACGATGGAGATCCGAGGCGGCTTCGACGTCGGCGGTGGTGTCGGCGAACTGCTCGACGGGGCGATCGACTGGCCCGCTCCCGATGTTCTTGCGCAGGCCTTCACACGCCTTGTGGACAGCAAATCCCCAGGAAGACGTTCCCGCCGACCCGCCGGCGCCCGGCGCCTTCGGGAGTGCACTGTCCCCCAGGTGAAGTCGCACCCTGTCCGCCTGCACTTGTAATGCGTCGGCAGCGATCTGGGTCAGTACGGTGCGAGCGCCGGTCCCGATGTCCGACGCGGCCACCGACACGTCGAAACTGCCATCAGGTTGAGCGACCGCCAGGGCTGTACTCGGCGAGGTCATCGTCGGATATGACGCCAGCGCCACACCCATCCCCACCAATGTGCGTCCTCGCCGAATGCTGCCGGGTGTGGGATCACGCCGCTCCCAGCCGAATTGGTCCGCGCCCCTGCGTAACACCGACACCACGTTCCGGGAACTGAAAGCGGTCCCCGACGCCGGATCGACGTCGGGTTCGTTGCGGGTGCGCAAGTCGATCGGGTCGAGCTCCAGTTCATGAGCGAGTTCGTCCACTGCCGACTCGAGCGCGTATATACCGGGAGATTCGCCGGGTGCTCGCATCCACCGCGGGGTCGAAACGTCCAGTGCTGCCACTTCGTGGGTGGTTCGGATGTGCTCGGTGTCGTAGATGTGGCGCGTCGCTTCGGCGGTCTGTTCGACGAACTCGACGATCTTCGATGTCTGTTGCACGGTGTCATGACAGACGACCTCGAGGTTGCCATTCGCATCGGCGCCGAGGGCGACCCGGGAAAACGTGGGCGTCCGGTAGCCGACAAAGGCAAACGTTGCCGATCGGGGAAGCACAACCCGGACCGGCCGGCCGACGAACCTGGCGGCCATGGCAGCGAGAACGGCGTTCGGCCTGGTACTCCCCTTGCCGCCGAACCCTCCCCCAACATGCTCGGCGATGACGCGGACGTTGTTGGGCTCGACACCGAACAGGGTTGCCAGATCGCCCTGCACACCCGACGGCGCCTGCGTCGAATCCCAGACGGTCAGGGTCTCTCCGTCGTCGGTCTGTTCCCAGCTCGCAATTGTGGCGTGCGGCTCCATCGGTGCGTTGTGCATCGCGGGGGTCGAGTACCAGTGGTCGACCACGTGGTCGGCATCTGCGATGGCTGCCTCGGGATCCCCGCGGCGTGCCTCGGCGGGGAATCCCGCATTGACCTCCTCGGGTGTGTACCGAGCCGGGTGGGTGGCGTGCAGGACGTTGTCGAAATCCTCGGCCCGCTCGTAGTCGACGTCGAGCGACTCGGCGGCAGCGCGCGCCTGCTCGACGGAAGTCGCGATGACTGCCGCCACGATCTGCCCTCGGTAGTGCACGTCCGGTCCCTGCAGCACATGGAGCTCGGCGTCCTCCGATTCACCCAGCCGCGGAGCGTTCCCATGCCACATCACGCCCAACACCCCCGGCATCTGCATGGCGGCGCCATCGTCCACGCCTGTCACCCGGCCGACGTTGATCTGCGCGCCGACGTGCACGCAGTGGACGACCCGCTGACCAGGCGGCACGCGGTCGGCGGTATAGTGCGCCGTGCCCCCCACCTTGTCCTGAGCTTCTATCCGAGCGTGCGCGGTTCCGAGTGAGGTCATCGCGATGCCTCCTGCTCATCGACAAGACCCATCAAGGCCTGTGTCACCACAGAGCGCACCAGCGGGATCTTGAAGCCGTTGGAGGACAACGGTTTCGCGTCGGAGAGCTCGGAGTCCACAGCGCGGGCGAACTCGGCGCGGCCGATTGCCTTCCCCCGCAGCTCCTTTTCCGCTCGCCGAGCACGCCAGGGCTTGTGCGCCACTCCGCCCAGCGCGATCCGCACGTCGGCGACAACCCCGTCCTCGACGTCGAGGATTGCGGCAACCGACACGAGCGCGAACGCGAACGAGGCGCGATCGCGGACTTTGCGATAGGTCGAGAATTGCGCGGCCGGGTTGTCCGGGATGGTCAGCGAGGTGACCAGGTCGTCTCGCTCCAAGGTTGTGTCCAGCTGTGGCTGCTCGCCCGGCAGCCGGTAGAGGTCGTCGAAGGGGACCGACCGCGGTCCGGCCGGTCCGAGTACATCGAGATCCGGCTCCAGGACGGCCATCGCCACGGCCATGTCCGAGGGATGCGTCGCAACGCACTTGTCGGACGCACCCAGGATCGCCATGTCTCGGTTGAGGCCGTTGACGGCCGAACAGCCCGTACCCGGTTCGCGTTTGTTACACGCCTTCCCCGGGTCCATGAAATAGGGGCACCGGGTGCGCTGGAACAGGTTTCCCCCGGTGGTCGCCATGTTGCGGAGTTGCCCCGACGCGCCGGCCAGCAGCGCTTGCGAGAGCACCGGATACCGCGACCGTACGAGCGGGTGGGCAGCGAGATCACTGTTGGGAACGTTGGCGCCGATGCGGAGTGCCCCGGTCTCGGTGATGGTCACGTCGTCGAGTGAGAGTCCCCCGATGTCGACCAAGGTGGTGGGCGCGACAACACCCAATTTCATGAGATCGACGAGGTTGGTGCCACCGGCGAGTATTCGTGCTCCGGGGTCGGACCCGAGACGCAGCATCACCTCATCTGTGTTCTGAGGCGCGGTGTACTCGAAGGTTCTCATGATGCGTCCTGCTCGGCGAGAACGTCTCCGGCGACGGAGCGCACAGCGGCCAGGATGTTGACGTAGGCGCCACACCGGCAGATGTTGCCGCTCAACCGCTCGCGGATCTCGTCGTCGTCGAGCACACCGTCGTCCACGCCGGACGCCGGTGTCACCGCGCTGGGCCACCCGCGTTTGGCTTCGTCGAGCATGCCGACGGCCGAGCAGATCTGCCCGGGAGTGCAGTAGCCGCACTGGAAGCCGTCGTGGTCGACAAACGCCTGCTGCAGATCGGTTCCGGACTCGAGGTCGGCGATGCCCTCGATGGTGGTGATGCGACGGTTCTGTGCCGCCACGGCGAAGATCAGGCAGCTCACCACCCGGCGCTCATCGATCAGAACCGTACAGGCTCCGCATTGACCACGATCGCAACCCTTCTTCGAGCCCGTCAGGGACAGGTTGTCGCGTAGTGCATCCAAAAGTGTTGAGCGCGAATCACATTGCACGTCGAGATCGCGGCCGTTGACGTTCAGGGTGATCGTTTCGGGCGAGGTGTCGGAGGAATGATGGCACGATGAGGGCTGGTCGTCCATTGGGGTGGTCTACCCACGCGCAACCGGGCATAAACAGTTCTCGAATGGCGCCGGCCACCTCATTTGTCGGCGCGCGTATCCCGTCTCAACGGGTGGTCTGCGGGTACCTCGACGATGATGATCTTCAGTCCGTCCGGGTCGGCGATGTGCATCTCCACCAGTCCCCACGGCTCGGTGCGGGCTTCGCGGAGGATCGCCACGCCCCGACCTTCCAACTCCGACCGCGTGCCGGCGATGTCGCGGACCTGCAACCACAGGACGCAGCCTGGTGACGGCTTGTCGCCACCGCCCATGTGTGCCGCGACTTCGATGAGGGCGCTACCCGCGTGGAAGACGACGCCGCCGGGGTACTCCCGTGCGATCGCCAGACCAAGCTGATCCCGGTAGAAGCGGACAGCCGCTTCGGGGTCGGACGGCTGCACGATGACTCGAGCGCTGAGTACCTCCATGGGTCATGTCTACCGGACCGTACCGGCCCCCCGAATGGTGCATGCCCCGATGGCGATGGACGGGGCTGGTATTGATGGAAGGGTGAGACAAACGGGCGAAGCAACGTTGTGTTCGTCCGACCTATCGAACAACCATGAGGAGTCCGACCATGGGACAACCGATTCCCGCCCCGGACCGACCGATTCCCGAACCGGGGACCGAGCCGCCCACACCCCCGGTGCCGTCGCCCGAACCCCCGCTTCCGACACCGGACCCGGTGCCGTCTCCCTCGCCGCAGCCGCCGAATCCCGATCCATCCCCGGGTCCGACGATCATCTGAACGGCAGATCGGACCGTCCGGTCCGTACGTTGAGCCCGGTCAGCGGTAGACGGTGAGCGCCAGCGGATCCAGGTCCAGATCGATGTGATCGACCGGTCCGGTGACCTCGCCGTCGTGGGCGGTGAGGATCGGCCCGGTGTGGGACTCGATCACCAGATGATCGGCTTGGATCGCGCCGAGCACCCGAGCCCGCTCGACCGTTCCGAACAGTGATGCGGCGATGGCAGTCGTACGCCCGAGACGGCGGTCGGCCCGGAGGTATTGGACGTCCAGGACGCCGTCGGCAAGGCTCGATCGATTCGACGGGGTGAGTCCGCGCGGTCGGTATTCACCGTTCCCGATGAAAATCGCCCAGACCGAGCGGCGCTTGCCGTTGATGACGAGATCAAGCGGTTTGTGGCCGCGTAACGCCCGAAACAAGGCCACGGCGGCGGCGGGCCATTTGCCGATCCGGCGCTCCAACCGCTCACGAAGCCGCACCATCTCCGGATATCCACCCAGGCCCGCGGTGTTCAGGAACAGGCAGCCATTGATTCGTCCGACATCGACCGTGCCTGCCGAGCCGGCGACCACTGCCCTTGCGGTATCGGCGTACGTCTCGAGGCTCAGCGCGCGAGCAAAATGGTTCAGGGTGCCGGCCGGAAACACCGCGAGAGGGAGATCTCTGTCGATGGCTATTTGCGCCACGGTGGCGGCCGTTCCGTCTCCCCCGGCCACTCCCAGCGCCCGGGAGTCGTCTGAAATCTGTTCGTCAAGAGAGTAATCGGGATCCCAGTGCACGATTTTCGCATCAGGCAAGAGAGCGAGGATGCGAGTGTCGGCACCTGCCGATGACCCGGATTCCGAATTGAGGACAACGGTCAGCCCCGCACCTCGCGGGAGCGCAGGAGCCGACCCGGGACCCGTCTGCGCAGCTGTGGTGGGGACCGCCGGCCACAAGCGCTGACCGGCCAGGGCGACACCGCCACCGATGGCCGCCCCGGCGATCACGTCACTCGGGTAGTGGACGCCGACATGCACACGTGAGTATCCGACCGCGGCTGCCAGCGGGAACAGCACGGCAGCGGTCCGGGGGCGCTCGAGTGCGGCGCCGACGGCGAACGCTGCGGCCGAAGCGCTGTGGCCGCTGGGAAACGACGACGTCCACGGCATCCGAACCAGCGGATGCGGATGGGCGGGGTCCAACGTCGGCCTTCGCCGCCCGATCATTGGTTTGAGAACGGTGTTGGACACCAGACTTGCGCCGGCAAGCGAGCCGAGGCCGCGCAGACCTGCGCGCCTCTGTCGTTTTCCGATAAGCGACATCACCACCGCGATGGTCATCCACAACTTGCCGTGATTGGCCGCCAGGGTGAGCTGTCGCAGAGCGGTGTCAGACCAACTGGGGGCGATCACCGTACGCCTTGCGTCTTTGGGTGAGAGCACCCTCGGAGTCTATGGCGCTGTCGGGCAATCGCAATGTTTTCGCCGGTTGCGTATTCAGGCGGTCAACGCGACAAGTCGGCCGAGTCGTCGTACCTGGGCAGGACTTCGTACACCACCAAGTCCTTTGGTGTTCCTTTTGCCCGAAACCGTCTGCGCCGCTTGATGTACTTGGACTGGTCGGTTGCTGCGAGTGTTGCCTCTGTGGCGAGCACCTCGCCGCCGGACGCCGCGTCGGCGACACGGGCGGCGATGTTCACGTCGACGCCCAAGTAGTCGTCGCCGACGTGGCGTGGCTCGCCGGTATGCAGGCCGGCGCGCAAGGCCGGGCGATATCCGTCCAACGTGATGGCGCTGACGGCAAGGCCCGCCTCATGTGCGGCTTCGATCGCCTCGGCACCGTCGGCGAACACCGCCATGAGACCGTCGCCGAGGTGCTTTGTGACGATGCCGCCCCGCCGCTTGATGACTGCCGCGCTGGCGTCGTTGACCTGACGCAGGAGTTCGAGCACGGCATCGTCACCCGCACCCAGCGCCCACGTCGAGAATCCGACGAGGTCGGTGAAAAGAATGGTGACCGGGCCATCGGATCGTGGTTTCCCGCTGCGGCGGCGGGTCACGATCGCCTGCCACGACTCGACGGCTGCCAGTGCCAACTCGCGGGTTGCACTGGCCCGCTCCCCGCGCGCCTGCGCGATCAGACTGGCAACTCGTTCCGAGTGCCTGAGCCGAGCAGGGTCCACGTCGGGACTGGCACCGGGTACCGCTCGGCGTGCGGCACGCGCGACGCGGAGGACGTTGTCGTTACTGTCGGCGCGAGACAAGAAGTCGGCAACCCGCCCTATGGACGGTCGCTGCCCTTCATGGCGGTCGCTGCCGCGGTTGTTGGCCTTACTCACAGCTCGAAGTCTAGGTGCACCGGGTCCTAGGCCACCTTCACCTTTGACTCGCGCAATTCTCGCAGAGCGGTTCTCAGACCGCGCCGAGAGCCTGTCTGGGCATCGGAGGTGAACCCGGAGTGCATGCCTTCGCGGATGTTGAACCGGAGTTCTGAGGCCGTTTCCGGTGCGTCGTCCGCGCTGGCAGACAGCAGTGCATTGGGCAGCGCAAGTTTCGCGATGGTCCGGAAGGTCAGCATGTACTGGTGCCACAAGGTCCCGGTGGTGTACGGCAGGTCGTACTTGTCACAGAGCTCGCGGACCCGGACGCCGATCTCTTCGTACCGATTGCTGGGGAGGTCGGGGAACAGGTGGTGCTCGATCTGGTGACTGAGATTGCCACTCATGAATCGCATCAAGGTGCCGGCCCTGAAGTTGGCGGAGCCGAGCATTTGGCGCAGGTACCACCGCGCCTGGTCCTCGTTTTCGTACTCCTGCACGGTGAACTTCTCGGCCCCGTCAGGGAAGTGACCACAGAAGATGACCGCATAGGTCCAGTAGTTGCGGATGAAGTTGGCGGTGACATTGGCTGCGATCGTGTGTTTCCAGTTCGGTCCGCTCAACGCCGGGAAGATCAGATAGTCCTTGGCCGCTTGTTTCCCGACCTTGCGTCCGATCACCCGGAGGTCACGACCCACCTCGCGCAGGCTCTTCTCGCGTTTGCGAACCTTCTCGGTCTCGACATGATGTAGCGCGACACCGTACTCGAAGAATGTGCCGAGAACGAGGTTGTACACCGGGTTTCCGATGTTCCACCACTCCCACGGTTGGTCACGGGTGACCCGAAGGATCCCGTAGCCCACGTCGTCATCCATCCCCACGATGTTCGTGTACTTGTGATGGATGAAGTTGTGTGAGTGCTTCCATTGACTGCTCGGGCAGGTGGTGTCCCACTCCCACGATGACGAGTGGATTTCCGGGTCGTTCATCCAGTCCCACTGCCCGTGCATCACGTTGTGCCCGAGTTCCATGTTCTCGATGATCTTCGCCAAACCGAGCATCACGGTGCCCGCGGCCCACGCCGGCTTCCTGTTGCTCGCGAAGAGCATCGCCCGCCCACCGACGGCCAGTCCACGCTGGATGGCGATCGCGCGACGGATGTAGCGAGCGTCGGCCTCCCCGCGAGACTCCTCGATGTCTCGCCGGATGGCGTCCAACTCCGCGCCCAGCGCGTCGACGTCGGCTTCTGTCAGGTGTGCGTATCGGTCGATATCGGTGATCGCCACTGGTGGGATACCTCCTGTTGGTCTGGATGTGCAGGTCAGAGGTCGAGCGTGCATTCACCGGTGACCGTGCTGATGCACGTCTGGATCCGGTCCCCCTCTCGACGCTCATCTCCTGAGCGCAGATCCCGTACGTAGCCGCTGCTGAGCGGGACCACGCACGACTGGCAGATGCCCATTCGGCAGCCAAACGGCATCTGGATGTCCAGGCCTTCCCCGGCTTCGAGAAGAGTTGTCGCGCCGTCGATTTCGGCGGTCTTGCCGGATTTGGCGAAGGTGACCGTGCCGCCCTCGCCGCCCTTGTCGGTGCGGGCGATCGCAAAACGCTCGATGTGGAGATGGTCTGAGCGGCCGGCTTCTTCCCAGACCTGTTCGGCAACGTCGAGCATTGCAACGGGCCCGCAGGCCCAGACCTCGCGGTCACGCCAGTCGGGAACCAGCGGGGTGAGGTCGGTGAGGTCGACCTTGCCGTTCTCCCTGGTGAACTGCATCGTCAGTTTGTAGGTCGGCGAATTCTCCTGCAGTGCAACGAGTTCTGCGTGGAAGATTACACTCTCGCGGTCCGGCGCGGAGTGAACGTGGGCGACGTCCGGCATGTCCCCTCGGTGCTGTAGCGCCCGCAACATCGCCATCACGGGTGTGACGCCGGAGCCGGCGGTGACGAAGAGGATCTTCTGCGGCGGCGGATTGGGTAGCGAGAAGTCACCTTTGGGTGCTGCCAGGCGAATCACGGTGCCAGGCGAGACACCATCGACCAGATGGCTGGACAAGAAGCCATCGGGATTGGCCTTGATGGTCACCGAGATCACCTTGGCGTCACCGGCGATCGAGGTCAGCGAGTAGGAACGCCAGTGCCAACGGCCTTCGACCTGCAATCCGATGCCGACGTACTGCCCGGGGCTATATCGGTGACTGAAACCCCAGCCGGTCTCTATGTCGACGGTGGCTGTGTCGTCGGTTTCCTTGCGAACGGCCACGATTCGACCACGCAGTTCCCGAGCCGACCACAACGGATTGAGCAGATGCAGGTAGTCATCGGGCAACAGCGGTGTGGTGGCACGCGCCACCAACCCGCGTAAAACGTTCACCTGGGGCTTGGTCGCCTCGACCTCGGCCGCCGGTCGCTTACTCCACTTCAGCAGATCCACATGCACTCCGTTCGCAGGCACGGTGTCGCGGCGGAGGCTGAGAGCTAGATTGGCCGCGACGGTGCAATGTGATTCGAGTGTACACATGTACACCGTGCGAACGGCCGTTTCGGATACCGGGCAGATATCCGAAACGGCCGTGTACGGACGTGACTACGTGGTGGTGACTGCGTTCTTTTCCGTTGCGTCTGTGGACGCTCCTCCGTCGCCGCCTTCACGCCTGTTCGCGAGAATGCTGGAGATGGCGGCGGCACCGATGAATGCGACACCGACGAGACCGGTGATGACCTCATTGATGTGGTACTCGATGCTGACGAACAAGATGACCGCCAGTGCACCGATTGCCCAGTGCGCGCCGTGCTCGAGGTAACGGTATTCGGAGAGCGTTCCCGCTCGCACCAGGTAGACCGTGATGGAACGGACGAACATCGCACCGATGAAACCGAGACCCAGGGCGATGATGATCGGATCCGCCGTGATCGCGAACGCACCGATGACGCCGTCGAACGAGAACGAGGCGTCGAGGACCTCGAGGTAGAGGAACAGGAAGAAGCCGGCCTTGCCGGTTGCCTTCACCAGCTGGGACGGGCCACCGTCCGCTGCCGCTTGATGTTCCTCATCGAACTGCTCGGTGTGGAACAACGATCCCAGACCGTCGACCGCGATGTAGGTGATCATGCCCAGCACGCCGGCAACCATGATCGTGGACCGGTGCTCGTCGTCGGCGAGGAACTCGGCGACGAGGACCAGGGTGCCTCCGGCGATGACCACTGCCAGTTGGTCGAGCTTGCCGAGTGTGGCCAGCGGCTTCTCGAGCCAGGACAGCCACGTGATCTCACGATCCGCGAGGATGAAGTTGAGGAAGAGCATGAAGAGGAACATGCCGCCGAATGCTGCGATCTGAGGATGCGCGGCGGTGAGTATCTCTTCGTAGGACTGCTGGCCAGAACCCTCCTCGGGGACGTTCATCGCCAGATCGAATGCATCGACGGGGTTGAGCCCGGCGGTGACCCAGACGATCACGAGCGGGAATGCCAGGCGCATGCCGAAGACGGCGATGAGGATGCCGATGGTCAGGAAGATCTTCTGCCAGAACTCGCTCATTCGTTCCAGCACGGTGGCGTTGATGACCGCGTTGTCGAAGGACAGCGACACCTCGAGGATGCCGAGGATCGCGCATAGTGCGAGCGCCGTCCAGCCGCCGTAAAGGAACGCCACGACAAGCGAGACGAGCGTGACCACGATCGAGATCCCGAATACGCGGATGACCACGCGGACTCCTTCTTTTGTTACGTATGAACGGCGCTATCGCGGACCCGTGGGGTTCCGCGATAGCGCCGGCGTGCAGACTCTGGCGTCGTTCTGGCCAGTCGAACTAGACGTTGACACCGTAGTCGCGTGCGATTCCGGCCAGACCGGAGGCGTACCCCTGGCCGATTGCACGGAACTTCCACTCGGCCCCATTGCGGTACAGCTCGCCGAAGACCATGGCCGTCTCGGTGGACGCGTCCTCAGAGAGGTCGTAGCGGGCGAGTTCGTTTCCGTTGGCACGGTCGACAACGCGGATGTAGGCGTTGCGAACCTGGCCGAAGGACTGCGAGCGGGCGTCGGCATCGTAGATGGAGACGGGGAAGATCACGGACTCGATGTTCGGGGGCATCGCAGCCAGATCGACGTTGATGACCTCGTCGTCACCCTCACCCTCACCGGTGGTGTTGTCACCGGTGTGCTCGATCGCACCGTCGGGCGAGCGCAGGTTGTTGAAGAACACGAAGTGCTGGTCCGAGACGACCTTCTTGTCGCCACCGGCGCCGATGGCGCTGGCATCGAGATCGAAGTCCGTGCCGGTGGTGGAACGGATGTCCCAGCCGAGTCCGACCGCGACTGCGGTCAGGTTCGGAGCCTCCTTGGTCAACGAGACGTTTCCACCCTTGCTCAAGCTGACGCCCATGTCAGTAACCCTTTCGTGAGGTTGTTCCAAAACTTCGTAGAAGCAGACCACGATGAGCGGGTCCCTCCGGAGCCGCTCCTTGTGAGTAACCGTACGTGAAAGTGGACATCGGCGGGAGTGTGAGGACCATTCACCGGAGCCGTTCGAATGACACGCCGGTGGGCACAACTGTCCTGGGATCGCGTTCGGCTCACCGGGTACCGGGCCCTGGTCCCAGTAGGATGCGGCTGTGGCCCGGGGCTGGTTTCGACGAGAAGACCGAAGCGTCGGTGGCAGGCCCACTGACGCCATCGACCGTGCGCGCAGCGACATGGTCAGTGCGTTTCTCCAACTCGATCAGCGCCTGTCCATCATCACCGACGGGGTCGAAGCTGCGGCGGCACTAGGCATGTCGGCCGAACTGGTCCGGGCGTTCGCTCCGGTTCGCGAGGCCTGTTACGAGACCATCAACGACTATCTGACAGTCAGCGGCCAGGATGCGGCCACCACCACACTCGGCGATGTGCAGCGCACGATGACCCGGATCGTCGAAGCGATCCAGCTTCTCGACCGGTTCTACGAACGTAACTCCACCCAGATCGAACACGCCCGGATCTCGTACGCAGCGGTCCCCGATGAAGCTGCCAGGGCCCGAACACAGTCAGATCAATTGCTTACCCGGCTGAGCACGCTCCCCGCCGACCAACTCTCGTATACGTCGGTCAAAACAGCTCGCGAACAACACGATCAAGCTCGATTGCAGCTGGAGGCGGCTCAACTCGAGGTGTCTGGAGGGGGCGGCGACCGGGCCGGCTTGAGGAACAGGGCTGCCGCTCTGGTCGCCGCCACCGAGAAGTTGGGTCAGGCGGTCGACCGTGCTCCGACGAGGGTCGGCGAGGCCACCGCTGCGCTCGCCTCGGTCCGGACGAGGCTGTCTGCGGTCCGAAACCGCAGCGCACGGATGCCCGAGGCGTACTCGGCACTGCTGCGGGAGTTCAGCGCGGCGTGTTCGAAGGACCTGATCGGCCACGACCAGCGCAGCGCTCGGGACATCGACGCGGCAGCGGCTGAAATCGACACCGCCGCAGAGAAAATGATGTCCGATCCGGAAGCCGCGTTGGCGGCGATCACCCGCGCTCGTTCGGCTCTGGCAAACGGCGAGCAACTGGTGGACGGCGTCACCGATCGATTGAATGAACTTCGCGTGGTCCAGAAGGATCCGCCGGCCGCGGCCGGTAGGGTTCGCTTCCAGATCCGAGACGCCCAACTCCTGGCGGTGAATCTCGGACTGGTCGAACAGTGGGGCTCGGTACTCGACGCCCAGGTCTTGCGCGTGGACCGGGCCGTTGCCACACTGACCGGGCGGCACCCCGACTACTGGGGCTATCTGGTGGACCTGCGAGCCATCTCCGACTTCGTGACCGGAGTCGTGAACAAGATGAAGGACGAGGCGCGGCGTTCATGACCGAGAGAACAATCACCGACGGGACAGACAAAAGCCGTGGTGACGGGGCGCAGGCCCATGCTGGGCCGATCAAACAGATCGAGCATTTCGCCGATCTCGACCCGAACGAGCGAGAACGCCTGTTTCACCGGCTACCCGAACGAATCGATGTGGATGCGACCCCCGAACTCCTCAGTGTGGCGCTCGGTGCAACTCTGTACATCCCGGCGAATCGGGAGCGTCTGGCCGAGCTGATCCTTCGACAGGCACGAAGTGGATCCACGTCCATGGTGATCGATCTCGAGGACGCGATCGCCGACCACGACGTGGAACTCGCGATGAGCAATCTCGCAACGGTGCTGGACGACCTGGCCCTTCGCGACGAACGGGTACCGATGCTGTTCGTCCGGGTGCGCCGCGCCGAGCAGATCGATGAACTCGTCGGCAGACTCGCAGCTGGGGTCGGTGTGCTCTCCGGTTTTGTGCTGCCCAAGTTCACCGCAACCGATGGTGGTGACCACCTGGACCGGATCGGTGCCGCGAGCACACGGATCGGACGGGTGCTGTACGCGATGCCGATCATCGAGTCGACCTCGGTCCTGCATCTCGAGTCGCGTGCATACGCTCTGGAGACGATCCGCCAGGTACTGGCCCAGCACCGTGACAAGGTGCTCGCGGTGAGGATCGGTGGCACCGACATGTGTGGCGCGCTCGGGATCCGGCGTGACCCGGACCTGACCATCTATGACGTTCATCCGGTCGCCGAGGTCATCGGCTCGATCGTGAACGTGCTCGGGCGAGCCGATGGCACCGGGTTCACCATCACCGGTCCGGTCTGGGAGTACTACAACACTCACGACAGGATGTTCCGGCCACTGTTGCGCCACACGCCTTTCGAGCAGATCGACGCAGTCCGATTCCGCACGCACCTCGTCAGCCGAGACCTCGACGGGCTGCTGCGTGAGCTGGTCCTCGATCGGGCGAACGGGTTGCAGGGAAAGACAGTGATCCATCCGTCGCATGTGAACGTCGTTCATTCGATGAGTGCGGTACCGCACGAGGAGTACGTCGATGCAGTGGCGGTGCTCGGAGTCGACGACGCGGGCGGGGTCGAGCCGTCGGCGTATCGGAACAAGATGAACGAACGGCGGCCCCATCGGAACTGGGCGGTCAAGACATTGATCAGAGCGCAGATCTTCGGGGTGCTGCAACCGGAGATCGGCGTCGTGGATCTACTCACCTCGGTGGTCGACCGATGAACGTCCCGACAATCGGCGATAACTCGACAACGTTTGCAACCCCCTACGCCACAACCAGATTCGGCCTGGCCGCCACCCACGGCTCCGGGCACCGATCGTGGCGGGTCGAGGATCTGATCCGGCCTGGACTCCGGCGCAATCCCCGGCGCGCGCACCTCTGGGTGTCCACCGTCCTTGGCAAGCACATACCGGTCGCCCCCTCGAACATCTTCGCCGCGGCAGACGATCTCGGCGACCTGGCCGTACAGGCGCTCGCGGATCGAGGGCAGCGCGATGGGCTCGTCTTCGGATTCGCGGAGACGGCCACCGGGCTCGGTCACGCAGTCGCCCGACGAATCGACGCGACGCTGTACCTGCAATCGACGCGACGTAACGCTGCTGACGTGCCGGTGGCCGCCCGTTTCGAGGAAGGACACTCGCACGCGACCGACCATCTCATCGTCCCCACCGATCCCGCGGTTCTCTCCACCGATCTGCCCGTAGTGCTCGTCGACGACGAGATCTCGACCGGTGCAACTGCTTTGGATGCGATCCGTTCGATGCAAGAAATCCACCCGCGGTCGCTGTATGTCGTCGCATCGCTGGTCGACATGCGAACGAGTGACGACATCGTGCGATGTGAGCAGCGCGCCGATGCGCTCGGCACATCCGTCCACTTCATCAGCCTCGCGCAAGGGGCGACGTCGATCCCGCCCGATCTGACCGATCGGGTGTTGCAACTCCCGGCACCCTCACCGCCCGCTGCGCGCGAGAGGGGCCACGTCGAACGACTGGACGTGGCATGGCCATCTCACGTTCCCGACGGCGGACGGTACGGGTTCGCCAGGTCCGACTGGCCGCACTTCGATCGCGCGGTCACCGAGGTGGCGCAGCGAGTTGTCGGCCGCCTCGACGCCACCCGGCCAACGGTGGTCATCGGGCATGAGGAGTTGATGTACCTCCCCCAGCGGATCGCGGCCGAGTTGTCCGTGTGGAGCGAAGCCCCGGTCTTCAGTCAGACCACAACCCGTTCACCGGCCCACGTCATCGACGACCCCACCTACCCCCTGCGCCGGGGGTACCACTTCCAAGCTCCGGAGCCCGATGACGCTCGAGACAGGTACCTGTACAACGCAACTCACGACCACGACGGCGCCCGAGTCGTGATGATCGTCGATTCTCCAGCGGACACAACGGCATTGAGCGGGCCAGGTGGTCTGGTGGATGTGGTGAGCGCACGCGGCGACGACCTGCTCCTCGTCGTCGTCCCCGCGACCGACTACCGGTTGCTGCGTGCGGCGAGGACGGACGGATGACAGAGCAGAGCGCCGTGACGCACCAAGAGCCCCTCGTCGGGCCCGATTTCGGCAGTTATGCCGCAGACGAGGTTCGGTGGCTGCTCAAGGACCTCTCGCACGTTCCGCTCGAGGGCGACGTCGCCCTCCGCGAGAAGAGGATTCAAGCGGGCGTGGCTCACTACGCGGAGTCTCTCCCGGTGGAGTTCCAGCCGGATGCGGCATACCAGGAGTTGTTCCACCGAGTCCTGGCCGACAGCGCGCGGCGGTTGGCGGTAGCGGTCGGTGCGGTGACCGATCTCGTGCTGGCCGAACGAGGCTCTGACATCGTGCTGGTGTCGTTGGCCAGAGCCGGAACCCCGGTGGGAATACTCATGCGGCGCTGGGCGCAACGCCATGGTCTGCAGCTCCCCCACTATGCGGTCTCGATCGTGCGCGACCGGGGGATCGACGCGAACGCCATGAGATATCTGGCAACCCACCATGACCCTGCGTCCGTGGTGTTCGTCGACGGGTGGACGGGGAAAGGGGCGATCGCACGTGAACTCGATGACGCGCTGGCGCAGTTGGCCGCCGATGGTGGCCCGGTGTTCGACCCCGAGCTCGCCGTACTCGCCGACCCCGGCTCCTGCGTGCGCACCTTCGGGACGCGAGACGACTTCCTCATCGCCTCGGCGTGCCTCAATTCCACGGTCTCCGGGCTGGTTTCACGCACCGTTCTGAACGAAGAGCTCATCGGTCCCGCCGACTTCCACGGGGCGAAGTTCTACGCCGAACTCGCCGATCAGGACGTCTCAGAGGTGCTGCTCGACGCGGTTTCCCGCGAGTTCGATGTCGCCGCCGACGAAGCGGCGATCCGTCGGGCGGCGATCGAAACATCAGATCGAACGCCGACCTGGTCGGGCTGGCAATCGGTGGAGGCCGTACGCGCGCACTACGGAATCTCGTCGGTCAATTTCGTCAAACCAGGGGTGGGTGAGACAACGAGGGTCCTTCTCCGCCGGGTACCGTGGCGTGTTCTCGTCCGGACCCCGGACGACCCCGAACACGAACACATCCGAGTTCTCGCCGACGCACGCGACGTACCCGTCGAAGTGGTGCCTGACCTCGCGTACAGCTGCATGGGATTGGTGAAAGAACTCCGGTGACATCCACAAGCACCACGCCATCGACCACCGCGTCTCGACGTGCACTGGTGACGCTGGATCTCGACCGCACCCTGATCTACTCGGCCCATGCGATCGCCGAGGGTGCCGGTCCGGGGGAAGATGCCGATGCGGCGCTGTCTGCAGCGCAGTGTGTGGAGATGTACCAGGGCCGTCCGCAGTCGTTCATGTCGACGATGTCGATGACCCTTCTCGGCGACCTGCACGCCGCCTCGGACGTGGTGCCGACCACCACCCGCACGATCGAGCAATATCGGCGCATCCGATTGCCGATCGGCGTTCCCCGGTTCGCCATCACCAGTAACGGCGGCAACATCCTCGTCGAAGGCCACCCCGACCCGGAATGGAGCAGGCGGGTTGGCTCTCTGCTGGGCCGGCTCGCAGTGGGTGTGGACGAGGTGTACGCCCGCCTCGCGCAGGATGCGACCGACGCCCCATGGCTGCGGACCATGCGGATCGCCGACGGTCTGTTCTGTTACGTGGTGGTGGAGCTCGATCTCCTTCCGCCGCACGTTGTTCCGGCCTGGGCGAGCTGGGCTGCAGAACTGGGGTGGAACGTGTCCCGACAGGGCCGCAAGGTGTACGTGATGCCCGACCCCGTGACCAAGCAACTGGCCATCGACGAGGTTCGGACGAGACTCGACTCGCCCCCCGACGTGACGTTCGCCGCGGGCGACGGGGTGCTCGATCAACCGATGCTCGTCGCAGCGGATGCGGCGATCCGCCCACGTCACGGCGAACTGGAAGAACTCGGCTGGGTTCATCCGAATGTCGCCGTCACCGCAGGGCGCGGCCTGGCCGCGTCGGAAGAGATGTTGGTCTGGATGCTGGAGCAGACAGGCACAATGGGGGGCATTGGCGAATCGGACATCCGCGCGAGCGCGCTCCCGGCCCCCGGTATCGCGAAACAATCCACACCCAACGAAGGGCTCAGGCGATGACAACAACTCTGGTCAAAGGACAAAACGGGCCGCTGTCCGCACCGACGGTGGAGATCACGGTCGACCTTGCCACCGCCGGCGACCTGTCCGCTCTGCTCGTCACCGACAGCGGCAAAGTCCGATCGGACGCAGACTTCGTCTTCTTCAACCAGCCGGCAGGACCGGGTGTCACCTTGCAGCCGGGGGCTGGGGTCGGCACGTTGTCGATCTCGCTGGCTGCGGTGCCCGCCGACATCAGCCAGGTCCGAGCGGTGATCACGCTGGAGAACGGCACATTCGGCGCGGTCGCGCCGCCGGTCGCGCGGGTGTCCGCGGGTGGACAGCCACTGTACGAATACCGCATCGACGGCTTGTCGAGTGAGTCCATCGTCATCGCGCTCGAGGTGTACCGCCGCGGCGGCGACTGGAAGGTTCGCGCGGTCGGACAGGGATACGCGGGAGGATTTGCCGCACTCGTGACCGATCACGGTGTCTCGGTGGACGATGCCCCCTCGCCCGCTGCCGCGCCGCCTCCTCCCCCGCCTTCTGCGCCGGTGCAGAACACCGCACCCCCGAGCTATACCCGCCAACCGGCCTCGGCCCCGCAGAGCCCGCCGCAACAGAACTTCCCACCGCCCCAGCAGGCCGCCCCCCAGCAGCAGCCTGCATACAACCAGCAACCTGGGTATGCCGCACCCGCAGCGCCGGCAGCGCCCGCCGGCAGGCCAGAGGTGAGTTTGAGCAAAGACCGCCCGGTCAGTCTCGCCAAGGGCCAGCGAGTGTCGCTGAACAAAGATGGCGGCGTGGCACTGACGAACATCCAGATGGGGCTGGGCTGGGACCCGGTGACCGTCAAGAAGATGTTCGGCAATCGCAGCGCCGACATCGATCTGGACGCGTCGGTGGTCATGTTCGCCGATACACAGGTGGCCGACGTCGCCTACTACGGTCAGCTCACTTCCAAGGACGGTTCGATCCGCCACCTCGGTGACAACCTCACAGGCGAGGGCGAAGGCGACGACGAGGTGATCACGGTGGATCTCACGCGGGTTCCGATCCACGTGAACGCCTTGATCTTCATCGTCACCTCGTACCAGGGGCAGACCTTCGAGCAGGTGCAGAACGCCTTCTGTCGTCTGGTCGACCAGACCAACAAGGCCGAACTGGCCAGGTACACGCTGGCCGGTGGGATGCCTTATACCGGTGTGGTGATGGCCAAGGTGTTCCGCGAGGGTGGCACGTGGAAGCTGCAGGCGATCGGCGAGGGCATCACCGCCCGCCATGCCGGTGAAGCGCTTCCGCAGCTGCAGCGATTCCTCTCCAACGACTACATGAGATAGCCCGCGAGGATCGAGGCGAGATGAAGAAGCTGGTCGCCGGCCAAAATGCGCCCATCGAGTTGTCGGACATCAGCTTTCGGGTGGCGACCACCGGTGCGGACGTCGACCTGGTGGGTCTTGTCGTGGATTCCGACCTCCGGGTCCTCGATTCCGCCGATGTGGTGTTCTACAACCAACCCGCGACAGGCGGGGTACGGCTGGACGGCCCGCAGCTCACGGTCGACCTGGACGGCATCCGGAGCGGCGCAACCGTACTGTGCGCCGTCAGCGCGGAGCCGGCCCCGGGCTCGGGGGTGCATGCGGAACTGAGCGGGCTACCGGACGGCGAGGTCCTGTTCGGCTTCGATGTCCGGCCGGCGCATGGTGAGACGGCTCTGCTCTGTTTCGAGCTCTATCAACGCGCCGGGCGCTGGCGGGTTCGTGCTCTGGGCCAGGGCTACAGTGGCGGGCTCGCCCAGTTGCTCACGAGTCATGGCGTGGACGTCGACGACCCGCCGGAAGCGGAATCGAGTGCGCCAGTACAGAATTCAGGTGCTGCTGCAGCACAACCTGATTCACGTGGCGAACTGGATCCGGCATCCGTGGTCTTGGGATCGGACTACACCGCAGCCATTGCCCGCGCGCAGGTGGTCTTCGAAGATGCGGCCCGGTCAGCGGCGGGATACGTCCAGGCTGAGGCTTTCGCGATGGATCGTCTCGACCAGGAGCTGAGCGACGCGATCTCTGATCCGGCACAACGTAATTCGCCCGCAGCCTCGCACCAGCGCGAACGGGCGCAAAGTCGCTGCGACGAGCTGATCGCCGCTGCACGACAGCGATTCGATGCCGATTCACAGGTCCTGATCGCAGAACTGGCAGCCCTCGATCCCCAATTGCCGCCTGCAATGGCGTCGTGGACATCGCCGGCCTGGACACGATTGAACGGGCCACCTGCGAGTGGTGTGCGCATCGGCGAGTTCGCAGCTCCCGAACGTGGCGAGCTACGCCTGCCCTTTTGCGTGCCGACACCCATCGCGCGCCCGATCTGGGTGCTGGACGGCGACCTGCCGGCTCTGTCGGCGGTCACGTCCTTGGTGTTGCGACTGGTCGTCGCCGCGCGGGCCGTACCGAGCTCCTCGACTACCGCGGCCAGGTCCGTGGCGGTCGATGTGTTCGACCTCACCGGTTCGCTTGCCCCGCTGTCGGATCTACTCACGCCGCTGCTCGGCTCCGCGGCAGTGACATCCGCGGACGTGATGGTCGATCGTCTGGGCGCGCTGGAATCGTCTCTGGAACTGGCGCAGATGGCGCTGGAAGCCGGGGACGTCGCCGACGTCTACAACAGGGTTGTTGTCATCGCGGACCTGCCGTTCGGATGGGATGCGGCAACGATGGCACGGTTGTTACGCATCATCGACAGAGGCGGCCGGCTGGGCTGGTCGTTTGTATTGTCAGGCGCGGTCGATGAGCATGACGCCGACCCGCTGGTCAGCATGATCGCGGACCGCACGCTGATGTTCCCGATGTCCGCGGACGCCACGGCGCACGACCCGTGGGTGGGTCTGCAATGGTCGGTGAGGCCCGAACAGATCGAGCCACAATCACCGCAAGCGCGTCAGATCGTCGCACGCCTCGCCGACCCGGCGCCGCAGCCCGGGGCACGGCGACAGCTGTAGCGAAACCCAGCCGTCGGGCCGGTCAGCGCCACCGCTCGGCTTCCTTGGCCAGAGCCACCAACTCGGCGCCCAGCTCGGCGAGTTCGGATCTGTCGGCCTCCTCGGCAACCGCCGTAGCAATGTCCTCGGCGGCGCACCTCAGCCGGAACAACCGTTCGATCAGTTCATCGGCTTCGCCCGCGCTCAGAACCACTGCATCGGCCGGGATGGAAGAACCGGCGACAAGACTGCGTTGCTCGTATGCGCGTTGGCGGCAGGACTGCTTGCAGTACTTGCGACGACGGCCCATGTCCGACTCGATGACCTCGCGGCCGCACCATGAGCAGGAATTGCGGGTCCGGCTTCGTCTCGCCGTGGTGGACGAATGATCCATAGACGATGACGGTACCGGGCGGCAGACCCGAACTCGCGGAGCGACCGCGGCGACTCGAGGACGTATTTCGCACGTGGTCCCGCAACGCGCGTAAGATGGATAGGTAATCCAACGAGAGGACAGTAGTTATGGCAGATCGAGTCCTACGCGGCAGCCGTCTCGGAGCGGTGAGCTACGAGACCGATCGCGATCATGACCTTGCTCCCCGGCGCATCGTCCAGTACCGCACCGACAATGGTGAGATCTTCGACGTCCCGTTTGCGGATGACGCCGAGATCCCGTCGACGTGGCCGTGCAAGAACGGTATGGAAGGCACCATTCTGGAAGGTGCCGAGCCGGAAGAGAAGAAGGTCAAGCCGCCGCGTACCCACTGGGACATGCTGCTCGAACGTCGAAGCGAAGAGGAGCTCGAGGTGTTGCTCGCCGAGCGCCTGGACCTGCTCAAAGCTCGTCGCCGGGGCGCCAGCTAGATCCGGTCAGTTCACGACATCGCCGCGGCACCTCACGGTGCCGCGGCGTTTTGTCATTTCCGGCGGAGCTTGGCCATCCGGTGGGTCAATCCCCAGCGAGGGACCTTGAAGGCCGCCTCGCGGACGATGCTTCCGCTCATCTTCGACTCCCCCAGCTCGCGCTCGGTGAACGTGATGGGTACTTCGGCCACATCGAACCCGGCCTGGACCGTCCGCCACCCCAGGTCCACCTGGAAGCAGTAGCCGTGCGATTCGATCGACGACAGGTCGAGCGTCTCCAGCACATGGCGGCGATACGCGCGGAACCCTCCGGTGATGTCTTTGATCTTGACCCCGAGCGCCAGCCTCGAGTAGACATTGCCACCCCGCGAGAGGATCTCGCGTCGCCTCGGCCAGTTGACCACCGTTCCTCCCGGAACGTACCGAGACCCGATCACCAGGTCCGCACCCTCGTTGAGGCGGTCGAGCAGTCGATGCAACTGCTCCGGAGCATGACTGCCGTCGGCATCCATCTCCACCAAGACGGTGTAGTCGCGAGCCAGGCCCCACTTGAAGCCGGCGATGTAGGCGGCACCAAGACCGTCTTTCACGGTGCGGTGCATCACGTGGATGCGGTCGGCGCCATCGGTTGACGCCAGCTTGTCGGCCAGTTCACCGGTGCCGTCGGGACTGCTGTCGTCGACGATCAGGATGTGCACCGCGGGCTGCGCTGCGTGCACACGCTTGACGATCAACGGCAGGTTCTCGATCTCGTTGAACGTCGGGATGATCACCAGGGTGCCCGCCCCATCGGCCCCGACCGGCCGCGCAGCCTGCGAGTTGTGCTCAGGCTCCGTCACCATGCTCCTCCTTTGACCATCCCCTGAACCTAATGCCTGGCGCCAGCAGGAACAAAAAGGCGCAGACGCCCAAGAGTACGGCCAATCGCTCGGGCCACGGCCCGATTTTCGTGGCGATGGTCTCGCCTGTGTGCAACGGAATCGTGCCCTGCAGGGTCGCGGGTTCGAAGAACCCGCTGCGTGAGCTGGTGTGGCCGTCGGGCGCGATGATGGCGCTCACACCGCTCGTTGCTGCCACCACCACGGCGCGCCCGTGCTCGACCGCCCGAAGCTGTGACATCGCCAACTGTTGGTAGGTCATCTGCGTGCGTCCGAAGGTGGCGTTGTTCGTGGGTACCGAGAGGAACTGGGCCCCCGATTGCACGGCCTCACGTGCCGAACGGTCGAACGCGATCTCCCAACACGTCGACACCCCCACGGTCACGCTCTGCCCACCGGTGGTCTCGACGGTGACAACACCTGGGCCGGTGCCCGCGCGGAAATTGCCTGCCTGCTCGGCATACGAGGAGAAGAGGGTGAAGAAGCTTCGCCACGGCAGGTATTCGCCGAATGGCTGGATGATCTGCTTGTCATACCGGCCACGAATCTGGTCTCCGGAATCACGCCGTCCGTCCCATACCAGCACGGTGTTCGTCGGGCGTCCGTCAGCGTTCCGGACGAGCGTGCCCACCAGGATCGGGGCGCCGACAGCTGCTGAGGCCGCCGTGATCTCTTCGGCTGCATCCTCGTTCGCGGTGGGGTCGATGTCCGAGGCGTTCTCGGGCCACACCACGATGTCGGGACGGGCGGCGTCACCGGCGTCGACCGCGGCAGCCAGACGGAAGGTCTCGCGTACGTGGTTGTCCAGGACCGCCCGACGCTGATCGTTGAAGTCGAGGCCCAGCCGGGGGACGTTGCCCTGAATCGCGGCAATGGTGATCTCGTCGTCGGAGCTGTTTCGGCTGTCCACGGAGGGCCACAGGGCGGCCGCGACAATCGGTGTAAAGAGCGCGAGCACCACAACCGGCACCACGGCCCGCCATCTGACCGGCCGTCGGATCGCCGCCCCGATCACGGCGGTCAGCGCTGCCCCCGTCAAGGCCACCGAGAACGACACCAGAGGTGCGCCCCCGATCGAGGCGAGGGACAGCATCGGCCCACCGACTTGACCGAAAGCTGTACGACCCCAGGGAAACCCGCCAAATGGGAATGATGAACGTGCCCACTCGACGGTGACCCACATGATCGCGAACCACAACGGTGCCGCAGGCCAGGTGGTGGTACGGCAGGCGATCACGCCGAACAACCCGGTGTAGAGCGACATCACCACTGCCAGCGCCACCCATGGGAGCGGCCCGACGTATACCCCGATCCACGGCAGCAGGGGGAGAAAGAACCCGAGGCCGAAGACGAATCCGTACCAGAATCCCTCGCGGAATCGAACAACGTCTCTGAGCGCGGCCGCCAGCAACGCCAGCGACAGGATGCCCAGAAACCAGAGATCGCGCGGCGGGAATGCGGCCCACATGAGCACGCCTCCGAGCGCACTGACCGCGGTGCGAATCACCCATGGCCGCTGCGTCGCGTCTCGGAGCCGGGCGATCGTTCCGCCCTCGGACTCCCCTGGCGCGATTGCCGTCGTCACAGCCCCGCCCGGTCGTAGATCGTCACGCCTGCCCTCACGGTACGAATGCACTCCGGTAGCCGGCTGCCTGGACTGAGGTCGGGTAGTGCCGGTACGCGCGACCGCGGGTCGGTGGACCAGCGGGCCACTGCCGGATCAGCCGACCCGGCAACCACCAGGTTGTCCACATCCCAGACGGCGTAGTCGGCGGGCGCGCCGGGAACGAGGGTTCCGGCCACACCGTCGCGGTGACCACCGGCCCGCCACGCCCCTCGGGTGACCGCTGCAAAAGCTGCTCGAACGGAGATGGCGCTGGCCGGGTTGTTGTGATGTGCGGCCGCAGCGATCGCCTCCCACGGACGCATCGAGGTCACCGGTGCATCCGAGCTGAAGGCCAGGCCGACGCCTGCTTTGGCCAACTGGGCGAAGTTGTTGAGTGAGCGGCCACGGTCAGGGCCGAGCCGCTGCTCGTACAACTGGCCCGGGCCACCCCAGAGGGCGTCGAACAACGGCTGCATACTGGCGATGACACCGCAGGCAGCAAGAGTGGTGGCCTGGTCACCGGTGATCATCTCCGCGTGCTCGATGCGGTGTCCCAATCGGGCCATCGCCGGACCGCCGAACTCCGCCGCCACTTCGCGGAACGCATTCACCACGACGTCCATTGCCCCATCGCCGATCACGTGGAAGCCCGACTGGATACCGGCAGCGGTGCAGGCGCGTAGATGAATGGTGACCGTGTCTTCGTCGAGGTAGCAGACGCCGTGGGTGTCGGCGTCGCTGTAGGGCTCTCGGAGCAAGGCGGTGTGTGATCCGATGGCCCCGTCGATGAAGAGGTCGCCACCGAGGCCGTGTGCGACCGTCTCAGCCTGCAGAGCGCGGGCGTGCTCGGAGTCGGTGACGGCTTCGCCCCAGTATCGACGGATCTCGACGGGGTGGTCGAGGTGGGCCAGTGACAGGAAGTCGTCGCGGCCGCTGATGTCCGGGCCGCCGTTCTCGTGGACCGCCACGATGCCGTGTGCGGCTGCATCGTCGAGAGCAGCACGCTGGGCGCGATGTCGCCCATTGGCGCTCAACAACATCCGTGCCGCGGCACGGACCCGGTGGTGGGCGTCGGCGGTCAGGGGTCCCTGCTCGTCGTAGCCGTGACTTCCCACCAGACCGTCGGCCCGAGCCCGCAGCGCAGTGGACACCACGGCCGAGTGTTCGTCGATGCGTGCCAGATACACCGGTCGATTGCCGACGACGGCATCCACTTCGGCAGTTGAAGGGCAGGTCAGATCCGGCCACGTCGATTCATCCCAACCCAGGCCCCAGATCAGGTCGGCGTCGGTGTGTTCGGCAGCGTATCGGCGGATCTGTTCGAGACAGTCGTCCCGGCTCACGGCGGCACTGAGGTCCAGGCCACGTAGAGCCAGACCGGCCGACGTCAGGTGCACGTGCGAGTCGACGAAGGCGGGCGCCACCAGTGCGCCGTCGAGATGGATCACCTGCGCGTCGGGGTGCAGGGTACGGCCGACGTGATCCGAACCCACCCAGACGATGGTGCCGTTCGCAACTGCCATGGCTGTCGCGTCGGGGGCACTCGGGGTGTAGATATGGCCACCGATCAGCAATTGACTCTCCACGAGCGTCCAGTCTGCCTGTCGAACCGATCGTCAGTCGCTGCAGGTCCGTGAACAAGCTGCCGCCGCGGCCGGATCCGTTCCGATGGGCAAGCCGATCAGAGCTCGGTGTAGGGCTTGCGGAGTTGGGGCCGTGCCGGGTCGAAGCCGTTGTTACCCGTGGTTCCCGCACCGGAGGTGTCGATGACCTGGCCGTCCACGACGGTGACTCCTGCCATGCCGCGTCCATACCGTGCGTAGTTCTTCTCCATGGCGCTGACCACCTTGCGTGTGCCGACGGCGATGACCACGGGCCGCAACAGAACCCGAATGGGCTTGAGTAGCAAGAGGATACCGATCGCACTCGACACCAGGCCGGGGATGATCATGAGGATTGTCGCCGCGGCCAGCAGTGCGGTGTCGGCAACGGGTGCTGCTGAGTCGGCCGGATCGACGGGACTGCCACCTGCAGCGCTGCGTCCGGCGTCGCGCAGATTGGCGAGGGTCTTGGCGCCCTGACGACGCAGCAACCAGAACCCGCCGATGACCGTTGCGACCACCAGCAGCAGTGTCCAGCCGAAACCGATGGCGTAACAGAGTCCGACGAATGCGGCGATCTCGATCGCCACATAGAGCAAGAAGAGTGCGAACTTCATGATGTCAACCGTCCCGACTATCGGCATGTGCGTACACGGGGACAACGAACGAGATGCCCGATTTTCTCCCGACCCGTGGGATCGACGATCTCAGGCGGTGTCACCAGCGCGAATCGACGCCGATGAGGTCACGCGCCCTCGATGTCACCCTCGGTTTCCAAGTACACGCGGCGCAGTTCGTCGAGCATCTCCGGCGGCGGCGCAGACCACATCTGACGCCCGGCCGCTTCCAGTAGTCGTTCGGCGATGCCGTGCAGCGCCCAGGGATTGGACTTGGTCATGAAGTCCTTGTTGGCCTCGTCGAGGACATAGGACTCCGTGAGCTGCTCGTACATCCAGTCGGCCATCACATTGGTGGTGGCGTCGTAACCGAAGAGATAGTCCACGGTGGCGGCCATCTCGAAGGCGCCTTTGTACCCGTGCCGCTGCATCGCAGCGATCCACCGTGGGTTGACGACTCTCGCGCGGAAAACCCGTGTCGTCTCCTCGGACAGAGTGCGCGTGCGCACATTGTCGGGCGTGGTGCTGTCCCCGATGTACGCCTCCGGGTCCCGTCCGGTCAGCGCACGAACGGTTGCGACCATGCCGCCGTGATACTGGAAGTAGTCGTCCGAATCGGCGATGTCGTGCTCGCGGGTGTCGGTGTTCTTGGCGGCCACCGCAATTCGCCGATACGCCGACCGCATGTCCTCGACGGCGGCGACGCCGTCACGACCACGCCCGTACGCGTAACCTCCCCATGCCGTGTACACCTGCGCCAGGTCCTGGTCGGTGCGCCAATCCTTGGAATCGATCAACTGCAGCAATCCCGCGCCATAGGTACCAGGCTTGGAGCCGAAGATCCGAGTCGTGGCCCGGTCGATGTCACCGTGCTCTGCGATATCGGCCCGGGCGTGTGCGGCAACGAAGTTCACATCATCGGGTTCATCAAGAGCGGCCACCATCCGGACCGCGTCGTCGAGGATGGTCACCACATGGGGGAAGGCGTCGCGGAAGAATCCGGAGATGCGCACGGTGACGTCGATACGCGGTCGGCCGAGTTCGGCGGGCTCGATCAGGTCGAGGGCGGTGACCCGTCTAGAAGCCTCGTCCCAGATCGGCATCACCCCGAGGAGGGCCAGTACCTCGGCGATGTCGTCGCCCGATGTGCGCATGGCACTGGTCCCCCACACCGACAACCCGACCGACTTCGGGTACTCGCCATGGTCTTTGAGGTAGCGCTCGAGCAGTGAGTCGGCCATGGCGCGGCCCGTCTCCCACGCGAGCTTGGACGGGACCGCCTTGGGGTCGACGGAATAGAAGTTGCGTCCGGTGGGAAGTACGTTGATCAAGCCTCGCAACGGCGATCCACTGGGCCCGGCGGGGATGAAACCGCCGTCGAGAGCGTGCAGTATCCGCGGTATCTCCTGGTCGGTCTGCCGGAGCCGTGGAACGATCTCCGTTCCGGCGAACTCGAGGATCTGCGCCACCTCGCTGGGGTGCTCGGCGGCCACCTCCGCGACGGTTGTCATGTCCCAGTTGCTCTTCGCGCATGCGGCCACGAGTTCACGTGCCTGGGCTTCGATGTCGTCGGTGGCACCGCGGCCTGCGGTGCCGTCCTCGACAAGACCGAGTGCCTCCCGCAGTCCGGGCAGACTCTGTTTCCCGCCCCAGAGCTGACGTGCGCGCAGCATCGCCAGCACCAGATCCACTTCGACGTCATCGGCCGGCGGCTGGCCGAGTATGTGCAGGCCGTCGCGGATCTGTACGTCCTTGATCTCGCACAACCAGCCATCGACATGTAGCAGCATGTCGTCGAAGACGTCTTCCTCTGGTCGTTCGGACAGCCCCAGGTCGTGATCCATCTTCGCCGCTTGCAGCAGCGTCCAGATCTGCTGTCGAATCGCAGGCAACTTGCCAGGGTCGAGCGCGGAGATGTTGGCGTGCTCGTCCAGCAACTGCTCCAGACGTGCGATGTCTCCGTAGCTCTCGGCTCGGGCCATCGGCGGGATCAGGTGGTCGACCAGCGTCGCATGGGCACGACGCTTGGCCTGGGTGCCCTCGCCGGGGTCGTTCACGAGGAACGGGTAGATCATCGGGAGGTCGCCCAGTGCCGCGTCGGTTCCACATGACGCTGACATCCCGAGCGTCTTGCCGGGCAGCCACTCGAGGTTGCCGTGTTTGCCGACGTGCACCACTGCGTCGGCGCCGAACCCGTTCTCTGCGGCAACCCACCGATAGCAGGCCAGGTAGTGGTGGCTCGGTGGCAGGTCGGGATCGTGATAGATGGCAACGGGGTTCTCGCCGAATCCGCGTGGCGGCTGAACCATCAGGACAATGTTGCCGAATTGCATTGCCGCGATGACGATATCGCCTTCGGGATTGGCCGATCGGTCGACGAACAACTCGCCGGGGGCAGGCCCCCAGTGTTCGATCATCGATTCTTGCAGGTCGGCGGGCAAGGTCGCGAACCAATCGCGGTAGTCCTTTGTCGACAGACGAATGGGATTGGCCGCCAACGCTTCTTCGGTGAGCCAATCGGGGTCTTGTCCCCCCGCCGCGATCAGTGTGTGGATCAGCTTGTCCGAATCGTTCTCTGCCAAACCGGGTACGGCGCTGTCGCCGACTTCCGGTCCGATGTCGTACCCGGCGGCACGCATGGCCTCGAGAAGCCGCAGCAGACTCTGGGGCGTGTCCAGGCCGACTGCATTGCCGATGCGGGCATGCTTGGTGGGATAGGCCGAGAGCATCACCGCGATACGTCGTTGCGCGGTAGGAATATGCCGTAGCCGTCCGTGCCGCACCGCGATTCCTGCCACTCGCGCGCAACGCTCGGCGTCGGGTCGGTACCAGGGCAGTCCGTCGTCGCCGATCTCCTTGAAGGAGAACGGGACCGTGATGATCCGACCGTCGAATTCCGGGACCGCCACCTGCGTCGCCACGTCGAGCGGTGACATCCCGTCGTCGTTGGCGGCCCAGCTCTCACGAGACGAGGTCAGGCACAGGCCCTGCAGGATCGGCACGTCGAGACGCGCGAGCTGCTCGATGTTCCAATTGTCGTCGTCGCCACCGGCGGACGCCGTTGCCGGTGTGGCTCCTCCGGCCGCGAGGACGGTGACCACCAGCGCATCGGCAACCGCCAGTTGTGCCAGCAGATCGTCGGGAGCAGTGCGTAGCGACGCGCAGAAGATGGGCAGGGCACGGCCGCCCTTGTCCTCGATGGCATCACACAGGGCGTGGATGTACGCCGTGTTCCCCGCAAGGTGCTGAGCCCGGTAGTAGAGCACCGCGATGGTCGGCCGCCCGTCTGTGTCGGATGGCACCGAACGATCGAGCAGTCCCCATTGCGCGGTCGCGACGGGCCCCTGGAAGCCGTGGCCGGTCAACAGGACGGTGTCGGACAGGAACGCGTGGAGGTTGGCGAGGTTGTCCGGCCCGCCTTGGGCGAGGTAGTTGTGCGCGTCGGCGGCCACACCGGGGGCAACCGTGGACAACGACATCAGGTCGGGATCAGGTAGCTGTTCGCCCGAGAGCACCACGGTGGGCAGCCCCGCGGCGAGAACGGCGTCGAGGCCTTCCTCCCACATCCGTCGGCCACCGAGGATCCGGACCACGACGAGATCGGCGCCGTCGAGCAGGACCGGCAGATCCTCGCTGACCAGTAGTCGCGATGGGTTGGCCAATCGGAAGTCCGCACCACTGGCCTTGGCCGTCAGCAGATCGGTGTCCGAGGTGGACAGCAGCAGGATCACGGGGTTCCTCCTTGCCGGGATCTCGCGCCCAGCGGGTTGGTGTGGCGGTACGGCAACGAGGGTCTGACTCCGGGTCTCCCCGACACAGTGGCGCGACCGCGCCGGATTTCCACCGGCTTCCCCGTTGCGGGTCGGGCTCAGCCTATAGAAGCCCGTAGTCACGTGACCACGTCTGGTCGTCGATGGGCCGGCCGCCGGTGACCTGCCGATCCGGCATCACCCCACACGGCCAGTACCGTGGTCCCCATGTCCCGTCCCGCCGATCGTTGTCCGGGAGTGTTCTCGGCGCATCCCGCAGCCGACGGTCATCTGGCGCGTATCCGCCTTCCCGGAGGCCTGATAACCCCCGCCCAATTGCAGGCTCTGGTCGTGGTGGCGGACGAGTTCGGGGACGGGCACATGGAACTCACCTCGCGCGGGAACCTGCAGCTACGCGGAATAGCGGACGTGGCGGGCGCGGGCGACCTAATCGTCGATGCGGATCTCATCCCGACGCCGAGTCACGAACGGGTGCGCAATCTGCAACTGTCGGCGTTGAGTGGTCGCCGCGGCGGGCTGCTCGACGGCCGACCGGTCCTCGACCGACTCGACGTCGCCCTTCGCGGAGACAACCTGTTGGCTGCACTGCCGGCTCGTTTCCTCTTCGGCGTCGACGACGGGCGCGGCGACGTGCTGGCCGAGGCACCCGACGTCGGCGTCGTGGCGGTCGACAGCGGGCATTTCGACCTCGTGGTCGCCGGAAGCCCCACCGGCCGGCAGGTCACAACAGATCGCGCGGCCGTGACCATGCTCGATGTGGCTCACGCGTTCCTCACCGACCGTGCGGACGAGTGGCGAGTACAGGACCTTGATGCTTCGCCGACGATCACAGGATTGCTCGAAGGTCTTCCCCGAACTCGACCGCATACGCCGCCCGCCCCGCCGTCGGAGCCGCTGGTGGGGTGGCTCGCGCAGGACGACGACCTCATCTCGTTGGGTTCGGTGGTGCCTTACGGTCGCTTGTCTGCGCGCATCGCCGAGTTCCTTGCTGCCATCGAGCGCGACATCTACCTCACGCCGCGCAAGGAAATCCTCGTCTGTGATCTGACGGACGGAATGGCGGACACGGTGGTGCGGGTGCTGGCCCCCATGGGTCTGATCTTCGATGCAACGTCGCCGTGGACGCGGGTGAGCGCCTGCTCTGGATTGCCGGGATGCGACAAATCGCATGCCGATGTGCGTGGGGATCTCGAGCAATATCTGGCGGTCGGCGACCAGTCCGTTGACAGCCGCGAGCACTGGGTGGGCTGCGAACGCGGCTGTGGATCGCCGCACTCTGCTCACATCCGGGTGCAGGCGACCCCGGTGGGGTACGAACGCCGAGCGTTCTGATCGACCAACTATGGTGGCTTTCACCATGTACACCTACATCCGTGACGGCGCGGAGATATACCGTCAGTCGTTTGCGACCATTCGCGCAGAGGCCGATCTGGCCGAGTTCGATGACGATCTGTCCCAGGTCGTCGTGCGGATGATTCATGCCTGCGGTCAGGTGGACCTCACCGACGATGTGCGCGCATCCCCAGGGCTCGTCACGGCGGCGCGCGGCGCGCTGAACCGAGGCGCTCCCGTGCTGTGCGACGCGAACATGGTTGCGTCCGGGGTCACCCGCAAACGCCTGCCTGCCGACAACGATGTGCTCTGCCTGTTGACCGATCCGGCAACGCCGCAGTTGGCGGCGGACCTGCAGACCACCAGAACCGCTGCGGCGGTGGAGTTGTGGCGGCCTCGACTGGAAGGGGCGGTTGTGGCCATCGGGAACGCGCCCACGGCCTTGTTCGCCCTGCTCGAATTGATCGATGCCGGCGGGCCCCGACCTGCCGCCGTGATCGGGGCCCCGGTGGGCTTCATCGGCGCCGCCGAGTCGTGTTTAGCACTGGCCGAGCGCGACGACATCGAATTCTTGACCGTGCTCGGCCGCCGCGGCGGTTCGGCCATCACAGCTGCGGCCATCAACGCGTTGGCATCGACGGTGGAGTGACATGGCAGTACAGGGAAAACTCTGGGGCGTCGGGATCGGCCCGGGTGACAGCGAACTCGTCACGGTGAAAGCAGCCCGCATCATCGGTGAAGCAGACGTTGTCGCCTACCACTGCGCTCGACACGGCAGGTCGATCGCACGATCGGTGGCCGAACCGTATCTGCGCTCGGCCCAGCTCGAAGAAAAGCTGATGTACCCGGTGACCACGGAGACAACCGATCATCCCGGTGGGTACCGAGGGGCGCTCGACGACTTCTACACCGAAGCGGCCGATGTTCTCGCGCAGCACCTTTCGGCCGGTCGCTCGGTGGCACTGCTGGCCGAAGGAGACCCGCTCTTCTACAGCTCTTACATGCACATGCACAAACGGTTGGCGAGCCGGTTCGAGACCGAGATCATCCCCGGTGTCACGTCGGTCAGCGCATCGGCGGCGGCCACCGGATTACCGCTCGTGGAGGCCGACGAGACGTTGACGGTGTTGCCGGGGACGCTGCCGAAGGACGAATTGGTGCGGCGCCTCGAGGACAGCGACGCTGTCGCGATCATGAAACTCGGGCGCACCTTCCCCGATGTCGTTGCGGCCCTTGAAGAGTCCGGCCGTATCGATCACGCCTGGTACGTGGAACGTGCTTCGACGGGTGCACAGAAGGTCCTGCCCATATCTGATGTGGACATCACGTCTGTCCCCTACTTCTCCATGGTGGTGATACCAGGGCGGCTCAACAGCCCACCCCTGGCAGAACCGGCCGTCCGCGGGGAGGTGGTGGTTGTCGGTCTGGGGCCCGGCGCGGCGCGCTGGACCACGCCAGAGGTTCGAGCGGAGCTCGCAAAGGCCACGGATCTGGTGGGTTACAAGACGTACCTGAACCGCATCAATCCACGGCCTGGCCAGCGAATGCATGCCAGCGACAACCGAGTCGAATCCGAGCGGGCCTGCCTGGCACTGGATCTCGCCAAGAACGGCGCGCGCGTTGTCGTGGTCTCGTCGGGCGATCCCGGTGTGTTCGCCATGGCAGCTGCGGTTGTCGAGGAGTCCGCCGACGACCAGTGGCGCGATGTGCCGGTCCGGGTGGTTCCAGGGGTCACCGCAGCCAATGCCGTGGCGAGTCTCGCCGGCGCACCGCTGGGCCATGACTACGCGGTGATCTCACTGTCGGACAGGCTCAAAGGGTGGGACGTCATCGTCGAGCGAGTGCGGGCAGCGCTACGTGCTGATCTGGTGATCGCCATCTACAACCCCGGTTCGGCCAGCCGGAACTGGCAAGTAGCCGAGCTCAAAGGCATTCTGCTGGAACACAAAGCGCCCTCGACGCCCGTCATTCTGGGGCGAGACGTGGGCGGACCCGAGCAATCTGTTGTCATCAGCACGGTCGCCGATTTCGATCCGGCAGCTGTCGACATGCGAACGCTGCTCATCGTCGGGTCGTCCACCACCACGGTGATCCAGCGGGCCGGTGGTCCGGCGGTGTTCACCAACCGCCGTTACGACAGCACCCGCTGACGGACCCAGCGGGCCGCGTCCTCAGGCCTTTCCACAGCCGTGCCGGTGAGGGTGACCGGTCGCTGCACCATGACGACCGGCAATTCGAGTTCACGAGCCGCATCCAGTTTTGCTCGAACAAGGTCTCCGCCGCTGTTCTTGGTGACGATCACATCGACACGGTGCTCGTGTAGAAGCTTGCGCTCACCTTCGAGTGTGTACGGCCCGCGGTTGCGAAGGATCAAGTTCTGCGGCGGAGTCTCGCGCTCGGGTGGGTCGACAAGACGGATCAAGAACCAGGCGTTCTCGATGTGGGCGAACACATCAACATCCTGGCGACCTGTGGTGAGGAAGACCCGGAGACCCGGCTGGCGGTCGGCGTGCTCGGCGACTTTCGCGGCCGCACCGGCGATGTCCGGAACGTCCAGCCAATGGTCCCCGGCCTGCGGTTGCCATGGGGGTCGACGAAGCGACAGCAACGGCAGTCCCGCCGACATCGTCGCTGCCGCTGCGCTGGCGGAGATCTTCCGGGCAAAAGGATGCGTGGCGTCGACCACACCTATGCACTGTTGCTCGCGCAGCCAGGTCAGGAGCCCGTTCACTCCCCCGAAGCCGCCGATTCGAACCTTGCCTCTGGGCAGCGCGGGGTTCTGAACGCGGCCGGCCAGCGAGGTGATGATCGGGATGCCGTCCCGATCGAGTATCTCGGCCAGAGCACGTGCTTCCGCGGTGCCCCCGAGGATGAGAACGGGGCCGCTCACGACGACACGTCGTCGTCACGGAGCTTGGTCATGCGAGCCGACGAATACAGGTAGCTATCCGGAAAGTGTTCAGCAGCAAGTACTCTGCCCACAAAGATCACCGCGGTACGCCGAATGTCCTCTTGTGCGAGGCGGCGAGGGAGTTCGCGTAACGGGCATCGGATGATCTGCTGGTTGTCGCGGCTGGCAAAAGCAACCACCGCGACGGGGCAGTCGAATCCGTAGTACGGCCCAAGCGCATCCGAGATCTGTTCGGCTTGATGTGCCGCCAGGTGAAGTGCCATCGTGACACCTGTTCGCGCCAGTTCCGCCAGTTGTTCGCCCTTCGGCATGTCCGTCGAGAGTGTCGACACGCGTGTGATCAACAGAGACTGTCCGACGCCTGGAACCGTCAGTTCCTGACCGAGTGCGGCGGCCGCCGCGGAGAACGCCGGGACGCCGGGAACGATCTGGTAGGCCACGCCGTGTTGCTCGAGGAGCCGCACTTGTTCTGCGACAGCCGAATACAAGCTCGGATCGCCGCTGTGTAAACGCGCTACATCATGACCGGACCTGTCCGCCGACACGATGTGCTCGATGATCTGGGACAACGGCATCTTCGCGGTGTTGATCAGGCTGGCGTCGGGTGGGCAGTGCTCGAGCATTTCGGCCGGGACGAGAGAGCCCGCGTAAAGGCATGTGCTGCATTGCGATAGGAGTGCGGCACCTCGCAGGGTGATGAGGTCGGCGGCTCCTGGTCCGGCGCCGATGAAATAGACGGTCACTCGACGCTCCTGGGTTTGTCTGCGATCCACTGCGTCACAGGCAAAGTGGGTCGCCATGTTGTCATCGACCCGAGTGGCTCGGCATGGTCTATGTGGAAACGCCGTAACGTTCCGCCCACCATTGATCGCCATTTCACGAGCACTGCTTCTGATTCGATGGTCACTGCGTTGGCCACGATGCGGCCGCCGCCGAGAAGCGCTTCCCAGCAGCCCTCGATGATCCCTGGTGCGGTGACTCCCCCACCGATGAAGATCGTGTCCGGATCGGGCGCATGTTCGAAATGGGCGGGCGCATTGCCGAGTACGGTGAGATTTCCGCTGACTCCCAAATCTGCCGCGTTTCGCGCGATTCGTTCGCGCCGCACGGGGTCGGATTCGAACGCTATCGCTGTGCAACTGGGATCGGTCCGCAACCACTCGATGGCGATGCTGCCCGCACCTGCGCCCACATCCCACATCAGCTGGCGCGGGGCCGGGCGCAATGCGGTGACCGTCAGCGCGCGAACGGCCTGTTTGGTGAGCTGCCCATCGTTGGAGAAATCGGTGTCGGGAAGTCCCGCCTGACTGCTCACCGCAGGCCCCACACAGTGCACGGCCACAAGGTTGAGCCGGTCGACGACCGGTGCTCCCCACGTTCGAGCAATTCCGGTGACTCGCCGTTCGCGGTCTGATCCGAGTTGCTCGAGCACCGTGACTTGCGACCAGCCGAATCCGTGCTTGGTCAGCAGTTCAGCGATGTGTGCCGGCGATGTCTCGTCACGGCTGAGGATGAGCAAACGTACGTTGTCGGTGACTCCCGAGAGGATCGAGTCCAGTGGGCGGTCGACGATGCTGCGGATCGAGGTGGTGGACAGGTCCCAGCCCAGTCTTGCGGCGGCAAGACTGACGCTGGACACCGCCGGGATGATTCGGACATGTTGCACGCCAACTTGTTTGACGATGGATGCGCCGACGCCGTGAAACATCGGGTCGCCTGAAGCGAGGATGTGGACCGGTTTCGGTTCTGCACCGGCCAGGACATCGCGAAGATGCCTGGACATGGGGCTGGTCCACGGACGCAATTCAGCTGGGACGGGTGCGAGAAGATCGAGCTGGCGGGCTGATCCATAAATGACGTGGGCGGACTGCAATTCTCGCTGGGTGGCCACAGTGAGACCGTCCCAACCATCGGCTCCGATTCCCACCACGACGAACCGCGGATCGGTCATCGGGGCATCCGGCGCCAGATGGCCCGAGGCAGCAAACGCATGACGAAGAACAGGGGTCGTAGCCCAGCCGGTATCCATACCTCTGTTTTGCCGGCATGCAGAGCCTTGACCACTGCGTCAGCTACCTGAGGAGCTGTCCTCGACAGCGGTGCGGGTTTGACGCCCGACTCCATCAGTTCTTTGGTCATGTTCCCGATTACGAATCCGGGGCGTGCCAGCAGTAGACGAACACCGGTGCCGTGCAACGCGTCCGAGAGGCCAGAAGCGAACCCGTCCAGTCCTGCCTTGGTCGATCCGTAGACGTAGTTCGCGCGACGGACCCGGACGCCGGCGACCGAGGAGAAGACGATGAGGTCGCCGCTTCCTTGCGTCTTCATCGCTGCGGCCAAGGGGGTCATCACGCTGATATGTGCCAGGTAGTCGGTGTGGGCGATCTGCAGGGCGTGCTGGGTGTCAACCTCGGCGCGGGCCTGGTCGCCGAGGATGCCGAAGGCGATGATCGCCACATCGATACTGCCGAACTCGGCAACTATTTTCCTGATCAGTTCGTCGTGCTCCGCCGTGTCATTCGCATCGAACTCGATGGTGTGTACCTCGGCGGCGTTCTCACCGAGCATCCGTTCGCGCTGATCAGCCAAGTCATCGGACCGACGTGCGGCCAGTATCACTGTTGCTCCCCCGGCGAGACGGGCAGCGACCTCGACACCGATCTCGCTACGTCCTCCGAACAGAACCACCACTCGACGATTGCTCACCGGACGAGTATCCCAAACCGGACGCGGGCTCTTGTGGGTCAGGCCTCTGAGCGGCTCATGCTCAGGGGTGACGCCAGGTTGACTATTCTCTGTAGATGTCCAAAACAGCAGCCGACCTCACCCCTGATGCGCTCGAGTTTCTGAGCGTCCGCCATCTGGGAAGCCTCACCACCGTGCGGCAGGCCGGGACGCCCCACGTTGTTGCGGTCGGCTTCACCTACGACGAAGAAGCCGAGCTCGTCCGCGTGATCACCTTCGAAGGAAGCCAGAAGGTACTCAACGTGGAGCGTGCGGGGTATGCGGCGGTCTTCCAGGTGGATGGCCCGCGCTGGCTGACACTCGAGGGCCCGGCGTCGGTGCACCGCGACCCCGAAGCTGTCGCCGAAGGTGAACGTCGCTACGCGAACCGCTACAAGCAGCCAAAGGTCAACCCGCGACGCGTCGTTGTCCAGATCGAAGTCAAGCGAGTACTCGGCTCCCGAACACTCCTCGGAACCACTGACTAGTTCGTAACGGAAAGCCAGAACGCATGGCTGCCAATACGTATCAGTCTGACGGACCGGGTTTCCTGACGCCGTCGTCCCCGGTGACCATTGGCTCTTCAGTACTTTGTAGCTGACGTTGCATGCGTTCTCGGCGTTCATCGAGTGCTTGTTGGCGTTCGGCGATGATGTGCTGCCATGCCGCCTCGATGGTGTGGTCGGTGTGGTGGGCCCGGTTGATTCGTGGGTGTTGGTCGGGGTCGATGTACTTCGGCGGGATCCAGGCCACGCGTCCGGCGTCGGGGCCGTCGGTGAGCATGACTGTCTGCCATTGATCCTCGCCGGGTCCGATCATTGCGTGGTGAGGCGGACATGCGGGTGCGAGTACGTCGATGTCAGTCTTGCCGCCTTCGGCCCAGGCAGTTGTGTGGTGGATTTCGGCCCACGACGCGGGGTTACGACAGCCTGGGCTGGTGCAGCCTCGGTCTTTGGCGAACAACGCCAACCGCTGACCCTGCTGGGCAGTGCGTTTTGCCCGAGCGAAATAGAGGACGTCCGCGGAGTGGTTGGCGAACACCGCCAGTGATGTGTCCGACCGCGCCGCCAACTCCAGCGCATCCTTCACGGGTACATCGACGCCGGAGGCGGTGTGAGCAATACCCGCAGCCTCATCAAGCTGCTGTTTGGTCATCGTGATGATCACCTGCACCGGCAGGCCTCGATGCGAAGTGCCGAGCAGTTTGTACTCGAGAATCGTCTTGAGGATTGCTTTGAACGCATCATGCTGACGTTGGGCGCGTGAACGGGTGTCGCGCTGCGCCGCAGCCTCAATGACTGCTGGATCCATAGTCGGGTCGTCGATGGCACCGACCGGTGAGTTGGGGTCATCAGGATTGTTCATCCCTGGCGCGGCCCACACATCCATCACCGTCCGAAACAGCGCCAATGTCTGCGGGTCGAGGTTGCCGGTGATTTTGGCCATCATGTCCAACCCTTGCGGACCATCAGACAGGCCCCGGTTACGTTTGCGGTCAGTGTCGTCGGTGAGTGAGCCGTCCGGATCAACCCGCGCCAGGACTTCTCGCCCACACACTTCGAGTTCGGTGGGAGTGGATGTGCGGGCGTTGTCGGTCATCCAGGCATCGACCACGTCATACACTTCCGGTGCTGACTTGTGCGGAATGCGATCACGGACTTTGAGCATCACATCCATGTGCGCCAACCCGATCGCCCCGTCGGCCAACGCTTGGGCGGCCGCCGGACATTTCGGGGGCAACGGCTGCCCCTGCATCGACAACAACTCACCGGCAGCATCGAGTGCTTTCAACCGTGACGAGGCATCACCGCGAGTGACCCGCAACTCACTCATCACAAACCGGTGCAACGTCGAATGACCGGCCTTACGAAACAAACCCCGATCATTCACCTCCTGCAATCGCTTGAGGCCCTGAAACGACAGTGCCCGAACAACCCTCTCGTTCACCCGCACCAACTCGGCAACCTGCACATCATCAACATCCGCTGCTGACGTAGCAGCAATATCAGCCACCACATCCTGCAACTGCTGATACTTCTTCACCAACAACGACATTGGCGGTGGATCCACCGTCACCGAATCACTCATCGACAAGCCCCCCAGCCCGCGAACCCTTTCGTCAAGTCTACCAATAGAATTCGACTTTGTCGAACATGCGTTCGATTCCGACGGGGCGGGCACAACAATGGTCGGACGAGGCGTCAGCGGCCTGTGTAAGGAACAAAAATTGGCGAATCAGATTGCGACAAAACATGATTCACGCACACCCGACCACAGAGGTAGGCGGCCCGGATGCGGACCCGCCTGGCCGCAGAGATTCCCGGGGTCGGGTCCTAGTCGATGGATCAGGCCGGACGGATGCCGGAGTCGGTTCGGGACGGCTTCTCCGCGGCCATGCGCAGTCGTTGCTGCCGCCGGCGGCGGCCCTGCTGATCGGCGTCGTCTGCTTCTGCAGCCTTTGGCTGCACAGTGGGTAGAAAGTGCGCCGTCAGACCGACTTCAGCTCGTGAGGCCGCTGATTGAGCGGTTCGCATCCGTCGGCCGTGACCACGACGATGTCTTCGATTCGTGCACCCCATCCACCTGGGAAGTAAATCCCGGGTTCGACACTGAAGGCCATTCCGACGTGCAATTCGATGTCGTTTCCCTCAACGATGTAGGGCTCTTCGTGGACTGACAGGCCGATTCCGTGACCGGTCCGATGGACGAACTTGTCGGCCAGTCCGGCCTCGGCCAGCACGTCGCGGGCCGCTGCATCGATCTGCTGGGCACTGACACCCGGCCGTACTGCCGCCACCGCTGCACGCTGGGCCTCTTCCAGTATCCGGTACTGACGCGCTATCTCGCCGGAAGGTTCTCCGACACAATAGGTTCGAGTGCAATCCGAGTTGTACCCGGGCTCGACAGGACCTCCGATATCGACGACCACCACATCGCCGTCTTCGATCACCCGATCAGACACCTCGTGGTGGGGGTCGGCGCCGTTGGGGCCGGAGCCGACAATGATGAACTCGGCGCCGGTATGACCCTCGGCGACGATCGCGGCCTCGATGTCTGTGGCGACCTCGCGTTCTGTCCTTCCCGCCGAGAGCCATTCGCCGACGCGAGCATGAACACGATCGATCGCCGCACCCGCTCGGCGCAAGGCGTCGATCTCCGCGTCGTCTTTGATCATCCGTAACTGACGTAGAACGCCGGTGGCCAATTCGGGGCTCGAACCGAACCGGGCTGCCAACGGAACGGTGTGAAGTGCGGGTGCCGCATCAGAGACGGCATAACGACCTGCACTCACACCTGCTGCTTCGACGGCGATGGCATACGGGTCCTGACCGTCGACCCAGTCGTGAACAACCAGGCCCAGCTCGCCGACCGCAGACTCCCGCAGTGCCGCGAGCTCCAGCCTCGGAACCACGACCTGCGGATCCCTATCGGGACTGATCACCAGCGCAGTGAGACGTTCGAACGTACTGGCGCGGGAACCGGTCAGGTACCGCAGATCGGGTCCGGGCGTGATGAACAGAGCAGACAATCCGGCTGAGGCCGTCAACTGCTGCGCGCGTTGCAGTCGGGACCGATACACCTCTGCTGAGAATCGCTCGTGAGCCATGTCCATCAGGCTAACGGGCCCTCCAAGAGGCTGTCCTCCCGGTGAGCGGTCGCTGAACGGGCGAAAACGGCCGGTTCGACGGAAGATGTACAGATGGGATCGAAAGGCGGCACCGTGGACCGTGGACGCGAGCCGCGCAGACTCCATGCTGTCCCGAGCACGCATATCGACCCGCAGTTCGCGACTCTGCACGGTTACAAGCGCGCATTTCGTATGGCAGGGAGCGGTCCGGCCGTCTTGTTGCTGCACGGAATCGGTGACAACTCGCTCGCCTGGGAGCCGGTGTTCGAGCAGCTGAGCGAGAAATACACGGTGATAGCTCCCGATCTTCTGGGTCATGGACTGTCTGACCGGCCCCGAGCCGACTACTCGGTGTCGGCATTCGCGAATGGGATGCGTGATCTGCTCACGTACCTCGATATCGAACGTGTCACCGTGGTCGGACACTCGTTGGGCGGGGGCGTGGCCGGCCAATTCGCCTATCAATATCCCGAGATGGTCGAACGGCTGGTTCTCGTGGGCACCGGTGGCGTCACCAAGGGTGTCAACCCAGCCCTCCGAGCGCTGTCGCTGCCCCTGGCCGAACTTGCCTTGGGCGTGATCTCTGTACCCGGAGTGTTCCCGACCTTCTCGACGGTCGCCCGAATGATGCAGAACCTGTTGCCGATGGCGATGTTCCGCGACAACACCGAGGTGGTCCGTGTTCTCGAGCGCATGCCGGAGAAGGGTTCGGCCGAGGTGTTCGCGCGGACTCTACGTTCGGCTGTCGACTGGCGGGGCCAAGTGGTCACCATGCTCGACCGCTGTTACCTCAGCGCTGCCATCCCGACCTTGATCGTGTGGGGGTCCGACGATCAGGTGATCCCGGTGAGCCACGCCCATATGCTGCACAGTGCGATGCCAGACTCGCAGCTCGAGATATTCGAGAAGTCGGGCCATTTTCCGTTTCGCGACGAGCCCGACCGGTTCGTCGATCTCTTCCTCCGATTCGTCTCTGCCACAAAGCCTGCGTCGATCACTCGCAACGACGTGAAAGTGGCCCTGCGACAAGGTCCTCCGCCCAGGCCGCTGACGGGCGATCCTCATACTCGAATCGCAGTTCTCGACGCGATAGACACCGACGAACGAAGCGCGACGTAGAACTGCCGCCGACCGGCCCGCGGACATCGTTCGGATCACTGGGACAAGCATTCACCCGTCGGTGGATCTGGCATGGTTTACGCCATGAACCAACCAGTGATGCTGCTAGACGGTGCGAGTCTGTGGTTCCGGGCTTTTCACGCTCTGCCGGAGAAGATGACCGCTCCTGACGGACGTCCGGTCAACGCCGTCCGCGGATTCCTCGACATGATCGCCGCCCTGGTCACCCGCGAGAATCCCCATCGACTGGTTGTGTGCCTGGACCTCTCCTGGCGACCCACATTTCGCACCGACCTGATCCCGTCGTACAAGGCGCACCGTGTCGCCGACGCCGCGGGAGACGGATCGGAAGAGGTGCCCGACACACTGACACCCCAAGTCGACATGATCATGAACGTTCTCGCGGCAGCCGGGATCTCGACCGCCGGGGCAGAAGGCTGCGAGGCCGATGACGTGATCGGGACCCTTGCCCACACCGAAGCCATGGACCCGGTGGTGGTGGTCAGTGGAGACCGAGACCTCCTGCAGGTGGTGGCAGACGACCCGGTTCCGGTCCGGGTTCTGTATGTGGGACGCGGGCTGGCGAAGGCCGAGATGTACGGACCTGCCGAAGTCGCCGAACGATATGACGTGCCGACTTCCGATCCGGGTTCGGCGTATGCCGAGATGGCGATCCTCCGGGGCGACCCATCCGACGGACTGCCCGGGGTGGCCGGAATCGGGGAGAAAACCGCGTCAAAACTGTTGCAGGCGTTCGGGACTCTGGACGAACTGGAGCGCGTCGCCGCCACGACCGCCGACAAGCGGATCTCCACCCGCCAACGAACATCTCTCAAAGCTGCCGCCGACTATCTGAGCGCCGCTCGCACGGTGGTGTTCGTCCGAACCGACGCAGAGATAATGAGCAGCGGGGACGACCGGTTGCCCAGCGAGCCGGCAGATCCGGCCTCGTTGGCCGATCTGATCGAAGAGCTCGGCATCGGCTCGGCGGTCTCCCGACTCGGGAAAGCACTGGGCTGGCAGTTCCCCTGATCAGTAACAACGGGCGAGCGACCGCAGGCATCAGCCGGCGGTCGGCTGACCCACCTCGTACTTGCCGTCATCGTCGAGGAACGTGATCTTGACCTGCTGATTGGCGCCGCTCACCGTCACCGTGCAGGTGAAGCTGTCGCCCTTCTTGATCTCTTTGTCCTTGGGACACTTGACGTTTTCGACGCCCTCTGCCTGATAGTCGTTCTCCAGAACGGTTTTGACACCCTCCTGGGCCGCCTCCTGGCTGAGTACCTTCGTGACGGCGAATCCGGGTGCGAGAAACGCGGTGACGGCCAAGATCACTGCGATCAACGCCACCACGGACGCCCCGATGATGAGGGGCAGCTTCTTTCCCGACTTCGGCTGAGCCATCGCCGAGAACTGGTCCGAGCCGCCGGGTCCCGGCTGTCCGTACTGCCCGGGTTGCCCGTACGGACCGGATTGTCCGTACTGGCCCTGAGGCTGGCCGTAACCGGGTTGCTGACCTTGAGGCTGGCCGTAATTGCCCGGCTGTCCCTGCGGCTGGCCGTAGTGGCCGCCCTGCTGAGGGTAGTTGGGCGGCTGATACGGGCCGGGCCCCTGCTGACCCGGGTTCTGCTGAGGCGGGTACTGCTGCTGCGGTTGCTGACCCCACCCCTGCCCCGGTGGCGGGCCCTGTGTCGGTTGACCCCACGGGCCCGGTTGCTGACCCTGCTGCCATTGTTCAGGCGATCCGGGGTTGTTGGGGTCGTTGGGCCCGCTCATGTGTTCCCTCCGCTTGTCCGCACCGTGGAAACTCGCGGTGCCAGAATTACCGACCCCGAACATACCGCACACCCATCGAACGGTTCAGCAGACGCGACCGGCAAACGCAGAGGTAGACCGGCCGGAGCGCGCGGTTCAGCCGAGTTCGACGGCCACCACGCCTTTCCGGATGCTCGCGATGGCCGCAGAAGCGGAACGGGTCAGACGCGACTGCCCGGACGTCTGCAGGCTTGCGGCGGTTCTGATCTGCTCGAGCAGGTCGATGACCTGGCGGCTCCATCGGACGAAATCACCGGCCGGAAGTGAAGTGCCACGCTCCCCGGCCGCCGCGAGCACCTCGGTGAGGCCTCGCCCCGATGCCCACAGGTAAATCGCCGTGGCGAACCCGGCGTCCGGCTCCCGCGTGGGTTCCACGAGATGCTTCATCTCCAGGCGGGTCAGGTCGTGCCAGGCCGAGTGGGTCCGGTGCAGTGCGTCGCGCACACTGACCACTCCGGTCACGAGTTCGGCGCCACCGTACGAGTCGCGCCTGGATTCGTAGACCACCGACGATGCGACAGCCGCGAGTTCGGACGGACCCAGGTCATCCCACAACCCGTCTCTGATGCTCTGACAGATCAGCAGGTCGCTTTCGCTGTACACGCGGCTCAGGGTGTCGCCTGCCGACGTGATGTTCAGCTCGCCCTCCGACTCCGCCTTCTCGAGGTACCCCAGTTCGACGAGCACCGCCACGATCCGGTTGAAGTTGATCGACAACGTCGAGGTCCGCTGGGCAACCGACTCTTCGAGCGCCGAGATCTCACGCGCAACCCGGTTCCGTCGTTCGGCCAACCGAAAGAGTTCGTCGTCCTGAGGTATCTGATGTGCCGGGTGATTGCGCAGTTCGCTACGTAAACGACTCAATTCACGATCATCTGCCGCGCGGGCGCGCTTCGCCTGTTTACCGCGGGGCATGTCGATGCCCGACGACCGCAACGCGGACGCGAGGTCTCGTCGACCGCGCCCCGTACGCCTGTCGATCTGCTTGGCGAGCCGCATGTTGCCGAGCACTTGGGGCGGGTTCAGGAAGTCGCGGGGACCGACCCTGCCACACCAGGCGTCCTCACAGATCACGAGCGGCTTGGGATCACGAATGTCTGTCGCCGGTTCGAGAACCACCGCGAGCCCTCGGTGTCGGCCGCCGTGCAGGCCGATGACCTGGCCACGCTTGAGTGCGGACAGATCTTCGACCGTGCTCTGCTGCGAGGCCATCCGTGATTCGAACTTGAGCAACCGCTCTCGAGACCGGATCTGCTCGCGCAACCTGGTGTAACCCAGGAACCCGTCGATGCCTTCGTCGAGGCCGCGGCCCTCGGCGCGGCCTTCCAGTTCGACCTCGATCTTGCGCAGTTGACGGCGCGCGGTGTCGATCTGCCGGGCCTGACCGACCACCGACTTGTCCGCCTGGAACTGTGCGAACGATCGATCCAGCAGATTTCGCGCACCGGCCAAGCCCAGCCGCCCGATCAGGTTCACGGCCATGTTGTATTCAGGCGCAAAAGAACTGCGCAACGGGAACGTGCGGGCACCAGCCAGGCCGGCGACGCGAGTCGGTTCGAGATCGTCGGTCCACACGACCACTGCGTGGCCCTCGATGTCGATCCCTCGACGCCCGGCTCGACCGGTCAACTGGGTGTACTCCCCAGGCGTCAGGTCGACATGCGCCTCACCGTTGAACTTGATCAACCGTTCCAAGACAACCGATCGTGCCGGCATGTTGATGCCCAAAGCCAGTGTCTCGGTGGCGAACACGGCTTTGACGAGACCTTTGACGAACAATTCTTCGACGGCGTGACGAAATGCGGGCAGCAGTCCGGCGTGGTGGGCGGCGAACCCTCGCGTGAGACCTTCGCGCCACGCGTGCACGCCGAGGATGTCCTGGTCCGCTGCCGAGAGTTCGGCGACGTACTTGTCGACGATGACGTCGACCTGCTTGGCCTGGTCGGGCTCGAGCAACCGGAGGCCTGAACGCAGGCACTGGCTCAGTGCACCCTCGCATCCTGCTCGCGAGAAAATGAAACTGATTGCGGGCAACAGACCTTCACGATCGAGACGCGCGATGAGGTCGGGCCGGGAAACCGGTCTCGGAACGCCCCCGCGGCGCCCCTCACCACGTTGAGGTCCGCGCCGACCGCGTCCGCGTGGGGGAAAGTCGTCGTCGCGGCGCGCCGCGAGTTCGCGGTGCCGGATGTAGCGGGTGAGCTCTGGATTGACCGCCGGCTTCTTGTTCGGTGCAGCGGCATCACGGTGATCGAACAGGTCGAAGAGTCGGTTGCCGACCAGCATGTGCTGACTGAGCGGCACGGGCCGATGTTCGTCGACGATCACCGTGGTGTCCCCACGGACGGTTTGGATCCAAGCACCGAACTCTTCGGCGTTGCTGACCGTCGCCGACAGGCTCACGACGCGAACCGAGGGAGCGAGATGCAGGATGACCTCCTCCCAGACCGCGCCACGAAAGCGGTCGGCCAAGAAGTGGACCTCATCCATCACCACATGCGAAAGACGGTCGAGCGCGGGTGAATTCGCATAGATCATGTTCCGCAACACTTCGGTGGTCATGACCACCACGGGTGCCGAGGAATTGATCGACGAATCGCCGGTGAGCAGACCGATGGACTCCGCACCGTGTGCCCGGACCAGATCCGCGTACTTCTGGTTGCTCAGCGCCTTGATGGGGGTGGTGTAGAAGCACTTGGTGCCGGCGGCCAGGGCGAGATGCACGGCGAACTCGCCGACGATCGTCTTGCCTGCGCCGGTGGGCGCGCACACCAGGACGCCGTGTCCGTCGGCGAGCGCCGAGCAGGCATCACGTTGGAACGGATCGAGGGCAAATGGCTGACGCCCCGCAAACGTGTCCAGCTCGAGTTGCGCCTCAGAGAGTGTCATCGAAGTGATCGGCTCCGCTCATCGAAGGGGCCGTCGACACCGGCGCGGGGCGCTCGACCGGGCCGGAAGCGGGTACTGATCCCGTCGGGCCGCCGATCGGCGAGGCCTCGTCATCACTGACGTCTCCCCATTCGGCTTCCTGACGTTTGGCCTTGCGGTAGTCGTGGAGATGCGCGATCTGGATGGCCATCTCGAGCAGGATCGTCAACGCGCCCGCCAGGGCGAGCATCGTGAACGGATCAGAGCCCGGTGTGAAGAACGCGGCGAACACGAACATGCCGAAGATCAGTCCGCGACGCCAGGCCTTGAGTCGCTCGTAGCTGAGCACGCCGATCATGTTCAGGGCCACGATCAGCAACGGCAGTTCAAAACTCACCCCGAAGATGATCAGCAGATGCAGCAGGAAGTTGAAGTACTGGTCGCCGGCGAGCGCTGTGATCTGCACGTTGTCACCGATGGTCAGCAGGACCTCGAACGCCTTGGTCATGACGAGGTAGGCAAGCACGGTTCCGGCGAGGAACAGCAGGGCCGCGCAGCTGACGAACGAGACTGCGTACTTGCGTTCCTTGTCGTGCATACCCGGGGTGATGAACTCCCACAGTTGGTAGAACCAGATCGGGCACGCCATCACGAATCCGGCAGTCAGTGCCACCTTCAATCGCAGCATGAACTGGTCGAACGGGCCGGTCGCGAGGAGACGGCAGGCATCGTCGCCGGTGAGGTTGGCGCGGGAGGATTCCGGCAAATTGCAATAGGGCTCACGCAGGAGATCGCCGAGCGAGTCGATACCCAGGAAGCCATGGGAGTACCACACGAAACCGAGGATCGTGGTGAGTGCTATCGCGGCCACCGAGATCAGCAGCCGGGTCCGCAATTCGCGCAGGTGGTCCACCAACGACATCGTTCCGTCGGGGTTCACTTTGCGCTTGCGGCGCCGAGGGTCAAGAGGAATGCGCACGGTGTGAACTATTCAGGTCAGTGAGAGGTGCGCCGAACAGAAAGCGACCTCTCCGGTCCGCAGTGTGGTCCATGAAGAGGTCGTCGTCCTGTGCCGGCCGTACGGCGGTGGAAACGCTCAGGCAGATCTGCGTTCGGATTCGGTGCTGGTGGCCGAAGCAGCGTCCGTTCCCGTGGTGATCTGTCGTGGGTCCGGGGTCGCGGCGGTCGTCGGGGGCGTCTCCGTGTCCGACTTGCCGTCGTTCTGCATCTCCTTGACCTCGCTCTTGAAGATGCGCATCGACCTGCCCAGTCCGCGCGCGGCGTCAGGAAGCTTCTTTGATCCGAAAAGGATCAGAAAAACGACCACCACCAGGATGATGTGCCAAGGCTGTAATGCGTTCATGGTGCGGTTACCTCTCCCAATCGAGTATGTCTGCGATGCTACCCGGAAACCGGGCAGTCGACGTGTGAGTGCCGACGCTCGGCAATTGCTCAGCTGTACATCGCCAGCGTTGCAGCTGCCCTGGCCTGGATATCCGCGGCCATCTCGTCGGCATTGAGCACCTTGATCTTGCCACCGAAACCGAGAACGAACCGGGTGAGCCATTCGGCTGACCCGTACGTCATCGTTGCCAGCACCGGCTGATCCGAACCGGCGATCCCGTCAGGATCGACCGGCTCGATGAGGTAGTAGTCGAGAACCCAGACCACCTCCGGATCGATCTCGATCACCGCCTGCGGCAACGTGGGGTCGGATTCGAAGAGCGCAAGCGTCTGGTCGGACTCTGCGGTCGCCGGTGGCCGAGCCGGCTCGTCGAGTACGGATGCCTCGTCGATCCGGTCGAACCGGAACAACCGGATACCCCCGCTGGAACGGCACCAGCCCTCGAGGTATCCGCGACCGTCCACCGCCTGGATACGGATGGGGTCGACGACCCGCTCGGTGACCTCGTCGCGGGATGCAGAGTAGTACCGCAGCCGCACAGCATGACGCCGACGGACCGCATCCCGCACGGCGATCACCGCAGGCGACTCGGCCGGATCGGAGTCAGAGGTCGGCGTCTCGGTGACGGCTTCCCCTATCGGCGTACCCATCGCATTCTCGATCTTCGCGATCGCCCGCCGCGCAGCAGCAGCATCCACCACGCCCGATGCGTCGATCAGCGAGCGCAGGGCCACCAGCAGAGGTGCGGCTTCGGCCGCGGTGAGCTTGAGCGGTCGGTCGATGCCCGCGGAGAAGGTCACCTCGACGCTGTCCTCGGTGAACGACAGGTCGATGAGGTCGCCGGGCGAATACCCCGGCAGTCCGCACATCCACAGTTGATTGAGGTCGTCCATCACCTGCTTCGGCGTGGTACCGAGGTCGCGAGCCGCTTCTGCAGCGCTGACCCCAGGGTTTGCCAAGAAGTACGGCACCATCACGAGCAGGCGAGTGAGCCGACTGGTCCCCGAGCTCATGAGCTCACTCCCGCAAGGCTTTTCAGACCGTCGACCACCGTGTTGCGTAGTTCGGGGGGATCGATCACCACCGCGTCGGTACCCGCTGCGAGAACCTGGCGGGTTAATCCGTCCACCGACCTCATCTCGATCTGGAGGACGGATCCCTGTCGGCCGTCGTGATCGCCGGGCTCCTCGCCCTTGGCCATCCGCCGCAGCCCGGCGGCGCGGTCCGCGGCGACCCACACACGGGCGGTGACCGCAGGACCCGAGCGGTCGACGGCCGCGCCCACGATGGCCCGCAGGTCCACGTCCCCGGGGCGGGCGACGTCGCCCGCCTTACCGAACGGGGTAACCGTTGCGATACGGGTCAACCGGAACGTGCGGGTCTGTCCGCGATCGCGGTCATGGCCGACGAGATACCACCGACCTTGATGGGTGACCACTCCCCACGGTTCGACCGTGCGGGTGACGTAGGGCGCGGTGCGCGATGAGCGATGTTCGAACCGCACCGGCCGGCTCTCCTCGAGAGCGGCCAGCAACGTTCCCAGGACTTCTGGCGACCCGATCCCACGAGGGGCACTCGAGTGGATCGCCGTGGCGCCCGCATCGAACGCGGATTCGGAATCCATCTGCACACCTGCGGCCCGCAACTTCATCAGAGCGCTGTTGCTGGTGGCCGCCAATTCCGGGGTGTCCCACAGCGCGGCGGCCAGCGCGACAGCGGCGGCCTCATCGGTGTCGAGGTCGATGTCGGGTAGCTCGTAGGATTCGCGGTTGATTCGATAACCGTCGACCGGCGAGAACCCAGAACTGCGCCCCGTCTCCAGCGGGATGCCGAGATCACGCAACTCGGTCTTGTCCCGCTCGAACATCCGATTGAATGCCTCGTCGGATTTGGAGTCCTGGTATCCGGCGACGCTACTGCGGATCTGGTCGGCCGAGAGGTATTGCCGGGTGGCCAGCAGACAGATGACCAGGTTCATCAATCGTTCAACCTTATTGATCGCCACCCGGACAGCTTAGTGTCGGCCTCGCTACATGGAGGCAATCAGGCGATCGACGCGCTCATCGACATTGCGGAACGGGTCCTTGCAGAGCACCGTCCGCTGCGCTTGATCGTTCAGTTTCAGATGCACCCAGTCGACGGTGAAGTCGCGGCCGGCCTTCTGCGCAGCCGCGATGAAGTCGCCACGAAGCTTGGCGCGCGTGGTCTGAGGCGGTGTGTCCACCGCCGCGGCGATGGCCTCGTCGGTGGTGACACGCGCGGCCAGGCCCTTGCGCTGAAGCAGATCGAAGACGCCGCGACCTCGTTTGATGTCGTGGTACGCCAGGTCCAGCTGAGAGATCTTGGGATCGGACAGATCCATCGAATAGCGGTCCTGGTAGCGCTGGAACAGCTTGCGCTTGATGACCCAGTCGACCTCGGTGTCCACCTTGGCGTAGTCCTGCTGCTCCACCGCATCGAGCATCCGGCCCCACAGGTCGACGACCTGGGTCATCTGCTGATCTGGCTTACGGGTGCGCAGGTGCTCGACGGCTCTGGCGTGATACTCCCGCTGGATGTCCAGAGCACTGGCCTGGCGGCCGCCGGCCAGGCGAACCGGGCGGCGCCCCGTGAGGTCGTGGGACACCTCGCGAATCGCCCGAATCGGGTTGTCCAAGGCGAAGTCACGGAAGGCGACGCCGGCCTCGATCATCTCGAGGACCAGAGCCGCCGACCCCACTTTGAGCATCGTGGTGGTCTCGGCCATGTTCGAATCGCCGACTATCACGTGCAGCCGGCGATACTTCTCGGCGTCTGCGTGCGGTTCGTCGCGGGTGTTGATGATCGGCCGGCTGCGGGTGGTGGCCGATGACACGCCCTCCCAGATGTGCTCGGCGCGCTGCGACAGACAGAATGTGGCCGCCTTGGGCGTTTGTAGGACTTTGCCTGCGCCGCAGATCAATTGCCGGGTGACGAGGAACGGGAGCAGGACGTCCGAGATCTTCGAGAACTCACCGGCACGCACCACCAGGTAGTTCTCGTGGCAACCGTACGAGTTGCCCGCGGAGTCGGTGTTGTTCTTGAACAGGTAGATGTCCCCACCGATACCCTCGTCGGCCAATCGACGTTCGGCGTCGATGAGCAGATCTTCGAGTACGAGTTCGCCCGCACGGTCGTGCTCGATCAGTTGTTGCAGGTTGTCGCACTCGGCAGTGGCGTACTCGGGGTGTGAACCGACGTCCAGGTAGAGCCGTGCCCCGTTTTGCAGGAACACGTTCGATGAACGGCCCCACGACACCACCCGGCGGAACAGATACCGAGCGACTTCATCGGGACTGAGCCGGCGGTGCCCATGAAAAGTACATGTGACACCGAATTCGGTTTCGATACCCATAATTCGTCGCTGCACGATTTCAACCCTACCGCCGAGTGTCCGAGTGGGTACGGATTCAGCTTTCGGTTCCATTGGAGCCACCGGCACCGGTCGCGCCGTCGGCGCCATCGGAGTCGGTGGAAGGACGTTCTGGCAACAGGTCCACCAAGGCGGTTCCGGTCAGCCGTCGGAACGCTCGTCGAGGCCGTCCGTGATCCAGAATTGCCACCTCGAGGTCGCCCGGTTCGAGCTTGCGCGGTTCGGCGGCGACTGTGGTACTCGAGCCCGAGCCGGAGCTCGAACCGTTGGGCGCAGGCGGGGTTTCGAGCGCCTTGATCGCCGAGGCCAACGCGCTTCGTAGATCGGCGTTCCCGTCGTACGCGTCCTTCATGGACGCCGAGATCGCCTCGGTGGCGCCACCCATGACCAGGAACCGCGTCTCGTCGACGATCGAGCCGTCATAGGTGATCCGGTACAGCTGGGACGGGCCCGGTTTTCCGGGCCGGCTCACCTCGGCCACACACAGCTCGACCTCAAACGGTTTCGGCTGCTCGGTGAACACCGAACCGAGTGTGTTGGCGTATGCGTTGGCGAGCGACAACCCACTCACGTCGGCACGGTCGTAGTTGTAGCCGCGCATATCGGCGTGCTGGATACCGGCCTTGCGCAGGCTCTCGAACTCGTTGTACTTGCCGACCGCGGCAAACCCGATCCGGTCATAGATCTCGCTGACCTTGCGCAGTGTGTTGGAGGGGTTCTCCGCGACGAAAAGCACTCCGTCGGCGTAGGTCAGAGCGATGACGCTGCGGCCCCGGGCAATACCCTTGCGTGCCAGCTCTGACCGGTCACGCATGATCTGTTCGGCGCTGGCGTAATACGGGAACGTCATGACTGCGTCCCTTCGACGGCGGAGCGACGGGTGATCACCGATCGGGCCGCCTCTTCGATCTGGGCGGCAGACACCTCAGCTGCACCTTCGGCGGTCACCACCGCGGCAGTCGGGTACAGCCCCCGGACCATGTCGGGACCACCGGTGGCGGAGTCGTCGTCGGCCGCGTCGTACAGCGATTCGACAGCGATCTCGAGAGCCTGGGAGCCGGTCAGGTCATGTCGATACAGCTTCTTGATGGCCGACTTCGCGAACACCGAGCCCGACCCGATCGCCTGGAACCCGCCGTGTTCCTCGTGGCGGTCCCCCGCGACGTCGAACGAGAAGATGCGACCCGGCCGCTGTGGGTCGATCGCATCGGAGTCGTAACCGACGAGCAGAGGGATGGCTGCGAGTCCGGCCATGGCCGCCTGGAGGTTGGAGCGGACCATCGAGGCAAGTCGATTGACCTTGCCGTCGAGGGTGAGCGAGACGCCCTCAATCTTCTCGTAGTGCTCGAGTTCGACGGCGAAGAGCCGGATCATCTCGACGGCGACACCCGCTGTCCCGGCGATGCCTGCCGCCGAGTAGTCGTCGGTGATGAACACCTTGCGCATGTCGCGACTGGCGATCATGTTGCCCGCGGTGGCTCGGCGGTCGCCGGCCAACACCACGCCACCCGGATACGCGATGGCGACGATGGTGGTTCCGTGCGGGATGTTCGCAGTTACCCCCTCGGGAAACCGGTTGACCGGCAACAGGTCTGGCGCGTGATTACGCAGGTAGTCGGAGAACGACGAGATGTCCTGACCAAGTGACTGGATTCGATCGGTCACTGGCCGCCCTTCTGGACATAGGCGCGCACAAAGTCTTCGGCGTTCTCCTCGAGCACGTCATCGATCTCGTCGAGCAGGTCGTCGGTGTCGTCGGTCAGCTTCTCGCGACGCTCTTGACCCGCGCCCGAATCCGAACCGGCATCGTTGTCGTCGTCGTTACCGCCTGAACGCTTGGTTTGCTCCTGCGCCATCGCTGCCTCCTTCAGAACACGGCCCCGCCGGGGCCGTCCGTATATTCACACTACCGTTCAAAGCCGACACCGCTCGGGATATACGAGTCGTGCCAGATCCTCAATTCGTGAGCTGCTCCACGAGTTCGGCGGCCGAGTTCACCGAATCGAGCAGTTCCCCGACGTGCGCGCGGCTGCCTCGTAGCGGCTCCAGGGTCGGGATGCGGACCAGGGACTCGCCGCCCAGATCGAAGATGACCGAATCCCAGCTGGCGGCGGCTATGTCGGCACCGAATCGCCTGAGACATTCACCGCGGAAGTACGCACGGGTGTTCTCCGGTGGATTGCCGACGGCGTCCATCACCTGTTGCTCGGTGGTCAGCCGCTTCATCGAACCGCGCGCCACCAGTCGGTTGTAGAGGCCTTTGTCGAGACGGACGTCGGAGTACTGCAGATCGACCAGCTGCAACCGGGGTGCCGACCAGGCCAGGCCCTCACGGTTGCGGAAACCCTCCAGCAGGCGCAGTTTCGCCGGCCAGTCGAGCAAGTTGGCGCACTCCATCGGATCGCGTTCGAGCTTGTCCAGGACGTCGGCCCACGTGTCGAGAACGTCTTTGGCCCTGAGGTCATCGCTGTTGTTCTTGTCGTGGAAGGCGACACAGCGCTCGTGATAGATCCGCTGGATCGCGAGCGCGGTCATCTCTCGCCCATCGGCCAGCGCGACCGTGGTCTGCAGCGTCGGGTCGTGGCTGATGACGTGTACGGCGTGGACGGGGCGGGCCAGTTCGAGGTCGCCCAGTTCGACACCGGCCTCGATCAGATCCAGTACGAGTGAGGCAGTGCCCACCTTGAGGTACGTCGCGGTCTCGGCCAGGTTGGCGTCGCCGATGATGACGTGCAGCCGGCGATAACGCTCAGGGTCGGCGTGTGGCTCGTCGCGGGTGTTGATGATGCCGCGCTTGAGGGTCGTCTCCAGACCCACCTCGACCTCGATGTAGTCGGCGCGCTGGCTCAGCTGGAACCCGGCATCGTCACCGGACTGGCCGATACCGACGCGGCCGGATCCGGTGATCACCTGCCGGGAGGCGAAGAACGGGGTGAGACCGGTGATCACCGAGGTGAACGGCGTGGACCGGGCCATCAGGTAGTTCTCATGGGTGCCGTAGGAGGCACCCTTTCCGTCGATGTTGTTCTTGTAGAGCTGTAGTTTCGGCGCCCCTGGAACGCTGGCGACATGCCGCGCGGCCGCTTCCATCACGCGCTCCCCCGCCTTGTCCCAGATGACGGCGTCGAGTGGATCGGTCACCTCGGGCGCCGAGTACTCGGGATGGGCGTGGTCGACGTACAGCCGGGCGCCATTGGTCAAGATCATGTTCGCCGCGCCGACCTCGTCGGCGTCGATGATGGGTGCCGGACCCGAACTGCGACCGAGGTCGAAGCCGCGTGCATCGCGCAGCGGCGACTCCACCTCGTAGTCCCAGCGAGTGCGCTTGGCGCGGGGTACCCCGGCGGCCGCTGCGTAGGCGAGGACCGCCTGCGTCGACGTCATGATCGGGTTGGCACCGGGATCGTTCGGAGCCGAGATTCCGTACTCGACTTCGGTTCCGATAATTCGCTGCATTCCCCGAGCGTAGCCGGGGGTCGCCGGGCTCATACCGAGCGCTCCCGTCGAAATGTCCGGCCGTCTGATGACGAGCTGATGTACACAAGTTCTCGGGGGTCGCGAACCCGCTGTTGCGTGGGTAGGGTTTGCTCGGTGAAAGCACTGCGCCACTTCACCGTCCGCGCCCACCTCCCAGAGCCCCTTTCAGCCCTCGCCGAATTGTCGACCAATCTTCGATGGTCGTGGCACCCGGCCACCCAAGATCTGTTCGCATCGATCGATGCGGATCTGTGGGCGACCGGCAAGGATCCTGTGCGGCTGCTCGCCGATGTCGGACCGCAGCGGCTGTCCGCACTTGCCGCCGACGACGGCTTTCTTCGTCGCCTCGACGAGTTGGCGTCCGATCTGCAGAACTATCTGAACCGACCGCGCTGGTTCCAGGAGCAGGTGGCCTCGGGCAATCGCTTCCCCCGCTCGATCGCCTACTTCTCGATGGAGTTCGGTGTGTCGGAAGTGCTGCCGATCTACTCCGGTGGTCTCGGCATCCTCGCGGGCGACCACCTCAAAGCCGCCTCTGACCTGGGCTTGCCGCTGATCGGGGTAGGCCTGCTCTACCGCTACGGATATTTCCGTCAGTCGCTGACGTCGGACGGATGGCAGACCGAGCGCTACCCGAATCTCGATCCCCAAGGCCTACCTGTGCGAGCGGTGCTCGACGCCGAGGGCAATCCGGTGACAGTGCGGGTTCTCATGCCCGACAACCGCGTGTTGCACGCCAAGGTCTGGATTGCCGACGTGGGTCGAATCCCCCTACTGCTCCTGGATTCCGACATCCCCGACAACGACACGGATCTCCGGATGATCACCGACCGGCTCTACGGAGGCGATCAGGAACACCGGATCAACCAGGAAATCCTCGCCGGTGTCGGTGGAGTGCGCGCGGTGCGGGAGTACACCCGGATCAACGCCCTGCCAGACCCCGACGTCTTCCACATGAACGAGGGGCACGCGGGTTTCCTGGGCGCCGAGCGGATTCGCGAGCTGGTGAGTCCGGCCGGCGCCGGGCTCGACTTCGACACGGCCCTCACCGCGGTGCGTGCATCGACCGTGTTCACCACGCACACACCGGTTCCGGCCGGAATCGACCGGTTCCCGATCGACATGGTGCGCCGCTACTTCGGCGACGACGGCGGGCAGTCGACGTTGCTGCCCGGGATCGAGTTGGCGAGGATCCTCGAACTCGGCCGGGAGAAAGACCCGACCGTGTTCAACATGGCGCACATGGGTTTACGGCTGGGCCAGCGCACCAACGGTGTGTCCAAACTCCACGGGGCGGTCAGTCGCGAGATGTTCGGTCCACTGTGGCCAGGCTTCGACGCGGCCCAGGTACCCATCGGATCGGTGACCAACGGGGTACACGCACCCACGTGGTCGTCGCGGCGCTGGGCGGAATTGGCCACTGACGGCCAGTCAGGCGGTCTCACCGAGATCGACGCACTTGCCGCTATGAAAGATGTTCCAGCAGAGCAGATCTGGAAGACCAGAAATGAACTGCGCACCGAGTTGATCGCCGAGGTCCGCAGGCGCCTGCGCAAGTCGGGCCTCGAGCGCGGCTATTCGGCCGCCGAGCTGGGCTGGACTGCCGGCGTGTTCTCCGCGCGAGTGCTGACCATCGGTTTCGCCCGACGGGCGGCGACGTACAAGCGGCTCACCCTGATGCTGCGCGACACCGACCGCCTCAAAGCGCTGTTGCTCGACAAAGAGCGTCCGGTGCAACTCGTGGTGGCGGGCAAGGCCCATCCGGCCGACGAGGGCGGCAAGGCACTCATCCAGAAGATCGTTCGCTTCGCCGACGCCAACGATGTGCGGCACCGGATCGTGTTCTTGCCTGACTACGACATGTCGATGGCTCGATACCTGTACGGCGGATGCGATGTGTGGCTGAACAATCCGCTACGGCCGATGGAGGCGTGCGGTACCTCTGGCATGAAGTCGGCACTCAACGGCGGGTTGAACCTGTCCATCCTCGACGGATGGTGGGATGAGATGTCCGACAACGAGAACGGATGGGCCATCCCGACAGCGGACGGCGTCACCGATGAAGTCCGGCGCGACGATCTCGAGGCAGCCGCACTGTACGAGTTGCTCGAGAACGTGGTGGTGCCCAAGTTCTATGACGTGGGGCCAGACGGGGTCCCGACCCGATGGGTGGAGATGGTTCGCCACACGTTGCATACCCTCGGGCCACAGGTCCTGGCCTCGCGAATGGTCCGCGACTACGCCGAGCAGTTCTACGCGCCGGCGGCCATCTCTGGCCACGCGGTGTCGGACAACGACTTCGCCGGGGCCCGCGAACTGTCCGGATTCCGTGCGCAGGTGGATGAGGCCTGGCCTTCGGTGAGGGTGCGCCACGTCGACACAGCCGGTTTGCCCGACACTCCCCTGCTCGGCTCGACCATGACGATCACCGCTCATGTCGACCTCGCGGGTCTGAGTCCGGAACAGGTGCTGGTCCAGGCCGTGGTGGGTCGGGTCGATGAGGAGGAGAACTTGTCGCAGGTCGTCACCACGACGATGTCGGTGAGCTCCGGCGGCAATCTGCCCGACGATTCGACGCTCTTCGAGGTCGCCGTGCCGCTTCCGATGACTGGACCGCTGGGATACACCGTGCGAGTGATGCCCACCCATCCCTTGCTGACCAACACTGCCGAACTCGCGAAGGTGGCCTTCGCCAGTTAGGCCGCAAGGCCGCCGTCGGCTGGAGAGACTTCTTCGTCAAGACAGAGACTTCTTCTTCAAGACCAGGCGGCGGTAGGTGAACCACGCGAGGATCAACGCGATCACCGTCATCGCCCCGTAGGCGAGGGCGGCGTTGGCAACCGTCTGGTCCCAGATGGTCTCTTTTTGTGTGGACGGCGAGGACGGTGAGACAGCGCGCAGGTCAACGGCATTCGCGGCAGCGGCGTACCCCCACCGGGCCGGGAAGATCCACGACAACTGCTCGAGGCCAACCCGCCCGGCGAGGGGGAACAACCCGCCGCAGAAGACGAGTTGCACCATCACGACCACCACGAGTGGTGGCATCGTCTGTTCACTCGACCGGACCGCCGCCGAGATGGCGAGTCCGATCAGTGTGCTGACGCATCCCAGGAAGGCGATGGCGACGAACAATTCGAGGGCACCGGCGGTGAACAGGCCAGACCCCGGAATTCCCTTGCCCGCGTATGTGATTGCGACCATCACCGCACACTGCAGCACGGAGACGACAAAGAAGACCAAGACTTTGGCCAACAGGTAGGCGCCGGGGCGAAGGCCTACTGCCCGTTCCCGGACAAAGATGGCCCGCTCCCCGACCAGGTCACGCACGGTCAGAGCCGCGCCCATGAAGCTCGCCCCGACCACCAGGACGACCAGGATCTGGACTGTCTCACCAAGACTCGTACTGCTGTTCACACCGAAGCCCGCGGTGCCGGGGATCACCAGCGACAGGAGCCCGAGCACGATCGGCAGCAGTGCCAAGAACACCAGATAACCGGTGTCTGCCAGGATCAGCCGAACTTGTCGTCGCGAGACCGTCGACGTCTGGCGCGCGACACTGGTCTGCGGCGGGCGTATCGGCGACCCGGCCCGCCGACTCGGTGATCTGGCCGGCGGGCGTCGATTCCGGGCCCGATAGCGCTCGTGAGCGGCGTCCGCTTGCTCTGCGACGTACGCGAAGATCTCAGCCCAGTCCTCGGTGCCCATCGCCGGGCCGACTGCCCCAGGACTGCCGCAATAGGCGGTCTTCCCGCCCGGAGCGAGCAACAGCACCTGGTCACACATCGACAGGTACGTCAAGGAGTGGGTCACCACGATAACGACACGTCCGGCGTCGGCCAGTCGGCGAAGAGTCGACATGACCTGACGGTCCAGTGCGGGGTCGAGCCCGGAGGTCGGCTCGTCGAGGATGAGCAGAGAAGGGCCGGTGAGCAACTCCATCGCCACCGACGCCCGTTTCCGTTGCCCGCCGGACAGCTTGTCCACCCTGGTGTCGAGGTGCTCGATGAGCTGCAGTTCGGCCAACACCCCGTGAATGACGTTGTCGCGGTCGGCCTTGCTCATGTCCGGTGGCAGTCTCAGTTCAGCTGCGTACCGAAGCGCCTGTCGCAAGGTGAGCCGTCGGTGCAGCACGTCGTCCTGTGGCACCATTCCGATGCGCGTGCGCAGCGCCTCGTACTCGGCGTGCACACTGCGGCCTTCGAAGGTGACGGTTCCGGTGGACGGGTTCGCCCCGCCCGCGACGATCTTCGACACCGTCGACTTACCCGCCCCAGAAGGTCCGATGACGGCGGTGAGGCTCCCGGGCCCGGCCGCGAACTCGACTTCGTGGAGCAATTGTTTGCCGTCGATGTTCAGCCCGATCGCTTGCACGTGGAGACCGTCCGCGACCGCGGCCTGTGACTGTCCCCGGACAATCGTGCCGCCCTGGACCACGAAGTCGCTGTTTCCGATGGTGACCACGCTGCCCTCGGTGAGCGGCTGCCTGCTGATCCGCCGGCCGTCGACGTAGGTGCCGTTCACCGAGCGGAGGTCCTCGATGACCAACCCCTGCGGCGTTGCGGTCAATTGGGCATGGCGACGCGAAGCGAGAACGTCACTGACGACGATGTCGTTGTCCGGGGTGCGGCCGATACTCATTCGCGCCGAAGCCCCGATGTCGATGGCCTCTCGCTGCCCGGAGCCGGTCTGGGGGCTGATGTGGCCGTCCGGACTGATCTGGTAGACCGCCGAGACATTCTGATGCAGTGCCTGCAGGTGTGGCGCCGCTGAGGCCCCACTGAAACCTGGGGGTGCCGGACGTATGTGCGACGGATTCGGTCGAGGGGGTGGCTGGGCACCCCGGTGTGGAATCGGGGCCGACCGGTACTGGGCCGGCCCAGCATGTCCGCCGGAAGGGGGCTGCCTCACCGCGATGTCGACCAGAGGCCCGGCAACGTTGTCGCCCAAACGAATACGATGGTTGCCGGACAGCATCATGCCGTTCAACCGAACGCCGTCCGCGTAGAAACCGTTGGTGCTGCCCACATCGACTATTCGCCAGGCGTCGCCCGACCACTCGATGGCCAGATGGTGGCGCGAGACCATGGGGTGGACGATCGGTACGTCATTGTCCGGCGTGCGCCCGATGGTGAAGCGTCCGGCCTGTCTCAGGTGCTGCTCGGTGCCGTCTACCCAAATGCGGAGCGGCTTAGGCGATGCGTTCATTAACGCATCACTGTAGACGGCCCCGACCGCGGCGCCGCGGTTCGTGCAGGCAAACGAGCATCCGCCGTCCGGAGACCGAAAAGCGGTGGGGACGAAGTCTCGACTTCGTCCCCACCGCCCCTGACTGTGCGTGAAGTGTTACAGGTACTGACCGGTGTTGGTCTCGGTGTCGATCGCCCGGCTCGCACCCGAGCTCTTGCCCGTGACCAGTGTGCGGATGTAGACGATCCGCTCACCCTTCTTGCCCGAGATCCTCGCCCAGTCGTCGGGGTTGGTGGTGTTCGGCAGGTCTTCGTTCTCAGCGAACTCGTCGAGGATGGAATCGAACAAGTGCTGGATCCGAAGGCCTCCCTGGCCCGTTTCCAACTGCGACTTGATGGCGTACTTCTTGGCGCGGTCCACCACGTTCTGGATCATGGCTCCGGAGTTGAAGTCCTTGAAGTACATGATCTCTTTGTCACCGTTGGCGTAAGTGACCTCCAGGAAGCGGTTGTCGTCGCTCTCTGCGTACATTCTCTCGACGACACGCTCGATCATCGCCTTGACGCACGCCGCCCGGTCCCCGCCGAACTCGTTGATGTCGTCGGGGTGCACAGGCAGAGTCGGGACCAGGTACTTGGAGAAGATGTCGATCGCCGATTCGGCATCGGGACGCTCGATCTTGATCTTCACATCGAGGCGACCCGGACGCAGGATGGCCGGATCGATCATGTCCTCGCGGTTGGAGGCACCGATGACGATGACGTTCTCGAGCCCCTCCACACCGTCGATCTCACTGAGCAGCTGAGGCACGACTGTGGTCTCGACATCAGAGGAGACGCCGGAACCGCGGGTACGGAAGATCGAGTCCATCTCGTCGAAGAAGACGATGACCGGGGTGCCCTCGGACGCCTTCTCGCGAGCCCGCTGGAAGATCAGGCGGATGTGGCGTTCGGTCTCGCCGACGAACTTGTTGAGAAGCTCGGGACCCTTGATGTTCAGGAAGTACGACTTCGCCTCTTTGGCATCATCACCACGCGCCAGCGCGATCTTCTTGGCCAGCGAGTTGGCAACAGCCTTGGCGATGAGGGTCTTGCCGCAACCGGGAGGGCCGTAGAGCAGCACGCCCTTCGGCGGCCGCAGCGAGTACTCGCGGAACAGGTCTTTGTGTAGGAAGGGCAGTTCGACGGCGTCGCGGATCTGCTCGATCTGGCGGCCGAGCCCACCGATGTCCTCGTACCCGACATCGGGCACCTCTTCCAGAACCAGGTCCTCGACCTCGGCCTTGGGAACCCGCTCGAAAGCGAAGCCGGCTTTGGTGTCGATGAGCAGGGAGTCGCCGGGGCGCAATTTACGATTGCCCTCGACCTCCGAGAGCACACTCTCGCTCAGCGGTTCGGCCAGCCACACCACCCGTTCCTCGTCGGCATGACCGACGACAAGCGCTCGCTGGCCGTCCTCGAGGACCTCGCGCAGGGTGCTGATCTCACCCACGGAGTCGTAGGACCCGGCCTCGACGATCGTGAGGGCCTCGTTCAGACGCACGGTCTGACCGCGACGAAGCGTGTCGAGATCGATGTTGGGAGAGCACGTCAGTCGCATCTTGCGGCCCGAGGTGAAGACGTCCACCGTCGAGTCCTCGAAGATCTCGAGGAGGACGCCGTAGCCACTGGGCGGTTGGCCGAGCCGATCCACCTCTTCGCGCAGGGCGATGAGCTGTGCCCGGGCCTCTTTGAGGGTCTCGAGCAGCTTGGCGTTGCGCGTCGTGAGCGTGTCGACACGCGCCTGCATGTCGTCGTCTCCGACTTTGCCGTACGAGCCGCCTCCTGGTGTGGGGCCGGCCCCGGTGGCAGGGCGCGAAGACGATCCCCACTCGGCATCGGTTGCGGCCGAATCTTGTGGACCGCGACTCTGCCGAGGCTCGTCGTTGCTGGAATCCGTCATTTCTGACTCCTCTCCCCGAGTCGACTCTGCGCCACCACCACGTGGTGTCCGAGCGATCGACTCGTTACCCGAGGTTACCGGCGAATCGACCGGCTTGCCTCGCGCCCCGCGGCACGTGGTGTTGTCGATGTGTTAATAGTGTGTCGCCGCAAGGTTTTCCGACGCTACACCAAGCAGGTCAGCCCTTGCTGGGACGCCGATGAGGCCGCGGCGGTGCGGTGCCCTCCGCCAGGCGTCGGGTGGTCACCAGAAATGCGGTGTGACCTTGCATTTTGTGTCCGGGTCGGACGGCGAGGCCGACCACGTTCCAGTCGCGTACCAGCGACTCCCAGGCGCGCGGTTCGGTCCAGCACTGTTGCTCACGGATCGCCTCGACCACCCGGGACAGTTGGGTCACCGTCGCCACATATACGGTCAGCACCCCGCCCGGCTTGAGGGCTCGACGCACCGTGTCGAGCGTTTCCCACGGCGCCAGCATGTCCAGGACCACGCGGTCGACGTCGGCCGTCCCGGGGTGGTCGGACAGGTCGGCCAGGGTCAGATCCCAGTTCGGCGGTGGTCCGCCGAAGAACTCGTTGACATTGCGGACCGCATGCTCGGCGTGGTCCTCGCGCACCTCGTAGGACAGGACCCGGCCGTGCTCGCCGACAGCGCGCAGCAGCGAGCAGGTCAGGGCGCCCGACCCCGCTCCCGCCTCGAGAACGGTGCACCCGGGATGGACGTCGCCCTCCATGACGATCTGTGCCGCGTCCTTGGGGTAGATGACCTGGGCGCCACGAGGCATCGACAACACGTAATCGATGAGCAACGGGCGCAGCGCGAGGTACGGCGTCTGCGACGTGGACTTGACGACGATTCCCTCGTCCGACCCGATGAGGTCGTCATGCGCGATGGCGCCCTTGTGCGTGTGGAAGCTCTTGCCGGCCTCTAGCCGGACGGTGAACTTCCGGCCCTTGGCGTCGGAGAGCTGCACGCGGTCGCCGACGGCAAACGGACCTGTTGTTGACATGGGGCGGTGAGCCTTCCCTCGATGCGCGGATCTGAACCTGAGCGGCATCGGATACCCACGGACTCGAAATGATCGTTGTTGTCGTTGGTCAGGCATACCCTGCCAGGTGTGAGTCTCAGTACCGAATTGTGCCCCGACACGAGTGCAGCCGGCCGGCCGCCTCGAGGAGTGCCCACGCAGACCGGCACCACCGCCAAGGCGGTCCGGGCCCCGGCGCTCTCGCCCAGCCGCGCAGGTGACTACAAGCAGTGTCCGTTGCTCTATCGGTACCGGGCGATCGACCGACTTCCGGAGAGCCCGACCCAGGCCCAGGTCAAGGGCACCGTGGTGCATGCGGCCCTGGAGAACCTGTTCGACATGCCGGCTGGGCTCCGGGTGCCCGAGTCAGCCGAGCTACTCGTGGACGGCGCGTGGGGTGCCCTGTGCGAGGAGACGCCCGAATTACGCGACCTGGTTCCCGATGACCAGGTCGACCGGTTCCTTGCCGACGCGCACAAACTCATCTCCACCTACTACACGCTGGAGAATCCGACCGCCTTCACACCGGAATCGTGTGAATTGCGGGTGGAGGTCGACCTGACCGAGGACGACGACGACCCTGATCGGGTGTTGTTGCGCGGCTTCGTCGACCGGATCGACGTCGCACCCGACGGCCGCGTACGTGTGGTCGACTACAAGACCGGGCGCTCCCCCGGCGAGAGTTTCGAATCACGCGCACTGTTCCAGATGAAGTTCTACGCGCTGGCGATCTACCGGCTCCGCGGGATCGTTCCGGCCCGCCTCCAATTGCTCTATCTCGCGGATGGCCAGAGCCTGATCTACACACCCGAAAAGGCCGAGCTCGATCGATTCGCCAAGACGCTCACGGCGATCTGGAAAGCCATCCTGAAAGCCGGTGCAACAGGCGACTTCCCACCGAAGCGCAGTCGGATGTGTCAGTGGTGCGACCACAAGGCCCACTGCCCGGAGTTCGGCGGGACGCTGCTGCCCTACCCCGGATGGCCGTCGTCGCCGGGTGAGACGAGCCATGCGGAGGCCGTGTCGGAGTAGGTGGTTGAATCACCCCTTGTGTCTGCGCAACCCGCCTACTTCATCCCTCTGGGCCGTGACGGCGAATTCGACCATTTCGAACCCACCGAACACACGGTCAGCGTGTGGGGTGCCGATCTGCAGCACGGCGGCCCACTGACCGGCTTGCTGACTCGAGCACTGCTGCGTCACGAGCCCGACGCGTCACATTCGTTCACACGCATCGCAATCGACATCCTCGGTCCGGTCGGGATGACCGAGAACCGGGTGTCGACGACCGTCCTGCGGCCGGGCAGACAGATCAGTCTGCTCGCGTCAGAACTGTCCGTGAAACAACCCGACGGCAGCTTTCGGATTGCCGCGCGAGCCACCGGATGGCGTCTTGCCACGGCCGACACCGCAACGGTGGAGCATTCCGTCACGCCGGCACTGACGCCGCTTCCGGACGAGCTCGAGGGATCGATCGGCCTGGCAGGCGTCGGGCCCCTCGATGCCGCCGACTGGGGGTCTATCGGGTTCGTGGGCACGCTGGAACACCGTCTGATCGACCGAGCCGCACACGGCCCGAGTCGCGCCTGGGTCCGTCCGACCCTGCCGCTTGTCGCCGGCGAGGAGACAACCGACCTCGAGAAGTTCTTCACGGTCCTCGACGTTGCGAACGGCGTCGGATCGCGACTGGCAATCGGCGATTGGACCTTCATGAACACCGACACCACAGTCCACCTCCACCGCGAGCCGGTCGGAGACTGGACGGGTATCTCCGCCGAGATGGCTGTGGGCCCGAACGGCTACGGCGCGACGTTCGCCGATCTCTACGACACCGCCGGGCCGGTCGGGCGATCCGCGCAGACCGTACTCATCCGCCCGGTGTAGGGCGTCGCTCAGAAGCGGCAGGACCGGATGTCGGAGGCGAGGATCGCCTTGGCCCCCAGTTCGGACAGCTCGTCCATCAGGTTCTGGTGCTGTTTGCGTGGTACCAGCGACCGGACGGCCACCCACTTGTCGTCGGCCATGGGTGCAACCGTGGGCGATTCGAGTCCAGGCGTGATCTTGATCGCCGAGTCGAGCAGACTCTTTGGGCAGTCGTAGTCGAGCATGACGTACCGCTGGCCGAACACGACGCCCTGCACGCGGGCGATGAAGCGGTCGGCGGCCTTGGAGCGGTCGGCGCCCGCCCGTTGCACCAGCACTCCCTCGGAGTCGCAGAGTGACTCACCGAACGCGGTCAGATCGTGCTGGCGGAGTGTGCGTCCGGACCCCACCACGTCCGCGATGGCGTCGGCGACGCCCAGCTGGATCGAGATCTCGACAGCGCCGTCGAGCCGGATGATGGTGGCCTCGATGCCCTTCGACGCGAGGTCACCGCGAACGAGGTTGGGATACGAGGTGGCAATGCGCTTGCCCGCAAGGTCGGCGACCGACCACTGCTGCTCGGTCGGCGCCGCGTAGCGGAACGTCGACGAACCGATGCCGAGAGCAAGGCGTTCCTCGACGTCCGCGCCGGAGTCGAGTGCCAGATCCCGTCCGGTCAGACCCAGGTCGAGCTCCCCCGACCCGACGTAGATCGCGATGTCCTTGGGCCGCAGGAAGAAGAACTCCACCTCGTTCGCCGGATCGAGAACGGTGAGGTCTTTGGCATCCGAGCGGCGCCGGTAGCCGGCCTCACTGAGGATCTCGGCGGCGGACTCGGAAAGCGCCCCCTTGTTGGGAACGGCAACGCGCAGCATGGGTGGTCCTATCGGGGAACGGGCGATTCGGGAAGACGGCCGCAGGGCCGTCTCAGAGGTGTTTGTAGACGTCGTCGAGAGTCAGGCCGCGTTTGATCATCATCACCTGAAGCCAATAGAGCAACTGAGATATCTCTTCGGCGGTCGCCTCCGCACTCTCATGCTCTGCAGCGAGCCACACCTCGCCGGCTTCCTCGATGATCTTCTTGCCGAGGGCGTGCACTCCCTTGTCGAGAGCGGCAACCGTTCCGCTTCCCTCGGGACGGGTGGCGGCCCGATCGGTCAACTCGGCGAACAGCTCATCGAAGGTCTTCACGGTGCTCAAGTGTTCCATTGGACGCCGCAGCGAGGTCGTCGAGGGTCAGTCCGACGAGGCTTTCCCGCAGTGTGCGACGCGGACCACCGGGAACCGGTGCCTCCGACGGGATGACGATCACGGCGCAGCCGGCAGCGGTGGCCGCCTCTGACCCGGTCGGCGAATCCTCCACGGCCAGACAGTGCGACGGGTCGACGCCGAGCAGCCGTGCCGCCTTCAGGTAGGGGTCGGGTTGGGGCTTGCCGAGCGGTACCTCGTCGCCGCACACTGTCGCCTCGAACCGGTGTCTCCCGATCGTCTCGAGCGCTTCGTCGGTCAACACGCGCTCGGTGTTGGTCACCAACGCCATGGCGATGCCCTGCTCACCGATGAGGTCGAGGGCCTCGCGAGCTCCGGGCATCCAGGGAATCCCGAGCTTGAACAACGCCGACACCCTGGCACGCAGCCACGCGGCACGGCCGGGATGGTCACGGTCTCCTTCGGGCACGCCGGCAGCGACGAAGACCTTGGTCAACGCGTCGGTCATCGAATTGCCGAGCGTCGATTGCCGCAGTGCATGGTCCATCTCGATGCCCAGGTCGGCGGCGAGGTCGGCCATGGCGACGTCCCACAGCTTTTCCGAGTCGAGCAGTGTGCCGTCCATGTCCCAGAAGACGGCGTCGGGTAGATCGCTCACCACGTCATCCTTGCCGACGCCGGCTCAGGAAGAAAATCGTGGCCTGCCACTAGCGCTTGCCGGCACTCCACGCATAGGGCAGCTCGGTGCCGTTGAGGACGTACGCCCCGACCGCCTGCGACTTGAAGATCGATGGATTGTGCGTGGAGATCGTTCGCGCGTTGCGCCAGTGTCGATCCAGTCGCAGGCTCTCGGAGGTGATGGAGGCCCCGCCGACCTCGAAGAGCTGTGTCGTCGCGGCCAGGACCAGATCGATGACGGTCAATTGTGCTTGTGCCGCAGCGAGTTCGGCGCGATCGAGCAACTCCGGATCCTGTGCGGTCGAACTGTCGACAAGTACCTCGTCGAGGACGTCGGCCACTGCCAGCACCGCCGCCCGCGCAGTGAACGCGGCACTCGACAGCTTTCCGATGACCTGCTGCACCAGCGGATCCTCCCTGGGCAGATCCGCGGCGGCATGGGTGTACGAGCGAGTCCGATCGCGAACCCACGCTGCGGCGTCGTCGGTGGCGCGCTGGGCGATGCCCGCCAGTACGGCCAACTGCACCAGCTGCAGATACGACGTGGCGTAGGTCTTTCCCGCGCCTCCGTATCCCGGTCCCAGAATACGGTCTGGGCTCACCACGACATTGTTGAATTCCGTTGTGCCGCTGGCCGTCAGCCGTTGTCCGAAGCCATCCCAGTCGTCATGCTGGGTGACGCCGTCGGCATGTGCGTCAACGAGCACCGACACACGTTCGCCGTCCTGATCTGCGGCGACCAGGATGTGGTCTGAATACAGCGACCCGGTGCTGTAGTACTTCGTGCCGTTGAGCACCCACTGGTCGCCGTCGCGGGTCAGGCGCGTCTGATACCGGTCCACGGCGCCCACGCCCGGTTCGGTGATCGCGTTGCCGACGAGAACACCACCCGCCGTCGCACGAAGCCAGGTGTCACGGGCGTCGCTCACCTCGGCGAGCCGCTGATCCTCGACGAAACTGAAGTGGACACGCAACGCCTGTGGAAGGTTCGATTCCGCCGCGGCGAGGTCGATGAGAAGTCGGAACTGTTGACGCACAGTGGCCCCGAGCCCGCCGAACCGGGCGGGTACCCGCAGGGCTCCGAAACCCAGTTCACGTAACCGGCCGACCTCCTCGTATGCCAACCTTCGATCCACCTCGCGCTCGGTCGCACCGGCGGCGATGCTCTCGAAGGCCGGACGAAAACGATCGTCGAGTTCGGTGTCGGTGAAGGCTCCGGCAGCAGCAACAGTTGATGTCATGGCATGAAGTGTTGGCCACGACCGCGCCAGAAGCACCAGTTCGACTCACGCTGAATCGAACTGGTGCCCGCCTGACGAGCTGCCGGCTACGTGTTGAAGTACTTCGCCTCGGGGTGGTGCAGCACAAAGGCATCCGTGGACTGCTCCGGGTGGAGCTGCAACTCGTCCGACAATTCGACGCCGATCCGGCCCGGGTCGAGCAGGTCCATCATCTTGGCCCGATCCTCCAGATTCGGGCAGGCGCCGTAACCGAACGAGAACCGCGCGCCCCGGTACTTGAGATCGAAGAAGTCCTGCGGGTTGTCCGGATCCTCCGCTGCCATGGCGGTGTCACCGAAACGCAGTTCCTCGCGCACCCGCTGATGCCAGAACTCGGCAAGCGCCTCGGTCAGCTGCACACCGATGCCGTGCACCTCGAGGTAGTCGCGGTAGGCGTCCTCGGCAAACAGCTTGTTGGCGAAGTCGGCGATCGGCTGCCCCATGGTGACCAGCTGGAACGGCAGAACGTCCACCTCACCGGTCTCGATCGCGTCGGCGCGCGACCGGATGAAATCTGCGATACAGAGGAACCGCCCTCGCTGCTGCCGCGGGAACTCGAAGCTGTGCCGGATCGGCGCGTCCGGGCGCGGCTCGGTGAGCACGTGCACCACGTCGCCCTCGCTGACGGCCGGGTAGAAGCCGTAGACCACGGCGGCATGCTGCAGGATGTTCTCCGTCGCCAGCCGGTCGATCCAGTACCGCAGACGAGGACGCCCGTCGGTCTCCACCAGATCTTCGTAACTCGGCCCCTCACCGGCCCGGGCGCCACGCAAACCCCACTGCCCCAGGAACAGGGCACGCTCGTCGAGCAACGACAGGTACTGAGCCACCGGCACACCCTTGACGATGCGTGACCCCCAGAACGGAGGCGTGGGTACCGGAAGCCCCGCGGCAACGTCCGAACGCTCGGGCACCACCACCGGTTCCGCCTCGGCCTTACGCTTTTCGGCGATGCGCTTGGACCGGTCGTGGCGCTTCTTGCGTTCGGCGGTCTTCTCCGCCGCTGCCAGAGCCTCGGGACTGTCAGGTGCCGGAGCACCGCCACGCTTGGTCAGCATGATGTCGTCCATCAGCCGCAGGCCCTCGAAAGCGTCTCGCGCGTAATGCACGTCGCCCTCGTAGGTCTCACTGAGATCGTTCTCCACATAGGAGCGGGTCAGTGCCGCACCGCCGAGCAGTACCGGGAACTTCTCGGCCAGACCCCGGCTGTTGAGTTCCTTGAGGTTGTCCTTCATCACCACCGTGGACTTCACCAGCAGGCCGGACATCCCGATGACGTCGGCGTTCTTGTCCTCGGCGGCCTCGATGATGTTCGCGATCGGCTGTTTGATGCCGATGTTCACCACTTCGTAGCCGTTGTTCGACAAAATGATGTCAACAAGATTCTTCCCGATGTCGTGCACATCGCCCTTGACCGTGGCCAGCACGATGCGGCCCTTGCCGTCTTCTCCCGTGGCCTCCATGTGTGGCTCCAGATGCGCCACAGCCATTTTCATGACCTCGGCGCTCTGGAGGACAAACGGCAACTGCATTTGCCCGGACCCGAAGAGCTCACCGACCGTCTTCATACCGGAGAGCAACGTCTCGTTGATGATCTCGAGCGGCGGCACCTGCGTCATGGCTTCGTCGAGATCGTCGGTGAGGCCGGCTCGTTCGCCGTCGACGATCCGGCGTTCGAGACGCTCGAAGAGCGGGAGCTTCGCCAGTTCCTGCGCGCGGCTCTCCCGCGCCGAAGCCGCCGAGACGCCCTCGAACAGCTGCATGAGCTTCTGCAGCGGGTCGTAGCCTTCCCGGCGCCGGTCGTAGACCAGGTCGAGGGCGATCTCCCGGTGGTCGTCAGGGATCCGGGCCATCGGCAGGATCTTGGAGGCGTGGACGATGGCCGTGTCGAGACCTGCCTCCACACACTCGTGCAGGAACACCGAGTTGAGCACCTGACGGGCGGCGGCATTGAGTCCGAAGGACACATTCGAGATGCCGAGGGTGAAGTGGACGTCGGGATGACTCGCCTTCAGCCGGCGGATCGCCTCGATCGTCTCGATGCCGTCGCGACGGACCTCTTCCTGACCTGTCGAGATGGGGAACGTGAGGGCATCGATGATGATGTCCTCTTCGTTCAGGCCCCAGTTCTCGGTGATGTCGGTGATGAGGCGCTCGGCGACCTTCACCTTCCAATCGGCGGTTCGGGCCTGGCCCTCTTCGTCGATGGTCAGCGCGACCACCGCGGCACCGTGCTTCTTGACCAGCTTCATCGTGCGGGTGAACCGCGATTCGGGGCCGTCGCCGTCCTCGTAGTTCACCGAGTTCACCGCGCAGCGCCCACCCAGGTGCTCCAGCCCGGCCTCGAGCACTTCCGGCTCGGTGGAGTCGAGCATGATCGGCAACGTCGAAGAGGTGGCCAGTCGGCTGGCGAGCGCGGACATGTCGGCGGCGCCGTCGCGGCCGACGTAGTCGACGTTGAGGTCGAGCATGTGTGCACCGTCGCGCGTCTGATCCTTGGCGATGTCGAGGCACTTTTGGTAGTCCCCGGCGAGCATCGCGTCGCGGAACGCCTTCGACCCGTTGGAGTTGGTGCGCTCACCGATCATCAGGATGCTGGCGTCCTGATGGAACGGCACCGAGCTGTACAACGACGAGATCTCGGCGGCATGTTCCGGATGCCGTTCGGCCTTGTCGGCGCCGCGTACCGCTTCGGCGACCTGACGGATGTGCTCGGGTGTGGTGCCACAGCACCCACCGACGAACGACAGTCCGTACTCCTCGACGAAACCTTTGAGTGCCGCGGCGAGTTCTTCCGGCGTGAGCGGGTACTCGGCACCGTCTTTGCCCAGGGTCGGCAGTCCGGCGTTGGGCATCACGGACACGGGCACCCGGGCATGCCGGGTGAGATACCGGAGGTGTTCGCTCATCTCGGCGGGACCGGTGGCGCAGTTCAGACCGATCATGTCGATGCCCAGAGGCTCCAGCGAGGTGAGTGCGGCCCCGATCTCCGAGCCCAGCAGCATGGTGCCGGTGGTCTCCACGGTGACGTGGGTGATGATCGGGATCCGGCGGCCGAGTTCGTCCATCGCCTGCTGAGAACCGAGAACAGCGGCCTTCACCTGCAGCAGGTCCTGCGAGGTCTCGATCAGGATGGCATCGGCACCGCCCTCGACCATTCCCAGCGCACATTCCTGGTACGCATCGCGGATCGCCGCGAAGGTGGTGTGGCCCAGAGTGGGAAGTTTGGTACCCGGCCCGATCGAACCGAGAACAAAGCGAGGGATGCCGTCAGGGCTCGGTCCGACCTCGTCGGCGACCTCCCGGGCGAGCTTGGTGCCCTTGAAGGCCAACTCCCGGATGCGGTCCGCGATGTCGTAGTCCCCGAGGTTCGAGAGGTTGCAACCGAACGTGTTGGTCTCGACCGCATCCGCGCCTGCCTCGAAATAGGCTCGGTGGATCTCCCGCAGGACGTCCGGGCGGGTGTCGTTGAGGATCTCGTTGCAACCCTCGAGTCCCAGGAAATCGTTCAATGTCAGGTCCGCTGCCTGCAACATTGTTCCCATGGCACCGTCACCGATCAGGACGCGCTTGTTCATCGCGGCGAGCAATTCGGTATCGAATGATGCTGAAGTTGCGGCAGACATGGTTAACAGGGTAGTTCGCTCTCCATCGGTGTTCGGTCGTAGGCTGGATCAGTGAACGCTGAGCAGAGCGCAAACCTTCCACGATTGCGCCGCCCCACGCTGGTTGCTGCCTTCGAAGGGTGGAACGACGCCGGTGATGCGGCCAGCGGAGCGGTCGAGCATCTCGAACTCGTCTGGGATGCTGTTCCGCTCGCCGACATCGATTCCGACGACTACTACGACTTCCAGGTCAACAGGCCGACCGTCAAACAGATCGACGGGGTGACCCGGCGAATCGATTGGCCGACAACATCGATCTCGTACTGTACGCCGCCGGGATCGGACCGGGACATCGTTCTGCTGCGCGGTATCGAGCCGAACATGCGCTGGCGAGGGTTCTGCGCCGAGATCGTCGACATCGCCCGCAACCTCGAGGTGGACACGGTGGTCATCTTGGCGGCACTGCTCGCCGATACCCCGCACACTCGTCCGGTCCCGGTCACCGGCGCGGCCTACAGCAGTGAATCGGCCAAACAGTTCAAGCTCGAGGAAAGTCGGTATGAGGGGCCTACCGGCATCACCGGTGTGCTGCAGGACGAGTGTGTGAAGGCGGGGATCCCCGCCATCTCCTTCTGGGCCGCCGTTCCGCACTATGTGTCCACCCCACCCAACCCCAAGGCATCTGCAGCACTGCTCAGTCAGCTCGAGGAAGTGCTCGACGTCGAGGTCCCACTCGGCGAACTGCCCGAACAGGCAGAGGAATGGGAGCGCGCGGTCACCGAGATGACCGAGGACGACGAAGAGATCGCCGATTACGTCCGCGGCCTCGAAGAGCGAGGCGACGCTGAGGTCAGCGTGGACGAGACACTCTCGAAGATCGACGGCGATGCGCTGGCAGCCGAGTTCGAGCGCTATCTCCGCAGGCGTGGTCCGGGCGGCAGTTTCGGCGCCTGAGGGCGCAGAACCGACCTTGATCACCGCCCGCCGGGCGATGCGGTGAGTTCTCGACAATCGAGATGTAACGCGGCTGCAAGTAGTGGTTCATCGAGTTCACGTTTAGTGACCCCCATGTCCAGTACTCCGAAGTTCTTGCAGGGTGTCTTCTCGTTCACCGGTACCGGATTGACCAAGGCAGCGCCGTTGGATCCTTCCTTGACGTATCAGGTGCCGGCCGGGATGACCGTTCAACCGCTGTATTTCCGGGGAGGGAACAGCAGTTCAGAACTCGTCTACGTGGCATTGCACCGTGACCAGCAGCCGATGAGATGGTTCCCGATGGGAGCGAGGGCATCGGTGAACGTTCCGTTGCGCGTGGTGGAAGACGTGGATCCGGACAGCTTGCTCGAGCTCGTCTTCGCCGCGCCCGAGGGGTGCAGCGGCGAAATCGTCGTCGACTTCGGATTCGTGGAGTTCTGATGGAACGCCTGGTGGTGGTCGGCAACGGGATGGCCGGCGCGCGAACCGTGGAAGAGATACTCGAGCGCGGTGGGGGGACGCGATTCGAGATCACGATGATCGGCGACGAACCGTACGGCAACTACAACCGCATCATGCTCTCGCACGTACTCGCGGGAGAGAGCTCAATCGACGATGACGATCTGATGCTCAATCCGATGGCTTGGTACCGCGAGAACGACGTCAAGCTCTACGCCGGTGACCGCGCGGTCGCGCTCGATCGCTTCGCCAAGACCGTCACCTGCGAGAGCGGCCGCGTCATCGACTACGACACCCTGGTGATCGCGACCGGCAGCAACACCTTCTTCCCGAACATGGACGGCCTCCGGGCACCCGACGGGCACCTCGCCCGCGGCGTGTTCGGGTTCCGCACCATCGAGGACACCAACGGCATGTTGCAGATGGCGTTGTCGAGGGACGACATGCGGGCAGTGGTGATCGGTGGCGGACTCCTCGGCCTCGAGGCGGCCTACGGACTGCGGACACAAGGCATCGACGTCGATGTGGTGCACTCCCCCGGTCACCTGATGAACCAGCAACTGGACGAACGCGGCGGCCGGGTACTGCGCAACAAGATCGAAGAGCTCGGTGTCGGCGTCTACACGTCCAAGCGCACCACCGCTGTGCTGCGCGACGACGAGGGCAGGGTGACCGGAGTCGGCTTCAACGACCACACCTCGCTGCCGGCCGACATGATCGTGGTGACTGCCGGCATCAGACCCAACGTCGAGTTCGCTCGCCTCGGCGGGCTGGTGGTCGAGCGCGGAATCGTCGTCGACGACCAGATGCGTTGTGAGGACGAAGGTTCCATCTACGCGGTCGGCGAATGCTGTCAGCACCGCGGCGAGGTCTACGGTCTCGTCGCACCACTGTGGGAGCAGGCGGGTGTGCTCGCAGACGTACTGACCGGAGCCGATCCCAAAGCGGCTTACCACGGTTCGCGTCTGACAACCAAGCTGAAGGTGGCCGGAGTCGATGTCGCGGCCATGGGTGTGAAGGGTCCCGAACGCGACACGGACGAGTTCGTCCAGTTCTACGAACCTCGCAGCGGCACATACAAATCCGTGGTGGTGCGAGACAACAAGCTGATCGGCGCGATGTTGCTCGGCGACATCAGCAAGGTCAGCTTCCTCACCCAGGCCTTCGACGAGAAGGTGCCGCTACCCGACGAGCGCATCAGCATGCTCTTCGACATGGGCACACCCAGCGCCGCGACAGGTGCAGCCGAACTGGCCGACGAAGTACAGGTGTGCAACTGCAACGGCGTGACCAAAGGCGACATCGTGGCGTGCGTGCATGCCGGGGCGAAATCGGTCGGCGAAGTGGTTGCGAAGACACGCGCCGGAAAGGGTTGCGGCTCGTGCAAAGGCCTGGTCGCCGATGTTGTCGCATGTGCCGCGGGCGGAGCGCTCGCCGAAGACCCGTCTGCGGACTGGTACGTACCTGCCATTCCGCTGAGCAAGCCCGAGCTGATCGAACAGATCCGGGAACGCGATCTTCGATCGGTGTCGGCGATCCTCGCCGAACTCGCACCCGACGGCGACGACGTCACAGCCAAGATGCCACTGGCATCTCTGCTCCGGATCATCTGGGGCAACGAGTGGGAGGACGAACGCGGCGCGCTGTTCATCAATGACCGCGTGCATGCCAACATCCAGCGCGACGGCACCTTCTCGGTTGTGCCCCAGATGAAGGGCGGCGTCACCAATCCCACGCAGCTGCGCAAGATCGCCGATGTCGCCGACAAGTACGACATCCCGATGATCAAGGTGACCGGTGGTCAGCGGATCGACCTGCTCGGTATTCGCAAGGAAGACATACCCAAGGTCTGGGAAGACCTCGACATGCCTTCGGGATATGCCTACGGAAAGAGCTTCCGGACGGTGAAAACCTGTGTGGGAACGGATTTTTGCCGGTTCGGTCTCGACGATTCCACTGGCCTCGGGATTGCGATCGAGGAGCGCTACCAAGGGCTCGAGTCGCCCGCCAAGCTGAAACTGGCGGTCACGGGGTGCCCACGTAACTGCGCCGAGGCTCTGTGCAAGGACTTCGGTGTGGTGGCTGTCGGTGATGGCCGTTGGGAGATCTATGTCGGTGGGGCTGCCGGTGCCCACATCCGTAAAGGTGATCTGCTCGCGACCGCGAACGGCGCCGAGGAGGTCATCCGCATCTGCGGCGTTTTCATTCAGTACTACCGCGAGACGGCCAAGTGGCTCGAACGGACCTACTCCTGGGTGCCCCGAATCGGCATCGAGGAGCTGCGGGCGATCCTGATCGACGATCGTGACGGCATCGTCGACGGGTTGCTCGAACGTATCGGCATGTCCATTGCGGCCTACAGCGATCCGTGGAAGGAGCGGCTGGCACCGAAGTCGCCGGCACAGTTCACTCCGGCCCTGCCGCTCATCAAGCTGCCTCTGGTGCCGGTCCGGTGAGCGCGCCCGCATCAACGGCGGTGGGTCCCCTGAGCGACCTCACGGTCGGAGAAGGCCGCGCCTACGTGGTGGAAGGCAGCCAGGTTGCCGTCTTCCGGATGTCGGACGGCACTGTGCGGGCGTTGGGCGCGGTCTGTCCGCACCGCGGCGGGCCGATCGCCGACGGTCAGACCGACTCGACGAAGGTGATGTGCCCGTTGCACCAGTACACCTTTTCGTTCGAGGACGGCAGATGCACCAACAACGACGACATCGAAGCGCTACCGCACTACCGAGCCGAGGTCAGAGACGGGATGATCCACGTCTGGGCCTGATCGCCGTCAATCGGGCCTCTCGTGCGAACGAAGGCGCGGTCGCCATCGGTGACGGCACCGTCGCAGGGGTTCCGGGCACGGTCGGTGTGGCGTCGGGCGGTCGGTGTGGCGTCGGGTGGTCAGGAAATCCGTTCGATCGAGACGACCGGTGTGGTGATACGCCAGGTGCGCACATCGGGGTCGTCCGCGGCGCGCACCCAGAATTGCGCCGACTCCCCCACCCGGCACGACTTCACACCCAGGAGAGGGATGTCCTCGGAGTCGCGGCGCAATCGACTGACGGCCCAGTCCTCGTCGTCGGTGCCACCGACGCCGGGAGCCCGTAGCAGGGTCATCTCACCGAAGTCCAGCAGATAGGTCGACGTGCGGGTCACCACGGTCCAGACGCCATCGTCGGTGCTGGGGTCGATCTCTCGAACGTTGGCCACGAGAGGAACCTTACCGAAGCCGTCAGCGGGATTCGCTGTCGGTGAGAACAATTGGCGACCCTTCGGCCCCGGTGTCGGCGAGTGGGACCCCGAGGAGGGCGTCGACGGCGGCACCGAGATCCGCAGGCGCGGAGGCGACACTGCCCAGACCGTCGAGGCTGTCGGCCGCCCAGGCATCGATTGCCGCGAGAGCCTTGGGGGTGTCGAGGTCATCTGCAAGGTGCTGACGTAGTCGCTCGATCGTCGGGGCGGCGTCCGGTCCAGCGCCACGCTGCACGGCACGACGCCACCGGTCCAGCCGCGACGTCGCCTCCGCGAGCACGTCGTCGGTCCAGGCGCGGTCTGTGCGGTAGTGCCCGGCGAGCAGGCCCAGCCTGATCGCGGCCGGATCGACCTGTGCCGCCCGCAGTTTGGAGACGAAAACGAGATTGCCCCGCGACTTCGACATCTTCTCCCCGTCGAGTCCGATCATCCCCGTGTGCACATAGTGTTTGGCGAATCGGCGCACACCGGTCAGTGCCTCTGCATGCGCCGCGGAGAACTCGTGGTGCGGGAAGATCAGATCGTTGCCTCCACCCTGCACATCGAACTCGGCGCCGATCCGGTTCAAAGCTATTGCAGCACACTCGATGTGCCAACCCGGACGGCCTCGGCCATGCGGTGAGTCCCACGACGGCTCGGATTCGCGGGCGGCACGCCACACCAGGGCGTCAAGGGGGTCGCGCTTACCCGGACGATCGGGGTCACCGCCGCGTTCGGCGAAGAACCGTTGCATCGTCTCGTGGTCGTAGCCCGATTCGTATCCAAATTGCTCTGTGGCGTCGGTCCGGAAGTAGATGTCCGGGTATTGCGGGTCGTCGACGATGTAGGCGGCGCCTGAGGCCAGCAGCTTGTCGACCACCTCGACCACCTCGCCGACGGACTCCACCGCACCGATGTAGTCGCGAGGAGGAAGCACCCGCAACGCGGCCATGTCTTCTCGGAACAGGTTGATCTCGCGTTGACCGAGATCCACCCAGTCGATCCCGTCGCGGTTCGCTCGTTCGAACAGGGGGTCGTCCACGTCGGTGATGTTCTGGACGTAGTGGACATCATGACCGAGGTCGCGCCACACGCGGTTGACGAGATCGAAGGTCAGGTAGGTGGCTGCGTGACCCAGATGTGTTGCGTCATAAGGTGTGATGCCGCACACATACATGGTCGCCGTGGGGCCGGGGGTCACCGGCCGCACCTGACGGTCCGAGGTGTCATAGAGCCGTAGAGCCGGCCCTCTACCGGGTACTGGCGGAACGGCGGTGTCAGACCACGACTGCATGACAACACCTTAGGTCGGGGATGGGGGAACCCGATTTCAGGGCCGAACTTCCGCTCGGGCGGAGCGGTCTCGGCGCCGCGACGGCGCTCAGAACGCCGGCCAGGGAATCGGCCTGGATCTGTTCGCGTCAGGCATCACCGGGTCACCGAGCATGATGGCCGCACGCATGGCGAGGGCCTCGATCTCGGCTGCGGTGATGAGCCCGCGGAGCTTCTCGCGAAGCGGTGAGGCTTCCTCTCGCAGCGCGTCGAGCAGGCCGCTGACGTCCTCGAGGAGGTGCGCCGGGATGTTCTCGCCTGCCCAGCCCCACAGGACCGTGCGGAGTTTGTCGTCGCTGTGCAGGCAGATGCCGTGATCGACGCCGTAGACCTGACCGTCGAGGCCCTCGAGGACATGCCCGCCCTTGCGGTCGGCGTTGTTGATCAGCACGTCGAGTACGGCCATCCGTTGCAGGCGCGGGTCGTCGGCATGGACGAGCACCACGTCCTCGCCCCGGGCATCGATGGCCGACAGGATCACTTTCCAGCCCTCTGGCACTAGATCCGGCGAGCAGAGGTCGACCACGTCGAGTCGCGTGGGCAGTCCGTCGCTGGGCTCGGGGGTGTCGATCCAGCGCTGCACCATGCCGGGACCGAAGGGGCCGTCGCGCAGCAGCGTCACCGGGATCACCGACCATCCCAACGCCTCGGACACCAGATACGACGCGACCTCGCGGCCGGCCAGCGTGCCGTCGGGGAAGTCCCACAGCGGTTGTTCGCCGCGCACCGGCTTGTAGACGCAGCGGACCGAGCTCTCCCCGACCACTGCGTCACACACGAGGGTGGCGTTGCTGGCGGACCGGATCTGCCCGATCAGTTCGAGGTCGCCCTCGGCGAGCACCTCTGCCACATCGACGGGTTTCTCACTGGGTGCTGCCACCGTGGACTACCGACTCGGCTCGTCGCCGGAGGCGGGTCCGGGTTCGTCGCCGGGTTCGTCGTCCTCGATGCCCTCGAGGAGGTCTGGATCGATGAACTCGAGCGAAGGGCCGAACTCGGTGTCCCGGCGGTACCCGTTGGTGCGGACACAGATGTGCCCTGCGTTGTCGAGCGGTTCGCCACAGAGCGGGCAGGGTTCGCGTCCGGCAGAGATGACGCGGCTCGAACGGGTCGCGAACTCACGAGCGGCGCCCGTGCTGAGGAACACGCGGACGGCATCGGGCCCGTCCTCGGTGTCGTCGAGCACCACACTCTCGTCGAACTCCCCCTCGGTGATGGCCAGGAGCTCGACCACCACGGCCTCGGATTCCGAGTCCCAGCCGAGTCCCATCGTGCCGACCCGGAATTCGGCATCGACCGGCATGACGAGGGGGCTGAGGTCTTCGACCCGGGACAATTCCGCGGGCAGTGGCGTGCCGAAGCGGCGGTGCACTTCTTCGAGCAACGCGCCGATCCGGTCGGCGAGTATCTGGACCTGCTGCTTCTCGAGCATCACGCTGATCACGCGGGTCTCGTGGACAGCCTGTAGATAGAAGGTCCGGTCGCCCGGTTGGCCCACCGTTCCGGCGATGAAACGGTCGGGACTACGGAAGACGTGTATCGCTCTGGCCATGGCACCTCCCTTTTCCGAGTTCGATTATCCCCATTTGATGGCGGTTCGCCCACGACGCGAGGTCGCCGCAGGATGCGGCCCACGCGCCGTGGCGGTCAGGTGCCCGTCGAGCCACCCACCACCGCCTCGTCGGACTGTGGTTCGCCGGAGCCGGAGGGTTTCTGTTCTGCGGCTTCGCTCGGTTTCGGTGCACTCGGGATCGACGGCAGCGTAGAAGTGCAGTTCACCGCGTGTACGTACGGCCTGGCGAGGCTGTACCGGATCACACTCATCGACGCGGGTTCGACCACGATCCGCTGGAATGCGTCGAGATGCATGCCCATCGCGTCGGCCAGCACCGCTTTGATGACGTCGCCGTGCGTGCATGCGATCCACACCCCGGCGCCGTCCTCTCCAGCGAATCCAGCGTCCAGTTCACGAACTGCCGCCACCGCGCGTGACTGCACCTGCGCGAGCCCCTCCCCGCCCGGGAAGATGGCCGCGGACGGTTGTTGCTGGACCACGCGCCACAGCGGTTCGGACAGGAGCTCCTTGATCGGCCGCCCCGACCACTGGCCGTAGTCGACCTCCACGAGCCTGTCCTCGACGATCTCGGGGCACCCGAAGTGCTCGACGAGTGGCGCCACCGTCTGTTCACAACGCTGCAGGGGAGACCGGACGACGGCGGCGAGTCCGCTGAGCCCGCCCAATCGTTCGATCAGTGCGGCGGCCTGGGTGCGGCCGTGGTCGTCGAGGTTCACCCCTTCGGTACGACCGGCCAGGACCCCGGATGTGTTGGCCGTCGATCGACCATGGCGAAGCAGAATGACCGTCACACGAATCAGCTTAGGCGGACGAGGGCACTGCGCCCGGTTGTGGACGCAGCGCCGAACAGGAACGGATTCTGTTCAGGTGACTCAGGTGGCACTGATCGCCCCGCCGGCGAGCAGGCCAATGACGACCAATCCGAGGATGATCCGGTAGGCGACGAACCAGTTCAGGGAGTGGTTGGCGACGAACTTCAGCAGCCAGGCAATCGACGCGAAGCCGATGACGAAGGCAACCAAGGTGGCGACCAGCAGCTGTGGTCCACTCGCCTGCATGCCGTCGCCACTCGGGCTGAATGCATCCGGCAGGCTGAACAGCCCCGACGCGGTCACGGCCGGGATGGCCAGCAGAAAGGAGAAGCGCACCGCGGCTTCCCGCTCGAGGCCCAGGAACAGTCCGGCGCTCGAGGTGGCACCGGAACGCGAGACACCAGGGATCAGGGCCAGGCACTGCGCGAATCCCATGACAAGACCGTCGCGCCGGGTGAGTTGTTCGATCGGACGTTTTTTGGCTCCGTACCGTTCGGCCAGAAAGATCACCAACGAGAAGACGATGAGCATGGTGGCGATCAGCCACAGGTTGCGCGCGCCGGTGCGGATCTGGTCTTTGAACAAGAAGCCGAGGACGCCGATCGGAAGGGTGGCAATGATCACATACCAGCCGATCCGATAGTCGAGATCCCGGGCTTCGGGGCGGCGCAGGCCGCGGAACCACGCCGCGATGATGCGGACGATGTCCCGGGCGAAATAGACCAGCACCGCGGCCTCGGTGCCGAGCTGGGTCACCGCGGTGAACGACGCGCCGGCATCGTCGCCGAACCACACCTCCGAGACGATGCGCAGGTGGCCGGAGGACGATACGGGCAGGAATTCGGTCAGGCCTTGCACGGCACCCAGGACGATCGACTGGGCCCAGCTCATCGAGTCGGTCACGGCAGCCGATGCTACGGGACGTGCGGCCCCGACCCTGTCGAGCGACGCGCACTCCCCCCCGGCCGTCCGTGTCCCGGTCGTCAACGAGCAAGATGGTTCCCATGAATGTGCGCGGCAGAGGCCTGATCGTGGCAATGATGGTCGCGGCACTCGTGGTGACGGGTTGCTCGGATTCGGAAGAGACCCCGGACGTCCCGACGATCACCCCGCAGACCCCGATCGCCGCACCCGCGGCAGATGACTCGGAACGGCCCGCGGGTGTTGTCGTACCGGTGCCCGGAGCCGGGACTGCACTGGCGTTCTGCCCGAGCACTTCCCAGCTCGCGCTGCTGTCCGACGACGGGCGGACGGTTCTCTTCTACCCCACCGCCGGTCTGGCAGCCGGGAGTGTGCCTGCTCGCGCAATCAAGTTGCCCGACAGGGCATCCGGGTTCGGGACGTTCAGTGGTGGGAAGCTGCAGGTGCTTGTCTCCGACGCGATGTTGACCGTCGATTCGGCAGACGGCGCGATCACGACCACCGACGTGCCGGGAACCCCGGTGTCGTCGTTGCTGAGCTCGACCGGTGAGACCTTCATCGGTACCGAGGGTGGTGAGATTCTGCGGGTGGACGCCCAGGGCGCGGTCACGGGGACGATCGACGGACTCGTCCGGGCGGATGCGCTCGCCGAACACGACGGCCAGGTGGTTGTTCTCGACCGTGCGCAGTCGTCGGTGACCGAACTCGACTTGGCGGATGACGACCTCGGGGTCGCAATCCGTGCGGGCGACGGTGCGACAAATCTCACGGTGGATCACTTCGGGCGTTTCCTCACCACCGACACCCGGGGTGGCGAGTTGTTGGCGTTCAACGGCGAACCGTTGGTCAACAAGTTCCGCTATCCGGTGGCCTTCGGACCGTACGCCGTAGACTACGACGACACCCACAACCTGGCGTGGGTGAGCACCACCGGAAACAACAAGGTCACCGCGTACGAGTTGTCCACCGGGACACCGGTTCAGCAACGCCAGTTCCAGACAGTCGGGCAGGCGAACTCGATGGTGGTGGACCCGAAGACGGGAACGGTGTATCTGCTCTCGGCCCGTGGTGAGGGTCTGCAGATCATCGGCCCCGACCAGCAGTGAGGTGACTTTCGATTGGCAGGTAAGCGCAACCGCGGGTTTCCGCGGGAATGGGATATGTCGGCAGACGACTACGAATACGTCCCCCTGCGCCTCCCGCCCGACGTGACGCGGGTGACGGCATCGATGCGGCTGTCGATCCAGGCGGAGTTCGGGGGGTGGGAGCTGTCGCGGGTTCGGTTGTATTCGGACGGTAGCCGCAAGGTCCTGCTCCGTAGGCGCAGGCCACGGCTGGCGCCGACCGACCTTCCCGACACCGGGGTGAGCGCGTGATCGAGTCGCTCTATCGGCGGCTGTATCCGCTGCTCCTGACACTGATGTTCCGTGTACCGGCAGAGCGGATCCACCGCGTCGCAGCAGCGATCATCATCTCGGTAGGCCGGGTCAAGCCGCTTCGCCTCCTTGCCGGTCGCGTCTTGGTGACCCACGATCCGGTACTGCGGTCGCGCGTCTTCGGGATCGACTTCCCCGCGCCGCTCGGACTGGCCGCGGGATTCGACAAGAACGCGGAAGCCATCGACGCCTGGGGCGCACTCGGTTTCGGATTCGCCGAGATCGGTACGGTCACCGGCGCCGCTCAGCCCGGAAACCCGGGACCCCGGCTGTTCCGGCTGCCTGCCGACCGTGCGCTCATCAACAGGATGGGCTTCAACAATCATGGGGCGGGCGCGGCGGCCAACCTGCTCAGACAGCGTAAGACGACAACGACGATGGTGCCCATCGGTGCCAACATCGGCAAGACCAAGGTGGTCGCGGCCGAAGATGCGGTGGAGGACTACCTGATCAGCGCTCGACTACTCGGACCGCTGGCGGACTTTCTCGTCGTGAACGTCAGTTCGCCGAACACGCCGGGCCTGAGGGATCTTCAGGCCGTGGCCACCCTGCGTCCGCTGCTTGCCGCGGTACAGGAGTCGGTGGACATTCCGGTGCTGGTGAAGATCGCTCCCGACCTCGCCGACGACGACATCGACGAAATCGCGGACCTGGCAGTCGAGTTGGGGCTGGCGGGCATCGTCTGCACCAACACCACCATCAGCCGGGACGGGTTGGCCACCCCGGCGCATGAGGTCGAGGCGATGGGCGCAGGCGGGTTGTCGGGCGCTCCGCTCGCAGACCGCTCACTCGAGGTCCTACGCCGACTGCACGCCCGAGTGGGCGGCAGATTGACGCTGATCAGCGTCGGCGGCATCGAGACCGCGGATCAGGCCTGGGAGCGCATCCGGGCCGGTGCCTCGCTGATCCAGGGTTACACCGGCTTCATCTACGGCGGTCCGTTGTGGGCCAAGCATATTCATCAAGGACTCGCCGACAAGGTGCGCGCTGCCGGGTACACCTCGATCACCGAGGCGGTCGGCAGCGCGGCACCCCGGTCCGACTAGTCTCCGGCCGGCTGCTCGTACGTGCCGTGGATGACGGCACGTCCGATCGCGTGGCTGAACAGATTGAATCCGAGGTAGGCCGGCGTCGCACCATCAGGCAGTCCGAGGCTCTCGACATCCACTGCGTGCACCACGACGAAGTACCGGTGCGGGCCGTGCCCGGGTGGCGGAGCGGCGCCAATGAACCGCGGCGCCGAGGCGTCGTTGTCGAGGGTCACGGCTCCGGACGGGAGGGAACCGTCGGCGCCATCACCGACGCCGGCGTCGAGCGACGTGACCGACGCCGGGATGTCCGCGACTGCCCAATGCCAGAATCCCGACGCGGTGGGAGCGTCTGGGTCGTAGACGGTGACCGCGAAGCTCTTGGTGTCCTCTGGGAAGCCGGACCAGCTGAGCTGGGGCGAGACGTCGTCGCCGCCGGCTCCCATGATCCCGGAGACCTGAGCCTTGCCGAGCGGTGCGCCGTCGGTGATGCTCTCGGACGTCAGGGTGAAACCGGGCAGGTGAGGTAGTGCGTCGTACGGGTTGTAACTCGACATGTCGTTCGCGTCCTTTCCGTAGGGGTCAATCCTTGAAGCGTGCGGCCATCAGCTGTGGAGCAAGAAGTGCTCGAGGACATCGGTACCGAACAGAACCGACTCCACCGGTACCCGCTCGTCGATTCCATGAAACAGCGCGGCGAAATCGAGGTCGGTCGGCAGTTTCAACGGGGCGAAGCCGAAACACCGAATACCAAGGCGTGCAAAGGCTTTGGCGTCGGTGCCGCCGGACAGCATGTACGGCACGGTGCGGCCTTCGGGATCGTGGGCCAAGATCGCGTCATTCATCGCATCGACGAGGTCGCCGTCGAACGTGGTCTCGTACGAGTCGAGTTTCGTGACCCATTCCCTGGTGACCTGTGGCCCGATGAGGGCGTCGACCTCGGCTTCGAAGGCAGCCTGGCGGCCAGGCAAGACCCGGCAGTCAACCACCGCGGTGGCTTTCTGCGGGATGACATTGGCCTTGTACCCGGCATTGAGCATCGTGGGGTTGGCCGTGTCCCGCAGGGTGGCTCCGATGATCCTGGCGATTGAGCCGATCTTGAACAGGGCGGTTTCCAGATCCGGTGTGTCCGGGTGCAGTTCGAGCCCGGACTCCTCCGACACCGCGGCCAAGAACTCCGACACCGATTCGGTCATCACCAACGGGAACGTGTGCCTGCCCAACCTCGCGACAGCCTCGGACAAGATCGTGACGGCGTTGTCGTCGTGCAGAAACGATCCGTGGCCGGCTGTTGCGGTTGCGGTCAGCCGCATCCAGGCAATTCCCTTTTCCGCAGTCTCGACGAGGTACAGGCGCTTTTGTCCGCCGTCGGGCCGGTCGACGGTGAGAGAGAAACCGCCGACCTCACCGACAGCTTCGGTGACCCCTTCGAAGAGATCGGGCCGGTGTTCCACCAGCCAGTGCGAACCCCACTTACCACCGGCCTCCTCGTCGGCGAGAAAGGCGAACACGATATCGCGAGGGGGTACGGTGCCGTCGCGTTTGAACTGCCGGGCAAGGGCCAACGCCATTCCCACCATGTCCTTCATGTCCACCGCGCCCCTGCCCCAGATGTAGCCGTCCTCGACAGACCCGGAGAACGGATGGACGCTCCAATCGGCAGGCTCGGCCGGTACGACATCAAGATGGGTGTGCAGCAACAACTTGCCTCGGGTGGAGTCGCTGCCCGGCAGGGTTGCGAAGACGTTGCCCCGGCCGGGCTGGCCGGATTCGACATACTCCGTCCGGTAGCCCACGTCCTCGAGTTGCTGCTGCACCCAGCGGGCGCATTCTTCCTCGCCCTTGGTGGTCTCGAGCTCACCGGTGTTGCTGGTGTCGAAGCGGATCAGCCTGCTGACCAGGCCGACAACTTCATCGGTTGCGGTGGGAGTGTCGGTGTCGGGGCTCACCTGCTCATTCCTATCATCCTAACGACGTTCGGACCGGGCGCTCAGCGGAGTCGACGACTCCAGCGTCAGGTCAGATGGTCGAAATCACCTCGCACCCAACCGATGTGGCGTCGGGCCGAGTGCTGGACCGCAGCGGCCGCGTCGGCGGCGATGAACTCGGCGAAGTTTCCGTACAGGCGATCGAATCGGAACCTCCCGATGTCTCGAGCCAACCGGTCCACCACCGCCGCCGACAGTGGGATGCGGTTCGGATAGCTCCGCATGAAGGACACCGTGGCTCGGTCGGGATTGGGCAGGACGGTGTCTCCGGAAAGCAGCACACCGCGCCCCTGCGCTCCGGCGCCCCAATGCGCCACGGCACTACCCGGAAAGTGCCCGCCCGGTTGCGCGAGTGTGACCCCCGGCAGGACTTCGAGGTCACCGCTCCACGATTCGATGACCGGATCTGTCCGGGCCAACCACTCGAGATCGGCGTCGGCCACCAGGACCGGTACCCGCCCCAGTGCATGGCTCCACTCCACCTGGACACCGAACATGTGCGGATGACTGGCCACGATGGCCACCACATCTCCCCGATCGCGTACCGCGGCAACCGACCGCTCATCGATGAAACCGAGGGGGTCCCACAACAGGTTTCCGGCCTGGGTGCACAGCAACTTGCTCCGCTGACCGATCCCGACTCCCGGTACGGCGCGCAGCTCGTTAAGCCCGGGTTCGAGTTCATCGATCTCGACGTGACGACCTTCCGCCGTCAACTCGGCGAGAGAGGCCCACTGTTGCCCGCCTGGCGGTACATATTGGCGCTCGTCGGCACAGATCCGGCATGTCTGTGGCCGCCCGCTGCCGTGCTCCACGGCGCAGGTGCGGCAGATCACCGTGTCCAGGTCCATGAGACAGATTGTTAGCACCTTGCCCGCATCGGTAGAGGAGAATCGTCTCGAGATGGTCGTGTCCTGGGGATTTGGGTTGCAGGCCGGCAGTCGGCTAATGTTATCCGGCGCTGGCAGGTTGACTGCCGGCGTGACTGGTCCGAGTGGCGGAATGGCAGACGCGCTAGCTTGAGGTGCTAGTGCCCTATTAACGGGCGTGGGGGTTCAAGTCCCCCCTCGGACACACTTTGCCGGTACAGCGTGATGCTGCACCTGGTTGTCGATCGAAAAGCATCTGTCGGCGACTCGCGCACGGCCTACTGTGCTGGGCATGGATCAATCCGCGTTTTACGGCGTCGTGGCGGCCACCAATTTCACCCTGCTGGGCCTCTGGTGGGTCGCGGTCAAAGACCGGGACGATCTCACCGGCCGAGACGGCCGCGGCAGCAACATGGCGTATCTCGTCTCGCTGCAATTCGTGGTCGCCGCCGCGGTGTCGTTGTTTGCCCAGGTGGCCCCGGAGATCACCGCTGTGTGGCGCACCGGATTCTCGATCGCCGGACTCATCGGTGCAATCGGGATCGCGATGCTCGCGGTGCAGTTCCGCACTCACACCGACGCGAAGGTGATGCCGTGGGTGCTCGCCGGTGCGGGTGTGCCGTTGTACGTCTTGGTGTTTGTCGTCGCACTGTTCCCCGACGTCGTCGGCGCGATGAACCTGAGCCTGTCCCCCATCGAGGCCGAAGGACTGCTGCTGTCGATCATCGTGGTCCTCAGTGTCCAGGAGGCCTGGTTCGTCTCGATGACGCCACCGCGGGCGATACCGGCCGACGAACGAATCGGGGAGGCGAGCCCCACCGGCAGCACTTCCCCCGGAGCTGCCCCAACCGGACGCTGACTGCCACGCTCGGCCGCGATGGCGAGGGCGGATCGCGGCGGTCAGGGTGGTCGACCGGGCGCACTACAATACTCAGGTGCACGCCGACCCCATCGATCCTGCCGACCTGGCGGTCTTCCACCGTGTCCTGGACCAGGTGACCGAACTCGACGCAGATCATCCTGATTCGATCACGGTGCAGCGGGCCGTGGCCTTGATGTTCAAGCGGGCCAAACGGCGCCGCAAGAAGCAGGCTCATCAGACCCGACTCGACGCCGACCGGAAGGTGCTGGCGGCCACCGCGACCGGTTCGCCGGACCGCATCGACGACGAGACCGCCGGCCTACCGCTGACGGGCGCGCCGGGCAGCACCGCGGGAACGCTCATCCGCGCCCAGCCGTGCTACATCTGCAAGCAGGACTACACCCGGGTCGACGCGTTCCACCATCAACTCTGCCCACGATGCGCGGCCGCCAACCGCGACAAACGCAACCAGCACACCGACCTGAGCGGCCGCCGTGCGCTTCTCACCGGCGGCAGGGCAAAGATCGGCATGTACATCGCGCTGATGCTGCTCCGCGACGGTGCCGACCTCACCATCACCACCCGTTTCCCCAAGGATGCGGCCCGGCGATTCGCCCGGCAGCCGGACGCCGACCAATGGCTACACCGGCTGAGCATCGTCGGTATCGACCTCCGCGATCCTGCACAGGTGACAGCGCTGGCGGATTCGGTTGCAGCACAAGGACCTCTCGACATCCTCATCAACAACGCCGCACAGACGGTCCGACGCACCGCCGGCGCGTACAGTTCGCTCGCCGACGCCGAACGAGCACCGCTCACCGGCCCCGCGGCAGCGGTACCGGTGCTGACCATGGGTGACAGCAGTGAGCTGCATCCACAGTCGCTCGCCTCAGGCGGCGATTCGGACTCGGCGGCCAAGGCGCTCGCCTCCCTGGCCATGACTGCGGGATCTGCCGCTCCCGCACGCATCGCCGACGGAACCGCCATCGACGCTGGCGGATTGCTGCCCGACCTGGTCGACAGCAACAGCTGGGTGGAGACCGTCGACCAGGTGGACCCGCTGGAGTTGCTGGAAGTCCAGCTGTGCAACAGCGTGGCTCCATTCATCCTGCTGTCACGGCTCACCCCGGCCCTCCGGGCATCGACGGCACGACGCAAGTACGTGGTGAACGTGTCGGCGATGGAGGGCATCTTCTCGCGTGGATACAAGGGGCCCGGTCATCCTCACACCAACATGGCGAAGGCGGCGCTGAACATGTTGACGCGCACGAGTGCCGGCGACCTGTACGAGGACGGGATCCTGGTGACCGCCGTCGACACCGGGTGGATCACCGACGAACGGCCGCACACCAGCAAGATCCGGCTGGCCGAGGAGGGTTTCCGTGCGCCCCTCGACCTCGTCGACGGAGCGGCCCGGGTGTACGACCCGGTGGTGCAGGGCGAAGCCGGTATCGACCTGTACGGCTGTTTTCTCAAAGACTTCGAGCCGTACCCGTGGTGACGTCGCGGCACGACGACGTCGAAAGCCGTGTGGCGCAAGCCACTCTGGCGATCATCGGCGAGAGTCTGTCGTCGATGACGGAGATCCTGAGGGGTCTCGAAGACGAGCTGTCCAACACCAGGCCGGATCTGCCGGGCGCCAACAGTCCCTACGCCATCGTGTTCCACTGTGTCGGCGTGATCGAGCACTGGGCAGGCTCGGTGATCGCCGGCCTGAGGATCCCGCGCGACCGCGCCGCCGAGTTCACTGCCACCGGTCGGGTCGATGACCTCATCACACGAGTCGATGATGTTCGTGCGCGTCTGCCCGAGTGGGTGGATGTCGCACTACGCGAAGGGATTCGCGATCGCACCGTCATCGGTTCCACCCGTCCGGAGGTCGCAACCGCCACCCCGGAGTGGGTGTTGACACACGTGGTGCGCGAGCTGGCCCAGCACCTCGGCCAGCTCGAACTCACGCGCGACGTCCTTCGTCAGGCGTGACTCTTACCCACTTTGTATGCGGCACCGCCGATTTCGCGCTTCTTCATCGCCTGGATGGCGGCATGGTGGCGGCGGGCGTGGTACGCCAGCGGGAAGTAGGTCAGTCGCTCGGGCAGCACCTTGTACGAACCACGGATCACGGTGTGCATCCGCTCGAGGTCACGCTGCTCGCGGTCACTCCACGTGAGGCCGAGAATCTCGCGAACGCGTGGATCCATCACCCCGACCGTGGTCAGGTAGTTCAGGTTCTGAACCGGTGACATGGCGAACTTGGCGGCCTTTTTCGCCGCCGGTCGCAGTGCGGCCGGAACGGAGTCGGGAATCGGGGGCGCTTCGCGCATCTGACCGATGAGCTCCAGCGCGACCTTGTGCGCGACCAGCTTGTTGTTGACGAAGTCTTCGTAGTATTCGCCGAACTCCTCGATCGTGGTGGGGTAACCCTTCATCGGTACCTGCACGATCTTGGCGATACGACGATTGTCGCGGAAGATCTCCTGCTTCTCCTCGGCGTTGAACTCCCGGCCGATCAGAAGCGGCCCGGCCTTGATCGTCGTGGGATACGCGGTGGCGATGACCCATTGATACGCCTCGGGATTGAGTGCGCTGATGTGTTTGCCCTGCGAGTTCTTCATCTGCAGCGGCTGGTGCATCCGGCGCAGTCTCTTGCCCTCCTCGATCGCCTCCTGTCCGCCGTAGATCCAGCGGAGAACAGAATCCACCGACCGGATCGCACGCCCGGCCGGGTCGGTGCGGAACACCGAATACTTGTCCACCACATCGCCGATCACCGGAAGCATCACCTGCATCACGAAAGCCGCACCGTTGACCGGCAGGAATGTGAAATGTCCGGTCAACTCTGCGGTGATCGAGTCCGGCGGGATCAGCTCGATGTCGCCGTCGATGTTGTTGATCAGGGAATCTTCGCCCTCACCGGGCGCAGCGATCCGGGGACGTGCAGGCGCGGCAGTGTTGGTGGAAACGGACTCGGCAATCGTCATCGGAAACCTTCCATCGGGAAACGCTCGTGATCAGATTAGCATCAAAACGAGAACACGTGGCAGTTCCGCAGCACTTTCTTGGGACCATTCCGGCCATCCACTAGGGTCATCAGGTGGTTACAGTCCCCCTGATCTTCGATTGCGACACGGGTATCGACGACTCGCTGGCCCTGCTCTACCTGCTGGCCCATCCGGCCGCAGACCTACTGGCTGTCCTGTCGACCGGGGGCAATGTGCCGACGGATGTGGTGTGTGGGAACAATCTGGCGTGGCTCGAACTGTGCGGCCGGGACGACGTCGAGGTGTGTCTCGGAGCGTCAGGGCCACTCATCGGCTCACTGATGACCACCGAGGACACCCACGGGCCGCTCGGGGTCGGTTACGCGCAGTTGCCGGCGCCCACGTCGTCCCCCTCCCCCCGCGATGCGGCCGACGCCTGGATCGAACTCAGCGAAGAACATTCGGGTGACCTCGTCGGACTCGTCACCGGGCCCCTGACCAACCTTGCGCTGGCCATCCGACGCGACCCGGCCCTACCGACCCGACTTCGGCGGCTGGTCATCATGGGCGGGACGTTTCATCACCCCGGCAACACAACGCCCACGTCCGAATGGAACATTGCCGTCGATCCGGAGGCGGCCAAGGAGGTGTTCGCGGCGTTCGGTATGGATGGTGCCCCACGGCCGATCATCTGCCCACTCGATCTCACCGAGACGATCCGGATGACGCCGGACCACCTGGGCCGTCTGGCCGCGCTTGCCGACTCGAGCCCCGTCGAACAGCCAGGCCCCGATGATGAACAGGGGGTCCGGTCGGTGGCGAGCAATGTCGTCATCCGGCATCTTGTCGACGCCGTCCGGTTCTACTTCGAGTTCCACGAGGCCCACGCCGAGGGATACATCTGCCACATGCACGACCCGTTCGCAGCCGCTGTTGCGCTCGATCCTGCTGTTGTGCGTACCCGGCCTGCGTGCGTGGACGTCGAGACCGAGGGTGCGCTCACACGTGGGACGACCATCGCCGACGAACGGCAGTTCTGGGGTCGGGAGAACAACGCGGATATCGCCGACGCAACCGATCCCGAACTGTTCTTCGACGCGCTCATCGAACGCGTGGCGGCGTTTGCGGTGACGGTGCAGCAGCTACACGACTAGCCGTCGAACGCCTCGACGATCCTGGTCGCGGCCAGCGCCGGCGTCAGGGTGCCTGCCCGTACCTCTTCCTCGATACGGCCGCGGATCCCCCGTACCGCCTCGCTCGAGTCCAGTCGGCGGAGCAACTGGTCGGTGACCATCGACCACATCCAGTTGACCTGCTGTTTGTTGCGCCGAGCCTGGAACTCCCCCGCTTGCTCGAGCACGTCCTTGTGCTTGAGGACCGTCTCCCAGAACTCCCGGACCCCGACATTCTCCATCGCACTCATGGTGAGCACCGGAGGCCGCCAGAGGGCGTCATGTGGCGACAGCAACCGGAGCGCTCCCTGGAGTTCTTTTGCGGCACTGCGCGCCTCGCGTTGGTGCTTGCCGTCGGCCTTGTTCACCACCACGATGTCGGCGAGTTCGAGCACGCCTTTCTTGATGCCCTGCAACGAATCTCCCGTGCGGGCGAGGGTGAGGAAGCAGAAGACGTCGACCATGTTCGCGACGGTCACCTCCGACTGGCCGACACCGACGGTCTCCACCAGAACCACGTCGAAGCCCGCGGCCTCGAGCAGCACGATGGTCTCGCGAGTGGCCTTGGCGACACCGCCGAGTGTTCCCGATGTCGGTGACGGCCGGATGTAGGCGTTCGGGTTCACCGACAGCCGACCCATCCTGGTCTTGTCGCCGAGTATCGACCCGCCCGTGCGTGTCGACGAAGGGTCGACTGCCAGCACCGCAACCTTGTGGCCCTGCTCGATGAGGTGCATGCCGAGCGCTTCGATCGTGGTGGACTTGCCGACTCCCGGCACACCGGTGATGCCGACACGATACGAATCGCCGGAGTCGGGGCCCAGCGCCAGGAGCAACTCTTGTGCCTGCGCCCGGTGATCGGCCCTCGTCGACTCGACCAGTGTGATGGCTCGAGCAAGATCGGGCCGTTTGTCTGCGCGGATGGCGTCAGCCAACTGCGCCAGATCCAGAGGTGGTCTGGCCATACCTATGAGTGCCTCAAGACGCCAGCTCGTGCCCCAGTTCGGCGGCCAGCTTCGTGATCAGCTCGACCGCCGAGTCGGCGATGACCGTTCCCGGCGGGAAGATGGCAGCGGCGCCTGCGTCATAGAGCTCCTGGAAATCTCCCGGCGGGATCACTCCACCGACCACGATCATGATGTCGCCGCGCCCGACCTTGGCCAGCGCGTCGCGCAGCGCCGGCACCAGGGTCAGGTGACCCGCGGCCAGCGACGAGACCCCCACGACGTGAACGTCGTTGTCGGCCGCCTGCTGGGCGACCTCGTCGGGGGTCTGGAACAGGGGGCCCACGTCGACGTCGAATCCGAGGTCGGCGAACGCGGTGGCGATGACCTTCTGGCCGCGGTCGTGGCCGTCCTGACCCATCTTCGCCACCAGCACGCGGGGACGGCGCCCCTCGGCCTCCGCGAACTTCTCGACGATGTCGATCGCCGCGTCGATGTTGCTCACCTGTCCGGCCTCATGTCGGTACACCCCACTGATCGTGCGGATCTCTGCCTGATGGCGGCCGTAGACCTTCTCGAGCGCTTCGGAGATCTCACCCACGGTCGCCTGGTGCCGCGCCGCCTCGATCGCCAGCGCCATCAAGTTGTTGTCCATGCCGCCCTTGTCGTCGGCGGCGGCGCGGGTGAGGTTTGCCAGCGCGGCCTCGACCGCGGCGGAATCCCGATTCGCGCGAAGCGTCTTCAGCTTCTCGAGCTGTTCTCCGCGCACCTTGGAGTTCTCGACCTTGAGGACCTCGACCTCCTGGTCCTCGTCGACCTGGTATTTGTTGATGCCGATGACGGGCTGCTGACCCGAATCGATCCGCGCCTGGGTGCGGGCGGCCGCCTCCTCGATCCGGAGCTTCGGGATGCCCTCGTTGATGGCCTGGGCCATCCCGCCTGCCTCTTCGACCTCGGCGATGTGCGCGCGGGCCTTGTTGGCCAGCTCATGCGTGAGCCATTCCACGTAATTCGAGCCCGCCCATGGGTCGATCGGTCGGGTGGTACCCGACTCCTGCTGCAGCAGCAGCTGAGTGTTACGCGCGATGCGGGCCGAGAAGTCCGTGGGCAGCGCGAGGGCCTCGTCGAGAGCGTTGGTGTGCAGCGACTGGGTGTGGCCCTGCGTCGCGGCCATTGCCTCGATGCACGTCCTGGCCACGTTGTTGAATGCGTCCTGTGCCGTCAGGGACCAGCCCGACGTCTGCGAATGCGTGCGCAGCGACAGCGATTTGGCGTTCTTCGGATCGAACTTCGCGACCAGCTCACTCCAGATCAGCCGGGCGGCCCGGAGTTTGGCGACCTCCATGAAGAAGTTCATGCCGATGCCCCAGAAGAAGGACAGGCGCGGTGCGAACTTGTCCACGTCGAGGCCGGCTTCCATGCCCGCCCGGATGTACTCGACACCGTCGGCGAGGGTGTATGCCAGCTCGAGATCGGCTGTGGCCCCGGCCTCCTGGATGTGGTAGCCGGAAATTGAGATCGAGTTGAAGCGCGGCATCTTGGTGCTGGTGTACTCGAAGATGTTCGAGATGATGCGCATCGACGGTTTCGGCGGATAGATGTAGGTGTTGCGCACCATGAACTCTTTGAGGATGTCGTTCTGGATGGTGCCGGCCAGTTTCTCCGGGGGCACACCCTGTTCCTCCGCGGCCACCACGTACAACGCCAGGATCGGGAGTACGGCGCCGTTCATGGTCATCGACACCGACACCGACCCCAGATCGATACCGTCGAACAACTGACGCATGTCGAGGATGGAGTCGATCGCCACACCCGCCATCCCGACATCACCGGCCACACGTGGGTGGTCGGAGTCGTAACCGCGGTGGGTTGCCAGGTCGAAGGCGACCGAGAGGCCCTTCTGGCCGGCAGCGAGGTTGCGGCGGTAGAAGGCATTGGACTCTGCGGCGGTCGAGAATCCCGCGTACTGCCGGATGGTCCACGGCTGGTTCACGTACATCGTCGGGTACGGCCCGCGAAGATACGGAACGGCACCGGGCACGGTGTCCAGCGGATAGGGATGCTCGCCGTCGGTGGTGATGGCATCACGGTCCGAGCGGGTGTACAACGGGCGGACGTCGATCTGCTCGGGGGTGGTCCACGTGACCTGCTCGGTCGAATAGCCGTGTGCCTGAGCGAGATCGGCCACGAGTTGATCGCTGTCTCCCGGTGCGGCGACCGCGGCCTCTCCCGTCAATGGGACGTCGGCGAAACTGTTCGGCACCGACTGCCCGGACGGAGCCGTGGTCGACTTGTTCTGAGTACTGGTCATGTCAGCTCTCCGCCTCGATCGTGTCCAGCAGTTCTGTCAGCGTCGAGATCGCGTCGATCCCGATCTGCAGGTACCCGTCCGGCGCGTTCTGCTCATCAGTCCACGCCTTGGCCGGCCCGGCGAGCAGGACGGTGTGGAATCCGGCCTCGCGAGCGGCCGCGAGGGCGCCTGCGCCGTCGCTCTCGTAGCGCGGGTTGGCCGCGCACAGGACCGCGACAACCGGATCTCCGGACGTCGCCCTCGCGGCAGCGATGGCGTCGGCGGTCAGCGGTCCCGGATTGACCGACTCGATGCCGCCGGCCGCCAGCAGGTTCGCGATGAACGTCGTACGGGCGTTGTGCTCGGCGACCGACCCGAGTGGGAGCAACATCGCGATCGGCCGTTTTCCGTGGGATGCGAGAAACGCATCGGAACGATCACGCAGACGCTCGAACGGTCGGGCGGTGCGGGCCAGATTCGGCGCTGCGGTCGGCAGGTCGACGAAGTCGGCCGAGCCTGGTGTGGTGAGCGGCTTCTCGGCCAGGTTGGGGAACTCGTTGATGCCGGTGAGCGAGGTGGTCCGGTGGGCGACGGCCTCATCTCGGGCGGCCAGTGAGATGGAGACCTGCTCGCCGATCCAACCGTCGTCGAGGGCCTTCTGGTACCCGCCCTTGGCCTCGATCTCCTGGAACAGTGCCCACGCCGATGCAGCGAGGTCGTCGGTGAGTGACTCGACGAACCATGCACCACCCGCGGGGTCGAGCACCTTGGCCACGTTCGACTCCTCGATGAGGAGCAGCTGGGTGTTGCGTGCCATCCGGCGGGAGAAGCTCGGGCTGGTGGTCCGGTCTGCCGGTGGCAGCGCCACGTCGAAGGGCAGCACCGTGATCTGATCGGCACCGCCGACTCCGGCGCCGAAGGTGGCCGTGGTCACCCGCAGCATGTTCACCCAGGGATCACGCTGACTCATCATGCTCAGCGCGGTCACCCCGTGGGTCACCGCTCCCCCGGCCTCAGGTGCTCCACTGACCTCGGCGACCCGTCCCCAGAGGCGGCGGATCGCGCGGAACTTGGCCACCGTTCCGAACTGGTCGTCGGTGGCCGACAGTGCGAACGTCAGCTGGTTCAGGGCCTTGTCGACAGCCAGTCCGGCCGCGGTGAGGGCCCTCAGGTACTCGACGCCCGCGGCGGTGACCAAGGCGAGTTCCTGCACGTCGGTGGCGCCACCGAGGGCGAAGTCGGTGCCGTCCACACGGATGGACCGCACGGCCGCGCCGGCCGATGCCGCCACCCCGATCGCATCGGCGAGTGCAACCGCCGGACGCCCGGAGAACGCGGCAGTCAGAGGCGCGAGGCCATACGAGCTGACCGTGCTGACCGTCGCGGAGTCCGGGAGGCGTGGCTGGAGGACCTGCGCGGCCTCGATGCCCGCGGCACCCGCGTCGAGTGTGACCGGAACCAGATCGAGGTAGACGCCGTCGAGAACGGCGGCGAGATCCTTCGGGGCGATGGCGGAGTCACCGACCGTCAGCCACAGCCCGCTGGCCCCGTTGTTCAGCGCCTCCAGAATCGCCTGGTTCAGGGCCGCCGGATCCTGGGGCTCGCCGACCGGGTCGCCGAAGCGCTCGGTGACACGCCACCCCATGTTGACGTCCCGGACGCGGTCGCTGCCTCGGACGAACGGGTAGGACCCGGGCAACCCGGGCTCGTCGAGTTCGTCGCGCCGCGTGTAGAGCGGCTTGATGGTCAACGCATCCGGGGTGGTGGTCGACAAGAGCGTCTCTGGGGTGTCGCGCAAATCGGCGACGTCGACGCGCTTGGACTTCGCGAGCACCTGTGCGGCGGAGTCGGACCATTGCTGGTAACTGGACTCCAGGTCGTGGAGGTCTGGTCGGGTATCCGGCATTCGGCGTGAGCCCTTCGATCTGCTTGTGACGTCGTGATCTCTATCGCATCTTGAGGTGAATCGACACTATCCGATCGAACGCTCGGCCCGGTACGGGGAGTCGATGCCCGTACAGTGGCGTCGCGCACATCTTTGCGACTTTTTTCGCCCGTATCCTTGAGACCGTGAAATTCAGTGGCCGGCTCACCGGGCGAACCGCGGTCATCCGGGCGCTCGGCGGACTGGTGTTGGTGCTGGCCGTTCTGCTCGGCGCCTACCTGATCCCCTTGCCCTCGGTGGGCAGGCTGCGGGACTGGGCCGACTCGTTCGGGCCGAACTTCGTCTGGATCTTCTTCATCGGCTATGCCGTCATCGCGATCGGACCCGTACCGCGCTCGGCGTTCACGGCAGCATCCGGTTTGCTGTTCGGTCCGCTGGTGGGTTTCGTCGGTGCGATGCTGGCCACCATATTCGCGGCTGTGATGGCTTTTGTACTGGTCAGGCGCCTGGGACGAGAACGTATCCGGCCTTATCTACGCCACCCGGTCGCGCGGTCGGTGGAGCTGCGCATGGAACGCCGGGGATGGCTTGCGGTCGGATCACTCCGACTGATCGCCGCGTTTCCGTTCTCTGTCATCAACTACGTCGCAGCTCTGTCTGCCATCAAGTTCGCGCCTTATGCGCTCGCCACGGTGATCGGTGTAGCACCGGGAACAGCAGCCGTGGTGATCCTCGGCAATGCTCTCGCGGGGGACGGCGATCCGGTCATGCTGGCATTGTCGGCGGGCCTGTTCAGCCTCGGCGTCTTCGGTCTGTTCCTCGACACGAGGCTGTCGGTGAGGGAACCCACCGATGGCGATGTAGAGAACACCGACAAGCCTGCAGATGAACTCTCGAACCGTGCTGGTTGAGCGAAGGTTGGCCCTGCGTCGCGGCTGAGTCCACCGAGGGCCGCGACCGACAAGTCTGAGAGCGGAATTCCTTGTAGTAAAGGCTGATGGCTTGATATCCTCCGATCAAGGTTATGTACTTGATAAGACGGGATGCCCGATGTACGTCGTCACCATCGACCAACGGCACAGCCGACGAGAAGCCGACCGGGTACCCCACGCGCTGCAGTCGCTGACCCACATCCCGGTCATCCGCCCATTCGATCGAACCGCGGGAGATGAGTTCCAGGCGGCACTCGACGACCCCGCCGCAGTCATCGACACCGTGCTCACCCTCGCCGAAGAAGGTGGGTGGAGTGTCGGTGTCGGGATCGGCCCCGTGGAACTCCCGTTGCCATCCATCACTCGCGCCGGGCGGGGGCCCGCGTTCGAACGCGCACGCGACGCGGTCAACGCCGCGAAGACCAATCCTTACAGCGTCGCTGTCGTGGGGCCGGACCCGACGTCCTGCACATACGCCCAGACCGGGCTTCGGTTGCTGGTCCGCACGGTCGCCGGACGCTCGGATGCCGGACACGCCGCGGCTCGCCAGATGCGTTCGGGACAGACTCAGTCGGTGGCTGCTGCCACACTCGGGATCACCCCGCAGGCGCTGTCGCAGCGATTGCGTGCCGCGGACTGGTACATCGAGGAGGAGACGCGTTTGCTGGCCATACATCTACTGCAGTCGGCACATTCATGATCATCGCTGCGCTTGTCCTGCTCGGGGTCACCGCTGTGCTGCCTCTGATCCTTGCTGCAGCGCCGATCGGACATCGGACCGGTCCGAACCTCATCGCCGCGGTGGCCACGCCCCTGGCTCTCGGTGGGGTGGCGGTGCTCGCCCTGGTCGCGGACCGGGCCTCGGGCGCGGCCGCGGTGATCACCCACTGCCTCACCGTTCTGGCCGCGGTCACCGGCGGCACCTTGCTGGTTCGCGGAGCCTTGCTGCTCGGGGGCATAGAACCGTGGCAACTGGACACCCGGCCACCGGAACCGGAGGCGGCCGGCTCCGGAGATGCACCGGAACCAGCGCCGACGCCACTGCGAGGAGGCCGCGTCATCGGATACCTGGAGCGAATCGCGGTGGTGGCAGCGCTGGGTCTGCGATGGCCCGAGGCGATAGCAATAGTGCTGGCGGTCAAGGGACTCGGTCGCTACCCGGAACTCCGCGAACCGGGCGCCGCCGAACAGTTCATCATCGGGACGTTGGCATCGGTGCTGTGGGCTGCTGCGGTGGCCGGCACCGGATATCTACTGCTGCACTGAGATATTTCGAACTACTGCTCAACCCTGCCGGGGTCGATTGCCGGCGTCTGCCAGCCGGGTTGGTCCGAGGCCCCGGCCTGATCGATGCCCGGGTCCGTGCGCGGACGGGCCAGCAGCGGGTCGTCATCGACCGGCTTGCGGGCCACTGCCTCAGCCTCGGCCACGGCCTGGGCCACCTTCGGATCGGCTGCGGTTTCGAACCAGCTGGACATGTCTGTGTCGTCCGGCTGGGCGCTGCCGTCGTCGGCGGCCGGCTCGTACCGGAACACCCCGTCTTCGGACTGGACACCGAATGATCTCGCGAATCCCTGTAGCGCCGAACCGAAGTCACTCGGGACCACCCACACCTTGCTGGCTTCGCCCTTGGCCATCTCCGGTAGTTGCTGGAGATACTGGTAGGCCAGCAGTTCCGGTGTCGGTTTTGCGGCTTTGATCGCGGCAAAGACCTTCTGGATCGACTTGGCCTCACCTTCGGCACGGAGATACGTGGCGGCGCGATCGCCTTGCGCCTGCAGAATCCGTGACTGCCGTTCGCCCTCCGCGGTCAGGATCGCCGCCGCCTTGGCGCCTTCGGCGTAGAGGATCTGACTCTGCTTGTTTCCCTCAGCGGTCTTGATCGCAGATTCCCGCTGGCCCTCTGCGGTCAGGATCGTTGCCCGCTTCTCACGATCTGCCTTCATCTGTTTTTCCATCGACTCCTGGATGGACGGCGGCGGGAGGATGCTCTTGAGTTCGACCCGGGCCACGCGCAGTCCCCATCGACTGGTGGCCTCGTCGAGCACCCCACGCAGCTGGGCGTTGATGGAGTCCCGTGAGGTCAGGGTCTCTTCGAGCGTCATCCCACCGACGACGTTGCGCAGCGTCGTGGTGGCCAACTGTTCGACGCCGACGATGTAGTCGTTGATCTCGTACACCGCCGCCTGCGGCACGGTGACCTGGAAATACACGACGGTGTCGATCAGAACGGTCAGGTTGTCCTCGGTGATGACGGGTTGCGGGGCAAACGACACCACGCGTTCTCGCAGATCGATCCGGGCACGGATGCGGTCGACGAACGGCACCAGCAATGTGAGCTGACCGGACACCGTCTTGGTGTAACGGCCAAGGCGTTCGATCACCGCCGCCTCGGCCTGAGGGATGAGTGCGATGGACTTGACGAGGATCACCCCGACCACCAGCACGAGGACGGCGATGATGATGAGTCCGACGATCACGGCGTTCATCCTTTCCACACGACGGCGGTCGGACCGTCGATCTCGAGTACCGTCACCGATTCGCCCTCGACGAAGTGGTCACCGGGAGTGGCTGCGCGGGCCGACCAGACCTCGCCGCCGAACTTGACCTGTCCACTACGTTCGTCCACCGGTGTGATCACCAGGGCTTGTCGGCCCACGAGTGCCTCGGTGTTGGTGGCAAGGCGGGGGCGGGTGAACATGTGCCTGCGCGCGACCGGGCGTACGGCGAAGAGCAGGAGCAGGGACACCACTGCGAACACAACCCCGTCCACCCACAGCGGGGGGTCGAGCACCGCGCTGACACCCGCCGCCGAGAGCGCACCACCGGCGAGCATGAGCAGGATCAGATCACCACTGAGGGTCTCGGCGCCGATCAGGATCAATCCGGCGACCAACCACAGGAGCGCTCCCATTGCCCCAGTCTGCCATGCTCACGACCGGTCGGTGCGGCTCTAGGATTCGATGGCGGTGACGAAGTCGATCAGCTCTTCCACCGCGCGGATGAGCGGCACCTCGACGTCCCGAAAACTCGACACCGAGCTGTTCACCTTCCGCCAGCCGTCACGTGGCGATCCCCAGCCCAGTTCGTTGCACACCCCTGTCTTCCAGTCGATCCCGCGCGGGATCTTCGGCCACGCACTGATGCCGACCGATGCCGGTTTCACTGCCTCCCACACATCGATGTAGGGATGCCCGCAGACCAGCACATGCGGACCGACACGTTCGGTGAGCCGCGATTCCTTCGACCCGGCGACGAGGTGGTCGACCAGGACGCCCGCCCGCCGGGTCGGTCCGGGCTCGAACTCGGCGAGGGCTTCATCCAGATTGTCGAGGCCGTCGAGGCTGGCGACCACCACACCTTCCACCCGCAGGTCGTCGCCCCAGATGCGTTCCATCAACGCAGCGTCGTGCACACCTTCGACGAACAACCTGCTGGCGCGGGCCACCCGGGCTCTCCTGCTGACCGGGGCAACGGAACCCGAGGCCGTGCGGGCCGGCGCCCCAGGCGCTTTTCGAACCGGTTTGACCAGGGTCACCGGTGACCCATCGATGAGGAATGCCGCGGGGCGCAATGCAAAGATCCGGGTCGATCCCCGCCGGTCTTCCAACCGCACGAACTCCCCGTCGTAACTGCGTTCGAAACCGACCACCGCACCGCAGAATCCGCTGGCGGCGTCCTCGACGACCAGGTCCCGTTCGGCCGTCACCTCGGGAACCGCCGGGCGAGTGGGCCGCCGGGGCTCGGAGAGTACATCGCGACCGTAACGATCCGGGACTCGGCGATGTGGTCCAGTGCTGTTCACCGCCACCACGTTAGGGCCCGTTCCGGGTGCATTCCGCCAGGCACGCCGCGTACCCGTTTTCGGCGCTAAAGTGGCCGGGTGGACGGGCTGAGCGCGGCTCACAGAACAGCAACCAGGAAGCACGATGACTGACGCGGATTTCGACCACCCAACCGACACGCAGGGCGTGAGCAGCGCTCTGGGTGCGTGGGGTGCAGCCTGGCAGGCGGGCCGATGCTCCCCCGACGACGTGCTCGATGTCCTCGGCTGGTGGAGCGCGCGACATCGCGTGCTGGCTGCTGATGCCATTGCGGCGCAATCGCTTTCGCTCGACCCCCGAGGTGAGGAGAGCGACGCCCTGCTTCGGCTCGTTCGAGGTGGCAGCGCGACGCAGGGACTGGCGGTACTGCTCGTGGCTCCCGGCGACATGCTCGGCTTGCCGCCTCGCGGACCGATCACCAACGCAGCACTCGAGTCGGGTGAACTCCTTGTCGTCCCTGGAAGGTACGCGCTCGTCCCCCGCCGGCTCGACCGGTACACGATCGGCTGGGGTGTGCACACCGTCGAGACGGCGATGATCCCCGTCATCCATTCCCTCGGTTCCGTCGAATACGACCTACGGGAGGGTATCCGCTCTGCAGCCGACCTTCTGGACGGCTTGCGGATGCCGCGATCCACAGCGACGGACTCATCGACCGACCCTCGCAAGAAGGTCGCAGAACTGACCCGGTTGGCGGCTCAGCAGTTGCCGCCGGGGGTCAATGCGCGCGCGGAACGCATCCTCGAACAGGCGGCACACGTGGCGGCCATTCTCTCCGTGGCGCAGCAGGCGGCCCCGGATTTCGGCTACAGCGTCGGCGAACAGCACACCGGCGATTCAGCCCTCCGGGATCTCGCCCGCACCGTCCGGGTGGCCCGGATGAGTGCGACCAATGCGGTGATCTCAGAGTTGTTGTCGAACAACCGGGTCTGAGGTCAGGCCGGCCGTCGCACCGGCGCGCAACATCCCTTCGCACAGGGTGACCCGTTCTCGGTCATCCCCGGCCGAAACGGGACTTCACCGGCAAGCTGCTCACTGATCAGCGAGACGATCATGGAGATGAACCGCGGATCGGTGCCGACAGTGGCGGCTCGCTCGTACGTCAGCCCTAGTTCGTCGGCTTTGTCCTTGCCCTCGTTGTCCAGATCCCAGAGCACTTCGAGGTGATCTGACACAAACCCGATCGGGCATACGATCACCGATGAAACGCCCTGGGCGGCAACGTCTTCGAGATGGTCGCAGATATCAGGATCCAGCCACGGGATCTGCGGTGGGCCCGAGCGCGACTGCCAGACCTGGTCGAACACGTCGAAACCCGCAGCGGCTGCGGCCAATCGGGACGCCTCGGCAACCTGCTTGCTGTAGAGCCTGCCCCCGTCCTCGGGCGGCCCGGCCGCCTTGTCGGCCGAGTCGGGGATCGAGTGGGCGGTGAAGATCAGCCGCACGTCATCACGTTCGTCTTCTGGCAGACGCCCGAGAGCAACGCGGATCGCGTCGGCGCAAGCAGCTGTCATCGCCGGGTGATTCCAGAAATGTGGCAATTTGCGCAGCACCATCGAATCCGCATCCGGCCCAAGCGCGTCCAAGGCACGAGCGATGTCCTCGTCGTACTGTCGGCAACCCGAATACCCACCCCACGCCGACGTCGGGAACACCAGCACCCGACGGTGCCCGTCCGAGTGGATCCGCGCGAGCGTGTCCTCGATCATCGGGTGCCAGTTACGGTTGCCGAAATAGACGGGTAGATCGATGCCTGACCGTGCGAGTTCGGCCTCCAACGAGGCGATCAGGTCGCGGTTGAGCGCGTTGATCGGCGAAACACCACCGAAGTGATAGTAGTGCTCGGCGACCTCGTCGAGCCGCTCCGGTGGCACACCCCTGCCGCGCGTCACGTTCTCGAGGAACGGCCGTACGTCGGCGGGCTTGTCCGGCCCGCCGAAGGACAACACCAGAACAGCATCGAAGTCTGCGCTCATCCGGTAGACCTACATGTCTTCCGGGAACCAGGTGTTGTGGCTGGCCCCGCCGTCGACGTAGACGATCGACCCGGTCGTGCCAGGCAGCCAGTCCGACAGCAGCGCGCAGATCGACTTGGCCACGACGGTCGCATCATCGACGTCCCAGCCGATCGGCGACGCACCATCCCAGTACTCGTTGAGCTGGTTGAGCTTCTTGGCGTCGCCGGTGGCCGTGCCTGCGATCGCCTTGGCGGCAAGGGTTTTGATGGGCCCTGCGGCCACCAGGTTGGAGCGGATCCGCTTGGCCTCGCCCACCTCGCGGGCAACATAACGATTGACCGACTCGAGCGCGGCCTTGGCCACACCCATCCAGTTGTAATAAGGCATCGCCGTGCGCGGATCGAAGTCCATCCCCACGATCGAGCCACCCTCGTTCATCGCGGGCAACACTGCTCGCGCGAGCGCGGCATAACTCCAGGCCGACACCTGGAACGACTGCGCCGCATCGGGTCCGGGACCCTCCAGGAACGGCTTGGCCTCGGGGCCCATCAGGGTCCGCGGCGCGAAGGCGATCGAGTGCAGCACACCGTCGATGCCCTCGGGGGCAAGCTCTTTGAGCCGGTCGGCCAGCGTTCCCAGGTGCTCCTCGTCGGTGATGTCGAGCTCGACGGCGGGAGGGACCTCCTTGGGGAGTCGCTGAGCGATCCGGTCGATCAGCCGCAGGCGGTCGAATCCGGTGATGATGACTCGCGCGCCCTGCTCCTGCGCCATTGCTGCCGCGTGGAACGCGATGGAGGAATCGGTGATGATCCCGGTGATCAGGATGGTCTTGCCGTCGAGAAGTCCGCTCACTGGTGCTCCCTTGCTTCGGATGTGGACTGTTACAGGTCAGACGGTCAGTGCCCCATGCCCAGACCACCGTCGACGGGGATCACGGCACCGGACACGTACGCCGAGTCGTCGGACGCCAGCCAGCTCACCACGGCGGCCACCTCTTCAGGCCTGCCGACACGCGCCGCGGGGATCAGCTTCACAGCCTGTTCCCTGTATTCCTCCGGTAGTTCGGCGGTCATGTCGGTATCGATCAGTCCGGGGGCCACGACATTGGCGGTGATCGATCGAGATCCGAGTTCACGGGTGAGCGATCGGGCCATTCCGATCAATCCCGCCTTGGACGACGCGTAGTTGATCTGGCCGGGGGTCCCCATCATCGCCACCGCGGATCCGAGGAAGATGAAGCGGCCGAACCGCTTGCGCAGCATCGACCGGCAGGCGGCCTTGGCGACGCGGAACGAGCCGGTGAGGTTGGCGTCCACCACCTTCTCGAACTGCTCCTCGGTCATCCGCATCAGCAGGGTGTCGTCGGTGACGCCGGCGTTGGAGACCAGCACCTCAACCGGGCCCTGGTGTTCTTCGATCGCAGCGAAGGCCCGGGTGATCGATTCGGTGTCGGTGACGTCGCATTCGACACCGAACAGACCCTCGGGCGCACCCGAACCACGATGTGTGACGGCCACTTTGTGCCCGTCCGCGGCCAGCCGTTGCGCGATCGCCAATCCGATTCCACGGTTGCCCCCGGTCACCAGAACCGACCGGGACACCTGTTCGTTGCTGTCAGCCATGACGGTCAACCTATCGCCTTGTTGTCTGTGGAGGTGTACGTGGTCCCATCAGGGCAGGCGCCGGTTGATCGCCACCGCACTGCCGACCGCGAGGAGTACGAGCAACGTGCCGGCGATCAGCCAAGGGCGAGAAGCGTCGCCGCGCCGGGTCTCGTAACCGATCTGATCCTGGAGATTGCCGTAGACCTGGTTGAGTTCATCGAGGCTCGAGGCGGTGAAGAACTTGCCTTCGGACAGCTGCGCGATCTTGCGCAACGAATCGTCATCGACGGGCACCGGGATCCGGTCGCCTTCCAATTCGACTGTGCCGCCCCGGGTTCCGAACGAGATGGTGTTGACCGGTATCCGGTCCTCTTTTGCCTTACGAGCCGCGGTGAAGGCTCCCCGCGGGTCGTCGGGGTCGTCGGGCACCGTTTCCTTGCCGTCCGAGAGCAACACCACCTGCGCGGGCGGAGCACCCTTGTCGCCACCGAGCACGGCATTGAGTGTCTTGATCTGCGTGACCGCGGCGAGGATGCCCTCGCCGGTCGCGGTCTTGTCGTCGAGGCGCAATTTGTCGATCGCGTCCTTGGTGGCGGCGCGGTCCGGCGTCGGCGACACCAACGTGGTCGCAGTGCCGGCGTACGAGATCAACCCGAGGTTGATGCCCTCGGTGAGTTCGTCCGCGAACTTCTTACCGGCCTCTTGAGCGGCCTTGAGCCGCGACGGGGCCACGTCGGTCGCGTCCATCGACCGGGACACGTCGATGACAAGCATCACGGTGGCCTTGTTACGCGGCACCTTTCGGTCGGCCTGAGGGCCTGCCATCGCCACCGTCAGCACGAGCAGGGCGATCACCATCAGCACGATCGGGATGTGCTGCGTCCGGTTACGGGTCTGTGGGGCAACCGTGTTCAGCAGGTCGAGATTGGCGAACTTCAGGGCACGGTTCTGCCGCCGCCGCTGCATGTAGATGTACCCGGCCACCACAGCGGCCACGACGAGGATGATCAGCAGCCACCAGGGGGACGCGAAGTCGAACCAGCTCATCGGGTGGCCCCCGCGTTCATTCCCCGCCTCCGCTGGGCGATGAAGCGTACGACGTCGGCTATCCAGTCGCGGTCGGTGCGCAGCGCCAATGTCGGTGCGCCACACTGCCGCAACGCGCGCTGCACGGCCATCCGGTGGTCTTCGGCGGCTCGTGCGAAATCGGCTCGCACCTTGTCGGTGATCGTCAGTTCGCGGATCTGTCCCGACTCGGCATCGCGCAGCACGACCTCGCCCACCGCGGGCAATTCCATGTCACGCGGATCGAGGATCTCGACGCCGAGGACGTCGTGGTGACCGGACACGGCCCGCAATGGACGGTCCCAGTTGATCGGGCCGAGGAAGTCGCTGACCACCACTGCCAGACCCCGGCGTCGCTCGGGCCTGCGCAAGGCATCGATGCCGGCGAACAGGTCGCCGCGCACACCGTCGTTCGCACGGGTGGTGGTGGCGATGGTCTTGAGGGTGTTCAGAGCGTGCGCCCGGCCACCGCGGGCAGGAATACGCACCACCTGGTCGCCGGTGCACACCACCGCGCCCAACCGGTTGCCTCCGCCCAGCGTGAGGTGGGCGATGGCCGCGCACGCCGCCACCGCCAGATCACGTTTGGTGGTGTTGACGGTGCCGAAGTCCAGACTCGCCGACATGTCGACGACGAGCCAGGTCTCGAGTTCGCGATCGGCCACCATCTGCCGGACGTGAGCATGGGTCGTCCGGGCCGTCACCGACCAATCCATCCGGCGGACGTCGTCGCCGGGCTGGTACTCCCGGGCCTCCCCGGGCTCGGTGCCCGGCCCCGGGATGAGCCCGAGGTGTTCACCCTGCAGCACCCCGTCTAGTTTGCGGCGAACCACGATCTCCAGCGTCTTCAGTGCCGCGGTGAGCTTGGGGTCTTCGAGGGTACCGGCGCCGAACGACGGGAGCGTGCTGTTATCCGCCATAGTGCGACTGGTTGCCCTGCGCCGGGTTGGCTTGCGCGCCAGCAGGTTTGGTCAGAGGACCGGGCCCCTGCGAATACGCCGGCTGGCCCTGCTGTGGCGACTGCTGCGGCGGGGCCTGTCCACCCACGGTGGGCGGTGTGGCCAGCGGCTGCGCGCTGACCTGCGGCAGACCGACGGTCTGCAGCACCCGGGTGATGACTGCGTCGGCGTCCACTTCGTCGGCGAGGGCGTCGTAGCTGAGCACCAGGCGATGACGGAGCACGTCGGGAATGAGCTCGACGACATCCTGGGGGATCACATAATCGCGCCCGCGAATCAACGCGAGCGCGCGCGATGCGGCAACGATGCCGAGGGTGGCGCGCGGCGAAGCGCCGTAAGCGAGCCAGCCCGCGACGTCATGCATGCCGAGTTCTGCCGGGCGGCGGGTGGCGTTGATGACGCGTACGACGTAGTCGACCAGAGCGTGGTGGACGAACACGTTGGCCGCGGTGTTCTGCAGCCGGACCATCGTCTCGGCGTCGAGTACGCGGGTGGCCTTCGGGGGCACATTGCCCATCCGGTAGACGATCTCACGTTCTTCCTCGACGGCCGGGTAGTCGACCAAGATCTTGAACAGGAACCGGTCACGCTGTGCCTCGGGCAGCGGGTACACGCCCTCGTTCTCGATGGGGTTCTGCGTCGCCATGACCAAGAACGGGTCGGGCATCGGATAGGTGGTACCGCCGATGGAGACATGCCGCTCGGCCATCACCTCCAAGAGCGCCGACTGCACCTTCGCGGGTGCGCGGTTGATCTCGTCGGCGAGAAGGAAGTTGGCCACCACGGGTCCGAGTTCGGTGTCGAACTCCTCACGACCCTGCCGATAGATACGCGTACCGATGAGGTCGGTGGGCACCAGGTCGGGGGTGAACTGCACTCGCGAGAAGCTGCCACCGATGACGGTCGCGTACGTCTCGACCGCAAGGGTCTTTGCCACGCCCGGCACACCTTCGAGCAAGATGTGACCGCGGGCCAGGAGACCGACCAGGATGCGTTCGACCAGGCGGTCCTGACCGACGATGACCCTCTTGACCTCGAACATCGCCTTCTCGAGCAAGGCGACGTCGGACTGCGTGAGCTTGAATTCCTCTGCCGAGGTCTTGCTGTCGTCCTGCGCTGAGGTCACCGATACCCTCCGGGGTCTGTTCGATCGTTGTACTGACTGCACCGAGGGTACTGGGCCGCCGGTGGAGCCAGCCACGTCCGGCATCTGCGGCGGGTCTATATACGGCCCCGGGCTGGATCGATCAGATCAGATCAGATCAGGCGAGCCGCACCACGTAAGGCATTGCTCCGCTGGTCCGCAACGGCGAGATCTTCACGACGTCACCCGACTGCGGGGCCTCGATCATCGTGTTGTCGCCGAGGTAGAGGGCGACGTGCTGGCTCGCGTTGGGCCCGTAGAAGATCATGTCGCCGCGCTGCATCTCCGAGAGCGGGAACTGCGGACCCGACGTGTACTGGTAACCCGTGTAGTGCGGTAGCGAGATCCCGATGCCGGCGAACGCGTAGATCATCAGCCCGGAGCAGTCGAAGCCCACCTTGTTGTAGTCGCCGTACGAGTCGGCCACGCCACCGTCACGGATACCGAGGGTGGGACCGTTCGCGTCACCGCCACCCCAGGAATAACTCACACCCAGCTGCGACATCGCGCGGTTGACCACGATCTCCACCGCAGCGGGGCCTTCGGCGCCCGGGTCGACCGTCCCCGGTGACGGGGTCGTCGGCGTGGTCGGCTCGGTCGGGGTGGTGGGGTCTACCGGGGTGGTCGGATCGGTCGGGTCGACGGGGGTGGTCGGATCGGTCGGATCGACCGGAGTGGTCGGGGTCGTCGGCTCATCGATGTCGGTGTGCGGCGGGGTCAGCGATCCGACCAGGGCAGCGAGCATCTGCTGGCTGGTGTTCAGCGCCAGCTTGCCTGCCGCATCGGCCGCAGCACGCAACGCAGCCTGGTGTGCCTGGTCCTCGATCGCGGCCTGCTGATCGGGCAGGATCGATCCCGGCGCACCCGGTGAGGTGACAGGCGTCGGCTGTCCTCGGAGCGCCTCGAGCTGCCGCTGAGCCTCGTCACGATCGGCTTGCAGCTTCTGGCGCCGGGCGTTCTCGGCTTTGACCGCCTCGATCGCCTCGGTGATCGCGCTCTGCGCGTCGGCCTGGCGGTTCTCGGCGGTGGTGGCGGCGAACGAGGCCTGCTGTTCGGTGGCCTGCGCGGTGGCCGCACGGTTGGCCTCTTCGTTGCGGGCCTGCTGCAGCCGGGCGATCGTCTCCTGCTGATCTTTGCTCAGCTGATCGATGACCGAGGCCCGATCGAGGACCGCACCGGGATCACCCGAGAGATAGGCCGCCATCGATCCCTGGCTGTTGCCCTGGGTGTACAGACTCCGGATGAACCCGTCGAAGTCGGTCTCCGCGAGCGCAATTGCGCCGGCAGCGCCCTGTAGCGCCTCCTGGGCGCCACGCACGGCGATGGCCGCCAGTCGCTGCGCTTCCCTGGCGTTCTGGAGGTCGACGAGAGCGCGGTTGACCGCTTCGCGTTTCACCGCGACGTCGCCGTCCAGGTTGACCAGGTTCTGATTTGTATCGGCGATCTGATTGATCAGTGTGGCGATCTTGTCAGCACTGCTGGGTGGTTCGGCGACCGCTGTCCCTGCGGACAACTGCCCGAAACCCACCGCGACCGCCGCGACAAACGCGACAGCCACCGATGTTCGGGCACCACCACGCCGTCGGGTGGACACGGAAAAAGGTCGACGGCGTATGCCGAATGCAGTGCGTCGCCTCACAAAGAACTCCCTCGCAGATCTGACATTGCGCCGGTCGCCGCCGAATCAGCGGCATACCTGGCCATCGCCACGATGGTGATCAACTTCCCCATTAGCACCACCGATGACATACGGAACCGTACGCCACAAGAACCCCGAAGGAAACAGCAGTCACAAATTACATTAGCGTCATTACCTGCGGAAACGCCGTGAACTCGGGCAATGCCGAAGGTCACGAATTGGATATCGCAGAACTACAATTGTGTAGTTCTGGCGTCAATTCAGACGGCGGTGGCAGAAGAGCCGCCGCCGGCGAGCGGCGTGGCCGACGACTCAGGGGCGGTGTGCACCGTCGCCGGATCGGTCTCGGTGGGAGTTACCTTGCGCAACTGCAGCTTGCGGGCCACCACCGCACCCACTGCGACCACGGCGATCAGCACGAGCGTGACAACGGTCCACGGAACCTGGGTCTGCTCGGTCATCCGGTCCAACATCTGCTCGGCCGCGACGGGCGGATTCGAAATGGTCAGATTGTCGGTGGCCTGTTCCAATTGCACTCGGCTGAACTCGTCACTTGCCGAACCGACGTAATTGCCGCCGAGAACGATGACGGTGCCGCCTGTGTCCTGCTGCAATTCGGTGGCGATGTCGCGGTAGTAGGTGATCCGGGGATACACCTTGTCCGTCACCACGAAATGCACGTCGTAGCCCTTGTCCTTCGCCTCGGCGACAACCTGCAGGATTCGCGGGGTCATCTCCGGTGGCGCCACGACCCCGTCATCGGCCAGTCCGGCCTGCAGCTCGGGCAGGTTCACGTCCGGCGGGATGATGGTCAAGCTCGGCGTGGGTGCCACGTGTTCTCCGAATCTGTGGATCGGGGGCATTGCTGGCAGAAGCCAACCTACGGCTGCACATTACGACACAATTGGGGAGTCCCAGCGTCACCGCGCCTGTCCGACACCCCGGACATGCCCGGAACCGACCCGGCGACTTTACCAGTACGCTCGTACTGCTAGAATCGTCGGTAGAGCGCATGCGGTGCAGCCCACTGCTTGCGTCCAGATCGGTGAAGTTGCCGACAACTATCCGGACCGGCACAGCCCCCGCCGGCCGACAACACGAAGAGTGGAGCTGACGTAAAGCGATGAGTATCGATTCCTTTGGCGCCCGCGGCACGCTGACGGTCGGTGAGAACTCGTACGAGATCTTCCGTCTGAACGCTGTCGAGGGAACCGACAAACTCCCCTACTCCCTCAAAGTTCTCGCAGAGAACCTGCTTCGCACCGAGGACGGCGCGAACATCACCAAAGACCACATCACCGCGATCGCGAACTGGGACGCCACCGCCGACCCCAGCATCGAGATCCAGTTCACGCCTGCGCGCGTGATCATGCAGGACTTCACCGGCGTGCCGTGCATCGTCGACCTCGCCACCATGCGCGAGGCGGTCAAGGAGCTCGGCGGCGATCCGAACAAGGTGAACCCGCTGGCACCGGCCGAGATGGTGATCGACCACTCGGTGATCATCGAGGCCTTCGGCAACGCCCAGGCCTTCGAGCGCAACGTGGACATCGAATACCAGCGCAACGGCGAGCGCTACCAGTTCCTGCGCTGGGGCCAGGGCGCCTTCGACGACTTCAAGGTCGTCCCGCCCGGCACCGGCATCGTGCACCAGGTCAACATCGAGCACCTCGCACGCTCGATCATGGTCCGGCCGAACGCCGACGGCGTACAGCAGGCCTACCCCGACACCTGCGTCGGCACCGACTCGCACACCACCATGGAGAACGGCCTCGGCGTGCTCGGTTGGGGCGTCGGTGGCATCGAGGCAGAGGCAGCCATGCTCGGCCAGCCCATCTCGATGCTCATCCCCCGCGTGGTCGGCTTCAAGCTGACCGGTGAGACGAAGCCCGGCGTGACCGCCACCGACGTGGTGCTCACCATCACCGAGATGCTGCGTAAGCACGGCGTGGTCGGCAAGTTCGTCGAGTTCTACGGCAAGGGTGTCTCGGCGGTCCCGCTGGCCAACCGCGCCACCATCGGCAACATGAGCCCAGAGTTCGGCTCCACGTGCGCGATGTTCCCGATCGATGAAGAGACCATGAAGTACCTGCGGCTCACCGGCCGCAGCGAGGAGCAGCTCGCGCTCGTCGAGGCCTACGCCAAAGAGCAGGGCATGTGGCTCGACGCAGATACCGAACCGGTCTTCTCCGAGTACCTCGAACTCGACCTCAACGAGGTGGTCCCCTCGATTGCGGGACCGAAGCGTCCGCAGGACCGGATCGGTCTGTGGGACGCCAAGACCGCATTCCGCAAGGACATCTACAACTACGTCGAGAACGGCGATTCGGCGCATCACACCCAGCTCGATGAGACGGTCGAAGAGAGCTTCCCCGCCTCCGACCCGGCCACTCTGCAGTTCGCCGACGATGGCGCCGATCTGCCGCGCAGCCAACAGGAAATCCTCTCTGCGGCCAAGGGTGCAGAGGGACGGCCGACCAAGCCTGTCGAGGTGGAAACCGAGAACGGCAAGATGGTCCTCGACCACGGCATCGTGTCGATCGCATCAATCACCAGCTGCACCAACACCTCGAACCCCTCGGTGATGCTGGGTGCCGGCCTCCTGGCCCGAAACGCCGTGGAAAAGGGTCTGACGTCCAAGCCGTGGGTGAAGACGTCGATGGCGCCGGGCTCGCAGGTCGTCACCGGATACTACGAGAAGGCGGGTCTGTGGCCGTACCTGGAGAAGCTCGGCTTCTTCCTCGTCGGCTACGGCTGCACCACGTGTATCGGCAACTCCGGCCCGCTGCCCGAGGCGATCTCCAAGGCCATCAATGAGAACGACCTGACCGCCACCGCGGTGTTGTCGGGTAACCGTAACTTCGAGGGTCGTATCAACCCCGACGTGAAGATGAACTACCTCGCGTCGCCGCCGCTGGTCATCGCCTACGCCCTTGCGGGCACGATGGACTTCGACTTCGAGTCCGATCCCCTCGGCAACGACACCGACGGAAACCCTGTCTACCTCAGGGACATCTGGCCGTCGGGCGAGGAGATCGAGCAGACCATCACGGACTCGATCTCACCCGAGCAGTACGCATCTGACTACGCAGACGTCTTCAAGGGCGACGAGCGCTGGCAGAACCTGCCCACCCCGGACGGTAAGACGTTCGAGTGGGACGAGGACTCCACCTACGTGCGTAAGCCTCCGTACTTCGAGGGCATGCAGCGAGATCCCGAGCCCGTCACCGACATCAAGGGTGCACGTGTGCTGGCCAAGCTGGGCGATTCGGTCACCACCGACCACATCTCGCCTGCATCCACCATCAAACCGGGCACTCCTGCCGCCCAGTACCTGGACTCCAAAGGTGTTGAGCGCAAGGATTACAACTCGCTCGGTGCCCGACGCGGCAACCACGAGGTGATGATCCGGTCGACGTTCGGCAACATCCGGTTGCAGAACCAGCTGCTCGACGGTGTCTCCGGCGGCTACACCCGGGACTTCACCCAGGACGGTGCGCCGCAGTCGTTCATCTACGACGCTGCCCAGAACTATGCGGCCCAGAAAACCCCGCTGGTGGTGCTCGGCGGCAAGGAATACGGGACCGGATCGTCTCGTGACTGGGCGGCAAAGGGCACCTCGCTGCTCGGTGTGCGTGCGGTCATCACCGAGAGCTTCGAACGTATCCACCGGTCGAATCTCATTGGTATGGGCGTCATCCCGCTGCAGTTCCCCGAGGGTGAGTCACACGGCTCGCTCGGCCTGGACGGCACCGAGGTGTACGACATCAGCGGCATCGAAGAGCTCAACAACGGCACCGTTCCGCAGACGGTGAAGGTGACGGCCACCAAGGACGACGGCAACACCATCGAGTTCGATGCCAAGGTTCGCATCGACACGCCGGGTGAGGCGGAGTACTACCGTAACGGCGGCATCCTGCAGTACGTCCTGCGCAGCATGCTCAAGAGCTGACCAGAGGACTCCGCGGGTGCCCAAGGTAAGCCAAGACCACCTGGAAGCCCGGCGACGTCAGATCCTCGACGGTGCGCGCCGTTGTTTTGCCGAGTTCGGTTACGACGGCGCCACCGTGCGTCGGCTCGAGGAGGCAACCTCCTTGTCCCGGGGAGCGATTTTTCATCACTTCCGGGACAAGGAGGCGCTCTTCCTCGCGCTGGCGCACGAGGACGCCGAGCGAATGGCCGACGTGGCCGCCAACGAAGGTCTTGTCCAGGTGATGCGCGACATGCTCAACCATCCCGAGGAGTTCGATTGGCTGGGAACACGTCTGGAGATCGCCCGTAAGTTGCGCACCGACGCGGCGTTTCGTTCTGGTTGGAAGGAACGTTCCGCCGAGCTCGAGTCGGCCACACTCGCTCGCCTCGAGCGGCAGCGGACAGCCGGACGTTTGCGAGACGATCTGCCCACCCGCGTTCTCGTGGCGTATCTCGATCTCATCCTCGACGGGCTCACCACCCGGCTGGCATCGGGCGCCGCGACCGACGATCTGCACGCGGTCCTCGACCTCGTGGAGGAATCGGTCCGCCGTACCCGCTGACGGCGCCGACCCTGGCCCCCGTCCATCGTGCCCCTGGCGCGGTGGACGGGGGCTTTCGCGTGCCGCGTCCACGACATCTGTTACGCCGGCCTCATGACTCCTCCGGATAACTCCTCGGAAACTGCGAGGAATGTGATAGTTCTGGTTAACATATCGCGGCCGTTCGGGCCGCCTCGTGGATTCGCTGAGCCGGAGGTCGTTGATGTTCCCGGGCAATTTTGTCGCCACCACCCCTGACAAGGTCGCCGTTGTGCGACCGGCGACCGGTGAGTCGATCACCTACGCCGAGCTCGACAGGCTCTCGACCCAAGTCGCCCACTACCTGCGTGACGACCTCGGCCTCGGCCGCGGCGACAACGTTTCCATCGTTTCCAACAACGACATCCGGGTGCTCGTGATCTATTGGGCGGCAGTGCGTTCGGGGATGTACGTCACCGCGATCAACAACCACCTCACACCCGACGAGGTCAACTACATCCTCGGTGACTGCAGCGCGGTCGCCCTGTTCGCCTCCGCCGAGGTGGCCGATGCGGTCAGCGCCGCGAAACAGGTGCCCGGAGTGACGCACCGAATCGCCTGGGGTGGCGACATACCGGGCTTCGAGTCGTTCGACGAGATCCTCGCCAACGCCTCCGACGAGCCCCTGACCGATCAGCCTCGCGGCCAGGACATGCTGTATTCGTCCGGTACCACCGGCCGGCCCAAGGGCATCAAGGTACCGCTGCAGGACGGACAGGTGAACGAGATCCCCGACCCGTACACGGCGGTGTTCTCACTGCTGTACGGGTTCGACCAGGAATGTGTGTACCTGTGTCCCGCTCCCCTGTATCACGCTGCGCCGCTGCGTTATTGCGGCATGGTCAACTCCGTCGGGGGCACGATCGTGCTGATGGACAAGTTCGACGCCGAAGGTGCGCTCAGCCTGATCGACGAGTACCGGGTCACCCACAGCCAGTGGGTGCCCACGATGTTCATCCGCATGCTCAAACTGCCCGAGGATGTCCGCGCCAAATACGACGTCAGCAGCATGAAGATCGCAATCCACGCGGCGGCGCCGTGTCCTCCCGAGGTCAAGCAGGCCATGATCAAGTGGTGGGGCCCGGTGATCCACGAGTACTACGCCTCCACCGAGGGCGCCGGCGCCACGTTCATCAACAGCGAGGAAGCTCTGACCCACCCCGGTTCGGTAGGCAAACCCCTGCTGGGAGTGGTCCGCATCTGCGACGACGACGGCAACGAACTGCCCACCGGTGAGATCGGCACGGTCTTCTGGGAACGCGACGAACTGCCGTTCGAGTATCACAACGATCCAGAGAAGACGAAGTCTGCGCAGCACCCCGAGCACCCGGCCTGGACAACAAGCGGCGATGTCGGTTACGTCGACGCGGAGGGTTTCCTGTACCTCACCGACCGTAAGTCGTTCATGATCATCTCCGGCGGAGTGAACATCTACCCGCAGGAAGCCGAGAACGTCCTCATCGGGCACCCCGACGTCTTCGACGTCGGCGTGATCGGGGTGCCCGACCCGGATCTGGGTGAGGTGGCCAAGGCATGCGTCCAACTCGAGCCGGGCGTGAACCCGTCCCCTGAGCTGGCCCGGGAGATGATCGACTTCGTGCGGGAGCGCCTTGCGCACTACAAGGCACCCAAGTCGGTCGACTTCGTCGACGAACTCCCCCGCACGCCCACCGGAAAACTGGTGAAGCGAGAACTGCAGAAGAACTACGTCTGACCAAGGACCCGGAAGTGGTGGGTTTGTGTGGGCGCGACCTGCGCACATGCGCGCCCGAACCCACCACTTTCGGGGTTTGGGTCAGGCGAGTTCGATGAGCTCCTGGTACTCGGCGGACCAATGGTCCTCGGTACCGTCGGGCAGCAGGATCACCCGTTGCGGGTCGAGCGCTGCCGCTGCACCCGGGTCGTGGGTGACCAGCACCACCGCGCCCTTGTAGCTCCGCAGCGCGTCGAGCACCTGTTCCCGCGAGATCGGGTCGAGGTTGTTCGTCGGTTCGTCGAGCAGCAGGACATTCGCCGCCGACGAGACGAGCCCGGCGAGTGCCAACCTAGTCTTCTCACCGCCGGAGAGTGTCCCCGCGGGTTGATCGAGCTGGGGCCCGGTGAACATGAACGCGCCGAGCAGGCCTCGTAGATCTTGCTCCCCGGCGTCGGGCGCCGCGTGTCGGATGTTGTCCCACACGCTCGCGTTGTCGTCGAGGGTGTCGTGCTCCTGCGCGAAATAGCCGATCTTGAGTCCGTGGCCGGGTTCGAGTGTGCCGTGCTCGGCCTTCTCGGTGCCCGCCAGCAAACGCAGCAACGTGGTCTTGCCTGCGCCGTTGAGCCCGAGCACCACCACCCGGCTTCCGCGGTCGATGGCGAGGTCCACACCTGCGAAGATCTCCAGCGATCCGTACATCTTCGTCAGGCCCGACGCCATCAGCGGCGTCTTGCCGCAGGGTGCCGGCTCGGGGAACCGGATCTTCGCGGTCCGGTCGGCGACCCGCTCTTCATCGAGGTTGTCGAGCATGCGTTCGGCGCGCTTGAGCATGTTCTGGGCGGCAACGGCTTTGGTTGCCTTGGCGCCCATCTTGGCCGCCTGCACCCGCAGTGCGCCCGCCTTCTTCTCGGCGTTTGCACGTTCACGCTTGCGGCGCTGTTCGTCGGTCGCCCGCGCGTCGAGGTACTTCTTCCATCCCATGTTGTAGATGTCGGGCTCGCCGCGTACCGCGTCGAGGAACCACACCCGGTTCACCACGTCGGCAAGCAGTTCCACATCGTGACTGATCACGATGAGTCCACCGTCGTGGTTTTGCAGGAACCCGCGCAGCCAGCCGATCGAGTCGGCGTCGAGGTGGTTGGTCGGTTCGTCGAGCAACAGGGTGGTGCCCGATTTGCCGCCGCTACCGTCCGAGGCGGCGAACAGGATGCGAGCCAGTTCGATCCTTCGCCGTTGACCACCGGACAACGTCTTCAGGGGCTGCGCCAGCACCCGGTCGGGAAGGCCGAGGCTGTTGCAGATGCGGGCCGCCTCGGATTCTGCGACGTACCCGCCGAGCGCCGAGAAACGGTCTTCGAGCTGTCCGTACCGATTCACAGCTTTGTCGAGCACCTTGTCGTCGACGGCTTCGGCCATCAGTGCCTGCTGTTTCTCCAGGTCGCGCAGCAGCGTGTCCAGACCTCGCGCGGAGAGCACACGGTCCTTGGCGATGACCTCCAGGTCACCTTCTCGGGGATCCTGAGGGAGATATCCGATCTCGCCGCTGTTGGTGACCGAACCGGCGTAGGGTTCGCCTTCGCCGGCCAGTATTCGCATCGTTGTGGTCTTGCCGGCGCCGTTTCGACCGACCAATCCGATGCGGTCACCGGGTTGCACCCGTAGCGCCGGACCAGGGGCGCTCAGTAGGGTGCGTACGCCCGCGCGTACCTCGAGGTCGGTTGCCGTGATCACGACGCGCCAGTGTACGCCAAACCGATACCGTGCCCTTATGAGCGAGGCGGGCGACGACCACGACGAAGGCCGTACATATGACGTGGCAGTCGTCGGTGCGGGTCCGGCAGGTCGGGCGGTCGCCGCACGATCGGCGGCCGCGGGCCTCGACACCGCATTGGTCGATCCGGCACCGGACCGGTACTGGCACGTCACCTACGGGGCGTGGTCCGACGAGCTCCCCAGCTGGGTAGGAACGAAAGTCATTGCTGCACAGTCGAGCACGGTCGCCGTATTCACACCGGGCCGCCACTTGATCGAGCGCGCGTACGTCACTCTGGACACCCGTGCGCTGCAGCAGAGTCTCGACATCTCGGCCGTGACGACCTTCGCGGACACGGCCACATCTGTGAACGCCGACAATGTCAGAATGCAGGACGGCCGGAAAGTGACGGCACGCACAGTCATCGATGCGCGCGGTTTGCGGGCTCCACACGCGCCGGCGCAATCGGCGTTCGGGATCTTTGTCGACAGCGAGATCGCAGCGCCCTATCTCGGCTCCGACAACGCTGTGCTGATGGACTGGCGAGGGGTCGAGCCCGGTCGAGCCCCCTCGTTCCTCTACGCGATCCCCGTGGCCGATGGCCGGGTGCTGCTGGAGGAGACCTGTCTCGCCGGCGCCCCGCCGGTGCCGCTGGCCGAACTCCAGGATCGACTACGGGGCCGCCTCGAACACATGGGGATCACCCGCCCGACCCTCGACACCGCGCCGACCGAGCGGGTCTACTTCGCGTTGTGCGGCGACAACTCAGTGCCGCCATGGCGGTCCGATCCGCTCCTGTTCGGCGCGGCGGGCGGAATGATGCATCCGGCGACCGGATACAGCGTGGCGGCATCGTTGTCGGCGGCCGACGCAGTGGTCGACGCCATGGCGAACGAACGTGATCCGAAGGCCGCACTCTGGACCGCTCAGGCCCGCGCCGTCCATCGGTTGCGGCGTCGCGGCCTGTCCTCACTCCTCGGACTGGCTCCCACTGACGTGGTCAGGTTCTTCGACGGGTTCTTCGAGATGTCGCTCGAACGCCAGCGGACATATCTCAGCTCGCGCGACGACCTCGCCGGGGTGGCCTTGTCGATGAGTCGCATGATCGGGCTCACCGACCGCACCCTCGCGCTGCGCATCATGCGCGGTGCTGTGCTTTCCCGGACCTGACGTCGGTTCGCCGGCGGGCGATCCTCTTCTCAGTGATTGGGTTCACGATGCAGCAGCATACGTACCTGGACGTCGCTGCCCCGCAGTGACGACAGGAGCAGGTCCCTCACCCCGCTCACGGCGGCGCCGAGAGCGTCGTCGTCGGCGGTTGGAGAAGCCGTCACCGTGATCTCGACAACAGGGATCACGCCGTCGACGTAGGACCGGACCGCCGAGGAGCGAACATGACGATGTCGTTCGAGAGACCTGGCCGCCGCCCGGGCCACGTCGGCCACGGCGATGTCGATCTCGCCGACAAACGGTTCACCCTGCGGTCGCACGGTCACCGACCGCAGGCGATTCGGCGAAATGTTCGCCAACAACAGCCACGCACCACAGATGCCCAGCAGGACGGTTGCGGCCAGCAGGGCCCAATCCCACCACGATTGTCCCGGCGCGGAGTAGATCTGAGCGGTGTCGACGTTGCCGACCGCATCGGTCACCGGTCCGACGCCCGCCCAGCGGAGCAGTGCGATCAGGCCGGCGGCGGCGAGAAGCAGGCCGATCAGGCCCACCGCGAGGCGGTCAAGGGCGTTCAGGGTGCGCCGCATCATGCTCCCTCTCGTCGATCGCGGTCATGTTCTGGTGTGAGACGCCACGCAGATCCACGCTCACGCGGGGCGGTCGGGCCAACGTTGCCGTCGATGCCTCGAGACGGTCTGAGATGTCGCTCTCCGTCGGGGTGGTGACGAACACACGTACATGGGCGCGGCCAGACGTCACCTTGGTGGTGGCCGACACTGTGTTGTCGTCGTCGAGCGCGATGGCGCTGAGCCGGCGGGCGACGTCGGTGTCGCGCGTCCAGACACCGGTCGCCCGTAGTGGTCGGTGGGTGCGACGCCGCGGCCGTACGGCGGCATACACGAAGTAGAGCCCCACCAGCACGCACACGACGGAGACCACGGCCATCCACGGTCTCCACTCGGTTCCGGACACCCAGCGTGCGGAGTGTTCGATCCAGGCCTCGGACCGGTAGTGGCCTTGGACAACGGCATATTCCCGTCCGGCGACAATGGCGAGTGCAAGTAGTCCGAGCCCCAGCACAGGCGCAAGCCATCCGGCAGTCGGAAAGCTCCGCGGCGGCCGACCCTCGGCCCTGGTGCGGCTGTGCGTCGGCGCCGCCTCTGTACCCGTGTCCGGGCCGGGTTCGGCAGCGGACACTCGGGCCAGCTCCTCCCCCAGCAACATCCTCGATTGGGCAACCTCGGTGACCTCGACATCCACTCGCGCCGGCCGGCGTCCGGTCAACCGGGTGACAACCTCGATGACGTGTTGCTGCACGCGTTCGGCGACATCAACTGCCGGCATCGGCCAGCTCACCGCGATCTCCACGGTGATGGCCGGGTGGCGCGGATCGGAATCAGCCAGTGCGCGAGGAAGATTGCGGCCTGTGAGTGACCCCAACGTCACCGAGTACGGCACCACGCCGTCGACCTCGAGCGCTGCCTGGCGGGCGATCTGAGAGATCACGCGCGATTCGATCTGCAGGGAGCCTCGGTGCTCGGGCGCCGGTAGGTGGGAACCGCCGACGCGCTCGGCAGTTGCCGCCTCAGCCACGGCCCTTGCTCCGCAACAATGCACCGAGGTCGATGCGACCGTCACGATGGGCGCCGACTGCCACGCCGATGGCCGCGAACACCACCGCGACCATCAGCCCGGAGAACCCCCCGGTGGTGACCGCCAAAGCGAACAGCAGGCCGACGAACAGCCCGATCACGGAATTGTTCATGATTGACTCGTTTCTGTGGAGGTACCCCGGTCGGTATCCGGAACTGCGACTCGAAAGTCCTGGCGCGCAACAACATCCTCGACGACGACGGTGTAGCCGATCGCCCCCGGCGCGGCCGACACCGCGGCCGCACGGACGTTGCGGGCCACCCCCGCGACATCGACATCGAGGTAGGTGACCACATGGATTTCGACGCCGGAACGGCCGACTCGCACACCGTTCACCCGCCGGCCGGGCAGATGTGTGGCTATCTCCCCGAAGGTGCCCGCGTACAGGTCTGCCACGCCGTCGACAGACAGCACCCGTTCACGGATGAGCACTGCGGAGGCCGCTGTGATCGTCACTGGACCCGGGGTGTCTGGCCGTCGAGCGCGGTGGTCGGGTCATCGGTGTCGAGGTGGACGTCGTGCACGGTCACGTTCACCTCGGTGACCTCCAGACCCGTCATCTTCTCGATCGCTTCGATCACGTTGGTCCGGATCGATTCGGCAAGCTGGTGGATCGCCACGCCGTAGTAGGCAACCAATCCGACGTCGACTGCGGCCTGTTTCTCGCCGACTTCCACCGACACGCCCTGGGTGACGTCGGCAGCGGTCCCCGGCAGAGTTTCGCGTAGTTTGCCGACCGCACGCGCAGCGCCACCGCCGAGGTCGTAGACGCCGTCGATCTCACGTGTCGCGATCCCGGCGATCTTGGCCACCACGACATCGGCGATCGACGTCTTGCCGCCCGCATCGCTCTGATCGGGACCACGGCCGTCGGTGTCACTGTGTTCATCCCTGGCGATGGTCGGCTCGTCATCCTGCCTGGACGTCGCGGTGGTCATAAGGTGCTCCCTCGTCGGTTCGTTGTCCGGATGGCAGACCGGGTGATCTGCTCTCCCACCCCTTTGACGGGTTGAGAACCGCATGTTGCACGCACGACTTTCTGGCACGCTGAACAAATGGACGCGCCCGCCGAGGAATCATTGATTCGCGCGGCTGCCCTGGGCGATCGCCAGGCGTTCGACCAGCTGATGCGTTGTCATCTGACGCCCGTCCTTCGGTACACGACCCGATTGACCGGATCTCCGACAACAGCGGAGGACATCACTCAGGAGACGTTCCTCGCCGCGTGGCGCGGATTGGAACGGTTCGGTTTCCGGTCGAGCTTTCGCACTTGGCTGTTCACCATTGCCTCGCGCAAGACGGTCGATCTCCAGCGACGGCAGAGCGCGCTCGTGATTTCCGACAACACCTTCGAGGCGATGGAAGTGCGGACCCCCGGCCCAGCTGCTCGCACGGTTGAACACTCGTTTCTCGTCGCACTCCAGACCGAGCTCGGCAGGCTTGGTTACCAGGCGCGCGCATGCTGGTGGCTACGAGAGGTCGAAGGTCTCTCGCACGATGAGATCGCCACGGCGCTCACCATCTCGCGCGGCTCGGTGCGTGGACATCTGCAGCGTGCACGATCACAGTTGGCTGTACGACTCGCCGCGTGGGGACCCGACGGCTCCGATGTTCACGAGGCCCGATCACCCGGACGCATCCGGCATCAGATCCCGCGACCGACGACGGAAGGAAGGCGAGATGACAGTCCAGCGCCCCGATGAAGCGGGTACCTGGATCAGCGATGCCGCCGCCCACCTCGAGCACGGCGACGAGGGAGTGGTCCTGGAACGGCTCGGACCCAGGCTTCGGTCGGCCACGCGGTTGGGTGTCCCGATCACCACCGACGATCCCGGCATCGAGATCAACGAGCGCGCGATCCGCCAGCTGCTTGCCCGCGCGATCGACCGATCGTGTCGACGCGACGTCGCCGCGATCCACATCACCACCGACCACGGATCCGTCCGCAGGATTGGCGTGGAGATGGTCGCCCGGTACGGCGATCAGATCGGCGCGATGAGCGAGCAGGTCCGTGACGCCGTCCGCCGCCGGCTCGGGTCACTACGGATCACGGTGGCCGACTGCGTCGACGTCACGTGGGTGGACGTCCAACCCGTTGACCCTGCGAGCCCAGCGGATCAGCCGCGCGCCATCCCCGGGTGACGTCAGAGTCGGGGATCCACCGGCTCACTCTCGAGCGCCAGGATCGCGAAGACACATTCGTGGATGCGCCAGAGTGGCTCAGAGCGTGCCTGGCGGGCGAGGGCCTCACGTCCCAGTTGGTACTCGCGCATCGACATGGACCGCTTGTGCCGGAGGTCGCGTGACCGGAGGGTCGGCAGATCATCCAGGTAGCTGGGACCGTAGACCATCCGCAGGTACTCGCGACCGCGGACCTTTACACCCGGATCGATCAGCTTGCCGCCGACACGGGTGAGGTTCCCGGCCGGTTTGACGACCATCCCTTCGGATCCGGCCGCGGTCAGGTCCTCCCACCACCGAGCTCCTTCCCGACACGAGGTCTCCGAGCCGGTGTCGACCACCATGTGCCGCGTCGGCCGGAAGAGAACAGGGTCGGCCGCAGCGAGCCGCGCGGCGACCTCGAGGTGCCAACCGTGCGACGACCCGCCGTATTCGCTTTCGGCACTTGCCAATACCTCGAACGGCGCGAGCGACACGGTGTCCGGCCGCGCGTCGACATCGACGTAGCGAAGATACGCATCGGTGTACGCCTCGACATCCGCACGCCGCTTCGTGTTCGCCTCGATCATGGTCTGGACATCCAGACCTCGGTCTGCGGCCCTCGCCAGTTCTGCGCCGAGTGCATGCAGCTCGGGGCCCGCCGCTGCCGCGACAGAGGCGAACTGGTCGCGGATCAGGCCTTCCCCCTTGACGTTCCATGGCAGCAACTCGGCATCGAGGATCAGCCAGTCGGAGCCGAGCTGATCGAACAACTCAGCGCACGCTCGCCGGATTCGGACGATCAGTTGCTCGGTGACCGATGGATCGAAGAAGCTGCGGCCTGTCCGGGTGTAGATCGCGCCACTGCCCTGTGTGACGCCGAACGCCTGCGCTGCTGCTGAGTCGTCCTTTGCGACCACGATGATCGCCCGGGAACCCATGTGCTTTTCCTCGCAGACGACCTGCGAGACACCGCGTTTCGCGTACGACTCGAACGCTGCACGGGGGTCCTCCAGCAGATCGGCCCGCCCGGGAGAAACCGGAGCCATCGTCGGTGGCAGGTACCGGATCCAGCGTGGATCAACCGCGTACCGCGACATCACCTCCAATGCGGTGGCAGCGTTGTCCTCTCGGACGGTGATCGGTGGCCCGAATCCGGTGTCGATGATCCGCTTACCCGCCACGTCCGACAGGTTCAGTGTGGTTCGCACGCGGACGTCCGCGCGTGTGGTCCCGAAACCCATCGGTCGGCCGGGGTCGAAGTAGGTCTGCTCGGCAGGGACGGCCGACAAGACCATCTCCGGGTAGTGCAGCGCGGTCAATCGACCCCCGAACACGCACCCGGTGTCCAAACACATCGTGTTGTTGATCCATGCCGCGTCCGGGACCGGGGTGTGGCCGTAGACCACCCGTGCCGATCCTCGATAGTCCGCTGCCCAATCGAGCCGTACCGGGAAACCCCAACGATCGGTCTCCCCGGTCGTCTCGCCGTACATCGCCTTGTCGCGGACGCGGCCCGATGCCCGCCCGTGGTACTTCTCGGCCAGCCCGGCGTGGGCGACGACGAGCCGGCCGTCGTCGAACACGTAGTGCGACACAAGGGAATCGAGGAAGTCGACAACCTCCCGGACGAACTCAGGAGGCTGCGCGTCGAGTTGCGTCATGGACTCCGCAAGACCGTGGGTCAGTGCAATCGGCTGCGCGTCTCGGGCGCGGCCGCTGCGCTGACGAAGGACGCGGAGCAACTTGTCTTCGTGATTTCCGCGCACGCAGAACGCACTGCCCTGGCGGACCATCGACATGACCAGTCGCAGGACAGCCGGGGTGTCCGGGCCACGGTCCACCAGATCCCCGACGAAGATCGCGGTCCGCCCGGGCTCGGGTGGTACGGCCCCGACAACGATGCCGTCCGTGTCGGTCTGCAGTCCCCACCCGACCTTGCCGAGCAGCGTGGTCAACTCGGTGAAGCAACCGTGGACGTCACCGATGATGTCGAACGGGCCGTGTCGATCGTTGAGGTTGCTGAACAAAGGGGTACGCACGATGGTCGCGGCATCGATGTCCGCGACACCATCGAGCTGGTGGACGTGTCGAAACCCTTCTTTGCGCAGGCCCTTTCGATTGCGCTGCAGGTGTGCGTACTGACGTTCGACAACACCGACCGTGATGTCTGTCCGATCGTGGGCACGCCCCCGTAACTCGTCCGGAGGGACGTCCAGGACGATGGCGACAGGTAAGACGTCATGGGTCCTCGCCAGCGCGACAAGCCGCTTGCGGTCCTCGACGCGGACGCTGGTCGCATCGATCACGGTGAGGCGTCCGGCCGCCAATCGTTTGCCCGCAACCAACTCGAGCACCTCGAACGCGTCGCCGGTCGCCTCCTGTGACGTGGGGTCATCGGCGACCAGGCCTCGGAATCGATCGGATGACAACACCTCTGTCTCACGAAAGTTGTTGGCTGCGAACGTCGACTTGCCTGCGCCGGTGACACCGATGAGCACCACGAGCGACAGTTCGGGGATCTCGAGTGCCGTCATCGCTGGGCCTCCGGCGCCTTTGAGTCGACCCTTCGGAAGACTGCCAACTGACTCGATGAGCCCACATTCATGTCCATCTCTCCGATCGCGCTCACCGTCACCGAATACCGGTATTCGTCGGCCACGCGTTCACACCAGTGCTCGAACTCGGCGCGGCTGAACTCGAACCGGTGATCAGGATGGCGGAACTCGTTGCCGCCCAGCCCATAGAGAGCGTTGTAGTCGCGGTTGGGAGTCGTGACGATCACCGATGACGGAGCCATGGTCTCGAACACGGACGACTCGACTGTGTCGAGGCGATCGGGCTCGACGTGCTCGATCACCTCCATCAGGACGACGGCATCAAATCCTCGGCACCGGTTGTCCGAGTACATCAGCGATGACTGCCACAGTTCTACCGCTGCGAACCTGGACAAAGAGTCACTGGCCCGGCCAAGAGCGGCAACTGACACATCCACGCCTGCCAGTCGGCCGATACCCGGCTCGGTGACGAGCTCCCGCAAGAGGCTGCCTTCGCCGCATCCCGCGTCGAGGACCGACCGCGCGCCGACCATACGAAGCGCGTCGACCACTGCGGTACGGCGCAGCTCCTGCATCGATGTGCGGCGTTTCGGCAGTGGTTCGTGTGACGCGGTGTCGGGTATCAGCCGTGCCAGCGCGTCATTGGTGAGCGAATGCAATTCCTTCAGGTACCGCCTTGTGATCTGTTCGCGCGCAGGATGGTTCGACAGCCAGCGGGCACCCAGCCGCAACAGCTTGTCTACCTCTTCCTCGCCGATGAAGTAGTGCTTGTCCGCCGCGAGCGCCGGGATCAGCACGTATATGTGCGACAGTGCGTCGCGCAGGGTGAACTCGCCACTCAGCTGCAACTGCACAAACCGGGACGGGCCCCACTCATTGGGCTGCAGCACGGTGGCAGTGGAAAGCACCGTCCAGCCCAGCGGTTCGAACAAGTCGTGGGTGAGATCGGCGCCACCGGTGGTGGGCACCGAGCTCACCGTCACCTGCAGCTGCCACACCGTGTCGACCAGGTCGGGGCGGTGTGCACAGCGGCCACCGAGCGCATCCGACATCACCTTGGCCATCGCAACCATCAGTCGAGACGATCCCGCGTACGGGAGCGTGTTCACGTAGCGGTCAGCAGCCCCCAGCGTGGTCCGTGACGGGTCTTCGCCCCCGACATGAAGAACCGCGCGGCACCGCGAGGTGTCGGCGACCGGGTGGAAGATGGTTGCGGTTCCACTGGAGGTCGCGAATTGCTGGACCCGGTCGGGGTGCTTGTGCAGCAGGAACCCGAGATCGGTCGCAGGGATGCGGTGATCGGACGATGATCCGGTCGTTTCGATGGTCAGCAGCACTCTGAGAACAGTATCGGTGACCACAACCGATTTACGACGATCCGAACTCGCCTGTCGACGTCATCTGCGTCGGCGGAGTTCGCGCCATCGCTCCACCATCGCCTCGACGTCCACGGTTCGGGCGATCACATAGGACGCCGGCCCGAGACTCGGTGCGAGCCGATCTCGCCGGACCCGTTGATTGAAATCTTCGAGGATCTGACGCACCGCGGACTCCTCACGGAGGGACGCAAGCGACTCCGGAAACCCTTGGGCCTCCCGGCGCAGTTGAAGCGTCGGAGGCAACAGCGCCGAGCTGTCGAGGTTCTCTTCCCTGATCTTGCGCTTCGCCCACCATTCGGGGTCGTCGGCATCGCTGAGATCAAGAGGGCGGCCGGCACCGCGCAGGTTGTCGAACTCACCGCGTTGTTGTGCTTCCCGGATCAGCCGATCGATCCGGGTCTCGAACGTTTCTGCCACTGCCCCAGTAGGGTCAGACGGTGAAGCCGAGCGCGCGCAGCTGTTCGCGGCCGTCGTCGGTGATCTTGTCCGGACCCCACGGCGGCAGCCACACCCAGTTCAGTTCGATGTCGGTGCACAGCCCGGATGTCACCAGGACCGATCGGGTCTGATCCTCGATCACGTCGGTCAGCGGGCAGGCCGCCGAGGTCAGTGTCATGTCGATCTTGGCGACCGCATCATCGGTGACGTCGAGTCCGTAGACCAGGCCGAGGTCGACGACATTGATGCCGAGTTCGGGGTCGACCACATCGCGCATGGCCTCCTCGATGTCCTCGATCTTCGGCAGAGAGGTCTGAACTTCCTCAGGCGCCTTGATCTCTGTCGACGGGGCTTGATCGCTCATGCTGACTCCCTAGCGGAATTGTTGTTGTCGGCCGGTGTTTCTCTGTTGACCACCGTCTGTGCCAACGCGTCTTTGAATGCCATCCATCCCAGGAGCGCGCACTTGACGCGCGCCGGGTACTTGCTCACTCCCGCGAAGGCCACTCCGTCGCCGATGACCTCTTCGTCACCGTCGACAGTGCCCCGCGACGTCATCATCTGGTTGAACGCGTCGACGGTCGCCAGGGCTTCCTGGACGTCTTGGCCGACCAGCTGCTCGAAGAGCACCGACGTGGACGCCTGAGAGATCGAACATCCCTGGCCGTCGTACGAGACATCGGTGATCTTGTCTCCGTCGTCGGAGAGCTGTACGCGCAAGGTGACCTCGTCCCCGCACGTCGGGTTGACGTGGTGGACCTCGGCACCGAACGGGTCACGAAGACCTCGCCCCTGCGGGTGTTTGTAGTGATCGAGGATCACTTCCTGATACATCTGCTCCATCCGCATCAGGCACCGACCCCGAAGAACTCCTTGGCACGGACGATCGCCTTGGCGAGCGCCTCGACCTCGTCGAGCGTGTTGTACGCGGCGAACGAAGCGCGCGCTGTCGCGGCGACCCCGAAGCGCTTGTGCAGCGGCCACGCGCAATGGTGACCCACTCGGATCGCGACACCCTCGTCATCGAGGATCTGCCCGAGATCATGCGCGTGGATGCCGTCGACCACAAAGGACACCGCACCTCCGCGCCGATCTGCGGTGGCCGGCCCGATGATGCGTACTCCGTCGATCTCCGCCAGCGCCTTCAAGGCTGCTTCGGTCAGCGAATGTTCGTGTGCCGCAACGGCAGCCATACCCAGTCCCTGCAGGTAGCGCACGGCGGCGCCCAATCCGATGACCTGAGAGGTCATCGGTACGCCCGCCTCGAACCGTTGGGGCGCCGGGGCGTAGGTGGAGACCTCCATGGTGACGGTCTCGATCATGGAGCCACCGGTGATGAAGGGCGGCAGCTCGGCGAGCAACGCACGCTTGCCGAACAACACACCGACACCCGAGGGACCGAACATCTTGTGGCCGGAGAACGCGGCGAAATCCACGTCGAGCTCGGTGAAGTCCACCACCATGTGAGGAACCGACTGGCAGGCATCAAGAACCACGAGGGCACCGACAGCGCGAGCGCGACGGACCAGTTCCGGGACATCGGCGATGGCACCGGTGACGTTCGACTGGTGGGTGAACGAGACGACCTTGACCGAATCGTCGAGCACCAGTGAGTCGAGGTCGATCCGGCCGTCGTCGGTGACGCCGTACCAGCGCAGCGTCGCCCCGGTCCGGCGGCAGAGTTCTTGCCACGGAACGAGGTTCGCGTGGTGCTCGAGTTCGGTGATCACCACGGTGTCGCCGGGTCCGAGTGGTTTGCCGCCCAGGACGCCCGCGCTGCGCTCGTCACCCAAGGTGTACGTCACCAGATTCAGCGACTCGGTCGCGTTCTTGGTGAAGACCAACTCGTCGAACTGGGCACCGACGAACTCGGCGATGAGCGCGCGTGCGTTCTCGTACGCGTCGGTGGCCTCTTCGGCCAGCTGATGCGCACCGCGGTGAACCGCAGCGTTACGGGTCACCAAGAACTCGCGCTCGGCGTCGAGGACCTGTACCGGTCGCTGGCTGGTGGCCCCCGAGTCGAGGTAGACGAGCGGCTTGTCGTCCCGCACGGTCCGTCCCAAGATCGGGAAGTCGGCACGAACCGCGGTCACGTCCAGTGCGGTGACCTCATGCGATGCTGGGGCTACAACCTGATCGATGCTCGTCACGTCTGGCCTCCTGGAAGTTCGAACCTCAGGCGTTCGCAGCCTGGGTGAATCGGATGTATCCGTTTTCTTCGAGCTCGTCGGCGAGCTCGGGTCCACCGGACTCGACGATCCGGCCACCGACGAACACATGCACGTGGTCGGGCTGGATGTAGCGCAGGATCCGGGTGTAGTGGGTGATCAGGAGCACGCCACCGTTCTCGTTCGCCTTGAAGCGGTTCACGCCCTCGGAGACCACACGCAACGCATCGACGTCGAGGCCTGAGTCGGTTTCGTCGAGGATGGCGATCTTGGGCTTGAGCAGCCCGAGCTGCAGGATCTCGTGACGCTTTTTCTCACCACCGGAGAAGCCTTCGTTCACGCTGCGCTCGCCGAACGACGGATCGATCTCGAGTTCGGTCATCGCTTCTTTGGTCTCTTTTACCCAGTGACGCAACTTCGGTGCCTCACCGCGCACGGCGGTGGCAGCGGTCCGGAGGAAGTTCGACATCGACACACCGGGAACCTCGACCGGGTACTGCATCGCGAGGAACAGACCGGCCCGGGCGCGCTCGTCGACGGTCATCTCGAGTACGTCTTCACCGTCGAGGGTGATCGAACCCTGGGTGACCTCGTACTTCGGGTGGCCGGCGATCGCGTACGAGAGCGTCGACTTGCCCGACCCGTTGGGGCCCATGATGGCGTGGGTCTTGCCCGACTCGACGGTCAGGTCGACGCCCTTGAGAATGACGATCGGTTCGGCATCGGTGTCGGTCTGCTTCACGTTGACGTGCAGATCGCGGATTTCCAAAGTGGCCACGGTTATCGAATTCCTTGCTGGTATGGGCTGAAGTATTGAGGGGGTGTGGGTGCGGCTCAGGCGCCTGCGACCTCGAGTTCGGCTTCCACAGCCGCCTCGAGACGCTCACGCAGTTCCGGTACACCGATCTTGGCGATGACCTCACCGAAGAACCCACGGACCACCAGTCGGCGGGCCTGGTCCTCGGGAATGCCACGAGCCTGCAGGTAGAAGAGCTGCTCGTCGTCGAATCGGCCGGTGGCGCTTGCGTGTCCGGCTCCGACGATCTCGCCGGTCTCGATCTCCAGGTTGGGGACGGAGTCGGCGCGGGCACCGTCGGTGAGGATCAGATTGCGATTGAGTTCGAAGGTGTCAGTGCCCTCGGCCTCGGCTCGGATGAGCACGTCGCCGACCCACACGGTATGGGCTTCGCGGCTGCGATCCCCTGCCACACCCTGCAATGCGCCCTTGTAGACGACGTTCGACCGGCAGTGCGGTTGGGAGTGGTCCACCAGTAGGTGCTGCTCGAGATGCTGTCCGGCGTCGGCGAAGTACAGGCCCCACAATTCGGCGTCGCCGCCGGGACCGTCGTAATGCACCACCGGGCTCAACCGGATGAAATCTCCGCCGAGGCTGATCGCGAAGTGCCGGAGCACCGCGTCACGTCCGAGTCGGGAATGGTGGGCTGCGACATGCACCATGTCGTCGGCCCAGTCGTGGATGTTCACCACAGTCAGGTGCGCGCTGTCACCGATCACGAACTCGATGTTCTCGGCGTACGTGCCGCTGCCCCGCTGGTCGATGACCACCACGGCCTTGGCGAACGCACCGAGCCGGACCTGGACATGACCGAACGCGGTCTCGCCCTCGCCGGGGCCATCGATGGTGACCGTGATCGGTGAGGCAATCTCGGTCTCCTTGTCCACGGTCAGGACCGTGGCTTCGGTGAACGACGAATACGCCTGCGCAGCAATGCGATCGAAGGGAACGCCACCCTGTCCCAGCCGGGCGTCGTCGCGCCCTACGGTCTCGACGCGAGCTCCCTCCACCAGACCGTCCACGGTGACCGTGGCCTGTCCGGTCGGCTGCGCCGAGCCGTCGTGCAGCCCACGAAGGCGCCGGAAAGGCGTGAAGCGCCAGGCCTCGTCCTTCGACCGCGGGATCTCGAATGCGTTGACGTCGAACGAGGTGAACTGCTCCCCCTTGTTGACCGCCGGGCCCTGATTCTCGCCGGAGACAGCGCCGACCACACCAGTGGGAGAACTCATCCGACCGAACCCTCCATCTGCAGCTCGATCAGGCGGTTCAGCTCGAGGGCGTACTCCATCGGCAATTCCTTGGCGATGGGCTCGACGAACCCACGGACCACCATGGCCATGGCCTCGTCCTCGGTGAGGCCGCGGCTCATCAGGTAGAACAGCTGATCGTCGCTGACCTTCGAGACGGTCGCCTCGTGACCCATCGTGACGTCGTCCTCGCGGATGTCGACATACGGGTAGGTGTCACTGCGCGAGATCTGGTCGACCAGCAACGCGTCGCATTTCACAGTCGAACGGCTGCCGTGCGCGCCCTTGTTGATCTGGACCAGCCCACGGTAGGAGGCCCGGCCACCGCCACGGGCAACCGACTTGCTGACGATGTTCGACGACGTGTTGGGCGCAAGGTGCACCATCTTGGAACCGGTGTCCTGATGTTGGCCCGGTCCGGCGAATGCCACGGACAGAACCTCGCCCTTGGCGTGCTCGCCGGTCATCCATACGGCCGGGTACTTCATGGTGACCTTCGAGCCGATGTTCCCGTCGACCCACTCCATGGTGGCGCCCGCCTCGGCCTTGGCCCGCTTGGTGACCAGGTTGTAGACGTTGTTCGACCAGTTCTGAATGGTGGTGTAACGGCAGCGACCACCCTTCTTCACGATGATCTCGACCACGGCCGAGTGCAGCGAGTCGGTCTTGTAGATCGGCGCGGTGCAACCTTCGACGTAGTGCACGTATGCACCTTCGTCGACGATGATCAGGGTGCGCTCGAACTGGCCCATGTTCTCGGTGTTGATCCGGAAGTAGGCCTGCAGCGGGATGTCGACGTGCACACCCGGGGGGACGTAGATGAAGGAGCCACCGGACCACACGGCGGTGTTCAACGCGGAGAACTTGTTGTCGCCGGCCGGGATGACCGTTCCGAAGTACTCCTGGAACAGTTCGGGCTGCTCACGCAGGGCCGTGTCGGTGTCGAGGAACAACACACCCTGGGCCTCGAGATCCTCACGGATCGAGTGGTACACGACCTCGGACTCGTATTGCGCTGCCACACCCGACACCAGACGCTGCTTCTCGGCCTCGGGGATGCCGAGCTTGTCGTAGGTGTTCTTGATGTCCGCGGGCAGGTCGTCCCAGGTCGCTGCCTGCTTCTCGCTGGAGCGGACGAAGTACTTGATGTTCTCGAAGTCGATGCCGTCGAGGTTCGAGCCCCAGTTCGGCATGGGCTTGCGCTCGAAGATCGACAACGCCTTCAGACGTGCGGCGAGCATCCATTCGGGCTCGCTCTTCTTCGCCGAGATGTCGGCGACCACGGCTTCGGAGATGCCGCGCTTGGCGCTGGCGCCCGCGACGTCGGAATCCGCCCAGCCGTACCCGTACGCGCCGAACGAATCGATCGTCTCTTCCTGCGTCAGCACTGCCGCAGCGGCAGTTGCCTGTGTGGGTGTCGGGTCTGTGACCGTCATGAGTGACTCCTTCCGGAGGCTGCCGGTGCCGACGCGGGCTGGGCGTCGACCTGATTTGCCACCTGCGGATTCGCAAGCGGCACATGAGTGGTGCATGCGCAGTCGCCGTTGGCGATGGTCGCCAGACGCTGCACGTGTGTACCGAGGACTTTGGTGAAGACCGCTGTTTCGGCCTCGCAGAACTCAGGGAACTCCGCTGCCACGTGTGCGACCGGGCAGTGGTGCTGGCAGATCTGCACACCATTACCAACGCGCCGGGTGGTCGCAGAAAATCCCGCTTCGGTCAAAGCTTCGGCGATTTCTTGCGCGGTGCCCTCCCGATCGGCGGCCGAATCCCCTGCCACCGGCACATTGGCCACGATCTGCTCGGCACGCTCGAGCGCGAAGTCCTCGACCGCTGCGTCGCCACCGATCCGCCGCAGACGCCGCATCACCGCGCCTGCGAGGTCGTCGTATGCGTGCTTGAGACGACCGCGACCTGCGGCGGTGAGCTGGAAGTGCTTGGCGGGACGACCCCGGCCCCGTTGGGCGTAGCGAGGGGCTGCAGTCGCGACGACGTCGCCCGAGGCGATCATGGCGTCGAGATGGCGACGTACCGCGGTGGGAGTGATCCCGAGAGCTTCTGAGATGTGACCTGCGGTAACCGGGCCCTGCTCGAGGATGAGGGTGACCACCGCGGACCGGGTCTGTCCGTCGTGGGTGACGGGGACCGGGCTGTGCACGTCGTCCGCGATGTGGATTGCCGGCGCAGCGTCGATCGATGCCACATCCGAGGCATGCGAGATATCGTGAGCCGTTTTCACAACACAAGTGTTACCGAATTACGAGACGATTTCCACCAAGGGTGCCCTTGCCTGGTCGGGCCGACCCTTTCAGGGCCACTTTCTCCGACCATCGAGACGGCGATGATCATCGAACATGCAGGCCCGGGCCGCTGCCCACGAGCGACCACTACAGTCTCTGCTGTGCCGGAAACCACAGTCACCGAACCCGAGCCGAAGGCATCGGCGCCGGCCCGATCGACCCCGGTGCGTACCGGTGTCCGCCGATCCCTCGATTACCTGGGGCTTCGGAACGGGGACGGCCCGCCGGACCGCGACGCCACCGGCGACTACGGGCTCACCGTTGCTCGACTGCACGGCGACGAAGGCGAGGTGGGTCCACTCAACCGCGAGGAGTCCAAACGACTGCTGCGGATTCGTCTGTTCGGCGCAACCGGCGCGGTGCTGGTTCTGGTCGGCTCACTGGGGACCGGTGCACTGCCGGTGCTGCAGAACCCACTTGCCGGTGCTCGCGTGCTGTCGCTGCCGTCGCGAATGTGGCCCACAGCGCTGACCTTCTCTCTCGCGGGCACGGTGATCCTCGTCCTCGCGTGGCTTCTCCTCGGCCGATTCGCAGTCGGCCGAGTGGGCGGCGACGTCATGAAAGGGCATGCTCCGCCGCGACGGATGACCCGCAGGCAAGCCGACCGCACGTTGCTGGTCTGGCTGATGCCCTTCGTCGTGGCCCCGCCGATGCTCAGCAAGGACGTCTACTCCTACCTCGCGCAGAGCGAGATCGCCGCCCGCGGCCTTGATCCCTACGTGGTCAGTCCCGCCGCCGGACTGGGCATCGACCACGTCTTCACCAGATCGGTCCCCAACCTGTGGCGCGAGACGCCTGCGCCCTACGGGCCGCTGTTCCTGTGGCTCGGCGACAACATCACCCACGTCACCGGGGAATACATCCCCGCGGCGCTGGTGGCGCATCGGGCGCTTGCCCTGTTCGGGGTCGGCCTGATCGTGTGGGCCCTGCCGCGACTGGCGAAGCGGTGCGGGGTGTCGCCGGTGGCCGCGCTGTGGCTCGGAGCGATGAACCCCCTGCTCATCCTGCATTTGGTGGGTGGCATCCACAACGAAGCCCTGATGCTCGGGCTGATGCTCGCAGGTATGGAACTGTGCTTCCGGGGGCTCGACTCACCCGACCGGCTCCGAAGACCCGGTTCGGTGTGGCCCAGCCGGGCGGGGCTGCTGCTGATCGCGGGCGCCGTCGTGATCGCCGCCTCCTGCATGATCAAGATCGCGTCCATCCTGGCCTTCGGATTTGTCGGCATCGCACTGGCCCGTCGATGGGGAGCGACCCTTCCGGCACTGCGGCATGCGCCTCCCCGCGAGTACTGGCAGCGCTCCAGACGCAGTCTCGGAGCGTTGTCGGCGTCGGCCGCGTTCCTCGGCGTCATCCTGGTCACGGTGATGGTGGCGATCTGTGTCGGCACCGGTCTCGGGTTCGGATGGACCAAAACCCTTTCCACCGGCGACGTGGTGCGCTCGTGGATGTCCATGCCCACGTTCCTGTCGGTGACGACCGGACGGATCGGGGTCCTGCTCGGCTTGGGCGACCACACCCAGGCAATGCTCGATGTCGCGCGCCCGGCCGCGCAGGCGGTTGCTGCAGTCCTCGTCGTGCGCTGGCTCCTGGCGGCCCTGGCCGGCCGATTGCATCCGGTCGGCGCACTGGGACTGGCGATGGGAACTGTTGTGCTGTTCTTCCCCTTCGTGCAGCCGTGGTACCTGCTGTGGGCCATCATCCCGCTCGCCGCATGGGCGACCGGCCGGTGGTTCCGGATCATCTCGGTGTCGATCTCGGCGATCATCTCCGTCGTGGTGTTGCCCACCGGGGCGGGCACCCGCGGCTTCCAGCTGGCCGAGGCAATCGTCGCCGCGGTCCTGTTGGTGGCCGTTCTCACAGCCCTGTTCTTCGAGGAAATGCCCTGGCAGCGCCGGCGGCGCGCCAAAGTCGCACAGGCGGCACCGGCCGCGGTCGACAACTGATCGCCGACGCCGCCGCTTTCGCCTCACCCGTGTACCGAGCCGGGCCGACGGGCGCTTACTCTTGGTGGTTGTGAGCAGCCCGTCGTCCGCCCCCGGTATCGCCGGCGTCGGAGTCGATGGACCCGCGCTGTCGGTCAAGGGACTCGTCAAACGCTTCGGTGACACCACTGCCGTGGGCGGCCTCGACCTCGAACTGCAGCGCGGCGAGATCCTGGCAATTCTCGGTCCGAACGGGGCGGGTAAGACCACCACGGTCGAGATCTGCGAGGGTTTTCAGGCCCCTGACGAGGGCGAGGTGAGTCTCCTCGGTCTGGATCCGCTCGCCGACAACGACCAAGTGCGAAGCCGGATCGGTGTGATGCTCCAAGGTGGCGGAGCGTATCCGGGTGCCCGGGCCGGAGAGATGCTGCGTCTGTGCGCGTCGTACTCGGCCGACCCCATCGACACGGACTGGCTCCTGGAGAACCTCGGACTCGTCGACGCCCAGCGCACCTCATACCGGCGGCTGTCCGGGGGGCAGCAACAACGACTTGCCCTGGCCTGTGCGTTGGTGGGTCGTCCCGAAGTGGTGTTCCTCGACGAACCGACTGCCGGCATGGACGCCCACGCCCGGATCATGGTGTGGGAGCTGATCGATCGTCTGCGGGCCGACGGGGTCTCGGTGCTGATCACCACCCACCTGATGGATGAAGCCGAGGAACTGGCCGACCAGGTGCTCATCATCGACCACGGTGTCGAGGTGGCCAAAGGTACGCCCGCCGAACTGACCAGCCGCGGCGCCGAGAACGAGCTGCGATTCCAAGCACCACGGGGACTGGACCTCACTTTGCTCAGAACTGTTCTGCCCGAAGACTATTCGTGCACCGAGGTGACCCCCGGCGGTTACCTGGTGACCGGCCAGGTGACGCCGCAGGTGCTGGTCACCGTGACGTCGTGGTGCGCCAAGATCAATGTCCTCGCCACCGACCTGCGGGTCGAGACCAGGAGTCTGGAAGATGTGTTCCTCGAGTTGACCGGCCGGGGCATGCGCGGATGAGCACGCCGAACCGTTTCGCTGCCGGCACGTTCAGTCCACGTCCGAGACCCGCCCCCATCCGTCAGATGATCGTGGCGCAGTCCCGGATCGAGCTGATGTTGCTGCTGCGCAACGGCGAGCAGCAACTGCTGACGATGTTCATCCCGATCACATTGCTGATCGGGCTGTGTCTCCTGCCGATCGGTGACTTCGACGAATCTCGTACGGACACCTTCGTTCCCGCCATCATGACCGTGGCCGTGATGTCCACCGCATTCACCGGTCAGGCGATCGCCGTCGGATTCGATCGTCGGTACGGCGCACTCAAACGACTGGGAGCCACACCCCTCCCGCGATGGGGTGTCATAGTCGGCAAATCCGTCGCGGTGGCCATCGTGGTCAGCGGACAGGCCGTCGTGCTCGGTCTGATCGGTGCAGCACTGGGCTGGCGACCGTCGATCGGCGGGCTGTTGCTCGGCATCATCGCGATCGCGATCGGCACACTGGCGTTCTCGGCGATGGGACTGCTCCTCGGAGGCACACTCAAGGCCGAGGTGGTGCTGGCCCTGGCCAATCTGCTGTGGTTCGCATTCATCGGCATCGGATCCATCGTGGTGATCGGGGATCGCGTACCCGACCTCGTCGAATGGTTTGCACGATGCACTCCGTCCGGAGCCCTCAGCGAGGCGCTGGACCAGGCCACCGCGGGCTCTGTCGATGTGTTCGGACTCGCCGTCCTGGCGATCTGGGGCGCCGCGGCAGGCATCGCCGCCGTCCGGTATTTCCGCTTCACCTGATTGCCTCACCTGGACCCAGGTCACATTCGTCCTGCCCCTACCATCGAAGGCGTGTACCGCCTGTTTGTCCGGCTAGTCGACCGGCTCCCCCTCCCCTCGCTCCGCGTCCAGACCCTGCTGGCGTTGGCGGTGGTGCTCACCCAGGCGGGGATCGCGGTCACCGGATCGGTGGTTCGCGTGACGTCCTCAGGCTTGGGATGCCCGACGTGGCCCCAGTGCTTCCCGGGCAGCTTCACACCCACCGCGCACCCCGAAGTCGCCGCTATCCATCAGGCCGTCGAATTCGGCAACCGACTCCTGACGTTCGCAGTGGTGCTCACCGCCGCGTTGATCGTCATCGCGGTCACCAGGGCACGACGCAGGTACGAGGTTCGTGTGTACGCCTGGCTGATGCCGGCGTCCACCGTGGTTCAGGCCGTTGTCGGCGGCATCACCGTGCTCACCGGACTGCTGTGGTGGACGGTCGCCATCCACCTTCTGTTGTCGATGGCCATGGTGTGGTTGTCCGTACTACTGCTCGAGAAGGTCCGCGAGCCGGATGACGTGCAAGCCGTCCCGGTGGTCCCGGCTGCCCTCCGGTGGCTCACCGTCCTGTCAGCTGTGGTGATGACCGGAGTTCTGATCGCCGGAACGATGGTGACCGGAGCCGGCCCGCACGCCGGTGACAAGAGCATCGACAAGCCGGTTCCACGACTGAAGATCGAGGTGACCACACTGGTGCACCTACACGCCGATCTGCTGATCGCCTACCTGTCGCTGCTCCTGGCGATCGGGTTCGCGCTGTTCGCGGTCGGCGCTCCGAGCAGGCTCAAACGCCGGCTCTACGTGGTGGTGGCTGTGGTCGCAGCGCAGGCGGTCATCGGGATCACCCAATACCTCACAGACATCCCCGCGGCGCTGGTGGTCATGCACGTCGCCGGAGCGGGAGCCTGTGTTGCCGCGACGGCAGCTCTCTGGGTGGGAATGCGTCCCCGATCAACTGGGAATCCACTGGCGGCGTCGCCGGCCGAGCCACGAACGGCCGCAGCGGTCTGACGCCGCCTCTGGAAGGGGGGCGCTTGCCCTCTAGGCGTTGGCCACCCAGCCGGCCATCTTGCGATAGTGCCCGGGCCGGACATCGACCGCCGACGTGAGGTCGCGGTCCCACTCGCCGATCTCGACCCCGTCGACCTGTTCCACGATCTGCTTTGCGGTCTCCATGTCCCGGACCACCTGATCGCCCAGGATTCCGCCCGCCCCGCCCACCAGTGTGATGCGGACGCCTGAGGCGCCGATCCCCTGCAGGACAGCGGTGGCCGAACCACCCTCGCGGGCCACGAACTTCGAAATAGCCGAGATGACACCCTTGTGGTCGCTCATGTGTCACAGCATATTGCGCACCGCGGCGGGGCCGATCACCGGACACTCTCATGGGCTCGGTACAACTGGAGTCATGCATGCGATCCAGGTCAGTCAGCACGGTGGGCCCGAAGTGATGGATGTGGTCGAGACCGCCGACCCCGAACCCGGTCCTGGTGAGGTCCTGGTGCGCGTCGCGGCGATCGGTGTGAACTTCATCGACACGTACCAGCGGTCCGGCATGTATCCGATGACGCTGCCGTTCATCCCGGGCAGTGAAGGCGCCGGTGAGGTCGTGGCGGTCGGCCCTGATGTCGAGTCGATTTCGGTTGGCCAGCGGGTCGCGTGGTGCGATGCACCCTCGAGCTACGCCGAACTCGTCGTGGTGCCGGCAGCGCGCGCCGTGGCCGTACCCGACACCATCGCCGACGACGTCGCGGCGTCCGCTCTGCTGCAGGGGATCACTGCGCACTACCTGCTCGATGGTGCCGCCCACCCGCGCCCGGGCGACACCGTCCTCGTCCATGCCGGCGCAGGCGGCGTCGGCCTTGTGCTCACCCAGATGGCCAAGGCCAGAGGACTGCGGGTCATCACCACCGTGTCGAACGACGCGAAGGAAGACCTGTCCCGGCGGGCCGGGGCCGATGAAGTGCTGCGATACGGGGACCAGGTGGCCGAACAGGTGCGCGCCCTCACCGGTGGCGCGGGCGTGTCCGTCGCCTACGACGGCGTGGGCGCAGACACGTTCGAGCAGAGTCTCGCCGCGACCGCGGTCCGGGGAATCGTTGTTCTCTTCGGTGCGGCCAGCGGACCGGTCCCACCCTTCGATCTGCAACGACTCAACGCCGCGGGCTCGCTGTCGGTCACCCGGCCGACCCTCAAGCACTTCATCTCCGACCCCGAAGAGTTGTCGTGGCGCGCCGGTGAGGTGATGACCGGGATCGCGGACGGCAGCGTCACCGTTCGGGTCGCGCACTCGTATCCACTGGCCGAGGCGAGGCAGGCGCACATCGATCTGGCCGCCCGCGCGACCACGGGGTCGGTGGTCCTGACGCCGCAGCCGAGCTGAAGCGCAGGCCGGTCACCCTTCGGGTGTGAACACCGGCGGATTCTGGGCCAGGTCGACGGTGCCGTACAGGTAGTCCGTGACGGTCTCCGTCTTGGTCTCGGCCGGTCGTGAACCCGACGCGGTCGTGCGGAAAGTCACCGACCACTCCATCTCGCCGTCGACCGACACTTCCTCGGGGTTGTCGTACCCCAGGCGGTAGTCGAGGGCAGGCAATTGCGCCGGGGCAGTCCATTTCGCCGAGCCCGGTTCGGCGTTGTAGGCGTACGTCCGCTGGCCGCAGTCCGGCTTGTCCGTTGCCGCGTCGACCTGGACCGACAACGCACACTCGTCCAGGTGGGCCTGGACCGCCGTGTTCACCGCGTTCTGTCCTTTGCCGCTGAGTTCAGCGGTCAGGTCCGGGAACGACCCGTAGCCCGTCCCTGCGACAGGGAAGTCCTTTTCTTTGCCGTTCACGACCGCGAAGTTATCGTCGGCACTGCCCCACTTCACGGGCCCGGGGAACAGATACACCTTGGCCTCGCCGTCGACAGGGACGCCGAAGGCGGTGAGCCCTGGAATACCTCCGAGGCTGCTGATGTCCACTGCGACAACGCCCTCGTCCAGCCGCCAGGAATCCCCGGTCTTGTGCAGCACAAAACTCTCGTCGGCCTTGCGGTCTCCGAACTGGTAGGTGGCCTGGACCGTGGCCATCTCGCCCATTTTCTGGACGTCCACGACCGAGATGTCGGAGATCTTGGCGATCTCCTGCTGTTGTTTCAGGATGTCGTCGGTCAGCAGGAGTTCGGACGCAGGCGACTTGGACAGGTCCAGAGCCTCGGCGGCATCGCCGTCGGACAGCGCCGTGAGATACCCCTTCACAGCTGATTCCGGATCGCTACTCGCGCCTCCCCCGCCGAGCGCGACGACGAGTGCAACCACAACAGCCACGACAACGAGCACTGCGACCGCGACGAGACCGATGATCAGCGGCGTGCGCGATTTGCGGGGCTGGGGCGGACCCCACTGTCCGCCGGAGGCCGGATAGGGCTGATACGGGTTGTATCCGGGATCGGGCTGGCCGTAGAACTGGCCGCCCTGACCGTTGTCGGGCGGCGGCTGCTGACCGTATTGCGGTGGGCCGAACTGGGGTTGGCCGACCTGGGTCGGCTCCGAGTAGGGCCGCCAGTCGTTGTTTCCGGGCCCCTGACCCTGCCCAGGTGGGTACGACATGTTTCCCCCAAATCACCTCGCACCGGCCAGCGGCCGGTGGTGCCCGTCAGAACAGGCTTGTCAGCGTCGGCAATCCGATCACCGAATCGATCGCCAGTCCGCAGAAGACTATCGCGAGATATTCGTTGGACTGCAAGAAGACCTTGAGCGGGGTGACTTCCTCACCGCGCAGGGTGGCGCGGTAGAGCTTGTGGACCACGAAGATGAACCAGCCACCTGCGGCAAGGGCCACGGCCGTGTAGATCCAGCCCGTGGCCAGACACAACACCAGCGTGCTGAGCACCGTCGCCCACGTGTAGAACAGCATCTGCCGGGTGACCTGGATTTCGGTGGCGATGACGGGGAGCATGGGCACACCCGCCGCGCGGTAGTCCTCTTTGTAACGCATCGCCAGCGCCCAGGTGTGCGGTGGCGTCCAGAAGAAAATCACCATGAACAGCACAACAGGCTGCCAGCTCAGACTTCCGGTGACGGCAGCCCAGCCGACGAGGGTCGGCATACAGCCGGCTGCTCCGCCCCACACCACGTTCTGCCAGGTCCGGCGCTTGAGCACCATCGTGTAGACAAAGACGTAGAACGCGATCGTCGCCATCACCAACAGGGCGCTGAGCAGGTTTGCCATCGTCGACAACACCGCGAACGACGCCACGCCCAGGACGATCCCGAAGATGAGTGCACTTCTGGTGGAAACGGCGTGGCGGGCGAGAGGGCGACGTTCGGTGCGCTTCATCTTCTGGTCGATGTCGGCGTCGACCACCATGTTGAGCGTGTTGGCACTTGCTGCGCCGAGCCAGCCGCCCAGCAGGGTCCAGGCCATCAGGGCCAGGTCCACCCGACCGCGGTCGGCCAGCAGCATCACGGGGATGGTGGCCACGAGGAGCAACTCGATGACCCGTGGCTTGGTGAGAGCGAGATAGGCCAATGCCGTTCCCGAGATCCTCCCGCGCATGCTGGTGGGGCGCTGCATGGGCGGAGCCTCACCACCTGACGCTGGGGAGGAGGCGAAACCGTGTCCGCTCACACGTTCCCCAATCCGCACTAGATCTCCTGACTCGCTCATCTACTACAGGGAATGGTAGACGGCCGGTACCCCAGAACGGCAATCGAGGTCCGATCCGGCGCCTGACCTCGCCGGTCAGGTTGCCGAAGGTGAACCGGAGAGTTATTCAGTCCCGTATCGCGCCATGGGACCGGGAGACGTCTAGGCTTGACGTGGGCTGTTCGCAGCCTGCCATGTACTGAAAGTCGAGCTTGGAGGAGTTCACACGATCGTGTCAGCAACAGATGAGATTCGCGCGCTAACACAGCCCTCACACCCTGCTGACTGGAGCGAGGTGGACACCAAAGCCGTTGACACAGTGCGAGTTCTGGCCGCAGACGCGGTTCAGAAATGCGGCAGTGGACACCCCGGCACAGCCATGAGCCTGGCGCCGCTGGCCTACACGCTGTTCCAGCGAGTGATGCGGCACGACCCCACGGATACGGACTGGATGGGCCGCGACCGCTTCATCCTGTCCTGCGGACACTCGAGCCTGACGCTGTACATCCAGCTCTACCTCGGCGGATTCGGCCTCGAACTCGACGATCTGAAGGCGCTGCGCACCTACGAGTCCAAGACGCCCGGCCATCCTGAGTACCGCCATACGCGTGGCGTCGAGATGACCACCGGGCCGCTCGGTCAGGGACTGGCCTCGTCCGTCGGGATGGCGATGGCCGCACGTTACGAGCGTGGGCTGTTCGATCCGGACGCACCGGTCGGCCAGAGCGCGTTCGACCATTACATCTACGTGATCGCTTCCGACGGCGACATCGAAGAGGGCGTCACCTCGGAGGCGAGCTCACTGGCAGGCACCCAGCAGCTGGGCAACCTCATCGTGTTCTACGACAAGAACCACATCTCGATCGAGGACGACACCGACATCGCGCTGTCGGAGGACGTCGCCGCTCGCTATGAGGCATACGGCTGGCACGTCCAGCACGTCGAGGGCGGCGAGAACGTCACCGCGATCGAGGAGGCCGTCGAGAAGGCCAAGGCCGTGATCGACAAGCCGTCGATCATCGTCTTGCGCACCATCATCGGGTACCCCGCGCCCAACAAGATGAACACCGGCAGCGCCCACGGCAGCGCGCTCGGCGATGATGAGGTCGCCGAGACCAAGAAGCTGCTGGGTTTCGACCCCGATCAGACGTTCGAGGTCGCCGACGAGGTCATCGCGCACACCCGGCAGCTCGTCGACCGGGGTGCCGAACGGCGCAAGGCCTGGGAGAAGTCGTTCGACGAGTGGGCCGAGGCCAACCCGGACCGCAAGGCTCTGCTCGACCGCCTCGTGGTGAACGGCCTGCCTGACGGCTGGACCGATGCGCTCCCCAAGTGGGAGATCGGCGACAAGGATGTGGCCACCCGATCGGCGTCGGGCAAGGTGCTCTCAGCTCTCGGACCCGTTCTGCCCGAACTGTGGGGTGGCTCCGCCGACCTCGCGGGCAGCAACAACACCACCATGGACGGAGCCGCGTCCTTCGGCCCCACCGGGATCAGCACCAAGAACTGGAGCGCGAACCCGTACGGGCGCACGCTGCACTTCGGCATCCGTGAACACGCGATGGGTGCGATCTTGTCGGGCATCGTCCGGCACGGACCGACCCGCGCATACGGCGGAACATTCCTCCAGTTCGCCGACTACATGCGGCCGGCCGTACGACTGGCCGCGCTGATGAAGACCGATCCCATCTATGTGTGGACCCACGACTCAATCGGACTGGGCGAAGACGGACCCACCCACCAGCCGATCGAGCACCTGGCGGCGTTGCGCGCGATCCCCGATCTCGACGTGGTACGCCCCGGCGACGCCAACGAGACGGCCTACGCCTGGCAGGCAATCATGACCCGGCGGCACAATCCGGTCGGGCTGGCGCTCACCCGGCAGAACATCCCGATTCTCGAGGGAACGTCGGCCGAGGGTGTGGCAAAGGGCGGGTACGTCCTGTCAGAGCCCGAGGGAGATCCGCAGGTCATCCTGATCGGCACCGGGTCCGAGGTGTACCTCGCCGTCGAGGCGCAAAAGGCTCTGAAGGACAAGGGAATCAATGCCCGCGTCGTGTCGATGCCATGCGTCGAGTGGTTCGACGAGCAGGACAGCAGCTACCGCGATTCGGTGCTGCCGCCCACGGTGAAGGCCCGAGTGGTTGTCGAAGCAGGTATCGCGATGCCGTGGTACCGCCTGGTGGGCGACGCCGGTGAGATCGTGTCCATCGAGCACTATGGCGCCTCTGCCGACTACAAGGTGCTCTACGAGAAGTTCGGTATCACCGCAGAGGCCGTCATCGCCGCCGCCGAGCGCTCGGTCGCAAAAACCAACTGAGATCTGCACAACACATGAATTGGAGCGCAAAATGAGCGAACAGAACGCCAATCTTGCCGCACTCTCCCAGGCCGGCGTCTCGGTCTGGCTCGACGATCTCTCTCGCACCCGCATCCAGTCCGGCAACCTCGCCGAACTGATCGCCACCAAGTCGGTGGTGGGTGTCACCACCAACCCGTCGATTTTCCAGGCGGCATTGTCCAAGGGCAACGCCTACGACGATCAGGTCAACGAGCTGGCCGCCCGCGGCGCCGATGTGGATGCCACCATCCGCACGGTCACCACGGATGACGTGCGCAACGCCTGTGACGTGCTCGCCCCGCAGTACGAGTCGTCCAAGGGCGTCGATGGCCGGGTGTCGATCGAGGTCGATCCCCGCCTCGCCCACGATTCCGACCAGACGGTCGCACAAGCGGTCGAGCTGTGGAAGATCGTCGACCGTCCCAACCTGCTGATCAAGATCCCGGCAACCGAAGCGGGCATCCCGGCCATCACCAAGGTCATCGCCGAGGGCATCAGCGTGAACGTGACGCTGATCTTCTCGGTCGAACGTTATGAGCTGGTCATGGGCGCCTACATCGAAGGCCTGGAGAAGGCATCGGCAGCCGGACACGATCTGTCCAAGATCCATTCGGTCGCATCGTTCTTCGTCTCTCGCGTGGACACCGAGATCGACAAGCGACTCGATGCCATCGGCAGCGACGAGGCGAAGGCACTCAAGGGAAAGGCCGGCCTGGCCAACGCCCGTCTCGCCTACGTCGCCTACCAGAAGGTGTTCGAGGAGCAGCCACGTTTCCGCGCACTGGCCGCCGCGGGTGCCAATGCCCAACGCCCGCTGTGGGCCTCGACGGGCGTGAAGGATCCGAGCCTGCCGGACACCCTCTACGTCGGCGAGCTGGTGGCCCCCGGAACGGTGAACACCATGCCCGAGAAGACGATGGATGCCTTCGCCGACCACGGGACGGTCAACCCCAACTCGATCATCGGTCAGGGTCCGGCGTCGCAGGAGGTGTTCGACAAGCTCTCTGCGATCGGGATCGACCTCACCGACGTCTTCCTGACGCTGGAGAACGAGGGCGTGGAGAAGTTCGAGGTGGCGTGGCAGGAACTGATCGACGCCACCGCCGAGCAGTTGGCAGCCGGCTCGAAGGCCTGATCCCTTGGCCAAGGACGCAGCCGGGCAGTGGACAAATCCGCTGCGCGACGACCGTGACAAGCGTCTGCCCCGCATCGCCGGGCCCAGCAGTCTTGTCATCTTCGGCGTGACCGGCGACCTCGCGAAGCGCAAGTTGATGCCCGCGGTGTACGACCTCGCGAACCGGGGGCTGCTTCCCCCCGGTTTCGCGCTGGTCGGATTCGCCCGCCGGGACTGGGACCACGAGGATTTCTCCGAGGTGGTGCACGACGCGGTGCGCGCTCATTCCCGTACGCCGTTCCGCGAGGACGTCTGGGAGCGGCTCAGCGAGGGCTTCCGGTTCGTCCAAGGCACCTTCGACGACGACACGGCCTTCGAGAAGCTCCGGGACACCCTCGGGGAACTCGACGAGAAGCGCGGAACCGAGGGGAACCACGCCTTCTACCTGTCGATCCCGCCGGCGGCCTTCCCGGTGGTGTGCGAGCAGCTGTCGAAGTCGGGGCTGGCCGAGCAGTCCGACGACCATTGGCGGCGCGTGGTCATCGAGAAGCCGTTCGGGCACGACCTGGAGAGCGCAAAAGAGCTGAACTCGGTGGTGAACACCGTCTTCCCCGAGCACTCGGTGTTCCGCATCGACCACTACCTCGGCAAAGAGACCGTCCAGAACATCTTGGCGCTGCGCTTTGCCAACCAGCTGTTCGATCCGGTGTGGAGCTCGCACTATGTGGACCACGTGCAGATCACGATGGCCGAGGACATCGGACTCGGAGGCCGGGCCGGCTACTACGACGGCATCGGCGCCGCCCGCGACGTGATCCAGAACCACCTGATCCAGCTGATGGCCCTGATCGCGATGGAAGAACCCATCTCGTTCGAACCGCACGAACTGCAGACCGAGAAGATCAAGGTCCTCTCCGCGACACGCAACATCCTGCCGCTCGACGAGAACACCGCACGCGGACAGTACGAAGCCGGCTGGCAGGGCAGCGAAGAGGTGCCGGGGCTCAAGGACGAGAAGGGCTTTGCCGCGGACTCGACCACCGAGACCTTCGCCGCGATCGCACTCGAGGTCGACAGCAGGCGGTGGGCGGGCGTGCCCTTCTACCTACGGACGGGAAAACGCCTGGGCCGCAGGGTCACCGAGATCGCTCTGGTGTTCAAGCGCGCGCCGCACCTGCCGTTCGATCAGACGATGACCGAAGAGCTCAGCCAGAACGCACTGGTGATCCGGGTACAGCCGGACGAGGGCATCACGTTGCGTTTCGGGTCGAAGGTGCCGGGGTCGTCCATGGAGGTCCGGGACGTCAACATGGACTTCAGTTACGGGCAGGCCTTCACCGAGTCGTCCCCCGAGGCGTACGAGCGTCTGATCCTCGATGTGCTGCTCGGCGAGCCATCGCTGTTCCCGGTCAACGCCGAGGTCGAACTGTCGTGGAAGATCCTCGACCCGGTGCTCGAACACTGGGCAGAGAACGGGAAGCCCGACGGTTATGAATCGGGCACCTGGGGTCCGAAATCGGCCGAGGAGATGCTGGCCCGGCACGGACGGACCTGGCGACGTCCGTGATCGGTGTCGGGCAGATGGAGCAGCAGCGCTGCGAGGGCGACCAAGGAGTTGTAGTCATGCCGACGAAGGAGTTCCAGTCGTGATTGTCGAACTGCCCGGTACCAGCACCACCGCGATCAGCAAGGAACTCATCAAGATCCGTGATGCCGGCGGTGCTTTCACGTCGGGCCGGGTGTTGACCCTGCTCGTCTGCTCGGACGAAGGCGAACCCACCGAAGGCGCGATCGACGCGGCCAACGAGGCCAGCCGCGAGCATCCTTGCCGGGTGATCGTGGTGTCGTGCGGCGACCGTCGGATGAAGTCGCGACTGGACGCACAGATCCGGGTCGGCGGCGACGCGGGCGCGTCGGAGGTGGTGGTTCTGCATCTCTACGGCGAATTGGCGAATCACGGTGAGAGCGTGGTCATCCCGTTCATGTTGCCGGACACGCCGGTGGTGACGTGGTGGCCGGGCCGGCCACCCGAGAATCCTGCCGCCGACCCGATGGGGCAGCTCGGAAGACGCCGTATCACCGACACCAACAAGGCATCCGATGTGCCCGCCGCCCTCGCCGAGCGACTGAGGACGTACTCCCCCGGCGACTCGGACATCGCGTGGTCCCAGATCACCCCGTGGCGCGCCTTGCTCACCTCGGCGCTCGATCAACCGCCGCACAGTGCAGCGGTGTCCGCTGAGGTCGAGGGCCCTGCGGGCTCTCCCGCGGTCGATCTGCTCGCCGGTTGGTTGCACGCCGTTCTGAAGGTGCCGGTGACCCGATCGGTCGGCAGCTTCAAGGTGACCCTTGAACGCGAGGCCGGACCGCTGGTGCTGTGCGTCGGGATGAGCAATCAGGCCATCATCTCCATTCCGGGCAAACCCGACGGCAAGGTGGCCCTACCCGGTCGCGACATCCGCGACTGCCTCGCCGAAGAGCTGCGGCGACTCGATCCGGACGAGATCTACCACCTCGCCCTGCAGGGCGTCGACGGGCTGACCCGAGCGAAAGACAAGGTGCACGCATGAACGCCGATGCGCAGGTGATCCACTGCGCGGACAAGTCCGCGCTCGTCGAGTCGGTGGCCGCGCGGTTCATCGCCACGGTCACCTCGGCGCAGGCGGCACGCGGCAGCGCCTCGGTGGTACTGACCGGGGGTAGCAATGGAATCGCCCTGCTGGAAGCTCTGGCCAAGGACTCCGGCGACATCGACTGGTCCGCGGTGGACATCTACTGGGGTGATGAGAGGTTCGTCACCGCCGACGACCCCGAACGGAACGCCGGGCAGGCTTACGACGCGCTACTGAAGCACGTTCCGGTGCAACGGGATCGGGTGTTCGTCATGGCTGCGTCCGATGGCGAGTTCGGCGACGACATCGAAGCGGCAGCTGCCGATTACGCGGCAACATTGTCGTCGAAAGCCGGCGACGGCCATCTGGTACCGGAGTTCGACGTCCACCTGGTCGGGATGGGCGGTGAGGGGCACATCAACTCCCTGTTCCCCCACAGTGCGGCAACCGCCGAAGCCGGCGCCACCGTGGTCGCCGTCACCGACTCACCCAAGCCCCCGCCCCAGCGGATCACGCTGACGTTCCCGGCTGTCGCCCGGGCCCGGGAGGTCTGGTTCCTGGTGTCCGGCGCTGAGAAAGCCGAGGCAGTGGCCGCCGGAGTCGGTGGGGCCGATCCTCTGGACTGGCCGTGTGCCGGGGCGCACGGCACGGACGCAACCGTGTGGTTCGTCGACCCGGAAGCGGCGTCGCAGCTCACCTGATCAGCGCCGCAATCCCCCGCTGGCGTCGAATTCGGCCGATCGCCCCTCCATCTGGGCGTCGTGCCAGTTCTCCCGGTGTTTGCGCATGATCGTCTCGTGGAGCCGGGCGAACGGAGGGCAGATCCGGCGGACGGATTCGATCAGCACCACCACGGGCAGTCGCGCGATGATCCAGGCAATCCCGGGCACCGCACTCGGCATGTTGTACCGGCGGCGCGTCCACGGCATCATGAAAACCGCCGAATAGGCGGAATACATTGTGGCGTTGTACTTCTCACGCAAGCGCCGCACACCGGTGTGACCATCGCGGGGCGCGAACGCGGCGGGGAACGATTCGATGAGTTCGGCGCCGTGATGGCCCGCGTCGTAACTGCGGGTGGCGTTGACCAACGCCAGGAGTCGAAGCGAGTCCGCGATCGATTCGGGATACCACTGCATGCGAACGCCCAGGAGGTGACCGAGATAGCGCTGGTAGTGCAACAGCACCCGGATCTCCCGGAGTGAAGTCTGCACCCCCACCAACCAGAGAGCCATCGCCGGAACCACGCTCCCGCCAAGCAACGTGAGCAGCTGATACGACTGGCTGATCGGCACGCCCCAGCGTTCGGTGTCCCATTCGGGATGCTCGGCGACCTTGCGGCGCACCCACACGTGCATCACCCGCACGCGCATGGCAGTGGCCCGCCCCGCGGATCCCGGTGTGAGCAGAGCGTCGGGCTCGGACACGTCGATCCAGAAACGGGCCGTCTCGAGAAACCGCCGAAGCGCGTTGTCCCCGGCGTAACCGCCCGCCAGCGAGAGTGGTGTGGCCACAGCCGCCTCGGTGTACATCTCCAAGGTGATGCCGCCCGCCACACTGAACAGCGATGTGCCCCAACGACGCCAGATGGCCTCTCCTTCGGCGATCATCTCCGGATCCACCCACTCGGGGACGGTCTCGAACTCCTCGAACAAAGCCTTCATCGCTGTGGGAGGGTCCTCGATGGAATCAAGCCCCTCGGTCAAGGCCTTGTCGAGAAGGGCACGGGCAGCGGGCGCTCCGAGCTCGCCGTACACCTCGTCGACAAATCGTTCGGCCACCGGGTCGCTGCGGAACATGTCTTCGGCGAAGGTCCGGATCTGTTCGTCCGTGGGAAAGAGGTCGCGACCAGTTGTCTTGACAGCTGCTCGACGGACGGCCCTGAGCCACCGGTTGTTCTTCGCCGCGCCGTACTTGACGGCCGTCGGGAAACCGGGGACGGGTACACGCTGGTCTGGCAGTGTCGCGGACACAGGTTCTCCTCGGGGTAAAGCACGGCTGAGACTGTTTTGCATAATCGTCTCACATCGTCCGACACATTTTCTGAAATCATGGACAAGCCGATGTCGAGAACCACCGAGCGACTCCGTCCCCGTAGTGAAACGGCCACAATGGGCCGTACCCACCAAGGAGAAGACGATGGCCAAGTACCTGTTGCTCAAGCACTACCGGGGTGGCCCGGCACCGCTGTTCGACACACCGATGGACCAGTGGAAGCCCGAGGAGGTGTCCGCCCACATGCAGTTCATGGAGGACTTCGCTACCCGCCTGCAACGCAACGGCGAGTTCGTGGACGGCCAGGCGCTGTCGATGGAGGGAACGTTCGTGCGATACGACGGTGAGGGTCGCCCGCCGGTCACCGACGGCCCGTTCGCGGAGACCAAAGACCTGATCGCCGGCTGGATGGCGATCGATGTCGACAGTTATGACCGTGCTCTCGAGCTCGCTGCCGAACTGTCTGCTGCGCCCGGCGCGGGCGGCGAACCTCTTCGCGAGTGGCTGGAGGTGCGCCCCTTCCTCACCGCACCCACCGCGATCACGGAGTGACACGCGGTGGATGAGGCTCTGTTACGGAACCTCACGCCTGCTGTGATCGGCGTCCTCGTGCGTCGCGGAGTCGACTTCGCGACGGCCGAGGACGCCGTGCAGGACGCACTGGTGGAGGCGATGAAGCTGTGGCCGACTGATCCTCCACGGGATCCGAAAGGCTGGCTGGTCACTGTCGCCTGGCGCAAGTTCCTCGACTCGGTGCGGTCGGAGAACGCTCGGCGCGACCGTGAGGTCCGTGTGGAGAACGAGCCGCCACCCGGCCCTGGACAGATCGCCGACGACACGCTCCACCTGTACTTCCTCTGCGCCCACCCATCTCTCACGCCGGCGTCGGCCGTCGCGCTGACCCTGCGGGCGGTCGGCGGCCTGAGTACCCGGCAGATCGCGCAGGCCTATCTCGTCCCCGAGGCAACGATGGCCCAGCGGATCAGCAGAGCCAAACGAACCGTGTCAGACGTCCGCTTCGACCAGCCCGGTGACCTCGCGACGGTGCTCCGGGTGCTCTATCTGGTGTTCAACGAAGGATATTCCGGCGACATCGACCTCGCCGGTGAGGCCATTCGACTGACCCGTCAGCTCGACGCGATGGTGCGGCAGGAGGAAGTCGCGGGGCTGCTCGCGCTCATGCTGCTCCATCACGCCCGGCGGCCGGCACGAATAGGCCCCGACGGCGGCCTGGTGACGCTCGCCGATCAGGACCGACGCCTCTGGGACACCGGCATGATCGCAGAGGGAGTCGACGTACTCCAGAACGCACTCGCCCGCGACAACCTCGGCGAATACCAAGCGCAGGCCGCCATCGCTGCCCTGCACGCCGACGCCCGGTCCGCCTCCGAAACCGACTGGGTGCAGATCGTGGAGTGGTACGACGAACTGGTGCGACTCACCGACAGTCCGATCGTTCGGCTCAATCGCGCCGTGGCGGTCGGTGAAGCCGATGGCCCGCGAGCCGGGCTGGCCGCCCTCGCCGGGCTCGACACCGCACTGCCCCGGTATACGGCCGTTTGCGCCTACCTGCACGAACGCGACGGCGACATCCAGACCGCGGCGCGACTGTACGCCGATGCCGCCCGACTGGCGCCCAGCCTGCCCGAACGTGACCACCTCACGCGCCAGGCGGCACGATTGAACGCGGCCCTTCGCGAGTGAGGGAGGCCGGGTCCGGCCGACCCGGCGAGCTGTCAGCCGCTGTTGCGCAAAGCGGTTGCGAGACCGTTCATCGTGAGCTGGATGCCGCGGCGGACCAGCTCGGAGTCGTCCCCGCCGCGGTAGCGCCGCAGAAGCTCCACCTGGAGGTGATTCAGCGGCTCGAGGTACGGAAAACGGTTGAAGACAGACCGTTTGAGCGCTGGGTTGTCGGCCAGGAGGTCGTCGGTCTTGGTGATCTTGAAGTACATGGCCGTTGTGCGTTCATGCTCGGCAGATATCATCCCGAAGACCTTGACACGCAGGTCCTCATCGGGGACGAGTCGCGAATAACGTTCGGCCAGACCGAGATCCGACTTGGCCATCACCTGCGCCATGTTCGACATCACCGTTCGGAAGAACGGCCAGCGCTCGTAGTAGTCCGACAACGTCTCCAGCCGGCTGCTGTCGTCCCCCACCCACTGCTCGAACGCCGAACCCGTGCCGTACCAGCCGGGCAGCATCACGCGCGCCTGCGACCACGACAGGACCCACGGGATGGCACGGAGGTCAGAGATCTTCTCGGTTTGTTTGCGAGACGCCGGGCGGCTGCCGATGTTCAGCGACCCGATCTCCGACAGGGGTGTCGAGTTCACGAAATACTCGACGAATCCCGGTGTCTCGTGAACCAGCTCGCTGTAGGTCCGGCGAGCCAGCGCAGCGAGTTCATCAAGCACCGCGTACGCCGCTTCCGCTTCGTCTCCGAGGCCCTCGGTGTCCAGGAGCGACGACTCGATGGTCGCGGCCAGCAACGTCTCGAGATTGCGCCGGGCGACAACGGGTTCGGCGTATTTGGCCGCGATCACCTCACCCTGCTCGGTGATGCGCAGCGACCCCTGGACGGCGCCCGGCGGCTGGGCGAGGATCGCGTCGTAGCTCGGCCCGCCCCCGCGGCCGACGGTACCGCCCCGGCCGTGGAAGAGCCGCAAACGGATTCCGGCCTTCTTGGCAGCTTCGACGAGGTCGAGTTCGGCACGGTAGAGCGCCCAGTTCGCGGCGAGATACCCGCCGTCTTTGTTGGAGTCCGAGTACCCGAGCATGATCTCCTGCATGCCCTCCTGCTGGTCAACCAACGCACGGTACAGCGGGACATCCAGTGCTGCAAGAAGAGTGGCCGCACCCTGCTGTAGATCCTCGATGGTCTCGAAGAGCGGGACGACCCGAACGGTCGATGTCGGAGGAGTCTTCGCGTCACCGGGGTCGAACAGGCCTGCTTCCTTGAGCAGCACGATCGCCTCGAACAGATCGCTGACCGATGTGCACATGCTGATGACGTAGTTCGGAACGGCCTGTGGACCGAACGCGGCGACCGCGGAGGCGGCGGCTCGAACGATCGCCAGTTCCTTGTCGGCGAGCTCCGACAGTCTGGCGCCGGGTCCGACCAGAGGTCGACGGTTGCTCAGTTCCGCCGTCAGCAACTCGACCCGCTCGTGCTCGGACAACGACGTGTAGTCGTGATGGACCCCCGCCCACGCCAGCAGTTCGGCCACCACCTCCTCGTGCATGTCCGAGTTCTGCCGCATATCGAGGCCGGAAAGGTGGAATCCGAACGCGCGCACGGCTTCGCGGAGAGTCAGCAATCGGTCATCGGCGAGTTCGTCGTCGCCGTTCGCGCGCAGTGACGCATCGATGACGTCGAGGTCCGCCAGCAGCTGCTCGGCATCGGCGTACGTCTCGGCACCGTCTTTGGGGAAGCCCCCGTCGTTGACGGCCACAAAACGATCGTCGAACAACGAACCGGCGGTTGCAGCCAATCGACGCCGAACGGCCCGCAATGCCTGGCGATAGGGTTCGTCCGCGTCGGGGCTGCCGCGCTCCACCCCACCGAGGGCGAACACCTCGTCGTCGACCTCGGTCAGCCGCGACGTCAGGCTCAATTCCTGTGCCAGGACGGTCAATTCGGACAGATGATGCGCCACAGCGGTTTCCGCGGCACGCCGGGTCGCCATGCCCACGATCTCACCGGTGACAAATGGATTGCCGTCGCGGTCTCCACCGATCCATGAGCCCATCCGGAGAATCGGATCGTCGGCGATGCCCGCAGACGGGTAGTGCTCTTGGAGCCATGCCCGCAGCTCGGCATTGACCCGGGGAATGACCTCGAAGAACCCGGCATCGTAATACCGCAGGCCCACCTCGATCTCATCCTGGATCTGAAGACGCTCGAGTCGGATCAACGCGGTTTCCCACAGCGTGAGGATCTGCCGGTTCAGCGCGGTGTGCACCTCGTCGCGTTCAGCGGGTGTCAGTTCCGTTCGTCCGGCGAACCGCATCAGGTCGGTGATGCGACGCTGCACCTCGAAGACCGTGCGACGTCGGGTCTCGGTGGGGTGGGCCGTGATCACGGGCACCACGGTCGCATCAGCCAACGCAGAGCCCACCTGCTCGTCAGTCAGACCCGCGGCAGACAGCTTGGAATATGTGGCGGCGAGACTCGAATCCTGCGGAGGATCGCCGGCGCGCACGTGGATGGCGCGACGACGCTCGCGATGAATGTCTTCGGCGAGGTTGGCAAGCAAGGCGAAGTGGCTGAACGCCCGGATGACCGAGATCGCGTCCTGGACGTCGATGTCGCGGAAGAGCTCTTCGAGCTCGGTGCGGTCGATTTCGTCGCGGCGGATCCGGAACGACTCCACGCGCGCTTTCTCGACCAGTTCGAATGTCTCTTCGCCGGCGTGTTTGCGCACGATCTGCCCGAGGATCCCGCCGAGCAACCGGATGTCCTCGCGGAGTGGTTCGGTGAGCTTGCGGTCGGTACTGCCGGCTTCCGGACGGGGCACGGTGGGGCGCTTGTCAGTCACCGGTCAAGTATCTCTGGCGGGTCCGCACTCGCGCATCTCGGACATGGCCCGTGTCCGCCGAAGTTACGAGAGTTTGATGTCCAGACCGATGCCGAGGATGAAGATCAGCCAGATGACGCCGACGAACACGGTGAGGCGGTCGAGATTTCGCTCTACAACACTGGAGCCGGACAAACTCGACTGCACACCGCCGCCGAACAGCGACGAGAGTCCGCCGCCCTTGCCGCGGTGCAGCAGGACCAACACGATCAACAAGACGCTGGTGACCACCAGTCCGATGTCCAGGGCAAGCTTCACGTGTCGTTTCCTATCAAAGAGTTGTACTGACGGCCGATCTTCAACTGTACCGGCCGCGTCCCCCATCCCAGAATTGTGCCCTTTTGGCGAACAAACCCACAGGTCAGCACCACCAAAAGGGCACAAAATAGGTTGGTCAGGGCAGCGGTCCCCCGGCGGCGATCGCCGACAGGGTGGCGAACTCGTCGGACTTGAGCGACGCGCCACCCACCAGGGCACCGTCGACGTCGGTCTGCCCGACGATCTCGCCGACATTCTTGGCATTCACAGATCCGCCGTAGAGGATTCGTACAGAGTCGGCGACCTTGGCGTCGGCCAGTTCGGCAAGCGTGGCGCGCAGCGCCGCGCACACCTCCTGGGCGTCGGCGGCACTGGCAACGCGGCCGGTGCCGATGGCCCACACGGGTTCGTAGGCGATGACAACCTTGCTGATCTCGTCGGCGGACAGACCAGCAAGCGATCCCTTGAGCTGCGCGATGTTGTAGTCGACGTGGTCGCCTGCCTCGCGCACCTCGAGGCCTTCGCCGACGCAGACGATGGGGGTCAGGTCGTACTTGAGCGCTGCCTTGGTCTTCGCCAGCACCACGTCGTCGGTCTCCGCGTGCATGGTGCGCCGCTCGGAATGCCCGACCACCACGAATGTGCACCCGAGCTTGGCCAGGAACGCGCCGCTGATCTCACCGGTGTACGCACCCGAATCGTGCGCCGAGAGGTCCTGCGCGCCATAGGTCAACAGCAACTTGTCGCCGTCGACGACGGTCTGCACGCTTCGGATGTCGGTGAACGGGGGGATCACCGTCACGTCGACCTTGTCGAAGTACTTGGCGGGCAACGCGAATGCGATCTTCTGCACCAGACCGATGGCCTCGAGGTGATTGAGGTTCATCTTCCAGTTGCCTGCGATCAGCGGCTTACGATTGGCCATCTCAGTTCTCCAACACCTTCAGTCCGGGCAACTCTTTGCCTTCGAGATACTCCAGAGACGCGCCGCCGCCGGTCGAGATGTGCGAGAACCCGTCCTCGGGGAGACCGAGGGTTCGGACCGCCGCCGCGCTGTCGCCGCCGCCGACCACGGAGAACGCTCCCCCGCTGGTGGCTTCGATGATCGCCTGGGCCAGGCCTTTGGTGCCGGCCGCGAACTTCTCGAACTCGAAGACGCCGGCCGGGCCGTTCCAGAACACGGTCTTGGCCTCGTGCAACACCGCCGCGAAGCGCTTGACCGACTCGGGACCGATGTCCAATCCCATCCAGCCGTCCGGGATCTCTTCTGCCGAAACGGTTTTGGCCTCGGCGTCGGCCGCGAACTTGTCGGCCACGACCACGTCCACCGGAAGGTGGATGACGTCCCCGAACCGCTCGAGCAAGGACTTGCAGACCTCGATCTGGTCTTCCTGCAGCAACGACGAACCGACCGACAGCCCACGTGCGGCGAGGAAGGTGAACGCCATACCGCCGCCGATCACCAGGGTGTCGACCTTGGGCGCCAGGGCCTCGATGACGCCGATCTTGTCCGACACCTTGGAGCCGCCGAGCACCACCGCGTAAGGCCGGGCGGTGTCGGTGGTCAACTTGGCCAGAACCTCGACCTCAGCTGCGACCAGGCCACCGGCGTAGTGCGGCAACAGCTTTGCCACGTCGTACACCGATGCCTGCTCACGGTGCACCACACCGAATCCGTCGGAGACGAACGCGCCCTCGTCACCGGTCAACTCCACCAGCGCCTTGGCGAGCTTCTCGCGCTCGGCTGCGTCCTTGGAGGTCTCGCGCGGATCGAACCGCACGTTCTCCACCAACAGCACGTCGCCGTCGGTCAGACCTTCGGAGCGGGCCAGCGCGTCCCCACCGACCACGTCGCCGGCGAGCTGGACGTTCCGGCCCAGCTCGGTGCCGAGACGCTCGGCGACCGGCGCGAGGGAGAACGCCGGGTCGGGCGCCCCCTTCGGACGGCCCAGGTGTGCGGTCACGATGACCTTGGCACCTGCGTCGGACAGAGCCTTGATTGTCGGCGCCGACGCAACGATGCGTCCGGCGTCGGTGATCTTGCCGCCGTCGAGAGGCACGTTGAGGTCGGAACGGACCAGCACGGTCCTTCCTTCCACTCCGGTCTCGAGCAAATCGGCGAGGGTGGGAACCGAGGTGGTCACGGGTACGTCGTCTCCTGGCGCTGGAAGGACCGGATTACAGTGACTTGCCGACCAGGCCGATGAGGTCGACGAGGCGGTTGGAGTAGCCCCATTCGTTGTCGTACCACGACACGATCTTGACCTGGTCCTCGATCACCTTGGTCAGCGGCGCGTCGAAGATGCTCGAGTGCGGGTCGGTGACGATGTCGGAGGACACGATCGGGTCGGTGCTGTACTTCAGGATGCCCTTGAGGGGACCCTCGGCGGCAGCCTTCATCGCGGCGTTGATCTCGTCGACGCTTGCCGACTTCTTGAGGTTCGCGGTGAGGTCGGTGACCGAGCCGGTCGGGATCGGCACGCGGAGTGCGTAGCCATCGAGCTTGCCGAGCAGCTGCGGGAGCACGAGCCCGATCGCCTTGGCGGCGCCGGTGCCGGTCGGGACCACGTTCAGAGCGGCAGCGCGCGCACGACGGAGGTCGCTGTGCGGTCCGTCCTGGAGGTTCTGGTCCTGCGTGTAGGCGTGGATCGTTGTCATCAGACCCTTGACGATGCCGAACTCGTCGTCGAGGACCTTGGCGATGGGGCCGAGGCAGTTGGTGGTGCACGAAGCGTTCGAGATGATGTTCTGGCTGCCGTCGTACTTGTCGTCGTTGACACCCATCACGATGGTGATGTCCTCGCCCTTTGCGGGTGCGGAGATGATGACCTTCTTGGCGCCGGCGTCCAGATGGCCCTTCGCCTTGGCAGCATCGGTGAAGATTCCGGTGGACTCGACGACGACGTCGACACCGAGGTCGCCCCACGGGAGCGCCGACGGGCCTTCGCGCAGCGACAGCGCCTTGATCTTCTGATCGCCGACGACGATGGTGTCGTCGCCTTCGAGCGAGACGTCCTGCGGCAGGCGGCCCAGGATGGAGTCGTACTTGAGCAGATGAGCCAAGCTCGCGTTGTCGGTGAGGTCGTTGACGGCGACGATCTCGACGTCGGTGGTGCCCAACGCCTTTTGTGCTTCCACGGCACGGAAGAAGTTGCGGCCGATCCGGCCGAATCCGTTGACGCCTACCCGAACGGTCACTGTGAGCTCCTTAGCTATGCGGTGTGCTGGGCCATTGTGTGGCTCCCGCCTCTGCGGCAGTGATCAGCCTAGTCGGCCCCGAACAGCCAGGCACGCCCGGTCCTGGCACCGGGTGTGGTCGGACGCCGAAGCGCCCGGCCGCGCTCGTCAGTCGTCGTCGAGCAGGTCGGCGGTGACCGCCGACTCGGTGTCGGGGATGCCTTCGGTCCGCGCCTTTTTGTCGGCCATCGACAGCAGACGCCGGATACGGCCCGCCACAGCGTCTTTCGTCATCGGCGGATCGGCGAGCTGGCCCAACTCCTCCAGCGATGCCTGCCGGTGGGTGATCCGGAGCTGTCCCGCCGAGATCAGGTGATCGGGCACCTGGTCGCCGAGGATCTCGAGCGCGCGCTCCACCCGGGCGGCAGCCGCAACAGCGGCGCGCGCCGACCGACGCAGGTTGGCGTCGTCGAAGTTGGCCAGGCGGTTGGCGGTGGCACGCACCTCGCGGCGCATCCGGCGCTCTTCCCAGGTGAGCCGGGTGTCCTGCGCTCCCATGCGGGTCAGCAACGCGCCGATGGCCTCGCCGTCGCGGATCACCACGCGGTCGGCGCCGCGAACCTCACGGGCCTTGGCTGTGACACCGAGCCGCCGAGCTGCACCCACCAGGGCCAGCGCGGCCTCCGGCCCGGGGCAGCTGACCTCCAGGGCCGAGGAACGGCCGGGCTCGGTCAACGATCCGTGCGCGAGAAATGCTCCACGCCAAGCAGCTTCGGCATCACCGATGGTGCCGCCGACGACCTGGGCCGGTAGGCCGCGCACGGGCCTGCCCCGCATGTCCAGCAGGCCGGTCTGACGCGCCAGGGCCTCGCCGTCCTTGGTGACGCGGACGATGTACCGGGCACTCTTGCGGATGCCGCCGGCACTGAGGACGTGGAACTCGGAGTTGTACCCGTAGAGGTCGAAGATCGCCTGGCGCAGCCGCCGCGCGACGTTGCCGAGGTCGACCTCGGCCTCCACCACCACACGTCCCGCGACGATGTGGAGTCCGCCCGCGAAGCGCAGCAGAGCCGAGACCTCGGCCTTCCGGCTGCTCACCTGCGTGACCGCCAGACGACTCAATTCGTCTTTGACCGCGGATGTCATCGCCACCGGACGCCGTCTCCCTCTGTGGTTGTTGGAACTATCGATCTGTAACTGGCGGCTTCACTATCGCACAGGCCGGCGATGAGAGCCGCCACGCGAGCGGGGTCGTGGGTGTGGGTGCCAGGGACCGCCAGTTCGCCGTCGTGCAGGGTGGCACCGAACTTCGCGGCTGCTCGTTCCACATGCTCGCGTTCGCGTCCGAACGGCACCGACGCCGAGTCGACGACCACGTCGTCGACCCGGAAATCGTCGGCGTGGGCGAGTAATACGTGCAGGTGGCGTTCAACCGAAAAACCGGCCGTCTCACCGGGTTCGGGGGCGAGGTTGACGATGAGGATCTTGCGGGCCGCCGTCCGTTTGAGGGCGGCGAGCTGCTCGGGCACCAACACATGCGGGATCACGCTCGAGAACCAGGACCCCGGGCCGAGGACCACCAGGTCGGCGCCGTCGATGGCGTCGACGGCCTCCGGGCATGCCGGCGGCTGGTGCGGCAGCAACCGGACCCGGCGCACCTTGCCCGGCGTGGTCGCGACCGCGACCTGACCGCGGATCGAATGGCTGATCCGCGGGTCGGCTTCGAGCCCGGACACATCGGCTTCGATGTCGAGGGCGGTGGCCGACATGGGCAACACCCTGCCCTGCACACCGAAGAGTGTGGTGATCATCTCCAGCGCCTTGACCGCATCGCCGGTGACCTCGGTGAGCCCGGCGAGCAACAGATTTCCGACCGGATGACCGGCCAGAGCTCCGCGCCCCCCGAAACGGTGCTGCAGCAGCGCGGCCCACTCCTCGGGTGGCTGTGCACCGGGGACCCCGGCGACATTCCGGCTCTCTGGTTCGGTGGCAGCGAGCAAGGCGGCAATGGCCATCCGGAGGTCACCGGGCGGCAGGACGCCGAGTTCGGACCGCAGACGTCCCGACGATCCGCCGTCGTCGGCGACCGTCACCACGGCGGTCACGTCGCTGCTCAACCGGCGCATGGCGGTGAGGGTGGCGTACAGACCATGCCCCCCACCCAGCGCGACGATCGAGGGGTCGCGGCCGGTCATTCGCGGCCCAGATCCCGATGGGCCACCCGTACCGCAAAAGCGGCCGCGCCATCGGCCGGGCCCGACAATCGGGCGGCGATGGCCTCGCTCATCGCGACGCTTCGGTGCTTTCCACCGGTGCACCCGATGGCAACTGTCATGTACCTCTTGCCCTCGCGCCGGTATCCGGCACCGACCAGTCTCAAGATCTGCTCGTATTTCTCCAGGAACTCATCGGCACCCTCCTGACCCAAGACGTAGTCGCGCACCGGCTCCTCGAGACCGTTGTGGTCGCGGAGCTCCGGCACCCAGTGTGGATTGGGCAGAAAACGAACGTCGGCCACCATGTCCGCGTCGATCGGCAGCCCGTACTTGAACCCGAACGACTCGACCACCACGCTCACGTCCGCGACCGACGCGTTCGCATAAGCGCCCTCGATGATCACCCGCAACCTGGCCACCGACAGGTTCGAGGTGTCGATGACAAGATCTGCCCGTTCCTTCACCGCAGCCAGCATCACCCGCTCGGTCGCGATGGCCGAGATCAGAGTGCCGTTGCCCTGCAACGGATGTCGGCGACGTACCTGCTCGAACCGCTGTACGAGCACCTGGTCTGACGCCTCGATGAACACCACCTTGGGATCGACACCGGTCAGGGCCAGTTCGGAGCGCAAGGCATCGAGGGCCGAGGCGTAGGAGTCGATCTGGATACGCATCACGATGGCCATCCGGGAGATGGCGGAGTCGTCGCGGCGGGCCACGTCCACCATCGACCTGATCAAGGTGTGCGGGACGTTGTCGACCACGTACCAGCCGGCGTCTTCGAGCAGGTTCGCAACGGTGCTGCTGCCGGCACCGGACAGTCCGGTGACCAGCAACACCTCGGTCAGCCCTGGGGCGCCGGTTGTGGTGCCGGTCTGCGATTCACTCACCTGGCGGATCCTGTCTGTTCACTGCCCTGATTATGTTCGACAAGTGCCTCTTGCACCGCCCGAGCGGTGGTCTGACCGATCCCGGGAACCTCGGAGATCTGTTCGATGGTGGCCTGCCGGAGATTGGCCACCGACCCGAAATGCGCGACGAGAGCCGCACGCCGGGTTGCTCCCAACCCGGGCACGCCGTCGAGTGCCGAGGCGGTCATCCGCTTGCTGCGCTTGCTCCGATGGAAGCTGATCGCGAACCGGTGCGCCTCATCGCGTACGCGCTGCAGCAGGAAGAGCGCTTCGCTGGTCCGGGGGAAGATGACCGGATCATCGTCGCCGGGCACCCATACCTCTTCGAGTCGTTTGGCCAGACCGATTACCGCGACATCGGTGATGTTCAACTCGTCCAGGACCGCCGCCGCCGCATGCACCTGTGGCGCGCCGCCGTCCACGACAAACAGATTCGGTGGGTAGGCGAACTTGCGCGGACGCCCCGTCTTCGGGTCGATCGCCGCTTCCGGCGCCATGTCTCCCCCGTTCGGATCCACCTCGACGACGCCGTCGGCCGCGATGCCCCCGCCGATCGCCGCAGTTGTCACCGGAGCTGCGGCCGCGACATCGGCACGGTGGCGCAGGAACCTGCGGCGTGTGACCTCGGCGATCGAGGCGACATCGTCGGACCGGCCGTCCCCGGCGGCCTCACGGATCGCGTAGTGCCGATAGTCGGACTTGCGTGGCAGGCCGTCTTCGAACACCACCAACGATGCAACCACGTCCGTGCCCTGCACGTGCGAGATGTCGATACATTCGATCCGCAGCGGCGCGGTGTCGAGGCCGAGGGTGTCCTGGATCTCGGTGAGGGCGGCAGACCGGGTCGTCAGGTCGCCCGCACGCTTGAGCTTGTGCTGGTTGAGGGCGTCGGCGGCGTTGCGCGCCAGGGTCTCCATCAGCGCCCTTTTGTCACCGCGTTGGGGGATGCGCAGGTCGACGTTGCTCCCCCGCAGGCTCGAGAGCCACTCGCGGACTTCGTCGACGTTCGGCGGCAGTGTCTGCACGAGGACCTCCCGAGGTACCGGGTCGGCCTTCGCGTGGCCCTCCTCCACGTCGATCGAGTCGGCCTGGTCGACCTGCTCGCCGTAGAACTGGGTGAGGAACTGCCCCACCTGCTCGGCCATCTGGTCGTCGCCGGACTTCTCCACAATCCATCCACGCTGACCGCGGACGCGGCCGCCCCGCACATGGAACACCTGCACCGACACCTCGAGTTGGTCGCCGTCCATCGCCACGAGATCGGCGTCGGTGCCGTCTCCGAGCACCACGGCCTGCCGTTCGAGTGCCCGCCGCAGGGCCCCGATGTCGTCGCGCAGCCGGGCCGCGCGCTCGAAGTCCAACTCTGCCGATGCGCGTTCCATCTGGCCCTGAAGGTTGTTGATCATGCGATCGGTGCGTCCGGCAAGGAAGTCGCAGAAGTCCTCGACGATGGTCCGGTGTTCTTCCGCGCTGACGCGCCCGATGCACGGGGCCGCGCACTTGTCGATGTAGCCCAGCAGACACGGTCGGTCGATCTGCTTGTGCCGCTTGAACACTCCGGAGGAGCACGTGCGCGCCGGAAATACTCGCGTGAGCAGATCGAGCGTCTCGCGAATTGCCCAGGCATGCGAATAGGGCCCGAAGTAGCGGACCCCCTTGCGACGTGGTCCGCGGTAGACGAACAACCGCGGGTACTCCTCGGCCATCGTGACGGCGAGCATCGGGTAGCTCTTGTCGTCGCGGTACCGGACGTTGAAACGCGGATCGAACTCTTTGATCCAGTTGTATTCGAGTTGCAGGGCCTCGACTTCGGTGGACACCACGGTCCACTCGACGGATGCCGCCGTGGTCACCATCTGGCGCGTACGGGGATGCAGCGAGGACAGGTCCGCGAAGTAAGAGGTCAGCCGTGAACGAAGACTTTTCGCCTTGCCCACGTAGATCACCCGATGGTGGATGTCCCTGAATTTGTACACACCGGGCTCGGTGGGGATGCTCCCCGGAGCCGGGCGGTACGTAGACGGGTCAGGCACGATTCCAGGCTAGTACCCCGCGCCGACAAGGCCGCACACGCGGCCGCCGCCCTCGGTGAGGACTCGCGATGCCCAGGTCAGCGTTCAGGGTCGTGGGTGTATCGGTCGCGCAGGGCGCGGAACTCGTTCATGGCCGCGATCGCCCTCTCGCCGTCGTTCGCCTGGATGGCCAGCACCGGGACGTGTTCGTCGTCCGGGAGTTCCAGGCGCGCCCAGTTCGCGCTGTCCGGATACCTGAGCCCACGCACGATGCTCCAGTCGAAGATGCGCTCCTGCAACAGGTTCCGGACCGCGACGCCCTCCGCCCCGACCCTGATGCGGGCGCGGGTGAGGGTGAGGAGCGACCCACCGATCAGGCACCCGATCAGTGCCATGGCGACCTGGTCCGAGGTGCGGAAGTACGCTCCGGTGTCCGAGACGCGCAACAGCGCTGCGATCACGATGAAGACGATGATGATGGCCGCCCCTGCGACGATCGCGTAGCGCGGCGACTTCCGTGGTTTGTACACCAGCTGCCATCGGTCCTCGTCCCGGCCGCCAGAGGTGTTCGCGGTCACGGCCGAACGCAATCTCATCGGGCCCTGGCCGGGTTGTCGTCTCGAGCAAGTGTTCGCAACGTCAGCGCCGACGCGATCGCCGCGGTGGCGGCCTGGGCTCCCTTGTCCTCTTTCGACTCGGGAAGTCCGGCACGGTCGAGTGCCTGCTGTTCGTCCAGCGTCGTCAGCACCCCGTTGCCGACGGGGGTCGATTCGTCGAGCGACACTCGGGTCAGACCTGCGGTGACCGCATCACAGACGTATTCGAAGTGAGGCGTCTCGCCCTTGATGACCACTCCGAGGGCTACGACGCCGTCGTGGGTACGGGCCAGCGCCTGCACGATGACGGGCAGTTCGATGGCACCGGCCACGCGGACCACCGTCGGCTCATCGATCCCGGCCTTGGCCGCGGCGGTGGTGGCGCCGCGCAGCAGCGATTCGCAGATGGTCGAATGCCACTGCGAGGCAACGATCGCCAGGCGCAGACTGCTCGCGTCACCGAGCTCGAGTTCGGGTTCTCCGGCACCGCTCATGCGGGGTTGCCTCCGCTCACGTTGAAGGGGTGGCTCTGGTCGTCATCGAGTCCGACCAGATCGTGGCCCATGCGGTCGCGCTTGGTCCGCAGGTACCGCAGGTTTTCGGCGTTGGGGCGCACGGGCATGGGCACCCGTTCGGTGACGTGCAGGCCGTAACCGTCGAGGCCGACCCGCTTGGCCGGATTGTTCGTCAGCAGCCGCATCGATGACACACCCAGATCGACGAGGATCTGTGCCCCGAGACCGTAGTCGCGGGAGTCGGCGGGCAGCCCGAGCTCGAGGTTGGCGTCGACCGTGTCCGACCCGGCATCCTGCAGCTGATAGGCCTGCAGCTTGTGCAGCAGGCCTATACCGCGGCCCTCATGGCCACGCATGTAGAGGACGATCCCGCGGCCTTCGTCGGCCACCATCTCCAGGGCGGCGTCGAGCTGGGGACCACAATCGCAACGCAGTGACCCGAACACATCGCCGGTCAGACATTCGGAGTGCACTCGCACCAGCACGTCGTTGCCCTCGCCGTCTGCGCCGGCGATGTCGCCCAGTACCAGCGCGACGTGTTCGACATCGTCATAGATGCTGGTGTAACCGACGGCCCGGAACGTGCCGTGCGCGGTCGGGATCCTGGCATCGGCCACCCGGACCACATGCTTCTCGTGGCGACGTCGCCAGGCGATCAGGTCGGCGATGGAGATCAGCGCGAGGTCGTGTTCGTCGGCGAATACCCGCAATTCCGGGGTCTGGGCCATCGCGCCCTCGTCCTTCTGGCTGACGATTTCGCAGATAACACCGGCAGGCGACAGATCGGCCATGCGGGCCAGATCGACCGCGGCTTCGGTGTGGCCGGGGCGACGCAGCACGCCGCCCTCCTTGGCGCGCAGGGGAACCACATGGCCGGGCCTGGTGAAGTCCCCCGCCGTGCTCGCCGGGTCGGCCAGCAGGCGCATGGTGGCGGCGCGGTCCGATGCGCTGATGCCTGTTCCGATTCCCTCGCGGGCATCAACCGTCACGGTGTAGGCGGTGCCGTGCTTGTCCTGGTTCATCGAGTACATCGGCGGAAGCCCGAGGCGGTCACAGTCGGCGCCGTCGAGTGGCACACACAGGTAGCCCGAGGTGTAGCGGACCATGAAGGCCACGAGTTCGGGGGTGGCCTTCTCGGCCGCGAAGATCAGGTCGCCCTCGTTCTCCCGGTCCTCGTCGTCCACGACAACAACGGCTTTTCCGGCAGCGATGTCGGCGATGGCGCGCTCCACCGTGTCGAACCTGGTGGTCTGGCGCAGGCCGTCGACCTCGTCCGTTGGACTGTTCATCGCTGTACTCCGATCGCGGCTAGCCGTTCGACGTATTTGGCGATCACGTCGACCTCCAGGTTAACGACCACCCCCGGGACGGCCGCACCCAGCGTCGTCAGATCGAGAGTGGTTGGGATGAGCGAGATCTCGAACCAGTCGGGTCCGATGGCCGAAACGGTCAGTGACACGCCGTCGACGGTGATCGAGCCCTTCTCGACGATGTAGCGGGCAACCGCCGTCGTGGTACCGATCCGCACGACGGTCCAGTTCTCCGCCTGGTTCACGGTCTGGACGGTGCCGACACCGTCGACGTGCCCCTGCACGATGTGCCCGCCGAAACGGCCACCGGCGGGCATCGCACGCTCCAGGTTGACCGGGCTACCGGGACTGACGGTGGCCAGTGAGCTGCGGCCCAGGGTCTCGGCCATCACGTCGACGGTGAATTCACCGCCGGGCCGCAGTTCGACCACGGTCAGACAGACGCCGTTGACGGCGATCGAGTCACCGTGACCGGCATCGCTGGTCACCAGCGGTCCGCGGACGGTGAACCGTGCCGCGTCGGACAGGTCTTCACGCGCGACGATACTGCCGCGTTCTTCGACGATTCCGGTGAACATCGCCAACTCCTCACATCGCTGCTGCGATCTCAGGGCGGCGTCGCACGTGCCGATCCATCGGACCGGCCGTGGTGTTCTCTTTCATCCGGACTATCACCGTCGGCTCCGGAATCTCACCGGAATCTGCTGACCCCGCATCGGGTGATGCGGGCGCTCGCGGGCTCCGCAGACGAACTGTCGCCCACGATTACCGCCGGTGGGGAATTGCACCCCGCCCCGAGAACTTCCACTTACGAAGTTAGCACATCCATCGATCCCGCTGACCAGCGAGAAGGCCATGAAATGGCCGGTCAGCGGGTTGCGGTCAGGGTGAGCAGAACATCGTCACCGAGTGTCTCCACACGATCGGTCGAAAATCGCCTCGCCTGCTGCAGGGTGGTGACCGTGTCGTCCGTGATCGCTGCGAGTCCCCCGCCGATCACCAGCGGGGCCACATACGCCTGCACCCGGTCGACCAGACCCGCCGCGAAGAACGCACCGAGCAACCGTGATCCGCCCTCGATCTGCACGTTGCTCAGCTCGGCCAGGGCCTCCACCACGGCTGCCGGTTCGTGCGCACGAACGCGGATGGTGCGCGCCCGACCGTCGAACACCTTGGCCTGTGGCGGGATGGTCGACGATCCGACGACAACTCGCAGTGGCTGGTGTTCCCGGAGTGAGCCGTCGGGGTACCTCGCGGTGAGGCTCGGGTCGTCGGCCAGTACGGTGCCCGTGCCGACGACGATCGCGTCGATCTGCGCACGTTCGTCGTGCACACGCTCACGTGCGGCCGGACCCGTGATCCACTGGCTCGAGCCATCGGGCGCAGCGACCCGTCCGTCGACGGATGCGGCGAACTTGGCGGTCACCATCGGACGGCCGTGCTCCTGACGGAACAACCATTCGCGAAGTGGGCCGGCGGCAACCGTGTCGGCGCACACGCCGCCGTGCACCTCGAGTCCCGCAGCCTCTAGCCGCTGGTGTCCCCCCGTGGCAACGGGGTTGGGGTCGGCGACTGCGTAGTGGACAACTCTGATGCCGGCGGCGATCAGTGCCTCAGAACACGGCCCGGTTCGCCCGGTGTGATTGCACGGCTCGAGGGTCACCACCGCGGTCCCCCCCGCAGCTCTGTCTCCTGCCTGCTCGAGAGCGACCACCTCGGCGTGCGGGCCCCCGGCCTGCATGGTGTGTCCGACCCCGGCGACGTTTCCGTCGGCGTCCAGGATCACCGCGCCGACCGGCGGGTTCGGCGTGCTCAGTCCACGCGCACCGGTCGATTCACTCATCGCGCGGTGCATCGCCGCTGAGACAGGTCCGGTCACGGGAGTTGCCGCGCTGGTCACTGTCGAGCGCTGAGCGCCTGTGCGCGAAGCGATTCGACGGCTTGCGCGGGGTCATCGGCCCCGTAGACCGCCGATCCTGCAACAAAACAATCGACACCGGCCGCGGCCGCCTGTTCGATGGTGTCCGCGTTGATGCCCCCGTCGATCTCGACCAGGACCCGCAATTCTCCGGAATCGACGAGTTTTCGGATCCGCCGGACCTTGTCGAGCACGTCAGGGATGAACGACTGCCCGCCGAAACCGGGTTCCACACTCATCACCAGCAACGTGTCGAACTCTTTGAGGATCTCGAGGTACGGGTCGAGAGACGTGCCGGGTTTGATACTCAGACCCGCCTTCGCGCCCGCCGCCCGGATGTCGCGCCCCACGGCCACGGGATCGTCGGTGGCCTCCGCGTGAAAGGTGACATTGTGTGCCCCCGCCTCGGCATAACCCGGCGCCCACCGCTTCGGATCCTCGATCATCAGGTGGCAATCGATCGGTATGTCCGTGCTCTTGAGCAGACTTTGCACCACCGGTAGGCCGAGAGTGAGGTTGGGCACGAAGTGACCGTCCATCACATCGACGTGTAGCCAGTCGGCACCGGTGACCGCATCTGCTTCGGCTCCGAGCCTGGCGAAGTCGGCGGACAGGATGGACGGCGCGATCATCGGCTGATTCGACATGCAGTCATCCTAATGTCGGGCCTAGACCCAACCCAACGGACCGGTCCGGACTGCTGCACACGCGTTTTGGCGTGTCGTATCCCGCCGATCAGTTCTTGCGGAGCGCCGCGAAGAACATGGCGTCGGTGCCGTGCAGGTGAGGCCAGAGCTGCACATACGGCCCTCCGGTCAGATCGTCCACGGGTACCAGGTCACGGGTGTCCAGTGCGGTCACCGGCAACTCTGCGATCGCCCAATCGGCCACCTCGCGGGTTTCGGCCGGGTGTGGTGAGCACGTGGAGTAGACCACCACGCCACCCGGCCGGAGTTGGTCCACCGCCGACGCGAGCAACTGCTTCTGCAGCGCGACGAGATCGGGAACGTCATCCGGGTTGCGTCGCCACCGGGCCTCTGGCCGGCGCCGGAGGGCACCGAGGCCGGTGCACGGGGCGTCCACCAGCACACGGTCGAACCCTGGCTCCAGGCCTGGGTCACGCCCGTCGCCGACGATCACGTCGACGGGTAGCTCCCGCGTCGCCTTACGGATCAATTCGGCGCGGTGCGGGGCTTTCTCGACCGCGGTGACCCGCGCACCGTCTATGTCGGCAAGAGCGCCGAGCAGAGCCGCCTTGCCACCAGGACCGGCGCACAGGTCGAGCCATCGACCGGCGTCGTCGCCGTCGAGTGGAGCGATCGCCAGTGCGCGGGCCACCAGTTGACTGCCTTCGTCCTGGACGCCGGCCAGACCTTCACGGATCGGTTCGATGTCGCCGGGATCACCGCTGTCGAGGTACACGCAGTAGGGCGAGTAGCGGCCTACGTCACCTCCGGTGACGGCGGCGAGTTCGTCGGCGGTGATCATGCCCGGCCGGGCGACCAGATGGGTCGACGGGCGTTCGTCGTCCGCAGCCAGTGCGGCCTGCAGAGCACCCGCCGAACCACCGAGCGCGTCGTCGAACACCTCGGCTATCCAGCGCGGATGAGCGTACTGAAATGCCAGATGACCGATGAGGTCTTCACTGATCGACGGTGCGAGCGCGTCCACCCACAGCTCTTCGGTGCGCTGAGAGATCTTGCGTAACACTGCGTTTGCGAAACCCACAGGTCCGTGACCGGCGCGGGAACGGACGAGATCCACCGACGTCGAGACGGCGGCATGCGCGCCGATCCGCGTCCGCAACAGTTGGTATGCACCCAACCGCAGCACATCGAGGACCACCCCGTCGATCTCCTCGACGGGCCTTTTCGCAACTTCGGAGATGATCTGGTCGAGCAACCCCACCGCACGGCTGGTGCCGTAGGTCAGTTCGGTGGCCAGGGCGGCGTCGCGGCCGGTGATCTTGCGGTCCCGCAGCATCTTCGGCAGTACCAGGTTGGCGTAGGCGTCCCGCTCACGCACAGCGGCCAGCACCTCCACGGCAGCCTGCCGGGCCGGATCTATCGGGGTGTGTTCCTGATCGTCAACGGGGCGGTTCATGTGAGTGCCTGTCCATCGGTGAGCCTGGCCCCGCGCGCCCAGTCGGGACCGGCCATTGCTTTTTTGCCTTGCGGCTGAACTGAATCGAGTCGAATCGGCACCGTCTTGGTACCCACGTACAGGGCCTTCTTCGTCACGGCCAGCTCGCCCGAAGCCGGCGTCACATCGACCGGTTCGGTGACCATCGACGCACGTAACACCTTGACCCGCAGATCATCCAGCGTGGTCCAGGCACCTGGGTGGGGTGTCATCGCCCGGATGTGCCGATCGATCAGGTGCGCCGGTAGGTCCCAGCGAATGCGTGCGTCGTCGATGGTGATCTTCGGAGCCGTGCTGATGCCGTCGGCCGGTTGCGGTTTGGCTTCCAGGTAGCCGTCCTCGATGCCGTCGAGGGTGGTCACCAGCAGGTGCGCCCCTGTCTCGGACAGCCGACCCAGCAGGTCACCGGCGGTGTCGGTGTCGCGGATCCGTTCGGTCACCACGCCGAAGACCGGGCCGGTGTCGAGGCCTGCTTCGAGCCGAAAAGTGCTCGCTCCGGTCATCTCGTCGCCCGCAGCGATCGCCGCCTGCACCGGCGCAGCGCCGCGCCATGACGGTAACAACGAGAAATGCAGATTGACCCAGCCGTGGGTGGGAAGATCCAGCAGCTCCGGCGGTACCAGTCCGCCGTAGGCCACCACCGGGGCGCACTCGGGCGCCCACTCTTGTAGTTGCTCGACAGCCTCGGGATCTTTGAGCCTTCGCGGGGTGATCACGGGTATGGCGTGCTCGTCGGCGAGGGCAGCCACCGGTGACCGGGTGATCTTCCGTCCCCGGCCCGCTGCTGCGTCCGGCCGACTGATCACGCCCACGACCTCATGGCGAGGCGACTCGATCAATGCTTCGAGAGACGCAACCGCGGGTTCGGGCGTGCCTGCGAACACCACCCGCATGTAGTACCCCAATCTCCGAGTTCTGTCCGCGTGTTCGCGGCCGACCAACAGCCTAGCCACCCAGAAGCCTTAGCCGATGGTGGGCGGATCCATCTGCACCCTGATCGGCTGCGAATCGTGTTGTGCATTCCGGCCGACCTGCGCTGCATGAAGCGCCGCAGCCAGTTCTCGACCTTGAGATCTCTTACACCGCAGCAGTATTCGCTGCGGGTCGGAGATCTCGTCGCGATTGAGGCCAGAGGGCAACCGCACGCCGGCGGGTAGCTCCACCGGACCGAGCACCTCACCACCCGGCGGGAGGTGGACGGTTTCGGCAAAGGCGACGATGGCCGGACCGGCGCCATCGATCGAGGCCATCGTGACCGCAGGCGGGAATCCGAGTTCGGTCCGCTGCGCCACCTCGTTCTCGGCGAAGCCGACGGGGTCCCAACGGATCACCGACTGCACCGGGCCGAGTCCCGCGTCGGCGACGATCACCACTGCTCCCCCACGTCCGTGGGGACGTACGAGCATGGCGGCGGACAGCCAGCGGCGAACCGCCTCTTCGCCGGCTCGCAGTTCGGTGCGGTCGAGCTGCGCCCACGTGTCGAGCAAGATGGCGGCGCCGTAACCGTCTTCGGCCACGGGCTCGGCGCCGGGGGTGCTGACCACAACCCGGGGACCGCTGCCGATGCTGTCGACGATCTTGTCTCCGCCCGAGGTCAGGACGGGAACCCCCGGGAATGCGCGGCCCAGTTCTTCGGCCGTCCGGCGAGCCCCCGTCGTCAGCGCCCTCACTTTCGTGAAACCGCATTCGGTGCAGCGGAAGTCGGCATCGGGATGACCACACCACCGGCAGCTCAGCAAACCCACCGAGTTGCTGTCGGGCCCGGCACCATCGGTCGGCACCGGGCCGTCTGCCTGCATCGGTCCGTGGCATCGACGGCAACGTACATGCGAACGGCACCGTTCACAGGCCAGCGACGGTAGATAACCGCGCCTGGGCACGCTGAAGAGCACGGGGGCGTCGGCGGCCACGGCGGCGCGGGCCGCATCGAACGCGACGGCCGGTATTCGTGCCGAGCGCGCAAGCGGGTCACGTGCCACCCGGTTGTCCTCGTCGGAGAGGGCCGAGATGCGGGGGGATCGTTCACGGACGACCGAACGTGACGCGGTGAGGTCGTGAGCCCAGCCGGCATCGACCAGGGCTTGGGTCTCGGCCGTACGAGCGACGCCACCGAGGACCAGCGCACACTTGTCGCTGTGCGACCGCAGGACCGCCACCTCGCGGGTATGTGGGTACGGCGCACGTGGATCGCACAGGCTGTCGTCCCCGTCGTCCCACACGCAGATCAGTCCGAGGTCGGGAATCGGCGTGAACACTGCGCTCCGGGTGCCGATCACCACCGAGGCCTGCCCGCGCAGTGCCCGCAACCACCGCCGATACCGTGCCGAAGGGCCCAATCCCGCGGACAATGACACCACCCGGTCACCCAAGATCGGCTCGCACGCTGCTTCGAGCCGTACCAGATCGCGCTGGTCGGGCACCACGATGATGGCGCTGCGGCCGGCGATCACCGTGTGGCATGCGAGTTCGGCGAGTCGCCGGGGCCAGTCCTCCCCGGGCACCGCCTGCCATGCCGCCCGCGCGGCTTTGCCATCAGCGACAGCAGCAAGGTACGACTCTGCATGCTCGTATGGTTTCCATCCGTCTACGTCGACGGTCGGGGGCCTGGGGGTGCCTGGCGGGGCACCCACGGTCTGCTCGGTGCGCGCATGGCGGGGCGGGATGGCCAGCCGCAGAACATCTGTCATGGTGCCCGCGTACCGATCGGCGACCGCCCGCGCCAGCGTGGCCAACTCCTGGGTCAAGACCGGTTCCGGCGAGACCACCCTCTCGAGCCACCCGAGCTTGCCGGGATGGTCGCTGGCCTCGATGCGGTCGAGTATGTACCCGTCGACGAGACGGCCGGAAAAACGCACCCGCACCCGGACACCCGGCTGGGCGTCCAGGTGCTGGGCATCTTGTACCTGGTAATCGAACGGCCGGTCCAGATGGGCCAGCCCGAGCATCGGCAGAACACGCGCGACCGGCAGTTCAGGTGCGAGCTGCCGCTCTGGTTTCACGCGCCGGCAGCAGCCTTCAGCTTGTCGGCCCGGTCGGTGTGCTCCCACGGCAGATCGATGTCGGTGCGACCGAAATGTCCGTAGGCGGCGGTCGGGGCGTAGATCGGCCGAAGCAGGTCGAGGTCGCGGATGATCGCGCCCGGACGGAGGTCGAAGACCTCGGAGATGGCCGACTGGATCTTGGCAGGGTCGACGGTCTCCGTGCCGAAGGTCTCGACGAACAGGCCCACGGGGGCAGCCTTACCGATGGCGTAGGCGACCTGCACCTCGATACGACCGGCCAGACCTGCCGCGATTGCGTTCTTGGCGACCCAGCGCATGGCGTATGCCGCACTGCGGTCGACCTTCGACGGGTCCTTGCCCGAGAAGGCGCCGCCACCGTGACGGGCCATGCCGCCGTAGGTGTCGACGATGATCTTGCGTCCGGTGAGTCCGGCGTCGCCCATGGGCCCGCCGAGGACGAACTTGCCGGTCGGGTTGACCAGCAGACGGACATCATCGGTGTTGAGGAACGGCAGATCGAGATCGGCGAACACCGAATCCAAGACCTTGCTGCGGATGTCGGGGGTGAGGAGGTTCTCGAGGTCGATGTCGGCGGCGTGCTGTGTGGAGACCACCACGGTGTCGAGGCGGACCGGCTTGTCACCGTTGTATTCGATGGTGACCTGGGTCTTTCCGTCCGGCCGCAGGTACGGCAGCACACCTTCCTTGCGTACCTCGGTGAGGCGACGGGCGAGGCGGTGAGCAAGCGCGATCGGAACCGGCATGAATTCAGGGGTCTCGTTGGTCGCGTATCCGAACATCAGGCCCTGGTCGCCGGCACCCTGGCGAGCGATCTCGTCCTCGGTGATGCCTTCCACGCGCGACTCGTATGCGTTGTCGACACCCTGGGCGATCTCTGGGGACTGCGCGCCGATGGCGACGTTGACACCGCAGGAGTTGCCGTCGAATCCCTTTGCTGACGAGTCGTAGCCGATCTCGAGGACCTTCTCGCGCACGATCTTGGGGATGTCGGCGTACGCCGTTGTGTTCACCTCACCCGCCACATGGACCTGACCGGTGGTGACCAGGGTCTCCACCGCAACCCGGGCTCGCGGATCCTCGGTCAACAGGGCGTCGAGGATCGAGTCGCTGATCGCGTCACAGATCTTGTCGGGATGGCCCTCGGTGACGGACTCGCTGGTGAACAAACGGGTATCGGTCATGTTTTCCTCTCGGAGGCGGTGGTCCTGAAGAGTTCGGTACGGTGCGCGACTACCCGCGGACCTCAAATTACACACGTGGGTCGACCTACGGACATCGACCTTCTGCGCCAACACCATCTGTGCGTACAGCGTTGATCGCGTCAAGTATTCGGGTCGCCATGAGTGTTTTCGACCCGAGTGGCAGCGCGGTTTCCTCGCCCCCTGCGGCCAGGATCCAACCGGTGTTGTGGTCCATGCCGAATGCCTTGCCCTCACCCACCGCGTTGACGACCAAGAGGTCGCATCCTTTGCGGGCCAGTTTTGCCCGGCCGTGGTCGAGAACCCCGTGCTGGAGGTCGCCGGTCTCGGCAGCGAAGCCGACGATGGCCGTCGACCGTGGGACCGAGCCACTGCGACGAGCGGCGACCAGACCGGCGAGGATGTCCGGATTGGTGGTCAGTTCGATGGGGGCCGGTCCGCTGTCGGACTTCTTGATCTTGGCGTCGGAGACCTGGACGGGCCGGAAATCGGCGACGGCCGCGGCCATGATCACCACGTCGGTCTCGGGAGCACGCTTTCCTATCTCATCGGCAAGCTGCGCTGCGGTGGCGATGCGGATGATCTCCACTCCCGCGGGATCGGGCAGGTTGGAGGTGGCACCGGCGACCATGGTCACCTGAGCCCCTCGCTGGGCAGCGGCACGGGCGAGGGCGTACCCCTGTTTCCCGGAGCTGCGATTACCGAGGTACCGGACGGGATCGAGGGGTTCGCGCGTACCGCCGGCGCTGATCAGGAACTTGACCCCGGCGAGGTCGTACGGGAGGGCGTCGGGGCGATCGAGCAGCAGCTCACCCAGCAGCGATATCTCCTGCGGATCAGGCAGACGTCCGGCCCCGGTGTCGACACCGGTCAAACGGCCCGATGCGGGAGTCATCACGGTGGCGCCGTGCTCCCGGAGGGTCGTCACATTCGCCTGCGTGGCCGGGTGTTCCCACATCTCGGTGTGCATGGCCGGGACGAACAGGACCGGGCATCGCGCGGTCAACAACGTCGACGTCAACAGATCGTCGGCGCGCCCACTCGCAGCGCGGGCCATCAGATCGGCGGTCGCCGGCGCGATCAACACCAGGTCCGCTTCCTGACCGAGACGGACGTGCGGCACGCGCGGCACATCGGCGAACACCTCGGTGCTGACGGGGTTACCGCTGAGCGCCTCGAATGTTGCCGCACCGACGAACTTCAACGCCGATTCGGTGGGGATGACACGCACGTGATGGCCGGCCTCGGTGAAGTGACGTACCACCGAGCCGACCTTGTACGCGGCTATGCCGCCACCGACCCCGATGACGATGTTCTTACGCGTCGTACCGACGTTCTCGCCCACGAACTCTCGCCTCCGGACCGGGTAAAGGGAAGCTATTCGCCTTCGGTGTGCTCGAGAAGGTCCGCGTGGATCTCGCGCATGGCGATGGAGAGAGGCTTCTCCTGCAGGCCCGGCTCGACGAGGGGGCCGACGTACTCGAGGATGCCGTCACCGAGCTGGTTGTAGTAGTCGTTGATCTGACGCGCACGCTTGGCGGCGTAGATGACCAGCGCGTACTTCGAAGAAGCGCGTTCCAGCAGCTCGTCGATCGGCGGGTTCGTGATGCCCAGGGGTGTGTCGTACGCGGTTGCGTCGACCTCGCCGATGAACTCGTCTGGGGTGGTCAAGCTGCTCACATTGCTCCTACGAATTATTCAAATGGGATTCAACCAGCAAGGATACCAAGTGCTTGGCCACCGAGTCGACTTCGTCGTTCACCACGACGTGGTCGAACTCGTCGGCACTGTCCAATTCGGCCCTTGCGGTCTGCAGTCGGCGCTCGATCACCTCGTCGGATTCGGTGCCTCGGCCGCGCAGCCGGGAGACCAGTTCTTCCCAGCTCGGCGGGGCCAGGAACACCGTCACGGCCTCCGGTACCGCTGCCCTGATGTTGCGGGCTCCGACCAGGTCGACCTCGACGAGCGTCGGCCTACCCTGCTCCATCGCCTCGAACACCGGGCGAGACGGGGTTCCCGATCGTTGCAGACCGCCGTGGATTTCCGCCCATTCGAGGAGTTCGCCATCGGCGATCAACCGGTCGAACTCGGCCGGGGAGACGAACAGGTAGTCACGTCCGTCGACCTCACCGGCGCGGGGGGCGCGCGTTGTCGCCGACACGCTGAACATCAGATCCGGAAGCAGTTCACGAAGCCGGCGGACGACGCTGGATTTTCCGACAGCAGAGGGGCCGGCCAATACGAGAAGCCGACCCCTCTGCCGTTGTTCTGGGCTCACAGTGATGAGCGATCAGGCAAAGTCGAACTTGGCCAGAAGCGCTTTCTTCTGGCGATCACCCAAGCCGCGCAGACGGCGGGTCGGCGCGATCTCGAGCTCGGTCATGATCTCCTGCGCCTTGACCTTGCCCACCTTGGGCAATGCCTCGAGCAGTGCCGACACCTTCATCTTGCCGAGGATCTCGTCGTTTTCAGCATCCTTGAGAACCTGCTGTAGATCGGTGCCGCCTCGCTTCAGGCGCTCTTTGAGCTCCGCACGGGCCCGGCGAGCGGCAGCTGCCTTCTCCAATGCAGCGGCGCGCTGCTCGTCGGTCAACTGGGGAAGGGCCACGGTTCCTCCGATTTCGTCTGTGTGATTCTCTGCCCCGGCACCGGTGGCGTCGGGGCGTCCGCCTCTGTGGGGAGGCAGCGAAAGCGACCGTACCCACGCACGTCGCCTTTTGCGACCCCGACCCCGGCATTCCCCCACTAAAACGGGTGTTGTAAGCCTTTCGAACGAGCTTTTCCGCCGTCCCGCATCAGTGGCAGTTAAATCCGCCTAGCGTTTGATTCATCCAGCGAATGGCGTTGCCCGACAACGGCATTCGAATCACACAACGGAAATGTCGAGCATCATGACGTAGGTCACATCCGTGGTGCTGCTGTGACGGGTGTTCCGCGACGGGATTCTTCGAAGTTTTTTGCCGGTGCGCGCGTGTCGGAGGGCCGTGTGACCTGTGCGAATGCCCACCCGACCGCATCGATGGCCTCGTGAACCGCGTTCAGCGCCTCGTGTTAGATGTGGATCGCGCACACTGACAATTCTCAGCCGGGACGGGGTTTCAACATCGTGACCAACCAACAGACTCCGCGAGAGGGTCTGCTGACCAATCGGCTCCGGAACCTCTACGCACTGACTCTCGGTGACGGGATCCGGGATGAGGTGTCGACCGAGAACGTGGTGCTGCACGACGAACCACACCGCCGTCTGCGCCGATTCGGGAACACCGAGCAACTGCGTGCCGCCCGCCTCGCCGGGCACCCGCCGGTGGTGCTCGTTCCGCCGATTGCCGCACCCGCGAGCTGCTACGACCTCGACCCGGGTCACTCGTTGGTCAAGCATCTTCTCCAGACCGGACGCATCCCGTACGTGCTCGACATCGGCGAGATCCGGAGAAGCGACCGGCACCTCGGTTTCGAGGACTTCTTCGACGACATCGTCCCGCAGGCGGTCACCCGCGCGCAGAGCGATTTCCATGCCGCGGATCAGGACATCTCGAGACGCACCGATTGCCCCGGCCAGGTGGACCTGGTCGCGTGGAGTCTCGGCGGAACGATCAGCCTGCTCACCGTCGCCGCAGATCCCGCCCTGCCCGTCCGATCGGTCACGGCCGTGGGCACTCCCCTGGACTACGCGCTGGTGCCCCCCTATCCCCTCGTACGGCAGTTGACCCGGCCGACCAGGGGTCTGGCGGTCACCGGCATTCTCCGGCTGCTCGGCGGCATCCCCGCGCCACTGGTGCAGATCGGCTACCGAGGCACGGCATGGCAACGCGAGCTGAAGAAACCGGCCTTCATCCTGTCCAATCTTGGTGACACCGAGAAGCTCGCACGGATGGAGATCGTCAATCGCTTCCAGCGAGAGTTTCCCGGCTACCCGGGCCGCCTGGCCGAACAGATGTGGGAGTGCTTCATCTATCGGGGTGAACTGGCGACCGGTGTGCTCGATTTCGGAGGGCGCCGCATCGATCTGACCAGCATCGGGGTCCCGGTCCAGCTGTTCGGGAGCCATCGTGACGCCATCGTGCCGTGGGCTGCTGCCCGGCACGGTGTCGACCTGCTCGAGGGATCACCGCAGGTGCACTTCGACACCGTCGAGACAAGTCATCTGGGACTGATCGCCGGTCCCGACGCCGTTTCCGGCACGTGGCCGCGTATCGATGCATTTCTGGAGTCGTTGCCGGTGGACTCCGCACCGGCAGACGAGGCCACACCTCACGGCGACGACCGGTCCGAGGTACCGGAACAAAAAGTCTCGGGCTAGGCCTGGTCCCCGAAGGCCGCCTCGATCTCGTCCCGGGTGCGGCGCGCGGCATCGCGCAGTGCTGTCACATCGGGACCGTGACGCAGCACCGACCGCGAGCTGGCCGGCAGCACCCACCGTTGATCGGCGTCGGCGAACACAGCGGGCAGATCGCTCGCCGCGGCTCCTTGGGCACCAAGGCCCGGGGCCAGGATCGGCGCGCCGAGTCCCGCCAGCTGCAGGCCGTGGTGCCTGGTCGCACCGACCACCAGTCCGACGGTCGCGCGGCCGTCGGAGTTCTCCGCCGCAGCCGCATCGACGATGCTCTGGGCCACCGACACGCCACCGTCGCCCCGGGCCAGCTGGAGCGACTCCCCCTCGGGGTTGGAGGTGCGAGCCAACGCGAACACGGCCCTTCCCTCCGAGCGCGCGAGTTCGATGGCGGGGCTCAGTGATCCGAAGCCGAGGTAAGGCGAGACGGTCAGGGCATCGGCGCACAGCGGTGATGCCGGCTCGAGCCAAGCCCGCGCGTACGCGGCCATCGTCGATCCGATGTCGCCGCGTTTCCCGTCGGCAACGACCAGCGCGCCACCCGCCTGACAACCGCTGATCACCGACTCCAGCGCCGCGAAACCTGCCGAACCGAACGTCTCGAAAAACGCCACCTGCGGCTTGATCACCGCGACGGACCCGGCGAAGGCCTCGACACAGATGTCACCGAACGCACGGACGCCCGCAGCGTCGACCGACAGACCCCACGCATCGAGCAGTTCCGGGTGGGGGTCGATGCCCGCGCACAACCGGCCGCGGTCGGTGACCGCCGCCCGGTAGCGGTCGGCAAACGATGTGTCGCCGACCGCACCCGATCTCGCGTCCACCTACGCGCCCAGCATCGTCCGGTGCCGCTTCTGCAGCGACTGCACACCCATGGCCCCGCCCAACGCGGCTTCGATGCCCTGGATCGCCGCGCTCGCGCCCTGCACCGTGGTGATACAGGGAATGTTCACCGACACAGCGGCACTACGGATCTCGTAACCGTCGATACGCGGCCCGGAGTTGCCGTAGGGGGTGTTGATCACCATGCCGATCTCCCCGGCCCGGATCCGCTCGACCACACTGACCTCGCCCTCGGGCAGTTCACTGTCAGAGTGCTTGTACACCTGCGTGCACGCGATTCCGTTGCGCCGCAACACATGCGCGGTGCCCTCGGTGGCCAGGATGTCGAACCCCAGATCAGCGAGCCGCTTGACCGGGAACACCAGGGCGCGCTTGTCCTTGTTGGCGACGGACACGAACACCTTGCCGGACACGGGCAGTGAACCGTAGGCGGCCGTCTGCGATTTGGCGAAGGCACGGCCGAAGTCCGCGTCGATGCCCATCACCTCACCGGTCGACTTCATCTCCGGGCTGAGCAGAGAGTCGACACCGGTGCCGTCGGCTCGGCGGAACCGGTTGAAGGGCAACACGGCTTCCTTCACCGACACCGGCGAGGTGTCGGGAAGTTCGGAGCCGTCCCCTTCGGCCGGCAACATGCCGCTGGCACGGAGCTCGGCGATGGTGGCGCCCAGCATCACCCGCGCACAGGCCTTGGCCAACTGGACCGCGGTGGCCTTGGACACGAACGGAACCGTGCGACTGGCCCGCGGATTGGCCTCGAGGACGTACAGGATGTCGTCCTTGAGCGCGTACTGGACGTTGAGCAGACCACGGACACCGATGCCCTTGGCCAGTGCCTCGGTGGACTTGCGGACATTCTCCAGGTCTGAGCGGCCGAGTGTGATGGGCGGCAACGCACATGCGGAGTCACCCGAGTGGATGCCTGCCTCTTCGATGTGTTCCATGACCCCGCCGATGTAGCAGTCGGTGCCGTCGTAGAGTGCGTCGACGTCGATCTCGATCGCGTCCTCCAGGAACCGGTCGACGAGAACGGGATGCTCGGGCGTGATCTCGGTGGCCCGGGAGATGTAACTGGCGAGGGAATCCTCGTCGTACACGATCTCCATACCCCGCCCGCCGAGCACGTACGAGGGCCTCACCAGCACCGGGTACCCGATGTCGCCGGCGATGGCCTTGGCCTGATCGAACGTGGTCGCCATGCCGTACTTCGCAGCGGGCAGACCCGCCTCGCTGAGCACGTTGCCGAACTCACCGCGATCCTCGGCGAGATCGATCGCGGCCGGGCTGGTGCCCACGATCGGAACACCCGCAGCTTCGAGCCGATGGGCCAGACCCAGCGGGGTCTGACCGCCGAGCTGCACGATGACGCCCTTGACGGTGCCCGACTCCGACTCGGAGTGGAACACCTCCAGCACGTCTTCGAAGGTCAACGGCTCGAAGTACAGCCGGTCGGCGGTGTCGTAGTCGGTGGACACGGTCTCCGGGTTGCAGTTGACCATGACCGTCTCGTAACCCGCCTCCGACAGTGTCATGGCGGCGTGCACACACGAGTAGTCGAACTCGATGCCCTGACCGATCCGGTTGGGCCCGGACCCGAGGATCAGCACCTTCGGCCGCTCGCGTTGTGGTGCGACCTCACTCTCTGCGGCGGGATCGAGCTCATAGGTCGAATAGTGGTACGGCGTGACCGCCTCGAACTCGGCGGCACAGGTGTCGACCGTCTTGTAGACCGGACGCACGCCCAGCGAGTGCCGGAGGTCGCGGATCGCGGTCTCGTCGTCGACGTCGTCGCGCAGCGCGGCGATCTGCCGGTCGGACAGCCCGTTGCTCTTGGCCTCGCGGAGCAGGTTCTCATCCAGGGTGTCCGCCTCGCGGACCCGCTGACCGAGTTGGTGGACGGCTTCGATCTCGGCGAGGAACCAGGGATCGATGGCGGTCGACTCGAACAGCTGCTCCACGGTCGCGCCCATGCCGAAGGCCTGCATCAGGCCGTACAACCGACCATCCTTGGGCGTGCGGAGCCGTTCGAGCAGTTCGGGGAGCAACGGAGCCGGTTCGTCGATCTCGGGTTCGGTCCAGAACCCGGCGGCCTTGGTCTCCAGCGAACGCATCACCTTTCCGAGTGCCTCGGCGAACGATCGGCCCAGCGACATGGCCTCACCCACCGACTTCATCGTGGTGGTGAGGGTGTCGTCGGCGCCGGGGAACTTCTCGAACGCAAATCTCGGTGCCTTCACCACGACGTAGTCGAGGGTGGGTTCGAAGCATGCCGGGGTCTTCTTGGTGATGTCGTTGAGGATCTCGTCGAGGCTGTAGCCGACCGCCAGCTTGGCCGCGATCTTGGCGATCGGGAACCCGGTCGCCTTCGACGCGAGCGCCGACGACCGGGACACCCGGGGATTCATCTCGATGACCACCATCCGGCCGTCGGCGGGATCCATCGCGAACTGGATGTTGCAGCCGCCCGTGGCGACACCGACCTCACGGATGATCTCGATGGAGAGGTCGCGCATCTTCTGGTACTCGCGGTCGGTCAACGTCATCGCCGGCGCCACCGTGACCGAGTCACCGGTGTGGACACCGACGGGATCGACGTTCTCGATGGAGCAGACCACCACGACGTTGTCGCGGTTGTCACGCATCAGCTCGAGCTCGTATTCTTTCCAGCCCAAGATCGATTCCTCGATCAGGACGTTGGCGCTCGGCGACGCCGCCAGCCCGCCACCGGCGATCCGGTTGAGGTCGTCGGCGTCATAGGCCATCCCCGAACCGAGCCCACCCATGGTGAACGAGGGGCGAACCACCACCGGGTAACCGAGGTCGGCCACCGTATCGTGGACCTCTTCCATGGTGAAACACACTCGGGAACGGGCGCTTTCGCCGCCGACCTTGGCAACGATGTCCTTGAACTTCTGCCGGTCCTCGCCGCGCTGGATGGCCTCGAAGTCGGCACCGATGAGCTCGATGTCGTACTTGGCGAGGATGCCCTGGTCATGCAGATCCACTGCGGTGTTGAGCGCGGTCTGCCCGCCCAGCGTCGCGAGCACGGCGTCGATGGGATATCCGGCATCACGCTCGGCCTCGATCACCTTCTCCACGTAGGCGGCGGTGATGGGCTCGACGTAGGTGGCGTCGGCGAACTCCGGATCGGTCATGATCGTCGCGGGATTGGAATTGACCAGGCTCACCCGCAGGCCTTCGGCCTTGAGGACCCGGCAGGCCTGTGTGCCCGAATAGTCGAACTCGGAGGCCTGACCGATGACGATCGGTCCGGATCCGATGACCAGGACGTGCTTGAGGTCGGTACGGCGGGGCATCAGGCACGCGCTCCTTGCAGCAGAGAGACGAACTTCTCGAAGAGGTACGCGGCGTCGTGGGGTCCTGCCGCGGCCTCGGGGTGATATTGGACGGAAAACGCTCGGCCGTCGATGAGTTCGATGCCTTCCACCGTGCCGTCGTTGGCGCAGGTGTGGCTGATCCGGGCACGCCCAAAGTCGCTGTCGAACTCTTCGCCGGCCTCACCCTCCAGGGCGAACCCGTGATTCTGGGCGGTGATCGACACGGCTCCGGTCGTATGGTCGACCACCGGGATGTTGATTCCGCGGTGGCCGAACTTCATCTTGTAGGTGCCCCGGCCGAGTGCGCGGCCCAGGATCTGGTTCCCGAAACAGATGCCGAACAGCGGGATCCCGTCACCGAGCACGCTGCGGGTGAAGTCCACCGGGTGATCGGCGGTCGCGGGGTCGCCGGGTCCGTTGGACAGGAACACGCCGTCCGGTTTGATGTCGGCGATGGCGTCGTACGAGGTGCCCGCCGGCAGTACGTGCACCCGCACGCCGTGCTGGGCGAACATGCGCGGGGTGTTGGTCTTGATCCCCAGGTCGAGCGCCGCCACCGTGAACCGGGCTTCGCCCTCGGGTTCGACGACGTACCCGTCGGTTGTCGACACCTCACCGGCCAGATCGGCACCGGACATCTCAGGCGCCTCGACCACCCGCCGGAGCAGTTCGTCCGACCCGGCGAGCGCATCGCCGGAGAAGATCCCGGCCCGCATCGACCCGTGGTCGCGCAGGGTGCGCACAACAGTACGGGTGTCGATGCCGGCGATGCCGACGATGCCCTGGTTGATCAACTCGTCTTCCAAGCTGCCCGTCGCGCGCCAACTCGACACTCGTCGGCTCGGGTTGCGCACGGCGTACCCGCTCACCCAGATCTTGCCGGTGTCGTCGTGGGTGGCGCTGGGATCGTCCGCGCCGTAACGACTTTCGCCGTCCTCGGTGTTCCATCCGGTGTTGCCGATCTGCGGCGCGGTGGCCACGACGATCTGCCGGTGGTAGCTGGGGTCGGTGAGTGTCTCCTGATATCCGGTCATCGCCGTGCAGAAGACGGCTTCTCCGAGAGTCTGGCCGAGCGCTCCGAAGCTCGTCCCGACGTAACGTTCACCGTTCTCGAGTACCAGCACCGCGGTGGTGGCCGGTTGTTGCTGTGTCACTGCTTCTTCTTTCCGTCCTGCTCGAGAGGTTTGACCCATTCTGGGTAGATGGTCTTGTCGTCGGCGCGTATGCCCGAATCGATCTCGGTTCCCGACGGGAGGAGCCAGCGGATGACGAGGACGCCGTCCGCGGTCATCACCTTGCCTGCCAGGCCCCGTTCGGTGCGGATCGCCGTGATCTGGTCGTCCGGTATCCAGATCGGGTTGGCACCGGTGCGGTCGATGAGGATCCCGGCGTCGAAGCGGCTGATCTCCGCGACGGCACGGTCCCCGTAGTCACCGACGGCCACCCGGTCCTGCCAGCTGGGCGCGATGGTCGAACCGACGTACAACCCGGTGTGCGGGCCCAGCCGACGTGGTCCGAGAGTGGCAGGCACGTCGGGGAACGCACCGAGGAGCAACTCCTGCCGGCGGCCACGGCCTCGCCAGCCGAGCAGCATGAGGCCGACGATGCCGCCCCAGGCGAGAACAACGATCAGGATCACCACAACACCGGTCATCGGGGCGCCCGGACCTTGCCGCCGTGATTGGTCACCTCACCGCGCAACACCGTCGCGACCACAACGCCGGGCAGGGTGAGACCGTCGAACGGCGAGTTCTCCGAGAGGCTGGCCAGCGCACCGGATTCCACTGTCCATTCCGTGCCGGGATCGACCAGGGCCAGGTTCGCCGGTTCACCGACCGCGATCGGGCGGCCGTGGTCGGACAGCCCGGTGATCTCTGCGGGCCGTTCGCTCATCACCTTGGCGACCCCGCGCCAGTCGAGCAGACCGGGTTCGACCATCGTCTGCACGACGATCGAGAACGCGGTCTGCAGTCCGAGCATGCCCGGCCTCGCGTTGGCGAACTCGCAGCACTTCTCCTGCGCGGCGTGGGGCGCGTGGTCCGTGGCCACACAGTCGATGATCCCGTCGGCGAGAGCCTGCCGCAGGGCGGCCTTGTCGCGACCCTCACGAAGGGGCGGATTGACCTTGTTGACGGGGTCGTAGGTCTCCAGGCGGCTGTCATCGAGGAGCAAGTGATGTGGCGTGACCTCGGCGGTGATCGAAATGCCCTGTCCACGAGCCCATTTGAGCAGTTCGACCGTACCCTCGGTCGATGCATGGCAGATGTGCACCCGTGCGCCTGCGTCGCGGGCGAGCAGCGCGTCGCGGGCGACGATCGATTCCTCGGCCGCCCGTGGCCAGCCGGTGAGCCCGAGCCTGGCCGCGACGGCGCCTTCGTGCGCGATGGCCCCCTCGGTGAGCCGCGGTTCCTCGGCGTGCTGGGCGATGAGTACGCCGAGACCCTTCGCGTACTCGAGCGCACGGCGCATGATCAGTGGATCGAAGACACACTTGCCGTCGTCGCTGAACATCCGCACCCCGCCGACGCCGGCGGCCATCGCGCCCATCTCGGCGAGCTGGGTGCCCCCGAGCCCGACCGTGACGGCGCCCACCGGATGCACATCCACGAGGCCCACCTCCTGGCCGCGACGCCAGACGAAATCGGTGATGACGGCACTGTCGGCGACCGGGTCGGTGTTGGCCATCGCGAACACCGCGGTGTAACCACCCAATGCCGCTGCAGCCGAACCGGTCTCGATGGTCTCGGTGTCTTCCCGGCCGGGTTCACGAAGGTGGGTGTGCATGTCGACGAAACCGGGCAGCAGCACAGCGCCCGCTCCGTCGAGCACATCGGCCGCCGAATCAGGGTCGATCGAGGCGCCGATCTCGACGATCTCGCCACCCTCGATCAAGATGTCCACGGCGTCGTCGCCGTATGGCCGTACATTGCGGATCAAGAGCTGCGCACTCATGCCACGCCCTCGCTCTCGGTTCCGATCAGCAACGTGAACAGCACGGCCATCCGCATATGCACTCCGTTCGAGACCTGTTGCAGCACAGTTGCTTTGGGCGAATCCGCCACGGAGAACCCGATCTCCATGCCACGCAGCATCGGTCCCGGGTGCAGCACCACGGCGTGGTCGGCGAGCAACGCCGACCGACGGTCGCTGAGCCCGTACCGAATGGAGTACTCGCGCGCAGACGGGAAGAAACCACCGTTCATCCGCTCGGCCTGGACGCGCAGCACCATGACCGCGTCGACCGCGGCGAGTTCGGCATCGAGACTGTGTGACACCTCGACGGGCCACGCCTCGACACCCACGGGCAGCAGCGTGGGCGGAGCGACGAGAACCACCTGCGCCCCGAGCATGGCCAGGAGGTGCGCGTTGGAGCGGGCCACCCGCGAGTGCAGCACGTCGCCGACGATCGCGATCCTGCGGCCTTCGAGCGAGCCGAGCCGCTGCCGCAGCGTCAAAGCGTCGAGCAGTGCCTGGGTCGGGTGTTCGTGGGTTCCGTCACCGGCGTTGATCACCGATGGTCCGGTGCCCTCTTCCCAGGTCCACTGCGCGATCTGATGGGCCGCGCCCGATGCGGGATGTCGGACGATCAACGCGTCCGCTCCGGCGGCGCGAAGGGTCTTGGCCGTGTCGCGCAACGACTCCCCTTTGTTCACCGAGGAGCTCGAGGCGCTGACGTTGATCACGTCGGCGCTCATCCACTTGCCCGCAACCTCGAAGGACACGCGGGTGCGGGTGGAGTTCTCGTAGAACACGGTCATGATGGTCCGGCCGCGCAACGTCGGCAGCTTCTTGATCTCACGGCCCACCAGGGCCTGCTCGAACCGTTCGGCCTCGTCGAGGAGTTCGGTGGCCGACTCGCGGGTCAGGTCGGACACCGACAGCAGATGCCGCATCAGATGTTCCCGGCTCGCAGGATCACGCGGTCCACACCGTCGTGCTCGCGCAGATGGACCTGCACGTCTTCGGTACGGGCGGTCGGGATGTTCTTGCCCACGTAGTCCGCACGCAGAGGCAGCTCCCGATGCCCGCGGTCCACGAGCACCGCCAGTTGCACCGCGGCAGGTCGGCCGAGATCGCGAAGGGCATCGAGCGCGGCGCGCACCGTACGACCCGAGTAGAGCACGTCGTCCACGAGGACAACCAGGGCGCCGTCGACGCCGCCGGCCGGAACCGCGGTCGGTTCCAGGGCGCGGTGCGGTTTGGCACGGAGATCATCGCGGTAGAGCGTGATGTCGAGGTACCCGACCGGCACGTGGACGCCTGCGAACTCGGCGATGTTCTCAGCGAGCCGGCGGGCGAGAAAGATACCGCGGGTTGGGATTCCGATGATGACCACTCGAGGCGCATCGGCGTCGTCCAATGCGGTCTTCTCGATGATCTGATGCGCTATGCGCGCTATGGTCCGTCCGACATCGGCGTCGTCGAGTAGCTCGCGACCCGTGTCGGTACCGTCGCCCTCGGGAGTCGGCACAGTAATCGGGACCTCCTTCTCCGCCTCTCTGGACGGATCGTTAAAGGATGTCGGTCACTGCCGTGGACACCGACATCACAATGCCTTCGTCCGGAACAGTTCGTGCATCAGGTTATCAGGCCGGGGCCGCCGCACCGCGACGGCACCGGCCGATCTCACGCGTCCTCGGACGGTGACTGCTGCCCCAGCGACGCACGTACCTGCGGCGCGAGGAGCACGATGCGACCGAGCACACCGTTGACGAATCCAGGGGAATCGTCGGTCGAGAGTTCCTTGGCCAATTCGACGGCCTCGTCGACCACAACGGCGGTCGGGACGTCGGTGGTGTTGAACAACTCCCAGGTGGCGAGCCGCAGGATCGCGCGGTCCACGGCGGGGAGCCGCGGCAGCGTCCACTCACGCAGATGCGACTCGATCACCGAGTCGATCTGGCGGGCATCGCCCGCGACACCCTCGATGATCTGAGCGGTGTAGTCGTGGATCTTGCCCACACTGTCGTCGCCGAGCGCGATCTCACGCCGCTGAGCGATCAGCTCGATCGGTGACTCGTTCTTGACCTCGGCCTCGAAGAGCAGGTCGACCGCGCGTTTGCGGGCCTTGTGGCGGGTGCCGGATTTCTTGACCAATGTCACGAGTTGACGCGGCCGAGGTAGCTGCCGTCGCGCGAATCGACCTTCAGCTTGTCGCCTGTGTTGATGAACAACGGCACCTGGATCTCGGCACCGGTCTCCAGGGTCGCGGGCTTGGTGCCACCGGTGGAACGGTCGCCCTGGACGCCGGGATCGGTCTGGGACACCAGGAGTTCGACGGTGACCGGGAGCTCGATGTACAGCGGCACGCCTTCGTGTGTGGCCACCTGCACGGTCATGTTCTCGAGCATGAACTTGGCTCCGTCGCCCACGGTCTCCGGGCTGACGTTCAGCTGCTCGAAGGTCTGCCCGTCCATGAACACGTAGTCACTGCCGTCGTTGTACAGGTACGTCATGTCGCGGCGGTCGACCGTCGCCGTCTCCACCTTGACCCCGGCGTTGAACGTCTTGTCGACGGTCTTCCCCGAGAGCACGTTCTTGATCTTGGTCCGCACGAAGGCGGGGCCCTTACCGGGCTTGACGTGCTGGAACTCGAGGATCTGCCAGAGCTGACCCTCCATGTTGAGCACCAAGCCGTTTTTGAAATCCGAAGTGTTGGCCACGTCTGTTCTTCCTCTCACCCGCCCCGGGCATCTTGTTGCGCGACGTCCTGCTCGCGCCGGGGCGCACGGTCAGATGACGGTGAATGTCTTGTCGGTGGTGGTGAGCAGATCGGGTTCGCCGTCGCGGATCACGAGGGTGTCCTCGATCCGAACGCCACCTCGGCCCGGCAGATAGACGCCGGGTTCTACGGTCACCGCTGCACCGCAAGGTAGTGTACCCGTGCTCAGCTTCCCGATGGACGGCGCTTCGTGTATCTGCAGGCCGACGCCGTGTCCGAGACCGTGCACATACTGCTCACCGAACCCCGCGGCGTCGATGATCGACCGGGCTGCGGCATCCACCTCGCCGGCGTCGACCCCGGGCGCCAGCGCCTCCCGACCAGCCTGCTGCGCCTGTGCCACCAGGTCGTAGATCTCCCGTTGCCAGGACTCGGCTCTCTCCAAGACGTACGTGCGGGTCATGTCGGAGTGGTAGCCACCGACCACCGCACCGAAGTCGATCTTGAGCAGGTCGCCCGCCCCGAGCACGGCATCGGTCGGCCGGTGGTGTGGAACGGCGGAGTTCGCCCCGGTCGCCACGATCGTCTCGAACGACACGGCCTCGGCACCGCGCTCGAACATCGCCCATTCGAGTGCCCTCGCGACCTGACGTTCGGTTTTGCCCGGAATCACGAGGCCGTCACCGAGGATGTCGGCGAGGGCCAGGTCGGCCGTCTGACAGGCGGTCCGGATCTGTTCGATCTCGTCGTCGTCCTTGACCATCCTGAGGTCCTCGACCAGCGCCCCCACCGGCTTCAGCGTCTCGGCGCCGGTGAGGATCGGCAGTAGTCGCTGATGTGTTTCGACGGTCACCACATGTTTCTCGAACCCGATCCGGGCGCCGGACCCCACCAGGTACTCGGTGAGCGCGGAAGGGCAATCGCGGGCGATGATCGCGGTGAGGTCCGGGGCTTGTTCGGCGACTTGGGTGAGATACCGCCCGTCGGTGCTGATCCGGTCATCGCCGGATGCAGTCACCACAAGAGCGGCATTGGACCCGGTGAATCCGGACAGATAACGAACATTGACCAGGTCCGTGACAAGAATCGCATCGACGCCGGCCGCGCTGAGTCCCGCTCGAAGGCGGTCCCGCCGCCCTGCGTGGGCCGCGTTCGCGGGATCTGCGGCCACTCGACTGATGGGGGCGGCGGTCTGCGCCGAGGTGTCGGATGTAGCGCTCATGACGTCCAGGCTAGTGCGACTTCGCTCTTCGGGGATGGTCAATGCGCCCCCGCGACCGGGGACGCCGACATCCGAAAACGGCGGTTTTGTGGGCCCTGCCACAAAAAGACGTGGCGCATCGGTACGCTGCTCACATGATTGCGTGGTTGCTTCGTGGCTTGGTGATGTCGGCGGTGCACATCGGTGCCCGGGTTCTGCTTGCTTTGGCGATCGTGCAATGGCCACTGGAAGCCACATACTGGAAGACCATCGCCATCGCGTCCGTGGTCCTCGTGGCAATCATCTGGGGCGGAATCGACGGCCTGCTCGACGGCCGCGCGCACGCTGACCCTGACGACTACGACGACCTGACCATGCGCTGGCTCAAGGCCGGCCTGCTCGCGGGGCTGATCTCCGCCATCGTCGGTTGGGTACTCGGCAATTGGGTGCTGGCCGGAATGGGCCAGAACTCGCTGGCGATCGAGATCTTCGCAGGCGGCGCGTTCACCACGCTTCTGATCTTCGTGCCCGCGCTTGTCGGCGCCGCGCTGGGCCGGTACCTCACGCGTCGTCAGCATCGCAAGAACGAGGCGAACCGCGAGCGTCAGGACGACAACCGCCGCGACCAGCGGTATGCGGATGACGACGATGCCGCATACCAGCGCACCCAGCCCGTCGGCCTGAACAAGTAATCGTTCTGACGGGTAACCGGCTTGGGCCGATCGGCCCGCCGCAAGAGCCGGCCGGTCGATCGGTTGCCTAGATGAAGATCGCCCCGCCGGACGGTTCGTCCTTGGCGACGGTCGAGTACGCGGCCGCGAGCAGTGCGGGGTCGGGCGCTTCCAGACGGCCTGGTTTCGCCAGACCGTCGAGCACCACGAAACGCAGCATTCCGGACCGGTTCTTCTTGTCCCCCGCCATGCCTTCGAGCAGATCGGGAAGCGCGTCCGGGTCGTAGGCGACCGGCAATCCCACACTTTCCAGAACCGCCTTGTGCCGGTCTGCGGTCGCGTCGTCGAGTCGTCCGGCCAGTCGGCCGAGTTCGGCAGCGAAGACGAGACCGACCGACACCGCGGCACCGTGGCGCCAGCGGTACCGCTCCCGGCGTTCGATGGCGTGTCCCAGCGTGTGACCGTAGTTGAGGATCTCCCGCAGCGCGGACTCTCGTAGATCGGCCGCGACGACCTCTGCCTTGACCCGCACCGATCGCTCGATCAGCTCGGTCAGGATCGGCCCCGCGGGGTCGAGCGCGGCCTGGGGATCTGCCTCGATCAGGTCGAGGATCACCGGGTCGGCGATGAACCCGGTTTTGATGACCTCTGCCATGCCGGCCACGATCTCGTTGTGCGGCACGGTTTCCAGGGTTGCCGTGTCGATCAGAACCGCCCGCGGTTCATGGAAGGAGCCGACCAGGTTCTTGCCGGCGTCGGTGTTGATCCCGGTCTTGCCGCCGACCGCGGCGTCGACCATGGCCAGCAACGTGGTGGGCACATGAACGACGGGGATGCCCCGCATCCAGGTGGCGGCGACAAAGCCGGCGAGGTCGGTGGCCGCTCCACCACCGAGACTGACCACGACGTCGTTGCGCTTCATACCGATCCGGCCGAACACCTCCCAGCAGAACGCGGCGACGGAAAGGTCCTTGCCGTCCTCTGCATCGGGAATCTCGACCCGGTGCGCGTCGAATTCGTTTTCTGCCAACGTCTTTCGGATCACTTCAGCGGTCTCGGCGAGCGTCGGCTGGTACAGGATGGCCACCGAGTCGGCACCGGCGACCGACTCGACGAGTTCGCCGAGCAGGCCCTTTCCGATGATCACCTCGTAAGGGCTCTCGCTGTTCACCGGTACCCGGATCGGTGTGGAGTCCGCGGTCATTGTCTCGCTTCCTGCGTGGTGAGTTGACTGATGATCTCGTCGGCCACGAGCCGTTGATGGGGCTGTGCGTCCACGACGATCGTTGCGATGTCTCGGTAGACGGGATCTCGTTCGGCGAGCAGATCGGCATAGACCTGGGCCGGGTCAGGAGCCTGTAGCAGTGGACGTTTGGATCCCGAGACACGGGCGAAGCCCTGTGCCGCCGTCACGTGGAGGTAGACGACGTTCTGGCCGGCGAGCCGTTGCCGAGTCGATTCGGAGAGCACCGCGCCCCCGCCCAGCGACACGACGCCCCGCTCGCCGGCGAGCAGGTCCGCCACCACATCTTCTTCCAGAGACCGGAACGCGGGCTCGCCGTCTACCGAAAAGATATCGGGAATCGTCCTGCCACTTCGCCTTTCGATCTCACCGTCGCTGTCGATCCAGTCGACACCGAGCAAGCGGGCCAGCTGCTGACCGACCGTTGTCTTGCCGGATCCCATGAAGCCGATCAGCACGGCCCGTGGCCCGGACGTCACGGCTGCGGTAGATGCGCGGCGACGCGTTTGAGGTAGCCCGCCAGGTTGTCAGCGGTCTCGTGAGCCGAGTCGCCGCCGAACTTCTCCAGCGCCGCCTGAGCGAGGACCAGTGCGACCATCGACTCGGCAACCACTCCTGCTGCGGGGACCGCACACACATCCGACCGCTGGTGTATCGCGGTGGCCTGCTCGCCGGTGGTCATATCCATCGTGGACAGCGCGCGAGGCACCGTCGAGATCGGCTTCATCGCCGCCCGCACCCGGATGAACTCGCCGTTGCTCATGCCGCCCTCGAGGCCGCCGGCCCGGTTGGTCGACCGGACGGCACCGTGGGGTCCGGGCACCATCTCGTCGTGAGCCGCACTCCCCCGGCGACGAGCGGTTTCGAACCCGTCACCCACCTCGACACCCTTGATGGCCTGGATGCCCATGAGTGCGCCGGCCAGACGGGAATCGAGCCTGCGGTCTCCGCTGACGTGTGAGCCAAGGCCGATCGGGACTCCGGTGGCGACCACCTCGACGACGCCGCCCAGGGTGTCGCCGTCTCGCTTGGCTGCCTCGATCTCGGCGATCATCGCGGCCTCTGCATCGGTGGAGTACGCCCGTACGGGGCTGGCGTCGATCTGCGCGAGATCGGCGTGGGTGGGGGCTGCCCCGGTGTACGGATCGGAGGCGCCAATAGAGATGACGTGCGAGAGCACCTCGATGCCGAGTACCTGACGCAGGAAGTTGCGGGCAACCGTGCCGATCGCGACCCGGGCCGCCGTCTCACGCGCACTGGCCCGTTCCAGCACCGGCCGCGCGTCGGTGAATCCGTACTTGAGCATGCCCGCGTAGTCGGCATGGCCCGGACGCGGGCGGGTGAGCGGCTCGTTGCGGGCGATCCCCTCGAGTTCCTCGGCGGGTACCGGGTCGGCAGACATGACCGACTCCCACTTGGGCCACTCGGAGTTGGCGACCTCGATGGCGACGGGTCCACCCATGGTCACGCCGTGGCGTACACCGCCGATCATGGTGACCTTGTCGGCCTCGAACTTCATCCGCGCACCACGTCCGTAACCGAGACGGCGACGAGCCAGTTGGTCGGCGATCTCGGACGACGTCACCTCGACACCGGCCACCATTCCTTCCAGAACGGCAACCAATGCGGGCCCGTGGGATTCTCCGGCAGTACTCCAGCGCAACACAGTGGTCAATTGTTCCACGCGTCGCCCGCCAGGCCCTCACCAGATCCCACAGACGAGCGCCGTGGCCGCGCACAGCGCCGGACCATGGGGCTGTGGCCGTCGATCTCCGATGACCACCGCAGGCACCACGGTGAGGATGTGCGCCAGGACGATCACGGCCAGTACTGCTACGACGGAGCCGGCCAGGGCGCCCACTGTGATGGCGAGCTTCACGTCCCCGCCCCCGCAGGCGCGCAGCGAGAAGGCCACGAGGTAGACACCGACGGCGACGACCAGACCCGGTGTGGCGGCGGGGTGAATCGCGACCGCCACGAGGGAGGCGACCGCAGCGGGCACCGTCAGTACGTTCGGTAGCCGGCGGGTTCGGACATCGGACACGGACAAGGCCACGAACCAGATCGCCAGCACGGGCATCAGCATCTGCACAACGCCAACAATGGACGGTGCCACCGGCCGCGAGGGCTCCGATGAGCGCGGCCTGTGGACGGCTGCGCTTCTGTGGACAGATCAGGCCAGTACCGCGGCCATCGCCTCTCGGGGCGCCGGTCTGCCTGTGAATTGTTCGACCTGGCCGTACGCCTGGTTCAACAGCATCACCAGGCCACCGACAACTGCGCCACCCCGTTCCGCGACAGCGGTTGCCAGTGGGGTGGGCCACGGACTGTAGATCACGTCGAAGAGGCGGGGCGCGGCGGCAGCGACTCCGACGAGGGGCTCGGCGGCTGCCGCAGGGACAGTGTTGACCAGCACCGCGCACTCGCGCGAACGCCTTGCCAGTTCCGGTCCGGGTTCAAAAGCGATCACCTCGGTCCGCAGGCCGAACGCGTCGGCCACGGCAATGGCTTCCTCGGCCCGCGCGGCGCTGCGTGCGACCACCGTCACGTGTCCCACGTGGACTCCCGCGAGTGCTGCGAGAACGGGCGCAGCGGTGCCGCCGGCGCCGAGGACCACGGCGGATGCACCGCCGAGGTCGCCGACACCGAGTTCGGTCAACGCTGCCGCCGCCCCATCGATGTCGGTGCAATCGGCCCGCCACCCACCATCGGTCCTGACCAGGGTGTTGGCCGAACCGACCTTGGCGGCCCGCTCGGTCCGGGTCTGCGCGACGTCCAGGGCGGCCCGTTTGCCGGGCATGGTCACCGACAGACCGATGTACCGATCGTCGAGCCCGCCCACCAGAGCGGGTAGCTGTTCGGCCGTGCACTCGATACGTTCGTACGTCCAGTCGCGCAGGCCCAGGGCCCGGTACGCCGCCAGATGGAGGTCGGGCGAACGTGAATGGCTCACCGGCGACCCGAGGATCGCGGCGGCCCGACTAACCACAGTTCGTCTGCAGCACGCCGTTGTCGCAAGCCTGCTGCCGATTGCGCTTGTGCTGCTCGAAATCGTCGGTGAACAGGGTTGTGCCCTGCTGATCGATGGACACGAAGTAGAGCCAATTGCCCACCGGCGGGTTCAGCGACGCCTCGAGTGCCGGCTGACCGACCGCACCGATCGGTGTGGGCGGCAGCCCCTTCTGCTGGTAGGTGTTCCACTTGGTGTCCGCGGTGAAGTCGTCGCCGGCGACATCGATGTTCTGGATCGCCGAGGTGTAGTTCACCGTGGAGTCCATCTGCAATGCCTGATTGTCGTCGAGCCGGTTCACCACGACCCGAGCGACCTTGGGGTAGTCGTCTGCCCGGTTGACCTCGCGTTCGACGATCGAGGCGGTGACGAGCGTCTGGTACGGAGTCATCTTGCTCGACGTGGTGCCCGATTCCGGCAGGCCCCACTGCGCGAACAGGGATGCGCTGCGCGAGATCAGGTAGTTCAGCATCTGGACCGGGCTCAGATTCGGATCGATGGCTTCCCACAGCGTCGGCGCGATGAGCCCTTCGATCCTGCGGTGGTCGCCGGCCAAGGCGGTGACCGCGTCGGTCGCCCACGCCGGGACCCCCAGTTCCTGCGGTGTCGCGGTGGCTGCCGCCTGCGCCAGGTCCTCGACGGTGACCCCGCTCTCCTGTCCGTTCAGGGTGGTTTTGGTGGCCTCGGCCACGCGAGCGAAGACTCCGGGCGTCGACTTGCCGTCGATGCCTTCTTTGGTGTCGAGCTGCAGGCCTTCGGGAATGACCACCCGGCCCACCCGGTTGTCGTCGGTGAGCATGGAAACCGCTGTGCTGGCAGGGATCTCGGTGCGCAGCTTGTAGAAGCCCGCCGAGATCGGCTTGCCGTCGGCCGCGGTGGTGAAGGCGCCCACGCTGGCCACCACCTTGTTCTCCTTCAAGATTTCGCCGAACGCGGTGAGCGACGAGTCGGGCGGGATCTGTACCACCACATCAGACGTGCCCGCGGTGTTCGAGAAGTCCGAGTTGTCGGGTCCGCCGAACTGTCCGGCCAGCCGGAGTCCGGCGTAGCCGATCCCACCGACGAGAAGCACCATGAACGCCACCGCCGCGGCGATCACGACCCTCTTGCGTTTGCGGCGCCGTTCGGCTGCCGCACTACGTTTGGGCGAGCGGTCTCGGGTGGGCAATGCCGATCTGGGATCCGGGCGTCGTCGCGACGGCGCGGATGCCGGATCCACGCCTGCAGCGGTCACGCCGTCGCGGTCGGCGCGTTGACGCCTGTCGAAATCCTCACGCCCGGGGTCCACATATGGACCGGTCGCATCGTGCGATGCCATGGGGTCGTACGCACGGGGGTGGCGAGAGCCACGTGGTTCGGGCGGAACCGTGCCCGGTGGCGGCGGATCGAATGGCGTGTCCATCCGAGGGCCGCTTCCCGGCGCGGGTCCAGCGGAAGGCGGGACCGGTCGACGGGTCGACTCCGGTGGGGCCCACGACGGATCGGGCGAGGATCCACGGCCGGGTCGCTGCTGACCGGTCGGCACCCCGTCGGCACCCCGCGGAGGGATGGCTCTGGGCCCGTGACGCCCAGAACGAGTGCCACCACCGTCCCCACCGCGGGTGAAGTACTTCAGCCGTTCCGGGTCGTAGTCCTGTGCCGAACGGCTGCGACGGTGACCGGGAGGTTGATGCTGTTCCCGGCGGTCGCCGTGACCGCGGCCGGTGGCCCGTTCATCGGATCGATCGTCGCTCACCCGCGTCCTTCCTGACGGCCCGCCTGCATGTCCTGACGGTTCGCCTGTAAATCCAACCATCCCTGCAAGATCGCTGTGGCGGCCGCCTGGTCGACAACCGATTTCTGCGCCTTCGCCCGCACACCCGAGGTGCGAAGGGCCTGCTGTGCGGTGACCGTCGAGAGGCGTTCGTCGCTGTAGAGCACCGGGATGGGTGAGATCCGCTCGGCCAGCGCGTTTCCGAACTCGGTCGCCAGTTTCGCAGCGTGGCCGTGCTCGTCACGCAGAGTTTTCGGCAGCCCCACGATGACCGCGACCGCCTCGTACTCGGCGATGATCTCTTCCAGCCGACGAAGGTCCCCGTCGCCGCCGGCAGTTCGCGCCACCGTCTCCACCGGAGTCGCGAGGATGCCGTCGGGATCGCAGGACGCGACCCCGATCCGGACACTCCCGACGTCGATGGCCACGCGCCGCCCCCGCGGCGTGAGCGTCATCGATTCGCGCCGACCAGGTCGCGCAGCCGAGACAGCGCGGCGTCGATTCCGGTTGCGTCGGTACCCGACCCCTGGGCGAGATCCGGCTTTCCGCCGCCGCGACCGGAGACCAGCGGCGCCAGATCCTTCACCAGGTCGCCGGCCTTGATACCCGCGTCACGGGCTGCAGCGGTGGTGGCGATTGCAAAGGGGACCTTGTCGTCAGACACCGAGAAGAGTGCGACGACCGCGGTGTCCGAGCCGACGCGACCACGCAGGTCACCGGCGAGCGTCCGCAGATCCCCCGCGTTCATCCCGTCGAGTTTGCCGGAGACCACCAGCACGTCACCGACTCGGACGGCGTCGTCGATGAGTGAGCCCACCGAGGCCTTCGCGGCGTCGGCCCGCATCTTCTCGATCTGCTTCTCCGCGTCGCGCAGTTTGCCGACCAGGGTCTCGACCCTGGCTGGGACCTGATCGGACGGCACCTTGAGGCTCGAGGCCAGACCGGCCAGCAACGCCCGCTCCTTGGCGAGGTAGCGGTAGGAATCCAGACCGACGTAGGCCTCGATCCGCCGGACACCCGATCCCACGGAGGACTCCCCCAGCAACGTGACCGGACCGACCTGAGCTGACGCGCCGACGTGGGTGCCGCCGCACAGTTCCATCGAGAACGGCCCGCCGATCTCCACCACTCGGACCACGTCGCCGTAGTTCTCGCCGAAGAGTGCCATGGCGCCCATCGCCTTGGCCTCGGGCAGGTTGGTCTCGAAGGTGTTGACCGGGTAATTGGCCTCGACCGCAGCGTTGGTGATCTCCTCGATCTCCCCGCGCTGGGCCTCGGTGACCGGACCCTGGGCGCTGAAGTCGAAACGGAGATAACCCGGTCGGTTCAGGGAACCGGCCTGAGTCGCTGTGGGCCCCAGGACCTGCCGGAGCGCTGCATGTACCAGGTGAGTTCCGGAATGTCCCTGGGTCGCCCCATGACGCCAGGCGGTGTCCACCTGGGCGAGGACGACATCGCCTTCGGCGACCTCACCTTCCTCGACCACTGCCCGGTGAAGCCACACCGTCTTACCGAGCTTCTGAACGTCCTTGACCTTGATCCGAAGTCCGGACGACGTCGTGATGCTGCCGATGTCGGCGATCTGGCCACCGGATTCGGCGTAGAGAGGGCTGCGGTCGAGAATGACCTCGACCTCTTGGCCCGCCGCAGCACTGCGAACCTTGCCGCCGTCCGCCACAAGACCCAATACCGTTGCCTCTGAGACCAATTCATCAAAACCGGTGAATACGGTGGGTCCGCGGTCGAGGAACTCCCGATAGACACTGAGGTCGGCGTGGCCGGACTTACGTGCGGTGGCATCGGCTTTGGCGCGCTGACGCTGTTCTGCCATCAGTTCGGTGAAGCCCTGTTCGTCCACCGACAGTCCGGCTTCGGCGGCCATCTCCAAGGTGAGGTCGATCGGGAAGCCGTAAGTGTCGTGGAGCGCGAATGCATCTCGTCCGCTGATCCGGGTGGCGCCCGAAGCCTTTGTCGTCGCCGCGGCGTCATCGAACAACTTCGAGCCGGCGGTCAGGGTCTTGAGGAACGCGTCCTCTTCACCGACAGCCAGGGACACGATGCGCGAACGTTGTTGGGCCAGTTCGGGATACGACGTCGACATCGTGTCGATGACTGCCTCGGTGAATCTTCCGACCGTGGCGCCGCTGGCACCCAGGAGACGGGCCGATCGCACGATGCGGCGGAGGAGGCGGCGCAGCACGTACCCGCGGCCATCGTTACCGGGCGTGATGCCGTCGGCGATGAGCATCACCGCGGTGCGGGCGTGGTCGGCGATCACCCGGAATCGGACATCGTCCTCGTGATTGCCCGCGCCGTAGGTGCGGCCCGTCAGTTGCTGCGCGATCCCGATGACGGGAGCGAGCAGGTCGGTCTCATAGACGTTCTCCACCCCTTGCAGCAGGCACGCAACACGCTCGATGCCCATGCCGGTGTCGATGTTCTGCTTCGGCAACGGCCCGAGGATCTCGTAGCCGTCCTTTCCGCCACCAGGTCCACGCTGGTTCTGCATGAACACCAGGTTCCAGATCTCGATGTACCGGTCCTCGTCGGCTTCGGGTCCACCTTCGACTCCGTAGGCGGGCCCGCGGTCATAGAAGATCTCCGAACAGGGTCCGCAGGGCCCCGGGACACCCATCGACCAGTAGTTGTCTTTCATCCCGCGGCGCTGGATACGTTCGGCGGGTACGCCGATCTCGTCGCGCCAGATGGCCTCGGCCTCATCGTCGTCGAGGTACACCGTCGGCCACAGCCGGACCGGGTCGATCCCGAACCCACCGTCGGCCACCGGGTTGGTGAGCAACGTCCACGCGAAGGTGATGGCCTCGCGCTTGAAGTAATCGCCGAACGAGAAGTTGCCCGCCATCTGGAAGAAGGTGTTGTGGCGGGTGGTGATGCCCACTTCTTCGATGTCGAGTGTCCGGACGCACTTCTGAATGCTGGTGGCCCGGGTGTACGGCGGGTTCTGCTCGCCGAGGAAGTAAGGCTTGAACGGCACCATGCCGGCGTTGACGAAGAGCAGGTTGGGGTCGTCGAGGATCAGTGACGCGCTGGGTACCTCGGTGTGCCCGGCCTTGATGAAGTGATCCAGGAAGCGCTTCCTGATCTCATGCGTCTGCACTGGTTCAGTCCTTACTCATCGGGGCGTGCCGCTCGGCGTGTCGCCGGTAAACGGCCGTGTTCACACTACCGGTGTCGGCCCGGAATCAGGTGTTGGAGCGGCCGCGGCCACGAATGATGTTGCGGAGTCGTCCGAGACGTGGGCCGATCTCGCGCTCGTAGCCGTGATCGGTGGGCTCGTAGTAGTCGACGCCGACCAGTTCGTCCGGCGGGTACTGCTGCCCGACGACGCCGCCGGGTGCGTCGTGGGGGTAGCGGTAACCCACGGCATTGCCGAGTTTCGCCGCGCCGGCATAGTGCCCGTCACGCAGGTGCGCGGGCACCGCGCCTGCCCGGCCGCCCTCGACATCGGCGATCGCTGCGCCGATGGCCGCCACCACACCTGGGGATTTGGGGGCCGTCGCCAGGTGAATCGTCGCCTGCGCCAGGGCGAGCCGCGCCTCGGGCATACCGATGAGTTGAACCGCCTGCGCCGCAGCGGTCGCTGTCTGCAGCGCCGTGGGGTCGGCCATCCCGATGTCCTCGCTGGCGTGCACGACCAACCTGCGTGCGATGAACCGCGGGTCCTCGCCTGCCGTGATCATGCGGGCCAGGTAGTGCAGTGCGGCATCCACATCCGATCCGCGGATCGATTTGATGAATGCGCTGATCACGTCGTAGTGCTGGTCGCCATCCCGGTCGTATCGAACGGCAGCGCGATCGACTGCTGACTCGACATGCGCGAGGGTGACCTTTGTCGGTCCGCGGGAGGTACCGCCGTCGGCCATCGAATCGGCAAGTGCCGCATCGGCTGCCGCCTCCAGTGCCGTGAGGCCGCGACGCGCGTCGCCCGCGGAGATCTTCTCCAGGTGGTCCAGGGCGTCGTCGTCGACCGTGACCGCCCCGTCGTATCCGCGAGGGTCCGATGCCGCCCGCTGTAGCAACTTCCGGATGTCAGGCCCTTCCAGGGACCGCAGTTGCAGCACCAGGGACCGCGACAGCAACGGTGCCACCACGGAGAACGACGGATTCTCGGTGGTGGCCGCAACGAGTAGCACGATTCGGTTCTCCACCGCATCGAGCAAGGCATCCTGCTGCGTCTTGGAGAAGCGATGGACCTCGTCGATGAAGAGCACGGTTTGAGTGCCCGCGATCAGGCGGCGGCGCGCAGCATCGATCACCGCGCGGACTTCCTTGACCCCCGACGACAGGGCCGACAGTGCTTCGAACCGTCCGCCTGCTGCAGTGGAGATCAGCGAGGCCATCGTCGTCTTGCCGGTGCCGGGTGGGCCGAACAGCAGTACCGATGCGGCCCCCGAACCATCGATCAGCCGGCGCAACGGAGATCCGCTCTCCAGCAGATGTTCCTGTCCGACAATCTCTTCCAGTGTCTGCGGTCGCATCCGCACGGCCAGGGGTGATCCCGCGGAGGCGCCGGGCAGACCCTTGGTGATCGTGTCGGGCGGTGCCTCGGGTGCGGCGAAGAGCCCACCCTGTTCGTCGGTCATGGCCAAGGCCGGATGTCGGTCATCTCGTGCGGCCCCGTCAGTGCAGCCAGGACGAGTCCAGCGCCTGACCGACCGTGTCGGCGAACTGTGCGAGATTCGGTGCATCCGCCCGGCGAGCGGCGTCGGCGAGGCCGGCCCAGCGGTCGACGATCACCCGCGGGTCGGATGTGCTGATCGCGAGCCCGTGCGGCTCGTCGGAAGCACCGACGTCGGTCTCGTCGGCAGGCAACATCCAGACGGTGGAGAGCCATACCCACGCCAGCCGCGCGAGCACGGCCTTGCGGGCCAGTTCGCGGTCGGACCCCAGGCTGGGCCAGATGCCCTGCACTTCCGAGCGCCACGCGTCCAGCATTGCGGTCTCGAGTTCGACTATGCGCGCGGCATTGTCGGCGGCGAGCCACGGCCGGAACGTCACCAGCGCATAGGCGATGTCGAGCGAGGCGTCGCGGAAACCGCCCCATTCGTAGTCCATGAACTGGACGCCCTCATCGTTGATGAGGATGTTCTCCGGACCGACGTCAGAAGGGCTGAATGCGCGGTGCTCACCTTCGCCGAAGAGCGCCCGGGCCTTGCCCAGAGCATCGAGCACTTCAGGGTCCACGGTCAGTCCGAAAGTGTCTGCGATCACCCGCGGCGCGGCGCTGACCGCCGCCTCGAACTGCGCCCGGAGGGCATCCACGGCGATCCCCGCTGCACCTTGGCGGAGCAGCGCGGCAAAGTCACCTTCGCCGCCCACGGTCGCAGCGTGCATGCGGCCGAGAGCCTGACCCCACGCGCTCACCGCGTTGCTGGTGGCGGCGCGGTCGTCACTGCCCAGCAGCTCGGTCATGGATCGTCCATCTCCGAGGTCGCTCAACACCAGAACACGAGCGGAGAGGTCGAATGCGATCAGTTGAGGACCCGGACGCGACTCGAGGGGCAGCGCGGTCGCGTATTTGTACGATGCAACCTCGCGAATGAATGCTTCACTGGACTCGGCGTCGTCACCGTCGCCGAGGACCTTGATCACCAGGGTGCGGTCGCCGGAGAACGGATTCTGGGCGACCCGGACCCGCACCACCTCGGTACGACCGCTGCCACCGAGGTCCTCAGGATCGGCTAAGGACACCGCGGAGCCGGCCCGAGCTGCGAGAATACGCTCGGCTGCCTGCACCGCGCCGGTGATCTGGCTATCGGCAAGAACAGTCATCGCCTCCAACTTACCCAATGGTCGCCCTACCCGGGCCCACCCGACGAGACAAGTCAGATTTGTGGCGACACATCGACGGAGACCTCGATCCTGCTCTTGCGCGATTCGGTGTAGATGACCCCGCGCAGGGGCGGCACGTCGTCGTAGTCCCTGCCCCAGGCCACTGTGACGTGACGTTCGTCGACCAATTTGTCGTTGGTGGGGTCGAATGCGATCCACGAGTCCCCGGGCAGCCAGACCGCGGCCCATGCGTGTGAGGCATCGGCACCGAAGATCCGTTCTTTTCCTGGTGGCGGGTCGGTGGCGAGGTAACCCGACACATACCGGGCAGCCAGACCCTGGGACCGCAGGCATGCGATCGCGACCCGCGCGAAGTCCTGGCAGACGCCTTCGCGGCGCTCCATGACAGTGCTGACACGGGTGGAGATGGCCGTGGACCCCGAACGGTAGGCGAAGTCCTGAAAAATGCGCGTGGTGAGGGTGGTCACGGCTTCGAGGAGTGGTCTGCCCGGGGTGAAGATCGCCGACGCGTAATCCCTCACCGCGGGCGTGATCTCGGGAGGATCGAGATCGAGTCGGAACTCAGCCGCCCTGGCGCCGGCCATCCCGGTCGGGCGAGCTGATTCCCAGGGGGCCTGCGCGGCAGGCGATTGCAGCACATCGTCGTCGATCGGATCCACCTCGACAATCGAACGGCCGGTGACCTCGAGCCGCCGATGTGGGGTGCGGACATGGAAATAGCAGTCGATATTGCCGTACGTGTCGATACCGGTGGACCGGTCGGCCGGTTCGGGGTCGATCTCGACCTCGCTCGAGAGCACCCGCTGCCCGGGCATGTCACGGGGTTGCAGGTGTCCTCGCCCGTAAGAACTGGTGACCACGTCGTCGTAGTCGTAACGGGTGCGGTGCAGCACGGCGTACCGCCGACTCGGCGATGCACTCGCGGAACTCTCCCCCGCCGGCGCTGGTGGCTCGAACTCGCCCGGCCGGTTCACAGTTGGTCCTCCGAACCGGCACCCCAGAGCGGCTGCATCTCGACCGGGTAGGCAAAGCGCGTCCGGCCGAGGACGTCGGATATCTCACGCAACCCGGCGCCGAGATTGCCCATCAGTTCGGCGAGTTCGACTCGACGGCCACCGGCACCGATCGCGGCGAGATCCGCGGGGTCGACTCTGCGCAACTCGGCAACGAGGTCTTCGACCAGCCGCTCGGCAGCGGCGGACCGTACGTCGGTGGGTAGCGCCGTCAGATTGGCACGGAGAGTGTCCAATTGGTAGATCATCGCCCTGGGGTTGCCCTCGTCGAAGAGCAGCAGACCCGCGACCGGACCCAGCCTGACGATGCCGCGGTTGCGGCGACGGTAGATGATCGCGGACTCGTTGGCAACGAGGTATGCCTCGAGCAGACCCTGCTCGGTGTCGGCGTCGTGCTGCTGGACCAGAACAGCGGACGTGAGCGCGGCCAGCATCTGAGCTCGTTCGATGCGCCGCCCGATGTCCATGAACAGCCAGCCCGCGTCGTGGACCATCGATTCGGCCTGCAGCCCGGCCAGCGCCAGGAGCCCGTGCAGGATCTCCTCGTGCGCACGGCCGAGCTCGGACCCGTCGACGTCCAGTTCCTCGTTCGTCTCGGCGCCCGAACCGGACAAGATGGCCGGCGGACTGCCCAATTCGGCGATCGCTCTGTCGATCGCGCCGAGCACCATCCAGGTGCTGGTGGACATCTGATCCCGCACCGCGCGCGCGAGTTGCTGCAGGCGTTCGACGGCAAAGGCCACCGAACCCGTTGCCCTACGCGAGCTGGTCATCGAATGCATACGCACCGTGGCCGCCATCACCTCGTCGGGCTCGGGCGGCCGGCTGCTGTCGAAGTCGGCGATACCCACGGTGTCCTCGAGGGCGGCCTCGCTGCCGGTGGCCGCTGCGATCGCGGACAGGAACAACGGAATGGACGCCGTCCCCGACATCCACGGCCGGTAGCGATAGTCCTCGTAACGTTCCCTGGCCACCTTGACCATTCGGGTGGTCAGTTCTGCTCGTTCTCCGTATCGGCCGAACCAGAACAGATCCGACAGCACCCTCGGAGAGCTCACGACGGCACTGTCGGTCACCGGTCGGTGGGCGCGAGCGGATCGACGGTCCACCTGGTCGCCGTCCGCCGTCATGACGGTTGCCACTCGGTCGTGGTGGTCGGACGACTCGGGGACACGGGCCGTGGGCCCGGCCGGCTCGGTGGTGGTGACCCAGACGTCTTTCCCGGCAACCGAACCCCAGGAGGCTCCGGCAGTTCCATCGGCGAGCACGTGGCCCAGGCCGCCCGGCATCACGGCATAACCCGCACCTTGGGCGACGCTGAACACACGAAGGCCCACGGGCGCCGGACGCAGGCCCGCCCCGCCGGATCCGGATTGCGTGGCGGCCGGGGTGGCTGACGGGGCCACCGAATAGTCTTCGAGCCGACGCCCCGCCCACGGCCAGGGCTCGGCTTCGATCCGGGCGATCAGTTCATCGCGTGCTTCGGCGGTCAGACCTGGCCCCGAGATCTCTTCTCCGGTGCGGAAATTGGAGAACTGCAGGTAGGCCACGTCGGCCACCATCTTGGCGTGGTCGAGATCTGTTCCCGCCCAATATGTCTCGACAGAATCGAGAAGCAGGTCCTCGTCGAGCAGGTGTCGGCTGACAGCGTGCAACACGGTGTGCAACGCCGGGTTCTCGAGGACCCCCGCGCCCAGGTGGTTCACCACCGAGACCGTCCCGCGCGACACGGCCTCCACGAGCCCGGGAACCCCGAGCCGCGAATCGGTGCGCAGATCGAGCGGATCGCAATACGCGGCGTCGACGCGCCGGAGGATCACGTCGAGCCGTTTGAACTTGCCCAGCGAACGCATGTACACGCTGCCGCCGCGAACGACGAGGTCGGCTGCTTCCACAAGCGGGAAGCCCAGCGCGGAAGCCAGGTAGGCCTGATCGAATGCGGTCTCGGACAACGAGCCCGGTGTCAGCACCGCCACCGTCGGGTCCTCGGTCCCCTGCGGCGCGTACTCGAACAGCGACAGGCGAAGGGTCGCCGAGAACGCTGTCAGGGGCCGGGGTACACATCGCTGGAACAACCGCGGGAATGCCCGCGACATCAGCCGTCGATCGGCGAGGGCGTATCCGACGCCAGAGGGTGCGCCGGCGCGGTCGGCATACACGGTGTGCACCCCACCCGGGCCCCGCCCGACGTCGCAGGCGTGCAGGAACAATGAGTGCGGCCCGGCCTGCGGGAATCCCGCAGCCTTGCGGATGTACCCCGAGTGTCCATAGACCATCTCCGGTGGCACGATCCCGTCCGTGATGACCCGTTGGCCCGAATAGATGTCGGCGAGCAGGGCGTCGAGAACCCTGGAACGCTGGGCGATCTTTCGGTCGAGGTCGGCCCACTGCGCGCCGTCGATGAGCAGCGGCACACAATCCAGCTCCCAGCGCCGCCGGCGGGTGGAATCACCGTCCGGGGCGTTGTAGGTGATGCCGTCGTCGTCGACCAGTGTGCGTACGCGCCGTTCGGCCCGGTGCAGTCCGGATCGGCCGAGACGCGAGTAGCCATCGACGAGCGGTTCCCACTGCCTGCGCACGGCCCCCGAGGCATCGAGCAGCTCGTCGTACGGGCCTGGGGACGAAGCTCCGGGGATCCGAGCGAGATCGAACAATCCGAACCGGTCAGACCGATATCGGTCCAGGACTCCGGTGGGTTCGACCTTGGACGATGTCACCGCAGAACTGTACGTGTGCGCGCCAGGTCGGGGATCATCGGTACGCCCGCGCCGGTCGCCACCGTGGCCCGCGATCGTGGTCGACGAGCGGCCCCGCTACTGCGTGTCACCGCTGCGCGCGGACTTGCGCACGAGGGCGGTTTTTCCGCGCCGTCGGCTGTGTGCCCGATGGATGAGGAGCACCGCAACTCCGGCAACCACGATCCCGATCAGGTTGATCACCAGCTGCGCGGTGGATTCGGCGGCGACCCGCCACTGCCCCAAGGTGGCGGCGACCACCGCATACCCGGCAGCGGGCACCGTCGTGACCGAGATGAAGACGCCGACCAGCGCCGCGGACTTCGAGGACACCAGCGACAACATGCCTGCGGCGCCGGCGAGCAGTGCGACCACCAGCGAAAACGGCCCGACCTGATAGATGAAGTCGAGCTGGTCGGCTGTGGTCACGTCGCGCATCGTCATCCAGCCGAGGCTCTGGGCGGCCAGCGCACCGAGGCCGGTCACCACCATGGCCAGCGGAAACCCCACCGCCAAGGCCACCACGGATCGCCGGGCCAGGGCGTATCGGCGGCGCACGATCGCCACGGCGATGCCGCCGAGTGGACCGAACTCGGGCCCGACCACCATCCCACCGACAACCGTGACCGGGGAATCGGTCACCACCCCGACAGCCGCGAGCAGACAGGCCAGGCACAGGAAAGCCAGGAATGTACCGCTCAGCGTCGAATCCTCGTTGGTGCGCTCGAGTAGTTCGTCCCACACCACCGCGTCCCCGGGATCTCCCGGGGCGTCGCGCTCAGCCCGATCCGCGGCCTCGGAGAGCACCATGTCGAGCAGTTCGACGGTGATGGCACCTTCGGTCCGAAGTTCCAGTGCCCTGAGCTCTTTGAGCAGTTCGTTCGCGGCCTCACGGGTGACGTCGGCTTCGATCAGGTCCCCGGCCGGCTCCACTGCGACCCCCGGAATCCGAACCACGTGAGCGACCCCGACGTAGTCGCGCAAGGTCTCCACCACGGCATCAGATCGCTCGTGCGGGCTGATGATCCGGATGTGGAGCACGGGCCGGCAGCGTTCAGGACTCGGCGGGTGTCGGCGACTTCACGGCCTGTTTGTCCTTGGGCGCCGGAGGCTTCGCGTCGATTCCCGACTCCTTGCGTTGGGCCGGCGTAATCGCGGCGGGCGCGTCGGTGAGCGGATCGATGCCTCCCCCGGACTTCGGGAACGCGATGACGTCGCGGATCGACGGTTGCCCGGCGAGCAGCGCCGTGATCCGGTCCCATCCGAAAGCGATGCCGCCGTGGGGCGGGGCTCCGTATGCGAAGGCGTCCAGCAGGAATCCGAACTTCTCCTGCGCTTCCTCGGCACCGATGCCCATGATCTTGAAGACGAGTTCCTGGACCTCGCGCCGGTGGATACGTATCGATCCGCCACCGATCTCATTGCCGTTGCAGACGATGTCGTAGGCGTACGCCAACGCGGATCCGGGGTCGGATTCGAGCACCCCGAGCGATTCGGGCTTCGGAGAGGTGAAGGCGTGGTGCACAGCGGTCCATGCGCCCGAGCCGACGGCCACGTCACCGCTGGCGGTGGCATCGTCGGCCGGCTCGAACAGTGGCGCGTCCACCACCCACGTGAACGCCCAGTCGCCGTCCCTGATCAGGCCGAGACGTTGGGCGATCTCGCCGCGCGCTGCACCGAGTAGGGCACGCTGTGCTTTGGCGGGCCCGGCGGCGAAGAACACACAGTCACCGGGGGTCGCGCCGACGTGGGCGACCAGACCGGCCCGCTCGTCCTCGGACAGGTTCTTGGCCACCGGCCCACCGAGCGAACCGTCTTCTTGGACAAGCACATACGCCAACCCCTTGGCGCCGCGCTGCTTCGCCCACTCCTGCCAGGCGTCGAGCTGTCGCCGTGGCTGGCTTGCGCCGCCCGGCATGACAACGGCACCCACGTAGGGAGCCTGGAACACCCGGAACGGAGTGTCCTTGAAGTAGTCGGTGCACTCCACCAGCTCGAGTCCGAATCGCAGGTCCGGTTTGTCGCTGCCGAACCGGCGCATCGCCTCGGCGTAGGTGATCCGCGGGATCGGCGTCGGAAGGTCATAGCCGATCAGCTTCCACAGCGCGACGAGGATCTGTTCTGCCACGGCGATCACGTCGTCCTGCTCGACGAAGCTCATCTCGACGTCGAGCTGGGTGAACTCGGGCTGGCGGTCGGCGCGGAAATCCTCGTCGCGGTAGCAGCGGGCAATCTGGAAGTACCGCTCCATCCCGGCGACCATCAGCAGCTGCTTGAAGAGCTGTGGACTCTGCGGTAGCGCATAGAAGGTGCCGGGCTGCAACCGTGCCGGCACCAGGAAGTCGCGGGCGCCTTCGGGTGTGGATCTGGTCAACGTCGGGGTCTCGATCTCCACGAAGTCTTGATCGAGCAGGACAGTACGCGCGGCGTTGTTCACCTTCGAACGGAGCCGCAGGGCCGCACCGGGGCCTTCGCGGCGGAGATCGAGATACCTGTACTTCAGACGCGCTTCCTCGCCGGGGCTCTCGTCGAGTTGGAACGGCAGTGGCGCGGATTCGTTGAGCACAACGAGTTCGGTGGCATTGATCTCGATCGAGCCCGACTCCAGGTTCGGGTTCTCACTGCCCTCGGGTCGCTGCTCGACGAGTCCGGTGACCTGCACGCAATATTCTGCGCGGAGCCGGTGCGCCGGCGTGGCCACCGCCTCGTCGCGGAAAACCACCTGTGCGAGCCCGGAGCTGTCGCGCAGATCGATGAAGATGACCCCGCCATGGTCGCGGCGTCGCGCCACCCAACCGGTCAACGTCACGGTCTGTCCGGCGTTCTCGGCCCGTAACGATCCGGCGAAATGGGTGCGCAGCACAGTGTTCCTCTCGATTGCGGTCAAACACTTCGGTGGCTGAAGGGTTTTGTATCGTGCAACATCCTACGGGCGCCGCATTCGAGAGAGAACGCACCTGCTCGTGCCATGCTTGGCGAATGACTTTCCAAGGTGGCGGTCCACTCGACACAGGCAACGTCTCCGGCGGCGGCGGAGGTCGTGGCCGGCTGGCCCTCGGTGGCGGCGCGGGACTGATCGTCATCGTCGTGGCGGCACTGCTCGGGATCGATCCGAACGCCATCGGCCTCGGTGGTGACGACACCGGTTCGAGTACCTCCTCGCAGCAGTCGGCGATCGACGAGCACATCCAGAGCTGCACCATCGAGAAGGCCAACGTCGACACCGTGTGCCGAATCGTCGCGACCACCAACAGTCTCGACCGCGTGTGGGGCGACATCATGCCGGGATACGAACCGCCGCAGACAAAGATCTTCTCCGGCAGCGTCGACACCGCGTGCGGGCCGGCCACCTCCGACGTCGGACCGTTCTACTGCCCGGGTGATCAGACCGCCTATTTCGACCCGACCTTTTTCGACGTGCTGAGCGATCAGCTCGGTGGTAGCGACGGCCCGCTGGCACAGGAATACGTGGTTGCCCATGAGTACGGCCACCACATCGAGTACCTCACCGGCGCTCTGGAGAAGGGTCAGCGCATGGGGGCCGCCGGCCCGACGTCGGGATCGGTGCGGATCGAGCTCCAGGCCGACTGCCTGGCCGGCGTGTGGGCGTTCAACGCAGACAAGGGCCCGGACGCGATGCTGGCGCCGCTCACCCAGCAGCAGATCTCCGACGTGATCCAGACGGCGAAGGCCATCGGAGACGACGCCATCTCGGGCGACAGTTCCAATCCGGAGGGATGGACACACGGTTCATCGGACCAGCGGGTGCGATGGTTCAACGTGGGATATGACCGCGGCGATGCAGCGGCATGCGACACCTTCGCGGCGGGCAGCCTGTGACCCGGGAGGCCACCGGGATCGACCGGATCGCGGAGGGATTCCTGGAACGGTCGTGCGCACTCAATCCCATCGAGGCCACGCATCTCGGTGTCGTCGGCCACGATCACCGGCTCACCGACTTCTCCCCTGCCGGTGAGGAAGAGCGGGCCATCGCCCGGCGGGACACCATCGCGGCACTCGCGGCCGAGGCACTCGCCGACGATGTCGACCGGGTGACGGTGGCGACCATGACCGACCAGTTGAGCCGGTCGCTGGCCGTCGACGATGCGGGATTGCGGACCGGTGAGGTGAACGTCATCGAATCGCCGTTGCAGGCGGTCCGCGACGTCTTCGACCTGATGGCCACCGACTCGCCCGCCGACCAGGACGTGTTCTTGGCCCGGCTCGATCAGGTCCCGAGCTGCGTGGAGTCCATCATCGAAGGGATCCGGGCCCGCCTGTCGTCCGGACCCGCCCTGACCAGACGGCAGGTCGAATTGGTTGCGGCTCAAGCCGATACCGCCACCTCGTCGATCTTCAGCAATGCGACGGCGATCGAGTCCACAGACCGCGTCGATCTGCTCGACGACCTGCGCGGACAAGTGGGTGCAGTGATGACGCGGCTGGCGGCCGTCCTACGCGACGACGTGCTGCCCCGCACCACCGATGCCGATGGTGTGGGCCGCGACCGCTACCGCCTGCACTCAGCGGAGTTCGTCGGTGCCGACATCGACGTCGACGATGCGTACGCGTGGGGCGTGGACCTGCTCGAATCCATTCTTGCCGAACAACAGACGCTGGCCGAGGTGATCGCGCCGGGAGCTGGTGTCAATGGTGCGCTCGAGGCCCTCAACGCCGATCCGCGATACCAGATGACCGATCGGGATGCGTTCGTCGCCTGGATGCAGGAGTTGTCGGACCGGGCCACCGCCGAGGTGGGCCGCGAACACTTCGACATCCCTGCCGATCTCACCGCACTGGAATGTCGCCTGGCACCGGCGGCCACCGGGATCATCTACTACACGACACCGAGCGAAGACCTCAGCAGGCCGGGGCGCATGTGGTGGTCGGTTCCGCCGCAGCAGAAGGTCTTTCACACGTGGCAGGAGACCACCACCGTCTTCCACGAGGGCGTCCCCGGACATCACCTGCAGCTCGGTTCGGCGATGGTCAGTCCCGACCTCAACCGGTGGCGCAAACTGGCGTCGTTCACCTCCGGTCATGGTGAGGGCTGGGCCCTCTACGCAGAACGACTGATGGGGGAACTCGGCTGGCTCGAGGATCCGGGTGACCGGATGGGAATGCTCGACTCGCAACGACTGCGCGCCGCCCGGGTTGTCGTGGACATCGGGGTGCACTGCGGTCTCACCGCACCGGAGTCGGTGGGTGGAGGGACATGGGATGCCGACAAGGCGTGGACGTTCCTCACCTCGGCCGTCGCGATGGACCGCACCGTCCTCCGGTTCGAATTGAACCGTTACCTCGGCTGGCCCGGCCAGGCGCCGTCGTACGCGCTCGGGCAACGGGTGTGGCAGCAGGCCCGCGACAACTACTTGCACCTCAACCCCGGCGGCTCACTCAAGGACTTCCACCGCAAGGCGCTGGCGCTCGGCGGGGTCAGTCTCGATGTCCTGCGGTCCGAACTGACCTGACCACCGATCAGGCGCCCACCCCCGCCGACCGTGCCCTTGTCGCCGTCGACCGTGCCCTCGTTGCCGTCGACCGGGCCGTTGTCGCCGTCGAGCGGGCCCTCGTTGCCGTCGACCGGGCCCTTGTCACCGTCGAGCGGGCCCTTGTTTTGCTTGAGCGGGCCCTTGTCGCCGTCGACCGGGCCCTTGTCACCGTCGAGCGGGCCCTTGTTTTGCTTGAGCGGGTCCGTTGGAGTCGTCAAGTCTTGCGAACGGCACGCTGAACGTGCGCAAGGGCCCGCTCAACGTGTGTAACGGCCCACTCAACGTGTGTAACGGCCCGCTCAACGTGCGTAACGGCCCACTCAACGTGTGTAAGGGCACGCTCGACGTGTGTAAAGGCACGCTCGACGTGTGTAAAGGCCCGCTCGACGGGCTACTCAGGCGGGTTCTCCGCCACCGGCAGGCTAGGGGTGTGGGCCTGGCTCCCCCATGTGCGTCCGGTGAACGGTGCCGGTTCGGGGTCTCCGCTCACCGTGAAGGTGCAGGCAACCGACCCGGTCATGACCAGTGCGGTCAGCCCGGCCGCGCACCAGAGCCGGACCCGGCGGCTCATCGGCCTGCGGCCAGCTGCGAAGTCAGGTGGTGCACAACATCATCGAGTGCCAGGCGCTGCTGGCTCCCGTTGCTCAGGTCCTTGAGCTCGACCTCACCGGAAGCCAGTTCGTTCTCGCCGAGAACCAGTGCGAACCGCGCGCCCGATCGGTCCGCCGCCTTCATCGCTCCCTTGAGTCCGCGACCGCCGTAGGCGATGTCGACCCTGACGCCGGCCGCCCTGAGCCTACCGGCAACCTCGACGAGGGCATCTTTGGCGGCGTCACCGAGTGGTACCCCGAACACCTCGCACCGTGCGTCCGTTGCCGCAGCGATCCCTTCGGCCTCCAACGCCAGGACCGTGCGGTCCACACCGAGCCCATAACCGATACCGGACAGCTCCTGCTTGCCGCCCAACTGCTTCATCAAGCCGTCGTAGCGACCGCCGCCACCGATGCCCGACTGTGCACCGAGCCCGTCGTGAACGAACTCGAAGGTGGTCTTCGTGTAGTAGTCCAGGCCGCGGACCAGCCTCGGGTTTTTTTCATACGCCACGCCGAGCCGGTCCAGGTGCCCGATCACCGCATCGAAGTGTTCCCGAGCCGAGTCCGACAGGTAATCGATCATCAAAGGTGCACCAGCCGTCGCCTCACGGATGTGCGGCCTCTTGTCGTCGAGCACCCGCAACGGGTTGATCTCTGCTCGGCGCCGCGTCTCTTCGTCCAGATCGAGTCCGAAGAGGAACTGCTGCAAGGCTTCCCGATACTGAGGTCGGCAGGTGTCATCCCCGAGCGAGGTGATCTCGAGTCGAAAGCCCTTCAGCCCCAGGGCGCGGAAGCCCTCGTCGGCGATCGCGATGACCTCCGCGTCGAGTGCCGGGTCGTCGATTCCGATCGCCTCGACACCCACCTGCTGCAACTGGCGGTACCGGCCCGTCTGAGGCTTCTCGTAACGGAAGAACGGCCCTGCGTAGGACAGCTTCACCGGGAGTTGACCCCGATCGAGGCCGTGCTGGATCACCGCCCGCATCACGCCCGCGGTTCCTTCCGGACGCAAGGTCACCGAACGGTCACCACGATCGGCGAACGTGTACATCTCTTTCGAGACGACGTCGGTGGATTCTCCGACGCCCCGGGCGAACAACGCGGTGTCCTCGAAGATGGGCAGCTCGATGTGTGAGTATCCGGCCAGTCGCGCCGCCCTGGTCAATGCGTCGCGGACGGCGACGAACTGGGCCGATGACGGCGGAACGTAGTCTGGTACGCCCCGCGGCGCCTGGAATCCGGCATTCACAGTCCGTGACGTCCCTTCGATCGGTTGGTGGCCGGTCCATCCTGCCCGGGGTGGGACAGATCGGCCAAAAATGGATTGCCGGCACGTTCGCGACCGATGGTCGTCTGCTCGCCGTGCCCTGGCAGTACCAACGTCTCGTCCGGCAGCCCCAGCATCCGGTCGGCGATGGAATCGAGCAGCTGCTGGTGGTCTCCGCCCGGCAGGTCCGTGCGACCGATGGAACCGGCAAACAGCACGTCGCCCGCGAAGCAGACCGGAACAGTCCCCTCCGGGGTGTCCACGTCGATACCGAACAGCACCGAACCCTGCGTGTGACCCGGCGCGAGGTCCACCGAGAAGGACAATCCCGCGACGTCCAGATCTTCGCGATCGGCGAGATCGATCACCTTCTCCGGCTCCCGGAAGACGGTGTCGCCGATCATCGCTCCGAGTGCCCGTCCGATTCCGGCCGCCGGGTCGGCGAGCATGTGCCTGTCAGCCGGATGGATGAATGCCGGAATGGCGTATTCATCGCACAACTCGGTGGCGTTCCAGGTGTGGTCGAGGTGCCCGTGGGTCAGCAGCACTGCCACCGGGGTCAGAGAATGCTCGGCCAGTAGTTTGCGCACTCCTGGAGCGGAGTCCTGACCTGGGTCGATGATGATCGCCTCGCTACCGGGGGCGGGCGCCACCACATAGCAGTTGGTGGCGAACATGCCCGCGGGGAAGCCCGTGATCAGCATGGTCTGCACTCCTGGGTCGGGGATGGTGTTCCTTCATCATCCCAGCACGGCAAAACGTGATCGCCCCGGCCACGTGCCGAAGTCGGCGCGCCAACGCCGCACCCATATAACGTGCTCTCAGCATTTGCTGGCAGACTCGCACCGGATGCCCCGCGCCCGGGGTGCAGCGAGACGGACGATTTATACGGAGGATCTCTGCGGTGTCGAGCAACGAGCAACGACGGCAGGCGGCGAAACGCAAGCTGGAGCGGCGGTTGGAGCGGCAACAGCAGGCCGCGCGCAAGCGCAAGATCATCATCGTCTCGACGTCCGTGGTACTGGTCGTTGCGGTCGCCGCGGTGGCGACCACGCTCATCGTGAAAAAGGTCGCCGACGACAACGAGAAGGCCCGCTGGACCGCGTGCAGCTACGTCGAGGACACTGCAGACCCGTTCGAAGGCCTGCCGGACACCGTGCCGGCAGAGGTCCCGGCTGACCAGCAGCCCAAGTTCCAGCAGTTCCTCGGTGAGCTCAAAGCCGGTGCCGCCAAACAGCGTAAAGCGCCCATGCCCGGCGACAAGCAACTCAAAGAAGGCACGGTCGACGTCGTCTTCGACACCAGCCAGGGCGCAATCCCGGTTCAGCTGAACCGGAAGGACGCCCCCTGCAACGTCGGCGCGTTCGAGAGCCTCATCAAAGAGAACTACTTCAACGACACCTCCTGCCACCGGCTGACCAGCGATCAACTCAAGGTGCTCCAGTGCGGAGACCCCACCGCCACCGGTCGCGGTGGGCCCGGCTGGCAGAGTCCTGACGAATTGCCGACGGGCTTCGCGCCGGCCGGCGAGGCCGACCCGACCACCGGAGCGCAACCGGTGACGTATCCCCGCGGCACCATCGCGGTGGCCAACAGCGGCACCAATCAGGAAACCGGCGCGGGAACCGGCGGCAGTCAGTTCTTCATGGTGATCCAGGACGGCGTACTGCCTGCCGATTACACGGTGATCGGCAAGGTCGAAGAACCCGGCCTGCAGGTGTTGGACAAGGTGCTCGCCGGCGGCATCGTGCCCGGCTTGCGTCCGAACCAGTCCACCGGGTCGCTCGACGAGAACCCGTCAGACGGAAAACCCGTTCTCCCGGTGGACATCACCACCGCCACGATCGGAAGCTGAGGCCACCTCGGCCGTCTCGACCCGGTGAGCGACCAGGGTCGACTACGCGGCCGAGGTGACCCGGTAGACGTCGTAGACACCTTCGACATTGCGGACCACGTTGAGGACGTGGCCGAGATGCTTCGGGTCACCCATCTCGAAGGTGAACTTGCTGATGGCCACGCGATCACGTGATGTGGTCACCGACGCCGACAAGATGTTCACCCGCTCGTCTGCCAGGACCCGGGTGACGTCCGACAGCAGACGCGACCGGTCGAGGGCCTCGACCTGGATGGCGACGAGGAACACCGACGACGGTGACGGCGCCCATTTGACCTCGATGATCCGTTCGGACTGCTCGCGCAGTGCTCCGGCGTTGGTGCAATCGGTGCGATGCACGCTCACTCCCCCACCGCGGGTCACGAATCCCATGATCTCGTCGCCCGGAACGGGGGTGCAGCACTTCGCCAGCTTGGCCAGGACGCCGTCCGCCCCGGGAACCACCACACCGGCATCACCCGTCTGGCGGGCCGGGGACGGCATCGTCGACGGGGTGGACCGCTCGGCCAGCTCTTCTTCGGCGTCTTCGAGTCCGCCGAGCTGGGCCACCAGACGACTGACCACGTGGCGCGCGGAGACATGCCCCTCACCGACAGCGGCGTAGAGCGCCGACACATCCGTGAAACGCAGCTCATGGGCAATCGCGCCCATGGAATCGCTGTTCAGCAGCCGCTGAATCGGAAGTCCGCCTCGCCGAACCTCTTTGGCGATGGCATCTTTGCCGGACTCGAGAGCTTCCTCCCGGCGTTCCTTGGCGAACCACTGCCGGATCTTCGCCTTGGCGCGCGGACTGACCACAAACGACTGCCAGTCCCGCGATGGCCCCGCGGTGGCAGCTTTCGAGGTGAAGACCTCTACGACTTCCCCGTTCTCGAGTGTGCGTTCAAGCGCGACGAGTCGACCGTTGACCCTCGCCCCGATACAGCGATGGCCGACCTCGGTGTGGACCGCGTAGGCGAAGTCCACCGGCGTCGATCCGGTGGGAAGGGTGATCACGTCGCCCTTGGGTGTGAAGACGAAAATCTCCTTGACTGCGAGGTCGTACCGCAGCGATTCGAGGAACTCGCCGGGATCGGCAGCCTCCCTCTGCCAATCGAGCAACTGCCGCATCCACGCCATGTCGTCGATCTCGGCGGAGTCGGAGCCGTGCTTGCCCTTCGTCTCCTTGTATCGCCAGTGGGCCGCGATCCCGAACTCCGCTGTGCGGTGCATGTCGCGGGTGCGGATCTGGACCTCGAGGGGCTTGCCCTCGGGACCGATCACGGTGGTGTGCAGCGACTGGTACACCCCGAAACGAGGCTGGGCGATGTAGTCCTTGAAGCGGCCGGCCATCGGTTGCCAGAGTGAATGCACCACGCCCACAGCGGCATAGCAGTCCCGCAGGTCGTCGCACAGGATACGCATGCCCACGAGGTCGTGGATGTCGTCGAACTCGCGCCCCTTGACGATCATCTTCTGATAGATCGACCAGTAGTGCTTGGGGCGACCCTCGACGGTCGCCGTGATGCGAGATCCGGTGAGTGCGTTGATGATGTCGGCACGAACCCTGGCCAGGTAGGTGTCTCTGGAGGGGGCCCGGTCGGCGACGAGACGGACGATCTCCTCGTATCGCTTGGGATGCAGGATGGCGAAGGCGAGATCTTCGAGTTCCCACTTGACAGTCGCCATGCCCAGTCGATGAGCAAGTGGGGCAATGACTTCCAGGGTCTCGCGTGCTTTGCGCGCCTGCTTCTCCGGCGGCAGGAAGCGCATGGTGCGCATGTTGTGCAGGCGGTCGGCGACCTTGATCACCAGGACCCGCGGATCGCGGGCCATCGCGATGATCATCTTGCGGATGGTCTCTGCCTCGGCAGCGTTGCCCAGCGCGACCTTGTCGAGCTTGGTCACACCGTCGACGAGGTGGGCGACCTCTTGCCCGAAGTCCTCGGACAGCTGTTCCAGGGAGTACCCCGTGTCCTCGACGGTGTCGTGCAGCAGCGCCGCCACCAGCGTGGTGGTGTCCATTCCGAGGTCGGCGAGGATGGTGGCCACCGCGAGCGGGTGCGTGATGTACGGGTCGCCGGACTTGCGGAACTGCCCGCTGTGCTTGGCCTCCGCGGTGTCATAGGCGCGTTGGAGAACGGTGACGTCGGCTTTGGGGTAGCCGTCGCGGTGAAGGGCGACGAGGGGCTCGAGCACCGGCCGGATCGAACTCTTGGTCGCGGTCATCCGTCGGGCCAGGCGAGCCCTGACACGGCGGGAGGCCGAGGTCGAGACAGCACCGTTCGACCCTTTGACCGGGGCGACGTCCGCAGCCGGGGGTGCCACGGGGGCGACGCTGTCGCCGGTCGGGGCCTGCGTCAGAGCACCAGGCGTCTCTTCGGCCATCGGTCACCTCCTGTGATGTGAAGGATCGAAAACTACCAGTCAGATCATGTCCATCAACCCTAGACCTCAGCCCGGAGCCAGGGCAGACAGCCCGATGTCACCGACGGCCTCGCTGATTGCCGCCCGTCCACCGAGTGCGCCGAGTTCCATCACCACGGCGACCGCGGCCGGTATCGCCCCGGCTTGGCGCAGCAGCTTGATCGCGGCGATGACCGTTCCTCCGGTCGCGAGCACATCGTCGACGATCAGTACCCGCATCCCCGTGAGGTCGAGTCCGTCGGCCGGGATCTCCAGGCAGGCGGATCCGTACTCGAGGGTGTACTCCTGCATCAGCACCGGCGGGGGCAGCTTACCGGCCTTGCGGACCGCCAGCACTCCGGTGCCGAGCTCTAGCGCCACACCTGAACCCAACAGAAATCCCCGCGCGTCGATTCCCGCTACCAGGTCGATCTGACCGGCGTCGCAGTCGGCGAGTCCGGCGATCACCGCACGCAGCCCGGCCGGATCGGCCAGTACGGGTGACAGATCTTTGAACTGGACTCCCGGCGACGGAAAATCGGCTACCTTGCGAGTGAGCCGCTCGATTGCCGACGAGGCCTCGCGAGCGGTGTGTGCCTCGCGGCCGGTCTGGGTGGGGCTGTCCATCTTCTCAAGTCCTCATCTGTTCGATTACCACCGTTCGACGTCGTGCGCCTCGGTGGGGCCTGCATGGTCGCAGAACGCGGGTCAGGTGTCCGACAGCATCCAGCGATCAATGTTCCATCCCGTACCGACGCGAGCGTTCCCGGGCACCACGTTGTCCACATTGTCTCCCGAACGCCGCGTCCGCGGCTCGACGAACAACGGGAGTGCCGGCATGTCCTGCCACAGCAACAACTCGATCTCGCGTAGGAGCGGGAGCTGACCCGCGGGGCGGACGGTCACCGCGAGCTGGTCGATCAGGGCCGAGACCCTTGCATTCGAGTACCTGCCGATGTTGCTCGGATCGCTTCGATGGAAAGCGTAGGAATCCCGGATGGGATCGGCGGCGCCCGTTGCGGCGAATCCGTTGCCGGAAGCAGTGATCAAGGCATCAACGTCGGCGCCGAGACTTGCCGGTCCGATGGTGTCGGAGGCGGCGTCGACCACGGTGATGCCGGCACGCTGGCAGCTGGCCGTGATGGCGGCCACCATCTGACCCCTGCGCATGTCCGGTCCGAGGTACCCGATGCGGACGGTCATGGGAGCGCCTGCCCCTGCCTCGCGGGCTTCCCGTGCGGCACGCTCGGGGTCGGCCCGCAGGTAGTCGCGACCGAACTCGGCATCTAGTGCACCGGTGAGCAGGTCACCGGGTCCGAGCAGATGGTTGTTGGCGATGGGTGCCCCGCGGCCGAACTCGCGGGCGAGACCGTCACGGGGTACGCACGCGGCGAACGCGCGACGCGCGGCCGACGTGGCGAACACCCCGCGACCTGCCATGACGATCCGTTCGACCCCCAACGAGGCCGGTGGCAACGGCCCCGCGGGTGGCGCCGCTGTGGTGCTGGACTGTCGGCGCGGCGCCGGGTCGACGGCACTGTAGGTTCCGGCCCCGATGTCGAGCACGTCGACCTTCGAGTCACCTTTGCCGTCGGCGAAATCGTCGCTCATCGCAGTGGAGCGCGGCCACAGGGTCAGCTGTTGTTCACCGGCGGGTCGGCCCCACCACCGGTCGTTGGCCGACAGCACCAGTCCGCCGTCGCGGGTGTAGTCCTGCACCCGGTAAGGGCCCAGTGCAGGGAAGTCTGCGGATTCGAACTCGCCGGGTGTCATCGACAGACCCGTGTTCCAGATCCGGGCCATCTGTCCCAGGACACGGCGGTCGCCTCGGCTGATGGGTCCGACCACGTCCGGAACGCCCGACGCCCGGGCGACCACCTGAGGCGGGATGAGCGTTCCCGCCCCGAACAGTCCCTTCCAGTCGCGATAGGCGCGGCCGGGCCGGAAGGTGACGGTCGCCGTCTTGGCGCCGGGGGTGCACTCGACGCGTTCGATGTCGCGATAGCCCGCAGTGGTGATGGGTTCGAATCCGGAGAAACGCCCGCTGTGGGCAGCCCACGCCAACGTCATCGCATCGCAGGTCAGCGGTACCCCGTCGGAATACACGGCCCGGGGATTGATCTGGTAGTTCACCGTCAGTCGGGAAGGGTCCACCGGCTGTGGCGTCGCGGTTCCGATGTCGGTGTCCGCGATGACGCGCCCGTCGGGCCCGAGGTAGCTGAATCCGGGCAGCACCCGCGCCAGAGCCATCTGCCCTCCGCCGATGCCACCGTTCAACGTCTCGGTGTTGAATGTGGTCACCGCACCGTCGATCAGGTAGTTCACCGAGAACTCGGCGTCATCTGAGCAACCCGCGACCACTGCCGTCCCACACACCATCGCCAGCGATGCGGCAAGCAGTGCGCGGGTTCTCATCACCGCACAGGTTAGCGTTTGCGGCGTCGCTTACCCGACGGACGCGCCCCTGCATGTGGGGCGCTTCCCGACCGCTGCGCTCGAACCGGCGCGGGGGGGGTTTTGGTCAACGTGGTGGCGCCACCGACTGCGGGTGCGACGTCGTCGGTCACCGGTATCGATCGACCCTCACGCTCGCTCCGGCGGGCCAACACCTTTCGGGTGTGCGAGCCGATGTCCTTACGCCGTTCCTTGAGGGTGGCGAGCAGCGGGGTCGCCAAGAAGATCGACGAGAACGTGCCGGTGATGACACCCACCATCTGGACCAGTCCGAGGTCCTTGAGGGTGCCCACTCCCAACACCCACACCGCGATGACCATCAGGGACAGCACCGGGAGTACCGAGATGACAGTGGTGTTGATCGATCGCATCAGGGTCTGGTTCACCGCGAGATTGGCCTGCTCGGCATAGGTGCGCCGGGTGGTGTGCAGCACACCACGGACGTTCTCTTCCACCTTGTCGAAGACCACGACGGTGTCGTAGAGGGAGAAGCCCAGGATCGCCAGGAAACCGATCACCGTCGCCGGTGTCACCTCGAAGCCGACAAGGGAGTAGATGCCCGCCGTGGTGGCGATGTCGAAGAACAGCGCAGCGATCGCCGCCACCGCCATCTCCTTGTCGAAACGGATGGCGATGTAGATCGTCACCAGCACCAGGAACACCGCCAGCGCGATCAGCGCCTTCTCGGTGATCTCACCGCCCCAGGTGGAGCTCACGTCCGACGAGCTCACGTCGTTGGGCGCGAGCCCGAACTCGTCCGACAACGCATCGGTGACCTTGATCAGCTGCTGGGCGTCGAGTGTCTCGGTCCGGATCTGCACGGTCTGGCTTGCCCCCGACCCTGCGGTCTGGACCGACTGCGGATCGTCGCCCATGGCCTCGGCGTAGGTCGACTCGACCTCGCTCGTCGACACCTCACCGGTCTTCGGGAACGAGATCTGGGTTCCGCCCTCGAACTCGATCCCGAGCGTGAATCCGCGGATACCGATACTCGCGAGCGAGATGAGCACAAGCGCGGTGGTGATCATGAACCACATGCGCCGGCGGCCGACGATCTCGAAGGCGCCGGTACCCGTGTAGAGGCGGGACAGCAGCGATCGGTTGGTCGCGGCGGTGAAGTCGGCGTCGCTGGTGGGTGCCCGACGGTCGGTGTCAGCCATTGCGCACTCCTCCCGAAGTCCTGCTCGTGGTCGTTGTCGTGGTGGGACGCTCGGCTGCCGCCTGGCGCCGATCCTTCGCCACCTGGGTGACCCCGCCGAGACCGTTCACGCTCGGCTTGGACAGGAAGTTCGACCGGGATGCGTAGACCACCAAGGGATAGGTCACGAGGAAGACCACCGCGACGTCCAGGATGGTCGTCAACCCCAAGGTGAACGCGAATCCCTTCACGTCACCGACGGCGAGGAAGTACAGCACACCGGCCGAGATCAGGCTGACCGCGTTGCCCGACCAAATGGTGCGTTTGGCTCTCGCCCAGCCGCGTGGAACAGCCGAGCGGAAGCTCCGGCCTTCACGCATCTCGTCCTTGATGCGCTCGAAGTAGACGACAAAGGAGTCCGCGGTCATGCCGATACCGATGATCAGACCGGCGATGCCGGCGAGATCGAGGGTGAAGTTGATGTACCTGCCGAGCAGGACCATGATCCCGTAGACCATGATCCCCGACAGGGTCAGCGACAGAACCGTCAGGATCCCGAGCATGCGGTAGTACGCCAAGGCGTAGATGAAGACCGCGATCAGACCGATCAGGCCTGCGATCAGACCGGCCTTGAGCGACGACCAGCCGAGGGTTGCGGACACTGTCTGGGCGTCAGATGCCTTGAACGACAGGGGCAGAGACCCGTACTTGAGGACGTTCGCAAGATCTTTGGCCTCGGTCTGGGTGAAGTCGCCACTCACCTCGGTGGTGCCGTTGATGGCGCCGTTGATCTGCGGGGCGCTGACCACCTTGGAGTCCAGGGTGAATGCTGTTGCCTTGCCGATGTTCTGGGCGGTGTAGCTCGACCAGAAGTCGCGGGCGCCACCCTTGTAGTCCAAGCGCACGATCCATGCGCCTGCACCCTGGGTGGTCCCGGCCTCAGCTTTGTCGATATCGCTGCCCTTGATGATCTGCGGTTCGAGCAGAAACACCTGAGTGCCGTCCTCGGAACAGGTCACCAGGTACTGCTCGGGATCGTCGTTGCCCTGCAACGGATCCGGTGCAGAGGGATCGCAGTTCATCTTTGCCATCTGCGCTCTGAGGGCGTCCGTGTTCGCGTCCTTGGGCGCCTGCCGCAGGGCCTTGGCCTCTGCTATCGCCTGTTCGGACGTCTGTCCCTCGGGAGCGGGCGGAGCGTTGGGCTGGGGGGTTGCCGCCTGGACATCGGCGACCGGGCGAACGTAGAGCAACGCGGTCTGTCCGAGGGTGCGGGCCTGTTTGCCGTCGTCACCGGGAACCGTGATCACCAGGTTGTCACCGTCGATGATGACCTCGGACCCGGAGACGCCGAGTCCGTTGACCCGCTGCTCGATGATCTGTTTGGCCTTGTCGAGCTGGTCCCGGCTCGGTGCGCTGCCGTCAGGGGTACGTGCGGTGAGGGTGACCCGCGTCCCGCCCTGGAGGTCGATACCGAGTTTCGGGGTCGCTTCTCTGCTGCCGGTGAAGAACACCAGCCCGTACACCACGATCATCAACAGGAAAAAGACGATCAACATCCGTGACGGAGGTACTTCACGGTTTGACGACGATGCCACGCTGCCTACGTCTCCTCAGTTGTCTTACGAACCCCGACAGACCGCAGGGGCGTCCGTCACGGTACGTGCTCCGACATCGACGATGTCGCGCACGCCCGTGTGACGCCCCCTCGGCCGGGAGAGCTCTATGACTTGTCTTGGTCTCCGCGAGACTTCTCGAGAGTGATCGAGTCGTCGTGATCGGCATAGCTGTCCGCGTTGCCGTGGTCGGCAAAGCCGAAGTCGTCGTCGTCGGAATCGGCGACGGTGTTGTCGATCAGCCCGACGCCGGGGTAGCTGTCGGCGAGGTCGTCGGCGTGGACGACCTCACGGATCGCCAACCGGTTCCAGCGAGTGACAACGCCATCGGCGATCTCGAGGTCAACGGTTCCGTCGGCCAGCCCGGCAACAGTGCCGTAGACGCCCGAGGTGGTCTGGATACGTGCGCCGATCTGGAGCGAGTCTTGCATCTCCTGAGCCGCGGACATCGCCTTCTTCTGGCGACGAACGGACAGGATCATGAAGCCGACCAAGAAGACCAGCAGGATAGGAAATATCAATTCCATGGTGGTGTGTTCAGTCCTTGATTTGTCATTCGTGCACACGAGCAGCGCTCGCCATCACACCCAGTGTGCCATCCCGGGCGTGCCGGGCCCGAATTCGCCGCTGAGCTCCGGCTGAGAAATGTCAGATCGCGGCCGGGTCGTCGTCACCGAACAGCGACATCATGGCCGACCCGTCCTCGCGCACGCGCACCCCGAACGAACCGTTCAGGGCGCCGGCAGGCGGCGTGAGACCGAGGTGGTGCCACGCAGCGGCGGTCGCGACCCTCCCCCGCGGGGTGCGGGCGATCATCCCGGCACGCACGAGGAATGGTTCGCACACCTCTTCCACCGTGGCCGGCTCCTCCCCGACCGCGACGGCCAAGGTGGACACTCCTACCGGTCCGCCGCCGAAGCCACGGACCAGTGCACCGAGAACAGCCCGGTCGAGCCGATCGAATCCGAGTTCGTCGACGTCGTAGACAGTCAGGGCAGCCCGGGCCACCGCAAGGTCGACGACGCCGTCCGCCCTTACTTCCGCGTAGTCGCGCACCCTCCGCAGGAGACGGTTGGCGATCCGGGGGGTACCGCGGGAACGGGACGCGATCTCGGCACCGGCGTCCGGCTCCATCGTGATCCCCAGGATGCCTGCCGACCGGCTCAGGACACGCTCGAGTTCACTTTCCTCGTAGAACTCCATGTGTGCGGTGAAACCGAATCTGTCCCGCAGTGGGCCCGTGAGAGCGCCCGAACGCGTGGTGGCGCCGACCAAGGTGAACGGTGCGACGTCCAGCGGGATGGACGTGGCACCCGGTCCCTTGCCCACCACCACGTCGACGCGGAAATCCTCCATCGCGAGGTACAGCATCTCCTCGGCGGGCCGAGCGATGCGGTGGATCTCGTCGATGAAGAGGACATCCCCCTCGACCAGGTTCGACAACATCGCGGCGAGGTCCCCGGCCCGCTCGAGCGCGGGGCCGGACGTGACCCGCAACGCGGCACCCATCTCCCCCGCGATGATCATCGCCAAAGAGGTCTTGCCCAGCCCCGGTGGACCCGACAGCAGAATGTGGTCGGGGGTGCCACCGCGGCCGCGCGCCGCCTGCAGCACCAGCTCCAGCTGTTCGCACACCCTCGGCTGACCGATGAAGTCGCCAAGCGACTTCGGGCGAAGGCTGTTGTCGAGGTCGCCGTCTGCCGTGATCCGGCCGGCGTTGACGGTTCGGTTGACCGGTTCGGGGTCGGCGATCGGGTAACCCGACTCGCCGATACCGTCGAAGTCGTCGATGTCGTCGGGAGTCATCGGGTCTTACCCAACGACGCAAGCGAGGCGCGCAGGACTGTCGCGGAGTCGGCGTTCGGCTGATCCGCCAGCACTGCGATCACCGTCTTCTCGGCGACGGGAGCCGCAAAGCCAAGGCCCACAAGCGCTTCGGCGACCTGGTCGCGCACCGACGAACTCGGCAGGCTCGACGCGTCACCCCCGGTTGTGTGCGGTCGGTCGACTTTGTCCCGCAGTTCGACCACCAGTCGCTCGGCGACACGCTTGCCGATGCCGGGGACGGTGATCAATGCCTTGGTGTCGCCGCCGGCCAGAGCCTCACGCAGGGCGTCGGGCTCGAGTACGGCCAGTGTGGCCATCGCCAGACGTGGTCCGACGCCGGTCACGGTTTGCAGAAGCGTGAACAGCGAACGGGCATCGGGCTCGGTGAACCCGTACAGGGTCATCGAGTCCTCGCGCACGATCATGGTGGTGAGCAGCGTCGCCTCCGAGCCACGCCGGACCGAACCGGCTGTGCTGGGGGTGACGAGAACCTGATATCCGACGCCTGCGCAGTCGATGACGACGTGATCGAGCGCCACGTCGACCACGGGTCCACGTACCGACGCGATCACCGTCCCGCCGCCTTCTTGGCCAGGGCGACCCGATCGCGATACGCCTTCTGCTGCGCCAGCGCGACCGCTTGGGCCTGCTCCATCCGTTCCTGGATCGGCCCACGCCAGCAGTGGCAGATCGCAAGGGCAAGTGCGTCCGCGGCATCGGCGGGCCGGGGTGCCTGCTGCATGCCGAGGATGCGGGTGACCATCGCCGTCACCTGGGCCTTGTCGGCCCGTCCGCTTCCCGTCACCGCGGCCTTCACCTCGCTTGGTGTGTGAAATCGAACGGGAACCCCGCGCTGAGCCGCGGCCAACGCGATCACGCCACCGGCCTGAGCGGTGCCCATCGCGGTGCTGACCTGGTGCTGGGCGAACACACGCTCGATCGCCACGACATCGGGCCGGTGGGTGTCGAGCCAGTGCTCGGCAGCGGTGTGAATGGCGAGCAAGCGGTTCTCCAGTGCCATGTCGGGTGGGGTACGGATGACGTCGACATCGAGCGCGGTCACCGAGCGGCCCGTGCCCGATTGGATGAGCGCGATACCGCACCTGGTCAGCCCGGGGTCCACACCCATCACCCGCATGCGAACCCGCTTTCGGCTACGACTCGAATCTGTTCGGCACGAACAGTTGTTCGATATCGTAACCGGCGGTCACGACGGTCTCAGGCATCAACACGCGCCACCGGTGATCTCACTCCGATTCGAGCTCGGCGAGCACCTCGTCGCTGATGTCGACGTTGGAGTAGACCTCTTGCACGTCGTCGGAATCCTCGAGTGCGTCGATCAGCTTGAACACCTTGCGGGCGCCATCGGCGTCGACCGGTACCTCCACCGACGCACGGAAGCTGGCCTCGGCGGATTCGTAGTCGATGCCCGCGTCCTGCAGTGCCGTCCGGACCGCGACCAGATCCGTGGGTTCACTCACGATCTCGAAGGTGTCGCCCAGGTCGGTCACCTCCTCCGCGCCCGCTTCGAGGACCGCCATCAGGATGTCGTCCTCGGTCTGGCCGTTCTTCTCCAGGGTGACAACACCCTTGCGCGCGAACAGGTACGAGACCGAGCCGGGATCGGCCATGTTGCCGCCGTTGCGGGTCATGGCGGTGCGCACCTCGGTGGCGGCGCGGTTCCGGTTGTCGGTGAGGCACTCGATCAGGATCGCGACGCCGTTGGGGCCGTATCCCTCGTAGGTGATGTTCTGCCAATCGGCGCCGCCGGCTTCTTCGCCGCCACCACGTTTGCGGGCGCGCTCGATGTTGTCGTTGGGTACCGACGACTTCTTGGCCTTCTGAATGGCGTCGTACAAGGTGGGGTTACCACTCGGATCTCCGCCACCCGTGCGCGCGGCGACCTCGATATTCTTGACCAGCTTGGCAAACATCTTGCCGCGCTTGGCATCGACCACCGCCTTCTTGTGCTTGGTGGTGGCCCATTTTGAGTGGCCGCTCATTCAGCAAGCCCCTTTCGTACTGCTCGGGTGTGTGGCGTCGAGAACTGCGGACCGATCCTACTCGCCACCGGCGGTGCGGCGACGAGCCTCACTGCTTTCCTTGCGCCGCCCTGACCATCTCGACGAAGTACTCGTGGACCCGCCGGTCCCCGGTGACCTCTGGATGAAAGGACGTCGCGAGCACATCGCCCTGCCGGACCGCGACGACACGGCCCGCGGCCGGGCCGGCGGGAACCGTGCCCAGAATCTGGACCGATTCACCGGAAGACTCGACCCAGGGAGCCCTGATGAAAACAGCGCGCATCGGTCCGCCATCGATCCCGTCGATGTCGAGGTCGGTCTCGAACGACGCGACCTGGCGACCGAAAGCGTTGCGCCGCACTGTGATGTCGAGGGCGTCGAGATGCTGTGCATCCGGTCTCGTGTCCAGGATGTCGCGCGCGAGCATGATCATCCCCGCACACGATCCGTAGGCGGGCAGCCCATCGGCGAGAGCCTCGCGGAGCGGTTCGAGCAGGCCCAGCACCACGAGCAGTCGGCTCATCGTCGTGGATTCACCGCCCGGGATGATGATCCCATCGATGGAGTCGAGTTCGGAGGCCCGGCGGATCGACACGGGTTCGGCGCCGATCTCGGCGAGGGCGGCGTGGTGTTCGCGGACATCGCCTTGCAGGGCGAGGATGCCGATCCGCACCGGCGTGCTCAACTCTCCCTCTTCGCGTGCTGGTCCGCAGGCAACTGTCGTCCGGTCCGCGCGAGGCCTTCCTGGGTCACCGCCGCCACCATGACCCCGTTGCGGTCGTAGATCCGCCCCTGGGTCAATGCCCGGCCCCCGCCCGCCGATGGCGACGTCTGGTCGTACAACAGCCACTCGTCGGCGCGGAAAGGCCGCAGGAACCACATCGCGTGGTCGAGCGACGCCGACTGTACGTCCTCATCGGGGTGGGCGACCTTCGCCGATCCCAGCAATGTCATGTCGCTCATGTAGGCGAGTGTGCAGATGTGGAACACCGGCTCGTCCGGGAGGTGGTGGCGGTACCGGAACCAAACACGCTGCTGAGCGGCCAGATCGCGACTACGGACGAGCTGGTCGTCCGGGACGATCCGGACGTCGAAGTTCTCCCACTCGCGAAACGGTGACATTGCCTTGCGGTCCTGAGCGGTGAGGACGTCGACCAGATCTTCCGGATCGGGCGCCGAAGGTATCTTGTCCTGATGCTCGAATCCCTGGTCCTGAACGTGGAAAGACGCCGACATCGTGAAGATCGCCATACCGTCCTGCACCGCGGTCACCCGCCGGGTGCAGAACGAACGGCCGTCGCGGATGCGGTCGACCAGGTAAACGGTCGGCTCCTCGGGCTTCCCGCCGCGCAGGAAGTAACCGTGCAACGAATGGACCACAAAACGGTCGTCGATCGTCTTCGTCGCCGACACCAGGGCCTGCCCGGCGACCTGCCCACCGAAGGTGCGCTGCAGGTGGCTCGGGTGGGCGTGCCCACGATAGATGTCCTTTTCTATCGTTTCGAGCTGCAGAATCTCTTCGATCGTCGCCATGAGGTGGCACCACCTTTCCGACGACGATTATGGCTCACCGCGGGCGCAGGCCCACCACGGCTCCCCCGCCGGCGGTCAGAGGTCGTCGATCGACACGATCCCGTCCTGGATCGCGCGGGCCACGAGTGCCGCTTTGGTCGGGGCGGGCCGACCGACTTCGTTGTACTTGACCCGGATCCGGGCGAGATGGGTGTTGACCGTGCCCAGTGAGATGAACAGCGATTGGGCCACCGCCGACTTGGAATCGAGGTTCAGCCACGCACGGAGTACCTCGATCTCGCGCTGCGACAGTTTGGGCGCGCGGTAAGCGGTGGTCGCGCCGGTGTCGGCAGCCCCCTCTGTCCGCCCGCTGCGACCGTGACCCGACATGGGAACCGCAGGAGTCGCACAGATGACCCCGGGCTGCGAATGCGGTGCCGCGCGACCGGGCAGAGGCATCGTGCGCTGCTTGAGCCGAGCGAGCGCCTCCTCCCTGGTCATCCGGACCGGGGTCGCCGGCCGGTAACCGACCCGCGTGCGACTGGGAGCGCCAAAGGTGTTGTGCAGTACGGTCATCGGTGATTCTCCTGGTCTGGGGGGCCGGTTTTCTCTTGCCCTCTGTCGAAGTGTCTCAACACTAAAACCTGCATGCCGGACATGTCGATGGGTAGAACTACCCACCACATGAGCCCAGCTCAGAAGCGGTTTTACGGAAGACTGACCGTCAACTAACCACAGAGGCCGCCGCAGATCCGCCCAGCAGTGGCCCACGCTTTCGATCAGCCGATCACGCCGTTGCGGCGCGCCTCGGCATCGATCAGCACCAGGTCCTCGCGTGTCACCAATCGGGCGGCCACCGCATATTCGACCAGCTTGACCCGCCGGTTGCTGGCCAGTCGCCCCGAGCCGCCGCGGACACCGGACACCCCGATCTGGTCGAACTTGTCGCACACGTTGTCGAGTTTGCGGTTGAATTTTGTCAGCGACCAGCCGAGCCTGGCCGCGGCCTGCGCCGACGACGGGATCGAACTCGCACCGGTTCCGTTGCGCCGCAACACCTCTTCGGCCAGAACAACTATCAGCAGCTTCTGACTCTCCGTCAGGGACACCACCCCGATGGTGGTTTCGCCGCTACGTGCCGGCTCCTCCACCGGCGCAAGATTCAACGGCATTGCGCCTGAATGGATTTCGAGCTCGTACGTCGTGGGGCCTGCCGAGAACACCACAGCGGTCACGCCGAACACGAGCGGCACCCGGGCACCAGGAGCCAGCGTCGCCTGGAATCCGGCGTCACCCGCGACGACCCCTGCGGACAGATGCGACCCCACATTGGACAGCCACCACAACCCGTCTTCGTGGTGCAGCATCAGGAATCTGCGGTGCAGATAAGGGTTGTCGTCGATATCGAGATCGGCCTCGCGGCCGATGTGGAACGGCTGGTCCGGACTGACCGCCACCCGCTCGCCGCAGAACTCCACGAAGGTCTCGGCGATCGAGCGTTTGACGCCTTCAGGCTGACCGGGTTCTCCCGCCGGATCGGTGATCGTCATCGCCGGATCACGACGCGGGGTCGGAGACGTCCGGAACCGCCTTCACGTCGGCGATCGCCACGGTGACATTGTCACGGCCACCGGCCTCCAAAGCGGCTGAGACCAGCGCTTGCGCGGCCGCTGTCGGATCATCGACGCCGGCCAGGATCGCGGCGATCGCGTCGTCAGCCAACTCACCGGTCAGACCATCGGAGCACACCAGGATCCGGTCATCTCGCTCCACCGGAAACGTGAAGAAGTCGGCCTCCTGCTCCATTCCGGCACCCAGCGCCCGGGTGATCACGTTGCGGCGCGGGTCGACACGGGCCTGTGCGGCGGTCAGGAATCCCGCATCCACGAGCTCCTGCACCTGAGAGTGGTCGACGGTCACCTGCTCGAGCGTCGAGTGGGCAAAACGGTACGTCCGCGAATCCCCGATGTTCAGCACCAGCCAATGGGGTCGCCCGTCGCTGTCGACCAGCATCGCCCCGGTGACGGTGGTGCCGGCACGGCGACCCGAGTCGGAGTCGATGTTCTCGATCTGGCGGCGCGCCTCCCCCAACAGGTCCACCACTGAATCGCGTGTGCGGTTGACCCCGGTCACCGTTGTGTCCGACAACGCCGACAATGCCGCCTCACTGGCGAGCTCACCGCAATCATGACCGCCCATGCCGTCGGCCACCAAGATCATCCCAGGGCCGACCAGAGCCGCGTCCTCGTTGGTCTCACGCAGCAGACCGACGTCGCTGACCACAGCCCAGCTCACCTCGACCCGACCAAACTCGCCTACCCCGCTGCGTGTCTCGTCCCGGACGGTCCCGGTCGCTTCCATCGTCATGTGCCCTCCGCGCTCACGCCCAGGATCGAGTACCGCGTCTGTTTCACGGTCGAGCTCCGCCTCCGGCTTCGTCTCCGATTCACGGTCGAGCTCCGCCTTCGGCTTCGTCTCCGATTCACGGTCGAGCTCCGCCTTCGGCTTCGTCTCCGATTCACCGTCGAGCTCCGCATCCTGGCTCATCTCGCGACCTCGAAAGTGCACTGTCCGAGATGCACCACGGTGCCCGGACCCACCTCGTACGGATGTCCCGGTCGCATCGCGGTCACCGACTCGCCGGTGTCCAGAACCGAACGGACGTCTGGGCCCGTACTGATCATCCACAATTTCCCGTCCGCCACGCTGAACTGGACCTGCGTGTCGTCCAAAGGTGGCGCCTCGATGGGGGTGACCACGATCTGTGCTCGACCGTGCGACCACTCGACGGCCGGCACACCGAGGTATCCGGCACCGCACAGATCGGTGTAGCTGCCGTCATCGAGTCGAAGCCGCAAACCGACGCCGGCCCGGCGCAACGGCAGGGTGCGGGCGCCTGTGCTGGGGTCGATGCAATCGGTGACCGAATCTCCCGCTTCCTCGCCGGGCTCGGCCACGCGCGCGCTGGGCGCCGTGATCACCTCGTACCCTGCCGAACCCACACTGCTCGCAGTCGTTGTGCCGGAGAGCTTCTCGTGGCAACCGCGACGGGGACGGCCCCTGTCGATCAACACCGACGTCGCTCCGGCGAACAACAGGACGTTGCTCAGGTGAAGTACGGCGGTGCGGGTCAGATGCCGCCAGAAACCGATCGGACGGCCCGATCGGCCTGTGGTGATCGTGGTTCGCGCCAGCACCTGGCCCGGGGTACGGATGCCGTTGGCACGGGCGAGTGCCGACGAGATCCAGCTCGCAACGGGCACCGCCAGGCACACAACCAAGGCCACGTCGAGGCCGAAGACCAGACCGGCCGCGAGGAGGCCTGCAACCGCGGCCAGCACCATGGCGACATCAACGAGATAGGCGGCCACCCGCGAACCGTTGGAGGCAGGGATTCGAGCCGCCACCAGCGCCTCGCGCGGCGACCTCGGTACTGCGCCACCTCTGGTGACGAACATCTGCTGTCCACATTCGGGACAGCGGGCGGACGCGGACGGGATCTGGGTACCGCAGCGGCCGCAGCCGAGCGGAATTGCTTCAAAATCAGCGGACGCGCTGGTCATCTCCGATTCCCCGCCCCCGCGTCCACGTCAATTCACCAGCCGCGCTCGGCGAGTCTATGGGGTTGTGGGATGTCGTCGACATTGATACCGACCATCGCCTCACCCAGTCCACGCGACACCTTCGCGAGCACGTCGGGATCGTCGTAGAACGTAGTCGCCTGAACGATCGCGGCAGCACGCTCTGCGGGATTGCCGGACTTGAAGATTCCCGATCCCACGAAGACGCCCTCGGCGCCCAACTGCATCATCATCGCCGCGTCCGCGGGGGTGGCGATGCCGCCGGCGGTGAACAGCGTGACGGGCAATTTGCCCAGCTCGGCAACTTCGACGACCAGGTCGTACGGCGCCTGCAGCTCTTTGGCGGCAACGAACAGTTCGTCCTTGGGCAGTGAGGTCAGCCGCCGGATCTCGTCACGGATCTTGCGCATGTGTGTGGTGGCGTTCGAGACGTCGCCCGTGCCCGCCTCGCCCTTGGACCGGATCATCCCGGCGCCCTCGGTGAGCCTGCGGAGCGCCTCGCCCAGGTTGGTTGCTCCGCACACGAACGGCACGGTGAACTGCCACTTGTCGATGTGGTTGGCGTAGTCGGCCGGGGTCAGCACCTCTGACTCGTCGATGTAGTCGACACCGAGGCTCTGGAGAATCTGGGCTTCGACAAAATGTCCGATGCGAGCCTTGGCCATCACCGGGATGGACACTGCCGAGATGATCCCGTCGATCATGTCGGGGTCGCTCATCCGCGAGACCCCGCCCTGTGCACGGATGTCGGCCGGTACCCGCTCGAGGGCCATGACTGCGACAGCGCCCGCGTCCTCGGCGATCTTGGCCTGCTCGGCTGTCACGACGTCCATGATCACGCCGCCCTTGAGCATCTCGGCCATGCCACGCTTGACCCGCGCGGTACCGGTGCCGGCACTTTCCGCTGGCACCGATGAACCTGGATCTGGGGCACTGCTCACGTCTATAGCTCCTGTGGTCTAGTCGATTGCTGAGCTTCCAGTCTAGGCTTTCTCGGCGCCGCGTGGTCCGGCGGCATCACACGCCCCTTTTCGACGTCGGGCCGGCAGGTCAGACGGGCGCTCGCTCGACGATCTCGAAGTACAGCGGGGTCGGTGCGGTGCCACCCAGGTGCAGCCATCGCACCGGTCGCCGATTGCGGAGGGCCAGGGTGTCACGAACGGCATCGTTGTGGAACCGGCGGGCGATCATCACGCGGGTCTCGGCGTCGGCAAGCTCGGTGACCAGCTGCGATCGCAGTGACGAGAGGTCGATCTGGGCCAGCGCCGCCGACACCACGTTCTCGGCGGATTCACGGTCCGGCCGCGCCGAACCCTCCGCTCGGTCGGCGGCGACGATCAGTTCCCGGCCTTCCGACCCGAGGCCGGCCCCGATGGATCGGGCCACCACCGCCCGGCGGGCAAGCGCTGCGTCGAGCGCCTGCCAGCACAGGTCGACCCGCACGTGGAGTCGGTCGAGCCGGTTGGCGGTTTTGTAGGCCCAGCCCAGACCGAGCAACACCAGCACCGTGATGACGCCCAGGATCAGGACGGTCAGGGCGGAGATGGTCATGAAGTCCTCTCAGAAGGGGTCAATCGGAGACGACGACCTTGCCGGCCCCGACGACGACGGTGTCGTACACACGCAGGATCTGGTCGGCTACCTCGGACCAGTCGTAGCGGGCGGCACGATCGCGTGCACGGCGGACCATCGCGGCCCGGCCGTCGTCATCACCGAGAACGGAGATGATCCCCTGGGCGAGCTGGTCGGCGTCCCCCACCTCGACCAGCACACCGGCCTGCCCGTCGTCGAGCACCCGCCGGAACGCGTCCAGCTTGCTCGCCACCACGGCGGTACCGGCGGCCATGGCTTCCACGAGCACGATGCCGAAACTCTCGCCGCCGAGGTTGGGAGCGCAGTACACGTCCGCGGAACGCAGCGCGCGGGCTTTGACGTCGTCATCGACCTGGCCGAGGAATACGAGGTGGTCGGCCAGGTCGCCGGCCTTGCCCCGCAACGTTCGCTGGTGCCCCCCGCCGACGACCAAAACACGCACGTCCGGGAATCGCGCCACCACGGCGGGCAGTGCCTTGATCAACACGTCGACACCCTTGCGTGGTTCATCGAAACGACCGAGGAACAGCACGGTTCTACCGGGGTGCGGATACCCGTCGAGCGGTGGGGCCCCGGCGAACATGTCCGTGTGCACCCCGTTCGGGATCTCCACCGCGTCCGAACCCAGAGATTCCATCTGCCAACGTCGGGCGAGTTCGGAGACGGCGATCTTACCGGCGATGCGTTCGTGGTAGGGACGAAGAATTCCCTGAAAGATGCTGAGTATCAACGACTTCGTCGTGGATGTGTGAAAAGTGGTGACGATCGGGCCCTGAGCGACCATCAGCGACAACATCGAGACACTCGGCGAGTTCGGCTCGTGCACATGGAGGACGTCGAACTTCTCGTCCCGAAGCCAGGATCGTAGTTTGTGATAGGCCTTGGGGCCGAACGCGATCCGGGCAACCGATCCGTTGTACGGAATGGCCAGGGCCTCACCCACCGACACCACATAGCCGGGCAGTTCCTTGTCGTGTCCGGCGGGCGCGAGAACGCTCACCGTGTGTCCCCGATCGATGAAGACCTGCGCCAGTTCCATGACGTGGGCCTGTACACCGCCCGGGATGTCGAACGAGTACGGGCAGATCATGCCGATCTTCATCCCGCGGCGCCCTCGACATCCTCGTTGCTCCGAGAGGTGTCGGCCCCCTTGATGCGCTCACGGCGCTCATCGGACCAATCGGCCTCCCAGAGCGGTTGCAGCATGTGCCAGTCCTGCGGATGGGCGGCGATGTTCGTCTCGAACACCGTTGCCAGCGCCTGGGTTGCCGCCTCCACTCCCCCGGACGTGTCAATCGGTCCGGTGAGCGATATCTGCGAGGTGTCCGGGCCGGTGTACCAGTGGTGAACCCCGACGAGGGCGGCGCCGGTGTCGATGGCGAGTTTCGCCGGGCCCGCGGGCATCCGCGTCGGCTCGCCGAAGAACTGAACGGGGACACCGTGTCTGGCCAGGTCCCGTTCGCCGAGGAGACACACCACCCCGCCGCTGCGCAGCCGCTTGGCCAGCTGGCCGTATGGGGGTTGTTCACCACCGCTGAGCGGGAAGATCTCGAATCCGAGGGTCTCGCGGTATCGGACAAAACGTTCGAAGAGCGAATCCGGTTTCAGTCGCTCCGCCACGGTGGAGAAGTCCCCGATGTTCTGCACGAGCCAGACCCCGGCCATGTCCCAGTTGCCGCTGTGGGGCAACGCGAACACCACACCCTTGCCCTTCGCAAGGGCGTCGTCCAGCAGTCGTCGATCCGGTGGTGGGAGGTCGACCCGCGACGCGGCCACCTGAAAATCCATGGCGGGCAGCCGAAATGCCTCGCGCCAGTAGCGGGCGTAGGACCGCATGGCATCCCGCATGAGGTCGTCGGGTACCTCCGCGGGTGCACAGCCGACCACCCTGGCGAGGTTCTTGCGCAGCTGGGCCGGCCCGCCACCCCGGCCGCCGACGTAACCTCCCGCACTGTCGAACACCGTGCGCGCCACACCTTCGGGCAGGCGCCGCACGAGCGACCACCCCGCCGCGTACCCCAGGTCGGCAAGACGCTCGCCGGCCGTCGTCACGACTTTGGTCCGTCCTCGCCCTGGGTCGCCCCACCGGCGGCGGAGGGAGCGGCGATCGGCTGCAGATCGGTGGCTCCGGGCGACTTGTAGACCGACCACATCCGCTGGAACACCGTGATGATGCTGCCGACGGCGAGAAGCCACATCGCGATGTGGATGGCCCACGGCAGTCCGATACCGGTGAGGCCGGCGCCGACGAGGACGATGACGAGGCGGTCCGGGCGTTCGATGAGGCCGCCGTCGCCGTTGAGTCCGCTGGCCTCGGCACGTGCCTTCGCGTACGAGATGACCTGCGAGGTGACCAGGCAGATCATGGTCGCGACGAACAACCACTGGTGTGGCTTCTCCACCAGGCACCACCAGCCGAGGCCGGCGAAGATCGCGCCGTCGGCGAGCCGATCACATGTCGAGTCGAGCACCGCACCGAACTTTGTGCCGCCGCCGCGTGCCCGCGCCATCGCGCCGTCGAGCATGTCGAACATCACGAACAGCCAGATCACCAGGGTGCCGACGAACAGGTAACCCATCGGGTACAGCGTCACCGCTGCCGCGATGGTCGCCACCGTTCCGATGACGGTCATCGCGTCGGGCGTCAGGCCGGTCTTGATCAGGGCCCGCCCCAGGGGCAGGGTGACCTTGGACACCGAGGCGCGACCCAGGACGCTCAGCATGGATCGTTCACGCTCTGCTTGGTCATGTTCCGTCCTCGAGTTGTCGCCAGGCGTCGGCGAGCAGAGTCCTGGTGTCGCGCAGCAGCTGCGGCATCACCTTCGTCTCCCCGACCACCGTGATGAAGTTGGCGTCTCCACCCCACCGTGGAACCACATGCTGGTGCAGGTGTTCGGCCAGCGAACCTCCGGCTGCAGCACCGAGATTGAGTCCGACGTTGAACGCGTCCGGATTGGAGACCGCTTTGATCGCGCGAATCATCTCCTGCGTGAACACCATCAGTTCACGGCTCTCGACCTCTGTGAGGTCTTCGAGGTCGGCGACCTGCCGGTACGGCACGATCATCGTGTGCCCGGGGTTATAGGGATAGAGGTTGAGCACCGCGTACACCGATTCACCTCGAGCGACCATCAGCCCCGCCTCGTCCGACATCCGTGGGATGTCGAGGAATGGGTGGACGGACTTGGCGGACGTGGTGTCGTCACCGTCCGGGTCCACACCCGATCGCGGGGCAGCCGTGATGTACGACATCCGGTGCGGGCTCCACAGCCGCTGAAGCCGATCCGGGTCGCCCGGCCCCTGGTCGCGGATGACGCCGGGGTTGTCGGTGTGGGTCACCGGCCCTCCCCGGCAGCGTCGACGGCAGGCGTCGCGACCAGTTCGGCGGTCGGGGATTCGTTGCGACGCTGGGCGACCCAGTCGGCGATCAGGGTGACCGCGTCTGCGACCGGAACCCCGTTGACCTGTGTGCCGTCACGGAAACGGAAACTGACGGCGCCGGCCTCCACGTCACGTTCGCCGGCCAGCAACATGAACGGGACCTTGCCGGTTGTGTGATTGCGGATCTTCTTCTGCATCCGGTCGTCCGAACCGTCGACCTCGGCACGGACGCCGAGTGACCTCAGCTGTGCCACAACGCCGTCGAGATGGGGAACGAACGCGTCCGCAACGGGGATGCCCACAACCTGCACCGGGGACAGCCACGCCGGGAAGGCGCCGGCGTAGTGCTCGGTGAGCACACCGAAGAACCGCTCGATTGATCCGAACAACGCTCGGTGGATCATCACCGGCCGGTGCTTGGACCCGTCGGCACCGGTGTACTCCATCTCGAATCGCTCCGGCAGATTGAAGTCGAGCTGAATGGTCGACATCTGCCAGTTTCGGCCCAGCGCGTCCTTGACCTGTACCGAGATCTTCGGACCATAGAACGCGGCCCCACCGGGATCGGGCACCAGCCTCAGACCGGATGCCTCGCCGACCTCGGCGAGGGTGGCCGTCGCCTCTTCCCAGACCTCGTCCGAACCCACGGACTTCTTCGGATCCCTGGTCGACAGTTCGAGGTAGAAATCGTCGAGGCCGTAGTCCTTGAGCAGTCCGAGTACGAAGTTCAGGGTGGTGGTGAGCTCGGCCCGCATCTGTTCGCGCGTGCAGTAGATGTGCGCGTCGTCCTGAGTCATCCCGCGAACCCTGGTGAGGCCGTGAATGACTCCCGACTTCTCGTACCGGTACACCGACCCGAACTCGAAGAGCCGCAGTGGCAACTCCCGGTAGGAGCGGCCCCGCGCGTTGAAGATCAGGTTATGCATCGGGCAGTTCATCGGCTTGAGGTAGTAGTCCTGGCCGGGCTTGCGCACTTCACCGTCGTCGTCGAGTTCGGCGTCGAGGTGCATGGCCGGGAACATGCCGTCGCGGTACCAGTCGAGGTGGCCGGAGATCTCGTACAGATGGCTCTTCGTGATGTGCGGGGTGTTCACGAAGTCGTATCCCTCGGCGATGTGCCGCTGGCGCGAGTAGTCCTCGAGTTCCTTGCGGATGATGCCGCCCTTGGGATGGAACACCGGCAGACCCGAACCCAGCGCGTCGGGGAAGCTGAACAGATCGAGTTCGGCACCGAGCTTCCGGTGGTCGCGGCGTTCTGCCTCGGCGAGCAACTCGAGGTAGGCGTCCATCGCCTCTGCTGATTCCCAGGCTGTGCCGTAGATGCGTTGCAGGTCAGCGTTGTCCTGGTCACCGCGCCAGTACGCCGCCGAGCTGCGGGTCAGCTTGAAGGCGGTGATGTACTTGGTGGTGGGTACGTGGGGACCCCGGCAGAGATCGCCCCAGATCCGTTCGCCGGTACGAGGATTGAGGTTGTCGTAGGCGGTGAGTTCGCCACCCCCGACCTCCATCACCTCGGGGTCGTCGGCCGAACCCTTGTCGTCGACCAACTCGAGCTTGTACGGTTCCCCGGCCAATTCGGCCTTCGCCTCGTCGACCGACTCGTACACGCGTCTGGAGAAGCGCTGACCGGACTTGATGATCTGCTTCATCTTCTTCTCGAGCGCGGTCAGATCGTCGGGCGTGAACGGGTCGTCGACATCGAAGTCGTAGTAGAAACCGTTCTCGATCGGCGGTCCGATTCCGAGTTTCGCCTTGGGGTCCAGATCCTGAACCGCCTGCGCCAGCACATGTGCAGCCGAGTGCCTGATGACGCTGCGTCCGTCTTCGGTGTTTGCCGCGACCGGCTCGACCACGGCATCGCTCGTGGGCGACCACGACAGGTCGCGAAGCGTCCCTTCCGCGTCGCGGACCACGACGATCGCCTCCGGCCCCTTGTTGGGATGACCGCTGTCGCGCAGAGCCGCCCCCGCAGTGGTCCCGGCCGCCACCGTGATCGTGGCTGGGGGCGGGGCGGCGGCGTTCTCGGGCACCAGGAAACTCCTTGTCGAGGCAGACCACTCGACCGGCACGGCCGAGCTGGCGTATCAGTCCATGATCGTAGTGCCCGGCGGACCCACCACCCCCTACCGGTCGCCGAGAAGTTCGGGCCGGTTACAGAATCGGGCTCTTCAGCCACGACCAATCGAGACCGATCCAGCCGGCCGCCATCTCGAGCGCGCCGAGCAGCCAGAGCGTCAGGAGCACGATGGCGCAGGTCAGGATGGCAAATGCCGCCTGGACCGTCCAGTGTTGCTTCTTGATCCAGTCCATCCATGCGTCGTACTTGCTCCGCGCGAAGTGGAGCAGGCGGCGCGCCCAGTCGAACTCGGACGCGAGGATGCCCAGACCGGCGAACACGATCAGCCATCCGGGACCCGGGTAAGGGATCGCCGCGATACCCACGAGAAGTACGCCCGTTCCGACCACACCGACACAACAGCGGTAGATGAGATTCAGGCGGCGTTGCTCCCGAATCTGGTCACGCTTGTTGCCGATCGCGGAGAGTATCCCGCCCTGGGACCGTTCTTCGTCGGCATCGACTTTCGCGTCATCAGGCATGACGTTCCTTTGTCCGAAATTGACCGGTTGCAAACCTTTTCCGGCAACTCTACGGAACTCGGCAACACGGGAGATGCAGCAGGACTGCGCACGTACGTCAGTCAATTGAACGGGAGATGAAGTGGTCCCGGCTGGGATCGAACCAGCGACCTTCCCGGTGTGAACGGGACGCTCTTCCACTGAGCCACGGGACCTGACGTCTACCCCGGCTGAACCGGGGTCTGCGACCGAAAGACATTAACACGCACACCCCGCCGGAACCCAAATCACATCCACTCGATTCACGCAGGGTGTCCCCGCCGCACGTGACCTGGGGATCGTTCTGCAACCGACTGTTTGACCAGCGGATTTGTTGCTTTGCGGGTACGTCCGATAATGTTCACGTTCGCACCCAGAGCAGCAGTTTTCAGGGTGCATGCGGATGTAGCGCAGCTGGTAGCGCATCACCTTGCCAAGGTGAGGGTCGCGGGTTCGAATCCCGTCATCCGCTCGGAGCACGATATTTCCACCGTGGCGGTGTGGCCGAGTGGTGAGGCAACGGCCTGCAAAGCCGTGCACACGGGTTCGATTCCCGTCGCCGCCTCCAGATCAGTTCGACAATTGAACACAATCTCGCGCGATTAGCTCAGCGGGAGAGCGCTTCCCTGACACGGAAGAGGTCACAGGTTCAATCCCTGTATCGCGCACCACCTGCACCACAGAATGACCCGGCGACCCCGGGTCATTCTCATGTGACGGGTACGGACGGATTGTTCATCACATCGAGTCACAGGAAATCCATGAACGACACCCTCGACCGCGACGTCTTGCAGTACACCCTCAACTGGGCGAGCACCAACGGGTACTCGGTCAGCGGAAGCCAGATCCTGATCGAGTTGCTGCCGATCAGCCGCGAGTACAGCAACATCGACGAACGGGAACGGGCCCTGCACGCCGCTGCGCAGCAACTCGTGTCCGGCCAGGCGGAGCTGGCCACCAGCTCACGCTGAGAGACCCCGCGCCGCTGAGCGGCCCGCGTGACGCCCGTGTTGAGATGGTCGTTGTGAGCGGTCCCGAAATACTGGTGAACTCCACCGACGATCCCACCGACGCCGACCAATTGGCGAAGGTCGCGGCCGCGACCTTCCCTCTAGCCTGCCCGCCGGATCTGAGCGCCGACGACGTCGCGCATTTCATCGCGACCACATTGTCGCGCCACCACTTCCGCAGATATCTCAGCGAGCCCGATCACCACGTCCTGAAGGCAACGGACAACGCCTCCGGCGCCATCGTGGGGTACGCACTCCTCGTCGACTCCGAACCCGACGACATCGACGTCCTGGCGGCCATTCCGGAACGTCCGCTGACGATGGTGTCGAAGTTGTACGTGCTACCCGGCTTTCACGGCGGAGCGGTGTCCGCGGCGTTGATGTCGGCAGCGCTCGCGCACGCCGCAGAGCAGGGCAGCGCCCGCATCTGGCTCGGCGTGAACGAGCAGAACCGCCGAGCACAACGGTTCTACGAGAAGATGGGTTTCACCATCGTGGGGCGCAAGTCTTTTGTCGTCGGCGGCAAGCGCTGCAGCGATTACGTGCTGGCGCGCACTCCCCCGCCGACGACCGATCTGCAATGACCCTGACGGGCTACGCCGATTCCGCGAAGCGTGACAGTGCCAGCAGACGCGATGTCGCACGAAGATACTTCTTGCGGTAGCCACCGGCGAGCATCTCCTCGGTGAAGATCTCGTCCAGCTTCGAACCCGAGACCATGAGCGGGGTTCCGGCGTCGTAGAGGCGGTCGGCCAGCACCACTAGACGCAACGCGACCGTCTGATCCGCCGCGGGGTGCACACCTTCCACGCACGCCAGGGTGACGCCCTCCACGAGCGCCTTGTACTTGGAGGGATGCAGCTTGGCCAGGTGTGCGCAGAGTTCGTCGAAGTTGTCCAAGGTGGCGCCGGGAGTGCTCTCGGCCAGGTTCTCGAGCTCTGCGTCGCTGTGGGGTGGCGGGGCCGGCGGCAGGTCGCGGTGCCGGTAGTCGGGGCCGTCGACGCGGATGGCCTCGAACACCGCCGCCAACTTCTTGATCTCTCGCAAGAAGTCCTGCGCGGCGAAGCGCCCCTCACCGAGTTGCCCCGGCAAGGTGTTGGACGTCGCGACGATGGAAACGCCCTTGGCCGACAGTTCGGTCAGCAGTCGCGACACCAGCATGGTGTCGCCCGGGTCGTCGAGCTCGAACTCGTCGATACACAGCACGGAGTGGTCCGACAGCCGCTCGAGGGCATTGGCGAAGCCGAGAGCTCCGACGACGTGGGTGACCTCCACGAAGGTCGCGAACGCCTTGGGCCCCGGCATCGCGTGATAGATCGAGGCGAGGAGGTGGGTCTTGCCGACGCCGAAGCCACCGTCAAGATAGAGGCCCAGCCCTTGCTGGGGCGCGGACTTGCGCCCGAAGAGGCCACGCTTGCCGCCTTTTGCCTTGGTCGCGCGTTCGACGAAGCTGCGCGCGGCCTTGACCGCCTCGGCCTGGCTCGGCTCGTTGGGGTCGGGAATGTACGAGTCGAAACTGACCTCGTCGAACATCGAGGGCGGCACCATCTCATCGACGAGGGCCTCTGGCGCGACCTGCGGAGTGCGGTCACTCAAACGTGCTGGCATGCGCCGAGCCTAGCGACGTGACGAGAATGGCTGTGTGTACCCACTGCGCAAAGCGACCCAGCTCACAACCGGTGACCTCGACGACAAGGCGCTCGCCGCCCTCTACGCTTATCCGGCCAGTCAGACGGGCGCCGCCCGGGTGCGCGCCAACATGATCGCGTCGATCGACGGGATGGCAACGGTCGCAGGGCGATCCGGCGCCCTGGGGTCGTCGGGCGACCAGCGGTTGTTCTCGGTTCTGCGGGCACTGGCCGACGCCATCGTGGTGGGTGCCCGCACCGCTGTCACCGAGGGATACGGGCCGGTTCAGCCACATCCCTTGCTCGGCGAGCTGCGAACGGCCGAGGGCCGGCCGGCGGCCGCGGCGCTCGCCCTGGTGAGCAACACACTCACCATCCCGGTTCCAGGTGAAGCCGATTTCACTCTCGCACCGAGCACCATCGTCCTCACCTGCCGTTCGGCCCCCGCAGGCGCTCGCGCTCGGCTCCGCGACGCCGGGGCAACCGTCGTCGACTGCGGCGACGAGGAAGTCGATCCGGCACAGGTGATCGGGTACCTCGCCGACCGCGGACTGGCGCAGATCTTGTGCGAGGGTGGGCCGGCCCTGCTCGGGTCGCTGCTCGACAGAGATCTGGTCGACGAGCTCTGCGTGACGGTCAGCCCCAGGGTCACCGCGGGTAGCGGCAAACACATGACGGCCGGTTCAGACGCGGTACGTGGAATGCGACGCGCCCACGTCCTCGCCGACGACGAGGACTACCTGTACCTGCGCTGGGTGCGCGATCAGGAGTGATGTCGTTCGCCAGTACCCTCGCCGATATGCAGCGCGCTCTTGTGACCACAGACGACCGCACCGGCCGGATGTGGTCGCTCAGCCGCCCGGATCGTTCAGCACGTCGCAGCTGGCAGCGCCTGGTGGCGGCAGCGATGGTGGCGGTGGGCATCCTCGCCGGATGTACCGCCGGCCCGGATCCCGGGCCCGATCTGGTCATCGAAGAGAAGAACGGCGGAGGGCAGGCCCCGACGACCACGCCGCCGCCACCGAGCCTCGAGGTCCCCAAACAGGATCTGGCGTGGCGAGAGTGCGGCGACGATCTCCAGGAGCGGTTTCCCGGGACCGCTCTTCCACCGGGCGTCACGTTCGAGTGCGGCAATTTCGAGAACTCGGTGACACCGGGCACCCAGAGCATCGACACCGTGACTGTCTCGGCTGTCCGAGCACGGTCGGCCGACACGCCCGCCGACGCTGCTCCACTGGTGCTGACCTCCGGCACCGACATACCGTCCACCCGCACACTGCTCAGCCTGGCCCAGGGTGGCGGTCGCAATCTGTTGTCGGCGCATCCCGTGGTCGCTGTCGACCGGCGAGGGACAGGCGCGTCGACGCCGCTCGACTGTATGACGAACCTGGAACGAAACACCCTCCTGAACAACGGCTTCAGCACCTCATCCGCTGACTACCCGGCGCGCGTGGAACGCCTCGCCGCCGCGGGGACGTCGGCGTCGGACGGTTGTACGGAAATCCTGAGCCCGCACCAGGTGCAGTTCACCGCCAACAATGCGGCAGCCGATCTCGAGAAGTTGCGCACGGTGTGGCAGGTGGACCGGATCGGTATCGCAGGCGTCGGGGAAGGCGCAGCTGTGGCACTCGCCTACGCAGGGCTTTACACCGACCACCTGGCCCGGCTCATCCTCGACACGCCGGCGCCGTACTCGACCAACGCCCAGACCACCGGGCAACAGATCGCCGAGGGCACCGGCGCCGCACTCGGCTTGTTCGCCGATCAGTGCCGGGCCATCAGCTGCTCCCTCGGCGCCGACCCCGGCGTCGTCATCGCCGGTCTGCTCGACCGGGCGCGTACCGGCGGCCTCGACGGGATCGCCGATACCGACGTCCTGGCGGCACTGACCACCACCATCGCGCTCGCGCCCGGCGACAGGGCCACCGTCATCACCACAGCCGCCGACATGCTCAGTGCGGCCGACGGCGGTGCTCTCGGCCCACTGCGCACTGCGATCGGTCAGGCGCGGGCCCTGCGTGGCACCGACGGTCAGCTGTTGTCACAGTGCAACGACACCTCTGAACCCGTCGGGCGCAACCAGATCGACGGGCTGATCGCCGAATGGGGACGCCAATACCCACTGACCGGTGCCGGCACGGCACTGGGCCTCCTGCGGTGCAACGGCTTCCCCGCCGGCGCCGCCCCGCCGACCATCGGCGAAATCCCGGTGCCGGTGCTGATGTTCACCGGCTCGGGCGACACCATCAACGGACCCACCGCGTCCGACGGCATCAGCGGTGCCTTGATCGGCGCCGGCGCCACGTCATCGGTTCTCTCGTGGGAAGGCCTCGGCTACTCGGTGCTGGCGCACTCGGACTGTGCCGGGGAAGCGGCCATCGCCTACGTCCGCTCGGGTGAACCACCCGCTCCCGGTGCGTGTCCGGCCTGACCGGATCAGCGGGACCGGCATCGGTTCGTGGTGTCGGGCACGGCGCAGGGCCGTTGCCGTAGTACGGTGCGGCAGTGTCGATCAATGACCCTTCCACCGGAGACCACCAGAAAACTTCCGCTGACGTCGGCCGGGAGCACGGGAAACGACCCGGGTACGGCCTGGTCAACCGCACGGGAATGGCCGAACGCGTCCTGTTCCCGGGTGTCGACGTAGGCCGCATCATCTCGATGGTGCTCTGGCCCGTGGCGATCCTCATGGTGTTCCAGCGCACGGTGATCCTGGGCGTGGACGGCGACAGGACGGACGACTTCTCGCCGGTGTATCGCGCCGCGTTGGCGTTCCTGCGCAACGAGCCGATCTACACCGAGAACTACAACACGGTCGACCCTCACTACCTGTACCCGCCGTCGGGAACGCTGCTGATGTCTCCGCTGGGTTACATCGACCCCGAGCGAGCTCGATGGCTGTTCATCTTCGTCTCCGCCGCCGTGCTCGTGCTGTGCGCGTATCTGATCACCCGCATGTTCGGGTACTCGGTCCGGTCGTGGGTGATGCCCGTTGTGCTGTTCGTCTTCTTCCTGTCCGAGACGGTGTCGCACACTTTGATCTTCGTGAACTTCAACGCCTTTGTGTTGCTCGGTGAGCTGTTGTTCATGATGTTGGCGCTCAAACGGAAAGACCTGTGGGCGGGTGTCCCTCTCGGTCTCACCCTCGCGGTCAAACCGGTTCTTGCCGTGCTGCTGTTGCTCCCGCTGCTCAACCGTCAGTGGAAAGTGTTCGTGGGTGCGATCGGGGTCCCGCTGCTGCTGACCGCGCTCGCGTGGCCGCTGTCCGCCGACCCTCGGTCTTTCGTGAGCCGCACCGCGCCGTATCTGTTCGAGGCGCGCGACTACTACAACAGTTCGATCGTCGGCAATGCCGCCTACTTCGGCGTGCAGACGTGGCTCGTGGTGCTGTTGCGGATCGCCTTTGTCCTGATGGCCGCCTTCAGCCTGTGGTTCCTGTACCGCTACTACCGCACCACCGACGAACTGCTGTGGATGAGCACTTCGGCCGGTGTGCTGCTGTGCACGTCGTGGCTGGTCGGCTCGCTGGGTCAGGGTTACTACTCGATGTTGTTGTTCCCGCTGCTGATGACGGTGTTCATGCGGGGCTCGGCCATCCGGAGTTGGCCGGCCTGGCTCGGTGTCTACGGATGCTTCACATTCGACGGCTTCTACTCGGATCGCTGGGAGGCGTTCGGGCGGGCGATCGAGTACAACAAGGTGACCTGGGGCTGGTCACTGCTGATGATCGCGGTGTTCTGCGCACTGCTGTTCCGGTATCTGGACCTTCGCAAGTCCGGGGATCACGAGATCCCCGGAACCCGAACGCGGCCCGCGGCCACCGTCGGCGCATGAACTGAACCCGGAAATCGACGCAACAGACAGCGCTTGACCGATCGACTGCCCGAGGGTGGCGGTCGCTCAGGGCAGTGCGGTGATGAGCTTGTCGACGTCGACGCGCGGGCCGGTGAAGAACGGGGTCTCCTCGCGCACGTGCATCCGCGCCTCGGTAGCGCGTAGATCGCGCATCAGGTCGACGATCCGATGCAGCTCGGGCGCCTCGAACGCCAGCAACCACTCGTAGTCGCCGAGGGCAAACGACGACACGGTGTTGGCCCGGACGTCCTTGTATCCGCGTGCCTGCTTGCCGTGATCGGCGAGCATGGTGCGTCGTTCGGCATCGGGCAGCAGGTACCACTCGTACGAGCGGACAAACGGGTAGACGCAGATGTACTTGCCCGGCTCCTCACCCGCGAGGAACGCGGGGATGTGGCTCTTGTTGAACTCTGCGGGCCTGTGCAGCGCCACGTTGCTCCACACTGCGTTGCTGGCACGGCCGAGGATGGTGGTCCGGCGGAAATCGGCGTACGCGGCTTGGATCTGCTCGACCTCTTCCGAATGCCACCAGATCATGAAGTCTGCGTCGGCCCGCAGACCCGAGACGTCGTACAAACCGCGAACCACAACACCTTTGGCCTCGAGTGAGTCCAAGAACTGGCGGGCGTCGCTGATCGCCTCGTCCCGATCGTCGCCCAGCTCGCCCGGCCGAACCGAGAAGACCGAGAACATGAGGTAACGAACAGTGGCGTTGAGTTCTGCATAGTCCAGGCGCGTCATGGCTCCCATCCTGCCATTGCCAGGACACCGCGACGTCAGCGCAGGTGCGTGCTTCGCGGCCCATCATCAACCAGATCGGCGACGAGTTGCCGGGCCGCCCTGTCTGCGCGACCGACACATGCGGGTACCCCCACACCGTCGAAAGTGGCCCCGGCGAGCACCAGACCCGGCGGACGACTGCGGTCGGCCTCCGCGACCAGGGACGCGTGCCCTGGCGCGTATCGAGGAAGTCCGCCGGGCCACCGCTGGACCACGGCGTCCCGCGGTCCGACACGCACTTCTCCCCCACCGGCCAGAGCGATGACCGTTGCGAGATCCGCCACAGCCCAGTCGATCAGCTGGTCGTCCTCGATGCTCTCGAGATCGGTGCCGTAACGACCGAACGACACCCTCACCAATACCGCGTCCGCGGCGAGGTGGTTCCATTTGCGCGTACTGAAGGTGAAAGCCTTTGCGTGCACCAGTGATTCGTCACTGGCGACGAGAACCCCCGAGAGCTGGGGCAAGTCGACACCCGGCTCGAGCGCCAGGGACACCACCGCCGACCCCGACAGGTCGACCCGCGCCAGAGGCTCGGCGACCTCGGGAACGGTTGCGCACACGCGGGCCAGGACGGGAGCCGGCAACGCAGCCACCACACCGTCGTAGCGGACGTCGTCGACCATCCAGCCGGAGTCCGTCCGGATCAGCTGTCGGATTGCCACGCCGGTATGGATGCCTGCGGCACACCGATGGCCGAGCTCGTCGACCAGCTGGCGGTATCCCCCGGCCAAGGCACCGAACACCGGACCAGAACCACCTGATGCGGCCAAGAGGCCGGTCACCGCCGCGGTCAGGCTGGGAGCACCGGCGTCGAGTCGCGCCGCCAGTGCGGGAACCACGGCCCGCACTCCCAGGTCGTCGGCACGCGCCGAATACACACCGCCGAGCATTGGGTCGACACTGCGGTCCACGATCGACCGGCCGAATCGGTCCCCTATCAGGGCCCCGATCGACATGTCTTGTCCTGCTTGCCAGTCGAGGGGTCGCTGCGGCTCATCGGCCATGCGCGCAAGGTCGTCCGCCTCGGCGAGGTGGCGTACGGCGTCCGGACCACCGGGGATTCCCATCACCGTCGGACGGGCCATTGCTTTGAGGGTGGAACCGCTGAGGACATTGGGGCCGAGAACACCGGGATGTACGAGTGACGGGGTCAAGCCGAGTTCGTCCACCAGAGCGGCAACTTCTGGGCGGCGCACCAGGAATGCCTCGGCGCCGACGTCCACATGGTGTCCATCGAGTTCGGCTGTCCGCAACGTGCCGCCGAGGACGGGCGATGCTTCGAAGAGGTCGATCACCGCGTCTGGCCCGAGTAGCGTCCGCAACCGGTACGCCGCGGTCAGTCCCGAGATACCGCCACCGAGCACCGCGACACGGGTCACAGCGAGTGCACCAACTCCACCACCCGGGTCAACACGGTCGGGTCGGTGGCGGGCAGAACCCCGTGACCGAGGTTGAAGATGTGGCCCAGTGCCCCCGCTGCCACCGCTCGATCAGCTTCGGCGGCGATGCGGCGGACCTCTTGTTCCACCACCGGCCACGGCGCGAACAACACCGCCGGGTCGAGGTTTCCCTGCAGAGCCCGGCCGGGCCCGATCCGCCGCGCTGCATCGTCGAGCGGGATCCGCCAGTCGACCCCGACCACGTCGGCGCCTGCGGTTCCCATGTCGTGGAGCAACTCGCCGGTGCCCACCCCGAAATGGATCCGGGGAACGCCGTACGACGCCAGTTCGGCGAAGACACGCGCAGAATGGGGCCGGGCAAAGGCGTTGTAGTCGGCCACCGAGAGCGCGCCTGCCCACGAGTCGAACAACTGGAAGGCGTCCACTCCGGCGTCGAGCTGGACCTTCAGGAAGGCGATCGTGATGTCGGCGAGCTTGGCGACCAGTTCGTGCCAGATGGCCGGCTGCCCGTACATCAGGGCCTTGGTGTTCTCGTAGTTGCGGCTGGGGCCGCCTTCGATCAGGTACGACGCCAGTGTGAACGGGGCGCCCGCAAAACCGATCAATGCGGTCTCGCCGAGCTCGGCCTTCAACAGCTTCACCGCAGCCGAGACCGCACCGACCGCGTCGGGTGTCAGCAAGGGAAGGGCGCGGACATCGGCGTGCGTGCGGATGGGGTGCGCGATCACCGGACCCACCCCGGAGACGATGTCGAGGTCGACCCCGGCCGCCTTGAGCGGAACCACGATGTCGGAGAACAGGATTGCCGCGTCGACCCCGTGCCTGCGGACAGGCTGCATGGTGATCTCACAGACCAGTTCGGGGTCGAAGCAGGATTCGAGCATCCCGCGCCCGACCCGGATCTCCCGGTACTCGGGCAGTGAGCGGCCGGCCTGCCGCATGAACCACACCGGTCGGCGGCCGGGCTGTTGCCCACGAGCGGCCGCGACCAGCGGCGAAAGGGCGCGGGCATGTTGTTGAGTCATCACCTGACATGCTGCCATGCACTGCGCCCAGGACTCCAAGGACTACCGAATAGGGCCCGATCAAGCCATCGGCGCGCCTACCGTCGGTCCGCCCGGCTTGGACCTACGGTCGACGGGTGACCACATCCGAAGCCTCGAGCGAGCCTGCAGTTTTCCGCAGCGCCATCGAATCGATGCATGCGGCCAAGGTGCGGTCGGAGATCGAGCTCGGCAGCATTCGCCCACCTCAGCGGCTGGCGCCCTTCAGCTATGCAGTGGGCGCCGAGGTGACCCAGCCCGACGACGGCGAGATCGCCACGGACTCCGACGGCAGCGCTTTCGGCCGGCTGATCCTGCTCTACGATCCCGACGGACACGAGGCCTGGAACGGCACCATGCGGTTGGTTGCTTTCATCCAGGCAGAAGTCGAAGCCGTCCTCGCCGCCGACCCGCTGCTCCCGGAGGTCGCGTGGAGCTGGCTCACCGAGGCGCTGGCGCAACCCACCATCGAGATCACGGCCCTCGGCGGCACGGTCACCTCCACCTCATCGGTTCGGTACGGCGACATCTCCGGACCACCGCGAGCTCATCAACTGGAACTCCGCGCCTCCTGGACCGCGACCAACAGTGACCTCGACGGGCACGTCGAGGCTTTCTGCGAGGTGCTGTCGCTCGCGGCCGGGCTGCCGCCGACAGGCGTCACGCAGCTCGGCTTCACCAAAGCGTGAGCCGCGACGCCGATGACCGATCCCACGAGCACTGACCCGACGGCCCACACCGGCCCGGGCGATCAGTCATCCGGCGACCCGGAGGTGGCGGACGGCGGCACCACGGACGAGCCCGACCGTCCCGAACCGATCCCGCTGACAGAACCGGCGGATGGCGTTCCGCCCGTCTTGTCCACCCCAGCCGAGTTCGCCGAGGCCGGCCGACTGCTGTCCGAGGGCACGGGTCCGGTGGCTCTCGACACCGAACGCGCCTCGGGTTTCCGCTACTCGGGGCGGGCATACCTCATCCAGATCAAACGAACCGGTAGCGGATCCTTCCTCATCGATCCCATCGATCATCCTGAGGCGCTGACCCCGGTGATCGACGCACTCGACGGCCCCGAATGGATCCTCCACGCAGCCGATCAGGACCTGCCGTGCCTACGCGAGCTCGGATTCCGCTGTGCTCGGCTCTTCGACACCGAACTGGCCGGCCGGTTGCTCGGGATCGCCAGAGTCAACCTCGCGGCGATGGTCGAGCACTTCTTGGGGCTGGGCCTGGTGAAGGGACACGGAGCAGCCGACTGGTCGAGGCGTCCTCTGCCGGCCGACTGGCTCAACTATGCCGCTCTCGACGTCGAGGTCCTGATCGAACTGCGTGAAGCGGTTGCGGCCGCTCTGGTCGATGCAGGCAAGGAGACCTGGGCCGAACAGGAATTCGCCGCCGTACTGGCCCGACCGGATCCACCGCCTCGCGCCGACAGGTGGCGACGTGTTTCACGTATCCACACCATCAAGTCGCCGCGCATCCTCGCAGCCGTCCAGCAGCTCTGGAATGCCCGCGAAGAGATCGCCCGGCGTCGTGATGTGGCTCCCGGACGCATCCTTCCCGACTCGGCCATCATCGCCGCTGCCACCGCGGACCCGAAGTCACTCGACGAACTGTACAAAGTGCCGGTGTTCGGCGGCCCTCGCCAACGTCGCCAGGCCGCCCGGTGGCTGTCGGCGCTGGATGCCGCGCGCCGACTGACCGACAAGGAACTGCCGTCGCGTCGGCCGGCAACGGTGGGTCTACCGCCTGTCAATAGATGGGAGGGCAAGGATCCCGAGGCCGCTGCCCGGTTGGCAGGGATTCGAGCCGGCCTCACCGACCTCTCCGAACGGTTCTCGGTACCCGTCGAGAACCTGCTGCTCCCCGAGCTGGTTCGCCAGGTGTCCTGGGAGGGAATCGATCCGCCCACCGTGCAGGCAGTCGAGCAACGACTGGCCGCGGGTGGCGCACGTCCATGGCAGATCGAGCTGACGGCACCGGTGATCAGCGAAGCACTGGGTCGGCCACTCGAGGACGAGGATGCCGACGGGCCGTCAACCGACAACGATTGACGGCGTGCCCGTCACCGGCCGGATTCGCGTGTGCCTGAACTGTTCTCGGGACGTACATCGTCAGAACCCGCAAAGCCGGAGTCCAGATCGTTCTCGTCCGACGACGACAGCTGTGGTTGCATCCGGGAGACCATGGCGGTGATCGCCCGGGCAACGTCCTGAGCCGTGAGTCCGAGCTCATCGAGCAGCTGCCCACGCGAGGCAGGCGTCAGAAACTCCTGAGCGATACCGACATCGCGGACCGGCGTCGAGATCCCCTTGGCCCGAAGGCTTTCCGAGACCGATGACCCGACGCCACCATGCACTCCACCGTCTTCCACGGTGATCACCAGACGGTGCTCGATGGCAAGCTCGGAGATGGACTCGGGCACCGGCAGCACCCAGCGAGGGTCGACCACCGTGGTACCGATCCCCTGCTGCGCCAGCCTGGCGGCAGTGTCCATGGCCAACGAGGCGAACGGACCCACCGCGACGATCAGGACGTCTTCGGACTCACCGCGACCCGGCCGGTGCAGCACATCGGTGCCGTCGGCGAGTCGATCGATAGCCCGGATGTCCTCGGGCACGGCACCTTTCGGAAAACGCAGCGCCGTGGGGCCGTCGTTGATGTCGAGCGCCTCGGCGAGCTCCTCACGCAGCCGCACCGAATCGCGGGGCGCGGCGACCCTCATGCCCGGCACGATGGACATCAGGGACAGGTCCCACATTCCGTTGTGGCTGGGGCCATCCGGGCCGGTGACGCCGGCGCGGTCGAGCACAAGTGTCACCGGCTGGCCGAGCAGGGCAACGTCCATCAGCAACTGGTCGAACGCGCGGTTGAGAAACGTGGAGTAGATGGCGACAACCGGGTGCATCCCACCGAGCGCAAGTCCCGCCGCCGAGGTGAGGGCATGCTGTTCGGCGATGCCCACGTCGAACATCCGGTCCGGGAAACGCTCACCGAAAGCGGCCAGCCCGGTGGGCCCGGCCATCGCCGCGGTGATGGCGACGATGTCACGTCGCTGACCCCCGGCCTCGACCAGGGCAGCCGAGAAGACCGAAGTCCAGTCCGGGGCCGACACCGAGGTCGCCTTGCCGGTGGCCGGATCGATGATCCCGGTGGAGTGCATCTGGTCCGCGATGTCGTTCTCGGCGTGGTGATAACCCATGCCTTTGCGGGTCACGGTGTGGACGATGACCGGTCCGCCGAATGCCTTCGCCTGGCGCAGAGCGTTTTCGAGCGCGTCCTGGTCATGGCCGTCGACCGGCCCGACGTACTTGAGGCCGAGATCGGTGAACATGGCCTGGGGTGTGAGCGCATCTTTGATACCGGTCTTGAGACCGTGCAGAGCGGAGTACGCGAGTTGCCCGAAAAGCGGCAGACGCAACACCGCGCGCCGGCCTTCGTCGAGCACTCGCTCGTATGCGGGCTGTAGCCGCAGCCCGGACAGATGTTGGGCGAATCCGCCGATGGTCGGCGCGTACGAACGACCGTTGTCGTTGACGATGATCACCATCTTGCGATCGCCGGCGGCGATGTTGTTGAGTGCCTCCCAGCACATCCCCCCGGTGAGCGCACCATCTCCGACGATCGGCACGACGTGCCGGTCCTGACCGGTCAGTGCAAACGCCTTGGACAGCCCATCTGCGTACGACAACGCCGCGGACGCGTGCGATGACTCGATCCAGTCGTGCTCGCTCTCGGCTCGCTCCTGGTAACCGGTCAGCCCGCCACGCTGACGCAGGGTGTCGAAGGCACCTTTGCGTCCGGTGACGATCTTGTGCACATAACACTGATGACCGGTGTCGAAGAGCAGCGCGTCCTGGGGCGAGTCGAACACCCGGTGCAGCGCCAAGGTCAGCTCTACGACTCCGAGATTCGGTCCTAGGTGGCCGCCGGTCGCCGACACCTTCGCGATGAGGAACTGCCGGATGTCCTGAGCCAGTTCCTGGGTCTGCTCCAGGGAGAGCTCGCGCAGGTCGGCGGGTGAATTGACCGAATCCAGCACGCTCATCCCAGGTCCTTTCATGGCAATGGGCAACGGCGAGATGTTCGAGACCGTCGCTGCGCCGCCGGGCTGTGGCGGCGCGTGGTCACCCAGTCTACGGACGTATGCCACTGCGGGCTCGTACCGCAGCCGACTGTGGCGAGGACCGCAGTAGCGCGATCGCTTCGATGTGGTGGGTCAGCGGGAACGCGTCGAAACCGCGCAGCCAGTGCACCTCGTAGCCGCCGCGTCGATAGTCCGCCAGGTCACGGGCGAAGCTGGCCGGGTCGCAGCCGACAGCGATGATCGCCGAGGGCGCTGCGGCGACGATCTTGTCGACCACTTCCCTGCCCGCGCCCGCGCGTGGCGGGTCGGCGACAACAACGGTCGGGGCGGGCAGATCCGCCACAGTCCTGGTCACGCTGGAGTGGTGGAAGTGCACACGCGGGTCGTCGGCGAATGTCTCGGATCCCGCAGCGACCGCCTGTGGGTCCGTCTCCACGACATGGACGGTCACCACCGCGCGGGTGCTGTCGCACTCGTCGAGGATCGCGCCGGCCAGTGTTCCGGCTCCCCCGTACAGATCCCAGGCGACCACGGACGGACCCAGGTCGGCCTGCCGGAGCAGTTCTCGAACCGTGTTCGCGTACCCGGCTGCCGCCAGCCGGTGGGCCTGCCAGAAGCCCGACACCGGCAAGAGCCACGTCCGATTCCCGACCGTGCGCTGAACCGATTCGGTGCCCGAGACGATCTCCTCGATCCGCGGCGCTGCGCGTTTCGAGCGTGACCGTTGCGCCTGACCACGTCGATCGTTTGCCCGGGTCCGCCGCTTCGCCGGTCGACCGCGTTCTGCCTCCGGTGGCGCGATCTGCGAGATGTGCCGCTGTTCGTCGTCACCGATCGTGATGACCAGCTCGCCCCCGGGTGTCAGGCCGGTGTACTCGTCGAGCCCACCGAGCATGCCGGTGACCGGCTGCGCACAGTCCAGTCGTGGGATCACCGCATGCGATCCGAAGGCCGCCAGGCCGGGCCTGCCGTCGTCGTCGACGAACAGCCGTTGCCTGATCCGCCATCCTGTCTCCGGTTCGGATCCGGCATGCGGGTCGAGCGAGGTGACCTCGCCTTCCCAGGTGATCCCGCCCATCCTGGACAGCAATTCGGTGAGCACAGATGACTTCAGCTCGCGCGCATGGCTTCCGGTGGTATGGGACAGATCACAGCAGCCGGCGCCGCCACCGGGGGCTCCCGCCGGGCAGGCCGGGTCGATGCGGTGATCGGACGGGGTGAGGATGTCCACCACCTCGGCGCGGCAGAACCCTTTGCCACGATCCTCGGTGACCTGGACCCGCAACCGTTCTCCCGGCAGCGCGTGCCGGACGAAGACAACCCTGCCTTCATGGCGGCCGACACAGACGCCGCCGTGACCCAGCCGGTCAACGGTGATGTCGAATTCTCTTCCCAGCCAACCGGTGTCGTGGCCTTCTCTGCTCTCGGGGCCGCTCACTCGGGCCCCCGTCCGGTGCGTTCTCCGGGTGTGGAGCCGACGCCGCGCCGGGTGTCGCCCGGGGCAATGTAGACCCGGTCGCGTTTACGGCGGTCGGACGAGCTCAGCTGCCACGGAACCGATGTCACCATCACACCTGGTTCGAACAGCAGACGACCCTTGAGGCGCAGAGCCGACTGGTTGTGCAAGATCTGCTCCCACCAATGTCCCACCACGTATTCCGGGATGAACACCGTCACCACATCGCGCGGTGACTCACGCCGCAGTCGGCGCACGTACTCGATGACCGGCCGGGTGACCTCTCGATACGGCGAGGCGATCACCTTGAGCGGCACGGTGATGTCGCTGTCTTCCCACTGCGCCACCAGTTTCCGGGTGTCGCGGTCGTCGACGTTCACGGTGACGGCTTCGAGGGTGTCCGGACGGGTGGCCCTGGCGAACGCTATCGCCCGGCGGGTCGGCAGGTGCAGCGTGGACACGAGCACGATCGAGTGGGTGCGGCTCGGCAACACCGCCTCGTAGTCGGAATTGTCCAGTTCGGCCTGCACCGAGGCGTAGTGCCGGTGGATCAGCTTCATCAGGCCGAAGATCGCGACCATCGCCACGATGGCGATCCACGCTCCGGCAAGGAATTTCGTCACCAGCACGATCATCAGGACCGAGCCGGTCATCACCAGACCGATGCTGTTGATCACCCGCGAGCGCAGCATCCGCGACCTTGCGCTGGGATCCTTCTCTGTCTTGAGGTGCCGCGTCCAGTGCCGGACCATGCCGATCTGGCTGAGGGTGAACGACACGAACACCCCGACGATGTAGAGCTGGATCAACGCGGTCACCTCAGCGCCGAAGGCCACGACAAACGCGATCGCCGCCGCTGCGAGAAAGAGGATTCCGTTCGAGAAGGCAAGCCGGTCACCACGGGTGTGGAGCTGCCGCGGGAGGTAGCGATCCTGTGCCAGAACCGAACCGAGGACGGGGAAACCGTTGAACGCCGTGTTCGCTGCGAGTACCAGGATCAGCGCGGTGACGATGGTCACGAAGTAGAAGCCGGGCGTGAACCCGCCGAACACGGCGTGTCCGATCTGCGCGATCAGAGACTTCTGTTCGTATCCGTCGGGGGCGCCGATGAGGTCCTTCGCCGGATCCGATACGTACTTCACACCGATCTGTTTGGCCAGCAGGATCATGCCCATCAACAGGACGATGCAGATGCCGCCGAGCAGCAGCAGGGTGGTGGCCGCATTGCGGGACTTGGGCTTCTTGAACGCGGGTACCCCGTTGCTGATCGCCTCCACCCCGGTCAGTGCCGCGCAGCCGGACGAGAACGCCCTGGCGATGAGGAACACGAACGCGATACCGACGAGGTGACTCTGCTCGGCCTTGATCTCGTAGCCTGCGGTCTCGGCGGTGAGGTCATCACCGAACACGAGGACCCGCAGGAAACCCCAGCCGAGCATCGCGACCATCCCGAAGATGAAGGCGTAGGTGGGAATTGCGAACGCAGTGCCCGATTCTCGGAGTCCGCGCAGGTTGATCGACGTCAGCAGAACGATCGCCACCACGCAGAACCACACCTTGTGGTCCTGGACCAGTGGGATGGCGGAGCCGATGTTCTCGGCCGCCGATGCGATGGACACGGCCACCGTCAAGACATAGTCGACCAGCAGTGCGCTACCGACCGTCAGGCCGGCAGTGGGGCCGAGGTTGGTCGTCGCCACCTCGTAGTCTCCGCCCCCGGAGGGATAGGCGTGGACGTTCTGCCGGTAGCTGGCGACCACAACGACCATCACCAAGGCGACTGCAAGACCGATCCAGGGTGTGTACGTATACGCGGACAAGCCGGCGACCGAGAGGACGAGGAAGATCTCCTGCGGGGCGTAGGCCACCGATGACATGGCATCGGAGGCGAAGACCGGGAGGGCGATCCGCTTGGGCAGCAAGGTGTGCCCGAGTTTGTCGCTCCTGAAAGGACGTCCCAGCAGCAGCCGTTTGGCTGCGGTGGAGGTCTTCGACACCGTGGACACCAAGCAAACAATAGGGCCTGTGCTGCCGTATAGCTACGTCGGTCACGGTAGCGTTCGGGAGAGTGAGTGGACGCGGCCGAGCCGAGCTCGGAGCAACAGTTCACCCAGGTGATTTGAGCGAGGAGTTCTCATGCATGTTGTGGTGATGGGATGCGGTCGCGTGGGCGCGTCCATTGCCCAGGAACTGCAAGGTTCCGGGCACGATGTGTCGATCATCGACCGCGACGCCACAGCGTTCCGGCGACTCCCCGAGGATTTTGGCGGAACCAAGGTCAAGGGCGTCGGATTCGATCAGGAAGTGTTGCGCCGCGCAGGAATCGCCGAAGCCGACGCCTTCGCGGCGGTCTCCTCCGGTGACAACTCCAACATCATCGCCGCACGGGTCGCCCGCGAGACCTTCAATGTGCCCAAGGTCGTCGCCCGGATCTACGACGCCAAGCGCGCCGCGGTCTACGAACGGCTGGGCATTCCCACCGTGGCGACGGTGCCGTGGACCACCGACCGGTTCATCTCCGCGCTGGGCAGTGGCAGTGCTGACGATGTCGCCTGGACCGAACCGTCGGGCGAGGTCGCGATCGTCCAGCTCACCGTGCACGAATCGTGGGTGGGAACCTCGGTGACCCTGTTCCAGGAGAACACCGGGTCCCGGGTCAGTTTCATCAATCGGCTGGGCAGGCCCGTGTTACCCAGCCCGAAATCAGTTCTCCAGCAGGATGATCAGGTCTTCGTCGCGGCCCTCACCGACAACCTCGAGGCAGTGCGCACAGTTGCCGCCGGCGTGGCCCCGGAGTTCGACTGAGTTCTGCCCGCATCACCCACCCAGTCACGAACGAGGTCTTTCGACCACAGCCCGTAGGAGAAATCATGAAGGTCGCGATCGCCGGAGCCGGCGCGGTAGGCCGTTCCATCGCACGGGAGCTGATCGCCAACGCCCACGACGTCACGTTGCTCGAGCGCAATCCTGAGCACATCGACGAGGAATCGGTACCGGGGGCACAGTGGGTCGGCGGCGATGCGTGTGAGTTGGACAACCTCGAGCGGGTTCAGCTGCAGCGGTTCGACGTGGTGATCGCGGCCACCGGAGACGACAAGGCCAACCTGGTGGTCAGCCTGCTCGCGAAAACCGAGTTCGCGGTCCACCGTGTGGTTGCCCGGGTCAACGATCCCCGCAACGAGTGGTTGTTCGACGAGGACTGGGGCGTGGATGTGGCCGTCTCCACACCGCGGATGCTCGCCTCCCTGGTCGAGGAAGCCGTGTCGGTGGGTGATCTGGTCCGACTCATGACCTTCCGGCAAGGGCAGGCCAATCTCGTCGAGATGACGCTTCCCGACAACACACCCTTGGCGGGCAAACCCGTGAAAAAGCTGCGACTTCCCCGCGACGCCGCTCTGGTCACGATCCTGCGGGGCGGACGCGTGATCGTGCCGCTCGCCGACGACGCCGTGGAAGGCGGCGACGAGCTGATCTTCATCGTGCCCGCCGAGGCCGAAGGTCAGTTGCGGGCAGCGATCATCGAGCCGGCGGGGCCTGCCCGCTGATCCCGTCGGGCTGCTCCGGGGTGTTGTCTTCGGACACACCGTCGATGACGCGCGTGCCGGTGCCACGGGAAGTGCCTTCGTCCGGGCCCGGTTCGGCTGCGACGGCGGCCTGATCCACAGACTCTTCCTTGTGTGCCCAACGGACCAAGAAGAACGTGGCAACAACTGCGGCCGCTGTCAGCGGCCACCCCATCCCGATCCGTGCGATCGCGAGAGCGCCGGTTTCGTCGTGGTCGTAGAGGAATGACTGCACGAGGTAGCGCACACCGAAGAGGGCTGCCCAGATGGCGGTCGCGATGTCGTAGGCGATCAACGTGCGCCGATGACGACGCCAGTCGGTTCCGTTGCCATTCAACGTGTTCCAGATCACGCCGACCAGGGGCCACCGGACGATGATGGAGACCACGAAGACGCCAGCGTAGAGCAGTGTCGTCCAGATGCCGAAGAGGAAGAACCCCTTCGCATCGCCCGTGCGGTGAGCGATGAACGCGCACACCGCCACGCCGATCACACCGGAGATCGCCGGCTGAATGGGTTCACGCCGCACCAGCCGGACGAGGAAGATGACCAGCGCGGTGGCCAGGGCGGCGTAAATGGCCACCGTCAGATTCCACAGCGAGTTGGCCGGGACGAACACGAGGATCGGCACCGACGAGTAGATCAGCCCCAATACGCCGCCCATCTGCTCCAGCAGCGTCAGCGTGGGAGCGTCGGCCTTGTCGGCGTCACCCGGGATGTCGTTGGGCGGCACCCGCTCATCGCCATCTGGCTGCTGCCGATGAGCGCTGCCGTCAGCTCTCACCGAGCAGCTCGTAGTACGGGTTGAACATCACCTTGTTGCCGTCGTGCTCACCGATTCGGCCACGCACCGTCAACGTCCGTCCGGGTTCGATGCCGGGGATGCGATTGCGGCCGATGAACTTCAGGGTCACCACGTCGGTTCCGTCGAAGAACTCGGCGACGATTCCGGTCTTCATGGCCTTTGAACAGGTCTGGACGGAGCGAAGCTCGCCTTGCATGGTCACCTCGTCGCCTGCCGAACAATCGCAGGCGCGCTGTGCACCTGCTTGTTGCGACTGCTGCGAGATGTCCTCGGCATCGAGTTGATCGATGTCTTCGGTGAGCCTGCGGGTGAGGCGTTTGAGATATCCGCCTGCGGTCATTGCGCTTATGCACCCTTCGGGGACAATCGGGCTGGTGGGCACGGGGCTGTGCCTCCGCCAGAGTAGACCCCCGCACACCCGACTTCCACCCTCCACGGGAAGATCAACAGATGCGCAGTTCAGAGGGGTCGCGAACGGCCCCTACACGTGCCGATCCGGTGGTCGTGGCGCTGCCCGGGACAGGGTCGGATGCCGACTACGCCAGACGTGCATTCGGGTCCACGGGACTGCCGGTCGTCGCGGTGGATCCGGACGGGACCGGGCTGGTCCGGGGCTACGAGCGCGCTCTGGATCGTGCCGCCGCAGACCACACCCAGGTGATTGCGGCGGGGATCTCCATCGGTGCGTGCGTTGCGGTGCAGTGGGCGTTGGCGCATCCGGCCGCGTGCGCCGGGGTGCTCGCGGCCCTGCCCCCGTGGCTCGGTTCTCCGCGCACGGCGCCTGCTGCGCACAGCGCAGCCTGGACCGCAGCGTTGATCCGCACCCACGGGTTGGAGGAGACGATCAGACAGATGTCCGCAGGCAGTCCGGCCTGGCTCTCCGCCGAATTGGACAGATCCTGGCGGGCCGCCGGTCCGCACCTGGTGTCACAACTGGACGAGGCCGCCAACTATGTCGCCCCAACCGTGGAAATGATTGCGGGACTGCGGGTCCCGCTGTCGATCGTCGCGGTGTCCGATGACCCGGTGCACCCGGCAGTCGTTGCGAAGGCGTGGCACGATGCCGCCGACAGCTCGGTGTCGGCCGAGATCTCGATGGCCCGATGGGGTGCGGACCCGGCGCTCCTGGGCCGCCTCGCGATCCGCGGCTGGCGCGACCTCACGGCCGCGCCCGGCTAGCGCTTGGGCTGATTGCGGAGCTGCTGCATGGCCGAACCGCGAGACACCGGACCCGGTTCGACCTCCGGTTCGGCCGGGGCGGGCGGCTCCGATTCGGCGGCCACGGCTTCGGCACCGCCCTGCACCATCACGTTCGCCTGCGCAGACTGCGCCTGGGCCCCCGTGTCGGGTACGGCACCCGGAACATTCTGCTGACCGGCCGCCATCTGCTGCTGTGCGGCCGCGACCTGCTCGGCCAGCACGGGCGGCAGCACGATCGCCAGCGGGGTTCGGGGTGGATGTGGTTCGTCGCCGCGGCGGACGACCGTTTCGCTGACCACAGCCCGGGCCACCTTCGACAGGCTCTCCGCACTGGCGGTCGGCGCACTGGCAACACAGCGGATCATCCAGCGCGGACCGTCGACGCCGATGAAACGATGAATGCCGCCGGGCACCGTGGCAACCACCTCACGCCCCCAGAAGCCGGTCTCGATGCTGGTCTCTGCTCCCTCGGCACGCAGGGACTCGGTCAGCTCGCCGACGACCTCGCGCCACTGCCCGCTCGATTTCGGCGCGGCGAAGGCTGCGACGGTGATCCGCCCGTGGGGCGTCACCAGATACACGGCTTGGGGTTGGTGGTCGGCGGTCATCTCCACGGTGACCTGACCGCCCTCGACCACGGGCACGAGTACCGAGCCCAGATCGAGATGCGAGTTCTCGAAGCCGGCATCTGCGGCCAGATCGCCTATGTCGTAAGGGCCTTCACCGCTACCGATGACCTTCGGTTCGACATCGGGCTCAGATGCCGCCCCGCGGGCGCGGCGGCCACGCCCGATTCCCTTGTCCCGTGCCATGGTTCAGACTCCCTTCGGCTGCGAGGCCCCCAACATCGCGTGGCCCCCACTCGATCCGTATCCGCCTGCGCCCCGGCTTGTCTCGTCCAGTTCGTCGGCCTCGACGAAGTCGAGCAACTCGACCTTCTGAACCAGCAGCTGGGCGATCCGGTCACCCCTGGCGATCGTGATCGCATCGTGCGGATCCAGATTGATCAGGCACACCTTGATCTCACCGCGATATCCCGAGTCGACAGTTCCCGGTGTGTTGACGATCGACAGTCCCGCGCGGGCTGCCAGGCCCGAGCGCGGGTGGATCAGTCCCACCGTGCCCATCGGCAACGCTATCGAGATGCCGGTCGGTACCAAGGCCCGATGACCGGGTTCGAGCACCACGTCGATCGTGCTCGACAGGTCCACACCGGCATCACCCGGATGGGCCCGCGTGGGTAGATCGATGCCCGGATCAAGACGCCTGACGGCGACGAACGGTGCATCGGCGGGGGTGCTGCCAGCGTTGGTTGCCACACCGGAAGACTACGCTGGGGACGTGCCACCTCTTCCATCACCCGACCCTGCCGGTGACGCTGCCGGCACCCGCCCGACCCCATCCGAGGGGACCCATGACGAGCGGCTGCGGGTACCTGCCTGGTGGTGGCTGTTGGGCGTCGCGTTGATCGGATTGCTCGGGTACGAGGTGCAACTCGCCTTGCATCAGAGCTCGCTGAGCTGGATCGCCTACCTGGTACTCACCCCACTGGTCTTCTGGGGCCTGTGGTCGATGGGCCGCACGCGCGTACGGGTGGCCGACGGTGAATTGTGGGCCCACAACGCCCATCTGCCGATCGAGGTGATCGACCGGGCCGCCGTGATCCCGGCCGCTGCGAAGAGTGCCGCACTGGGCCGGCAGCTCGATCCGGCCGCATTCCTGGTTCACAAGTTCTGGGTGAAGACGATGGTCTTGTTGGTTCTCGACGACCCCGACGACCCCACGCCCTACTGGCTCGTCAGTACGCGACACCCCGAAAAGCTGGTGGCCGCGCTGGGATTACCAGACGCGGCCACCGAAGCCTCGGACCCGGGGTAGTCGAACCCGCCGGCGATCATCGCCGTCCGCCACACCGTGGTCGCGGACGGCGTTGTGTCATGCGCAGTCGACGCAGATGCGCGAGTTACCGTTCTCGGTCGCGAGTCGGCTGCGGTGGTAGACGAGGAAGCAGCTGGTGCATGTGAACTCGTCCGCCTGCTTCGGGATGACCCGCACCGAGAGTTCTTCACCCGACAGGTCGGCCCCGGGGAGTTCGAACGACTCGGCGGTGTCGCCTTCGTCGATGTCGACGGAGGCGGCTTGCGCCTCACTCCGCCGCGCTTTCAGTTCTTCGAGGGAGTCCTCGGATACCTCGTCGGATTCAGTGCGCCTCGGCGCATCGTAATCAGTTGCCATCATTCCGCCTTAAAATAGAAGCGCCTGCGACTTTCAGGTTCCCGATGTATGCAGGTTCCAAAAGTCCCAACAAGCCGCGTACTTCCCCATCTGCAAAGTTCCGCGACGATGCCCCTTGGACAACGAGCCATCGATCAGTATTCGTTGCCGAACAGGAGCATGATTTCTGTGATTTTCGCCACAGTTGGTGGATAGTCTCTTTTTGGGCTGTCCAACCGAGGCGGCCGAAGCCTAGCCCAGCCGTTGCTCAGAGTCAATAACAACGGCCGCACGAGAACATTCCCGTCACAAGCCGCGTGCCGCGCATCATGCGCGACGCGGTCCAGATCGGCTGCGTGTCTGGCTGCGCGGCGTCGCGGTGTGTACCGACTACAGTTGACTCGCCCCACAACTGCGCGCGGAAGGCACCTGAGAACCCGTGGTTTCCCAGATCACCTACGGCTACCCCACCGATGATCGCGGTCGTCCCTTCCGGCGACGTCGCTACCTCCCGGCCATCATCGCTGCGGTGGTGCTTGCACTCATCGCTGCGGTGGTGTGGGCCGGTGCGCTGTCCTCCTCCGACACGCAGGCGACCCCAACCGATTGTCCGCAACCTCAATCCCCGTCGGCTGCTCCCGAAGGACCCACACCCGTGGTGGGTACACCGGCCGCCACCGACGAGATGCTGCAGGTTCCGCCCGCCGCGTTGAGCAGTTTTCAGATCCGGGTCCTCAACGCGACGGACGAACAGGGCATGGCCCAGACCATCCTCGACGACCTCACAGCACTCGGATTCCAGGCCGCACCGGAAAATGCCTACGGAGACGATCCCCTCTATCCGGATCGCAATCTCGATTGTTTCGGACAGATCCGGTTCGGCGAAGGTGGCAAGGCCGCCGCCGCGGCACTGTGGATCGCAGCGCCGTGCACGCAGCTGATCAACGACGGGCGCCCAGGAACCGACGTCGACCTCGCACTCGGCAACCACTACGGCGAGAGTGAACAGAATCAGGACGCGCTCGCCGTCCTCGACACGCTGCGGGTGGCCAATCCTTCCGACCCGAACACCGGCGCCGACCCTGCAGTGGTGGCAGCGGTGCACGACTCCCCCTGCTGATCACCGACCGTCCGCCGGCGGCCGTCAACCGGATCTAGTCCGGGATCGGCTCCAGGGCACCCAGCCGCGCCAGCAACTCGCCCAATTCGTCGGCGATACCCGGAGCCATGGCCAGGGTGACGTTGCCCGCTGCGCTCCGTGATGTGGCGTCGGGGATCGTCACCACGGCGCCCGCCTCTTCGGCGATCAGCGACCCGGCCGCCCAATCCCACGGGCTCAGGCCGTGTTCGAAATGTGCGTCCACCGCCCCACTGGCCACCATGCAGAGATCGAGTGCGGCCGAACCGATCCTGCGGACGTCGCGGATGTGCGGCAGCAACGCGGAGATCAACTCGCCCTGGACCTGTCGACGCGCCGATCCGTAGCCGAAACCGGTGGCCACCAGTGCGAGCCCGACCTTGTCGATGGGGTTCGTCCGGAGCCGGACCGGACCCGAGCCATCATCCGAATACGCGCCCTCGCCGCGAGTGGCGGAGTAGGTGGTGCCGCGGACGACGTCGACAACAGCCCCGGCGACCGTGCGCCCGTTCACCTGAGCGCCGACCGAAACCGAGTACGCGGGAATGCCGTAGAGGAAGTTGACCGTGCCGTCGATGGGGTCGATGACCCACCGGACACCGGAAGGAACCTCGACCGAGCCACCCTCTTCTTCACCGAGCACGGCATCGCCCGGACGCAGCGACGCGAGCAGCCCGCGGACCAGGCTCTCGGACTCGGTGTCGACGATCGTGACCGGATCGGTATCAGTACTCTTTGTCGACACCGATTGCGGTGCATCAGTTTTCGTGAGACCGGACCCGAAGACCTCGGGCCTTCGGGTGCGAACGTGCTGTGCTGCCTGTTCGGCAACCTGGATCGCCACCGCGGTCAGGTCGGCCGGCTCGAGTTCCGCCATTGCTACATGTGAGCACATCCCTGGCCGAAACGACGGGGCGACCCGGTGAACCGAACGCGAACAGATCCGCCCGACGTCGCGCAGAACCCTTGCGTGCTGACTAGCCTGAACAACGGCGGGCCGGTTGGTGTCACCGCCGTGTCGAGCCGAAGGAGCCGTTCTCGTGTCCAGTGAACCCGGGGTGTCCACCGAGTCGTTACCAGAGTCGAACAAGCTGGGGTTCGGCGTCGATGTCGGCGGATCGGGGATCAAGGGCGGGATCGTCGATCTGACCACCGGACAGCTGGTCGGCGATCGATTCAAGGTCCTGACCCCGCAGCCGGCCACCCCTGAGGCCGTTGCCGGCGGCATCCGCGAAGTCGTCGGGCACTTCGATTGGAAGGGACCCGTCGGCGTCACCCTGCCCTGCGTCATCACCGGAGGCGTCGCACGCACCGCCGCCAACGTCGACAAGGGCTGGATCGGCACGGACGTCTACAAACTGCTCGGTGCCGAACTGGGTGACCGACAGCTGTCGGTGCTCAACGACGCCGACGCGGCCGGGATGGCCGAAGACCGGTACGGCGCGGGCAAGGACTACAAGGGCGTGGTGATGCTGCTGACCTTCGGTACCGGGATCGGCTCGGCGATCATGTTCGGCGGCACGCTCATCCCGAACACCGAACTCGGCCACATGGAGGTCGGTGGCAAAGAGGCCGAACACCGGGCGTCATCGAAGGTGAAGGAAGACAACGACCTGTCCTACTCCAAGTGGGCCGAGGAGGTGTCCGTTGTGCTGTCGGCGTACGAGGCACTGTTCTGGCCCGAGGTCTTCATCGCGGGTGGCGGGATCAGCCGAAAAGCTCACAAATGGATTCCTCATCTGACCAACCAGACACCCGTTGTACCGGCCACTTTGCAGAACACCGCCGGGATTGTGGGCGCCGCTATGGCGGTGGAGGCGGGGTTGCGACCCTAGGTGCCGTTACAATGGCATTCGACTGGCTGTACGCCGGTTCCCCCCAAGCCCCCAGCTTCGCCGAGTGACATCTCGGCGGGACACCGTCTCCGCGGCGAAACCCACCGGTTTCGGTGTCACGGAGATAGCCCGAAAGGTCGTACGTGGCAGCCACGAAAACCCGCCAAACCGAACCGGATACCGAGCAGTCGGAATCGGAGTCGGTGACCGCGTCGCGGGCGCGCAAGGCACCCGCAAAGAAAGCAGCCGCCAAGAAGACAGCCGCCAAGAAGGCCCCGGCGAAAAAAGCCCCGGCCAAGAAGGCAGGCGCAAAGCGCGCGACCAAGAAGGTCGACGGCGCGCCTGATGGCGACATCATCGAAGGCGACGGTCTCGAACCGGATCCCTCGATCGATGACATCGACGTACCCGAGGGCGAACTGACCGACGACGACGTGGTGGTCGTGGTCGACGACGACACTGTCGAGACCGGAGTCGCACCGGGCAAGGGCAAGGCCAAGAAGGCCGACGAAGATGTCGAAGAACCGTCCGAGACCGACAAGGCCTCCGGTGACTTCGTGTGGGACGAAGACGAGTCCGAGGCATTGCGGCAGGCCCGTAAGGACGCCGAGCTCACCGCGTCCGCCGACTCGGTCCGCGCGTACCTCAAGCAGATCGGCAAGGTTGCGCTCCTCAACGCCGAAGAGGAGGTCGAACTCGCCAAGCGCATCGAGGCCGGCCTGTTCGCCACCGAACGCATGCGGCGGATCACCGAGTCCGGAGAAAAGCTCACCGTGGCCCAGCGTCGCGATCTGTCGTGGATCTCGCGCGACGGTGGCCGCGCCAAGAACCACCTGCTCGAGGCCAACCTGCGTCTTGTCGTCTCCCTGGCCAAGCGCTACACCGGCCGCGGCATGGCATTCCTGGACCTGATCCAGGAGGGCAACCTCGGTCTGATCCGCGCTGTGGAGAAGTTCGACTACACCAAGGGCTACAAGTTCTCGACCTACGCCACGTGGTGGATCCGCCAGGCCATCACCCGGGCCATGGCCGACCAGGCGCGCACCATCCGCATCCCGGTGCACATGGTCGAGGTCATCAACAAACTCGGACGCATCCAGCGCGAGCTCCTGCAGGACCTGGGTCGTGAACCCACTCCCGAAGAGCTGGCCAAGGAGATGGACATCACGCCCGAGAAGGTGCTGGAGATCCAGCAATACGCGCGCGAGCCCATCTCGCTCGATCAGACCATCGGCGACGAAGGCGACAGCCAGCTCGGTGACTTCATCGAGGATTCCGAAGCGGTCGTTGCCGTAGACGCCGTGTCGTTCACCTTGCTGCAGGACCAGCTCCAATCGGTGCTCGAGACACTGTCCGAGCGCGAGGCCGGTGTCGTCCGCCTGCGATTCGGCCTGACCGACGGGCAGCCACGCACCCTGGACGAGATCGGCCAGGTCTACGGGGTCACCCGCGAACGCATCCGCCAGATCGAGTCGAAGACCATGTCGAAGCTGCGTCACCCGTCACGGTCCCAGGTTCTGCGCGACTACCTCGATTAGGGGCCGACCGCCCGCATCATCCAGGCGATGAGTTCATTGCGTACTTGCGTACGGTTGGTCTCGTTCAGGATCTCGTGTCGGGCGCCGGGGAACACCCGGACGGTGACGTCGATCAGCCCGGCCGACCGGTAGTGGGCTGCCAACTGATCGACCAATGCTCCTCCGCCACCGACCGGATCCTGGTCGCCCACCGCGATCAGGATCGGCAGGTCGCGGCGCATCATCCGGACAAGCGCGGGGTCGGCAAGTCTGCGGGCCCCGGTGAACATCTCACGGGTTGCCGTTGCATCGATGCCGAAGCCGCACAACGGGTCGGCGACGTAGTCATCGACGATGTCGGTGTCCCTCGACAGCCAGTCGAAGTCGGTTCGTGCCGGGGCAAAGGGTGCGTTGAACATCGACAGGTCCAATTCGCTGTCGAAGTCGAGTGCGGGTTCGAGCGCGTCGAGAGCCGCTGTCCCGCTCAGCACCACGGCGTCCACGTCGTCGCTGTGCTCGAGTAGGTGCTGCTGCGCCGCGAATGACCCCATGCTGTGAGCGATCACCACCAGAGGGAGCTCCGGAAACTCGTTCTTCGCCACATCGATAAGTCGCCCCACGTCGGCCACCAGGGCATTCCAGCCGTCTGGACCGAGATCGCCGGGGAGGCGGCCGGGCAGTACCGACGAACCGTGCCCGCGATGGTCGTAACCGATCACGACGAAGCCGTCAGCGGTCAAGGCGTGGGCGGTGTCCTCGTACCGGCGGATGTGCTCACCCATGCCGTGTACCAGCAACACGGTTGCCACCGGCTTTCCGGCAGGCTCCCACCGCAAGCCGGACAACACTGCGCCGTGGACCGAATCGACAACGAATTCAGACGGCATCTCGGGTCCTTCCGGCCGGGGTTTTCTGCGCTCGCGTCGAGAGCTCACGTCAGCAGTCTGAATGATCATCGGGGGTAAATCCGGGTTTCTGCGAGGCCCGGCGCCCTCTGCTGTGCTTCCATATCCGCATGTTCGGTGTGTTGAGCCCATGCGTGGCGCATTTGGATGAAGAGTTGGGCGCGCAGTGGCGTGCGCACTTGTGTGGTGTGTGTTTGGCGTTGAGGTCTTCTCACGGACAGATGTCACGGTTGACGACCAATACCGATGCGGTGGTGGTGTCGGTTCTTGTTGATGCGCAGCGTGAGTCGGCGGCGGAGTTGGTGTCGGCAGGGCGGTGTGCGTTGCGGGGCATGCGTGGGGCGCAGGTGGTCTCGGCCAGTGATGTCAGTGTGCGGTTGGGGGCGACGGCGTCGCTGACGTTGGCCTCGGCCAAAGCTGCTGATGTGGTGGCAGAGCGGGCGGCGGGAGTGGCGTCGCCGTCCGTGGTGCGGGCCGGGGGTGCACGGTGGGCGGAGCCGCGGCTACGGTCTCGGGCATTGGCCGATGCGCCGGTGTCGGCTGCCATGGGTGGTGGGGAGTTGTTGACGCAGCTGAGTGCTCAGGCTCAGGTGGAGTCGGGGTCGGTGTCGTTGGTGGAGATCACCGAGAATGCAGCGTCCGCTGGTGCCGCAGTCTTCGCAGCGACGGCGGAATTGGCGGGAGCGCCGGGCAATCAGGAGATATTGGCGGGCATCGGTCGCGATTTCGGACGGTGTGCTCACTTGCTCGATGCGGTGGAGGATCTCGAGCGTGATCGAGCAGGTGGGGATTTCAATCCGTTGATCGCAACGGGGACCAGTGTGGAGTCCGCGCGGACAGAGTGCGTGCGGTTGGTGGATGCGATCAGGGTGGCGCTTGACGGCGTGCGACTGCGCGATGACCGGCTGTTGCGGATGTTGTTGATCGGTGGTTTGAACCGCGCGCTGGTGCGCGTCTTCGGCCCTGGCCCCGATGCCGTGTTCACCAGCCCGGGACAGCGTCGTCAGCCGCAATTGCCTCCGTTCCACAAGCGGATCCTGCCGTGGATGGGCGTGTACTGCACCGGCTACGCCTGCTGTGCGGACCACACCAATCCGTGCAACGGACGCCGACATCAGGCCGCATGCGACGGCTGCGACTGCTGCAACGCCTGCGATTGCTGCGACTGCTGATCAGCCGGCCCGGACATCGGCCAAGGACCACATCGGGCCGACCAGCAGCCAGACAACCGTGACCACCCCGAGCGTGGGGAAGACGCCGTACAGCGCACGTGCCTGATCACCGTCCGCTACGGTCCAGGCCAGCATGAGAACCGCGGCGATCGACACCGCGGCAGCACAGATCCACCGTCCGAACATCTCCACCTCGTGCCGAAAGGCGTTCCTGCCCTTTGATTGCCGGGCCAGAGGCGGCGGCCCGTCGGCAAACCAGTGCGCGAACCTGACATCGGCCCACCTGATCAGGTGATGGGCGAACGCGACGGTCACCCCCAGATATATACCGGCAAGGCGATGCACCGTCTCGACCTCGCTCCCCCGCTGCAAGTCCACTGCGACCGCACCGAGCAAAACCACGTCGAGCAGGGGCAGCAGAGCCAGCACGATGACCGAGGCACGTTGTCGGTGCAGGAGGTATCGAACCGCCAGTGCACCGAAGACGACCACCCAGAAACCGACTTCACAACCGACGATCACAGCGAGAACAGGCGATTCCATGCCGACGAGTTTCGGTCGGTTGCCGCACCCGACACATCGGCCACGAGATCGAGAAAGAGTCATCACTTGGGACGACGACCGCTGCCAGCCGATGTGTTGTCATGGTGGGGTGCAAGGAGGCGCCGCGATGACAAAGCTCACCATCGACCCGGACCGCCGGCGCGATGTCGCAGTGGCCGTGGCATTTTTCGTTCTGGGTATCGCGCTCTACGTCGGCGATCTGCGCTACTTCTTTGGCGGTGAGCCACTTGTCTCTGTCGTTCCGGAGTGGGTCCCATACGTCGCACTCGCCCTTGCGTGCGCTTTCCAATCGCTGCGGTCGACCCGCCCGGACATCGCTCTCGGCGGATGCCTGGCCGTCATGGTGGTCGATGCGTTCGCCGGCCCCACGATCGCGGTGTGGATCGTGTACTCCGATGTCGTCTACTCCGTCGCGAGGTACGGTTCCGCCCAGACCCGGCGGGCCATGTTGCTGGCGAATTGGCTGATCGCCGCGGTCGCCCTGACCACGGCGATCGCGGGTTCCGGTGACTGGCGGGTCGCCTTGATGGTCATGCTGCTGGTGACCGCACTGATCGCCTCCCCCGCCTCATACGGCCACGCGATCAGGCAACATCAGATCGCAGCCGACAGCGAACGCGCCAGGGCTCAGGCGACCGAGGAACTGGCCGTCCGGGAACAGGAGGCCGCGATCGCCCAGGAACGTCGACAGCTGGCGCGCGATCTCCACGACGTGATCGCCGGCCACTTGTCGGGCATCGCACTACAGACAGCAGCGGCCCTGGAGACCGCCGACTCGGCAACCCGCGAGACAGTGCTGCGTACTGTGCGCGCAAGCAGCGTCGACGCACTCGGTGAGATGCGCACGATGATCGAATTGCTCTCCGGGAGCGACGATGTCGATCCTCCGGCCACCGCAGCCATGGCCCGGGTGGACCGGTTGATCGACGCCGCACGGGCCGCCGGTTCTCCCGTGCGGGCGACGATCGTCCACTCGCGCCTGGCCCCGGCCACCGACATCGCCGCCTTCCGCATCATCCAGCAGGCCATCACCAACGCAACAGTCCACAGTCCCGGCAGTGCCATCGAGATCGATGTGCAGCAAGACGATTCGTCTCTGACGATCGCGGTGACGAACCCTGTGACGGACGGAACCACGGCAGCCCTGCCGGACGCCGGCCACGGCATCACGAACATGAGGATGCGCGCGACGTCGGTGGGCGGGGTACTCGAAGTCTCTGTCTCACAAGGACGTTGGCGAGTGTTCGCGCAGTTGCCGACCATTGTCCTCGACACCACCGCCGGCATATCGACCACGTCGGCAGGGTCCCGATGATCCGGGTCGTGATCGCAGACGACCACGCCGCCATCCGCGCGGGGCTCCGCCTCATGCTCGACGGCGTGAACGACATCGAGGTCGTCGGCGAGGCCGTCGACGGAGATGACGCCGTCCGGCTCGTCGCGGAACTCCACCCAGACGTGGTTCTGATGGACATCCGTATGCCGGGCACCGACGGGATCGCGGCCACCGCTCTCATCGGCGCCACCCACGACGCCAACGTGCTGATCCTCACCACCTTCGACATCGACGACTATCTCTTCGCGGCGCTGCGCGCCGGAGCGGCCGGGTTCATGCTCAAGACCGCCACCGCAACAGAACTGGTGTCGGCAGTCACCGCGGTGGCGCGGGGGGACGCTGCCCTTGCCCCCGAAGTGACCCGCAGGGTCATCGAACGGTTCACCGACCGCCACCCGTCGCCGGCGGCCGAACCCGATCGTGTCGTGGCACGCGGGCTTGCCGAGCTGACCGAGCGCGAACGCGACGTGTTGGCGGCACTGGGACGCGGACTGTCGAACGCGCAGATCGCCTCGGAGTTGTTCATCGGAGAGACGACCGTCAAGACTCACGTGTCACGGGTACTGACGAAACTCGGGCTCCAGTCCCGTGTGCAGGCCGCGATCATCGCCCGCGAACACGGTGTCGTCAGACCCGACGGCACCCGTTGACACTCCAGACCTGGCAGTCAGTTCAGTTGTGGATATCGGCCGGAGTCGTCCGTCTCGTACCGTTCCACTCCGATGACCGCGCTTGTCGGCAGAGAGTCGTACAGGTGCGGGAACTGCGTTCCGTCATCGCTCGGTGGGTCGCCGTCTTCCCACACGATCTCGCCGCCCACGCGTTGCGGATCGATGCTCAACAGAACGAGATCGGAATGATCTCGGTAGAGCAGGTTGGCCGGGATGTGGACTTGTGTGCGTTCAGAGAGGTGCACGAACCCCTGCTGTGTCAGCGACTCCGGTTCCAGGACGCCACTCGAACGCGCCTCGAGCCAGTCGGATATCGAGCACAGATGAACCAGGTGGACGCCGTCACTCACCCTTACCAGCCTGCCGCATCAACCGGTACCTGCGCCAGAGTCAATTTCGGACGATCGCGCCGTGAAGACGATCGCGGCGACCACCAGTACCATTCCGCACATCTCGGTCCACGAAGGCACCTGCGCCAATGCGATGGCACCCACCACCGTCGCCGTCAGCGGCAGCAGTGCGAGCAGCAAGGCGAACTGGGACCGGCCGAGCCGGGCAAGCACCACCTGGTCGAGCAGATACGGCACGGCGCTCGACAACACGCCGACCGCAACCCCGAGCGCCAGCACCCGCCAGCTCCAGAGTTCCCCGGGCGAGATGGTCGTCGTGATGCCTATCACCACCGGGGCGCAGATGGCCCCGGCGACGCTGAGGCCGATGGCCAGGTCGTCGATCCCGTTGCGCCACGCGGGGCCGGCCGGCGCGGACTCGGCATGTACGTTCCCCGTCGACACCATCTTGCCGACCACGATGTAGCCGGCCCACAATCCGGCTGCCACCAGGGCGAACAGGACACCGAGCGGCGCACCGGAGGAACTCGCCCCGCTGAGCAGTACGACGCCCACCAGCACCGACACCACCGCAATCCCGTCCGACATCTTCCGCGAACCCGCTGCTGCGACGACGATCGGCCCCAGGAATTCGATCGCGACGGCCACCCCCAGGTCGATATGATCGATCGCCAGGTAGAAGGCCATGTTCATACCCATGGTGATCAGCCCGAAAGCAGCTGCGATCGCGAGGCGGCGAGGTGGATAGGAACCCTGCCCCCTCGGCCATCGCCGCGCTGCGATCGGCCACCACAGTGCCAACAGCACAAGCCCTGCGGCGGTGGCCCGAAGCCAGGCCACCGCTGCCGGATTGAGCTGGGAGAACAGCGGCACCGCAACCGATGCGCCGACGTACTGGCACACCGCCCCGATGATGAAGAGCAGAGGTAGATTGGCGGAGATCCGTTCCGACCGAGAGGGATCGACACGGCTGGTCATGGGCTCACTGTAAACACGACGACCGCGGTGATGACCCGGCGAGGTAGCCGTACTGGGACGCATTTCATAGGTCCGCGATACACGGATGTTGCCTATCGAAAGCCTGCTGTTACGGGTGAGTGACGACACACGCCGAGGCACCCGGGAACAAAGCCGAATCCCTGATCGTCTGAAAGAGTGAGAGTGGATGCACCACCCCGGTGTGTTAGCTCGCGAAGGGACCGCGCCAGCGCAGGCCCGGGACGGAGGAAAAAATGTCAGAGACCATCACCACGCCCCCGATCTCCATGCCGTTGACCACTGCCGACCGCTGTGATCGATGTGGTGCAGCAGCCCGTGTACGCGCTGTTCTCTCCACAGGTGGCGAGTTGCTGTTCTGCCGCCACCACTTCAACGAGCACGAAGCCCGGCTGGTGGACATGGGCGCCACCGTGATCACGAACGAGGAAGAGCTCGTCTGACACGCCGACAACACAACACCGCCGCGGTTCACTCACTGTGAACCGCGGCGGTGTCGTTTGCGGGGTCGGTCCGGGCGCGGGACCTTCTCACGAGTCCTAACGCCAGGTGCGCAGCGCCTCGATCCGAGCCTGCAGTTGTTCTGCCGTGGCCATCGCTGTCGGCGGTCCCCCGAGCTTCGCACGCAGCTCGTTGTGGACCAGGCCGTGCGGTTTTCCGGTCCGGTGGTGGTGCATCGCGACAAGGCTGTTCAGCTCCCGGCGCAGCGCACTGAGCTGATTGCCCACGGTGGGTTCGCGCGGTGCGGCCGGCGCAGCCGCGGGACCGGCACTGCGGGCCTCGATCTGATCGGACTGCCGCTTCTGCAACAGGTCCCGCACCTGGTCGGCATCGAGCAGCCCCGGAAGGCCGAGGTAGTCGGCCTCCTCGTCGCTCCCGGAGAACGTTGCCGTGCCGAACGAGGATCCGTCGAAGATCACCTGATCCAACTCGGCGTCGGCGTGCAAGGACTCGAATCCCCGTTCGTCGTCCTTCTCGTCCTTAGTCTTGTTGGCGTCGTTCAACAGCGCGTCGTCGAGTCCCTCGGACTCGCGATGGGGTTTGCCGAGCACATGGTCACGTTGGGCCTCGAGCTGGCTGGCCAGTTGAAGCAGCACGGGCACCGAGGGCAGGAACACACTCGCGTTCTCTCCCGGCCGCCGCGACCGGACGAACCGGCCGATCGCCTGAGCGAAATACAACGGGGTCGATGCACTGGTGGCGTAGACGCCGACTGCCAGGCGCGGCACGTCGACGCCCTCCGACACCATGCGGACCGCGACCATCCACTCATCGTCGGAGTCACCGAATTCCGCGATCCTGCTCGACGACTTGGGGTCGTCGGACAAGACGAGCGCCGGGGCCTTACCGGTGATGGCCTGCAGGAGTTCGGCGTAGTCGCGTGCGACGGTCTGATCGCTGGCGATCACCAGCCCACCGGCATCGGGCATCCCTGATTTGCGGAGCTGCCGCAGCCGGGTGTGGGCGGCCTGCAGCACAGCGGGGATCCAGTCTCCGTGTGGGTCCAGGGCGGTCCGCCAGGCGCGGGCGGTGTGCTCGGCCGACAGCGGCTCGCCCAGGCGGGCAGTGAACTCCTCCCCCGCGTTGTTGCGCCAGCTTGCCTCCCCGGAGTACGCGAGGAAAACAACGGGCCGGACCACACCGTCCGCAAGGGCATCGGAATACCCGTACACGTAGTCGGCGACCGAACGGGCTCCACCGCCCGGCTCGGGTTCGTAGTTGATGAACGGGATGGGGCTGTCGTCGGACCGGAACGGGGTTCCCGTCAACGCCAAGCGCCGGGTCGCGTCGGAGAACGCCTCGCGGATCGCATCTCCCCAACTCTTCGCGTCGCCTCCGTGGTGGATCTCATCGAGGATCACCAGGGTGCGGCGGTTCTCGGTTCGCACCCGGTGTCGAGCCGGGTGCGCCGCGACCTGCGCGTAGGTCACCACGACACCCTGAAAGTCCGAACTGGTCTGGCCGGTGCTGTTGCTGAAACGTGAATCGAGGGCGATCCCCGCGCGTGCGGCCGCTGCGGCCCACTGATGCTTGAGGTGCTCGGTGGGCGCGACGACGGTGACCTGATCCACGGTGCGGTCGGTCAGCAACTCGGTGGCGATCCGCAGGCCGAACGTCGTCTTGCCTGCACCTGGGGTCGCGACCGCCAGGAAGTCTCGTGGTGCCGCGGACAGATATTTGGTCAGCGCGCGTCGCTGCCAGGTACGCAGCGACGACGCGGCAGGCGCGGGCGCTGGGTCGGACGTGACCTGTGATCCGGTGGCGGCAATAGGTCGGGTCACGACAGGGCACAACTCCTAGCTGCGATGAGATCGGATTCCACCCGTCCGAGCTGGTCGGACGGTCGGTGCCTTGCCGAGGGGCAGATCGGCCACTGCACGGGTCCGTCGGGCACCGGCAAAATGTTACCGCGCCCGCAGACGTCCGAGCGACCGCGGCGGCGGCGCGGCATCACGCATCGCATCCGAACTTCGGCAATGCTGGACACCATCGCAACTCCGACCGAGCCCGAACCCGAACCCGCCCCGAAGATGTCGGCGCGCGGCGATGATGCATCGTGCGACGAGGCTGTACCGCGGCGCCCACCGGTGCTCAAGACCATCCCCCGGCTGCTCTGGCGCACGATCACGAAGTCGTGGGACGACTCGATCTTCGCGATGTCAGCCCAGGCCGCTTTCTGGCAGACGTTGTCGCTTCCACCGCTGTTGCTCGGCATACTCGGGAGCCTCGGCTACATCGGAGGTTGGTTCGGACCGAACACCGACCAGATCATCTCGGACGGGATCATCGACTTCGCCGAACGGACCTTCAGCCAGAACGTGGTCGACGAGATCATCACGCCGACGGTCGACAACGTGCTCGTCAGGGGTCGTGCCGAGGTGATCTCGGTCGGCTTCCTGCTGTCCCTGTGGGCCGGTTCGTCGGCGATGTCCAGCTTCGTCGACTCAATCGTTGTCTCGCACGGGCAACACAACGTCCGGCACGCGGTGACTCAACGCCTGTTCGCTCTGTGGCTCTATGTCTGCTTCCTTGTCCTGTCCGTCTTCACCCTGCCGCTGGTGGCGCTCGGGCCGACGTACGTGCGCGAGGTGATACCCGATTCCTGGCGTGCGACCGGCACCCAGGTCATCGACTACGGCTACTTCCCCGCGGTGGCAGTGCTGGTGGTGATCGGTCTGACCACCTTGTACCGGGTCGCGCTGGCCAATCCCCTGCCGTGGCACCGGTTGCTCTACGGGGCACTGCTCGCAGGGGTGGTCTTCTGGGTCGCCAGTGCTGTCTTGCGCTGGTATCTGTCGATCATCACAAAGACCGGCTACAGCTATGGTGCGCTCGCCACGCCGATCGCCTTCCTGCTCTTCACGTTCTTTCTCGGCTTCTCCATAGTCATCGGCGCCGAGTTCAACGCGATCGTCCAAGAGACGTGGCCGGCGAAGTCCAGCAAGATAGACCAGGTCCGGGACTGGGTGTCGGAACAGACGAGCGACATCACCGATCAACTGAAGATGCCGAACTGGCTGCCATCGGGACCCGATCGCCGTCCGGAGACCGGCGGTGGGTCACCGGACGGTATCGACTCCGACTCGACGTCGAACCCAGAGCACGGATCGTCGCAAAACCCGGCACCGCGGGACCAATGAGCGCTAGTCGCCTTTTTTCATGCGCGAATAGATCTTCTTGCACTTGGGGCACACAGGCGAGCCGGGTTTGGCCGACTTCGTCACCGGAAAGGTCTCACCGCACAGCGCGACAACGATGTTGCCCATGACAGCGCTCTCCACGATCTTGTCCTTCTTCACGTAATGGAAGAACTTAGGGGTGTCGTCTTCGGTGGTCTCATCGGTGGTGACATCGGGGCGTTCGACGGTCTGCGTATCCATGGGTCCAATTCTGCATCGCGTCGGCGGTGTCGGCCAACGGACGTGCCGTAGGGGTCACACCGCGCACGGTGGCTGTCCGGCCAGGAAAGGTGGATAGTGGAGCCGTGGGTCCGAAAGAGCACGCGACCGAGACATATCTGATCACCCAGGCGCAGACGTCCCTGGAGGAACAGCACCGTACTCGAGTACGCAAATACCTGACGCTGATGGCGTTTCGCGTTCCGGCGCTTGTCATCGCGGGGCTCGTCTACGGCGCCACCCAGAACGGTCTGCTGGCACTTGGGATCATCGTGCTGTCCATTCCCATCCCGTGGGTGGCGGTCCTGATCGCCAATGATCGGCCGCCTCGGGCCAAGGGTGAGGTGCCCCAGTACAAGTACGGCCCGGACAATCACCGCCAGCTCACCGACGGGGCCACCTTCAACGGGCTCGACCGACGACGCGAGTGAGCACCGCTCGATCCGTCGAAGACCTGGCGTCCATTGCGGCCGGTCTGCGCTCGGCATTCCTCCGCACCGGCTACACCGCCGACGGGATCCTGAACCTACTGGGAACCGACGCGCATGATGCGCTCGGTCGCGGCGAACCCGTACCGGTACGGCGTGCTTGCGCCGACGGGGGCGAGCTGGGCGTCCTCATCCGGCTGCTGTTGTTGGGGGACACGTGCCCGGAGGGCGACGTAGCCGCTGCCCTGAAGCCCGTGCCGGTCGACGACGCGGTGCGCGTCGGGATGCTCGATCACGACGATCACGGTGTCCGAGCCGCGATCGATGTCCGGCCCGTGGATTTCGGGACGGGGTCGCGCTGGCTGTTCTCCGACCTCGACGGCAGCATGCGCCGGATCGCCATCACCGAAGATCATGTCCTCGGAGTCGGGCAGGCATCGCTGTCACTGCTCAGGGCAACGGCAACCGAGCCGGTCGGCACACTTCTCGACATCGGGACGGGCTGCGGTGTGCAGGCGATCCACGCTGCCGACTTCGCTCGCCACATCACCGCCACCGACATCACCGGACGATCACTGGCGATGACCCGCGCCGGCGTGGCCATCAACGACATCGCGCCCGAACGGGTCACAGTGGCGCGTGGTGCCTGGTTCGGACCGGTCGGGGGATCGCGTTTCGACCACGTCGTGGCGAACCCGCCGTTTGTGGTGGGCCCCCCGTCCGTGACGCATTCGTACCGCGACTCCGGCCTCGACCTCGACGGGGCCAGCGAGTTGATGTGCCGAACAGCACCGGACTTCCTCGCCGAGGGCGGCACTGCGTCGATGTTGGCTTCGTGGACGATCCGCGGCGACGACTGGCGCGAGAGGGTCGCGCAGTGGATCCCGGACCACGGTGTGGACGCGTGGGTGGTCCAGCGTGACGTCGCCGATCCGGCGCTCTACGTCGGCACATGGCTGCGCGACGCCGGGCATGACCTGCGCGATCCTGCGGCCGCGGAGTTGGCGGACCGATGGTTGAGCCATTTGGACGATGCCGGTGTGCGGGGCATCGGTTTCGGCTTCGTCTTCCTGCGCCGCACCGATGAGCCCACCGACCTGCTGGCCGAAGAGATGAGTCAGGCGTTCGACGACCCACTGGGTCCCGAGGCGGCCGAGTATCTGCGTCGGGTCGCATGGTTACGCGACCACGATCTGGGCGAGGAACGCTTCAGCGTGCGTGGGGGCGCCGCGCTCGAACGGGTCGCGACGCTGGCCGGCGACGACGGCTGGGAGGACGTCGTCACCCGCATCCACCGCGGAGACGGGCCCCGGTGGAGTCACGAGATAGATGCACTCGGCCGATCCCTGCTGGCTGGGCTGCGGCCCGACGGGTTGTGCCTCGATGAGGTGGCCGAGCTGCTCGCCATGGCCACCGGGTCCGACCCCCTGGATCCGGGTGATGTGCACGCGATGATCGAGGGTCTGGTGCGTCACGGAATCGTCGTCCCCGCGGGGATGTAGCGGACGCTGCCGGGAAAGCTCAGTTCACTCTCAGTAACTTCTCAGACCGTCTTCCCAAAAACGCAGGTCAGCGCATCTGGCGCGGGAACCCGTCGCGGAACTATCTGGTGAGGCTCAGCCGTTGAACTCTGTGAAGACAATCGCACTCGAGGAGGCCGACATGTCCAGCCCCACCACCATCCGTCCGGCAATGACCGAACAGGACCTGGATGCACAGAGCCCGGCCGCGGACCTGGTCCGCGTCTATTTGAACGGTATCGGCCGCACCGCCCTCCTGAACGCCGAGCAGGAAGTCGAACTGGCGAAGCAGATCGAGGTCGGCCTCTACGCCAAGCATGTTCTGGCCACCCGCAAGCGTCTGTCCGCGGTGAAGAAGCGCGATCTGGCCCAACTGGTCCGCGAAGGTGAGTCGGCCCGTTCGCATCTGCTCGAAGCCAACCTCCGCCTGGTGGTCTCGCTGGCCAAGCGTTATACCGGCCGCGGTATGCCGCTCCTCGACCTGATCCAGGAAGGCAACCTGGGTCTGATCCGAGCGATGGAGAAGTTCGACTACGCCAAGGGCTTCAAGTTCTCGACCTACGCCACCTGGTGGATCCGTCAGGCCATCACCCGCGGCATGGCCGACCAGAGCCGCACGATCCGGCTCCCTGTCCACCTGGTGGAACAGGTCAACAAACTGGCCCGCATCAAACGCGAACTCCATCAGCAGCTCGGCCGTGAGGCCACCGACGAGGAGCTGTCGTCGGAGTCGGGCATCCCGGCCGAGAAGATCGCCGATCTGCTCGACCACAGCCGTGACCCGGTGAGCCTGGACATGCCGGTCGGCAGCGACGAAGAAGCTCCCCTGGGCGACTTCATCGAGGATGCGGAGGCCACCTCCGCGGAAAATGCCGTGATCGCCGGTCTCCTGCACACCGACGTGCGCACCGTGCTCTCCACCCTCGACGAGCGTGAGCAGCAGGTCATCCGGCTGCGCTTCGGACTCGACGACGGCCAGCCCCGCACCCTCGACCAGATCGGGCGGATGTTCGGCCTGTCGCGTGAACGTGTTCGTCAGATCGAGCGCGAAGTGATGTCGAAGCTACGCCAGGGCGAACGTGCCGAGCGGCTTCGCGCCTACGCGAGCTGATCGCGCCGTACGTCTTCACTCGAGCGGAAAGCCGCCACCGATTCGTCGGTGGCGGCTTTTCTCGTTGTAAATCCCGTATCACCCCAGACGGCGGGGACCAGAATCGTGTTTGGTGGGAACGGGCCCCACGTGCATGCGTGCCGCGAGCACGGCCACCCCACCCGGCGTGGCATGGATCGGGTCGCACACCACCTCACGTGCCTCGGGGATGTCGTCGACCAGCGCCGAGATACGGGTGACCAGGTCGATCAGCGCATCTTTGTTCACCGGCTCCGAACCGCCATAGCCCGACAGCAGTGGCGCCGACCGCGGCGCCTCGATCAGGTCGGCGGCGTCGCTCTCAGTGAGCGGCAAGGCCCGATATGCCCTGTCCCCCAGCAGATCACTAGTCACGCCGGCCAACCCGAACGACATGAGCGACCCGAACGACGGGTCGTCGCGCACCCTGATGACCGTGCTGATGCCCTTGGGTGCCATCTGCTGGACGTGCAGACGGGATTCGCCGGTCACCTCACCCAGTTCCACCACCGCGAGCCGAACCGCATGTTGGTCGGGTAGATCCAGGCGTACACCCTCGCGATCGGCCCGGCCACGCCATACTTCCGAGAACGCCTTGACCGCAACTGGATACCCGAGTTCGTCGGCAGCCGCGACGCTCTCCTCGACGCTGTTGATCTCCCGGAAGGGAACGATGTGGATGCCGTAGCACGCGAGCACCTCGGCAGTTGCCGCGTCGTCGAGCTCGGTGACATCTCCGCCCTGTGCGTCGACGGCCTCCCGGACGAGACGGCGAGCGGTGTCGGGGTCCACGTCGGCGGGCCGGCGGACCTGGGACGGTGGCCGCGACCGCCACTGCGAGTATCGCCACGAATACCCGAGTGCTTCGGCGGCCCGCTCGGGTCCTGGATAAGACGGGATCGATCCACGTGCGGGTGTTCCGTGTGGTCCGAGGACGGTGAGGTTCTGCGGGATGCCCTCCACCGCGAGGAATGTGGTCACCACCGGCTTGTCGGAGTCGGCCATCCCGGTCATCAGTGCCTGTGCGTACCGGTCCACACTCACCGCCACCGGTGGGACGAAGACGGCTATCAACGCATCCACCCCGTCATCGGCGGCTGCCGTCCGGACGGCAGCCTCGAACTCTTCCGGTGAGGCACCGGGTCCGAGATCGACCCGCTGAACCGCTTCGAGGCCGAAGTGGCTGCCGGCTTCCTGTGCCAGCACCCCCAGCGCAGTCGAGTTGCCGACGATGCTGACCCGGGGACCACGGGGAAGGGGTTGATACGCAAAGACCGTCGCGCAGTCGAACAGTGCCGATATGGTGCCCACCTGGATGACCCCGGACTGAGCGAGGATGGCCCGGGTGCTCTCGTCGTCGAGCGAATGGTCGGCGGCGGCCATCGCGGGTGGGACGGCACCGCGGCCGGACTTGACCGCGACAACCGGTTTGCCGCTCGCCACCCGCCGGGCGAGGCGGGTGAACTTCCTCGGGTTACCGAAGCTCTCCAGATAGAGCAGCACCACCTCGGTGTCCGGATCGCTGTCCCAGTACTGCAGTAGATCATTACCGGACACATCGGCGCGGTTACCTGCCGACACGAATGTCGACAGACCCAACTGTCGCCTTGCAGCAGCGTCCAGGATTGCGATGCCGAGGGCACCAGACTGGCAGAAGAAGCCCACCGCACCGCGCCCTGGAACCGATGGCGCCAGAGTGGCATTGAGGCCGACGGCCGGATCGGTGTTCGCCACACCGAGGGCATTGGGCCCCACCAGCCGCATACCGTGCTCGCGAACGGACTCGACCAGGCGGCGCTCGGATTCGAGCCCGGAATCGCTGGTCTCGCTGAATCCGGACGACAGCACGAGCATCGTCTTGACACCTTTGGACAGACAGTCGTCGAGGACTTCCTCGACCGCCTCGGCCGGAACCGCGACGATGGCCAGGTCCACAGGATCCGGGATGTCGCGCACCGTCGGATAGGCGCGGATACCGCGCACCGCCCGGTGCTCGGAATTGACCGGGTACACGGGCCCGGTGAACCCCGCGGCGATCACGTTCGCCAGCACCGCATTGCCGACTTTCAGTCTGTCCACGGAAGCCCCGATGACCGCAACCGACGTCGGCCGCAACAGGTTTGCCACACTTCGCGCCTCTGATCCGCGCTCGCGCGCGTTGCGCACCGACAGCAGGGCTTCGGTCGGGTCGATGGTGAACTCGACGTGGATGGTGCTGCCGTCGAAGCTACGTCGCAGCTGATATCCCGCGTCTCGGAACACCGCCACCATGTTCGGGTTCTCGGCCAGCACCTCGGCTTCGAACTTCTCGAATCCGCATTCCGCAGCGGCGCCGGCGAGGTGTTCGAGCAGGATCGGGCCCAGCCCCCTTCCCTGGTGCTCGTCGGCCACCACGAACGCGACCTCTGCCGTCCCGGGTTTGCCGTCGCCGGCCAGGCTCTCGTAGATGCCGATGGCGATGATCTCGCCGCCGAGCATGCCGACGAACGCGACGCGGCTGTAGTGGTCCACGGTGGTCATCCGCGCGAGTTCGCGGGGCGGGATCTGCGGGAACGGACCGAAGTAGCGCAGGTAGCGGGTGCGCTCGGACAGCCGTGAGTGGAAGCGGACGAGACGGTCGGCGTCCTCGGGCACGATCGGGCGCAGATGGACCACGCCGCCGTCGCTGGCGAGAACGTCGGCGATCCAGTGGCGCGGGTAGTCGTGGGGACCCCGTTGATCGGGTGGCACGGTGTCAGTCACGGGGGTCCTCCGGATCGAGTCCGCTCAGCGGGTACACCGCTCGGCGGGTGGCCATGATGGTGGCGTCTGTTCGGGTCTGGGCAGCGTCGGTGACACCCGCCATCAGCGGTCCACCACCATCACCGTCCCACGGGAGGTAGTCGATGTCGCCTCCGTCGGTCATGCTGTTCACGGGATCGCCGCGCAGCGTTTCGTCGAGCGCTTGTGTTTCCTCCGTTGCTGCGCGGCACCAGCTTTCATCGATGGTGGTCACCGGGTCGATGTCGTGTCCGGTCACAGCCGCGATCAGGTGGGTCCAGCTGCGCGGAACCACGTCCACGATGCCGTACCCACCGCCACCGACCGCCAGCCAACGTCCTTCTGCGTAGGTGTCGGCGAGGTCACGCATGGCCAGGACCGCGGCACGCTGACCGTCGATCGTCAGCGACAGGTCGGTCAGCGGATCCCGCCGGTGGCTGTCCACTCCGCACTGGCTGACGATGATCTGCGGACGGAAACTCTCGAGCATCCCGGGCACGATTGCGTGGAATGCGCGCAGCCACAGTTTGTCCGTGGTCTCGGGCATCAACGCGATGTTGACCGCGGTGCCCCTGCCGTCCTGCTCCCCCACCTCTTCCGGCCACCCGCTGCCCGGCCAGAGGGTTGCCGGATGCTGGTGCAACGACACCGTCAGAACGCGGGGGTCCGCGGCGAAGACTTTTTGCACGCCGTCACCGTGGTGCGCGTCGATGTCGATGTAGGCGATGCGGTCATACCCCTGCTCGAGCAGCCATCTGATCGCCACAGCGCAGTCGTTGTAGATGCAGAAGCCCGCCGCGTGACCCGGCATCGCGTGGTGCATCCCCCCACCGATGTTCACCGCTCGACGTACCGAGCCGGACGCGATTGCCGCGGCGGCCGCCATGGTGCCGCCGACGAGAACGCTGGCGGCACTGTGCATTCCCTCGAAGATCGGGTTGTCCGTGCTACCCAGCCCGAACAGCCGCTCCAGTAAATGTGTTGCGCCGCCGACGTAGTCGTCGACCGCGGAGGCGCTGCGCACCGCGTCGAGGTAAGCGGAGGTGTGCACGGTCTGCAGCAGCCGGTCGTCGACGTTCATCGGCGGCGTGGTCTCGACACCGTCGAGCACCCCGAGCGACCGCGACAGAGACATCGTCAGGGCCAGCCGCACCGGGTTCATCGGATGCGCCGCCGTCCATCGGTATCCGAGGAAGTCGTCGCTCCAGATCACTGCGGCCGGCTCGGCACCGGGTCGGTCGACTGCATTGTTCATGCTGCGAGCCTAGTTCGACTGGTGCGCAGTGGGGCCCTGTCGGCCTGGATCACCCGGACGGGGGCACAGGCGTATCCCGCCCCGTCGCCCCGCGCTACCGCTACAACCCACTCGTACAGGTAACCTTACTAGAGGACGAAAGGGATGGGGATCGTGAACGAACTGATCGACACCACCGAGATGTATCTCCGGACGATTTACGACCTCGAGGAAGAAGGCATCGTTCCGCTGCGGGCGCGTATCGCAGAGCGGCTGGAACAGAGCGGTCCGACGGTGTCACAAACCGTCGCACGGATGGAACGCGACGGACTGGTGATGGTTGCGGGCGACCGTCACCTCGAGCTGACCGACAAGGGCCGCAGCCTTGCCGTGTCGGTGATGCGCAAGCACCGGCTCGCCGAGCGGCTGCTGGTCGACGTGATCGGCATGCCGTGGGAAGACGTGCACGCCGAGGCATGCCGCTGGGAACACGTGATGAGCGAGAACGTCGAGCGGCGTTTGCTGGAGGTCCTCGACCACCCGACCACCTCGCCGTACGGGAACCCGATCCCGGGCCTGGACTTGCTGGGCTATGAGGACATGGCACCTCCCGGACCGATGACACGCATCTCCGAACTCCCTCAGGGCGAACCGGTTGCCGTGATCGTCCGGCGGTTGTCCGAGCATGCTCAGTCGGACATCGAATTGATCAGTCAGCTCCGTGAGGCCGGTGTGGTGCCCAACGCGCGGGTGACCGTGTCGGTGAAGCCCGGCGCGATCGTCATCATCACCCCGGGACACGAAGGTCTGACACTGTCCGAGGAGATGGCCCACTCGCTGCAGGTCGAGAAGGTCTGACCGCACCGCGATGAAGCTTCTGGTCACCGGCGGAGCCGGTTATGTGGGTAGCGTCTGCGCTCGGGTGCTGATCGAACACGGCCACGACGTCACGATCATCGACAATCTCTCCACCGGCAACGTCGATGCCCTGCCCGATCACGCCGCATTCATCCAGGGCAACGTGAGCGAGGTCGCGCCGCGAGTACTCGGCTCCGACTCATTTGACGGCGTGCTCCACTTCGCGGCGCAGTCGTTGGTGGGCGAATCGGTCGAGTCCCCCGAAAAGTACTGGTACGGCAACGTGGTCGAGTCGTTGGCCCTCCTCGAGGCCGTTCGGCATTCGGGAACCCCGCGCCTGGTGTTCTCCTCCACCGCCGCCACCTACGGCGAACCTGAGTCGGTGCCGATTCTCGAGTCCTCACCGACTCGACCGACGAACCCTTATGGTGCAACAAAACTCGCCATCGACCACGCCATCACGTCCTACGCGGCGGCCCACGGGCTGGCCGCGATGAGCTTGCGATACTTCAATGTCGCGGGCGCACATGCCGGCGCCGGCGAGAATCGTCAGGTCGAAACTCATCTGATCCCGCTGATCCTGCAGGTCGCCCTCGGACACCGGGACCACATCAAGGTCTTCGGTACCGACTACCACACCGATGACGGCACGGCGATACGCGACTACATCCACGTGTACGACCTGGCGCAGGCACATGTGCTGGCGCTCGAATCGGCAATCGCCGGACGTCACGCGATCTACAACCTGGGCAGTGGGACGGGATTCTCTGTGCGGCAGGTCATCTCGGCGTGTGCCGAGGTTACGGGTCTCGACATCCCCGTCGTCGATGCGCCGCGCCGCGCCGGCGACCCCGCCGTCCTGATCGCCTCGAGCGACAAGGCCATCGCCGACCTCGGGTGGTACCCCGAGAAGACAGACCTGCCGGTCATCGTCCGCGACGCCTGGGAGTTCACACGGACCCTCGGTGATCGGGCGCACTCGGCGGCGGCCGCCGCTCGTTGACGCCCGTTCTCAGGCCGCCGGCCGCATCACGGGTTCGGGAAGTGTCACACCCAGTGACCGCGCGACGATGAATCCTGATTTGGCGCATTCGCTGATCCTGTGTGGCGGGATCCCCCGTACGAGGGCATCGCTGTACAGCACCGCCATCGAATAGTCCGGGCAGGCACGCAACGCGACGTCGAACGCGGTGCCCGCCATCGCCCCGTTGCCGTGTACGTAGTAGATGAACCCGAGCAACGTGGCCGCAGATGCCTGTCCGCGACCGCGGAGCCGACGAGCAGCCTGCGTCCACGCGCGCTCGGCGTCCATCCATCGGTCGGTGACCGCCAGCGCCAGCAGTGAGTCGCGCACGTAGAACTCACGAAGGGCCTTGTCGAAGAACCGGAGATCGGCACACGTCAGCTCACGACCGTCCTCGAGCACGTCCAGGGCGCTCTCGAGGTCGAGCCTCTCCTGCAGGCGGCGAAGGCCATCGACCAGGGCCGGCAACGCAATTCGCTGCGGCGCCGCCGACTCGGCCCACTGTCGCAGTGTCGACGGAGCGACTGTCGTCTGGTCCAGCGACTGCGGGACCCGATTCACCCAGTGCGCGGTGTCGTCCACTCGACCACAGTCCTGTGGGTGGTCCAGCTCGTCATCCTCCCCTGAGTCGAACAGCGCACTCTCCGCGCGTTCGTCGTGGATTCGCCAGTACGCCCTGTCATCGTCGGCGGCCACGGCGTGGGCGTCACAGGCCGGATCCGCACAGTGCGGAAGGGCTGACAAACTGTTCACCATCTCGTCGCGGGTCATCAGTACTCGCCTGCCGTTCTTGACGGCGCGTGCGATGGCCACCGGGCTGATCGTCGGGTCACCCACCACACCCGTGGCCGGACCGGTCCCCTGTTGTGCGCCGGACCTGTTGTCCCACATCGTCATCCAGTGAGAACCTGCGGTGATGGCAGGCGTCACGAAACCGCCGTACAGTCCGCCGACCGCGGCCAGATGCCGATCGATGATCGCGAACAGGCGGCGATAGTGGGGGCTGTCGGCAGGATGGGCGCCGTCGATCACGACCCCCATCACAAGCTGTGCGTCGTACGACTCGCACACGTGCGCGAGGTGCTCGATGAGCGCAAGCATCTCCGAGGTCGGACGACCCCTGTCATCGAGCACAAGATCGTGTCGCATGGTGGTGCCGATCTCGCCACCCTCTCCGTCGAGGGTGATGAGGACCAAGGAACGCTCCGGGATGAAACCGAGGAGGGCCGGGATGGCGGTGATCAATGCTCCCGGGCCGGAAACCGATGTCGCGTAGCTGTCAGATGTCATGCACCGATGTTCGGGGCACCCGACAACAAAGGTGATGGCGCAAGGACCGATTCGGCAGGGTTGTCCACCGTTCCCGGGTTGTCCACAGCAGCCGACTCATCCACGAGAGCGAGAGACCGCCTTGGTGTACAACTCGTCGAGCGCCAACCCATCCGATCCGGGCCGCGGACCTGCGACGAGGGAGGTGACGTACACGCGTACCCCGTCGTTCTGGGCCACCAGCGCGGTCATCGTCTGAGTCATCGCCCCCGACACCGTGACCCGACGGAACGCCATCGACTCGTCGGATTCCGCGGGCGAAGGAGGCAGGATCGTGGTGGTCACGGTGGCGGTCGCACCGAATGCGTCGGTTGTGTACGACGGGCAGTTCTGGATCTGGGTCTGCAGGTCGGCCAGCGGCGAGTTCACCAGAACCGACACGGCACTGAGGGTTCCCGCATTGGGCCCTGCGCCGGTTGCCACCCATGCCGTTGCTTGCCCACCGCCGCTGGGCAACGGTCTCGGGGCGCAGTTCGGTGGGTTTACACCGCCGCCGGTGGAAACTCCGGCCGTATCGGCGAGCACGGCGCCCAACTGGTCTCCGGTCACCTCTGTCGGCGAGTAGCCGGCTGGAAAATCTGCAGCGGAGACGGATCGAGACGCGAGGTCGACGCTCGAACTCTGCGGCTCCGCCGATCCCGTTGGTGCTGCCGTCGGCTCACCATCGACGGCGGACGTGCACCCGGCGACCGCGATGACAGCGACCATCGCCAGCAAGGACAACCCCCGTCGCCCCGCTCGAAAACCTGCCACTCGGCTCACCCCGACACCCAACTCACCGGACCCACTGTGCCACCGCGAGCAGGCCATCGGGGCGCGCGACACGATTAGACTGCCCACTAGTGACAGCCGCCGGGGCGACTGCTGCGCGAACATCACCGAAGACAGCGATCAGGCGACGCCGCGAGGAGAACAACGGTTATGGGGATCATCGGCAAGATCAAGGGTGAACTCGTCGACATCATCGAATGGATCGATGATTCGCGCTCCACGCTGGCCTGGCGGTTTCCTCGCTACCACAACGAGATCAAGAACGGCGCCGAGCTCATCGTCCGTGAAGGTCAGCAGGCTGTTTTCGTCTACCGCGGGCAGCTCGCCGATCGGTTCGGTCCGGGCCACTACCAGCTCACCACCGAGAACCTTCCCCTCCTGAGCACCTTGCAGGGCTGGAAGCATGGGTTCAACAGCCCGTTCCGGTCCGAGGTGTACTTCATCAACACCCGGCCGGTCACCGACCTTCGCTGGGGCACCGCCAATCCGGTCACCGTGCGCGACCCGGATTTCACCATGGTCCAGGTGCGGGCCAACGGTTTGTGTGTCGTTCGGGTGGCTGAACCCGACATTTTTCTTCGCGAGGTGATCGGCACCGACAGCGAGGTGGACGTGGAGGAGATCTCCGAGCTGTTGAGGCGTGTCATCACACTGGCGTTCTCGGACATGATCATGGAAACCCGTCTCGGCGTGATCGACCTCCAGGGGCGCCAGGTCGAGTTGTCGCAGAAACTCCGGGACTTCGTCGCCGAACGCGTCGACGACGAGTTCGGGCTGTCGGTCGACTCCATCACGATGAACATTTCGCTGCCCGACGAGATCACCTCGGCGATGACGCGTGGTGTCGCCCGCGGCGTCGAGGAGGGCGGCTTCTTGAACAACGTCGGCGACCTGGGCCGCTATCAACAGGGCAGGGCCGCCGACGCCATGCTCGCCGCAGCCCAGAACCCCGGCGGGGGTGCGATGGGCGACATGATGTCGGCCGGGATGGGCGTGGCGTTGGGCAGCCAGATGGCCGGCCAGTTCGGCGGGCAGGCGCAGCAGGCGAATGCTCCTGCGCCACAAGGGCCTCCACCGTTGCCCGGGGCCGTCACGTTCCACATCGACAATGGCGGTCAGCCGGCGGGTCCCTACACCGTCGCCCAGCTGCAGGGTGCGGTCGCGTCGGGTCAGTTCACCGGGGCGACTCTGGTGTGGACCCAGGGCATGCCCGGATGGGCGCAGGCGGCAACCGTTCCCGCTCTTGCAGGCTTGTTCGCGACCCCGCCACCCATCCCGACGACCACACCATCGGTATAGCCATGAACGACGACAACTTCGGACCGCCGCCACTGCCCGGTCATGCTCAGCCGGACGCCTCGCCTTCGGGATACGCCGCGCCGTCGTCTTTCGACCCGCCACCATTGCCGACGCATGACCCACGACCGGCCGCGCCAGAGCAACCGGTACCCGGGCCATCCGACCCCGATCGAGCCCAGTTCCAGGTCACCGAGCGGACGCGTACCTATCCCTGCGGCACCTGCGGTGCACAGTTGGTGTTCGACCCGGCGTCACAGCAGTTGCTGTGCCCGAGTTGCGGTCGTTCTCATCAGATCGTGCTGGATCCGAACCGGCGGGTGGTCGAACACGACCTGGCATCCACGATGACCCAGCTGCGCGGGCTGATCGCCGAGAACTCGGCTGGTCAGACAGTGAGCGAGCGCGAGATCGTCTGCCAGAGTTGTGGCGGCAGAACAACCTTCAGCGGCACCCTGACCGCCACCCGGTGTCCGTACTGTGCCACCCCGATTCAGCGCGACGACATCCACGACGCCCCCACGCGACTTCCTGTCGACGGCATCCTGCCGTTCCAGGTCGACGACAAGCAGGGCCGCGAGGTGATCGAGAAGTGGATCAACAGTCGCTGGTTCGCCCCGACCGAGTTCAAGAAGTACCGCGAGGTGGGTGCGTTCAGCAGCGTGTACGCCGCCTACTTCACCTACGACGCCGACACCACGACGTCGTATACCGGAATGCGCGGCGACAACTACACGGTGACGGTCGGCAGCGGCGACAATCGCCGCACCGAGACCCGCACGCGGTGGAGTCACCGTTCCGGTGTCGTAGGGGTCGACTTCGACGACGTGGCCGTTCTGGCGAACACCGGATTCGACACCGACAAAGTGCATGAACTCGAACCCTGGCCGACGGCTCAGGCAACACCGTTCACACCGGAGTTCGTCGCCGGCCATCTGTGCCGTACCTACGATCACGACGCGGACCAGTGTTTTCCGGTGGCCCAGGCACGGATCGACGCCGGGATCGACCACGCGATCCGTCGCGACATCGGCGGTGACCACCAGCGGATCAACAGCAAGGACACCAGGTACAACGCCCTCACGTTCAAGCACGTCCTGCTGCCGATCTGGCTGCTCACCGTGGTCTATGCAGGCGATCCGTTCCAGGTCTTCATCAACGGGGTGACCGGCGAGGTGCAGGGACAACGTCCGTGGAGCAAGGTGAAGATCGCGTTCGCCGTGCTCGCGGCCCTGATCGTCATCATCGCAGTGGTCGCCACGTGGGCGGCGCTGCGATGACCGCATCCGCCGAGAGGCCGTCATGACCACCGCGATCGTGGTCGTTGTCCTGGTCGCGTGCGTCGCCGCCGCGGTGGGTGTGTTCCTCATGACCCGCCGGATCCGAGACAGCGCGGTGCGCTCGAACGAGATCATTCCCGGCCAGCCCACCAATGCGCCTGCGGCATGGGCAGGTTCGCACGACCCGGAAGCGCGGCTGCACCGGCGCATCCGCGATGCGTTGGCCCTCCTCCGCGCCGACCCGAAGCTCGAGTACGACGGCGAACGTATCGACGCCAGGGTCCGGATCGAGCTGGCCGCAACAGATCTCGACAATTGGCTGATAGCGGTGGCCATGACTCCCCCGCGACTGCGGGAAACCGCGCTTGCTCACGTCGACTCCGCGGTCACCGAGTTGGAGAACGTGGCGGCCGCATTGTCCGGTGGGGCAACAGTGCAGCACGATCGGGTCGACGAGCTGATCACCAGGATCAGCTCGCCGCCTGCACTGGGTGCTTGACCTCCCGCGCCGTCAGCTCCCGCGTTTGATCCACTCTTCGAGGTGCGGCGACTCGGTACCCACCGCAGTGGAATCACCGTGTCCGGTGTGCACTTTCGTCCCCGGATCCAACGTGAAGATCTTGGTCCGAATCGACTCGATGATCGTCGGGAAGTCCGAGAACGAGCGACCGGTTGCGCCGGGTCCGCCCGAGAACAGTGTGTCGCCGCTGAACAGCACCCCGAGTTCTGGTGCGTGAATGCATGACGAACCAGGCGAGTGACCCGGGGTGTTGATCACGATGAGGTCGGTGCCCGCGACACTGATCTTCTGACCATCGGCCAGTTCCTCCGGAGCGACATCGGCGTGCGTCTGGTCCCACAGCATCCGGTCACCCGGGTGCATCTTCATCGGGGCATCAAGCGTGCGCGACAACTCGGGGGCCACCGTGATGTGGTCGTTGTGGCCATGGGTGAGCAGCACGGCCTTGACCGTACGTCCGGCGACTGCCTCGATGATCGGCGCTGACGAATGTGCGGCGTCGATGATGACGACCTCGGAATCGTCACCGACGAGCCAGATGTTGTTGTCGACATCCCAGGTACCGCCGTCGAGACTGAACGTGCCCGAGGTGACGACGTGATCGACGCGAACGGTCACAGGATCACCACCGAACGCAGGACCTCGCCGGCCTCCATCTTGCTGAACGCGGCTTCAACGTCGTCCAGTCCGACACGCTCGGTGACGAACAGCTCCAGGGGCAACCTGCCCTGCTGGTACAGGTCGACAAGCATCGGGAAGTCACGCTCGGGCAGACAATCGCCGTACCAGGACGACTTGAGGGCCCCGCCGCGAGAGAAGAAGTCGACCAGTGGCATCTCCAGGGTCATCTCGGGCGTCGGCACACCGACTAGCACGACGACACCGGCCAGATCGCGCGCATAGAAAGCGGTCTTGTACGTCTCGGGGCGGCCTACCGCATCGATGACCACGTCGGCACCGTTGCCGTCGGTGATGTCCTGAATGGCGGTGACGACATCGTCGGTCACAGAACCATCGATGGTGTGGGTGGCGCCGAGAGAGGTCGCCCACTCGAGTTTGCGGGCATCGCGGTCGACCGCGATGATCTTGGTCGCGCCGGCAAGCCTGGCGCCCGCGATGGCGGCATCGCCCACTCCACCGCATCCGATCACCGCGACGCTGTCTCCGCGGCCGACGCCACCGGTGTTCATCGCGGCTCCGATGCCGGCCATGACACCGCAACCCAGCAAGCCGACCACGGCCGGATCGGCATCGGGGGCGACCTTGGTGCACTGCCCTTCGTGAACGAGCGTCTTGTCCGCAAACGCACCGATACCGAGTGCGGGGGTCAGCTCGGTGCCGTCTTGCAGGGTCATCGGTTTGCTCGCGTTGAACGTGTCGAAGCAGTACCAGGGGCGACCACGCTTACAGGCTCGGCACACACCACACACGGCGCGCCAGTTCATTACAACAAAATCGCCGGGTTCGACATGGGTGACCTGATCACCGATGGTCTCCACGATGCCGGAAGCCTCGTGTCCCAGCAGGAACGGGTAGTCGTCGTTGATGCCCCCCTCGCGGTAGGCGAGGTCGGTGTGGCACACGCCGCAGGCAAGGATGCGCACCACCACGTCGCGGGGGCCTGGATCGGGGATCGTGATCGTCTCGATCGTGGTCGGGGCCCCTTTTCCTGCCGAGACCACACCACGCACCTGCTCTGCCATGATTGCCTTTCGCTGCACTGACCGTGTTTGTAGACGGTCTGACCGCCACGGTCTTCACCCTAACGTTTGCTTGGTTTTCGCTCACGGCGAACTCGCTGGGGAATTGACACCGTTCGAACTCCGTTGAGAACACTAGTCGCCATTGAGCCCGTGGTCAGGGCTGACTCTCGGCCAGGGATTGGTTCGAACGGCCGATCATGGGCGACAATGGAGAACACTTATCCACACGACAGCAGGACTGGGCAGCGAGGAGGTTCGCCATGGACGACAAGTCCACGCTCTACGAGCTCGAGTTTCCAGCGCCACAGGTGACCGGCGACGAGGGTGACGGACCGGTACTGGTCCACGCGCTGGAGGGTTTCGCCGACGCGGGCCACGCGATCAAACTCGCGTCGGACCACTTGCGGCAGAGTCTGGAATCGGAATTGGTGGCGACGTTCTCCACCGACGAACTGATGGACTACCGATCGCGCCGCCCTTTGATGACGTTCACCGGTGACCAGTTCACCGACGTGGCGATGCCCGAGTTGACGCTGCATGCCGTGCGCGACAACAACGGCACACCGTTCCTGCTGCTCTCCGGCGCCGAGCCGGACCTGCGCTGGGAACGGTTCGTCGCCGCCATCCAGGGATTGTCGGATCGGTTCGGGGTGTCCACCGTGATCGGTCTCAACGCCATCCCGATGGGGATTCCGCACACCCGGCCGTCCACCATCACCGCGCACGCGAACGACAAGGACCTGATCGCTTCGCTGCCCCGATGGGGCTCGGAACTGAAGGTTCCCGCCAGCGCGTCGATGCTGCTCGAACTCCGTCTGGGACAGCACGGTTTGACCACTGCCGGACTCTCCGTCCATGTGCCGCACTATCTCTCCCAGGCGGAATACCCTGCCGCGTCGCACAAGTTGCTCGAGTCACTCGGCGAGATCACCGGACTGGATCTGCCGACGGCCGCACTGGCCAACGCGGCGGAGAAGGTCCGCAGCCAGGTCGACGCCGAGGTGTCGGGCAACCAGGAGGTCGAGTCTGTGGTCGCTGCGCTCGAAACGCAGTACGACACCTTCAATCAGGCGCAACAGGAGAAGGCATCGCTGTTGGCCGCCGAGGGCGATCTGCCCACCGGCGACGAGCTCGGGGCCGAGCTGGAACGATTCCTCGCCACCCAGACCGGGGATGCCGGCAGCGACCGCAACTCAGACGATGATCCGGGCCAGGCGGGCGACGGCACTGCCGGCTGATCGCCGGCGGTGGCCTAACCTGCATTGGTGACACAGTCCGCAGAGGCTCAGCCGCTCGCCTTCCCGAATCCCGGGGACGCGGACCCCGACGGCCTGTACACCGCGTTCGTCGACTGGTGGGCTGCGCGCGGGATCGAGGTGTACCCCCACCAGGACGAGGCGCTCCTCGAACTCGCCGCCGGGTCGAACGTGATCGTCTCCACCCCCACCGGCTCGGGCAAATCGCTCATCGCCAGCGGCGGACTCTATTTCGCTGCCGCACAGGGCCGTCGCGCCTTCTACACGGCGCCGATCAAAGCGCTGGTCAGCGAGAAGTTCTTTGACCTCTGCGCCCAGTTCGGCGCCGAGAACGTGGGCATGCTGACCGGGGATGCCTCGGTCAACTCCGGTGCCCCCATCATCTGCGCCACGGCCGAGGTGCTGGCGAACATCGCCCTGCGAGAAGGCGCTGATGCCTCCATCGGCATCGTGGTGATGGACGAGTTCCACTACTACTCCGAGCCCGACCGTGGCTGGGCGTGGCAGGTCCCACTGATCGAGCTGACGCAGAGTCAATTCGTCCTGATGTCGGCGACATTGGGCAATGTCGACTTCTTCATCGACGATCTTCGGCGTCGTACCGGACGTGACACCGCCGACATCACCGGCACCACTCGCCCGGTGCCGCTGGAATATTCGTACTCCACCCGGCCCGTGCACGAGACCATCGAGGAACTGATCGCCAAAGACCGGGCGCCGGTCTACGTGGTGCACTTCACCCAGGTCTCCGCGATGGAACGCGCACAGTCACTGCTCAGCGCCAACATCTGCAGCCGGTCCGAACGTGATGCGATCGCAGCGGAGATCGGCGATTTCCGCTTCAGCACAGGCTTCGGCAAAACCCTGTCGAAGACGGTCCGCGCAGGAATCGGCGTGCATCATGCCGGCATGTTGCCGCGCTATCGCCGCCTTGTCGAACGCCTTGCCCAGCAAGGGCTTCTGCGCGTTGTGTGCGGGACGGACACCCTGGGTGTCGGCATCAACGTGCCGATCCGCACCGTCCTGCTGACCGGGCTGACCAAGTACGACGGCGTGCGTCAGCGCCATCTGCGTGCCCGCGAGTTCCATCAGATCGCCGGGAGGGCGGGGCGGGCCGGGTACGACGTCCGCGGTTTCGTGGTCGCCCAAGCGCCCGATCACGACGTCGAGAACGCCCGGCTGGTCGCCAAGGCCGGTGACGATCCGAAGAAGCTGAAGAAGATCCAGCGCAAGAAGGCACCGGAGGGGTTTGTCTCCTGGGGTGAGGCAACATTCGACAAGCTCATCGACGCTCCGCCCGAACCCTTGCGATCCCGGTTCGGTGTCAGCACGTCCATGTTGCTGGAAGTGATTGCCCGACAGGGCAACTGCTTCACGGCGATGCGTCACCTGCTCGAGGACAACCACGAGACCCGGGCCCGTCAGCGCTGGCACATCCTTCGGGCGTTGTCGCTGTATCGATCCCTGGTCAACAGCGGCGTGGTCCGGCGACTCGACGAACCCGACGACCTGGGCCGCTACGCCGTGCTGGCTGTCGACCTGCCGAACAATTTTGCCCTGAACAACCCGTTGTCGCCCTTTTCCCTGGCGGCATTCGAGCTGCTGGACACCGACTCCGACACCTACACCCTCGACCTGATCTCGATTGTCGAGGCGACACTGGAAGATCCGCGTCCGGTGCTGATGGGCCAACAGAAGGTCGCAAGGGACGCGGCCATCGCGCAGATGAAGGCCGACGGGGTCGAGTACGAGGAGCGGATGGAACTCCTCACAGAGGTGACGTGGCCACGACCGCTGCGCGACTTCATCTTCGAGGCGTTCGGCACTTACCAGCAGGGTCACCCGTGGGTGATCGACACTCCCCCACGCCCCAAGTCGATACTCCGCGACATGATCGAACAAGGGATGGACTGGGGCGACCTCATCTCGCGCTATGCACTGGCCCGCAGCGAGGGCGTGGTGCTGCGGTATTTGACGGACGCTTATCGCACCCTGCGGCAGAGTGTGCCCAATTCGGCACGGACAGACGAACTCGACGACGTGATCGAATGGCTGGGCGAACTGGTTCGCCGGGTGGACTCGAGCCTGCTGGACGAATGGGAGCAGCTGACACACCCCGACCAGACGATCGCCGACCCGCTGGCGGCCGTGACGCCACCGGGCCGGGCGCCGAACACTCGAGCTACCCGAGTCGAATTGCGCAACAACATGTTCCGGTTCGTCAACCTGCTGGCCAACCGGAATTGGACCGCGCTGCATGCTGCCTACCCCGATCTCGACTGGTTCGACGAGACCGCAGAATTCTTCGACGAGTACGGCGCTCCGGGCGCAGGGCCGGCAGCCAGGAGCCCAGCCTTGTTCTCGGTGGACGCCGACGGGGACGAGTGGGTTGCCCGCCAGGTCCTCGACGACCCCGACGGTGACCACGGATGGTCGATCGTTGCCCGGTACAGCAAACCCGACACCGCCGAGGACGAGCCCGAGTTGCTCGACCTCCACATCCAGGCCGGATGAGCTATTGACAGCACACTGTCATGTTGACAGGATGTTGTCATGTCCCCAGATCGCGTGACGTCCGTCGTCCACCTCGCCGTCTACAACACACTCGCCGACTGGGAAGCCGGTCACGCTGTCGCGCACATCAACGACCCGGAGCATCAGAAGAGACCCGGTCGCTACCGGATTCGTACGGTGGGCCCCACCACCGACTCGGTGACCACTGCGGGCGGCGTGCGCATCGTGCCCGACCTCGCGATCGGTGACCTGGATCCCGATGACAGTGCAATGCTGATCCTCCCCGGAGCGGGCGCGTGGATGACCGGCGACCTCGGCGACTTCACGAACGCCGCGGCCGCGTTTCTGGCCGCGGGCGTTCCCGTCGCCGCGATCTGCGGCGCAACCGTCGGGCTGGCCCGAGCCGGGTTGCTCGACGGTCGTCGCCACACCAGCAATGCCTCCGAGGCGTTGTCGTGGACCGGGTACGCGGGTGCAGTCGACTACGTCGACGAACCAGCGGTCACCGACACCAGCACGCCCGGCCACCTCATCACCGCCGCCGCCATGCAGCCGGTGGCGTTCGCCCGCGAGATCTTCGCCGAGCTCGACCTCTACACCCCCGAGGTCCTTGCGGCCTGGTTCCGGCTCTACAGCGGCGACCCCGCCGGCTATCACGACCTGATGGCCCTTCAGGCATGACAGATCCCCAAGACCTCCTGAGCGATTCGGCCCTCACCACCTTTCGGCTCAACGGTCAGTTCATGTCCGTGGCAGAACAATTGGCCGAGCCTGCCAGGTTGACCGCGACCCGTTGGCAAGTGCTCGGTGCGATCCTCGGTGAGCCGTTGACGGTCTCCGACATCGCACGGACGATGGGTATCACGCGACAGAGTGTGCAACGCACCGCCGATGTTCTTGCTGCACAAGGGCTCGTCGCCTACCACAACAACCCGGCCCACCGTCGGGCCAAGCTCGTGGAGGCCACCGATGCCGGGCGCGATGCCGTGCGTCGGATCAACCCGGGGCATGCAGCCCTCGCCACGAAGTTGTGTGGCCACCTGGGTGTCGAACGTTGGGAGGCCGCGCTTGCCGGTCTGCGGGACCTGTCCGCCGCGCTGGAGTCGCTGGCGTCGGCGAAGCCGCCGAGGTGAACAGACCCGAACGGCACGCAGCAACTACACGGGGCGCGCAGCACCGGACTGGGTGACCAGGTCGGCAATCAGAGTTGCAAGCGTGCGATATTCGGCTTCTCGTCCGCTTGTCACGCGCCACACCAGACCGATGCGACGCCCCGGGCGCGGCGAATCGAACTGCACCGTTGCCAGTGAACCCCGGGCAGTTTCGGTGCGTTCGGCCGTCGCGGGTATCAACGTGACCCCCAACCCACCTTCTACGCACTGCACAGCCGTGGCGAGCGACGCCGCCCGTGTGGGGCCCATATCCGGACGTACCCCCGCGAGGCGGCAGACCTCCAGGGCCTGTTCGCGCAGGCAGTGCCCTTCGTCCAGCAACAACAGCGGAAGATCAGCCAGCGCAGCCGGATTGACCTCACGTGCACCGGCGAGTGGATGGCCCGCCGGCAGAGCGAGGACAAAATCCTCGTCGTACATCGGGATCTCCATCATCCCCGGCACGTCGGACGGCAAGGCGATCATCGCCGCGTCGATCGAATTGTGGCGCAGGGCTTCGAGCAACGGGCCCGTCCGGTCTTCGACCACCCTCACCGTCAGAGCAGGAACGTGTTCACTCAGTCCGCGCAACACAGTCGGCAAGACATACGGCGCGACGGTCGGGATCAGACCCAGTCGGAGGGTACCTGTCATCGGCTGGGTGACTCCCGCAGCGGCGTGGGTGAACGAGTCAACGGCGTCAATGGCGGACATGGCCCTGGGCAGCAAGGTATTTCCCTCGTTCGTCAAGAAGACACGCCGGGTCGACCTCTCGATCAGTTTGACCCCCAGTCCGGCCTCCAGGGCCGCGAGTGCTTGGGACAGCGACGGCTGACTGATACCGAGACTGGTTGCCGCAGAGCCAAAATGACGTGTTTCGGCAACGGCCGCAAAAGCCTTGAGTCCGGCGATGGTCGGTTGATAACTTTGATCGGCCATACCTATCAGCTTAGTGCTACTCATCACGTTTCCTTTTCGCCCGTACTTGGGCACGATGGTTCAGTGCGTACTGACGCGTCCGCACACATCGAAGATCTGAAAATCTCGCATCTCTAGTCGAATACCAAGGAGCACCATGGCTTTGCTGACCATCGGCGACCAATTTCCTTCCTACAACCTAACGGCCGTGATCGGTGGCGACCTCTCGAAGGTCGACGCCCAGCAGCCCGATGACTACTTCACCACCATCAGCAGCGACGACCACCCGGGCAAGTGGCGCATCGTGTTCTTCTGGCCCAAGGACTTCACGTTCGTGTGCCCCACGGAGATCGCCGCCTTCGGCAAGTTGAACGACGAGTTCGCAGACCGCGACGCCCAGGTCCTCGGAGCGTCCGTTGACAACGAGTTCGTGCATTTCCAGTGGCGTGCGCAGCACGAAGATCTGAAAACGCTTCCCTTCCCGATGCTTTCGGACCTCAAGCGTGAGCTCGCATCGGCAGCCGGCGTGCTCAACGCGGACGGTGTCGCCGATCGTGCAACGTTCATCGTGGACCCGAACAACGAAATCCAGTTCGTCTCGGTGACGGCCGGTTCCGTCGGCCGCAACGTCGACGAGGTCCTGCGGGTGCTGGATGCCCTTCAGTCCGACGAGTTGTGCGCCTGCAACTGGAAGAAGGGCGATCCGACCATCAACGCTGGTGAGCTGCTGACCGCAAGCGTCTGACGCTCGTAACAAGGATTGGGTGAGACATGAGTATCGACAACCTGAAGAACGCGCTGCCCGAGTACGCGAAAGACCTCAAGCTCAACCTCGGGTCGATCGCTCGCACAACGGTTCTCAAAGACGAGCAATTGTGGGGCACCCTCCTGTCGACCGCTGCCGCGACCAAGAACGCAGTGGTGCTCAAGGAGATCGCCGACGAAGCGGCCGACACGCTTTCGGCAGAGGCGTACAACGCCGCACTGGGCGCCGCGTCGATCATGGGCATGAACAACGTGTTCTACCGGGGTCGGGGCTTCCTCGACGGCAAGTACGACGACCTGCGACCCGGGCTGCGGATGAACATCATCGGCAATCCCGGCGTCGACAAGGCCAATTTCGAGCTGTGGTCATTCGCGGTGTCGTCCATCAATGGGTGCGGTCACTGTGTGGCAGCTCACGAGAACACCCTGCGCGAGGCCGGCATCGACCGCGAGGCCATTCTCGAGGCACTCAAGGTGGCTTCCATCGTCGCCGGAGTGGCAGCCGCACTGAGCACGGCCGACGTACTCGTCGGTTAGGCCCAACACACACAGAACCCACCCGTTCCGATCGAAGCCGGTCGCCGTTGTCGGCCGGCTCACCGGAACCGGTGGGTTCTGTTGTCGAGTGACTAGCTCAGGGCGTCGGAGATCCGCTCGGCGAGCTCGGCCACCTGCGCACCTGTCATCACGAATGCCGGCGAGATCTGCAGTGCGCCTTGGCCTGCTGCCCGTCCGCTGACGCCGTGAGCGCGTAGAGCTGCCACGGCAGCAGGTGCCCGCGAAGGCTCCTCGAGCTGGACGGCACTCACCGCACCGAGCCCGCTGCGGACCTCGCTGACCGCGTCAAGATCAGCAAGCGGCGCAAGCGCCACATGCAGATCGGACTCCAAGCGGGCAGCGTCTTCGAGCAGACCTTCGGTCTCGATGATGTCGAGGTTCGCCATGGCTGCTGCCGCGGCCCCGGCGTGACCTCCGTATGTGTAACCGTGTCGCCACCAGACGCCGCCGGAATAGAACGGTTCGGCGACGTTCGGGGCGATGAACACCGCTCCCATCGGCACGTACCCAGATGTCAATCCCTTCGCGGTGGCGATCATGTCGGGTTGCAGGTCGAAGCGACTCGAGGCGAACCACGATCCGCCGATCCGGCCGAAGCCGGTCACCACCTCGTCAGCGACGAACAACACATCGTGGTCGCGGCAGATCTGGCGCACCTCGGCGAGGTAACCCTCCGGTGGGAGGTAGATCCCGCCCGCCCCGATGATCGGTTCACAGAAGAACGCGGCGATGTTCTCGGCACCGACCCGCTCGATCAACCCCAGCAGCCCTTTTGCGTCATCCCAGTCGACGGTGGCCGCATCGGCCATGAGATCGCCGTAGTTCTCGCGGTTCGGGGGCAACCCGGACAGCGCTGTGCCGCCGACGTGCATACCGTGATACGCCTTCGTGCGGCCGACCACGATCTTCTTGTCGGGCCTGCCCATCTCATGCCAGTAGCGGCGCGCCAGTTTGACAGCCGAGTCGATCGAATCGCTGCCGCCCGAGGTGAAGAACACCTTGCTCCCCGGTACCGGAGCGAGGCCGGACAGACGGTCGGCCAACGCCGCCGTGACGTCGGAAGTGATGTCACCAAAACCCGAGTAGTGCGCCAGTGTGCTCAACTGGTTCGCCACCGCGTCAGCGATCTGCGTGCGTCCGTGCCCGACGTTGGTGAACCACAAGCCTGCTGTGGCGTCGAGATACTTGTTCCCCTTGTTGTCCCAGATGTGGACGCCTTCACCCTTGGTGACCACAAAGGGTCCCGTGGTGCTCACCGCGCCCATGTCGGCGAATCCGTGCCAGAGACCGGCAGAAGTTGAGACTGTCATGTGAACATCATGCCTGGTGTCCCCCTGGTTTCCTCCGGGGCCGCAGCCACTCTCGTGTCAATCCGTGTTCGGGCGCGCCGGGAGCGGGGACACGGGTCCGCCGGACATTGCCGGATCCGCCACTCAGGTAGGCTTGATCAGTTATGTCGACTTCGTCCAACCAGCCGGAACAGTCCGCCCGGCGTAAACGGCGACGACGTCCGACCAGCCGCTCCACTCGCACCGACCGGCCGGATCCGGCTGTGATCGAGCGCCGACGCGCCCTCGTCCCCACGATCAGTTACCCGCCGCAACTGCCGGTGTCCGAGGCCCGCAATGCCATCGCCGAGGCGATCTCGGAGCATCAAGTTGTTGTCGTCGCCGGTGAAACCGGATCCGGTAAGACCACGCAGCTACCCAAGATCTGTCTCGAGCTGGGGCGCGGACTGGCCGGCAAGATCGGTCACACTCAGCCTCGCCGGCTCGCTGCGCGGTCGGTTGCCGAACGGATCGCCGAAGAAACCGGGACCGAACTCGGCGGCGTCATCGGATATTCGGTGCGCTTCACCGACAAGGCAGGCGACGACACGCTGGTCAAGGTGATGACCGACGGCATACTGCTGCGTGAATTGTCCCAGGACCGGATGCTCCGTGAGTACGACACCCTGATCATCGATGAGGCCCACGAGCGAAGCCTCAACATCGACTTCATCCTCGGCTACCTCAAGCAACTGCTGCCACGCCGCCCCGACCTGAAGATCATCATCACCTCGGCGACCATCGAACCCGGCCGGTTCGCCGACCACTTCGCGACCGATGACGCGCCGGTGCCGATCATCGAGGTGTCCGGCCGCACCTATCCGGTGGAGATCCGCTATCGCCCACTTGTGGTCGATGACGAGGACGAAGCCGACCTCGATCAGCTACAGGCCATCGGGGCCGCCGTCGACGAGCTGTGCTCTCACGGCCCAGGCGACATACTGGTGTTCCTGCCCACCGAACGCGAGATCACCGATACCGCGAAATCGCTTGCGCACCTTGAATCCCGTGGCATCGAGATCGTCCCGCTGTTCGCCCGGCTGTCGGCGGCAGACCAGCACAAGGTGTTCTCCAGTCACCGAGGTCGGCGAATCGTGTTGTCCACCAACGTTGCCGAGACATCGCTGACCGTGCCGGGAATCCACTACGTCATCGACGCCGGCACCGCCCGGATGTCGCGCTACTCCACGCGCACCAAGGTGCAGCGGCTTCCGATCGAGCCGATTTCGCAGGCCAGCGCACGGCAGCGGGCGGGGCGGTGTGGCCGCGTGGCCGCAGGTGTGTGCATCCGGCTCTACAGCGAAGAGGACTTCGAGAGCAGGCCCGAGTACACCGAGCCCGAGATCCTGCGCACCAACCTCGCGTCGGTGATCCTGACGATGACCTCTCTCGGGCTCGGCGACGTCGGCCGGTTCCCGTTCGTGCAGCCGCCGGATCAGCGTGCGATCCGAGACGGCCAGCAACTACTGGACGAACTCGGGGCGCTCGAACCCGCCTCGACCGACAACCCCGTACGCCGGCTCACCTCGATCGGACGGTCGCTCGCTCGTATACCTGTCGATCCGCGGCTGGCGCGCATGCTGGTCGAGGCCGACAAACAGGGCGTGGTCGGCCCGATGCTCGTGTTGGCGGCGGCACTGTCGATTCCGGACGTACGCGAGCGGCCGGCCGAACACCGCCAGGCGGCCGATGCCTCGCATGCGCGCTTCGCCGCTCCGGGGTCGGAGTTCCTGACCCTGCTGAATCTGTGGACCTACCTGGACGAACTCCGCTCGGAGTTGTCGTCGAACCAGTTCCGGAAGCGGTGCGGTCGAGAGTATCTGCACAGCTTGCGAATCCGCGAATGGCGAGACCTGCACGCGCAGCTGGTCCGGATCGCCAAGGACCTCGGGTGGTCGGTTCCTGCGACGGTGACCGCACCCGACCATGAATCGCCCTCGGCGGCATCGATTCATCAATCCATCCTGTCCGGTCTGCTCAGCCAGATCGGCGTCCGCGAGGGAGACGCCAAGGAGTTCCTGGGCGCTCGCGGCACGAAGTTCATGATCTTCCCCGGATCTCATCTCTCGTCGAAACCACCACGGTTCGTGATGGCGGCCGAGATCGTGGAGACCTCTCGGCTCTGGGCGCGTACCGCCGCCCGCATCGAACCGGAATGGGCCGAGCGCCTGGCCGGGCACCTCGTCAAACGTCAGTACAGCGAGCCTCATTGGTCCGGGAAACACTCAGCGGCCATGGCCTACGAGCGGGTCACCCTCTACGGCGTCCCGCTGGTCACCAAACGACGGGTGAACTACGGCTCGATCGATCCCGCCGTTGCCCGCGAGTTGTTCATCCGCCACGCGCTCGTGGAGGGTGACTGGCGTACACAACACCCGTTCTTCCACCGCAATCGCGCGTTGCTCGAGGACGCCGAGGAGTCGGTACACCGGGTGAGGCGCACCGACGTCATCGTCGACGACGACCAGCTCTTCGCCTTCTACGACCGTCACATCGGCGAAGAAGTGGTGTCGGGCAGACACTTCGACACGTGGTGGAAGACCGCACGCAAAGCTGACCCCACCTTGCTGGATCTGGATCCCGCCGACCTCGTGGCCGACACTGCCGCCACCGACCCGGCCGGGTTTCCCGACCACTGGCGTCAGGGAGACACGAGTTATGGCTTGAGATACCGGTTCGAGCCCGGCACCGTCGATGACGGAGTGAGTGTGCTCATCCCGTTGTCGCTGCTCGTGCGGGCCCGTCCTTCTGGATTCGACTGGCTGGTCCCTGGCATGCGCTTGGAGCTGATCACCGAGCTGATCCGCACCCTGCCGAAATCCCTACGGCGGCAAGTGGGGCCGGCCCCCGACCTGGCCGGGCAAATACTGGAGTCGGTGACACCGAGGAGCAAGCCTCTCACCGAGGCGGTGGCAGCCGAGATCCGTGCGCGCACGGGTGTCGACGTAGCAGCATCAGATTTACGACTTGCCGCACTCCCCGACCACCTGCGTATGACCTTCACCGCGGTCACCACCGACGGCGAAGTTCTCGGACGTTCCAAGTCGCTGCGCGAACTGCAGGATCGACTGGCCGGTAGATCTCGCGCGGCCCTGGAGAGTGAGGCCGGCATCGCATCCCGACCTGTTGCCACCACGTGGACCGCCGACACCTTCGGAGACATCAGCCGCACATTGCGCAGTTCTGTTGCCGGGCAAGACATCACAAGCTATCCCGCACTGACCCGCCGAGGCAGTGGTTTCACGGTGGTCGCCGTACCCACCCAGGCCGAGCAGGCTGCGAACATATACGACGCTGTTGTCGAGATGATCGTCTCCAGCATTCCGCCACTACGACCGTCGGTGACATCGACACTGAGCACCGCCGAGCGACTCGCCCTCAGTCAGAGCCCCTACCCGGACACCGCTGCTCTTCTGGCCGATTGCGTTCGGGCTGCCGTGGTGGACCTTGTACCCAACCCGCCGAATGTATGGACGCCAAGCGAATTCGCTGCGCTCAGGGAAAATGTGGCCCGCCAGGCAACCGGGAGGGCAACGGACAAACTACGCAGGGTGGCGACGATCCTGACCCGCGTGGCGCCCCTACGCACGGCGATTACCGCGGCCGGCAGATCGATCGCCGCCGACGACGTGCGGGACCAGCTGGACGAGCTGTTGTTCGACGGGTTCGTCTCTGCGACACGCGACGAACACCTCGCGGAGATCCCCCGCTACCTCGATGCTGCGAGGTCGAGGCTCGAACAGCTCCCGGCTGGCGCCGCTCGCGATGCCCAGGCAATGGCGGCCATCGACCGGGTGGTGTCGGCGTGGACTGATCACCTGCGACACGTGCCGCCCGGTCGCCGGGACGCAGTCAACGAGCAAGCTGGATGGATCGTCGAAGAACTGAGAGTTGGACTGTTCGCACAGCACCTGCGTACTGCGTATCCCGTGTCGGAGAAGCGGGCGATCAAGGCGATCCGGGATCTGCGCTGATCCGGTGGCACCACATGCCGAACGAAACCGGTCAGGGTTTGGCGGCTCGCAGATCGTCGATCTCTTTCTGGAAGTCCTCGACTGAGTCGAACGAGCGATACACCGACGCAAAGCGAAGGTAAGCGACCTCGTCGAGATCCCGTAACGGGCCCAGGATCGCCAGGCCCACTTCGTTGCTGGGAACTTCGGCCGATCCTGAGGCGCGGACGGCCTCTTCGACCTGCTGCGCGAGCAGGTGCAGACGGTCATCGTCGACCGCGCGGCCCTGGCAGGCGCGCCTCACGCCCCTCATCACCTTCTCGCGACTGAAGGGTTCGGTGACGCCGTTGCGTTTGACGACCGCAAGGACTGCGCTCTCCACCGTGGTGAACCGCCGTCCGCATTGCGAGCAGGCCCGCCGACGACGAATCGCCTGGCCCTCGTCGGCCACCCGTGAGTCGACGACCCGCGTGTCCTCGTTCTTGCAAAACGGGCAGTGCATGCAGGGTTCCTCGGACGTCAGCGGCCCCGTCGGAATGACCGGACACTCTGTTGTAGAGGATACCGCCCGGCCGATTGCTTGCCCCAGCACTGCAGCTACCGCGCGTAGATCGGCGTCACCAGGGATTGCCCTGGCGACAACGCTGAATTGCTCATCGCGTTCAGGTCCATGATCTTCTCCACCACCGCCTCGGTCGGCATCTCGGGTGCGATCCGAGATGCGATGTCGCCCAACGATTCTCCCGACTGCACATGGACGACGGCAGTCCCCGTGTTCGCCGGAGCGGCACCGCTCTCGACAACCCGGCCGAAGAACATGAGGAACAACACGAGCATCATCAGACCGATTCCGGCCACGGCGGCTCCGGCCCAGGCACGTCGGCGGAAATACACATCGCGCTCGACGGCAACCGACGGTGCGGAACTGCCCGGCTCGGAGCAGCCCACCACAACACGGCGGTCTGCGGCGAGCCTGCGGTCGGCCGGCCGTCGAGTACTGTCGACACGCGCTCGCGCCGTGCGGGTGTACTGATCGGAGGCGACGGGCCCACCGACTCGGGCGAGGCGGCGACGGGGCCGCTCAGCGGCCGGGCGGCTGATGGTGGTGGCTGCAGTCATTGTTCGATCCTCGGGTCGACAGTTCGATCACTCGTTCGATTGAACGAATGTTCGAGTTGTATCACGGGGGTCCGACACACGCCACGCCCAATCGAACAAATGTTTGAGAGTTGTGACAGATTGCATTAGCGTGATCCCCATAATCCAACGAACAGCGTGTGCGTTTTCTTCTCTCGACAGCTACGACACCTTGGCCGGACACCGTACGAACTGGAGGACCTGATGGCCGATACGACAGACACCCGGACGCCGCCGGACGCGGCGGCCGCGACGGTGGTCACTTCCGAACCGCTGGCCGAGGGGTCTCTGACCCCGCGCCAGAAAGCCGTGCTGGAGGTGATCCGGGCGTCGGTCCGCGAACGCGGCTATCCCCCGTCCATCCGCGAGATCGGTGATGCCGTCGGCCTCACCTCAACGTCGTCGGTCGCTCATCAGCTCCGAACCCTCGAGCGCAAAGGATTCCTGCAGCGCGAGAACAACCGTCCCCGGGCGGTCAACATCCAGGACACCGACCTCAATCCGGCCACGGCGGCCGGCCAGGTCCAGGTACCCGACGAATCCCTGCCGACACCGACGTTCGTTCCCGTCCTCGGCCGCATCGCGGCCGGCGGGCCGATCCTGGCCGAGGAAGCCGTCGAAGACGTGTTCCCACTGCCGAAAGAGCTTGTCGGGGAGGGATCTTTGTTCCTCCTACGGGTGGTCGGCGAGTCGATGATCGATGCCGCCATCTGCGACGGCGACTGGGTGGTCGTCAGGCAGCAGAATGTCGCAGACAACGGCGACATCGTTGCGGCCATGATCGACGGGGAGGCGACCGTCAAGACGTTCAAACGCACCAAGGATGCGGTGTGGCTGATGCCGCACAACCCGGTGTTCGACCCCATCCCCGGCGACAACGCCGTTGTGTTGGGCAAAGTCGTCACGGTGATGCGGCGCCTCTGAGGCGCCCGGCAACATCCTCGGTAGCCCGACGGCCGCGGAGACCAAGCAGAAGCGAGTGGGGTGCACCTTCCGGTGCACCCCACTTCGCGTAGTTCTGAAACTCGTACTCAGACCCCGAGGCTTCGGCCGATGACTTCCTTCATGATCTCGGTGGTGCCGCCGTAGATGGTCTGAACGCGTGAATCGAGGAAGGCCTTGGCCACCGAGTACTCACGCATGTAGCCGTAGCCGCCGTGCAGTTGCAGGCAACGATCGATGAGGTGGACCTGGTTCTCGGTGGCGTAGTACTTCGCCATCGCCGCGTCCGGAACGGTGAGCTTCTTCTCGTTCAGCAGTTCGATACACCGATCGACGAACACGCGGGTGGTAGCCGTGGACGTCGCCAGTTCGGCCAGCAGGAACCGCGAGTTCTGGAAGCTACCGATCGGGCGACCAAATGCCTTGCGGTCCTTGGTGTACTGGATCGTCGTCTCGAGAACCGACTCCATGGCGCCGGCCGCCACAACAGCGATCGACAGGCGCTCCCGCGGGAGGTTCTGCATCAGGTAGATGAAGCCCATGCCCTCCTCGCCCAGCAGGTTCTCGGCGGGCACCTTGACGTTGTCGAAGCTCAGCTCGGCGGTGTCCTGCGCCTTCATCCCGACCTTGTCGAGATTGCGACCGCGTTCGAACCCCTCCATACCGCGCTCGACCACCAGCAAGCTGAACCCCTTCGCACCGGCCTCGGGGTCGGTGCGGGCCACCACGATGACGAGGTCGGCGTTGATGCCGTTGGTGATGAACGTCTTGGAACCGTTCAGCACCCAGTTGTCGCCGTCCTTCTTGGCGTTGGTCTTGATGCCCTGGAGATCGGACCCGGTGCCGGGCTCGGTCATCGCGATCGCGGTGATCAGCTCACCGGAGACGAAGCCGGGCAGCCAGCGTGCCTTCTGCTCGTCATTGCAGAGGTCGAGCAGGTAGGGCGCCACCACGTCGTTGTGCAGCGCGAAGCCGATACCGCTGTAGCCGCCGCGGACGGTCTCTTCGTCGATGATGGTGTTGTAACGGAAGTCGTCGACTCCCCCGCCGCCGAACTCCTCGGGCGCCTCCACCGCGAGGAATCCGTTCTTGCCTGCTTCGACCCAGACATCCCGGTCCACCAGGTTCTGCTCTTCCCAGCGTTCGTGGTTCGGCGCCACGTGCTGTTCGAGGAAGCTCCGGTACGAATCGCGGAAGAGAAGGTGCTCGGGCTCGAAAAGGGTGCGTTCCATCGTCAGGTCTCCATTACAGGTGGCATTGGTTGGATATCCAACTGTAACCGGATTCTACATCTGGCCCAAAGCTGCAGTTCGGAGGGCTATTCGGCTGACTCGGGAATGGCCAGAGATGCCAGCTGGCGCGACAGCGCGGCAGGCACCGTGGCGGTGATCGCAGTCCCGTCCGCCTCGTGACGTTCGGTCAATACGTCACCCTCGGCATGGATCCGGGACACGAGGTCGCCACGCTCATACGGCACCCGGACACTGACGTGCACGTCGTTCCTGGCCACCGACTCCCGGATGCGATCGAGGAGTACGTCGATGCCCTCGCCGGTGGCCGCCGAGATGAACACGGCTGTCGGGAACAGCCCTTTGAGCTGTGCCAGTACCAACGGGTCGGCCGCATCGATCTTGTTGATCACGAGCAGTTCGGGCGGAGCTGTTGCCTTCTCCTCCTCGAGCACTGATTCGATCACCTTCCGCACCGCCATGATCTGGTCGGTCGGAACCGGGTCCGAACCATCAACGATGTGCAGGAGCAGATCGGCGTCGGCGACTTCCTCGAGGGTCGAACGGAAGGCCTCGACCAGCTGGGTGGGCAGATGCCGGACAAATCCGACGGTGTCGGTGATGACCAGTTCACGGCCATCCTCGAGGGACATCTGACGGGTTGTCGGATCGAGGGTTGCGAACAAGGCGTTCTGGACCAGCACGCCCGATCCGGTCAACGCGTTGATCAAACTCGACTTGCCGGCGTTCGTGTACCCGACAATGGTCACCGCTGACGCGGCAGCCTGCTTTCGCTTGGCGCGCTTGGTGGTTCGTGACGTCTTCATCTCGCGGATCTCGCGCCGCAGTTTCGCTGTGCGTTCGCGGATCCGTCGGCGGTCGGTCTCGATCTTCGTCTCACCGGGTCCGCGCAGTCCCACGCCGCCATTGCTGCCGGCACGGCCACCCGCCTGCCGGGACATGGATTCACCCCAGCCACGAAGCCGCGGGAGCATGTACTCCATCTGTGCCAGCGCGACTTGCGCCTTGCCTTCTCGCGACGTCGCGTGCTGGGCGAAGATGTCGAGGATCAGCGCAGTTCGATCGACAACCTTGACCTTGACCACTTTTTCCAGAGCAGTCAGCTGAGCAGGGGTCAGCTCGCCATCGCAGATGACGGTGTCGGCGCCGGTGGCCAAGACGATCTCACGCAGCTCGTGAGCTTTGCCGGACCCGATATAGGTTGCCGGGTCGGGCTTTTCACGACGCTGGATGAGACCTTCGAGAACTTCCGACCCTGCCGTCTCGGCGAGGGCCTTGAGTTCGGCGAGACTCGAATTGGCCTGCGCAGTGGTGCTGCCCTGCGTCCAGACCCCGACCAGGACAACCCGTTCGAGTCGCAGCTGGCGGTACTCGACCTCGGTGACGTCGGTGAGCTCTGTGGACAAACCGGCGACGCGCTGCAGCGAACTGCGTTCGTCGAGTTGGAGTTCGCCGATCGTCGGCGCGTCGCGCTGGTCGTTGCCGGCTTTGTTGTTTTCGGTCATGAGATCACCATGGTGACACTCGGGTAGGTGTGGTGCATACCGATTTTAGAGCCATCCCTCGTTGAGCACTCCGGCGCCGACGAGTACCGACGGGCCGCGCAGCGTTGTGTTCTCGTCATCGACCGTCACCGTGATCTGACCCCCGGGAACGTTGACGAGTACCGTCCCCTCGGACCTTCCCATGAACCGCAGAGCAGCGGCGCCGGCGGCGACGACTCCGGTACCGCAGCTGCGGGTTTCACCGACTCCGCGTTCGTGGACCCGCATCGTGATCTCGGCGTCCACGGCGTCCGCAGCGCCTCCGGCCAACGGTGCGGTGATCAGCTCGATGTTCACACCATCGGGAAAGACTGCGTTGTCGAACGTGATCGACCCGCACAGATCGATGTCCGCCAGATCCTGCGGCGTCAATCGGTCGACCACGCACGCCAGATGGGGATTGCCGACATCCACCGACACCCCGGCGTACCGCCGGCCGTCGATCTGGGCTTTGCTGTCGACGCCGAGACGGGCTGGGCCCATGTTCACGGTGACGTCGGCCGACGAACCCGTCACAGCGTGCACCGTCACCGGCCGCGCACCAGCGCGCGACCCGACGGTGAAGGAGCGTTCGGACACGAGCTCGTGCGCGGCAAGGAAATGCGCGAACACCCGCACACCGTTGCCACACATCTCCGCGATCGAGCCGTCGCCGTTGCGGTAGTCCATGAACCAATCGTCGTCGGCTATGCCGGCGCCTAGCGCTGTGAGCACACCCGCGTCGCGGAGTGCCCCGGCTGTGGCGACCCGGAGAACCCCGTCCGCCCCGATGCCACGGTGACGATCACACAGCGCCGAGACGAACTCCGGGGTGAGGTCCAACTGCACGCCGGGGTCGGGCAACAGCACAAAATCGTTCTGTGTGCCGTGCCCTTTGACGAAGTCGACGCGTGCGAACATTCTGTCAACGATACGCGCCCGACCTCCTCATCTGCCTGCCGCGCGCAGCGCCTGACCCGTGAGGTCCTGCGACGCAGCGTCGAGCCAATGGATGCGAGGGTCACGGCGGAACCACGACCGCTGCCTGCGTACGTAACGTCGCGTACCGATGAAGGTCAGCTCCTGCGCGCGGGCCACGTCGTATTCACCGTCGATGGCCGCCATGACCTGTGCGTATCCGATGGCGCGAGCAGCGGTGACACCGTCCCGGAGGCCGGCCGACAGCAGTGTCTCCACCTCGTCGACGAAGCCCGAACCGAACATCGCGCTCGTGCGTCGCTCGATCCGCTCGTCGAGCTCTGCGGTGTCGCGATCGAGCGCGATCACCGTCGTGTCCCACCTGGGGGTACCGATCGTCGGAGCCGACGCGGCGAAGGGCTGACCCGTCAGCTCCACCACTTCCAACGCCCGGACGATCCGGCGACCATCGGTGTCCAGGATCTGCCGGGCGGCTTCCGGATCCACCTGCGCCAGCCGGTCATGCATTGCCCGTGTCCCGATTCGCTCCAGTTCGTCTTCGTGGCGCCGTCGGACGTCCGGATCGGTGGCCGGGAAGTTCCAGTCGTCGAGGAGTGCCTGGATGTACATCATCGATCCACCCACCACCACCGGCGTTCGCCCCTGCGCCAGGAGACGCTCGATGTCCTCGCGGGCGGCCTGCTGATACCTGGCGACGGTCGCCGTCTCGGTGACGTCGAGGACGTCGATCTGATGATGAGTGATCCCGCGACGCTCGTGCACGGGAACCTTGGCCGTACCGATGTCCATCCCCCGGTACTGCTGCATCGCGTCGACGTTCACGATGTCCCCGCCCAGCTCGACCGCCAGATCGAGCGCGAGGTCGGACTTGCCACTGGCCGTGGGCCCGATCACCGCAATGGGTTTCGTCCCGACGGTCACGTGTTCCACCAGGCCACCGTGTAACCCACACCGAACGGCGCCCCCGCGTAGCGGACCTCGGACGACAGAGATGGTCCGGTAAAGGCTCCAGATGCCACCTGCCACGCTGCCCTGCCCTCGACGCCGAACTCGGTACACCGCGATTCGTCGAGCGCCGCGATCGTGTTGTGATCGGCCACTGCGAGCGCGCCGTCGATCATGTCCTGGAACTCGACCGCACCACGCTTCTGCCCACCCGGCGACTTCTCGGTGATCGTTGTCGCACCGTCGGCCACCACGAGCAGACCCACAGGCTCCGGGGCCAACGCGAGCCGCGATCGTAGATCGGCCCCCTGCCGTAGACACGACTGCGCGGGCGCAGCCGGGTCCACGACCTCCACCGTGAGGGCAACGTGTGGAGCCGTCCGGGTCCGGAGCCAACCCCCGATCAACACTGTGGTGGGCATGCCGGCATCAGTCGGCACGTCAGAACCCGGGACCAATTCCACTGCCACATCGAGACCGAAACCCGCCAAGGTTCCCCCCGAAGCCATCTCACGTCGAGGGTCTCCGGCACCGACAAGTACCCAGCGACTGCACATTTCGGCGAGTTGTCCGCAGACGTCGAATGCCGCGGCCCGCACCGGCGCGACTTCCGAGAGCGCCGGCCCGGACAGTTCTGGCACCAATACCGGCGCGCCCGGGACAAATGCAGCGGCAACCAACACCTGCGCCACGCTAGCCGACGAGCGTGAACCCAGAATGCGCCCGACCGGCCGATTGTCCACGAGTGTCCACACACAAGCCGGTGACCTGCTTCAATGATAGAGGCGGTGCGCCGCCACCCGGGTGTGGAGACCGTTCACCGCCGGTAGACAAACGCAACTGGCAGCCGTGTCGCGCGGCAGGAACTAGGTACTGAGATGACCGAGCAGCACACGCCCGCACCGGCCGCACCAGAGACATCGGCGCCCGCCCCGGGACCCAAGCCTGGTCCCCGGCCCGGCCCGCGACCGGGCCCGCGCCCCGGTCAGCACCCCCCGGCCAAGATCCACCCGGCACCTGCGGAGGTGATACGTCCCGCGTCGGATCCCTCGAAGTTCGGGCGTATCGACGATGACGGCGCCGTGTGGCTCAAAACCTCCGAGGGCGAACACCAGATCGCCTCGTGGCAGGCGGGCACAGCCGCCGAAGGCCTGGCGCACTTCGGTCGGCGATTCGACGATCTCGTGGTCGAGGTCGAGTTGCTCGAGGAGCGCCTTGACGCCGGTACCGGTGATCCCCGCAAGACCAAGACCGCAGCGGTTGCACTACTCGACACGTTGCCCACGGCAGCGGTCATCGGAGATGTGGAAGCCGTCGCATCGCGACTGAAGCTGATCATCGACGGCGCGGACGACGTCGCCGAAAAGGTCAAACACGACCGGGACGAAGCCCGTGCAAAGGCCGTCGCCCGCAAAGAAGAGCTCGCCGCCGAAGCAGAGCAGATCGGGTCCGAGTCGACCCAGTGGAAAGTCGCCGGCGACCGCATGCGGGTCATCCTCGACGAGTGGAAGACCATCAAAGGCGTCGACCGCAAGACCGACGACCAGCTGTGGAAGCGCTACTCCAAGGCCCGTGACACCTTCAACCGCCGTCGCGGTGCACATTTCGCCGAGATGGACCGCGAACGCGCCGGCGCCCGTTCGCGCAAGGAAGAGCTGATCGTCGAGGCCGAGGCCTTGTCGTCGTCGACCGAATGGGCCGACACCGCAGCGAAGTTCCGCGACCTGCTGACCCAGTGGAAGGCCGCCGGACGCGCACCACGCGACCAGGACGACGCATTGTGGGCGCGGTTCAAGGCCGCCCAGGATGTCTTCTTCAGCGCCCGCAACGCCGCGTCGTCACAACGCGATGCCGAGTTCGAGACCAACGCCAAGGCAAAGCTCGAACTACTTGCGCGGGCCGAGAAGTCCATCGATCCGCAAGCTGATCTCGAGGCGGCTCGTCGCGAGTTCCGCACCATCCGGGACCAGTGGGACGAGATCGGCAAGGTCCCCCGCGAACAGATGCACTCTCTCGAGGCACGGATCAAGGCTGTGGAGAAGCGGATTCGCGACGCCGAGTCCGCCCAGTGGCAGCGCACCGATCCCGCCGTGAAGGCGCGTGCACAGCAATTCGCCGACCGCGTGGCCCAGCTCGAGGACCAGGCTGCCAAGGCGGAAGCCAACGGCAAGAGCAAGGATGCGCGCAAACTACGCGAACAGGCCGAACAGTGGCGCGAATGGGCGCGTGCGGCCGAAGGCGCCATCGGGGACTGACGTCGACTGGCATCCTCACGGGATGCCGGCGGGGAGGGCGGCTGGCTAGAGGTCGTCGCCCTCTGAGCGACGGCTTTCACGCCGGCGTTCGGATGTTCGCCGCTGGAGCGCGAGCGCCCGCTCTTCCTCGGCTGCGGCCTCGTCGCGACGCTGCGCCTCGAGTGCCAACTGGTAGTTGGTACGGGCCCACACCACGCGCGACCAGTGGAAGGTGATCACGAACATCGCCACCCATCCGATGATCAAGCCGATGCCGACGCCGCTGGGCGGCTCCTCTCCGGACACTCCTGGAGTGTTGCGCGACCACCACGCCAACAAACCCGCGAAACAGGACACCGCACTGCCGCACAGGGCAATCCAGGCGAAGACCCATCGACGGGTGAGCAGTGCGAGCGCCGAGAAACCGATCCCGAAGACCAGCTGCAGGACCACGAACACGCGCGAGGTGATGGTCACCCGCTCGGCCGCCGCGTCCGAGCTGAACGTGATCACGTCGATGCCGGTCACGGACCCGGTGTGGGGCAGGACGAAGGACAGAATCGCCACCAGCACAGCAACCGCCACCACCACGGCGCGGGCACCGGGGTCGATCTCGCCGGCGACCTTGCGTTCGGCCTTGCGCAGATCGCCCTTGAACTGATCGAAACCCGCTGGGTCCGGTCCGTTGTTCTTCTCGGTCATCAGAGCTCGCATCCTGCGCCACAGGCAGATTCAACCGGCGCTTCGACAGGCTTCCCGATCGGTGGCAGACCGAGTCCGACTCCGATCGGCGGGGTTTGGGGGGTGGTACCGGCCGCGTGCGCGTCGCCGGCCCGGGTGCGCCGATGGCCGCGGATACCGTCATCGGCCAGCAGATAGTGCGGTGCCGCACCGGTCACGACCGTGTCCACCAGATCGCCCGGGCGGATGGCGTCGCCCTCGGTGACGAAGTGGACGAGCCTGCCATCGCGCGCACGGCCGGTCATCCGGCCCTGATCTTTTCGGCCGTCGGCGGTCACCAGGACCTCAACCGGCGCCCCGATGAGCTTCTGGTTCTCCTCCAGGCAGATCCGGTCCTGCAGGTCGGTCAGTCGCATATAGCGCTCGCTCACCACATGTTTGGGTACCTGGTCGGCCATGTCGGCCGCAGGTGTCCCCGGTCTGGGCGAATACTGGAAGGTGTACGCACTGGTGAATCGGGCCTCGGCGACCACGTCGAGGGTTGCCTGGAAATCCTCTTCGGTCTCACCGGGGAATCCGACGATGATGTCGGTGGTGATGGACGCGTGCGGCATCGCCGCCCGCACCCGCTCGATGATCCCGAGGAACTTGGTGCTGCGGTAGCTGCGACGCATCGCCTTGAGGATCCGGTCAGAACCCGATTGCAACGGCATGTGCAGTTGGGGACAGACGTTCGGGGTCTGCGCCATTGCCTCGATCACGTCATCGGTGAACTCTGCGGGGTGCGGCGACGTGAACCGCACGCGTTCGAGACCCTCGATGTCACCGCAGGCACGCAGCAACGCGGCGAATGCTCCCCGATCGCGTCCCAGATCCGGATCGGCGAACGACATCCCGTAGGCGTTCACGTTCTGGCCGAGCAAGGTGACCTCGACGACCCCTTCGTTCACCAGCGCCTGCACCTCGGCGAGGACGTCTCCGGGTCGGCGGTCGACCTCCTTGCCGCGAAGAGCCGGAACGATGCAGAACGTGCACGTGTTGTTGCAACCGACCGAGATCGACACCCACCCCGAATACGCGGACTCGCGTTTGGCGGGCAAGGTGGACGGAAAGGCTTCCAGTGCATCGATGATCTCGACCTGGGCCTGCGCATTGTGGCGAGCGCGTTCGAGCAGCACCGGCAGGGATCCGAGGTTGTGTGTTCCGAACACGACGTCGACCCACGGGGCCTTCTCGAGGACGGTGCCGCGATCCTTCTGGGCAAGACAGCCGCCGACAGCGATCTGCATTCCCGGACGACTCGCCTTGACCGGTGCCAGATGCGAGAGGTTGCCGTACAGCTTGTTGTCGGCGTTCTCCCGGACGGCGCAGGTGTTGAAGACCACCAGGTCCGCATCACCATCGTCGGATGCGCGGACATAACCGGCCTCTTCGAGGAGACCGGAAATACGCTCGGAGTCGTGGACATTCATCTGACAGCCGTAGGTGCGGACCTGGTAGGAGCGCCCCAGGGTCTCGGGGTGCCCGGTCTGCGGATCTGTCATCGAGATTGTCACTCCTGCCAGGGTACTTGGCCCATCAGACCAGGCGAAATTGGCGGCTGAGCTGCGGCGATCCACCCCGCCGGCCGGCGATGTTCCCGGTCCCCCGCTGCTCGCCGACACCGGCACCTTAAGGTCGACAGTTATGACAGCACCTCGAGCGGGCTCGTCCGCGCCTCACCCCGACGGGCCGGCCGCCACACAGACCGCCCCACCGATGATCGCTCTGCGCGACGTGCAGAAGCACTTCGGCGACCTACACGTGCTCAAGGACATCGACCTCGAGGTGCCCGCCGGCCAGGTCGTGGTCATCCTCGGTCCGTCGGGATCGGGTAAGTCGACCCTGTGCCGCACGATCAACCGGCTCGAGCCGATCGACAGCGGCGAGATTCGTATCGACGGCAAGTTGTTGCCCGCCGAAGGCAAGGCGCTCGCCGCCCTGCGCGCCGACGTCGGAATGGTCTTCCAGTCGTTCAATCTGTTCGCGCACAAGACAATTCTCGACAATGTGACGCTGGCACCGATCAAGGTGCGTGGCAAGGACAGGGCTGCGGCGAACAAGCGCGGGATGGAATTGCTTGAGCGAGTCGGCATCGCGAGCCAGAAGGACAAGTACCCCGCGCAACTCTCCGGCGGGCAGCAGCAACGCGTTGCCATCGCACGTTCACTGGCGATGGATCCCAAGGTCATGCTGTTCGACGAGCCGACATCCGCTCTGGACCCGGAAATGGTCAACGAGGTCCTCGACGTGATGGTCTCACTCGCGAAAGAGGGCATGACGATGCTGGTCGTCACCCACGAGATGGGGTTTGCCCGCAAGGCGGCCGACCGAGTGGTCTTCATGGCCGATGGCGCCATCGTGGAGGACACCGATCCAGAGTCGTTCTTCACCCGGCCCGAGTCCGGGCGTGCCCGTGACTTCCTCGGCAAGATCCTCGGCCATTGAGAACGGCGGCAACGAGGGAGCGCACCATGCGTGAGAACTCGAAACACTGGATCCTGCTATCGGCCCTGGCCATCGTGGTGCTCTGCACGTCACTCACCGCATGCGGTAACACCAGCCCGCGCAACCTCATGGAATCGATCGAGAGCGGCTCGGTCATCCTCGGTACGAAGTTCGATCAACCCGGCCTGGGTCTGCGACACCCCGACAAGTCGTTCACCGGATTCGATGTCGCGGTGTCCGAGTACGTGGTCAACACCATCGCGCAGAACAACGGATGGAAGAAGCCGAAGATCACATGGCGGGAAACCCCGTCGGCGCAACGCGAGACGCTCATCGACAACGGTGAGGTCGACATGATCGCCGCCACGTACTCGATCAACGCGGCCCGCTCGAAGAAGGTGAGTTTCGCCGGCCCCTATCTGATCAACTACCAGGGGCTGCTGGTCCGTGAGGATGACGACAGCATCACCACGCTCACGGATCTGAACAAAGGCAAGAAGCTGTGTTCGGTGACAGGGTCCACATCGGCCCAGAACGTGAAAAACCAGTTGCCGAAGATCCAGCTGCAGGAGTACGACTCGTACTCGTCCTGTGTGGAGGCTCTGCGCCGCAACAAGGTTGACGCCCTCACCACCGACGAGGCCATCCTTGCCGGGTTCTCCGACTTCTTCCCCGACGAGTTCAAGATCGTCGACATGACGTACCCGAAGGACGCGTGTGTGACCTCGAGCGGGAAGAAATCGCTCAAGAAGGCCGGCACCCCGTTCTCGACCGAACGATATGGCATCGGAATGCCCAAGGACTACCCCGAATCCGTGACAGCGGTGAACGAGGCACTCGAGTCGATGCTGGCAAAGCCCGCCGACGGCGGCGAGTCGGCCTGGGAGATCGCCTTGCGTGACGAGATCGGCGACAGCGAAGTCGATTCGATGATCGAGCGTGCGCAGGGACCCGATTCCAAATACCAGTTCACCCCCGTGCCAGGAGACCTCGGCTTTCTCGAGTCGACATCCACCCCATGCCCGGCGGAGCTGTCATGAGTGAACTCTGGTCCGACATCGGACCGCAGCTGTGGCCTGCCTACTGGGTCACGCTCAAGCTCACCTTTTACTCCGCCATCGGATCCCTCATCTGGGGCACCGTTCTGGCCGGCATGCGGGTCTCTCCTGTCCCCGTCATGCGCGTGTTCGGAACCTGGTACGTCAACATCGTCCGGAACACTCCGCTGACACTCATCGTCATCTTTGCCTCGGTCGGCCTGTACCAAAACCTCGGGCTGAAGCTGGCCCAGGAGAACGACGAGTTCATCACCAACAACAATTTCTGGCTCGCCGTCCTGGCCTTTGTGCTCTACACGTCCACGTTCGTATGCGAGACGCTGCGGTCGGGGTTCAACACCGTGCCCCTCGGACAGGCCGAAGCGGCTCGCTCGCTCGGCCTGCCGTTCAGCAAGGTGTTCGGGATCATCGTGCTTCCCCAGGCGGTCAGATCGGTGATCGGTCCGATGGGCAGCGTGCTGATCGCGCTGACCAAGAACACCACGATCGCTTCGGCCATCGGCGTGGCCGAAGCCTCGTTGCTGATGAAAGAACAGATCGAGAACCACGCCGATCAGGTGGTGGGGATCTTCGTCATCATCGCCATCGGGTTCATGGTGATCACCCTCACCGAGGGATATGTCTTCGGTTTCCTCGCAAAGCGTCTGGCGGTCAAGCGATGAGCAGTGCAACAGTTCTCTACGACGCTCCGGGGCCCAGGGCACGGCGTCGCAATCAGCTCATCGCCGTCGGATTCGCAGTGGTGCTGCTCGCCATCGCGATCTACGTGATCGTGGCACTGGCCGGCAACGGGCAGCTGACCCGCGAGAAGTGGAAGCCGTTCCTGGAACCGGACACGTGGACCACGTACCTGCTGCCCGGTTTGTGGGGAACACTCTCCGCCGCGGTTCTGTCGATCGTGTTGGCTCTACTACTCGGCGCGGTTCTCGGCATCGGCCGACTGTCCGATCACCGTGCGATACGCGGACTCAGCGGAGCGGTGGTCGAGTTCTTCCGGGCCATACCCGTGCTCATCCTGATGATCTTCGCCTACTACCTGTTTGCCGAATACGCCGTCTTCCCAGCCGAGGACCTGGCCTTCGCTGCTGTGGTGACCGGACTGACGTTGTACAACGGCTCTGTCATCGCAGAAATTCTGCGGGCAGGCATCACATCGCTGCCGAGCGGTCAGCTCGAGGCGGCGAACTCACTCGGCCTGCGCAAATCACAGACCATGCGACTGGTCTTGCTTCCGCAGGCGGTGACTGCCATGTTGCCTGCACTGATATCGCAGATGGTCATCGCTCTGAAGGACAGTGCACTCGGATACGCGATCGGTTATGTCGAGGTGGTCCGGTCCGGCATCCAGTCGGCATCGTTCTACGGCAACTACCTGCCGGCCCTCGTGGTGGTCGCCGCCGTGATGATCCTGCTGAACTTCGGGCTCTCCACGTTGGCCACCGTCATCGAGCGGCGACTGAGGGAAGGCAAGAATCGCGGACCGGTCGCAGATGTGAAAGTGGACGAACAGGCCGCTGCTGTCTGATCTTCACTCGGCAGTGAGCTGGTTCAGTTCCTCGTTCACCAGACTCATGGCGAGAGACGGTGCGTACCCACGTCTGGCCAGCATCGCTACCAGTCGCCGAACGTGTTTGTCCCGCTGGGCCCGGTCAGCGATGTCTTCGGCTGTCAGGCGAGACGCTTTGCGGCGCAACAGGTCTGCTGCCCGTTCGCGTTCGGCGTCATCGTCAATCTGATCGAGTGCGTGCTCGATCACGGTGTCGGCGACGCCCTTCTGCCGGAGCTCGTGCCGTAGAGCAGTGCGTCCCTTGCCGCTGTGGCGGTGTCGGGAATGCACCCATTGCTCGGCGAAATCGACATCGTCGAGCAGACCGGCCGCGGCGAGCCGAGTCATCACCGATTCGATCTCGGTGGGCGCAAAATCTTTGTCGTGCAACCGTTTGCGCAGTTCTGCCTGACTTCGTGCGCGCACGCCGAGCAACCGCAATGCGGCGTCATAAGCCGATGCGGTGGTAGCGGTGCGGTCGCCGGAACTCTCTGGAGCCGGCGGCGTCGTAGACGGACTGACCGGGACAGACCTGCGGGAGAGGATGTCTGCGATCGCAGACCGCAGCTCGGCGGTGCTCTCGTGGACGTCCTCTCCCGCAGGCCTGTTCACCTGAATCGGCGTCCTAGAACTCGACCGGTGCCGGCGCGACGGCATCTTCGGTCAGGACAGCGCCGATCCCGAGCTTTTCCTTGATCTTCTTCTCGATCTCGTCACGCACCTCGGTGTTCTCGAGCAAGAACTTACGAGCGTTCTCCTTGCCCTGGCCCAGCTGTTCACCTTCATAGGTGAACCAGGAACCGGACTTGCGAACGAAGCCGTGCAACACGCCCATGTCGATGAGCGAACCCTCTTTGCTGATGCCGTGGCCGTACAGGATGTCGAACTCGGCCTGCTTGAACGGAGGGGCAACCTTGTTCTTGACAACCTTGACGCGAGTGCGGTTACCGACCGCCTCGGTACCGTCCTTGAGGGTCTCGATCCGGCGCACATCCAGACGGACCGATGCGTAGAACTTGAGCGCCTTACCACCGGTGGTGGTCTCGGGAGACCCGAACATCACGCCGATCTTCTCGCGCAGCTGGTTGATGAAGATCGCGGTGGTACCCGAATTGCTCATGGCACCGGTCATCTTCCGCAGTGCCTGGCTCATCAACCGCGCCTGTAGACCGACGTGACTGTCGCCCATTTCGCCCTCGATCTCCGCACGCGGCACGAGCGCCGCGACCGAGTCGATGACCAGGATGTCGAGAGCACCCGACCGGATCAACATGTCAGCGATCTCGAGTGCCTGCTCACCGGTGTCCGGCTGTGACACCAGCAACGCGTCGGTGTCGACTCCCAGTCGCTGTGCGTAGTCGGGGTCGAGGGCGTGCTCGGCGTCGATGAACGCCGCGATGCCACCGGCGGCCTGTGCATTGGCGACCGCGTGCAGCGCAACGGTGGTCTTACCCGACGATTCCGGCCCGTAGATCTCGACGACGCGGCCCCGCGGGAGACCTCCGATGCCGAGTGCGACATCGAGGGCGATCGAGCCGGTCGGGATTGTGGCGATCGGCTGGCGGGCGTTCTCGCCGAGACGCATCACCGAGCCCTTGCCGTAGTTCTTGTCGATCTGGGCCAATGCCAGGTCGAGGGCCTTTTCGCGGTCTGGTTGGGCTGCCATGGTTTCCCCTAGTGTTTGCGCCGAGTTGTCGGCGGTGGTGGTGCCGCCGGTCTGGCGGGATCGGGCTTTCTTTCGCGTATTCGGCATCTCTTTGCGCACTGACGTCACGCTAGATCAGCCCTCTGACAATCCCGGATCTCGACGTTCCCGTCCTCGCGTCGAACACCACCCACTCTAGGCGAACGCTTGTTCGAGTCAACCACCCGGACATCCGACACGCCGGGACAGATGAAGTACTGCTACCAGCGTTCCCGCGGGACGTCGAAGTCCCGGCACAGCGCTGTCCACACATCTCTGGGATCGATGCCGGCATCAAGCGCTTCGGCAGCCGTCCGGCCACCGAGGTCGGTGAGGACGTGGTCGACAAGCATCGAATTCGCAGTGGTGGACCCGAACTCGGTGCTGATGAGTTCGGAGAATTCGGTCAATCGCACGTGACCGAGCGTAGCGAAACCATCAGGACCGCGCTGCACCGACACATACCGCGACCGGGTCGACAACGTCGGCACCGGTCCGGGCGCCGCGTCGAGCGGCTTCGGTGAATGACTTGTTGTCCAGCACCTTTCGACACGCCGCGGCCAACGACTCGACGGTGGTGGGCCTGACCACCGCGGCACTGCCCCATCGGCGGGCACGCTGGGCCAGTTCCCACTGATCTCCGCCGCCGGGAACGAGCACCTGGGGTACGCCGGCCAGCATGGACTTCGCCAGCATCCCGTGTCCTCCACCGCAGATGACGAGCGCTGCGTCGTGGAGGAGCTCGTCTTGCCTGCCGTGTCCGGCCACCGCCCACGACGGTAGGACACCTACCTCGGGAGCGAGCCCCGAGACCACCGCCCGCACCGATCGTCCCAATACGCGCGCGTCGAGCGCAGCCAGCGCCGCCTCCACCAGACCTGCCGAACCGGTCACCGCGGTGGACGGTGCGATGACAACCAACGGGGCGTCACCGGGGGGACGTGCGAAGACGGCGTCGGTGGGCTCCCACAGCAGGGGGCCGACCACTTCGGCTCCGTCGGGCCAATCCGGGCGGGGCACCTCCAGCGCCGGAAGGGTGGCGATCAGCCGGGCTCCCGGATGCGGCTGCGCGGGATCGAGTCCGATGCCCACCCGGGCGGCCGCACGTTGTTGCTGTCCCACTCGAATGGATCGGCCGGTGGCAGCGCGCATCAACGCATCACGCACCCTGCCGGACAGGCCCGTGCCGGGTTCCAGGCCACTGCCGACCGGGGGAAGCCCCACCGAGGGTTGGTACAGCGGATGGGGCGACAGTTCCACCCATGGGGCACCGATCGTCTCGGCGGCCCAGCCGCCACACACGGTGATGACGTCGCCGACCACCAGATCGGGTTTGAGCTCGGCGAGCACCGGCGCCAGTTGCTTGCTCATCCGCGCCGCACGTGCACTGAGTTTGTCGCCTGCATCGGTGTCGTCGTCAGCAGCCGACGCCGTCAGACCCGGGAGCTCTCGGACGTCGAGGCCGCGAGCGGTTGCCTTCTCGATCCACTGCGAACCTGTGTACACCACTGCTTCGATGTTGTTGTCTCGCAACAACTCCGCCAGCGCGAACACGGGAAAGGCATGACCGGCGTCAGAGCCTGCCACCAGAGCTGCCCGCACGCGTGTCCCCCGTACCGCCGATCACGACCCGATCTTGGTCGAACTCTTGTCAGAAGCTGCCCACTTGATCACCGCGACGATTCCGATCACGACGAGCCCGATCACGAGCACCGTGAGCAGCCCCTTCACCACGGCCATGATCAGCCCGAAGGCCAGCCACACCGCAAGTATCGCTAGAAGAACTTTCCACCACATGACATCTCCTGTCGTCCGAGTGACCTCAACGGTGCCAGTGCTCGGTCCCGATGTCAGTCGAAAACGACCAAGATGGGGGGAAGTTCAGGGACTACCCTGATCCCGGAGACGTCAGTTGGCTTGCGGCTTCTCGATGTTCGTCTTCGCCTGGTCGACGGCCGGCGTCGCGGCCGAGTCTCCGGCAGCCAGTGATTCGCCCGCCATGGACGCGCGGATCTGCTCGAGTCGTGAGTGTCCTGCCATCTGCACGCTGGCCTGTTGCACTTCGAGCATCCGGCCCTGAACCGAATTGCGCGACAACTCGGCCGATCCCAGAGCATTCGCATAGCGCCGCTCGATCTTGTCTCGCACCTGGTCGAGGCTCGGCGTGTTGCCGGGGGCGGAGAGTTCACTCATCTGGTTGAGCGATGCCGAGACCTGCTCTTGCATCTTGGCCTGCTCGAGCTGACTGAGCAGCTTCGTGCGCTCGGAGAGTTTCTGCTGCAGCGTCATAGAGTTCTGTTCCACCGCGCGCTTGGCCTGTTCGGCCGCCTGCAGCGACTGGTCGTGCAGCGCCTTGAGGTCCTCGACGCTCTGTTCCGCGGTGACCAGCTGGGCAGCGAAAGCCTCTGCGGCGTTGGTGTATTCAGTCGCCTTGGCCGCGTCGCCGGAAGCGGCGGCCTTGTCGGCCAGCGTCAATGCCTGACGGGTGTTGGCCTGCAGGCGTTCGATGTCCTCGAGCTGACGGTTCAGCTTCATCTCCAACTGGCGCTGGTTGCCGATGACCGCCGCAGCCTGCTGCGACAACGCCTGGTGCTGACGCTGCGCGTCCTCGATCGCCTGCTGGATCTGAATCTTCGGGTCGGCGTTCTCGTCGATCTTGGCGTTGCCGAACGCCATCAGGTACTTCCACGCCTTCACGAATGGGTTAGCCATTGCCCCGCCTTGTCTTGAAGTCCGAATCCGAGCAGTCTCGATCTAATCTATCGTCTGGCCCGGCCCGGTGGCACAAGACACCGATCACGCAGCCGCCAGAGCCGATGTCGGCTGCGGGATGACCACCTTGGTCTCGGTGGCGATCGTCGTGTGCGTGGGCGGGGTCGTGGGCTGGTCGTGGCCGGTACGGAGGGTATCGCGGACATCGAGCAACACGTCGGCGATCTCCACTTCCAGCGCATCGCAGATGGCTGCGAGCAGTTCGCTGGACGCTTCCTTCTGGCCGCGTTCGACTTCCGACAGATAACCCAGGCTGACCCGGGCACTGGTTGATACCTCACGCAACGTACGGCCTTGATCCATCCGGACCCGCCGTAGGCTGCCACCGAGTGCTTCCCGCAGGAGCAGTGCCATATGAGTCCTCCTCAACACGTCAGTCAGTCCAACGCCGCACGGGCCGAATCCGTTCCCGAAGCGCCGAGCGCTGTGCAGCAGATCCTCCCGACCGCTTCCTCCGTCGACCGTGTGGTCGAGACTAGACGAAGATCCCGGCGATCGCCGCGTAGCGACACCGGTAGAACTCCGATGCCGAACGAGCCATTCCCACCCGGCCACATCGACGATCGGCACAGCCCCGGGTGATCAGCGAGGTGCACCCATCCGCCGGCCCGACGACGAACCCGCGGTTCACCTACCGGTTCGGTCGGTCCGGCGCGCGGCTGCTGCGTCACGGCGACGCTGTGCCCGCTTCGCCAGCGCCTGCCAGACATAGTCGACCCCGGTGACGACGGTCGCCACCAGCGCGGCGGCCATCACGGCGATCGCCAGCCAGTGCAGCGGCCCGGGCAGCGGCAGGATGAACAGTCCGATTGCGATGGCCTGGAGCAGCGTCTTGAGCTTTCCGCCCCGGCTCGCCGGGATCACGCCATGTTGCAGCACCCAGAAACGGAGCACGGTGATGCCCAGTTCCCTGGCGAGGATGACGATGGTGACCCACCACGGGAGCTCACCGAGCACAGACAACCCGATCAGAGCCGAACCGATCAGCGCCTTGTCCGCGATCGGGTCGGCCAGCTTGCCGAAATCGGTGATCAGGCCTCGTTGACGGGCGATACGACCGTCGTAGTGATCGGTCACGGCGGCGAGGGCGAACACGCCCCACGCCATCGTCCGCCACCACGGGTTGTCGCCGTCGTCGATGAACAGGACCACGACGAATACGGGGACGAGCACGATGCGGAACATCGTCAGCACATTGGCAAGGTTCAGCACGGGCACATCAGTGCTGACCGGATCGGAGATCGGGTCGGGCTCCGGCTCGTTCACCTGCCGTCGTAAACGATCAGCCACGGGCTGCACCTGGTTCCGGTGATAAGAATTGCCCAATGCCCACGACCACAGGATAGGCGGAGGCCCCGTCACCCAGGGCCGTGGGTATCGGCCCGGTCCGGACGGCGGCCCACCGGCCCCGGTGTGCCCGCGTATTACTGTTCATCCATGGCACCTCACGACAGCTCGGCACACGAGCATGCCGCGACATCTGGACCGGTCGACCCAGCCGGTCACCACGATTCCCCCGTTTCGCGAGGCGACGTGAGTGTGCGCCGTGCCCGCACATCTGACGTACCGCGCATCAAGGAACTGATCGATCAGTACGCCGGACGGATTCTGCTCGAGAAGAATCTCGTGACCCTTTATGAGGCCGTCCAGGAGTTCTGGGTCGCCGAGATCGATGGCACGGTGGTCGGCTGCGGCGCACTCCACGTCTTGTGGGCAGACCTCGGTGAGGTCCGCACGGTCGCGGTCGACAAGTCCTACGCGGGGCGCGGTATCGGCCATCAGATCGTCAGCCGACTGATGGGCATGGCCCGGGAGTTGCAGCTTTCCCGGGTGTTCGTCCTCACCTTCGAGACCAGCTTCTTCGCCAAACACGGCTTCTCCGAGATCGCGGGCACACCGGTGACCGCCGAGGTGTACGAGGAGATGTGCCGTTCCTACGACGCCGGCGTCGCGGAGTTCCTGGACCTCAGTTACGTCAAACCCAACACACTCGGCAACACCCGAATGCTCGCCAACCTCTGAAAGGTCGAACAATGCCGCTGTTCAGCGTCGAATACACCTACCCCGTCGAGTTCGCCGACGGGCGCGACACCACTCGGCCCGACCACCGCGCCTGGCTGTCGAAACTGAACAGCGAAGGTGTTGTGCGGATGGCCGGGCCGTACGCCGATGGAAGCGGCGCGCTGATCCTGCTCGACTGCGCCGACGAGCAGGCGGCCAAGGACATCTTGGCCGCCGACCCGTTCGCGGTTGCCGGCTACGTCGGTGAGGTCCGGATCAACAAGTGGGTCAGTGTTTTTGGTCCGTTTTCTGACTGACCGCCTGTTTGTCGGCGCGTCCCTCGTCGAATCGTGTCTTCGCCAGGCTGGCGATGGTGGTGATCACGAGGGTTCCGACGATCACGCCGAGCGACAGCGGGGTCGAGATCTCCGGCACCTTGATGTGTTCGCCGCCGTTGATGAACGACAGCGTGTTCTCGTGCAGAGCGTGCAACACCAGCTTGATGCCGATGAAGCCGAGGATGAACGACAGGCCGAACGACAGGTAAACCAGCTTGTCGAGCAATCCGCCGAGCAGGAAGTACAGCTGGCGTAGACCCATCAGGGCAAAGGCGTTGGCGGTGAAGACGATGTACGGCTCCTCCGTGAGGCCGTAGATGGCCGGGATCGAATCCAGGGCGAACAGGACGTCGGTGAACCCGATGACGATCAGGACCATGAGCATCGGGGTCGCGAGGCGCTTGCCGTTCTCCTTGGTGAACAGCTTGTCGCGGTCGTAGTTGTCGGTGGTTCGCAGCGCCTTCTTCACAAACCGCTGGATGCGGGTTTCCCGCTCCTCCTCGACCTCTTCCTCGTGCCCGGACTCACGCAGCAACTTCACCGCGGTGTAGATGAGGAACGCACCGAAGAGGTAGAAGACCCACGAGTAAGCATTGATCGCGGCCGCACCGACGGCGATGAAAGCACCGCGCATCACCAGGGCCATCACGATGCCCAGGAGCAGAACTTTCTGCTGGTATTCACGCGGCACGGCGAACTTCGCCATGATGATGACAAAAACGAAGAGGTTGTCGACCGACAACGCCTTCTCCGTGATGAATCCGGCGTAGTACTCGGTGCCCGAGGTACCACCCCATTTCCACCAGACGAACCCACCGAAGATCAGGGCGATGGTGATGTAGACGGCCGACCAGAAGCCGGATTCTTTCAACGAGGGAGCGTGTGGGGTTCGCACGTGGGCGAAGAAGTCGAATATGAAGAGTCCCAGGATCACCAGACAGGTGATAATCCACACGAGTGGTGATACGTCCACGCAGCCTCCAGCAGCAGTTTCGGAAAAGTAAAGACCACTTTACCGAAGGATCGAACCGGCCACGGACACCCGAATACCGTTGCTCACTCCGCCCATCGCGGTGCAGGTGTGGACCAGACCCGAGGCGTGAACGGCTGCGTCTGGGATTCTCCTGCAGCAGAGGATGTTCCGGCGGTCACAGCGCAGATGCGCTGCGACCCCGTGACATCATCCGGTCAGACTTTTTCGCCGGTGAGACTTTGACAACACAGCAAACCGGCAACCGCAACGAAACGGGTACGACTAACCGTCCGCGTCGTCCGACGTCTCACCGCCGCCGGTGATCGACGCGATCACCCCGGCCAGGTCTTCGGGTTTGACCAGTACATCGCGTGCCTTCGAACCCTCGGACGGCCCGACCACTCCCCTGGTCTCCATCAGATCCATCAGCCGTCCGGCCTTGGCGAATCCGACGCGCAGTTTGCGTTGCAGCATGGACGTCGAGCCGAACTGACTGGACACGACCAGTTCGATGGCCTGCAGCAGGTCGTCGAGATCGCCGCCGATATCGGAGTCGATGTCCTTCTTGTCCGAGACCTTTTGAGCCGTCACTCCCTCGGTGTAATCCGGTTCGCTCTGGTCCTTGGCGAAGTCGACGACGGCCTGGATCTCTTCGTCGGTGATGAACGCACCCTGCATACGGACGGGTTTGCTCGCGCCCATCGGGAGGAAGAGTCCGTCGCCCATACCGATCAGCTTCTCGGCGCCCGGTTGATCCAGGATGACCCGGGAATCGGTGAGCGACGACGTGGCGAACGCCAGCCGCGACGGGACGTTGGTCTTGATCAGACCGGTCACCACGTCGACGGACGGCCGCTGCGTGGCCAGCACGAGGTGGATACCGGCGGCACGTGCCTTCTGGGTGATCCGGACGATGGCGTCCTCCACATCACGCGGAGCGGTCATCATCAAATCGGCGAGCTCGTCCACGATGGCGAGGATGTACGGATACGGCTTGTAGACCCGCTCCGATCCCAGCGGGGTGGAGATCTCGCCCGAGCGCACCTTGCTGTTGAAGTCGTCGATGTGACGAACGCGCGAGGACTTCATGTCCTGGTAGCGCTGCTCCATCTCCTCCACGAGCCACGCCAGGGCTGCGGCAGCCTTCTTCGGCTGCGTGATGATCGGGGTGATCAGGTGCGGGATGCCCTCGTAAGGGGTGAGCTCGACCATCTTCGGGTCGATGAGGATCATCCGTACCTCGTCGGGAGTGGCCCGGGTCAACAGCGAGACCAGCATCGAGTTGACGAAGCTCGACTTACCGGAACCGGTGGAACCGGCCACGAGCAAGTGGGGCATCTTCGCGAGGTTGGCGGTGACGAAATCACCTTCGATGTCTTTACCCAGACCGATGACCAGCGGGTGCTTGTCCTTGCGCGTCGACCCGGCGGTCAGGACGTCGGCGAGCCGCACCATCTCGCGGTCACTGTTGGGGACCTCGATCCCCACCGCGGACTTGCCCGGGATGGGTGCCAGCAGCCGCACGTTGTCGGTTGCCGCAGCGTACGAGATGTTGCGCTGCAAGGCGGTGATCTTCTCCACCTTCACACCTGGTCCGAGTTCCACCTCGTAGCGCGTGACCGTCGGGCCCCGGGTGAATCCCGTGACGGCCGCGTCGATCTTGAACTGCTCCAGGACCGCCGAGATGCGGTCGATCATCTCGTCGTTGGCCGCACTGCCGAGCTTGGGCGGGTCACCCTCGATCAGCAGGCTGGCCGGCGGAAGCCGGTAGTCGCCTTCCACGGCCTTGTCCACGACCAGTGCATCGTGGCCACTGCCGGAATCGAGATCAGGTTCGGGCTCGGGCTCGGGCCGCACCGGTTTCGGCGCTGGTTTGGGCACCGCGCGCTTGCGGACCGGCTGGGCGCCGACCGGCGGTGTGCTCAGTGCCTCGGTCACGGCAGCAGGCACCGGCTCGTCTTCGATGATGGGTTCGGTCACAGCCTCCCCCGCCGTGACCGCAGTGGACTGGCGTCGACGCGCCGGCCGTCGCAGAGTTTCGGTCGCCCGGGTCGCGTTGTCGTCGGGTGGGTAGTTGTCGTACGGATCGCCGAAGGCCGTGTCCGCGTAACCACCGTCGTCGTCCACGTCCTCGTCGTCGTCCCAGTGGTCGTCGACACCGAGCCCGAGGTAGGCGCGGGTTACGTCGACCAGTTCACGCACCGTGAGACCGGACAGGAGCAAGAGCCCGAAGGCCAGGCAGAGCAGGAGGATCGGCACCGACAACCACGCCGTCAGGCCGTCGGTCAGCGGACCACCTGCGGCCATTCCGAAGAATCCGCCGGCGTGCTGTCGCTCGGAGAAATCCGTGGGTGCACCGGCAAAGATGTGCCACAGGCCGACGATGGGCAACGCGATCAGCAGGCCTGCCCCGATGCGCCGAGCGCGACCCGACGGATCGGGTCCGTGACGCATCAGGATGAAACCGCCCACCAGGAGAACGATCGGGAGAAGTACTGCAGCCGACCCGATCAGCGCGCGGGTCGCCGAGTCTACGAAGGCACCCACCGGGCCGCCCGCGCTGAACCACACCGACGCGACCACGACGATCGACAGCGCGATCATCACGAGCGCAACACCGTCGCGTCCCTGTGTGTGCGGTTGCTCAGGTCTCGGGGAGAACGACCCGTCCGCGTCCCCGCCCTCGTCCCATCCGTCGTCGGCTCCGTACACGCGCTCGTCGTAGTCGGGATCGCCACTGCGTGACCCGGCGCGTGCCATCGCGCCGACACCCTTGGCGAGCAGACCCCATCCAGCGCCGACGCCGCTGCCAACGGACTTGACCACGGATTTGCGCGGGCGGGCCGAGGCACGAGATGTTGCGCCGGAACGCGTGGTCGAGGCGCGCTTCGCCGCAGCCGACGTGCGGGTGGACGGCCGGCTCGCAGCCTTCTTCGCCGTCGTCTTACGGCTTCCGGCGCTCGCCGACGACCCCTTTTTGGGAGAGGCCTTTCGAGGTGCAGCCTTGGTGGCACCGGTCTTCTTGGCCGGGGCGGCGCCGGAGCGCGCGGAACTACGACCCGACGCACCGGAACGACGGGCGGTGGACTTGGTTGCCATGGCTGACAGCCTAGTCGGCAACTGTCACAGCTACCTCATCTGCAACACGCGTATCGGGCTATGTGTTGAAATCGAAACGCTACAGTCCGCGTTTGGCTGATTTGACCGCAGCGACAGCATCGGCGTCGCCGGCGTATTCGACCAGTGTCTCGTGACGCCCGAACGCGAACAGCAGCAGCTCGAGGGGTTCACCGGTCACCGTGACCTGCGGCCCCCGGCCGCCGGTCGCCACTTTCTGTCCGTCGGTGGTGATCATCTCGACGGTGGCGGGCGACTTCGCGATCGCGCGCTTCCCCATCGCTTTGAGCGGCACCCGAATCGCCTTTTCGGTGGCCGGGTCGAGGTCTCTCGGTTCCCAGGGTCCGCCCGCACGCCGGACGTCCTCGTGATGGACGAACATCTCGGTCACGTTGGCGAAGCGGTCCACCAGCTTGAGCGGCGAGTACAGCGGAGGACCCGCCGCGAATTTGGCGAGCATCGCGTCCCAGTCGTCGCGCGCGGCCTGGTTCTGGGCCGTTTGGGTCCGGCCCGCCAAGGCCGGGACGAGGATGCCTGGCATCGCATCGAGCCGGTACTCGCGGACGATCATATGAGCGGTCAGGTCTCGAGTGGTCCACCCTTTGCACAGCGTCGGGGCATCGGGGCCGACACTGCGCAGGGTGGACACCAGCGCGGCGCGTTCATCTCGGGCAATGGTCATGCACACACCCTATGAGGTGCGGCGTCGTCAGTCCGCCGAAGACTCGCTGACGGTCATGACGGTCGGCACGATCATGGGGCGCCGCCGGTACTTGTCGGCGACCCAGCGACCAACCACACGACGGATCGTCTGGGCGATCCGATGAGTGTCCGTGACGCGTTCGACCGCCATCTGTGCCAACGCCTGATCGACGAGGTCGCCCGCCTCTTTCAGCGCGGTCGGATCATCCGAGAACCCTCTTCCGGACACCTCGGCCGGGTTGATCGCCCGGCCGGAGTCGGCGTCGATCACCACGGCTATGGCGATGAAGCCGCCTTCGCCGAGCACCAAACGCTCTGAAAGCGTCGACTCCCCCACGTCTCCCACCGAGAGTCCGTCGACGTAGACGTAGCCGACAGGGACACGGCCGGAGATCTGGGCGCGACCGTCGATCAGATCCACCACCACACCGTCCTCGGCGAGGACAACGGCCTCCGGCTTGACACCGGTGGCAACCGCCAGTGCTGCGTTGGCGCGAAGATGCCGCCACTCACCGTGCACGGGCATCACATTGGAGGGCCGGACGGCGTTGTAGAGGTAGAGCAGCTCACCGGCCGACGCGTGACCCGACACGTGCACCTTGGCGCTCTGTTGGGTGACCACGGTCGCCCCGCGTCGCGCCAGGCCGTTGACCACCGCGAACACCGAGTTCTCGTTGCCCGGGATGAGCGAGGACGCCAAGACGACCAGGTCATCCGCGCGGATGTTGATCTGCCGATGCTCACCGCGAGCCATCCGTGACAGTGCCGACAGCGGTTCGCCCTGCGATCCGGTGGAGATCAGGACCAGCTTGTGGTCGGGAAGTGTTGCGGCCGTGTCGAGATCGACCACCACGCCGTCGGGCACCCGCAGGTAGCCGAGCTCCTGGGCGATCTGCATGTTGCGAACCATCGAGCGTCCGACGAAGGTCACCCGGCGTCCGTGCGTGTGAGCCACGTCGACAACCTGTTGGATGCGGTGCACATGGCTGGCAAACGAGGCGACGATAACGCGCTGACGGGCCTTGCCGATCACCTGGTCGAGCACGCCACCGATCTGGCGCTCCGGTGTGACGAACCCGGGTACCTCGGCGTTGGTCGAGTCGACGAGGAAGAGGTCGACGCCTTCGTCGCCGAGGCGGCTGAACCCTGCGAGGTCGGTGAGCCTGCCGTCGAGCGGCAGCTGGTCGAGCTTGATGTCACCGGTGTGCAGGACAACGCCTGCGCCGGTCCGGATCGCCACCGCGAGAGCATCGGGGATCGAGTGGTTGACCGCGAAATACTCGCATTCGAAAGGCCCATGCGTGGTCTTCTCGCCCTCGACGACCTCGACCAGTTTCGGACGCTGGCGGTGTTCGCGGCACTTGGCAGCGAGCAGGGCGAGGGTGAACTTCGACCCGATGACCGGGATCTGCGGACGCAGTCGCAACAGGAACGGGACCGCACCGATGTGGTCCTCGTGGCCGTGCGTGAGGATGATCGCCTCGACGTCGTCGATGCGGTCTTCGATGTACCGGAAGTCCGGGAGGATCAGGTCGACACCGGGCTGGGCGTCCTCGGGGAAGAGCACACCGCAGTCGACGATGAGCAGACGACCGTCGTACTCGAAAACGGTCATGTTCCTGCCGATTTCACCGATGCCGCCGAGGGCGACCACGCGCAGGCCGCCGGCGGGCAGCCGTCGCGGTGCACCGAGTTTTTCGGTCGGATCGACCTGCTTCGACTCGGCGTTCTTTTCTGCCGCGGCCTTGCGAGCTGCACCGCCCCGGCGATCACGCGAGTTTCGTTTGGACCCAGACGAACTCGAGCCGGAGGAACCCGAGTTGCCTGACTTCGGTGCTCGGGCGGCAGCGGGCGCCGATGTGCCGGATGCCGCGGCAGCGACGGGCTCTGGGGTGGTGACGGGTTCTTGGGCTTTGGCCACTGGGGGTTTCGACTCGTTTTTCTCTACGGGGGGTTCTGCCGGCGGTCCGGCCTTTCGAATGACTCGTCCCCGGCGACGGCCGGGCTCGTTTGTGGTCATGACAGCACCTTTGCCACGCGCAGATCGGCGATCAGGGCTTCGATCTGGGGGCCGGTGGCCGGCACCTGCGGCAGCCTCGGGTCTCCGACGTCGAGACCGAGGATGCGCAGCGCGGCCTTGACCATCGTGACGCCGCCGAGTCGGCCCATCGCATTGACGAGCGGGATCATCGACGCATTCAGTTCGCGGGCGCGAACCAGGTCGCCTTTGTTCACCGCGTCGAGCATGTCGCGCAGCCGATCGGGTACCAGGTGTCCGATGACGCTGACGTACCCCGCCGCGCCGATCGAGAGCCAGGGCAGGTTCAGCGCGTCTTCACCGGACAGGTACTGCAGCCCGGTGTCGGTCATCAGCGACGCCGCCGAGTTCAGATCGCCCTTGGCATCCTTGACAGCGACAATGTTCGGGTGGCGTGAGAGTTCGAGCAGTGTGCGGTGTTCGATCGGCACCACCGAGCGCGGCGGGATGTCGTAGAGCATCACCGGTAGGTCCGTGGCATCGGCGACCGCTGTGAAGTGTGCGAGCAGACCGGTCTGCGGAGGCCTCGAGTAGTACGGGGTCACCACCAGAAGGCCGTGCGCGCCGAGCGCTGCGGCCTCTTTCGCGAACCAGACGCTCTCCCGCGTGTCGTAACTCCCGGCGCCCTGCACGATTCGGGCACGGTCACCGACCGCGGCGAGCACGGTCTTGAGCAGATCGAGTTTCTCCGCGGGCGTCGTCGTCGGCGACTCGCCGGTGGTCCCGGAGACCACCAGCCCGTCGCACCCGCCGTCCACGAGCTTCACGGCGAGTTCGCCGGCCCGGTCCAGGTCGAGCTTTCCATCGACGGTGAACGGGGTAACCATGGCAACACTGACAGTCCCGAAAGGGAAGCTCTGCGGTTGCGTCTCACCGGTGGTCATGGTGGGTAAGGTTACCGGAGGCCCTGCGCCGATCCCGCATCCGCGGCGCCGTCAGACGTCGGCCGGTCCCGGCCCGACTCTCACCCCTCCAGTACGAACGGGGACGTCGCCACCTCCGACCCATCGGAGAGCCGCCCGATCTCGAAGTCCCCGAACACGGTTGGGGCGATGTCGAGCAGCTGGCGCAGGCACTCGATGGCCAGCTGACGGATCTCTACGTCGGCGTGCTCGGTGGCCCGCATACCGATGAAGTGCCGCCAGGCGCGGTAGTTGCCGGTGACGACGATCTTGGTCTCCGTGGCGTTCGGCAGGACCGCACGTGCGGCCTGACGGGCCTGCTTGCGCCGCAGGATGTTGTTGGGCACATCGGAGAATTTCTCTTCGAGTGCCGTCAGCAGTTCGGCGTAGGCCGCGCGGCTGGCATCGGTGGCCGAGACGAACAGGGCTTCGAGTTCGGCGTCGCCCCGGATCGCCGGAGGGCAAACGACATTCGAATCATGTTCGGGCACAAAGCGTTGCGACAGCTGCGAATAGGAGAAGTGCCGGTGGCGGATCAGCTCGTGGGTGCACGACCGGGAGATCCCCGAGATGTAGAACGTGACCGTGGCGTGTTCGAGCAGTGAGAGATGCCCGACTTCGAGGATGTGACGCAAGTATCCGGCGTTGGTCGCGGTCCGCGGATTGGGCTTGTCCCAACTCTGGTAACAGGCGCGCCCGGCGAACTCTACGAGGGCTTCACCGCCGTCCGCATCTGTGGTCCACGGCACATCGGCCGGCGGGTCGAACGACGACTTCGCCACCAGTTGCACCTTCAATGGCACCAGTTCGGACACCGTATTCCTCTTTCTTCGTGGTGGAGCACCGATTGTCCCCTTCACCGCCCCGGACCCGATGGTCGGGCCGAGGTCGCGTTCAGAGTTGAGCGTGCACGGCGGCGGAGAGAGTGGCTGCCAGATCGCCCCGCGAACGGACCTCGACCCTGCTGACGCCGAGCCACTGTGCCATGTCCAGCAGGTCCGCCGCCAACGCGGTGGCCACCTCCAACGGATCTACTCGGCTCTCACAGAACGCACCGAGGACCAACAACTGATCACCGGCCCGGTCGGTCTTGAGGTCCACCCGAGCCACGAGCCGCTCGCCCATCAGATACGGGAAGACGTAATAGCCGTGTACGCGCTTGGCCTCGGGAACGTAGATCTCGATCCGGTAGTGGAAATCGAACAGTCGCTCGGTACGGGGCCTGAAGAACACCAACGAATCGAACGGGCTGAGCAGGGCCGTACGTTCGACTTTTCGCGGTAGTCGCGCGGCGGGGTCGAGGAATGCCGGCTTGGCCCAGCCCTCGACCTCCACCTGCTGAACACGCCCGGCGGCGACGAGATCGTCCAGTGCCTCGCGGGCCGCCTGCGGCTTGAGACGGTAGTAGTCGCGGATGTCGACTTCGGTGCCGACACCGAGCGCGGTCACCGAACCGGCGACCAATTCGCGGATCGCCTCGTCCCGGGGAACGGTGACCTCGGCGTTCTCCCCGACGACGTTCTCGGTGAGGTCGTAATACCTGGCGAAACCGCTGCGTCGCACCGCAGCCAGCTCACCCGCAGCGAACATCACCTCGCACAGGTACTTCACGTGGCTGCGGTCCCACCACGTGCCTTTGCGCGTCCGCTTCTCGTGGCCGAGATGGTCTTCGAGCATCCCGCTGGTACAGGGCCCCAACTCGGCGACCGCTTCGCGGATCTGTGTGCGCATCGCGGCGGCTTGTGGGTCACCGACTGCCTCCTTGTAGCGCCCGTGCTGGAAATCGTCCATCCGCCAACGGAAGAGCGGCCAATGCTCGATGGGAATCAGTGCGGCTTCGTGTGCCCAGTACTCGGCCAAGAGCGCGGGACGACGGGCGGTGGGTTCCCACGCGGCCTGTTCGAGGAGGCCGCGATCGTAGGAACCGAGCCGGCTGAACAGCGGCATGTAATGAGCCCGTACGGCCACGCTGACCGAGTCCATTTGGAACAGGCGGACTCGTTCCAGGACGCGCTGCAGGTGACGCCGGGTCACCGGACCCGTGGGCCGGCGGTCTGTGAAACCCTGTGCGGCGAGGGCGATTCTGCGGGCCTGCGTCGCCGACAGTGATTCGGCCCGGGCTCGTCGAACAGTTGTCACGGTGACGCCGAGTACCGAAGGAATCGATAGCGGACACCGGTGGGCGATTCGAGCCAGCCTCCGTCCGATTCGAGCGACCATCGGCCGGGATCGAGTGCAGGCGCCCAGGTGTCGGCATCAGACACCTCGAGGTCGATCTCGGTGACATATGCCTCGTGGGCCGATTCCATTGCTGCGCCGTAGATCTGACCACCGCCCATGACAAAGACCGTGTCGTCGAGGTGGAGTCCGGCGTCGAGGGCGTCGCGCACGTTCGCGTGGGTCTGCGCCCCGTCTGCGGACCATTGAGCATTGCGGGTGACAACCAGGTTGGCCCTACCCGGCAGAGGTCGGAATCGAGCCGGGAGCGAATCCCAGGTACGCCGCCCCATCACCACCGGGTGCCCACCGGTGATCTGCCGAAAGTACCGTTGGTCCTCGGGCAGATGCCACGGTATGTCGCCACCGCGACCGATTGCCCCGTCGGCAGCCTGAGCCCAGATGAGTGCGATTGTCATCGGCGAACTAGACCGCCACCGGTGCCTTGATGCCCGGGTGGTAGCGGTAGTCCAGGACCTCGATATCGGAGTATTCGTAGTCGAAGATGGAGTCCCGCCGCGCCAGTGACAAGCGTGGGTAGGGATACGGGTCGCGCTGGAGCTGGGTGGTGACCTGCTCGACATGATTGTCGTAGATGTGGCAGTCGCCGCCGGTCCAGACGAACTCGCCGACACCGAGGCCCGCCTGCTCGGCCATCATGTGGGTCAGCAGCGCATACGACGCGATGTTGAACGGCACCCCGAGAAACAGGTCAGCGCTGCGCTGATAGAGCTGGCACGAGAGTTTGCCGTCGGCGACATAGAACTGAAAGAACGCGTGGCAGGGAGGCAGAGCCATCTGCGGTATCTCGCCCACGTTCCACGCGGAGACGATGTTGCGCCGGGAGTCGGGGTCGCTGCGCAGCAGCTCGAGCGCGGCGGAGATCTGGTCGATGTGTTCGCCGGACGGGGTCGGCCAGCTGCGCCACTGCACGCCGTAGACCGGTCCGAGCTCGCCATCGGCATCGGCCCACTCGTCCCAGATGGTCACGCCGCGGTCCTGCAACCACCGCACGTTCGAATCGCCACGGAGGAACCACAGGAGCTCGTAGACGATCGACTTCAGGTGGACCCGCTTGGTGGTGATCAGCGGGAAACCCTCGGCGAGGTCGTATCGGAGCTGATGACCGAACAGGCTCCGGGTGCCGGTACCGGTGCGGTCGGCTTTGGGCGTTCCCGTGTGGAGCACGAGCCGAAGCAGGTCCTCGTACGGGGTTGGGATCTTGGCCACGTCCGTCACGGGGTCAAGTCTAGGGTGCGTCGGACTCGGCATCGTTTCCGCGTGTCGCCGCGACGAACCATCCAGTCTTCGCACCCGCCGAGCAGGACGCCGGCTCAAGCGATCGTGGCCGCCAGCACTGCGCCCAGCTCGTAACACGCCTCCCGCGTGGACGGGTCGACTGCCGTGATCTCGAGCGGCGCAGCCGCAGGCTCGAGTTCCAACCCCGTGGCAAGGCGCTGAACGGAAGCCACCGCCCCTGCGGTGTCGTTGTTGCCATGTACCCACAGGCCGTACGGCTTACCGGTCACCGATCCGAGCACCGGGTAGTAGACGGTGTCGAAGAAGTGTTTGAGCGCGCCCGACATGTACCCGAAGTTGGCCGGGGTGCCGAACAGGAAGCCGTCGGCGGCCAGCACGTCGGGCACGGTGGCCGCAAGCGCCGCGACGGGTCGCACCCGCACACCGGAGATCTCCGGGTCGGCCGTACCTTCGAGAACCTTCTCCAGCAGCTCACGGGTCGGCGGCGAGGGCGTGTGGTGCACCACGAGCAGTGTCCGCGCGTCAGCCATCAGCACGGCCGTCGGCGGTACTCGATTCCTTCTCTTGCGCGACAGCGCGTTTCATCATCTCGCGGGCACGGGAACGGTCACCGGCGTAGTCATATGCCCGGGCGATGCGATAGGTGGCGCGCCAATTGCTGGGGTCTGCTTCCCATTCGGCTTTGACCTGCGCGAACAACTCGTCCGCCGCCTCGCGTTCGATCCGGCCGGACGGGCGCCTGGGCAACGCGGAGACGTCCAGCTCGGTGCCCTCTTCTGCCATCCGTCTGGCGAGCCGCTGATGGGCGAGGCCGGCCCGCAGTGTTGCGACCACCATCCAGACACCCAGCAACGGCAAGATGAGCACTCCGATTCCGAGGCCGACTCCGACGGCTTCGCCACTGGTCAGCAGATCAACGCCTCGTGTGCCCAGCAGAACGAAGTAGAAGCAGAGCACCAGGACCAGCGCCGCGATCGCGACGACAATGGGGCGGGCATCTGCGCGCTTGTCACTCACCGGCGTTGCTCACAGGTCCATCAACTCGTCCAGACCGACGGTGAGGCCGGGCCGAGACGCTATCTGACGGACGCCGAGCAGCACTCCGGGCGCAAACGATGTCCGGTCGATCGAGTCGTGCCTGATGGTCAACGTCTCCCCCTGCGTCCCGAGAAGCACCTCCTGGTGGGCGACCAAGCCCGCCAGACGAACCGAGTGGACACGAACACCTTCGACGTCGGCCCCACGTGCGCCTTCGAGTTCGGTGCTGGTGGCATCCGGACTGACCGGCACTCCCGCCGCCGCGCGGGCTTCGGCGATCAGTCGTGCGGTCCGGTACGCGGTCCCGGACGGGGCGTCGGCCTTGTGTGGGTGATGTAGTTCGACGACCTCGACGGAGTCGAAGAAACGGGCAGCCTGTTGGGCGAACCGCATGCTCAGCACGGCGCCGATCGCGAAGTTGGGTGCGATGAGCACGCCGACATCCGGCTTCTTCGCCAGCCAGCCGCGAACGGTGTCGAGCCGGTTGTCGTCGAAACCCGTTGTCCCGACCACGGCATGGATGCCGCTGTCGATCAGGAACTCGAGGTTGTCCATCACCACGTCGGGGTGGGTGAAATCGACCACCACCGACGTACCGGTCTCGACGAAACGCGTCAACGGGTCGTCCTTGTCGACGCCGGCGCTGAACCTCAGGTCCGAGGCGGCCTCGACCGCATCGACGATGGCCTGCCCGACTTTGCCGCCGGAACCGAGTACGCCCACATTGATCTGGTCATTCACTCGGCCGAGTCTAGTCAGTGGGCATCTGGTCAGTGGGCACGACGGTGGCGCAGGCCGTTCACGTTGCCTTGATCAGCTCGGCACACTTTTCTCCCATGGCCATCACGGTGATGTTCGGGTTCACCGCGGGGAGCTTGGGCATTGCCGACGCGTCCACGACCCGCAGCCGCTGGGTGCCGCGTACGCGCAACTGCGGATCGAGCACGGCCATCGGGTCCCCGTCGGGACCCATCCGCGCGGTGGCCGCCGGGTGATAGACCGTGTTGTGCGTCTTGTGGATGTAGTCGAGGAGATCGTCATCGGTCACGGCGTCGGGCCCCGGGGCCAACTCGCGCGCGATCCACTGCTTGAGCGGTGATTGCTCGGCAATGGTGCGTGCGAGCTTCACACCGGCCAGCATAACGCGGTCGTCGTGGCCGTCCGGATCGGTGAAGTACCGCGGGTCCACCTTCGCGCGGTCACGGAAGTCGCGACTGCGCAGCCGCACGGTTCCGCGCGAAAGACCTTGTGTGACATTGGGAGTCAGACAGAAACCGTTGTCGGTGGTCGGATAACCCCACCGAAGGGTGTTCATGTCGAACGGCACACTCCCGTAGTGCATCATCAGGTCCGGCAACACAAGATTCGGCTCGGTGGTGGCGAACAATCCGATCTCCCACCACTGGCTCGACGTGGTGACCATCGGACGCGAGGATTCCCAGAACACCAGTCCCTCGACATGATCGTCGAGGTTTGCACCCACACCGGGAGCGTCGACGCGAACCTCGATGCCCATCTCCTGTAGGTGCTCTGCCGGACCGATCCCCGAGAGCATGAGCAGTTTCGGGGTGTCGATGGCCCCGGCGGTCACGATCACCTCGCGAGTCGCGGACACCACGTCATACCCGGTCAGGTCTGGCCTCTGGTAGCGCACCCCGACGGCGGCGGCGCCTTCGAAAACCACCTCACTGACGAAGCACCCGGTGCGTACCTCGAGGTTCGGCCGCGACCCCAGAATGGGATGCAGATAGGCATGTGAGGTGCTCATCCTGGTGCCGTCCTCGTCGGCGTTGATCTGGAACCACCCGGCGCCGTTCAGCACGGTCTCACCGCGGTTGAATCCCACGGTGGGCAGGCCGACCTGAGCCGCCGCCTCGAGAACGGCTGCGCCGCAGGGGTCACCCGGTGGCACGTCCCTCAACCGGACCGGGCCGTCGTGTCCATGTGAGCCCTCGGCATCGTTGCGTTCGAGCTTGCGCACCAGTGGCCAGATCGAATCCGGACCCCATCCCGTCAGTCCCGACGCCTCCCACTCCGCCAATCCCTCGGCCGGCGGCCAGAACGCGATACAGGAATTGTGAGAGGAGCAGCCGCCCAGCACCTTCGCGCGGGCATGACGCAGAAACGAGTTACCGACCTCTTGCGGTTCGACCGGGTAGTCCCAGTCATAACCCGAGTCGAGCAGGCGCATCCACGCCGAGAGTTCTAGGATCTCCTTGTTGTCGACATCGGTGGGCCCGGCCTCCACCAGGCACACCGTCACCGACGGATTCTCACTCAGCCGGGCCGCGAGCACACATCCCGCTGTGCCTCCCCCGGCGATCACGTAATCGAACTGCTGCTGCGGCAAGAGGATTCACTCCTTGGTGGACGATGCGTGAGACCGGAGCACCCCGATGTGATGACGTCCTTTGAGTCCGTACCACAGCAACCCGGCGGCCAGGATGATGCCGATGTACACGAACGCGCCCCAGGTGTTGTACCAAGGGGTGCCGTACACCGCTTCCCGCGGCCAGGCGAGGTTCAGCGCCATCGCGGCCCCCCAGACGACGGCGACGATGTTGACGAACATCCCCCACCGTCCCATGGTGAAGTAGCCGTCCTCCTTGAGGTCCTTCGGCGGCCACTGCCCCTGCAGACGCTTCTTGAGCAACGGAGCGGTCACCATGAGGTACGCGAGATAGATCATGATGATGGCGATCGAGGTCAGGACCGTGAAGATCTTCGGCTGGTTGATGTTGATGACCAGGATCAGCACGGCCAACACGCCGATCACGATGGCCGGCACCACCGGTGTCTGGGTCTTGGGATGAACGCGGGCCAGGGCATTGCCGAACGGCAAAGCATTGTCACGCGCCATCGCGAACGTCAGCCGGATCGCCGCAGTGTGCACGGCAAGCGAACACACGATGACCGCGATCACGATGCACACCAGGAAGATGTCGCCGAGCGGTCCCCACATCACCGCCTCAACGATGCCCTGCAAGCTGCCTGATTGCTCGCCGAGCGCCGGATCGTCGAGGTCGGGGGCAGCCATCACCGCGAACACGAGGATGGCGCCGCCGATGACAAAGGACGCCAAGATCGCCCGGAAGATGGCCTTGGGCGCCGTGCGCCGCGGCTCCATCGTCTCCTCGCCGAGTGAGCTGGCCGTGTCGAATCCGTACATCACATACCCCGAGGCAAGCGAGGCGATCAGGAACGCACCGAGGTAGCCACCGCTCTCCCCGGTGCCGTAGCCGTTCGTGGAGAAGAACACATCAGGGCCACGTTCGATGTTGGCCGCCAAGATGATCGCGATCAGGACAGCCGCGATGAGTTCGATGAACACACCCGCGCTGTTGATCATCGCCATCAGCTTCACGCCGAGCGCATTGATGACCGTGGTGATGATGATCAGTATCGTGCCAAGGATGACTGCGTTGCCCGCGTAGTCGTACTCTCCGCTGCCATCGCCGATGATCTGGAAGCCACTCCACAAACGGGGCAGGTTGAGCTGCAGTGCGAGTACCACGGCCGCGAGCGTGACGATCGACGCCGTGAGCATCAGCCAGCCCGATGACCATCCGACGATCCTGCTGCCCAACAGTTTTGACCAGTTGTAGACCGAGCCCGCGACAGGGTACTTCGCGGCCAGTTCCATGAAACACAGAGCAACAGCCATCTGGCCGATGAACACCAGCGGCCAGGACCACAGGTACGCCGGACCGGCGGTACCGAAACCGAAGTAGAACAACTGGAAGGTGCCGGTCAGGATCGAGATGTAGGACACGCCGGCCGCGAAACTGGCGAACTTGCCGATACTGCGATCGAGGCTGGGCTTGTAACCGAAATGCTCCATCCCGGTGTCGGCGGACGAAGATGTCGATCCGGGCGGGGGCGCGCCCCCGGGTTGCGTTGTGGTCATTGGGCCATAACCTTTCGAAGGACGCCTCGCCTAGCCGGAAAACCATCCCGCGGCGGGCGCCGCGGTGTTGTTCCAAATGTGTTTGAGCTCTTGGTATTCCGACAGCCCTGTCGGTCCGAGTTCGCGTCCGTTGCCGGATCGCCCGAAACCACCCCATTCCGCGGCCGGGGTGTAGTAGCCGAAATCGTTGACCCACACGGTGCCATGACTCAACCCGCGTGCCATGCGCTCGGCCTTGGCGGCATCGAATGTGCGGATACCTGCAGCAAGACCGTATTCCGTGTCGTTGCCGAGTTCGAGCGCCTCGGACTCGGAGGTGAATCGCTCGACGGTGAGGATCGGGCCGAATGTCTCCTCCCGGATCAGCCGCATGCTCCGATCGCAGTGGTCGAAGATGGTCGGCAAGAAGAAGAACCCGTCCGCGAGTTCCTCGTCGTCGGGTTGTCGTCCGCCGGCGACGAGGGCGGCTCCCTCCTCGACACCCACCCGGACGAACTCCTGCATCTTGCGCAGCTGCGCTTCGGATACCAGGGGGCCGGTCCTGCTCGCCGGGTCGAGGCCTGGACCCATCACGATCTGCTCGGCCGCGGTGACCAGCGCGTCGACGAAGTCATCGGCCACCGACTCTTCGATGATCAATCGGGTTCCGGCCGAGCACACCTGGCCGGAATGAAGGAATACACCTGTGAGCACCTGGTCCACCGAATTGGCGAACGCCTGGTCGTCGGCGAGCGCATCGGCGAAAACGATGTGCGGGTTCTTCCCGCCCAGTTCGACGAGAACCCTGGTGACATGCTTGGCCGCCACCTCGGAGATCTTCTGACCGGTGGCGAGTCCACCGGTGAACGAGATGAGATCGACGTCGGGGTTGTCGGTGAGCGCCCCGCCGACCGCAGCGCCGCTCCCCTGGACCAGGTTCACCACCCCGTCCGGGACACCTGCCTCCGACATCAGCTTTGCGAACTCGATGGTCGAAAGGGGGGTCACCTCACTGGGTTTGAGCACCATGGTGCAACCTGCCGCCAGCGCCGGAGCCACCTTCCACGAGATCTGCAGCAGCGGGTAGTTCCACGGGGCGATCATCACGCAGACCCCTGCGGGTTCGGCCACCACCCGCGAGATGACCTCCGGGTTGCCGACATCAACGACCCGGTCGGTCTGCGTGCGTGCCAGATTCGCGTAGTACCGGAACACCGAGATCACATCGTCGATGTCGATGTGGCTCTCTGCCAGGGTCTTCCCCGTGTCGAGGGTCTCGATACGGGCCAGCTGCTCGCGGTCGCGGCCGAGGAGGTCCGCGATGCTGTCGAGAGCAGCGGCACGCTCGGCGACAGCAGTGGCGGACCATACCGGGAAGGCTGCGCGGGCCGCGTCGACGGCAGCACGAGCATCGTCGGCACTCGCCTCGTCGACCGTCGCCACCACCGAACCGTCTGCGGGGTTGATGCAATCGCGTCGCTCGCCCGAGGACGAGGCGACCCACTTGCCTCCGATCAACAGATCTGCCACGCGGTCGGACTCCTCTCGCCCTGGGCCGATCTCGCGCGGCCGGGTGTGTGGTGAAACAACTATGACGCCGGATCGACCTCCGTACGTACCCAATCATGAAACTCGCCGATGTGGTGCTCGGCGGGAACCAGTACGCCGCCGCGGCGGTAGGCACGAGAGGACATGCCCGGCTGAGTGCGCTCACACGCGGCGAAGTCCTGGAGGTTGACCCGATGGAACAACTCGACCGACTTGTCCAGGTCCGCACCTGAATCCACCACTTCTCGCCGGTAGAGCCAGTCGCATTCGACCACCGTGGCATCGACCGCCACCGGGTACATCCGGTGCACGATCACATGGTCGGGGACGAGGTTGATGAACACCTGCGGCCGCACGGTGATCGCGTAGTACCGGCGATCTTGCGCATCCGACAACGCCGGCAACGTCCCGTGGCCGGGTGAACCGTCGACAGTGAATCCTTCGACATCCTCGCCGAACAGTGCGCCGTGGCCCACGTAATACTGGGCTGCCAGACCGTCGGCGAACTCCGGCAGCACCTCGGTCAACTCCGGGTGGATGGTGGCGCAGTGATAGCACTCCATGAAGTTCTCGATGATGAGCTTCCAGTTCGCGGCGACCTCGTACCGCTCACGTCGGCCCAGTACCAACTGATCGACCTCGTATCGCTCGATCGACTCGGTGCTCCCGAGCCTGTCCGTCACGGCGCCGACGACCTCGTCGGCAAACGACGGCGGGGTGTCGGCCAGACAGACCCACAGGTAGCCGAGCCACTCGGTGGCGGTGACGGGGATCAGACCGTAGGCGGCCCGGTCGATGTCACCGAGATCGGCCAGGTTGGGTGCGGCGACGAGTTTTCCGTCCAGCCCGTAGGTCCAGGCGTGATACGGGCATTGCAGGTTGCGCCGCACCTGCCCCTCGGGCTGGTCACAGATGAGTGCACCGCGGTGGCGGCAACTGTTGAGGAACGCACGTAATGTCCCGTCGCGACCCCGGACGATCAACACGCTCTCTCGGCCGATGACGACTGTGCGGAACGCACCGGCAGTGGGCACATCGGCGGCGAGCACGGCACAGAACCACATCCGCTCGAAGATCCGTTCCTGTTCGGCCGCGAAGAAGCCCGGATCGGTGTACGCCTCGCCTGCCAGCGTGGGAATCAACGCCGGTTCAGAAGGCGCAGAAGAGGGGCTGGAGACATCCCGCCCGCATGCCGGCGAATCCGCCGGCTCGGTGACGGTCATGCGCTTGCCAGTCTGGCCGGATCGAACAGGGCGATGGGATGGTCGGTGGTGCCGTGCTCGACCAGATCGGCGAGTATCTCCCCGACCACTGGCACGAACTTGAACCCGTGGCCCGAGAAACCGCAGGCGACCGAGACGTTGGTGTGCAGCGGGTGGCGGGCGATGACAAAATTCTCGTCCGGAGTCGTCGAGTACATGCACGTGGCCGTGTCCAGAACCGGACCGCTCAACCCTGGAAGCAGCTGCGAGACCCGGTCCACCATGTCCCTGCGCTCATCCGGGTGGACTTCCCGGTCGATCGTGTCCGGTGTGCATTCGGTTCCCTTGCGGAAGAACGCCACCTTCGCTCCGCCTGCAGGACCGTCGATCGGCGGGAACCCGTAGATCTGCTCGACGTTGTTGTTCTCCTGGATGTAGATCGGGCCGCCTTCCATCGACGGTGACCCCGGCGAGTGATCGATCCAGTACATCACCTGTCGCTCGATCTTGATCCGGATCCCGATGTCGGACAGTATTTTCGGCGCCCACGCGCCTGGGCACACAACGAGCTGCGAGGCCTGATAGGTACCGGCCTCGGTGTGCACGCTCACCCCGTTGACGTCGTCGGTCCACGACAGCGCCGGTTCTCCGAAGTGGAGGTCGGCACCCGCCTGCTCTGCCAGCCCGATGTGGGCCCGGACGGTGAACTCCGGTCGTGCGAAACCCGCCATACGCTCATAGAGTGCGAACTGTCCCGCGGGCGGCTCAAAGGCCGGAAAGCGCTGGTGCACCTCACGATCGGTCAGCACCTCGTGGTCCAGACCCCACTGCTCCGATGCCCGCAGTGAACCGGAGAAGGTCGTCGAGTCGGGTGGGCCGATGAACAGACCACCGGTGATCGAGTAGACGTCGACACCGCTGTTCTGCTTGAGCTCCTCCCACAGTTCGTAGGAGCGCAGCAACAGCGGCACATAAGCGGGGTCTTCGAAATACGACTGCCGGATGATCCTCGATCCGCCATGGCTGGACCCCTTGTCGTGCGCAGGCGCGAACCGCTCGAGCCCGAGGACCCGCATACCACGGCGCGCCAGGTGATAGGCGGCCGATGAGCCCATCCCACCCAGACCCAGGACGATGACGTCGTAGTTCCCCGCGCTGCGGTCACTCAATTGTTCACTCCGATCAGACCTTTGACACGTGCTCCCTCTGGGTCGACGAGCACCGGTTCGGTGATGTCGAAGTCGAGGAGCTCCCCGAAGTACTCCACGGCGACGGTGTCTCCGACAGACAGGTGCGGCGCCAGTCGGGCATAGCAGATCGTCCGGCCCACCAAGGCAGAGAATGCAGCCGAGGTGACAAAGCCGACCACTTGACCGGTCGCGGTCACCGGCTCGCCGCCCATGACGATCGCCTGTGGGTCTCGAGCGACGAGGGTGTGGAGCTTCGAGCGCACCACCCTCGCCTCGAGCGCGTGCCTGCCGAGAAAGTCGTGCTTCTTTCCCACCGCGAAGGACAACCCTGCTTCCTCGGGAGACATCTCGGCATCCACGTCGGTGCCCCAGGCGCGGTAACCCTTTTCCAGGCGCAACACGTCCAGCGCCCCGCGCCCCGCCCACACCGCACCTAGTGGTTCTCCCGCGTCTGCCAATGTGTCCCAAAACAATTCGCCGTGGGCAGCGTCGGCGTATATCTCCCACCCCAGCTCGCCGACGTAGGAGATACGCATCATGGTCACCGGAATGCCGCCGATGATCGCGCGGGCAGCCTGGTAGTAGCCGAGTGTGGTGTCGTACAGATCGATCGAGCACAGAGGCGCCACCAGTTCACGGGCCAGCGGCCCCCATACACCCACGCAACAGGTGGCGGCGGTGATGTCGGTGACGGTGACGTCGGCATCGGCTCGATGCCGTTGCAGCCAGTCGATGTCCATCGGTCCGTTGATACCGAGTTGAAAGGTGTTCTCGCCCAGCCTGGCAACCGTCACATCACTGCGGACACCGCCGGACTCGTCCAGGAGCAGCGCGTAGATCACCGTCCCGATCGGTCGCCGCACCGTGCGGGTCAGCATCCTGTCGAGGAAGTTCGTGGCGTCGGCACCCGTGACCTCGATCCGCATGAGCGACGTCATGTCGTACAAGCCCACCCGGCGGCGGGTTGCGAGGGCTTCGGCCGGCACGATCGGCGACCAGTTCCGGCCGGCCCACCCGTCGTGAGGATATGTGACGTCGCAGTCGACCATGCCCGCGTTGCTCTCGAACCAGGCCGGCCGTTCCCACTCGCGGCCGGTGTGGAACACCGCGCCCGCGTCCACGTGCCTCGCATGGAACGGGCTCTTGGCGAGGCCGCGCTGCACCGAGCGTTGGTCGCGGGGGTGGATGATGTCGTACACCTCGACAAAAGCCTGTGCACTCGTGTCGGCCACGTAATCGGCCGTCAGCTGCGAAGAGGTGAACCGGGCGAGGTCACAACCATGGACATCGAGGTCGGGGGTTCCGTCTGTGATCCACCGCGCCATGGTCCTGGCCACACCGGCCGAATGCGTGACCCACACCGCCTCCGCCACCCAGAATCCGGACAGCGCGGGATGTTCGCCCATCATCGGGCCCCCGTCCGGGGTGAACGAGAAGATGCCGTTGAACCCCTCGACCACGCCGACTTCGGCAAGCGCAGGCAGAAGACGCACCGACTCGGTCCAGGCAGGAGCGAAGTCGGTATCGGTGAAGGGCAGCATCGAGGGCATCGGCTGGGCCGCGGTCAATTCCTCGAGAGAGGCCATATCCACCGGCATCGGGCGATGCCCGTAGTAGCCGATGCCCACCGCCTCGCCGTGCTGGCGATAGTAGAGGTCGGCGTCCTGATGCCGAAGAATGGGCAGTCTCGCGTCGGCGTGGCCTCGCGCTTGATCACGATGATCCCGAAGAACGGGCAGCGCAGTGGTTTTGGCGTACTGGTGCCCCATCGGGACCAGGGGTACCCGCAGTCCGACCAGGTTCCCGAGTTCGGCGCCCCAGAACCCGGCACACGAAACCACGACGTCGGCCTCGAACGTGCGCTCGGTGGTGCGGACACCGGTCACCACACCAGCCCGTTGGCTGATCTCGATCACCTGCTGGCCACCGAAGAACGTTGCGCCCCGGTCGATTGCCCGCCGCATCTGCATCCCGATCGCGGCCGGCGCACCGGCCAGGCCATCGGCGGGCGTGTACAGGCCGCCCAGAACGATGTCTCGATCGATCAGCGGATGGAGCCGCACGCACTCGTCGACATCGACGACCGCGGCTTCGATTCCCTCGACCTGCGCCCAGCCCGCCTTCCGGTGCAGGTCGGCCAGTCGCTCGGGCGTGGTCGCAACCTCGAGCCCGCCGACAGTGTTGAAACAGAGGCTGTCCGCCGTGTTCAGCGACCTGAGCTTGGTGGCCGTGTAGTGCGCGAACTTTGCCATGGTCCGCGACGGGTTGGTCTGGAACACCAATCCGGGTGCGTGCGAACTGGACCCACCTGTCATCGGCGTCTGACCAGGGGCGAGTGGTCCGCGGTCGAGGACGGTCACCTCTGTGTATCCCAGCGCTGTCAGCTCATCGGCCAAGGCCGATCCGACCACACCCGCACCGATGATCAGAAATCGCGGTTGCACCACCCGGGGACTCCAAACGTTTGCGGCGAGACGGCCCGGACGTTGCGCAATACGCAACGCATTCGTGCCCTACGCAACAAATGGTGAAGCCGCGCCAAGCGTGTGTCAAGCGGACAGCCCAATGGGGCAGCTCAGCCCGGGAAGCCGAGTCTCCGGCTCACGTCCAGCGCCGCACCACACAACCGCGGCGAGAACGCATCCATCGCCTCAGGTGTGAGCCGAAAGCTGGGTCCGGAGATACTCAGCGCCGCAATCACATCGCCGGTGTGGTCACGAACCGGCGCAGCGATCGCATTGAGGCCGTCCTCGAGCTCTTCGACCGCGCAGGACCACCCGCGCGCGGAGATCAGTTGCAGCTGCTCGCGCAACTCGGTCAGGTCGGTGACGGTGCGAGGGGTGAACCGCTCGAGTTCGTCACCGAGGGTCTGCCCCAACCGCCCTTCCGGCACGGCGGCGAGGAGGACTTTGCCGCTGGATGTCGCGTGCGCGGGCGAACTCTGCCCGACCCAGGTTCGCAGCGCGATCCCGAGCGGGCCGCTCGCCTCGGTGATGTTGATGGCCCGATCACCTTCCAGGATCGCCAGATTCACCGTCTCCCCGGCCTCGTCGGCAAGTGCCTCACAGATCTCGCGACTCTCTTTGCCAAGATCGCGGGTCGCCATCGTCGCCCCGGCCAACCGCACGATCGTGAAGCCGAGCCGGTACTTGCCACGATCAGACAATTGCTCGACGAACCCCCGCGCCTCGAGGACCGAGACGATCCGGGACACCGTCGACTTGTGGACTCCGAGGGTGTCGGCGATATCCGACACCCCGCCCTGACCCTGGCGGGCAAGGATCTCCAACACCTGGAGGGCGCGGTCCACCGACTGGATCGATGCGGGACGGGTTTCACTCTCGGCTTCAGTCATCGTCGCTCAGCCTAATGCGGTGCTCCCGGGACACCGCCGGAACCGGCCGGTCGGCTTGACTGACGCTCCACCGGATGCGATGCTGTTGCGCATACCGAACTTAGTTGCAACTGACGCAACTCAACGTCGTGAGTTGTACACCGACTTCATCGAGGCTGCCATGACAATCACTCCTGACCAGGCCGTTCATCACTATCTGGTGTCCACTCTCGACGCCCTGCCGGCAGGGGGGGTCGCACGTGTCACTCCCCCGGGTCAACCACCCATCGCCGTGTTCCACACCGAAGACGGGGTGTTCGCGATCGACGACACCTGCACCCACCAGGAGACGTCGCTGGCCGACGGCTGGGTGGAAGGCTGCGCGGTGGAGTGCCCGCTGCACGAAGCCTGCTTCGACCTCCGGACCGGACTGCCGTCGGGACCCCCGGCGAAGATCGCGGTCCGCACTCATCAGACCCTGGTCGAGGACGGCCGGATCTACCTGCAGCTCTCCGGGCACGACGCCGCGTGAGCGGGACGCCATCGGACACCACGGCCGAACCATCGCTCGCAGACCCGTCCACCGCCTCCGTGGCGATCGTCGGGGCTTCGCTTGCCGGTCTGTCGACCGCCCGCGAACTACGCGCACTCGGGCACACCGGCGAGATCACCCTCATCGGGGCGGAGGGCCATCTGCCCTATGACAGGCCGCCGCTGTCGAAAGCTGTTCTGTGCCAGGGCGTGACCAGCGCACCCATCGGCCTGACCGACGATGAGGACCTGACCGAGTTCCGGTGGCGCCTGGGGTCGTCGGCGATCGGCATCGACCATCACAAAGCCGGGCACGATGTACTGCTCGACGACGGCACTTCGATCACCGTAGCGACCGTGGTGGTGGCGACCGGCGCTCGGCCGCGCACCCTGATCGGCGCAGACATGGCCGGCGTACACACCCTCAGAACCCTTGACGATGCTCTCGAGCTCCGCGAATCCATGCGGCGCGGCGGTCACATGGTTGTCATCGGTGCCGGTTTCGTCGGATGTGAAGTGGCGTCGAGTGCGACAGCAGCAGGCATGTCGGTGACCATCGTCGAGGCGTCCGAGGCCCCCGGTGCGGCCCTGCTCGGTGCGCGACTGGCGCACTGGCTACACAGCGTCCACGCCAGGCACGGGGTGACCTTGCGTACCGGGACAGCGATCGAGACGATCAACGGAACCGCCCGAGTGGAGTCGGTGACGCTCGCCGACGGCACCGAACTACCTGCAGACACTGTGGTGATCGGAATCGGAGCCCTCCCCAACACCGAGTGGGCTGCCGCATCCGGGATCGCGATCGACCGCGGCTTCCTCACCGACGGACAGTGCGCCACCGCGGTGGCCGACGTATACGCGGTCGGAGACTGTGCCCGTGTGTACAACCCCATCACGGCTGCCCATGTGCGACAGGAACATTGGGCGGCGGCACTCGATCATGCACGACGAGCGGCGCGATCGCTGCTGGGCCTGCCTCCACCGAAGTACACGGCGCCGTACTTTTGGTCGGATCAGTATGATCTGAGGCTTCAGGTGTGCGGGACCATACCTGCAGGGCAATCGCCCAGCATCGTTGAAGGCAATCTGGAGTCGGATCGCTTCGTGGCGGTGTACGGCGACGTCGACGAGCCCGTCGCAGTGGTCGCGGCAGGCGGTGGCCGCACTTTCACCCGACTACGCAAAAACATCGATCGTTCAGAAGATCGGCGCCGAACCGCGCAGGTGCTCGAACACCAATGACGTTGTCGTCCCGGCCACCTCGGGACGCGAGTTGAGCATCTCCACGAACTGACGAAGCGTCTCGGTGTCGGCTGTGGCCACATGGAGCAAGTAGTCGTCCGTACCTGCGAGGAAGAAGACGTCGATCACCTCGTCGTGTCCACCGATCTCCGCCACGAAGCGACGGATCTGGCCGCGTGCGTCCGATTGCAGACTCACCGCCACCATCGCCCGCAGCGGTCGCCCCACCGCAGCTGGATCGATGTCGGCAAAGAACCCGCGCACCACACCTATGTCGATGAGCCGACGTATCCGACCATGGCACGTCGAGGCGGCGATACCGACCTCGGCAGCCAACGCGCTGTTGGACATACGCGCGTCGACTTGCAACAACGCCAAGATTCTCCGATCGACGTCATCAAGCCCGGCCGCCCGTGGTCGAACAATATTCGGCTCAGGCGACACGCGAACCTCCAAGATCGAAGAATTGCCGGAAAAGACCGGGCTCATGAGAATTATCATCACATATCTTGCGCAGGAATCGAACAAGTTTCACGCTTGGACCTAACCAATCACAAGGAGAACGTCATGCGTGTCGGAATCCCACGCGAGATCAAGAACAACGAGTACCGGGTCGCGGTGACCCCGGCAGGAGTGGCCGAACTGACTCGGCGGGGCCACGAGGTCATCATCGAACAGAACGCCGGCTCCGGTTCGGCCATCTCCGACACCGATTTCAAAGAGGCCGGCGCGCAGATACTGGGCACCGCACAAGCCGTATGGGAGCAGGCCGAGCTCCTGCTCAAGGTGAAAGAACCCATCGCATCCGAATACGAGCTGATGCGAGAAGGTCAGGTGCTCTTCACATACCTGCACCTCGCGGCGAGCAGGGCGTGCACCGACGCCCTGCTCCAGTCCGGTACCACTGCCATCGCCTACGAGACCGTGCAGGCCGCGGACGGTTCGCTCCCGTTGCTGGCACCGATGAGCGAAGTCGCCGGTCGGCTGGCCCCGCAAGTCGGCGCCTATCACCTGATGCGGTCGGCCGGCGGGCGTGGTGTGTTGATGGGCGGGGTCCCGGGTACCGCCCCCGCCGACGTCGTGGTGATCGGGGGCGGGGTCAGTGGCGTGAATGCCGCAACCATCGCAATGGGCATGGGGGCGACGGTGACCGTTTTCGACCTCGACATCGCCAAGCTCCGTGCGATCGACGCCCGTTTCTCCGGTCGGGTACACACCCGGTACAGCACCGCGCTCGCGCTCGGTGAGGCGGTCAGAAACGCCGATCTCGTGATCGGTGCGGTTCTGGTCCCCGGAGCCAAAGCCCCTGTGCTGGTGTCCAATCAACTGGTGTCCGAGATGCGTGAGGGCTCGGTGCTCGTCGACATCGCCATCGATCAGGGCGGATGTTTCGAGGACTCACGACCGACCACCCACGACGACCCGACCTTCATGGTGCACGGCTCGGTGTTCTACTGCGTCGCCAACATGCCGGGGTCGGTGGCCCGGACCTCGACGATGGCGCTCACCGGCGCCACCTTGCCGTACGTACTCAAGCTGGCCGACCTCGGATGGACCGAGGCGCTGCGTCGCGACACCGCACTCGCCAAGGGCTTGAGCACGCATCGCGGTGAGATGCTGTGTCCGCACGTGGCGGCCGATCTCCAGATCCCGCTGGGCACATCGCCCCTCGACGACGATTACGCTCACGCGGGCGGGTCGACGAACTCCCGGACAGACAAGTAGTGCGACATGTTCTCCATCCGCCGCTGGACTGCCGACACCTCTCGCACGGCCTGTCCGACAAGACTGCGGTCCAGCGGTGACAGTCTGGACATGGTGAGCACGTCGGTGGCCCTCTCCCCTCTGTCGAGTTGGGCGACCTGGTAGGTCAGCCGGATCTTCTGCAAGACCTCGAACACCTCGATGAGTGTGTTGGCGTTGTCCTCGGTCAGCATCGGACTACCTGCTGCAGCACCCAACCGTGCGCGCGTACCCAACTCCGGACTCTGCACGCTCAACGCAGCCCACCGGGCGATGTTGATCACGGGGATCAACGCGTGGGACTTGATGTCGAATGTTCCACCGCGCCGCGACAACACGTCGCGCATCGAGCGGAGTTTCGCTCGATACGAGAGCGATTCGGCAAGCAGCAGTCGCATGGTGCCAGGATGCGACCGCACGTTGCCGAACACCTCGGACACGGCGGTGACACCCGGATCACCCCAGATGGGTCGGCCATCGAGCAGCAGGGAGGCCAGAATCATGCCTTTGTTGTCCAGGGGCGATATCAGCCATTGCTGGGCCGCCTCCTGCCACTGACTGTGGGTGCGGGAGAACAGTGGCATCTCTGCCGATGCGCCGTTGCTGTCGATGCTGAGCCCGCAGCCGCGCAAGACCTCGCCGACCTCGGCGAATGCTGCGCGATACGCCGCTATCGACTCCGGGTTGTTCACCGATTCGGCGAAGGAGACCGCACTGTCCACGTCAGAACTGAGAACTGGTTCCCGGCGCGCATTGCTGCCGAGCGACAGCCAGGTGAGGGCTGCGGGGTCCAATTCCGGATGCTCACCCAAGACGATCTCGAGGGCGCGGCGCACCACGGCATCGGTGACCACCGACAGAACAGCGGTGACCTCGAAGGACGGCCGCCCACGTCGCAGCAGGTCGGCCACCAGGTATCGCATCCGCTTGCCACGGTCCTGCAGGGTGTCGATCGAGTCGGCGCGCGTGATCTGTTCTCGCAGAGCAACACTGATACCCGCAGGGGCGTTGACGAAGTCACCGGGCAGAACAACTCCCCGGAGTTTGCCGCCTGGATCCACTACCGGGACACAGGTCAGATCGTGGTCCAGAATGTTGACGAGTACGTCGGAAGCGGGCGCATTGGTCACCGCGGTGATCGCGGGGAAGGTCATGACCTCATGCACCGGGGTCCGCAGATCTGCTCCGGTGGCGACCACACGGGCGCGGATGTCGCGGTCGGTCAGCACACCGAAACGCCCATCCTCACAGGGGATCACAATGTACCCGCTGCGATGCTCGGTGATGGCGGATGCGGCCTCTCGCACGGTCATCGATCCGGAGCCGACCACCGGGGCCGTGCGGATCAACTCGTCCACGGTGCCGTAGTCGTTGATCGACAACGAGTCGGTGCGTTGCGCCACGGTTAGCTTGCGGGCGAGGAACTCGGCGCCGGCAAGGGACGAGAAGACCGCACGCACAGCATGATTGGGGACGCGACAGACCTGAACCGGGCCTGCCGCGATGGCCAGCGGCCCGATCGACGAACCGGTCAACATCGCCGAGTAGCCGAACACCCCGCCCGGCCCGAGGATTTCGTCCGGGCCATCGGGTTTGTGATCGGGCGAGTTCCACAGTTCCACCTGGCCGGCTACGACAACGGCGAGTTCCTCGACCGGCCGGCTGAATCCGTCCATGATCTGGCTACCGGACTCGTGGTGCTCGAGCCGCGACGACGCAGCGATCCGTGCGATCTCCGACTCGTCGAGTGAGTCGAACGGCGGGTAGGCGGCAAGGAACTCCGCGATCTGGACCATTGCCTCATCGTGCCAGGCCTGGACCCGATCAGCAGATCAGACCGGTCAGTGACTTCGGCAACTGCCGACGGGAGCGGTACGGGCCGACCACCGCGGCCCCCATGGGCCTGCTCAGCAACTCGCCTGCCACCCGGCTCGTGTCGGCCACGGTGACCCGTTCGATCTTGCGAAGCGTTTGTTCGACGGAGAGCTGCTTGCCGTAGTTGATCTCGCCGCGTCCGTTGCGATGCATCCGGGACTGAGAGTCCTCGAGCCCCAGCACCATGCCGCCGATCAACGAACCCTTGGCGCGCACCAGTTCTTCCTCGGTGATGCCCTCGCGGGCAACCTGGGACAGGATCTCTCCGGTGACGGTGACGACCTCGGCCAGATGGTCGGGCGAACAACCGGCATAGACGGAGAACGCTCCGATGTCGGCAAATGAATCAACCGATGAGTAGACCGAGTACGCGAGACCTCGCGACTCCCGGATCTCCTGGAACAGCCGAGAACTCAGCCCGCCCCCGAGCGCGGTGTTGAGCACGGACAGTGCCCATCGATCCGGATTGCCCCTGCCAGGCGCGCGAACACCGAGGAGGATGTGTACCTGTTCGGTGTCGCGATAGGACAACTCGAGCGATGGCAGGCCACCGATCGTCTTGCTTCCCACCCGAATCGGGGCGGGCGCGGCGTCGCCGTCTAGATGACCGGCGAAGGTGGACCGAACTGCTGCGAGAACGTCGGCGTGTGAGACGTTGCCGGCGACCGACAGCACCATCTTGTCGGGTGTGTATCGACGACCGTGAAACGACTTGATCTGCGTTCTGGTCATGTCGGTGATCGATTCTGCCGACCCGATCACCGGCCGTCCGATCGGATGGTCCCCGTACATCGCCGTCATGAACAGGTCGGCGAGCAGGTCTTCGGGATCGTCGTCGCGCATCGAGATCTCCTCGAGCACAACGGTCCTCTCCACCTCGACGTCCTCGGCGCGGCAACGACCGCGCAGCACGACGTCACCGACGATGTCGATGGCCGTGGCCAGGTGCTCGTCGAGTACGTGCGCGTAGTAGCAGGTGTGCTCTTTGCCGGTGAAGGCGTTGAGTTCACCGCCGATGGCATCGATCTGCTGCGCCGTACTCGCTGCCGTTCGCGTGGGCGTCGACTTGAACAGCAGATGCTCGAGAAAGTGTGCAGCGCCGGCAACCGACGGCTTCTCGTCACGCGAACCGACCGCCACCCAGAGGCCGACCGATGCGGACCTGACCCCCGGAATGTGTTCGGTGACCACCCGCAGCCCGCCGGGCAGCACGGATCTCCGTACTGCCCGGTGGCTTGCGGTCGACGCGGACTTCGGCCGCGACGAGGTCAAACCTGTTGCGTTGCTCAGGCGTTCGCCTCCGAGACGGGCTCCGCCTCGGCCGGGGCCGAAGCCGCGTCGTCGTCGACGGGGACGAGGCTGATCTTGCCGCGGTCATCGATGTCGGCGATCTCCACGCGGAGCTTCTCGCCCACGTTGACCACGTCCTCGACCTTGCCGATGCGCTTGCCCTTGCCCAGCTTCGAGATGTGCACCAGACCGTCGCGGCCCGGGAGCAGCGACACGAAGGCACCGAAGGTGGTGGTCTTGACCACGGTTCCGAGGAACCGCTCGCCCACCTTGGGCAGCTGCGGGTTGGCGATGGCGTTGATCATGTCGATCGCGGCCTGCGCAGACGGACCATCGGTGGCGCCGACGAACACGGTGCCGTCGTCCTCGATGGAGATGTTCGCACCGGTCTGCTCGGTGATCGAGTTGATCATCTTGCCCTTGGGCCCGATGACCTCACCGATCTTGTCGACGGGCACCTTGACCGTGGTCACGCGAGGCGCGTACGGGCTCATCTCATCAGGCTCGTCGATGGCCTCGGCCATCACGTCGAGGATGGTGATGCGAGCGTCCTTGGCCTGGGCGAGCGCCGATGCCAGAACCTTCGACGGGATGCCGTCGAGCTTGGTGTCGAGCTGCAGTGCGGTCACGAAGTCCTTGGTGCCTGCAACCTTGAAGTCCATGTCGCCGAAGGCGTCTTCGGCTCCGAGGATGTCGGTCAGGGCGACGTAACGGGTCTGGCCGTCGATCTCGTCCGACACCAGGCCCATCGCGATGCCGGCAACCGGGGCCCGCAGGGGCACGCCGGCGTTGAGCAGCGACATCGTGGAGGCGCACACCGAGCCCATCGACGTAGAGCCGTTGGAGCTCAAGGCCTCGGACACCTGACGGATCGCGTACGGGAACTCGGCGACGCTCGGCAAAACCGGCATCAGGGCGCGCTCGGCGAGTGCGCCGTGGCCGATCTCGCGACGCTTGGGCGAACCCACCCGGCCGGTCTCACCGGTCGAGTACGGCGGGAAGTTGTAGTGGTGCATGTACCGCTTGCTGGTCTCGGGCCCGAGGGAGTCGACCTGCTGCGCCATCTTCACCATGTCGAGGGTGGTGACGCCCATGATCTGGGTTTCGCCGCGCTCGAACAGGGCACTACCGTGTGCGCGAGGAATGATGGCGACCTCGGCAGACAGCGAGCGGATGTCGGTGACACCGCGACCGTCGATCCGGAAATGGTCGGTGAGGATGCGCCCACGAACCAGCTTCTTGGTCAGCGACCGGTATGCGCCGCCGATTTCCTTCTCGCGGCCTTCGAACTGTCCGGCGAGCTGCTCGAGGATCTCACTCTTGAGTTCATCGGTCTTGTCGTCGCGCTCGGCCTTGGCCGCGATGGTCAGGATCTCGGAGAGTTTGTCCGAACCTGCAGCCTCGACAGCGGCGAAGACGTCGTCGCCGTACGGCGGGAACAGCGGGAAGTCGCCGGTGGGCTTGGCTGCCTCGGCGGCGAGCTTCTGCTGTGCCTCACACAGACGGGCGATGAACGGCTTGGCGGCCTCGAGTCCCTCGGCCACGATGGCTTCGGTGGGCGCCTGCGCGCCACCCTCGATCAGTTCGATCACGTTGTCGGTGGCCTCGGCCTCGACCATCATGATCGCGACATCGGCGGAGTCACCCTCGCCGGAGACGATTCGGCCGGCGACGACCATGTCGAAGACGGCGCCTTCGAGCTGCTCGACGGTCGGGAAGGCGACCCACTGGCCGGCCTTGTTCTCGTCGGTCGGGATGAGCGCAACCCGCACGCCACCCACCGGCCCGGAGAACGGGAGGCCCGCGATCTGGGTGGACGCCGAGGCGGCGTTGATGGCCACCACGTCGTACAGGTCCTTGGGATCAAGGCTCAGGATGGTGACGACGACCTGGATCTCGTTACGGAGACCGTCGACGAACGACGGGCGCAGCGGCCGGTCGATCAGGCGGCAGGTCAGGATCGCGTCGGTGGACGGACGGCCTTCGCGGCGGAAGAACGACCCGGGGATGCGGCCGGCCGCGTACATGCGCTCTTCGACGTCGACCGTCAGCGGGAAGAAGTCGAAATGGTCCTTGGGGTGCTTGCCGGCGCTGGTGGCCGACAGCAGCATCGTCTCGTCATCGAGGTAGGCCACAACCGCGCCTGCGGCCTGCTGCGCGAGCCGGCCGGTCTCGAAACGGATGGTGCGGGTGCCGAAGGTGCCGTTGTCGATGACAGCGGTGGCTTCGGTGATCTCGTCGTCGTAGTCGACGGTGTCTGTGGTGGTGACGTCAGTCATGTGTTGATGGTTCCTCTCGTCAGGCGTCAGAGATGACGACCTGCTTACGGTCGGTCGACTCGCGGGCGAACACACGCGAGTAGGCCCTGAACCAAGAGAAGGCAATTGCACGTCGCGTGACGGCCATCGATCGAAGCCGCCGGAGAATCGTGTCTCCGGGAGCCACTACCGAGGACCGCTCACCTACTGCAGTGTGTCCGGGCCGCAGATGCCGACCGGGTACTGCCGCGCAAACGGCCGTGATCTTCTTGGTACAAAAGCCAACGCCGAGGATATCACTCGATATCCTCGGCGTTCGCACTCTCGGTGGTGCAGTGGCCTGTCGGGAGCTATTCGGCATCTCCGGCGCAGGCCACATGGGGCCGTACTAGCGGCGCAGACCCAGACGCTCGATGAGCGAGCGGTAGCGCTGCACATCGACCTTGGCGACGTACTTGAGCAGACGACGGCGACGGCCGACGAGCAGCAGGAGTCCGCGGCGGCTGTGGTGGTCGTGCTTGTGCTCTTTGAGGTGCTCGGTGAGGTCGGTGATGCGCTTGGTCAGCATCGCGACCTGAGCCTCGGGAGAACCGGTATCGGTCTCGTGCAAGCCGTACTCGGCGAGAATGGTCTTCTTCTGTTCAACGGTCAAAGCCACTGGAAACTCCTGAAAATGCCGTCCGCGCGTTGATGGGAGAACTCCGGGTGGTTTTGACCCACCACCCTCGAAGATCTTGGTGCAGCCACCGCGAACCGCAGCACACACCGACTGGCCACTGTACCGGCGCGGCGGTCACCAGGCCAAATCGAGGCCTGGACCCGCGAGTGGGCCGATGCGACTCAGTCCCCTGGATTGGGCCCGGATGCCAGCACCACACGGGTCTCTTCGACATCGGCTGCGATCTGGTCGATCAGCGACTGCACCGACTCGTACTTGACCTGCCCTCGGATACGTCCGACGAAATCGACTGCGACGTGCTGGCCGTAGAGGTCGGCCTTGGTGTCGAGAACAAACGCCTCGACGGTGCGCGTACGTCCGGAGAACGTCGGGTTGGTCCCGACCGACACGGCCGCCTGATAACTCTCCCCTGGTTCCACCTGCCCGACGACCGGACCCGCTCCCAGAACGGTGAACCAGGCGGCATACACACCGTCGGCCGGAATGGCCGAGTACATCGGCGGTGCCACGTTGGCAGTGGGGAAACCCAGCTCGCGGCCACGTCCGTCACCACGGACGACTACGCCTTCCACCCGATGGGGTCGGCCGAGGGCCTCGGCCGCCGCCGCGACGTCTCCGGCGTCGACACACGAACGGATGTATGTCGAGGAGAACGTCACCGCATGCTCACCCAGCAGTGACACCGCTTGAACACCGAATCCGAACTTCTCGCCGAGTGTTCTGAGTACCTCGACGTTGCCCGCGGCCTTCTTCCCGAACGTGAAGTTGTCGCCGACCACGACCTCTTGCGCGTGCAGGCGTTCGACCAGCACTTCGTGCGCGAAGTCCTTCGGGGACTGGGCGGCGAGCACGGGAGTGAACGGCATGACGCAGAAGACGTCTATGCCCAGCTCTTCGGCGAGCTCAGCCCTCCTGGTGAGGGTGGACAACTGGGGAGGATGACTTCCCGGGCGCACCACCTCGGCGGGATGGGGATCGAACGTCATCAGTACCGCGGGCACACCACGTTCCTCGGCGGCCTTGGTCGCGGTCGTGATCAACTGCGCGTGACCTCGGTGCACGCCGTCGAAGACGCCGATCGTGACCACACATCTGCCCCAGTCCGCGGGGATATCCTCAAGCCCTCGCCAGCGCAACACGGCACAAGCCTACGACCCCGCCCGCGGGACCGCGACACCGAACTCCCCATGGCGATCTGACGTCTGGTGGTGTCGCGTCCTAAGCTCGACAGGTGCCTCCATCTGATGCTCCCGAAGAAACAGGGAAGGATCTCACCGACTCCGCCGACCAGCGCGGCGTGTCCGAACTGTCCTCGGTGACGCAGGACTACCTGAAAGTGATCTGGACCGGCCAGGAATGGCGGCCGGAGAAGATCACCACCAAGATGTTGGCCGAACGTCTCGGCGTGTCACCGTCCACCGCGTCCGAGGCGATCCGCAAGCTCGCCGATCAGGATCTCGTGGTGCACGAGCGCTACGGATCGATCACGCTCACCGAGGCCGGCAGAACGGCCGCGGTGCTGATGGTCCGGCGGCATCGCCTGCTGGAGACATTCCTCGTCCGCGAGCTCGGCTATGGATGGGATGAGGTGCACGACGAGGCCGAGGTACTCGAGCACGCCGTGTCCGACCGCTTCCTGTCGAGGCTGGACGCGAAACTCGACTTCCCCACCCGCGATCCCCACGGCGACCCGATACCGCAGGTGGACGGGTCGGTGCCGTCGCCATCGGCACGGGTGCTCGCCGATGTGGACGTGGGCACCGCCGGACGGATCGCTCGCATCGCCGACACCGACCCTGAGATGCTGCGCTACTTCGACTCGGTGGGCATCGCGCTCGACCGCACCATCGCCGTCCGAGAACGTCGCCCGTTTGCCGGCACCATCGAGATCTGTATCGACGGCGGAACCCCGATAGATCTCGGAGACATTGCGGCACGGGCCATTTGGCTCGCCGACTGAAGTGAGTCGAGCTGAACTCGGCCGGGGACGGTTCTCAGCGCAACGTCGCCGGCCGGACCACCATCACCGAGCTGGCTCTGCGGCCCTTTTCCTGCAGCAGCGCGATGGTGTGGCCCTCAGGGTCGATGGCCGCGTAGACCCCCTCCATCCCGATCGGCTCGAGCCAGCGCCCCTGACTGATCGACTCGGCTTCCTCCGCGGTGATGTTGCGATGGGCAAAGGCGAATTGCGCTGCTGCATCGATGTCGAGTGACACCGTCGGGTCGTCGGCCAATTCGGCGATCGTGCGCGCCACATCGAGCCCGAACGGACCGACCCTCGTGCGCCGCAGTGCCGTGAGGTGGCCACCCACGCCGAGTTCGGCCCCGAGGTCCCGTGCCAGCGACCGGATATAGGTCCCCGCCGAGCACTCGACCTGGACACGCACGTCGGTGTAGACCGCGTCGCCGTCCTGGACGGTCTCGATGTCGACGACATCGAATCGCGACACCGTCACCTGCCTGGCCTTGAGTTCGAAGTCGGCGCCTTCACGGACCAGCGCATGTGCGCGCTGACCGTCGACCTTGATGGCACTGACGCGGGCCGGGATCTGGCTGATCTCCCCCGTCAGCGGTTTGACCTCGGTGTGGATGCGCGCGTGGTCGAGGTCGCTCGTGTCGGTGCGGGTGAGAACGCTGCCTTCGGCGTCGTCGGTGTCGGTGGTGGCCCCGAGCCGGATCGTCGCGTCGTACGCCTTGGTGGTCAGCGACAGGAGGCCGAGCATCTTGGTCGCGCGCTCCACCCCGATGACCAGTACGCCTGTGGCCATGGGATCGAGTGTCCCGGCGTGCCCGACGCGCCGTGTCTTGAGCAGCTTGCGGCACGAGGCGACGACGTCGTGGCTCGTGACGCCGGCGGCCTTGTCGATGATCATCAGGCCCGCACCGTCAAGGCCTGAATGTGGTGGTCGAGAACTCAAGGTCGACTCCTCAATGCACGATCGCGGTGACGATGAGACCGTCCTGGACCAACCAGCGCCCATCGAACCCGAGCAAGGGCCGGCCCCCGTCCACGGTGGCACCGTCCACGAGGAGTTCGGTACGGAAAGTGCCCGTGCCCTCTGCGGTCTGCTCGAACGTGATGTGCGCATCCTCGAAACCGAGCCAACGTTTGGCCAACGGGAACCATGCCTTGTAGGTGGCTTCCTTTGCGCAGAACAGCAGTCGGTCCCAGTGCACGTCCGAGTCCCGGGCCGCCAACACTTCTCGCTCGGGCTCGATGCTGACGTGCTCGAGAACTCCCTCGGGCAGGGGCTCGTGCGGTTCGGCATCGATGCCCAGCGAACGGACCTGCATCGCATAGCCCGCGACCGCCGCCCGGTACCCGTCGCAGTGGGTCAGGCTGCCCACGATCTGACGGGGCCACAGCGGTTCACCGTTGTCACCACGCAGGATGGGCACCGGCTCGACACCCAGTCGGCTCAACGCCTCGCGTGCGCAGTTGCGGGTGGTGACGAACTCGCGACGACGTTTGTCCACGGCACGGGCGATCAACGAGGCCTCGGCGGCCATCGGCTCGGCGTCGGCCATCTCGCCGAACGACTCTGCCACTGCGACCCCTGAGGGAAACAGCTTTTCGATCATGGTGTCTCGTCTCGCTTCTGTTCACGCTCGGCGCGGCGCACCTTCACGTCCTCACGTTTCTTGGCCAGCTGCTGGGCGAACTCCTCGGCGCGTTCCTTGTAGTCCGGGGGCAGCTCGAACCGGGCGCCGTGTTCGGGCAGGTGCTCGGGCTGCAACCCGTCATCGGGAACGATCTTGCGCAGCAAGGGATCCGGCAGGCCTCGGCGGCCCCATTCGCGCGGGTAGCCGACCGACACCTCTTCGAACCGCACCCCGTCGTACCAGGTGGTGCGGGGAATGTGCAGGTGTCCGTACACGCTGCACATCGCGTTGTACCGCAGGTGCCAGTCGTCGGTGAGTTCACTGCCGCACCACAGGGCGAACTCGGGGTACATCAATGCGTCGGTGGGCTCTCTTCGCAGCGGCCAGTGGTTGATCAGCACTGTGCGCTCGGTGGGGTCGAGTCGGTCGAGCCGGCGGCGAGTCTGTTCGATGCGGGCCCGACTCCAGGCGTCGCGCGTCTGAAACGGCTCGGGCGACAACAGGAACTCGTCCGTGGCCACCACGTTGTTCTCCCGAGCCACAGCCAGGGCCTGCAACTTGTTGACGGTTCCCTTGGGTCGAAAGGTGTAGTCGTACAACAGGAACATCGGCACCACGCGAACCGGCGCGGTCCCGTCACCGGGGTCGAACAGGGGGTAGATGTCCTCGGGTGTGACGACGCCCAGATCGCGGCACATCTGCACCAGGTAGTCGTAGCGTGCGACGCCGAAGATCTGCATGGGATCCTTGGCGGTGGTGTAAAGCTCGTGGTTGCCCGGGGTCCAGATCACGGTCTCGAACCGCGCTTTGAGGCGGCGCAGGGTGTCGGAGATGTCGTCGGTACGTTCGCTGACGTCACCGGCGACGATCAGCCAGTCGCCGTCGTTCTCGGGCCGGATCCGATCGATGATCGATTCGTTCCCGCGGTGCGCGACATGCAGGTCACTGATCGCCCACAGTGTCGCCATGTCGCGTCCTTTCGCCGATGTTCACAGATCTGCCCGTCTCGTCTTCCGCCCCGTCACGCGAGGGTAGTCGAAGGTTCGGGTGGACCCGGTTCAGGGCGCTGGGGTCGCCCGGATGACACCTCGGTCCAACGGCCACCGCGCACTCGCCATGCACCGGTGATCAGCCGCAGCACCATGAACACGACAAGGCCGGTCCAGATACCGGCCAGACCCCAGTCGAACGCCAGGGACAACCAGATGAGCGGCAAGAATCCGATGATTGCCGACAGCAGCGTCGAGGTGCGCAGGAAGGCCGCGTCTGCGCTTCCGAGGAGGATGCCGTCGAGGGCGAAAACGATTCCCGCGATCGGGAGCATCGCGACGAAGAACCACCACGGCGTGGACAGTTCTGCGAGTACCGCGGCGTCGGAGGTGAACACTCGCGGGAAAACGGCGTTGCCCGCGGCGAACATCGCGGCCAGAAGGACCGACACACCCAGCGACCAAGCGATCACGCGGCGCGCGACTCTCCATGCTGCCGGAACCGCACCAGCTCCCAGTGCCGCACCGACCAGGGCCTGGGCCGCTATGGCAAACGAGTCGAGGACGAGGGCGACGAAGTTCCAGAGCTGCAGGACGAGCTGATGGGACGCGACCGCTGCGACGCCGAACCGGCTCGCGACGGCGGCTGCGGACAGGAAACACACCTGAAAGGCGAGGCTGCGCATGATCAGGTCGCGGCCAAGGGTCAGCTGCGCTGCGATGACCGTCCACTGAGGACGCCTGGACACTGTCGATCGATCACCGGGACCGGCGCCCACCGGCGTCCGGCGAGTGACCGCACTGAACTCGCGGAGTACGCGGATCGCGAACAACAGCCCGGCCAGACTCTGACCGATGACGTTGGCGATCGCGCTGCCCACGAGCCCCAGGTGCGGCGCACCGAGCAGTCCGTGCACCAGAATCGGACACAGGATTGCCGAAAGACCCAGTCCGGCAACCACGTACAGAATGGGGCGCCGGGTGTCCTGCACGCCGCGCATCCAGCCGTTACCGGCCATCGACAGCAGGATCAATGGCACCCCACAGACCGCGATGCGTAGCCAGTCGACGGCCTCGGCGGCCACGTCACCACCGCCGGTGAGCACCTCGAGGGTCCAGGGCGCGGCCACCTGCATGACCGCCACGATGATCGCACCCACTGCCAGCGCGATCCACGTGGCCTGCAACCCCTCGCCCACCGCGCCTGCCCGGTCGCCGGCGCCGAACTTCTGCGCAGCCCGGGCCGTCGTGCCGTACGACAGGAACGTGAGCTGGGTACTGACAACAGACAAGACCAGCACCCCGACACCGAGCGCCGCGAGGTCGAGACCACCGAGCCTGCCGACAACGGCCAGATCGAGCATCAGGTACAACGGCTCGGCCACGAGAACAACCAGGGCCGAGGCCGACAACCGCAGAATTCGGCTGTTGGTGGGAGTGAACTCCCCGACGGGCGCTTCGGTCACACCGAGCGCAACAACTGCCCGACGACCTCCGCGGCCGTTCCGGTGGCGCCGTATCCCGCTGCGAGCCGATGACCGCCGCCGCCGTGTATCCGAGCCAGCGGGACGAGGTCGACGGCCGACTTGGCACGCATCGACACCGTCCACTGACCCGGCGAGGCCTCTTTGAACACAACCGCGACCTCGGCTTCGGAGGTGGTGCGCACGATGTCCACCACACTCTCGCTCTCCTCCCAGCCGAGCGCTGCGGTGGACTCGTGGTCGACCACGGCGTACACCAGACCGCGTCCGGCAAACGCGTGGGGAACCAGCTCCGCCGAGTCGAGGGCGGCGGCAACCATCGTCAGCCACGCGAACCGGTGGGTGTCGAGAAGTCGCCGAGTCCAACTCCGACCATCCACGCCCAGTTCGAGCAACCGAGCGGCGATCCTGTGTGATCGGGGGCTCGCCCACTTGAATGACCCGGTGTCGGTGACCACGCCGGCATAGAGGCAGGTGGCGACCTCGACGTCGAGCGGCACCTCGAGCGCATCGATGATCTCGAGAACGAGTTCGGCCGTGCAGTCGGCAGTGGGATCAACGAAGTTGATGGTCCCGAAGCCGTCGTTGGACGCGTGGTGGTCGATCACCACCGATGACTGCGCCGCCTCCACGACGGCGGCCAGCGATTCCAGACGGTGGATGCTGGCGCAGTCCACGGTCACCACGACGGGGTGGCCGACCACCTCGCCCGGCTCGACAAGCGTGTCCGCGCCGGGCAATTCGGCCAGCGCCGCAGGTAGCGTCGTCGAATCGGGGAAGCTCACCTCCACCACGGTGCCTCGGCGTCGCAGTGCTCCGGCTATGGCAAGGCCGCTGCCGATGGTGTCGGCGTCAGGTCGCGTATGACAGAGGACGGTGACGTGCTCGGCAGCTGCCAGCACGTCGACGATCGACCGCAGCGCGGAGGTGGCCGCCGTTTCGGTGGTGTTCACCTTTCGCCGGCACCCGCAGGACCCGCACCTTCGTCGCCGGAATCACCATCAGCCCGAGCCGGTTCTTTGTAGGGATCCGGGTCGCCGGCCGGGGCGGCATCGCGGGCCAGCCGGGCGACTTCCTCGTCCTGCTGGCGGGCGCGCTCGAGTAGCTCTTCGAGATCACGTGCGGTGTCGGGCACCTTGTCCAACACAAAACTCAATGTCGGGGTGAAGCGGACGCCGGTTCCGGCTCCGACCTTCGACCGCAGGATGCCGGTCGCCTTGGCCAGACCGGCTGCTGCCGCCGCGTAGTCGGGTTCTTCGTCGAGCGACGGACCCATCACCGTGTAGAAAATTGTTGCATCGTGTAGATCGCCGGTCACCTTCGCGTCCGTGACGGTGATGTAGGCCAGCCGGGGATCCTTGATCTCCTTGGCGATGGCCGTGGCGACAATCGATGAGATCCGCTTCGCCAACCGCTGTGCCCGTGCGGGGTCTGCCATGGGACCTCACTCCTTTTTGTTCTCAGACCGGCCCGTGAGCCGAATTCTTCTCGAGTAATTGTGCTGCAGTGAGCTCAGTCGTCGTCGCTGCTGCGAATTCTGCGCCGGACGGACAACACTTCGACCTCAGGCCGCTGCATGACCAGATCTTCACTGGCATCGAGTATTTCACCGATGTGCCGGGAATCGGTGGCAACTGCCGCGACCCCGATCCGCGCCCTGCGGTGCAGATCGTGGTCGTCGACCTCGGCGACCGAAACCCGCAGACGCGCCAGTGATGCGACGATGGGCCGCACCACTGAGCGCTTCTGCTTCAGGGACCGGACGTCTCCGAGCAGTAGGTCGATCTCCAGGGAGCCGACAAACATGACGTCCTGGTCCGGGATTACTCCCGGGCCTTCTCCCGCAACTCGTAGGTCTCGATGACGTCGTCGACCTTGATGTCCGTCGCCGACGTCAATCGCGTGCCTTCTCCCGCAACTCATAGGTCTCGATGACGTCGTCGACCTTGATGTCCGTCGCCGACGTCATTCGCGTGCCTTCTCCCGCAACTCATAGGTCTCGATGACGTCGTCGACCTTGATGTCGTTGTACGTGATCGTGAGACCGCATTCGTAGCCGTCGCGGACCTCGGTGACATCGTCCTTCTCGCGCTTGAGTGAGGAGATGGTGAGGTTCTCGGCGATCACGACGTTGTCGCGCAACAGACGGGCCTTGGCGTTCCGGCGCATGATGCCCGATGTGACCAGACAACCCGCGATGTTGCCGACCTTCGACGAACGGAAGATCGCACGGATATCGGCCCGACCCAGTTCGACCTCTTCGTAGATCGGCTTGAGCATGCCCTTGAGCGCGCTCTGGATCTCGTCGATGGCCTGGTAGATCACCGAGTAGTACCGGATGTCGACACCCTCGCGGTTCGCGAGTTCGGTCGCCTTGCCCTCGGCACGGACGTTGAACCCGATGATGATCGCGTTCGATGCCGAGGCCAGGTTCACGTTGGTCTCGGTGACGCCACCGACACCGCGGTCGATGACCCGCAACTGCACCTCGTCGTCGATCTCGATGCCGAGCAGCGCTTCTTCGAGCGCTTCCACGGTTCCCGAGTTGTCGCCCTTGAGGATCAGGTTCAGCTGCGAAGTCTCCTTCAGAGCCGAATCGAGATCTTCCAGGCTGATCCGCTTGCGGCTGCGTGCGGCCAGCGCATTGCGCTTGCGCGCATTGCGGCGATCGGCGATCTGGCGGGCGATGCGGTCCTCGTCGACGACCAGCAGGTTGTCGCCTGCACCGGGCACCGAGGTGAAACCGATGACCTGGACCGGGCGCGACGGCAGAGCCGCCGTGACATCGGCGCCGTGCTCGTCGACCATCCGACGGACACGTCCGTAGGCGTCTCCGGCGACGATCGAGTCGCCGACCTTGAGCGTTCCGCGCTGCACGAGCACGGTTGCCACCGGGCCGCGGCCGCGGTCGAGGTGGGCCTCGATGGCCACACCCTGTGCGTCCATGTCCGGATTCGCGCGCAGGTCGAGTGAGGCATCCGCGGTCAACAGAACTGCTTCGAGCAGCGCGTCGATGTTGGTGCCCTGCTTGGCGGAGATGTCGACGAACATGGTGTCGCCGCCGAAGTCCTCGGCAACCAGACCGTATTCGGTGAGCTGAGCGCGGATCTTCTGCGGATCAGCACCTTCCTTGTCGATCTTGTTGACCGCCACGACGATCGGCACGTCGGCCGCCTGTGCATGGTTGATCGCCTCGACCGTCTGCGGCATGACGCCGTCGTCGGCCGCGACCACGAGGATCGCGATGTCGGTGGCCTTGGCACCACGGGCACGCATGGCGGTGAACGCCTCGTGACCCGGGGTGTCGATGAAGGTGACCAGACGCTCGTTGCCGTCCAGTTCGGTGAGGACCTGGTAGGCACCGATGTGCTGGGTGATGCCGCCGGCCTCGCCTTCGCGGACCTTTTCGTTACGGATCGTGTCGAGCAGTCGCGTCTTACCGTGGTCGACGTGACCCATGACGGTCACCACCGGCGGACGTTGCTCGAGATCGTCCTCGCCACCGGCATCTTCGCCGTAGGTGAGGTCGAAGGAGTCGAGCAGTTCGCGATCTTCGTCTTCAGGACTGACGACCTGCACGACGTAGTTCATCTCGCCGCCGAGCAGCTCGAGCGTCTCATCGTTCACCGATTCGGTGGCCGTGACCATCTCACCGAGATTGAAGAGCGCCTGCACCAGCGCTGCCGGGTTCGCGTCGATCTTGTCGGCGAAGTCGGACAGCGATGCACCGCGAGCAAGGCGAATGGTCTCGCCGTTGCCACGTGGCAACCGCACGCCGCCGACTGCGGGAGCCTGCATGCTCTCGTACTCGGCGCGTTTCGCCCGCTTCGACTTGCGACCACGACGGACTGCACCGCCGGGGCGACCGAAGGCACCGGCTGCGCCGCCACCACGTCCACGACCGCCACCACCGGGGCGTCCGCGGAACCCACCGGGAGGACCACCGGGAGCACCTGTCGGGGCGCCGCCACCGCCGCCACCGGGACCGCCGCGGTATCCACCGCCGCCGCCACCGGGACCGCCGCGGGCACCACCGGCGCCGCCGGGTCCGCCACGTGCGCCACCGGGACCGCCGCGTGCTCCGCCGGGTCCGCCCGGACCGCCTGGGCGGGCCGAACGAGCCGGCATGGCACCGGGGTTGGGACGGGGAAGCATGCTGCCGGGGCTGGGACGGGGACCGCCCTGACCTGGTGCCGGGCGTCCACCGGTCGCGCCGCCGGGTGCGGGGCGCTGGCCGCCGCCGGGGCGGGGACCGCCCGCGCCGGGTGCCGGACGTGGTGCCGGACGTTCGACCGGAGCGGCCGTCGAATACGGGTTGTTACCGACCCGCGGCGCACGCGGACCGGGCTTGGGGCCCGGTGCGGCCGGAGCCGGACGGGAAGGAGCCGCAGGCGGGGTCGCGGAGGCCGCCGATGCTGCGGGAGCCTGAGGAGCCGCTGGTGCCGGACGCTGGGGAGCGGGCCGGTTCTGCGGGGCCGGAGTCGCTGCCGGGGGCGCCGGGGGTGCTGCCGGGGTCGCCTTGGCTGCGGGAGCCGCCGGGCGCGGGGCGCCGGGCTTTGCGCCGGTCGACGGCGCGGCCGGAGCCGAATCGCTCGGTGCCGGCGCCGAAGGAGCCGGGGTGCGCGCGGCACCCGGCTTGGCTGCTGATGGTTTTGCTGCCGGGGCGCTGCCTCCGGCGTTTGATGACGGTGCTCCGCCGTTGGCGGCGGGAGCGTCCTTCCCGGGGAAGGACTGGCGAAGTCGCCGGGCCACCGGGGCCTCTACGGTCGACGACGCTGATTTGACGAACTCGCCTTGTTCGCTGAGTCGGGCGAGTACTTCTTTACTCGTCACGCCCAGTTCTTTGGCCAATTCGTGCACGCGGGCCTTGCCTGCCACTGCTCTCCTCACTTGGAGGTCGAGCGGCATTGCCCGCTACGACCTCGGTCTACGTCCGAAACGTGCTCATCGCAAAAACTTCACGGTGTGCTCATGTCTTCTGCTACCTGTCCTTAGTGGCCGACTGCTGCCGGCCTCTCTGTGTGGCTACCGACTCGATCTCTCGGGTCAGTAGATCGGCGTCGACGGTCAACCCGCCGAGCCGAAATGCCCTTGCGAAGGCTCTGCGCTGCACCGCCAAAACCAGACATGCCGGTTCGGGATGCAGCCAGGCTCCTCGCCCTGGCATGGTCTTTCGATGGTCGATCACAACAGTCGGGAGACCGTCGTCGGTGCAGACGACCAGCCGAACGAGTTCGGCGGCCGGGCGACACTGACGACATCCGACGCAGGTGCGCATCGGAGTTTTCTCGCGGTGGGGCGAAGGATCACTGTGGACCACCGCAAAGTCTACCGTCCTGGGCGCTGCAGATGCCAATGCCACCCTTTCCGGCGAATTTTCGGTCAGCTCGCACCCGCCGCCGACTCGACATGGTCGGGATCGGGCTGGGCGTCGCTGCGGATGTCGATACGCCATCCGGTGAGCCTCGCCGCGAGCCGGGCATTCTGCCCTTCCTTGCCGATGGCCAGCGACAACTGGTAATCGGGAACCACGACCCGCGCCGCCTTGGCAGCCAGATCGACCACCGTGACCGAGATGACCTTCGACGGCGAGAGCGCGTTACCGACGAACACCGCGGGATCGGTGTCGTAGTCGATGATGTCGATCTTCTCTCCGGCCAGTTCGCTCATCACGTTGCGGACCCGCTGCCCCATCGGCCCGATGCAGGCGCCCTTGGCGTTGAGCCCGGCGACCCCGGTGTGCACCGCGATCTTCGATCGATGCCCGGCCTCGCGGGCCACGGCGACGATCTCCACCGACCCGTCTTCGATTTCCGGGACCTCGAGCGAGAAGAGTTTTCGGACCAGGTTCGGATGGGTTCGCGACAGCGTGATCTGAAGTCCACGCGCTCCGCGGGTGACGCCCACCACGTAGCACTTGATCCGTTCGCCGTGCACGTACTTCTCTCCCGGCACCTGTTCCGCCGGCGGCAGCACACCTTCTTGACCCGTTGCCTCGCTGCCGATCCGCACGACCACCATGCCGCGTGCGTTCGCCCGGGCGTCCTGCTGGACCACGCCGCCGACGATCTCACCCTCGTGGGTGGAGAACTCGCCGAAGTTCTTGTCGTGCTCGGCATCTCGGAGACGCTGCAGGATGACCTGGCGTGCGGTGGTCGCCGCGATCCGGCCGAATCCCTCCGGTGTGTCGTCCCATTCGGAGATGACGTTGCCGTCCTCGTCACGTTCCTGCGCCATCACCCGCACCTGACCCGACTTGCGGTCCACGTCGATGTACGCGTGAGGCGCGAATCCGTCGGTGTGGCGGTACGCGGTCAGCAGAGCCGACTGGATGGTCTCGATGACGGTGTCGATCGAGATGCCCTTCTCGGCCTCGATCATTCTCAACGCTGCGATATCGATATTCATTTGTTCCCTTTCCGTCTTGCCTCGATCTGTTCGGGATCGAGGCCGCACTTCTCTAGTTCCGCAGGGGACGGTTCACCGAAGTCCACCTGTACGAACGCCTTGCGTACCACCGCCAGCTCGATCTCCCGGGTGGCCAGTCCCCGGCCGGACTTGATGACCACCGACACGCTGTTCTCGTCGTCGGCCAGTCGCCCCACCCGCCCGGCGACCCGCTCGGGCGGCTCCCCGACGAGGTCGACGACAACCTTGCGGCCGGCGGCGCGTCGCCAATGGCGCGCTGCCGTGAGCGGGCGGTCCACGCCCGGCGATGTCACTTCCAACACATAGGTGTTGAATGCGGCAACCGGGTCGGCCGACGCCATGTCGCCGACGGAGTCGTCGGATTCGGCCGGAACGTCGAGCACTTCGGAAATGGATCTGCTCAGGGCGGCCAGTTCGTCGAGTGTGGCGCCACCGTCGCGGTCGACGACCACCTTGACCACGTTCTCCGAACCGGAGGCGGACACCGTCAGTTCCTCGACGTCGTAGCCGCTCTGAGCGGCGATCGGCTCGAGCAGTGCGCTGATCCGGTCCTGATCGATTGCCCCGGGCATCGGCGTCTCCTCCATGTGCAGTTGTCGGTTCCCAGCATGTCGAGCGGTCCATCGTCGGCCGCATGCCTTCGCATCGGCGATGCGGCGTGTGGCCATCAGCTTAACGCCCCGCGGGCACCGTTTCGCCCACCTGCTCGGTCGGCAGGGCATGCGACCCACCGCGAACCGGCAGAGTCTTCCCTTGCCCAGCGCGACTGGCACTATGTGAACCTGTGACGGTGAGTGACGTACGAAACTCGATGGACGTGGTGAGGTCCGCGGAATCCCCGGGCTCCACCGGGTGGAGTCCTACCCGACGGGTTTTCCTGCGATCGACGGTTGTGTTGTCGGCGGGAGTCGCCGCGGTGGCGACGGTGGCTGCGTGCGGTGACAGCGCGGAGGTCACAGCGAAACAAAAGCTCGCCGACCAGTTACTCCCCCAGGTCGCGTCGGCGAACGCCGATGCAACTGCCGCGACGGCCGCGGTGGCGACCAATCCCGACCGGGCGGCCGCTCTGACCGTGATCGCGCAGGAGCGCAGCACGCATGCACGGGCGCTGACCGACGAGATCACCCGTCTCGACAGCGGACGCGCGGCCAGCGCATCGAGTTCTGCGGCGCCGAGTCCGAGCCCGCCGGCCCCACCGACGATCGATCAGTTGCGTGTACAGCTGACCGCCTCCGCCCGGTCGGCCGGTGACCTGGCGGTGCAGACGCAGGGGTATGTCGCCGGCCTCCTCGGGTCGATCAGCGCCGGCACCACAACAGCTGTGGCGGTGCAACTCTCGTGACCGTGACCACCGACGCCCTCGCGGCGACACTCGATGCTGAGAACGCGACGATCTTCACCTACGGGGTGGTGGCGGCGTACGCGGCCGCGTCCCGCGCACAGACCATCGCCGAGTTCACCGCCGAACATCGGTCACGTCGAGAAGAGTTGACCGCGGCTCTCACCACCGCCGCGGCCGAGGTGCCGGAGGCAGCACCCGGCTACGATCTGCCGCAACCGATCACCGACCCGGTTTCTGCCCTCACCGTCGCGCTGTCCACCGAAGAGGACTGCACGATCGCTTACCGCGCCCTGCTGGAACGCGCCGAGGACGCCGCCGTACGCGGCCTGGCGCTGGGCGGACTGACCGACAGCGCCCGTCGGGCTGCGACATGGCGTCTGGCGCTACGGATCTCGCCGTCGACTGTCGCGTTGCCCGGCAGCACGATCTGAGTCAGCGGCCCGCGAGCAAGGTCTCGACCGCCACGTCGGAAGCGACCTCGGTGGCCTCGCCGGTGAAGCGATCCCGGATCTCCACCGTGCCGTTCGCCCAGCCACGACCGACCACCACCACCACGGGCATGCCCAGCAGTTCGGCGTCCTTGAACTTCACTCCGGGCGAGGCCTTTCGGTCGTCGATCAACACGGACATACCGGCCGCGTCGAGGTCGGCGGCCAGACTCTGCGCCCCGGCCCATGCCTGTTCGTCCTTGTTCGCGATCACGAGGTGTATGTCGAAGGGCGCCACCGACTTCGGCCACCGCAGACCCTTCTCGTCGTGGTGTTGCTCGGCGATCACGGCGACCATCCGGGACACGCCGACCCCGTAGGAACCCTGGATGAGCCTTACGGGCTTGCCGTTCTCGCCGAGCACGTCCACATCGAATGCGTCGGTGTACTTGGTACCCAGCTGGAAGATGTGGCCGATCTCGATCCCACGGGCGGTCACCAGGGTGCCCAGGCCATCGGGCGACGGATCCCCGTCGCGCACCTCGGCGGCCTCGATCGTGCCGTCGGGCACGAAGTCCCGGCCGACCACCAGGTCCACCACGTGTTTGCCCGGCTCGTTCGCCCCGGTGATCCACGCGGTCCCGTCGACGATCCTGGGGTCGACCAGGTAGCGGACACCGTTGTCCTGCAAGGCCTTCGGGCCGATGTAACCGCGGACCAGAAACGGATTGGCCGCGAAATCGGCGTCTGTGATGAGTTCGGGTGCGGCAGGTTCCACAGCGGCTTCGAGCCGTTTCATGTCGACTTCGCGGTCCCCGGGCACACCCACCGCGAGCAATTCGGACGTGCCGTCGGGATGGCGCAGCTTCACCACCACGTTCTTGAGCGTGTCCGCCGCAGTGAAGCCGCGATCGGGGAAGGTCTCCTGTGCCCACGCCACGAGCGTGTCGATGGTGGGGGTGTTGCCGGTGTCGTGCACGGTCGCCTCGGGCAGGCCCTCGATGGGGCGCGCCGGCGGTGCCGGGGTGATGACGGCCTCGACGTTGGCCGCATACCCGGATTCGGGGCTGCGGACATAGGTGTCCTCGCCCACCTCGCTCTCGGCGAGGAATTCCTCGGACGCGCTGCCCCCCATCGCGCCCGACGTGGCGGCCACGATGACGTACTTGACCTGGAGCCTGCGGAAGATCGCCTGATACGCCTCACGGTGGGCGTCGTAGGACGCCTTCGATCCGTCGGTGTCCAGGTCGAAGGAATACGAGTCCTTCATGATGAACTCGCGGCCTCGCAGGATGCCCGCACGCGGGCGTTCTTCATCGCGATACTTGGTCTGGATCTGGTACAGCGTGACCGGGAGGTCTTTGTAGGACGAGTACTCCCCCTTCACCAGCTGCGCGAACAGCTCCTCGTGTGTCGGTCCGAGCAACATGTCCGCACCCTTGCGGTCCTTGAGCCGGAAGAGGGCATCGCCGTATTCGGTCCAGCGGCCGGTGACCTCGTACGGGTCGCGCGGCAGCAGCGCGGGCAGAGAGATCTCCTGGCCTCCGATGTTGTCCATCTCCTCGCGCACCACGGTCTCCACCTTGCGCAGCACCTTCAGGCCCAGGGGCAGCCAGCTGTACACGCCTGGGGCAACCCGCCGGACGTAACCGCCGCGTACCAGCAGCCGGTGGCTGGGTACCTCGGCGTCGGCTGGGTCGTCGCGCAGCGTGCGCAGGAACAGGGTCGACATGCGTGTGATCACGGTGTCACCTTAACGGGGTCTGGACGCCTTCCCGGCGGTGCCCGGTCACGGCTGAGCCGTCGGCGATACGGTGTTGCACTGTGCTGATCGTGCTACCCCCCTCGGAGACCAAGGCCGGAGGCGGCCGCGGCGCTCCACTGGACCTGGACGCGTTGTCGTTGCCCACCCTGACGCCCATCCGCCGCAAGCTGGCCGAGGCCATCGTGTCCCTCGCCGACGACCACGACGCGAGCCGTAAGGCTCTGGGCCTGGGGGCGTCGGCGACGCCCGAAATCGAGCGGAACGCCCAGCTGTGGACGAGTCCGACACGTCCGGCGATCGAGCGATACACCGGTGTGTTGTTCGACGCACTCGACTACCCGTCGCTGACCCGGGCACACAAGACCAAGGCGATCGACCGTCTCGCCGTCGGCTCGGCGCTGTTCGGCGTCGTGCGAGCGGGCGACCTGATCCCGGCGTACCGACTGTCCGCGGGGTCGAAGATTCCCGGGTTCAGGACTTTGGCGGCCGAATGGAAACCCGCGCTCCCCGAGGCACTGGCAGCTCTGGGCGAGGATGTGGTCATCGACCTGCGGTCGGGTGGTTACCAGCAACTGGGTCCTGTCCCCGACGCCATCACGGTGACCGTGCTGACCGAGGGCACTGACGGCACACGCACCGTTGTCAGCCACTTCAACAAGCACCACAAGGGTGTGGTGGCCCGGTCGCTGATCCGGTCTCGCAAACAGGTACGCGACATCAACTCGTTGGCGGCAATCGTCGCCGACGGGGGTCAGCGAGCCGAGGTGGCCTCCGAGCGGGAGCTGATCGTCCTCACCGACTGAGCGGTGGGAGCGCAGGGTCAGGCAGTCAGTTCGTTGGGGTCGATGTCGGTGTGGGCGGCCTCCTGGGCCGCTTGCCCCTCTGCGACGTCCTCGGGGGTGAAACGCATGAACAACACCACCACACCGGCAAGGACGGCGATCGCGGCGCAACAGACGAACGCCAGCCCATAACCGCTCGCGAGCGCATCGAGCTGGCCTGCGTCCATCTCTTCCACCGGCCCGGTCACCCCGCCCTCGGACAATGTCCGGGAGGTCACCATCGCCCCGACCGCAACCAGGGCAATCGCTCCACCGAGGTTCTGTGCCACCTGCGCGAGCGCGGTCAGCGGTCCGATCTCGGTGGGCCCCACCCCGGCGACCACAGACAGCGTCAGCGGGATCACCGCCATACCCACGCCGGCTCCGATCACGATCACCGGAATGAAGATGTGCGGCATGTAGGCGGGAGCATCGCGGGCGATCGCGGCAGCGTAGGCGCAGCCGGCAACCACCACCGAACCGCCGGTGATCACCAACCATCGTGGCTGGAAACGCAACGCCAGTTTGGATGCGACGGCCGCCGCGATCCCGAGACCGAACGCGAACGGCACCACGGCCATGCCGCTCTGAATCGGTGAGTACTTGAGAATGCCCTGCAGGTACAGCGAGATGAACACCGCCATGCACATGATGATGGCGCCCGCCAGCAGGATCGCGACCAGCGCTGCGACGCGGCTGTGGTTGGCGAACAGACTGAACGGCAGGATGGGGTTGTCAGCATGACGCTCGACCATCACAAAGGCGATCAGCGCACAGATCCCCAAGATCAGCGGGACCACGACGATCGGACGTAACCAGCCTCCGGGTCCTTCGTTCACCGCCAGCACCACCAGGGAACAGCCGGCGGTGCCGAGCACGGCACCCCGGACGTCGAGCGGCAGTCGCTCACCCTGCGACTCCTGGAGGACAAAGATGGCGCCTATCGCGACGAGCAGACCGACCGGCACGTTGATCAGGAATACCAGCCGCCAGGACAGTTCGGTGAGCACGCCTCCCGCGATCAGACCTGCCACCGAACCGATCCCGGTCATCGCGGCGTAGACCGCAAATGCCTGGTTGCGGGGTTTGCCCGGCGCGAATGTGGTTGCCACCAGGGCCATTGCGGTGGGCGCGGCCACCGCCGCCGAGGCGCCTTGCAGTCCGCGTCCGATGATCAGGCTGAACGGGTCCCAGGCGAGCCCGCAGAGCAGAGAGGTGACGGTGAAGGCCGCGACACCCCCGACGAACATCCTCTTGCGTCCGAAGGTGTCGCCGAGCCTTCCGCCGAGCAGCATCAGACCACCGAACGCGAGCACGTACGCGGTGATGATCCACGCTCCGGCGCTGTCGGAGAGCTCCAACGCTGTCTGTATGCGGGGCAGAGCCAGTGCGGCTACCGTGCCGTCGAGCACCACGAGCAGCTGCATACCGCCCAGCACGACGATCTGCGGACCCCACACGCGGGTCTGTCCGACGTCAGCAGACATGCGTGTCGATGAGGTCATGGGCATCGACGGTACCGCCGCCTGGTCGCCATTTCACAATCAAGCTTGTCACGGTCCGGTCGCGGGAGTCCCGGTGCTGCCGGTTTCCGCGTCGAACCCGGCGACCGGACCGATCACCACGATCGCGGGCGGGCGAACGTTCTGCGAGCGTGCGTCCGCGGCCGCCGCAGCAAGCGTCGAGCGCACGACCCGCTGGCTGCTCAGTGTGGCGTTCTCGATGATCGCGACGGGGGTCGCCTCGTCCCGCCCGCCTTTCAGCAGCGCCGCAGTGAACACGTCGAGTCGCTCGACGGCCATCATCAGCACGATGGTGCCGCGCATCTTCGCCAGCGAAGGCCATTCGACGAGGGAGTCGGGATGATCGGGCGGGATGTGCCCGGAGACCACCACCACCTCGTGGGTCATCCCCCGGTGCGTCACCGGGATGCCGGCGGCCGACGGACCGGCGATGGCGCTGGTGATCCCGGGGACCACCGTCACCGGCACACCCGCGGCCACACATGCGGCGAGTTCTTCGAATCCCCGGCCGTAGACGTACGGATCCCCGCCCTTGAAGCGGACCACGAACTTGCCCGCCTTGGCGCGGTCGATGAGGACCTCGTTGATCGACTCCTGCTTCATTGCCCGTCCGTAGGGCACTTTCGCGGCATCGATGATCTCCACGTGCGGCCCCAGCTCGGCGAGCAGCGCCGGCGGCGCGAGACGATCGGCGACGACCACATCGGCAGCGGCGAGCAACCGCCGACCACGCACCGTGATCAGATCCGGATCACCCGGACCACCTCCGACGAGCGCGACCCCGGGCGGCTGTGAACCATGTGCAGCCGCCTCCAGACCGGCAGCGCCCAACTCGCCGCCGCCCAACGCCTGACCGATCGCTGTCCGGACCGCGGCAGACCGTCGGTGGTCCCCACCGGACAGCACACCGATGCTCAGGTGGTCGTGCCGCAACGACGCAGGGGTCACGGCGGTACCGTGCCGCGCATCGTCGGCGCGAACACAGAAGATGCGCCGTGATTCGGCCTCGGCCACCACCGCGGCGTTGACCTCGGGGTCGTCCGTGCACGCGAGCGCGTACCAGGCATCTGCGAGATCGCCGTCGCGGTATTCCCTCAGCGACAACGTGATGCCCGGGAACGATTCGACGGTCGGGGTTGCCTCGGGGGCGATGACGTGGATGTCCGCGCCGCTGTCGGCGAGGGTGCCCAATCGTCTCTGCACCACCGAACCCGCACCGATGATCACCACCCGACGTCCGGACAGACTGAGCCCCACCAGGTAGTGATCGGCCTGCTGGCCTTCGAGTTCCTTGTCCGACATGCGATAAACCGTACCCAGCGCACTTCGTGTGCACGGTCGGCACCTAGGGCGTCGCGCTCGTCAGTACTGCGAAACGCTGTCGAACGCGGTTCTTGCCGCCTGCACCAGGCGCGCGACGACCTCCGGCCGGCCTGCCGGATGTGTGTGCAGATACGACGCGTGCACGTTGCCCTGTACCCAACCCTCGATGTGGGCCTCCCCATCGCGCCGCCACCCCCAGGCACTCGGCTTCGAGCCGTCGAGAGCCGTGATGGTGGTGCGGTGGAACTCGTGCCCCCGCATCCGGGAACCGGCATCGAACAGCACCGAATCCGTCAGGGCGACGGCGTCCCGGTAGCCGAGTGTGAGTGTCTTGCCGAAGGTTCCACGCAACGGGAGCACCCCGGCCATCACATGATCATCGAGGCTCTGGGCCAGGTAGAGCAGTCCCGCGCATTCGGCGTGGATGGGGATTCCGGAACGTGCGACTGTACGCAGCTGGGTCAGCAGCCGGCGGTTGGCGGCGAGAGCCGCGGCGTGTTCCTCGGGGAATCCGCCACCGATGACAACACCCGAGCACCCATCGGGTAAGAGGTCGGTGAGGGGGTCGAACGGCACCACCGACGCGCCGGCGGCGGCCAGGAGTTCGGAGTGTTCGGCGTACCCGAATGTGAAGGCCGCACCGGATGCGAGCGCGATGACCGGCCTGGTGTCGCCGGACTCAGATTCGTCGACCCCGACCTCCAGTTCCGGTGACCACATCGGGCCGACGGCACCCGCGCCGATGTCGGCGGCGGCGACCAGGGCGGCCAGATCGACTGCGCCGCCGATCAATTCGGTCATGGCATCGATCGCTGCGACTGCTTCGGGCCCCCGTTCGGCAGCGGGTATCAAACCCAGGTGGCGCGAGGGCACGGCCATTTTGGCATTGCGGGGAACGGCGCCGAACACCTGAAGCCCGGCGCGAGCACAGGCCTGGCGAAGCACGAACTCGTGCCGGGGGGAACCAACCCGGTTGAGGATCACACCCCGGATGTCGATGCCTGGATCGAAGCTGACGAACCCGTGCAGGATCGCGGCGAGGCTCTGACTGTGTCCGGATGCGTCGATCACCAGCACCACCGGCGCACCGAGTAGGGATGCGACCTGAGCGGTGGATCCGGGCGCGATCGCCGGCATGTGGTCTTCGGTGATGCGGCCGTCGAACAACCCCATGACGCCTTCGACGACGGCGATGTCGCAGCCGGCGGACCCGGCTCGATACAGCGGACCGATGCGGTCCTCGCCGACGAGCACGGGGTCGAGATTGCGGCCCGGCCGGCCCGCCGCCAGTCCGTGGTAGCCGGGGTCGATGTAGTCGGGGCCGACCTTGAAGGGCGCGACACGGTGCCCGGCCCGGGCCAGAGCGCCGATCAAACCAGTTGTGACAGTGGTCTTACCGCTTCCGGATGCCGGAGCGGCGATGACGAGTGCCGGTGGAGCCGTCACCATTCGATCCCCTTCTGACCCTTGCGACCGGCATCCATCGGGTGTCGGGTCTTGACCATCTCCGTGACGAGGTCGGCGGCGTCGACCAGCGCGGCCGGAGCGCGACGACCGGTGATCACCACGTGCTGTTTGCCTTCCCTGGACCTCAGCACCTCGATGACGTCGTCTACATCCACCCACCCCCAGTTGAGTGGATAGGTGAACTCGTCGAGGACATAGAACTCGTGGGTCCTCGCGAGGATGCGGCGCCGGATCTCGAGCCACCCCTGGGCAGCCTGCTCGGCGTGGTCGGATTCCTTGCCCGAGTGGCGGATCCACGACCAGCCCTCGCCCATCTTGTGCCACTGCACCGGGCCACCCTGGCCTGTCTGGGCGTGGAGTTCACCGAGCGCGGTCAGTGCGGACTCTTCGCCGACTTTCCACTTGGCACTCTTGACGAACTGGAACACGCCGATGTCGAGGCCGGCGTTCCAGGCACGCATGGCCATCCCGAATGCTGCCGTCGACTTGCCCTTGCCGTCACCGGTGTGAACAGCCAGCACCGGCAGGTTACGGCGCGCCCGGGTGGTCAGACCGTCGTCGGGGATGACCGATGGAACTCCCTGTGGCACAGCTCTTCCTCTCTCGGTGTGGTGGTCTGTGAGTGTCCCGGCGCCTACACATCCGTGCTCAGGCAGCCGCGCGGACGACGCCGGCGACACCACCGGCGGTGAGGTCGGCAAGTTGCACGCACTGACCACCGAGGCCATGGGCGAGCGTTGCCGCAAGCCCGAGACGGATCATGCCGTGCTCACAGTCGATCACGATGGATGTGGTCCCGTCGCGACGGAGCCGGTCGGCCGCCGCCGCGGCCCTGGGCAAAGCGCCCGTACCGGCTGTCGCCCGGCCATCGGTCAGCACGACCACCAGGGGGCGCCGATGAGGCTCTTTGAATGAGTTCCGGCGGATCACCTCGCGGGCCGTGAGCAGGCCTTCGGCCAGCGGCGTGCGTCCGCCGGTGCGCAGACCGGTCAGCCTCCGTACCGCGGCGTCCACGGACCGGGTCGGCGGAACCGCGACCTCTGCGCCGTCACCGCGCACCGTCACCACGGCGACACGATCACGTCGCTGGTACGAATCGCGCAGCATGGACACCACTGCGCCAGACACTGCGTCCAGACGCTTACGTGCCGCCATGGATCCCGACAGGTCGAGGACAAAGACCACCAAGTTGCCTTCTTTGCCGCGGCGCAGCGCACCCCGGACGTCTTGCGGTAGTACCTGCAGTCGCGTGGTGCCCCGCTCGAGGTGGCCTTCCGCAGCGGCCAGAATCGTGCCGATCAGGTGCACGCCACTTCCGCCTTCGGTGACCGCTCGAACTGCCTGCCCCCGTACGCTCAGCGATTGCGAACGTCGACCCGGCTCCCCGGCGCCAACACCCACGGCACTGATCGGTTTGACCTTGCCGGACGCGCGGGTCGGCGAGAATCCGCCGCTCGGCGGCGTCGCTCCCCCACCCTTCGGGCCGTCCGGACCGGGGTCGTCGGGGTCGGTGTCCGCCGGATCGCCAGGCGGCGATGACTCGGGCTCTGGCCCGGGCGCTTGTTCTTCCGAGTTCTGATTGTCCGGCTCGTGCGACTGCTCGTCCGCCTTCTGCAAGGCGTCGTCGAGTTGGTCCTCGGTGAGACCGGGCTCATCAAAGGGGTCGCGGCGACGTCGGTGCGGCAACGCGAGTTCGACTGCACGCCGGACGTCGATGTCCTCGACGAGGTCGGATCCACGCCATGCGGCATGAGCCCGGGCGGCACGGGCGACCACGAGATCACCGCGTAGACCGTCCACCTGGAGCTCCATGCAGATCGCCGCGATACGTCGGAGTTGGGCCGGCGGCAGCCGTACCGATCCGAGCACCGAGCGTGCCCGCGCGATGGCTGCGGCGACCTCGGCGTCCTGGTCGGTGAACTGTGCCGCGAACCCTGCCGGGTCGTCTTCGTACGCAAGTCGGCGTTCCATCACCTGGACGCGCGTCGCGATCTCCTGCGGCGCGGCGACATCCACCGCCAGTCCGAATCGATCCAGCAGCTGCGGGCGGAGCTCACCCTCTTCGGGGTTCATCGTCCCCACGAGGACAAAACGGGCCGCTTGCGTATGCGAGACGCCGTCACGCTCGATGACCACCCGGCCCGTCGCCGCTGCGTCCAGCAGCACGTCGACAAGGTGGTCGGCGAGCAGGTTGACCTCGTCGATGTAGAGCACTCCCCCGTCGGCATTCGCCAACAGCCCTGGCGTGAAGGCTTTTTCACCCTCGGACAGAATTTTCTGCAGGTCGAGTGAACCGACCACCCGATCCTCGGTGGCACCGATCGGCAATTCCACCACCGACGCCCCCGTGTCGTCGCGAGCAGGCAGCAGCGGACCGAGCGCCCTCACCACGGTGGTCTTGGCCGTGCCCTTTTCGCCCCGGATCAGCACGCCACCGATCGACGGCGCGATGGCGGCGAGGATGAGCGCCAGCTTGAGCTGTTCTTGTCCGACAACAGCACTGAACGGAAACGGGAGGTCCAGCCCGGCATCGCTGTCGTGCCCAGGGCCCCCGCCGAAGGCTGTCCCTCGGGAGAGCGGATCCCTCACACCGTCAGCGATGTCCGCCGCCACGAACCATCGGCACATGTGGGACGCCGTCGAGCAGATGCTCCTCGCCGTCGACGACGAAACCGTGCTTGGCGTACATGTCGATGAGGTAGGTCTGCGCATGAATACGGCAGAGGTCCGAACCGACGTCTGCCAGAGCCGTCTGCAGCAGCCGGGTTGTGTGGCCCTGACCTCGGTGCGCGCGGTCGGTACACAGGCGGCCGATCCGGTAGGACTTGCCGCCTTCGTGCTCTTCGAGCAGTCGCAGGGTGCTGATGATCTCGCCGTCTTCTTCGAGCCACAGATGCCTCGTGTCCGGATCGAGGTCGCGCCCGTCGAGGTCGAGATACGGACACGACTGCTCGACGACGAACACCTCCACTCGCAGCTGCAGGATCTTGTAGAGGGTCGACATCTCGATGTCTTGGGCCCAGCTGCGGTGCAGGCTCGCGGTGGCGGTCATATGCAAGTGCCTATCACACGGTGCTCGGTGTCGCCAGATGAGCGCCACGCTCATTCGGCGTCGTGTCGACCGCGTTCTGCAGTCCGAGAACCTTGGATGTGTGGTCCCAGATCTGCTCGAAGAGACGGGGATTGTCGTTCAGTTTGTGGCCCAGCGAAGGGATCATGTCGGACAGCTGCGGTTGCCACGCCTCGTAGTGCTTCGGGAAGCAACGCTGCAAGACATCGAGCATCGCCGGGACGGCGGTGGAGGCACCGGGCGACGCGCCCAGCAAACCTGCGATGCTGCCGTCCTCGGCCGCGATGACCGCGGTCCCGAACTCGAGCACACCACCGCGCCCCTGCTTGCGGATGACCTGCACGCGCTGGCCGGCGACGATGAGCTCCCAGTCTTCGCCCTGTGCCCTCGGCACGAACTCGGCCAACGTCTCGACCCGATCCGCCGGTCCTGCGGCGAGCTCGCTGATCAGGTACTTCAGCAAGCCGAACTCCTTCGGCGCGATCGACATCATCGGCAGGAGGTTGCCTGGTTTGATCGAGGCCGGCAGATCGGTGATCTTTCCCTCCTTGAGGAACTTGGGCGACCACCCGGCATACGGTCCGAAGAGCAGTCCGGCCTTGCCATTGATCACGCGGGTGTCGAGGTGGGGCACCGACATCGGTGGCGCACCGACAGCTGCCTTGCCGTACACCTTCGCGCCGTGGTCGTCGATCAGATCAGGGTTGGTGCAGCGGAAGAAAGCGCCGCTCACGGGGAAGCCGCCGAATCCCTTGGCTTCCTTGATTCCCGATTTCTGCAGCAGATGCAGGGCACCGCCGCCCGCACCGATGAAGACGAAACCTGCTTTGACCGTGCTGGTTTCCTTGGTCCGGAGGTTCTTGACCTTCAGGATCCAGGTGCCGTCGGATTGCTTCTTCAGGTTGGTGACCGCGTGCCCGAAGTTCACCGTGCCGGCGTGGCCGATGTAGCCGAGCAACTGCTGGGTGAGAGCGCCGAAGTCGACGTCCGTTCCGCCGTCGAACCAGTTGAGTGCTACCGGATCCGCGAAATCGCGGCCTGCCGACATCAGCGGCAGACGCTTGGTGAACTCTGCGGGGTCGGTGATGTACTCCATCCCCTTGAACAGGGTCTCGCCCGCCAGCTTGTCGTAGCGCTTACGCAGGTAGTCGATGTTCGATTCGCCGTGCACGAAGCTCACGTGCGGGATCGGGTTGATGAACTCCTCGGGGCGCCGCAGCACACCTGATTCCACCGAGTTCGCCCAGAATTGGCGCGAGACCTGGAACTGCTCGTTGATGTGCAGTGCCTTGGTGATGTCGACGTCGCCGTCAGCTGTCTGCGGCGTGTAATTCAATTCACAGAGCGCGGAGTGACCGGTACCGGCGTTGTTCCACGGATCGCTGCTCTCGGCGGCCGCCGCGTCGAGGCGCTCGAACACACTGATCGACCAGTCCGGCTGCAGCCGGTGGATCAACGCGCCCAGCGTGGCGCTCATGATTCCTGCGCCCACCAGCACGATGTCGGTTGTGATGACTCCGCCGTCGCGCGGGTTTGCTGACTCAGACACTCCGGCTCAACTTCCTGATTCGGCGAACTTTCGGATGTGTTCCATTGTCTCTCATGCGGGTGCGGTCATTGCAACGCGGTCGGCAGTTGCCTCGGGCACACTCCCCGCGGCCGCGCGCACATCTACAGTGAACGATTGTGGCCCCTTCCCGCTGGCAGCCCGATGTACTCGGCCCCGACTTCTCGGCATCGACCTTCGACCTCGGCATCGACCCCGACGGTGAAGGTGAGATAACCGCCACCCTCGTCCGCCACGAACCGACCGGTCCGGTGACCGGTGCCGTGCTGTACATCCACGGCTTCACCGACTACTTCTTCCAACGACCGCTCGCCGAGTTCTTCGCTCAGCGCGGGTACGCCTTCTACGCGTTGGATCTGCGCAAGTGTGGACGTTCGCAGCGACCGGGGCAGACCCCTCATCACATCACCGACCTGGCCGCCTACGACTTCGAGCTCGACCTCGCCGTCGCGGAGATCAACGCCGGGACCGACGGGGTTCCGCTCCTGGTGGCCGCGCACTCCACCGGTGGCCTGATCACCGCCCTGTGGCTCGATCGGCTGCGAGCACTCGACAGGCCGCGGGAGCTTGATCCCCTGGTCTCGGCACGCCCACGCGGGCTCGTGCTGAACTCGCCGTGGTTCGACCTGCAAGGCGCACCGATCCTGCGCACGGCCGGGACCGCGCTGATCAGCGGCGTCGCCCGGGTACGCCCCCTGGCTGCCATACCCCGCAACATCTCCGGCGCCTACGGCGAGAGCCTGCACCACAGCGTGCACGGCGAGTGGGAGTACGACCTCAACTACAAACCCTTACAGGGTTATCCGGTCACGTTCGGTTTCCTCAGCGCGGTACGTCAGGGACAGGCCAGATTGCACCGCGGACTCGACATCGGCGTTCCCTCGCTGGTGCTGCACTCGACCGAGACGACCCTCAGCCGGCCCGAGGCCGACGGCAGTGTCGCAGACATCGACTCGGCAGACGGAGTCCTCGACGTCCGTCAGATCGCCAAGTGGTCGGGTTGCCTCGGTGGCCGGGTGAGCGTTGTCCCCGTCGAGGGCGCGCGCCACGACGTCTTCCTGTCGCGCACCGGAGTACGCGACACCGCCTACTCCGAACTCGACCACTGGCTTTCGAGCAACAACGACCGGATACGAGGTGTCATCCATGGCTGAATCGACAACGACCAACGGCCATCCACACGTGCACGAGGTGGACCTGGCGATCATCGGTTCGGGAACCGGCAACTCGATCCCCGACGAGAGGTTCGCCGATCAGGAGATCGCCATCTTCGAGGAGAGCATCTACGGCGGAACCTGCCTCAACGTCGGCTGCATCCCCACCAAGATGTTCGTGTACGCCGCGGAGATCGCCCAGACCATCCGGGAGGGCGAACGTCTCGGCGTCACGGGCTCGGTGGAGAAGGTCGACTGGCCGGGCATCGTGAATCGCGTCTTCGGGCGGATCGATCCGATCTCGGCGGGCGGTAAACGCTACCGCGTCGAGGACTGCACCAACATCACCGTCTACACCAGTCATGTGGAGTTCGACGGGGTCACCGACGACGGCCGGTATCGGCTGCGCACCGCTGCCGGAGACGAGGTCGTCGCCACCAAGGTGGTGCTGGCCGCCGGATCGAGGCCGGCCATCCCGGACGTGGTCGCCGAGAGCGGGGTCAACTTCCACACCAACGAAGACGTGATGCGTCTACCCGAGCTCCCCAGGCACCTGATCATCATCGGCAGCGGCTACATCGCGGCCGAGTTCGCCCACGTGTTCGGCGCACTGGGTTCGAAGGTGTCGATCATCGCCCGCAGCAACGCTCTCCTGCGCGCACAGGACGCCGACATCTCCCGCAGGTTCACCGAAATCGCCTCGGCCGCATGGGATGTGCACTTCGAGTCCGCGATCCACAGTGTCGAGCAGGAGGATTCCGGCGACGTCCGGGTGCAGCTCGCCGACGACACCGTCATCACCGGAGATGCCCTCTTGGTCGCTGTCGGCCGGATCCCCAACGGCGACAGGCTGGCACTGGACACGATCGGCGTCGACATCGACTCCGAGGGCCGCGTCTGCCGGGACGCCTACGGGCGCACCGCGGCCCGGAACGTGTGGGCTGTCGGCGACGTCACCTCGAAGTACCAGCTCAAACACGTCGCCAACCACGAAGGTCGGGTGGTGCAGGCCAACCTCCTGCGCGATTGGGACGGCACCGAACTCGAATCCTTCGACCACCGCTTCGTACCGGCTGCGGTGTTCACCCACCCGCAGATCGCGTCGGTCGGATTGACCGAGGACGAGGCAGCGCAGGCCGGCCTCGACATCACCGTCAAGGTGCAGAACTACGGCGATGTGGCGTACGGCTGGGCGATGGAGGACCTCACCGGTCTGTGCAAGGTGATCGCCGAGAAAGGCACCGGGCGCATCCTGGGCGCACACATCATCGGCCCGCAGGCGCCGTCGGTCATCCAACCCGTCATCCAGGCCATGTCATTCGGTCTCGACGTCAAGAACATGGCCCGCGGTCAGTACTGGATCCACCCCGCCATGCCGGAAGTCCTCGAGAACGCGCTCCTCGGCCTCGAGGTCTGAGGAGACCGGGCCTGGGCCGGGTCACCGGACAGGGAGGATCACCACACGGCTGAACGCAACGCGACCTCGCTCGCGAGCGCAGCCGCCGCGTTCTGCGGCACCCAGTGATCGACGCCTTCGAGAGCAGCGAACCGGTAGTCGGAGTAGACGTATCGTCCACTCCCCTCTGCCTGCTCGCGCCCCAGCGCGAAATCCTGGTCGCCCCAGAGCATCGTCGTGGGGGCTTCGATCGGCGGGCACGACAGGTGCGCCTTGATGTCGCCGGTGAAGTTCGCGCGGTACCAATTCAGCGCCGCTGTCAGTGCCGGACGCTCGGTGAGCGGCAGCACGCTGTCGTCGGGAACCAGCTCTCGCAGCATCTTCGCGTCGTCGGCGAGCATCGTGTCCTCGGCGTCAGGCTTGACGAAGTCGAGGATGTACGACGACCGCTCACGCTGATCGCTCGCGGCCAGGGACGTCGAGATCGCCGACGGGTGGCCCACGCTGACCGCGACGAGTCCGGTCACCCGATCCGGATGGTGGCCGGCCAGATGCCACGCCACGAGCGACCCGAAGTCGTGTCCCACCACCATCGTGTACCCGATGCCCAGAGCGTCCAGGATGCCGATGGCGTCGGAGGCCAGGTGCCGCAGCTCGTAGGCTGCGACATCGTCGGGCCGGGCTCCGGGGCTGTAGCCGCGCTGGTCCGGAACGATGGTGCGCAGGCCCGAATCGTGCAGCCGTCCGACAACGCCGTCGAAACAGGCTCCGGTGGTGGGAAATCCGTGCAGCAACAGCACTGACGGCGCCTTGTCCGGCCCACCTATCCTGACGTCGAACTGCAGGTCGCCCACGGTGAGGGTGCGGTTTTCGATACTCACCCGGTCAGCCTACGTGTCCGGGTCCGACGATCGGGTCAACTCAGCGTGGCCGTGAGCGTCGGCAACCCCGGCTTCGGCCCAGCGGTGACCACGTCGGCGATGAACTCCATGTCGAGTTCGGTTTCCACCAGGTCGGCGATCAGATCGAGCTGCGACATCCTCGCCTGCTCGAACGACACCTCCCCGGCCACGAACCCGGAACGTCCGACGTGGCCGGCCACCCGGCGGAGATAGTCACGACGGAATCCGTCCGTTGCCAGCAACCCGTGCCAGTGGGTGCCCACAACAGCTCCACGCACACTGCCCTCGCTGCCCGCCTCCGCGTCGATCAGCAATTCGTCATCTCCAGAGCCGACCACTCGCCCGTGGTGTATCTCATACCCGGTCACCGGATTTCCCCATGCCGTGCCCGTCACCTGCCGGAGCACCTTGTGCTCGCCGAAGACGACGTCGAGGGCGAGGATTCCCAGGCCGGCGACTTCTCCCGCGTGACCTTCCACGTCGTCGGTGATCGATCTGCCGAGCATCTGATAGCCGCCACAGATCCCCAGGACGGGCCGTCCGGTTCTGGCGCGGGTGATCAACGCCGAGTCGATTCCTCTGGCACGCAACCACTTCAGATCAGACACCGTGGCCTTGCTGCCGGGGATCACCACCAGATCGGCCACGGCAACGCTCGCGGGGTCGTCCACCCACCGCACGTCGACGCCCGGCTCGCACGCCAGCGCTTCGACGTCTGTGGAGTTGGATATCCGGGGCAGACGTATCGCCGCCACCGACAACCGGTCCGTGCCCACGGCCGGAGCAGATCGCCCCACGGGGTGCCCGACCACGCTGATCAGCGAGTCCTCGGCGTCGAGCCACAGACCATCCGCGAAGGGGATCACGCCGATGGTCGGCCGGCCGGTGAGGGCGCGGAGCTGGTCGAGACCCGGCGCCAATATCGATCGGTCGCCGCGGAACTTGTTGATCACAAACCCTGCGACGCGCGCCTGGTCGGCCGCCCCGAGCGACGCCAACGTTCCGAGCAGATGAGCCAGCACACCACCGCGATCGATGTCGCCGACCACGATCACCGGCAGGTCACCCATCTCGGCGAGACCCATGTTGGCGATGTCGGAAGCACGGAGGTTGATTTCGGCGGGCGACCCCGCACCCTCACAGATCACAACATCGAAATCGTCGCGCAGTGAACGCAATTCGTCGCCCACCACGCCGGCCAGAGCAGCTCTGCGACTGTGGTAGTCCACCGCACCGACGAACCCGTCTGCCTGTCCACGGACCACAACCTGCGAGCGCCGGTCGCTACCGGGCTTGAGCAGGACCGGGTTGAAACGCACCGACGGCGCCAGCCCGCAGGCCGCAGCCTGCATTGCCTGTGCTCGCCCGATCTCACCCCCGTCGAGCGTGACGACCGAGTTGTTCGACATGTTCTGCGCCTTGAACGGCGCCACCGACACACCCGAACGATGAAGCGCGCGACACAGCCCGGCGACGATCAGACTCTTACCGGCGTCGGAACTGGTGCCCGCGACCAGCAGGGCGCCTTTCATCGACGAGAGTCCGGGTGCGCCACAGGTCAGGCGTCCGGCAGGGTCAAGATCTCCGCCCCGGTGTCGGTGACCACCAGGGTGTGCTCGAACTGCGCGGTCCATTTGCGGTCTGCTGTGGCGACGGTCCAGCCGTCGTCCCAGATCTCGTAGTCGAGGGCGCCGAGATTGATCATCGGTTCGATGGTGAACACCATGCCCGGTTCGATCAGCGTCTCGACGTTGGGCTGGTCGTAATGCAGGATCACCAGACCGTTGTGGAACGTCTCACCGATCCCGTGGCCGGTGAAGTCGCGGACCACGTTGTAGCCGAAGCGGTTTGCGTACGATTCGATGACCCGCCCGATCACGTTCAGTTCCCGGCCCGGACGCACTGCCTTGATCGCCCTGTTCGTCGCCTCGCGGGTGCGGTCGACGAGATCGACCACCTCTGGGGCGACATCACCGGCGAGGAAGGTGGCATTGGTGTCGCCGTGCACCCCGTCGATGTATGCCGTGACGTCGATGTTGACGATGTCGCCATCCTCGATGACGGTCGAGTCCGGGATCCCGTGGCAGATGACCTCATTGAGCGAGGTGCAGCACGACTTGGGAAAACCCTTGTAGCCCAGCGTCGAAGGGTACGCGCCGTGGTCGATCATGTACGCGTGGGCGATCCGGTCCAGCTCGTCCGTGGTGACCCCGGGGGCCACCGCTTTACCCGCCTCGGCCAGAGCGTTGGCCGCGATCTTGCTCGCGACCCGCATCTTCTCGATGGTCTCGGGCGTCTGAACCCACGGCTCCTGGCCTTCGTTCACGGTCGATTTCCACACGTACTCAGGGCGCGGGATGAACGACGGCACGGACAGGGTGGGCGAGATCTCGCCGGGGGTCAGGGCGGCACGAACTGGCATGTATCCAGCCTAACCTGCGGCTGTCCCCCGCACGATCACAGCCGTATCGCCCTAAGTAAGGTAAGGCTCACACTGTGCTGGGATGGAGTGCGACGATGGTCAACAACCGGTCTTCCGGTGGAAGAACTGCGCCTGTCGTCGCTGCGCTGATCGTGATCGTCGGCGTGCTGATGGGAGCTTGTTCCACCGCGCCGATCACTGACTCGGCGAACAGTTCGACGGCGCAGGACGACATCTTGCGGTCCGGTCCGCAGACGGCCGCGCTCGAGGGCCCGGACGTCGAACCGATTGCCGACAACCCCGTTCCGGTGTTGCCGGTGACCGTGGATTCGGTGGGCGGCGGACGGGTCACGGTCGCCGACGCGAGCCGCATCATCGCGATCGATCGCTCGGGCACCCTGGCGAACATCGTGTTCTCCCTGGGGCTGGGCGAACGAGTGGTCGCGCGTGACAGGTCGACCGTCATCCCCGAGGCGGGACAGCTTCCCTTGATCACCGACAGTGGGCACTCGGTCAACATCGAAGCGGTCCTGGCCGCCGATCCCAGCGTGGTGCTCATCGACGAGTCGGTGAATCCGCCGGGGACCATCGATCAGCTGCGCGCCGCGGGGATCACGGTCGTGGTGTTCGGCAAGGACCGCACCATCGCCTCGACCGGACCGCTCATCACTGCGGTCGCCGAAGCGCTGGGCGTGCCCGACCAGGGCCGAGCCCTCGCCGCCCGCACCGACGCGGAGATCGAGGCGGCACGGACATCGGTGCCCGAACGGGCGCATGGGTCGAAGATGGCGTTTCTGTACCTGCGTGGTGAGAGGTTCAAGCTCCTGGCAGGACCTGGCTCGGGTGCGGACGATCTGATCGAGGCGATCGGTGGTGTCGATGCCGGAACCGCGGCCGGGTTGACCTCCTCGTTCACCACCGTCGACGCGGAGGCGATGATCAACGCCGATCCCGCCGTCATCCTGGTGATGACGCAGGGAGCGGAATCGGTCGGCGGTATCGACAAGGTGCTGCAGTTGCCAGGCCTGGCCCAGACCGACGCGGGGCGCAATCGGCGTGTGGTGCAGATGGACCAGGCCGAGATCCTCACCTTCGGCCCCGACACCGGGCGGGTGCTCGCGGCACTGGCCGAAGCGATCTACGTGTGAAGGCACTTCGCGGGCAGATCCCGACCGTCGGCAGCGCAAAACGGGTTGTGCTCTCCCGCAATTCCCTCGTGATCGCCCTCATGCTGGCGCTGCTTGTCGTCTTGGTCGGCTGGTCGGCTGCCAGTGGACAGGTGTACATCCCGCCTGTCGAGGTGTTCGGCTCGGTGATGCATCACCTGGGCCTGGACATCGGACCGATGCCGAGTTCCCCCAACGGGGAAGAAACCTTGTGGACCGTACGATTTCCCCGCATCGTGATGGGTCTGCTCGTCGGGGCGACACTCGCCTGCGCAGGCTGTCTGCTCCAGGGCGTCCTGGCCAACCCACTCGCCGAGCCCGGTGTCATCGGGGTGTCGGCCGGGGCCGCGGTCGGCGCCTGCCTGGCCATCGTGTCGGGCGGGATCTGGGCGAGTGTGTGGGGGCTGGCCGGCGCCGCCTTCATCAGCGCACTGATCACAGTGGCCGTGGTCTACACCCTGTCGATGCGAGATGGATCGTCGTCGCCGATCATGTTGATACTCATCGGCATTGCCGTCAACGCGTTCGCGTCGGGCATCATTGCCTTCCTCACCTTCCTCGCGGACACCAACGACCGCGAACAGATCGTCTTCTGGCAGCTGGGGTCGCTCCAAGGTGTCGGCTGGCGTCCGGTGTGGGTGGTGCTGCCGGTGGCGACTGCGGCCATCGCCGTGAGCCTGCTGCTGGTCCGCAGGCTGGATCTGTTGTCGCTGGGCGAGATTCAGGCCGCCGCTCTGGGCGTCAGGGTGGAAACGGTTCGGCGAATTGCCATTCTGCTTGTCGCTGTGCTCACCGCTGCTGCCGTCGCTTTCACCGGGATCGTGATGTTCGTCGGATTGGTTGTCCCCCACCTGATGCGGTTGATCGTCGGGCCGCGGCACGTGATCCTGCTTCCTGCGAGCGTGATCGGCGGGGCGATCGTCGTGTGCGCCGCCGATTTGGGCGCCCGGACACTGATGACGGGCGCCGACCTTCCGCTGGGGATGCTCACGTCCCTGATCGGTGGGCCGGTGTTCTTCCTGCTGCTGCGTCGCAGCCGTCACACCGGAGTCGGCTGGTGACGGAGTCGACGCCCGGGCAGGCTCTCGTCGCACGCGACGTGCACGTCGCCATCGGTGGCCGCCCCATCGTGACCGACGTGGACCTCGAACTCGGCACGGGCGAGATCGTTGCGCTGGTGGGCCCGAACGGATGTGGGAAATCGACACTGTTGTCGGGCCTGGCGGGTCTGCGTCCCCTGGCCGCGGGGTCGGTCACTGTGGCGGGGGCTGACCTCGGGTCACTGTCCCCTGTCGAACTGGCGCGACGGCGAGCCCTGGTGACGCAGTCGCACCGTGAAGACAACCCATTCCTGGTGCACGAAGTGGTGGAGATGGGCCGTTTTCCCTGGTCCAGGACAGAACGGGCGGCGCAGTCCGCAGCAGTGGTGGAAGCTGCGCTGACTCAGTGCGATCTGCTGCAGGTGCGTGATCGGCCGTTCAGCCAACTGTCCGGTGGGCAGCAGGCCCGGGTTGCGCTGGCTCGCGCACTGGCTCAGCAGACACCGATCTTGATGCTCGACGAACCGACCGCGGCCTTGGACATCCATCACCAGGAACGGTTGCTGACGATACTGAGCGAACGGCGCCATGACGGCGGCGCGGTCCTGATCGTGGTGCACGATCTGTCGCTTGCGGCGGCATATGCGGACCGGGTGCTCGTGATGAAGGGCGGCACGATGGTGGCCGCCGGGCCGACACGCGAGGTGATGACGGCCGAACTGCTCAGTGAGGTCTATGAACATCCGGTGCTGACATGGGTCCACCCTGAAACCGGCCAGTTCCTGGTGGTCCCGGATCGAACCGCCCCGGATCGGACCACCTCGCGTGGAACAAACGGATCGGCGGGGTACCCCCCTCCAGTGCCCCGCCGATCCGAATAGGAATCTGACGAGAGCTTCTCAGTTTTGGTTCCATCACGTGCCGGAATCGCCAAAAAATATTGGCAGGATGTCTTTTACAAGGCTCACTATCTCGACCGGTCCGATCGAGGTCATCGGGGCTGCAGGGCCGCCAAGAACTCGTGGGTGACGGCCACCGCGTGGTCCGAGCTCCCGCCGAGCACCACCAACGTCGCCCATGCCAGGTCACCACGGAAGCCGGCGAACCAGGCGTGCGAACCCGCCGCGACCTCGGCTTCACCGGTCTTGCCGAACACCTCACCGAGATCCTGCATGCGCAACGCGGTGCCGGACGAAATCACCTCGCGCATCATCGGGCGCAACTTCATCACCACGGCCGGGTCCATCTCCGGGTGAGGCCCTGAGATGGTGGTGTCGCGGCCGACGATGAGCGAAGGGATCGGTGTAGAACCGCGTGCCACCGTGGCCGCCACCATCGCCAGACCGAACGGGCTGGTCAGTACCTTGCCCTGGCCGAACCCGTCCTCTGTGCGCTGCACCAGTTCAGGTGCGATCGGGACCGACCCGCTCTCCGTCGGCAGGCCGACCACGTGATACTCGGGACCGATACCGAGAGATGCGGCGGTCCGCGTCAGATCAGAGGGGCCCATCTCGCTGGCCAGTTTGGCAAAGGTGGTGTTGCACGACCGGGCAAAAGCGGTTTGCATCGGGACCGTGCCGAGACCGAACCCGTTGTAGTTCGGAACGCTGCGTTCGCCGATGGTGACCTCACTGGGGCACCCGACCATGGTCGATGGCTGGGCCAGCCCGGTGCTGATCGCGGCTGCAGAGGTGACCACCTTGAACGTCGAGCCGGGTGGATAGAGACCGACGGTCGCGATCTGGCCGTCCCGGTCGGCCAGCTCGTTCTGGGCGATCGCAAGAATGCGCCCGGTAGACGGCTGGATCGCGACCATGGCCACCTGGAAATCCGTGCGCTGGTCCACCGCGCGCTGCGCCGCCTCCTGCACTTCGCGGGACAAGCTGATCTGCACCGACGGAGCCGGCGCAGGGGCGGTCTCGGCCAGCACATCGGCATCGAGCCCGTTTGGGTTGACCGACACCACACGCCAGCCGGCCTTGCCCTCGAGATCCTTGGACACTTCTTTCTTCACCTGGGTGAGCAGCGCAGGCGCGAACTTCGGATCAGAGGGGACAAGATCTGCCTGGTCGACCGTCGACACCCCGGGCAGACCTGCGAGCTGGTCACGGACCTGGTCAAAATCACGCTGACCCAGGGTGATGACCGAATACTCGCCACCCAGCCCGGTCGCCTGCTCGGCGATGGCCTGCGCGGACATCGGAGCAAACCGACCTAGAACAGTCGCCAGTGCCGTCGCGGTGGAGACGACCGCGCCGGAATCGGCGGCCACCGCGGCATCGAACCGGACGTTGTACACAGTGCCGGGTACCAGCACATTGGTGCCGTCGCTCTCGCGGACAGCTGCACGCTGGGCCTCGAGCGTGCGCAGCTGCATCGTCTGGTTCCCACCGAGTTTCGGATGAACGTTCGACGGCACCCAGCGAACCTGCCAGCCAGCGTCTCCACGGGACATCTGAACGGTCGCCCGGTACTCCCAGGTGCGCCCGCCCGGCAGTTCCCACGTGTAGTCGGTTGCGACCGTGGCCGTGTCCCCGGTGACCTTCACCTGCCCGGTGTCGGCCGACATCTCGGTGGCGGACAAGCCCTTCCAAGTCGCGTCGATCGCAGACGTCGCCGACACGGGATCGTCGGTCAGGGCTCCGGCGCGGCTGCCGTCGTGATCGGAAAAAGCATTCAGGAATCGTTGCGCTGCAGCGCCCGGTCCGTTGTCATCACCGGCACAACCCGCCGACGCGACCCCGATGACCACCACGAGGGCGATCCCGAGGAGTCGGCCGGGCCACAGGTGAATTGATCGGATCATCACCGGTCATCGTATTTGCGCGCGGCACCGCAACCCGGTTGCCACGCAGGCGAGACATGAGCGATCCACCCGATTGCGGCCGGTCAGTCCACCAACACGGTCGCGAACGTACCCACCTCGTGCATGCCGACTCTCCGATATGCCTCGCGCGCAGGCGTGTTGAACGAGTTGACGTACAAGCTGGCGGTACGGCCGGCAGCCACGATGGCTTCGACAACGGCCGCAGTACCCGCAGAACCGAGGCCAGTGCCACGACGGTGCGGGGCAACCCACACACCTTGGATCTGTCCGACCCGACGCGACATCGCACCGACCTCGGCCTTGAAGACCACTTCGCCGCGTTCGAACTTCGCGTATGCACGGCCTGCGTTGATCAGGCCTGCGATACGGCGACGGTAGGACCGTCCACCGTCTCCCGCGCAGGGGTCGATTCCCACCTCCCCCACGAACATCTCGACCGCGGCAGGTAGGTATGCGTCGATCTCGTCCAGTCGCACCCGTCGCACGAAGGGGTCCGCACGGATGGCAGGTTCGGTGCCCAGCGCCAACAAGGGCTGGCTGTAACGGATTTCGCGGGCAGGACCCCAGTGTTCACGGGTGTGTTCCCAGAAGGGCATCACGAGCTCGGCCGGCCCGACGATTGACGAACAGGCCCGCGGATTGCGGATGGCCCGCTCGGCGAAGGTGCGCACATCGTTAACGGTACCGAGCAGCGGAACGAGATTGGCCCCGGAGAAACACAGCGACTCGACCGGCTGTCCGTTGCTCCACAGCTCCCCGCCCAGCGCTCGCGGATTGATGCCGTGGTCTTCCACCCGAGCCGCGACCATGCACGACGACACCGGGTCGAGGGCGAGAGCCTGGCTGACCGCGTCGAAGTCCCGCTCGCCGAGCGGACGGTCACCCAACAGCTTCAGCACCGCGGCTCCCAGGTTAGTAACGGGCGTACGAGAGCGTACGTCGCCATTCTGCCAGCCCGCTCGGTCCCAAGTCAGCTCACCGTGACAATCGGTGCGCCGGCCCCTGCCGCGTCACCGGATTCGCCTGCCGCTTCGGCGATTCGCATCGCCTCTTCGATGAGCGTTTCCACGATCTGAGCTTCGGGAACGGTCTTGATGACCTCACCCTTCACGAAGATCTGACCGCGACCGTTTCCGGAGGCGACCCCGAGATCGGCCTCGCGTGCTTCGCCCGGGCCGTTCACCACGCAGCCCATGACGGCCACCCGCAGTGGGATCTCCATACCTTCGAGTCCGGCACTCACCTCGTCGGCGAGCTTGTAGACGTCGACCTGCGCGCGGCCGCAGGACGGGCAGGAGACGATCTCGAGCTTGCGAGGGCGCAGGTTGAGCGATTGCAGGATCTGGTTGCCGACCTTGATCTCCTCCACCGGTGGCGCCGACAGCGACACCCGGATCGTGTCCCCGATCCCTTCGGCGAGCAGGGCGCCGAACGCCACGGCCGACTTGATCGTGCCCTGGAAAGCGGGTCCTGCCTCGGTGACACCGAGATGGAGGGGGTAGTCGCAGGCGGCAGCCAGCTGGCGGTAGGCCTCGACCATGATCACCGGGTCGTTGTGCTTGACCGATATCTTGATGTCGCCGAAGCCGTGCTCTTCGAAGAGGCTCGCCTCCCACAGCGCTGATTCCACCAGCGCCTCCGGCGTCGCCTTGCCGTACTTCTGGAGCAGGCGCGGGTCGAGTGATCCGGCGTTGACGCCGATACGGATCGGGATCCCGGCATCACCGGCAGCCTTCGCGACCTCCTTGACCCGGCCGTCGAACTCTTTGATGTTGCCCGGGTTGACCCGGACGGCAGCACACCCGGCGTCGATCGCGGCGAAGATGTATTTGGGCTGGAAGTGGATGTCGGCGATCACCGGGATCTGCGACTTCCTGGCGATGGCCGGCAGCGCCTCGGCGTCCTCGGGCCGCGGGCACGCCACCCGGACGATGTCACACCCCGACGCGGTCAGTTCGGCGATCTGCTGCAGGGTCGCGTTGATGTCGTGGGTTTTGGTGGTGGTCATCGACTGCACCGACACGGGATGGTCGCTGCCGACGGGCACCGTGCCCACCTGTAGCTGCCGCGTCTTGCGGCGCGGTGCGAGAACCGGCGGCGGTGCGGCGGGCATTCCCAGACCGATCGCGGTTGCATCTGCACTCATCGGGGTCACTTCCTGATCTGTAAAAGAGTTTCGGATGATCTAGAACACCTTGATCGGATTGACGATGTCCGCCGTCAACGTCAAAGCCATGTACCCACCCATGATCGCGAGAACCACGTATGTCGCAGGCATCAACTTGAGGTAGTCGACGGGCGCACCCGCACCCAACCCACGAAAACGTCGCACTCTGTCGCGAACCTTCTCGTAGCCGACGATGGCGATGTGCCCACCATCCAAGGGTAATAGCGGAACCAAATTGAACAGGGCCAGGAAGAAGTTGATGCTCGCCAACAAGAAGATGAAGAAGGACCACACGCCCGCTTCGGCTGCACCACCTCCGATCACCGAGGCGCCGTAAACACTGACCGGGGTATCTGCGGCACGCTCGCCGCCCGTCACCGACGTCCACAGCGCGCCGATCTTCGATGGAAGCGATAGCAGGGAATGCCAGGTCTCGACCATCAGGTCCGAAGTGAAACCGGCGGCGGCAGGTACCGCGCCGAGCACCGACGGGTGATCTGTTCCGGCGTCGAGGTCGTAGGCGATTCCGACCATGCCGACCGTCTCGGTGGTGACCACGCCCTTGTCGTCGGTCGCGGTCGCGGTGACCTGTTGGGGCGTGACGGTGAGGTCCACCCGCTCGCCCCGGCGCTCGACGGTGAGAGCAACCGGCGCAGTGCCGGCCCGCAGGACGTCACTCAATTCCTCTGTGGAGCTGATCTTTTGTCCATTGGCGGCGACGATGGTGTCACCCGCTTGCAAGCCGGCTCGCGCCGCGGGGCCGTCGCCCTCACACGGTGCCATCTTTCCTTCGTCGATGGTGTTGCCGACGCACGAAATGGCGCCTACTTTTGCAGGAATCGATCCGGACAGGCTCGGCAGCCCCCAGGCGAGCCCCATGATCACGATCAGCACGAACCCCAGGATCAGGTTCTGCACCGGACCTGCGAGCAGCACCACAACCCGTTTCCACGACTTCTGGCGGTACATCGCCCGGGGTTCGTCCTTGGGCGCGAGTTCGTCGTGGGTGGTCATGCCCGCGATGTCGCAGAAGCCGCCGAGGGGGATCGCCTTGATCCCGTATTCGGTCTCGCCCCGTCGTGTCGACCAGAGGGTCGGGCCGAAACCGACGAAGTAGCGCCGCACATACATTCCGGTGCGCTGTGCAGCCCACATGTGACCGCACTCGTGCCAGGCGATCGACGCCAGCAACCCGAGTGCAAAGAGCACCACGCCCAGAGCAAACATCATCGGCCGCTTCTTACCCTTCTGAGAACCTGCTAACGGTGCACACCGGCGACGAGCAGACGAGCGCGTTCCCGCGCCCAGGCGTCGGCCGCCAGGACGTCATCCACCGTACCTGGGTCCTCGGTCCACTGATCCGCAGCTGCAAGCACCTCCTCGATGATCCCGACTATCCGGGGGAAGGTGATGGCACCTGCGAAGAACCCGTCGGCAGCTGCTTCATTGGCGGCGTTGAACACCGCCGTCAGCGATCCTCCACGCGTACCGGCGTGACGGGCGAGATCGATGGCCGGGAACACCGCGTTGTCGACCGGTTCGAAGGTCCACGTCGCCGCGGACGAGAAGTCGCACGGTGTCGACGCCCCCGCAATGCGGTCCGGCCAGCCCAGAGCGAGGGCGATCGGCAATTTCATCGACGGAGGAGACGCCTTGGCGACCGTGGCGCCGTCGATGAACGTGACCATGGAATGCACGATCGACTGGCGGTGAACTGTCACGTCGATGCGTTCGTACGGAACCCCGAACAGCAGATGGGCCTCGATCACCTCCAGCGCCTTGTTCACCAGGGTCGCCGAGTTGAGGGTGATCATCGGTCCCATCGACCAGGTCGGGTGTTTACCGGCCTGCTCTGGGGTCACGTCCTCCAGGGCTGCGGCGTCCCAGCCGAAGAACGGCCCGCCGGACGCGGTGAGCACCAGCCGGTCGACCTCGGCAGCCGTACCGGCCCGTAGGCATTGCGCTATTGCCGAGTGTTCGCTGTCGACAGGCACGATCTGATCCGGCCCGGCCGCGGCCAGCACCAACGCTCCCCCGGCGACGAGGGACTCCTTGTTGGCCAGCGCCAACCGGGCACCGGATCGCAGCGCCGTCAGCGTCGGCCTGAGTCCGAGTGATCCGACCACGGCGTTGAGCACCACGTCTGCGCCGGTTGCCTCGACCAGGTCGCTCATGGCATCTGGCCCCGACAGGACGCCGGCCGTCCCGGTGACGGACTCGACGCGCGCGGCAGCATCGGGATCGGCGACGGCGACCGCCGAGCCGGGGAGCTGCCACTGACTGATCTGCTTCGCGAGCAGGTCGACGTTGCCGCCACCGGCGCCGAGGCCGGCCACCGCGAATCGGTCACGGTTGGCTGAGATCACCTCCAGCGCCTGGGTACCGATCGATCCGGTGCTACCGAGAATGAGAACGCGTGTGGTCACGCACCCAGTGTGATCGATCCCGTACTACCCGCGCGACCACCTCGACGGACGGCGACCTGTCACCCGCCGGTCCCCGGCGCCGGATGTCGCTCGGCCCAGTGGCGAGCGATGTCGACCCGCCGGGCGATCCACACCTTGTCATGCGACTGCACGTGGTCGAGGAAACGCTCCAGGGCTGCGGTGCGAGCGGGGCGTCCCGCCAAGCGGCAGTGCAACCCGATTGACAACATCTTCGGGGCCCCCGCCTCACCTTCGGCGTACAGAACGTCGAACGCATCGCGCAGGTGGGCGAAGAACTGGTCGCCCGAGGGGAAGCCGGCGGGTGAGGAGAACTTCATGTCATTGGTATCGAGGGTGTACGGGACAACAAGATGATCAACGGTGCGGTCTGGCGTACCGGGGTCCCGGCTCGGGACGGTCACCTTCTCCCAGTACGGCAGGTCATCGGCATAACTGTCGGAGTCGTACAGGAAGCCGCCGTGCTCGACGACCAGCCGACGGGTGTTGGGCGAATCCCGGCCGGTGTACCAGCCGAGCGGCGCGGTCCCGGTCAGTTCCGTGAGGATCTCGACGGCTTCGGCCATGTGGGCACGTTCGATGTCGGGGTCGACCAATTGATAGCTGAGCCAGCGCAAGCCGTGTGAAGCGATCTCGTCGCCCCGTTCGAGAAAAGCAGCGACGGCCTCGGGATTGCGCGCCATGGCTTGTGCGACGGCGAAGATGGTCAGGGGCAGTTCGCGGCGGTCGAAGACGCGGAGTAGTCGCCACAGGCCTGCCCGCGAACCGTACTCGTACAACGACTCCATACTCATGTGCCGGTTGGGAAATGATTCCGCGCCAACCATTTCCGACAGGAACGTCTCACTCCCACGGTCGCCCTCGAGGACGTTGTTCTCCGAACCCTCCTCATAGTTGAGGACGAATTGCACGGCGATGTTGGCCTCACCTGGCCACTGCGGATGCGGCGGGGTGCGACCGTATCCGACCAGATCACGGGGATAGTCGGCGCTTACATGATTTTCCGGCGGCACGGCGCTCATTCTCGCACCGGGTAACCGAAGGCGCAGCGGAGACGGCGCCCGGAAGGGCACGACGCGACCAACCCCACGTCGGCCGAGACCCGACCGCCCACGATATGCTGACGCGGAAGAATCGTCGGTCCCAACCATCAGGAGTAGCCGTGGCCAGCACTGAGGTCGAGTACAAGCGCGAGCCCGCGGATGCGCCGTCGGCCCGATTCGGCTGGCACGGCGAAGGTCTCAAGACTTTCAAGATCGCCGGATGGGTGTCGATCGTGGCGCTGCTGGTCATGATGATCGGAAATCACGAAGGTCACGTCGAAGACCTCTTCCTGCTCGGCTTCGCGTTGCTCCTTGCCTTCATCTTGATCCGCGGCGAGATCCTCAGCCGCAGAAAATGGGCGATCAAGAAGTAGACGCGGTCGCGTCCTCGCCCTCCCGCCTGCGACGGGCACTGTCCGCCACAGCGGGATGCCTGATCCTCCTCAGCGCTGCGTGCACCGCCACGTCCGATCCCCCTCGCGCCGAGAGCACCGAGCCGTCGGCCACCCGTCCATCGGTCATCTCCACAACGCCCCCGCCGGCACCGCCGGCGTCGACACCCAGCCCTGATCCTGCACTCGAGCTCAGGGATTCCGACGGACGCACGCCTTTGGTCGCGGCCACCAAGGCTGGTGATGTCGAGACCGCACGGCGGCTGATCCTCGCCGGCGCCGATGTCAATGCCAAGGATGGTCTCGACGATTCCGCGTATCTCTACGCGGGCGCCGAAGGCCTCGACGAGATACTCGTCCTCACCCTCGACCACGGCGCAGATGTGCGGTCGCTCAATCGATTCGGGGGCACCGCCCTGATTCCGGCAGCGGAGAAGGGGCACCCGACCACCGTGCAGTTGCTGATCGATGCCGGAGTTCCGCTCGACCACATCAATTACTCCGGCTGGACCGCACTTCTCGAAGCCGTTGTCTACGGGGATGGTTCGGCGCCGTACCAGGACATCGTGGCGCGCCTGCTCGCGGCGGGTGCGAACCCCGATATCCGGGACGCGCAGGGACGAACTGCCCTGGACAATGCACGCAACCTCGGTCAAACCGACATCGTGCGGCTCCTGGGTGGTTGACCGTGGCCGATGTGGTCCCGCGGCATCACCCGATTGTTGTCATTGAAGCCGGTAGAACCGGAAGATGTCGTGCTCGATGTCGAGCACGGAGGCCCCGTCCAGTCCTGCCGACCGGGCGTAGGCATCAAGCGTGGACGTCCGCATGACAGTTCCTGTGGCTGCACTGTCCCCGCCGGACATGCTGTCGGGCAGGCAACAACCGATCGAGAATCCGTACAGCAGTTGTTCCACCGGTCCGGCATCAGGGGTGAAGGAATCGGCCGTTCGTTCGTCCATCACGATGATCGGTGCGCCAGGTTTTGCTATTCGACGCATCGTCGCGAGGAACGACACCGGATCCGAGAGGTCGTGCACGCACTCGAAGGCGAAGACCGCATCGTGGCTGTTGGAATCCAGTTCTGACTGTGCATCGGCCACGGTCACCGTGACGCGGTCCGACACGCCGTACTCGACAGCATTCCGCTGCGCGGCGGCCACGGAGTCCGTGTCGATGTCGTAGCCGTCGACCGAGACGTTCGGATATCCCACAGCGAGGGCGATCGACGACCATCCCTCACCGCATCCCAGGTCGGCGATACGCGCACCCGAGGTCAACAACGCATGCAGATCAGGGATTTGCGGCAAGAACTCAGAGGTCAACTGCCCCAGGTACATCGGCCGGTTGGCGTACGACTGCGCCTCGCGGGCATCGGCGCCGAGTTGCTGCCACGACACACCGCCGCCGCTACGATAGGCCTGCAGCAGTTCCGACATCTGACTCCCCGTGGCGACCGACAACCGTGCCAGCGGGGCGAGGTACGACAGGCTGTCGCCGTTCACCAGAACCTCGGAATACTCTGCGGGTAGCGCGAATCGGGTGACCTCGGGCCCGATGTCGGCGACAACATAGCCCGACACCGCCTGATGCTCGAGCCACTCCCGGGCGTAGCGTTCGGCTGTCCCGGATCGCTGCGCCAATTCGGCCGGAGTCAGCGGCCCCTCGTTCGCGAGCAGTTCGTACCAGCCGAGCCGGTCACCCAGATACAGCGCCTGGACCTGCTGGGCGCCGAGTAGAGCACCGAACACGTGGTCGGCGAATTGGTCCGTCGTCATGGGCGCCTGGAAAGTCATGGTCTCGTCTCATCTGTTCGGGCGTGTGTGACGAGTACAGCATCTGATCGATGCACGGCGGGCAACTTGTTCTGCGAATGCCGCACACATGTTGCGTGGCCACCGGCCGGGGGCAGTGCCAGGTGAACAGTGTCTCAGCGCTCTTCGGCGGCGAGTTGCCCGCAGGCCGCGGCGATCTCCTGGCCACGGGTGTCGCGAACCGTACACGAAACACCCTGCGCGATCACGCGTCTCACGAACTCGCGCTCAACGGGCTTAGGGCTCGCGTCCCACTTCGATCCCGGCGTCGGGTTGAGGGGGATCAGATTCACGTGTACCAGGGGTCCGAGTGCCTTGCGCAGCTTCTCCCCCAGCAAGTCGGCACGCCACGGCTGGTCGTTGATGTCGCGGATGAGGGCGTATTCGATCGAGACCCGCCGACCGGTGGAGTCCGCGTAGTAGCGGGCGGCGTCGAGTACCTCGCGCACCGACCACCGGTTGTTCACCGGAACCAGGGTGTCGCGCAGTTCGTCGTCGGGGGTGTGCAGTGACACCGCGAGGGTCACGGTCAGTCCTTCGTCGGCCATCCGCCGGATGGCGGGCGCCAGACCCACGGTCGACACCGTGACCGACCGCTGCGAGATCCCGAGGCCTTCGGGAGCCGGTGACGTGATGCGCCGGACGGCGTCGATGACCCGCTTGTAGTTCGCGAGCGGTTCGCCCATTCCCATGAAGACGACGTTGGAGAGACGCCCTGGGTCGCCGAGTTCCCCGTCACGCATGGACCGTGCGGCGGCGCGCACCTGGTCGACGATCTCTGCGGTGGACAGATTGCGGTCGAGGCCACCCTGACCCGTCGCGCAGAACGGGCAGGCCATGCCGCAGCCGGCCTGACTCGAAATGCACAGGGTGGTGCGGTCGGAATACCGCATCAACACCGACTCGAGAAGCGTGCCGTCATGAAGTCGCCACAGGGTCTTGCGTGTGGTGTTGTCGTCACAGGCGATATGGCGAACCACCGTCATCAGCTGCGGGAACAGAGCCTGACCGACGGATTCACGCATGGCCGCAGGCAGGTCCGTCATCTCGGCCGGGTCGGCGTTGAGGCGGGCGTAGTACTGGCGGGCCAACTGATCCGCCCGGAACTTGGGCAAGCCCAGTTTTGTCACTGCGACGACCCGGCCGGCGGCGTCGAGGTCGGCCAGATGCTGCGGCGGCTTGCCCCGTTTGGGCGCGTCGAACACCAGCGGCAGCGGACTTGTCATAACACAAGGGTGACGGACTGGGGCCACAGAAGCCAATTCGGCCCGGTGATGATGCCAATTCGATCACCGTCGTTGTCGTTCGGTGCGCGCTGACGCACCATGGAACACATGACTTACCAACAGCCCGAGGGTTACCCGCAGGAACCCGCGTATGACCCGGCCACCACCGGCAGCGCACCTCCCCCGGACTACACCGGCAGCGATGTCCCCGCCGCCGACCACCGCGAGGAAGAGCGGCGCAAAGCGCTCGACGACGTGAGGCACACCCGCACGCGCGCAGCCTGGGTCGGGCTCATCATCGGCGTCCTGGTGACCCTCGTGCTGCTGATCTTCATCCTGCAGAACCTCGACAAGCAGCAGGTTGATCTCTTCTTCTGGAGTGTGAACCTGCCGCTCGGCGTGAGCCTGCTCGTCGCGGCGATCCTCGGCGCCGTCATCACGGCGATCATCGGAAGTCTTCGGATGTTGCAGGTTCGCCGGGCGGTCAAGAAGGCCCGGCCCTGAACCCGGCTTTCACCGACCACGGTCGAGACCGCGGTCGGTGAGCGATCAGAGCAGCGCGCCCAGCACGGCCCACACCACGAAGGCCGACGGCAGCACCGAGTCGAGTCGGTCCATGATCCCGCCGTGTCCTGGCAGGAGCGTGCCCATGTCCTTGATACCGAGATCACGCTTGACCTGTGACTCCACGAGATCGCCGAGTGTGGCGCATACGACCAGTACCGGTCCGAGGATCAGTCCGATCCACCAGTGGGAGTCGACGAGGTAGGTGACGGTGAGGACGGCGCCGACGATGCCGAACAGCATGGATCCGGCCATGCCCTCCCACGACTTCTTCGGGCTGATCGCGGGAACCATCGCGTGCCGGCCGAAGGTGACTCCAGCGATGTAGCCGCCGATGTCGGAACAGGCGACGACGATCATCAGCGTGAAGACTCTCGCGGCACCGTGCTCTTCGAGCACCATCGAGGCGCCGAAGGCGCCCATCAGCGGCAGCCAGGCGAGCACCAACGTGGTGCCGGCGAGGTCCTGGAGGTAGTTCTGAGGCGCCGCCTGCAACCCCTGCGAGAGCAGTTTCCAGATCATCGAGACCAGGACCGTCGCGGCGAAGGCCACCACTGATCCGGTGATCCCCCAGGGCCAACTCACCCAAATGATCGCCTGTCCTCCCACGAGGATCGGGATCAGCGCGACCTTGATACCGGCATCTCGGAATCGTTTGGTGACCTCCCAGCTGGCGACCGCGATGGCCACCGCCACGACCGGGAACCAGACCTCGGGGACGAAGGTGAGGATCAGGATCAGCGACACACCCAGAGCGCCCCCGACCCCGATGGCGGCCGGGAGGTTCCGCCCGGCCCGCGAGGTGGAGCCCTTGGGCTGCGGTCGTGGTGTGTCCTGCGGCCGATCTGTGTCGGTCACCGTCTGCCCTGCTCCCCTGGAACTGCGTGAAGTCGTCATCGGATGACTAGACCTCGAGCAGTTCGCTTTCCTTGTGTTTGACCAATTCGTCGACCTGCGCCACGTACGTCGAGGTGGTCTTGTCCAGATCCTTTTCGGCCCGGGTCACCTCATCCTCACCGGCTTCGCCGTCTTTTTGAATGCGTTTGAGCTCATCGACCGCTTTGCGACGCACGTTACGGATGGACACCTTGGCGTCCTCACCCTTGGCCTTGACCTGTTTGACCAGTTCACGGCGACGTTCCTCGGTCAGCTGGGGAATGGCGACCCGGATGATGTTGCCGTCGTTGGTCGGGTTGACACCGAGATCGGAGTTGCGGATCGCCGTCTCGATCAGGCCCAGCGACGACTGCTCGTACGGCTTGATCACCACCATGCGCGGCTCCGGGGTGTTGATGGACGACACCTGTGTGATCGGTGTGGGCGCACCGTAGTAGTCGATGGTGACGCGGTTGAACATCGCCGGGTTCGCTCGACCGGTTCGGACCGAACCCATGTCGTCGCGGGCCACAATGACGGCCTTCTCCATTTTTTCCTCGGCGTCGAGCAGCGCGTCGTCGATCATGGTGTCCTCCGTTGTCGTGTGGTGGTGGTGCCGCGGCCGGCCCGTCTCCGCGACGACGGGCGGGCCGCGTCGCGGGTCAGGTGCTGACCAGTGTTCCGATCTTCTCACCTGCAACCGCACGGGCGATGTTGCCCTGCTCGAGCAGGTTGAAGACCAGAATGGGCATCTGGTTGTCCATGCAGAGACTGAATGCGGTGGCGTCGGCGACCTTGAGGCCCTGTTCGAGCACCTCACGGTGTGTGATCTCGCGGTACAGGGTGGCATCCGGGTCGATCCTGGGATCGGCGGAGTACACCCCCTCGACGCCCTTGGCCATGAGAACCACCTCGGCCTTGATCTCGAGTGCGCGTTGCGCGGCGGTGGTGTCCGTGGAGAAATACGGCATTCCCATGCCGGCACCGAAGATGACGACACGGCCCTTCTCGAGGTGCCGCTGGGCACGCAGCGGAATGTACGGTTCGGCGACCTGACCCATCGTGATGGCTGTCTGCACTCGGGTGACGACGCCGCGCTTCTCCAGGAAGTCTTGTAGCGCAAGGCAATTCATGACGGTGCCGAGCATGCCCATGTAGTCGGACCGGGCGCGCTCGAGGCCCCGCTGCTGTAGTTCGGCGCCACGGAAGAAGTTTCCGCCGCCGATCACCACGGCCACCTGGACACCGGTGTCGACCACCTCGGCGATCTGGTCGGCGACGGTGGACACGACGTCGGGGTCGAGACCGACCTTGCCGCCGCCGAACATCTCGCCGCCCAGCTTCAGGACAACCCGTTTGAACCCGGCGCGTTGAGCTGTGGCGTCGTCGGTCATGTGGCGTTCCTCCATGGAGCGATTGTGGGCGCGGCGGGCTGCTGGTGCCGGCAGTTCCGGGATGCGTCCCGGGTCCGGCCCAATCCTAAACGAGCACAAAAGAACCCCGGCGAATCGATTGATTCGCACGGGGTTCTCTCATGAAAACTCAGGCCTGTCCGACCTCGAAACGAGTGAAGGACACAACCTGCGCCCCTGCCTCGTCGAGGACGGCCTTGACCGTCTTCTTGGATTCCTGGACCGACGGCTGGTCGACCAGCACGACGTCCTTGAAGAATCCGTTGAGCCGGCCTTCGACGATCTTGGGCAGTGCCTGTTCGGGCTTGCCCTCCTCGCGAGCGGTCTGCTCGGCGATGCGACGCTCGGAAGCGACCACGTCCTCGGGCACCTCGTCGCGCGAGGCGTACTTGGCGCGCAACGCAGCAACCTGCATTGCTGCCCCGCGAGCCGCTTCCGCAGCCTCGGGGGTGTCGCCGGTGTACTCCACCAGGACGCCGACGGCAGGAGGGAGATCCGAAGCCCGCTTGTGCAGGTAGGACGCCACATTGCCCTCGTGATACGAGACCCGGTTCAAGACCAGCTTCTCGCCGATCTTGGCGGAGAGCTCCTGGATCAGCTCGTCGACCGTCTTGTCGCCGACGCTGGTGGCCTTGAGGGCCTCCACGTCCGACGTCTTGGCGGCGACCGCGGCGTCGAGAACCTGAGCGGCCAGCGCCTGGAACTCGTCGTTCTTGGCCACGAAGTCCGTCTCGGAGTTGATCTCGATCATCGCGCCGTCTTTGGCGGCGATCAGACCCTCGGCGGTGGACCGCTCGGCACGCTTGCCGACGTCCTTGGCGCCCTTGATCCGCAATTCTTCGACGGCCTTGTCGAAATCGCCGTCGTTGTTGGCCAGCGCGTTCTTGCAGTCGAGCATGCCCGCGCCGGTGAGGTCACGGAGCCGCTTGACGTCAGCGGCGGTGTAATTCGCCATGGGTGGGCGAGCCTCCTGTCGATTGTGTCGGGGGTGATGCGAAAGCCGGAGGAATCAGGCCTGCGCGGGGGTTTCGGCCTGCGCCGGGGCAGCTTCCTCGGTGCCTGCGGCCGGGGTGGTCGCCTGGGTGAGCAGTTCCTGCTCCCATTCGGCCAGCGGCTCAGTTGCGCCACCTTCGGGCTTGGCGTCGGCATCGGCACTCTGACCGGCGCGAGCCTGCAAGCCCTCGGCGACCGCCGAGGCGACGACGCGGGTGAGGAGTGCGGCGCTGCGGATGGCGTCATCGTTACCCGGGATCGGGTAGTCGACGAGGTCCGGATCACAGTTCGTGTCGAGGATGGCGATCACCGGGATGTTCAGCTTGCGAGCCTCGGAGACCGCGAGGTGCTCCTTGTTGGTGTCGACAACCCAGATGGCCGAAGGGACCTTCGACATGTCCCGGATACCACCGAGGGTGCGATCCAGCTTGGTCATCTCACGCGTGAGCATGAGGATTTCCTTCTTGGTGCGACCTTCGAAACCGCCGGTCTGCTCCATTGCCTCGAGTTCCTTGAGGCGCTGGAGGCGCTTGTGCACGGTGGAGAAGTTGGTGAGCATGCCGCCGAGCCAGCGCTGGTTCACGTAGGGCATACCCACGCGCAGCGATTCGGAGGCGATGGATTCCTGAGCCTGCTTCTTGGTTCCGACGAAGAGGATGGTGCCACCGTGGGCAACCGTCTCCTTGACGAACTCGTACGCCTTGTCGATGTACGTCAGCGTCTGCTGCAGGTCGATGATGTAGATGCCGTTGCGATCGGTGAAGATGAATCGCTTCATCTTCGGATTCCAACGACGGGTCTGATGCCCGAAATGAGCGCCGCTGTCCAGCAGCTGCTTCATGGTTACGACAGCCATAATTCACTTTCATTGCAGTTCATGCCGGCGCCCGGTTGGTCGTCGGCCCTGGCGCCTGGCACGTGTGGAACCCCCGGTGAAGAAAGATCACCGACGAGGACTGCCCACACGCTGTCTCGGCCGGCATGACGCTGACCGACTGCAGACGCGCGAAGTCACTCCCGCCGCAGCGAGAGCGCCATATGAGTCTACGCGCGTGAGGGCCCCACACGAAATCGCTTCCCAGACCGACGAGGGGCTGCTGTCAAGGTCTCCGCAACACCTGGGGACAAAAACATCGTTGGTGCACATCTTCGCAGGTCACCGCGCGATCGGCTGACAGATCCAGCAGGCTCGGATCCATGGCTTTCTGGTGGGCACTGTGCCGCGTGGCAGCGCTGTTCGGCGTGATCGTGGCCGCCGTACCGCTGCTCGCGCTGCAGTCGCAGCCGACAGCACGCGCCGCACCCGCCTCGGCTCCGTCGCGTGGGTTCACCTGGCCGCTGATTCCGACCCCACAGGTGCTACGCACCTTCGAGCCGCCCACGCAGCGCTGGCTGCCCGGCCACCGCGGCGTCGACCTTGCCGCGACGTCAGGCGCCACCGTCTATTCGGCAGGCGACGGGGTGGTGCATTTCGCGGGTCCCGTCGCAGGAAAGCCGGTGGTGTCGATTCGGCACCCGGACGGATTGTTGACCACGTACGAACCGGTGAAGTCTTCGGTGCGCGCCGGTATGCCGGTGGCCCACGGCTCGCCGATCGGTGTGCTCGAGCCCGGCCATGAGGGCTGCGCTCGCCCGTGCCTGCATTGGGGCGCCCGTCGCGGAGCCGGAACGTCGGCGACATACCTCGATCCGCTGGCCTTGCTCGGCGTTGTGCGGGTGCGCCTGAAGCCCCTCGAGACAGGCGACGCGTGAGGCGGGCGGGCCTCAAGCCCTGGGGTGCGCCTGATCGTGGACCTTACGAAGGCGTTCGACACTGACGTGGGTGTACAGCTGCGTTGTCGCAAGGCTCGCGTGGCCCAGCAGTTCCTGCACCACACGAAGGTCGGCGCCTCCTTCGAGGAGATGGGTCGCCGCACTATGGCGCAATCCGTGAGGGCCGAGGTCAGGGGTGTCGGGCAGGCTCCGCAGTATCTGGTGGACCACCGTGCGGGCCATCCGCTGATCAAGCCGTCCGCCCTTGGCCCCGACAAGCAACGCGTTGCCCGCCCTGGGTTTCGCCAGCGCCGGCCGCCCTGATCTCAGCCACGTGTGCAACGCGGCGGCTGCGGGGGCGCCGAACGGCACCGTCCGTTCCTTGTTGCCCTTACCGATGACCCTGACGACGTTGCGTCCCGTGTCGACGTCCCCGATGTCCAGGCCGCACAGCTCCCCTACCCGAATGCCTGTGGCGTACAACAATTCGACGATCAGTCGGTTCCGCTGGCCGATGGGGTCAGCCGGGTCGGATGGGTTCTGTGGATCGTCGGCGCGCGCCGGTTGCATGGCCGCTTCCGCCTGCTCCGCGCTCAACACCCCCGGAAGGGTGCGATGAGCCCGGGGGGCCTGGAGTCGGGTGCCCGGATCTGCGGCGAGGATGCCCTCGCGGGTTGCCCAGGCCGTGAAGCGCTTTGCCGACGAAGCCTGGCGCGCGATGGTGGTGCGGGCTGCTCCCGCCTTGCTGTGTGCCGCGAGCCAGGCACGCAGCAGACCCAGGTCGATTGCCGTCGGAGCGATGCCGCGCGCACCCGCGAAACTGATCAGCGACCGGATGTCACCGAGGTAGGCGCGCACGGTGTGGTCGCTGTGCCCACATTCGAGGCGCAGATAGCTCTCGTACTCGTCGATGATCGCGGCACTCACCGACTCAGCCAAGCGATCTCGGACCCGTACTGCAAGACGCCACACCCGACCGTGCGGCTTTTGTGTCCCGATCGCACCCGTGCGCGGGCATCAACGTGTCAGACTGCGCTTCCTGCCGCCTCTTCCTGCTTCTTGAGTTCGGCTTTCCATTGCCGGAAACCTTCTTCTGTCCGTCCACGACGCCAGTACCCCGAGATGGAAGCGTGCGATGCCGGGACGCCCCGCTCTTTCCTGACGTAGGCGCGCAGATTGTGCATGACCGCCTCTGCTTCGCCGTGGATGAAGACCTGAACCGTGCCCGGCAGCCAATCTGCCTGTTTGACGGCCGCGACGATGGGAGCGTTGGCGCCGGCTTTGTCGTCCCCCACCTCATCCGACGAGCCACCCCGGTGCAACCAGGTGATCTCCGCGGTGTCGGGGGCTGCGATGTCGACGTGATCGTCCGGCCCGGCGACCTCGATGAAGGCCTTCACGACCGCGCCATCGGGCATCGATTCCAGGGCTGCGGCGAGCGCCGGCAATCCTGCTTCGTCGGAAGCGAGCAGATGCCAGTCGACGTCGGTTCTGGGGCGGTATCCACTGCCAGGGCCCAAGAACCGCACCACATCGCCCGGCTGTGTGGATGCCGCCCAAGGCCCCGCGAGTCCTTCGGTGCCGTGCACCACGAAATCGATCGCCACTTCGCGGGCCACCGTGTCGACCCTTCGCACCGTGTACGTCCGCAGGACCGGTTGTTGACCTGGCTCGAACTCCTCCCGGATCCGCTCGAGGTCAAACGGTTCGGGATATCGGACGCCCTCGGGCGGGAACAAGATCTTGACGTACATGTCGGTGTCGTCCACCGGTGTGAACTCTTCGAACCCGGGACCGCCGAGATACACCCTCACCATGTGAGGGGTGAGTTGTTCGGTCCGTTGCACCGTCATGGTGTTGAGCTTCTTGGCCACGCGTTGGTCCTCTCATCGCATTCGAACCCACGGTACCGGAAAGGTAGGTGACCCTAAGTTCGCCGATCCGATATACCGTCGCTGCCATGCCCACCCTATTGATCACCGGCGCCTCCCGCGGTATCGGACGCGCGACCACGCAGCGCCTCGCGAATGCGGGCTGGAACGTATTCGCGGGAGTGCGTGACGACGCCGCCGGCGCCGAGTTACGCGCACTGGCCCCCGCGTTGATCACACCCGTGGTCCTCGACATCACCGACGCCGATCACGTGGCAGGCCTGGACCGCGTGTTGCCTGCCGAGCTGGACGCGGTTGTCAACAATGCCGGCATCGTCGTCGGCGGTCCGGTGGAAGCGGTGTCACCCGAACAGCTCCGCCACCAACTCGATGTCAATGTCATCGGTCAGCATGCCGTCACCCGCGCGTTGCTGCCCCGGCTCCGGGCCTCCCGTGGACGAGTGCTGTTCGTGTCGTCGGTCAGCGGCCGGATCGCCACCCCGATGACGGGTGCCTACAACGCGTCGAAGTTCGCTCTCGAGGGTATGGCGGACGCGCTGCGAATGGAGGTGCGGCCGTGGAAGATCCCCGTCGTGCTCATCGAACCAGGCCAGACCGACACCGACATCTGGCGCGACGCCGAATCCACTCTCGAGAACCTGGTGAGTGACATGTCGCGCGAACACCGCGATCTCTACGCCAAACACATTGCCGGATACCGCAAGTCGATTCCCCTCTCGCAGAAGGTGGCGGTACCTGCAGACACGGTTGCCGCCACCATCGAATCCGCCTTGACGGCGCGGCGGCCGCGGGCCCGTTACGTCGTCGGTGCCGCGAACAAAGTTCAGGCGACAATGGTGGGCGCTCTGCCGACCGCGGTCGCCGATCTGCTCCTACGAACCGTCACCGGGGTTCCCGGGCGGCCCTGAATTACTCACCGCGATCCGGCCAGTCTCCACCCGGATCCGTTGGTGCTCAGCAAACCTCGCGTTTCCAGGATGGCCAGCGCGGAGCGCACCTGGCGGACGTCGAGTCCACTGGCGAAAGCGATCTCGCCTATGGTCAGTGATCCGCGCGCAGGCACCGCGTCGTAGGTTCGTTGCTGGGTCTCGTCGAGGCCGTCGGTCGGGCGCACTGACGACATGCGGGCTTCCGAACCTGTCACACCGTCGGGCTCGGCCAGCCTGATGATGTCGTCTGAACTGGTCACCAGTTGCGCCACACCGTCGGCAATCATCCGGTGGCATCCTATTGAAGTCGCCGATGTGACCGGTCCTGGCACCGCACCCAGAGGCAGCCCCAGCTTTCGAGTCCACGCGGCTGTGTTGGCCGCGCCGCTGCGCCCGCCTGCCTCCACCACGACGACTGCCCGCGACAGTGCCGCCACCAGACGGTTCCGGGTCAAGAAGCGATGCTTGGCCGCCGATGTGCCCGGGCGGTATTCGCTGACCACCACTCCGGTGCGAGCTATCTCGGCGATCAACCTTGCGTGACCGGCCGGGTAGTCACGGTCGAGTCCGCATGCGAGCACGGCCACCGTGGTCCCGTCCGCGGCCAAAGCACACCGGTGCGCCACACCATCGATGCCGTAGGCACCTCCGGAGATCACCGACCACCCTCCGCCGACGAGACCACCGGTGAGCGAAGACGTGACGTGCTCGCCATAGCCTGACGCCGCCCGGGAACCGACCATCGCCACCGAACGGTCGACGGCGCCGTCGAGCCTTGCCGGGCCACGGACCCACAGCGCCAAGGGCTCCCCGCCTCTGGCCGCCGTATCCGCCCGGCCCAGCGCGAGAAGCTGCCAGCCGGGCCATTCGTCGTCAGCGGGCGTCACCAGCCTGCCACCGAGTCGCGCGATCGCCGACAGGTCTTCTTCGGCGGTGTTGACCTGGTGGCGAGCCGCCGTCGCCCGCAGTACCTCTTCGTGGCCGGGCGGCACCGACTGCCGTGACACCGCGCGCGCCGCCTCGGTCGCGCCCACCTCCGCAATCAGCTTGTGCAGAGCGGCGTTCGGTGGCTCGGCCACACCGGCGAGGTATGCCCAGTCGAGTCGTGTGTTGTCGTCGAACATGTCGTCCCCTCAGTTGTATCCGCGGTCGCGGAACATCAATGCCTGCGCCACATGGTTTTCGGTCGGCTGGTCGGCTCCGGAGAGATCGGCAAGCGTCCACGCCAGACACAGAGCAACCAGGTGGCAGATGTTGTCGGCTCACCGCTCATGTCGGGGTGCGGCAATACAGTGAGAGCTGTGAGTCGACAGAATCGGGGGTAAGAAGTGCACGGACAACCGACCACATCCGATGCCGTTCGGGCAATGACTCGACATTTCGCCAAGGCGGTTCTCGTGATTGGTTACGCATGGTTCCTCGCAGAGCGCGAACTCATCGCGTCCTCTATCACTCCGCCTGCCGCGCCTTCGCCGCATATCGCGGTCACACGGGCTGGTGACGGTGGGGCCGGCGGCCCTCAAGGCGGCGGGGGCGGTGGCGGTGGTGCCTCTATTGGGTTCGATGGGTTCCACATGCCCGGTGGGGCAGGTGGAAACGGAGGCGGTCCAATGTTCGGCGGCGGCGGTGGTGCCGGTGGCGGCGGCGGAGGTGGCGGAGGTGGCTAAGAACCGGAGGCGACGTGGACGGCACCGATAAGTTGGCACTCGCAGGGTTTCTGATTTCCCTGTTCGCGTTGTGCTGGAACATAGCGCTGACGCGGGTCCGATGGCCGCGTATTGGGGTCGCCGTTAGGCAATCGGTGACGATCAGTTTCGACGGTCCCCACCAAGAGCACTATCACCTTGTTGTCGTGAACAAAGGGGCCGAAGCGGTCACCATCGCCAATGTCGGCCTACAGAGCGCAGATGCCTCACTGGTGCTCGATTACGAATCTGACAAATACCGCGGGCGGCCAGTCCCGGATGGTGACTCGTCGCCGCCGTGCCGGATCGAGGGCCACGGTTGCCTCGTCTGGGTCTATAAAGAGGACCTGTTGCGGAAGTTCCCGCAAGGAACTCAGGTGATCGGATACGCCGACCGCTACAAATCATTTCGTCGGTGGCCGAAGCGCCAGCGGACTATCGTCCGCCGAACGAACTCAATCGTTCCGGTGCCGAGGGCCGGCGGCGCCTGAGCGGGCACACGACACCCCGCCGGCGTACCCGCGGGGTGTCGTGCACCTCAAGTGCCTTACGCGTCCAGTTCGACCTTGACCACGGCCCGCGGTGCGAACACGTCAACATTGGCCCGGGTCTCACACCGAGCGCGTAGCTGGTTCAGCTCGAAATCGTTGCCGACGTTCTCGGACCACTTGACCTCGATAGTGCCGTCGGTGGCGACACTGACCGCGTTGGTGTCGAGCACTAGCGCCGTGCCGACGGGCAACGCCACGGTGGTGGCCGTCGGTAGCGACCACGTGCGCAACGCCGCACGTTCGACGGGCAACGCCGATCCGTGATCGAACTGGCCATCGTTACGCCGTGCCAACTCGATGCCTTCCCAGTCGAGCGGGTGCACCAACAGCGCCGAGGCCTTGTGTCCCGACGTGTCGAGCAGGGTGATTGATTTTCTGATGCTCGTGGTGGCGTCGGCCACGAACGGTTGGATCTGCACACCCGAGGTGTTGAGGATGCCTGTCATGCCGTCATCGGCCAGCACGCCGGCGACAACGAGCCGCTCGAGTTCGACTGACAGGCCATAGATCAGCTCGTCACGTACGAACTGATCGAGGCTTGCGGCGTCCTCGAGCATGAACTTGTCGATGGCCTCGGACACGTGGGCCACAACCTTGAGCCGCGACTCGATCTGTTCGATACCGATTTTCGACGTGGGTTTGAGCGCACCCGGGGCCACCACGCCCGCGTTCATTTCCCGCAACGTCTGACGCAGATACCGATAGATCGGCGCCCGCTTGATCGCCGGCAGCACGTCGAGCGCCGAGGTTGCCACCTGGCCGATGGGCACCGGTCGGTTGTCGAGCGGAATGGACGTCACGGCGGTGCCGGCCGGGGCCAACGCCTTTTCGCCACTCGGGCCCGTTTCGTCGGTGCGGGTCCGGTCCATCTTGTACGAGATCGGCACCGAGGCGGCTTTACGGCCAGCGGAACCGAGGTTGAGCCGGGTGGTGTCCTCATACGGTGCGCCACTGCGCTGGCCGCCCGCCATCTTGGTCAGCACGCCGGCCGAGGTGTCGGCCTTTTCGATCTGAGTGTCGAGGGCCTCGAGGGCCGCGGCGGCCTCGGCCAGCACCGCGGCCTCTTCCTCGGTTGGCTCACGGTCGAGCGCGCTGAGTTCGGTGACGAATGCCTTGCCGGCGTCGATCACGGATTTGCGGCGGTCGACCAAGGTAACTGAGGTGTCGCCGGCCTTGGCCGTGGCATCGCGTAGTGCAGTGATTTTGTTCACGGGATTGGCGCCTTTCGTGGACGCTGAGACACCGCAACCGTGTTGCGGCGCAATGGATTAGATGAACGTCCGACGGGCCGATCCTCACGATGGCGACTAGCGGGCCGCCCCTGTAATGGGCGGATGGCTGCGCTCACCGATCTCGGTTGGTCGGGAAGTCACGACCCGATCCGGTGCCGGTTGCGAACTAGCGGACCACCTCTGAATAGGTGGCTGGCTGCGCTACCGGTCCGGTTCGAGCCGGGGCCACGGCGCGTGGTGATCGTTACGGCTGGCCGATCCCGATCCTGACAGGAGACGCAGTACACAATCGACGCACCGTTTCACGATCACCACGACCGCGACACCATCACCGTACCAACTTGTAATCTGTTGCGCTACTTGTACTTTGGGGTAGCGCTCCCCCTCACCGCCAGCTGTTGCGCCAGTATCTCGGATCCCAATGTGCCGCCGCCTCGGCGCTCTCGGCGTAAACGGTCTCACCGTCGGGCGCCGTGCCCTCGGGCACCGGCACAACGAACCGACCCGCGGCCGGCACGTCGGTGGCCTCGGCCTCGAGGCCGGCTATCGGCTCGTCGGTCATAGCGGCATCCTCCGTCCATGTTCGGTGCGGAACACCACCGCCCTACGGCCCTCGTGGCCGGTTTTGACCCGGTGGTGGTGGTCGCACAGCGATTGCATGTTGGCGGCGTCGTACGGGTCGACGTCGGGGTGCTCGGCCAGGTTGCGCACGTGGTCGACTTGGTGGGCCACCGCCACGCACCCCGGCCACTCGCACAACGGGTGCGATGACAGATAGAAGTTGCGCACTCGGCGCCACCGCTTGCGCAATGGTGCGCTGAGACCGGCCGCCCAACTGGACGTGGCGAACGGTGGTCGACACCGCGGGCATGCGGTACCCGACTTTCGACCCATGCCGCACCGCGGGCACCGTGTCGGCGGCTTAGTCGGCACCGGACCCCACCTGATCGGCCGAATACGGCACCCCGGGCCGCACGTCCTTCCAATACGAGCGCGCCAGCGCCGCGGCGTAGGTGACGTGCTCACTGAGATATCCCTCGGCCCGGTCGAGCGCACCAGGGGTGAACCAGTCGATGAGTGCAGCACCCTCGCCAACCGTCCAGTAGCGACGCAACCGGTGATCGTCGGTTTGTTGACCGGCATTTGGTGTCTCTTCGGCCTTGGCCGCGTCGGCAAACCGGAAGGTCCAGACGGCCAACTCGAGTGCGGCGCTCATGGTCCAATAGTACCGCCGACATGCGACATTAGTTGGTACAAACGTTCGATTCCCCGGCCCGCCGTTGAATTCACTACAGCAAAGTGGCGTGCTGTGCCAGTGGTGACGTGTCACGGCAGTGGGCGATTTCCGGCCCTCAGATCGCCGCTGTCGCCTCACTGGGCCCGCCGACCTCACGATTGGTCACCACTGCCCAACGAGCGGGTCAGCGTGTTGCGCCGTTACCGGCCTTGAGCTGGCCCTACGCGGGCCCGTCGACCTTCCGGCCACATCCGCCGTTCCAATCCCTCACGTCGTCGCCACGCGTCCTACAGGCCCCTCACTGGTGCGTTCCGCGCCCGCACCGAAACGTGAGGCTCTGTCACATTTTGCATTCGTGTTGTGCACGCAGATGTTCCTGGAGAGAAGGGGTGAAATCCGCTGGCCTCGTTGATGATTCCCACTTCGTCGGCGTTTCCGCAGGTCAAAGCGGTTTGCTAGCGTGAATTACGAAGCCCCGACCCCGTGGTTCCGGCTCATCGCTGGGCCAACGTCAGCAGCTCGGCGGCCAACGCCGCCCGCACACCCTCGGCCCCGTACGCGGCTCGATACGAGGCCAGCAACCGCCGACCGAGCGCCAACATGATCTCGCCAGGTGGCACCGTGGCATCGTCACCGAACACGTCAGTGATCAGCGCGCCAAACTGGGGACCGCCATCGTCGTCGGTGACCACCTCGTTGAGCCCTGCCACGATCCGCAATGCCAAGCGGTCTGCCTCGTCACTGATCAATTGATCCATCATCGGTATGCCTTTCGTTGACTCGTTGTGTGGCTCTGTGCCGGCGTGAACGCACGGCGGTGGGTGAGGTACCAATGCGGCGGCCGCCGGTGCTGTCAGCCTCTACAGACGTGTCTGTCCATGACCTAGGCCGTTGAACTGTCGATGCCGTCACCCCTGCCACTCGTGCGTTGCTCGACCATTCCCAGCAGGCTGCACGAACCGGGCACGTCTGACACACCTCGAGGGCTTGGCCGAAACGCTCAGGGGTCGGATCCTCATCGAACAACTCGGGCCGGCCGGTACACAGCGCCCCCGCCAAATCCACCGTCTCTCGGAAGATCCGCGCCAGTAGCGCAATCGGCCCGTCGTATTCGGCCCGCGTGGTCATCGTTGACCCCTGCCCGTCCGAGGTGCCGACGTTTGCCGACGCACGCCGACAACTTGCCGACGCTCTGACCTGGGGTGCCGACATTCTGCCGACGCCTCAAGAACGGGTGTTTTCGCAGGTAGATGGCAGTTTTCAATCCGTTTGCCGACAAAACCCCCCTTGAGTTTCGAAAAACTGGCCACCACCTGGGAAAACACCGATCTATTTAGAGTAAGTAAGTAGATTCGCGAACAACCTTCTCTGTTCTTTTTCAGCGTCGGCAGGAAAAACACAAGGGGGGGTCTCGTCGGCAAAACACCCGCGCGTAGGCCCCGACCAGCGGTTACTGCCACTTTTCGGATGTCGGCAGATTGTCGGCACCGCAGGTCAGACCGTCGGCAAACCTGTCGGCAAGCGTCGGCAAATGTCGGCAAACTGTCCACTACCGGATCCTCTCCACGTGTTCCGACAGACGCGGGTGAAGCTCCCACGCGTCTTTCTCAGACAGCCGCAACCACCCGAGTTCGGCCAGACTGTTGAGCATTTGACGGCACGTCGCGATACCGCCGGCCACGGCCAGCTCACGGACCCGCTTATGCACGTCCCGCGTCTGGACTACCGACCAGCCACGCCGATGCATACCGGCCAGCGTGCCCAGCATGTCGATCGCCAGCTCAGCCGCCTGGCCGGCAGGGGTGAACGACTCACCGAACAACCGCCACATGCTCGAGTTGAAGTACTGCCCGAGTTCCCATGCGTTGGCGACCGTGTCGGCGTCGATCACCTCGGCGTCCGGGTTGTCGAACACCGCCATATGGCCCGCCATACGCACCACGGCGCCGATCAGTTTCGAGGTGAACCCGGGCATCGGGTCAGCCACGCGGTTGAGCGTTTGATGAGTCAATTGGATCTTTTGGAACTCGGTCAACGCTCGTTTTGCATCGTCGGTCAGCGTCAGCACACGCGGGGCCTCGAGTGGCCACAAAGCCTCGACCATGGCCGTGACCCCACCGACGTACTCGGCCTCGGTGAACGCGTCCGGTGCCGGCCTTGGTCCCGCGTGGGCCGGTGTGAGAACCGAGGCAGGGGCCACGTACAAGAACCGATCCGCAAACCCCGACCACGTGAGTGTGTCGTCACTACCCTTGTCGGCCAACACCTTGGGTTGCACCATCACGAGCACAGTCAGCGCCGGATCCTCGACGGCGGCCACCTTGCGACTCACTAGCGACCGCCGTAGCGCGTCACCTCCGTGACCGGCCAGATACGGCGCCAGCGACTCACCGTTGCCCGTCAGCAACCGGTGAAACAACCCGGTGCCCTCGGGCACCATCAACGCGAACCGGCCGCCGTTGGCCGCCAGCTCGTCGTGCAACGCCGCCGAGGTGGCATCGTCACCGATGAGTTTGGGTAACGCCGGCACCGCTCGAGCTGTCACGTCCTCGGTGCGTGCACGCAACGTGTCCTGGGCGGCGGCGATGGTGTCGGGGTCACCACCGTTCATCGCCTCGGCCAACGCGTTCTCGGCCTTGTTCTGCGCCTTGGTGGCCGCCTTGAGCAACGCCAACCGCTCATCCCGGCCGACCATGGCCTCGGCCACCAACGAGGTGGTGGCGGCCTCGAGCGGTGCGGCCATCACGTTCTTGATCGCGGTCTTTCGCTCGCCCGGTTGCGCCGCGATGGTCACCCATATCGGCCCGTGCTCGGTCCATCCCGGCCACGGCGAGACCTTGATCCGGCCTACACACGCCGCCGAGAGCACCGCCAGGGCCACACTCCCCGGCATCGCGACGTCGACACCCACCGACTCGGCCACCTGCTCGACAAATAACGCCACCGGCTTGGGCAACGCGTGCGTCGGGAACTCGGGCACCTCGGCCGGGTGTTCGGGCACAGCCGGAACACCCCATAGTTCGCTCATCGCTGGCCACCCCGCCGAGCTGCTCGTCGGGCGGCCCGGTTGCCACTCTGGTGCGTCCGTAGGTACGGACACCACGACTCGTGCCGGATGGTCAGATGCGAGACACCTGGCCGACGCGCTAGCACGTCCGCGACGGTCCCGCCCTCGAGTTCGGCCACGGCCTCACAGAACTCACACACGTAAACGCGCGGGTCGATGTTGGTAATGATCTCGGTCATCGCGCCACCGCCTTGACACACTTGCACTTGCGGACATAGAGCCACGTGGACGGGTCCGCGAACGCCTCGATTACGAGGTCGGCCTCACGGCACCGCTGGCACCGTGGCAGCGCGTGCCAACGGCCTCGAGTTTGATAATCTGAAAACACGACAGAACCTCGCTTTTCAACCGAGTGATTTTGTTGTGTTTCCTTGGCGGGGAACGAACTTGAGGCGGGCTCGACACTTCGGTGTCGGGCCCGTTTTCGTTGACGGACACGGGTTTTCATGCCGCACGCGCCTTGGCCGGCACTGCCGGGTTAACGAGGCGACGAACACGGTCGAGCTGGGCCGGCGTCAGCGGCGGGGCCTTATCAACCACCGCCCGCACTTTGTCGGGGTCGATCATTCGACCGGCCCCATGCCGAGCTTGGCCAACGTGGCATCGAGGTCCACACGCACGAGCCGGGGGCCTAGCTTTACGCCGTCGATCCGGCCCTCTCGGTACCACTTCGACGTGGTGCCAGGACTCACCCCGAGGTGGGCGGCTAGGTCACTGAGCGACACCATGCGCCGCGTAGGCGCGGGCGGCGGGTTCTTCAAATCCATTGGGTCTCCAAACGAGAGTCGCGAACACAGATGCGGTTGCGTGACTCGTTTGGAGGGGTTGAACCTCGCGCGGCCAGGGTGTCAGCCGACTCGCGCCGTTGCTAAGAAACGTACGCCTATCTACGTTGACAATCAAGCGGAAGATTGCCGAAATGTATTGTGCCGCTTATTATGCCCGATCGGTTCGCCATTCGATGGCCACCGTTTCCTCACGGAATTTGCGGGTACCGCGGCCCGGTGGCAACAACGTGATGACTGCCAGCGCGTCGATGACGCCACGCTTGCGCGCGGTCGACAACTCGGCCCACGCGGCGGCCACGTCCCCGTTACCGAGCAACGGCGCCACCACGTCGGTTGCGCCGGCCGCGGCTATGTCGGTCTCGAGCTGGGCCAGACGTCCGCGCACCCGTTCGTTGACGGTGGCGAATTGTTGGCGGGTGAGCACGCCGTCGGCGTAGTCGACAGCTAGATCCTCGAGCCGGCGCCGCAAGGTATCGGCCTCACCAGACAGATCGCGGGTGTCGGCCGCAACGGCCGGCGCGAACACCTCGAGCGCGTCGGGCCGGCTAAGACGTTCAACGATCACGGCCTCGACGTACTCGTCGGCAGGGTCGGCCATGCGCGCCAGATGGCCGGGGTGGTCCTTGCACCGGTATGTCCGGTAGTTCCGCCGCGCGCCGCCGGCATTTACCGTTGACCCGCACCGGCACAACGCCACGCCAGTTAGTAGGGCCTGTGCGTTGTTGGCGCTGGTGCGGCGCTCTGGGGCCGTCAACAGACGCGCGGCGGCCCGGTAGGTGTCCTCGTCAACGATGGCCGGCCACTGCGCTTTGCCGACGATGTACGACTCGGGATCCTTGCGGAACTCGCCTTGGCCGCCCTCGGGCCGGTGTCGGCGCAACCCGGCGTTTCGGGGGTTGAGCAGTACGTCACGAGCACCCGAGCGTGTCCACGTGTTCGGTGACCCGTCCCGCTTCGGTTGGGTGGTGCCGAACCCGGCCTCGTTCCACATGCGGGCCACCGCGGTGACCGGTTCGCCGCCGAGTACCGCGTCATAGCCGCGGCGGATCATGGCGGCCTCGGCCTCGCGCACCGTGGTGCCGTCACTCTCGTACCCGAACGCACGCCGACCGCCTACCCAACGGCCTTGTTTGGCCGCTTGGACCACCGCGGCGCGTTGACGGGCCGACTTACGTTCCACCTCACCTTGCGCCACCGAGCCGAGAATGCGGGCCACCAAGCGGCCGCCATCGGTCGAGGTGTCCACGCCGTCGGCCGCGGTCACGATAACCACCCCGGCCGCCTCACACGCCGTGAGAACGCGCTCGAGATCCGATAGCCGCCGGGTGAGCCGGTCCATGTGACGGGCCACGATGACGTCAAACTCCCCCGCCTCGACCCCGGCCATCATGCGCTCGAACGCTGGCCGCGGTTTGCGACTCGTGGCGCTCACATCGTTGTCGATGAACGTTTGTGCCACAACCCATTTACGTTGTGCCACAAGGCCCTCGACCTGCTCACGTTGGCGCTCGACACCGTACTCGGTGCCGTCGCGGTCCTGGGACTGGCGGAGATATACGGCGGTTCTCACATCTGCCAGAGTAGTGCACTGGCGAGGCGAAGTGCCCGGTCGGCTCCTCGTGCCGTCACCCGCCCGTCTCGCAGGAACAGTTCGATCGGCCTGACCACCGAACCCGGCAGGCGAAAATCACCGCGCCGCAGCACCGACCCCGGCACCTCCGCATTCGTCTGCCACCCGTGGGCGAGCCAGCGCTCGCGAGCAGCGGCCCGTGCCGCCATCACACGCTCGCGCACAACAGCGCTCGATTCCGCGGGTCCGCCCGCCAGCGCCGCTGTCCCGGGAGGATCCATCCGAACCCGGATATCGACCCGATCCATGAGCGGCCCCGACAGCTTGCCGAGATAGCGACGACGTGCAGTGGGCGAGCACACACAGTCCACATCGTTCGCCGGAGCGCACGGGCACGGGTTGGCCGCCAGTATCAGCTGGAAGCGGGCAGGAAATCGAGCTACCCCGTCTCGGCGCGCCACTCGAACTTCGCCGTCCTCCAACGGCGTTCGCAACGTCTCGAGCACCTTGACACCGAGTTCCGCGCACTCGTCGAGGAACAGGACACCGCGGTGCGCCCGCGACACCGCACCGGGTTTGGCCATCCCCGTACCCCCGCCGATCATCGCAGTCACCGTCGTCGAGTGATGCGGAGCGATGAACGGCGCATCACGAATCAACGGGTGATCAGTCGGCAACCCACCAGCGATCGAATGAATCGCCGTGACCTCCAACGCCTCGGCCTCGTTCAACGGCGGCAAGATCCCCGGCAACCGCCGCGCCAGCATTGTCTTCCCGATCCCCGGCGGCCCCGTCAACAACAGATGATGCGCCCCCGCAGCAGCAACCTCCATCGCATACCGCGCCTCGTCCTGACCCACCACATCACACAGATCCGGCCCCGCCACCACCGACCGGACCGGCTCCCGCGGACCCACCGTGTCCAGCACAAACGTTCCCTTGAGCCAGGCAAGCACCTCCCGCAGATGGCTCGCCCCACCCACCTCGATCCCCGACACCAACCCCGCCTCGGCGACATTGCCCAACGGCACCACCGCATGAGTGAAACCCGCCTGCCGAGCCGCCACCACCGCAGGCAACACCCCACGCACCGGCCGAACCCGCCCGTCGAGCGCCAACTCACCCAAGAACACAGACTTCTCCAAATACGCAAGCGCATAATCATTTCCCGCAGCCAGCACCGCCAACGCCAACGCCAAGTCGTACATCGACCCCGACTTGGGCAACGTCGCAGGCGACAACGCCAACGTGATACGACCCTCCGGCCACTTCGCAACGGCGCCCTCGCCCCCGTCAACACCCTTGCTCGCCGCAGCAGTGTTGGTGATCGCGGCACGCACACGATCTTTCGCCTCCTTCAACGCCGCATCACCCAGACCCACCAGATGCACCCCCGGCAGGCCCTGACCGATCGACGCCTCGATCTCCACCACCACACCCTCGACACCATTGATCGCCACCGACCGCACCCGCCCCAACTTCACCTCAGAACACCCCACGCAAATGCGAAATCGACACCGAGTCCTTCGAATCGAGTTGCACGGCAACAACATCAAAACGCACCACCGGCCAACGCCGCCCCTGCTCACGCAGCCACACCCCCGCCAACCGACGCATCCGCTGATACTTGGCCACCGTCACCGCCTCGGCCACGTCGCCGTACAACGACCCAGTCCGTGTCTTGACCTCCACGACCACCAACGCATCACCATCGACAGCGATCACATCCAACTCCCCATAGCGGCACCGCCAATTCCGCTGCACCAGCGCCCACCCCAAACCCACGAGATACTCCGCCGCGGCGTCCTCCCCCAACTGACCCACCTCACGCCGCGAACGACGCACACCCCCACCCGACTGATCCATACCGAGAACATCCCAAACCGGCACACACCTACAGGCCCCTCAGCAGGCCGACCACCACCGGCCTGTGGACAAACCACGAACTGTGCACAAACGGACCAGAGCGCAGTTCATTTCTCCGCCGGAGACAGGCTTTGACTTTCAGGAGCATTCAGCGAGTGCGGGCAGCAAGAACAGGCGCAGACAACAGTGATGAACAGTGCTTTTGACGGAAGAATTGTTCGTTTGATCCGATTGCGGAACCCGCGCACTTCGAACTCGACATCTTCCTGACGATCGCGCGCTCATCGTGCAATTCGCGGTCGCCGCCGCCGGTTCGCGGGCGTGATCAGATCGACCGGCCCGCCGGCCGTCACCAATCGGCCCGGTTCAGGAAGTCAACGCCGCGTTGATCATCGGCCAGGACTTGTGAAGATCGTCCTGCCAGTAACCCCAGCTGTGGGTGCCGGTTGATCGCAGATCCACTGTGGCGGGAATTCCCAACTGCTGCAATCGGTCACGCATCTTGAGTGTGCAGCGGTTGGTAGCCGTCTCGATGACCGCGCCGACCGCGATCTGCTCGGCGAGCTTGGATCCGTTTCCGTTGATGCCGGGCCCGTCTATCACGTCGTACTGGCCGGGCAGACCCGTACCGTTCGAGATGTAGATGGCTTTGCCGCGCAACTGCTCGGCATTCACATACGGGTCGTTGCGAACCCACTCGGGATCGGTCGGTGGGCCCCACATGTTCACCGTGTTCCCACCGCCACGGATCTCGACGGTCAGTCGGACGTAGGCCTGGCCTTCGGGGTCGCTGGTCATTGCGCAACCGCTGTACGATCCGACAGCGCGGTACAGATCAGGGGACTTCAGGGCCAGCTGGAACACCGAGGTCCCGGCCATCGAGATACCCGCGATCGCGTTGCGCCCGTTGCCGTTCAGGAGCGCATCCATCAGCGGCGGTAGCTCCTCGGTCAAATAGGTGGCCCACTTCTGGCGACCGAGTTTCGGGTCGTAATTGCGCCAATCCGCGAAGTAACTCGCCGCCCCACCCATCGGTACCACCACATTCACGGTGCGGCCCTTGAAGAAGGATGCGATGTCGGTCTGGTCGAACCAGCTACTTCCACCGTCGCCACCAGCTGCTCCGTTGAGCAGGTACATCGTGGGCGCAGGAGTCGACCGGTCCTGCGCCGGCAGCACCTTGACCATCAGGTCCGCGCCCATCGCGGCGGACCTCACGGTCACGTCCACGACCCCGTCGGCCTGTTCGACGACGTTCATCACACGAGAACCATCGGCCGAGGTCATGTCGCCGACAATTGGTTGCCCGTCAGGTTCGGCAATTGCCGATCCCGAGCCGAATACCGTCAGGACCAATACTGCCGCCACAAATGTGACAACAATGGTTTCTACATTTCGGTTTGTGGAACGAGGTGTACCACCGATGCGCCACTTCACGAGAATCCTCTCTGGTGCGGAACCACAGGGTCCACCCGACAGTTGGGCACGTCAGAACCCACGGCGCCGCCACGACTTTGGGACATACAACCACGGCGCCGCTGCGCCGCGGGACGCAGACGGTACAACCCGCCCAGATTTTAAGGAAGATTTTCTGTTGTGTTAGATCTTTATTTCTCAACAGCTGTTGTCATCCGCTAATCTTCGCTGTAGTTTCACGGGTGCACGACAACGCGACCAAGGGTCGGGCCGAGGCGTCTTTTAGACGTCGTAGCGCGGATGTCGAACAAATTACTTGAAATGCATTTGGCATTTGTGTTGCGAATTGCCGCACACACAAAGCCGCCTGCTCGCACTCAGTGCAGCGTTACACCATTCGCCCCGGCCACCAGTGCGCTTTTGCGCTACTTCGACAGGAGCTGAACATGGTCAATTTCGGTCTGATCAACGAGTGGGAACCAGCCACGGGCCGACTCACGAGCTGGGTTGCGTCCCCTGCTTCGCTGGATGAGGCGAACGGCGCTCCGGTGCATCCCACCCCGGCCTCCCATCAGCAAGAGGAGTATCTCCTGACCGCTGCCCGGAACGAGACGGTCGGCTTCCGGTTCTCCCGATTGTGCCTGGTGGCGTTCGACTTTCAGACTCCTCTCGACGCCGATGCGATGACCCGGACGATCAACACGTTCCTCCGACGGCACGACACCTTCCACAGCTGGTTCTCATGCGAAGCCGACGGATCGATCGTTCGGCACGTTGTCGACCCCAGCGTCATCGACTTCCGGCCCACGCCACACGGCGAGTTCGACGCCCCCGACGCAATTCGCGCGCACGTCGAGAGCGAGACCCCCGGACCGTTCAACTGGGATTGCTTCACATTCGGCACCATCGAACACGCGACCGGTTTCACCTTGTACGCGGCGTTCGACCATCTGGTGACCGACGGGATCTCGTCCGCACTCACCGTTGTCGAACTCCTGCAGCTGTATTCGAGCGAGAGTCAGGGAACACCGAGTGGTCTGGCCGACGTCGGCAGTTATGTCGAATATTGCGCCAGAGAACGCGCGGGCTCTGCCTCGTTGACGTTGGAGTCGCCTCACGTCCAGCGCTGGATCGATCTGGTCCACTCGAACGCGGGTCGGCTCCCCACCTTTCCTCTCGACCTGGGCGTCTCCAGTGCCGGCTATGCGCGCACCGCCCACCTGTCGACGACGTTGTTCAGCGAAGCCGACGCGGAGAAGTTCGCCACGGTGTGCCGTGACCACGGCGCCGCATTCACTCCCGGAGTGCTCGCGGTTGCCGCATTGGCCAGCTATGAGTTCACCGGAGCGTCGAACTACTTCGGCCTGACCCCCAAGAGCACTCGCTCCACCCCCGCCGAGTTCAGCTCGATCGGCTGGTTCACCAGCCTCATCCCCGTGCCGGTCACCGTGGACGAATCCTCGACCTTCACGTCCATCGTCGGAGCCGCTCAAGCCTCGTACGACTCGGGCAAAGAGCTCACCGACGTCTCGTTCCACCGTGTGCTGCAACTTGCCGGACCAGACCACGGGGTCAATGTCGACCCTGGGTGGTCGGTGCCGATGGTCTCGTACATCGACGTCCGCAAGCTGCCGGGCGTCGATCTGTTCGACGCCATCAACACCGGGCTGTTCGGTAACCGGGGAAGCTCAGAAGAAGTCTTCCTCTGGATCAACCGTTTCAACGATGCGACAACGATCAGTCTGCTCTTCCCGGACACCGATGAGGCACACGCTTCGATCAAGTTGTACGTCGACCGGCTGTCGGAGATCTTCACCACCATTGCTGCGCACGGCGACTACAGCCCGTCGGTGGCGGCCCTGGCGACATAACAGTGTCTCTACCGGAATCTGTTGCGGTACAGCCACAACAGGCCGAGATCGCCCCGCGGCGGGCCTGGCTGGCATTTGCAGCCTGCCTGATCGCGGTGTTCATGCAGATGGTGGACACCACGATCGTCAACATCGCACTGCCGAGTCTGGCCACCGACCTGGACGCGTCCTATTCGGCGCAACTCCTCGTCGCCACGGTGTACACGCTTGCGTTCGCCTGCACCCTGATGACGAGTTCGCGTCTGGGTGAGATGTTCGGCAGGCGCCGGGTGTTCCTGATCGCACTCGCCGGCTTCACCGTGACGTCGGTGCTGTGCGGAACCGCCACCGGGGCAACCGAGTTGATTGCGCTGCGCGGTGCACAAGGCGTCAGCGCCGCCGCGGCGTCGGCACAGACGATCGCGATCATCTCCGTGTTGTTCCCGCGGGTCAAACACGGCGTGGTGTTCGGGATGTATGGCGCCACCGCGGGGGTCGCAGCGATGCTGGGGCCCATGCTCGGGGGCGGTCTCATCGCCGCCGACATCTTCGACCTGGGCTGGCGGACGATCTTCCTCGTCAACCTCCCGCTCGGGATGATTGCCTGCGTCCTCGCCTTTCGCTATCTGCCGGACGTCAAACCCGGCGAACGGGAGCCATTGGACGTGGCGGGGATGGTGCTCTCGAGCGCGGGACTCTTCCTGCTCATCTACCCCTTGGCGCTCGGGCGCGAGAAAGACTGGCCGATATGGCTCCTCGTGATGCTTGTCGTCTCGATCGTGCTCCTGACGGTATTCGTGTTCTACGAGCGCCGACTCCAGCGCCGCGGCGGCAGCCCCCTGCTGCGACTCGATCTGTTCCACAACCGGAACTTCACGGTCGGCGCCGTGTTGTCGCTGACGTTCTTCAGCGTCTTCGCCGCGTTCTTTTTCACCGTGTCCATCGCAGCCCAATTCGGCCTCGGCTACTCGGCGCTTCGAACAGGCGTATTGACCTTCCCTTTCGCGGTCGGTGCCGCCGTGGGTTCGTTGATCTCCCCCATCTTGGTCGGCCGCATCGGTGCCCGCACCCTGGCGCTGGGAATGGTCGCGTTCGCAGTGTGTCTCGGCTGGACCGCCATGATCATCGATCCTGCCGGTGGCTCACTGGACATCGCGGTGCTCGTGACGCCACTGTTGATCGGCGGCGTGGGCACCGGTTTGTTCGTCGCGCCACTGCAGGCGACCATATTGTCCGGGACCACCGAATCCAATGTGGGCTCGGCATCCGGTTCCATTCCCACCATCCAGCAGATCGGGTGCTCGATCGGGCTCGCCGTGATCAGCATCGCGTTCTTCAATCAGGTTGCCGCGCAGTCGCCGTCGGCGGTGGATCAGGCCGCCTCCTCACTGTCGCGGGGCTTGGAGACCACCTCGGTGGCTCCCCCGTTCCGGCCAGTGGTGGTCGATGAGTTCTCTCGGTGCGCGAATCTGCAGCTGTCGTCGGCACATCCGGAACAGACCCCGCCTGGGTGCGGTGCAACCGACGCTCAGAAGCCGGCGACACCGGGCGATGTGCGAGCAACGGTGGCCGCTGCTGCCGCACCGGAACTCAAGACCGCCGCACGGGAAGCCGCCGCGCATTCATTTCTCGCTGCGCTGTCGATCATCTTGTGGGCGATCGCGGCAACGGCTCTTGCGCTCGCGATGATCAGTCTCCTGCTGCGACGATCCGTAGCCGTATCCGGCTAGTCGCCGAGCACACCGTCCTCGGGCAGACGCAGATCCTGTTTTTCCAGTTCCTCGATGTTGACGTCCTTGAACGTGATCACCCGTACCTGTTTCACGAATCGAGCAGGGCGGTACATGTCCCAGACCCAGGCGTCATTCATCCGGACCTCGAAGTAGACCTCGCCGTCCGCATTTCGGGGCACCATCTCTACCGCGTTGGCCAGATAGAACCGACGTTCTGTCTCGACCACGTAGGTGAATTGACCGACGATGTCCTTGTACTCGCGGTACAGGGACAGTTCCATCTCGGTTTCGTACTTCTCGAGATCTTCGGCGCTCATTCCCTCAGCCTAACGTCCTGCGGTCTCGCCCACGCGCACCCGTAGCCGCACATTGCGATACGACATCCTGTGTTGTGGGGACGGGCCGAGCTCGTCGAGACATTGCATGTGCATCTCGGTGCTGTAGCCCTTGTGGACGGCGAACCCATATCCGGGCAGCGACGTGTCCATGTCGACCATGATCCTGTCCCTGGTGACCTTCGCGATGATGCTGGCGGCGGCGATACATGCTGCTGCGCCGTCGCCTCCGATCACCGGGAGGGAGGGCGCGGTGAGCCCTGGCACCCGGAACCCATCCGACAGCACATAGCCCGGTTGGACACCGAGCCCGGCGACGGCTCGCCGCATTCCCTCGATGTTGACGACATGGATACCCAGCCGGTCGACTTCGTCTGCCTCGATGACCACCGCGCTCCAGGCAACAGCGTGCCGGGTCACGGACTTGTACAACTTGTCGCGGGTCTTCGCCGTCAGCTTCTTCGAGTCATCGAGATCGGCGAGAGAGATCAGCTGCGTCGGCTTGAGGATGCACGCAGCGACCACCAGTGGTCCGGCACAAGCTCCGCGCCCTGCCTCGTCCACGCCGGCGACGGGCCCGAGCCCGCTGCGGTACAGCGCTGCTTCCAATGTGCGCAAGCCGGCGGCTCGCCGTATCACCACACGAGGTGGCCAGGTGGTCGCCACCGGTTGCCTACTTCTGGGGGTCGACGGAGTCGACACCGCCGATACGCGAGAACGGGTAGATGATGTAGCGGACCTTGCCGCGTATGTCGTCGACGGGCACCATGCCCCGCAATTCGTCGTCCTGGTGGTACCGGGAGTCGGCTGAATTACCGCGGTTATCGCCCATCACCCAGACGAACCCCTCGGGAACGTCGATCGGGCCGAAGTCTGCGCCGAAGCACGAATTGAGCTGGCCCGTATCGTCTTTGAGATCGCCGGGACGCATCTGGGCGTTCTCTTCCTGGAGCTTCAGGTCGATGTACGGCTCATCGAGGGGCTGGCCGTTCACCTTGACTCCGGTGCGATCTGCGTTGCGGCACTCCACCCGCTGACCGCCCGTCGCGATGATCCGCTTGACGAGGTTGTTCTCGTCCGGCGGGGCGAACCCGAACCACGACATGGCGTTCTGGGCGCCGCGGATGACCGTGTTGGATGACCGCGGCGATTTCCAGCCCTGATCCCACGATGACGTGGGGGCCTTGAACACCACGACGTCGCCGGCCTCGGGGTCGCTCCACCGATACACCAACTTGTCGATGACGATCCGGTCGTTGGTGCAGCCGGTGCAGCCGTGCAGCGTGTTCTCCATCGATTCGGACGGAATCACGTACTGCCGCCCGATGAACGTCTGGAGAACCCACGTCAGCGCGAGCACACAGATCAGAATGATCGCGGTCTCGCGTAACAGCGACGCCTTCTTCTTCGGCGCGACATCGGCGGTGCCGTCTATCCGGCGCCACGGACGTGCTTGCCGATCGGGGTCAGCCGCACGGTCCGGGTCTGCAGGTCGACTGTCGTACGGCTCGTCGCTGTAAGGGTCTGAACCCTCAGGATTGCGGGGGGTGTTTACCACGCCGCAAGCCTAGTAGGTCAGCGCTTTTCTTTGATCTTGGCTGCCTTGCCGCGCAGGTCACGCAGGTAGTACAGCTTCGCCCGGCGGACATCGCCACGGGTGACGACCTCGACCTTGGCAATGTTCGGGCTGTGCACGGGGAAGGTGCGCTCCACACCGACACCAAACGACACCTTGCGAACGGTGAAGGTCTCACGAACGCCGCCGCCTTGACGACGGATCACGACGCCCTTGAACACCTGAACACGTTCTTTGGAGCCCTCGATGACCTTGACGTGGACGTTGAGGGTGTCTCCGGCGCGGAAGTCGGGGATGTCGTCGCGCAGGGACTTGTTGTCCAAGAAATCCAGAGTGTTCATGATGTCGGTTCCAATCTTGCTGTTGGCGTGAGTAGAGGAACCTGGCGGCTTTCGTCCTGGACAATTCAGGTGTGCGGCTCGACCGGTTCGTGCTCCGATTCGTGTGGTCTCCGCGACGAATCAGCCGACTCGGGCGGACCCGGCGTCTGACCGTCAAACGGCAACTGGTCAATTGTGCCAGAACCACCCCCGACGGACGAAATCGCGGCGGCGAGCACCAGCTCCCCTGATTCGCCCGGGGCGGGTGCCGCGTGCACGGTGGCGTCCAGTTCCGCCTCGGCGCCGGACTTCGCGTGCGCAACGTCGGGTTTACCTGCCATGAGGTCCTGAAGAAAGATCTTCGCGCGGATCAAGGGCCTGCGCACCCGCCGCTCACGTTTCACGGCGGCGTTCATCTTCTTCGGACGTTTGGTGTAACGCCAACGAGCCCATGGCGACGTCGGGCGTGCCAGTCGTATCGACGCCACCAGAAGAATCGGGAAGATGAACAATCCGATCAGCCCGGTCCAGATCTTGCCCTTGAGCAGGACGACCCCTGCCAGCAGGAGCACAAACGCGGAATAGACGACAGCCACCACGATCGACACCACGTCCGCGGTGTCCACACCCGCCCAGTCGAGCGGGTGGAACCCGAGGAGAACCAGCCCCATCACCGCGACCGCCACGAATACCGCGTCTATCGACGCGCGGCCCTCTTCGGCCCAGTAGACATCCCGCAGATAGAAGATGAGCGCGAACTCATCGAGCACCAGCGCGGCACCGACACCGAACAGCGCGGCAAAGATGGACAGGGTGGTCTGGGACCCGTTGATGGCGAGCGCGATCAGCCCCAGCCCCGACAGCATCGTCAGCACGGTCCCGAAGACGACGTGATGGATGTGCATGCCACCGGGGGTGACGTTGCTGAACCACCAGCTGACCTCGGCACGGATCAGTCGGACGCTGATCCGGATTCCGAGAAACCCGAGGATGAAGCCGATGTACGCCATGAAAAGCGGTAATCGGCCGTTGTCGATGATCGATTCTTGGAACCAATGGCCCATCCGCTGAGATTAGTCGCCGACGTGGTCTCGCAGGAGGTTTGCGACCAAAGACGTCGACCCCATCGCTGCGGCCGCCTCACACACCACTTCGCGGAGCCCTTCCCGCCCCGTGCCCGCGGTTCCGAACTCCACGGCTGCGAGCGCTCGCGCTCGTGCGAACTCTGTTCGATACTCGGCTGACCGGCCCGCATGAGACGCTGCAAAAGCTGCCGCATCGAACCGCCCTCGAAGGGATGCGATGGCCAGCTTCTGTGCCGGGCTCAGCGGTCTGCCGTTTCTCCAGCAGCTCAGCGCGTCGGTGACCGGACCCTCGGTACGTACCGACGCAGCGTCGAGGGCCATCACCGCTGCAAGCAGGCCGGTTCGGCTGATGTGCCGAGGGTTCACCCGGTCCACGAGTCCGGCAACCCCCGACGCCAGGACATCGATGCGGTGAGCACTCATTGTCCGTCCCCCTGCCCGGTGGCCTCGTCGCCCGATGATGAGGTGACGCCGGCATCTGCGAGCTGCGATCGGACCTCGGGAGTGGGAGGTGTGGTGGCGCAGACCGCCAACGGGACAAGATCCCGGGCGGCTAGATAGTCGGCGATCACCAGTTCAGGGGACCTGCCGTCACCGACGACGACCTCGTCCGGTTCGGGCACCGTCCCCGGTCGAAGGTAGCCACCTGGTTCACTGGTACCCACTACGACGATGCGGCGTCCGTCGTGGTCTTGCCCGAGTCCTACGGCGATTCGGATCCATGGCGCCACCTCGGGTGGCTGCATCGACGACAGATGCGCTGCCCGGGTCTGCAACATCGAGAGGTCTGCGGCCGAGACATCTGCGGCAAAGGGCAGGTCGCCGTCGCGACTCTTCCCGGCTGCCGCGACCATTGCCGAGCCTGCCCCCATCATGGCGCCGGGGATCATCGGTGCGCCGGCAGCGTTGCCCGTCGTCTGGCCGTGTTCGCTGTCACGCTGCTCTGCGGCGTGGGCCGCAGCGGCGTCAGCGAGTTCGCGACTACCGGATTCGAAATCGCCGGCGACGGCGGCCAGCACGGTGGCAGCGGCGTGTTCGGCGCCCATGGCCGCGGTGATGTCTCCCGTCGTCACACCCACCACCCGCGCCGCCTGCAGGTCTCGATCCGCCATCGCCGCGGCCACGGTGAGTCGCTCGTGGGTCAGTGCCACCAAGTCAGAGAATCGGGCTGCGAGGTCTGATTCGGCGCCGACCAGTTGCGCTGCCCTGGCCGCTTGGTCCGCGAGAGCGGTCGCCTTTGCCGTCAGGGCGCTGCCCGTCCGGCCGTCCATTGCGTCGGCGACCTGTGCGGTAGCCGCCTCGACGGCGTGCTGTAGGTCGAGAAGCCGTTGCGCCACAACACGATACCGTTCGACCGACCGACCGATCATGTCTGGGTCGATCGCCGGCCAGGCATCGCGGAGGAGCCGCTCGACGTGCTCACCCGGCGTGGTCAGCACCGCTCGGCTCCAGGTGCCGGAAGGGGCAGGCCGATATCGGCGGACTGCAGGTCGGTGCATGCGCGACCGATGTCGTCGACGTGGTCCGCCAGGGACATTCGGAGCTGATCCAGAACCGACGCGGTCGCGTGTGAGAGGTGCGCTGCGCCGACCATGAAGACGGCGCCACCGACGTGGAACGAGCAGCGCGCCCTCAGCTCGGCGTCCACGGCAGCAACTTCTTCGCGGATGGAGTCGATCTCGCCGATCAGTAAAGCGAACTCATCAGCGCCTGCACGCACCGCTGTGTCATCGAGCCGAAACGATTCGCTTCCGTACATTGGCCTGCTCCCCCGCTGCCGCATTCCTCAACCCCAGCCGCCGTCAGAAAAGATCCGAATACCCTGGGCCTTGATTTTGGACGAGTTCCCCGGCCAACCGGTTCCTTCGTTCGGTGAGCTCTTCGTCGGCGCGCCGCACCAGGAGCGCGATCTCATCGGCGAGCTGACCAGCGCGGTAACGGCGCATCGCCAGGGGGTCGATCGACAGCCCGGTGAGCAATCCCCGCGCGTTGATCACCACCGTGATGAGGCGGTCCTTTGATGTCGCCTCGACGGTTGTCCCGCGCATCTCCTCGGCCAGCACGCGCAGACGGTCGCGCTGCTCATCCACCTCGATCAGCACAGCCGCCAACGCGCTGTTGCCGATATCCACCTGCCCGGGCTCGATCCCCATCAACGTTCCCCCCTCGCGTCGCAGATGTTAACCCGGCTCGGGTGGCCGACGCTCGATCGACGGCAGTGCGGTGTGGTCCTACTGCTCAGGAGGTAGGAGGTCTGGTCGACGCTCCCTTGTGCGGGCGAGGGATTGTTCGCGGCGCCACTGTTGCTGTTTCGCGTGGTCGCCGCCGCGGAGGACCTCGGGGACCTCGAGCCCGCGCCACACCGGCGGCCTGGTGTAACTGGGCCCTTCCAGGAGGCCGTCGGAGAACGAGTCCTGCTGATGCGAGGACGCGTTTCCCAGTACGCCATCGATCAGGCGAACGGTGGCCTCCACCATCGCCATGACAGCCACCTCACCCCCGATGAGGACGAAGTCGCCGATCGAGACCTCCTGCACACGAACGCGCTTGGCGGCGTCATCGATCACCCGCTGATCTATCCCCTCATACCGGCCACAGGCGAAGACGATGTGCTTCTCGCGGCTCCAGGCCTGCGCGGTTGCCTGGGTGAAAGGGACGCCTGCGGGAGTGGGCACCACAAGAAGCGCGTCGTCTGGACACACTTCGTCGAGACAGGGTCCCCACACCGTGGGCTTCATGACCATTCCAGGCCCGCCCCCATAGGGGGAATCGTCGACGGCGCGGTGCACGTCGTGCGTCCAGTCGCGCAGATCGTAGGTGTCGAGTGCGACGATCCCCCTGTCGATCGCCTTGCCCAGCAATGCCATTCGCATGGGCTCGAGATAGTCGGGGAAGATCGAGACCACCCCGATACGGATCGCAGGCCCCGCCTCGTCGGTCATTCCGGATCCAGCAGACCGTCGGGTGGGTCGATTTCGATCAGGCTACGGCTCACCGTCGGCACGATCGCCGTGACAAACGGGATCAGGATCTCGCGGCCTTCGTCAGTCTTCACCGACAACAGATCACCGGCGGGCAGATGCACCACATCGGCGACGACACCGACGTCGTCGCCGTCGACGGTGCGCACCGGAACCCCTTGCAGTTCATGGTCATAGAACTCGTCCGGATCGTCGCCGGACGACACCTCGTCGGCGTCGATCAAGAACAGCAGTCCGCGTAGCGCCATGGCCGAGTCGCGGTCCCCGACCTCGGCAACAGACAGCAACAGCCGCCCGGAGTGGTTCCGGGCGGCTGTCACCGTATAACTGTTCTCGACGAAGGTGTTCTTACCGGTGGACAGGCGGCCTCGCAGCTTCTGCCCGATGGCAAAACGCTCTTCGGGAGCGTCGGTGCGGACGTCGACCACCAGTTCACCGCGCACGCCGTGCGTTTTGGTGACGCGGCCGATTACCAGGTCCATCGTCGTCGCTTTTTCGGTGCCTGCGTCAGCGGTCGGTGTCGACGATGTCGACACGAACGCCCCGGCCACCGATTCCGGTGACCAGAGTGCGCAGTGCAGTGGCCGTGCGGCCATTGCGGCCGATGACCTTACCGAGGTCTTCGGGGTTCACGTGAACCTCGACAAAACGTCCTCGCCGTCCGGTGACCAGTTCGACGCGGACGTCGTCAGGGTTGGCAACGATGCCGCGAACGAGGTGTTCGACGGCGTCGGCGACGACAACACTCACTTGTCAGCGGCCTCGGCTGGAGCCTCGTCGGCAGCGGCTGCCTCTGCCTTGGGGGCGTCGGCCTTCGAGGAATCGTCGGCCTTCTTGGCGGCCTTCTTCTTCGGTGTGGTGGCCTCGGCGGACGGTCCGTTGTCAGCGGCGGCGAGTGCGGCGTTGAACAGGTCCTGCTTGCTGGGCTTGGGCTCGGCAACACGCAGCGTGCCCTCGGCGCCCGGCAGTCCCTTGTGCTTCTGCCAGTCACCGGTGATCTTCAGCAGTGCTGCAACGGGCTCGGTCGGCTGTGCGCCGACTCCCAGCCAGTACTGCGCACGCTCGGAGTCGACCTCGATCAGGCTCGGCTCTTCCTTCGGGTGGTAACGACCGATGGTCTCGATTGCCCGGCCGTTGCGACGGGTGCGGGCGTCGGCGACGACGATGCGGTACTGGGGATTGCGGATCTTGCCGAGGCGGGTGAGCTTGATCTTGACAGACACGAGTTACTTCCTTCTGTGGTCACAGTGCAATTCGGCGACGCCCCACCGTTGGGGAGCCCGGTTTTGCTGTTCGGTGGTGTGACCGCCGGTCGGTGTCTAGCCGGGTCCGGCGAACCAGCGTCCCATTCTGCCAGAGGGATGGCCCCGAGAAGAAATCCGTCGGGAACACGGCACCGACGATGGGTCTTTCAGCCCGCAGCCGCGACGGCGGCGCGTGCGTCCTCGGTGACCAATTCCATGTTGATCGCGGACGCCGCAACCGCACCGTCGGCCGCCGCTCCACCGACCTGAGCCATCAGGTTCGCCACGTTGCCGGCGACGTACACCCCGGGGACGTTGGTCAGACCGGTCTCGTCCGCCTCGATGTACTGCCCGGCTCCCTTGGGGTGGTCGGTCAGTGTCAGACCCAGGTCGACGAGGAAGTCGGCCCGGGCGACGAACCGGGGCATCACCACGATGACCTCCCGCGCCCAGACCGTCCCGTCCACCATTCGAACCCCGGTCAACCGCCCGTCGGACGACTCGACTGCTGCAACTTCGCCCTCGACGACGCGGACACCCCTGGCCGCGAGCTGTGCCGATTCTTCAACGGTGGGCCGCACGGAGTCGTTGACGAACAAGATGACGTCGGCACTCCATTGCCGGAACAACAATGCCTGATGCGCGGCCTGCTCGGTGACCGCCAGAATGCCGATCGCCTGGTCACGAACCTCCCAGCCGTGGCAGTAGGGGCAGTGCAGTACACCTCTCCCCCATTGCTCGGACACACCGGGGATGTCGGGCAGTTCGTCGGTGAGGCCCGTGGTGACCAGCACCCGACGGGCTCGTACCTCTCGACCGTCGTCCAGTGCGATCACGAAGCCGTGGTCGACGTCTCCCCTGACTGCCTTTGCCTCCGCATCCGCCACGTGCGCGCCGTAGCTCCGGACCTCTTGTCGCCCTATCGCCACGTACTCCGCCGGCGAGATTCCGTCGCGGGTCAGCAACCCGTGCACCCCGGCGGCGGGAGCGTTCCTGGGTTGGCCGGAATCGAGGACCAGAACCGACCGCCGGGAGCGACTCAGCACCAGCGCAGCACTCAGTCCGGCCGCTCCGCCGCCCACGACGACTACCTCGTATTCGTCGACAAGCTGCTCTCCGGTACTCATTCCACGTGACTACCCCGAACTGTTCGGCAATAATCCTTGCCGAATCGGCAAACGAGGACGACGATGTCGAGGCATGGAAGACGAACTCCAACAAGCCCTCACCACGGTCGGCCCACGATTGCGAGCACTGCGCAAGGAACGTGATATCACCCTCGCCGATCTGTCCGAGGCCACCGGCATCTCGGAGAGCACCCTGTCACGGCTCGAATCCGGAGGCCGCAAGCCCACACTCGAATTGCTGCTCCCGCTGGCCAAGGTGCACGGCATTCCGCTGGACGAACTCGTCGGGGCACCGGCGACCGGTGATCCCCGGATTCATCTGCGTCCGATCAAACGGCATGGTCGCACCTTCATTCCGCTGACCCGGCGGGCCGGCGGTATCCAGGCCTTCAAACAGATCATCCCGCCCGCGCACGGCCCCCAGGTTCCCACTCCGCAAACGCATGAGGGTTACGAGTGGCTCTATGTTCTGTCCGGTCGGGTCCGGCTGATCCTCGGAGAGCAGGACCTCGAGCTCAAGGCCGGTGAAGCGGCCGAATTCGACACCCACGTTCCGCACTGGATGGGAGCCGCGGGGACCGAGGCCGCCGAGATGCTGTGCCTCTTCGGCACACAAGGCGAGCGAGCGCACGTCCGCGCCACATCGTGACACGCTCGCGAACCCTGAGATCAGACCACGTGCCCACCGCAGACGATGGCGGCGGGCGCACGCAGCGCGGCGAGATCTTCGAGCGGATCCGCTTCTAGCACAAGGACATCTGCACGATCACCATCGGCGAGTGCGCCTGCATCGAGCCAGGTGCGTGCCGCCGAGCACGCGGCGTCGACGGCCTGCGCCGGGCTCAGACCCACGGTCGACAGAGCCACGATCTCGTCGACGATGCGGCCGTGTTCGACGAACCCGCCCGCATCGGTGCCGGCGTACACGGCGACCCCGGTCTCGATGGCCTTGGCGAAGGTCACCGGGGCGTCGGCATACAGCTTTCGCATGTGCTTCTGATAGGCGGGGAAACGATCTGCCCCGTCGGCGATCGACGGGAAGTTCTCCACCTGGATCATGGTCGGCACCAAGGCGATGTTGCGTTCGGCCATGCGTGCGATGAGGTCGTCGTCGAGTCCTGTGCCGTGTTCGATGCAGTCGATCCCGGCATCGATCAGACCGTGCAACGCCTGTGCGCCGAAGACGTGGGCGGTGACCTTCGCGCCGAGGTCGTGAGCAACCGAGACGGCTTCGAGAAGCACGTCATCGGGCCACAGCGGCGCGAGGTCGCCGAGGTCCCGGTCGATCCAGTCGCCGACGAGTTTGACCCACCCATCGCCCGCGCGGGCCTGACGCGCGACCTCCGCCGGCAGGTCTGTCACGTCGTCGAGGTCGACGCCGTAGTCGCGCAGATACCGTTTCGGTCGCGCGATGTGTTTCCCGGCGCGGATGAATCGGGGGCAGGTCGGGTCGTCATCGAGTGGATGGGTGTCGAGCGGCGAGCCGACCTCCCGGATCAGCGTCGCTCCCGCCCGCAGATCCTGGTGAGCAAATGACCGGGCCTGGTCGATGGTGACGCCGAGACCGGGCGCGATCCCCACGTGGTTGTGCGCGTCCACCAGTCCCGGCATGATCCAGCCACCATCGGTGATCGTGGTGGCCCCGGCGACCGGAGACCTCGTGATCACCCCGCCATCGACCCAGAACTCGACGGGCTCACCGGAGCCGACGCTACGACCACGAAAATGCAACTGCGGCAACGACATCGCGCCCGCTACCGCTACTTCTTCTTCGGCCGCTGGAACTGGCTGACGTCGATGCCCTCGAGTCCGGGCGGCAACTGGTCAAGACCGGCGGGCATGTTCGACAGATCCGGGAACCCGGCCGGCATACCCGGCATGCCGCCCATCCCGGGCATACCGCCGCGCACCTTGGGAGGTGTCGGGCCCCGTCCGCCCTTCTTTCCTTTTTTGCCCTTCTTCCGGTTGACCTTCCGGTTCCCGCCGGGCATACCGCCCATCCGGCCCGCCATCTGCGACATCATCTTTCGTGCATCGAAGAAACGGTCGACCAGTTGGTTAACGTCGCTGACGGTGACACCCGAACCGTTGGCGATCCGGGCACGCCGGGACCCGTTGATGATCTTGGGGTTCTCGCGCTCTGCGGGCGTCATGCCCCGGATGATGGCCTGCACCTTGTCGAGCTGTTTGTCATCGACCTGCGACAGAACATCTTTCATCTGACCGGCACCGGGCAACATGCCCAGCAGGTTGCCGATCGGCCCCATCTTCCGGATCATCAGCATCTGCTCGAGGAAGTCCTCGAGGGTGAGCTCGCCCTGCGTGATCTTGGTGGCCGCGGCCTCGGCCTGCTGGGCATCCCAATGCTCTTCGGCCTGCTCGATGAGACTGAGCACGTCGCCCATACCCAGAATCCGGCTCGACATGCGGTCGGGATGGAAGACGTCGAAGTCTTCGAGTTTCTCGCCGGACGAGGCGAACATGATGGGACGACCGGTCATCTCTCGGACCGACAGCGCGGCACCGCCGCGCGCATCACCGTCGAGTTTGGTCAACACCACGCCGGTGAAGTCGACACCTTCGGCAAACGCCTCTGCGGTCGCCACCGCGTCCTGACCGATCATCGCGTCGAGGACGAAGAGCACCTCGTCGGGCTGTACGGCGTCCCGGATTCCCTTGGCCTGACGCATCAACTCTTCGTCGATGCCGAGCCGGCCTGCGGTGTCGACGATCACGATGTCGTGAAGCTTGGTCTTGGCCTCGGCGACACCCGCGCGGGCCACCTCGACCGGCTCGGTCAACGAGTCGCCCGAAGAGACGCCCAGCTCGCCGGTGCCGCCGACACTGGTGCCGGGGTGTGGCGCGAACACCGGTACCCCCGCCCGCTCGCCGACGACCTGCAGCTGGGTCACGGCGCCGGGACGCTGGAGGTCACACGCCACAAGCATGGGCGTGTGCCCTTGCTTCTTGAGCCAGGACGCCAGTTTGCCCGCGAGTGTCGTCTTACCGGCACCTTGCAGACCAGCGAGCATGATCACCGTCGGCGGCGTCTTGGCGAACCGAATCCGGCGGGTCTCGCCGCCGAGGATGGTCACGAGTTCCTCGTTGACGATCTTGACGACCTGCTGGGCCGGGTTCAGGGCACCAGAGACCTCGGCGCCCTTCGCCCGTTCCTTGATGCGGCTGATGAATCCGCGGACCACCGGGAGCGAGACGTCTGCTTCGAGCAGGGCGAGACGAATCTCGCGACAAGTACGGTCGATGTCCGCGTCGGACAGCTTGCCCTTGCCGCGCAGATCGGTCAGTACATCGGCCAACCGGCCGGAGAGGGAGTCGAACATCCCCCTAGCCTATCGGCACCCCGGATTTACCGGAGTCCTCCTCTGGTTCGCGTGGCGGCGCCGGCGGCGGTACCACCGCCAGGATCGACGCCTCGAGTCGATCCCGAGTGGAGGATCCGTCGCCCGGCAGACGTATGCAGAACGAATCGACCACCGAACCGCCGAGGGTGGCGACCTTGGCCCAGGTGATGTTCGCACCGTGGTGTTCGAGCACGGCACTCACCCGCGCCAGCAGACCGAGCCGGTCACTGGCCCTCAATTCCAGGATCACGCTGCTGTCGTCGTATCCGTCGAACCAGAGCACCTTCGGAGGGGCCTGGGCGAAGAGGGCGGGCACGGCCGGAACGGATGCGTCCTCGGACCCACCCACTCGCTCGGGCGGGGTGGGCACGGGCGTCTCGCGCTCACGCACATCGAGCCGGCCGATCACGTCGATGCCACCGTCGACCGCCTGGATCAGTTGCTGTCGCAGCAGACCGACCTCGGGAGGCTCACCGAACAGTGGTGACACGAGGAAGGTGTTGACCGCACTGCCGGCATGGGTCTGCACCGAGGCGCTGAGCAGACGCAGGCCGCGCAACGCCAGCACACCAGACATCCGCGACAGCAATCCGGGCTGCTCCGGCGCGATCATCGTGACCGAGAACGTATGCGGATTGTCGGTGGACACCAGTTCGACACTGACGCCTCCGGCTTCGGCGAGCTCGGTCAATTCGGCGGTGAGCGGTTCGGGAACCGGCAGCTCACCTCGGTCGAGCAGGCGGAGGCATCGGCGAACGAGCTCCCCGATGAGTGAGGACTTCCAGTCACCCCAGACGCCAGGCCCGGTGGCCAGCGAATCGGCCTCGGCGAGGGCGGCCAGCAATTCCAGCAGCACCTTCGACCCGCCGAGCGTGTCGACCACACCCTGCACCGTCGCCGGGTCATCAAGATCTCGACGGGTGGCCACCTCCGGTAGCAACAGGTGGTACCGGACCATCTTCGACAGGATCATGACGTCGTCGGGCCACAGGCCGATACGGTTGCCCACCTGGTTTGCCAACTCGGCGCCGACAACGCTGTGGTCGGCACCGCGTCCCTTGCCGAGGTCGTGGATGAGCGCGCCGAGGACAAGGAGGTCAGGCCGCGACACCCGCGTTGTCATGGAACCCGCGTTGGCGGCGGTCTCGACGAGATGCCGATCCACTGTCCAGGTGTGGATGGGGTCGCGAGGCGGGAGATCTCGCACTGCTCCCCATTCGGGAATCAGCCTGCCCCACAAGCCGGTTCGGTCGAGCGCTTCGATGGGAGCGATCATGTGCGGCCCCGTGCCGAGCAGGACGAGCAGGTCCGAGAGCGCATCGGCGGGCCACGGTTCACGCAGCTCGGGCGCGAAATCAGCAAGCCGGGCGAGCGTGGACGCAGCCATCGGCAGCCCGGTCCGGGCGGATGCTGCGGCAACCCGCAAGATCAGGCCCGGGTCCTTGCTGGGCAGGGCACTGCGCGCGAGGACCACCTCGCCGTTGTGCTCGACCACCCCCTCGTCCAGCGGACGACGGATCGGAGATCGGCGGAGTTTCGAAAGCCCTTTGCGCGGAAGCGAGTTGGACGATGTCCGCAAACCGACGTCCACGGCGTAGCTGATGGTGCGCGCACTGTCGCTGATGGTTCGGGCGAGATCGAACCGGTCCCCGATGCGCAGCGCGGCGCCGATCTCGTCGGCATCTTGGGCACGGAGCTGTTCACGGGGTCGTCCGGTGATCCGGTGGAGTTCGGTTCGTACGTCCAGCAATCGGGTGTACGCCTGTCGCAGCCCTCCACCGGGTGAGTCCGGGCGCAGCGTCGCCATACCGTCGGTGAGCTGGGCGATCGCCAATGCGTCGAGCATGTGCACATCACGTAGACCGCCGCGACCGTATTTGAGGTCGGGCTCTGCGCGGTGCGCTATGTCGCCACTGCGCCGCCACCGTTCCCGCGCCTGGTCGACCAGCGCAGGAAAGCGTGAGCGGATGTCGGTGCGCCACTGCTGCCGCACTCCGCCGATCAGCAGCTTCGAGAGCTCCTCGTCGCCGGCGATGTGCCGGGCCTCCAGCAGGCCCAATGCCGCGGTCATGTCACTCGCAGCCACCTGTAGTGCCTGCGGAACGGTGCGCACACTGTGGTCGAGCTTGATGTGGGCGTCCCAGAGCGGATACCAGATCTGATCCGCCGTCTCGGCGACCAGCGCCGGATCCATCTCGTCGTGGAGCAGGATCAGATCCAGATCCGAGTGCGGAAGTAGCTCTTGTCTGCCCAGGCCCCCGACCGCGACGATGGCGAAGCCGCTACCCGGTTTGATCCCGATCTCGGCCGCCTTGGTGGCGAGCCAGAAGTCGTGCAGGTCCACCAGGACCCGGCGTAATGCCGGGGCGTCGACGCGCTTGTGCCCGTCCACCCGGCTGAGCAGTTGCTTGCGGGCCGTCACCAGATCGGTTGCCGCAGCAGGTGTCAGATGAGACGGCTGCGGTCCTGCACCCGAGGGATCCTCGGAGGCAGGACCGCGACCGCCACGTACGAATGGCACTGTGTCTTACAGCGCGTCGCCGCCGCGTTCTCCGGTACGAACCCGGACAACCGCTTCCACCGGCGACACCCACACCTTGCCGTCACCGATCTTGCCGGTTCGGGCCGCTTCCACGATCACGTCGACCACCTTGTCCACGGCGGCGTCGTCGACGACGACCTCCACGCGGACCTTGGGGACGAAGTCCACCGAGTACTCCGCACCGCGGTACACCTCGGTGTGGCCTTTCTGGCGTCCATAACCCTGGACTTCGCTGACCGTCATTCCTACGACACCGGCTTGTTCCAGTCCCGCCTTGACGTCTTCAAGCGTGAATGGCTTCACGATTGCGGTAATGAGCTTCACTTAGATCATCCCTCCTTGGCCGTTGCGGCCACTGGAACGCTGTGACCAAATTGCGTGCTGGACCCGCCCAGTGATGCAAAATCGTACGCGGATTCAGCATGTTCGGATTCGTCGGCACCCTCGGACTCGGCTTCGGGGTCGAGTTTGAGACCGATGGTGAACTTCAAGATGAGCGCGATGATCGCGGTGACGACCGCCGAGTAGGCGAGCACTGCGAGCGCACCGACGACCTGGCGCCAGAGCTGGTCGACGCCGCCGCCGAAGAACAGACCGTCCACACCGGAGTATGTGTCGGCGACCGCGACGAACCCGATCAGGATGGTGCCGACAAGGCCACCGACGAGGTGGACACCGACGACGTCGAGCGAGTCGTCGTAGCCGAGCTTGTACTTGAGCCCGACGGCCAGCGCACAGAGGATGCCGGCGACCGCGCCGATGATCAAGGCGCCCCAGGTGTTCACGGCGCTACAGGCCGGGGTGATGGCGACGAGGCCGGCGACGATGCCCGACGCCGCGCCGAGTGTGGTGGCGTGACCGTCACGGATCCGCTCCACGAGCAACCAGCAGAGCATTGCCGCTGCCGTGGCGATGGTCGTGGTCAAGAACGTGCTCGCAGCAGTTCCGTTGGCGGACACCGCCGAACCCGCGTTGAATCCGTACCAGCCGAACCAGAGCAGGCCGGCGCCGAGCATCACGAACGGCAGGTTGTGCGGGCGCATCGGGGTACCGGGCCAGCCTTGACGCCTGCCGAGGATGACCGCGAGAACCAGGCCTGCGATACCGGCGTTGATGTGGACCGCGGTGCCACCGGCGAAGTCGATCACCTTGAGCTTGTTGGCGATCCAGCCACCGGTCTCACCGGTGTAGCCGTCGAATGCGAACACCCAGTGAGCCACCGGGAAGTAGACGAAGGTCGACCACAGCGCGGTGAAGGCGGCCCAAGCACTGAACTTCATGCGGTCGGCGACCGCGCCGGAGACCAAGGCCACGGTGAGGATGGCGAACATCAGCTGGAAGGCGACGAACAGTGCGAGCGGGATCGTGCCGAACATCGGGATGGCGACTTCAGCTGCAGGCTCGGTGCCGGTGGCTGGATCCGCCAGCACTTCGGCGGACGCATTGCCACTGATGACACCGTCGAGTCCGAAGTACTGCGTCGGGTCACCGATGAAGTTGCCCTTGTCCTCTCCGAATGCGACCGAGAAGCCGTACAACGACCAGAGCACCGTGACGATGCCCATCGAGATCACGCTCATCATGAGCATGTTGAGAACGCTCTTCGCACGGACCATGCCACCGTAGAAGAACGCCAAACCAGGCGTCATCAGCAATACGAGCGCGGAGCTCGCCAACATCCATGCCGTATCACCTGTATCCGGCAAATCCATAACGGGATAATCCGCCACCTTCAGTCCTCCTCGAGCTGTTCCCGCCGCGGCATTCTTGCCGCACCGTTGACCTGTCGAGAAGGTTGCTTGCTCCATGTTTCCGTGGTGGCGATAGCACGTTGCCGCTGTGTTAACGGAGCTGGGAGCCGTGTTTCGTCCAGATGTCGTCGCAGGTGGCTCTCCGAACGATGCGACCGAAATCTACGCAAACCGGAGAAGTCGGCAACCTTGTGTCGACGTCTACGAAGTGGGAACCATCCGGCGATCAGCCCAGCAGGGCGTCCACGAACGCTTCTGGCTCGAACGGCGCGAGGTCGTCTGCGCCCTCACCGAGTCCCACGAGCTTGACCGGGACACCCAGTTCGCGCTGTACGTGGAAGACGATGCCACCCTTGGCGGTGCCGTCCAGCTTCGTGAGGACCACACCGGTGATGGACACGACGTCGGCGAACACCTTTGCCTGGGCCAGACCGTTCTGACCTGTGGTGGCATCGAGGACCAGCAGGACTTCGTCGACGGCGGCCTTCTTCTCCACGACCCGCTTGACCTTGCCGAGCTCATCCATCAAGCCGGTCTTGGTGTGCAGTCGGCCGGCAGTGTCGATCATGACCACGTCGACGCCTTCGGCCACGCCCTTGGCAACGGCATCAAACGCCACCGCCGCCGGATCCGCTCCCTCTTTACCTCTGACGACTTCGGCGCCGACTCGTTCGGCCCAGGTCTGCAGCTGGTCGGCTGCGGCGGCGCGGAACGTATCAGCTGCCCCCAGCAGCACCCGGCGGCCATCTGCCACGAGAACACGCGCGAGTTTGCCGGTTGTGGTGGTCTTACCGGTGCCGTTGACGCCGACGACCAGCAGCACCGACGGGGTGCCCGCGTGGGGAAGCGCACGGATGGACCGGTCGAGGTCGGGCTCGATCTGTCCGATCAGCACTCGGCGGAGCAACGCACGGACCTCGGCCGCGTTGTGGACGGGGTTGGCGGCCAGCGCAGTTCTGAGCTCCTCGACGACGGCCATGGTCACCGACGTCCCGATGTCCGCGAGAAGCAGCGTGTCCTCGATCTCCTCCCAGGAGTCCTCGTCGAGGTCGCCTGCACCGAGCAGGCCCAGCATGCTCTTGCCGAACGCGTTCTGTGACCGGGAGAGCCGGCCCCGTAGGTGACCCAGACGACCGGCGGTGGGGGCGATGTCATCGAGCACCCGGCCCGGCGGGGCGGGTTCGACGGTCGGGTCCGGGATCGGCTCCGCGGGCGCGAGCGGCTCGCGCAAGGGCGTCTCGACTACCGAATCTTCGACGATGGCCGGTTCCACGACCTCCGGTTCGACGATCGCCGGGTCGACGATGTCGGGCTCGATGACGGTCGGTTCCGTGGCCCCCACATCCGTCGCGGGCTGTTCATCAACGGCCGGCGACTGTGGTTCGTCGACCTTCGGCTCGGGAAGAGAGACGTTGGTGTAACCCCGCTTGGGCGCGTCACGGGGAATCGCGGCATCGTCACCGACACCGGGCTGACCGTCGGTGTCGGTGCGCTCGATGGTCGGCGTGTCACCGGCCTTCGGCGGTTCGGCCAGCGCGGTCGCTCCGCCCTGCGTGAAGGAGAAACCTCCCCCGGCCTTGTACCCACCGGACTTGTCGACCTGCCGCGACCCGTCCGACGGGGTGCGATCGGCACTGTCGCGCAGCGAGATTCGCCGTCGCCGAGACAGCACCAAACCGGTCGCCACCAGGGCGAGCAGCAGCACGACTACGACAACGACGATCGCGATAACGGCGGTGGTGTTCACGCGCTCAGTCTGCCAGGCCACCGCGCCGGGTGGTTCGACCAGCACCCCCCAATGCGGGCCACGTTGTCTCACATCCCCTCTGCGGCAGAACCCGGCTCCGCTCCGCTTCGTCTCTGCCCGATCGTCAAGCTCCGCTCCGCTTCGTCTCTGCCCGATAGTCGAGCTCCGCTCCGCTTCGTCTCTGGGCGAAATTGCGACGGCCACGACACCGTCACCGCGTACCGTGATTGTCAGACACCTCCTCCATACTCATTGCGCCCTGACCCTTCCCAGGAGACGAACATGAGCATCACGGTCGACCAATCCGCCCTCACCTCCCACTTTCTCGACGTCAGAGGCCTCACCGATGCGTTGACCGATCCGTTGTCCCCGGAAGACCAGGTACCGCAGTCGATGACCGACGCGAGCCCGGCGAAATGGCATCGGGCGCACGTCACCTGGTTCTTCGAAGAGTTCATCCTGCGGACCGACCCGGACTACACGGTGTACGACGAGACGTTCCGATATCTGTTCAACAGCTACTACGAGGCCGTCGGGGCGCGGCACCCTCGCCCGCACCGAGGTCTGGTGACCCGCCCCGGTGTGGAGGAAGTGACCAGATACCGGGAGTACGTCGACGCCGCAGTGGTGTCGGCCATGAGGGATGGCCGACTCGATGAGGAAGCCCTCCGCCTGGTGGAACTCGGCTGCAACCATGAACAGCAGCACCAGGAACTCCTGCTGATGGACATCAAGCATCTGTTCTCGACCCATCCGTTCGCGCCGCAATACGTCGAGCGGGCACCCGACGGGCAGCCTGCTGAAGCAACTGCCCTGCAGTGGCATTCGGTGTCCGGGGGTCTCACCGACGTCGGCGCCTCGGGATCCGGCTTCTCCTATGACAACGAAGGTCCACGACACACCGTGTTCCTCCAGGACTTCCAGATCGCCAACCGGCTTGTCACCAACGCCGAATGGCGCGAGTTCATGGCCGACGACGGCTACCGGCGTTCGGAGCTGTGGCTGTCGGACGGATGGGCCAACGTCCAGGCCACCGGACAGAACGCGCCCGGTTACTGGAGTCTCGACGACGGCACGTGGACCACGTTCACATTGTCGGGGCGTAGGCCGGTCGTCGATGCCGAACCGGTTCTGCACGTCTCCTTCTACGAGGCAGACGCGTTTGCGCGGTGGGCAGGAGCACGCCTGCCCACCGAGTTCGAGTGGGAGGCAGCCGCGTTGACGCTCGGTCCCCCGCAGGGCACGCTGTTGGACCCCGGTCGGTGTCATCCGCGCGCCGCAGGCGCCACGATGATCGGCGACGTCTGGGAATGGACAGCGAGCGCCTATCTCCCCTACCCCGGTTTCGTCCCGGCGAACGGGGCCGTCGGCGAATACAACGGAAAGTTCATGAGCGACCAGCACGTGCTGCGCGGAGCAAGCGCTGTGACACCAGTGGGCCATCAGCGAGCCACCTATCGAAACTTCTTCCCCGCCGCGTCTCGGTGGGCCTTCAGCGGACTGCGGTTGGCGAGATGACAGTGTCCGATTCACGCGAGGCCATCAATCCGCGGCTTGTCGAAGATGCCGTTGCCGGCCTGTGGCAGCAGCCACCCGTGCTGCCTGCGCGCTGGTTGTACGACAAACGGGGCAGCGAACTGTTCGACGAGATCACTCGCCTGCCCGAGTACTACCCCACGCGCCGAGAAACCGAGATCCTCGATCGGCATCGGTCGGAGATCGTCTCGACAACTGGTGCCCGCACGATGATCGAACTGGGGTCGGGAACGTCCGAGAAGACGCGGCTACTTCTGCAATCATTCGCCGGTGCTCATGACGCCGCGTCTCTCGACGACGGTTTCACCTACGTACCCCTTGATGTCAGCGTCGAGATGCTCACGTCGTCGGCACAGCAGATCGCCGCCGAGTTCCCCTCCATTTCGGTGCAGCCAATGCACGGCGACTTCAACGACCCCGACCTGACTCTGTCCACTTACCCCGGCCCGCGAATGGCCATCTTCCTCGGCGGAACCATCGGCAACCTCGACGAGACCCAGCGGGTGAGCTTCTTCGGTCGAATTGCACGGTCCCTGAAGCCCGGCGACTACTTTCTCCTGGGCGCCGACCTCATCAAGGACACTGGTCGGCTCATCGCCGCCTACAACGACCGGGCCGGGGTGACCGCCGACTTCAATCGCAACGTCATCGAGGTGCTGCGCACCGGTTTGGACGCCCAAGGGCTGTACGTGGACGACTTCGACCACATCGCCCGATGGAATCCCCCCGAACATCGCATCGAGATGTGGTTGCGTGCCCGTCGGAATGTCGTGGCCCATTTCGGCGCCATCGAACGAACGTGGGAGTTACCGGCAGGGGCCGAGATCCTCACCGAGATCAGCACCAAGTTCGACCTCGATGTGTTGCACCAGGAAATGGCGCGCCAAGGACTCGAGCACACTCACACCTGGACCGACCATGCGGGCGACTTCTCGGTGGTGCTGGCCAGGGTCGGATGAACCCGGCCGAACCGGACATCAGCCGGCCGGGGCACCCACATCTTGCCCACGCATGCGCTGCGAGATCACGGTGGTGATGCCGTCTCCCTGCATGCTCACGCCATAGAGCGCATCGGCGACTTCCATCGTGGGCTTCTGGTGGGTGATCACGATGAGCTGCGACTTCTCGCGTAGCTGCTCGAACAGGGTGATCAACCGGCGCAGATTTGTGTCGTCAAGTGCGGCTTCGACTTCGTCCATCACGTAGAAGGGCGACGGTCGGGCGCGGAAGATCGCCACCAGCATCGCCACCGCCGTCAGTGACTTCTCCCCACCAGAAAGCAATGACAGACGCTTCACCTTCTTGCCCGGTGGACGTGCCTCCACCTCGATTCCGGTGGTCAGCATGTTGGACGGATCGGTCAGCACGAGTCGCCCGTCGCCGCCGGGGAAGAGGGTTTTGAAGACCTCGACGAACTCGCGCTCGACATCGGCGTAGGCCTCGCTGAACACCTGCAGGATGCGGTTGTCGACGTCCTGCACCACATCGAGCAGATCTTGGCGAGCCTTCTTGACGTCCTCGAGTTGGGTCGAGAGGAAGTTGTAGCGCTCTTCGAGCGCAGCGAACTCTTCGAGTGCCAGCGGATTGACCTTGCCCAGCGTGTTCAGGTCTCGCTGCGCCTTTTTGGCACGGGCCTGCTGGGTGGCGCGGTCGTACGGGAGGGGGGCCGGGGCCACGACGATTTCTCCGCGTTCCTTGGCCTGTTCGTACTCGGCGATCTCGAGATCGGTCGGCGGCAGGGCGACATCGGGACCGTACTCGGCGACAAGGTCGTCAGGACTGATGGCGAAGTCGGACATGATCTGCTCTTCGAGCTGTTCGATTCGCATCGACACCTGGGCCTTGGCCACCTCGTCGCGGTGCACCGCATCCCGCAGCGCCGCCAGTTGGGTCCCGACCTCTGCCGCAGCCTTCTTGGCGACATCGAGAGCCTGCGTTCGCGACGCTCGCTCGGCTTCCAGCCGGTCGCGATGGGATTGAGCTTGCGCCACAGCGATGTCGAGCCGCGCGGCGATCAGTTTCCCCTGTTCGAGAACCACCTCGGCCACGTCGGCGGCGTGGCGCCGGGCACGATTCTGGCGTTCGGCCCTCGCCCGCGCCTCGCGTTCGGCGCGGGCGGCGCGGCGTAGGGAATCCGCTTTACCTCGCACCGACGACAGTCGCTCCTCGGCACTGCGCAGCGCCAGTCGCGCTTCCATCTCCACCGAGCGGGCCGCAGCGACCGCGGCCGCAGTGGTGTCGCGGTCGCTGTCAGGGAGGTCGTCGCCCTCGTCGCCGACAGCACTGTCGTCGCGCGCGAGCCTCAGCCTCTCCTCCGACTCGGCGAGTTTGGCCATCGCTTCAACTCGGCCCTGTTCGGCCTTGGCTCGCTGACCGACGAGGCGGGTCGTCTCGTCCTGGGCTGCACGCGCAGTCTGACCGAGCCGGGCGAGTTGCTCGTAGACCGCACCGAGCTGGGCGTCCGATTCATGCAGAGCTGCCAACGCCTGTTCAGCCGTTTCACGACGGTCGGTCTGCTGCGTCAGGGCGCCGGCCAGTGCCGCCACCAGTTCCTCGCTGCGCCGCTGGGCGCCCTGGAGTTCGGTAGCGGCAGAATCGATCGCAGACTGAACCTCGATGGTCGACGGCCGGTCGCCGGTACCGCCGCTACGCCAGCCGGCGCCGATGAGGTCACCGTCGCCGGTGACCACCCGGAGCGAACCGAGATGTGGCACTGCAGGTTTGGCGGCGTCGAGGACGAGCTCGGCGGTGTCGATGGTGTCGGCGATGACGGTGTATCCGAGGAGCAGTTCCAATGCGCCGCGCAATTCAGCGGGTGCCGAGACCACATCGAGCGCCCAAGTGGCACCTGGCGGCAGCGATCCGGTCCCCCGGCCTGCCGGCTCCAGCCCGCCGATCAGCACCGCGGCTCGGCCACCTTCGTTCTCTCGCAACGCTGACAACGCGGTGCGGGCAGCCGGCAGATCGGCGGTCGCGACCGCGTCGGCGGCCGGACCCATCGCCGCGGCCACCGCAGCTTCGTAGCCGTCGGCGACCTTGAGGAGCGACGACATGGGGCCGAGCAGCGAACCGCCTCGGTTCTCCAGTAGCCAGGCTCCGCCGTCCTTGCGTTCGAGTCCCACGGCGAGGGCATCGATGCGCGCCCTGAGCGACGTGACCTGCTGTTCTGCTGCCCGCTCTGCGGCCTGGAGTTCTGCCACCCGCTCGTTGGCCTGGTTCAACGCGGCGACGCTGCGCTCATGATGTTCGTCGAGCCCGAGTTCGGATGCGTCGAGTTCGGCGATGGTGGCCTGGGTGGCCTCGAACTCCTGTTGTGCCGCTTCGGCTCTGGCGGCCGCGTTGTCGATGGCAGCACCGAGGCGTGTGGTCTCGGCATCAATCGACTCGACCTTCGTACGCAGATTGTCGACCTGGCCCTCCAGTCGGGCCAGCCCTTCGCGTCGGTCGGCGACTGCCCGTACCGCGGCGAGATGGGCCTGCGTCGCAGCGGCCGCGGCCTGCTCCCGGTCGGTGAGAGTCTCTTTGGCTTCGTCGAGCACCAGCGCCGCGTCGTCGACCGCGTCGGCCAGTGCCGTCTCTTCTTCCGCTGCGACAGCTGCCTGGCGCTCGAGTTCATCAGGGTCGCGACCGGAGTCGGCCTGCACGGGTTCACTGAGGTACCGGCTGCGCTCGTCGGCGATCCGGCACGTGGCGCCGACGCGTTCGGTCAACGCCGACAAGGCAAACCACGCCTGACCGGCCTCGTTCGCCGCGGGCACGATCTGAGCCAGGTGTTCCTCGTTCTCACTCACCTGAGCGTTCAGTTCATCGAGTTGGTGCGCGTACTCGTCCTGCTGACGGCGCAGTTCGGCTTCACTGGTGCTCTGCTCGGCCAGTTCGGAGCGACGGGTCACGAGATCGTCTGCCGCAAGCCGCAATTGGGCGTCACGCAGGTCTGCCTGGACCGTCTGGGCACGGCGGGCGACCTCGGCCTGGCGACCGAGCGGCTTGAGTTGGCGGCGCAATTCCGCGGTCAGGTCACCGAGCCGTGCCAGGTTGGCCTGCATCGCGTCGAGCTTGCGGACGGCCTTTTCCTTGCGTTTGCGGTGTTTGAGAACGCCGGCAGCTTCTTCGATGAACGCCCGGCGTTCCTCCGGTCGCGACTCCAGGATCGCGGCCAGGCGTCCCTGTCCCACGATCACGTGCATCTCGCGGCCGATTCCTGAGTCGCTGAGGAGCTCCTGCACGTCCATCAGACGGCACGAACTGCCATTGATCTCGTACTCACCGGCCCCGTCGCGAAACATCCGGCGGGTCACCGACACCTCGGAGTAGTCGATGGGCAGTGCACCATCGGAGTTGTCGATGGTGAGGGTCACCTCGGCCCGCCCGAGTGGGGCGCGACCGGAAGTGCCGGCGAAGATGACGTCCTCCATCTTGCCGCCGCGCAGCGCCTTCGCGCCCTGCTCCCCCATCACCCACGTGAGCGCGTCGACGACGTTCGACTTGCCCGAACCGTTGGGACCGACCACGCAGGTGATCCCCGGTTCGAAACGCAGAGTGGTTGCCGACGCAAAGGACTTGAAGCCCTTCAGGGTCAGGCTCTTGAGGTGCACAGCGCTTCAGCGTACCCAGTACCCGGCGACAACTGGACCAGCCCCGACCGCGAGCCGGTTCACCGTTCGACGAATCCGGACAACCCACCTCGCGGCGCGCTCCGATCGACCACGACGGTGTCGACGCGACCAGGACTCTGACCTGCCTCGATGAGGTCGATCAACTGCCCACAGGCAGCCTCCGGGCCTTCGGCGACGATGAGCACCCGGCCGTCGGCGTGATTGGTCGCCGATCCGACCAGTCCCAGTTCGAGAGCCCGGGCCCGGGTCCACCAACGAAATCCGACACCCTGGACGTGCCCGTGCACCCACGCGGTGAGCCTGATGGTGTCGGCGGTGTCGCCGGGCGAATCGGAAGCCATCGGCTACTCCGTATCGATGCGCAGCTCGACGTCGGTGCCGGTCTTGAGGGTGCGCCCCACCGTGCACACCGCATCGACCGCGCGTCGCACGACCACAAGCAGTCGCTCCGCGGCCTCGGGTTCCAGTTCGGACAGGTCCACTTCGAGGACCTCCTCGAGGCGGGGATACACCTCGTTGTCACGATCGGCGTCCCCGGAAACGCGAACGGTCGCGTCGTAGTCGTCGCCGAGACGACGGGACAGCGGTTTGTCCGAGCTCATCCCGGTGCATGCGGCCAGAGCGATCTTGAGCAATTCGCCGGGGGTGAAGACGCCATCGACATCAGCGGAGCCGATCAGGACCTCGGCCCCGCGACTGCTGCGCCCTGTATAGCGGCGCGTTCCAGTGCGCTCCACCCACAACTCGGTGGTCTGCTGGTCGGTGGTGACTGGTTCGGTGACGGTCATGTACGAATTAAACACGGAGCGCCCGCGTGCAATTCCGCCCACCGATCAGGTCCGGTCAGCGAACGAAGCGGTAGCCCATCCCCGCTTCGGTGAGCAGGTGGCGTGGACGGGTGGGATCAGGCTCGAGTTTTCTTCTCAGCCCCGCCAGATACACCCGCAGGTAGTGCGTCTGGCCTCGGTACGCCGGGCCCCACACCTCGTTGAGGATCTCGGGCTGTCCGACAAGTTTTCCTTCGTTGCGCACCAGCATTTCCAGGATCCCCCATTCGGTCGGGGTCAGGTGCACGGCCTGCCCTGCGCGGATCACCTGCTTGGTACGCAGGTCCACCGTGAACGATGCCGCTTCCACCACAGGGTGCTCGGCTTCTCGCACCGGCGACGTGCCTCGGCGCACCGCGGCCCGAAGCCTGGCCAGGAACTCCTCCATCCCAAAGGGTTTGGTCACATAGTCGTCGGCGCCGGCGTCCAATGCCTGCACCTTCTCGGAGGAATCGCTACGCGCCGACAACACGATGACCGGGACATCGGTCCATCCACGCAGGCCGGCGAGCACCTCGAAACCGTCGATGTCCGGTAGGCCCAGGTCGAGGATCACCACCTGCGGATTGGTCTGTGCCGCAGCGGTCAACGCACCCGTACCGCTTGCGGCGGTGGTCACGTCGAACCCTCGCGCCTTGAGGTTGATGCGCAGGGCGCGCAATATCTGCGGCTCGTCGTCGACCACGAGCACCCGGATCTTGTCACTCATGACCGCACCTGTCCGGGCGGTCCGGTCTGCAGACCGATCACCATCGTGAGTCCCCCACCAGGGGTGTCGACGGCTTCTATCGTCCCGTCCATGGCCTGGACGAATCCCTGCGCAACCGAGAGCCCCAGTCCGACTCCACCCCCGGTGTTCCGGTCGCCGAGGCGCCCGAACGCGGTGAACATCTTCTCCCTGTCGCGCGCAGCGACGCCCGGCCCGCGGTCGATGACAGAGATCTCGCACCGCGCCGGGTCGTCTCCGGTCAGCCCGGCCTCGATGGATACGGGAGCTGTGGGCCCACTGTGGCGTAAGGCGTTGTCCATCACGTTCACGAGTACTCGTTCGAGCAGTCCCGGATCGGCGTAGGCCGAGAGTTCGTTGTCGCTGAACGCGATCCGCTCGGCGCCCACCCGATCCGACCGCGCGATACCGGCGATCGCACGTTCGACGGCCTCGGTGACGTACACCGTCCGCATGTCGGGACTGACCACACCTGCCGCGAGTCGTGAGGAATCGAGGAGGTTGTCGACCACGTCGGTGAGCTGGTCGGTCGACTCCTCGATGGTGGCCAACAGCTCCGCTGTGTCGTCAGCACTGAACGCCACATCGGTGCTCCGGAGACTCGACACCGACGCCTTCACCGCGGCGAGCGGTGTGCGCAGGTCGTGGCTGACCGCCGACAGGAGCGCACGCCGGAGCTGGTCGGTGGCCGAGAGAGCCTTGGCTGCAGCCGCTTCGGTGGTTAGCGCGCGTTGTCTGACCACACCCGCCGCCTGGATGGCGACCGCAGCGAGTACTCGACGGTCCCCGCCGCCGAGGGTGGGGCCTCGTAGGAGCAAGGCGAACTCTCCCCCGGGCACAGCGCAGACGGTATCGGCCTCGTCTGGGTGCGCCGGCGGGTCCGCTCCCACGGCGGCCTCCACCACACCTGGCCCGCGGCCATCTGTTCGGACCACACTGACGGACCGCTGGTCGTAGGTCTCGCGGACGCGTTCAAGGAGTCCGTCTGGCTCTTCGCCGCTGAGCACCGCACCGGCGAAGGTGGCGAGCAGCTCCGCCTCGCGGCCGGCGCGACGGGCTTGGGCACGCCGCACGGTGGACGAATCAACAAGGGCGGCAACGGCAACCGCGATCACCAACATGACGACGATGGTGATGAGGTTGTCCGTCTCGTTGATCGTGAAGCTGTATCGGGGGCTGGTGAACAGGAAGTTCAGCAGCAAGCCGCAGACGATGGCCGACAGCGCTGCCGGGCCGATGCCCCCCAGCATCGAGACCGCGAGCACCACCACGAAGAACAGCGCCGAATCACTCGCCAGTCCCAACCACCGGTCGAGCAGCGCAAGCACCCCGGCAGCCATCGCCGGAACCACCACGGCGGCGACCCAGCTCAGCGGGTGGTGGAAGCGGGACTGGCGGATGTCGAGCCGGTTGCGAGTGCCTGCCACCTCATGGGTCACCATGTGCACGTCGATCTTTCCCGACTCGCGGACGACAGTGTTGCCGACACCCTCGTCGAGCAAACGCTGCCAACGGGATCTGCGAGAGGTACCCAAGACCAGCTGGGTCGCGTTGACCCCGCGGGCGAACTCGAGCAGCGTTTCCGGTACATCGTCTCCGACAACGGTGTGCACCTGCGCGCCGAATCCCTTGGCCAGGTCGGTCAGCCCGGCCAGGTCAACCGAAGCGGGATCGGCCAGCCCGTCGCCGCGCACCACGTGCACGACGAGCAGTTCGGCACTGGACCGCGACGCGATCCGACTGGCCCGGCGAAGCAGGGTCGCCGATTCGGGGCCGCCCGTGATGGCCACCACGACCCGCTCGCGGGCCTCCCAGGTGTCGGTGATCGCGTGCGCCGACCGGTAGGCGGCCAGTGAGTCGTCGACCTGGTCGGCAAGCCACAGCAACGCGAGTTCACGCAGAGCCGTCAGGTTCCCCTGGCGAAAGTAGCTGGCCAGCGCACCGCCGGCACGATCGCTGGGGTACACCTTGCCGGCCGAAAGTCGTTGTCGCAGCGCCTGTGGCGAGATGTCCACCAGTTCGATCTGGTCGGCGCCGCGGACCACGTCGTCGGGTACGGTCTCACGCTGGACGACGCCGGTGATCTGTGCGACGACATCGTTCAGACTCTCCAGATGCTGGATGTTGATGGTGGAGAGCACGTCGATCCCCGCATCCCGCAGAGCCTCGATGTCCTGCCATCGTTTGCGGTTCACCGACCCCGGCGCGTTGGTGTGGGCGAGCTCGTCGACAAGCACCACCTGGGGCCTGCGCTGGAGGACCGCGGACAGATCCATCTCGGACAACGTGGTCTGGCGGTATTCGTACTCCGTACGCGCGACCACCTCGAGACCGTCGACCATCGCTTCTGTTGCGGTCCGGCCGTGCGATTCGACAACTGCCACAACCACATCGACGCCCTCGTCCGCGAGCGTGTGCGCCTGCGCCAGCATCTCGTACGTCTTGCCCACGCCGGGGGCGCATCCAAGGAACACTTCCAGGGTTCCTCTACGGGTGGTGGACGCCATCATTCGACCCTAGCCGCAGTTCGGTGCGGTCAGCCCCAGCGCGAGGTTGACCTCCAGCACGTTGACCCGCGGTTCCCCGAGGACACCAAGCTGCCTGCCCTCGGTGTGACTGTCGATCACCTCGCGCACCTGCTCGGGTGGCATTCCGTGCACGCGCGCCAGGCGTGGCACCTGGATATCGGCATAGGCCGGGCTGATGTGCGGGTCAAGGCTCGAACCGGAACCGGTCACGGCGTCGACCGGCACCTGATCGGGACGCACGTCCTCGCGTTCGGCAATGACCGCTCGCCGTGACTCGATCCACCCCGCCAATGTGACGCTGGACGGCCCCTGGTTGCTCGCCGCAGACGCGGCAGGATCGCCCGGGGCCATCGGCTCATCGGCCGCCCCCAGCACCCGCGCATGCAGGTAGCCGTCGGGCCGACCGGGTTCGGCCTGCGGATCGATCCCGATCAGGGCGGAGCCGACCCTGCAGCCGGCGCTGTCGGTGACCACCGAACCCTCGGCGCTCGACCGGTCGATACGCGAGACCCCCCACACCACTGCCGGGTACACCACGCCGAGTATCACCGTCATCATCACCAGTACAGCCACTGCAACCACGCTCTGTCTGATCCATGTCGTACCGAGCTTCATGACAACTACCCCATTCCCGGGAGAAAACGGACGACCAGGTCGATCAGCCAGATGCCGACGAACGGTGTGATGACACCGCCGAGCCCGTAGACCAGCAGATTGCGGCCCAACAATGAGGAGGCCGACGAGGGCCGGTATCGAACGCCCTTGAGCGAGAGTGGGATCAGCGCAACGATGATCAGCGCATTGAAGATCACGGCGGATGTGATGGCCGACTGGGCCGAGTGCAAGCCCATCACGTTGAGGGTGTCGAGCTGTGGGTAGATGCCACTGAACATCGCGGGCAGGATCGCAAAATACTTGGCGAGATCGTTGGCCAGCGAGAAGGTGGTCAACGCTCCGCGGGTGATGAGCAACTGCTTGCCGATGGCCACGACGTCGATCAGCTTGGTGGGATCGGAGTCCAGATCCACCATGTTGCCTGCCTCCTTCGCCGCAGACGTCCCGGTGTTCATGGCAAGACCGACATCCGCCTGGGCAAGTGCCGGTGCGTCATTCGTGCCGTCACCGGTCATCGCGACCAGTCGGCCACCCGCCTGCTCGCGACGGATCAGTGCGAGTTTGTCTTCCGGGGTCGCCTCGGCCACGAAGTCGTCCACACCCGCCTCGTCGGCGATGGCCCGTGCGGTCAACGGGTTGTCACCGGTGACCATGACCGTCCGTATCCCCATCGCCCGGAGTTGCTCGAAGCGCTGGGCCATACCGGGTTTGACGACATCCGAGAGAGCGATGACACCGATGACGCGGGCGGGTTGATCGTCTGCGGTGGTACCGACCACCAGCGGGGTTCCTCCCGCCGATGCGATCTCCTCGACCCCGCGGGCCACCTCGGCCGGTACGGTTCCGCCGTTCTCACCGACCCAGGCGAGGAGTGAGTCCGCAGCCCCTTTCCGGATGCTCCGTAGACCCGACGCCTCCGGCACATCGACCCCGGACATCCGGGTGTGCGCGGTGAACGGGACCACCACACGATCGTGCCGGGTCTCGGCGTCGATCGACATCGGGTCGATGCCGAAGTCGTCGCGGCAGAGATCGACGATGCTGCGTCCCTCGGGAGTGTCGTCGGACAGGCTCGATCGGCAGGCCTCTCGCGCCATCTCCTCGTCGCTGATCCCGGGTGCCGGGATCAGCGCGGTCGCCCGGCGGTTGCCGAACGTGATGGTCCCGGTCTTGTCCATCAACAAGGTGTCGATGTCGCCGGCGGCCTCGACAGCGCGGCCCGACATCGCGAGCACATTGCGCTGCACCAACCGGTCCATGCCCGCGATGCCGATGGACGAGAGCAACGCACCGATGGTTGTCGGGATCAGGCACACCAGCAGGGCGATGAGTTTGATCGGGTCCGGAGACTGGCCTGCGTACTGCTGCATCGGCCCGGCTGCAACCACGGCGAGCAAGAAGATGATGGTCAGACTCGACAGCAAGATGTCGAGCGCGATCTCGTTCGGGGTCTTCTTACGCTCGGCACCTTCGACCAGGGCGATCATCCGGTCGACGAAGGACTCCCCCGGCGACGTCGTGATCTGCACGACAATCCGATCCGAGAGCACGGCGGTGCCACCGGTCACGGCGCAGCGATCACCTCCGGATTCCCTTACCACCGGCGCTGATTCGCCGGTGATGGCCGACTCGTCGACGGTGGCGATACCCTCCACGACGTCGCCGTCACCGGCGATCACCTCGCCTGCGGTCACCAGGATCCGGTCGCCGATGACCAGCGAACCCCCTGAGATCTCGGTGATCGCTCCGTCGGGCCCGATTCGCCGAGCCATGGTGTCCTGTTTCACCTTTCGCAGGCTCGCCGCCTGCGCCCGACCGCGTCCCTCGGCAACGGCCTCTGCCAGGCCCGCGAACAGCACCGTGAACCACAGCCAGAAGACCACGCCGAAGGCAAACCAGGACGGCTGCCACACCGCCAGAACGGTGGTGATGATCGCTCCGAGATACACGACGAACATCACCGGATTACGCGCTTGGTCTTTGGGGTTCAACTTCCGGATGGCTTGTGGCACCGCGCTGATCAGCTGGCGTGCATCGAACGCTCCGCTGCCGACCAGATCGGCCGTGGTGGTGGATACCGTCTCCGGCACGGGTTCATCAAGGATCGTGCTCATGCCAATGCCTCTGCGATCGGTCCCAGCGCCATCGCGGGGAAGAAGGTGAGTCCGGCAACGAGAAGTACCGTGCCGGTGAGTAATCCGCCGAACAGCAGCCCGTGGGTGGGCAGCGTCGCCACCCGATCCCGAGTCCGAATCGCCACTGCGCCCCCGGAAGGGGACTCGGGTGCCGTAGGCCGTCGTTGCGCCGCGAGGCGGCCGGCGAGTGCGAGCACAAAGATCATCGGAAGGAAGCGACCAAGCAGCATGGCCAGCCCCAAGGAGGTCTGGAACCAGTCGCTGGTGACCGTGAGACCACCGAAGGCGCTGCCATTGTTGTTCGCAGCTGAGGCGTAGGCGTACAGCACCTCGGAGAAGCCGTGTACCGAACCCGGAGTGCCGGGGTCACCTGCATTGCCCTGAAAAGTGCTGGTGGACTCGAGGATCACGGTGATGGACGTTCCGACGAGCACCAGAGCGGGCATCACCAGCACGTACAACGCAGCCATGGTGATCTCGCCCTGGCCGATCTTCTTCCCGAGGAACTCCGGACCGCGGCCCACCAGTAGGCCACCGACGAACACCGCGATGACGGCCAGGATCAGCATGCCGTAGAGCCCGGAGCCGACACCGCCCGGAGCGACCTCGCCGAGCAACATGTTCCAGATCAGTGCGCCGCCACCGGCAGCCGAAAAGCTGTCATGTGCCGAATCGACAGCGCCGGTAGAGGTTCCCGTGGTGGAGACGGCGAACAGCGCCGAGCCTGCCACGCCGAACCGCTGCTCTTTGCCTTCCATCATCGCGCCGGCCGCCTGGGCTGCAACGCCGTTGGTCTTCGACTCGAAGAACCACACGAGGGCGAGCATGGACGCCCAGATGACGGACATGACACCCAGGATGGTCACACCCTGCCTGCGGTCGCCGACGAGAGTCGAGTAGGTGCGGGTGAGGCACACGGGGATGATCAGCAACGCGATCACCTCGGCGACATTGCTCAAGGGTGTCGGATTGGAGAATGGATGCGCCGAGTTGGCCGCGAGGGTTCCGCCGCCGTTGGTGCCCAGCATCTTGATGGCTTCCTGGGACGCGAAGGGGCCGATCACGCTGTGGCCGTTCGAGCCGTCCAGACCTACGAAGTCGAAGCCGCTCCGCAGCGACTGGACCGCACCCTGGGTCAGCAACACAACCGCCATCAGCCCGGCCAACGGCAACAAGATCCGTAGTGTGCCGCGCACCAGATCAACCCAGAAGTTGCCCAGTTTGCCCCCGCCCGTCGCGACGATGCCGCGTATCAGCGCGATGGCGACCGCCAGCCCGACTGCGGCCGACAGGAAGTTCTGGACGGCCAGACCGATCATCTGCGTCAGATTGCCCATCACCACTTCAGGCGAATACGACTGCCAGTTGGTGTTGGCGACAAAGGAGATTGCTGTGTTGAAGGCCATCGCCGAGCTGACACCCGGACGGCCGTCTCCGAACGGCAGGATCCCCTGGACCCGTTGCAGGACATAGAGGAACACAACGCTGATGAACGAGAAGGCAAGCACGGCGACCGCATAACCGACCCAGGTCTGCTGACGTGCCGAGTCGATCCGCGCCAGTCGGTAGATGAGTCGTTCAGGAGCGAGGTCGCGGCTGCTCCGGAACACCCGTGCCATGTAGTCACCGAGCGGCACGTACGCGGCGGCCAAGATGAGGATGACGATGCCCACCTGGGCAACTGCGGCCATTGTGAAGTCCACGGGTCAGAACCTCTCGGGACACACGAGAGCAACAGCCAGGTACAGCACCACGGCGATGGCGACAACCACGAGCACCACATTGGTCACGCCCTCGGCTGTCATCGGTCACCTCGCGCCGCGACCACCCGCACCACGACGAGGCACAACGCAAAACTCCCGAAAACCGCTGCCATGAAGGCAAGATCTGCCACGTTCCACTCCTGCACACGTGCCGGACTACTTCGACGAGTCCGGCTGGTGGTGCAAGCATGTATCCGTCGCCCGGTCAGATCGACGTCGTTAACGGTCTTTCGACGCTGCGACCTGCGGTCTTCACGAGTTTTTTACGGCGGCTCGGTTCCGGGCGAAGGTTCTTACCCATGGCCCGGACCGCCGGCTCACCACCGGTCGAAGTGGATCACGTTGTCGAGCGGTTCTCGCGGCGCCGGCTTGAAGGTCTCACCCGTGTAGTAGGCCGTCGGGATCAATGCCGCCTGATGAAATCCCGCCGGCACGCCCAGCAGGTCGGCCACCTCGGCCTCACGTTGCAGATGCAGTGTGGTCCAGGCTGTTCCGAGGCCACGAGCGCGCGCCGCCAGGCAGTAGCTCCACGCGGCGGGCAGCAGGGAGCCCCACAAGCCGGCCTGATTGTCCGGCGGCAAGGTCTTGCCCGCCTTGATGCACGGGATGACAAGAACGGGCACCTCGCCCATGTGCTCACCCAGCCACGCCACGCTGCCGCCGACGCGCTGCTGAACCGGAGCCCGGTTGGGGTCGTCGGCGAACAGGGCCGCGGCCGAATGGCGAGAGTTCAGGTACTCCTCGGTCAATTCGCCGTAGATCCGGCCGACTGCCGCGCGCAGCTCCGGGTCGGTGATCACCAGCCACTGCCAGCCCTGCCGGTTGGAACCGGACGGTGCCTGCAGCGCGACCTCCAGACACTCGCGGACGAGTTCGATGGGCACCGGCCGCGTCAAGTCCAGGCGTTTACGTACCGTTCGGGTGGTGGTGAGCAATTCATCGGGTGTCAGATCCAGGGTCATGCCCCGATGATGCCCTAGCCGTCACGGTCTAGATGCGTGGACGCACCTGGCAGCGTGGGCAACTGAACGAGCTGCGGTTCATGAACGCCTCGCGCCGCATCGTCGCGCCGCAACGACGACAGGCCTCCCCTTCACGCCCGTAGGCGTTCAGTGAGCGTTCGAAGTAGCCAGACTGTCCGTTGACGTTGACGTACAAGGCGTCGAATGACGTCCCACCTTGATCGAGTGCTCGCTCCATCACGTCCTTGGCGTTGTCGAGCACCGACCGTAATGCCTTGGCGCTCAACTTGTCGGTGAGTCGCCTGCCATGGATCTTGCTGAACCACAATGCCTCGTCGGCATAGATGTTGCCCACACCCGACACCACGGTCTGATCCAGCAGCGCACGTTTGACCTCGGTGTGCTTTGCCTTGAGCAGCCGGACCACGGCCTCGGGGTCGTAGTCCGGGTCAAACGGATCGGGCGCGATGTGCGTGATCGACGCCGGTCCTGGCCCTCCGGTCGCACGCGGAGCGTGCCTGCCTGCGTCAGTGGTCGAACGATGAGACGGCAGCTCGACCAGGTCGTCGACCATCCAGCCGCCGAATGTGCGTTGGTCGACAAAGCGGAGTTCCTTGCCATCGTCGAGGGTCGCCCGGATTCGCAGGTGCTTCTCGTCCTCGGCACCGGCGGTCTGCACCAGCATCTGACCGCTCATCCCCAGATGCACGACAAGAGCCAGTGCGTCGGCGTCACCGGCGGGGTCAGCTTCCAGCCATAGGTATTTGCCGCGACGACGCGCAGCCGTGACGGTCGCCCCGGACAGTAGGCCGGTCAAGTCGAGTGGGCCGCCCAGATGCCGTCGGATCGCCCGTGGGTGCAGGACGTCGACGGAGACGATGCGCCGACCGACCACGTGAGCGAGCAGACCGCGCCGGACGACCTCCACCTCGGGCAGTTCAGGCATCGTCTCCGGATCCGGAGATCGCCTTCCAGGCCGTCGAGGCCGCGAGTTGCTCGGCTTCTTTCTTGGTCCGCCCGACTCCTGACCCCATCGGATCGCCCGCGACAACCACCGTCGCGGTGAACTCCTTGCAATGGTCCGGTCCGGTCGAGGTGATCTGGTAGGCAGGCACCCCCAGTCCCTTCTCGGCGGTCAGTTCCTGCAACGAGGTCTTCCAGTCGAGTCCGGCGCCCAGGGCAGCAGACCGGTTCAGTGCCGGCTCGAACAGCTTGAGGACGGTCGCGCGAGCGGTTTCGAGACCGTGCTCGAGATGGACCGCACCGATCAGCGCCTCCATGCCGTCGGCCAGGATGCTGGCCTTGTTCCGGCCACCGGTCATCTCTTCGCCCCGGCCCAGACGTAGGTGAGCACCCAGCCCGCCGGGTCCGAGCCCACGCGCGACATCGGCGAGGGCGTGCATGTTCACCACACTCGCCCGGATCTTGGCCAGCTCGCCTTCGGGGCGATCGGGATGGGTGCGGTACAGCTGCTCGGTGATCACCACCCCCAACACCGAATCACCGAGGAACTCCAGCCGTTCGTTGGTCGGCAGGCGACCGTGTTCGTACGCGTAGGAACGATGGGTCAGAGCCAGGGTGAGCATCTCATCGGACAGGGAGATATCCAGTGCGGCAAGAAGATCGGCATGATCGGAGTGCACTTGCGCGGCACCACGGTCGGTTTCGGTCACTTCTTCGACTCGGGTTCCTCGGCGAACTTCGCGGCAAGACCAGCCCACCGCGGATCGATCTTGTCGTGGTGATGACCGGGGTCCGCAACGGCAAGGCGTACACCGCATTCGGGACACAGCCCGGGGCAGTCAGGTGAGCACAGCGGCGCATTGGGGAGGTCGAGCGCCACCGCGTCGACGATGGCCTGTTCGAGATCGATGGTGTCATCGACGATGCGATGGACCTCGTCGGCGTCGGTGGTCTCGTCGGTCACACTGTCCGGATAGGCGAACAGTTCGGTCAGATAGACGCTCGACGTTCCCGCGATCGGCTCCAGGCAGCGAACACACTGCCCTTCGGTTTCACCACTGACGCACCCGGTGACCAGAACACCCTCGGACACGGCTTCGAGCCGCAAGTCGAGGTCGATGTCACTGCCGGCCGGGATGGCGATCATGTCCAGGCCGATGCGTGGGGCAGAGGTGATGGCACGATGCACCTCCTGCATCGAACCGGCACGTCTTCCGAGACTGCGAATGTCCAGACTGAACGGGCCGGTGGCGGGGCGATCGTGGCGGGTTGAATTACTCTCACGCTGCGACACAGGGAACCACGATACGCCCCTGATCACCGCATGCGGCAATCCTGACGCCGCGCCGTGTCCCCGGCCAAGACGCGGTGGTCAGACCGCCATTCCGGTGCCGAAATCCCCACGATGGACATGTTCGGCGTAGTCGTGCATGCCCGCGCCCGTCCGAAGCTGCTGCCGACCGCGGTTGACCGAGCGGATCGTCCCGGTGAGGAGTTCCTCGAACTCGGCCAGTTTGTTGTCCACGTAGATGTCGCATTCGCCGCGCAGTCGATCGGACTCGACGTGCGCCGCGTCGACGACCCGCTCCGACTCGGCACGGGCGGCCTGGACCACCTCGGTCTCGGAGACGAGACGCTGCTGCTCGGCGATGCCCTCGGCCACCGAGCGCTCGTAGTTCGCGTTACCCGAGGCGATCATGCGTTCAGCCTCCGCGTGGGCACGCCCGGTCACGGACTCGTACTCACGATGAGCCGCCGCGGTCACCCGTTCGGCCTCTGCAGTGGCGTCCGCGAGCAGTTGCCCCGAGTGTGACTGGGCCTCGGCGACCATACGGTCGGCTTGCGCTTTGGCCTCCGACAGCAGCCGATCGGCTTCTGCGCGCGAATGAGCCAGCATCGAGTCGGACTCGGCAGTGGCCTCGCCGACGAGCGTGTCGGCGCGCATCCGCGCGTCGCCGATCAACTTGTCGCGCTGATCGAGCACGTCCTGCGCGTCGTCGAGGTCGCCGGGGATGGCGTCCTTGACGTCGTCGAGCAATTCGAGCACATCACCTCTGGGGACCACGCAACCCGCAGTCATCGGCACACTGCGCGCTTCTTCGACGATGGCGCCCAATTCGTCCAGCGCTTCGAATACCCGGTACACAGCTACCTCACTCCTCGTCGCGACATCGGCCGGTGACCCACTAGGTCCCCACCCGCGTGCAAACAGTGGTTGGTGTTAATTCTGTGACTATTGTGCCCACTGGTGCGCCTGAGACTCGTCAACCTACGGGGCGTGTCGTGATACCAAACCAGGATCTGTCGCGCTTGGCGGCCTGCCCGGCCCGGCCGGTCAACGAGCGGAGAGTTTGGCGAGCAGTTGTTCGTGGACCACCGGCGGCAGGAACTCGGCGACCGGTCCACCGAGGGTGGCGACTTCCTTCACCAGCGAGCTCGAGACATGGGCGAGACGCGGGTCGGTCAGCATGAAGATGGTCTCGGCCCCGGTCAGATCCCGGTTCATCTGCGCCATCGGCAGCTCGTATTCGAAGTCCACGGCGCCGCGCAGACCCTTGACGATCGTGTCCATCCCCTGCGAACGCACGTAGTCCACGAGCAGTCCCTGCCAGCTGTCGACCCGAACGTTGGGCAGATGAGAGGTGGTCTTCTGCAGGAGCGCGATGCGTTCGGGGATCGTGAAGAGACCGCTCTTCTTCGTATTGACCATCACGGTGATCACCAGCTCATCGAACCGGGCAGCAGCCCGCTCGAAGACGAATAGATGACCCGAGGTCACCGGGTCGAATGAACCCGGACAGACAGCTCCCGACATGGGAGTCAAGTTATCAGCCTGCGGGCAGCCATCTCACCCATGTGGCGGGCGGTACACGGCAACCTCGACCCGGGTTTCCCCATACCGGCGGATCAGGACGTCATCGAACTCGGACGGCCACCGGGTGTCGGCCGCGCGAGCAGCGCGCTCCAGCACAACCAGTCCCCCGTCGGAGACCGCCCCGTCCGCGAGCTGCCGAACCACGTGTGCAACCTCATCTTCGGGCAGATCGTAGGGCGGATCGGCGAGCACGAGGTCGTAGGCACCGCCGCTGCGCTCGAGATGTTCAGCCGCTCGGCGGCGGATAACCCGCCCGCCCGACAACCCCGACGCCCTGACATTCGACTCGATGATCTTCACCGCCTTGGCGTCGGCCTCCACGAACGTCACCGACTCGGCCCCCCGCGACAACGCCTCGAGCCCCAGCGCGCCGCTTCCGGCGAACAGATCGAGCACGATCAGCCCGGTGAAGTCGATGCGGGCCGCCAAGATGTTGAACATCGATTCCCGCACCCGGTCGGTGGTCGGCCGGGTGCCGGCGGCGGGCACCGACAGTCGGCGACCCCGGGCCGAGCCGGCGATGATGCGGGTCATGCGTCCATTGTTTCGGGTGTCCGGCCCGGTCCAAGACCCGGGTCCGGCGGCCCAACTACTTGCAGCCTGCAAGTTTTTGTGAGCCACCTCACAAACCGCTGTTGAACAGGGCTTATACCGGCGCTTTTGCAACCAATTTCGGCAACCGGGTGACTTTCGTGTGACACGTTGTTAACTTCAAATTCGATATGAGCCCAACTCAGATCAGCGCTACCCTAACCGCCGCGCCGGACGCGGTGGCATTTCGTTCGCCAAAGGTTTCCGACGGAGTCCGGCTCTGGGAAATCGCCCGTGACTCGCAAGTTCTCGATCTCAACTCGAGTTACGCCTACCTCCTGTGGTGCAAGGATTACGCCGAGACATCGGTGGTCGCCGAAGTGGACGGACGCGTCGTCGGCTTTGTCACCGGTTACCTTCGCCCCGAACTCCCCGATGTGGTGATGGTCTGGCAGGTCGCTGTCGACGCCGACCAGCGGGGGCTCGGCCTGGCCGGAAAAATGCTGTCCCAGTTGATGGATCGACTGGAACCGCGCGGCATCACCACCCTGCACACAACAATCAGTCCGGACAACGAGGCGTCGGTGGCCCTGTTCACCGCCCTGGCCGAACGTCGCGGCATGAGCATCACCAAGGAGAACTTCTTCTCTCCCGCCGACTTCCCGGACGACCACGAACCAGAGGATCTGTACGCCGTCGCACCGCGACGCCCGAGATGATCTGTCGCGGTTAGCAACACCGCACCCGACCACCGCTACCCGTGGTCACTTCACGGCAGAGCCGGGACCGACCCGGCCGCCACATCGTCACCAGTTGGAATACAGCTGTATTTTTCGCACCCTACTGTGCTTCAGGCGCACCCGGAGGACACGCCAGACATGACTGCATCCATCCAAGAAACGTTTTCCAGCAACATCTTCGAGACCCGCGAGTCCGAGGTCCGTAGTTACAGCCGCGGCTGGCCGGCAATCTTCACCAAGGCCAAGGGCGCATGGCTCACCGACCGCGACGGCAAGCAGTACCTCGACTTCTTCGCCGGAGCCGGTGCATTGAACTACGGACACAACAACCCCATCCTCAAGTCGGCTCTGCTCGAGTACATCGAGAACGACGGCATTACCCACGGCCTGGACATGTCCACCGTCGCCAAAGGCGAGTTCCTGCAGGCATTCCAGGACAAGATCCTGCTGCCACGCGGACTCGACTACAAGGTCCAATTCCCCGGACCCACCGGTGCCAACACCGTCGAGAGCGCCCTCAAGCTCGCTCGCAAGGTCACCGGTCGTACCTCGATCATCAACTTCACCAACGCATTTCACGGCATGACGCTGGGAGCACTGTCGGTCACCGGCAACTCGATGAAGCGGGCGGGAGCAGGTATTCCCCTGGTGCACGCCACTCCGATGCCGTTCGACAACTACTTCGACGGTGTCGTGGAGGACTTCAGCTGGTTCGAGCGCGTTCTCGACGACTCGGGTAGCGGTCTCAACCGTCCGGCAGCCGTGATCGTGGAGACCGTCCAGGGTGAAGGCGGCGTCAACGTGGCCCGGCCGGAATGGCTCAAGGCCCTTGCCGACCTCTGCAAGCGGCGCGAGATCCTCTTGATCGTCGACGACGTCCAGATGGGCTGCGGCCGGACCGGACCGTTCTTCTCATTCGAGATTGCCGACATCGAGCCCGACATCGTCACCATGTCGAAGTCGATCAGCGGCTACGGAATGCCCATGGCGCTGACACTGTTCAAACCGCACCTCGACGTGTGGGCACCGGGCGAGCACAACGGCACCTTCCGCGGCAACAACCCTGCTTTCGTCACCGCCAAGAAAGCGATCGACACCTACTGGTCGGACGACACGTTCGAGAACGAGGTCATCGCCAAGGGTGAGCGGATCCGCGACTCCTTCATCTCCCTGTGCAGCGCGCACCAGGGCATCACGACCCGCGGTCGGGGCATGGTCCAGGGACTGGTGTTCGATGACGCCGAAAAAGCAGGCAAGGTGTGCGCACTCGCGTACGACCGTGGACTGCTCGTCGAGACCTCAGGTCCCTCAGACCAGGTCGTCAAGTTGCTGCCGCCGCTCACCATCACCATCGAAGAGCTCGATCAGGGCCTGGCGATCCTCGGTCAGGCCACGGCCGAGGTGCTCAGCGCCTGAGCGACCCCGACTCGACGAAAAACCAAGCGCGCGAAAGGACTACACGTGATCGTACGTACCACCAAGGAAATCACCGGCACCGAACGTGATGTCGAGGCGGAGAACGGCAACTGGCGTTCCAAGCGCATCGTCCTCGGCGGCGACAAAGTGGGCTTCTCCTTCCACGAGACGACCATCAAGGCAGGTTCGGTCAACGAGTTCCACTACGCCAACCATGTCGAAGCGGTATGGCTTGTGGAAGGCACGGGGACCCTCACCGATCGCGAGACCGGCGAGGTGTACCCGCTCGGGCCGGGCACGATGTATCTCCTCAACGGGCACGAACGGCATACGGTCACCGCTGACACCGAGCTTCGCATGCTCTGTGTGTTCAATCCGCCGGTGGTCGGAACCGAAACGCACGACGAGAACGGCGTCTACCCGCTGGTGACCGTCGGCACCTGACCGGTTCGCCGGATGGCGGGCCCTGAACCCGGGCTTCGCTGGGTAGCGTTGGGCTGGCGCTTGTGCGATTGCGTCAGATGCCCGGGCCCTCCGACCGTCACCCGAGACGAGCCAGCAAGAAACTCGGCACCCCGACGGGGGTGCCGAGTTCTCGTCACCGGGCGCTGTCGCGGTCGGGGTATTCTGGACGAGGTGCGAACCCGCCCCATTCGCTGGACACCGGCCCAGCCCACCGCACCGGACCCCGATCTGCCCCATCGGATTGACCAGCTGGCACGGCTGCTCAACGGACGTCGTGTCGTCGCGTTGACCGGCGCCGGGATGTCGACCGATTCAGGGATACCGGACTACCGCAGCCCCGGAACTCCCCCACGGACGCCGATGACCATCGAGATGTTCTTGAGCTCGAGCGACTTCCGCCGTCACTACTGGGCACGTAATCACCTCGGCTGGCGCCACATGGACGCGGCGGTTCCCAACGCGGGCCACCGCGCCCTCGCCGCCCTGGAACGCCGGGGCAAGGTGAGCGGCGTGATCACGCAGAACGTCGACATGCTCCACCTCAAGGCCGGCAACCGCGCAGTGCTCGAACTCCACGGCAGCTACGGGCGTGTTCGTTGCCTCGATTGCGAACACCGTGTCTCCCGGCACCGGCTTGCCGAACTCCTGGAGCCGGCAAACGCCGAGTTCGTCAGCAGGATTCGTGGCCGCGGTGCCATCGAGGTGGCCCCCGACGCCGATGTGGTTGTGGAGGACACCACCGACTTCGCGATGCTCGACTGTCCGGACTGCGGCGGAATACTCAAACCAGACATCGTCTACTTCGGCGAAAGCGTGCCGAAAGCAGTTGTGCAGCAAGGTTATTCGATGGTCGATGACGCCGATGCGGTACTCGTCCTGGGGTCATCCCTGACGGTGATGAGTGGGTTGAGATTTGTTCGGCACGCCAGACGCACCGGCAAACCGATCGCCATCGTCAACCGGGGACACACTCGCGGCGACGATTGCGCGACCATGAAGATCGACGGTTCGTGCTCAGAGGTGCTGACCGGGTGGCTGGAGTCAGACCGCGACGAGATCGTCGGCGTGAACCACCGGCCGTCGTAGATCAGGGGGCAGATCGGCCTTCGACTTGCCCACCATCTGGGCCACCTCGGTGGCGTCGTACGCCACCACCCCCCTGGCCATCGTGTGGCCGGACTCATCCGTCAGATCGACCACGTCGCCGCCGTAGAACCGGCCCGACACCGCGGTGATACCGGCCGACAGCAGCGAACGGCGCGCGGTGGCAACGGCCTGCACCGCTCCATCATCGAGCACCAGACGTCCACTGGCTTCTGCGGCGTGCCGCACCCAGAACTTGCGCGCCGAAAGTCGTTGCGGTCGAGGTGCAAACGCAGTGCCGACCGAGGCATCGGTCAGCGCGGTAGCAGCATCGGCCGCCGCTGCCAGCAGCACCGGCAACCCGGCATCCGCGGCGAGGCGGGCAGCCGACAACTTCGATGCCATACCGCCGGTGCCCAGGGCGCCACCGGTGCCGGCGATCACACCGTCGAGGTCCTCGGGGCCGTCGACCTCAGAGATCATGGAGGCGTTGCCCTTACGGGGATCCCCGTCGTAGAGACCGTCGACATCGGACAGAAGGACCAGCGCATCAGCGCCCGCCAGGTGGGCGACCAGAGCCGCCAGCCGATCGTTGTCGCCGAAGCGGATCTCGTTGGTTGCCACGGTGTCGTTCTCGTTGACGATCGCGACCGCGCCGAGAGACCGCAATCGATCAAGGGTGCGCTGCGCATTGGCGTGGTGTGCACGCAACGAGATGTCGTGGGCCGTCAGCAGAACCTGCCCAACGGTGCGACCGTATCGGGCGAACGACGTGTTCCACGCGTGCGCGAGGGCCAGCTGACCGACACTGGCCGCCGCCTGCTTGGTGGCCAGATCCTTCGGCCGGCTCTTGAGACCCAACGGCGCGATACCCGCTCCGATTGCGCCGGACGACACCACGATGACATCCGAGCCGGCCTGCATCCGCGCCTCGATCGCATCGGCGAGGGCATCGAGACGGCCTGTGTCCAGGCCGGTCGCCAACTCGGTCAGAGCCGAGGAGCCGATCTTGACCACAACGCTGCGAGCTCCCGAAATCTGTTGCCGAGTAACACTAGCCACGTTCGTCCGGATCCTCGGCATCCACATCGAGGCCGCGCCGCAGCCGTCGTGCGATCTTGCGCTCGGAGGCACCGACACGCTCCGGGCGATCCAGACGGATATCGGTACCGCGACCGCTCATGGGGAAGTCCTCCGCGACAGGCGTCTGCGGTTCCCACTCGAAGGACACGTCACCGATGGTGACCGGGCAGCCGGGCTCGGCGCCTTGCTTGACCAGTTCCGCCTCGACACCGAGCCGGTTGAGTCGGTCGGCGAGATATCCGACGGCTTCGTCGTTCTCGAACTGCGTCTGCTTGATCCAGCGCTCCGGCCGCGTGCCGCGCACGATGAAACCACCGGGCTGATCGGGATCGGCGATCACGGAGAAACCGTTGTCGTCGGTGGGGATCGGGCGGATCACCGGGCGCCTGGCAACCGGTTTCGGATGGTCGATGCGGTACTGGCGCACCATGTCGGCCAGTGCGTAGGTGAGTTCCTTGAGGCCCTTGTGGGAGACGGCAGAGATCGCGTAGACGGGCCAGCCGCGTTCTTGCAGTTCAGGGGTGACCATCTCGGCGAGTTCGGCCGCATCGGGCACGTCGGTCTTGTTCAGGATGACCACGCGAGGACGGTCGGCGAGATGTCCGAGACCGGTATCTGCCTGCAGGGCGGGCTGATACGCGGCCAACTCGGCTTCCAGCGCGTCGATGTCCGACACCGGGTCTCGACCGGGCTCGAGAGTGGCGCAATCGACCACGTGCGCAAGCACCGCACAGCGTTCGAGGTGACGGAGGAACTCCAACCCCAGACCGCGGCCGGCAGACGCTCCCGGAATCAGCCCCGGTACGTCCGCAACGGTGAAGACATCTGAACCACTGTTCACCACACCGAGGTTCGGCTGGAGCGTGGTGAAAGGATAATCGGCGATCTTCGGCTTGGCCGCCGAGAGCACCGAGACGAGAGACGATTTGCCTGCTGACGGGAACCCCACGAGGCCGACGTCGGCGACGGATTTGAGTTCGAGGACGAGTTCGCGGACCTCGCCTTCCTCCCCCAGCAGAGCGAAGCCCGGCGCCTTACGCGCCTTGGACGCCAGCGAGGCGTTACCGAGACCACCGCGTCCACCGGACGCCGCAGCGAAAGTGGTTCCCGCACCGACCATGTCGGCCAGGAGCCGACCGTCGCGGTCGAGCACCATGGTGCCGTCAGGGACCGGGAGAACCAGTGGTTCCCCGTTTGCGCCGTCACGGTTGGCGCCCGCACCAGGCCGGCCGTTACCGGCCTTCGCGTGCGGATGGAAGTGGAAGTCGAGCAGGGTGTGAACCTGCGGGTCGACCACGAGGGTGACATCGCCACCGTTGCCACCGTTGCCGCCGTCGGGTCCGCCGAGGGGTTTGAACTTCTCGCGGTGCACCGATGAGCAGCCATGACCACCGTTGCCCGCCGTTGCGTGAATCGTCACGCGGTCAACAAATCTGGACATGGAACCACCTGTGAGAGAGTTTGGAATTTTCTAAGGGGCGGGCGGGATCTGGTGATCCTGCCCGCCCCTTAGGAGCTGGATTGCACTGCGCCGGATCAGGCCTGCGCAGGCTCCGGAACGATGTTCACGGTCTTGCGGCCACGCTTGCTGCCGAACTCCACAGCACCGGGAGCCAGGGCGAACAGCGTGTCGTCGCCGCCACGTCCGACATTCACGCCGGGGTGAAAGTGCGTGCCGCGCTGGCGGACCAGGATCTCACCGGCGCTCACCTGCTGGCCGCCGAAGCGCTTCACACCGAGTCGCTGAGCATTCGAGTCGCGCCCGTTGCGCGAGCTGGATGCACCCTTCTTATGTGCCATGACAGTTCTCCTGAAAAGTGTGGGGGCGTGCTTACTTGATGCCGGTGACCTTGAGGACCGTCAACTTCTGACGGTGACCCTGACGCTTGTGGTAGCCGGTCTTGTTCTTGAACTTGTGGATGCGGATCTTCGGACCCTTGACGTGCTCGACGACCTCACCGGTCACCGAGATCTTCGCCAACTTGTCGGCGTCCGTGGTCAGATCGGCACCGTCGACGACAAGCGTCACGGGAAGTGAGACGGTCGCGCCGAGTTCACTGTCGATCTTCTCGACCTTCACCAGATCGCCTTCAGCGACCTTGTACTGCTTACCGCCGGTCTTGACGATCGCGTACGTTGCCATCGGAGAGCTACCTCTTACTGTCTGTCGTGTGTTGTTCGGGCTCTTGCCCGTTGCCGATCCGGCCGGGCGCCGTCTTTCCGAGCACAGCGCAATCCGTCCGCCGAATGGCGACTGATCCAGGTTACGGGAGTGTGGCGGGCCGGGTCAAACTGACCCGGTACCCCCAGCAATCCTCACTCCTCCACCGGCGGACCTGCAGGTCGCCCGGCTGCGCGCCGTCGCGGCGTGCGCCGTACAGCCACAGCCGGCTCGGTGGACGTGGAGGTCCCGACCGGGCCCGAGGTGGTCACCGGTGAGGCGATGACCTCGGCGATGACAGCGGGATCGGTCGCCGTGGTGGGAGCCGCCGGCTTGCGCCGCACTGCGCGTCGCCGTTTTGGCGGGGCACTCTGCGTTTGTCCGGGTTCGTCAGCGGTGCTCTGCTGCGTGTCGCCGGCCGCCGGGGTCGCCGGGCGGTGTGCCGTTTCGTCCACGGGGCTCGTGGTCTCGGAGGTGCCGGACCTCTCGGACTTCTGGGAGTTTTCGGACTTCTGGGATTTCTTGGGGGCAACCGACGCCGACCGGTCTGCGTCCGATGAAGTGATGGCCGGAGCGGGGTCACCGTGAACCTTCGCCGACCCTGCAGCCGTGTCCTCGACGGCCACAGACGAGCCCTCAGACGCGGACGTCGTGGACGTGGTGTCCTCGGTGCCGGTCACGTTGCGGGCAGCAGCGTTGCCGGACTGCTCCGAACCCGTCTCCGTGACCTCGAAATCGGTCTCGGTTTCGGGTGTCTCGGAATCGGGCGTGTGGCTGGCCATCGCCCGGAACATCGGGTGCTCGGCGGGACTGTGGGCAGCCGGTTTGCTCTCGACAGCTGCGGGCTGATCCGCTTTGCCACTACGACGGTTGCGCCGCGCCCTCTTGGTGTTGTCGCCGCGGCCTGCCTGATCATCGCCGGACGAGATCTCGACCGGGTTGGCGTGCACGACGATGCCGCGCCCGTTACAGCAGGTGCAGGTGGTCGAGAATGCTTCGAGCAAACCGGTTCCGAGGCGCTTTCGCGTCATCTGCACCAAGCCGAGCGACGTCACCTCCGACACCTGATGGCGGGTGCGATCGCGGCCCAGTGCCTCGGTGAGCCTGCGCAGGACCAGGTCACGATTCGACTCGAGCACCATGTCGATGAAGTCGACGATGATCATGCCGCCGATGTCCCGCAACCTCATCTGCCTGACGATCTCTTCGGCCGCCTCGAGGTTGTTGCGGGTCACCGTCTCTTCGAGATTTCCGCCCGAACCGGTGAACTTGCCCGTGTTCACGTCGACGACGGTCATCGCCTCGGTGTGCTCGATGATCAGCGTTCCACCGGAGGGCAACCACACCTTGCGGTCCAATGCCTTTGCCAGCTGCTCGTCGATCCGGTGCACGTCGAACACGTCGGGCGCATCGGCGTGGGCCTTTTCGAAGCGCTCAGTGCGGTTGAGCAGGTCGGGTGCGACGCCTCGGACGTAGTTCTCCACCTGGTTCCAGGCACCGTTGCCCTCGACGATGAGCTTCTTGAAGTCTTCGTTGAAGAGGTCACGGACCACTTTCACGAGAAGGTCCGGCTCTTCGTACAACGTCTGTGGCGCACCGGATTTCGAGCTACCGGCCGCCGAGGTGGCCGCGTTGATCGTTTCCCACTGCTGTTGCAGACGCTCGATGTCGGCCGTCAACTCTTCGGCCGAGACACCTTCGGACGCGGTGCGGATGATCACACCGGCGTCGTCGGGAACGATCTTGCCGAGGATCTGCTTGAGGCGTTTGCGCTCGGTGTCGGGGAGCTTGCGGCTGATCCCGGTGGAACCGCCGCCCGGCACGTACACCAGGTACCGTCCGGCCAGGGAGATCTGCGTGGTCAGACGGGCACCCTTGTGCCCGACCGGGTCCTTGCTGACCTGGACCAAGACCTGGTCACCGGGACGCAGGGCCTGTTCGATTTTGCGTGATCCGCCATCGAGACCGGCTGCGTCCCAGTTCACCTCACCGGCGTAGAGGACGCCGTTGCGTCCCCGTCCGATGTCGACGAAGGCAGCCTCCATGCCGGGCAGGACATTCTGCACCCGACCGAGGTAGATGTTGCCCACCATCGACGAGGAGTTGGACGTGGTCACGAAGTGCTCGACCAGTACGCCGTCTTCCAGCACCGCGACCTGCGTGTAATCGCGAGTCTGCTGGTTCGGAGAATCGGCGTTGCCGTCGGAGTGCGTGTCTCCATGAGTGACCGTTGCGGCCACCCCTGAACGTTCGCGCACAACCATCACCCGGTCGACCGCTTCGCGGCGGGCCAGGAATTCCGACTCACTCAGGATGGGTGGACGACGCCGTCCCGCGTCGCGGCCATCACGGCGTCGCTGGCGCTTGGCCTCGAGACGGGTGGACCCCGAGATGCCCTGCACCTCATCGCGGCCGCGCGACTTGTTCCGTGGCTCGCGTTCGTGCACCACCGTGTTGGGCGGGTCGTCGGCAGGCAGCGGTTCGTCGCCCTCTCCGCCTTTGCGGCGACGCCTGCGACGACGCCGGCGATTTGCCGAGGTGCCGTCGCCCGAGTCGTCCTGATCATCGGAATCCGAGGAATCCGATTCGGCCGACTGGTCGGAGTCGTCGTCATCGCCACCGGCTGTCTCGTCGGCGGGGGCGTCGGACGGCGAGCCGTCTGGGTCCTGCTCGTTGTCGCCTACGGAGTCGGGCCGGGCCTTCTTCGGCCTACTCCGCTTTCGCCTGTTCCCCGATTTCGTCTCGGGCTTGGCGGCTTCGTCGGTTTCGGTGGCGTCGTCGGTTTCCGAGGCGTCGTCAGAGTCTGCCGAGGCGCTGTCCTGCGTCTCCCGAGCCGACTCTCCGGCCGAATCGGTGGCGTCCGCGTCCGAATCGTCGTCGCCGAAGTCACCGCCGGCCTGGTCACCGCGGCCACGACCGCGACCACGACGACCGCGACGCCGTTTCCGCGAACCCGACTCGCTCTCGTCGTCCGAATCGTCGGTATCGGTGTCGGCGTCCGCGTCGACCGAGTCCCTGGTGCTCTGCGGGATGGGAGCTGATTGTTCTGCCGACAGGAAGAGCGGCGATCCTGCCCCGGCCCCGGCAGAGGTCGTCGGCGTGTGCCGAGGCTGCTCCTCTTCCACCGCGGAGAAGAGACTGGGAATCGACCTCTCGCGTGGTGCCGACTCGGGCGCCTTGTCAGCGGGCTCGGCCTCGATCGGCGCGTCCTCACTGGGTGCAGTTGCCGCCGCAGCGACCTCGGCATCCTCGGGTGGGGAGACATTCTCTGGCGTCGGCTCCACGACAGGCGCAGCCGACACTTCCGCCGTCTGCTTGGCCTCGACCGGCACGTCGGCCGGCTGGGGGTCGGCCGGCGGGGCGTCGGCACCAGCGGTGACGGCATCGTCGCCCTCCACCGACTCGTCGGCGGGCGGCGGATTGATTCGGTCGCGTACCGCGATGGCAGTGCTGCGCACGATGCTCGACTGTGGGCTGCGAGCCGCGATGCCCAGCTCGGCGAGGTGCGCGAGCACCTCGCGGCTACTGAGGCCAAGAATCCTGGCCAGCGCGTGCACTCGTAGTTTGTGCGGGAATTCTTGCGCCGAACCTGTGCTGTTCAGTTCGTCCGGCGACTGCGTGTCGGCCACGTATTCTCCTCAAGCCCCCGGGCGCGGATAAACGCGGCCACGCGAGGGCTGTGCTATTTACCCGGACTGCGCCGGGATTGTAGGTCTCGCTTCGCCCTATGTCGGCGGGGATGACCCCGCGTTCACCGGCGATGCCTGGCGTGATGACTGACTGATGTCGAGCGCCACGATGTCCACACCACGCCATGTGAAAGCCACATGAGTGGGGACCGAGCACCCGAGCTGATCATCTGGCAGTCGGCGCCCGCGAGGGCTCGACAACCTCTGTCAGTATCCCACACAACTGTGGCCCGGCGGTCCAGACCTCCGACATCGCCGGCACACCGGCCGACAGCGAGTCCGATCAGCCGAGGTCAGGGAACCAGAGACCGATTTCGCGCTCGGCCGAATCGGGCGAGTCCGACCCGTGGACAAGATTGAACTGGGTGCTCAGCGCATAGTCCCCGCGGATCGTCCCGGGTACGGCCTTCTCCACCGGATCGGTTCCGCCGGCGATCTGCCGGAAGGCAGCCACGGCACGCGGGCCCTCGAGCACTGCCGCGACCAGGGGGCCCGACGTGATGAATTCGAGCAGCGAAGGGTAGAAGGGCTTGCCCTCGTGCTCCGCGTAGTGTCCCGCAGCGACGTCGTCGCTGACGGTCTTGAGTTCCAGAGCCACCAGGGTCAAGCCCTTGCGCTCGATGCGGCCGATGATGTCGCCGACCAGGCCGCGCTTCACACCGTCGGGCTTGATGAGTACCAGAGTCCGTTCAGTCACCCGGTCAGCCTAGCCCGCCGGTCGAGGGCACCGCCCTACGGCTGGCAGTACGCGCCGTCGACTCCGAAGAACCCGTAGCTGAACACGCCACCCGTGGTGGGCGCCGGATCGATGACCACCTGGATGCAGCCGTTCGGCGACGCAAGCGCCTCTTGTACCGCGACGTCGAATCGCGCGGCCAGTGCCAGGTTCGCCGGCTTGTACTCGGCGGGCACCGGGAGCGACGCCACGAACTCCGGCAGGTCCATGTCGGCGGCCCGCTGAGTCAGAGCATGGGTCGCGGTGTAACTGAACTGGCTGCCACCCACCGGCATGGGTGGGCCCGCGACAGCCGACGCCGAGCCCGCACCGAGTGCAGTCCCCGCGACGATGCAGGCGGCGCCGGCTGCGAGTACGGCAGGAACGGATGCGAGACGAGACATAAAAGATGGGCCTTTCGACGGTTACGTGTGTGTGCGATCTTGTCAGCGTCGATGGCTCCGCGGAACCCGAAATGCAAGTTTTCAGGTCACGTTCCGGCAACAACAAAAATCGTTACCGGACAACACGATTTGACCTGCGTCAGTCGGTGATCGGCTCTTGCCCGTTCAGCAGGCCGCGTTCCATTCGAAGACGAACGTCCCGCTTGATGTAGGCGATGTACAACCACACCAGCAGGAACACCACACCGACGGCCCCGATGGACCAGTGGACGATCCACCCGGCCACGGTGATCACTTGCAGCGCAAGGTCATACGGGAGCGCCCAGCTTCTGCCCTGCAGCCCGGAACCCAGGATGAGAGCGAGCGTCAGCACACCGAGATACACAGCCGACCATGCCGTCAGTCCGCCGCCGACCCGGACGACGATCGGGAATGCCAGCATCACCACTATTGCTTCCAGGATGAGCGTTCCGGCCATCACCCCCCGTAGACCACGCCACGGATCGACCGTCGGCGGCGTGAATCGCGCTGGTGGGTCAGGGTTTTGAGGGCTCATGCCGGGTCCTTGCCGAAAAGGGTGCGAGCAGCGCCCGCAGTGACCACCGAGCCGGTGATCACCACGCCGGTTCCCGACATGCCCTCGGCCTCGTCGAGGTTCTCCTCGGCCAGTTCGATCGCGGTCTCGACCGCATCGGGCAGGAAGCCGCGAACCTGAACCCGATCCTCGCCGAAGATCGTGATGGCCACGTCGGCCAGTTGTTCCGGATCCATCGCGCGTGGGGATCCGTTGTGGGTGAGCACGATGGCGTCGAACACCGGCTCGAACGCGGCGAGTAATCCTGCGACGTCCTTGTCCGCCATCACACTGATGACGCCGATCAGCCGCCGGAAGTCGAATTCCTCGTCCAGTGCGGCCGCCAGCGCAGCGGCACCGTGCGGGTTGTGCGCCGCGTCGAGGAAGACGGTCGGCGCCGAACGCACCCGCTCCAACCGCCCGGGACTGGTGACTGCGGCAAAGCCGGCTCGCACCGCCTCGATGTCGAGTTGCCGGTCCGCACCGGCGCCGAAGAAGGCTTCGACCGCCGCGAGTGCGAGCGCCGCGTTCGACGCCTGATGAGCTCCGTGCAGAGGCAGGAACAGTTCGGAGTATTCCCCGCCGAGGCCCTGCAATGTGAGCATCTGCCCGCCCACCGCGGTCCGACGTTCGAGGACTGCGAACTCCGAGCCCTCACGGGCCACGAAGTTGTCGGCCTCGACCGCGGCGCGCAGGAGCACGTCGGCCACTTCCGGCTGCTGGACGGCGAGCACTGTCACCGGGTCGGTCGGCACCAGTGCATCCGGGGCCTTCTTGATGATCCCCGCCTTCTCCCCCGCGATGGCCGTGAGGGTGTCACCCAGATAGTCGCTGTGGTCCATCGCGATCGGGGTGATCACGGCCACCGAAGCGTTGATCACGTTGGTCGCGTCCCACCTGCCGCCCATGCCTGTCTCGACCACCGCGACATCCACCGGCGCCTCGGCGAAGGCCGTGTAGGCCATCGCGGTGAGGACCTCGAACTTGCTCATCCGTGGGCCGTCGGCCGCGAGTGACCGATCGTCGATCATGTCGATGTAGGGCTCGAGTTCTCGGTAGGTGTCGACGTAGACACGCGGTGAGATCGGCTCCCCATCGATGGAGATGCGTTCGGTGGCCAACTGCAGGTGCGGACTGGTGATGCGACCGGTACGCCGATGGAGAGCGGTGAGCAGCGCGTCGATCATCCTCGTGACCGAGGTCTTCCCGTTCGTGCCGGCCACGTGGATCGCCGGATAGCCGTGTTGCGGCGACCCGAGCAGATCCATCAAAGCGGAGATCCTGGCCAAGCTCGGTTCGATCTTCGTCTCGGGCCAGCGGGTGTCGAGCTGCGCCTCCACCTCACCGAGTTCGGCGAGGTCCTCCGCGGTCGGTACCTGGGGGCCCGTCACGACCGCGAATCCAGTTCGGCCAGTTTGGCCTTGATGCGGACGATCTCTTCTTCGGCCACCTGCGCCCGGGTCTGGATCTTCGCCTTCACGTGGTCGGGCGCCTTCGCCATGAACTGCTCGTTGGCCAGCTTCGCAGTCGTGGTCGCCAGCTCCTTCTCGGCTGCGGCCAACTCCTTCTCCAGACGACGCTTCTCCGCAGCCACATCGATCGTGCCGGAGGTGTCGATCTGCACCGTGACCGTCGTCGCCCGCAGGCGCACCTCGATGGTCGCGGTCGCCGCGAAGCCCGGCTCCGCTCTGCTCAGTCGTGCCAGTGAGTCGATGTAGTCGCGTTGTGCGACGAGGTCTGCGGCTTCGAGTCCGATCAGTTCGGCGGCGACTCGCTGCGACGGTTTGAGTCCCTGGTCGCTACGGAACCGGCGGATCTCGGTGATCAGTCGCTGGGTGTCCTCGATGCGGTGATGGGCGTCGCGATCGACCTGTTCACCTGATGCGGTGGGCCAGTCGGCGATGACCACGGATTCACCGCCGGTCAAGGTCTGCCACAGGACCTCGGTGACGAACGGCATCACCGGATGCAGCATTCGCAGCAGAGAATCGAGTACGGTTCCGAGAACGATCTTTGTTGTGGCCGAGACGGTTTCGTCTCCGCGTGCGAATTGCACCTTGGCCAGTTCGAGGTACCAGTCGCACACCTCGTCCCAGGCGAAGTGGTACAGCGCCTCACAGGCCTTGGAGAACTCGTAGGCCTCGAAACCCGCGTCCGCCTCGGCATGCACCTCGTCGAGCCGCCCGAGAATCCATCGATCTGCGTCGGTCAGATCTGAACGCGGCGGCAGCTGTCCGACCTTCGCCCCGTTCATCAACGCGAACTTGGTGGCGTTGAACAACTTGGTGGCGAAGTTGCGCGAGGACTGCGCGAGATCGTCGCCGACGGACAGGTCGCCGCCGGGGTTCGCACCTCGCGCGAGTGTGAACCGCAGTGCATCGGCGCCGTATTGGTTCACCCAGTCCAGCGGGTCGATCCCGTTGCCCTTCGACTTCGACATCTTGCTTCCGTGCTCATCGCGAACGAGGCCGTGCAAGAAGACGTTCCGGAATGGGACCGGTGCGTCCGCACCGATCTGCTCGCTGATGGCCCCGGCGACGTACGTACCGAACATCATCATCCGGGCGACCCAGAAGAACAGGATGTCGTACCCGGTGACCAGGACGGACGTGGGATAGAACTTGGCCAGCTCGGCGCTCTCCTCAGGCCACCCCATGGTGGAGAAGGGCCAGAGTCCGGACGAGAACCAGGTGTCGAGGACGTCGTTGTCCTGCACGTACCCTTCCGGCGCCGACTCCCCCGGCCCCACGCACACCATGTCGCCGTCCGGGCCGTACCAGACCGGGATCCGATGCCCCCACCACAGCTGGCGCGAGATGCACCAGTCGTGCATGTCATCAACCCATGCGAACCAGCGCGGTTCGAGCGAAACAGGGTGGATCACTGTGTCGCCGTTACGTACCGCGTCGCCGGCTGCCTTGGCCAGCGACTCCACCCGCACCCACCACTGCATGCTCAGACGCGGCTCGATTGGTTCGCCGCTTCGTTCGGAGTGACCGACGCTGTGCAGATAAGGGCGCACCTCCTTGACGATGCGACCCTGTTCGGCCAGCACCTCACGGACCTTGACCCGTGCCTCGGCGCGATCGAGGCCGTCGAATTGCGTTCCGGTACCCGCAACTCGACCCGACTCGTCCATCATCGTCGGCATCGGCAGGTTGTGTCGCGCTCCGAGTGCAAAGTCGTTCGGGTCATGCGCGGGCGTGATCTTGACTGCGCCACTTCCGAATTCGGGATCGACATAGTCGTCCGCGACAACCGGGATGCGGCGATCGACAAATGGGTGGTCCAGTTCGGTGCCGACCAGGTGTTTGTAACGCTCGTCGTCCGGATGCACCGCGATCGCGGTGTCACCGAGCATGGTCTCCATTCGCGTGGTCGCGACGACGATGTGGGGTTCGTTGTCGTCGAGGGAGCCGTACCTGAAGCTGACGAGCTCGCCTTCGACGTCGGAGTACTTCACCTCGATGTCGCTGATCGCGGTCTGCAGCACCGGCGACCAGTTCACGAGTCGCTCGGCGCGGTAGATCAATCCCTCGTCGAACATCTTCTTGAACACGGTCTGCACGGCCCGGGACAGTCCGTCGTCCATGGTGAAACGTTCACGACTCCAGTCGACGCCGTCGCCGAGACTGCGCATCTGGGCACCGATCGCGCCGCCGGATTCTGCCTTCCACTTCCACACCCGGTCGATGAACTCGTCACGCCCGATGTCGTTCTTGTCGATGCCCTGCCCTGTCAGCTGACGCTCGACCAGGGTCTGCGTCGCGATACCGGCATGGTCCATACCCGGGAGCCAGAGCACCTCGTACCCCTGCATCCGCCGACGACGGCACATGGCGTCCATCAGGACGTGGTCGAGGGCGTGTCCCATGTGCAGCGAACCCGTCACGTTCGGTGGCGGCAGGACGATGGAGAAAGGCGGCTTGTCGCTGGACGGGTCCGCGGTGAAGTATCCGGCCTCCACCCAGTTCCGGTACAGCCGTCCCTCGTGTACGCCGGGGTCCCAGGTCTTGGGCAGGGCTTCGGGAGTGCTGTCGGAGTGCTGGGACGATTCGGTCACCGGCCAATTCTAGGCAGTCGGTGGTGAAGAGACGAAAGTGCAGGTCTCCTGCTCAGGGAACACGCAATCGGTGCAGGTCTTCGGGGGCGTTGACGTTCGTCAACCATGTCGGATCGCTCAGCGTCACCCGGTTGGTTCGCAGAGCGTCCACAGCGGCCAGCATCCGGCGTTCGCCACCCTGCACCAACTCGTCCAGCGTGGCCGCCGCACGGGTGCGGTACACCCCGGCCAGTGGGTGAGCCCGCTGCGAGTCGACGGCGATGGCGGCATCATCGGCGTCGGTGAGCCCGCGCAGCAGTTCATCGACCATCTCAGCGGTGACAAGGGGCATGTCGGTGGCGCAGACGAAGACGATGTCGCGGCCACGTTCGGCAGCTGCCGCCAGCCCGGTGGCGAGACCACCGAGCGGGCCGGCGCCTTCGGCCTCACCGGTCACCCATGTGACGTCCGCGGAGCCGCTGTCAGCGGTGCCGTCGACACCATCGTGGCCGGCCCGCAGACCCTGATAGGCGGGCGAGCCCTCCGGGGCCAGCACCAGAACCGGGTCGCATCGTTCCCCCACGATCCGGGTGATCCGGCCGAGCATCGATTCGCCGTTCCATTCCAGTGCCGCTTTGTCGCTGCCCATCCGTTTGGATGCGCCACCGGCCAGGACAACTGCGCCTACTCGCTCATGCTCCATGGAGACAGTTAACGCGAGCACGGGGGCGCGTGGGCGAAAACGGGAGCACAGGGTGATGATGGTCGTCATGGGACGAGTGACCAGTCGTACGCGGGTCCGCCGGATCCGGCCGGGCAACACCGATTCGCGGGCTGACTCCCTCGCGGTCGAGGAACCCCTCGAGATTCGTGTTGGTGGAGAAGCGCTCTCGGTCACGATGCGCACACCTGGGTCCGACATCGACCTCACACACGGGTTCCTGATGACCGAGGGCCTCATCGACGGCGCGGACGACATCAGCGCCATCCGATATTGCGACGGCGTCGACGACCAAGGCCGGAACACCTACAACGTGCTCGATGTCAGCCTGCGCGGCGACCGGCCGCTTCCCGCGGGCTCGACACGAAACTTCTACACCACCTCATCGTGCGGTGTGTGCGGTAAGGCATCTCTCGACGCTGTTCGACTGGCGTCCAACTACCGGCTGGAGGACGATCCCTCGACCGTGGACGTCGACACGCTCTTCACCATGCCAGAGCAGTTGAGGTCGCTACAGAAGACGTTCGACGCGACCGGCGGAGTACACGGAGCCGCCCTGTTCACCACCGACGGCGAACTCCTCGCGGTTCGCGAAGACGTAGGTCGCCACAACGCCGTCGACAAGGTGATCGGATGGGCTGTGACACAACGATTGCTGCCATTGCGGGCAACGGTGCTGATGGTGTCCGGCCGCGCGTCTTTCGAGCTCGCGCAGAAAGCCGTCATGGCCGGGGTACCGATACTCGCGGCGGTGTCCGCGCCATCGTCACTGGCGGTGGATCTGGGCAACGACAACGACCTGACGATCGTCGGATTCCTACGCGGAGAATCGATGAACGTGTACTCGGCCGGTCACCGCGTTCTCGAATAGCCCAGCGGCTCAGGCGCTCTTGTCGCGCCGTTCGTCGCGCCGCGGCTTACGGGGAACGATGGTGGGAAGAACGTTGTCGCGCACGGTTTCTCCCGTGACTACCACCTTCGCGACGTCATCGCGGCTCGGGATGTCGTACATCACCGGGAGCAGGACCTCTTCCATGATGGCCCGAAGACCACGAGCACCGGTGCCACGGTGGATCGCCTGATCCGCGATGGCCTCGAGAGCGTCCTCGGTGAACTCGAGTTCCACACCGTCCATGTCGAAGAGTCGCGCGTACTGCTTGACGAGCGCGTTCTTCGGCTGCGACAGGATGCTGACGAGGGATTCCTTGTCGAGGTTGGTCACCGATGCGATCACAGGCAGTCGGCCGATGAACTCGGGGATCAGACCGAACTTGATCAGGTCCTCGGGCATGACCTCGGCGAAGTGGTCAGCACTGTCGTCGTCGTTCTTGGCGACCTCCGTGCCGAATCCGATGCCGCGCTTGCCGATTCGATCCGACACGATCTTGTCGAGTCCAGCGAACGCGCCGGCCACGATGAAGAGCACATTCGTGGTGTCGATCTGGATGAACTCTTGATGGGGGTGCTTACGACCGCCCTGCGGAGGTACCGAGGCCTGCGTGCCCTCGAGGATCTTGAGCAATGCCTGCTGCACGCCTTCACCCGAGACGTCCCGGGTGATCGACGGATTCTCGCTCTTGCGGGCGATCTTGTCGACCTCATCGATGTAGATGATGCCGGTCTCGGCCCGCTTGACGTCGTAGTCGGCCGCCTGGATGAGCTTGAGCAGGATGTTCTCGACATCCTCGCCCACGTAACCGGCCTCGGTGAGCGCCGTGGCGTCGGCGATGGCGAACGGAACGTTCAGCATCTTCGCCAGGGTCTGCGCGAGGTAGGTCTTTCCACAGCCCGTCGGACCGAGCATCAGGATGTTCGACTTCGCGAGCTCCACGGGCTCCATGCCGCGCGAGTCCTTGCGGTCGCCGGCCTGGATGCGCTTGTAGTGGTTGTAGACCGCGACGGCCAGGGTGCGCTTGGCGGTGTCCTGACCGATGACGTAGTTCTCCAGGAAATCCCGGATCTCCATGGGCTTGGGGAGTTCATCGAGTTTGACATCGCTGGTCTCGGCCAGTTCTTCCTCGATGATCTCGTTACACAGGTCGATGCACTCATCGCAGATGTACACGCCGGGTCCAGCGATCAGCTTCTTGACCTGTTTTTGGCTCTTTCCGCAGAAAGAACATTTCAGCAGATCGCCACCATCTCCGATACGTGCCATCTGTTGCTGTACCTACTTCCCTTACCCTGATGCTCCAAAGACGTGAAGTCCGGTGGTCCGCCCCAGCCCATGCGGAGCACAGTAACCACGACCGTACCCGTACGTCGGCGGAACTTCGACCGATAAAGCCAAATGTCGCGGGCCTTTTTGCCTGCCCACGACCGCTCTTGCCCGCCGCCGAGGACGGCGGGCCGAGCGCGGCGTTACTTCTTTCCTGACTTCTTCCGGTACTCGAAGACCTCGTCGATGATCCCGTACTCTTTGGCCGCTTGCGCGGTCAGGATGTTGTCGCGGTCGGTGTCCTTACGGATCTTGTCCGCCGGCTGCCCGGTGTGTCCGGCGAGGATGTCGTCGAGCCGCTTGCGGATCCGTTCGATCTCGGCCGCCTGGATCTCGAGGTCGGACACCTGGCCCTGGTATGCACCGCCGGTGCGGGGCTGGTGGATCAGAACGGTGGCGTTGGGCAGCGCCGCACGCTTACCCGGTGTTCCGGCGGCCAGGACGATGGCCGCGGCCGATGCCGCCTCGCCGAGGCAGACGGTCGCGATGTCGCAGTGCACGTACTGCATGGTGTCGTAGATGGCCAGCATCGCCGGCACACTGCCGCCGGGCGAATTGACGTACATGATGATGTCGCGGTCAGGGTCCTGCGACTCGAGCACCAGCAGCTGGGCCATGATGTCGTTGGCAACCGTCTCGTCGATCGGCGTGCCCAGGAACACGATTCGCTCTTCGAAGAGTTTGGCGTAGGGGTTGTACTCGCGAGCGCCGTTCGGCGTGTGCTCGATGAACGAGGGCAGGATGTACCGCGACTGGGGTGAAAGATTGTTCATGGTTCTCGTTACTTTCCGATGAGGTTGCGACGGGCCGGAGACGAAGCGGAGCGGAGCTCGACCATGGAAGTGGTCAGGCGCGCGTGATCACGTGATCGACCAGCCCGTATTCCTTGGCCTGCTCGGCGGTGAACCACTTGTCGCGATCGGCGTCTGCTTCGATCTGTTCCAGGGTCTGACCGGAGAACTCGGCGTTGAGCTTGTTCATCTCTTTCTTGGTGAGCGCGAACTGCTCGGCCTGGATCGCGATGTCCGCCGCTGTTCCGCCGATTCCGGCCGACGGCTGGTGCATCATGATCCGCGCATGCGGGAGAGCGTGACGCTTACCCTTGGTGCCCGCCGCGAGCAGGAACTGGCCCATCGAGGCCGCCATGCCCATCGCGTAGGTGGAGATGTCACACGGGGCGAGCTGCATGGTGTCGAAGATCGCCATGCCTGCGGTCACCGAACCACCCGGCGAGTTGATGTACAGGTTGATGTCCTTGGTCGGATCCTCGGCCGAGAGCAGCAGGATCTGCGCGCACAAACGGTTGGCGATATCGTCGTCGACCTGGGTGCCCAGGAAGATGATGCGCTCACGGAGCAGACGCTCGAACACCGAGTCGGTCAGATTCAGTCCGGCCACACCTGAACTCGCGGTTGCTCCGGAGAGCGCGGGCGTGTGGATCTTCGGCTCAGTCACGGTACCTACCTTCGACGTCCCGGAAAGACTTCCGGGGTTTTCGTTCAACGGACTCACAGTCATTTGATTGCTGTCTTCGACCCTAACGAATAGGGACGACGCCGATGGCCCGGCGTCGCCCCTATTCGCTGACAGCAGAAATTGTGCTGGCGTTTTACCAGCTACGACTCATCGGATGCCGACGTGTCGGCGTCCTCGTCGGACGTCGGCACGCCGAAGAACTCTTCGGTGTCGACGGTCTCGCCCTCGGTGTCCTTGACGGTCACCAGGTGCACGATCGACGACAGCGCCTTGCTCCGACGGACCTCGGCGTACACCGCGCCCACCTGATTGGCCTGCTGCAGCTGCTGCGCGAACTCCGCCGGCTGCATGCCGTAGCGCTGCGCCTGGAACATGATCTGCTGCATCAGCTCGTCTTGACCGACCTCGGTGTCCTGCTGGTCGGCGATGGCGTCGAGCAACAGCTGGGTCTTGACCGACTTCTCGGCCGCCTCGCGTGTCTCGGCCTCGAACTTCTCGCGGGTGGTGCCCTGCGCCTCGAGCAGTTGCTCGAACGCCGCCTCGTCATGTCCGAGGCTGTGCACCACCTGGTGAACCTGTCCGTCGACCTCGGCGGTGACGACTGCCTCCGGAAGGGGGATCTCGACCGACTCTGTCAGTTTGGCGACGAGCGCCTCACTGATCGCGTTGGCCTGCTCCATCTTCTTCGACCGTGCCACACGCTCACGCAGATCGGCCTTCAGCTCGTCCACGGTGTCGAACTCACTCGCCAGCTGGGCGAACTCGTCGTCGACCTCGGGAAGCTCTCGTTCCTTGACGGTGAGGACCTTGACGGTGACCTCGGCCTGGTCGCCGCTGTGCTCACCGGCGACCAGAGTGCTGGTGAAGGTCTTCTCTTCGCCGGCCTTCAGACCGATGAGGGCCTCGTCGAGTCCGTCGATGAGCTCACCGGAGCCCACCTCGTGCGACAGACCGCTCGTGGCTGCCTCTTCGACCTCTTTGCCGTCGATCGTGGCGGAGAGGTCGATCGACACGAAGTCGCCGTCGGCGACGGGCCGGTCCACACCGGTCAGGGTGCCGAAACGTGCGCGCAGGGACTGCAATTGCTCATCCACAGCCTCGTCGTCCACCTTGACCGGTTCGACCTCGACCTCGAGGGTCGAGTAGTCGGGCAGATCGATGTCCGGGCGCACGTCGACCTCGGCGGTGAACGTGATGCTCTCGCCGTACGCGAGTTCGGAGAGGTCGATCTCGGGCTGACCGATCGCCTTGATCTCCGTCTCGGCGACGGCCTCGCTGTACTTGCCCGGGATCGCCTCGTTCACGACCTGGGCGAGCACTGCGTCGCGGCCGACTCGGGCCTCGATCAGTTTGGCCGGGGCCTTGCCGGGCCGGAATCCGGGGATCCGGATGTCGCGGGCCAGCGTCTTGTAGGTGCGGGCGAAATCCGGTTCGAGTTCCGCGAACGGGACCTCGACGTTGAGTTTGACCCGCGTCGGGCTGATCTGCTCGACGGTGCTCTTCACTTGACTCCCTTGTCTTGCCTTCTCACGTGAGTCGGGATGACAGGATTCGAACCTGCGACCCTCCGCTCCCAAAGCGGATGCGCTACCAAGCTGCGCCACATCCCGTGTAGGTCCGTCCGCAGGGGTCTGTCACCGCCTGCGGAACCGAACGCAAATACTACGTGCCGTGTCGGTCTCCACCTAAACCGGTGATGGCGGCGAGGCGATTTTCGATCCGCGGGCCGGAGGCGGTACAGTCCTTTTCGCAGACGACGACGGTGGCGATCCCGCCGAAAGCGTGTGCACGCGGGTGTAGCTCAATGGTAGAGCCCTAGTCTTCCAAACTAGCTACGCGGGTTCGATTCCCGTCACCCGCTCAACCCTCAGAAGCCCTGGTCAGCGCGTTGCTGACGAGGGCTTCTGTCGTTCGAGCGCCAGATTTGGCGAACGCGGCGGCGCCGCCGTGTGGTCGAGGTCCGGGTGAACACGAGTGAGGCACACCACATTCACTTGCGTCACAACGGTAGACACGCGCCACAACTAGGCCTTTTGCGTTTGGCTGGCCGTCCTGTGCGTGCAACTATTAATCCGCGCTTTCGGGGAGCGTATAAGCCTGTCGCCGAAGTTAGGGTCCAACATAGTGTCGACCAGTAAGTTCGCCTCCGGGCGCAGCGTCACCCGCCTCCTGACCGCCGTTGTAGGCGTGATCGTCATGGCGGTGATGATTCCGGCCACCGCACTCGCGCAGCCTGCTCCGACCATTCCGGGCCTGCCCGGGGTGCCGCTGCCGACCATTCCGGGCATCTACACTCCCGCTCCGCAGCCGCCCGCACCGGAACCCGCGCCCGCGCCGCCCGCAGAGCCTGCTCCCCCGGTTGCCACCCAGACCGGTTGGGTCGCCCTCGCCGACGACGCCACGCACGAACTCACCGTCTGGCACGACGGCAAGGTCGTACGCAAGATGCCGATCTCGATGGGTAAGAACGAGAACCCGACTCCGAACGGCACCTACTACACCAAGGAGAAGTACCGGGACATGTACATGGACTCGTCCACGTACGGCGTTCCGGTCGACTCCCCCAACGGCTACCGCACCTACGTCGAGTGGGCGATTCGCATGTCGTGGGACGGCATCTTCATCCACGGCGCGCCATGGTCGGTCGCTCAGCAGGGCAACACCAACGTGAGCCACGGCTGCATCAACCTGAGCCCGGAGAATGCGCAGTTCGTGTACGAGAACTTCCCCGAGGGCACCCCGATCGTGGTGCAGGGCACCATCGGCGGGCAGTACGTCCCCGGCAGCTAGATCCTTCTGATACCGACAAAACCGGCGCCGAGAACATTCTCGGCGCCGGTTTTGTTGTGCCGGCTGTTACTCCGCGCCCAGCTCGTACCCGTTGCCTACGCCCGTGACACGCGCGATGGCACGCATCTTGTTCACCGCATCCAGAGCGGCAACCTTGTATCCCTCGGCGAGGGTCGGGTAGTTGAAGACCGCGTCGACGAGGTAGTCGATGGTGCCACCGCAACCCATGACGGTCTGGCCGATGTGGACCAATTCAGCTGCGTTGGAACCGAATACGTGCACCCCCAAAATGCTTCGGTCCTGGGCATCGACGAGGAGCTTCAACATCCCGTAGGCATCGCCCATGATGGTCCCGCGTGCGAGTTCGCGGTATCGGGCGACACCCACCTCGAACGGGACGTTCGCCGCGGTCAGTTGGTCTTCGGTCTTACCGACGTAACTGATCTCCGGGATCGAGTAGATGCCGATCGGGTGCTTCGATGAATCGGTCTCGCCGACCGGCTCCCCGAACGCGTCGTACGCTGCGCGCCGCCCCTGCTCCATCGCGGTCGCCGCCAGTGCCGGAAACCCGATCACATCTCCCACAGCGTATATGTGGCTCACCGCTGTCCGGAAGCTGCCGTCGACCGTCAAGCGGCCACGTTTGTCGGCCTCGAGACCCGCTGCGGCCACGTTGAGTTCGTCGGTGACACCTTGACGTCCCGCCGAATAGAGCACCGTGTCGGACGGGATCTTCTTGCCCGACTGCAGAACGGTCACACTGCCCGATTTGTGCTTTTCGACCATCTGCACGGTCTCGCCGAAACGGAACGTGACGCCGCGATCACGCATCTGATACTGCAAGGCCTCGACCACCTCACGGTCACAGAAGTCCAGCATGCTCGAACGCTGCTCCACCACGGTGACCTTGGTGCCCAGCGCGGCGAACATCGACGCGTATTCGATGCCGATGACCCCTGCGCCCACCACCACCATGGACGTCGGAACCCGGTCCATCCCGAGTATCTGGTCGGAGTCGACGATGGTCACGCCGTCGAACTCGACCGTGTCGGGACGCGCGGGACGGGTACCGACTGCGATCACGGCGTGGTCGAACGTCACGTTCTTGTGGTCACCGTCGCCGGTGGTGATCTCGATCTCGTTCGGGCCGACGAAGGCCGCACTGCCGAGCAACAATGCAACTCTGTTGCGCGACAACTGATTCTGGATGACGTCGATTTCCTTACCGACGACGTGGGCGGTGCGGGCCGACAGATCGCCCACGGTGATGTCGGTCTTCAGCCGATACGACTGGCCGTACAGTTCACGCTGGTTCAGGCCGGTGAGGTAGAGGACCGCTTCGCGCAACGTCTTCGACGGGATGGTGCCGGTGTTGATGCACACCCCGCCCACCATGTTGCGCCGTTCGATCACCGCCGCGCGTTTACCGAGTTTGGCGGCGGCAATGGCAGCCTTCTGCCCAGCCGGGCCGGAGCCGATGACAACAAGGTCGTAATGGTCCACGTGACTTCTCCCAGCGTTGATACGTCGGGATCAGTGTCACCCACCTCGGACCCCTGCACATTTCAGACGAGTGAATTGTTATGACGGAGCGTCCCCGGGTGGCGGTCAGGCGACGTCGTTACGAACGGTGTCCGGCAAGAAGGTGGCCTGGACCTGAAGCCAACGACTCAGCATCTCGCACCCGGTGAGCCCGTCGGGATCGAGCGGCTCGAACCTATAGGCGATGTGGCGTCCACCGCGCCGATTGGCGATGACCAGCCTCCCGAGTCGCACCCGCGTCGGAAGATAACCGGCCAACTCGATTGCCAGCACCCGCAGACGCCGCAAGTCCCGTCGCCACTGACGAGGATGCAGCGATGTCCTCGCAGCGTTCTGAAAACTGTTGCTGCGCAGTATGTGCCACAACCCGCCGAACCAGCCCCGAACGTTCCTCGTCGAGAACGTAGCGGTGAGATCGGCGAGGTCGCGCAGTATCGAGTCGTCGCTTGCGTTGCAGATCACGTCGCCCGGATGACCGATCCAGAGCGCCGGCAGGCCGTCGGGCAGATCCGGCCCGTGACCGGCCAGACCGAAGCCATCGCAGCCCGCGACGACACCGGGCGGCTGATACGGATCGGCGACAAAACCGACAGCGGCCACATCTGCGTGTGTGGTCGCCAACAACTGCCGGATGACCACCGCACCCTGCGAGTAGCCGATCAGCATCACCGGCCCGGACGCCCGTGCCATTTCGGCGCGTAGGTTGTCGACACCGGCAGCAACACTCTCCCGATAACTGATCCCGTTGCGTCGGGGCACGGGTCCGTAACTGGCCGGGTATCGGACCCACCGGCAGTCGAACCGCTCATCGAGTCGATCTGTCACTTGGGCCAGCATTCCGGACACCGCCGTACGAGGGTCCTTCCGATGGGTCTCGCCCGTACCCCCGACCGCCAGGATCGTCACAGTGGTCATCGCCCCATCGTGCCGGGTCAACCTGAGGCCTTGCTGTGTCGGCACCCATTCGGGTCCGCGACGCTCAGTCGGCTTGGCAGACCGGGCACCAGTAGACCTTGCGTGCGGCCATGTCGGTCATCAGGATCGGCGTGCTGCAGATGCGGCAGGGTTCACCGGTACGGCGGTACACGTACGTTCGGGGTCGGCCGGGACCGTACGACGGTGCGCCGTGATCGTCTTCGGGCCGGATGACGTGGATCTTGCCTCGCCGGACTCCCACGGTCATCAAAGTCACCAGATCCGCCCATATCGCATCCCATTCGTCGCGGGACACATCGTCACCAGCGCGGAACGGGTTGATCGAAGCACGGAACAGCACTTCGGCCCGGTAGACGTTCCCCACACCGGCCAGCACTTTCTGATCCATCAGCAGTGCACCAATTGGCTTGCGTGACTTCGCTATCGCGTTCCATGCCTGTTCCGGGTCCGCATCTTTGCGCAGAGGGTCCGGTCCGAGCCGAGAAGTCAGCGCAGCGAGATCGGCCGGCGTGAACAGTTCGCAGGCGGTGGGCCCGCGAAGGTCGGTTCCGTACTCGTCGGTCTCCATCCGCATCCGGACCTGGCCGACCGGCGGCGGCAACGGAGAGGGGCCGTCGGAGAACGACCCGTACAGACCGAGATGGATGTGCACCAGTTCTCCACCGGCGTATCGATGGACCAGGTGTTTGCCCCAAGCCTCCGCCCGGGAGAACACCTGGCCGTCGAGTCGGGCTGCTGCTGCGGCGAACCTGCCCTGTGGGCTGGTGACAGTGACCGTCTGCCTGGCGAACTTCCGCTGGTGCAGTCGCGCCAGACGGTGAAGCGTATGCCCTTCCGGCACGGCCCGCCCCTGCGGTCAGTCGGCAGGCAGGGCCGGTGGGGTGCCGGTGCGCTCGTATTCGGAGAGGATGTCGATCCGTCGCTGGTGACGTTCTTCGCCGGACCACTCCGTGGTGACGAAAGCATCCACGATCGCCAAGGCCTCTTCTTTGCTGTGCATGCGGCCGCCGATGCCGATCAGCTGTGCGTTGTTGTGCTGCCGCGCCAACTGGGCTGTCTCCACGCTCCAGGCAAGTGCACATCGGGCACCGGGAACCTTGTTCGCCGCGATCTGCTCGCCGTTGCCACTGCCGCCGAGGACGATGCCGAGGCTCCCCTCGTCTGCGACGGTGCGGCGGGCGGCCTCCACGCAGAACGCCGGGTAGTCGTCGACGGCGTCGTATTCGTGCGCCCCGCAGTCGATCACCTCATGCCCACCGGACGTCAGGTGTTCAGAGATCTGGCCTTTGAGTTCGAAGCCGGCATGGTCGCCACCTAGATACACGCGCATGGCAAACAGTCTGTCAGAGTCCACCACCGGATCTGTGCCCGACCACAGATCGTTCACGGTCACCATCGCATGGGCCGCATTCCCCTAGATTGGTCTCGTGTATCCACCGCAGTTTCCGGCGCCGCCGCAGCCCCTCACCCACTGGCTGGCGCCCGCGCCATACGCCGGTCAGCCCCGGCGCCATCCGTGGGAGATCCCGATGCTGGTCCTCATCCTCGTCATCGGTGTGGGCGCCTACGTGATCGGTGTCGTGCTCGTGGCCGGCGGTTCGCTCGACACCTGGTTCATCCTGATCCTCGTCGCGCCGCTGTTGCTGTATCTGATCCGTGGCCTCACGTACGCGATGCCGCGCGTCAACGGAGTGAAGATGAGCCCCACCCAGTTCCCGGAGGGGTACCAGATGGTGGTCGATGCCGCCCGCCGTTTCGGGCTCGAACACGTACCCGACGCCTACGTGGTCCTCGGCAACGGAACCATCAACGCCTACGCGTCCGGTCATGGCTTCCGGCGCTTCGTGGTGGTGTACTCAGATCTTTTCGAGATCGGCGGTCAGGCCCGCAGCCCCGAGTCGCTGCGCTTCATCATCGGCCATGAGGTCGGGCACATCGCCGCAGGCCACGTGTCCTACTGGCGTCAACTCGGGTCGATTGTGGGGATGAACATCCCGATCCTCGGGCAGGCCCTGTCGAGATCGATGGAGTACACGGCCGACAATCACGGGTACTACAACCAGCCGTCGGGTTCGCCAGGCGCGATCGGCGTGCTCGCCGCAGGCAAGTACATGTTGACCTCGGTGGACTTCGATGAGTTCGCCGATCGGGCGACCCACGAGAAAGGGTTTTTCACCTGGCTGACAAACCTGCGCTCCAGCCATCCCGTGCTGACCTGGCGCGCCGCTGCTCTGCGTAACCGGACCGCGCCCGGCCGAATGTTCTTCCGTCCGAAACACCTCGTCCGGGGCATCGGCAGCGGACATGTGCAGATGCTGCCACCGCCCGGGCCTCACCCTCCCGTGGTGCAAGGTCCCCCTGGATATCCCCCATTCCAAACACCGGCGGGGCCGCCGGCCGGTCCCCCGAAGGACGACATCGACCAACAGCCCCGCCAGGAGGGACCTGCGCCTCAGTCGAACTGAGGGTCTTCGTTCCTGCTGCGCTTGAGTTCGAAGAAGTGCGGGTAGCTCGAGAGCGCCACTGCACCGTCCCACACCCTGCCCGCATCTTCCCCTCGTGGGATCCGCGAGAGTACCGGGCCGAAGAAGGCGACATCGTTGATGTGGATCGTCGGCGTTCCAACGTCGTCTCCCACCTTGTCCATGCCGGCGTGATGACTCTTACGGATCGCGTCGTCGAAGGTCGTCTCGTCGGCGGCCGCCGCCAATTCTGCGGGAAGGCCCACCTCGGCCAGCGATTCGGCGATCACCGAGTCGAAGTCCTTGTTGCCCTTGTTGTGGATCAGTGTCCCCATCGCGGTGTACAGCGGAGCCAGGATCTCGTCGCCGCGCTCGGCCTGTGCCGCGGCGATCACCCGCACGGGGCGCCATGCCTGCTTGAGCCCCTCGCGGTACTCATCGGGAATGTCCTTGCCCTCGTTCAGCACCGCCAGACTCATGATGTGGAAAGTGGTCTCGATGGTGCGAACCTTCTCCACCTCGAGGATCCAGCGCGAGGTGATCCAGCACCACGGGCACAACGGGTCGAACCAGAAATCAACACGATCAATCGAGTCGGTCATGCGCAGATCACTCCTTCATCTGGGGACAGTCGGTTCGTCAGCAGATTAACCACCTGCAGGTGACAACAACCGGTGTCCGCTCGCATTCCCGCCCGTGGTCGCGCGCCCCCGCAGGGACAGGCCATACGGTGGGTGAGTACACAAATGGCAATCGGAAAGGCGAGGCAACGTGGCGGCACCAAACTTGACCCGTGATCTTGCGAGCGAGCGCTCGGCGAACATCTCGGTCTCCAACTACGCGATCGACCTCGACCTCACGGACGGATCGGGCAAACCGGGCGAGAAGACGTTCCGTTCATCGGTCACCATCGCCTTCTCGGCCGAACCCGGGTCGTCGTCGTTTGTCGACCTCATCGCCGAGAAGGTGCACAGCGCCACGCTCAACGGGGAGCCGGTGGACCTGACGGCGTACACCGAAGAAGACGGTCTGGCGCTTCCCCAACTGGCAGAACGGAACACGCTCGAGGTCGTCGCCGACTGTGTCTATTCGCACACCGGAGAGGGACTGCACCGCTTCGTCGACCCCACCGACGACTCGGTGTACCTCTACTCACAGTTCGAGACGGCCGACGCCAAGCGCATGTTTGCGTGCTTCGATCAGCCTGACATGAAATCGACGTTCGACGTGTCGGTGACCGCGCCCGCGGACTGGAAGGTGATCTCCAACGGCGCCGGAACCGAGACGGCGCCCGGCAAGCACACTTTCGCAACGACGCCCCTGTTGAGCACGTACCTGGTGGCGCTCATCGCGGGTCCGTACGCGCAGTGGACCGACTCCTACACCGACGAGCACGGGACCATCGACCTGGGGATCTTCTGCCGGTCCTCACTCGCCGAGTTCATGGATTCCGATCGCCTGTTCACCGAGACCAAACAGGGATTCGAGTTCTACCACAAGAACTTCGGCATTCCCTACGCGTTCGGCAAGTATGACCAGCTCTTCGTTCCCGAGTTCAATGCGGGCGCGATGGAGAATGCGGGTGCAGTCACATTCCTCGAGGACTATGTCTTTCGTTCGAAGGTCACGAAGTATCTGTACGAGCGGCGCGCCGAGACCGTGCTGCACGAGATGGCCCACATGTGGTTCGGCGATCTCGTCACCATGCAGTGGTGGGATGACTTGTGGCTCAACGAATCGTTCGCGACATTCGCTTCGGTGCTGTGCCAGTCCGAGGCAACCGAGTACAAGAACGCCTGGACCACGTTCGCCAACGTCGAGAAGTCGTGGGCATATCGACAGGATCAGTTGCCGTCGACGCATCCGGTGGCAGCCGACATCCCCGACATCGCCGCCGTCGAGGTGAACTTCGACGGAATCACCTACGCCAAAGGCGCGTCGGTACTCAAGCAGCTTGTCGCGTACGTCGGCCTCGACCACTTCCTCGCCGGTCTCCGCGACTACTTCCAGGCTCACAAGTTCGGGAACGCGACGTTCGGTGATCTTCTCGGAGCGCTCGAGAAGTCCTCTGGCCGTGACCTTTCCGACTGGGGATCGCAGTGGTTGAAGACCACCGGCATCAACGTGATGCGGCCCGACTTCGACCTCGACGACGCCGGCGCATTCACCCGCTTCGAGATCATCCAGGATGGCGCCGCGCCGGGCGCCGGCGAGACCCGTACGCACCGACTGGCCGTCGGCATCTACGACGACGTCGACGGAAAGCTGGTCCGGACCAAGCGAGTGGAACTCGATGTCGAGGGTGGCCGCACGGCGGTCGACGACCTCATCGGCGTTGATCGCGGCCGGCTGATCCTGCTCAACGACGACGACCTCACGTACTGCTCGGTGCGGCTGGATCCCGACTCACTGGCGACGGCCACCAGCCGGTTGGGCGACATCAGTGAATCGATGCCGCGCACACTTGTGTGGTCGGCAGCGTGGGAGATGACTCGCCAGGCAGAGATGCGAGCACGCGAGTTCGTGGCCCTGGTCCAGGAGGGTATCGGCTCGGAGACCGAAATCGGTGTGGTGCAACGAGTCCTGTTGCAGGCGCAGACCGCGATCGACGCCTACGCGGACCCGCACTGGGCGAAGTCGGAAGGCTGGCCAGGTTTCAGCGCGCGGCTGCTGGAACTCGCGCGCGCTGCCGAACCGGGCTCTGACCATCAATTGGCCTTCGTCAACACGCTGCTCTCTGGCGTCCTGGGGCCCGGACAGGCAGAGATCGTGCAGTCGCTCCTCGACTCGGACCCCGCCGATCAAGGGCTACCCGGTCTCACCGTCGACACCGACCTGCGCTGGTCGATCGTGAACGCCCTGGCGACCGCCGGTGCCATAGACACCGATCCGTCGACGACACCTGTCATCGATGCAGAACTCGAACGAGACAACACCTCGGCAGGCGGCCGGCAGGCTGCCAAGGCCCGGGCAGCCCGTCCCCTCGCCGAGGCGAAGGCCGACGCCTGGTCCAAGGCGGTCGAGGACGACACCCTCTCGAACACTCTGGGTCGGTCCGTGATCGCCGGCTTTGTGCGTCCGGGGCAGGGCGAGTTGCTTGCGCCGTACACCCAGAAGTACTTCGACGCGGTCCCACAGGTGTGGCAGCGACGCTCCAGTGAGGTAGCCCAGACGGTGGTTGTCGGTCTGTACCCGAACTGGGCCGCCGACGAGAACGGGTTGGCACTGGCCGACGAGCTGCTGTCCGCTGACCATCCCCCGGCCCTGCGTCGACTGATCTCCGAAGGCCGTGACACCGTGGCCCGGGCCCTGCGCGCACGGGAGTTCGACAAGAGCTGAGACGGCCACACAGGCCGGACAGAACGGCCACACAGGCCAGAAATCACAAGGGCGGGGCAACCACAGTGGTTGCCCCGCCCTTGTGTAGGTATCAGATCAGCGGATGGTGACCGCCGAAGCGATGACTCGGACCGCCGAGATCAGTCCGTCGACGAGATCGCCCGCGCGGATACCTGCGATCGCGGCGGTCACGCCCAGCTGAGCAACCCGGTCGTTGAGCCGCGGAGCGACTTCCCGGCCCGAGATGACCACAACATCCTTGGTGTTCGGCGAGACCGCGATCAACGCTGCGTGTTCGGGTTCGGGCACGCTCGGCAGCACCGCCGACGCGCCCGCGAACGCGTCGGGTCCGAGGTCACCGATGTAGATCGAGAAGCGGATGCCCGTCCGATCGGTGGCGTCCGACAGTGCATCGTCGAGCGCAACCAGTTCGTCACGCCGAAACGGCGGCGTGGCCGGTGCGGCGCCGGGGAACCGGGCAGCCGAGACGCGCCCGCTGCCGGTCACCGTGGCACCCATGGGGAGGGTGTCAGGGTCGATGTTCGCCCTTACGATTTCACCACTTGCCACTTGCCGAGCCTCCGATCAGATCGTCATGTCCATGCCCGTGGTACCCGGGCGCAACCGGTGTGACGTCGGTGGCGCTGAACAGCAGCGGTTCGTGCTCCCACTTCTGGTCGATCGTGTAGGGCTGCACCTTCGGGTACTTGACGCCAAAAGTGAGGGTCATCGCACCGACCACCAGCACAACCGAGATCACAGTGAGGATGACGACCGGTAAACCGATCGCCACAATCAGGTCTTCCACCACATCCGCCCTTCAGCAGTCGTCTTTCATCTGAGAACTTAGCGGACGCCGCTCCCGGACGCCTCGCCGAGGTCGCAGTGGCGCGCCGGACTCCTACGCGGCACCCGAGTCGAGGTACCGCGACCAAGCTGGGTCGAAGTCCTTGACGGTGGCGAGAAGACGCCAATGGCGCCCCTTGGGTGCGCTCAGAGTTGCCTTGAGCGTCCAGCCGAGTTCGCCGAGCAGCCGATCCGCCTTCTTGTGGTTGCAGGAGGCGCAGCACGCGACGCAGTTGTCCCAGGTGTGGGTACCCCCACGGCTCCGGGGGACGACGTGGTCGATCGTGTCCGCCTTACCGCCGCAATAGCCGCAGCGGGATCGATCCCGCTGCATCAATGCTGCTCTGGTCATCGGGACCACCGCCCGGTACGGCACCCGCACGTAGTTGCGGAGCCGGATCACAGACGGCACCGCGAGCGCCATCTCTGCCGAATGAATGAGAGGGCCGGCACCATCCTCGTGGATGACGTCGGCCCGTTCGCGCAGCACCAGGACTATCGCCCTGCGTATCGAGATCGCCGCGAGGGGTTCGTAGGTGGCATTGAGAAGGAGTACCCGGTGTTTCCCCCATCGGGTGTTCATCCGCGCAGGCGGCCCGCCGATGGCATCTACCGAGGTGCCGCGAGACCCAGGCGTCAAGGTGGTCACAGACGAGTTACCGGGGTGATGGGGCACGCGTTCAGACCCCGCGTGGACCTTTTCCCGCTGCGACTTCGTACGCGACATCTAACCTCCCGGCCAACCAACCGACCTCGATGGGAACGATTCAGTTCAACACGGATATGGCAGAAATGCACGACAATAAGACCAGCTGCAGCTGGTCTTTTGCGTGAACTCTGCGTATCGCGGGATATGCGCGTGTGGGTCCGGCTCTGGAACAATGGTTCCCGTGACTGATTCATCGCAGACGGACCCGGCCGGCGACGCCGGTTCCACGCAGACGGAGCCGGTCCGCACGTTCTACGACGCGGTGGGCGGCGAGCAGACGTTCGTCGACCTCGTGGCGCGTTTCTATCGGGAAGTGGCAGCCGACGAGATACTCCGGCCGCTGTACCCCGAGGAAGACCTGGGCCCGGCAGAACGCCGAATGCGCATGTTCCTCATCCAGTACTGGGGCGGGCCCCGCACCTACTCCGACGAGCGCGGGCACCCCCGGTTGCGGATGAGGCACAACCCGTTCCGTGTCGGCCCACTCGAACGGGACGCCTGGCTCAGATGCATGCACACAGCCATCGCCTCCATCGATTCCACCCGGCTCGACCCGCCGCACCGGCAGGCGCTCACCGAATACATGGAGATGGCGGCTCAATCCATGGTGAATACACCTATCTGACCTGGCTCGCGGAGCGGCCCCGTGATCGCGGGCAAACAACGACCGTGAGGCAAGATGATGCGGGTGAGTGACGAGAAGAACGATCTTTCCGCCGCTGAAACCGGTGCGCCACACCAGGTTCAGCAGCATGTGCAGTCGGACTATCCACTGTGGTGGCAGAACGCGGTTTTCTACCAGATCTATCCGCGCTCGTTCTCGGACAACAACGGAGACGGCGTCGGCGATCTGGCCGGTGTCATCGACAAGCTCGGTTACCTCGAACTGCTGGGCATCGACGCCATCTGGCTCAGCCCCGTCATGAAGTCACCGATGGCCGACCACGGCTACGACGTGTCCGACCCGCGCGATGTCGACCCGCTGTTCGGCGGTCTCGAAGCCCTCGACCTGCTCATCGCCGAGGCACACGGGCGGGGCATCAAGATCACGATGGACCTGGTGCCCAATCACACCAGCGACCAGCACGCCTGGTTCGTCGAAGCCCTCTCCGCCGAGCCCGGGAGCCCGGCGCGCGAACGCTACATCTTCCGCGACGGCAAGGGAGACAACGGCGACGAGCCGCCCAACAACTGGCCCAGCGTTTTCGGCGGCCCGGCATGGACACGCACCACCGGACCCGACGGCGAGCCCGGACAGTGGTATCTGCATCTGTTTGCACCCGAACAACCCGATTTGAACTGGGACAACCCAGAGGTGTTCGCCGATCTCGAGCGCACGCTGCGGTTCTGGCTCGACCGTGGAGTGGACGGATTCCGGATCGATGTGGCACACGGGATGGCCAAACCCGACGGCCTCCCGGACATGGACCACGAAGCTTTCGGCCTGCTCACCAACGACGACGACGATCCGCGGTTCAACAACGACGGTGTGCACGACATCCACCGCCGGATCCGCGGAGTGCTCGACGACTACCCCGATGCGATGACCGTCGGCGAGATCTGGGTGAAGGACAACACCCGATTCGCCGAGTACGTGCGCCCCGACGAACTCCACCTCGGCTTCAACTTCCGCCTGGCAAAGGTGGGTTTCGATTCCGAGGAGATCCGCGAAGCCGTCGAACATTCCCTCGAAGCCGTCGCAACGGTGTCCGGCACCCCCACCTGGACGTTGTCGAACCACGATGTGGAGCGCGAGGTCACCAGGTACGCCGACGACACCGATCCGCGCGCTGGGCTCGACCGCGCACGCGCGATGATCCTCGTCGAGCTGGCCTTGCCGGGTGCGGCATTCATCTACAACGGCGCCGAACTCGGGTTGCCGAATGCCGAGCTGCCGGATGAGGCGCTACAGGATCCGGTGTGGGAACGCTCCGGCCGTACCGAGCGTGGTCGAGACGGCTGCCGAATTCCCCTGCCCTGGGAAGGCGAGACACCCCCCTTCGCGTTCTCCAGCAACACCAAGACCTGGTTGCCGATCCCGCCGGAGTGGTCGACCCTCACCGTCGAGTCGCAACTCGAAGATCTGGAGTCGACGCTGTCGCTCTACCGGCTGGCGATCGAACTGCGTAAGACCCGACCGGAGTTCGCCGGAGAGAGCATCGAATGGTACGGCGCGCCTCCCGGATGCCTGGCGTTTCGCCGGTCGCTCGGCAAGCTGGTGTGTGCTCTCAATGCCGGGCCGGATCCCATCGGACTACCGCCCGGAGAGCTGCTGCTCAGTAGCAGTCCCCTGGTCGACGGGAAGCTCCCACCGAACGCCGCGGCGTGGCTGGTCTGAACCAACCCGCCGGGCTCAGTTGACCTGGAGCGAAAACGCCATCGTGCGCCGCTGATAGACCGACCCGAATCGGGCGTCGAGTCGCGCCCACACCGGGGTGCAACGCACTCGCACGACTTCGTCGGCGTCGATGAGTTCGAGGTCCGACGTCTCGGTGACGTCGTGGTTGTCGGCCTGCCGCACGAAACCCATTGCCGTCAGAGCAAAGATCGACCGCATCGATACGTTGACGACCTCCTCCGTCGTCTCCCCTGTCACGTCGAGCACTTGCTGGTCGAGCAATGAGGTCGGCGGTCCGTGGCCGCTGCCTTGGGTGCGGGCCACCTCCGCCCCGGTACGCGAGAGCTGTATCAGTACCCGGGCCGGAACGTCATCGACGTGGACGAATCCGTCGACGGCGGGCAGGGCACCGCGCCACGCGCTGTCGAGAGGGAATCCGGTGTCGACCGACGCGGTCTCCGGGTTGTCCGCCTCCCGCCTCAGCGCGGTGCGCAATTCGGTTGCGCCGCAGACCGCGTCGTCACCCTCGATGGATCCCGCGACCACCCGGGTGGCCAACACATCGAAGCCGGTGTTCACCCAGATTCCCAGCAGGCCATCGGGACGCTTCTTGATGCGGAGAACCGCGACATCGTCCGCGCGCAGAGCCCGGCCGGCGAACACGGCCAGATCGGTGCGGTCGCGGGCCGCCAGGGTCAACGTCGCCATCAGCGGATCGAACTCCTGAGCTGACGAGCCGCCACCGACAGCGTCGCGAGATCGAGTTCGCCCAATTCGGCGATGTCGGACAGGGTCGTCCGCACGCGGGCGAGGCGCGAGGAGTTGCTGAGTTCCCAGTCGGCGATCTTTTCTGCAGGTGACTCGTCGGGCTCCGCCGAGTCCAGGATCACCAGACAGAGAGACCGCAGCGTGCTGTGCAGGTCGTCCCGCAACGCCAGCCGGGCAAGCGAGTGCCAGCGGTCCTTGCGGTCCAGGTCGGACACCGCGGTCAACAGGTCCTCGACGCCGAGATGATCCATCACCTCGAAGTACAACTCCCCCACCTCGGCAGGCTCTCGGTCCGATATCTCGGCCGCGTCGATGATGTCGAGAAGGCAGAACCGGTGCAGGCTGACGGCGACGGCCTCGGCGATCTCGGCGGGCACACCGTCATCGCGCAAGCGCTGGGCGCGACGCTCGACCCCCTCGGCGGAACTACCACGAAGCCAACCCGGCAACTGGGGCGACAGTTCGGCGACAAGTGCGGCGTAGCGCGTCACCTCGGCTGCCATCGCGAGAGGTTGCGGCCGACCGGCGATCATCCAGCGCGACGCGCGAAAGAGCAGCCGTCGCGCGTAGGTGATCATGGCGTCGGTGGTCGGGACAGAGCAGGGCGCCGCCGCGATGTCCTGCCACAACCCGTGCAAACCGAATATCTGGGTGACCGCCTGAAATGAGCGCACCACGTCGAGTGACGTGGATCCGCTCCCCTCACACAGACGGAACACATGGGTGATCCCCGCGTTGTCCACGAGGTCGTTCACCACCGCCGTCGTGACGATCTCGCGACGCAGCGGGTGGTTGGCAATCCCTTCGGCGAACCGCTCTCGAAGCGGCACGGGGAAATACGTCCTCAGTCGTGGCGAGAAGACGTCATTGTTCGGCAGGTCGCCGTCGAGCATGTCGGACTTGAGCGCCAGCTTCACGTGCGCCATCAACGTTGCCAGCTCCGGCGACGTCAGGCCGTGACGCCCGGTGGACTCACCGCGCTTGATCAGCTCGGCCGGACGAGGAAGGGCCTCGAGCTTCAGGTTGACCCCACGGCCGGCGAGCTCCTTGAGCAACCTCGCGTAGACCTCGGCCGCCTCGGCGGCCTGCGATCGGCTGGTCCCCAGCTCGGCGTTCTGTGACACGTTGTCAGCCAGCACGAGGTCGCCGACTTCTTCGGTCATGGACTCCAGCAACGGGTTTCGATCCTCGGCAGCCAACTCACCGGCCGACACCTGGGAGTCGAGCAGGATCTTGATGTTCACCTCGTGATCGGAGCAATCGACGCCGGCCGAATTGTCCATCGCATCGGTGTTGATGCGTCCACCGCTCAGATCGAATTCGATACGACCCAGTTCGGTGACTCCGAGGTTGCCACCCTCGCCGACGACCTTGACGCGCAGCTCGTTCCCGTTCACGCGGATCGCGTCGTTCGCCTTGTCTCCCACCGCTTCATGCGACTGGGTGCTCGCCTTGACATACGTTCCGATGCCGCCGTTCCACAGCAGATCGGCGGGAGCGAGCAGGATGGCGCGGATCAGTTCCGGGGGCGAGAGCGTCGAGACGTCTTCGGGCACTCCCAGGGCCCTCGCGATCTGAGGGCTGATGTCGATGGACTTGCGGTCGCGCGACCACACGCCGCCACCTTCGCTGATCAACTCGGTGTTGTACTCGGCCCACGACGAGCGCGGCAGTTCGAACAAACGCTGTCGTTCGGCGAACGACTTCTCCGCATCGGGGTCGGGATCGATGAAGATGTGACGGTGGTCGAACGCCGCGGTCAATTGAATGTGCCTCGACAGCAGCATGCCGTTACCGAAGACATCGCCGCTCATGTCGCCGATGCCCACCACCGTGAAGTCCTCGGTCTGGGTGTCGACGCCCATCTCTCGGAAGTGACGTTTGACCGCCTCCCAGGCGCCTCTGGCCGTGATGCCCATCGCCTTGTGGTCATATCCGGCAGAACCGCCGGAGGCGAACGCGTCCCCGAGCCAGAACCCGTATTGCCCCGCAACATCGTTGGCGATGTCGGAGAACGTGGCGGTGCCCTTGTCCGCTGCGACCACCAGGTAGGGATCGTCGTCGTCGCGGCGTACCACCCGGGTGGGCGCGGTGACGTTCCCCGTTTTCTGGTCGATGTTGTCGGTGAGATCGAGCAGTCCTGAGATGAAGTGGCGGTAGCACTCCACTCCTTCTGCACGGTAGGCGTCCCGATCCGCGGTGGGGTCCCCCGTCGGTAACGGCGGCCGCTTCATCACGAACCCGCCTTTGGAACCAACCGGCACGATGACCGCGTTCTTCACTGCCTGCGCCTTGACCAACCCGAGGATCTCGGTTCGGAAGTCCTCACGCCGATCCGACCAACGCAATCCGCCGCGAGCCACCGACCCGAATCTCAGGTGGACGCCCTCCACCCGGGGAGAATAGACGTAGATCTCATACAGCGGACGTGGTTCCGGCGTCTGCGGGATGTCTCTGGGGCGCAACTTCAAAGCGAGGACGTTCCGCGAAGAACCATGTTCAGCGGCGACGTAGTAATTGGTACGCACGGTCGCCGAGATCACCGAGATGTAGGCACTGATGATGCGATCGACGTCGAGGCTGATGATCGATCCGACGTCGGCCGACAGACCGTCGAGCACCTCTGACCGCCGGTCATCGTCAGCTGCGTCGGGATCGAACGACGCCGCGAACAACTCGACGAGCGTCTTGGTGATCGCCGGGTGTGCGCCCAGAACCGACGCCACGTGATTGTTGCTGTAGGACGAACCGCACTGACGCAGATATTTGGAATAGGCACGCAGAACTGCCGCTTCACGCCAGGTCAGGCCGCAGCGGAACACGAGTTCGTTGAAGTCGTCCACCTCTGCATCGCCGCGCCAGATTTGGGCAAATGCGTCGGTGAACCGATGTTCGACGTCGTCGGTGGTCTGTTCATCGACCGCCATACCCTCGGCGAGCGAGAGACTGAACTCGTAGATGTGGCACGTCTGGCCATCAGGACGGCGTAGTTCATACGGCCGTTCGTCGAGAACGTTGACGCCGAGGCTGTGCAGCACGGGCAACACCTCGGTCAGAGTCGCCGACCGGCCGCACAGATAGAAGGCAAACCGCCAATGTTGTTGCGCCGGGCTCTTTTCCGTGGATTCAGCGCCTTCGTCGGCCGGACGATGCAGCCGCACCTCGAACGCGCCGTCGTCGAGGCCCTGCACCACATCGATATCGGTATAGGCCTCCGACGGGGCCCGGATGTCCTTGTAACTGTCAGGAAGGGTTGCGGCGTAGAACGCGACCGCCTCCGGGCCGGCGACTCCGGAGCTGTTGGCCGCCACCTGCCTCAGCCGTTCATCCCAGCCTCGCGCAGCTGCGATGAGTCTGTCCTGGATGGCCACCTGACCCGGCGATCCGACAGCGAGATCTCCGAGCTCGGCGCACGCGGGCGAGGAGATGCGCATCGCCACATGCAGAAGGGCCAAGGGCGATTCGCTGACCCGTGCGGTGTATTCCAGTGCGTCGCCGCCCAATTCGCTCAGCAGCTCGTTCTGCAATGTTTCCCGCAGCCGCGTGGTGTAACGGTCTCTCGGCAGATAGACCAGGGCGGAGACGATCTCGCCCGCCGGGTCCGGACGCAGGAACACCCGGAGCTGGCGATTGGGGACCGCTTCGAGCACTTCGGTGAGTGTTCGGGCGAGCTCGCCGGCCTGCAGGGAGAACAGCTCTGACCGCGGGAACGTCTGCAGGAGTTCGAGCATCGCCATACCGGTGTATGACTCGGCCTCGACCTCGGCGGCCGCCAGCACCTCACCCACCTTGGTGTCCAGTACGGGGATGTCGAAGATGTTCTCGTGCAATGCGGTGGGCGTGAACCTGCCCACGAAGACGTGTTCGCCGACACGGTGACCTTTGTCGTCGTAGTCGTCGATCTGGATCAAACTCGGGAAGTTGGATCGCTGGATGCGCGTCGGGAGGTACAGCTGCTGAACGGTGACTGCACCCGCCCCCTGGGTCGCCTTGTGCTCGACCTCCGCGGTGCGCCATACGCCGAGGCCCGAGGATCGGAGCGGCGTGCGATCGGGCCCCGCCCCGTCGCAATGCAGGTAACCGAACGGCGTGAAGTTGTTCTCCGCCAACCACCGCAACAGACGCGCGAAATCTTCTCCCGCACCCCGGTCGAGCCCGTCGGGAAGGGTTGTCGTCAGATAGGACGAGTAGGTGTCGGCCAGCCCGGTCAGCAGATCGAGCATCGGCGCGCGGTCGTCGTGCACATCGGCGATGCGGCCGATCACGGTGTCGAGTTCGGTTCTCACCACATCGATGTCGATGGGCGACACCCGTGGAACGGCATCGACATGGATCCACGATTCGACCTGCTGACCGGTTCGGACCGTGTCGCTGGGCTTGTCGGAATCGACAATCTCTCGCAGCTCGCCGCGGTCGTCGCGGACGACGAGCATGATCGGATGGTCGATGCGGACCACCAGCAGTCCTGAGGCCTCGAGTGCTGCCACCACCGATTCGACCAGCAACGGCATGTCATCGGTGACCATCGACATCGACACCGCGCTGCCGTCGAACGCGACGTCGGTGACCGCAACGCCGTCCGCCCGCGTGTAGGCGATGTTCACGTGGGCGCTGAGCTGGGACCGTTGCTCCGGCCCCAGCTCATCCCACGTGGTCTCGTCGACACTGCCCGGCCCGTGGAAATAGGGGGCGACAGCCTGCGGCAGAAGCGCTTTGATCGCTCCCGAGGAATCGTCGCCTCGCGAATCCGCCAGGTCCGTTTTCGTTGATCCGGTCATGAGCCGTCACTCTCGGAGTTCTGCGGATACCGCGGTGGGCGATGAAACAACTCTAGTCGCGCGTCAACTTTCGGTGGGTGACCGAATGCGGTCGAGCCGCGTCCGCGCCGAGGCGCTCGATCTTGTTCGCCTCGTAGGCCTCGAAGTTGCCTTCGAACCAGAACCACTTGCCTTCTTCGACGTTGCCCTCCCACGCCAGAATGTGGGTACAGGTGCGGTCGAGGAACCAGCGGTCGTGCGAGATGACCACCGCGCAACCCGGGAACAGCTCGAGTGCGTTTTCCAGCGAACCGAGCGTCTCCACGTCGAGGTCGTTCGTCGGCTCGTCGAGCAGAATCAGGTTGCCGCCCTCTTTGAGGGTCAGAGCGAGGTTCAGACGGTTGCGCTCACCACCGGAGAGCACCTCTGCCTTCTTCTGTTGATCAGGACCCTTGAAGCCGAATGCACTGACGTACGCGCGTGAGGGCATCTCGTTCTGGCCGACTGTGATGAAATCCTGTCCTTCGGACACGACCTCCCACACGTTCTTCTTCGGGTCGATGTTCGAGCGGTTCTGGTCGACGTAGCTCAGTTTGACCGTCTCGCCGACCTTGACGATGCCGGAATCCGGTTCTTCGAGTCCGACGATCGTCTTGAACAGAGTTGTCTTACCAACACCGTTGGGGCCGATGACGCCGACGATTCCGTTGCGCGGCAGCGTGAACGACAGGTCCTTGATCAGCACGCGGCCGTCGAAGCCCTTGTCGAGGTTCTTGACCTCGACCACCACGTCGCCGAGGCGCGGCGGGGTCGGGATCTGGATCTCTTCGAAGTCGAGCTTGCGCATCTTGTCGGCCTCGGCAGCCATCTCTTCGTAACGGCCGAGACGGGCCTTGTTCTTGGTCTGGCGCGCCTTGGAGCCCGACCGCACCCAGGCGAGTTCCTCCTTCAGACGGCGTTGGAGCTTCTGGTCCTTCTTGCCCTGGACCTCGAGACGCTCGGCCTTCTTCTCCAGGTAGGTGGAGTAGTTGCCCTCGTAGGGGTGGAGCTTGCCGCGGTCGACCTCGCAGATCCACTGCGCGACGTGATCGAGGAAGTACCGGTCGTGGGTGACGGCCAAGACGGCGCCGTGGTACGCCGCCAGGTACTGCTCGAGCCAGAGCACACTCTCTGCGTCGAGGTGGTTGGTCGGCTCGTCGAGGAGCAGCAGGTCGGGTTTTTGCAGCAGCAGCTTGCACAGCGCGACGCGGCGACGCTCACCACCGGACAGATGGGTGACCGGCTCGTCGGCCGGCGGGCACCGCAGTGCGTCCATTGCCTGCTCGAGCTGAGAGTCGAGGTCCCACGCATCACCGTGGTCGAGCGCCTCCTGCAGCTTGCCCATCTCTTCCATGAGCTCGTCGGAGTAGTCGGTGGCCATGAGCTCGGCGATCTCGTTGAAGCGGTCGAGCTGCTCCTTGATCAGGCCCATGCCTTCTTCGACGTTCTGCCGAACAGTCTTTTCTTCGTTGAGCTTGGGCTCCTGCATGAGGATGCCGACGGTCGCATTGGGATCGAGGAACGCCTCGCCGTTGGACGGTTGATCGATGCCCGCCATGATCTTCAGGATCGACGACTTGCCGGCGCCGTTGGGCCCGACCACACCGATCTTGGCGCCTGGGTAGAAGGACATGGTGACGTCATCGAGAATCACCTTGTCGCCGTGCGCTTTACGCACCTTCTTCATTGTGTAGATAAATTCTGGCACGCTCTGGCCTCTCTCACTGTGCTCGCAGGTGTCCACCGCGGTTTCTCGCCGGTCGGCCGCCGAGAAGGCCGTCCGCAACATCACCAGCGTAGTGGGTCGGTGATCTCCGGTCGGTCGCGGCGACCCTTCTCGGTGTACTGCGCGGCACCGAGGCAGCTCAAGCCGCAGCCGCCTCGCCCGAATCGCCTGTTGTCGGCGCGGTCACCCTGGTCTGGGGCGCATCGGTGGATCTGGTCACCCTCGACGATCCCTCGTACGCGACTCGGCAGCGGGTCAGATCGAGCCCCACCGCCGTTGCGGTCATTTCCAGGTCTGACCGCCGTTCGCCGTTTTCCGACACGTATTCATTTGTCTTGAGCTGACCGTGCGCGATGATCGGCCGCCCTTTGGCGACCACCGGTGCGACCCCGTCGATCAGGCGGCGCCAGCAACTGACCGTCAGGTACAACGCGGGCCCGTCCACCCATTCGCCACTTCGTTTGTCAACGCGTCTGGGGTTGCACACCATCCGGAAAGACAGCACGTCCTCGCCGGCCGCGGTCTGTCTGCGACGTGGGTTCGTGATCGCGGTCCCGATCACGGTGGTATAGGTCTCGTACATGTTCTCCCCCTCATGATGTGCGCCGAAGAGCGGCGCGGATCTCTGTGGGTTCAGCATGTGCCATCGAGCGGACACGTCAGTGGGTCTCGAGCACCTACCTGTGGACTATTCCGTTGCTGTGGACAACCGGCGCAAAAGCCGTCATTTACGGGCGCCAGGACCTGTCTCGCTCGCGTCCACGTCGACGACCTCGTCGCCGCCCGCTTCGATGTCGTGGTCGTCCCCTACTGCGGTTGTCGTCTTCGCCCCGGCCTGCCCTCGCCCACCTGGCTGACCGGCCAGCTGGGCGAGCATGGCGTTGTAGCTCGCCAACTCCGAATCGTGGTCGCGATCTTCCCGACGGTCGAACCGAGTGGCCTGACGTTGGTCCTGTCGGCTCCATTGCACCAGTAGCGCCAACATCACCAGCACCAGCGGTATCTCGCCGGCCGCCCACGCGATGCCCCCACCGAGCCGCTGGTCACTCAGCAGATCGGGATTCCACGGCAGCAGAAGGCTGTTGTAGTACGACCGCGCGATGACGTTGTCGGTGCTCATCAGTGCGACACCGAAGAAAGCGTGGAACGGGAGCGACCCGAAGACCATGGCGAGTTTTGCCACCGGTGACAGGGTCCTCGGCGACGGGTCGATGCCGATGACCACCCAATAGAAGAGGTAGCCACTGACCAGGAAGTGCAAGTTCATGGCCACGTGCGCCGCGTGATACTCGGCCAGCATCTCGAACAGGCCGCCGAGATACAGCACGTAGTAGCTGCCGACGAACAGCACCGACGCGACCAGCGGGTGGGTGAGGAAGCGCGAGTACGGGCTGTGCAGGACGGCGAGAATCCACTCGCGTGGCCCCGGAGGAGCAGTTCTGCCTGCGGGCGGTATGGCTCGCAACGCCAGTGTCACCGGGCCGCCGAGAACCAGTAGCACCGGCACCAGCATCGACAACATCATGTGCGCCACCATGTGGACGCTGAACAGCGCCGGCGCATATTTCCCGAGTCCCGACGACGTGGCGAAGAGGAATGCCGCGCACCCCAGCATCCAGGCGATCGTCCGACCGATCGGCCACGCGTCGCCACGTTTGCGCAGCCGGTACACGCCTCGCAGGTACACAACCGCCATGACGATGGCGAGCGTGCCGAACAGCAGATCGAAGCGCCAGTCGACGAACATCCGCCCGATGGTCGGGGCTTCATCCAGTCGGTAGCCCAGGATCAATTCGGTGGCCGGCATATCGGCCGGGTTGACGTTGGCCGGTGGCGGCGTGCGGGACAGTCCGACCGCAAGGCCGAAGGTCGCGGCAAAGACGAACAACTCGGCCAGGGCGAACCGGATCAAGGGTGTCCGATTCTCTGTCGCCGTCAGTGTCGAGATCGTGTGACGTCGGTGCCAGGCCCCGAAGCCGCCGAGTACAACCAGTGCAACAGTCTTCGCTACCACGAGTTGGCCGTATGTCTCGGTGAGCAACTGGTCGAGGTGCACCCTGATCAACGCATTGATCACTCCGCTGGCACCGACGACAACAAAACACCAGAACGCGACGCGCGAGTATCGACGGACTGCCAGGGCCGTGTGACGACCGCCTCCGCGCGCATAGACGAGGACCGCGAAGAGTCCACCCATCCACAGACAGGCACCCACGATGTGCAGGATGAGACTGTTGGTGGCGTAATCGTGACTGCCGCCGGTTGACGAGTGCCCGGCAAGAGCGGTGGGCATGAGTGTCAGCAGAGCCAGCGGCAATGCGATCAGCGTCCAGGTCCAGCGCAGGGCGATGCGGGCTACGACAGCGCAGATCAACGCGAAGATCGCGGTCCACAGCCAGGAACGGGCATCGGCGATCTGGTCGAGGGCGGTGATCAAACGGTCGATGGACATCGTTTCCGACAGCGGGAAACCCGAGGTGTCCGACACGGTGAGCGGAATCATCAGCAACGCCGCGATCGCCCACACCAAGGACCCGACCGCGGCGAATCGGATGGCCCGGTAGCCGCCGACGTCCAGTACCCCGTCCGACTGTGGAGGGACGAAGAACGCCGCGAACAACGTGCCGCCCACAGCCACGACGGCGCCGACCTCCCCGATCGTCTGGACGGTGGGCAGCCCGTACCGGGTCAGCGCACCGGGATCACCGACGCCGGCCAGATCGAGCACAACACTCGCCGAGATGGCCGTGACCGCGATGGCCACAGCCGCCGCGACCCAGGACAGAACCCAGCCGATGCTCGCCGCCCCGCTGCGGCGGATGTCGATCGAATCGGCTGTAGTCGTACTCATCCCACCAGGGTAGGCACCACACGGGTGTGAGCTGCGTCCGCCCGCGATTGCACCGGCCGATATACTCGCCTGCGCCGACAAGTCGGCACGCCTCCGTAGCTCAGGTGGATAGAGCAAGAGCCTTCTAATCTCTAGGTCGCAGGTTCGAGTCCTGCCGGGGGCACCGAGATCGGATGTCGCATGTTCACTGCGACACCACTCGCAGATATTTGCCCCCCGGGCTCTGCCGCGGCGATTCTCCGGTGTCGAAGACCGTCACTTCCGGAACGCCCCGCTCGACAAAGAATGTGGTCAGTCCGGCCACCATCTCCGCAGCGACCACCGCACGGTCATCACCTGCGACCGGGCGCACACGCACTCCGACCCTGGTCGCAGACTCCCGCACGAATTGGTACTGGGCCCAGCGGGTCACGGCACCGAGCGCACCGCCGATCTCTGAGGGAGCGAACTCCCTCACCCCGCCCGACGATTCGACATGGAGGAACTCGGCGACGCGGCCGGACACCCGAAACGCCGGAAGGCGGTTGCCGCACTCACAGGCATCCGATTTCATGGTGATGCTGTCGCCCAGCTGGTACCGGATGATCGGTTGCACCCGACGGAACAGGGTCGTCAGCAACACCGAGTGTGATGCGACGCCGGGGGCGGTGGGCCTCCCGTCTCGGTCGATCGGTTCGAGAACAACCCAGTCGGCGTTCAGGTGTTGCCAGCCCAGGCCGCATTCGCGTGCGATGAACATGCATTCGTTGGCCCCGTAACTGTTGACCACCGGCGCCTGCCAGGCATCACGAAGTCGCTTCGCCATCTCTGGGGTCATTCCTTCGGCAATTGGGCGCACGATGACCGGCCTGATGTGCAATCGTCGTCGAGCCTGTTCTTCGGCGAGAAGCAACAACGTGCTCGAATAACCGCTCAGCACAGCGGGATCGAAGGCGTTGAGCTGGTCGACGAGCTCACCGATGGGGGTGTCCACCGGAAGCAATCTCGCCAACTGCCTTTCTCCGGTCTCGACCTGCTGACGGGCGAGCAGAGCCCGTGCCATGTGGTGACCGCTCGTCGCCGCGATCACGGCGGTGCGGCGGCCACGTCGGAGGAACCGCGCGGTCTCGACCACCGACATCCTGCGTTCCCGCGTGCCCAGTGCCCGCGTGACACGGAATGCGAACTCCCCGGTGACGAAATAGCCGACATGGCCGGTGGTGCCCGACGTGGTCGTCACGAGGTAGTCGTTGAGGAAGACCGAACCTGCCGAGGCCTGGTCGCCGACGAACCTCTGTACGCCATCGAGAGTCACCCGCGGATCGGTCACCCATTCGTCGAAGGAGTCCATCAGCTCGGTTTTCGACGTGATCGGCAAGTCCGCGATCATCGCACCGGACCAGGGAAGATCCCGGTAGAGCCGGCCGAAGTACGGTGAATGTTGCCGGACATGTGCGACGAGCTCGTCGAGTCGTCGCCGTTGTCTTTCCTCGATCCCACCGGGTGCTTCACGCACCGCAGCGCGTATGTCGCGTCGCAATGCCTTCAGATCGCCATCCAGCTCAGTCACGGATCGACACTGTCACGAGCAACTGCTGACCGGCGTTCTTCTTGCCTAACTCGCGTATGTGCGCGACAGTCGAATGTGACGTACACCACTTGGAGGTTGCCGTGCACCTGTGGATACAAGGCCATCACGTCGAGCGACTCACTTTCGACGACAACTTGACGTTCTTCTTCGACGGTCACTGCGAGTTGGTGTTGTGGTCGCGTTTCACACTGACCTCACCCCCCATCGGAGGACGCGGGATCGACCACGACGACATCGATCCGGCCAACGTGGTCCCCGAGCAGCGTCCCTTGTTCACCATGCTGGGCAGCAGATGCGCGGTGGCCGAATGCACTGACGACGGGGACCTGCACATGGAGTTCGGCGACGGCAGCAGCATCGACGTTCCGGCAGACCCGGAAGGACCATCGTGGGAGTTGTTCGCGAAACGGCAGGGGTACGCCACCTGCGAGCGGTCCGGTGAGATCCGCGTGATCGAGCACCATCACGCCGCCCACTGAACGGCAGTATTACCCGTTTCGCAGTTCACAGCTAGTAGAAACCGGCATATGAACACTGTTGCATAGCGCGCAGTTGCACGGGTATGGTGCTGGCGTGGCACTCGAACACGCGATCATGACCTCGCTCGCCGAGCGCCCGGGCACCGGTTACGAAATCGGGCAACAGTTCACCCGGTCCATCGGCCACTTCTGGTCGGCCACACATCAGCAGATCTATCGGACGCTCAAAAAGCTGCACACCGACGGTCTGGTGAGTTTCGAATCCGTGGCGCAAGACGGCCGACCGGACAAAAAGGTCTACACGCTGTCAGCCAAAGGGCGTGTGGCGCTGAGGGAGTGGGTCAGCTCCCCCACCGAACCTCAGCAGCTCCGCGACGAACTGGGCGTCAAGATCAGGGCCGCCGAGTTCGGCAACCTGCCCGGACTCATCGCAGAACTGAAGCGCCATCGCGACCTACACGAAGGCCGACTGAGGCTCTACCAGGAATTCGAGAAGAACGACTACCCCGATCCCGACGCCCTCAACTTCCGCAAGCTCAAGCAATACCTGGTCTTGCGCGGTGGAGTGCGTATCGAGATCGGGTTCATCGAGTGGTGTGACGAAGTGATCGGCGCTTTGAGCGCTCAACTCGACGAACCACCCAGCAACTGAAAGCGTCGCGGCCAGCCCCCGTGACAAGAAAGGTTCCACCCATGACCAATTCGTACCCAAAACTGTTCGAGCCCTTGACCATCAACAAGGTCGAACTAAAGAACCGCATCATCATGGGCTCCATGCACACCGGCCTCGAGGATCGCCTCTGGGACGTCGACAAGCTCGCCGCCTACTACGCCGAACGAGCCAAAGGCGGTGCGGCACTGATCATCACCGGAGGGATCGCACCAACCCGCGCGGGTCTTCTGTCGCCGTTCGCGGGCAAGCTGACCAACAAGCTCGACGTGATCCGCCACCGACGCCTCACCAGTGCGGTGCACAAAGAGGGCGGCAAAATCGCGATGCAGGTGCTTTACGCCGGCCGGTACGGGTACACACCGTTGAAGTTCAGTGTCAGCTGGGAAAAGTCGCCGGTGCACCCGTTTCAGCCGATCAAGATGAACGATGCCCTCATCAAACATGCGATCTGGTCGTACGGGCGTTGCGCGAAGCTTGCTCGCGAAGCAGGTTACGACGGTATCGAGATCATGGGCGGCGAGGGCTACCTGCTCAACACCTTCTTGTGCAAGCGCACCAATGACCGCACCGACAAATGGGGCGGTAGCACCGAGAACCGCCAGCGCATCGCCGTGGAGATCGTCAAAGAGATCCGTAAACGAGTTGGCCCCGACTTCATGGTGATCATGCGCCAGTCCATTGCCGATCTCGTCAAAGACGGCCAGACGTGGGACGAGATCGCCCTGCTGGCACGCAAACTCGAAGAGCACGGTGTCGACGCGATCAACACCGACATCGGGTGGCACGAAGCGCAGGTACCCACCATCGTGACGTCCGTTCCCCGCGGTGCATTTGTCAGCTACACCGAGCGCCTGCGCGAAGAGGTGTCGATTCCGCTCATCGCATCCAATCGCATCAACACCCCCGAACTCGGCGAGCAGATCCTCGAGGGTGGACGAGTCGATGCCATCTCGATGGCGCGTCCTCTACTGGCCGACCCCGAGTTCGCCAACAAGGCGGAGGCCGGGCGGGCCGCCGAGATCAACACGTGCATCGCCTGCAATCAGGCGTGCCTCGACCACGCGTTCGTCGGCAAGAAGGTGTCATGCCTGGTCAATCCCCGCGCAGGACGCGAGACAACGCTGACGCTCGGCACCACCCGTAAGTCCAAGCGCGTCGCCGTGGTGGGTGCTGGACCCGCCGGACTCTCGGCGGCAGTCTCCGCCGCACAGCGGGGGCACGAGGTGCACCTGTACGAGGCGGGAGAGCACATCGGCGGCCAATTCTCGATCGCAGCGCGGATTCCCGGGAAAGAAGAGTTCTCCGAGACCATCCGATACTTCACAGCCCAGCTCGAGGCGACCGGTGTGCATGTCCACCTGAACACCTGGGTCAGCGCTGAAGAACTGATCGACGAGAAGTTCGACGATGTCGTCGTGGCGACCGGCGTCACTCCGCGCATGCCCGACATCCCCGGTATCGACCACCCCAAGGTGATGTCGTACGCGGAGGCTGTGCTCGGCCACAAGACAATCGGAAAGACCGTTGCTGTCATCGGGGCCGGCGGTATCGGCTTCGACCTCACCGAATTCCTCACCGTCGACGATTCCCCCACGCTGAACGTCAAGGAATGGGCAGAAGAGTGGGGCATCACCGACGACCTGGGCGTGCCGGGGTTTGTCGGCAAACCACGTCCCACCCCTGCTGCCCGCACGGTGTATCTCGTGCAGCGCAAACCGGGACGACAGGGTAAAACGCTGGGCAAGACCTCAGGCTGGGTGCACCGTGCGACTGTCAAGATGAAAGGCGTCGAACAGATCTCCGGCGCCAGTTACGACAAGATCGACGATGAAGGTCTGCACCTGAGTTTCGCTCCCAAAGAGGAAGGCGGCGAGCGCACCACGCGTGTGCTCGACGTCGAGACCGTGGTGGTGTGTGCCGGTCAGGAGTCGGTGCGCGAGCTCGTCGACCCGCTGACCGTCGCGGGTGTGAGCACCCACGTGATCGGCGGCGCCGATGTGGCCGCTGAACTCGACGCGAAACGGGCGATCCGCCAGGGCACCGAGGTCGCCGCAAGTATCGTCTGAAGCCGAGACCACGAGGGGTGAAGCCGTGACCGCACCATTTCCCGACAGGCGTTGGGGCTCGAGTAGCTCGCCGCTGAACCGGGTCATGTTCGCGGTGGCGGCCACCTCACCCGGAACGTGGTTGGCACGCAAGATGATTCCGCTGGACCGGCGACTTCTGATCCGTAGCAGGGGACGGTTCACCATCGCCGGTCCGGTCGGGGCCCCCACCATGTTGCTAACGACCATCGGCGCGAAGAGCGGGCAACACCGGGTATCGCCCCTTCTTTACTACCGCGAGGACCCCGACCTCTACGTGGTCGGGTCCAACTTCGGACAGGCCCACCATCCCGCCTGGACCGGGAACCTCCTCGCGAACCCCGCGGCCTGGGTGAACATCGACGGAACCGAGATCGCGGCGACTGCCGCGCTTGTCGAGGGCAGCGAAAAGGAACGCCTCTATCGCGAGTTCGAAAAAGTGGCGCGCAATTACGCGATCTATCGCAGCAAGACCTCGCGAGACATCCGCATGTTCCGGCTGTCGGCCACCTGAGGGCAACCTCCCGATACGATCGGCGCCATGCCTATCCCCCATCCGACACCGTCAGCCAGGGCAGTCGTCACCGGCGCATCGTCGGGTATCGGCGCAGCACTCGCGACCGAACTCGCCCGACGCGGGCACTCCCTGATCTTGGTTGCCCGCCGCGAGGAAATCCTCACCGCGTCCGCGACCGAGTTGCGCGCGACGTTCGGTGTCGAGGCGGAGGTGCGTGCCACCGACCTCTCTGATCCGACCGCGACCGACACCCTCTGCGACGAACTCCGCGACCGTGAGATCTCCATCTTGTGCAACAACGCGGGCATCGCCACCTTCGGACCGTTGTCCGAGCTGGACCCAGAATACGAGCGAGCACAGGTGAGGCTCAATTCTGTTGCGGTGCACGACCTCACACTTGCCGTTCTGCCGCAGATGGTTCAACGCAAAACCGGCGGAATCCTCATGGTCGGTTCGGCGGCGGGCAACATGCCGATTCCGAACAACGCCACCTATGCGGCGACCAAGGCGTTTGTGAACACCCTCTCCGAATCGGTCCGGGGTGAGGTGGCAGACCAAGGTGTGCACGTGACTCTGCTGGCGCCGGGACCTGTGCGTACCCACACTCCGACGCCCGAAGAGGCAAGCATCGTCGATCGTGTGGTCCCCGACTTCATGTGGAACTCGAGCGAGTCAGTGGCAAAACTCAGCCTCGACGCCCTGGAGCGAAACAAGATGCGCGTGGTCCCCGGGGCCCTCTCCAAGGCGATGTCGGTTGCCGGTGGCTACACCCCCCGCAAGTTCACCGCACCGATCGTCGGCTCGTTCTATCGCAAGCTCGGCGACTAGGTCCGCCCCGGGCGGGCGCAGGTCAGGGCATGACGCCACGAACCGCTCAACTAGGGTTGTGGGGTGCAAGACAAACTTGTGTGGATCGACTGCGAGATGACCGGGCTGCAATTGCGCAGCGACAAGCTCATCGAGATCGCAGCCCTGATCACCGACAGCGAACTCAACATCATCGGTGACGGCGTCGACGTGGTCATCCACGCCGACGACGACGCCCTGGCTGCCATGCCTGCGGTGGTGAAGAAGATGCATGCAGCATCCGGACTCACCGAAGAAGTGCGTGCGTCCACCGTGACCATCGAGCAGGCGCAGAAGCAGGTCCTCGACTACCTGCGCAAGCACATCGACACCGCCGGCGCAGTCCCCCTCGCCGGCAACTCGATCGCCACCGACCGCGGCTTCATCGCCCGGGACATGCCCGAACTCGACGCCTACCTGCACTACCGGATGGTCGACGTCAGTTCCATCAAAGAACTGTGCCGCCGGTGGTACCCGCGCATCTACTTCGGACAGCCCGAGAAGGGCCTGGCACACCGTGCGTTGGCCGACATCCGGGAATCGATCCGAGAGCTCAAGTACTACCGGGCAACGGCGTTTGTCGCCCCTCCTGGGCCCGAATCGTCGGCCATCGAGGAAGTGACCAAAACACTCGGTCCGGCCTGATGGCGACAGGCCGGGTAACCGATTGGAATTCCGGACCGGCGAGCCGCTAGAGTAAGTCCCTGGTTCCGCTAACGCGGAACCGATGGTGGGCGTAGTTCAGTTGGTAGAGCACCAGATTGTGATTCTGGCTGTCGCGGGTTCGAGTCCCGTCGTCCACCCCAACACGAGGGCCGGTGTGAGCGCTGATCGCGCAAGCACCGGCCTTTGTCGTTCTTCATTGCTGGCGGGGCCTCGGTCTCGCGCCGTCGGACAACAGGCTTTCTAACGGCCACGCGCTCATGCGAAATCCCCTGCCCCTCGGCCGGCATCTCCCGAACCTCGGCCGGTCACCGCCGGCTACTCGCAAGCCGGCCCCGTGTGAACATCCTTTCGCCGTACTTGCCTCGTGTGCCGCGTACTACTTGGTTCTCGGCATATGCCGGGTTTGCTAATGGTTCTGGAGTCGGTCGAGAGCTTCGCGGTGACGCATAGCTCGATTGTTTGGGCGCGATTCGTCGTTTCGAATCTGCGTGGTGGGAGTAGTTCGGTACGGCAGGAGGGCCCCGCCGTTCTCTTGAAACGGCGTGTGTGGCTTCTTTGATGTGTTGTGATCGCAGGTACTACGAGACGCCTAGTCGGAGGATCAACATATGCGTGTGAGTATTCGTTCTGTGGTAGCTGCGTCGACGTTGACCGGTGCGGCCCTGTTAATGACCGCTCCAGTAGCATCTGCCGCAGCGGAGGACGTCACAATGGCCGCCCCGACCGTTATCGACGGCAAACTACAAGCCAAGGTCACCAACAACACCGGCGGCTTGTTGAGGTGCTACGTGTCCGGCGCACCAGCAGGATCGACGAGAGAGCCGCGAGACATTGAGGAATTCGCGTTCGGCGGCAACAAGATAGTCAGCACGGGAACCAGCCCCATCTTTCTACGCACTTACGATGAGCTGCTGGAGATTCCGGACGGGACCTACGACGTGTACTGGCATTGCAGTACGGTCGGTGATAACCCGAATCCGGGAGAGTGGGGCACTGCCGAGAGCGACACATACTCAGTCGAACCGTTCCGAAACGTCGTGGTGAAGGGCGCAATCGGCTATACACCGCCGCCCGCCGATAGCTGCTCTGGCTCCCTGTGCGGCGTCAGTCTGTTCGGCTAATTCTCGGCATTCCGGGCGCCCTCGAAGTCGGGCGAGGGCGGCTCAAGCGCCGAATGACGTTCCGGAATCAGGTCTTGCGTGTAGGGTTCAGGACTCACGTCGGTAAGCAGCATGGTGTCGTTGTCTCAGTCGCCCTTGTGATGTGTACGAATGGGGCGCTGGCTGCGTGATGCGCGCGTGGCCCGCACACCGTGGTCCTGCTACGTCTGCAACTGTCGTCAGCGGCCCCCACTCGTCGGCGGCCCGGTCGACTACACCGATCGCTGATGGCACCGTAGCGACAACTCGATCGTTGGGTCACCAGATAAGGCCTGGTCCGGTCCGCAATTCGTGCGGTTGCGCTGTATCCGCACGCATCTGGAACTCAGTCTGCTCACCGGGGCGCGGCGACATCTTGGTGGTGTGGTTGCGCCTGACGGACACTGACATCACAGCGCCACGGATAAGGGCCCGGAGAAGGCCGAGGAGGCCGCGGGTCGGCCTCTCACGTACGAACGCCCTGAGGAGGACAGAGCCGGCGTCTTCCGATCCGTGGTCCACATGGCCGTCACCAAGTGCGAGCCACCGCTTGGCCTGGGCCTAGCAGCTCCGACGACGCAACCGCGTTCGACTACTCGCCGCGCGAAGCGATCACAAGGCGGGCTCAAGATTGGGAGGCGATCCAGCCGCCCACATGGGTTGCACGCCGAGCCTCAGGCGTTGCCCTGCTTCCACGTTTCCCACGGAATGTTCCAGTCACCGAGGCCGTCGGTACCCGACAGCTCGGGACCCACAGTGTTCTTCACGGTGATGACGTCGCCTCGCAACGAATTCTGAACCCACCACAGAGCATTCTCTGGGCTGACGTTCAGGCATCCGTGGCTCGTGTTCTCGCTGCCCTGCGCGTACACCGACCACGGCGCGGAGTGGATGTAGATTCCGCTCCACGACATCTGGGTGGCGTAGTCGACGTCCAGCCGGTAACCGGCTGGAGAATTGACGGGGACACCGTAGGTGGACGAATCCATCACGATGCGGTCGAGACGATCACCGATGATGTACGTGCCGTTGTCGGTGGGCGTGGAATCCTTGCCCATCGACGTCGGCATCGTCTTGATGACCTTGCCGTTCTCCGTGATGGTGATGGTCTTGGTGTTGTCATCGGCGGTGGCGATGAGCTCGCGACCGATCGTGAACTTGGTCTTCAGGTTTTCTTGGCCGAAGAGACCGTCACCCAGATCGATGCCGTACGTGTTGACCGCGACATCGACCTTGGTGCCGGGCTTCCAGAATTGCGCCGGGCGCCAACGTAATTCGGTGTCACTGAGCCAGTAGAAGCCACCCTCGGTAGGTGGGTCGGTACGGACCGTGATCGCGTCCTGCGCAGCCTTGCGGTTGGGGATCGCCTCATCGAATCGGATGGAGACCGGCATCCCTACGCCGACAGTCGAATTGTCCTCTGGCAGCAGATAGGCCTGGGTGAGGTTGTTGGGCGAACTCGTGGTGAACGAGGTGGTCGCCTTGGTGCTTCCACCGATGCCCTTGGCGTCAGCGGTCAGCGTGTAGGTCTTGTTGTAACCGAACGACCCGGGGGCCACGGTCCAGCTCTTCTTGTCAGGCGACAGCGCGCCCGGCACCGGTGCGCCCGCCGAGTTGGTGATCTGGACGTCGGTGAGACGCCCGTCGCTGGCGGTGACCTTCACGGGCGCACCGGGCGAGAACCCCACATCACCGTCGACCACCGGCTTGTCCGCGAAACCGGTGATCTTCACCGCCGGCTGCAGGAGATCGTCGAACGGTGTGGTGCTGACAACCTGATCGCTGTACTTGGGCGTCGGGGCATCGGAGGCACACGCCGACATCACCGCGGCGAGTGCGATCAGGAAAACCATGAAAACAGTGGACTTTCGAGCCCCTTGTCCTACCGAGGTCTGCGTGAACCCCATCACACTCCAAACATCCCCTCAAGCCCACGAGTGGGCACCAAACAACTGAGGAGAGTCTACGGGCAATATGTGACGGACAGGAAACGCGACGAGCGGTCAAAACCGACCGTTTCCGCCCCTGCGACCACGCGATTTTCGTTTTCCGCATGAGGCCTGCTAACGTTCCAAGTCGCAACAACGCGCGCCATTAGCTCAATTGGCAGAGCAGCTGACTCTTAATCAGCGGGTTCGGGGTTCGAGTCCCTGATGGCGCACTTCTCGGATTGACTGCACCACTTCAATTCCTGCTCGGGCCGCCACGGCCAAAGATCATTTGAACAATCGACAGCCACCTGGCCGGTCGCACGTCATCGATCGTCAACTGTCACACCTGGACACGCTCTTCCCATTACTGTCATCCCAATGACGCGAGGGGCTGCTGTCGTAGCGCTCGGCGCCAGAATCGGTAGCCGACTCGAACGCTCGAGCTATGCCGTCCGGTGGCTGGTCTTGGGCATCTCCATCGGTGTGGTCGCCGGACTCGGCGCGGTGGTCTTCTTCGAAATGCTCGAGCTGGCCGGCCGACTCCTCCTGGAGGGCCTCGGCGGCTACGAACCTCCTCAGGCCGGGCGCAACGGCGACACGGGCCACTCAGACGGTTTCAGCCGGCCCTGGGCGATCCCCCTCGTCGTGGCCGGCGGCGCGCTTGCTTCGGCAGTTCTCGTCGCACGGTTGGCATCGGAAGCAGAAGGGCACGGCACCGATGCCGCAATAGAGGCCGTCCATTCCGGTCCGCGCAGCATCCGGATGCGGGCGGTGGGGGTGAAGATGGTCGCGAGCGCGTTGACCATCGGATCCGGCGGCTCTGCGGGCCGGGAAGGACCGGCAGCACAGATCTCCGCAGGATTCGGATCGTTGTTCACGCGTTGGCTGAATCTGACCGACGACAACGGCCGAATCGCGGTAGCGATCGGGATCGGATCAGGCATCGGGGCAATCTTCGGAGCGCCTCTGGGTGGCGCGGTGCTGTCGGGAGCCATCCTGTACCGCAACGACTTCGAGTTCCGGACGCTCATCCCCGGGTTGATCTCGTCTGTCACCGCCTACAGCGTGTTCGGCTCGGTCGAGGGCTACGAGCCGCTGTTCGGATTCGTCGCCGACGACTACAGATTCGAGACACCCACGCAGCTCATCTGGTTCGCCGTGATCGGACTACTCGCGGGCGGCGTGGGAATTCTGTACAGCCGCTTCTTCTACGGCACAGTCAGCGTGTTCGCCCGCTTGCCCGGCAACCGGATCGTCAAACCCGCCGTCGGCGGTCTCCTGGTGGGCCTGCTCGCCCTGGCGATGCCCGAGATACTGGGCAGCGGGTACGGCTGGGTGCAGGAAGCGATGAGCGCGCAGACACTGGCCTCGATGCCGCTGTGGATCGTGCTGGCACTCCCCTTCGCCAAAATCCTCGCGACCTCGTTGTCGATCGGATCCGGCGGTGCCGGAGGCATCTTCGGTCCGGGCATGGTGATCGGCGCGTTCGTCGGCGCTGCGCTGTGGCGACTGATGGAGCCGTTCGCGCCCGGCGTCCCCGAGGCGCCGGCGGCGTTTGTCATCGTCGCGATGATGGCCTGCTTCGGCGCCATCGCCCGAGTGCCCGTAGCGGTGATGCTGATGGTGGCCGAGATGACCGGCGGCTACACCCTGCTCCCCGGCGGGATGGTCGCCGTGGGTATCGCCTACCTGCTGGTGTTGCGGAGCGGGGACTCGATCTATCGCGCTCAGCGCGAGGACCGGGAAGCGGCTTCGGTCGAGCGGTCGGGGTCCCGGCCGCTCGACTGAAGCTGATCAGTCAGTCAGATGCTCAGGAGACGATCTTCTTGATGACGATCGCGACCACGACGACTCCGACCGCGATCAACGTTCCCGCAACCGCCGGCTTCTGGAGGGTCACGAGCGCGGTGGCCTTGGCATCTTCGGCCAGCCGCTGGGGATTGGCGCGAGTCGCAAGGGCGTCCAGGGTCTCGGCGAGTTCGTCGCGGGCCCGTTCGATCTCGCGCTCGATGTCGTCGGTATCGCGTCCCACAAGGTCCTCCATCGGTGAAGTCCACTCCCCGCGCTCGTACGAAGGCGCGGAGCGGCCGGTCAGTTCTCGGACTCTACGGTAGTTCACAGTCCGGGTTGCCAGTGTTCCGCCACACGAATTGCGTCCTCGGCTAGCCTGAACCCGATGACTGAGAACACACGACTCGCAGTGGGCGACAAGGCCCCAGGCTTTTCCCTGCCGGACGCCGACGGGAACACTGTCTCGCTCGACGACTATCGGGGACGTCAGGTGATCGTCTATTTCTATCCCGCTGCCAGCACTCCCGGCTGTACCAAGCAGGCCTGCGACTTCCGTGACAACTTGGGCGAGCTGAACGACGCGGGTGTCGAGGTCATCGGCATTTCTCCGGACAAGCCCGCAAAACTGGCCAAGTTCCGCGATGTAGAGGAGCTGACGTTCCCGCTCCTGTCCGACCCGGACAAGGCAGTCCTCACGGCCTGGGGTGCGTTCGGTGAGAAGAAGATGTACGGCAAAACCGTCACCGGAGTGATCCGATCCACCTTTCTGGTGGATGCCGAGGGCAAAATCGCTGTGGCACAGTACAACGTGCGCGCCACAGGGCACGTGGCGAAACTTCGCCGCGACCTCTCGGTCTAGCCGAAGCGACCTGTGGCCATGGCCCAGCGGCAGTCCGGTACCGGCACCGGGGATTCCGGCGCCCTCAAGACCGGTGCCTCTCGGTTGCTCAGTTCCGAACCACTTGTTCCGCGCAAACGGCCCACACAGCAACGCAGCCAACTGCGGTTCGATGCGATGCTTGCCGCTGCGCGTGACCTGCTGATCGAGGTGGGCTTCGAGTCGCTGACGTGTGAGCACATCGCCCAGCGCGCCGACGTCCCGATCGGGACGCTGTATCAGTACTTCGCGAACAAGTACGTCGTGGTCTGCGAACTCGATCGAGAAGACGCTGCTGGAGTACAGAGCGAACTGGCCCGATTCGCCGCGGAAGTTCCGTCTCTGGACTGGCCTCGCCTACTGGAGAAGTTCATCGATCACCTGGCGCAACTGTGGCACGACGATCCGTCTCGACGCGCGGTGTGGCTCGCTGTGCAGTCGACGCCTGCCACTCGCGCCACCGCCACCGTGCACGAGCGTGCGCTGGCGGAATTGGTCGCGCGGATCATCGCCCCGCTGACCCCCGATCGCAGGCGCCGGGCGCTGATGTCCGAACTCCTGGTGCACACGGCGTACTCGCTGCTCAGCTTCTCGGTGCAAGAAGGGCAGAACCACTCCGCGACGGTCACCGAACTCAAGCGCATGCTGGGACGCTACATGCTCTTGGAAGATCCCGAGAACAACCGCAACGCACAGTGATTCACAGGCGCAAGAACTACTGAGTCTGCGACTGCGGAGCCTCTTCGATCACCGCGACCGCTCCCGCCATGTCGCCGTCGTGGGTCAGCGAGATGTGTACCGCCGTTCCTGCCAGATGGGTACCGATCTCACCGCCCAGTCGAATGGCCGGTCGGCCCCAGGCATCCGTGACGACCTCGATGTCGCCATGCCGAATCAGCGGGAGCAGGGGCGAGCGTGCGAAACGACTCACCGACCACGCCTTGATCACGGCTTCCTTCGCCGCCCACCGGGCAGCGAGATGCCTCGCCTCGTCCCCGGTGCCCGAGGCGGCATCACGCCGCTCCCCCACCGTGAACCGATCTGCGAATGTGGTGCCGGGCTGTTTCAACTGCTCGGCGAAGCCGGGGATCGACACGAGGTCGATCCCCACTCCGATGACCGTCATCCGCCGTAGGTTCCGTTCGCCGACAGACGAGCCTCCGTGTCGAGCAGCATTGCCGCTTCCTGATCCCCCTCGTAAGAGCTGTCGTCGAACCGACGGTTCGGGGGCCGCTGGTAGGCCGGTTTGCCGCCGCACATGGCCTCGAGCAGACGCTGCTGGCCCAGCCGCGCACGTTCGGTTGCCGCAGCGCGGTAGCGCTCACGCTCAGCCGGATCAAGCGAGGCCACAAAGGCTTCCGGGTGCACCACGGCGATGAGGCCGGACACGTGCCCGAAGCCCAGGCTCGTCAAGAGGCCGGCCTTGAGGGCGAACCTCTCGCCGAATCGCAGCGGTTCGGTCGGCCACACCAGATGTTTGTGCTCGGCCATCACCTCGTCGACGCAGTCGAGACTGCGGTTGGGAGGGATGACGCCGTCGCGCAACACCTGGCACAGACCGATCAGCTGGAAGGCTGCCGCGCCGCCCTTGGAGTGGCCCGTCAGCGACTTCTGCGACACCACGAACAACGGCGCACCGTCGCTACGACCGATCGCCTCGGCGAGCCTCTCATGGAGATTCGCCTCGTTGGGGTCGTTGGCCTTGGTGGACGTGTCGTGCTTGGACACCAGAGCCACGTCGTCAGGACTGACACCGAGCTGACGGAGCGACCGGGCGATACCTGAATCCTGGTGTCCGCGAGCGGCTCCGAGTGCACCGATGCCGGGGGCCGGGATGGACGTGTGTACGCCGTCACCGAAGCTCTGTGCCCATCCGACCACACCGAGAACCGGCAGACCCATCTCGGCGGCCACGTCACCGCGGGCCAGCAGAATCGTTCCGCCACCCTGCGACTCGACGAATCCGCCCCGACGACGGTCGTTGGCCCGGGAGAACCGGCGGGCATCGATGCCCTTGGCTTCCATCGTGGCCGTCTCGGCGGTGGCCGACATGTCGCCGAACCCGACGATGCCCTCGATACCGAGGTCGTCGAACCCACCGGCGACCGCGAACAACGCCTTGCCCAACTTGATCTTGTCGACACCTTCTTCGACCGACACCGCCGCGGTGGCGCAGGCGGCCACGGGGTGAATCATCGCGCCATAGCTACCGATGTACGACTGAACCACGTGCGCTGCAACAACATTCGGCAGTGCCTCCTGCAGGATGTCGTTCGCCTTGGCCTCACCGGTGAAGGTGTCGAGGTACAGCGATCGCATCGACGTCATGCCGCCCATGCCGGTGCCCTGAGTGTTGGCGACCAGGCCTGGATGCACCCACCGCATCAATTCCGACGGTTCGAATCCGGAAGCGAGGAAGGCGTCGACGGTGGCGATCAGGTTCCACAGGGCGACCCGATCGATCGACTCGGCCATGTCGGCCGACACACCCCAGCGAGTGGGATCGAACCCGGTCGGGATCTGACCACCCACGGTGCGGGTGAGCTTGAATCGACGCGGTACGCGGATCTCGGTGCCGGCCTGACGTGTCACCTGCCATTCGCCACTGTCCGGGTCGACCTTGATCTTGGTCTTGTCCGGCGCGGCCGAGAGGAAGGAGCGTGCCTCACCCTCCGACGCCACCGAGAAGGTCAGATCGTTGTCGAGGTACACCGAGGTCAGCAACGGTGACGAGTTGTCGATCATGTCGCCGTCGTCGGCGTACCGACGGATGCCGCAGCGTTCGACCACGGCATCGTGGTAGCGATCGGCGATCTCCGACTCGGCGACCGGGTCGCCCGACTCGGCGTCGTACCAACCGGGCTTCGGTGTGGCCTCCCACGTGATCAGGCCTGTGCTCCAAGCCAATTCGAGAACGCCGGCCGCCGACAGTTCGTCTTCGACCTCCATCTCGAACCGGGTCCGTGCACTGCCGTACGGTCCGAGTTCACCGGCACCGACGATCACGACCAGGTCCTCCGGGCGCGCGTCGATCTTGCCCCACGCAGGGGTGGTCGACTCGGGCGCCCGCGCCGGGGCAGGAAGGGCGGCCAGTGTCGGCTCGTCGGACTCGTCCTCGTCATCAGCTGCTGCCAGCGCGTCAGCCTGGGCCTGTGCCAGCGCCTTCATGTCGAGCGTCGCGTCGGCGAGTCCACCGGTCAGGTCGAGGTGCAACGGTTCGGTCCTGGCCTGGACCCGACTCTCGGGCGTCACCGCCGTGAGCAGCTCGGTGGCCATCTCGTGGGTTGACCAGGTCTTCACACCTGCGGCCTCGACAGCCTCGACGAGTCCATCGTTGTGGCCCATCAGCCCGGTGCCCGTGACCCACCCGATCAGCGCGTGCGCCAGGGTGACCTTGGAGTTCCAAGAATCCTCCGCGGCCCAGCGCTTCACCAGTGCGTCGAGCGCGGCCTTGGACTCGCCATAGGCGCCGTCGCCACCGAACATCCCGCGGTTGGGCGAGCCTGGCAGCACCACGTGCAGCCGAGCCGCCAGATGATGGTCGGCTGCGATGTCGCCGAGACCGGCGATCAGCCGCTCCACCGACCAGAGCAACACCTTCATCTCCAGTTCGGCGCGACCGCCCGCGTCGGTGAGGTCGCCGGCGACCCGCGGTGCGGCGAACGGGAACAGCAGGGTCGGCTTGAGCGCCGGCTTGAGCACTCCGGTCTTGCCGCCGAGGTTCTCGGTCTGCTCGCTACCGATCCACTCGACCAGCTCGTCGACGTCGGTGTACGACGACAGGTTCGCCGGGACCACCCAGAGCGCCGCGTCGCCGCGGGCACTGCGCCGGTAGAGCGACTTGAAGAACGCCAGCCGATTGTCGTCGAGGCGCGAGGTCGTCGCGACCACGGTGGCCCCGCCGGCGAGCAGTTGCCCGACCACTGCGGCAGCGATCGAACCCTTGCTGGCTCCGGTCACCACGGCGATGTCGTCGGCGTAGGTCTCGGGCTGCGGATCTTCGGCCGCGTGGGCGATCTGCGCGTAGACCCGGGCGTGCACCTGGTGTCCGTTCGCGAGCGCCTTGCCCTGCCACCAGGTGGCCTGATGGCAGACGGTCTCGCCCGCGCCGACAAACTTCGCGCTGATGTCGTAGAAGTCGTTGTCGATGACGTGCTCGTCCTCGAGCCACAGCCGCGCCAGGTCCTCGCGAGCACTGGCCCATCGGTCATCGATGAGCACCGCGCGGCGATCGTCGAATGCCGGGGCCACCACACGCAGCCAATCCGAACCGAGTTCGGCGCTGACACGCTCGAGCACCGCGGTGTTGTCCTCAGCAGGTGCAGCGAGCTCGGGCTCGTCCGCCAGGCCAAGCTTCTGCAGGATTGTCTGCGCGGCCGAGGCCAGAGCGCCGGTGCGCCCGGTGAACTGCTCGGTGAGCTCCCCGAGAGCTGCAGCGTCGACCATTCCGCCTCCGCCGCCCCCGCCAACGGCAGGCTTGCTCACCGAGATGCCCTTGTTGGAGCCGACTTTCGCAACCGCAGCGTCGATCAGGGCGTCGATACCGTCGGCGTTCGAAGGCGCCTCCGAGACCAGGTCGCCCAAGTCGCCACCGCGGACGCTGACGCCGTCGCGGCTACCGAGAGCGACCGCAACGCTGGTGTGCAGCGCCCAGCCGGGGCCGAGTTGCCACACCGAGGTGACGCGGTCTTCGATGTATGACGCGCGCTTGCCAACCGGTCCGAACACCTTGCGGATCTGGTCGCCGACGGCGTCGGTGAGCACTGAACCGAGCGGCTTGTAGCCGCGGGCCAGTGCGTTCACCGTCGAAGCGAGCGCTGGCATCTCGGCCTCTGCGGCACCGTCGATGGCACCGAGGCCCAGTTCGCCGCCGATGTCGAGAAGCAACTGGTTGCGCCGGGATGACACACCGTCACACAGAGCCTCGATGGTGTCCGCAGCGCCGATCTGATCGATGCGGATCTTCGTCCACAGCGCGATGACGGCATCGACCGCGTCGGACGGGCCGAACGAGATGTCCTCGGGACGGGGACCCGAATCCGCGGGGGCCGCGACGGGAGCCGGTGCCGCGACCGCTGTTTCTGCGGCAGGCGCCGATGCGGCAGCTGATGCCTCGACGGCAGGTGCTTCGTCTTCCTCCACATCCGGTGCGCTGTCTTTCGCCAGGATGACGTCGGAGTCACGCTCGATGTTGAGCACCTGAACGGCGGACTGAAGGTAGTCGTCCAGCTTGAGGGTGTTGCCGGCGAGGCCACTGAGTGTCGGAGCCGACTTCACGCCGACCTCGACGAACCGCTCCACTCCGGCTCCGCCACGCTCGACCGGGGTGAACAGCAGATCCTGCGTTTCGATCCAGCGCACCGGGCTGGCGAACTGCCAAGCGAGCAGCTCGATCAGCAACACGCGGGTCAGCTCACCGGGCTTGGCACTCCAGGTATCCCAGTCGGCCAGCACATCGTCGAGCGGTTCGGACGGCACCAGGTCGGCGATCTCCTGGACGAAGTCGCGGCCCAGGTTGAACATGCGTGGGACCAGGTTCGGTACGTAGCGGCCCACGAGGATGTCAGGGTCGATGTGCTCGGGAAGCAAGTCCTGCAGACGATTCCGGAAGTCGGGCACACCCGCACGCAACACGGTGGAGTGGAACGGGACGTCGATCCCGGGAACCAAGATGAAGGAGCGCTTGCCGCCCGTCTTGGCACGGAGTTCTTCGATCTCCTCCTCGAGTACCTCGAGTCCTCGCACCGTGCCTGCGATCGCGTATTGCGAGCCGAGCAGGTTGAGGTTCACGACCTCCAGGAACTCACCGGCGCGTTCGCCGACCTGCGAGACCCAGTTCATGACGTCGGCGTCGGCCAGTCCGAACTGGCTCGGCCGGATCGCGGCCATGCGGTAATTGCTGCGGCCCTTCTCATCTCGCGGAACCAGATGGTGCATGGCCTCGCCACGCTGGAACACGACCTCGAGCACGGCCTCCAACGGCAGCACCCCGGCACATGCGGCGAGCGCGTTGTATTCGCCCACCGAGTGACCACAGGTGATGGCGTTCTCGACGAAACCGCCCGACTCCTTGAGTTCGGCGATCTGCGCGACGCCCAGAGTGGCCATGGCCACCTGTGTGAACTGCGTCAGGAACAGCACGCCATCGGGGTGGTGGTAGGTGGTGCCGCCGGCCGAGAGTGTGGTCGGGTTGTCGCGGACCACGGCCAGGATCGAGAAGCCGAGAGCATCCCTCGTGTGCTTGTCCGCCCGGTCCCAGACCTTGCGGGCGGCCTTGGACCGCGACCGTGCGTCGAGTCCCATGCCCTTGCTCTGGATGCCCTGTCCCGGGAACGCGTAGACGGTCTTGGCAGGCGCCAGAAGACCGGTGGCGTTCATCACGAGCAGGTCGCCGACCTTGGCGCTGACCTCGATGACGTCGCGGCCCGCGTCCATACCGACGCGGTCGACGCGGATGGTGACCTCGTCACCTGGGCGAACCATGCCCAGGAAGCGGGCGGTCCAGCCGAGCAGTGCGCGAGGCACCGGGATGGGGTTCTTGGCGTCGGTGGCGGTCACGACGTGCTGGGCGGCCGCGGACAGCCACATGCCGTGAGCAATAGGGCTGCCCAGACCGGCCATCTTCGCTGCCGACATGTCGGTGTGGATGGGGTTGTGATCGCCTGAGACGAGGGCGAATCCGTGCATCCGCGACGGGGTTGCGATGGTGACTTCGCGGATCTTCTTGCGGGTCGCCTCGCCTGACTTGGCGCTCAGTGCACCACCGGCCCGACTCGGATCGGTCAACTCGCCGTCGCCGGTGCGTCCGCGTACTGCGAACCGTTCGGTCATCTCGGCAACCTGGCGATCAGCGTCGGAGATGGTGACCACCACGGTGACCACACGCCCGAGGTCGGTGTCGACAACACCCGACAGTGCTGCGGTGACCGTCAAATCTGTCGCCACGCGCGGCAGTTCGCCGACGGTGGACGCAACATGATCGAGGTGGACCAGATCGAGCAGGCCTTCGACCACAGGCTCGCCTGCCTGGGTCGTCGCTGATCCGATCACACTGAAGACGGCGGGCCAGCACAATCCGACCAGCGTGTCGGGATTGGCGAACCCGGTGACGCCTTGCGGGACCGAAGCACTCAGATGCTCGGGAAGGGTGTACGCGGTGACCGCGGCGTGGTCGGCGACCAGGTCCGGTTCCCACGTGACGGTGCGTGTGGCCGCGCCATCGGTCACCGACGCCAGGGATCCGCCGGCTGCAACCGCCAGGATCTGGCGCATCGCGCCTGCGGCGCCCTCGATGGTGACCTTGGGTGACCCACCGTCGAGGATCGACTCGTCGACGGTCATCGGGATGGCAACGGTGGCCTTGCCGATCGGCACGGTCAGGACGACTCCGTCGGGGGTGCGCTCGAGGACGGCCCCGGTCGGTTCGTGCTCACCACGCTCGGTGGAGGGGAACTCCCACGCAACCCGGTCACCCAGCAAGGCAACAGGATTCGCAACGAGGCGCCCGGACCACTGCACGCTCAGCGACTCGACGACGGTGCCGAGCACGCCTTCCACGTCGACCAGGCCCGCACGAAGTCGCGCGCTGACCGGGAAGGGCTCTACGCCGATGCCGTGGAGATCGGTGACCACCTGGGCTTCGAAGCGGTCGAGCAACTCGCCGACCGGTTCGTCGACGCGGGTGATGCCTGCGACAGCAACCGGTCCCGGGATGATGCACACCTCGTCTGCGCCGTAGCGCGGATCGTGGGCCTGCCACAGGGAGTCGCTGCGCCACCAGCGGCGCACGTCCTTGTCGATGACCGGGACGAAATTGACCGGCTTGCCGGGCGTACGGCAGAGGTCGAGGAAGAAGATCAGGTCGGCCGGGTGCAGAACGTCGGTGTCGGCAGCCGGGTACACCGCGACCAACGCATCGATGGCTGCACCGGCATTGTCGGTGGCCGACGTGTGACCGAACAGCGTCGGGATCTGACCGCGGTCGGCATCGTTGAGACGGGCTTCGGCGCGTTGCAGCATCTCGATGAAACGCTGGCGCCAGGTGACATCGACCCATGTCGCCGCCCCGGTGGCCTCCCCAACGGCGAGCTCGACATAACGCTCGAGCCATTGCCGGTAGGTCATCTGCGCCACATCGCCGAAGTACGGCTTCGCGGTTCCGGTGAGCGCCTCGATGATCTCGTCGCGACGAGCCTGCACGGCTTCTTCATCACCGGCCACCTCGTCGAGCAGTCGACCACATCGCGACGCGGCGTTGTCGACCTCGTGGATGTCGGCGCCGAGCTGGCTTCGGCCCGAGGCCATTCCGGCAGTCGCGTAGCCTGCGCCGATCCACTCGTCGCAGCCCGGGGTGTTGACCAGGAGTTCTTTGACCGCCGGCGACGTGGTCGCCTCCTTGGTGGCCATGGCGGCGGTGCCGATCAGGATGCCGTCGAGCGGCATGAGCGGGTAGTCGTGGGCAGCTGACCAGACTCCGGTGAGGTATTCGCTGGCCCGCTCGGCTGTCCCGATTCCGCCGCCGACGCAGATGACCACGTTGGGGCGGGCGCGCAGCTCGGCGTAGGTGGCCAGGAGGAGGTCGTCGAGATCCTCCCAGGAGTGATGGCCTCCTGCGCGGCCCCCCTCGATCTGGACGATCACCGGGTAGTGCGGTACCTCGGCAGCAATGCGGATCACCGAACGGATCTGTCCGATGGTGCCGGGCTTGAACGAGATGTACGGGATCTGCGCGTCGGCGAGTTCGGACACCAGCGCCACGGCCTCGTCGAGCTCCGGGATACCAGCCGAGACGATGACACCGTCGATCGGCGCGCCGTTTGCACGTGCCTTCTGCACGAGACGCTTGCCGCCGATCTGCAGCTTCCACAGGTAGGGGTCGAGGAAAAGGGTGTTGAACTGCGCCTGACGGCCCGGCTCGAGGAGTTCGGTCAGCTTGGCGACGTTGTCGGCGAAGATGCCCTCCGTCACCTGTCCGCCACCGGCCAGTTCGGCCCAGTGCCCGGCATTGGCGGCCGCGGCCACGATCGCGGGGTCGACCGTTGTCGGCGTCATTCCGGCGAGGAGCATCGGCGACCGCCCGGTGAGACGGGTGAACGCGGTCTCCACCACGTGGCGACCGTTGGGAAGCTGAACGATCTTCGGGCTGTAGGTACTCCACGGGCGCTGGACATCGGGGATGCCTCCGGGCGCGAACAGGTTGCGCTGCCCGCCGCGTTGGCTCACCGAGATCAGGCCGACGCCCTGCCCGCGGACCACGGGAACGCTCAGCCGGGTGGCGACGTCGCCGGGGCCCAGGTCGAGGATCCACTTGGCGCCGGCACTGACGACGTCGTCGAGGGCGTCGACCCAGTCGACCTTGTCGACCAGCACTGCCGCGGCGAGTCGTCGTGCGGCCACGGGGTCGATGCCGCACTCGGCAGCCCAGTCGGCGACGAGATCGCAGGCGGCCTCGAGCGCCGGATGGTGGAAGGCGATCGACACCGACAGTGGATCGAAGACCGGCGCGAAGGCGGTGCCGCCGGTCGTCTTATTCTTGCGTTCGGCGGCTTCTGCGGCGGCGAGCGTCTCGCACTGGCTGACAAACGCCGACAGGTGGCGAGGAGCTCCTGAGACGACCACGCTGCGCCGTCCGTTGACGATCGAGAGCACCGGCGCCGATTCACGGTCCGATTCGCGCAGCGTCAACGCGTAGTCGTCGACGAGTGTCTGGATGCGGGCCGGATCGACCTGCGCGACCGACAGCATCGGGCTCCCGGCAGCGTCGGAGGTGAGGCCTCGTCGACGGGCGATGAAAGCACCCGCCGCGCCGATGAGATGCGCTACGGCCAGTAGCGCGCCGTCGCCCAGCCCGCCGTCCTCGGCTGCCGCCTTGATGGCCTCGGCGCCCAGCACGCCCTGCGAGTGTCCGATCGCCGCAACAGGGGTCAGCTCGCCGAGGTCGAGTCCCTGCTTGCGAGTGGCACTGATGGCCGCCAGCTGAGCAAGCAGGATGCCCGGCACCGACACCGGCGCCGCGGCGAGAGCATTGTCGGCAGGTACCGATTCATCGGCATTGTGTGCGTGCACCCAGCTGAGTGGGTGGAAGCCGTCGGGCCGGACCGCGGCGAGGCGGTCGGCAACCGGCTCGATGAGCCGCTCGGCGGCATCGACGATGTTGGCGATGCTGCGGTCGAGGTCTGCGTCGATGACCAATTCGGCAAGTATCGGCAGCCAGGGTCCGCCTTGTCCCCCGAAGCTGACCGCGTACGGCTCACCTTCTCGCAGTCGGTCGATCAGGATTCCGTCGGGGCGTGCGGCCCACGCTGAGTTTTCTTCGGATCCGGTGCGGAACTGGTGAATCGTCACGAGGCTCCCTCATGTAGCTGTGGTGTTGTCGGTCGGCGGGCGTGACACCGCGGTAGGTCTTCGTCGGCCACTCGATGTCTGTGGCGGCGCGTGGACGTCTGGAGTCCACCCGTTGGCGGTCGCGGTGATCCGATTCTCGAATCACGCTGCGACGCACTCCTTTTCATCCCCGGACGCGCGGCGCCGATGCCGCGGTCTCCTGATGCGCACGATGACCATGTTTGCACACGAAAATGAGGTTTTCCTCATGTTTCAATGTGACCCATGGGTATACCGGCGAGTAACCCCCAGGACCGTCATATTGCCGCTTCCGCTCTTCATGCCGGCCTGCCGCCAAACACCTGCTCAGACGTACCGAACGAGCGCTCACCCGGGCCCTGAGCAGCCAATTCAAGTCGTTATTGAATTGTTACAATCGAATTTGCCGACTCTTGCGCGCCAACTAGGCTTGGCGCATGAACGAGTGCATCTTCTGCGCCATCGTCGCCCGGACGTCCCCGGCCCACGTCGTCTACGAGGACTCCGACATCTTGGGGTTCCTCGACATCCGCCCGGTCCGGCCCGGCCACACTCTGCTGGTGCCCAAGCGCCACGCCGCCGACCTCTCGGAACTCGAACCCGAACAGGGCGCCAGACTGTTCCGGGCCGGCCAGCTAGTGGCAGCCGCACAGCGAGCATCCGCGATTGCCGCCGACGGGGTGAACTTGCTGGTCAACGATGGTCGCGCCGCATTCCAGACCGTGTTCCACTCACATCTGCATGTGGTCCCGAGGCACTACGGCGACAAGTTGACCTTGGCAAAAGGCCTCCTGACCAGGCGGGACAATGATCTCCCCGGGACTGCGGCCATCTTGCGCGCACAGCTGAAAGACCACGCCGCCGATGAGTGACCTCCATCTGGACAGCGATCTGGTGGCGTTGGTGCGAGGCGCCGAATGGGTGACCGTGTGCTCCGGCGCGGGGATGTCCGCCGAGAGTGATGTACCGACGTTTCGCGACGCCGAGACGGGCCTGTGGGAGCGTTTCGACCCGACCACGCTGGCCACCCCGGAAGCGTGGTCGGACGACCCGGCTCTCGTGTGGGCCTGGTACCAATGGCGTGCTCATCTCGTGCGGCGTGCGTTCCCCAACCCCGGGCATCATGCGGTGGCCGAGTGGGCCCGGCGCAGAACGGTGATGGTGGTCACCCAGAACGTCGACGATCTACACGAACGGGCCGGCAGCGAAGTGACCGCCCATCTGCACGGCAGCCTCTTCGAACCCCGGTGCTCGCATTGTGGACTGCCCTACGCCGGTACCGACGCCGATCCCGACAGCGCCACCGAGTCCCTTCGGGTGGAACCGCCCATCTGCCCCAATTGCCTCTCCCCTGTCCGACCGGGAGTGGTCTGGTTCGGCGAGTCGCTGCCCCAGGACGCGTGGGAGCGTGCCGCAGACGCGAGTGCCGGTTGCGATCTCCTCATCGTGGTGGGCACGTCGAACATGGTGTATCCGGCAGCATCACTCCCCGAACGCGCACTGGCCGCGGGAATTCCGGTGATCGAGATCAACCCAGAGCCAACGCCGTTGAGCCGCAACGTGACCCATTTCCTTCAGACGACTGCGGCGGTCGGGCTGCCCGCGCTACTGAGCGTGATCGCAGACGACGACTAGTCCGCGCCGGACAAGGTCACCGGCGTCCAGGGCTCAGCAGACTCCTGGCCCGCCAAGTCAGGACCGACCGAGTTCGGCTGCACCCCTCGCCGTTCGAGTTCGTCCCACAGACCGTCGAGGGCATGTATCGGGTCGAGCAGGTACTCCGACTCGCGAACCCTCCAGAAACGCCATCCGCACCGGCGCAGCTCACGTTCACGTTCCATGTCTGCGCGGGCCTGCTCCGGGGTGCTGGTGAACTCGTCGCCGTCGCACTCCACGGCCAGCCGTGCGTCGCTACCGGTGACCACCAGATCGATCGTCCGGTTGTTCACCACCACCTTGGGGTTCACGTAATACCCGCGAGTCACCAGTTCGACAAAGATCTGCTGCTCGAACAGCGAATCGAAAGGTTCGGTACGAGACGTGGTGCTGACGTTGGCGGGGACCGGGTCCACCAGCGCGCCTTCGGTTTTCTGCATGTAGGTCAGCAGCGAGTACCGGAGATCATTGGTCTTGAGGTCATCGGGTTGCACAGAATGCACAAGCCAGAGTTGCTCCATGGCCCGTGACGCCGCGACGTTGATGCGTCGCTGAGATTCGCTGCGCGTCAACGCGTTCACGTTGGTGTCGGGGCAGACCACCATCGACAGGAAGATGACGTGCCGTTCGTCGCCCTGGAAATCCGGTGGTGTTCCGACGCGCAGATTGCGGTCACGCCAGACCTGCGGATCGAGCGCCTCGCGAAGGGCCTGGGAGATCAGCTCCACCTGACGTTGGCCCTGCAGCACCACCACCCCGAATGACATCCCGTCGTACCGCGGGTCCTCGATGCATCCGGCCAGCAGTCCCACCAATGCACCGGCCTCGTCGGCATTGACCAGCGACGAGTTCGATCCTGAACTGCGTGCGCCTTCGACGAAGTGGGTACGCAATGGCGCCAGACGGTCCGCACCGAATTGACGTACCGGGATCAGTGGCGAATCGGGGTAGAACTGCCGGCTGGAGAACTCGATGATCTCGGGCATCGACCGGAAGTGTTCGCGAAGCCGGACAACATGTCCGAATCGCGTCCGGAGCATCGAGAACAGACTCGACCGCGGCGTGAGACTGTCTCGCATGTACTGCGGGATGTCCGGCAGGTAGGTGTCCAGTTTGGTGAACACCTCGTCCATCCCGGAACCACCGAAACCTCCGGGTGCACATTGGCGGTCGTCGCCCACGACGATCACCCGCGGCGCCAGCCACAGCAGGAACAGACTCGATATGTCCGCCTGGCTCGCTTCGTCCACGATGACCACGTCGAACGAATTCTGCGCCGGCGCAACGGAACTGAGGACCTGGGAAATCGGCATGATCCACGCCGGGACTGCGGTCTGTGCCTGCGCCATGGCGGATCGGGCTGCGAGCCTGAACCGCTCTGCGTGCTTGCCCGAACCCTTGCCGATGTTGGTGATGTGGTCGCGGTAGGACTGCAGTGCCTGCACCTGACTCACCGTCATGTGCTCGAGACATTCACGCCAGGCACAGGCGGCGGCGAGCCGGGCGGTGAAGTGGGTGATGTCTGCCTCGACCTCGTCGAGGTCGGCTTCGAGGCGTGTCTCCCGTTGGGGGTCGCTGCGGTCCTGCGCCCACTGATAGGCCCGGCGCCACGACCACGCGGCGTCCAGCTCGGCCAGTCGCTCGTCCCATACCGGGTCGTCTGCTGTTTCCTCGAGAAGCTTCACCAAAGCGGGCGCCTTCTGCTTGAGCCGTAGCTCCAGCAGATCCAGCGCGCCCTGGCTTTCCCGCTCGGCACTCGCGGTGTGCCAGGCGCGACGGGTTTCCAGGATGGCGTCGGGGTCGGCGGCACGCACCGCAGCCAGAAGCGCATCGCCTTCAGGCGAGGGGCCCTTCTCGATCTCGGTGGAGAGCGCGCGGGCGATGTCGTCGAGTTCGCGACGGGCCAACGTGCCGTCGTTGGCGGCAGCGATGGCACCGGCCTGCCTGGCGACCTCCTCGACTTCGTCGATGCTCTTCGGTCGCGGACCCCCGGGACTGATCGCGTTGAGTTCCCGGACCAATTGGTCGCGGCCGGTGAGCAATTCGGACACCCAGGCGAGCTGACCGTCGAGCTGTACCAGTCGGCCGAGCTGTACCGACCGGGTACCGGTGGTGTCCATCGGTACGTTCACCTCGGCCAGGATCGCCTGTACGCGTGCGACGGCGTCCAGTACACCGAGGTGGTCGGCGACCAGGCGCATCGACGCAGCATCAGTAGGAGGCCGGCCGTCCACCAGATACTGTCCCGGCAGCTCTTCGACCGCTTTCTGCTCGGGCGCCTTCCGGAAGCGACCGCGCCACTGACCACCCGCATCGAGGTAGTCGGCCGCTTTCTCGAACACCGACGAGTCACCGGTGTTGGCGCCGGTCGCCTCGACCGTGTGGGTGCCGATCCTCTTGTCGCGTTCGGTCGCGTCGTCGATCACCTCGGACAGCGCCGTCACCCTGTTCCACAGGTACGACGCCTCGCCAGAAAGCAGCCGTTGCGCCATCTGCTGCAGATGCGGCGGGAAGGTGCGCACCTCACGGACGGCAGCACCGAGCCGGTCGCATCGAGTCTTCACCCGGAGCAGGCGGGCGCTGTCGACGTCGGCGAGAATCGCCAGAAGCGAACCGCTGCCAACCATTTCCTCTGACGGACGGTCACGGACGCGCGTGCAGATTCGTTCGAGCTCGACGGTGTCGGGCAGCACGTCGTCGAGGTCGGGCAAGTGCTGGGCCAGTCGGTCGGACCAGTTCTTGCCACGCTTGCGGAGGAGGTCCAAGAGCCGTTCGAACTCGCTCGGTTCCAGCGGCGAGATGGCGCTGTGCAACGGCCCGGGAAGCCAATCGTATTCCGCGGCAACGTCATTGCACTGACGGACGATCTCGGCCGCTGTCCCGCTGTACCCAGCGGCAACCCACTCGTGCTTCTCGGTCTCCGACTCGCGCAGTTGCCAGATCTCGCGAAGGATCTGCTCCCGCTTGGCCCGCGCCTGATCCCGTTTGGACCGCACGTTCTTGATCTCGCTCGTGGCGACCCGGGACTGGAAACTGCCCTTGCGGTTCGCGATCGCTTCCACGCTGTCGATGAGCGACTGCGAACCGTCCTTGGTCACGTCGGTGATCGATACCGCGAGTTCCTGCAATTCGGCGGGGAGTTTGTCCCGCAAGACATGCAGCGCCTGAGCCTTCTCCGAGACCACCAACACGCGCTGCCCTTTGGCCAGTAGTGCAGACATCAGGTTGGCGATCGTGTGCGTCTTGCCGGTGCCGGGTGGGCCCTCGACCACAACACCACTGTCGAGTCCCAGCTGGGCCAGGATGTCTCGTTGCTCGACGTTCGACGGCAACGGGTACAGAGCGTCTTCGACCAGTTCCTCCGCCGACATCGCGCCGCTCTCGTGCAATCGCAGCACACGCTCGGAGGCTTCAACAGGCTCGACCAGTTGCGCCAGGCCGATCGGGATGTCGTTCTTTTCGTCGCGAACGGCGGCCATCATGGCCTCGTAGTAGTCGAGCAGCGGTGCTGAGCCACGGCGGCGCAGCACCAGGGCGGGCGCGAGGTCGACCGAGACCGACGCCGGGTCGTCGACCACCGCGCGACGCCATTTGCTGAAGAACTTTTCGATGGAATCGGCGACCGGGGACCGCGTGGTCGCGAGTTGCTCGGCCAGATCGGCCGAACCAGCCAGGTCAAAACCGTCGACACCGGTGAGAAGGTGTCCTGCGTGCAACTCGGGTTGCGATTCGCCCGCGAGTGTCACCCGGATGATGCCCGCGGCGTGATCGTGTTCGGCGACGACCGCCTGAGTGACAAGGTGCTCGCGGATCGATACCGGTGATTGCACGGTGAGCAGTCCGGACGCGATGACCAGTTCGAGCGACTCGGGGCGTTCGGCGAGTTCATCGATGGCCTGGGCCAGCGCGTCGTATCCGCTGCCTTGCAAGGTGTTGTCGCGAGCGATCTCCACGATCACCTGGCCGACTGCGGCGTCACGGATGATCGGGATGTTGTGATCGTCTCCGAGCCAGACCGTCGCAGCGTGGTCCGACACATCACGGATGACCGTGGATTTGGCGCGAATCAGCTCGTGCAGGAACTGCAGCAGGCGCAGCACTCGCGCACGCCGGTCGTCGCCGGGCACCGATTCGGTCATCACGTCCTCGAGTTCAGCCTCAGGTTGACACTCTTGTTCACGTGAACGCTACCCGTTGCGGCCACGAGCTTCACAATTTGAGCGTCGTTTGCCCCAGACAGATCTCGGTGGCATGTAAAGCGAACGGTCAGCGCGGGTGGGCCGACTGCAGCGCCCTGAATCCACCGTCGACATAGTGGACGTTGGTGTACCCCATCGCGGCGATCTGCTGGGCGATGCGGGCAGCTTGGGAATTGACCGAGACCACATCGATTTCGGTGTCCAGCCCACGGATGGCAGGTATTCGCTTGTCGGAGTCGGGACTGAATGCGGTGGTGAGCTCGCTCGGCTCCACCACCACAGCTCCGGGCAGACTGCCCTGGTGCCGGACCACCTGAGGCCGCATGTCGACTACAACTGCTTCGCCGCGATCACGATGCTCGGCCGCTTCTTGTGCCGAGATCGGATCAGCCATCGCTACTGGACTCATCACCATTTCCTAATGCTTTCTGCTTCTCGTCCCTCTGGTACGTCGCCGCCCGCAACGCAGGCGTTACGAGAGGGTGGCCGGAGATTGAACACGATTCCCGCAGAGGTCATGCCGATGCCGGATATTACTGGCCGTCGACGTGATGTTCCAGTCGAGATTTGCGCAGCTCACAGTTCATGGTGTAGGCGAGTGAGACAAGCAGGTCAGGCGTGTGATCAGCGATTATGAGGGCCGAGCGCGGCCGGCGACCTTCTGCGATCCGCGACGGTCACGGCTGAACGACTTCCCACTGCCGCCCCGCGAGGAGGACGAGGAAGAACGTTGCTGACGTGGTGCGCCGTCGTCCTTCTTGATGCCGATGGGCACACCGCTGATCCGCGTGCCGCGAAGCCGTGTCAACGTCTCGCGATCCAGATTGCGGGGCAGCTCGACGAGTGAGTGGTCGTTGCGGATGCTGATGTGACCGAAGTCGCCGCGGGACAAGCCGCCCTCGTTGGCGATGGCGCCCACGATCGCTCCCGGGGTCACATTGTTCTGGCGGCCGACTGCAAGCCGGTACGTCGCGAACTCCACGTCACCGCCGCGACCGGAGCGCTCTGAACGCTCCTTACGGTCGCGTTCCTTGCGCTCGCCCGCGGGCGGATCCGGCGACATCAGGAACCCGCCGTCCCGTGTCTCGAGAGCCAGCGCCGCGGCGATGTCGGCCATCGTCACGTCGTTCTCGCGGGCGTAGTCCTCGATCAGCTTGCGGAAGAGGTCGAGATTGTCCGAACTGAGATTCTGGGTGATCGATTCGGCGAACTTGGTGACCCGCTGTGCGTTGACATCGTCGACGCTGGGCAACCCGATCTCGTCGAGTGGCTGACGGGTGGCCTTCTCGATCGCCCGGAGCAGATGCCGCTCACGGGGTGAGACGAACAACAGTGCAGTGCCCGATCGACCCGCCCGGCCGGTGCGACCGATCCGGTGCACGTACGCCTCGGTGTCGTGCGGGATGTCGTAGTTCAGGACGTGCGAGATCCGGTCGACGTCGAGACCACGTGCAGCGACGTCGGTGGCCACGAGGATGTCGACCTGACCGTTCTTCAGCTGCGCGATGGTGCGCTCACGCTGCGCCTGAGCGATGTCCCCGTTGATGGCAGCTGCGGAGAACCCACGCGACCGCAGCCGCTCGGCCAGGTCTTCGGTGGCTTGTTTGGTGCGTACGAACACGATCATCGCGTCGAACTGCTCGACTTCGAGGACACGGGTCAGCGCATCCAATTTGCGCTGGTGAGAGACCTGGAGATACCGCTGCGTGATGTTCGACGCGGTACCGGTCTTGGCCTTCATCGTGACCTCGACCGGATTCTTGAGGTACTTCTGCGACAGCCGGCCGATCGTCTTGGGCATGGTGGCCGAGAACAACGCCACCTGCTTGGACTCCGGCGTATCGCGCAGGATGCGCTCGACGTCTTCGGCGAAACCCATGTTCAGCATCTCGTCGGCCTCGTCGAGGACGAGGTAGTCCAACTCGGAGATGTCGAGGGTGCCCTTGTCGAGGTGGTCGATGACACGGCCAGGCGTTCCGACGATGATCTGTGCGCCACGGCGGAGTCCCGAGAGCTGCACGGTATAGCTCTGACCACCGTAGATCGGGAGCACCTTCACACCGGGCAGATGTGCGGAGTAGCGGCCGAACGCCTCGGCCACCTGCAGCGCGAGTTCACGCGTCGGAGCCAGGATGAGTGCCTTCGGCTTACGCGCCGATGAGTCGATGCCCGAGAGGATCGGAACGGCGAATGCGGCGGTCTTGCCGGTGCCGGTCTGTGCCAGACCGACCACGTCGCGACCTTCGAGCAGAGGCGGGATGGTTGCCGCCTGGATCGGAGAGGGGGTCTCGTAGCCCACGTCCGTGAGTGCCTGCAACACTCGGGGATCCATCCCGAGGTCGGCGAACGTTACGGTGTCTTCGCTTAAAAGGGCCGCGTCACGCACGGGGGGCCCATCAATACTGTCTGTCATTACTACCTACTGTAGCCGTGAACAGCTCAAATCCGTTATTCGCACGACAAAACCCCGCCGCAGGGGAATCGCTGTCAGGGTCCCCTACTGACGAGTAGGTTCGAAAGGTAACCTAACCCACAGTTGACGGGTTCCGAGTGCCTCGGTTACCCGCCTCTCCGACACTCCCCTGCCGCAGGAGGCCCTTGTGCAAGAAGTTTCAGTGCCGTCCGACTTCGTCGTTCCGGAAAAGGCGTCCATCGTTGACTCGATGTTGCGGCACCGCGACGAGTCACCGACCAAGGGGCTGTTCAAGCGTCGCGGTGACGACGGCTCCTGGACTCCGATCACCACAAAGGAGTTCGCCGACCTGGTGGACAAGGTCGCCAAGGGTTTGATCGCGTCCGGCATCGAACACGGCGACCGGGTCTCGATCTGCTCGGCCACCCGCTACGAGTGGACAGTCCTCGACTACGCCGTGTGGCGCGCCGCGGGAACCACGGTCGCCATCTACGAGACCTCCGCCCCGTCGCAGGTGCAGTACATCGTCGAGAACTCCGAGACCTCCCTGCTGTTGGTCGAAACATCCGCTCAGAAGCAGCAACACAGCTCGGTACTCGCCGACAGCGCCGACCTCAAAGAGATCCTCGTGATCGACGAAGGCGCCATCGACGAACTTGTTCGCCGTGGCGAATCCGTTGACGATTCCGAGCTCGATCAGCGTCTCGCCAACACCCTGTCGAGCGACATCGCCACTCTGGTCTACACATCGGGAACCACGGGCAAGCCCAAGGGCGTCGCACTCACCCACGCGAACTTCCTGCACGAATGCCACGGTGTGCGTGTCACGCTCGGCGACCTGATGTCCGAAGGCAGTTCGACCCTGCTGTTCCTGCCGCTCGCGCACGTGTTCGCCAGGATCATCTCGGTCGCCTCGATCGTGCACCTCGTTCAGCTCGGCCACACCACCGTGGGGCCGACGCTCCTCGATGATCTCGCGGCCTTCAAGCCCAGCTACCTCCTGTCGGTCCCCCGCGTGTTCGAAAAGGTGTACAACAGCGCCAAGCAGAAGGCCGAGGACGGCGGCAAGGGCAAGATCTTCGGGGCTGCCACCGACACCGCCATCGAGTACTCGAAGGCACTGGAGAACGGCGGAGCCGGGCTGGTCCTCAAGGCCAAGCACAAGGTGTTCGACGTGCTTGTCTATTCCAAGCTCCGCGCGGCGCTCGGCGGCGAGTGCACAAGCGCGGTGTCCGGCGGGGCCGCCCTCGGCGCCCGACTCGGTCACTTCTTCCGCGGCATCGGAATCCCCATCTACGAGGGCTATGGCTTGAGTGAGACCACGGCCGCCGTCACGGTCAATGCCGAAGGCGCACAACGCATCGGAACAGTCGGCCGTCCGGTGTACGGACAATCGGTCGCCATTGCCGACGACGGCGAGGTGCTGCTGAAAGGCCCCGTGGTCTTCGGCGGGTACTGGAAGAACGAGCAGGCCACAGCCGAGGCGATCAAGGATGGCTGGTTCCACACCGGTGACATCGGGACGCTTGATGACGGCTACCTGTCGATCACCGGCCGCAAGAAGGAACTCATCGTCACTGCCGGCGGCAAGAACGTCTCCCCCGCGCAGATGGAGGACGCGATCCGTGCGCATCCGCTGGTCAGTCAGGCCCTTGTTGTCGGTGACAACAAGCCCTTCATCGCCGCTCTGGTCACCCTTGACCCCGAAGCACTGCCCGGCTGGCTCGAGCGCAACAACCTCCCCGCGGACACGCCGGTATCGGACTTGGTGAACAACGAGAAGCTGATCGCCGACATCGACGTTGCCATCAAGACCGCCAACGATCAGGTCTCAAAGGCCGAGGCCATCAAGAAGTTCCGGATCATCGAGAACGACTTCACCATCGAGACGGGCGAGTTGACGCCCACCCTCAAGCTCAAGCGCAACGTCATCCATGACTCCCACGCAGACGAGATCGAGGGCCTCTACACCAAGTAGCGGCAGAGACCACTCGAGCGGTTGGCACCCAAGGGTGCCAACCGCTCGTTTCTGTTTGTAGGAGTTCCTGACACTGCTCGACTGCCAGAAAGTACGTGTCGACAGCTATTTCACGATGAGCACCAGAACGACAACCGCCAAGATCGCGGTGAGGATGAGCCACTCCCATTTGTCGCCACCGTTCTTGTCTCCGCTGTTCTTCCGTTCGGGCTCAGGTCTGTTGAGTGCACGAAATCCACTTGTCCATGGCGGCGGGGGCGGAAACGGACTCACAACGAACACCTTTCGAAGACTGCACTTTTTGGTCTGTGGGGCAAACGATCCGTGCCGGCGGTTTCGTTCCCGGTGGCGATCCACGTCACACCAGAGCCTCGGCCAACGCGCCGTGCTCAATCCGCGGTAGTCACGACCTGGCCGAAAGATGTTGTCGCTGTGGGACACATCAGTGGAGCTGCCCGCGTGAGTCCAGCGGCATCGTGTCGTTGTCTGCGAGAGACAACGCGGACCCGACTGCCGACGCCACGGCAGTCAGGCCGTCGCGCGAAGTCGCCCAACTCGCCTCGTATGGTTGGCGGCTCAGCAGCGCCACCACGAATCTGTGATCGGGGCCGACGAACCCGGCGCTGTGGAGGTAGGCCGTCTGCTCGAAGCAACACATCCACCCCTGTTTGACCACAGGCGCATTCACCGCGCCGAGAGCGAGCAGACCGAAGTCTTGAGAGAAGCCGTCGGCCGCCACCGCCGGTGCTGACGCCAGAGCGCCCAGGACCAACTGACGGTCGAGCTCCGGCATCTTCGACACGTGCGCGTAGAGCCGAACGACATCGGCAGCCGAGGTGACCATCTCGCCCCAGTACGAAGGATCTTGCGGCGGTGCGGTTTCGGTGAGTCCGAGTTGTTCACTCACCCGCGACACCGCGCCCTGCCCGTCGTACCGTGTCCACAGTTCGTTCATCGCGACGTCATCGCTGGGACCGAGTGCGCGCTCGATCAGAGCGACATCCGAGTCAGCCACGGGCAATTGTTCAGCACGGCGACGTTCGACGATGTCGACCACCACAACCAACTTCGTGAGCGACGCGGCATACATCGGCGTGGCACTGGCCGAACCCGACGACTCCCCGGTGGCGGTGTCCAGTACCGCCATTCCCAAGTCGAGCCCCGGCCGGGCCAACGCAACGGTTTCGGCAGCCGCCACTGCCCTGCCGACAAAGCCGCCGACCACACCGCGGCGGTCAGCAGATCCAGCCGGCGTATGGCCGTCCACGTCCCGTGCGCTGCCGACACCGCACACAAACGCACCGACAGATGCCGTCAGAACCAGTTGCACAGCGATCATCGCGACCGCGACGACTAGGCGAACGGGCCGCGTGGAGGTCAGAGACGACGGACGCGCAGACATACTGGACTCCAGAGTCCTCGGGTTCGGCCAAGCCCGCCACCCGCGACGGCCGGGCTCACGTATCACGTTCGCCGGCAACCCCTTCCGCCGGCCGAAGCGCCCAACCAGGAACCCAATGGGTCACCTTCTCCTCTCTCCCCTTGGCCGGGATTGTGTAGGTGACCTTGCCGAACCATTCGCCCCACTCGGTCATGCCCCACTCGGTGAGCACTCCCATCGTCTTCTTCCGGAATTGGAGTCCATCGGGGTGATACGACCCCGAGTGATGGGGTTGATAGGCGTACAGCGTGATCAGGTCGACCGTGACAGCCATATGCCCGACCCTCACAAAGGCCGGGCGGCGCGGTTGCCCGCTGTCTCCTCCGATTCCGGCCGTCTTCATGGTTCGACCATACGTTCGAACCGGTGCTAGTCTCAAGCCCGGCGGGGCGGTCACCTGTGGACGTGGATTTCGGACATGGAGGAGCCGCCCTGTCTATCGACAACGGATACGCCGCGGACGAGCTTGCCGCGGATCTGCGTTCAGTGACGACGGCGCCGACGTTTGCGTACAAAACTCGGGGCAGCCGGCGCAGAGATCTGTGGTGCGCGAGGGGGGACTTGAACCCCCACGTCCGTAGACACTGGAACCTAAATCCAGCGCGTCTGCCAATTCCGCCACTCGCGCGTGCAGAGCACAGCGTACCGGCTGACCAGCGCGTTGCAGTACTTAGGTACCGTCAAGACATGGCTCCCATCAAGCACCGGCATCGACCAGCACTCATCGTGCTGGTGATCGTCGCCGCGCTCGCATGTCTCGCGCTGGCGTGGTGGCAGTGGGATCGCTTCGAATCGAGCTCGGGTACTGGCCAGAATCTGGGGTACGCACTCCAGTGGCCGGCTTTCGCCATATTCGTGGTCTACGCGTACCGCCGATTCGTGGTGCTCGAGTCCGACCCCGTCGAAGTGCTGAAGCTGCAATCGAACAAGGGCATGACGGAGATTCCAGATGGAGTCCTGCCGCCTCGACCCGCACCGGCCAGTCCCCCAACGGACGACAGCCTCGAGAGCGGCCAGCTGGCCGAATACAACCAGATACTCGCCGAACTCGCGGGCAACGACCCGCGCCAGACCGACCCCGACCCCGAGATGGTCGACACAGACCCGCATACGAACAACACACAACGGAGCAATCAGTGACCGAGACCCCGGCCGAACAGACCGCGCCTGCAACCACGGCGACGCCGAGCAAGATCAAAGGCGCGTTGCTTCGGTACCGGGTGATGGCGTGGGTCACCGGCCTCTGGTTGCTGCTCCTCGTGGCCGAACTGGTCCTCAAATACGGCTTCGACGTAGACGCGCTCGACTTCGTGCCGATCGTTCACGGTTGGGTGTACTTCGTGTACCTCATCATGGCCATCGACCTCGGTATCAAAGTTCGCTGGCCTCTGGGCAAGGCCGTTTACACCCTGATCGCCGGCACCATCCCGTTCCTGTCGTTCTGGGTGGAACACAAGCGCACCCAAGAGATCAAGGCACAGTTCGGGGTCTGAGGCCCCGGCCAGGAGGGCTAGCTCCGTGCCAGTTCCTGCAGAGCGGGCACAAGTTGTGTCAGTGCACGACCGCGGTGACTGAGCGCGTCCTTCTCGGATGCAGACAGCTCGGCCGCTGTCCGTCCGCCCGCCGCCTCGTCATCGGGTACAAAAACGGGGTCGTAGCCGAAACCGTTGTCGCCCAGGGGCGCATCGATGATGCGGCCACGCCATTCGCCGCGGACCACCACTTGCCCGGTAGCCGTCACCAGTGCGCACGCGGAGACAAAGGCCCCGCCTCGGCGCTCGGCAGGTACGTCGCGCATCTGGCCGAGCAGCAGCGAGGTGTTCGCCTCGTCGTCGCCGTGGCGCCCCGCCCACCGGGCGGACAACACGCCGGGCATACCACGCAGCGCATCCACCTCGATGCCCGAATCGTCTGCGATGCAGGCCAATCCGGTGGCGGTAAACCCGTCCCGAGCCTTGGCGAGGGCATTCTCTTCGAACGTGGCGCCGGTCTCGGGTGCCTCGTCGTACTCAGGCACTTCGTCGAGACCGACGACCTCCAGACCGCTGATGCCCGCACGCTCGAGGACTCGTCGGAGTTCGGCGAGCTTCTTGCTGTTACGGCTGGCGACCAATAGGCGCTGAGCCATCAGCTACCGAAAGCCTTGCGCTTGCCGGACACCTCGGGTTCGGGCAACGTGCCGGGGTACGGCAGGGCCAAAGCCTCGCGCTGGACCTCGAAAATCTTCTCGGTACCGAGCATCGCCATGTCGAGAAGGCGGTCGAGGGTCGATCGCGGGAAGGTCGCACCTTCGCCTGTGCCCTGGATCTCGACGAGGGTGCCGGTATCGGTGGCGACCACGTTCATGTCCACCTCGGCGCGCGAATCCTCCTCGTACGGAAGGTCGATCCGTACCCGGCCATCCACCACGCCGACACTCACCGCGGCGATCGCGCACGAGATCGGTTGGGGGTCGGCCAGCTTGCCCGCGGCGTTGAGATAGGTGACCGCGTCGCAGAGCGCAACGTACGCGCCTGTGATCGCTGCGGTGCGGGTGCCGCCGTCGGCCTGGAGCACATCACAGTCGAGGGCAATGGTGTTCTCCCCCAACGCCGCCAGGTCGATACATGCACGCAGCGACCGGCCGATCAGGCGACTGATCTCCTGGGTGCGTCCACCGACCTTGCCCTTGACCGACTCGCGGTCGGACCGATCGTGGGTGGCAGCGGGCAACATCGCGTACTCCGCGGTCAGCCAGCCCAGTCCCGAGCCGCGCCGCCACCGCGGAACGCCTTCGGTGACGCTGGCCGTACACATCACCCGGGTCTGTCCGAATTCCACCAACACAGATCCAGCGGGGTGGTTGGTGAATCCGCGGGTGATGGTGACCTTCCGCAGTTCGTCGTCTACTCGGCCATCAGCGCGTCTACTCACACCGACACCCTATCGACACCACCTGGCACCGTGGGCGGGTGCCCGATATCTCGTCCGAGCATCCCGGCAGGTGGTCAGCCGATATCGATCTGCTCGTCGCGACGCACAACGCGGATCGGGCCGTCGTACACCTCGCGGGCCTCGGCAAGCATGTCGTCGGGCCAGGTCCACGGTGGAAGATGGGTCAGGGCAAGGCTCTTGACGCCGGCCTTGGCCGCGGCCTCGCCTGCCTCCCTGCCGGACAAATGCAGGTTCGGCGGCCTGTTCTCCGGATCGTGGGTCCACGACGCCTCACAGAGGAACACATCGGCGCCCTGGGCGAGTTCGATGAGCTCATCGCACACGCCGGTGTCGCCGCTGTAGGCCAGTACCTCGCCACCAGGGCCGGTGATGCGAAGTCCGAACGTCGAAGGTGGATGATTCACCTTCCGGGCCAGGATCCTCATCCCGCCCAGTTCGATCTCCTCGTGGTCGGTCCATGTGGACACGTCGAACGTGTCGCTGATGTCGTCGATCTTCCCCGGGTACTCCGATGATGCAGCGCCGATCCGGGCCGCTGTTCCGGGAGGTCCGATGAGTGTTCCCTTGCCGATGGCGGGAATCGGGTTGTAGCGGCGCCACACCAACAGACCGGGCAGATCGAGGCAATGGTCGGCGTGCAGATGGCTCAGCATCACCGCGACCTCGTTGGGGTCGGCATGCTGCTGCAACGAACCCAGGACGCCGGGGCCGAAGTCCATCACCACCGGCTGGCCGCCAGGCACCGTCAGCAAATACCCGGACGCCGGCGAATCCGGGCCCGCCAAACTGCCCGAACAACCCAGCACGGTCAAACGCATGCAGCCATGCTGCCACGCCGGCTCACCTTGCCGTCGGCGGACGGTCGATCAGGCGTGTTGAACTGCGCCGATGGCCGGGCCGAGGAAACGTATGGCCAGCCGGGCGAACATCTCGGGATCACCGGTGGCCTGAAAAACGCGGTCGGCGGGCACGTCGGAGGGTGGCCGCAAGAGGTCGGTGGATGTCAGCACCCGCAACACATCTTTGGCGGTTTCTTCCGCGCTCGAGACCAGGGTGACCTCGTCACCCACGGCCAGCTGAATGACACCCGACAGCATCGGATAGTGCGTGCAGCCGAGCACCACCGTGTCGACGCCCGCCTGGGCCAGCGGCTCGAGGTATCCCTGGGCGAGGCCGAGAACCTGCCGACCGCTGGTGATCCCCCGTTCGACGAAATCGACGAACCGTGGGCAGGGCACCGAGGTGATCACCGCGTTCTGGGCAGCGGCGAAAGAATCTTCGTAGGCACGAGAGGCGATGGTGGCCTCGGTGCCGATGACACCGATGCGGCCCGATCGCGTTGCCGCCACCGCACGGCGAACGGCGGGCAGCACAACCTCGATGACGGGCACGGGGTAACGCTCGCGAGCATCACGCAGGCAGGCGGCCGATGCGGTGTTGCAGGCGATGACAAGAGCCTTGACGCCGCGATTGACCAACTCGTCACCGATGGCAAGTGCATGCGCTCGGATCTGGGGAATGGTCAACGGCCCGTAGGGCCCATTGGCGGTGTCGCCGATGTAGATGATGTTCTCGGACGGCAGCTGGTCGATCACCGCACGCGCCACGGTGAGACCGCCCACCCCCGAATCGAAGATGCCGATCGGCGCGTCCACATCGGCGCTCACAGAGCTGTGCCCCGATTGTTCCCCAAGCCGTTGGCGCCGTAGGGAGTCGGCGCGGTGGCGTGGTCGCGCTTACGGTCCTTGCCGGAGAGATACCACGCGGCCAGCACTCCGCCGATCGCCCCGAAGAGATGGCCCTGCCAGGAGACGCGGCCGTCGGTGGGAACCACGCCCCACAGCACACCGCCGTAGACGAAGAACACCACCACGCCCAGCAAGATCTGCCAGATGTCGCGGTTGAACAATCCGCGAACCAGGATGTAGGTGAGCCAGCCGAAGATGATGCCCGAGGCGCCGACCGTGACGACAGTCGACGGCGAGAAGAGCCAGACACCGAGACCGGACACAACCCACACGATGAGTGTGGTGACGACGAACCGCTTGGCCATCAGAACCAGGAAGCCGAGGACCATCCCGGGAATCGTGTTGGCCAGCAGGTGTTCCCACCCATCGTGCAGGAACGGCGAGAACACGATGCCGGAGAGACCGTCGGTGTCACGCGACTCGATGCCCGCACTGTCCAGGTCGTGATCGCTCACCGCGTCGATGGCCTCGACGACGTACAGCAGGGCGGTCAACGCGACGATGACAACCGCGGACCGCAGCCACAACGGCCAGGAGGTTCGCTTGGCCTCGGCGGACCCCGATGGCGTGAGTCCGCCACCGGCACCGCCGTACGGGCCGAGTGATCCGGTCATGTGTCTCCGATCGATGTCCGATGATCAGGCCCAGAGATGGCCTTCGAGCCCTTCACCTGCTTCGTCGAGGCTACCTTCGTACACCCCCGTCGACAGATACTTCCATCCGGCATCACACACGACAAAGGCGATGTCTGCGCGTTCACCGGCCTTGTCGGCTTTGCGCGCAACGCCGAGGGCAGCGTGCAGAATGGCCCCGGTCGAGATGCCGGCAAAGATTCCTTCGGTCTCGATCAGCTCCCGGACGCGGCGAACGGCGTTGTGGCTGTCGACCGAATACCGCATCGACAGGATCGTCTCGTCGTACAACTCGGGCACAAAACCCTCATCGATGTTGCGAAGTCCGTAGACCTCGTCGCCGTACCGCGGTTCGGCAGCCACGATCTGGACTTCGGGACGGGCCTCGCGCAGGTACCGTCCGACACCCATCAGCGTGCCGGTGGTGCCGAGTCCGGCAACGAAGTGGGTGATTTCCGGCAGGTCGGCCACGATCTCGGGTCCGGTGCCCTCGTAATGCGCGAGCGCATTCGCAGGATTGCCGTACTGGTAGAGCATCACCCAATCGGGGTTGTGCAGGGCCAGTTCCTTCGCCATCGCCACGGCCTTGTTCGACCCACCGGCCGCGGGTGAGGAGATGATCTCCGCCCCGAACATGGTCAGCAGCTGACGTCGTTCGATCGACGTGTTCTCGGGCATCACGCAGATGAGCTTGTAGCCCTTGAGTTTTGCGGCCATCGCGAGCGAGATGCCGGTGTTGCCGCTGGTCGGCTCCAGGATGGTGTCCCCTGGCTTGAGGACGCCGTCGATCTCGGCCTGCTCGATCATGCGCAGCGCCGGCCGATCCTTGATCGACCCGGTCGGGTTGCGGTCCTCCAGCTTGGCCCACAGCCGGATCGCCGGCCCGCTGTCATCGGCGTGCCAGCGCGGCGACAGCCGTTGCAGCCCGATGAGCGGGGTGCCACCGACAGAGTCGATCAGCGATTCGTAACGGGTCATCGAGGTACGGTCAGCCGCCGGCGACCGCGGGCAGGATGGTGACCTCATCGCCGTCCGCGACGGAGGTGTCCAGGCCGCCGGAGAAACGAACGTCCTCGTCGTTGACGTAGACGTTGACGAAGCGGTGGAGTTTGCCGGACGCGATCAGCCGGTCCTTGAGCCCCTCGTGGCTGGCATCGAGGTTGTCGATCAACTCACCGAGCGTCGCCCCACTGGACTCGACCCGCTTGTTGCCGTCGGTGTACGTACGCAGGATTGTCGGGATGGAAACGGTTACTGCCATGGCGAACTCCTTTTTGTGTGGCCGAGCTGTGGTGTGCGTCGTGGCACACGGCTAGTGGTCGTCGATCGTGATCTGTTCTTCGGCGACCGAGCCGTCAACGATCCGGTAACTGCGGATCTCCTCGCTGTCGGCGTCGCGGGTGGAGATCAGCACGTAGTGGGCGTTCGGTTCGGATGCGAACGAGATGTCGGTTCGGCTCGGATACGCCTCGGTTGCGGTGTGCGAGTGGTAGATCACCACGGGCTCCTCGTCGGCCCGATCCATCTCGCGCCACACCTTGAGCTGCTCGCCGGAGTCGAAGCGGTAGAACGTGGGGCTGCGCTCTGCGTTTGTCATCGCGATGAACCGCTCGGGCCGGTCCGAACCCTCCGGTCCGGCGATCACCCCGCATGCCTCGTCGGGATGGTCGGCGCGGGCGTGCGCCACCATCTGGTCCACCAGCGATCGACTGATGTTGAGCACTCCCACCTCCGTTGTCACGCACCCGTCACCGAAGTGCAAATGCTGAAGGCAACGTCTGGCGGTAGGACGGTATTCCGGCAACCGGATCAGCCGACAGGACAGCCTTGACGATGGCCCGCTGAACGGCAGTGGCCGCCGCTTCCCCGATCACCGCGACAAGGGCAGCTTGCTGGTTCATCCCCACCGGGATCGCCGGTGCCTCGCCCTCCCCCGGGGTGGGTGTCACCGAGCCGGTGGCCACAGCGAACAGTGTGTCCCCGTCAAGCGGCGAGTGCGCCGGCCGAATGGCACGTGCCAGACCGTCGTGCGCTGTCATCGCAACCCGTGTGGCCGATGCGGGGTCCAGAGCGGCATCGGTGGCGATCACCCCGAGCGTGGTGTTCAGTGCCGTCGATTTGGTTGTGAGCGAACGTAGTTGAGCAATCTCCTCGATTGCGGGAGGACGCAGCCCGTAGTAGTCGAGTTCGGAGGGGCCCGCGCCCCAGGGCACACCGGTGGACGGATCGATCACTGCACCGACCGGATTCGCCACCACCAGCGCCGCCACCGTGATGCCCGTGCCCGGCCCGCTGGTGATGCTGACACTCGCCGATCCGACGCCACCTTTCAGTTCCCCGGCCCGCGCCCCGGCTCCTGCGCCCACCGAACCGGATGCCACATCGGTGCTCGCCGCTGCGGCCGCCCGCTCCCCGAACTCGCGATCCGGCCGCGCCGACCAATCCCCGACCGCGAGGTCGAAGATCACCGCCGCGGGAACGATCGGGACCACCGACCCGCGCTTGTCCATGACCAGGCCCGTCCCCCGCTTCTCCAGAAAGGTCATCACCCCGTCGGCAGCGGCGAGACCGTAGGCGCTCCCGCCCGTGAGGACCACGGCATGGGCGTGCTGCACAGTGTTGGTGGGATCGAGGAGGTCGGTTTCGCGTGTGCCGGGACCCCCGCCGCGTACGTCGACGGCCGCGACTGCACCGTCCGGCAGCAGCACGACGGTGGTGCCCGTGGCCCAGCCCGCGCCTGCCTGATCCTCGGTGGCCACGCTGACCTCGTCGTCGACCCGATGGTGGTGTCCGACTCGTATGCCGCGCACGTCGGCGATCGAGTCGGTCGGGCCCGGGATCATGGCTTGTTCCTCACGTTCGGGCCGGCATCGAGATCATTTCCCGATCAGGGCGACGACAAGAAGTTCCTGGACAACCGTCAGCCAGTGGTAGACGTCGAGGTGAGCAGCCATCGGATCACCCTCGGGCAACTGATCGGGGGTCGACTCGCTGATCCCGATCATCGCACCGAGTGCGAGCCGTACGTCGTTGATCGCCGCGAGCCACTGATCGGCCTCGGCCGCGGTGAGCGACACCGGCCCGCCGCCGTCGGGCAACGAGTCCAGAACCGCTTGTGCCGCCTGCTGTTTGGCCGAGATGATGTGCGGTTCGTGCAGACTGCGCAGGGCACCGTTCAGATCGCCGGTGACCACGTCCACCGCCGTCGACTCGTCTTGGTCGGGTCGATGGAAATCTGGGAACAGTCGCCCCAGCGTCACGTCTGACGGCGGTTCGGAGTGTCCTGCCTCGATCCCCGTGAGATCGGCGAGTTCGTCGGACGGTGCCGTGGACTGCCGTTCGTCGAGCAACTCGGTCATCGACGTGACCAGAGACGCGATCAGATCCGACTCGTGAGAGTCCAGTTCAGTGGTGATCCGGAGCCGTTCGCCGGAACCACGCCGCTTCCAATTGCGCACGCGACTCAGCTGTCCCGCTGCATCGTGGCCCACAGACCTGCCGCGTGGAGCTTCTGGACATCCAATTCGACCTTGTCGCGGTCACCGGTCGACACAACCGCCTTGCCCTCGGTGTGCACCTGCATCATCAGCTCCGCCGCCCGGGTCTCGCTGTATCCGAACAGCTTCTGGAACACGTACGTGACGTATCGCATCAGGTTCACCGGGTCGTCCCACACGATGGTCACCCAGGGCCGATCAACTGCCTGGTCACGTTCGGCGACGGCGGTACTCGACGGGGTAGCCTCGTGCTGACCGTCGCCCGCTGCCGACACAGGGCCGAAGTGGTGCGGTGCGGTCATCATCTGTCCGCGCATGGCCCTAGGGTACCGATAGTGACCGCTTCGAACACAGCGCTGCTGACCGATCAATATGAGCTCACCATGGTCGCCGCAGCACTCGCCGACCAGAGCGCCCATCGGACGTGCACCTTCGAGGTTTTCGCGCGGCGGCTGCCCGATGGGCGTCGTTACGGCGTCGTCGCAGGTACCGCCCGACTGATCGACCAGCTCACCAACTTCACCTTCGGACCCGAACAGCTTGCGGTGGTCGAGAAGTTCCTCGACGACGAGACGCTCTCGTGGCTCGCCGACTACCGGTTCTCCGGAGACATCGACGGATACGCCGAGGGCGAGCTCTACTTCCCCGGTTCGCCCATCCTCACCGTCCGCGGCACCTTCGCCGAAGCCGTCATGCTCGAGACATTGGCGTTGTCCGTGCTCAACCACGACAGCGCCATCGCGTCGGCGGCCGCCCGGATGGTCACCGCGGCCGGGTCACGACCCATCATCGAGATGGGGTCACGACGCACCCACGAGGAGGCGGCCGTCGCTGCGTCGCGAGCCGCGTACCTGGCCGGGCTCTCGGCCACGTCGAACCTCGAAGCCGCCCACCGCCACGGTGTACCGAGCGCCGGCACCAGCGCCCACTCGTTCACCCTGGTGCACACCACCGCGGACGGACCCGACGAGAAGACCGCGTTTGCGGCCCAGATCGCCAAACTCGGTGTCGGCACCACCCTGCTGGTGGACACCTACGACATCACGCAGGGTGTCGCCAACGCGATCGCGGTCGCCGGGCCCCAGCTCGGTGGCGTCCGTATCGACTCCGGCGACCTCGGGGTGCTCGCTCGGCAGGTCCGCAAGCAACTCGACGACCTCGGTGCCACCGGAACACGCATCGTGGTGTCGGGCGACCTCGACGAATACGCGATCGCTTCACTACGCGCCGAACCGGTCGACGTCTACGGGGTGGGCACGTCGCTGGTCACCGGATCCGGTGCGCCGACAGCAGGTATGGTCTACAAGCTCGTGGAGGTCGACGGACTCCCGGTCGCAAAACGCGCCAGTCACAAGGAATCTCGTGGCGGGGCCAAAACCGCTGTCCGCACCGCCAAGCAGTCCGGCACCATCGTCGAGGAGGTCATCTACCCGAGCGGTGGCTCTGAACCGACTCTCGACCTGCCCGCTCGCCCCCTTCAGATCCCACTCGTCAGGGGCGGAAAACCGGTGGAAGGACTACCGTCACTGACCCAATCGCGTGACCACCTCGCCGCAGGCCTGGTCTCGCTGCCGTGGGAAGGTCTGGGACTCTCGCATGGGGAACCCGCCATCCCGACCCGATTCATCGCACCGTGAGGGGAATGATGTGAGCGAACCCATCCGCACCGCCTTGCTCATCGTGGACGTGCAGAACGATTTCTGTGAAGGCGGATCTCTTGCCGTCAAGGGCGGCAGCGCCGTCGCCGCGGCCGTGACGGCCTACATCAGCCGCGACCACGGGTACCACGCGGTCGTGGCCACCCGAGACCAGCACATCGACCCCGGCGACCACTTCTCCGACAACCCCGATTTCGTCGACAGCTGGCCACCGCACTGTGTCAAGGGAACGCCGGGCGTGGACTTCCACCCGGCGCTTGCCACCGACACACTCGATGCCGTGTTCAGCAAGGGTGAGTACAGCGCGGCGTACTCCGGGTTCGAGGGGTTCGACGATTCCGGTGCGGGCTTGGCGGACTGGTTGGGAGACAAGCAGATCAACGCCGTCGACATCGTGGGACTGGCAACCGACCACTGCGTGGTGGCGACCGCGCTCGACGCACAGGCGTCCGGATTCACCACACGGGTGTTGTTGCGCTACACCGCCGGAGTCAGCCCGGACACCACCAAGACAGCCGTTGCCCGGATGACCGAGGCCGGTATCGGCGTGATCACCGGTGTGTCCGCTGCGGACCGTCCCGCATGATCTGGTGGCATGACACAGACCTGAGCCGCCGTGGACGATCACTGTGACGTCCATACCCGAGGTACCCGAACTGCTCGCCTCCGCGGTGCAGGCGCTCGGAGGCGCCAAACGTGATGGCCAGCTCAAAATGGCTTCGGCCGTGGCACATTCGATCGACACCGGGGAACATCTGGCCGTCCAGGCCGGCACCGGAACCGGTAAGTCCCTCGCCTACCTGGTGCCGTCGCTGCGCCATGCCGTGGACACCGGGCACACGGTGGTGGTGTCGACTGCGACCATCGCCTTGCAACGCCAGCTCGTCGACCGCGATCTCCCGCGCACCGCGCAAGCGCTCACCAAACCCCTCGGCCGCGCACCAGAGTTCGCCATCCTCAAGGGCCGAGGAAACTATCTGTGCCTCAACAAGATCCATGCCGGAACCATCGAGGAACCCGACGGGGAACTCTTCGACGCTTTCACCGCATCTCGGATGGGACGCGAGGTCACCCGGGTGCGCGAGTGGTCGTCGGATACAGATACCGGTGACCGCGACGACCTCGAGCCCGGCGTATCGGACCGGGCCTGGCGACAGGTCAGCGTCAGCGCGAGAGAGTGCCTGGGAGCAACCAACTGCTCGTACGGGGCCGACTGCTTTGCCGAGAAGGCCAAGGCGAAGGCAGGCGCGGCCGATCTCGTCGTGACCAACCACGCGCTGCTGGCCATCGACGCGATGAGCCAGGCCACGATCCTGCCCGACCACGACGTGGTGGTGGTCGACGAGGCGCACGAACTCGCCGACCGGATCACAGCTGTGGCCACCGCAGAGATCTCGGGCACCTCCATCGCAGGTGTGGCCCGGCGCTGCGGGAAGTTGATCGACCAGGAGATCGCCGACGACATCGAGGGCAGCGGCGAGTTGATCGAGTCCCTCCTCGAACAGCTCGAACCCGGCAGATGGAGTGGGCTCCCCGACGGCGCGCCGCTGGCGCTCGCGTCGTTGCGTGACCGTCTGTGGAAGGCGCACACCGCCATCGGGCCCGCCAAACGAAGTGGCGAGGTGGACGCCGACGCCAGTGCCGCCCGCTCGGCTGCGCTCACCTCTCTGGAAGAGATGCACGACACCGCCGTGCGGATTCTGGCCGCGTTCGACGATCCCGACGAATCGCGCCGCCTGGACGTCGTCTGGGTCGGGGACGACCTGGTGCGAGGTGAACGCAAACGCGTGCTCAGGGTTGCCCCCTTGTCGGTCGGTGGGCTGCTGCGTGCCTCACTGTTCGCCAAGGCGACGGTGATCCTGACATCGGCCACACTGACCGTCGGCGGTTCATTCGACGGATTGGCGGCCGGCTGGGGACTGCCGCCACACCGCGGCGGCGATGCCGGATCCGACGTCGACTCCGAGGCAACCAAATCTGCTCAGAGCATCACCGCAATCGGCAAGCCGCCGCCGTCCGACGAGAAGAAGATGCGGTGGAACGGGCTCGACGTCGGCTCCCCCTTCGACCACCAGAAGGCCGCAATTCTGTATGTCGCAAAACATCTGCCCGCACCGGGCCGCGACGGCATCTCCACCCGCACGCTCGACGAGATGGTGGAATTGATCACCGCCGCAGGCGGCCGGACGCTCGGGCTGTTCTCTTCGATGCGCGCCGCCAAAGAGGCGGCCGAGGCCGTCCGCACCCGCATCGAGCTCCCGGTCCTCTGCCAGGGCGACGGCGCGACGGGGGCGCTGGTGAAAGAGTTCGCCGCCGACGAGAAGACCTGCCTGTTCGGCACTCTCTCGTTGTGGCAGGGAGTGGACGTGCCGGGCCCGTCACTCAACCTCGTCCTCATCGACCGGATCCCCTTCCCCCGACCGGACGATCCCCTGCTGATGGCGCGTCAGCGTGCGGTCGCGGCCCGAGGAGGCAACGGATTCATGGCCATCGCTGCCACCCACGCGGCGTTGCTGATGGCTCAGGGTACGGGCCGTCTACTCCGGTCGACGTCCGACCGAGGAGTGGTGGCCGTGCTCGACTCACGTTTGGCGACGGCACGCTATGGAAACTACCTACTCGCGTCGTTACCACCTTTCTGGCGGACCACCGATGCCCAGCTGGTACGGGGTGCACTGACCCGATTGCAGGGCGCCGGCGCCGGGTGAGGGTGTCCGAGCCCGAGCCGATCGGGCCCGGGTCGCCTACGGTGGTGGTGCACGCGACGACATGACAGCGTTGGGCGACAACACTCTCGAAAGGTGGCGGACTCATTGATAGGGCGCATCGGGATCGATGACATTGCCCCGGTAGTCTCTTCCGGACAGTTTGCCGCGAAAGCGGTTGTCGGAGAGACTTTTCCAGTCACCGCAACAGTCTGGCGCGAAGGCCACGACGCGGTGGCGGCCACTCTGCACGTGGAAGGTCCCGCCCGCGGCGGAACCGTCGACGTCCGGATGGTCCCGGCAGCAGAACCAGATACCTTCAACGCCGTCTTCAGTCCGACCAGCATCGGATATTGGACGTACCGCATCGACGCATGGAGTGATCCGTTCACCACCTGGCGCGACGCGATGGACAAGAAGCTCGCCGCCGGTCAGGGAAGTGCCGAGCTTGCCAACGACATCGAGCGCGGGGCCCGCCTCCTGGACCGGGCTCTCGACCTCGTCCCCCCGAGTGATCGCGACGTCGTCGCGGGCGCATCGGCATCCCTGCGTGATGGCAATGCCGCTCTGCCCGATCGTGTCGGCCCGGCACTCTCGGCCGAAGTAGCTCAATTGCTCACCGATCACCCCGTTCGCGAACTGATCACCAAGAGCCGCACCCACCGGGTCTGGGTGGACCGCACCAGGGCACTGTTCGGATCCTGGTACGAGTTGTTCCCTCGTTCCACCGGCGGATGGGACAACGAGGGACATCCGGTTCACGGCACGTTCTTGACTGCGGCAGAGGACCTTCCCCGCATCGCCGATATGGGGTTCGATGTGGTCTACCTGCCCCCGATCCACCCGATCGGAGAGGTGAATCGCAAGGGACCGAACAACTCCGTCACCGCTGGACCAGAGGATGTCGGTTCCCCGTGGGCCATCGGGTCTGCAGACGGTGGCCACGACGCCATCCATCCCCGCCTCGGGTCTCTCGACGACTTCCACTACTTCCGCCACCGCGCCGAGGAGCTCGGCATGGAGGTGGCTCTCGACCTGGCGTTGCAGTGCGCTCCGGACCATCCGTGGACCACCGAGCACCCCGACTGGTTCACGATCGAGCCCGATGGAAGCATTCGATACGCGGAGAACCCACCCAAGAAGTATCAGGACATCTACCCCCTGAACTTCGACGACGACCGCAACGGGATATTCAGAGGCGTCCTCAAGGTGGTGTTGCACTGGGTTGCCCAGGGCGTCAAGATCTTCCGGGTCGACAACCCTCACACCAAGCCACCGGACTTCTGGGAGTGGCTGATCATCGAGGTGAAGAAACGCGACCCCGACGTGCTGTTCCTGGCCGAGGCATTCACCCGGCCCGCCCGCCTCTACGGCCTGGCGAAACTCGGGTTCACGCAGTCCTACACCTACTTCACATGGCGGACCGCCAAGTGGGAGTTGACCGAGTTCGGCAACGAACTGGCCGAGAACGCCGACATCGCCCGCCCCAACCTCTTTGTCAACACGCCCGACATCCTGCACGAAAGTCTGCAGCACGGCGGCCCCGGAATGTTCGCGTTACGTGCCGCCCTGGCGGCAACGCTGTCGCCGACGTGGGGCGTGTACAGCGGCTACGAGTTGTATGAGGGCCAGGCGGTACGCGAGGGCAGCGAGGAATACCTGGATTCGGAGAAATATCAGCTCCGGCCACGGGATTACAAAGGTGCTGCGAGCCGGGGCGAGTCGTTGGAGAACTGGCTTCGCTCGCTCAACGAGATCCGCCGGCGGCACCCGGCGCTCCAACAGCTGCGGTACCTCAAGTTCCACCACGTGGACAACGACGCACTGATCGCATATTCGAAGTTCGATCCGAAAACCGGGGATACGGTGGTTGTCGTGGTGAACATCAATCCTTATGGAGCAGAAGAATCCACCCTGTGGCTGGACATGCCCTCACTCGGCTATGACTGGCAGGACCGCTTCAGCGGAGTCGACGAGGTGACCGGCGAGAACTTCCACTGGGGTCAGGCCAACTATGTTCGGCTCGAACCCTGGCGTCAGGTGGCCCACGTGGTCGCGTTGCCCCCCATGCCCGAAGAGGCCCGCGCGGCCCTGTCGTTCCGGACTCCGTCATGAGCGCCGCCGCCTCCGAGACCCCCGACGCAGCCGTGACCGACGGCGATCTGCATCGATTGCTGTCGGGTACACATCACAATCCGCACGGTCTCCTGGGCGCACATCCGGCCGGCGACCACACCATCCTGCGCACGCTCAAACCCGATGCCGTGTCGGTGAGCGCAGTGATCGGCGGAGTCGATTACCCACTGACACACCAGGAATCGGGGTTGTTCGTCGCGGCCGTGCCGCTGGCCGACCTGATCGATTACCGGTATCGGGTGAGCTATCCCGCGGACGAATCGGGTGTGGCGGACCGGGAGTTCGTGGTCGCCGATGGGTACCGATTCCTGCCGAGTCTCGGCGAACTCGACATCCATCTCTTCACCGAAGGCCGCCACGAGCGGCTCTGGGAGATCCTCGGACCGCAATCACGTGTGTACTCCACACCTGACGGCGAAGTGACCGGAACGAGTTTCGCCGTGTGGGCACCCAATGCCCAGGGCGTCACCGTGATCGGGAGTTTCGACGGCTGGCGTGGTCACACCGCGCCGATGCGGTCCCTCGGGTCCAGCGGGGTGTGGGAGGTGTTCATCCCCGACATCGGACCGGGTACCACCTACAAGTACCGGATCACCGGCAATGACGGGGTGGTACGCGAGAAGGCCGACCCCATGGCCCGCGCGACCGAGATCCCGCCCAAGACCGCATCTGTCATCCCCGAGACGTCGTTCGAATGGACCGACGACACATGGGTCGCCCTGCGTGAAGAGTCCGACGCCACCATCGAACCGATGAGTGTCTACGAAGTCCACCTGGGCTCGTGGAGGCAAGGGCTGACCTACCGTGAGCTGGCCGAACAACTCGGCGATTACGTCGTAGAGCTGGGCTTTACGCACGTCGAGTTGCTGCCCGTTTCCGAGCACCCGTTCGGCGGTTCATGGGGCTACCAGGTCACCTCGTACTACGCTCCCACGTCCCGCTTCGGAAGTCCTGACGACTTCCGGTACTTCGTCGACCACCTGCACTCACTCGGGATCGGCGTCATCGTGGATTGGGTGCCTGCCCACTTCCCGAAGGACGCCTGGGCGTTGGCCCGCTTCGACGGCACTGCGCTCTACGAACACGGTGACCCTCAGCGGGGCGAGCAGCTCGACTGGGGCACGTACGTATTCGACTTCGGCCGCAACGAGGTCCGCAACTTCCTGGTCGCGAACGCCCTCTACTGGTTCGATCAGTTCCACATCGACGGCTTGCGGGTGGACGCCGTCGCATCGATGTTGTACCTCGACTACTCCAGGCCCGAAGGGGGCTGGACGCCGAACATCCACGGCGGCCGCGAGAACCTCGAGGCCGTCCAGTTCATCCAGGAGATGAACGCGACCGTTCACAAGCATCACCCCGGTGTGGTGACCGTCGCCGAGGAGTCCACGTCGTGGCCGGGCGTCACCCGCACCACCAACCTGGGTGGCCTCGGTTTCTCGATGAAATGGAACATGGGATGGATGCACGACACGCTCGGGTTCCTCGGGCGTGACCAGATCCATCGCAGCTTCCATCACCACGAGATCACCTTCTCGCTGATGTACGCGTGGAGCGAGAACTTCGTGCTGCCGATCAGCCACGACGAGGTGGTGCACGGCAAAGGCACGCTGTGGTCGCGGATGCCGGGAGATTCCAGGACCAAGGCGGCAGGGGTCCGCGCGCTGCTCGCGTACATGTGGGCCCATCCGGGCAAGCAACTGTTGTTCATGGGTCAGGAGTTCGCACAGACCCCTGAGTGGTCGGAGGAGCGCAGCCTGGCCTGGGAGCAACTCGAGGGCTGGGAAGGTGAGCTGCACAGCGGAGTCCTATCGCTGGTCTCCGACCTCAACAGCGTCTACAAACGTCACCCTGCTCTCTACAGCCAGGACATCACTCCCAATGGCTATTCCTGGATCGACGCCAACGACACCGCGGGCAACATCATCAGTTTCCTGAGGTGGGGATCCGACGGTTCGGTGATGGCCTGCGTGTTCAACTTCTCCGGCACCACTCGCACCGACTACCGGGTGGGACTACCGCTGACGGGTTCGTGGGACGAAGTGCTGAACACCGATGCGCCGTCCTACGCCGGCAGCGGGGAAGGCAATCTCGGGCAGGTCATCGCCGAGGAAGAATCGTGGCATGGCCGCCCGGCCTGTGCTCGCCTGACACTTCCGGCGAACGGTGCCATCTGGCTCACTCCGGCAGCCACCACCGACTAGCACGGATCGGCGCGGCTAGAGTTTGGTCGTGGCCCATAGCTCCCGGCGAACGCCGGTTCTGATCGGTGCGCTGGTGGGGGCATGTCTGATGCTCGTCTCGGCGTGCGCGACGCGCGAGGAGCGCCAGGTGGTCAGCGGTGAAGCGGTGTCGGCGTACTCCGACCCGTTCACCGTCGCCGGGCTCCCCGTCACAGATGGCCCCAACGGACTCCGTGATGACGCGGCGGACTCGTCGCTCGACATCCGCGGGGGCGACGACGGTGAGATCGACGACCTGATGGGTGCCGCGCTGGCGGACCTGGAGACGTATTGGAAGCAGGCATTCGAGCCCGCCTTCAAAACGAGTTTCAAAACCGGTCTGTCCTTCGTCTCATGGGATGCCGAGTCTCCCCAGAGCCGGTCGGTGATGTTCTGCAACGAGCCGACCTTCGGTCAGGTCAATGCGGCCTTCTGCCCCACGCGCGATGAGATCGGCTGGGACCGCGGAGTTCTGATGCCGGCTTTGGCGGACGCATTCGGTCCGATGGCGCCTGTCACGGTGATCGCACACGAATACGGCCACTACATCCAGATGATCGGCGGTTTCGACAAGGACACCTCGCCCATCGTCAGCGAGCAGCAGGCCGACTGTCTCTCCGGGAACTTCATCCGATGGATCGCCGAAGGCAACGGCGAGTTCCTTCAGATCAACACCGGGGACGGGCTCAACACTGCGGTGGCCGCACTGATCTCCGCACGCGACAGCCGCCGGGGCCGGTCCGATCACGGCACCGCCTTCGAGCGGGCCCTCGCGTTCGAGAAGGGTTTTCGGTCTGGACCGGCGACGTGCGCAGCGATCACCGAACTGACGATCGACGACCTGCGTGACCAGATGCCACCGAGGTTCGACAATGCCGGGGCCATCGACACCTCCCCGTTCACCGAAGCCGGCCTGGAGTCGGTGGTGCAGTCGGTCGAGGCGTTCTTCGACCTGCCGGACACCGCCCGGCCGTCGGTGGTCACCGACCGGATCGAGCAACCTTGCAACGGAACGTCCGACCAGCAGGCCGCGCTGCCTGTCGCGTTCTGCCCCGACACCAACACCGTCTCGATGGACCCTGATGAACTAGCCCTGATCGCGACCAACGGAACCAGCGGACCGTCTGGGCTGCCGAGCTTCATCGGTGGGGACTTCAGTGCGTATTCGCTTGTCGCCTCCAGGTATTCACTTGCGACACAGCGCGCGCGAGGCCAAGTGCTGGACCAGCCGGTGACCGCGGCCCGGGCTGCCTGTTTCACCGGCCGGTGGGCACGGTCGACAGCGGACTCCGGGACGTTCACGCTGCGCGGAGGTGACCTCGACGAATTGGTGTCGGGTCTACTCGTGAGTGGCGCGGTCGCCAGCGATGTGGCCGGTCGGTCGTTGCCGAGCGGGTTCTCACGGATCGCGGCCTTCTCGGCCGGTTACTTCGGTGACGAGAAGGGCTGCGCCCGCTACGACCCGTAGGTCTCGACAGGTCGTTACTGAATCGGCCGTCAGGGGTCGGTCGGTGCGGGGTCGGTCAGTACAGGGCCGGTCAGTACAGGGCGGTTGCCAGCTTGCGCCGGGCCGCGACCACAAACGGCTCCGCCGGGTCGAACAGCTCGAACAGTTCCAGCAGCCGGGTCCTTGCCCTGGTCCGCTCGTCGCCACCGGTCTTCGCGATCACCGCAACGATGCGGTCGAAGGCTGCCTCCGGCTGCTGATTCAACAGTTCGACATCCGCGGCCGCCAGGTGGCCATCGACGTCATCGGCCTCGAGGTCCGTGAGCGACGCGGGATCGTGGCTTTGTGCCCTCGATACGAACTCGAGATTGCGGACAAGCGATGCGGCCTCGACGTTGTCGGGTTCGGACGCCGCGATGTCCTTGTAGTCGGCGAGAGCACCATCGATGTCGCCACTGTTCAGCTTGTCTTCGGCCGCGGCCATCCGTGGATCGACCGGTTCGGGCTGCGGCTCATCGGAGTCGGCTGCCGGAGCTCCGGTGAAGGTGTGTTCGTACTTGGCCAGGATGTCGTCGACCCACCCCTGGATCTGGGCGGCCGGCTGTGCGCCGGCGAAGGCCGAAACCGGCTGGCCACCGGCGATGGCCACCACGGTCGGGATCGACTGGACCCCGAACAGCTGCGCGATGCGGGGATTGGCATCCACGTCGACCTTGGCCAGCACCCACTTGCCCCCCGACTGCTGGGCAAGGGCTTCGAGCGTCGGTGAGAGTTGTTTGCAGGGCCCACACCAGGTTGCCCAGAGATCGACGAGTACCAGCACCTGTTCCGAACGTGCGACGACATCGGACTCGAAGTCGGCTTCGGTGACGTCATAGACGGCAGGAAAGGCGCCGCCTGCCGGCGCTGGTGACGCCGAGGTGGGCGGGCCCGACGCGGGCGGCGTCGTCGGCCGGTTGGGTTGCGCGCGTTGGGCATCGGCCCGCTCTTTGAGAACGGACAGGTCCACTGCCCCGGACATCGCCGCTGCAGCTCGGGCAGCAGCCTGTTGACGTGGTTGCGGTCTGCTCACCCGTCCAGTCTGGCACGGTCAGAGACCGTGTGGTGCCCCGGTCCGCCCGCGTTCGCCAGCAGCGGACGCAGGTTTCTGCGCAGACCCGGCGTCACCCGCACGCGGTCGGACCACCGGCGCCGCCACGAACGCGAACGCCATGCCGGCTGCAGCGATCCAGAGCGCGGTACCGAGGGAGAACCAACTGCTCACCGGGCCGATCACCGCGGGTCCGGCCAGCATCCCGACGTACCCGCACCCGACAACCAGGGAGATGGTCTGGCCACTGGACCGGCTGGAGATGTTGCCGGCTGCGGTGAACAGCTGCGGCACCCCGCCTGCCACTCCGAGGCCGAAGATCGCCCATCCGATGACACTGAGCACAGCTGTCGGCGAACAGATCACCAACGTCATACCGACCATCGCGATGGCAGATCCCAGGCGCACCACCGCAACCGGTCCCAGCCGCGCACTCACCGTGTCGGCCGAGAACCGGCCGATGACCATCGTGGCGCTGAACGCGCCGAACGCGATTGCTCCGACGGCCTCGGGCTGGTCGTATCGTTCCACCAGGTACAGCGCACTCCAGTCGTAGGCGGTTCCTTCGGCCAGCATCAAACTGAAAGCAACCGCGGCCAGCAGGGCAATCCTTCCCCACGGCCGCCGCGACGCGGCGGCGTTTCCTGTCTCGCCGGGTTCGCCTGGCTCTTCGTCGGCGTAGCCGGTGATCAGGGTGTTCGACAACAACAGAGCGCAACAGATCGCCAGTGCACAGCAAGTCCCCAACGTGGCCAACAGGGGCACGCCCACTGCCAGGGTGGCGGCGACCACCCCTGAGCCGACCAATCCGCCGATCGAGAAGAACCCGTGGATCGAGGACATGATCGGGCGGCCGTAGATCCGCTCGATGAGCACGGCCTGCGTGTTCATGGAGACGTCGAGGGCACCATTGCAGAATCCGAACATCACCATTGCCGCCGCGAGGGTGATCGGTCCGGTGGCCAGGCCCGGCAGAACGATCGCAACAGCCAACGCGATCGCGCTGATCACAGTGGGTCCCCGCGAGCCGAACCGGTCGATCACCGGTCCGAGCAGCTGCATGCCGACAAACGCCGATGCGCCCAACACCAGCAACAGTCCGCCGAGAGTCGCGTTGTCGACGCCCGTCCGATCCTGGATCACCGGGATGTGGGCGACCCACATCGAGGCCAACAGACCGTTCAGGGCAAAGATGCCGGACACCGCCACGCGCACGGCACGTGACGCGTGCGCGGTGGCGGCGGTATGCGTTGTCAGGAGGTGGCGGCCCGGGTCGGGGCGTCGGTCCCGGCGAGATGTCCGTTCCGCTTGGCCCAGATCTCGAAGATCAGGGTTCCGAACGGCGGGATGCTCGCAACGAGGGCCAGCCCGGTCGTGACCAGGCTCCACCGCAAGCGCCATGCGGTGAACAAGGCGACCACGATGTAGGCCACGAAGACCACCCCGTGCGTCATGCCCGGAATGGCGACCGCCTCTTCATGGCCGAGGACCCATTTGAAGAACATGGCGATCAGCAGGGCCAGCCAGGTCACCGCCTCAGCGATGGCAACGACACGGAAGATCTTTGCGGTGAGGTCGGTGGAGATCATTTCGCGGGCACCTTGATGATCAACGCGTCGCCCTGGCCGCCGGCCCCGCAGAGCGCTGCGACCCCGGTGCCGCCGCCACGGCGAGCCAGTTCGAAGGCAAGGTGCAGGGTGATCCGCGCACCGGACACACCGATCGGGTGACCGAAGGCGATCGCACCGCCGTTGACGTTGACCTTGTCATCACTGAGTCCCAGCTCGGCGGTGGCCGCCAGGCCCACTGCGGCGAACGCCTCGTTGATCTCGACGAGATCGAGGTCGGCAGGTTCGATGCCGGCACGCTTACAGGCCTTCAGGATGGCCCGCGACGGCTGGTGCTGCAGCGTGGAATCCGGTCCGGCGACCACGCCGTGGGGCCCGATCTCGGCCAGCCATTCCAGTCCCAGCTCGGTTGCCTTGTCTTTGCTCATCACCACGACCGCTGCGGCGCCGTCCGAGATCTGCGACGAGTTGCCTGCGGTGATCGTGCCGTCCTTACGGAACGCCGGACGCAACCGAGCGAGCGAATCTGCGGTGGTGTCCGCACGAATACCCTCGTCCTCGGCGAACTCGATCGGATCGCCCTTGCGCTGCGGGATGCTCACCGGGACCACCTCGTCGGCGAAGAGGCCGTTTTTCCAGGCCGCGGCCGCACGCTGGTGGGATTCTGCCGCGTACGCGTCTTGCTGTTCACGGGTGAACGACTCGACGTCGTTCTGCTGCTCGGTGAGCGCGCCCATCGGCTGATCGGTGAACGGATCGTGGAGTCCGTCGAAGGCCATGTGGTCGACCAGCTCGGTGTTGCCGTACTTGAATCCACCACGGCTACCCGGAAGGATGTGCGGCGCCTGCGTCATCGACTCCTGGCCACCGGCCACCACGCAGTCGAACTCACCGGCGCGGATCAGTTGATCGGCCAGAGCAATCGCGTCGATTCCCGACAGGCACATCTTGTTGATGGACAGGGCCGGGACGTCCCAGCCGATACCGGCTTTGACGGCGGTCTGCTTGGCGGGCATCTGACCCGCTCCGGCGCCGAGGACCTGACCCATGATCACGTACTCGACCTCGGAGGCAGGAACCTTGGCCTTCTCCAGGGCGCCGCGGATGGCGATCGCGCCCAGGTCCACTGCGCTGAAATCCTTGAGCGAACCCATCAATCGTCCGATCGGGGTGCGGGCTCCGGATACTATTACCGATGTCGACATCTACTTCTGACCTCTCGTCAAAGCTGGCTGAATGGTGGCGCAACCACTCACAACGCTACCTTTAGACCATGAGTGCTCCGGAACAGAACCCCCAGTCAGCGGTGCTGACATCCATCGGCGAACTGGTTACCGCGATCGACCACGTAGGTATCGCCGTCCCCGACCTCGAGGCGGCCAAGGCCTGGTATCTCGACAACCTGGGCCTGGTGTGCCTGCACGAGGAGACGAACGAAGCCCAGGGCGTCGTCGAAGCGATGGTCGGGCCTGCCGGCGCCGAGAAGTCGCATGCACTGATCCAGCTGCTCTCCCCCATCGACGAGACGTCCACCATCGCCAAGTTCATCGACCGTAACGGCCCCGGTTTGCAGCAGATGGCCGTGCGTGTCACCGATGTCGAAGAAGTCACGCGGCGGCTCGTCGCGAACGGGTTGCGGGTGCTCTATGACGCACCCCGCCGCGGCACCGCGAACTCCCGCATCAACTTCATCCATCCCAAGGACGCCGGTGGCGTCCTCCTCGAACTGGTGGAGCCTGCAGCCGCTCACTGAGTCGGCCCCGTTCTTCCCCTTCACGGCAGGTGCGCCTGGCCGGCGGTAGCCCAGCGTTGCAGTGCGGTAACACAGTTCGTGCTGTCCACCGGGTTGAACCGCTTTGGCGCCCGTGCAGCGTAAAATTGCTGCCATGCCATCTCACGAGGCCACATCTGCGTCCGGACTGCCTTTTGCCACGGTCATGCGCGGTTACGACCGTGATCAGGTCATCGACTTCTTTCGTCGTTTCGACGCCGAGATGCGAGTCATAGCCGCAGATCGTGACGCTGCCACCGCGAATGCGCGCGAACTCGCAGACAATCTGGAACTGGCACGCGAGGAGATCGAAGAGCTCCGCCGTGAGGTGAACAAGCTCTCGGTACCCCCCACCACGGTGCAAGGCATGAGCGAGCGCGTCTCTAGCATGTTGCGACTTGCATCCGACGAGGCGTCCGAGATCCGGGCACGATCGGAAGCCGAAGCGGCAGAGACTCTCTCGATAGCCAGGCAAGAAGCCGAAGAGCACCGCCAGGAGATTGCCAGGCAGACGCAGGAGATGGACGAGCGTCGCGAGGCGATGAACGCCGAGCACGAGGCGACCATGCATGCCGCGCACGAGGAGGCGGCGCGCATCCTCGCCGACGCCAAAGCCAAGGCCGAGGAACTCGATGCCCGGGCGCAGAGCAATCGCGAGCGCATCCAAGAAGATTTCGACACCACGATGGCCGCCCGCCGCAAGGAAGCCCTGGAGCAGGCGAAGCAGCTCGAAGCCACCAGCAAGGCCGAGGCGAAAGAGCGTTTGGACAGCGCGCGAGCAGAAGCGGAGAGCACCCGACAACGCGCGGCCTCGGCGGCGACCGAAAGGATCACTCGGGCACAGGAAGTCACCGAGCAGATCCGAACACTGCGCGCTCGCATGCTGGCGCAACTCGCCGAGGTGCGGAGTCAACTCGACGATGTGCCACAGCTACTCGCCGAGGTCGAGAACGAGCCCGAACTACTCGACCCGGACACCAAGGGCCTGCTCAACAAGGACCTGTCCGAGAACGCGCGGCTCGATCAGCCGAATAGAGCTGCTGGCGAACGGGATTCGGAAGTGCCCGCGCACACCATCGACGCAGCCGAGCACGATGGCGACACAGACGAGGCCGCGGCCGCCGACAACAACACGGTCAGCGCCTCGTACCGCTGATCACCGCGACGGCTGACGAGGTCGGGCCATGGGGACTTTCCCGACCACTCCTCTTCACCTGGTTGGACGCCGCCTGTGGATGCGTCTGCGCCAGCATCCGGTATGCCAGTGGCGGCGGTCATCGATGCGATCCGGCCCGCCATAGTCGTCGACCGGCCACGCGACCACATGGGGTGTTCCCACGAAGATCACCTGACTGCAGTGTGGGCACCGATAGTCCTTGACCGCACGTTGCCCGGAGATGGGCCGCACGTAATAGTCGGTGCCGTCAGGCCCGGGTTCGATCCGCTCCAGCACCGTTGCGCCCGTCCTAGAACAGCCGGAACTCGGTACTCTCGGTCCCCCGGAGTTTGTCGTAATCGAGTGTGACGCAGCGTATTCCGCGGTCGGTTGCCAGCGTCCGCGCTTGCGGCTTGATCTGCTGCGCAGCGAACACCCCTTGCACGGGAGCCAGTAGAGGGTCGCGATTCATCAGCTCCAGATAGCGAGTCAGTTGTTCGACGCCATCGATCTCCCCGCGGCGTTTGATCTCCACTGCCACCGAAACACCATCGGCGTCTCGGCACAACAGATCGACCGGACCGATCGCGGTCATGTACTCGCGCCGCACCAGGGAGTACCCGCTGCCGAGCGTCTCCACATGCTCGGCCAGAAGCTCCTGCAAGTGCGCCTCTACGCCGTCCTTCACCAGACCGGGGTCGACACCCAGTTCATGACTGGAATCGTGCTCGATGTCGGTGATGGTGATCCGGAGCTCTTCACCGGCTTTGTTGGTCACCACCCACAGCCGTGGCCCGTCAGAGGTGGCAGGATCTTCCTCCACCAGCCAGCACGGCGGACTCATCCAGTTGAGTGGCTTGTACGCACGGTCGTCGGCATGGATGCTCACCGACCCGTCGGATTTGATCAGCAGGAGTCGACGGGCCATCGGCAGATGGGCTGTCAACCGGCCCACATAGTCCACCTGGCATGTCGCGATAACTAGACGCACGACGTCCACCTTAGGCGCGCACGAGCGCACGCCCTCCACGCCGTGCCGGGGTCGGCCATATTGTGGTCCATGTGTCGATCAAACGAGTCTCCTCCTCGGAGATCTATGCCAACCCCTGGATGTCGTTGAGAGAAGATCAGATACTCCGAGACGACGGGAGTCCTGGGATCTACAGCGTGGTCGACAAGCCGACAGGCGTTGTGGTGGTCCCACGGGACGGCGACCGGCTCTTTCTCGTCGAACAATTCCGGTACGCGGTCGGGGCGCGACGTTGGGAGTTCCCCGCGGGTACCGCACCCGATCGAGCAGACGTTCCGCCGCCGGATCTCGCTGTTCGCGAGCTCGCGGAAGAGACAGGTCTGGTGGCCGACAGTCTCACCCAGATCGGCGTGTTGGACGTGGCGCCAGGATTCAGCAGTCAGCGGCAAGTGGTGTTCCTCGCCGAGGGGCTACACACGGGAGCAGCCGCACGAGAGCACGAAGAGCAGGACATGGACGCGCGATGGTGGACAGTCGCTGAGGTCCGGACAGCGGTGAGAGCCGGTCAGATCTGCGATGGGCAGACTCTTGCGGCCCTCACGTTGCTGTCTCTGCACGATTCGGGGGCGCGGCCATCTAGGAACGGTCCACCGCGACCTTCAGCAGGAAATCCTCCGCTCGCGTGATTGCCTCTCTCATCGTGGTCACCACATATTCCGCGCCAGGACTCGGCTGGGCGACGTGCGCATTGCGCCGCACCACGACTCCGTCGGGATCGACGATCACTGCCGTCCGCGCGGCTGCATTGATGTTCTCGCTGGCACCGGAAAACATTGAGCGGGATACCTGGTCCACGTGATCGACGCGGCTCATGTCCAGGATCGCGACATCGAACTCCGCGACTGCAGCACGGAGCCGCCTCAGTACGCTCTCCGTGCCCGAGAAGGTCAGGTCACCCTGGAGCTCGTATATCCGGATGCGATCTCGTTGCCCGTTCAGGTATCGCCGTTCATGGTCGGACCTGTCGGACACGATGTCGATCTCCCGTGCCGAATAGAACGACCGGATGGTCACCCGACTCTCCCGAGCGACATTGAACATGTGCAACCCGAGGTCGGACGACAAGCGCTTGCACGCGCTCACTCCTCTTACGCTGTTACCGTGCTCATCGAGCAGAGGAGAGTAGACACCGATCCCCAACTGTCCGGGCAGGGCGGCCATGATTCCGCCCCCGACACCACTTTTCGCAGGCAGCCCGACGGTGGTCACCCAGTCGCCGGCCCCGTCGTACATTCCGCACGTGGTCATCACACTCAAGACCCGCTGGACAACCGCCTGCCCTACTGCGCGCCGACCCGTACGCGGATTGACACCACCGTTGGCAAGCGTTCCCCCGATCGTCGCAAGGTCGTCGGTCGTCACGATCAATGAGCACTGCCTGAAGTACAGATCGATCGCGTCCTCGGGCGCCGTCTGAAGCATGCCGAAACTCTGCAACATGTAGGCGATCGCCCTGTTGCGTGCGCCGGTCCGCATCTCGGACGCGTAGACGTCGGCGTCGAGTGCGAGCTGTCTGCCTGCGCACGCCGAGTAGAACTCGAGGAGTTCGGTGAACGCCTTGTCCACGTCCGGTTGAGTCTCCAGAAGAAGCGAAGCGGAGAGAATGGCCCCGGCATTGATCATCGGATTCCTTGGCCGCCGACGAGAATCCACGCTGATCTCGTTGAACGCTTCACCGGACGGTTCGACCCCGATTCGTTCGTCGACCGCATCAAAACCCTTGTGGGTCAACGCAAGCGCATACGTGAGCGGTTTCGACACCGATTGGATGGTGAAGCCGATATCCGCGTCGGCGATCGAGTAGACGTAGCCATCGTGCAGCGCCAGGGACAGCCCGAACCGATCCGGGTCCACCTGGGCCAGTTCAGGGATGTAATCCGCCAGCTCGCCGCCCCCGCCGGCATAGCAAGAGCTGTGGATGTGCTGGAGATACGACTCGACCAGCGACGGACCGGAGACCAGTGATGCCATGGACCCATCTAAGCAAAGACCGTCTCCACCAAGCCTGCTCGACGTGGATGTACCCAGAAAGCACTGAAGCCCCCCGCGTAAGCGGGGGGCTTCAGTAAGTTGTGTTCGGCGGTGTCCTACTCTCCCACACTGATTAGGGTGCAGTACCATTGGCGCTGGAGGGCTTAGCTTCCGGGTTCGGAATGGGGCCGGGCGT
>NZ_JNYV01000002.1 GCF_000717275.1 Kitasatospora arboriphila
ACGGCGGACCCACCACCCTGAACAATGGGTGCCTCCTCTGCCGGACCTGCCACCGGGCCGTGCACCACACCGACTGGGACATCATCATGGGCGCCGACCGCCACCCCTGGCTCATCCCACCCACCGACATCGACCCCACCCGACAACCACTACCAGCCTACAACCGCCGAACCCTCACCCTCGCAGCCTGACTCACCGCGACCTGACTCACCCAAACCCGCACGGCACTGAACCGCACCCGACACAACAACGGGACTGCGGACGCACCCTGACAACTCCATAGTGTGATCGGCCGTGTTCAGGGGCTGTCGCCTGCCCGACTGGCACAGGTCAGGCGACAGCCCTACCAACACGGGCCCGCTCAGGAGCAGGGCTACTTGCGTTCGCGACTTCGAGACGTGAAAAGCGCTGTCGCTGAATGGTTGTTCTGCGCAGATATACCGAACTCCATCCTGCCACCACAACCCACGTGATCAGCAGTAGCGCGAACAACGCTGCAGCAATGACACGCAAGGGTGTCGACCCCACCGCAACGGCAAGTGATGCCGATCCCGTCACGCACGTGCCGATCGGAAAGGTGAAGCTCCACCAGGTGGGCGTGAAGGTCAGTCCCCGTCGGACGTTGTGCACGGTGATCAGCGCCGCGAGGACAAAGACGAACCCGGCAAACCCCGACATGACCAATCCGTAGCCGATACCGAAGACGCGCAGACCGTTTGCAATCGAGGCCTGTTCGTGGTCGAACACGAGGTGGGCACTCGACCCGAGCAACACTGCGGCTGCGATGGACTGGCCGATCATCCCGAGCATGATCCATACCGTCGGCGCCACCTGCACAGACGGCAGTCCGCGATGGATCAGACGCGAGTAGACCATCGTCATCGTCAGGAACCCGACAATCAACGTCAGCCCGAACAGCGCGTAACACGTTGCGAGAAGTCCTGATCGGATGTCGCCGGGCGGCAGGTGCGGGAGAAGCAACGGTCCGGTGGCTGCCGACACCATCGGCGGAACCACCGGCATCAACCAACCCGGCATGGCACCGTCCGCCGAACTCTGCGTACCGGTGATCATCCGAAATGGAACCCACACGGTTGTGAACACGCCCGCGGCGGTACCCGCCACCCACAACGCACCGCCCACCCACACTGCGACTGAGTCACCGAAGAACTGCGGTCCGAGCTCGACCGTCCCGGCCCCGACCGTGAGCAAGGCCATGGCTGGGGCGCCGTAGAAGTGAGCCATGCCGGGATCCGCGGCATGATCGGCAGGCCCGTTGCCGAGGAACAAGCACGACGCGACCACCAGGCCGGCCAGCGCGATCACCCAGAAGGAGGTCGTGAGAACTCCCATCGCCGGCCAGGCCGAGTGCAACGCCACGCCCGACGTGGCCACGATGCCCGTGCCCATCACTGCGGAGAACCAGTTCGGCGTCATGGGTTCATGTTCACCTCGTCTCGGCGAGACAGGTAGAGGGCTTGTTGTTGTCCGGGTACAAGTCAGGCTTGTAGCCTCGACAGATGGTGTTGCCCGCTCGAGTCCCCGACCTTTCTGCCCTCGACGTTGTCATGTCAGTGGCACGGCGAGGCAGTATGAGCGCCGCCGCCCGCGAGCAGAACCTCAGCCAGCAGGCCATCAGCGCGCGCGTCCATGCCGTGGAACGCGAACTGGGTGTGGTGCTCTTCCGCAGGTCGCCGTCGGGCACAGAGCTGACGCCCGAAGGCGTCGCCGTGCTGGAGTGGGCATCGGGTCTGCTCGACGCGGCGGAACGGTTCTCGGCCGGGATCGACTCGTTGCTGGGCAGCAAGCGCGCCACGGTCACGATCGCGGCCTCGATGACGGTTGCCGAGTATCTGATTCCATCCTGGGCCCTGGCCCTCCGGCGCCTTCACCCCGAAACACGAATACGGGTGCAGCCGATGAACTCCGCCTATGTCATCCGGGATGTGTTGGCAGGATCCGTCGACGTGGGGTTTGTCGAAGGGCCACACACCGATTCGCATCTGGATCACCGGGCTGTCGCGCACGACGAGCTGGTGGTGGTCACCCGGCCGGATCATCCCTGGGCGCAAGCCGGCAGCGCCATCTCTCCTGCCGAATTGATGCGCACCCCGCTGGTCCAACGTGAACACGGCTCGGGCACGCGGGTCACCTTCGAGGCGGCGCTCGGTGAGGCCGCGGATCCGCTGCTCGAGCTGACGTCGGTAGCTGCCGTCAAAGCCGCGGTACTCAGCTCCGACGCACCCGCCGTGCTCTCCAGTTTGTCTGTTGCACCCGAATTGGCGGACGGCAAGTTGGTCCGCATCGAGGTGTCCGGCGTCGCAATGCCCCGGGTGTTGCGCGCAGTATGGGATCGAAATCGCGGGTTGCGCGGGCCGGCAAGGGATTTGGTCGACCTCGCGATCACCCGGTCTTCCGCTTCACCCTGACTGAGGTGCTGTCGGGCAATACCATCGGCTCCAGGCAGTGGATACTGCCGAAAGGAGCCATCATGAAGTTCAAAGTCCGCCACATCCCCACCCGGGTCGCCACCGGCGCGTTCATCCTCAGTTCGGGTCTGGCCAAGCGACAGGCCGACGAGGAGACCGCCACACAGCTCCACGGCCTCACCGCCGGGACATACCCATTGGCAACCAAACTCAGCCCACCTGCGTTCATCCGGTTTGTCTCGACCGGCGAGATCGCACTCGGCGCCGCGTTGTTGCTCCCCATCGTCCCCACCGCCGTTGCCGGCGCGGGTCTGACCGCCTTCTCGGCGAGTCTCCTCGGCCTCTACCTGAACACCCCCGGCATGCGAGAACCCGGCACCCTGGCCCCCACCCAGCAAGGCACCGCCCTTGCCAAGGACGTTTGGATGCTGGGCATCGGTGTCGGACTGATGGTCGACGCTCTCGGCGAAAAGGTGCGGTCGAAGTAGCGGCGGGCTGCCGGTGAGCGGCCTGCCTGCATCCATACACACCACCGCGGTCGGAGACGCCGAACTCGCCTGGACAGAGTCGGGCCACGCCTCCCGTCCCGGGCAGACCGCCATCTGGGCGCACGGGCTGACTTCGAGCGCCACCGCACAGGAGGCGGCCGGGATGTTCGATTGGTCGCCGGTCACCCGCGACCACCGGCTGATCCGGTACGACGCCCGCGGCCACGGCCGATCGACGGGCGGTGCCGATCCGGCGCAGTACACCTGGCCGAGCCTCGGCCGTGACCTGCTCTGCCTCCTCGACTCGGTGAGCCCCGACGAGCCGGTGGCCGGGATCGGCTCGTCCATGGGGACAGCCACTCTCCTGTGGGCGGCGGTCGCCGAACCGCATCGGTTCCACCACCTCGTGTTGACCACCCCACCGACCGCGGGACAGGTCCGGGCCGCACACGTTGTCACCTACCGGGCAGGCGCCGACCTCATCGAACGCAGCGGGCTGGCCGCCTACGAAGCAGCTTCCGCAGGGCCACCGCCTGCGGTGTTGTCGGATCTCTCCGACGCCCGAACGCCGATCGCTGTGCCCGAATCCTTGCTGCCATCGGTCCTGCGGGGCGCCGCGCGGTCGGATCTGCCGGCGGACGTGGAGCTGCGCGCACTGCGCATACCCACCCTGGTCCTCGCGTGGTCAGGAGACCCGGGCCATCCACTGTCCACCGCACGCCGATTGGCCACCGTCATCCCGGGCGCGCGATTGTGCATCGCCGACACCCCGGGTCAGCTCCGCGAGTGGCCGCAAGAGGTCGCAGACTTCCTCGAGGGGTGAGTCTCCCGCTCGGTTGAAGTTGAAAGTTCGGGTACCCGAACTCTAAGGTGAGAGGATGCGAACTCGGTCCAGCGTAGTGCGGGTGACCTCGGTGTTCGTCATCGCCATGAGCGTCCTGGCCCTCAGTGCGTGCGTCGGCAAACGCGAGCGCAACGACGGCCGGCTGACAGTGCTGACAACGTTCACGGTGCTGCAAGACATCGTGGCCAACATCGCGGGGCCAGAAGTCCGGGTGGAGTCGGTGACCAAGGCCGGCGCGGAGATCCACGGCTACGAACCGACGCCGGGCGACCTGCGGCGGGCCGCGGAAGCGGACCTCATCATCGACAACGGCCTGCACCTGGAAGCCTGGTTCGAGCAGTTCGTCGACCGGCTCGACGTGGAGCACGTGGTCGCCAGCAAGGGAGTCCAGCCCATCCCCATCAGCGACGACGCCGGAGCCGGTACCGCGAACCCCCACGCCTGGATGTCTCCCTTGAACGTCCAGACGTACGCCGACAACATCGCATCGGCACTCGCCGAACTCGATCCCGACCATGCTTCCGAGTACCGCCAGAACGCCGCCACCTACAAGGCGCAGTTGCAAGAGGTCCACGACCGGATGGTCACCGAATTGGCAGAGCTACCGCCGCAGAGCAGAGCGCTGGTCAGCTGCGAAGGCGCTTTCTCATACCTCGCCCGCGACACCGGTATGCAGGAGAAATACGTATGGCCTGTGAACGCCGAACAGCAGGGCACATCGAAGCAACTGCAGTCCACGATCGACTTCGTCCGCGCGAACAACATCCGCGCGGTGTTCTGCGAGTCCACCGTGAGTGATTCGGTGATGCGCCAGGTCGAACGTGCCACCGACGCCGACTTCGGGGGCGTTCTCTACGTCGACTCGCTGTCCGAGTCAGATGGCCCGGTGCCGACGTATCTCGACCTCATCCGCCACGACTCCGACACGATCGTCAACGCACTGACCCGAGGTGGATCCCAATGACCACACTTCCTTCCCAGCCTCAGCCGGGCCGTACCCCTCACGACGGGCCCCCCGCCATCGCGATCAACGGGGTCAGCGTGTTCTACGGCGACGTCCACGCCCTCGACAACGTCTCCATCAACATCGCGCCGGGGCGCATCTGCGGACTGATCGGGATGAACGGTTCGGGCAAATCGACGCTGTTCAAGACCATCATGGGACTGGTGAAACCCGACTCCGGATCGGTCGAGATCGCCGGAGGTACACCGGCAGAGGCGCGCAGCAACGGTCTCATCTCCTACGTCCCGCAGTCCGAAGACGTCGACTGGACGTTCCCCATCTCGGTCCGCGAAGTCGCGATGACCGGGCGGTACGGACGTCAGGGATTCACCCGCAGGCCCCGTCGGGCCGACAAGGAAGCCGTCGACCACGCCCTCGCCCAGGTCGAGCTGACCGAGTTGGCCGGCCGTCAGATCGGGCGACTCTCCGGTGGACAACGCAAGCGGGCATTCGTCGCCCGCGGGATCGCCCAAGAGGCCGACGTCCTGCTGCTCGACGAACCCTTCGCAGGCGTCGACAAGAAGTCGGAAGCCACGATCATCGCCCTCCTGACGTCCCTGGCCTCACAAGGAAAAACGATCCTCATCTCCACCCACGACCTCGGCTCGCTCGAGACCTTCTGCGACGAGGCGGTACTGCTGATGCGCACGGTCCTGATGCACGACGAGCCCGACGTCGTACTAAGGCCGGAGAGCCTTGCCCTGGCGTTCGGTATGGACGTGCTGGGACGGGGGGTGCGGTCATGATCATCGACTGGTGGCTCGATCCTCTTGCCGAGGACTTCATGGTGAACATGCTTCTCGCGACCACGGTCGCGGCCGCGGTGTGCGCCATGATCAGTTGCTGGATCGTTCTGATCGGCTGGTCGCTGATGGGTGATGCCGTGTCCCACGCGGTTCTGCCCGGTGTGGTGCTCGCGTACATCTTCGGCGCGCCGTTTGCGGTGGGTGCGTTGATCTTCGGCCTCGGTGCCGTCCTGCTGATCGGCGTGGTCCGCGACACCAGCCGGGTCAAGGAAGACGCCGCGATCGGCATCGTCTTCAGCACACTGTTCGCCCTGGGCCTGGTGCTCATCTCGATCACGCCGAGTCAGACCGACCTCAACCACATCCTTTTCGGCAACGTTCTCGGGGTCTCGCAATCAGACCTGTGGCAGATCCTCGGACTGGCCGTGCTCGCCGTGGTGGTCCTGACGCTCAAACGACGAGACCTCACCCTGTTCGCCTTCGACCCCACCCACGCTCATGCGATCGGTTTGTCCCCTCGTCGCCTCGGTGCGCTGCTGCTCGGGCTGCTCGCTCTCACATGTGTTGTGGCACTGCAGATCGTCGGCGTTGTTCTGGTGGTCGCGATGCTGATCATCCCGGGCGCGTCCGCTTACCTGCTCACCGATCGCTTTAACCGGATGCTGATCATCGCCCCGATCTTGGCCTGTTCCTGCGCAGTCCTGGGGATCTACTATGCGTACTACCTGGACGTGGCACCCGGCGCGATGGTGGTTCTCGCCCAGGGACTGGCGTTTGCGGTCATCTATCTGTTCGCACCTCGCCAGGGCGTGTTGATCAAGGCGATCAACCGGGCGCAGCGACGACGCTCCACGGCTCTCGCGGCGTCCTGACGCAGGGCCGGCTCTTCAGGGCCGTCCTGATCGGCGAGAGGATGGCGAGTGATGGGGCTGTACGCGGAGGCTTTTGCGCAGAGTGTGGACGACCCGGACGAGTTCTGGCTTCATGCGGCCAAAGCTGTTGATTGGTACACAGCGCCAACCGTCGCTCTGGGCCGGCGGAGCGAGACGCAGTACCAGTGGTTTCCCGGAGCAACCCTCAACACCAGTTTCAACGCGCTGGATCGGCATGTGGACGCCGGCCACGGCGATCGGCCGGCCCTGATCTGGGATTCGGCGATGACCGGTGTCTCACGCACCTTCTCCTACTCCGACCTGCTGGCCGAGGTCTCCACATTCGCAGGCGCCCTGCGTGAGCGCGGCGTCACCGCCGGTGACCGCGTCATCATCTACATGCCGATGATCCCGGAGGCCGCCATCGCCATGCTGGCCTGCGCACGGATCGGCGCCGTGCACTCGGTGGTGTTCGGTGGGTTCGCCGGAAAAGAACTCGCCACCCGCATCGACGACGCCCGCCCGGTTGCGCTCATCACCGCTTCGGGTGGACTCGAGCCGGGGCGCACCGTGGAGTACCTACCGATGGTGACCACAGCACTCGAACTGTCCGATCACCCACCCAGCACGGTGATCGTCAAGAATCGCGAGCAGGTCGCCGGGAGCGCGGCAGACCACGACGGCTGGTTCGACTGGGATGATCTGACTGCCGAAGCGACTGCCGCAGAACCTGTTCCGGTCGCGGCCACCGACCCGCTCTACATCCTGTACACCTCCGGGACCACCGGTAAACCCAAAGGCGTCGTCCGCGACAACGGCGGCCACGCCGTGGCATTGACGTGGTCGATGCGCAACATCTACGACATCGCTCCGGGCGACGTGTGGTGGACGGCATCCGATGTCGGCTGGGTGGTGGGCCATTCGTACATCGTCTACGGCCCACTCCTCGCGGGCGCCACGTCCGTGATGTACGAGGGCAAACCGGTCGGCACCCCGGACGCGGGCGCTTTTTGGCGGGTCATCGACGACTACGGCGTGCGGGCGCTGTTCACCGCACCCACCGCCATCCGCGCCGTCCGAAAGCAGGACCCGGAAGCGAAACTGACTGCGCAGTACGATATCTCATCGCTTAGGACACTTTTCGCCGCCGGCGAACGACTCGATCCGGACACATACGAGTGGTCGACGAAGGTGCTCGGTGTCCCGGTGGTCGACCACTGGTGGCAGACCGAGACCGGCTGGGCGATCGCGGCCAATCTCCGCGGCCTCGAACCCATGCCACTCAAGGCCGGGTCGCCCACCGTGCCGGTGCCGGGCTTCCGGGTGAAGGTTGTCGACGCCGAAGGGAAAATCGTCCCGGCAGGCGGCGAAGGCAACATCGTCATCGAACTGCCGCTTCCGCCCGGAACTCTCACCGGTCTGTGGAATGACGAAGCGCGCTACCACGATTCGTATCTCAAGGCATTCCCCGGTTTCTACCTCACCGGCGACTCGGGATACATCGACTCCGACGGCTATGTGTTTGTCCTCGGACGTTCCGACGACGTGATCAATGTCGCCGGCCACCGGCTGTCCACGGGGAGTATCGAGGCCGTGGTCGCGGCACATCCGGCGGTCGCCGAATGCGCGGTGATCGGCATACAGGACGAACTCAAGGGTCAGCGACCCAGCGGATATGTGGTTCTCAAAGAAGGGGTCGACATCGATCCGGAGAGTCTCCGTTCCGAACTGGTCGCCATGGTGCGCGAGCAGATCGGCGCAGTCGCGACCTTCCGCGATGTCACCGTCGTCAATGCGCTCCCCAAGACGAGGTCGGGCAAGATCCTACGCAAGACGATGCGTCAGATCGCCGACCACGAATCCTTCACGGTGCCATCGACAATCGAGGACCCGGCGGTTCTCGAGGCGCTGAAGAGCCAACTCGAATGATCGTGGTCACGGGCCGTGTCGGTGGCCACCCGTAGATTTGCACCATGCCATTCGCCGACGAACTCCTGGGCGCTTCCGCGGTCGAGGGCCTGACGACGTGCCTGATGCTCGCCGGCTACGACACTGCCCGCACGTCGGCAACCATCAACGAGTTCGACGGCATGGCGCTCAAGAATCGATCAGATCTCGTCCGTGATGCCCTGATCGGCGATCTGCCCGAGCCGTTCACCGAGTTCGTCGGCGCGGTGAACAAACTCATCGACCAGCCGGGCTGCACCGGGTGGATGGTCTGGCCGATCACCGAAGCAGTGGCCATGCGTGCCACCGCAGAACGGACAACCAGAGCCTTCGACACCGGCCTGGCGTTGCTCGCCGAGCTCACTCCCCGACTCACATCCGAGTTCGCTCTGCGCACCATGCTTCTGGCCGATCTCGACCGCACCCTTGCCGCGGCGCGCGCCTGGGCGGAATCACCGGACCACCACGTGCGGCGGCTCGCGAGCGAAGGAACCCGGCATTACCTGCCGTGGGCACGCCGGATACCCGAATTACTTAGGCATCCAGAGGCAACCCTCCCGATCGTCGATGCGCTCCACCGCGACCCCAGCGAGTACGTTCGACGGTCCGTGGCCAATCACGTCAACGACCTCAGCCGGCACCACCCCGACCTCGTGGTCTCCACTGCGGCACGCTGGCAGAGTGCACCCGACGCCAACACCGGCAGGCTGGTGCGGCACGCGTTGCGGACGCTGGTGAAGAAGGGCGACCCTGACGCGCTGGCGCTGCTGGGCTTCGATGCGCCGACCGGTCTCGACCTCACCGAGTTGATCGTCGACCCAACCGTGGACACCGGGGACAAACTGGCGTTCGCGGTAACTCTGGCGCATTCCGGCGAGTCACCGGTGAACGTGGTCGTCGACTACAGCATCGGATTCCGCAAGGCCAACGGCGCCATTACCCACAAGGTGTTCAAGTTGGCCACGAAGACGATGAGACCGGGTGAACACCTACGTTTGAGCAAGTCACATTCGTTTGTCCCCATCACCACCCGCCGGTACCACCCCGGCCGCCATGAACTGGCCGTGCAGGTGAACGGCCGGCGCATGGGTGAGGCCGAGTTCGATCTTGTCGCCGCCGTAGATCCCACTGTCTTGCGCTGACCATAGTCAGGCCGTACCTTCTGACTATGCTTACTAGTAGTCAGTCGGCCGCGCCGGCGACCGGCAGCGACAACACCCGGTGGTTTGCGCTGGCAGCGGTGTGCTTCGGCATGATGCTCACGTTCCTGAACATCACGGCCACCATTTCGGCCGTTCCCGCGATCCAATCCGATCTCGCTGCCGACAGTGCCACGATGGTGTGGATCCCGAGCATCTTCGCGTTGGTGGTGGCCAGCCTGGTGCTTTCTGCGGGCACCGTCGGTGATGTCATCGGCAGACGAACCGCGTTCATCGCCGGCTCTGCGATCATGTCGCTCGGCAGCCTCTCATCGTTCCTCTCGCACAGCAGCGGCATGATCCTTGCCGCTCAGGCGATCACCGGTGTGGGAGCCGCGCTGGTGCTGCCCAACAGTCTGGCCATCATCAGCAACGGCTTCCCCGACCCGAAGGAGCGGACCGAGGCGATCAGCGTCTGGGCTGCTTGCTCCGGCCTTGGCCTCGCCATCGGACCCCTGTCAGCCGGAGCGGTCCTCGGGGCATTCTCCTGGAATGCCGTCTACCTCGTCAACGCCATCGCTGCCCTCGTCGTCGTGGTCATCGCCCCGATTGTTGTGCCACGCAGCAAGGTTCAGGGAGCCAGACTCGACGTTCCCGGCCTTCTGTCCGCCACCACAGCCATCGCCGCGCTCACCTACTGGGTCATCGACGGTTCACACAGCGGCTTCACGTCCACCCACGCGATCATCGCGATCATCGTATTTGCCTGCGCCTTGGCCTTTTTCATCTTCTATGAGCGCTCGACGAACGCCCCGATGCTTGATCTGCGCCTTTTTCGGTCAGCGTCCTTCTCCACCGTCATGGTGGTCAGCGCGACGGTGCTCTTCGGCTTCACCGGACTGTCCCTGATCTCCGTGTTGTTTCTCGAAAGGATAGGAAAGCTGAGCGCCTGGACCACCGGGCTGCATCTGCTGGCTCTGATGGGCACCTACGTTGTCGTCAGTGCGATCGCGCCACGGTTGTTGCCGCGCATCGGATTCAAGGTCATGCTCACAACCGGACTGATCATCACAGCGCTCGGATCATTACTGCTGCTGCGAGTCCATCCGCACGAGGGTTGGACAAACCTGACCGTGGCACTGGTGGTCCTGGGAGTCGGCTTCGGTTCTCTGATCGCGCCGGCCACCGCTGCCGCCATGAACAGTGTGGCGCCCGCTCAGGCAGGGATGGCCAGCGGCACGGTCAACATGTTCCGCCAGCTCGGTGGCGTACTCGGCACAAGCGTGCTCGGGTCGATACTCACCTCGCAGCTCGCTTCCGGTCTGCTGACCCGCCCCGCCGACGAAGCGTTTGAGTTTGCATTCCACACCTGCGCACTGGTGGCCGCCGCAGTCTTTGTCACCGTGGCCATCCCGACCGCCGTGTTCGTCCGAAGCAGGCCCTCACATGGGTGACGCACTTGCATCCGCAGAGTGGGGTGAGCCCCGATCACGCACCGTCACGTGGCACGACCCGTCGAAACCCGCTGCCGTATCGCAAACGATGGCCGGGTTGGACTATCTTCAGGCCCTGGCGGCCGGGACGATCCCCGCACCGCCCATCGTCGGTCTGATCGACGCCCAGTTGGCATCGGTGGACTCGGGCACAGCCGTATTCACCCTCGAGCCCAACGAGTCTCACTTCAACCCGATCGGCGCGGTGCACGGCGGCATCATCTGCACACTGCTCGATTCGGCCGCGGGATGCGCCGTGCACTCCACCTTGCCGCGCGGCACCGGCTACACATCCATCGAGATCAAGGTCAATTTCATGCGGGGAGTCACCCTCGAATCCGGCCGGCTCACAGCACGCGGCTGGGTGAAGAAGCCAGGGCGGCGGGTGGCGTTTGCCGAGGCCGAGATCACCGATGAGAGCGGCAAGACTGTCGCGACCGCATCGAGTGCACTGCTCGTCTTCGACATACCGTCCTGAGCACGCGATGGCAGTCGGGCCTCGCCCCACTCGCGGACGATAGGCTGGAGACAACCTGACGACGGGAGACTTCATGGCCATCGTGCCCGACATCAAGAACTGGACATGGGTGCTCGAACGTCCCTGTCCCGACTGTGGATTCGACCCCTCCGGGATAGCTTTCCGGGATATCCCGGACCTGATCAGAGCCAACGCCGCCCAATGGCCTCCGGCCCTGGCCGCGTCCGATCCCCACCGGAGACCGGACGACTCCACATGGTCGCCGCTCGAGTACGCCGCCCACGTCCGAGATGTGTTCATCAAGTTCGACGAACGTCTTGAGGCGATGCTCTCGCATGACAATCCGGCCTTCGAGAATTGGGATCAGGACGCCACCGCAGTTGCCGAACGCTACAACGACCAGGATCCGGCCGCGGTGTCCCACGAATTGACCGCGGGCGCTGCCCGACTCGCGGACGCGTTCGCCAACGTCCCCGACGAAGCGCTCAGCCGACGCGGCCGCCGCAGTGACGGCAGCGAGTTCACCGTGGACTCGCTCGCGCTCTACTTCATACACGACCCGATTCACCATTTGTACGATGTGACGGGCACCCGCTTCCACAGCTCGTAGTGTGGACTCGAATCACCCTTGCTCGCAGAGACTTCCGTTCAGTGAGACTGTCCAGCACCTGTGCGCTGGGTCACTGCATCATTGCGGTATGCGCTCTCGGCTCAGCTCCCGCGTCTCGCGAACCGTCGGTGACTGGATGATGTCCACCGTGGCGGTCACCTACATCAGTGACGGTCAGGGCACCGGACGGTGGTTCACTTCTTCACCTTGGACAGAGGTCACCGAGCTGCGGTTGTCGGCGGATACTGTCGGCATTCTGCTGCAGATGAGGAGCCCTGTCATCGTCGCCGGCCGATGTGGTTCATCCCCAACGTGATTGACCACCGTCGAGTGGAATGGTCGCTCCGGTGAGATACCCGGCATCTGGCCCCACCAGGAAGACGATGGCCCGACCGATGTCGCTCTCGGGGTCACCTACACGGCCGAGCGGGATACCCGCCACAAACGCAGCCGCTTCTTCGGGATTCTTCTCCATCCACCGGTCGAGGGCGGGCGACGCGGCGTGCGGGGCGACCGACAGGACTCTGATTCCGTCACCACCCCACTCGCATGCTGCCGCCCGCGTGAGCGACCGCATGCCTTCTTTGATCGACCCGTAGGCGCCGTAATTGCTTGCGTCCCAGCGCACTGCCGCTGATGTCACGAGGTTGATGATGACGCCGCCGCCACATGCCTTCATGTGGGGATGGCACAGCTGCATCATCCGAAGGGTCGCGAGCGGCCCGGTGGCAAACGACCGTTCGTAGTCCTCGTCGACGATCGACAGGATCGGGCCCGGCTTACAGTCGTTGGCGTTGTTCACCAGGATGTCGACCGACCCGAGAGCTGCCACCGTGCCATTGACCGCGCGCGCGATGTCGTCGCGATCGCTCACGTCGCAGACGATCGGTTCAGCACGCGCGCGCAGATCGGTCAGCATCGCACAGGTGTCGAGCAGCTTGGACTCCGTCCGGCCGGCCACGGCGATCGCAGCGCCCTCCTTGGCCAAGGCGAGCGCGATGCCCTGACCGATCCCCTGACCTGCTCCGGTTATGAGTGCCACCTTGCCGTCGAGTGTTCCCATGCTGCACTTCCTTTCAAGGTTCTGTCAGATCTGGTCACGTGCTGCGCGGGCAGGGGCGGGAGATCTCACGGGCCAGGACGGTAATGGCCGAGGTCTGCCGGCAGTGCTGTACTCCCGTTCACCGAGACCCTGCTCAGATCCCGGTGGGCGGGACTGCGACCAACCGCGACCACCACAACATCTAGCGTCCGTGTCAGGCGCCGCAGAGCGCACCGACAGGGAAGGGATGCTGATGGATCCGCGCACCGACTGGGACTTCTCAGGCAGAAGTGTTGTCGTGACGGGCGGCACCAAAGGCATCGGATTTGTCGTGGCAACGGCGTTCCTGGAGGCCGGTGCCGACGTGATGGTCTGTGGTCGGCACACCCCCGCCACGCTGCCGCACCACGCCGGCCGAACGGCATCGTTCCGCGCCACCGATGTCCGGGATCCCTCGGATGCAGTCGGCTTGATCGACGACACCGTCGCGGCACACGGTGGGCTCGACGTGCTGGTGAACAATGCCGGCGGCTCCCCCGATGCCGATGCCGCCACCGTCTCGCCGCGATTTGTCGAGAAGATCCTCGCACTCAATCTCCTCGGGCCCTTTTACGCCGCCCAAGCCGCGAACTCGGTGATGCAAGCCAATCCCGAGGGCGGTTCCATCATCAACATCGGCAGTGTCTCGGCCCACGACCCCCAGCCGGGCACTGCAGCGTACAGCGCCGCCAAGGCCGGCCTGCTCGTCCTGACCAAAGCCCTGGCTCTGGAATGGGCGCCGGCCGTACGCATCAATCACATCACCACGGGTCTCATTCGCACCGAGAGCGCGGCCTCGGTATACGGCGACGACGGCGGGGCAGCCGTCATCAACACACTCCCGATGGGCCGGATGGCCGTCCCCGACGACATCGCCAACGCCTGCCTGTTCCTCGCGAGCCGATTGGCGTCCTACGTCAACGGTGCAGACCTCGCCGTCCACGGCGGTGGTGAGTACCCCGCTCGGTATGTCGCCACCCACAGCGGTGTCCGCGACCGCTCGGTGACACTGGAAGGCGTGCGCTGACCGCCATGCGTATCGGGATCACATCACCCATCGTCGTCCAGCACCCGGCCGCCGCATCCGCATGGGAGCATGACGCCGGGCCCGCAGAGCTGATCCGTATCGCCCAGACGGCCGATCAACTCGGCTACCACCACCTCACGTGCAGCGAGCATGTCGCCGTCCCCATCGACGTCGCCGCCGATCGCGGTGGTACCTACTGGGACCCGCTCGCCACCTTCGGTTTCGTTGCGGCGCACACGTCTCGGATCAAACTCGCCACCCAGGTTCTGGTCCTCGGCTATCACCATCCCCTCGAGATCGCCAAGCGGTACGGCACCCTCGATCTGGTCAGCGGCGGCCGCCTCGTGCTGGGACTCGGCGTGGGCAGCTTGCGAGAAGAGTTCGACACACTCGGTGCAGACTTCGCCGGCCGGGGTCGTATCGCCGACGACGCCCTCGCCGCTCTGCGGGCTTCGCTCTCTCGTCCGGACCCCGTCTACCACGGCCCTCATTACGACTTCGGCAATGTTGTCGTCGAGCCCCACGCAGTACAGCCGCGCGTTCCGATGTGGATCGGCGGACGCACTCCCCGTTCGCTGCGCCGTGCCGTCACGCTCGGAGACGGATGGGTTCCGTTCGGCCTGCCGCTGCTGGACCTCGAGCGGCTCCTCGACGCCGCCGAACTGCCCCACGACTTCACGGTGGTCCTCCCCGCGAGTCACATCGACCCACTCGGCAACCGGTCGGGTGCCCTCAGATCGCTGGAGCGACGCAGGGATATGGGGGCCACCATCGTGAGCGTCAGTATCTCGGCCACCAGCGTGTCCCATTACTGCGACCAGCTCGAGGCGTTGCGCGAGGCCTGCATCGCGCTCGACATCGACTTCACTTCGGAGGACAGACCATGAAACTGCAGGGAAAGACGGCGATTGTCACGGGCGGCGCGGGCGGGATCGGCAGTGCCATCACCCGCGTGTTCGTCGAGCAGGGCGCAGGCGTCCTGTTCGCCGACATCGACGACAAGCGCGGTCACGAATTGGAACGCGACCTCGGCCCGTCAGCACGCTTCCTGAATGTGGACATCTCGAAACCACGAGCTGCGGTGACCATTCGCGACACCGCAGTGTCGCATTTCGGTTCGGTCGACATCTTGGTCAACAACGCCCATGCGTCGCGCCAGGCGTTGCTGGTCGACCACACCGCCGAGATGTTCGAGTTGTCCTTCAACACCGGCTTCTACCCGACGGTGCATCTCATGCAGGCCTGCTACGAACAGCTGAAGGCTGCGTCGGGTTCGGTGATCAACTTCGCTTCCGGGTCGGGCCTGGAAGGGATGCCGACCCAGACGTCCTATGCCGCAGCCAAAGAAGCCATTCGGGGCGTGAGCCGGGTCGCCGCCAACGAGTGGGCGGCCGACGGCATCCGCGTGAACGTGATCTGCCCGTTTGCGGCCACCGAGGGAGTCATGGCCTGGCAGAAGGCCTTCCCCGAGCGGGCCGCCGAATCGGCTGCCAAGGTGCCCCTCGGACGTATCGGGGACCCTGAGACCGATATCGCACCCATCGTCGTCTTTCTTGCTTCCGAGGATTCCAAGTACATGACCGGGCAGACTCTGATGGCAGACGGCGGCATCATCAAACTGCGGTAGGTCTGCAAACCACTACGTCAGCTCTCGAACAACAAGGAGTCAGCACATGACAGAGCGTTTCGACGGACAGGTCGCCCTGATCACCGGCGGCGCCCGCGGCCAGGGCCGTAGCCACGCCATCGCCTTCGCCGAACGCGGCGCTGACATCGTGGTGTGTGACAGATGTGAGGACAGTCCTTCGGTCGCCTACCCGCTGGCCACCGAAGCGGACCTCGACGAGACCGTGCGTCTTGTGAAAGCCACCGGACGACAGTGCATTGCGGTCAAAGCCGACACTGCCGATCGCCCGGTGATGGACGCTCTGGTCGGCCGGGCCGAAGCAGAACTGGGACGGATCGACATCGCAGTGGCCAACGCCGGCGTCTCGGTCGCCGCGCCCGTCCAGTCGATGACCGAGCAGCAATGGTCAGAAGTCATCTCGTCCAACCTCACCGGTGTTTTCAACACCGTCGGCGCAGTCTCACCGGGGATGATCAAGCGCGGTTACGGTCGAATCGTGACGATCTCCTCCATGCTCGGCCGAGCGGGGAACGTCAGCATGGTCGGCTACGCCGCGTCCAAGTGGGGCGTCATCGGCCTGACGAAGAGCGCTGCCCTCGATCTCGCATCGCATGGCATCACTGTGAATGCAATTGCCCCGGGCAACATCTCGACCCCGATGATTCACAACGACGCCCTGTACGCGATGATGCGGCCTGATCTCGACCATCCGACCGACAAGGACGTCGAACCCGTCTTCGCATCACTGCACGCCCAGCCGGTGCCGTGGCTCGATGCCGACGAGATCACCCGGGTGGTGCTGTTCCTCACCGACAAGGCCAGTGCGCACATCAGCGGTACGGTCATTCCGGTCGACGCCGGGAATGCGGCACGCGTCACCGGGTGAGGTAGAGCTGTATCAGAACTCGATGGTCAGGTGCTCGCTGAGCGGGCGGGCCTGGCAGGCCAGGATGTAGCCGTCCGCGATGTCCTCATCATCGAGGATCGACGTATCACCCATGTCGACCTCGCCGCCGACAAGAGTGCATGCACAGGAACCACATTCGCCTTCGCGGCACGAGTACGGCACATCCAGTCCCTTGGACAGCAGAACGTCGACAAGCGTGGCCGACCGCGGCCAGCTCAGCTCGTGCGCTTCACCGTCGAGACTCACCGAGACCGTCGGCGCATCGCCGTGGTCACCCTCGGACAGCTGCACCTCCACCTCGGTAAAGGGATCGCCGGACAGTGATGTGAAGACCTCGGCGTGCACTCGGCCCCGGGCGATGCCCGATCGCGCGGTTGCCTTGTGCACCATGTCCATGAACGGTTTGGGACCGCACATGAACACCCGGTGGTTCCCGAATGCCGAGCAAAGGGGCACAAGCTGGTCGACGGTCGGCCGACCCTGCACACTCTCCAGCCAGTGCAGCACCAGCAACCTGTCGGCGAACCGGGTTGCGAGGTCGTGCAATTCTTGCCGGAAGATGATCGAACTCTCGTTCCGATTCGCATAGAGCAGAACGACTTTGCCGGCGCCTCCACTCAGCGCGGTCTTGAGAATGGAGATCACCGGCGTCACCCCACTGCCCGCGGCAAACAGCAGCAAGTCGTCGTCCAGATTCGCCGGGGTGAAGACGCCGGACGGGGGCAGCACTTCGAGGACATCACCGACGTTGACGTTGTCGCACAGCCAGTGCGATCCGTATCCACCGTCGGTGCGCTTGACGGTGACCTTCGGTCGGTCGTCGGTCAGCGGCGAACTGGCCAGTGAATAGCACCGGGCAACCGACCCCGTCCGGTCGCTGGGGATACGCAGGGTGAGGAACTGCCCCGGCTTGTATCTGAAGTCGTCGCTACGGTCGGCGGGCACGTCGAACACCAGCGACCGCGCTTCAGCCGTCTCCTCGACGACGGCAGCCACGGTCACCATCACTGACCGCGAATTATGTTCAGATACAGCAGTTGTCATCGCCGGTGTAGCCTCTCCCTGCGTGGACACGACTCGCCGAAACTAGATGAACGGGCGCTTCGGTGCGCCGCCGCTCCCGCTCAACGGGACGCGCTCGGTGCCCCTGTCGTGGCGGCAAACGACACCCTGCCTGCGGAGATCGCCGGCCGTCCGTTCTTGACGAGTTCGAACGTGAGATCCGAGCCATCGCCCCACGCCCGTAACACCGGGGACTCGCCGGGATGGAGCGCCGCTGCGAATCGGCCGTCGAGACTCACCAGGTCTGCCGGATGTGCGCCGGTCAGACGGGCGCATTCCAGCGCTCCAGCGGCCAGGGTGCACAGTCCGTGCATGATCGGCCGCGGCTGACCGATTCGCTCCGACGCGTCGGGGTCGATGTGGATGTGGTGCCGGTCGCCGGTGAGTCGATAGAGTGCCGCTTGGTTCTCACGCGTGTGCAACACGGATTCGAAAGCCGGATCGCCCTGCACATCAACCGGTCTCGCCGGCCCTCGCTCGCCACCGAAACCTCCTGCGCCCGGTGCGAACAACGACCACGTCGCGATGAAGTACTCACTGCGGACCTCGACCTCGAAGACCGCTGCGGCGCCCTTGTCCCACACATTGCCGACTGACGCCGACAGTGTCACGTCGCCGCTGCGTGGCAAAGGTGCCATTACCGTCAGCTGTTGTGACCCATGCAGTGCCGTGCGGGTATCGAACGCACCCCGCGACCCGAGCTCGTCCGGGGCCCACTGCGCGAGGGTGAGGGCGAACGTCGGCAGCACCCTCAGCTGGTCCTCGAACACCAGGTCCAGCTCGGTTGCTTTCGCGCCCACGGCCAACGCGTAGATGATCGCATCGCGTTCGTCGTAGGACACGGTGCGTGTACCGAGGTCGACGCCTCGCCACCGGCCCGCGTTCTCCCAGCTCTTCACTACGCCACCCCGAGGATGAGGCCGCTGGTCGGAACTGCGGTGCCTGCGGTGACGATGATGTTCTCGGCCGTGTCAGGCTGATTGGTCGACGTTCCCCGGATGAGACGGACCGCTTCGGCTATGCCGTTGACGCCGTGCAGGTACGCCTCGCCGATCTGTCCGCCGTGAGTGTTGGAGGGCAACAGTCCACCGACCTCCAGGTTGCCGTCGGCGATGAAGTCCTTCGCTTCGCCCCGGGCGCAGAACCCCAGCTCTTCGAGTTGAGGTAACACCAGAGGCGTGAAGTGGTCGTAGAGGATCGCAGCGTCGATGTCTTCGGGCCCCAGCCCACTCTGGGCGTAGAGCTGGCGGCCCACCAGACCCATCTCCGGAATGCCGGTGATGTCGGGACGGTAGTAGCTGGTCATCATGTGCTGGTCCCTGCCGCTGCCCTGTGCCGCGCCTTTGATGAGCGCCGGCTTGTTGTCGAGGGTCGCGGCCCGCTCGGCCGAGACGATGACCAGTGCCTGGCCCCCATCGGTTTCCTGACAGCAATCCAGCAGATGTAGGGGTTCGGCGATCCAGCGCGAGTTCTGATGGTCGTCGAGTGTGATCGGTCGGCGGTAGAACCACGCCTCGGGGTTGTTCGCAGCGTGTTTGCGGGCCACCACCGCAACCCGCCCGAAATCCGTACTGGTGGCGCCATGTTCATGCATGTACCGCCGAGCGAACATCGCGACCCACTGCGCCGGCGTCGACAGTCCCTGAGGTGTCATCCACGCGTAGGCGGCGCGGTCTGCGGTGCTGTCCATCGGGCGATCGTGTTGGCCCAGCCCGTACCGGACGCCTGATCGCTCGTTGAAAGCGCGATAACAGACCACCACGTCCGCGACGCCGGTGGTCACGGCCATCGCGGCCTGCTGTACGGTCGCGCACGCCGCTCCTCCGCCATATCCGATGCGGGAGAAGAACTTCAACTCACCGAGCCCGCAGTTGCGGGCCACGAGCACCTCTCCGTTCGTCTCGGCGGTATACGTCGAGAGGCCGTCGACCTCGGATGGGTCGATGCCCGCGTCGGACAGAGCGGCCACGATCGCCTCACACGCGAGCTGCAGTTCGCTTCGGCCCGAGTCCTTGGAGAACTCGGTGGCTCCGATCCCCACGATGGCCGCCGACCCGGACAGTGGGCTGGACATCACCTGCCTCCTTTCATGACGGTGACCGTCACAGTGCCGGTGACATGCGCGCCGATACTGTTGACACCGCGGACGTGGACCGACACCACGCCGTTGTCGTTCGCGATCACCTTCCCGGCGAGGGTCATGGTGTCGCCGGGGTAGTTGGGCGCACCAAGCCGTATCGCGACCTTGCGCAGCGATGCACCGGGGCCCGCCCAGTCGGTGATGAACCGCCCGACAAGACCATTGGTCGTGAGAATGTTCATGAACACGTCTGGGGATCCACGCTCGACTGCCAGCGCCGGATCATGGTGAACATCCTGGTAGTCGCGGCTCGCGATGGCCGTCGCAACGATCATCGTGCGCGTGATCGGGACAACGAGTTCCGGCAGTTCGTGACCCACCGCCACATCGGTGATCACGAGGCGACGCCCAGCGCAAGCTGCGCTCCGAGCCGCGCGAGGTCGGCGCTCGACCCACCCAGTGATGCGGCGATCTGTTTGCCCCACAGCAGATGCCGATGCACCGGGTAGTCGGTGTCGACCCCTATTCCGCCATGGACGTGCTGGGTTCGGTGCACCACACGTTGACCAGCGTCGGTTGCCCACCACTTGGCGACCAGCACGGCGGTACCCGGAGCAGCTCCGTTCGTCAGCATCCAGGCCGCCTGCCACAACGTGACACGCATGGCCTCGAGATCTATGTAGCAGTCCGCCAACTGGTGGCTCACCGCCTGGAACGTCGCCAGCGGACGACCGAACTGTTCGCGGCCGTTCAGATAGGTCACCGCCTGTTCGACGGCCCCGGCACCCACTCCGACTTGCAGTGCGGCCAGGGCGACCTCGACCCGATCGACGAGCCAGTTGACCGCATCGCCTCCCGCAAGCAGCTGTGCCGGCGCGGCGTCGAAGGTCATGTTGGCCGCGATCGCGCGGGTGGTCGTCTCGTTGTTCTGCACGTGCACCGCGGGATCGGCCGGGTCGACCAGGAAGAGACCCGTTCCTGCCGGGGTCACGGCCGAGACCACAACGCCAGCGGCGACGTGCGCTGACGGCACAACCGCTTTGGTGCCGTGCAACGTCCACGACCCGGTCGCGTCCTCGCGGGCACTCATCGTCGGCTCGGTCGGATCGTGGGGTCCGAACTCCTCGATGCCGACGGTGAGGAAGAGTTCGCCGGCGGCGGCCGGGGCCACGAACATCCGTTTCTGCTCCGCAGTGCCGAAATGTGCGATGGCCGCAGCGGCGAGCGCCGTTTCCCAGAGCGGAACCGGTGCCACGCATCGTCCCTGCTGTTCAAGCACCACGCAGAGTTCAGTGAAACCCATGGCGCCGCCGCCGAACTCGTCAGGCAAGGCGATTCCCACCAGTCCTGCCTGTGCCAGCTCTCGCCAGAGGTCCCGGTCAATGCGCTCGTCGGAGGCCTCGACAGCCTTGACACGGTCGATGCCGGACCTCTGCGAGAAGATGTTCGCAGCCAGGTCACCGATCGCGGTTTGCTCTTCGTTGAAGGTGAAGTCCATCAGTTCTCCTCGGGTACAGACGGCCGGAAAGCGGGAAGCGTCAGGTCCGGATCGGCGTCGATCCACTCCAGCTCCACCGGCATGTCGATGGTCACTTCATCCGGGGCCACTCCGACCATGTTGGCGATCAGCCGGGTGCCCTCTTGCAGTTCGATCACCGCGACGATCAGCGGGTAGTCGAAGGCATCGATCTTCGGGTGGTGGTTCACCACAAAGCTGTACACAGTGCCCTTGCCGGACGCATCGATGGTGTCCCACTCCAGCGACCGGCACTGCCCGCACATGGGCCCGGTCGGGTGACGCAGCGTGAGGCAGTTGGAACAACGCTGGATCACCAGACGGTGCGCTCTGGCGGCATCGAACCAGAAAGCGTTGTCCTGGTTGAGCGCCGGGCGAGGCCGTGGCGGTCGTGGTTTCTGCTTCTCCGCGGGCCGGAACCGCAATGTTCGCCACCGCTGTGTGGCAACAACCTCGCCGTCCTCGTCGCGGTAGGTCTTGAGCGTGGTCACGAAATGTCCGACACCAAGACCGGTCTTCTTCTCCGGGGAGATCGATTCGATCACCTCGGTGACATTGATCCGGGTCCCGGGTCGGAGTTCGGTGAAGTATTCCTGCTCGGAATCTGTTGCCACCACGGAGGTGAAGCCCGCATCGGCGAGAACGCCGAGCAGCTGGGTGGCAGTATCCGAGGCCGCGCCTCCGGTAATCGTTGCCCCGTAACCCCGCATCGTCCATGCCTGAACCATGGTCGCAGGGGCGATGATTCCGGCACGTCCGGTGTCGCGAGCGGCCGCGTCATCGAGGTAGATCGGGTTGGTGTCGCCCATCGCCTCCACCCAATGACGGATCATGGGCACGTTCACCGGGTCCTGTGCCCACGTGGTCGGGACGAGTTCGCGCCCGACGAACTCGTCGAGCACTCGGGTTTCGATCATTTCGCCCGTCCGAGTTTCGCGGTCCCCAGGCCGATGGTCGCAACCATGTCGCGGAGCACCTCGTTCACACCTCCGCCGAACGTGTTGACAACGCCTTGGCGAGAGATCTGCTCGATCTGTCCGGCCAGGATGGCACCCGGGTTGTCGGGGCGGATTCTTCCTGCCGCGCCGAGGATGCCCAGCAGCGTGCGGTACACGTCGACGTGGGTTTCGGTGCCGAAGACCTTTGCCGATCCAGCGTCTGCCCCGGAGAGGGTATCGCTGGCGACTGCGGCCGTCATCTTCCAGTTCATCAACCGCATCGCCACGAGCTTGGCGTGGGTGCGCGCGAATTCCTGCTGTACCCAGGGAATCTCGATGGCGCCAGACTCCCGCGCCCAGTCGATCACCTGGGTCCACAGTCCCTCGGTGCGTCCACCGAGGGCGGCCAGTCCGATCCGCTCGTGGTTGAGCTGCGCGGTGATCAGGCGCCAGCCGCCGTTGAGATCCCCCACCAGCGCGTCCTCACCGACCCGGATTCCGCTGTAGTAGGTCGAGGTGACCATCAGTCCCCCGACCGTCGGGATCGGTGACCACGAGAAGCCGGCGTCGTCAGTGGGGATGATGAGGATCGAAATACCCTTGTGCTTAGGCGCTTCGGGGTCGGTCCGACAAGCCAGCCACACATAGTCGGCGGTGTTGGCACCGGAGGTGAAGATCTTGTTGCCATCCACCACCCACTCGTCGCCGTCGCGCACTGCCCGGGTCTTGAGGGACGCGAGGTCGGTGCCCGCGTCGGGTTCGGTGTATCCGATCGCGAAAACGATGTCTCCCGAAAGGATTCCGGGGAGGTACCGCGCCTTCTGCTCTTCGGTTCCGTACTTCTGCAGCGTCGGCCCCACGGTGTTGACCGTGACAAACGGGAACGGCAATCCCGCGCGCTGAACTTCGTCGAAGAAGACGAACTGATCCTCGATCGACCGGCCCTGGCCACCGAACTCCGTCGGCCAGCCGATGCCCAGCCAGCCGTCCCGTCCGAGCATCTTGACGATCTCCCGGAACCTCGGACCGCCCACACCCTGTTCTCCGGCAGCGCGGCGCTCGTCTTCGGGGAGCAGCGTGGAGAAGTAGGCGCGCAATTCCTTCCTGAGCTGCTGCTGCTCAGGCGATTCGGTCAGATCCATCGTGGTTCTCCTCGAGAATTTCAGGGGCACAAGGTCGAGTCGGGGCGTGGAGTCAGAGGAAGCGAGCGCGACCGTGGTCGCGGAAGTCCTGCTCGAGCGCTCGGCGATCGGCGTCGGTCATCAGCGTGTACCGGGGCGTTCCTCGACCCACCCAGTGGAACACCGGCTCCTCGCACCGCCAGCCCTCGGACTGCAGTGCACGTTTGAGCACCTTGTTCGACCCGGTGACCGGGAGGTCGGTCGACACCCGGACGAACCGGGGTGCCGCCTTGGTCCCGAGATCCGCTTGCGTCGAGAGATATTCGGCAAACTCATCCGGGTCGAAGTCGGCCAGGTTGGACACTTCGACGGCTGCCATCACCTGGTCACCTGACCGGGGGTCCGGGACTGCGAACACACCGGTGGCGATCACTTTCGGATGGCGCCGCAGGATGTGCTCGATCATCAGGGCGGAGGTGTTCTCCCCGTCCACCCGGATCCAGTCCCCCTTGCGGCCGGCGAAGTAGAGGAATCCGGCTTGATCGACATATCCCAGGTCGCCAGTCCAGTACCAGCCGTGGCGGATTCGCTCGGCGACCGCCGATTCGTTCTTGTAATAGCCCTCGAATCGTGCGGCACCTGCCTTGTCGATCATCTCCCCGATGGCAACATCGGGGTTGACGACATGGCCGTGCTCGTCCAGCACCGCGCGTGGACACTCCTGGAGTGTCTCCGGGTCGACGATGACAACGTTCTCGTTGGCAGGCCGACCCAGCGCGCCGGCGGGCGCATCGGGATCGAGCTTCACCGAGCCTGCGCCCTCGCTCGAGCCGTATGCCTCGTAGAGCTTCGCCCCGAAACGGCGGACGAACTCGGCCTTGTCACCGGGGGACGCCTCCGTCCCGAACCCGTGGGTCAGTGTGTTCACATGGTCATCGGGCGATTCCTCGGTGGACATCAGGTAACCGAGCGCCTTGCCCACGTACGTGAAATACGTTGCCCCGTAATATCGAACGTCCGACATGAAGCCCGAGGCCGTGAACTTCGGCACCAGGGCCACCGTGGCACCCTGAGACAGGGCCGGTGCCCACAGACCCATCAACGCGTTGCCGTGGAACAGCGGCATGCAGCAATAGCAGACGTCATCCCTGTCGATGTCGTACTTCGCGCAGTTCGAGTAGGCCAGCCGGGTGATCCGGCCCTGGCTGCACCGCACGGCTTTTGACATGCCGGTGGTGCCCGAGGTGAACAGCAGCAGAAACAGCGTGGTGGCGTCGACATCTTCTGCCACGGAGGGTTCGGTGGCGTGCTCGGACACCGTGTTGATGTACGAATCGGCGTCGACCATGACAAATCTGTCGTCGGTGAGGCCCAGGTCGAGGCCCGCGAGCTTCTCCCGTCCTTTGTGGTCTGTGACGATGAGCTGGCAGTCGACGTAGCGGACCTCGGCCTCGAGTTCTCGGCCCCGGCGGGTCGGGTTGATGCCGACGACGGTGGCCCCGGTCAACGCCGCTCCGCCCAGCCAGAACACGAACTCGGGAGTGTTCTCCAGCAGGACCCCGATGTGGAAGGGACCGGGCCGTCGCAGCGACTGCGCCAGCGCGCCGCGTGCCGCGCTCTCCCGCACCACGTCATCCCATGTCCAGTCCCGGGCGCGGGTACGCAGACCGAGGTGCTGGTCGCCTACCCGCTCCATCAGCATCCGGGCGACGTCAGGGTGGTGGGTTGTCGCTGAGGGTGCCGTCGAGCCGGCGTCGGTGGTGGTCGGGTTCAAGACATCAGTCCTCATCGTGGACGCAGCACACAGTGTGTGCCGCCGTAGATCGCCGTCATGCATTTGTTGTTGTGATTACACAGGCCCGGCGAGTGGGTGTCAGCAGAAATCCGGTTCACGAGGTCGGGCTCACGGAGCAGCGCCCTGGCGACGGCCACGAACTGGAAGCCCTCCCTCATCGCGAGGTCCATGGTTTCGCGGCCGGTGATCCCACCGAGCAGAACCAGGGGCATCTTCACGGCTTCGCGGATCTGCCTGGCGTCGTCGAGGAGATACGCGTCCTTGTACGGGTACTCCTTCAGGAAGTGTTTCCCCACCAGCTGAATTCCCAGTTTGGTCGGCTGTGGCATCACGGCGGCGAAGTCGCGCAAAGGCGCGTCACCCTTGAACAGATACATCGGGTTGAGCAGTGAACTGCCCGCGGTGAGTTCGAGCGCGTCCAGGGATCCGTCCTGCTCGAGCCACTGCGCAACCTGGATGGCTTCGTCGACCCAGAATCCACCGGGCACACCGTCGTCCATGTTCAGCTTGGCCAGGATCGCGATCCTGTCGCCGACGGCGTCGCGCACCGCACGAGCGACCTCACGGGCGAAACGCGCCCGATTCTTCAGGGACCCGCCATAGTCGTCTTTGCGCTTGTTCACCCGTGGACTCAGGAATGAGCTGACCAGGTAGTTGTGACCGAAATGGAGCTCGACGGCGTCGAAACCGGTCTCGATGGCGCGGCGTGCGGCATCCGCGTGTGCCTCCACGATCCGTGTGATGTCCGCGGTGGAGGCCGGTTTCGAGAAGTTCTGTGTGGTCATCCGGAAGGCGCGGGAAGGCCCTAGAGCAGGTGTACCAAGGTATTTCGAGCCTGCCACCGGGCCGGCGTGACCGATCTGAGCGGACACTGCCGCACCTTCGTCGTGGATGGCATCGGTGAGCTTGCGCAGACCTGGCAAGGCCTCGTCGCGCCAGTAGATCTGGGCGGGCGAGGTCCGGCCCTCGTACGACACCGCGCAGTACGCAACGGTTGTCATCCCGACGCCACCTGCGGCCGGGCGGCGATGGAATTCGATCAATTCGTCGGTGACGAGCCCTTTGGGGGTCAGCCCCTCAAAGGTGGCGGCCTTGATGACCCGGTTACGTAGGGAGATCGGCCCCAATTTTGCCGGTGCAAGCGGATCGGCGTGCACCGGGGGAAACCCGAGTTCTGTGGTCATGATGATATTCCTCCAGCTGCGAGACTGGGCCGAACGGTATCGCCGCCCACCGATACCGAACAGGCAAGTCTCGGTGAGTGGTAACGGTCACCATGAATAGGTGGCGCCATGACATTTTGTGACCAGAATCCCAGTCCCGATGAGCAGCCCGAGCGTGGCGAGCACAGCAGTACTACCGAAAGGCCTCCGCATGACTGCGTCCACCGATCTCCAACACCATATTGATCAGGTGATGGCCCGCCTGGTCGGCCCGGGTGGGCCGTTCGAGCTGGTCGACGAAGAGGTCCTCGGCGCCAGCATGTCGGTGATGAAACACCGCAGGCGCGCCGTGGCCGAACTGCTCCCGTTGTCGGCGACATGGGGGACAAAGGATTACCTCGTCACCACCGACCGACGGATCTCCTACGCCGACCATCTGGCTGCAGTTGCCGCCCTGGCAGCTGGGTTCGCCGAGAGGTACGGGGTGGGTAAGGGCGACCGCGTCGCAATCCTGGCGGCGAACACCCCGGAGTGGGTCATGACCTTCTGGGCCACACAGGCGCTCGGGGCCATCACCGTTGGCCTCAACGGCTGGTGGGTGCCTCGCGAGGTCATCTATGGAGTCGAGCACAGCGGACCGAAGGTACTGGTGGTCGACGCCAAACGGGCTGCCGCCCTGCCGGAACTGCCGGACACCGTCACCGTCCTGACCATGGAAGACGACCTCCCCGCGCTGATCGCGGAGTTCAGCGGCGCCGACCTCCCGACCGTCGCCATCGACGAGGACGACCCATCGGTGATCCTCTACACCAGCGGCACCAGTGGACGCCCGAAGGGCGCTCTGCACTCACAGCGCAACCTCCTGGCGGTCGTGGACTACCAACGGTTCGCCGAAGCGTTCACGGCCGAGCTACGCGGACAGACGCCTGACCCCACCGCGCCCAGTTCCGCACGCCACCTGCTGACCTCGCCGCTCTTCCACATCGCGAGTCTGCACAACCTCGTGGTCCCGCGCCTGGCGACCGGCGGCGCGGTCGTGATGAATCAGGGGGCTTTCGACGCCGACACCGTCCTGGCGCTCATCGAGCATGAACGGGTCACCAATTGGGGTGCCGTGCCCACCATGGCCACTCGGCTCCTCGAGCACGACAACGTAGAAACGTACGACCTCTCATCCCTGACGTCGTTTGCATTGGCTTCGGCGCCGTCATCGGTGGCGTTCAAAGAACGCTTGCAGGAGAAGTTCCCCTTCGCCCGCGGCGCGCTGGTCGACAGCTACGGCCTCACCGAGTGCAGCACTGCCATCGCCGTCGCGACCCCAGCCGACATCGAAGCCTTCCCCGGCACACTCGGAAGGCCGATCATCACCGTCAGCATGGAGATCCGCGATGCGTCAGGAGACCCGGTGCCCGACGGGACCGAGGGAGAGGTCTGCGTGCGCAGCCCGTTCGTGATGCTCGGCTACTGGGAAGACGAGCAGGCCACAGCAGCCGCCATCGCCCCAGGGCGCTGGCTTCGCACAGGCGATTTCGGCTTGATCGACAACGGTAGGCTGAGGCTCACCGGCCGACGGTCGGACCTGATCCTGCGCGGCGGCGAGAATGTCTACCCGACAGAGATCGAGCAGTGTCTCGACGAACATCCGGACGTGGCCGAGTGCGCGGTGGTCGGCGTACCGCATCCGGACCTCGGCCAGGAGGTGGCCGCAGTGGTGGTGACCCGCCCTGGATCCACCACCACCGAGGACCAACTGCGGACCTTCGCCGCCGAACGACTCTCGTACTACAAGGTCCCGACGCAGTGGCGAATCACCGATCAGCCGTTGCCGCGCAACGCAACCGGCAAGATGATGCGTAGGCAGATCGCGTTGTGAGTTCTCCGGCGCCGGTGGTCAACCGCCGGCGCCGGACCTCGCGGGTCCAGATGCACACAAGATGCCCCACAGCGTCACATCCGGCCGGACGACCCCGACTTGTGTGCAACCAGGCTCTCTCAGAGGACAGCGCCTAGTCGACTGCCGGCGCCCACTGCACGCCGTTGATGTGCGCACCGCCGTCGACGAACAGTGTGTTTCCGGTCAGGTACCGGCTGGCGTCGCCGGCCAGGAACACCGCAACGGGTCCGATGTCCTCGAGCGGGTCACCGATTCGGCCCATCGGATTGGCTGAAGCCATCGCCGAAGCCATCTGCGGATTCCCATCAGCCATGCGCCGATATGCCTCACTCTGGGCACCGGGGCAGATGACGTTGCAGCACACCTGTTTTGGTGCCCACTCGCGGGCGGCGGTTCGGGTCAGGGTGCGCAGTGCCTCTTTGGCTGCGTTGTACTGCACCGAGTACATGTGCGCATTCACTCCGTTGAGGGAGCACAGATTGATGACCCGCCCAGTACCGTGCCGCTGCAATTCGGGCAGCGCAGCCTTCATCGCCCAGAATGCCGCCATCACGGCCATGTCGAAACCGCCACGCATCTGGTCGTCGGTCATGTTCTCCAGCCGCGCGTAACCCGACCCTCGCCAAGCGTTGTTGACCAGGACGTCGAGCCTGCCGAAACGGCGCACAGCGGCGTCGACCATCCCGACGACCTGCGCCTTGTCTGTGACGTCGGTGGACACGAATTCCGCCTCCGCACCCCACTCGTCCCGCAACCACGCCGCGGTGGCTTCACCTGCCGTGCGGTCGATCTCGGCAACCATCACCGATGCACCCTCGCGTGCGAGCGCCCCGGCGACACCCTTGCCGATCCCCATACCGGCGCCGGTGACCACGGCCACCCGTCCGTTCAGTGTGGCCATGAAAACACCCCTTCATCGGCCCGCACCTATCGAGGGCGCGGCACCGTCTTGTCGATGAACAGTGCCTCGACCGAGACACATACGGTGCCGTCGGCAGTGCGGATGTCGCCGACGGTATTGATCTTGATCCCCTCTTCGGCGACCATCCGGCCGCTCACGGTCAGCGGTTCGAACAGAGGCGTAGGACGGTGGTAGCGGACGTTGAGTTGTGCTGTGGCACCGCTACGGCCTGCCCAGGCATTCGCCACACCGAGGGTGTGGTCGAGAAGCATTGCTGCCACGCCGCCATGAAGGTGTCCGGGTGGTCCCTGGTATGGAAAAGTCAGTGTCACTTCACCTTCTACTGAACCGTCCTCGCGGCCGGCCAGTGTCAGCGGCGGCGCAATCGCATTCTCTGGTCCGGTGACCGGGTCGTGGCGGGTGACGCCCTCGCCGTGCCACATGTCGATCAGCCGCTCGGCGATCTCCGGTGAGTGTTCCTCGAGGTGCTCGGCGATGTTGTCCAGCTCCTCGGCGACCCGTTGCAGATTGGCATTCGTCCGGTCCGTGCGCAACAGGGCGTCCACGACCCGACGCGCCGCAGCCGTGGCGCGGTCGACGGGCCGGTCCTGAGGCGCCGAGGTGAGCACGGTTCCGTCAGGCGCATTACCAACGGTGGGGTGAAGGGTCATCGGATCTCCATGTGGGCGTGGGTCAATACCGCCTGACCATCACGGTCCGGGCAAACAGCGTGCAGGATGAGCCGGTTGTCCTCTCGCCACACCGATGTCTCGATGGCCTCACCGGGATAGATCGAACCGGCGAACCGCGCCGAAAAAGTGTCTACGGCATCGGCATCACCGCCGAGGATGTCATCGACGACGGCCTTACAGACCACACCGTAGGATGCCAGGCCGTGCAGGATGGGCCGATCGAAACCGGCGTGCGCGGCGAAATCCGGATCCGCGTGCAGAGGGTTCATGTCGCCGCTGAGACGGTAGACAAGGGCTTGTCGGGCGGTGGTCGGCGATCTGAGTACCTTGTCCGGCGCACGGTCCGGGGCGACTGCGGACGTCTCGGGGCCCGCGGGGCCTCCGAATCCTCCCTCACCCCTGGCCCAGATCTGCATCTCGCTGGTCCACAACGGGTTCCCGTCCACGTCGGCGGCCGCCTGCTCCAAGACGATGACCGCCGCCTTGCCCTTGTCCCAGACATCCGCGACGCGGGAGGACAGTACCCCTGACCCCGAAGCGGGGATGGGGCCGTGCATCGTGAGCGACTGACCGCCGTGCAGGATCTTGCGGAGATCGATGTCGATTCCCGGCAGGTTCATCCCGGGCGGTGCGATGTCCCCCGCCGAAACACCCTGTCCGGCAACCAAGGCGAAAGTCGGGAGCACGCTGATGTTCTTCTCGTACACCCAGCGCAATTCCGCCGGATCGACGGGATCGGCGCCCGCACCGATCCCGAGGTGATACAGCAACACGTCCCGCTCGGTCCAGGACACCTCTCGAACAGAGGGCTCAGCGGCCAGTGCTGCGACTCGATCGATAGCCACGGTCAGGGCTCCTTTGTGGTGCGAACGGGTTGCCTCACTGGCCGGGCGCGGGGTCGCGAGGTAGGCCGAGGATCCGCTCACCGATGATGTTCAGCTGGACGTTGGTGGTACCACCGGCGATGGACAGACACTGCGAGTTCAGGAACTGCTGCGTGGGCGACCACCGGTCCTGTTCTCCGAGAAGCGCATCAGGCCCGGTCCACTCCATCGCCACCTCCCAGATCTGCTGGATGTGCTCGACGCCCAGCAGCTTGGCGATGGACGACTCGGCTCCGGGTTGTCCTCCGGCAAGCGAGCGCAGTGTGGTCCGGAGCCCCATCAAGCCACCAGACTGTGCGTCGCACAGCACTTTTCCGAGAACGGTCAGTTGCTCGTCGTCGAGACCGCCGGGCACCGACGCGGCCAGGTTCAGCAGCGTTTCCCCACCCGATCCCAACGACGAGTCGTTCGACAGTGAGACCCGTTCGTTCGCCAGTGTGGTGCGCGCCAGCTTCCAGCCTTCGCCGGGCTCGCCGACGAGGCAGTCGTCGGGGACGAACACGTCGTCGAGGAACACCTCGTTGAACAGTGACTCGCCGGTGATCTCGCGCAGTGGCCTGATGTCGAGGCCAGGACTGTTCTGGATGTCGACCAGGAAGTACGACAAACCTTTGTGTTTCGCGGCGTCGCCGTCCGTGCGGGCCAGGCAGATGCCCCAGTGGGCGTCGCGCGCACCGGACGTCCACACCTTTTGTCCCTGCAGTCTCCAGCCGCCGTCGACCTTGGTGGCCTTGGTGCTCAGCCCGGCAAGGTCCGATCCGGCCCCTGGTTCGGAGAACAGCTGGCACCAGACGATGTCGCCCCGTAGAGACGGCGGCACGAAGCGCTGCAGTTGCTGGTCGGCTCCATGGGCGATCAGCGTCGGGACCACCCAGTTGCCGATGATCATGTCGTGCGGCTCCAGAGCCGCCGCGCGCAATTCCTCGGCGATGACCAATTGCGTCACCGCGTCGGCCCCCTTGCCCCATGGCTCGGCGAAATGCGGTGCGGTATACCCTCTGTCGGCCAGGTAGCTTGCTCGCTCACTCGTGTCCAGCGACGTGGCGTCGGCCAGCTCTGACCGGATGTCGGCACGGATAGCCTCGGCCTCCGCAGGCAAGTCGATGCCGAGTACCCGACGGACCCCATCGATCGTCAGGCTCGCCACCCGTCGTCGCCAGATGGCGGTGGATCCGAGCAGGATCCGGAGGGATTGGGCGCGCCGCATGTACAGGTGAGCGTCGTGTTCCCAGGTGTACCCGATGCCGCCGAGGATCTGGATGCAGTCCTTGGTGACCGTGAAGGCCGCCTCCGGGGCCACGGCCCCTGCGACAGCGGAGGCCAACGACGCCTCGGATCGGTTTGTCGGCGGCTCCATCGCGCGGGCGGCGTCCCACGCGGTCACCCGGGCCTGCTCGGTGGAGGCGAGCATCCGCGCAGCCTTGTGCTTGACACCCTGGAACTGACCGATGGTCCGGCCGAATTGCTGTCGTACCCGGGCATATTCAGCCGCGGTGTTGGTGGCCCAGCCGGCCAGACCTGCGGCTTCCGCAGAGAACAGTGTCGACGCGAGGTCGAGTACCCGCTGCGGATCGAGATCGAGGACGTCTTCGGGGTCGAGTTCCACGTTCTCGGCCTCGATCTGCGCATTTCGTCGCACGAGATCGTGACTGGGCAGTTCTGTCACCGATACTTGGTCGCGGCGAACCACCACAAACGCACGGTCGCCGTTGTCGTCGGCGGCCGCCAAGAACAGGTCTGCAACCTGACCACCGAGAACGTGACCAGATCTTCCGGCCAGTGTCACGGTGTCGCCGTCGCGGATCAGCCGCAGTGAGCCTGGTTGCAGCGCAACGGCAGCCAGCATGGAGCCATCGGCAAGAGGTGCCAGCTCGGCGGTTCGCCCGGCCTCGTGCAGGACAGCCGAGACGATGACGGTCGGCAAGAACGGCCCGGGCACCATCGATCGACCGAGCTCTTCGGTGATGATGGCCAGCTCCACGAATCCGGCTCCCGCTCCGCCGAATTCTTCCGGCAGGTGCAGTCCCAGCATGCCGAGTTCCGCCAGCGAGTTCCAAAACACGGGTCGCGCTTCGGATTTGGCTTCGACGGCATCGCGTATCACCGCGGGCGTGGCGTGGCGTTCCGCCCACCCCCGCACCGAATCGCGCAGGTCGCGGTGGTCGTCGCTCAGTTCAATTCCCATATTGGTTCAAATTCCTGTCGTGCGCGGTGTCCGCCGGGCATCCGGCGAGTTGTCAGATGCGTTCGATGATGGTGGCGGTCGAGAGCGCTCCGCCGGCGCACATCGTGATCAGCGCGGTGGACTTGTTGCTGCGTTCGAGTTCGTGCAGCGCGGTGGTGATCAACCGCGATCCGGTGGATCCGACCGGATGACCCAGCGCGATGGCTCCGCCGTTCACGTTGACCTTGGCCATGTCGGCCTCGTGCACCTGCGCCCACGAGAGCACCACCGAGGCGAACGCCTCGTTGATCTCGACGATGTCGATGTCACCCAACGACAGTCCCGACTTCTCGAGTACGGCCCGGGTGGAGTCGACCGGTCCATCAAGGTGGTAGTAGGGATCGGCGCCGACCATGGTGGACGCGACGATCCGGGCCCGTGGCCGCAGACCCGACCGTGCCGCCTTGTCCTCGCTCATCAGCATCACGGCTGCGGCGCCGTCGCTGACCTGAGACGAGTTACCCGCGGTGTGCATACCGTTCTCGATGACCGGCTTGAGAGCCGCAAGCCCTTCGGCGGTGGTCTCGCGCAGGCCACCATCGTGGGTGACCGTGGCGGTCTCACCGCTCGGGGTGCCTTGCTTGTCGACGACGGGCGCCTCGACCGGCACGATCTCCCGCTCGAATCGGCCCTCGGCCCAGGCGGCAGCGGCGCGCTGTTGCGAAAGGAGGCCGAGGGCGTCGACATCCCCGCGTTTGATGCCACGTCGTTCGGCGATGCGCTCGGCCGAGGTGAACTGATCCCGCATGTCGATTGCCCAGTCATCGGGGTACGGGTTGCCCGTTTCGGGAGTGTTGGCCTGCCCGAGGAAGACCCGACTCATCACCTCGACGCCACAGGCGATCCCCGCGTCGATCTGGCCGGAGGAGATCAGTCCGGCGACGATATGGACGGCCTGCTGCGAGGAGCTGCACGCGCAATCGATCGTGGTCGCGGCCGTGGTGTACGGCAGGCCGGCGTGTAGCCACGCCTGACGGGTGACGTTGTTGGACTGTTCCCCGGCCTGGGTGACGCAGCCGCCGACCAACTGGCCGATGTCGCCGGCGGGCAGGCCGGTCCGGTCGAGTACCGCCTGCTGAGCTGCGCCCAGCAAGACGGCCGGGTGCACCCCCGACAACGCTCCCCGGCGTCGGCCGATCGGCGTGCGGGCTGCTTCCACGATGACAACGTTGCTCATTCTGGCTCCTTCGACTGGCCTGAGCCGAACGAGCGGCGTCAGATTTCTAGAATGTATTCTAGTTTTGATGATTCAGCAATGCGCATAAACACCTGTATTCCTGGAGAGCCCCCTACCGCGGCGCGCGGCGAGCAAGAATGTATTTCAGTACAAGTTCGTGGACAACCGCGTCAGCAGGAGGTCGCACGCGGTACGAATGTCCGACTCGGCATCCGGGATAGAGATGCGGCCGTTGAGGCACGACTGGATGACGCCCAGCCAGAGCTGCATCATCAACCGGACCGCGGTGGAATCGTCCTCGGACGGATTCTCGATGCCCGCGGCCTCGAGCAGGATCTGGTGGAACACGCGGTCCACCTTCCCCGCGTCCGGCACGGTGGCGGCGTTGGCCGTGCTGTTCGACTGGATCATCGCAGTGGAGAGCGCGGGGCGGCGAAGCAGCGCACGGGTCGCTCGGACCAGTACCTCGTAGATCGCATCCGGACCCTGACCCGCGGGTGGCCGCCTGTCGAGGTTGTCCCTGATCTGGTCGATCTGCTCGACCATGACGGCGACGAACAGATGCGTCTTGGACGGAAAGTACCGGTAGAGCGTGCCGATCGCGACACCCGCACGCTTGGCCACCTCGTGCATCTGAACCCGCGCCAGCTCTTTCTCGGTCGCGAGTTCGGCCGCGGCCTCCAGCATCCGCACATGACGGGCCCGCTGATCGTCGGAACTGGGTTCCGCCGCGTCCCTCGCCTCGCCAATTCTCGGCAACGTCCATCTCCCGTCGTGCGACACCAACATCATGTGGTGACTGACTCTCTCATCACCGTAGGAAATTGCGCACTTTTCCCGGTGAGTGGGACCTGCGGAGCAATGCCCCGCGTATTGGGATTGCGTGAAAACGAACGACAGACCCGATGGAGGCAATGACGATGCAGGACTGGACCATCCGATGCGACGTACTGGTCGTCGGTTCCGGCGGCGGCGCCCTGACCGGCGCATACACGGCGGCGGCACAGGGCCTCGACACGGTCGTCCTGGAGAAGACCAGCCTGTTCGGTGGCACATCTGCCTATTCAGGCGCCGCTGTGTGGCTGCCGGCAACGGCCGTGCAGGAACGGGCCGGGATCGGCGACACCCCAGAGAAGGCGCGCACCTATCTGCGCGCCGTGGTCGGAGACAACGACGTCGATCGCCAGGAGGCCTACCTGGCCACCGCTCCGACCCTCGTCGACTTCCTCGAGAGCGACCCGAACATCGAGTTCGAATGGCGGGCTTTTCCCGACTACTACCGCGCCCCGGGCAGGATGGACGCCGGCCGGGCGATCAATCCCCTCGATCTGCCCAGCGCCGAGATCGGCGACCTACGTGAACTGATCCGGCCCGAACCCGATGTCGATCGGGCCGGCCGATCACATCCCGACGAAACCCTGATCGGTGGACGTGCACTCATCGGCCGTTTGCTCCTGGCGTTGCGAGGGACCGGCCACGCCGATCTCCGTACCGGCACCGCGGCCCGCCGCCTCATCGTCGACGATGGACGGGTCGTCGGGGTCGAGGCCGTCACCACTGCGGGTGAGATTCTTCGCATCCGGGCCGATCGCGGCGTGCTACTCGCCGCCGGAGGTATAGAGAGCAATGCGGAGTTACGCGCCGCCAACGGCACCCCCGGCCGCGCCGCATGGACGATGGGCCCCAACGGTGCCAACACGGGTGACCTCATCCGGGCGGCAGTGGACGCGGGCGCCGACACCGCCCTTCTCGACGAGGCGTGGTGGTGCCCGGGCGTCGAGATGCCGGACGGCTCCGGCGCTTTCATGGTCTGCGTGCGCGGCGGCATACTGGTCGACGGGTCGGGCGAACGGTACCTCAACGAGTCACTCCCCTACGACCAATTCGGTCGGGCCATGATCGCCCGGGGCACCGACTACGCCATCCCCTCGTATTTCGTCTTCGACTCCGCCGAAGGTGGCCCGGTGCTACCGGCCATCTCGATCCCGCAGGCATCGGCCGAAGAACATCTCGACGCCGGCACCTGGGTGCAGGCGGACACAATCGAGGCGCTCGCAGACAAGATCGGCGTTCCCTCCGGCACACTGCGCCGCACGGTCGAGCAGTTCAACGGCTACGCCAAGGCCGGGGTCGACGAGCAGTTCCGACGCGGCGAAGACCCCTACGACACGTTCTTCTGCCGACCGAGCAAGGCTGCAGAAGCACCCAACGCGGCCTTGCGGCCGATCTCCACCGGACCCTTCTATGCGGCCCGGATCATCCTCAGCGACCTCGGCACCAAGGGAGGTGTGCGAACCGATGTCGACGGCCGCGCGCTACGTCAGGACGGCACTGCCATCGACGGTCTCTACGCGGCCGGTAACACGAGTGCTTCACTCAGCGGCCGGTTCTATCCGGGACCCGGAGTACCTCTCGGGACCGCGATGGCGTTCGCCTATCGGGCCGTCCAGCACATGCTCCGATAACCGATCCCACGCCGGCTTCAGACCAGATTGTCCTCGACGGGCAGCCCAAATGCGCCGCGGCCGTATAGTGCCAGTGCACGTTCGGGCTCGTTGGCGACGTGGACGCTGCCCGCATGGGCGTCCCGCCATGCACGCTCGATGGGGTTGCCGCGGGTCAGCGAATTGCCTCCCGCGGTCTTGAACAGCAAGTCGCTCGCCTCGAGCGCGCGCTCGGTGGCGCGCACCTGATCGCGGCGGGCCCGCAGTCGCATCCACATCGGCACATCCTCCCCGGCGCGTGCGAGATCCCACATGTCGCGGACGTTGCGATCCATCTGCAGTGTCGCAGCGTCGATCTCGGATGCGGCGCGGGCCACCGACACCTGGGCGACGTGGTCTTCGGCGAATCGTCCGCCGCCGAGACTGAGCCGCACCCGCTCACGCATCACGCCCACGTAGGACTCGTGACACCCCGCGACCACACCCACGATCGGCGCCGCGATGGCGGAGGTGAAGATCGTGGCAAACGGCAGCCGGTACAGCGGACCTGAGTTGATCTTCTGGCCAGGGCCCCGCAGCTGGGCCGTCTCGTAGTTGCGGATCGTCCGATGTTCGGGCACAAAGGCTTTGGTCACCGTGATCTCGTTGCTCGCGGTGCCCCGCATTCCCACCACGTCCCAGACGTCCTGGATGGTGTAGTCGGCGCGTGGCACGAGCACGGTCATGAAGTCGACCGGCCGGCCCTCTGCCCCGAACTGCAGGGCACCGAGCAGCGCCCACGATGCATGGTCACATCCCGACGAGAACTTCCAGGTACCCGAGAGCTCGTATCCACCCTCCACCGGCAGCAATTGACCCATCGGCGCGTAGGCCGACGACACGAGTTCGAGCCGGTTGTGGCCCCAGACGTCCTCCTGTGCGCGCTGGTCGAACAGGGCCAGGTGCCACGGGTGCACACCCAGTACCGACACGATCCAGCCCGTGGAACCACAGGCCCCCGAAATGGCGCGCACCACTTCGTAGAACTCGACCGGATCGATCTCCGATCCCCCATACCGCTTGGGCTGCAACATCCTCAGCACGCCGGTGTTCTGCAGATCCTCGATCACGTCGTCGGACACCCGACGTGTCTCGTCGACCACCCGCGCTTGGTCGGCGATGCCGGGCAGCAGGTCACGGACCGAGTGCAGCGTCTCGTTTGTCATTTTCGAACTCCATCGATGCAGCGCAGTGGTTTCGCGATGGTAGGCCGACGGGCCCGGGCACCGCAGTGACCAGGTCTCGGTTAGTGAGACCTCCGCCGTGAATGTGGCCGTGGTCACCTAGCGTTCGGGTCACAACTGTTCTGCCGCAACTCCTCAAGGAAAGGACGGACGCATCGTGACCACCTCGCAGTCCGAAACAGGTGAGATCCGTGAGATCGACACGGGGGCCCCACCCACACGATTCGCCCGCGGCTGGCACTGCCTCGGCCTCTCCGAATCCTTCAAGGATGGTCGGCCCCATTCCGTCCAGGCATTTGGCACCAAACTCGTGGTATTCGCCGACAGCTCAGGGAAATTGGCCGTCCTCGACGGGTACTGCCGCCACATGGGTGGTGACCTGAGTCAGGGCACCATCAAGGGCGACGAGGTGGCCTGCCCGTTCCACGATTGGCGATGGGGCGCGGGCGGTCGGTGCAAGAAGATCCCGTACGCGCGCCGCGTGCCCCCGGTCGCGAAGACGCGCAGCTGGAAGGTGCTCGACCAGGACGGCATGCTGTTCGTCTGGAACGATCCCGAAGGCAAGCCACCGCCGGCAGATGTGACCATTCCCCGAATCGAGGGAGCGCTCAGCGATGAGTGGTCGGATTGGGTCTGGTACCAGGTCACCGTCGACACCAACTGCCGCGAGGTGGTCGACAACATCGTCGACATGGCCCACTTCTTCTACGTCCACTACTCGTTCCCCACCTACTTCAAGAACGTGTTCGAAGGGCATGTGGCCAGCCAGTTCATGCGTGGCGAGGCCCGTGAGGACATGCGTCCTCACGCCTCCGGACAACCGAAGATGCTCGGGAGTCGTTCGGATGCCACGTACTTCGGCCCGTCATTCATGATCGACGACCTCGTGTACCAGTACGAGGACCATGACGTCGAGTCCATCCTGATCAACTGCCATTACCCGGTGAGCGCCAACCAGTTCGTGCTGCAGTACGGCATGATCGTCAAGAAATCCAAGCGGCTCGAAGGAGCTGCCGCAGACGAGATGGCCAAGAACTTCGGTGTGTTCATCGCCAAGGGTTTCGAGCAGGACATCGAGATCTGGAAGAACAAGACGCGCATCGAGAACCCGCTGCTGTGCGAGGAGGACGGTCCCGTCTACCAACTACGGCGCTGGTACGAGCAGTTCTATGTCGACGTCGCGGACGTGACACCGGAGATGACCGAACGCTTCGAGTTCGAACTCGACACCACCCGTCCGGTGGAGTCGTGGAAGAAGGAAGTGGAGGCCAACGTCGCCCGAAAGGCCATCGGTTCCGATGCAGCCATTGCAGTGCACTGACTGTGGTGCAGCTGTTCTCGTCCAGAAGAACAGCTGGGAACACACCTCGGTGCAGTGGAACGACCAGGCCCGCGCCGCATGCCGAGAACTCGCCGGTGGTGCTGGCCGCCGCGTGGGGGCGCCGTTGGAACGATGCCAGACGCTGACCGACGTGATCGAGAACGCCGCCCGCACCGGTTCCATCCCGGTGGCCGATGACACGCCGGTTCGGCCTCTGGCGCAATCACATTGACAGTCCGTTCCACACTTTCGTCCGCATCATTCCGAAGGAGTACGTCCTTGATCGACAGGAACCACTACGGTCCGTGGGCGGTGATCGCCGGCGGATCCGAAGGCGTCGGCGCATCGTTCGCCGATCTTCTGAGCACTGCCGGCCTCAATCTGGTGCTCATAGCCCGAAAAACCGGGCCTCTCGATGAGACCGCAGAGAGAGCGCGCAACAATGGGGTCGAGGTCCGGACGTTGGCACTCGACCTTCTCTCACCGGACGCGTTAGAGCAGATCCGGCGGGCCACCGACGACATCGAGGTGGGCCTGCTGATCTTCAACGCCGGGGCCAACAGCTACGGGCACGAGTTCGTCACCGGCGACCTCGCCCGATTCCAGGGTGTCATCGACCTGAACATCACGTCTCAACTCACCCTGTCCCACCACTTCGGGGCGAAGATGAAAGACCGCGGGCGTGGCGGCATCATGTTGCTCGGATCCCTCGCCGGCTACATGGGTTCAGAAGATCAAAGCATCTACGCCGCATCCAAGGCGTTCGGCCGTATCTTCGCCGAGAGTCTGTGGTTGGAGCTCGAGCCGTTCGGCGTCCACGTGGTCGAGTTGGTGCTCGGCGTGACACGCACCCCGGCGATGATCCGGGCCGGTCTGAATTTCGATGTGCCCGGCATGAACGTTGCCGAGCCGGAAGATGTTGCCCGCGAGGGAATCGAGCATCTCACCGACGGCCCGGTATGGGTTGCCGGCGGCAACTACGAGGCCGCCCAGAAACGAAACGGCTTCCCCCGGGACAAACTCGTCAAGGGCGCGGCCGCGAGCATGCGTAAGCTGCTCGGACGCCGCTGATCCACAACTGACAAAGCCTCCCGTTTCGGTCACATCCTCCGGTTGCAACTGGAGGAGATGAATGAAGCGGCAGGCTTTGTCTTGGTCAGACGTGGTCGGGTGGTCAGATGTCGACCGGTGGCGCAAAGGCGGCAAGGGGTTCGGAGCCCGACCAATCGTGGCCCCAGTAGCTGTCAGCGGTGATTTCCTCGGCAGTGTAATGGCTTTCGTCGACCAGCATGCCCTCGGTGCCGAACTCGAGGTCCCAGCCGCCGGGTGCGCGCACATAGAACGACACCATCTTGTCGTTCGTGTGGCGGCCCAGTGTCGAGGAGAGGCTGAACCCCAACTTGTTCACACGATCGAGGGCCTGCCCCACGGCGTCGAGAGTGTCGACCTCCACCATCAGGTGCACCATGCCGGGGTCCTGACTCGCCGGCGCCGGACACAGCGCGAGGCTGTGGTGACGCTGGTTGACGCCGAGGAACCGCACTCTCCGGGCCGGTGCGGGGGCATCGGGACCGCCGAGGCGGATGGCGCCTCGCGGCAGGAAGCCGAGCACCTCGGTGTAGAAGGCGTACGTCTCGTCGAATGCCGAGGTCGGGAGTACGGCGTGACCGAGTCCCTCTGTGCCGGTGACGAACCGGCCCCCGTGGGGGGTCACCACCGGGCTGTGGTCGAGTACCGGACCGAAGAAGATCTCCGTCCTCGTGCCGGACGGGTCGTCGAACGCGATGACCTGTTCGGCATCGCGATACAGCGACTCTTCCTCGGACAACACGTCGACTGTGATGCCCGCCTTCTCGATCGCCTGGCGAACACGCTCGAGGGCGAACTGGTCACGCACCTCCCAGCCGATGGCCAGCGCCTTGTCCGACTCGCCGGGCAAAACGACGATGCGGGAACGACGCTCGTCGAGCCGCAGATAGAGACCGTCGGCTTCTGGACCCGAACCCGTCGACATGCCCAATCCGTCGACAGTCAGTTCGCGCCACCGGTCGACGTCGCGGGTCTGGACTCGCAGATATCCAAGTGCTCGTATGTCGGTCATGGGTGAACCTTTCGTGTCAGATCTAGATCATCGAGCGATGCGGGCCTTGCGGCTCGCCGCCCATCTGGGTGAGCGCCGAAGCGTGGAAGATCGACCCCGGCACGTGGATTGCGTGCGCCAAGCCCGCGTGAGCGTCGCGCCAGAAACGCTGCATCGGGGTCTTCAGCTGTAGCGCACCGCCGCCCGACCGTGCAAAGACCTCGTCGACCGCCCGCACCACACGCCACGCAGCAGCGGTTTGAGTTCGCCTGCCGATGGCACGCAGCTCGAACGAGACCTCTTGGCCTCTTTCCGTCATGTCCCAGAATCGGTCGACCGTCTCGAGGATCGCCGCCCGTGAGGCGGCGATCTCCGCTGCTGCCTCACCGATTGCGAACAGAACGTAGGGGTCTTCTTTGATCGCCGTCCCCGACACCGTGACCCGATCGCGCTGGGTGTTGATGTGACAAGCGAGGGCGCCTTCGGCGATGCCGATCAGCGATGACGTGATGCCGAGCGGAAAGATGCACGAGAACGGGAAGTTGTAGAGGGTCTGGGTGCGGCCGAACTCCTTGGCTGCGGTCCCGTCGAACACCTTGCCTGCGGCGAGAGTTCGATACGTGGGGATGAAGGCGTCTTTGACGATGAGGTCTTTGCTGCCGGTACCGCGCAATCCCACGACATTCCAGCTGTCCGGGTCGATGTCGTAGTCCGAGCGCGGTAGCAACACGTGCAGGTTCTGCGGTGGCATCAGCCGGTTGCCGTCTTTGTCTCCGACGGCGGCACCGATCATGATCCACCCGCAATGGTCGGTACCTGAGGAAAACGACCAGCGCCCGTTGAGGATGTAGCCGCCCTCTACAGGCTTCGCCACACCCATGGGGGCATAAGGGGATGCCATCCACATGTCGGGGTCCTCACCCCAGATCTCGTCCTGCGCCTTGCGATCGAAGAAGGCGAGTTCCCACGGGTGCACACCGACGATGCCGCTCACCCAGCCGGCCGCGCCATCAATGGCTCCGATACCCATTGCGGTCTCGGCGAACTCGCGAGGATGTGCCTCGAATCCGCCGTACTCCTTCGGCTGCAACATGCGGATGACCCCGGAGTCCCGCAATCGTTTTGCCGAGGTGTCCGACAGCCGCATGAGCTTGTCACCTTCCACGCCCTCGGCGCGGATCTCCTCGGCGAATTGCTGAATGTTGTCCAGAACCTGGCCCATGATGTTCTCGGCTTTCTATAGGTACCCGGCGAACGCCTAGGCAGAGGTTGTTTCCGCGAGACCGATCGCGATCTCGATCAGCTGGTCTTCTTGTCCCCCGACGAGCTTGCGGCGACCTGCCTCGATGAGGATCTCCGCGCCGGAGACCCCATAGCGTTCGCCCTGTTTGTCGGCGTGCTTGAGGAAACTCGAGTAGACGCCTGCGTATCCCATCGTCAGCGACATCCGGTCCAGGAGGCACTCGCCGTCCATGATCGGCCGTACGACGTTCTCGGCGGCGTCGAACATCTTGAGGGTGTCGATACCCGTTCGGATGCGGAGCTTCTCGGTCACCGCGGCGAATGCCTCCACCGGGGTGTTGCCCGCCCCGGCCCCGAACCGGCGGGTGGAACCGTCGATCTGCAGCGCACCGGCCTTCACCGCGAGGACGGAGTTCGCAACGCCCAGTCCGAGGTTCTCGTGGCCGTGGAAACCGACCTGAGCGTCGTCACCCAGCTCTGACACCAGTGCAGACACTCGATCGCTGACGTCGTCGAGAACCAGTGCGCCGGCCGAATCCACCACGTACACACACTGACAACCCGCATCGGCCATGATCCGCGCCTGCTTCGCGAGCATCTCCGGAGGCTGACTGTGCGACATCATCAAGAACCCCACGGTCTCGAGCCCCAACTCACGCGCCAACCCGAAGTGCTGAATCGACACATCAGCCTCGGTGCAATGCGTTGCGATACGACAGATCTGCGCACCGTTGTCCTGCGCCGCCCGGATATCGTCCTTGATCCCCAGACCAGGCAACATCAAGCAACGACGAGTCGGTGACCCGGATGTCGAGATCAGGACTGTAGGGCATGAGTGTTCCTTAGGGAGATCAGTTCGGGCGGTTCAGACGGCGCCGGCGAGCAGGTTCGAAGCGAAACTCTCGCCGACTTTGGTCGCGGCGGCTGTCATGATGTCGAGGTTGCCCGAGTAGGGCGGCAGATAGTCGCCGGCGCCTTCCACCTCGAGGAAGATCTCGACCCGCGCCAGTCCACCGCTCGTCGTGCTGGGTTCGTCGAACTGTGGCTCGGCCCGCAGGCGGTAACCGGGTACGTACTGCTGCACCGAGCCCGCCATCTCGTAGATGGACGCTGCGATGGCATCGCGGTCGGCGTCGGCCGGAATCGAGCAGAATACGGTGTCCCGCATGAACATCGGCGGCTCTGCGGGGTTCAGGATGATGATCGCCTTGCCCCGCTTTGCCCCACCTATGGTCTCGATTCCGCGACTGGTGGTGATGGTGAACTCGTCGATGTTTCCTCGCGTTCCCGGCCCCGCAGACGGTGACGCCACACTCGCGACGATCTCGGCGTAGGCGACCTCGGCAACACGAGACACCGCGTGCACCATGGGGATCGTGGCCTGACCACCACAGGTGATGAGGTTGACGTTTGGCGCGTCGAGGTGCTCGCCCATGTTCACCGACGGGATCACCGCCGGACCGAGCGCGGCGGGTGTCAGATCGACGGCGGTGATACCTAGTTCGGCGTACCGGGGTGCGTTCGCACGGTGAACATAGGCCGAGGTCGCCTCGAAGACGAGGCCGGGCTTCTCATCCTGTGAGAGAAGCCAATCAACGCCCTCCGAACTGGTCACCATGCCGGCGTCGGCGGCGCGCCGAAGTCCTTCACTCTGGGGATCAACCCCGATCATCCACCGCGGCTCGATGATGTCCGAGCGCAGCAACTTGTACATCAGATCGGTGCCGATGTTGCCGGATCCGACGATGGCGGCCTTCGCCTTGGTCATGGGTTCTTCCTCACTTGAATTGCGCTGTCACGGAGCCGATGCCGCTGAAGTCAGCCCGGAAGGTCGAGCTTGCATGCACGTCGATCGCCCGGGTACACGAGCCGGGCAGGATGACGTGGCCGGCCTCGAGGCGTACCCCGAAGCCCGCGACCGTGCGTGCCAGCCACGCAACGGCCTTCGTCGGATTCCCGAGAACCGCGCTCGCCTCGCCGCGAGCGATCTCCACGCCGTCCTCGAAGAGCGCCGCTGAAATACCTCCGATGTCGATGTCCGACGGCCGGACCCTCCCCGCACCGAGGATGACCCCCGCGGACGAAGCATTGTCAGCGATGGTGTCGACCAGACCGATCTTCCAATTCCTGATCCGTGAATCGATCAGCTCGATACTCGGAACGATGTACTCGGTGGCAGCGAGCACGTCCTCTTCGGTGCAGCCCTCCCCAGGAAGGGTTTCGCCCAGCACGTAGCCGATCTCGACTTCGATACGGGGGTAGCAAAATTGCGCGGAGTCGATCGGGGCGTCCTCGGAATACACCATCGACGACAGGAGATGCCCGTAATCGGGCTCGTCGACACCCATCATCGCCTGCATCACCTCGGAAGACAGGCCGACCTTGTGGCCGTACACACTCTCCCCGGCAGCCAGCCGCCTACGGATGTTGATCAGCGCGATCTCGTACGCGTCGACCACATCGATCTGCTCGAACGTCGTACTGAGAGGATCGATCGGCGAGCGGTGTGCTTCGGCGTACCACAGGAGGTCGGCGGCCGACAAGCGTTCGTCATCGATCAGCATCAGGCTGTGGCCGAATCGAGCGCTGCGTCCCGTTCGGTCGCCGAGACATGCCGGGCCGCGATGTAGCCGAACACCATCGACGGTCCGATCGTCGCTCCTGCGCCCGCATATTCGTTGCCCATCACCGACGCCGACGTGTTGCCGGTGGCGTAGAGGCCGTCGATGACCGTTCCGTCCTCGCGCAGCACCCGACTCTTTGCGTCGCACACCAAACCGCCCTTGGTGCCCAGGTCGCCTGCCTCACAACGGATTGCATAGAAGGGCCCCTTGACGATCTCGTCGAGGTTGGGGTTCTTCATCGTCGGATCTCCATAGTAACGGTCGTATGCGCTCTCGCCGCGACCGAAGTCCTCGTCCACACCTGAACGCGCGAAGCCGTTGAAACGGTTGATGGTCTCGACCAGCGTGTCGGCCGGCACACCGATCTCTTCGGCCAGCTCACCCAGCGTGTCGGCCTTGTGTACCACACCGGAGTCGTAGAACCCTTGAGGGAAGGGAACATTCGGAAGTACCTGCGCGAACGGGTACCGATTCTTGGCCTTGGTGTCCATGATGAACCATGCCGGGACATGCCCGCCCTCCAGCTGCTCGTGCACGAAGTTCACGTAGGGAGCCGACTCGTTGGTGAAACGCTTTCCGGCGCTGTTCACGATCACCGACGGTGGGATACACCGCTCAGAAACCAACGGGATGACCGCACCCATGGGATGAAGGACCGATGGCATCCACCACGCGTCGTCCATCAGGTCTACTGCCGCCCCGAGACGCTTTCCCGCAACGATCCCGTCGCCGACGTTCTCTCGGGCACCCGAACTGACGTCGGCCACACCGTGTCGGGGCAGGTACTGTGCCCTCATCTCTTTGTTGTGGTCGAAACCGCCTGTCGCCAACAACACGCCGCGGCGCGCACCGATACGAATGGTTGTGCCATCACGCTCGGCCACCACACCGATGACTGTTCCGCGGTCGTCGGTGATCAGTTCGGTCATCGACGTCTTCAGCCACAAGGGGACGCCTGCGTCCTTGAGGACCATGCGCATCCGTGCGACCAGGGCACGGCCGCCGGTCGCCATGTGCCGGCGTCGGATGACGTTTGAGGACACCCGCCACGCTGCGACCAGCGAGGCCCTGCGCCCCTTCCACGTTCTCTTGACCATGGCAAGGTCGTGGTAGTCCTTCGACGTGACCCATAGTCCCAGTGGGCCTTCCATGCTGTTCGGGCGCTGGAACTTCTCGTCTTCCTTCAGTGCGCGGGTGTCGAAGGGCTTGCACTCGATGGTGCGGCCCAGCGCGCTCCCACCTTCGAACTCGGGGTGATAGTCCGAGTACCCCTTGACCCAGTAGAGCTTCATGTGCGGGCTCTTGTCGAGCAGTTCCATGAGCGCGGGCCCGTTGTCGACAAAAGCGTCGAGTCGATCCGCGGGCACCTTGCCCTCGGTGATGACGTCGAGGTAGCGACGGATGGAACTCCGTTTGTCCACCACGCCTTTCGCTCGCAGTGTGGGTGCGTTGGGAATCCAGATGCCGCCGCCGGAAATGGCGGTGGACCCACCGTAGGTGGCGCCCTTGTCGATGATGAGCGTGTCGAGTCCACTGTGCGCGGCGGTGATCCCGGCAGCCATGCCACCGCCGCCGCTCCCCACGATCAGGAAGTCGACGACTGTCTCGAACTGTCGGGTGTCGAACCGGTTGTTGTCGGCCATGTCTACGTCCTGTCCTTGCGGGTGAGAAAGGCAAGCACTGCCGAGACCCAGGCGTCGCGGGCCTCGATCATCGTCCAGTGCCCGCACTTGGGGAATACGTGGAGTTCGCTGTTCGGGATGTCTCGCATCGGCAGGATCGCCATGTCGACCGGGCTCACCCGGTCGTCGCGCCCCCAGGTCAGCAGCGTCGGGGCTTTGACCTTGCCGAGCTGCGACCAATACGGCGGCGTGTCTGAGCGCGCCGCCGCGACCATGGTGGCGGCAAAGGCCTTGCTGCTGTACATCCGTCGAGCGATCTCGAGGGTTGTCGGCTCGGTTGCCAGCTCCCAGCGCTCGTCGATCAGTTCAGGGGTGATCACAGCCGGGTCATAGACCATCGACCGGAGCCAGCGGACCAACCCTTCCCGGGTGGGGTTGTCGGTGAACTCCATCAGGAGCTTGATTCCCTCGCTGGGCCCCGGAGAGAAGGTGGCCTTGCCCATTCCGCCGATGGTGACCAACTTGTCGACTCTGCTGGGGTCATCGATCGCGACCTTGGTGGCGACGATCCCGCCCATCGAGTTCCCGATCATGTGCGCGGTATCGATCTCGAGACCATCGAGAAAGAGTCCGACGGCGGACTGCGCCATCGACATCGGGTGGCCGTCACCAGGATCACTGACCCCGAAACCAGGGAATTCGAGTATCAGGCAACGGAAATGCTCGGCCAGTTCGGGAAGCACTCCCCGATAGTTCCTCCACCCGGTCACCCCGGGACCGGAACCGTGGAGCAGCAGCAGTGGTGGGCCCTCGCCTGCCTCATGGAACCGGAGCATCCCGAGATCGGTGTTCAACTCCCGCAGACTGCGCTCGTAGCTCACGTCTGTCCTCATGGCCCGAACGTTGCCAGCCCGGCGCCTCATCCACAGCCAAGGTCTCGTTGAGCGAGATCCCCAGCACGCCAGGGCCGGCCGGCCTCTGGCGCTTCCGCTGAGCGAGACCTCGTACGGCTGCCGAGGCCGGCCGCCATAGCCTCACCTCATCATCGACCGCACAACAGAACCGGAGGTGTTCGGATGTCGATCGAAACGATGTCGCAGACCGACATGCGAAAGGCACTGGGTCAGTTCGCAAGCGGAGTCACCGTGGTCGCCGGTATGGACGACGAGGGACCCATCGGTTTCGCCTGCCAGTCCTTCGCCTCGGTGTCACTTGATCCTCCCCTGATCCTGTTCTGCGCCGACCACCGCGGGCGGTCTTGGCCCCGTATCCGGAACACGGGCCGGTTCAGCATCAACGTGCTGCACGAGAACCAAACCGATCTGTGTTCCCGATTCGGATCGAGCAACGGGCGCAAGTACGAGGGACTCGACTGGGATCTGAGCAAGTGGGCGACGCCGTCGCTCCCAGGTGTGCTCATGCGGGTACATGCCGAGATCCACGATGTGCACACCGCAGGCGATCACGACGTGGTGATCGGCCGAATCCTCGCGTTGGAGTCGGTCACCGAAGAGCGTCCGATGATCTTCTTCCGCGGCGGATTCGGCCTCGACGCGGCTTCAAAGCTTCTGCGTGCCTGAAGCATCGACTGGTTCATCGCGCGTGGCGAATCGACTACAGCCACTGCCCCGACTGAACGGCGAGCAGTCGGTCCAAGGCCTCTGCCGACCAGGTGTTGTCCGGCATCGGAGGGGTTTTGCGCCCCCGGCGAGTGGTACCGGCCTCGGGATACAGGGTGCGCGTGACCTCCCGGACCGCCCGCACGACCAGGGGGGCAACCCGTTTGAGCTGAGCGGTCCGTGCGTCTCCGCAGAGCGAGATCGCCGCAACCGGGCCGTCGTATCCGCGGACCGCCACTCCGACACACGCAGCGCCGCGCACGGACTCACCGCGTTCGAATGCCAATCCGCTGCGCTGTCGGATGCGGTTGAGTTCCTGATGGAGGGTCGGCAGATCAGGGATCGTGTGGTCGGTGCACCGATTCAGCCGCTGCTGATAGATCGCGTCGACGCGCTCCGGATCGAGCCAGGCGAGCATCGACTTTCCGCCGGCGGTGGAATACGCCGGCCCGCGTCCACCAACTCGTGACGGCAGCGATGCCGCGAACCGTCCACCGACCTTGTCGAGGTAGATGCTCTCGCCCCCGTCGAGGACCGACAGATGGACCACCATGCCGGTCTGCATATGCAGGTCGTGCAACAGAGGCGCGGCAGCCGCACGCACCTGTGCATGACCACCGTCCCCTCCGCCAAGACCCATCGACCGCCGGCCGAGTCGATAGCCGAACGAGGCGTGTTCCACCCAGTTCAACCGGACCAGTTGGTCGAGGATGCGGTGCACCGTCGACCGCGGCAGCTGCGTGCGCCCGGCCACTTCTTCGAGAGTCAACCGCGACGCCGGGCCGCCGAATGAATCGAGGATGAGCGTCATTCGTTCGAGCATCGAGGGCGGCAGATCCCGCTTACCGGCAGAGCGGGGGTGTGCAGCACCGGAATCAATGACCGTCATCGAGCCTCCCTAACCTGGTCGAATCCGAGATCCAGGACAAAACTGAAATGAATTCTTGTAATACTAACAGCAGTCCCGGTGACTGGGAAGCGCGTCGCAGCAGCCGCTGTCGACGGCGCTATGAATCCCCGCTCTCTCCGGCCAACAAAACGAAAGGCTGATCCATGACTGATACCACCCCTGACGTGGCTCTTCTCCTCCACACACTCACCGAGCGCGTCACCCTGCTCGAGGACAAACTAGCGATCACCGAGTTGATGACGGCCTACGGCCCGGCCGTCGACAGCGGTTCGGCCGAGGCCGTGGCCCACCTGTGGACCGAAGATGGCGTCTACGACGTGGACACCGGTGTCATGCGCGGACATGCCGAGATCACGGCGATGGTGAGATCGCAGGCTCACCAGGCGTGGATCGACGGCGGCTGCGGGCACGTATTGGAGCCGGGTCACATCATCGTGGATGGCGACACAGCGGTCGCAACATGCAAGTCGCAGTTGATCATTCGCGAAGATGACCACTTCACGGTCCTGCGGGTGACCGCGACCCGCTGGGAGCTGCAGAAGATCGACGGCACGTGGAAGGTGACATACCGGACCGGGCGTCTGCTCGACGGCCGCCCAGACGCACGCGCACTGCTGGCCGAGGGTGTCCGGGGCTGAGGTCGCACGTCGACCACTTGCGTCGAAACTAGAATGAATACTAGTTTCCTTGCAGTAGCCAACGAACTGAGGAGCTCAACATGGTGGACACACTCGATCTGGCCGGCCGCGTCGCCGTGGTCACGGGCGCGGGCGCAGGTCTCGGGCGCGCGGAAGCCCTGGCGCTGGCCGAGGCGGGCGCCGCCGTGGTCGTCAACGACATGGGTGACAACGCGCATCTGGTGGTCGAGGAGATCACGTCCGCCGGTGGTCGAGCTGTCGCGCTGACCGGTGACGTCTCGGACTGGTCGATGGGCGAGCGCCTTGTCCAGGAGGCGGTCACCCGATTCGGGTCGTTCGACATCCTGGTCAACAACGCCGGGATTCTCAGGGACAAGATGATCTTCAATCTGACCGAATCCGATTGGGACGACGTGATCCGAGTGCACCTCAAAGGCCACGCCGCCACCTCGCGTGCCGCCGCCGTCCATTGGCGCGAAGCTAGCAAGAACGCCGGTCAACCGGTGTTCGGGCGTGTCATCAACACGTCGTCAGAAGCATTTCTGTTCGGCTCGGCCGGCCAGCCGAACTACTCGGCGGCAAAGGCGGGCATCACCGCGCTGACACTCTCGACCGCACAGGGTTTGTCCCGCTACGGGGTGCGCGCCAACGCCATCTGCCCCCGGGCACGCACCGCAATGACCGCTGATGCCTTCGGCGAGAACGATGGTGCCGCCGACAGCGATCCGCTCGCGCCGGAGCGCGTAGCCACCCTCGTGCGCTATCTCGCCTCCCCCGCATCCGACGAGATCAATGGTCAGGTGTTTGTCGTGTACGGCAAGATGGTTGCGCTCATGCACGCCCCTGAGGTGGAGAACCGTTTCGACGCAGTCGGTTCCGCCTTCTCGGCCGAGGAGCTCGCGGGCAGGCTGACCCCGTACTTCTCCGGCCGTGGAGAGTACGAGACATACGCCGCCTACGGAGTGGCCGAACTGGAGAAGCCCGCCCTGGCCACCAACGAAGGCGCTCTGCAGTGACCTCTGACCCTGCCTGCCCGCCCCGGGCGGGCGGCATGGTTGTCGGTCAGCAGCCGTCGGCTGCCGGTGCCCCGGTTTCCACCGCCGAGACGAAAGACTGGATGTCACCCAACGAGGCGCCGATGGTCTGGCGGTGGTCGGCGCCCTCGTACAGTCGGTAGTCGATCTGGTTGCCTCGAGCACACAGGGTGTCGACCAGGACATCGGTGCCGGATTTCGGCACCACCGCGTCGGTGGAGCTTTGAGCGATCATCGTCGGCACAACCACTTTCACCGCCGCGGGCTCTTGCTTCGTCATGTAGTCCGTCAACGGACCGAGGTCGGCATCGGCCCGGAACACCTGGCCGTCCACCACCGGTGGCACGCGGCGGATGTCGTCCAGGCATCCGGTCCTGGCGGAGTCGAGGAGCGGACGAGCCTGATCGGTCAGCAGGTCCTCGGGACGAATCGACGGATCGGCTGCTTGTGCACCGAGGAGTATCAGCGGGAGAAATGACTGCGCTGCAGCGATCCCGGGCACACCCGATTTGAAGTACTCCGGCAGCGATCGAGTCCACTCCCGGGCGCGATGGCCGCGGCAGCTCGCAGATCGAGCTCCGGTGCACGTTCGGGAGCGTCTGCGGCGGCGAACAATGCGGCCTGGCCGCCCTGACTGTGGCCGACTGCGTACCAGTCTGTCCCGATCGACTGGTCGAGGTCACGTGCTGCCCGCACGATGTCGGTGAGCGCGTTCACCTCCGAGTCGGCGTTGACATAGGGATGGACCCCCGGAGTACCCAGACCTTCGTAGTCGGTGCGAACCACGGCAAAGCCCTTGCTCAGCCAATCATTCAATGCGGCATCGACTTCGGTGAGATACGCCTGGGTGGGACCGCCTTCGAAAGCCGCGGACGGTGCGCACGCATCTGCCACGCCGGTGGTTCCGTGCGCCCAGCTGATCACCGGGTAACCCCCGGCCGGGGCCGGAGTTCTCGGTACCGCAACCGTTCCGGACACCACGATGGCGTTCCCGCTCGCGTCTTCGGACGAGTACGTGATCAACTTGGTCTGGGCCGCATCTCGGAGAGCAACCGGTCCGTCGACGACAGCCGCGGACAGCACTCGGCCTGCTTTCACCGGCGCCGTATCGCCTTTCGAACCATCGTCTGTGCCGGACGAGCAGGAGACCACTGCCGAAGTGATCACTGCAGCGGCGGCCAGCGCCGACCATCGGACGGGTACGGACTTCCGGCGATGCAGTGCGGCAACGATTTCGGTCATATCTGCGCCTCTTTTCATGCAGGCACTGTGACAGCGCCCACCCTTCGGGATCAGAACAGTCCCGGTGAGCGAGACCTGCCTGTCCATCGGACGTACCCGCATCACACATCGCCCGGCTCATCGGGTCGTCTGTGTCGTCAGAGGATCCGGCGCCACAGGTCGGGGCGCCGAGGAACATCCGATTCCGGCCAGTGGGACTTAGCAGTTTGTGTGCGCTGCGTCACTGTAGCTTTTGGCTCACCGCGGCGGAGGCAGCCCGTCCTCGCCCGATCGAATCCACATGTACTGCGCCACAGACCTATACGCCGCAGTCGGCGACAGCCGCGTTCGTCACACATCACCACGTCTACCTGGAGGACATCCATGACAACAATTCCCGACCCGACGGCGCCGGCAAAGCCGTTGCCCGAACGTGGACGATTCAACCGCCGGCGCTCCACCGGGGTGATCATCGGAATCCTGGTCCTCGTCGAGATAATCAGCGCCTTCGAGACCTCGATGGTGTTCGCGGCGATCCCGACCATCATCGCCGACTTCAACAGCGATGCTGCGACGGTCGGTTGGGCGGTGACAGCCTTTCTGCTGGTCGCCGCGGCCTCAGCGGCCGTCTGCGGTCGGCTCGGCGACATGTACGGACGCGAGAGAGTTCTGGTGTTCATCCTCGCCGCCGCCACCATCGGGTCACTGATCAGCGCCCTCGGCGACAGCATCAGTGCCATCATCATCGGTCGTGCGATCCAGGGCGTCGCCGGCGCGATCCTGCCGCTGTGCATCGGATTGGCCCGCGAACACCTGCCCAATGTGAAGGTCCCTGTCGCTGTCGCCCTGATCTCCGGGACGGCGGTGGCCGCCGGTGCAGCGTCCGCCTACGTTGCCGGTTTGATGATCGATCACGCCAGCTGGCACATGATCTTCATCGTCGCGGCCGTGTACGCCGCATTCACCTTGCTGCTTGTGCTCTTCGTGCTGCCCTGGCGACGGCCGGTCGGCACCAGCCAGAAGGTGGACTTCCTCGGCACCATCGCCTTCGCCCCGGCAATCGCGGCAATCTTGCTCGCCATCAACAAGTCCGGTACCTGGGGGTGGAGCGACGCGAAGACGCTCGGCCTGCTCATCGGCGGTGCGGTGGTACTGGCGCTCTGGGTGCTGTGGGAATTGCGGGTCACCGATCCGATCGCAAACGTGCGACTGCTGGCCCATCGCAAGGTCGCGTTGACGATGCTCGCGACGCTGACGCTGGCCGCCGGTCCTTTCGGTATCAGCAACATGATCGTTCCCCTGGTGCTGCAGACGCCCACGAGCGCGCCCTTCGGCCTGGGCATGACCCCGACCGACGCCGGACTGCTGGCATTCGTCGCAGCACTCCTCGGGTTCGCCTTCACCCCGTTGAGCGGCCGGATCACGCGCACCATGGGATCGCGGGTGTCGCTCCTGATCGGCGGCCTGGTGTACGGGGTGTCGGGCGTGATGCTGATGATGTTCCACGATTCCAAGGTCGGGATGTTTGTCATGGTGGTCACCGTGTCCATCGCGACGTCGTTTGCCTACACAGCCCTGCCGAACCTCATCGTGGAAGAGGTTCCGGTCGAGAACACAAGCGAGGCAACCGGTCTCAACACTGTCGTTCGCACTGCCGGGCAGGGCGTCGGCACGTCGATCGCCACGACCATCCTGGCGTCGTCGGCGGTCGCCGGTAGCGTCGCGCCCACCGTCAGCGGGCTCAACACCGTCTCCATCGTGATCCTTGTCGGCACCGGTTTGACCGTCGGCCTCACCTTGATGCTCCGCCGCGGGACGGTCTACGCAGACGCCTGACCCCACCCGATCCCGATGATGTGCCCTTCTGGCGGACCCCACCTGGGGGTACCTTCGCCACAAGGGCACATCATCGGGTTCTCCGGTCAGGCCGAACAGTTGATTCTGCGTTAGATATCGACAGCGATGCAGGTGATGCGGGGTCGCTCGCAAAGCTCACAATCGCCGTCACCATCAGCGGCGTTGCCGGGCGTGCATACAGCAGAAGGCCCTGTTATTTTGCTGTTATCTTTCCCGCGGGTGCCACATCCGGCACCGGGGTGAAGCACCGGTCCCGACCGGACCATTCACTGGCACCACGTACAAAAGGAAACTGATGCGCGCAAAGCACGCCTGGCGAAAGTTCGTCGCCGGAGCCCTTGCCCTTGTGGCCGGAGTGGCGGTCTCGGTGGCCGCGGCACCCGGCACTGCGTCGGCGGCCCCTCAGACGGTCTACGTCTACTCCGCCGCGATGAACAAGAACATTCCCGTTCGCGTCCTCCCCGCGTCAGGCGGTGGCAGCCACGCCACCCTGTACCTGCTCGACGGCCTGCGTGCACCCAACAACAACAGCGGCTGGCTCATCGAGACCGATGTGCAGCAGTTCTTCGCGGGCAAGAACGTGAATGTCGCGATCCCCTTCGGCGGCGGCGGTAGTTTTTACACCGACTGGCAGCGCGACGACCCGACCCTGGGCCGGCAGAAGTGGGAAACTTTCCTCACCCGGGAACTGCCCGCCTACCTGAAGTCGGCGTTCAACAGCGACAACCGGCGCAACGCCATCGCCGGACTCTCGATGAGCGGCACCTCCGCATTGAACCTTGCTTCCAAGCACCCCAACTTCTACCAGGGCGTGGCGTCGTACAGCGGCTACCCCACGGTCAGCACCCCGGGGTTTGCACAGGGCATCGCCGCATCCGTGCTCGAGATGGGCGGCAACCCGGTGAACATGTGGGGCGTGTGGCCGGCCGGAGCCTGGACGGCGAACGACCCCTCACTGCACACCGGGAATCTGCGAGGCAAGCGCGTGTACGTGTCCTCAGGTGCGGGTTCGCCGCGGACGAATCCGATCTTCGATCCCACGAGCCCGTCGTTCGACCCCATCAAGTTCTCGCAGATGGTGCCGCTGGAGACCGCGGCGTCGATCAGTAGCCAGCTCTACGTCGCCAGCCTTCGTGTCGCCGGCGTCAACCCGCAGGTCCACATCACGCCCGAGGGTGTGCACTGGTGGACCCACTGGGAGGACCGCCTCAAGGAATCCTGGTACGGAACGCTCGCTCCTTCGCTGGGCGTCTAGTTTCACAACAGTCCGTCGGCCGCGCCCCAGAGTTCTCGGGTCGCGGCCGACGTCGTTGTTGCTGTGCTCAGGCGACGAGATCCATGTTCAGCGTCCGTTCGTACTCCCCCGTTGTCCACATGTGCCATCGGTGGCGTTAACGTCGGCTCATGGATCAGTTCTCAGCCCTGGTGGCGCGACAGACCGACGACGGCATCGACACCGCGATCGAGACGGTGGACGAATCGTTCCTGCCCGAAGGCGGCACTCCGACCGCGACCACCGGCGACGTCACCATCCGGGTGTTGTACTCCAGTGTCAACTACAAGGACGCACTTGCTCTGACGCCGAAAGGCGGTGTGGTACGCGACTATCCGATCGTTCCCGGCATCGACCTCACCGGCGAGGTCGTGGAATCGAAGTCACCCGATTTCGCGGTCGGCGATCTGGTTCTCGCCCACGGCTACGAGATCGGCACCGGCCGCCACGGCGGCTACGCCGAGTACGCACGCGTTCCGGCCGACTGGGTGGTTGCCCTCGGGGAACTCTCGCCACGCGACGGTGCCGCGATCGGAACCGCCGGGTTCACCGCGGCGATGAGCGTGCAAGCACTGCTCGATCGCGGGATCTCCCCCGCCGACGGCCCGGTACTGGTGACCGGCGCGACCGGCGGCGTCGGTTCGGTCAGCGTCGACATCCTGGCGGGTCAGGGCTTCGAGGTGGTTGCGTCCACGGGCAAGGCCGACGCCGGCGATCGGCTGCGACAATTCGGTGCCGCCGACGTCATCGGCCGACTGCCACTGGACCCGGATGCCAAACCCCGCCCGCTCGGCAAGGCCCAGTGGGCGGGCGCCGTCGACTGTGTCGGCGGCAAGACGCTCGCCGAGGTGCTGAGCGGCATCAAGTACGGCGGGGCCGTGGCGGCCAGCGGCCTGACAGGCGGACCTGCGTTGGCCACCACCGTGCTCCCGTTCATCCTGCGCGGTGTCGCCCTGCTCGGCATGGACTCGGTGCAGATGCCGATCGAGCCTCGACGAACCATCTGGGCTGCACTTGCCGGACCGCTTGCCCCCAGGCACCTCGAGCAGATCGTGTCAGAGGTCGACGTCAAAGACGTCGTCGGCGTGATCGACCAAGTTCGCGCGGGAGAGTTCTCAGGCCGGGCCGTGGTGCGGGTGGCCGGCGGGTTCTGAGGACTCAGCTCGCAGGGTCAACTGAGATGTCGACCCGGTCGGGATAGAAGGCGAGGTGCCCGGCGATCGGCGCGACCGCGTCGTAGGGCTCCTCGTACGTCCAGGCTGCATCTTTGATGACGCCTTCGTCGGTGACGACATCGAAGTAGGAGGCACTGCCCTTGAACGGGCAGTAGCTCTCGGTGTCGCTGCGTTGCAGCACTTTTGGATCGACCGCAGCCAGCGGCACGTACGCCACCGGCGGGTAGGACGCCTCACGCAGGGTGAGCGTCTTGTCGGTGTCGGCGACGAGCGTGCCGCCTGCGGTCACGGTCACCGAGTCGGCGCTCGGTTCCACCGTGATCGGATGGTCTGGGCCAGGGATCAATTGCGTTCTCGACATGGTTCGCCTCTTTCTCTCCCTCGATGCCAACGCTCACCGCAGCCGTCCATTCCCCGCGTCACCGATCAGCGAAGTCGCAGGAACTCCGCCGTCTTGTCGTCGGCCGGGTAGAAGCTCTCGACGCTGAGTTCGTCGACCGTCACGTCGAGCGGGGTACCGAACGTGGTGACCGTGCTGAAGAACGACAGCTCACCCTGGTCGCTGCGCAGCCTCAGGTAGATCGCAACATCGCCGGAGAGGGTGGCATCTGCGTCGGCATCCTCGTCACTGTCGGGGGCCGGGTACTGCTGGAGGCGGGCCAGCAGTGCTTTCAGTTCCGGGTCGCCGGTCACCCTGATCTGTCGGTCGAGTCGTTCGAACAAGTGCCTGCGCCACTGCCGATGGTTGATGATCCTGGACCCGAGCCCCCGCGGGTCGAGGCTGAACTCGAGCACGTTGAACGGAGGTTCCAGCAGGTCGTCGGGAGCACCGTCGGTGAAGGCGGCAACCGCGGCGTTGGCGTCCACGAGATTCCAGTGCCGATCCACCGCCAAGGCCGGGTACGGTTCGGTCGCGGCCAGCACCTGACGTAAAGCACTCCGCACCATGGTCATTCGGGAACCGTCGAGCGGCGTCTCACCGTAGGACGGGGCATATCCGGCGGCGAGCAACATCTGGTTGCGCTCACGCAGCGGCACATCGAGATGCTCGGCCAGTCTGAGCACCATGGCGCGACTCGGCACCGATCTGCCGGTCTCCAGGAAACTCAGATGCCGCGCCGAGACGTCGGCCGCTGACGCGAGCTCGAGTTGCGGCACCTTGCGGGTGGTACGCCACTGCCGCAGCAGGTCACCGAAAAGATAACGCTGTTCTTCGGTCATGTACTGATCTCCCGGGTTGATCTGTCAGCATTATGGACTGCGGGTTTTGCACCGACCCCATGTTCGGCTGCCGCCCGTAGGTGGGTGTTCGACGATCGAAGAGGAGTTCTCATGACCGTGCTCGACCGCTTTCGGCTCGATGACCGGGTGGTGATCGTCACCGGCGCCTCGTCCGGCTTGGGGGTTGCCTTCGCCAAGGGGTTCGCTGAGGCGGGAGCCCGCGTGGTGCTCGCCGCCCGCCGCGCCGACAAGCTCGAGAAGACAGCAGCGTTGGTCGAGTCCGTGGGAGGTACCTCTCTGTCGGTTGTCACCGACATCACGCAGGTCGAGCAGGCCACCGCGATGGTCGAGGCTGCCATGACCGAGTTCGGCCAGGTGGATGTCTTGATCAACAACGCCGGAGTGGGAACGGCCGTGCCGGCCACCCGGGAGACTCCCGAGCAATTCCGGTCGGTCATCGACATCAATCTCAACGGTTCCTATTGGGCCGCACAGGCCTGCGGCCGGGTGATGAAGCCGGGAAGCTCGATCGTCAACATCTCGAGCGTCCTCGGCATCACCACCGCAGGCCTTCCGCAGGCCGCCTACTCCGCGAGCAAGGCCGCGATCTCGGGGCTCACCCGAGACCTCGCCCAGCAGTGGGGATCGCGAAAAGGTATCCGGGTGAACGCGATTGCCCCTGGATTCTTCGAGTCGGAGATGACCGCCCAGTACCCCGACGGTTATCTGCAGCAAATGGCTGCACGGCAGGTACTGCCCCGCAGTGGCGATCCCGAAGAACTCGCGGCCACCGCGGTCTGGCTCGCCTCACCGGCCGGCGGGTATGTCACCGGGCAGACCATCGTGGTCGACGGCGGCCTCACCATCACATAGCGGTCTGACCCGGCATCTTGTCGATGAACCCGTAGACGCTGGTGATCTTCTTGTCGTTATTCACCGCGGCGACGTCGAAGCCGACCACCACGGCCTCGCCCCCGTTCGCCGGCACCAGTTCCCACGTGAAGCGGGCGATGTTGTGGTGCGTCTCGAACACGTCACCCCGAACGAACCGCATCCCCGCGAATTGTTGCTGAGCCCCGGCGAGCACCTGATCGATCGCTTCTGTCCCCGTCACCGAAGCGAGCGGATCGGTGTAGACACCCTCGGGGTCCCAGACCTTCTCGACGATCGCTCGCCGTGCGCCTGGATCGGTTTCGTTCCAGGCACTCAAGTAGTCGTCGACCAGGGCGGTCATCTCAGTCATCGCATCTCCTTCGTCTTGCGTTGATGTTGTGATGACCATGCTGCTGCGCCGCGGTGTGTTGAAGCGATGACCTCTGGGGTAATAGTTTTCGGTCCGCGGCCCATCCCTTCCGTACGGTGGTCACCACAGGACGACGTGTCACCGATGAGAGGACCCCATGACCTTTCCGCATGAAAACGAAGAGCCTGTCGGCGAAACCGACGAGACAGCCGAGCAGAAGAAGACGTACGAAGCAGGCGAAGAGGGCACGGGCGAGGAACGTGACCACGCGCTCGGCGGCAGCGAGGGTACGTCTGACGGTCAGTGAGATCGATGCGTTGATGCAGCCTGCAACCACGGCATAGGGTTCGAGACGAGCCGGGCACTTCCAGCGATGGCGCTGGCCTTGATCATCCGGTTCACCGGACCGAGGATGTGAGATGAACACCGACGCCAGCAACGCACCGGCCATCGTGGTGGGGATCGATGGTTCCGAGGCCGCACTCGGCGCCGCCCGATGGGCGGCGGACTATGCCGAAGCAAGCCATTCACCCTTGTCCCTCTTCCACGCCATACCTCGGATCGACTGGTATTTCGCCAACGCCATGGTGTTCACGCCCGAGGCCTTGGCCACCGAACTCGCCGAGGAGGGCCACAAGAAGCTCGACGAGGCGGAGTCGGCGATACGGTCGGTTCACCCCGATCTGACCGTCGAACGGCACATCGTGAACGAGGCCGTCGGTCCGGCGTTCGAAAAGGTCTCGGCCACTGCGAGGTTGGTGGTCATCGGATCTCACTGGACCAGCGTGGCAAGCGATCTCATCCTCGGCGGCCATGTGATCCGGATCGTCAACAACTCGCGCTGCCCGGTCTTGGTGTGGCGCAGGACGGCCTGCCCCGACACAGGCGAGACGCTACCGGTCGTCGTCGGAGTGGATGAGTCGGATAATTCGACGCGCGCGCTGGAATCGGCGTTCGAACTCGCCGACACGCTGCGCGCACCGGTGACGGTTGCACACATGTGGGAGACCGGCGCCGCGGTCGGGCTCGGCTACGGCGAGGGGCCGGTCGACTGGAACCTGCTGCATCTCCTGCAATCCAATCAGGAACAGAAGTTGGACGAATTGGTCGCACCGTTGCGCGCGCGTTACCCCGGGGCCCACGTCAACAAGGTCTACACCGACACCGGGCCGGCCAAGGGACTCAAGGAACTGTCACAGTCCGCACAGCTGGTGGTCGTGGGGAGCCGTGGGCACGGCAAGTTGGCCGGAGCCGTTCTGGGTTCGGTCAGCCAGAGCCTGATCCACCATGCTGATTGCTCGGTGCTCGTGGTGCATTGACGGGAGCTCGCTACTCAACTGGGCGGGCGGGTGTCAGGCGCGTCGACGCCGACCTCTTGCTCGATGTATTGATCACGTGAGGTCGACCACGGGTCGATCGCATTGTCTGTGAGGGCATTTCGCCCAATAGTTCCCGGTACTGCTGCGCGAAACGACCCATGTGGACGAAGCCCCATTTTCGGGCTACCGCTGCCACCGTTGCCGATTCGGCGGCTTCGTCACTCAGTTCTGCAAGAACGCGATGAAGTCGTAGTTCCCGGAGATATGTCATGGGGGAGGGTTCATCGGAGTCGGCGAACGCCTGTTGCAACGTCCTCCCGCTGACACCCACCTCGCCTGCCAGTTCGCCCGTCGTCCACGCCCGTTCCGGTTGAGCGTGCATGAAATCGATCGCTTGCTTTGTCGCCTTCCCGCCCGCACTGCTCGATCTTCGACCCACCATTTCGTCGGCAAATGTATGTGGCTGCGTGAGAAGCAAACCCTGGATCAGAAGATGCTGCACATTTGCTACTGCAAGACGGTGACCAAAGACCCCGTCGGGCCGCACTCCGTCCTGCGCCAGCATCTTGACCAGGGCCAACCAGGTGGACGCGGTTGGTGTGGATACGTTCAACAGCGATGGGAACACCAGGCTCGATCGCACCGGTCGATCAAGCATCATCTCCAACTCGCGATGAAGCGTTCGAGGTCGAACCTTGAGGTAGAGCTGGCTGCAGTCGCGCGACCAGGCGATGGCACCCGCCGACCCAGGCGCGAACACCGCAGCAAAACCCGGCCTCGTGATGATTGCCCCCGCACCCCCTTCCCAGGTGTTGACCGCGCGGCCGGCCAGCACGATGTTGATGTAGTAGTCGCCGATCTCCCTTACCCCGGTTCTGACCGCTGCCCCGAAGAAGAGGCGACCCAACGTCAGCGCCGGCAGCTCCAGTGCCTCCAGGTGGGCATCGAGTACCCCCTCCCGGAGGACGGTGAGCTCAGTTGCCAGATAGATGCGCTCCAGGGTCTTACGCGCCTCATCGACGTCACCGGTGTGCACAGCGGACAGTCCGTCCATTGAGCCAACTTCGCCGTCGGCAGATGTTTTTATTTCGCGACTGTCCATTAAACGAGAATAGTGTGGCCACAAAACGAATACAAGCGAATGCGAATACCGAACCAATTTGGTCTTGTTGGCCAAACGGATGTGCAAATCGCAGACATATTTGCGATATTTTGGGACAAAACCCCACGCTCCAACGCCTTGACCTGCCCATTTAGCAGGGGAAAAATATCCGTAACGGAAAGTTCATAAATGCGACATACTAGATGAGCGCTGGGTGATGTACCTGTTTCGAGGTACTTGTTTCGGGCCAGTCGGCGCTGAGGGCGAAATGTATTCGTCCGACCTCTCGAGTTTCATTTTGGGTTTTCGAGGTTGAGCCGTGTCCATCGTTCCATCTCAGCGGGTCCAAGCGGGCCCACTACAGGAAGATTGACCATGAAGAAGCAAACCAAAGCAGCAGTTGCCGCCGGCGCGGGAGCCATCCTTCTACTCGGCGGTGCCGGCAGCCTTGCCTACTGGAATGACGAGGGCACCTCTCCTGGCGGGGAGATCAGTTCCGGCCAGCTGTCGCTCGACGACTGCACCGACGGCGGAACCTGGACCGATGTCAACAACGGCACCCCGATTGCGAGCATCACCGATTTCCGCATCGTCCCCGGCGACCAAGTTTCGTACACCTGCGAGACCGCCGTCAACGCCACCGGAGACAACCTCACTGCGACTCTGTCCGTCGACCTCGGCGACGTCACCGGAGATACAGCGCTGGTGGCGGCGCTGAACCCAGTGGTGTCGGCAACCTCAAACGGCGTCGCACTTCCGGGCGGCCCCACGGGGGTGCAGATTGTTCCCACAGGAGAAGCTCAGCCCATCGTCGTCACGGTGACAATGACATTCGACCCAGGCACCTTGGGCACAACCGCGCAGAACGAGACGATCAATCTCTCTGCCACCGCGCTGACCCTGGTCCAGAACCCAAATCCAGTTACTCCCTAATTAGGTGAAAAAGTTCTGGTTGGGGGCTGCGGCCGCCGTGACGATCACCGTGCTGGTTGTGCTGTCAACGCAGCAAACCAGCGCGACCTGGCGCGGCCAGGATCAGATCGGCGCCGCAACCCTCACATCAGGCGAGTTGAGGATTCTCGCCGGCGGCTCGAACACGTATCCGTGGACGGCCTTCGGCGGGACCAACCTCAGCCCGGGCTCGGTGGTACAACGCCCGCTGACCATTTCGGTGGTCGGCAATACCAAGGTCAGTTACCGGCTGTTGTCGATTACGCCGACCGCGTCCGCGGTTCCACTGTCCTTCTCTGTCTCGGTCGTCAGCGGCACCGCCGGTTGCCCGGCGAGTGGCAATCCAACAGGAATCGTGTTCGGACCGTGGACTTCCTTCCCGACTGTGGCGCGTACCGTCGCCATCAACACCTCCGAGGTGTGGTGCCTTCGCGCCACTGTCGGGGCCTCGGCACCACAGAACAGCACAAGCGCGGTCACACTCAATTTTCGAGCGGATCAACAGCTATGACCGATTCAAGTTCGACGGACGAACACACCGGGCCTATGTGGTGGCTACGTTCAGCTTTGAGCTGGGCGTTGCTCCTGTCGATGGCCGCGGTGCTGGTGGTCACCGTTCTGATCCCGGTCGCGGCAGGTGCCGATCGATTCACGGTGCTGACGGGGTCCATGCAGCCGACATACCCGCCAGGGACGCTGATCATCGTCAAGCCCGTCAACGCCAAGGATCTCCGGCTCGGTGACCCGATCACGTATCAACTGCGGCCAGGTGAGCCCGCGGTCGTCACTCACCGAATAATCGCCAGCTCCCAAAACGCTAGGGGTGAACGGACATACACCACGCAGGGTGACGCCAACGACACCCCCGACACCGAACCCGTTGTGGCCGAACAGGTCAATGGAAAGGTCTGGTACAGCATCCCCTACCTCGGGTATGTCAACAACTGGCTCACCGGACAGCAGCGAGCCTGGACCATCGGTGCACTGGTGATCGGGCTGTTCTCCTACGCCCTCCTGCTGACTGTCGGCAGCGTTCGCGACGCACGACGCTCACGTCGGCAGGAGACCGAATCAGAAGAGACGTCACATCATGTCGCACAGCTTTGACTCGACCCGTTTCCGGGAGGCGCTCACCGGGCCTCTCGGTGTCCGGCTGCGAGCAATCCTGGCCATCGGCATCGTCCTGGGACTCGGCGCCGTCGGAACGATGGCATTGTGGAGCAATTCCGCGGCGGCAACGTCGGGAGACTTCAAGACCGGCGTGGTCGACCTCCGCGTCAACGCAGCCAAAGAGTACTCCTTCACCGGCGCAACGGGTCTCACCATGACCAACATGCTTCCGGGCGAGAGCAGAGCGGCAACACTGCAGGTGCAAAACAGCCTTTCAACACTTCCGGTCAGCTACACGATGGCAGCAAGTACCCCGGTGGGCAGCCCTGCACTAGCCAACAATCTTCGGATGACGGTGTTCGCGAGTGCCTCACCCACCAACGGAACCGCCAACGGACTGGCCACCGGAAGCTGCACCGGCACCCAGATCGGCACAGCCGTTCTGCGCGCTGCTAACTCAGTGTCCGTCATCACCACCGCGCAGACGCTGAGCGCGACCGCGGGCACCAATACAAGAGCGCTGTGTTTTGTTGTGGCACTCGTGCCAGCCGCTCCCCTCAGCGTCCAGAGTCAGACACTCTCGTCCATCACCGCCACGTTCATTGCGACATCAACATGACGCACACAATCACCCATCCGACCGACCATCGCAGTCGCGCCAGGATCCTTCGCGAGATCGCGCTGACGGCCGCTGCCGCCCTCGGGCTGCTCTGCATCATCGCGGCAGCGGCAGCCATGTTCCTCGGCATCACACCCCTGATCGTTCGGTCCGGCTCGATGGAGCCAACCATCCCCACAGGTGCGCTGGCCATCGCAAAAGACGTGTCCGCCAACGACATCAACCCCGGCGACGTGATCAGCGTCGACGACCCCTCCGGACTCCGAATCACTCACCGCGTGGTGTCGGTCGACTCCACCGCGGGCGACGCTGTGGCAGTGACGCTGCAAGGCGACGCGAACAACGTGCCAGACTTCGTCCCCTACGTGGTCGACTCCGCGGACCGGGTGTTGTTCCACGTCAATGGCCTCGGCTACGTGGTCGCATGGCTGGACACACCCGCAGCGAAAGTCATCGGCGGACTGTTTGTGGTCGGCCTCCTCTGGTTGGTGGTCTTTCCCACCGGCCGTAATCGAAAAGACAGCGCCGGCAGGACGCCACGCGTCGACAAACCCAAACATGCGGCCCGTGCTACGCCACCCTTCGTCGTCCTCGGCCTGGCAGCAACGATGCTGATCACTGTTGCCAATTCCGAGGGAACCGCGGCGGTCTACACCAGTCAAGCTTCGGCGATCACCGGCTCGTTTGCGTCTCGGTCCGACTTCGTCCCGCAGATCAACTGGCCCGTCTACGGTGCCGAGTACGTCACGTGTTCCACCGGCGGTGCGTCCAACGCGCGCATGGTCACCCTGACCTGGCGACACATGGGACCGCCTTACCGGTACCGAATGATCCTCCGCGATGACACCGGCAATGTGTGGCGAACCATCGACATCGACCCCGGTACCGCAGCTGCCACGTTGTCGCTTCAGTCAGTTACATTCGGGGCCACCGGTTTTCCCATTCGCTCAACCCAGTGGGACTACAACGCCGAGATCCACACCATTCTGCCCGGGGGTGCTGTCTCGTCGGCCTGGCGTGGCTACCGGGTGTACCAGGATTCCATCTCGTACAACCACGAAAACCTCTCTTGCCGTAGCCCTCAAGTCGCTGGATACAGCGGATACATTCCGCCGCCGGCGTCCATTACCTGCGTGACAAACGCCGGTGCCAAAACCGCCACCGTGTCCTGGCCCCACCTGGCCGGATACACCTACCGGGTGACCGTTCGGGATCCAGCGACTCAAAACGTCGCGTACTCCGCCAATGTATCGGCACCGTCTGGCACTGCCGCGGGCCAACCGGTGAGCAGAACGATCTCGTATACCGACGTCCAAAACGGTGGTCTCACCGGCACAGCTGCCAACGTCGAAGTCCATACCCGCGTAGACGACACACATCAGTCGACTGAGGTTGTATCCCATCAGATCACTGCAAGCTCGGCCAACGGTGTCGCCTGTGTTGTACCCGCGGCGGGTGCCCTGCGCATCGCGCCCACGACAACCACCGCGCCCACAACCACAACCACAACCACGATTGCCGCGCCTACGACCACAACAACCACCGCCGCACCCACAACCACCGCACCCACGACCACCACGGCCACAACCTCCGCACCCACGACAACGACCACAACGACGACGGCAGCCGCAACGGAGCAACCACTCTCCGCGGTCACCACCTCATCGTCTGGCAGCTACTCAGCACAGTTGATGCAGACCGCCGCTGGGCCAGCAGTGGTCATCCGAAACGCCAGCAAGTTGGAGGAAATCCGCACACCCGCAGCAGCCGATGACACCCTCCGATGGGTCACCGATTCCGACGAACTGCGGGTGACCGGCGTATCGGGGACGACCTCCATCAGCCGTGCAACCGGAACATGGCTCTCCTCGCCCTATTCGGGGCCCACCGGCTCCGGATAGCCAGCACCCGCACGCAGCGGCTCGACAGAACGTCACAAGGAATCCGACCTGTTCGACGGTTGATCCTGTCTCGTCGACGCCTCGGGCGCTACTGTTCGATCGTGGACTTCAGCGACGCACTCTTGGAACAAAATCGTCTCCTCGGTGAGGAGATCCGGCATGCCGACTTCGCGCTGCCCGTGCCTACCTGTCCCGAATGGAATATCCAGCAACTCTTCCGGCATGTCGGCCGTGGAGATCGCTGGGCGGCGCAGATCGTGGGCGAGCAACGTGACAGTCCGGCCGATCCGCGCCAGGTGCCGAACGGCAAACCGCCGGAAGACATCGACGGTGCCATCGAGTGGTTCAACGACGGTGTGCAGACGCTCCTCGCCGCAGTCGCGCAGACCGGTGCCGACACCCCGGTGTGGACGTTCACCGGACCGCAGCCGGCCGCCTGGTGGATTCGACGACGTTTACACGAGACCACCGTGCACCGCGCGGATGCCCAACTGGCGCTTGATGTTCCGTTCGATCTCTCTGCTGATCTCGCTGCCGACGGAATTTCCGAATGGCTGGGTCTCATGGCGGCGCGGCCGGCAGACGCGACGGCTCCCCTGGACAACGGGGCAACCCTGCATCTACATGCATCCGAGACGGATCTCGGTCCTGACGGTGAATGGTTCATCCGCGGACAGCAAGGAGTGGTGGCGTGGGACCACAGCCACGCAAAAGCAGATGCTGCCGTACGCGGGCCGGCATCGGGCCTGCTGCTGGCGATCAGCCGACGCAAATCGGCGGAGGAAGCGGGCCTGGAGATCTTAGGTGATCGTCAGGTGTGGGACACCTGGCTCGAACGTACCCAGTTCTGACCGGCAGTTCTGAGTCAGCCGATCATCAAGGCAGTGTCCAGAACACCACGGTGACAAGGTAGAACACCACGGTCCACAGAGCCATCACCGCGAGGATCACTGCGAATCCCCGCAAGTTCGTCTGCCTCTTGGGGGTGCTCGGTGACGGGTACAGCCAGTGACCGAGGATCTTGTTGACGTAGTACGGCATCGTGAAGAAGGTCATCACAAAGCTCGACAGCAGGTTGCCGATCAGCAACCCGAGCCAGAGCGGCATGCCCAGAGGTGAAAGGGCAAGCGAGAGCAGCACAACGGTGGGATAGAGACCCACCCAGACGGCGGTGGACATCTTCGTGTCCGACGGTATCGGCGCACGGTGACCGTCTTGGTCGAACGCGAACCAGCTACCGAATGAGTTGTCGATGGTGCGCAACTCGAACTCGTTGAACTTCTTGCCCTCGTCCAGCAGTACCTGCCGCTCACGTGAGGTGAGCCATGCATCCAGGTCGGCGGCACTGTCGAAGCGGTACAACGCCGTCCACTCGTTCTGCAGGCCCTCGATGGGCCGGAACAGTTCAGTCCCGCGAAACCCCTTGAACCCGGTCTCGGCCTCGCGCATGCGGCCCTGCCATTCGAGGAAGTCGTCGATGTGTTCCGGCGAGACCCGGTGTGTCACCACCACGGTGACAAGCGGATCCACCGGGGCCGCGCCACCGGTGATGACCTGTTGCGTCGCGGGGCCGTCGAAGTACTCTCGGCCCTTGTCGAGATGTTCTTGCCGTGTGGCGCTGTTGATCCACGCCTGCACGTGGGCCACCGAATCGAAGCGATACACCACCACCCAGTCGGGCTGGACGTCTGTCGGTTGAGCCGTCTCGGCGGCGATGAACCCCGGATAGCGGGCCGCCGCAGCATTCATGTCGTCTTGCCAGATGGCAAATGCACGCTCAGTTCCTGGGCGGACCTTTTGGCCGATGATCACCGTTGCGGCATTGTTTGTGGTTGTTGCTTCGGCGGTCATCGCCGGCTCCTACTCGTCGTCACGCGGTGGAATCACGGGCAGGCCGGCTTGGGCCACACCTCGACGTGACTCGAAGCGCGTCGTTTCGACTTCCTGGCGGAATCGTACGTGAGACGGCTGCGTTTCACCGGCCGTGTGCAGAAGTCGCTCATCGGCACGACCTCGGCGCAACCGAGGGAGGCAGCGACCGCGTGTCACGAAAACCCTTTGGCGCGAGCACCATTGACGCCTCAGACGCTGAAGGCGGCCGGAAATCGTCGACGAAGTGCATCAATCTGTCGACGGACCTCGTACAGCTCGAACCGTTTGCGCGAGTGCGTCTCCGCCGACACCTTGTTGTTGGTCAGCTCTTCTTCGATCTGCGTTGCCCACAACTCGAGCTGGGCGGCGAAATACGTTGCCTGCGCCTCGTTCGAGTCCTGCTCCCACTGCCCGGAGGTCATGGCGCAAAATTGTAGCCGCTCTCTAGTTCCTGTCCGACCCAGATGGGCGCCCAGTTCACACCGGCGCAGTCATGCGAGGCGGCGGGTGCACACCTGACGGATCGCGGCGACGACGGACTGGTCGTGACTACCAGCCTGATCGGTGTCGAGCACATCGGTGAGGCGCTCGAAATAGTCCCGCTCCCCGATGCCGAACTCCACCAGGATGTCGTCGGCCGACCCTCCGCCGTACGGGTACCACCGCCGGGCGAAGTCGAGCATTCGCTCCACCTCGTCCGGCGGGATGTTGCTCAGAGTGGTCATGGTCCAATTATCGATCCTGCGACTGAACTTCGCATCCGACAACGGGCCGGATCAGCCGTCTGAGAAGATCGTGCAGACCAGAAAGCGAGGGGCAGTGCGTCATCGACTGTCGACGTTGCTCGAGGTCCTCGACCGCCGGCAAGTGATCATCTACGTCGCGGCCATCGGTGCCGGCATCGTTCTCGGACTTGTCTCACCGGGCGCCGGCGGGTCGCTGGGCTGGGCCATCAATCCGGCTCTCGGCGCGCTCCTGTACGTGACGTTTCTGCAGATCCCCACCCGTGACCTCGCCCGGTCGCTGCGAGACCGCCGGTTCCTGGTCGCTGTCGCAGTACTCAACTTCGCCATCGTCCCGTTGGTGGTGGCGGCGATGTTTGTGTTCTTGCCGGACGAGCAGGCGATTCGGTTCGGTGTGCTTCTCGTGCTGCTCAGTCCCTGTATCGATTACGTAATCGTCTTCTCCGGGCTCGCTGGGGGCAGCGCTCATCGGTTGCTGGCCGCGACGCCGCTTCTGCTCCTGGCGCAGATGCTGTTGTTACCGGTCTACCTCGCCGTGTTCCTCGGGTCGGACCTCGCCCAGATCATCGCGGTGCGACCTCTCGTCGAGGCTTTTGTGATCCTCATCGTGGTGCCACTGCTGCTCGCGTGGGCCACCCAGACGCTGGCGGTGCGTTTCCCGATCGCGCGTCGGGTGAGTTCATGTGCAACAGCCGCGATGGTGCCGCTGATGGTCATCGTGCTGTTCGTGGTTGTCGCGTCGCAGATACCGAAGGTGTCCGGCAGTCTCGGTGACGTCGTCGCGGTTGTGCCGTTCTACGTTCTCTTCCTGGTCGTGATGGCTGTTGTGGGTCGCTGGGTGGCCTCGAGGTTCGCGTTCGACAACCCCGGTCGCCGCGCACTGGTCTTCAGCGGTGCCACCCGCAACTCACTCGTGGTGCTCCCGCTGGCCCTCGCCCTACCGGCGGGCTACGAGCTGGCAGCGGCCGTGGTGGTGACACAGACCCTCGTCGAGGTGGTCGGCATGGTCGTCTACGTCCGGGTGATTCCGTACCTGCTCCCTTCCCGTTGACATCGTCTGCGCAATTGTCCGAAACGTTCACGAGACCGTGGCCTCCCTGACCTAGCGTGAGAAGGGTGCAACTCGACCAGCAGATCCACTTCCTGACCTTCGCCACCGCCGACCTCGACGCCGCACGGCAGTTCTATGTGAACGCTCTCGCATGGGAACCGCTGATGGACGTGGAGAACGAGATCATCTTCTTTCAGATCGCGCCCGGCGTTGTGCTCGGGTTCTTCGACGCCGGCAAGTTCGCCGAGGACGTCGGTGTGGCCGCTGCCCCAGCGATATCCGGTGCGACAGTTGCCCACAACGTCGACAGTCAGGACGCTGTCCGGGCGGTCGCCGACGCCATGGTCACGGCCGGCGCGACGCTGCTCAAACCACCGCAGCCGGGCGCTTTCGGTGGCATCTTCCACGCACAGGTCCGTGATCCCAACGGCCTCATCTGGGAGATCGCACACAACCCCGGCTGGCACGTCGAGGCCGACGGAACGGTGGTCCTCGCCTGACTCGGTCCTGGAGAATGCTTTTCGCTCGGCAACAGCAGGTGGCGACGTACGGTGGGGTCAGCACGCGCCCATCACCAGCGAGGATCGATGACCTTTCCATTCGAAGACGAGGAACCCATCGGCGAGACCGATGAACTCCTGAGACAAGCCGCCGTCTACGAGGCGGGCGAGCACGGACACGAGATCAACCGCGGTCACGCCCTGGGTGGGACCGAGGGTTCCACGGACGGGCAGTAATTCACGTGGTCACCGACATCGGCGGCCGACGTCTGACCTTTGCCGAGGAGTTCGACAACCCCGATCTCGATCCGGCCGTGTGGTCGCCGCACTACTTGCCCGCATGGAGTTCGCGAGCGCTCACCGCGGCCACCTACTCGATCTCCGACTCGTGTCTGCATCTGTCCATCCCACCGGAGCAGCCGTTGTGGCTGGCGGGCGAGCACTCCCCGCTACGGGTCTCCGGCATCCAGTCGGGCAATGGATCCGGAGCTGTCGGCAGCACCCTGGGACAGCAACCGCCTTTCGACGGGGCCGTGGTGCGAGAGCATCAACCGGAGTTTCGCGGCTGGACGCCGGCGGGCGGCTACCTGGAAATCCGGATGCGTGCCACCGTCTCGCCCAGATCCATGTTCGCCTGGTGGATGGTGGGCCTCGAAGACGCTCCCGAGCGCAGCGCCGAGATCTGCGTGGCCGAGATCTTCGGCGACACCATCACCTCGTCGCCCTCTGCCGCGGTGGGTACCGGTCTGCATCCGTTTCGCGATCCGTCGGTGGTCGACGACTTCACGACCACGGTGCTGCCCATCGACGTGGGCGACTTCCATGACTACGCGGTCGAGTGGACCACCGATGCAGTCGAGTTCTACGTCGACGGCACGGTTGTCCGGCGATGCCTCAATCCCCCGACCTATCCCATGCAGATGATGCTGGCCGTCTTCGACTTCCCGGAGCGGTCCGACGGCACCGACGATGATCTGGTGCCAGAAATGGTGATTGATCATCTTCGCGGCTACGCCTGACCGGGCGGTCAACCGCCGAACAACAGATACAGACCGAGGAACGTATACGCAACCATCGTCAGCAACAGCGCCAACTGCCCGGTGCGCTGGTGACGTGCCGGAAGAAGTCGCAACGACGCATCGTGCGCGGCTATGACTGCGGCGATGTGACCGCCGAGGACAAACCCGACCTTGAGCGTGGCCGCCACGGTCGGGTGTTGTGAGAGAACATATCCGGGGTGGGCGTCCTGGAGCCACAGCACATTCCACCCTCGGCCGAGCGGATCGCCGAGCGCCAGGAACGTCTCCTGCCCCTTCTCCACCAGATATTGCAGATAGTGGGCCAGGACGTACCCGATCACGATGGGGATCAGCGTGTGTGCGAGTTGGCCCGGAAGTGCTTGCCGCTGCGCCGAACTCACGCCACCGGTGGCGCGGGTGGCGAGCGTGAAGGTTCCGAACACCACCGCGATGAAAACGACAAGGGCAAGGGTGTGTGCCGCCGAGGAGCCCACATCTCCGCCGCCGATCGACTCCACATAGTCCTTCCACTGGGGAAAGTCGGAGAAGCTGTCGAAAGCGGTGGAGCCGAGCAGCACTGACAGCAGAACCACCGTGCCGGGCAGGATCGGAAGTGTGGTCAGGTGATTCATCGGGTTCCCGACGACGATCCGCCCAGTTGCCCGGTCACGGCCGAATACCGAAAGACGGGAAGCGACAACGCTGTAGACGTCGAACGGGTCGGACCTGGTGAGCCAGCGGTCTCCCCAGACGGCAGCGCCTGCGACCATGAGCACCACGTAGCAGAGCAGCCAGATCCGGATGGCCGGGACCGAATCCGGCTCAGGTGAGGCGAGTTCGAGCCAGACGAAAGCGAACAAACCAACGGATGCGGGCCAGTAACCCCACGTCGTGGGATAGACGCGTGTGCGTTCGGAACGCGATCGTCCGACAACTCGGCTACCGAATCGATAGACGGTGCGGATCGGCGAGATGACTCGCCACACCGGGCCGACCAACACGGACAGAACAACAAGCCCCACCCAGAGAAGAACGTAAAAGCTTCCCGCGAAAGGGTTGTCGTCCGACTCCGGCCCGAAGACCCCGGCCATCATCACCCACACTGCGAACACCAGAGCCAGCACCGCCGCCACGGTGCGCGTCACCGGAGAATCGACGAAGCGAGCAACCCACAGCGGTGCCGGCCGCCCTGGTTTGTCCGGACCGAACCTCGGTGTACGCCAGGCGAAAACCACCACCGCGAACGAGAACGTCAGAGCCCATGCCCCACCGATGAGCACAGACGTGTACGGGATGGGCAGGTCCTCGGATCCGCCCAGGCCATGTGCAACGATCATCCCCGGGCGTCTCCGGCGTTTCCGTCGTCGCGAACGTATTCGTCGCCGTCGTGCTCGATGGAGTCGCGTTCGACGTCGCCGTCGAGACCGGAGCCATCATCGTCGCCGCGCCGTCGGTCCCTGACGGCGATGACAACGATCACGATCACCAGGATCAGCGCCGGAAAGAACGCCGGCGCGGCCAACAGCAGCGAGTGGCCGGCCAGATACTGGACGTTGTTGTCGCCCATCAGGTCTGCGGTTGCACTGTCGGTCGCGTGTCCGTACGGGCCCCGGTCTCCTGTTGCTTGTTGTTGATCCGGCCGGCACCCCACGACAGCGCTGCGATCAAGATCAACGAGCACGCCAACACCACCAGGCCGGCGACCGTGAACAGCCAGCTCGGGTAGTCGAAGCTGCGCTCTCGCTGCAAGATCTTGATCTCCGGCATGAACTCACGTGTCATCGTCGATTCCGCAGCCACCTCAGGGGCGCCGATGCCCGGATCGGCGGGCAAGAAGATCGGCACGGCGGTCATCGTCGTGCCATCCTGCACGCGCAGAAGCGTTTTCCACGTCCCCGACACCGGCACCGGCTCGGTGGACCGGTAGATGCCGGCACCGACGCGTTCGAGCGGATCGATGAAGAGACCGCGGTCGTTCTCGATGCCGCCCTGCCACGAGAGGATCGACACCCATTCGGGGTCGTCACTGACCAGCCCAGGCGGGTCGATTGTCACCTCGGCCGTCACCATGCGACCGCCAGTGCTCGGCACATCGGTGAGTGTGATTGTGGCGCTGGCATTCTCAGGAACCTCGGTGCGCAAACCGTTGGCGACGGCCCCTCCGACGATCAGGACCGTGAGCACCACTGCCACAGCACTGAGGCGGGGACGCGGCAGCGGCTCGCCTCGCAAGATGACGGCCAACAGAGCGCCGCACACACCGGTGGCGATGCTGACCGGGATCGCCATGGCCAGGGCTTCTGCCCACATCCCGGTCGGCCACGGGTAGTGGTACACCGCATCGATCCACCACGACTCGATCCACAGACCGAGGGTGGCCACGCCGAGGCCGGAGACAGCCCCGAACAACACCGGCCGTCTCACCAAAGGCGTCAGGGCCAGCAGTTCGACCACCACGGCCGGGCCGAGGTACAGCGCGAAGAAGTTGATCGGTGCTCCGAGTGCGGGCCCGACGACCAGTGCAACGATCCCTCTGATGGCCACCGCGAAAAGGGCTGCGGCGATGGCCGATCCGGGTCCGAGCGTCACGCGGACCGCGACCAGGGCAAACGCTGCCGCGCCGGCGATCATCATGGGCTGCAGGACAAGCCGGAACTGCTCGACACCGAAGTCGTACTCGATCTGGAAGACCGACAGGCCGATGACAAGTCCGCCGAACGCCATGCACCGGGTGAGCCAGTTGCCCCACCCGTCGGCCGGCGCATTCTCGCCCATCGCGGCGCGGCCTTCACGGTCGAGCAACACCACTGCGATCAGCGACAACCCCGCGCCACCGATCAACATCAGGTGGGTGGGGCCCCACAGGGTGACGTCTTGGCCGAACATGCGGTGCCAGATGTCGTCGAGGGGGAAACCGACCAGGGCGTAGAAGCCACAGCCGGCCAGCAAGATGCCACCGACGGGTGCGTACCAGGTGCGGGTGATCCGAACGGCTGCCGGACCGGGCTTGTCGTAAGGCAGGAAGACGGCCAGCATCCCCGCGATGAAGAGGAGGAACAGGCCGACGAGGATGAAGTAGTGAGCAGGGTTTGCCAGCGGACCCTCGTCGCGACCTTTGCCGATGTGCAGACTGACGTCCCAGATGAACCCGAACAGCGCGCAGATGATGGTGCTGGTGAACAGGAAGATGGGCAGTGCCGCCCACGGCGGTCGGTTCAGGCGGCGCCCGGCCCACTCAGCCGTAGACGCGAGCCAGGTTATCTTCCGGGTGCGGTGGAGATAGCCCACCCAGAGCAGGATCAGCGACACCACCCCGGCGGCCGCGCTCATGCCGAAGACCTGATCCAGTGCCGCTCCGCCGCCCTCGGACGCCGCCAGCACGTTCTCACCTTGTGTCAACATCGACTCCCCGCCACCTCACACCACACTGGGCCGAATCCACTCATCTGAAGATTCTCAGTAAAAATACAGTAAACGCACGTGCACCCACAAGGGGACGAAATGACTTCTGCCTGCAAAAATGCGGAGACTGTCTGAATTTAGTTCAGTGCACAGCCGTAAACTGAACGTAGACGAGGCCGTCGGGCTCCGTCGTCTGTAACCATGCGTTCACCTGACTTTGTACGTTACAACGCCGGGTGTCAAGATCCAGGAGGTCTCGAAGTCAGAACACAGAGGCATCCAGGTGGAACGACGAACGGCCCGGGACGTCGTCAGAGGGCCGAGACGAGCCTGGCCACGATGGATTCAGCCGTACCGGAGGTGGCGTTGCGAAAGTCCGTACCGGCCCAGAGGTTGGTCGAGTGCGGATCACCCGCAGCGACCGCAGCCTTGCGCAGGGGCCCGGTCAGATGGTGGATCTGCGGGTACGCGAATGGCGCGGAAGCGTCGTGTTCCTGCATGAACCGGTTGTAAAGACCCCTCGCGTAACGGCCTGAGAACGCTCGCGTGACTCCCGTCGTGATGAACTCGGGATCCGCCAGGGCGGCGCGGTGCACGGCATTGGTCCCCGCCTCGTCGGCGAGCAGGAACGCCGTGCCCACCTGAACCGCCCGCGCGCCGAGGGCGAGTACCCGGCTCACTTCCTCAGAAGTCGTGATCCCTCCGGTGGCGACCACATCGACTCCCCGTCCGACCACGTCGGCGAGGAGCTCGTCGAGGCTGCCCGGTGCGGGTTCAGCGGTGGGGTCGAAGGTCCCGCGATGCCCACCGGCGCCTGGGCCCTGCGCCACCAGCGCGTCGACTCCGCGGCCGAGTGCTATGTCCGCCTCGGCCGCCGTGGTCACGGTGCCGAGCGTGAAGATGCCCGCATCGGTCAGTCGGCGGATCTCGTCGGCCGTGGCGCATCCGAAGGTGAAGGACACCGCGTCGGGCTTGAGGTCGAGCAACACCTCGAGCTTCACCGTCCAGGCGTCGTCGTCGTATCGCGGCTCACCGAGCGAAGCACCGAACTTGTCTGCCAGCGGCGCGAGTTCTGCTGCGTAGGCCTCGATCTGCGCCGGATCACCGGCATTGGGTTGCGGGACAAAGAGATTGACCCCCAAGCGCCCCGACGTCAGAGACCTCGCCTCCTCGATGTCCGCGGCCAGCTTCCCGCCGGTCAACAGGGCTCCGGCCAGAAAGCCCATACCGCCGGCATTTGTCACCGCAGCCGCAAGCGCCGGCGTGCTGGGCCCACCGGCCATCGGAGCGCCGATCACGGGCGCGTCCAGGTCGCGAAGGTCGAAAGTGGGCACGGGTACCTCCCGGGATGATCTGAGCCTGCGGTCACCGGCTCCGGTGTGCGGCAGTCGGGCTGCTGCATTCGGTCTCGAGGCGACGGTAGCCTCTTCGCCATGGCCGACGACATCGACATGACGACCCCGATCGAGATCTCGACCGACGGAGCATGCCTCGGCAATCCCGGGCCGGGCGGGTGGGGCGCGGTGCTGCGCTACAAGAACCACGAGAAACAGTTGTCGGGCGCCGATCCTGCGACCACAAACAACAAGATGGAATTGACCGGGGCCATCAAAGGACTCGAGGCACTCAAGAAGCCCTCGAAGGTCATCCTCTATACCGACAGCACCTACGTCCGCAACGGGATCATGAAGTGGGTGACAGGGTGGCAGAACAACGGCTGGCTCACCAAGGACAAGAAGCCGGTCAAGAACAGCGATCTCTGGCGTGAGCTGATCGAGCAGTGCGCTCGCCATGATGTGGAGTGGCGCTGGGTAAAGGGTCACGCCGGCGACCACTACAACGAGATCGCCGACCAGCTCGCGACCTCGGCTGCTCGCGCACTGCGCGACGGCGCGACCACAGGCCAGGTGGCCCGATGACCGCCCCCATCCCGGTGGCTCTGCTGCCGCACACAGATCCACACCTGTCCGAGGCCATAACATCGGCAGGCGGCACTTTGGCCGACCTCGCGGACGCGCGCGCCCTTGTCTGGATCGGGAACGTCGACGGTTTCCCCGATCCGCTGCCCGACTCGATCGAATGGGTGCAGCTGCGGCTGGCAGGCATCGAGTCGTTCCTGCGCGCGGGATTGCTCGACGATCGGCGGATCTGGACCAATGCGTCAGGTTTCTACGCCGAGAACGTCGCCGAACACGCACTCGCCCTCTTGCTGGCGGGCCTTCGCCAGATCAACGTCGCCGTCCTGCGGCACTGGGATGAAAAGGCCATCGACCCGGCTGTGCGATCGCTACACGGTTCCACGGTCGGGATCATCGGCGCCGGTGGCATCGCCCGGTCGCTGATACCCCGCTTGGAGGCCTGCGGAGCCCAGGCGATCGCGGTCAACAGATCCGGCCGGCCCGTCGAGGGCGCCTCGAAGACGCTGCCGGCGAGCAGGATCGACGAGGTCTGGGGTCTCATCGACCACGTGGTCCTCGCGGCTCCGGCCACCGACGAGACCAGGCACCTGATCAACGCCCGCACGCTCGCTGCGCTGCCCAGGCATGCCTGGTTGATCAATGTGGCGCGCGGGCCGCTCGTCGATGAAGCTGCCCTGCGGGATGCACTGCTGGCTGGTGAAATCGCCGGCGCCGCGCTCGACGTCACCGACCCGGAGCCACCCGACGCCAACGATCCGCTGTGGGACCTCGAGAACGTGATCATCACCCCGCACGTGGCCAATCCGTCCGCGGGACTCACCCGCACCATGGCGCCATGGCTGGCCGAGAACCTACGGCGTTTCGCCGCAGGCGGCGACATGCTCGCGGTGGTACATCCCGATGCGAGCTATTGATTCTGCCGACGAGTGAGACGCGGCGGCCGGCCGAGAAAGAATCTGCGGCACCGTAATGGTTGCGCGGCCTCATGAACATCGGGAGGCTGAAGGCGCGGCATGTTTTCGGTGTCGAGGCTGAGCCACAGCCTGATCACACTCCAACAGAATCGAGATTGGCATGAGCGACAACGTCTACCGGGTCACCGAAATCGTCGGTTCGTCGACCACCAGCTCAGACGATGCCATCAAGACCGCGCTGTCACGGGCTGCCCAGACACTGCACAACATCGACTGGTTCCAGGTTGTCGAGACGCGCGGCCATGTGGAGAACGCCGAGATCGCCCACTTCCAGGTGACGGTGAAAATCGGCTTCAAGCTCGAGGACTGACAAGCACGCCGGCGTCGGCGCGGCGTCCGGGTACGGTTTTCACAGGAGCCCAAACCGGACACGGCAGGCGTCGGCAAGGCGCGTTCACCCGGTACCTCCCCGACCGGAAGACGCGCATGACACACAGATTCAGCATCGCGCTGGCGGTGGCGGGTGCGCTGGTCGTCGCCGGGTGCGACAGCCCTGACAACGAACGATCCACTGATCCGGGTGCAACCTCGCAGGCGACCACCCCGACCTCCTCATCGGCAACTGTCGCTCCGGCCGGGACGCCGACGGACCTGGTGACCGGGCTCGACGCGCCATGGTCGATCGTCTTCGCCGACGATGCACCGCTCATCAGCGAACGCGACTCGGGCAACATCCTCGAAGTCGTCGGCGACCGCACCCGGGTGGTCGGCGCGGTCGCTGATGTCGCACCCGCGGGCGAGGGCGGGTTGCTCGGTCTCGCCGTGCGGGAGGAATTCCTGTACGTCTACTTCACCAGCGACGACGGGGACAACCGTGTCGTGAGATACCGCCTGACCGGATCAACCGGAGGTCTCGGACTCGGCTCCGCGGAACCCATTCTTGCCGGCATCCCGGGCGGACGAACCCACAACGGCGGCCGTATCGCATTCGGTCCCGACGGAATGCTCTACGTCTCCACCGGCGACGCCCAGGACCGGCCGAAAGCCCAAGATCCCACCAGTCTCTCCGGCAAGATCCTGCGGATCACCCCGGATGGAGACGTGCCCGCCGACAATCCGACAGCCGGCAGCCCGATGTGGTCGCTCGGACACCGCAACGTCCAGGGTCTGGCGTGGGCAGCCGACGGGACCATGTTCTCTTCCGAGTACGGCCAAGACATCTGGGATGAGCTCAATGTCATCGCGAAGGGCGGCAACTACGGCTGGCCCCGACTGGAGGGCAAAGGCGAGCAACTCGACAGCATCTACATCGACCCCGTCCAGCAATGGAATCCCGACGACGCCAGCCCCAGCGGCATGACCATCGCAGGCGACACCATCTACATCGCCAATCTACGAGGCGAGCGATTGCGTGCGGTACCCGTGGCCGCTCCCGAAACCGCACGCGATCTCTACGTCGGCGAGTTCGGCCGTTTGCGTGATGTCGCCGTGGCCCCCGATGGCTCGCTGTTATTTCTCACCAACAACACCGACGGGAGGGGCGACGCACGTTCGGGCGATGACCGCATCAAACGGGTGCCAGCCCTCCCCAACTGACCACAAGACGCACCGGCACTCGACGAACACCGTTGTGTCACAACATTTTCAGCGACATCTCCAGATCAGCCACCGATCCCTTGCGACGGCCGAGCGGCAGGCACGTCGGCACCGTTTCCGGTGATGTTTGGTTATCCTCGCTCACGGATATTCGCCAAGAGACACAGATGCGCACCTCAAGGAGGGAGATCGAGTGGGCGGCGGGAAAGATCACTATGGCCGCGGTGCAAGCCAACCACGCACAGGCGGTTCCGTCTCGACGGGGTTGGGACCACTCTGCGAGAGCGTGGTGCACGCCGCCGGTGTTGACGGCGCCGCGCTGACCCTCCTCACCACATCGAGCCGGGTTCGAGACCTGGTGTATGCGACCGACGCTCTGGCCCAGCAGCTCGACGATTTGCAGTTCACGCTCGGCGAAGGTCCGTGTCTGGATGCCTACGACAACCACGACGCTCGGCTACTCTCCGATCTCGACAGTCGAACGGCGAGCCCGTGGCCCACATTCGTCGGTGAGGCGTTCGGCCTCGGTGCTCGTGCCGTGTTCGCCTTCCCGGTGGCCGCCGGAGGGACGCCTCTGGCTGTGCTGGAGTTGTACCGTCGCACGGCCGGCGCGTTGAGTGCCGCTGAGTACGCTGCAGCGACGGCGACTGCGACGGCTGCCGGGTACACGGTCACCCGCAATTGGCACGATTACCTCGCCACCCAGGGCGACTACGACGACCGGGTTGCCACGGCCGCAGCCGATATGAGTCACGCACAAGACCACACCACGGACAGGTTCTCCCGGTCAGACGTCTACCTCGCATCCGGCATGGTGGCAGCCCAATTGTCCGTGTCTGCCGATGAAGGGCTGGCCAGGTTGCGGGCATTCTCTTTCCGGCACGATCGCTCGCTCAAGGACGTCGCGGACGATGTGGTCGCCCGGCGGATGAACCTGCGCACCCTCGACCTGGAAGATCACTAGCCGCAGGCTGATATTCAGGCGCCGCGACGTGAGTCACGCGGCGAGGATGCGCTCAGGAGTTGAACTCGATCAGCCCGACCACTCCGAGCACTCCGCCCAGCAGCCCCGACATCGACAGCAACATCGTCAGGTCACTGCCGCTGATGGAGATGCGCGGTGTCTCGCGGGGCGCGACGCTGCGGGTCGTGCGGGTGACAGAAGGCCGGACCGGCCGGTGGCCCCCGACGGTGGGGTCCCACAACACCCCGGTCATCTCGCGCGGAACGGTCGGACGCGCATCACTACGGACCGGCACTGGCCTGACCTGCGATTGGCGACCCGGTCGCTCAAGAAAAGTCACGCTGTACATTCTGCCGCTTATCGCAAACTCGCGTCGTCTATCGCGAAATGTTCATCCGTTCGACTCACTAGGCTTACCGGCGATGAGGTGTCGAAGCAAACCAACAGCGTCCCCTCCGGCCGTCACGCCCCGATGATCGAAAGCACATTCCCCGAGGGGTCCCGGAACCATGCGATGTCCGGCCCCTGGTCGTTTCGAGACCCGCGAAAGACCCCCTGCTCGTCTTGGTCGAAGTCGTCGTACCGGTCGAACTCGACCCCTCGTTCGGTCAGCGCGGTCACCGCCGCGTCGATATCGGGGACCTCGAAGTTGAGAATGGTGAACACTGCCGGTTCGTGGTCGGGCTTGGGATACACCAGCACGTTGGTGCTGCCGGTCAGGTGCAGGTTGAGCAGCCCCATCGGGCCGTCCTCGACCTCGATGCCGAGTGTCTCGGAGTAGAAACTCCGGGCCTCCTCGATGTCCTTGACCGCGAACCCACTGAACGCGTTGTTGATGTCGAGCATGTCGATCCTCCTCGCCGGCGGTCACCACCGATGGTCATCGCCTTGTCAATACCGACCACCGATGTGCCCTCAACTCATCGGTCGACCCCGGCGCTCGTCGGCGGTAGATCGTGCTCGACAGCGGGTGGCGCAAAGGTCACCGCATCTCCTCCGCCTTTCTTCGACTGGTACATCGCGGCGTCAGCCGATGGCGCGAGTGCACTCAGCAGAGCGATGGTTGGTCGAAGGCGTCCGGACTTGGTCATGCAGTGCGCCGCCACGGCAACCCCGACGCTCACCGTGATCGGGTAGGCATCATGCGGGTTGCGCAGTACGATCCGCAGACGTTCGGCCAGGTCGACCAGCTGCTCGGCTGAGCCCGTGACAGCGACCGCGAATTCTTCCCCACCGACCCTGGCCACCAGCGCTGCCGGACCCGCCGTCACGGCAAGTCTGGAGGCAGCGAGTTCGAGGACGGTGTCTCCGGCGTGGTGCCCGTGCTGATCGTTCACCGTCTTGAACTCGTCGATGTCCAGCATCAGCACGGCCAGCAAGGTCCGGGGACCGTCGAAGCGCAGCTGGGGGAAGTCCACTTCCAGGCCGCGTCGGTTGCGGAGTTGGGTGAGGTGGTCGCGAAACGCGTCGCTGGCGTCGTGGCCGAGGTTCAGCAGGCCGGATTGCATCATGATCGGCGCCGACAACAGGACCGATAGCAAGACTGCCAGTAGAGCGGATGCGATGAATACGTCTTGCCCGGGAGTGACCAGCACGTTGAGGTACAACGCCACGGTGGTCGACGTGGCGAACGCCAGGTGCGAGGCCAGCCATCGCGGGCTGTGAAATGCGCTGATGTGGGCGGCGGTCACCGCGAACAACACGCAGCCGGTCATCGCGACGAACGGGTCGGCGAACGTGAACAGCACCACCGCGACACCCACGTCGGAGTAGACGAGGAACAGCTGTGCAGCTCGTCTGGACGGCCATGGGCCCCGGAGCCAAGCCAGGCCGACGACCATGCTGCTGACCGCAGCAACCGCGACCGCACCTTGCGCGGCGACGGTGTCGCGTGGACCGGCCGGCGACCCCAGCGACAGCAGCGCGGCAACCCCGTAGAACAACGACCACATCCCGACGGCTTGGCGGTTGACGACCAGGGATCCGCGCGAGCGGTGGTAGTTCAGCGTCCACTGATAATCGAACGGTTGCCGCCACCACCTCCGGATGAAGTGCATGCGGCATCTCCCAAGTAATTAGTGGGCGGTACGAATCAACACGTGAGCAAGCTGCGAAAATGTCACTCTGTCAATTCGGCATCGAGGCAGCTCGAGATTGCTCGGTGAGATGCAGACCACATCAGAACCGGACGTCGCCCGGTGCGGTCGCCCAGCATGTGGGAACCGATGGAATGGCCGCTCGGACGGGCGTAGTTGTAGAAACCATGACTGATCTCGCAAGCAAGGCAACCACTCTGCTCGAACTCCACCAGCCAGGAAATCCGGTGATCCTCCCGACGGTGTGGGATGCGTGGTCGGCGAATCTCGCCGTGTCCGCCGGTTTCACGGCCCTCACCGTGGGCAGTCACCCGGTATCGGATTCGATCGGCAAGGCCGACAACGAGGGCATCACATTCGACGAGTTGATCACCCGCATCAAGCAGATCACCGAGGCTGTGGACGTACCGATCTCGGTCGACATCGAGTCCGGCTACGGCGAAGACCCCAAGCGACTGATCGATGGCCTTCTCAGTGTCGGCGCCGTCGGTCTGAACATCGAGGACACCGTGCACAGCGAGGGTGGCCGTCTGCGTGAGGCACAGGAGCATGCCGACTTCGTCGGAGCACTGCGTGCAGCATCGGACGCCACCGACACCCACGTGGTGATCAACGCCCGCACCGACCTCTTCGTCAAACAGGTCGGAGATGAAAACGACCGCGTCGACCGCGCCATCGACCGCTTGAAACTGGCGGCCGCCGCCGGCGCCGACGTGCTCTACCCCGTCGGCTTCCACTCCGACGACGTCCACAAGCGCCTCACCGCGGAGCTACCTCTCCCGGTCAACGCGATCGGTCACCCCGCCAACGACGACAAGGCGGCCCTGGCTGCGCTTGGTGTCGCCCGGGTCAGCTTCGGTCCGATCCTGCAGATGGTTTTGGCCGAACGCGCAGGCGAGGTACTCGCACGCTGGAAGTGATCAGCGGCCCGCTCGGCGTCGGCTGTCGCACCGGCGTGCCACCATGTTGACGTGGTTGCGACAGCGGCGGCGCACGCTTTGTGGCGCTCAGGGGTGGGGTTGTCGCTGTGGTTCACCGACGCGAACGGCCAACCGTGCACCGGCCACGTGCCGGACGGGCTACCGGAGCCGGTCGCCACAGCGGTGTCGGGACGGTCACTGCGGCGCTCCATCACCGTTGCCGGCCCCGGGCCCACCCGTCGCGACGTCTCATCGCTGACACTGGGCCCGGCGGCTTCCTGCGACCTGCTGCGGTCGGTGAATGATGATCCTGCCGTCGGTGGCGAATTACGTTATTACCGTTTCCTTTTGGAGTCCACCGAGCGTTTCGTCAGTGCCGGGGCCGTCGCTCCGGCGGTGAACCGGGTCGCCGGCGAGTGGGCAGTACGCTGGGCTCCGCTCACCACGGCGGGCTGGCGGGCCTGGCTCTCCACGGCCATCGCGTCCGCGCCACCAGTGATCCTGGAGAACGGCGATTCCACCGCCATCATGGACTTCTGTGGCGAGATGACCGACCATCTCTGCCGCATCCGCTGCTCCGACATCGCCCCCAATTCAGTGCGGTCGAGCCTGGTCCGAGGCCTGTTGCCAGACACCGATTCGCCTGAGATGTCGGCGGAACGGGCCGCGTCCGCCGCGGCCGCGTGGGCCAACTGGGCCGACGGCCTCCGGCAGGGCGAGTCCGCGTTGGTACTCCGCCTGTGCGAGCCCGAAGAAGACGACAACGACGACTCCGACCTGGTGACCCGGTGGCGCCTGCAGGTGTGCCGGCGAACCCTGGACCGTCCGGATCAACCCGTGGAGCTGCGCCGGCTGGACCCACATCAGATCGATGAGATCACCACCGAGGTCGCCGGAGCCGTCCGCGCATTTCCCGACCTCAAGGCCGCCCACCACGACCACCATTCCCTTGATTTCCTGCTCTCCACCGACACGGTGCTCGCTCTGCTCGACACCGGAGTCGCCGCGTTGGCGGACGCCGGGTTCGAAGTACTGCTCCCTCGGTCCATCGCCCATGTGAGGCCGACCCTGACGCTGCGGGGCAAGCCCGAGGGTGGGCCGCGTTCTCGCGCTGTCATGGTGGGGCTCGGCGAGATCCGGGACTTCCAATGGCAATTGGCCTTGGGCGACGACATTCTCGACGCCTCCGAACTCGAGGCACTGGCGCGCCAGAAGGGTGATCTGGTCAGGATCCGCGGCAAGTGGGTGCGCGCCGACAACGCGGCCTTGTCGAGGTCGGCTGCGTTCATCCAGACGCAGCGGGCACTGGCCGAGTCAGGTCAGCCGGCCGACATGGGTGAGCTCTTCAACCTCGTCACCGACGGAGACGACCGGCTGCCGCTACCGGTCGGGCGGGTGGAAGGCCTGTCATGGCTCGACGACATCAAGCGCGGTGGGCAACTGGCCCCACCGCCGCTCGAGGCTCCCGCATCGTTGCGTGCCGAACTCAGGCCCTACCAACACCGTGGGATGGAGTGGCTGCGGCATCTGAGTTCCCTCGGCATCGGCGCGGTGCTCGCCGACGACATGGGCCTGGGTAAGACCATCCAGGTGCTCGCGCTTATCTGCGGCGAAAGTGCACCAGATGATGCCGGTTCGCGCACAACGCTTTTGGTGTGCCCGATGTCGGTGGTGGGCAACTGGGAACGAGAGATCACCAAGTTTGCGCCCCACCTCACGGTGCTGGTCCATCACGGACCAGGCCGCCTTGCCCACGGGCACTTCGAACCGGCGGCGGCCAAGGTAGATGTTGTCATCACGACGTTTGCGATCGCTTCGCGCGACCGGGCGCTGCTGGGTGCGGTGAAGTGGGACCGCCTCGTGGTGGACGAAGCCCAGCACATCAAGAACGTGAACACCGCCCAGTCCAAAGCGGTGCGGGCGATGTCGGCCCGTCACCGTGTCGCCCTCACGGGCACCCCGGTCGAGAACCGGCTCGAAGATCTTCGTTCGGTCATCGACCTGGTCAATCCCGGACTGCTGGGCACCGCGTCGGTGTTCAAGAACCGCTACGCCGAACCCATTGAGCGCGAACGTGATCGGGATGCGGTACGCAGGCTGTCGGCGGTCACCTCGCCGTTCATCCTGCGGCGGGTCAAAAGCGATCCCAGCGTGATCTCCGATCTACCGGAGAAGACCGAGCTGACCGTTCGGGCGAACCTCACCGTCGAGCAGGCCGGGCTGTACCGCGCCGTCATCGACGACCTCATGGATGCGCTCGGAAAGGGCGAGAGCCGACAGCCCGGCAGTGAACGACGCCGAACGGTGTTCGCCGCCCTGACCCGGCTCAAACAGATCTGCAACCATCCCGCGCACTACCTCGGCGACGGCTCCCCCATCCTCCGCCGGAACGAACACCGCTCGGGCAAGGTCGAATTGCTGGCGGACATGCTCGAGAACATCGTCGCCGACGGCGAGCGCGCCCTGGTCTTCACCCAGTTCACCGCATTCGGCACCATGCTCGAACCATGGTTGTCCGACCGACTGGGCCATTCCCTGTCGTTCCTGCACGGGGGCCTCAGCCGCCCGGCGCGTGACAAACTCGTCGCCGAGTTCGGCGAGGCGGACGGGCCACCTGTGATGATCGCGTCGCTCAAGGCCGGGGGCACCGGCCTCAATCTCACCGCCGCGAATCATGTTGTGCACTTTGATCGTTGGTGGAATCCCGCCGTCGAGAACCAAGCCACCGACCGCGTGTACCGAATCGGCCAGGAGCGCCGTGTGGAGGTACGCAAGTTCGTCTGCGTCGGAACCCTGGAGGAGCGTATAGACCAGCTCATCTCCGACAAACGTGAGCTGTCGGAGATGACCGTGGCCACCGGCGAGAACTGGCTCGCCGATACCGGCGACGACGACCTCTACGAGCTGATGCGCCTGCACGATGAGGCGGTGAGCGAATGAGCCGCAAGAAGAAGGCACCTGAACGCGGTTATGGTCTCACGCCGTGGTCCAAAGCCTTCCTGCTGGCCGTCGAGCCGACTGCCGAACAGCGAAAGATCGTCAAGGCGCGCAGCTATTTTCGGGACCGCAACGTCATCGACCTGGTGATGCGGTCGGGCCGGGTCAGCGCCCTGGTGCAGGGTAGCCAGCTCGACCCCTTCGAGGTGGAGATCAACACGCTGGCAGCCGATCCGGCCACTGTCGTATCCATGCTGCGGCGCGAAGGCAAGACAGACGATCTCGTCGCCCTGACGCGCGGCAAGCAACCGCAGTTGCTCGGTTCGCTGGTGATCCCGGCCGAGGCGTCGGATCTGCGAGTCGACTGCACGTGCCCCGACGACACTGACCGCTGTATTCACGTGTTGTCGGTGTGTTTCGAGATCGCGGCGTCGATCGACAAGGAGCCCAGCACCCTGCTCACCGTGATGGGGGTTGAACTCGGCGTCTTGCTGGCCCACCTGCGGGACGCACCATCGCCCGATTCAGCTGAGCCGGACGAAGCCGCGGCACCACCGACCGATATCGACTTCTACGGCGACGGGCGCCAGATGCCCGGACTGCCACATCCACCGCCGATCGACGTGTTGTCCGAATTGGACACCACTGCCCTCACAGCGGCTCTACGCCGATCGGGTTCTGCGGCGATGGATGTGGCGCAGGCAGTGGACGAGCTGGCTGACCTCTACGCCCGGATCATCCGCTGAGCGACTCTGCGGACGAACTCAGTTGAGAACCGACCTGATGACCTCGGAGACCGGGGTCGACTCCCGTCCGATGAGTGCCTGCAGGTCACCACTTGCCGTGTCCAGCTCGCCGCGCGAGATACCGGCGTCCGCGTCGGCAAGCATGGTGGCGACCGGGCCCGGCAGGCCGGCCTGCTCCAGTGCGGCGGCGTAGTCGGCCTGCGGGAGGTCCTGGTACGTCACTTCTGCGCCGGAGATCTCACTGATGGCCTTGGCGAACTCGGCGTAGGTGAGGCGTTCGCCACCACCGAGTTCGTAGATCTTGCCGCCCTGATCGTCGAGCGTGAGAACTGCGGCGGCGGCGGCGGCGAAGTCGCCCCTGGTCGCAGCGGCGAGACGTCCTTCGCCCGCGGCGCCGTACAGTTTTCCGGACTCGACAGCCTGCGGGATGGCTGCCGCGTAGTTCTCCCAGTACCAACCGTTCCGCAAAAGCACGCTGGGCACAGACGACTCGGCAAGGCGGGTCTCGGTGGCCTGGTGCTCAGGGGCGAGGGAGACGTTGCTCCGGTCTGCGTTCAGCAGACTCGTGTACGCGATCAGTTGGACACCGGATTGTTCGGCCGCGTCGATGACGTTGATGTGCTGCGCAACCCGCTGGCCCACCTCCGAGCCCGAGACGAGAAGCAGTTTGTCCACGCCCGTCAGTGCCGCCCGTAGTGCCGCCGGGTCGTCGTAGTCGGCAGATCGAACATCGACGCCCTTGTCTTTCAGGGCCGCTGCCTTCGAGGTGTCTCGCACGACTGCGACGATCTCGGTCGAGGGCACACCTCGATCAAGAAGGCTGTCGATGACAAGTGTTCCCAGTTGGCCGGTGGCACCGGTGACCGCTGTTGGCATTTCAAATCCTCCGTCTCCAAGCGCCGTTCTCGGCGCTACCGTTTCAGTATTCACTTACTTTTAGTAAGCGCAAGCCGATGAGTAACCATCCTGGTCAAAGCTGAGTTATCGTGGAGCAATGGCCGACCAGGTGGACAACTCTCTCGAAGCAGACGTCTTCGCGCGCGACTGTTCATCACGCGAGACACTCCAGGACGTCACCGGTCGCTGGGGGCTGCTGGTTCTTGCAGCACTCGCCGAGGGCAGCTATCGATTCAACGCCCTACGCCGGCGGGTCGACGGAGTCAGTGAACGGATGCTGTCGCAGACACTCCAGAACCTCGAGCGCGACGGCATGCTCACCCGCACGGTGCTCGAGGCCATCCCGCCCAAGGTCGAATACGACCTGACGCCGCTGGGCCGGGAGATCGCCGAACGACTGCACGGCCTGATCGAACTGGTGCAATCGAACATGGACGTCGTCTATGCCGCACGAGACGCCTACGACAACCAGTGACCGTCCCACCCCTCGGGAACTCCTGCGAGATTCACCGATCCCGACTCCCTGCCTGAGCTGCCGGTTATTCTCGAAACGTAGCTAACCAGTTGCGATGGGCAGTGGGAGCAGAATGCAACGAGCGAAGATCGCCGGGGTGATCGCTGCTCTCGTGTTGACCCTGGGGACCGTTTTCGGGACCGGCCCGGTGGCGGCGAAAGATCCATTGCCCGTCGACTACAACTTCTTCGCAGGTATCCCCAGCGAACTCACTCGGCCCGGCGGCTCCTTGCCCGGGTCCAACGACTGGAATTGCAAGCCGACTCCCGAACATCCGCGGCCCGTTGTTCTCGTGCACGGTACGGGCGGGGGCGCCCAGACCAACTGGGGTACCTACGCGCCGCTGCTTGCGAACAACGGCTACTGCGTCTTCGCCTTGACCTACGGCGCCATCCCGTGGGCGCCGTGGCCGATCAGCGCACTCGGCGGCTTCGCATCCATCGACAAGAGTGCCGCCGAATTGGCCGCTTTTGTCGACAGGGTGCGCGCATCGACCGGCGCGGCCAAGGTCGACATCGTGGGGCATTCGCAGGGCACCTTGATGCCCACCTACTGGATCAAGTTCCTGGGCGGAGCCGACAAGGTTGACAAGTACATCTCCCTGGCGCCGTTGTGGAACGGCACCAACGTCGCCGCGGCCGGTGAGATCGCAGCCTATGCCAAAGCGCTTGGGATAGACCAGGTTCAGCAGCAGACCATCGGCGCCATCTGCGCGGCGTGCCTGCAGATGACCAAGGGTTCGGACATGCTCAAGAAGCTGCAGCGTGATGGCCTCTATGACCCCGACATCACCTACACCAACATCATGACCCGCTTCGATGAACTCGTTGTTCCGTACACGAGCGGGGAGCTGCGAGCCGAGAACGCCACGAACATCGTTGTGCAAGATGGATGTTCCCTGGACTACTCCGAGCACACCGGCATCGCGGGATCTCGCCGTGCGGCGCAGTTCGTCCTGAACGCACTGGACCCGGCGCACCCACAGGCAGTCGGATGCGAGTTCGTCCCACCCTTCACCGGCTGAGTCTCCGACCCCGGTCGGGTAGCAGTTCATCGGCGGTTGACGGGCGGGATATCCCGTTGAACCAGCCGAACCCGATCGCGGCTGACCACACCGGGGAAGAAGTAGTAACCCTGAGGTGACTCGACCAAAGTATCGGCGTCCACGCCGCTCACCTCCCACACGTCAACAGGTCCACCGGTGTTGTTCATTCGAACGAACCAGTCACACTCGTACTCATTGGCAGCGAGAAAGCACCCTTCTTGCTCCGGCCGATCCGAACCGGCGATTCCACGTGCGGCACCCATGAGGCGCCAGTCCAACCCGCTCCGAGAGATGGACGCACGATTCTTTACTGACGTGACATGAAACCGAGTTGGGCACTTGCGCTCCGATACTTCTGATTGCATCCGGCCATTGTGCTGCGCCGAGAGCTGAAAGCTAAGTCATTTTCCAGCGGAACGAGACCATTCGCCTCCACCTACATGCGACAGCAAGCGGGCGCTGCTCCCGGCGATTACTTCCGTGTTCCGGCATGGTCTCACTTCGCAAGACCGACAAACCGCCACAACCCCAGGAGCGCATCATGACCGCCATCGCCGACAACCCAACCACGTCCACCCGGACCACGTCCCCCATCAGCCGGAGGTCTCAGATCGCCGGCCGAGTGGTGACCGGACTCGTCAGCATCTTGCTGCTCGTCGACGCGATCTCGCACCTGGCATTGCCGGAAGAGGTGACGAAGGCGTCGTACGAGCTCGGCTTCACCGACGGCGACATCGTTGCCATGGGCGTGGTGATGCTGGGGTGCCTTGCGTTGTATCTGTACCCGCGGACCGCGATTCTCGGTGCGGTACTTCTGACCGGTTACTTCGGCGGCGCGACCACATCCCACATGATCGATGAAAAGTCGCTCAGCGCAGGCATTTTCCTGCCTGTTGCCGTCGGCATCGCAGTATGGGCCGGCCTCTGGCTGCGTAATGCGACGGTCCGCTCGATCATGCCGTTGGTGCGCTGATCACACAACGACGTCACCCGACACCTGGACCCGGCGAGATCACCTCGCCGGGTCCACTGGGCTCAACGGACAACCGGCGGGCCGACGTATCGGGCGCTCGGCCGAATGATCTTGCGGTCCTCGGCCTGCTCGAGAATATTGGCGCACCAGCCCACCATCCGACTCACCGCGAAGGTGGGTGTGAACATCTGTCGGGGCACGCCGCAACTGTCCATGACGACCCCCGCATAGAACTCGACGTTCGCGTAGAGAGGACGATCCGGATAGGCCTCGGCCAACACCGCGACCACATCCTTCTCCACATCGATGGCGAACTCGGCCAGCGGTCCGCCGAGTCGGGACGCGATGTCACGCAACAGGTCCGACCTCGGGTCGTTGGTGCGGTACACCGCATGACCAAAACCCATGATGCGGCTACGCCCCGCCAGCTGGGCTCTGGCCCAGGCGATCGCGTCGCCAGTCTCGGCGATCTCGTCGAGCGCATCGAGTGCCCGATCCGGCGCGCCGCCGTGTAGGGGTCCGGAGAATGCGCCGAGTGCCCCACACACCGCACTGAAGACGTCGGCGCCGGTCGAAGCGATCACCCGGGCGGTGAACGTCGATGCGTTGAACCCGTGATCCACCGTGGCGATCAGGTACTGCTCGATCGCTCGCGCGCGCTCGGGTTCCGGTTCCTTGCCGGTCAATCCGTACAACCAGTTCTCCGCGGTCGAGAGGTCGTCGCGCGGTGGTAGCGGATCCTCACCCGCTCGAATCCTGTGCAAGGCGGCAAGAATGGTCGGCGTCATCGCCGTGGCGGCCAGCGAGTCGGCAATCCTCTGATCTGGACCGGCATCCCACAGTGGCACCACCGATGTGGTTGCCGCGGCCGCCGACAATACGGTGCGTAGTCGCGCGAGCATCTGCCGTTCGTTGCCGGCCAGGGCGATCGTGCGTAACAGCGACGACAATTCCACTGGAATCGCGCGAAGGGCCCGCGTCGTGGCGACAAACGTGTCCAGCTCGTCGGGGTCAGGAAGGCGACCGTAGACGAACAAGAACCACACTTCTTCGAACGTCTTCGTCCTGGCCAGGTCGATGGCCGAGTACTGGCGATACTGATAGAAGCCCTCGTCACCACGTACATCACCGATCGCGGTATCCGCGACCACGACGTTGCTCAACCCCGGCGGGGCGACCATCACCGACATGTGAATCTCCGATCCATAAGTGTGGTTGGCTGGCAATAACATTCGACCGACGGTTGCCATGTGTCAATGTTGATCGAATCAATGTGAAGGGACCTCGACGATGGCAGTTCGATCGACCGATCACGTGGCCCATCACCGTCGGCGGCGGCCCACACCGCTGCGATACGATGGACGCGACTACCTCACCACTGCGCAAGTCGCCCGGCTGCTCGGCGTCAAAACGCAAACCGTGTACGCCTACGTGAGCCGGGGGCTACTGACCAGCGCTGCCGTCGACGGGGTCCGGGGCAGCGTGTTCGCCGTCGACGAGGTGGATGCACTGACCCGGCGTTCCGCCGGCCGACCTCCGGCCGGCGTCGTCGAACGTATCCGAACCCAGATCACACTGCTCGACGATGATCACCTCTACTACCGTGGCCAGGATGCCGCCGCGCTCGCCACCTCGCTGAACTTAGAGGCAGTTGCCGCAATGCTGTGGCAGAGTGAACCCGAATGGGGTCGAACCATGCTGCCCCGCAACGTGATCAGGCAGTTGAGAGCCCTCAGCAACCCCGCCGGTCGCCGTGTCGACTTGGTCAGAATGGCCATCGACGTACTCGGATCCCGCGACAACCTCCGCCACCAGCTCACCCACGATGTGGTGACCCGCAAGGCAGCCGGCATCCTCGACACGGTGGTCGATTGTCTACCTGTCGCCTCCGGTCAGGACGCAATCGGGACATCACTCGCGGCAAGGCTGTGGCCGCGGCTCACCTCCATCCCCGCAAATCGCGGCCGTATCCGCTTGCTGAACGCCGCGCTGGTCTTGCTGGCCGACCACGACCTGACTGCGAGCACGGTCGCGGCCAGGGTCGCCGCGAGCGCGCGCGGCAGCATCTATTCCGTGGTCACCGCGGGACTCGGTACGCTCGACGGGCCGTTGCACGGCGGTGCCGCCAGCAGGGCGTCACGATTTCTGACCGATGCGCTGGACGATCCTTCGAGTGCATCGGCGCTGTGGTCAGGGCCTGACCAGGCCGCACCCGGTTTCGGTCACGTGGTGTACCGGGACCACGATCCGCGCGCCGAGGCCCTGTTCGAATTGATGGCCACCACCACCGGCGGCGACCGGAAAGTCATCCGAACCATCGAAGAGTTGCGGGGTATCGCCAGGCAGACCGATGCCGCGTTCCTCAATTCGGATATGGCACTTGCCGCGATCGCGGTCCGCTTCGACATGGCGCCAGACGCGGCCGAGACGATCTTCGCGATCGCGCGAATCGCAGGATGGGTTGCCCACGCCATCGAGGAGTACGAGGAGCCGAGACTGCGGTTCCGGCCGCAGGGTGTCTACGTCGGGGTGCGACCACCTGCCCCGTGAGTCGACTGCGAGCCGTCCTCGATGACGCATCGTTTTGATCGCCGCGCACCGGTTCAAACCCGTGCGCGGTGCACAAAACGGTGCGTGGGCGATCGCCTCCGGAGTCAGTCCTGAGCGTCGAGGCGGGCAGCCACGTCTTCCGGAAATCCGCCGGTGGCAATGGGACTCCAGCGCGACGGGGTGATCCGGATCAGCGACTTGCCTTGTACACGCATCGCCTTGCGGTAGTCGTCCCAGTCGGGATGCTCACCCGAGATGCTACGAAAGTAGTCGACAAGCGCATCTTCGGCCTCCGGCATGTCGAGCACCTCGGCGGTTCCATCGATCTGGACCCAGGCGCCGTTCCATTCGTCGGACACCACACACACGCTCACCGAGCTGTTACGGCGGGCGTTGGCCGTTTTTGCGCGGCCGGGGTATGTCGAGATGACGATGCGGCCTTCCTCGTCCACTCCTCCGGTGACCGGCGAAAGCTGCGGACTGCCATCGGATCGGACCGTACTGAGCAGCATGTGGTGGCGCGGCCGGACAAAATCCAGCAGTGCTTGGCGTTCGACGTCGGTGGTGGTCGCAACTGTTCTGGCCATGGGATGCAGTCTAGTCCTGTAATCCGGTGCGCAGTTCTCGCTTCAGCAGCTTACCGCTCTGGTTCCGCGGCAGTTCTTCCACGAACACAACGCGTTTCGGCACTTTGAAGGGAGCGATCTGCTCCTTGACATGAGCGATCAGGTCATCGGGCGACACATCGCCCGCGTCCGGACGCAGCACGACCACCGCGGTGATCGCCTCGATCCACTTCTCGTCCGGTGTTCCGATCACTGCGACCTCCGCGACACCGGGATGGGTGTACACGGCATCTTCGACCTCGCGCGATGCCACCAGGATCCCACCGGTGTTGATGACGTCTTTGATCCGGTCGACCACGGTGATGTAGCCCTGCGCGTCACGGGTGACCAGGTCACCGGAATGGAACCAGCCATCCCGGAACGCCTCTTCGGTGGCCGCGGGGTTGTCCCAATAGCCTTGGCACAGTTGCGGAGAGCGGTAGAGCACCTCACCGGGGGTGCCGTCGGCGACGTCGTTGCCGTCGGTGTCCACCACTCGTGTCTCGACAAAGAACACTGCTCGGCCACATGACGCCGGCCGGTCCGCATGCTCCTCGGGTTGCAGAACCGTTGCCAGTGGGCCGATTTCGGATTGACCGAAGCAGTTGTAGAAGGCGATGTCGGGGTAGCGTTCGCGTAGCCGGTTCAGCACGGTGACCGGCATGATGGAGGCACCGTACTGGGCCTTACGCAGGGTCGAGAGATCGCGGGTCTCGAGATCGGGATGACCGGCCAGCGGCACCCACACGGTCGGCGCCAGGAACAGCGACCCGATCTTCTCGGCTTCGATGCGCCGCAGGATCTCCGGGATGTCCGGGGTCTCCATGAGGCTGATCGTGGCTCCCACCGACAGGTAAGGGAGCATGAACACGTGCATGCCCGCCGAGTGATAGAGCGGCATGCAGATCAGCGGGTTGTCCGACTCGGTGAAGGCGAGCGCCATCACCGAAGACACGTATTCGTGGACCATGGCGCCGTGGGTCATCATCGCACCCTTGGGTTTCGACGTGGTTCCCGAGGTGTAGAGCAATTGCACGAGGCTGGTCTCGTCAACCGGGTCGTCGATGTCCGGGATGTCTCCCGAACTGCAGCGCTCCAGTAGTGAATCCGTGTCGTCACGTAATGCAACGATGTGCTCGACGTCCAGCTGTTCGGCTACGGGCGTGAGGCCCGGCCGAAGTGCCGGGTCCACCAGCACCGCACGACTTCCCGACTGGCCGACCAGGTATTCGAGCTCGCCACCCTTCAGCGCATAGTTGACAGGTACATGGACCAGTCCGGCGCGGGCGCAGGCCAAGAATCCGATGAGGTAGGCGTCGGAGTTGGTGCCGTATGCCGCGACCCGATCACCTCCGCTCAGGCCGATCGACCGGAGGTGTCCCGCGGCCCTGCTGACAGCGGCATCGAGATCGCGATAGGACCACGAGCGATCGGCGAACCGGAGTGCGATGCGATCAGGGAATTTGGCCGCGCTCCGCCGGAGGATGCCGTCGACGGTACTGGCACGAAACATTGTGCTCATGGGAAAACTTTATAGGAAGTCCAAGTATCTCGACCGCACATCTGTCGTGAGAAGCTGGGCGCCATGACCGCCTCATCCACTCTGATCCGCAGTGCGCGATTGGTTCGGGTCGGCCGACCAACCCCCACAGATCTCCCCGTCGACATCCGGATCGACGACGGAACGGTGACCGAGATCGCCGACAAGCTACGACCACTCGGCGCGGAGACGGTCATCGACGCAGCCGGGCGCTGGGCCATCCCCGGACTCTGGGACCAGCACGCTCACCTGACCTGGTGGGCCCAAAGCCGTTCCAAACTGGACGTATCCGGAACTTCAGGCCCCGACGACGTGCTGCGCATCGTCGCGGACCACGTGGCGTCACTGCCCCACCCCTGGCGGTCCGGCGCGATCGTCGGCTACGGATTCCGGACGGCCACCTGGCCCGAACAGCCAACCGCTGCCATGCTCGACACCGTCAGCGGATCCCATCCGGTCATCCTGGCCAGCGGCGACGGTCACACCGGCTGGCTGAACACCAAAGCTCTTGCACTTCTGGGGGTTCCATTTCGCGACGGGCCACTTCTGGAGTCCGAGTGGTTCGACCTGCAACACCGTGTCAGTGCCCTGACCGCCGCATCGGAAAACATCGACGACCTGCTGCGCGCGACCATCGCGGACGCAGCGAGCAAAGGTGTTGTCGGTGTCGTCGACTTCGAGATGGCTCCGGGCTACCTGGAGTGGCCGGAACGATTTGCCCGCGGTATCGATCAGATCCGCATTCGGCCGGTCACGTACCCCGACAGACTCGACGATGTCCTGGCGGCAGGTCTGCGAACGGGCAGCGAACTCGCCGACGGACGAGGGTTGCTGACCATGGGTCCGTTGAAGATCTTCTCGGACGGGTCGCTCAACACCCGCACCGCGTTCTGCTGCGAGCCCTATACCGACACCGAACACCACACACTCGGCCACCAGGCATACGACCACCAGTCCCTCGTGGAGTTGCTCACCCGTGGACACCGCGGCGGCATGGACATCGCCTTGCACGCCATCGGGGATGCTGCGGTGGACCAGGCACTGAGCGCGTTCGAGGCAACCGGCGCACGCGGCGGTATCGAACACGTGCAACTCATCCGCCACGACGACATCCGGCGGATGCGAGCCCTGGGCGTACGCGCGAGTGTCCAGCCGGCCCATCTGCTCGACGACCGGGAGGTGGCCCGGCAATGCTGGTCCGACCGCACCGACCGTTGTTTCGCCCTTCGTTCGATGCTGCGGGGTGGTGTCACACTCGCGCTCGGCTCCGATGCACCGGTTGCCCCACTCGATCCGAGAATCGCGATGGCAGCAGCCGTCGATCGGGGCGCCGACGCGACAACCGAGCCGTGGAACCCCGATGAGGCCCTCACCCCGGCGCAAGCCCTCTCGGCCAGTACTGATGGGCAGACCACGGTGGCAGTGGGCAGTCGGGGCGATGTGGTGCTGCTCGACGACAATCCGATCGCATCAGGTACTTCGACGCAGATGGGCGCTCGTCTGCGCGCACTCGGAGTCGCCGCCACCGTCGTCCGCGGCCGGCCCGTTCACCTCTCCCTGTAACGGCGGGGGACAGCACGACTTGGGGCAAACCTCTCGTTACGGTAGGTTTGCGGGGGTTCCGGCCACGTCTGCCGACCACCACTCCGAGTGCCCACATCAGCTCGAAAGGACGCGCGTGCCCAGCACGAACTCCGTCGCCCATTCTCAGAACCCGCCGGCGACGGTGCGCGCACTCGTGCGTTCACCACGCGATCTCCGGCGGGAGGTGTTGGCAGGTCTGGTGGTGGCGCTCGCGCTGATCCCCGAGGCCATCTCGTTCTCGATCATCGCCGGGGTCGACCCGCGCGTGGGGCTGTTCGCGTCGTTCACCATGGCCGTCACCATCGCCGTGGTCGGAGGCCGGCCGGCTATGATCTCCGCGGCCACCGGCGCTGTCGCGCTTGTCGTGGCGCCGATCGTCGACGACTACGGACTCGACTACCTCATCGCCACCGTCATCCTCGCCGGTATCTTCCAGATCGCGCTCAGCGTGATCGGTATCGCCAAGTTGATGCGCTTCATTCCCCGCAGCGTGATGACCGGGTTCGTCAACGCGTTGGCAATTCTCATCTTCGGAGCCCAGCTGCCGCATCTCATCGGCGACGACATCCCTTGGCTCGTCTACCCCCTGGTGGCAACGGGTTTGGCGATCATCGTGCTGTTGCCCCGGCTCACCACGGCCATTCCCTCGCCACTTGTGGCGATCGTGGGTTTGACGGTGGTGGTCACCGCGTTCGGCTGGGATGTCCCCTCGGTGGAAGACGAAGGCGCATTGCCCGATTCGCTACCGTCCCTGCTGATCCCCGATGTGCCGTTCACGATGCACACCCTGTCGGTCATAGCGCCTTACGCACTGGCGATGGCCCTCGTGGGACTGATGGAGTCGCTGATGACAGCCAAGCTGGTCGACGACATCACCGACACACACTCCGACAAGACCCGCGAAGGGTGGGGCCAAGGAGTGGCCAACGTCGTCACCGGGTTCTTCGGCGGCATGGGTGGCTGCGCGATGATCGGTCAGACGATGATCAACGTCAAGCAATCGGGCGCCCGCACCAGACTGTCGACGTTCCTCGCCGGGTTGTTCCTGTTGATCCTTGTCGTGGTTCTCGGCGACATCGTCGGTGTCATCCCGATGGCCGCCCTGGTCGCCGTGATGATCATGGTGTCGGTCGGTACGTTCGACTGGCACAGCGTCCATCCCCGAACCCTGCGGGTGATGCCGTTTCCCGAAACTCTTGTCATGCTGGTCACCGTTGTCGCAACGGTTCTCACCAGCAATCTCGCAATCGGCGTTGTTCTCGGCGTGCTCACCGCGATGGTGTTGTTCGCCCGCCGGGTCGCACATCTCACCACGGTCACGCCGGTCACCGAAACCGACCCCGAGAGTGCCGATTTCGCCGAGGTGCGTCGCTACCGGGTCACCGGACAGTTGTTCTTCGCGTCGAGCAACGACCTGGTCTATCAGTTCGACTATGCGGGCGATCCCGACAGGGTCATCATCGACCTGAGCGATGCCGACGTCTGGGATGCGTCGACGGTCGCCAGCCTCGATGCCGTACTGGGCAAGTACCGAGCGCGCGGCAAACAGGCCACAATCGTCGGACTGGAGGGCGCGGGGCTCGCCCGCCTCGAACGGTTGTCGGGCCGACTCGGAGCCTCCGGCTGATGGCCGGCGACCGCATGAAGGTGGGCGAGGTTGCCGACCGGCTCGGGCTGTCGGTCCGGACACTTCGCCATTACGAAGACATCGATCTGGTGGCGCCGACAGCCCGCACCGAAGGCAATTTCCGGCTCTACACCGAAGACGATGTGCGACGTCTGCTGATCATCCGGCGGATGAAACCACTGGGCTACAGCCTCGACGAGATGCGCACATTCTTGCGCGCCGTGGACGCACTGCACGGTTCCGACAATCCAGATCCCGCTGCCCTCACCGTCATCGACGAGGTGAGAGCCGACGCCCGAAACCGCTACGAACGCCTGCTCACCCACGTCGAGTACGCCACCGAGTTCATCGGCATACTCGACGACCTCGACTGACGACGGACGTCCTCAGTCCTCCAGTTTGAAACCGACCTTGAGGGTGACCTGGAAGTGCGCGAGCTCTCCGTTCTCCACGTGTCCTCGGGTCTCGACCACCTCGAACCAATCCACGTTGCGCAGCGACTTGTTGGCCCGGGCTATCGCGGTCTTGATCGCATCATCGGTACTTGTTGTCGACGACCCGACGATCTCGGTGACGCGGTAAACGTTGTCGCTCATGCGAATCTCCATTCTCGTTCTGCTCGGCGAGGGTTTTTGATCTCTCGCCCAACCCACGTTAGGCGATCGCGGCGCCGCACGACATCGATCTCGACGTCGGTCACCGTTGCCCCGTGGAATCGGACTCCTGCCGTTACCATCACGCCATGGGCTTGCCCGTCCCGCGTCGACTGCGCTCGCTGCCTGCGGCCGCGCGTTCGCGCGACCACGGTTTCGATGCGCTGCGGAGGGCGGTGCGCACCGCGATCATCGTCCCGATCGTGGCTGCAATCGCCGTGCATGTCGGCGGCCCCCAGACTCCGTTGTTCGCCATCTTCGGCACCATTGCGCTACTGGTGCTGGTCGACTTCCCGGGCAACCGCACTCGACGTGCCGTCAGCTTCGCCGGCCTCGCCGTTGTCGGATACGTATTCATCACCGTCGGAACGATTCTGGCGACGCCTGCTTGGGTGGGCGTGGTCTCGATGCTGGTGGTCGGGGTGGTGGTGTCGTACCTGGCCATTCTCAGTTCCAGTTTTGCCGCAGGTCAGCGCGCGGCTCTTCTCGCGTTTGTCCTGCCGGTGGCAGTTCCCGATGTCGGACCGATCTCTGACCGACTGTTGGGTTGGACTCTGGCCCTGGTGTTCTGCATCCCGGCTGCGCTGTATTTCCTGCCCCCGGATCACCACGATGCGCTGCGCCGCCGGGCCCGGGAAGTCTGCGAGGCTCTTGCCGAACACATCGCCATGAGCCGTGGCGACACCGCGTCCACCGCGCGAGTCATGGACGCGATGAGCAACCTGCGTCAGGCGTACTTGGGTACCGACAGCCGACCTACGGGGCTCACGGCCGGCAGCCGAGCTCTGGCACGCGTGGTGGACGACCTCGAATGGCTTGCCGCTCAGACCACTCACGGCGAGACCCGGTTGCCCGATGAGGTCCGAGACCCTGCCTCGGCGGTCCTGCGCCGTTGCGTCGAGGTGCTCCGCGAAGGCCGATCACCTGAAGACGAAGACCTGTACCGGCAACGTCTCGTCTCCACAGCAACGGACCTGACGTCGGTGTTGCGAAATCGATTCGGTCACAACGTCGAACAGATCGTGGCCGAACCGAGCGAGCCCGAGGCGGAGGCAACTGGCGCCCGACTGCTCACGGTTCACACCGTCGGCACAACAGTGGCTCTCGTCGGGCGGACCATCGCGTGGTCGTCTGCTGCCGATGCGCGGCCGATGATCGCCAAGGTGCTGGGCAGGCAGTTGCCACCGACCGGCGCAGCAGATCTCGTGCTGTCCGAACTCGAGGCCACCCGAAAAGCCGCATCCCCGGTCGTCATAGCCCGGTCGGTGATTGCCCGCAACGCCCTGCGCACCGGTGTGGGCCTCGCTGCCGCAGTGACCCTTATTCACGTGGTGCCGGTGCAGCACGGGTTCTGGGTGGTGCTGGGCGCGATGTCGGTTCTGCGCAGCAGTGCCCTGACCACGGGCTCGAAAGTCGTACGGGCAGTTGCGGGAACCACCACGGGGTTTGTCATCGGCGGAGCCCTCGTCGTCGTGTTGGGTACCAACGGCACCCTGTTGTGGATTCTGCTTCCCTTTGCAGCTTTCGGAGCCGCCTACATTCCCAAGGTCTTCTCCTTTGCCGCCGGTCAAGCCGCGTTCACGGTGCTGGTGATCACCATGTTCAACATTCTCAAGCCCAGCGGTTGGCACGTAGGCCTGATTCGCGTAGAGGACGTTGCCATCGGATGCGCAGTGGCAGTGGTGGTCTCGTTTCTCCTCTGGCCCCGAGGTGTCGCAGCGACGGCACGCGCGGCCATCGACAGCGCAACCGGCCAGTACCTGCAGTATCTCGATGTTGTGGTGGGCCGACTACTCCGGGGCACCGACCGCTCGGCGAACGCCGACGTCACCAAGCATCGCAACCTGAGTGTCATCGCTTATCGCACTGCCGATGATGCGGCACGCCAATATCTTTCAGAAAGTGGTGGGCCCACGGACGAGCGAACACCCATGCTCCGAGCTTTCGGACACGCCACTCGTCTCCGCGTGGTCGCCGATTCGATCGCAGACCTCCCGTTGCCGCCCGACCCGGACGGCCATCCGCGACTTCGGGCGGTGGTCAGGCGCCACACCGACAAGATCCGGGCCGGCCATGCGATGCACACCGACGCCGGTGCCGGGATCGCCGAGGACGCCGTGTCGGCTCTGCGCGCGGACACCGCCGATCACCCACTGGACATGACCACTGCGCGACCACTGATCGGCGCGTGTGCGTATCTCGGCGAACTCGAGCTGATGTACGGCGCTGCCGAGCCGTCCGCTGCGTCCCCACTCGGACGGCCGAGCACCTAGCCGCCTGTCCGACGAACGGTCTACTCCTAGCGGCGTACGCACGGAAAATCGGTTGCCCCGCGCCGTCTGAACCGCCGACACTGTCCTGGCCTGCACAAACACTGTCGAGCTATCGCTTGGCAGGATATTTGCCAATACTGTCAAAACAGACACTGTTGGCGCGATGTATTCGAACGGATAGTTGCTGCCATGGACATTTTGGTGATCTTGGGGCCGGCCGTGGTTGCCGGATTGATTGCGACGTATCAGAATCGCACGTCGCCGCGGGCGTCTTTCGACGCCGGATCCGGCATGAGCCGGGCCCGCACCGAGCTCGAACTCGACCTGCTCGATCGAGGCAGCAAGGGGCGCAATGTCGGCTGACGCGCTCTGGTGGGCCTGCGCGGTGGGCGCGATCCGCAGTGGACAAGATGCGCAAACGATCGAACACTGATCTTGTGGTCGAGTAACGATCGGCGAGCGAGAGGGCCCAGAATGACAACTCCAGACATCAACCCGTCGGTGCCACCCAGCGGTTCCGGTTGCGTCGAATGCGACCAGACGGGTAGCTGGTGGTTCCATCTACGCCGGTGCGCAACGTGCGGTCACGTTGGCTGCTGCGATGATTCGCTGTCCCGGCACGCCTCACACCATGCGGCCGACACGGGCCATGCGGTCATCCAGTCGTTCGAACCTGGTGAGGATTGGTTCTGGAATTACGCCACCAATGACTACTACCGCGGCCCCGAACTTGCTCCGCCGCACGCGCACCCCGTCGATCAACCGACGCCGGGTCCGAGTGATCGCGTGCCGGCCGACTGGATGAGCTTGCTCAAGAACCGGACCGACTGACCGGGTTTGGGCTCTCGTGGCGGCCCGGAACGGTGGCGGCACGATGTCCCGGGCCCGTAGCCTTCACATCACCATCGATGTGGAAGGGGCACCATGGCTTCGGAGTTCGACCTCCTGACCGAGAACGCTGCCGAACTGGGTATCGACCTCGATCGAATCCCAGAGGTGACCCGCATCGACACCGATGTGGACGGCAACGTGGTCAGCAGCGTGCAGTGGACCGCCGAGTCCCCCCGCATCGTCTTCCTCCATGGTGGCGGACAGAACGCCCACACCTGGGACAGCGTGATCCTGGCGCTGGGCCTGCCTGCGCTCGCCGTCGACCTGCCGGGGCACGGTCACTCCGGCTGGCGAGAAGACCACGACTACCGTCCACAACCGAATGCCGTCGCCGTCGCCCCGGTCATCCGTGACCTCGCCCCCGACGCCGAACTGGTTGTCGGGATGTCGTTGGGCGGACTCACCACCATCGCCATCACCGCACTCGAGCCCCGTCTCATTCGACGAGCCCTGATCGTCGACGTGAGCCCCGAATCACCGAAACGGGTTGAGCAACTGAGCGGCGCCGATCGAGGCACGGTCGCACTGGTCAGCGGACCCGACACGTACGACAGCCGGGACGAACTGATCGAGCTCACCGCCGCAGCCGCACCCGGACGCAGCAGGTCGTCGATCCGTCGCGGGGTCATCCACAACACCCGCGAACTCGACGACGGTCGTGTGCAGTGGCGCTACGACAAGATGCGCGAGAGCATCGAACCCGGGCCGCTCTGGGATGCCCTGTCGGCCAGCACCATTCCCCTCACCCTGGTCCGCGGCGGCGCGTCGGCCTTTGTCACGGACACCGATGCCGCCGAGATCGTCCGTCGACGGCCGGGCTCCGAAGTGATCTCGGTACCCGGAGCCGGGCACTCGGTGCAGAGCGACGCCCCATTGGAGTTGGCCGCAATCATCCGGTCGACGCTGGGCTTGTGATCGCAGGCCGTTTCCCAGAATTGTTTCGATGAACACAGCCCGAAGACTGCGGAACAGTTCGACGATCAAACCCTGAGCTGCGCGCTCGGTCGCGGGATACTCTTTGCGCACCCTGTTGTTTTCATGTGGATGTTCGTTCGATCACCATCGAGTCAAACTGCTTGTCTGGTGCCCAGGCACCGACGAAGGGAGCCACCCTTGACGGCCACCGTGACACCGGAAGCACCACCACGCGCGAAGGTTGTGCTGGGCACCCTGATACTCGTCGCCGGGGTGGCCAACATCAACTTGGCAGTCGCCAACGTCGCACTCCCCGACATCGGCAAAGCCTTCGACGCCGGTGCCACCGGACTGAACCTTGTCGCAGTGGGATATTCACTGGGATTGGCCGCCTCCGTGCTGTACTTCGGCGCACTCGGCGACCGGCACGGCCGCAAACGGATGCTCGTCTTCGGCATGTTGTTGTCGATCCCGGCCTCGTTGGTGGCCGGCTTCGCGCCGTCGATCGAGGTGCTGTTCGCTGCGCGTCTGGTGGGCGGAATCGCCGCCGGACTGGCGTTTCCGACCACGCTGGCGGTCATCACCGCACTCTGGTCGGGTCCGAGTCGCACTCGTGCCATCGCCGCGTGGTCGGCTCTGGGTGGCGCGATCTCCTCACTGGGGCCGATCGTTTCAGGTGCATTGCTCGAGGTGTTCAGCTGGCACTCGGTGTTCCTGGTGACCCTGCCGCTGGCCGTGGTCGCACTGGTGGCTGCGATATTCCTCGTACCGTCCGATTCCGGCGATGCGTCCGAGTCCGTGGACAACCTCGGCGGCGTGCTCTCCATCGTGTTCGTGGGCGCAATGATCCTGGCCCTCAACTTCATCCCGATGTCGGGCGCCGGAACGGCTGTGGGTGTACTGGCCGCGATCTCTCTCGCCGCCGGTATCGCGTTCTTCGTGCGGCAACGTCATGCCCCCACACCGTTGTTCGATCTCTCGATTGCCGGTCGCCGAACCTTCTGGGTGGCCGCCTTCGGTGGTGTGGTCGTGTTCGGCACGCTGATGGGTGTGATGTTCATCGGCCAGCAGTATCTGCAGAATGTGCTGGAGTACTCGACGTTGGAGGCCGGCACCACCATCGTTCCCGCCGCGATCGGAATGGTGCTCTTCGCGCCGTTGTCCGCCCGGATGGTCGAGGCGCGTGGTTCACGCATCACTCTGCTGGTGGGATTCGTGTTCATCCTCGCCGGTCTCGTTGCGGCGTTGACGATGTGGACCGAGGATGCGCACTATTGGCAGATCGCGGTGGCGTACGCGTTGGTCGGAATCGGGGTCGGCTTTGCCGGCACGCCCGCATCGCGGTCGCTGACCGGATCGGTGCCACGCTCGCGCGCAGGAATGGCGTCCAGCATGTCCGACCTGCAGCGCGATCTCGGTGGGGCCATCATGCAGTCCATCCTGGGTGCAATCCTGACCGCCGGATACGCCCGCGACTTCACCAAGTCGATCTCGGATTCGCCCGACGCCTCCAAGGTCACCGACGAGACCGAAGCCGCGCTGACCAAGTCGTTTTCGAGTGCCGAGGTGCTGGCCGAGCGTTATCCCGAGTACGGCAAAGAGGTCATCGCAGGCGCCCGCGATGCGTTTGTTCACGGCGATCATCTCGCCTACGCCGCGGCGATTGCGGTGGTGCTCGGAGGCGCCCTGGTGGTGTTCTTCGGTTATCCCAAGGTCGATGACGAACGCCGGCTCATGAAAGAGTATGCGCGCGAAGGGTCTTAGCTTTGCTTCTTGTTCCGCCAGATCCTCTCGAACGGCAGGCGCCACGCGTGGGGCGCGATGAGTTGGTGAATCGCGTTCGGCCCCCATGAGCCCTGGTCGTAACTGCGCACCGGCGGCGGGTTCTCGAGCAACGGCGCCGAAACCTCCCAGAGACGCTCGATGCCTTCAGCGGTTGTGTAGAGCGTCCGATCGCCCTTCATCGCGTCGAGGATCAATCGCTCGTACGCCTCAAGCACAAGTCCCACCTGGTCGGTTTCTTGCATGGCGAACTGCAGACTCAGCTTGTCGAGTTTCATACCCGGTCCCGGTCGCTTGCCGTAGAACGACAGCGACACCTTGAACGCGTCGGCCAGATCGAACGTGAGGTGGTCCGGACCTTGCTGTCCCACACCAGAACCCGGCGGGAACATGCTCTTGGGCGGCTCGTGGAAGGCGATGGAGATGATGCGCTGGCCTTCGCCGAGGCTCTTGCCCGTGCGTAGGTAGAACGGCACGCCGGCCCAGCGCCAGTTGTCGATCTCGGCCTTCAGCGCCACAAACGTCTCGGTCTCGGATTCCGGCGCCACGCCGGGCTCGTCGCGGTATCCGGCGTACTGGCCGCGCACAACATTGCGTGGATCGAGGGGCCGCATGGATCGGAAGACCTTGTTCTTCTCTTCGCCGATCGGTCCCGGCGCCAGAGCGGTGGGTGGTTCCATCGCAACGAACGCCAGGATCTGGAAAAGGTGTGTCACCACCATGTCCCGGAACGCGCCTGTCGACTCATAGAAGTGGGAGCGGCCCTCCAGTGACAGTTTCTCTGGCACATCGATCTGGATGTAGTCGATGAAGTTGCGGTTCCAGATCGGTTCGAACAATCCGTTGGCGAACCGGAAGGCCAAGATGTTCTGCGCCGACTCCTTGCCGAGGAAGTGGTCGATACGAAAGACTTGCTCTTCCTTGAACCATCGGTGAATGGAGGCGTTGAGTGCCACCGCACTCTCGTGGTCGGTACCGAAGGGCTTTTCCATGATGACGCGGGATCGCTTGACGAGATCGGCCGCGTGAAGCATCTCCAGCACTGCCATCGCCGCCTTCGGCGGAACACTGAGGTAGTGCAACATGCGCGCTTCGCTGCCGAGCGCATCGAGTTGCACGCGTACGCCGGCCGCGAGCGCCTCAGCCCCGTCGCCCTGCGGCACGTAGGTCAGATGCTGGGCGAACTCGGCGGCAGCCTCCGGCGTGAACATCCTGCTGGAGAACTCACTGCAGGCCTTGATCGCGACCTCGCGGAACCCCTCGGTGTCGAAGTCGTCCAGCGATGTACCGACGATCCGCAACTCGGGTGCCAGCTTCGACAAGAACAGGTGGAACAGCCCCGGCAACAGCTTTCGCCGGGCGAGGTCACCTGTGGCGCCGAACAGTACAACGACGTGGGGGGCGAGATCCCGCTTCTCTTTGCTGCCGCGGGCCTCGATCAGTTCGGTCACACCAGTGATGGTCCCACCTCGGGGACATTTGGGCGCGTCAACTGTCAGTTGGCCAATCCACGAGGCCCGGGACGTCGACTCTCGCCACTGCCTAGTCCTCGAGGTATCCGGTATCGGGATCGATGGAGCTGAGGAAGTCGCGGATGCTGTTGCGATAGTGGCCGAGTGTGTCGAATCGGCGCGGTGGTGGTCGACGTTCCGTCGCCCGGTCTGCCGGGACTTCCGCGGTCATGAGTGCGCTTTCCGAGAATCCATAGCCGGGGTTGGGTCCGGTGTCCCAGTTGTAGTCGTGCCCGCCGTCGCGTTCGGTGATGGTGAAGGTCTGACCGTCCACGGTGAGGGTGATGGGGAGGCGGGGGACGGTGTCGTCAGGTGCCGCGGGATCTATCACGACGGGTGGGCCGGTACTTGTTGATGTAGTGCTCGGTTGTACTTCGGAGGTGCTGGGGGACCCCTCGTCAGCGTCGCTGGTTGTGCAGGCGGTGAGCATGCATGCCGCAATGGTGAGCGCCGTGATACCTACTGTTCTCAAGTGTTCCCCCTGGTGACGTGGCTGCAACGAATTATGCAACATTGTCTGGCGGTGGCCGGAAACGTATCGCGCACAAACTATTTCACCACGCCCGCAGCCGCCCTGAGGGCCACTGGTGACGACCTGGGTCAACAAAATCGCCGTCCCCACCGGCGCGTAGACCCCACGCCCACGGAAGTGCGCGACGCACCTGCCTGAACATGGGCGTGACGCACCTGCGCGGGCGCCGCAAAACTTGGGCCCTCGGCGACGGGTCCACGGCATCTTTCGTCAGCGACACGAAAGTTATGGCGCCGCAATCCGATACGCGGATCAACAAATGTTGCGTTGGCACCGTGTACGTACGCCGAGTACACAAGGGCGCCGCTTAACATCTTTCGCCATTTCGCCGACGTCGCGCTCGCGGCACGGCGTACAGTCCGGGTTGAAGCGTAGTGACAGGCCAAGGGGGCAAATCCATGCGTATCAAGACAACTGTCCGAGCAATCGGCGTCGGGGTCGTTGCAGCCGGAGCTGCGGGATTCTTAATCGGTGCCGGACCCGCCACTGCCGCACCGGACACCGGATCAGCTGGTGGGGGCAGCGCTGACCTTGCGGTGACAATTTCGTCGAGCTTCGACACCTGCCATCTGACGGTCACAAACCGCGGCCCCGACACCGCCTACAACGTCATCGCTGGGCCCAGCAGCCTGGTCGCGCTGCTGGCAGGTGGGCCGCCGCGGTATCTCGGCACCATGGCCGCCGGCCAGTCACTGACCGAATCCTTTGGAGGTTGCGGCTTTATCGCCGGGTCGCCCCTGACGTACTTCGCGCTATCTACCACCGGTGACCCCGCGCAAGCGAACAACACAGTCACGTACTAAACCAATTAGGCGCCTGGGTTCAGCACCAGGTCGTCGTGCGGCATCTGAGACGTTTCGACTCAGGATCGGGCCTGCAACATCCTCTCGACTGCGATGACCACAGCCTGCCGGTGAGCTGCAACTCCATCTCCATCAGTCTCGTATTCGTCAAGTCCGGTAAGCCCTTTGGGCGACAGCTGCCAGGCTTGCGCGATGGCGTAGATGAAGACCAGCACGTCGACGGCCGACAATGGTTGGGCCGCGTCCGTCGCGACGGCGAGTGCCTTGTCCCGATAAATCTCGCTGGGCTCAGCAGTTGCTTCTGGCCGCTCGAGCTGAGCCCACATGCTCAGCCGAAGTACTTCGGGGAAACTCTGATGATGGTCGAACACGTCACCGGCCCAACCGGCAAGGTCTTCAGGGCGCGGCGGGACGTTCTCGGCCATCCGACGTAGCGCCGCCGCCAGGGTCGCGTCGAACAAGCCGCTTTTGCCGCCGTAGTACGCGTAGATCATCCGAACGTTGCTCTGCGCTTTGGCAGCGATCCGCTCTACCCGCCCACCCGCAAATCCGTGCGCAGAGAACTCGTCGGTTGCCGCAGCGAGGATCCGTTCCTTGGTCGCCTCGGCGTCGCGGGCCATGGTTCACTCCCTGCTTCGTGTTGACGGGCATTCCAACACGATCTACCTTACAAGTAAGTATTCATTTACTTATCTGACTGGAGAAGCATGACCCATATCGCCCTCGTGACCGGCGCCAACCGTGGACTCGGACGAGCGACCGCGCTCGCTCTGGCCCGCAACAAGATCAGAGTTGTCGCGGCCTCGCGGGGCGGTGGGAGCGAGGTCGTGGATGAGATAGTCGAGTTGGGCGGCGAAGCCATCGCGGTTCACCTGGATGTTGCGGACCTCGCCTCCATCGAGGCGGCACGTGTCGCTGTGCTCGCCGGCATCGAGCGCCAGTGGAGCGCCAGCACCATCGACGTACTTATCAACAACGCCGGGGTGGGCCTGTTCGCGCCACTTGGCGCCATTACGGCCGATGACTTCGACGCCACCTTTGCCGTCAACGTCCGCGGTCCGCTTTTTGTCACCCAGGCTTTCCTGCCACACCTGTCGGAAGGGGCAAGCATCGTGAACGTATCGAGTTCGCTCAGCCGACACGTCAGCCCGGCAACCTCCGTCTACGCGGCATCAAAGAAGGCCCTAGAAGCCCTTACCCGTAGCCTCGCTGCCGAACTCGGCCCTCGGGGCATCCGGATCAACTCGATCGCGCCCGGCCCCACCGCAACCGACTTCAACGGCGGAGCCATGCGCGACGACGAAGCGATGCGCGCGGGATTGTCCGGACACACCGCGCTCGGGCGAGTGGGCGACCCAGCTGAGATCGCCGACGCGATCTCAGCCTTGGTGTCCCGCGAGTTCCGCTGGGCGACAGGCGAACGCATCGAAGTATCCGGCGGTGTGTTGCTGTGACCGGACCGCGGACACTCTAGCTCGTCGATCGATTCATACGACAAGTGTGTTCTGCCGACGCCAAATCGCCCAACGACTCTCGCGACGGACGAAGACGTACAAGGCGTTCATCTCCGGGGGTCTGCCGTCGCGCGCATCCTCTGAGGTGGACCACGCGTTCTTGCGAGCGACGATGACGTCTTCGGCCAGCAGCGTGACATCGACCAATTGGTAGTAAGCGGTCGCGTCTCTCAAAAACCCCGACGCCAAGCCATCTTTCGTTGATTCCTCGATTGCCCGGCGACCTTCGAGGACCGCCCCACGGGCGTTCACGACGACCGCGTCGTCGGCAAGGTGTGAGTTCATCTGAACAGGGTCGTTGTTGTTGAACCCCTCTTGAACATCGGTGATGATCCTTCGGATCGCGTTGAGATCAGCAGTCTCTGGCGCCACGATGCGGTCTGATTGTTGAGTCATGACACGACGCTAAGACTTCAAGTGAGCATGAAGTCAATATTTGGTTCACGCGCAGACGTTCGTGCGGGCTGGGTCAGCGCTCGCCCGTTGTCAGTTGGCAGACGCGCAGGATCTACTGCGCTGCCGCTGGCGCGTCAGCCGATTCGACCTCCACGACCGCACCTGCAACCGCGGCCAAAGACGCAAACACCTTCGCGTACCGAGCAACAGCTTCGGCGATGAACTCGTCGAGTCGGGGCAGGTCGTCGATCACGAAGTACAGCCCGCGGCCCGGCACCACCGCGCCGAGTTCGGCGAGCAGCGGCAACAGTGTGGTTTGGGGAGCAAGCGAATGCGTGAGGTCGCCGCCGGTGAAGACGGGGATCGCGACAACTCCCTGCAGCCCATCGGTTCCGTAGCGGTCGAGGAACGCTTTGAGCAGACCCGTATAGGACGCCTTGTAAGTGGGCGTCGCAAAGATCACCAGGTCGCTGTCGGCGACGGCGGTGGTCACCGCCTTCAGTCGCTCCGACGACCACTCGAACAATTCAGACGCGTAGTCGGCGAGTTCGATCACCTCGAGGTCGTAGCTGCCCGGCGTCAGCAGCGCCGGCACCAGCGCCTCCGCCACAGTGCGGGTCCGCGACTGCGGTTTGGGGTTTCCGACGACTACAGAGACTTTCATGTGACTCACTCCAGACATGACGGTGCCGGTCGGGTTCGACCGCCGGTGACCTTACGACACGAACGGCCGGTTGCCACGGGTTTGTCTCACCGAGAGTTTTGTTCTGGCGCTCCCCCAAATCTGTCCCTTAGGAGGGTGCCGAGGGAGTATTGCCCTCGGCGGGCCGGTATCCGACAGTTTTCGGTGGAACCTCCAACCCCTTGACTTCACCCGTACTTGAAGTTGGACCATTCTTGCCATGAGCACACTTCCGGCACTCACGGTCACGGACTCATCCGGCCTCGACCTCGACGCCTACTTTCGACGCATTCATCACACCGGGCCGTCGACACCGACGATCGAAACCCTGCACGCGCTGGTGGCAGCGCACACTCGGTCCATCCCGTTCGAGAACATCGATCCCCTGCTCGGCGTGCCCGTCGCAAACCTCAGCGCCGCGGCATTGACCGACAAGTTGGTCCATCGGGGACGCGGTGGATACTGCTACGAACACAACGGCCTGATGCGATATGTACTGTCGGAGTTGGGCTTCGAGGTACAGGCACTCACCGGGCGCGTGGTGTGGATGCTGGCCGACGACCACTTACCGGCGCGAACACACCAGGTGTGTGCAGTCACCATTCCGGGCACTGCCGACAGGTACCTCGTCGACGTCGGCTTCGGGGGCCAGACACTGTCGTCGCCCATCCGGATGATCACCGACGAAGTGCAGGCGACTCGCCACGAGCCCTACCGGATCCGGCGGCGCGATCAAGAGTTGGTGCTCGAAGCGCTGATCCGCGACGAATGGCAGCCGCTGTACCGGTTCACCGAGGACCCGCAGCCGCAGATTGATCTGGAAGTCGGGAGCTGGTACGTCTCGACACATCCGGAGTCGGTCTTCGTGGTCGGATTGAGTGCGGCCAGGGTCACCGACGACGCGCGGAGGAATCTGCGCGGCCGCAACTTGGCGGTACACGGGCGCGATGGCTCGTCGACCCGCACCCGTCTCGGGTCGGCCGATGAGGTGATCGAGGTGCTCCAACGCGACTTCGGTATCAACCTCGACGGCGTGACCGGCCTCCGAGACCGGGTCGAGGAAGTTCTGGACACCTAGTCATAAGTCAAGGGCGACAGCGGTATCGAGCGCCACCTCGATGCTGCGCATCCAGCCGTCCTTGAGCGCCGAGTCCTTCTTGTCATACACACTCACGCCCTCGAGGAGGTTGCTCGAGCAGGCGCAGACCATCCCCGCACGCAGACCGCGCAACTTCGCCACCACGAACAGCGCAGAGCTCTCCATCTCCACGTTGAGAATCCCCATCGCGGTGAGCTGCGCTATCCACTCGGGGCCCTCGGCGTAGAAGGCGTCGTCGGTGGCGTTGATACCCGAATAGACGCCGAATCCACCCCGCTGCTGCCTCATCGATTCGGCGGTGCGACGCAGTTCGCCGGCAATCCCGATGTCGGGTACCGCGGGAAACCCCGGGTGCACGTACGCGGCGGTGGTTCCGTCGTTACGGAGTGAACCTTCGCTGACAAGAAGGTCACCCGGCTCGATACCCGGTTGCAGTGCGGCCGAGCTGCCCACCCGGATCATGGATGTGACGCCCACGCGGGCGAGTTCTTCCACCGCAATCGCCGTGGACGGACAACCCATTCCGGTGGAGGTCGCGGTGATCATCTTCCCGCGATACATGCCCGTCATGGTCCGATGTTCGCGGTTGTGTGCGACCTCGGTGACGTCGGTCAGGAACTCCGCCACAAACGGCACCCGGAATGGATCCCCTGGCAGCAGCGCCACGCTTCCGACCTCGCCGGGCGCTATCCCGATGTGGTACTGCCGGGCACCACGTCCCGCGGCAGCCTTGTCGACGATCTGCTCTGACACGATTTCCATCCCGTCCTCAGGAGCGTTCACGCTCCCACAGGGCACGGGGCCTCGCCACTCGAAGCGGGTCTCGGCAGTTCAGCCGGCGGATGAAACCACTAGCGATCGCGAAACCCGAAACAAAGGGCGCTAGCGTAAGGGAATGCCCGCTCCCGAAACACTCGCCGGCCGCTATGAACTGCGCGGTCTGCTCGGCCACGGCGGCATGGGTGACGTGTACGACGGGTGGGATCTGCGACTCGGACGTCCGGTAGCGGTGAAAGTGCTGCGCTCGGATCTGGCCGCAGCCGCCGATATCCGGCTGCGATTCGAGAGTGAAGCCCGTACCGCTGCCACCATCAATCATCCCAATGTGGTGGCCGTGTACGACAGCGGCGAGGACGGTGGTCGCCCGTTCATCGTGATGGAGCGACTACCGGGTCGCACCCTTGCCGACGAGATCGCCGAGGCTCCCGTAAGCCCGGACCGGGTCCGGGCCGTGCTCGCCGATGTCCTGTCCGCCCTCAGCGCCGCGCACGCAGCCGGAGTCCTGCACCGCGACATCAAACCCGGGAACGTGCTGTTCAGCACGGCAGGCTCGGTGAAGGTCACCGACTTCGGTATCGCAAAAACCGCTGAGTCGAACCAGACCGCGACCGGTGAAGTGCTGGGAACCGTCGCCTATCTGAGTCCTGATCGGATCGAGGGCAAACCGGCAGGTGTCACCGACGATCTGTATGCGGTCGGCGTCATGGGCTACGAGATGGTTGCCGGATTCCGTCCGTTCGCCGGCGACAACATCTTGTCGGTGGCGCGGGCCATCTTGCAGCACGACGCGACTCCGCTGCGGGCGCTATCGCCGTCTGCCGATCCGATGCTCGTCGGGACGATCGAACGTGCGATGGCGCCCGACCACGTTGCACGTTTCCCCGATGCCGAGAGCATGCGGCGAGCCCTGCTCGTTCAACCGATGCATCCGCCCTCTGCGCCGCCGGTGCCCGCGGCCGTTCCGCCGGCAACCCGGGCATTCACCTCGCCCATCCCGCCGTCTGCTGCCTACGCAGCACAAGCGGCTCCCGCGCCCGCAACTCGGTCACGACGTCGGCCGCTGGTGGCAGCGGGGCTCGCCGCCGCCGCGATCGTCGCCGTGGTGGCCGGGATTCTGGCCGTGTCACTCGGGTCAGATTCCTCCGATGCCCCGGCGACCACACCGAGCACCACCAGCGCCTCCACCTCGGGGCTCACGCAACTCGCACCGGCACCGGTGACCACGGCGACGGTGCCCACCACCTCGACCACCGCAGCCGCACCTGCACCGACAGAGCCGGCTCCCCCTGTCGTCGAGGTGCCCGCCGACACCGGAAACGACAAGCAGAAAGAGAAGGAGAAGGAAAACAAACCGGGCAACGGCAACGGGAACGGCGAGAAGAAGAACGACAACTGAACTCAGCGTCACGGCACGATTGCGCGAGCCCGCCTCTGCGCCTCATCCGCCGGGCCGGGCCCGATCGCGGTATAACCCAACTACCGCAATGGAGAGAAAGAGGCAGCCATGTCGCTGGAAGTACTCGGTATCAGTTTCGATGCGCAGAACGCCGCGGCTCTCGCCGGCTTCTGGTCGCGCGTACTCGAACGCGACCTGGGCGACGACGCCACGGAGGAATTCGCCTCGATCGCGCCGAGCAACGGTGATTCGGGCCCCCTGCTCATGTTTCACAAGGTTCCCGAAGGGAAGACGGTCAAGAACCGGGTGCACTTCGACCTCAAATCGGACGACGTACATGCCGAGACCCGCCGCCTGATCGCGCTGGGTGCGCGTGAACTGCGTTCATTCGGCGAGAACAACAATCAGTGGGTCAGCTTTGCCGATCCCGAAGGCAACGAGTTCGACCTCGTTCCCGCCTGATCACCTCATAGGTCGATACCCGACCGCTGCAGTCCGCGCCTGTCTTGCGGAGCAGCGTTGGTTCAGCGTCCAGCGCCGGCCAAGTCTGCCTCTGAGATTTCCGTCGCAAAGCGATGGGTCAGGAATCGACGAAACAAGTCGAGGTGCCCGAGAGAGGCCCGGCGGCCCCTGGGTCGATTCGGTCCCGGGATAGTCACCGGGTGATGGTGTAGCGCTAGAACCCGAGGATCCAGCCGATGAACGCGAGTGCAGCCAAGACATAGATTTCCACTGAGCCCATGATGATTCCTTTGTACGGAGACTTTGAACGAGCGGACCTGTCGAAGCTCGGACTCTCGTGGGTCTCGGGATCATCTGAGCCGATACAACTTTGACACGTGACGACGTGTCTGTCACTTTTTTCGACTAACCAACTTGATGAACATCAGGAAACACATCGCGCCCCATTCGAGCAATCACTTCTGTGCACGACGTTGACCGCGGCAACCACTGGTGCCGCGAGTATCCAGCGAAGCGTGAAGGTCATGGCGACGCCCATACCCGAGGAACAAAGTCGACCCGAGCGCAGGCGCGACCTAGACATGCCCATGAGCAACGGCAGAATCAAACCGGCGGGCCGTCCACCTGGTCGGTCGAGCCGCCCCGGCGGCTCTGGGTCATGGCGTCAGTTTCCAGCGCAGGACATTTACGGCGCCTTCCTCGTCGAAAAATGTATTGCAGTACAACGCTTTCCACAGGTAAACGCCGGCCGTAAAAACTAAGCCGCCGACGCCTTACGCGAATCACCCGATCGTGATAGCAGTGGATCTGGTGCAGAGCGCCGTTCGCCAGTGTCGAAGCCGATCAGACCAGCGATGGACTGGGCCACTCGAGCGCCTCAGACGGGATCTGCTTGATGCGTCTTACGCGGTGGTCCTCCACGACAACTCCGCTCGGTCTATCGATCGACACACCACACGTACAACAACGAGTTGCTGCGCGGCCGTCTCTACCCGCTCGGGCGGAAGGTCCACCACTGCAGCGTGAAATGCAGCTGGCATGTCTACCCTGGTGACGGGGGTAGTGTCCTGCGCTAAAGCTGATTAGCGCAGCTGAGAGGACACCAACTGTAGTAGCTCCCGGATCCCAGCCCTACCCGTCACGCACGACGCCTTCCGGGCTAATAACCGGCACGTTGTCCGTGAGGACCGGATTCTGCGAGATTGACTCGCGACGCAGGCTTCTTACGTGTCTGGGAAGCACCCCCGATGCTTTATGCGTCGACGATTAAGGCCAGTGAACGCCCAGTCTGCCGTCGGCACAGGTGGACATTTTTGCCCAGACTTGACCTGGGGGGCTCAAAGGCAGCAGGTTGGGAAGGACTCAGCGAGTCAAGGGAGCACTAGTCATGAGCACAAACCCGAGCCACAACCTGACGCTCCAACAGAAAGTTGCTCTCGGTAGTGGAGCCGACTTCTGGTCAACCAAGGCAATCGCCGCCTTGCCCTCGATGGTCCTCACCGATGGCCCCCACGGGGTGCGCCGACAGACCGGGGCTACTGACCATCTCGGCCTGGCGGGCAGCGAGCCAGCGACCTGTTTTCCGCCCGCTGTCGGACTGGGCCAAAGCTGGGATCGAGATCTCGTGCGAGAAGTTGGTGAGGCACTGGGCCGGGAAGCCCGCAGCCTAGGAGTCGATGTCCTCCTCGGCCCCGGAATCAACATTAAGCGCGACCCCCGCTGCGGCCGCAACTTCGAGTATTTCGCCGAAGATCCGCTCCTTACAGCAATATTGAGCAGCGCCTGGGTAGACGGGATCCAGGGCACCGGTGTCGGTGCTTCGCTCAAGCACTTCGCCGTCAACAACGCCGAACACGATCGCATGCGCGCCAGCTCCGACGTTGATGAAAGAACATTGCACGAGATTTATCTTCGGGCGTTCGAGCATGTCATTCGCACTGCAGCACCATGGACAGTGATGTGCTCGTACAACCGAATCAACGGAACCTACGCGGCCGAGAACTACTGGCTGCTTACCTCGGTCCTTCGCGAAGCGTGGGGATTTGACGGTGTAGTGGTCAGTGATTGGGGTGCAGTTCGAGACCGCGTCGCAGCAGTTTCCGCCGGCCTCGATCTGCAAATGCCCGGCGGCAACGATGAATCCGATGAAGCCGTACTGGCCGCGGTGCAAGCAGGCTCCTTGCGCATGGCAGCCATCGACCGGTCAGCGGGCGCAATGGTCGGCCTCGCCGACAAGGTACGGCACGGTCGCAGTACCCCTGTCACCGCTCCCGACCTCCAAGCCCACCATGCGCTGGCTCGCAACGTCGCCGGTCGGTGCGTTGTACTTCTGAAGAACGACGGCGGATTGTTGCCACTGAGCGGCGACCAAAGTATCGCAGTAATCGGCGAGTTCGCTATTCATCCCCGCTATCAGGGTGGCGGCAGCTCACACGTCAACCCAACTGCCGTCGACTCCCCCTTGGACGAGATCCAAGCGCTGGCATCTCCTAACGGCGACGTCACCTTTGCGCGCGGATTCACCGCCAGCGAGAATGACGACGGTTCGCTGCGTCCAGCCGCCGTCGACGCTGCCGGTGCGGCAGATGTGGCCGTCGTGTTTCTCGGGCTTGCGGCCGCGCAGGAATCCGAAGGCTTCGACCGCGAGGACATCGAGCTGTCCGCAGACCAGATCGGCCTACTAGCCGAGATTGTTCAACAACAACCGAATACAGTAGTGGTACTCGCCCACGGAGGGATCGTGCGGCTCACACAGGTCGCCCAACTAGCCCCAGCGATCCTCGACAGTGCGCTTCTCGGTCAGGCCGCCGGCGGTGGCGTGGCCGATGTGTTGTTCGGCAAAGTCAATCCCTCTGGCAGGTTGAGTGAAACCGTGCCAATCCGATTGCAAGACACACCTGCGTACCTCAACTTCCCCGGCGAGAACTCCCACACCCTCTACGGCGAGGGCCAATTCGTTGGCTACCGGTGGTACGACACCCGAGAACTCGACGTCGCCTTCCCGTTCGGTCACGGATTGTCCTACACCCGTTTTCGCTACTCCGACTTCACTGTTGAAGTGACCGACACCGGTGTCACCGCAGCCGTATCTATTAACAACGTCGGCGATCGGCCCGGCCGCGAAGTGGTCCAGGTGTATACAACGAAAGTAAAATCGGCGGTCACCCGTCCCGTCCGTGAGCTCAAACAGTTTCTGGCAGTCCATCTCAACCCCGGCGAGGAAGAACGCGTCAGGCTGCCCATCGAACGCAGTGCACTCGCATACTGGGACATTCGCACACACAGATGGCTAGTTGAGGACGGCGAATACGAATTTACCGTGGGCGCATCGAGTCGCGACCTGCGAGCAGCGCAGACCGTGACCGTTACCGGGGATCAGCTCCACATCCCGATTACGATGCACACCACCTTTGACGAGTTGAAGACCCACCCTCACGCCGCGCCCCTACTGGACTATCTGGCCGCGCACGCACCAGGCGGGATGAGGGCGGACGGCGACGGTGAGGCCGCGGGTATCGACATGTCCCAGATGATGCGCTCGATACCCATCGGCCGTATGGCCGCGTTCGGCATGAGCGCGGCCGAACTCGACGGGATGCGGCGGATCATTCGTGAGATCAACCGCCAGACGCGTGCTGGTTGACGGGGAATTCTGTCAAGCCTCTTGTCGTACAACTGATCGAGTGCGCTGCTGATGGCGCAGGCCCGATCTGTCGACCTTCCACCATCTCGTCCGGCGCATGTCTGCCCGAGATCTTTGCCCCGGCTCGGACCCAACATCCTGAGGCAAGCGGACCGAGCCCGCCTCCAGGTGGCATCAACATCATCTTCCACGTGGCAAAACTCTTGGAATGGTAGTCCCCTCCGTTACACATCGCCGAGTGGGATGAGCCGCCGGCGGGAGTTCGAATAGCAAGCTCCGCGGCGTTCTACCTCATGTAGCTGTCTGCGCAACGCCAACCGACCTACCGCCCCCATTCCCGACGCTCCGGCCGGCGTTTGCGAGCCGCGCCTCGAGGACCACGCACCAGCCGCAGCCACCGCATTGACCCGATATGTGTCATATTTGTTGACATACCTCAATCTGGTGTTACATAGTGATGGTACTCACATTCGCGACCTCGCGTCGTGGCCGCATTCCGCCCGAACAGATGGAAGTCCCGTGACAACAATCACCGCCGCAGTGGCACCGCAGACCGGCGAGCCACTGGTTCTCGAGCAGCTCGAACTCGATGACATCCATCCGAACGAGGTGCGCGTGCGCCTTGTTGCTACCGGTGTCTGCCATACCGATGCGATCGTGCGTGACGGCGTTTACCCGACACCTTTGCCGGCGGTGCTCGGCCACGAGGGGGCGGGTGTCGTCGAAGCCATCGGTGAAGACGTCAGCAGCGTGGTGCCTGGCGACCATGTAGTACTTTCGGCGGCCTACTGCGGTTCATGCAGGCAATGCCGATCGGGGCGCGGCGCATATTGCGAACATCTCTTCCGAGAAGACTTCGGCGGCCGGAGACGGGACGGTAGCAGCGCACTGAGCACGTCCGATGGGAAGGTCATCTCGTCACACTTCTTCGGCCAGTCCTCGTTCGGTACTTACGCAAACGTTGTTGAAACCTCAATTGTGAAGATAGATCAGGATGTGCCCCTCGACGTTGTGGCACCGCTCGGCTGTGGACTGCAGACGGGTGCCGGAGCTATCCTCAACGATCTCCGTCCGGCTGCGGGCACCACGCTGGTGGTCTTCGGTGTTGGTGCGGTCGGTTCCGCCGCGATCATGGCAGGTCGTGTTTCCGGCTGCACGACAATCGTTGCCGTTGACCTCCATCAATCACGGCTCGACCTCGCGAGGGAACTCGGCGCAACTCACGCTCTCAACCCCGCGACCTCCGACGTTGTCGAGGAGCTCGCGACGATCACCAACGGTGACGGTGTCGACTACGCGCTCGATACCACTGCGGTCCCAAAGGTACTTGAGCAGGCGGCCTCGACGCTGGCCATCGGCGGCACCCTTGCCCTTGTTGGCGCAGCCGCACCCGGCACCACGGTCAACTTCGAAATCGGAGCATCACTGGTCAAGGGGTGGACCTTCAAGACCATCATCCAGGGCAGCTCGGTGCCGCAGGTCTTCATCCCCCGCCTCATCGACTTGTGGAGACAGGGTCGCTTCCCGTTCGACAAGTTGATCAAGAACTACGAATTATCCGACATCAACACAGCTTTCGCCGATTCGGCGTCGGGCCTCACAGTCAAACCTGTTGTCGTCTTCTGACCTGCCCGAGCTGCCAAGCCACCAGCAAACGAGGAACGCAAGGAGATTCATCATGACCACCACAAGTGAAGTAATGACCGTCGGCCATCTCATCAACGGCGAACTCACCACAGTCACCGACTACGACGAGGTACGTGACCCGGGCCGGCTCGGCGACATAGCCGCCCGGGTTGCCGTAGGCACCCCACAGGATGTCAACCGGGCGGTTGAGGCCGCCGACAAAGCCTTCCGTTCGTGGAAGAAGGTATCCCCTGCCGAACGGGCACAGCTACTCCTTCAAGCGGCTGAAGTGTTGTCTGGCTGCGGCGCCGATCTGGCCCCGCAACTGGTGCGCGAGCACGGCGGTGTGTTGTGGGAGGCCCAAACCGACTTCGGCCTGGGGACCGGCGTTCTTCAGCACACAGCGAGTCTGACGGAGAACTTCTTCACGCCCGTCCAATACGACGACGAACAGAGTTTCATCAGCATTGAAAAAGAGCCGCGCGGCGTGGTGGCAGCGGTCGTGCCTTGGAACATGCCGGTGGTGCTCACGATGATGAAGCTGGCGCCCGCGTTGGCTACTGGCAACACCATTGTCCTGAAGCCGTCACCTTTTGCGCCCGCAGCGTTGACCATCGCCTTGCACCGAATGGCGCAGGTGTTTCCGGCGGGGGTCATTAACGTTGTCCACGGACACGCCGACGTGGGTAAGGCGCTCACTTCTCATCCGCTGGTCCGCAAGGTCGGTTTCACCGGCGGTACCGCGACGGCCCGCCAAGTGATGACGTCGGCCTCCGGCACCATCAAGAACATCACGCTCGAGCTGGGCGGCAATGACCCCGCCGTCGTCCTCGACGACGTTGACATCGACGCAGCCCTCGACCGTATGCTCACGGGCGTATTCACTCGGACAGGCCAGATCTGTTTCGCGGTCAAGCGAATCTACGTTCCGGCCTCGCTGTACACAAGTTTCGCGGATGCGTTCTGTGAACGAGTCGATCAGTACGCAGTCGGGCATGGCCTTGATGAAGCCGCAAGCTTCGGGCCGCTGAACAACAAGGCGCAGTTCGACAGCGTCACGTCGCTGATCGAGGGCACCAAAAACTCTGACGCCACGGTCGTCCAGCTCGGGCGAAAGCTGCCGTCCGCCGACAATGGGTATTACGTTCTGCCGCACGTGGTTCGCGACGTCGGCCAAAGCGCCACAATCACCACATGTGAACAATTCGGCCCCGTGGTTCCGATCATCTCGTACGACAATCTGGATCAGGCTATCGAGTGGGCCAACGACTCGGAATACGGACTCGGTTCGTCGGTGTGGACCACCGACCATGATCGTGGCCTACAGGTCGCGCGCCGTATCGAGGCCGGCAGTACCTTCATCAATTCGCATGCGTTCGAATCACTCGACCTGCGTATGCCTTTCGGCGGGATCAAGCAGAGCGGCATCGGTAGAGAGTTCGGCGCGGCCGGTATGTCCGAGTACGTCGAGGAACATTCCATCCGTCTACTCAAGTGAGCCTCAGGGTCGATGGCAGGGCCTGGTGCAGGCTCTGCCGTCGACCTGTTGGTTGAACAGATAAGCGTTCCGCACCCGAGCGCCTTCGACCCCATCCAGGACAGATAGGTTCATCATGGGATACACAGTGCCGGTCATCGATCCACGTAAGACTGCAGTGATCGTCGTCGACATGGAGAACGACTTCGTCGAGTCGACATCGCCGATGTCGTCCGCCCAGGCGCGAGATGCCATTCCAGAGATGCGGCGGGTGCTCGACACCGCACGTCGCACGGGAATGAAGGTCGTGTACACCACACACGCACACCGGGAAGACGGTTCAGACATGGGCCGGTTTCGCGACCTCTACCCACCTATCGCACACAAAGTGAGCCTGGTGGACGGCACTTCGGGCGTCGAAATTTATCCCGAGCTCCGGCCTGAAGCCGGTGAGGTGATCATCAAAAAGCATCGTTACAGTGGCTTTTTCGGAACCGACCTCGACATGATTTTGCGCAACAGCGGTATCGAAACCGTCGTCATCATCGGCACGACCACCGAGAATTGTTGTCACGCTACAGCCCGTGACGCGATGTTCAATGACTACTTCGTGGTTTTCGTCGCCGATGCGACCGGAACGTTCGACTACCCCGACGTTGGGTGGGGGGCAATGAGCGCTGACGAGGTCCATGCGGCCACGCTCAGCATCTTGGCTTTCTCTACCGCGGACGTCATGAATGTCAGTGACTTCGAAAAGCGCGTCGTCGAGTAGCGGGCACCGTCCGCGTTGACGCCAAGATCGTCCTGCCCCGCCATCGAAATATCTCTGATAGCAGACTATTTCGATGGCGGGCTTATTCGGCGGTCACAACCACTTGGGTGGTAGCGGGTCGCCCTCGATAGACAGATTCACCGCTCCGCGGCCTGCCGCCCATCGCACGACCGCAGCGCGACTTCCCGAGACCGTCGTGGTGGCATGAGACCCTTCGCCGACCGTTATTGCTTCGCCGTCGGCGCGAAGCATGATTTCCTCGCCGATGCCCTTCTTGCGCCACATCCCTACGATGTCGACGAGAACTGAGTTGAGGACTTCGTCGGGAAAGTCGCCGAACCGTCCACCGTTGTCGAGATCAACGGCGTGGATCCAGACCTCGCGGCTTCGCATCCAGGCGGTTTCCAAAGCGGGAACATCACGCCCCTGTGCGGTGCGCACGATCGCCGACCATGCCGCCTCCGGCAGGTGCCGCCACTTCTCGTCGAGCCGGGCGACGGTGTGGTCAAACAGATTTCGCAGTGCCGCTGCGCTGAGTGTCGCGCCTTCCTCGATCTCGCGATTGCGCTGGGTGGGCGACTCATACATAGCGGTCTCGACCCCTGTTGCCGCCCAGTCCAGGAGGCGGCACAGCGCGGCAGCGTTATAACCCACGTGCGCGAGGAGGTGTCGGCGCGACCATCCGTCCAGGAGGGTGGCGCCGTCGAGCTCTCCGTCAGAGAGCTCGCCTAATCGTTGAGCGAAATACGCCGTGCCCCGGCGTGCAGTCAGAATCTGTTCGGCGGGTGGCATCTGATGGAAAATTCTCACTGCGTGACTCACTTGACGATCGTGGTGTTCTTCACCGCCCCGATGCCCTCGATGCTGACCTCCACGGTCTCCCCGTTCTTGATGTAGCGGGCCGGCTTGCGTGCGTGGCCGACCCCGCCTGTGGTGCCGGTGATGATGACATCTCCCGGTTGCAGGGTGACGATGTGGGAGATGTAGTCGATCAGCTTGGCAGGGGTGAACACCAGATCGTCGGTGTTCGCGGACTGCATGGTTTCCCCTTCCAATCGTGTCTCGATTTTGGTGCCCAAGCTGTAGTCGGTGACCATGATCGGCCCGAAACCGCTTGTCTTCTCGAATGTCTTGCCCTGATCCCACTGCAGGGTGCGGTACTGGTAGTCACGCATCGTGTAGTCGTTGATCACCGAGTAGCCGCCAATGTAAGCATCGGCATCGGCCTCGGCGACCTGATACGCCTGGGCGCCCACGATGACCGCGAGCTCGGCTTCCCAGTCGAGTTCCGCGGCCGCGTACTCGGGAACGATCACGTCGTCGTAGGCACCGGCGAGTGCCTCTTTAAATTTCGCAAACAGAGTGGGGTGTTGCGGTAGGTCCCGACCCATCTCCCGGATGTGGGTGGCGTAGTTCAGCCCAACACAGACGATCTTGCCCGGTCGCGGTACGACCGGGGCGTAATCGGCGTCAGCGAGGTTGATCGTGGCCCCAGAAGCGTTGTTTGCTACCGATTTCCAGTCAGATTCTTCAAGCAACGCCGACAAATCCCGGTAGCCTGCGATGATGGTGGCGGTGGAATCGTTGTCGACACGGACCGCGACGGTGGTCCCTGCGTGGCGCAAGGTGGCGAGTTTCATTGATTCAAGCTCCTTCGGTAAGTTGGGTACGCGCGAAATGCAGGCGCTCGACGATCGGGGCGTCGGAGAAGGCGAACAAGTCGAAGTTGTCGTCGGCCGCGATGGACCACTCCGTCCACGATGGCACGACAATCATGTCGCCGGTGATGACAGCCTTGGGTTCACCGTTGATGATGATCTCGCCGCTGCCGCTAAATACCTGGTACACAGTGGATCCGACATCTCGACGTGGCCGGGTACGAGCGCCCGCGCGCAGACGATGGAACTCCGCGCGGATCGTCGGCATCACATCCCCACCGGTCGTCGGGTTGGTGTACCGCACCGCGGCATGACCGGGTTCGGTGGTTGATGCGTAACCTTCATCCTCCAACTCGAGTTGGGCAGTGAGGGCCGCGTCGGTGTGCTCCCATCGGTACGCGGCGATCGGCGAGTTGCTCATTGCATGCACGCCGATGAGCGGGCGAAGTCCCGGATGCGCCCACAGGCGCTCCGACCGGGAGATGTCTGGGGTCGAATCGTCAGTCACCGCCTCCGAGCCGAACTCGAAGAAGCCCGTATCGGTGTAGTGCACGAATGGAATGTCTAATCCGTCGATCCACGCCATCGGCTGATCGGTCTCGTTGTGATGGCCGTGGAAATGCCACCCGGGCGTCAGCAGGAAGTCGCCGCGGCGCATCGCGACGGGATCACCGTTCACCACAGTCCACACCCCTTCCCCTTCGACCACGAATCGGAATGCATTCTGGGAATGACGGTGTTCTGGCGCCGTTTCTTTAGGTCCCAGGTATTGAATCGCTGCCCAGAGCGTCGGCGACACATACGGCAGCCCTCCCAGCCCCGGGTTGGCCAACGCAATTGCGCGGCGTTCACCTCCCCGGCCGACCGGAACAAGATCACCGGCCCGTTGTGCGAGCGGGTACAGAGTCGACCATTTCCACACGAAAGGTATGGCTTTGGACGTCGGAGCCATCGGCATCAGGTCGCCGATCTGCGTCCACAGAGGGGTGAGATTCTGACTTTCGAAATCACGATAGAGCTGCTCGAGCAGTTCGTCTTCGATACGCGCGTCGTCTGTGGTCATCGTCGACCTCCTTCGTCGTGGCCCCGCTCGCGGGCAAGGCGTTGGGAAATGTCCTCGCGGATCGCTTTTTTGTCGATCTTTCCGACCTTGGTGGTCGGGATGGAGTCGACGACCTCAAGGCGTTCGGGGAGTTTGAAGCGGGCCACCCCGGCGGAGTTCATCACCGAAATCACATCCGCGAGTTCTACCGAGTGACCGGGAACAACTGTCACGTACAAACAAAGACGCTCTCCGAGCACAGGATCGGGCATTGCAATGGCCGCCGCCATCTCCACCCCGTCGAGCTGATAGGCGAAGTTCTCGATCTCTTCGGCGGAAATTTTTTCGCCACCACGGTTGATCATGTCCTTGTCACGACCGGCCACGACCAGGTTGCCATCCGGCCGGCGGATCACGATGTCGCCGCTGCCGTAGAAGCCATCGGGTGTGAACGATTTCTTGTTGTGTTCAGGTGCACGGAAATAGCCACGGGGCGTGTACGGGCCGCGGGTCAGCAGGGCACCGGGAGTGCCGTCGGCCACTGGTTCACCGAATTCGTCGACCACCAGGATCTCGTCAGCCTCGCTGACGGGCCTGCCTTGGGTGCCGAGGATGACCTCGGGCTGATCGTCGAGTCGCGTCATGTTGATGAGACCTTCGGCCATCCCGAACACCTGCTGGAGTCGTGCTCCCAATACCGGTTCAACACGCGCGGCGAGTTCGTCGGGCATCCGGGATCCACCGACTTGCAATACCTTGAGCGACGACCCGGTGAGGACGTGGTGGTCGCGTTGATATTCGATCCACGACTGTGCAACCGCCGGCACCACAGCTGCCACCGTCACCGACTCGGCGTTGATTGTTCGAAGTGCGCGCTCGGCGGCCGGTGACCGGAGCATCACCGCACGCGCGCCGACGAACAGGGCGCCCAGTATGCCCGGACATGCCAGCGGAAAGTTGTGGCTGCTCGGCAGTGTGCCGAGATAGACGGTGCGTTCGTCGAACTCCGAGACCGCGTTGCAGGCTCGCACGTTGTACGCGTAGTCGTCGTGGGTCCGCACGATGAGCTTGGGTAGTCCTGTGGTGCCGCCGGACAGCAGTAGGCAGGCGACGTCCGATCCGTTTGGCTCGAGGTCGGCGGTGTCGACGTGGGCGGCGGTGTCGAAGCCGGGCAAGAGCGGGTACTCCGGCACGCCGGATGAGTCAGGATCGACGGTGAGCTCACCGTAGACGAACACCTTCCGCACCGAGGGCGCGTCGGTCGCGACCTGCTGGGCCACTGCCCGCAGATCGGTGTCCCGATCGGTGTCGGAGACGAACAGCGCAACACTGTCGGAGAGCCGGGCCAGGTGGGTCAGCTCATGCCGACGATGCGCCGGAAGTGCCATCACCGGGATGATGCCGACTCGAAAGCATCCCAGTGTCAGAGCGACGAACTCCCAGCAGTTGGGTAACTGGAGGAGCACCCGCTCACCCGGCACGACGGATTGATCGAGCAGGTACTGAGCGATCGCGCCGGAACGGTCCCAGAGCTGCTTGTAGGTGAGCCTCTCGGCTCCGTCGCTCAGCGCCTCGTTGTCCGGCTTCGCAGCGACTTGCGCCGCGATGTAGGAGCCCAACGAGCGACCCTGCCAGTAGCCGTTGGTCCGGTAGGTCGACGCGAGTTCTTCTGGCCATGGCACCACACCGTCGATGGGTGCGGACGCGGTTCGGATGCTCATCGGCGCGGCCCTCCCGTTGTGTCATCTACCGCGGGTAGGACCACGGCATCGAGCGCGACCAGCCCGGTGGCGGTCACGCGAAGGGGATTGATCTCGATGTCGCCGACGGCCGGGTTCTGTCTTACGTACTGCGCGAGCGACACTGCGACCGAAGCGAACTCAGTCCGATTCAGTACAGGCCCGCCGCGCCAGCCGGCGAGCAGCGGTGCACACAGCAGGTCGTCGAGCATGGTGGCTGCCTCGGTTTCGGACAGGTCATGGCCGCGGATGGCCACGTCCCCGATGGCCTCGGCGGCCGTGCCACCAAGTCCGGCGACCAAAACCGGACCGAAGACGGCGTCACGACGGACGCCTAGAATCAGGTCGACGCCGCTGCCCGCCATTTCCTCGAGCAGATAGGCCATCGCCCCGATCCGGTCAAGTGCATCGTTGAGTTCGCCGCGAGAACGTACGCCAAGGTGCACACCTCCGACCTCGGTCTTGTGCACGACGGTTGCGTCGAGGATCTTCACCGCCAGGGGGCCGCTCAGTTCGTCAAATGCCGCATGAGCAGCTGCCCGGTTCTCGCATGCGCGACGTTGCGGGGTTCGGATCCCCAGGCGATCAAGGACGTTCTTGGCGTCGTGCTCGTCCATCGGGAACGCCACCTGCGCGGTGTCTTCCGAAACTGCCATAGGTACCGGTCGCCCCTGCGCGAGGTACCGCGCCCGGGCGTCGTGAACCAACGCCCGTACCCCGGTCGCGAGCGACGTCGGGCTGGGCAGTACAGGAACACCGAGTGCCGCGGCGCTCTGCGTGGTCATCTCGATCGCCCCGGCCGGGCCACCAATACCCAGCACGATCGGGATGTCGTTGACGCCGGACGTGCGTACAGCATCGGCGAGGTCGACGGCGTCGGGTTCAGCGAGTGCATAGACGGCAAGTGCATCAATGTTCTTGTCTGCCGCCGTCGCGGTCAGCACGGCGCCGAAACTCGCCCCTGGTCGCCCAGTGTCCACCGGATTGCTCTGAAACGTCATCGGTGGCAATAGTTTCGAGAGTTCGTCGGTCACCCTTTGAGAGAGCGGTGGGACCGCGATCCCGTGGCTCAGCATGTCGTCGAGGATCATCAGGCCGGGCCCTGCCTGGGCAGTGACAATTCCGATTCCCGGCCGCTCGGCCGCCGGCAGCCGCGTGCGACTCAGGGTGGCCAGCGCATCGACGAGTTCGAGTTCGGTGTCGACGACCACGGCGCCGGCTTGGGCCAACAACGCACGGGTGGTCTTCCACGACGTGGCCAGTGCCCCCGTGTGGGATTCGGAGAACGCCGAGACATCGGCTCGCCCAACGGCGATTGCCACCACCGGAGTCCGCTCGGTCACGGCGCGGATGGCTTCGACAAGTGCGGTGCCGTCTGTGACCGATTCGACGTGGAGTCCGATGGCGGTAATGGATTCATCGGTGCGCAGATGTTCCAGTACGTCGGCATTGGTCACGTCGACACAATTGCCGAGGCCTATTCCCACCCCGACTCCGACTCCCCTCTCGGACAGCAAAAACGACAAAGCGTGGTTCATGCCGCCGCTGGCTGCGACGACCGCGACTGTCCCGGCGGTGATTTGCGCGACGGTCGGGACGAAGCTGACCCGGATGCCATCTCCGGGGCGGAAGAATCCAGACGTGTTCGGTCCCAGGACGCGGATGCCCGTCGCGGCGCAGATCTCAGCGATCTCTTGTTGTGCTCGAACGCCGTCGGGTCCGGCCTCAGCGAACCCTCCGGAGCAGATGACCGCTCCCCCGACTCCTGCCTGGGCGGCTTCACGCAGACTCGCCGCAGTCGTGGCCGCGGGTATGCAGAAGACCGCTAGATCGAGTGGGGAGCCGTGCTCAGCTGTTGCCTCTGCCAACGACGAGTAGAAATCGTTGCTGTCGATCCTGGGGTTGATCGGGTACACCGCCAGTGACTCTTTCCCGCCGCTGATGAGTGCATCAACCATGACGGAGCCGAGTTTTCCGGGGGAATCCGATGCGCCGATCACAGCCACCGATCGCGGACGCAGAAGTCGGTTGAGATTGGCTACTTTTGCTGCGCTGGGTATTTCGGTGACGGTCATCGTGTCGCCTCCGCATGGGTGCGAGTGCCGGTGGCTGCCCTCTGCCGGGGTTCAAATGCCACTGCATCGGCTCGACCGGACAGGATGAGAGTGCTGGCGTCGTCTTCCTCGTTGACGGCCCGCCGGCTCTTGAGAGCGCTTGGATGTTCAACGATGATGACCGGGATATGGTGTGTCAACCTCAGGTACTCGGCACAGAGCACCCGAGTCAGAGCTGTACCACCTCGCACGACCACGGCAGTCGGTGCGGCACCACTGAGCTCGGCGAGTCGTTGCCTCTCGGCGTCCGGCAGTGAAGTCGTCTCACTCATGGGCGCTTCCCACAGCACAATGTTGTCTGTCCCCAGTTGCGACTCGGCACGCAGGGTAGCGTTCCCGTCGCTCAAAATCATTGCATCCTGGGTTGTTTCGGTAACAGAGAGCAATCGACTCGTCAGGCGTCGCGAACCGACGGCGAGGGGGGTGTGCAGCGGATCGGCGCCGTGGCGCTCGATCCAGGCACCGAACGATGAATCGATGAAGCCGGGGTCGCGGACCTTGATCTTCTCTGCGGACAGGGCACGGGTGAAGAAGTGGAACCCGAATTGCCATGGGTCCAGGGTTCGTTGGTACTCGCCGAAGTGGTCCCACCACGACAGACTAGGCAGGGAGGAATCCTGGATTCGCGCCACCTGGGGGCGGCGCAAAGACTGAAAGTCGTTGAGTGCGGTGTCAAGATCGTCGGTGTTTGCGATCGAGCGGGCGAGTTCCGCTGCATCCTCCATCGCCATCTTCGTGCCCGAGCCAACCGAGAAGTGCGCGGTGTGCACTGCGTCCCCGATGAGCACCACGGGAGTCGAATGTGCGCCACGCGTCGCCCACTGGCGGGTCCGACGGGTCCGGAAGTTCGCCCACCTAGAGTTGTTGGCGACGAGTTTGTGGCCGTCGATGTAGTCGGCGAACAACGTCTCGAGGTACCGCTGGGACTTGGTATCGGACACGCCGGGAGGCTGAGAGGTGTCGAACTCATCGAGGCCGGCACTGCGCCAGGTATCTTCGTCGGTCTCGACGATGAAGGTGCTCAGGCCTGATCCGATCGGGTAGGCGTGCACGGCGAAATTGCCGTGTTCGGAACGTTCGTGCAGGAAGGTCAGTCCAGCGAAGTCGTAGGTCGTGCCGAACCAGATGAACTTGACTCGGGCTTCATCCACCGCATGGCCGAGGTCATCGATGAACCGTTGCCGCACAGACGAATTGGCACCATCAGCGGCGATGATCAGGTCGTGCTCGCCAGCTGCGTCGAGGTCATCGACGGTGATGGGGTGATTGAAGTGCAAACGCACGCCGAGATCAGTAGCACGCTGATGCAGCGCACCGAGAAGAACTTTGCGGTGGATGGCCGACATCCCGTTGCCGCCGGCCGCAACAGTCGTGCCATCGCTGCGCACCTCAATGGAATCCCAATGCCGTCCGTCAGTGGCCAAAGCATCTGTCAGAACCGAGTCGATACGTTCGATGTTGTCGAGAGTGGCGTCGGAAAACACCACACCAAACCCGAACACATCAGATGCCCGATTGCGTTCGAATACGTCGACCTGCGCGTTCGGCATCTGTCTGGCCAAGGCGATCGCGGCGAACAGCCCGCCAGGGCCTCCTCCGATACACGCGACGCGAAACGGCCCGCTTGACTGCGACGGCTCTGAGAATGACATCGACGTCGACCCCTCGTGTGAATGTGACCCGGATCTCGAGTCAGATTCGAGTATGTGTCAGACATGAGCCCCTAGTCAATATTTTTGTTACATATCGGGAGATGCCAGTTCCTCGCCAGTGACGGTGACGACGTATTGTTCGGCGTCCGCCCTGAGTAGTTCGTGCGCCTCGGTGAACACCTCGTGCGCCGCGCGCCCGCGCCAGCCCGCCGGCAGAAGGGCCGATGGCAGATCGGGATCACGGAACGGGTAGCGGCGGTAGTCCTGGATCAGTCGCATCCGTTCGACAAGTGCCTGCTCTCCGCCCATACCCCGGCGATAGCGCGACAGGAACGGTTGAAACTTTTCGATAAAACGTTGGTAGTCGTCGCCGAGTTCGCGCAAGTCCCAGCACCTTTGCGAGATCAATCGATCATCGGGCAAACCCGTCGATCGACTCGACAGCACCTGCACGTGCAGCTCATCGTCACCAGTGCACATCTCCCGCAGTCGTTTTGCCCGATCATGCGGTGAAAACCACACGGCGCCGCCGTAGCTACCGAAGCCGCACCACGTCAACGCAGTCTCGATACGTTTCCTGCGGTCACGTGCGAGCACGCTCTCGTCCAGTAGTGCCTGTGTCCACAACCCGTCCCACTCGTCGGGTTCGCGCTCGAAGATGCGCGTACGCCCGTCGTCGAGCAGTCGCCAACTCTTGTCGTTGAGGCGGTAGGTTACTTCGCGACCCGACTTGTCGGAGTCGAACCACCCCTCTTTGCGAAGGCGGGCCATCACCACACGGACGGTGGCCGCCTCAACCCCGAAGACGCCCATCAGCGTCGTCAGTGGACCGAGTCGCACACCTCCCCCCGCGTACCGGAAGTACTCTCCATAGAGATCGAAGACAAGCGCACGCGGCCGCATGACTTGGTCCTTCCTACCGGGGCCAGCTCGACCAATTGATGTGTGTCACGGTGAGTGTAGCGAGGACGCTCCACGACGCACGTTATTCGCATCTGTCATCGGTGCGCCCTTTGCTTATCTCGTGCCCCGGAGTTTTCGCCGAGTGTCTCGCGCAGCCACTCTCGTTCTGAGCCACTCATCGCACGAGCAATCACGAGCAGTCCGCGCCGATACGGATCAGTCACGTCCTCGAGGCGCAGTGGCCGGTCACCGTCATAAAAGAAGCTGGCCGGCTCCTCGAGGAACCGCAGACGCCGCCGTAGCACCGCGTGCTGATCATCCACCTCCGGGAGAAACGACAGGAAGGCCAAGATGGTCGAAAACTTTGTGAAGTCAGTGATTTCGGGGTCAGCGGGAGCCCGTAGCCGCCGCAACATCTCTTCATGCCCAGCCTCGGACAGTGTGAACACTTGCCTGGCCGCCCCGGCCCCCGGTTCCGTATGCCGTTCGAGGAGCCCCGTTTTGGCGAGGCGTTTGAGCGCCGGGTAGAGGCTTCCGTCGCTGACCGGACGAGAGTAGCCGGTCAGCTGGGCTACGCGGCGCCGAAGTTCGTAGCCGTGCAGTGGACCGTTGGCGAGAAAGCCAAGAATTGCGAGTTCCAACACGCCACCATCCTGCCACGAGTACCTCGATTCGAGGTATACCTCGAATCGAGGTACTCTGGGGCCTGCGGCTCGAGGTCCCGGGTCCGTTCACTGAAGTCCCAATCCGAACAGTCGTATAGGTGCATGAAATGTTGATGTCCGATCCGGGCGGCCCGGTGGGTCCGGGCAATCGCGCCCATGGCGCAGGTCAAGTTTCGCGCGCATCCATCGTGGTCGCAGCTCTGTCCACAGTCGTGGAGTGGTACGACTTCACGCTCTATTTGTTCATGACCGCAGTGTTGTCACGAGTGTTTTTCGGCGGTGGTGCCGACTCGATCCTCTCGACGTTGGCTGTGTTCGCCATCTCATACTTCATGCGGCCGTTGGGTGCGCTGGTGTTCGGTCATGTCGGAGATCTCTTGGGCAGACGCGCCGTGCTGCTGGTGTCGATGTCGTTCATGACCGCCGCCATGGTGCTCACCGCCTTGCTGCCCACCAGAGAGCACATCGGCGCGGCGGCGGCAGTACTTTTGCTGGTGCTCCGATGTGCGATGGCGTTCTCGGTCGGGGGTGAGTACACCGGTGTGATGACCTATCTCGTCGAGAGCTCGGCTCCTGCGCATAGGGGGCTAGTTGCCTCGGTAGCCTCGGCGGCAAGTGAGATCGGAGCACTTCTGGCGGTCGGGATGACCGCCCTGACCACTGCACTTCTGAGTACGGCAGACTTGAACTCGTGGGGGTGGCGACTGCCCTTTCTGTTCGGCGCTCTGCTCGCGGCCTCGACACTGGTCGCACGCACCTTTCTGAGCGAATCCCCGGAGTTCGAGCGCTCAGTGCGCACTCGCACCACGGTGCGAAGTCCGCTCGCCACCACCCTGCGCTATCAGCGACCCGCGGTGCTTCGCGTGTTCGTGATCTCCGCGCTTGGCTCCATTACGTACTACGTCGGCGTTACCTACGTACCCACCTACCTGACGTCCGTCGGCGGGTTCGCTGAATCCGACGCACTCTGGTTGTCGACGGTGGCAGCAGCCGCGGTCATCGCGATCACACCCGTTGCCGGGCTCCTCGCCGACCACTTCGGCAGGCGACCGACCTTATTTCTCTTCGGTGGTCTGGCAGCGGCTTTGTCGACCGCTATGTTCGTCCTGATGGACACTGGGAGGCCGGTGACCGCGTTGACCGGTGCAGCTGTTCTGGCTCTCATTGCCGGTGGCGTCAGCGCGGTGGGCGCCTCGGCATCGCCGGAACAGTTCGCCACCGCAAACCGGTTGAGCGGCCTTGGTTTTGCCACTGTCGCCACTACTATATTCGGTGGGCTCACCCCTTACATTTCCCAAGCGCTCGTCACGGCCACCGGACTCAACCTCATACCCGGCGTGATGGTCATGGTCGTAGCACTTGCCGCACTACCGGTGCTGTGGAACCTGCCAGAAACGGCCTACCGTCGCATGACCCCTCATGTGAAGCAAGACATGCACACCCCGACGACCCAGTCGGTCACATCTGTGGACAACTAAAGGAGAAACACCATGAGCAACCCATCACTCGACATGACCAGCACCGCTCTAGTCCTGGTCGACCTACAGAATGACAACGTTCACGAAGACGGCGCATACGCCTCGTTCGGCGCGGCCGCCCATGCCACCGAACAACAACTGATCCCCCATGTACGAGCGTTGCTCGACTGGGCGCGCAGCGCATCCATCCCCGTGATCCACAATCACATCGTGTCCTACCCGGGACGGCTGTTCGGCGGTACGAACGCTCCCATCTTTCGCATGATCGGACCGGATTCGTTGCGTGTCGGTTCGTGGGGGGCCCGGTCCATAGACGGTCTCGAGGCGCTCGAAGATGAGCCCGTGCTAGTGCGAAATCGCATGAGCTGCTTCAACGGAACGTCTCTGGACGCGATGCTGCGCAACCTCGGGATCACCCAGGTGGTGGTCGCCGGGGTCTGGACCAATATGGCAGTCGAGCACACCATTCGCGACGCCGCCGACCACGGCTACCGGGTTGTGATGGCCACCGACGCCACATCAAGCCTCAGTGCCGACTGGCAGAATGCGGCGCAAAGTTACGCCCTGACCAACATCACCGATTTCGCGACGACCACCGAGATCATTGCCACTGCGAACACTGAGACCACAGAACGAGATCAGTGATGAACGACCGGACCATGCGCGCTGTGGTGGCCGACGGGCCCGGTGGGCCAGAAGTGCTCTCGGTACGCCGCATTCCCATACCAAACCCAAGGACTGGGTGGATTCTTTTGCGGGTGGAAGCGTTCGGGCTCAACCGATCTGAACTCCATTTCCGTCGTGGTGTCGGAACGTTCGGCTCGTTCCCCCGCGTGCTGGGCATCGAAGCCGCAGGAACGGTCGCGGCCTGTCCTGGCGGCGAGTACGTCGTCGGCACACAGGTCGCAGCGCTGATGGGCGGGATGGGACGCACCATCGACGGCGGATACGCCGAATACACCTGTGTCCCAGCCACTAGCGTGATCCCCTTCAACAGCGCCTTGCCCTGGTCCACGCTCGGTGCGGTCCCTGAGATGTTGCAGACCGCCTACGGGTCACTGACTGTTGGGGTAGACGGTCGCGCAGGTCAAACACTGCTGATCCGCGGCGGCACATCCTCCGTGGGGCTCGCACTGGCCGTCCTGGCGCGGCGCCACGGCATGCGGGTGATCTCCACGACCCGCAACATTGCCAAGGTGGCCACCCTTGGCCAGTACGCCGACCATGTTGTCGTTGACGACGGCACCATCGTGGACATGGTGCGCGCGCTGGCGCCCGGCGGTGTCGACGGCGCCGTGGAGTTGGTGGGAACCAACACGCTCGCCGACTCCCTGCAATGCGTTCGTACCCACGGAACCGTCTGCTTCACCGGGATGCTGTCCGACCAGTGGACAATCCAAGATTTCTACCCGATGGATTTCATTCCCAACGGGGTGCGTCTGACCGCGTACTCAGGAGAAGCCTCCAACCTTCCGTCCGCAGTGTTGCAAGGCTTTCTCGACGACGTGAGCGCCGACCGCGCGATCGTACCGATCGGCTGCGTCTACCAGCTTGATGACATCGTTGCCGCGCACCGCGACATGGAGGACGGAGCGCTGACGGGCAAAGGCGTGGTCCTGACCCGCTGACCGACCGCATCGGTTTTGAAACGCGGGTTCCCACCACGGACATTATCGGTTGGTGTCGAACACGTCTCGACACCTCGCTGCCCGGTTGCCACTCTCGGGTCAGCTGATGCGCTCGAAAACCGCGGCCAACCCCTGCCCGCCTCCGATGCACATCGTTTCCAGCCCGAATCGACCTTCGCGGCGGTCCAACTCGCGCAGCAGTGTCGCCAAGATTCGTGCGCCTGTTGCTCCGACCGGATGACCCAGTGATATCCCGGATCCGTTCGGGTTCAGCCGAGAATCGTCGGGCTCGATCTCCAACGACCGCAACACCGCCAGAACCTGGGCGGCAAAAGCCTCGTTCAACTCGATGACGTCCATGTCGGCAAGGGTCAGGGCCAACCGTCCGAGCACCTTCTGCACTGCCGATACCGGCCCAATTCCCATCCGGGCCGGCTCGACACCACTGACCGCCCACGATGCCAATCGGGCGAGTGGTCGCAAACCGAGACGAGCGGCGACCTGTGGCGTAGTGACGATACAGACAGCCGCCCCGTCATTCTGACCGCTTGCATTGCCGGCCGTGACGGTGGATTCGTCATCGAAGTTCAGCCGGATCGGGCGCAGCTTTGCCAGCGATTCCACAGACGTATCCGAGCGCGGGTGTTCATCGGTGAGCACCTTGACCGGGTCGGACTTGCGTTGGGGAACGTCGATGCCCACGATCTCCTCGGCAAAAGCGCCGTTCGTCTGAGCAGCGACCGCACGCCGGTGCGACTCCACCGCAAGAGCATCCTGATCGGCCCGGCTAATCGCGAACTCGGCACGTAGGTTCTCTGCCGTCTCGATCATGCCGCCCGGCACCGGAAAGTTGGTTCCACCGGCCGTCACCCGGCCCCGAGCCAGTCGGTCAACCAGTTCGACACCTGGTGCCCGTACTCCCCACCTGATCGAATCGGTATAGAACTCGGCCTGACTCATCGATTCGACACCGCCGGCGATTATCAGGTCACTCGCTCCGGTGGAGACCTGCATGCACGCCTGCAGAACCGCCTGTAACCCCGATCCGCATCTGCGATCGACCTGCAGACCAGGCACGTTGATACCCAGCCCGGCATCGAGCGCAGCGATTCTGCCGATTGCAGGGGCCTCGCCGCCTGGCGTCGACTGGCCGAGAACCACGTCGTCGATCTGATCGCCGGAAATCCCGGTGCGATTGACGAGTTCGGTGATCACCGCCGATGCAAGGGTCTGCGGTGCAATGTCCTTGAAGACACCACCGAAGCGACCTACCGGGGTACGCAAGGGTTCACAGATGACGGCGTCGGGCATGGCTGTTCTCCTGGAGTCGACTGACGGGGTGTGGTGTGGGCTGGATGTCTGCCAGTCTCAGATGTGCCGTCCGCCGGTGACTTCGGCGACTGTCCCGGTCATGTACGAGGACAGACTCGACGCGTAGAACAATGCGACCGAAGCGATTTCATTAGGTTCACCCGCCCGCTGCATCGGGATCTCGGACATCTTCTGGTCCCACGCCTTCTGGGGCATTGCTTCGGTCATCGCCGTGCGGATCAAACCGGGCTGGATCACGTTAATCCGGACACCCAGATGGGCAACTTCTTTGGCTGCTGCCTTGGAGAGGCCGACGATGCCGGCTTTGGCCGCGGAGTAGTTGGTCTGGCCGACGAAGCCCACCTTGCCCGAGATCGAGGACAGGTTGATAATCGATCCTCCCCCGTGCTCGCGCATGATGCCCGCAGCCTGCCGGGTGCCGATCCAGCAGCCTTTCAGGTGGACGTCGATGACGTCGTCGAATTGCTGCTCGGTCATCTTGCGCATGGTCGCGTCCCGGGTGATACCGGCGTTGTTCACCATGATGTCGAGGGATCCGAATGTGGCCGTGGCTGTCTCGAGGAGCCGTGCGACGTCCTCTGCCGACGTCACATTGCACGCGATGCCGATCGACTCGGTGGACAACGACGAGGCCGCCTCTTTGGCTCTGGTCTCGTCGAGATCTCCGATGACCACGTGAGCGCCGTTGTCGGCAAAGGTACGGGCGATCGCCAGCCCGATACCCTGGGCGGCTCCGGTGATGACAGCTGTCCGGCCTGCGAGCATGGTGATCCTTTCGTTGTCCGCCCGGCCGTGTTGGCCCGCGGAGGTCATTCGGCGACTGCCGGCTGAAAATTGTTGTGCTGCAGGGCAGCACCTTGTCGAACCAGTTCGTCGATCGCAACGCCGTCCAGTCCGGATTCGGTCAGCAAGGTCAGCGTGTGCTGTCCCAGCGCCGGTACGTCGCCCATCGGCGCCTCGACGTCGCCGAACGTGGCTGGAGGCAGAAGCGCCCGCACGGTGGCGTGCTCGGTGCCGATGGTCCGCCAACGGTCGCGATCAGCGAACTGAGGATGGGCAACCACCTGGTCGAGTTCTTTGACCTGCGCTGCCGGGACGCCGGCAGCGGCGAGCTTGGCGTCCAGTTCTGCGCTCGTGAAACGCGACGTCCTGGCCGCCACTGCTGCGTCGCAATCGGTGCGATGGAGCACTCGCTGGACGTTGGTGACAAATCTCGGATCGTCGGCCAACTCCGGGGATTGGAGGACCTCGGTGACCAGGGTGCGCCAGCCGCTGTCGTTCTGTACCCCGATCAGGACCTGGCCATCGCTCGTAGGATATGCATCGTAGGGCGCAATGGAGCTGTGGCTCAGTCCCATTCGCGGCGGCTGCACACCGGTGTACATCTGCGTGTACATCGCGTAGCCCATCCATTCGGCGGTGGCGTCGAGCATCGAGACGTCGATGGTGGCGCCTTCTCCGGTCCGCCATCGACGCAGCAACGCCGCCAGCACCGACTGCGAGCAGTACATGCCCGAAGCGATGTCGGCGGTCGGGATACCGGTTTTCGCAGGATGGTCGGCACTGCCGGTGATCGAGATGAGCCCGGCCTCGGCCTGGATCAGCATGTCGAATGCCTTGCGCTGCTCCATCGGACCACCGACACCGAAGCCAGACAGATTCACCACCACGAGTTCGGGCTGTGTGGAACGCAGCTCATCGGCGCCGAGGCCGAGTCGCTCTGCGGCCCCGGGGGCGAGGTTCTGGATGAAGACGTCCGCCTTGCTCACCAGATTGCGCACGACGTCGCGGCCAGCCGTCGACTTCAGGTCGACAGCGATCGACTCCTTGCCACGATTGAGCCACACGAAGTGGGCGCCGGTGCCGTGCACTGCGTGGTCGTAGTCGCGGGCGAAGTCGCCGCCGTTCACCCGTTCGATCTTGATGATTCGCGCGCCGAGATCGGCGAGGTTGCGGGTGGCCAGTGGCGCGGCCACCGCCTGCTCGATGGCTACGACGGTCACCCCTTCCAGCGGGAGCGTCATGATGCCTTCTTTTTCGCTGCGCGCACCAGGCCGCCGCCGATGATGAGACGTTGAATCTCGCTGGTGCCTTCGTACAACCGCATCAGGCGCACGTCGCGGTACAGGCGCTCCACTGGCACCTCCTTCATATAGCCGGAGCCGCCGTGGACCTGAACGGCCAGATCGGCTGCCTTGCCTGCCATCTCGGTACAGTAAAGTTTGGCAGCCGATGGTGCGATGCGTCGGTCTTCGCCGGTGACGTACAGTCGCGCCGCCTCGCGGGCCAGCGCCCGCCCAGCCATCACTCCGGTCTGCTGATCTGCGATCATCGCCTGCACAAGCTGGAAGTCTCCAATAGCGGTGCCACCCTGAGTTGCGGTAGCGGCGTAGCTGACCGATTCGTCGAGTGCTCGCTGGGCGGCTCCGACCGCGAGTCCGGCCATGTGGATGCGCCCGCGGGCGAGTGATGTCATCGCCGCGCGATACCCGACTTTGCCGTCCCCGCCGACGAGCGCCTCGGGGCCGACCTTCACGTTCGAGAACGTGACGTCAGCGGTTCGAGAGCCTTCCTGGCCCATTTTCGCATCCTTCACACCGACATCTAGACCCTCGGCGTCGCCGGGCACCAGGAAGACGGCAATCCCGGGGTCGGAGTCGGTCGCCGGTCCCGTACGGGCGAAAACCACAAACAAACCGGCTTCGGTCGCGTTGGTGATGAACCGCTTGCTGCCCTCGATGATCCAACCGTCTCCGTCGGCTTTCGCCGTGGTCCGCAGACCGGCTGGGTTCGACCCAGCACCGGGCTCGGTGAGCGCGAAGGAGGCGACCACGTCACCGGAAGCGATTCCCGGGAGCCACTGCGCTTTTTGGTGATCGGTACCGAACCCCACCAGTACCTGTCCGGCAATGCCGTTGTTGGTCCCGAACATCGACCGAAGGGCCAGTGAGGTGTACCCGAGCTCCATGGCAACGTCCACGTCCTGCGTCAGATCGAGGCCGAGGCCACCCCACTCCTGCGGGATGGCGTAGCCGAACAGACCCATCTCGGCAGCCTGTTTCCGTAGGTCGCTGGGGATGGCATCGGAGGTCATGATCTCGATTTCCCGCGGTAGGACCCGGGTGTGCACGAAGTGGTTGATCTGTTTGAGAACGTCCGCGAAGACGTCGTCCGGTACTTCGGGGGCGTGAGTTGTCATGCAGACCACTATCAACCCCGAATTACGATCAGTCCAATACTTAATCGGCAGTTCTGTGATACCCATTATGTAATTATCTATAGGCCGGAGATGAAACCATGGATGTCGATCAGCTTCGATCGTTTCTCGCCGTGGCCGAAGAGCTTCACTTCGGTCGCGCTGCCGAACGTTTGCACGTTGCCCAGCCACCACTGAGCCGGACCATCAAGAACCTAGAACGCGAATTGGGCACCCGTTTGTTCGATCGCAACACCCGTTCGGTACGGCTCACGGCGAGCGGGCAGGCGCTGATCGGGCCGGCCCACGACGTTCTCGAAGCCCTACGGAGGGCCGAAGGCGCAGTGCAGTCTGCCGACGACGGCGAGGTCGGCGTGGTGCGCATCGCATTCGCCGGGATCTCGACCCACCGATTGGTTGCCCGCCTCGCCCGAATCGTCCGGTCGCAGCGGCCAGGGATCCAGCTCGAGTTGTCCAGCCAGAATTTCGCCCAGCCGGCGATGAAGAAGTTGGTCCAGGGCGACACCGACATCGCACTCGGTCGATGGGATGTCATCCCCTCCGATGTAGACGCACAGGTGGTGATGAACGATTCGCTCGCCGTGGCCTTACCCGACACCCATGCCATGGCCGGCTCCCGCCGCTTGTCAATCGCAAGGCTGGCCGGTGAGAGTTTCGTGTCCTTGCCTCCGCACGAAGGTGCCGTTCTGCCCGATCGTCTGAGACGGCTCGCGAACGAGAACTCGTTTGTGGCCGATGTTGTACAGATCGCTCCCGACACGTTGACGGCCCTTGCCCTGGTTAGCGCTGAGGTTGGTTGTCATCTGACCTTGGCGTCGGTGGCCGAGAACTTCTCGGACCCCCATATTGTGTTCATTCCACTGGAAGAGGGCAGCCTCGACGTCGATCTCCGGGCCGCCTGGAGGCGGGACGATCAAAGTCCGGCCTTACGCGCCGTACTCGATGAGGTTCTCGCACTGAACGATTCGACAGCTCACTGACTGAACAACGCGGCTGCAGCGCTTCGGTAGTTTTATGACTCAGAACGATATCGACTATTACCTACGGCGCATCAGTGGTGCTCCGAGCCCAGGCACGCGAGTGTTCCACATCGGCACAACCGAACGGCGCAACCCGGATCAACGATAGAGGCCGGAGTGACCTACACCACACCTACTACTCGTGGTCGGCGCTGATTCGGACTCCCTCACTGCCGACGGACAACGGAGAAATCATGCAGTCATCGTCTAGCCCCACATTCGGGCTGTGGTACGACTTTCGCAATCCAGCACAGTGGCGCAAGAACGTCGGATCGATGTATCGGGAGTCCATCGATCAAGTGGTCTGGGCCGAGAGTTTGGGCTACGGCTCTGTGTGGCTGAGCGAGCACCACTTCGCCGACGACGACTACGCGTCCTCACCGTTGACGATCGCGGCGGCCATCGGTGCGCGCACGAGTCGCATGCGCATCGGCACCAACATCATCGTTGCCGCACTCCACGAGCCGGTCCGCATCGCCGAGGATGCCACCGCCCTCTCGTTCCTCACAGACAACCGGTTCGAGCTCGGCGTAGGTCTCGGCTACCACGAGCGTGAGTTCGAAGCCTTCGGTCGACGGGTCAAGCAGCGCCCGAGTCTGCTCGAAGACGCCATTGCGGTGATTCGGCAGGCGTGGAGCGGAAGCGGTGAACCGTTCGAAGGAAAACGCTTCTCGCTCCCTGGTATGGCAGTGACCCCGGTACCGGATGTGCCACCCCGATTGCTCATCGGAGCACAATCGCCGGTCGGTATCGACCGCGCTGCTCGGTTGGCCGATGGAGTCATCACTCTGTCGAATGACCACTGCCAGTGGTACGTCGAGGCCGTGGAACGACACGGCGGGGACCTGGCCGAGTCACGCATCTATGCCAGCCAGTGGACGATCGTCGCAGACGATCCCGAACGGGTGTGGGCCGAAGTCGGCGAACACGCGTTGTATCAGTTGAACAGCTACATCGAGTGGGGCTCGTTCGAAGGACCGCAGCGGCCAGAGCCCTTCGCCGACACGCAGGCAGTTCTCGACGCCGGCGCCTATCGCCTCATGGATGCGTCGATGGCGGTCGACGACCTGGTGTCGCTCACCACCGCCTACCCTCAGATCCGCGACTTCCACTACTGGGCGCAGCTCCCTGGAGAGTCGATCGAATCCGGCTCGGCCCGCATCGAATACATTGCCGACAAAGTGATTCCCGCAGTGACGGCGAAACTCGGCGGCTAGCTCACAAACTCCCCTCGTCGCCGTCCAACCCGAATCGGCGGAGCCGGCGGTAGAGGGTGGTCCGGCCCATACCCAAGAGAGTTGCGGCTTCAGACTTGTTCCCGTTCGCGGCGGCGAGCGCCTTAATGATGGTGTCGCGTTCAGCAGATTCGATCAGGCTCAAGCCACGTCGCGGCGGCGCCTGCTGAATATGTTCAGGAAGGTGCTTCCGCTCGATCACTGGCGAGCGGACCGCGGCTACCAGAACCTGAACGACACTGACGAGTTCAGTGATGTTGCCGGGCCATCCCCACTGCACGAAGGCCTGCAATGCCGCCGGCGACATGGTATGACGACCGTCCGGATCGACCTCGTGCAGAGTGCTTTTGACGAGGCCGGGAATCCGCTCTGGGGTGCGCGACAGCGCTTCGGTCTTCGCCGTGGTATTGACCTTGTCGAGGATCTGTCCAACCGCGGGGGTTGCGTTACTTCGACAGGACGTCAGCAGGAGTGTGCTCGAACGTTCCCCGCCGGCCAAAGACCTCTGGTGCCCGTCAATGAGCCACGACAGGGGTTTGGCCTCGTCGTCGGCTAGTTCCTCAACCCGCCGTAGGAGCACATCACTTCCGCCCGCCAAGGCGTCCCGCATGCGAGCCCAGTCGGCGCGGCCTTCTGCGCTTGGTTCGAACTGCTCGGGATCGACGCCACCAGGTCGGCGCTTGCAGAGAGCCAATGCTTTTGTCGCGCGGCCCGATCCGCGTGGGCCGTCTATCCGGATCAGTTGGCCGGTTACACGCGCAGACGCAAGCTTCCCCAGGTTGGGAACGTCCGGCAGGCTCTCGCCGAAGCCCTCGAGGTCAGCGAAATGTAGGACAAAGTGTGCGCGGGGTCCGTCGAGCACCCGACGCGCCATCACCTCGACGGCCGATCCGTCCAGGCGGATCCGCGCCGAGCCGCCGCTGGACCAATCGTGCGCGTTGAGCAGCTCCCAGAGCGCGACGTGAGAGCTCACGTTCACATAAGGCAGCCCAGGATTGTTGGACAAAATCGACTCATGATCCATCACCACGGTAGGCCGCTGAGAGTTGGTGAACCGCAGGAACGACATGGCAAGCGCCAGGTCCTGCGGACGTGACACCGACCGCAAACGCTCCTCGATCTGCTGCCCGATCTCTCGGGTCAACGACAGCATGAGCGGATTTGCAACCTCGATCGGTCCGCCCAGCGACACCGAGCCGATAACCACCCCAGTAGGCGTGCATACCGGGGCTGCCGCGCATGCCAACGACGAGAGCGCATCACTGTAGTGCTCGCTGCCCTGGATATAAAGGGCCCGCTTTTCCACCATCGAGGTGCCCAGACCATTGGTGCCGATTGAATCCTCCGAATAGTCGAAGCCCTCAGCGGCGTGCACGCGATCAAGCTTGCGGCGCACGCTGCTGTCACTGGTTCGGCGCGCGACAATACTGCCGCCGCGATCACTGAGAAAGAGGGTGGTTCCGGTATCAGCGAGCTGGTTCTGCCAGCGATCGAGAACCGGGTCCGCCGCCCGGCACAGAATCGAATCGGTGTCGACTTCTTCGAACCGCTGTGAGGGCAAGGCGCTGTCGACGCTGCCGCTGATGGAGCGGCGCCAACTACGCACGATGAGATCTGGCACCACACCCTCGATGGGAACTTCTGCAAGGAGGCCTACACGCAGCAGCCTTTGCCGGGCTTCGCGCACCGGATCATCCACGGTGATACCTCCTCTACCTGCTAGGTGACCTATTTTGCCTGTCCAACCGGTACATATCCAATACTCAGAGCGCCTCGATTATTTCTCTTGGAGTATCAATACCGGCCACGTCCCCTACCAGAGTGTGTTCCACATCGGAACACCCACCACCCCAGTAGTCCAGCACACCATGGAGTTCAAGAAGTGAAGTACGCCACATAGGCCGTACCGACCGAAGGAGTAAACCCCATGAGTGAAACCAATCAGATCCGCCACGTCGATGCACTGGTTGTCGGTGCCGGCTTCGGCGGCATTTACATGCTGCACAAGTTGCGCAATGATCTCGGCCTCGACGCCGTCGCCCTGGACAAAGCCTCTGGCGTCGGCGGCACCTGGTTCTGGAACAAGTACCCGGGTGCACTGTCGGACTCGGAGAGCTTTGTCTACCAGTACTCATTCGATCGCGATCTGTACGCGGACAATCCGTGGAAGACGAAGTACGTGCGCCAGCCGGAAATTCTCGCCTACCTCAACGGGGTTGTCGACCGCTATTCCTTGCGCGATCACATCCAGCTCGGCACGGCAATGACCGACGCAGCCTTCGACGAGGTCGCGGGCCTGTGGACGGTACACACCGACCGCGGCGTGACATTCACGAGCCGGTTCCTGGTCAATGGACTCGGGCTGCTGTCTGCAACCAACATCCCCAAGTTCCCCGGCATGGAGAAGTTCGGCGGGCAGCTCGTTCATACCGGTGCCTGGCCCGAAGACCTCGATGTGACGGGCAAACGCGTCGGCGTCATCGGCAACGGCTCCACCGGTAACCAGGTCATCACCGCCACTGCACCCATCGCGGGCCACCTGACGTCGTTCCAGCGCACACCGCAATACAGCGTGCCGGCCGGCAACCGGGAACTCTCCGCAGAGGAGTTGCGCCAGCAGAAAGAGAACTTCGAAGAGAACTGGAACCAAGTATGGAATTCCAGCCTCGCCATGGGTTTTGTCGAAAGCGAGACGGAAGTGTTCAGCGTCTCAGCCGACGAGCGCGAGCGGGTGTTCCAGCAGGCATGGGATGAGGGCGGCGGCTTCGCTTTCATGTTCAAGACGTTCGGCGACATTGCCACCAATGCAGAGGCCAACGAAGAGGCAGCAAAGTTCATCCGCCGCAAGATCTCGGAAATCGTCAAAGACCCCGAGACCGCCCGCAAGCTCACCCCCACAGACCTGTATGCGCGTCGGCCCCTCTGCGACACCGGATTCTATGAAACCTTCAACCGGCCCAACGTCACGATGGTGAACCTCACCGAAACCCCAATCAAGGAAGTCACCGAGACGGGCATTTTGACCGAAGACGGCACTCTACACGAAATCGACATCCTCATCTGTGCCACCGGGTTCGACGCCGTGGACGGAAACTACCGTCGGGTAGACATCAGGGGACTGAACGGGGAACGACTCACCGATCACTGGAACGAAGGGCCCTCGAGCTACCTCGGCGTGGCAACCACCGGATTCCCCAACATGTTCATGATCTTGGGACCCAACGGGCCGTTCACCAACCTGCCGCCATCGATCGAGACCCAGGTGGAGTGGATATCCGACGCCATCGCACACGTCAACAAGACCGACGGCGCATGGATGCATGTCAAGCCCGAGACCGAAACCGAATGGACCGAAATCTGTTCGGACATCGCCGATCAGACGCTATTCCCCAAGGCCGCTTCGTGGATCTTCGGTGCGAACATCCCGGGCAAGAAGCGGACCGTCATGTTCTACCTCGGCGGCCTCAAAGAGTTTCGTTCGATACTGGCCACCGAGGCGTCCTCCGGGTACCCCGGCTTCCTGACCAACGCCGACGTTCTCAAACCGGCCTGATGAAGCTGCGGTCACCGGCGGCCTGTCGTTTGCGGCCTCCGGTGACCGTTTTGACCACTGAAGTACTCAAAGGAACCAGTACATGACCACGAAGTACGCAACCATCGACCCCACGACCGGTGAGGTCGTCCGCGAGTTCCCCACGATCTCCGATGATGCTGCGACGCAGGCGCTCTCGCAGGCTCACAGCGCCTATGCATCCTGGCGGGACGCCGATATCGCCGAGCGGGCAGCAGTCCTGGCGCGGACCGCCGAGCTGTACCGCAAGCACTCTACTGAACTCGCCGAGCTGATGACCCTGGAGATGGGAAAACCCATCGCGCAGGCAAAGGGCGAAGTCGAGCTATCGGCCAGCATCTACGAGTACTACGCCGTCACCGGCCCGCAGCTGCTGGCCGACGAGAAGCTCGACATCGCCGGTACCGGAACAGCGCTCGTTCGCACTGCTCCCATCGGCGCACTGCTGGGCATCATGCCCTGGAACTTCCCGTACTACCAGGTGGCCCGATTCGCTGCCCCAAATATTCTGCTGGGCAACACGATTCTGCTCAAGCACGCGAGCAATTGCCCTCAGCAGGCCGTGCGGATAGAAGAGCTTTTGGTCGAGGCCGGCGCCCCGACCGGGGTGTACCAAAACGTGTTCGTATCCACCGATCAGGTGGCCGACTTGATCGCCGACTTTCTCTTACAAGGCATCTCGTTGACCGGATCAGAACGAGCGGGTAGTGCCGTCGGCGCGCTGGCCGGAAAACATCTCAAGAAATGCGTACTCGAACTCGGCGGCTCCGACCCATTCCTGGTCCTGCCCGGCGCGGACCTGGACCAGGCAGTTAAAGCTGCGGTGACCGGCCGCTTCGGCAATGCCGGTCAGGCATGCACGTCGTCGAAACGACTGATCATCGAAGAATCCCTGTGGGACGACTTCCTTGAGCGCTTCACGGCGTCGCTCGAGGAGTGGGCGCCCGGCGACCCCACCAGTGAAGGAACACGGCTGGGACCGATGGCGACCATCTCCGGTCGCGACGAGTTGGCCGAACAGGTCGACGATGCCATCAGCAAAGGTGCCATCGTCCATGCCGGAGGCAAGACACCCGACAGCAAAGGCGCCTACTACCCGGCGACCGTCCTGTCCGGGGTCACCCCCGCGATGCGCGCTCACCACGAAGAGCTGTTCGGCCCGGTTGCTGTTCTCTACAAGGCGAGTTCGGTCGAGGAAGCCATCACCATCGCGAATGACTCACCGTATGGCCTCGGCAGTGCGGTGTTCACCAACGATGAAGACATTTCTGCCCAGGTCGCAGACCGGCTCGACGTAGGCATGGTCGGCCTCAACACCACCATCAAAAGCGCGCCCGACCTACCGTTCGGCGGAGTCAAGAACTCAGGGATCGGCCGCGAACTCGGACGATTCGGACTCGATGAGTTCGCCAACAAAAAGCTCATCCGCACGCTGTAAACAGAGGAGACCATCATGCGCGCAGCAGTCTATTACGGAAACCACAAAGTCGAGATCGAGGAGGTTGCCGAGCCATCTCCAAGGGCTGGCCAAGTCAAGGTCAAAGTCAGCCGAAACGGTATCTGCGGCACTGACCTTCACGAGTTCTACGACGGGCCGATCTTCATACCCGCCTCGGACCCGCACCCGTTGACCGGCCAGGCGATGCCTGTGATCATGGGCCACGAGTTCTCCGGTGTCGTCACGGAGGTGGGCGCCGGCATCACCGATGTTGCCGAGGGCGACAATGTTGCCATCGAGCCGGTATACCGCTGTGGCGAATGTCGACCGTGCCGTGCCGGACACTACAATCTCTGCACCGTCGTGGGCTTCCACGGATTAATGGCCGATGGCGGAATGGCCGAATACACCGTCGTGCCCCGCAACCAGATTCACAAACTGCCCGACACCATCGCGTTGGAGATGGGTGCGCTGGTCGAGCCGATGTCAGTCGCCTACCACGCTGCAGTGCTCGGCGAAGTCGGCGACCAGGACCGGGCGCTAATTTACGGTGCCGGACCAATCGGTATCGGTCTCTGGTTCGCGCTGCGCGGCATGGGTTTGACCGAGATCGACGTCGTTGAGCCGTCGGCCACACGACGCCGCGCCATCGAAGCACTCGGTGCCCGCACCCTCGATCCGACCAGCGTGGACGTTCCAGAACTGATCGCTGACCGCACCGACGGAGCCGGAGTCGACGCCGCATTCGACGCCGCCGGCGTGGCCCCCGCAGTGGAGTCCGCACTCAACAGCGTCGGCGAGCGACGTCCCCTGATCAGTGTCGCCATCTACGACAAACCCCTACCTACACCTCTGATCAATCTTGTTCTGCGGGAACGACGTATCCAAGGAACCATCTGCTACACGAGCGACGACTACAAAGCCGTCATCGCACTGATGGCCACCGGCCACTACGACACCACCGGCTGGGTCGACACCATCGCACTCAGCGACGTCATCGACGGCGGCTTCGAGGAGCTGCGAGCCGGCCGCAAGATGAAACTACTCGTCGATCCCACGCGCTGAAGCCCGGCGCGCCCAACACAATCAGGAGAACGAACACCATGCCCATCGCACATGTCACAGGCGCCGCCCAGGGAATTGGCAAAGCAATCGCCCTCCGGCTCGCCAAAGACGGCCACGACATCGCAGTCTCCGACCTCGCCATCAAGGCCGAGGACCTTGAACTCACCCGCAAGAGCATCGAGGACCTCGGGGTTCGAGCTGTAGCCCTCACCGGCGATGTCACCGACCCGGAGTCGGTGCACGCCCTGGTCACCGACACCGCCGAGCAACTGGGCGCACTCAATATCATGGTGGCCAATGCCGGTGTCGCACAAACCAAAGCACTCCTCGACGTCACTCCCGAGGAGTACGACCGCGTCCACGCGGTCAACGGGCGTGGAGTGTTCCTGACCTACACCGCAGCCGCACGGCAGATGATCACGCAGGGCACCGGCGGCAAGATCATCGGGGCCTCCTCGATCGCCGGGCACAAGGGATTCCCGCTGCTGGGTGTGTACAGCTCGTCCAAGTTCGGCGTCCGGGCACTCACCCAGGCTGCGGCCCAGGAGTGGGCCGAGCACGGCATCACTGTGAACGCCTACTGCCCCGGCATCGTCGACACCCATATGTGGGTCGAGGTCGACCGAGACCTCGGAGCCATCAACAACGTGGGTGAGGGTGAGTCGATGAAAGCCATGGCCGCCGGCATCACCCTCGGCCGTGTGTCGACCGGCGACGACGTAGCGGCGTACGTCTCCTACCTCGCCGGCCCGGACTCCGACTACATGACCGGACAGTCGAACTTGATCGATGGTGGAATGCTGTTCGTCTGACCATGCCTCCTTGTAACAAGGTGCACAGGGATGCGGCCTTTGCCACAGAAGCCTGTGTACTGCGGCGAGGGGTTAGGTGTCGAGCAGCACTTCTCCCAATCCCTCGACACGCAAGCGGTAACGGCCCGCCGGCACCAGCGGGACTGCATCGGTCATGGCTCCCGCCAGCACCACCGACCCGGCGGGCAGTGTCTGACCCATTCGAGCTAGGTGCTCGCCGAGCACGACCAACGACCGAAGCGGGCTGCCGAGTATGGCGGAGCCCAGTGCTCGGTGCACCACGGACCCGTTCACGTCGACCGAACACCGCAGATCTGCAAGATCCCCGATGTCTCCGAGCCGGTGTGGTGCACCGAGCACGACGCCCGCGGCACTGGTGTTGTCGCCGATCACGTCGGCGAGGCCGAAGCGGTATCCGCTGTATCGCGAATCCACGATGTCGGCCGCTACGCTCACGGTGGCGACGAGGTCCGCGACATCCTGGAGCCCTATGTGCGCGCCGAGGGGGCGGGCCGTCGTGAACGCGATTTCGGGTTCGATGCGTGGCTGTGCCCACCGTCCGAGTTCCGCGCGCACCCTCTTCGGGTCGACCATCATCGTGTCGGTGACAAATCCGACGATCGGTACACCCACACCCATCTGGCGTTGCTTTGCAGCACTGGTCAATCCGAGCTTCGCTCCGATCACCAACTCTCCGTTGAGTTCGCGGTGTTGCCGATCGAGCGCTTGAACCGTGTATCCCCAGTGCTCGGTCAGGGAGCCATCACTGTCGCTGAACGGATTTCTGGTGGCGCGGTGTTCTCGAGCTGTCCTCAACGCGTGCTCAGCGAAGGCCGGGTCGACGCTCATTTGACGGCGCCCCTGTCGCCGGCGGCAACCGCATGGCTGGTCGCGACAATGCCCTCGACAAAAGCCAGTTCGTTCTCGTCACGTGGTCCGAAGATCATGACGAAGCCCGCAGCGAGACGACTACCGGCCCACGGGTGCATTCGGCCCCATCCCTTGGTCACCACGTCGGCGGCCAAATCGGCCGGCAAAACGAGATGCAGAGAGCCGTCGTGAGGCGGATGCAGGTGTGCGAACTCGCCAGCCGACGGAACCAGAAATGCCTCAGCTCCGGCCGTCGACTTGTCAAGAACGAACGCGCGCGCGCCGGGAACCGAAATGTGAGACGGTTCGACCGACACCCCTGGCAGGGCCTCGATGGTCTTCGCCAGCCATTCCTGCAGATCGGCGGGTGCATTGTCGGAAAGTTGTTGCTGCGGAATAGTCCACGACACGTCAGGACGAGTGCCACGTCGCGGAGGGAGCTGACGGCCGGCCAGGCAAGCCCACGTGACGTTGCTACGAGGCCCAGCCGCAGGCACTCCACGCCGAGAGATAAAGTCCAATCGGTGCACGATCCAGTCGCCCAAAGCAGACACCACTTCCCCACTCATTCCGTGCCCGCCGGGATCGCGATGAGCCACGGTGGGCGCACCCGATTCCGAAAGCAGGTAGTCCCAGGTGTGGGCGAGCAGTTCAGCCGGAATGATCTGATCTTGATCACCTTGCGCGACGAAGACGGGGAGGTGAGCGAGGCGACCCGCATTGACGGGGACACCTGCGTCGAACGGGAGAGTGCCGTACAAAATCGCGGCCCCGTGAAAGCGCGACGGATCGCGAAGGATCAGGCCACCGGCAAACGCAGCGCCTCCGCTGAAACCGGCCAGAATCACCGGACGTCCGACTGGAGCTGCGGAGTCGAGCCAGTCTTCAAACCACGCCATCGTTGATTCCAAGGAGGCTGCCACAGGGCGCCCGACGCCGCGGTTCGCGAACCAGGCATAGCCGGCCCCCTCCGCGATCGGCGCCCGAACCGCGACGTAAGCGACTCCACGGGGCAGTTGAGCAGCGAGCGAGATGATGTCGCGTTCGCTGGATCCTCGACCATGCAGAAGCACCACCAGCGGTGCGTCAGGATCAGTGGACCCGAAAGTTGCGACAACTGGATCCGGGTATGTTCGGGCGCTCACAGTCTTTTCTCCACCGGTACCAATTCGCCGGCGGTGGGAACGCTGCCCCAGCGTTCCAGTTCGGCTGGCATGTTCAGACGCTCGACCGGTGCCGCGTTCGCGAACGCGCCCCAGTCGGCCTTGGGCAGCATCCACATGATTTCGAACTCGTTGCCGTCTGGATCGCGGCCGTATGCACTCTTGGTGGCGCCGTGACTCGACGTTCCGGTGAGGGCGCCGAGTGATTCGAGAGTTGTTCGGGCGCTTATCAGGTCGTCGATCGTGTCGACTTGCCAAGCGAGGTGGTAGAGACCGAGCGAGCCTCGAGCCGGTCGAGGGCGAGCACCCACCCCGAACAACCCCAAATCATGGTGGTTCCCAGATCGCGGCAACCTGAGGAATGCGGCGTTGGCCCGACGTTCGCGTGCCATCACCTCCATTCCGAAGGCCTTTTGGTAGAACGCGATGCTGTTCTCGAGGTCAGAAACGAAGAGCACGGCATGGTTGAGGCGGACGGCGTCGATGGTCATGATTCATTTCCTTCTGTACGAAAAATCTCGGCGGACGGTCAGGAAATAACCGCGAAACCGCCTGTCCACGAAATTCTTTCGCTCGCCGCCAGCGCTAGCTGCAGGAAGCCAAGGGCCTCAAGCTCGCGAGCCCGGGCCAAACTCCCGGCGTCGACAACCTGTAGACCACCGGCGGTCACGATGTCAGCCAGCAGCGCCTTGGCGTCGGCGTCGTCTCCCGCGATCAGAACCGTGGTCGGGTTGGTGCCGACCGCGCCCGCTGTCAGCGTCCCACCAAAGTTGGTGTTGAAGGCCTTCAGAACCTGAGCCGCCGGAATCCGGTCGGCGATCTGAGCCGCAGCGGAACTGTCAGCCGGCACGACCAGGGAATCAAAGGTCTCGAAGTTCAACGGGTTCGTGATGTCGACGACAACCTTGCCCACGAACTGATCGCCACGCTCCGAAAGGAGCGTGTCCACAGCCGAATACGGTACAGCCAGTATGACGATGTCACCGGTTATGCGTTTGTCTGCATCGCCATGACCGATCTGCTCGACAGTGTTGCCACCTTTTCCTACGACACCGGCGATCGCCTGAGCCATAGTGCCCGTACCGATGATGCTGACGTGAGTCATTGCCTTCTCCTTTTAGTTGTTGCTACAACCAAAAGCTATACCTCATTAGTTGTAGCGTCAACTAAATCGGCTACGATGTGACGATGCAGACACACTGGCTATCCGACGAAGAACTCACGGCCTGGGTGCGACTGGTTGCTGTGGTCGAGCTGCTGCCGGGCGTTCTCGACGGGCAACTCGCCCGGGACGCCCAACTCACTCATTACGAATACTTCGCGATGTCGCAGCTGTCGGAATCTCCTGAGCAAACGCTCCGGACCACTGCTCTGGCGCAACAAACCAATGCAACCGTGCCCCGGCTCTCCCACGTCGCCCGCCGATTGGAGGCCCGAGGACTGATCGAGCGATTTCCCTGCCCCGAAGATGCCCGCGCGACGAACATCAGATTGACCGCCGCGGGCATGGCAAAGGTTAAACAAGCGGCCCCAGGACACGTAGCGACTGTCCGCGAGCGTGTGCTAGACGCCCTCTCCCCCACCCAGATCCAACAACTTTCGACAATTACCGGTTCCATTCTCGCAAAACTCGACCCCGACGGCTCGATGGCTGCGACCTGGGAAGTACCTAAGCGGCTCGAGAAGCGGCGGCGTCCTCACAGCTAGAGCGCTTGCGGACCGTCGCCCGCTGGTAACTAACACTCGGTGTTATCGCGGCCGGCGCCAGCATGACAAACCTAGGTCGCTGGAGACCGTCGTTGAATGCCAAGGTGGAAAACGGGCGATCTGCGTGCAACGAGATCAGTCCGCTCAGTTCGATAGTCAGCGCAGCGGTATCTCAATCCGGGGCCAACCGTTCAACGTACTAACCGGGGCGCGGTCGGTGTGCTCGGCCCCGGCAACGCACTCTCGTCAGCGCAATCGTCCACCGGCTTCGCACAGCGTCGATCGGAGCCAGGCGTGCGCCGGGTCGTCGTGCATGGCGGGATGCCACCAGAACGCCTCGACTAGAGGACTCACGTCCCACGGGCATGAAACTGTTCGAACGCCGGCTGACTTGCTCAGTCGGTCGGCCAGGCGCGCTTGCAGCAGCGCGATCCGGTCGGTTCCTGCCACCAGAAAAGGAAGCGCCAGAAAGCTTTCCGTTACCAGCCGGATGTCTGGTTCGATTCCAATCGTCCTGAGCTGCTGTACCGCGGGCGTGAAAGCGGTTGCACTGTTGTAACTTACCACCCACGGCATTCGCTTCAGCTGCTCGAGCGTCAGCAATTCGTCCACGTCGGCATTGTCACGGGCAACTATGCACACCCACACGTCCTCCCAGAGCATGTCAGAGGGAACGTCATGGATGAAGCCATGCGGCAACACTATTCCGTCTACGCTGCGCAGCGTCTCGGCCGCGTGAGAGACCGCGAACGCACTTACCTCCCTGACCGTCAGCCGCACGCCGGGAGCCTGCTCCGCGATGATCCCGGCAAGCGTGTCGGCGAATACTGCCGTGGCGTAATCGGACATCATGAGCGTGAACTCTCGTTCGGATGTGCCGGGATCGAAGCTGGGGGCGACGTCGAGGACTCGCTGCACACCCAAAAGAGCTGGCGCGGTCTGTGTCGCGAGCAGCTCCGCAAGCGAGGTCAGCTCGTAACGGCTGCCGTTGCGTCGCAGTAGTTCGTCGTCGAAATGGCGACGAAGCCGGCGCAGTGCCGCCGAGACGGAGGGTTGAGTAACACCGAGGCGGCGTGCTGCCCTAGTGACATTCTTTTCCTGCAGAAGCGCGTCAAGAGTAACCAGCATGTTCAGGTCGAAGTCACGCAAGCTCACCCGTCGCGGCATAGGACACTATAGCTCGGATCTATAGCCGACATCATCAAATTGCCCTTCCTTATGTGATGGGAGTCATGCACAGTTGGGTCACCGCCCCAGATCACAGGTCTTGATTTTAGTGAACCGGCCCGAACGAACCAGCTAGAAAACGGAGTTCGCAGTGATCCGCCCATCGAGGAGAAGACATGAGTACAAGGTTGATCACGCACCTGCGGCACGTAGATTTCGCGGTCCCGGATTATGAGGATCAGATCAACTTCTACCGTTCGACGTGGGGCCTCACGCTGACCGAGTCGGACACCGGGATCTCGTTCTTCGCCGCCGAGGGCTCACCCGAGCAGTACGTCATTCGGTTGCGCGAGGACTCAGAGAAACGACTTGATCTGCTCGCTTTCGGCGCGGCGGATGAGGCCGATGTGAACAAGCTCGCTGAGCAACTCATCGCCAGCGGTGTTCGCATGGTGTCCGAACCACAGGTGATGCAGACTCCAGGGGGGGGCTACGGCTTCCGATTTTTCGACATCGACGGACGTGTTGTCGAAGTGTCCTCCGACGTCGCCGCACGTCGGCACCGTAAAATCGAAGAGCGCGAGGCAGTCCCGGTCCGGCTGGCACACGCCGTGATCAACTCCCCCGATCCACTACGCACCCGCCGCTTTTATGAGCAACAGCTCGGGTTCGATCTGTCCGACACTCTCGCTCATCCTCAGGCCGGCGAGATGATGTATTTCATGCGCTGCAATCCGTATCACCACAATCTGGCCATCACGCGAGCGCCGCACGTTTCGTTACACCACGCTTCGTTCGAAATGCGGGGCCTCGAAGAATGGATGCGCGGATCAGGCCGCGCGATGAGGGCCGGCACGGAGAAGGTTTGGGGGCCAGGACGCCACATGGCCGGGGACAACGTATTCATGTACTTTTTGGACCCTCACGGCAACGGCCACGAATACACCTACGGGGTCGAAACCTTGGACGAGGACACATGGCATCCACACGTCTACGACATCAGCCAGCCCGAGAACCAAGATCAGTGGGGCACGGCCGACGAAATGGGCGAGCTCATTGCAAAGAAGCTGTTCAACTCCCCCGATCCTCTGTTCGTGGCTCCGCCCATCTGACGCGCGGATCCGATCCGACCAGCACTAGTTCACACCCCGTACCACTCCCCTCCCGCACTTGCTGGGCACACGAATGAATACAGTTCGCGCCCCCGGCGAACACACACCGTCGCTCACCGCACGCGTGCCTTCCCAGGAGAAATATCATGTCTCGATCCGTTAGTCGCGTACTCGTCGTCGGCGGAGGCACAGCCGGTTCCGTCGCCACACTCGCCATGCGTCGCAACGGCATCGATGTCGTCCTCGCAGAGCGCCAGTGTGCCTGGCCCACTCTGGGGCATGGCATCACCCTCCAAGGAAACGCACTCAAGGCACTGGAGCAAGTGGGCGTTGTCGAGGATATTCTCAAGGCTGGTTACCCATGGGATCATGTCCAATTCCGCACTGCTGGTGGAGATCTGATCAGCGACATGGCAATGCCGCCGATGGGCGGCGACGACCTGCCTCCCGGTATGGGATCAATGCGCTTTCACCTGCAGCGCGTGCTCAGCACTGCAGTCGATGCCTCGGGGGCCGACGTACGTATGGACCTGTGTGTGAGCGGAATCGAAGATGACAGCTCGGCAGATGCTGTTCTCGTGACCTTTTCGGACGGTTCGAAGGATCAGTTCGATCTCGTAGTCGGGGCTGACGGAATCCGATCCACCGTGCGCCGCTTGATCGGCATCGAAGCTGAACCCCAGTCGGTCGGAATGTCCATCTTCAGAATGGAGGGGCCTAGGCCAGACCTGATGACGTGCTCGCAGATCTTCTACGGCGGGCCCCGCTACAAGGCCGGATTCACCCCGACCAGCCCAGACCGGATGTACGCCTACATCATTGACGATGACCGTCCGCTGAGCGACTACGGCCCCCGCTCATTACCCGAGGTGATGTCCGAACGCGCAGAGGGTTACCACGGCCTGTGGGACGACATCCGGGCCGCCATGGGTCCGGATACGTTGGTCGACTACCGCACACTCGAGGCGTTGCGAATCGATGGACCATGGCATCGCGGCCGCGTACTGCTCATCGGGGACGCCGCACATGCGTGCCCGCCGATGCTAGCGCAGGGTGCGGCCATGGCGACCGAGGACGGGGCCGTGCTCGGCGAGCTGCTCAGCCAAGACCATGCCGTCGAGACCCTCCTGGACTTGTTCATGCAGCGTCGGCGTGCGCGAGCCGAGATGGTCGTGGAGAACTCGGTGCAACTCGCTCGATGGGAGCTGGCACCCGAAACCCCCGGCGCCGACCCCGCTGCACTGATGGGCCACTCCATGGCTGTTCTCGCGCAACCGTTCTGACCCGCTGCACCCTCCGCGCCACTGCTTCCTGCACTACAACCTCAACAGAAAGAGATACATCATGTCGTTCGTCTGCTCCGCAACCTGGACCGCGCAGCCCGGCCAGGAGAGCACCGTCCACGATGCCCTCGTTGAACTAGCTCCGGCCTCCCGCAACGAGCCAGGCTGCCGGACCTACATCGTCCACCAGGATCCCGAGCAACCCCTCATCTTCCGAATTTTCGAGGTCTACGACGACGAGGCCGCATTCAAGGCCCACGGTACGTACCCACATTTCGAGAAGTACGCACTCGGCAAAGCCATTCCGGCGCTGGCCAACCGCGAGCGGGCCTTCAGCACCGTCCTCGACGTCTGACCACGACGCCCATCCTCCCCAGCGCACCGGCGACATCATTTCACGCCCTGCGGTAGTGCGCCCGACGAAGGTAGAACGGCCATGAGATACGCCCGTGCACAACATGATTCCAGAGAGCGCGTCGCAATCGTGGCGATGTCGCCCGACAGAGAGACCCCTGAGCACCTCGAGTTGTTCCCTCTCGGCACCGACCTCCTCGACGTCGCAGTCCGTCGCGCCGTCCCGGGCGCCGACGCGCCCCGCGTCCCACTGAACGAGGTGGAACTGCTGCCACCGATACACCCGGAAAGCTTCCGCGACTTCGTCGCTTTCGAGGAACACGTCCGAGGCGCCTCGGCGATGAGCCCGGACCCAGAAGCTGCGATGAACGCGTGGGCGCAGGCACCGACATTCCTGTTCGGCAACCCCCATGCCATGATCGGGGCCCACGAACCAGTGGTCCCGCCGTCCGATACCCACAGTCTCGACTTCGAACTTGAAGTCGGCGTGGTTATCGGCCGGGACGGGCGAGACCTCACCGCGGACGAAGCACGCGAGTGCATCGCTGGCTACCTCGTGGTCAACGACTGGTCGGCACGCGATATTCAAAGACGGGAAATGGCGGTGGGGCTCGGCCCTGCCAAGGGCAAGGATTTCGCGACGACCATCGGGCCGTGGCTGGTCACGCCCGACGAGATCGAAGGGTTGCGCATCGGTGACCGACACGACCTGCGCATGCAAGTCAAGGTCAACGATGCAGTCATCGGCGAGGACTCCCTGGCGCACATGGGATGGTCGTTTCCCGAGCTCGTTGCACATGCATCCCGTTCCGCATGGGTGCGCACAGGAGACCTCATTGCGTCGGGAACCTGTGGGCGCGGCGCGCTTTCGGAGTTTTGGGGGCGTAGCGGTGTTCAAGAACCACCGCCCCTGCGGACTGGGGATGTCGTGACCATGACGGTCGACGGCCTCGGCACTGTCTCGAACGAAGTGCTCGCGGCCCGCCCTGAGCGCCAGCAGATCTCGCGTGCGGCCGACCTCGACGCCCTCAAGGCAGCAAGGGCAGCCCGAGCATGAACGTCATGAACCCGAACGTGGTGGGACGTATGGCCGGCAAAGTCGTCGTTGTGACCGGCGCTGCTCGCGGGCAGGGTGCGGCGGAGGCGCAGGCACTGGCCACACAAGGGGCGAGAGTCGTCGCTACCGACATCACATGCGCCGAGGACCTCGACCCCGACGCGTTCGGCGACGCCATCGTCTATCGTCAGCTCGACGTGGGGGATCCCGCAGCATGGACCGCGCTGGGTGTCGAGCTGCTAGGGGCGTACGGCGAAGTTCACGGGTTGGTCAACAATGCCGGACTAACTCACCGAGCGCGTTTGATGGACGTCGAGTTGGCCGACTGGGAACGTATGTTTCGCGTCAATACCACCGGCGCACTTCTGGGTATTCAAACTTTAGCGCCGCTGATGAAGCCCGGGGCGTCTATTGTCACGATCGGAAGCATCGCTGCCGTCACACCCCATTACACAGTGGCGTACACGGCCTCGAAATGGGCGGTGCGTGGGTTGTCGAAAGTGGCAAGCCTCGAGCTCGGTCCACGAGGTATTCGCGTCAACCTCGTCCACCCCGGCTATATCGAAACACCGATGGTCGCGAACGCGCCCACCGCGTTCCGTCAGGCGAACATCGACAGCACGCCGTTGGGAACGGTCGGCAGCGTCGACGACATCGCGAACCTCATCGTCTTTCTGCTCAGCGATGAATCCACCTACATCTCCGGCGCAGAGATCGCTGTGGACGGTGGACTATCCAGTCAAGGCGGAGTGAAGTTTCTCTCCGACGCCGTCATGTCCGTAAGCACCGCGATCACCGACCTACCGACTCCCACCGAAGGACCTGTGTGACATGGGAATTCTGACCAGCATCGATCCCAACACCGGCGATGTCATCAAAACCTGGGGCACCCACAGCGACGCAGAGATCCAGTGTGGCGTGGGCAACGCGCACAGAGCTTTCCAGTCCTGGAGACTCAGCGATCGGGGCCGGCGCACCGCGATACTCGTCGCCGTGGCCAACCGCCTGACCGAGCGACGTGAGGCACTGGCTGCCCTGGCCACCTCCGAGATGGGCAAACCCACAACCGAGGCGCTGGCCGAAATCGACAAATGCGCCTGGACCGCCCGTTTCTACGCCGAGAAGGCGTCCGAGTTCCTCGCCGACCGCATCGTGAGATCTCCTGCCTCGCAGAGCTGGGTCAGCTATGAGCCTCTCGGTGTCGTGCTTGCGGTCATGCCGTGGAACTTCCCGTTCTGGCAGGTCGTCCGGTTCGCAGCACCGGCAATCGCGGCAGGCAATGCAGTCTTACTCAAACACGCTCCGTCCGTTACCGGATGCGCTCTGGCTATACAAGAAGTCTTCCACGACGCCGCGGAGTCGGTTAACGCCCCCCAAGCGCTGTTCACCACCTTGCTCGTCGACGAGACACAGGTGGGCAGGGTGACCACCCAGCTGATTAACGACCCTCGCGTCGCTGCGGTGACCCTGACCGGGAGCGAACGAGCCGGCGTCGCGGTCGCGACCGCGGCAGGAGCCGCACTGAAGAAGAGCGTCCTCGAACTGGGCGGATCGGACCCGTTCGTCGTACTCGACGACGCGGACTTGGAGCGAGCCGCGGAGGGCGCAGTTCGGTCTCGATTCCTCAACAGTGGCCAGAGTTGCCTTGCAGCCAAGCGGTTCATCGTCGCCCAATCAATTGCAGACGAGTTCACGAGACGGTTAACCGACGCCGTCGCAGCCCTTCGAGTTGGCGATCCCGCCGACCCACAGACCCAGGTCGGACCGTTGGCGCGGCTCGATCAGGTCGCGGCCCTCGAAGAATTGGTCGAACGCTCCGTCGCCGACGGCGCGAAGATCCTGACCGGGGGTGGACGCCGCCCGGGCGTAGGAGCATTCTTCGAGCCCACCGTACTCGCCGACGTCACCCCGGGCATGCCTGTGTTTAGAGAAGAGACCTTCGGCCCCGTCGCAGCCGTGATCCGCGCCGTCGACGATGACCACGCGGCACATCTGGCTGACGACAGCGCTTTCGGACTCGGTGCGAGCGTCTGGTCTGCAGACCCCGAACGGGCACTGTCGGTAGGTCGCCGAATCACCTCCGGCGCGCTGTTCGTCAACGCCGTCGTCGCCTCCGACGCCCGCTTGCCCTTCGGAGGAACCCGCCGCAGCGGCCACGGCAGAGAGCTCGCTGAAGAGGGCATACGCGAGTTCACGAATATTCGTACCACCTGGATCGGCGCCTGAGCGCAAGAGTAGTCACTAGTAGCGAAGGACAAGAACGTGTTCGAATACTTCCCCGGCAATTACGTCTGGAACCTCTCCGTCGTCGCCGCCCTCAACAGTGGCGGCACCATCGACGAGGTCGATCGTGCATGCCGCCCTATCCGTGACGCCGCAACACGAGGTGAGGATGCTGGCACCGAAGACTTCTTGAGAGCGTGGTCCACGCTCGTCGACCAACTGACCGCCGACGCCGAGGCCGCCGAAGCCGCCGGTCGACTTCGCACCGCAGGACAGTTGTACTTCCGTTCCAGTAGCTACCTATCAGTTGCTGAGCGCATGCTGTCCAACTCCAACCCCGACCGAATGCCGACCTACGAACGAATCCTGAAACTAACCAGCAAAGCCCAACGGCTGATCGACCCGGCCACCACCCGTGTGCAGATCCCCTACAACGCTGACGATGCTGCGCCCGGCGCATTTCTTCCCGCATACTTCACCAAAGCCGTACGCGCCGACGGCTCGCCGGCCCCCGTGATCATCCAGTGGAACGGACTGGACTCGACCAAAGAGCACCAATACACCTCAGGTTTCTGCCACGAACTGGCCGCGCGAGGTATCTCCACACTCATGGTCGACACACCGGGGACGGGAGAAGCACTTCGGCTCCAAGGTCTGGTCGCCCGCCCCGACAGCGAAGTCTTCGCGAGCGCCTGCATCGACTGGCTCCTCAAACGCGAGGACGTGGATGCCCACAGAATCGGGCTCGTCGGATGGTCGCTCGGCGGCTACTACGCCCCCCGCGCCGCAGCATTCGAAAAACGGCTAGCGCTCGTCGTCGCGTGGGGAGCGAACCACGACTGGGGCGCGGTACAACGTAGCCGACTCGAACGCGAAGGCGAGCGCCCCGTACCGCACTACTGGGAGCACGTGCTGTGGGTGTGGGGGCACGATGAACTCGACACATTCATTGAGTTCGCCGACCGGATCAACCTCGATGGCGTCGTGGAAAGAATCACTGTCCCGTTCCTTATCACCCACGGCGAGAACGATCGTCAGATCCCGCTGCGATATGCCCATCGCTCGTACGAACAGGCAGTCAACAGCAGCAAGCGCGAGCTACGAATCTTCACCGCCGAAGAGGGTGGAGCCGAGCATGTCAGTCTCGATCACCTTCCACTCGCCTCATCGTTCGTCGCAGACTGGATAGATGAAACGTTCACCGCGGTCGAGACGCCATGAGCGTATCCTTGGTCGATTGGCAACTCGATCCTGCAGACATCACCTTGACCGGAACCGGGTTGCGTCGACCCGAATGCGTTCTCGCCCAACCGTCCGGTGACCTCTGGATCGCTGATCTCTCAGGCGGTATACGACACATCGACCCCGACGGTCGTCAAGACCTTATCCGACCTATTGACGGCGGCGGACCCTTTGCCCCCGACGTGAACCCCAACATCGACGGAAACCAGGGGTTCTCACTGCCAAACGGATTGTGCTTCGATCCGGACGGCAACTTCGTCATCGCCAATTTCGGCACCAATGTCATCGAACATCTCACACGAGACGGCCACCGTACACTAATCGCCGATACAGTGATCTGGCCGGATGGGACAACCACACCGATCGGTAAGGCCAACTTCCCCGCCTTTGATTCCGAAGGGCGACTGTGGTTCTCGGTGACCTCCTCGAAGGACACCTGGAGACGACGCCCAGCTAAACTGAAGTCAGACGGCTACATAGCAGTAGTCGACAATTGGCACCCGGGTTCACAGGAAACAGCTCGAGTAGTAGCCGACGGGCTCTGCGGCACCAATGAGATGCGGTTCTCGGACGACGGGACAGAGCTGTTCGTCGCTGAGACAGGAGCCGACCACATCAGCCGCTTCCGCGTCGAACCCAATGCAACACTTACCGACCGTCAGATCTACGGGCCCGACCGGCTAGGTGGAGGTCCGGACGGATTCGCCTTCGACGTGCACGGCAACCTGTGGACGACCTTGATAGGCGCGGACCGCCTCATCGCGATCACACCACAGGGACGGGTCGTCACCATCTGGCAAGACGGCGATAACAATGTCGACATTGCTCCGGATCAGGGGATCGGCACCACACTCAGCTCCAAACCTGGCGACGGCTTGGCCCCCCGAATGGCAAGCGTAACCTTCGGCGGGCCGGACCTGCGCACTGTGTACATCGGCTCTCTCAATGGCACCTCGTTACCCACGTTCCGGTCACCGATTGCTGGTGCACCCCTTGCGCACTGGCGCTAAAGCGCACGTTCTCGACGCGGGGCCAAGAGCAGAAACGATAGCCCCCTAGGGGAACATTCACGACCGAAAAGAAATCAGCAGACATGAAAGTCCTCGCTCACATCCGCGCATGGGTGTTGTCGAAGGTGGTCACTCGGTTAATAAAGGCACCCACCCTCGATCTGACCACTCGTGAAGTGCCGCAACCCGAGGAGATCTTAGTGCCCACGCGGCACGGGAACGTTCGATGCTTCATCACTCGGCCGGCCCGGGATGCTCCATTGTCTGCGACCGCAAAAGCGCCTCCAATACACATCAATATCCATGGTGGCGCATTCCTGATCGGTGCGCCGCGCCAGGACGAGCAGATTGTCCGGGCAATCGCAGGTCAGGTGGGCGCTGTAGTGGTGAATATCGACTACAGCACGAGTCCGCGTCTACGCTTTCCCCGTGCGCACGAAGAATGCTTCGACGTGTTTAATTGGCTACGCAACGAGAGCAACCGTTTAGGTTGGGATGGCGAACGCATGTCGATCGGCGGCGGAAGCGCTGGGGCGAACCTGGCGTTGGGGGTAGTGGAACTGCTCCGCAGGGCCGGCCGACCTACCGTCCGCACTGCAGTCCTGACAGTTCCCCTTGTCGATGCCACCGTTCCGCCGAGCCACTTCGCTTCGCAGCCCGGCAAGCCATTCGTTAACGCGTCCTTAATTCGAACCATCAATGCGACCTATTTTGCCGACAGCTCTTGCCGGGCGGATCCACTGGCCTCGCCGGTGCTACTGACGACTAAGGAGTTCGCAGTCCTTCCGCCCCTTTTAGTCCTTGCCGCCGAGAATGATTCGCTGCGACCACAGGCAGCTAGGTTCGTCACCAAGGCCCGGGATGCGGGGGTTGAGGTGAGCTACCAGGTGATTCCCGGCGTCGACCACGACTTTCCGGTCATGTCCTCCACCGCGAACGAGACAGGTCAACGAGAGGCTGGGAGGTCCATTGTCGAACATCTGCTGAACTGGTTGTCGTGAATAAGGATCGCGATCTGTGATGGTGCTGCCGCACCCTCGACTGTAGGACCGTTGCTGCGCATGTTCACCTTGGTGACAATTGGCCCCACTCGAATCTGTTCTGCGCGAGCACACTGTCGCTCTCGCGAGCCGCGCCGCGATCCTGCCCGGGACCGCAAAGTGAGCCTTCGTCGACATCGACTCACTGCTCCGCGCGGTTTACTGCCACGTAAACAAGGCGCCTCGTACGGGCACTCCAAAATCGCGGCAGCTCGCGACGACCCGCTGTACCTGCAACTCGGCGCCAGTCGTCAACCGCCATGCGGCCGCAGTAGCAAAAGCCGGGTCAGGAAAGGCGCGGCACGGGTGAGCGCTCAAGCCATCACCACTGCCCGGGTGCCGACCCAAGCGAGAAGATCATCTTGTGCGCTGACTCCACCTACGGCTTGCATGCGGTGCTTGCTGCCTAGGGCACCAGTCGCAGGCGGTTCTCGCCAGCGGTGATGCCATGCTCGACAAGCGCAGGTGGCACGATGAACCAAGACTCGGACGCAGGATTGTCTGAGTAGTTCTTGCGGGCTACATCGCTTGATGGCAATCATCCCCGTCACGTTGTATGTCAGTACGTTTGAGCTATTCCTGGGGTCTTTGGCAGCGATCTCCAGCACCCGCAGGTCACAGCGGGCGGACTTCCGTCCCCCCGTGGTCGTTGATTAGCGCCGGTCAAAGCCGGAGCTTGGCGAGGTCGACTCGTGAACGGACACCGAGCTTGCCGTAGATTCGGGTCAGGTGGTACTGCACGGTCTTCGGCGACACGTAGAGTTCGGCGGCGACCTCCCTGTTCGAAAGCCCCTGTGAGACAAGCCTCGTCACGGCTTCTTCCTGTGGGGTGAGACCGAGTTCGCCGCGCGGGAGTTTCGCGTGGACCCCGCCCGCCCGCAACTCTCGGTCGCAACGCCGTACGTACGTATCGGCGCCCAGCGACGAGTAGATGTCTCGAGCCGTGGTCAACACGGGATCAGCCTCGCGGCGCTTTCCTGCCCGTCGAAGAGTTTGTCCGTAAGCAAAATTGACCCGGGCAAGGTCATATCGAAGCGGAAGTCCGTCGAGAAGGGCCAGTGCGCGTTCGAACGTATGGCGCGCCCCGTTGAGGTCGCCGTTGGCTCCAAGGAGTCGACCCCGCGCATAGCCTAGGCGGGCCTGGGCCGAGCGGTGTCCCGTCTCCTGTGCCAACTCCTCGTGCGGCAGTAGGAACGCTTCGGCGGCGTCGAGCCGGCCGTCGATGACGAGCGCGTTGGCGAGCACATCGGCCCACGGCCAGAACCCTGGCTGGCCCAATGCGGTGCCCGGCGACATTCGCCGAACGGGATCAAGGGTGCGGATCACCGCGCCGTAGTCAGCACCGGCCTCAGCAATGTGCGCATGCGCCAAAAGGCCGGGTGCACGCATGATTTCGTAGTCCTGCGTCACTGTGCCAGCTGCCCTGGCAGCATCCTTGGCATCATCCCAGTCACCACGCAACGCGCTGATTTGCGCGAGGGTCCACAACAACAGCGGTGTTGCGAGGACGATTCCACTGGACTCGGCCAGCTGTCGACCCCGACCGACAGTGCGAAGCGCTTCATCCCACTCGCCGGTGAGAAACTGCACCCGCGCCAGCCAGCCGTATGCCCACAACGTGATTCGCGCCGAGCCACCCATGTGCGCCGTCGCGACCGTGGTCTCCAAGCTGGTGCGGGCACCGTCGAGATCGTCCTGCGCCAGTTGTAACCAGCCACGTCCGAGCGTGACGCGTTGTGCCTGAACACCATGTTGCACCCGGCGGGTGAGGCTTCGGTAAGCGTCGGCGGCAAGGTCGGCTCGGCCCGAGGAGCCTAGTCCCAGGCCTCGAATCGCCTCGGCCTCGATGCCTGTCGGAGACTCTGGTTCTGCGAGCTTCAAAGCCTGGTCGGCCCATCGGACCAGTTCTGTGCCGCGGCAACGACTGAGTGAATGCAGCACATACCGCTGCGCGATGAGCGCGGCCGTCTCCGGATCTCGGTCGATGTTCACGATGTCCCAGGCCCGACCCAGTCGCAGTTCGGCTTCAGCCGCGCGTCCCCGAACGATGGCCAGGTAGGCAAGGACAGCGTCACGCAGCGGCGTTTCGCGAAGCGCTTCGATCGCCGGAACCAAGGCCAGAGCGCTGGTGATGTCACCGGCGGCAACCAGAGAATCCGCCGTCCGCGTGAGCCTTCTGTCGTGCAGACCCGGATCGAGCGAAAGACGACTGGCTTCCCGATACAGCCCGGCCGCTTCTGACCAAGCGCCGTCCGTGCCACGTTCTCTCGCCAAGGCCTCCACCTCATCAGCAAGGGCGGCATCTGGGGTAGCGGTTGCCCGTACGCGATGGGTCAGACTGCGTACACGGTCGGCGACCACCTCGGCCGCCTGGCGGTGAGCGAGTCCGGCAGCCCTTGCCCCCATCACGGCCAGGACGGCGGCAGCGGTGAGCGAATCACATAGCCGGACTTCATATGTCGGCCAGGGTTCGAGCACATCTGTCAGCAGTCCGGTGGTCCGTGCGTCGTCGACGGCGGCGAGGGGTTCGTCAGAGCCTGCGAGGACCGCGGCTTCGGTCAACGACCCCGCGTCGCCTAGTATCGCGATCGCCTCGATCAATGCGCGCCCCTTGGACCCGCATCGTGCCAGCTGCTCGCGAACGTGGTCGACTACATGTGCCGGCGCGGGCAACGGCGTACTCGGTTGTGACCACACCGCCGGTGACAACTCGTCGAGTAGCGCCATTGTGTGCCAAGGGTTCCCTCCGGTGTGCTCCCCGAGCTTCCTGGCCATTGCCGGGTGCATGACACGTCCACGAGTGGCTGCCAGTTCTACGATTCCCGCGGGGCTGAGGCCCAGCAGTGCCATGTGTTCGGACGCGTAGTCGTGGAGAGTTGTTGACCGATCGGTGACGGTGAACACGACTAGCAGCGGAAGCTCGCGATGATGCCGTGACGCCGAGACCAAGGCTTGCAGCGAGAGTTGATCGGCGAACTCGGCATCGTCGATGACCACCAACACAGTGTCTTCGGATACGCCTGCGGGACTAAGGAAATCGCGTAGCGTCGCTGCAGCGTCGACGGCATTGTCCGGGAAATCGCGCTGAAAGAGTTGGTCAAGCATGGCCCCGGCGGTATCGGCTTCCCACGGCGCCGACCGCGCGAACCACACGGCACCTTCATGGCCCTCTGCCAGTCGTCGCACCAGCGTGCTCTTACCGATTCCACGCTCTCCGGAGATCGTGACCACAACCGAACCACCATGTGCTGCCAACGCGGTGTACTCGACGAGTTCACGGAGTTCCTCGTCACGCCCGACACACACTGTCGCCGATCTCATCGACCCATCGTAGGTCTCGGCCGATGGCGCAGAGACACGTTCAGCCGAGGTCGCCACCTGCCACCGGCAAAACGGTGCCGGTGATGTAGGAAGCCTCGTCCGAGGCGAGGAAGCAGATCGCCGCGGCCTGCTCCTCGAGGGTTCCGTATCGCTTCAACAGCGACGACGAGAGTGTCTGGTCGATGTGCGCCTGGAACCACGCCCTCTCGGTGTCGCCGGCGGGTTCGGGAGTCCCACGGGAGATGCGCCGTGGCGGAGCCTCCGTCCCGCCAGGGGCGGTGGCGACCACTCGAATACCAGCGTCCGCATACTCCATCGCGAGCGAAGCGGTGATGGCGTTGATCCCGCCCTTGGCAGCCGAATACGGGATGCGATGGACTCCGCGGGTCGCCGCGGAAGACACGTTGACGATGACTCCCCCGCCTCGGGACACCATGCCGGGCAACGCCGCTCGGCAGGTGTACAGCGTAGTCAGCAACGACCGGTCGATCTCGGCCCGGATCTCGGAGTCGGTGAACTCCGTGAATGGCTTGAAGTTGATGGCGCCACCGACGTTGTTGATCAGTACGTCCACTCGGCCGAATGCCGAGATCGATTGCTGGACAACAGTGTCCGCACCCTCCCAGTGTTCGAGGTCGGCCGTGACGGCACAGGCCGCAGCCCCGCCGGAGGAGAGTTCGTCGGCCAGCTCCTTCACCAGTTCGGATCGATCGGCCAGCACGAGTTTTCCGCCTTCCGCGCTGATTCGGCGGGCGGTGTGTTCGCCGATTCCCTGGGCGGCTCCGGTGACGACAACAACCTTTCCTGCGAACCGGCCCGGAGTGACGAACCGCGGCGTGCGCGCGGCAAGTGTGTCGGCCATCGCCCGGCGCATCGTCTGCTTGGACCGCTCGGCGTGGGCGATGATCAGAGACCGCGCTGCATCCCGGTCGCCGGCTTCGAACGCGGAGACGATGTCAATGTGGTCTTGGGCGCAGAGTGGGTGACACCATGTAGCATTTCGAAGCACCTCGGCCATCCGGCCTTTGACACCCAGTGCCTTGTAGGCCTGCAGCAAGTGCTCGTTCCCGGTCAGCGTGAACAGGTAGTCGTGAAAAGCGGCGTTGGTTTCGGTGTATTCCGACGCGTTGACGAAATGATCTCCCTCGACGTGCGGCAGGGTTGATTCCGCTAGTAGTCGATAGCCGGCCAACTGCCGGCTGTTCAACCGTCCCAATGTCACCTCGAGCGCGCCGAGCTCGAGCGCCCGCCGGGCCTCGAAGAGGGCGTCGGATTCATGAACGGCCGGGTGATCTTCCCCGATCTCATAACCCCCTGCGCCGACCGTGACAGTGGTGTCGGTCGGGCGCACGGCGCGGGGCGCCTCGGCCACCGTCGTCGACGCTGCCGTTGTGAGAGGTTCCGGGTAATCGGCAGCGAACATGACCTGGTCTGCGATACCTCGTGCTGCGGATTCCAAGATGCCGGAGTCCGTGTCGAGCGGTATCGACGACGTGGATCCGCCGGTGGCCGGCGGAACCATCAGTTGACCGGCGATGCGGCGCGCAGCACCCTCGTCGCTGTAAGCTCCAACCGGTTCGGGCCAGGGTTCCAGCGACACGGCCGGCATCATGACTTGGCCGGCCAGGGAACGGCCATCGGGCGCGACCAGCAGTTCCTCCAACAGCTCCGGCGTGGTGTCAACCGTTGTCGTCGGTTCGACTGCGTCGGCGCCCCCGGCCGGAACCGCGAGTGCGAACTTCTCGTAGTAGAACCCCGTCGGCTCGATACCCACTTCCTTCACGTGCTGGCGCACCGCTTCGACCATCGGTGGCGGTCCGCACAGATAGATGGCGACGTCACCGTCATAGAAATGGTGGGGTGCGAGCAGGCTGGTGACGTAGCCCTTGTTCGTTGCAGTGCTCGACTCGCCGGAAACGCAATGCTCCCAGGTGAATCCATCCAGATCGCCTACCAAGCTGTCGAGCTCGTCGCTCTCGACCATGTCGTCGTCGGTACTGACGCCGTAGATCAGGTGCGCCTTGCGGCGACTGCCCTCGGCACGCAACTTCCTCAGCATCGACAGAATCGGAGCAAGTCCGGTACCGCCGGCGAGCAGCAGAATCGGCCGGTCGCTTTCGCGCAAAAAGAACGAGCCATGGGGACCGGTGAACGTGAGCTCGTCACCAATCGCCGCCCGCTCGGTCAGGTAGTCCGACATCGCGCCCCCGGCATTGAGCTTCACCAGGAATGTGAGGCGACCATCATGAGGACCGTTGCTGAACGAGTACGAGCGGGTCACGTCCGTGCCCGGCACCGAGATGTTGACGTACTGGCCCGGGAGAAAAACCAATGCTGATCGGTTCTCGATCTCGAAGCCGAATCTGACGGTGGTCGGTGAGATCCTGTCCAACTCAACCAACCGGGCCGTGTACGTGGCCGCCTCGGTCTTCGCGATGGCCGAGGAGGCCGCGATCTGCAGTACGAGGTCAGAACGCGGTTTCATGCTGCAGGGCAATGCGTATCCCTCGGCGGCCTCGTCGTCCGAGAGCGCGTCAGAGATGTAGGTACCGCCGTCGTAGTCCCCGGACTCACACAACGCCTTACATGTTCCGCAGGCGCCGTCACGGCAGTCCAGCGGGATGTTGATCCGCTGTCGATACGACGCGTCGGCAACCGTCTGGTCTTCGCGGCACGTGATGAAACGTGTGACGCCGTCTTCGAACGACAGCGCGACCTGATGGCCCGTTGCCGCCGGGGCGGTCTCCTGCATGCTTGTCATGAAGAACTCTCAGAAGTGGTAGATGTCCACGACATGGTGGATGTAGTCATTTTTCAGCACCACGGTCTTGCGGCGGATCAGTGGTTGAGCGCCGGAGAAGTCGATCGTGTAGAAGGAGGTCCCGTAATACGGGTCCACCGTCTTGTACCGGAAATACATTGTGTGCCAGTTGAACCGGACATCAACGATATCTCCGCGCCGCTCGATCACCTCGACGTTGCTGATGTTGTGACTCGTCCGCGGTTCGGGGAGTGAGGTTGCCGACGACCGTTCGGTCCGGATACGAAAGACCCGATCCTCCAGGCCACCCTTGTTGCCGTAGTAGATCAGCGAGATGTCGCGTTGCGGATCCTCGACCAGCAGGTCGTTGTCGTCCCATGACGGCATCCAGTACACGACGTCGTCGGCGTAGCACTCCAGCCACCTCTCAAACTCACGATCATCGAGGTAGCGCGCCTCGCGGTACAAGAACTGTTCGATCGCGTTGTGGGTGATGAGTGTGTTGCTTTTCTGTGTGGTCGTCATGATCAGCCCTTCGACGCCGTGGTTGCCGTGTCGGTCTGCCCCAGGCCGTCCTCACCATTAAGACGCTCGGCTGCCAGTGCTGTGCGCATGGCGGCCAGCCAATACCCGTGCTGAACGGGATAGAGTCCCTCATCCTCGTTCTTCATCCCCGCCGAGATGACACCGTCCATCTCCAGCGACTTCGCCACGGGGTCGGGTCCCGTCAGCCAGTGCTCGGCGCCTCGGCTCATGTCGTTCCACGGGGCAGCTTCGGCACGGAACGTGAGCTGGCAGGAGCGGAACTCTTCGAGATCGTCTGGAGTCGCCATGCCCGAGGCGTTGAAGAAGTCCTCGTACTGCCGGATGCGGTGCGAACGGGCCTCGGCGCTCTCGCCCTTCGGCGCGATGCAATAGATCGTGACTTCTGTCTTGTCCGGGGCAATGGGCCGGAAATGGCGTATCTGGGTGGAGAACTGGTCCATCAGATACACGTTCGGGTACAGGCAGAGGTTGCGTGACCCCTTGACCATGAACTCGCCTTTGGCGTCGCCGAACTTCTCCTTCAGCTCGTCCATCTTGTCCCAGAGGGGACGGTCCTGGGGGTTGGCCGCCCACGTCCACAGGCACAGGTGGCCGTTCGGATACGACCAGTACCCGCCGCCCGACTTACCCCATCCCCCGGCGTCGAGCGCTTTGGTGTCGTTTTTAGACTCGCCCGTACTGCGGCGTGAGGTGGTCGCAGCATAGTTCCAATGGGTGGCGGTGACGTGATAACCGTCAGCCCCGTTCTCTGCCTGAACCTTCCAGTTGCCGTCGTATGTGTAGGTCGAAGAGCCTCGCAGTACCTCAAGCCCCTCGGGGGATTGATCGACCAGCATGTCGATCACTTTCGTGGTGTCACCCAGGTGCTCGTCCAGTGGCAGCACGTCATCGTTCAGGCTGCCGAACAAGAACCCGCGGTAACTCTCGAAGCGGGCCACCTTAGTCATGTTGTGTGAGCCGTTGACATTGAATGTGTCCGGATAGCCAGCATCATCGGGATCCTTGACTTTCAGCAGGGTGCCGTCGTTGCGGAATGTCCATCCGTGGAAGGGACACGTCAACGTCATCCGGTTGTCGGTCTTGCGGCGACACACCATCGCCCCGCGGTGGGCGCACGCATTCACGAGGCAATGGAGCTCGCCCTCTTTGTCACGCGTGATCACGACTGGCTGCCGGCCGATGTAGGTCGTGAAGTAATCACCAGGATTGGCAAGCTGACTCTCGTGGGCCAGATAGATCCAGTTGCCTTCGAAGATGTGCTTCATCTCCAACTCGAAGACATCCTCATCGGTGAAGATCCGCCGGTTGGTGCGGAACGTTCCGGACTCGTGGTCGTCGACCACCGCGTCGGAGAGAACGGCATCGAGCCGGCTCAGTTTGTCAGTTGTCGGTGCGCTCATCAATTGCCTCCAGAAAGCGGGTTGAGGCCACTGTGACATTGAGTGTCGCGGGTCACACTAGGCAAAATGCTAGACACCACCAAGGCGGGTATTAATCGATTTGCGCGATCAATAGCGCGCATTTGTGTCCTTGTCTTCGATGGATGGCGAACTTAACGTAGATGGAGTAGTGGCGCCTGTCACACTCCGCCCGATCGACCAACGAGACAGCGAGACAACGAGGACACATGGAGCTACGTCACCTGCGTTACTTCGCTGCGGTCGCCGACACCTGCCACTTCGGTCAGGCCGCGGAGCAACTCCACGTGGCTCAACCTGCGTTGTCACACGCGATCCGTCAGCTCGAGGCCGAGTTGGATGTCACCCTGTTCCACCGCACCACGCGGCAGGTATCACTGACGCCGGCAGGCGTATTTCTTCAAGCTGAAGCTGCCCGCCTTCTCGACAGCGCCGCTGACGCAGTTCGCGGAGTCCGGCGGATAGCCGGTGGTCGCAGCGGCCTGCTCCGCCTCGGCCTGACCGGGACGGCGGCGTTCTCGCATCTGCCCCAGATCGCCCAACTCGTCAAACGCGAGATGCCGGATCTGGCTCTGGAAATCCAGGCCGATGTGCTGACTCCGGCCCAATGCGAGAGCCTTCGCACAGGCGCTCTCGACCTCGGGGTCCTGCGTCCACCCACGGTCGGCGATGAGATCGAGTACCGAATACTCGCCTCTGAGTCGCTGCTGCTGGCCCTGCCGGTGGACCACCGGCTCGCCGACGAGGCCGCCGTGTCCATGGCGGACCTTCGATCCGAGTCCTTCGTCGCGTATGACAACTCCGACTCCGCTGTGAACGAGGCTGTTTCGCGTAGCTGTCGGCTGGCCGGTTTCGCTCCGCGCCGCGAACACTTCGCGCCCGGCACGGCAGTATTGCTAGCGCTGGTCGCTGCCGGCCTCGGAGTGGCAGTGGTTCCGGAATCGGTTCGAGCGCTTAATCTCAACGGAGTTGTCTTCCGAGACTTGTTCGACGCGCAGACGGTCGAGCTGGCTCTCGCGTGGCGATCCGGAGAGGTCAACCCTCTGGTGCAGTCGGTGATCGCGTTGCTCGAAACCTCCCTCACAACCACCGGCCCGGTTTCCGCCCGACGCCTATGAACTAACGCCTACAAACGCCCCCCATACAGTCACACCGATCTCCCACCGAGAGGCAAGACACCATGAGCACCGCAACTTCACCGGATTCAATCACCGCCCACAATCGCTTGTACTTCGACGGTCGATGGAACGAGCCGTCCGGCGATGGTCGCATTACTGTCGTATCTCCCAACACATCTCAGGTCATCGGTGTGGTTCCCGACGGCGCTCCCGCCGACATCGATGCGGCCGTGAATGCAGCTCGCCGCGCATTCGACAATCCGAGTGTGTGGTCAGGTATCGAGCCTGCCGAACGCGCACAACACCTGCTCCGCTTCGCCGATCAGATCGATTCCCGTAAAGACGAGTTCGCCACCCTGGTGTCGTCGCAGAACGGTATGCCGATTGCGGTTGCCGGACAACTGGAGGCTGTGTATCCAGCAACTCTGCTGCGCTACTACGCGGGCCTGATCAACGCTCAGACCGAGGACGTACGCGAAGGAATGTTCGGTGGCACAGTCGAGGTGCAGCGCGTGCCGGTCGGTGTGGTCGGCGCCATCGTGCCATGGAATTTCCCGCAGACGCTCGCGGCGTTCAAGTACGCGCCCGCCCTAGCTGCCGGTTGCACGATTGTCATCAAGCCCTCACCGGAGACCGTGCTCGATGCCTTCTTGCTGGCCGAAGCCGCCGATGCAGCCGGACTGCCACCAGGAGTCATCAACATCGTCCCCGGCGGTCGTGAGACCGGCGCCCACCTCGTCTCTCATCCGGGAATCGACAAGGTTGCGTTCACCGGATCGACTGCGGCGGGCATGTCAATCGCGGAGACCTGCGGGCGTCTGCTGCGACCTGTCACCCTCGAACTCGGTGGCAAGTCGGCGACCATCGTCCTCGACGATGCCGAGCTCGACCTCGCCGCCATCGGTAACGACCTGTTCGTCGCGACGCTCGCCAACAACGGCCAGACCTGCTTTCTGGGTACCCGTGTGCTGGCGCCGCGCTCACGGTACGGCGAAGTGGTAGATGTGCTCACCGCGTTCGCCGACTCGATGGCAATCGGCGATTCTCTCTCCGCAACAACACAAATCGGGCCGATGGCAAGCGAGCGGCACCGTGATCGCGTCGAGGGTTACATCGCGAAGGGGCGGAGCGAAGGCGGCAGGGTGACGACTGGGGGAAGTCGCCCCGTTGGCCTCGACAACGGCTGGTTCTTGCAGCCGACCGTATTCGCCGACGTGGACAACACGGCTACCGTGTCCCGCGAAGAAATATTCGGCCCGGTTCTTTCGGTCATCGCATACGAGAACGACGATGATGCCATCGCAATCGCCAATGACTCGGACTTCGGGCTGGGCGGAACGGTGTGGAGCACCGATCCACAACGAGCACTCTCCGTCGCCCGCCGGGTTCATACCGGAACCATCGGGCTGAACCGCTACATCCCAGATCCCGCTGCCCCCTTCGGCGGTATCAAGAGCAGCGGAATGGGTCGAGAACTCGGCCCAGAAGGACTCGCGGCCTACCAGAACCTGAAGTCCATCTATCGCTAGGCCACGGCCCACGAGCCGGATACGCAAGGAGAGCAATATGAAAACCAAAGCCGCAGTTCTGATGGGTGCGGGTAAGCCCTTCGAAGTCATGGAACTCGACCTCGACGGCCCCAAAGCAGGCGAAGTGCTGATCAAGTACACCGCCGCGGGCCTCTGCCATTCAGACCTCCACCTCACCGACGGAGACCTCCCCCCGCGCTATCCCATGGTCGGCGGTCACGAGGGGTCCGGCATCATCGAAGACATCGGCCCGGGCGTGACGAAGGTGAAACCCGGCGACCATGTGGTGTGCAGCTTCATTCCCAATTGCGGCACCTGTCGGTACTGTTCAACCGGTCGGTCCTCGCTGTGCGACATGGGCGCAACAATCCTCGAAGGAATGCTCCCGGACGGGACTTTCCGCTTCCACGGCGACGGCAAAGACTTCGGCGGAATGTGCATGCTGGGAACCTTCTCCGAGCGCGCCACCATATCGCAGCACTCGGTGGTCAGAATCGATGACTGGCTGCCGCTGGATAAGGCAGTCCTGGTCGGCTGCGGTGTGCCCACAGGATGGGGATCAGCTGTCTACAGCGGGAACGTACGCGCGGGTGACACCGTCGTCGTCTACGGAATCGGTGGCATCGGCATCAATTCTGTACAAGGTGCGGTCCACGCGGGCGCGAAGTACGTCGTTGTGGTGGACCCAATTGCCATGAAACGTGACGCCGCCGTCAAATTCGGTGCCACACATGCTTTCTCCGACGCAGACGAAGCAGCCGCTAAGATTTCCGAGCTAACATGGGGACAAGGCGCGGACACCGCGATCGTCACCGTGGGCACTGTTGATGAAGCCGTCGTGTCTTCGGCGATCGGCGCGGTCGGCAAGGGCGGAACAGTCGTCCTCACCGGACTGTCGAACCCAGAGAAGTTCACCGTGCACTGGCCCGGAATCGACCTCACCCTCAACGAGAAAACCATCAGGGGAAGTCTTTTCGGATCGGCGAACCCACAGTACGACATCGTCCGACTTCTGCGGCTCTATGATGCCGGCCAGCTCAAACTCGATGAACTGGTCACCACTACCTACACCCTTGAACAGGTCAATGAGGGCTATCAAGATCTACGCGATGGCAAGAACATTCGCGGCGTCATCCTCCATGACGCATGAGCATGTCCCGACAATCCCCGTGCGATGAAGCCACAAGCGTGTGGCCAATGAGGATCCGTACAAGCACTTATCATCACCAACTGAGGAAACAACCATGACCACCGAAATCCAGAATCCCACCGCAGTCGGCTCGGGCACAGCAGCGACCGACAAGTTCAAGAACGAGCGGGTCAGCGCCGACACTTCACCCGAGCGGGTGGCTGCGATCGCCAACGATGCCCTCTCGGCGTTGCACAAGGTCATACTCGATCACAACGTGACCTACCCGGAGTACCGCGTCCTCAAGCAGTGGCTCATCGACGTGGGTGAGGGCGGCGAATGGCCGCTATTCCTCGACGTGTTCATCGAGCATGCCGTGGAGGAAGTGCTTGCACGTAGTCGCAAAGGAACCAAGGGCAGCATCGAGGGGCCCTACTACGTGGCCGACGCTCCTGAGTTGCTCTCGGTGTGCACGTTGCCGATGCGTGCGGTCGACAAGGAGCAAACCCCGTTGATCTTCAGCGGGCAGGTCGTCGACCTCCAGGGAAACGGTTTGGCCGGTGCCGTTGTCGAACTCTGGCACGCCGACGCCGACGGCTTCTACTCTCAGTTCGCCGACCACCTTCCGACGTGGAACCTGCGCGGCAAGATCATCACAGACGACCAGGGCCGCTATGAGATCACCACCATTCAGCCTGCTCCTTACCAGATCCCCACCGACGGCCCAACTGGTGCGTTCATCGCCGCCCAGAATGGCCACCCGTGGCGCCCGGCGCATCTGCACCTGATCGTGTCCGCCCCCGGCCGTGCCGCTGTGACCACTCAGCTGTACTTCGATGGCGGCGAATGGCTCGACAGCGATGTGGCGTCGGCGACCAAACCGGAACTGATCCTGCACCCGGTGACCGGCGACGACGGGGTCAATCGCGTCACGTACAACTTCGAACTCGATCCGGCAGGAGAATAAGCTTCCGTGCCCGACCTGAAAATCGTCGGAGTGGACACACGAATCTGATAGCGCGCGAGTTCGTGCGATGGGTAGAGCCATGGACACGATGCCACCCACGGATGCCGCGTACGCGGGCTGTCCAATCTGACCGTCGAAGCGGCAACTGATGCCGTGTTGACGATGACGTCGCGCTCGCCACTCTCGGTGGTGGAGATGCGTTCGGCAGCAAGACGGATGACGTTTGAAGGTGCCGAACAGATTGATTTCAACGACTCGCTCGAAGTCGTCGAGGTCCAACGGACCGCTACGGCCCAGCACCTTTCCGGAGGGGGGTGAATGCCGACGGGAGCGCGGGCCGAGCAGTGCCTGCGTCGTCGCAAGGCCAAGGCCGGAGGCGCCTCCCGTGACGAGCTAGCGTGTTGTGGATTTTCATGGTCCTGCTTCTTTCTGTAGTCAAGTGCTGCTTGTTCGGCGCTTCCGAACAGCGGTGTTCCGTTAGGCTGAACAGATGTCAGTTTCCAGCAGTATGGACAGCCCGGGTGTCCACATCGGCGCACGCGTGCGGGATGTGCGAAATGCGATGGGAGTGTCGCTTCGCGAGCTGGCGCGGCGTCTGGCGCTGAGCCCAGCGACCATCACTGCGCTCGAGAAGGGTCGGACGACGATGAGCGTCGACCGGTTGTACGAGATCGCTTCGGCGCTCGAGGTCTCGCCCGCAGATCTGTTCGCGACGGGATCCCCCGTCGACACCCGGACGACCGCCGATCACGATGCGCCCGCGCGCGGGCGTTGGCGCGAGTTCGCGGACCCCGAAATGGACGTTGTGCTCCGAGCGGCATTGTCCTGCATCGTCGATCAGGGATACCACGGCTGTTCCATCCGCGACATCGCCGAGAAGGCCGACTCGAGCGTGTCCGCTCTGTACAACTACTACCCGAGCAAGCAGGCGATGTTGGTCGCGCTGTTCGATATGACGATGACCGATCTGCTCGGCCGCGCGACCGCAGCCAGAGACGAAAGCGAACCAGGTGAACCCGTCGAGCGGTTCTCGCGGCTCGTGGAATCGCTGACGCTGTACCACAGCTACCGCAAGGAGATGGGCTTCGTCGGCGCGAGCGAGATGCGCAGTCTCGAAGGGGAGAACTACGCGGTGATCGCGGCGAAACGTATTGCGCTGCAACGTATGGTGGATGCCGAGGTGCAGTCCGGGGTTGAGCTGGGGGTATTCGCCACGAACCGGCCGCGAGAGGCGGCGCGGGCTGTGGTGACCATGTGCGTGGCGGTGTCCCAGTGGTACAACCCCGACGGCGACGAATCTCCCGAGGACATCGCCTCCACCTATGTGCGGTTCGCGTTGGACCTCGTAGTGCACCGCAAGTGATCTAGCGCGGATCAACGAAGATGTCGTAGTCGAGCGGCTCGACACCACCATAGGGAGAGAGGTCGGTGACCCCGACTTCGGCCAACACGTCGACGTCGATCAACGTCTTGCCCGATCGGTAGCCTGGGGTGTGCGACAGCACGGCAGCGGCGGCATCGGCCATCACCTGTGGGCTGCGGGCGTGCGTAGTGCCTTCCTCGCCGCCCAGCAAGTTCTTAACCGCAGCCGTTGCAATGGTGGTCTCGGGCCACAGACAGTTGCTCGCGATGTTGGCCCGTGCGAACTCCGCTGCGAAACCCAAAGCCAACAGGGACATCCCGTACTTTCCAAGTGTGTAGCCGGGGTGCTTGCCCAGCCATTCCTCGGACATGTTCAGCGGTGGCGACAACGTCAGAACGTGTGCCGACGAAGACTTCTTGAGGTGGGGCAGGCATGCTTGCGTCAAGGCAAACGTTCCGCGCACGTTGACCTGCTGAATGAGGTCGAATCGTTTCAGCGGCAAATCCTCGGTGCCGGAGAGGTTCAAGACGCTCGCGTTGTTGATGCAGATGTCCACACCGCCAAACGTCTCGGCCGCCGTGCGCGCGGCCCTCTCGACGTCCTCGTCGTTTCGCACGTCTCCGACGACGCCGACAGCGTTTCCGCCCGCTGCCTCGATTTCCTTCACCGCAGTGTGGATCGTGCCGGGTGAACGCGGGTCGGGGTTGTCGGTCTTGGCCAGAAGCACCAGATTTGCTCCGCCGCGTGCAAGTTCGGTCGCGATGGCCAGGCCTATGCCGCGGCTACCGCCGGACATGACGGCTGTCACACCGTCGAATCGCTTGTCGCTCATGTTCTCCTCGGTTCGTTCGGTAAGGGTGGCGTAGGTCATACAGTCGCGTGAGACGGTCCCTTCACTGCGCAGACTTTCTCAGCTCCGCCTTTGCGATGGTGCGTACATGGACTTCGTCCGGGCCATCAAAGATTCGCATCGCTCGATGCCACCCGTACATCGCTGCGAGGGGGACGTCGTCGCTGACGCCCGCTCCACCGTGGACCTGAATTGCCCGATCGATCACATCGAGGGCAACGCGCGGAACGGACACCTTTGCAGCCGAAACATAAGGAGCCGCAGCCTTGTTGCCGTGCTCGTCGGTGATCTTCGACGCGTACTGACACAGCAGCCGTGCCTGATCGATCGCGATTCGGGATTCGGCGATCTGCGCCTGCACGACGCCCTGCTCGGCAAGCGGCTTTCCGAACGCGACCCGGGATTGGGCGCGCGAGACCATCAGCCCGAGAGCACGTTCCGAGGCGCCGAGAGCGCGCATGCAGTGGTGGATACGGCCGGGGCCGAGGCGTGCCTGCGCGATCGCGAAGCCCGCGCCTTCCTCGCCGAGGATGTTGCTCACCGGTACGCGGACGTTGTCGTACACCACTTCACAGTGCCCGTGCTGGTCGTGACGACCGAAGACCGGAACGTCGCGAACCACTGTCACGCCCGGGGTGTCGGTCGGCACCAACACCATCGACTGCTGCCGATGAGTGACGGCCTCGGGGTCCGTCTTGCCCATCACGATGAGAAATTTGCAGCGGGGGTCAGATGCCCCGCTGGTCCACCACTTGCGTCCATTGATGACGTAATCGTCACCGTCGCGCTGGATAGTTGTCTGAATGTTGGTGGCGTCAGAACTGGCGACCTCGACCTCGGTCATCGAGAACGCAGACCGAATGGTGCCGTCCTTCAACGGTTCCAGCCACCGACACTGCTGCTCTTCGGTGCCGAACAGATGCAGCAGTTCCATGTTGCCGGTGTCGGGCGCCTGTCCGTTTGTCGCCTCGGGAGCCAAATGCAAGCTCCAGCCGGTGATTTCGGCCAGGCCGGCGTAATCGAGCTGGCTGATTCCCGAGTACGCAGGAAGGAACAGATTCCACAATTCACGTGAGCGGGCTTCTTGCTTCAGGGCCTCGACAACAGGCGGCAGTGTGCTGTCACCCGCTCCGGCCTGCGCGCGGTAGGCCTCGTAGTCGTGTTCAGCGGGAAAGACGTGCGTGTGCATGAAGTCGACCAGCGTTTCGCGGAGCTCGAGCGCCCTGGCCGACGGCCTGAGATCGAGCGAGGCGACGTCGACAGCTGCGGGCATGGCCGATGTGTTGACCGAGTGAGTCATGTGGGTGTCCTTCGGTGGATTCAGCCGGCCAAGCCGGTGACGGATGAAGCAGATGCACGCTCGAGCGCACGTCCGAGGAGCGGACCGACCATCTCGCCGACGCCGGCGAAATCCTCACCCTCGGTGTGTCCCTGAGCGTGACGGGCGTGGATGCCCTCGAGGATGATCGCGATCTTGAAATCGGCAAACACCAGATACCAGTCGATGTCCGGTACATCGATCCCGCGAGCGCTCATGTACCGCTCGACCAGATCATCGCGGGTGGGGAAGCCCGGCAGTGCAGTCGCGCCTGCGGTAATGGGATTGAAGAACTCGCCTTCGTGGTCCCAGAACGAGCACAAGATCCCGAGGTCGGTGATCGAGTCTCCCAGCGTGGACATCTCCCAGTCGAGGACGCCGAGAATACGAGTGGGATCGTTGCGATCGACCATCATGTTGTCGATCTTGAAGTCTCCGTGCACAATTCCCGGATAACTCCGCGATGGTAGTCCCGCCTGGAGGCGTCGAAACAGCTCGGCGACCTCTGGACGATCAGAAGTAGCCGACGCGTCCCACTGGCGTTGCCAGCGTCGGATCTGCCTTGCGAGAAAGCCCTCGGGCTTACCCCAGTCGGCGAGCCCGACATCGCCGGGATCGATAGCGTGTAACTCGGCGAGGGTGGTCATCATCGAATCCGCCAGACCGGCACGCTGGGCTTCGGTGAGCTGCAGGGTGTCGTTCTGCGTACGTAGCGTGATCCCGTCCAACTTGTCCATGACGTAGAACGACGCTCCGATGACCGACGGATCCGTGCACAGCCCTACGGTTCTGGGGACCGGTACGGCGCTGTCCTTCAAAGACGACAACGCACGGTACTCGCGGCCCATGTCGTGCGCGGTGGGGAGCACGTGTCCCTGGGGAGGCCGCCGCAGGATCCAGCTGCGGTCGCCGTCGGTCAGCGCGTACGTGGGGTTCGATCGACCGCCCGCGATGAGGGTGGCAGTCAGGTCTCCAACGATGCCCGTTTCGACTCCGCGCAACCAATCTCGTACGCGAGCCACATCTAGTTCATCCACTGCCGAGGTGCTCACAGTTCAGTCCTTTCAATTAAGGTGCGCAGACGGTTCCGACGGCGAGAGCGCAATAGCGGTCGGCCAGCTGGCCTGCGGTCAGTTCACCGTCGGGGGCGGTACCAGCTTGCGATCGCCGACCCCATGTTCAGGAGGGCCATGACAGCCTTCGCGCTCAGTGCTCAATTCGGTCCGCACCTGCAATCGTCACGGTTCAGCGGTCGTTTCTAAACATAGTCGCGATCAAACGTTCGCCTGTCAACCTAGGCTGCTAACAAAACCCGCCTCATCACCTACTCAACGCTTTACTTGGCGTTCAGCCTGACAAGAACAACCGTTCGCTCCGCCCTCAGGGCACCCACGGCGCACGGTGCATTCTCACGGCATTACGACGATCACCGCACTCGGCACACCCATCAGGCGAAGGGTTTGGTGCCCTGGTCGCGCTGCACCACCTCAAAGAGGGTCGCTGAGCTTCCGGTCAGATTGCTCCCAACACCTCGCCAGCGCCGTCCTCCATGCACATCCACTTGCGCGCCGCGCCAGCGGCTCTACCAATGCCCCCATCTGCGTCGCGTCATGTTTGGATGACATGAGATGCACCTGCAGCATAAACAGTTGTGCCGCAATATATTTCGTCGCCGTGACGATACAACACAACGGATGCGTATGCCGAGCAGCAGGCGTTGATGTAGCCAGGGTGCCGCTCGGTCAAGTAGTTGATCACGTATGTCCACCGATGCGGTACACCCCATCCGCCGACGAAAGTGACGTGGGTCATACCGGCCTAAACGTAAAAGAGAGAGGTCATCGACAATGACCGTCGACACACTGGACGCCCATGTGGACATTTCCACCGACACCGACACCGACACCGACACCGACACCGACACCCTGGCCCGCGCTAAAGCCGCTGGACGCCTCATCGAACAAGAAGCCGACGCAATCGAGCGGGATCGTACGATCACCCGGCCGGTCTACGAGGCCTTGGCTGAAGCGGACCTGTTCTGGACACTCGTGCCGAAGGAGCTCGGAGGCCTCGGTCTCGGGATCGTCGACGCGTTCAAGGTGATCGAAGAGATTTCCCGCGCCGACGGTTCCACCGGATGGGCTTTAATGGCCAACTCGTTCAGCACCGCGATCGCGGTTGGCTTCATGAACGAGGTCGGGGCTCGCGAGATGTTCGGAGGACCTGATCGCGGAATCACCGCAGGCATGATCATGCCAACTGGCAAAGGCGTCGCGGTCGACGGCGGCTTCCGGGTCACCGGGCGCTTCCAGTTCGGCAGCGGCTCGGCACATGCATCCTGGATCGGCGCGGGTTTCGTGATCGTCGACGACAACGGCGAACCCGTACTCGACGCGAACGGCGAACCGCAGTGCCGCATCAGCTTCTTGCCCCGCGATGAAGTCCAGTTCTTGGGCGGGTGGGACGTGATGGGCATGGTCGGTACCGGTAGCTACGACTACCTGGTCGACGGCAAGTTCGTCCCGGAGAAGTACACGATGGAGACCTTCTCCACGACCCCGGTCCGTCCCGAGCCCGTTTATCGGCTTGGCCTACTGGGGATCGGCGTCGGCGGTCACGCCCCCGTGGCTCTCGGGCTGGCGAAGCGGGCGCTTGAAGAGATCGTCGGCATTGTCTTGACGAAAGTACGCCCCGGCTATCCGACAGTCGTCGGCGACTCCGACCTTTTCCGCTGGGAGTTCGCAAAGTTCGAAGCCCTCTACCGCGCGGCGCGCAGCTACACCTACGAGGTCTACGGCTCCGCCGAGGCCACGGCAGCGGCCGGCGGCGAGATCAGCGACGAGCAGCGGGCACGGATGCGTCAGGTCGCCACGTGGGCGCAGGAAGTCGCCTCCGAGGTGGTCGGATTCGCGCACAAGTGGGCCGGCAGCGGCACCGTCCGCAACCCCAGCGCCCTCGGACGTTGCACCCGGGACGCAGCGGTGGCGACCCAGCACATGCTGGTCGACCGGATGACCCTGGTCGAGGCGGCGGGACCGATTCTGGCCGGCTACGCCAAGACTGGCCGCTGATCTGACGTCGCTCGTAAGCAACAACACTCACTACACAAAGGAGCAACAATGGGACAGCTCGAGGGCAAAGTCGCCCTGGTCACTGGAGCCGCACGCGGCCAGGGACGTTCGCACGCAATCCGCCTGGCCGAAGAAGGTGCCGACATCATCGCGATTGACATCTGCCGGAAGCCGGCCACCACGCCCTACCACGGCTCGACCGAGGACGATCTCGCCGAAACCGTCCGACACATCCAAAAGTTCGACCGCCGGGCGCATGCTGTCGTCGCCGATGTCCGGTCGTTGAAGGATCTGGAAAACGCTGTGGCGTCGGGGATCGCGGAGCTCGGGCGCCTCGACACGGTTGTTGCAAATGCCGGTATCTTCTCGAACGCTCCGGTTCATGAGCTCACCGAGGAGCAGTGGGACGAGATGATCGACATCAACCTCACCGGTGTTTGGAAGACCATCCGGGCCACCGTTCCTCACCTCATCGCGCAGGGCCAGGGCGGCTCGATCGTTCTGATCAGTTCGACCGGTGGTACCCAGGGCTTCCCGAACTTTGCGCACTACGTCGCGGCGAAGCACGGAGTCATCGGACTGGCCCGCACGACCGCGAATGAGCTCGGTGCACACTCAATTCGGTGCAACGCAATCCAACCCACCTCGGTGCTGACCGACATGATCGACAACGAGAACATGTATCGGCTGTTCCGTCCGGATCTGGAGAACCCGACGCATGAGGACTTCAAGGAAGCCTGCCAGACCGGTATGAACGTGTTGCCTACACCGTGGATCGAACCGGTCGACATCAGCAACGCCGTCGTCTGGTTGGCGTCGGATGCTGCCCGCTACGTTACGGGAATCGCACTTCCCATCGACGCCGGAGCCATCAACAAGATGTGATGTGCCCGAAGTGGTCTGTGCGGGTCGGGACTCCCCTCGCCCGATCCGCACAGATCTACCCGATGAGGGCGGCGACCTCTCCCCGTCGTTCGACGCCGAGTTTGCCGAGAATATGTTCGACATGCCCCTCCACGGTCCGCGACGACAGCACCATCTTGGCAGCGATCTCCTTGTTGGTCATGCCGGCTGCGACACACGCCGCGACCTCACGCTCTCGCGGCGACAGCTTCTCCAGTGTCGGAGAGTTGGAGTGATCATCAGAATCGGGATCGGAATCCGCATCCTGCTCCAACGCGTACGCGATCAGCTCGGCGACCGACATAGCTTCGCCCTTGCAGTGGCAGGCGTCGAAGCACCTGCTGCCCAAGGCCTCCCGACATTGGTCCTCGGTCTGTGCCCGCTTGTCGACCCAGTGTTCTGATCCGTACAGCTGCATTCCGAAAGATCCCCACATCGAGGCGGCGGCGCCGAGCAACACCACCGATCGCTCGGCTTCACCGCGTTCGGCCTCCGTCCATCCGAGAAGGTCGGTGACCAGTGTCGTCCCGACGACGTCGTCGAAATCCTGTTTCATCGCCAGGCTCGCCACCGCGAGCTGCGCAGCGGTGTCGTAGTCCTCGCGCATCAGAGCCACCAGTCCCAAACCATAGGTGGCGTACGAGCGTAGCCACCACTCCCCGATCTCTTCGGACCGGCGCAGCACGATTGAAAACTGCTCGTACGCCTCGTCGACGTCGGAGGTGAAGCAGCACAACATCCCTCGATGGATGTGCAGGGTGTGGACGAGATCCTCCCGGCCGCCGACGGCCCGGTATCGCTCGTGAGCGCCGGCCATCAGGGTGTGTGCGACGTCGAACTGGCCGGCGAAGAACTCCTTCAATCCGCGGACCTGCATGGCGAACGCCACGTTCTGCTCGTCACCGCTGTCGTGCGAGATCGTCAGTGCTCGATGCAGCACGAACTCCGCCGATTCGCGATCACCTTGGAGGGTCTGGACCAAACCCAGTGTGGCCAACACCCTTCCGCGACTCCACGCCGAGACATCAGGGAGGTCCAGGACCCGGGTCAGCCACATGCGGTGTTCGCGGACCGACAGACCGCACGCCCACAAAAACCAGGCCTTGCCCAAGATGTCGGCGGCGAGTTGTCCGCTGTCGGCGGTGGGCTGCGAGATAGCGGTGTGCAGGACGGAACGGATGTTGGCATGGTTCTGCCGAACCTGATCGCCGGCCCGTCGTTGATCCGAGCCGAACCACGAATCCACGGTGTCCGACACCAAGTGGGCGCACCACTGCAGCAACCGGGTCTGCAGGTCAGTCTTCTCCCGCGCTTCGAGTTTGCTGTTGCCGTACTCGCGGATGGTCTCCAGCATCCGGAACCGAACTCCACTCGGGCCCTCTTCGCGGTGCACGATTGACTTTCCGACCAAGGCCGAGACACCGTCGAGAATGGCCTCGGGCGGCAGATCGAGATCGCTGCAGACGGTTTCGGCCATTCCGAGGTCGAAGCCGCCGGCGAAGATTGAGGCGCGCACCCACAGCAGTTGCTGCTCCCGGGTACACAACTCGTAGCTCCAGTCCACGGTCGCCTGCAGGCTGCGGTGGCGTTGCGGCCCGGCGCGATTACCGACGGTTAAGAGATCAAGTCGACGGTCGAGGCGGTCGGCGAGCTCTTGCACCGACAGCACGGGCAGACGGGCGCAGGCGAGTTCGATGGCCAGCGGCAATCCGTCGAGGCGACTGCAGATCCGCTGCACTGCTTCGCGATTGCCGGCGTTGAGCTCGAATCCCGACAGCACCGATGACGCCCGATTGACGAACAGCTCCACCGCGCCGGGACTCTCCGTGTCATCCGCTGTGGACAGCGGCGGCAGCGGGAACACGTATTCACCGGACACCGCCAGCACCTCTCGGCTGGTCGCCACGATGCGCAGCTGTCGCGTCGCGCTGAGTAGCGAGCCCACCAGTCGGGCGCACTCGTCGAGGAGATGCTCACAGTTGTCCAGTACCAACAGCATTCGTCGGTGACGCAGATAGTCGATGAGGGTCTCCTCCGCCGGACGTCCGTGTACGTCGCGGTGCGAGATCGCCAGTCCGTCGCAGATCGCCTGCGTGAGCAGATTGGGGCTGCGTACCGACGCCAGTTCGATCACCCGTACGCCGTCGGGGAATGCCCTGCGGAAGTCGCTGGCCGCCTGCACCGCCAGCCGGGTCTTGCCCATGCCACCGGGTCCGGTGATAGTCACCAGGACGTTGTCGCCGAGCAATGTCCGCAGGGCCCGTAACTCGTCGCGCCGACCCACAAATGACGTGGCGAACCCGGGGATGGTCGGCCCCGGTCGGTCCTCGGTGACTCTGGCCGTCGCCAACTCACCCCGGACCGCCTTGACCCGGCGCGCGAGTGTGGTGCGGGAATGCGTCCAGCCGATCAGCCGCGACAACTCTGCGATCGACGTGTCCGGTGCGTCGATCAGGATCTCGCGCAGCCGGGTGTCCACGACGTCCGCGATCGAACCGGTGCGACTGCGGTGATCGTTCGGTGGTTCGGTAAGGGTGAGCGCCCGTCTCACCGTGTTCCGCGACATCCCGAGACGTTGGGCGATGCCCTTGATCGATTCGCCCTGCGCATGACATCGTCGGATCTCGGTCCATTCATCAGCGTTCATCGTGGGCCTCCATCGATCACCGATGATCTCTCCGGTGAGATCGATGTCACTGTCACTCAGTCCTGTGTCACACGTCAACCAGGGGGGTCAAGATGTGTCATCCGCTTCTACCACGGCCCTGCACACGTACCGGTCGACCGATGACGTCACCGCTGTGAACTGGACTAAAGCGCCAAAGGAAAGATGCGTGCACAACCCGTAGGAGATCACGTACTCCGGCGGTTCCCCAGCACGTCACAGCCCGGAAGAGTGATGCCCACCACACGGTTCAATGAACGATCGAGGAGATCCACGATGACGCAACAGAACGCCGAAGCCCTGAAAGCTGCCTTTGCCGCCGCCGACGAAGGCAACCCGGTGCCGCTCGTCGAGCTGTACTCCGACGACATGACCTGGGCCGGATTCACCCTCGAGGGCACCCAGCGCCTCTATACGAAAGGCGAGTTCCTCGAGGCGTTCGGCATCCTGGCGAAACTGGACGAATCCCGCAACGAGGTGATCTCCGTCGAGGTCGTCAGCGACGAACTGGTGACCGCCAACGTCCGCGCCTACCGCCGCCTCGGCGACGAGGAACTCGACATCGTCATGGTGATGACCCATCGGTTCGTCGACGGCAAGGTGGTCAACGGCACCGACGTCGTGCCGTCGTCGTTCGAGAAGTTCTGGGCCAAGACCGGCCTCTCGGTCTGACACACGACGAGTTGACGAGGATTCGCAGTCATGGACACGGCATACACGCTCAGCCCATCCGCACCCCGACGTCGCACATCGACGGCACACGACAGTGCCGGCGACCGCGCGCACCGATTGTGGTCCGTGCTGGGTGAACTGCGCGCCGGACGCCCGGTGGTGCTCGCCGACGACATCGGCGGCACCGGCTGCGACCTCGTCACCGGTGCTGCCGACGCCTCCGTGGGCGCCGTGCACCGCCTGGTGCGGTGGGGATCAGGCTTTGTTTGCGTCACAGTCGACGACGACACCTGTCGGCGCCTCGAATTGCCACCGATGTCGTGGCTCGAGGCGCCCGGGGACTATCCCGGGACCATGTGTGTCACCGTCGACGCGGTCGCCGGTACGACCACCGGGATCTCGGCCGCCGATCGGGCGACCACCGCCAGGCTGCTGAGCGACCCGGCGGCCAGACCTGCAGATTTCACCCGGCCCGGTCACGTGGTCCCGGTGCGGGCCGGTCAGTTCGCCCCCGACCGCCCCGAGCGAGCCGCCGCTGCGGCCGCACTTGTCGGACTCGCCGGAGTCGGTCCATCTGCGGTGTTCTGCGCCCTGGTATCGACTCTTCATGTCACCGAGATGGCTAGCGCGACGGAGATCATCGCCGAACCCGATCGTGCTCAGGCGCCCGTTCTCTCGTATTCCGATCTCGTCGCGGCGCTGGACACCCAACGGTCCGGCGCGAAGGGAGCAGTCTCATGACACAGGCCGTAGACGACCGACTCGCCAACACTTTTCGTGATGGCATGGCACACCTGTGCGCGCCGGTCACCATCATCACGACCATGGACGACGATCGTCCGCACGGCACCACCGTCAGCGCGGTGATGTCACTGTCGATGGATCCGCCGCTCATCGCAATCGCGTTAGCACACACGTCGGAATCGCTCGAGATCATCCGTCGCACCAACAGGTTCGGCGTGAACATCCTGAGTGCATCGCAACATCCGGTGGCCATGCAGTTCGCCGGCAAGGGACGAGACAAGTTCCTGGACGTGCCGTGGACCGATGCTGACGGCATGCCGCGCATCAGCGGAGCTGCGATCTGGATCAATTGTGCCGCGACGTCTTTCGTCGACGGTGGCGACCACCTGATCGTCGTCGGAGCAGTCCAGGACGTCGAGCACGACACCGCCCTGGCCCCACTGACCTACCACGGCCGTCGTTTCGGCACGCATGTGCCCGTCGACAATCAGAGCTGAGACCATGCCCCTCTCCGACGACGTGACCACCACCCGCGGGCACAGCCTGGCGGACATCCCCCGACGCAGTGCGGCCCGGTTCCCCCACAAGACGGCGATCGTGCACCGGGACACCCGACTCTCGTTCGCCGCGTTCGACGTCCTGGTCGACCAGGTGGCCGCCTCGTTGTGGGCCGACGGCTTGCGTCCCGGTGACCGGATGGCGATCCTGTCCCACAACTGCTGGCACTATCCGATCCTGGTGTTCGGGGCGGCGCGGATCGGCGTCGTCTCCGTACCGATCAACTTCATGCTCACCGCACCCGAGATCGCCTTCATCCTGAATGACTGCGCTCCCCGTGCCCTCATCGTCGAAGGCGAACTGTGCGGTGTCGCCGATCAGGCCGTGGAGCAGTCGTCGGGCGCGATCGAGGTGCCGATCGTCCTGTCTCTCAGCAACATTCCACCGCCGGTCGGATGGACCGAATTCGACGACTGGCTGGCCCGATCCCCCGACACCCCACCGCCGGTGACCGTCGCCGATGACGACGTGATCCGCATCATGTACACCTCCGGCACCGAGTCACGCCCGAAAGGGGCCATACACACGAGCCGAACTCTCATGTGGCAGTACATGAGCTGCATCGTCACCGGTGAGATGACAGCGGACGACATCGAGGTGCACGCATTACCGCTGTACCACTGCGCTCAACTCGACAACTTCCTGATCACCGACCTCTACCTCGGAGCCACCAGCATCATCCTTGATCGACCGGATCCGACGGCGATTCTCGACGCGATCGAACGGGAGAAAGCCACCAATCTGTTCTGCCCACCGACGGTGTGGGGTGCACTGCTCCGCTCGCCTGCCCTAGCCGGCACCGATCTGACCTCACTGCGCAAGGGCTACTACGGCGCGTCCGCGCTGCCGGTGGAGATGCTGCGCGAACTCCGCCGCCTGGCGCCCGAGCTACGGCTGTGGAACTTCTACGGGCAGACTGAAATGGCATCGCTGGCCACGGTCCTCGGTCCCGACGATCAGGACACCCGCGGCGGGTCAGCGGGCCGACCGGCACTCAATGTCGAGACGCAGATTGTCGACGACGCCGATCGCGTGGTCGAATCGGGTGTCGTCGGCGAAATTGTCCACCGCAGTCCACAGACAACCGTTGGCTATCACAACCTCCCGGACAAAACCGCCGATGCGTTCGCGGGTGGCTGGTTCCATAGCGGCGATCTCGGATATTTCGACGACGATGGCTACCTCTGGGTCGTCGACCGCAAGAAAGACATGATCAAAACCGGTGGCGAAAATGTCGCCAGCCGAGAGGTCGAAGAAATTCTCTATGCGATGGACGGAGTCCAGGAAGCCGCGGTGTTCGGAGTGTCCGACCCGGTCTGGATCGAAGCCGTGACGGCAGTTGTCGTTCCGGTCGCCGGCCACACCATCGACGAATTGGCCGTGCTCACCCACTGCCGAGACCACCTCGCACCATACAAAATTCCGAAGTCTGTGCTCTTCATGGACCAATTACCCAAGAACCCAAGCGGGAAGATTCTCAAACGAGTACTGCGGAACACCATCAACGTTCGCCGATGATTCGAAGCCGCCCGTTGGGTACGATAATTGCAGCCACTACCAGCAATGCTGAAGCACTTCATCGGGCCTTATGTCGGGTGCGACGCTTCCAGACACGAGGTAGGCAACGCACATTTGATTTCTTGATTTCTGTTGCCTGCCAGCCGTTATGAGGCTACTTTGACGCACTCACGGCGATGGCTGCGGCTGGGAGACCGGCGACAACCCGGGTCAAGTACTGGCTCTTTACCCCCAGGCGATCTGGCTTCAGCTGCGTCCACGCCATCGATCAGCCCTGGGGAATCAGCCTCAGCGACGCCACCGTTCGCGCGAGCGGGTGAGGTAGAGCCCCAACGCACAGCAGCCCAGTAGATGTCGAGAACGCGTGCGGTATTCGTCACGAGGCCGGCGAGATGGTCGCCCCAGTGTAGAACTCCTCGAGGGTCATTGAACCCAGGCCATGTCCATTCGATTGGGGGGAAACGAGATGGCGATGTCGGACAAAGGGCACGGTCGGCGTCGGCGACTTCGCCGCGCCCGGTGAGGGTCAGGCGCTGGCATCGGCAATCGCGTTGTACCGTTCCCGCAGGTCACGCTTCAGTATCTTGCCGCTCGGATTCTTGGGCAAGGCGTCCGCGGAGATGATGTACTTCGGAATCTTGTAGCCCGCCAGACGGTTTCGGCAGTACTCGATGATCGCATTCTCGTCGACGGTGTCACCGGAAGTGGGCACGATGACCGCGGCGATCGCCTCGATCCATCGCGGATGGGGTACACCGAACACAGCGGCCTCTTGGACGCCGGGGATCTCGAAGAGCACTTCCTCGACCTCGCGACTGGCGACATTTTCGCCACCGGTTTTGATCATGTCCTTCTGGCGGTCGACGACCCACAGGTAGCCGTCGTCGTCGAGATAGCCGAGATCGCCGCTGTGGAACCAGCCGCCGCGGAAGGCCTCCGCGGTCTTCTCCGGAAGGTTGAGGTAGCCGATGGTGGCCTGTGGACTGCGGTGCACGATCTCGCCGACGGAGCCGGCCGCAACTGGTTGATTGTCCGCGTCGACGATCTGGGTCTGCACATTCAGGGCGGGACGGCCCGCCGAACCACCCCGGGTCTTTTGGTCGCCGGGCCCGAGAACCGTTGCCAGTGAGGCCATCTCGGTCTGGCCGTAGAAGTTCCAGAGCCGGAGTTCGGGCAGCAGTGTGGTCATCTCCCGCAGCACCTCGGGCGGCAGCGCCGAGGCGCCGTAATACCCCTTGCGGAGGGTTGCGATGGCCTCAGGCGTGAAGACCGGGGAGCGCAGCAGCGAAATCCAGACCGTCGGTGGGCAGAACAGCTTGGTCGCGTGCTCATCGGCGATTGCGCGCAGTAGCAGCGCGGGGTCGGGGCGATCGACGATGATACTGGTGGCCCCGAGAAAGATGTCGGTGATCAAGAAGTTGTCGAGCTGAGCACAGTGATACAGCGGGAGCGAGTGCACCTCGATGTCGTCCGCTGTCATCTCACCGGTGACGATGCAGCTCATGTACTGCCACATCAGGGAGCGACTGGTATGCATTGCGCCCTTGGGGCGGGACTCGGTGCCCGAGGTATACATGATCCGAATCAGGTCGTCGTCGTCCACGGGGACGTCCGGGACCGGACCTGACGCGCCGTCGGTCCACTCGGCGATCGACGGCCACGACGAGCCGTCGCCCAGAGGGATCGAGATCCGCAGCCAGATCGTTGTGGCGGCCAATTCCGCCGCCCGCTCGGCAGTTGGGACAAGTGCGTCCTCGACCACGAGTGCGTCGGCGCCGCAGTCGGAGAGGATGTAGCCGATCTCCGTGGCCGTCAGCATGAAGTTGATGGGCACCACCACCACGCCGATCCGGGCAGCGGCGAAGACCACGACGGGGAGTTGCCAGCAGTTGTGGGATAACACCGCCATGCGATCGCCCTTGCGCAGCCCGTGGCGGTACATTGCAGCCGCGAACCGATCGATGGTGTGATCGAGTTCGGCATATGTGAGGCGTACATCGCGGTGAACCATCGCGAGTTTGTTCGGGTGACGCGAGGCGGAACGGCGCGGGATGTCGCCGATCGCCTGACTTCGAACCGTACTCAGAGGAGTCGCCTGTTCGTCTGGGCGGGCGTCGTCGTCGTTAGGCATGGGGCGGTCGCCTTTCTTGGGTACTGACGGGTCGAGGTGATTGGAGTGCGTAGTACTGGAGGCGCAAAACGAGTACTGTTATTCGACATGTGGGCGGGAACACACGAATCGGAGCGGTGATGGCGTGGCAGGACCAATTGTCGCGGAGACAAATGCTCGGCATCCTCGCAGTGCTCGAACAGTGCGAGGACGCGACCGGCGGGCAGGGGTTCAAAGAATCGCTGGTTGAAGCGATTTCGACCCACTTCAGGGTTCGCGATGTGACGTTTTTCTACGGCCGCACCTTCCCTGAAATCTTTCATGACCCGGCGCCGCTTCTTACCGGCGCCGCTGAACCGTTGCTGGACACCTACCAGGAGAGCTGGCAGGACAAGGACGTTTTTGCCCTGCCGCAGGCTCGGCGAGTGCTTACAGGAAACGGTTTTGCCACGCTCCATGAGCTCTCTCGGCTGCCGCAACCTCAGAGGTCTTACGTGGTCGACTACCTCAACCCCAATGACATGGACACCGCCTCGGCGATGCACCTGCCGCTCGCGGACGGGGAGGCGTTGATCGGGATGTTTGATCAAGTTCGGTCCTGGGATGACACCGATGAGCTTGCGGTTCGGATCCTCGCAAGGCAGCTGCGCACCCGGACCGTGACGATCACGGGTTCCGTCGACCGATGCGTGGTCGATCCGCTTGAGCACCTGACGCCTCGACAAGTCGAGGTTGCCGAGCTGGTGAGCGACGGCCTGAGCAATGCCGAGATCGCGCGCGAACTCTCCCTGTCGGAATTGTCTGTCAAGAAATACATCAGCCGGATCTTTGGTGTCACGGGTCACCGGAACCGGTCTGAGCTCGCGACGGCGATCCTTCGCCGTGGGCACCGGACACAGGTACGACTCGGTCAAGCGCCCGGAGCTGGAGCCGGCGTGTAGGCGATCACCGTCAGCCCACTGGGCGAGGTCAGGGCCAGCCGGGTCTCGTGCCCACCCTCGGCGCGTTGTCCCACGTTCCAACCAAGTTCGTCCGCGTGGCCTGCGACCGCGTCGAGGTCGGACGTGCGTGCCAGCAATGCCCATGGCGGGCCGCTCGACTCATCGGAGAGACTGAGCTGTTTCCACGCCGACCAGCTGCTGCCATCAGAGTATGTGGGTTCGCCGAGGACGGCAGACAGCTCCGCGGCGGTGTCCGACCAGGCCGCACTCGAGTGCATCACGGTCACCCGGTCGAAGAGGCCGGCAAAGGTGCTGGTCATTTAGATCACTGCTTTCTCGGGAGCGAGTTGATGGCCGAGCCGATCCCGTTTAGTGGCGAGGTAGCTGTGATTGTCGGTGGTGGGCAGGGTGTGGAGCCCGGCGACCTCCGCGACCTCGATACCGTTAGTACTCAGTGCTTTTGACTTGGCGGGGTTGTTGGTGAGTAGCCGGACGCGGCTGATGCCGAGGTTGTGCAGGATTGCCGCGGCGTCACGGTAGTCTCGTCCGTCGACGGGCAAACCCAGGCGCAGATTCGCGTCGACGGTATCGAGGCCGTCGAGGTCCTGCAGCCGGTAGGCGGCAATCTTTGCGGCCAGTCCGATACCACGTCCCTCGTGTCCACCGAGATAGATCAGGACCCCCGAATCCGCAGCAGCAATCTCGGACATTGCGGTGCGCAACTGGGCGCCGCAGTCGCAGCGGCGCGACCCCAGTGTGTCGCCGGTGAGGCATTCGCTATGAACCCGGACGAGCGGGGTGCCCGCGCCGGGATCTCCCTTGATGAGCGCAAGATGTTCGGCACCGCTAACGGATTGGTAAGCGATCGCCTCGAAGTGACCATGATCGGTGGGGAGTCGGCATTGTGCGCCGCGAGAGACCGCGCCGGCGCTGCGGTGTGCGTCGAGCTGCTCGATGGTGATCACAGCGAGGCCGTGCCGTTGCGCGAACCCTCCGACATCGCCCCGGGACAGCATCTGCCGACGATCGGCGCTGATGATCTCGCAGATCAATCCCACCGGTTCGAGCCCGGCTGCTGCGCAGAGGTCAACGGCGGCCTCGGTGTGTCCGCGCCGTTCGAGAACGCCGCCGGGGCGCGCGCGCAGTGGCATGACGTGACCTGGACGGGTGAAGTCGGCGGGGGCTGCCTCAGATGCTGCCAGCATTCGGACCGTCTGGGCCCGATCTGCGGCGCTGATCCCGGTGGTGACGCGGTCTTTCGCGTCGACGCTGACGGTGAATGCAGTGCCGAGAGGATCGGTGGGGTCGTTGACCATCTGTGGCAGGTCTAGTTCGACCGTGCGCGATTGCGACATGGCAACACACAGGAATCCGGAGGTGTGGTCGAGGAAGAACCCGGTGCTGTCGCCCGTTACGAACTCGGCAGCCATCACCAGATCGGCTTCGTTCTCGCGTGACTGGTCATCGACGACGATCACCGGGCGTCCGAGGCGTAGCTGCCCGAGACACTCAGCGACGGTGGTGAGGCCGCTCACGCGCGGGCTCGCAGACCATGGAACACCGAGCGGTGGAAGACGAGCGGTTCGTTCGGTTGCGGGACGACCAGCGCGTCCACCCGGCCGACGACGAGGTCGTGATCGCCGATGCTCTGCTGCTGATCGAGTGTGCAATCGATCCAGGCGTGCGCCCCGGCCAGGCGCGGTGACCCGTTGGTGGCCGGTGACCAGTCGGTGCCGGCGAACTTGTCGGCGCCGCTGCGCGCAAAAGTGCGGGCAAGAAGGTCCTGGTCTTCGGACAACACATTGACGCAGAACCTGCCGTCGGCGATGACGTGCGGCAGGGTGGTCGAGTTTCGACCCGCAAAAAACCCGACCAGCGGCGGATCCATCGAGATCGAGGTGAACGAACCGACCGTCATGCCGACGGGTGCTCCGGAGACATCGGTGGCCGTAACAATCACAACCCCAGAGCAGAAGTGCGCCAGCGCTTCCCGGAACGCCGCGCCGACACCCGCGGGGTCGGTGACGCAGATCGTGTGCTTGTCGTCGGTGATGCAGTGCGTGTTCATGTGTTCCTTTTCGGCTGCGATTGGATGGTGGGCCGGCGCGGATAAACCACACCCGCGCCGGCCCGGCATCTCGATCACATAGGTATGACTTTGGCCTTTAGTTCGTCGAGTGCCTCGGTGTAGATGCCGCGGATCGCGGAGGCGAGCCCGGCCTCGACCTCAGCTGACTCGGCTCCGCATTCTGCCGACCAGCGAATCAGACAGCTGTTGTCAGTGGCTTCGAGCACCTGGATCGTCGACTGATAGTGCTGCAACGGAAGTGGCCCGTCGAGGTACTGGTAGGAATAGGTCCGCTCGGCATCGATGTGCTCGATGATTCGTTCGCGAGCCGGCTCCCCGTCGGTGAACACGAGATGGCGGACGTCGTCCTCCATCCTCGACGAACCAATGGCCGGGATCCATGAAGCGACGTTTCCGGTGTTCCCGACCCAACTCCAGACGGTATCGGCAGGGACCGGAAACCCGACTTTCACAGTGACATTCGCCATTGCGTTACGCTCGTCCCAGCTCGGCTTCGTACTTTTTGGTCATGTGTTCGACGGCCTTAACGTGGTCGGCGGCCTGGCCTTCGCGCACCGCCTGTGCCCGTGTGGCGGCGTCGAGCATTGGCTGTGCCTGTCCTTGGAAGTACGGCATCACATCTTGCGCGAACAGCTCGTACGAGCGACGGGTCGCCTGCGGGTTCGCCCAGTCATGTCCTTGGATCAGCAGGGTGCCGAAACCTCCCGACTGGTCGATTAGCCGCTGCACCTGGGCGCGCGCCTCGTCCGCCGTGCCGATGACGCCGATGCCGGAAGTGTTGATGAAATCGATCATCTCCTCGCAGTTTGTGCCGCGGACGTCCATCTGCGGGAACGCGGCGACATGCTGTAGGTAGTTGAACCAGTACTCGATGCCGTATGCGACATCTTGGTAAGCCTGTTCTTTGGTCTCGGCGATGTGGAACGGGCCGACCAGACGCCACGTCGACCGGTCGACGTCGTCGCTTCGACCGGATAGCGCGGCAAACTCCTCGAGCATGCCCCAGTGATGCTGCAGGGCACTGAAACCGTCGGCGGTCAGGGTGGCCGCGATAGACAGGAGCCCGATGCCGTACTTGCCTGCCAGGCGGGCGCCGGTGGGCGATGCGATGGCAGCGACCACGACGTCGAAGAGCGGATCGGAGTACGGCGCCATCTGAATCTTCGCGTCGAACAATTCGTGAGTACGGGTCTTCGCCGACACAGTCTCGCCGCGCAGTAGGCGCATGATGATGTCGGTGTTCTCGGCCAACAGTTCCCGGGTGTCGATCTGCGACAGCCCGAGCATCGCGGCGTCGGTGGGCAGCGAACCCGGCCCCAGACCGAACAATGCGCGTCCCTGGGTGAGGTGATCGAGCATGACCATGCGCTCAGCGGCCCACAGAGGGTTGTGGTAGGACACCGATGTGACTCCGGTGCCGAGCTTGATGCGGTTGGTTCGCTCACCTGCGGCGGCGATCATAATCTCTGGTGAGGCGTAGATTTCGGCGCCCGCGGAGTGGTGCTCACCGAACCAGGCCTCGTCATAGCCGAGGGTCTCGAGGTACTGCACGAACTCCAGGTCACGCTGCAGCAGCAGCGTGGGGTTCTGTCCCGGAACGTGAATCGGGGCGAGGAAGGTTCCGAACTTCAACCTGCTCATGTGAATACTCCCTTGTGGCGGTGTGACACAGACAACAACAGGTATGACGCTAAGAGCGAACCCACCCAGGGGGTAAGTCCACAAAAGTGGACAATCGGCCGTCGGGCGTTTCCCTCTGTGCATGGGGGGCCAATCACGGTGACGGACAACCGATCTTGCTGAATCGCCCGATCACTGGCAGAGGCACGACAAACCGCCAGGCCTTGGGGTGTGTAGAGAAGGCCTGGCGGTTGAGCATGTCAAGCGGGGTGAGAAGCGCAGAGCACCAGGGCTAGTGAAGCGCGGACGGCACACACACTCTAAGAAGGCCCTCTTCTCGAGCGTGGTTCATGGCTGCACCAGAACTTTGATCTCGTCGTGCTGGTGAAAGGCCAACCGGTCGAAGCCGGCGGTGATCACATCGTCGAGAGCGATCGTGGATGTGATCATGCCCGACATCGCCCGCGCTCGCGGCGCTGCGTGCGCGACCGCATCGTCGAAATCCTCGCTGGTGTACGCCAGGCTTCCATGGAGCGACACCTCTCGAAACAGCAGGCTCGTCGGATTGAACTCGACGGGGTGTTCCCACGCTGCAATGTTGATGACTCGTCCGTGTACCCCCGTGACATCGATCGCGGTGTGCAGACTGTCGGGAGCGGCGGCAGCATCAAAGCTCGCCCCGACCCGGCCGCCATTGGTGATCTCCGCGACCGTGCCCCGAACGTCTGCGGTGAGCGGATTGATGACTGCGGTCGCCCCGTAGCGGGCGGCGGCCGCGGCCCGGGAAGCACCGGGTTCCACTGCGACAATGGACTGCAGACCAATAGTGCTCAGGGCACTGAGGACCATGAGTCCGATGGGCCCGGCTCCGAACACCACAGCATGGTCACCAGGACTTAGTCCCGCCATCTTGACGGCATGGATCGCGGTTGCCAGCGGTTCGAGCAACGCACCGACCGAAGAGGGTATCGAGTCGGGCACAACGTGCGCGTTGCGCTCGGGAATCACGTCGAAGGCCGCGAACGCGCCGCCGCCACCACTGACCCCGTGAAATCCAATGCTCGTGCACACATTGGTCGAACCCCCGGCGCACGGGGGACACTGCCCACACCACAGGGCAGCGTTTGCCGCGATCCGCTGCCCCACCGCGATGCGCTCGACGCCTGGGCCTACCGCCACGACCGTGCCGCAGAACTCGTGCCCCAGCACGATTGGCGTCTGTTCCCCTGTGAGTGGATGTGGAGCGTTCACCGGCGTGGAGATAGGACCGTTTTTGTATTCATGGATGTCGGATCCGCAGATGCCGGCCGCTTCGATTGCAACCTTGATCATCCCCGGGCCGGGCTCAGGCTCCGAAATGTCGTCCAGGCGAATGTCGTTGGCGCTGTAATAGCGAAGAGCTCTCACCGGGTCACTTCCTGATCGACTGTGATGTATCCGTCGCGTTTGGTGTTGACCAAGAAACCGAGACCTACAGCGGCCGCCATTCCGATTGCGTATATCAAAAACACCGTCGTATAACCACTTTCGACGGAGAAGGTAGTGTCCGATACGAGTTCTCTCGTGAGCAGCACCGTTCCGATGGCGGCGGCGAAAGCGCCGTAGATCATCTGCAGAATCAACGCCATGCCAGCCGTGATCCCAATCTCCTCATGCTTGGCCTGCATGGCGAACACTGACCAGCCAGCTGGCAGGAACAACGCCACCCCGACGCCAAACATCGCTGCGTACGCGTACATTTGCCACAATTCGGACTTGAATGCCGCCATCAGCAGGAACTGCAGTGTCAGGATCGCCGACCCGGCGATCAGCACCCATTTCGGCCCCACAACGTGCATCAACCGTCCTACTAACGGGCCCAAGATGGTGACCAGAATCCCTACGGGGATGAGGATGAGACCAGATTCGAAGACGCTGACCCCGAAGCCGTAGCCAGCCTGGTCAGGTGGTGTCTGCGCGAATGCTGACGCGGTCAGATAGTAGCCGTACGCGAGCAGGCCGATACAGGCGGTCGCGTAGTAGCCGACCAGTGCGTTGCCACGGAGCATTCGGAGCGGGATGAGCGGGTTGTCCGAGGCCAGCTCGAAACGCAGCCAGCAAGCGAAAGCGACAAGCGCGAATACCAAGAACCCCAGCGTCGACCACGACGCCCAACCCCAAGAGTTGCCGAGGCTCAGGTACAGGCAGATCGGCAGTACCCAGGCCCCGATCAGCACCGACGACAAGAACGGGATCCGGACAGTGTGCCATCCCTGAGTCTGCGGAATAGCCAACAGCATTAGGACGCACGCGGCTGCCAAGAATGCGGTCACCCAGAAGACCGTGGTCAGGCTCGCCCCCCGGTCGATCAGGAAGCCAGCTAACAAGAAGGAAGGGACGACGCCGAGCCCGTTGCCCAATGTCACCATCCCCATCCCCATTTGCATCTGCTTCGGTGATCCCAGTGATTTGAGGATGGCGATACCCATCGCTGCTGCGATGTTAATGCCGACGAGAGCCCGGCCAAACAGCATCAACGCAGGAATCTGCCACGCCAGCGCCAAGGCGCACAGCGCGTTGCCGACTAGGACCGCGGTCGCCGCTATGACATACACCTTCTTCGGCCCGATTCGGTCCGCCAGGCGGCACAGGGGTCCGGTGAGAATGGCCCCGGAGATCAAGGCAGAGAGAACGATCCACGTTGTGACGGTCGCCGACACATCCAACGAGGTCGACAGCAACCCCATGAGCGGAATGACCATCAGCTGTTGGATTTCGAACGATGCCGCGACAACAGCCAAAATCGTTGCAGTGAGCCAGAACTGCTTCGAAGTCAATCCTTCGGCGGGCGGCAGGGAGGGATCTACAACACGCCGGCCCCGCGGCGTGGTTGTGATTTCATGGTCAAGCATTACGTGACCAGTCCTTTCGATGGTGGGAAGCGTCGATCGACGAACGGCACGCGGACAGAGGTCTCGTGCGCACCGAGATGACTGTGGTCGGGTTGGGGAAGCGACCTTCTCTGAAGTTGTCTACCCAACAGTCAGATGAAGAGTATGAACTGCATCACAGCAGTAGTAGTCCACTAAAGTGGACATTGTGGGCCCAAGGGCCGACTAACGATTGGCGAGGAATTCCTCGGCGGCGGCGACCACGTCGGCTGCGAACGTTCCGAGCGTCACGTTGGTGGCTCCACCGTCGACCGGGATCAGGACTCCGTTGACGTAGCGGGACAGATCACTCGCGAGAAATGTGGCCACTGCAGCGATGTCGTCGGGAAAGCCAACCCGCCGCGACGGTTGACCGGCACCGAGACGGTCAGCGAGAAACTCCAGGAACTGCCCGGCGTCGGAGTCGGGTACTCCAAACGTGCGAGACATGATCGGGGTCATGATGATTCCCGGAGCGATCGCGTTCGAGCGGATACCCGAGGGGCCGAGCTCGGCAGCGGCTTGGCGAACCAGCCCGACCACGGCGTGCTTGGCCGTCGTGTAACCGGTTGTGCTCCAGCCACCCTGGATGGCCGCGGCACTGGCTGTGGAGATGATGCTCCCCGCTGACTCCTGGCTGATGAACTGTCGAGCCGCGTGCTTGTGTCCGAGAAGTACTGACCGTGTCAGAAGCGCCAGGGTGCGGTCGAAACCATCTGGATTCGCATCCACGATAGTTGACGGGTCGCCCTGAGCTCCGGCGTTGTTGACCATGATGTCGAGCTTCCCGAACGTGTCCACTGCAGTAGCGATTGCGTCCGCGATGTCTGCCTCGACGGTCACATCGGTGTGCGCGTAGCGACACGAGTCACCGAGCGCCTCAGCGAGCTCGGTACCTTCGGCGTCGCTGATGTCAGTGACCAACACGGCGGCACCCTGGGCGACGAAATGCTCAGCTATCGCCCGTCCGATACCGCTAGCGGCCCCGGTGACAACTGCGACCGTCCCTTCGAGGAGGCAGCTATTAATTCGAGGTGACATACATGGCTCCTTTGCCCGACGGTCAAGAGCTGCCCGCATAGGCGTTTGACCTGGCAGTACGCTAACACCGCCGAACGATGCACCGTAGTCCCCGAAAGTAGACATTAGTGATGCAATTCACGTTGCGTGCCACGACGGCGGCGCCGTACCTGGTGCGCGGGTGGGCCACCCGCCGCCCACCAACGACACGCAGAACTGTCCTTAGACCAGACCGCCCGCCCGGTCACTCGTTGCATTACTAAACGCTTCGACAGACCCCCGTGCTGGGTCCGACAAGCCGTCCTTAACAACAGGTGTTCAGCCGTTTCCGTGGGGCCGTTGTCTTCGCGCCGGTCCTCGCTGCAGTCGGTCGCCTGGTGCTCAGCGAGGGTCACGTGCCACTCAGCACGCGCGAGAAGCTCATCGAAGGTTATGACCTCCGGTTCATGGAGATTGCGACGAAAGAGCTCGAAGCTCTGCACTTTGTTGCTGCGGGTCTGCCGCCCTCGCCCACGAACTGGTTCAGCGATCCCCACGATCAAGTAGGAACGCGGTTGCACCACGAACGTCTCTGTGCCGGTGCGGGAACCATCGTCGGCTCGGTCTTCGATGTACTCCCGCAGGTCGCGAGCTGCCATGCGAACGGTTTGCTGAGCCTGTACTACTGCCCCGCCGAGCTCCGACGATAGACGCCACACACCTGGCCGGTACGACGTCGCAGCAAGGAGCGTCGTACGGTGGTGCTTAATCTCAGTGAAAGCCAGCGACTGCACTATCCCATTCGTGCGCAGCAGCGCATCAATTCGCTTGCCTGCAGTCTGAATGTCGTTCCCCACGACAGCGGGCAGGCCGTTTCTTATCTCCTCCAAGACGTAGTCCTCCCCAGCCCGCGGACTGCTGCATGACTCGACCGTATCGTCGTTCTGCAAGCCAATCCCGATCCGCTCTTAGATGGCATGACCGGGCCGCGACCATAGGCAGCGATTTATCAGCGACCTGCGGCAGACCACAGCGTTATAGGAACGTCGAACCTCTATGTTGCATGTCACAGAACTACCCCTAATCTGGGCGTTCGCTGCGGGACGTTCCTTCCGCTCATCTCGAAGCACGACAACGAGATATTGACGGTTCTCGCAGGCCGCGCGCCCACCTACTGCGCTAATTGGATTTAGCGCAGAAAGTCCCACCACTGAGGTCTGAACTCATGGGCCGCGGTACAACGCGACCGGGCAGACGCATAATCGATGGCACCTCGAGGAGTTGACGGTTGCGCGCGGAGCCAGCGGCGGCGTTGATCACCGAAGGGGGAGTCATCACGTTGCCCGGCAACGTGTTGTGTTGTTGTGAGGCCCTGCCGGCGTCAGACTCCGACCCAGTGGGCCCGTTTGTACACGTCCACGTTCCCATGGAGAAGTGTCCGCGCGTACGCACGCCGTTATGGTGGCTGGCATCCGCCCACTCGTGCACATCCACCTGTGCACGACACCGACCGGCGGGGCGGTCGCTCTCGGGACACCGGCCCGACGTGAAGCCCGATCAGCTGGGTTCCCTGAAGGTCGCGTCAATCCCGGCGTGCACGGGTAGCATCAAAGCTGAAGTCGGCCGTCCGAACCGTCCCGATACGGGGGGTTGTCAAGTGCGCCAACTCCTCCTGTGGTGGCGGCAGCCAGACCACTTCGACTGGCTCTCCGACTATTTGGCCGCCCGCAGCCTGACGTCGGCTACCAGATACGTCCTTGCGGCAATCTTGTCGATGCTGGCGATGGCGACATTCTTGATGATGTTGAGTCCCTCGGGTCCACAGAACACGTTCCAGAAAGTCGTGTCCATCGCCGTGATGGTCGGTCTATCCGCAATCGCCGCCGGCTACGCGTGGCGGTGGCCGAACCGCAGGCAGTCGCAACTCGCCTCCGTCGCAGGAACCCTCTTCATCGCGGCGGCCTGCCTGGCTGACTCCGATCCGCGTGCAGGCATGCTCGGATGCACGGCGTTCATCGGCCTTGCGGGCTATATCGGCTTCTTCCACTGTGCTCGCTACCTGTCGCTGACGCTGACCATCTCGCTGGTGACCGCCGTCATCTGTGCTGTCCGGATTGCGGTCGCCGGCGATCCGGCCATGGCGCTGTCAAAGCTACTGGTGATGGGCGGCGGCATCCTTGCGGTGCCATTCTGCGGCCAGGTACTCGTTCACTGGCTGTCGGTCGACGCGCTGAAGTCGTCCACCGATGCTCTGACCGGGCTGCGCAACCGTCGCGGGTTCCACCGTGCCGCGTCCGCTCTCATCACCGGCGCTGCCGGAGACCCCGATAGAAGTATCACCGTCGTGATGATCGACCTCGACGCCTTCAAAGCGGTCAACGACGCCTACGGCCATACCGTCGGCGACATGACCCTCATCGCCGTCGCTGACAGCTTGCGCAAGGCCAGTCCCGAAGACGCGGTCGTGGGCCGCATCGGCGGCGAGGAGTTCGTGGTAGCCGAGATCACGCCAGCCGGCAAAGCTGACGACACCGCCGAACGCCTCCGCACAGCCATCGCCACGATGTCGTGGAATGTGACAGCCAGCCTCGGCGTCTCGAGTATCGGCCTCGTCGAGGTCACCGGTAACACCCGCGAGCTCATCAGCGGTCTGATCGCCGCAGCCGACGCCGCGATGTACGAGGCAAAACGCGCCGGAGGTAACCAGATCAGTCACGCCGACGCGCCGATTCACTGACATCCAGATCCCAGAACTCACGTTGCCGAATCCTGGCCACAGACTCCTCAGACGGGGTCTTGTTATGGGCCAACGCGCTGGCCGCGTTCACCCCTGCCGCGAACTCTTTGACAGCTCGCCAAAATCGTTGCATCACAGTCACGTTTTGTCTGTCCATGTACCAAGGGTTGCGGACATCGACGGCAACGAGAAGTGGCACTGATGCCGATCTTCGTTAAGATAGTGCCATGTCTTCGCAGCGGTCCCGTCCTGGGTCAGCACGCACCGTGGCCATCCTCGCCTACGACGGGATGACCGCTTTCGAAATGGGCATCGCCGCCGAGATATTCGGCCTGGCCGAGTTGTCCGAGTCATTCTGGCCGGGTATGGTGCGCCCCTGGTATACGGTGCAACTCTGCACGGAGACAACCGATCCGGTGAGAGTTGTCGGCGGGGCAACCCTGAAAGCAGCATTCGGGCTCGATGACCTCGCGGCCGCACACACGGTGATCATCCCCAGCATCCGTGACATTCACGCCCCCATTTCCCCCGATGTCATCTCCGCGGTTCGGCAAGCCGCCGGGAGTGGAGCACGTCTGGTCTCCATCTGTTCGGGTGCGTTTGTGCTGGCCGCAGCCGGGGTGTTGGACGGGCGACGGGCCACCACCCACTGGCGTTACGCAGACCAGCTCCAGCAGCGGCATCCGAACATCGCGGTGGACCGCCTGCCCCTCTATATCGACGAAGGCGACGTGCTCACCAGTGCAGGCTGCTCGGCCGGGCTCGATCTGTGCCTGCACATCGTGCGCAACGACCACGGTCCCTCCGTCGCGAACGAGGTGGCGCGAAGCCTCGTGATCGCGCCGCATCGTTCCGGCGGACAAGCGCAGTTCATCGAGAACCCGCTTCCCGCCGTCGAGGAGGACACCGCCATCACCGACAGCATGGCCTGGGCGCTCGCACACATCGACCGTCCACTGAGCCTGGACGACCTTGCCGGGCAAGCGAAGATGTCCAGGCGCAGCTATCTGCGCCAATTCACCAAGACCACCGGCACCACACCAATCAAATGGCTGATCGCCCGCCGGATCGATGTGAGCCTGGAACTCCTCGAGACGTCATCCGAACCGGTGGAACGCGTTGCGGCGCTGGTGGGATTCGCATCCGTTGTGACATTTCGACATCACTTCACCCGGTTGATGAACACCACGCCGAGCCAGTATCGGGCGACCTTCCGCGCCGAGTGATCACCAGCTCTCCCCTGGCGCCCATCCTCCTGTTCCGATCGGCCGGTTCAGCGCAAGCTGTCAGTCTCCAAGGTCCGTGCCGCGACATGCTCGACCACCGCCTGCGCCCCAGAACGCTCGAAAACCTGGCGCTGCTGCATCGCACCGTTCCCGCGGCGGAACAAATTGTTCAGCGTCTCCGAAACCGCCGCGTGTTCACCCATGGAGTCCAGCGCCGGTCCGATGTGCGAGAGCAACCTGTCCACGGCTACGCGCGCCGGGATCATGTTGCCGGACTGCAGGTCCGGGCATTCGCCGGTCAGGCCGTCGCGCGCTGCCCGCCATTTCGCGAGGCGGACGGCATCCGAACTGACGGCTCCCGCCCAATCGGGTGGGCCATCAGCGAGGGCCGTCATCACCAGCGCACGCACGAGGGTTGCGTAGAGAACCGTCTCGTCCACGGTCGCGGGAACATCACTGACGCGGACCTCTATGGTCGGAAAGTTCTTGGAGGGTCGGACATCCCAATAGATCATGCCCTCGTCGAGCGCGGCACCCACTTCGAGGAGCCGAGCGGTGGCGGCGTCGTACTCATCTTCCGATTCGAGATGAGGGGGAGCACCCGCACTCGGCCATCGCGACCAGAGCATTGTCCGCCAGCTGCTGTACCCGCTGTCCGACGATCGATGAATGGCCGAATTGGCGGTCAACGCAACCAGAATGGGCAACCACGGTCGCAAGGAGTTGCTCACCTCGATTGCGCGTGCGCGGTCGGGCACCGCCACATGCACGTGACATCCGCACACGCCTTGCTCGGCAGCGATGATGCCGAAGTTCTGCGCGATGCGCTGGTAGCGCTCAGTTTTGGACACTGGTTGACGATCACCGACGATCGGCGGCACTCCCACTGCCAGCACCCGCCCGCCCATTTCGCGGGCCGCTGCGTCGGCCTTGCTCCGGCTCTCCACAAGGTGCCGCCTCAAGTCGGCCATCGAGTCCAGGACGGGCGTGGCGGTCTCGATCTGGCACGGCGTCAGCTCGAGATCCAGGTCGAGTCCTAGCGTTTTCGCGACGTGGGCGACCGCGGCGCTTTCCATGAACGGTTCACCTGTCGACTCCTCGACGAGCAGAAGCTCCTCTTCGACACCGAACGTGGGAACGTCCAAACCCGTACTCGCCACCGCAGACCTCCTCAGGTCCCCCGACCGATCCCACTCCGCCGCCCCGCCATCTGACTCGACCGACGCCCGCAGTGGGAAAGTACCTCCACGTCGAACGCGGCAAACGGCCGGCGGCGTGGTTTCGCGAAGGCCTCCCAGGGGTATTCGTGTTCCGAAGGACTGATGTCAACCTGGAGGACGACATGAATCAGCGCACAAAAGACGAAACCCGCAACAAGCTCTCCCTACCTGTCGGCTGGTCGGGCTTCGTGGCCCTCGCAGGCGCCGCTGCCTGCGTGGCAATGGCGATCCTGACACTTGCCGGCGGTCACATGATCGCTGCAGTCATCCTGGCAATAGGCGCAGTGCTTCTGTTCGGGTGGGCCTTCTTCGCGTATCGCGCCACCGACAGCCTCAAAGACAATCACGTGTCAGAACTCAAAGCGCGCCGCGACCGGGTGCGCTACCGCGCAAAGTACCCGCGTAAGAACCGCTGACATCTTTCAGCATCGGGGGTCGACCATGACCGACGACGTCGAGAAACGCTGGAATGACCCGACGGCCTACCGGGCGGCTGTGCTATACGACCTGGCGGTGATCGTCGCGGCATTCGGGTGGCTGATCGTCTATTTGGTGACCGACCCCACCAGTTCGGCCTGGGCCGTCGGAACGCCCGCGATTCTGCTTCTCGGTGGCCTTGGCGCCTTCTTTCAGACCTACCGGGTCTGGAAGCGCCGCGGGGGCTGGCCTGTGTGGCAGGGCGCCGGTTGGTTCCTGTTCGTCCTGATGCTGCTGACGTTGAGTTTGCCCGTCACAGCCGACTGATTCCCGCGCAGTAGATCAACACCCGCAACCTCATGCCTCACACAAAGCTTGTGCCCCCATCCGACTGGATGGGGGCACAGCGTTGTTTGCGTTATTTCGAGGTTGTCATGACATTCGCCCACCAGTCGTTCAACGGACTGGGCTCGGGCCAGATCACGGTTTCATCCAACTCCACAGCATCACCCCTCTTTCGCGGTTGACCAATTGCGATGTCAGTCAGTGGTTCTCAGGAGGAACTCGTCTCGATCGACTTCTGTGAATCCGTGTGGTTGATCGAGATGCGGCGAGGCTTGGCCTTCTCGGCAACCGGGATGGTCACCGACAGCACACCGTTCTCGTAACTCGCCGTGATGCCCGCCGCGTCGATTCCGTCGCCCAGCGTCAGCTGGCGGCGATATGTTCCGTAGAACCGTTCACTCGACATCCACTGGACGGAGTCTTCCGACCGTGCCGTCCGATGGGCGGTCAAGGTCAGCGTGCCATTGTCCACACTGACATCCACCGAGCCGGGGTCCACGCCCGGTAGGTCGGCGGTGAGAACGTAATGGTCCTCGACCTTGTAGAGGTCCATCGGCATGAACCTCGGCGTTCGAGATGACCCCACCGCCTGGCCGGTCAACAGTCCCCGCGCCAACGTGTCCACATCACTGAAAGGATCAAACCGAAGCACAGCAACCCACCTCCTGCTCGACACTTCGGCCCGCCACCCTGGCGGGCAGCCAATCACTGTGCACTACTTTTCTAGCACTCATCACCGGGGAGTGCCAAGTACTTTTTTCGACGAGTTGCGCACTCGCACACCATCTCCCGGTTCGGCGCCGATCAGGCCGTCGGATCCCGCCACCAGAGGTCGGTGGGGGCGACCGGGACGGTGCGCTTGTGCCTGGTCTTGACGAACGCCTGCTCGATGGTCTTGGCCGCCTCGTCGGAGACCGCCTCTCCGGTCAGGTACGCATCGATCTCGCGGTAGGTGACACCCAGGGCTTCCTCGTCCGGGATGGCGGGCCGGTCGTCTTCCAGATCGGCGGTCGGCACCTTGGTCCACAGGCTCTCGGGCGCCCCCAGGTGTTCCAGGAGTCGCGCTCCCTGCCCCTTGGTCAACCCTGATAGGGGCACCACGTCAGCGCCGCCATCGCCGTATTTGGTGAAGAACCCTGTGACCGCCTCGGCCGCGTGGTCGGTACCCACGACGATGAGGTTCAGCTGGCCGGCCACGGCGTACTGCACGATCATCCGCTCACGCGCCTTGACGTTGCCTCGGACCAGGTCGGTGAGCTCGTCGACGTCGAGCGCAGCGGCGGTGGCCTTGGCTGCGGCGTCAGCCGTGTCCTTGATGTTCACGCTGATCGTGCGGCTCGGCTTGATGTAGTCGATGGCGGTGTCGACGTCGGCCTGATCGGCCTGCACGCCGTAAGGCAGCAGCACCGCCACGAACTCGGCGGACCCCCCGGTCTGGTTGATCCGGTCGACGGCAAGCTGACATAGCCGCCCGGCCAGCGAACTGTCCTGCCCACCACTGATACCCAAGACGAACCCGTTCGCACCGGCGTTCTGCGCGTAGTCGACCAGGAATTGCACCCGGTTCTCGACCTCCGCGGCGACATCGATGTCGGCACGGACATTCAACTCGTTTCGGACTGTGTCTGCGAGGGAATACATAACTTCACCGTAGTCGGGGTACACCGGTCCTGCGAACTGAATGGCAACTGTTGCACGATGTTCGCAGCAGCGATGCAACACGCCCGAAAACGATGTGAGGACAACATGATTGCCGATCCCGACGACCGAGTTCCCACCGAGGACGAGGTGCAGGACCTGTGTGAGGAACTGGCGACGTTGGCGGGCGAGCGCAATTTGACCATCGCCACCGCCGAGTCCCTCACTGCAGGCAACCTGGCTTCGCAGCTCGGCCGGGCGACCTCTTCGGGTGATTGGTACTGCGGGGGTGTGATCGCCTACCGAAAAGAGGTCAAGTACTCGCTGCTGAAGGTGCCCGAGGGCCCGGTCGTCAGCGAAGAGGCGGCACGGGCGATGGCGCGCAGCACTGCCGAGTTGATGGGTGCCGACCTCGCAGTTGCCGTCACCGGAGAGGCTGGACCAGAACCGCAGGAGGACAAAGAACCGGGAACGGTCTGGTTCGGCGTCTACGATCACGGCTCGGTGGACGCCACCAAACGGGTCTTCGGGGGCGACCCGCCCGACGTCCTGGCCGCGACCGTGGCTGCCTCGGTACGCATCCTCGTCGAACGGGCGAAGAGCAGCGGCGACTGACGACTCCGGCCGCCGCGTCCATGTTTCGTGTGCCGTGGTGTTGGCTATCCCACGGCCATGCCTGAACTCAGTGCACTTGCTTTGATTTGCAGCCTCAAGCCGTCACCCGCACCCTCGAGTACCGAGTTGCTCGCCGGACAGGTGCTCGCCCAACTCGAGACCCATGGGGTGTCGGGCTCGAAGATCCGCGTGGTGGACCACGACGTGAAGCCCGGAGTGGAAGGCGACATGGGCGACGGCGACGAGTGGCCGGTCATCCGCGACGCGATCCGGAACGCCGACATCCTGGTGGTGGCTACTCCGACCTGGGTCGGTCACATGTCGAGTGTGGCCCAGCGTGTACTCGAGCGCCTGGACGCAGAACTGTCAGAAACCGACGATCAGGGACGGCCCGCAATGGTGGGCAAGGTCGCGGTGACGGCTGTGGTCGGCAACGAGGACGGCGCACACAAGATCACAGCAGATCTCTTCCAGGGACTCAACGACATCGGTTTCACGATTCCGGCTCAGGGCGGAACGTACTGGAACGGCGAGGCGATGCAAGGGACGGACTACAACGACCTGGACGAGACACCTGAGCCCGTGGCAACCACCACAGCGACCGTTGCACGAAACGCGGCGCATCTGGCCACACAGCTCAAGTCGGCCAAATACCCCCCCTACTGACCGCCCGCCAAACGGCTTTCAGGGATCAGCGGGTGTACCGCAGATAAAGAAAATCGTTGTGCGAGAGCACATGTGCCAGCTTCATCCGGCGCGGTCCATCCAGACTGGTCTCCGGCCTCGGCGAGCCGCCCTGCCCGCCGGCAATCATGGGTGACACGGTCACGCACATCTCGTCGATCAGGTCGTGCTCTGCCAAAGCCTGCAGAAGCGACGGCCCGCCCTCACACAGAATGCGCCGAAATCCACGCTCCCGCAGAGCATCTATCGCCTGAGGCAGATCCACCCGGTCGTGGCCGGCGACGATCACCTCATGGTCGTCGCCCGGATCGTTGGCTGCGGCGCCCACCGCGGTCGTGATGATCAACGGCCGGGGCTCGACACCGAACAGCCGGGACTCGCTTGGTAACAGCCCTTTCGAGGTGACCACCGCAACCGGCGGTGGACCATTGAACCCGAGGGCGGTTCGGCGCAGCCCTATCTGCCTCTCCGTGAGGATCACTCGGCCATACGACTCCGCGCGCACCGTTCCCGCTCCGACGAGCAACACATCGGCGAACGCGCGTAGATCCAGGAGCAGCTGGTGGTCGGTCGGATCGGAGATCGCGGCGACGCGGCCGCCGAATGCCGCCTCGTTGTCCAGCGTGTTCACCATGTTGACGCGCACACCGTCCGGCGGATCGCGGTAGAAGTCGATCGGCGCCACCGTGTCTGCCGCCGTCAGCACGGTCACCTCTGTCTCACTCACGTCGCGAAACCGATCGGGCCGTCATGTATAGGGTTTGCGGGCCGTCTCGGGATCGCCGTAGGTGATGGCTCGTTCACGCCTCGATCCGGTCGCCAGGGTGGCCGCCCAGTTCATCAGGGTGCCGGTGCGGTTACGGGCACCGGAGAGGAACGCGATGTGGATGAATCCCCACGAGAGCCAGCCCATCATCCCGGACATGTGGAGGGGGCCGGCCTGCACCAGCGCGTGATGCCGTGCGATGTACGCCGCGTTGCCCAGGTCTCGATACTTGAACGGTCGCCTCTTGTTGGTCTTGCCTTCCACCGCAGCGGCGATCACGGCGCCGGCGTGCCGCCCACCCTGCATCGCGACCTCGGCGACGCCGGGAAGTTTGTTGCGCGACATCATGTCTCCGACAACAAACACGTTGGGATGCCCCGGAACGGACAAGTCCGCCTCGACCGCGATCCGCCCGGACCGGTCTTGCTCCGCACCCAAGGCGGTGGCCAGCGTCTTCGCGAACGGTACCGCCTCCACACCGGCCGTCCACAGAACAGTCCTGGTCTCGAACCGCGTCTTGGTCTTTGGCTCGGCCTTGGTGGTGATCTCCACGTCCGTGGCGGTCACGTCCGTGACGTGCACGCCGAGGTGGGTCTCGACCCCCACCTTGTCGAGTGTGCGCAGCGCGCTGTCGCTGAGCTTGCTGTCGAACGACTCCAGAACCCGCTGGCCACCGTGCAGGAGCAGCACCCGCGCCTCGCCCGGGTCGATCGACCGGAACTCGTGTGTCAGTGCACGAGTGGCCAATTCGCGAATCTGTCCGGCGAGCTCGACACCGGTGGGCCCGCCGCCCGCGACAGCAAATGTCAGCCAGGGCTTACGTTCTTCCGGTGTGGGCAACGATTCGGCCATCTCGAAGGCGGCCACCAGCTTTCGGCGGATGGTCAGCGCGTCGTCGAGGGTCTTCATGCCCGGCGCCCACTGGATGTACTCCTCGTGACCGTGGTACGCCTGCTGCATTCCGGCAGCCACCACGAGGTAGTCGTACTTCAGGTCGAAGGTTGATCCGTCGAAGCGGCTCGCGGTGAGCACTCGCGCCTCGGTGTCGATGGCGTTCGCCTCACCGAGCGCAACGTGCGCGTTGTCCTGATTGCGCAGCAGGTGCCGCAGCGGACTCGCGATGGAACCTTCCGACAACAAGCCGGTGGCGCACTGGTACAGCAGCGGCTGGAACACGTGACTGGTGCCGCGCTCGACAACGGTCACCGCGACATCGGCGCGCTTGAGGCGCTTTGCCGCGTAGAGACCTCCGAATCCTCCACCCACGATCAACACATGGGGCCGGCCGGGTGCAGTCATTCGGTGTCAACTCCTTTCGCTGCAAGACGGCGCAGCGATACCCGCTTGTTCACAACTCGAATCATGTTATGCGGTTCGGGTCATGACCGGGACTGACTCAGGCCGCGCGCGGCGTCACGTCAGATAGCCGCCACCGCGTGGGAAGAAGTCTTTGCCCGCATGCTCCACGCCGTCTTCGGTCCGCAGTCGTTCCACGACCAGTCCGTGGTTCTTTCCGCGGTATGCGTCGGCTCCGGCCACGATCACCATGCCGTCCCCCTCGTGGATGAACACCCGGCCGGGGGTGCCGCCGTAGATGCCAGCGGAGACCGAGGCCTTGGTGATCCGGATGCGCTCGCCACGGAAGTGGGTGAAGGCGTTGGGGTAGGGATCCGATTGGGCGCGGACGAGGCGATCGATGTCCTCGGCGGGCCAGTTCCAGTTGATCTGGCTGTCGATGTCCGCGCGCTTGTGGAAGAAGGTGCGGTCGGCGAGGTTCTGCGGCTTCCAGACGGCTTTGCCCGATTCGATGAGGTCGAGGGCCTCGATCAGAACCTCGGGAATGATGTCGATGGTCGCGCGTACGAGATCGGTGGCCGTGTCACGAGGCCCGATCGGCACGGCCCGTTGCACCACCACGTCACCGGTGTCGAGGTCGTCGTCCATCCGGTGGGCGGTCAGGCCCACCTCCTTCTCCCCGCTGATCAGCGCCCAGATGACCGGCGAGAAACCGGTGAACTTGGGGAGCATCGAGTCGTGCAGGTTCAGGGTGCCGTGCGGCGGCAGATCGAAGAGCTCACGCGGTAGCCAGGTGCGCCAGTTGTTCGCGACGATGATGTCGGGCTCGGCGTGCTTGACCTGCTCGATCAGTTCGCTGTCGGGTCGTTGCGCGAGGTGGACGGGAATGTTGTTGGCCCGTGCCAGTTCCTCGACGGAGTCCGACCAGATGGACTCGTACGAGTGCTCACTCGGCGGGTGGGTGACAGCCAGGACCACCTCGTGATCCGACTCGATGAGTGCTTCGAGCGTCTTGTGTCCCCAGGTCTGGTAGCCGAAGGTCGCTACTCGCATGAAACTGGCCTCTTCAGTCGTCGGAAGGTACGTGGCGCCCGCGAGTGCACCACAAATGTGCGTTCAGCTTGACCGACGGAGATAGGTTATGCAAACCTACATTCACCATTGAAGTTAGTGCAGCATTCCCTAAACTCACCAAGCGATGCAACGGGGCCTCGCCGAGTGGGTCAGCGCGCTCCGGACAGAAGAGATCCTCAGGTGGATTCCGCACATACCTCGACCGGGAACCCCACCCCTTCGGCACCTCCCCCGACGACCGAGGCTGCCGGATCAGCACCGTTTCCCCTGACCGCGGCCCAACGCGGTATCTGGTTCGCCCAGCATTTGATGCCCCACACGCCCATCGTCATCGCGAACTACGCGGAGATCCATGGCCCACTCGACGTCGATCTGCTCGATGACGTGGTCCGCGACTGCATGCACGAGATCGACTGCGGGATGCTTCGCCTCGTCGAGGTCGACGGTGAGCCGTTCCAAGTGGTCGACCCGACCCTCTCGGATCGATTCGAGCGCATCGACCTGCGCGGCGAGAACGATCCCGAACTGGCCGCTCAGGAGTGGATACACGCGAACTACTCGTCCCCTATCGACCTGCTCTCTGATCGGCTGATCAAGGGGGCGGTGCTCCGCGTCGGCGACGAGCACTACCTCTGGTACTCCTGCATCCACCACATCGTCATCGACGGCTACGGCGCCATCCTGTTCATCAACCGCGCCGCCGAGATGTACACCGCAAGGCTGGCCGGACGCGAGGCCGACACCCAGGCCGTCCCTCCGCTGAACGCACTGATCACCGCCGAGAACGACTACCGGTCGTCCAGCCGTTTCCAGCGCGACCGCGACTACTGGCTGACCAAGGCCGCGAATCTTCCCGAGCCGCAGTCGTTGTCGCCGTCCGAATCCGCGCCCGACGTCACGCCGCGGCGGGTGGGCGAGCTGCTCTCGACCGAGGTGACCCGGCAGCTCGAGGCCGCTTCGAGGAGATTGAAGACCTTCGAGACACCGCTCCTGATCGCAACCCTCGCCGTGTACGTCGCACGCGTCACCGGTTCCACCGACGTGGTCTTGAGCCTTCCGGTGTCGGGCCGGACCAACGCGGTGCTTCGCAAGTCGGGCGGGATGGTGTCCAACATCGTGCCCGTCCGCGCGTCGATCACGCCGACGACAACAGTCGGCGACCTCGTCTCGCACATCCAGCTCGAGCTCACCGGGGCCCTGCGCCATCAGCGCTATCGGGCCGAGGATCTGCGACGCGACCTCGGCGCAGGTGAGGACTCCCGTGGCTTCTACGGGCCGGTCATCAACATCATGAACTTCCCGTCGGACATCCGTCTGGGGCCGGTCACCGGGCGGTTCCAGATCCTGTCGACCGGACCGGTCCACGACCTGTCGGTGAACCTCTACCCGAGTGCCGACGGCAACACCCGCGTCGACTTCGAGGCCAACCGACACGCTTACGGAAGCGATGAGCTGCGCGCGCACCACCGCCGGTTCGTCACGCTTCTGCAGGCGATGACCACAGCCCCACCCGACGCCGCCGTCGACGGCTTCGATGTCTTGACAGCCGACGACCGCCGCGCGCTTGTGCCATCGCGTGGCCCGGCGGCTGTGCCGCCGGCAACGTTGAACGAAATGACAAGGGTCGCAGTGCTGGCCGACCCGGATGCCGTCGCCTTGGAGATGCACACGACGCATACGTACCGCCAGGTGGACGCCTGGTCCGATCAGCTTGCCCGAGAGCTACGCGATGCCGGCGCATCCACCGAGCAGTTTGTTGCCATCGCCCTGCCCCGGTCGCTCGACTCCGTACGCAGCGTGTGGGCGGTTGCCAAGACCGGAGCGGCGTTTGTCCCGGTGGATCCGCACTACCCGGCCGACCGAATCGCACACATGCTCACCGACTCGGGCGCCCGACTGGGCATCACCACCAGCAACTTCCGATCCCAGCTGCCCGACACGGTGCAGTGGCTGGTGATCGACGAACTAGAGATCGACAGCGAGGTCACCGCGACGACGACCGGCGCAATGGAAGTCGATGTCTCACTGGACCATCCCGCGTACATGATCTACACCTCCGGCTCCACCGGAACCCCCAAAGGTGTTGTCATCACCCACCGCGGACTGACCAACCTCGCCGCCGAAAGAAAACACAACTACCTCGTCGAACCCCACTCGAGATTCCTCCACAACACCTCACCCAGCTTCGACATGGCCATCGGCGAACCGGACGCGCTGGTCTCCCTCGAGGTGCTCGGGGTCGGGGGCGAGGCGGTGACCGGTGATCTGGTGGATCGTTGGGCCGTCGGACGACAGATGCGCAACGGATACGGACCGACCGAAGCCACCGACATCGCCACGGTCTCCATCCTGCGGGCAGGCAAGCCGGTGTCGATCGGTACCGCCGTGCATGGTTTCGAACTGTTGGTATTGAACGCTCGCCTGCATCCTGTTCCTGCCGGTGTACCCGGCGAGCTGTATCTCGCCGGACCCGGCCTGGGCCGTGGTTACCACCGTCGACATGCGTTGACCGCAGAACGGTTCGTGGCCAATCCATTCGGCCGTCCCGGCGATCGCATGTACCGGACCGGGGACGTCGTCAGCTGGGCCGGCGACCACCAGCTCCGCTATCACGGACGAGCCGACAGCCAGGTGAAGATTCGTGGACATCGAATAGAACTGGGCGAGATCGACACGGTGCTCCGGTCCTCTCCGGATGTCCGGGACGTACGGACAGCGGTACGCGAGCTCGCCGACGGCCATCCGGCTTTGGTGTCGTATGTGGTGGGTGACCCGCGCTCGGCAGACCGTCTTCGTGACTTCGCCGCGCGTAACCTCCCCCGCCACATGCAACCGGCTGCGGTCGTGCTGATCGACGCGCTACCACTGACCCCCACCGGCAAGTTGGACGAACGGGCGTTACCTGTACCCGAACTCACCCGTAGCGCCTACCGTGCGCCGAGTTCCGACGCCGAACGTGTTGTCGCAGCGGCGTTTGCCGAGGTGTTGAACATCGGTCCGGAGGAAGTGGGAGCTGACGACAACTTCTTCGACCTGCACGGCAACTCACTTTCCGCGATGGGGGTGGTCTCCCGCGTCAATGCAGAGTTGGGCTGCGGGTTGACCGTTCGCACTGTGTTCGAGAGTCCGACTGTGTCCGGCATCGCCGCGGCGGCGGGAACAACCGGGCAGGCAGCCCGTCCGCCTCTGCGGCGGGGTGATCGTCCCGTCCGCTTACCGTTGTCCCCGGCGCAGCAGCGCATGTGGATTCTCAACCAGTTCGACACTGCGGCTGCTACATACAATCTGCCGCTGGCCATCCGACTCACCGGAGAACTGGATACGAGTGCCCTCACGGCGGCTGTCGATGACGTGATCCGCCGCCACGAGTCGCTACGCACCACGTTCCCGAATGACGACGGCGGACCCAGGCAGGTGGTTCTGCCACCGACTGCGGTGTCGCTCGATCTCACCCCGCAACCGACCGAGGCCGACCACATCGCCGGGGCCGTGCTGACGCTCGCCCGCGACGGTTTTGATGTCGCGGCGGGGGTAGCCATCCGAAGCCGATTGCTTCGCAGCGCCGCCGACGACCACACGCTGGTACTGGTGATCCACCACATCCTCGCCGACGGCGTCTCCATGGGACCACTCGCTCGCGACGTGATGCTCGCCTACAACGCACGCACCGAGGGGCTTACGCCCAGCTGGCCCGAGTTGCCCGTCCAGTACGTGGATTTCGCGCTGTGGCAACATCGTGTCCTCGGCTCGGAGAGCGATCCCGATTCTGTTGCAGCACAGCAGATCCGATATTGGCAACAAACACTCGACGGCCTGCCCGCGGTGCTCGATCTGCCCACCGACCGCCCACGGCCCGCCGTCGCCTCACACCGCGGAGCGTCCGTCGATTTCGAGATCAGCGGCTCGACCGGCGCCGCGTTGCGGGATCTCGCGCGACAGCGTGGTGCGTCCATGTTCATGGTTGTCCACGCCGCACTGGCCACGCTCCTCGCAAGGATGTCCGGTACCGAGGACATCGCGATCGGCACGCCGATCGCAGGTCGTGGCGACGAACAACTCGACGACGTCATCGGCATGTTCGTGAATACGCTTGTCCTGCGGACTCATGTGGACCTCGATGCCGGTTTTGCCGACCTTCTCACTCAGACCCGAGCCGTTGATCTCGGCGCGTACGCCCACGGTGATGTCGCATTCGAGCGTCTCGTCGACATTCTGCAGCCGCCGCGCACCCAAGCGTATTCGCCACTGTTCCAGGTGGTCCTGAACTTCGAGCCCGGGCTACCCGACAGCTTCGAGCTACCCGGTCTCACCGTGGCACCCGTCCCCCTCGACCCGGGTATCGCACAGTTCGAACTCGCGTTCTCCATCACCGAGCCCGCCCCCGGTGACGACTGCCTGCGTGGGTCGCTGCGCTACGCAACCGACATCTTCGATCGCCGCTCGGCTCAAGACCTCGCCGACCGTCTTGTTCGGATCCTCGATGCAGGCGCCACCGACTCTGCCGCGCCCCTGGCCGACCTGCCACTGTTGACCGCCGAGGAGAACGAGAAGCTGGTACCCGTACGCGGCCCGGCATCCGTTCCGGCAGCGTCGATGGCCGAACTGATCGAAAGGGCCGTGCGGCAACGCCCCGACGAAGCCGCGTTCATCTGGGATGGCCGTGCGCACAGTTATCGAGAAGCCGACGCCTGGGCCGACAGCTACGCCCGAGTCCTGCAGGACCATGGCGCCGCACCAGAACGTTTCGTCGCCATCGCACTGCCCCGGTCTGCGGACTCGGTGCGCAGTATGTGGGCGGTTGCCAAGACCGGGGCGGCGTTTGTCCCGGTGGATCCGCACTATCCGGCCGACCGCATCGCACACATGCTCACCGACTCGGGCGCCCGACTGGGCATCACCACCAGCAACTTCCGATCGCAGCTGCCCGACACGGTGCAGTGGCTGGTGATCGACGAACAGCTCACCGGCCCCGAACATGTCGTCCCGCTCGAGCCGAAACCCCGAGTCTCGCTGGATCATCCGGCGTACATGATCTACACCTCCGGCTCCACCGGAACCCCCAAAGGTGTTGTCATCACCCACCGCGGACTGGCCAACCTCGCCGCCGAAAGAAAACACAACTACCTCGTCGAACCCCACTCGAGATTCCTCCACAACACCTCACCCAGCTTCGACATGGCCATCGGCGAACGAGGGTGCTGGGTGTCGGCGGTGAGGCAGTGTCCGCGGCGCTGGTCGACCGGTGGGCCCCCGGACGACAGATGCGCAACGGCTACGGGCCGACCGAAGCCACCGACATAGCCACCGTCGGCAATCTGCGGCCAGGCGAACCGGTCACCATCGGCGCTGCAGTGCACGGATTCACGCTCCTTGTGCTCGATGGCCGCCTGAATCCGGTCCCGGTCGGCGTGCCCGGCGAGCTCTATCTCACCGGCCCCGGCCTGGCCCGCGGCTACCACCGCAGATTTGGCCTGACAGCAGAACGGTTTGTCGCCAACCCATGTGGTGCACCGGGCGACCGGATGTACCGCACCGGCGATGTGGTCGCCTGGACTGCAGATCTGCAATTGCGCTATCACGGACGCACCGACAGCCAGGTCAAGATTCGTGGGCATCGAATAGAACTCGACGAGATCAACGCGGTTCTGCTGAAACATCCGGCGGTCGGACAAGCCGTCACCGTCGGCACCGCCACCCCCACCGGCGAGCCGGCCCTGGTTTCGTATGTGGTGCCATCGACACACTCGAACCCGCCGGACACCGAGCGCCTCGTGGGGTTCGTCAGCGAGTTCCTTCCCCGGCACATGGTGCCTGCCGCAATAGTCGCGGTGGCCGGCATCCCGGTCACACCAACCGGAAAACTCGACGAACGACGCTTGCCCGCGGCAACGTTCGAATCGCGGACTCCGTACCGAGCTCCGAGCACACGTACCGAAGTCGTCGTTGCGGCTGCCTTCGCTCGATCACTCGAACGACAGCAAGTCGGCGTCCACGACGACTTCTTCGCACTCGGCGGCAACTCCCTGTCGGCCATCGCCATGGTCGGCTCGATCGGTGAGCAACTGGGCCGACGAGTCCAGCTGCAGTGGCTGTTCGCCGACCCCACCCCGATGGCGTTGGCCCGACGGATCGATATGTCCGATCCCGTTCAGGACGACGCCGCCCTCAACGTGGTGCTGCCGATCCGCCGCACCGGCTCGGCAGCACCGCTCTTCTGCATACACCCGATCATCGGATTGTCCTGGTGTTATCGACCTCTGGTGCAACATCTGCCAGAGGATCGGCCGATCTACGGCATCCAGGTACCCGGGACCGACGACAGCGAGCCACCACGGTCCATAGAGGCGACGGCCGCACGCTACGTCACGGAGATCAGGCGGATACAACCCGACGGCCCCTACCATCTGCTCGGCTGGTCGCTCGGCGGCGTCCTCGCGCATGCGATGGCTGTGCTGATCGAAGAGCAGGGTGGTCAAGTGGCCGGCTTGGTGATGCTGGACAGCTTCGCAACACCACCGGTATCCGCAGGCGGCGAATCCGTTCACGCGGGAGATCTGTTGGCGGGACTGGGATTCGACGGCGCCGTACTGGAGCAACTGGGAGCGATGTCCGCAGATTCCCTCACCGACGTGCTCGCGGTGATCGAGGACCTACCACACGGCATCGAGCGTCATCAGGTTCAGCGCTTGGTCGACTTCGCCGAGCACAACAGCGCACTGCTGCAGGAGCATTCACCGGGCATCTACACCGGAGACCTGCTCTTCATAACTGCTGACGGTGATTCCCCGGGGTCCACGGCTGCTGCCGACTCATGGCTGTCGCATGTGAAAGGTGAGATCTCCACGCTTGCCATCCCGTTCACCCATTGGCAGATGTGCAGCCCCGCCGCGCTTCGTCTCACCGGCCCCTCCATCGCCCGTCATCTCGGCCGCCGGTCCGACGTGATACTCGTCGGCGGAGAACACTGACATGAGGCCTGGGCACACACGTTCCGGTGCAACCATTCTCCGTGACAGTGTGCGAACTAGCGCCCCACTCCTGTCGGGCGCAGCACTTCTGCTGTGCCTCCATCAGGCCTGCGAGGTTGCGGTCCCCGTGCTGATCGGTGTGATCATCGACCGGGCGGTGACCAACGGCGATCTTGGTTCACTCGCCACCGGAATCACCTGGCTCGCTGTGGTATTCGTGGCGCTGACGATCTGCTACCGACTGGGTGCACGGCTCGCGATGCGTGCCGCCCTCGATCAGGCGCATCGGCTACGTATTCATGCCACCCGCCGTGTGCTCGACCGCGCGATACTGGACACCGATCTGCGTAGCGGGGAACTGATGGCGGTGGCGGGCACCGATGCCGACGAAGCCGCCGCACTGCTCCGGTACCTGCCACAGGCAGCGGGTGCCCTGGCCGCCGTCGCAGTGTGCGGCGGTGCGCTGCTGGTGATCGACATCCCGCTCGGACTGGCCGTGTTCGTCGGCGTGCCGGTGCTGCTGCTCGGATTACAGCTCACCGCACCGGGTTTGACACGACAGATGATCACTCAGCAACAGGGCGTGGCCGATACGTCGGGATCAGCGGCAGACCTCATCGCCGGTCTGAGACCGCTACGCGGTATCGGAGCCGAGGAAGCGGCTGCGTCCCGCTACCAGACGTCGAGCCAGGATGCGCTGGTCGCCGTGCGGCGCGCAGCGCGTGGGCAGGGCATGTTCATGGGGGCGGCCGCAGGAATCAGCGCCATCCTCGCCGTGGGCGTCGCCACCGCTGCCGGATGGTTCGCGCTCAGTGGCCGGATCAGCGTCGGCGAGCTCGTCACCGTGCTGGGGATCGCGCAGTTCTTCCTCGAGCCCCTCGCCGTGCTCTCGATGTTGCCGGGAAAGGTGTCGACCGCCCGCGCATCGGCCGAACGACTAGCGCTCATCTCAGACGCCGACGTGGTGAAGTCCCGGGCAACAATGCCGCTCGGACCCGGACCCCACGGCATCGAGTTCCGGGGCGTCGAGTACGACGGCCTGCGCGGCCTCGACCTCATCGTGAAACCCGGTGAATGCGTGGGCATCGTCGCCACCAGCGCCCACGACGCGCACGCGATACTCGCCCTGATGTCCGGTGTCGCCACACCGTCGGCGGGGGGCGTCTGGGTGTCGGATGTGCCCGCCGAGTGCACCGACACATCCGAACGGCCGCGTCCGCTGCTGATCGCTCCGCATGCGACTGACCTCTTCACGGGATCCGTCATGGACAATCTCCGCGCCGGCGACGACAACCTCGACCCCATCGCGGTCCGCGAGGTGTTGCGGACGGTGGCGGGTGAAGACGTGGCCGCGGCCCACACAGACGGCCTCGATCACGTGGTCGCGGACCGTGGTTACTCACTGTCGGGAGGGCAGCGACAGCGATTGGCACTTGTCCGCGCACTGCTCGCCGACCCTGCTGTCCTGGTCTTGCACGACCCGACCACTTCGATCGACGCCGTCACCGAACGCACTGTGGCGCACCATGTCCATCGTCTCCGGCATCAGCGACGAGCCGACCGCACCACTGTTGTGATCACCAGCAGCCCAACCCTGCTGTCGGTGATGGACCGTGTTGTGCTCGTCGACGGAGGCCGGGCCGAACGCGACGGCGCGCACGCCGATCTGACCGCCATGGACAACCGGTACCGCGAGGCGGTCCTGCGATGACCCCAGACTTGCACGAGGACACCCGGGTCCTCCCGGTGGCTTCCGGACGACAGACAAGGTCGTGGCTCGCCGCTGCCCTGGCCCACCACCGCGCGGCGGTGGCCCGTGTCATCGCCGTATCCGCCCTTGCCGCAATCGCATCGGTGACTCCGGCGTTGGCCCTGGGAGTGCTGGTCGATCGTGTGGTCGCCGGTGCCGGTACCTCCGTCCTGTTGTCCATCGCCGCCGTCGCGGCTGCCGCCGCGCTGGTTGGCGGAGTGGCTGCGGGACTGTCGGTCTACTCGGTGGCATCCCTGGGCGCAGGGCTACTTGCCGACCTCCGCGAGAGCGTGGTCCGGAGGGCGCTCCGGATGCCCACCCGTGTCATCGAAGACGCCGGACGAGGCGACCTGCTGTCGCGCGTCACCAACGATGTTGCGGCCGTGAGCAAAGCTGTGATCACCGTGCTGCCCACGGTGGTGATCGCGACCATCCTCACCGCCGTGAGTATCGCCACCATGGTGGGTCTCGACTGGCGCCTCGGCCTCGCAGGCGCAGTCGCATTGCCGCTCTACGCGCTGGCTCTGCACTGGTACCTGCCTCGGTCGTCCCCGCGCTACGCCGCCGAACGGCGTGCGGTCGGCGAGCGGTCCCAAGCCATGGTGGAGAGCTTCACCGGTCTTCGCACCGTGCACGCGTACGGACTGGAATCGTCGCAGGCGAGCATCGTCGAGACGAAGTCCGCTGCGGCCCGCGACATTTCCGTCGCCGCATTCACGGTGTTCACCCGCATGGTCGGCCGGGTCAATCGGGCCGAGTTCGTGGGTCTGGCAGCGGTTCTGGTGGTGGGCTTCATGCTCGTCGAGGACGGTGCCGTGTCGGTGGGTGCAACGACTGCCGCCGCGCTGCTGTTCCACCGCCTCTTCAATCCGATCGGCATGATCCTGTACAGCTTCGCCGACCTCCAGCTCGCAGCGGCCGGCCTGTCGCGGCTGATCGGCGTGGCCATCTCGACAGACTTCGATTCCGACACCCCCGCCGACACCCAGACCAACAACACTCTGGTCGGCGGCACGACGCCTCGGGGAGGCACCGTCGAGTTGCGCGCCGTTCATTTCGGATACGACGCTCGCCGGCCCGTTCTTCGCGGGATCGATCTGCGCATCGAGACGGGCACCCGAGTGGCGTTGATCGGAGCGAGTGGCGCAGGCAAGTCGACGCTGGCGGCCATCGTCGCCGGAAACCTCACCCCGACATCGGGATCGGTGATGATCGGCGGCGTCCCGTTGGACGCGTTGCCTGCCGACGTCGTCCGGCAACACGTGGCCACGGTCAGTCAAGAGGTCCATGTGTTCGCCGGACCACTGATCGACGATCTCCGGCTGGCCAGACCGTCGGCCGACGCGGAAGAGATCTGTGCGGCACTCGACACCATCGGGGCGCTCGAATGGGTTCGCGATCTGCCCCGTGGTCTGGACACCGTTGTGGGCGAGGGCGGCCATCAGCTCACCGATGCGCAGGCTCAGCAGATAGCACTCGCCCGGTTGGTTCTGGTGGACCCGCCGATCGCCGTACTCGATGAGGCCACCGCTGAGGCGGGCAGTCTCGGCGCGCGGGATCTGGAGCGCTCGGCGGCTGCTGCCACGGCCGGGCGAACGACGTTGGTGGTGGCGCACCGGCTCAGTCAGGCGATGCAGTGCGACGAGGTGGTCGTGCTCGATCGCGGCACGGTCATCGAACAGGGAACGCCGGTCCAATTGCTGGCATCTGAAGGACTTTTCGCCCGAATGTGGGCGGCATGGACGATCCAAGAACACGGAAGGGACGCGGAGCAATGAATGACCACAACACGGAGGTCGTCGACGTCCTCGGAATCGGTTTCGGTCCGTCGAACCTCGCACTCGCCATCGCAGTGGAGGAACTGAACTCCGGACTGGACCCAGACCAGCGGATCTCCGCCCGGTTTGTGGAGGGCAAGGAGCAGTTCGGCTGGCACCCTGGAATGTTGTTGCCCCGCACGACGATGCAGGTGTCGTTTCTCAAAGATCTCGCGACGCAGCGCAACGTTCGCAGTGAGTACACCTTCCTGAACTATCTCGCGGAGGTGAACAGGCTCACGGAGTTCGTCAACTTCCAGACATTCTTCCCCACCCGTCACGAGTTCCACGATTACCTGGAATGGGCGGCTCGCAAAGTCGATGCCGACGTCTCGTACGGCACCCGGGCTGTGCTCATCGAGAACTCCGGAGACTGCTTCGAGATCCACGTGGAAGGGCGGCACGCCGGGATCATCAGGGCCCGCAACATCGTCGTCGCAGCCGGCTTGGTGGCCAGGCTCCCCCTCGGGATCACAGCGTCGCAGCGGGTCTTCCACAACCACCAACTGCTCCCGCACCTCGCCGAGTTGCCCGAGCCCACCGCCAACAGTTTCCTGGTGATCGGTGCCGGCCAAAGCGCAGCCGAGGTCGCGGAGTACCTGCATACCAACTATCCCGGTGCGGAAGTACACGCGGTGTTCGCCAAGTACGGATACACGCCCGCCGACGACAGTCCGTACGCGAACCGGATCTTTGATCCCAACGCGGTCAACGACTTCCACTCGTCGGCTCCCGAGTTCCGGCGTCGGCTACAGAACTATCACCGCAGCACCAACTACTCGGCGGTGGACCTCCCGCTCATCGAGGAGTTGTACGCCCGCGAATACGACGAACGAGTGCGCGGCCAACGCCGCCTGTTCGTCCACGGCGCCTCCGAGGTGACCCAGGTGGTCGAATCGGACACCGACGTGACGGTGACCGTCCGTCACGAACCGACAGGCCTCACCGAGGACATCGTCTGCGATGCGGTGGTGTGCGCCACCGGTTTCGATCCGCTCGACCTCAAGGAGATCTTGGGGGATCTGACGGAGAGCGTGGCGTACGACGCTGCCGGACCCCAGGTCGCCCGCGACTACCGCCTCATCACCACCTCGCCCCTGCCCGGGGGAATCTTCTTGCAGGGCGGAACCGAACACACGCACGGCATCTCGTCGTCGCTGCTGTCGAACATCGCCGTTCGCACCGGGGAGATCGTGAAGTCCGTGGCCCGCTACCGCAAACAGTCACCAGTACAAGAGGCGCACGTCTGACGGTCGTTGTGGGCCGCCCGGTCAGTGCGTCAGACTGACACCATGACCGTGACCGTCGATTGCCTGGTCATCGGGGCCGGCGTGGTCGGCTTGGCTGTCGCGAGGCGCCTGTCCCTGGGCGGGCGGAACGTGGTGGTGGTCGACGAGGCGGATGCGATCGGCACGCAGACGAGCTCGCGCAATTCCGAGGTGATCCACGCCGGCATCTATTACCCGCGGGGCAGCGCCAAGGCCCGGCACTGTGTGGCCGGTCGGCAGATGTTGTACCGCTACTGCAGCGACCGGGGCATCGATCATCGGCGGATCGGCAAGCTCATCGTGGCCACCGATTCCGACCAGCTCGCCCGCCTCAACTCGATCGCGGCTGCAGCCGCCGCAAACGGGGTCGACGACCTTCGGCCACTGAGCCGGGACGACCTGGCCTCGATCGAACCCGGACTCGACTGTGCGGGCGCGCTCCACTCACCGTCGACGGGCATCATCGACAGCCACGGACTGATGAGGGGCCTGCATCGCGATGCCGAAGACGCCGGTGCGACAACCGCTCTGCGCACCAGGATAACGGGCGGGCACATCGGGCGCGGGCAGCTCGCCATCGAGCTCGACGGCACGGCGATCAGCTGCAGAACTGTGGTGAACGCCGCCGGGCTCGGCGCCTGGGATGTCGCACGAGGCATCGAAGGTGTACCACCAGAGACCATCCCGAGGCGATTTCTGGCAAAGGGTAACTACTTTGTTCTCGATGGTGGCCGAGTTCCGTTCTCGCAGTTGGTCTATCCCGTGCCTGTCGGTGGCGGCCTCGGCGTACACCTCACGCTGGACCTCGCCGGCCAGGCTCGGTTCGGCCCGGACGTCGAGTGGACCGACCACATCGACTACCACGTCGACGCCGCCAGGGCAGATCAGTTCTACGCAGCGATCCGGCGTTACTGGCCCGGCCTGCCGGACAACTCACTGGTACCTGCCTACTGCGGAATCCGGCCCAAACTTTCGGGCCCAGGAGACGGTGACAGCGACTTCCTCATCCAAGGCCCCGCCGCACACGGGACGCCCGGACTGGTGAATCTGTTCGGCATCGAATCACCCGGCCTGACGTCCTGCCTGTCGATCGCGGAGGCCGTGGCGTCGATCGTTGAGGACCGCTAGAGGATCCGGTCGTTGTCCGGATCGTCGGGATTCTCCGGTTCCTCGGGCGGGGGTTCGACCGGACGGTGCAGGTTGGCGATCGTCGCGTCGATATCGGCGAGCGCCTTCGTCTTCGACGCGTAGAAGATCTCGCCGGGAAGCAGCTCGAGCCAACGCACCGACCACCCGATGTCGCGCAACGTGTCGCCGCTCTTCTCCGCCGACGCCGCGGCAGCGATGAGTCGGTCATCGAGCTCGAACACCGCATCATCGAGGCGCCCTCGTGCGGCCAGGAGTTCGTCGTCACTGCGCAGGGAAGGGTTCTCGTACACCAGGCCCATCGCGTAGCGGATGCGTCGGTGCAGGACGGCCTCTGGCACGGTGGCGGTGGTCCATTCAGCGGGTGCCCGCCCTTGCTTGCCCGGGACCAGGTCGGTCGAGCGGGCAAACCGTCGCACCCGCTTGTTGGAGTCGTAGGCGAACCACAGGCCCCCGAGCAGCATCAGCACGGCGACGACCACCGCGGCGACGACGATCAGCCACGCCACATCCATCACCCTCTCGAACCGACGATCACAACCTTCTGGCCCACGTTAGTTCAGGCACGGGCGTGGCCGGGGACCGCCCGTCTGCGTCATCGCACGTCGGCCTCCTCTACGCGAGGCCGCTACCAACTCGCTTCGACGCCCGTGGCACGGTGAAGCAATGTCTGTCTGGGAAGTGGTCGCGATCCTGATCGCCGGCGTGGGCGCCGGAGCGATCAACGCGGTGGTCGGCAGCGGAACACTCATCACGTTCCCCACACTGGTTGCGTTCGGATTCGCTCCGGTGACCGCAACGATGACCAACGCCGTGGGGTTGGTGGCCGGTGGCGTATCGGGGACATGGGGCTACCGGCGTGAACTGCGCGGACAGTGGCCGCGGCTGCGGTGGCAGATCCCCGCCTCGTTCGTCGGAGCGCTCATCGGCAGCTGGCTGCTGCTGCACCTACCGGAAAAGGCGTTCGAGACGATTGTCCCGGTGCTCCTCGTCCTGGCACTCGCGCTGGTCATCTTTCAGCCCAGGATCCAGCGTTGGACAGCCTCTCGGATGGCCACGGCACCCGTCGACGACAACAACGACGCCGTGCTCAGTCCCACGCGCCTGGCCCTGGTCACCGGGGCGACACTGCTCGTCGGTATCTACGGCGGTTATTTCACTGCAGCACAGGGCATTTTGCTGATGGGCGCGATGGGCGTGCTCGTCTCCGACAACCTACAACGCCTCAATGCCGCAAAGAACCTGCTCTCCCTCATCGTCAATGTGGTCGCCGCGGTCACCTACACCATCGTTGCGTTCGAGCGAATCAACTGGGCCGCTGCCGGTCTCATCGCCATCGGATCGCTCGTCGGCGGAGTGATCGGCGCCAAGTATGGCCGGAAGTTGTCACCGGCAGCGTTGCGGGGTGTGATCGTGCTGGTCGGTCTGATCGGTTTGTGGCGACTGCTCGTCTGACCGACCCCGAGACGCTCCAGGATCGGAGCCGTCAGGGCAAGACGGCGGTGGCCTCGACCTCCACCAGCAGATCAGGCTCGCCGAGGGACGCAACACCCAGAAGCGTGATGGGTTTGGTGGGGTCCACCCCCAGCTTCGCCGCAGCCCGGGCAACACCTTCACCCAGGAGCGGGAACTTCTCCTCGCTCCAATCCACCACGTAGACGGTCAGCTTGGCGACATCGTCGAACGTGCCACCCGCTGCGGCCATACCCGTCGCGATGTTGAGGTACGCCTGCTCCACCTGTGCGGCGAGGTCGCCCTCCCCCACGGGTTTGCCGTCGGCGTCGCGAGCGACCTGTCCCGCGAGGAACACCATCCGGGATCCGGTGGCAACCGAGAGTTGCCGATACACATCGGGTTTCGGCAAGCCATCAGGGTTCATCAGTGTCACGGGCATGTCAATCTCCTTCTCGAGGTTCTGCGGTCCTCCAAACCATAGCAGTGTTATGTATTGTGGAGAAGTGGTCAGAACAAGAGATCCGGCAGTACGTGCCCTGTTGGTCGAGCGCGCAGCGGTGATGTTGGGTCAGCGCGAATCCATCACCCTGCGCGCGCTCGTCGACGGGACAGGTGTTTCGACGATGGCGGTGTACACCTACTTCGGCGGGATGGACGGCCTGCGGATGGCGGTGCGGCAGGAGGGGTTCACCCGGCTGGAGGCACTTCTGCAAGGGGTCCCGGTCACCCGCGACCCGGTCAAAGACCTTGTGGCACTGTCTGCGGCGTACGTCACCAATGCGGCACACAACCCCGACCTCTACCGGGTGATGTTCGAAGACGGCATCGCATTGGAAGATCCCGCTGCTGCCGACAACACCTTGGAGCATCTCGTGCAGGCCGTGGCGCGAGCCCGAGACCATGGACGGCTGCGAGATGACGTCGACCCTCTCGATCTCGCGACGCAGTGCTGGATAGTCGGGCATGGACTGGTGTCGCTGGTGGTCACCGGACCACTGCCACTACAGGCAATCCATCACGGTGCGGCGATGCTCACCTCGCTGCTGACCGGAGCCGGCGACGCCACGGACACGTGCAAGCGGTCGGTGCGGCTGGGATGGAAACCCGGCATCCCCGGCATCTGACCGACATGGACTGCAACTGGAAAATCTGAGGCCAAGGCACGCACACCCTCCGACTCCAGCGACTTCCTCCGACTGCAACCGGAGGAACTACCCCGGGGCACGCACCCTCCGGTTTCGGCGACTTCCTCCGACTGCAACCAGAGGAACTGACCCAAGTCGGAGGAATTACCCGAGGCACACACCCTCCGACTCCAGCCGGAGCCTGGGGCTGGGTAGCGCACAACCTCCGACTCCAGCGACTTCCTCCGACTACAACCGGAGCACCTGACCCAAGCCGGAGGAAACACCCGCACGGCACACACCCTCCGACTGCAACCGGAGCCTGCGGACAAACCAACTCGGCCCCACCATTTCTGTGTTGGTGGGGCCGAGTCTTTCGGAGGATGTGGCCGCGGTTGTTCTGGACTGCCGACGAGCGAGCGCAGCGATGTGAGGAGAAGGGAAGAACTACCGCCTGATGGCCACGTCCGACAAAGCGAGCGGAGCGAGCAGAAGGATCAGTGGGATACTGCCTTCTCGACGCCCACTCCGGTCAGCGATCGAACTTCCATCTCGGCCTGCTTGGCAGCGTTCTCCTTACGACGGCCACCGATGTAGGTACCGATCACCGCGAGCAGGAAGCCTGCCGGGATCGACACGATGCCCGGGTTCGACATCGGGAAGAGGTCGAAGTTGGCGTCGGGGAACATCGAGGTCGGCTTGCCCGACACCGCAGGCGAGATCACGATCAGCGCGATGCAGGTGATCAGACCGCCGTAGATGCTGAACAGCGCGCCGGTGGTGTTGAACCGCTTCCAGAACAGCGAGAACAGCAACGTCGGCAGGTTGGCCGACGCGGCGACCGCGAAAGCGAGAGCCACCAGGAAGGCGATGTTCTGCCCCATGGCCGCGATGCCCAGGACGATGGAGACCACGCCGATCACGACCACGGTGATGCGAGAGACCCGGACCTGTTGTTCCTCGGTGGCGTTGCCACGCTTGATGACACTGGCGTAGATGTCGTGGGCAAACGATGCCGACGCGGTGATCGCCAGCCCGGCCACCACGGCGAGGATCGTCGCGAATGCCACCGCTGAGATCACCGCCAGGAAGATGGTTCCGCCGAGTTCGAACGCCAGCAACGGTGCGGCCGAGTTCTCCTTGCCCGGCGCCGCGAGGATCTTGTCCGGTCCCACCGATTTGGCGGCTCCGTAACCCAACACCAGGGTGAACAGGTAGAACGCGCCGATCAGGGCGATCGCCCAGGTGACCGAGCGACGAGCTTCCTTGGCGGTCGGCACAGTGTAGAAGCGCATCAGCACGTGGGGCAAGCCTGCTGTACCAAGGACCAGGGCGATGCCCAACGAGATGAAGTCGAGCTTGGACATGTCACTGATGCCGTACTTGGCGCCAGGCGCAGCGATGTCACGACCGGCGACGGCTTCGCTCGCCGAACCACTCACGGTGGCTTGGGCATCGGCGATCAACTGCGAGAAGTTCCCCTTCACGGCGAACAGCACCAGGAAGAACATCACTCCGGCGCCGGTGATCAGCAGCACCGCCTTGACCATCTGGACGTAGGTGGTGCCTTTCATGCCACCGATGAGGACGTACGCGATCATCAGCACACCGACGACCGCGACGACGACACCCTGTCCGAACTTGCCGTCGATGTTGAGCAGCAGCGCCACGAGTCCACCGGCACCGGCCATCTGGGCGAGCAGGTAGAACAGCGAGACCGTCAGCGTCGACAGCGCGGCAGCCATCCGCACCGGACGCTCCTGGAGTCGGAAGCTCAGCACATCGGCCATCGTGAAACGGCCTGTGTTGCGCAGTAATTCGGCAACGAGAAGCAGTGCGACCAGCCACGCGACGAGGAAGCCCACCGAGTAGAGGAAGCCGTCGTACCCGTATACCGCGATGGCGCCGGCGATTCCGAGGAACGACGCGGCGGACAGGTAGTCACCGGCGATCGCGAAGCCGTTCTGCGGCCCGGAGAACTGGCCGCCACCGGTGTAGAAGTCAGATGCCTTCTTGGTGGTCTTGCTGGCGCGGATCACGATTGTCATGGTGATGACGACAAACGCCACGAATATGGCGATGTTCAGCGCGGGATTGCCGACAGAGGCGGCGCCTGCAGCGAGCGAGGTCATTTGAGCGGTCCTTCCAGCTCGTCGCGGATCGCGGCAGCGCGGGGATCGAGGTCGCGGTTGGCGAACCGGACGTATACGGCGGTGATCACGAACGTCGACACGAACTGACCCAGGCCGAGGATGATGCCCAGGTTGATGTTTCCCCAGACCTTGGTGGCCATGAACTCGGTGGCGTAGGTCGCGAGCAGGACATAGAGCATGTACCAGGCGAGGAAAAAGGCCGTCAGCGGGAAGACGAAGACACGTAGGCGGCGGCGCAGGTCCTGGAACTCAGGGCTGGCCTGCATGTCGATGAATGCCTGCGCGTCCGGTGCGGGTCGCTGCGGCGACGCCTCCGGGCTCAGGTCTGGTGTGGTCATGACGACTCCTGGGGTGAAGGGAAAAGCTCGTATCGGACATTAGTGAGATGCCGGTCACAGCAGAAGACTGTGGCGGCAGTCACACGGTGAGCTGTCGAACTGTGCGATGAACGGTCGGTTGAGCGCGACGAACGGCACCTACTCCGGCCGCAGATTCGCCTCTCGGTCCTTGCCGACACCGAGGCGTTCGGGCGCATGGAGCCTGGTGAGCAGCCGCCCCACGTCGGCTGGGACCTGGTGCGGGGTGAGCTTGCTGACCAGCACCATCGAAGCGAACGCGAGGGGCACACTCACGGCTGCGGGATAGCCGATGATCGTGGCGATCCAGCCTTCCTGCAGGACATCGGCGATGCCGGTGATCGACGTGGCCAATGCCGCACCGCCGGCGACCACACCGCCGACGATCAGCCCCGCCGCGGCGCCTGCCGCCGTCAGGCCACGCCACCAGATACCGAGCACCAGCAGTGGACACAGGGTCGATGCGGCCACCGCGAACACCAGGCCCACCGTGCGCGACAGGTCGATAGACGTCACGGCCACCGCGAGGAACAGCGGTACCAATCCGGCGAGCAGCGAGGCGATCCGGAAGTCACGTACCCGACCACGCAGGACATCGGTGCTCAGCACGCCGGCCACACTGACCAGCAACCCTGACGAGGTGGACAAGAACGCCGCGATGGCTCCCGCGGCCACCAGCGCGGCCAGAAGTTGTCCACCAAGGCCGGACACCACCGATCCGGGAAGGAGCAGTACCGCGGCGTCGGATGCACCGGTGATGAGCAGTTGCGGCACCCACAGTCGGGCGAAAGCGCCGAGCAGGGTGGGGAACAGATAGAACACCGCCAGCAGACCCACCACCGCCAGTGAGGTCGCACGGGCGGCCCGCCCATCGGGATTGGTGTAGAAGCGGACCAGGACATGCGGCAGTCCCATGGTGCCGAGAAAGATGCCGATGATCAGTGAATACACCTGGTACATCGGGTGGTCGCCCCCGAATCCCCATCCGGGAGTGGCCCATTGGTCGTGGGTGGCCGGCGCGCCCGACACCACCGGCACGGCCGAGCCCGGCGCCAGCACCAAAGACGTACCCGCACTGACGTCGTGGTCGCCGGCGGTCAGCCTGATCGGACCGCTCACCTCTCCACCGTCGACCGTTCCGTCCGCGTCGACCCAGAGGTCGTTGTTGACCTGGACCACCACGTCGGTGGTGACGTCGACGGTGGTCTGTTCGGCGACGGTGGGCGGCGCGGCCGACCCCAATTCCTGGTCTTCCCCGTAGAAGTGGATCGCCAACACGATTGCCGGTACCGCGATGGCCGTGAGTTTGAGCCAGTACTGGAATGCCTGTACGAAGGTGATCGACCGCATCCCGCCGCCGATCACGTTGGCGATCACGATGACCCCGACCAGCACTGCCCCCACCCACGGCGACGTACCCAGCAGGATGTTGAGGGTCAGTCCGGCGCCCTGGAGTTGAGGGACCATGTAGAGGATGCAGATCAACACCACCACGGCGGTCGCGAGCCTGCGCAACAGTGTTGATCCGAGCCGGAATTCGGCGAAGTCGGGGACGGTGTAGGCCCCCGATCGCCGCAGTGGCGCCGCGACGAAGAGCAGCAGCCCGACGTAGCCTGCGGTGAATCCGATGGGATACCACAGTGCGTCGGTTCCGTACTTCGCGATCAGGCCGGCCACACCCAGAAAGGATGCAGCCGAGAGGTATTCGCCGGAGATCGCGGCAGCGTTCCAGTTCGGCCCGACACTGCGGGAGGCGACCAGGAAGTCAGAAGTGGTGCGGGCCAGTCGCACTCCATACGTCCCGATCGCCACGGTCGCCACCGCCGCGGCGATCAGCGCCAGCAAGGTCGCAGTCGGTACCGATTGCCCGGTGATGGTTTCCATGGCCGACCGTCAATCGTCGACCAGGTCGGCGAACTCTTGTTCGTTGCGGTCGGCGAGCCGGTTGTACATCCACGAGACGCCGAGCAGCACCGGGTAGACGCCCACTCCCAGAACCACCCAGGGCAGCCGGATCCCCCATACGGTCACCTCGGACAGATCGGGAAAAACCGCCCACAGCAACGGGATCGCACACAACATCGCCACGGTGAACCCGGCGAGCCGCAGAGCCAGTCCCAGCTGCGCCCGCATCAATCCGCGGATCAGGGCGTCACCGACCTCGGTCTGCTCTTGCACCTCCACCCGAGACCGGACCCGGCGGGCCCCGCGACGCTTGGCGAGCACCACCCGCTCACGGGTCCGCGGCTGACCCTCGGCGGGCGACGTCACGGCGCGTTCCGGGTCTGCCGCGGGATCCGGACCAGGCGGTCCTTCAGCTCGCGTGTGTGCCGACGACTGACCGGGAGTTCGACCGGCCGCCCGTCCCGGACCGAACGCAGGCACACCACGGTCCCCGACCCCACCGTGCGGATGCCCGTGACCAGAGGCAGGGCCACGAGGTAGGACCGATGGACACGCAGGAAACCGGCGTCGCGCCAACGTTCCTCGAGAGTGGAGATTGGGATGCGGACCAGGTGCGAACCGGTGGGGGTGTGCAACCGGGTGTAGTCGCCGTCGGCCTCCACCCAGTTCACCGTCGACCGGGGCACCAGTGTGGTGGTCCCGCCCATCTCGACCGGGATCACCTCATCGGTGTCACCGTCCCCAGCAGGGTTCGGCCGGGAAGCCATGGGGTTCGATGGCCCCCGCTGCTCCCTGTGCTCGAGAACCCGGCGGACGGACTCCGCCAGACGCTCGGCACGCAGCGGTTTGAGCAGATAGTCGACGGCCCCGAGGTCGAACGCCCGGACGGCGCGGTCCTCGTGGGCGGTCACGAACACCACGGCCGGCGGGTGCGCGAACGCCGCCAGCACACCCGCGAGCTCCAGGCCGTCGAGGCCGGGCATGTTGATGTCGAGGAACACTGCGTCGATCGATCCCGGGCGGTCCTTGATCAACCTCAGGGCGGTGGTGGCGTCGCCCGCGGTCAGCACTTCCCCGACGGCCTCTTGGGCACGCAAAAGGTAGCTGAGCTCGTCGAGCGCGGGCCATTCGTCGTCCACGGCGAGCACGGTCAGCGCGTGCCTGCCCGGTCGTCCTGGACTGTTCGGTGTCTGCGTCACAACGCATCAATGGTGCCACGCACACCGGCCCTCGCGGCTCTTCTCACGCGGAGATGCCCGGCCGGAATTTCGGTACCCGCATGCTCACCTTGGTTCCCGCTCCCGGTGCGGTCTCGACCACCAGACCGTAGTCGTTGCCGAATGCTGCCCGTAGCCGGTCGTCGACGTTGGCCAGGCCCACGTGTGCGGACTCGGTCGCAGTTGCGGTGGTACCGGACACGATGGCGTCGAGATCGCCCGATCGCAGCAGATCCGGGTCCATTCCCACGCCGTTGTCCTCCACGCTGATCACGCAGTCGGTGCCTTCGTCGGCGGCGACGATGATCACCGTGCCACCGTCGGGTTTGCTCGAGATACCGTGTCGCACGGCGTTTTCCACCAGCGGTTGCAGGGCAAGGAAGGGCAGCACAACGTTGAGCACCTCGGGCGCCACCTGTAGGCGGACCTGCAGGGCACTACCGAAACGGGCCCGCTCCAGGGTGAGGTAGCGATCGATGTTCCGGAGTTCGTCGGCGAGCACGGTGTATTCACCTGCCGACCGGAAGGAGTACCGGGTGAAGTCCGCGAACTCGAGGATCAGCTCGCGCGCCTGATCGGGATCGGTGCGCACGAAGGACGCGACCGTGTTCAGTGCGTTGTAGATGAAGTGCGGACTGATCTGTGCGCGCAGAGCCCGCACCTCGGCGCGGTCGAGCCGGGCTCGCGAGGCATCGAGTTCGGCCAGTTCGATCTGGCTCCCCGCATATCGGGCGACCTCCGTGATCGCCGACAACATGCCCGGGCCCGGCTGGATGCGCGTCACCACCCCCATCACCCCCACCGACGCGGAATCCTCGAGCAGCAGCGGCTGCACGATGAGCGCGCGCACCCCTGGCTCGTCCAGGTCAGGGGCTTTGATGAGGATGCGGCGACCTTCGTCGGCGGCGCGCACCGCGGCCTGGGCAAAGGTGTCGGTCAGCGCTTCGTGTGGTCCCGTCCAGGCCAGGAGCGTTCCGTCCGCGTCAGCGAGACCGAGGGCATCCGCAGACGTCAGCTCCCGTAGATGCGGCGCTGCTTCGGCCGCCGAATCGGCGCCCAGGCCGCGGCGTAACGGAACAGCCGCGAGTGACGCCGTGTGAAGTGTCGCGTGAACGACGCGTTCGGCCGGAGTGGTCAGCGTCGGCCGGGTGCGCACGCGCAGGGCGAGCACCGCCACCACGACGAGCAGGACGGCGATGACCGCGAGGGTGAGCGCGATGCCGGACATCAGCGGGTCATCACGCTCGCGACCCGACTAGCGGTCGCCGAGGGCGTATGCGGCAGCGGCGGTTGCCGCGGTGACGGTCAGTACCGACGGCCACGCGCCGATCTTCTTGGCGAGAGGATGGGAGGCCCCGAATGCGAACAGATAGCCACCGAGCAGCGGGGCCGCCACGGCAGGTCCCTTGGTCTGCCACCACTGGGCGGTGCTCCAGGCGCCGGCCGCGGCCAGGACGACCCCGCCGAGTTCGCGGCGTCCCGAGTACCTGGCGGCGGCGAAGCCACCGATGAGTCCGGCAGCGACAACAGGTGCGGTGTAGGTGGAAGTCACACCAGCGACTCTAACCGCTGAGCGCCTGGGTTCCGATGACACCGAGAAGGTCCAGTCGCTCCCTGGCCTCGGTCCCTGGCTGGGGGAAGTAGACGAGCAGGTGCTGGTCTGCCTTCTGGGTTACAAGGGTCTCGCACAGCAGCGCGATCTCGCCGACCTCCGGGTGGATGAACCGTTTGAGAGCACTGGTCCGGGTGGCCACGTGGTGCTCGGACCACAACGCCGCGAACTCATCGCTGGCTGCGTGAAGGGCGCCGACCAGTTCGGTGACGGTGGCGTCGTCGCCACGCTTGGCCGCGATCGCTCGCAGATCACTGACGTGTTTGTGGCTCATCCGAGCCCAGTCCTCGGGATTGAACCGTTGCCTCGTCGCCGGGTCGGTGAACCAGCGCCAGGTGTGGAAGCGGTCCAGACCCGTGACCGTCGACTGATCGCCGAGGAGAAGCAGGTTCATCCGGTTCTGGGCCAGCGTCTCGCCGAGGTCGGAGATCACGCACGCCGGGATGTCGTCGAGTTTGTCGAGGAGGTGCAGCAGACCCGGACCCACGTGGGAGTCGCCGCCGATACGCGGAGGCGGAGCATGTCCGCACAACAGATAAAGGTGATCGCGTTCGTCATCGGTGAGCCGCAGGGCCCGCGCCATCGAGGCGACGATCTGGGTTGACGGATGTGGACCACGAGATTGCTCGAGCCGGGTGTAGTAATCGGTGGACATCCCGGCGAGCACGGCGACCTCGTCGCGACGCAGGCCTGGCGTGCGGCGGCGCACGCCCTCGGGCAACCCGACATCGCGCGGCACCAGGGCCGCGCGTCGGCGGCGCAGGAAATCGGCCAGCTCGGCGCGATCCATTCGTTGACTCACATCCACCACTGTGCCGTTCGTACGTCACCCGAACCAGGGATCGGCGGTCCCACGATGACCGGTCTCTGCCGCCGGGTCGGCAACCGGCCGAGGGTGAATGCATGAATATTCAACAAGTAACCCTCGGAAAAACTGGTCCCACGGTCTCGCGTATCGGCCTCGGTGCGATGGGCATGTCCGGCGTCTACGGCCCCAGCGATGACGCCGAGTCGATCGCCACCATCCATGCCGCCATCGACTCCGGCGTCAACCTCATCGACACGGGCGACTTCTACGGCATGGGGCACAACGAGATGCTGATCGGACGAGCACTGCGAAACCGTAACCGCGACGACGTGCAGCTCAGCGTGAAGTTCGGCGCACTTCGGTCCCCCGACAACGGGTGGGGTGGCTTCGACGGACGACCGGAGGCGGTGAAGAACTTCCTCGCCTACACATTGACGCGCCTCGGGGTCGACCACATTGACATCTACCGCCCGGCCCGGCTCGATCCCGCGGTGCCGATCGAGGACACGGTCGGCGCCGTCGCCGAGATGGTCCAGGCGGGGTATGTGCGGCACATCGGGCTGTCGGAGGTCGGCAGTGAGACGCTCCGTCGCGCGGCAGCCGTGCATCCGATCGCCGATCTGCAGATCGAATACGCGCTCATATCCAGGGGCATCGAAGCCGACATCCTGCCGACCGCGCGCGAGCTCGGGATCGGGATCACGGCATACGGAGTGTTGTCGCGGGGCCTGCTCAGCGACAGCGTCTCGGTGGCGAGCACCTTCGCCGCCGACGACTTCCGTGCGCACAGCCCGCGGTTCCAAGGTGACAACCTCGCGAGGAACCTGACGCTGGTCGACACCCTGGGCACCATCGCAAACGAACGTGGGGTGACGGTGGCGCAACTCGCCATCGCGTGGGTGCTTGCCCAAGGCGACGACATCGTGCCGGTCATCGGGGCCCGGAAGGTGGTTCGGCTGCACGAAACCGTTGCGGCTCTTGACATCCATCTCACTGCCGACGAACTGGCCACCATCGAATCGGCGGTTCCGGCCGATGCGGTCGCCGGCGATCGTTATGCCGAGGCGCAGATGGCCATGCTCGACAGCGAGCGCTGATCTCGCGACCTCCCCGATCCATGCAGGGTTTGTGTTCGTCCGCCGGCACTGCAACGCCGGTATTCGTACACAAAGCCTGCATGGATCGCCTACTGTCCTGCCGTGGCCGAAAACGACGAGCGTGCGGTCATACTTCACGGTCCTTCAGGCGGTGTCCGGGTTGGCGCTACAGCCGATCATCGCCGGGCGGTACCGGGATCGATTCACGAGAACGGCCGACGGCTGGCAGTTCGCCGAACGGGTGGTCACCATCGATTTGGTCGGCGACGTCAGCGGACACCTTCGCGGGACGCGACCCGCTCCCGTCACCGACTGAGCACCCTCACAACCCTCGTACCGCTGGTCAGCGCCGCCGAATGGATGAGTCCAACCGGACCATGTACTTTTAGCATCGCTATTCACCGAAGAAGTCGAGGACTCAGTGACCGTAGACAGCCGCGTGCTGGTTCCCGGCGACACCTGCTGGCAGATCGCTCGAGCCGACCGCCTCGCCTGCATCATCGATGCCGCCGACTACTTCTTCTACGCCAAGTCGGCCATGCTCGAGGCACGCCACCGGATCATTCTGATCGGCTGGGATTTCGACACCCGCATCAAACTCGAGCCGGGCGGCCAGACCCTTGAAGGCCCCAACCAACTGGGCGATTTCCTCAAGTGGTTACCGAAGCGCCGGCCCGGCCTCGACATCCACCTGCTGAAGTGGAATCTCGGCGCTCTGACCGCCATGACGCGGGGCATGGCCCCGATCTTCATCGACAATTGGCTGACCGACGAGAGCCTGCACTTCGAACTCGACGGCGCGCACCCGGTGGGCGCCGCGCATCATCAGAAGATCCTGGTGATCGATGACCAGCTCGCGTTCTGCGGCGGCATCGACATGACGGTCGACCGGTGGGACACCTCAGATCACAAGGACAGCAACGACTTCCGCACCAAACCCAGCGGAAAGTCCTACGGCCCATGGCATGACGCGACCACGGCCGTCGATGGGGACGCCGCGCGCGCGATCGGCGAGATGGCCCGCGACCGGTGGAAGGCCGCGACCGGCACAACGCTCGAGCAGATCGACAGTGACTCAGAGGGTGATCAGTGGCCCACGGGGCTGGTCCCCACGCTGGAGTCGGTGGACGTGGCCGTCGCACGCACACTGCCGGAGATTCCGGGCCGCGACGAGGTGCGGGAGATCGAGGCGCTGTACCTGGCGGCCATCGCGAGTGCGCGGCGTTATCTCTATATCGAGAGCCAGTATCTGGCATCACGCACCATCGCCGAAGCGATGGCCGAGCGTCTCGGCGAGCCCGACGGACCCGAGATCATGGTGGTGCTGCCACGCAACGCCGAAGGCTGGCTTGGACAGCAGACAATGGACGGTGCCCGCCACCGATTGCTCAAGCTCCTGTGGAATGCGGACGTGCACAACCGTTTCCGCGCCTTCCATCCCGTGACCACCGGGGGTGAGCCGATCTACGTCCACGCCAAGATCCTGATCATGGACGACAGCGTGCTCCGGGTCGGCTCGTCCAACCTCAACAACCGCTCGCTCGGGTTCGACAGCGAATGCGACCTCGCCGTCGAGATCCGCGATGACGATGCCACCGCCGATGAGCACCGGGCAAGCATTCGGCGCGTTCGCGATCGCCTCCTCGGCGAGCACCTCGACGTCGGAACCGAGGGCTTCATGGACGCGCTCGGGAAACACAGATCGCTGGTGGCCACCGTCGATGCGCTTCGCGGAGAAGGCAAGACGCTGGTAGAGTTCGACCGGGACGCCATCGACGGCGAGGAGAACCCCCTCGCCGAGAACGAGCTGATGGATCCAGAGCAGGCACCCTCGTCCCTGTTCCAGCGGACATACCGGGAACTCGCTCGCAGACGCTCGGTTCGACGCCATTCTGCCCACCGCTGAACGACTTACGGACCCGCAGAACTTCTAGAGGGCGTACGTGCGCATCACACCCTTGCTGATGATGGTCTTCTGGATTTCGCTGGTGCCTTCACCGATGAGCAGGAACGGCGCCTCTCGCATCAGACGCTCGATCTCGTACTCCTTCGAGTAGCCGTATCCGCCGTGGATACGGAAACTGGCCTGGGTCACCTCGGAGCAGTACTCACTCGTCAGGTACTTGGCCATACCGGCCGCAACGTCGTTGCGTTCTCCCGAGTCCTTGAGCCGCGCAGCGTTGATCATCATCAGGTGCGCCGCCTCGACCTTGGTCGCCATCTCCGCCAGCGAGAACGCGATGGCTTGATGCTGCGCGATGGGCTTGCCGAACGTGCTGCGTTGCTGTGCATATCGCGCGGCGAGTTCAAACGCGCGTAATGCGACACCGCATGCGCGGGCGGAGACGTTGACGCGACCAACCTCGATGCCGTCCATCATGTGCCGGAAACCCTGGCCGGGACTGCCACCGAGGACCATGTCCGACGAGATCCGATAGTCGTCGAAGAAGAGTTCGGTGGTGTCGATGCCCCGATAGCCCATCTTCTCGATCTTCCCGGGGATCGTGAGTCCCGGCGCCACCTCGCCGAATCCCACGGGCTTTTCGACCAGGAACGTGGTGAGGTTCTCGTGCGCCTTCGCCGACCCTTCGTCGGTGCGCACCAGAACCGCGACGAGGGTAGAACTCCCGCCGTTGGTGAGCCACATCTTCTGACCGTTGACGAGGTAGTGGTCGCCGTCGCGTGTGGCGCGGGTACGGATTGCGGCCACGTCCGATCCCAGCTCGGGCTCTGACATCGAAAAGGCGCCGCGCACTTGCCCTGTCGCCATTCGCGGCAGAAAGTGCGACTTCTGTTCGGCAGTGCCGTGCTGCCGGATCATGTACGCCACGATGAAGTGGGTGTTGAGCACACCCGACACACTCATCCACCCGCGCGCCAACTCCTCTACACACAGGGCGTAGGTCAGCAGCGACTCACCGAGTCCCCCGTACTCCTCGGGGATCATCAACCCGAAAAGTCCCATATCGCTCATCGTGTCGACCAGAGCCTGAGGGTAGGTGTCGGAGTGTTCGAGTTCCTGAGCGTTCGGGATCACGTCCTTCTCCACGAAATCGCGCACCGTGGACAGGATTTCCTTCTGCACGTCGGTGAGGCCTGGGGTTTGCGCGAGTCGGGTCATTCGGTGTCCTTTGTGGTTGGTCGAGTGGTTGCGCGCACCACGCCGCGGTTGTGGAGGTCGGCGATCTGCGCGTCGGTGAGGTTCAGGTACTCCGCCAGCACGTGCGCCGTATCGTCGCCGTTCGCCGGTGCGGGACGGGCGGGTGGATGCGCGCCCTCGAACGTCATCGGTGTGGTCGGTGCCAGATAGCTGCCGATGCGCGGCTGCTCGACCAGGCCGAACATGGGGTTGTCCATCACCTTTGGGTCGCGGGCAACCTGCGCAAAGGTTCGGTAGCGCTCGTACACCACCGACGTCTCCGCCAGGGCTGCCTCTGCCTCGTCGGCGTTCCGTTCGGCGAACCACACCCCGAACAAACCGTCGAGTACCCGGCGATGACGGTAGCGGTCGCCGTCCTTCGTGAAGTCCACGCGCAGTGCAGTTTCCAGCGCAGTGACCGCATCGGCAGTTCCGGTGACCTCGGCGAGGTCGCGGAAGTGCCGCGGCGTGATGGCAACCACCATGAGCCGCTCACCATCTGCTGTCGCGAAGTCGCAACCGTAGGTGCCATAGATCCCGTTACCCACCCGCGGTCGATCATCGCCGCCGAGCTGCGCCTCGGCCAGGTATCCGAGATGCCCGGTGGTCGCCAGCGCGACATCCTCCAGCGGCAGCACCACCCGTGCACCGGCGCCGGTCTCCGATCGACGGATCACCGCCACGGTCACCGACAGCGCCGCGTACAGGCCGCATGCCACATCCCATGCCGGCAACACGTGGTTCACCGGGCCCGCCGTGGTCGATGGGCCGGTGACAAGCGGAAAACCCGTGGCCGCGTTGACCGTGTAGTCGAGGGCACCCGAACCGTCGGCGCGGCCGAGGACCTGGACGTGGATGAGATCAGGACGGATCGCGGCGAGGGAGTCGTAGTCCAGCCAATCTCGTCCGGCCGCATTCGTCACGAGCACACCGGCTTCGGTGATGAGATCACGGATCAGTGCGATCGCCTCGGGGTCGCGGAAGTCGACCGCGACCGATCGTTTGCCCTTGTTCAGATTCGCCCAGTAGATGGACTCGCCTTCGTCGGTGACCGGCCAACGGTGATAGTCGGCAGCTCCGCCGATCGGGTCGACTCGGATGACCTCGGCGCCAAGTGCTTCCAGTGTCATCCCCGCGAGAGGGGCGGCGACGAAGCTCGACACCTCGACGATCCGCAGCCCCTTCAGTGGCGAGGTCGGCACGTCGGTCACCGCAGGCGGTCTGGAGATTGCAGGCGGTCCGGGGGAGGCAGGCAAATGGTCATGGGAACACCCTGCCCGGCATCGGCCCGAAGGTCCATATGCACCGACCCACCATGTTTTCGGCCTTCAGCATGCATGATGGATCCGCTGAGAGGAGCCGGTGTGCGCGATGTGGTCATCTGTGAGCCGATTCGGACCCCGATCGGTCGGTATGGCGGAATGTTCAAGTCGCTGACCGCCGTCGATCTCGGTGTTGCCGCCATGACCGGCCTGATCCATCGCACCGGCATCACACCCGACCTGATCGAAGACGTGATCCTGGGCCACTGCAACGGCAACAGTGAAGCCCCTTCAATCGGCCGCGTGGTGGCCCTCGACGCCGGCCTACCGGTGACCGTGCCGGGAATGCACGTCGACCGCCGGTGCGGATCAGGTCTGCAGGCCGTCATCCAGGCTGCTTTCCAGGTGGGCAACGGCGACAACGAACTCGTGGTCGCCGGTGGCACCGAATCGATGAGCAACGCATCGTTCTACTCGGTCGACATGCGCTGGGGCGCCGCGCGAACGGGCGTCCAGATGCACGACAGTCTCGTTCGCGCCCGGTCCACGGCAGGTGGCAGGCACCACCCGGTGCCCGGCGGCATGATCGAAACTGCCGAGAATCTGCGCCGCCGGTACGGCATCAGCCGCATCGAACAGGACCAGCTCGCGGTGATTTCCCATTCGCGCGCCGTTGCGGCACAGCAGGACGGCGTGCTGTCCGAAGAGATCATCCCGGTCGGTGTCTCGGTTCGCGGCGGCGAGAAAGTGATCGACACCGACGAACACCCTCGTGCCGACGTGACCCTGGAGAAGCTCAGTGCATTGCGTCCGATCATGGCTGCTGACGACCCCGATGCCACCGTCACCGCAGGCAACGCCAGTGGACAGAACGATGCGGCATCGCTCTGCGTGGTGACCACTGCCGAGAAGGCGGCCGCGTTCGGTCTCGATCCGCTGGTCCGGCTGGTTTCCTGGGGAATCGCCGGCGTGGCGCCGGAAGTGATGGGCATCGGTCCCGTCCCGGCGACGGAGAAGGCGCTGGCCAAAGCGGGATTGACGTTGTCGGACATCGATCTCATCGAACTCAATGAGGCATTCGCGGCCCAGGCACTCGCCGTGATGCGGGAGTGGGAGTTCGGTGCCGGTGAACTCGACCGCACCAACGTTCACGGTTCGGGGATCTCGCTCGGTCACCCGGTCGGCGCGACGGGCGGACGAATGCTTGCCTCCCTCGCCCGGGAGATGCGCCGCCGAGATGCGCGGTACGGGCTGGAGACCATGTGCATCGGCGGCGGTCAGGGTTTGGCCGCCGTGTTCGAAAAGGTGCGCTGACGTCGGCTTCGCGCTCGACCGGCCCGCCGAACGTCAGTCCGTTAGGCTGCGTAATTGGCGATGCCGAGTTGTTGACTCCTGTGTCGCCGGTCTTCGGGTGAAGGAGGACGACCACGAGCACCGAGGTCACGCTTCGCCAGCTTCGTTACTTCGCCGTTCTCGGCGATGAGCTCAATTACCGGCGGGCCGCGGAGAAGCTGTTCATCTCCCAGCCCGCGTTGTCGACATCGATCAAACAACTCGAGTTGCAGTTCGACGTCCGGCTGTTCACCCGTAACACCCGTGAGGTCTCGCTCACCGACACCGGACGCGAGTGGCTACCGCGCGTTCGGGAGGCATTACGCGGTGTAGACCTTGCGATCGATGACCTCGTCGCCCGTTCACGGACATTGGACGGCACACTACGCATCGGTTATCTCATCGGTACCGGGGCCGACCTGTTGTTCAAGGTGGTTCGCCACTTCGAGGCGGCCCACCCCGAGGTCACGGTGGAGACCACGGAGTACGACTTCTCCGACCCAACCGCAGGCCTCGGCGACGGCACCAGTGAAGTGGCGCTAATCCGCCCTCCGGTCGATCTCGACCAACACCGAATGCTGATTCTCGACGCCGAGAACTGGGTGGCCTGCCTCCCTCGTGACCACCGTCTCGCCCAGGCAGACGAGGTTGTCATCGAGCAGTTGCTCGACGACCCGATCGTGTGCGCCCCGATGACTGCAGGTACCTGGCGCGACTACTGGCTGGGGATGGACGCGCGTGCGGGCCGGGAACCGAAAATTGCTGCTGTCGCGGCCACGTACGAGACGGAGACGACGATGATCTCTCGCGGCCTCGGGATCAGTTTCACCACCTCGGCGTGTGCGCGACTCTACGAACGACCCGGCATCGTCTACGTTCCGATGGCGAACCGCCCGCCCAGTTACACAGCGCTGGCGTGGGACCCCGGGGACCTGAGCCGCGAGGCCGCGGCCCTGGTGAACCACGTTCAGGCCGAATGGAATTTCGGGGAGGTGCAAGATCTGTGACCGATGCGGCCGGACTATCACCCGGGGTTGATAGCGCAGGGTTATCACTCGATTGATATTCGGAACTTCCGGCCCCACCCGCGATGGGGTTGTCTAACCGCAGTCGGCTCCGTAGTCGTAGCCACGCATCGTTCGATTGCCTCACCTGGAGCCCACCATGACAGACACCACCGCGCGCCGGCCTTCCACCGGGCGCGCCGATACACCGGCCGTCGGGAACGACGAAGACGCCAAACTCGCCGAGTTCGGGTACACGCAGAAGCTTGATCGCTCGGTCGGCAAACTCGCGTCGTTCGCCATCGGCTTCGCCACCATCAGCGCGACGACCGCGGTCTTCTCCGGCTTCGGCACCGGCTACTTCACCGCTGGCGCCCCATTCGTCTGGACACTCGTGCTCGCGGCCGCAGTCTTCGCGATCTGGGCTCTGATAGCCGCTGATCTCGCGGCCAAGATCCCGTTGGCCGGATATGCCTATCAGTGGACCAGTCGCATCAACGGTCCAGACCTCGGGTGGTTCACCGGTTATGTCGCGCTCATCGGCTGGATCAGCGGGATGACCGGTGTCGGGTACGTCTTCACCGGATACTTCGGAGGGGTTGTCGGCTGGACCATGAGTCAGACCGAGCAGATCCTGATGACCATCGCCGTGGTGGCGGTATGCGTCCTCATCAACATCTACGGTGTGCGGTTCGCCACCACGGTCAACAACATCGGCGTCAGTCTGGAGTTGCTCATCACCGTCGGCGCCACCATCGTCATCGCCGTGATCGCGCTGCTGATCCGCGACGACCACCAGCCGATCTCCGTGCTTTTCACCGGAGGGACTCAGGGCGATCACGACACGTACATGGCTGCGTGGCTTGCGGCGGCCCTCGGACCGTTCTTCGGGCTTCTCGGTGTGGAAGCCGGCGCCGATGTGGCCGAGGAGACCAAATCAGCACGACATGTGGTGCCGCGCACCATGTTCTACGCCCTCGCCGCGTCCGTTGTCATCGAGCTGGCGATGTACGTCGTCTACGTTCTCGCGATTCGCGACACGGCCTCACTGGAGTCGGCCACCGTGTCCCCGATCGAGGAGATCCTCAACCAGCAGGTGGGTTCGGTGACCACCAAGATCATCATCGCCATCGCGCTCACCAACATCCTTGCGTGCCTGCTCGCCAACATGTTGGTGGCCACCCGCCTGACGTACTCGATGGCCCGCGACAACATGTTGCCGTTCTCAGGCATCCTGCGCCGCGTCTCTTCCACAAGGCAGACACCGATGTACGCCGTTGTGGCGCTGGGACTCCTGTCGACGGCGCTGCTGATGTCGGCACTGGTCGACGAGCAAGCCTTCACCTACATCCTCGGAATCGCAACGCTCGCGTTCTTCTCCGTCTACATTCTCCAGACCGCGGGCCTGATCTTCGGGGCGCGCCGCGGCACCATTCCCGCTGCCGAGCCGGGCACCTTCGATCTCGGGCGTGCCCGGATGCCCATTTACATTCTCGGACTCATCGTGTTCTGCGCGGTCGAGATCGCTCTGCTCGTACTCCCGCAATTCGCAGGCAACGGGTGGGTCTTCCTGGGAGTTGTTGCAGTCGGCGCCATCTGGTGGCTGTCAGCGCTACGACCACGCCTCCGACGCGGCGATGCCGGCAAAGATTTCGCCGCCACCCACGGCTGAGCCAGGCTTCTCAACACGCGAACGAATCATCGAAAGGACTACGTACATGACCATCAGCAAAGACATCGACTACTCCACCAGCAACCTGGTGAGCGTTGCGCCAGGGGCGATACGCGAACCCACCCCGGCGGGTTCGGTGATCCAGTACAGCGACTACGAACTCGACGAATCGAGCCCGTTCGCCGGCGGCGCGGCTTGGATCGAAGGCGAGTACGTGCCCGCGGCGGAAGCCCGGATTTCATTGTTCGACACCGGCTTCGGTCATTCCGATTTGACGTACACCGTGGCACATGTGTGGCACGGCAACATCTTCCGCCTCAAAGACCACATCGACCGGGTATTCGACGGCGCACAGAAGCTGCGGCTGCAGTCACCGCTGACGAAGGCTGAGGTCGAGGACATCACAAAAAGATGCGTCAGTTTGTCACAGCTGCGCGAGTCCTTCGTCAACATCACGATCACCCGCGGTTACGGGGCTCGAAAGGGCGAGAAAGACCTGAGCAAGTTGACCTCTCAGATCTACATCTACGCCATCCCCTACCTGTGGGCATTTCCTCCCGAAGAGCAGATCTTCGGCACTTCGGCGATCGTGCCGCGCCATGTGCGCCGAGCCGGACGCAACACCGTGGATCCCACGGTGAAGAACTACCAGTGGGGCGATCTGACCGCAGCGAGCTTCGAGGCCAAAGATCGCGGCGCCCGCACCGCCATCCTGCTCGATGCCGACAACTGCGTGGCCGAAGGTCCTGGGTTCAATGTAGTGATGGTCAAGGACGGCAAATTGTCATCGCCGTCGCGTAATGCGTTGCCGGGCATCACCCGGCTGACCGTGATGGAGATGGCGGACGAGATGGGAATCGAGTTCACCCTCCGCGACATCACGAGCCGCGAACTCTACGAGGCCGACGAACTGATCGCGGTGACCACCGCTGGTGGCATAACCCCGATCACGTCACTTGACGGAGAGCCGCTGGGCGATGGCACGCCGGGCCCGGTGACGGTCGCGATCAGGGATAGATTCTGGGCGATGATGGACGAGCCCTCATCCCTCGTCGAGGCGATCGAGTACTGATCTTCCGGCCGACCTCACAGGTTGCTCTCGGCCACCCAGCCTCCCTCCGCCAACACCGTCGACAACGCGACGGTTGCGCTGGGAGGTTCGGTGTCGCCGAATCGTGGGCAACGCGAACGCAAATCGTCATGCAATTGCCGTTGTGGTGTCAGAGCAAAGGGCTCGCCACCCGGTGGTGCGATCACGCCCCACAGCGAAACGTAGACGTCGGCGGTGGTCATGCCGACGCCGGTGAATGCGCAAGCAATCTCGGTGCGGCGGTAGTTGGGTTCGCTGTGATCGACGGCGTCGAGCTGCTCGGGAGTCAACATCGTCATGACTGCCGGCGCGAGTGGGCCTGGTCGACGAAAAGGCGCCGCAGGGATGAACCCGGCGACGCTACGGTGAGCGCTGTGACCGATCGCGATGGTGTTGACGGTGCCGTACAGGAACGGAACGCACCCATCGACACCAGCTGCCGCGAGCTTGCGCTTCATCACCGCTGCGCAGGCATTAGAACCCACCGCGACCACCGCCTGCCGTTGCTTCAGTTCAGCTTTCGACAGTCTCCGCAGCTCGCGCTCGATGTCCTCGACCGTCGCGTGATGCCGGTACTCATCGCCGACGAGCACGCCGCTGCCTGCGACGGGCCTGCCCGGATACTCCATGGGTCTGGCCGTCAGGTCATCGTCGGTCTCCGCCACCGGAACAATCCGCGCACGCACCCGTCCATTTCAGCCTGTCGAGTGACGCTTCGCCAGATCTGGCGGCTCGGCAGCGGCCATGTTGCCGCCCAAACGCAGGTCTTTGGTCGTCTTACAGGTGTTGCAACGCCGGCAGGGAAACACAAAACCTGCAAATTCTGCGGTCAGCGATTACGACGCCAGATCGCAGCCGACAGAACCGTGGCGAAAGCGCACCACGCGGCGTATGGAACCAGCGCCGCGGAAGCAATCGGCGACCCTGGCTTCGCGCGCCGAACCAGATCGACACAACTCAGCGTGAGCGCACCTGCCGTCACGGTCGCAGCGTCGAGACGATGCGCTTTGAAGAAGACCCAGGTCCAGGATCCGTTGAGGACGAGGTTCAGGTACAGCGCTCGTTCGAAGGCTGCCGCGTCGATGTGCCGACCCTGCTCGTGTAGCCGGTCGACCACCACCGCTGAGCTGATCGCAACGTCACTGTAGAGCGCGGTCCACACGATCGGGAACGCGACGGACGGTGGCTGGAACGGCGGCTTCGACAACTTGCGGTACCAGCGGGTGTTCACGTCTTGCGACGCCAGCGCGCCGATGCCTGCTGCCAGACCTGCGGCGGCGGATGTCTTGACCAGTGAGCGCATATCGGGCCCCTTTTCGACGACTGTGCCAACGGTACGTCGCCGGTTCGCAGGTCTGAGGGGTTTCGCGTGACCGGAACGGGCTGTCAGCGTTCCTCGCGCCGACGGCGCCGCCATTCCAGATCGGCGTCGCGTCGCTGCTGTTCAGCTCGTTCGCGGCAGCGCTGCAAGAACTCCGCGTCCGCGACGGGGTCTTGCGGGACGAACCGGCCTTTCCGGTCATATTCGGGAAACAGTGACCCAGCACCGCGGTCGGCGGGCCGGCGACGGTTGCGGACACGAGGGCGACCGCTGAGAAACCACACCACCGGTCCGACAAACGGAAGGATGATCACCAAGAGCAGCCAGCCCCACCGCGGCATGCCTTTCGGCTCACCTTCACCGCCGACGATGTCCACCAGCGAGGCGATCATCAAGATCAGCACGATGAGTGTCACGTAGGGCATGTACGGCCCCCACCAATACATCCCCCACCAGTACGGGTAGTACAACGGCACACTCGCCCCCTCGGTCACATGATCGGCGCAACTCTTTCACGATGGCCGCAGCGTGAATAGACACTGAGCGATGGACATCTCCGGCGAAAGGCAATTTCTGTCGATCGATAGGCTGATCGGGCACCACAGCACGTCCGACACCTCGACAAGACCGCAGAGGGAGCACTGTTCCAAGTGATCGATGAGAAGCTACATGACCTCTACGACGACATCGTCGCCCGCAACCCCGCCGAAGGTGAGTTCCACCAGGCCGTGCGCGAGGTCTTCGACAGTCTCGGTCCGGTGGTGGCCAAACACCCTCACTACACGGACGCTGCGATCATCCGTCGCCTTTGCGAACCCGAACGGCAGATCATCTTCCGAGTGCCGTGGACCGACGACGCCGGCGGCGTGCAGGTCAACCGCGGGTTCCGGGTGGAGTTCAACTCTGCACTCGGCCCCTACAAGGGTGGTCTGCGCTTTCACCCCAGCGTGTATCTCGGCATCGTCAAGTTCCTCGGCTTCGAGCAGATATTCAAGAATGCCCTCACCGGCTTGCCGATCGGTGGCGGCAAAGGTGGGGCGGATTTCGACCCGAAGGGCCGCTCCGACAACGAGGTGATGAGGTTCTGTCAGTCGTTCATGACCGAGCTCTACCGGCATATCGGCGAGCACACCGATGTCCCCGCCGGAGATATCGGTGTCGGTGGACGGGAGATCGGATATCTGTTCGGACAGTACAAACGCATCACCAACCGCTACGAGTCCGGCGTTCTGACCGGGAAAGGCTTGTCGTGGGGAGGCTCGCAGGTCCGTACCGAAGCCACCGGATACGGCACCGTGTACTTCGTGAGCGAGATGCTCGCCGCCATGGGCGACTCCTTCGACGGCAAACGGGTGGCAGTGTCCGGCTCGGGCAATGTCGCCATCTACGCCATCGAGAAGATCCACCAACTCGGCGGGATCGCGGTGGCCTGCTCCGACTCGAGCGGATACGTGGTGGACGACAACGGCCTCGACGTGGAGCTTCTCAAAGACGTCAAGATCAAACAGCGTGGGCGGATCGCAGATTACGTGCAGGCACGAGGCCGGGGTGCCGAGCTCGGCACGGCCGGGAGTATCTGGCACGTTCCGGTCGATATCGCGCTGCCCTGTGCCACGCAGAACGAACTCGACGCCGATGACGCGAAAGCGCTCATCGCCAACGACTGCCGCATCGTGGCCGAGGGCGCGAACATGCCCACCACACCTGAGGCCATCAAGCTGTTCTCTGACGCCGGCGTTCGTTTCGCGCCGGGCAAGGCGGCCAATGCCGGCGGGGTGGCAACGAGCGCCCTGGAGATGCAGCAGAATGCGTCCCGGGATTCGTGGTCGTTCGACCACACCGAGGAGCGGCTCGCGGAGATCATGCGTTCGATCCACGATCGCTGCCTGCACACCGCAGACGCCTACGGTTTTCCCGGCAATTACACCGCGGGAGCGAACATCAGCGCCTTCACCCACGTGGCCGACGCAATGCTCGCGCAGGGACTGATCTGAAGATCGGCGAAACCGGCACTCCATCCGGGGTGATGATGGAGGATCAGGTTCGTGCAGGTCGGAATGACGTTGCCGGTGATGGAACCGGATCTTGATGCAACTGTTCTCAAACAATGGGCGAAAGCCGTTGACGATGGGCCTTTTTCGTCCATCTGCTGGGGCGAGCGCATGGCTTTCGACAACCCGGACAGTCTCACGATGCTCGGTGCGGTTGCCGCGTGGACCGACCGGGTGCAACTGGTCACCACGGTGATCGTGCCCCAACTCCACGACCCGGTCATGCTGGCGAAGGCGCTCGCAACGGGCGACATGCTCTCCGGCGGACGGCTGACGGTCGGACTCGGGGTAGGCGGACGGCACGAGGACTATCGAGCAGTTGGCGCCGACCCGAAGAGTCAGACCATCCGCGGCATGGCCGACCGCGTCGCGATCATGAAACGGGTGTGGGCCGGCGAACGGATCACCGATTCGGTGCTCCCCGTTGGCCCCTTACCCGAGCAGGAGGGTGGACCTCGGCTGATGGTGGGAACCATCGGCCCGAAAACGGTTCGCTCTGCGGCGCATTGGGCCGAGGGCTTGGCGGGGACCACGCTTGACCTGGACGTCGACAAGCAGAAAGAACTGTTCGACGTCGCCACCACCTCGTGGGCGGAGGCGGGCAAGAAGCCACCGCATCTGGCGACATCCTTCTGGTTCGCACTCGGCGATCCCGAACCCGCCCGTGCGCAGATCCACCATCACCTACGTCGGTACATGAACTGGATTCCTGCCGACTTCGTCGACGCCATCGCTCCCACCACAGGTTGGGCGGGCGACGAGAATCAGCTGGCTGAGGTACTGGCGAAGTTCGCTGCGATCGGAACCGACGAAATCCACCTCATCCCGACCAGTTCAGACCTCGGTCAACTTCAACGGGTTGCGGACGTGGTCGAGGCGTTTCGCGATTAGTCCGATCCGGGAAGCGCGCCCATCCGGCTCGATCGAACAGACGTCATTCAATCGGACCACTTTTGTTCGATAGGTAACACAGCGGCTGGGACTTACCGATATTCACATGACAATCGCAATGCATTCTGCTCTGCGATTGGCTGATGTAATTCAAACCGCTCGAGAATCCCGAACAGCGTGGAGGTCAGAAATGCGATTTGTGAAACAGTGCGCGGCAGCAGCAGGGGCCGCAACGACAGCGCTTGCCATCTCGGTGGCGACCGCACCGGCCGCAGGTGCCGCTCCAGTCGGGCCGACGCTGACCGCAGCGCCGGTCACCGTCTACCAGATTCCGGCAATCGGGTTGCAGATCAGTGGCCTTCTCACCGGCGGCCCTCTCCTGGCATCGGTCCAGGCAAGTGCGCAAGCCCCCGGACTCACCACATTCTCCGCTCCGGCGAGCCCGGTGACATGTTCGACCAGTGCAGCAGGCGCACTCGTACAGATCGACTACATCAATCTCTCCACCGGAACTCGCGGGAGCAGCACGGTCAAACCCTGCCGCTACTTCCTTGATCCCGCCCCCACGCACCAGACGGTGAACACCGGATCGGGGCCCGTTGCCTTCACGGTTTCGTTGAAGGGATCGTCCGCATACCCGAATGCGGGCCAACCCTCCCTTCCGGGCGGTGGCGGATTCATCGCGCCGTGACCGATTGACACCGGCAGAGGTGCGCGCCGGGCCGTGGTTGCGAACCCGGGCGCACCTCGCCCACCGTTACCTGTCCGTTATCGTTCGTCACGATTGCGCGCCGAAGCTCGCTTGCGCATTGCTTGGGTGAGCGCAACTTTCTAGTGTTCAGGCAGAGCCACCAACCTGACGCCCGAGTTTGCGTGGATTCCCGTATCGAACGAGAAAGGCAGAACAATGAGCACAGATTTCCTGGCAACCGAGTTCTCCAACCACGAATGGCCGTTCGAGATCAATGTCGAATCCTTCACCGAAGCACACGCAGTTGTCCGCGTGAGTGGCAACGCCGACATGGTCACCTCTCCGCAGCTTTTGGCGGTCATCAATGCAGCGATGGCCAACTACTCAGAGGTGGTACTCGACCTGTCTCAGGTGAACTTCTTTTCCTCTGCCGCCGTCGATGTGGTGTTCGAGGCATACGCTCGCCGGCCCGACAGTTTCAGGGTCTTCGCGCCGGTCCGTCCGGCCCGTCAGGTCCTCGAACTGTTCGCCGACGAGCGCCTTCTCACCGAAGCACCTGCTCCGGTCGTCGACATCCGCCGTTCCCCCGGGCTACAGGACGCGTCCTGATCGCTGCTGGCTCACAGCTTGAAACGGCCCGCCATGCCCCGCAAGGGCATATCTGCACTCGTGAGGATTCCTGGTCGAGCGTTGACCACCGAACGGATCGAGTTCAGCGCGGGCAAACCTGTGACGGTCATGCCGATGGATGCGAAATCCTCCGGGTTGTCGAGCCGCACTCCAGGTTTCGGGAAGATCATGTGCTTGCTGTAGATGTTCGGGTCGCCCTGAATATGGGTGATGTAGCAACCCTTGATATCCCAGCTGGGCGCGGTGTGGGGCGTCATCTGCCATTCCAGGTGTGACTCGACCCGCGGCACACCGTCCACCATGCCCTGGTACTTGATGTAGTTCGCGCCCAGCGAACCCTTCGGCATCTGATACCACCCCAGGTCCACGTCCTTGGTGCACGCACCGAGCTCATAGGAGAACTTGACCTCGTCCAGCTCGAGATCAAAACAATCGGCCATCATGTAGACGCTGTCGGAGAACACTCTTGTGTACTTCTCCAGTGATCCGGGGATCGACGGGTCGTCGATGGGACGTCCGTACCCGACTTCTTTCCACGTCTCCACCGAGTGGTGGCATGACACATCTACGGATTCGATGACGGTCACGTTTTCGATGTCTGCCACATCGGCGGAGTGGACGACTCCGAGTATCTGGCACAGCCCCGGATTCATACCGGTGCCATAGAAGGTGGAACCTCCACGCTGACAGGCGGCTTCGAGCACTTCGGTGGTCTTCTTGCCGGACGGGTGCGGGTGGTTCTGATTTCTGTGGTGACCCGTGATCCAGTCGGCCGTGGTGACGACGTTGATGCCCGCTTCGAGCACACGCTCGTACAGTTCTTCGTCCGGGAACACTCCGTGAAACGTCAACACATCCGGCTTCGCAGCGATGATGTCGTCCACCGACCCGGTGGCGATGACCCCGTTCGGCGCCAGGCCCGCTATCTCGCCCGCGTCCCGGCCCACCTTCTCCGGGGTGTAGCAGTGCAAGCCGATCAGCTCGAGGTCGGGATGACTTGCGATCCGCTTGATCATCTCGGTTCCCACATTTCCTGTGGCCACCTGGAATACGCGAATCTTCTCAGCAGTACTCATGTGTTGTCTCCCTGTTGATCTCGGCTTGTGTACCGATCCTCGGACCGGCAGTTCGACCACCGATCACGATGTGGCCTCGACTGTCGACGTGTGAGCGTGGGTGCGAACCTGCTCATCTGGATAGAACTGCGCGGCCCAGGCGCGCAGGGCTCGAAAGCCCTCGAACTCCTTGCGCGAGAGGGCCGGTGGGTCGGAGTACCTCTGGTGCGCCCAGATGTTGATGTCAGCCGCGAACTGTTCGATGATGTAGTTCGCCATCGTCTTCGCGTACTCGTTCATCTCCGCGGACTGGTCACCGGGCTTGCGCCCGATCCACACCGTGAACCGGACGTCGGACGTGTTGTCGTCGACGGGCGTCACCGCGGACAGAGTGCGGTTGTCGACCATGCCCCAGCTCTTGGTGACCGCCACGCCGAGTCCGCCGTTGATGGCCTCCACCCCGCTGCTCACATCGTCTTCGGAGACCGCGTCGTCAAAGGCCACCGTGAAGTCGACATACGAGACCGGCTCGTCGAAGTCCTGCCGGGTGAACTCCGGGATGAACGGCGTTTTGTGCACGAATTTGAAGTGGGCGAAGTCCACGCCGTTTTCCATGATGTATTGCGGATGCAGTTCGAGCCGCTCGCGGTAGAGCACGCCGACGGGGAACGACGGGTAGTAGTCGTCCGCGCTCTTGCCGTCGTCGAAGTCGGCGAACACATCCGGAACATCGAAGTAGGGGGCTCGGCCCTCCACGTCGTGCCAGATCCAGATGGATTCGTTGCGCTCTACGACGGGGTAACTGCGGATCCGCCGGCCCTTGTTCGGATGGTTCTCGTAGGGAATGCAGACATTCCGGCCCTCGGAGTTCCATTCCCATCCGTGAAACGGGCAGACCAGGTTCTCGCCCTCCACATGTCCGCCGTAGCCGAGGTGGGCGCCGAGATGTTCGCAGTAGGCGTCGAAGACCGCGACCTGGCCCGACGCAGTTCGCCATGCCACCATCTCGCGGCCGAAATACGTCATCCGGTGGACTTCGCGCACGGTGACCTCAGCCGACCAAGCCACCTGAAACCAGCCGGTGGGCTTCATGGACAGTGTGGGTTTGGCCACGCCGAACCTCCGCGTCTCTCGAATTACGTTGTGCCGCAGTCGACGCCGAGCAGCCACTCGAATGGACCACGCACCCTGCGGCGGCCGCGCTGACCACAACCGTAGAACCATCTGTGAAACTTGTAAAGAGGGCTCTTTGAAAGTATGCGTCGCGGCTGACACCGACTACCATCAGCTGTCATGACCGAAGTGGCGGCGCCGAGCAGGCGGGCGAACAAGCGAGGAATCGCCACCCGCGAGAGCATGATCAAATCCGCGATCACCGCACTGGCAACGGGCGACCCCGGCGCCGTGTCGGGAAACCGGATCGCTCGCGACATCGGGGCCACCTGGGGCGTGGTGAAGTATCAGTTCGGCGACATCGACGGATTGTGGGCCGCCGTACTCCGCTACACCGCCGAGCAACGTGGCGATCTGCCTGCGAACGTCAAGCCGGGTGGCACCCTTGAAGAACGGGTGACCGGGCTCATCGAGGCGATGTACGTGGGGCTGCGATCGCCGGAATCGCTGGCGATCGAAACACTGCGTGCGGCTCTGCCTCGCGAACGCACCGAGCTCGAGCGCGACTTCCCCCTCACCGCAGCCGAGCTCGCCTCGTGGAAACCGCGCTGGGACAACGCTTGTGAGCGCGCATTCGCCGACTTGGGTGTGGATCCGGTCCGGATCCGGCAGATGGCTGCGCTGATCCCGGCCGCCATGCGCGGCATCACCTCGGAGCGAATCCTCGGGACGTACGGTGACCTCGACGATGCCCGCGACGGGCTGGTCAACGCCATCATCGCCTACCTGAACTCGCAGTAGCCGGCGAAACCTGAGCGAATCACTTATCCCAAAACTGGCATGAATGATCCTTGTTTCGTTGCGATGCATAGTGTTTCGTGAACAGTCGTCGAACTCTCTCCACGGCGGTGGCGCCGGTGTTTTAATATCGCCATGTCATTTAGTGGTCGGACTCTCGCCCTCCGTGTCATCGCCGCTGTAGGCCTCCTCGTCGGATCGTTGGCGCTGTCGGGCGTCCCTGCCGCGCAGGCAGATCCGGGGCCCGGGTCTCCACTCCCGTCGGCCGACCCCTTCTACAGCTACGACGGGTCACTCACCGACATCACGCCGGGCACGGTACTGCGGAGCCGGCCGATGACTTTTCGGACGCCGACGCTCGACACCCCGATCACCGGCAGCCAGGTCCTCTACCGCACAACCGATCAGCAAGGCAGAGGTGCTGTCACCGTCGCAACAGTGCTGCGGCCGCTGGTGCCCGGACCGACGAAGCTGATCTCGTACCACATGGCGTACGACGCCCTCGGTTCTCAATGCGATCCGTCGTACACACTCAGCGGCGGATCATCCAGTCCCATCGCCGAGGCCGAGCAAGCAGTGATCGCCGGCTACCTGGCCGCCGGATACACCGTGGTGGCGCCCGACTACGAGGGTGAAAATCTGGAGTGGACCATCGGACGCCAGTCCGGCTATGCCGCGCTCGACGGTGTCCGGGCTGCTGAGGCCTTCTTGAAGCTGCCGGTCTCCACCCCGGTGGGCCTGCTCGGGTACTCGGGCGGTTCGGTACCCACCCAGTGGGGTGCCGAGGTAGCACCGAAGTACGCGCCCGAACTGAACATCATCGGCGTTGCGGCAGGCGGATTGCCCGTCGACCTAGCCCACAACCTTCCTTACATCAGCGGCGGCACCCAGTGGGCGGGCGTGATCCCCGCGCTGATCGTCGCGTACCAGCGCGCCTACGACCTCGACACCAGCAAGTTCATCTCCGACTACGGCCAGCAGCTGATGCAAACGGTGAGTTCGGAGTGCATCGCGAACTTTGCCGGTGACTATCCCGGCCTGACGGACGCCCAGATGGTGAAGGCCCCGTACACCTCTCTGTTGCAGGTGCCGCAGGTTGTCGGCGCGATCGACGACAACATCATGGGTAGCCAGGGAACCCCGAAGGCGCCATTGTTCCTGGCTGTCGGGCATGCCGATCCCATCGGCGACACCATCATGGTCACCGACGACGTGGTCGGTCTGGCACACGAATACTGCGGCCGCGGAGTCGATGTCACCTACGCGCAGTACAACGGCCTGACGCACCAGGAATCGTTCCCACCGTTCGAGGCACAGGGCTTCGAGTACCTGACCGAACGTTTTGCGGGTATCCCCACCCGTAGCAACTGCGCCGGAATTCCACTCGGTAACAGCCTCGCGCCCACACCGATTCCCTGACCACTCCATCCGGCTCGGTCCAGCAGCACAGGCGAGACCGGTTTGAATCCGCGGTGTTCTGGCTACGTCCTACCCATGCGTCTGGGTTTCCGACATCGAATGCCGACTGTGGAACTCGCCATGCCGTTGCCGTCGGATGCGGTGTGGGACGTCCTCGTGGACCTGACGTCGTGGCCGAAGTGGGGCCCGACGGTTGCCGGTGCTGAACTCGATGAACCCGGGCCGCTGAAGCTGGGCGCCCGCGGCAAGGTGTGGACACCGGTCGGCGTACCGCTCCCATTCGAGATCAACGAGTTCATCGACGGGCGGGTATGGGCTTGGCGGGTGGCGGGTGTGCCCGCCACCCGGCACGAGGTGATCCCGACACGGAGCGGTTGCGTGCTCAGTATGGCTGTGCCGGTGTGGGCGCCGGCCTACTTGAGCATCATGGCGATCGCGGTACCTCGGATCGAGCGTCTCGCCGCCGAGCGCGTCTCCTGAGGAGAACACATCTACAACTGTTCGGACTCCTGCCCGACCTGATGTGCCACGGTACGTTCTCTGAGTGAGTAACTCGCTGCTGGCGGTTCTGTGCGCGATCGGCGCTGCTCTGTGTATCGCAGTGGGCACGGTGATCCGACAGCAATCGGCGTCGGTGATCAGCGATGATGACGTGGGCGCGCTCGGCCCGATCACCACACTCGTTCGCAGACCGGAATGGTGGCTGGGCACATTGGTCGGGTTCGGTGGTTACGGCCTTCAGGCGGTTGCTCTAGGGCTCGGATCGCTTCTGCTCGTGCAGCCCCTTCTCGTGTTGTCGTTGCTGTTCGCCCTACCACTGGGGGCGAGATTCTCCGGTCGTACCGTCCGGCCACTGGACTGGGCCTGGGCGGCGGCGTTGACCCTGTCCGTCGCCGTACTCGTTGTGGTGGGCGACCCACGCCCCGGTGTCGAACGTGCCGAGACGCAGCACTGGATCATCATCTGCGCCATCGGGTTACCGTTTGTCGCCGCGTGTGTCCTGCTGTCGCGAACCGGATCCAGGTCACGACGTGCGCTACTTCTGGGACTCGCCGGGGGCGCACTCTTCGGGGTTGCAGCAGTGTTGACCAAGGGGGTTGTCCACCTCGTCGGCAGCGGCCCCGTTGCGCTGCTCACGTCCGTGGAGCCCTACGCGCTGATCGTTGTGGCGGTGATCGCTATTTCACTGCAGCAGTCGGCTTTTCAGGTCGGCGCATTGCAGGCATCGCTCCCGGCACCACGGTGATGGAACCGATGGTCGCCTCACTGCTGGGCTTCGTTGTGCTCGGCGAGTACTTGCATGCCGACAAGGCAGTGGCCGCAATCCTGGCGATCGCGCTTGTCGCCACGGTCGCCGCTGCAGTTGCATTGGCCCGAAGTGCTGCCGACAGTGAGGAGGTGGTCGCCACGACCACCTGATTGTGCAGCTGAAAACAGGACAGAGGAGCAAAATGTCAAAACCGCCCACCACCAATGACATCTGGCGGCGCCGGTCTCTCTTGGTCACGTTTGTGGCCGCCTTGGTGACCCAGAACGCGATCGCGATTCCCTACGTCCGCGAGAACGGCCCGAAGTCGATGCTGGACTTCTTCATCGGAGACATCCACAAGACAACGCCGGGCCGCTTCGCGATGGTCGACCTCATGTACGTGGTCATCGGATTCCATATCTGGGCGTTCTCGGAAGCGAAGAAGCTCCACATCATCCGGTGGTGGGTCGCTTCATTTGTCCTCACCTTCGGGGTGGGCATCGCGACCGCGATCCCCTTCTTCCTGCTCGCGCGGGATCGCGCTGTCGAGCGCTGCGGGTCCGACCACCAGGTCGTAAGCGCCATGTAGTGCAAACGTGCTGTAGCCACCTGGGCAGGGTGGCCAGCGTACTGGCCTTATTGCCACGGCTGCCGTAGCGTCCGCAACGGGGAGGATGTGGATGAACGAGCAGGAATCGTCACGCGCGAAGCAGGCATGGACCTACGCGTTGATCATGGTGTCCGTCGTAGCGCTGGTGATCGCGGTGGCCGGCCTTCTGAGGCCATCGCCGGATCCGGAACTGACCACGCTGCCAACAACATCGACGACGGAGCCCGATCCGGCTGCGCCCGTGGACGTCGACATCGTGGAAGAACCCGTGGACCCGACCGCACCGATTCCAGGGTGCGAGACGGTCGAAATACCAGGCGAGGCTGAGTACACTTCGAGCTTCTCGATCGCCGAAGACAGCTACGACAACCCCAAATTCCCCTGGTTCAGCGGCCCGAAGGCTACCGCGATGTCAAACGCTGCGGTCGAGTCGCTGCCCCCAAGTGCCGAAATTGTGTTCGCTGGCCCGGAGCGGTCACTTGTGTTCCAGCCGATATCTGACTTCGGTGACGCGCAACCAGAGCCGAAAGGCTATACGTACGCTTCTGCCGCGTTGGTCAACGGCGACGCCAAAGGCAGCGTCTTCTTACAGGTCCAGAAGAACTCCGACCCTATTCCCGCATGTGTGGCGGGCTATCTCGACGAGCGTCGCACCACGACTGAGGGCTTCGTGGTCGATGTGCAAGACACGTGGCGCGAAGTGGACAAGGTCCGAACGTTGACAAGGTCCGCACACGCGTACGTGTCCGACCAATCATGGATTCAAGCAACCTCATACGACAATTCGGGCGACGGACAATTCGAGCAGACCGGCACGGTTCCCCTGTCGATCGATGACCTGGTGCGAATCGTCACCGACCCTCGACTTCGCGTCAGCACCCCCGCACCGCCGGGCACACCCCCGCCGCCACAAGATTGTCGCCACTCTTTTGGCTCGAACAGTGACCTAAACGCCCCACGTATTGACCGCGAGCAGGCGGAGAGGCTGGATTCTGTGCTCGCCACCCTCGACCTCGGTGGGCCGCGCTTGAATCCATTGCAACCGGGCGGGTCCGCGAATGACGTTCTGTGCTCAGACAATCCGGCCGTGAAGGACGGTGCAGGACTCAAGATCTCGATCACCGGAGGCCAGCCACTTCCTACTCCTGAACGCCCCGTTCCCGGGGCCAGCGGTCAGCGGGAGATGCGGACGCTTCCTGACGGGACCGTTGTGCAGACGCAGCAGTCCTCCGGTTCGATCTCAACAACGAGCAGTCCCGACAACTCGCAGAGGGAGACGATCAACTCCGTCGAAGTGACGCGTCCCGGGGGAACTCAAATCTCTGTCAGTTCCAGCGCCGCCGTGCCCAATTCGCCGCTTTCCTTGGAAGAGCTCGAATCGATCGCACTCACAGACGGATTGGAGCTGTAGCCGTGCCCAACAGGAGCACGTGGGCGCTGATCGCAGCTGCGGCAGCCGCCGTCGTGACAGTCACCGCAGCGGCGGTTGTGGTGGCCAACCAGGGTCAAACGTCGGTCAAGAAGATCACCGGGACAAACGAGCAGGCGCCGGGGCTCGCTTGGTCGCTCGATGCCGCGGAGTACCTCGGCCGTCCTTTCGCCGACTTCTCTGATCCGCGTGGGGGGTCGTCGTATTTGTCGGGCACTCCCGGATTCATCCTGGCAGCAGACACTCTCGTGACACTTGTCGGTATCCCGACCGATAGGTACGTCCTCGACGAGGCCGCAATGATCGGTGTCGATCCCGAAAGCGGTGCGGTGCGCTGGCAGGCTCCCGCCGCGGATCTCGAGCAGTGCAGCGATCAGCCGATCGACGGGAAGATCTACTGCTACGCACAAGCCGATGGCCATGCGATCGTCACGTTCGACCTCAAGTCGGGTGCGTCCGAGAGGCGTTCCGTCGAAGAGTACATTTTCGGTCTCACGACCACCGCTGACACCCTGTACATCATCGAAGGCAGCCCGGAGGAGAACGACGTACGAGTGCACTCGGGCAACTTCGACGACGTCTCTGCCAACTGGACGCAGGAGTTCGACATCGGAGGTGGGTGGGAGGACGTGTTCGAGTCCGATGTACTGACCGTGACCGACGGAGTCGGGCTCGTGCGGATGGGCATCGACATGGTTCAATTCGATGCCGATTCCGGGAGTGTGTTGTGGGGCAGCGGTGAGAGCTGCGTCTCCAGCGCCATCCTCGAGTCCGGAGGTGTTGTGGTCCAATCGAACAGCGGGTGTGGGTCCGGCTACACCGAGACAGAGCAGGTTCTTCGGGGCCCGGACGGGAAGGTGCTCGCGACCTCGAAGAGTCCGGAAGTGCAGCGTCCGGTATTCGATCACGCCACCGACGCAGATGCCCCCGTCCTGCTCGGTGATTCCGCGTACGACCGCACCAACGGCGAACGCCTCTGGACCAACCCGGATCTCGTCGCCGGCCAGTCCGGAACCGTCACCGCCGTCGTCGGCAACACCGCCTACCTCAGCGAAACGGCAAACGCACGCGCGGTAGGTATCGACGTGCGGTCCGGAAGGCAGGTGTGGCGCGTCGATGGAGACCAGTCGTTGACACCCCTCACGGCCGGTGGCGGGTTACTCGTCGGATCCGGAGTGGTCGAGGGGTCCGACGCGCTGATGGCGGTCGACATCGGTACCGGCGAGATGGTGTGGACAGCGCCATTTGTGGCCATCGACGCAGATCCCGAGACGTTCCGTTCTGGCCGTGCCATGACACCGTACGACAATGGTTGGATTCTTTCTTCGGACCGCCGGATGATCGGCCTCACCCCGCTCTGACGCGAAATAGTGCTCTTGCGCCCACCGCAATGGTTGCCTGCGCAACGTGGCAGGCTGGTGCTGTGGCTGAACTCCTGCTGGTGAGCCGATGGTTGTCGGCGGTACCGGGCTTCCTGACGCCCCGAACCCGCCCTGGCGCAACAATCGGTTTCGTTCCGACCGCATCGTCGATCTATGACGACCGAGCCTGGGTGGACTTCGATCGAACAACTCTCCACGAACAGGGCTGGCATACAGTCGAACTCGACATCGAAGCCATGACGGCAAGCGACCTCGCGAAGTCCCTGGACACGGTTGATGCAGTCTTTGTCTCCGGCGGCAACGTCTTCCACTTGCTCGAGGTGTTGCGGCGCACGGGTTTCGCGGATGTCCTCACCGAATACGTCGAGGCCGGTCTCCCCTACATCGGCGCAAGTGCAGGTGCGTGCGTCATCGGCGCAGATATCGAACCGCTCGCCCTCCTCGACGACCTCTCCGAGGCGCGCAGTCTTGACTCCACAACCGGGCTCGGCTGGATTGACGAAGTTGTCGTGCCCCACGCCGACGGCATTGTGTCGGGTCGGGCGGTCATCAACGAACTCAGACACCGATTCGGTGGGCGATTCACACTGCGACTACTCGCCGACGACCAGGCGTTGCTGGTCTCAGGCAGTTCGCGCTCCGTGGTCCCCTCCTGACGGCGCAGCTTTCGCGTCAGCACCCGCCGGACATACAAGCGAGGGGAGTGATGCGGTCACCCGCATCACTCCCCTCGTGTACCCCTGCAGCGGTGAGGTTTTCGGGTTCCCTAGTTGTCTACGAAAGTCAAGGAGTCCCAGCCAGGACAGCGTCATCCACGCCGGCGGTGTTCGCCGCCGTGATCGAGTAGTCGGGTAGGACAACGGTTTCGAGTTGCTTGACGTACTGCGTCGCGAAGCCGGGGTACATGGTGGCGTTGAACCCGTCTTCGGTCAGGTACCAGCTCGAGCAGCCCGAGTTCCACGTGGTCCTGGTCAACCGTTGTTGCAGATCCTCGTTGTACTGCGTCTGCACATCCGCACGGACGTCGAGGACGAAGTTCTGGTTCACTGCGGTGGCGATGGCGTCGACGATGTAGTCGATCTGCGCTTCCATGTACACCAGCGCTGAGCTGTGGCCCGGGCCGGAGTTCGGACCGAAGGTGAAGTACATGTTCGGGTATCCCGAGACGGCAACGGACTTGTAGGCGTACGCGCCGTTGCTCCACTCCTCGGCGAGGACTCGGCCGCCGCGGCCGGTGATCGGAATCGGTGTGCCCGCCTTGGATACGTCGAATCCCGTCGCGAAGACGATGGCGTCGAACTGGTGCTCGATCCCCTCGACGGTGCGGATCCCCTTCTCGGAGATACTGGCGATCGGCCAGGTCACCAAGGTGCAGTTGTCCTTCTGCAGAGCCGGGTAGTACTGACTGGTCATCAGCAACCGCTTGCATCCGGCCCGGAACTCGGGTGTGAGCTGGCGCCGCATCCACGGATCACGCACCTGAGCCCGCAGGTGCAGCTTGGACACCCCTTCCACCACGCGGGTCAGCGGCGACTTCCACACCACACCCAAGGCGACGGATTCGTGGCCCCAGAACCAGGCTTTGCGGGCCAGCGACTGCGTGAACGGCAGGCGTCGATACACCTCGCGAGTCACCGGCCGTGTGCTGAGGTTGGTGCGCGGAAGAACCCAACCGGGTGTGCGCTGGAAGACTTTGACCGAGTCCGCCACACGGACCAGTTCCGGCACGATCTGCACACCGCTCGCGCCGGTGCCCACGACGGCAACCTTTTTGCCCGCGAAGTCGTAGTCATGGTTCCAGCGGGCGCTGTGGATCTTCTCGCCCTCGTAGGTTTCGATGCCGCGGATCTTCGGGAGGCTCACGTTGGCAAGGGGGCCCGACGCCATGACAACGGCGCGAGCGAAGACCGGCTCGCGGTCGTCGATGGTGATCTCCCACAGCGACGAGTCCTCGTGCCAGGTCAGATCGGCCACATTGTGTTCGAACCGGAAATACTGGCCCAGCTCGAACTTGTCGATCATCGAATCGACGTAGGCGAGGATCTCTTCGCTGCCGGAGTAGGTGTGCGACCAGTCCGGGTTCGGCGCGAAACTGTAGGAGTACAGCCGCGATGGAATGTCGCACGCTGCACCGGGATAGGTGTTGTCGCGCCACGTTCCTCCTGGGCGCGTGCCCCGCTCGAGGATGGCGATGTCGCCGATGCCGCGTTGCTTGAGCCGGATAGCTGCGCCGACGCCGGCGAACCCGCCGCCGATGACAGCAACGGACAACACATCACGGCCGCTCATGCGACGGGCTCGTAGGTCAGTTCCTTCGACCAGGTGGGCTGGGCGCGGAGCAGGCGTTTGGGGTACTTGGCGGTCAGGGTGACCATCGAATCGGCCAAATAATGGTACGGGTGGTCACGATTGATCACCACCGATCCGTGCCAGGCGATGAAGCGGTACATGGGCAAGCGTTTTGGGAACGGCGTGCGCTCACCGACCTTCTTGAATCGCTTCATGGCGGTGTAGAGACGCTCCTCGTCGACACCCATCGCGACGATGTTGTCGCGCATTTTGTTCAGCAACGGGATGTAACGCAGGGTGCCGATGATCAGCGACGGGTGCATCCAGGCGCCGACGGTTTCCACGATGATCTTGCGCATCTTCGCATGACCGAGAAGCTCGATGACCTCGAAATCAACTGCGAGATGCCGTGACTCGTCGGCGTTGATGCGTTTGAACACCTCTTGGCAGACCGGGTCGTCGATCTCGTCGACGATGAACTTCACCAGCGCACCGTCGAGGGCCACCTCGAGCATCGGAATCACTGTGCCGAGCACGGCCAGTGGGGTTTGGTCGGAGTACTTGTCCAGCCAGTCGATGATGAGTTTGACGTTGACGTTCGGCTGAGGGATCTCGTCGTTCTCGAGCATCCCCCACCGGCGCATCAGCGCCAGTTCGGCGTTGGCGTGCTTCTGCTCTTCAGCATGAAAGTGGCGGTAGATGTCTCGGAGGGTCTCCGTCGGGGCCTTGCGCGCCATGGCCGCGAAGCCGCGGGCACCGACATTCTCGATCCACATCAGATCCGACATGAACGGCTTGAGTTTGGCGTGCAATTCGGGGCTGATCAACTCCGCACCCGGTGCGTCCCAGTCGATGTCGGCGAGGGCCCATTGACGGTCTTTGATCTTGTCCAGCATGGCATCGAAATCGAAGTTCTGTGTCATCGTCACTTTCCTGTCGTTGAAGCGGATTGGAGCTGGCTGTGCGGCGCGGGCTCGTCCGGCATCAGTCGATTGAGCAGCCCGGCACCGCGGGCGTAGAGAGCTGGAGTGAGTCGCTTGGCCAACCAGATTGCTTTGGCATCCAGCTGCGGAACGACGTAGAGGCGGCCTTTGTCGAAGGCGTCGAGCGTACCGACGGCGACGCGTTCGGGCGAGAACCCGGTCCACCGCATCAGGTTCTGCGCGAGTTGGGACGACTTCGCGGTGATACGGCCATCCACGGCGACGTTGGTCTTGACGAACGTCGGGCACAAAACGCTCACGCGCACACCGGTTCCCGACAACTCTGCAGCCAAGGTTTCCGAGAGCGACATGACACCGGCCTTGCCGACACTGTAGGGGCCCATGGTCGGCGCGGCGGCGAACCCCGCGGCAGAGGCGACGTTGATGACACCCCCGCGCCCGGCAGCGAGCAGTTGTGGAACGAACGTTTCACACCCGTGGATGACGCCCCACAAATTGATGCCCAAGGCCCAGTTCCAGTTGTCGAAACCGATGCTGCCCACCGGTTGCCCGCCGATGCCGACACCGGCGTTGTTGATCACCACCGTTGGGGCACCACCGAATTCGAGTTCGGCGAACAGCGCGAGATCCTCCACCTGCGATCGGTCGGCAACGTCGCACTGCACTGCGTATCCACGGCCTTCAAGAAGGCGAACGGTTTCCTCGGCCCGTTCGAGTGAGATGTCGGCGCACACGACGCGGCCTCCGCGCCGGGCGAGCTCGATGGCAAAGGCGCGGCCGATACCGCTTCCCGCGCCGGTCACCACGGCATCGGCGCCGTACGACGGCGGCGGGGTTGATCGGAATCCGAACATGACTTCTCGATTTCTGTTAGAGGGCTGGATGGCCGAAAGGTGCTGCGGTGAGACCGAGTTCGCTGCAGAGGAACTGTGCTGCCCGCCGCAACGCGGGCGCCGCCTCCGGGGACACGCGATCAAGCGCTTGGAAGACGTGCATCTGGTCAGGCCAGATCTCGAGCGTGCATGTCCCCGCGTTGGCTTCGACGAGATCACGCAGATATTCGGCGTCGGCGACCAGCATCTCGGCGCCACCCGCCTGCACCAGGAAGGGCGGCATCACCGTTCCGGCCTCCACCGCCAGTCGCAGGCGCGGGATATCCGGTTCCTGTCCGGTTGTGTAGAGCGTGGTGAGGGCCCGCGCGCCGGCAGCGGAAATCATCGGATCGCGCCGCACGCGCTCGCGGCCCTCGGCCAAATCGAAGGTCAAGTCGATCAAGGGGGAGAACAGCACCACCGCAGCAGGCTGAGGTATTGAGCGTCGGGCGTTGTCGATGACAAGGTCCAGCGCGAGGTGCCCGCCCGCGGAATCTCCCGCGACGACGATGTTGCCGGGGTCGTAGCCGCGCTCCAGCAGCCATCGGTACGCCCGCTCGATGTCGTCCGCGGCAGACGGGAACGGATGCTCGGGTGCGAGTCGATACTCCACCACGAACACCGGCAGACCCGCTTCACGTGAAAGTCGCGATGCCAGGCCACGGTGCGTGCGCGCCGAACAGATCGCATAGGCGCTCCCGTGCAGATACAGAACCACCCCGGCGGCCTCGCCCGCGACATTCTGGTCCGGGAACCCAGGTTTCGTGGCGTCTACCCACTCACCGACGACACCGTCGTCGCTGACCGCTGTGACCCTGGTTCCGCGCAACCGGCTGCCGCACAAACGCATTGCAACCTCGACGAGAATCCGCGCGACCTGCACGCCACCCTTGTCGTACGGAAGCCGCGACGCGACCGGACGCAGCGTCGCTGCCGTCACCCGCGCAGCACACCGGGACCGCAGGGATCCCCGCAGTGGCACGACCGCGCCTCTCGTTGTCATAACGACAGCATCATCGGAAACTGTGCCATTTGTCAATGGTACGGTTTGTTCACGCAGATCGAACGCACTTCACTCCATCGGAACAGGCCCGCCAATGTCGGCCGAGTGCAGACAGTCCACGAAAGGATGACTCTTGACGATCGATTCGGCCGGCACGGCCATCAGTTCACGGACCCTTCGTCTGCAGGTCGAGAACGTAATCGAGGAAACGTCTGACGCCGTCACCCTTGTCTTCTCCACACCCGACACCGACCGTCTGGCGCCGTTCGACTACCGACCCGGACAATTCGTCACCCTGGAGATCCCGCACGAGAAGGACAGCTCCGTAGCGCGCTGTTACTCGCTGTCGAGCAGCCCAGACTGCGACGATCAGCCGGCAATCTCGGTCAAACGCACCCCGGGCGGTTACGCGTCCAATTGGCTCTGCGACAACGCTGCCGTCGGCATGACCCTGTCGGCGCTGCGGCCTGCGGGCTCTTTTGTGCCGTCACGGTGGGACAAGCCACTCGTTCTCGTCGCGGCCGGCAGTGGCATCACCCCGGTGCTGTCCATCCTCAAGACCGCGCTGGAAGTCCACCAGGAGCGGGTCGTGCTGATCTACGCGAACAGGTCGACCGAATCGGTGATGTTCGCAAGCACCCTGGCCGACCTACTCCAGCGTTATCCAACGCGCCTCGAGGTAATCCACTGGCTCGAGTCCGACCACGGTTTGCCGACCGCCACCGGGCTCCGCAACCTGGTAACCCCATCGCCCGATTCGGATGCATACCTCTGCGGCCCTGCGGTATTCATGGACCTCGCGCATGACGCCCTCGTCGCCGCGGGACTCTCCCCCGATGCCATCCATCGAGAGGTTTTCACCTCCATTCAGGCCAACCCGTTCCATACCTCGGTCGGCGATCCGCCGTCCGCGACAGGTGTGGGCACGCCTGTCACCGCAGAGGTCGAAGGCGCGGACTACACCTTCCGCTGCCCGCCCGACACCGTTCTCCTCGACGCGATGCTCAACAACGGTATCGACGCCCCCTTCGTCTGCCGCGAAGGGAATTGCGGCGCATGCGCTTTCACTCTCAAAGCCGGCGAGGTCGACATGCGTGTCAACGACACGCTCGATGACTACGAAATAGGCAAAGGAATGCGGCTTGCATGTCAGTCAGTCCCTGTTTCCGACAGTCTCGACATCGTCATCGAGTAGGCAGTTCGCTCCTACGGCTGACTCACTTGTGCAGCGTGCGAAAGAAGTCCGACGGAGAACTTGACTGCCCGATTTGCTGCTGGCAAACTCTTGCCGCGATCACAAAGCTTGAGATAGTCCTGCGGAATCGACGTTGGTGAGACGCGCCTGCGCTGGAGAGTTGAGACTCCCTCGATAGGGCGGCCCAACGCAGTATTCAAGCGCAGTGGCGTACACCGATCAGGCCGAGATGGGTCCGCCTCAAACATGGTGAACAAACAGAACCTGTGCGGTTTCTCCGTCCATCACAGCGTTCGGCCTGTAGGAAAGCGCTGGTCTACACAAAGGTGCGGCACATGGGTTGACCCCGTCAGTATGTGTGCGTCAACATCTCACCGCCGCAATCTCCGATGTCAAGTGGGTCGTATGACGACTTCGGCTCCTGAGTCAAATGCTCGGACTAGCGCGCCGTGTAGCACGGAATCGATCCGCGCATTCCATGCAATTGCTCCTAGTGTCGATCGATTTCGTCAGCGCTGTCGGGGTGATCACATCGTCGACATTGGCCAGGTGGCCGGGCACCTCGATGCTGCGTCGGATCACTGCTCCGAGTGCGCCGACACCACCTAGCTGTGGCGGTGATGCGAGAGCCGATGAGCTCCTCGGCCGTCGCGTAGTTCGGGTTCGTCAGGTAGTCGGTGTGCACGGCAATCACAGCTGCAGTGCATGTCAGCCGTCTGCGATGAACCGTAGAGCCCGACCGCAGAACCAGGCGAACCGCTCCTCGGAATTGTCCATTCCTGATCGCCTAATCCACTGGTCGGTGTCATCGAGAACCGGTGTCGGAATTAGTCCCTGGTGCGCGATGAGGTTGAGAAGCTCGACCGCCCTGTCGGCCACGTCTTCGCCGTGCAGCTGCTCGATGGGTTTCTGGTTGCCGAAAGGTGGCGACGCCGACAATTCTCGGCGCTAAGTGGTTTCGTATCGTGAGTTCGTGACTCTCATAATTGCTCAGATCACCGACGAAGACGGTGAGATCTCACTCATTGCTGACACGAAGTTGACAGTTGAACACGACGAGCAAGCAACTCGACAGATCTTCACGCGCCCGTGCCAGAAGGTCGTGATCCTCGATGACGACCTCGTGGCGGGATTTGCGGGAGACACCCCCGCCACATCGCTGCGTCACTTGCTCGGGCTGCGCGGCAGGTCCATCGACGAGGTCGTCGAGAACCTGGTCGGATATACCGCGGATGTTACCGCCATTCCCGGAGTCTCGAAGTCGTTCGTGATCGCAAAACGAGCACCCGGGCAGCAGCTATGGAAGGTCTCCAATGGCGTTGCCGAGGAGCGCACTACGGTTGGCACCGCATGGGTGGGCGACAAAGAAGCGTTCGAAGCGTATACCAGGTATTCCCACACGGAGCCGTTCAAGCACTTCGACAAGAAACAACGGTTTGTGTCATCGGTGATGACCGTTATCGCCTTTGGCGACATCCCCTCGGTCGGCGGCTATATGGTTCGCGTCACCGGCAGCGTGTCGCGGCCATTTCGTTTCATGGGTGACGTGGGATCTACGGGGCCGTGGTTCACCGAAGCCTTCCTCACCCAGCAGCACGACGGAACTACCTCGGTGCGCTTTACACTACCGCCGGGTGCCGATCCTACAGAGATGTCGCGCATACCCCTTCCGGGTGAAGGAAGCACGTTCAGTGCCCTGGCACACTATGTGCCGGAATGCAATGCAGCTTGGCTTCATACTCACGAGGACCCTTCAACCGAATCAATTGTACTGCGCGTTGCGTCCATCCACGAGCTGGTGGACGTCGCCGCGACCGAATACGGACAGCAATTGCAAATGCCGAGCCACAATTCGACAAGAGCGCTACTCGGACTTGAACTGTTGCCGTAGAGGCCGACATTACCAATGCCCAACCCGAGGACCACCGGTTAAAGAGACCGATATACCAAGCGGCGGCGGCGAACAGTCTCACCAAACATTGAACTGCAACGGCCCTTAACTAGTCTGGTCCGCCGCCAGCACTTGACTGGTGGCGCTCGCTAGCATCCTTCGATTGCGATTCGAGTCACTCAACAGTGTGGACGGACTGCTAGGCCGGAGGGCTCGCCGATGCGCCCCTGCGCGGGCGGCGCTACGTAACTTTTCGACCGCAGTCGCGACTTCAGCACCGCACTCGGAGAAGAAAGACTTCGGCCGACAGACTTCGATGCGTGCCCGACTTGACGCTGCTGCCCGTCTGGCCGCACCTTTCGCGAACTCGGGTTACGCCACCGTGCCCGGGCCGAGCGGTTCCGGGAAGTCACTACCGCGTCTCACGCAGCGCGTCGGCTCAACACAGCCGGTAGTGGGCCGTCGTCGAGATCCTGCGCGCGGCCGACGCGTCTCACGCTGACTTCCACGAATTCCTCGCAACGGCCCACCGCGCCACCCATGCCGAGATGGCGACAGAACTTGGGATCCGGCATACCCAGGTATCGAGGGAAATCGCCTTCATCAGCGACCTGTTAGGAGAACCCTTTTCACAAGCACAATCACCTTGCTCAGGAAACGGTCAGCGATGCAGGAGAACGATTACGACAGCTCGCTGCTGCGAACGTCGACAAGTTGCGTGGGATCGCTGAGCAGCAAGGCTGGAACCAGAGCGTCGGCGTCGACAATCGCTGTCACGGCGAACAATTTAGTCGCTCGGACTTGTTGAGACGACGGGGTTTCGCAGTGCGATCCCGATGACCGCACTAGCCGTCGTGTCACCTGGCCCATACGAATCCATATCTGAGACAATCGCGAAGTGAATCGAACGGCAGGTGCTCATGTGCGAGGGCAGCAGTTGCATCTCGCCTTCCTAGAACCCTCGGAGCACGACGACCCTATTGCAACGACCCTGTGCCCGAGCGCACGTCTTGAACCAAACGACAGTCTTCCTGAAGCTGCAAAACTTGGTGATTTCAAGGAACGGATCGCAACGGAGCTCCGCGCAGCTAACGTCGACCGCGTCGTCCTGGTGCAAACCCGACAGCATGCTTCCTGGACCTACAAAAACGCATACAACCGCATTACCGCTATCGCGGCGTTGATGGTCGCCTCCCATGACCTGCAACTTGGATTCTCCACGGAAACAACGGGTTCCATAGGAAAATACATCGGCGTGGATGCGAAGGAGCTGGACACGGTCTCCTACGTGCTATTTGGTTTCGACAAGAGCCCAAAGTACTGGACAACTGGACTGGCGCAGGCGTTCGCGGGTGCTGCGTATGGCACTTCGATGTCGCCCTCGGGGAACGGATGAGCGTGGAAAGAGCGCAGATTCTGCGCCTCAACTTCGAGTGCCTCAGGAGCATTCCCGGTGGGGTCAACGAAGTCAGGTTATGGTGGGACGAGCAACTCGGCTGCCACAGGGTCGGCAAGCGATTTGACTTATCGTGTCTCGACGACGTGTTGCCAGAACCCGCCACGCTCCAGATGATCGAGCATGCCAACGTAGTTGGAGTGATCGCCGCGTCCCCGATTGAGGACGAGGAGCTCTACCCGCCCCCAATGCGAGTGATCGAACTGATCACGCCCTACTTCCCTCGCGGCAGCATCACCGACGCTCTTCTCCGCGGCGAGCATTTTTCACCGACGCGGTCTGTCCAGATTGTCCAAGCTATGCTGCAGGGCCTCTCCAATCTTCACGACGTGCACGGCATTGCCCACCGCGATATCAAAAGCGGCAACGTGCTCCTAACCGACGACAAGGATCCGGCAATCGCAAAAATCTGCGATCTGGGGTTAGCTGGCCTATTCGACGAATCAAACCATGTTCCTGCCCTCAATAATCCAACTCTCTACTCTCCGCCCGAGTTCAAATATGGCGGCCTGCTGACCCGGGCGGCTGAGCTGTATCCGGTCGCACTCATCCTGCTTGAGCTTCTGAAGGGACCATTCGACTATGCGGGTTACAGCACCCGCGACATCGTTCGACAGCTATCAGAGGGCCGACATCCGACGCTCAAGTCGGATCGCCAGCCACCAATCTGGGCGTCCCGGCCGATGCGGCGATTTCTAGCCAAGTCACTACAAACCGATCCTGTAAACCGATTCCAATCCGCACGTGAGATGTCGAACAGCTTGGCAAAAGTGGCATGTATTGACTGGATTCGGGTCAACGAAACAACATGGGAGGCACCATTTCTGTTCAAGCCCGGTCGCCGCATTCGGGTTTCAGCTCGGACAGGGGCGGACGGCTCCGTCGAGCTGGCGACGCAGATTGATGCCGGCAGCGGATGGCGGCAGGCGATTGGCACCCGGCCACAAACCGTTCAACAGCTTGAATCAAGTCAGGGGCGAGCAGTCTTTGACCAGGCGACGACGATCGCCATCGCACGCTGAGCCGCAGACCGCACCGCCTCCGCTTCGTCCGTGGCTACTTCACCCCATAGCTCGTCAGCAGCGTTACGCCCAGGTTCTGCGATTACCCACACCGCTTCCTCGAACGCACCGTGCGGCTTAATGAGCGCGGCGGCGATCAGCTGACACAATACAGGCGCAACTCTCCGGTCCGTGACGCCACGCTGCTCGTCCCACATTTCGAGGATCGTCTCCCGGGTTCGTCCAACCGGGAGTTCGTCGAGAAGTTGTTCTACCAAAACCCTTGCTGCCCATGAAACTCGTGGGAACTCCCCGCCACGGGGGCCGGATTGAGCGGAATCCATCGCCAAGAGCAAAACGTCGCTCGCAGCATGAGATCCCGTCATAGACGACATGGTAGCCGCTGTGTCTGCGTTGAATCTCTCCTTGGGAGATTGATATACCCATGTCTTGCGGGTTCCGGCGCCTGTCTGACCTCAACGGCAGACAGGACGCACGATGCATGCGTGACTCCATCTCGCTGAGCCGAGCTCTGCGCTGCAAAGGAGTTGCCCCAAGCACACTTGGTTGGAGAGTCATCAACTGCAAATCCCGATAGACTGATGCAACACTATCGACACGCCGAAGGTTGGCTCCTGTTCAGGGATCTGTCTCAGACTTGCCAAAATGCGTGGTTTTGTCTCAACATTTCCCGATCAACCGCTCAACCGCGCGCCATATCCACGAACCGGCTCAAATGCAGTTGGTGCGCAACGGTAATCGTTGATGTCGGGCCGTTACGGTGCTTACCAAGGATGATGTCGGCTTCGCCGGCACGAGGGTCATCGCGTTCGAACGCGTCGGGGCGATGCAGCAGGATCACCATGTCGGCGTCCTGCTCCAGCGAACCGGACTCACGGAGGTCGGACACCTGCGGGCGCTTGTCGGTACGTTGCTCAGGACCACGGTTCAGCTGACTGATGGCGACCACCGGAACCTCGAGCTCCTTGGCGAGCAGCTTGATGCTTCGCGAGAACTCGGAGACTTCCTGCTGGCGCGATTCGACCTTCTTGCCGGACGACATCAGCTGCATGTAGTCGATGACCACGAGCTTGAGATCATGACGCTGCTTCAAACGCCTTGCCTTGGCACGGATTTCCATCATCGTGAGGTTGGGTGAGTCGTCGATGAACAACGGTGCCTCGGAGATCTCACCCATACGGCGAGCCAAGCGGGTCCAGTCGTCATCGCTCATCCGACCCGAGCGCATGTCGCCGAGTTTGATCTTCGCCTCGGCTGAGAGCAACCGCATCACGATCTCGGTTTTGCTCATCTCCAAAGAGAACATGGCACTGGTCATTTGGTGCTTGATGGAGCAGGACCGCAAAAAATCCATGGCCAGTGTACTTTTGCCAACTCCAGGTCTCGCCGCAACGATGATCATCTGACCCGGATGCAAACCGTTGGTCACTTCGTCAAGATCGTGGAAACCCGTTGGCACACCCAGGGATAGACCACCACGGGACGCGATGGAGTCGATCTCGTCCATCGTGGGCTGAAGCAATTCTTCAAGCGCCACATAGTCTTCGGCGGTACGACGCTCGGTGACCTCGTAGACCTCGGCCTGCGCGCGGTCGACCACTTCGGCGACATCCTGGCCGTCGGCCCCGGCGTAGCCGTATTGGACGATGCGGGTGCCGGCCTCCACCAGGCGCCGCAGGATTGCCTTCTCGGCGACGATCTCCGCGTAGAAGCCGGCATTGGCCGCGGTCGGCACCGTCGAGATCAGCGTATGGAGGTACGGCGCCCCTCCGATACGTCGAAGCTCACCCGCGCGGTCGAGCTGCCCGGCAACGGTCACGGCATCGGCAGGTTCCCCCTTGCCGTACAGGTCGAGAATTGCGTCGTAGACCGCCTGGTGCGCGGGCCGATAGAAGTCGCCCGGCCGGAGCTTCTCGAGCACGTCGGCGATGGCATCTTTGGACAGCATCATGCCGCCCAGCACCGACTGCTCGGCGGCCATGTCCTGCGGGGGCTGACGGCCGAAGTCTTCGCTCGGGGGCGCCTCTTCACGCGGAGTTGTATGCCCACGATCGTCAACTACGGCCAACGCGCCACCCCTTTCGCTTCAGGTTCATCGACCACTATTTCAAGAGGGTCTGACAACCCAATCGCCTCAGATCGCCGCCGATCTGCATGCGCACCCGCCAGACACTAAGGGGTCATGCCGATCCGGCCAAACGGAGCTGTGGACCATCCTGTGCACCAACTGTGGACGGTGTGCGGATAGTTGTTAGCGCCCTGTTGGCTACCTGTGGATAAGTGCGGTGAATAGAAGCATCGTCGCAGTTCAAACGCGGTGACTTAATTTTTCTTACTGTGGATACCCATTCACACGGCGTGTCTCGGCAAGTGCGGTTTCGGGCGTGTTCGGTTTGACAAATCGACTTGTACTACAAACGCACGAACATCCATCACTTGCCCTAAAGTGACCGTGACGTGCACCGATCTGTGCTCCCCGAACCGGTCACACGAGGCGGCCAACAGTGGTGCAATGATCGGGCACGAACGAATGATCTGGGGAGGCGTTCATGAGGAAGATCATCGGGGTGATTGCCGCTGTCGCGGCCACTGTCGGACTGCTGTCGGTAGGTTCGGCGGCCTCGGCCGTACCGGGTCCCACGTACACTCAGGTCCCCGATCTCGCCGGTTACGTGCCCGTGGACCCCTACGGCTACCGGTCCCCCGACTTCGTCGACAACGGCAAGACCTTCTTCGTCACGCCCGGTGGCCGGGTCTGCGCCCTGGGCCCCGGGTACGCGTACGCAGCGTGCACCGGCCACCCGTCCACCGCGCCCCCTGGAATCGTCGGTGCGGCCATCTCGGCAGGGCAGATGGGCCCCTATTGGGTCCCCCCGAACACCTCGTACACGGTGCGTCCGCGGGGCTGGTTCCAACCACCCCTACTCCAAATCGGTGAGTCGATCACCGTCGACGGATCGAGCTGCGCGGTGAGCCCCATCGGCGTGACGTGCGTGGCCGGTCCGAGAGCGTTCACGTTGACCCAGTCCTGGTACAAGTTCGTGACGCCGGCGGGCGACGAGTACCACGACGCGAACCGCTCCCCCGAGTTCCTTCCTCCGGACCAGCGCTGACCCTATCGCCTTGAGCGACAAAGCCTCCGACTCTGTTCACATCCTCCGACTGCAACCGGAGGAACTCGCCGAAGTCGGAGGTTCTGGGCACCGCACACCGACTCCACGAGTCACCGCCCTGGCGTCGCCCCACCGGCATTGCCGAGTTCGTCTTCATACGTGTGCATCGCGGAGATCAGCGCCGTGAACACCCGATGGGCCGCGGCAAGATCCTCGTCGGGAAGGTCCACCATCGCATCGTGGGTGTGCTTGCCCAGCGGGGCGAAGAACGCCCTCGCCACGGCCATCCCGTGTTCGTCGTAGCGCAGGATCACCTTTCGGCGGTCGCGTTCGTCCGCTTCGCGCCGGATGTGCCCCGAGCCGATCATGCGTTCCACAAGATGGGTCACAGCCCCGCCCGACACCTGCAATCGCTTGCCGAGAGCACCCGACGTCAACGGCGCACCAGCGGCGTCAGCGACCATCACGTGCAGCAGGGCGCGAAAGTCGTTTGCACTGAGGTCATTCAGTGTCGCAAACACACGCGAGATCTGGTCGGACTCGGCGTTCAGCGCGCGGACATCCGATGAGATCTGGGACTCTAGCGCCGCGCGGTTGTCCTGCGCCGGCTGATTGTCGGGCATGGGTACCTCCTGCCAGGACTATAAGACCTGAGGATAGTTTAGTTGCTCAATATTTTAAAATATGAGATTGTTGGGAACATGGCGACCTCGAACACGTCGACTCATTCTCCCACCTGGTGGGATCGCTTTGCTGCCGCGGTGAGCGGCCGTAGATCGTGGTGGATCGCACTGGTGGTCATCCTGATCTCCGGCGCAGCCATGGGGCTCATCGGCGAGAACGACTCGGGAGATCAAGCGCCGGATTCGCTTCCGCCGTCGGCTGATTCGGCACAGGTCAACGAATTGCTGGACAGCTTCCCGGACTCGGACGTATCTGCAGCCGTACTCGTCACCGTTCGCAGCGACGGCGCGCCGCTGTCCGACGACGACAAGGCTGCGGTCGAGCAAGCGCAACAGCGAATGCTGGCGGTCGACCGCTCGGTGACCACCACCGCATCGGCCGGTCCGGGTGCTGTCGTCTCTCCGGATGCAATCGCAGCCATCTCAGTGGTCCCCGTCAGTGCCGAGCTCAACGGCTTCAAGCTCACCGACCTCGTCGACGAGTTGCGAGACGCCGCTGACGACGGCCTACCGAGCGGACTGACGACCTACGTGACCGGTGGCCCGGCGTTCGGTGCCGACACCGCCAACTCGTTCTCCGGTGCCAACGTCACACTGTTGGCAGTGACGGCGCTTGTTGTCGCCCTCCTCCTGATCGTCACGTATCGCTCGCCGGTTCTGTGGCTGGTTCCGTTGCTGGTCATCGGATTTGCCGATCGGTTAGCGAGTTCGGTCGGCACCGGGCTGGCCGAGCTGACCGGCCTCTCGTTTGATGGATCCACCTCGGGCATCACCAGTGTGCTGGTGTTCGGCGCAGGCACCAACTACGCACTGCTGCTGATCTCTCGGTATCGGGAAGAGCTGCGCAAAGAGCAAGACCACCGGATTGCGTTGCAGCACGCGGTCCGTCATGCCGGCCCAGCCATCCTCGCTTCGAACGCGACAGTGGTTCTGGCACTGCTGACACTCCTGCTTGCCGCACTACCGAGTACCCGCAGTCTCGGCGCACTGGCGGCTGCGGGTCTTGTTGTCGCAGTCATCTTCGCCTTGCTGGTGTTGCCACCTCTGTTGGCGCTGTTCGGAACTCGACTCTTCTGGCCGTTCATCCCCAAGGTGGGCGATCCGGCGCCCACCGAGGGCGGCAGCTGGTTCAAGATCGCAAACGCCGTCTCCCGGCACCCGGTTCGCGTCCTCGCGGTTGCCCTCTCGGCATTGATCGCATGTTCGTTGGGTCTACTCGGCGCAAACATCGGCCTGTCACAGACCGAGCAGTTCCGGGTGAGCGCGGACTCCGTCGAAGGTTTTGACACACTCGCCGAGCATTTCCCCGCCGGGCAGTCCGATCCCACCACGGTCATCGCGAACACCGTTGCCGCTGAGGAGATCAAGTCCGTCCTGGACAACACTGACGGAGTGATCTCGGCGGCCGAGACGGGACGGTCCGACAACGGCCTCACCAAGTGGTCCGTGGTCATCGACGCCGACCCAGCCTCCGAGCGGGCGTTCGACATCATCGATCAGTTACGCGACGCCACGGGCGACGTTCCCGACGCGCAGGCACTCGTCGGCGGGTCCGATGCCAAAGCCCTCGACATCGCAAAGGCGTCCGAACGTGATCGGCTCCTGATCATCCCGCTGATCCTCGCCGTGGTGTTCGTCATCCTGATCGTGTTCCTGCGCGCCCTGGTGGCACCGGTGGTGCTGGTCGCGACAACAGTGCTGAGCACCATCGCCGCCATCGGGATCGGTAGCCTCATCAGCGAACACATTTTCGGCTTCCCGGCCCTCGACAACAACGTCCCGCTTTACTCCTTCCTCTTCTTGGTTGCGCTGGGAATCGACTACACGATGTTCTTGGTGATCCGCACGAGGGAAGAGACACCCGGCCACGGCACGCGTGACGCCATCGTGCGGGCAGTGGCCTCTACCGGTGCCGTGATCACCAGTGCGGGAATCGTATTGGCCGCAGTCTTCTGCGTGCTCGGCATCCTCCCGCTCATCACGCTGACCCAGCTGGGCATCATCGTCGGACTCGGGATCCTCCTCGACACGTTCCTGGTTCGGACCGTGGTGATCCCCGCACTCTTCAGCGTGATCGGGCCCCGCATCTGGTGGCCAGGCACCGTGGACCGAAAAGCGCGTCCACAACCGGAGTTACAACAACAGAAGTAGGAGATGACACCATGGCGTTTTCACCTCGCCGACTCAGTCGCATCGTGATCGGCGGTCTTGCAATCGCTTTCGCTCTTGCCTGTGCGGCTCCCGCTTCGGCGGACTCCAGTTCGCTACCCCAGCCGCTGAAGCCGGTGGCCAAGCTGGACACCCAGCGTTATCTCGGTGACTGGAATCAGATCGCCGCCATCCCACAGCCGTTCAACCTCATCTGCGCGCGCGACACGATGGCGAACTACCAGTTGATCGACTCGACAAACATCCGGGTGGAGAACACCTGCACCACCTGGACCAACCAGGAGAACCGGATCGTCGGCAACGCCCGGGTCAACGACAAGGTCACCGGTGCCCAACTGCACGTCAGCTTCCCAGGCGTTCCGACGCAGGAATCCCAGGACGGGCCCACCAACTATGTGGTCACCTACATCGACGATGATTACTCCTGGGCCTTTGTCGGAAGTCCCGAGCGCACATCAGCATTCGTGTTGTCGCGTGAGCCGGCCGTGAGCACCGACCAGTGGAAGCAGATCCGCAAGGTCGCCGAAGACCGCGGCTACAACGCCTGCCTGCTCCTCACCTCTCCGACCACCGGCGGTTCAACCGAGATCCGTCCGCTCTGCACCGTCTGATCAATCGCAGATACAACAAACCCCCGACCACATGTGGCCGGGGGTTTGTTGCGTGTAGAACCTGGTGACTACTTGCCGGCAGTCACGGTGAGGTTGAACTGTGCAACAACGTCGCTGTGCAGGTTCACCAAGACCGGGTAGGTACCGGTGGCCTTGATGTGGCCCTTGGGCAGTTCGATGTTGCGCTTGTCGACAGCAGGTCCGCCGGCACTCTTGATGGCGCTGACCACGTCAGCGGCCGAGACCGAACCGAACAGCTTGCCCGAGTCGTGGGTCTTGACACCCAACGTGACCTCGGCGAGCCCTTCGATGGCCTGCTTGAGCTCGTTGGCATGCTCGAGACCGCGCACTGCGCGAGCGTCCTGTGCACGACGAATGCCTTCGACCTGCTTCTCTGCTCCGCGGGTGGCGACGATGGCCAGCCCACGAGGCAGCAGGAAGTTACGGCCGTAGCCGTCTTTGACCTCGACGGTGTCGCCGGGGACACCCAACTTCTCGACCTCTGCGGTGAGGATCAGTTTCATGTTCTTGGTCCTTTCCGCTTATCGAGAGGTGGAGGTGAAGGGCAGCAAGGCAACTTCGCGCGAGTTCTTCACCGCGATGGCCACGTCCCGCTGGTGCTGGACGCAGTTACCGGTGACCCGACGCGAGCGGATCTTGCCACGATCAGACAAGAAACGACGCAGGAGCGCGGTGTCCTTGTAATCGATCAGCAGGTTCTTCTCTTTGCAGAAAGTGCAGGCCTTGGCCTTGACGATCTTTTCTGCGCCACGGACCTTCCGTCCGCCTTTAGCTTTTCCAGCCATGTGTTGTCACTCCAAAAGTGTTGAGGTGCACAGCTACCTGTGCAGACTCAGATGTTCGTCAGAACGGTGGTTCGTCGTCCCCGCCACCGAACGAGCCGCTGGCAGGCGCGCTGCCCCACGGATCGTCGTTCTGTGCGGCCGCACCCGAGTTCGCAGCAGCGCCGCGGTTTCCACCGCCGCTTCCGCCGGAACCGAAGTTGCCGCCGCCTCCGCCACCGCCGCCGCGCGAGGCCCGATTGACCTTCGCGGTGGCGTAGCGGAGCGAGGGACCGATCTCGTCGACCTCGAGCTCCACCACGGTGCGCTTCTCACCCTCGCGGGTTTCGTACGACCGCTGCTTGAGCCGGCCGGACACGATCACTCGTGAACCCTTGGTGAGAGATTCGGCAACATTCTCGGCGGCATCGCGCCAGATGTTGCACCGCATGAACAGCGCTTCGCCGTCTTTCCATTCGTTGGACTGCCGATCGAACGTGCGTGGCGTGGACGCCACGGTGAAGTTCGCGACGGCTGCACCGGACGGCGTGAACCGGAGTTCCGGATCTGCCGTCAGGTTTCCGACAACGGTGATGACGGTATCGCCTGCCATGTGTATCTCCCGAGTTCAGTTGCGGTTGCGCAGTGGTGTGGGTCGATGTGCACCGAGCCTAGAGCTCGGCACCGACACGCATTGGACGTTCGAGCGAGCCCGATCGGACCACTCGAACATCACGAGCTACTTGGCCGGCTTGGCCGCAGCCTTGGCAGCGTGCTTCGCAGCAACCTTGGCGCGGCGTACCTTGGCACGCTCGTCCACGCGCATCACCTTGGTGCGCAGCACGGACTCGTTCAGCTTCAGCTGGCGATCGAGCTCGGTGACCGTCTTGGGCTCGGCATTGAGATCGACGACTGCGTAGATCCCCTCAGTGTGCTTGAGGATTTCGTAGGCAAGACGGCGCTTGCCCCAGACATCGACGCCCGCAACATTTCCGCCATCCTGGCGAATCACATTGAGGAAGGTATCCAACGATGGAGCTACAGTTCGCTCATCCAGGTTGGGGTCAAGAATGACCATCAATTCGTAGTGACGCATAAGACCTCATCACCTCCTATGGACTAGGTCGGCCACGGACGATCCGTGGCAGGAGGGTCGCCTGCGTCGGCAACCGGTCCAGGCTACCCCAACAGTGCTTGACCAGCGAAATCCTGGCCTCTATGCCACAGCCACCCCCAGACCGGGCGGGCCGAGGCGTATCGACACCCCCTACCCTGTAGGCCATGCCTTCGCCGTCCCCCACCTCCACCTGGGAAATGACGACGACACCGCGACCGGGCTGGCGGGCGCGTATCATCGCCGGCCGCGGCGAGCTCCTGCTCATCCTGACCCTCGCGCTGTTGATCAGTTCACTGTTCATGTGGCTCGGTTACCTGGGTAAGGCCACCTGCGGCGGCCCTCCGTTCGACGAGTCCGGCCGCAGCGCGCTCTGGCCGGTCGGTTCGAGCGAGATCATCATGCCCTGCTATTCCGACCTGCAGTTCCTGTGGATCGGCCGCGACATCAACAACCACGTGTTCCCGTACATCCACGGGGGCATCACCGACAACGGCGTGCTCTTCGGAGGCGTGGTCGAGTACCCGGTGCTGTCGGGACTGCTCATGTACTTCGGCGCCAGCGGCGCCCACACCGACACCGAGTTCCTGACCCAGTCCGCGATCCTGCTCGTACCATTCGGGATCCTGATCGTCATCCTGCTCGCGCTGCTCGCCCGCTGGTACGTGATGCTCTGGGCAGCCACTCCCCCGCTGATCCTCTACGCGTTCCACAATTGGGAGCTGCCGGTGGTCGCGACGTCGGTGGGCGCCATCGCGGTGATGATCCTCGGCGCACGGATCAATCCGAAGACCGGCGGGCCGTGGTTGTCGTTGCGGACCAGCGCGCTCTGGGCGTCCTTCATCCTCTCGATCGGCTTCTGTCTCAAGATCTACCCCGGCTTGTTCGTGCTGCCGTTGGCCATCTTTGTGTTGACCCGCGCGATGGTGCCGGACTCCGACGCGAGTGGGTCCACGTCGCTGCGCACCCGGCTGACCCGCCGGTCCCTGGATTGGACCGGAGCCGCCGGCATCGTCGCGGTCGCGGTCATCACGGTGATCGCCGTGCAACTGCCGTTCATGATCGCCGGGTTCAAGGGTTGGCAGGCTTCGCTGTCGTTCCAGGGCAAACGCAAGGCCGACGTCGATACCAACACCATCTGGTACTGGGGACTGCGGCATGTCACCGGTGACGGACCGAGTGATGCCAACAGCCTCTACAACTCGATCGTCGGGGTCGCCTCACCACTGCTGATCATCGTCTCGCTGGGCGTGGCGGTGTGGCTGGGGCTCCGACATTGGCAGCGCGGCAACGTCTTTCCATGGATCGGCGTGAGTGCGGCGATGCTGGCCGGGTTCATGCTGTTCCACAAGGTCCATTCGCCGCAGTACACGCTGTGGATACTCCCGTTCTTCGTGCTCCTCAAGGTCGACTGGCGCCTGGTCACGCTGTACCTCGTCGGCGATCTGGCGCTCGACCTCACCATCTTCCGCATGTTCGGCATCCTCACGCGCGGTGACGAGATGGAGTGGTGGGTGATGGGCGGTGTCCAACTGGGCGTGTGGTCGCACGCGCTGTGCCTGGCGATCCTGATCTACCACTTCGTCGGCCGGCCCCTGCGGGTGCCACCGGAAAAAGTCTCGCCCCCAGCCTCGACGGCGGCTACCGTACCGGCATGACCTGGTACACCGCCCCCACGCTCTCCGGCGCCCGAATCATGTTGCGCGAGTTGGCACTCGACGATGCGCCCGCCCTTGCTGCCGCGGTGGACCAACCTGAGGCATTCCGGTGGACAACGGTGCCCGGCGACGTTGCCGCCGCCGAGCGGTACATCCAGACCGCCCTCGACACCCCCGACCGTGTCGCCTTCGCGGTGGTCGAACAAGACAGTGGTCGCGTGGTGGGCTCCACGAGCTACTACGACATCACTCCCGACTACCGCGCGCTGGCCATCGGCCACACCTGGTACTCCGCAGCCTTACACGGCACCGCGGTGAATCCGGAGGCCAAGCTGCTGCTGCTGCGCCGCGCCTTCGAAGACCTGTCAGCCGTCAGAGTGGTGTGGCATACCGATGAACGCAACGCCCAATCGCGGGCCGGCATCGCCAAACTCGGCGCCACGTTCGAAGGTCTGCTGCGCAAGCACCGTCCACTTCCCGATGGATCATGGCGCACCACAGCGCAATTCGCGATGACGGACGACGACTGGCCCGCCGCGAGAGAGGCCCTCTCCACGAGGCTGGAACGATGAGCCCCGCCTGAGGGGGCCGCCTCAGTTCACCCCGTTCAGGTGCGGCAGGTCACGGGCGCGACGAGACCGCCATCGAGTCGGTGGTCGGATCGTCTGGCGCCGGACGGGTTCTCACCTTGATCCGCCTCGGCCACGGCAACCGGTCGGGAGCCCTGTCGAGCACCCCGCCGCCGGGGTCGTCCACGGCCAGGCTCTGCCATCCGGCGCCACGTCGCACCAGATCGTCGGTCGGGTGATAGATCTGCCAGATCACCAACGCGCACAGTGCCAGCACCGCGAAGTCCCGGACCACAACTGCGGACAGGAACCACTGCTCGGGCAAGCCGTCGTCCGTCTCCTGAAACAGGTACCACATCATGCGCGGCACCCAGACGAGAGCGTCGATCAGCATCCACGCCAACAGGATTCGCGTGTGCGGTAGCGCCAGCACCGCGAGCGGGACCAGCCAGAGCGAGTACTGCGGACTCCACACCTTGTTGACCAACAGGAAGCCGGCGACGGTCAGGAAGGCCAACTGGGCCAACCGCGGCCGAAGCGGCGCATGGAAGCCGATGAACGCGATGCCGATACAGACCACCACGAACAACGCCATGCTCACCGCGTTCAGCAGAGATGGCGGCTGCCCGGGTTGGTTGCCCCACTGGTAGTCGGTGACAGCCGACACCACGTTGTAGATCGTGTCGGGATCGGTACCCCGAGAAGAGTTGTGGCGAAAGAACTCGGTCCAGCCGCGAAAGTGCAGGACCATGATCGGCAGGTTGATGATCAACCAGGTCGCGGCCGTCATCAGAGCGGTCACGGCGAAGTCGCGGACCTTGCCCGCGCGGAGACAGAGCACCAGCAACGGGACCAACAGCAACCCGGGGTAGAGCTTGGCCGCGATGCCGATTCCGAGGAACAGGCCGGTCATCCACGGATTCCGGCGCGCCCAGGCCAACATCGCGAGGGCGAGTGCCGCAGTGGCGATGGCATCGAAGTTGGTGAAGATGTGGACCACCACCAGAGGAGAGACAGCTGCGAGCGTCACGGCCCACACCCTGCGCCCTGCGGTGAGTGCGGTGGCCCAGATGGTCACCAGCCAGCACAATGCCAGTCCCAGCGCCACGAGATTGAAGAAGACCACCACGTCCAGCGCACTGGGTAAGCCCCAATTGTCATGTGCCCACTGCCATGCCTCGGTGGCCTGGGCCGCGGCATACATGAACATCCCGGTCAGTACCGGGTACTCCATGAACCGCTGCTTCTGTCCTCCGGCGCCGTTGTCCTCGTACCAGAACGTCTTGTACGGGAGTGCGCCTTCGTTGAGTCGCTCGGCGCTGTAGAGCGGGATGGTGTCGGCGTAACACATCGCGGTGTACTGGCGGTGATCCGACCAATCGAGTGTCTGTTCGCCGGTCGTCTTGTCCGGAGCCTGTTGCAGGCAACCGGCTTTCGCGTACCAGCCCAACGCCATGAACACGAGGGCGATCAGGAGCATCACCCGGATCGGCGTCCAGCCGGGACTGCGCCCGACCACCGCGTGCAGACCGACCGGGCCACCGATCACCATGCTGCCCGGAGAAACGATCGGATCGGTACGGCTCGGCAGGACGCGTGTGGTCGACTCCCGACGATCGGCCGCGGGCAACGCAGGCGACTCGAATACGTTCAGGTGTTCCGTCGCAGCCGAACCGTCATCGTCGCGCACTTCGTGCGACGTCGATTCGGTCGCTTCCCCGTCGGTCATCACCCCACTCGCTCAGCGGGTACCTGTGGACGGTCCACCCTCTTCGGGCGGGAGTACCGGCTCCGTCTCCGTCTCTGTGTCAGGGTCGGGGCCGCCACCCGGGAGCGGGATCACCACACCGGGGCCGAGCGTCACGCCCGGCCGAGTCGTAGTGGTCGGCGGCGTGGTGGTGGTCGGCACGGTGCGCGTGGGGGTGTAGGTCTGCGGCGGCGGCTCATAGGGAACGCCTGCGACTCCACCGATCTCGCCCGGTTCCGGGAACTCCTCGATCGGCCGGCCGTCGAGAGCCCGGTTCATCGCTGTTCGCCAGATCTGCGCCGGCAGGCCTGATCCGTAGATCGTTGCGCCGGTGTAGTTCTTTAGCGCGGTGCCCTTGTCGGTACCAACCCATACTGCCGTCGACAGCTGCGGCGTGTACCCCACCATCCAGGCGTCCTTGTTCAGCCCGGTGTCGCCGAGCTGGGTGGTGCCTGTCTTGGCGGCGGACGGCCGCTCGCCCCCGTCGAGCGCGTTGCCGTTCGAGTACGAGGCGATCGGTTCCAGTGCAGCCGTGGTGTTGTCGGCCACCTCGGCCGGCAGCCGGCGTTCACCCGCGTTGTCGGTGCGCTCGTAGAGCACCTGGCCCTGCGAGTTCTCGACCTTCTGGACGAAGTGCGGAGCGTGGTACATGCCCGATGCCGCGAGGGTGGCGTACGACGACGCCATGTCGATGACGCGAGATGCGTACTGACCGAGCACAACACCGCCCTCGACTCCGCCGTCGGGGTTCTGCAGTGTTTTGGTGCCGTCGGCCGCGACCTCGGGGATGCCAGCGCGGTGAGCCGCATCGGCGACCGCGGTGGGTCCACCGTTGAGGTCCATCATCAGGCGGTAGTAGACGGTGTTCAGCGACATCTTCATGGCCGTCGCCAGGTTGCACGACCCGCAGGATTCGCCGTCCGAGTTGGTGACGGTGAGACCGCCGGGCCCCTCGAACGGCGCCGAGCTGTAGGTCTTCGACAGCGGGATGCCCTGCTCGAGTGCTGCCACCAGAGCGAACACCTTGAACGACGAGCCCGTCTGCAGATTGGCCTGCGCGTAGTCGTATCCGTTGCCGTCGTTGCCACCGAAGTAGCCCCGGACCGCGCCGGTCCGTGGATCGATCGACACCACAGACGTTCGCAGCTCGGGCGGTTCACCCTCACGGAGGTCGTTCGCCGCGGTGAAGTTCGCCCGCTGCACCTGGGGATCGATGGTGGTGGTGATGCGAAGACCGCCGGTCCGGATCTCCTCCTCGGAGATGTTCAGTGTGCCGAGCTCGGCCAGTACCTGCTGCTTGATCAGTCCGTTGGGTCCGTCGCTCGCCGGGTCGCCGGCAACGGCCTGGGTATCGACGACCTTCGGGTACTGCTGCGCGTCGGCTTCTTCCCTGTTGATCGCGCCGATCGTGACCATGCCGTCGAGGACGTACTCCCAGCGCCCTTCGGCAGCCTGGAGATTGGTTGCCGGGTCGTAGTAGGAGGGAGAGCGGATCGACGACGCGAGCACAGCCGCCTCCGACAGGGTGATGTCGGCGAGGTTCTTGTTGAAGTACGCCTTGGCCGCTGCCGAGACACCGTAGGCGCCGCGACCGAAGTAGATGGTGTTGAGGTACGCCGCGAGGATCTCTTCTTTGGTCCACTCGCTGGACATCTTCGTGGAGATCGCGAGTTCACGGAACTTGCGCTGGTAGCTGGCCTCGTCGCCGGTCAACACGTTCTTCACGTACTGCTGGGTGATGGTCGAGCCACCACCCGCGTCCTCGCGCCCGGTCACCTTGCCCCACGCCGCGCGGGAGTAACCGCGGATCGAGAAGCCCGAGTTGCTCGCGAACTCGCGGTCCTCGGCTGCGATCACGGCCTGCTGCAGCACCTGCGGGATCTCGGTGATCGGCACGTCGGTGCGGTTGCCCTCCGGTGGCACGATTCGCGCGAGTTCACCGCCCCGGGTGTCGACCACCGTGGCGATCTGACTCTGCTTGATGTCGCCGGGTGCGGGCACCTCGGCTCCGGCGTAGGTGACCAGGAACACCGCTGCCATCACCAGCGCGAAAGCGGGGAGCAGCGCGCCGCCGAGACCGACGATCCAGGCGACTGCCTTCTGCCACCGTCGCTTCTTCTCGACCGGGTTGCTGCTGGAGGGAGCGCGGCCGCCGCCGCCATGCTCCGAGGTCCAACCGGACCGATTGGGTCCGTCAGGGCCATTGCTCACAAGTACTTCTCCATACCTTCAGTGCCGATCCCTTTTGAGCCCATTCCTTCTGGGCCACCGCCGGCACCCACGTCAGTGGCTGCATCGGCTGAACTGTTCGCCATTCGACCCCCCGCCACCCGCCGGGTCCGCCGTACCCGTGGACGCGGAGGCAAGCCGGACACGTACGACTGGACCAGGTGGTTCCAGCTGCAGGTCCGGCACACCTCGACCACATGTACCGAGAACTCCTCCTGGCTCACGGCCAGGCGGAGGATCTCCTCGGTGGTCCGCGCCGACCCCGACACCTGCCCGAGCTTCTCGCCAAAAACCCAGGACACGATGGTGACCTGTTCTTTCCGGCAGATCGGGCATCGCACCGAACTGGGACGGCCGTGAAACTTCGCCGCACGCAGCAGATAGGGGCTGGCATCGCACACCTCGGCAACCCCGGTACGTCCGGAGTAGACCTCGGCCAGCCGGGACTTGCGCTGTAACGCGTAGTCCACCACCTGTCGCTGCAATCGCACGAATCAAGAGTACGTGCCGCCGACTCGGAAGATTTGGCGGTTCGGCGCCGCCAAGACCGTGACAGCGCTCCGATCGTCGCTGCTGACAGCCCAATTTTTGCGGCACCGATCGTTCTCGGCGCGTGCATGCCGCAGATAAGCCCAGTTCAGACACAGTTTCCATCCCGGTTATATCGGCGCGATACATATGTGTGTAGCATCTGCGGTACAGGTTTCTGCAACACGTTGAACGGAGGTGCGATCGGAGATGCTCGAACTCGCGGTACTCGGTTTGCTCCTCGAATCCCCGATGCATGGCTATGAGCTGCGTAAACGGCTCACGGGACTGCTCGGGGCGTTCCGCGCGTTTTCGTATGGATCGCTGTACCCGTCACTGCGCCGTATGCAGGCCGACGGTTTGATCGCTGAGGATTCGGGCCCTCCGGGAACGCTCAAACGACGCGCCCGTCGCGTTTATGCGCTCACCCCTAAGGGACGCGAACGGTTCACCGAACTGGTCGCCGACACCGGACCGCAGAACTACACCGACGACGGCTTCGGAGTGCATCTCGCATTCTTCAGCCGGACTCCCGCGGAAGCGCGCATGCGCATCCTCGAGGGTCGTCGCCGGCAGGTGGAAGAGCGGCGCGAAGGTCTCCGAGAGGCCGTCGGACGTTCGAACCGCACAGTGGATCGCTACACCAAGCAACTCCATCAGCTGAGTCTCGAATCCAGCGAGCGCGAAGTTCGCTGGCTCAACGAACTCATCGCCGCCGAGAGTTCGGAATGGGCCGGGGATTCGACCAAGACGTCGAGGAATCCCGGACCGTTGCCGACCGAGGCGGTTACGACAGAACCCGAAACAACTTCGGTTACACCACACAAAGAAGGGGAACCCGACCATGGGTGACAACACAGTACGCGTGGCAATTGTTGGCGTGGGTAACTGCGCCTCATCCCTGGTCCAGGGCGTGCAGTACTACAAGGATGCCGACGAGAACGCTTCCGTTCCGGGCCTCATGCACGTGAAGTTCGGCAAATACCACGTCCGCGACGTCGAGTTCGTCGCCGCATTCGACGTGGACGCCAAGAAGGTCGGCTTCGACCTCTCGGATGCCATCTTCTCCAGTGAGAACAACACCATCAAGATCGCCGACGTGCCGCCCACCGGCGTCACCGTGCAGCGTGGCCATACCCTCGACGGACTCGGCAAGTACTACCGCGAGACCATCACCGAGGCCGACGGCGAGGGCGGCGATGTCGTCCAGACCCTGAAGGACGCCAAGGTCGACGTGCTCGTGTCGTACCTGCCCGTCGGTTCCGAGCAGGCCGACAAGTTCTACGCACAGTGCGCCATCGATGCGAACGTCGCGTTCGTCAACGCTCTGCCGGTCTTCATCGCCAGCGACCCCGTGTGGGCCAAGAAGTTCGAAGACGCCGGTGTGCCGATCGTGGGCGACGACATCAAGAGTCAGGTCGGTGCCACCATCACCCACCGCGTGATGGCGAAGCTGTTCGAGGACCGCGGTGTCACGCTGGACCGCACGTACCAGCTGAACGTCGGCGGCAACATGGACTTCAAGAACATGCTCGAGCGTGAGCGTCTCGAGTCCAAGAAGGTCTCGAAGACCCAGGCCGTCACCTCGAACCTCACCGGTTCGCTGGCGGGCAAGATCGACGACAAGAACGTTCACATCGGACCGTCTGACCACGTTGCGTGGCTGGATGACCGCAAGTGGGCCTACGTCCGCCTCGAAGGTCGCGCCTTCGGCGACGTGCCGCTGAGCCTCGAGTACAAGCTCGAGGTCTGGGACTCCCCCAACTCGGCCGGCATCATCATCGACGCCGTTCGTGCGGCGAAGATCGCCAAGGACCGCGGCATCGGAGGACCCATCCTCCCGGCCTCGGCCTACCTCATGAAGAGCCCGCCCGAGCAGCTCGCCGACGACGTCGCGCGCAAGCAGCTCGAAGCCTTCATCATCGGGGCCGATTCCTGACAAGCAGAATCGGGATCGGTGCCGACGCCTGATCTGATCTGACAAGCTCCACCCGAGAGCCGCACACCTTCTATAAGGTGTGCGGCTCTTGGCATTTCCGGTGCAAAACGGTCCTTCATGGCCAAAGATGTCGACTATGACGAAATGGGCCACCTCTCGCCGACTGCAGTTCGCCGCTACGGCACTCGCGGCAGTTCTTATGATCTCCGCATGCGGGGACGACAGCGGATCGTCGAGTCCCGAAGGCGACTTCTCGGGTCCGCCACCGGCCAATTCGGCTGTGGCGGTGAGCGAGCAGCAGATCGATGACGCCATCGACCGGGTGCCCGAGCTCGCCGAGAGCATCATGTCGAAGACGAAGATCCCCGGCCTTGCGGTGGCAGTTGTTCACGGTGGGGAGGTGGCCTTCGCCGAAGGTTTCGGGGTCAGAGAGGTCGGCAAAGACAGCAAAGTGGACGCCGACACCGTCTTTCAGATCGCGTCGCTGTCCAAATCGGTGGGGGCCACCGTCATCGCCGAGCAGGTCGGTAAGGGTGTTGTGGAATGGGAAACCCCCGTCCGTCAGAACTTGCCATCGTTCGCGATGAGCGATCCCTGGATCAGTGACCACGTGACCATCGCCGACATGTACACCCACCGGTCGGGGCTACCGCTTCACGCGGGAGACATCCTCGAAGACCTCGGCTACGGGCAGCAAGAGATCCTGAGCAAGCTCGCGCAAGAGCCGATCGAGGCGGCCGATTTCCGGGTCCACGATGCCTACACCAACTTCGGCATCACCGCGGCCGCCGAATCCGTCTCCACCGCAGCCGGAACCGACTGGGCAACCCTGAGCCAGAACTCGCTCTACGGGCCGCTGGGCATGACCAACACCAGTTCCCGCTTCGCCGATTACATGGCGCACACCGATCGCGCGATCCCCCACATCCTGGTGGGCGACAAGTACGAACCCAAGTTCCAGCGGGACCCCGACGCACAATCCCCGGCCGGTGGCGTCTCGTCGACGGTCAACGACCTCGCGAAGTGGATGAATCTGGTTCTCGCAGGTGGGGTACACAACGGGCAGCCGTTGGTCGAAAAGGAGCCGCTGGTCGCAGCTTTCACCAGTGAGTTCGCACACGGCCCCGGCCAGGACACGTCGTTCCGATCGGGCACGTCCGGGTACGGCGTGAACGTCAGCACCACATCGTCCGGACGCGTGATCAACAGCCACTCCGGTGCGTTCAACATGGGAGCTGCGACCAACTACGTGATGATCCCGTCCCTGAACGTGGGCATCGTGGCCCTGAGCAACGCCGGACCGATCGGTGCTGTCGAGGCGCTGACCGCCGAGTTCGTCGACCTCGTCCAGTACGGGAAGATCACGCAGGATTGGGTCAAGGGTTACGCACAGCTGACAGCCGCTCCGGCCGAGGGTGAACTCGCCGGCAAGCAACGCCCCGCCGACGCGGCTCCACCCGGACCACTGCCCCGGTACGCAGGAACCTACGCCAACCCGTACTGGGGCGAGGCGACCGTGGCACCGATGCCCGACGGCAACCTGCAATTGACCATCGGACCGGACCGGGTGCAGTACACGTTGACACCGTGGAGTGGGGACACGTGGACGTTCATCCCCACCGGCGAGATGCCGAACCCGGGCACGGTGTCGCAGGCGACGTTCAACGGCAACACCGTGGTGCTCGAGTACTTCGACGACAACGGGCTGGGAACGTTCACGAAGTCCTAAACCGCTCGGCTGTCAGAACTAAACGACGAAGACCCACCGAATACTCGGTGGGTCTTGGTCGATTACATCGGGGAGTCTGTGGATCAGCCGACCACCGTGGTGTCGTAGTAGCCGTCGCCGTCGGTGTCGACGTGCACGGTGTCGATGTAGCCGTCGTTGTTCGCGTCCTCGTGCATCTCGTCGGCGAATCCGTCACCGTCGGTGTCGTACTCCTCGTAGTTGGCGATGCCGTCACCGTCGGTGTCGGTGAGAGCGGTGTCGATGATGCCGTCGGCGTTGGTGTCGTAGTACTCGGTGGCCATGATGTCTCCTGTGACTCGGTGCTGTTGGTCGTGGTGTTCTCTGTCTTGGTGAAGCAGTCAGAGATAGGAGACCTCGGTCACGGAAAATGTTCCCGCCGCTTCGCGAAGAATCCGGCACACGGCCGCTGGCGGCGTTCACAGCTGCCAGTGCACCGGCTGGGAGATGATGTCGCCGAGACGGCGCCGGTAGTACTTGGCGGATTCCTCGTTGAATGCGTTCATGGCCGTGGCGGTCGCCTCGGAATCCCGGTCACGCATCGCGTCGAGCACGTCCTGCTGCATCTCGATCGCGGCGAGGCGGGTGGGCATCGGATGCTCGCTGGGCTCGGCGTCGCGCACGAGCAGCCATAGTGTCTCCATCACGATCTTCAGGACCGGGTTTCCCGCTGCCTCGTACACACTGCGCTGAAAGACGGCGTTGTTCTCCTGGAAATTGGCGTAGTCGCCGGGATCCTCACGCATGCGGTCGAGTGCCAGTTGCATGGTCTCGAGCTGATCGTCGGTGACGTTCGCCGCGGCCTGACGGGCGACGATGGGCTCCATCATCAGCCGGACGTCGATGACGTCGCTGATGTTGGCGCCGTTGATCTGCAGGAACAGCTTCATGGTGTTGCCGAGCGACTCGAGCTCGGGTCGCTTTGCCACCGGACCGCCACCTATGCCGGATTTGATGGTCACGAGATCGCGACTTTCCAGCAGACGCAGCGCCTCGCGGACGGTCGTACGCGCCACCCCGTGCTCGGCGACCATTTCTTTCTCTGTGGGCAGCCGTTGTCCGACGACGATTCCGCCTCCGAGGATCTGATCCGCGATCACATTGGCCACTCGCGCCGAGATCTTGGGCGCGCGCGCCCGCGGAACGCTTTCCTCGATGGTCATGTGTTTCTCCCCCGCCTCCAAGTTCGTCTCGCAGTGCTAACCATACCTACGGACAGTGTGATGTGCGCCAAGTCTGTACATAGTTAGCGGGATTAGATACTGTAGTCCGTGTCAGAAAAGTAACTCACGGGGCGAGGAGGTGGTCATGTATCCCACACGGCCACCGAATGCTGCTCTGACGCAGAGCTATAGGTATGCCGGGCACTGGCGCGATCAGCCCGTCGCGCACTTCCTCGAGCAAGCCTGCGCTCGATATCCCGACGCTGTTGCGGTGATCGACGGTGCGCGTCGCATCACCTTCGGTGAACTCGACGACGCGTCGGCACGGCTCGCGGCAGCACTGCGAGATCGCGGTGTGCGATCCGGCGACATCGTGGCGTTCCAGCTGCCCAATTGCGCCGAGGCGGTCATCGCGTTTCAGGCCATCATGAAGCTCGGCGCGATCGCCAACCCGATCGTTCCCATCTACCGAGCCCGGGAACTACGCTTCATCCTCGGGCAGGCTCGCGCAAAAGTGGTGCTCATCCCGGGAACGCACCGTGGGTTCGATTTCGGGGCAATGTACCGGGACCTGGTGACCGACCTTCCCGACCTGCAGCTTGTCGTCTCCATCGGAGGAAACCCCGTCAACGCGGCGGTCGGCACCACATTGGACGAACTGACGAAGTCGGCATCACCGCAAGCCGTTTCGGCTGTACGCAATCTGCCGCCGGCCGACCCAGACAGTATCTGCCTGTTGCTGTACACCTCTGGTACCACCGCCGACCCCAAAGGCGTTCTGCACAGCCACAACACTCTTGCCTACGAGAACCGGTCGATGATCACCTGGTTCGGATTGAACGAGCGCGACGTCATCTTCAACCCATCCCCGGTCACCCATGTGACCGGGGTGAATTGTGCGCTGACTCTACCGTGCCTGCTCGGCACAGCGGTTGTGCTGCAGGACGTCTGGGACGCCGAAGCCGCCTTGGATCTCATCCGGTCCGAGCACGCCAGCTTCATGATCTTCTCGACGCCCTTCCTTCGGGGCCTGCTCGACGCAGCCACCGCGGCGGAGCTCGATACCCCTTCCATCCGCTACATAGCTTGTGGCGGAGCCGATATCCCCGACTCGCTGACCGCCGCCGCCACCGGACGGCTGGGTACGGTCACGAGGATGTACGGCGCCACCGAGGGCCCGTCTGTCACGGCGTCCGACCGGTGGGACCCCATCTACCTGCGCACCAAGACCGATGGACGGCCGATTTCGCCCACCGAGGTGATCGTCGCCGACGACGACGGCACCTCCGTTGCCACAGGGGCTGTGGGCGAAGTCCTCTGGCGCGGACCGGACACCTTTCTCGGATACCTCGATGAGCGCCTGAACGAGACCGCCTTCACCGACGACGGTTTCTTCCGTACCGGTGACCTTGGTCGCTTCGACAGCAGCGGCGGCATCCACATCGTCGGACGTATCAAAGATGTCATCAATCGCTCGGGCGAGAAGATCAGCGCGCACGACGTCGAGAACCAACTCAGCGAACATCCGGCTGTTGTCGAGGTGGCCGTTGTCGCCGGGCCTGATGCCCGTACCGGTGAGCGCGGGTGTGCGTTTGTGGTGACCCGAGATCACCGCGATCTCACACTGCCCGAGGTGCACCGATTTCTTCTCGAACGAGAGATCGCGGTGCAGAAGATCCCGGAAAGCGTGTTTGTCGTCGATTCCCTGCCCAAGACCGCCAGCGGCAAGGTGCAGAAGTTCGCACTCAGAGACTGGACCAGAAACCGGACCGAGCTGCCGCCGCAGATGCAGAAGATGACTTTCGCCGCGGCACACGAGAAATAGGTACCCACATGTCTGTACAACCAGTTGGGGTCGAACACCTCACGGTCACCCAGCCTGAGCCGGGGATTGTCGTCGTCGAACTCGCCCGCGGCAAGGTCAACGCCCTCGACACCCAGATGTACACCGAGATCGCCACCGTCTTCGATGCGTTGTCGGAGAATCCCGACGTCCGAGCGGTCCTCCTCACCGGGCGTGGCCGAATCTTCTGTGCCGGCAACGACTTGGCGAACTTCCGAACCATGGACGGCGACAACGGAGACATCGAGATGCGCACGGTGCGTCGAGCGCTCTTCAGCGTCCTGGACTGCCGACTACCAGTGGTCGGGGCAATCAACGGACCCGCGCTGGGCAGTGGATTCGGACTCACGTCTGTCTGTGATCTGGTTGTCGCGTCCGAACGGGCCACCTTTGGACTGCCAGAGATGAACGTGGGAGTGCTCGGTGGTGGCCGATTCACTGCGCGTATGTTGCCTCAGCAGGCGATGCGACGGATGTTCTTCACCGCCGAAGCCGTTGATGCTCAGACCCTCCGCGCGTGGGGAGCACCGATCGAGGTCGCCGCCCACGATGACTTTCTTGCGATCGCGATGGCGCGGGCACGATCCATCGCCGCCAAGAGCCGCCATGCGATCGTGCTGGCCAAGCAATCGCTCAACGGCTGCGAAGATCTCGATCTCAAACGCGGCTACGAACTCGAACAGACCTTCACCGTGCGACTGTCCGAGCACCCCGACTCCAAGAAGGCAGTCGAGGCCCGTATCGCCGAGATGTCGGAAGGAAAGAAGCCATGACCCCGAACCCGGGATCAAGTGGATCCGTCGAAGCACGGGTGATCGACGTCGACGCATTCTCCGAAAAGTGCGTTGCGTGGCTCGACGAGCACCTCGACCGACGAGAAGCGGGCCCGGCCGTTGCCGCAGACCCGAACTACGCAATCTTCCACAATCACACCCACGACGAGGAGCGCGCTCTGATCGACGCTGCCCGGGACTGGCAGCGAAAAAGGGTCGATGCCGGCTTCGGTGCCATCACCTGGGGTCCTGAATGGGGTGGCGCAGGGCTGACTGCCAGCCACGAACGCGTGTACGTCGGCCTCGAGCGGCAGTACACCACGCCGGACCGCCACGAGACCGTGCTCGTCACCGTCGAATTGGTGGCACCCACGCTTCATGCGCTCGGCACCGAGGAGCAGCGACAGCGATTCGTCCGGCCATTCCTTCGCACCGACGAACTGTGCTGCCAGCTCTTCTCCGAGCCCGGCGCCGGCTCCGATCTGGCCGGGCTCTCCACCAAAGCTGTTGCCACCGGCGGTGGTTGGCGGATCAACGGGCAGAAGGTGTGGAGTTCAGGTGCACAGTTCTCCGAGTGGGGCCTGCTCATCGCCCGCACCGACACCACCGTGGCCAAACATCGTGGCATGACGGCGTTCATGGTGCCGATGGATGCACCCGGCGTCGATGTACGACCCATTCGGCAGAGCTCCGGTGGTTCGACCTTCAACGAGGTCTTCCTCACCGACGTCGAAATCCCTGACTCGCTGCGCATCGGCGCTGAAGGTGACGGTTGGAAGGTCGCGCTCACCACGCTTGGCTTCGAACGCAATTCAAGCGCGGGTATCGTCAGCGCCGGCGGTAACAGCGCCGATCTGGTGCGTCTGGCCAAAAGTCTGGGCATCACCGGAGATCCCCTGGTACGCCAGCAATTGGCAGACGCCGCGATCTACGAGCGCGCCTCGGCACTGATGGTGGCTCGATACGCCGAACGTGAGCAATCCGGAGCCGTTCCGGGAGTAGAGGGTTCGATCGGCAAACTCGTCTGGACCCAGAACCTCAAGCGGATCGGCGATGCCGCCGCATCGTTCCTCGGCCCGAAGATTCTCGCCGACACCGGAGAGCCGAACACGTTCGCCTGGACCGAACACCTCCTGGGTGCACCCGGCTATCGCATAGCGGGAGGCTCTGACGAGATCCAGCGAAACATCATCGGCGAACGCGGGCTCGGACTGCCCCGCGAACCACGTTAGGAGATCGGCAATGCCTCTCGAATTGACCGTCGAACAGCGCGATCTCGCATCAAGTCTCCGGTCGTCGCTGGCCCGCACCGCAGCCGGCGACAACGTCTGGGACTCGCTGCTGGAGATGGGCCTGACCGAGGTCCCGTTCCCGGAGAACTACGGCGGAGCAGGGTTCACCCTGAAGGACACCGCTGTGGTGATGGCCGAACTGGGCCGGTCACTCGGCGCCGGTCCATACTTCTCCTCGGTCATCCTGGCGGGTTTCACACTGCTGCACGCAGGTTCGGATGCCGCCAAGACACAACATCTTCCGACCATCGCGGGTGGCAGCGTGACCGCCGCACTCGTGACCGGATACCCGTTTGCGTCCACGTCGATCACCGCGTCCGGAGATGACGACAACACAATCGTTCTCGACGGCGCACAGGAGGCCGTGGTCGCTGGAGCCGACGCTGATCTGCTCGTCGTCGTCGCCGAGGGACCCTCGGGTATGGAGTTGGCGGTCATCGACGGTGACGCCGTCGGCGTAATCCGCACCGCGCGTGAATCACTCGACTTCACCAGGCCACTCGCGCGGATCGAGTTCACCGGGGCGTCAGCACAGCGCGTCGGCGGCAACGACCTCGTAGCGGGTCTCGACAAGGCGCAGGCCATCGCCATCACCGCGCTCGCCGCCGAGCAGGTAGGGGCTGCACGCGCCTGCCTGGAGATGTCTGTCGACTACGCCAAGACCCGCAAGCAATTCGGCCGTGCCATCGGGTCGTTTCAGTCGATCAAACATCGACTCACCGACATGCTGGTGGCGATCGAACTGGCCGAGGCAGCTGTACTCGATGCCGCCGACGCAGATTCCCGCAGTAGCGGCGAGCTGGTGGTCGCTGCCGCGACGGCCCGAGTGCTCGCCTCCCGCGCCGCGACCTTCGCGGCCGAGGAGTCCGTGCAGATCCACGGCGGCATCGGGTTCACCTGGGAGCACTCGTTGCACAGGTACTTCCGCCGGGCCAAGACGAGTGAACTGTTGTTCGGCAACACCGCCGTGCACCTGGAGGCCGTTGCTTCAGCTGTCATCTGATGCAAGCCGTCACGCCGGATCATCGCGGTCTGCGTGATCGCCTACCTCCGGCGGTGGAGCGTCGAGTTGTTGTGATTCCGTCGGTCTCTCGCGTTCATCGAGTGCGGCCTGCCGTTCGTTGATCACGTGTTGCCAGGTGGCTTCGACGGCGACATCGACGTGGTGGGCGCGGTTGATTCGTGGTTGTTGTTCGGGGTCGATGTACTTGGGTGGGATCCAGGCGACTCGGCCGGCGTCGGGGCCGTCGGTGACCATGACTGTCTGCCATTGATCCTCGCCGGGTCCGATCATCTTGTGGTGAGGCGGACACGCGGGCGCGAGCACGTCGATGTCAGTCAAGCCGCCATCGGCCCAGGCGGTGGTGTGATGAATCTCAGACCAGGAGATTGGATTACGGCAGCCCGGGCTGGTACATCCTCGGTCTTTGGCGAACAACGCCAATCGCTGACCCTGCTGGGCAGTGCGTTTGGCCCGAGCAAAGTACAGGACGTCCGCGGAGTGGTTGGCGAACACCGCCAGTGATTTGTCCGACCGCGCCGCCAACTCCAGCGCATCCTTCACGGGTACATCGACGCCGGAGGCAGTGTGGGCGATACCCGCGGCCTCATCGAGCTGTTGTTTGGTCATCGTGATGATCACCTGCACCGGCAGGCCTCGATGCGAAGTGCCGAGCAGTTTGTACTCGAGGATGGTCTTGAGGATTGCTTTGAACGCGTCATGCTGACGCTGCGCCCTGCTCCGCGAATCACGTGCTGCCGCAGCCTCTATTACCACTGCGTCGATGCTTGGGTCGTCGACGGCACCCACGGGTGAGTTGGGGTCATCCGGGTTGTTCATTCCCGGCGCGGCCCACACATCCATCACCGTCCGAAACAGCGCCAATGTCTGAGGGTCGAGGTTGCCGGTGATCTTGGCCATCATGTCCAAACCCTGATCGCCATCAGACAGGCCGCGGTTGCGTTTACGATCCGTGTCGTCGGTCAGGGTGCCGTCGGGGTCGACGCGGGCGAGTACTTCGCGACCACATACCTCGAGCTCGGTGGGAGTGGATGTGCGGGCGTTGTCGGTCATCCACGCATCGACCACGTCATACACCTCCGGTGCTGATTTGTGAGGGATTTTGTCGCGGACCTTGAGCATCACATCCATATGAGTCAACCCGATTGCACCGGAAGCCAATGCTTCTGCGGCGGCGGGGCATTTGGGCGGCAGCTTCTCGCCCTGCATCGACAACATCTCACCAGCCGCTTCAAGCGCTTTCAATCGCGATGAGGCGTCACCGCGGGTAACCCGCAACTCACTCATCACGAACCGGTGCAACGTGGAATGTCCGGCCTTACGAAACAACCCACGGTCATTGACGCTCTGCAATCGCTTCAGGCCCTGATACGTCAGTGCGCGAACAATCTTTTCGTTCATCCGCGCCAGATCAGCGACTTGAACATCATCCACATCCCTCGACGGAGCCGCCGCAATCTCGTCAACCACACTCAGCAACTGCCGATACTTGGCAACCAACAACGGAACCGACGGCGGATCTACCGTCACCGAACCACTCATGAAGCCCCCCAGCCCCGATGAACTACTTTCTCAAAGTCTACCGGCCAACACGGGAATTGTCGAACACCTGTTCGATACGATGTGAGCCACGTCGAACACCATCCATACACACAGCCGACGCTCTTCCGCCACGAGTTATGCTCCCGCACATACGTTCTTGAGGTCCTTCGTCAGCCGATCACCAAAAGCAGGTCGCCACCGTCGACCTGTGCTGCACCACTGATGGGCACACGGCTGACAGTGCCGGAGCGGGGCGCGGTGATTGCGGCCTCCATCTTCATCGCCTCGATGCTTCCCACCAATTCACCCTGCTCGATGGCGTCGCCCTCTTTGACCGACAACGTGACCACACCGGTGAAGGGCGCCGGTACCTGCCCCGGATCGGTGCGATCGGCCTTTTCGGCTTCACGAGTGGTCGTCTCGACGCTGCGGTCACGTACCTGTACCGGCCGGAGCTGACCGTTGAGTATGCACAGCACGTTGCGCATGCCCTGGGCATCTGGTTCGGAGATGGCTTCCAGACCGATCAGCAACTCCACGCCGGGTTCGAGCTGCACCCGGTGCTCCTCACCTTGCCGCAGGCCGTAGAAGTACTGGTTCGTCGACAGTTGCGAGGTGTCGCCATAGCTGTCCCGGTGCGCTTCGAACTCGGCGGTCGGGCCCGGGAAAAGCAGACGGTTCAGGGCTTCTCGTCGCTCGCGGGAGTCGGCGCAGAGCGCGGTGTTGTCTGCCTCGGTCAGGTCGACGACCGCTCGTGGCTCGGCCCGACCGGCCAGCGCCCGAGATCGCAGCGGTTCGGGCCAGCCACCGGCCGGGTCGCCGAGGTCGCCGCGGAGGAAGTCGATGACCGACGACGGAATGTCATAAGAGGACGGTTCGGCTGCGAAGTCGTCGGCTGTCGCATCGGCGCCGACAAGCGCCAACGCGAGGTCGCCGACCACCTTCGACGACGGGGTCACCTTGACCAATCGGCCCAGAATCCGGTCGGCGCCGGCATAGGCCGACTCGATGTCCTCGAACCGATCGGCCAGGCCGAGCGCCGAGGCCTGCTGGCGCAGGTTGGACAGCTGCCCGCCCGGGATCTCGTGGGTGTACACGCGGCCGGTGGGTGCGGGAAGTCCTGACTCGAATGGCGCATAGTTCGAACGGATTGCGGCCCAATACGGCTCGAGGTCGCACACGGCGCTGAGATCGAGCCCGGTGTCACGTGCAGTGTGCTCGGTCGCGGCCACGATCGCCGACAGCGCCGGCTGACTGGTGGTGCCGGCCAGCGCGGCGCTGGCGCCGTCGACGGCGTCGACTCCGGCGTCCCAGGCCGCGAGGTACGTGGCCAACTGACCGCCCGGGGTGTCATGGGTGTGGAGATGAACCGGTAGATCAAAACGTGAACGCAGTGCTGTGACAAGGGTTGCGGCGGCCGGTGGACGAAGCAGACCGGCCATGTCTTTGATCGCAAGAATGTGTGCGCCGGCCTCCACCAGTCGTTCGGCGAGTCGCAAGTAGTAGTCGAGCGTGTACAGATCCTCATGTGGATCGGTCAGATCGCCGGTGTACGACATCGCCACTTCGGCAACAGCTGTGCCCGTGTCGCGAACCGCATCGATGGCCGGGCGCATCTGATCGACATTGTTGAGCGCATCGAAGATCCTGAAGATGTCGACACCCGTGTCCGCCGCCTCGCGAACGAACGCATGGGTCACCTCGTCGGGGTACGGCGTGTATCCCACCGTGTTCCGGCCCCGCAGCAGCATCTGTATGCAGATGTTCGGCATCGCCTCACGTAGCGCGGACAGTCGCTCCCACGGGTCCTCGTGCAGAAAGCGCAGCGCCACATCATATGTCGCGCCTCCCCAGGCCTCCACCGAAAGCAGCTGCGGGGTCATCCGGGCAACGTAGGGCGCAACGGTGACGAGGTCACGAGTCCGTACGCGCGTTGCCAACAGCGACTGATGGGCATCCCGAAATGTGGTGTCGGTGACGGCCAGGGCTGCCGACCCGCGGAGGTCTGCGGCGAACCCCGTCGGTCCGAGGCGGAGCAGCCGATCCCGCGACCCGGCCGGAGGTGGGTTGCCGACGTCCACCGCCGGTAGCTTGTCCACCGCATAGACGGTGGACGGACGCTCGCCGTGTGGCCGGTTGACGGTGATGTCTGCCAGGTAGCGGAGGATTCGAGTGCCCCGGTCCGCGGAGACGTTCTGGGTCAACAGTTCCGGGTGGTTCTCGATGAATGACGTGTCGACCCTCCAGGCCAGGAAGTCGGGATTGTCCAGGACTGCCTGCAAGAAAGGGATGTTGGTCGCCACGCCTCGTACACGGAACTCGGCAATCGCCCGCCGGGCGCGGGCCGCCGCGGTGGCGAAATCTCGTCCGCGGCAGGTGAGCTTGACCAGCATCGAGTCGAAATGCGAACCGATCTCCGACCCGAGTCCGACACTGCCGTCCAATCGGACGCCGGAGCCGCCAGGTGTGCGATAGGCCGTGACCCGGCCGGTGTCGGGGCGAAACCCGTCGGTGGGATCCTCGGTGGTGATCCGGCACTGCATGGCGGCGCCGCGGATCTCGATGGAGTCCTGCGTCAGGCCGAGGTCCGTCAGCAACTCACCCGACGCGATACGCAGTTGCGCCGCAACCAGATCCACATCGGTGATCTCCTCGGTGACGGTGTGCTCCACCTGGATACGCGGGTTCATCTCGATGAAGACGTGATTGCCGTACGGGTCCAGGAGGAACTCCACGGTGCCGGCACAGGTGTATCCGATGTGCCGAGCGAACTTCACCGCGTCGGCGCAGATACGTTCGCGCAGTTCGGGATCGAGGCCCGGAGCGGGAGCCACCTCGACAACCTTCTGGTGTCGCCGCTGCAACGAGCAGTCCCGCTCGAAGAGGTGGATGACCTCGCCGCTGCTGTCACCCAGGATCTGGACCTCGATGTGCCGGGGATTGACCACCGCCTGTTCGAGGAAGACGGTCCCGTCACCGAATGCCGTGTGCGCCTCTCTCGATGCAGCCTCGATGGAAGACCGGAGTGACTCCGGATCGGCGACACGTCGCATTCCCCGGCCGCCGCCGCCGGCAACCGCCTTGACGAACACAGGGAAGCGCATTCCCTCCGCTGCGGCTACCAGCTCGTCGACATCATCGGATGGCGCACAGGAGGCCAGCACCGGCAGCCCGGCGGCTCGGGCGGCGGCAACAGCGTGCGACTTGTCTCCGGTCAGCCGGAGTATGTCGGCGGACGGGCCGACGAAGGTGATCCCCGCAGCTGCACAGGCCGCGGCCAGGTCCGGATTCTCGGAGAGGAACCCGTATCCGGGGTAGATCGCGTCGGCCCCGGCACGTTGCGCGGCCGAGATGATCTCGTCGACAGAGAGGTAGGCGCGAACGGGATGGCCTGGTTCACCGATCTGATACGCCTCGAACCCTTTGGCGCGATGGGCCGAGTTGCGGTCTTCGTACGGGTAGACGGCAACCGTGGACGCACCCAGTTCAACGGCGGCACGAAATGCGCGGACCGCGATCTCGCCACGGTTGGCGACCAGGACCTTTGTGAACATGGCGTTCCTCTCTTGTCGGGACGATGCCGGGAACGGCGAATCACACCGCACGGGCAGGCACGGTGTGGCGAGGTATGTGAGCTGAGTCTCTCACGTTTTACCATCACTTACTAGATGGACAGTCAAGTTAGTCAGAATCGACTCTCGGCTGAGAATGTTGCTCAACTTGCCGCGCAATATCTCTGTACATGTTTCTATTTGGGCGAAGTTTCTATAGTGTGACTTGAAATACAGTCCGTCAGCCGCCTTCAGGAGGACTCGATGAGCAACGCGCCACGCGCCGACCACTGGATCACCGATTGGGAGTTCAGTGAGCGCTACCCCGTCTACACGCGGGCGAACGCGGGAGAGGTCCTGCCCGACCCGTCGAGTCCGCTGAACGTGACACTCGTGTGGAACAAGGGTCTCAACATCGGGTGGCGCGAAGGCTACGTCGAGCACCTCGGAACCCACCTGGCCTCCGAGATCGACGAGACGATGCCCGAGATCATCGGCAACTTCGGCGGCTACCACTACACCAACTTCTCGATGACCGAACTCAACGGCGCTCGTCTACCGGGCCTGACCGTGCCGGTGTGGAACCGCCTCTGGGTGGGCGATCACCCCGACCTGCCGGAGTACGAGCCGAAACCGGGCCATGAGAACGCTGAACTGACCGCAGGTCTTGCCGAGAAGACCGCGTGGGCATTGACCACCGATACGTATCCCGAGGCCGAAGAGACCAAACGCCGCGCCGACCTCGCGCGCGAGCAGCGTCCTGACCTCAGCGCCCTGAGCGATCAGGAATTGGTCGACCACGCACGATCATTCGTTCCCGACCTGGTCTTCTGCTACGCCTACCACCCGGTCACCACCACCCTGTCCACGATGGGACCGGCAGTGGCCGGCGCCCTGCTCGAGGCCATCGGTGAGAGCGACAAACTCGGCGATCTGCTGAGCGGATTGGGCGGTGTCGACTCGGCCGCTCCGTCTTTCGCGATGTGGAAGATGGGCCGCCTTGTCGCTGCCTCCGACGAACTGACCGCCATCTTCGACGGTGGTCTCGCCACTGTGCTCGACGCGGTCGGTGCCAGTGATTCCCCCGATGCCAAGCAGTTCCGCATCGACTTCGACGACTTCCTGTACAAGTACGGCTCCCGTGCACCGAACGAATGGGACATCCGTTCGGACAGCTGGGAGACCAAACCCGTTCTCGCACTGATGGCGATCAACGGCATGCGCCTGAGTCCCGAAGATGCCGATCCGCAGCTGATCCTCGAGCGCAACCAGGCCAAGCGCATCGCGCTCACGGCCGAACTCGCCGACAAGATGCCCGATGCAGACACCCGCCAGAGTTTCCTCGACGCAGCCAAGTCGATCACCAAGTTCATGCCATGGCGCGAACGAACCAAGACATCGTGCGTCAAGGTGATGGGCGAGATGAGGGCGGCCCTTTACGAATTGGGGCACCGGATGGTCGCCCGCGGGGTGATGGACGACCACCACGACATCACCATGCTGCTCGACACCGAGCTCGACGACTTCGCTGCCGACCCCGAGTCGTTCTCGGCCACCATCGCCGAGCGTCGCGAGCAATACCTCCAGTTGTTCGACCTGGAACCGCCGTTCTTCCTGTTCGAGCCGCTCCCCCTGTCACAGTGGCCGCGCAGGACCGAACACAAATCGGAGCCCGCCCTGCCGGGCGACACTCTGAGCGGCGTGGGTGGCGCTCCGGGCGTGAGCCGGGGCCGAGCTCGAGTACTTCACGACCCCTATGACGCAAGCGATCTCGCCGAGGGCGACATCATCGTCGCACCACAGACGGACCCGGCCTGGACCCCGTTGTTCGTCTTTGCCGGTGGCGTGGTGGTGAACGTCGGGGCCACCATCACCCACTCGTCGATCGTCTGTCGCGAACTGGGCATTCCCTGTGCGGTCTCGGTCCAGGATGCGACCGCACGCATCCCCGACGGCGCGATGATCGAGGTGGACGGCAACACCGGGACAGTGACCGTACTGTGACCCTGAAGGTCGGTCTCACCCTCCCCCAGCTCGGAGAACACGTCGACGCGACGGCGGTGCGCGACTTCGCCGTTGCCGCAGAAGAACTGGGCTTTGGCAGCCTGTGGGTTCAGGAGCACCTGTTCTACCCAGAGCAGAACGAATCGATCTACGGCGGCAGGCACACCACCACCGTGCACCCGGCCTACCGCTCGGTGCTCGGCGCCACCGAGCTCATGGCGTTTGTTGCCGCGTGCACACAGAAGGCGATGATCGGCAGCAGCATCCTGGTGGCCGGGTATCACCGACCCATCGAACTGGCTCAGCGTCTTTCGACGCTCGATGTGCTGTCCGGCGGCCGACTGGTCGCCGGGCTCGGCGCGGGCTGGTCAGACGAAGAGCACGGACAGATGGATGTGGACCCGCGCACACGCGGACGACGGATGAGCGAGTTGGTCGCGGCTGTCCAAGCATGTTGGGGCCCCGACCCTGTCGAGTTCTCGGGCGACTTCTTCAACATTCCCAGGTCGGTGGTTCGGCCCAAGCCTGTGCAGCAGCCACACCCGCCGCTGTTGTCCGGGCTGCGTTCGGCCGCCGGATTGGCCCGTACCGCAGCATTGTTCGACATCTGGAATCCCAGCAGCGGGACGGCAGAGGCGTTGCTCGATCAACTGCAGACCATGCGCGAGGTACGGCCGGATCAGCTCGCCCCCGTACGCCTCTTCTTGCGCTCGTACCTGCAGCGGCCGACCGATGCGGTCGGTTCCGGTGGCCAGGGTGTCGACGGCGTCCGCCGCGACATCCGGACGGCAGTCGCTGCCGGCGCCGAACAGTTCATCGTCGAGATCAATTTCTGGGACGAGATGCGGTCCACCCGAGACTGGGCACAGGCGCCCGCCCGGCTGGCCACCTTGCTCGAGACCGCCGAAGACGAGTCGGCAGCAGCACAATTGGCGAAGGAGAGTGTGTAAGTGAAGGCAGCGGTGTGGGCCGGAGACGGCCCCGACCTCACGATCGAAGACATCCCCCGACCCGAGCCACGCCGTGGCGAGATCCTTCTCAAGGTCACCGCCTGCGGCGTGTGCCACACCGACCTGCACGTGCTCAAGTCAGAGGTGAAGTTCCCGGCACCCGCCGTACTCGGGCACGAGGTCTCCGGCGTGGTGGAGCAGATCGGCGATGGCGTGGACAACGTCGCTGTCGGCGACCGGGTTGTCTGCAGCTTCATCATGCCCTGTGGCGACTGTCGTCACTGCGTGCGAGGACTGGAGGACCTGTGCGAGAAGTTCTTTGCGCACAATCGACTGAACGGCACTCTCTACGACGGCGAGACCCGGCTGGCGCGCGAGGACGGCACGTCACTTGCGATGTACTCGATGGGCGGGTTGGCCGAGTTCTGCGTGGTCCCGGCTTCTGACGCCTTCAAGGTTCCGGACGGTGTGGGCCTCGGTGAGGTGTCGATTCTGGGATGTAGCTCGTTCACCGCGCTGGGCGCGGTCAACAACGCGGAGCTCGAACTCGGTGACCGCATCGCGGTGATCGCTGCCGGAGGCGTGGGGTCGTCGATCGTACAGTTCGCGGCGGCCGCCGGAGTGGCGCAGATCATCGCCATCGACGTCAACGACGAGAAGCTCAAAGCCGTTGCCGCACTCGGTGCCACCCATACCATCAATTCCAGCACCACCGACGTGGTCGCCGAGGTCCGGGCGCTGACCGACGGCCACGGTGTGGATGTGGCCTTCGAGGCGTTGGGCAACAAACACACCTTTGCAACGGCGATGGAGATCCTCGACGACGGTGGTCGCGCCGTGGTGGTCGGCATCGCCCCCGCCGGCTCCTCAGGTGAGATCGACCTCGCCCGGCTGGTTCGCCGCAAGCTGGAGATCCATGGTTCGTATGGAGCCAAGGCACGGCGGGACATGCCGGCACTACTCCGGATGGTTTCGGGTGGCATCGTCGAGCCCGAGCGCGTCATCACCCGTCGGTACACCCTCGACCAGGCGGACGAGGCGTACAAGGCCCTCGCGCGGGGCGAGATCGTGGGACGAGCGATCATCGAGATGCCGTCATGATCCAGGTCGAGAACGGTTCGGTTGCAACCGGACTCGTCGCGGTCGTGACAGGTGCTGCCTCCGGCATCGGCAGGGCCGCCACCGAGCTGATCCTCGAACGCGGCGGTCGCGTGGTCGCGTTCGACCGGTCTGCCGACAGCCTGGACTGGCTCAGCGGCAACGAACACGCAGTGCCCTTCGTCGGTGACGTCACGCTGAGCGTCGACAACCGCGAGGCGATGTCGGTGGCCGTCGAATCATTCGGGACCCTCGATGCGCTGGTTCTGAATGCCGGAGTTCCGGCATCAGGTTCGATCGAGACCCTCGACATGGATGTCTTCGACCGGTCGATCGACGTCAATCTCCGCGCGGTGGCCCTCGGTATCCGCGAATCGATCCCCTTCTTCCGCCGGGCGGGCGGCGGTTCTGTGGTGATCACCTCGTCCGCCACCGCCATGGGCGGCGAGCCCAACCGGTGGCCCTATGCCGCGGCCAAGGCGGGCGTCGTCAATCTCGCCAAGTCACTGGCGCTGGACCTGGCCAACGACTCGATCCGGATCAATTGCGTCTGCCCGGGGCCCATCAGCACGGGCATGACCAAACGCATCGAAGAGAACACGCCGGAGCGGTACGAGTCGCTCAAAGCCATGGTGCCGCTGCACCGTTGGGGTACCGCACGTGAGGTCGCCGAGGTGATCGCCTTCCTCGCATCACCGCTGGCGTCGTTCGTGACGGGAACCGCGATCCCGGTCGACGGTGGTGCCACCTGCGGCAGTGGCCAGACCATCCCGGTACCTGCGCACTGATTCACCCAGCTGGTGTCGGCGTGGCTGACGCGGTCGTGGAGGTCGGCGCGTCCGCAGAGGACGGTGCCGCTGCCGGGTCAGCCCCGGGCGCCGATCCCGCGCCGTAGAACACCGGCATGATGGCCTTGAGGATCGTCAACGCCGAACCCTCGCCGGTGGGCACGGTGGCCAGATTGGTACCGATCGTGATCGTGAGCCCACTGCTCGGGTCGTGGCCCATGAATGTCATGAACCCAGGAATTTGTCCGTCGTGTCCGGTCAACTCGGGACCAAAGCGGGCGATGCCGAGTCCGTAACCGGCAGCGGCCGGGTTGCCCGGATCGGTCGGGGTGATGCTGGACAGCCGTATCTGCTGCATCTGTGGGTCGAGCAGGCCACCTCCCACCAAAGCGCGGACGTAGGTCATCAGATCGCCCATCGTCGAGATCGCTCCGCCCGCCGTCCACGCCCACGACGGGTTGGCGTCGGTTTCGTTGTTGGGCTTGAGCGTTCCGTTCAGGGCCAGCGGTTGCTCTGCAGCAGGCAGTTCGTATGTGTTGATGGTCGACACGTTGGTACCGAACGAGTACCCGTTCGGGTGCGGGTCCGGGATGGCAGCATCCGGGGGCAGCGGCAGCGAGGTGTTCTTCAGTCCGAGCGGCTCGAAGATGCGCTCGGAGAACGCGGCGGAAGCCGTCTTTCCGGTGAGCTGCTCGATCAGCAACCCGAGAAGGACGATGTTGGTGTTGCAATAGTCGAACCGCGCGCCCGGTTCGAACTGGACCTCGTGGGAGAACGCGATGTCCAGGAGTTCCTGCGGCCGCCAGACCTTGCCGGGGTCAGCGTCGAGAGTCGCATTGAAGCCGGGGTCGAGGGTGTAGCTGTAGAGCCCGCTCCGCATTTCCGACAGCTGGGCCACGGTAATGCGGTCGCCGTTCGGAACGCCGGGAATGTACTTACCGATCGGGTCATCCAGTGCGAGCTTGCCTTCCTGGACCAGTTGCAGGATCACCGTCGACGTCATCGTCTTGGTGTTGCTGCCGACCCTGAAGTGGTCGTCGACGGTCATCGGTTCGTTCGCTCCGATGGTGCGCGTTCCGAAAGCCTGGGCCCAATCTCCGTGCCCGGGCCAACTGACCATGACAACCGAACCGGGAATGACGTTGTCCGCCATTGTCTTCTCGATCAGCGGCGCCAGAGCGGCCGCGAACTCCGGCGGGGCCGGAGTTGAACTCGTAACCGTTGACGAGCCGGCCGAAGGCGATGGCGACTGCGAATTGCTGTCGGAAGTACTGCACGCAGTGGCGATGACGCACACCGCGACGAGTGAAGTTCCCATGAGCTTGCCGGCACGAATCATCTGCGTTCCTCATCCAGGTCGAACCAGAAGGAGACTACCTGGTGTTCAGCGCTTCCATGCAGCAACCGTGGCGACTGTCATACCCGTCGGCCACCACCCGCGTACTACCTCTTCGGATCCACCAGAACCTTTGCGTGACGGCTCTTTCCCGAATCCAGTTCGGCGAACATGGGTACCAGCTCATCGAGACCGATGGTGCCCGTGTGCAGGGAGCGCACATCCACCCTGCCGGCGGCGATGAGTGTCATGGCGCCGAGGAAGTCCTCGTGCGAGTACGCCAGGGAACCGATCACCGTCAGCTCTCGGCTCTGCCAGTCCCCGTAGCTCACGGACGAATTGGTACCCGGGTAGCCCAGCAATGCGAGGGTTCCGCCTCGACGGACCAGTTCGGCAGACGGCTGGAGCAATTCGGCCACGCCTGTGCACTCGAAGAGCACATCCGCGCCCAGTCCATCGGTGGCCTCGGCGAGCAATTCCGTCAGATCGCCCGGCTCGACCACCTCGGTGAACCCCAGATCGACGGCCGCCGAGCGTCGAGCGGCCGAAGGCTCGCTCACGATGATCCTGCCGGCACCCGCCACCCTCGCATGCTGGGCGGTGAGCAGACCGATCGGTCCCGCTCCCTGCACCACCACGGCGGCACCGAGGCGAAGACCTGCGCGCTTGACCGCGTGGAAGGTGACGGTGGCCGGCTCCAGCAGGGCCGCCTCTTCGTCGGAGATCGTGTCTGGGATCGGAATGGCCCTGCGCGCAGACACTTTGAGCTTGGTCGCGAACCCGCCGTGCACGGGGGCGTCGTCGGTGATCCCGTTGGCTTCGGCGAACGCGAGGTCGCAGTGAGCCGCATGCCCGGCGCGACATTGAGCGCACCGGCCGCATGCCGGCCCGACGCCGGCGGCCACACGTTGCCCGACCGAGAGTCCGGTGACCTCCTCACCAACTGCGCTGATCGTTCCCATCCACTCGTGTCCGAAGACGGCAGGCGGCAGGCCGGCGGATGCGTAGCCGTGGGTATCGGTGGCGCAGATGCCGCAATAGCCGATGTCCACGACCACGCCGTTCGGCGCTGGGACCGGGTCGGCCTCCAGCGCGGTTTCTGCTGTCTGCGGCGCCACCATGTGTACGTACTTGTTCTGTCCGTCGGCAACCATGCTCTTCACTTCCCGCTCATGCGCTCGACCACGGGCGCAAACTGTTCGTAGGCCCTATCACCGATCGTAAAGTAGGAGAATCCGAACTCCTCGCGACGTTGTTCGAGCTGCTCGCAGATGTCATCGACGGACCCGACGAGAGCATGCGGAAATGCGCGGAGCTCGGCTCGGCTGAAGCCGGTGCGATCGATCAGGGCGTCTTCGGTGACGTCGGTCTTGCCCTCGATCGCCACGAAGTACGCGCCGGTCTCGATCTCGATGTCTCCGAACCGATCGCCGGCGCCGTCCCGAACCCAGCCCATCTTCTTGTGGGTCTCTTCGACGGTGGAGGTGAGCACACTGTCCGAACCCAGGACACCCGAACGGTTGTTGAAGTTGATGCTCACGATGTCGGCGGTCCTACCGGCAAGCGTCAGGACCCGGCGAGCGCCGCCCCCGACCATGATCGGGGGCGCGGTCTCGGGTACGGGCAGCGGAGCGAACCCCGTGGCCTTGACGATCTTGCCGTCCACGTCGATCTGCTCGCCCCGGAACTGCTGGGCGATGAGTTCGATCGTCTCCTCCAGACGGTCCACCCGGGACCCCGCCGAAGGGAAATCGATACCCATGGCTTCGTATTCGGCCCCGAGCCATCCCGCTCCCAACCCGATCTCGATCCGGCCGGGCGCGAACATCGTAAGCGTTGCAGCCTCTTTGGCCAGCACAACCGGTTCGTGGTAACTGGTGCAGAACATTCGGCACCCCACCTTCAGGGTCTCGGTCACCTCGGCCGCCACGGCCATACTCGTGATCGGGGCCATCGTCACCGGCCGGTGGCCGGTGGGGTCCAGGGCAGCGCCAGGCCCGATGTAGTGATCTGAGACGTGTAGCGCCGAATAGCCCATGTCCTCGACCTTGTGGGCCACATCGCGCCACTCCTTGCCAGTGTTCGCGCGGTAGACCTGCGCAGCGAATCGAAACGGGCGGGTCTGATGTGTCATGACTTCCACTTTCGTCCTGTTGTGTGTCTTTGTCGTCCAGATGGGCCGATGGGCCGATCGATCGCCGGGCGGTTCGGGTCAGTGGCCCGCCGCCGCCGTCCGGTCGAGGTCCAGGTCTCGATCCAGGTACTCGAAGAGTTCATGAGCAGCGGCACCCAGCTCGGCCGCCCACCCACGGGGATCGGCGGAGCCGCGGTCAGACGGCGCCTCGACACTGATCGCGGCCGTCGGCGGCAATGCGCGAACCAGATCGGCCAACGGCAGCACACCCTGACCGGGCGCCAGCCGGTGCTGGCGCGCTTCGGTGATCGCTGCGTTCTCATCCGTTGCCGGTTCGGCCGAAAGTGCGTCGCACAACTGGCAATAGGGGAACAGGTCCGGCGACTGCCTTGCGATGTCGTCGATCGGCGTGCCGGCCCGGGCAACGTGCAACGCGTCGAGCAGGATGCCCGAGCCACCGTCACCCGCGTCGGCCAGGAAGCGAGCCGCGGCATCCATGTCGCGGACGGCACTGAAGATCATCGGTTCGAGGCAGCAGCGCAGACCATGATCGGCTGCGGCAGCCGCGAGTTCACCGAACAGCGTGGTCGCCCGCTGGTAGTCGTCGTCGAGAACGGTCACGAGCAGATACGACGCCGACAAGGCCTGTCCGGCCTCGAGCACATGCATCCAGTCCTCGCGCGAGCTGCCCGGATGAAGTTTGATCACCTCGGCGTCGAGGACACGCATTCCGTTGTCGTGCAACGCCTGCCTGGTGTCGCGGAGAAGAGCCGAACCCGCCGGCAACTGGAACCCGCGGTCTCGTGGTGTCTGTGCCACCCGGAGTCCGACTGCGTTGAATCCCGCCGCCGCGGCGTTCTCGATGAACTGGGGCGGCGGCACCTGAATCGCCGAGAGGTGTGACAACGACAGGATTCGTTGCTGTGAAGGCTGTTTCATACGGGTTCCGATCATTCGGGGCGTCTCACCGATGGCGCGGAAGTGCCCGGGGCATGGTGCTCGCCCCGGGCAGTTCCTCACCTACACAGAGATCACTTCTTCCAGAGGGCCTTGAACTGGTCCTGGTAGTCGGCGACTCCGACATAGAAGCCGGTCTTGTCGTCGATCACCGCCGATCCGATGTTGTCCTTGTTGAGGAGCTGGGTGGGCAGGAACGCGTCGTCGGCGGGCCCCAGGTCGTCGCCGTTGAACGAACGGGCCAGCATGTCCAGCACGCGCCACCCGAGGATCTGCACGGGGAAGCCGACCCACACGCTGTTGTCACCGTCTTCCAGCGACTTCAGGTTGTCCGGTGTGGGGGTCTGACCGGCAAAGGTCACCTGGTCTTGCAGGCCGGCACCTCGCAGTGCCGCGTCCACACCGAGCACGAGGTCACCGAACGAGAAGACCGCGTAGTTGATGTTCGGGTCTCGCTGCAGCGTGCTGACCACGCTCTGAGGGGTCTTGGTACCGAGGTCGGTGACCTGCTGATTGACCATCTCCACCTTGCAGCCCGGGCATTGCGCCTTCATCTGCGCGGTGAATGCGTCGGTGAAGACGTTGAGGATCGGGTAATCGGTGATCGTGAAGACCGCGACGTTGGCATCGCCTTCACTGTCGACGACAACCTGACTGGCCACCATCTTTCCCCACTCCTGCACCTGCGCAGTTCCATCCAAGGATGTGGAGATCACACCTGGGATCGGCTCGTCACCGACACTGTCGGCGATCACGGTGATCCCGGCCGCCTTCGCGGACTCGATCTGCTTGCTCAGCATCGACACCGGGGTGCCCGAGAAGTGGATGGCATCCGGCTTCAGCGCGATGGCCTGATCCATCGCCTTGGGAGCGGCCTCTGCGTCGGTTCCCATGATGATCCGCTGGTACCGCCAGCCGAGCAGATCGGCAGCCTGCTGGATGGCGTCGTCCTTGGCACTCGAGATCGGTTGCGGGGTCTCGATGCTGATGACGTACTTGCCCGCTTCGGGGGCCTTGCTCAGCGGGGTGTCGAGCACGAGGTTGGTCGGCGCGGCCTCGTACTGATCGGTCACTGCCTGCGCGGCGGCGATGTCTGCCGGCTGGCTGGAGCCGCCGTCGTCGCCGCTGCTACACGCGGTGGCGAACAGACTCGCGGAGACAACGGCAACGAACGCCTTTGTCCAGGTTGTCGTTTTCACATGGATTCCTTTCGAGGGGTGGCCGATAGGCCGGGTGGAGAAGACGTTTCGAGACCGGGCCGTCAGGCGCGACGGGCGGTGCGGGCCGCCAGGGCGACGGCGACGATGAGGGCGAGACCGTTGAAGAGGTCGTTGACGTAACTGGGCGCGCCTGCGAGCTGCAATCCCTTGACGCCCGTCGCCAGGAGGTAGATGGCGATCAGCGTGCCGAGCACGTTGACTCGTCCGGCCCGGATCTGAGTGGAACCGAGGAACACCGCGGAGAATGCCGGCAACAAATAGGAGGGTCCGATGTCAGGCGCCGCGGTCCCCAGTTTGGCAGCCAGGATGACACCGGTGAGGGCCGCGACGGTCGCCGAGGTGACCAACGCGCCGAACATGATCCGTTCCACCCGTAGTCCGGCGAGCCTGGCCGCCTGGCGATTGCCACCGGTGGCGTACAGGTACCGGCCGAGGGGAGTCTTTTCCAAGATCACGTACATCACTGCGGCAACGGCGATCATGTAGAAGAACGGAAGGGGCAGTCCGAGGAAGGGCTTGCTGCCCAGATCGAGGAAGCCGTCGGTGAAACCCTCGGTGATCTGCTTTCCGTCAGTGACCCAATATGTGCCCGCCAGAAGGATGCTCGACATACCAAGGGTCGCGATGAAGGAGTCGACGTTGAGTTTGACCACCACGAACCCGTTGACCGCACCGATCAGGGCTCCGCAGAGCAACGTGGTGATGATCGCGATCGGTGCACTGATCCCCTTCGACAGCTGGTACGAGACCATCGCCACCGAGAAGCCCATCACACCGGCTATCGAGAGGTCGAAGACTCCCGCCGCCAGGGGAACGATCAATCCGATCGCCAACATCGCGGTGATCGCCTGGTCGCCGGCGATGATCCGGAAGTTGCCCTCGGTCATGAACGTGTCGGGGATCCAGATCGCGAACAGCACGATGATGGCAACCCACACATAGATTCCGCTGAACCGGTCGAGCCCCAGGTTGATCTTGCGCCTGCCGCGCCCCGCTTGATGACCGCCCGTGGGCGGTGGACCCTTCGGTGATGTCGCCGTCTCTTCAGGGGATTGTGTTGTCATGGTGTTCCTTTCACCGAAGTGGTGCCCGGAGGTAGAGGAGATGTCGCTGCGGCGGATCGGGCATCGGGTCCGCTGCGACGCCGCGAGACGGCGGCCGCGGGGGATCAGGGCTCAGAGGGCTCAGGACTCGGCGAGTACGGGCTTCTTGAGAGTGGAGGCGGTCAGTCGATCGGGGTCGATGCGAGGCCGGCGCAGATCGTCCACGACCCGTCCGGCGGACAGGACGATCACGCGGTCGCACAGCCTCGTCAACTCACCGTGGTCGGTGGAGACCACCAGGACGGCGGCACCCTTCTCCGCGGCGTCGTCGATCAGCGCATGGATGTCGGCTTTGGCGCCGATGTCGACCCCTTGGGTGGGCTCGTCGAGTAGGAGTACACGCGGATTGCGCCGCAGCCAGCGCGCCAGCATGACCTTCTGCTGGTTGCCACCGCTGAGGGTGCCGAGGGCCCGCTCGGTGTCACCGGTCGGACGCACCCCGAGACGTTCGAGCCACGTTGCCACATCGGACTTCTCACGTCCCGCACGGAGCCAGCCACCGCTGGTGTACGCCCACGGGTCGGCCACCGAGACGTTTTCGCGCAACGATGCGGTCGCGAACGCGGCGTTGCTGAGACGTTCGGCGGGAACACAACCCATCCCCGCCGACATCGCGAGATCGGGACGACCCTGCTCGACGACCTTGCCGTCGATCGTCACCACGCCCGCGCGGCTCTCGCCGCCGAACAGCGCCGGGACGATGTGTTCGCGGCCCGAACCGGTGATTCCGGCGATTCCGAGGACCTCTCCGGGATGGATCGCAAAGCTGAGCTCGTGTGCGGCACCACAGGTGAGCGCATCGACCTCGAGCGCAGGCGCTCCGGCATGTGTTGTCTCTTCGGGCTCGGCGAGGAACTCCTCGACTCGGCGGCCGATCATCAGTTCCACCAGACCGGGTTCATCGAGCCCCTCGAGGGGTCGCGTGGTCACGACTCTGCCGTCACGCATCACGGTCACGCTGTCGCACAGCGAGAACACCTCTCCGAGGTGGTGCGAGACGAACAGTACGGCCACCCCGCGGTCCCGGATCTTGCGGACCAGCTCGAACAAGCGAACCGCCTCGGCCGCAGGCAGATTGGCGGTCGGTTCGTCGAGGACGAGAATGTGGGTGTCGCCGCTGCGGCCCTGGACCGCGCGTGCGACGGCCAGCATGGTCCGCTCGCTCATGGTGAGTGCACCGGCGAGCTTCTTGAGGTTGAGGTCGAATCCGAGTTCGGCGAGCGCTTCCTTGGCCTGGGCCCGTTCTGCGCGGTTGTCGATGGTGCCGACCGCAGTGCGCTTGTAACCATGCCCCAGAGCGAGGTTGTCGACGACATCCAGACTCTCGACGAGGCCCAGTTCTTGGTGGACAAAGCGCAGCCCGGCGGCCTCCCCACCACCGGGGACTCCGAGGTTCAGCTCATTTCCCGCCACTGTGATCTTCGCACCGTGGTCCGGATCGTGGTATCCGGCAAGAACTTTGATCAGTGTCGACTTACCGCACCCGTTCTGCCCCACCAGTCCACGGATTTCACCGGGGGCAAGCGAGAGATCGACACCATCGAGGGCTCGTTGGCCGCCGAAAGTTTTCGAGAGGCCGCTGATGCTGAGCGCGTCTGTCATGTTGGCCTACCTACGTGAGGAGAGTTACTTGAACATCACTTGTGTTACCTGGATCATAGTGAAGTATGTACATGGATATGTCCAGCGTTTGCTGAATTTGTTATTTTCCGCTCTGACCGGGAGATTCATGCACACCACGACAGCTGTCCCGCGTCGCCACCGGCAACCCGGCATCGTTGCGACAACAGGTATCTACAGTCAGATAAAAGTTACCGAGTGGTAGAGGAGAGGTGGCCTTCTGTGATCGACGTCGAACTGGGCACCGTCGTACAAATCGCCTACATGGTGGACGATGTCGCCGGCGCAGCCGAGGAGTTCGCATCACGACTCGGCGCCGGACCATTCTTCGTGCGCCGCAACCGCATCACCGGCGCTGTCGGCCCTGATGGCGAGCCGGGCGCTTTCGACCACTCGTCCGCCTACGGCCAGTGGGGCCGATTACAGATCGAACTGGTGCAGACCCACACCGCAGAGCCCACGGCGTTCGCGGCCACCACCTCCATCCGGGACGGAGTGCATCACGTGGCGATCATGGTGGAGTCGTTCGCCGAGCAACAGCGTGTGTACGCCGAATCGGGTTGGCCGGCACTACTTTCTGCAACAACCCCGAACGGCAATGACTTCGCCTTTCACGATGCCCGTCCGCAACTGGGCCACCTGGTGGAGATCTACGAACCCCGACCGTCCATCCTGCGCCTGTATCGGACGGTCGCCGATGCCGCCGTGAACTGGGACGGCACAGACCCCGTGCGCGAAATGTGATCAGGCGGCCGCCAGCAGCTCGGCGGCCCGGTCGCGGGCAAGTGCGAGAACCTGCGGATTACCCGAGTTCCACAGCACCGTGAGCTTTTTGCTCCGGATCTTCCACTCTCCGCCCACCCGCACCACCCCGTCGGTGTAGTAGCCGCCGATCGTGAACATCGCGTCTCCGGCGGTGTTGGGCAGTACGTGCTCAGCCCGCACGTAAGAGGTCACCGTGCCCTCCTCGCCGTCGATGTCGATGTCGAGGTTCGACAGGAAGTGCTGGGATGCAGCCAGACCCGGGAACAGCATTCGTCCGCGTTGCACCCAGTCCTCGGCGCGAAAGCGACCTTCGTTCCCGGCGCGATAGCTCGTGTAGTCGATGTCGATCTCATCGGTGAACACAGAGCGGTACAGATCCCAGTCCCGCAGGTCGATACCCCGCGCGAACCTTGCCATCAAGCGGGTGATCTCCACATGTGCCGTCTCGGTCATCGTCGGTTCCTTGTCTACAGGTTCGTTCAGGGCAGCGGGGGCGTTGAGGGGAGCGCGTCAGCCACGCAGCTGGAGTGAGATCTTCTCGAAGTACTCGTCGAGTCCATCGGGACCGAGTTCACGTCCGATGCCCGATTTCTTCATGCCGCCGAACGGGGCCATGGCGTTGAACCGCCCGCCGTTGATCGAGACCTGCCCTGTGCGCAGGCGCCGGGCGATCGCGATGGCCTGGTCGTCATCGGCCGCGAACACCGCACCCGACAACCCGTACTCGGAATCGTTGGTGATCGCGACGGCGTCGTCGATGTCCCGATAGGTGAGGACGGCAAGCACCGGGCCGAACACTTCGTCCCTGGCGATGGGGGTGTTGTTGTCCACGCGACTGACCACGGTCGGACGCACGAAGTAGCCCGACCGCACTCGTTCATCGAGCCCATCCACGTCGCCGGGGCCGCCCACCAGGAACTTGGCATCCGCCGGCACGTCCGCGAGATGTTTGAGCACCGACTGCTGCTGGTCCTGCGAGGCCATCGGTCCCACATCGACCGTTTCGTCGAGGGGGTCGCCGATCGTCTGAGAGCCGACCAACTCCACCAGTCGCCGCTCCACCTCGTCGAGTCGGTCGGCCGGGACGAGCAACCGGGTGGTAGCCGTACAGGTCTGGCCGTTGTTGACGTAACAGCTACGAACAGCGGCGTTCAGCGCTGCGTCCATGTCCGCATCCGGGGCCACAATGAACGCCGATTTTCCTCCCAACTCGAGAGTCACTTTCTTGATTCCGGCTGCAGCCAATTGGCCGACTCGAGCTCCTGCAGACGTCGACCCGGTGAGGCTCACCAGATCGACGTCCGGGTGCCCGGCGAGCCGTTCGCCGACTCGGCCACCAGAACCCGACACCACATTGAGGACGCCGGGCGGCAATCCGATGGCGTGGGCGATGTCGGCGACCACAAAGGCAGCAAGCGGAGCAACGCTGCTGGGCTTGACCACGGTGGTGCATCCTGCCGCGATCGCCGGGGCAACTTTTGCCGCCAGTTGGTACAGGGGGTAGTTCCACGGAGTGATCGCACCGACAACACCTGCGGGAACCTTGAGGATCAACGACGTTCCGCGCCGTTCTTCCATCGGGAGTGTCTCGAGGACGTCGGCCATCGTTCGGAAGATCGTCACGCCCAGGCCCACCTGCACGCTCCGCGACCGTGCGATGGGTGTTCCGACCTCTCGCGCCATCGTCTCGGCCAACTCGTCCTCGCGCTGCAGGAGTTCGTCGGCGAAGCGTCGGAGCAGCGCAACGCGGTCGGCCACCGGCGATTGTGACCACGACGGGAACGCCCTTTTTGCCGCTGCCACCGCAGCGTCGACATCAGCTTCTGTACCTGCAGGGACGCGGGCCAGCAGGCCGCCGGTCGCCGCCTCGAAGACGTCGATCGTGCCTCCACCGTCCGACGGCACCCACGTGCCGTCGATATAGAGCTCGGTGCGATCGTCCATTGGGGCGCCTCCACTTCGTCGTGCGATGAACACCGAGTGGCGACCATCACAGCCAGCGTAAACTACTTTGCGGATTCGGTGTCAAGTAACTGTTCGGTTTCAAGTCTGTACATAGTTTCAGCGTTCTTTCTTGACTTCCACTACTATTTGGGTACGTTATGAGCACGGTCACAGTCTCCGCGAGCGAGGCACCGACCACTCTCGCCATCCGCCGTCCCGCAGCTGGGACCCGTTCGAGGAGCACCATGAACGACCTCGCGATCAACAACTCTGCACCGGCCACCGCGTCAGCCGAGCTGGTCAATCTTGTTGTGAAGGGCATGTCCCGTGGGCCGATCGCCCCTGAGCTGCAAATAGTCGTCGACGCCGGGCATGCCATCGCCAAGGGTCCGATGGTGATGCCGACCCCCGCGGGTATCGCCGAGGCAGGCCGCCTGGTCCGTCTGCCGGAGGGCAGCGCGCAGGAGCAGGCCGTGCGGGACTTCCTCCACGCCTTTCTTCCCGTCAACCGGCAGCTGCGTGAACTGTGCACCGCGTGGCAGTGCCGACCGGACGGCTCGGCCAACGACCACTCGGACGCCCAGTACGACGCCTCCATCCGGGATCGAATCGACGACATCCACTCGGCGGTCTCGAAGATGCTGCGGCGGGCAGGCAAACAGGCCCCCGAACTCACCGAATACCGCGACCGTCTCGGAGTCGCGCTCGAACGCTTCGACGACGGCGACACCGCATCCCTCACCTCACCCCTCACCGACGGCTACCACACCGTCTGGATGTGGCTGCACCAGCACGTTCTGATGATGCTCGGTGTCACCCGCGCGGAGGACGAGGCACTCGAGGAGGAGCTCGTTTCGGGTTCATCCCGATGACGTTGTCGGAGAACACAATCCCCGCGACGACCCGCGCCGCCGTCCCGTACGGCCAGGGACGTGCCCGCGGACTCGGCGCAGACGTGCTCGGCGTGCACGGCGTCGAGATGGACAACCTCGTCGCCCTCGGCCTGCCCGTGGTCCCTGGATTGACGGTGCCGATCGGCGCCGGAGCCGGCCTGCAGGATCACCAGACCGCCACCACGGCGATCGACCTGCTCGAAAAGCTCGCGGTCCGAGGCATCTGGCCGGCTGTGCGTACAGAGCGTCGGCCCATGCTCATGCATCTACGCTGCAGCGCGCCCGTACCCGTGTCGGCTCTACCGCCCGCCATCTCGGTCATCGGCTTGTCCAGCCGGAACATCGACGCGCTGGTGGAAGTCATCGGACGCGAACGCGACATCTACGACTCCTGGGCCGCGAATCTGCGGTTCGTTGCCGAGAACGCGCTCGACGTGGATGTCGATGACCTCGACGACCTCGCGGACGACCATCCCGACAGCAGGGCCCAGGTGCCCGCGCTGCTGGAGCTGATCGAAGAATCGACAGGTGCACCCTTTCCCGCCGACCCGGCCGAACAACTGGGCCTGGCGGCCAAGGCGATGCTGGCTCGGTGGGCGTCACCTCGAGGCCAGCGGGCCCGTAGGGCGTTGTCGCTCCCCGACGATCTCGGGATCGCCCTGCATGTCCGAGCGCTGCGTCTGGGCTCGTGGAACGAGTCCGGGTACGGATCGGCCATCAGCCGCGACCTCGAGACCGGCCGTTTCGCACCCCACGGAGTCTTTCATCTCGGCGTTCGCCGGGCCGACCCGAATCCGGGCCCCGGTGACCCCCTTGACCAGACACCGGGCGGCGTCCAGATCCTGGACCAGATCTTCGCAACCCTCGAGCCGCATCTGCGTGGAGTCGCAGAGGTCGAGTTCGAGGTGCGAGACCGCCAGCTGGCATTGCTGAGTGCCCAGGCGGTCGAACACCCCGGCCCACGCGCGATCACGCACCTCGCGGTGGATCTCGCGACCGCAGGCTCCATCGACCGCAGCGAAGCCGTTCGCATGCTCGAACCAGACCTGATGCAAGACCTCCTGCACGCCCAGCTCAAACTGACCGGGTCCGAACAATTGCTCGCACGCGGGCTACCGGCCTCTCCCGGCGCTGCGATCGGTGAGATCGCCCTGTCGAGCGACCGCGCGATTACGCTCGCAGGCCAGGGGAAGAACGTCATCCTGGTGGCATCCGAGACGAGCCCGGCCGACGTGCCGGCCCTGCTCGCGGCCACCGCGGTGGTCACATCGAACGGCGGGCTGGCATCGCATGCGGCGGTCGTCGCACGAGGGGCCGGACGCCCGGCTGTCTGCGGAGCGACGACGCTACGAATCGACGCGAACGCCGGCACGGTCACCGCCGGTGACGTGACGCTCCGTGAAGGCGACACCGTGTCGGTCAACGGGCGCACCGGAGACGTGTATTGCGGCACCGTGACGATCCGCCCCGCCGAGCCATCGGCCGAACTCGAGGTACTGCTCGGGTGGGCCGACGAGATCCGGCGCCTGAGGGTGCGCACCAATGCAGACAACGCCGAGGACGCCGCAACGGCGTTTCGGCTCGGTGCCGAGGGAATCGGCCTCTGCCGCACCGAACATCAGTTCCTCGGCGATCAGCTTCCTCTGGTGCAGCGCCTGGTACTCGCAGAATCGGAGGCTGAAGAGATCGAGGCGATCGCCGCTCTCACCACGGCCCAGCAGAGCGACTTCACCGACCTGCTGCGAGTGGTCGGGAACCGGCCGATCACGGTTCGCCTTCTCGACGCTCCGCTCCACGAGTTCCTGCCTGCCGACGGCGAGTACCGCGACGAGGCGCAAGCCCAGCGCGCCGCCGACACCCATGAATCGAATCCGATGCTCGGATTGCGGGGTGTGCGGTTCGCGATGGTGCAACAGAAGCTGTATCCGGCACAGGCCGAGGCGCTGTTCCGGGCGTGGGTGACCGTGAACGGCGAAGGGCTGCAACCACAACTCGAGGTGATGATCCCGCTGGTGTCACTGCCCGGCGAGCTGTCCAAAGCAATCGAGCAGGTGCGTTCGGCCGCAGCGGATGTTGAGCAGGACACCGGCGTGACGATTCCGTATCTCGTGGGCAGCATGGTCGAGACACCCCGCGCCGCCTTGCTGGCCGAATCGTTGGCCGAAGACGCGCAGTTCCTCTCGTTCGGCACCAACGATCTGACGCAGCTCACCTATGGGTTCTCGCGGGACGACGTCGAGAAGACCATGCTCACCCACTATCTCGAACACGGCCTGCTCGACGACAGTCCTTTCGCCGTACTGGACACCGATGGTGTCGGGGCGTTGATCTCGATGGCCGTCCGCAGTGCGCAGCAGGCGCGACCCGAGGTGAAGCTCGGCGTGTGCGGCGAACATGGTGGCGATCCTGCGTCGATCGCCTTTCTTGATTCTGTTGGACTGCACTATGTCTCGTGTTCGCCGCGTCGTGTCCCGGTGGCCCGGCTGGCTGCTGCGCACGCAGCACTCGAAAGCAGGTGATGGGCGCTGAGTACCGAACTCGATGACCTGCGTACTGCAGTCCGTGATGCCGCTGCAGACCTCGGCGGGCCGGCCCTGTGCCGTCGGCTGGACGCCGACGGCCCTGGCTGGGATGCCAGAGCGTGGTCGGTGCTGGCCGAGCAGATCGGCATCGGCGCACTGGGCTTGCCCGAAGACCTGGGAGGTCTTGGTGGTCTCCCCGAACTGGCGGTGGTGGCCGAAGAGCTCGGAGCCGCACTGCTGCCGGTCCCCTTTCTCTCCACCGTCATCGCCGGCCAGGTCCTACTGGGCACACCCACGCCTCCCGACGACGTCCTGACGGAGATCGCCGAGGGAGCGCCTGCGGCATTCGCAGGGCTCGACCGACGGGGGTGGTGGTCGACTGACGAATTACTCTTCGCTGCAACCGAAGTCGACGGCGGCTGGGTGATCGACGGACACGTCCCGGCCGTGCTCGGCGCCGCAGGAGCGACATGGATTGTCGTCGCCGCGAACACCGCAGACGGTCCCGACATCTTTGTCGTCGCGGCGGCCACAGACGGCGTGGGCGTCGATTTCGTTGAAACCCTCGACCTCACGCGCGCTCAGGCCTCGCTCCATCTGGCTGCCGTCCCGGCGGTCCGACTCACCGCCGGTGGAAATGCTTCTGCTGCAGTGCTTCCGGCCCTCGATACAGCGTGCATCGTGCTGGCAGCCGAGCAACTCGGCGGTTCTCAGGCCAGCCTCGATCACACGGTCGACTATGTGAAAGAGCGCCGGCAGTTCGGTCGGGCCATCGGCAGCTTCCAAGCCGTCAAACACACCCTCGCGGATCTGCTTGTCCTCGTCGAGTCGAGTCGCTCGGCAGTGAGCCGCGCAGTCGAGTCCGATGACCGGACCGAGGCCGGGGCCGTCGCAAGGGCCTGGTGTTCGGACGCCTACCGGACAGTGAGTGCCGAAGCCGTGCAGTTACACGGCGGCATCGGCTTCACGTGGGAACACCACTGCCATCTCTATTTTCGTCGAGCGCGCGCCGACGCCCAACTGCTCGGCGGCAGTGCCATGCATCGCGAGCGACTGGCCACGGCTCTGGCCTGGTGAACGCCTGACCACAGGGAGAGGCGCGGCCGACGCGTTCGCCCGATGTTCATTTGGCGCACTGCATCGACACCTGTCAATATAGATCGGTGTCGAATCAAAGTTCGAACCCGTCCGGCGATGAAGCCTGTTGCTCGCCCTTGGTCCACGAACCGCTCAGCATGGACCGCACCGTACAGCTGGCGCGCATGTTCAAGGCGTTGGGAGACCCGGTGCGGCTGCGGCTGCTGAGCCTGATTGCCAGTCACCTCGGCGGCGAAGCATGCGTCTGCGACATATCAGACTCGTTCGACCTGTCCCAGCCGACGATCTCGCACCATCTGAAGGTGCTCCGGCAGGCCGGCCTTCTCGACTGTGAGCGCCGCGGGACCTGGGTCTACTACCGGGTGATACCTGCGACGCTGCAACAGCTTTCGGCGACACTCGACATGTCCGATCTCTTGCACACCGTCGATGAGGCTCTGGTGACATCGTGAACACGGCGACAAACGCGGCCGACAGACCGGCGGTCGTCGCGAAGCTGTCCACACTCGACCGCTTCCTGCCGGTGTGGATCGGCGTCGCGATGGTCGTCGGCCTGGCGCTCGGCCGGCTGATCCCCGGACTGAACAACGCGCTGTCCGCGATTTCGGTCGACGGCGTCTCGCTGCCCATCGCCATCGGGTTGCTGATCATGATGTACCCGGTGCTCGCCAAGGTCCGCTACGACCGTCTCGACTCCGTGACCGGCGACAAACGTCTGCTGGTGGCTTCGCTGGTGTTGAACTGGCTGATCGGCCCCGCACTGATGTTCGCCCTGGCGTGGCTGTTGCTCCCAGATCTGCCCGAGTACCGGACCGGCCTCATCATCGTCGGGCTGGCACGGTGCATCGCGATGGTGATCATCTGGAACGACCTCGCGTGCGGTGATCGCGAAGCTGCCGCAGTGCTTGTCGCGATCAACTCGATGTTCCAAGTGGTCATGTTCGCCGTGCTCGGATGGTTCTACCTCTCGGTACTCCCGGGGTGGCTGGGCCTGGAACAGACCTCCATCGAGGCGTCGCCCTGGCAGATCGCGCAATCCGTGCTGATCTTCCTGGGGATCCCGCTCATCGCCGGCTTCCTGTCCCGTCACCTCGGCGAGAAGCGCAAAGGCCGAGATTGGTACGAGACAACTTTCCTACCGCGAATCGGCCCCTGGGCGCTGTACGGGCTGTTGTTCACGATCGTCATTCTCTTTGCGTTGCAGGGTGATCAGATCACGTCGCAGCCTCTCGACGTGGTCCGGATCGCGCTCCCGCTACTGGTGTACTTCGCGGTCATGTGGGGTGGCGGATACGCGTTCGGGGCTGCGATGGGGCTGGGGTACGCACGCACCACCACACTCGCGTTCACCGCGGCGGGCAACAATTTCGAACTCGCCATCGCCGTCGCCATCGCCACCTACGGCGCCACGTCGGGGCAAGCGCTCGCCGGTGTTGTCGGGCCCTTGATCGAGGTGCCGGTCCTCGTCGCACTGGTGTACGTGTCGCTCGCCCTGCGTCGACGCTTCACCCCGCAACCTTCCTCCAGGTCAGAGGGTGTGACGCGCAATGTCTGATGAAATGCCAATGGCCAACAGGGTTCCCAGCGTGCTGTTCGTATGCGTAAGCAACAGGGGCAAGTCGGTGATGGCGCAGGGCCTCGCCCAGAAGATCGCCGGCGCCAAGCTGTCCGCAGGCTCAGCGGGCACCGATGCGAAGGTCGATGGCCGGGTGAACGAGCTGTCCGCCCAGACTCTCGCCGAGGTCGGGGTGGATGTCTCCGATCACTGGCCCCGCCGGCTCACCGACGACCTGATGCGCGCCGCTGACGTGACCGTGGTCGTCGGGACAGCCGCGCAGGTGAACCCTCCCGAGGGAACCACACTCGAGGTGTGGGACACCGATGAGCCATCACTGTGGGGGATCGAGGGCATCGACCGGATGCGCGTGATCCGTGACGACATCGCAACCCGGGTCACCGACCTCGTCGCCAGGTTGACCTGAGCTGTTCAAACGCTCGCGCTGCGGGGCAAGGGGAGTCGCGGGGAGCTGGCGAAACTCGCGGAGGCTCGGTCTGCGGGGCGAGCATCGGCCAGAACAGCGAGCCGGGTAGCGGGTCAGCTCACGAAACTCGCACACGCTCGGGCTGCGGCGCGAGCATCGGCCAGAACAGCGAGCCGGGTAGCGGGTCAGCTCACGAAACTCGCGGAGGCTCGGTCTGCGGGGCGAGCATCGGCGAGGACAGTGAGCGGGATCGGAGGGCCGCTGGCGAAACTCGCGGAGGCTCGGTCTGCGGGGCGAGCGCCGCGACGACAGCGAGCGGGGTTGGTCGTCAGCTCACCCAACTCGCACACGCTCGCGCTCCGGACCGCGCATCGGCCAGAACAGCGAGCGGGGTGCCGGCAACTCGGCCTGCTGGGCGAGCTACGCCGAGGAAAGAGCCGGGGTTCCGGGGAGCGCACGAAACCCGCACACGCTCGGGCTGCGGCGCGAGCAACAGCCAGAACCCCGAGTGGCTGCACCCGGCAGCGGGCCAGTCAGCTCGGTCTGCGGGGCGAGCGCCGCGACGACAGCGAGCGGGGTTGGTCGTCAGCTCACCCAACTCGCACACGCTCGGGCTGCAGACCGAGCATCGGCCAGAACAGCGAGCCGGGTAGCGGGTCAGCTCACGAAACTCGCACACGCTCGGTCTGCGGGGCGAGCATCGGCGAGGAAGGCGAGCCGGGTGGCGGGTCAGCTCACGAAACCCGAGGAAGCTCGCGCTACAGTCCGAGCAACCACCAGATTCCCGAGCGGGGTTGGCGGTCAGCTCACCCAACTCGCACGCGCTCGTACTACAGACCGAGCAACCACCAGCACCCCGAGCGGGACGAACCAGGAGCGAACCAACTAACAGCAGGACTTGCTGGGATCGTCCCCTGCAGCTGAACCGCAACACACCGAATCGGTCGAACTCGACTCAACACTGTTGTCCAACACCAACTTCGGACTGGTGCCAAACGTGTCTGAATCCGCGAGGACGGTGTACACCTCCCACTTTTCACCCGCCGGGCCGCTCACCCACACCTTGTCCTGGGTGGCAAAGCAGCATGTCGAGTTGATCTCTTCTTCGGTGAAGAGTCCCTTGCCACTGAGTCGGGCGATGTCGCTGTGAACCTTCTCGCTCGACTCCACCTCGACCCCGAGATGGTTGATCGTTCCACCCTTGCCCGGGTTTTCCAGCAGGACCAACTTCAGTGGCGGTTCCGTCACCGCGAAGTTTGCATATCCGGGCTTGAGTTTGGCCGGCGGGACGTCGAACAATTTCGAGTAGAACGCGACCGCTTGATCCAAGTTGTCGACATTGAGTGCCAGCTGCATACGGGACATTGCCTAACCTCCACCTGTGAGACATACGTCGAATTACTTGCCACACCCACACTGGCTACCTTTTCGACATATGTCAAGGAAGTCGGTAGAGTTCAGGCATGCCCAAGACTCTCCCGGTGATCGACATGACGGCACCCATCTGTTGCGCGCCGGTCTCGGCGTCACCGATGGACGATGCGGCCGCGCTGGAAGTTGCGTTGCGGCTCAAGGCACTTGCCGACCCTGTGCGGATCAAGCTGATGTCGATTCTCCTCACGGCAGAGGCGGGTGAGGTGTGCACCTGCGACCTCGCCGCTGCCGTGAAGTTGTCCGAGCCGACGGTCAGTCACCATCTCGGACAGCTCAAGAAGGCGGGCATGGTGCGGCCGGAGCGACGCGGCATGAACGTCTACTACCGCGCCCACACCGACGCGTTGCAGGCCCTCCGGCAGGTTCTCGACCCCTCCTGCTGCCGCTGAGTGCGTCCTCCGGCCGCACACGCACCGATCAGTTCGCCATCTGCGCGAACATGCCTGGCTCGTAGGCGCCTGCCGGCGTCTTCACGATCACATTGATCCGGTTTGCGGCGTTGATCAATGCGATGAGACAGATCAAGGCGCCTATCTGATCGTCGTCATGGTGTTTGCGCACCTCCGCCCAAGTTTCATCGCGGACGCCACGGTGATGATCGGCGAGTCGGGTGGCTTCTTCGGTGAGGGTCAACGCAGCACGCTCGGCGTCTGTGAACACGGTTGCCTCACGCCACGCCGCAATCAGATTGAGCCGCGTCGATGTTTCCCCGGCCGCGGCCGCCTCCTTGGTGTGCATGTCCGTGCAGAATCCACACCCGTTGATCTGACTGGCGCGAATCTTGACCAGTTCCTGGGTCGATCTCGGCAGTGGCGAATCGTCGATCACCAGGCCGGCGTTGAGGAACCGCTTGCTGAACTTCGCGGCGACGTCATTGTCGAGCATGTCGAATCGGGCAACCATTGATCATGTCCTCACTTGAGATGGTGTCTGTCGCGGAATGCGACAACCACGAGATGTCGGCGAGCCTCCGGTTGTGACACCCCCAGCCAGGTGTCACACATTCGCCGACACGGGCGTCTCATGGGAACAAAGCGACCAACGCAAGGAAGCACCGATGACCGACGAGCCCCTGACCGCAGCCGGCGCCCCCGGCGGAAATTCTGATGCCGCGACCGACGTGTTCCTCGCTCATCGCAATCTGCTGTTCACGATTGCCTACGAGATCCTCGGTTCGGCTGCCGACGCCGAGGATGCGTTGCAAGAGACCTGGATGCGCTGGGCGGGAGTGGACCGCGACGACGTGCACAACGAGCGCGCGTATCTGGTCACAATCGCCACCCACCAGGCACTGTCACGGTTGCGGACGCTGGGACGTCGACGTGAGTCCTATGTCGGCCCATGGCTGCCGGAACCGTTGCTGACAGCACCCGATGTGGCGGATGACGTCGAGCTGGCCGAGAGCGTGTCGATGGCGATGCTGCTCGTGATGGAGACTCTTGCACCCACCGAGAGGGCGGTGTTCGTATTGCGGGAGGTGTTCGACCTTCCGTATGACGAGATAGCGATCGCCGTCGACAAGACCTCCGCCGCCGTCAGACAGATTGCTCACCGAGCCCGCGCACATGTTGCCGCTCGCCGACCGCGAGGCACTGTGAGTCCCGACGAATCGCGGGTTGCGCTGCAAGCCTTTCAGCACGCCGTCGAAACGGGTGATCTGCAAGAGCTGGTCTCCCTCCTCGCACCTGATGTGGTGCTCCTCGGCGACGGAGGCGGGGTCAAGAAGGCCGTTGTGCGCCCCATCGTCGGGTCCGACCGCGTGGCACGACTCCTCGCCGGCGGCCTGCCACGAATCGAGGGATCGGTGTCCACCGAGCGAGTCCAGATCAACGGCTCCCCCGCTCTCATCGTCAACATCGATGGACAGATCGACAATGCGGTGTCGTTCAGGTTCGACGAGGGCAAGATCACGGGTCTCTACATCGTGCGCAATCCCGACAAGCTCTCCCGCCTAGCCCAAGAAGTCTCACTTGATCGGTGAGTTCTTCCCCATCGAATCTTTCCGAATTCCGGTTCGCCCGATAAGAACGCGGAGTACATTCACTGCTCGAACACGCCGAAGGTGCGACTCCTGAGGAGGGCGTATGAGCACCTCACAAGAACGCGCCGAGCAACTCGACCTGATCGCCCGACTGCAGTCGTCCTATCCCGAACTCCCCGACGCACCGACACCCGACCTTCTCGACCACAAACGGTTTGTCGCGTACATGAAGCCTGTTCACGACGTCGGCGGCGAACCCGATGCGCCGTTGAAGTACGAGAACAAGGCGTACGAGTACTGGGAGCACATGACATACGTGATGTGCGAGGTTCTCGCGTGGCGGGGAATCTGGCTGTCCGAAGAACGCCGGCGGATCGGCAACGTCGACGTCGGCCGGGCGGTGTACCTAGGAATACCGTATTACGGCCGTTGGCTTTACGCCGTTGCGCGGATACTCGTGGAGAAGCACCACATCGGGCTCGGAGAACTCACCGAGCGGATGCTGGAAGTCCAGAACCGCTACCCGGACGGGCTGTCCGGCAACAGACTCGAGGCCGCACCGCGCCACGAGGGCGACGGGTCCGGGGTCTCACGCAACACCCATCATCGGCACGCGGTGGGAATCGGGGATCCGCAGATCTACGCGGGACAGGCCGGCAAGCCCGCGTTCGCAGTTGGCGATCGCGTCCTCGTCCGCGAACTCCCGGTGCTGCTCTACACCCGCACACCCGAGTACGTGCGCGGAGCCCATGGACGGATCGAGTCCGTCGCCTACGAGAGTCCCGCACCCGAAGACGAGACATGGGGTCGCGAGGACGCGAAACCGGAGTGGTTCTACGTCGTCGGGTTCGAGATGGCGGAGCTGTGGGAGGGTTATACCGGCACACCAGATGACATCCTGCGCACCGAGATACCGCAACGGTGGCTTGCATCGGCGTAGGGGAAGGACAGGGGGAAATGACCGAGCACAACCACGACCACGACCACGACCACGAGCGGACGGTCGCCCCGATGGTCGACGAAGTGACCGATTTCGAGGTGCTCGAGATCGCGTTACGCGAACTCTGCATCGAGAAAGGACTTTTCACCGCAGAAGAGCACCGGCTGTTCACCGAATTCGCGGAGCAGATCGGACCGACGCCCGCGGCGCGCCTCGTTGCTCGCGCCTGGCTTGATCCCGACTTCAAACAGCTCGCCCTGACTGAACCGATGACGGCGAGCAAAGAGGTCGGCGTCGATTGGCTCGAACCCACCGGCTTCGGAACCCCCAGCGATTTCACGGCTTTCTCGATTCTGGAAGACACCCCCACCGTTCACAACGTCATCGTCTGCGCGCTGTGCTCCTGCTATCCACGACCCATCCTCGGCAACTCGCCTGAGTGGTACCGAACCCCCAATTACCGGCGCCGGATGGTTCGGTGGCCCCGTCAGGTACTCGCCGAATTCGGCCTCTACCTTCCCGACGATGTTGCTGTGCGGGTGCAGGATTCGAATCAGAAGCACCGATTCATGGTGATGCCCATGCAACCGCCCGGCACCGAGGGTTGGAGCGAAGACGAGCTCGCCGAGATCATCACCCGCGACAGCCTCATCGGGGTGGCGCTGCCGAAACCCGGCGTGACCACCAACGTCATCACCGAGACACGGGCCGCGATCCACCCCGCACAGGAAAATTGACATGGGAGACAACACTTCCGGAAACCGGAGCGACTACGCACCGCTCGCCGAGATCGTCGAACGGGGGCAGGTGTGGCCGACAATGGCGCAGAAATACGGCGTCGAGAATCCGGTACCGCCGTGGAAGACCAGTCTTGATGGCGTCTGCGACGCGCTCGATCGAGCCGCATCTGCACAGGCGCCGAGTGTCACCGACCGCAGGGATGACGAAGACCGCTTGTCATCGACGATTTATGCGGATGTTCCCTACCCCGAGAGCCAGTTGATCTCGCTTGCGCACTCCCTCCTGGATCGTGGCGTGATCGACGAGGCCGAGCTACGTCAGCGGCTCTCCGCCGTCCGTGCCCGACTCGAGGCCTGAAGCCTCGCTGTACCGGTGTGCGATCCAGGTCCCGAGCGCACGCAACCTGTTTTTCAGTGCGGGCGGCTCCAGCACATCGAAGTCGAAGTTCTGGTAGACCAACCAGCGCGCAGCCCAATCCAGGTCGTCGGCACCAAGAGTCAGCACGCAATCGTCTCCGTCGTCGGTGATCGAGCCGACGACCGGACGAACTATTCGTCTTGCTTCGTCGCCCGACATGTACAGCCGCACCCGGATGTGGTGCCGCCAGCCGTGGGCGAAGGCGTCTGCCACGAAGGCCGCGGCATCGGGAGGTGCGGGCGGGGTATCGAACCTCGTTCCCAGCGGCCTCACGTCGCTGATCCGGTCGAGGGCGTAGGTCAGCCACTGCGGCGATCCACGCTGGTTGCCCACCAGATACCAACGCCCACTTGCTCGGACAAGATTCAGTGGCTGAACATCGCGCGCCTCACCACGGTGGTCTGTGCGCCGGCGATGCCGGAAGCGGACGGCCTCCCCTGATCGGCACGCAAGCGCCAAGGTGACGAGCACACCCGCGTCTGCAGACACCATCTCGCCACCCTCGAGCGCCTCCGCTGCCGCCACCGCCTCGAACCGCCCGCGCAGCCGCGACGGGATGGTCTCGGTCAACTTGGCGAGTGCGGTGATCGCGGCGGGAGCCAATCCCCCGACCCCCACCGACCCATGCAGGCCGAGCGCAACCGCGAGTGCCTCGTCGGCGTCGAGAACGAGAGGTGGGGTCGCCGATCCGGCGGCGAGCGTGTACCCCCCGAAACGACCCGGTTCGGCGTCGATCCGATAACCCAGGTCCCGGAGGTGTTCCACATCGCGCCGCGCTGTGCGCTCGGTGACGTCCAGGCGATCGGCCAGCCGGCCCGCGCTGATCCCCGGATTCGACTGCAAGATCGCCAGCATCTGCAGGCGACGACCGGTGGGTGTGGACATCAGGTTGACGATGATGCCAAACCCTGACAGTTCTTGGCAGGGTATTGGTCTAGCTTTCCTCGCATGGACACAATCACATTGATCAGGCCCGAAGGGCTGGTACGCAGCCCGGCGTTCAGTCACGTTGCCGTTGTCCCGCCAGGGGCCACGACCATTTACGTCGGCGGCCAGAACGCGGTCGACTCCACCGGGGCAATCGTCGGTGGCGACGACGTCGGAGCCCAGACCGCACAGGTCATGAGAAACCTGCAGACCGCGTTGGCCGCTGCCGGGGCGACGATAGCGGACGTGGTGAGCATGACGCTGTTCGCCGTCGACGGCATCGACCTCACCGCGGGTTATGCCGTTGCCGCACAAGCTCTCGACCCGACAGGCGATCCGCCCTTGATCGCGGCGGCGATGGTCTCATCGATGGCGGTCCCCGGTGCACTGGTCGAGCTGTCCGCGATCGCCGCCGTCATGCGATGAGCTCGCGCGAGACCGGTCACACCAAGGACGCGGGGTGGCAGATCGGTGTCTCGAAGACGGTGGATTGTCCGCTCGATGTCGTCTGGGACTTCCTTGTCTCGGATGAGGGGATGGCACTGTGGCTCGGGCACGGGGTGTCGGTGCTGGACGAAAAGGGTCGGGCATACCAGACCCAAGACGGAACCGTCGGCGAGACAAGGACTTTCCACCGGCGTGACCGGATCCGACTGACGTGGCAGCCACCGGACTGGGACCACGACAGCACCGTGCAGCTCGCGGTGCGGGCGGGCGGCCCCGGCAAGACGATGATCCGCTTCCATCAAGAGCGGATGGTTGATGCGCGCGAGCGAGAACAACAGCGCACCCACTGGCGGGCCGTCATGGCTTCTGTCGTAGCGGCGCTTGAAGTCCTCGACGCCTGACCACTCGGCGGAAAATCTTTTTTTTGACTGATTCCAGAAAAAGCTTCCATCGGGCCGACACTTTGCCTATCGTGGTCGACATGGCCACCACACCGGACAACGCGGAACGGCTACGCTCCGCAGACCTCCGCGTCACCCAGCCCAGGGTGGCCGTTCTGGAAGCCGTCGACAGCCACCCGCACGCCGACACCGACACCGTCTTCGGTCTGGTGCGCGCAGTGCTGCCTTCCGTCTCACGTCAAGCCGTCTACGACGTGCTGGGCGCGTTGACAACTGCACGGCTCGTGCGCCGGATACAACCGGCCGGCCACGTCGCACGGTACGAATCCCGGGTCGGCGACAACCACCACCACGTGGTGTGCCGCGCGTGCGGCGTGATCGCCGATGCCGACTGCGCGGTCGGAGAAGCGCCGTGTCTCAGCGCTTCGGACTCGCACGGATTCCTGCTCGACGAAGCCGAGGTCACTTATTGGGGTCTGTGCCCCGATTGTGCCGACGCGACCAGAGTTTGATCACAGCCCGTGATCACAGCCCGATCAACCTAACCGCGAAAGGAACGCAGTGACCTCCGATAGTCGCCCGCCCCATTCAGACGCCGGAACCGCTACCGCCAGTGAGAGCGAGAACCCGGCGATACCGTCGCCGAAGCCCAAGGGGCATGCCCCGCTCACCAACAAGGATTGGTGGCCGGAACAGATCGACCTGTCGATCCTGCATGCGCACACGTCCAAGTCGAACCCGCTCGGCGAGGACTTCGACTACGCAGCAGAGTTCGCGAAGCTCGACGTCGAGGCACTCAAGGCCGATGTCATCGACCTGATGACCACGTCGCAGGACTGGTGGCCGGCCGACTACGGGCACTACGGCGGCCTGTTCATCCGCATGAGCTGGCACTCCGCGGGCACCTACCGGGTGTTCGACGGACGCGGTGGCGGCGGTCAGGGCGCACAGCGTTTCGCGCCGCTCAACAGCTGGCCCGACAACGCAAACCTCGACAAGGCCCGCCGGCTTCTGTGGCCGGTCAAGCAGAAGTACGGCAGCAAGATCTCGTGGGCCGATCTCCTGGTCTTCGCCGGCAACTGCGCACTCGAGTCGATGGGTTTCCAGACCTTCGGTTTCGCGTTCGGCCGGGCAGACATCTGGGAGCCCGAAGAGGTGTTCTGGGGTCCTGAGGACGAATGGCTGGGCACCGACAAGCGTTACGAGGGCGAACGTGAGCTGAACGAGCAGCTCGGCGCCACCACCATGGGCCTGATCTACGTCAATCCCGAAGGGCCAGAAGGCAAGCCCGACCCCATCGCGGCAGCCAAGGACATCCGCGAGACGTTCGGCCGCATGGCCATGAACGACGAGGAAACCGCTGCGCTGATCATCGGTGGACACAGCTTCGGCAAGACCCACGGCGCCCACAACGCCGACAAGATCGGTCCCGAGCCCGAAGGCGCGCCGAAGGAGCAGCAGGGTCTGGGCTGGAAGAACGGCTACGGCAAGGGCAAGGCCGAGGACACCGTCACCAGCGGCCTCGAGGTCGTGTGGACCTCCACCCCCACCCAGTGGGGCAACGGGTTCCTGCAGAACCTCTACGGCTTCGAGTGGGAACTGACCAAGAGCCCCGCCGGCGCATGGCAGTTCGTCGCCAAGGACGGTGCTGGAGCGGGCACCATCCCCGACCCGTTCGATGGACCGGGCCGTGCCCCCACCATGCTGGTCACCGACGTCGCCCTGCGTGAGGACCCCATCTACGGCGAGATCACCCGCCGCTGGCTCGACCATCCCGAGCAGCTCGCCGAGGCCTTTGCCAAGGCCTGGTACAAGCTCCTGCATCGCGACATGGGACCTGTCACCCGCTTCCTGGGCCCGTGGGTTCCCGAGGCACAGCTGTGGCAGGACCCGGTTCCGGCTGTCGACCATGAACTGGTCGACGATCAGGACATCGCGTCGCTCAAGAGCAAGGTGCTCGAGTCCGGTCTGTCGGTGGCTCAGCTGGTCAACACCGCCTGGAAGTCGGCGAGCAGCTACCGCAGCACCGACATGCGTGGCGGTGCGAACGGTGCACGTATCCGCCTTGAGCCACAGAAGAACTGGGAGGCCAACGAGCCTGCCGAGTTGTCGAAGGTGCTCACCGTTCTCGAGCAGATCCAGCAGGACTTCAACGGCTCGGGTGGCAAGAAGATCTCGCTGGCCGACCTGATCGTGCTCGCCGGTTCCGCTGCCGTGGAGAAGGCTGCGCAGGACGCCGGCCACGGCGTCACGGTGCCGTTCACCCCCGGCCGCACGGATGCCTCGCAGGAGGAGACCGATGCGGAGTCGTTCAAGGTGCTCGAACTGCGGGCCGACGGGTTCCGCAACTTCGTTCGCACCGGAGAGAAGACACCAGCGGAGGTGCTGCTGCTCGACCGCGCTTACATGCTGGACGTGACCGCTCCGGAGCTGACCGCTCTGGTCGGTGGTCTGCGCGCACTGGGTGCCAATCACGGCGACACCAAGCACGGCGTCTTCACCGACCGCCCGGGCACGTTGACAAACGACTTCTTCGTCAACCTGCTCGACATCGGCACCGAGTGGAAGGCATCCGACTCCGATGCCGGCATCTACCAGGGCACCGACCGGTCGACGGGTGCTCCCAAGTGGACCGCGACGGATGTCGATCTGGTGTTCGGATCGCACTCCCAGCTGCGTGCGCTCGTGGAGGTCTACGCGCAGGACGACGCCAAGGACAAGTTCGTCAACGACTTCGTCGCCGCATGGGTGAAGGTCATGAACAATGATCGCTTCGACCTGAAGTGATCGTTTGATCAACTGACAGAACAGATCACGTCGATGCCGGTCCCGTTCACGGGGCCGGCATCGACTTTTGTCACGGCTTGCTTGAAGTACCGATCCCCGGGCGCGGGGCAAACCGGCGAGCCCACACCTCACGCACCGCAACCGCCACCAGCACCAACCCCAGCGTCTGCATCGTCCCGAACCGAACGCTGTCGAGGACGCCGGGGGTTGCCAACAACAGCAACCCGAAGGCAACGCACGGCGCCGCGACCGTCACGACCCCAGGCACCAACCGGCGTACCGAAAGGGCCTCGGCAACAGCTGCGAGGAGCACGACGATCAGTGCCGCCACCGACAACACCTCGAGCTCGGCCCACGGCTCGGCCCCTGGGCCGGGCCAGGAGTTGGCTTCGAAGGACGACGAGCCGGTGAAGTTGGCGATGGCGACCGGCGGATCGGTCAACGGGGTGTATGCGGTCCAGCCCCATTCGCTGGTCGTCCAGGTGACGCCACCTGCAAACAGTGTCACCACCACGAAGGCCCACCAGGCAACGTGACCGGTGATGTGGGCGAGCGGGAATACGCGGTGCCAGGTCATCGGCACAGTCTTACATCAGCTAGATGTGGGCTCTACCGGCTCTCGGCAGCCGCGCGGAGCGCTTCCAGTGTCTTCGCGATGTTCTTGCGTTGGAACTCTGGGAATGTCATGCCACGGGTGACGACTCGGTCGAAGATCGCCGCGACCGAATCCGGCCATTTGATGCGATCGTCGAACCACGTCTCGGTGACCCGGGTGCGGCCACCCTCGGCCGGGGCGAATCGGTATTCCCACGAGGCATTCGCGCCCTTGAGCCGCGGCGTCTTCGGGCCGATCGCATCCACACGAAAAGCGAAATGCGCACCGGGCTCGGCAGCGGTGACGGTGCAACGTGTGACCCAGTTGACGCTCCCGCGCTTGTTCCGCCCGTCGAACACCATCCCGACAAACGCCGCCCCGTCCGGTGCCGGATTCAGCACCGTCGCCCCCAGGTTCTCCGGGCTCCATTCACCCATCCGGGTCGGATCACTGACCATCTCGTACAGACGATCGGGGTCCGCAGCAATGTCGATGCTGTCGGAAACCTGCATGAGGCGCTTGGCTGTGGGCATCTCTCGACAGTAGTGGTGGGTAGACCGCGGCGGATACCTCGCGTCAGCGAACGCGCAATCCATCCATGAGCAGTCCGACCACGCGTCTTGCATCGTAGGTCGAGGTGTCACCCGATCCGATGCACAAGTTGCCGACGCCCCTCATCAGCTCCAATGCGGCGACGTCTGAACGGGTTTCGCCGGCGGCCGCGCCGGCTTCGAGTAGGGAAGCACATACGGGGACCAACCGATCGAGGAAGTAGCTGTGCAAGGTCTGGAACCTGGCGTCGTCCGACTGCAAGGCCTCGGCCAAACCGTGTTTTGTCACCAGGAAGTCGACAAACAGATTGATCCACTGGGTGAGCGCGGCGTGTGGAGACGTCACGGACGTCAGGAGCGCCGGACCGGCCTGCGCGCATTCTTCGACCTGGTGACGGTATACGGCGACGATCAGGTCGGCCCGCGTCGGGAAGTGCCGATAGATGGTGCCGACGCCCACCCCCGCTCTCGCGGCGATGGCGCGCACGGGCACTTCGACTCCGGAAGTGACGAACGCGGCAGCCGCTGCATCGAGCAGGGTCTTCTCGTTTCGCCGCGCATCTGACCGTTTTCGAGGCTGGGGCGTGCCCGTGCCCTTCTCCGCCACGTGAGGGCTGGGTGTTTCCGACGTGCGTTTGGCCACCACAGTGCCGCGTCACCCCTTCCGCTTGGCAAACGGAACATTGTTCCGTATCGTTCTTTGCGGAACGTTGTTCCGCTTTTTTCCAGTATGTCAGAGCCGGAGAGCTCTCGCGCCACACCGTCAGAGGAGAACACCATGAAGTACCGCACCCTGGGTCGTACCGGCGTCCAGGTCAGCACGTTGGCGCTCGGAGCGATGAACTTCGGTGCCATCGGTCGCACCACCCAGGAGGAAGCGACCGCCATCGTCGATGCCGCGCTCGACGCTGGGATCAATGTCATCGACACAGCTGACATGTACGGCCAGGGAGAGTCCGAAGAGATGGTCGGCCGCGCGATCGCCGGTCGCCGCGACGACCTCATCCTGGCGACGAAGGCAAACATGCCGATGGGCGAAGAACGGAATCATCAAGGGAGTTCCCGTCGTTGGCTCACCATGGAGCTCGACAACAGCCTCCGCCGGCTCGGGGTAGACCACGTCGATCTGTACCAGATCCACCGGTGGGACCCGACCACCAGCGACGAAGAGACACTGTCGGCCCTCACCGACCTCCAGCGGGCGGGCAAGATCCGCTACTTCGGATCATCGACGTTCCCCGCATATCGCATCGTCCAGGCGCAGTGGACAGCCAGTGAACGCCACCTGAACCGGTACGTGACCGAACAGCCCAGCTACTCGATCCTGCAACGGGGCATCGAGACCCATGTGCTGCCGGTGACCCAAGAGTACGGACTGGGTGTCTTGGCGTGGAGCCCACTGGCGTCGGGTTGGCTGTCTGGCGCGATCCGCGAAGGTCGTGAGATCGCAACCAGCCGTTCTGGTCTGATGCCGGCCCGGTTCGACACCACGATCCCGGTGAACCGCGCCAAGATGGAGGCAGTGGAGCAGTTGGCGGGTGTCGCCGACCAGGCGGGCCTGACCATGATCCAACTCGCGCTCGGCTTCGTCACCGCTCATCCCGGCGTGACCAGTGCCATCATCGGACCCCGCACGCTGCAACATCTGCATTCCCAGACTGCGGCCGCCGACACGGTGCTCTCGTCAGACATCCTCGACGCCATCGACGAGATTGTTTCCCCTGGAACAGATATCGCCCCGGACGAGAAAGTGGACACCCCTCCTTCCCTCCTCGACCCCTCTTTGCGACGTCGCTGACGTCCATCGCCCACTGCTCGCCACCCCAACAATCAAGGACGCATGCTCATGGCCACCCCCAGTTTCGGAATCCTCACCGCCCAACAACAAGTCGATTACCGCGACGTACTTCGTGTGTGGCTTGAAGCGGACGTGATCCCCGACATCGAACATGCGTGGCTGTTCGACCACCTCATGCCGATCGGAGGTGACGCCGACGGACCGATCTTCGAAGGCTGGACGCTACTTTCGGCTCTCGCCGCACAGACCGAGCGTCTACGCCTCGGTCTGCTGGTCACCAGCAACCGATTCCGCCCACCAGCGATGCTCGCGAAGATCGCCACCACCGTCGACATCATCTCCGGCGGCCGGTTGGACTTCGGGATCGGAGCGGGGTCGCGGCCCAACCCACCGGAGGCCCGCCGTGAATATCCCGCGCACGGGTTGCCGTTTCATGACGTCGCTCATGCGGTCGGGAGTCTCGCCGAAGCCTGCGTGGTGATCAAACGACTGTGGACCGAGGACTCGCCGTTCGACTTCGACGGCCAGTACGTGCAGCTGACCGGGGCGTTGCAGAATCCGAAACCGGTTCAGCATCAACGTCCGCCGCTGTTGATCGCCGGACGTTCGGCAGCCGTCTTGCGCATTGTTGCCGAGCACGCAGACATCTGGAACATTCCCGGCGGCGACATCGCCGATGTCGTCGCGCGCAGTGCTCTACTGGATCGCTACTGCGTCGAGATCGGCCGCGATCCTGCCTCGATCACCAGATCGATCCATATACCGGTCTCCTACGACCATCCCGACTTCACCAGAGATGCAATCGGCCAGGTCATCGACGCAGGCTTCGGGCACATCGTGCTGGGTCTGCCCGCTCCGTACCCGGCCGGCGTGGCCCGGTGGGTGGCCGATGAACTCATCGCCACCTTCACCCACTCGACGGTCTGAGGTCGGGAGTCAGTCCACGTCCTCCGACATCGGCCACATCCCCCGACTCCAACCGGAGGAACTCCCTGCAACCGGAGGGTCTGCGGGCCCCACCCTGCTCTGTGGCAGCCTGGCTACATGGCCAAGGAAGTCGAACACACCGATGACGGACGCTACATCGTGGTGGGCGGTCGCCGCTGGCGCGCCACGGATCCCGCGATTCCTGAGGATCGAAGTGCCGAGTTGCGCTCGATACTGATGGCATGGCGTCGCGAGGTGAAACGGACCAGCGGCGCGCCGGAGTCACGAGCGGGTGTCCAGGCCACGAAAGTTGCTCTCGGCGAACGCGGTACACCGTGGTGGGAACAGACGGAGGACGAACGGCGCGCACGCTGGGAGGCCGACGTGCCTCGCCCTGGTGAAGACGGCCAGTAGCGCCGTCAGCGTCTGTCCCTTTGCGACCACGGTTTGTCGCGGTCTTCACGCGGCTCAGGCGGAAGGCCGAGTACCCGCTCGCCGATGATGTTGCGCTGGATCTGGTCGGTGCCACCCGCCAGCCGGTAGCCCGGACTGCCCAGAAGATGCTCCGTCCAGGCGAACTGATCAGGGTCCACGGCAGCGGTGATGTTGTTGCCCAGCAGGTCTGCGGCGATCTCACCGATACGTCCGAGCACATCGGAAGCCATCAGTTTGCCCACCGACGCAGCCGGGCCGGGCGAGCGTCCCGCTGCAGCGGCACGAGCGACCCGGTCGGCAGTCGCGGCACGCAGTTCTGAGCGTATGTAGGCGTCCGCCAGATCTTGGCGTACCAGCGGATCGTCCACAAGACCCAGCGATTTGGCCAACGCAACGAGTTCGGCGACCGAACCGCCCTTCTTCCGGGTGACCGACCCGGACGCCGTACGTTCGAATGCCAATGTGGCACTGGCGACCTTCCAGCCCTGACCGACCGCACCGAGTCGCATACTGTCCGACACCCGAACGTTCTGGAGGAACACCTCGTTGAACGAGGCGCCACCACTCATCTGCCGAATCGGCCGGATGTCGACGCCCTCTGCATCAAGAGGGATCAGGAACGCGGTGATCCCCTTGTGTTTTGGGGCGTCGGGGTCGGTCCTGGCCAGCAGCATGCCCAGATCAGCGAATCTGGCACCCGACGACCACACCTTCTGGCCGTTGAAGATCCAGTCGTCGCCCTCCCGGACCCCTCGACAACTCAGAGCCGCCAGATCCGAACCGGCGCCAGGCTCACTGAACAGTTGGCACGCCAGAAGATCGGTACGCAGCAACGGGTTCGCGTAGTTTGCCCGCTGCTCGTCAGTCCCGAACATGGCAACGGCGGGACCGACAAGTCCGGTGGTGACGCTGATCAACTCCGTGGACGGTGGGACGTCGAACTCCCGCTCGGCCTGTGCAATCGCCGATGCGAAAGAGGCAGGCAGTCCACGGCCTCCGTGTTCGACGGCGAGCGTGACGGCGCCATAGCCGGCATCGAAACGCTGTCGGCGATACGCCCGGACGGCATCGAGCAAATCGAGTTCGGCTTCGTCGGACAGGTTACGGAACACCGCGAGGTCGGGCTTGTCCGTCGGAGTCGGCGCCGGCCGCGGGTCCACGATGGACGCCAGCCAGCGGCGCACCTCCTCCTGGAAGTCGACGAGAGCCGGAACGGTGTCGAGACTTTTTGTCAAGATGGTCCTTTCGAACTCAGACGGTCAAGACCGTGCATGCCGACAGACCCGGGGCACCGTAGACGTGGGTGAAACCGATCTCCGGATGATCTGGCACCTGGTGACCTTCGGCGCGCCCCTGCAACTGGCGGACCACCTCGTGTACCTGGCGTAATCCGGACGCACCAATGGGCTCGCCGCCGGCCAGACAGCCGCCGTCGGTGTTGATGGGCAGTTCTCCGTCATGACGGGTGACACCCGAGTCGAGCAGTTTGGCTTGCTCGCCGTGCCGACACAGTCCGGTCTCGGCCATATGGATCAACTCTGAGCCAGAGTCGGTGTCCTGCAACTGCGCAACGCCGACATCAGCCGGGCGCACGCCTGCGGCATCAAACGCGGCCGCGGCGGCGTCGATGCTGGGGCTGTTCACCGGGTCGGTGTGCAGCCAGGGTGAGAACACCTCGAAAGACCCGAAGCGCCGGGTTCGGACCTCGACGGCCGCGAGCCGAATCGGTGTGTCGCACAGGTCATGGGCACGGTCGCCGCGGGCGAGGATCAATGCCACGCCACCTTCGCCGGGCGAGCAGAACATGTACTGCGTCAGCGGATCGTTGACTGTCGCGGCGTCGAGCACCTGCTGTGAGGTGAGCGGTGTGCGACGCCACGCCATCGGATGCGCTGCACCATTGGCGAAAGCACGTTCGGCGACTGCCGCCAGCGCTGTCCTGTCGATGCCGTATTGATGCAGATACCGCTGGGTTTTCATCGCGAAGTACTGGGTGGTGACCATCATCCCGCTCCGGGCGTACCACTGACCGAGTCCGTACGCGGCGGGATCCGAGCCGAACGCCCCCCGCTCGTGTTTGTCGAACCCGACGACCGCAACCACATTCGCGCGTCCGGCAGTGAGCATGTCGGCCGCGGTCGACAATGCCACTCCGCCTGTTGCACAGCCATTCTTGACGGTGGTGAACGGTATGCCGGTCAAACCGAGCCGCGACACCAGCGAATCCGGCTTGCCGGAAACATTGCTCCCACCGACGGCGGCATCGATGTCGGACCATTCGAGTCCTGCATCGACGAGAGCGGCCCGCAATGCGTGCTCACCCATGTCCATACCGGTCACCCCGGGGTGCCGACCGAACGCGTGCATGCCTGCACCCACGATGTAGACGTCCCTGGCGCTCATTCGGCGACCTTCTCGAACGCAAAGGAGATGTCGCCCCCGGCCAATGGGAGAAGACGTAATTCCACCTCGTCACCGATGACCACCGGTCCGAGAATCCTTGACTCCACCAGTACCGAACCCAGATCGATGTAACCGACCACAAACGGCTCGAAACCCGATTCAGGTACCTCGTACGGCGGCTTCGGCGCAAATGACTGCGACGTCCAGGTCCACACCGTTCCTCGGATCGGCAACGCCCGATGTTCCATGACCGAATCGGCACACGAGGGGCACCGCGAGGTGGCAGGGAACACCACCACTGCGCAGGCCGAGCAGCCTGACCCGGCGAGAACGGGCGGGTCGAACTGTGCGAACAACGTCTCGTCGACGACGGTTCCTTCCATGTCGCTGACCCCGTCTAGCGCCCGGCCAACAGCGAGAGCGGACGACCCAAGATTGCACTCAGCGTCTTGAGGTATTCGGCGGCCGGTGCCCCGTCGACTGCGCGGTGGTCAAAGGTCAAGCTCAACGTCATCACCTGCGTGCGGACGGGAGTCTCACCCTCCCAACGGAAGCCGTCTTTCACTCGGCCGACGCCCAGGATCGCGACGTTGCCCGGGTTGATGACGGGGGTGAAGAAATCGACACCGTACGCGCCGAGCGTGCTCACCGAGAACGTCGCGCCCTCCATGTCCGACAGACCCAGTTTGCCAGTGCGCGCCCCGGACGCAAGGGTCCGGGTGCGGTCGGCGACCTCGGCCACCGACAGACTGTCTGCGTCGCGCACCACGGGCACGATCAGACCACCGTCGACGGCAACCGCCACACCGACGTTGATCTCCTCGAACAGCGTGATCTTGTCGTCGGCGATGCCCGCGTTGAGCAGCGGGTGCTCACGCAGCGCGAGAGCCGCTGCCTTGACGACGAAGTCGTTGAGACTGGGCGCCTGTGAACCGGATTGCGCTGCTTCGGCCTTGAGTTGCTCGCGGACGGCCACCAAAGCGGTGACGTCCACCTCGTAGCCATGGGTCAGCTGCGCCATCGTCTGCAAGCTGTCGATCATGTTGCGCGCGATGGCACCTCGCATGCCTGTCAGCGGGATGACTTCACCCGCTTGGGGACCTGCTGTCGGCGAGCCGCCGTCGAGGGCCGCCGGAGCTGCCACCGTGCCCGTTGCCGCCTCCACATCTGCCTTGGTGATGCGGCCTCCGATACCCGTCCCCGCGACCTCCGCGAGATCGACGCCCAATTCATCCGCGCGACGACGAACGAGTGGTCCAACGAATTGGCCTGCCGCGCCGACGATCTGAGTGGCCTTGCCTGTGGCCGGAGTCGCTGCGGTCGGTTCAGGTGCCTTGGGAGCTGCGGCGAGATGTTCCTCGACGTCCTCGGACACGATCCGGCCGCCGGGCCCCGTGCCACGAATGGTCGCGAGGTCCACGTTCGCAGCAACGGCGACCCGCCGCGCATTCGGAGAGGACTTGATCCGTCCGCCGTCATCGGGGCCGCCCACGACCACCGACGCAGGGGCGGTGCGCGTTTCGGCGACGGGCTCCGGCTGCACCACAGCAGCCGCCCCATCGGGGGCCGACTCGCCCTCGCCCAGCAGCCAGCCGATCACCGCCCCGACCGGCAGTACGTCGCCGGCCGATGCGCCGGTGGCGAGGATGCCCTCGGCCTCGGCCTCCACGTCCACCTCGACCTTGTCGGTCTCGAGCCGCAGCAACAGGTCGCCCACCGCGATGTGCTGGCCTTCGCCGGCCAGCCACTCACCGATGACGCCCTCCTGCATCGTGAGCCCCAACTTCGGCAGCACGATCTGCTGAGCCACGATCAGTTCCTTTCGAGCAGTCGGCGCGCTCCTGCGACGATGCGGTCCGCGTCTGGGACATAAGCCTTTTCGAGCGGGGTGCTGAACGGCACCGGCGTGAACGGTGCTCCGATCCGCAGGACCGGGGCATCGAGGTAGTCGAATGCCTCTTCCTGGATCTGGGCGGCCACTTCCGCACCGATCCCACCGAAGGTCACTGCCTCGTGGACCACCAGGATGCGGTTGGTCTTCGATGCGGACTTCACGATGGTGGCCGTGTCGAGCGGTTGGACCGATCGGGGGTCGACCACCTCCACGGAGATGCCGGACTGCTCGAGGATGTCGGCCGCCTTGAACGCTTCGACAACCATCCGGCCGAACGCGACGATGGTGACGTCGTCGCCTTCCCGCGGGATCGCTGCCTGACCCAACGGCACCTCGTAGATCTCCTCGGGCACCTCGCCGCGTGCGCCGAGAAGCACCTTGTTCAGCATGAAGACCACGGGGTTGTCGTCGCGCACCGCAGACACCATGAGGCCCTTGGCGTCATACGCGTTGGACGGCATGACCACCTTCAAGCCCGGAGTGTGCGCCAGCCAGCTCTCCAGGCTCTGCGAGTGCTGCGCGCCCGCGCTCACGCCGGCGCCATAGGCCACCGCGATCACCATGGGGACCTTGACCTCCCCGCCGTACATGAACTTCATCTTGGCTGCCTGGTTCACCACCTGGTCCAACGCGACCGCGAGAAAGTCCATGAACATGATGTCAACGATGGGACGTAGACCCCGCGCAGCGGCGCCGACGCCCAGCCCGATGAGACCCATCTCGGCGATGGGGGTGTCGACCATCCGACGATCACCGAACTCCGCGAGCAAGCCGTCGTACATGTGGAAGACGCCGCCGTATGCCGCGACGTCCTCGCCGATGACAAAGACGTCCTCGTCTTCGCGCATGATTTGCGCGATGGCCTCGTTGTAGGCCTTGACGTAGGTTGTCTGACGCGCGGCCGGAGAGGTCTCGGTCGTCGTCAATTCTGTTGCAGTAGACATGTGTTCAGCCTTCTCGGGTTCAGTCGCTGTAGACGTTCAGGGCGAAGTCGGCCAGGTCCGGGAATGGGCTGTTCTCGGCGAACTTCACGGATTCGGCGATGTCGGCGTCGACCTCGGCCCAGATCTGCGCGAACTCGGCCTCGGTCACAACACCTTCGGAGACCGCGCGGGCCTCGAGCAGCTTGATGGCGTCGCGCTCTTTCCAAGCCTCGACCTCTTCGACGGTCCGGTAGGTCTTGCGCAGACCCTTCACGCCCTGGTGGTCGTAGTACCGATACGTCTTGGCCTCGACCAGCGTCGGACCGCCGCCATCACGAGCACGTTCAACAGCGCGCCCCACCGCGGCACGCACGGCGATGGCATCCATGCCGTCGCAGATCTCGCTGGGAAAGCCGTAGGCAGGCGCGCGGTCGGCGACGTTCTCGAGCTTCATGTGGTCGCGCAGTGCGGTGAACTCCGCGTAGCCGTTGTTCTCGCAGACGAACACCACCGGCAGGTTCAGGATCCCGGCCATGTTGGCTGCTTCGTGGAAGGCGCCGATGTTGCTTGCGCCGTCGCCGAAGAACGGGATGGCAACGGTGTCCTCGCCGCGGTACTTGGCCGCGAACGCGGCTCCGACTGCGATCGGGATACCGCCTCCGACAATGCCGTTGGCGCCGAGCATGCCGATCGAGAGGTCGTTGATGTGCATCGAGCCGCCGCGACCCTTGCAATAGCCGTCAACCCGGCCGAACAGTTCGGCGAACATCTGCCGGAACTGGGCGCCCTTGGCCACGGCGTGACCGTGCCCGCGGTGGGTCGAGGAGATCTGATCGGTGTCGCGCAGATTGCTCATGGCGCCGGCGGCCACCGCTTCCTGGCCGACGTACAGATGCAGGAAGCCGGGAAGCTTGCCGCCCTCCATGAGGCGACCTGCCTCGGTCTCGAACTGCCGGATCCGGACCATACGGCGGTGCAGGTCGAGCAGCACTTCTTTGCTCGGAGTGGGGTCATTGGATCCGACGGGCTCGATGGCCTCGCGGGTTGCGTTGGTCGCGGTCGAAGTCACCACGAGCACCTCTTCTCTCGTTTCGAACCTTGCAGTCATGGACGCCGGGGGCGACTTTGTTTACTTCTTCTGCAGTATCGACCACTACTGTAGCCGAATGTAAGTAGAATCACTATAAAGTTACTGCAGCAGATCCGCGGCCCACGTCTTACTTGACTTGGTATCCAGTAAATCGCACGATGGGCGCCTACACGGACGTATTGGAAGGACTGAGTCGATGCTCGACCGAATCCGCAATCGGGCGATGACCGATCCCGCCGGCACAGCCCTGGTGGACGACCGCACCGTCACGACCTGGCAGGAGGTCCTGGGCATTCTCGACGCCCTCGGCGAGCGGCTTATCGGCCTGGCAAGCGATCCAGACGAGCGCATCGCGGTGATCGGCGAGAACAACGTGGAAACCCTGCTCGCGCACGCTGCAGCCATCGGCCGCGGCGTGGGGCCGGTGGCGGTATCCCGCCAGCTCAAGGGTGGTGAGATGGCCGACCAGTTGATCGACTCCGGATCCGTGGCGGTGGTCACCGGACCCCTTGGCCTCCAATCGGCGACAGAAGCGGCCGGCAAGGCGAACCTACGGGCCGTGATCGCACACAACGCTCCCGGCGCCGACAGTGTTGTCACCTGGGCCGACTTTCTGGACGCTTCCCCCACCTCGGGTGCCACAGCGGCTCCCGATCAGCGGCCCGCCCGGCCCCCGTTGGTCTATACATCGGGCACAACCGGACGCGCTCGCGGAACCGAGGTGCACTGGCTGCCGGCGCCCGCGGCCAACGCCGCCGACTTCGCGACGGCAGTCGCGGGCCGATCGGGGTACCCGGCAGGCACCCACCTGGTGGTCGGGCCCCTGCAACACAACGGACCGCTGACGTCGATTCGCCATCTGCTCTCCGGCCAGCCGGTGGTGATCCTCGGCCGTTTCGATCCGGAGCGGACCCTCGAACTGATCGAGACGCATCGGGTGACCTCCACGTTGATGGTGCCCACACACTTTCAGCGCCTGCTGGCTCTACCCGAGGCCGTGAGGGCGGGGTACGACGTGTCGAGCCTGGAGTATGTGGCACATACCGGCTCGGCCTGCCCGGCGGACGTGAAGCGCGCGATGATCGACTGGTTCGGGCCGGTGCTCATCGAGTCGTACGGCGGCAGCGAGATCGGGACCGTGTGCAAGATCGACTCGGCGGAATGGCTGGAGCATCCACGCTCCGTCGGCCGGGCCGTGCCGCCGTTCGAGGCCGTGGTCGTGGGCGACGAGGGCACCGAACTCGAGCGCGGCGCCGTCGGCGTACTGGGATTTCGTACCCCACCCGAACGTGGTGTGGTCTACCACGCTGACCCTGAAAAGACCGCTGCCGCTTACATATTGCCGGGAGTCGCGACTCTTGGAGACGTCGGCTACGTGGACGACGACGGGTACGTCTTCATCACCGATCGGGTGGCCGACATGGTGGTGTCCGGCGGGGTGAACCTGTACCCGGCCGAGAGTGAGCGCGTGCTGCTGACCCATCCGAATGTTGCCGAGGTCGCCGTGATCGGTGTACCGGACGGTGATCTCGGTGAAGCGCTCCTCGCGCTTGTTGTTCCCGCACAGGGCACTTCGCTGGACGTCGACGCGCTTGCATCGTTCGCCAAGGAGTCGATGGCCTCGTACAAGTGCCCCAAGCAATACGTGGTCGTCGACGAGCTGGCACGAAACGCGATGGGCAAACTCGACAAGAAGGCCCTGCGCGCCCCCTATTGGGCCACCGGCCGCACGATAGCCGGCTGAGTCACCCGTTCGTCCGCACGACCTGATGCTCTTCGAAAGGCACCGATGATCGAGATCCTGTTCGTCCGGCATGGCCAACCCGTGTCGGGGGTTCGTGATCCCGTCCTGGCGCCCGAGGGAATCGCCGACGCCGGCAAACTCGCCGAATGGTTGCGACACGAGACGGTCGATGCGATCGTCTCCAGTCCTCTGGCCCGCGCGCGTGAAACCGCTGACACCATCGCAGCCGGGTTGGGCCGCGAGGTGGATCTTGTCCTCGAAGATCTCCGCGAGTGGGACGACGACATCAGCCCCGAAGACTATGTCGCCCTCGAAGACATGGGACCGGACGATCCCCGGCTACTCGCCGTGGCGGCTGGCCGGTTCGAAGACTATGTGCCGCAACTCGATCTGCCGAAGTTCCGTGCTCGCGCGAGGAGTGCGATGGAGCAGGTGATCGACCGTTACGGATCGGGACGGGTGGTGGTGGTCGCCCACGGCGGCATCCTCAACGCAGCCATCGCGGACGTACTCGAGATGCCCAAGACGTTCTGGCACAACCCCGCCTACACGTCCGTGGCCCGGCTGCGCCGACTCGATTCCGGTGTCACCGTTGTTGATGCCGTCAACGACACCGCCCACCTGCGTGGCACGGTGAACCCATGACACAGGTCGACAACACGGTCACCGCTACCCCAGACACCACCGCCGCCGACACCATCGCCACAGCCAGTCAGATCATCCTGGTCCGCCATGGACTACCTGGAGGCCCCGCGGTGGCCGACCCTTCACTGGGCGCCGAGGGTGTCGCTCAGGCCCGGCGTCTCGCCGAATGGCTGAGCGCGGAGCCGGTGGCCCAGTTCGTCTCCAGCCACTACGCCCGAGCACACGAAACCGCGCTGCTGGCAGCGCAGCCGCACGCCCTGGATGTGCAGGTGGACAAGCGGCTTCGCGAGTGGGACAGCGACCGCACCACCTACGCCACGCCCGAGGCCATCGCAGCCACGCCGCGAGGAAAAGCCTTCGCGGAGGGCCGATATGACGAGTTCATCCCCGACTACGACAAGGTCGCAACAGCGGCCCGCATGCGCACAGCGGTGACCGAGGCGGCCGAGCGGGCACCAGGGCAGCTGACCGTCATCGTGTCCCACGGCGGTGTGATCAACACCCTGCTGACCGACATCCTGCAGGCCCCTTCGCCGTTCTTCTTCAACCCCGGCTACACCTCGATGACGCGCGTCGCGGTGCTGCGCTCGGGCAGGTTTGTCATTCAGTCCGTGAATGAAACCGCGCACCTGCGGGATTAGCAGGTCAGCGACGCCGGAGATCTCCGGCGAGCCGAACTCGGTGGGGATTGTCAGACCTCTCCGATACACTCGAACACATGTTCGGGGGGACAAGATCAGAGCAGGAACGGGCAACCGGAATAGTCGCCGCGGCGGTGTTGCGGCCCAATGAGCTGCTGCGTAACGCCGAGGCAGCGGTTGCAGGCCTGGCCTACTTGGAGTGGGCGCGTTACGACGCTGCCGCACAGCTGCATCGGCAACTGGTTGAGCCACATGACGACACGGCGGTGGCGCTGAGGGCGCTCGACCCGTTCGCCGTCTGCGCGGCCCGCTTGGCAGCTGCGCAGCAGATCACACAGCAGGGGGCCGAGCACCACCTGTCGCGAGCATTGGCTCTGCGAGACCGGCTACCGGCAGTCAACGAACAACTGCGGCAAGGACGGGTTGCAGCGCATCACATCGCGACGATCGTCTCGAGGACCGACCTGATAGACGGGTCAGCGTTCATGGCCAACATCGACCACGAAATAGCTGGGCACCTGCAACGAAACGGATCGTGGTCGAAGGACCGTATGCGAGACATGTTTGACTCCACGATATTTCGCCGCGACCCTGACCTCGTCCGTAACGATCGGGAAGACGCGAAGAACAAGCGCGGCGTGTGGTCGAACAACATCGAGCACGGAATGTCCGCCATCGATGCGGTCGCGAGCGCCGAAGAGACCGCCATGATCATGGCGCGCCTCGAGAAGCTGGCGATGTCGGTCTGCAAGGCCGACCCACGACGCAAGTCCGACCGGATGGCCGACGCTCTGTTCGCACTGGTGATGGCCCGCGAGTTCTACTGCCAGTGCCCCAACGACCCGAAGCACCCCTGCACAGCCGACATTCGCACGGTCCCGACCCACGAGGCCGTGGCGTCGGGCATCGACGTGAAGATCATCCTTCACGTGATCGCCGATCGAGCCACCGTCGACGGCAGCGCAGACAGCCCCGGATACCTCGCCGGACATGGGGTGATCAGTGCTGACCATGTGCGCGACATCGCAACCAAGCCGGAAGTCGTCGCCCGTTCCATGGGAAACGACTACCGGGAGGTGCGACGGGACGAGTCTTTCGCAGAGACCGCCCCCACGTCGCATCTGGACGACCCCCGGTCCGCAGAAGCCCCCAGTTTCGTTCGCGACCGCGGAGATCCCGAGCAGGTGTCCGAAGAACACACATCATCCGACGGTGATCTCACTCAGCGGACGTTGTATTGCCGGGCAACACAGAGCATTTTAAGCGTCGACGTCAGAGGTACGCCGGACGCCGTCGAACCGCCTTTTGTGCAGGCCGTTCCACTGCCTGCCGTACAACCAGGCGACCCGTACAGGCCATCCGCAGTCGCAGACAGCTACATACGCATCCGCGACTGCTACTGCACGTGGCCTGGCTGCGACCGCAAGGCCTGGGGCGCCGACCTCGACCACACCCACGAGTACAACCACAACGATCCGGCCGCCGGAGGACATACCCACCCGGGCCACATGAAGGTTCTCTGCCGCTTTCACCATCTGCTCAAGACCTACTCCGACTGGCTCGATGACCAGTACCCCGACACACGCAACGGTCGCACCCGGCTCGTCTTCATCACGCCTGAGGGGCGCTCCTATCACGGCCCAGCCTGGACCGGCGAAGACCTGTTCCCGGTGCTCGCGCGTCTCGTCTGGGACGCCGGCCCGGTGCCCCGCAGGCACCCATCGTCTCAGTCGCCACCATTGACGGACAGCCGCCAGATGACGCGTACCGCTGCCAAACATGCACGCCGTCAACAAGAAAGGGAACGAAACCGCCGACGAAGTCAGGGGACGAACGAGCTCGCTCCACCACCTTTTTGAGATACTTGACAACGACACCTGTTTGTTGGTTGACTGTCGATATTGAGACGTGCGTCACAGCGTGCGCGTCGTTCGCCGAGGGAGTCCCCCATGAGCACAGCCGGCTTGGTCGCGAGCAGAAGACTCGCCGAGAGGTACGCGGACGTTGTCCGCAGCCTCACGGCCGACGAGTGGGAAGCACCAAGCCGCTGTGCCGGTTGGTCGGTGAAAGACCTGGTGGCACACACGGGTTCGAACTTCAAGGTGATGGTGGATCCCCCCGCCGAGGATCCCGGAGCACCCACTCCCGCCACTGCCGAGGAGATGCAGGAGCTGCTCGTGGCGCAGCGCCGCGACTGGACCAGCAACCAGGTCGCCGACGAATTCCTGAGCAGCGCCGAAGGCGCCATGGGCGTGCTGAGAATGATGCAACAAGACGGTGTGGCACTTACCCCGATGACCATGACAGACCTGGGCACGTATCAGAGCCACCAACTTTCGGATGCCTTTGCGTTCGACATGTGGTGCCACATGTACGTGGATCTACTGGCGCCCGAAGGCCCGGTCACCCGCCCGGTGGCCGAGCATGACGACGAGGTGCTGGGCGCCGCAATCGGCTGGATGTGGGACGGGCTGCCGCAGATGTGCAAGCCGGTCAGTTCGGTGCTCGACCGCCCGCTGGGCGTCCGTCTATCCGGACCCGGCGGCGGCGAGTGGACCCTTCGACCCGGCTCGGAGCTCCTCACCGTCGAGACCGGAATCATCGACGCAGACACTGTGATCGCATCTACCGCAACCTCTTTTGTGATGTGGGGCACAACTCGCACTTCGTGGCGTGACCACGTCGCCATCGATGGTGATTCGGATTTCGCTGCGACCGTGTTGGACAACGTCAACGTCGTGTGACGGCCGACTCCCTGGGGGTTGAAACAGTTTGCCCGTGCGCAGCGATGGGTACAGCGAGCGTGATCAGCCGGGTTCTGCCCATGTGCCCGGTGATCTGACGCCACGTCTGTCTCTCACCCACCACCTTTAGGGCTGCACATGGGATCCGTTCGAAAACGCCGCTTCGCTGCGTACACCGCCGTCGGACTGATCGGGGCAACATTCCTCGGCGGCGGTATTGCCACCGGCGATCTACCGATGAACCTGTCGATCTCAGGCGAGTCATCTGTCGCGACGATCGCGTCGGGCAACGCACAGAACGTCACCGTGTACGCCCGAGAGGTCAAGACCACCACGAAGGGCGACCTGCCCAGCGTCGCCATCAGCCTCGAATCGGCCCAGCTCTCCGACGTCTGCCTGTCGACAGTTGCACATGGCCTTCCGTTCATCGGCGACGTCACCATGTATGTGCGTGTCCCAGGGAACAACACCACAGTCGACAACCTGGTCGTGGATGCCTCCTCCCTGGGAGGGTCGATCAAGACCGGGCCGGCGCAACTCGGACTTGACGTCTCGGCGACGGGTCAAGCCGAAGGTGTGGTCACGGCAGGGAAGACCGTGCAGGAGGCGACCATGACACAGGCGCGAATCGACGTCATCGCGCTGAACGCGAGCGCTCTGTCGATGAAGAACTTCACCATTGACGTCGATAAAGGTGACACCACTTGCTGATCGACGAACACGCCTTCGGGCGGCGTGCGCGTTTCTCTCGGTGGCGCCGCGACCGTCCGTTCTGGGGAGCGACACTACTGGTCGCGTCCGGGCTGCTGCTTCTGCTCCCCGCGTATACGACGTTCCACGTCGGCGACGTCCTGATCACCATCAGCACCATCTCGGGTGTCTCCACCCTGTTGCTCGGCGCGCTGATGGTGCTGTGCGGAGTGGCTTCGTTGTTGCGTCCGAGCGTGAAGTTGCCCGCGGGTGTCAGCGCCATGATCATCGCGCTGGTGGCACTACCGGCAGCCAACTTCGGCGGGTTCATCATCGGCACGTTGCTGGGCATCGTGGGCGCGAGCTTGGTTCTGGCGTGGACTGATTCGACGTCCTCACGGGTTCCGGCAGACGAGCTCAGCCGAGGCTGACCAACATCTTGCCCACGTTCCCGCCGCCGAGCATCGACAGAAACGCGTCCACGGCGTTGTCCAGACCGTCGTAGATGGTGGATTCGGCAACCAGTTCGCCCGCCTCAAGCCAACCGACAACCCGATCCTCGAACTCGGGCCTCAGATCTTCGTGGTCACGGACGATGAAGCCGCGCAGAGTGATTCGCTTGAGGATGGCGTTCATCAACACGTCGATGGGCGGACGGTCAGGCCCACCGTTGGAGATCATCCCGCACAGCGCAACTCGGCCCCCGACCTTCAGAGACGACAACGCGGCGACAAGATGGTCCCCGCCGACGTTGTCGAAGTAGAGGTCGATGCCATCGGGAGCCGCGGCCCGCAGAGCCGAACCGATCGGCTCGCTGCGATAGTCGATGCCCGCGTCGAAGCCCAGATCCTCTATGAGCTTCCCCGCCTTCGACGGGCCTCCCGCGCTGCCGATCACGGTGCGCGCACCCATCAATCGCGCGAACTGGCCGGCTGTGCTGCCGACCGCACCGGCGGCAGCCGAGACGAAGACGTCGTCACCCGGACGTAGTTCGCCCGCACGGACCAAACCTGCGTAAGCGGTGAAACCTGTTTGCCCCAGCGCCCCGAGCCAGTGGTGCAGTTCGAGCCCCCGGGGTTCGATGATCGCCGCGGCGGAAGCGTCGACCACGGCGTGCTCGCGCCACCCCAACCGGTGACGCACGTACGACCCGTCCGGGATCAGGCCGTTCCCGGCAACCACCACGCCCAGCGCCGAGCCGTCCAGCGGGGCATCGACCTGGAAGTTGGTGGTGTAGTGCATCTCCGATGTACCCAGACGACCCCGCATCGACGGGTCGACACTCATGAACAGGTTCTGCACCAGCACCTGACCGCCCGAGATCTCGGGCACAGCCGTGTCACGAACCTCAAAATGCTCTGGGCGGGGCTCCCCGTCTGCCGGTCGCTCCTTCAGGAAGACCGCGCGCGTGGTGGTGATGACACCGCTGCTCACGGCAGCTCCAGGATTGTTACCGTGCCCTTGGAGCCATCGACCTCGACCAGCGCGCCGTCCGGGATCCTTCGGGTGGCCGCGGGAACGCCCGCTGTGCAGGCGATTCCGAGCTCGCGACTGACGATCATGGCGTGCGAACCCATGGCACCCACGTCGGTGATCGCACCGGCGGACACCATGAACAGCGGAGTCCACGACGGATCGGTCTGCGGCGCGACGAGGATCTCGCCGACCTCGAACGTGTCGAGTGCGTCCATCGAGGTGATGACGCGGGTGCGCCCCGTGGTGATGCCCGGCGAAGCACCCGAACCCTGCAGCACGTCACCGACTTTCACACCCTCGACGACCGATTCGCCCTTGCGCTTGAGACCCGACAGCGGGGGCATCGGCTCCCGGGTGTCAAGGAACGTCGGCAGTTCCAGTCCGAACAGCTCGCGCCATTGCCGGTGCCGGTCGGCCAGTGTTCGTGTCATCGACTCCGGCGCGCTGGCCAGGGCGTCGAGTTCGTCGTCGACTGCCATGAAGACGTGGTCGGGTGACTCGAGATGACCCTGCGCGTGCAGCCGTCGGCCCAACTCGACCAGCGGGACACGTGCCTCGTGCAACACCTTGATGCAGTTGGTCTTTGCCCGTTCACGCCAGGCTGCGAACCGCCGGGCCGATGCGACCGCGGCGTCGAGGGTCGCGAGCGCCTCGGTGTCGTCGCCCACGATGGCCCGGGCACGCGCCAACGCGTCGTCGGTGGCGGACGCATGTTCGGACAGCCGGGCGGCGGGTGATGCCGAATCATCTTGCAGCCGGAGGCGATCGATCAGTGAGAAGACCAAGTCGGGCTTGGTCTCCCAGGAGACCGAACCGAGGTCCCACTCGTTCGGGCCTCGGTATCCGAAGTCGAGGAGGAACTGCTCGAGCGACGCGTCGAACTTCGGATCGATGCCGGCGATCCGCGCACCCACCCCGGCGACGCCGGCGTCGAAGGCCGCCATCAGCTGCTCGTCGGCGCGGACAAGACGGCCGAGCTCCCACAACGCATACGACGGCAGGGCCGAATCGACGTCGCCGGCCGAACCGACAAGCGTGACGATGAGGTCCTGATGATCGGCACCCAGCAATTGGCCGAGCACGGCGGGGCCGACAGCGGCACAGTTGGTGGCCACCACCTCCCCACGCCAGGCGACCCGCTCCAGCGGCATCACCGAACGTGCTCGCGCGACGAGGGCCGCGGGGGTCAGCGACGTGAGGTCGGGCCGCTCGGTGCGCAGTCGGTCCGCGAGCGTGCGATCTTCCTCCAACTCCGGGAAGGTTTCTGTAGAGAGCGCCCAGGCGTTGCGGTCGGCAAGACGGCGGCTGGCGTCTGCGTTCTCGTCGTCCGGATGTCCCACGTAGGCGGGGATGTCGGGGTCGCCGCCGTACCAGAGCTGGTCTACCAGCTCCACCGGCAGTCCACCGCGGATCCCGACGAGCCGCGACATCGAGAGGTTGATGTACAGGTGGCCGTAGAAGATGCCCGATGATGCGGCCACGTCAGGCTTCTCCGCCAGTGAATAGCTGCCCAAGCTGGCATAACCGAAGTTCCAACCGGGCAAGATGTTCTGGATCCATCCGAGATCGGCGCCCAGCGGGGTGATCGGATCGGACAGCACGTCGCTGGCGTTCAGCCGGGTGTACACGGGCAGGCGGTTGCTGGGATCGGTATCGACCAGCCAACGTTCTTCGGTCATCTCATCTCGACTCTGGGATAGTTTCTATATTTTGGGTGCAGTACGGTGTGTGACATGTAACACTGTACCGAGACTGTAGACGAATACAAGTAACTTGTCTGCACTCACCGACCGTGGTTCAAGGGAGATTTGATGAAGCTGCAAGACAAGGTCGTCGCCATCACCGGCGGTACCCAGGGCATTGGACGAGGGATCGCCGAGGCGGCTCTCGCCGAAGGCGCCAAGGTGGCGCTCAACGGACGGTCGGCAGAGAAGGGCGAGAAGGCACTGGCCGATCTCGGGGTCGGCGAGCGAGCCGCGTTCTTCCCCGGCGACGTGACAGTACAGGCGGACGTCGAGGACTTCATCGAGCAGACGGTCGCCACGTTCGGACGCATCGACGTGCTGGTCAACAATGCCGGTGGCGCAAAGGACCTTCAGCCCACCGCCAAGCTCACCGATGACGAGTGGAATCTGGTGATGAACTGGAACCTCAACGCCAACTTCTGGGCCACCCGCCGCGCGCTGCAGCACATGCTCCCCAACAAGTACGGACGCATCATCAACATCTCGTCGGTGGAGGGCAAGCAGGGTAAGCCTGTGTTCACCGCCTACGTCGCCGCCAAGCACGCGATCAACGGGATGACCAAGTCGATCGCTCGGGAGGTGGGCACCGAAGGCATCACCGTGAACGCGATCTGTCCGGGCCTGGTGATCACCGACATCATCAAGGACAACGGCCCCGCCACCGCGGAAGCGATGGGTATGTCGTTCGACGAGATGGTTGCTCTGTTCGCCGAGGAGTCGGCGATCAAGCGGCCCAACACTGTCGAGGAAGTTGCCGCAATGGCGATGCTGCTTGCCTCGGACGCGGGCGCCGGAATCACCGGAGCGCTGCTCAGCGTCGACGGCGGCACCGCGTCCTACTGACTTCACCGAACTTCTCCGACCACGGAGGAGAGACATGAACCCACCGGTCGAGCCGCACATCGGCCGGTGGGTCCACTGTCCGATAGACCCGCGCCACCTCTGCGGTGTCACCTACGATTGCTCATCATGGACACACCCACGGCGCCTGTCGGCCACCGATGATCGGCCGCATCCGAAACCGCGCCGAGTTCCATCCCGATCTGCGCTTGGCATCGATGCTGTTGCCGCCTCGGCTGGTCAGCCGTCGAACCCTGCCGATCATGCGGAAATTGAGCACCATCCTCCCCTCCGGCGGAGATGTGGAAGTTCACCAGCTCGAGACGGGCGCCTCTGCGCGGGTGTTCAGGCATTCGGGTACCAGCGCACCATCGCCTGCACTTCTGTGGATACACGGTGGCGGATACGTCATCGGCGCAGCCGCGCAGGACGACGGCCTCTGCCGTGCCTTCGCCGAGAAACTCGCCGCGACAGTGGTTTCCGTGGACTATCGGCTGGCTCCGGACAATCCTTATCCGGCCGCACTCGACGACTGCGACGCCACCCTGGAATGGATGGCCTCTCAGCCGGACATCAACCCTGCCGACATCGCAATCGGTGGTGCCAGCGCAGGAGGTGGGCTGGCGGCGGCACTGGCGTTGCGTGCTGCCGACCGCGGCGGGATCAACCCGGTGCTGCAGCTCCTGTCGTATCCGATGCTCGACGACCGCTCGGAGACACCTGATCGACATCATCGGCTGTGGGACGTCCGGAGCAATCGTTTCGGCTGGCAGAGCTATCTCGGTGACGCCGATCCGATGACGGCGGTGCCGGCACGACGCGAGAACCTCAGCGGCGTCGCGCCGGCATGGGTCGGCGTCGGCACACTCGATCTGTTCTTCGACGAGGACAAGAGGTACGCCGAGCGCCTCGAAGATGCCGGCGTGCCGTGTGAGTTCGTCACGGTACCGGGCGCCTTCCACGGATTCGATCTGGTGGCGCGGCGGGCAGAGGTGTCCAGGACGTACTTCCGATCGCAATGTGCCGCTCTGAGAAGAGCTTTCGCAGGCTAGGCGGGCCCCGGGCCGATCAGTCCGGTGATGGCCCATTCGAGGCACCGCGCCAGGATGGTGTCGAATTGGGGAACCACCCAGCTGCCCCGGTCCACCTTGCCGAGGTCGTCGATGCCCAGGTCCTGCACGTCGAATCGTCCCCGGCAGTGACCGAGAGTGAAGTAGCAGACCGTTCCATCGCCGTGGTCCTTGAGATACAAGACGGGCCGGGGCTCGTCCACACTGGTGTGCCCCTCCTCGAAACCTGTTGATGTGCCGACGAACCGGGTGTGCGCGAGCACCTGGATGGGCGGGTGCAGTTCGCTGATGTACAACTCGTCGGTCACCTCGAACGGTTCTACGTCCGCCACGAACGGATGGTCCGGATCGGTGATCTCGACGAGGTACGGCGCGATCGGCGGGTGTCCGAGGAACTGACTGCCGATCACAGCCGGCAGCTCACCCATCGACCTGGGGGTCACGTACTTACTCGGGCTTCCCGGCGCCGTCGGCTCGATCGCCGAGTTGGTCCCGTGTAGGGCGAGCCATCTACCGCCGCGTCCGACGAAGTCGATCAGTGCTTGTTGCTGGCCGGCGTCGGGAACCACGTTGCACGTATAGGTGATCAGCATGTCCGCCGAGTCGATCGCTCCGAGACAGTCGTAGTTCTCGAAGACGCGGGTACGCACGTGCTCGTAGTCCGCCAAGGCCGAGAGCAGTTGCAGCCGAGCGTAGTCGAAGTCGTGCCATTGGCCGCCACACACCAATACCGCGTCGATACGGCCCGAGGGTCCGGACATGTGTTCCTCTCTCCGCGTGAACCGGTACCGTGTTCAGCCGTGTGCGTGCAGTGCCTTGCCCGCCAACGCGAGATGGGCCTCACCGAGCGCTTCGGCCTGTGTGGGGTGTGCGTGGATCAACTGGGCGACATCGCCGGCAGTCGCTTCCCAGTTGTAGATGAGTTGCGCTTCACCGATGAGCTCACCGACGCGGGCACCAACCATGTGGATACCGACAACCGGTCCGTTCTCGCCGGCGCGCACGAGCTTGATCCCGCCTGTCGTGCGCAGGATCCGGCTCTTGCCGTTGCCACCGAGGTCGTAGACGGCCGTGGAGACCTCGCCGTACTTCTCGACTGCCTCCGCCTCTGTCAGGCCCACCGATGCCACTTCCGGGTTCGAGTAGGTCACCCGGGGAATCCCCTTGTCCGCGATGGGCATCGCGTCCAGTCCGGCGAGTTGCTCGGCCACCAGGATGCCCTGGGCAAAGCCACGATGCGCCAGTTGCGGCCCGGGCACGATGTCCCCCACCGCGAACACACCTGGCACGCCGGTCTGCAACAACTCGTCGGTGATCACCCACCCGCGGTCGACTTCGACGCCGGCCTCTTCGAACCCCAGCCCGGCAGTTCGTGGACCCCGTCCCACCGACACCAGCAGCAGGTCCGCGCTGACGTGCCCGCCGTCGGCCAACTCGACGTCGACGCCGCCGTCGGCGTCCGTGGCCACGGATGCAAAAGCGGTACCCGTCAGGCTCTTGATGCCACGTTTGCGAAATGCGCGCTCGACCTGCTTCGAGCTCCACTCGTCCTCGGTGGGCAACAGGCGCGGAGCAGCTTCCACGATGGTCACCTCGGTGCCCAGAGATGCCCAGACACTGGCGAACTCGCATCCGATGACACCACCACCGAGAACCACCACCCGATCGGGAACGGTGTCGAGTTCGAGTGCCCTGTCGCTGGTCATCACGGGCCCTCCGAGGTCGAGTCCGGGGAGGCTCCTGGCCTGTGAACCTGTCGCGAGCACCAGCGCCTCTCCGCGGTATCGGGCACGCCCACCCGCGGCGAGTTCGACTTCGACCGTACGGTCGGCGACCACTCGGCCGTAGCCGGCGACAACCTCGATACCGCGCGAGGCCACCAAGCCCTGGAGTCCGCGATAGAGGCCGGCGATGACGTCGTTCTTGTAGCTGTTGACGGCACTCATGTCGATGCCGTCGAGGGTGGCCTTGATGCCGAATCCGTGGGCTTCGCGCACCGAGTCGGCCACCTCGGCCGCGTGCAGCAACGCCTTGGTGGGGATGCACCCGTTGTGAAGGCATGTGCCGCCGAGTTTTCCGGCTTCGACGAGGACCACCGACATGCCCAGCTGCGCCGCACGTAGGGCGCACGCATAGCCGCCGGATCCGCCACCGAGGATGACCACGTCGGCCGGCTGAACATTGTTGTCGCTACTGGTCATGTCGTTTTCCACTCGCCGGGATGTCGATCAGAAGTCGAAGCGGTTCGTGAATCCGCCGTCGACGACCAGGTTGGTTCCGGTGATGTGACCGGCAGCCGGGGATGCCAGGAACACCACGGCGTTCGCCACGTCCTCGGCCGAACCGAGTTTGCCCATCGCTGCGGCCTCGAGCGCACCCTCATAGAGAGCCGGGCGGCTGGTCTTGATGGTGTCCCACGCGCCGCCTTCGAAGAAGATCGGCCCCGGCGACACCGAGTTGACGCGGATACCCTTGGGACCGAGGGCTTTTGCCTGCGCTGAAGCATGCTGCAACGCGGCCGCTTTCAGGGCGCCGTAACTGTTGGCCGTGGTGATCGGGCCGGCCTCGAGCGCCGAGGTGGTCGCGATGGCGACCACGGCGGCCGCCTCGCTGTCCTCGAGATGACCGGAGGTCGATTCGATGAAGTTGACCAAGCTCATCAGATCCACGTTGAAGCTGTTCACCCACGCCTGCGGGCCTTTGCCGGTGGCGGCAGAGGCATTGACGATCACGATGTCGATGCCGCCGAGGGCTTCTGCGGAAGCATCGACAAACGACTTGACCGACTCACTGTCGCCGACGTCGACCGCCTTGTGAAAAACCGTTCCGTACTCGGACAATTCGGCGGCGACCTCATTGAGGTGTTCCTGACCGCGCGCACAGATTCCGACGGAGGCGCCCTCGTTCAACAGGGTCCGGGTGATGGCCAGGCCGATGCCGCGGCTCGCACCACTGACGATTGCGCGCTTGCCTTTGAGATCGAGATCCATTGGTACTCCTTGTGTTGGCGGAGGCGGGTGGCCCCCTGGAAGGTCAGAGATTCATTGCTCCCACGTGTGTCTGGAAAGACAGCACGTGGGAGAAGTCGTTGATGGACTGCACCGCGCGGCGCGTGTCCGCCCCCCGCAGAACCGAGATGGATGTGTGGTGCACCCGCACCGGCATGTCGAATCCACTGCCCAGAGCGTCGGCGAGCGCGGCGTTGATGACGCCGCCGTGAGCGGTGACGACCACCCGCTGACCGAGATGCGCGTCGATGATGCGCGACAGCTCGCCGAGCACACGTGCCCGGAATGCGGCCCCGTCCTCGGCGTACGGAAACGCCTCGTACCGCCTGGTGCGGATGTGTTCGCGGAAGATGGTCGAGATCTCTTCGTGGGGCAGCACCTCGAACGGCGACTGGTCTGCGGGGAAGTTCTGCCACGGCTCGAACTCGGTGAGAGTGTCGCGCACCTCGGGGGTCAAACCGTGCCGGGCGCCGATCTCGGTACCGGTACGCAGCGCCCGTTGCAACGGCGAGCTGTACACGGCGTCGACCCGGGTGGCTGCCAGGCGGTCGGCAACCGCCTGCACCTGGCGTTCACCGGTCTCCGACAGCGGCGGGTCCACGGTCTCCCCGGCGCTCAACTCTTTGGTGAGCTGCTGCTCACCGTGACGCACCAACACGAGCTCGCACAAGCCGTCAAGAGGCGCGAACGGATTGTCGAGGTCTATGGAGCGGGCACGCGGCTGACTGAGCACTCTGCCAGTGAACCACAAACTGTCGTCGGTCTAAAGATACGTTTTCGAATTGCCAGCTAGATGGCATGAGCGAGCTTCAGAAGTGCAGTCCGAGACCAGCGATGTGCATCACACGCTGCAGATGTCCGCCGCCAACTCTCGGACCTCGTCGGAGAACTTTCGGCGGCCGAGGTTGGCCAGCACAGCGTCTTCGGTGAGCCATGACGCGGCTGAGACCTCCAGCAGACTCGACAGCGCGGTTGCGGCGGCAGCCTGCTTCGCCTTCGACGCGACACGATTGCGCGTTCGCAGCTCAGCCGAGAACACCGCGAGCATCTCGAGGCGCACCTCTCGGCGGAGTGCCTCGATCGACAGACTCCAGCCGGGCGACCGGACGAAGTAGACCAGCGACGCCGACCGCTGGCTGTCGGTCCATTCCAGCAATCGCACGATGATGTCGCCCAGCGGTGCGTCTGAATCCTCGGCCACTTTGCCCCGCAGCTCATCGAGCAGTTGCTCTGCGAAAAGGCGCAGGCCACCGAGCAGCACCTCGTCTTTGGACGGGTAGTGGTAGTAGACCGCGGCCGACGTCATGTGCGCTTCGGCAGCGATGTCGGCGACGGTGACGTCTTCGATTGACCGGACGGAGTACAGGTGCATCGCCGCTTCGACCACCACTTCGCGCCGCGAGGGCCGGTGTGCTGCTCTTTTGGTCCCCTTGCCCACCGGGGTCGCGGCAGCAGACGTACCAGTGCCGGACCTCCCCGGCTCCCCACCCTTGCTTGTCATGCACTAGATGATGACAGGCGGAACAAGTTCTCGAGGCTGTGACATCCTGATGTGGTAACTCAAGGGGCAATGCAGTCATCCGGGGCGAGGAGGAACGACTGTGGCACGGCGGAAGACAACCACACCGGCATCGAACGGTGAACGCACCACCGACAGCCGGACGCTGGACACCGACGAGAACTGGCTGGGCTGGGACTCGCTGCCTGCGGCGGATGACCAACCGGGCGGGGGCCTCGGGTCGCCGACACCCGAACCGGCGGACGACTCCGACCCCGATGAGCCCGTGAAGAAGACCGCACCGGCAAAGGGCTCGGCGCACAGGCCGTCACGGCGCCACCTGATCGTGAAAGCGGCGGTCAGAGTGTTTTCCAAGAAAGGCTTTGCCGAGGCCTCCATCCAGGAGATCGCCGAGGAAGCCGGCATGGTCCCCACCGCCGTCTACTACCACTTCGCCAGCAAGGAAGAGCTGTTCGAGAGCGCTCTGGGATATGCGATGGACGCCAGCTCCAAGGCGGCGTACTCGGCCCGACCTGATGACGTCTCGGCAGATGCCGACTCGTTCAAAGAGGTCGTCTCGGCCGTGTGGGACTGGACCGCGGAGCACCCGAACTCGGCCCGCATGCTGTTCCTGCAGATGGCGGGCGGCGCGACTCCCGGAACACGCCTGCTCACCAAGGAGTACGAGGAACGGCACATCCGCCGCGCATTCGACTACTTCCCGGTCACCGATGTGCCTCCCAACAAGCGTGCCGCCGCGGCACAACACGCAGCCCGCTCACTTCGGGTGCGCACGATGATCGCGATGACCATCGCCATCCAGCCACTCCGTATCGAGGGTGGGCCGCTCGCCGACATCCCCGTCCCCCGGCTACGCACTGCGACCACCGAGGTCTGTTCGAGGATGATCGAAGGTCGCTGACCCGCCCCTCCATGCCACTCCGTCGAGTAACTTGACAGCAATACCAGTTGAGTTCGACGAAGTGGAGCGTTTCGATGCGAGTTCTGGCTGTCACGGGTGGGCATTCCTTCGACCGGGAGGCCTTCGCCGAGTTCCTCGACTCCCTGCCTGCGGACATCACGTGGCGTGAGCATCCGGACGCAGACATCTCCGCCGCAGAACTCGCCGAGTTCGACGCATCACTCCACTACGACATGCCCGGGACCCTTCCGGAGCCGACCGATCCCCCAGAATCGATCCGGGAAGCCGTCCGATCAGCGCCCGACACGGGCCATGGGTACGTTGTGCTCCACCACGCGCTCGCATCCTGGGCGCGCTGGGATGAGTGGGCAGAGTTCGTCGGGGGTCGCTACCTGTACCAGCCAGGTGTGGTCCGTGGCGTCACCTGCCCGGATTCGGGTTATCGGCACGCAGTGCCAGAGACGATCTCGGTGGTCGACGCGGCTCACCCGGTGGTCTCGCAGGTGCCCGAAGAGTTTCGGCTGACCGACGAGACATACCTGTGCGAGGTCTTCGAAGACGACGTCGAGCCACTGCTGCGCACGGATGCCGAGATGACCGACGCCGTCCACTGGTCGACGTCGCTGGCCATGGCGGGCCGCCGCGACGACCGGGAGGGCTGGCGACATCGCGAGGGTTCCTCCCTGGTCGGGTGGACAAAGACCAATGGTCGAAGCCGGCTGGTCTACCTGCAACCCGGCGACAAGGCCCCCACGTTGCGCGACGCGAACTACCGAGCCCTGGTGTCGGGCGCACTCGAATGGGTGAGTCGTCGCCGCTGACCTACTTTTTGGTGACAACCTAAAGAAATTTGTGCTCGCGATCACTCTTCGCTGCTACAGTTAGTGCATTCGGTACCAAGTAAGGCAGCGAGTCTCAGACAAGGGAGCACGCGATGCGTCAGATCAAGCATCCGATGAGCCGGGCGATCTACGAATTCGATGAGGATTTCAACGTCCGGGTTACCACCAAAGACGGCAAGACCGGCACTTTCGACCCCGAGGGTCGGTACCTGCACGGTGAGGTGAAGGCTGTGGATCCCGAACTGGCCCGTTGGGTGGGTCTCGGACCGCGCGAACCGGTGCCGATCACCCAGAACCGGCGTTTCATGGGCGCAGCCAAGCTGCTCGAGAAGATGCAGGCCGACAAAGCAGCACAGGATGCTCTCGCCGTCAGCCTGGAACAAGGAGGCAAACTGTGACGAACACCGAGGCCCGTCCCACAGGTCAAACCGATGACGACGGTTTCATCGAGAACGGAACCGCGTACCAGCGACTGCTCGACACCGACACCCACCCGGTGCCCGACATCCTGCGCGAGGAGTCGCACGAGAAGTACGAAGACCAGAACTTCGTGCCGGTCTCCCGCTACATCAGCCGCAAGTACCACGAGCTCGAGCGCGACCGCATGTGGTACAAGGTCTGGCAGATGGCATGCCGCGAGGAAGAGATCCCAGAACCGGGCGACACCCTCGTCTACGAGATCTGCGAGAAGTCGATCCTCATCGTGCGGGGCAAGGACATGAGCATCCGCGCGTTCTACAACTCGTGCCTGCACCGTGGCCGCACGCTGCGCGAAGAGGACGGGCCAGCAGGTAACGAGATCCGTTGTCCTTTCCACGGATTCGCCTGGAACTTCGACGGATCGCTCAAATCCATGACCTGTGCCTGGGACTTCCCTCAGGTCGACCAGGGCAAGATGGATCTGCCGCAGGTCAAGGTCGACACCTGGGGTGGTTTCGTCTTCATCAACATGGACCCGGCGTCAGAATCGCTCGCAAGTTTCCTCGGCGACCTCGGAAAGCACTTCGAGGCTTGGCCTTTGGAGGACCGCTACATCCAGGCCCATGTCGCCCAGGTCATCCAGGCCAACTGGAAGATCGCGCAGGAGGCCTTCTCCGAGGCATTCCACGTCATCACCACCCATCCGCAGCGAGTGGTGGGCACCGGCGACTCGAACAGCCAGTACGACAGCTGGGGAAACTTCAACCGCGGCATCACCGCGAACGGTGTACCCAGCCCGCACATCAAGTTCGTCCCGTCCGAGCAGGAGATGTTCGACTCGATGGTCGACGCCCGCATCGACGAGGACCCGATGGTGACACTGCCCGAGGGCGTGACCGCCCGCGAGATGTCCGGGATGCTGGCCCGCGAGGGACTGCGTGACATCATCGGAGATGTCAAGGCAGACAACATGTCCGATGCCGAGTCGCTCGACAGCATCTACTACACCGTGTTCCCCAACTTTCACCCGTGGGGCGCCTACCAGCGCATCGTCTACCGGTTCCGGCCCAACGGCGACGACCACGAGACATCGATCATGGACGTCTACCTGCTCGGCCCCTTCAAAGGCGAGCGGCCCAAGCCGGCGAAAACCCAATGGCTCAAGCCTGATCAGTCGTGGATCGAGGCGACCGTTCTGGGTAGCTCAGCGCGGGTGTTCGACCAGGACGCGTACAACATGCCCAAGGTGCACAAGGGTCTGAAGTCGGCACAGTCGAAGTACCTGCCGCTGGCCCGGTACCAAGAGGTGAAGATCCGCCACATTCATCATCTGCTCTCGCAGTGGATCGGCGAGGACGTCGACTGACCGTGTCCGCGACCATGAAAGCGCTGCAGTACCGCGAGTTCGGGGCGCGTCCGGAGGTCGTCACAGTCGACAAACCAGTGCCGGGGCCCGGCGAGGTGCTGCTGAAGATGACCGCATCGGGTGCGTGCCACTCCGATGAGTTCATCATGTCGACGCCTGCCGACCAGTACGTGTTCGCACCACTGCCGTTGACCCTCGGGCACGAGGGCGCAGGCATCGTCGAGGAACTCGGCCCGGGCACCACCGGCATCGAGGTCGGCCAAGCGGTGCTGGTGTACGGACCGTGGGGCTGCGGGATGTGCCATTCCTGCGCGCAGGGCAGTGAGAACAATTGTGCCCACGGGATCAGCGCACCCGGAATCCACCGGCCGGGCACCATGGCCGAGTACATGATCGTCGACAGTCCAAGGCATCTCGTGCCGTTGGGTGATCTCGACCCGGTCGCCAGCGTTTCACTGACCGACGCCGGACTCACGCCGTATCACGCCATCAAGCCCTCGCTGTCGCGTCTGTCCCCCGGCACCACCGCACTGGTGATCGGGGTCGGCGGTCTGGGTCACGTAGGTGTTCAGTTGCTCCGTGCGCTGACTCAGGCAACTGTCATCGCTGTTGATCTCGATCGATCGCGGGTCGATCAGGCCCTCGAACTGGGTGCGCACCACTCTTTCATCTCCGATTCCGATGCGGGAGAACGCATCAGGGAGCTCACCGGTGGTCGCGGCGTCGATGCGGTCTTTGACTTCGTCGGTGCGCAGAGCACAGCCGATCTGGCGCAATCGTCGGTGGCCGTGGCCGGCGAGATCGTCCTGATCGGTGTCGGCACAGGCACCGTGGGAGCCGGGTACCTCACCCTGCCGTTCGATGTGTCTGTGCGCGTGGTCAACTGGGGCTCGCGTAGCGAACTGATGGAGGTCATCGAACTCGCCAGACGCGGTGCGATCAGCGTGACGGTGTCCGAGTTCTCGATGGACGATGCGCCATCGGCCTACGAACAACTCCACGCGGGCAAGGTCCGGGGTCGGGCCGTGGTGGTTCCCACACGCTAGCTCCGCCGACCGTGCCCTAACATCCGCCGACCGTGCCCTTATCTCGATTGAGCGTGCCCTTGTTTCCGCCGATCGTGCCTTTATCCCGATTGAACGTGCCCTTGTTTCCGCCCGCCGGCCGATCCGATGAAGTAGTCGATCGAACACCGATGCACGACTGGCGAATCGAGTCGTCACGCTCAGCGGTGGGATCGGATATCGGCCCGGTCGACGGGTTCAACGGCCCGGTCGGCGGGGATAAGGGCCCGGTCGACTGGGATATCGGCCCGGTCAACGGGGATATCGGCCCGGTCAACGGGTTTAACGGCCCGGTCAACGGAAATAAGGGCCCGATCGACGGGTTTAACGGCCCGATCGGCGGAGATAGGGGCCCGGTCAACGGGTCAGTAGATGGCTTCGCGGTGCGGATCGAAGTAGTGGCCGATCCGCCGGGCGGAGAGCTGACGGAAGATCTCGCCTGCAGCCGTCGGCCACGCGGACGTGGTGACCGCCTCGCTCGCTCGCAGCAACGTCACCGAGACCAGGGCGACGCGGCCGAGCGGGGTGTCGAAACCACTCGGGGCGCCCCATCCCTTGTTGCTCAGCAGTACACCCACAGTGCTGCCGACCGCCCACTCGCGGGGCGCTCGTACTCCGACGAGCTCGACATACACCGGGTCGACAGACGCGGTGATGGTGCGTACGAAGTCTTGCCCACCAGAGGCAGCATGGGCCGCGACCGCGGCGATGATCGTGAAAAGCCAATGTTCGCGGGCGCTTTCGTCGGCACGCAGCTCGGGGTCGATGGACTCGACGAAGAACTCCGCGCCCACACCGACCATCGATCCGTTCAGCGCACCGACAAGACTCGGCGCCGACAGACCATCGGTGGAGATCACGGTGGTCCGTTCGCGCGCCACCACCCGAAAGCCCCTCGTACCGCCTGGCCACAACACCTCGTTGTCGGGTAGCGGTGCGAGTATCTGCTCATACATCCGACCAACGCCCCGCCAGATGTTGTCGCGGGCCGTCTGCGCCTCCCGTGCACCGGGAACATCCTGTGTCGACTCCTGGGGGCCACGAATCGCAATGCCCACTCCTCCGCCGTGCTGCACCGGAGTCGGAGTCGACGGCATCTGCGAACGGGCATGTGCCCGTTCGAACGCACGTTGGGTGAAGGCCATCTCGTTGGACTCGGGAGTCATTGCAGACGAGGGGATCTCGACCACCGCGTCGTCGGCCACGAGAAACACCAAACGCATGCGGCCGCCTGATCGCGCCGGGTCGGCCGGTGCTTGTGTGAAAACCCGCCAGCCCGCCTGAATCCGTTGCGCTGCCAGGGAGTACAGATTGTGCCCCGCGTGGTCGATCCGGTGGTTGCGGATGAAGTCCAGCGTGATGGTCACCGCTGCAGCGGCATCGGTGGCGCGGGCGGGCACCGACCCTGCGGATGGGAACGGGAAGTAGGAGCCCGACAGCAGGTGTGCGAGGGGAACGCCGCCGACGTAGTCGACCAGCCACTGCGGGGCGTCCCGCGGATACCTCAGCAGATCGTCGCGGTAGGCCTCGGCGTCGAACATCAGCGCCGGCTCGATCGGCCCGTGCTCACCGTGGTCGAACCGGACAACCGGGGCGCCGGGCCCCAGCACGATCTCGAGCAGCAGACACGCATCCGCCCCGGATTGATACCGCCCCACCCTCAGGTCTCTGGCCACCTCGAGCGCAGGCAGCGGCATCGGAATGGGCGTCGGTGGCACAGGCCCGAAGTAGGTCAGGGCGTAGCGGGTGGCGGTACCGGCAAAACTGAATGTGGCTTTGGCTCCGGTGGCACCGACGGGCTCGACCGATTGGATGAGCCTGCCGATGGTCGAGATGAACTCGGGCTCGGCCATCAGGCGGGCTTGCGTCGAGGACCAATACGTCATCGCGCAGTCACCTCCCCACCTGCGGCCTTCTGATCCGTCACGTGTCGCGATCTTGTGATCGGCGTGCGATCGAAGCCATTATCGCGCACGTGGGGAGGTGCGCGCCTACTTATCCGTTCCGGCGGTCACGCCACTTGCACAGTTCCGTGGCCAGGGAGATGTCGTAATCGGGACCGTTCACGCCGACGGTGAACAGGGAAACGCCCTCGTCGGCGAGACTGTCGGCGAGCTTCACGGCTTCGTCGAGACCGCCTGCCTGGGACAGCTCCGCCGAGTGGGCGATCTCACCGGGATCACGACCGACTGTTGCGCAGTGATCGGCCAGGACCTGCGACTTGTGCCGGTAGGTCTCCAGGTCGACGAAGGAGTGCCAGTAGTGAGCGTGCTGTGCGACGAACTTGAGTGTCTTCTTCTCCCCGCCGCCACCGATCAGGATCGGGATCTCACGAACGGGTGCCGGGTTGAGCTTGGCGAACCGGTTCTTGATCCGGGGCAGCGCTTCGCCGAGGGCGTCCAGCCGGCTTCCCTTGGTCCCGAAGTCGTACCCGTATTCGTCGTAGTCGCGTTCGAACCAGCCTGATCCGATTCCGAGGATCAAACGGCCGCCCGAGATGTGGTCGACGGTGCGGGACATGTCGGCCAGCAGATCGGGGTTGCGGTAGCTGTTGCAGGTGACCAGGGCGCCCAGCTGAATGCGTGAGGTCTGCTCGGCCCACGCCGCGAGCATCGTCCAGCATTCGAAGTGCGCGCCGTCCGGCTCACCGTAGAGCGGGTAGAAGTGGTCCCAGTTGAATGCGACATCGACACCTGCGTCCTCGGCGCGGCGAACCGCGTCACGGATGTTGTTGTAGTCGGCCGCGTGCTGTGGCTGTAACTGGACTGCGATCTGAATTGGTGTGCTCATGAGTTCCAGTGTGCATCAACCGTGCCGACGAATCGCGGCCTGCGCGGCATGCATGCCACACATACCGTGGACACCGCCGCCGGGCGGGGTCGACGACGCACACAGATAGACACCGTCCACGGGCGTTGCGTATGGCACGCGCGCAACCACTGGTCGCGTGAACAATTGCCGCAAATCGGACACGCCCGAATTGATGTCGCCGCCTACGTAGTTCGGGTTGTATACCGAGAGCTGTTTGGCCGTCATGCTGTGCCTGGCGATGATCACGTCCTTGAACCCTGGGGCACACCGCTCGATCTGCGCTTCGACCACTTCGGTCATGTCGACGTCAGAGCCATGAGGCACATGGCAATACGCCCATGCGACGTGCTTGCCTGCCGGAGCGCGTGACGGGTCGATCACGCTCGGCGTTCCACCGATGAGGTTGGGACGCTCCGGATGGCGTCCTGCCTTCACGTCCTCTTCGTTCTGCCTGATCTGCTGGTCGTCCGAGGCGATGTGGAAGGTCGCCGACTTCGCGGTGTAGGGGTCGTTCCACGGGATCGGTTCACTCAACGCATAGTCGATCTTGAACGACCCTGGGCCATAACGGTATTTGGCCAGTCGGCTGCGGTACCGGGTCGGCAGCCGGTCGCCCATGATCCTGCTGATCTGGGTCGGGTCGATGTCGAAGAACTTCAGGCGGGTGTCGGGCATGTCATCGAAACTCCGCACCGGGTGATCGGTTCGGATCTCTCCGCCGTGAGCTTTGAGCGCGCCGGCGAGGGCATCGGCGATCGACTGACTGCCGCCTCGCGCGATCGGCCATCCGCCCGCGTGCGCGAGCATCCCGAGTATCAACCCGAACGACGCCGTGGCCACCCCGCTGGTGGGCCGGACCACGTGAGTTGCGATGGCCGCGAACAACGTACGGGTGCGTAGATCGCGGAACATGATCTTGTTGAACGCGTCTGCACTCAGCAGCGCCTGCGGTCCGAACCTGGCCGCCACCAACAGGTGGCGCGGGATCCGGAACGGGCCGAAGAAGTCGCTGATCAGGTCCTGCGAGTGCTTGGCGGCGAATCCAAGGGTTGCGCCCCATGCGGCGGCGTCACGGCCGAGCGTCTCCTGGGTACGCGCGAGATCGCGGAACAGCGGCAGGGCGGTGCCGTCTCCGAACACCTGCGACAGTTGTACCTCGGGGTCGAGCCATTCCAGTCCGTATCGGCCCAGATCCATCGAATTGAATGCCGGCGAGGCCAATCCGGTCGGGTGCACCACCGAGCACATGTCGTGCCAGAAGCCTGGCTCGGTCAGTTCGGTCGTGCGGGTTCCACCACCGATCGTCGGATGAGATTCGAGCACCAGAACCTTGTGGCCCGCCTTGGCGAGTGTGACCGCTGCCGACAAGCCGTTGGGTCCTGATCCGACCACCACCGCGTCGTAACCATCCGCCCTCACAAACACCAACCTTAATCGCGTAACCGCGAGTCTTTACCGCTGATTCATGTTCAGGTTCCCGCCGGTTTCACTGCGATGCCTACCGTTCGACAAGTTGGTCGAAGCCCACGACCTCGTCAGCCCATCACTTTCGTCAGCACAGGGAGTCACCACGGTGAGAGTTCCACTTGCCATTTTTGATAAACACGCAGGCGCCTCGAAGCGCTCCCGCGTGACGTGCCATTACAAATGTGGCGACGCATGCTGGCATGAGCCTCCCAACACCAGCGACAACGAGTACTTCCGGGACATCGCCCGTAACGCGGTCTCACGTCGCTCGGTACTGCGTGGTTCGGCCGCTGCCGTGGTCGCCGTGGGAGCCACCTCGGCCCTCGCCGCGTGCGGCGATGACAGCAAGTCGACGGCACAACCGTCGAGTGCGGTAGAGGTCACCGGCACCGGCGACGGCAACGGGATGAACTTCGTCCCGGTCGCACCGAACACCGAGGACGCCCTGGTCATCCCCGATGGATATGAGCAGGCCGTGGTGATCATGTGGGGCGACCCGGTGGTCCCCGGGGCCCCCGCGTTCGATTTCGACAACCAGACCCCTGAGGCGCAGGAAAAGCAGTTCGGGTTCAACAACGACTTCGCCGGACTGATCCCCATCGAGGGACAGGCAGGGCACTACTACCTGGTGGTCAACCAGGAGTACACCACCGAAGAGTTCATGTTCAAGGGTTACAAGCCGAAGGAACCGACCGAGCAGCAAGCACGGATCGCCATGGCTGCGCACGGCATCACCGTTGTCGAGGTGAAGAGCGAAGACGGGTCGGGAAAGTTGACTCCCGTTGTCGGCGAACGGAATCGCCGCCTCACGGCGATGAGTCCGTTCACCCTGACCGGCCCGGCGGCCGGCAGCGAGTTCGTGAAGACCAACGCCGATCCCCAGGGAACCACGGTGCTCGGCACCATCGGCAACTGCTCCGGTGGTCTCACGCCGTGGGGAACCATGATCTCCGGCGAAGAGAACTTCAACGGTTACTTCACCGGCGCGTCAACCGTCACCGACTCCACGGCGAAAGAGCGCCTCGAGCGGTACAGCTTCGACGATGAAGACGACTTCCATCAGTGGGGCAAGTACGAGACCCGGTTCGATCTGGCGAAGGAACCCAACGAGGCCAACCGATTCGGCTACGTCGTGGAGGTCAATCCACACGACCCCAAGTCCACTCCGGTCAAGCATTCCTCGATGGGTCGCCTGAAGCACGAGGGCGCCAACATCTTTGTCACCGACGACGGCACCGTGGTCGCCTACACCGGTGACGACGAGCGCTTCGAGTACATCTACAAGTTCGTGTCCAGCAAGAAGATTCAGCCAGGCGTGGGTGCGGCGGCCATGCAGCACAACATGACCATCCTGTCGAACGGCACACTGTACGTGGCCCAGTTGACCGGCAACCAGCCCGATCAGATCGACGGCAGCGGCAAGCTCCCTTCCTCGGGATCGTTTGCCGGAACGGGCAAATGGTTCCCGCTGCTCACCGTTACCGACGACGGCGCCGAGTCCAAGGTCGAGGGCATGACGGCCCAGGAGGTGGCAGTGTTCACCCGGCTGGCGGCCGACAAGGTCGGTGCCACCAAGATGGACCGTCCCGAAGACATCGAGCCACATCCCAAGACCGGCAAGGTCTACTGCGCGCTGACCAACAACGACAAGCGCGGCACGGCGGGCAAGGCCGGCGTCGACGAGGCCAATCCCCGGAACGAGAACAAGAACGGACAGGTCATCGAGTTCACCGATGACCATGCCGGTACGGGATTCACCTGGGACCTTTTGCTGGTGTGTGGCGATCCGGCCGCCGCCGACACCTACTACGGCGGATTCGACAAGACCAAGGTCAGCCCCATCTCGTGCCCGGACAACGTGGCCTTCGATCCGCACGGGAACCTGTGGATCTCGACCGACGGAAACGCGTTGAAGAACAACGACGGACTGTTCGCCGTGGCACTCGAGGGCGACAACCGCGGCGAGACGAAGCAATTCCTCACCGTGCCGAGAGGTGCCGAGACCTGCGGTCCGATCATCGACACAGACCGGATCATCGTGTGCGTACAACACCCCGGCGAAGAGGATGAGTACTCGGCCGACAAGCCTTACTCGAACTGGCCCGAAGGTGGCGATTCGCAGCCACGTCCGTCGGTCGTCTCGGTGTGGAAGTCGGGCGGTCAGATCGGCGTCTGACCCACTCCCTGCCGGATTCGCTCCGCTTACCGACGTCTGCTCCCGGTGTAACCGGCGCAAGCGCGCGTAAGTGGAGCGAATCTGCCGGTGAGGTCAGGGCTTGGCTGTCATCGCGACGATGATGGCGGCGACCTGCGCGGCCAGCGCGTCGGCGGAACCCTCGTCGTCGGTGAACCAGCGGAAGAGTGCTTGCTGGAACAGACCGTCGAAGATCGCGTAAGCCACCGGCGGACTCAACACGGGGGGTCGACCGGTGAACTCGGAATGGCGTGTGACCATTCGCCAGATCATCGCTTCCAGACCCTGTTCGATCTCACCGACGGCGGGTCGGAAGACCTCGTCGAAATAGCTCTGGGCCCGCATGTCGTACCAGAGTCGGTGCATCGGAGCCTCGTCCGTCAGGCTCGTCGCCATGGCGGCGGAGAATCGTCTGGCGAGGTCATCGACGTTCTCGGAGCCGTCGATAGCGGCGTCGTACCGGGTGACACATTCGGCTTTGTACTCGCGGACTCCGAAGATGATGAGTTCGTTCTTGTCGGCGAAGTAGTAGTGGAGCACCCCGTGCGTGAAGTCGGAGTTGCTGGCGATGTCGCGAAGACTGGTGTTCGCATAACCCCGTTCCGCCAGAGTCGCCAGCGCCGACCGGGCAAGCTCTCGCTGCCGTTCGCCGAACTTGTCCACGCGACTCTCTGCGCGCGTCCTCCGGGTTGAGGTGCTCATCACCGAGCAGTTTAGATCCGGTTCACAGCCGGAAACAATGGCGAACGGACTGTTTTTGCAGTTACCGCGTCACGCCAGGAACTCGATGATCAGGTCGCCGACCACCTCGGGTTGTTCGAGGTGCAGGAAATGCCCGGCGGCCTCGACAACGCGGACGTCGCTGCCGGCAGGCAACACCGCACCCGCCCGTTCGGCGAAGCCGGCCTGCATACATCCGTCGTCGGCACCGTGCAGATAGAGGGTGGGTATGCGGGCTTCGCCTGTCATCGCCCTCTGCATCGACCGGTATCGCTCGGCGGCCCGGGTGGGTCGCAGCGTGGCCCGGTAGTACGCCAAGACCGCGGTGCGATGCGCTGCGGTGGGCAACGAGTCGAAGACATACCGCAGGTCTTCGGTGGCGTCGAACCCCGGTGACCATCTCCGCCAGAGAAGAGGGATGAGCTTGTCCAATGCCCGCTCAGACAGGCGCGGCAATTGGACGAACATGGTGTACCAGCTCAGAAAGGCTTGCCGTGCATACAATTTCGCCATCGCGGCGGGGTCGGAACGCACCTGGGTGAATGCCCCGATCGGAGGTACCGCCATCGACACCACGGTGCGGAACGGTGAGCCTTCGAAGGCCGCAAGCCCATTCGAGGTGAGTGCACCCCAGTCGTGCCCGACCACCACGGCCTGATCATCGGCGCCCAGGCATCGGTGGATCTCCACGGCGTCGTACATCAGTGCGCCCACGTGGTAATCGTCGTCGCGGGCAAGTCCGGAAGGCGCGTATCCCCTGCCGAACGGAGCGATCACCCGATAGCCCTGCTCGGCCAGCCGCGGTCCGAGGTGCCGCCATGTGTACGCGGTATCAGGGAACCCGTGTAGGCACAGCGCCAGTGTTCCGTCTACCGGCCCCCAGGCGAATGCCTGTAGATCCACGGTCGGCAACGTCAGGGAGATCGACTCGGCTCCGGCAGGGGGCTCATGCATGTACTGATCCAATCAGGTCAGCTAGTCCAGCCAGTCCAAAACGGCTGCAGCGGTCCAGGATTGCTGCATGCTACCCAGCGGCTCTCCGGTGAACGGCTCATAATATTCGGCGAACGACCCGTCTTGCGCCTGCCTCAGCCCTTCTTCACGCAACCGCGCCGAACGTTCCGTCCATCCGCGCCGGGCAAATGCCCACGAGAACAGCCAGGTCATCACCGGCCATACGGGCCCGCGCCAGTACTCCCGTGATTTGAAGTCCGCCGAGATCGGTGAGGTCGACGGCGGCACCGCGTACTTGAGGTCGGGGTGACCGCAGAAGCGAGGACCTTCGAAGAGCTTGAGCAGTGCACGCTCACGATCGCGCGGCAGGCCACCACACAACAGCGGCGCAAACATCGCGATGGTCTCGGTGTTGATCCAGCGGCCCGCACGCAGATCGAAGTCGCGAGCGGCCCCGTTGCGTTCCGAGGTCGCCGCCGCGACGCCGGCACGGTATCGATCCGCCCAGGCCCGCAGGTCACGGACATCCGAGCGAGGTTTCGAATAGTCCTCGCCGATCGTCGCGAGCACGTCGCACGCCACCGCGAAGATCGCGCTGACGAAGACGTCTTCGATGGCGAAGCTCATCACCTCGGGCAGCACCGCATCGTCGTAGTTCGCCATCTTCATCTCGTGGACCAGCCACAGATATCGGTCGTACTCGACGTCGGATGGGCGCATCGAGGCGTCGGCGCCGTGAGAGAGGTCGGCACGGGTGTACGGCGGCAGATCGGCCCCCGGCTTCACGTTCTCGTAGGCGGCATCCCAGCGGGGCGAGTTGTCCATCCCCGATTCCCAGCCGTGGTACAGCGTGATGCGACCGCGACCCTGCGGATCCCGGGCATGCGCAAGCCATCTGTGCCACCGGACGAGGTCGCCCCATCTGCGGTCGAGGAACTCCTCGGCGACCGAGCGTGTGGTGCGGCCCTGACGGCGAGAGTGGTCGAGGATGCGTTGCACCGCAATGGCGTGGACGGGCGGCTGGGTTATGCCCGAGGTGTGCGGAGCCCGCGGTGCATTGAACGCGAGCTGTGAACACTCCCATCGCGCCGGACCCGGGAAGTACCCGTCGCGGCCGTTCGCGAAGACGATGTGCGGGATCATGCCGTTGCCCCACTGCGCCGAGAGCAGCGTGTCCATCTCGACCACCGCTCGTTCCACACTCAGCGGCGCGAGGCCGACCGTGACGAAAGCTGCATCCCAGCTCCACATGTGCGGGTACAGACGCGGCGCCGCACTGGTCATGGTGCCCAGATCATTGCCACGCAGCAGATAGGCCGCGCGCGCCGACAGTTGCGTGTTGGTGAAGCCGACGTATCCCACGGTCACATTCTGGCCCCACGGGCGCAATCGTGCCCATCTCGCTGTCCAGACCCTCAGGCAACCCAGAGTGCTGACTAGGGTGGCGACCATGCCAACCGCGTTGATCACCGGAGCCAGCCGTGGTCTGGGCGCTTCCATCGCCCGTCTGCTCGCGCCCACTCACGACCTGTTGCTCGGCGGTCGACCGTCGACCGAATTGGACAACATCGCATTGCAACTCGACGGGGCGACCACCTGGCCTGTCGAACTCACCGACGCCGACGAGCTCGCGGCCGCCACCGAGGCGATCAGCGAACTCGACGTCCTGGTGCACAACGCCGGCGTGATCAGCTGGGGTTCGATCGAAGACACCCCGGCCGACGAATGGCGTCGCGTGCTCGAGGTCAATCTGATCGCCGCCGCCGAGCTGACCCGACTCCTGCTGCCCGCACTCCGTGCCGCGAGGGGACACGTGGTGTTCATCAACTCGGGTGCCGGCAGGCACGCCAATCCGGGTTGGGGTGTCTACGCCGCGAGCAAGTTCGGCCTACGCGCACTGGCCGATGTTGTTCGGGCCGAGGAACCATCGCTGCGGGTGACGTCGATCTTCCCCGGGCGCATCGACACCGACATGCAGCAGGAGTTGGTGGCGATGGAGGGTGGCGAGTACGACGCCACCCAGTTCTTGCTGCCCGACACGGTGGCGTCGGCGGTGGTCGCAGCCATCCACACGCCGGCCGACGCCCATCCCCATGAGGTGGTGCTCAAACCGACGGGCCGTCGCTGACGGACTCTCAGCTCGCCGATGCAGCCGGGTTCGGTGTCAACGGCCCGCGGCCGGATTCTCGAACCGTAGGGTGAGGTTCATCGGGCACACAGCGCAATCGGCAGTTGGGGAGAACATGACGTTGAAGTATTCAGAATCCGATCGGGCACTTGCCCGGGCGGCGTACGAGACCCTCGAACCGTTTCACGTTGTCGCCTACTTCAGCCCCGACATCAAAGCCGCGTGCGCCGACACCGGACTGGACTTCCACGGCTGGTATGTGGGCGCTCGAGGCGCTCCGCTGGGGCCATGTGACGCCTCGGTTGTCGCTGCGGCGTTCTTCAACTTCAGCCCCGCGGTGGTCGGTCCCGGGTGGGATGCCGCCAAGGCCGTGGGCCTGGAGGTGGTGAACGACCGCCGGTACCAAATGCTCGACGAGACGTTGGGCCGGGCGCTCGGTGACCACGTCGGGAATCCCGTGCTCGACGAATTGGCCGATCGCTACGCCCAGAAGGCTGCAGACCTGCCCATGGGCGGGCGCACTCTCGCCGCGGCATGGGCCAACTCAAAGCCCCCGACCCAACCGCACGTTCGGTTGTGGCATTCCATCGCAATCGTCCGCGAGTGGCGGGGTGACGCCCACATCGCCGCGTTGGTCACCGCGGGCCTCGACCGACTCGAAGCGCTGGTGCTCCATGAGGCACAGCACCCCGATCCCACGGTTCGGCGCCGTCTACTCGGCAAGAAGCTGGTGATGGTGACCCGCGGCTGGTCCGAAGACGACTGGAGTGCTGCCGCGGCAAACCTGCGGGCTCGTGGCCTGGTCGAGCAGGCGGAGTCGGGCGAGATCCTCACTGCAGCCGGCGCCGACCTCTACAACCACATCGAGGAACTCACCGACGACGCAGCGGCCGCGGCCTGGTGTACAGACGGCGACACCGAGCAATTGCTCACGGCGACAGAACCATTCGTAAAATCGGTGATCGACGCGGGAATCCTCCCAGGGACCAAGAAGAAGTAACCGGTTCGGTCAGCTGGCGAGCCACAGCCGGCGCCGGATCACTCCGCGCATCCGCTCGACATCGTGCGGATTGAGCGACGTCGGTGGTTCTTCGTCGACGATGTTGTTCAGTTCGGCGAAGAAGTCGCGGACGGGCATGCCGAACCGCTCACGGATCTGATCGGACGGGCCACCGCCGAACTGGTACCAGTGCGACTCGAACTCCACCATTTGCTGCTGCTGTGGTTTCAGCGACATCGCAAACACACCTCCCCGATCGACGTAAGAAGAATCCCCGGTTGTCCGACGGTTTCTGCGTCGGGCCATCGATTCTTGATACCTGAAAAATCTGAACGTTGCGAGATTTAGATCACACATGATCGGAAGTGCCGCGGGACGACGGCACTCATCTCCAGATGACGCCGATCCCGGCGGCCAGGAGCGACAACATCCCGACCGCGTAGAAAAGCGGGCGCGGGACGGGACGGCCCGTGCGTCGCTGTTTCGCGTTCCCCGCACCGAGAACCCCACCCAGGACGATGAGGATGGCCAGTTTGAGGCTTACCTTCGGCCAATTGGTCTCCACACCGGCAGGCCAGGGTGCAGCCAGGACGACCCCACTGATCAAGGAGACCAGCAAGCCGTAGTCCATCGCGGCGGTGGTCCTGAAACGGCGTGCCAGCGCCTCCGCCGCCCAGCCACCGAAGGTCACGGCGAACCCGATCAGATGAATCCAGATCACGACGTTACGAAGTACGTCCACGCTCACCCCTTGCCTCGGCCCCCCACAGGGGCAGACCACACTTGACGCCCATTGATTGCGGCAGTTTCAGTCAGACTGTAACTGAGCATGCTGGCATGTCAAACCGTCGGATCGGCGTCTCATTCTCGACCGCACCCACCCCCGCGGTGGTCTACTGTTGGCCGGAATCGACGAGTGAGGAATGTCAACGTGCCGGAGGACGATCGCGGTGCCGATGTGACTCCGACCGCCACCGAGGATGGCATCGCGCCCTCGAGTGCAGCCTTCGTTCTGATTGCCCTGGGCAACCGGATGCGCGCGCGGGTGGAGTCCTGCTTGGCGACCGAAGGTATTGCCATTCGCCATTTGTCGGCTCTGGGCCACCTGTCACGAAGGCCAGGGATCTCCTACAGCGAGCTCGCACGCCGTGCGTCCGTGACCCCACAGAGCATGCAGGCGACGTTGAACAAGCTGGAGGCGATCGGCGCTGTGGAGAGGACAACGAGCGGTGGAAGAGGCCGCACAGCAACACTCTTCGTGACCGAGGAAGGCAAAAGACTACTGGCCGTGGGCTACTCGTCGTACTCAGAGTTGGATGCCCTGCTCACAGAGCATCTCGACATCAAGGCCCTGAACGACATGATGTTGCCGTTCATGGAAGTCCTGCGGAGTCTCGACTCCGAGTGACGTCGACCGCAACCATCTCCGCCCTGTCGGTATCAGGAATTGGTGGCGTACGCGACAGCGGAACCCGTCGGCGGCACCCGAACCGCCCGCCCGGCCGACGACATCGCCGCAGTATGGATCTCGATGGTCCCGTCTGCGCGCTGGAGAAGCGTGGTCACCGTGCCGTCGTCGCCGACCAACTCGATACTCCTGACGCCTGTCTCCGCACCGCCCCGACTCCCCATCGAGTCACCTGAGAAACGCGCCTCGTCACCGACTGTTCGCACGCTGCTTGCCATGTCCGCCGCCTTCTCCGAGTGTGTACATGGGAAGTTCGTCGCCGACGATGCGGCGGATTGGTGCACGCGACACCTCGAGAACCTCCATCAGGTGCAGCCCACAGCCGGAACACCGTCCTGCACCGACCTCGCGAAGCCGATCAATGCCGCGGTCACCTCATCGGGCCGCTCCATCTGGATGAAGTGGCCGGCCCCATCGAAGGTGCGGACGGTCTGAAGCCTGGGCATCGTCTCGCGCATCCGGCCGATGGCATTGCGGCCTGCCATCGTGATCACCGGGTCCTCGCCGCCGGCGAGAAAACAGGCCGGGACGTCGACCACACGACCGTCGACGGCTCTCTCCCAGTTGAGGTCCGCGGCGCGATACCACTTCAGACCACCGGTGAATCCTGTTCTGCGGAACGCTGTCGCGTATTGGTCGAGGTCCCCTTGCGACAACCACGACCACGGCAGTTGCGGTGCTGCGGGCAGTACGTCGAGGTACCCCAGTCGGCGGCCGTCGTGGTGACTCGGATGCTGCCAGATGTCGAGGTAGCGAAAGTTCCCCGACAAGGCGTGGAAGAGCCGCATGAGGAACTCGCGCGGTGCCGCGTCCAGTTCGGCCTCGGCGAGATCTGGCTGCATGAAGTACTCGAAATGGAAAAAATGTTGCTGTGCAAGAGCCGAATAGGCGTCGGACGGCCTGATCGGCAGCCGATCCGGCGTGTAGGGCATGGCGAGCAGCACCAGCCCGGCCACCCGGTCGCGATGCTCGAGGGCAATGGTCCATGCGGTCGGGGCACCGAAGTCGTGGCCCACAACGATTGCCCGTTGAACCTCAAGAGAGTCGAGCAGCGCGACCACACGATCGGCGACTGCGGCGAACGTGTACTCGGCAACGTCGCCGGGTGAATCGGTGGCCCCATAGCCGGGCATGTCCGGCGCGATGACACGGAAGCCGGCAGCCACCAGGGGCTCAACCTGGTGACGCCAGCTGTAAGCGAGTCCAGGAAACCCGTGGAGCAACAGCACGGCCGGACCGTGTCCGTCGTCCACGAGGTTCCACGTGAATCCGTCGACCGTCAGTTTGCGGTAGGGCACTGACTAGACCTGCTGAAGATCTTCCTGGCTCCACACCGCACGCATGCTGGTGATCTTGCAGTTGTCATCGAAGACCATGATGTCCACGGGCGTGATCTTGAACGCGGAGCCGCCGGCCTCGGTGATGAGGGTGAACTCGAAGACTGCCGTGTCGCCGGCAATCTTGGACCAGTGCAGCTCAGCAGTGGTCTTGTCCATCGCAGCGATCACGCCATAGAACTCCACGATCGATTCGCGCGTGCTGCGCACGTCGGCGCCGATCGGGTCCTCGACCGTCGCGCCCTCTGCGTACAGGTCGGCGACCTGCTCCGGCTTGCCGTTCGCCACCAGGTCCACGTAGGACTCGACGACCTTTTTGATTTCCTCGACACTCGGCATGTACATCTCCCTCATCGACTAGAACATGTTCTAGTTCGAGGACGTTACCCGTGATGTCCAGCTGAGTCCTGGAAAAGTTCAAACACCGAAAGGATCAAACACCCACCAAAGCCAAGAGGTGCTCACCCGCAGTGGGTGAGCACCTCGAGATGACTTTGATGGTGTGGTGAGCGGTCAGCGACTCTGGTCGGCTGCGCCCTGTTCAGTGCTTGCGCCGGCGTTGGCCAGCTCTCCCGAGGCATTCTCGAGGTGCGCACGGACGAACCACTGGAACTTCTCGAGTTCAGCGGTCTGGCCGATCAGGATGTCTTCGGTGACCGGATCGATCTCGCCTGCAACGGCAATGGCCTCACGCTGCGAGGTGATGACGCCGACGTAGACGAGGTCGAGGGCGCCGAGGTGGGCCTGCACGGTGTCGCGGCCGACCGAGTAGTCGTTCCAGGACCGATCCTCTTCGATCGCCTTGGCGGTGCCCTTAGGTGAGCCACCCAGGGTCGCGATGCGCTCGGCGAGCGTGTCGGCGTAGCCGCGGGCGAGCTCGACCTGGGGATCGATCATTTCGTGAACGCCGATGAAGTTGGCACCGACAACGTTCCAGTGGATGTGCTTCAAAGTCAGATGGAGGTCGTTGAACGCGCTGAGACGTTCCTGCAGGACAGAGACCAGTTTCTTTGTGGCGTCATCAGAGAGGCCAGGCGCGGTAAAAGTCATGGTCGAAGTCTGCCCAGTCCGCCCGGTTCTCAAACCCGGGTGTGACGACGAGACCGAACTGCGACTTTCTCATCACAGATCGGTAACGGGTGTGCGTACACCTACTCCTGCCGTGTGGTTGGCTTTGTTGATGATTGAACGCAAGTGCTTGACAGTGGCAACCGGTGACCTCGACCTCTGAATCGGACGAGATCTTCGAGGGACTCGAACTCGTACCGCAGTACGCACCCATTCGCCGGCTCGCCGACGATGCGCTGGTCGCTGTGGAACTACAGGTCCGTGGACGCGGGGATACCGCACTCAACACCCCTAAATCGCTGCGACGCGCTGCGCGGATGATGCAGCAGACCGACGCCGTCGACGGACGCAAGCTCTCGTTTGTCAACGCGGGCCCGGCCGAGACCATCGTGCCCATCTTCGCGACCGTTGATCTGCTGTCGCCCGTTCACCTCGCGTTCGAGGCGCCGCCCGAGCACCACCTGCTTCTTTCCGTGGACCCCGGCGAGACCTTCCGCCGGCCCCGCTCGGTTTTGGACGAGGTCGCCGCGGCCCGTGCCGCCGGTCGTCTGATCTGCGTGGATCGGTTGGGGCTCGATGATCGCGCGTTGACGCTGCTGTGGTTGATCGAACCCGACGTGATCTTCACCCCTGCGGAGTTGTTGGCCCGTACCCGCGATCCAGAGGTCGCCGGGCTGGCCCACGCACTGGCCGCCCACGCCGAACGGACCGGTGCTCTGGTCATCGCCGAAGGTGTCGACAGCGAGGCGTTGCGGGTGGCGGCGCAGACGGTCGGAGCCACCCACGGCATGGGTGCCCTGTTCCCGGCCGCGCACAGCCCGGCGCTCTTCGCCGACGAGCCGGTGGCTGCACTTCCGCGGCGTGACACCGCGGCCGGCCCCGCAGACGATGATTCGGCGACCACCCCGTACGCCATTGTCAGTGCCAGTCACGTTCCCCGCCCCGGCGACAAACGCCTGTTGATAGAGATGAGCAAGGCCCTGGAGACGCAGGCTGCGGCCGCCGGCCCGGGAACTCTTGTGCTGGGCACCTTTCAGGAGGCTCGGCAATTCACGCCGGCGACGGCACGGCGTTGGCGTTCCCTGGCCGACAAGGCCGGTTTCGCGGGCGTGTACGGCGTCGGCCTGCCACAGATGCTCGACGGAAACGTTCAGCACGCTCCGCTCGACCCGGATGATGACCTCGTCAACGAGTGGACGGTGGTGGTTCTCGGCCCGCACGCCTCGGCACTCCTGTCCGCGCGCGACCGGCACGAACCGGTCCCCGACCTCGATCGCACCTTCGACGTGGTCCAGAGTTACAACCGTGACCTCGCATCCCGTGCGGCGCACGCCATCCTCGCCCGATTCACCTCACCGCGAGTGGCTGACTGATTCGACCGGAGGGCGCCGGCATGGCCAAACAAACGATCGACCTGCGCCGGTTCGTGCGCGCAGATGATGTCCTCGAGCAGGGACGTCGATTGCGCGAGGACCTTGCACCCGGTGCACACGCTCACCGCGCCGCAGCCGCGGATCGACCCAGCGTGCTCGAATACATCGCTGCCAGCAATGAAGGCCGGATGCCCGAACTCATTCCGCTGCGCATCGGGCGGATGACCGCGTCCCCGTTCTCCTTCTTCCGCGGCGCAGCCGGTTTGATGGCGGCCGACCTGGCCGGCACACCCGACAGCGGGCTGGCCGCACAGCTGTGCGGCGATGCGCATGCCGCCAATTTCGGGTTGTACGGAACCCCCGACGGCAAAATCGTGATGGACATCAACGACTTCGACGAGACCATCCCGGGGCCGTGGGAGTGGGACCTCAAGCGCCTCTCGGCGAGTTTGGTGCTCGCGGGCCGGCAAGGTGGGGTGTCGGAATCAGGCTGTCGCGATGCGGCGGAGGACGCCGTGAAGTCGTACCGCAAGACGATGAAGAAGCTCGCCGACGCACCTTTTCTGCGGTCGTGGTCAGTGATCCCTGACGTCTCGGTTCTGGACCAGGTCAAAGCCGATGCGCTACTGGACAGTTTCGAAGCTGCCGCAGACAAGGCGATGAAGAACACGAGCGAGAAGGTGGTGGCGAAATGGACGCAACAGGTCGATGACCCGGCCACCGGAATCCAGCGGCACCGGTTCATCGCCGATCCGCCCAACCTCACCCGGGTGGACACCGCCACCGCCGATGCGGTCATCGACGGCCTGACGGACTACGTCGACACGCTGCGTGAGTCGCGACGAAACCTGATCGCCCGATTCGCGGTGTCCGATGTGGCTTTCCGGATAGTGGGCACCGGCAGCGTGGGCCTTCGAAACTACGTGGCCTTGCTGCACGGGAATCGTTCGGAAGACCTTGTGATGCAAGTGAAACAGGCAAAGCCGTCGGCGTTGGCCCCCTACGTTGCGGCCGACACTCCGCGGCACGAGGGCAGGCGAATAGTCAACGGCGCACGGATGGTTCAGGCCGAAACCGACATCCTGCTCGGCTGGACGACGATCGGTGGAACCCCGTTCATCGTCCGACAGTTCCGCAACCTCAAAGGCGACATCGACCCCACCACTCTCAAGCGCAGTCTGCTCGACGACTACGGGCGTTTGGCGGGCGGACTGCTGGCGCGCGCACACTCGCGGTCGGTCGACCCGCGCCTGCTGGCCGGCTACTTCGGCGGTGACAAGGTGATCGACAAGGACATCGCGGCGTTCGCGGTGAACTACGCCGACCAGACCGAACGCGACCACGGTGAACTGGTCGCCGCTGTCGCCGCGGGAACGATTGAGGCACAGCTCGGCTAACACCACGCGTATTACTTGACACCGCACCTACATACGGGCTTTGGTCAGAACAGTGTGCACAATCGACCAGCCGCACCGACGTAGGAGCAGGCCATGACCGAGTACCCACCGCGCGAGAACGAACCCCATGTCCCCCTCGGGAAGGGTTCGGATCGGCCAGAACCACCGGCCGGGCAGTATCCCCCGCCCGGCGGCCAGAACTATCCGCCGCCCGGCCAGGGCTTTTCGCCTCAGGGCGGCTTCCCGCCACCACCTCCTCCCGTGGATCAATACTCGGCTCAGGGTGGCTACCCCGGGCCTGCCGGCTTCGGACCACCGCAACTATCGGTCGGCTCAGCTCTGAGTTACGGATGGTCCAAATACAAGGCAAATGCCGGCGCCTGGATCGCGATCTGCCTGTTGTCTCTGGTGGCCAGCTGGTTTGTCCAGTTCGCGTTCTCCGGCTTCGATTTCCAGAATGAGTTGTCCGGTGGTGGGGCCGCGCTCAGCGTGATCGGGACCGTGCTGTCGTTCATCGTCAGCACGCTGTTCCGTGCTGCGTTCACCAACGGCGCTCTTGCCGAGCTCGACGGCAACCGGCCGTCGATCGGCGCATTCTTCAACTTCCGCAATCTCAGCGCAGTGTTCATCATCGCAGTCCTGGTGGGCGTGGCGACCGTCGTCGGGTTCATCCTGCTGATCATCCCCGGCCTCATCGTCTTGTATTTGACCTGGTACGCACTGACTTTCGCGATCGATCGTAATCAGGACGCCTTCACCGCGATCAAGTCGAGCTTCGAGCTGACATCGAAGAACATCGGGTCACTACTCCTGTTGGCGCTGACCTGTTTCGGGCTCAACGTCCTCGGCGCGATTTTGTGCTTGGTCGGCCTGCTGGTGACCATTCCGGTCACGCTCATCGCAAGCACCTACGCGTACCGCGTGCTCACCGGCGGTCCGGTGTCACCAGTCGTGTGAGTGCACCCGGAGCCCACTGATCAGGTCGGATGACCTTGCAGCTCAGTGGGTTCCGGGTCCTCGGCGGGTTCGGGTCGCTGGCCTACATGGATCAGGTTGCCGTCGGGGTCGGTGACGTCCGCGACCCGCTCGCCCCAGGGCATATCGGTGGGTGGACTGACAACCATCGCACCTGCAGACACCAGCGCGTCGAACCCGTCCTCACAGCTCTCCGCGTACAGCCACAGCGCTCCGCGACTGGGTGTCTCGGGCGCCGAGGGATCAGATCCGATTCCGAAAGACGACTTCCCGATCTGCAGACTCGCGTAACCCGCGGGCCCTTCTTCCGGAAACCGGTAGACCAGTTGGGCATCGCATGCCTGTTGGTAGAAGGCGACGAGGCGATCGAGATCTCGGCTGGACAGGATGGGGAACAACTCGGTGAACACGATTGAAGCCTCCTCGCAGCCCTGACATCGGTATGGCCCCACACTAACCGCGTCGTCGCCGAGTTCTCAGCTTCCTTCGCGATGGACAGTAGCGCTGTCGGTCATCCGCGCGAGCACGACCAAGACGCCCGCGATACTCATGAGCGGAAACGCTGCGGCTACCAACCACCCGATACCCGATGTCCAGCCGGTATCGGGAGCCGCATCGCTCACCGCCCCGATCAACGCCGACCCGACCAGCACACCGACGCCGCCCACCGAGGCCATGAAGCCGTAGTGCGCCCCCAATCTCCGCTCAGACGCGAGGCGAGGTACCAGATCGCGAGCTGGTGGGACCGCGATCATCTGACCGAGTGCGAGCAACAGGACAAACACAGCAGCCGGAACCAGGCCCGCCACACCGCGTAACTGGAGTGGGAGCGCCACCGCGACGACAACGAATGAAGCAGCCATCACAACGAATCCGATCGGCAGCACCACCCTGGGCCGGAAGCGTTGGAGGCTGCGGGTGATGAGCAGCTGTGTTGCGACGACAAACACCGCTGAGATCGCGAAGAACCAGCCCAGAACGGTCTGAGATCCCCACGCCCGCTCCACTTCCAGCGGCAAGAGCAGATACAGCTGGTTGTACGCGATCAGCTGGGCGCTCATGGCCAGAGCGAACAACACGAACATCTTGTTGCGAACCACCTCGGTCCACCCTGACAACCAGGGCTCCTCGCGGTGGTTCCCCGGCTCGTTCGGCAACCAGTTCACGTGCGCCGCAACCACTCCGACGAATACTCCGGCCGCAACAAGACATGCAACGCGAAAGTCGATCAGCAGCAACAGTGATCCGATGAGCGGACCGGTGAACGACCCGATCTGATTGCACACCGAGAGCAGTGCGAACGTCTCCACTCGCCTCGGACCGCCGTTTCGCTCGCTTTTGCCCGCCTCGACGGCAATCGCCGACTCCACCGCCGGCGAGAACAATGCCGCGGCGAAGCCGACCAGTACCGTCGCGACCAGAACACCGGCCAGCGAATCGACAAGTCCGAGCCCCAGGAACCCCAAGACTCGCACCAGGCAGCCGACCAGGACAACGGGCTTGATACCCCACCGGTCGGCAAGGGTGCCCCCGACGAAGAACATCCCCTGTTGCGAGAACGTCCTGATTCCGAGGACAACACCGACCAACGCCGCGCCGAGACCGAGGTCGTTGGTCAGGTGAACCGACAGATACGGCAGGACCATGAAGAAGCCGACGTTGAATGTCAGCTGGGTGAGAACCAACAGTCTGATGATGGGCGTCGCCCGCTTCAGCTCCTCGAAGAACGACACATGCCATCTTCGACGACGTTCACCGGTCGCCGGGGCCACGCCTTGGTCTCCTGTCGCTCGAGATGTCAGAGACGCTACAGCTACGTCTAGCTATCGCTGATCGTCGGCATAGGTTAGCCTATCCGAGTTCGTCGGCCGTACCCGTCCCACGCGAGTGAATCGTGTGCAAGATGCGCCCGGTCACACCCTGGTCGATTTGGAGAGTTGACACCTGTGAGTACGTTTTCGAAAGGCGCCTGCGTCCTGTCCACCATGGCCATCGTGGCTGGTGTCCTGACCGCGTGCGGTGACTCCGAACCTGTTTCGGAGCAAGATTCCGTCGGCGGAAACGGTGAGACCAACTACCCGCTGGTGATCGACAACTGCGGCCAGTCGATGACTGTCGACTCCCCACCACAGCGCGTGGTGTCCCTCGATCAGAACTCGACCGAGATCTTGCTGTCACTCGGTCTCGAAGATCGGATCGTCGGCACCGCATCCTGGACAGACCCGGTCCGAGAGAACCTCGAAGCCGCCAATTCGGGCGTCCCGCGTCTTGCCGACAATGCACCCACCTACGAGGTGGTCCTCGACACCGACCCCGACTTCGTGACGGCGTCGTTCGGACGCCACTTCAAGGAGGGCGGAGTTGCCGAACGCTCCCGCTTCGAGGAGACCGGCACCGAGACCTACCTGTCGCCAACCGACTGCGACAACGGGGTCAGCGTCAACGGCGGCAACACCCGAACGACAGCACTGACCATCGATTCGCTGTACCAAGAGATCAACGAGATCGCCGAGATTTTCGACGTGCAGGACAGGGGCGCCGAGCTCGTGACGCAGCTGCAGCAGCGTCTGGACGCCGCGACCAAGCAGTTGCCCGCATCCGGGGTCTCGATGGCGTTCTGGTTCGCCGACACCAAGAGCCCTTACGTCGCAGGCGGCCTCGGCGCTGCAAATCTGCTTGCCACAACCGTCGGGGCAAAGAACGTCTACTCCGATCTCGACGACGACTGGCCGGCGGTTGGATGGGAAACCGTGGTCGACCGCGACCCGTCCGTTCTCGTCCTCGGCGACCTCTTGCGTGACCGGTTCCCAGGTGACCGCCTCGCAGACAAGATCGCGTTCCTCGAGTCCGACCCGGTGACCAAGACCATGGGCGCGGTGCAGGACAAGCGGTTCATCTCGCTGCACGGTGCCGAGATGAATCCGTCCATCCGGTTGGTCGACGGGGTCGAGAAGATCGCCGCGGGCCTTCGCGAGATGGATTCCCAGTCCTGAGCGCGACCACCACCGCCGAGGCCGGCGTGGCCAAAGGACGATTGGGCCTGCCGGTCGTCATGGCAGGCGGGGTGATCCTGCTGCTGGTCTCGGTCGCCGTGGCGATGACACTCGGTCCGGCGAACGTGTCGCTGGTCAACGTCCGCGACGTTGTCACCAACCACCTCGGGTTCACCGACATACCGGTGCGGGTGTCGAAGAACGCCATTGTGTGGGAGGAGCGTCTGCCCCGCAGTCTCGTTGCGGCGGCCTGCGGGAGCGGGTTGGGTATCTGCGGGGTGATCATGCAGTCACTGCTGCGCAACCCACTCGCCGATCCGTTTGTACTCGGAATCAGCTCCGGTGCATCGACGGGTGCGGTCATCGTCGGCATACTCGGAATCGGCGGGGCCGCACTCGGTCTCTCCGGCGGTGCGTTCATCGGGGCCCTCGTCGCCTTTGCGCTGGTACTCCTGCTCGCTCAGCTCTCCGGCGGGAACAACGACAGGGTGATTTTGGCGGGAGTGGCCAGCACCCAACTCTTTTCGGCTCTGACCTCGCTGATCATCTTTGCGTTCGCGGACTCCGACGAGACCCGCGGCGTCATGTTCTGGCTACTCGGTTCCCTCGAAGGTGTCCGCTGGGACGACGTGGTCCTCTGCGTGAGCGTCGTCGGGATCGGCATCGCCATTTGCTTCTACTACGCGTTTGTCCTCGACGCGTTCAGTTTCGGCAACGAGGTCGCAGCATCGTTGGGCATCAACGTCCGTACAGCACGAACGGCTCTGCTCGTGGTGACAGCGTTGATCACCGCAACGTTGGTGAGCGTGGCGGGTGCGATCGGATTCGTCGGGCTCGTCCTCCCGCACGCGGCCCGGATGCTCATCGGACCTCGACACGGCAGGCTCATACCGGTCACTGCGCTCATGGGCGCGGTCTTCATGGTGTGGGTGGACGCCGTGTCCCGGGTGGCGTTTGCACCCACGCCATTGCCTGTGGGCGTTGGTACGGCGCTGGTGGGAGTTCCGGCGTTCATCGCCATCCTGTCCAGGCGAAAGAAGTCGATATGACGTTGGTAGCGGCCGATGTTCGTTGGCAGCGTGGCGGGGCACTCGTGGTCGACGGAGTGTCGTTGCATCCGCAGCCAGGCGACACCGTAGGTCTGCTCGGGCCCAACGGGTCAGGAAAGTCCTCACTGCTCCAATTGCTCAGTGGCGCCGTCAAACCCACCTCGGGCGTGGTCACCCTTGACGGAACCGAGCTGAATCGCATGCGCCGGCGTGAGATCGCGAAAGCGGTTGCGGTGGTCAGCCAGCACGCCGACACCGACTTCGACATCACCGTCGCCGATGTCGTTCGGCTGGGCCGAATTCCGCATCGCGGAGCCTTCGGTGGCAACGCTACGGCGGACCAAGAGGCCGTCGACTCTGCGTTGGCCCACACCGGACTGACAACCAAGGCCCACCGGCTGTGGCACCAGCTGTCGGGCGGTGAACGCCAACGCGCGCAGATCGCGCGCGCTCTGGCCCAGGAACCACGCGAACTGCTGCTCGACGAGCCGACCAACCACCTCGACATCCACCATCAACTCGAGTTGCTCGCCCTCGTGGCGCGGCTCCCGATCACCAGCATCATCGCCCTGCACGATCTGAATCTGGCGGCCATGTTCTGCACCCAGCTCATCGTCTTGTCCGAAGGACGCATCGTGGCCATGGGTACGCCGGCAGAAGTCTTGACCGAGGAGATGATCGCCGAGGTCTACCACGTGCGGGCCAGGGTGGGCACCGACGGGCAGAACGGCCGACTCTTCATCCGATTCGAGCCGTGAGTCCGCTCTCCGCCACCTCTGCGATCGGCCCGTGATGGCAACATCGGCGTGAAGCCTGTCTTGTGACAACTCATCGATGCCTCGGGCGATAATGACGCGCATGCGGTCCCGGCACAAGATCCTCGAAGCCACTCGAGCGCTCATCGCCGAGCAGGGTTTCGACGGCGTCAACATCGCTGCTGTCGCGCATGCCGCGGGGGTGTCACGCCAGACGATCTACTCCATCTTCGGGTCCCGCGAGGAACTGGTGTCTTCGGCGATCGCTGATCTCACCGTCCACGTGCTGGGAGACATCCACGCCCGGGTGGACACCATCGACACCTCGATCGCCTATGTTGTCGAACTCATCGTGGCCGGACGATCCGCGGTACGCGATGACCCCCTACTCGCTCTGCTGCTACGAGCACAGCAGGGCAACCCCGTGTTCGACACCGGAATGATGTCGCGAGCGAAGCCGGTTGCCCGCGAGTTCCTCTCGCCCCTGGCCGCGCGAGATCCACACGTCGCGGAAAACCTCGACAACATCGTCGAGATCGCTCTGCGCCTCGGCTTGTCGGTGGTGCTGTTCGACAGCGACGCCGTCCACACCGACGATGATCTACGCCAATTCCTCGCCCTGTGGCTTCGCCCTGCGCTGGAGCCCACTTGATGGCCCGAATGTAATTCTTGACACATTGGCCCGTGACTGTCTAGTTTTGACCACGCCTGCAGAACGGTCACCACTCGCGTCGACCAGGGCATCCGGGGTTTGTCCAGCTCATGATTCGGGGGATCCATGTCCGCGTTCGACCGCCGTTCCTTTCTGACCGGCGCCGCCGTGGTCGGAGCCGCCATCGCGAGTCCGGCCATCGCCCGCGCAGATCCCACGCCGCGAAAGCGCACCCCGGTTGTCCGTGAAGACCATCGGGCGATCGTCATCGGCTCGGGATTCGGTGGCGGTGTCGCCGCACTCCGGCTGGCTGAAGCGGGTGTGCCGGTGACGGTACTCGAACGCGGAAGGCGCTGGGCGACAGGCCCGAACTCGGAGACATTCCCCAGAGCCACCACGCCCGACAAGCGCATTCTGTGGTACCGGTCGGCGCCTCAACTGTTCGGCAAGCCCGCCGTGTTCGAGCCCTACGTCGGACTGCTCGAGGCGGTCCCCGGCGAGAACATGACCGCGCTGTGTGCGGCTGGCGTCGGCGGCGGTTCCCTTGTCTATCAGGGAATGACCCTGCAACCCGACGAGTCGGTGTTCAACACGCACTTCCCTCAGGAACTCGACTGGGCGACCATGAATCGGGTCCACTACCCCCGTGTCGCCAGGATGCTCCGGCTCGCGGAAGCACCCGACGAGCTGATCGGCACCCCGAACTACCGGGCCGCGCGGGTGTTCGCCCAAAGCGTTCGCGAAGCGGGCCTGCCGGTGTCGAAGATCCCCATGCCGATCGACTGGAACTTTGCCCTCGACGAGTTGCGCGGAAAGATGAAGCCCTCGTACACCAACGGCGACGGCGCACTCGGGGTGAACAACGGCGGAAAACACTCGGTCGACGTCACCTATATCGCTGCCGCCGAAGCGACCGGGCGGGTGGCCGTGCACACGCAGCACCACGTCACCGATGTCGAGCGGACACCCGAAGGCCGTTGGCGGGTCCATGTCGACCGGATCGACTCGGCCGGAAACGTTCTCGAGAACAAGATCTTGACCACCAACGCACTCGTGATGGCCGCCGGCAGTATGAACACCTCCAAGTTGCTGATGCGCGCCGCGGCAAAGGGACAGATACCCGACATGCCCGACGACCTCGGCGGCAACTGGGGCAGCAACGCCGACCGCATCTACGTGTGGACCAATCTGGAGACCGAGTTCGGGGCGCCGCAAGGTGGACCGGTCATCTACGGCAGCAAGAACTGGTCCGACCCGAACGCCGCGCACACCGTGATCCAGGCGTCGGTGCCGCCGCTGTCCTTCGATGCCCGCAGCACGATGATGGTGGGTTACGGGGTGAGCACCGGACGCGGCCGATTCCACTACGACTCCGACCGTGACGACGCGATCCTGCGGTGGCCCACCGACAGTGACGCAGAGATCCAGAACCGCCATATCGGCCCCACGGTGCGCAAGATCGCGGGACCGGGCGGCATCCTCACCGACACCAACGAGTTCTTCCCTTCCACCTGGCATCCGCTCGGTGGAGCCAGCATGGGCTCGGTGTGCGACCTCGAGGGCCGCGTGCATGGGCAACGCGGTCTCTACGTTCTCGACGGCGCACTGATGCCCGGCAACTCGGCAGCATGCAACCCGTCGATGACCATCGCGGCCGTGGCCGAACGGGCACTCGATCATCTCGTCACCACCGATGTCGGTACGGTCATCTGAGTCCACGTTCACCAGCGGTCGGCGAATCCCTTTCATAGTCAGGAATCACGTTGCTACACACCCTTTCCATGCGCAGCGGGGCCACCAGGCGAGTTCGCTTCGCGATACTGGCGCTGAGTGTCTCGGTGGTGACGGCTGCCGCCGTCGGCGCGGTTCCGTCTGCGTCGGCTGCTCCGTCCTCGGACTTCTACAGCACGCCCGCCGAGTATTCGACCATCCCGGGTTCGGTGATCAGGACCGAATCGATGCCCCTGCTGGTGTCGATCCCGGGTGTGAACGGCCCGTGGCCGGGTTCTGCAAGCCGTGTCCTCTACACCTCGCGCCTGGAGAACGGTGAGCCGACGCCGGTCAGCGGCACCTTCATCGACTCAACCCAGCCGTGGCAAGGCGAGGGAGCGCGGCCGACCGTCATCATCGGCCCGGGCACCATGGGTCAAGGCGATCAGTGCGCACCGTCGCGGGCATTCGCCACCGGGCTGATTGCACAAACCGACCCTCTGTCCTTCTCCGCGAATCAGGAAGCATTGGCGGCCGCACGCTGGAATGCCCTGGGCGCGAGAGTGTTCGTCACCGACTATGTAGGGCTGGGCACTCCGGGCGTCCACACATACGTCAACCGCGTCGAAGAAGCCCACGCGATGATCGATGCTGCCCGAGCGGCAAACACACTCAGCGGTACCGGCTCTCGCACGCCGATAGCTTTCTGGGGTTACTCCCAAGGTGGTGGGGCATCGGCGGCCGCGGCCGAACTGCAGCCGACCGACGCCCCCGAGCTCAATCTCAAGGGCACCTGGGCGGGCGCGCCCCCGGCGGATCTCCTCGACGTTCTGGCGAAGGTCGACGGCAATCTGATCGGCGGTGTCATCGGCTACGCAATCAATGGCTTTGTCGCACGCCATCCCGCGCTCAAGAAGCCGCTCGCCGAGCGCACAACGCCTGCGGGACAGGCAATGCTCGATCGGCTGGGAACAGAGTGCATCGGTGATGTCATCTTCCAGCAGCCGTTCCTGCGCACCAGCTCGCTCACCAGGGACGGCAAGTCTCTACTCGAGAACCTCGACACCATTCCCGAAGCTGCTCCCATCTTCGAGGAACAACGCATCGGCACGCTCACACCAGCGAGTCCGGTGTTCGTGACCAGCGGCATCAACGACGACACCATCCCGTACGACCAGGTGCGGCAGCTCGCCGGCGAGTGGTGCGAGAAGGGTGCCGACGTCACTTTCCGCACCAACCAGCTGCCGCCCATCACCCCGGGCTTGGTGTTGCCCAATCATTTCGGGCCCGATCTCATCGACGGTCTCGGAACGGGTGGCGCCGTCGACTACCTCATGGATCGGTTTGCGAACAAGCCCGTCGCCGGCTGCACCTTCAACTGACCAGGCCTGTTGCAAGACATTCGTCAGCGCGAGCCAGGCAGCTCCCCGGTCGCCGGTTGCTGGTTGTACTCCTCGTCGGTGACGGGTGCGAGCCACTGGACGGCGTCGTACTCTTCGCTGCTCTCGTTGATGGCGAGGTGGACCATCAGGCGGGTCGGCGCGGCACCGTGCCAGTGCTCTTCGTCGGCCTCGAACAAGATCCGGTCACCTGGTCTGATGATCTCGACTGGTCCACCTCGGCGCTGGCACAACCCGATTCCCTCGGTGACGAACACGGTCTGACTCAAGGGGTGACGGTGCCAGTGTGTTCGCGCCCCGGGCATGAAATGCACCAGGTTGGCCGACACCCGCGATGGTGGCGGCGCAGCGGCAACGGCGTCGATGTACACATCGCCGGTGAACCAGTCGCTGGGCCCCTTGGTGGTCGAAACCGAACTGCGGACTATCTGCATGTGAACTCCCGAATCAATTGATCGACAATGATTTACGTCTTCGACGACTGGGCCTGGCTGTGCTCGGCAGCCCACGATCCGAGTAGACGAAGCCGTTCGGAACTGGGCGAACCGGGTTCGGCCGTGTACACCATCAACACCGAACCCGGATCGGCGGTGATGACCAGTTCTTCGTAAGCCAGGCTGATGTCTCCGACCACCGGGTGGTTGAACCGTTTGGTGCCCGACCCATGTGTCCGCACATCGTGGGCGCCCCACAACGTACGGAAAACATCACTCCGCGTGGACAATTCGCCGACCAGATCCTGCAAACCCTTGTCGTATGGGTCGCGTCCGGCTTCGGCACGCATGATGGAGACACACATCTGAGCGAACAACTCCCAGTCAGGATAGAAGTCGTGGGCGGCCGGGTCGAGGAACTGGAACCGGGCCAGGTTCGGGGTGCGCCCGCCGTCACCGATCAGCGGTGAGTAAAGGGCGCGTCCGAGTTCGTTGGTGGCCAACAGGTCTTGATGCTGGTTGCGGACAAACGCCACTCCCTCGGTGATGGAATCGAGCGCCCACTGCAAGCTCAACCGCGGCACGGCAGGCTTGCTGCCACGCCGGCGGGGGCGGCCTGAAGTCGGGATACCGTCGGCGGCTCGGGCCAGGTCGAACAAATGCGCTCGTTCGGTGTCGTCAAGGAGCAACGCCCTGGCGATGGCGTCGAGCACGGATGCCGAGGCCCCCGCGATGGTCCCGCGCTCTAGGCGGGCGTAGTACTCCACACTCACCCCGGCGAGCATGGCCACCTCACTGCGGCGAAGGCCCGCCACCCGGCGGTTCTGCCCGGCAGGCAACCCGGCCTCCTCCGGTGTCACCTTCGCCCGTCGCGACATCAGGAACTCACGCACCTCGTCCCGGTTGTTCATGGAATTCAGGGTAGGCGCGGACGCGTCGTTCAGGGGTTCCCTGCCAATACACCTCTTGTCAGTGACTCCCCCGCCCCGCGCATTCGCGGTTATGTGGTGAACACACACCCACTCACCGAAGGAGACACCAGTGCGTGGAGTCATTCTCGCCTCGCCCCGCGACGTCCAGATCGTCGACCGCCCCGACCCGGTCATCATCGAACCGACGGATGCGATCATCCGCCTTGCCGCATCATGCGTCTGTGGTTCAGACCTGTGGCCGTACCGCGGAGATGACCCCGCCGACCAGATACCCATGGGTCACGAGTACGTCGGTACCGTCACCGCCATCGGTGATGCCGTCACGACCGTCGGTGTGGGCGACTTCGTCGTCGGATCGTTCTTCGCCTCGGACAACACCTGCGAGATCTGCCAGGCCGGGTACCAATCGAGGTGCGTGCACGCCCAGGTCATGGGTGAGATCGGCACCCAGGCCGAGTACGCCCGCATCCCCCTGGCGGACGGCACATTGGTGGCCACTCCCGGTCAGCCCGACCCCGACCTCATCCCGTCGCTGCTGGCCGCCTCCGACGTGCTCGGCACCGGTTGGTTCGCCGCCGTCGCGGCAGAGGTCGGCCCGGGCAAGACCGTTGCCGTGGTCGGCGACGGTGCGGTGGGGCTACTCGGCGTCCTGGCCGCGAAACAGCTTGGTGCAGAGCGCATCATTGCCATGAGTCGTCACGCCGACCGCCAGGCCCTCGCGCGAGAGTTCGGCGCCACCGACATCGTCGAGGAACGCGGCGACGACGGTGTCGCCAAGATAAAAGACCTCACCGGTGGACTCGGTGCACATTCCGTCGTCGAGGCCGTCGGCACCCAGGAGTCGATGATGCAGGCCATCCGCTCGACCCGACCCGGCGGACACGTCGGTTACGTCGGCGTCTCCCACGACGTCGATCTACCCGGGCTCGAACTGTTCTTCTCGGGCGTCCACCTTCACGGCGGCCCTGCACCGGTGCGCCGCTTCCTCCCCGAACTGATCGATCTCATCTGGACTCGAACCATCAACCCCGGCAGGGTCTTCGACCTCACCCTGCCGCTCGAACAAGCCGCCGACGCCTACCGAGCAATGGACGAACGCCGCGCCACCAAAGTTCTTCTCACGCTCTGACCCACCCATATCGATTGGAAATCAATGACTCACGATGAATTCGCCGGAAAGGTCGCCTTTGTCACGGGTGCAGCGGGCGGAATAGGCCGCGCCACTGCGATCGCGTTCGCTGCAGCGGGTGCCGACGTGGCAGTAACCGACATCAATCTGGACGAGCTCGCGCGTACCGTCGAGATGATCAAGCAGCACGGCGTCCGAGCCCTGGGTACGGGTTGCGACGTCACTGACGGCGACGAGATCGAATCCGCACTCGCGAGGACGATCGACACATTCGGGCGTCTGGACATCGCGTTCAACAACGCCGGGGTCGAACAGCCGGTGGCGCCACTGGTCGACATCCCCGAGCACGACTGGGACCGTCTTGTCGCGACCAACCGCTGTCAAACACGGGGTGATCGGGATGACGAAGTCGGCAACGCTCGACTACGCCGCCCAAGGGATCCATATCAACGCGATCTGCCCCGGCATCATCGAGACGCCCATGATGGACCGCTTCTCTGGCGGCACGCCCGAAGGCCGCGCACGCGTCATCGCTCAAGAACCGGTGGGACGGATGGGCCGTCCCGAGGAGGTCGCCTCCGCCGTGTTGTGGCTGAGCTCGGATCTCGGTGCGTTCACCACCGGACACGCCCTTGTCATCGATGGAGGACAGACCGTCGGTTTGTGACGGTTCGGCGTCACTGCGCTGTCAGCACCTTCGAGTACAGACTGACACCCTTCGCGTCGCGAAGATCCACCGTGAATGTGCGGTCGTCCGGGTTGATGCTCACCTCGCCGAAGTGCTGAAACCCCTCAGCCGGTGAGACATTCGCGTCCGTGGGTGCATGGACGAACTCGTACCGAGCACCGAACGTTCCATCAAGAGGACTCTCGGGGAACGCGCCGGCGTGCAGTGGACCCGACACGAACTCCCAGAACGGCGCGAAGTCGGTGAATCCAGCGCGTCCGGGGTCGTAGGAGATCGCGGCCGTGTAGTGCACATCGGCGGTCAGATAAACGATGTTGGGGACGTTCTTGGTCTGGGACAGGACTCTCGAGAAAGCGATCTCACGGCCCAGCGGTTGGCCGTTGTCACCCTGCGCCACACCTTCCATCGACTTCGGCCCGTCGACGGGATCCGTTGACTTGTCGGGAACAACGATCGAGAGCGGCAGGTCGTTCGCCACCACCTTCCATGTTGCGGTCGACGCCTTCAATCCATCGATGAGCCACTGCGTTTGTTTGGCCCCGAGGACCCCTTCCGGACTGTTGGGGCTCCATGCGTTCGGATTCGGATCCTTGTAGCTGCGCATGTCGAGGACAAAGACGTCCAAGTCCGGACCGTAGGCAATCTTGCGGTACAGACGTCCATCGACGGCTTCACTGGGCAGGACAGGCTGCCACTCCTGCCAAGCCTGCGCAGCGAACCCGGTGAGCTTGTCGACGTCGGTCTCGGTGTATCCCTTGCGTTCTTGCCCGGCCAGGCTTTCCCCAGGGAACCAGTTGTTCACCACCTCGTGGTCATCCCACTGGACGACCTGCGGCACAGTAGCGGCGAACCTACGGTAGTGGGCGTCGGTCAAGTTGTAGGCGTAGTTTCCCCGGAAGTCGTCCAACGTCTGTGCCACATGAGATTTGGCGTCCGTGGTCAGGTTCACGTACACGTCACCGTTGTTCTGCTTCTGCGATTCCGCTACCGGCCCGTCCGCGTAGATGGCGTCGCCGGAATGCAGGAAGAAGTCGGGGCGACGATCCGCGATCGCACCGAAAATACTCATGCCACCGAGGCTTTCGTTGATGCCCCAGCCCTGCCCCACCACATCTCCCGACCAGACGAAGTTCAAGGCTCGACGTTGCACCGGCACGGTGTTGAAAACACCGGTGAGCGGCTCGGACTCGGCGCCGTTCTCACCCTCCAGGACAACCCGGTAGTGCACGGTCTGGCCCGGCTCGAGACCGGTCAGCCGTATTCTGCCGGTTCCATCGGACGCCGGTGTGAGCCTGGGGCCGGTGAATCGTTCTGCGTTGGTAAAAGACTCGGTCGCCGATGTCTCGACGATCATCGTCGCGGGCGCATCCGAACGCGCCCAGATCAGCGCGCCATCCGCGCGCGGATCCCCGCTGGCGAGTCCATGAGTCAGCCGCGGGCGGGCTACGGACAGTCCAGTCGAGGACGATGACGTTGCCGATCCGGACCCACCACATGCCGCAAGTGCACTTCCGGCCGGGATGAGGAGGGCACCGATGGCGCCGGCTCGCAGCAACGTACGGCGGTTCAACAGGGGATTCGTCTCAGGCATATCCAACAGGTTGTCGACTCCGAAAGACGCGAATCGAAACACAACACCGACGGCCGGCGAACGTAAGGTTTCGTCGGGGTCAACTCCACTCACGTGAAACCGACCCGGGTGGATCGCCGCTACCGCGTATCGCTGGTTCGCCGATCATCCGACTGCTCGCGAGACAACGGCGCGAGGTTCTGGATGGCGGTGACCACAGCCGCAGCAATGAGCCAGACAAAGACTCGGTTGCCTGTGCAACCATCACAGAATGAGGATTCATGGGAATGTGACCAGCGATCGGTTGCTGACCACGATGTTCTTCGTCGTCATGGTCGCTTTGGGTGGTCCCGCTTTCATCGGGACTGCAGCGTCTGATGGGTCCCCGTGGGATTGGCTTCTGCTTACCGTATGGGTGTTCACGGTCCTAGGGGCCGCATGGTCGACCAGAAGGGCATGGCGCACCCGATACACACACGATGTGTCATTGGAGACCTATCCCGCATTAGGCCTCACCGAGGGGAAGCAGCTGTCCACCAACTGGCTTCGCACGGTGTGGCTCTCTTCCCTCTTTTTGGCAACGTTGGCCGGTGGCTACGTCGGCGCAGTCACCTCGACGACGATCGTGGGCGCCATCGTCGGGGCAATGATGGCGGTGCCGGCCGGGGCTATCGCGGCCGCGATCATCGTTGGCACTGGCGCACTCTTCCTCAGAGCCTCCGGCGACGGTGAGCGGAGGGCGTCACGGGACAGATGGTTCCGAGTGGTGTTCAGTGCCTACGTCGGTACGGTCGTCGGGCTGCTGCTCTTCATCGTCTCTTTTGTTCTGGCTGCTGGAGACTTGGCACAGGTGCCGTACGTCGGGATTGTCTGCGTCACCGCCCTGGTCGCAGCGATGGGGTTCCGCTTTCCACCGACTTATCGAACAGCCGGTCTCTGACGACAACCTCCGCACGCCAATCTCCACGCTTGGAGTATCAGTCTTCTAGGACATCTCGGATTTGCAGGGAGCCGAAGTCGACGGTGTGGCCGCCGCCTTTGTTGCGGGCGACGTACATTGCGGTGTCTGCGGAGCTGACGATCTCCTCTGGGCTGCGTTCGTCGTCTGGTGATATGTGGGTGATTCCCACACTGGCCCGCAACCGGACAGCAGTCTCTTCGACGACCACCGGTTCGGTCAACGCCAGGTGGATGGAATCGGAGACGTCGTCGACGAAGTCCTGATCCACTCCTTGGAGAACTGCAATGAACTCTGCACCGACGACCCGACCCAGCAGATGGGGCTGGGGAAGGCAGTCACGTAGGCGTTGAGCGGTCTCGGCGAGGGCCTCGTCGCCGCGTAGGTGGCCCAAAGAGGCGTTGAGTTCTCTCAGCTTGTCGAAATTGATGACCATCACAACGTTGCTGCGGCCTACATCGTCGGTCGGAGACTGGAGCAGCGAGGCGAGGTGCTCGAGGACGGCGGGCAGCCTGGGAAGTCCGGTCAGCTGATCGTTCACGTCGCCGGCGAACAAACGTTTCCGCGAGAGATGGAGTTCCGTGATGTCGCGGAAAGACAACAACACCGAGCATTCAGGATCGTCGAGCCGTAGGTTAGCTCGGGACATTTCGAGCCACACCTTCTGACCGTTGAGGCCGTCGAAAGAGACTGTCGCAGTATTTATTTTGTCGTCATGATCGCCTGGATTGGATGAAATACTCTGCGACTCAACAAGTTCCCCCTGGGAGTCGTGGAACTTTATCCCGAACCCGTCCGGAAATGACATATCGTCGACCTGACGTTCGTCGAGCTCGAACAAGCTGCTTGCCACGTCATTGGCGAGTTGCAGGAGCCCATTCTGCGACAGCACGATCGCACCGATCGGCAGCGCATCGATGACGGCCTCAACGCCCTGCCGGTCTGCGTGGGTAGGCACGCTGTGCAGGCCGCCTGGACGGTTGTTTCGGGTCATCATCGGCCCTTCTTGTTGGCTCACCAAGTGAGCATGTCCGGTCGGTGTCGTGACCCCAACGTAGATGGGCGGCGCCGATCCTTGCGCCCTGGCCGACTAATTCTCCTCGAGCTGCGCACGTTTTTCGCGTTCCATCTCGCGAACGGCCTTACGACGAGTGCTCAAGATTCCGACGGTGGCGATCAGCCAGACGGCGTATTGCACCGTCCATGCCACCCGGAACGAGTCGAACGAGTAGCCGCCCATCGCCCCGATGATGATGCCCATCACCTGCATCACGATCAGCGACACCAGGAAGCCACCCATGTTGACCATGCCCTGTGCGGTCCCGAGGCTCTTGCTGGGATTGAAGGTACGCGCGAAGTCGAAACCGACCACCGAGCCCGGCCCGCCCACCGAGATGACCACCACGAGGATCACCAAGAGCCACGTGGGTGCCGGTGCCGGCAATGCCAGCACCACAGTCCAGATGGCCGCATTGCTACCCATGATTCCCAAGACAAGCCAGGAGCGTCGAGCCGGGAACCGACCGGTGAGCAAGCCGATGATGATGCCGGCACCGATGATCGACACCACCGAAGCGCTCAGCAGAGCGCCGGCTGCACCGGCCGAGAGGTTCTGCCCCGTTGTCAGATACGGGATACCCCACATCAACGCGAAGACGGTGATGGAGAACTGAGTGCCCATGTGGCTGAAGAACCCGAGCCTGGTTCCCGGGCGCGACCACACCGTCTTGATGCTGCGCAGTGTCTCGCTCACCGACGCCGACTCGGTGGTGGTCTCGGTGCCGGGGGGAGCGTCGCGTACCAGAGCCAGTGCGAGCACGGCGGTGAGGAGGCCAAGCGCGACGGCCGACGAGTATGCGGCCGTCCAGCCCGGCCCGTTCAGCAGAGCAAGGAACGGGACCGCCGACAGCACCTGGCCGAGTTGGCCGAGGATACCGGTCAACTGGGTCACCAGCGGTACCCGCTTGGGCGTGAACCACCGTGGCACCAGCCGCAGAACCGAGATGAACGTGAAGGCGTCGCCCGCCCCGACCAATGCGCGGGCGATGATGGCGGCAGGAAGGGCCTCGGTGAGTGCCAGGGTCATCTGGCCGGCAGCCATGATCAATGCGCCCGTCACGATCAACGCCCGGCTGCCGTATCGATCGAGTAGCAGACCAGCCGGGATCTGCATGCTCGCGTAGACGATCACCTGCAACACCACAAAAGTGGAGAGCACACTGGGGCTCGCCGAGAACCGGTCGGCGGCGTCGAGGCCGGAAACACCGAGAGTTGTCCGGTCCAGAACGGCGACGACGTACGCCAGCAGTCCCACCGACCAGACCACCCAGGCGCGCACCGTTCCTCCTCAGCCGACTCGATCGTCCTGCAATACGCGCGGGACCGGCCGTCGCCGCGATGCCCCCAGTCCACACCGGTCGCGCCGCATCGGCTCGCCAGGGGTGCGCAATCGGTAGCGTAGGCAACAACCGATGGCCGGAACACCTGCTGGCGTCGGAGGAACACCCGGGACACACTTGGTGTTGTCATACCCGAGTGACACCTCCGTCCCGCAGCCAGCGGAGACGAATCCCCCGAGGAGGACAACGTGTCGCATGAATATCGCAAAGACCCCGACGCCATCGCCCGGTTGAACCCGGCGCAGTTCGCCGTCACCCAGAAGTCGGCCACCGAGCCGGCCTTCCGGAACGAATTCTGGGACAACCACGAGGCCGGCCTGTACGTCGACATCGTGTCCGGTGAGCCCCTGTTCACGTCGACGAAGAAGTTCGACAGCGGCTGCGGATGGCCCAGCTTCACCACACCGATCGAACCGGCAAACGTGGTCGAGAAGACGGACAGCACCCACGGCATGGTGCGCACCGAAGTCCGGTCCACCCATGGCGACAGCCACCTGGGGCACGTCTTCAACGACGGACCGATCGACGAAGGCGGTCTGCGTTACTGCATCAACTCGGCCGCACTCCGCTTCATCCCGGTCGCCGAGATGGAAAGTGCCGGCTACGGCGAGTACCTGCATCTGTTCAACAGCAAGGAGGCCACACGATGACCGAAAAGGCGATACTGGCGGGCGGATGTTTCTGGGGCGTCCAGGAACTGGTTCGTAGGCAGCCAGGCGTCATCTCCACTCGGGTCGGCTACACCGGCGGCGACGTTCCCAACGCGACGTACCGCAACCACGGCACCCACGCCGAGGCCATCGAGATCGAGTTCGACCCCGAACAGACGAGCTACCGGGATCTTCTCGAGTTCTTCTTCCAGATCCACGACCCGTCGACCAAGAATCGACAGGGCAACGACATCGGGATGAGCTACCGATCGGCGATCTTCTACACCGACGACGAGCAGAAGCGCGTCGCTCTCGACACCATCGCCGATGTGGACGCGTCGGGCCTGTGGCCAGGCAAGGTCGTCACCGAAGTGGTTCCTGCGGGACCGTTCTGGGAGGCCGAGCCCGAGCATCAGGACTACCTGCAGCGCATTCCGAACGGGTACACGTGCCACTTCGTGCGTCCGGGCTGGAAGTTGCCGCGGCGGGAGAACGCCAGCGCGTGATCACCGCGCCGGTGATCACGGTCTGATCATCGGCACCTGACACATCAGGGCGACGCGCACAATGCGCGTCGCCCTGATTCGTGTTTGGACCCTTGCTCAGCCGGCGAGGTCCTGACCACCCGTGGGCCTGTCAGAACGACGGCGGATCAGCAGGACGACGCCCGCGATCAACGAGATGCCACCGATCGTTCCCACGATCGCCGGGATGATGACACCACCCCACCGGAGCTGATCGACATAGCCGGAGGCTTTGTCCGACTGCCGGTCCTCGGTTGCCGAATCCCAGGCCATCGTCGCCTTGAACACGTCCATCCGGAAGTCGCGGATGGGCTGGGCAAGACCTGGATCTTCCCAACCCGGCGACTTGAAGTACTGGTGCTGCTCTTCGAGTCCACGCAAGACGGTTCCCGTCTTCGGTTCCACCCACACATGCCGCGTGGCGGTCGCAAAACGGTCCATCACGATCTTCTCGTCGGCAGGCACACCTTCGATGCCCCACCAACTCGCAGGCATCTCGAGTGACGTCCCCGGTGCGGGTTCGCCGCTGGGGGTCTCGAGCTGCACCTGATCGATCTCGGGCACCTCGCTCACGAACTCGTACGCGGTGAGTCCGTTGATCTTCGTCTCCCCGACGAACTTGGCGGGGACGTCCTGGCGGGTGTTGACGTCGTAGTACGGGTACTCCGACTTCTCGACGTCGAAGCCGAACTTGTACTGGAAGCCCTCTCGCGGCGCCTCTACGAAGTTGCTCTCGTCCTCGATGGTTCGAACGCCGGCCGGCGCCTGCACTGTGTGCAGGCGGTGGATCTCGCCGTTCGGCTTGCTCGTCTCGCGGTCGAGGGAGACGACGTCGATGTTGCCGGTGAGCACGCCATCGGAACACGTGCGCGCGCTGTCGACGGCAGCAACACTCGGCTCGACGATCTCCTCGCCGTCGCGGATGCGGTCGATCCGCACGGTCTGGCCGGACTGCACGGTCACCTGATCGCCGTCGGACGGTTCGATGACCACGGTGCGGCGCTGCTGGGTGAGGTGCGCGTCGAACACCTCGGCGCGTGGACCGGACACCGAACAGCGGTCGAAGACCTTTGCCGGCAGCTCGTCGTCATCGGTGATTCCGGCCGGCTGCGACACCGCCACGGTGGTGATGTCGAGATCAAGCGGTACCACCTTGAGCTGGGGGACCAACCAGACCGGGACGGCAATGGCAGCGGTCACGGCCGCGACGCCGAAAAAGATCAGCGCGGGCGCCAGAAACCTGTTGATTGTGAGCTCCCTTCGGATGCCGATGTGGCCCGACAAGTATGGCAAGCGGACATGACGAGCTGACGGCGCACCTCATCGACGGCCATCACAGCGGGTAGGTACCGAAGACTCCGGTGGGGTCGATCTGGTCTCTCAGCCCACGCAGTCGTGCGAGGTTCCCCCCGAACGCGGCGTCGATCTCCGCTTCCGTCTCGGCGAAACCGGGACGCACTTCCACGCTGTAGACGCCGGTGGTGTGCCCGGACAAGGCGACCAGCGTCTCGCTTGCCCAGGACAGACATGCTTCTTCGTCAGACGGATCCGACCAGATCGCGTTGAGCGGGATGTTCCATTCGGCTGATCGCCCCCAGAAGGCCGTATCGGTGTCACCGACATCGGCGAGGGCGCCGCCTGTCTGCTGGAAGTCGATGCGGCAGGCGGGTGTAGGTGCGGCAGCGATCTGGGTGGCGAGCGCGTCCGCGACCGACGCATCTAGCGAGGGGCCGGTGAACACGGCCTTCCCGAAGAACGAGCCCCTGGCGTCGGTGGGTTCTGGCAGCAGGAGCGGGGACGGTTCGGTACCCCCGGCACCAGGTGGGGTGTATTCGGGCAGGCCCGAGAGATAGCGGCCCGACATCTCCGAACGGTAGTGCACCTCTTTCGACGCATCCATGACAGCCGTTGCCGCCCTTCGTGACTCATCGATGTCGGCGGCGTCTTCACTCGCACATGTGGTGAACAGCAGCATCACCGGTTGTCCCGGCGTCAGGTCGGTGTAGCCGAGCACCGCACCCATCATCGTGTGCCGCGGCACCTCTGGTGCGACGCGGAAGTACGTGGCGAGCGCGTCGAGACCCACCACACTCCGGTGCACCCACATCGGTCCCGCGCGATGAGTGTTCAGGGTGGCCGAGGTGACCACGCCGAACGGTGGCGCGCACCCCCGAACCGCCCACCACAGGTCTGCGTCGCGGCCGGTACTGCTGTCGGACAACTGCACGACCTCGCCGGAGGGCAGGACCAACTCCACTGCGGCGAGGTGGTCGAGGGTCAACCCGAGGCTGCGGGTGTAGTAGCCGACCCCACCGCGGGTGACCAACCCGAACCCGGCGTGCTGTGAGATTCCGACCGGGACGATGCGGCCGGGGGCGAGAGCATCGAGCATGGTGCCGACGCTCGCTCCGCCACTGGCGGTGATCTTCTCGCCGTCTGCTTGCGCGCCGTTCATGTGAGCCGACAGATCGATCATGATCGACTGATCTGCAACGCAATTCGAACTCAGTCCGCCGCCTCGCACGGTGACCGTGTTTCCCGACCGTTCGGCGATGGTGACGGCCTCGGCCACCTCGCTCACGGAGGTCGGCTGCACCACGCACAGCGGGCGACGTCGCGCTGCATCGGGAAAGAAGATTCGCCCCAGAGCGTCGCGGTAGCCGGCCGTTCCGGATTCGTGCACCCGGCCTGCCAACGCCGCGTTCAGCTCGCGGATCGCATCGGTGCCCTGAGCCGCCACGATGGCCCCCATTCCCGGTTCTTCGTACGCGGTGCCGCACAGACCTCCCGACGCGATCGAGTCTCTCAGACCACACGGATACTCACAGCGGAACGCCCGACGACTCGAGACCATGGCCTTGCAACACCGGCCGAATCTCCCTCGGCGCCTTGTCAACCCACACAAAGATCGTGAGTGAAACTATCCATCTGCCGAGGGGCGTGCCCTTGACGATCACTTTCTCCCGCAACCACCGTCTTCACCCCACTGCGGGCCGCAGGGTGTGGTAAGCCTCTCGTATATCACGCGGATGCGGACGTGATCGTCGGGTGGAAGCCAAGGGGTATCGAATGGGTCACCTACGTCTGGGTGCCGCTCTGGCCGCACCTGTTCTGGTACTCATGTCAGCGTTTCTGGTACCTGTGCCGGCGTCCGCCGCGCCCCCTGATGACTCTTCTCTTCCTGGCGTCAACCAGTTCACCTCCTGCGCACCGGCACCCGAACATCAACGACCCGTGGTGCTGGTACACGGCAACGGGTCAGGGATGGCCGCCACCTGGCGGACGTTGTCGAAGCGGCTCTCCGACTCAGGCTTCTGCGTGTTCGCGCTCGACTACGGACGTCATCAGCCCGGTAGCGATGAGAACATCCTCGACCTCGCCGGCGGAAGCGACATTAGGGAGTCCGCAGACGTGCTCGCCGCGTTCGTCAGCAAGGTGCGATCGGCGACGTCGGCCGACAAGGTCGACGTGGTCGCCCATTCGATGGGCGCACTCACTGCACGCCACTACCTCAAGTTCGTGGAGCGCAACACCATTCACACTGTGGTGAGCGTCGGCGGCACCAACCACGGATCGACCTTCGAATCGAACACGGACCTGCCCCTTGGTTCCAACTCGGAGATATACAGGCACACCGACGCTGCCGGACTACCCGCCGACGAGGTGCTTGCCGCGGCCGTCGGTCCCACGTATGCCCAGCAGATGGCCGGGTCGTCTTTCCTCACGCAGCTGAACGCCGGTGGCGACACCGTTCCCGGGGTGGATTACGTGGCCGTGGCAACACGTGGCGACAAGGTCGTCACCCCGCCGGAGTCGGCGTTCCTCACTGCCGGCCCCGACGCCACGGTGCGCAATGTGTGGGTTCAGGACGGTTGCCCCGGATTGGCCGTCGACCACATGGGTGTGACCACCCACCCGCGCTCCCTGTGGCTGATCCACACCGCTCTCGACCCAGACCATGCCGACACCATGCCCGCACCCTGCCCCTGAATCTCTTTCTTGCCGACCCACCACATGTTCATGCTCGCGACGTCACTAGGGACACCATGAGAAACCCCGTCACACAGTTCCGCCGGAACTCCCGTCTGTTCGTCGCCGTGGCAGTCGCAGGACTCGCGGTGGCGATGGCGCCTGCCGCCACGTCCTCCGCCGACCCCATCCTCGACCGCGCGATCGCGGCGCCCGACGGCTCCTATCTCGTGAGTCTTGTGCGCGGGGAAGGACGCGAGGCGACCGCCGAGGTGTACTCCGCCGCGATGGACAGGAACATCGGGCTCAAGCTGCTGATCGCGCCCGGAGACGAGCCGCGGCCGACCGTGTATGTGCTCGACGGGGTCGGTGGAGCCGGCGAGGAGAACGGCCTGCTCAGCTGGGGCGATGCAGCGTCGTTCTACAAGACGAAAGACGTCAATGTAGTTGCCACCCTGGGCGGAGACTCGAGCTACTACACCGATTGGCAGCGCGACGATCCCGAACTCGGGCGCAACAAGTGGACCACCTTCCTCACCGTGGAACTCCCACCCATTGTCGACTCGGCCCTGAACACCACAGGCAAGAACGCGATCGTGGGTGTCTCGATGTCCGCCACCTCCGTGCTCGCGCTGTCCATCCAAAAACCCGACCTCTATGAAGGCGTGGCGTCGTTCAGCGGCTGCGCCCAGACCAGCGATCCGCTCGGACGTGCGTACGTCTACATCACGGTGTCGAACTTCGGTGGCAACCCCGTCAACATGTGGGGTGAGCCGGACGACCCCGCCTGGCAGGCAAATGATCCGTATGTCCACGCCGCCGGGCTGCGTGGAACCGCGCTCTACATCTCCACCGGCTCAGGACTGCCGGGTGAGCACGACAACCTCGAGGCTCCCAACGTCGACGGCCAGACCAGCCAGCTGGTGGCCCAATTGACTGCCGGCGGGGTGATCGAAGCCGCGACGAATCAGTGCACTCACAACTTGCGGGGCCGGCTCGACGCGCTCGGAATCCCGGCCACCTACAACTTCAAGGACAGGGGAACGCACTCCTGGGACTACTGGCGCGACGACGTGCACGACTCGTGGCCCGTGCTCTACGAGTCGGTCCGCTGACGCCTGCCGACCTCAAAAGCCGAGACCCATCCAGTCGGTTCCCACAAAATCGGCCTCCAGTTTGGCGGCCTCGACGCGCACGTCGTCGGGGTCCGGGTCGAGACCATCTGCGGCGATTGCGCGTAGTGCCGCGGTGACGCCGGCCTCGTAGGTTTCGTACCCACCGATGATCTCGCTGTCCGCACGCCACCACACCAGCAGATGGGTGCCGTTCGGCGACGGGCAGAAACCGACCATCTGGCCGTCGCGGGACAGGGTGGGGCAGCCATCCGGGTAGCCGTCATCGTCGCTCATAGCCGCACTCTAGACATCGCCGCCGACAACACCGTTTGCTGTGCCCGACCCTGTGACCAGCAGACCGGCGACGTTGCACAGATCTCATTCCGATATCGCAATCGCTAATTAGCCGCTAGACGTCGCTTGATGGGCGGACTGTTGTGTTTGAGACCACAAATCCTTGGGTAGTCCGACAGGAAATCGTCTCGTCAGGAGTCAACGTGGATACCGTCGTCTGGATCGTTATAGCCGTAGTGGTGGTGCTGGCTCTCATAGCGCTCGCACTGTTCTTGGCACGCAAGCGCAAGGAAAGCCGTCGGGTGCAAGCCGGAGAGATCCGGGAGCAGGCGTCCGAACGCGTTGCCGGCGTCCGTAAGCGTGAGGCCATCGCCGAAGAGCACGCAGCCAACGCCCGACGGGCTCAGGCCGAAGCCGACGCCAAGGCCGCCGAGGCCAAGCGCCTGGCCGCAGAGGCGAGCACTCACCAGGGCACAGCTGCCAGCAAGCGCCAAGAACTCGACGCCGAGTTCCAGCGCGCCGACAAGCTCGATCCCGACGTCGGCCGGAACGGCCGCGATGACAACCGCCACGACAACGGCAACCGCATGGATCCCCGCCAGGCCGGAAACGGCCCCGGCAACGGCCTCGATCCCCGCCACACCGGAAACGGTCCGGGCCACGGTCTGGACCCCCGCCAGACAGGGAACGGTCCCGGCGACAACGGCAGCCACGTTCCCAGGCACAACCGCTAAACCTCTTTGCAAGCCGAGAGTCTCGTCGCCACGTGCGACGGGACTCTCGTGCGTTTGGTGGCCATTGTGAGAACACTTGTTTAGCAACTTGATTCACCTGAATGAACACAGACTGACGTCGCGCTTGATTCTTCGCTCCCCCAGCCACTTTCGAAGGCGCGATTTCTCCACACTCATCTGTGGATAACCCCACGATTTGTGGATAACTCTCAATATGCCGTTGATGCATTGCGTTTCGCGATGGTGTCGTCCCCCGCAGCTACAGTGAGCCCATGCGATACGGAATCTCCATCCTGCCCGATCAGTCGTGGCACGACGCGCGGCCGAAATGGGAACGAGCCGAGGAGATCGGCTTCGACCACGCCTGGGTATTCGACCATCTGGTGTGGGGCGGGCTGCCCGACGCTCGATGGTTCTCCAGCGTTCCGACGATGACTGCCCTCGCCATGGTGACCTCCACGATCAAGATCGGCTCGTTTGTGGTGTCGCCCAATTTCCGTCACCCCGTGTCTTTTTCGCGTGAGGTCGACACCTTGCTCGACATCGCCGGCGACCGCGTGTTACTGGGGCTGGGCGCCGGCGGTACACCTGACGACGGACTGCAGGGCGCCCCGGCGATGACACCGCGCCAGAAGGTCGACCGTTTCCAGGAGTTCACCCTCTTGCTCGACCGATTGCTCACCGACGACCATGTCTCCGCCGACGGCGAGTATTACCAGGCTCGCGACATGCGTCTGGTCGGCGGCTCGGTCCGGCACCGGGTCCCGTTCATCCTGGCCGGCAACGGGCCTCGTTCGATCCGCTTCGCCGTCCGTCACGGTGATGCCTGGATGACAACCGGGCAGAAGGCCGAGACGCTCGATGAGTGGTTTGACGGGGTCAAGCGTGGGTGCGACCACCTCGATGAGGCGCTGGCCGATGAAGGTCGCTCCCCTGATGGCTTCGACCGCTACCTGAACCTCGACGCGTCGCCGCAGTTCTCACTGACGAGTCTGGCGACGTTCGATGACATGGTCGGCCGGGCCGGGGAACTCGGCTTCACCGACGTGATCATCCACTGGCCGCGAGACGGTGACCCGTTCCGTGGCTCCGAGCGTGTGCTGGATGCACTGGCCGAGCGCGGATTCCCGCCACCCGCCTGAGCGACCGCGAATGTACTGACTACCGTCGCAGGCATGAGCACACCGTCGTGGGTGGAGTTGGCCGGTCGCAATGCGGCCGCCGAGACCGTGTACGTGTCCGGGTCGATGCGAACGTCCGCCAAAGAAGGCAACGAGACGCCCGGGCCCGTGTTCGACTTCTGGCACGGACCTCATGATCAGTGGCGGATCGAGCGCGAGGGTGATGTCGTCTACATCCAGGGCGCAGGCGAGAAGCCCTTGGTCCGCATCGACGACGAGATGCGGCGTCTCGGCGGTGACTTCGGCATCGTCAATCTGGGTTCGCAGGCCAGCCCTCTCGACCTGTTGGGTGAGAAATCACTGTTGCGGCGGATGAGCCAGAACATGCGCGTGGCTGCTCCGCCCAGTCTCGTCGACAGGGCTGGTCGCGTCGCATGGCGCACCGCCCTGATGACGAGGTCTGACGACCCGGTGGAGATCACCATCGACGACGTAACCGGCATCATCGTGCGAGTCGGCAGTCCCGAACGCGGCGAATTGTTCGAGGTGTACGACGTCGCCGACCACGACGACCTGCCTGCTGACCTCTTCGTCTGGACCGGACCCGTTGTCGAGGCCGAGCCCCGCGACCGCGGGCGCCGGGGCGGTCGGCCCGGGGACCCACGCGAACGGCGCGAGCAGACCCTCGAGGTGATGGCGGCGACGGTGGCAGCTCTGGATCGGCCGCAGGACGTCCTCGAGGTCATCGCCGGCGCTGACAACGGCGCCGCCGCACGAGCCGCCATTATCGAACTGCTCGGAGTCTCCGAACGTGGTGCCGAGGCGGTGGCGGCAATGCAGTTGTCGCAGTTCCGTTCTGACGTCGCGAGGATGGCCCGCGCCGGGCTCATCGAGTTGCAGCGGACGCCCCCGCCTGCCTGATGGGCGCGCGGTCGGGTGACGTTGTGGGCACCATCGCCCAACTCGCCACGAGACCACGCCTGTTTTCGGCACTATGTATTCATGGGCACCACGGTTGTGGCATCAGGCGAGCCTGGTGGGCGTCGGGCCGGCCTGTGGGATGAGTTGCGGACCAAGTACGCCGACGTCGGGTTCACCAGTGCCGTAGGCCAATTGCGCTCGGTGACCACCATCGACGGTGAGGTGACCGCGGCAACCGCCAGTTTCACGATCATGCCGGGCGACCGTTGGAACGTCACCGATGACCACGGAGAGGTACACGTCCAGCAAGGAGCCCGCTGCTGGATACGGGGTGGTCGCGGCCGCCTCGAACCTGTTTCAGGTGGCTCGGCATTGTCGGCTGCGGCCAAGTGGCGGCACGTGCATCCGTACCGTTTGTTGGGAGACCCGGGCGATTGGCTCTTCGCCGACCCGCACAACTACCACTCCCCCGCTGCCGATCCGGTTGCGACCACGGTGGCGGGCCGGCCGGCCTGGGAATTCCTTCTCGACCCACCGCGCGGCAAGATCAATCCATTGCAGGCCACCCTTGATGAGCACACCGGAGCATGCCTGCGCGTCTACGACCACGCGGACGGCGACGCACACCTCATGGAGATCACTCACATCGAGTTCAACATCGCGGTGGACCCTCGGCGCTTCCTTCCTTCGGAGCCCGTGATGGAACCCGACTACGCCAAGCAATCGCACGGACAGCTGCAGGCTGACCGGGATCGTTTCACGGGCTACCTCCGAGCCTTGGACCATGCTCCCGAGCTCATCGACATCGTGCAGCACAGTGCAGATCCGTCGGTTGCAGCGGCGGAAGTGGCTGAGCTGCTGGAGGTTTCGGACCTGACAGCCCGCGCGATCCTCGATCAGCCCCTACATCGGTTCACCGCGCTCTACCGGCAGCGGTTCGTAGAACAGTTGAGCAAGGTCAGGGAGCTTCTGGGTTCGTGACGTGGATGGCAAGGTCATCCTGCTGGCTTGTTCCGGGGCGGGCCTGTGATCAAATACCGAACACCCGAGGGCGGTTCCCTGTGCTGCCGGGGATTGCGATGGTCGGCCTGAAACACTTGCGGTCATGACCCGGCACCGCGTGTTTTCACATGCCCGCATCACAGGCCATAGCGCGTGGTGGATCTTTATGGTGGCGACGCTGTTTACCGGGGGCATCACCTGGACGGGTGTGAGCAGGTATGGCAACTACATCGGTGCGACCTCTTTCCCCAAGGAGTATGGCTGGACGGCGTATACCGGGTTGACCGACTCACCCGTAGGCATCGCCGACTTCGCAGGCTCGTCGTACGACCCGTGGACCGATCCTGAGTTGTGGTCGGCGATCGCGTTCGGCGCGGTACTCATCGCTGCTGTTGTTGAGGCGGTCTCAGCTCGCGAGGTGTTGCCCGGAATTGTGACGGTCGCCGCGCCGTGCGTGGCGTTTGGACTGCTGTTGTTGGCCACTCCGGGTGCCCTGGACAGTGTCCAACTCGGAACGATGATGACCATCGGTGTGGTGTTGGTGGCCGTTGCAGTCCGGGAAGTGTGGGCGCGCCGGTTCGCGCCGCAGCCCAGCTAGTCCGACCACAACGGTGGATGTTCGGTGGCTCTTGCTGCTACTGCTGTGGTGGAGGGGCAGGCGACTGCACCATCATCGCGGCGATGGGACGAAGTGTGTTCTCTTCGAACACGATGTACCAGTACCCGCGCGGGATGCTTACCATCAGGTGCAAACCTGAGCCGGCGCCCGCGATGGCGGCCAGGTACTCGTCCCGGCCGACCAGGTTTGCTCCGCGGTAGTCGTGTTCGCTGACGTTCGTGTGGTGCTGAGTGAAGTCGGGAACCCGGCTTATGTGCCAGACGGAACCTTCGTTGAGCTCTTGGACTGTGTGGTGCAGGCGGGCAAGTGTTTCGGTGGACGTGTTCTGGGCGACGGCGTCGATGAGTTCGGCGGTGGTGAGGATGTGGGCCGGCGGTGCGGGCTTGGGGAAGCCGCGGTACACCCCATCGGGTTGGGTGCCCCGGACAAAGTCATCAAAACCTGCATTGCTGATGGACAGGTTGTTTTCAATCGCCCACATCTGTTCGGGGATGATCCGAATCGCTTGCCCACGTACGAGATCGGTGTCCTCGCACCATTCCTCGGGGCTGGTGTCGACAGCGACGATGGGGTGTTCGGGATTGACGATGGTTTCGTGGTCTGCCAGGAACACGTAGTGGGGCGGGCGGGACCCGATCAATTCAAGGAGCCTGGGCACGGTCAGGCCGTCGTTGTCGGGGTGATCGATACATGTCAGGTTGGCTTGAAACTCGGCCGGGTCGTCGAGGCCGCTGGGTTGAGGGGCCATGGCTGCGAGTGCTGTTTCGCGCCACAGAGTGTCGTCGCTGAAGTCGGTGCGGATCAGCAGCGACGCGTGCGTGCCGAGGTAGGCGCGAAGCTGACGTCCGGTGCCCAGTGCGGCGGTCTCTTCGGCTTCTTTCTCGGCGAGGCGTTCTCGTTCGAGGTCGGCCCGTATCTCGGCAGGGGTCTGTGCGGGCGGGGGTACGGGTGTGATCGAGTCGAAGATGCGTTGCCCGTCGCTGGCCGGAATCTTCTCTCGGGTGCGGACCTCAAGTGTCCAGGGGCCTTGCTGTTGACGCTGGGCGTACGGGTACATCTGCATGTGGAACGTCTCGGCAGGTTCGTCCAGATCAGTGAGCCACCGGCGCACCGCGACTCGGACATGCTGCAAATGCGCTGTCAGGTCCATCGATCCGGTCTTCGGGTCGCCCTCGATGACGTCGGATACGACGGTGGAGGGGAGCCAGGTCGGTACCGAGCGCGGCATTCTCTCGAGCTGGCGTTGACGTTCTTCGTTCTCACGCACTTGGATTGAGGTCTGATCTTCCCGTTCGCGGACAGCACCGTCCCAAACGAACAGAGCATCGTCGAACTCCTCATCGAGGACGGGATCAGACAACTCGATCCACCTCCCGCCCTGCCGCCATGCCAACGCGACTCCGAGTTCGGCGTCGATGACATAGGTGACCGGCTCCGACGTTCCGCGGTGCGGCGACCCTGTCGGCGTGAACTCGACTTGCCACCCTTGCCGTCCGCGGACCTGTACTGGCTGCGGTTGCGAGGGTGTTCCCAGGTCGGTCTGGCTCTCGGGCCGCGGCCAGAACCGGTACGCGGCGACGAGATGCTCTGGACCCACACCGATCGTGCTCACCAGACGATGCGGTGACTTCATGTCTCGGACCATGACGCCGTCGCCGTCGTGCCACCGGTACTCAGCCTCGGCGTTCTCGACATAGACCGGTTGGCCCGAAGTGATTTCGATGCGCTTGCGACCTGGGGGGTCAACCCAAATCCGAGACACCTCGCCGTCGGAGTGATGAACAGTCGCACGAACAGGACGCCCCATGGTGCTGTAACTGATTCCGCGTACCTGCGCCCACCCAAACCCCATACAGCGAACCTTTCCACACCGTGCCGAAGGGTGAGTGCGTGCCGACCCAAAGGTCATCTCTTCGATGGACCGCAGCGATACTGCCGAATGCCATACAGAGGCAATTAGACTCGGGGCGTAGGTTGAAGGCGACGCTAGGGTGCGCTGTCCTGCTGGTGTTGACCGGACGGAACCCGACTACGCCGAGCAATCGTGCAGCACAGTGCAGATCCGTCGGTTGCGGCGGCTGAAGTGGCTGAGCTGCTCGAGGTTTCAGACCTGACAGCCCGTGGGATCCTCGATCAACCCTTGCATTGCTTCACCGCGCTCTACCGGCAGCGGTTCGTAGAACAGTTGAGCAAGGTCGGGGAGGTTCTGGGTTCGTGACGTGGATGGGGGACGACTAGGGGCCAGTCGTCCTGCGGGCACTGTCAGCTCGGCGTTGCAGTGATCGCAGCATCAATCGCGACAGGTTCGAGTATGGCTTTGTGGTGGTTGCGGTTCGGCGGTGCGGCTAAAACCTCAATCGTCCGATTCTTGAGAGCGGCACGGTCGATGGTTCCGTTACTGGACATGACTGCCTCCAGTGCGCTCACCCAGTGTTCGTAGTACGACCACGACTCATCGGAGGTGACGGAGCGGGTTGACTCCCAGTCCCTGATGGTGTCGATGAGCGCGCCCTGGAACAGTTGCCAATCGAACTCGCCTGCGGTGTGCGCCGCCACCGCCAGCGCGAAAGCTCTGATCTCCCAGGGGTGATCGAATGACATTTCTCCGGGCCGCCCGCCGGGTAGGTTGCGGACCAGATCATCCACCGCTCGGCGGTCTGCATCTGGTGCGGTGGCGGGCACGTCGTTCATGATGCGGCTCTGACCGGGCCGACGCCGATCATCGAATCACGCGTGACCAGTGCAGCGAGTTGTTCTTCACTCCAGCCGTCGGTACCGGTCGGTCGCCGCGGCAGCACCCAGTAGCGCATCTCCGAACTCGAGTCCCAGATGCGGATCTCGACGGAGTCGGAGATGGCGAATCCGAAGTCGTCGGCCAGGACCTTGCGCGGCTCACGCACGATGCGGGCCCGATATTGCGGGTCTTTGTACCAGTTGGGAGGCAACCCGAGAACCGGCCACGGATAACACGAGCACAATGTGCACACGATGGCGTGGTGCACCTCGTCGGTGTCCTCGAGGACCACCATGTCTTCGCCTTGCAGACCACCGATGCCCAGTTCTCTGCAGGCTTCGCCGGCGTTGTCGAGGAGTCGCCGCCGAAAGTCGGTGTCAGCCCATGCTTTCGCAACTACTTTTGCTCCCAGCTGCGGCCCGACCTGATTCTCATAGATGTCGACGATGCGGTCGACCATCGAGCTCGTCATCACCCCCTTTTCGATGAGCATCGACTCCAGCGCCTTGACGCGGGCGGCAGTTTCTTCCTGACCTGAGGCCCCTGCACTCATGCGGTCGCCCCGTTCTCTTCATCGACCAACTCGACGTAGGGGTCCCATACGTCGAAACACACCGACGCATGCGGATCACCAAAGCCTGTGCCCCACAACTCTTCGCTGGTGAACTTGATGGTGTAGACATGCTCGGGTGCGTCGCCCAGCCCGTTCCCTGCCGAATCCGGGTAGATGAACGACCCGCGGTGAGCGACAACCACAGCCCGTTTACCCCGGATGTACCGGGCCAACCGGGTGTGTCCGAACGGGCTGACGTGCGACGTGCGCACCTTGTCACCGACGGTGAAGCGCGGTTGCTTGGTGGTTCTTCGAGCAGCGGAAGCGCCCGCCGATACCGCGACATCAACGAAGTCGAGCAGCTCTTGGCGTTGCCTGTGTTCAGGGAGCGGGGCGTCGGGGTTGTCGAGATAGTGGCGGGTTCGGCGGGCTAGTTCGTCCGCCTCGATAGCGCCTATCGCGATGACGTGGGTCTCGATGGAGTGCAGCCAGTGCTGGTAGTAGGGCGAGCTGAGGTAAGTCGCCGGGTCCATCTTCTCGGTGCCGTGTCGGAACTGGTCAATACCGAAGTACCCGGCGCCAACGCAGGCCGGGTACATGGCAAACACCGTCTTTTCCCACTCTGCCCTGAAGACCGGTTCACCGTCCGGGGGATCGACCGGACCGAGACCATCGGTCCCTCCGAGATCGAATACGCCGTTCATATGGTGCTCCCAACTCCGGCGTGGTCTGTTGCTTCGAACTCGAGAACCCTCGGAGCCGCACTCTGAGGAACTCCGCCTTCGAAGTGACTTACCTCACAAATCTTCCCAGCGCGGTGTCTAGGATGTCAACCGACGTATCCACGGCAAGGCACCCCTTTGAACTCGCCAACCGTGGGGCGGACCTTGCCCTGCGGGACAACATGTTCCGCGTTCAGCGAAGCGGTGCAGTGGGAACATCATGCCGCCCGACCTGCAATAGTGCGGTCGAAGCCAGCGAACCCTGCAGGCGGAGTCAGGAGTGGTTCCTCCGCGGTCTGGTGATCGCGCCGAGGCCGGATCAGCGGTGAGCGGCTTCTGATACACCCGACAGGATCGCCAGTCGAAGTTTGATTTCGTCTTCGGTATCCGTTGCAGCGGTGAGGATTACGATTTTCAACTCCGCATCACCGTCGGTGAGGACGTCGCAGTCCACCGCGATGGGCCCAACCTGGGGATGCTCGATGATCTTGTGTGACTCCCGGTGCGCTCCAACCTTGCCGGAGGCCCATAGGTCGGCGAAACGCTCGCTACCGGCAGTGAGCGAGTCGATCAGCTTTTTCAGGCGACTGTTGTTCGGGAAACGCCCGGTGGCTCGGCGTAGGTCGGACACGATGGCCTCCTCCGCGGTATCACCGGCAAGTATTGTCACGGGCCATTGCGCCAGCGCCGGGTTGTCGTCGGCGAGGAAAGTGTCGCGGGCGAAATTGCGGAGCGACGGTGGAGTTGACGATGGATCGCCGATCAGAGCCGCCCAGCCCCGGTTCCACCAGATCAGCTGCCAATCTGCGGCAAAGACCGCGACCGCTGTGTCTCCGAGCCGGTTCAGGACGCGGTGAACGCCGGGAGGGATGTGATCGGAGATCTCGTCGGAGCCGGGAGGGACATGCCTGGCCAATGTGTACAGATGGTCCCTCTCCGTATCCGTCAGCTGCAGGGCCCGACCAAGCGATGCGATCACTTGCGCAGACGGTGTCGTCGCCCGGCCTTGCTCGAGGCGCACGACGTAGTCGACGGACACGCCGGCCAGGTCGGCGAGTTCCTCCCGTCGTAGGCCTTTGGCACGGCGGGCATGCCGCTCAGGTAGTCCGGCCGCGGACGGGGACATCCGGTCGCGCCAGGCGCGCAAGGTGACGCCGAGATCGGTCGAGTGAGTGTTCACGTCCTCGATTGTGCCCCGCCGGCACGGTTCGAAGGTGGTACTCGTTGTCCTACCGTCCAACTGTCTCTGGTGAGCTATCCGTGTCGAGCACAGGATGAATGCATGACAATCACATTCATCACCGGAGCCAACAAGGGCCTGGGACACGAGACCGCTCGACGACTCATCGAACAGGGTCACACCGTTCTGATCGGAGCCCGCGACAGCCGTGCAGGTTTAGCGGCTGCCGAAGCGCTCGGAGCCCGATTCGTTCAAATAGATGTCACCGATGACCTATCGGTGGCCGCAGCTGCAGATAACGTCGCGCAACATGAGGGGGCGATCGACGTCCTCATCAACAACGCCGGCGTTGCGGGTCCGATGGGCGATCCGAGTGACTTGACCGGCGCCGACGTGCTCGGCGTTCTCGATGTGAACGTTGCCGGTGTCGTCCGGACCACTACGGCCTTCCTTCCCCTCTTGGAGCGGTCTGATGATCCTGTGGTCATCAATGTGAGCAGTGGGATGGGATCGCTTGCCGCGACGCATGATCCGAGTCGTCCGGAATCTCACGTCGTCGCCCCGATCTACACGGCCTCGAAGGCGGCGCTGACCATGCTCACCACCCAGTACGCAAAAGCTCTCGTCGGCATCCGCATCAATGCTGCCGACCCCGGTTACACCGCAACGGATTTCAACGGCCACTCCGGCCATCAGACCATCACCGAAGGCACCGACGCGATCGTCGGTCTCGCCACCGAAGGGCCCGGCCATGGATCGGGGCGGTTCGTTGACCGGGAAGGTGAGATCAGCTGGTCGTGAAGGCGGATGGCGACTGACAATCACGGTCTCTGACTGCCCGTGCCACGCGTCCAATACGGTGGGCAGTGCTTCCATTGTCCATCTTCTTTGACCATCTGAACCTTTGAGGGGCCGGGCCGTGACGGCGGCAATCCCGTGTCGCTTCCGGGCTCTTCTACAAGGGTGGAGACGATTCTGACAGTCGCCCTCGTCGAAGTACCGTCGACGCCTTTGATCTCGCCGACGACGAGGGAGTCCGTTCTGGGAATCGGGGGTTGGCCGGCCGTGCCCTCGGTGGTGCCTGAGCAAACCGGAAATGACGACGGCAGTGTGTCCGAGCTATTGCGGGTGGCAACGTAATTGAGAAATGCTGCCTCGACAGCATCTCGGTCATCTGCGCCCAACGAGTCCGAGTCACCACATCCCGACGCAAAGGCCATCGCGAAGACCACTACGACAATTCGACACCCGGTTACCACGACCCTTGACGGTGTACGCATGACGCAACCGTACCGAATCCTATGGATGCGGTAGCGCATTCTTGTCGATTTCTGGTGCACAAGAACGTTCTCGAGTTCGGTAGCGGACTCAACTGCGCCCTACCACGCCTACGATCTACCGATGCACTCACGGTGGTACGACAGCGACTGGTTCAAAAGGCTCGAACGATGGTGGGATATAGCCAGTTCGGTACTCGTAATGGCCTGCGGTCCGTACATCATCGGATCGGTCATTGCCGACTCCTCGGCATTGAATTGCTTCAACGCTATTCTGTGGGCGATCGTCGCCACTTGGATTGCGTGGTCAGCGTTTTCGTCGTGGCGAACTCGAATCGACCCGCCGAGAGTTCATTTGTCACCCAGGGACGTACCCCTCTGCGATGTGCAGCGCATCGTAGATAGTGAGCCAGAAAAGGTGCCTGCAGTCAAAGCCTTACGCGAGATTTATCCCGGTCTAGGGCTCATCGATGCAGCCCATCTCATTGATGCTGCCCGCGGAGCCGGCGGCCCGGGCAACGGTCGCAACAACGGCAACGGGCTGTGACTACGTGCCAACCCCGTTTGAGCCTGCCCAATTTAGTTGTCGTAATGATCGACTGCTGCAATTGTCGTCTTGCTCGAAGTCGACACACTCACCAGCAGTCCCAAACAAACTGCGCCACGACAGCGTTGTCACGGATCATCAAGAGACGTCTCGGACGGGTAGCCAGTCTCAGGATCTATCTCCGCGAGAAACCCGCTGATACATGTGCGGTGATAGCGAACGGTCGGTAACGGGATCGGGAGCGGTGCCGGTGGAACCCGACTGCCAGTCCTCCAGGTACTTCATCAGGTTCCACATGTTTCATCGTCGCTGAACGTCGCGCTGAACGCGAATGGTTATCGCGGACAAAGGGGCGCAGCTACAGGGTGATGCTTCCGCCGTTGATCGCGCTCAGGGGCCTGGGCGCACCAGAGGTCGTGCGGGCCTTGTGAGCCATAGGCCCGTCAGTAGCGCGGCGCCCCACACCACAAACAGCGGATCCCATATGAAGGCGTGCCCGATCATGGTGGTCCGGTTGTATCCATTGCTGGGCGAGACGAGGCCGGCGAGCACCGCGCACGCCGACAACGACGACACCCCTCCCCACACCACCAGAACGCCACCGCCTGACCACCCACACCATCGAATCGGTCGATAGAATCGGCTCTTTCGTCGCTCGTTGAGCATCGGCACGACAGCTGTGACCGCTTTTACCAGCGCGATGAGACCCAGGGCCAGACCGATTTCGACCGGGCTCTCGCGCGCGAGCTCGACAGCCCACTCTCCCACTGACTCGAGTTGCCAACGGCCGCCGACGGCCCAGTACAGACTCGCCACCGCGTGCAGTAAACCGGCGGCCGCAGCGATGCCGAAGGCTACCGAGGCGACGTCGGTCTGCGCCGTCGACGTGTGTGTTCGCATGAAAACAGCCTACGAACGCTGGGCTGCAGGCACATCCAGGTTTACCCGCAACCTGACCCCGAGAAAGTGTTCGTCGATCAACGCGCCGTATCCGGCGAGACCGGGTTGCGCAGAGCCCTACATGATTCGCGCTTCACTCACGCCGACGCTTGCTCGCGCGGCGGGGTTTGGCCGAGCGAGGGGGAATGGTTCGCATGTGGTCACGAACTTTCGTGAGTACGCGGGCGAGGTCATCGATGTCATCCTGGTCCAGCGCGTCGAAGAGTAGTTGCCGAACGATCCCGATGTGCCCTGGGAACACGGCCGCGAGTACTCGACGGCCAGCCTCGGTCACAGTGACGGTGATTCCGCGTTCATCTTCCTCAGAAGGGCTGCGGGTCACCAGTCCCGCGCGTTCGAGAAGACCCACTTGATAGGTGAGTCCGCTCCTGCTGTAGACCACGCCGTCTGCCAGTTCCGTCATCCGGCGACTGCCCGTAGGTGCGTCTCCAAGCGATGCGAGCAACTGAAACTGCACGTAGCTGAGGCTGCCCGCCTCCTGTAACTGCTGCTCCACTGCATGCCGCACCAGGCTGCTCGTCTCGATCAGCGCGAGGTACGCGCCGAGCTCGACGGCGCTCAGACCTTGTTGTTCTCTGCGTTCGGTCACCTGAACAGTTTACCTGTTGCTTCGATTTCAAAGCACTGCTATGTTGGCCATGTGCTTCACATTCGAAGCATTTAATTGAAGGAGTCACCATGAAGGCAGTACAGTTCCACGAGGTCGGCGGTCCCGAAGTCCTCCACTACGGAGATGTCGAGCAGCCGACGCCGGCCGCTGGAGAGGTCCGCGTGCGTGTGGCAGCGTCGGCGTACAACGCCGCCGACAACGGCATGCGGGCCGGGTTCTTGCCCATCCCAATCGTTTTGCCGCACATTCCCGGATATGACGTTTCGGGAACCGTAGATGCGCTCGGCGAGGGAGTGGACGACCTGGCAGTCGGCGACACCGTCATCGGGTTCCTGCCGATGGAACATGACGGCGGCGCAGCCGAGTACGTCACCGCACCGGCCCAGGCACTGGTGCACGCCCCCACCACCATCCCGTTGGACGACGCCGCGGCACTACCGTCCGTCGCCCTGAGCGCCTGGCAGGCGCTGTTCGACGACGGGCAACTAGAGAGCGGACAGAGCGTGCTGATCGTTGGTGCAGGAGGTGTGGTCGGCAAGTACGCCATCCAGCTGGCCAAACGCGCCGGCGTGCACGTCATCGCAACCGCCAGCCCACGCAGTATTGACGCTGTCCGCGCCGCGGGCGCCGACCACATCATCGATCACACCAACACCGCGCTACTCGATGCCCTCGACGGGCAAGTCGACGTACTGCTCAACCTCGCCCCCATCGAACCCGAGCAGTTCGCCACCCTCGTCACTGCCGTTCGCGACGGTGGCGCTGTTGTCAGCACCACCGCGTTCATGGCGGCGCCCGACGACAAAGCACGAAATGTGCGAGCAGCCACCGTATTTGTCCAACCGAACCGCACGCGCCTCAGCGAGATCGTGTCCCTGGTCGACGCCGGTGCACTCACCATCGAGGTCACGCGACGGATACCCCTCACCGAACTGCCCGCCCTGCACAAGGAAGCAGCCGAAGGACGGATCGCAGGGAAGGTCATCGTGCTCCCCTGAATGCGGCCCAGAACTGGGCCGGCCATCGTCGGTCCACCAGAGATCGCAATCGACCAGTCCCACTGGGGCCTTTCGAACACTCCTATCCTCAAGGAACGTCAAGCGGCAGGGACAGCGGACCACTGCTCCTCAGCGCTGGACCAGGCAGAACTCGTTTTCCAATGGGTCGGCCAGAACCACGGTTCGGTACCCGCCTTCGTCGTTGTGTTCCTCCAGGACTCTCGCGCCGAGGCCAACCAGTCGGGCAACTTCGGAGTCGAGGTCATCGACGAAAATATCGAGGTGAGCCCGGTTCTTGCCAGCTTTCGGCTCCGTCACACGTTGCAGCGTGAGGTGATGCAGACCCCCGTCCGGCGACACGAGCGCATGGAACTGCGCATCGTCTGTGCAGGGGGTGGGTTCGTCGTATCCAAGAGCGGCTTTCCAGAAGAAGGCCGCAGTCTTCACGTCGACGCAATCGAGCGTCACTCCCACAGTGCGATTCACAATGACTCTTTTCTTGAACGCTGGTCGACATCTTAACGGTGTTAAGAGTAGCGTGCTCATTGTGCCAAAGGAAAGCCGACGCGACCGGCAGCGTCGAGAACTGAAACAGGACATCGTCGCTGAAGCGCGGCGGCGACTCGAGGACGGTGGACTGAGCGCGGTGACCCTCCGCGGGATCGCCCGCGAGGTCGGGATGAGCGCACCCGCGCTGTACACCTACTTTCCGAGCCTGTCCGAGCTGTTGACCGAGTTGATCGTCCAGAGCTATCAGTCACTCGAAGCCAATATCACTGCTGCACTGGCCGAGTCGGCCGAATCGGCGCTCGAACAGCGCCTGGAAACGGGGCCGGTTGCTTACCGGGCCTGGGCACTCGAGCATCCTCGCCAGTTCAATCTCATCTTCTTCGACCAGATCCGCGGGTACGCCGCTCCCCCTGATGGCCCGACAGTGCCCGCGCAAACCGATGTACTGCGACCGATCGCTCTCCACTACGCCGAGGCCCGTGGACGCTCTCTGGCCGAGCTGGAGGCCGACGACGATCTCCTCGATGATTTTCTCGGCTGGTGGGGAGCGTTTCACGGCGTCGTCGCCCTCGAGGTCAATCATCATCTCGACTGGCGTGAACCAGAGAGAATCTTTCGACGGCACCTTGATTCCAGTATCCGGCATCTCCTCACAACGGCTTCGACATCCCCTGGTGCCCAGCCGGATACCTAGAAGCCGACCCCACCCTCGACTACATCAACCACCAGAAGCGGAGCCAACTCGATGTCCAAGGGATATATCATATTCACCGAAAAGATCAGCGACCCAACAGCGCTCGCTGCCTACAGTGCCGCTGCGGTGCCCTCTGTGATCGCTGCCGGGGGAACAGCGATCATCGCCGGTCCGCCGCATCTCGTTGCCGAGGGCGACTGGCATGGCGACATCACCGTCGTACTCGAGTTCGAGAGCGTCGCCGACGCTAAAGCCTGGTACACCGGTCCCGACTATCAAGCCGTCATCGGAAAACGACACCAGGCCGCAACCAGCAACGTCGTGATACTCGAAGGGTTCACACCGCCAACCCTGGCATGACGGGTCCCGACAGATGACCGACGGTCTCGCTCAAGAATGTGGTCTGCACTGCCGGGCTGTTTCCCGGCCGACTCATCGAAGTGCTGGTGCTGTCCTATCGAGAATCAACGGTTGTTGGGTGCGTGGCATCCGCCTGCAGGCGCATCAAGACAACGCCAGTGGCTTGTCTGGGAGCAGCAGCGTGCTGATGGCGGTGCCGATCGGTACCGCGCTATTGGTGTCGGCGTTGGCAGTCGGGCCGAGTGTGGCGTACACGATGATTGTCGTCTTCGAATCATTCTCGTAGAGAACTACGCCGTTGTAGCCGCCGAATGAAGGGTTCATGACCAGCCAGCTGTTCAGGTGAGCGGTGCCGAATGCGAAGTACTTCTCTTCGGTCAACGGGCCCAGCCCGGCGGTCGAGGGGCCCATCATCTCCTTGAATGCTATGTCCGACAACACTTGCCCTGAAGCAAGGGCGCGAGCCCAACGAGCGAGATCTGTCACCGTCGAGTTGGTGTTGCCGCTGTTGAGGAACGCCGTGGGGTTCCAGAATGTGGAGTCCTCGAAGACTTCACGTTCGTTCGTGTAGCCGTGCAGCATCGGTTCGGACATTTGTGGTGTCAAGACCACCTTGCTGTTGCTCATTGCAAGCGGCGTGAAGATGCGTTGCTGCAGCAGCTCTTGTAGAGGCTTGCCCGAGGCCCTTTCGAGCACGACGCCAAGGAGGCACAGATCGCTGTGCGAGTATGCGAAGCTCGTTCCCGGCTCGAACAGTGGCGGGCGCGACGTGGCCAGGTCGAGGATCTCTTGTGACGTGAACCCTTTGATCGGGTTGGCGTAGAAGGCTTTCAAGAACTCAGGATTCGTCACGTAGTCGGAGATTCCTGAAGTGCTGTTGGCGAGCATCCGGGTGGTGATGGTGTCGGCGCGCGGAAAGTCGGGCACCCATTTGGCGATCGGCTCGTCGAGGCCCAGTGTTCCGTCTTCGTTGAGCTGCAGCAGAACTGTCGACAGCATCGGCTCCATCGGCTGGCCGACCCGCAATTGCATGTCAGCCGTGGCGGGAACACCAACCGGAGAGTCGCCGGCCGCGTCGACGACGAGCTCCTCGTCGCCGCGCCACACTCCGAATACGGCGCCGGTCAGATTCAGCTCGGCGAGCTTGTTGCGGACAATGTCCACGATCGCGCCGGCCTCCGCGCTCACGGCTTTCGAGCTCGGCTGTGCGGAGTCCTGCTCACCGCTGCCGGAACCATCCGACCCGCACGAGAGGCCCGTGGTTGCAAGAATGCCGATGAATGCCGCGGCCGCAACTCGTTGAAGCCGACTACGCGTTGACACAGCCATGGGGTTGATCCCTTCGTGCACAAACCCGGGTGGGACTTGAATTGCTGACTGGCGTGTCAGCTTTCACGTGGAGTTTAACGGCTGACCGGGTTCGACATGCAGTTTTCACAAGGGAGCGGATCGGAACCACAGACTGCCGTGACCTCCTCCAAGTACGCCCGCGCTGGCTGACGCCGAGGGTCTCCCGGGAGCCTTACCTGGCACGACTCAATCCGACGGATTGGTCCGTTCGGGCTAGGCTGGTGGGTTCGCACTCACCGAATCCTGGGGGCGTTCGCCCGAAGACATCTGTCGCCAGGCTCGGGGTGAGAGCCCATACATTGTCTTGAATCGTTTGCTGAAGTAGGAGCCGTTCGTAAATCCACACCGTCGCGCAACAGCGGCAATGGGCACATCGCGCAACATTGCGCGACAGCTCTTTGGCAGCACCGATGCAGCACTTGGCGATTGCCCAGTGGCGTAATACATCTGGCATCCAGCCCCGAGATGCGTGGGACGGCAGGAGCAAGTCTGATGGTGACACTGGCCCAGTGGGTCGGTACAGGCATGACGAATCTGTGACATCCACGTCGTGATTCTTCCGTGGGCCGGTGTGGTGAGGCAGGCTGGTTTCATGAGTGCACAACCTCGCATCGGAGTCATCGGCGGTTCTGGCTTCTACTCGTTCTTTGACTCCAGCGCCGATCAGGTGAAAGTACGCACCCCGTACGGTGATCCGAGTGCGGCGATCACCATCGGCGACGTCGGTGGGGTCCCGGTCGCGTTCCTCCCCCGGCATGGGGTGTCTCATGAGTACGCGCCCCACACCGTTCCATACCGGGCCAACGCGTGGGCCTTGCGGTCTGTGGGTGTCCGACGGGTGTTCGCGCCGTGCGCAGTTGGCGGGCTCAACCCCGATCTCGCCCCCGGCACGATGGTGATCCCAGACCAACTGGTGGACCGCACCACGAGTCGTTCCCAAACATTCTTCGACGGCCCCGCCATCCACGTGGGCTACGCGGACCCCTACTGCCCCACGCTGCGCATGACGGCCGCCACGGCCGCACCGGAGGCAGTCACCGAAGGCACGATGGTGGTGGTCGAGGGTCCGCGGTTTTCGACGAGGGCCGAGAGTCAGTGGTACGCCCGGCAGGGTTGGACGCTGATCAACATGACTGGGCACCCGGAAGCGGTTCTCGCCCGCGAACTCGAGATGTGTTACGCCTCCATTGCTTTGGTCACCGATATCGACGCCGGCCTGGTGGCCGGTGAAGGCGTGACCGCCTCGGAGGTGTTCGCGGTCTTCGAGCTTGGGCTAGAGCGCCTCCGGGAGGTCCTCGGCACCGCAATCGGTGATGCCGCAGAGCAATCCGAATGTCTCTGTGCACGAGGCGAACACGACATTGCCGCGGTGATGGAGGTTGAGCTGTGACACGTGTGTTGCTCACCGGGGCCGCCGGATTCATCGGTTCGCACATCATGTCCGCACTGATCGATCGCGGACATGATGTGGTCGCGGTCGACGGCATGGTGCCGGCGGCACATGGCGCCGGTGCAGCGGCTCCCGCCGGGGTACAGGTGGCCGATCTGAGGACAGCCGAGCTCATCGAGATGCTCGACGGCGTCGACGTCGTCTGCCATCAGGCCGCCCGGGTGGGCGCTGGTGTCGATGCCCGCGACGCGCCGGACTATGCTGCCGACAACGATCTGGTGACCGCCCGGCTGTTGGCCGCAATGTTCGAAACCCGTTGTCGCCGAATGGTACTTGCATCGTCGATGGTGGTCTACGGCGACGGCACCTATCGAGATCATTCTGGTGCTGTTGTCGACCCACCGCCACGTGATGTCGCCGATCTCGAGGCGGGCAGATTTGAGCGATACCTTCCCGGCGGCGAGCCCGCGCAGTGGGACCTGACCCCAGAAGACGCCCCGCTGTCACCACGAAGCTACTACGCGGCGAGCAAAGCGGCACAGGAATCCTATTGCCGTGCATGGTCGCTCGAGACAAGCGGTGCGGTGACCGCGCTGCGTTACCACAACGTGTACGGTCCGCACATGCCCCGCGACACCCCCTACGCCGGGGTGGCGGCCATCTTCCGGTCGCAACTCGAGGCGCGGACGGCGCCGACGGTGTTCGAGGACGGCGGACAGATGCGAGACTTCGTGCACGTGGCCGACATCGCGGCCGCCAATGTCGCGGCCATCGAGCGGTCAACGTCCGCCGACATCCGCGGGTTCGAGGCATTCAACATCTGCTCCGGGCATCCGATCTCGATCAAGCAGGTGGCCGAATCACTCACCACCGGCATCGACGGACCTGCTCCGGTCACCACCGGGCGATACCGGCCAGGGGATGTCCGCCACATCGTCGCCGACCCGGCGCGGGCCGCCACCGCACTCGGTTTCCGGGCCACGATCATGCCGGAGTTCGGCCTGCGAGAGTTCGCGACCGCACCGCTGCGCTAGCCGTCGGATCTTTCTGCAGGGGCGGGCCCCGCGGTCACCGGCAGGAGTACCTCGAACCGGCTGCCCGGTTCACGATTGGACACGGTGATCCGGCCCCCGTGTGCACTGACCAGGCCCTCGGCGATTGCCAGTCCCATTCCCGACCCTGCAGGTAGTCCGTTGTCGTCCCGGGGCGTCCGCGCCGATGTGCCGCGGTAGGCGATCTCGAAGATCCGTGTCATCTCGTGTTCGGCGATTCCGGGTCCGGCGTCGTCGACCCGTAAAAATGCATACGATTCGTGGCGGCCCACCTCGATGTGCACCGGGCAGCCATTCGGGGTGTGCGCGATCGCGTTGATGACCAAATTGGTCAACACCCGCGATACGGCCCTGCCGTCGGCATCGACCACAACGGGAGATTCCGGCATGACGGGCCACAGGCGGACCTCGGCCCGATCGGCGGCGGCACCGCATCCGGCGATGACTTCGTCGACCACTTCGCGCAGATCCAGGTGTTCGCGATCGAGGCGCACGGCGCCGGCATTGATCTTGGACATCTCGAACAGGTCGTCGACCATGTCCGACAATCGGACGGCGTCGCGATCGATCTGACGCGCGAACGTGGAGACCTCCTCGGCGTCGGACACGATCCCGTCCGCCAGGGCTTCTGCCATTGCGCGGATGTCGGCGAGCGGGGTGCGTAAGTCGTGACTGACCCACGCGATCAGTTCCCGCCGCGACTGTTCAGCGGCCCGTTCCTGTTCGCGCGCATGACGCTCCCACACGGTGCGGCGGGCCTGGAATCGGCCTAGCAGCACCGCTGCCGGGATGGCGATGACGGCCACCGAGGTGAGAACCGTCGCGGTCCGCTTCATGTCGTCGGTGAACATGAATCCACTGACGCCGATCACTCCCATCAGGATGGCGACGGGCGGAATCATCACCATCACAACGGTGTTCGTCACCAGCGACAGTCGCTGGAGGCGTAGCAAGATCACGGTGCCGAGTAGGACCACCGGTGCGGACCAGAGCAACGAGAGTCCGACTATCTGTGGAATGTCGGTTGCCATCAGGTCACCGCCTGGCCGAATCGGATACCCAGCGGTATCCCTGTCCCCACACCGTTTCCAGTGAATTGCAGTCGCCGAGCTTTGCGCGTAACCGTTTGACGTGAACCGTCACGGTGGACAGGTCGCCGAACGACCAACCCCAGACCTGAGAGAGCAATTGTTCGCGACTGAAGACCACGTCGGGGTGGGCGAGAAAGAAGCGCAGTAGGTCGAACTCGCGTTTGGTCGTGTTCACCGGCTCGCCGGCGACCGTGACGTTTCGTGCGTCTGCGTCCATCACGATGTTGCCGTCGCTGAGGTTGACGGCGGCCGCGGGACCGGACCAGGTCGCGACGCTGCGGCGGAGAACCGATTGCACGCGCAACGCCAGTTCCCGCGGACTGAACGGTTTGATGACGTAGTCATCGGCGCCTGCCTCCAAACCGACCAGTCGGTCTTCTTCTTCGCCAGACGCAGTCAGCAGAATGACCGGCATCCCGGCGTAGGGTCCACGCCGAATCTCGGTCAACACTTCGATTCCACTGCGTGTAGGCATCATCACGTCCAGGATTGCCAGGTCCACGCGGTGATTCTCGAGATGCTCCAGCGCCTTGTCGCCCGAGCTCACCAACGTCACCTGCAGTCCGTCACGCTCGAGGTAGCGGCGCACCACATCACTGACGATGGGATCGTCGTCGGCCATCAGAATTCGCACCTCTTCAGCAAACATTGCATTTACCAATAGGTCCACACGAGGTGGTTGATTAGCAGTGCGGTGAGTGCCTGCCCGGCCAGCCAGAATCGATGGGACGGGCGCGGCAGCAAGGCCGTCGCGACCAGTAGCCATACGCTGAACGGCAGCCAGATCCGCTCGACCTCGGCTTTGCTGAGAGCACTGAGGTCAGCGATGATCATCGCGAGCAGACCGGCCACCGCCAGTAGCACAACGGCTTCTCGTCGGCGAAGCCTTCGCGGTCGTAGCGCGCGCCCCAGTCCAACCGCGGCAGCGGGCCCCACCGCACACAACGCAGAGGCGAAGTTTGCCCAACCCCAGTACGAGAACGGTCGTAAGGTCGCCACTCCCTGGTAATAACGTTCGACTACGAGGTGGTAACCGTCGAACCACCAGAATCCGAAGGCAGCAAAGATTCCGGCCACAACCGCCGCGGCCGGGACCGCGTAAAGAATCGGACGGTACTTCCGTGCGGCGACGAGGACTGCGATGGCGAGGACCCCCATCAGCACAAGCCCATAGTTCAGGAAGATCGCGAAACCCAGGACCAGACCGCTCCCGACCGCGGCCGCGACAGCGCGCTTGCCGGCGGCAGTCGCAGCGATCGCCAGCAGGGCGATGCCCCAAGCGGCGACCCCCATGTAGTAGCCGTCCGCAGAAACGCCCATCCACACCGCCCCCGGGGTGAGCGCGACGAACGGAGCAATTCGCCTGGCCGTCGCTTCGTCACCGAGGCGCGCCGTCGTGATCAGCAGGGCCCCGGCGGCACTGCAACCGACGACGATCACAAAGGCGGCGGCCCAGGCACCGCCACCGAGTCCGATCCGGTCGAGCAGAACAAACGTCAACAACGACCCGGGTGGGTGTCCGGAGACGTGCGTGGTCCACGAGTCCGGCTGAAAGTCGAGGATGCGGCTCGAGAACTCGTCGAGCATCCCGGTGATGCTCGAGACTTCAGGTACCTCGGCCAGGTATTCGTCAGGTCTGACAAGCCGACCGGCAAACCCGCGGTTCCAGCCGTCGATCATTGACAGCGAGAAGGTCCAAACAAGCCCGGTTGCCATACTGGTGATCACCAGAAGCGTCCAGGACAACCGAGCCGCAAGGACTGGTCCGTACGCGATGACAACGAGAGCGGTGAGAACCGCAGCCACGGTGCCGTATCCGAAGTGCGGGTCGAACTCCCCGAACAGTGGCGGTGCGAGCGCAAAGATGTTGATGCGCCACTCGGCATCACCAACCATCGGCGCCACCACCGCGGCGACCAGCAAAGCCGTTGCCGCAAAAACGGATACCAGATCTCCCCGGCTCATCCAGGGGCCATGTTCCGGAGTGCCCGGTGCTCTGCGGGTGTCCAGGGTTTCGGTCACAGTTACAACGTAGGCGCCGACTCCCACCGTTTTGTGCTCTTCGGAGCAGACGTCATTGTTCCGTCACCTGATTCTGCTGGCCATGTCCACCCGTCCCTCCTACCGTCGAAGACATGGGAGATCACAGTAATTCGCGCATGATTGCCACTGTGGTGATCCCGTGCCGGGACGAAGCCGGGTCTTTGGCTGAGCTCGTTCGCGCTCTGCCCCCTGATCTCCACCCACTGGTTGTCGACAACGGCAGCACCGACGGCACGGCAGAGATCGCCGCTCAGCTGGGTTGCACCGTTGTGTACCAACCGGTTCCGGGATATGGCTCAGCCGTCCACGCCGGGATTGAGGCGTCCGACACGGAGATCGTCTGCACCATCGACGGTGACGGCTCGATGGACCCGGCCGATCTGACGAAACTGGTTGCTGCGGTTGTGGCGGGCGCCGACCTCGCCGTCGGACGGCGACGGCCTGTGGGCCTGCGAACCTGGCCACTACATTCACGGCTGGGAACCGAGTGGATTGCCCGCCGGCTCCGAAAGCGTTACCGCATACCGATACATGACATCGGGCCGGTTCGTGCGGTTCGAAGAGATGACGTACTGCGCCTGGGGATCACCGATCGTCGGTTCGGGTACCCGGTGGAACTCTTGGCCAGGGCGGGAGCAGCGGGTTGGAAGATAACGGAATTGGACGTCGCCTATCGACCCAGGTCTGCCGGGCGATCAAAAGTGTCGGGGTCAATGAAGGGGACGTTTCGGGCAGCCCGTGATTTCCTTTCGGTTCTTCATCAGATGGAGGAGAGAGTTGCCTACTGACACGCACCAGGGAATCTTGATCGTTGCCAAAGCGCCGGTCCCCGGGCAGGTGAAAACCCGTCTCACAAAACTTCTTTCGACCGAGGATGCCGCCGATCTGGCAGCAGCCGCGCTGCTCGACACCTTGGACACGGCTTTGGCGGTTCACTCGGCGATGCCGGTTGTCGCCATCACAGGCGCGCTGGACAGTGCGATGCGTAGCGAGGAGATCGGCTGGCGACTGCGCCACGTCACAGTGATAGCCCAGCGTGGCAACACTTTTGGTGAGCGCCTACAGAACGCCCACCGAGATGCGAATGACGTGGTGGGCGGGGCCATCTTCCAGGTCGGGATGGACACTCCGCAAGTGACGGCAGGACAGTTCAGGGCAGCGCTGGCAGCGCTGGCGGAAACAGACTCCGTTCTCGGCCCGGCAACCGACGGCGGTTGGTGGGGACTGGGCCTTCATGGTGCCCGCGGAGCTCACTCTCTCGTCGGCGTCCCGATGTCATCACCGGACACAGGTGCAGCCACCCGGTCAGCTTTGGAGGACAGCGGCCTTCGGGTGACCGAACTACCTGAACTGACCGACGTCGACCGCCCCGAGGACGTCGATGACGTTGCGCGGCGGTGTGCCCCCGGTAGTCGATTCGCTGAGGCAGCGGCGGCTCTGCTGGAGCGTTCAGTATGACGATCGCCAACGAGTCCTCGAGCACAGAGATCTTCGACGGTGCCGTGTCTGAAGCTCTCGTGGGTGAACGGGCCTGGTTGCGGTACGCCGACGGTACTCGTGACGAATTGCCGGTGGATCGCTGGCTCGGGACGAGCGTCACTGCCTCCGACTCCGAGTTCGATCGCCGGGTGGCCAAAAAGTGTTTCGGGCCCACCGTGGACCTCGGATGCGGACCTGGCCGGCTCGTGCATCGGTTGAGCGCCAACGGCATCGCGGCCCTGGGCGTCGACCACAGCGATCAGGCGGTGGCCATGACACGCGCACAAGGCGGAGCTGCCATCCGACGCAGTATGTTCGACCGCCTTCCGGGAGAGGGTCGGTGGCGGCATGTGCTGCTGCTGGACGGAAACATAGGTATCGGTGGCGAACCCGCCCGCGTGACGAAGCGTGCTGCTGAGTTGATCGCGCCAGGAGGATCCATCATCATCGAACTCGACTCGAACGTGGACGGGCTTCGACGTGGCGCGGCGCGGGTGGAGACCAGAACGTCTCATGGTGAGTGGTTCCCCTGGGCGCGAGTCGGGATCGACTACGCATCAACGTTGGCCCATACCGCCGGACTACCGTTCCGGAACGAAACCGTCTGTGGGCGAGACGTGTTGGAGATCATTGCGCAGTGATGGCCCGAACTCCGATGTCGCAGAGCGGGTGGGCGACGATTGGTCGTCGGTGTCGTAGCAGATGCGTACCGTGCTCGGTCCGATCCATCCCGCTGATACCGCGCCACACACACTCTCACCGTGTGATCGGGCGTGCAGGGCAGCGAGATCATCGAACAATCCGCAGTCCCTCATCGATGCCAGGGCTGGATCATTCCGAGCGAGCATCAGATGTCCGAGAATGAGTTCGCGCCTGGTCATCGAAACCGCCGCGTCGTACGCAATGGGCCCGCCCCCATGTGGGAGTGGCCTCCGTGTTCATACATGTAATTCCTGTCATTGGTCAGCCGGGGATCGGGGCGAGCCCATAGGTGTGGCCAGAACCATTTCTGGTTCTGGCCACACCTACCTCTGACAGCGAGAGCTACTGGGTGTTGATGGTGATTGTCGCGATCCCGACCACCAGCCCGGCCTTCACAGCGTCTGTGTTGAAGGTCTTGTTCAACAGGCCTGCAGCGTCGGCGGACATCTTCACGGTGGTTCCGGTCAGTACGGCGGTGCCGTCGGGATTGGACTGCAACGGCTGGAGTGTGCTGCCGTCCAGATCAAAGATGACTGCCTGCGGCGCTGCGACGGTTCCGTTGACCGTCACATCTCCCATCAGTTTCGACGTGCCGGGGTCGATGTTGAAGTTCGTGAGTTCGACGACGGTGTCGCCGGCCGTCAGCGACAAACCGCTGCCCTCGTGGTTGATGATGCCCTGAACATAGGGCTGGATGCTGCCCGGTGTGTAGTAGGTGACATTGCCGCCGGTGATCGGGAAGACCACTGAGCCGCCCTCCATCGTCGCACCGCCTACGGTGCCCGGGGTCAGCATCAGCGTGGTCAGCGCGTCGGTGAAACCTTTGTCCAGCGCGACCGCGGTGGTCCGTCCGGTCAGAGCGGGCACGACGGCCGCCGGAGTGGGTGCAGGTTGCTCGCTTGTCGGTCCTGCAGTCTGAGCCGACGTAGCCGGCGAAGTCGATGACCCGCCCGAGGAATCGTCCTCCGAACAGGCCGCCAGGCCGAATACGGCAATGGCAGCAATAGCGGTTCCGGTGAATACTTTTCGAGTTGTATACATGTGGTTTGTCCGATCTACCCGAGGGCAAGTTGTGTAATGGGTATTCGCCACCCTCCCTTTCTCGGATGGGTTTCGCCTCCAGCAAAAGTAATGCCCGAGTTGGCAGTAAGGTTATGATGTCTACACGAACGGTCGACATACGTTGTGGTTCAGCCGATTACGGCTGCTTCTTGTGCACCATGCGCTCTCGCGGGGCCGATTGAAGCGGTGGGAGAAAGTTGATTTCCCTCGATCGGTTTTTCGTGAAAGAACAAGTGGCACCACAGACCAAGCCGCCGACCCTGTGGGTACGAATAACTGATATGTCTACACATTGGCGCGTTCCGTTCGAGCGGTTTCGTACCAATGCGTCGCACGGTCATGACGCGACCGCGAACGCGGTCAGCTCGCCCTCGGTCGACGACACCGGCCTGCGGAGCCCCCGGCTGATTGCCCGGGTGGGGACGCTGCTGGCGTTCTGCATCACCGTCTGTTTCGTCACCGGGATGCTCAGTCATTGGATTCAGCATCCGCCGAGCTGGTTCTATTGGCCGTCGCGTCCGGTGTGGCTCTACCAGGTGACACAAGGACTGCACGTGATAACCGGCGTGGTGACCATCCCGCTACTGCTGATCAAACTTCAGCTCGTTTACCCCAAGTTGTTCGCCAGGCCGATTGTCGGTTCGCCTGCTCGCGCCGTTGAACGAGCCTCGGTCGCCGTGTTGGTCAGTTCGACCATATTTCAGCTCTTGACCGGTCTGCTCAACACTGCGCAGTGGTATCCGTGGAAGTTCTTCTTCACCACCACCCACTACGCAATGTCGTTTCTCGTCGTGGCCTCGGTGCTGGTTCACATCGCAGTGAAGCTCCCGATAATCCAACGTGCGCTGGGCAGTTCCCTGGAAGCCACTGACCCCATCGACAACAACCTCCGACCTGCGACACCGATCGAGGATTCAGAGGCCCTGGACGAGCAAACGCCACCTCGCGAGGTCACGTCAGTCGCGTCTTCTACCGGCAGCCGGCCTTCAGTTCGAATGGGGAAAGACAACTGGTTTGCAACTTTCGGTTCGGATGGGGGTGCGATATCGCGGCGCACGGTTCTCCGGGGCACCGTCGCCGTCGGGCTGCTCACCGCACTTGCCTTCGCAGGTCAAACCGTGCCGTTCCTGCGCTGGTTCGCATTCCTCGCTCCTCGCTCGGGGGAGGGTCCGCAAGGTGTTCCGATCAATCGGACTGCATCGGCGGCAGGCGTCCTCGAGTCAGCCCGCAGCCCCGACTATCGGTTGACGATCAGCAGCGGGCCGATGACGCGGGAACTGACCATCGATCAGCTGCGAGCCCTGCCACAACACCGCAGCGATCTGCCGATCGCCTGCGTGGAAGGGTGGAGCGCCCAAGGCAAATGGGGTGGCGTACGGGTCCGTGATCTCGTTGCGTTCGTCGGCGGCGATCGCGGCCACGACATCCGCTTGACCTCTCTGGAAGCCGGCCTCTACGGAGTCAGCACCCTCCCCGCCAACTTCGCCGACGACCCACTCTCGCTGATCGCCCTCGAACTCAATGGAGAGCCGCTGACCATCGACCACGGCTACCCATGTCGACTCATTGCTCCGAACCGGCCCGGGGTACTGCAGACCAAATGGTTGACGCGAATCGAGATCCTATGACTGTGCGCATTGTTCGGATCACCCTTGTGCTCCTCGCCTTGGCTGCCGGCTACTACGGGATCTCCTTGATCTGGTCCATGCCACGCGGGGACCAGCTCTCCATCGCGTTCTGGCTTGCGGGCGGACTGATCGTCCACGACGCGCTCTTCGCCCCGGCATGCATCGCTCTTGGTTACGCGGCGAAACGCGTTCTGCCACAACAATGGTGGCCGCCGGCGCTGCTCGCGCTTGCAGCGAGTCTGATCGTACTCATCCTGTCCGTGCCGGTTCTGGCGCCACGCCCTTCGGACAGAGACCCCGACAACGCGACCATCCTCGACCGCCCTTACGGGGTGAGTGTCCTCATCGCCCTCGGCATCATCTGGCTACTGGCATGCATCATCATCCTCATGCAGCGACGTAACCGCGCCGCGACAGCCGGACGCCGGGGGTAGCACCCTGCGGCCCCGCCGTGGCGCCCATCAGTTCGGAGCGAACACTCGACGCAGACCCAGGAATCGCACGACGGTGGCAACCAGATTCGCGGCCACCAGAACGAGAACTTCCTGTGCTCGGGACGGATCCGGTCTCCAGATCTGCAACAACCACAGTGCTCCGCTGGTCACCACCAACCCGAGAGCGAAAACGGCAAGGCCCTGTGCGTACTGCCGGACGATGGCGTCATTTCCGCGGATCCCAAAGGTGAACCGTCGGTTGACCGCGGTATTGCCGATCGCAGAGATCAACAGTGCCAACACATTCGCGACCTGCGACGGCATCGCGATGCGAAGAAGAACGAACAGCAGCACATAGGCGGCCGCACTGGCGCCCCCTACGACGTAGAAGCGGAACAGCACGCTGCGATACCACTTGGTAAACACCGTTCCGCACCCTTACCCGATCGATGAAACGCCGCACCAACGACGCACACGGTCCGCCACACATGGCGACGCCATCTGGATCAATCATGTCATCTACGACCGCTTGTGCAGGATTGACCGTGCAAGCGATGGCCTCGACATCTCGACCATGGATCGCTACATCGCGAGGCGGGCGTTGTCGACTGTGCCCTCCACTTCACAGATGACGCCGCTGAGTGGCCCGGGTTGGCGGCGGTTTCATCGGCCCGCAATCACCTCGTTGCCGACTCAGTCAGTCGATGCCCGATAAGCTGAAGCCATCTTTGTTCGGAGGATGCATGCGTCCGTGACCGAGGTGAGGACGCACATGATCAAGGACGCCCCCGACGCGATTGCAGCATCCGCTGGGCTCGACGCTGAAGCAGGCGTGGATCGCGCCGAACTCTTCGGCGGCGATGCCGACGATCTCAGGGACAGTTTGAGCTCGTTGTCGCAGCTGGCGATGACGTCTCTGACACTCCCGCAAACACTCACGCACATAGCAGAATTCGCGGTCAATGCCATTCCCGGTGCCGATGGGGCCGGGCTGACCTTGCTGGAGGGCGATCGCCGGAACACGGTTGTCGCCAGCGACGATTTTGTGGTCGCGGTGGACAACATCCAGTATTCGCTGGGCGAAGGGCCCTGCATCACTGCCGCCGAGCAGGGTCAGACCGTACGGTCGGGCTCGCTCGGAGGAGACGCGCAATGGCCGCGTTTCGGTCCGCGGGTCGGCCGGCTCGGCGTGCACAGTGTCCTGTCTCTCCCGCTGCAGACAGATGACGGGGTTCTGGGCGCGATGAACGTGTATGCCCGTGCAAAGGACGCGTTCGACGACCGCGCCGTCACCCTCGGCGAGCTGTTCGCCGTCCCGGCGGCGGTCTCGGTGCAGAACGCACAAGCACTGTCCAACGCGTTGCTGTTGTCCGAACAGCTGCAGAAGGCGCTGACCAACCGGAAGATCATCGATCACGCCATCGGCATCGTGGTCAGTCGCAGCGGCTGCACCAGCGCCGAAGCGTTTTCGAGGCTGCGGGAGATGAGCCAGAAGGAACACAAGAAGTTGGCAGAGGTCGCCCAGTCGATCTTCGACGACGCGAAAAGGCGGGCTCAGGCGCGACGCTCCGGATCGTGAGAACGATCCGCCTGTCGAACCAAGACCACGGCGGTGGTGGGGTTTCACACCGGAGGTGAGACGCGTAGGGTCGAATTGCCGACGTCAGCCGAGCTGATTCCCATCCGCTGCAGGCGTCGGGTATCGCACGTCCCTCTGGTCGTGTGCAGGAAACACCCTATCGGCGGTCGGGTCCGCCTCGGATGCACATGAAGTCGAATCCCCAATTGCTCACTGCCCTTGCGTCACTGACCAACGGGCTGGACGACCCGTTGATCGATCTGCACGAGCGCGTGAGCGCGCTGGTCGACGCGCTGGCCCATTCGATCGACTCCCTGGTTTCGGTGGGGTTGACCGTGGTGGTCGATCACCGCCCCTACTCGGTCACCGTGCCGGTTGGAAGCGGAACGGTGGCAGTCTCATCGGTGTCCATACCGCTGGGCGCCCCCTCCGAGCCTGCAACGGGGTCGCGATTGGTGCTGTTGGCCGGGGCGCCAGGCGCATTCGACGAACTCATCGCCGACGTCAGCGCTGCAATGGACTGCGATCCGGCGGCGTTCGACACCGGTACGCATCTGCCGGCCAGCACCGCATTCGGCGGCGGTCATGCCGTCGACATGCACCAGGACCTCGAAGACCGTTCAGCGATCGACCAGGCGCTCGGTGTCCTACTGGAACAAGGACTGACGATGCGAGAGGCCGGCCGGCACCTCACGCGGCGCGCCGAGCTGGACGATGCCTCCCTCGCCGACGCCGCGCGTGCGGTGATCGACGACGCCGTCAACGTTCACCGGCCCGACTTCTGACCTCTCACCGCGATTCTGCGCCAAAAGGTGACGGTGCCGGTACCCATTCATTTCAGCGTCGAGCGAACAGGCCCCGCTACGCATTGACAGGTGGCGGTTTTGCGGGTTACGTGGACAGTGCTGAGAAAACCAGCCGGCCCGGGGCCGGTTCCGCCGCCCACCAGGCCCGCGGGATCGCCACACAAGTTCGCTGCCCGGATATTCAAGTGTTGAACGATGTCGACCTCGAGCACCGGGGTCCGCCTTCGTCCGAACACCACCGACGAGACTTCTCAAACGAGGCTCGCCGGAGCGGAGTGCACCCCGTGGCCATCACCGACATCGCTCGATACGCCCACCTCACCGACGTCGACATCGACTCGCTCAGCTGCGAACTCGACGCAATCCGACGCGACATCGAAGATCAACGCGGCGAACGCGATTCGAGATACATACATCGCATCATCGCCGTGCAGCGTGGGCTCGAACTCGGGGCCCGCGCCGTGCTCCTGGGATCCCGGCGCAAGCCCATATGGCTCGTTGGCACATCGATGTTGGCCTGCTCGAAAATCCTCGAGAACATGGAGCTCGGTCACAACATCAGTCACGGACAGTGGGACTGGATGAACGACCCCGAGATCCACTCGAACTCATGGGAATGGGACCAGGTGGGCCCGTCGTCTCAGTGGAAGCGCGCCCACAACTACTCCCACCACGTCTACACCAACATCGTCGGGATGGACGACGACATCGGTTTCGGGATTCTGCGAATGACCCGCGATGTGGAATGGCGCCCGGTGAATCTGATTCAGCCGCTGGCCAATGTGGTCCTCGCGACCACTTTCGAATGGGGCATCGCGCGACACGACCTGGACGCCCAGAAGCGAATGGACGTCGAGCGCCATCCAGGCACCGACGTCAGCCGGATCGGCAAGTCCGAAGCCAGTCGCACCTTCTGGCGAAAGATCGGCAAGCAGATGGGCAAGGATTTTGTCCTCTTTCCTGCCCTGACCGGACGAGCGTGGAAGACCACTCTCACAGCCAACGCGTCGGCAAACCTGATCCGCAACCTCTGGGCGTATGCGGTCATCTTCTGCGGTCATTTCCCTGACGGCGCAGAGAAATTCACGATGGCCGAGTACGAGTCGGAGACACGGCAGCAGTGGTATCTGCGACAGATGCTCGGCAGTGCCAACTTCAGGGCCGGACCATTGATGGCCCTCATGAGTGGGAACCTCTGCTACCAAATCGAGCACCATCTGTTTCCGGATCTGCCGAGCAATCGCTATCCGGAGATCGCCGAACGCGTCGAGGCCCTCTGCGAGAAGTTCGATCTGCCGTACACGACGGGGTCGTTGCCGCGACAGTACTGGCTGGCCTTGCGCACCATCCACAAACTCGCCCTACCCGACAGCCTTCTGTCCCGGACGTCCGACGATGCACCGGAGACCAGCAGCGAGCAGCGATTCGGACTCGCCGACCCGCGCGAGACGACCGTGGAAGCGGCGAGTCCGCGCCATGGACTGAAAGCTGCCATCGGAGCTCTGCGCTCCGCGCACAGGTGAACACTTGACGGGAGCTGCGGAACACAGGCGTGCACCCACGCCGAGGGGCTCAGCGAAGCGACCAGGTCAGCTCTCCGTCAACAACGTCGGCAGTCCGATCGCGACCGCCGGGAACCAGGCGGTGCATGGCTGAACTACACCCGTCTATGCCGAACCCCGACAGCGGCGAGGCGCACTGGTACCGAGCCCGGCGAAGACACGGCCGCACTCGTTCAAGGTCAGTGTGTGCAGCAATAGTCTCACTGCGCACTGTGCCCCCAATCCCACCCAGCTCACCAATCACCACTTGATGGGAATGCGCCACATCCTCCCACTGGCCTCGACAGCTCAGCCGATCGCCTATCCACTGATTCCGAAGGCTCGCATTCGTTTGTAAAGCGTGGTGCGACTGATGTTGAGACTCCTGGCTACGGCAACTTTGTTGCCTTTGTGCCGGGCCAGTTCGTCTTCGATGACGGTACGGACAACACCGTCAATTGCGCCCAGCGGGCGAGCGGCCATCCGTTCCTGTAAACGCCCGAGGTCTCCGGTGGTGACGTCACCGACCGACCGTGTTCTGCTGGCCGCCAACACCTCTGCGCGAAGTTCGGTCAGGTTGCCGGGCCAGTCGTACGCGATCAGCGCACGCATCGCCGGCGGTGTGAAACGGACGGGCGCCTTGCTGTCGCCGAGTATGTCTTCGATCAAGGCGGGAATCTCATGTTTGCGTAGACGAAGGGGAAGAAGTTCAATTCGCCTTCGGCATGAATCGACCAATCGAAACACGTCCGGGGACAGGGTGGTCAGCGGAGCGCTCGACACAGCGAACCACGCACTGGATTGATCGGCGGCTACGTATAGCCCATGCGCAATCAGCGGGGACAGCAGGTGTACGTTCTCCACGAGTACGGGACGATCCGCGATCTCTAGCGCATCGAGAACTCCCTGCAGCCAGGCCTTCTCGGGCTGGTAGGCGACATCGAGCGCGTCGAAATCGGCCGGATTGCGGTCTGCCATGAGGTTGGCGAGCACCGCGGAACGTCCGGTCCCCGGTTCGCCGACTACCGCGACAGACGAGCGCGCTCGGCGCGAATCCGCCAGAAGCGTGGCGATGCGGTCCTCACGAGACGAGCTGGGTGCGCCTCCTCCTGATGGTCGATCACTCTCGTCGGGCACGGCGACAACCAGCTGGATCATCGTGGCGGATCGCGCCTTCTGCAACCGAACATCGACCTGTTGGCCCGAGCCCAGCACGTGATGCCCGGTGGCACCTGCCCCCCGGGCGCTCAAGGACATGTAGTCGACTGCGTCCAGTCGTTCGGCTGCAACGGTATTGGCGATGATCATGTCGGGTGCTATGGCGATCACGGGAGCGTTGCCCCCCGCGCGGACTGCACTTCGGAAGGAATTGAGCAGATCCCAATCGCTCCGGTGCACATCACCGAGGTGCTTCGAGATCTCGTCGGCCCCTTGCGCCACCAAACCGAGGAGTAAGGGGTGGTCCTCCGCGACGAAAAACGTCAGCGCGATGACGCCTTCGATACGACCGGTCGTGGGATGAATGATGGGGAAGCCGTAGCAGCTGAACATCTTCATGGCCTCGAAGAAGTGTTCGTCGCCGCGAACCGCGAGGGGTTCGCGAAGCTCGTGAACCGTAGAAATCGCGTTGGTGCCGGAGGTTGCCTCGGTGAAGATTCGGCCGGGGACCGCATCGTTTTCGGTGAGTGCGGCGCCAATGTCGAAGGACCCGTGCCGAATGTCGACCAATGTGACGTTCCGGTCGGCCAGAATGACCGAACAGTCGGTGCCGTCAAGGATTGTCGCGAGTCGATCCATGACTGGGGAGGCCGCCGTGAGCAGGGTACCGGTGGGGTCAACCGATGAGATGGTGACGTGATTTGGCAGCCAGGCCGCGTCGAGACCGTACATCGAGGATCGCATCCATGGCGTCGCGATGCGATCGGAGGTCAGAGTCATCGCCGGGTTACTGTTCGAATCATCAACGGGGCGAGCTGATAACGGCGCGGCTGGCGGAGAGAAGAGCGGCGCTGACGTTGTCGGCGGTGTCGAGGTAGCCCGAGACCATTGCGCCATCACGCAACATCATCAGCTCATCCGCGACCGCCGGGTCGTCGATGCCGATGGATGCCGTCATCTTCTCCAGCATTGACCGAAACCACGCGCGATGGTCGTTGACGACCTTTCGCACCGGATGGTCGGGGTCTGCGTACTCGGCTGCTGCGTTGATGAAGGGGCAACCACGGAAGCCCGCGGTACACGCCTCCTGCCCGATCCCTTCGGAGACAAGCCGGATGGTCTCGTCGACGTCACCCGCCGCGGCCTGGCTCGCGCCCAGGATTGCGCTGCGTTCCCAGTCGGCTCGACGTTGCAGATACGCGACGATCAGGTCGTCTTTGGTCGGAAAGTGCCGGTAGAAGGTGACTTTCGTGATGCCCGCCCGTTCGATGATCTTGTCGGCGCTGACTGCACGCAAGCCTTGGGCGTAGAAGAGCTCGGTGGCAGCATCCACGATCCGCTCGCGCGTGATCGCTCCTCGGGTGGGCGTGGGACGGCCATCCGAGGGTTGGGACGTCGGCGTTGTCGCTTTCGCTGGGGTCATCACCGCACCTCTCTCTTGGTGTTGCTGTGTGCCGGTTGCTACCACTGTAGCGCAGACAGGGGTACTAGTTCGTCTACACCAATCCGGAAGCAGACCTGCTGTTCACGAGGGTCCGGTCGTTCCAGGTAGAACGTCCGCAGTAGGCAGGGCTTGCGCAATCGCCGCCAGTGATGCATGCTCGGTCCAGACGTAGAGTTACTAGTACGTCTACCTCGAAGAACCGGTGGCTCGATTCGAGTCTTTCCGTCACCGGCAGTCCACTTCGCAGTCCCCTTGAACCGACGAAAGAAGTCATCGTGAACCTCTCCTCCACCGCCAAGTTGTCCAAGCGAATCCGGATCGGCGGCGTCGCCGTGGGTGCTGCTCTTGCCATCACCGCATTGGCGGGCTGCGCGTCGACAGACGCTGCAACGACCGACTCCAACGACCTCGACACGACGGCCAAGCCCACCATCGTGATGGTGCACGGCGCCTGGAGCGATGCGAGTCCGTTCGACGAGGTTGGCAGCCAGCTCCGCGAAAATGGCTACGCCGTAGTCAACTTCGCGAATCCACTGCGGGCTCTGGGCGCAGACACCTCGTACCTGAACTCGTTTCTCGAGACCCGCACCGAGGGCCCGGTCGTGCTCGTCGGACATTCCTACGGTGGAGCAGTCATCGGTGGCGCGGCCGCCGCGGACCCTGACGTGAAGGCTCTTGTGTACCTCAACGCCTTCGTCCCGGAAACGGGTGAGACGATCCTCGACTTGGCTGCACACGGCGGCCCGGTGGACGCTGCCGCGCTGTTCGACATGGCCGAGTTCCCCGGTGATCACAACGTCGACCTGTATCTCAAGCCTGAGCCCTTCGCCGGTGGCTTTGCGAACGGTCTGTCCGAGGACCAGCAGGCCGAGTACTTCACCAAACAGCGCCCGATCACCTACGCCGCGTTGAGCGAACCGGCCGGCGACCAGGCCTGGAAGACCCTGCCGAGCTGGTACGTGGCCAGCACCGAAGATCACAGCATCGACATCGACACCCAGCGTTGGATGGCCGAGCGCGCTGGGTCCACGCTCACCGAAGTAGACGCGAGCCACCTGTCGATGGTCGCCGAACCAGAGACCGTGACCGGCGTCATCAAAGACGCTGCCGCAACCACATAGCCCCTGTCCCTCTTCAGTTCAACAATCATTCAAAGGAATAGTCACATGAACGCCATCAAACCCACCATCGTCATCGTCCATGGCGCCTGGAGTGACTCGAGTCCCTTCGACGCAGTCGACAGCCTGCTCGGCAGTGACGGATTCACCGTGACCCACTTCGCCAATCCGCTGCGAGCGCTCGGCGACGACACCGAGTACCTTGCCGCATTTCTCCAGACCCGAACCTCCGGTCCGGTGGTACTCGTCGGACACTCCTACGGTGGAGCGGTCATCGGCGGCGCAGCCGTCGGCAACCCGAATGTGAAGTCGCTGGTCTATCTGAACGCATTCGTGCCCGAGGTCGGCGAGACCATCCTTGACCTGGCCGGCCACGCCGGCCCAGTGGACGCCGGTGCGCTGTTCGACATGGCTGAGTTCGCCGGTGAGCACAACGTCGACCTCTACCTCAAGTCGGAGGCTTTCGCCGGCGGGTTCGTGAACGGTTTGCCCGAGGAACTCGCTGCGCCGCTCTTCGCCAAGCAACGCCCCATCACCTACGCCGCATTGAGTGAACCTGCCGGTGAACAGGCGTGGAAAACGTTGCCGTCCTGGTATGTGGCGGGTAGCGAGGACCACAGCATCGCGCTGCCGACCCAACTGTGGATGGCCAAACGCGCCGGTTCGACCCTCACCACCGTCGACAGCGGACACCTTTCCATGACCGCGGAGCCAAAAGCGGTGGCACGCATCATCATCGAAGCCACCGCCACCATCTGAGTCACTATCGGTCGGCGATCAGTAAGGAGAGAAACGTGACCAACCTCGAATTGTTCTACGACAGCATCACTACCGCAGTCCGGGAACAAGATCTGACCCGTATCCAGAATCTCGTGGACCCGACTTTCGTGATCCACTACGACGGAAGCCTTCCGTTCGGGGGCACGTACCAGGGATTGGCCGGTTTCCATGAGGTGGTGATGAAGCTGACCGCGAGCATGGACAACCTGGTGACCGAGCAGCTGAACTACATGGAAGATGCCAACGGTGAGCAGTACTCGCTGATCATCAGTCTCACGGCGAAGGTGGGGGATCGACAGGTGGCCACCCAGGTCAGTGAGCTGTGGACCGTCCGCGCAGGCAAAGCCGTCGAAGCCCGTATCTGGTACTGGGGCGCGGTCGACATGTTCGCCAATGCGGATGAGGAGTATTTCCGCATCCACTGACAACAACCATCGCGGTCAGCAACAGCCCCAGGCTTTTCGGAGTCTGGGGCTGTTGACATGTCAACAGTCATGCAGGAGTGGATGTTTGAGGAGGTGACCACTGACACAGCCACTGTCCAGTTTCTGAACATCTTGGGCCTTCGTGTCGGCGCACCATTGCCCTTATGAACCAAACAACCGAAACATCAACAGTGACCACACAACTCCAGTCATCCACCAAGACACATCATTACGTCATCGTCGGCGCAGGGACATCAGGCAGCGTTCTGGCTTCGAGGCTGACCGAGGATCCGGCCGTGAACGTCCTGCTCATCGAAGCGGGATCAGCAGACAAACACCCGGCGATGGCGCTCCCAGCGCAGTGGCCCGAATTGATGGGAACCCAGGCCAACTGGGGCGAGAGCTCTGTCGTTCAGACGTTTTCCAAATCTTCGGTTCCGGTGCCTCGTGGTCGCGCGCTAGGTGGATCGTCAAGTGTCAACGGGCTGAACTTCCTTCGCGGTCATCGCGCCAGTTACGACGCATGGGTGGACCAGGGCGCCAAGGGTTGGGGCTTCGACGATCTTCTGCCGTATTTCAAGCGATCGGAATCCACCCAGGGCCGCGACCCCGAAGTCCGCGGCACCAACGGCCCCCTCACCGTAGGACCGATGGCCGATCCGAGCCCGGTTGTTGTTGCAGCGCTGCAAGCGGCGTCCGAGCTCGGCTATGAGAGCGCTCGAGACATCAGCAGTGGCGTCGAGACCGGATTCGGGTTGTCGGACGGCAACGTCAAGGATGGCCACAGACAAAGCGCTTCCGACGCGTACCTCGATGAGGCGACCCTCGGCCGGGCGAATCTGAACGTGGTCACCGATGCGTTCGTTCAGCGGATCCTGATCACCGATGGCGTCGCGACCGGGATCGAATACCTGCGCAACGGTTCCATCACCCAGGCACTCGCCACCCGCGAAGTCATCCTGGCAGCCGGTGCCATCGGAACCCCGCACCTCCTGCTCGCTTCAGGTATCGGACCGGCGCAACACCTGCAGGACGTGGGCGTCGACGTCGTCCTCGACCTCCCGGGCGTTGGAGAAAACCTGCACGACCATCCGATGTCGACGGTGCTCTACGAGGCAGCAGCCGAGTTGACACACAACCCGCACAACCTGATGGGGCAGGGAGTCGGCCTGATTGAGACGGCAGAGGCCCCGGCAGGCCCGAGCTTGCAGATTCTGCTGATTGCCGCACCCATGCGAGCGCAGACGCTACCGGGCCCGGACAACGGCTACGCCATCGCCTTCTCTGTCATGACCCCCTTCAGTCGTGGTCGAGTTCGACTGTCGGACAGATCTATTGCTGTCCCGCCATTGATCGACCCGAACTACCTCGGTGATGAACGCGATGTCGCCGTCATGGAAGCCGGGTTCGAGATCGCCCGTTCCATCGGCCGATCACCGGCCCTGGACGGATGGCGCGGAGACGAAGCCCAACCAGGCCCCGCCGTAGGGGACACCGCATCGGTTCGCGACTACCTTGCGCGCAGTCTGGTCGTGTACTTCCACTATGCCGGAACCTGCCGCATGGGCACCGACGAGATGGCTGTCGTCGATCTCGACCTCCGGGTCCGCGGCATCGACGGCCTTCGCGTCGTTGATGCCTCGATCATGCCGACACCCGTCTCGGCCAACACCAACGCCACCGTCTATGCCGTCGCGGAGAAGGCCGCCGACCTGATCTCGCGATGACCACATGACATCGGGCTGCCGCCGGATCGCGCAGTGTGCGATCCGGCGGCGTCCACAACTTCTCAAGAGCATGAAATACAACAGGACTCGGAGACGAACAAATGGGAAACGATCGAAACTTCGTACGGCCGTCCGAGTCGCACGCCGTGCGCGGGCAGTTCCTCATCCAAATGCGAGCCTCTGGGACACACCATTTCCTCGCAGAGATTGAGTCTGCGCTCATGCGTCATTCCGACGTCGAAGACGTCGCCGTGATCTGCAGACCTCACCGATACAGGAACGAACTCGAGGCCTTCATCAGGGTCCCGACCGGCATGTCAGTGACCGCGCAAGAGCTGAGAGAGTTTCTCGCCCGGACGTTCGACAGCAGCAGAATCCCACAACGTTGGCACTTCGTCGACGGACACCCGCTGAACCAAATCGCGAAAACATAGGCTGTCGCGCACGGGTTTCAGCACAACAAGTTCACCACACCAGATCGGCCGACGAACTGTCCTCATCAGCAGCTTGTCATGGCTACTCGACAGGACCTATCTTTTCGGTGCAACCAAGTAGGCGGCAACGTTATTCGTCACCATTGGCGAAACGAAGCGCTAACTCGCGCTGTGTCAGTTCTCCCAAGGCCCGGGAAGTGATTCTATTGAACGGGGCTGGGATCGGATGCCGGCAAGCGAAGCAGGCCGCGGTGACCCACCGGGTGGGGTCGGCTGGTGCCCATTGCGACGACCGACAACACCGGCGCTACGACAACGTTGGAACCAGAGGCACCGGCAACTCCGAAAAGCCCATGTGTTGCACACTAAATGACCATCGAATGACCCAAGCCGATTCCTACCACCAGCCCGACCAGCTAATCGTCATGTTTACTTGACATATGGTATCTTATCGGCTTAATCAGTTGTGGCACAGTACGTTTCGTCACCAGTGACGAAACGTAGCGGGAATCACCTAGTTGGGCAAGCGCGTTTTGGCGTGCCCTAACTGCTGTCATCTGGGCATGCGCGGACCAATATAGGTTCCGCCATTTTCATGGTCACCGAAACGACCTCGGTGGGTGCATCTTCGAAGTCGACCAGACATGGTCCCGACGGATCGGTGCGCCTTGTGGCGACCCGCGGCTCATAGTGGCGGGGCTAGTTCTTGTTCGACGGTGGTGTTGACCCAGTCGCGCCATTGCTGCAGGGTCCAGCCCGCTTCAGTGACAAACAGTGTGTAGGTTTCGACCGACTCGATCGCGTAGATGACCGCGGCAAGCCGTTCGCGGTCTGCGCGTTCGGCGCCGGGTCGCGCGAGGATTTGGTCGACGAGTAGTTGGCTGAAGGTGGCGCGTTGCGACCGCAACGTCTCCATCAGCGTGGCCACGTCGGCGTCGGCCTCCGCCGCGAGCATCACGCGATACAGCGGAGCCACACGAGCTGTTCTGAGATGCATCTCCGCTAATGCCACGTGCCAGGCATCGTGAGCGGTCGCACTGGCGGCCAATTCGCCGAACCACGCCCGGTCGGCGAGCGGTATCGGTTCGTCGTCGCCGGCCAATGCCACGTCATGGGCAGCTGCAAGGACTCCGACCTTGGATGAGTACGTCGAGTAGATGGTTTGTACTGCCACTCCGGCGCCAGCGGCAATGTCGGTGAGGGTTGTCGCCACATAGCCGTGCTTGATGAACAGCTCGGTTGCCGTCCTGACCACCTGCGCCCTCGCCTCGTCATTGCGAGGCCGCCCTCGTCGCGCCGTCATCCCGACTCCTCCACCGCCATTGCCCACCCCTCATTCAATCATCTATATTGTGGAATGTAATTCCACAATATAGATCTAGGAGGGAGAGATGTCCCGTATCACCGTTGCCTATTACTCCTCGACCGGATCGGTCCATGCCATCGCGGAGGCGTTTGCAGCGGGCTGTCGTGACGTTGGCGCCGAAGTTCGCCTGCGCCGCGTCGCCGAGATTGTTTCTCCGGAGGTGATCGAGCGGCATCCGCAGTGGCGCGACCACCTCGCGGCGACAGCGCACATACCGACGGCGACGGTGGAGGACCTTGTGTGGGCCGATGGGTTCGCCCTCGGTACCCCGACCCGGTTCGGGCAACCGGCAGCCCAGCTCAAGCAGTTCATCGATTCCACCAGCGCCGCATGGCAGGCCGGTCTGCTCGCCGATAAGCCGGCGACCGGTTTCACGAGTGCCTACGAGCGCCACGGAGGTCATGAGGCGACGCTGCTCGCGCTGTATCACACGTTCTGTCACTGGGGGTCAATTGTTGTACCCACTGGCTATGTCGACCAGGAACTTGCCCACGCGGCGGGCGGCAACCCCTACGGCGTCAGCAGCGTCGGTGGCGACGGCCCCCCCGATAGTGAGGTCCTGAATCTGGCCCGTTTTCAGGGGCGGCGCCTGGCCGTGTTCGCTGAGGCTGTCAGCTCCCGCAAGGAGCCGGTCTCATGAGCCCCGGCGCCGTTCGCGCTTCCGCCGCACTCGGTGCCCGGCGTGGGTTCGCCCTTGCCCTGCTCACGAGCGCGAACCTCCTGGTGTTCGCATCTGTGACGATCATGAACGTCGCGTTGCCCGATATTCGGACAGACTTGTTGCTGTCGCACGGGGGCGCCCAGGGTGTGGTCACGTTCTACTCCTTGGCATTTGGAGCTCTCCTCGTGCTTGGGGGGCGACTCGCCGACATTGTCGGGCTACGACGCTGTCTCACTGCGGGATTGGCGGGTTTCGCCGCAGCGTCCCTGCTCGGCGGTGTGGCGCCCGAGCCGGGAGTGCTTCTGGCTGCACGGATTGTGCAGGGTGCGGCGGGCGCAGTGGTCGCGGCAACGGCGGTATCGCTGATGTCGGTGACTTTCCCGAGTGGTCGTCACCGCGAGATCGCGTTCACGACGCTAGGTGTGGTCATGGGCGTCGGAACCACGGGGTCGTTCGTGGCCGGCGGCGTCCTGGTCGACCTCGCATCGTGGCGTTGGTGTCTCCTGGTGAACGTACCCATCGCACTGCTGGTCGCCGTGGGCGTCGCCCGCACCGCACCGACAGGTCCCCGAACGACGCAGGCGCACCTGGACGTCGGTGGCGCGGCACTGATCTGCCTGTCACTCGGTGCGATAGTGCTGGGACTCGATCGTGCGACCGCCTGGGGTTGGGGCCATACCGGTACCGTGGCTCTGCTGACCGGCGGAGCGGCTGGACTCGGCATCTTTGCTGCGACCCTGCCCGGCAAAGACCAGCCGCTGATACCGCTGCAGCTGCTCGGCGACCGCATCCGCGTAATCGCTTATGCCGCTTCGGGGTTGGTAGGTATCGGCATGTTTGCCGGCATGTACGTGCTCACCGCGCTTCTTCATACCGTCCTGGGTCTGTCGCCGACCCAGATCGGCCTGGCCTTCCTCCCGTTCGCCGTGGGTGCTGTGGTCACCACCTGGGCGCTCCCACACGTTCGAGCACGACTGCCTGTAGCGGTGGTGCTCGCCGCAGGCTTGATGCTGACCGCGGCCGCGGTCGCCACGTTCGTCGCTCTCGAGCCCGGCAGCCGCTACAGCACCCACGTCTTGCCGGCGATGCTGTTACTCGGTGCCGGGGGCACGGTCGTCATGATCACCGTCGGTGAGGTCGCCACCGCCGGAGCCGGAGCAAACAGTGGTGTGGCCGGCTCGTTGGTCAATGCGGCACAGCAGATCGGTGCCGCCACCGGTACCGCTCTGCTGGCCACAGCGATGACGATGACCACCCGCGATGAACTGGCCCAGGGAGCCGAACCGGTCGAGGCCGCGGTTGCCGGCTACGCACGCGCCGGCCTCATCGCAGCCCTGCTCCTGCTCATCCCAGCCATCGGCGTAGCCCTGATGACCAAACGCACAAGGGCAGTCTCTACCTACAGAAACACACACTCCACTACCAGCGAACCAAGAATGATCAAGGAGGAGCCATGACAGACACACAGACACAAGCGACACCCCTGCTCATGCACAACACGATGCGCATAACCCCCGGGCACCTCGAAGAGTTCAAACAAGCTGTGCGCCGCGCGGTGGAGTTTGTGCAGCAGCACGGCCCGCAGCTCACCGTGCAGGTGTTCATCGACGATGATGAGCTGATCGCGCACAGCTTTCAGCTGTATCCGAACTCGGCAGCGGTACTGCGTCACTGGAGCCTGTCAGACCCGTACATCAGCGACGTCATGCAGCACTGCACCGTCGAGAGTCTGCAGGTGTACGGCGAGCCCGACAAAGAGGTGACCGAAGGCCTGTCGACAATGCTCGCCGACGGCGTCGCTCGCCTCGCCGGTTCACACCACGTCGGCTTCGTCCGGAGACAGAAAGCGCTCCCCGAAGCTCAGCCCTGGTGAGCTAGCGTTCGTCGCTCCTGACTCTCAGACTCGATCGGGCGGGGGAAAGAGAGAGTCAGAAGCGACCGCAGGCATTCACCGACGTGAGCGTTCTCGGTGCCGGCCCGAAGGCACCGAGAGTCGGTGCGAACCCGAATCGGGCCGAGTTTTAGGCGACCTGGCCGGGCTGAGGCGGGGCACACGGGTCGCAGACAGGCTAGTTGCAGGGCAAGAACCGATGAGTAGTGAGCTTCGGTGACATCAAAGGCACAATCAGATGAACATGTCAGTGACGTAAGCTCCGCCAGGCCGACGTAAACTACATGTGCGGCGTAATCATCTGTGCGGCAATCTATTTCGTCACCAGCGACGAAACGTTAGCCCTGCTCGGTAGGCATGATCCAGAGTTCTCCGATGGCGGTGTGGGCCGGTCGGGTGGTCATGTAGGCCACGCCGTCCGCGATGTCGTCGGGGTCGAGCATCCGGAATCCGCTGAAGTTGGCGCCGATGTAGTCGAGGATCTCTTCGTTGTTGTGTGAGTCCAGCTCTGTGGCGACCTTGCCGGGTTCAAGCACACCCACGCGGACATGGCTGGCCGCGAGCTCTTGACGGAGTGCTTCGGTGAAGCCGTTCACACCGAACTTGGTCATGTTGTACACCCCCATCGTGCTGTGTGCACTACGGCCGGCGACCGACGAGATGTTGACGATATCTGCAACCTCGCGGGGCCCCTGAGCAGCCTTCTTCAGGTGCGGCAGAGACGCTTTCGTCATATGGAGCAATCCCCGTTGATTGACAGAGATCATCTGGTCCCAGTCGTCTGGGTCGGAGTCCTCGACGTCGCCGAGAATCATCAGGCCGGCGTTGTTGACCAGTACGTCCAGGCGCCCATACTGCGCGATCGTTGCTGTGACAACGGATTCGGCTTCGGCGCGGACGGTGATGTCTGCTGCCGCCGCTAGTGCGGTGCCACCGGCTTGTTCGATCTCCGCCACCAGCTCGTCAAGGCGGTCTCGGCGACGAGCAACGGCAACGACGGACGCGCCGCGGCGTGCGAGCTCGACTGCGGTGGAGCGGCCGATGCCGCTGCTTGCACCGGTGACGACAGCAACGGTTCCGGCTAGCTTTGATGACAAAGTGGGTTCCTCTCAGGGTTAATTAGAGTCGTCGGTCTGCAGCGAATGAGTTCGCGTCTCCCGGGGTTGGCGAGCACAGAAGTTGCTCAAGCGGCGTCGTGGTTCAGCGACGTCGAGAGAGCACGGTGTGCGTCGACCTGCTCGAGCAAGGTCTGTGCCTTGTCTGCAGCCACCTCCACGGCGTCGGCACCGGCGACCCACCGCAGCGGAGGCTCCGGCGAATCAACCAACGCGACCAACGCGACAGCGAGTTTGGCCGGGTCTCCGGGCTGTGTACCGTTCATGCTTTTCCATGCCTCGATCGTCGCCGTCGTGCGGTCGGTGTAGTCGTCGATCGACAAAGCCGGCCACAGCGTCGAGGACCCCTCGACCAGCAGCTCGGTACGGAAGAACCCCGGCTCGACCAGCATCGTCGAAATCCCGTACGGGGCGACGTCAAAACGCAGCGACTCCATCCAGCCCTCGACGGCGAACTTCGACGCGCAGTAGGCGGCAACGAATTCCTGACCGGTCAGACCCGCGGTTGAGCTGAACGTGATCACCTGGCCGCTGCGCTGGGCCCGCATGACCGGCAGAACCGCGCGGGTGACATTCGTGGGTCCGAAGAAGTTCACCTCCATCTGGTGGCGGAACTGCGTCGGGCTGATCTCTTCGAAGAACCCCGCATAGAACAGGCCGGCATTGTTGACCAGCACATCGATCCGACCGAACTGCTCGACCGCCGTTTCGACAGCTGCTGTCGCCGCAGCAGCGTCGGTGATGTCCAGCGACACCGCCAGCACGTCCGCACGCTCACCGAACACCTCAGTGACCTTGGCCGCATCACGTGCGGTCGCAACGACGCGATGCCCCGCTTCCAATGCTGCACGGACGATGTCGACACCCATCCCCCGAGCCGCGCCGGTGACGAACCACACCTTGTTCTCAACCATGTTCTGATCCCTTCTGCTTGTGTGGTCGCCAGTCAAACGTCGCTGCGTGCCGCGAGGCAGTGTCGAGTTATCCAGGCACCAGCAGACACCCCCTAGCCCGCGACAGACGTCGTACAGTCGAAAGCTATGGATGCACGTGCAGAGATCCGTGAGTTCCTTGTCACCAGGCGAGCCAAACTCACCCCCGAACAGGTCGGACTACCCGACTTCGGTGGACGACGGCGGGTATCTGGGCTGCGACGAGAAGAAGTTGCTCTCGTCGCCGGCATCAGCGTCGACTACTACACCCGCCTCGAGCGCGGCAACCTCACCGGCGTCTCGGAATCAGTCCTCGACGGGGTCAGCCGTGCCCTTCAACTTGACGACACCGAGCACACCCACCTGCACGATCTACTCCGCGCGGCACACACCTCACCCCTCAAACCGGGCCGCCGCAGCACACCCCGAGCACACAGCGTCCCCACCCGGGTACAACACATCATCGACGCCATGACCGACGTCGCCGTCATCGTCCAGAACGGCCACCTCGACGTCGTCGCCGCCAACACCCTCGGCGCGGCCCTCTACGCACCCATGTTCGACAATCCCTCGAACACACCAAATTTCGGTCGCTTCGCGTTCCTCGACCCTCGCGCACACACCTTCTACAACAACTGGGACGACGCCGCCCGCCAAACCGTCGCGATCCTGCGCACCGAAGCCGGCCGCGCACCCCACGACCGCACCCTGAGCAACCTCGTCGGCGAACTTGCCACCCGCGACGACACCTTCCGCACTCTCTGGGCAGCCCACAACGTCCGCGAACACCAATCCGGCAACAAAAGCCTCCACCACCCCGTCGTCGGAGACATCGACGTGACCTTCGAAGGAATGCAACTCGCCTCCGCCCCCGGACTGCTCATGCTCACCTACATAGCCCCACCCGGAACCGACTCCCACGACAAAATGAAAGTTCTAGGCACCTGGGCCGCCACCCGCACCACCGATCCCACCCACCTCGAGCGAACCAACCAGGACTGACCAGCTCGCCGCACAGGCTGACGCAATCTACGTTGGCGTGAGCCATTGTTAGGCAATGTATTCCGTCACCAATGGCAGTATTCACTTTGACCCGCTGGGCGTAGTTGTGTGGTTTGGGTCATTCGCGAAGCCGAGCACGGGTCAACATGCTGACGCATTCCGTCGACGCACCGAGGCGGGTGTCGCAGAAGTAATCGAGATCGCCTTCTCGAGACTCTCTCGTTTTGGCGTACCGTGCTCCCGCTCATCGTCACCGCGCCACAATCGTTTGATTTCGCTCTCAAAGAACACCGACTACCTGGGGGAACAAAGAGCACCACCAGAAAGTTGAGCCCGAAGTACTTAACTTTGGAGGAAACATGAGCGAACTGAATCGCTTGCCGGTGTTGTTCCTGACCGACCCCGTCTTGCTCCCAGGCATGGTGGTCCCGGTCGAACTGGACGATGCCGCACGCGCCGCCGTCGACGCCGCAAAGGCCTCGGAGGCGGGCAAACTCTTGGTCGCCCCTCGATTGGACGACCGTTATCCCGCCTACGGCGTCGTCGCGTCGATCGTGCAGCTCGGCCGCCTCGCCGGTGGCGAATCGGCCGCGGTCCTCAAGGGCGAGTCCCGCGCTCACATCGGGTCCGGAACCACCGGCCCCGGCGCCGCGCTCTGGGTCGAGGTCGAATCGGTGTCCGAGCCCGCGGTCACCGACGAGGTACGCGAACTGGCTGCCGAGTACAAGAAGCTCGTGCTGGCCATGCTGCAGCGTCGTGAGGCGTGGCAGGTCATCGACTCGGTCAACAAACTGTCCGATCCGTCGGCACTTGCCGACACAGCCGGTTACGCGTCGTACCTCACCGACGTCCAGAAGCGGCAAATGCTCGAAACCCCCGACGTGGCAGAGCGTTTGACCACGCTGATCACCTGGACCCGAGACCACCTGGCCGAGGTCGAGGTGAACGACAAGATCGCCGGCGAGGTCCGCGACGGCATGGAGAAGACGCAGAAGGAGTTCCTGCTGCGTCAGCAACTGGCCGCAATCCGTAAGGAACTGGGCGAGGACGAACCCGACGGCAGCGACGACTACCGCGCCCGCGTCGAGGCGGCGGAGCTGCCTGACAACGTGCGTGAAGCTGCGATGCGTGAAGTCGGCAAGCTGGAGCGCGCCAGCGACCAGAGTCCTGAAACCGGCTGGATCCGAACCTGGCTGGATACGGTGCTGGACCTGCCGTGGAACGTGACCACCACTGACTCCACCGACATCAAGGGCGCCCGCGCCATCCTCGACGCCGACCACCACGGGTTGGACGACGTGAAGGACCGCATCGTCGAGTACCTGGCGGTCCGTGCTCGCCGTGCCGAACGCGGCCTGCAGGTTGTCGGTGGTCGCGGGTCGGGTGCGGTGATGGTGCTGGCCGGCCCTCCCGGCGTCGGCAAGACCTCACTGGGTGAGAGCGTGGCCCGCGCCCTCGGTCGAAAGTTCGTCCGGGTCGCCCTCGGTGGCGTCCGCGACGAGGCCGAGATCCGTGGACACCGGCGTACCTACGTGGGCGCGCTGCCCGGACGTATCGTGCGTGCCATCGGCGAAGCGGGATCGATGAATCCCGTTGTGCTGCTAGATGAGATCGACAAGGTCGGCGCCGACTACCGCGGCGACCCCAGTGCCGCACTGCTCGAGGTGCTCGACCCGGCGCAGAACCACACCTTCCGCGACCACTATCTCGACCTGGACCTCGACCTGTCGGATGTGGTGTTCCTCGCCACCGCCAATGTGATCGAGCAGATCCCGTCGGCACTGCTCGACCGCATGGAACTGGTGACCATCGACGGCTACACCGAAGACGACAAGGTTGTCATCGCCCGCGACTACTTGCTGCCTCGACAGCAGGACCGGGCGGCGATCACCGACGACGAGGTGGAGGTGACCGACGCGGCGCTGCGGAAGATCGCGGCCGACTACACCCGTGAACCCGGTGTGCGGCAGTTTGAACGGCTACTTGCCAAGCTGATGCGGAAGGTGACCACTGCGCTCGCGGACGCTGAGAACAAGGACAAAGTGCGGGTCGATGAGCCCGATCTGGTCGGCTACCTGGGTCGTCCCCGGTTCACTTCGGATGCCGAAGAGCGGACGGCCGTGCCGGGTGTGGCAACCGGGCTCGCGGTCACCGGACTGGGTGGCGATGTGCTCTACATCGAAGCCGGGTCCACCGATGGCGAAGGACTGGTCCTCACCGGCCAACTCGGTGACGTGATGAAGGAGTCTGCACAGATCGCGCTGAGCTACGTGCGTTCCCATGCAGCCGATTTCGGCATCGACCCCAAGTCACTGGAACGCAGCATTCACGTGCACGTCCCAGCCGGGGCCACTCCCAAGGACGGTCCGTCGGCGGGCGTCACGATGGTGACCGCCCTGGTGTCGATGGCAACCGGGCGCAAGGTGAGGGCCGACGTCGCGATGACCGGCGAGGTCACCCTCAACGGTCGGGTGCTGCCCATCGGTGGCGTGAAGCAGAAGCTACTGGCCGCCGCGCGGTCGGGAATGACCACGGTCTTCATCCCGCAACGCAACGAGCCCGATCTGGACGATGTGCCTGCCGAGGTGTTGGAGGCGCTGACAGTGCTGCCGATGACCGACGTCGCCGACATCATCGCCCAGGCGCTCGAGCCCGCTGCCGATCAAAAGGCAACCGTCGCAGCCTGAGCGACATCTCCGCCCACCTGTTCTCACATCGCTCCACCGCCCCTGGCGGGGCGGGTACACGAAAACAGGTGGGCGGACTTCTGTCACGGGTGGCTGTACGAGGTTTCGGCATCACCGAACCGAGGTAGAGATCAGTATCGATCTCGATGTCCGAGGGAAGGACCGCCCCATGAGTACACAGACGAACGATGCCGTCGCCGAGGTGTGGAATGACTGGAAAGAGGCAGTCAACATGACGGCGAGCGAACTCGAGTCCTTCCTCGACACTCCCGAGTCGAAAGACGTGGGAGACAAGAGCTCGGGCGGGGAATCGACCGGCCACAAGTCAGGCCGGCGGATCGTAGAAATTCTGCGTGCCACCAAGAGCGACCTGACCGAGGACGATGCGGCACACATGCGCAAGGTCGTCGGCTACGTCCATCGACATCTGGCTCAGCGACCCTCCGGCGACGTGTCCGACACCGCCTGGCGCTACTCGCTGATGAATTGGGGCCACGACCCCACAAAATGAAGTCGGTTGTCGCACACTTGATCCATGGCCTATGACACGCACCTGGCGGACCGCGTCCGAGAACTCGTGGGTCCCGAGGCGGGCGTCTCGGAGAAGCGGATGTTCGGTGGTCTGGCGTTCCTGATCGACGGTCACATGGCCGTGGCGGTCAGCGGGCAGGGCGGGCTGATGGTCCGGGTCGACCCGGCCGAATCCGAGACTCTGCTCGGCCGCGCCCACGTGTCGCCGATGGTGATGCGTGGCAAGGAGCTTGCCGGATGGATCCGGGTGGCCACGGACGGCGTCAAGACCAGAAAGCAACTCCAGACGTGGGTGGACCGCGGCGTCGCGCGAGCCCGGCTGGCGTAGCCGGCGGTCAGGGCGCCTGGCGCCACCATGCGATGACGTACAGCGACATCGCGGTCACCAGCCCGGCGACCACCCAGAGAACAACCGAGTAGTCCACCCAGGAACCGAACGGTGGCGACCCGGGGAAGATGTTTCGCAGAGGGAGCACCGCGAAGAGCATCACAGCGAACCACGTGACCATCGGCGGCTGAAAAGCCTTGCGTCGCCGCACGGTCTGGATCGAGACGAACAGGGCACACACGGGAAGGACGATCAGTACCGCACAGAGCGCGAGATCGAAGACAAGCGACCCCACCGTCCGATCCGCGTAGATCGTGAACGCCTGTCCCCCACCGGCATCCCGATCATCGGACGTCACATCCCAACCTGTCAGTGAGTCGGTCACCACCACATCCGTGGGCAACGGAAACGAGACGGTTCCGGCCTCCGGAGACGACGCCTGGCTGAAGGCGCGCACAACCACGTTGTCGGACCGGTATTCGTCGAATGGCCATTCGCGGATGTCACCGTTCGCGTAGAGCTTGACCGGCAGCGGTCCCACCCTGGTCCCGCTGTTGAACACCAGCCGCCCATCGGCGGCGATCGGTGAGACGTCCACCACGAGTTCGTTCTTCAGATATCCGTTGTCGCCCAACAGGTTATTGCCCGGATACACCGACACATTCGCCGCCATGGAGAAATCACTCCCGTTGACGGCATCGATGTCGAGGTAGACCAGCACACTGTTGTCGGCGGCGACCCGGCCATCCTCTCCGGAGTCGCCGTCACCGGACGCATAACCGAGGAGAACCGCAACGTAGACCACCACAACGCCCAGCACGATCAGCAGACCACGCCACCACGTACCTCGTTTGGCCGTCTCCCGACCGTCCGCCGATACGTTGTTCACCTTTGACGCCACCCGTGGCCTCCCGCCATCGATACACCGCTTCACGATGCCGACGGATCGGCCTCGGCTCGAAGTGAGTGTATCGGCCGAGGCGGGTCAACCTGCGGCTTCGCTCAGGATCGCTCCGTGCGACAACGGCGGGCCCTGCTGCAGCCGGCCGAAGTCGAGCTTGACCAATTGATCCGCGACGTCGAAGTAGCGGTCGTCGTGGGTGATCACCACAACCGTCTTCCCAGCCCTCTTGAGGTCCGCGAGGATGTTGCGGTAGAACACCTCTCGGAACTGCGGTTCCTGATCAGCGGCCCATTCGTCGAACACGTATATCGGCCGGTCCTCGAGCAGTGCTGTCACCAATGTGAGCCGTTTACGTTGTCCCTGCGACAACGCAAGCGTGGACAACCGGCCGTCGTGGACTGACACCTTGTGCGAAATCTGCATCTGGTCGAGGTAGCGCCGCACTTCGTCATCGATGCCGGGCCGCCGGAACCCGAGGTAGTCCTCGAAGAGGTGGAAGTCGGTGAAGACCGCCGATGCGTTCTGCCGGAACCACTCGACGTTCCCGTGGGTGATCAGCTCACCGTTGAGCGTGATCGTGCCGGAATGCGGCGCATAAAGTCCCGTGATCAGTTTCGCGAGGGTTGATTTCCCACTGCCGTTGCCGCCCACGATGAAGGTGACCTGGCCGGGGTCGAGCACCAGATCGATGGGTCCGAGATGGAAGCCCGCCGCCGGGGGGCCGGCCGGGTGGGGTGCGCCGGGCGGTGGCGGCGGACCGGCCATCTGTTCCCCTCGATAGGTGTAGCCGATCCCCGACAGTTCGAGCCGGGCATGCCTGGCCAGCGGCCGGTCGGTGAACGGAAGACTCGACTCGTCGCGCATCGACGACATCGACAGGTCCATCTCCTCGATCTTCTTCAGGGCCACATCGCCGCGCAACAGATCGGGGATCAGATGCATGATGTTCTGCATCGGCATGGCGAGGAACGTGGTGATGAGGACGTACCCGACCATCACCTCGCGCGGCAGTTCGAGGATGACTGCCAGTCCGAACAGGATGAACGCCATGGTGCCGAGTTGGCACAGCTGCCCGAAGCCCTGGGCCACGGAGAACTTGGTGCCGGCTTCGACGTTCTTGGCGCGCAACGCTTCCGCGGTACCCAGGAGGTGACGGTCCATGAAGTCACGTCGACGGCCCCGGTGCAGTTTCAGCTCCTTGATACCGAGCGTCACCGATTGAAAGGATCTGAGCAGGTCGTCCTCGTTCTCGCGGGCATTTCGATAGATCTTGCGAACACGCTTGAGTACGGTTTCCACGCAGGCGATGGCGGCAAGGGTGGAACCGACGGTGATGGCGAAGATGACTCCCGACACCACCGACAGGTACACAAGACAACCCACGATGGTCGCGGCGTCGATGCAGATGCTCGGGATCGCCGACACTGCCTGCGACAGCGCACGTACGTCCTCGGTGAGCGTTGCCATCAACCTGTGCATGCCGAGACGTTCGAGATGCTCGAGCGGCGCCGACACCACCCCGGTGCTGAGCTTGGCCCGCAAACGGTAGATCGCGTTCTGCGCCAGATGGATCAGCAGGATCTGGGACAGCAGACCGGTGACCAGGACGACGCCAGCGGTGAGCAAGAACAGCTCGACGGTATGACCGGGCTGCTTGTCCGGCGAGATGATGCTGTTGATCTGGGTGACCAGGTACGCGTTGGCTGCACCGCCGATCAGGCCGGCCACCACGGCAATCGCGATGCCCTTCCACGACACCGACACGAGAAAGCGGATGAGTTGCATGGTGATTGCCTGCTACTTCCGGACGATGTCGAAGAGAAGGCCTTCGAGCGTGACCCCGGGGGCAAAAGAGAATGCGATGCCCGTGCTGACCTTGTTGTCGTCGGAGGTCCGCCTGGCCATCTGCTCGAGAACGAAGATGAGCGAGACGCTGAGCATGTTTCCGTAGCGCGCCAGGATGTCCCAGCTCGCTTCGGCACAAGCCGGGTCGAGGCCGAGGGAGTGCGCCGATTCATCGATGATCTTCGGTCCGCCAGGGTGGATTGCCCACAGGTTGATGTCGGACTTGCCGAGTCCGTGGGACCGGAGAACCGCGCTGATCACCGGATCGACACCCCGATAGATGTAACCCGGGAGATCCTCGGCCAGCTCGCAGGTGATCCCGTTGTGGTTGACGCCCAATACGATTCCGTCCTCGGCGCCGTCCAGCAGGTGGCTGAACGTGTCGCGGATGACGATGTTCCCGGCCGGGATCGGGTGGCGGACCTCGCTGGCACCGACGACCACCGCGCCGCAGCCATCGCCGAACAGACTGTGGGTGATGACCTCGTTGATGTCGTCTGCGAACACGGCGTTGACCGACGAGATCTCCAGGCAGATGACAAGGGCCTTCTTGTCAGGATTGGCTCGCACGAAGTCCGTCGCCATCCGGATACCGTTCATCGCTGCAGCGCAGCCCATGAAGTTGACCACCACACGACTGGTCGTGCGGGGCAGGCCCAGTTCCTTGATCACAGCCACATCCACTCCGGGAGCGATGAATCCGGTGCTCGTGACGAATACCAGGAGACCTACCTGGACCTCACCGGGAACGGCACCGAGCGCACGACGCGCGACGTCGACTGCCAACGGAGCGGCGTGCTCGAGGTACAGGTTCATGCGCTCGCGGATGGTGGCCCGTTTCTGGCTGAAGGTCCTGAACTCTGGGTCGGTCGGGTTGATGGCCAAGTGCCGCTCGTTGATCCGCGTCTTGTCGTACACCCGCCGGATGCGCTCGCGCTGCTTGGGATCGTCGAACAGTGCGGCGACCTCGTCGGCGGCTTCGCGCTGGGAGAAGACCTGGTCGGGTGCGCCGGTGGCGATTCCTTCGATGACCGCGACCGTGGTCGGCGGAGCGGGCGGTAGTGTCGACCGGGCCGCCGGGCGGCGGCCCACGTAGGTCGAGTGAGGCCCGGTGAGCGGGTGCTCTGGGATGACAGTCATGGGGAGTTCCTTTCAGGTGCAATGCTGTTGAGCGGCAATATGTTCGGATTCAGACTGTTCCGAGGCCGGTGAATCCCTTGATGGTGTAGTCGGCGCAGGTCTTGAGCGCCGCAGGTGAGAAGTGTTCGCGGAAGAACCCCCAGCCGTGTTCTTGGGCCGGCCGCGACCGCGATCCCAGGTAGACACGGCACTGTTTGGGCAATCGATCGGTGACGAAGCTCTTCGCGGGCAGCCACTCGACCCCGAACGCCGCCGACTCCTCGCGCACCACGTCCTCGGTGGCGATATTGGCGAAACCGCTGCGCTGGAACGGGAGTACGTGGTGAACGCGATGCGAACTCAAGCCGGCGGACAAGAAGCAGTCGATGTAGCGGTTGCCGACGATCTTCAAGTCGTAGGCCTTCTCGAGCTGATCCACCGCCCAGTCGTCGGTGTCGATGTCGGGGTGTTCGTGTGCGTCGGTGTCGAAGTCATGGCTGGCGACGATGAGGAATGTGCTGAACCAGAGGGTGGCGACGAATTGCAGCGCCCAGGCCCACACATCACCCATCGCGATGAAGACCACCAGTTCGGAGATCAACAGAGCCCTGACACCGAAGGCACCGATGAAGTGCGGCAGTCCGCCCTTCCAGGACCCGTACATGTCTGCGATGCCGACCTGCCGGGTGAGTTTGCAGATCTCCAGCAATCGCACCACCATGCCCGTTGCGGTATGGCCGAACTTGTGGACGGTGTGGATGGGGACCCGGAACCACCTGGGCAGATCCATCATGAAGGTGAAGACGTTCTTCTTGATGTCCACTTCGCTCTGCGTGTGTGGATGATGGAGCAGTGCATGGCCATCCGCGGTGACAAACGACAACGCAACATAGTTGACGTCGAACGCGCTGACAAATGCCTTCGTCAGACCCTTCTGGGGACGATGGATCGCATAGTGTCCGTAGCCGGCAATGCCGCAGCGCAGCACCACCATGGCAATCACGAAGGCGGGCAACGGCATCCAACTGGTGTCGAACAGCCGCAGGCCCTGCACCGCGAAGTACGCGATCACGAGGCAGATCACCACAACGTTGAACACCGTGTCCATCCGCTTCAGACGGGCGGCCAGCTCGGGTTCCTTGAGCCTGGCCTTGATCCTGTGGAGGAGATCGTTCTTGTCGTCGAAGCGAAAGTGCGGGGTGTCGCGCCAGCTGTCGAAGTTCTCCGTGAAGAGGAAGTCGGGGGCATTGGCCTTCGGGTGGATGTCCTCGACGACGGCGTCACGATCCAGGGCGTACTTCTGGAGCATCCGCTCGATCTTCTCCGGATCACGGTGGTACGAACCGATGATGGAGGTGATGTCACGGTTCTTGGTACGTCCGATGAAGAACTCGCCACCGGGATGTTTGGCGATCCAGTCGGTCAGGTCGTAGGCGCGCCCTCGATAGACCCAGACGTTCGCGAGCCGGGGCCCGCCGTCGGGACCGGGCATCCTGCCGAGATCATGATCCTCCGCCGGCTGGTCGAGGTCGGTGGCCTCATCCCCGACATGGGTGTCAGTCATGCGCTGTCCTTCGTGTGTCACACCGTCCGTTTGGGGACGGCCTCTGCCTCAGTTGGGGATAGGAGGCAGGGCCGTGCCGGAATGTTCCCGAGCCGCGCACCGACGTGAATTCAAATGACCGACTTCCGGGGTCGTCGGCAGTCCACTAGCGTCCGTCACCATGCCGAATCAACCCAGCCCAGCGCGGACCGTCCGTTCGCGAACCACCCTTGTCGCGGCGGCCGCCGCCCTGTCGCTATCCGCCGTGTTGCTCACCGCATGCGGTGGTGGGTCGAACTCCGATCCCACTACCACACAGTCGATTCCGCCCGTTCTGGAGAGTTCACGGGAGGCCCCGCCGTCGGTGGCGGTGTCCGATCCCACCGCGGTCGTCGAGCAGAGTTCTCAGACCACACGAATGATGAACTCGGTACACATCGTGCTCGATGTCAGCGATTCGATCGACAGTCTGCCGATCCAGAATCTGACCGGCGACGTGACCAACCGCCCCGCTGTCGCAGCGCAGGGTGACGGCGAGTTCCGGATCAACAACAACCTGTCGCAGTCTGAGTTCATCGTCTCCGAGGGCAACCTCTACACCAAGGGTGACGGCGGTACCGAGTACACGAACATGGGACCGGCGAACCGTATCTACGACCCCGCGGTGATCCTCGACAAAGACCTCGGGTTGGCGAATGTGATTGCCAAGGTGCAGGATCCGACCTCTGCCGGCACCGAGGAGATCAACGGGGTCCAAGCAATCAAGATCGAGGGCACGATCGCCAGTGCCGAGCTCAAGCCGATCCTCCCCGAGATTGACAAGACACAACCCACCCTGCCGATCACCCTGTGGGTAGCCGCCGAGGCACCGTACAACCTCGTCCAGGCGACCATCACCGTCGATGACGGAAAGGTGGACATCATCACCTCTGATTGGCAGAAGCCGTTCACCATCGCCAGCCCACAGCAGTGACGAGTGGTGAGATGACTGCGCCCACAAGGACCGAACTACAGGTGTGGGTCGACGGTGTGCCCCGGTCGGTACGACCGGCCCCGCAGCTGGCCATCGGCCGGGTCCCCGAATGCGACATCACCGTCGACCACCCGCTCATCTCGCGGCGCCACGCGATGGTGAGCTGGCAGGGCGGCTGGGTGGTGACCGACGAGGGCAGCACCAACGGCCTCTATCTCGACGGCCGGCGTGTGCAATCGGTGCCGGTGGGCCGGGGTCAGCAGATTCGCCTCGGGGACCCCCACAACGGCCCGCTCCTCCAGATCCGGGTGGTCGAGAGCATCACACCGACGAATATGCCTCACCTGCAAGCCATTGCGCAGAACCAGTCGCCGCCACCGCAGCGCGAGGCCATGAACATCGCCCGTGGTTCCACGGTCCGGATCGGGCGTACACCCGACAACGACATCGTGGTCAGCGATGTGCTCGCCTCGCGTCGTCACGCGCAGATGATCAGCGGACCGCAGGGGCTGCTGATCGAAGATCTACGCAGTGTCAACGGCACCTACGTCAATGGTCGCCGCGTGATGCGGCACCAGCTGACCGACGGTGACGTGGTGACCATCGGCAACAGCGACTTCGTGGTCGCCGAGGGCAAACTCGTCCGCGGACAGGACCAGTCGGTGGTCGCCGGTGGTGTCCACGTCAGCTCGGTCAGCCTCACGGTCGACCGGAAGCAACTCGTCAGCGACGTCGAGTTCAGCGCTGCGCCAGGTACTCTCACCGCGATCATCGGGCCGTCGGGCGCCGGGAAGTCCACCGTCTCCCGAATAGTGTCCGGGGCCGGACATCCCACAGCCGGCCAGGTCACCTTCGAAGGTCGGAGCGTCCACGAGGAGTACGAGGCCCTGCGAACGCGCATCGGCATGGTCCCGCAGGACGACGTGCTGCACGGACGACTGACCCTGCGCCAGGCCCTGCGCTACGCCGCGCAACTGCGACTGCCGCCCGACATGTCCGGTGCCGACCGCGACGCCGTGATCGACGGGGTGCTCGCCGAGCTGCAACTGACCGAGCACACCGGCACCCGCATCGACAAACTGTCGGGGGGACAACGTAAACGGGCATCGGTGGCGATGGAGCTGCTGACTGGTCCGGCGCTTCTCATCCTCGACGAGCCGACCTCCGGCCTCGACCCGGCGCTCGACCGCCAGGTGATGCAGACCCTGCGCCGACTCGCCGACGCAGGCCGGGTTGTCATCGTGGTCACCCACTCCGTGGCGCATCTGTCGATCTGCGACCAGGTACTGCTGTTGGCCCCCGGTGGCAAAACAGCATTCTGTGGGCCGCCGGAGTCGGTGAATGCCGCGATGGGGACCGGTGATTGGGCTGAGATCTTCGCGTACGTCGCGGCGCGACCCGACGAGGCGGCGACCCGCTACCGGTCGACCGCGCTGCGCCGCCGACCACCGCAACCCCCACCGCCATCGTCGCCGCGGCCTCGACCGCGTCAGACCAGCGCGTTGCGCCAGGTCAGTACGATCGCACGTCGTCAGACACGCCTGATCTTCGCCGACAGAGGCTATCTGCTCTTCCTGATCTTGCTTCCCGTTGTCTTGGGAGCACTCACCCTGGTGATCCCGGGGTCGGCCGGTTTCGGTCTGAACGCCCCCGGCACCACCGAGACACTGCAGATCCTGGTGGTCCTGTCGATCGGCGCGACATTCATGGGCTCGGCGCTCACGGTGCGCGACCTCGTCGGTGAGCGGTCCATTTTCGAGCGAGAACGTGCCGTCGGCCTACGGCCAGGTGCGTACCTCAGCGCCAAGGTGATCGTGTTCGCCTTCGCCGCCATCGCACAGACGGTGATCATGCTGGTGATCACCTATGCCGGCCGGGGCACACCGGGTAAGGGCGTATACCTGCCCGGCGCAATCGAACTCGGCATCGACCTCGCGCTGCTCACCTGCATCGGTGCGCTCATCGGCCTGGCGATCTCGGCGACGGTCCGCACCCCGGAACAGACGATGCCACCGCTTGTGGTGGTGGTGATGGTGCAGTTGGTCTTCTGCGGTGGGCTCTTCGCCCTCCACGATCGGATAGGCCTCGAGCAGCTTGCCTGGCTTGTCCCCGCCCGGTGGGGCTATGCCGCTGCGGCGTCCACCGTGGAGGTCCAATGGACGACCCCTGGTACCGCCACCGAGGACGAACCGATGTGGAAACACGAGATGGCAACTCTCGGCCTGAGTTACGGCGTGCTCGGGGTCATCGCTCTGCTGCTACTGGTGTTCATCTACAGCCGTCTGCGACTCAAGCGATCGGCGTAGTCACCGCGATACCGAAAGCCGGGGCGCTCCTCTGCACGATAGGGTTCGAAAGAGCATGCCTGACTCGGGTCTGCGATGCCGACGACGTGTAGGAGCTCCTCGTGGGAGTTGTACGCCATAGTTCCGAGGTGAAGGCGACGCGAGAACGAGCCTTTGCCTATGTCAACGACCACCGGCACGTCCCGGATTGGATGTTCGGTGTCAAGAAGTTCGAACCGGTGTCGGAGACCGTCTACGGGCTCGGAGCCACGTTCGACGTGGTGATGAACGTGGGCCCGAAGGCTCTCAAGGCCACCCTCGAGGTCACCGAGTTCGTCGAGAACGAGATGGTCCGCCTTGAATCGGTCAAAGGCTTCTCCGCCGCGACGGTGTGGCGTTTCGAGGACACCGCGACCGGCACCGACGTCAACGTCGAGATGTCGTACGACCTCCCGGGAGGCATCGCCGGCCGCGCACTGGGCGCGGTGATCGAGCCTGTTGTGGGACAGGCTGTGCGCCACACCGATTCGGCGCTGAGGGCACAGCTGGACAAGCCCGCCTGACACGGGCGGGCTCGTCGCCGTGGTCCACTTCAGCTCAAGGGATGATGTTGACCATTCGGCCGGGCACCACGATCACCTTGCGCGGTTCGCCGTCGAGCAGCGGCGCGATCTTCTCGTCCGCCAATGCCGTTGCCCGCAGAGTGGCCTCGTCTGCGTCGGCGGCCACCGTCATCCGGCTGCGGACCTTGCCCTTGACCTGGATCGGGATCTCGATGGTGTCTTCGACCAGCCACTGCGGATCCGGGGTGGGGAAGGGCCCGTGCGCCAGCGATCCCTTGCCGCCCAGCCTGCCCCACAGCTCCTCGGCGATGTGCGGCGCAACCGGTGCGAGCATCAACACCAACGGTGATACCGCTTCTCGCGGAGCACCTTTCGGATACTGCTTGGTGAGGTGATTGGTGAGCTCGATCAGCTTGGCCACCGCGGTGTTGTCGCGCAGGTTCGCGTAGTCCTCCCGAACGCCCTCGATGGTCTTGTTGAGCAGACGATTGGTGTCGTCAGCCAGCGGTTGTTCGGTGACCCGCATGTCGCCGGTCGCCTCGTCGACCACCAGGCGCCACGCCCTCTGGAGGAATCGTTGGGCGCCCACCACGTCTTTGGTCGCCCAGGCGCGGGAGGTGTCGAGCGGACCCATCGACATCTCGTAAACACGCAGGGTGTCGGCGCCGTATTCGCGGCAGATGTCATCGGGCGCAACGGAATTCTTGAGCGACTTGCCCATTTTTCCGTACTCGCGGTTGACTTCCTGACCCTGGTAGAAGAACTTGCCACCTTCTTCGGTGACCTCTTCGGCCGGGACGTAGATGCCTCGCGAATCGGTGAACGCGTACGCCTGGATCATTCCCTGGTTGTAGAGACGCCGATACGGTTCTGCCGAGGTGACGTGTCCGAGGTCGAACAGCACCTTGTGCCAGAAGCGCGAGTAGAGCAGGTGCAGCACGGCGTGCTCCACGCCGCCGACGTAGAGGTCGAGGCCACCGGGGTCCTGCGGTCCGTGCAACTCGGGACGCGGGCCCATCCAATAGGCCTCGTTCTCCTTGGCGCACAACTCTTCCGAGTTCTCGGGGTCGATGTAGCGCAACTGATACCAGGAACTGCCCGCCCACTGCGGCATCACGTTGGTGTCGCGGGTGTAGTGCTTGAGACCATCCCCGAGATCGAGTTCGACATGCACCCAATCGGTGGCCTTGGCCAGCGGCGGCGACGGCTCACTGTCAGCGTCGTCGGGATCGAAAGAGACAGGCGCGTAATCGATCACGTCGGGCAGCTCGACCGGCAACATCGAATCCGGAATCGAATGTGGCGCGCCGTTCTCGTCGTAGACGATGGGGAAGGGCTCGCCCCAATAGCGCTGCCGGGCGAACAGCCAATCGCGCAGTTTGTACTGGATCGTCCCGCTGCCGGCACCATCGGACTCGAGCCGCTCGATGATCGCCGCCTTGGCGTCCTCCACAGTCATCCCGTCGAGGAATCCGGAGTTCACCAGCGTTCCGTCACCCGTGTACGCCTGCTCGGCGACACCTTGTTCGGAGCCGATCACCTCGATGATCGGGAGACCGAACGACGTCGCGAACTCGTGGTCGCGAGGGTCGTGGGCCGGCACCGCCATGATGGCGCCAGTGCCGTAACCGATGAGCACATAGTCGGCGATGAAGATCGGGATCTGTTGTCCGTTGACCGGATTCGTCGCGTAGCTGCCGGTGAACACACCGGTCTTCTCTTTGTTCTCCTGGCGCTCCAGGTCGGATTTGGCCGCGATGGTCTCCCGGTACTTCGCGATCGCGGCCGCGGGAGTCGGCGCACCGAAGGTCCAGAGCGAGTTGACGTCGGCCGGCCAGGCAGCGGTGGTGAGCTCGTCGACCAGCTTGTGTTCCGGCGCGAGAACCATGTAGGTGGCTCCGAAAAGCGTGTCGGGCCGGGTGGTGAAGACCTCGATCTCGTGATCGGTGCCGGGCACACCGAACGACACCTGGGCACCGCGCGAACGGCCGATCCAGTTGCGCTGCATGGTCTTGACCTTCTCGGGCCAGTCCAGCAGGTCGAGGTCGTCGAGGAGGCGGTCGCTATAGGCGGTGATGCGCATCATCCACTGACGCAGGCGTTTTCGGAAGACCGGGAAATTGCCTCGGTCGCTACGGCCATCCGCGGTGACCTCTTCGTTGGCCAGCACCGTTCCCAACCCGGGGCACCAGTTGACAAGTGAATCGCTCTGGTAGACCAGCCGGTACTCGTCGATCACGTCGTTGCGGGCGGCCTGGTCCAGCTCCGACCAGGTCCGGCCGTCCGCCAGGGTGCGGGCGCCCGATTCCAGCTCGGCGATCAGTTCGGGGATACGCCGCGCCTTACCCTGCTCCGCGTCGTACCAGGCGCCATAGATCTGCAAGAAGATCCACTGCGTCCAGTGATAGAACTCGACGTCGGTGGTGGCCACGCGGCGGCGCTCGTCGTGACCGAGGCCCAGCCGGCGGATCTGCTCGAGGTACCGCTCGATGTTTGCCTCGGTGGTGGTGCGCGGATGCGTGCCGGTCTGCACGGCGTACTGCTCTGCGGGCAACCCGAAGGAGTCGAAGCCCATCGTGTGCAGGACGTTGTAGCCATTCATCCGGTGATAGCGCGCGTACACATCGGTGGCGATGAAGCCCAGCGGGTGGCCGACGTGCAGCCCCGAACCCGACGGGTACGGGAACATGTCCTGGACGAACAGCTTGGCGTCCGGTCCGCTGAACGACGAGAGGTCGCCGGCCAGTTCACCGGTCGGATTGGGGGCCTCGAAGGTACGGCCTTCGGTCCAATTCCGCTGCCAGCGCTCCTCGATCTGCCCGGCCAGGTCCGCGGTATAGCGGTGCTGCAAGGTGTCGTCAGGGCCAGGGGTCGTCGAACCAGTCACTTGACCAGCGTAAAGCGTTGCTCGCAGCCGCCGTAAGCAGGCCTTCCGACGGGCGATTTGCACAGCAATCGTATGGTGGTGGGGTGACCATCGCCGCCCTCATCCTCGCCGCTATCACGCTGGCGCTGGCACTGATCTTCCTCACGGTGGGTGCCCTCGGCACCACTCGCAAGCTGCCTCGCAACCGATGGTTCGGTGTCCGGTCGGCAGAGACCATGCGCAATGACAACGCGTTTGTCGTCGCCAACCGCGTAGCCGGTCCGGGGTTGATCTGCGCCGGAGCCATCCTCGCGATGGGTGCCGTCCTCGCCTTCGCGCTCGGCGGCGGAGCCGGTGTCATCCTCGCGTTCGCCGCGATCGTGGTCGGTGTGGTCATCGCCGGCGTCATCGGGTCATTCGGCATCCGCGCGGCGACCACCGTCGAAGAGCCCGCATCGGACTGTGGCCAGAGCGGTGGCTGCGCCAGCTGCTCACTGCAGAAGGTGTGCACCAACTAGCCACCGGCCGACAACCGCCGGCAACAGGCGCCCAGGTCAGGGTGCCGGTATCGACACCGGGATGCTCAGGAAGCTCGGGGCATTCGGATCGAGCTGGATGTGTTCCGGTTTGAGCTCCGACTCGTTCAGCAGCGGCCGAAGCGGCAGCCCCTTCGGGAAGTTCATCGCGAACACGTCCACCCGCAGCCGGTGGCCCGGTTTGATCAACGCGTCCGTCGCGAGCAGACCGACGTCGAGCTGAACTGCCTTGCCCGGCTGCACCGGTTGCCGGGTTTCCAGCGTCAGCGTGTTGACCGGGTCCACCACGTCGCCGTTGGGTGCGTAACCCGTCTTCTCCGCATCGAGGGCACGCAACGACGCCATCACCTGGCCCGACGTGAGGACTGTCGACGTACCGTCAGGCGCGACATCGTTGAGCGTTGCCGTCCAGTACCCATCGGTTGCGTCCATCACCGTGTTGAGGTGCAGGTTCACCGGCCCGCTAATGGTTGTCGGCACCTGCACCGGCGCGCTGGTGAACGCCAGCGCCGTGGACTCCGAGATCCGCGCGTCGTCGGCACAGAACGGGAAGATCCCCACCAGGCCCGCGGTCTGCTGGGCCGCATCGCGGGAACACAGGGTGGCCAGGCCGGGGGCAACGGTCAGCCGACCCCGGCTCGGTGAGGGCTCCGTCGACAGCGAGCCGTCGCGGACGGCGTGCGGCGCGGTACCGCTCGAGCGGTCGGACAGGTACATCCGCTGGTAGTTCATCCCGGGGCGCGGGAAGTCCGACGCCGTGGTCCAGCCGTTGCCCAACTGGTAGAGCGTGGCAGGCCCATAGTTCTCGATCCCGTTGTCGATGCCCTTGAGCCACTTGTCGAACCACGCCTTCTGCAGCACGTCGAGCCGGGGTGGGCTGCCGGGATCACCGAAGCCGGCGCCACCGGTGATGTGGTAGGTGGGGCCCATGATCAGCTGCTTCTTGCCGCCGGAGAGCGGGATCTTGTTGTACATCCGCCACTCGCTGTTGGTGAACAGGTCGAACCAGCCGCCGTAGAGCATCGTCGGTACCTCGATGTTCTCGGCGAGGTCGCGCCAGCCCACGCGCTCGGCGGACGCGCTGTCGAGCAGGTTCATCGTGCGCGGCGGAATCGACTCGATGGTCGGCGACAAGAGCGCGTCGAACAGCTGCGGCGCGAACACCGCCGGATCGGTGAGCCTGTCCGACAACCACTTCCAGTCGAAGGTGCCGTTGAGCATCGACTGGACGTCGGGGACGAACTTCAAGCCGTTGACCAACGCGAGCCATGCCGGCAGGAAGCCCACGCCGAGGGCGCCGCCCGGCGCGACGATGTCGCGGATGAGGTCGCCGCCCGGCTCCACCGGGAAGATCGCCTTGAGCGGCTCCGGGTTCTTGTTGGCAGCCTGGATCTGGTTGATCCCCGAATAGGAGACACCACTCATCCCGACGTTGCCGTCCGACCAGCCCTGCGCTGCCGCCCAGTTGATCACCTCGACGGTGTCCTTCTGCTCGCGCTCACGGAAGACGTCCCAGACACCCTGGGAGAAGCCGGTTCCGCGCACATCCACCACCACCTGGGTGTAACCGCTGCGGACCAGTTTCTGGTCGACGGAGAAGGTGCGGGCGAAGCCTCCGCGGATCGTGCCCGCGAAGTCGTTGATGCCATCGATCGGTGTACCCGACAGATTGATCATCCCCGCGAGCTGGTCGGCCAGCGGTCCGAGCACCGGGTTCGACAACGCCGCATCGGCCACCGCAGACACCAGCTTGGTGTACGGGGTCATGTTCACGATCACGGGTGTCTTGGTGGCGACCGGGTTTCGGGCGGCATCCGCCGGACGGTAGACGTTGGCCTTGAGGACCGTGCCGTCGCTCATCGTGATCGGGACGTCCCATTGGACGTTGACGTCCGGGTACCGCAGGCCCTGATCGTGTCCGGCAGTCCACTGCTGCCCATTCGCTCCAGCAGTCGGATCCGCCTGCGCCGCAACCGGATTGATCAGCCCCGCCATCAGTGCCACCGTCGTGACACCGGCCATCACCGCGACCTTGCCGAAGCCGTTTCTCCGAACCCACCCTGACATTGGACCCCTCCAACTCCCCACACCCGGCGACGCTGGTCTCTCACCGTCACCGATTCCGAATCGAACCGTAACAGTTCGGTGACCCGGCCAGGACGGGTTGTCAGTTTCGTTCGAGTTCGATCGGGTGAGTGGACAACAGCGGCAGCGGCCACGGTTGACGTCGCAGCACCTGCGCCCAGAGATCAACGTCGGCGGGCACCAGGACATCGTCGGCCAGCGACGGCGCGACGATCCAGCTTCCCTCGCGGAGTTCGTCACCCAGTTGCCCGATTCCCCAGCCCGCGTATCCGGCGAAGATCCGGACGCCGGTCAGCACCGACCCGAGATCATCGGCGTCGGCATCGAGATCCACCAGCACAACGCGGCCCTCCACGGGACGAAGGGCGGGAAGGTGGTCGATGGGCATGCCCGGTTTGACAACGCCGAGACACAGAGCAGAGTCCTGCTTGACCGGCCCGCCGACGAAGATCGCCTTCGGTCGGGCGGCCGTGTCGGTCCATGCCGGCAGAAGATTGTGCACCGCAGTCTGACTCATCCGGTTCAGGACCACCCCGAGCGTGCCCGCGTCATTGTGTTCGATGACGTAGATCACCGTGCGGCGAAACGTGGGCTCGGCGAGATCGGCTGAGGCCATCAGCAGACTGCCGGCAGACACCTGGGCGGTACTCGGTGACACGCGTTCATCATCGCACGCCACCGGCGAGGTGTTTGTACGCTGGACATGGTGAACGTCGAACCCACCACGGCGGCAACCATGCCGCCCTCCCCCATCGGTGACCACCGGTTACCTCTGCGGGACTTCATCAGGTCTTTTCGTTGTTCACCGGGCCTTTCTCGGCTGCTCGCGGTCCGTCTGGGCAGCCAGTTCACCGACGGGCTCTTCCAGGCCGCCCTGGGCGGCGCGATCCTGTTCAATCCCGAACGGCACGCCGACCCGATGGCCGTCGCCGCCGGCATGGCCGTACTACTTCTCCCCTACTCGGTGATCGGCCCGTTCGCCGGAGCCCTCCTCGACCATTGGGATCGGCGCACCGTGCTCGTCTGGGCCAACGTCCTGCGCGCGGCGCTGGTGACCCTGGTGGCGATCGTGATCGCCACCGGAACCGGCGACACCGGCGTCCTCATCGCCGCCCTGGCGGTGACCGGCGCCAGTCGTTTCGTGGCGTCCGGGCTCTCGGCCGGACTGCCACACGTTGCCGCGCGCGAGCACCTCGTCGGAATGAACTCCTTCTTCACGACCATCGGTGCGGGCGCTCTGGCCGCCGGAGCCGGCGGCGCTCTCGTCCTGCGTGAGATCTTCGGTTCCGACAACACCGGGAGTGCCGCGACCACGATGGGTGCAGTGGTGGTCGCTCTGATCGCCGCCTTCATCGCCCACCGCTTCGAACCCCTTCAGCTCGGACCCGACCACCCCGACGTCGTGGGCGGATCGCGGGCACGACATCCCGGCGGTTCAGCGCTGCGTGCGGTCGCGGTGGGTCTGGGCCATGGAGCCCGCGCCGTCTGGAAGGTGCCGTCGGTGGCCGCGGCCCTCTCGGCGGTCGGCGCCCATCGGTTGGTCTTCGGGGTCAACACCTTGGTGCTGCTGGTCCTGACCAAACACTCGTCGCTCGGTGGCGGGCTCACCGGCTTCGGTCTGGTGGCCGGGATGATCGCGGTCGGGATGTTCCTGGCTGCGGTGATCACACCGTTCCTCGTCGCCCGCATCGGCAGGACACGGGCGGTGGTGTCGGCGCTGGCGGTCGGAGCCCTTGCCCAGATCGCGCTGTGCACGTTCAACGGGATCGTCATCTGCGTTGCCGCCGTGGTGCTCGGACTGATCGGCCAGGTGTGCAAGCTGTGCGCCGACGCCGCGATGCAGATGGACGTCGACGACGCCCGTCGCGGGCAGGCATTTTCGTTCCAGGACGCGCTCTTCAATTTCGCATTTGTCGGTGCGGTGTTCGTGGCGGCCTTGACGATTGCGGACAACGGCAAGTCGCCCGATCTGATCATCGCGGGCTCCGTGGTCTACGTGGTGGCCATTTTTGTCGTACGTGTGGTCAACAATCGGTCATCACCGGAGAAGATCACCATCTGACCAGGAGGCGGCGTGCAGTACGGAATCGTGTTCCCGAAGGGCGCCGGCATGGAGTTCGCCGATCTGGCGGTCGCGGCGGAAGCGGCCGGTTGGGACGCCGTCTTCGGCTGGGAGGCACTGTGGGGCAACGACCCCTGGATCTCGCTGACCGCCGCGGCGATGCGCACCGAGCGCATCCGCCTGGGCACGATGCTCACCCCACTGCCCCGCCGCAAACCGTGGGATCTGGCGTCCACGACCACCACCCTCGACCGGCTGAGCAACGGCCGTGTGATCCTCGGCGTCGGCATGGGCGCCCTGCATCGCGGGTGGTTGGCCTTCGAGCGCGACCAGGGCCGTAAGACCCGCGCCGAGCTGTTCGACGAGGGACTCGACGTGCTCTTCGGTCTCTGGGCTGGTCAGCCGTTCGCCTACGACGGCAAGCACTATCAGGTGCAGCCGACGGACTTCGAGCTGCCACTGCCGCCGGTCCAGCAGCCGCGGATCACCACCTGGTGTGTCGGACTACAAGGCGCCCGCAAGTCGATGGCCCGGGCGGCTCGGTGCGACGGGCTCCTACCGAACTTCCCTCGTGACCCCGGAACCGAAGGCGTGGTACCGGTTTCGGTGGAGCACTGGGCGGGGGTGGCCAGGGAGATCCACGAGTTGCGGGCCGAACTTGGTTTCACGGGAAACTACGACGTCGTCTACGAAGGCACTGCCGACCTGTCCGACCCGGCCGCCGAACGCGAGCAGGCAACGGAGCTCGCCGCTGCGGGCATCACCTGGTGGCTCGATTCCGATTGGGAATCCGCCTCTACCGATCCCATCGCCTATCAACTCGAACGGATCGAGGCCGGCCCGCCCAGACCCTGACGCTCAGTCGCGAAACGGCGTCGAGTAGACGTAGCGGCTCGTGGGCACGGTGTCGATGTTCTGGTCGGCACCGAAGGCGCCGGTGCTCGCGAGCATCCGGCCCATCCTGTCCGCCAGGTCTTGGTCGTCGGCGGCGCCGAAGAAAGCGTGCACATCGTGAACGGCCTCGATCGGGAACAGTTCCTCGACGATGGCGGTGAGCGGTGGCGACGTCGCCGTGAGCGGCCTGACCACCGCGTTCTGCACGTAGCCAAACGTCGACTGGGTCTCGATCGCCACGCTGGTGTGGTCGATATGCCAACGTCGAAGCCACGTCTGCTCGTCGATGTGTTCTGGCCTGCGCAGAAACGCCATGTTCGCCAGCCCGGGTGTTCTGGTGCCGGATTCGACAACAGGCACCGGTAGTGGAATCGATTCGGTGACGAGATAGGCAGCGATGTTTCCGTAATCGGGGTTTGGATAATCGCGTTCGAGAGTGTTGATCAATTCCGAGACACCCGGACCGTAGTTTTGCTGTGTCCACACGCTGATGACGGCCACAATCGGAGGTTTCAGCGTGGTCAGAGTCATGATCGAGTCGGTCACAGGCGAATCCCGGACATTGATGGTAACCCCCGGAAAATCCGCTTTCGCAGTCATTTCCGCGACACGTTCTCGCAGTTCAGAGCACCATTTGTCGTCGGGAACGGGGGCACGAACGGACATCATGACTTTTTCCATGCTCGACCTCGACTGCAGACTGTGGCGACAAAGTGGTATTGGACCTGGCATTATTACCGCATGCGCAATCGTGATGAGGTGTCGGAGTTCGCCATCGAGCTCAATAAGCTCTGTGCCATTCGGTGGCCGGGTGGGTCTCGTACCGCGAACGCCGAGATCGCAGATTGGGTCACCGCAGAAACCGGCCGCAACATCGACCGGCAGTTCGTGTGGCGGATCCGCAAGGGTCGGGTGATGAAGGTCGACGGCGCCGTTCGCGACGCCATCTGCTCCTTCTTCGGGGTCTCCAAAGACCACTTTTCGAGCAACCCCCGCACTCTAGGTGAAGAGGTGCAGGCGGCGATCGAAGAAACGGGACTACAGGTGGCCGGACTTCGCGCCGACCAGCTGTCGTCGACCGGGCGAGCCGAACTGGCAACGTTGCTCCGCGAGGTGAGCCGGGTACTGGAAGCAGAGAAGAGCGTCGGACAATGATGACCCGACAGAAGATGTTCCGCCTGGCCGCCGCGATCACCCCCGAAGGTGATTGGTCCTGGGAGGACTTCGAACACCGCCTCACCCGCCAGCTCGATTGCGCGGTTCGCTGCATCACCTCGGACAGCCTGACCTCAGGCGAACTGACGGGTGCGGCGTTGCGTACCGCAAATGGCACCGCGATCATCGTCATCCCGGGCAACGTCTCCACGGCCCATCGCATCCACATCGCCGCGCATGAGGCCTGGCACCTGCTGGCAGGCCACGACGGTTGCGATCAGAACTCACGCCGGGAGGCCAAGGCCGAGGCGTTTGCCACCACAGTGGGCACCCTCGCCGAGGGCCGAGGCAACGAGCCCCGTACCAATCGCGCCCTGACCGCTGCATTCGGAGCTGTTGGCATCGTGGCATGAACACCCTTCTCGGGGCCCTGGCTTGGACAGGGGTGGCCCTGGGAATCCTGATCGCCCTCCGAGGCGGTTGGTATCGCCGTGCCACGACAATCGTCTTCGGTGTGTGCATCACGTTTTATTGCCTCACCGGAGAGAACTACCTAGCGCTCGTACCCGAAGACGGGGTGCGACATCTGATGACCACTGCCGAGCGCATGTGGGGCGCAACATCAGCGGTGTTGGCCGGCTGTGCGCTGGTCGGTGCGTTGATCGCGATCCGGAGGAACAGCCTGGATCCCGACGGCGACGAGTGGACCGATCCCGAACTGCACCAACGGGTGATGATCCTGGTGCTCGGTGCCGCAGCGTCCGTCGCGGTGATCAACATGACCCTCGTGCACGCGGACTTCCCGCCGTCGGCCAATTTCCTCACCGAATACGGTGACCACTTCAATGTTGTTCTGTACGAGGCGGTGTTCGCCCTCTGGATCGGTCTTCCGGCCGGCTTTCTCGGCTGGACCGTAGTGCGCTCCGAGCTCGGCCCGCTGCGTTATCTCGTCGGACTGGGCGGCCTCTTCGGTGTGGGCTGGGCGGCGTGGAAGTTCGTCGGAACCGCGCTCATCTGGATCGCGGACATCCCCATCGCCGAGACGAGCCCCGTGAGCGTGACGCTGGGACTGCTGGCACTCGGTTTCTGCGTTGCCGGGTCGCTGCTCCTCAGTCTCGAGGCCGCGTTCCAGGTGTGGCGCGCCGGCCGCACCTATCGGACGGCGCGGGCCCTCGAGGACCGGCGACTGCGCCGGCACAACCCTGCCGCCTGAACCGTCTCGGCGGCAGGCCTCACATTGTGAACTTGTAGACCTTGCCGTTGTCGTCGCGCGGCAGGTGGTCGAGCACCTCGATGATCCGAGGCAGCTTGTACGACGCCAGGCGCTCACTGAGCGCGTCGAGTAATTGCGCTGGCTGGACATCGTGGCCGGGTCTGGCCACCACGTACAGAGCCACCTGCTCCCCCAGGTCACCCTCGTGTGGTCGGCCGACCGCGGCAGCGTCTTCGACGTACGCCAGTTCCATCGCGGCGGCCTCGATCTCGGCGGGATAGATGTTGACCCCGCCGGAGATGATCACCTCGGTACTGCGGCCCGTCAGATATAGGTACCCGTCGTCGTCGACGTAACCGACATCGCCCACATCCAGCGGGAACCGGGCAGGGGTGGAGCTGCGCAGATAGGTGAAAGCAGGCCAATCCTGCGGCGGCTGGATCTGTACACGTCCCTGCGTTCCGGCCGGCACCGGCCGGCCCGTGTCGTCGACGATCCGCACCGAGGAACCGTCCACCGGACGACCGACCGACCCCGGCCGCTCTTTCCACTCCTGCGCGTCGATCCAGGTGATGATCCCGCCTTCGGTGCAGCCAAAGAACTCCTTCACCGCATCTCCGAACCATTCGATGCATGCGAGCTTGATGGCCGGTGGACACGGTGCTGCCGAATGGACCAGATGCGTCACGCTCGACACGTCATATGCCGCCCGGACCTCAGGTGGCAGCGACAGCAACCGGGACAGCATCGTGGGGACGACCTTGGCCTGCTCGATACGCCTGGTGTGGATCAACTCGAGAAAATCTTCGGCATCCCACCTCGGCATGAGGGTGACGTTCGAGCCGATCCGCAGGCCGAGGAAAGCAAAGGCATTGGGACTCGCGTGATACAGCGGTCCGGCGACGAGCAGCTGGCCACCATGCCGAAGTCCCATGCGTTCTGCCGAGGCGCCGGCCACCGTGAACAGCTGATCCGCGCTCATGCGTTCGCGCACAACCCCTTTGGGTCGGCCCGTTGTGCCCGAGGTGTAGATCAGGCCAAGAGAGGCCGCCATCGCTTCCTCCCGGTACTCGAGCCCGTCGGACCTGCCGGCGATGAGTGCTTCGTGCGAATTGCGGCGGTTCAGCCCGTCGTCGGTGATCTCGATGATCTGCACTGTCAAGCGTGCCGCAGCAACGGCCTCGCGCGCGGTGCGCAGATGCATCGTGTCGCAGAAGAGAATCCGCAGCTCGCAATCGTCGAGAAGGTAGGTGATCTCGGGCGCGGTCCAATGCCAGTTGATGGGCACCGGGTTGCCACCGGCAGAAGCGATGGCGATGGAGATCTCGAGGAAGTCAACGCTGTTGAAGGCCAGCAGACCGACCCTCTCTCCGAACTCGACCCCGCAGTCGACCAGCGCTGATGCCAGCCGGCCTGCTCGGTCGAAGCACTCTTGATGCGTGCGGGCGGTGGACCCGCAGAGCACCAGAGGCTCTGCGTCTTCCTGGGCCGCTCTGGAGTCTTGCACTGCATCTGCCCTCATGGTTGACTGAGCCTTACTTCCATTTCTGATCGTAACGGTCATTCAAGTGGAGCGAGGGGTGGCTCTCAGGGTGGCTGCTGACAGGGGCGGCAACCGCCCTGAGACTCGTCGCCCGATTCGAGCAGCCGCCTGTGCGAACTATCCGCCGATTCTCCGATGAAGTCGATAGCCCCAGACTGTTAGCGGAGCTACCCATAGCGGTCGAACGTCAAACCATCCGGCCCGGGATGCGCCACCGAGTCTGCGACACCATTCAGATCCGAGTCGACCAGCACCTGATCGAACTTCCCGTCGTCATCGGTGTCGATGTAAAGCCGCCCACCGGTGCGGGACACCGCGATGTCGTCCTGTCCATCGGCGTTGCCGTCGAACGTACGCTCCCCTGATAAGGCAGACGGCTCTTCCGGGTTGGCCGGCGAGGGCGAACGGGGCGGATCGGGCGGATCGGGCGGTCCGGCACCGGCAAGGCCCTCGGACCGCTTTCCCCAGACTCCTGAACCATCGTCGGTGAACCAGGCGTCGATGGCGCCGTCGTCGTCGAGGTCGAGCGCGCTGCAGTCGGCCCGTCCGTCATGGTCGCGATCCCACAACGCATCGTCGGACAGTCCGTCGCCGTCGAAGTCGAGCCGAACCGCATCCGGAGCACGTCCTCCGAGAGTCAGATCTGCCGACGAGGTCCAGGTGCTGGTCCGCCCGTCACCGGCCCCGAAGACATACTCGATCGTCGGTTCCATGAGTACTTGGACGGCGCTGGTGGGTGACGGGTTCCGCCGTGCCCCTTCGCGGTAGCGTAAGAGCGACCCCAGTGCCCGGCGCCACCCAGCATGACCTGCGAGGAGGACCTTCGGATGTACGTCAGCGAGCTCGGTGACCTATGGCATCGGGCCCGAACAGAGCCCGTCAGCATCCACCTCGATTCCGCCGCGGCATCGCGCGCTTCGAATCAGGTCATCGAAACCATCACCGCTCACCTGTGGCGTGAGGCCGAGCGCGGCGCCTACGTGGCCCAGGAACAGATCACCGAGTCGCTGGACCGGTGCCGTCGTGACATCGCCACGCTCGTCGGGCGCCAGGCGCATGAGCTCGCGTTCCGCGAGTCCGCGAAGGCCGCGCTCCGCGCGCTGCTGACCTTCTGGAACCTGCCGATCTCGGCGTCGGTGTGGGTGGCCAAGAACGAGTTCGGGCCCAACCTCGACGAGTTCGAGCGCCGCGGGTACGCCGTGCACACCATCCCGTCCGCCGACGTGTACGGACACGTCGACACCGATGCGCTCGAGAACATGCTGCAGTTCGAGCAGCCCGACTTCATCCACGTGTGCCACATCGGATCTCACAGCGGAGTCGTGCAGCCGGTCGAAAAGATCGTTGAGCTGGCGCGTACCGCCGGGGTACCGGTGGTGGTCGATGTCGCCCAGTCGTTCGGTCAACGAGACTGCGCTTCCGGGGCAGACGTGGTCTACGGAACGAGCCGCAAGTGGCTGGCCGGACCTCGCGGCGTCGGTTTTCTCGCCGTGCGCGGCGACTCGGTACGGCCTGCGGAGATCGAGAGTTCCGAAGCGTTTGTCGCAGGACGTCTCGGTCTGGGTGTGGCGATCCAGGAGCTGCAGAGCTTCGGCCCCGAACGGGTCAGCCGCGAACTTGCGGCCATCGGGCAGTTCACCCGGGAGCGGTTGCACGGCATCGGCAGCTGGGAGGTGATCGAACCGATCAACGAGCCTTCGGCGATCGTCACCCTCGCACCTCCCCCGGGCTGGGGGCCATCGGACGTCCTGGCAGCACGAGACAAGTTGCGGTCCATAGGGATTCTCGTCACCTGCGCCGACAGCTGGCGCGCGCCGCTCAGTTCCGAGCAGTCGGTGTTGCGGATCAGCCCACACCTGGACGTGCAGCGGTCGCACCTGGACCAGTTGGCGAACGAACTACGCGGGATGGGTTACTGAGTCCGCTTACCGAGTCCTCTTCTTCTCCGCTCGCACCAGGCCCGAGCCGATGATCAGTCGCTGTATCTCACTGGTGCCCTCGTACAACCGCAGAAGGCGCGCGTCGCGGTAGATGCGTTCGGCCACAACACCTCTGATGTATCCGCTGCCGCCATGTACCTGAACCGCGAGGTCGGCGACCTTACCCAGCATCTCGGTGCAATAGAGCTTTGCCACCGAGGGCGCGATGCGCCGGTCCTCGCCGCTGACCCATTTTCGCGCCGCTTCGGCCACCAGCGCCCGGCCGGCCATCACACCGGTTTGCTGGTCGGCGAGCATTGCCTGCACCAGCTGGAAGTCGCCGATCGTGGTGCCTCCCTGCGTCGTCAGCGCGGCGTACTGCACCGATTCGTCCAGTGCACGTTGCGCCTGCCCGACTGCGACCGCCGCGATGTGGATGCGGCCACGGGCGAGAATGGTCATGGCCGCCCGGTATCCCACCTCTGGATCGCCGCCGACAAGTGACGCGCCGGGCACCCGGACGTCGTCGAAGAAGACCTGGGCAGTCACCGACCCCTGTTGGCCCATCTTCGAATCCTTCGGGCCCACACTAACTCCGGGGGTATCGGCAGGGACCAGGAAGACCGCGATGCCCGGGCCGGTCTCATCAGCCGGCCGGTAGCGCGCGAACACCACGAACAGATCGGCCCACGGCGCGTTGGTGATGTAGCGCTTCTCGCCGCTGATCACCCAATCATTGGCATCGGCAACGGCTTTCGTTCGCAGGCCGGCCGGATTCGAACCGGCCCCATCCTCGGTGAGCGCAAACGACGCCACCACCTCGCCCGACGCGATCCGGCTCAGCCAGGCTTCTTTCTGTTCATCGGTTCCGAACTCCACCAGCACCTGACCGGCGATGCCGTTGTTGGTGCCGAGGCTCGACCGGAAGGCCAGACTCGTGTAGCCCAACTCCTGTGCGAGTCGGACATCCTGTTCGAGGTCCAGGCCGAGACCACCCCACTGCTGAGGAATCGCGAACCCGAACAAGCCCATGTCCTTGGCAGCCTGCAGCAGGTCGACAGGAATCGCATCGCCGTCGGCGATCTCCTGCTCGCGCGGAACCACCTGCTCACGCACAAAACTCCGGGTTGCCGCCAGGATGTCGGCCAGGTCGTCCTCGGTCACTTCGCTCATCGCATCAGAATAGGGTCAAGCGCTCGCAGACACGGTCGCCTTGACGATCTCGGTGACTGCCGGGCGTGCCGCGTCGGCATCGCTGGGTACCAACGCAATTCGGGTACGCCTGGCCAGGATGTCATCAACGGTCAGCGCGCCTTCGGCGGTCAGTGCGTACTGCACTTCGGCCCGGGTGACGTCGATGTCCTCGGCTATTCGACCGGCCGGGTTGCTCACCGTCGCCGTCTCGAGGACGCGCGCGGCCTCGGCACCAAACCGCGCCACCAGCGACTCCGGCAATGTGCCGTCGCCGGGCCGCCCGACAGCGCCCACCAGTGCCAGTGACTCGGTCTCGCATGATGCCGCGCGTATGCCGCCGCGCTGGACAGCTTCGTCGACGGCGTCCTGGGCCATCTGGCGGTAGGTCGTCAGCTTCCCGCCGACCACCGTGATCACACCTGTGGGACTGACCCGGACCAGATGGTTGCGCGACAGGTCCGCGGTGGCCCGCTCCCCCGCGCCGCCGGCGTCGATCAGCGGTCGCAGTCCCGAGTAGGTGCCGCGAATGTCCGACCGGGTGAGTTCGCGGCGCAGTGCCTGGTTGATCGTGTTGAGCAGCAGATCGATCTCGTTCTTGGACGGGGTGGGCTCGTCCGGGATGTCGCCCGGTGCGTCCTCGTCGGTGAGCCCGATGTACACCCGGCCCAGCTGCTGGGGCAGCGCGAAGACGAACCGGCTGATGCTGCCCGCCATCGGAACGGTGAGGGCAGCGGTCGGATTCCCCACAGCAGCGGCGTCGACCACGAGATGCGTTCCGCGACTTGGTCGTAGGCGTATGGAATCGTCGACCTGGCCCGACCACACCCCGGTTGCGTTGATCACCGACCGGGCTGCGATCGGGAAGCTATGGCCCGTCCGGGTGTCGGTGAGCACAGCGCCGTGCCCGGTGACGTCGGAGGCGCGGGTGTAGGTACAGATACTGGCGCCGAGACCCGCCGCGGTACGCGCGAGTGCGACCACCAGACGGGCATCGTCGATGAGCTGCCCATCGTGTCCCAGGACCGCCGACCGCAACCCATCGGTCCGGATTCCCGGGCACAGTTCGCCGGCCCGCTGCGCCGATACACGGCGTGAGCGCGGCAATACGGTGGCAGGGGTCTTGGCGTTGTGTCGCAGCACATCTCCGGCAAGCATGCCTGCGCGGGCCGCGACCTTGGCGACCAACGGGGTGTCGGAGTAGACAGGCAGCAGCTGGCCGACCGGTCGTACGAGATGCGGTGCGATCACTGTCATCACCCGATGACGTTCGAGCGCGGATTCGCGTGCGATCGAGATGTTGCCGGTCGCGAGGTATCGCAGACCGCCATGCACGAGTTTGCTGCTCCATCGGCTGGTTCCGAAGGCCAGGTCATGCGCCTCCACCAACACCACCGACAGCCCGCGGGCTGCCGCATCGAGTGCGGCACCGACACCGGTGACACCCCCACCGATGACCAGTACGTCCACCGGATCGGTGCGGGAAGCGAGTTGTGCGAGTTCGCTGGTGCGGCGGCCGGCGTTCAACGACGCGCCGGCAAAAGACAGGGGTCGGGCGGTCATGGCTCGCTCCTCAGATAGGACATGAGTGCGTGCCGCAGTTCTGGCGACCACCGCTCACCGAGAATGGGTTCGACGATCGCGTGGGATTGGATCGTGGACTGGCAGATCAGTAGGACCATGGTGGCCAGCTGGTCGGGATCGCCGTCGCGGATGTCGCCGCGGCGCTGACCGTCTGCGATCGTGCGGTTCAGCAGTGCGAGCACCGCTTGCTGACTGCGCCCGAACCTGACGAACACGTACGGTGCCAGCGCTGCCGACGGCTCACTCCACAGAGCCGCGAACAGGTCGTTGTGCCGGATCGCGTCGGCTACGGCAACAATTCGGTCGACCTTGTCCCCCAGCGATGTGCCTTGTGCCGGCTCGCCGGCGATGACCCGGCTCATCTCCCTCGTGACGAGGTCGGCGGTCACCGACTGCACGTCGGGCCAGCGTCGGTACACGGTCGGCCGACTCACTCCGGCCAGTCGTGCGACCTCGGCCAGGGTGATCTTGCCGCCTTCTGCGCGCACGAGACATGTCCGCGCCGCGTCGAGAACGCGGTCGGCGACGGAGGGATCGCCCACTGCGGCGATCTTGGCGTGACGGATTGACATATTGTGTAAAACTGTAACGCATGACGGTGAACTACCCACAACACGCACTACCGCTTCCCCCGATGAAGTGGGATGCGTGGGGAGCGGAATCGGCGGCCACCCAACTATCCGCCGACATCAAGAACCTTCTTGTCGGCGTCTTGGGCATCTCCGGCGATGCGATCGATGCACCGACCGCCGAGCAGGTGCGGCTGTCCCCCACCCGCCTGACCGACACCGACCTCGATGCATTGCGCGCGATCGTCGACGCCGTCTCGACCGCCGACGGTGATCGGCTGATCCGATCCGGCGGTAAATCGACCCTGGACCTGTTGCGACGCAAACAGATAGAGCAGTCCGCGCCGGACGGTGTGGTGATCCCCGCGTCCGACGACGAGGTACACGCCCTGCTGCAGTGGTGCGCGCTCTCCGAGGTGGCCGTGGTGCCCTTCGGCGGCGGCACCAGCGTGGTCGGTGGCCTCGATCCCGACAGCGGCGAACACCGCGCGACCCTGTCGGTTGACCTGCGCCGTTTCGACGAATTGGTCTCCATCGACACCGTGTCCGGGCAGGCCACCCTCGGCGCAGGGGTGACCGGACCGGCCGCCGAACAACTTCTCGCCGAGCACGGCTTCACACTCGGTCACTTTCCGCAGAGCTTTCAGTTCGCCACCATCGGCGGGTTCGCGGCCACCCGATCGTCGGGACAGGCATCGGCCGGGTACGGGCGCTTCGACGACATGGTGACCGGCCTACGAGTGGTCACGCCCGTTGGCACCCTCGACCTGGGCGGCGCGCCGAAAACCGCTGCGGGGCCGGATCTTCGACAACTGTTCCTCGGTTCGGAAGGCACCTTCGGGATCATCACACAGGTCACCGTGCGGGTTCGCCGCATCCCCCATGTGACCGTCGGCGAAGCGTGGCACTTTCCCGACTTCGCCTCCGGCGCAGATGCGTTGCGTGTCGTGGCACAGCAAGGCGGTGGTCCTACGGTGATGCGGTTGTCGGATGAGGCGGAGACCGGGGTGAACCTGGCGAGTCCAGCCGAGATCGGCGCAGGTGATCAGGGCAGGGCCCGGTCAGGCGGCTGCCTGGCGATCACGACCTTCGAGGGGACGGACGATGTCGCCGCCGCGCGCCGCGACCTCACCGCCGCCCTGTTCTCGGCTGCCGGCGCCACATCGATGGGCGCCGAACCCGCAAACGCCTGGGCGCACGGCCGGTTCAACGCCCCGTACCTACGTGATGCGCTGCTCGCGATCGGCGTCGGTTGCGAAACCCTCGAGACCGCGACCACGTGGGCCGAGCTGGCTGACACCAAGGCTGCCGTGGCCACAGCCCTGACCACCACCATCGAGGAATCCGGCTCCCCCGCCCTTGTCCTCTGCCACATCTCCCACACCTACCCCACCGGGGCTTCGTTGTACTTCACGGTGGTCTACCGGGCCACAGATGATCCCATCGGGCAGTGGCTGCTTGCGAAAAGCGCTGCATCACAAGCGATGATCGATTCCGGTGCGACGATCACCCACCATCACGCCGTCGGCGCCGACCACCGGCCGTGGCTGGCCGACGAGGTCGGCGACGTGGGACTGCGGGTGCTGCGCGCGGTGAAATCCGCGCTCGACCCCACCGGCATCCTCAACCCGGGCAAACTCATCCCATGACCACTGCGATCGCCAGGGTGTCCGCTCTGATCAATCCCGCTGCCCGCCATGGCCTCGGCGTGCGCGCCGCAGCCACCGCACTCGCCGCGCTGCGTGACCGCGGTGTGGAGGTGACCGAGCTGGTCGGCCGCGACCCAGACGAAGCCCGCGAACTCGCGCGCACAGCGGCCGCATCCGACATCGACGCCCTGGTGGTGGTCGGCGGCGACGGCAGCGTTCGCCTGGCCCTGGAGGCCATCGGCGACACCGGTGTCCCGCTGGGTCTCATCCCGGCCGGGACCGGCAACGACCACGCACGCGCTCTGGGGATCCCCACCGACGACCCTGCTGCTGCGGCCGCCATCATCGCGGCCGGGCGTCGCCGACCGTTCGACATCGCGGTCATCACGCCGGCCGACGGCTCCAGTGCCGTTTTCGGAACGGTTGCGGCCACCGGACTCGACGCGCTGGTCACCGAGCGCGCGAACAACATGTCCTGGCCCAAGGGGCAATTGCGCTATCCACTGGCGGCGGTCGCCGAACTGGCGCGGATGAAGCCGTTTCACTATCGGATCACGGTGGACGACAACACATTCGAGCGCGACCTCATCCTGGCGGCGGTGGGCAACACACCCTCATACGGCGGCGGGATGAAGATCACGCCGTCGGCGGTCATCGACGACGGTCTGCTCGACCTCACGCTGATCTCTCACGGACCACGTCTGAAGATGTTCGGATTGTTCCCGACCATGTACAGCGGCAAGCACATCGAGCACAAAGAGGTCGAGCAGTTCCGTGGTTCACGCATTGTCCTGGACTGCGTACCCACCGCGCCGATCTATGCCGATGGCGACCGGATCGGGCGGTTGCCGGCAACCATCGAGGTACAACCGGGTGCGGTAACGTTTCTGGCGTAGCCGCCGTCGTCGTCGGGCATCCATGTAAGCCGCACGGGGCTCCTCCCTTCCGCCGAGTCCCGTCCTGCCGAGGAGTTCCTGTGCTCAAACGTGATGTATCTGCCCATCTCGACGTCGACATCACCGGGGAGACCGATCTGGAGTTCCAGATCAGCGTGGCCCCGCATCCCGGGGCCGAGGTCACCGAGTCGCTGTCCTTTGTACTGGACGGAAAACCCGTGTCGGCCAAAGAGATCAGCGGTGCGCACGGAAGCCGAATCCATATGCTGCACGCCGGGGTGGGCAATCTGCAGGTGGAGTACACCGCCACCGTCCTCGGTTCCGCCGACCCGGCACCGGTGTCCGACCACGACCTGTCGATGTACCTGCGGCCGAGCCGATACGCCGAGGCAGACAAGTTCTTCGGTTTCGCCGCAAAGCAATTCGGCGATATGACCGACCCCGCGGAGCTGCTCGAAGAGGTCGCTTCGTGGGTGGGTACGCATCTGGACTACGTCCCGGGTTCCAGCGACCCCATCGACGGTGCCGCCGACACGCTGCTGGCCGGCGCCGGCGTCTGCCGCGACTACGCACACCTGGTGGTCGCGATCCTGCGGGCGGTGAACGTCCCGGCTCGACTTGTCGCCGTGTACGCGCCCGGTTGCGATCCGATGGACTTCCACGCCGTCGCCGAGGCATTCGTCGACGGCCGGTGGCGAGTTGTCGATGCCACCTGCCTGGCGCCTCGCCAGACATTGGTCCGCATCTCGACCGGCCGCGACGCCGCGGACACCGCCTTCCTCGACAACCACAGGGGCGCGATCACCCTGAACAAGGCAACGGTGACCGCTGTGGTCGACGGCCCGTTCCCGAACGACGACATCAGCGAGATGGTGTCACTCAGCTAGCCACGGAAAGCCGGGTCAGCTCTGCTGCTCGGCAGCCCACCACTGCCGCAACGCCTCTTCGGCCTCCTCGCGCGACATGGGTCCGCGGTCGAGCCGCAGTTCCTTGAGATACCGCCAGGCCTTGCCGACCATCGGGCCCGGGGGCAGATCGAGCAACTCCATGATCGTGTTGCCGTCGAGGTCGGGCCGGACCTTCGCCAGGTCTTCCTGTTCGGCGATCCTGGCGATGCGCTGCTCGAGGTTGTCGTAGTTCTGTTGCAGCTTGCGCGCCCGGCGCTTGTTGCGAGTGGTGCAGTCGGCCCGCACCAGTTTGTGCAGCCTCGGCAGCAGGGGACCGGCATCGGTCACGTAGCGTCGCACCGCCGAGTCGGTCCATTGATTGTCGCCGTAGCCGTGGAACCGCAGATGCAGGAACACCAGGTTCGCGACATCCTCGATGACCGCCTTCGGATACTTCAGAGCGCGCAGGCGCTTGCGGACCATCTTGGCGCCGACCACTTCGTGGTGATGGAAACTCACCCCACCGTTCGGTTCGTGACGCCTGGTTGCCGGCTTGCCGATGTCGTGCAGGATCGCCGCCCACCGCAAGACCAGATCGGGATCGCCGTCCTCGAGGTCCATCGCCTGGGCGAGCACGGTGAGGGAGTGGGTGTAGACATCCTTGTGCTGATGGTGTTCATCGATCGCCAGCTTCATCCCGGGGATCTCGGGGATGATCAACTCGGCCAGGCCGGTCTCACACAACGTCTCGACTCCCTCGACCGCATGTTCGCCGAGGATCAGCTTGTCGAGTTCGGCTGCAATCCGCTCCACAGTGATCCGTTCGATCTGGCCTGCCATCTCCACCGTGGCCGCGAACACCCGTGGTGACAGCGAGAACCCGAGCTGCGAGACGAACCGCACACCACGCAACATGCGCAGCGGATCGTCGTTGAACGAATCCTCGGGCGCGGCGGGCGTGTCGATCACCCCGGCCAGCAACGCGTCCATCCCACCGAGAGGGTCGATGAACTCCTGGCTGCCGTCGGCGCCGATCTTCACGGCCATCGCGTTCATGGAGAAGTCGCGGCGCACCAGATCGTCTTCGAGTCGATCACCGAACCGCACCTGGGGGTTGCGGCTCACCCGGTCATAGGAATCGGCCCTGAACGTGGTGATCTCGATCTGGATACCTGCACGGACCGCACTGATGGTGCCGAACTCGATCCCGGTGTCCCAGATGGCGTCGGCCCACCCGCGCAGCAACTCCTGTACCTGCTCAGGACGTGCATCGGTGGTGAAATCCAGGTCGCCGGTGCTGAGCCGGCCCAGCACCGCGTCGCGCACCGAGCCGCCAACGAGGAACAGCTCGTGTCCCGCTGCGGCAAATCGAGCGCCGAGGGGATCGAGGGTGTCCGAGAGTCCCCGCAACGACACCGCAGCGGCTGCGAGCAACCTGGTGCGTCGCTCATCGGCGGCCGAGGTGCCGGTGGAAGAAGGGGGAGTTGTCACGACTGGCCAGACTACCGACCGACCGGCGACGATCCGAACCCCGATCGCGCGGCGTCACCAAACCGCGGTGGGTCCAGGGCGCCGCCATCGGCCCCGCTGGCAGAAACGGTGGGTTAACGGCGACTAGCATCGTGTGAGTGTCAGCCGAACCCACCGAGCCGAATAAGGACGTCCCTCGACGTCCGCGGCGCAGGCGCGGCAATCGGCGCGGCGGATCGACAGCCACCCGGATCGACAGCTCCCATCACAGTGGAGCAGAGCCCCGTCCCCAGCCAAGTCCCCAGCCAGGTCCGGAACCGCAACGCAGCGACGACTCGACCGTCACCGACGCCACCGCGTCGGCCCCCGGATCGCGGCGATCGCGCCGCGGACGTCGCCGAAAGCCGTCACGCCCCGCCGACCACAGCGTCGAGGCCGCCCGTAGTGAATCCACCGGGGTCGCCGGAACCCATGTTGTCGAAGGTCGGACCGCGCAGGTCAAGCCGTCGGATGTGGGCAAGGTCAAAGCCCCTGCCAAGGTGCCCCCGAACCTGGCCAAACAACGACTTCGCACGGTGCGGGAGACCTCGGCCGGCGGGCTGATGGTGTCGGGCCTCGACGGCCCGCACGAGCAGCGGTGCGCCGCCCTCATCGGGCGGGTCGATCGCCGCGGCCGGATGATGTGGTCGCTGCCGAAAGGTCACATCGAGACAGGGGAGACCGCCGAACAGACGGCGATCCGTGAGGTCGCCGAAGAGACGGGCATCGAGGGCAACGTGGTGGCCCCCCTCGGAAAGATCGACTACTGGTTTGTCAGTGAGGGCAAACGGATCCACAAGACGGTGCACCATTACCTGATGCGCTTCACCGGTGGTGAACTCTCCGACGCCGACTACGAGGTGGCCGAAGTCGCCTGGGTTCCACTCGCCGAACTCCCTCGTCGACTGACATATTCGGACGAGCGACGATTGGCGCGCGTCGCCGAGGACGTCATCGCCGAGCTCGTCGCCGACCCCGACCGGATGGCCGAGTCCGAGGCCAAGGGGGCTCGCACCGAACCGAACGCCTACGAGAAGGCCGCGGCCGCGCGGAACCAGAAGCGCAACGAGCCTCCGCCCGCACCGGCGAGGCCTCGCCGCAGACGCCGCCGGGGTCGTCGCGGCGGCGGTGGCGGCACCGAGACCACATCCGAGAACCGCGGGGCCGGCAACAGCGGGGGACCGGCCGCCCATGCACCACCGCCGGAATCCGGCCCGCACGTCGCGACGTGAACGGCCGATCGATGCGGGCGCTGACGATCCTGGTCAGCGTTCTCGCCCTGGTGTTCGGACCCCTCGCGGTGTCGGCGGTGGCCACACCCGCCGATGACACCTCGCAGACCGACGACACCTCGCAGACCGGGGAGTTCCTGCGGATCTCGCTCGAGTCGATCGATCCCTCCACAGTCACCACCTCCAGTCCCGGCGTCGTCACCGCCAGCGGGACGCTGACCAACGTCGGGGACCGGCCGGTCCGCAACATCGCCATGCGCCTGCAGCGCGGGGCCGCCATCACCACCAGTGCCGGCCTCGGCGACTCCCTGTCCGCCGACGCGAACAGTTTCGAGACCGTCGGCGACTTCACCGACGTCAGTCAGCAGCTCGGACCCGGGCGGTCGATTCCCTTCTCGCTACGAATTGATCTGTCCGTCAATGCTTCTGGTGCGCCCAGCTTCCAGATCGACAAGCCGGGGATCTATCCGGTGCTGGTCAACGTCAACGGCACCCCCGACTTCGGCAACCCGGCACGGCTCGACGACGCGCGAGTGCTCCTGCCCGTGGTCGGCCTGCCGCCGAACCCGCTGCGCGCTCAGTCCCAGGCCGACGACGACACCTCGGGCGACCCTGTCGCCGCGCCCATCGGAGTCGACGGTTCGGTGGCCCCGGACATCTCACAACCGGTCGGCATGACCATGCTCTGGCCGATCGCCGCACCGGCGTCGCTCGCGCCGGGGGTCACCGGGGGAGGCGACGAGACGGTCCGGTTGATGGACAATGGTCTCGAGCAGTCACTCGCCGCCGGCGGACGTCTCGATCGACTCGTGGCCACCATGGAGCAGACCCGGACGCGAGATCTGGAGTCGCCGCTGGCGCGCAGTCTGTGTCTGGCAGTGGACCCCGATCTGTTGATCAGCGTGCAGGCGATGACGGGCAGTTATCTGGTCACCACCGACCCGGCCGATCCGACCGGTCCGGCTCGGGAAGGCACCGGATCCGAGGTCGCGGCGGCCTGGCTCGCTCGGCTGCAGGCCCTGGCCACCGGTATGTGCGTGGTGGCCACGTCGTTCGCACACGTCGACACCACCGCGCTGACCCAGGTCGCCGATTCCGACCTGTCGGACACCGCATTACGAGCACCCGCCGACATCGTCGACAGCATCCTCAACGTGAAGAGTGTGCGTGGCCTGGCGATTCCGGCCTCGGGGGTCCTCGACACCGCAGGCGCCGGACTGATCCGCGACAAGGGCGCGGTGGGCACCGTCGTCGCGGCGTCGAGCGTCAGAAACCTCACCCCCACCTCGACGAACGGCGAATACCCCCTGGGCGAGGACCTCGCCGTCCAGACCTATGACCCGGCGGTGGCAAGCGGCCTGTCGGCACTCGGCCCGGGTCCGCGGTCGGCCCAGGTCACCCCGACAGCCCAGCGGGCAGGCTGGCTGGCCGGCACCGAACAGGTCCGCCGCCAGAACGCGGTCGCGGCGATGATGTTCTCTGCGCTCGCACCCTCCACACTCGCCGACGACTCCCGGACGGCCGAGACGGGTACGCAATCGTCGGACGCGCAGGCCGTGCCCGACCCGATCGCCGAACGCATCGGACGCGGCGCGGTGCTGATGCCCCCACCCACGTGGTCTGCGTCCGAGGACGACACCCGTGCGGTGTTGTCGGCGATGTCTCTGCTGCTCGGTTCAGACCTCGCGATTCCCCGGCCGCTGGCCGGGATCGCCACCGATCTCACCGCCACCGCGGGTGCACCCGCGGGTGCAGAGCTGGTGGCCCCACCCGGGACCGCCGTGACCGGTCCCGATCCCCGGGTCATCGCCTCGGTACGCGCCGACCTGCAGCAGACGCGCGACCTGCAGGACTCGATGACGCGCCGCGCGGACGTCCCGATCACCCCGGGTGCCTACCTGGCGCCGCTGCGTGAGGACATGCTGCGAGCGATGGCGTCCGTGGCGCCGCAGGATCAGCAGGCTGCCGCGCGGTCGGCGTCGATGCGCACATCTGCGGTCGCGACCACGCTGGCGAGCATCCGCAACGGTGTGGGCATCCTCGACCCAGGTGGGCGGTTCACCCTGGCCTCCGAACGCAGCCCGTTGCTCCTGGTGATCCGCAATGATCTGCCCGTGGCGATGCGAACGCGATTGAACGTCTCGGCGCCGAGCGGCATGACCGTCGGAGACATGGGTGTGTTGGAGATCCCGCCCAGGGGCACCCGTCAGATCCAGGTGCCGACCCGCGCCGACCGCTCCCGTTCGATGACGGTGGAGATCGGACTGGTGACCACAGGCGGAGTCCCGTTGGGCGACTCGATCAACCTGTCAGTACATTCCAATGCATATGGTAAACCGCTCTTCATCATCACAATCTGTGCCGGCGCACTCCTGGTGTTCTTGTCGGGCAGACGGTTGTGGCATCGATTCCGTGGGGAACCCGATCCGGCCGACCTCGACCGGCCCGAACCCGACGAACGCGAACGTCTGATGGCGGACAGCCGCGCCTTGCACAGTCCACCCGAGCGCGAGCACCACCTCGGCCGACATCACCCTGATCACGACACCGGCGACAAGTCATGACCAACGGTGGAATGCAGCCGCCGCCTCCACGCCGACGGCCCCCGCCCCGGTCTGTGGGGGTTCCGCCCGGTGCACCACGCGACCCAGCACCCGGACCCCGCCCGACAGCCGGTGAGCTGGCCTCGGCTGCGTCCGGCAAGAGGACGACGTCCACGGCGATCGACCCCGGTGCCCGCGTCCGCGAACAGCCGTCCGACGACAGCGTCCTGCGTACGAGCGGATCCATTGCGCTGGCCACCCTGGTCTCACGCATCACCGGTTTCGTACGCACGGTCCTGGTACTGGCTCTGCTCGGCGCCGCGGTCGCTTCCTCCTTCCAGGCCGCCTACGTGCTGCCCAACATGGTCGCCGAGGTGGTCCTCGGTGCCGTCCTGACCGCCATCGTGATCCCGGTCCTGGTCCGCGCCGAATCCGAAGACGCGGACGGGGGAGTGGGATTCATCAACCGCATCTTCACCCTCGCGGTGACCGTGCTGGGGGTGGCCACTCTCGCGGCCCTGATCGCTGCGCCCGCGCTCACGATGCTCAACCTCGGTGACGGCAAGGTCAACCGCGACCTCGCCACCGCACTCGCGTTCCTGCTGATGCCCGCCGTGCTGTTCTACGGGTTGTCGGCGCTGTTCATCGCCATCCTGAACATGAAGGGCTTCTTCAAGCCCGGCGCCTGGGCTCCCGTGCTCAACAACGTCGTTCAGATAGTCACCTTGATCGCCTATGCGGTCGCCCCGGGTGACATCTCGCTGAACCCGGTCACCATGGGCGACACCAAGCTCCTGATCTTGGGCGTCGGCACCACCCTCGGTGTGATCGCCCAAACCGCGGTTCTGCTCCCCGCCATCCGGCGCAGCGGGGTGAAGCTGAAACTGCAGTGGGGTCTGGACGACAGGTTGCGCAAGTTCGGCAACATGGCGCTTGCCATCGTTTTGTACGTCGCGGTCCTGCAGGTCGGTCTGATCGTCACCTACCGCATCGCCTCGAGCGCAACCGAAGCCGGCGTCAGCGTCTACGCGACACACTGGCAACTCCTCCAGTTGCCCTACGGCGTCCTCGGCGTGACCATCCTGACCGCGATCATGCCTCGCCTCTCCCGCAATGCCGCCGCCGACGACACCCACTCGGTGGTCGACGATCTCTCACTGGCCACCCGGTTGACGATGGTCTCGCTGGTGCCGGTCATCGCGTTCATGACGTTCTTCGGGCCGGCCATCGGTGTCGCCGTGTTCAACTTCGGCAAGTTCGACGCCGACACCGCCTCACAGCTCGGCAGCGTGCTCTCGTGGGGCGCGTTCACGATGATCCCGTACGCGATGACACTGGTGCAGCTCCGCGTGTTCTACGCCCGCGAGGACGCCTGGACCCCGACGTACATGGTCATCGGGATCACGGCGGTGAAGGTGGCGGCGTCCTATCTCGGCCCGGTCCTGTTCGATGACCCCGACGCGATCGTCCGGTGGCTGGCCCTGTCCAACGGTCTCGGCTACCTCGTCGGTGCGGTGGTCGGTCACTATCTGCTGCGCAGCCGGCTCGGTGGCGCCCGCATGACCAACGTCGGCCGCACGGTCATCTGGACCATCGTGGTGTCGGTGGCGTGCAGCGCGCTGGTGTGGGCGCTGGCCGAGATGTCCGGACTGCACCGGCTCAGCACCGACCACGGCAAGATCGGCTCCCTCGCCTATCTCTTGCTCGTCGCGGTCGTCTCCATCGGCCTCACCTACACGGTTCTGACCCTGCTGCGTGTTCCCGATGTGCTCGCGGTGGTGGTCGCGGTCCGGCGGGTCATCGGCCGGTTCATCCCCGCCGTCGCCCCGGCCCCCGAACCCGCCACCGACGGTGCTGCCACCATGACCGTTCAATTCCCGCGGATCTCTGGGGACGAATCGGTTCCGTATTCTGGTCAGGTCGAGGTCATTCAGCGCTTCGACCGGGGAACATCGAGTTGGCAGGCGTATTCGGTCACCAGTGGTGGTGCCGCCGGAATGGGCGTCCGCCAACCCCAAGATCTTCGCTATCGGAGGAGAGGAGCAGGTGCCTTGAACAAACCAGAGCCCGACAGCAAACCGGCCGGGCCGACCACGCCTGCTGCCGGTTCCACCGCCGTCTCGCCAGAAGACGGTCCCGCCACCAAGGCGATGCCCAGTCAGGCCGGCGCCCGTCAGCCCGCTCGCGAGCAACCGCCCGGCGACCGACCAGCATCAGGTCCCCCCGGACCCCGCCCACCCGCGGCCGCAGGCGAGGGACCCCCACGTCCTCCCGAGTCGCCATTGCCGGGCCCACGGCCACGTCGCGGTCCCCGGCTGGTCCCGGGCGCTGCCGTCGCCGGTGGCCGCTACCGTCTGCTGCAGCACCACGGTGGCGCACGCGGACTCCAGTTCTGGCAGGCCCGGGACATCAACCTGGACCGCGACGTCGCCCTGACGTTCGTCGACGCACAGCAGGTCGCACCACCACCCGACCCCGGCGTGCGTATCGATCCGCGCGATGAGGGTCCGCAGGCGGTGCTCTCGCGCACCCTGAGACTGGGACGCATCAACTCGCCCGGGATCGCTCGGGTGCTCGACGTGGTGCGCGGATCGTCCGGCGGAATCGTTGTCGCCGAATGGGTTCCGAGCTCGTCACTGGCCGACGTCGCCAAGACCAGTCCGTCTCCGGTCGGTGCGGCCCGTGCCGTGCGGGCGCTCGCAGCCGCGGCCGAATCGGCGCACCGCAACGGCGGCGCGCTGTCCATCGACCATCCCGAGCGCATCCGGATCAGCCAGGACGGCAACGCGTTCGTCGCGTTCCCCGGCACGTTGGCCGACTCCGACAAATCCACCGACGTCCGTGGTCTCGGCGCCGTCCTGTACGCACTGTTGCTGGCCCGTTGGCCACTCGACGCCGACACCGGTAGGGAACTGGCGACCAACCGCACGTCGAACGAGCCCGTCGGGGGACTGCACCCGGCATCACCCGGCGCCGGCGACCTGCCCCGTGAGCCGCGCGCCGAGCGTCCCGACGTCCCGTTCGAGATCTCGGCGGTCGCCGCCCGGGCTCTCGAGGGGAACAGCGGGATACGCACCGCTGCAACGGTTCAGCACGTTCTCGACCAGGCAACCGTGTTGGATCAGAAGACCGATCTCATCGCGCAGGTCCGCGACGACGACGGACCCGGTTCGTCGTCGCGCGCGACGCCGCGCATGCTCGGCACCGGGGGTGACGGTAAGAAGCCACGGTCGGTGCGGATGATGGCGCTGATCGCCGGGGCCGTGCTGCTCACGTTGTTCCTCATCATCGCGCTGGTGGTCTGGATCTCGAACTCGGTGGGCGGCAGCAACGACACCCCCGACATCGACAAGATCTTCTCGTCCTCGGCCGGCGCCCCGTCTCCCGGTGCACCCGCGCCTGCCGTCGGGTCCGCCCCGCTCGCGTTGACCGGCGTCACGATGCTCGACTACTCCGACCAGGAGCCGGACAGCCGGACGAACCTGAACAACGTCATCTCCGGCCAGGCCCCGGCATGGCAGACAGACGAGTACCGCGGCGGACCGCGGTTCGGAAACCTCAAACCCGGTCTGGGACTGATGTTCACACTGGACCGCGACGCCACGCTGACCGAGGCCGTCATCCGGACGCCCACACCGGGTCTCCAGGTCCAGATCCGCACCGCCGACGATCCACGCGCCCCGTTCGAGGCCACCACACAAGTCGGGGCAGCGACCCTGGACAACGAGACCACCACCATCCCGATCGCCGGCGCCGGCCCCGCGCGGTACGTCATGGTGTGGCTGACGTCGTTGCCCCGCAACGACAGCGGCCGCTACCAGGGATCGGTCGCCCAAGTCACGCTCACCGGTTCCTAGGCCGACAAAGCGGTGACAACCGACGGACTGCCCGCGGGTGCAGTGCGGTGTGAGGACGGGCTCATCCGCCCTTTGTGGGCCGCACAGACCGGCCTGATGCGCGACTACTACGACAACGAGTGGGGCATGCCGGTCTCCGGCGAGAATGCCCACTTCGAAAGACTTGTGCTGGAGGGCTTTCAGGCCGGCCTGTCATGGGCGACCATCCTGCGCAAGCGACCCGCCTTCCGTGAGGTCTTCCGCGATTTCGACGTCGACACCGTCGCCGCGTTCGGCGACCGCGAGATCGAGGCGATGCTGTCCGACGCGCGCATCATCCGCCATCGCGGCAAGATCGAGGCCGCCATCGGGAATGCCAGAGCCACACAGCAATTGCGCGCCGATGGTGGCCTGGTCGACTTCCTGTGGTCGTTCAAACCCGATCGCACCCCTGAGCCCGTGGAGATGGCCGACGTGCCGACCACCTCGGCTGAGTCCATCGCGATGTCGAAGGCCCTGCGCGCACGCGGCTTCCGGTTTGTCGGGCCCACCACGATGTTCGCCTTGATGGAGGCCATCGGCATCGTCGACACCCATCTGTTGAGCTCCCACCGACGCGGCAGCTCCGGCGTCTGGCCCTGATGGGCGAGCAATCCCGAAAGGGCGGGGGCTTGCGTCAACCGGTGGGGCGGCCCAGGTGCCGTCGGACCAGATCCGCGAGATTGCCCGGGTAGATCATCTCGTCACTCGACTCGATCTCCTCGGGCTTCCACCACCGATGGCCGAGTATCGAGCTGCGCTCCAAATCCGTCCAGCCCGCCGAGCGGGGCTCGAACGTTCCCACGTGCGCCACGAAGTAGGTCTCCACCTGATGGATCGGCTCGCCCCCGAAGACGATGTCGAACTCACGGGCATAGACGGGCGCCGACATCTCGGTGACCTCCAAGCCGGTCTCCTCGTACACCTCACGGCGCGCCGCCTGCTCATCGGTCTCGTCGCCTTCTCGGCCACCACCAGGGGTGAACCACCACGGCCCGGCCGACGGGTTCTGTGGATCCACACCCCGGAACAGCAGCGTGCGGCCCTCCTCGTCGATGAGGATGATGCGGGCGGCGCGGCGCAGCCGGCGAATGATCTTCACAGCTCTCCACCTCTCAGGCGGCTCCCAGCGTGCCAGACCGGTCCAGGTGCCGCGACATCCGCACGACCGCAGCTGTTCACCCGGTGGCGGTGGTACGGGCCCCGGCTGGCAGTTTCAGACTGTTTGGCTACTGTGGACACCGCGGCGGTCACCTGATCACCGCACCACTCCACGCCAGCAGTCTCCTCCAGCGCCAATCCGATCGGAAGCGAGAGACCGATGATGGCTCGGACGGCCGAGTATCCCCGGCCCAACCACTGCATCGTGCACGTCAGCGACACCCACCTCATCGACGGTGACAGGGATCTCTACGGGGGAGTGGACAGCACCTCACGCCTTCGTCAGATACTCACCGAACTCACCGGTTCCGGTTCGAGGATCGATGCGCTGGTCTTCACCGGCGACCTCGCCGACAAGGGTGATCCGCGCGCCTACGAGACCCTCCGGACGATGGTCCAGCCTGTCGCCGACGACCTCGGAGCCCAGTTGATCTGGGCAATGGGCAATCACGACGACCGCGCGCACTTCCGGGTGAAGCTGCTCGACCAGGAGCCATCGACCACAGCGGTCGACGCGGTGTACGACATCGACGGTCTGCGGATCGTCACCCTCGACACCACCGTTCCCGGACTCCACCACGGCGAGATCGCCGACGAGCAACTCGATTGGCTGGCAGGGGTTCTCGCCATCCCCGCCGACTTCGGGACCATCCTCGCAATGCACCACCCTCCGGTGCCCTGTGTGCTCGACCTGGCCGTCCTGGTGGAGTTACACGACCAGGATCGTCTCGCAGATGTGTTGCGCGGCAGCGATGTACGGTCCATCATCGCCGGACACCTGCACTACTCCACCACCGCCACCTTCGCGGGTATCCCGGTATCGGTGGCCGCAGCCACCTGCTACAACCAAGATCTCAATGTCCCTGCCGGCGCCATGCGCGGCCGCGACGGAGGCCAGGGTTACAACCTGGTGCATGTCTACGACACCACCATCGTCCACTCAGCGGTGCCCATCGGTACGTATGAGACTGTCGGAGAGTATGTTTCGCCGGCCGAGAGCGCGCGCCGACTGGCCGAGGCAGGCATCGTCATCGCCGACGGCCGCAGAGCCGATTCCGTCAGTCGCGTCTGAGCGGACGTGTGGCCGCCTACGCGAGAGACGATGCCTTGGCGGCAGTCTCCCACGGGGCGACGATGGGGAAGTAGCGGTCGAGAAAGCTCGTGACCGTCTGCGTCCGCAATTCGAGGTCGACCTCCGGAACGCTGCCGTCGTTGAGGCAGAAGAAGTCCACCGCACGCTTGGGGAGCATCTTTTCCATGTCCTTGAGCCCGGCGTACTCGGTGGTGTCGATGTAGCGCACCTTCGCGTCCTTCTGCACCACCGCGCGCCCGGTCATCAACGCGTAGTAGTGGTAGAGCGAGTTGGTCACCGAGATGTTGCTGCTAGACCGGAACGCACTCGCCGCGGTGGCGGCGAACTCCGCGGGGAACTCCCTCTCCATCTCTTCGAGCACACTCTTACGCAGCGGGGTGGCGGCATGTTCGAGGTGCCGAGTTGTCATGAGTCCGAACCGATCCTGCAACAACCGGCGGTTCACCCTCGCCGCATTCTCGAACCCGCTGCGGTCCTGGTCGCTGTATCCGAGTCCGATGCGCGTGGTGGCCTCGATGAACATGCTCACGCCGCCGGAGGAGAAGAACGCCTCAGGGCTGACCGGCCGACCGAAGAACATGTCGTCGTTCGAGTACAGGAAATGTTCGGACAACCCCGGGATACGGTGCAGCTGGCATTCCACGGCCTGCGAATTGTGTGTCGGCAGAACCGATGTGTCGGCGAAGAACTCCTCGCTCGGCACGAAGGTCACCCGCGGGTCGTCGGCCAGCCAGGACGGCCGCTCGGAATCGGTGGCCACGAAGATGCGGCGTACCCAGGGTGCGTACATGTACACCGACCGCAGCGCGTACTTCAGCTCGTCGATCTGCCGGTATCGCGCGGCCGACGCATCCCCCTCTCCGACAACGTAGTTCTGCATGCGCTTGGCGCGCTGGGCCTGGAACTCGGCCGACGAACCGTCGACCCAGGAGAAGACGATGTCGATGTCGAAGTTGATGTCGGAGGCATGGCCGGCAAACATGTTCTCGATGGTCGGCCACGTCTTGCCGAACTTCTCCACCGTGCCGCGAACCGCCTCCTCTTTGCGGATCGTGCGCCGGGTCAGTGAATTCTCGATCGGGAGAATGATTTCCGACGGCGTGAACGACCACAGCTCCACCTGGACCGCGGTGGATGCGCCGTAATGCAAGCCGCTGCCCGGTTCGACCCGTGGTCGGTACAGCCGGAAGATCCGCGCCTTGGATGACGCCGACAGACGCCCGTCGCCGACAAAAACCGCCTTACCACGTTCTGCGTCAACGGTTTTCGAGTAGAACGGCTCGCGTTCGCAGGCGTCCGCGAGAGCTCGTGTCATCGCTTTGCGGTTGGTCCATGCCACCGCGATCACCGGACGTTCGTCGTTCCCGCGCACAAGCAGGTATTCGATCTGCGCGCCGTCGAGAACATCCCGGATGAACAGCAGATCCTCGACCATCGCCTGGTGAGGTGTGGTCGAGGTGATGGTCAGCGCGTATCGACCCTCGAACCCGACGACGTCGGGCCGCTCCCGGAGCCGTGCGACCGAGGCCGGTGACTCACGAAGGACGGCCTCCGGTTTGTCGAGCTCCGGAGGAACGAGGTAGATCTCATGTGGCGCAGACGACAGAGTGATGTGGCGATCCTTCCGGGGAGCACAGCCGAGAATTCCCCGCCGATCGGTCAAGTCTAATGCTCTCCCCGGTCAACCCCGTCGCTGCTCGGTGCGGTGGACCCATCAGCGCCGGTCACGGCCCTTTTTGACGCGTTGTCATACAAACAGATGCACTTGCATCTGGTCTCGCACGCGACATTGGGGTCCATTAGTCTCACTCCCATGGCCAAATGGGGGAGGGCCGGCGGTGACGTGCGGACCGATGGGGAATTGCTTGCAGCGCATGTGCAGGGGGACAGGGATGCGTTTGCGGTTCTGATCACCCGTCATCAGAGCTACCTGTGGGCCGTTGCGCGCCGCACCTCCCATTCCGACGAAGACGCCGCCGACGCACTGCAGGAAGCCCTCCTCAACGCCCACCGAATGGCCCATCGGTTCCGAGCGGACGCGAAGGTCACATCGTGGCTACATCGTATTGTCGTCAACGCATGCTTGGATCGTATCCGCCGCAACAAATCTCGGCAGACCGTTCCTCTCCCCGAGTTCGACATCGCACAACTCGCCGATCCCCATGACCGCACCAGCACCGTCGACCTGTCCATGTCGATCGGCCGTGCGCTCGACTCTCTGCCTCCCGAGCAGCGTGCGGCGATCGTTGCGATCGATGTCGAGGGTTACTCGGTGGCGGAGGCGGCCGAACTCCTCGGGGTTCCTTCCGGGACCATCAAGAGTCGCTGCGCCCGCGGCCGCGCGAAGCTGGCGGTACTGCTGGGACACCTGCATAACACTGCCGACGGGGCCCAGGGTTAGTCGCCCTCGCCAATTCTGGCCACGTCTTCCCCGTTGAGCTGATCCGGACCGTCTGTGGCATCCGCGCGAGACCGTGCGGTCTACTGGTCCGATGGGCTTCACACGCGCCGAACTCGAGTCGTATCGCGATGCCGTCGTCCCCGATCTCATCGGGCCCGACTGCAAATTGTTGTTCGTCGGGATCAATCCCGGACTGTGGACGGCGGCGACCGGCGCACACTTCGCCCGCCGCGGCAATCGCTTCTATCCCGCTCTGTGGCGAGCCGGGATCGTCGATCGATTGATCGATGCGTCGGCGGGTATGAGCGATGACGATCGGGCCCTGTTGCTCGACCGGGGGATAGGCATCACCAACGTGGTCCCGAGGGCGTCTGCGCGGGCCGATGAACTGACCACCGAAGAACTTGTCGAGGGCGGCCGCAAGCTGATCGAGACGGTCACCCGCGTGCACCCGAAGGTCATCGCGGTCGCGGGAATCACGGCCTACCGCACGGCTTTTGGAGACCGGAAGGCAACTGCCGGACGTCAGGACCGTACGATCGGGGATACGGTGGTGTGGGTTGTTCCCAACCCGAGTGGTCTCAACGCACACCACACCGTCGACACCCTGGCGGAGGCCTATCGGGCCGCGGCGGTCGAGGCGGGCGTGGTCCAGGAAATTCGGCAATAAAAGACAGTGTGTCGAGGGAACCGTTGCGAGGAAACCGGCGTCCTAGCTTTCACATCAAGAAAACGAGGGAAACTGGGGTTCGAACGATGTTCGGAATCGGCAATCGGCACCACACTGACCGCGAGCTGCCAGAACCGCCGTACCCGCTGGACATGATCGCCGACCTCCACGCCGGCGTCTATCCCGACGAGGTAGCCGATGCCCTGCGCGCAAAGGTGTTCGACGACCCGGATTCGATGGCCATCTGGAAAGCGCTGGACGCCACCACCGTCGAACTGGCCTCTGCGCCTGTCGTCGAGGAGCCGTTACCCGCCTACGCGCAACACAAACTTGACCAGGCGCTTCACATGATGGCCGCTGATCATCACGATGCACCTACGGAGGCTGTCACCCCACTGAGGCGGCATCGTGGTGCCATTCTGGTATCTGCTGTTGCCGCGGCGGCAGCAGTGGCTGCGATCGCCGTCGCGACCACCTTTGCCTTCAGCGGACGCTCCGAACCCGCAATCGCCGAACAGAACGCTCCCACCCCCACTTCCATTGCCGTGCCTTCGGATGCCACCCTGCTCAGCGCGCTCGGCCAGTCCGCCGACACCGCGTTCGGCGACCTCGCCCAGCGCGACCGATGTCTGGCGGCCAACGAGATAGAACCGGCCACTCCTGTGTTGGGTACGAGCTCAATTCAGGCCGGTGGTGGCCGTGCGGTGGTGATATTGCTCAGCACGGGTATGGCGGGACGGTTTGATGCGCTGGTGGTCGGAGCCGACTGCGACACGGCCAATCCGGCGACGCTCAGTCGCACCACCATCGGCAACAAGTGACGCCACGGCAGCTGACGCGATGAGTCCCACCGGCAGCACCGCCAGATGGCCCGTTCCCACCGACCACACCATCGGTCCCGTCGCTGCTGCAGCAGCTGTCCACACTCCCGCCCGCACGCCTGACACGGTGCGGGCGCCGAGTTCGTAGGTGTGTCGCCGGGTCGGCGGCACCAGATGCATCAGGGCCGTCGCAAGCAGGATCGACCCGATCAGGTCGCTGGGCCGGTGCCATCCCCAGACCATCAGGTCCTGGCCGACAAGCGTCAACCAACCGACTCCGAGGATGGCCAACACCGGGGCCACCCGTCTCGGAGCCGCTCGGACGATGGCCGCCACACACCCGGCAGCTGCGGCGGCGTGCCCACTCGGGAAGGTGTTCGACAGCCAGCCGTCGCCGACGAAGTCGGGGCGCAGCAGCACCTCGTCCCGCAGGATTTGAGCCAGCAGGATGCCGGCGATCGGCAACAGCAGCAAGGGCAGCAGGCTCCAGCGCCGCCCCGCGACAATGCCCAGACCGATGATCAGTGCCGCCGCAACCGTCCACAGTCGGTAGTCGGTGATGGACCCCAGACCGACCATGTGGGGCAGGTCAGCACTTGCCCCGGTGCCGAGGAGGGTCAGGTAGGCCTGCTGGTCGAGATATTGACCCCACTGGGTGCGGACAGCCAGTAGGTATACAGCGCCCATGGCGATCGTCAGCGTCGCCAGCCAGGCCACAGGGGGCCACGTGGAGAGTCGCGTGGGTCGCAGGAGCATGGATCCATCCTGCCGAACTTTTCTGTGAGCTCTCACAGGGTCTGCGCACCCGTTGCGGGAACAGATCCCTTTAGGCTGGTGTTGTCCATCGCGGGTGAAGAAAATGTCAAAGGCTCCGCCGGCAGCGGAGTCCACCGCCTCGCCCCGACAGGCTACGAGCCCAGGTTGAACCACCGTAAGGAAGTAGAGCACCGATGACCTCAGCAGGTACCGAGACCGTCCACGACGTGATCATCATCGGATCAGGACCGGCCGGATACACAGCAGCGGTGTATGCCGCACGTGCCGAACTCTCTCCGGTGGTCTTCGAGGGCACGCAGTTCGGTGGTGCGTTGATGACCACCACCGAGGTGGAGAACTTCCCGGGGTTCCAGAAGGGGATCCAGGGTCCCGAACTCATGGACGAGATGCGTGAGCAGGCCATTCGGTTCGGTGCTGATCTGCGCATGGAGGACGTGGATGCGGTCCGCCTCACCGGCGAGATCAAAGAGGTCGACGCCGGCGGCGAGACCCACCGGGCAAAGGCCATCATCCTCGCCATGGGCGCCGCAGCCCGCTACCTCGACATCCCCGGCGAGCAGGATCTGCTCGGACGTGGTGTGTCGGCGTGTGCCACCTGTGACGGCTTCTTCTTCCGTGACCAGGACATCGCCGTCATCGGCGGCGGTGACTCCGCCATGGAGGAGGCGACCTTCCTCACCAAGTTCGCACGCAGTGTCACCGTCATCCATCGTCGTGAGGAGTTCCGTGCCTCACGGATCATGCTCGAGCGTGCCCGCGCGAACGACAAGATCCGCTTCGTGACCAACGCGACCATCGGCCGCGTTCTCGGCGAGACGTCGGTCACCGGTCTGGAGTTGGTGGACACCGTCACCGGCGCCACCTCGCAGATCGATGCCACCGGCATGTTCGTGGCCATCGGCCACGACCCACGCAGCGCGCTGGTCAAGGACCAGGTCGACCTCGATCCGGACGGCTACGTGCGGGTTCAGGGCCGCACCACCTACACCTCGCTGCCCGGCGTATTCGCCGCCGGCGACCTGGTGGACCACACCTACCGGCAGGCAATCACGGCCGCCGGCTCGGGTTGTGCTGCCGCCATCGACGCCGAGCGCTGGCTGGCCGACCAGAACGACATCAGCCCGCTCGAGGTCCCCGAGGCGGCCGGCGTTCAGGCCTGACCGCTCGAACCGACCGGTTCGACCGAACCGGCCCCCCGCAGACGAACCAAAGGAGATCAAAATGGGTGCAAACACCGTTGCAGTGACAGATGCCACATTCAAGGAGGAAGTGCTCGGTGCCGGCAAGCCGGTACTGGTCGACTTCTGGGCCACCTGGTGCGGACCATGCAAGATGGTCGCTCCGGTGCTCGAGGAGATCGCCGGGGAAAACTCCGACAAGCTCACCGTCGCCAAGCTCGACGTTGACCAGAACCCAAATGTCGCAAGGGATTTCCAGATCATGTCGATCCCCACGATGATTCTTTTCGAAGATGGCAAGCCCACCAAGACCATCGTCGGGGCAAAGGGCAAAGCGGCGCTTCTCCGTGAACTCGACGGGGTTCTCGGCAAGTAGTCGTCCCTGATCAGCAACCCCCTGGCCAGCGGTCACGTACCAATACTGAGATGATTACGGTCATCAAATTGGTACGTGACCGTATTGGCTCTGACGGCGGATTGCTGAGACACTCGTAGCTACTCGGAGCCCCGTGCTCCGAAAACCACGCCGAGCGCGGTACCCCTGTGCCGCCGACGCCCGAGTTGACGCCAGAAGGGAAGGCCTCGTGACGCCGTTGTTCCGGTTGGGAGATCACGGCTCGGCTGTGGCCGAAATTCGTGGCATTCTCACCGGACAAGGCCTGCTGAACGACGCCCCGTCACCGGCCGGCCGGCTGGTCGATCCGAACGGCTGGGCACAACCGGAAGCCGTCTTCGACCTCGCAACCGACCACGCGGTCCGGGCGTTCCAACAGCAACGCGGCCTGATCGTCGATGGTGTTGTCGGGCCCGCGACGTTCCGTGCCCTCCGCGAGGCGTCTTACCGCCTGGGTGCCCGAGTGCTCTCCTACCAGCTCTCCGCACCCATGCACGGGGACGACGTCGCCACTCTGCAGGCCCGCCTGCAGAACCTCGGCTACTACACCGGCTTGGTCGACGGGTTCTTCGGTGCGGACACCTACAACGCGCTGTGCAGCTACCAGTCCGAGTTCGGACTCAGTTCGGACGGCATCTGCGGGCCGGCGACCCTTCGATCGCTCGAACTACTGGGTACACGTGTCACCGGTGGATCTCCGCACGCGATCCGCGAGGAAGAACACGTCCGCCGCCTCGGCCCCCAGCTGTCCGGCAAACGAATAGTGATCGACCCCGGCTCCGGCGGATCGCACCCCGGTACCGACCCGGCCACGGCAAAGATCGAAGAAGAGATCCTGTGGGACCTCGCCCGCAGGCTCGAAGGCAGAATGATCGCCGCCGGCATGGAGACCTTCTTCTCGCGCGCCCAAGGCGAGGACCCCACCGATGAGGAGCGCGCCGAGACCGCCAACGCGATCGGTGCCGATCTACTTCTCGCGCTACGGTGCGCCCACTACCCGAACGACCGCGCCAGTGGTGTCGCGACGTTCTATTTCGGTACGCCACACGGCTCTTCGTCCACCATCGGCCGATCGCTCGCCGGGTTCATCCAGCGTGAGATCGTCGCCCGCACCCATCTGCGCGACTGCCGGTGGCACGAGCGCACGTGGGACATCATGCGGCGCACACGAATGCCTGCCGTGCAGCTCGACGTCGGCTATATCAGCAACCTCCACGATGCGACCGAGCTGAGTGACCCGGCGGTACGCGACACCATCGCCGAGGCCATCTTGGTCGCCGTGAAGCGGTTATACCTTCTGGGGCGCGATGATCAGCCGACCGGCACGTACACCTTCGCCGAATTGCTCGCCTCGGAAGAACTCGCCCGCTGACCACTCGCTGGTGACGCCTCTGGCGGTTGACCGACGATGTCGCTGCGTCGGTTACCAACTCACCGCTGACTTGCTACTGCTCGGCCCGTCGTCGCAGACCTGCCTTCTGACCGACCGGTACTGCCGTCCGCTCGCGACCCGCAACGTCGATGGCTGCCATCACGACAAGTTTCTCGAGCGCACTCTCCACGCCGGCCTTCCAGCCGAGATCATCGTCGAGTTCAAGACGCAGTCGCGGGTACCGGTGATGAGCCGACACCACGTCGAACCCTGCCCCTTTGAGGAAGTGCGCGTCGATCATGCAATGTGGGCAGATCGATTCTTGATCGGGTTCCTCCACCGATGTGGTGTGCGCCGACCGGACGATTCCGAACGACTCGATCGCCCGGACGCCACGCCGGGTGAGATCCCCGACGACGGCGGTGGCCAATTCGTCGGCCGCGCCGTCAAAGCCCGGGTCTACCCAGAGCGACGTCAGGATCACTGCGTCAGCCGACACCGGGGAAGTGGGGAACATCAACGAACGCGGCACGCTGCGTGGGGGACCGTAGAAGGCCGCCCCAACCACTTTGCCGGTATGGGTGTTGATCGCGAGTTGTCCGCACGTGCCCCACTCGAGGAGCATCATCGACACCCAGGCTTCTTTGTCGAACTCGCTGTCGAACTCTCCGCCGCCTGGATTCGCGGGAATGAGCTCTGGGTCCATTTCCCAGAAGACACACCGACGAGTGTGCGTGGACAGTGACTCGAACCCGTCCATGGTGAGCGGCGTTATCGTTACCGACACGGCCCCGCCGCCTCCTGAACACACATGATTGGAACGAATTCTGCCCTGAACGCTTTCCAGTTTAAGTGATGATCGGCGATCGGTTGAGATGAGCCGCCCAGATTCCGAAAGGCTATGTGCAACAGCGTGTTCCGCGTTCTTCGAGCACCCGGCGACGGGGCTACGTCACAGTGACGTTTCACCCCGACACTGGGGTACTCGGAATTTCGCGGCTCAAAACTCATCTTTGCGCGATGATCTCCACGAGTCGTTCGAGGTCGCCGACGGACCCGAATTCGACAGTGATCTTGCCTTTGCGCTTGCCCATCGCGACCGTCACCCGCGTATCCAACTTGTCAGACAGGCGCTCGGCAACGTCTTGGAGCCCGGGCATCTGCATCGGTTTGCGTTTCTGCTGAGCCGGAGCAGCGGGACCATCTCCTCGATTGGCAAGATGCACCGCTTCCTCGGTGGCTCGCACCGACATACCTTCGGCCACAATTCGTGCGGCGAGTGCTTCCTGTGCGGCTGAATCCGCTTCGAGGGCGAGTAGCGCACGCGCGTGCCCGGCCGACAGAACGCCGGCTGCAACACGTCGTTGCACGGGAATCGGCAGCCGCAGCAGACGGATCATGTTGGTGACCACAGGCCGCGAACGACCGAGACGAGTTGCCAACTCCTCGTGTGTCACCCCGAACTCCTCGAGCAGCTGCTGATACGCGGCCGCTTCTTCCAGCGGGTTGAGCTGCACCCGGTGGATGTTCTCCAGGAGCGCGTCGCGCAACATGTCGCCGTCGGCGGTCTCGCGAACGATCGCGGGGATCGTCTCGAGTCCGGCTTCCTGACTCGCTCGCCAGCGGCGCTCGCCCATGACGAGTTGGTACTCGGCACCGCCATCTGGTTCCGTCAGGCGACGTACGACGATGGGCTGCATCAATCCGAATTCGCGGATCGAATGCACCAGTTCGGCGAGCGCTTCTTCGTCGAACGCCGTACGCGGCTGCTGCGGGTTCGGCTGAATCAGAGCCGGTGGGATCTCACGGTAGATGGCACCCACCGTGTCATCCACACCACGTGGATCCGTCACGGTCGGGGGAGTGGGCACCGGAGAGGTGGCGGATTCCGAAGAAGTGGTGGATTCCTTCGCCGGGCCGAACACGGCGTCAGACGCCGCGGAACCCATCCGAGGTCCCTCGGTGGGCCCGGTCGGGATGAGCGCCGCCAGTCCTCGACCGAGGCCGCCCTTGCGCTGTGGTGCCTTTGGCTTGCCGCCCGCGGTCTTGGCCGGAGATTTCGAAGGGCCGATGGCCTGATCTGACTCGGTCACTACCGGTTCTCCTCTTCTCGATCTGACCGCAACGCCAACTCGCGGCCCGCATCCAAATAGCTCATGGCTCCACGTGAACCCGGGTCGTACTCGATGATCGTGGTGCCGTATCCCGGCGCCTCAGAGACCTTGACGCTGCGTGGAATGACCGTGTTGAGCACACGGTCGCCGAAGTGCTCGCGCACGCTCTCGGCGACCTGGTCGGCCAGCTTGGTGCGGCCGTCGTACATCGTCAGCACCACGGTGGACACGTGGAGGTTCGGATTGAGGTGCGCCTGGACGAGGTTGATGTTCGACAACAACTGGCTCACACCCTCGAGGGCGTAGTACTCACATTGAATCGGGATCATCACTTCCCGCGCCGCGACCATCGCGTTGATGGTCAGCAGTCCCAACGATGGCGGGCAATCGATCAGCACGAAGTCGAAGTCGTACCGGTCGAGAGTTTCTTGATCGAGTGCGTTCCGCAGCCGGTTCTCCCGCGCGACCATCGACACCAGTTCGATCTCGGCGCCAGCCAGATCCAGTGTTGCGGGCACACAGAACAGCCGCTCGTTCGAGGAGCTCTGGACGATCGTGTCGGCAAAGCTCACTTCACCGATCAGGAGTTCGTACACGGACGGGATCCCCGACCGGTGGTCGACACCGAGGGCTGTACTCGCGTTGCCCTGAGGGTCGAGGTCGATCACGAGGACGCGGAGCTGATGAACCGCCAGTGCCGCCGCCATGTTCACGGCGGTGGTCGTCTTGCCCACTCCGCCCTTCTGATTGGCGATCGTGATGATCCGGGTGTGTTTGGGCCGGGGGAGTGCACCCGAGCCTCCGGGGGTCAATACACGGCTGGCTCGTTCAGCAGCAGCCGCAATAGGGGTGTCCAGCGGGGACTCCTTGCGGAATGTGGATGTGGTCTCGTACGCGCTGGTTTCACGTGAAACTGTTTCACGTGAAACGTGCGATTCGTTGGACACGCTTGGGCTCCTTCGGCTACGCCTGCTGAACATTCTGCGCTCTGTCACCGACGACCACCAACCCGCGCGCCAGAGACGACCGTCGTCGGGGTGGGGAGCAATCCGGTCCCGCACACTTCGACCCGCAGTCTGGCGAGACCGATGCGGTTCAGGGTGCCTTGGTGGGTGGCGATTTCGTCGGCGGCAGAAGATCCCTTCACAGCCAAGAGCCGGCCGCCCGGACGGAGCAGGGGAGTGCACCACTTCCCGAGACGATCGAGCGGGGCCACGGCGCGCGATGTCGCCACATCGGAATCGCCCACCACCTTGCGTACCGACTTCTCCTCGGCCCGTCCGCGCACAACCTTCACGTCCAGTTCCAGTGCTTCAACGACCTCGTCGAGAAATGTCGACCGGCGCAGCAACGGTTCTACGAGGGTCACTCGAAGCGTTGGCTTGGCGATGGCAATAGCGATGCCGGGTAGACCCGCGCCACTGCCAATATCGACCACTGTCTCCCCATCGGCGATCAGCTGCGCAACCACAGCGCAGTTCAGAATATGGCGCGCCCAGAGACGGTCGACCTCGCGAGGTCCGATCAGTCCACGTTCAACACCGGCGTTCGCCAGCATGTCCCAGTAGGCCTCTGCCTTACCCAGTTGGTCGCCGAACACCGTTGCTGCCGCTCGCTGCAACTGCTCGCCGCTCTCGGCAGAAAATTCTGCGGTCACCCGCGCCTCCGTTTCACGTGAAACAACTTCCTCACACATCCTCTCGCGCCACCTACACACCGGCCAAACGACATCGGTGTAATTCGGACTCGAGAAAGCAGTAGGCCCCCGGCGAATCCGCCGGGGGCCCACTTTCTAGGTTTCGATCAGGACTTCAGGACAACAACCCGACGATTGGGTTCGGCCCCTTCGCTCTCGGAGTAAACGCCACTGACAGCGGCAACCGCGTCGTGAACGATCTTGCGCTCGAACGGCGACATCGGATCGAGCGTCTCGCGCTCGCCGGTTTCCAGCACACGTTCAGCGACTTCACCACCGAGCCGGGCCAGACGCTCCCGGCGATCAGCCCGCCACCGTGCGACATCAAGCATGAGACGGCTCCGGTCGCCCGTCGTCCGCTGCACCGCCAGGCGAGTCAACTCTTGCAACGCGTCGAGGATCTCACCGTTCTTCCCGACGAGCTTCACCAGATCCGCTCCGCCGTCGATGCTCACCACTGCACGGTCACCGTCTACGTCCAGATCGATGTCACCATCGAAGTCGAGAACATCGAGCAACTGCTCGAGGTAGTCGCCCGCGATCTCGCCCTCTTCGACCAAACGCTCTTCGTCGGTCATGTCTGAATCTCTGGTGGAGTCTTCATCGGACACCGAGTCTTCCGACACGGGATCTTCGGACACGGCCTCCTCGGACACATGGTCCTTGGACGTCGGCTGATCGACCAGATCGTCGACAGCAACGTCCTTCGTCTCTGCACTCATCGAACTACCCTCGCTTTGCACTCTTTCGGGAACCGACCGCTCATGGGTCAGCGCCTCTTTTTACGACGTTGTTGGTTGCCACCGCGTTGACCGCCAGGCCCGGAGGCCGGCCGTCCGGACGCCGGCTTCTTTGCACCGTTTGATCCAGGGGAGCCGCCGGCCTTCGGAGTACCGCCCTTGGGTGAACCGCTCTTGGTCTTGTCCGCACCCGAAGCGGTCGCACCGTTGGACGAGGTCTTCGACAGGTCCACCTCGTCGTCGGTTGACGCGTCCTTCGACATGTTCACGGCTGCGTCTTTATCGCCTGCGGCGTCGGTCTTCGACTTGCCTGCCGGCTTCGCACCGGGCTTCGGCTTGGACGACACTGCCGGCTTCGCACCGGGCTTGGGTGCATAGTTCGACCGCTTCTCGAGCTTGGCAGCCTTTTCGGCTTCCTCTTCCTTCTCGATGTTGCCGAACACAACGTGCTGCTGAACGTAGGTCCACAAGTTGTTCGACACCCAGTACAGAAGGATGGCGACCGGGAAGAATGCGCCCGACACCAGGATGCCCAGTGGGAAGACGTAGAGCGCGAGATTGTTCATGATGCGCGTCTGTGGATTCTCCATCGCCGCCGCACTCTGTCGGGCGACGGACGCACGAGAGTTCATGTGCGTCGCAATAGAGGAGATGATCACCAGAGGGATCACCAAGATGATGATGTTCAGACGCGTGAAGTCGATGGAACCGTCAGCGCTGAACGCCACCCATTCCGAGGTGGGCTGAATGATGTACGACGAGAGCGGCACACCGAACAACCGCGCATCGAGGAAGTTCTGAACCTGGTCGACGTTGAAGATGTAGTTGCCGTACGACCGTGTCTCCTCGGCCGTCATGCCCAGCTGGCCGAAGCCCGTGCCCATCCGGTTGAACGAACGCAGCACGTGGAACAGACCGATGAACACCGGGATCTGTGCCAGCATCGGCAGACATCCGAGCAGGGGATTGAACCCGTGCTCCTTCTGGAGCTTCTGCATCTCCTCGGTCATCTTGACCCGGTCTTTGCCGTACTTCTTGCGGATCGCCTGCATCTGCGGCTGGATCTCTTGCATCTTCCGCGTGGTGCGGATCTGCTTCACAAACGGCTTGTACAGGATCGCGCGCAAGGTGAAGACAAGGAAGACAACCGACAGGGCCCAGGCGATGCCGGAGCCGCCGGGGGAGTCGGGGAGAACATGGCTGAACAGCCAGTACCACACCCACATGATCGCCGAGACCGGCCAATAGATGAAATCGAGCACGTCGTCAGTTCCTCACTGTTACAGCAGATTCCGGCTCACAGGCCGAGGGTTCATCAGGCTTGGGTTCCGTCGGCGACGACATGTGGCCGCGCCGCTCGGGAATCGGGTCGTAACCCGGCTTGTGCCAGGGACCGCATTTGAGCAGCCGGACCACCGACAGCCAACCGCCATACAGCACCCCGTATTCGGTGAGCGCCTCGACCGCATACGTACTGCAGGAGGGCTCGAACCGGCACGTCGGCATGCGCATGGGGGAGATCCACGTGCGGTACAGCTCGATCAAGAAGATGACGGCGCGTCGCGGCCAGGTCCGCACGCTCACGCCTGAGCGGACTTCCTGATCGGACGACACCGACTGAGACATCACACGGTCGATTCGAGACGACGCTCGGCTTTGGCGACGGCCGCCGTGAGCTGTCGTTCCAGGTCCGGTTCGGGGCACGTGGCGCTACCGGGTAGCGCACGCACGACCACCATCGTGCTCGGATCGCATCGATCCACCAGAGGACGTGCGGCCGCACGAAGCCGCCGGGCAACCGCATGCCGAACCACCGAATTGCCCACCGACTTGCCGACGATCAGACCGATCCGTGGACCACCGTGTGTGACGAAGTCTGGAGACTCGGGTACCAACACGTGCGCCACCACATCACGCCGACCAACCCGCACCCCATTTTTCAGAGTGCGGGTGAAGTCCGATCGCCGGGTGATCCGGTTAGGTGGGGCCAACACGTGTGTTGCGGCCGGCTGCGCGGGCTGCGGTACCGTGTCGGCTCAGGCCGTCAGGCTCGAGCGTCCCTTGCGACGACGGGTGTTCACGATCGCGCGACCCGCACGGGTACGCATACGCAACCGGAATCCATGCACGCGTGCACGACGACGGTTGTTCGGCTGAAAGGTCCGCTTGCCCTTGGCCACGGTAAAACTCCTCGTGTGACGGGCTCGCGTCCATGATTGAGCCCAGCTTGTTAATAGGTGGTCTGGTCGCTACCCCGATGCTTCGGCTCCCGAACCACTCGTGAGTGGTTCACCTCAGCCGGAATCGACGTTCGGCGACCGTTCGAGACTACTGACTCGCCAACGGCCGGTCAAACCGCGTCCGTACCACGAAGCGTGCCGCGACCTGCGGTATCGGCGGACGACACGCCTCGATCGGCCAGATTCTTGCCTTTACCTGCAACATGTGGTGATCAGTTGTGAGCCCCGGCCAATCTCTGTTAACTTCACCCAAGCTATCCACCCGGGGCGGAATCGCGACAACCCTTTCTGGGGTTCGCTGTGTCTCGCTGTTCCTCCACACCTGTGGATAACGGTGTGGACAATTGGTGACGAACCACAAAGAGGGATGACCATGCCAGCCGATTCGGATCACGATTCGTTCAGTGTGATCTGGCGCAAGGTGGTCACCGAACTCAACGACGACACATCTCCCGGTAGCTACCCCCTCTCCAAACAGCAGAAGGCGTGGCTCTCGCTCGTCCGCCCGCTGACACTCGCCGAAGGCTTCGCGCTCCTCACCGTGCCGACCCCCCGGGTCCAGGAACAGATCGAACGCGGTTTGCGAGAACCGATCGTGTCCGCCCTCAGTCGTCACCTCGGCCATTCGGTCGATCTCGCGGTGCGCATCGATCCGATCGCAGCCGACGCCTACGAGCCCGATCCCCCCGCTGCGCCCGAGTCGGTCGTGGCAAACGGTCGGCCCCACCGCATGGACGACATCGGGGGTGGCCCCCGGATGAACGGGGCCTCCCGCATCGACGCCGGACCACGGCTCGACGGCGATTCCCGCAACGTCCATTCGATGGCATCGCCGCCGCCGGAGACCTTCGCCGACCGCGACCGCGACATCAACGGGGGCGCCGGTGGAGACTGGCCGAGTTACTTCAACACCGACTCCGGTTCGAGGCGCCACGTCGACTCGTCGCGGAGCAGTACGTCGGGCAATTCCAGCGGCGACTCCAGTCTGAACTCCAAGTACACCTTCGAGACGTTTGTCATCGGTGCCTCGAACCGCTTTGCGCACGCCGCGGCCGTCGCCATCTCCGAGGCACCTGCCCGGGCCTACAACCCGCTGTTCATCTGGGGAGAATCCGGCCTCGGAAAAACCCACCTACTCCACGCGGCGGGCCACTACGCCCAGCGGCTGTTCCCCGGCATGCGGGTGAAGTACGTATCGACCGAGGAATTCACCAACGACTTCATCAACTCCCTTCGCGACGACAGGCGAGTGGCGTTCAAGCGCCGCTACCGGGACATGGACGTGTTGCTCGTCGACGACATCCAGTTCCTCGAGGGCAAAGAAGGCATCCAGGAAGAGTTCTTCCACACCTTCAACACCCTGCACAACGCGAACAAGCAGATCGTGGTGTCGTCCGATCGGCCTCCGAAACAACTTGCAACACTTGAAGATCGGCTACGAACCCGGTTCGAGTGGGGTCTCATCACAGACGTCCAGCCGCCCGAGCTGGAAACCCGCATCGCCATCCTGCGCAAGAAAGCGCAGATGGACGACATCCGCGTGCCCGACGACGTCCTCGAGCTCATCGCGTCGAAGATCGAGCGCAACATCCGCGAACTCGAAGGTGCGCTGATCCGCGTCACCGCTTTCGCGTCGCTCAACCACTCCGAGCTCGACACAGCCCTGGCCGATGTGGTGCTGCAAGCGCTGCTACCCGATTCGGCCAGCCTGGAGATCACCGCGGCGACCATCCTGGCAGTCAATGCCGAGTACTTCGACATCAGCATCGAAGAACTGCGTGGGCCCGGCAAGACCCGCTCGATCGCCCAGGCACGGCAGATCGCGATGTATCTCTGTCGCGAACTCACCGACCTGTCGCTGCCGAAGATCGGCGAGACATTCGACCGTGATCACACCACGGTGATGTACGCGGACAAGAAGATTCGCAAAGAGATGACCGAGCGTCGGCGCGTGTACGACCAGGTCCAGGAACTCACCGCCAGGATCAAACAGCGCTCGCGCCGCTGACCCCTGCCGTCTCACACCCTCCCGTTCTCATCCCGCACGCCGTTCTTCTCCCGTGCGTCCAGCGCGCTTCTGCGTGGCCACGTGCTGCGTCCTGGCTGATACCTGAGTCCCGCGACTCACCCTCCATGATCACGATCCGTCGCTGATACCCGCCTCCACGCCGGCGCCGCGGCCCCCGGAAACCATGCCTCGGGAAACCACATCCCGCCCCGGCGTGCCCGCCGAAAACGACAAGTCTCGACCACTCCCGCAGACTTTTCGGACTTGTCATCCCATTCCCTGGTGATCTGCGCGACTCGATCTGCCTGTGTACAAGCCCGTGGATAACTACCGAAATCTGTGGATAGACAGTGGACCGTTCCCGCGGCGCCGGGTTGTGTTCACATGTACTTCAACTTCACGCGACATCGGCCAACGTTTCGCCCCCAGGCCCGCAGACCGGCCACCAGCCAACAAGACCTGTCATCCACAGATTTCACAGGACCTATTACTAAGAAGAATTTCTCTCTTAACAAGACTCTTTAAAAGAAGGTGTGTGCACAACCCTCGTCCACAGGTCTCACAAGACCTCCGGGGACGTCGGGGCGAGCGCACCCCATCGCCACCGAATACTTGTCATCCGCTTTAGAGTGGAGACCCTGACGCCTGCGCTCGGAGGAGTTCACCGCCCGCCGGCGACCTCTTGCGCAGTGGAACGATCAACCAGAAGGAAACTGAAGACGATGAAGTTTCGGGTGACTCGCGACGAGTTCGCAGATTCGGTCGCGTGGGTTGCACGCAGCCTGCCCAGCCGACCACCGGTTCCGGTCCTCGGAGGTGTCTTGCTGACCGTGACCGAGACCGGACTGTCGGTCTCGGGATTCGACTTCGAGGTCTCGGCACAGGTGAACGTCTCAGCTGAGGTCGCCGACGAAGGTCAGGTTCTGGTGTCGGGCAAGTTGTTGGCCGACATCACGCGCGCCCTCCCTGCCAAGCCCGTCGACGTACAACTCGACGGAACCCGCGTCGCGATCGTCTGCGGTAGCGCGAAATTCTCGTTGCCGACGATGCCGGTGGAGGACTACCCGCAGCTTCCCGAGGTGCCGGACAACACAGGGTCCATCCCGGCCGATGTCTTCGCCGAGGCGATCACCCAGGTTGCGGTGGCCGCCGGCCGCGACGACACCTTGCCGATGCTGACCGGTATCCGCCTGGAGATCGACAACGAGACCGTGGTGCTCGCCGCGACCGACCGTTTCCGGTTGGCAGTTCGTGAACTCACCTGGAAGCCGGAAGTCGCGGGCACCACGTCCGCTGTGCTTGTCCCGGCGAAGACACTCGCCGAGGCGGCTCGCACAGCCGGATCCGACGGAACCTCGGCCGTCGGCCTGGCCTTCGGATCGGGCGGGAGCATCGGTGCGGACGGGCTGCTCGGCATCCTGGGATCTGGCCGTCGCACCACCACCCGACTGCTGGATGCGGAGTTCCCGAAGTTCCGTCAGCTGCTGCCCCCCACCCACACGTCGGTGGCCAACATCGAGATCGCACCGCTGACCGAGGCCATCAAGCGTGTGGCCCTGGTCGCCGAGCGCGGTGCGCAGGTGCGGCTCGAGTTCGGTGAGGACACCGTGCTGCTCACCGCAGGCGGTGACGACGCAGGTCGCGCCGAGGAACAGCTGGATGTGAAGTTCTACGGCGACCCCCTGACCATTGCGTTCAACCCGGGTTACCTGCTCGACGGGCTCACGTCGCTGCATTCGACCACCGTCGACTTCGGGTTCACCACACCGTCGAGGCCGGCAGTGTTGCGGCCGGGTGCCGACACCGAGCCGGTCACCGACGAGAACGGCGCGTACGCCGCACCCAACAGCGAGTACACCTACCTGCTGATGCCGGTTCGACTGCCGGGCTGATCTGCCGACGACACCGCGCCAGATGACCAGGTCGGCCGGAAAGGTCAGCGCACCGAGCCACACTGACCGAGAATGAGTGCGGTGACCAGCGACTGACGCAGGTTGCCCGAGCGTTGATCCGACTCGAATCGATTCGCGGCCATCTGACCGCGAGGACCGTGACTGGCAAAGGACTGGTGAGACCATGCAGCTGGGTTTGGTGGGATTGGGAAAGATGGGCGGGTTCATGCGGACCCGGGTGAAAAACGCCGGAATCGAGGTCATCGGATACGACCCACGTCCGGAGGTCACCGATGTCGCATCGCTGGCCGAACTCGCCTCCGCACTCGAGGCCCCGAGGATCATCTGGGTGATGGTGCCCTCGGGTGAACCCACTCGGTCCACCGTCCGGACGCTCTCGGACATCCTCTCACCCGGCGATCTTGTCATCGACGGCGGCAACTCCAAGTACACCGACGACGCGATCAACGCAGAACTGTTGAGCACCAAGGGAATCCGTTACGTCGATTGCGGAGTGTCCGGCGGTATCTGGGGCTTGGAGAACGGATACGGCCTGATGTGCGGCGGTGCGAAAGAGGACGTCGAACGAGCGATGCCGATCTTCGACGCGCTGCGGCCCCCCGGTGAGCGGGCCGATGGATTTGTCCACGCCGGACAGGTCGGCGCCGGTCACTACGCCAAGATGGTGCACAACGGCATCGAATACGGACTGATGCACGCCTACGGCGAGGGCTACGAGATCCTCGACGCCGAACCCCTCATCGAAGACGTCACAGGCACCCTACGGGCCTGGACAAACGGCACCGTCGTCCGGTCATGGCTCCTCGAACTGCTGGTCAAGGCACTGCAGGAAGATCCCGGCCTCGCCGAGATCTCCGACTACACCACCGATTCCGGCGAGGGCCGGTGGACGGTGGAAGAAGCCATCAGGCACTCGGTACCCGCCAACGTCATCTCGGCGGCGCTCTTCGCACGCTTCGCCTCGCGCCAAGAAGGCGGCTCACCCGCCCTCAAAGCCGTGTCAGCATTGCGCAACCAGTTCGGCGGACACTCGGTGGTTCCGAAGTCGTCGGGCGACTGACCGGGAGTTGATCTGAGCAGGTGTACGTCCGCAATCTGTCGCTGCGCGACTTCCGTTCCTGGGATGAGGTCTCCATCGAACTCAGCCCGGGCACAACACTTTTCGTGGGGAGAAACGGATTCGGCAAGACCAACCTGCTCGAGGCGCTCTACTATGTCGCCGGGTTGCGGTCGCACCGGGTGAGTACTGATCAGCCACTGATCCGTACCGGGGCAGACCAGGCCCGCGTCACCGCGACGGTGGAGAACGACGGCCGTGAACTGACGGTGGATTTGGTGATCGGCGGAGCTCGCAGCAACAAGGCCGCGATCAACGGTGCGCCGTGCCGCAGGCCACGCGATGTGCTGGGAATCCTGCGCGCGGTGATGTTCGCCCCGGAGGACCTCTCGCTGGTGCGCGGCGATCCGGGGGAGCGACGTCGGTTCGTCGATGAGCTGGTCGCCATGCGTGGTCCTCGGTGGGCCGCTGCCAAGTCCGACTACGACCGGGTCTTGCGTCAGCGGGCCGCCCTGCTCAAGACGGCGGCGGCCGCCCTACGCAGGGGTGGCAGCGACGCCGAGTCGGTGATCAGCACCCTGGATGTATGGGACGCCCAGCTCGCCGCCTACGGCGCCCAGGTGAGCGCCGCGCGGATCGACCTGGTGAGCGAACTCGAACCCCATGTGGCACAAGCATATTCGACCATCGCGCCGCATTCTCGGCCGGCGAACATGCGCTACCGATCGTCGGCGTCGATCGACGTGATCCCGGCGGCCGGGGAGAAGGCCGATGTGGACTACATCGAAGCAGCACTGCTCAGCGACCTCGCCACGCTGCGTCAGAAAGAGATCGACCGCGGTGTGACCCTGGTCGGACCTCACCGAGATGACGTCGATCTCCTGCTCGGCACCGAGCCGGCGAAGGGGTTCGCCAGTCACGGCGAGTCGTGGTCGATGGCCCTGTCACTGCGTCTGGGCTCTGTGGAGTTGGTGCGTGCCGACGGCGTCGAACCGGTACTGATGCTCGATGACGTGTTCGCCGAACTCGATGCCAAGCGCCGCGAGAAGCTGGCCGACGTGGCGGCCGGAGCCGAACAGGTGCTCATCACCGCCGCGGTCGCCGACGACATCCCCGCTCAGATCGGCGGCAGGACCGTCGCGGTGAATATCATCGAGTCCGCAGGCGTTCGAACGTCGGAATTGGTGGTCGGGTGATGACCGAGGAACCCAGCAAGGGGCAAGAGCCGGGTACAGGAAACGAGTCCGGAGGCGGCGGCAGGTCCGAGGGCAGCGGCTACGACATGGCGCGCAAAGCACTCGAAGACGCCCGGGCCGCTGCTCGCGCGGCCGGTAAATCTGTCGGGCAGGGCCGTGCGTCGCCTGGCAGGCGGACAGCGCCACCCCGCAAAGCCACCCGTCGAGGGTGGACAGGTGCCCACCCCGACGCCTACGACCCGCAACCGCTCGGTCGTGTCGCGGGAAGCCTTGCCGGACGTCGTGGCTGGAACGCCAAGCTCAGTGAGGGCACCGTCTTCGGTGCGTGGGACCGCATCGTCGGGGCCGAGATTGCGGCGCACGCCCAGCCCAAAGCGTTGCGCGACAAGGTCTTACACGTCACGGCGGAGTCGACGGCCTGGGCCACCCAACTACGGCTGATCCAGAGTCAGATCCTGGCCAAGATCGCGGCCTCGGCCGGCCATGGGGTTGTCACGAGCCTGCGGATCACCGGCCCGCAGAGCCCGTCGTGGCGTAAAGGTGAACGTCATGTCCGTGGTCGAGGACCCCGCGACACCTACGGCTAGACACGGATTTGGCGAACCGGCCACGAATCCCGTCAGAACGTGGACGACGTACCCGCTGTGTCGGTCGGACTAGGTCTCATCCGAGAAAATCCGTCTGCGGACAAGTCAGGGGTGTTGCAGGGCCATTCCTTGTCGCCTTACCCAGTACTATGTAGGGAGTTGCCCCGAACCGGGGTAGACCGCCGCATGGGAACCCCGGGAGCAGAACAGCGATGGCTGCCGGGCGCGTACCGCGTGGTGTGACTCAATGGCGATGTAAGGAGCGGACGCACTCGTGGCCGACAGCACCGAACCCCAGAATCCGGAACAACCGGAACAGCCGGAACCGACCAAGAAGGCCCCGGCCAAGAAAAAGGGCAGCGACTACGGTGCGGATTCGATCAGCATCCTCGAAGGCCTCGAGGCGGTTCGGAAGCGTCCCGGTATGTACATCGGTTCCACCGGTGCGCGCGGCTTACACCATCTGATCTGGGAAGTCGTCGACAACTCGGTCGATGAGGCCATGGCGGGCTACGCCTCGCGGGTCGACGTCACCCTCCGGGCCGACGGCGCGGTGCAGGTGGTCGATGACGGCCGCGGGATCCCGACCGGTATGCACAAAACGGGCATTCCGACCGTCGAGGTCGTCATGACACAGCTGCACGCCGGCGGAAAGTTCGACTCCGACTCCTATGCGGTGTCCGGTGGTCTGCACGGTGTCGGCATCTCGGTGGTCAACGCACTGTCGAAGACGGTCGAGCTGGAGATCAACCACGCCGGCTTCTCGTGGGAGCAGACCTACACCAATGCAGTTCCGGGGCCTCTCAAAAAGGGTGCGCCCACCAAGAAGACCGGCACAACCGTCAGATACTGGGCCGATGAGAAGATCTTCGAGACCACCACCTACGACTTCGACACCATCGCGCGGCGCTTGCAGGAAATGGCCTTTCTCAACAAGGGCCTGACCATCACCCTGACCGATGAGCGGCCGGCGACAATCGAGGTCGGCGACGCAGACGACGTCGACGTGGCAGAGGCACCCAAGTCCGAGGACGAACTGGCCGAGGAAGCCGCCAACACCGAGCTCGCCGACGAAGCCGTCGTCGACGCCGAGGGCAAGCCGGAGAATTCCAAGAAGAAGAGTCGTACCCGGATCTACCACTATCCGGGTGGTCTCGAGGACTTCGTCCGTCACCTGAACAACCGCAAGACCGCCATCCACAACTCCGTGCTCAGCTTCACGGCCAAGGGCACAGGCCACGAACTCGAGGTGGCTATGCAGTGGAACAGTGGATACGCCGAGTCGGTGCACACGTTCGCCAACACCATCAACACGCACGAGGGCGGCACCCACGAGGAAGGTTTCCGTTCCGCGCTGACGGCGACCGTCAACAAGTACGCCACCGAGAAGAAGCTCGTGAAAGACAAGGGCGACAAGCTCACCGGCGAAGACATCCGTGAGGGCCTGGCCGCTGTCATCTCGGTGAAGGTCGCGGACCCGCAGTTCGAGGGTCAGACCAAGACCAAACTCGGCAACACCGAGGTCAAGAGCTTTGTGCAGAAGGTGAGCAACGAGAACCTGGCGCACTGGTTCGAGTCCAACCCTGCCGAGGCGAAGATCATCATCCGCAAGGCAGTGGAGTCGGCGAACGCCCGGCTGGCCGCCCGCAAAGCGCGAGAGTTGGTGCGCCGCAAGAGCGCCAACGACATCGGTGGGTTGCCGGGCAAGCTCGCGGACTGCCGCAGCAAGGACCCGAGCAAATGCGAGGTCTACATCGTGGAGGGCGACTCGGCCGGCGGCAGCGCCAAATCGGGACGTGACTCGATGTACCAGGCGATCCTGCCGATCCGCGGAAAGATCATCAACGTCGAAAAGGCCCGTATCGACCGTGTTCTCAAGAACACCGAGGTGCAGTCGATCATCACCGCTTTCGGTACCGGTATCCACGACGAGTTCGACATCAGCAAGTTGCGGTACCACAAGATCGTGCTGATGGCCGACGCCGACGTTGACGGACAACACATCTCGACCCTGTTGATGACGTTGCTGTTCCGTTTCATGCGACCACTGGTGGAGCACGGTCACGTCTATCTGGCGCAGCCGCCGCTGTACAAGCTCAAGTGGCAGAAGGGTGCACCGCCGGAGTTCGCGTACTCCGACCGCGAGCGTGACGGTCTTCTCGAAGCCGGTGCCCAGGCCGGCAAGAAGATCAACAAGGACGACGGCATCCAGCGGTACAAGGGTCTCGGCGAGATGAATGCCAAGGAGTTGTGGGAGACCACGATGGACCCCTCGGTGCGTGTCCTGCGTCAGGTGACGCTCGATGATGCCGCCGCCGCCGACGAGCTGTTCAGTGTGCTGATGGGGGAGGACGTGGTGGCCCGGCGGAGCTTCATCGCCCGAAACGCCAAAGACGTTCGCTTCCTGGATGTCTGACGGACTCCACTTCCATCTGCTTCGACCTGACACGACGAAAGTGAACTGATGACCGACACCTTGCCACCGGACAGTGGCGCCGGAGACCGCGTCGAGCCGGTAGACATCCAGCAGGAGATGCAGCGCAGCTACATCGATTACGCGATGAGCGTCATCGTCGGCCGCGCGCTGCCCGAGGTCCGTGACGGACTCAAGCCGGTGCACCGCCGACTGCTCTACGCGATGAACGACGCCGGGTTCCGGCCCGACCGCAGTTACGTCAAGTCGGCCAAGCCGGTCGCCGAGACCATGGGTAACTACCACCCGCACGGCGACACCGCGATCTACGACGCGCTGGTGCGATTGGCTCAGCCGTGGTCGATGCGGTATCCGCTGGTCGACGGCCAGGGCAACTTCGGTTCTCGCGGCAACGACGGCGCGGCCGCGATGCGGTACACCGAGGCCCGGCTGACGCCGCTCGCCATGGAGATGCTGCGTGACATCGGCGAGGAGACAGTCGATTTCACGCCCAACTACGACGGCAAGACCCAGGAACCGACGGTTCTGCCATCACGTGTGCCGAACCTGTTGATCAACGGGTCGAGCGGCATCGCGGTGGGTATGGCCACCAACATCCCGCCGCACAACCTCGGTGAGGTGGCCGACGCGATCTTCTGGGCACTCGACAACTACGAGGCCGACGAGGAGAGCACCCTCGAAGCCTGCATGGAACGCATCAAGGGACCCGACTTCCCAACCGCCGGACTGATTGTCGGCGGCCAGGGCATCCGTGACGCGTACACCACCGGCCGGGGCAGCATCCGTATGCGAGGCGTGGTGCGGATCGAGGAGAACAAGGGTGCCACCACCCTCGTCATCACCGAGCTGCCGTACCAGGTGAACCCCGACAACATGATCCTGTCGATCGCCGAACAGGTGAACGAGGGAAAACTCAAGGGCATCAGCAGGATCGACGACGAGTCGTCGGACCGTGTCGGCATGCAGATCGTGGTCACCCTGCGTCGCGACGCCGTGGCCAAGGTGGTGCTGAACAACCTCTACAAGCACAGCCAGCTGCAGACCAGTTTCGGCGTGAACATGCTCTCGATCGTGGACGGTGTTCCGCGAACGTTGCGCCTGGACAAGATGATTCGCCTGTACGTCGAGCATCAGATCGACGTCATCATCCGGCGCACCCGCTACCGGCTGCGTAAGGCCGAAGAGCGGGCCCACATCCTGCGCGGTCTGGTCAAAGCCCTTGACGCACTTGACGAGGTCATCGCGCTGATCCGCCGGTCGCAGACCGTCGACCTGGCGCGTACCGGTTTGATCGAGCTGCTCGACGTCGACGAGATCCAGGCCGACGCCATCCTGGCGATGCAGCTGCGCAGGCTCGCGGCTCTGGAACGGCAGAAGATCGTCGACGAGTTGGCGGAGATCGAGATCGAGATCGCCGACTACAAGGACATCCTCGCCAAGCCGGAGCGTCAGCGCGCCATCGTGCGCGACGAGCTGGCCGAGATCGTCGAGAAGTTCGCCGACGAGCGACGCACGAAAATCATTGCCGCAGATGGAGATGTGTCCGACGAGGACCTCATCGCCCGCGAAGACGTGGTGGTCACCATCACCGAAACCGGCTACGCGAAGCGGACGAAGACCGACCTCTACCGCAGCCAGAAGCGCGGCGGTAAAGGCGTGCAGGGTGCCGGTCTCAAGCAGGACGACATCGTCCGGCACTTCTTCGTGTGCTCCACGCACGACTGGATCCTGTTCTTCACCACCAAGGGCCGGGTATACCGGGCGAAAGCGTACGAACTGCCGGAGGCCAACCGCACCGCCCGTGGCCAACACGTCGCCAACCTGCTGGCATTCCAGCCCGAGGAGCGCATCGCCCAGGTCATCCAGATCAAGAGCTACGAAGATGCGCCGTATCTGGTGCTCGCGACCCTCAACGGACTGGTGAAGAAGTCCCGCCTGGTCGACTTCGACTCCAACCGCTCCGGCGGCATCTTCGCGATCAACCTGCGCGGTGAGGACGAGTTGGTGGGCGCACAGTTGTGCAGCGCCGACGACGACCTCTTGCTCGTGTCGACGAAGGGACAGTCGATCCGTTTCTCGGCCACCGACGACGTCTTGCGTCCGATGGGGCGGCAGACCTCTGGTGTCCAGGGCATGCGTTTCAACGACGATGACCAGTTGTTGTCGCTGAATGTGGTCCGTGAGGACACCTACCTGTTGGTCGCGACCTCGGGTGGCTACGCCAAGCGCACCGCGATGAGCGATTACCCCGTGCAGGGTCGCGGCGGTAAGGGCGTCCTGACGATCCAGTACGACAAACGCCGCGGCGCGTTGGTGGGCGCAGTGATCGTCGACGACGACAGTGAGCTCTATGCGATCACCTCCGGGGGCGGCGTCATCCGCACCGGTGCGCGGCAGGTCCGCAAGGCCGGACGCCAAACCAAGGGCGTCCGCCTGATGAACCTGGGCGAAGGAACTACGCTCTTGGCTATTGCCCGCAATGCCGACGAGCCGGACGAACCGGCTGACACGCAGAACGGGCCGGCCGGCAAGAAGTAGCTGAGGCGAACGCAAAGGAACGCATGAGCACAACTGACGAGCCCAACGAACCCAAGGTCGCGGGCGAACCGAACGGCACCAGTGGGCCGCCGAAAGGTCCGCAGGGATCGTCGGGCAGCGGTGGTGAGCAGGACACGGCGACCTCCGCCGCGGCGAACTCCTCGGCCAATGGCGCACGTCCTTCGGTGTCAGTGCAGGATCAGGCGCCGCGGCCGGACGCCGGTCAGGGTCAGGCCCCGGCCCAGGGTCGGCCTCCCGGCAACGGGACCGGCCCCGGTGGCGTGCCTCCTTGGCAGCGTGCCGGCTCGCAAGGGGGCCAGGGGCAACCCTCCGGCCCCGGGCAGCCGTCGGCGTCGGCAACCGGCCCACAGCCGCAGATCAAGCAGCCGCCCCAGCAGCCACCTCAGCAGGGGTCGGGCCGGGGTCCTGCCGGCCCACCTCCGGGTCGGCAGCCCGGTCCGGGTGCCCCGGCACCGACGGCCAAGCGCCCGGTGATCACCGGCACCGCAGCGCCCAAGTTGCCGGGCTCGGAGACCGACGCGAACAGCCGGTCTCCGCTGTCGAAGCCGATCGACGGCCCGACCCGCAACATCGACCGGCGCGACCTTCCGCAGGAAGATCTGCCCGACCTCGATGCCATCCATCATCCGGAGGCCTCGCAGCCGGCCAACCGGTCGTTCGAGGCGATGCCTTCGCCCAGTGCCATGGGTGCGTTGCGCGCTGCCGTCCAGATTCGTCGGATCGACCCCTGGTCGGCGTTCAAGGTGTCGGCGGTCCTGTCTGTCGCCTCGTTCTTCATCTGGATGATCGCGGTGGGTGTGCTGTATCTCATCCTCGACGGCATGGGCGTCTGGGATCAGCTGAACAACTCCTTCGGCACTCTGGTGTCCAGTGACACCACGGCGGAATCCTCGTTCGAGATCAGCGCCGGAGGTGTGTTCGGTATCGCGGCTCTGATCGGCGCGGTCAACGTCGTGCTGTTCACTGCTCTGGCGACCGTCGGATCGTTCATCTACAACCTCTCGTCCGACCTCGTGGGTGGTGTGGAGGTAACCCTCGCCGACCGCGACTGAGGGGCTTTTGACCAGCCGTTTTGTCGCGGGGGCACGCAGTCGGGTAATCTCTGACTTCGGTTCACGGGCCTATAGCTCAGGCGGTTAGAGCGCTTCGCTGATAACGAAGAGGTCGGAGGTTCAAGTCCTCCTAGGCCCACTGTGACGACGAACCGAACCAAGGGACCACCACCCAAGGGGATGAGCGGATGAAGGCAGTTGCAGTAGCGATCGCCGCAGTCGCACTCGTCGTCGCGGGCCTGCTCACGGAATCTCGGCGCAACATCGAGGTGTGGCATGGTCTACCCGAAGGTCAGAGAGATCTGACAGCCGGTTGATCCGGCAAACGGGGCCTTAGCTCAGTTGGTAGAGCGCTGCCTTTGCAAGGCAGATGTCAGGAGTTCGAATCTCCTAGGCTCCACAAAGCACGAAATGCACCACCCTGATTCGGCCGTCAGGCCCCCGAGGTGGCGAACGCGATCAAAGCCCGTAAGAGTGGCTGTATGGATTTGCGAATATTTGTCGAGCCGCAGCAAGGTGCCACCTACGACGACCAGCTTGCAGTCGCGAGAACCGCGGAGGCAGGCGGTTTCGGGGCGTTCTTCCGTTCCGACCACTACCTGGCCATGAACGTCGAGGGTCTACCGGGCCCGACCGATGCCTGGACCACCCTGGCCGGGCTCGCCCGCGAGACCACCACCATTCGGCTGGGCACGCTCGTGTCCTCGGCAACGTTCCGCCATCCGGGCCCGCTCGCGGTCACTGTCGCCCAGGTGGATCAGATGTCGGGCGGTCGGGTGGACTTCGGGCTCGGCGCCGGTTGGTATGCCGCTGAACACGAGGCCTACGCGATTCCGTTCCCGGATCTTCGCGAACGGTTCGACCGACTCACCGAGCAGCTCGCCGTCATCTCCGGATTGTGGACCACGCCGGTCGGGGAGAAGTTCTCGTACTCGGGCGATCACTACACCGTGACCGACTCTCCGGCACTGCCCAAGCCCGTTCAGTCGCCCACACCACCGATCGTCATCGGTGGGGCCGGGAAGAAGCGCTCAGCAGCTCTGGCGGCGCAGTACGCCGCAGAGTTCAACGTGCCGTTTGCGCCCGTCGAGGACGTCGAGACGGCGTTCGGACGAGTCCGGGCCGCCTGTACCGACCGGGGCCGCCCGGCCGACGACCTGACGTACTCAGCGGCGCTGGTGGTGTGCGCCGGACGTTCTGACGCCGAGCTGACCCGCCGAGCCGACAACATCGGGCGCGGGCTCGACGATCTCCGCCGAGATGGTCTGGCGGGATCACCGGACGAGATCGTGGACAAGATCGGCACCTACGCGGCGATCGGCGCCACAAGGATCTACTTACAGGTGCTCGACATGTCCGACCTCGAGCACGTCGAGTTCATCGCCGAGACGGTGATCCCGCAACTCTGATCGCAGCGCTTTGACCGTGTGAGCGTCGCTCAGTAGCCGAAGTCCCGGCGTCGGCGTGACTCGATCTCACGCCGGCGCCGGAGTTCGGCCTGATCGAGGTGCCCGTCGTCGTAATCAGCTTCGTCACCGCCAGCTTGGCCGGACCAGATGCGGATCCCGCCGAGGACAAGCGGGAAGACGATGAACACCAGCCAGGCGTTGGGCACGCCGAACACCACCTGCAGCAGAAGAAAGAGCAGCAGGGTGCCGCCACCGGCGAACAGGTTGAGGGTCTGGATCAGCTTCTTGCCCGGCGCGTTGTGGACGCCGTTGCGAGGTGGTTGCGCAGGCGAAGAATCACGCGCGAGGGCAGGCGCCGACGACCCCGAGCCGAACGGGGTGGGTTCGGGTAGATCACCGAAGAGCTTGTCGAGCTCGGAGCGGGTGTGCGCGGCCGCGGCCAGCTGAACGCGTTCTTCGTACTCGGTGTGGTCGAGCCGACCGCTGGTGAAATGCTCACCGAGTGCGTCGAGGGCGCGACCCCGCTCATCGTTGCCGATCCGGATGTCGCGGGTCTTGTCATCGTCCATGCAGCAATTCGATCACGCGACGGCGGTCCGTGCCCCGTGGTTGGAAGGCCCCGGTTGGAAGCCTCTGTGGTTGAGAGGCTCAGTTGCCTTGGCCGACGATGTACAGATAACCGGCGAGAACCAAGATGCCCGCTGCCAGATAGAGATACCCGACCCACAGGGCGGCGACCGCAAACGGCATACCCTGCTCGCCGGTCCGCCGGATCTGTGCCCGCGCAACGTGGCCGCAGATGATCCCGATCAACGAGGTCACGCCCAGCACCGACAAGATCAACGCGACGATCGCGGTGACATTGGTCTTGTTGGATCGCGACGCGGGCGCAGGACTCATCTCGGCTCCGGACTCCTGATCTGCTGGGTGGTCGCCCTGCGGACCGTCATAACGGGTTTCTGCCGGATCAGACGTCTGCGAATAGGCACTGCTCAACGGCGCGGGTGAGGCACCGAGACCAGCCGCGGGGCCGCTCAGTGGTGCCGGAGAGGAGGGAGGCGGCTGACGTCGCCGAGGATCTTCTCGTGGGCGGTCGACCGGGCCGGGATTGAAGGGCGGAGGTCCGCTGGGACCAGGCCGTGGGGCATGACCACGACCCGGCTCCGGCGGAAGGCCACCTTGCGGGGCCGGAGCCTGAGGGGGACCGGGCCGGTAGCCCGGCGGTGGGCCTTCGGCAGGCCCGGTGCGCGGTCGCCATGCCGGGATGGGCTCGCCATGGCGGCGTCGGTTGCCCTCGCCGTTGTCAACACTCACCCGTCACACCGTACCTGCCGCAGCGACCTCAACTGTCGCACCAACTTCAATTGGCGGACTGCCCGTTCGTGGATTGGCCGGCGGGATCGACGGCCTCGGCTTCGGTCTCGACAACCGGTACGTCGGCCAGACGCGGGGGCGCAGCGGCCACCGATGGCGGCTGCGGACGCGTGCGACGACTGATCGTGAATGCGGCCGCACCTGCGCCCACCAACCCGACCACGATCAGGGCGATCCTGAGGCGACGACGAGAAGGCGACTTCGTAGTCACCAGCTGGTTGGGGAGTGCCTCGACGAGCCCGGCGCGTTCGAGGGCATCGACGACGGTGGGGTTGCTGATCGTCACAGGGAGCACTTCGGCGGCCCGGTCGCGATACGCAGCGGTGAGTTCGCGAGCCTCGGCGGCGAGCTCGGACTCCTTCGAACGCGCCTGGGCCGCGACCTTCTTGACGCCGGCGAGCGCGACATTGCCGGCCCCTCGGGTGGCGACGGAGGCACCGAGCAGCGACTTGCGCGCACCGGCGACGCTCAAGCCGGCCGATCCACGGGTGAGGTTCGACAGCCCGGCCAAGGTCTGTCGACCTCCGAGCTTCACCCGCTGCCCGGCGCTGCGAGCAGCGGCACGTTGACGGACCGCTTTCAGTTCGGATTCGAGTTTGCTCATGAAACCTCCTCGGTGAAACCAGCTCGGACTCTTGACCACCCTAGTGCGCGCAGCGGGGTCAGGGGTTCACCCGGTGGGGAGCCCGGGGATCGACCGCGGGACGGTCTCGGCCGACCAGTCGGCGGCACACGTCCACCAGACGCGTATTCGATTCCTGCGACAGCTTTTTGAGCAGAGCGAATGCCTGGACGCCGTCGAGGTCGTACCGCTCCATGATCATGCCTTTGGCCTGGCCGATGATGTCGCGTGATGCCAACGCACTCTCGAATTCGTCGTGACGACGGGCGGCGTAGAGCGCGACAGCGGCGTGGGTGGCGTGCATCAGGCCGACCTCTTCGGCACCCTCGGTGAAGGCGAATGCGTTGTCGCCGTACAGGTTCAGCGCACCGGTCGCCTCGCGGTCGGAGTAGAGCCGAAATGACAGCGCCGACCGGATCGGCGTAGCCGCCAGTGCGGCGGACGAGAAGCCCGGCCAGCGCTTTTCACCGGCGAGATCGTCGACGCGGATGGTGTGCTGATGTGTTGCCACATCAACACACGGTCCTTCGCCGAGTTCGCTCTGCAATTGGTCGAGCCGTCGGGCAGCACGTGAGGTCGCGGCCGTGGAGGTGATCTTGTTGCGTTTCGTGATGACGGTGATCCCGGCGTGATCGGCACCGGGAACATGCTCGACGGCGCTACTGGTGAGTCCTTCGAGGACCGACGCGATGCTCTCGGGCAGACGGGTCCGAATCTCTTCTGCGAGTAGCTCGGTCACCGTTCGCAAATCACTGTCGATGTTCCTCATCGCGTGATTCCTCCCCGGCACAGATCCGACACCCGGCTCACATCGAAGCAGATGTCGCATCGAGCCGCCCGCTTCATGTGTTGATTCGGCGAGGCGCCGCAGGCTCGGTTGGAGGGGCTAAAACGCCGGTTGCGCCCGGATCCGCCGGCGAGCTGTTCTGTGCCGCGACAACCGCCCGTGCGTGAGCTGTGACGGTGACGCCGTGGGCGCGGGCAAGCCGGGTCAGTTGGTGCCGGGCTTCGACGATCTCGAGGCGTTTGTACTCGGCGAGGATGCCGATCGCGGTGGCGACAACGGTGGTGCCCTCGAGAACCGTGTCGACGGAATCGGACACGCCGGTGTGTTGGGCTCCCCGGATACCCGTGCTCAGAGCGATCGCGACGAGATTGGCCAAGATCTGCCCGAATTCACTCGGTTGGCCGGATTCGGTCCAGGGCTGCTCGGTGTGGATGACCAAAGCGCCGACCGGGGCGGACAGCGCTTTGATGGGATACGCACGAATGCCGCGAAGCCCTGCCGAGATCGCCCGCTTCTGATACTCCGGCCACCGGGTGTCGTCGGCGGTGGAGAGATCGGTGACGAGGGTGAGCGCGCCGTCATGCGCACTGCTCAGAGCCGGGCCGGTGGTGTTGAGTTCGAGATCCGCCCCGATCCCGGCGTGGCAGGCCTCGGCGACGATGTGGAGGTCATCTCCCGCAGTGGACCGGCGGTCATCGCGCAGCACGATCACCGCAGAGAATGCGTCGAAACCTTCGCGCGCGTGGGTGACGACGGTCTGCAGCAGGGTCGGCAGATCGAAGTCGGTTGTCAGGGTTCCGGTCACATCGGCGATGGCGACCCGGTTCAGCACATCGCTCATCGGTCGGCCCGGCGCATCTTCGGGGTCATGTGTCCTCCAGATCGGCTTCGTCACGCAGGTTCAGTCGGCGGGCCACCACGTCGTCGGACACGTCCTTGATGGAACGACCGTGTTGGTAGGAATATGCACGCAGCCGGTCAAGGGCCTCGCCGGCCGGTATACCGAGCTGCACGGCCGCCATCCCGGACGCCAGATAAACCTGGGAACGAGAGAAGGAGCCTGGCGAATCGACCTGCGCCTGGCTGAGATTCTCGGCCGCGGCGTCGGCGCCACCGGAGTCGTCCGTCCTGGCGAGGTACTCGTCCCAATTCTGCCGAACGGTGAAAGCGGCGGTGGCCGCGATGGTCAGTGCTGCGTTGAGCTCGTCGACCGCGAGAGCCCCGGCGGTGCGGCGATACAGCTCGAGAACCCCAAGGGGCGTACCGCCTTCCACCACCGGGAACGCGAACACAGACCGCACACCGATGTCGAGGGCCTCGCCGGCGAACACCGGCCACCGCCCGGTGGCCGCCGAATCGCGCAAGTCTGGCAAGAGCTGGGTGTCGTGGTGATGGTAGGCGTCGAGACACGGGCCTTCACCGAGGGTGAACTGCAGTTCATCGATCTGTTGAGCGGTCGCATCGGTGGCGTAGACGAGGTCGCGGACCCGACTCGAGCGGGTCAGCAGTGCAATGGCGGCTCCGTCGACGCCGGACAGACGCACCACCGTGTCACAGAGCTGACTGACCCCGGTGAAAACCGAAGTGTTGCCTGCCACGTTCTTGGTCGAACCGGCTTTGGATTGGTCGGGAACTGCGCCTTCACCGTCGGCCGGCGAGCCTCTGTCAGAGGTGCCGTTCATCGTGCGCTCCCATCGCCTTCCTCAAACGTACTCGCAGGCCCTTCGCCGCGTCTGCCACCGATATGCCTGGGTGTCGCCTCGTCGACGCGGCCCACCGACTCGTCTCGAGCGGCAACGGGATTCTCCGCGCGGCTCGGACGGAGGTCGCAAGGCCCGGATACACCACAACGCCGCCCGTCGGCGAGCCCATGCGGGGGCACCGGGGGCGGCGTTGTCGGGCGGAGCTAAGCCATCTGGACGACTATCGCGACCGCCGCGGCGGCGAACAACAGCACCAAGATGATCAGCCCGATGATCAGAGCGATGCCGGTGGGAGGGAACCGGTTGCTGGTTCGCGGTTCGGAGTCCGACAGGCCTGAGGTCTGTGGTGCATCAGGTGGCGTGGATCCCGGGGCCACTCCGCCCCCCGCCTCGAGGCCCGGTGTGTTCGCCGGATCCGGGTTGGTCTCGTCGTGGACCGGCCCTGAGTTCTGGGTCATCGATCCTCGAGTTGTTCGGCCGATGCACCCGCGTATCCCGAGCTGTTGTCCCAGTTGTCGGGCAGGTCGCTGCCGTCCTTCGGGAGTTCGGTGGCGTCGGGAGCGGCGGTTCCGTCAAGTGTTGTGCTGAGCTCTTCCGGTGCTTCTTCGACACCGGGGGTGGTGCCGGAAACGTCCTTCTTTGCGTCGGTCATCGTGTCTCACTTCCGTCTCGACTCGTCACCAGCGAGGATCTCGAAGGTGGTGGGGCCACGGACTACTGCCGGGCTCCCGTGAGGTGGGTAATACCCGCGCCGGCGACGGTAAAACCTGGCTTGCCCGTCGGCTGACGTCTGCGCCGACGGCACTCAGTGGCACCATGGAGGCCGTGACCACAGCATTGAAAACCGCAACCGCGACCCTGCACACCAATCACGGTGACATCAGAATCGCCCTGTTCGGTAACCACGCGCCCAAGACCGTCGCCAACTTCACCGGCCTCGCCGAAGGGTCGAAGGAGTACTCCAAGCCCAACGCTTCCGGCGGAGATGCCGGACCGTTCTACGACGGCGCGGTGTTCCACCGCATCATCTCGGGCTTCATGCTCCAGGGCGGCGATCCCACCGGGACCGGTATGGGCGGACCCGGCTACCAGTTCGAGGACGAGTTCCACCCGGAACTGACGTTCAACCAGCCGTACCTGCTGGCCATGGCAAACGCCGGACCCGGCACCAATGGGTCGCAGTTCTTCATCACCGTCGGCCCTACGCCTCACCTGAACCGCAAGCACACCATCTTCGGTGTGGTCGAGGACGAAGAATCCCAGAAGGTCGTCAAAGCGATCGAGGCCGTTCCGACCGACCGTCGTGACCGGCCACTGGACGACGTGATCATCGAAAAGGTCACCATCGAGTCCTGATAGACCGCCGTTCGGTCGTGCCGAGCTCTGCTCAGATGAGGTCTGTGTGACATTCCAGAACCCGCCGTCGCCACCCACCCAGGTGTGCGTCCGGCATCCTGACCGGCCGACGGGTCTGGCCTGCAGCCGATGCGGCCGTCCGGCATGTCCACAATGTCTCACCCCGGCCGCAGTCGGCCAGCACTGTGTCGACTGCGTCCGGGCATCCGGGCGGGACACCCCCCGGGCGACCGTCGTCGGCCCTCGGGGCATCGGGTCGAAGACCCCGTGGGCCACCTACGTCCTGCTCGCCGTCAACGTCGCCGTGTTCGTGGCCACGGCGGCGCAGGCAGGCAGCTTCACCGAAGTCCGCGGCTCGCGGATCTTCTACGAGGGCGCACTCTTCGGGCCCTTCCTCGCCGATGGCGAGTACTGGCGCCTGCTCACCGCCGGCTTCCTGCACTTCTCGTTGATCCATGTCGCTGTCAACATGTTCTCGCTGTACATCCTGGGCCGTGATGTCGAAATCACCCTGGGCACAGCACGTTTCGTAGGTATCTACCTGGCGTCGTTGCTCGGTGGCAGCGCGATGGTGATGCTGTTCGAGAACCCGAACGCCATCAATGCAGGCGCTTCCGGAGCCATCTTCGGGCTGATGGGGGCCACGCTGGTGGTGGTGCTGCGGGCCAAGGTTCCGGCGGGGTTCGTACTGGGTGTGATCGGGCTGAACATCGTTCTCTCGCTGACCATCCCCAACATCTCCTTGTGGGCGCACCTCGGGGGACTGGTCTTCGGTGCCGCTGCGGCCGCAGGGGTCCTCTACGGCCCCGGACTGCTGCCTGCCGGCTCGCGTACCGCCCGCAACGTCGCCGCCGTCGGTTGGGCTTCGATCGCCGGACTGATCGTGCTGGCGTTGCTGATCGGCGTGGTTCGCGCGGCAACACTCACGGTCTGATCTGCCGATCGAAAGCGTCGCGCAACTACTTTCTGGTCTGCACGGGCAATCCGGCTGCGCGTAGAGCATCTGCCACGTCGAGCGGATTGGTCCCGAGGTCCCACCGGCCGAGGATCACCAATCTTTCACCCTCGCGGGCCGCGGTGTCGTCGAGGTCGAACTCGAGATGCGGTACCTGGCGGCCGTAGCGCGAGTAGGTGAGCACCTGGGCGCGGCGCACCGCATCGAATGGGTATCTGCGCGCGCCGGTCACCGTGCGGATCTGGATCAGGTGTCCGTCGATGATGGCGAGCCTGGGCCGCACCACCAGCGCGATCGCGCCGAGCACCACCAACAACAGTGCCGCGATCGACATCAGCACCAGGCCGGCCGGGTCGGGAGCAGAGAACGCCGCTGCGCCGCCGAGGAGAATGCCACCGACCACCATGACCGCGCCCATCGCAGCCGGAGTGGACCACGCGAGAGAAGGCTGTGCCGAGTTATCCACAGGCCTTATCCACAGTGGGGATGAATTACACACATGTTGTTCAAGACTGTGGATGAACCATCTCGCCTGGTCAGCGCCATTTCATGGTCATCAGCAGTCCGGCCACCATGAAACCGAAACCGATCAGGAAGTTCCAGGGTCCCAACTCGTACATCCAGTTGAGGATCTTGCCGTCGGCGCCGAGCGACTCCGGAGTGGCAACCAGATAGAAGACGATCAGCCACAGCAGTCCCAGCACCATCAGGCCGAGCATGGTGGAGACGTACACCGGGCTCGACGGTCCGGTCTTCACCTTGACCGGTGTGCGGCTGGCGGGGTTGATCGTGTAATCGGTCTTCTTGCGGACCTTCGACTTGGGCATGGTTTCCTCGGTTCGCGGGCAAAAACGTCTCCCTATAACCTAGCCCACCTGGGATCGACGATGGGAGGCCCTCGCGTGCACCCAGGTATTGTTGACCACTGTGAATGAGCCACAGCCCGCGCGAATACTCGTGGTGGACAACTACGACAGCTTTGTCTACAACCTGGTCCAGTATCTGGGCCAGTTGGGTGTGCATGCGCAGGTGTGGCGCAACGACGATGCTCGGCTCGCCGACCCTGACGGTGCGATCAAGGATTTCGACGGTGTTCTGCTGTCGCCTGGTCCCGGCACCCCTCAGCGCGCCGGCGCCACCATGCCTCTTGTGAAGGCTGCGGCCGACCAGGGCACCCCTCTGCTCGGAGTGTGTCTGGGCCATCAAGCGATCGGCGCGGCATTCGGTGCCACCGTGGATCGGGCGCCGGAACTGCTGCACGGCAAGACGTCGTTGGTCACGCACGACGACGACGCAGATGGCGTTCTGGCGGGCCTGCCCAACCCGTTCACGGCAACCAGGTATCACTCCCTCACCGTGCTGCCCGAGACGATTCCGGCCGAGATCCAGGTGACCGCGCACACCGAGAGCGGCATCGTGATGGCCATGAAGCACCGCGAACTCCCCATCCACGGTGTGCAGTTCCATCCGGAGAGCGTGCTGACCCAGGGCGGGCACCGCATGCTGGCGAACTGGCTAACCGTGTGCGGCATGACCGTCCCCGACGGACAGGTCAGCACCCTCGAAGCGCAGGTGGCCGCAGCGCTCGGCTGACGACCATCCCGGCCGATCCTCGATATCGGATGGATCGGGGTGACTGTTGTCTTCCCGTGGTCAGGGAAGCAGGCTCGCCCGTCCGACCGTGATCGACACCGCCGCGTCCTTTCGGAGGAGACTGCCGGCCACGGGAGCCTGTTCGAGGACCTTGTCGTCGTCGGGACTACCGAGCGGCACGTTGCGCTGCACGGTCGTCAGGGTGGTTCGTTCCCACCCTGCCGACGTCAGGATCGTCTGGGCCTGCGCCGCCGTCCGGCCGCGCAGATCGGGCACCACGAACATGTTGCCGCGGCTGATCGTCACCTGCACGACGCTTCGCTCGTCGACGACCTCGCCGGCGTTCGGCGATGAACTGATCACGGTGCCGGACGGCAACTCCGAGTCGGTGGCAACCACGGCTATGTCGAGGTTGAGCTGGTCGAGGTTCGTCCGCGCCTGCGCCTCGCGCTGACCGGTGAGGTCGGGAACGGTGACCTTGCGTGGCCCGGTGCCGACCTGGATGGTGATCAGCTCCGTGACCGCTTGCGTACTGCGCGCGGCAGGTGCGGTGGCGACCACTTTGCCCTTGAGGTCGGCGGTGGAGGACACCTCGATCGACCGGGTGTTGGTGAATCCCAGATTGCCCAGCTCCGCGGTCGCTTCCGCCAATGTCCGACCACGCAGATCTGGGATCTGTTGGCGCAGTGGGCCGGTGGAGACGTACAGGGTGACGGTGGCTCCCTTGTCGACCTTCACACCTTCACCCGGAGTGGTGCGGGTGGGTGCACCGACCGCGACGGTTGGGCTCGGCTCGTCGCGCTGGTTCACGCGGAACCCCATGCGTTCGAGTTCGGCCTTTGCGTCGACCGCCGACATGTCGGTGACCCGTGGGATCGACACCTGCGGCGTCACATCCGACGCCCAGGGACGCAGCAGCAACAGGGTCACGGCAGCGATCACCAAGGCCGCGAGCACACCGAATCCGGCGAACTTGAGAGCCTTGCGTCGCGTCTGCGAGTCGTCGTCGTCATCGTCGCGGCGGTGACTGGTTCCCGCCGGCCCGACGCGGGAGACACGCGCCCGAGGACCGGTGTCGATCAGCGCGGTGCGGTCCTCGTCCGACATCACGATCGGGGCACTGGGTTTGCCGCCGGCGAGCACCTTCATCAGATCCGACCGCATCTCGGAGGCCGATTGGTAGCGGTTGGCCGGGTTCTTGCTCATGGCCTTGAGAACCACGGAATCCAGCTCGTGCGGCACCCCCTCGCGCACCGAGGACGGGGTCGGGGGATCTTCACGCACATGCTGGTAAGCGACGGCCACCGGTGAGTCACCGGTGAACGGCGGTTCTCCGGTCAGCAGTTCGAACAGCACGCATCCGAGTGAGTAGACGTCGCTGCGGGCGTCGACGCTCTCGCCGCGGGCCTGTTCGGGTGACAGGTACTGAGCGGTGCCTATGACGGCCGCGGTCTGGGTCACGGAGTTGCCGGTGTCCGCCAGCACGCGGGCGATGCCGAAGTCCATCACCTTCACCGCGCCGGACTTGTCGATCATCACGTTCGCCGGCTTCACGTCTCGGTGAACGATGCCGTTCTGATGTGAGAAGTGCAGTGCCGCAGCGACGTCAGCGATCCACGTCATGGCCTGCCGAGGCTTGATGTACCCCTCGGCGCGCAGGACGTCGCGCAGGGTTTCGCCGTCGACGAACTCCATCACGATGTACGGCAGCGGCCCCTCCGGGGTGGTCGCCTCGCCGGTGTCGAAGACCTGGACGATCGTCGGGTGGTTGAGGGCCGCCGCATTCTGCGCCTCGCGCCGGAAGCGCAGGTAGAACGTGGGGTCGCGGGCCAGATCGGCACGCAACACCTTGATGGCCACATCGCGGTGCAAGAGCAGGTCGCGCGCGAGGTGGACCTCGGACATGCCGCCGAAACCGAGGGTCTCGCCCAGTTCGTAACGATCAGAGATCTGCCGGGGGTCGGCCATCAACCACCATCCTGTGGTTCGGGCTGCGCACTCGTACTGGACTCTCCGTCGCCCTGGCCGAGCTGGTCATCGCTCTCCCGGGCCGGCAGGCCGGGGATCTGGATGCTCGGCAAGGTGAATCCACCGGTCGTCGACTCGGTGGTCGTCGTCGTTTCTTCGCTGGTTGTCGTGGTCGTGCGAGTTGTTGTGGTCGTTGTTTCTTCGGTGGTGGTCTCTTCGGTGGTCGTCGGCGGAGGCGTGGTGGTCCTCGTTGTTGTCGTCGTGGTCGGGGTCGTCGACCTCGTCGGGACATCGCCGCCGGTGTCATCGGAGTTGAGGATCAGGAAGCCGACCAGGACCAGCGCACCGAGCAGCAGGAGGACGGCTGCGGTGGCGAGCGCTTTCTGCCCGGTGGACCAACCGTCTTGGCGATCCGCGGGTACCGGTGCGACGACGGCACGATGCTGCGGCGGTGGCGTGGGGCGGGTCGCGCCCGTCATCGGGGCCATCATCGCAGTGGCCGGTCGTGCTCCCGCTGCGGCGGCGGTACCCGGCATCGGCGCCCGGCGACCGGCGCGCACGGCAGCGACCGCATCGGCGAACTCCCCGCCATCGGCGTACCGCTGCTTGGGGTCCTTCGCGATGGTGATCTCGATCAGTTCCCGGACGTTGACCGGGAGGTCGGTCGGAAGCGGTGGTGCCTCTTCGCGGATGTGCTTCATCGCCACGGTGATGGCGCCGTCACCCAGGAACGGACGACGGCCTGCGATCGCCTCGTAACCGACGATGCCGAGTGAATACACATCGGACGCCGCGGTCGCGTCTTCGCCGAGCGCCTGCTCGGGCGAGATGTATTGCGCTGTGCCCATGACCATTCCGGTTTGGGTGACCGGCGCCGCATCCACTGCCTTGGCGATACCGAAGTCGGTGATCTTCACCCGGCCGGTGGGCGTGATGAGGATGTTGCCGGGCTTGACGTCGCGATGCACCAGACCCGCGTCGTGGGCGGCCTTGAGCGCTCGGCCGGTCTGCTCGAGCATGTCGAGGGAGTTGTTCAGTGACAGCCGGCCGACGCGGGAGAGCACCGCATTGAGCGGCTCCCCGTTCACCAGTTCCATCACCAGATAGGCCACCGAACCCGCACCCGGATCCTGCGCCTCGCCGTAGTCGAAGACGTTGGCGATTCCGGGGTGGTTCAGCTGCGCAGTGGTCCGGGCCTCGGTGCGGAACCGTTCCAGGAATTCGGGGTCGTCGGAGAACTCGGCCTTGAGGACCTTGACTGCCACGCGCCGATCGAGCCTGGTGTCCATGGTTTCCCACACCTGGCCCATGCCTCCGGTCGCGATCAACCGCATCAGCCGATACCGGCCTGCGATGGTCGTGCCACCCTGCAAACTCACCCGGTCACCTCTCACCTGCGAGCGCGTTGATCACGGCACGCCCGATAGGGGCGGCTGACGAGCCGCCCGTTGCCTGTAGTCCGCCGTCGCCGTTCTCGACGATCACCGCCACCGCCACCTTGGCATTGCTCGACGGACCGAACGCGATGTACCAGGCGTAGGGGGTCTCATCGGTGCCTTGGGTGTTGGAGTGCTCGGCGGTGCCGGTCTTCGATGCGATCGACACCGGCCCGCCGGATCCGCGGGTGTTGCGTTCGGAGTCGATCATCATCTCGGTCAGGGTCGCGGCGGTCTGAGCGCTGATCGGCTCGTTGAGCGAGTTGGGCCGGGTGGTGTTCAGGGTCTTGAGGTCGGGACCCTGCAACTTGTCCACGAGGTACGGCTGCATGCGAACGCCACCGTTGGCGATGGTCGCGGCGATCATCGCGTTCTGTAGCGGGGTGAACCGCACGTCACGTTGGCCGATGGAGCTCTGGCCGAGAGCGGCGAGGTCAGGGATCGGGCCGACCGACGATTCGGAGACGGGCAGCGGGGTATCGGGTAGTTCGGTGTCGACACCGAAAGCGTTGGCCTGGTTCTTGACCGCTTCGATCGGGTTCTGCAACTTCTCGGTGGACAGTTGCACAAACGCTGTGTTGCACGAGTATTCGAGGGCCTGATGCATCGTCACCTGGCCACCGCTGGAGTCTGGGCAGGTCTGACCGCCGTAGTTGGTCAGCCCGGTCTCGGTCTGCGGCAGCGTGTAACTGCTTGCCGCCGTAAGGCGTTCGTCTTGACCGATGCCCTGCTCGAGCGCGGCGGCAGCGGTGATCACCTTGAAAGTCGAACCAGGTGGGTAGGTCTCGTTGAGGGCCCGGTTGAGCATCGGCTGGAACCCGGTTGAATCCTCGGTGGGATTCCAGGCGGCCCAGGCGTCTTCACGGACGGTGGTGTCGTGGCTGGCCAGCAGGTTGGGGTCGTAACTCGGTGTGGACACCATCGCCAGGATCGCACCGGTGTTCGGTGCGATCGCCACCACGGCTCCGCGGCAGCCGCCGTTGCAGCCCTTGTTCATCTCGTCGAAGGCGATCTGCTGCGCCCGCGGGTCGATGGTGGTGATCACGTTGCCGCCGCGTGGATCACGGCCGGAGAACATGTCGGCGAAGCGCTGTCCGAACAGCCTGTCGTCGTTGCCGTTGAGGATGGAATCCTCGGCCTGCTCGAGTCCTGAACTCGCGTACTGGAACGAGTAGTAACCGGTGACCGGCGCAAAGGCAGGCGCCCACGGTCCCGGATAGGTGCGCAGGTACTTGAGCCGGTCATCGGTGGGCACCGACTGCGCGATCACGTCCTGGCCGGCGGTGATCTGGCCGCGCTGACGCGAGTACTCATCGAGGAGCACCCGCTGATTGCGTGGGTCGGCCCGCAGGTTGTCGGCCTTGAACACCTGCACGTAGGTGGCGTTGGCGAGCAGCACGAGGATGATCACCATGACCGCGATGACCACGCGGCGAATGGGAATGTTCATGAGCGCTTCACCATCTCGGTGGGCGCCTCGGCGATGGGCGTCGACTTCTTCTTGGTCGGATCGGGCTCACGTGCGGCGTTGGACACGCGGATGAGCAACGCGACCAGGATGTAGTTCGCCAGCAGCGATGAGCCGCCGTAGGACATGAACGGTGTGGTCAGGCCGGTCAGCGGGATCAGCTTGGTCACACCGCCGACCACCACGAAGATCTGCACGGCGATCGTGAACGACAACCCGGTGGCGAGTAGTTTGCCGAAGCTGTCACGAACGGCGATGCCGGTGCGCAGACCGCGGACGATCAACACCAGATAGAGCAGCAGGATCGCCGCGAGTCCCACCAGGCCGAGCTCTTCGCCGATGGTCGCGATGATGAAGTCGGTGTTGGCAAACGGCACGATGTTGGGCCGGCCCGAACCCAGACCGGTGCCGAACAGACCGCCGGTGGCCAGACCGAACAGACTCTGGCCGACCTGGTAGCCCTGGCCGTAGAAATCGCTGAACGGGTCCTGCCACACCGCGACACGCACCTGCAGATGCGAGAACAGCTGGTAAGCGACCAGTGCGCCCAGGGCGAACAGACTGACGCCGATGATCAGCCAGCTCACCCGCTCGGTCGCGACGTACAGCATCACCAGCATGGTCGAGAAGATCAGCAGTGAGGTGCCGAGATCGGCCTCGAAGGCCAGGACGCCGATGGAGATGATCCACGCGGCGAGCAGCGGGCCGAGGTCGCGGGCGCGGGGCAGGTCCATCCCGAGGAAATGCTTACCCGCGGTGGTGAACAGATCACGCTTGGACACCAGCAACGACGCGGTGAAGATGATGATCAGGATCTTCGAGAATTCGCCTGGCTGGATGTTGAACAGCGGGGTGCGGATCCAGATCTTGGAACCGTTGATCTCCGACATCGACGACGGCAGGATCGCCGGGATGGCCAGGAAGACCAGACCGCTCAGACCCAGCAGGTAGCTGTACCTCGACAGTGTCCGGTGGTCGCGGATCAGGATCAGGATGGCCGCGAACGCGATGATGCCGAGGACAGCCCACAGAACCTGCTGATCGGCGTCGTTGGTGCGGTCGATGGGGTTGGCGGTCTCACCGTTCTGACCGGTTCCGAGGTCGAGTCGATGGATCAGGACGAGCCCGAGACCGTTGATGGTGGCCACCAGCGGCAGGATCAGCGGATCGGCGTAGGGCGCGAATCGCCGTACGACGAGGTGGGCGAAACCGTAGAGCAGGACATAGGCGGCCATGTACTTGGCCAGATCCCAGGTGATGCTCTGCGACTGCGCAGCCTCGACCAGGATGAGCGCGGTGAAGACGATGATCGTCGACAGGCCGAGCAACACCAGTTCGGAGTTGCGGCCGGTGTAGTTGCGGATCGGCCCGGAAGCCGGTGTCTGTGTGACGGCGGCCTGTGACATCAGCGCCCCCGACAGTTTTCCGGGGCCGTGACGGGCGGCGTGGTGGTGGACGTCAGCGGTGGCTGCGTGCTGGCACTGCCCGACTGGGGGAGTACCGGAGCGGGCTGTCCCGGTGTGGCCGGCGGCGGTACGGGATTCTCGGTGCCCGGCGCGGGGGGCTGGGCCGGGCCCGGGGTGACGCCCTCGGCCGACGCGGACTCCTCTTCGGGACACAGCGGTACGAGGTTGTCCATCAGGTTGCGGACCTGTTCCTCGGCGTCGTCGAGAGGCACCGGGTCGCGGCCTTCGAGGGAGGCGGGCGCCGTGCCGGTGAGGTCGGACACCTTCAGGGGCACGCAGTTCTCGGGACGGTTGTTGTAGTCGGCGATGGTGACCGTCGGCCTGTCGGTGTCCATGGCTCCGGTGCAGGTGATCTTGCTCAGTTCGTGCAGGCTCAGGCCCAGGAAAGAACCCTGCAACCCGCGGTAGAGCACCACCTCGCCGTTGTCGGCGCTGACGTAATAGTTCGACCGGACAATCGCCCGACCCACGAAGACACCGGCGATGAGCACGGCGATCACGGCGAGAGCGATGCCGCCGAGGATCCATTTGCGCCGCGGGTGTGCCTGCGGCGGATCGGGTTCGGGGGTGCCGATGGTCGGCCGCCGGGGCGACTGGGCAGGCGGGCGGAGCGCCGCCGCACGACCGGCCGAGGTACGCGGATCGGGGACGTACTCCTGATCGTCGCCTCCGGCCGCTCCGCCGACGATCGGCTGGCTGTCGCCGTAGTCCACATCGACGACATCGGCGACCACGACGGTGACGTTGTCGGGGCCACCGCCGCGCAGGGCGAGCTCGATGAGCCGGTCGGCGCAGTCGCGGTAGTTCTCCACCGACGTCATGGTGTCGGCGATGGTCTCTTCGCTGACCACATCGGAGAGCCCGTCGCTGCACAAGAGGTAGCGGTCGCCGGCGCGGGCTTCGCGCACCGTCAGCGTGGGCTCGACCTCGGTGCCGGTGAGCGCACGCATGATCAACGACCGTTGCGGATGTGTGTGTGCTTCTTCGGCCGTGATCCGGCCTTCTTCGACAAGGGTCTGAACGAACGTGTCGTCGCGGGTGATCTGGGTGAGTTGGCCGTCGCGCAGCAGATAGCCGCGCGAGTCGCCGATGTGGCACAGACCCAGGCGCGAGCCCGCGAAGAGGATGGCGGTGAGGGTGGTGCCCATGCCGTCGAGTTCGGGGGCCTCGGCAACCTGGTCGGCTATCGCCTCGTTGCCGTGGCGGGTGGCCTCTTCGAGTTTCGCGAGGAGATCGCCTCCGGGCTCGTCGTCGTCGAGGGGACGTAGTGCCTGGATGACCAGCTGGCTGGCCACCTCTCCGGCTGCGTGGCCGCCCATGCCGTCGGCAAGGGCCAGCAGTCGGGCACCGGCGTACACGGAGTCTTCGTTGTTCGCACGGACCAGGCCGCGGTCGCTACGCGCGATATAGCGCAACACCAGGGTCACGGGCGCAACTCAATCACGGTTTTGCCCACCCTGACCGGAGTTGCGAGCGGCACGCGCACAGCGGTGGTGACCTTCGCACGGTCGAGGTAGGTGCCGTTGGTGGAGCCGAGGTCTTCGACATACCAGTCATCTCCCCGGCGGATCAGCCGGGCGTGGCGCTCAGAGGCGTACTCGTCGGTGAGAACCAGGGTCGAGTCGTCGGCGCGGCCCAGCAATACCGGTTGGGTGCCGAGCGTGATCCTCGTGTTGGCCAGGGCCCCATGGGTGACCACGAGGTATCTGGCCCCGCCTTTGACCTTGGCGGGGGACCCGCCGCGATTGCGGCGTTCGTAGCGCGTCATGGGTCGTTGGCCGGTGGCGGCGTACACATCGGTGCGAATGACCCGCAGTACGGCCCACACCAGGAGCCACAGCAGCAGCAAGAAGCCGACACGCGTCAGTTGCAGCACTATGCCCTGCACGCTTTTCCACCTCCTGGGCCAGCCATCAACATCCAGTGCATCTTATGGCCCAGTGCCGCTCCATCACGCATTCGGATGTCTCACTTGTGCATCGAGCAGCTGTGAGCCACGCGGATCGAGGGCGCGCGCTACTGGGTAGTGACGGTTTGTGTGGGCGTCACTGGAAACGGACGGTGATGTCCGAATGTCCCACGCGGATCCGGTCCCCGTCCGCGAGTTCCCAGCTGCTGACCTGGACATCGTTGACCGTGGTGCCGTTCGTGGAGTTGAGGTCGTTGAGGAGGGCGCTCGAGCCGTCCCAGCGGATCTCGACGTGGCGACGGGAAACACCGGTGTCGGGCAGGCGGAACTGGGCGTCCTGGCCGCGGCCGATGACATTCGAGCCGTTGCGCAGCTGGAACGTGCGGTTGCTGCCGTCTTCGAGCAGCAGCGTGATCGCCGTCGGTGCGTACGCGGCGGGAGCGCCGTAGCCGGGAGCCTGGGCGTAACCGGCCTGCTGGTCGTAGCCACCCTGCTGGTCGTACCCGCCCTGTTGCGGGTATCCCTGCGCGTAGCCAGCCTGCTGGTTGTAGGCACCCTGCTGGTCGTACTCGTTCTGGCTGTACCCGGGCTGCTGGTAGCCGCCCTGGTCGTAACCCTGCTGGTCGTATCCGGGCTGCTGGTAGCCGCCCTGGTCGTAACCCTGCTGGTAGTTGCGCGGGTCGTAGCCCTGCTCCGGGTTGGCCGGCGGCTGGGCGTACCCACCCTGGTTGTAACCCTGCTGGTCGTGGCCGCCCTGCTGGTAGGCGCCCTGGTCGTACCCGGCCTGGTCGTAACCACCGTGCTGGTCGTAACCGCGTTGGTCATAGCCACGCTGGTCGTAACCCTGCTGGTCGTAGCCTGCCTGGTTGTAGCCCTGCTGGTCGTAGCCACCCTGCTGGCTGTACGCCTGAGCGCCGTCGCCGGAGTTGTCCTGGCCCTGCTCGTAGGGCTGCTGGCTGTAGGCCGCCTGCGGTGGGTAGGAGCCCTGTTCGTAACCTCCGCGGGGGTCGTATCCGGAGTTCTGCGTCATGGGAGTGGCTCCTACTTGTGGGTTTCGGTTTGGCGCCGCGGGCGGCGGATGGGGCAACGGCGGCCCTGATTGATCTGGAGGACGATGGCCTGCTTGTTGCACAGGCATCGGCCGGACGTCCGGATTGACCGTGCCCCGCGCCCGGAACTGGCCGGTGTGCAGGGTGGGTGAGTGGGAGAACTCGACCACCACGTCACCGTATGTCTGCCATCCGTTGTCACGGATGAAATTCTCGAGATGCTTGGAGAAGGTCTTCCGGTTGAGCTCGTACTCGGCAACCATCTCGCGGTGGTCGGTGGAGCTGACCACCAGGTTGTAGGTGTTCGGGGCGAGCTTGCCGCCGTCGCCGAGGTCTTCCAAGTTGTCTTCGGCTTCGCGTTGCAGAGCGTTCTCGACCTCTTGCGGGGCGACCTTGCCGCCGAAGACCCGGGCGAAGCCGTCATCTACCGCACCTTCGAGTTTGCGTTCGATTCTTTGCAGAATCCCCACTACCGACGACCTCCCTTCGAGTTCTCAGCGTGTCGGCGTGCCAATCGTGCTGTTTGATGATAGCGACTCACACCCCGCGTTGGACACTCCAGGCGGAACTTCTGCACCGTCCGCCACAGATGTCCCAGTAGACGCCTGGTGTCCGTTTCGGCCGAATACGTGGGCTGATCGGCCCGAATGGGCCCACGCGAAAGCTGTGCGAGAAGTGACGTACAACTCATCTGATCGCACGTGCCCCTGACGCGCCGCGTGTCGACTCGTCACCCTCTGCAGTCCGGAGCTGCCGATTTCTGACGCAGGGCCGGCCCATGTTACCGTTTTCCAGTTCGTTTGAAGACCGACGAGCAGCCACGGGCGAGTGGCGGAATGGCAGACGCGCTGGCTTCAGGTGCCAGTGTCCTTCGGGACGTGGGGGTTCAAGTCCCCCTTCGCCCACAGAGTGAGATCAGGCCGGGAACCAAGAGTTCCCGGCCTTTTCTTTCTGGGGCGTCGACCGTTTCATGCCGGAACAGCGGGTGGTCTCTGCCGAGTGGTCAGCAACCACGCACCCACCGCCACAACGGCGAACACCGCCGCCATGGTCACGAGCGTCCAGACGAACCCCAGTTGCCCGCCGCCGTACACGGCCATCAACGTCACGCTGACCGCGCTGCCCACCGAGAAGCCGAGATAGCGCAGCACCATGTTGAAGGCCATCGCACTACCGGTTTCCTCCTGCGGAACGTGCGGGACGATGAGCACGGCCAGCGACGAGAAGGTGAAGCCGCTGCCCAGTCCGCCGACGGCCATCCAGCCCAGAGCCCAATACACATTGCTGTGCACGAAGGCCAGACCGAGCGTGGAACCCATGAACACAACCGAGCCCAGAGGCAGCAGGACGTTGGGGCCGTACTTGGCGCCGGCCGCCAGCGCGAGTCTGCTGCCGACGACACTCATCAGCGAGTAGGGAACTAACATCAGCCCGGCGACGGTGACCGAATGATCAAGCCCCCAGCCAGGATCCGAACTCTGGACCAGCACGATGGTCAACGTCAGCAATGTGTACATACCGATGCCGCCGCCGAAGGCCACCAGGTTCGGCGCAGCGATTCCCGAGCGGGTGGCCAGGCGGAGATCGACCAGCGGGTGATCGCGTCGCAGACTCCATCGCCCCCACACGACGAGAAACGTAAGTCCTACCAGCGCAAGGACAACGGTGCGAAGTGACGTCCAGCCCCATGTCTCACCCCTGCTGACCGCCAGAAGGGTGGACCCCGTACCGGCGGACAGCATCACCGCGCCTGCCCAGTCCACAGGTGCGCGGATCACCGACTGGGCACGCGGAACAAAACTCAGCGCCATCAGCAGGGTGCAGGCGCTGAGCACGGCGCCCATCCAGTAAGCGGCAGCCAGGCCCCAGGTCTGGGCGACCACGGCCGTCAGCGGGTATCCGAGGCCGGTACCCGCGACAGCTGTCACCGACAACATCGCGATGACGCCCGAGATCCTCGGTGGCCGGATGACGTCGCGAGCAACGGCCATCGCAAGGGGGACCAGCGCCAGTCCGACGCCCTGCATCGCCCGGCCGATCAGCAGCGGAGCAAAACCCCACGGAAGTGCGGCCAACATCGAACCGAGAGTGACGATGACCAGACCGGTGATGATCGTCGGCCGACGCATCTGTCCGGCCCCGAGCCTCCCGATGATCGGTGTCGCGACCGCTGCGGTGAGCAAGGTGGCGGTCAGAGCCCATTGCGCGTCGGTGAGCGTCACGTTGTGCTCGTCGGCGATGGCCGGGATCAGCGGGGCCCCGAGGCTGCTGACGATCGCGGTGATCGTGGTGAGCAAGCCCAGGGTCAGCAACAAGGTGCGGTACCGCGGCGCGCCGGCATCCTCTGTTGGCATCAGTGGTGGAGCACCGCCATCGCCGACGCTGCGGCGCTCGATGTCACTGAGCCGAATCCCAGTGCGCGAAAACAGTTCTCAGTGTGGCAACCAGGGGCAAAGGCTGGTCCATCATCGGGTGGTGCCCGGCCTCGGCCAACTCGACCACGGTGGCCCGCGGTTCGAACAGGCCGGCGATCTCCTGGGCGGTCTCTGGAGGCACGATGCCGTTCTGGCAGCGGATGTAGGTCGCCCTGGTGCTCACCTGCGCGAGAAAGTCCCGTACCTTCACCCGCTGGCCGCGTTCGTGCCGTTTGCGGAACATCTCGGGGTCGAACTTCCACATCCAGCCGGCCTCGGTGTCTCGCACCGATTCACCGGCGACATGCTCGGCCACATACGGCAACAACACTTCTTGTGCCGGTTCGGTGCGGAAGCGGGCCATGATCTCGGACTTGGACGGATACGCCCGCGACTTACGGGTCAGCTGTCGGATGATCACCTCTTCCGGTGGTTCGTCGAGCAGGGGCGAGTCGATCACCACGATGCCCGCCACGGAGGCACCGTGCAGAGCGCCCACCGCTGCTGTGACCCAGCCGCCCATACTGTGTCCCACCACGTACGGCTTGCCCGCGATCTCGCCCGCATGCGCGGCGGCCAGTACCTCTGCGGCCCACGTCTCGAGCGGGTAGTCGGGGCGTGCATCGCTGTCGCCGTGACCGGTCATGTCCAGGGCGACCACCCGATGTGAGACGGCCAGAAGCGGCGCGACGTGATCCCACCACCCCGAGTGCGCGGAGCCACCGTGCACCAGGACGACACCCGGCGTGCCGGGCTCGCCCCAGCAACGCAGATGTACCGACGCACCCTCGACCTCGACGTCGCGGTGTTCGGGTGCCTGCTCGATGGCGGCGGTGAACCACGCGGGTGTTGTTGTCCCGGACTGATCCGTTGCCATCGCCTGCTCCTTCGCCACGGTGAAACCTATCGGCTGACCATATCCACCGCGTTTCGGCAGGCACTTGCCAGTGCGAAGGAAGAAGTCGACCATTGGCAGATGAGCGACGAGACGGTTGACGACGACTGGCTGCGGAGGGAGCGCAACGAGACTCCCACGCAGCGTCTCGACCGCAACTGGGCGAGTCTGCTGCAGGAGCTCCGGGTGGTGCAGACCGGAGTTCAGCTGCTGACCGGATTCCTGCTCACGGTGCCGTTCCAGGACCGCTTCTACGAGCAGGATGGTCTGTTCCAGAACGTTTACCTCGTGACGGTGACCGCTTCGGTCGGCGCAACGGTGTTGCTGCTCGCACCGGTGGCCATGCACCGGCTGCTGTTCCGGAGGCACCGTCTCGAAGAGCTGGTGAATTCCGCTCAGCGGTTCGCCCTCGGTGGGCTTGTCTTGCTCGGAGTGGCGCTGACCGGCGTGATGACGTTGGTGTTCGAGTTGGTGGTCAGCAAGTCGGTGGGGTGGGTCGCGGGTCTGGTCGCTTTGCTCACCTTCGCATTCTTCTGGTTCGCCTATCCCTGGCGCTACCGCCGGCGCGATACCTGATCGTCCGGACATGGGACCCGGCCCTCCCTTACAGTCGGAACATCTGGGAAAGGCGGACCATGGCGCAATCTCGCACCGGCGACGATCTGATCGCGGCGGCCGGAGCCATCGCAGACCGCGCCCATCACGGACAGGTCGACAAGGTGGGTGGCGAGTACATCGTGCATCCGCGTTCGGTCGCGACGAGAGTCATGCCCCAGTCGGCCGAGTACATCGCAACCGCCTTGCTGCACGACGTGATCGAGGACTCCGGCATCACCGCCTCAGATCTGCTGGCAGAGGGCATCCCGGGAACCGTGGTGGATGCGGTGACACTGCTGACCCGAACCGAAGATGTTGCGCCGCAGGAGTATTACGCTCGTATCCGAACGAACCGGATGGCTCTGGCCGTCAAACTCGCCGACCTCGCCGACAACACCGATCCGGTTCGGCTGAACCGCCTGCCCGACGACACACAGGCACGGCTGCGGACCAAGTACCGCACCGCTTACCGGTGTCTCGGGGTCGAGTCTCTCGCTGACGCGCTGTAGTCGGCAACGCCTGTCGGTCGCGGATTCATCGAGTCGGGCGTCGCAGAACCATGGCTGATCTGCGCGCGCAATGGCATTGTCGAGCCCATGGCCATCGAATTGTCCACTGCGCGTCGTCTGTGGCGACTGCTCGAACCGATCCACGCCGTCACCTACTTCTCGGACGAGACGCGAGAGGCACTGGCAGCGGCCGGTTATCGAGGTTTTTGGATGGGGTATTTCGCGGGTCGTGCCGCGCCGTTGGGCGAGGTGGGTCCCGAGATCGTGACCGCGCTGTTCTACAACTTCGCGCCCGACCATGTCGCCCGGGCCATCCCGGACGCCTGGCGGTTCGCTCCGCCGGAGACGGCGGTCGATGTGCGTCGACAGGCCGCGGTGGCCACTCTGCAGCGGATGCTGGGTTCGGCGGGGAACGACGAGGTGGTCGATCGGGTGGTGGCGCTGCTGAGGCCGGCTGCGCAGAACGCGGACCTGGGTGGTCGGGCGCTGTTTGCGGCGAACGCCGCGCTGCCGTGGCCGGAGGATCGGTATGGGGCGCTGTGGCATGCCGCCACCCTGCTGCGCGAACACCGCGGTGACGGCCACGTGGCCGCCCTGACGACCGCCGGTGTCACCGGTCGCGAGGCCGGGGTGCTGCACTCGAGTGCCGCTGCCATCCCACGGTCGGTTCTCGAAACCAGCCGCAAGTACACACCCGATGAATGGTCTGCGCTCACAGAACGTTTGGCCGAGCGCGGACTGCTCGACCACTCAGGGGCGATCACGCCGTCCGGGAGAGCGCTCAAGGGTGACATCGAGACCACCACCGATCGGCTGGCCGCACCTGCGTACAACGCCCTGTCCGAAGCCGAGGTCGATGAACTCACCTCGGCGTTGATGACGTTGACGAAGACAGTGGTCGCGAGCGGCGACATCCCGTCGGTCACTCCGATGGGTCTCGATCTCGACGATGTCGGGTGATGAGCGCCTAGACTTTTCGCCATGGGCTTCAACGACGAGATCATCAAAGAGTTCCGCGCCAATCACGGCAAGGTCGGTGGCAATTTCGAGGGTGCGCCACTTCTGTTGCTGCATCACAAGGGGATCAAGAGCGGTAAGCAGTACGTGACCCCGCTGGTCTATCTGCCCAAGGACGAGGTCTCGTACATCTTCGCGAGCGCTGCGGGCGCCGACGAGGACCCCCAGTGGTACCGGAATCTGCTGGCCGACCCGGCAACCGAGGTGGAGATCGGCGACGACACCGTCCCGGTGACCGTCTCCGAGGTCACCGGCGCCGACCGCGATCGGATCTACGCCGAGCAGGCCGGTCTGATGCCGGGCTTCGCGGACTACGAGAAGAAGACCAGCCGGACGATTCCGGTGCTTGCGTTGTCTCGAGCCTGAGGTCGGCCGGGCGCGCGATCAGTATGCGCGCTGGCGGGGCGGGGGAGCGGTGATGACACCGACCTCGTCCGAATCGACGATCTCCGCGCCCAGCGGCAACAGCGATACCGGGACCATCTTGAAGCTCGCGATGCCTAGCGGGATGCCGATGATGGTGAGGCACAAAGCTATTCCGGTGACGATGTGGCCGATGGCAAGCCAGATACCGGCGAAGATCAGCCAGATCACGTTGCCGATGGCCGAGCCGACCCCAGCTGTGGGTTTACGAACCACGGTTCGGCCGAACGGCCACAGGGCGTACGCGGCGATCCGAAACGATGCGATCCCGAAGGGGATGGTGATGATGAGGATGCAGCAGATGATTCCGGCGGCGACGTAGCCCAACGCCATCCAGAATCCACAGAGCACGAGCCAGATGACATTCAGAATGGTCTTCATCAGTTCAGTCTGCCAAATGTGACCGACTCCGCATGGATGAACGCAGCCAACCTGTGCGTTCTTCTGAGAAGCTGACGGGACTTTCGCTTCTGAGGAGTCTGATGAGATCTGGGCTTCGAGAGCTCGTGTGGTCGTTCGGGATGATCGTGATCCTGCTGGTCCGGATCGTCACCACCCTCACCACGGCGTTGCTGATCATCGGCTGGGTTGTCGTGGCGTTTCGGTCGGACCTGCTCAACAACTGGTTCTGGCCGGCCGCTGTCTCGGGCATCCTGCTGGCCGGCAGCACCTTCCTCTACAACGTGATCCGCGGCTGAGGTCAGACCCCTAGATAGGCGAGCACCGCCAGGACTCGCCGATTGTCGTCGGCCGACACCGGCAGATCGAGTTTCGTGAAGATGCTGTTCGAGTGCTTGCTGACCGCTTTCTCGGTGACGAACATGGCCTCGGCGATGGCTGCGTTCGAGCGGCCCTCGGCCATCAGAGCCAGCACTTCGCGTTCCCGCGCCGTCAGACGTTCCAGCGGTCCGTCGGCACGCTGACCGGTGAGCAGCTGCGACACCACCTCCGGATCGAGGACGGTGCCGCCCGCGGCAACCTGCCGTACGGCGTCGATGAACCCGGCGACGTTGGCCACCCGGTCTTTGAGGAGATAGCCGACCGCGCCCTCGCCGCTTTCCAGCAGCTCTCGCGCGTAGAGCTGTTCGACGTATTGAGAGAGCACCAGGACCGGGAAGCCGGGGCGGGAGGCCCGGATCTTGATGGCAGCGCGCAGACCTTCGTCCGTGAAGGTGGGTGGCATCCGAACGTCCAGCACCGCAACGTCGATGGAGTCGTCGCCGAGCGCGACGTCGAGCTCGGTGGCGTTGTCGACGGCCGCCACCACGTCCATGCTGTGGGCTTGGAGGATGCGGGTGAGTCCGTCCCGCAGGAGGGCGTGATCTTCGCCGATCACGACGCGCATGGCACCTCCATCGACACGATGGTCGGCCCACCGATCGGGCTGTGCACAAAGAGCCTTCCGTCGAGGGCGGTCAATCGCTGGGTGACGCCGTGCAGTCCCGAACCCGAGGGTGCGGCGCCGCCCACCCCGTCGTCGCCGACCTCTACGCGCAACACACCGTCGAAGATACCCATGGCGATCCACGCGTTCCGTGCACGGGCGTGTTTGCCGATGTTGGCCAGCGCCTCGGCAACCGCGAAATACACGGCGTTCTCCGTGGCGATGGGAAGGCGTTCGCGCACACCGAGATTGAGTGTGATGGGCAGGGGCATGTCGAGAGCCAGCGCTTCGACTGCCGGTCCGACGCCGCGATCGGCCAGTACCGGGGGGTGGATGCCACGGACCACTGATCGCAGATCGCCGAGGGCTGAGGTGGCCGACGCGCGCGCTTCGGCCATCAGCTGTCGGGCGGCTTCCGGGTCGGTGGCGATCTGACTCTCGGCCAGGCCGATCGTCATACCGAGGGCGGCCAGCCGCGCCTGAGCCCCGTCGTGGAGGTCGCGCTCCACCCGGCGCAGCTCGGCTGCCGCGGAATCAACTGTCGCAGCCCGTGACTCGGTCACCTCGTGTACGCGTGCCTCCAGGACTTCGTTGCGGCTGCGGCCCAGCGCCCACAGATCCATCACGGCACGGGTTTTCATCAATGGCTCCACGAAGGGCAACAGGATGAGGGTCGCCGTGAAGATCACTCCCACCAGGGAGATGACAAATCCGACTGTCGACGCGATCACCAGCCAGCCGAGGTCGCGCCAGCGCAGGGAATCGGTACTCCACACTGACAACAGATGAAAGATCCCTCGATTGTTCGTGGGCCGGTAATCACCCGGCTGCCACGGCCGGTCGAGAACGCCCGCCGCCATCCGCCGATGAAGGTCACAGAACGCGCCGGTGATCGGCACCTTGATCCACAACACCAGGGCGCCGACGGAGACCAGGACCAGCGGGATCGCGACCACCTGGACGACGAACAGCACCAGCGCGACCGGCGCGAGCGCAGTGGTGACAACGGCATACATGGCCGCCCTCAGCCACCGGACAATCGGCGTCGGTTCTTCGTCGGATCTCACAGCGGTCCTTCCACTCTTCAGGTCTCCATCGTGACCGAAGCGGGCAGTAGATGACAGTAGACCTGGGCCTACCCCAGGGGTGGGATATTCCGCCCTCACCTGGGGGATTGACGCTCCTGACCGGGCTCCGGGGAGCGAGCAGTCTCAGGTGGTGCCCGGTGTTCGCCGGGCCACCCGTCGAGGCGCACCGCCTCACGCATCAGGAGCTGACATGGGAAAGATGACCCGAGGGCCACAGGCAGTGGCGCGGTGGAGTGCGCACAACCCTTGGCGCGCAATAGGACTCTGGCTTGCGCTTGTGGTGCTGGCCGTGGGATTGAGCGCGTTGATCCCCACCCAGACGACCGACGACGCCGATTACCGGGTCGGTCAGTCGGGGACTGCCGACCAGATGATCCACGAAGCCGGTCTCGCCGCGCCGGACACCGAGTACGTCGTCATCACCGGCGACCGCGACGCGGCACTGCTCGCCGCAAACGAGCTGCGCCAGGCACTGGCCGGTTCGGACCAGGTGCAAGAGGTCGTGGCGCCGGTGTGGAGTCCTGATGGCACCACGCTGTTGACGGCGATCTCGCTGCGTGCGCCACCGGGCGACGAGGATGCGTCGATCACCGATATCGATACCGCCGTCGCGGCGGTCGGTTCGAATCACCCGGAACTGACCTTCGGTCAGACCGGCGATGTCTCGCTCGACGAGTCGATCAACGAGCGTGTGGCCGACGACCTGGTCTCGGCCGAGATCATCAGCATCCCCATCACGTTCGGCATCATGCTCGTCGCCTTCGGTGCGCTGATAGCTGCCGGCATCCCGGTGTTGCTGGCAATCACCTCAGTGGTCGCCACCATCGGGATCTACGCTCCCATCTCCTACCTCGTTCCTTCCGAATCGACCGCGTCGTCGATGGTGATGCTCATCGGAATGGCTGTCGGAGTGGACTATTCGCTCTTCTACCTCAAACGCGAACGCGAAGAGCGGCGTAAGGGTCACAGCACGATCGACGCGGTGGAGATCGCGGCAGCCACCTCCGGTCACTCGATCGTCGTGTCCGGTGTTGCGGTGATCGCCTCACTCGCCGGTGTTTATGCGCTGGGCAGCGCGACGTTCAACTCTCTCGCCACGTCGGCGATCATCGTGGTGTCGGTGGCGGTGATCGGTTCACTCACCGTGTTGCCGGCGTTGCTGGCCAAGCTCGGCAAATGGGTGGATCGCCCCCGCGTGCCGCTGCTCTGGCGCGTCAACAACCGGATCGGTCAGGGCGGGATCAGCTCGCGGATCATCAGACCCGTCATCCGTAGGCCCATCACCGCGCTGCTGCTGGGGCTGGTCGTGATGCTCGCCCTGGCGGTACCCGCGTTGTCGATGACCATGCGCAGCGCCAACCTCGACACGCTGCCACAGGATCTACCTCCGGTGCAGGTCGCGCAGACGATGAACACGCAGTTCCCGTCCGAGGGCCCGTCTGCCAAGGTTGTTGTACAGGGCGGCGATGCTGCCGAAGTTGCTGTCGCACTGGACAACATCGGCAAACAGGCCGAGAGCTCGGGCAAGTGGACGATCACCGGAGAGCCCGCGATCTCGCCGTCCGGCAGCACCAGCGTGCTCGAACTCGCGAGCACCTACCCGCCGGACGATGCCAAGGGCGATGACGCCCTCGTTGCGCTTCGGTCTGACGTGGTGCCCGATCAGATCGACTCCGTCGACGGTGCAGAGTTTGCCGTCGGTGGTGACCTCGCCGAACAGTACGACTCGGCGAAGAATCAGTCCGACGGCCTGCCCGTGGTCATCGCGGTGATCTTGACTCTCACGATGCTGATGCTGATCGCGACGTTCCGGAGCCCGGTGATCGCGGTCGTCTCCACGCTGCTCAATTTGATGTCGGTGGGTGCCGCGTTCGGGGTGCTGGCCCTGGTGTTCCAGCACTCGTGGGCCGAGAGCATTCTCGACTTCAATTCGAACGGGACCGTGGTGGAGTGGATACCGCTGTTCATGCTGGCCGTGCTCGTCGGGTTGTCGATGGACTACCACGTGTTCGTCCTGAGCCGGATCCGTGAAGGGCTCGACATGGGACTGACGCCCACGGCCGCGGTACGAGCCGGCGTCACCCAGACCGCCGGGGTCGTCACTAGTGCCGCGCTGGTCATGGTCTCGGTGTTCGCGTTGTTCGCGGCGCAGAGCATGGTGGAGATGAAGCAGATGGGTGTGGGGCTGGCGGCGGCGATCCTGATCGATGCCACCATCGTGCGCCTGCTGCTGTTGCCGTCCATCCTGGTACTCCTTGGAGATCGGGCGTGGTGGCCTCGCCGTGACCGCGCTGCCCGGCGTCAGGATGCGGATCCTCAGGTCACACCTGTCCACGTGTGAGGTAGTGCACAATTGAGGGCAGGCTCACGGCCGTGCCGTGACAGACGCCGGAGAACAGATCGGAGGACGCGATGAGTGAGACAACGTCACCGGCCCGCGACTTCTGGACTGCTCTCACCCCCGGCGAGGACCCGGCTGCCCGGCTCGAACAGGTACGCCGCGCCCACGAACTGTTTGTGCAGACGGGCACGCTTGCCCCGGCCACCGGCCCCACCTCGGTGCGGTCGGTGGTGCGGGACTCGTGGCTGCGCTCGGTCAAGGGCGGCGTCAACCCGTCGGGGATGATCGACGCGGGAGGGATGTCGTGGAACGACTTCCTCGAATACCGCGCCGGGCACCCGATGGCAGCCGCCTACCCGCTGGTCCGCTCGCTGATGCTCGATGAGGTGTCCGACTCAGGTGTGGTGGTAGCTCTCACCGATGACGTGGGTCGGCTGTTGTGGGTAGAGGGCGACCACAAAGCCCGGGACCAGGCCGGCGGCATCAATTTTGTCGAAGGAGCGGTGTGGGCGGAGCGCGTTGCCGGCACCAATGCCCCCGGCCTGGCTCTCGAGGTCGACCACGGTGTGCAGATCTTCGGGGCCGAGCACTTCTCGGTACCCGTTCAGGAGTGGAATTGCGTCGCGGCTCCGGTGCACGATCCCGTGACCGGCGCCGTGATCGGCGTGATCGATGTGACGGGCGGCGAGCGGGTCGCTGCGCCTTTTGCCCTGTCGATGGTGAAATCGGTTGTCGCGGCGGTGGAAAGCGAGCTGCGGGTGCGCACCCTGACCGGGAATGCGCCTGCGGTCGCGCCGGCGACGGGCCCGGAATTGCTTGTGCTGGACGGCGATCGGTACTTCTGGCGGACCGGTTCGGCGCCTGCGCTCCGATTGTCCCGCCGACACGCGGAGATCCTGGTTTTGCTGGGTGAATACCCGGGTGGTCTCGGTACCGAGGAGATCGCCACCATGCTCGCCGAGGACGGGATCGACCCGGTGACCGTACGTGCCGAGATCTCCCGGCTCCGGCGCGACCTGGGTGCGGACCTGGTGGCGTCGCGACCGTACCGCCTCACGGTGCCCGTCGAGTCGGACATCGAGCAGGTGCGGCGGTTGCTACGCGGAGGTGATGTCGCCGGCGCCATCGAGAAGTTCGGTCGCGGTGGGTTGCTCGCCGCGTCACTGGCCCCTGGGATAGCCGATGTCTTCGAGGAGCTGAAGGAAGACATGCGTTCGACGGTCCTCGCGGCACGCGACCCCGAGTTGCTGCGGGTGTGGACCGGCTCGGTGCATGGGCGTGAAGACCTGGCGGCGTGGCGTCGCTGGGCGCAGACGCTGCCCCCCGGTCACCGCGACGAAGCCCTCGTCCGCGGCAGGGTCCGGCTGCTCGATCGGCGTTTCGGGATCTGATCGCCGGGTTCAGCCGCAGTTGCACCAACATCGGCCCCCCACATGACCTCCGAGGGTGAATACCCCTCGATAGGTACTCACGGGGACGAAGTTGGTGCCGCCTGCGGGTTATAGATGGTCTTCGTTCAACGCCCGTCCGATTGCTCCCGGTAGGCGGCAATGATCTGTTGGCTGATGCGTCCGCGATCGCCGATGTCATAGCCTTGCTCACGGGCCCATTGCCGAATGGATGTCCGTTCGTCGGCGCCGACCGCAGGCCCCTGGCGGCCGTTGGTGTGGTGCTTGGGTGCGGTTGACCGTCGACGACCACCTACGCGGGCCGACTTGCTCAGCAATGTCGAGACCGGAACTCTGCCGTTCTCTATTTTTTCCAAATTCGTTGCACTGGTGTCGATTACGTAGTCCACTCCAAGCCACGACCACTCGATCGTGTGCAACTGATCAATGTGAACCGGCTTGCCATCCAAGTCGTCGACGTATTCAACGACGGTCTTTTTCGCCATGCGGCTAAAGATAGCCAAGTTGGTGTCGGTACGCGGGCTAAAAAGACAATCCGTCCGCAAACGTCTCGCGGACGATGTGAAGGGTTGTGCCCGCTGGGGCGAACCTCGGGTGATCGGCTCTCCGCGACCTCGCCGTTGTTGCATGTGGTCCCGACATTCGGGGCAGCATCGGCAGCGATTTGTGACGCTTCATCGCTGAGGGTAAAGATCACCGTGTAGGTCTTATCGACCTCGCGATTACAACTCCGGCGTGGCAAGATAAGCCGGATGGGGGGTTTCGAAGTGTACAAATCAGAGTTGGTCGGTATTTCGTGAACGATTACAACGAATCAATGGAAATCAAGGATGATTCATCGATGCCGCAGGATGCGTCAGTTGTCGATGTAGACCGGATGCCGTCGGCAAAACAGACCTTGATCGGGGGCGATCTGATGAAAGTCCTTGCCCTCACTGCGCTTTTAGGCCTGGTCATAGGCGTGATCGTGCTCATCGAACTGGCCAATTGACGACAGCGTACTGACCGCTGACTCATGTCGACTGGGCATGAATGGAACAGTTCGTCCGCCGTGGACACGCGTCTATTAATTGACCCGCAGGAGACGCAGAGAGTTCAGAGTTCTGTTTACGCGAATTGGCTGGCGTGAATGGTGGGCCCATTGATATCACGATCAATCGATCCCGATAGAAACATCGCTCAGGACGGACGTGTTTACTGTCGTGGATGAATCTGCTTCTCCATTGCCGCCGACGTATGCGGTCTCATGCGAGACCGCTGGGGTATCGCCGGTGAGCAGGTCGGGACGGCGCCCGGAGGCAGTCAATCTCTATGCCGCTCTGCGCGCCGAGTGATGCGAACAGTGGCCGCTGGAGGTTCGGTGCCCTTGACTCGTTGGCAGACGAGATCCAGCGTGTGCCAGCGCGCGTCGTCGCCCCACAGTCGAAGTGTTGCCGTGAGTTCAGGCTCGCGTTCGAGCGTTTCCGCCCAACGGTGCGGGAGTCCCTTATCGTCCGGATGAACACGGGCGCGGCCCGTATCCGGGTCCACATGGATGCCGTCGAGCACCTTCTGGCCCTGCCACCGGGCAACGATGATGGGGAAGCGGCCATCATGCGTTTGTGACGGGTCCACTTTCCAGTAGACGATCGCGGTCCATCCGTCCACTTCTTGTGCCAGAAGGTTGTTGGCAGCGTGGAGGGGGTTCTCGCTCGGCGGGTCGAACGAGGTCACGTCCCAGGTCACCCCGCGCCAGAAGCACCCGGTAGCTGTTTTGACCACCTCGGTGGCCGCCCGTAGCGACCTGGGGTCTGAACTGCCGTTCGGGCCATTCGATGGTCGATCGATCCGAACGGTCATCGGGTAGCGGGTGCCGTCCGCGCGACTCGCGAGCACTGCGGCAGCCGCCACCATGTCCGCCTCCGAGAAGGTGTCAACCGTGTTGTGCAGTGGATACGGCCTTCCGATCGCCCAATCGCGCCCGTAGATATCCGGTATTCCAGGACCGTAGATCACGGTTAGGCTCTCCAGGTCCCATTCCCAGGCGCCGGTGATGACATGCGGATACACCGGCTCGGCGGTACCCCCGACCCATACCCAGACCGCGTGAACGTTCCCCGAACCAGAGGTCACCGGCTCGGCGTACGCGTGCAGTCGGTCCCCTCGAAGAAGTAGCTCTCTGCGAACAGGAGCCTGCGACGCCACCGCGACTTCGACGGCCGGCTTGACGAGTTTCGAGATGACGGGCAGCGGAAGGTCGACACGCTTGAGCTGTTGGAACCCGTCGGCACCAGGCGTCACCGCAGGATTGTCGCCCTTGGCCACCACGCCCGCGATGGAGCCGCGAAAGGTCGCGATCAACAACCACGTGCCGGGTGAAGCAGTCATCGGCCCCCCATGTCGCCGCCACTCGCGGGGGAAACCTCGCTACCCCACCGAACCCCATCATTCCAGCCATTGTGCGTGGTGCGCCGACGTCGTAACAATCGCCTGCGGTGACCGGTGACCGGTGACCGGTGACCGGTGACCGGTGACGGTCGGGCTATCCCCGGTGTTGTTTTTCTGGACGTCCGGCTATTTCTTTGAAAAGACGGCAGAACGGAAATGTCTCGACAGGACTGCAATTCCACCAGATCGAGCCGGGTGTTTCTTTTGAAACGGTCACCACGGCGACAACTCCAAGACAACTTCGTTCAGGTTGGTGGGTTTTCACAGCACGGTCTCAGTGGTCCCATGCTGTACTTGATCGAAGAGGGGGACAGCCGTGCGATGAGCGACAACAACACAGACGTGAGCACCGGGCAGGCCATTGTGGCCGTCGAAGACGCGTCCGAGCAGCGTGCGTTGCGTGAGCACGAGCACTATCAAAGTCTCGTCGAGCACAACCCCCATCCGATTGCCGTGCACTCCGGCGGTGTCATCGTCTATGTCAACCGGGCGGCCATCGTGGAGATCGGCGCCACCAGGCTCGACGACTTGGTCGGTTGTCCCATCACCGACGTCATGCATCCGGACTCGATCCGCGAGATCACCACGAAGTTGGTCTCACTCACGACAGACGGTGATTTCACCGACGCGGTCGAGGTCCGAATGGTCCGATTCGATGGCTCGGTCATCGACATGGAGATCGTGTCCGTTCTCACCAAGTGGCGAGGTGCGCTTGCCTACCAGGTCATCTTCCGGGACCTGACGGCCACCAAGGCCGCCGAGCAGGCGATCCGCCATCAGGTCGCGCTGGTAGCAACTGTCAGCGACGCAATCATCGCCACCGATGCCGCAGGAAAAGTGGTCAGCTGGAATCCTGCCGCACAGGCCATCTATGGCTCCACCGCTGTCGAGGCGATCGGCTGTCCGGTCGCCGAGGTCCTGGGGGCGCCGGTGAACCTTCGTCGCCGTGTCGGCAAACCCGCCGAGAGCGTGGTGCACTACGCAAAAGACGGCGCTCCCAGGATGATGCGTCTGGCTGTCTCGGAAATGGACGGCGGATACGTAGTTGTCTGTTCGGACAACACCGCGCAGATCGAAGCCGAGACCAAGTTCACCTCGGTCGTCAATTCTCTTCAAGAAGGCGTGCTGCTCATCTCTCAAGACGGGGTGATCGAGTCCGCCAACCCCGCTGCGCGGCGAATGTTCGAGAGCGAACAGCGCAGGGCCGTAGGCTCCAGCGCGGAGCGCATCACCATCGTCGACCTGAATGGCATTCCCATCCCGCCGCAGAACTGGCCGTCGCAGGTCGTGGCAGCCACACATGAGCCGGTCATCGACGTTGTCATCGGTTTCGACCGCCTCGACGGCAGCAGGGTGTGGCTGTCGTGCAATGGTTTTGTCCTGAGCCCCAACGACCCCGACCACTCGTCGGTGGTGATCTCGTTCACCGACGTCACCGAGAGTCGGGCGCGTGCAGCACGACTAGAGTACGCGGCCGACCACGACATGATGACCGACCTGCCCAACCGTTCCTACGTACTGCGTCGCCTCACCACGATGCTGGAGAACCGCGCCGCACAACAGGATTCGGGCGACATCGACGTGGTGATGTACATCGATCTGGACAAACTGAAGAACGTCAACGACTCTCATGGTCATCGCGCCGGTGACCGCGCCCTCATCGCGGTGAGCAGGCGGCTGCGTGCGGCGTTGTCCGCACCGCATTTCGTGGGGCGTGTAGGCGGAGACGAGTTCGTAGCTGTGCTGATCGGAGTCGACGAAGAGGACATGGAAGACATCTCCGACGACATCCACCTGCTACTCCTCGATCCGATCGAGATCAACGGGGAGGAGTTCCGGATGCGCACAAGTGTGGGCATCGTCCGGATTCGCGACGGCGAGAACCGCACTGCCCAGGACATCATCAGTGATGCAGATACGGCGATGTACCAGGCCAAACTCCGCGGTGGAGGCCATACGGTGGAGCACGACAAGGCGCACCCGAGCCGTGAATTCACCCCGGCGGCAATCAAATTGGTGCGCTGAGCTCGGTCAGGTTCCGGCTTCGCGGGCGTCAGGCGTGGGCGTACAGCCCTCGACCGGTCACCAGTGGCAGATCAAGCGTGGTGTGGATACCCGGCGTCGCGGCGATGACCTCAGGGATCGCGTTGACGATGCGGCCTGCCGCGGCGACGATCGCGGCATGGTTGTGGTCGCCCTTCTCGCTGGTGGGGCAGATGTCGACGGTGTAGCTGGGTTCGCCGGTGATCTCCACGCGGTACGAACCGCCTTCCTGCGCGGGCCGGGCCCAATCGGGCCGGAGATCGTCGCGTAGTCGGGTCACGTGTTCGACGACGATGGCCGAGTGGCCGTTGACCTTCCCATGGATCTCGAAACGCATGGCCGCGACGGTGCCCTTCTCGATTCGTCCGACAGCGACGTCAAACGAATCCGGCGCGGGTTCGAGCTCGAAGCTCTCGGTGATCTCGTCCACCTCGATGCCGAGGCCGGCAGCGAGCTGACGGATCGTTGTGCCCCAGGTGAATCCGAGGATGCCGGGCTGGAAGAGGATCGGGAGTTCGTCGAGCGGTTTGCCGAAGCCCATCACGTCGAACATCACGATGGCACCGTCATAGGTGGCGTAGTCGGCGATCTCCATGACGCGGACCTGCTCGATGCGCTGGCATGTTCCGGCCAGCGCGAGCGGGATGAGGTCGTTGGCGAAGCCGGGGTCGACGCCGGTGATGAAGATGCTGGCATCACCCTGCTTCGCGGACGCCTCGACCCTGGCTATGTTCTTGTCGGGTAGCAGCTGCCATGGGTACTGCAGGATCACGGGAGACGACCCGACAACATTGACGCCGGCTTCCAGGATCTTCTGGCAGTCCCGGAGCGCATCACCGGTACGGGTGTCTCCCATCGCGCAGTAGACGACGCAGTCGGGTCCGGTCGCGAGCACCGCGTCGATGTCGCCGACCGCGGTGATCCCGGTGACGACGTCCAGGCCCGCGAGTTCACCCGCATCGCGGCCGATCTTGGACTCTGTGGAGACGCCGACAGCAGTCAGTTCGTAGTCCGTACTCGTGATGAGTTGGGTCAATGCCAAACTCCCCACGTTCCCGGTTCCGATATGCGCGACGCGAATCGCCATGGGTGCCTCCTCGTGAAGTGTTGTGCGACTTGCCATCAGCGTGCGGGCGCTGCCAAATATGTGCGCTACATGGACTTGTGCGGCACGTCGGTGACCAACCCGCCGTCCACCACGAACTCAGTACCCGTCGCGTACGACGACTCGTCACTTGCCAGGAACAACACAAAGGTGGAGACCTCGCTGGAGTTGCCCGGGCGGCCGAGGGGGATCGTCACCAGATCGTCTGGGAACTTCTCGGTCATGGGTGTGCGGATCAAACCCGGGTGCAGTGAATTGACCCGGATGTTGTGGGGAGCGAGTTCGAGGGCCACCGACTTCGCGAGCCCGCGGACGGCCCATTTCGTGGCGACATACCCGTGGGCCCAGGGTGCTCCGCGAAGTCCTTCGATCGACGACACATTGATGATCGAACCGCCGCCGGCCGCGATCATCGGATCCGTCGCGGCCTGGATTCCGTAGAACGTGCCCGTGAGGTTGACGTCGATGATCTTCTGCCATTTGTCGTGCTTGAACGCCTGGATGGAACTGCCATTGGCGATGCCGGCGTTGTTCACGAGAACGTTGAGTTTGCCGAACTCGCCGACGGCAATGCCCACAGCCTCTTGCCACTGATCAGCCTGCGCCACGTCGAGGTGCACATACCGTGCGGCGTCACCGAGCTCATCGGCAAGCGCTTTGCCCTCGTCATCCAAGATGTCGCCGATCACGACCTTGGCGCCCTCGGCGACAAGTAGCCGCGCATGCGATGCGCCCATTCCTCGCGCACCGCCGCTGATGATTGCCACTTTTCCGTCCACGCGTCCCATGGGGCGTCACGGTACCTGCAAATCCAGACATGTGTCCAGACCCGTGTCGCGCAATCGGTCCAACGCCGACGGCGCGGCGGGCTCCTGACGAAAGGGAGTCAGTCGGCCTCGCGCTCACGTCGACGGCGGTCCAGTTCACCTTGACGTCGTTGCTGCTCCGCACGCTCGCGGCAGCGACGCAAGAATTCCGCATCCGCCTCGGGATCTTGCGGTTCGAATCGTCCCGGGACGTCGTATTCGGGGTAGCCGAGTGCCGAGGCGCGACCCGAACCGCTCACCCGGCCCGAGATGCCGGAGACCGGACGACCCGCGAGGAACCACACGATAGAGCCGACGAGCGGCAAGATGATCACCAGGAGAAGCCACGCCCAGCGCGGTAGTCCCCGGATTCCGGCAGCGTCACTTCCGATGATGTCCACCAGCGCGGCGATCATCACGACGAGCACGATCAGACTCAGATATGGCACGCGAACCCCCACTCGGTGAAATCGCAGAAATTGCGACCCTCATTCATATCCCGAGGCGCTGGCGACGCGCGTCCCCGGAACGGATGAGTTCGGGGGGCTTGATCACGCTGCTCGGCCGAGGCGTGTCGGCTGCATATCCAGCTGGATGCGACCCGTGTTGTGCCGATTCAATTACTGAAGCTACAAAAATCTATTGGGTTTTGATGCGCTTTTTGTTCCCCGATAAATCCATTCATTCCGGACTATCTTTTTCAGGAGGAAGCCGAAATCGAGATATATGGGGTGGGTTGAATGAGGAGAATACTTGGTTCACTGGCGTGTGTAATGGCCGTGGCAGGAGGGTGGGTCGCCGCGGCGCCCGCTACTGCGGCACCGGGGTACACGGACGTGGCGCTGTCTTGGGGCACCGGTTTCGGCTGTCCTGTGAACGCGACGAACACCGGGACCGCGGCGGCCTACAACGTCTTTGTCGTACCCACGACGCCGGCGCCAGTCGCGCCTCAGTGGGTGGGGACGATCGCGCCAGGTGAGACCAAAGCCCTGAGCTACGGCGATTGCTACTTCTATGACCTCTCGTGGCCGCAGCGAATCTTCGCGGCGACCACTTCATGGGACATCAACTGGGACAACAACAATTTCACATTGGTTGAGGACTGACGACCTCAGGAAGTGACGCCGCAGGCGACCGCGACCCGGAATGCCACGTCAGCGGTGACTGCTGCGGTGTCGGGCGCATCGGAGGGCACGTAGTGGTCGGAGGCGGCGTCGTAGGCCGCTCCGGCGATCGAACCGTGATCGGCGTCGAGTTCGACGAGTTCGACCGGCCAGCCGCTGCGTTGGAGTGTGGCGGCGAAATCTTGGCTGGAGCTGATCGATACGACGTCGTCGGATCGGCCGTGCAGCAACGTGAACGGCGGTCGCTGGCCGGTCGACGTCAGTTCCTCGGGAAGCTTCTCACCGGTGAGCGGATTGGTCGCCGTGAAGGCTCCGGCGAGGCACACGGCGTGATGGATACGGACACCGAGTGCGTCCGCGTCAATGGTGAGTCCGGCCGCCGCGATGCCACCGAGCGACCACCCGACGATGACAAATCCGCTGGAAGACTTGGCCCGATCCATTGCAACCTGCGCTGATCGGAGCAGATCTGCTCGACCACCGTCGGCAGAGTGCGAATCCCAGTCCGGAGCAATCACGTTCACCCCGTGTGCGGCGATGCGTTCGGCGAGCGGGCGAACAGCTGCACGTGCATCGGTCTGCATCCCGTGCCAGAGCAACACGGTGGGATGTGCTGGGTCGCCGAAAAGGTCTGCCTGTCGTCCGGGTGCGTAGTCGATGGTCTCCATGCCCCGAGTCTGCCTGAGATCAGGCGATGGCGAAATCGTTCGAAGCCAATACGAACGAACCGACGATCGCCGATGAGTTGAGGTGTCGTCCCGTCGTCTCGGAGACCGCAGCGGACGGCATTGCCAATCTTCTTCGATAACAGAGGAGTTCACATGACACAGATCGCGCTGGTTGTGTACCCGGGTTTTACAGCACTCGATGTTGTAGGGCCGTACGAGGTGTTTCGCATGTTGCCGGATGCGGACGTCCGCTTCGTGTGGCATGAGACCGGCCCCGTCGTGGCCGATTCGGGGGTGTTGAACCTTGGTGCTACCCACACACTGGACGAAACGCCGTCGCCCGATGTCGTCCTTGTTCCTGGGGGCAACGCCTCGGTGCTGAATCAGGCCCGGGACGCGCAGTTACTGCGGTGGCTGAGGTCCGTCCACACCTCGACCACCTGGACCACCTCGGTGTGTGCTGGATCAGTGGTGCTCGCTGCTGCCGGGGTGCTCGACGGTCAGCGGGCAACCTCACATTGGCAGACCTTGAGTGCTCTGAAGTTGTTCGGTGTCACGCCGGTAGGGGACCAGCGAATCGTGCATGAGGGAAAGATCGCGACCAGCGCAGGGGTGTCGGCCGGTATCGACCTGGCCCTGTGGCTGGCTGCTCAGATCGCCGATGAGAAGCGAGCCAGAGCGATCCAGCTGGCCATCGAATACGACCCCCAACCACCCTTCGATTCGGGGCACCACAGCAAAGTCGATATGGGAACCAAGGCCCTCGCGACAGCGATTCTCGCCAAAGAGAGCCTCAACAAAGCTCAGATCTCCGCCGCGTCGAAACTGCTGTGGGAGCAGGTGGTCTCAACGGCACGAGTCAAGATGAGCAGGCATCAGAACAGGCAGTGAGACGTTCGAAGTCGGTGCCTTGTTTCACCTTCCGTGGCCCGACCGCAGCACGTTCTTCTGAATCTTTCCGGTCGAGGTTTTCGGCAGGTCGCTGAACACGATCTCTTTGGGAACCTTGAACCGGGCGAGTCTGGCTCGGGCGAACTCGATCAGGTCGGCTGCGGTGAGGTCGTGGCCTGACCGGACGGTGACATAGGCGACCGGCACCTCACCCCAGCGTTCGTCGGGACGGCCGACGACGGCCGACTCCACAACATCCGGATGCGCGTCGAGGACACGTTCGACCTCGACCGAGGCGATGTTCTCGCCGCCGGAGATGATGACGTCCTTGCTGCGGTCTTTGAGTTCCACGTAGCCGTCGGGATGCATCACTGCCAGGTCGCCGGTGCGCAGCCACCCGTCGATGGTCGCGGCGCGGGTGGCGTCGGGATCACGGTAGTAGCCCAGCATCACGTTGTTGCCGCTGACCACCAGCTCCCCCAGCGTCTGGGCGTCGGCCGGCACGTCGTCGCCGTCGGGTGAAACGACCCGCACCGGCCCGGCGGTGATGTTCCCGATGCCCTGACGCGCCTTCTTCTCGGCCACCTCGTCGGGTGTGGCTGCATCCCACTCGGGTTGCCATTGATTGACAACGATGGGGCCGAAGGTCTCGGTCATCCCGTACAGGTGGGTCACCTCGATGTTGAGCGCGGCCATCCGGGCGAGCAGGGCGGGCGACGGCGGGGCGCCGCCGGTGGACACCTGGATCGGGGTGTCGAGCGGTGAGGCAGAACGATCCTCGGCGATCATCGTCAACACCGTCGGCGCAGCGCAGAAGTGGGTGATGCCGGTGTCGCGGACCAAACGCCAGATCTCGGCCGTGTCGATTGCCCGCAGACAAACATGTGTACCGCCTGCCGCGGTGACGGCCCAGGTGAAACACCAACCGTCGCAATGGAACATCGGGAGGGTCCACAGGTAGTTCGAGCCCGGGTCGAGACGGGACTGGTAGGCCATCGAAACGGCCTGCAGGTATGCGCCCCGGTGGTGGTACATCACGCCTTTGGGCCGCCCGGTTGTCCCAGAGGTGTAATTGATGGCCAGCAGACCACGTTCGCTGGGTTCGCGTTGTACCGCGCCGGGAGACTGAGAGAGCAACTGTTCGTACTCGTCGTCGGGTCCTCCTGACACGATCAGTCGAATACCCACTGCTGTGGCGACTTTCGCAGCGACGTCGGCGAACTCGGCTGTTGCCACAAGGACCTTCGCTCCACTGTGGTCGAGGATGTACTCGATCTCCGGCGCAGATAGCCGAATGTTGAGGGGCACCAGAACCGAACCGTGCAGAGGGATGGCACTGTGCAGTTCGAGCATCACGTGGCTGTTGGCACACAGTGCCGCCACCCTGTCGCCCTCACCGATCCCCAGGTCTTCGAGCACGCCGGTGAGGGCAAGCGCGCGTCGGTGGTAGTCGGCGTAGGTGAAGGTGAGATCGCCGTCGACGATTGCGGTTCGGTGCGCGAAGGCCTGGGCAGCACGCGTCAGAAATGCCGCCGGGGTCAAAGGGGCGAAGGTGAAGTCACTCGGATCGGGGTCGACTGCTCGTTCTACTGGCATCGGTATTGCTCCTCCTGGGCCACTCGGATGGTGCGATCGTAGGCTCGGCGTCCGTGGCCGCGGTGTCACCGGGCGATGAGCACCAGCATGGTGACATCGACCGCGGCGATGACGATCGCGCCATAGAACGGGGTCCTGCCAGGGGCGCGCATCGTTGCCAGCGCGATGACAACCACCGCGCCGAGTCCGGCCCACAGCCATGGCATGTGGGAGTTGGCGATCACCGCTATCGCCGTGGCGCCCACGAGCAGTCCTGCCGCGACATAGGGGATCCTCCGTGCGCCCAACAGATGCGGCAGTCCTTCGATGCCGGTGGCGGCGTCGTCTCCGAGGTCGGGCACCACGTTGAGCAGGTGTGCCCCCACCCCGAGCAGTCCACTGACCGCGACCATCCAGAGCGGCGGCAGATGACTCGGCTCGGCGGTCAGCATCACGACCACCGGTAGCGAACCGAATGCGACGAAGTAGGGAACCCAGGAGAACACCGTCGACTTGAGTACTGCGTTGTAGGCAAGCGCAGACCCGACGCCCAGAACCAGGTGGACCAGTCCCGGCGCCACTCCGCACGCCAGCGATGCGACCACACACACCACGGCAGTGATGACAACCGAAACGGTCACCGTCCTGGAGCTGAGGTGGCCGGCGGCCAGCGGTTTGTCGGTTCGGCCGACCTGCCGGTCCCGGTCGCGGTCGATGAGATCGTTTGTCCAGCCGACGATCAGCTGACCGCTGAAGACGGCGACCATCAACACGAAGATCAACCGGGCTTCGACGTCGGCGGCGAAGGCGACAGCGGCGGTCAGCGCGGTGACAGCGAGAGCCGGGATCACGTGGGCCGCGCCCACCAACGCAACTGCCGGCCGGAGCGTCAGCACGATTCGTCGATCACCATGGGGCCGGTGGCGGCACGTCGAGTGGTCCGTGTTGCCTTCACCGAACCAACGGTACGGCGAACTCGTTCCGACACAACTCGCTTGAACACAAACAGGTCAGCGGGTGCCCCGCAGAACGATGGCCGGGACCAACTGCTCTGCCGAGTCCCAGGCTCCGTGCTGCCCGACGAGCTGGGACTCGAGTGGTTCGACGACGGAGCGCACCATCGCGGTCGCTCCGCGGGCCGCCGCGATCACATCACCGATCCTTACCTTGTGCCGCTCGGTCACCGCCGGCCCGAACCAGCCGGCATCGATCGCCTCTTCCCGGGTGACCACGGTCGCGCGGTCGCCCAGCGTTTCCTGCCAGACGCTCCGGATATCGGACGCTGCTCCCGGTTCGGTGTAGATGTGCCGTACCCGTGCCTCACCGGCGACAGCAGTGGTACCGATCGTCAGCTCGTGGTGGGTGTCGATGTCGAATCGGCCGGTGGAGGTGTCGACCATCCCGTGGTCGCCCGTCACGATGATCTGCCGGCCCGCCGGTAGCTCGTCGGCCAGTGCGCCGACCATCTCATCGATGAAGCGCAATTGTTCGCGCCACGACTCCGAACCCGGCCCCTCGAGATGCCCGGCCAGGTCGAGGCCCCCGTAGTAGGCATAAGCCAGTGTGGGTTCGCGCCCGGTCATCTCGGCGAGGATCGCCACGCGCAGTTCATCGAGCTTCTCGGCGGCGATCACCTGTCCGGCCCCGCGAAAGGCTGCGCGCGAGAGACCCGATCCGATGTGGTGGCCCGGGACGATCTGGCGGGTGACAAATCCCTGCGCGCGGCATCTCTCGAAAATCGTTGTGCCCGACTGGATGTCCTCGGGCACCGCCACATGCATCAGGTCGTGGTCATGGTCGCCGTGTACGCACCATCGCAGCGTGTTCAGGATCGGCGAGTGGGGGACCAGTCCGTCGGCACCGGCCCTGAAGGTGTAACCGACCATCCCGTGTTGCCCCACCGTGCGCCCGGTACTCAAGCTGGTCAGGCTCACCGACGTGGTGGCCGGGAAGCCGGCGGCGACCACCGTCGAATGGTCCAGACTCGCGGCATTGAGATTCGGGGCATCAACCGGATGGGCGGCCACCAGTTCCGCACCCAGACCGTCGATGAGTAGGACTGTTGCCGAGTGGGCCGGGACAAGACGCAGCCGGTTGTCGAAGTCGGCTGCACCGAGCGATGCGGCGACCGACTCGAGCACCGACGACAACGGCGGCAAGCTGCTGTGGGGATCCAATTCGCTCATCGGCTACGACGCTAACGCGGTGGTCGATCTGCGCGGTAGCGAAATGAGGGAAGCGACCATGAAACAAAGGGCTCCGACGAAGGTGCCGACCTGGTCGATGAAAGGGGCAACCACCTTGCCGGACTGCGGATCGATGTAAGCGCCGACCGCCGAGAACCCGAATGCGATGGATCCGGCGGTGTTCAGGGCGGTGGCGCCCCAATCGGGCGCATCGGGTTCATCACGCTGCCGGTAGAGCTCGGTGGCGAATACCGCCAGTCCTGAGCTGACGAGAAACGCGACCGACCCATAGAGGTCGGGCCGCCAGCTGAAGCGGTCTGCGTCGGCGATGGAATGCACGACAAGCGCTGCGCCGGTGCTGATGTTGAACGCGACGGTGCCCGCCAATTGCACCGTGGCAGACCACCACTCCGATGAGTGCACCTCGCGGCCGACTCGCTGCGACCCGGCGATCGACATCGCGGTTCCGCCAAGCGATCCGCAGAGCTGAAACTGGACAAACGCGGCGAAGGTGAAGAACCACGACCCGACGAAGAACGAGATATTGGCCGCGGGGGCACCGGCCCAGTTCGCGAATCCGGGCGCCGAGCCGATCGCGAAAAGTGCCGAGCCGATCGCAAAACCCCAGCATTCGGTGCGAACGTTGTGACGTATCACCACCGAAGGCTATCGCGCGGCCGAACGTCACGTGCCGAAGCGGAGTATGTACGAAACCTCAACGATTTCGCGGCCGACACGGGCCACCGGCCAAGTGATCAGTCCGCCAGTGCGGGCTCCTTTGCCGGGTCCGGCGTAGCAACCTTGTTGACGCGGATGAGCGCAAGCGACGCGATCAGTGCCAGCACCGTCACCACGATTGCCGCCTGGAAGGCGTGCTGCTGGCCGGCCACAAAGATGTCTGCCTGACCAGCTGTGGTGCCGGCGCTACTGCCGAGGTCGTCGGCGCGGGTGGTCGCGGCGTGCGCAAAGATCGTGCCGAAGACGGCGAGGCCGATTGCGCCGCCGACCTGCTGGCCCGTGTTGAGCAACGCCGAGGCCAGGCCTGTCTCGTGCGGCGCGACACCGTTGACGGCCGTCAAGGTGAGCGGCACGAAGCTGCACCCCATACCCACGCCGAGCAACAGAAGGGATCCGAAGAAGGTCCAATAGCTGCTGTTCGCATCGAGCTGTGCGAACGAGACCATCGCCGCGATGGCGAAAATCGGGCCGATGGTGAGGAAGGGTCTGATGCCGATCTTCGGGATGAGTCGCCGGACCACCACGATGGACATGAACATGATCGTCACCGGCATGGGCAGGAAGCCGACCCCGGTGTGGAATGGGCTCCACCCGTGCACGTTCTGTAGGTATTGCGCCAGGAAGTAAAACGTCGTGAACATTCCCGCCGCGAGGAACAGCATGATCAGATACGAGCCTGTGCGGTTGCGGTCGGCGAAGATGTGGAACGGCATGAGCGGGTGGCTCGAGAGGTGCTCGATGACCACGAACGCGACCAGGAGGATCACAGCGATCGCGAGGGTCACCACAGTGGTTGTCGAGGCCCAGCCGTCGTCGGCAGCTTTGGTCAGGCCATACACCAGCATCGACATGCCGGCGGTGACGGAGATTGCGCCCGGCAAGTCGAGCTTGGTGCCTGAACCCTGCGACTCGTTGAGTACCCGTGGCGTCAGAAGCAGGACGATCGCGCCGATCGGCGCGTTGATGAACAGGGCCCAGCGCCAGCTGGCAAAGTCGGTCAACACGCCTCCGAGCAGCAGCCCCAGGGCGCCGCCGGATGCGGCCATGGCCGCGAACACGCCGAATGCACGAGCTCGTGCCTTCGGCTCGGTGAACGTGGTGGCCAGCAGTGCAAGAGCGGTGGGCGCGGCGATGGCACCACCAGCGCCCTGAGCGGCGCGGGCGATGATCAGCATCATCTCGCTGGTGGCGAATCCGCCGACAAGCGATGCGACCGCGAAGAGGGCGATGCCGATCATGAACATCCGCCGGCGGCCGAACAGATCGCCGGTGCGTCCGCCGAAGAGAAGGAGCCCGCCGAACGCGAGCGAGTAGGCGGTGACAACCCAGGTGAGGTTGGCGGCCGAGAAGTCGAGGTCGTCGCGGATGCTGGGCAACGCAACATTGACCACGGTGGCGTCGAGCACCACCATGAGCTGCGCGACGCAGATCACGGCCAGGGCGAGCCCGCCGTTGCGGGTCGAAGAGGAGGGTGGTGCTTCAGTCATGGGCGGTGTCTTTCGTGTCGGTGGTCGAAATGGGTCGCGTGCGGAGACCGAGCACCGGGAGCAGCACGCTGTCCACAATTTGTTCGGCGTAGGCGCGGCCGGCGGGCTGGCCTGTCGTGAGGGCCCGCTGCAGCATCAGCGAGGGCAGCAGGCTCGCCACCATGGCCACGTCGACGTCGGGACCGAGTTCGCCTCGGCCCCTGGCGCGTCCGAGCATCTCGGTCATGCGTGCGATGCGCGGTTCGGTGAAGCGCGTTCGGAACGCCTCGAGCAGCTCGGGCTCGCGGGGCAGGGCGGAACAAATGCTCACCATCACCTGGAACAGCCGCTGTGACTGCGGACTGCACGACACGGAGACCATCAGGTCGATGTCGCCCTCGAGCGTGCCGGTGTCGATGGCGTCGATGGCAGGCTTGAGGGTCGCCATCGTGTCGATGACAAGCTCAGCCTTGTTGCTCCACCGGCGGTAGACGGTGGACTTGCCGACGCCCGCTGCGGTGGCGACACCCTCCATGGTCAAGCGGTCGTAGCCGTCACGGACGAGGACCTCGACCACCGCGTCGGTGATCGCCTCGTCGCGACTCGGATCCCGAGGGCGGCCTTTGCGGCGTTCGTCCGCGGTGTTGGTGGATGACACCGGCAGACGCTAACACGAAACGAAACGAAACGGTACCGTATCGCATTTCGGTTGATGTTGAGCGACGGTCACGGGAGCTCGGACGGTCCATGAACAGTTGCAACCCTGATGCAACGCGGCGACTCGTACTGTGTGCCTTACGTCACACGTGGCCGCCCCGCGGGGGCGGGTCACGAGGGCCCCCACAGGTAACAGAGGAGCATCATGACCGTTTACGCCAATCCCGGAACATCCGACGCAGTGATGAGTTTTGAATCGCGCTACGAGAACTGGATCGGTGGCCAATGGACAGCACCGGTCAAGGGTCAGTACTTCGAGAACCCGTCGCCCGTCAACGGCAAGACGTTCTGTGAGGTCGCCCGGTCCACGTCCGAGGACATCGATCTGGCCCTCGACGCAGCCCACAAGGCCGCCCCGATGTGGGGTCGTACCTCGGTCGCCGAGCGGTCACTGACGCTGCTGCGGATCGCAGACCGTATGGAGGAGAACCTCGAGAAGCTCGCGGTCGCCGAGTCGTGGGACAACGGCAAGGCCGTTCGCGAGACCTTGGCCGCTGACATCCCGCTGGCGATCGACCACATCCGCTACTTCGCCGGAGCACTTCGCGCCCAGCAGGGATCGATCTCCGAGATCGACGAAGACACGGTGGCCTACCACTTCCACGAGCCCCTCGGCGTTGTCGGCCAGATCATCCCGTGGAACTTCCCGATCCTGATGGCCGTCTGGAAGCTCGCTCCCGCGCTGGCCGCGGGAAATGCGGTGGTGCTCAAACCCGCCGAGCAGACACCGGCTTCGATCCTCTACTTGATGAGCCTCATCGCTGACCTGCTTCCGGCCGGCGTGCTGAACATCGTCAACGGATTCGGTGTCGAAGCGGGCAAGCCGCTGGCGTCGAGCAACCGGATCCGCAAGATCGCGTTCACCGGCGAGACCACCACGGGCCGGCTGATCATGCAGTACGCGTCGGAGAACATCATCCCGGTGACCCTTGAACTCGGTGGCAAGAGCCCGAACATCTTCTTCGCCGACGTCATGGCGCAGGACGACGGCTTCCGCGACCGCGCGCTCGAAGGCTTCACGATGTTCGCCCTGAACCAGGGCGAGGTGTGCACGTGCCCAAGCCGTGCCCTGATCCAGGACTCGATCTACGACGACTTCATCGATCTCGCGGTGGAGCGCACGAAGAAGATCAAGCAGGGCAACCCGCTCGACACCGACAGCATGATGGGCGCCCAGGCTTCCAACGACCAGTTCGAGAAGATCACCTCGTATCTGTCAATCGGTAAGGAGGAGGGGGCCAAGGTTCTCACCGGCGGCGAGCCCCTCGAATTGGAGGGCGATCTGGCCGGCGGCTACTACATCAAGCCCACCATCTTCGCCGGCACGAACCGGATGCGCATCTTCCAGGAGGAGATCTTCGGCCCGGTCCTGGCTGTCACCAAGTTCTCCGACTATGCCGACGCCATGCAGATCGCGAACGACACCCTGTACGGACTCGGTGCCGGGGTCTGGACCCGCGACGGTGCCACCGCATACCGCGCAGGCCGTGAGATCCAGGCCGGCCGGGTATGGACCAACACCTACCACGACTACCCGGCTCACGCGGCCTTCGGCGGCTACAAGCAGTCCGGCATCGGCCGCGAGAACCACCTGATGATGCTCGAGCACTACCAGCAGACCAAGAACCTGCTGGTGGGTTACGCTCAACAGGCCAAGGGCTTCTTCTGATCGAAGCTTTTCCTCAAGCGTGACAAGAGATTTCATCAGGAAGTGAGTGTGTGATGACTGCACCGGAACGGGTCGTCGCAACTGACTCCGCCGTGGAGCTCCTGACCAAGCTGTCGGAGCTCCACGGCGGCCTCATGATCCACCAGTCCGGTGGATGCTGCGATGGATCGGCCCCGATGTGTTACCCCGCCGGAGAGTTCCGCGTCGGGAGTCGTGACGTGCTGGTCGGAACGCTCGACTTGCCCGAACCCCTACCCGCGGTACGGGTATGGATAAACGGCGACCAGTTCGAACTGTGGAAGCACACGCAGTTGATCCTCGACGTCGTCCCCGGGCGTGGTGCCGGGTTCAGCCTCGAGGCGCCCGAGGGTGTCCGGTTCCTCTCCCGTTCACGAGCATTCACCGCTGACGAGAACTCCGATCTCGATGCCGCTCCACCCCTGCGCGGCGCAGAGGTCGGCTGACCCGATCAGGGTCACCCCGCCCGCTCCGGACATCTCTGACGGCCGCCACTGAAAGAGATGACCGGGGCGGGTGTTCGGCATTTCGGCGGGCCGCGGATGGCACCGGCGCTACGCTACCGACATGGCTGACACCCAGGCGCCCCAGCTGCATCCGGCGGATCTTGCCGAATGGGGCAGGTGGCTGGCAGACAATCACGCCACGTCGTCGGGCGTGTGGCTCGTGTTCTGGCGCAAGGGATCCGGTCACCCACCACTCGACTACGACGAAGCCGTTCGTGAAGCGCTTTGCTGGGGATGGATCGACGGTCACACCCGGGCGATCGACGACCACCGCCGTGGCATGTGGTTCACGCGCCGGGGACGCGACAGTGCGTGGGCGGCGTCGAACAAGGCGCGGGTTGCCGATTTGATCGCTCAGGGTCGGATGCGACCTCCGGGGCAAGCGGTCGTCGACGACGCCAAAACCCGCGGGCTGTGGAACCTGCTCGATGATGCCGAGGCGTTGGTCGAATCAACCGAATTGGCAACAGCTCTCGATGCCAATCCCGATGCGCGCCGCAACTGGGATGCGTTCCCGCCCAGTGCTCGTAAGTTCGGGCTCTCGCAGATCGCGTTTGCCAAGCGCCCGGAGACCAAGTCCAAGCGCATCGCCGCCATCGTCGAGAAGGCCGCCCGGAACGAACGCCCGTGACACGGCTGCAAGCGTGAGCCGGACCGCTATGGTCTGTTGCCGTCTTCGTCGAACTCGCCTGTGTCGCCTGCGGCCTCGGCCTCGCAGCCGGTTCCTGCGATGCCGTAGTACTCGTAGAGCCGGTCCTCCTCGGCCGGCGACAGGCTCCCGTCAGGATCGACCCGCGGCGCGTCCTTGATCTTCGCCTTGTTGTAGTTGATGGCGATGTTGTTGCCCTGCACGGTTGCATCGGCGAGAGGGGCAAACGACTCGGATGCGCCGAACAGGCCCGTCTTGACGGTCACCCACGTGGGCTCGTCGGTCTGGTTGTCGAGGTAGATCTGGCCGATACTGCCGATCTTGCCGCCGCGCGCGGACATGACCTTTCCGCCGCCCCTGGAAAGGCTGCTCACCTGATCGCTGGAAATGGTCACGTTGTCTCCTGCTGATGCTCGCATCGAACGGCGATTTCGCAGTCGCGCATGCGACTGCACCGAACGTATGCCCGTCACCATCAACACTGAAACATTCTGATTAGGCATTGTTAAGCATCGCGTCGGACTCCTACGGTCCGCGTGGAGGCCGGTCAGGTCCGACTCAGATGACGCCGGTCGCGTCGTACATCCACGACATGTCGGCGGAACTGAAGTTCTCCACCCAGTTCGGCGGCGCGTGATTGGCCAGGCCGCCGAAGTCCCAGTAGTCCTTCCACAGGGTGATGCGCCCATCGACAACCTTGTGCACGGTCACAAAGGCCAGGGTCGCGGTTTCGCCGGTGGGCCAGGTCCAGGTCTCGGTGTGTTCGTACATCACGTCCTGACCGTTCTCCACCAGTAAGCCGTCATGGTTGACGTAGTCGGCCAGGCTCTCCAGGCCGATCTTCAGGCGCTTCACGATGTCCTCGGGCCCTCGCGCGGCAGCTGCAGGACCCACCGGCATGTCGACGTATATGCAGTCGTCGGACACAAAACCCTTGATGGCCTCCCAGTCGCGTCGGCTCAGAGCGGCCCACAGGCCGAGGACTACGGATTCATTGGTGCTCGTCACTCATACCCCTTGAGGTGTTGGATGTGCGGATCGATCGTGCGGCGACGGGGCCGGGCTGCCACCGGTTCGGGTGCGCAGAAAGCGCCCGACCCGCCGTTTGCCGAGAACTGCTGTGGGTGAACCACTCTCGAACAACAGTTCGCCGTTGACCATCACGGCGCAAACGGTCTCGTCGTTGCGGTTCACCATTCGTGACAGACCGCCGAACTGCTCGAGCCTTGATTCGCTGTAGGCATCGAGTTGCTCGTCGAGGTGGTCGGGGTCGAGAACGAGGAGGTCTGCCCGGTCGCCGATGCGTAGGTGCCCGGCATCGATGTCGTACCAGTCGGCGAGCTCACCGGTGAGCCGGTGCACCGCGTGTTCGATCGTCATGAACGGCGTACCGGCTTCTGCCGCCGAATGAACATGTCGCAACAGCCGGAGTCCGAAGTTGTAGAACGCCATGTTGCGCAGATGGGCGCCGGCATCGGAGAAACCCAGCTGAACGCCCGGTTCCACCGCGAGCTTCTTGAGGAGCTCGGGACGGTGATTCGAAATAGTTGTGCGCCAACGGAGTTGGTTGCCGTGCTCGACGACGAGATCAAGGAACGCGTCGACGGGGTGCAGTCCACCGCGGTCGACACCGACCTGGCCGAACGACTTGCCGACCACCGAGGTGTCGGGGCATTCGACGATCTCGGCGTCGAAGAAGTCGCGATGCCACACCCGGGGGCCGTACTTGCGTCCGTAGTCCTTGCGGAACGCGCGCCGGTAGCCCTCGTCTTGCATGAGCTCGTTGCGGTCGACCTCGGTCTGCAGATGCAGAGCTGCCGCGCCCGAGCCGAACTCCTCGAACACCGCCAGGTCGATTCCGTCCGCATAGACCTCGAAGGGGACCGGGAGGTGTTGCCAGCGGAAGTTCCCGCCGAGCTTGTTGATGAACCGCGCGATCGGCCCCATCGCGTGGATGACCTCGGGGCGAGCCTTGATGTCCGCCGCCGAGAGCAGGCTGGTCTTGAGTTGGCGACGTCGACCCAGGCCCAGGGAACCGAACGCCTGGGAGAGCACGTTCCACGGCCGCGAGATGTCGGGTCCGGTCTGCAGAACCCGATTGCGGGTGCGCAGTATGGCACCCAGCCGGCGGAGTTCTGGCGCCTTGGCGTAGGTGGAAGGAAGCGTGCGAGAACGGCACACCTCTCCGTCGAGCTTGTCGAAAAGCAGCTGTTGCGACGACATTCCGACAAAGCCGGCATCCAGCGCCTCGTTGAGCATCTTCTCCATGCGGAGGAGCTCGTCGGGTTCGGGGGTCACCTCTTTGCGGGTCGCCCGGTCGAGGCCCATCGTTGCCGCCCGCATGTCCGAGTGTCCGATGAACGCGGCGAGGTTGGGCCCCAGCGGAAGCGATTCGAGCGCGTCGACGTACTCGGCGGCACTGCGCCAGTTCTTGCGGCTGTCGACGTTGGCGATCACATGTCGCCGCGGGATCGCCTCGACGCGGCCGAAGAGATCGCCGGCCACCTCGGCTCCGATGTGGATCGTCGACAGTGAACACGAACCCAGCAGAACGGTGGTCACGCCGTGCCGCAGTGACTCGCTGAACGCCGGCCCGCCGAGAACCTCGACGTCGTAGTGGGTGTGGATGTCGACCATGCCGGGCAGCACCCATCGGCCGGTCGCGTCGATCACGGTGCGACAGTCGGCCGGATCCAGCGGTTGCGCGCTGACCGCGACAATCCGGCCGTCACGGATGCCGATATCGGCGATGGAAGAAGGGGCGCCGGTGCCATCGAACCACCGACCACGGCGGATCAGTGTGTCGTAGGTCATAGTCGGATGTAACCCCACCGATCAAGGCGCGTCAACAGTGGGCCTTTTATCGCCGAATTACGTTGGCATAGTGCAAATGCCGCCTACGGAACCAAGTGCCGGGTCGCACCGTGAAGTGGTGGGCGCATCACGCGTCAGTCGGAGATCCACCCGCACGGGCCGACGAGTCGGTCGGCCGCCCCCGGACCTGCCGATCCAGGGGAATAAGGCTGTGGCACAGGAGGATTGTCGAGTACAGGGGCCGCGACCTCCCAGACGTGTGCCAGACCGTCCGGCCGGGTGAACAGGGAGCGATCGCCGCGTAAGACGTCAAGAATCAGCCGTGAGTACGGTGCGAGGCCGTCGGCAACGCTGTCGAGGGGAAGCGACATGTGTCCGACGGACAAGGAGGTGCCCGAGCCCGGCTCCTTGACGGTCATCGCCATGTCGATCGATCCGTCGCCCTTGAGGTCGAACGTGAGGACGGTGCCCTCCGGTGGGAGGTGCTTGATCGGCCCATCAGGGCGACGGAACACAAGGCTCACCCGCTGAGCACTGCGGTTGAGCATCTTGCCTGTGCGCATCACGAACGGCACGTCACGCCAGCGATCGGTGTCGACCCACATGCGCGCCGCAACAAATGTCTCTGTATCGGAGTCGTCGGCAACTCCCTCGGTGTCCCGGAAACCTTCGTATTGGCCGTAGACCACCTCGGCCGGATCGAGCGGGCGGAAGGCGGCGATCACCGACTCACGGGCGCCCTGCAGATCGTCGGCGTCCAGGCTCAGCGGCGGCTCCATCGCCACCTCCGCGGCGACCTGGAACAGGTGTGTCACCACCATGTCGAGGAACGCCCCGGTGGCGTCGTAGAAGACCGCCCGGTCGTCGATGTCCAACGTCTCCGGGACGTCGATCTGGACCTGCTCGATGTGCTCCCGGTTCCACACGCCGGACACCATGCCGTTGGCGAACCGGAGTACATGCAGGTTCTGGGTGCTCTCCTTACCCAGGAAGTGGTCGATCCGGTAGACCTGCTTCTCGTCGAACACATCGTGCACGGCCACATCGAGCTTCCGGAAGTCGTCCGGTGAAGTGCCGAAGGGCTTTTCGTACACCACGCGGGCACCGTCGGCCAGACCGTGTGTCCCGAGGGCGGCGGTGTAGTCGGAGAAGGTCGTGGGCGGCAGCGCGATGTAGTGGACCAATTGGATGTCGCCGCCGAGTTGTCCGCGGAGGTCGTCGATGACGCCAGGCAGATCGCCCGGGTCGTCCACGGAGAAACCGCCTCCGGCGAATCGGACGTTCTTCGCAAAATCGGCCCACTGGGTCTCGTCGGGTGCAGCATCGAACGCCGTGACCGACTGCCGCACGTGGTCGCGGAACTCGTCGTCGGAGCGATGGCCGCGCCCGTTGCCGATCAGCGCCCATGTCTCGGGGAGCAACCCTTCGCGGGCCAACTCGTAGAAGGACGGCAACACCATGCGTTTGGCGAGATCGCCTGTGGCACCGAATAAAACGAATACAACCGCGCTGCTCTCAACGGGCATGGTGGGTGAGCTCCTAGGGCGACGACTTTTCCGATGGCTTCCCCGAGTCTAGGTCAGCTCTCGAGGAGCCCAGGGGATTTCGCCGATGACCGCAGGCATGGTGATCGATCGCAGCAGGACGGCGGTGAGCACGGCCCCGGCGATCAGAAACGCTGCCACGTAGCCGGCCAGGCCGATCCAGCCTCCCATCGCGAACGCGACGCCACCACAGGCCCCGACGATCGAACTCCCGAGGTAGTAACCGAGCAGATAGAGCGAGGAGGCCTCGGCTCGGTGATCGGTGGCCCGGGCACTGACCCATCCGCTGGCCACCGAATGAGCCGCGAAGAACCCGGCGGTGAAGAGGAATATGCCTGCCAGAACCGTTGGCAGCCAATCGGGTACGCTGAGCGCCAACCCGGCGACCATCACGCACAGCGCGGTCATCAACACGCGTTCGCGGCCCCAGGAATCCGACAACCTGCCTGCCACGGCCGAGGAGGCGGTTCCGGCGAGATAGAGCACGAACACCAGTCCGGCCAGAACTGCCGGCAGATCGAACGGGTCAGCGAGCAGGCGGTAACCGAGAAAGTTGTACACCGTGACGAACCCGCCCATCAGCACAAACGCGAGCCCGAACAAACACAGGAGCGGGACGTCGCGCAGGTGGATGGCGAGGTTGTGTAGTGTCCGCCTCGGCGAGATCGGTTGTCGCCGATATTGTTTGGACGGCGGCACCAATCGCGAGAACATCGCTGCGAACACGAGCGCAACGGCAGAGGCGACCTCCAGCGCCCACTGCCATGCCGTGAAGTCGACCACGAGGGTGGGGATCAGGCGCCCGGTGAGGCCTCCGATCGTGGTGCCGGAGACGTAGATCCCCATCGCCGTGCCCAGCGATCGGGCGTCGATCTCCTCGGCGAGGTAGGCCATGGCCACTGCCGGAACTCCCGCGCAGAGGATTCCCTGGACTGCGCGTCCCGCCAGCAGCAGTTCGAACGTCGGGCTCCACGGCAGCACCACGCCCAGCGCAGCGGCCGATACCGCCGACACGGTCATCACCCGCACTCTGCCGAATCGCTCCGACAGCACGCTGGCGGGCACGATCGCCACGGCGAGAAGACCTGTGGTGACGGAGACGGCCAGTGCCGAGACGGCCGGCGAAACGCCGTAGTGGTCCGAGAACATCGGCAGCAAACCCTGCACGTAGTACAGCGTCATGAAGGTCGCCATCCCTGCGGTGAACAGCGCGAACGCAGTTCTGCGGTAGCCGCGCTCGCCGGTCCGATATCCGGCGCGGGGCGGAATCGGGTGGGCAGGGCTGATCGGCGAGCGGGTCACCGAACCCAGGTTTCCACTAGTGGGCCACGAGTGGAAATGAATCATTTGGTGCGTTGTAATGCATCGGACGCATAAGGAGGCTCGCATGGCGGACGCCTGGTTCATCACCCTCGCGGAACTCGAGAACACGTCCGCGGCCGCTCGCAAGCTGCATCTGACGCAACCCACGTTGTCGCGGATGCTCGGCAGGCTCGAACGAGAGCTCGGGGTGGAATTGTTCGACCGGCACGCCAAGCGGCTTCGGCTCAACGCCTACGGACAGATCTACCTAGGGCATCTGCGCCGGGCCGTCGCCGAGATGGACGCCGCCCGCCACGAGATCGCCGACCGAGCCGGCCCGGTCGAAGGATCTATCGACCTGGGCTTCCTGCACTCTTTCGGGGTCTGGCTGGTGCCGACCCTGATCGGGGAGTTCCGGCGCCAGATGTCGCCCCGGGTCGCCTTCACCCTCACCCAGGGAGCGGCCGAATCCATTCTCGACCGGGTGGTCGCGGGGCCGGCCGACCTCGCCATCGTGTCGCCGCGACCACGAAGCAACGATGTGGGGTGGGCGCCGATCATGCGTCAGCGCCTGGCCCTCGCGGTACCCGCCGACCATCCTTTTGCGGTCCGCGACGAGATCGCCATGACCGAGGCGCGTGACGAGTCGTTTGTCGCGATGGGGCCGACGTTCGGCATGCGACGGATCCTGGAGGAGCTGTGCGCTGAGGCGGACTTCCGGCCGCAGATCACCTTCGAGGCCACCGAGCTGGGGACGGTCGCAGGCTTCGTGGCCGCGGGCCTCGGGGTTGCGGTGATACCGGTCGAGGACAACCCGCAGCTGCCCACGGGCCTCACCCTGCTCCCGCTGACCGCAGTTCGCGCGATGTCGGGCTGATCTGGCATCGCGACCGCGCGATGACGCCGGTTGCCAGACGATTCCGCGACTACGTGACCGAATGGGCGGCCGAGCGCCGGTGATTGGTCGTTTCATCCGTGCGCCCTGAGCAGTTCAAGAAATTCCGGCCAAGGGTTTTTTCGGACCATCGACGGGGTAGGGGAATTCCATGAGTGAGATCGGAGAACCAAGCGATGTCCAGCCCGTCGAAGATGTGCTCGAACAGCAGCGGGAGGTGGATCCGGAGCAGGCCGATGTTGCCGAAGACACCGGTGGGAGCGGGCCGCTGGATGCGGACCCGGCCGACGTCCAAGAACAGGAACAGGTGGTGACCGCACCGCTGGAAGACGAGTACCGCGAAGACTGACCACGCCGGCGGAACTGCCTTGCCGGCGCGGCTGTAGGTGGCGGGCAGCGCACGCGCTGCCCGCCACCGGTCAGTCTGCGCTGGTCGTCGCCCCGAGGAGATCACGTACCCGGTTGGCCACTGCGATGAACTCGGGCTGCTCCATGGTTGCGCTGTAGTCGCGCTCCGCGGGCAGATCGACGTCGAGGATCTCAACGATGCGACCGGGCCGCGGACTCATCACCACCACGCGATTGGCGAGATACACCGCCTCGGCGACCGAGTGGGTCACCAGCATCACGGTGGTGCCGGTCTCCCGCCAGATGCGATGCAGCTCGACGTTCATCCGCTCGCGAGTGAGCGCATCCAACGCACCGAAGGGTTCATCCATCAGCAGCACCTCGGGCTCGTGCAACAACGCCCTGCACAGGGAGACACGTTGTTGCATGCCACCGGACAACTCATGGGGGAGCGCGCCCTCGAAACCGGTGAGCCCGGTCATCTCGATGAGCTGATCTGCCTTCGCCGCGGCAGTCCGCTTGTTCATGCCGCGCATCTCTGCCTGGATCAAGATGTTCTTGCGAACCGTGCGCCACTCGAGCAGGGCCGCCCTCTGGAAGACGTAGCCGATGCCTCGCTGAGGGCCTTTGACCTCGCTGCCGTGTAGCCGCACACTGCCGTGAGATGCGTTGGTGAGTCCCGCAACCACTTTCAGCAGCGTCGACTTGCCGCAACCAGAAGGTCCGGCGATCGTGACGAACTCGCCTTCTCGTACGTGCAACTGCACATCGTCGAGGGCGGTGACCTCACCGCGCTTCGAGGAGAAGTGCACGCTCAGGTTCTCGACGGACACTGCGGAATCGGTCACGGTGTTCGGGGGTTCGATCGTGGTGGCATTCATGGTCACTCACTCACTTGGTGTCGGTGGGGGTGAAGGCCGAATCCCAGTACTGCGAGGGTTCGCCGGCGTTCTCGAGCAGACCGGAGTCGCTCAGCACCGCGATCGTCGCGGCCCAGTCTTCATCCGTGTTGACTCCGGGTGCCTTTCCTTTGGTGCCTGCGGTCGAGAGCAGCGGAATGGTTTCCGTCCACTGCTGAAGTAGGACTTCCTTCGGCGGCATCTGCGGATCCTTGCCCTCCATCGCGGCTACGGCTGCTTCGGGATTGGCGGCCGCGGCCGTGAACGCCTCGCTGGTGGCGTCGACCATTGCCTGCACCAGTTCGGGTGAGCTCTCGATCATTCCGTTGTTGGCGATCAGGCCGTTGCTGTAGAAATTCAGGCCCACATCTGAATAGCGGAGGTAACGCATGTCGCGCCCGCTCTTGTTGGCGATGGTCGGGCCCTGGTCATGCGCGAATCCGATGAGCCCATCGACCTTTCCCGACAACATGGCCGCGACCTTGCCGGCGGCGTCGAGGCTCTGTTGCTTCACCTGATCGGCGGGCACACCAGCCTTTTCGAGGTAGATCGGGAACGTGGTGGTCGGGGCGTCGCCTGCCGAGACGGCAATGGTCTTGCCGGCCAGGTCAGCCGGTTTGGTGATGCCGGAGTCTGCGTAGACCTGGACCGCCGATGGCGTCGTCTGCAAGAACACCCCGACGCTCTTGATCTTGACACCCTTGCCGATGTTGCTCACCACGGCAGGGGTGTCGGCCCAGCCGAAGTCGGTCTGGTTCGAACCGGCGGCCTGTGCGGTCTTGGTTGATCCTTGGCCGGCCTTGATCGTGAGGTCGATTCCGTGTTTGGCGAAAATACCCTCCTGCACTCCGTAATAGAACGGAGCGTGTTCGCCATAGGGGTACCAGTTGAGCATCAGCGATGTCGCGGTGGCCTGGCCGTCGGCGCCGGGCTTCTTCTCCGCTGCTCCACCACCGCAACCGGCCAGCGTAAGTGTCGTCGCAATGGCAGCAACCACAAGGGTTTTCAGTTTCATGTTCAATCTCCGTTGAGTGAGGTTCGAATGAATCAGACGGCCGACGCGCCAACAGAGGCGGTGGACCGGCGCGAGGCATGCCACGGGATGAGCAGCTTCTCGGCGAGCTCGATAATCATGAACAAGATGATCCCGAGCAGAGACATGATGATCAGCGCCGCGAACAGCATTGCGGTGTCGATGTTTCCGTTGGCCTGCAGGATCACGTAGCCCAGGCCCTCGTTGGCCCCCACGAACTCGCCGACCACGGCACCGGTGACGGCGAGCGTCGCCGCGATCTTGAGCCCGGACAGGAGCTGTGGAAGAGAGGCGGGAAAGCGAACCTTGGCGAACGTCTTCCAGCGGCCGGCGCCCATTGTGGAGGTGAGTTCGACGATCTCCGGATCCACCGAGCGCAGACCGGCCATCCCCGAGATGACGATGGGGAAAAACGCCATCAGCACGGCAACAAGGATTTTCGGGCTGGGTCCGAAGCCGAGCCACACCACGAACAGTGGTGCGATCGCAATTTTAGGGATGACCTGTGCGAAGAGGATCAACGGATACATCGTCTTCTCGACGCTCGGCGAGTAGAGCATCATCACCGCGACCGCCTCGCCGATCACGGCCGCGATGAGGAAGCCGGCGACGGTTTCGTAGGTGGTGACCCAAGTGTGGGTGGTGAGGTACGAGGCGTTGTCCACCATCGTCTGCCAGGTGTCGCCCGGTGACGGAAGGATGTACGGCGCAACCAGTTCGAACTTGGTCACCGCCCACCAGGCGGCGACGAGCACCGCTACCAGGGCGAGCGGCCGCCAAAGGCCGGACCAAGTATTTCGGAACGAGGGAAACCGTCGGTGACGCGTCGGCGTGGGGGGTGACGCCGGCAACGCAGCGGAACGGACCTCGACTGACGTTGTTACCGCCATGAGGAGTCCTAAAGCTAGTAGTGGTGCAGACCGAAGTCCACGGGAATGCGCTTTCCGAAGCTGGGGTCAACGTAATGTGATCGCGACCACACTGTCAATAGGTGACGACGAATCAGCTGTTCAAGGCGCTGCTGTGGCGCAAGATCACGGTGCCCTGCACGAACTCGTGGGCGCACTGTGCCGCGGCGGTTTCGTCGAGAGCCAGATCCACTGCACGCCGGCCGATGTCGACCAACGACAGGGCGACTGTGGACAGGCTGGGGACATGATCGCGCAGGGTGGGGATGTCGTCGAAACCGGCCACGCAAACATCCTCGGGCACACTGAGGCCCAGCTCGCGCCATGCGGCGATGGCGCCTATCGCCATGACGTCGGTGACCGCGAAAACGCAGGGGGGCCGGCCTCGAGGACTCTGCGGACTCATTTCCAGCGCCGCCGCGAGTCGTCGTGCCGCACTGTGACCGCCGTCGCGGGAGAAATCCCCCGACACCTCGATGATGGGGCTGAGCCCGTGCCTGCTCAGAGTGTCGACGAAGCCATTTCGGCGGTCGACCGACGTGCGGATGTTGCCCGGCCCGCCGATGATCGCGAATGTGCGATGGCCGTGCTGGTAAAGCGCCTCCGCCAATTGTCCTGACGCTGACCAATTCTCGGGCTCGACGGCTGCGCCGAACGACAGGGGCTGGCCGATCACGACAACCTTGCCGCCATTCTCGCGATAGACCGCGAACTCCTTCTCGAGGTCGCGATCCAGGTCCCCGCTTTGGCGAGACCCGGCCAGGATGATGGCGTCTGCCCGGTGGGAGATGAACGTGCTGACCGACTGGCGCTCGACATCGAAATCGCGTTCGGTGCTGGCAAGCAATACCAGCTTCCCCGCTGCCCGGGCCTGTGCCTGAACGCCCCGGACGATCGAGGAGAAGTACGGGTCGGCCACATCGTGCACCACCAGGCCGATCAACCCAGTCGACGACCGCGCCAGGGCCTGGGCCTGCGCGTTCGGGACGTAGCCCAGCTCGGCGGCGGCAGCGCGAACGCGGTCGGCAACACCCATGCCGGGCACGCGGGAGGACCCGTTGAGCACGCGCGAAGCGGTTGCCTGCGAGACGCCCGCGGCCGCCGCGACGTCTTGCAATCTGACCGCCGCCATCCCAACGCCCTTTCGGCTCTGAATCGGCTCGATATGCCTATTGACCAATCGCTGAGAGAAGCATAGCTTGGAAAGCGCATTCCGAAGCTGAGTTGTGAATTCCACACGGGTGACTTTCCCGCCCACGTGTTCCCATCCATCCCTTTCAGCTCTGCCGCGCCTCGAGCCGGCCCCCGATCGAACATCGGCTGTTCAAAGAAAAGGCATTCTCATGTCCACCTCAACTCGTACCCTGCGCATCGCCATGAACGGGGTGACCGGCCGCATGGGCTATCGCCAGCACCTCATGCGATCGATACTTCCCATTCGTGACTCCGGCGGGTTGCTCCTGGCCGACGGCACCCGCCTCCAGCTCGAACCGATCCTTGTCGGGCGCAACGAGTCAAAACTTCAGGAGCTGTGCACTCTGCATGGCATCGCCGAGTACAGCACCGACGCGTCGGCGGTCATCCATGACCCGCGCACCGACATCTACTTCGACGCCCAGGTGACGTCGCGACGGGCAGAGGCACTGGCCGCGGCGATGAAGGCGGGCAAGCACATCTACACCGAGAAGCCGACCGCCGAGACGCTCGCGCAGGCTGTCGAACTAGCCCGCACCGGGGAGAACGCCGGGGTCACCACCGGTGTCGTCCACGACAAGCTCTATCTCCCAGGGCTTGTCAAACTGCGCCGCCTCGTCGACGAGGGATTCTTCGGACGGATCCTCTCTCTCCGCGGCGAGTTCGGCTACTGGGTGTTCGAGGGCGACGGTCAACCGGCGCAGCGCCCCAGTTGGAACTACCGTGCCGAAGACGGCGGCGGCATCGTCGTGGACATGTTCTGCCACTGGAACTACGTGCTCGAGAACATCCTCGGAAAAGTCGAGTCGGTGACCGCCAGAGCGGTGACCCACATCCCTACCCGTTGGGACGAAGACGGCAACGAATATCCCGCCACCGCAGATGATTCCGCGTACGGCATCTTCGAGATGGAGAACGGCGTCGTGGCACAGATCAACTCGTCGTGGACCGTGCGGGTTCATCGCGATGAGCTGGTGGAGTTCCAGGTCGACGGAACCCACGGCTCAGCTGTCGCCGGACTGCGCAACTGTGTGGCCCAGCACCGGTCCCACACACCCAAACCCGTCTGGAACCCCGACCTGCCGGTGACCGAACCGTTCCGGGACCAGTGGCTCGACGTGCCTGCAAACGCCGACCTCGACAACGGCTTCAAGCTGCAATGGGAAGAGTTCTTGCGCGACGTCATCGCCGAGCGTCCGCATCGGTACGGCCTGTTGTCGGCTGCGCGGGGCGTCCAACTGGCCGAACTCGGTTTGCGGAGCTCGGCCGAGGGCCGTCGGCTGGCGGTCCCGGAGATCACGCTGTGACCCTCACAGACGCGCAACTGTCGATCGCCCTTCCCCGCCGTGGTGTCCATGTTCTCGCCGAACCCGGTGTCTGGACAAAACCCACATCGCCCATCACCTCACGCAAGGTCTACGCCGCAGCCCACGTGATCCCACGAGCGACGGCAGACAACACACCCGGCGCGCCCGCCGACATCGATTGGGACGCCACACTGGCCTACCGGCACGAACTGTGGTCGTACGGGCTAGGCGTCGCCGATGCGATGGACACCGCGCAACGGGGGATGGGTCTTGACTGGGCGGCGACCGCCGAGTTGATCCGACGATCGGGAGCCGAGTCGAAAGCCGCCGGGGGGATGCTCGCGTGCGGCGCGGGCACCGACCAGCTCGACATCGACACGCTCCCATCGGGAGCCGCCGGTCTCACAGCGGTCCTCGATGCGTACCGCGAACAGATTGCGGTGGTCGGCGAGTCGGGCGCCACGATCATCATCATGGCGTCGCGAGCGCTGGCTCGGGTGGCACAGTCGCCCGACGACTATGTGGCCGTGTACTCCACTTTGCTGGCCGAGGTCGATCGGCCGGTGATACTGCACTGGCTCGGAACAATGTTCGATCCCGCGCTGCAGGGTTATTGGGGCAGCGACGACCTCGAGCGAGCGACGGCTGTGTTCCGCGATTTGATCGAGGCCAACAGCTCCAAGGTCGACGGTGTGAAGGTCTCCCTACTTGATGCACAGCACGAGATCGCGCTTCGACGCGCGCTACCGCCGAACGTGCGGATGTATACCGGTGACGACTTCAACTATCCCGAGTTGATCATCGGTGATGAACGCGGCCATTCCGACGCGCTCCTCGGCATTTTCGCGGGCATATACCCCGCGGCGTCCACCGCCCTGCAGGAGCTAGATCGCGGGAATGTCGCACGTGCGGAGCAGATCTTGCAGTCCACCCAGCAACTCGGCCGCCACATCTTCGCCGCCCCCACCTATTACTACAAGACCGGGATCGCGTTCCTGTCGTGGCTGCGCGGCAGACAGTCCGGGTTCTCCATGGTGGGCGGGCTCGCCTCAGGCAGGAATGTGGAGCATCTGACGACCCTGTTCGTACTGGCGGACAAAGCCGGCTTGCTGACCGATCCCGAGCTGGCAGTTCAACGAATGGGTCTGTACCTCGAACTGAACGGAGTCCGATTGTGACGACCACAGCTGTTGAGACGTCGCCCTACGACCTAGACAATCCCTACGCGACACTGTCTTTGAACACCAAGACCGTCAACTCTTGGAGTTTGACAGACGCTGTCACCGGCGCGGCCCGTGCGGGTCTCGGTGCGGTCGGTCTCTGGCGAGACCGGGTGCAGGAGGTCGGCGTCACGTCTGCGGCAAAACAGGTGACGGATGCGGGTCTGCGGGTGTCGAGTCTGTGCCGCGGAGGTTTCATGACCGGCCTGCACGACGACGGTCTCGACGACAACCGTCGTGCGCTCGACGAGGCCGCCGAACTCGGGGCCCCCGAGCTGGTGATGGTGATGGGTGGTCTTCCGGACCGCGATCTCATCGGGGCACGCGCGCGGGTGGAAGACCGTTTGGCTCAGCTTGTCCCCTACGCGATCGACCGCGGTGTCCGCATCGCGCTCGAGCCCCTACATCCCATGTTTGCTGCCGACAGGGCGGTGATCTCCACTCTGGGACAGGCGCTGTCGATGGCATCACCACACCCGGTCGAAGCCGTGGGCGTTGTTGTCGACACCTTCCATGTCTGGTGGGATCCGGAGTTGTACAGGAAGATCCGGCAGGCCGGGGAAGAGGGCAGGATCAGTTCCTACCAGGTGTGTGACTGGTTGGTGCCGATGGAAACCGACCCGCTGTTGTCGCGCGGAATGATGGGTGACGGTGTCATCGATTTCGACACCATCGGAACGTGGGTGCGAGCGGCCGGCTACCGGGGTGATGTCGAAGTGGAGATCTTCAACGAGAAAGTGTGGTCCACCGACGGCCACCAGGTGATCGAGGCCATGAAGCAGCGGTACCGCGACGTCGTCCTGCCCCCGCTGGCGGGATGAGAGTTCTGTTCGCACCCGACTCGTTCAAGGGATCTCTCGGCGCGGTGGAGGTCGCGCAGGCCTTGAGCAGAGGTTGGGCCCGGGCACGCCCGGGTGACGAACTCGTCCTCATGCCACAGGCTGACGGCGGTGAGGGAACGCTGGCGGTGGTCGCCCAAGCGGTCGGAGATGTCACGTGGTGCGCCCACGACACCGCAACCGGTCCGCACGGGCGTCCGGTGTCAGCCCGCTGGCTGAACATGCCTGACGGTCGCGCTGTGGTGGAGCTCGCCGAGTCGTCGGGAATCGCCTACCTCGATCGGCTCGACCCACTCGGCGCGACGTCTCGCGGCCTCGGCGAGGTGATCCGGCGCGCCGACTGTTCGAGACTGACTGTGGCGCTGGGCGGTTCAGCCTCAACCGACGGAGGATTGGGTGTTCTACGTGCGCTGGGCCTCGAAGTCTTCGACGGGGCAGGCAGGCCGGTTCCCGAAGGCGGGGCGGGTCTCCAAGTCGCCGCACGTGTCGACACCTCCTCGTTGCTCAGTCCACCGGCCGACGTCGAGCTGCTCGTGGACACCTCTGCCGTGCTGTTCGGTCCGATGGGAGCGGCGAGCGTGTTCGGACCCCAGAAAGGTGCCGACGCACGGACAATCGAGAAGCTGGACCGGGGACTGCGTCGATGGGTGGATCTGCTGGGCGACGCCGGTCTGGCTGCCGATCCGACAATGCCCGGAACGGGCGCGGCAGGGGGCATCGCATTCGGCCTGACCGCGGCGTGGGGTGCACGGATCACCCCAGGCGCAGCGCGGGTGTGCGACCTGACCGGCCTCACGTCGGCCGCACCGACAGCGGATCTGATCATCACGGGCGAGGGCAGGTTCGACCACACATCGCTCACCGGCAAGATCGTTGGGCACATCGTCTCCCTTGCCGCTCGAAGCCACGTCTCGGTGATAGTGATTGCCGGCCAGGTCGGCGCGGGCATCGACGTGCCGACCTATTCGCTGACGGAAATGGCAGGTTCCACAACGCAAGCGATGGAGGCCCCGTCGTACTGGCTGACCGAAATCGGACGACGAGCTGCTGAACGCGCGGGCGGACTCGGGCACCAGGTGTGACCCGACTCGACGAGTGTCGCTCGTTCATCGTCCTGTCACGAGCAGCCCTCTCGCAACCAATTCGGTCGTCACCACCATTGCGCAGGAACTCACGGCGAGAATCGAGATGAGAACGAACAGCTGCATCACCGCGGCGTCGGTGGTGGATGCGCCGCCGAGCACCATTCCCACGAACGCGCCGGGAATGGTGACCAACCCGACCGTCCGGGTCTGGTCGAGCGCAGGGACCAGGGCCGTGGACGCAGCGGTGCGGCAGATCTCCATGCGCGCCTGATGATTCGACAGCCCGAGCGACATCGCGGCCTCCACCTCACCGCGTCGCGACGTCAGTTCGTCGAGCGCCCGACGACCCGTCAACGAGGTGGTGTTCATCGCGCCGCCGATCATGATGCCGGCGCTGGGTATCAGCGCGAGACCAGTTGCGGGTAGCACGCCCACGACAATCAATGCGGTCACCACCACAACTGATGGTGCGGCGACCGGCAACAGTAGTCGGGCGGTCTCGGACACCGTCGGACGACGGCCGATCACCCGGCCCGCCGCCGTCCAGGCGGCGACCAGAGCCATGAGCACAACGAACCCGGCGGAAAGCCAGATGTGGCGGATCAGAAGCCCGAGCACCACCGCCAGCAGACCGAGCTGAATGACCGCGCGCACCGACGACCAGGCCACGGCGCGTTCGTGTCCGGTGCGGCCCAGATAAGTGACCGCGACCGCCACGACGGCCAGCAGCACCACAGCGACGGCCAGCGCCGGCCCGATTCGGACGACCGTGTCGGACAACGGGATCGACCTCCTGTCCAGATGACATCTGTCATGCCGATCTCGTGACATTAGCCGTGGGTGACGGACCGCGGTGGCCCGCAGGCTGTAAACCATGAACACAACGGCGCTCGAACTGAGCAGATTGACAAAGACATTCGACTCGGCGGGCGGGCCTGTGCGCGCCGTGGACGGCATCGATCTCCGTATCGCGGCGGGCGAGATGGTCGCGTTTCTGGGGCCCAATGGCGCAGGCAAGACCACAACAATCGACATGATGCTGGGACTCTCGACACCCGACTCGGGAACAGTCAGCATCTTCGGCCAGAACCCGGTGACGGCCGCCGGCGCCGGACGAATCGCTGCGGTGATGCAGACCGGGGGACTGCTTCCCGACTTCACCGTGGCCGAGACCGTCCGCATCGTCGCGGAACGTTCCGCGACGCTGCCGCGGCCGCGGAGGTCATCGAGCGCGCACAGCTGACCGGGATCGCGGACCGCAAGGTCTCGAAATGCTCTGGTGGCGAACAGCAACGACTAAAGTTTGCGCTCGCCCTGCTTCCCGACCCGGATCTCATCGTGCTGGACGAACCGACGGCAGGCATGGACGTGGAGTCTCGACGATCCTTCTGGGCGACGATGCGCGCTGATGCCCGCCGGGGCCGCACCGTGGTGTTCGCCACGCACTATCTCGAGGAAGCGGATGCTTTCGCCGACCGCATCGTGATGGTGGCCAAGGGGCTCATAGTCGCGGACGGTTCGGTTGCGAGTATTCGCGCGCAGGCCAGTGGACGCAGCGTCTCGGCGTTGATGTCGCCGAGCGATGTGGCCCGGACGCAGGCCGCGTTCGGAGATCTCGCCGAGGTCGGCGAGCGGGGCGGACGGACCATTCTTCGCACTGACGAGTCAGATGACCTGGCGCGCTTCCTTCTCACGCAGACAGGTGCGCGCAATGTCGAAATCGGCTCGCGCAACCTCGAGGACGCGTTTGTCGCACTCACCTCCGACCACGGCCGAACCCCCGAAAGGATCACCCTGTGACCACCCTGACCGACACTCACACCGCGTCGCCCCTCCGGGGCTTTTCGACCACGTACATACGCCTCGACCTGCGGCGGGTGCTGCGCAACCGGCGGGCGATGATCTTCACCCTGGCCATCCCGACGCTGATGTACCTGATGTTCGGCGCCGCGTCCGACTACGGCAGCGACAGCATCGGCAGCGCCGACACCGCGGCGTACGTGATGGTCCACATGGCGATCTATGGGGCAATTCTCGCCACGACGACCACTGCCGCCTCGGTGGCCCTGGAGCAACAGGCCGGATGGACCCGCACTCTGCGCATGACGCCACTGACCCCGCTGGGTTACGTGACGACGAAGGTGGTGGTGGCGCTTGCGGTCGCTGCCATGCCGCTGGCGCTGTTGTCGGTGGTGGGGTTCGCGACCGGGGCCGGCGCGCCGGTGGGCGAGTGGGTGGGGTGCATGGTGCTCGGTTGGCTCGGGTCGGGTTTGTTCGCCGCGTTTGGGCTGGCGGTGGGCAGTGCAATGCGCTCGGACGCGGCGACCCAGGTGCTCGGCGGCATGCTGACGTTGCTGGCGTTCGCGGGCAATCTTTTCGTCCCGCTCAAAGGTGCGATGCTGACGTTCTCGATGTTCACCCCCATGTTCGGGGTCAGCACGCTGGCCGGTTATCCGATGACCCACGGCGAGACCGCCTACGACGAACACATTCCACTGTGGGTCTGCGTGCTCAACGTCGCGGTGTGGGCCGTCGTCTTCGGCTTCGCTGCTGTTCACTGTTACCGCCGGAGCACGGTCCGTCAGTGAGTAGTTTGATGAGGACATCGTCTGTGCACAGAAACCGGAGAGAACATGTCTTTGACTGCCCTGCTCGAAGTGACATTCAAGGCCGAAGCGTTGTCGGACGCCAAGGAGCTCATGGCGAAGGTTCTCACCGAGACCCGGGCCTTCGACGGGTGCGAGAGTGTCGAGGTACTCGTCGACAGCGCGGACCCGAATCACTGGATGATCCTCGAACGCTGGGAATCGGAGAAGCACGATGCGGCGTACCGCGAGTTCCGCGCCGGACCGGGTGCCATCACCGAGCTCGGCCCACTGCTTGCCGGCGCTCCCGGCCTGACGAAGTACGAGACCGACACCAGCGTGTAGCCCGCGGTCGGCGCCGATCGATGGTGGACATCGAAAACGGAAACGTGTTCTAGTTCTCCGATGGTGCAATTTCTGCAGGAAGATCTGAGCGACGACGAGATCGCGCGGTTGCGCGGGGTCTTCGAGCCGCTCGCGGTGGCGGTACGAGACCTCGTGGACGCGACGATCCGTACGGAGGTCGACGAGGAGACCGTACGCACGGTTCAGTCGCAAATCGAGCAGGCGACCGCCCAGCTGAGGACCCAGCAGATCGGCGGTTCCTACGGTGTCCGGATAACGCCCTCGGGATTGTCGATGCCGTGGGGGAACGCCGTCGTCGGAGTCCGCAATGCCCTCGCGCCGCCCTTGAAGATCCACCACGACCGGGAGGGCGAGGCCTGGTCTGAGTTCCACCTCGGCGCCGCCTATGCGGGTCCACCGGGAATGGTGCATGGCGGTGTGTGCGCCTTGGTTCTCGACCACATACTGGGAGAGACCTCGAGCCACGGCAAGCGGACGAAGTTCACCGGCACCATCGAGATCAAGTACCTGCGGGCAACCCCGCTGGGTCCGGTACGCGCAGACGCGTGGATCGATCGGATCGAGGGCATCAAGACCTACGTCGTGGGCACCCTGTCCGACCAGGACGGTGTCACCGCCGAGGCACGTGGGGTGTTCATCGTCCCGAAGTGGGCTCGCGAGCCCGGTGAGTAGACGTATCGAGTAGAACGGGAGCGCGTTGTCCGCCATCTCCAGCCGGCTCACCGCATGGCGTGATCTGCGCTGGGCCTTCGCCGCTGTGTGGTTGCTCTTCCTCGCCTATCCCGTTCTGACCGTGAGCAAGTCGGACACCATGAGCACGGCGGAGCGGGTCTACACCCTGGTCCTGCTCGGCGGGTTCGCAGTCGGGTATCTCCTGACATGCGTCTACGTGCTGTTCGGGGCGTCCAGGCATTCGGACCGGAGACGGGCAGCGCCGGTGGCGTTCGTCGCGCTCGCCGTGGTGGCCGCGGCGACAACGGTCACGCTCGACCAAGAGGTGTTCGCGCTGGCCCCCTATCTGATGGCCGTCGCCGCACTGTCATTCGCAATACCGGTATCGGTGGCCATCTTTGTGCTCCTCACCGGTTCCGCGGTGGTGATGCCGGAGATCGTCGACGGTTGGGAACTCGACACGGGCGTCGTGGTGATGCTGTTGGTCGTCGGCCCGACCGTGCTCGCGGTGAGGATCTTGCGCGCCCGCGAAGAGTTGCGTGAGGAGTCCGAAGCGGCGAAACGCAGCCTCGACGAGCAATTGGCCATCGTCGCCGAGCGAGAGCGCGTCGCCCGAGACGTCCACGACATCCTCGGGCATTCGCTGACGGTGATGACGGTCAAGTCCGAGCTCGCGGGGCGGTTGATGGACGTCGATCCGACGGCGGCGAGAGCCGAACTCGCCGACCTGCACCGCATTTCGCGCGAAGCCCTCGCCGAGGTCCGCACCACCGTGGGGGGTCTGCGATCGCCGGATCTGGCGACTGAACTGCTGGCCGCCGACACGGCCCTCACCGCCACTCGGATCGCTGCCGATCTACCTGCTGACGCCACCGTCGCCGCACCGGAGAACCGGGTGTTGTTCGCATGGGTACTGCGTGAGGCGATCACCAACGTCGTACGTCATTCCGGAGCGACGACCTGCCGGGTGCGCCTGCAGCCCAACGCGATCGACATCGTCGACGACGGCGTCGGGCTCGACGGCTCGGTGTCGGGCAACGGGCTCCGCGGCCTTCGTGAACGGGTCCAGGCCGCGGGCGGCACACTGACCCTCCGCGGCGACCACGGCACCGAACTGCGAGTGTTGGTCCCATGACCGAGATCCGGCTGCTGCTCGCGGACGATCAGGCGCTCGTGAGGGGTGCCCTGGCGGCCCTGCTCGACCTCGAATCCGACCTGCGGGTGGTCGCTCAGGTGGGGCGCGGAGACGAGGTCGTGGAACATGCACGCGACGCCGAGGTCGATGTCTGCCTGCTCGACATCGAGATGCCGGGGGCCGACGGCATCGAGGCGGCCGAAGCGCTGCGCCGTGAACTCCCGCACGTGCGCAGTCTGATCGTCACCACGTTCGGCCGACCTGGATATCTGCGCCGAGCGATCGAGGCGGGAGCTTCGGGGTTTGTCGTGAAGGACACACCGGCGGCCGAACTCGCCGATGCGGTGAGGAGGGTTCACGCCGGCCTCCGCGTGATCGACCCCACCCTGGCCACCGAGAGCCTCACCACCGGACAGAATCCGCTCACCGAGCGTGAGCAGGACGTCCTACGCAGTGCACTCGGCGGAGCGACCGTCGCGGTCATCGCCTCCCAGGTACATCTGTCCCCGGGCACGGTCCGCAACTACCTGTCGAGTGCGATCGGCAAGACAGGAGCGGGTACCCGGGCCGAAGCCGCTCAGATTGCCCAGCGACACGGATGGTTGTAACGCCTGTTCAGAGAGGGTTTGACGGTCATCTCGAAGACGTGGCACACTCGCGATTTCAATACGGCGCGGGTGGCGTGAGAAAATGATCTGATGCCTGAAGCAGGAGTGATCCTCCATGCGGTGGGCAAACACGATCCGCGGTCAGCAATGGCGCTGGCCTCGGTGCACGGAAATGCTGCTCAGCAGCGCTGTATGCGCAGGTGAGAGCGGTGCGGTGGTCCTGACAAGGGCTGCCACAACCCGTGCGCCGTAACCTACAGCTGAAACGGTGCGCTCGCACGGCGAACGCGATGTTAAGGGCGAAAAGTATGAAGCACGCTCCCGGCCCGATAGGGCTCTATGACCCGCAGAACGAGCACGACTCCTGCGGCGTTGCCTTTGTTGTCGACATGCATGGACGACGCAGTCGCGACATCGTCGACAAGGCCATCGCGGCCCTGGTGAACCTCGAACACCGAGGTGCAGCAGGAGCCGAGCCGAACACCGGTGACGGTGCCGGAATCATGATCCAGGTACCGGACAAGTTCTTCCGTGCCGTGGTCGATTTCGAGTTGCCACCGGAAGGCTCCTACGCCACCGGTATCGCGTTTCTCCCGCAGGGTTCCGGCGACGCCAAAACGGCTGTCGACGGTGTCGAGAAGATCGTGGAGGCCGAAGGTCTCACGGTTCTCGGCTGGCGTGACGTGCCCACCGACGAGAGCTCGCTCGGTGCGCTGGCCCGTGACGCGATGCCGACGTTCCGGCAGATCTTCATCGCCGGCGACAGCAGCGGCGACGACCTCGAACGGCGTTCCTACGTGGTGCGCAAACGGGTCGAGACCGAGCTGGGCAACAAGGGCGCGGGCCAGGATGGCCCCGGACGCGAAACCGTGTACTTCCCCAGCCTTTCCGGCCGCACCTTCGTCTACAAGGGCATGCTCACCACCCCGCAGCTGCGCGGCTTCTACGTCGACCTGCAGGACGACCGGGTCGAGAGCGCGCTCGGACTGGTGCACTCCCGCTTCTCCACCAACACCTTCCCGAGTTGGCCGCTGGCCCACCCGTTCCGACGCGTCGCCCACAACGGCGAGATCAACACCGCCACCGGCAACGAGAACTGGATGCGGGCGCGCGAGGCGCTCATCGACACCAGCGTGTTCGGCGAGGGCACAGCGGAGAAGATCTTCCCGGTTGTCACCCAAGGCGCCTCGGACACCGCGCGTTTCGACGAAGTGCTCGAGCTCCTGCACCTCGGTGGCCGCAGCCTTCCGCACGCGGTCCTGATGATGATCCCCGAAGCGTGGGAACGCCACGAGTCGATGAAACCCGAACACCGGGCGTTCTACGAGTACCACTCCACGTTGATGGAGGCCTGGGACGGACCGGCGTCGGTGTGCTTCACCGACGGCACCGTGATCGGCGCGGTGCTCGACCGTAACGGCCTGCGCCCCAGCCGTATCTGGGTCACCAAGGACGGACTCGTCGTGATGGCGTCGGAGGTGGGCGTTCTCGACATCGACCATTCCGACGTGGTGCAGAAGTTGCGTCTGCAGCCGGGCCGGATGTTCTTGGTGGACACCGCAGCCGGCCGCATCGTCGACGACGCGGAGATCAAGGACGAGCTCGCCGCCGAACACCCGTACCAGCAGTGGCTGGACGAGGGCATGCTGCACCTCGACAAGCTGCCCGGACGGCCGCACACCCACATGCCACACGACCGGGTCCGGCTGCGCCAGCAGGTCTTCGGGTACACCACCGAAGAAGTCGAGCTGCTGGTCTCACCGATGGCCACCACCGGTGCCGAGCCCATCGGCTCGATGGGAACCGACACCCCGCTCGCTGTGCTCTCGCAGCGCCCGCGCATGCTGTTCGACTACTTCCAGCAGATGTTCGCGCAGGTCACCAACCCGCCGCTGGACGCCATCCGTGAAGAGGTGGTCACCAGCATCGGCGTGAGCATCGGCCGTGAGGCCGACCTGCTGAACCCCGGGCCCGAGTCGTGCCGCCAGATCGTGCTGCCCCAGCCGATCCTGGACAACGATGACCTCGCCAAGCTCGTGCACCTCGGTGACAACGAGCAGTACGCCGATTACCGCAGTGTGCAGATCCGCGGTCTCTACCCGGTCGCCGAGGGCGGCGACGGCCTGCGCAAGGCGCTCGACAACGTGCGTACCCAGGTGTCCGAGGCAATCGCGGACGGCGTCCGACTGGTTGTCCTTTCCGACCGCGAATCGGACGAGACCCTGGCACCCATCCCGTCGCTGCTGCTGGTCTCCGCGGTGCACCACCACCTGGTGCGGGAGAAGACCCGCACCCAGGTCGGCCTGCTGGTGGAGGCCGGCGACGCCCGAGAGGTGCACCACATGGCCGCGCTCGTGGGCTTCGGTGCCGCGGCGATCAACCCCTACATGGCTTTCGAGACCATCGAGGACATGTCGGTGCGTGGCGCCCTGGGCGACCTCGACTACGAGACCGCGCGCAAGAACTACATCAAGGCCGCCGGCAAGGGTGTTCTCAAGGTGATGTCGAAGATGGGCATCTCGACTCTGGCGTCCTACACCGGTGCACAGCTCTTCCAGGTCATCGGCATCAATCAGGACACCGTCGACGAGTACTTCACCGGGTTGCGGTCGCACCTCGGTGGTATCGGCCTCGACGACATCGCTGCCGACGTCACCGCACGCCATCAACTGGCGTTCAATCACCGGCCCGAGGAGCGCGCACACCGCGAGCTCGAGGTCGGTGGCGAATACCAGTGGCGTCGCGAGGGCGAGTACCACCTGTTCAACCCCGACACGGTGTTCAAGCTGCAGCATTCCACCCGCACCGGGCAGTACTCGGTGTTCAAGGAATACACCAAGCTGATCGACGACCAGTCGAAGAAGATGGCGTCGCTGCGCGGGTTGTTCGAGTTCAACTTCGACGACCGCGACCCGATCCCCATCGACAAGGTCGAGCCTGCCAGCGAGATCGTCAAGCGGTTCTCGACCGGCGCGATGAGCTTCGGCTCCATCTCGGCCGAGGCCCACGAGACCCTCGCGATCGCGATGAACCGACTGGGTGGGCGCTCGAACTCCGGTGAGGGCGGCGAGAATCCGAGCCGTTTCGAACCCGACGAGAACGGCGACTGGCGTCGTAGTGCCATCAAGCAGGTGGCCTCGGGCCGTTTCGGCGTGACCGCGCACTACCTCACCAACTGCACCGACATCCAGATCAAGATGGCGCAGGGCGCGAAGCCCGGTGAAGGTGGACAGCTCCCGCCGCACAAGGTGTACCCGTGGGTCGCCGAGGTGCGCGGCTCCACACCCGGCGTCGGCCTCATCTCGCCGCCGCCCCACCACGACATCTATTCGATCGAGGATCTCGCCCAGCTGATCCACGACCTGAAGAACGCGAATCCGTCGGCAAGGATTCACGTGAAACTTGTGTCGGAAGTGGGTGTCGGCACCGTCGCGGCAGGCGTCTCGAAGGCGCACGCGGACGTGGTGCTGATCTCCGGTCACGACGGTGGCACCGGCGCGACGCCGCTCACCTCGGTCAAGCACGCCGGTGGTCCCTGGGAACTCGGCCTGGCCGAGACCCAGCAGACGTTGTTGCTCAACGGACTTCGCGACCGCATCGTGGTCCAGGTCGACGGCCAGCTCAAGACCGGCCGCGATGTGGTCGTGGCCGCGCTGCTCGGTGGCGAGGAGTTCGGATTCGCGACTGCGCCGCTGGTGGTCTCGGGTTGCATCATGATGCGCGTCTGCCATCTCGACACCTGCCCGGTGGGCGTCGCGACCCAGAACCCCGTGCTGCGTGAGCGTTTCACCGGCAAGCCCGAGTTCGTCGAGAACTTCTTCATGTACATCGCCGAAGAAGTGCGTGAACTGCTGGCCCGCCTCGGCTTCCGCACGCTGCAGGAAGCCGTCGGCCAGGTGCAGATGCTCGACACCACGAAGGCGCTGCAGCACTGGAAGTCGGCCAAGGCAGGAAAGCTCGACCTGTCGGCGATCCTTACCCAGACCGATTCGCCGTTCATGAATCAGGACCTGTATTGCTCTGGCAGCCAGGACCATTCGCTGGACAAGGCGCTCGATCAACAGCTGATCACACAGGCTCGGGCGGCGATCGATTCGGGTGAGCGCGTGTCGTTCACCTCTGAGATCGCCAACGTGAACCGCACCGTGGGCACCATGCTCGGGCACGAGATCACCAAGGCGTACGGTGCCAACGGCTTGCCCGACGGCACGGTCATCATCGATTTCCACGGCTCCGCCGGAAACAGCTTCGGTGCGTTTGTGCCCAAGGGTGTGACGCTGCGACTCAAGGGCGACGCCAACGACTTCGTGGGCAAGGGCCTCTCGGGTGGCCGGATCGTGATCGCTCCGGCGGACAACGCGCCGGAAGGCTTTGTCGCCGAAGAGAACATCATCGCCGGCAACGTCATCGGGTTCGGCGCCACCTCGGGCGAGATCCTGCTCCGGGGTGTGGTCGGCGAGCGTTTCTGCGTCCGCAACTCGGGCGTCACCGCTGTCGTCGAAGGCGTGGGTGACCACGGCTGCGAGTACATGACAGGTGGTCGCGTGATCGTGCTCGGACCGACCGGCCGCAACTTCGCCGCCGGTATGTCCGGTGGTATCGCGTACGTCTACGACCCCGACGGCGTACTGGAGAGCAATCTCAACACCGAACTGGTGCAACCGGAGCCGCTCGAGGACGAAGACCTCGAGTTCCTGGAAGGCATCGTGAACAAGCACCGCAACGAAACCGGTTCGCCGGTGGCCGCTCGTATCCTCGAAGACTGGGAGAGCAACGTCGGCCGATTCGTGAAGGTGATGCCGCGCGATTACAAGCGAGTCCTGCTCGCTATCGCCTCAGCCGAGAAGGACGGGCGCAACGTGGACGAAGCAGTGATGGAGGCCGCACGTGGCTGACCAGAAGGGCTTTCTCAAGCACCCCGAACGTGAACTGCCGCAACGGCGGCCGGTCCCGCTGCGACTCATGGACTGGAAAGAGGTCTACGAGGACTTCGATCGCGACAAGCTTCGCGTGCAGGCCAGCCGATGCATGGACTGCGGGATCCCGTTCTGTCACAACGGTTGTCCTCTCGGGAACCTGATTCCCGAGTGGAACGACCTCGTGTACAAGGACCGTTGGGCAGACGGCATCGACCGTCTGCACGCCACCAACAACTTCCCGGAGTTCACCGGTCGGTTGTGCCCGGCCCCCTGTGAGGCGTCGTGCGTGCTGGGCATCAACCAGCCTGCCGTCACCATCAAGCAGGTCGAGGTCGAGCTCATCGACAACGCCTTCGATGAAGGCTGGGTCACGCCGGTGCTGCCGACCGAGAAGACCGGCAAGTCGGTTGCGATCGTCGGGTCAGGCCCTGCGGGTCTCGCTGCGGCGCAGCAGCTCACGCGCGCCGGGCACGACGTCACCGTTTTCGAGCGGGCCGATCGGATCGGTGGTCTGCTCCGCTACGGCATCCCCGAGTTCAAGATGGAGAAGCACCACATCGACCGCCGTCTGGACCAGATGGTCGCCGAGGGCACCCAGTTCCGTGCGGGTGTCAACGTCGGTGTTGACGTGACCGTCGAACAACTCAAGGCCGACTTCGACGCTGTGGTGCTGTGCAACGGCTCCACCAAGGGCCGCGACCTGCCGATCCCGGGCCGTGAACTCGATGGCATCCATCAGGCGATGGAGTTCCTGCCGTGGGCCAACCGGGTTCAAGAGGGCGACGACGTCGTCGACGACGACGGCATGCCGCCGATCAACGCCAAGGGCAAGAAGGTGATCATCATCGGTGGTGGTGACACCGGCGCGGACTGCCTCGGTACGTCGCTGCGTCAGGGCGCCGAGATCGTCCACCAGTTCGAGATCATGCCGCGCCCGCCGGACGAGCGCGCCGACTCCACCCCGTGGCCCACGTACCCCCTGATGTACCGGGTGTCCTCGGCCCATGAAGAGGGTGGAGAACGCGTGTTCTCGGTGAACACTGAGCAGTTCCTCGGTGAAGACGGCAAGGTCACCGGTTTGCGCGCGCACGAAGTCGTGATGAACGCCGGCCGTTTCGAGAAGGTCGAAGGCAGTGACTTCGAACTCGACGCCGACCTCGTTCTGCTGGCGATGGGCTTCGTCGGACCCGAGCGCGAGGACTTCCTCGACAAGCTCGGCGTGGAGTACAACGAACGCGGAAACGTCAAGCGCGACGACAACTTTCAGTCGACGGTCCCTGGCGTGTTCGTGGCCGGCGATGCAGGTCGCGGTCAGTCGTTGATCGTGTGGGCGATCGCTGAAGGACGGTCTGCGGCTGCTGCTGCGGACAAGTTCCTCACCGGCTCCACCCTGCTCCCCGCACCCATCGTTCCCACCCTGGCACCGCAGCGCTGAAGGTGCGGGATCGCTCCCGACCTGTCAAGATGAATCGGAACACACCTGTGTTCCGATTGGTATCGAGCTGTGATCAGCAGTTTTGCTCGGGAGGAAAAGTTCATGCGGGTGGGCACTGTTCTTGGTTGGCGGCGACAGCGTGGACGCCGCACACGCGCGATGTCGAGTGTGTTGGCAGCAGCTGTGGTGACGGTCGGGGCATTGAGTGCCGTGTCGGCACCCACCGCATCGGCTGATCCCGCGGGCTGCCCTGAGCTCTACGTGTTGGCGATTCCCGGAACCTGGGAGAAGTCGGCCGACGCCCAGATCCGCGGAATGCTCGCCTACCCCACGACCGGCCTCGGCGGTGAGACCCAGACCCAGCTGGTCGGGTACAACGCCACCGCCTTCCCCTGGGAGAACGGCGGAGCCATCTACGGCGAGTCGAAGGCCCAGGCCGTGGCCAACGCCGAGGGCCTGGCCATCACGATGACCAAACGGTGCCCCGGTACGAAGGTCGCCCTGATCGGCTACAGCCAGGGTGCTGACGCGGCCGGCGACCTCGCCGCCGACATCGGGACCGGGCGGGGAGCCATCGCGCCCGCCAGGTTCGCCGGCGCGGTGCTGATCTCCGACCCGCGCCGCTCGAAGCAGGATGCGCTCATCGGACCGGAGCTGTCGGGCGAGGGCAACGGCGGACCACGCCAGGGCGGGTTCGGATGGGTGAAGAACCGCACCTTCACCATCTGCGATCCGGGCGACCAGTACTGCAACATCCCCCGGGACTACTACGTCTCCCGCGTGGTCGGTTATCTGGCGGAGACCAGTAACCCGAACCCCGACATGTTCGCCCAGTACCAGGCGGAGGCCGCTGCGATCTTCAGCGAACTGGTCACCCGCGGCGGACCCGGTGCCGTACTGAACGAACTCAGCAACGAGAAGGCCCGCGCCCAGATCATCGCGTTCAACCGATTCATCGAATCCGGCTCGCACACCAACTACGGCAACTTCCAGGTGCAGCCGGGCGTCACCGCACTGCAGTGGGCCCAGAACTACCTGGCCGGCCTGGCCTGACCGACATTCGGCCGCCGGGGCTGATGTACTTCCTCCGGTTTCGACCACTTCCTCCGGTTGCAGTCGGAGGGTCTGACTGGAGTCGGAGGGTTTGGCGGGGCGGCATACTTCCTCCGGTTTCGACCACTTCCTCCGGTTGCAGTCGGAGGGTTTGGCGGGCCGGCGTTTCCTCCGGTTTCGACCACTTCCTCCGGTTGCAACCGGAGCGTTTGACTGGAGTCGGAGGGTTTGGCGACACCTACCCGCCCGCCGTGTTACTCCTGGGGAAGATGTGACTCGCCCGCGTGGCAACCCGGATCCGGACATCCCTGCGCGTAGCGTGACGTTCACCACATTGTGGCAGCAACACCCCTGGTGAGGCCTGTGCAGAGGTAACGACGCGGCGGGCCATCACGACACACAACGCGAAGGTACGGATGTTCAAGGGTTTCGACTCTGGACGATCGCGGTACCCAGAAAGTTATCCGCTGCACTAAACAGGACGTGATCAGTCGTGAAACTGGCGAAGTCGCACAACAGCCGCCGCACCCCACTACTCGGACGACACCCGCACATTTTCGGTTCGGATGGGCTGATCGCACATCGACGACTCGCTCGAATGCTGCCCGAAGAGGGCGAGCGACTGGTGACGAGCGCCGACCTGCGGAACTTCGACCTCTGATCGCTCCCGCTGGGACTACCTGTCGACGATCGCGCGGGCGGCAAAATCCTCGATCAGCCCGGCAGCGACATCGGGCTGCTGGACGATGAAGAAGTGGCGCGCGGGAATCACGGGCGCGTAGTCGGCGCCGAGGAATCGGGCGTACCGGGCCTGCTTCCAGTTCCAGAACAGTCGGACCGGTGTGCGCCGCCCGGGCAGGGCGGAGACAACCAGGGTCGGCGCCGTCAGAGGCATCGTCCGTCGCATGACCACCAGTTCTGAGTTGAGAACCCCGAACGCGACCTGCTCGACGAGAAGTGCTCGCGGATAACGATTTCCGCCCAGAACCTCCCCGATCCAGTGGCGCTGCTCTGCTGTGTACCCGCCCGGTGGCCCGGGCGACGTCGCGATCGCATGGCCACGGATGCCGGCCGACCGGGGCAGCCGCAGAGCCTTGATGAGGTGTGCGGTCAGATGCGCCAACCGGTTGCTGAGGCCTGGCGGCACCATCTGCAGCGGCAGCATCACGTACGAGCCATCGAGCATGATGACTGCGGCCACCCGCTCCGGCCGGCCGCGGGCGAATCCCTCCGCGTAAAGCGATGCCAGCGAATGCCCTGCGACCACAACGGGTTCGGTGACCCCGACCGCGTTGAGCAGTTCATCTATCCGTCGGTTCTCGTCGTCGATCGACGGGATCTGCCCGGGAGGGAGTGGATCGGACAAGCCGTAACCGGGCCGGTCGTATCGGATCACCGTCCACCGGTCGCGGAGCAGTTCGGCCAGGTGGTCGAAGTCGAACCAGTTGCCACCGAGTGCGGCCAGGAAAAGCAATGGTGGACCCTGGCCCTCCACGACCACATGGGTGCGCAGGCCACAGATGGTGTAGAACGCGCCGGGCGGCTGCAGCTGCATCGAGCCAGTCTATGCCGGGCTCATTACTCGGCACGGCCGGCGGAAACCGGTCAGGTGGGTGGTTGCGGTCGAAACGGCTGTTGTTCGTCCGGGCCCTTCTGCACGATGAGAGCGCTCGACGGCGGCACCTCGTGCCACAGCCCGGGAAGCGTGACCAGCGGTTCGGACACAACCACGCGGGCTTCCTCCGAGAAGTGCGCAAGGCGTTCGTTCTCCGGATACAGCTTGCGGACCGACTCGACGTCGCCGCTGACGTACAACGTGTTGACCACCGGGCCGCTCGCGTAGCGCACCGCGTAGAGCCGCTCACCGTCGGTGAGCCCGATCGTCATCTGAACAGGCTCGGATATGCCCTGCGATGCCGCCAGCGCTTCGATGTGACCGGCCATCCGCTCCAGACCACCGAGTGGATCGTCCTCCAGGCCGAAGGTCAGCGCGAGGTAGAACATCACCTCCGAATCTGTCGATCCTCCGATGCTCTCGAACAGGTCCGGTCGCACGGCGAGGATGAGATCGCGCCGGAGACGTTGGAAGTCGGCGATGAAGCCGTTGTGCACGAACATCCAATGTCCATACCGAAATGGATGGCAATTCGTTTGTTGCACTGGGGTACCGGTGGCCGCCCGCACATGTGCGAGGAACAACGACGATCGCACCGTCGCCGACAGCTCGCGAAGGTTCTCGTCTCCCCAGGCGGGGGCGGCGCTACGGAACAGCGTGGGCCTGCCCGCCTCGCTGTACCAGCCCAGTCCGTGACCGTCGGCGTTTGCGGTGGGAACATCGGGCGCAGCAAGGCGACTCTGTTCGATGAGCGAGTGTTCGGGATCGTAGAGAAGTTCTTTGGGATTGATCGGATTCCCGTAATAGCCGAGCCAGCGACACATGGGTCATCTCGTTCTCTGAGCGCCGGAGGAGATGGGTGCAGCGGTCAGGGCGTTCGCTGTTCGCGACCGCCGACGAGATCACGCATCCGGTCACGACGACCGACGTACAGCTCGAACCGGCGCTCGGCGCGCTCGAGCTTGCGTTCAGAGTAGAACCTGCGCGCCCAGTACGAGGTCGGATGTGCCAGCCGCAACGCGCCGATCAACCCGAGTAGTGGCACCGGCAGCCCGATCAGTCCTGTCGCGAGCTTGCCCTTGAGCAGACAGATCACAGAGTAGGCGACGTGCACGAGCACGATCAACGCTGTGATGACCACGCTGGTGCTGGACGGATTGCCCTCGTCGATCCCGCCGAGGGGAGTGGTGCCGACCAGCATCGCCACACCGAACACCGTCGCGATCATCACCGCGTCGATCGACTTGCGCCCCTCTTCGGACCAGTACACGTCTTCCAGATGCAGCCACAGCGCGAACTCGTCGAGCGCGAGGGCGGCGCCGATCCCGAACGCGGCGGCCAGCACCTCGCGCCACGGCGGGTCGGGCTGGAACCGGAACTCGAGCAGCCCGGCGGTGAGGATCAGCAAGATGCCCCACACCTGGTGGTGGATGTGCACTCCACCGATGTAGATGTCGTTGACCGGTCCGCCAGACGTGGCCTCGGCATCGTCCGACGTGTTCTCACTCCGAGCCCGGATGGATCGGGTGATCCAACGCGTGATGCCGTAGGTCACGACGAAACCGACCAGGGCGACCACGGCCGCAGACCGGCCTGTCTCGACCACGTGGGTCATGTACCAGTTCAAGCGTCAACCTTCAGAGCGGTCACTTCGGCTTCGCGAGAGGGAACGCGAGCGTCTCCCGGATCGACTGTCCGGTGAGCAACATGACGATGCGGTCCACTCCGATGCCGAGCCCGCCGGTGGGGAACATGCCGTGTTCGAGGGCCTGCAGGAAGTCCTCGTCGAGCTCCATCGCCTCGGGGTCGCCGCCCGCGGCGAGCAACGACTGTTCGGTGAGACGCCGGCGCTGCTCCACCGGATCGGTCAATTCGGTGTAGGCCGTACCCAATTCGACCCCCCACGCGACCAGGTCCCAGCGTTCGGTGACACCGGGGATGGTGCGGTGCTGACGCGTCAGCGGTGACACCGACGTCGGGAAGTCTTTGTAGAACGTCGGGAACGTGGTCTGGTCTTCCACCAGGTGCTCGTACATCTCCAACGCGACCTGACCGGCATCCCAGTCGTTGCGGTAGGGGATCTCGTGCTTGTCGCACAGTTCCTTGAGGTACTCCACCTCCGAGTACGGGGTGACCTCTTCGCCGATCGCCTCCGACACCGCGCCGTGCAGTGTCTTCACCGGCCACTCACCGGAGATGTCGACCTTCTCGATCTCCCCGTCCTTGCCCTCGATGTAGACCACCTGCTCGCCGTGCGCGGCGACCGCGGCGTTCTGGATCATCTCGCGGGTGAGGTGCAGCATGCGGTCGTAGTCGCTGTGCGCCTCATACGCTTCCAGGCTGGTGAACTCCGGGTTGTGCTTGAAGTCCACACCTTCGTTGCGGAAGTTGCGGCCCATCTCGAACACGCGCTCCATGCCGCCGACACACAGCCGTTTGAGGTAGAGCTCAGGAGCGATCCGCAGATACAGATCGAGGTCGTAGGCATTGATGTGCGTGCGGAACGGCGCCGCGTTCGCGCCGCCGTGGATCTGCTGCAGGATCGGCGTCTCCACCTCGAGGTAGTCGCGGCCGGAGAGGTAGTCGCGCATCGACTTCACGATGGCGCTGTGCACCCGCATGAGTTCACGGGCTCGGGGATTGATGGTCAGATCCACGTACCGCTGACGCACTCGCGCCTCGGGGTCGGTGAGCCCACTCCACTTGTCCGGCAACGGATGCAGACACTTGCCGAGCATCCGCCAATCCTTGGCCAGCAGCGACAACTCGCCCTTGCGGCTGCGCCCCACCACTCCGCTGACCTCGATGAGGTCGCCGAGGTCGACGGTGCTCGCCAGGTCGAGGGTTTCCGGCTTCAGTGCGCTCGCATCCACGAGTACCTGCACGTCCCCGCTCCAGTCGCGCACATCGCAGAACACGACCTTGCCGAAGTCACGCATGCGGATGACGCGGCCTGCCACCCGGGCGGTGGTCCCTTCCGGCGCGCTGACGGCCTGCGCGATGGTGTGGGTGGGCGGATAGGCGGGCGGATAGGGGTCGACGCCGGCCGCGGTCAGCTGTTCCAGTTTGGCCAGACGAACACGGACCTGCTCGGGGCGTCGCGGTCCACGATGCTCGGCCTTTTCCTCGCTGGCGATCTCCGCGGCGATCGCGTCGATGTCGACACCGGGCGGCACCGAGGAGGCATCGCCGGTGAAGTCGTTGCCCTGCCCGAACTTCGGCAGCTTCACAAATCCTTCGTTGACCACCGCGGCCAGGCCTACTCGCGGAATCGTGCGGCCGTCCTCGAAACACAGGAACCGGGGAACCCACTCGGGGTGGTATTTGGCGTTCGACTTGTACAGCGATTCCATCTGCACGAACTTCGATGCGAAGGTGAGAGCGCCGTACATCGCCCGCATGATCGGGCCGGCGCCGATTTGGCCGCCTTCTTCGAACACCACACGGAAGGCTGCGAAGTTCATCGAGATGTCGAGGATGCCGAAAGCTTCGGCGTTCTCGGCGAACTCGGTCACCATCGTCTCGACCAGTCCGTTGATCGAGTCCCGGTCACGGCGCATCACATCGAGCGATGCGCCGGTCTGGCCCCAGGGGACAAACGAGAGCATGCCGACGACCTTCTCGTTCGCGGTGCCCGCGTCGCGCACTGCTTCCACGAGAATGGACCGGCCGTCCGCAGGGTCACCCAGACGCCCCAGCGCCATCGAGAAGCCGCGTTCTTCGTCTGTGTCGCGCCATTCGTCGGCGCGCGCGATCACCGCGGCCATTTGTTCGGGGGACAGATCCTCGTGGCGGGCGATACGCACGGTGATTCCGGCGCGCTTGGTGCGGGCCACCGACTGACGGACGGCCTTCATCTCCGGTCCGTTGAGGTTGTACCCGCGGGTGTGGACGATCGCCTCGTCGCCGATGTTGAGTGTGGTGAATCCGGCAGCGTCCCACGCCTCCGCGCCGGTGGCACTCACGCCGATCGCGCCCGGATGCCAGCCGTAACGGTCGCAGATCTTGAGGAACTCCGCGATCGCGTCGGGCCAGTAGCGCTTGTCGCCCACGGGGTCTCCGCCGGCCATCGCGGTGCCGACCTCCACCCGATAGGTGATCGCAGCCATGCCGTTGGGAGCGAAGACAACCGCCTTGTCGTGGCGGGTGGAGAAATACGCCAGTGAGTCGTCGCCGCTGAAGCCATCGATGAGCAGCCGCAGCAACCTCTCGTCGATCGCGGTCATCGAGTTGTTCGACCGTTGCGAACGGAACAGGATCAACGCCGCGGCGATGAGCGCCAGAGCGCCGAGTAGACCCAGGAACGTCTCGACGGGTGCATAGGAATGGTGCTCGTCGAAGTCGGTCGAGAGGTCGACAGACCCGAACGTCACCACATGGTTGATGGCGTAGGGCAGTCGCTGGGAGGCGGTGAGGGTGTGAGGGAAGATCTCGACGAGGGCCCAACCGATCAGCGAACCGATGACCAGGCCGGCGACCAGGACCCCGGCAGCGCGCCAGAGAGCGCCACGGCGCACACGGGTATAGAACTGCCGATAACTCGCGATCAAATACATCAGGGCAAACACGTGCAGAACGACGCCGATGCAGATATTGATCCGCACCACGGTGTTCACGCCGTTTTCCGACGACAACGGCTCGAATAGGTAGAGCGCATTTCCGATGGCATAGACGGCGACGTACGCCACCGTGATCCACCACGCGATCCGCTTGCGGGATGCGAGTGCAAAAGCGAGCAGTGCCAAGACGAACGCCCAGGCGAAGCTCGTGTCGGGTGCGGAGATCAGATAGTTGTCGACGTAGTCGCGAGGCACCTCGGTGAGGCGCCGGAACTGCAGGGAGATGCTGCTGAGCAGCGAGATGGCGGCGAGGACGCCCGCAACCCAACTGACGTACCGGGGCGCGTTCTTGAACCATCCCGCAGGTGGGACCAGGCGAGTCGGCCTACGGGACGCAGGAGTTGCCTCCCTGCTCACATCGATTGAGTCGACCGTGGTTTCGGGTGAATCGACGCTCACAGGTGTTGCCTTTCCGCAGCTGGTCCGCAGTAACGTTATCTCTCAGATGGGAGGATTGAACGGTGAGCCGAGAAACAGTTCCGATCCGAGACAATTCCATCCGACTGGGCCAATTCCTGAAGCTGGCAAATCTCATCGAATCCGGGGCCGAGGCAAAAGAAGTCATCGCGGACGGATTGGTCAGCGTGAACGGTGAGACCGAGACGCGGCGCGGCCGACAGCTGGTCACCGGCGACGTCGTGGAGATCGGCGGCACCGAGGCCGTGGTCGGCGGACCAGACGACGGTGTGCTCCCGGACTGATGTCCACGGCCGCGTTCGGCTGGCTCGCATGCGGGCCGGTCAGCGGTGGTTACCGGTCGGTAAGTAAGAGTCGTTAGGCTGAGGTGCATGAGTGAGATCACCTTCGTCGCCACCGCCGACCTCGTGGACGAGATCGGCGAGGAGGTACGCAGCTGCGACCTCCAGTTCACGCAGTTCGGAAAGCGCAGGGAGTTCGTCGGCCGGGTCACCACGGTTCGGTGCCTCCAGGACAACGCCCTGCTCAAGCAGGTGCTCGGCGAACCCGGCAACGGCGGGGTCCTCGTCGTCGACGGCGCCGGGTCGGTGCACACCGCCCTTGTCGGCGACGTGATCGCCGAACTCGGGCGGTCCAACGGCTGGAGCGGGATCATCGTGAACGGTGCGGTCCGCGATTCGAAGCTGCTCGCCGGCATCGACATCGGTATCAAGGCTCTCGGCACCAACCCGCGCAAGTCCACCAAGACCGGAGCCGGAGAGCGTGACGTCCCTGTTGAACTGGGCGGTCTCACCTTCAATCCCGGCGACCTCGCATACAGCGACGACGACGGCATCGTGCTCGTCGCGGCCGAATAGGAGACATTGATCATGGGCAAGCCAGATACAGCCACGTTCGACCGTTTGCGAGGGCTCATCGCCATCGACGATCCGGACGCCCGTTCCACGCGCCCGGTTCTCGAGGCGTTCACGGGCGAGGAGATGACCACAATCCCGGTCGGCACCGCCGACGACGTGCGGGCCGCGTTCGAGCGGGCGCGCGCCGCACAGGTCGAGTGGGCGAAACTCTGGCCGCGTGACCGTGCCAAGATCCTGATCGACTTCGCGGCCCTGGTGCTCAAGAACAGGGACGCGCTGGCCGACATGGCGCAGGCCGAGACCGGCAAGGCGCGCGCCTACGCCCAGGAGGAAGTGCTGGACGTGGCGATGACCGCCCGGCACTACGCCAAGACCGGCCCGCGGCTGCTGGCGGCGAGCAAGGTCAAGGGAATGTTGCCCCTGGCCACCGACGCCCGCGTTCGGTATCAGCCCAAGGGTGTCGTCGGTGTGATCTCGCCGTGGAACTACCCGATGACCCTGGCTGCCTCGGACGGGGTCGCTGCTCTGATGGCCGGTAATGCGGTGGTGCTCAAGCCCGACAGCCAGACGCCGTACTGCGCCCTCGCCGTGGTCGAGTTGCTCTACCAGGCAGGCCTGCCGAGGGATTTGTTCGCCGTGGTTCCCGGACCGGGCTCTGTTGTGGGACAAGAGATCTTGGCTCAGGCCGACTACCTCATGTTCACCGGATCTTCGGAAACCGGCGCGCAGCTCGCCGAGCAGGCCGGCCGTCGCCTGATCGGGTTCTCCGCCGAGCTCGGTGGCAAGAACCCGATGATCATCACCAAGACCGCCGACATCGACAACGCTGTCGAAGGTGCAGTGCGCGCCTGCTTCTCGAACTCGGGGCAGCTCTGCATCTCGATCGAGCGCATCTACGTCGAGAAGCCGATCGCCGACGAGTTCTCCGCCAAGTTCGCGCAGCGGGTGTCGGCGATGAAGGTGGGCAAGTCCTACGACTTCTCCACGGAGATGGGGTCGTTGGCCTCGGCGGACCAGGTCGACACCGCCGAACGGCACGTCGAGGACGCCAAGTCCAAGGGCGCCGTGGTTCTGGCCGGTGGGCACCGCCGTCCTGAACTCGGACCCTTCTTCTTCGAGCCGACCGTTCTGTCCGGGGTTGCCGACGGGATGGAATCGTTTGCCGGCGAGACCTTCGGACCGGTTGTCGCCATCTATCCGGTGGATTCCGTGGACGAGGCCATCAAAGAGGCCAACAACACCGAATACGGCCTCAACGCAAGCGTTTTCGCCGGGTCATCGGAAGAAGGCCGCAAGATTGCCGCGGAGCTGCGCGCCGGCACGGTCAATCTGAACGAGGGCTACGCGGCGGCATGGGGTTCCACTGCGGCTCCGATGGGCGGTATGGGCAAGTCGGGCGTCGGCCGCCGTCACGGCGCCGAAGGGCTTCTCAAGTACACCGAGCCCCAGACGATTGCCGAGCAGCGGGTGATCGGCCTGGGTGGCATCAAGGGCGTGCCGCAGGGGCTCTTCCTGCGGACCGTGCCGGCGTTCGTGAAGTCGCTGAAGTTCCTGCCCGGTCGGTGAACCCAGATGTCGGCCGTGTGTTCCCCGCGGCCGGCATCACTCAGCGCGTGTCCTGGACCTGTTGTTCGGCACACGCGATGATGGCGTCCAGATCGAGTCCGTACGGCGTCGCATCGACGAGGCTGTAACGCAGGAGACGGCCGGCCCCCCGTTCGACGAGACGCTCGGCGCCCCTGGAGTTTCCACGCAGATGGTGGGTCAGACCGACGCAGATCTGCGCCAGTCCCTGCCACAGCTCCCGTTCGGCGGGCGGGCATGTCTTCCAGCGGACCTCGAACACCTCGTGGGCCGCAAACGGCCGTCCCTCGTCGATGAGTTGACGTGCCAGCGCGATGGTTTCGGCGGGTGGCAACGGATCCTCGGAAACCGGTTCAACACCCTCGGCGCCGTACGGCAGCGGCCTGCCCAGCTCGTCGCGCGGCCGGGCCTGCCGTGCGCAGCCGTCGGGGTCGCGGTCTCGACGCTCAGGCATCGTCCACCTCGTTGCCCGTCCTGTCGCCCAGCCAGGCGAGGACCGCGGGATCAGCCGATTGCAGGCGCTGTACTTCTTCGCCACCGTCGCAGGTGCACATCGAGATGGTCACCGCAGAGGCGGTCCGGGACGTCACGCGCCATACCGCACCTGAATCCGTCCACCGGATCAGCGATTCGATCACGTTCTCGTCCACGATTCCTCCCTTCCGGCGGTCGGTGTCAAAACTATCCCGCTACCCAGCCCCGTCTTGAGATCCACCCCGGGAGCGCGGAACTTCAGCGGGGCTTCCAGGAAGGAGATGGCCAGGACCATCCCCAGCCAGATCAAGACGCTGGCTGTTGAGATGGCTTGTGCTGTGGTCATGCTGCGGGGTCCCGTGGTTCGGAGTCGTTCGCAGTGCCATCATCGAGGACAACGTGCCGCAGCAACAGCACGTGCTCGACGCAGCGAGTCCACGACGACGGGAGAATCCGGTGACCCAACATCCATCCATCGCGGTCACGGGAGCCACCGGCAATGTCGGGGGATCGGTCACGCGTGCCCTGTCGGAGGCCGGGACAGCTCTCCGGTTGGTGGTGCGTTCGCGCGGACGCGCGCCAGTGTTGCCCGGTGTGACGGTCGCGGAGACGAGCTACGGCGACCACGACGCCGCGGTCGCCGCACTCGCGGGCGTCGACACCTTGTTCATGGTGTCGGCCTCGGAGAGCGCAGACCGGTTGGCCCAACACCGAACGTTCGTCGATGCGGCTGTCCGGGCCGGTGTGCAACACATCGTCTACACGTCGTTCCTGAATGCGGCACCCGACGCGACTTTCACTCTCGCGCGCGATCATTGGGCAACGGAGGAGCACATCCGCGCGTCGGGTGTGCAGTTCACGTTCTTGCGGGACAGCTTCTACATCGATTTCTTGCCGAGCCTCGCCGGCAGCGATGGCGTGATCCGTGGCCCGGCCGGCGACGGTGCGGTGGGTGCGGTGGCGCGTGCCGACGTCGCGCGAGTGGCCAGCACGGTTCTCATCGATCCGGCATCGCACCGGGGGGAGACGTACGACCTCACCGGCCGCGAATCACTCGCCTTCGACGAGGTGGCACGGATCATCACCGAAACCAGCGGTCGCACAGTCACATTCCACAACGAGACGATCGACGAAGCCTACGAGTCGCGGAAAGCGTATGGGGCGCCGGACTGGCAATTGGACGCCTGGGTGTCCACCTACACCGCGATTGCCGCGGGTGAACTGGCAACGGTGACCGACACCGTGGAGGCCATCACGGGCCGGCCGCCGATGACATTGCGCGACTACATCGTCGGCTCGGCGTGACCGTGCACAATCGCTGACGTCCGGGCGGGAGTGCTCGTCAGCACCCCTGTGGGATGCCAAAGGTTTTCGATTCTCGCTCGCAGGCTATGCCTACCTGGAACAAACGTTGTAGGAACAGCTGGCCTTCGAACGACGTCGGCCGGCACATTCTCGGTTGCACCAGGAGATGCGAATGACGGCTGATGCCGAAGCGGGAACACAGGCAACAGGCGATGAGCCCGCATCCAAACTGAAGCGGAAGATAACCGGCCCGCTGCTGTTCTTGTTCATCTTGGGTGACGTGCTCGGAGCCGGTATCTACGCCCTGATGGGAGTGCTGTCCGAGGAGGTGGGTGGTGCACTCTGGGCGCCGCTGATCGTCGCGCTTCTGCTGGCGTTGCTCACCGCCGGTTCCTATGCGGAGTTGGTCACCAAGTATCCGCAGGCCGGCGGCGCAGCGATCTTCGCCGAGCGGGCCTTCAAGCAACCGATCGTCTCGTTCCTTGTCGGTTTCTGCATGCTGGCCGCCGGGGTCACGAGCGCAGCCGGACTGGCGCTGGCCTTCTCCGGTGAATACCTCAAAACCTTCATCGACGTGCCGACCGTCCCGGCCGCGCTGGTGTTCCTGGCACTGGTGGCCTGCTTGAACGCACGCGGCATCAGCGAGTCGGTGAAGAGCAACGTGGTCATGACGATCATCGAGGTCAGCGGACTGGTCATCGTCATCGCAGTGGTCGGGGTGATGCTCGGCGAAGGCAGAGGTGACGTGTCCCGGGTGACCGAGTTCCCGGACGGCTCAACCCCCGCGATGGCCATCCTCAGCGGTGCCATCATCGCGTACTACTCGTTTGTCGGATTCGAGACCTCGGCCAATGTTGCCGAAGAGATTCGCAATCCCAGTCGCGTGTATCCCTTGGCCCTCTTCGGGTCGTTGGCAACAGCGGGGCTCGTTTATGTGTTGGTGGGACTCGCCAGCTCGATCGCCCTGCCGGCGAGCACCTTGTCCGAGTCGTCTGGACCGCTGCTGGCCGTTGTCGGGGAGTCCGGTGTCGGCATCCCCGACTGGGTCTTCAGCCTCATCGCACTGGTGGCCGTGGCCAACGGCGCTCTGCTCACGATGATCATGGCCAGCCGCCTCACCTTCGGTATGGCCGAACACAGGCTTCTGCCGAGCGCACTGGGGAAGGTGCTGCCCAACCGGCGCACCCCGTGGGCGGCGATCGTGGCGACGACGTTGGTGGCCATGCTGCTGACACTCACAGGCGACCTGTCGACGCTGGCCGAGACGGTGGTGCTGCTGCTGTTGTTCGTCTTCATCTCGACAAACATCGCTGTGTTGGTGCTTCGTCGGGATCCGGTCGAGCACAAGCATTTTCGGGTGCCGACCGTCATTCCGATTCTCGGTGTCGCGTCGTGCGTGCTGCTGTTGACCCAGCAGAGCGGTGAAGTGTGGATGTATGGCGGAATCCTTGTTGCCGTCGGTATCGCGCTGCATTTCGCTGCGGTCTGGGTGCGTCGACGTGCCGCGTGATGCTCTTGTCTTCGAGTCTGGACAGCGTTGAGGAGGTCGCGAAGCGGCCCCAGGCAAATCCCAGGTGAGTAGTCTCCACAGATGAGCAAAGCATCTGTCCGGCCTATGGATTCGGACACCGCAGGTCGTTTGCGTGCGGCGGACTTCACCTACCCGGAGGTCGGTGCGACCAAGACCGGTATGCCTTCCGGTTACCACCACCTGCGACGTGAGAAAGTCGTCGGATCGGGCGCCGCAGTGTTTCGTGAACTCGGCGACGCTGTTCTGAGATGGCAGGTGCAGCTCGGCGCCGGCCTGACGGTGACCAGTCCCGACGCGAGAGTCAGCGAGGGGAGCGTCGGGCTGGTCGGGCTGGGCGTGGGTGCGGCCAGGCTCAAGGCGCCGGTGCGAGTTGTGTACGTGGTCGACGAACGTGATCGCTGTGGTTTCGCCTACGGCACCTTGCCCGGCCACCCAGAGGCAGGTGAGGAGCTGTTCTGTATCGAGCACCGAGCCGACGACAGTGTGGTGCTGGTGGTCGCAGCTTTCTCACGCCCACGATCGGTTCTCGCCCGGGCGGGCGGACCGCTTGGGAGACTCGGTCAACGCCTGGTGACGAAGCGCTATCTTCGTGCGCTGGACAATCCAGACAGCTGATCCGGCGACGTCGAAGCCTTCATTGCATCGTGCACATGCGTTCGTAGCTCGGAGATCCCGGCTCTTTGTGCCCGAAGACGACGCATCGCGTCGGCCAGCTGATTTTCGCGCTCGTCTAGTTGCCGTAGCGCTTCGAGGCGTTCCTCGTCGGTCGCCTCGTCGGGGTCGGCGCACGCAACGCGAAGGATGAAAGCGGACTCCGACAACGACAGTCCTGACGCCAAGAGGCAGCGGATGTCCTCGACGGTCTGCACGTCTTCTTTCCGGTACCGCCGATAGCCGTTCGGGTCACGCGTCGGCGTCAGCAAGCCGGCCTTCTCGTAGTGCCTGAGCATGCGGGAACTGGCGCCGGTGATGTCACTCAAGTCGCTGATGCGCATCGATGCCTCTTCTCGAGATGGACCTTGACTTTGACACTGATGTCATAGTTTACCGTCACTGGTATGAGCAACGCAGATCAGCACTCCGATGTCATCCTGGTGGTTGTCCACCCCGACACCCAATCAGTCACCTGGAATGTGGCCCGAGCGATGAAAGACAGTATCGCCGCCGAAAACCTCACTGCCACAACGTATGACCTGGCGGCGTCGGGATTCGACCCCGCCTTCAACAGCGACGATCTCGCACACTTCCGGGGGCTCGCCGGGGTTCCCGTGGACGTCGCGGAGCAACAGCAGATGTTGCGATCCGCCGCAGCGGTGGTGTTGGTTTTCCCGGTCTATTGGTGGTCGCTGCCGGCACTCGCCAAGGGCTGGATCGACCGCGTCTTCACACGCGGCTTCGCCTATGACGATCGAGTCGCCGACGCCCCGAGCGCCATCAAAGGCCTGCATCTGGTCGCGATCGGCGGAATAGATGAAGGGACTCATCAGCGTCACGGGTACAAGGAGGCGATGACGCTGCAGATGATCCATGGGATCGCGGACTACTCGCGCATCGAGGCGTCGTCGCTCGAGTTCCTCTACGACGCAGATTCCGACGACCCGGACGTTCGGCGTGAACTGATCGCGCAGGCCGAGGTCATCGGCGCCAAGATCGCGGCGAGTGTGGTCGGGCAACGCGAACCGGCATCACCACAACAGCTTTCGTCCCTCGGGCTATCGACGTAGCCGCCGGATGACGAGGAACACGAGCGCCAGGAAAACCACGGCGCTGCCGATTTTGACCACCGGGCCTGTTGTCGACGGCTCAGGCAGAGGCAGAGGTTCCGTGCGCTTGAGAGCTGTGAACCGGGCCTGCTGATCCTCGCCCGGAGTGGGCGCCGAGGGTTCCGGGTGTGTGGGTTCCGGTGTCGCGGTCGGGGCGGGAGCGGTCTTGGGAGACGGGGGAGCTGCCGACTGTGCCGGGGTCGACTTCGGTGGAGCCGTGTTGCCCGGCTTGCCAGGACCCTTGCGAACCGGAGGCTTCTTCGCGGGTGCCTTCTTCGATACGACGTGTTCGGCGTTGGCGTGATCCGGTGTGCCGGCGTCCGAGCTACTCTGCGCCGACGCTTTTGTGGGTGGAGTGTTGCCGGGCCCACCCTTTTTCGCCGGGGCCTTCTTGGCAGCGGTCTTCTTCGCAACCTCCTTCTTGGGGGCTGCTTTTTTCGCCGCCTTCTTGGCGGCGGCCTTTTTCTCCGGAGCCTTTTTCGCAGCCGACTTCTTGGCAGGCGGGACGGGGCGCTCGCCCGGGTGATCGGAGTTGGGCTGGGAGTCCGGGTCGGCCATACGGCTCAGCTCCTTCGAAGACGGGCGGACTGATCACCGCGTCTCGATTCGGCCCGGAGGTACTGATCCAGGCCTGTACTGAACCGCGGGGCGACGTCACGAGTCCGTGGCTGCGCCGTCGTCAATCATGCCCGGTTCCGGCTGGTTCGGCTCAGCTGGGTGCGGTGGTCCCGAGCCCCGCCGCCAGTCCGATGACAACCGCCATCATCAGCACCTCGACGATCGCGCGTCGCAGCGATGCCAGTTCGGAACTGCGATGGGTGTGGGCCGAAGGCAGCCACCGCCGCCGTTGGTCGGCAGCCACCGCAAGCAACGCCACCATGCCCACCGACTTCGCAAGCAGGATCCGGCCGTAACCCGTGGACCAGACCTCGCTGATCGAATCCAACTCCAGCAGGGCAGCGACCACACCGCTGACGATCAATGCCAGCACAAGCCATTGCGCGTACCGCGAGAACACGGGCAGCACGGTTGCCCAGCCCTTCCGGCCTCGGACGGTGAGGGCGAGAGCCGCGAGGGAACCGCACCACCAGCTCGCCGCGAGTACATGGACGGCGATGAGCAACGCTCCACCGGTCAGCTGTCCCAGATGCCCGGTGACGGGTCCGATCAACAGACCCAACGCGGCGAGGGCGCCGACGGCTTCGGGCGCGATCAGACTCGGGTACCGGATCCAGACCGCGCAGAACAAGGTGACCGCCAGCGCGCACATCGCCGCGATCAGACCCGCGGTGGTGCCGTTGACCCGGAAGAAGTCGTTGATGCCCACCTCGTGCGGTGCGAGCCCCGTCCGTTCGGCGGCACCCAACCACGCACTCACCAGCAGCGACACCGCCCACACCGCAGCGAGCACCGATGCCAGACGCAGCACCGGCGGGGTGAGCTCCTCGCCGCCGAGGAGCTTGACGGTGGAGAGTCCGAGCACGGTCATCCCGGCGAGCAGGGCGACGGCCCCCGCGATCGATTCGGCTTCGGGGCCGGCGGGACGGGCGAGCGCCCAGGCCAGCAACAAGCCCAGCCAGACCGCGGGCACGGCGACGAGCAACCACTCGCGCCGCGCCGCGCCCGCGGTCGTCACTGTGCGCTACTTCTTCCGCTGGGACGCAGTGCAAACGCCAACCCGGCACCGAACACCACAACGCCGCCCACGATGAACGGCCACACCGGGATCCCTGATGACGAGGAATCGTCGGAGTCCACCGCAGGGCCCGGAGTTCCCGATCCCGCGACGGTCAGCTCGAAGTCGAGCTGACCTTCCACCGGATGGCCGTCGGCCGACGTGATCCGGTAGTTGATCAGGTACGTGCCGATCGGCCCCAACTCGCGCACCGGGACGGTGACCGCACGGCCGGTGACCGTCGGTTCGCCGTCCTGCCAGTAATGCTCGTCCGGCCCGACCACCTTCAGCACGGCGTAGTTCTTCTGCACCGGCTCGTTGAAGGTGAGTGTGACCGTCGCCGGACCGGCCGTCAGTGGCGCGCCATCGGCCGGATCAGAGCCGACCAGCGCCGAATGGGCCGACGCGGTTGGTGCCCAGACGACAGCCGCCAAAACGGTCATCACCAGCGCGACGATCGTGAAGGTCAGACGCCTCATGGAATCTCGCCTCACTGGCGTTTGCGCGCGAGGGCGCCGATCGCGACGCCGATTCCCAACGCGCCCAGCAAGATTCCGGCACCGGCCAACCATCGGGCGGTGTCGTCGGTGCTGTCGGTGTCCGAAGACGCGGAGTTCTCCGAGGCGGTCTGGGTGTCTTCCTGGTGAGTTGCCGAATCGGCGTGACCGTCCGCGGTCGGTGCGCCGAGCGTCACCGCGGGCGCGGGCTTGTCGGGCTCGGGCTGACCCTCGACGGTCGGCTGGTCCCAGCGGACCACCTCGCCGTCGGAGTACGTCTGCGTTGCGGGCATGGTGACCGTCTCCTGCTCCGGCAGCGGCCCACCGGACACCCGGAACTGAAGGAACTCGCCGGGGCGGATGCCGGGGTTGCCGTCCGCGACCTTCCACGTCACCTCCGTGGCCGCTTCGGTGGCCGGGTCCTTCTTCACCTCTGCGGTCCAGCCGGGCAACGGCTCGGTGCGGGCGGAGGTCAGGTTGGGCAGGGCGACGGTCAACGCGACCGTGCTGGCGGTGTCCGACTCGTTGGGGACTCGGAACGTGATGACGCCGTAGCCGCCCTGGGTGAGACCGTCACCGGCCGCGGTGACGTGAGCCGAGGCCGCACCGGCGCCCAGCAGACTCAGGCCACCGACCATGGTGACGGCGGCGAGTGACGCACCGAGAAGACGGAAGCGTCGCTTGAACAAAGACATGGATGTTTCCTAACGGAGATGGGAGAAACCCACCCGGATGCCGGTGTCGATCGACGGGCTCGGGCGGATGAAGGGGTGTGGGCGAAGATCACTTCGCCGGTGGACCCCGAACCCCTGTCCCGCCAGGAGCGAACACCCCGACCAGAGGTCGTAGATGGGGTGAGGGAGGAAGATTCGAACTCGCGAGTTCGGTGACCGGGTCGCCCAGGAGGCGGCGCACGACGGCCAGGACCGACGTGATCACCCCGTACAGCGAGGTGCCGCCGGCGATGAGCAGCGCGCAGACCGGGATCGCGATCAGGTGGGTCACCAACATCAGCGCCTGCGACCCGTGCGCATGGGCCATCGGGTCTGCGCTGGCCGAGAGGAGCATGTGCCCGGCGATCTGGGCGCCGGTCAGAACCGCGAGCAGAGCGAGCGGGGAGTTCAGTCGACGACACAAGGTGGCCGCGACGACTCCGACCAGCAGGAGCAGCAGCATTCCCGCGGAGTCAGGAAAAACGCCTGAAGCCGCCCCGTGGGCAGCAATTGCCAGCGCCGGGGCGGTCAGGAGGATGGCCAGAGCGGTCAGGGACGCACTCCGAGGCGTGCGAGAAGGTCGGCGTCGATGGCGGCCAGCTCACGACTGATGGCGGCGTGCGCACTGCGGCGCCGTGCAGCGGGCATGTGTTCGGCTGCCGCAACAGCGGTGGACAGGTCCGACAGCCGCTGGTTCATCGTCGACGCGAAGGTCTTGGTCTCGGCGTCCGACGGATGCTTTGCGGTGAGGGTCTGCAAGGAGGAGTTCGCACCGGCGATGCGTGCCGACAGAGCGGCGCCATGGCCGCTGTACTTGTTCAGCTCGGCAACAGGGACACCTGCGCGATCGGCCTGGATCAGGCTGATCTGCTCGCGGGCGGCAGTGCTGGCGCGGTAGGCGATGGGCACCAGGATCGGCGAGAGCACCTTGGCGACCTGCAGATAGCGCTTGACCCGAGCGGGCGAGAGAACCTTGCCATCGGCGACCGCCTTGGCGTTGGCCTGTGCGATCTTGACGCTCGCCGAGTTCGTCTTGTCGGCGATCTTCAGTGCGCTCTTGTCAGACTTGGCCTGCGCCTTGCGCGCTTTCTTGGCGAGCTTGCGCTGCTGCTTGAGCTCTTCCTTGGCGAACTTGCGCCCGGACTTGTCTTCGAGGCGGGCTTCGAGCTTGGCCTTCGCCTTGAGGGCCTTGGCCTCAGCTTTGCGCTGTGCCCGGCTCTTGCGTCCGGAACTGAACAAACCCATGCGTTGGGGACCTCTCGTTAGCTTGGTCGAGCATCGCCGTCGGCGGTTGACGAAATTGTCCTGCAGTTGCGGTACAAGCATTACATAGCGGGGGTACGGCAGGTGCCCCAGATCGGTGAGGAGAGGATGGTGTGGATGGCAACTCGTTCATCGGTGCCATCCGGCCCGACAAGACCGCCGCTGCTCAGTCCCAGGGATCTGAGCGGCTGCGAACATCGGCTTGCCCTCGATTCCCGATTCCCCGGCTCAGAGAAGGTCGCCGAAGACCCCGCGGTGACGCTGCGCAAAGAAGCGGCGGCCGAGCATCGTGAGCGTGTGCGCGACATGCTCCATGCGGTCCATTCGATCGAACTAAGCGGTTGGGCCGATGTGGGCAGCGGCGGCAGCAGCCGACAACGCGCCGAGCGAACCATGGCGGCCATCGGCTCGGGTGCCCGATGGATCTGGGGCGCGTCCCTGCCCGACGACGAGGCCGGTGGCCGTCGCGGATGGGCGGAACTGCTGATCCGAATGGACGATCCGCAACGAAAGCCGGGTTACGTGCCCGTCATCGTGGTGAATCACAAGGCTTCCGACCCCGGATCCGGCGCGGTGACCAGCCCGGTGTGGAGTTGGCAGCCGATGCTCGACGAGACGCGGAAGGTTCGCGGCAATTCGCGGGACACCGTCCGGCTGGCGCAGCTGTACCGGATGCTCGAGGCCCTCGGCGTCGCAGGGGTCGACCCGGGGACCGGCAAACCGGTCGGCGCGGTGATCGGCCTCGACACCGATTGCATGGTGGTCCTCGACCTCACCGAGACGCTGGTCCGATACGACGCGCTACTGGAGCGCCGGGCCGGCATCGCCGCGGGCCGGATATCAACGGCACCGTCACGGATCGGGGAGTGCCGCAACTGCGCGTGGTGGTCCAAGTGCGGTCCGGAACTGCACGAGGCGCGCGACGTGAGCTTGGTGGTCAACGGCAATCTGACACAGCTGCTGGCGACGGTGGGCGTTCGCACGGTGGACGAACTGGCCGCATATGACGGTCCCGTGCCCGACGGCTGGCCGGGCAACAGCCTCGATGACTCGATCCTGTTGGCGCGTGCCTGGCTGGCTCAGGTGACGCTGATCCGGCGCATGCCCGAGGTGCGGGTGGCCCGGGCCGACGTGGAGGTCGACGTCGACATGGAGAGCTACCAGGACGACGGCGCCTACCTGTGGGGCACGTTGCTCACCGACAACACCGATCCCGCCCGAGACGTCAGATACCGCCCGTTCGTCACCTGGCAACCGCTGCCCACCCAGGACGAGGCCCGCTCGTTCGCCGAGTTCTGGCAGTGGCTGATCGACGAACGCGACAAGGCCCTGAGCGAGGGCAAAACCTTTGCGGCCTACTGTTATTCGCAGCAAGCCGAGAATCGTTGGCTCCTCGGGTCCGCTGACAGGTTCGCGGGATCGCCCGGTGTACCGAGCCGTGAAACCGTGCAGGAGTTCATCAACTCATCGCACTGGGTCGACATCTATGAGGCCGTCAGCGTGAACTTCCTCAGTCCCGAAGGCAAAGGACTCAAGAAGGTGGCGCCCCACGCGGGCTTCCACTGGCGCGACGACGAAGCCGGTGGCGAGGCGTCGATGCAGTGGTATCGGCGGGCAGTGGGCCGTGACGGCGAAGACGTGGATCAGACCCAGCGGGTGAGATTGCTCGAATACAACGAGGACGATGTGCGCGCCACGAAGGCGTTGCGCGAATGGATGACAACCACCGCAGCTCAACAGGTACCGCTCGGTTCGGATCTACCTCGACCTGCTGTCGTGCCTGGGCAACGAGGTGCGTCCGGCCCGGATTGATCCTGCCGTCGGCTGAAGAAGTGAGAGAAGTCAGCCGCGGCCGTTGCGCAGCGACTCGAGGAATGCGCCGCTCCCGAACAAGGCGACGGAACCCAAGACGAGCAGCCCGGCGGGCGACAGATCGCGGGCCACCCCGGCGCCGGCACATCCACCGTCGGATCCCGCGCCCATCAGGCAGTTTGACGCGGCAGGTGGGGGAGCGGGCGCGGTGTCGGGGTCGGACATGGGATCAGGCTGCGGGACAAGCGATTCCGAGTCCCCAAGAGTGCCATCGGTAACCTCGTTGGCCGGTGACGACGGAGCCGGCGTGGGGGCTTTCGAAGAGTCTGGTGTGGGAACGCCCGGAGGTCCTGGTGCCGGAAGTGCTGGTACCGGGAGGCCGGGGATGGGCAGTACGGGAATCTGGACCCCGGGAACGGTGAGGCTCGGCAACCCGGTGTCGGGTTGCTCGGCGTCCGGGGTTGTCGGGACCTCACCGTTGCCGTTGCCACCGGCGTTTCCGTTGCCGTTGCCGTTGTTGCCGTTTCCACTGTTGCCGTTGCCCTGCCCACCATCTGGTGTCGGGCCCGTCATCAAGCGGGAGTTCTCCGCGTGGTCGGCGGCGGGAGAGTCGTCGCCCTCGTCCGCCGCAGGTGCTTCGGTCGTGGTAGGCGTGGACGTCACGGTGACGTCCGTCGAAGGTCCGGGATCGGCGGACGCAGCGGGTGAGGTCAGAGCCAGGAGAATGCCAGAAACCACCAACCCCAGCGACGCGACGAGCACCGAGAACCACACCGTGGTGGGGCGCATCACGCGATGCTTCGGCATCGAGTCCTCCAGTCCGGAAATCACCAGGGGCGGGCTATTGAATTTTCGGCATCTTCACGGTTTATTCAGGTGGGCTTGATCAGCGTTGAACGAGTCCGAAAGTGAAGTACCGAAGACCGACTACGCGCAGCGTGAAGCTGTTTGGCTGCCTCAGCACTGTAAGCTACCATATGGCAAACACGGCGTGCGGAGTAGTGAATTTCATACTTCTGGCTGGTCTCCGTTCGGCGATCGGCCCTCACTGGGAGGCACACGGAGAATGCGCGTGGAGCGTGGCATGACCGACAACATGGACCCAGCAGACACCGAGAACGCATTCGATCCCGGTCTGTTCGCGCGACGTCTGGAAGAACTGTTCCGGACGGTCCCTGGCCCCAACGGTCGTGCCTACAGCGCCAAAGCCATCGCCAATCGCTCCACTGAACTGGGCTTTCGGCTCGGTGAGTCCTACTTGAGCCAGCTCCGGTCGGGAAAGGCCAAGTCGCCGTCGTTCCGCACGGTCGAGGGCATCTCGGCGGCGTTCGGCGTCGACGTCCACTATTTCCTGGAAGATCGGGCCGCCCAGCGCACTCGCGATCAGATCGACCTGATGCGGCTACAGGCCGACAGCAATGTTCAGCTCGCTGCGTTCCGGTTGGCCGGCCTGTCGAGTGACTCGGTCACCGTGGTGAACGAACTCATCAAGGTCCTTCGGGTTCAGCAGGGTCTGCCCGCCGACCCGCCCGACCTGCTCAAGTCGGCCGAACCCGAATTGGGGCATGGTCATTCGGGACTTCGAGTGGTCGAAAGGCGCGAAGCCGCAGACTGATCGCGGGGGCACCGTCTTAAGATGGAGCATGCGATCCGAGCGCGAACTACGGGCATTGTGCCGCCGCGAACTCGGCGGTCTCGACCTGGATCTGCCTCTCGACGCTGAACAACTCTGCGATCTGTACGGCGCCCGGCGTGGTCGGCCGATCAAGATCGTTGCGCACCCGATGCCGGCTGGTATGCCGAACGGTGTCTGGTTGGTGGCGGCCGACGCGGACTATTTCTTCTGCCAGGCTGCCACGACCAAGCTCCATCGCGATCAGATCATCATCCACGAGTTCGGCCACCTCATCGCAGGTCACCAGTTGATCGACCAGGTCGAGAACCGGCTCATCGGGAGTCCGGCAGGTGACGAGAACACCGACGACGCACTGAGTCGGACGTGCTATTCGGATGAACGTGAATGGGAAGCAGAGTTTTTGGCAACACTGATAGGAGAATGGGCGGCAAAAGCCACCCAGGGCGTCGGAAAGACGGCCGACCATGATGGATTACGGGGAATCCAGAGCATCCTCGGGGGGCACAACGGATGGTTGTAGGGGTAGTCAACGCCATCGCGTTGGCGTTGTTTGCCCTCGCGCTGTGCTGGCGTATCGACCGCCTCCGCAGGGAAGCCGCCGGTCTGCAGCCGGTCGCGATGACCGTCGCCATCTCGGCGACAACTCTCGCTTTTGTGGTCGGTAACCCCCGCGTACGGCAGTGGCTCAACGACGACTTCTTCCCGGGCGCGGACCGATTGTCGATCTATTGCCTGCTCGCGATCGGTGTCGCCGCACTGGTGGTCGTCTTTTTGTACGGGACTACCGAGGAGCAGCGGCAGCGGCGCGCCGGCGTGGAAGCAATCCCGCTGGTGGTCACCCTGATCGGTCTCAACGTGGCGATGCTGGCCACGCCCGTGCCGGTTCGTACCGAGCACATGTCCGACTGGACCGTGCACCATGTCGGATACGCGCTTTTCTTTGTGATCGCCGATTGCTACGTGGCGTATGGGATGGCGGCCTGCGTGGTGTCGATCGGGCGATACGTACGTCATGCCGAGGGATATCTCCGCCATTCCCTGATCATCCTGTCGACCGGGCTGGGGTTGCTGGGGTTCGCCGCACTGATACAGACGCTGTACGTCGTCACCGCTGGACTGCACGTGGCGCACCTGAATGTGTTGCTGAACGTCGCGGCCGCCCTGGCCGTCCTGGGGGCGGTGCTGTTTCTCGCCGGTATCTGCTACCCGCTGGTGCGTGCGCGAGTGATGTCGTTCCTCTACGACCGACGGCACCGCAGCCAGTACCGGGAGCTCGAGCCGCTATGGGCTTTGACCACTTCGGCACTGCCGGGGGTGGTGTTGCCGTCGCCGCCGCAGGGTGCTTTCGACGGTTCGATCATCTGGCTCTTCCAGCGGCGGGTGGTCGAGATCCGCGACGCATTGCTGCAGCTGAGCCCTTTTCTGCCCGACGACTTCGACGAACTCGAATCGGCGGCCCAGGCCACCGCGCTCCGCGACGCGGTACAGACCTACGTCGACCTCGGCGGATCGGCCGGGGCGGTCCGGCAGGTCCTCGCCGGCGCCGGCGACGACCTCGACAGCGACGCCGCACCGCTACTCCGGATATCTCGTGAACTGGCGCGCAGTTCCGGTCAGTCGCAGCAGAACTCGGTGACGTCGCGGCAAAAACAGAACCGGACCGGCTGAAGGCCGGTCCGGTCTGAGTGTTCAGTTGCTGGTGACGTCAGTGGTCAGCGCGGAGCCATTCGCAGCGCGCCGTCCATGCGGATCGTCTCGCCGTTGAGGTAATCGTGGTCGACGATGAACGCGGCCAGCTTGGCGTAGTCGCTCGGATCGCCGAGGCGCTTGGGGAACGGGATACCGGCCTCGAGCGTCTTCTTGAACTCCGGGGTGATCCCGTCGAGCATCGGGGTGTTGATGGTGCCCGGGGCGATCGTGTTGACCCGTACGCCCACCTGCGCGAGGTCGCGGGCAGCGGTGATGGTCATGGCGTGCACGCCGCCCTTGGAGGCGGTGTACGCGATCTGACCGATCTGGCCCTCGAATGCCGCGACCGACGCGGTGTTGATGATGACGCCGCGCTGGTCGTTCTCATCCACCACTTCCTGGTTCTGCATCCGGTTCGCGGCCAAACGCATCACGTTGAAGGTGCCGACCAGGTTGATCTCGATGATCTTCCTGAACAGGTCGAGCTCGTGGGGGCCCTTCTTTGTCAGGATCCGGCTGGCCCAGCCGACACCGGCGCAGTTCACTGCGACGCGGAGCGGGGCACCGGATTCGGCGATGGTGTCCAGTGCTGCCTCGACATCGGCTTCGCTGGTCACGTCAGCCGCCAGGAGGGTGACGCCGTCCACCGCGGTTGCCTTGTCGATCGAAGGCTGCAGGTCGAGCCCGAACACAACCGCCCCAGCATCGGCGAAGCGCTTTGCTGTTGCCGCGCCCAGGCCCGATGCTCCGCCGGTGACCAATACCGCTGACCCTGAGATCTCCACTGATGCCGTCCCTTCTAAAAAGTGTCCGCGGGGATTGTTCAGCCCGCTGGGATCACCCTAGTCAGTGGCTGTGGCGACAGGTCGCTCGGCTACGAGGCCGACCGGGTGCTCACCGGGAAGGGCGGCGTCCGGTTCGGCGAGGAGCCGTTCGCGTTCGGCCGCTCGGTTCTGCTCGCGGTGGCTGTGTACGTACCAGGTGCCTGCGCTGACGATCATGGCGACGGCGGTGATGGTGGCCATCGTGACGATGAAGTTGTTCGCGGTCACCAGGCCGTCGGTGGTGAGCCACGCGGCGAAGACGAAGAAGAGTGCAGCCGCGCCGTATGCGATTGCCTTCTCGGGGAGCTTGCGGCCGAGGATTGCGCCGACGGCGATGGCCAGGGCGTCGGCGGCGACCATGCCCACGGTCGATCCGATCCAGACACCCACCCAGTTGTGGTCGGTGGCCAGGGTGATGGTCGCGAGCATGGTCTTGTCGCCGAGTTCGGCGAGGAAGAACGATCCGACCACCGCGAACAGCACCGACTTCTTCACCCGATCGGCCTTGTCGGATTCGTCGGTGTCGAGACTGTCGCCGCGAAGGGTCCAGAAGCCGAACAGCAACATCGCCAGTCCGCCGACGATTGTCATCAGGTCGGTGGGGATCGAGAGACCGAGTACGTGTCCGAAGAGAACAGAGACCGCATGCACGGCGGTGGTGGCCACCGTGATGCCGAGCAGGACAACCCACCAGCGGTAACGGATGGCGTACGTCATTGCCATCAGCTGGGACTTGTCGCCGAGTTCGGCCACGAAGATCACGCCGAAGCTGACCAGGAGTGCGGATATCACCAGACCAACGTAAGCGCCGCTCACGACTGTTTGCAACTGATCGAATGGCCGCATTTCTGCAGGTAGGGAGCCCTTTTTCAAAAGTTTGGGTAGCCGAACATTAGGGTTCCCTTACCCGGTGATTCGCGGGAGGGTTGCCGCGAGGCCTTGACGTGCGGACATGGGCGGTCGGGGCTGGTTTTGGCGGCTCGCGCAACTCGCGTTTGCGCGGTCTGAGGACCGAGCGTCGCCGGTTTTCCCGAGCGGGCCGGACCTACCGTCCGTACTACCGGGTTTGCGCGCCCCGCAGACCGAGCGTCTCGGTTTCCCGACCGGTCACCCACTACTCAAGCAGCGAGGAGCATCGCCAGCACAGCGGTATCGGGGTCGGTTCCCAGATCCAGACCTACCTGATTGCGCAGGGTCACCACGGTGCCGTCGGCTTCGGCCTCGGCCCATCCCGCGCGGTGTTCGAGGCCGAGTTCGGGAAGTCCTGGCAGCAGTACGCACCCCGAGGCCACGTCAGAACACTCGGGCAGGGACGGTCGCGTCTCGGACGGGGGATGGAGCATGAACAACGCGGGCGGCGGAGTGTAAAACGGGCCGGCCTCGGTGAAATTGTTGTCGATCACGCTGCCGACCGCGAGCATCAACCCGACGGTATCGGGGTCGCACACCTCTGGTTTGTCCTCGATGACGCTGAACACGGTGGTGGTGCGGAGAAATCCTGGCCGGCAGGCGATACGCACCGATGCGACGAGCGTCTGCGTCCACTCCAGGGTGGTGTCGGGCCAGCGTCCCGAGATCAGGATTCCGCGTAGCTCGCCGTCGCGGTGGAACGGGGTCAGTCCGATGGGTATCGACCCGGACCGCGACTTTTCATGGCCGGTGGCGTCCTCGCTCATGGTTACCTCCTGTTGCCGGAAGTTCCTCTGCTCAGGTCGCCTTTGACCAGGTGTCGAACTCTATTCGCAGCATGCCCGGTAAACGATTGGCACACAACCCGACTCGAGTGCTAATCGCGGGGGTTAACAGGAAGTTTCCCTCTGAGGGCGAAGACGCCGACGGCGGCCACCCGAGTGGGGTGACCGCCGACTGCGAAAGGGCTGTACGAAAGTGCTTATGCGGGCACGATCAGGCCGGAGCCCTGTGCCTGTGCCTTGGCAAAACGCTCTGCGGCGTCTGCCCAGTTGACGACGTTCCACCATGCCTTGACGTAGTCAGGCTTGACGTTCTGGTAGTCGAGGTAGAAGGCGTGCTCCCACATGTCGAGCATGACCACGGGGATCAGGCCCACCGAGGTGTTGCCGTGCTGGTCGGTGAGCTGCTGGATGACGAGCTTGCCCTCGATGGTGTCGTATCCGAGGATCGCCCAGCCGCTGCCCTGCAAAGTGGTTGCCGCAGCGGTGAAGTGCGCCTGGAACTTGTCGAAGCCACCGAACTGGTCATCGATTGCCGCCGCCAGTTCGCCTTCGGGCTTGTCGCCACCGTTGGGCGACAGGTTCTTCCAGAAGATCGAGTGGTTGGTGTGGCCGCCGAGGTGGAAGGCCAGGTTGGCCGACAGCTGGAAGACCTTGTCGGCGATGGTGCCGTCTTCGCGCGCAGCCGCCAACTTCTCCAGTGCGGTGTTCACGCCCTTCACATAGGTGGCGTGGTGCTTGCTGTGGTGCAGCTCCATGATCCTGCCGGAGATGTGCGGCTCGAGAGCTGCGTAGTCGTAATCCAGATCCGGCAAGGTGTATTCAGACACATTGTTCCTCTCACTATGTGGGGACACGCGTGCCCCCTTATTGATGTCCTCTGGGATCTATCCCTCGAGTGCAACTTCCACCCTTGCTCAGGAAATTGGGTTGTGCAATAGGACGTGAGCAATGCGCCTCAAGCCCAGTTGAGGTTTGCCGGGGTTGCGCTGGGGTGTTTCGCAGGTGCCGGGGTGCCGCATTCGCGGTAGACCACAGCCGGCTCAGTACCGCTTACGCGACAAAAATCAGCGCGAGCAAAAGAAGGAACAGAGCCAGAATGCTGATGCCGGTGGTGATGCATCGTGCGCCCACATTGATGGGCTCGGCGCCCGGCCATGAACGGGGCCTGCGATCGAAGACCGGGAGGCCGCTACCGCTGTCGGTCGAGGCTGCCATCCGATCTCCCCTCGTCAACTCGTGGTCCTGCGGGTCGTCAGTGATAACGATCACATACCCCGGTGGTGCACAGCTAAACACGTCTGGGCGCAGTACTCAAGCTGCGGCGGATCGCGGACCGGCATCGGGCGCGCACAGGGTGGCTGCTGACCGATGTGGGTCGTTTGACCAGGTCCGACGTGCCGCTGTCGGTGATCTCCGACTCGGGATGGACGTCGCCGCAATAGGGTGGTCATACAAGAGCGGTCGTCGACGTCCGCATTCCGCCAGTGGGTGACGGAAGCACCCCGTGCCGAAAGGATTCAGCCATTGGTCAGCACAATCGGTCTACCGCGCGAGATGCGAATCGGGGCGGGCGCACTCGAGCAGCTGGTCGACGTGGTGACCGGATTGGAATCGCGGCGGCCGATGGTGATCACCGACGGCTACCTGGCGGGCGGCGGCCGGGTTGACCAGTTGATCAGCGCACTGACCGAGGCCGGCCTCGACGCGGTGTACTTCGACGGGACTGTGCCCGACCCCACCACGGCCTCCCTCGACGCCGGGCTCCGCGCAGTGCGCGACCACGGGGCCGACCTCCTCGTCGGATTCGGTGGGGGCAGTCCGATGGACACCGCAAAAGCCCTCGCTCTGCTCGCCGTCGAAGGCGGCTCGATGCGCGACTACAAAGCGCCCCTGCGCAATGACCGTGCCGGCCTCCCGGTGGTCGCCGTACCGACCACGGCAGGCAGTGGTTCGGAGGCCACCCAGTTCACGATCATCACCGACAGCGACAGCGACGAGAAGATGCTGTGCATCGGTCGGGCATTTCTACCGGTGGCCGCAATCGTCGACTTCGAGCTCACCATGACGATGCCGCCGCGTCTCACCGCCGACACGGGTATCGATGCGCTGACCCACGCGGTCGAGGCCTACGTCAGCCGGAAGAACAACCCGTTATCCGACGGGTTCAGTCTTTCGGCCATCACTACCATCGGCCGGAATCTGCGCAGGGTCTACACCGACGGCTCCGATCGCGAGGCCCGGGAAGCGATGATGTTGGCCTCCACGCAGGCGGGGATCGCATTCTCGAACTCCAGCGTGGCCCTGGTCCACGGGATGAGCCGACCCATCGGGGCGCACTTCCATCTCGCGCACGGACTGTCGAACGCCATGCTGTTCCCCGCGGTCACCCGGTTCTCCCTTTTGGCGGCGACCTCGCGATACGCCGATTGCGCTCGCGCGTTCGGGTGCGCGGATCCGGACACCTCGGACGAGTTGGCCGCCGAACGGCTGGTCGATGCCATCGTCGATCTGTCCCGTGACCTCGCCGTTCCCACTCCGAGCGAATGTGGCATCGACCGCGACCGGTGGTTCGGACTGACCGCACTGATGGCCGAGCAGGCACTCGAGTCGGGATCGCCCGCCAACAACCCGCGGGTTCCGAACGCGGGGGAGATCGAAGCCATTTACGCCGAGATCTACCGCTGATCGACACCGGGTCGGCACGACCGCGGACCGACGGTGCGGCATCGGCCAACTATCATCGCTGCGGGCAACCAGACGGGGCTTGCCGCCCGTCATGAGCGCCGAGCTGCGGGCAGCAGGTCGGTAGGTGAGCTCGCCATGGCAGGAAAAAGTGAGGTGGTCCGATGGCACGCCCGACAGCGGCGCAGCTCTACGCCGCCTACGGGGACAACGCGGACAGCGATGTCACCCTGCGACTGCTGAGGTCCCGGAACGCGGTGCCTTATCTCGCGATCATGGCTGCGCGTCTGGCCGACGGTCAGGTGGACGGCGACCACCTCGCGGCGGGTATCGACCGCGACCTGGCGGACTTGGCCGCGCACTGGACCGAGCGAGGCTGGGAACTGCCCACGGCCGACGACCTGCTGGACCGCTGGGTGCGGGCCGGTTATCTCGCCCGAACCTTGCACGCCGACTCCCAGCGAGAGCGGTACCAGCTCACCCGCGGTGCCACTCAGGCCATCGCGCAGGTTCAGGCCGTACGCCGTAACCGCACGGTGGCCACCGAGACCGTGCTCGAACTGGTGATGTCGCGGCTGTCGAACATCGCTGTGTCGATCAACCCGGATCCCGGTGAGCACATCCGCGACATCGACCAGAAGATCGCCGAGCTCACCAGACGGCGGGAAGAACTCGCAGCGGGCGCCATCCCTGCGGTCGATTCGCGGCGGGTGCTCGACGACATCCGGATGGTCACGTCGCTGGCCGAGCGGATGCCCGCCGACATCATCGGATACGGCGAGAAGATGCGCGAGAACTCTCGCGCGCTGCTCACCAGTGGCCTTGATGCCGAGCACGGCTCGCATGCGGACGTGCTCAACCGGATGTTCGACGGCCATGATGCGCTGGCGGACTCCGACGAGGGCAAGGCTTTCGACACCTTCTACACGCTGATCGCGGATCACCGGTTGCGCGACGACCTCGAGTCGAGCATCCGGCAGATCGCCGAGGGCATCCCGAATCTCCCGCACGACATCCTCGACACACTCACCGGTTTCATCGACCGGATGTGGGATGAGGTGCAGTCGGTGGACGAGGTGCGTGGTCAGGTCTACCGGCGCATCAACACCTTCGTCAAAGACGGTGACTTCCTGCACTATCGTGCGCTGCGCAGCCAGATCGCCGATGCGCAGCGCGCCGCGGCCGCCGCTTTCGTGCACGCCGGGCCGGGTAAAGACCTGGGCATCCCGGTACCGATGAGCGCCGCTGTGTCCAATTCGGTCGGCGCGTTGATCTTTCACGACGGGATCGTGGATTCGCCTGGGGCGGTCGCCGACACCGTTGGTGAGATCAACATCGACCCTGCCGACCTGGTGGGCGCCGAATCGATCGATTGGCATGCACTGACCGACGCGGTGAACGAGGCCGTGGCCGACGGCCCCGCCGAGATCGACGATGTGCTGGCGTTGTTGCCCACGGCCCGTACCGGTGACGTGATCGGCATCTGGTCGCTGGCGCAGCGCCATGGTGCGGCAGAACATGGACGGGACGAGGTCACCGTGCTCGCCCACACCGCCCGCGGCATGCGTGAGATCCGTTTGCCCGCAGTCCGATTCACACACATGCTGCCCGATCCGATAACCGCTCAGCCACACGAGGTGATGCATTTGCTCGATGAACCAGCCGAGCCTGTCCGAGGTGCGACCCGGTGAGCACGCCAGAAGACGATGTGGTGGTCCAGGAGGGCGACGACCTGTTCGTCGACTCACCCGAGGCGATCACTGAACCATCGGTCGACTTGTCACACTTCGCATTCGACGGATCCGAGCCGGTCGGAACGATCAGTGAGGCGCGGATCGACGCCCGATTCGACGGTGACACCTCGGCCCTGCCTGCGCCGGTCTGTTACGCGCTGCAGGAGTTGGTCGCCGCCGCACACGTATCGGCGCGGTCTCGTAACTGGAAGACCATCGAGGTGCACGAGGAAGTCATTCGGTCTCGCCTGTCGGAGCTGAATCTACAGCTGGAGATCAACCGAGAGCACAAGTACGCGTTCACCCGCCAGGTGTCCGAGAACGACCCGCGGCAGCGGAACATCTTGCGCGCGCAGACACTCACCCTGGCAGCGTCGGTCCTTGCGCTGTTCCTGCGACAGAAGTACTTGACCAGTGCCGATGAATCGGTCGTCACCGAACGGGGCGAGATCATCGACCACATGCTCACCTACAAGCCGGTGTCCGACACCGACGAGGCGGGCTTCATCAAGCGGATCGATGCGGCCATCAATCAGCTCGAATCACGAAAGATCATTCGAGCGTTGCCGGGAACGGACCGGTTTGTGGTGCACGGGGTGATCGCTTCGCTCCTCGGGCCCGAACAGGTGGCCGCCTACACAGAGGCCTACCGCAGGCTCGCCGGTGAGCACACCGAAGAGGGCACCGACCTCACCGAACTCGATGACCAGGAGCGCACGTCATGACCGAGATCCTGGAAGTGGACGCAGCCGGCGGATCTCGACCGGTTGACCGCGACACGCCATCGCCACTGGCCGCCCCCGCGGGCAAGCGCACCCTCAACATCGGCCAATTCCGCTTGACCAGACTGCAACTGGTCAACTGGGGAACCTTCGACGGGTACAAGGACTACCTGATCGACGAGCGGGGCGTGATGCTCACCGGGCCGTCCGGGTCGGGCAAATCATCAATGATGGACGGCCACTCCGTGGTGTTGCTGCCCACCTACGATCAGGTGTTCAACGCATCGGCCGACCTGTCCGCGAAGGGCGCGAAGAAGGCGGCCCGGTCGATGGCCGACTACGTGCGCGGCGCGTGGGCGGAGAACGACGACCGGTACAACCAGTCGCAGGTGCAGTACCTGCGGGCCGATGGTGCCACCTGGTCGGCGATCGCGGCGACCTACGACAACGGCGCAGGATCTGCCACCACCGCGGTGGCGATCAAGTGGTTCCCGGGGTCGGGCACCGACGGCAGTTCACTGCGGTCGTGGTACCAGCTACATGACGGGCATTTCGACCTGCTCGGCCTGAACAGCTGGGCGCAGAACGGATTCGACATCCGCCGGTACCGGTCGGCCAATCCGACTGTGGAGTGTTTCGATGTGCAGAGTGCCTACCAGGAGGCGCTCCGGCGACGTGTGGGAATCGGCCAGTCGTCGGCAGCCCTGTCCTTGATGGGCAAGGCGAAAGCCATGAAGAACGTCGGTGACCTCAACCTGTTCATCCGGACGTACATGCTCGATCGACCCGACACCTACGCCAAAGCCGAACGGCTGGTGGAGAACTTCACTCAACTCGACGAGGCGTATCAGGCCGCGGCCCGCGCCAACGCCCAGGAGCAGGTCCTGAGGCCGATCCCGGCGGCCTGGGAAACATATTGCAGCGCTGAAGAATCCACCACCCGAGCCGGCACGCTGCTGGGTCCGCCGATGAGGGCCTTCATGCGCGAGCATCGGCTGACGCTGCTGCAACAACGTCTGGATCAGATCGACGCCGACCGCATGCGGTTGGACAACGAGGTGGCCAACTGGGAGAACCTCGCGGACGAACGCGAGGAGCGCCACAGCTCGCTGCGCGACCAACTGACCGCCGAGAAGGGCGAGCTGACCACTCTGGAGTCGGAGCTCAAATCCTTCGAGGCGCAGGTGACGGCCCGGAACCGCGCCTACGAACGGTATGCGACGTTGGTGGGCGGACTGGGGGAGCAGACCCCCGAAACCCAGGACGAGTTCGCCGCCCTGCGGATGCGTGCCCCGGAGATCGCCAGGGCGGCAAGAGAAGCCGCCGACAGGCTGGCCACCACGGCACACAGCTTCTTTGCCGCCGAGACCGATGCCCGGCGCGAGTTCGAGGCGGTTGTGGAAGAGCTGGCGAGTCTGAACACCCGGCGGTCGCTGCTGCCACGCGAAGTACTGGCACAACGCGACGGCATCGCGCAGGCCACCGGGGTCCCGCCTGCGGAACTGCCGTTCGCCGCCGAACTCATCGACGTCGACCCCGCCGCCAAGGACCGCTGGGCCGGTGCCGCCGAAAGCGTGCTGCGCGGACTGGGCATGACCATGCTGGTGCCCGCAAGGCACCGCACCACCATCGGCGAGTTCGTCAACCGGACCAATATCGGCGGGGTGCTCGAATACCGCGTCTATCAGGAGGACTCAGCCGTCGCTGCCGACCCTGTTCGCGGTTCGCTGGCCGAGAAATTGATCGTCGACCGGAAGCACCCGGCCGGAGCGTGGCTGGCAGGAGTTGTCGCCCACAGCGCTGAACACATCTGCGTTGATCTGCCGTCCCAGCTCGACGAGCACACACTCGCGGTCACCCCGCAGGGCTTGGTGAAGTCCGGCCGCGACCGTTTCCGCAAGGACGACCGGCGTTCGGTGTCCGACCGCACACAGTGGATCCTCGGCTCCAACACCGACGGCAAGCGCTCTGCTCTCGAGGAGCTCAAGGCTGAGCTCGAACTCCGGTATCAGCAGGCGCGGCAGGCGGCTCAGGACAAACGGGACCTGTTGGAGCAGAACCGCGAACGCGCAAAGAACGCCGATGCCCTGACCGGCTATGCGTCGTGGGCGGAATTGAACTGGTGGTCGTCGCGGCGCGATGCCGACGAACTCAACGCCCGCATCGATCGCGTTCGCGAGAACCGGGTGGATCTCGCCGAACTCGAGGAGCAGGTGGAGATCGCCCGGGCGGACTGGCGAGAGGCCGTCGCACGGGTGGGTGCGTTGGGCGATCAACTAGGACACATCGGCTCGGACTGGGATCGATGGTTCGCCGAGTTCGAGCAGGTCAAGAACGAGGGCACCAAACTCGACGATTCCGATCGGGAGTATCTCGCCGAGGTGCTCGCCGAGACGCTCGCCGACGGCGGCAAGACACTGACCTTGGACAACTACGGCGAGGTGCGGTCTGATCTGCGCAACTCGCTCGAAGCCGTTGTGGGTAAGGCCAATGCCGAACGTGACGGTGCCGAGAACCGAATCGTGCGCGCCGCCGAGGCCTTCCTGCGGGAATGGCCGGAGGCCGCATCGAACTTGAGTGCCACGGTGGAGTACGCGTCCGATCTTGTGTCGATTCACCAGAGCCTGGTCGAGCACGGTCTGGCGTCGACACAGCAACGCTTCCGGCAACTGATCACCACCGACATCAGTCACTCGGTGTCCAACTTGTACAAGGAGATCGGCGACACCAACAAGCGCATCACACAGGGCATTGCCGAGGTCAACATCGGCTTGCGCAGGGTCGACTTCAACGAGGGCACCTATCTGCAGATCGCGCAGCTGCACAACCCGACTGACGAGTCGCGGGAGTTCGGCAAGATCGTCGACGCGATGATCCGCGACGCGCCGGCGGCGAAATCGGGCGACGGCGCGGTCTTGGCGCGGCAGTTCTATCGCATCCGGGGGCTCGTGGCCCGGCTCACCGGCACCGACGCGGAGAACCGCCGCTGGTGCGACAACGTGCTCGACGTCCGCAACAGCTATACGTTCTACGGTAAAGAGCTGAGTTTCGGTGCCGCACCGGATGATCCGCCCGTACACACCTACCGCAACACCGCATCCAACTCCGGTGGTGAGCAGGAAAAGTTGGTGGCGTTCTGTCTGGCTGCGGCACTGAGCTTTTCGCTGAGTCATGGAGAGGACCACCGTCCGGGGTTTGCGCCACTCATGCTCGACGAGGCGTTCAGCAAGTCCGACGAGACCTTCAGTTCGCAGTCGCTCCGCGCATTTGAACAGTTCGGGTTCCAGCTGATCATCGCCGCTCCGATTCGTATGGTGGGCATCGTGGAACCGTTCATCGGTCAGGTCATCCTTGTGGACAAGCAGATCGGCGATACGGGCGCCCGATCGGATGCACGCGCGGCCACGTTCGGCGAATTGGCGAAGGCGCGGGCATCGTCGGGCCGACGCGAATCATGAGCACGACGTTGTCGATGCGGCAATGGAACCGCACCCTCCTGCAGCGCCAGCATCTACTCGAAAGAGTGGACGAAGACGTTCTCGAGGTGCTCGACCGCTGCGTCGGGCTGCAGTCGCAGGACCCGAAGTCCGCGTTCTACGGCCTCTGGTCACGAATCGCGGACTTCGATCCTGCCGACCTCGATCAGCTGATCGATGAACGCGAGGTGGTGCGAATTGCTCTGCTGCGCAGCACCGTATTCCTCATCGACAGTGAGGACGCGCGATGGATCCGCCCGCTCACCCAGCCACTGATGGACAAGGTGTTGCGGTCCAACCACTACAAGCTGATCGGCGATGCTGACCCTGCTGAGGTGGCAAACTACGGACGAGAGTTGTTGCGCGGCAATGAAATGACCGTCAAAGATCTCAAGGCGGCGTTGTCGGAGCGTTGGCCGGCAGCAGACGCGTCGTCATTGGTGACAGTGGTGCGCTGCCTGGAGTCCTTGGTTCAGGTACCTCCGCGGGGCACGTGGCGAGGTTCTGCGACCACGACCTATCAACTGTTCGACGACTGGTGCGGGGCGGGCGAACCTGCCGTGAGCGGGGACGAGGCCATCGCCGATCTGGTCCGGCTCTACCTGCGTGGATTCGGGCCGGCATCCATCAACGGCATCCAGACCTGGTCGGGGATAACCGGGCTGCGCCCGATCATTGAGGCGATGGAAGCGGACTGGGAGCTCGCGAAGCTGCAAGGGCCCGACGGCGAGGAACTCTTCGACATCGAAGGCCTGGCGCCGGCCGACGAGGGGGTCGACGCCCCCGCCCGGCTGGTTGCGCCCTTCGACAACATCGTGCTGGCTCAGGGCGCCGATCGGCGACGGGTGATCCACGACGAGGTGTTCAAGAAGACGACGACCCCCAACGGCCGTTCACCCGGATTCGTTCTCGTCGACGGTCGGGTGGCGGGTATCTGGAATCCCCGTAAGGACGGCAAGAAGATCACGGTCGAGGTCGAGTACCTACTGAAGGTATCCGCGGCAGATCGGCGTGAGGTCGACCGCGAGCGCGACCAAATGATCGAGTTCTGCAACTCATGAACGCATCACGCCGCGTCTGCGGTCTTCCTCACTGCGCCGTGCGTCCGGTCCGGCTGACATGACCATCCAGGATCTGCCGCCGGGCGCGGAGAAGGGCCACCGGCATGCCGGCGACCCTGTACCGGAGGTGGTCGACAGCCGCCGGCTCCCGGTCTACGAGGCGGGCGCGATCGATGTCCCGTTTGTGATCGCAGGCAACTACGAGGTGATGGCGCGTAATACGTTCTGGGAGGAACACTCTCACCCCACACATGAGCTGCTCTGGACCGAGCGGGGAGCGTCCACGGCAACCGTCGGGTCGCGGATCTGGGCGATCACGCCGTCTGTGGGCCTGTGGGTGCCGGCGGGCGTGCGACATTCGGGATGGACACCGGAGGGCATCACGTTGCGGGCCGCGCAGTTCAGTTTCCGTGCGGCTCCGTCCATCTCGTCCCAGCCGGTGGCGGTGGAGATGTCCACGTTGCTGTTGTTGCTGCTCGATCGGCTGACGGTCGACGGGCTCGACCCCGCCTCGCGAACGGCGACAGAGGCAATGGTGCTCGACGTGCTGGCTCCCGCGAGACATGAGGTGTCGCTGCGAGTGCCGACGGCGGCGCTGCTGTCGCCGATCGTCGCGGCGATTCGGGCGGACCCCAGCGATTCGACCACATTGGCGCAGTGGGCGGTTCGACTCGGTGTCAGCACCCGCACCATCACCAGGGTCTTCCACGCCGAAACCGGTGTCGGGTTCAGTCGATGGATCGCGACGGCGCGAGCCCAGCACGCCATCGAGCTGCTGGCCCGGGGCGAGGCGATCGATGAGGTCGCCTATTGCGTCGGCTACCGGTCGGCGAGTGCATTCGGCACGGCCTTCCGTCGGGTCACCGGAATGAGCCCAGGGCGATTCCGAGCCCACTGACAGGGACTTCGATCAGGACTGTGAGAGCGCCTCGCCGGCGAGGCGCCGCCGAACTTCTATTGCTTCGTCCAGCCGTTGTGCCAGTAGAGGATTCCTGCGAACGACCGGTTCGAGGGCTGCCCGCGGGACGGCGATGACCGTGGTGTCGACGATCGCGTGCGCGCCGGCAATGACCTTCTGCCGGGTGAGGGCCGTCATGCCAAGGTATTCGCCCGCGCTCAGATCGCCGACCCCCAGTTCGCCCCCGTCTTCCGTCGGCACGTTGAGGGCCACCGAGCCTGTCACGATGAAGAGCATGTGGTCGGCCACCGTCTTGGCGCGCAGGATCACCTCGCCTCCGCAGTACTGCAGCACTTTCGAATTCCGGATGATCATCTCCGTGTCCTCGGGGCCGATGTGGAGCCTCGGTGCGATTGTGGCCATCTCTGCGGCGACGAGATCACGTTCTCCGTCGAGGCTGTACTCAGCGTCATCGAGATGTAGGCCGGCTCGACGTGAGGCGTACCACGCCCTGCGGAGCAGGGTGGATCTCGTGGGCGCTTCGTGCGCCGGGGCGCTCACCGGCACTGTCACCTTGTATTTCGCCTCGCCCAGATCGGTGACCGTGGCATCAAGCCTCGGGTTGCGGAGAGGCAGATCGCGGGCGACTGCGAGAAGGGTGGAGGCGATCACCCCGGGTGCGTCATTGGCGGAATACTGAAGGGTGGCGATCGAATTGAACGTCGGACCTTGGATGCGGCTCAAGTTCGTGAAGGAACCGGTTGCCAGCATGGCGTTGGGGATGATCTGGAGTCCATTGCCGGTGTCGATATGGACTGCTCGCCAATTGACCTCGACCACACGGCCTCTGGCTGCAGCTGTGTCGAGCCAGTCGCCGATCCGGAACGGCTGTTCGAACAGCAGAAGAAGTCCGGCGATGATCGGTCCGACTGCGTTCTGCAGAGCCAGACCGATGACGATGGACGTCACCCCCAGCGCGGTGAACAAGCCGCCGACATCGGTGCCCCAGACCCACGAGAAGAGGACGCCCAGGCTGATGACGATCAGCACCAACCGGCCCAGGTCAACAAAAATCGATGGCAGACGCTCGCGCCACGACCCTGCGCGAGCTTCGCCGAACAGGACCGCATTGGCACCGGAGAGCACGAAAAGAATGATCAAGAAGCCGAAAACCGTGGCAATGATCCGCGTCCAGGTGGCGTCCACATCTGCGCCGTCGACCTGGTCGATGAGGAGCAGAAGTGCAAACAGCGGCAGAACGTAATTCCGTAACAGAACAACGGGTTTGGCGTAGCTACTCGATCGTCTGACGAGGAATGCATGAACTTCGGTCAAGACCAGCAACAAGACAGGCAGTCCGACGACCACCGCGAGTGCCGGCCAGAACCATTGCTGGTCGGTGAGCTCATTCATCGTCGCTCCTCACGGTCAACGCCCACACCGACTCCGTACCGTCGACGCCTTGTACTGTGCCGACGTCGGTGAACGAGTACATGCCCGAGAGGTTTGAGCGGACGCGGTCGCTGACGAAGATCCCCGGATCCCCGGTGGCCGAACGGACCCGGTGGGCGAGGTCCAACGCCTCACCCCACAGGTCGTACATCATGGTCTTCTGGCCGATCAATCCGCTGGAGACCGGTCCGCTGTCGATGCCTGCACGCAGGGCGAGCCGCGCGTTGTGCCGCGCATTGAAACGCTGCACTATTTGGCTGAGCTCGATCGCGAAAGCCACTGTGCGCCCAGCATGATCGACCCGCGGGACCACCAGACCGCATGTGGCCAGGAACCCGTTGCGCAGGCCACGGACACGTTCGATCCCGCGTAGCTCGGCGGCGGCCTCGAACTCGTCGATGAGCGTGTTCAGCAAGCGCAGCGACTCGGTCGACGACAGAGTGCCGGCGAACTCCTCGAATGCGATGACTTCGGCGAATATCACCGACACGTTTCGGTAGTCGGTTGTGATGATCTCCTCGCCATCGCGATACCGGCGCGCCACAGGCTCTGGCATCAGCGTTCGTAGCAGCTCCTCGTTTTCGTGTTGCTGTTGTTCGAGGAGTTGCTGCTTGGTCTGCAGGCTTGCACTCATGTCGTTGAATGCCGCTGCGAGGTCTCCGAACTCGTCTTTTGACCGCACCGGCACGGTCGCGCCGAGGTTGCCGGAACTGACCTCTCGAACGGCGCCGGCGAGGACTTTCAGAGGCCGGGTGAATACTCGCGCGAGTACCAGCGACAGCAGGCAGATCACCAATACGATAGCCGCAGTTGACAAAGCGATGTCCCGCGCGAAGTCGTTGACCGGTTCGAACGCTTCGTCTTCGTCGATCTTTGCCACGAGCACCCAGTCCAGACCGGGGATGTCAATCGGTCCATAAGCGACCAGCGATGTGGGTCCGCTGTAGTCGCGCTCGATCCTCACGCCGTGCTCACCGACTAGCGCGTCATTGACCGCCGGTGTGTCCACTGGCTGCAGCAGAATCGACCCGCCTACGGTGACCTGGCGTTTTGCGATGTCTGGGTCGGTGCCTGAGTTGATGACGTCGGACTCGTAGCCTGCGGGGTCGGTGACCAGTTTGCGGGCGACAGACCTCATGACCTTGTCTGCCCCGGCAAGGTAGGTTTCGCCGGTATCGCCGAGACCATCTCTGTACCAGCCCTTGTCGCCGGTCATCACCTCGTTGATCTCGTCGATGGAGATCTGCAATGCGAGTACGCCGGTGATGGCGTTCCCGGCTCCGATCGGGGCCAGTACCCAGGCCGTGGGTAAGTCGAAGGACGCTGGGTATCTTTCGAAGTCGGTGATGAGTGTGTCGTCCACGGACGTTGCCTGCATCATCTGCTGATAGCCGTCGGCCAGCACGGTGCCCTTGTACGGGCCGTCATCGAGGTTTGTGCCGAGATCGACACCCTTGTAGGCGCTGTAGACGACGTTGCCCGAGGTGTCGAGAATGAGTGAGTCCTCGAACCCAAATCGTGTTGTGAGGTCACCGAAAAAGCTCTGGTATCGCTTGTTTGCCTGCGTCCACGGGCTCGGATCACCGGCATCGACCATGGCGATTGCGGCGTCGGTGTCGCCTTCCGCGGGGACCGTGTACATCGACTGCAGGTAGCGAGCCGCGTTGCCGGGGGGTTCGAACATGGCCGGGTCTGCCGTTCGGCCCGTGCTGCTGCTGAGCCTTGGTGCGAAGACGTCTTGGTAGTAGGCGTCCAGGCTGGCCTCCGCACCCTCCGGTAGGGGCGCGTCCTCCAGTTGCTGGAATCCTTCGGTGAATTCACGGGCAGCATTGATTGTGGTCGCTCCGTGAGTGATGACCGTTGCCGAGTCAGCCACGTTCGTGAAGAAGGCCGTGATCTCACGAGCCCGTGACTCCCGAAGCTGGGTCAGACGGTCGAACTCGGCTTGGCGCAGCGAATCAGTACCTGATCGATACCCGATTGCACCGGTGATGAGGACCGAGATAACGCTGACGCTCAGCAACATGATCAGGAGTTTCGACTGGATGCCGATCGAATGCTTTCGTCTTGCAATATCGCCGAGTGCATTCCAAAACCTGGGCATCAGCCATCACTCCATCTGCCGGGCCAATTGGCAACTGCAGTCACCAGGCAGATCGTAGCGAATTGTGAATCGGTCAGAGGCTTGTGCAAGGCAGCATGCCACCGTGAGTATTGACAACGTTCGAAAAGCCGACACATGGTTGTTGCTTTCGGGAGCGTGTCTGTATTTGGTTCCGCGGGCCTGAATGTTGCCGAAATCGAGCTTTCGCAGGGGTGCCATACCCGCAGCGAGCGGAACGCGTACCGCTACAGAACATAGGTCGAGCCGCGGAAGTGTTTGAGTTCCCTTCTATACGCCGACACTTTCGGCGCATGGTGATCCACCCGCTCTTTTGACGCCGATGACAAAACCATGTTCAGCAACAGAAGAAAAACCGAGAACATACGGTTTACCGGGCTGGCTCTCTGCACGGCGTGTGCGAGGCTGCACCATCGTTGTCGATGGAGGCTTTGTTGCCCGCCGCGGTGACGAGTGCTTGGTCGCAGGGGGGTAGCGGCGCCGTGTGAATCCCCGGCTGTGTGGCAGCTGGATCAGCCCAGGCGCGCTCGTCGAGTCGACGTCATCGTCGTTTGCGTAGCCAAATAGCGAGCATCACCAGCCCGCTTGCGGACAAGGTCGAGCAAGTGGTCGCGGCGACTGCGCCAGCGAACGTGAGGTCGCCGGTGTCTAGGGTCAGCGTCATCAGCCAGGACAGAATGGCGATGATGGCGAGGACCGCGGCACTGACGATCAGTAAATCACTCGTGCGCAATGCTGTGTCGGAACCCGACTGCTCGTGGTGCGCGCGACCATCTGTAGGCCCGGTCTGGGCGTCGGATGCCCAGGTGGTGTCGGAGCGATCGAGAGGAACGGTAGCCACCCACAGATAATAAACTGCATGTCTTTATCGCCTCCAGGGTTCGTCTCCAGAGCCGCGACTGGATCGATCGGACAGATTGTCTATTCGGTTGGGCGTAGCGATCGGACATTGGCTATCTTTAGCCGCATGGCGAAAAAGACTGTCGTGGAGTTCATCGATGACCTAGATGGCAAGCCGATCGAGATCGACGAGCTGAACACGATCGAGTGGTCGTGGCGAGGCGTCGACTACGTCGTGGACACCAGCACAGCGAATCTCGAGAAGATCGAAAACGGCAAAGTGCCCGTCACGACGCTACTGAACAAGTCAACAGGTGTGAGCGGCCGGCGGCGGTCCGGAACGGCCAAGCGCAGCGCTGCCGGCAGTAACGGTGCTGCGGGCGATGTCGGCGAGCGCGCGGCTATTCGTGCGTGGGCCCGCGACCGCGGTTATGACGTCGGTGACCGTGGACGTATTTCTGCAAGGATCGTGGCTGCCTACCGTGAGCACGCCGACGCTGGTTAGGCGCAGGCGGCCTCCCGGGGTCGGCGTGCAACCCGCGTAGCTTGGTGAGCCCCGAGTACAGGTGCGCCTTCTGCGACACCCCGAGATAGTCCTCTTGCATGACTTCCTCGGTGTATCTGGAGTCGCGGACGGTCTTGAAGATCAGCCTATGAAGCCGAAATCGAGTCGCAAGGTAAGGCGGTCGAATGCGACGGCCTCACCCTGGCCCACAGAATGCAATAGAAACGCCAATTTGTCGTGCGAAGCGGAGATGGTGTCGATGGGTGGCGCTGCGGTGGCAACCAGATATCGACACTCCGTGTCGACCCGCCACCATCCTGCAGGGCGTTGGCGCACTTGGTCACTGGTGACGGAATGTAGGCACTGCGCGAGCTCTGGACTCGGAACAAACACTCCGGCAAGTTCGCATTTCGGGCTACGTGGCCCCAGTGGTGACGAATTACATTGCGGTGCAGTATTGCTGACCGCAGCTCGGATTTGGTTCAGGTGGGACGAGTTCTGATCCAGAATTGATGGGTGAGCCCGCTGGGTGAAGTCACGGTCTCGACCATGAACCCGTCTTCGAGCCTGTATCTCTGTTGCGGTGCCCGCCGAGGTCGATGCTCTGTTGTCTGGATGCCGAATGTGGTGAATACCGAGCGATGTGACTTCGGCTGGCTCGAAAATCTGAGCGCCCGCACAACGTTTGCACGTGGTGAGCGATGCGTGGCCATTGGCACGGGAAGTGCTAGGTAAGCCGATATCAATCGTGTTCGGTAAGTATAGTTTTGCCATGCGGGAAGCGGTGGGGAGCTCGTCGGGACGTTACAGCGGTGTGGCGCCCGGGTTTGTCCGGGAAGGCATGTTGCGGGGACTGGTCTCGTGACGTTCTCTGGGACTGTGGCGGTTGACCACCATCAGTTCGTCGTGGGATCGCCGTCTGCTGAAACCTACGAACCCGCCGTAACCGGCAGCGTCATGGAGGTAGGTCCGAACTTCGTCACAATCATGACCGGCGTTGCCTACGGCCCGGTGTCGTTGACCGTGGAAGTGCTTGACTGTCACCCTGACGACCTTGATGTCTTCAGCGAGTGGGAGGTCGTCGAGGAAGCAACGGTGAAAGTCAGCAAACCCATTCGTGTCATCACCTTGGATGGGGAATTGGCCCCTGACTTTCCGAAGCTTCCAATCATCAAAGGACTGAACACTTTTCGTGTGTCCGCCCGAGGGCGTGATGCCAACTGGGACATGACGGTCAACGAGCCCACCGAGTGGTATCTCGTGCAGATTTGGAACGCCACCCAGCCCGCTGCGATGCGCCGACTTCATAAGACCGACGCGGCATGGAGCGACGACATCGTCACCCACAAGACACGGAGCTGGTGGGACCCCGATCCGGCGATGGATGCCAGCATGCACATCAAGTACGGCTACGAGCAGATGGCGATCTGGGCCAAACAGCAAGCCATCGATTGGGGCGGGCGACCACCTACCGACAAGTTACGCGGGGTGGCTTACGCCAAGGAATTCGCCGGTCACGACCGAATGCTTGTCGATGCGATGGCGCGTGCCCGCGCTCCGAAACTACGCAAGATCGCGGCGTGGGCCGCTCGACGCGCCTACACAATCGCCGGGATCGCCGACATCGAATGGATCCGCGACGGCCTAGACGCGTTGGACAAGGGCACACCGTTACCTCCTCCGTTTGACGCCCCGCACAGTACGAGGGTCTTGGATGCTTTCAACGCTGAGAGTCGGATCGAGCTGTGGACCACTACCGATGCCGGCAAGGTGGCACCGCTCGCCGCTACCTACGCGATGAATGCTCTGACCGACGCCAGGCGGGAGGAACCGCTGACTGCAGCGTTCAGTGCACTACGAACCGCGGCCCTCACCGGGGGCTCTGACTATGTGCAACTCATCGCCGACCTCCGGCGGGAATTCTTCCCCAAGCTGGCGCCGGCAGACCAATACGAACGTTGGATTGGATACACCGTCGACGACGTTCCCGACGGGTGATGACTCAGCCATGCTCGGTGTCGGAGCCGGCTGCCCGACCCCGGCGGCTCTGCAACTGGTGCTTCCCTGGCAATCGTTACGGCGCTCATCTACGGCGGGTTACGGCGGACACCGTAGCCGGTTCTTGCTGTCGGTCGGCACCAAAGTGTATCGGCGCTCGTCGGGGGCCTGACCCCGATCTGTGTGGGTATGTCGGTCGACGATCGAAGTCGTGCAGCTTGTGGCCGCGTAAGCTGCTGACGGGCTTGTCGGAGTGGATCGCGGTGCCGCGACACCCTTTACGTGTCCTTCTTGCCCCAGCGTCCTAGCGCATCAATCGCTTCGCGCAACGCAAGCCCGCGATCGGTCAGCGCGTAGGCCCGGGTGTTGTGCCGCAGCGGCAGACGGGTCAGTACGCCGGCCGCTTCGAGCTCGCGCAGCCTGGTTGCAAGCATGTTCGTCGGAGCTCCGAGGTCGCGCTGCAGATCGCCGTACCGCTGTGGCCCGTCTAGCAGCCGCTCCACGATGAGCAGGGCCCACCGTGCTCCGACGATGTCGAGGGCAGCGGCGAGGTCGCTCACGTGGCGGGGTCGGCGTCCGGCTTCATCCAGAACGGCGAGTAGTGGTAGCCGTCGAGATCATCGAACTGGCGCTGGTACATGAAGGGGTAGTCGTCGGTGTCACCGATCCGCCCGCCGGCCGCGGCGGCGCGCTCGACGAGGTCGTCGACCGCCTGGCGGCTGTCGAGGTCGAACGAAACCGTGACTTTCGAGGGGGTCTGGGGTCCGCCGATCAGCTCTTCGACGCCACCGACGCTCGCGTACATCTCGCGGCTGCCGAGCATGACGTACTGCTCGGGAGCAATCGCGAAGCACGACACGTTGTGGTCGGACATTTCGGCGTTGAGGGTCCATCCGAGGGCTGTGTAGAAGGCGGTCGTGCGCTCGACGTTCTCGACGGGGCAGGTGATGAAGAGGCTCATGGGAACCATACTTGCAAAATGCAAGTGAGCCGTCAAGGGTTCTGGCCTCGTGCCCTCGCCGAGCTGTCTTGGTGGAGCGCTTACGTTTTGGCGGTCACGCTCATAAGGGGTTGGTGAGGCCAATGTCGCGGGTGGCCGTGACGCTTCAGGCCGGTGCGGTGCCGAAGGCCTCGCTGTACTTCGCCGATGGTGACCAAATGCGTTGCACCACATGAAATGCGACAACAAAATTTAACTGTTGTTCAAGGAGTCGTGACGCGAGAGTTGTCGGGGGAGTGGCGAATAGTCCGCGGCATGCGGGGTAGGGCAGGTTGCGTCAATTGGTCAGGTCGACGCAGATCGTGAGCAGGCTGGTCCCGAAGGTACGAACCGCGAAGCTGTTGGCTCGCGGCAGCTGGCGCAACCGGGTGCGGGGATTGTCGTCGGGCATGAGGCGAGCTGTGCCGTTGTGCCATCGCCCTCGAAGTCGCACCCTGACGGTGGGGTTCGCCTCGATGTTCTTGACGTACTGCGAGTTTTCGCCGAATTCGGAGACGAACCAGAATTGGTCGCCGACGCGGCTGCCGTCCAACGGTGTGCGGCGGGGTTGACCCGACTTGCGTCCGGTCGTCTCCAGGAGCGTTTGGCTCGGCAGTCGTGTAGCCACCGGGTTCACCAGGCGGCGTTGAACAAACTTGGTGACGCGGTCACGTACGTCGGTAGTCATCGATGTCCTCGGGTGTCGGAGATGGGCTTGTCACACGATACGTGTCACGCTGCAACACAACTTATTTCGCGTAGGCAACGACGGCGCTAGCTCGTCCGAGACTGGGCCGGAAGTACCTGGAGTCACGTCGAAACCGGCCGGCCGGGCCGTTGCACTATGACGCATACTGGCGGTTGATGATTCCTCCCGCGATCTTCAACTACAGGCGTGAACAGCCGACGCCTCACCTCGGCGAGCACGGGCATTGGCACCTCTCCTGGAACTCAAGTTCTGCTGACCTGTGGGCCGGACTCCGCCCAGACTGGTACCTCAACGCCGCGCTGCAAGCCCGACATGAACAAACAATCACCCCAATACACGGTCAGAAGCAAACGCTACTACGGGCGATCGCAACCGTTGGTGAGGTGCAGATCGACTGCCGCGTGTACGGTTCGGTACCCGAGAGCATGACCCTGTCTGGTGCTGTGCACATCACTGGCCGGGCTGGCGAAGATGATCCAGATCGCCGTGGACTGCCACCTCGCCCAGTGACCACAGCGACCGTGACACGAATGCAACTGGTCTCGATCGTCCTCGATCACCGACCCTCATTAAACATCGACAACCCCGACCCCAGCCGACAATGGACAAGCCTTCAGCCCATTGCGGGTACTGAATGGTTCTACGAACTCGCCCAGCCCCCAGTCCAACTACACACCTACCGACCGCACGAGCGCGAGCCCGGCCAATTGCGCCAAGAACTACTACTGCTCGACCTCGACACAACGAGCTAGCCGGACAGGAAGACAATCCGGAATACTCTGTGGCGCAATTGTTGCGAAGTGATCATCACTGGCCAGGTCAGAGGGGAGGCATCAGGTCGCCATATCGCGCTGTCCTCATTGCGCCAGTAACCCGACCAGTCGGTCGGACGCGCGCTTGGCCGCCGCGATCACTGACAGGTCCCCATTGCGGAGTCGGGAGACTCGTTCGGATGCATGAACCACTGCCTGAAGCGCGAAAAGACCCTCATTCCAAGCCGCTTGACGATTGCGGGGATGATTGCGCTCCGCACTCGCGATTGTCTGGATGAGGGTGAGGGCGTCGGCGTGTACGTACCAGGAGGTATTTTTGACTTGGTCGTTGTAGTCGCTGCCAAGCATGCTTCGTATGAGTTTCTCCGGGTCGGGTTTGCTGGCAATTCTGATAGGTGTTCGGCTGCTCCAGGTGGTGAACACTTTGCGGAAGGGGTCGGCGTGGATGTCCATGGTGTGTTCGGAAAGTGCCGTTTGCGCGATACGGCGGGCCTTACTAGCACGTTGGTTAGCGCCGTCTCTCGGGTCGGATAGCCACCAGGCAAAGGCCGAGTACTCGGCTGCAGATCTTGCTAGAACGATCGGGCTTACTGCTGCCGGGTTCTCGATAATCAGACGAGCAATCGAGTGCAGGAGGTCCCCCGCTCCTTGGAGGTAGCCCGTCGTTGCCGCGTGGGCAAATTGAAGAATGTTGACTCCTGCGCGTTGGTCGATCTTGGTGTCCAGATCGTGGAGGTCGCCTGATGGTTCTTGCGGCTCGAGCAGCGAGATGTCGCGCGCCATGAATGCGGCCGTGGCGCAGACTTCGGCCAGCCGGTCCAGGGGCGGATCCCAGCGAGGGTCATCGCCGCTCGTCGTCATGGACCTCACGTTAGGCGCGTTGCCCCGACTCTCGCAGTGTCCCTCCCTGCCTCCGAACCGGTCTTGCAGTAGGCGGTGACGACCCGTTGCTCCAAACTATCGAGTGTGTTCGTCGTCCCTTTTCGTCCTTGGTGACAAATATGTTGGGCCACTATTCATTACGTCGGCAATATCGTTATGTCAAGTAAACTTGGCGCGACTCTGGTAGAGGCTCTGCACTAAATATTGACCCGACAGTAGTCGTCGTCGCACCTACCGGCTGGTGTGGGAGTGCCGCCTGGCTCGGATTCACTGATGGTCCTCATACGTTGTAGCGCTACCCATGCCGTCACTTGCCCACCGGGATCGAGAGCAGGGTAAGCCGTTCGACCGACCTCATTCGCCGACCTCAAGCCCTGCAACACTCGTGGCCATGACCCGCCACCACGTGTTCTCACTCGCCCGAACCGCCGGCCATGCTGCGTGGTGGGTCTTCATAGTGGCGACACTGTTTGCCGGCGGCATCACCTGGACGGGGATCGACCGACGTTTCTTCGATACCGAGTTCTGCGCACGATCAGGGCCGACCAATACCGGGGATCTCACCCTCTCCTCCGCCTACTCGGATGAGGACGTGTTCAGTGACTACTACGGTGACCTCGCATCAACGTCGTTCGACCGCTGGACCGAACTAGAACTCTGGTCACTAGTGGCGTTCGTAGTGGTGCTCGTCGCCGCTGTCGTCGAAGCGATTGCGGCTCGTCAAATGCTGCCGGGTGTCGTGACTGTCGCAGCTCCGTGCGTGGCGTTCGGCCTCCTGTTGCTGGCCACTCCTGGTGTCCTCGACACCGTCGAGTTTGACACGACGCTCACCATGAGCGTGGTGTTGATCGCTGTCGCGGCGCGAGAAGTATGGGCTCGACGGTTCGCCCCGAAACTGTGACATCGGCGCGGGTAGAACCAGGACAGTGTTAGATGTCTTCACGCCCCACCGAGGGCCGGTCCAAACCCAAGCTCGCCGAGCTGGTCGAAACTGCCGACGAACACGTAGCTCTTCGCAAGGACCGTCGCACTGGCGAAACATGGGTATCACGTCAGCGCCTCTCGCTACTGATCCCTGCAGCGCCGCTCGACCGGGCGCGCATGTCCGTTTCGCGACATTTGGTGTCGCATTTGCTCGATTGCAAACACGGACAGCGGACCCTAACGTTACTTAGGCAAACCTAATCCGCTCTCCGATCAGGGTCCCGCTGCTGTCCACAGATGAACACGCGCGGACGTTCGGTGACCGATCCTCGGCGCCGCCGCGGTCGGTGGAATGGGTATCACGATCGAAAGGGAACCATGCCTCGCGCATCACGATTGGTCGCATTGACTGCGGCCGCGCTTCTGGCCACCGGGCTCGCAGCGTGCTCGTCGTCGTCCGACGACAACGGGCCGGGGGACGGCGACTGGACGCCGATCACCATCCAACACGCACTCGGGACCACGACGATCGACGAGAAGCCCGAGCGCGTCGCGACGGTGAACTGGGCCAACCACGAGGTGCCCTTGGCGCTCGGGGTGGTGCCGGTCGGTATGGCGGCGGCCAACTTCGGTGACGACGACGGCGATGGCGTGCTCCCGTGGGTGGAGGAGAAGCTCCAGGAACTCAAGGCACCCACGCCGGTGCTGTTCGACGAGACCGACGGCGTCGACTTCGAAGCTGTCGCGAACACGCAGCCCGACGTCATCCTCGCCGGCTACTCGGGTCTGACGCAGGAGGACTACAACACCCTCAGCGAGATCGCTCCCGTGGTCGCATACCCGGTGACCGCCTGGGGCACACCGTGGCGCGAGACCATCGAGCTGAACAGCAAGGCGATCGGCAAGGAGAACGAGGGCAAAGAACTCGTCTCCCAGCTCGAGAAGGAGATCGCCGACGCAGCTGCCGAGCACCCCCAGATCGCCGGTAAGAACGTCATGTTCCTCACCCACGTAGACACCACCGACCTCAGCGAGGTCAGCTTCTACACAACGCATGACACCCGCGCCGCGTTCTTCGAAGACCTCGGAATGGCGACCCCGCCGAGCATCGCGACCGCGTCGGCCGGCACCGAGAAGTTCTCGCTGTCGCAGAGCGCCGAACAGGTGGACGCCCTGAACGACGTGGACGTCATCGTCACCTATGGTGGCGCCGATCTCGTCAACGCGCTCAAGGCCGACCCGCTGCTGTCGAAGATGCCGGCTGTCGCCTCCGACGCGATTGTCACCCTGCCGAGCAGCGACCCTCTTGGCACTGCCGCCAACCCGACGCCGCTGTCGATCTCATGGGTCCTCGACGACTACCTGTCGATGCTCGCGCAGGCTTCAGACAAGGTTCAGTGACCGACAAGTCGTGACGACGGACAAGCAGGCGACACCGAGCGGACTCCGCAAGGCTGAACCCTCCCCAGCCCTCTCGGGCGCCGCCGCAGTGCGGCGCCCGAGAAGGGTTCGAGCACTGTGGCTGCTGATCGCGGTCGCAGTGCTCGTGGTGCTGGCCATCCTGTCGGTCAAGGTCGGTTCGCGGTTCGTCGGCTGGGCTGATGTGATGGGCGCGCTCGATGGCACCGACGGGAGCATCGAGCAGGCTGCTGTCGAAAAACGTATTCCGAGAACGCTGTTGGCGATGATCGTCGGTGGCGCCCTCGGCGTCTCTGGCGCGGTCATGCAGGGCGTGACCAGAAACCCCATCGCAGATCCGGGCATTCTGGGCGTCAACATGGGGGCCTCGCTTGCCGTGGTCATCGGTCTTTCCTACTTCGGGCTCACGTCGTCGACCAGCTTCATCTGGGTGGCCATCGTCGGTGCTGCTCTCGCTGCGATCTTCGTCTACACCGTGGGATCACTCGGACGCGGCGGGACCACCCCGCTCAAGCTCGCGTTGGCGGGCGCCGCGACATCTGCGGCTCTGCTCTCCCTGGTCACCGCACTTGTGCTGGGCCGCAACGACACTGCCGATGTGGTGCAGTCGTGGCGGGTGGGCGGTGTCGGCGGCGGCACATTCGACAGCATCGAACGTGTGCTGCCGTTCCTCGCCGTCGGTTTCTTGATCTGCTTGTTGTCGGCGCGTGGTCTCAACTCGTTGGCGTTGGGAGACGATCTGGCCGCCGGACTCGGTGAGCGTGTTGCCCTGGTCCGCGGCGGCGCGGCGCTGGGTGCGGTGATCCTCTGTGGCGCTTCGACTGCCGTGACCGGTCCGATCGCTTTCGTCGGACTGCTGGTGCCCCACGCGTGCCGACTGATCGTCGGTGTGGACCACCGCTGGCTGCTGCCGTTCTCGGCGATCACCGGCGCTGCGCTGTTGACCGGTGCCGATGTGCTCGGCCGAATCATCGCGCGGCCCGCCGAAATCGACGTGGCGATCCTGACGTCCCTGATCGGTGCACCGTTCTTCATCTACATCGTGCGACGCCAGAAGGTGGGCGCGTTGTGAGTGTGCCTGTCGTGACAGCAGAGTCGATCGCCGAGAGCCGGCAGAGCCGTGGTCGTCGGCGTCAAGCCGTGATCGCTGTGCTCGCCGTGCTGATCGTGATCGGATTCGCGGTCAGCCTGATGGTGGGGCACACGTACTACCCACCCGGGGACGTCCTGAAAGTCATTCTGGGCGAACAGGTGCAGGGGGCGACATTCACTGTCGGACGATTGCGTCTGCCTCGCGCTGTGCTCGCGGTCGCTGCGGGTCTGTGTTTCGGCTTCTCCGGCATCGCCTTTCAGACCATGTTGCGCAACCCACTGGCCAGTCCGGACATCATCGGTATCAGCGCCGGTGCGAGCGCCGCGGCCACCTTTGCAATCGTGACCCTGTCCCTCGGGGCCACCCAGGTGTCGATCTTCGCGATCGTCTCCAGCCTCGCGGTCGCGGTGCTCATCTATGTCCTGTCGTTCAAGAGCGGCGTGGTGGGGACCCGGCTGATCCTCATCGGAATCGGTTTTGCCGCAATGCTGCTCAGCATCACCGACTATCTCCTGGACCAGGCTGCCGAGTGGGATTTGCAGGAGGCGACCCGTTGGCTGACCGGGAGTCTGAACGGAACGTCGTGGACCGAGACGATCCCGGTCCTCGTCGCCCTGGTGGTGCTCACCCCGATCCTGCTGAGCCAGACTCGTAACCTCGCGATGACCCAGCTCGGCGATGACGCAGCGTCAGCGCTCGGGGTGCGGGTCAACCGCACCCGACTCATCGTCATCGTCTCCGCCGTCGGGCTCATCGCGTTCGCCACGGCAGCCGCGGGCCCGATCGCATTTGTCGCCTTCCTCTCCGGTCCGATCGCGGCCAGGCTGGTCGGACCGAACGGCTCGCTCCTCATCCCGTCCGCGCTCGTGGGTTCCTTGCTTGTACTGGTGGCGGATTTCGTCGGTCAGTTCGCGCTCGATACGCGATACCCGGTGGGAGTCATCACCGGTGTGATGGGCGCCCCCTATCTCATCTACCTCATCATCCGCACCAACCGCGGAGGCGGCTCATTATGACCACCACACACTCGCTGACCATCGAGAATCTGACGCTCGGGTACGGCAACAGGAACGTCATCGAAAAACTCGACCTGACCATCCCTCCGGGGCAGGTCACGGCGATCGTCGGGGCGAACGCGTGCGGCAAATCGACTCTGTTGCGGTCGATGTCGCGGTTGCTGGGGCCCCGCACCGGCCGCGTGGTGCTCGATGGCAAAGAGGTACATCGGACTCCCGCCAAACAGCTGGCCCGCACTCTCGGACTGTTGCCGCAATCGCCGATCGCGCCCGAGGGCATCACGGTCGCGGACCTGGTGGGACGTGGTCGTCACCCACATCAGGGCATGTTCGCGAGGTGGAGCAAAGAGGACGATTCGGCGGTCGCAGAGGCTCTCGATGCCACCGAGACAGCCGCTCTCGCCGATCGGCCGGTCGACGAACTCTCCGGTGGACAACGCCAAAGGGTGTGGATCGCAATGGCCCTGGCCCAGCACACCGATCTGCTGCTGCTCGATGAGCCCACGACGTTTCTCGATGTCAGCCATCAGATCGAGGTCCTCGATCTCCTGACCGACCTCAACCAACAACGCGGCACCACCATCGTCATGGTGTTACACGACCTGAACATGGCGGCCCGGTACTCCGACCACCTGATCGCGCTGGCCGACGGAACACTTCATGCCGCTGGGAAGCCTGCGGAGGTTCTCACCGAGGACACCGTACGTGCGGTGTTCGGTCTGGAGAGTCAGGTCATCACCGATCCCACATCGGGGAAGCCGTTGATGTTGCCGCTGGGTCGGCATCACACGATCACCGTCTGAGTCTCGCCGCTCGGTCGTTGCCAAGGTTGTCGCGAACTCCCAGGTCTGCGCCTGACCGTCGCGATCTCGCGGCCGCCCCTGTCGCGGGCACGGGACTCGCTTCCGCGATAACGTCGTCCTGGCGGGAACGAAACCGAACAGGCTGGGGGAACTCGTGAACCGTTTCGCTCTCGTGTCCGGATCAGCCGGTCAGATGTTGCGCGAACAGAAGGTCCGTGTACTCCGCATCTACCTGGCCGCCACGACGTTCTTGTACTTCGTCGGGGTGTTCTTGACGCTGATATCACCGAGACGGTCACAACTTCCGGACACGACCGGCGGCATCATCGCAGTCGTACTCGGTACCGCCGCACTGATCTACCTCTCCGTCAGTCGAGCGAGGTTGGCTCCGGCAATCGCCGCCGCCATGATCAGCACGCCGATGGTAATCGCCTACCACACTTCAATCGTCGCAGACTTCCCTTGCTTGATTGGCGTGATGTTCCTGGCAATGTACCTGCGGGCCTTTTATGCACCCAGGCTCGCGACGGTGCTCGTCGGACTGCTCACGACAGCGACTGTGGCGGCACTGGCAATAGGACCAGCGGCGAAACTGGGGATCACCTACGTCATTTTCGCCGTTGCGATCGTCGGAGCGGCAGAATCTTTCGGATTGGTGACTCGGTCGCTCGTCACCATCGCGTGCACCGACCCACTCACAGGGGTGCTCAACAGGGCTGGGTGGGAGATCGCCACCACCGAACAACTCGCGCGCGCACGGTCAGCCCACGCCACCATCACGGTCGCGGTATTCGACATCGACGACTTCAAGAATGTCAACGACTCTCTTGGGCACCAGGTAGGCGACCAACGACTCATCGAGTATGCGCAGCAGTGGAGCTCGGTGATTCCGAAAGGCGCTGTTCTCGCGCGCCTCGGTGGCGACGAGTTCGCTCTCTTCATCGCTGATGTCGGACAGACATCTGCAGCAGAGGTGATCGAGCAGCTCCGGTCCGCGGTCCCCGAGGCAAGTGTCGGAATCGCCACCAAGGATGCCCGTGCCACAACCATTTCCGACCTCCTCGAGCAGGCGGACGCGGCACTGTACGACGCAAAACGAGGACGTTGAGACTTATCGGTCCCGTCCCCAGGGACGGCGCACATTCTCGGGCAACGAACCCTCGTGGCCGACCCCCCGCGTCGGCCGCATCTATTGATCGGCTGTGTTGGACGTGATGACGCGGTTGAGTGCTGCCCACTGGAGCAACATGATCGTCTTCGCGTCTGCGACGCGGCCGTCGGCGATCATGGCGAGCGCATCGGCGAAGGGGATCTCAAGCCGTTCGATGTCCTCGCCCTCCCCAGCGACTCCTCCACCGGGGCCGTCCATGTCGGAGGTGGTGTAGGGCGCGGCGTAGAAATGAACGCGCTCGGTGACGGACCCTGGGCTCATGAACACATCGAACACGTGCTGCAGCGGGCCGACGCTCACCCCGAGCTCCTCGTGGGCTTCGCGTCGGATGGCGGTAGCCGGGTCGTCGTCGTCCAGCAGTCCGGCCGCCGTCTCGATCAGCATGCCGTCCGGGTGGCCATTGACATACACCGGAAATCTGAACTGCCTCGTCAACAGCACGACACCCCGTGCGCTGTCGTAGAGCAAGATGGTCGCGCCGTTGCCCCGGTCGTAGGTCTCTCGTTGTTGGGTGACCCACTCGCCGTCATGTCGCCGGTAGTCGAAAGTAGTGCGTCGCAGCACATGCCAACCCTGCGAACACAACTCCACGTCGCGGATCACGACGCCCGGGTTGCCGGTGAGGTCTCGGCCCGCTTGGTCGAGCCCCGTTCGTCCCCGGTGGTCGGGCAGATCGATCCCGGGTATTCCGTCGGCGGACGACGTGGTCATGGACCTCTCCTTGTCGAATTCGCTTTACGCCGTTGATTCGTCTCGTGTCTGGGCGTCGGTGCGACGCATGTGAAGTAGTGGGAAGGGTCGACCGTCCGAATCCAGTGGCGAACGTCCGATCTGTTCAAATCCGCGTCGTTTGTAGAAGGCGACGGCGTCCGGGTTCTGTTCGTTCACATCGACGTCGGTGGCGCCCTGCGCGTGAACGGCCCGATCGAGCAGCGCTGTACCCACTCCGCGACCGTGTGCTGCGGGATCGACGAACAACATCTCGAGGCGGCCCTCGGTGGTACCGCTGAACCCGACTATGCGGCTGTTCAATTCGGCAACGACGAGCTCCACCATCGGAAAGAACTCGGTCGCCAAGCGCCCCGAGTATCCGTCCACATCGGAAGGTGAGAGGAAGTGGTGGGTTGCCTCCACGGCAGTACGCCAAACCTCGACCAGCCGGTCTGTATCCCCCTCGTCGGCACGTCTGAGCACCAGTTCAGGCATGGCATCGGAGGATGCGAGGGCCCAAATTGGGCCCGGGGTGGTGACGGTAAGCGATCGAGTTGAGCATCTGTTCCACGACTGTGCATCGTAATTCGGGCAACCCCGAACGAACAAGGCAAATACAGCGGGGCCGGCAGTGCAACTGATTCCGTCAGCCTGCGGTTGTACCGACGCCCACCCGGGCACTGAACTCGACCAGCCGGTTGGAGAATCCCCACTCGTTGTCGTACCAGCCGAACACCTTGACCTGTTTGCCTGCCGCCTCGGTCAACGGTGCGTCGAAGATCGAAGAGTGAGGATTGCCCACGATGTCTGCCGACACCAGAGGAGCTTCGGAATACTGTAGATAGTGCTCCAGTGGCTGGGACGCGGCCGCCTCGCGGAACGCGGCGTTGACGTCTTCGATGCTGACGCTTTGCCGAAGGGCCACAGTGAAATCTGTGATCGAACCGGTCGGCACCGGGACGCGCAGCGACGCTCCGGTGAGGAGTCCGTCGAGTTCGGGGATGATCTTTCCGATGGTGTTTGCGGCCCCCGATGATGTGGGAATGATCGACAGCGCTGCCGCCCGTGCTCGACGTAGATCCTGGTGCGGGGCATCATGCAGTCGCTGGTCGCCGGTGTAGGCGTGAATTGTTGTCATCAGGCCGGATTCGATACCGAACGAGTCGTGGAGGACTTTGGCCAGTGGGGCGAGAGAGTTCGTGGTGCACGAGCCGTTGGAGAAGATGTCGTGGCCGTCAACGTCGAGTTTGTCGTCGTTCACTCCGAGGACGAATGTGGGGACATCGCCTTTGGCCGGCGCCGAGATGATCACCTTTCTCGCTCCGCCCATGAGGTGGGCGGATGCTGCGTCACCGTCGGTGTAGTGGCCGGTGGATTCGATCACGACGTCGGCCCCTACCTCTCCCCAAGGAATGAAAGCGGGGTCCGGCTGCGCAAAGACCTTGATGGATTTGTCCCCGAGTGTGATCGAGTCACCCTCGCCACCGACGCCCTCGAGATGACCAGAAACCGAGTCCCACTCGAGCAGCGTCGCCAAAGTATGGGCGTCGGTCAGATCATTGACCGCAACCACTTCGATGTCTGCGCCGTTCGCCAGAGCGGCCCGCAGATAGCTGCGGCCGATCCGGCCGAATCCATTGATACCGATCCGTACTGCCATGACGTTCATTTCCTCCTGTTGCTCTTGGTCTGTGGGGTCTTCGGGGTTTGTGGGGCTGCTGCACGAAGCAATTCGACGGCGCCGGCGCATGCATCCTCGAACGGCGCTGAATCCTGTTGCGCGATGGCAAGTACGTATCCGCCTTGCAAGACGGCCATGAGGGTGGACGCGAGATGCTCGGGCTCGAGATCGTCGCGCAACTGGCCCGCGGCAATCGCCTGGCGCAATACCTGCACCCACACGGAACTCGTCTGGGCGAAAGCACGCGCGACAGGGGCGAGCAAGACAGGATCTTCACGAACTTGGGGATCCTGCGTCATCCGGCCGACCTTGCAACCCTTGAGGGCGTCGCGTGGACGCAAAAGGTAGGCCTCGATCCGTGACATCGGATCACCCGGGCCGTCCAGATCCGATGTCGCGGGCAGTAAATCGGCGACATTGCGCTCGAGGGCGGCAAGAGCCAAGTCCCTTTTGGTCGAGAAGTGGTGATACAGACTGCCCTGACCCAGGCCCGATCGTTCGCGCACGTCGCGCGGGCTGGTGTCGGCGTACCCCCGCTCCCACAGCAGGTCGCTCATTGTCTCGATCAGAAGTTCCCGCGAGTCCATACCGAGAAGTTGTACCAGAAACATACTAGTAGGTACAGAGACGCGGACGGACCGATCGTCACCCATCGAGGGCTAGCTGAGTTCCAGGACCACGTGGTTGTTGAGATCGGCCGCCCGGATGATGAACTCGGCCATGACCGCGAACTTGGATCGCAGATACTCGATGTTCTCGTCGCGCCAGTTCAAGAACGGTCGTATGCGCTGTTCGGTGAGGTCGGCGATCGTCGTGGAGTCGAGCAAGGTGTCGAATGTCATGTGAGCGAGAATGTCTCGCGTAGCCGCTACATACGAGGGGCTCATGTAGATCTCGTGCAGCTCAGCGTCGCTGAACCGGGTGTATGACCTGATGAGCCCCATGTCGGTATCGCCTCCTCCGGCATCAAAGTATCGCGGCATCGGCTTGGCAACAGTCGCTCATTGAAAGGACTGTCGACGCCGCTCCCGTGGGGGCCTTGACTGGGTCCGGATGGTTCTCGCGTCGTTCGAACGAGTGAAACACCTGGGGCCGCGCCGGTGGAGTTAAGCGGCGCTGAAACAACATGATTCGGCATAGCATGGGCTATGCCTACTCAGGAGTTGGTGGACTCTCGCCACGGTCTGATCCTGCTGGATCGTGATGATGATGGCCACGTTGTGATCAGTGGCGAGTCGATTCCCACCGCGTCGACCAGCCTCTCCATCGACGGCGACGCCAGCCGCAACAACCTGGCCCTTGACGAGGTTCGGTATGAACTGCTGGTGTCCAAGGGGTCCTGGCGTCGAGCGCATCGGATCGAGATCTCCGGCCCTCCTGGGCGTTGGATATTTGCGCCGGCGACCCGAAGAAGTCATCGCCTGATAAGAGGGCGCCGGGGTGTCGAATCCACAGAGGTCGGCAAATTTGTTGCGGAACAACAACGAGTAACTGCCCACTGGGGAAGCGGCACCGACTCGAAACCATCACCGGGGGAGTGAGTGCGCGATGGGATACCTGCTCGCCGCGACGTACGGGACGGGCAAACCGTTGACGCTCATGGCGATCTTCCAGGGAACTGTGAACGTGCTCGTCCCCGGTTGACCGAGATTGCGGCCGCTAGTCGTACAGGACCGCATCTCCGCGGCGTCGCAGCGCGTCGAGTCCGGCGCGGAATTGACGAAGGTACTCAGGGGAATGTGCTACCCAGTCGGTCATCTCGCCGATGACCTTCACCGGCTGCGCGCTCCGATAAGAGTGAGTTGGATTCCCGGGAAACTTCTTGTCGGTGACGTTGGGGTCGTCCTCGACGTCGTCCTCGGGCTCCACGATGTAGACGCGGCAGGGCCCATCGCCCACGGCCATTTCCGCTGCCAGCACCGCGCCGTCCAACACCTTCGTCATGTAGACGTAGTTCGAGATGTGGTCGTCGCGGTAGTTGGAGCGATGACCGGGCACGAGGTAGTCCCCAACCCGTAGGTCGGCTTTGGTGCCGTGAAAGTAGGCCCCGGACTCGTGCACCACAAAACGTTCCGGCGTATCCGCCATATCTGCCATCGAGAACCCCTCCGCGTGTCGGTTGCCGAGCGATTGTGCACGACAAACGGGGTCTTGCCGCAAGCCCCCGTCTCCGCGTTACGATGAGAGGGGAAGTGATGGATCGGACGATCGAGCCAGGCGGCGCGCCATTGGACTGTTCAGATGAGTGAGAAGCCTCCTTCCCCTGAGTACCGCCGAAGGGTCGCGGGAACGGGCGCCCTTGTTGCGCTCGTGATCGTTATCGCAGTGCTGGTAGTTCTGTTTGCAGTGCCGGTTTTCATCGTCATCGCTTATCTCGTTGCCCTGTAATCAGGGCGGCTGCACATACCCGGGCTGTCAGGCACCGCAGATGGGAACGCGCCGCGGTGGGTATCAATTAGCAGTCTCTTGAAGGTCAGCGACGGCCAGATTTTTTCGCTTCCCGCACGGCAGTGGCAACACCGATGACGCCCACGATCAAAAGGACGATGCCGAGCGGCTGGCCGCGAAACCACCAGAACTCGGTGTCGCGGAAAAAGATCAAGAGCGCAGCTCCCACGATGACGAGTGCTGCATCAGCTGCGAGGTTCATGGTCAACTTCTTGGTGGGCATGCCAACAGTGTGACCGCGGCCCGACTTCCCCGCGTCCGACGAAGTGATGATTCGGGGGATGAGATGTGGGACGTCGGGGCGCTTCGGTCACCGTCACCCATCGTTGACCGACCAGGCTGGTCGAGCCTGGAGCCGGTGTCAAAGCGCACCAATTCTCATGCAGTGAGTTCGGCGCGCACATGTTCTCCGGGTTGATCGCCCGCCTGAATCATGAGGTGGCCGTTGGCATCCCAAATGGCCGACCCTCCACATGTCTGTGTGTATCCGCCGCCGGTTGGGCCGGCGAAGCCGGCGAACACCACGGGAACCGAGCCAAGCGCGCAGATTCGGTGTGCGCGCACACCGAACTGACCCACTTCGTCCGGTCTGTGCACGAGACCGGCTGCGTACAAATCGATTGCCGAGGCCAAGGTGGCAGTGATGTGAGCGTCGATGCGGGTGTCTTTGCAGATTCCGAGACCGACACGCCATCCCGAAACCTCCACCACAGCCACCTCCGTTCCCGGCACGTACACCCCGATCTCACCACCTCCGAGGTGCACCTTGCGGTACACGATCTGCGCGCCGTTCCCGCCGACAGCCAAGACGCCGATAGCCCGTCCAGACATGTGTGCGACGGCCGCGCCGGCCAGCGCAATCGAGCCCGTTTCCTCGCATGCGTCCACCAGCGGATCCAATGCTGGGTCATCGCCGTCGACACACTGTGCGTCCATGCTGTACCCCGGTCAGCGACATCTCCGGGAACACCACAAGTCCTGCGCGGCAACAACGGACCGCATCGGCGTGGGCAAGCGCGTTCGCCCGGAGGTCACCGGTCTTGGTCGCCGGCTGCGCCGCCGCTACCCGCAGAGTCGGGCTCTTTGTCGTCATTGGTCTGTATCGCTGCCCTGGCCTTTAGGCGTAGCGCCCAACTGCCCAGCCTCGAGCTGCGTCAGGGCGTATCGCATCGACCTCAACACCATCCTGGAACAAGCCTGTTTGCAGCACGGTTCCGGAATCGATCGCCTCGCGCCACGCGCGGATGGGTCCCTCGCCCCACGGCTTGTGCGGGAGCAGATCGTCGAAGATGAGCACAGTGCCCTCGTGGGTCAAACGCTTCATGTTGGAGATGTCGGCGGAGGCAACCTCGTACGTGTGCCCACCATCGATGAAGATCAAATCGAAGGTGCCGTTGGTCTCCGAGTCGGCGAACAGCGGAATCGTCTGGCGCGAATCACCGGCGATCAGCGTGTGGCGCTCCGGGAAGTCCGCGTCGATGTGTTCCCTGGCCATTGACACGTACTCGTGTTCGGCCAGATCAAACGATGTGACATGAACGAGGGGGCTGGCACTGAGGAACGCGTAGCTCGAGAACCCTGCATTGAAACCGATTTCGCCGATTCGCCGTATCCCTTCCCTGGCGGCCAGGGTCTTGAGGAAGGCAAGCTGCTCTGCGTTCGCGGATCCCTCGACGAACCACCCGTGACCCCGGGCTTCGTTGACGATCTCTTCCAGGCGTTCAAAGCTCATGGGTGACTTCCTCAGACGGTGAGGCACGTCGCGGCCTCGGGCACCTCATTTTAGGATCAGCTGCTCGAGCTTGTGCTTACGGTTGCCGGCCGTGCGTGTCTGCCGAACCCACCTGTGTGGAGTGCCAACAGCGCCGCAGGCGACAGTCTGTGTAGTAGCCGCCGTCATTGGCCCGATATCCGGCGGTGATCACGGCTCCTCCAGCCCACGCCATCCGCCGTGCTCGGCCCACTTCTCGGCCCGCGCGGTTACTTCTTGAATGAGTGGCCCCTTGGCGGAGGCATAGGCGTTCATGTCGTGCCAATCGCGCTGAGTCAGGCACTTTTTGAGTTCGCCATAGGCTTCGCGATCGCGCGCGTCGTGGCGCAACCAATCTCGGAACAGGAGGTGCCGACGTTCCCAATCGCTTCCACTGCGACAGATGTGTACGTGCACGTCGAGGTTTGCCGTGCGCACCATTCGATGTCCGGGCTCACGCACGCGAAGACGGTAGCCGGCCGATTCGAGGGCCGGCAGGTAGCTGGCCTCGTCATCGGGGTCGGAGACGCTCAGGTCGATGTCGATGACGGGCTTTGCGACCAGACCTGGAATCGAAGTCGATCCGATGTGATCGATCCGAATGGCCACCTCACCGAGCGCGACTGCTATGCGCCGGCGCTCTCGCTCGAAGGCCTGGGGCCAGGCATCGTCGTACGGGACCAGGACGATCGCCCGCTTCTCGATTCCGCCGATCAATTCGAAGGCCACCAGGCAAGAATAAAACGCCTCGGCCGCGACGCCCCGAAGGTCTCATCGCCGTGTGGCAAGCATGTGGACGTCGGCGAATCGGTGCTGATCGTCGGGTTGGCTCACCGCTCGCCACACCTCGTCGAATCCGGCGTCGGACAAGGCCGCAGCCAATCGATCGGGGTGCCATCGCCAGGCGGGCGCCACTTTGTGGTCGAACTGCTCGACTTGTCCGGCGTTCGAACTGATCTGGCACGCCACCAGGATCGGCGCGCCCACCGAGGTCCGGGAGGCCCAGCAGCGCAGCACATCCGGGACATCCTCGGGCGGTATGTGGATCAGGCTGAAACGCGCCAGGATGGCGGCGATCGGCAAGTCGCCACCGAGTTGATCGAGCGTGGCATCACCTCTGACGAAATCGAGATGTGGGAACTGGCGCGCCGCCCGAGCCAGCATCTGTTCGCTGGGATCGATGCCGATCGACGCCAGCTCTCGTTGGTCCAGAAATGCGGTGACCTGTCCCAGCCCGCACCCGACATCCACAACAGGTCCATCGGCGCCACGGTCCCGGACCGTGTCGGCGAACGCCGCGACGGCGTGTTCTTCGAGGGGAGTCAGGAACGGATGAGGAAACGTTGCGGCATACAGGTCCGCCATTGCGTCGTACCCCGGTTGCTCCACGGTGCGCGTCTCCTCCGTCGCCGTCTGGACCGACCGGCGGCTAGTGTGTCAGGTCACCCGACCGCGGGTTGCGATGGGTGATGCAATAGCGACGACCGATCGGGTCTGACATCACCGTCCAGAACCGGTGGTGCTGCTCGACTTTCGCGCCCCAGCCCTCGTGCCGAGCGACCTCCTCCTCGGGATGGGTGCTGGCGAGGTCGAGATGACCACCGATCGTGGATGAGCCGATCCGTTGAAGGAGCACCCGCAGCGGCATCTCCTTTGGACGTCGCAGATTACGGAATTCGGGCATCACGCCCTGGCGCCACGGCCAGCCGGTGAGCGTGGCCCAGAAGTCGCATTCGGCGTCATACAGTTTCGCCGGTATGTCGATGCAGAGCTGATCGATGATGCTGATGGTGTCGCCGGGCCACCGGATGGGCCGGGAACGTTCGTGTTCACCGTTCCACGGCACAAGGCAGAACCCGAATCCGGCGGGCGACGTCAACACCACCAAGTCGCTTGCTGCAGAGACGATGTGGGCGCCCAGCGATTTGGCGTGCGCGGTTGCCGGCTTGATGTCGTCGACGTGCAGATCGAGATGGACGCCGCCGGGCCCGTCGTTCACCCGTTGAACACGCAAATGCGGGTCGCCGTTGAAAGGCTCCAAGGATGCGAACTGGCGGTCCGGTCCTCGGGCGGGCGACACCGTACTGCCGGCGATCGCTCGCCAGAACGTCACCTCGTTGCTGAAGCTGTCGGCAGGAAAGTCGAGAAAGGCGCTGAGCCAGCGGATCGTCATCGATCACTCACTCCGTAGCGGTGTCCCATGACGACAGTCTGACATCGACCGCCGTGAGTTCGGCACCGGTCACGCGCCTTTGTGGTTCCGGCTGAGTCGATGTTCGGCTGCCACCGGCGTACACGCGCATATTGTTGAGGGATGGGTCCGATCAAGCAGCTCGCCAAGAAGATGGCCAAGGCACACGCCGACAAGGTTGCAGTGGTGCGCCTGGAGGGTCCGATCGGCTCGGTCGGGATGGCACGCGGCGGCTTGACCGCAGACAACCTCGAACCGAAACTCAGGCGCGCATTCGAGACCGAACGGCTCAAAGCAGTCGTTCTTGTCATCAATTCCCCAGGTGGTTCGCCCGCACAGTCGGAGTACATCGCTGAACGCATCCGCCAATTGTCCTCTGAGAAGGGCATTCGGGTCATCGCGTTCTGCGAAGACGCGGCAGCATCGGGCGGCTACTGGATAGCTTGTGCGGCCGACGAGATCTACGCCGCGCACACGTCGATCGTCGGTTCGATCGGCGTGGTGTCGTCGGGTTTCGGTGCTCCCGAGCTGCTGGGCAGGGTGGGAGTGGAACGGCGGGTTTACACCGCAGGCGAGAACAAATCGCGTCTTGATCCGTTCTCCGCGGAGAAGCCCGAAGACGTCGCCTGGCTCCACGGTCTCCAGAACGACCTGCATGCCGCATTCATCACCTGGGTGCGTCAGCGCCGTGGCGCCAAACTCGTCGGGTCCGACGCCGAGCTGTTCAGCGGCGACGTCTGGGTGGGCCGCGCCGCTGCCGACGTGGGCCTCGTCGACGGCATCGGAGTGTTGCGGTCGGTACTGGCAGAACGCTTCCCTGACGCCGAACTCGAGATCATCGCCTCACCGAAGCCGCTGCTGACCCGGCTGACCGGTGGTGTGTCGCGCAGCGAAGGTCGTGTGTCGGCGATGGCCGCGGAGACCTTCGATGGCGTGGTCACGGGTGTGTTGGCGGCTGCCGAGCGTCGCGCGCATTGGATGCGGATCGGCCTCTAGACGCCGATCGGGTGGTCCTGGCGGCACGGGACCTGTCCGAATTGGATAGGTTCATCGCATGGAGTCGCTGCTGATCATCATCGTCGCGATACTGGCCGTCATCGCGGTGATCATGCTGTTCAACACAATCGCGAAACGTCGCGAGCGCCAGGCAGCCGAGACCAAGGCGGTTCGTGACCGCGCATACGCTCCGCGGGATCCGTTCTCGAGTGCCGACGACGACGCCGTCCGTGGAGATCCTCGCGCGCTCAAGCCCGGCGACATGGTGGAGATCCGCGGGGAGATGTTCGCGGTCCGGGGCACCCTGACCCTCTCGCAGAGCGGCTTCTCGTGGACCGAGAACTTCCTCGACACCGGAACCGGCCGCAAGGCGTGGGTGTCGGTGGAGGAGGACCCCGACCTCGAGGTGGTGCTGTGGGAGGAACTCAAGGGCGTCGCCGTTTCCCCCGGGCCCGAGTCGATCGAGGTCGATGGCCGCCGGTACTCGTCGGACGAGACCGGGTCGGCGAGGTTCACCAGCGCCGGAACCACCGGCCTGGCCACCGGAAACATGTCGTATCACGACTATTCGGCCGGCGACGCCCGGTTGTCCTTCGAGGACTTCGGGTCGGGGTGGGAATGCGCGCGGGGACAGGTCCTGGCCCGCGCCGAGTACCGCATCTTTCCCGCAGACACCGGTCCGAGCTGAGCATGCAGGCGATTCTCGCGGTGCCGTACTCGGACACCAGCGCCGACCAGCTGGCCCTGTCCTTCGATGAGCCGTTGCTGCCCGCTCTGTCCACCGTTCGCTGCCAATTCGACAACGCTGACCTCACATTGCGGTTGTTGGGCGCAAGCCACCAGGTCAGCGCGGTGACCGCCCTCGGCGAGACCGTTGAAACCCTGGCGTGCCTCCCGGGACAGCACCGAGAACTACCGTCGACGTTGCAGACGCCCACCGTCTCGTTCCGGGCGCGAACCGAACGCCACAACGCACGGTCCCTATCCGCGCTCGGCGCCCAGATCTCGGATCGGGCGACGGGACCGCATGCGCTGATCGGGCACTATCCCGGCAGTCCCGATGCTTTCACCGCGATCATCGCCGCCGACCTCGGAGACCGGATCCGTTGGGACACCTGGCACGCCTATCCCCAGACGGGTGACGTGGTGATCACCTCGAGCCTCGTGCAGGTGCGTTGATGACCTACGACCACGATGCGGGCGGCTACAACCGCAAGCCCCTCAACCGCATCCGTAACGGCATCATCGCCGCCATCGTCCTGGTGGCTGTTGCGCTGCTTGCCTTTTCATGTGTGTCCGGCGGGGTGGCATCCACCAGCGCGCGCAGCTACATCCAACAGAACTATGACCGGGCGCCGAACCTGGACGAAGGATCGGTGGATGCGTACATCGCCGACGGCACCCCTGAGCAAGTCGCCGGTCAGATCCGCGGTGCGCAGAGACCGGCCGATCAGCGTCAGGCGACCCAGACCGTCGCAGGCGTGCCGACGAGTGGGTTGTTCATGCAGTATCCCGACTACCTCGTGGGCCTCTTTCCCTATGAGAACAACAACACCCGCGTGATGCTCAGCGACGACTACGAATCCGGGTACCGCCATTACGGCGGGTTCATCGGTGGGTTCTGGGTCTCACGTCCCAATTTTTCCGGTGGCGGCTCCGACTATCGGGGTGGCGGCGGCGGTTCCGGCAAGTAGCGCAGAAAACAACAGGTGGGAGACAAAGTGGAGTGGGAGATCTTGCGCGACAACGTCGTATCGGCTGCGGCGTACAGCTGCGTAGGCGTGTTGCTGATGATCCTCGGGTTCGTCGCCGTCGACCTGGTGACGCCGGGCAAACTGCGGCAACAGGTCTGGGTGGACCGCAACCGGAACGCGTGCATCCTGGTGGCGAGCAACACCCTGGCGGTGGCGATCATCATCGTCGCGGCGATCACCGCCAGCCAAGGCGACCTCGGTGAAGGACTTCTGTACACCCTGATCTACACGGTGATCGGGATCTTCGTGATGGCGTTGGGCTTCATCCTCGTCGACGCCCTCTCACCCGGCGATCTGGGCGAGGTGTTGATGGATGATCGACCGCACCCCGCCGTCTGGGTCTCGGCGACGGTCCACGTGGGTGCCGGACTGATCATCGCCGCGTCGCTGCTGTAGTCCGCTCCATTGGCCACATCCACCGCCTCACCCGACACCACCGCGCCGCCGCCACTACGCCGGGCGGCGCGGTCAGCGCTCCTGGCGGTGGTGTTCATCTGCGCGGCCTGCGGGCTGGTCTACGAGCTCGCGCTCGTCACACTGGGGTCGTACCTGATCGGCAACACGGCCACGCAGGCCGCAATCGTGTTGTCGGTGATGGTGTTTGCGATGGGCATCGGCTCACTGGCCGCAAAACCTCTGCAGAACCGGGCCGCCGTCAGCTTCGCGGTCATCGAACTGGTGCTGGCTCTGCTGGGTGGTCTCTCGGTGCTGGCGTTGTACGGGGCGTTCGCCTATCTGTCGCTGTACACGCAGTCACTCGTGGTGGTCGCCTTTGTGCTCGGAATGCTGATCGGCGCCGAGATACCCCTGCTGATGGTGTTGCTCCAACACATCAGGGAGCAGTCGGCAGGGTCTGCGGTGGCCGATCTGTTTGCTGCCGACTACGTGGGCGCGTTGCTCGGTGGCCTGGCGTTCCCGTTCCTGTTGTTGCCGTTGCTCGGGCAGATCCGCGGCGCGCTCGTGGTGGGCATGATCAACGCCGTTGCCGGAGCCGCTCTTGTGCTCATCGTGTTCCGCCGGGACCTCGGTCGTGCCCGCATGCTGGCATTGGGCGCCGGGTCGGTCGGTGTGGTCGCGGTGTTGGTGGCGGCGATGTTCTACGCCGACACCTTCGAGGTCAACGCACGGCAGGCGCTGTATCGCGACCCGATCGTGCTGGCCGACCGAACCCCGATCCAGGACATCGTGATCACCAATCGTGGCCTCCCCGACGGCGAGGACACCCGGCTCTTCCTCAACGGCGATCTGCAGTTTTCCAGCGTGGACGAGTACCGATACCACGAGTCACTGGTGCACCCTGCGCTGGCGCAGAAGCGGGACAACGTCCTGATCCTGGGCGGTGGTGACGGTCTGGCACTACGCGAGGTGCTGAAGTACCGCGATGTGCAGTCGGTGCACCTCGTCGAACTCGACCCCCGGATGATCGATTTGGCGCGCACAGATCCCAGACTCACCGAACTCAACGGCAACGCCTTCGCCGACGACCGGGTCTCCGTGGTGACCGCCGACGCGTTCAACTGGTTGCGTGAGGACTCGGGGCTGTTCGACGCCGTCATCGTCGACATGCCTGACCCGGACGAGACGGCAACCGCCAAGCTGTACTCGGTGGAGTTCTACGGGCTGATCCGCGGGCATCTGGCGCCGGGTGCCCGAATGGTCGTCCAGGCGGGCTCGCCCTACTTCGCGCCCCGCTCGTTCTGGTGCATCGGCCAGAGCATCGCCGAGGCAGGGGTGACAACCGCGGCCTATCACGTCGACGTGCCCTCGTTCGGTGACTGGGGCTTCTTTCTGGGGGCAGTGGGCGACGTCGCACCGGCGGTGACAGTGGACCCTGCGGTGGACCGTCGCTTCTTGTCGGCGGACGAGCTGGATGCCGCCCGTACGTTCCCACCCGACCGCCCACCCCTGGAGATGCCCTCGTCCACCCTGATGCAGCCGCGAATCCTCGAGTACTCGCAGTCGGAGTGGTCGGTGTACTGACCGTGCCGGCGATGCATCGAAGGGGTGTCGGCCGCAAACCGGACCCTGTGAGTTGTCGTCTCCGGTTGACGTGAAGTTATCCACAGGCATCGCCTAACGCGCTGGTTCAGAGCCTGCCAGCAAACACTCAACCTGTGGATGAGGCTGTGGAAACTGTGGAGAACTCGGCGTTTTGAGTGAATTGTTAGTGAACCTCGTCACAAAACAAGTTGCTGCTCGAAGGATTATCTTTCAGATTGTTAATTATCCCGACATTTGGGCGACGATGAGCGGAACTCGGGACCCTGTGGATAACTTGTTGAAAACTGCGGGGTGGCGGCGCACGCCCGGGCAGCGTGCCACCATGGACGGGTGACTATGTCGGATGTTCCGTCGGTGCCCGTCACCGACCTACCGGTCGATTTCACGGCAGAGACGAACATGATCCTGCTGGACGTTCGAGAAGACGACGAGTGGGCGAACGGGCACGTTCCCGGAGCCCTCCACATCCCTCTCGCCGAAGTGCCCGCTCGGATCGACGAGATCGACCCCGACGCCGAGCTGTTTGTCATCTGTCATTCAGGTGGCCGTTCGGCCCGCGTGCTCGGGTACCTCTCGCAGCGCGGGTACGAGGGTGCGAACGTCGGGGGCGGAATCCTGGCGTGGGCGCAGGCCGGTAGGCCCCTGGAGACAGGCGCAGGTGGATCCGGGGGAGCGTCGTCCTCGGAGACCGGGCGGTGACGGTTCCGCCTTCTGGCCCGGTCCGGGACTACTGCCCGCACTGCCGGATCGCTGGACCGCACGATCCCCGTCGACCACGCTGCCCACGATGTTCGGGTCCGCTGACCCCGCTCGACGCCTACGGCCGCGCCGTGGTGTTCCGTCCACCGCCGCAGCAACGGCCCGTGCCTGCCCCGGGAGGCATTGCCGCACCCCCTCCGCCTGGCCCGCAACCGCGGCCGAACAACATGTACGTCCCGGCGCGCAGCCAGCGTCATCAATCGGTGTCCGGCGGCGCGCCGCGTCAGATGTCGCCGACAGCACGGCGGATGGTGCGCTGGGTGGCGGTGCGTCCGCCGGAGGCCCGGCCGCGTCCGCGGGCCCGGGTCGAGCAGCACGAAACACCCACGCCTCGCTACCGAAGCGTCCCGCAGTGGGGTCTGCAGGACAGCCCGGAAGCCGAACCCGAGACGCGTGAGCAGAACCTGATCGAACAGGCGACAGCCCGGCTACCGCAGCTGTTGCTGATCGCAGCGGGCGTCCTCGTCGCGGCGGCGGCCGCCGAGGCGTGGATCTACGCGTTGCTCGTGGTCAACCTGGAAGAACCGGTCAGCCGCGGTATGCAGGTCGCTGCGGAAGCCGCGGTGTGGATCACCGGCCTGGCATCGGTGGCGATGATGCTCGCGTGCCTGGCCGGCGCCGCCGGATGGCTGATCGAGGAGCGCCGGAGGTCATACGGCGATCACGGTCAATACGACCCCCGAAACCGCCGGGAGATCTTCATCGGGTGCTGGGTCCCGGTGATCAACGTCTTCCGGCCGGTGGCCTTCATGCGCGAGGTACTCGAACTCCGCGACGACCTGCCGCGCGACCACATCCGTAAGCGATTGTGGTGGCTGTGGGCCGGCTGGGTACTGGTGAATCTGCTGGTGGTCGGGTGCATCGTGCTGCGGATCTTCGCCGAGTCCCTGCTGTGGCAGTCGAATGCGGTGCTCCTTGTCATCGTGTCCGACCTGGCCAGCGCCGGGTTCGCGGTTGCGGTGTGGTGGACGATCACGCGGCTGCTCGACCGGGAGGCCGAGACGGCGACCCCCACCCGATGGCTGGTAGCGGTATGACCGACACCTATCGGGTGCTGCGCACGGAAACGCCTGCGGTGGTGGCTCACCGGGGGGCGTCGGGTCACAAACCCGAACACACGCTGATGGCGTACGAGCTCGCCCTCGAGCAGGGCGCCGACGGCCTTGAGTGCGACGTCCGGCTCACCGCGGACCACGAGCTGGTGTGTGTCCACGACCGCACGATCGATCGCACGTCCGACGGCAGCGGTGTGGTCAGTGAACTCACCCTCGCCCAGCTCCGGGAGTTCGACTTCGCGAGTTGGCATACGTCCGGTCTCACGTCGAAGGTCCTCACGCTGCGCGAACTGATGGAGCTGACGCTGGACTGGAAACGTCCGGTGCGCCTGTTCATCGAGACCAAGCACCCCGTTCGATTCGGTGGTCTGGTGGAACAGCTGCTCCTCGCCGAATTGCAGCGGTTCGGTGTCGCGACGCCGGCGTCGGCAGATCACAGCCGCGCCGTGGTGATCTCGTTCTCCACCGCCGGTGTGTGGCGCATCCGACGCAACGCGCCGATGCTGCCCACCGTGCTACTCGGCGACACCGCCCGGTTTCTCGGCGGAAGCGCCGCCACCGCCGTGGGGGCCACGGCCATCGGACCGTCGATCTTCAGTCTTCGGGAGCATCCCGATGCGGTGGATCGTGCTGCCGCCGCTGGTCGGGCAACGTACTGCTGGACGGTCGACGAGCGGCGCGACGCGACATACTGTGCCGATCTCGGCGTCGGCTGGATCGCCACCAACTACCCCGACCGGGTGCGGGGCTGGCTCGCTGCGTAAGTTCTTCTGACGTGGCTAAGAAGAGCAAACGTGGCAGCGGACCCCGACCCGGAAGCAATCGCGCCGAACGGGTGGCGGCTCGCAAGGAACGGCAGGCCCAGGCAGCGGCGCCGCTCTTCCGGCCGTTCGCCGGGGTCGCCGCGGAATGCGATCTGGTGGCCCTGAGGGCGTTCGTCGCCTCGGCCACCGCCGAGTTGTCGCTGACCACACCGGGCACCAACCCCGTCCGACTGGTGACGGTCCTGCCCGGTGCCGGACCGGCACTGGTGCGTGAGGAGTCCGGCGCAGCTGTGGGTCTGGTTGCGCTGCAGACCCAGCCCGAGCACGAAGAGCCCGGCGCCGCATTGGCTGCCGCAATTCGTTGGGCAACCGAAAGCGCTGCGGGAGAAACACTTTCAGAGGTGGACATCGCCGAGGCCGGTGCACTCGAGGACGTGCTCGATCCTGCCGCTGCGCTCGACATCACCGTCCACAACGACTTCAACTGGTGGATCGAGGGTCAGGAAAACCCCGCCCCTCAGATCACCGCGATGATCGAGCAGGCCAACGCGTCCATCATGCCGACGGCCCGGTTGGCCGGGGATTTCGTCGGGGCGCCGTGGTGGGTCGACGCCGGTGAGCGTGCACATCTGCGGTGGATACGCCCCGAGCCCGAAGACGACGTGATGGCGGCGTTGGCGCGCGTGCATGCATCGGGTGGGCTGACACTCGGCGAGGGATCACGCTTCGCGGGTTCATTCCGTACGCACGGGCTGCTGGTGCCGGTGTTCGACCTGGACCGCGAGCTGCACCCCACCGAGTGGACTGCGGGCGTGGAGACGTTCAACAATCGGCTCAACGAGGCGCTGGCCTCGGACGCCGAGCTGACCAGCGACGAGCGGCGCTCGCGCGACGGCATCCGAGCCCGACAGGTCACCCTGCGCTGAGGTGACGGGCAGTTCGCCGATACGGACACGACAACAAAGGGCGCGGCCGGAGAGATCCGGCCGCGCCCTTTGTGCGTGTTGACGTGCTGTCGAGCGGGCTTCTACAGGCTGCCGCCGGCGACACCGGGTGCGGTGGCATCCGTCTTGGCCGCGGTGCCGACCTCTCGGGCGACGAAGTTCTCGAGGTCGAAGAGATTGCCTTCGCACCGATCGGCGACGGTCTGCAGGGTGCGCATCACCGCGACCTCTTCGATCTGCTCCTTGAGGAACCACTGCATGAACTGCTCGCCCAGGTAGTCACCTTCGTCGCGGGCCGTCTTGGCCAGTTCGACGATCTGGTCGGTGACACGCTGCTCTTGCGAGAGCGCCACCTTGATCGGGGCGCGGTAGTCGGCGAACGAGTTCTCCGGCTGGTCGATGCCCGGGGTGTGTACAACCATGTCGCGGTCGAGGAAGTACTGCACGATCATCATCGCGTGATTGCGCTCTTCGACGGCCTGTGCGTAGAAGTGCTTGGCCAACTGCGGCAGATCTTCGTTGTCGTAGTAGGCGGCGATGGCGATGTACTGCTGCGACGCAGAGAATTCTTGACGAATCTGGTCGTGCAGGAGCTCATGGAAGCGGGTTCGAATTGTGCTCATGACGACCAGGTTAGGACCAGGTGAAAGCCGTTGTCATCCAAGCTCATCCTTACTAAGGGTGGCATTGCCGAACTTGTCCGAGGGAAGGTTTACCTTGGCTGACAACAACTTCAGGGCTCCGTGCGTGTGATCGGCGCGGTGTGAGCTGTCGGCGCCTCACACCGCATCGTCGAGCCGGCGACGCGCGATCCGGTCGGCGGCCACACCGGCCGCGATGTTCTCTCGGGCCGCGGTCTGGAGAATGAATGTCATTGTGTCGAAGACGGATTCGACGCGCTTGCGTACCTCTTCGCGGGTGCGCCCGCGGAGCTCGCCCTCGACCTGGATGAGCCCACCGGAGTTGGCCACATAGTCCGGTACCCACACGATTCCGCGGTTGACGAGTGTCCTTTCGGCCTCAGGGGTGAGCAACTGGTTGTTCGCGGCGCCGCAGACGATGGATGTGTTCAGCGTCTCACTGGTGGCTATGTCCACCGTGCCGCCTAGCGCACACGGGGCATAGACGTCGAGGCGCTCGGCTCGGACGTCTGCCACCACCCTTGTGCGGGGGAAGGCGTTCAGCACGCGGTCGAGTGAGGGCTGATAGACGTCGGAGACCAGCACCTCGGCGCCGGCTTCGGTCAGGAGCGACACCAGTTCGAAGCCCACCTTTCCCGCACCCTCCACGCCCACCGTGCGTCCGGCGAGTTCGCGTTCCCCCCACACCTGCGCTGCCGCTGCACGCATGGCCTGGAACACCCCAAGGGCGGTGTTGGGCCCGCTGTCACCCGATCCGCCGGCAGCCGTGTTGCGGCCGACGACGTGTGCGGTCGATTCGCCGATGATGTCCAGGTCGTCGCTGTTGGTGCCCACATCGCCGGCCGTGACATACAGACCGTCGAGTCTTTCGACGAATCGGCCGTAGGCGCGCAACAACTCCGGCGTCTTGATGGTCCGCGGATCACCGAGGATGACGGCCTTGCCTCCGCCGAGGTCGAGGCCGGCTGCTGCAGCCTTGTACGTCATCCCGCGGGATAGCCGCAAAACATCTGTGAGCGCGGCACTTTCGTCAACGTAGGGATGAAACCGGGTGCCGCCGAGGGCGGGTCCCAGCGAGGTGGAGTGCAGCGCGATGATGGCCTGCAGGCCGCTTGCACTGTCCTGGCAGAACACCACCTGCTCGTGCGCGGGCTCGTCGATGGGGAAGTCTGAGCGACCGAACACGTGGCTTGTGGCCGACTCTGCGGACAGAGGGGTGACGGTGACGGACATGGAAACCTCCGGGTAGGTGGTCGAGGGTTGAGTGTGCAACTAGCTGCACGAATGTTGTCCCGGAGCGACGAAGTGGTCAACAGTGAACCGGATAATAGCGCAAAGTGCACATTCTGCTGCGTGTGCCCGCTGTCACGTTGCTCAGATTGCGGCCTCTGCGACCACGCGACCTGGCCTCACCGTTCGTGCGCGAGCCGCTCGAGCAGGGGGCGGGTCCGGTAAGGGATTGCGTCGCGCATGGCCACCGACATGGTGGTCCGTTCGACGCCGGGTACCGCCAGGATCAGCCCGGCCACGCGGTAGAGGTCGTCGGCGTCGAGGGCTGCGACCGCGATGAGAAGGTCTGCGTCCCCGGAGATCCCGATCACCTCGATCACCTCCGGGATGTCGCTGAGGAGGGCGATGATCGGTTCGAGTCGGTGCTGGTCGACGACCGCGCTGATGTAGGCGCGCAGCGTGTATCCGAGCTCTCTGGTGGAGATCAGTCGGTCCATCGGCGCCAGAACACGTCGCTCTTCCCATCGGGCCAACCGGGATTGAACGGTGTTCCTGGCCATCTGGAGGGCGGCCGCCAGCTGCACCCCGGTGGCGCGTGGGGTCTCGCAGAGGGCGAGCAGAAGGCGGGCGTCAGAGCGGTCGAACTTCGTCATGTCGCATAGTGTCGCACGTCTCATCGCCGCGAAGTTGGTCAAAATGCGCAAGTTCGCCGACAGCTCTTGTGCAGTGTGGCGCTCACTGGTTGCCTGACGTGCACCGAATGAACCGTGGGCGAATGTCCACGTCAGCCCTGGCGAGTGGAGGCCCCGGTGATCGACAACAACGATCTGGTCCAACTGATCAGCCCGACGGGCGAGCGACTCGAGCACCCCGAGTACTCCGCCCTCGTCTCCGACATCGACGTGGACGCGCTGCTGCGTCTCTACGAGGATCTGGTGGTGGTGCGGCGCATCGACGCCGAGGCAACCGCTCTGCAGCGCCAGGGAGAGCTCGGCCTGTGGGCGCCGCTGCTCGGCCAGGAGGCGGCGCAGGTCGGCTCGGCGCGGGCGCTCGATCCCCACGACTTCGTCTTCGCCAGTTACCGCGAGCACGCGGTCGCCTACTGCCGTGACGTGGACCCGGCCCACATGCTCCGGTTCTGGCGAGGATCCACCCATTCGGGCTGGAACCCCTATGAGTACCGGATGACCACACCGGCGATCATCGTGGGCGCGCAGGCGTTGCACGCCACGGGATACGCGCTCGGTATGCAGTTCGACGGTGTGGACGGCGCCGCGATCACCTACTTCGGTGATGGGGCCACCAGCCAGGGCGACATCTCCGAAGCCTTCGGTTTCGCCGCGAGTTTCCATGCCCCCGTTGTCTTCTTCTGCCAGAACAACCAGTGGGCGATCTCCGAGCCGGTCTCGTTGCAGTCGCGTGTGACCATCGCCGAACGTGGCCGGGGTTTCGGGGTCCCGAGTGTGCGGGTCGACGGGAACGACGTACTTGCTGTCATCGCGGTCACCCGCGCGGCGTTGGCGCGGGCCCGAGAGGGCAGTGGCCCGACACTGATCGAGGCGGTGACCTATCGGATGGGACCGCACACCACATCCGACGATCCGACGCGGTATCGACCCGCGGCGCTGGACGACGAATGGCGCGCCAAGGACCCTCTCGACCGAGTGCGGGCGCTGCTCGACGCGGCAGGCGTCCTCACCGACGATGTCCTCGAACGGATCCGGAACCAATCGGACACAACCGCAGCCGAACTGCGACGCGGCTGCCTGGAGACCGTGGAACCGACGCCGCTGTCGATGTTCGACGAGGTCTATGCCGAACAACACCCCCTGATCGATGAGGAACGACGCGAGTTCGCCTCGTACCTCCAAGGATTCGAAGGAGACGCCCGATGAGCGCCCCGGCCATCACCCCCGCGGTCATGCCGATCGGCAAGGCCATCAACTCCGGCCTGCGCAAAGCGATGGAGAAGGACCCGAAGGTTGTGCTCCTCGGCGAGGACATCGGCAAGCTCGGAGGTGTGTTCCGGGTGACCGATGGTCTGCAGAAGGACTTCGGACCGCAGCGGGTCATCGACACGCCCTTGGCCGAATCCGGGATCATCGGCACGGCAGTGGGTCTGGCGATGCGCGGCTACCGGCCTGTGTGTGAGATCCAGTTCGATGGATTCATCTATCCCGCGTTCGACCAGATCGTCTCGCAGGTCGCCAAGCTGCACTACCGCACCGGCGGCAACGTGAAGATGCCCATCACGATCCGGGTTCCCTACGGCGGTGGAATCGGCGCGATCGAGCACCACTCGGAGTCGCCCGAGGGCTACTTCGCCGCGACCGCCGGCTTGCGTGTGGTCACCTGCGGTACCTCCGCGGACGCCCACCAGATGATCCAGCAGGCAATCGAGTCCGATGACCCGGTGCTGTTCTTCGAACCGAAGCGCCGGTACTGGGAGAAGGGGCCGCTCGCCGAGGCCGGGGATGCCTACCCGCTGCACAAGGCCCGCGTCGTCGCGCCCGGCTCGGATGTCACCCTGGTGGCCTACGGTCCCCTCGTCACCACCGCGGTGCAGGCGGCGAAGATCGCAGCAGGAGAGGGCCGTTCGATCGAGGTGATCGACCTACGCTCGATCTCCCCGCTTGATGTCGACACCGTTGCGGACTCGGTTCGCCGCACCGGGCGCCTGGTGATCACCCATGAGGCCCCGGTCTTCCTGGGTATCGGCGCGGAACTGGCGGCCCGCATCGGCGAGCGCTGCTTCTTCCATCTCGAGGCCCCGATCGCCCGCGTGGGCGGATTCACCCTGCCGTATCCGCCGGCAAAGCTCGAAGAACACTTCCTTCCCGACGTCGACCGCATCCTCGACGCCGTCGACCGCACGTTCGCCTCGTAGGAGCCAGCTCATGTCGACAACCCAGACCTTCTTGCTCCCCGACCTCGGCGAGGGGCTCACCGAGGCCGAACTGCTCACCTGGCTGGTGGCGGTCGGCGACACCGTCGAACTCAATCAGAACATCGCCGAGGTCGAGACGGCCAAGGCTTCGGTGGAGCTGCCCTCTCCCTATGCGGGAACTGTTGTGGCGCTGTACGCAGACGAGGGCGCCACCATCGAGGTGGGCCGGCCGTTCATCGACATCGCTGTCGAGGGCGCCTCCACTCAGGATCACACGCCGACTGCCCCGCAGAACCTCGTTTCATCAAGCCCTGACCCGTCGGACTCGCGTCCCGCGAGCAAGGAACGCACGCCGGTGCTTGTCGGGTACGGCGTCGCCGAGGAGAGCACGGGACGGCGTCGACGGCGGACAAACGCGGCGACCGTGCCGGCGGTCGATGCTGTTGGGACAGAGCAGGAGCGCCCGCTGGCCGCGCCGCCGGTCCGGTTCGCAGCCAAGCAGAACGGTGTCGATCTGGCCGATGTGCCCGCCACCGGCGATCGGGGGCAGGTCACCCGCGACGACCTCGAGCAGTACCTGGCTCGGTCGGCTGCCGATCCGGTACCCGAGCCCGCCGCAGCTCGGGGCGAATCCGCCCGCCCTGACGCGGCGGTGCTGGACGAAGAACGCACCCCGATCAAGGGGGTCCGCAAACACACCGCCGACGCCATGGTCCGCAGTGCCTTCACCGCACCGCATGTCACGGAGTTCGTCACCGTGGACGTCACCCCGGCCGTCGATCTGCTTGCACAACTCAAGGAGTCCAAGCACTTCCGGTCGGTACGCATCACGCCGCTGGCGTTGGTGGCCAAGGCGCTGCTCGTGGCACTGCGGTCCAATCCGTCACTGAACTCTGCGTGGGACGAGGCGAATCAGGAGATCGTCACCAAGCGCTACGTCAACTTGGGAATCGCAGCTGCGACTCCGCGCGGCCTCATGGTGCCCAACATCAAGAACGCCCACACGTTGAGCCTGCGTGACCTCGCCGAAGCGCTGACCACGTTGACGACAACGGCGAAAGAAGGGCGCACCGGGCCACAAGACCTGTCCGCCGGCACCATCACGATCACCAATGTCGGTGTCTTCGGGGTGGATTCGGGTACCCCGATCCTCAACCCCGGCGAGGCGGCGATCCTGTGCTTTGGTGCAATCCGCCGACAGCCGTGGGAACACCGAGGTGAGATCGCCCTGCGATCGGTGACCACGCTCAGTCTCTCGTTCGACCACCGGCTGGTCGACGGCGAGCAGGGATCTCGTTTTCTCGCAACCATTGCCGACATCCTGTCCGATCCCGTCACCCTGATCGCGCTGAGCTGAGCGCACCCGGAGGAAAAGCCATGACCGACATCCCCGACGTCCTGATCTTGGGAGGCGGGTCGGGTGGGTACGCTGCGGCATTCCGCGCCGCCCAACTCGGCAAGACCGTCACCCTCATCGAAGAAGACAAGGTGGGCGGGACCTGTTTGCATCGCGGCTGTATTCCGACCAAGGCGCTGCTCCACGCAGCCGAGGTCGCCGACACCGTTGCCCACGCTTCCAAGGTCGGGATCGGCGCCGAGCTCGCCAAGGTCGACGTGGCGGATATCCACGCGTACAAGAATTCGGTGGTCGACCGGCTGTACCGAGGCCTGCAAGGGCTGGTGAAGGCCCACCGGGTCGACATCGTGAACGGCACCGGTCGCTATGTCGGGGGACGCAGCGTCGAGGTCGGTGGGACCACGTTCACCGGACGCTCACTGGTGCTCGCCACGGGTTCGGCAGCCCGGACCCTGCCGGGTATCGACCGCGGTGGACGAGTCCTGACAAGCGATGCCGCCCTCGAACTGCCCACGCTTCCCGAGCGGGTGGTGGTTCTCGGCGGGGGTGTGATCGGCGTCGAGTTCGCCAGCGTCTGGACATCTTTGGGTGCTCAGGTCACCATCGTCGAAGCGCTGCCACGATTGATCGCCACCGAGGACGAGTGGTCTTCCAGACAACTCACCAGGGCTCTCAAGAAGCGCGGCGTGACCGTCAGGACGGATGCTCGGTGCGAGAGTGTCACGCAACAGGCCGACGGGGTCATCGTGGCACTCGCAGACGGCGAGCTCCTCGAGGCAGATGTGGTGCTCGTGTCGGTGGGCCGTGGGCCGAGGACGTCAGGGAATGGCCTCGCAGAAGGCGGGATCGAGCTCGACGAGCGTGGATTTGTGCGCGTGGACGGTGCGCTGCGTACATCTCAGGACGGGGTATACGCGGTGGGTGACATCGTCGCGGGACCACAACTCGCCCATCGCGGTTTTGCGCATGGCATCCACGTGGCCGAGGTGATCGCCGGGCGCGATCGGGTTCTCGCCGACGACTCCTCCATCCCGCGAGTCGCGTACTGCAATCCCGAAGTCGCATCTGTCGGGCTCACCGAGGTGCAGGCGCGTGAGAAGTACGGTGAGGTGTCAACGGTGGTCTACGATCTGGCCGGAAACGGGAAGAGTCAGATACTCGGGACCGGCGGCGGGATCAAAGTGGTTCGTGCGCAGAAGGATTCGGGACCGGTAGTCGGCATCCACATGGTGGGTGAACGCGTCGGCGAACTGATCGGCGAGGCACAACTGACCGTGGGGTGGGGCGCTTACCCCGACGATGTCGCAGCGCTTGTTCATGCTCACCCGACCCAGTCCGAAGCGCTGGGTGAGGCGCACATGGCGTTGGCGGGGCTGCCGTTGCACAGCCACGGCTGAGCCCCGCCCGCATCGTCACACGGTGGCACTTCTCCCGTCGAGTGCGGAGGCCACCAGGTTGCTCACCGCAAGCGGTTCGCCCTTGTCGACTGCCGCAGCCCACTGCTCGGTGGTCGCCACGGCCGCGAAGTTCGAGTTCAGCAGAACCATGATCGTCTCGTGTAGCTGCTGGGCCGACACCCTGCCGGCCTCATTCGACAACGCGATGGCTCCGGTGGCGTCAGAGAGCACCTCGGTTGTGAACCCGAGGGACTCGGCGTGGGCGGCGGTTGCGATGTCGCAGTTGTTGGTCATGAAGCCGACGATGGAGATGGTGTCGACACCGTTGTCGCGCAACCACTCTGCCGCATCGGTGTCGGCAAAGACGCTCCCGTACACCTTCTCGACACGTTTCCACTCGGGTTGGACGAGTTCAGCTACCGCGGGGTGCAGTTCACTGCCCGGCGAGCCGGAAGCGAACACGGGGGCACCTTCCGGGAGGAGATGCTGAACGACCACAACGGGAATCGCCTGCGTTGTGGCCACTTTGATCGCCCGTACAACGTTCGCCAGCGAGTCCTCACGGGGCGGGTACTGGATCTCCAGGGGGCCGTCGAAGTATTCCTGCTGGACGTCGATGACGATGAGTGCGCGTCGAGGGGACGACATGGGTGACTCCTTCTGGGTCAGGTGCGTGCTGGTGTACCCGCCATTCTTCGGGCCGGACGTACACTGCGACAGTGGCCCATATGCACTCTTTCGATGAGATCGTGCCAATCTGATGCGGATCGGTATCTACGCTTTCGACGGCATCACGTCGTTTCATCTGGCCACTCCCCAGATGGTGTTCGGCGAAGTTTCTCGGCTGGGCATCGACGCTGCATGGGAGACGTTTCTGTGGTCAGATTCGCCGGGGAGCATCAGAACGCTCGAGGGATACACGGTCGATTCGGTCGGCGGACCGGAACTCGCTGATGGGGCCGACATCATCGTTGTGCCGTCCTGGCCCGTTGATGCGCCGGCGATCGGTGATTCCCTGAGACAGAGCCTGATTCGTGCCCACGATGCGGGCGCCATCATCGTAGGGCTGTGTCTCGGTGCGTTCGCCGTTGCCGATACCGGGATCCTGCACGGACGCAGCGCCGTGACCCATTGGGAGGCGATGCCCCAACTCTCGCGCCGGCATCCGGACATCGTGCTGGACGATTCGGTCCTCTATGTCGACCACGGCGATGTGCTGACCTCTGCGGGCACCGCAGCCGCAATAGACGCGTGCCTGCACCTCATCCGCAACCACATCGGCGCGGCAGTCGCTGCCCGCGTGGCGCGAAGTCTGGTCGTGGCTCCACATCGGGAGGGTGGGCAGGCCCAATACATCGATCGGCCCGAGGCGCTTCCCCGGATCAACGGGGCCATCGCGGAGGTCCAGCATTGGGCACTCGAGCACCTCGATGAACCGCTCGGTGTTGATCGCCTGGCTGCACACGCACGGATGAGCCGGCGCAGTTTTATCCGGAAGTTCACCCAAGAGACCGGATCGAGTCCTGCCAGATGGGTCTTGCGACAACGCATCGGCGCTGCCCGGGCACTCCTGGAGAGCACGGACTGGGGGATGGATCAGATCGCCGACGCCTGCGGGTTCGGCAGCACCGTCACTTTCCGGCAGAACTTCGTGGCCATTCTGGCGACAAGCCCGACCAGCTATCGCCGCCAGTTCACGACGCAGAGCACGCCCACCGGCGACCGTGTCCAGAACCGCCGGCGGGACAGCCGAGAGCCGGTCAGCGCGCGGCGTTGATCGCGAACCGCTGGTTGCGTGCCCGCAGTTCGGACTCGGTGGCCGGAACCATGAAATCGCGGGCTTCGTGAACGCCTTCTTGCGCGGTTGCCACCCGCGGGCGCAGCAACTGCTCGTAGCGGGTGAATGCGATGTCGTGGGCGGTGCCTGCCTTTGTCATCTCCGACACCAGAGTGTGGGCACCGATCATCGCCAGTGAGGTGCCTCGGCCGGAAAAGAGTGATGCGGCGTGTGCGGCATCGCCGATCAGGACCACCCGCCCGCTCGACCACCGGGGCATGTGCACCTGGCTGACCGAATCGAAGTACAGCCTGTCGGCCTCGGCGACAGCCTGTAGCAAGAACGGGGACTCCCAACCCTGCTCGCCCTTCATCAGGTCGATCAGCACCCGCTTCTGGTCGCCGAGGTCACGGTTGTCGTAGTCGACCTCGGGGGTGCGAGCCGCCATGAATCCGATTGTGCGCGAGCCGAAGTCCGTGATGCAGAACATGCGGCCGGGGGTGTTGTAGGTGACGCTCTCGCCCGGGGTACCCGAACCCAGGGGGAGGTCGACAAAAGCGGTATAGGTGTCGAGGTGCCGGCGGAAGGTGGTCTCGGGTCCGAACACGGCTTCTCGGACCGTCGAATGGATACCGTCGGCGCCGATGACGACGTCGAAAGTGCCTGTGCGGCCGGATGCGAGCGCGACATCGACGACAGCACCGGTGTCGGTCACATCGACGATCGAGTCGTCGTAGACGAACTCGACATTCGGGCCGATGGCGCCGTGCAGGATCCCGATCAAACTGTCTCTGGCGATCTCGACGTCGTCGGCCGAGTCGGTGGCGAACTCGTTGGGGAGCACGGCAATCGGGTGGCCCTGATCGTCGACCCAGGTGGTGAAGGCCTCACGGCCGGACGTCGGCACCCTGCTGTCGCGGATGTCGCCGAGGATTCCCATCGCGTCAGCGACCGCGAGTGCGTCGCCACGGATGTCGATCGGTGACCCCGCAACCCGTAGTGCCGGTGCACGCTCGACCACTGTGACCTCGTGACCGGCCTTCTCGAGCCAGAATGCAACCGAGAGACCGGCGACGCTCGCTCCCGAAACCAATACAGCCATGGTGGCCTCCTTCAGATCTGAGCCCGCATCCGATCGTATGCAATTCGGCTACAATAGGATCCAATCTAGCATTGTGTGCGTGTTCGTGCACTCGATTGCGACGATGTTTCCCTCCCATCGAGAAAGAAGATCGACATGTCAGACATCGTGGTCACGCTCCGAGACGGTAGATCGGTGCCATGCATCGTAAAAGGTTCTGGCGCACCGCTGTTGCTGGTCCACGGGGCCGAGAGTGATCGGACGCAGTTCGCCGACCTGATGACACGGCTCCCCTCCGGCCTGCAGGCGGTCGCCTACGATCAGCGCGACACCGGCGACCAGGTCAGCCCAGATGAGTACTACACGATGGACGCCATGGCAGACGACGCCGCCGAGGTGATCGAGGCACTGCAATGGTCGAAAGTGCACGTCCTCGGAACCTCGTACGGAGGCGTGGTCGCCCAGTTGCTGGCGATCCGGCACCCGGAGCGGGTCAGGACACTGTCGTTGGTGTCGACCACCGGTGCGTACTCATGGCTGAGCGGATTCGCGGAGAAGTCGAAGAAGATGTCGGCCGCCGCGAGGGCCCAGACCATGCTCGACGCCGCGGTCAGCCCAGACGCGCGAGCGGCCGATCCACCGCTTGTGGACCGTATCCGCGCGGCCTTGGTGGACCGGACAGCCGAGCAGCACGCCCGGCGGATGAACGCACTGAAGCACCACGACTCGAGGCAGCAGCTTCACCGGATCGGTGTGCCCACTCTTGTCGTGCACGGCGCCGACGACCCGGTGATCCCGATCGCCGCAGGTCGGGAGTTGGCCGATCACATTCCTGGGTCCGCATTCTGGGAGATCCCGAAGGCGCGGCACGCCACCTCGTTCGAGTACGGCGACGAGTTGTCCGGGAGGGTGGCGACTTTGGTCGAAGGCCGATGATTGTGCCGTGATCCGGGTTGGTCAAGCCACACAAGGGGGGTGCGTCCGAGCGGAGGCACCCCCTTTCTGCGGTGGCTGGTCTCAATCGGTGAGGTGCTCCTCCAGGTCGTGGCCATGGCCACGGCGCCGGTAGATCACGGCCCCGTAGATTGCGCCGATGACGGGGATCGCCGGCATGGCTGCGACGATCCAGGAATCGCTACCGGTGACGTCCTGGTAGTTGATCACGACGATGACCCCGATGGCGGTGAGCAGCAGGCCGGAGATGGCCGGTGCGATCTTCGACGACCATGCGGTCTCTCCGTCGAGCCGACCACGCATCGAGGCGACGACAACACTGAGGGAGCAACCGATCATCAGGCCGATGATCGACAGCGATGTGATGCCCGAGACCGCCGGGAAGAGATTGATGATGGGGTCGGACTTGGCGATGACAAACGGTACGAGAACGATCAGGGAGATGGCGATCTGTACGGCACACGACACCTGTGGCGTGCCGAATCGGGGATGGACGTCGGCGCATCGCTCCGGCAACAGTCGCGACCTGCCGAGCGCAAACATGTAGCGCGCGGCCATGTTGTGGAAGGCAACCGCTGCGGCCAAGAAGCTGAAAGCGACGAGCAAGCTGAGCATCTCATCGGACCATCCACCGAGGTATTCGCTGGCGGTGGCGAAGATCAGGCTGCCTGGATCCTCGGCGGCCACGGTCTGGACGTCAGGAAACGCTGCCACGATCGACCACGTCGAACCCATGAACACCAGTACAAGAAGCGCCAGAGCGCAGTACGTCGCGACCTTGATGCTGCGTCGGGGTGCGCGCGCCTCCTCGCCGTAGATCGCCGTGGCCTCGAAGCCTGCGAATGACAGCACGCAGAACACCAGCGACAGTGCGAGGTTGCCTTCGAACATCCGGTCCGGGGCAAATACGTTGAGGGAGAAACCCTCCGGGCGCTGGACGAGGATTGCAATGCCGAGCCAGATGATGATGCCGAACTGGGCGATCGAGACCAATGAGGTCACCTGTTTCGTGATCTCCACACCCACCAGTCCGAGGACTGCGGTGATCACCAGTGCGATTGCGCCGTAGACGTACCACGGCAGGTCGATGTCGGTCATCGTGCCCACCGCGATGTCGGCGAAATAGCCGGTGGCAGCGATCATTCCGGCGGCAGCGAGGTTGTATGCGATCGTCGCCACGAATGCCGAACCGGCGCCGGACGCCTTGCCGAGACCGTAGCCGATGAAAGCGTAGTAGGCACCGGCGTTGATGACCCGCCGACTGAGAACCACGTAGCCGGCCGTGAAGATGGCGAGCAGGATGCCGACCAGGACAAGCAGTCCGACAAGTCCCTCACCGACTCCGAATGCCAGGCCGATCGAGAGGTTCGACGCCATCGCGGTCAGGGGAGCGGTCGCAGCGACGACCATGAACACCATGCCGGCGACGCCGATGGTGTTTTTCTTGAGTTGATGTGTTTCTACCGGGCTCGTGAGCTCGTCGTTGGGGACGGCCATGTCTTCTTCTCCTGGTGAGGGGATCTGTCTGTGGGGATCAGGGCGCACGGAATCGCAGTCGGGCATCGCCGCCCCGTGGTGGTGTTCTGCGTGGCGCCGCTGGGGCGCCGATGTTCAGATGGTGAAGGACTCAGCGGTCGGCGGGTGTGGTGAACGACCCGCGATCGTTGTGCTGCCAGGGCAATTCGGTCTCGCTCGGCGAGGTCTCGAGCAGTTCTACGACGTAGTGGGTGACGGTCTCGTCACCCAGGTTGCGGATGCGGTGAGGATTGAGCGGCTTCGCCGATCCCACGGTCTTGTAGAGGACAAAGCCGGGCTCCGCGTGCTGCGTGATGCCCCATTCGTCGTCACCCAGCTCCTGCCCCTGGGCGTTGCCGGCTGCGGGCCAGATGACGACGTGATCGTGGTGGTGCTGATGGAAATCGAACATCCCCCCGGGTTCGAGCGTCATCGACCACACGCGCACTCGATCGTTTTCGAAGATGAGGGTGTCACCGGGCGTCGGGGGAATGGCGGTGCCGGGACGGGTCGGGGTGTCGGCCATGTGGGTTGCTCCTAGCGGGTGGTGAAGTGCTGTGTCCAGTGTTGCTGATCTGAACGCAGTTCGTAGTTGGATCCAAGAAATTGAAACAGGATGCAACGGCGACCTTGCCACTTCGCGAACAGCCCGTCAATAGGAACATCGGCTATCTACGCAGGTAGAAGATGTTTCGTGGACGTTACGCCGCCTAGTTCACGGTATGCGGTGGTCGGATGACTGTCGCGAGCTGCTCACGTAGTGAGCGCCAAATCGTTCTGGTATGGCTACTATTCGAGTAGATAGGATCCAATAATGAGAGCCAGCGAGGTTGACGATGCCCTTCACGCCCCCGAGTGAGTTCCTCACCCGCCCAGATCTCAAGGGAACCTTCGGGATGTCGGCCTCGACGCACTGGCTGGCGTCGGGTGCGGCACAGTCGGTGCTGGAACGCGGTGGTAACGCCTTCGACGCAGCCACGGCTGCCGCGTTTGTGTTGCACGTTGTCGAACCGCATCTGAACGGCCCGGGTGGCGATATGGTCGGCATCGTCTCCCCGGTGGGCAGACCGCCGCAGGTGCTGATGGGCCAGGGTCCGGCGCCGGCCGCAGCCTCCATCGCTCACATGCGTCGACTCGGTCTGGACATGGTGCCGGCGTCTGGTGCACTCGCCGCAGCGGTGCCGGGTGCCATGGACGCGTGGTTGCTGCTCCTGCGCGACCATGGCACCTGGGAGCTGAGCGACATCCTCGACTATGCGATCGGCTACGCCGACAACGGCCACTGCCTGTCAGGACGAGCGTGCGCGGTGATCGGCACCGTCGCCGACCTCTTCTTCGAACACTGGCCGACATCGGCAGCGCTGTGGATGCCCGACGGTCGCGTGCCACTCGCCGACCAGTTGTTCAAGAATCCGGCGTACGCGGCGACTCTTCGACGGCTGATCGCCGCCGGCCGGGACCGACGTTCACGATCGGAGCGGATAGAAGCCGCGCGTAGGGAGTGGGGCTCGGGGTCGATAGCGACTGAGATCGATGCGTTTGTGCGACAACCGCACCGGCATTCATCCGGACGGGACCATCGAGGGGTGCTGGCGCTCGCCGACATGGCGGCGTTCAGCGCCTGCTGGGAGCATCCGGTGGCCTTCGACTTCCGTGGATCGACCATCCTCAAGTCCGACGCCTGGGGGCAGGGGCCGGTGTTGCTGCAGGCGCTGGCCATCCTCGACGAACTGCCCGACGAGGATGTCGATCCGTCGACCGCGGTCGGCGCGCACAATGTCCTCGAGGCGCTCAAGCTGGCCATGGCCGATCGAGAGGCGTACTACGGCGACGGCCTCGACCGGTCGCAGCTCGAGGTGTTGCTGTCGCGGGAGTACGCCGCCGTTCGCCGCAAAGAGATTGGATGGCATGCGTCCACCGTGTTCCGGCCCGGGGTGTGCGGCATCGATCCCTACGTGCCCCCGCTGGTGGAAGCGGCCGGCCAGGCGTCGGGCGGCGCGACCGGCGAACCGACCGTCACCGTCACCGGCGAGACGCGCGGCGACACCTGCCACATCGATGTCATCGACCGGTGGGGCAACGCGATCTCGGCGACTCCCTCGGGCGGATGGCTGCAGTCGTCGCCGACCATTCCCTCGTTGGGTTTTGCTCTGGGAACACGACTTCAGATGACGTGGCTCGACGCCGCCAGCCCGTCTGCCCTTCGTCCCGGGAAGAGGCCGCGGACCACGCTGACCCCCACGATGGTGATGCGCGATGGATGGGCGGTTGCGGCGCTGGGCACGCCCGGTGGCGATCAGCAAGACCAGTGGCAACTCAGTTACCTCCTACGAACGCTTGTCGGCGGCTACACACCTCAGCAGGCGATCGATGCCCCGACCCTGCACACCACGTCGATGCCGGGCTCGTTCTGGCCACGCACCTGGGAGCCGGGAGGAGCAGTGGTCGAGGATCGGTTGGGGGAGGGGGTGATCGCGGAGCTCGTCGCTCGTGGGCACCACATCACCCGCGCCGGTGATTGGTCACTGGGCCGGCTGAGTGTGGTCACCCGCGACCCGTCTTCCGGCGTACTCGGGTCGGCCGCCAATCCCCGTGGGGCACAGGGTTATGCAGTCGGGCGATGATCGGCGCGGACGGTGGGGTCTGTGACGGTCAGGGCGTGAAGGTCTCTTGTGATCGGCTGGTGATGAGTTCGCGAGCCCGGCGGGAGTGTTCGATCATCAGGTCCCGGGCAGCGTCGCCATCGCGGCGGTCGATGGCCTCGACGATGCGTGCGTGCGCGTCGGCGTTCTCGGCCAGCAAGCGCGGGTCGGCATCAAGAGCCGTCCATGTGAGGTTGCGGGGGATCCGGTGATGCAGCGACGACACCGTCGCGGTGAGCTGAGTGTTCCCACCCGCGTCCAGGATCGTGTCGTGAAAGGTGGAATTGGCCTTGACCCAACGCTTGCGGAGCTCTGCCGGAGTGGACTCCCCGTCGAGGGCAGCCTGCACGACGGCACGGAAATCATCGACGGCCGCGTAGAGAACCTGCAGTTGAGAGTGGGTGATCAACCGGGCTGCCTCGTGGGCGGCGTGCCCCTCGAGCAACGCCCTGACCTCGAAGACCTCGGTCAACTCGCGCAACGACGGTTGACGGGGCCGAGCGCCACGGTTGGGGACGATCTCAACGACGCCCAGAGCCTGCAGTTGGCCGAGCGCTTCGCGGATCGGCATCCGGCTCACGCCGAGTTCTCTGGCAAGCGACTCCTGGCGAATCCAGGTCCCGAAGTTGTACTCGCCGCGGCTGATTCGCTCCGCGATCGTGTCCACGAGCTGCTGGACCAGCGGCGAGGTGGCTCCGGCTGGCTCACCGCCGCCGTTCTGTGCCATCGATTTCCTTCCGCAAACGTCTCGAAGATTGGATCCAATGAATGCTACTGACTCGGCCGGTGCAGTGTGGGCAATGGTACCCACGCCCTTCACACCAGGCGGCGAACCTATCTGCGAGCAGTCCCTCCGGGCGCTGACCCGGGAAATGCTCGGGCGAGGATGTACGGGATCGATCGCGCTCGGGGTCATCGCCGAACCGGCCTTGCTCTCGCTCGACGAGAAACTGACGGTGCTCGACGTCGTGATCAGCGCATCGGAAGGCGCTCCCGTCATCGCCACGGTCATGTCACCGGATCCGGCGGTCGCGGCGGACGAGGTGACAGCGTTCGTCACACGGTTCGGGACGTCGCTGGCAGGGGTGATGATCCCTGTTCGATCAAACGACGCCGATGTCGTCAGGCGTTCAATTGTTGACACCCACGGCCTCAGCAATCTGCCGGTGATGGTGCAGGATCTACCGTCGGCCACCGGTGTCCGCATCGACATCGACGACCTGGTCGGTGCACTCGCAGGTCTGGGATCATCGTTGATGGCGGTCAAAGCCGAGGCACCGCCGACATTTTCGAGAATCCGCAGGCTTCGGGAAGACGTGGGAACCGTGGTTGTTTCCGGCAACGGTGGGATCGGCGTGGTCGATGACTTCCTGGCCGGAGCCCGGTGGGCTGCTGCCGGGATCTCGCGTCCCGAGGTACTGGTGCAGGCAGTCAGGCGCATCGAGTCGGGCGACCTCGTGGGTGCACAGCGAATGATCGACTCCGTGGCCTCGCTCATCTCGTATGAGACCCAACCGGGCACCAGCATCGCGATCCGCAAGGAGCATTGGAGACGGCAAGGTGTCATCGCCGACTCGGCTGTCAGGCGACCTACGATGTCGTACGACCCGGCATTCGACGTCCACAGCGAGCGAATGGGTTTCGCCGCCGGCTGAGCCCACACCGCCCGCTACCGAACTCAGCCCGCCCCTACCAGTTGGAGCACCCGATGACATCCCCGAAAGAACCGGCACTTCTCGACCGCGTCGAAAGGCGGGGGCTGGTCCTGATGTTGGTACTGACGTTTGTCACCGGGGTGGTCGATGCGGTCGGCTACCTGGGGCTGGACCGTGTCTTCGTGGGGAACATGACGGGCAACATCGTCATCCTCGGAATGGGTGTCGCCGGCGCCGACGATCTCCCCGTCCTCGGACCCGCCATTGCGCTCGGCACCTTCGTGATCGGAGCGTTTGCCGCGGGAATGGTGTTGCGGCGCAGACCGAAGGGCTGGACAACGGCCGTGACAGGTTGCCTTGCTGCAGGTTCGGTGATTCTCGCCGCCGCGGCGACAGCTGCCGCCCTCACCGATACCGAACACTCTGTGTCGGCTCAGATCTGCGTTGCCGCGGCAACGGCCGCCGCAATGGGCATCCAGGCGTGCGTGGCACGCAAGGTTGCCATCGCCGACATGACGACGGTGGTGGTGACTTCCACCCTGACATCACTGGCCGCCGAGACATGGACGCGTGGTGGTCGAACCGCTCTGTGGAACCGCCGATTCGGCGCCATCGCAACGATTTTCGTCGGAGCGTTGATCGGCGCTCTGCTGCTGGCGGTGAGTGCCGTGGGTGTCGCGCTGGCCGTCGCCGCGGCGTTGTCGGTCCTGGTGACCGTGATCGGGCACATTCACATGCGAGCGTCGGTCTGAAGAAGTTCTGATCCGATGTGCAGCGCGGGTGGACTCTCGAGCGTCACTGCTCTTGAGTGTGCGGTGCGGGCGGAGTCCGGAAGCCCCGGAATGTGACCTGTTCGTGTATTCGGAAACCGAGTCGTTCATAGAGTGAGACGGCAGCGGTATTCGACTTGATCACGTGCAGGAACGGCCGATCACCGCGGGCCATGATGCTGGTGACAAGCGCGGTGACCAGTTGAGAAGCGTAACCGCGTCCTTGAGCCACGGGGGCGGTGCAGACCGCACTGATCTCAGTCCAACCCGGTGGCCGCAGCCGTTCGCCGGCCATCGCCACCAAAGCGCCGTGCTCGCGTACTCCGATGTAGGTACCCATCTCTGGGGTCCGCGAGAAGAATGGACCGGGGCGGGTCAGCGCGACGAGGTCGAGCATGTCGGGCAAGTCATCTGAACCCAGCTCGACCACGTCGACGCTTGTGTGCCCGTTCGGCTCCTTCTCGTCGTAGATCATCTGAAAGCCGTCGAGATCGAACACCGGTTCCCAATCGGCCGGTGGCTCGGCGGTGGAGCTGAACATATCGGCGAGCTCACCTGGGCCCACCAACTTTGCGAGATCGTCCCATCTGCGCGGGTCCTGGTCACTGTCCACGGCCGCAAAGGTGGCGACGCCGGACCGGTATGCGCTGGCCCGGCCGAACCTGCGGGCGAGATGGGCATGACGATGTCGCAGTGATTCACCGACTGGGTCCGCCAGCGGCCCGATGTCGCTCACCGGTGTGGAGCTGGTGCTCTTCTCAATGCCTGCCACTTCGCGAGTATGCACGACTCCCACCGTGGTGTTCAGTGCACACCGTGTCGCCGATCGCCGAGAATCCTGGTGGTCACCGCTGCCTCGATCTCCCGTGAAAATGACGCCGCCCTCGCCTCGACGGCTGCCTGCGCATCGCTGGAGATGAGGTCGAAGTTGATGGCGGCGGCGGCCTTCATCCCACCGGCGGCCGACGACCCGACCGTTGCTGAGAGATCAGTGACATTGCCTGCAGCCCAGACACCTTCGATGTCGGTGCGACCCATCTCGTCGGTGGCCACGTAGAGGCCGCCGGACATGTGGTCGGACAGCTTGCCGCCGAGCATCTCGTAGACGTCCGCTCGTGCGACCATCCGCGGCATGACCGTGACGGCCTCGACGTCGAAACGTCGACCGCCGACTACCTCCACCCCGCGCAACGTGCCGTCTTCGATGACAAGCTGTGTCACTCTCTCTTGCACAACAGACACATTCAGGGCAGCGAGCTGCAACCATTCGCTCTCGCTCGGTTCGGGCATCTCGTGCAAGAACAAGGTGACGTTGTCGCTGAGCTGGCGGAACAGCAGCGTCTGGTGCACGCTCATGGCCCCGGTGCCGAGCACCCCGAGCTTGCGCCCGCGCACTTCCCAGCCGTGGCAGTACGGGCAGTGCAGCACACTCGATCCCCACAGCTCGGCCACGCCGGGAATGTCAGGGAGTTCGTCGATGAGGCCCGTCGCCAGCAGGAGCCGGCGGCTGTTGACGGTGTGGCCGTCGGTGAAGTCGACCTCGAAACCGTCGGTGTCGCGTCGGACCGCTGCCACGCTGCCGGTCGTGATCTGCGCACCGTAATACTCTGCTTCGCGTCGCCCCTTGGCCAGCAGCTCGAGTGGTGAGATGCCCTCGTTGCCGAGCAGATTGTGTGCCCCGTCGGCCTTGGCGTTGCGTGGTTCGCCGCCGTCGATGACGAGGACCGTGCGGAGCGACCGCGCCAGCGTCGTCGCTGCGCCGAGCCCAGCCGGTCCGCCGCCGATGACGACCACGTCGTAGAAGTTGTCAGTCGAGTTCATGAATCCTCCTTGAGGTGCTCATCGCCTACCGATGGGCACGATTCAGGGTGGCTCAGGTTTTGGAGATCCGGCAAGTATTCTTGCTGGATTGGCAACTTGTGGGCGGGTTCGTGTGTAGGACGGCTTGCGTCGCCACCGTGAGCGCTCCCGAAGGCCCGCTCATGAAACTCGCTCCCGCGTCGTCTGTAGACCGAGCTTGTGCTGGTACCGCGCGCGAAGGTCTAGGCCCGCTCAGGAAACTGGCCGATGCGCGGTCTGCAGTCCGAGCTTCGGCCAGTACCGCGAGCGAAGCTCCCTGAGCTCGCTCGCGAAACTCGTTCTCGCGCCGCTGCGTTTAAGCCGGTACGGCGGGCGGGGCTTGCGGCCCGGTCACAAAACTTGGTGAAGCGTTATCTGCAGATCGAGCGTTGGCCAGTACCGCGAGCGCTCACGACGGCCCGCTCGCGAAACTCGCTCTCGCCGGTCTGTAGCCCGAGCGTCGGCCGGTACGGCGAGCGAAGCTCTGGGCCCGCTCGCAAAACTCGGTCAAGCTATATCTGCAGACCGAGCATCGACCAGTACAGCGAGCACCCACCCCACCCAACGACAAAGGGCGACGCGGTGACACCGCGTCGCCCCTGCTTGTCGTGCTGGTTACTTGGTCTTCGGGTTGTCCGCTGCAGCGATCTCGACTTCGGCTGTGGCCTGGATCAGTGCCAGCAGTTCTTTGTCGAGGCCGGGTGCGAACTCTTCCTTGCGTTCCGGCGCGATGGTCATGGGGAAGCCCTCGGGCATCACGGCAGTCGACAGTTCGGTTCCGTCGTTCGACGGCGACGCACCGCGGTAGAGCTTCGCAGCTTCACTCTGGTCGTCAGCGCTGAACGTGTACTGGATGCTCTGCAAACCCTTGTCGAGGAGCTTCTTGACCTCCGGGAACGATTCGGCGTTTGTCTTGGGGATCGGCAGCACCTTGCCCCAGTTCACGCCGAGACTTTCCAGTGCCTTGGCGAAAGCGTTCTCGTGGGCCTGATCGCGCACGATCAGATAAGAAATCGTCGACCGCGCTGCCTTGTTGTCGGTCATCTCGTAGATCCGGCACTTCTGCAAACGTCCGGTCGACTCGAGCATCAGGTTGTACAGCAGGTCGAGGACCAGGTTGCCGCTGTTGTAGACGTACGACCCCAACCACGGGTTGCCGGCGGCGTCCACGGGCAACGCGCCCTGTGCGCCCACCAGGTAATGGTGGATGTTGCTGGTGTCGAGAGCGATCTTCAACGGCGTCGCGCCCTTGGCGCCCGGCTTGTCGACCGGGTCGGTCTTCTTGCCGCTGTACTCGGGTGACCCGTCCAGAAGCCGGGAAATGGTCGTTCCGATCAGTTCGACGTGACTGATCTCCTCGGTCCCCACGCCCTGGAGCAGGTCTTTGTATGCCTTGGACGACGCATCGCCGCGGAAGTTCATCGACTGGAAGAGGTACTGCATCATCGTGCGCATCTCGCCGAACTGACCGCCCAGACCTTCTTGCAGCGCATTCGCGGCTGCGGGATCAGGCTCGTCGATGGCGATTTCATTGATCAACTGTTGTGTGTGCAAGTACACGATTTCTCCTCAAGATCTTTTCGGTGAAACGACCGGAAATCAGGAACTGAATGCATTTGTTCACCGACTCAAAGCGGGCGGCAACGGCGTCTTTGTATTCGCCCACCGCATTCGGAGCAACCGGTCAGTCCTCTAGTACCCATGTAATTTCAGATCAAACCGACGTGTCCGCATTAGGGATGTCAAGCGTTCAACCGCGGGTCGTACGTGGGATCCGGAAACATTGCAGGGGAGCCGTTCTCGATTGCGTCGAGGCGCAACTCGAAGTGCCACGGCTCGTTCTGATAAATCCGGCACAGGCCATACCGTGCACCGTGCGTGGACAGCCACGCCGCTGCCCGCGGGGGCCCGACATCGATGGCGTCTCCGGAGACATGTGCCGACCTCTCCGGCGTGGCGACCCACCGTGCCGCCTCCGGGCGAGAGCCGAACTTCGAGACCGCGTCCCGAAGGAGCTGCGCCTGATAGGCCGGAGAACGCCAACCGCTGTTGACCTGGAATTCGATGCCCTCGGCTGCGGCCTCAACGGCCGCGCGGCGAATGGCACGGAGGAGGTCGCGGTGGACCTTGGCCACACCCGGGAGGTGGTCATCGAATACTGAGGTGCCGGGAGGAAGGACTCCGTCATCCTCGGACAGGACGCGGTGACCGGTGGTCGCGCTACCAGGCGCCGGTGCTGTGCGGGTCATGGTTCCAGTGAAGGAACTCCCGTGTTGCCAGCGTGTATGTGCTTTTCGGTATGTCCACGATATGTGCGGACTCGTAGCATCAACGGATGCGTGTTTTGGTGGTCGAGGACGAACCGTTGATGGCCGAGGCCATCCGGGACGGGCTGCGTCTGGAGGCGATTGCCGCCGATACTGCCGGTGACGGCGACACCGCTCTCGAGCTGTTGAGCATCAACTCCTATGACATCGCTGTGCTCGACCGCGACATCCCCGGGCCGTCCGGCGATGAGATCGCCGAGAGCATCGTCGCTTCCGGCAGTGGGGTGCCGATCTTGATGCTGACGGCGGCCGACCGGCTCGACGACAAGACAACCGGGTTCGAACTGGGCGCCGACGACTACCTCACCAAGCCGTTCGAACTGAAAGAGCTCGTTCTGCGGCTTCGCGCGCTCGACCGCAGGAGGACACGCAACAGGCCGCCCGTACGGGAGATCGCGGGGTTGCGCCTGGACGCATTCCGCCGTGAGGTCTACCGGGACGGTCGGTATGTGGCTTTGACCCGCAAGCAGTTTGCTGTGCTCGAAGTCCTCGTGACCGCTGAAGGAGGTGTGGTCAGCGCCGAAGAACTTCTGGAGCGGGCATGGGACGAGAATGCCGACCCCTTCACCAATGCGGTGCGGATCACGGTCTCGGGACTACGGAAGCGGCTTGGTGAGCCCTGGCTCGTCGCCACCGTGCCAGGGGTCGGATATCGGATAGACACGGCGGCGGGCACGGACCACGTAGGAGAAGGACGTGGATAGGAAGCCCGGGTTGAGTGTCCGACTCAAACTCACTCTCAGCTATGCCGGGTTCCTCATGCTGGCGGGAGTTCTACTGCTCGGTGCCGTGCGGGTGTTCCTGCTGCGCTACGTACCGGAGGTGACCGAGGTGAACCCAGGCGGCATGCCGAGGATGCCGGGGTCCGGCCCCGACCGCTCCGACCTGGAGGACGCTTTCATACCCAAGGCGGCCGCCGCGATGGCGTTCCTGCTTGTGTTCGGCCTCGTGGGAGGCTGGATCCTCGCCGGACACATGTTGGCCCCGCTGACGCGGATCACCACCGCCACCCGGCTGGCCGCGGGTGGGTCACTGTCCCACCGGGTTGCGCTCGAGGGCCGCAACGACGAGTTCCGGGAACTCGCCGACAGCTTCGACGCAATGCTCGCCCGACTCGAATCGCACGTCGCGGAACAACAACGGTTCGCCGCCAACGCTTCTCATGAGCTGCGCACTCCACTGGCGATCACACAGACCCTTCTTGATGTGGCACGCAGCGACCCGAACCGCGACGCCCGAGAACTGATCGACCGCCTCTATTTTGTCAACTCGCGGGCGATAGATCTCACCGAAGCGCTCCTCCTGCTCAGCCGCGCCGACCAGCGCGTGTTCAGCCGGGACCACGTCGACTTGTCCCTCATCGCCGAGGAAGCCGTCGAAACCCTTCTCCCACTTGCAGAAGAACGTGGCCTGACCATCGAGACAGTCGGCGACATTGCTCCCACCACCGGTTCACACGCACTGCTGCTCCAGATGGTGACCAACCTGGTTCACAACGCGATCGTTCACAACCTGTCCGAACCGGGCACGGTGTGGATCAGCACGAGTGTCGGGCCCGACGCCGTGGTTCTCACGGTGGACAACACCGGCGACAAGCTCACCGCTCAAGCGGTTTCCACGATCACCGAGCCATTCCAGCGGGGGACCGCCCGTGTTCGGGACGGCCACGCGGGTGTGGGTCTCGGTCTGGCCATCGTCAAGAGCATCGCACACGCACACGACGGAACGCTGACCCTCACGCCGCGGCCGGCCGGAGGCCTGCGTGTCATTGTTCGATTGCCCGCAGCAGGTGAGCGCATCGTCAGGTGATGTCGGCCCTCACGCCATCGATGTGCGTTGGTCGGCGACAACATTCAGTACATGACGGGCGAGCGCCACGTCGGCATCCGGTACGCCGACTGCCGACGCCCGAGCCGACATCGCCTTGAGCCGAACGTGATCCGTGAGCAGCGGGATCAGCGTGGTCTCGATCCAGGCCCCGTTGAGGGCCGCGTCGTCGACCTCTATCGCGCCGCCGGCTGCCACAACCGGCGCCGCGTTCAGCCGCTGCTCGCCCCCGCGCAACGGCAGCGGTACGTACGCTGCCGGTAGGCCGACAGCACCGAGTTCTGCGCACGTCATGGCGCCTGAACGGCAGATCGCGAAATCTGCTGCAGCGTAGGCATATTGCATGTCGTCGACATACGGTACAACAACATAGGGTGCGCCCTCGAAGTCGCCACCTGGAACATCGACCCGGCGCTGAGGCCCCGTGATGTGCAGTACCTGCACACCGTGTGTCCGGAGTGATGGGGCGGCACCGGAGACTGCCGCGTTGATGGTGTCGGCACCTTGGGATCCGCCGGTCACCATCAGGACCGGCAAGTCGGTTCGCAGGCCGAATCGGCGACGGGCCGTGTCGCGCAGACTGAGACGATCGAGCTGAGATATGGCCGTGCGCAGGGGTATTCCGACGACCTTGGCGTGTGGCAGGCGAACGCCGGGCGCGGCGGTGAACACATGTGTCGTGAGTCGGGCGCCGAGTCGGTTGGCCATGCCGGGCTGGGCGTTTGCCTCGTGCACAACGATCGCGAGACCACGCATGCGTGCGGCCAGATACGCCGGGCCGGAGACGTATCCGCCGAAACCCACAAGAACCTCCGCGTGGACCTCGTCGAGGACCGCACCCGCAGACCGTACCGAAGCGCACAGCCGTGTCGGCAGGTTCAGCAGCGCACGGTCCATTCGGCGGGGTAGCGGAACCGGTGGGATGAGTTCAAGCGGGTACCCGCGCGACGGGATCAGGGTGGTGTCGAGTCCGCGAGTAGTACCAAGCGACGTGATGACGGCAGTGGGTTCCAGGCGGCGGAGTGCGTCGGCGAAGTTCAACATCGGCTCGATGTGGCCGGCTGAATGTCCCCCGGCCACAACCACACGCGGTGCCGGTACCGGGCCGGCCGTCACGTGATCGGGAAGTCGAAGTAGATGTCGGGGTAGGGCTCGTCCCTCAGGGTGTAATGCCACCACTCGCTGTCGTACGAGGCGAAGTCGCACGCCTCCATGAGGGAGCGCAAACACTCGCGATTCCTGGCCGCGGCGGCTGTGGTCCCGGGCGCGCCATGCTGCGAGATGGGATCCATCAGGTCATGCCCGCCACCCATCGCGGCCAGTTCGCCGGTGTCCAGGTGGTACAGCGTCAGGTCGGTGGTGCTACCGCGGCTGTGGCCCGATTTGTACGCCACATAACCTTGTTCGAACATCTCGGTTCTGCTGATGTTGGGGTGGTACCGCGACTTCGTCTCCGGGTCATCGGGCTGCTGTGCCCAGCGGACGAAGCAGTCGACGGCGCACTGAGGACGGTAGCCGTCCCAGAGCAGCAGGCCGAACCCGAGTGATGCGGCCTTGTCCCTGACCTGCTCGAGGGCTGAGCACAGGGCTCGCGTGCCGACTATCCGATTGGCGAGGTACCCGTCCACGGGTTTGCCGGTGAAGTTGTCCCACGTCGCATACTTGGCGTCCCAACGTATGCCGGACACGAACTCATCGATGTAGACGAAATCGGCATTCATGAGTACGCACCGGCCATCGTCATGGAGGCCATGTGGTCGATCACGTCGGACAACGGCATGCCGGCAGCGGCCATCATTCTCGGGTAGCGGCTGTATGAGGTCAGTCCTGGCAGGGTGTTGACCTCGTTGAAAATCACCTGCCCGTCCTCGGTGAGGAACATGTCGACGCGGGACAGCCCCCGGCAGCCCAAAGCGCGGTAGATGGCCTTCGCTGTCTCCTGCACATGTGCTCGCGACTCGGCGGATATGTTCGCGGGAACGGTGACGGTCGAGTTCTCCGAACCACTTTCCGGATTCGCCTCTTGATGAATTCGAAAGAAGCCGTCGGACAACGTGATCTGGTCGACCTCCCCGACGATCACGTCGCTGCTGGTGCCCAGCATGGCGCAGCCGACTTCGCTGCCGAGAACTGCCTCCTCGATGAGAATCTTCGAATCAAACTGGCGTGCATCGGCAATGGCATTCGCGAGCTCGCCCGGACACCGCACCTTGCTGACGCCGAACGACGACCCGGAGCGTGCCGGTTTGACGAAGACCGGGTAGAGAAATTGATCGGCGTCGACGTCTCCCTGCGCATCGACAACCCAGAAGTTCGGCGTGGCGATTCCCGCGCTTCTGGCGACGGTGTACGCGAGTGATTTGTCCATACAGAGGGCTGAGCTCTGGATGTCGCAGCCAAGGTAGGGAATGCCGGATAGTTCCAGCAGTCCCTGGATGGCCCCGTCCTCGCCGAGGGTGCCGTGCAGAACGGGAAGCACCAGATCCAGACGCACGATCTCGTAGCGTCCGTGGTCCAGGACCAGCAACCCGTGGACGCTTCGGTCGGGAGACAGCAGCGCCGGTCGGGAATCGCGTGTTTCCCAGCCGTATTCAGGGTTGTCGCACAGTCGCCAGGCGCCACTTCTGGTGATGCCGATGTAGAAGGGCTCGTACTTCGCGAGGTCCACGTGCTTGGCCACCTCCTGTGCGGACTTGACCGAGACGGGGTGTTCCTCGGAACATCCGCCGAAGATGATTCCGATGCGCAACCTAGCCACGATGCTCCCTCTCGAATCTCAAGCAGTTGACGATGGAGTTCTCGACCGTGTCGCGCAGTGCGTGGTCGGTGTAGTAGGCGGTGTGCGGACTGACGATCACGTTCGGCATCCTCTGCAAACGCGACAGGAGGGTGGGCCCGAGCGACCGAGTCCTGCAGTCCGCGTAGAAGATCCCCTCCTCACCCTCCACCACATCGAGGGCCGCGCCACCGATGTCGCCCCTCTCCAGTGCACAGACGAGCGCCTCGGTGTCGATGAGCGAACCCCGGCCGGTGTTCACGATGTACGCGCCGCGCTTCATCCGGCCGAGTCGTTCGCGATCGAGGAGGTGGTGTGTTCCCGCGTCGAGCGGTGTGTGCAAGGTGATGATGTCGCTCTGCTGCACCAGTTCGTCGAGGTCGACGTAATCGATGCCAGCCGTGGGGCGGGTGTCGTAGGCGAGGATGCGGCTACCGAAGCCTCGCAGTCGATTCATGACGGCGGTGCCGATGCGGCCGGTGCCGATCACTCCCACGGTCATATCGCGCAGTTCTCGTCCGCGAACCTCACTCAACCGGTAGTCGCTGACGTCTGTGCGTCTGATGATTGACTTCGCATCTCGCACGGACATCAACATCAGCATCACGGCGTAGTCCGCGACGCTGTCGGGGGAGTAGCGGACATTCTCGACCGAGATGCCGAGCCGCCGAGCATATTCGACGTCCAGATGGTTGTAACCGATGCTCCTGGTGGAGATGTACTCCACACCAGCGCGGCTGAGTGCGACCAAGGTGGGATTCGACACCGGTGTCTTGTGCCCGATGCTGATGCAGTGATTCCCCTCTGCCAGCGCTGCATTGGAGGTGGAAACCGTTTCTGCCGTGACGGTCATCGCCACACCCAACTCGCGCGCCATCTCTTCGAAGAGGTGGGCTTCGTCGTGCTCGCAGCCGTACACCGTGACTCCCACGAAAGGTGCCGGCGTTGCGGACAAACCGACAGGCATCGGCCCGTGGGCCGCCTGGTGTACTGATGTGCTGTAAGGCATGCCCACAGTCAAGACAGGCGGGTGTTGCCAGGGCGTATGAGGAAATCGATACGCCGACGATATGTGCCGGCTCTGGTTGTGTTCACGGCATCACGCCGCGTGAAGGGTCAATCCTGTTGCAAGGCTTCCTGGTCGCGGCCTGCCATGTCGCCCGTCCCTGGAGTCCCATCGGCGAGTTCATAGCGCAGATAGACTGTGCCGCGAGGCCCCGCTGCCGGTGGTTCGACGAGGGTGAGATTTGTGGGAACAGCTCCGCCATCGAATATCTTCTTGCCGACTCCGAGCATGATGGGATGAAGCCACAGATCGATCCGGTCGAACAGCTTGTCGCGCAACAGGGTCTGTACGAGGTTCAGACTTCCGACGACCTTGATGTTCTCGTGCCGCTCACGGATCTCGTACACCGCATCGGACAGATTCGGTCCGAGTTGAGAAGAGCCTGCCCACGACAGGTCCGGCTTGCCGCGTGAGGCGACGTACTTGGGGATGCGGTTGAACAACGTGGCGATCTCGTTGTCGGGGCCTTCCTCCTGATGAGGCCAATGTGCAGCGAAGATGTCATAGGTTCGTCGGCCGAGAAGAAGGGCGTCGGTGCCCTCGTAAGCAGCGCCGACCTGTCCCCCTGCGACCTCGTCGAACAGTGGCGCCTGCCAGCCGCCGAACGGGAACCCGATCGGGTCCTCGTCGGGTGCGCCGGGCGCCTGTCCGACGAGGTCGAGGGTCGCGAACAGTTCCAGGTATATCTTGCCCATGGTGTACTCCCGATGAAGTGATCTGGCCGTCGAAGAGTGGACCCCGCAACTCGTCGGAACTCATCGGTGACAAGGCCGGGACGTCAGTACAGGGTTTGGTAGGCGACCTCGATGTCCTCGTCGATGCGGTGCGCGGTGGCCGCATCACGCTGCAACTGAGCGGCCATGATCTCGCCGGTGGTCGGTACCTCTCCCGGTGACGCAAGACTCGCGGGGTCCCACAACTTGGATCGCAGAATGGCCCTGCCACAGTGCAGATAGGCCTCGTCGACCTCGACGATGAGAGCGAGTTCGGGAGTTTTGTCTCTTGCCGCGAGTTGGGGCAGGAGGTCGGGGTCCTCGGTCAGGTAGCCATTCCCGTTGATACGCAAGGTCTCGCGATGACCGGGCACAAGAAAGATGAGACCGATGCCGGGGCGGGACAAGATGTTCTCGAACGAATCGATCCGCTTGTTGCCGATGCGGTCGGGGATGGCGATGGTGGTGTCGTCGAGAACCTTCACGAATCCTGGCTGGTCGCCGCGTGGAGAGCAGTCGGCGGATCCGTCGTCGTTGGAGGTGGCCATGCACAGGAACGGCGAACGTGCGATGAACCGGCGGAAGTTGGGGTCGATGATGCGTTGCACCTTTGTCACCGCCAGGCCGGCGGGCTCACCGATCAATTCCCTGACCCGGTCATGCGACATGCGGCTCGGACGTCCCGTGGCGGCGGACCCACCTGATGTCGATGTCATGGCAGAAACGCCCTTTCGATGGTCGGAGTGATCCGTGTCAAGGATCAGCCTGTCTGGATCAGCTCGGGCGGGACCTCTTTACCGTCTGCGATGGCCGCGAAGAACGCGGTGGTGTTGTCGCCCCAGGCAAGTGAGTCACCGTCATCGGTGAAGATCGACCCGTCGTTGGGAGTGGTCACCGTGACCGGGTCGCTGCGCAGCGCCCACGCGAGGCGCGCGAGATGCCATATGTGGTCGCCGTCATCGACCGTCAGGGAGCCCACCGTCCCGCTCACCAAGGGCCAGAAGCGGAACGGGTTCAGGACTGTCGAGGCGCTGGTTGCCTTCTTCATCAGCGATGCCATGAACTTCCGCTGGTTCACCACACGCTCGAGGTCGGCGTTCGCGAATGCGCGGGTGCGGACGAACCCCAGGGCCTCGCGGCCGTTCAGGGTCTGGCAACCGGCCTTGAGGTCGATTCCGGCGAGCGGGTCGTTGATCGGGGCATCGAGACACATCTCGATACCACCGACCGCGTCGACCATCTTGTCGAATCCGCCGAAGCCGATCTCTGCGTAGTGGTCGATCCGCAGGCCGGTGTTGGTCTCGATGGTCTGTACCAACAACTTCGGGCCGCCCAGGTTGAAGGCGGCGTTCACCTTGTGTGAACCCTGACCGGGGATGTCGACGTAGAGATCTCGCGGGATGGAGATGATCATCGGCTTACCGCCGGACCCGAAATGGACCAGCATGATCGTGTCTGTCCGAGAGCCCTCGCTGTCGCCTGTCGAGAGAGCCTGACGCTCGGCCTCACTGAGGTCGGCGCGGGAATCAGAGCCGACCAGCAGCCAGTTGGTGCCGGCGCTGCTCGCGACCCGTCCCTCGTAGTTGGACAAGGCATCGACGCGGTTCAGTTTGGTGTCGAAATAGACGAGCAGGCCGACGGTGCCGAGCACCATCACCAGCAGCAGGATCAGGACGGTACGCACGATCGGCAACCGTCTGCGGCGGCGCGGCGGTGGTGGTGGTGGGACCGTGCGGTCTCGGCGGCGATCCCCCGGATCGCGCGGGGGTTGCCGCGGCGGCCGGTTGTAGGCGACCACCGGGGGTGGTCCCTGAGCAGGTCGCGATGTTCGGGTCTCGGGGGCGCCGGACTCCGACCACGCGCGGGCGGGTTGATAGTTGTCCTGCGGGCGTTGGGGTGGCGGCCCCTGAGGCGACCGCGGTGGTGCGGCGGGAGGTGGGGCCTGACGCGGCGGACCCTGCCCTGGGACACGTCCGCGGAATGGGTCCTGCTGTGGTGGGCGCCCGGGAACCGGTCCAGGCCTTCCGTTGGGTTGGCCACCACCGGGGCCCGGGACCATCCGCCGGGTCGGCCCCCCGGGCTGGGGCGGTTGTCCCTGACGGGGACGTCCCGCGCCGCCTGGGCGGCGGATGAACGGCTCGTCCTGGTCAGTCATTGCACAGACTCTACTGAAGAACGCCCAGTCGTAAGCTCGCCTGTTCGTGGTCCCTGAACGCTGTCGATTGTGCTGACGCCGAGGGAACCATCCCCTCGGCGCACTCGTATTCGACAGATTTCAGGGCCGATCGACTCAATTCGCTTCCAGCCACCCGAGGTGGTCCTTCAACAGCGCGTACCCGACAAAGGCGACGGTATCGATGAGTGCATGCCCGATGACCAGCGGCCACACTCGATTGGTTCGCTGGAAAACGCGGCCGTAGACGAGGCCCATGACGACGTTGCCGAGTCCGCCGCCGACACCTTGATAGAGGTGATAGCTACCGCGCAGCACGGCTGAGAACAGGAGGCTGCGATTCTCGCTCCATCCGAGTTGTCGTAGCCGGGTGATGATGTAGGCAACCACGAGGAACTCTTCGGCTGCCGCGTTGCCGATCGCCGCGAACACCAACATCGGCAATCTCCAGAATGTCTCGTCGAGATTCGACGGGAGAACCTGGACGTTGAGATCCAAAGCCCTTGCGACAACGTAGAGACCGAGGCCGGGTATCCCGATCAGCGCGGCCAGCCCGATCCCAAGTGGCAAGTCGAACCGCGCCTTGATGCGCGGAAAACCGATGCGTGCCAGGGGAACCCCGGCACGCCAGATCAGGTACACCGCCAGTGCGGCGATGCCGAACAATCTGCAGGCATCAAGCAGTTGGTAGAAGAAGTCGATGAGACCGAGGTCGGATGCGCTGTTGTTCAGGGCGACGGCGCTGCCGCCCACCCCGCGCTCGGACATGGCGGTCTCGATGATCGAGAGCAGAGATCTTGCTCCCGACAACCCGAAGGTGAGGACGAGCACGATCGTGATCTCGACACCGATCGCGCGTCGCTGACGGGGATCGGTGATCACCTCCGGCTGCGCCGGTCGTGTCGGTTGTAGCCACGGGCGCAGGTTCACCCGGTCGAGGTTACTGGCGCTGTTTGCGCAGCGGCGTCAGCTCTGGCCGGGCAGGCTGTTGATGTAGGGGCAGCCGGCCAAGGCGCGCAGAGCACGCGACAACTCGAAGACGTCCTGAACCGGTCGTGGGAACGACAGTCGAACATCGGAATCGGTCTCGGGCCCCTCGATACGGAGCCGGACGCCGAAGCGGTCGATGCCCAACGGACGCACCTGACCTTCGCGCAGTTCTGCCGGCAGCCTGCTGCTCAGCGCGGCGACCAGATCGGCGTGATCCTCGTCGAGGTGGGCGACCCAATCGGCCTCCAGCTCCCAGAATGGGTCCGGTGCGGCTGCGGACAACTCGGGCGTGGACACCGAGGCGGCTCCGGATGAATTGGCAAGAACCGCGGAGGTCAGGTTCAGGCGGAGCAGCGAGTAGCCGTGACCGATGTCGAGCAGGCCGGCCGAGGGGTGGTCGGTGGCGATCTCACAGGCCAGATCCCGTTCGAGATCCGAGGGCACCGAGTGCAGTGCCCCGTTGAGCCAGATCAGTGAACGGACCTGTTCGCGTAGCTCGATGGGGGCGAGGTCGGTCACCTCGACCATCGCCGGCAGGCCCGCCGAACCGGCCTGCCAGGCCAGAGCGCACGCGGCGGAGTCGGAGGGTACGAGGACAAACGCCTGCGAGTCGTAGAGGTGCACCATAGTCACCGGTGAGGGTTCGCTGCCCTCGATCGCGAGCATGGCTTCGGTGACGCGCATGCAGGCGGTACGGATCAGCTCGGCGTCTGATGGTCGTGCGGTGGCGATTTTCGACATCTGCTGTCCTCGATGGTCGGCGGAAGGGAGTCACCCTGTCTGCTCGGTGTAGGTAACCCTAACCTAATCACGGGTTGTCTCGTCCCGCAAGCTTTCCGGCGTCTCCCGCTCACTGCCGTAATCTTCAAATCGTGCCTGCGATCGCCTACTTCGGACCCTCCGGAACGTTCACCGAGATGGCTCTGGAGCAACTGCTCACCGAGAATCCGTCGTTCGGGGACGACGGTGATGTCGAACGCGTCAGTGCCACGAGCCCGGGCCGGGTGATCGATCTCGTCCGTCGAGGTGAGGTCGCCTACGGATGCGTCCCGATCGAGAGCTCGGTGGAAGGCTCCGTGCCGGCGACCCTGGACGCGCTGATCAAGGGCTCGAGGGTGCAGATCTTTGCCGAAACAGTGCTGGACATCGCCTTCACATTGGCCACCCGTGGGCCGATGGCCTCCTCGGACATCACGACGATCGCCGCCTACCCGGTGGCCTCGGCGCAGGTTCGCGAGACGCTCGAGCGCGACTACCCGGGGGCACAACTCGTCACCAGCGGGTCGAATTCGGCGGCCGCGCAGGACGTGGTGGAAGGCAGGGTGGATGCCGCGATCACCACACCGCCGTCCGTCCAGCTCTACGGCCTTCACGCGCTGGCGACGGGCGTCGCCGATTCAGACGAGGCCAACACCCGCTTCGTGCTGGTGGGCCGACCCGGTCCCGTCCCCCCTCGCACCGGCCGCGACCGCACCTCGGTGACCCTCGACCTGCCCAACGTCCCGGGTTCGCTGATGTCTGCCATGTACGAGTTCGCCACGCGCGGCATCGACCTGACGCGTATCGAGTCACGACCCAGGCGGGAGCCGGGCGGATTTTTCTTCAATCTCGATGTGGTGGGCCATCTCGACGATCCGCCCATCGCCGAAGCGCTCGGTGCACTCCACCGCCGGGCCACTGCGATGCACTTTCTCGGCTCATGGCCGTCGGCCCGGCCCAACGGCACCCCGCCGCCCAGCCATCAACAGAGCGATCAGTGGCTCGAATCGATCAGGCAGGGTCTGGACCGATGAGCTCATTGCATCTCGTCCGGCACGGCGAGACCACCTCGAACGTGCTGCAACGACTCGACACCGCATTGCCAGGCGCGGGTCTCACCGATTTCGGCGCACGCCAGGCCGTCAGGTATGCGCTCGAACGCCCTGACGTCGCGGACCCGGTGCTGTTCTCTTCACGGGCACTGCGCGCCCAGCAGACGGCCGACCTGATCGGTTCGGTGTGGGGAGTGGAGAACCAGGTACTCGAGGGCTTGCACGAGGTGCAGGTCGGCGACCTCGAAGACCAGACGTCCGAAGACGCGCACAAGGTGTTCTCCACCACGGTCCGCAGCTGGTTCGCCGGCGACCTCAGTGCTCGGTTGCCCGGTGGTGAATCACTGAACGACGTCTACGAGCGTTTCTTGCCCGTCATCGATGACATTGCCGACCGGTACTTGCAGGCCGACGGTCCCGATGTGCATCTGGTGAGCCATGGCGCAGCCATCCGGCTCGTCGCAGCCCGCCTGGTGAACATGCCGACCGAGTTCGCGCTCGCCCACCACCTGGGGAACACAGGATCCATCGAACTGACCCGGACCGCCGACGGATGGACGTGCCTGCGGTGGGGTAGTGAACTGCCGCCGTTCCGGCGTGACGACGAACCAGAGCTCGCCCGCGACCCGATGGGCTAGTCAGGACGGTTGGGCTTGTCGGGACGGCCTGCGCTCCCGTCTCAACCCCACCCGTTGGCGTGGAGCCAGTCGTCGGAGATCCCGAAGTGATGGGCGATCTCGTGCACGACCGTGATCGCGACCTCTGAGATCACCTCATCCTCGCTGTCGCACATGTCGAGGATGGGCTCGCGATAGATGGTGATGGTGTCCGGAAGGGTGCCGCCGTAGTGGCTGTCGCGTTCGGTCAGTGCAATCCCGTAGTACAGCCCGAGAAGGTCGGGTTCCTCGGGATGGTGCGGTTCGACCAGGACCACCACGTTGTTCATCGCAGCGGCGAGTTCCTCGGGGATGGTGTCGAGCGCATCGGACACCAATTCGTCGAACGCCCTGTCCGACATCACAACCGGCATCGGTCAGCCACCACCGCCGCCGGCCGGTGCCGGGGTCTCGATCGGATTGGGTTCGATACCGGGGGGTAGTGGTACCGGTGACGGGATGAGACGTCCAGGAGGCTCCACGGGCGGCGGAGTGGGAACCTTGCCGTTGATGAGCAGGTTTCCGGCCGCGGCGTCACCGACCAGCGTGGCGAACCCACCCTGATCGGGCAAGCCGATGTAGCACACCACTTTTCGGCTACCGGCCAACCAACTCGGCTCGGCAAGGGTGGACCATTGCAGGTTGAGGGTGGTCTGCGTCAGCTTGTCGGGGCCACCGAGGAACTGGCTGGTGACGTCGGGGCAGGTGGTCTTGAGATAGTTGTCCTGTTCGGCCACAGGGGGATACGGCGCACCCGCCCCCGTGGGGTCGAATCTCGCCGAGAGGTCCACCACGGACGTGACCTGAAAAGCGTGGGGCTCAGCGCAATCCACCGGGTCGGTGGGCTTGCGGGTGGCCGGGTCGATCCCGATGCAGGTTCCCTCTGGCCACTGCTGCGACTGGTCCTGGTCACGCACCAGGCCGGCGAACGGCTTCAACGTGCCCGTGGTGCCCGACAACTGCAGCCCACAACGCAAACTGCGTTCCCCGTCCGTCCACTGCTGTTGGGAGGGATACATCAGCCCGACCGAGAACCGCCCGGCCGGATCGAGCTGCCCGCCGAGGTAGTTGTTCACCACCACCGGGCAATGTTCGTCGCGAATTGCGGTGAACTGCTCGGCGGTGGGCCACGGTGCGTCCTCGCCGAACTGAACACCCGGGTAAGCAGCGGTGTCCACCGATCCGGCGACCTCGAACATGTGCTCGGCGGTGCAGTCGACCTTGGACTGTTTGGCCGGTAGATCCACCGGCCAGGTCAGGCAGTCGCCGGCAACCGACTCCGAGAACGGGCTCGACCGCGCCGACGTCTTGGCGTCGCCGATCTCTTCTCCGTCGACCTTGCCGGGATCGTCGAAGCCACCCAGCACAGCAACCACGCCTGCGCAGATCACCGCACCCGCGAGGATGGCGGCAAGCAACACCCTGACTGGGTGTCGAAGCACATGACCCAGTCGATCCCGTCGGCCGTCTCTGTCAACCATCGGTGTCCATCATGCACTGAGGGCAGTGGCCGCGAGACGAAACCCTCGCGCGTATGGCCCGCGTTATCGTCGGAGGATGGAATCAGACGCGCGAGGCGATGAATCTGACGCCGTGACGCCGAGCGAGGACGTTGCCGAGCTGGCCGGACGGATGTTCGACATGGCACGGTCCGGTGACACGGCCGTGCTCGAATACGTAAAAGCCGGTGTGCCGGCCAATCTGACGAACGGCGCGGGCGACACCCTGCTGATGCTGGCGGCCTACCACGGGCACCACGACGTGGTGTCCGGGCTGATCGAATCGGGCGCCGACGTCAATCGGGTCAACGACAAGGGGCAGACGCCGCTCGCGGGAGCTGTCTTCAAATCGCATGACGACGTGGTGCGGGCCCTCATCGTCGCGGGTGCCGATCCCGACTCGGGACATCCCACCGCGCGTGATGCCGCTTCCATGTTCGGGCGCGAAGATTACCTGGGGCTGCTCGACCAGTAGGGTTTCCAGAGTGATCGACCTGAAGATTTTGCGCGACAACCCCGACCTCGTCCGGGCATCTCAACGCACCCGCGGTGAGGATCCCGGCCTCGTGGATGTGCTGCTCGCCGCCGACTCGGAGCGTCGGGCCGCCATCGCCGAGGCCGATCAGCTGCGCTCGGAACAGAAGGACCTGGGCAAGCTCATCGGGAAGGCGCCCGCCGAGGAGAAGCAGGAACTGCTAGCTCGGGGTAAGCACCTCGCCGACCAGGTCAAAGCTGCTCACGCCCGCGAATCTGCGGCCGACGAGAAGATGGCTGCGGCTCACCGCGCCATCAACAACATCGTCGCGCCGGAGGCGCCTGCCGGTGGCGAAGAGGACTTCGTCCTCGTGGAGACCGTGGGCGAGCCCACCCCGATCGAGAACCCCAAGGATCACCTGGAACTCGGCGAGAGCCTCGGTCTGCTCGACATGGAGCGCGGCGCGAAGGTCTCGGGCTCACGCTTCTACTTCCTGACCGGGCCGGGAGCGATGCTGCAGCTGGGACTGTTACAGCTCGCAGCACAGAAGGCGACGGCCAACGGCTTCACCGTCATGATCCCTCCGGTGCTGGTTCGACCCGAGGTGATGGACGGGACCGGATTCCTCGGTGCCCACTCGGCCGAGGTCTACCACCTCGCCGAAGATGATCTGTATCTCGTCGGCACCTCCGAGGTCCCACTGGCCGGTTACCACATGGGTGAGATCCTCGACCTGTCCGCCGGACCCAAGCGGTATGCGGGTTGGTCCAGTTGTTTCCGTCGTGAAGCGGGTAGCTACGGCAAGGACACCCGCGGCATCATCCGGGTGCATCAGTTCGACAAGGTCGAGGCCTTCATCTATTGCAAGCCCGAAGACGCCGAGACCGAACACGAGAAGCTCCTCGGCTGGCAGAAGGACATGCTCGCGGCGATCGACGTCCCCTACCGGGTGATCGATGTTGCCGGCGGCGACCTCGGATCGTCTGCAGCGCGCAAGTTCGACTGTGAGGCATGGGTTCCGACGCAGAACACCTACCGCGAGCTCACCTCGACATCCAACTGCACGACGTACCAGGCCAGAAGGCTCCAGGTGCGTTACCGCGGGGACAACGGCAAGCCGCAGGTGGCGGCGACCCTCAACGGAACCCTGGCCACCACCCGCTGGATCGTGGCGATCCTGGAGAACCACCAGCAACCGGACGGCAGCGTGCGGGTGCCCGAGGCGCTGGTGCCATTTGTAGGTTCAGAGATTCTCGCGCCGGCCGCACTCAGGCCTTGATCAGGACGCCGGCTGAGGTAGTTCGCCGGTGACCTGAAAAACGATACGACGGCCGATCAACACTGCGTGATCGGCAAAACGTTCATAGAACCGACCTAGAAGCGTCACATCTATCGCGGCCGCGACGCCGTGCGGCCACGAGCTGTCGTCGAGAGTGGCCGTCAGTCGATGATGCAGGTCATCCATGATGTCGTCGTCGTCGTGGAGCCGGCGCGCATCGGCGGGATCGTGAGTGAGCAGTACATCGCCGACGGTGTGCGACATGGTGACGGCGACCCGGGCCATGTCCGAGAAGTAGGGGCCCACTTCGTCCGGCACGACAGTTGCGGGATGACGCCTTCTGGCCGCTTCGGCGATGTGGACGGCGAGCCCACCCATGCGGTCGATGTCCGCGATGATGTGGGTCGCGGCAACAACTGTCCGTAGGTCACAGGCAACCGGGGCCTGCCGGGCCAGCAGCAGGAAAGCCTGCGACTCGGCCCTCGCTGACAGCGCCCGGAGGTCATCGTGTGAACTGACGACTTCTTCTGCAGCTGCGAGGTCTGCGCACAGAACGGCGTGGCTCGCTCGCTCCACGGCATTGCCGGCGAAGGTGGCCATCGTGCTGAGCGTCGTGTTGAGGTCGCGTAACTGGTCGCGGAATGTGCTGCGCATGAGAGTGTCTCTCCGTCATGGAATCGGTGGCCGAGTAGGGATCGCCGACCGAGTGATGGACTCGCTGAAGTGACTGCGCATTCTTCGACAGATCGCGAGATGACGCACGAGCAACGCGCCTGTGATTCATGCTACTTGTCTGGTCGCGGGTGACGGGAACTTCGACCGAAAGCGACCGATTCCGCCGAATACAAGGCAGCAAGGTGCTGATTCGGTTGGAGACCAGGTCAGCGACGTGGACTTGCGCTTTAGTCGACGAGGCTGGAGAGCGCTGCGCACGAAGGCCGCGACACCGGTGGGTGTCGCGGCCTTCGCGTCAGACGGGACGATGTTCGCCAGTGCGCCTCTCGGCAAGTGGTTGCTCGCGGCAACTTTGGGGTGGTACCCGGGGCAGTGATACGAACACCGTCGATTTCTACAACAGGCGATGGTGCCGCACTATTCCGCGCGGCGGGCGCGTTCGTGCGCGCAGGTGGCCCAGCCCCGACATAATCCCCTCATGATCATCGGGATTCTCGCGGCGTTGTTCGCGTGCATCGCATACGGGGTGTCCTCCGTCATGCAGGCCTACGGCGCACGCTCGGCGAGGCAGGCGGCGGCCGCGCGCGGCGAGAGCGGTTTCGAGACCGAGAAAGGCGCACCGACCATGCGGTCGACGATGGCCGCAGTGTTGACGACCGCGTTCATCGTCGGAACCATTCTCGATGTCGTCGGGTTCGGCGGTAGTGCCGTGTCGGCACGTCTCATCCCGCTCTTCCTGTCACAGACGATCGTCAGCGCGAATCTGGTGGTGACCGCGATCCTCGGCATCTTCGTGCTCGGCATCAACCTGCACAAGAGGGACTGGCTGGCGATCGCCGTCGTGATCGTGGCGCTGTTCGCACTGGGCATCTCGGCGGACTCCGAAGGCCACGGGCACGACGCAGCCTGGTTCCACTGGGGCTTGCTTGCCGTCACCCTGGCGTTGTTCGCCGGTTCGATCGGTTTGATCCGATGGCTGGGCTCCCGGGCGGCGATTGCCGCCGGGCTGTGTGCGGGCGCGATGTTCGGCGCCGTGGCCATCGCGGTGCGCATCCTTCACGGCATCTCCGACTTCGACGTGGTCGACATCCTCACCGATCCCGCCGCCTACGCGCTCGCTGTCGCCGGAATAGGTGGCTACTACCTGCACACCGTCGCTCTGCAGTTGGGTTCGGTCAACGGCGCGACGGCCGCGCTCGTGGTGGGCGAGACGGTGGTGCCCGGTCTGGTCGGCATCATCTGGCTGGGTGACAACGCACTCCCGGGCCGGACATGGTTGGCTGTTCTCGGCTTCATCTTCGCGGTCGTCGGCGCGGTCACAGTGGCGTGGTCGGGCGCGGTGGAAGCCAGCGCACAGGCCGAGTCCGGAGCAGAGAAGGCACCAGCATGAGCACCACGATGTACAAGCGGTCCACCCGAATGGTCCGCTTCGACGAACTGTCCATGGAGATGACGGCAGCCCTGGCAGAACATGCACAAAGCCACCAGTTGGTTCTCAGCGATGACATGCCCGCATGGCTCACCTCCAGCCAGAACCTGCCCTCGAACTCACTTCTCGGAAAGGTGTTCCGCCGCAAGGCCAACTGGACCGATCCGGATGCGGCGCACGAGGTGCTCGTGGTCATCCACTCCACGCACCTGATCGTGGTGACAGCGGGTGAGAAGCGCGGCACCGCCGTGTTGTCGGTCCCGATGTCGCAGGCCTCGGCCCGGGTGGGCAGCGCGCTCGAAGACACCTTTGCGGCGGTAGAGGATTCAGGGATCACACTGGGCGGCTTCCCGGGAGAGCACGGACAAGCCGGTACCTTCTACATCGGGCTCGGTCCCGAACCCGCGGGAGCCGAATGCGCAGAGGCGATCCGTGAGGCGATCACCGAGGCAAAGAACCCGTAATCGGTTGTCCTGCCCGGCCCGAAGGTTCCTTCGGCCATCTAGGTTGTCGCCCCGCCGCCCTCAGCCGGGCAGCGTTTCGCCGCCGATCGGAGCGAGTACCTCGCCGCTGTAGTACGACGACATGGTCTGCGATGCGAAGAACACGTAGGACGGTGCGATCTCGTCCGGCTGTGCGGCGCGACCCATGGGGACCTGCTTACCGAAGTCGGCGACCTTGTCGGCCGGCATCGTCGCGGGAATCAATGGTGTCCAGACAGGTCCCGGCGCAACACAGTTCACTCGGATTCCGCGATCGACGAGACTCTGCGCGAGCGAGTAGGTCAGCGCGATGACAGCACCTTTGGTGGCCGAATAGTCGATCAATGACTTGTTGCCGCGTAACCCGTTGATGGAACCGGTGTTGATGATGGCCGAACCCTCTCCGAGGTGATCGAGGGCCGCGTGGGTCACGTGGAAGAAGCTGTGGATGTTCACATCGAACGTTCGCTTCCACTGCTCGGGGGTGATCTCAGAGAAGTCCTCGACAACGTGTTGGTAGGCAACGTTGTTCACGAGGATGTCGAGACCGCCCAAGTCCTCAACCGTTCGGCCCACGATCTGGCGGCAGTGCGTGGGGTCGGCCAGATCCCCTGCGTAGGTGGTGCATCGGCGGCCTTCGGCTTCGACGAGTCCCTTGGTGTGTGCGGCATCGTCGGACTCGTCGAGGTATGCGATGGCGACGTCGGCACCCTCTTTGGCGTAGGCCACGGCGACCGCCCGTCCGATGCCGGAGTCGCCGCCGGTGATGAGAGCCTTCTTGCCTTGCAAGAGTCCGCGGCCTTGGTACGAACGCATTTCGTCGTGCGGTTGCTCGCTCATGTCCCCGGTCCGGCCCGGGTACTCGATGTTTTCGGCTGGATGTTCGCTCATGGTTGGCACCTTTCTCTTCACACCGCTGCTTACCCGGCGCTGACCGGGCGAAACCTCGAGTTTGACGGTCTTGATGGTGGGTAACCTCCATGACCGATCGAACTCTCGAGAAGGAGGAAGCACATGCCGAAGACGACAAAATCGGGTGCGCCGAAGAAGAGTGAGCTGCCCAGCACGTTGATCAAATCGGGCAAGAAGGCACAACGCACATTCACCAAGACCTACGACTCGGCGATGGACGAATACGGCGACGAGAAACGTGCGCACCGCACGGCTTTCTCCGCTCTCAAGCACAGCTTCGAAAAGGTGGGCGACCGTTGGGAACCCAAGAAGAAGAAGGGTCCCTCCGACAGCCGGGCCAAGAGCGGCGGCCCCAACCCGAAGGGTGAGTCTGCCGAGGGTGTGGACGCCAATGCCAGCAAGGATCATCTGGTCAAGGTGGCGAAGCGACTCGACATCAAAGGCCGGTCTTCCATGAAGAAGAAGGAACTGGTCTCCGCGATCAAGAAGGCGAACCGAAAGAAGACCGCCAAGAACCGGTGACGGTTCCGGACGGTCTTCCCAACAGTCAAAGAGCTACAGAAACCTCAGGGGCGGAGCAGGACCTTGACCGCGCCGTCCTGCTTTTTGGAGAAGATCTCGTAGGCGTGCGGGGCCTCTTCGAGACTGACTTCGTGCGTGGCGAAGGTGTCCACGCCCAGCGGGTCGTCGTCGGTGAGGAGCGGCATGATGTCGTCCACCCAATGCTTCACGTTGGCCTGGCCCATACGCAGGTTGATCTGTTTGTCGAACATCGTTCCCAGCGGCAGCGGGTCTGCCTCGCCGCCGTAGACACCGATGAGAGACACCGTGCCGCCACGCCGGACAGCGTCGATGGCCGTGTAGACGGCCGTGAGCCGGTCCACGCCGGCGGTTTTGAACACCGGCTGAGCCACCGCATCGGGAAGCAGGCCGGCGACCGTCTGGACAAGCTTTGCCACGGGCGCACCGTGGGCCTCCATACCCACCGCATCGATGACGGCGTCGGTGCCGCGCCCTGAGGTGCGGTCCCGGATGACCTCTCCGATGTTCTTGTTCGAGCGCATGTCGATGGTGTCGATACCGCGCGCCTTGGCACGATCCAGACGTTCCGGCACCATGTCCACCGCGACGACGTCATACCCACGGTGAGCAGCGATGCGCGCACACATGTCGCCGATCGGACCGAGACCGAGAACTGCCACCGTTCCACCGTCCGGCACGTTGGCGTACTCCACGGCCTGCCAGGCTGTCGGCAGAACGTCGGAGAGGTACACGAATCGCGAGTCGGGCGGCCCCTCGGGCACCTTGATGTGGGTGAAGTCGGCCAGCGGGACTCGAAGGTATTCGGCCTGACCGCCGGGAACCTGTCCGTAGAGCTGGGAGAACCCGAACAGGGCCGCGCCGCGACCCTCCGATGTGACCTGTGTGGTCTCGCATTGGGTGTGAAGCCCCCTGTCGCACATGAAACAACTGCCACAACAGATCTGGAACGGAATCACCACACGGTCACCCACGGCCAGGTTCTTCACGTCCGACCCGACCTCGACCACTCGTCCCATGGGTTCGTGACCCAGGATGTCGCCGGCATTCATGAAAGGCCCGAGCACCTCGTAAAGGTGGAGGTCCGAGCCGCAGATGTTCGTGGTCGTCAGCTCGATGATGGCATCGGTCGGCTCCTGGATCTTCGGGTCCGGTACCGTTTCGACACGCACGTCCCGTTTGCCCTGCCACGTCACTGCTCTCATTGGTCCTCCTGGTTGGGTCCGCCCGTTTCGTTGCTCGGGCACGCGGGTCGGATACCCATGGAGTGCCGTGGTGAACCCAAGCGCTGCTCGAGAACAGGGCCGCATGACAAGGTGATTGAAGACGAACTCGACGGGGTAACCCAGACGAGTTGAATCAGCAAGCTTAGATGGGACCGTGTTGGAGCGAACTCAACCGAAGGCGCGAGTCTCAGACGACTATGCCGACGTCGTGGACTTGATCGCGCGTCTACGGGAGAAGGAGAAGGGCACTCCCGCCGCGGACCGTCTTCGTGACCAGGTCATCACCCGCTGCCTCCCTCTCGCCGAGAACATCGCCCGCCGCTTCAGTGGTCGCGGCGAAAATCATGACGACCTCGTCCAGGTTGCCCGCCTGGGCCTCGTCAACGCGGTGGATCGGTTCGACCCTCAGCACGGTTCGGAGTTCGTGTCTTTCGCAGTGCCCACGATCATGGGCGAAGTGCGCCGACATTTTCGGGATGCGGCTTGGGCCACTCGCGTCCCAAGGCGGCTGAAGGAGCTGCACAAGTCGATCAGCGACGCCTCGGAGAACCTGTCTCAGCGCCTCGGGCGGGCGCCGTCGGCCAGCGAGATAGCCGCCGAGCTCGACCTCAGTGTCGCCGAGGTGACCGAAGGCCTCCTGGCGCGCGGCGCGTACCAGGCTCTGTCCACCGATTCCGGTGCGGCCGATGACGAGCTCGGCGCACCGTTGTTGGAAACGCTGGGCTCCGAGGATCCCGAGTACGAGCACGTCGAAAGCTACGTCGCGATCCGACCGGCTCTCGCCAAGCTCTCCGACCGGGAGCGCCGAATCCTCGTGTTGCGATTCTTCGGATCCCAGACCCAGACCGAGATCGCGAAACAACTCGGGATCTCACAGATGCACGTTTCACGCATCCTCTCCAGCACGCTCGCCAAGTTGCGTGACGAGCTGGGTTCGGACGAAGACGGCGTACTGGGTGGGGTGAATTCCTTCCTGAACTGAAGAATGAATTGTAGATTGTTAATGAGGTTGGGAAGACAGCCGGGCAATTCTGGAGTGACCTACTCAGTGGGCGGCGTGCTCCAGGGGCAGTCACCGTCAGACGGCCGGAGGTTTTCATGTCGCCATCGGAGACCAATTTCTATCCTGAACTACGGGACATCGGCTCAATGACCGAGCTCGGGCACACGTGCACCAGAAAGATCACGTTCACCTGCACCCGTGCGCATCCCGTCGTCGTCCGCGTCGATGGTGAGATGGACCGCGACACCGTTGTGCTCCTAAAGGACTATCTCGATCATCTGCTCAGTGGGACCAGGGCTCTGATCGTTGATCTTTCCGACGTCGACTTCGCGCCGTCGCCCTGCCTCGAACTGCTCATCGACGTCGCCGAAACAGCCGCCACGGAAGGTCGGTGGTTTGCGGTGGCGTGCGGGCGGCCGGTCAGTCGGCCGTTGGAACTCCTCGGGGACCTCGTCGAGTGTTTCGACTCGTTGGAGTCGGCGCGCCAAGCCACTCCCGCGCAGTAACGACCCGAGATACTTGCCTCGGCCTACAATTTCGTCGGTCGGTGTCTCGACGACCCAGAACTCGTCAGAGACGGCCTTCTCCCGCGCACCGCGAAGGGTGGTGCGGCGCGTACCCGGACATCGGACTGTGAAATCGTGGGGCTCAGAAGGCACCCTGACTATTTGTTGCTCTCGGAGTGCTTAGGGCAGGCATCGTCGGGGTATACGGGGTGAGACCGTAGTAGGAGTAGTGCAAATGTCGATCGTGATCAACGCCGTTGGCCGGGGTAACCTGCCCGGTAAAGGGGGATCGAAGTGGTAGTGGGTGACGTCATGCGTATCGACGAAACGGCAGTGGCCCCGGTGAATATCCGGGTGCCCGCCGACAAGTCGCAGGTTGCGATGGTCAGGGCCATCGCCGAGACCTTGGCGGTGCTGGCCGATTTCTCCCTGGACGAGGTCGCCGACATCAAACTGGCCGTCGACGAAGCCGCGATGACGATCATCGGACATGCCGGACCGGGTGCCGAGTTGACGGTCGCGTTCACCACAGCCGAGCACCACTTCAACGGCGTGGTCCAGTCTTGGCTCCCGAGTTCTAACTCCCTGCCCCAGAACGGGTTTGGATGGCACGTGCTACAAACGCTCACCGAGTCGGTGACCGTCCACGAGGGCGAGGCAGTAAACGATGGCCGTTTGGTCGCCATCGAACTGGTGAAGTAGCCAGATCCCTTCCGGGCCGACGGCAACGACTACATCGGCGCGGGTTCAGTCCAGTTTGGTGAGCGGCCGGGTGGCGGGCCCCTCGAGCACCGCTCCATCGGCCGCGAAACGTGATCCATGAAGCGGGCAGTCCCACGACTTCTCGGCGTCATTCCAGTTGAGTACACCGGCAAGGTGAGGGCACACCGCTGACACCTTGTGTGTCTGTCCCTCCACGGTGCACACACCCATCGGCCGGGCACCGTTGCGCCGCAGCACCCCGCCGCCCTCGGCAACAGGCTCGTCGGTATCCGGCGAGGAGCCGGGTTTGACTGCTGCGCCCGCCCACCCTCTGGCCATGTGCAACCCCACCTCGGCATTGATCACCGCGGCAGACGGGACCCCCACGACCTGCGCAGGGCGGGACGAATCCAGGAACTCCGCCCACGGCGGGCCACCGCCGAGGAGCCGGCCGGCGAGTGCCAAGGCGGCAGCGACCCCATTTGTCATGCCCCACTTGGCAAATCCGGTGGCCACGTAAATACTGTCGTGCCCGGGAAGGATCGGTCCCACATAGGGCAGCTCATCGATCGTGATGTAATCCTGCGCCGACCACTGGTGGGTCAGCTGAGCGGTCGGGAAATAGGCTGTGGTCCAGTCGATCAGCTCGTCGACATGTTGCTGCTCCGACTTGGCCCGCCCCACGGGATGGCCACTTCCGCCGGTGAGGAGCAGCGGTTCGCCGCTGGGGCCCGGAACCCACCGGACCGACCTCGACGGCTGGTCGGCGGCCAGGTACATCCCCGCCGTGATCGGCTCCGACACCGAGAAGGCAGCAGCGTACGAGCGCTCGGGGTGGACGCGGGCGAAGAACCCTCCGCGATCGAGAATCGGTGTACCGGTGGCCAATACGATCTTCTTGCCGCGAACGGTGAGGTCGTCACCGGAGACGGGATCCACCTGGTCGGTGCGCAGTATCTGGTCACCGTCTTTGCTGTGCGCAGACACGACCCTGGTGTTCTCGTATACCTGAACGCCATGCCGCTGGGCCTCGGCGACAAGCGCGCCGAGAGCATCGAGCGGGTGGAACTGGGCCTGGTCGTCGAGGGCTACTGCCGCCACGGACGGAAACGGGGTACCGGGATCATCGACCCAGCGGACGTCGAGGCCGGCTTTCTGACCGGCCTGGAACTCCTTGCGGATGCTGTCGAGGCCTTTCTCCGATTGCGCGTATGTGTATGCCGTCTCGATCTCGAACGGCACATCGTGTTCCCGGCAGAAGGCAAGCAGCCATTGCTGCGCTTCGACGTTGGCATCGACATAGCCGCGCAACGCCGCGGCGGAGTGCTTACTCGAGATCGAGGACAGTCGAGTGCCTTGCAGGACACTGACTTTCGCAGTGGTGTTGCCCGTGGCCACGGCGCCGACATGTCGCGCTTCGACCAGGGCGACATCGGCACCGGATCGGCCCAAGAGCAGGGCGGTGGTCACACCGGTGATGCCACCACCGACAACGACGTAGTCGAAACGCGAATCGGCGATACTCCGAGCAGGCGAGTCGACATGAACGCTCTTCATCCACAGTGAGGACACAGCGCTCTGATACCCGCGGTGTCTGCAGTTCAAACTGCTCTCGCGAAACACCGTTCCGCCGGCATCAATTGACCCCGGCGGAACGGAAAGCTGCGATGAAAGCGAGAAGTTTGAGGGGAGACTCGCTTTTTGAGTCTCCCACGCCGAAGGGAATGGTCACCTCAAACGCCGGGAAAATATAACTCCCGTACGGCTTTGAGGTCAACCGGTCTCGAAATGAATCGGCTCAGGACTCGATCCGTGCGCTGCGCAATTCGTGTCCCTTGCTGGTCAGGCACCGCCCGCTGGGCAGGTCCCATGACCAGCCGTGCAGGTTGCAGGTCAACTTGTCGCCCTCGATGACACCGAACTTGGACAGATCGGCTTTGAGGTGCGGGCAGCGGCGCTGCATCTTCCAGCCGTCCTTCTCGATGGAGGACGAGTCGTCGTGTGCCTCGGCGAACCACCCGTCAGCGTAGGCAATTCGCTCATCGGTCAGACACTTGAAAAACGTGTACAGGAATTCGTTGTATCCACCGATGCGCCAGGTGGTGAAACGCGTCGAGAGGAAGATCGTGTTGACCCAGTCGGGTTCGTTGTCACGAAGGACCGTTCTGACCAACTCGGGCGCTATCCGGAATCCGTACCGGTACTTGCCCTCTTTTTCTTTCGGTTCTCGTACGGTGCGGTTGGGGAAGTCGAGGACAACGGTCTCCTCGCCCATCACCAATCCCACCGGGTACCCGATGCCGTCGCAGATCAGATCGCTCTGGGCCATGATCGGCTCGAAGAGCTCCTTGAGAGCGGGTAGCAGGGGGTCGCCGGCTGAGGGGGCCCACGTGGCCTTCTGCGCTGCGATCACCGGAGCGAACTTCTCGGCCATCCGGTCGAGGTATGCGGCCTTGTTGGGGCCGAAGACCTGCTCCGGCGGATACGGATGCGACAACTCGTTGAGCTGTGAGCCGGTGATGTCGACGGTGGAGCCCGACACCATCATCAGGCCACGGTGCTTTTCCCCGTCGTCGGTGCCCTTCTCCTTCATCTGGTCCAGGAAGGTCTCCTGGTCCGGGAAGATGCTCGTGGAGTCGTTCTCGATGTCGTTGAGATAGCGCAGATCCTCGTCCAGGAACATGGGCGGCCCGGCCGACGGGACAACCCAGGTGGCACCGACCTGCTCGATGTACGACCGCGCCCTGTCCATACCGCGCTGGCGCTTCTGGGCTGCGAAGTTGGCCTTGGAGCGTTTCGGGATGTCGTACACCATCGGGTACCAGATTGCGCCCGAGTACTGGAGAAGGTGCAGGTCGATGTGACCGAACTGGGCGGAGATCACGTCGAGATCCACAGGCCGTGCATCGTTCATGTTGAAGACGGTGGTCTCGCCATCGCTGACCACGAGCCCGCTGTCGCCGATGGGACCGTCAGCCGGCGCCCGCAGTGCGACGATCATCACGTCGAGGCTGCCTTTGTCGTTGGTGACGGTGGTCTTCACCGAGTCCTCGGTCTCCACGAACTTCGTGAACCCGAGCTTCTCCAGTTCGCGGCGCAGGTCCGGCACCGGATAGTCCGGAAGCAATACGGTCGCGTCTTTGCTGACGTTGTCGCGCAGGTTCTGCTCGTCGAAGTGATCCCGGTGAAGGTGGCTGACGTATAGGTAGTCGCAGTTCCCCAGCGCCTTCCAGTCGAGCTCACTGTTGTCGGGGAACGGCACCCATGAGGCGAAGTAGGCGGGGTTCACCCACGGGTCGCACAAGATCGACCCGGCATCAGTCTGGATGTGGAATCCGGCGTGCCCAATGCTCGTGACCTGCACGTGCTGCCTCCAAAATCGTGGTAATTGCTTCAACATCTGGTTCGTCGCAATGAAGACCAGAGTATCGACCAGTTCCGGCTGGCCCCTCTTTGGCCAACGCTATGCTCGCCGCATGGAACCGGTCTACGACACAGTCATCGCCATCGCCAGATCACTCTGGGCCGCCGAGGGCCTGAAGTTCACCGTGACCGGGGTCGAGAACGTACCGAAGACAGGGGGCGCGGTGGTGGCGATCAACCACACCGGCTACCTCGACTTCACCTACGCCGGCTTGCCTGCGTTTCTGCAGGGTAAGCGCAAAGTACGGTTCATGGCCAAAAAGGAAGTCTTCGACCACCGGATCAGCGGACCGATCATGCGCAGCCTCAAACACATCCCGGTGGACCGTTCGGCCGGCGCGGACAGCTACCGCGCCGCCGTGGAATACCTCCAGCGGGGAGAGCTCGTCGGCGTCTACCCCGAAGCGACGATCAGCCGGAGTTTCGAAATAAAGGACTTCAAGTCCGGCGCCGCGCGAATGGCGCTCGAAGCGGGTGTCCCAATCCTGCCGACAGTCATCTGGGGCGCTCAGCGGGTCTGGACCAAGGGCCATCCCAAGCGGCTGGGCAGAACGAACATCCCCATCTCGATAGGTGTCGGAGAGCCGATCGCGCCCGATGGCGATCCGGCCTCGCTGACCGAGCGCCTGCACAAAACGATGAGTGAGGAACTGCTGACCTTGCAGCAGAACTATGGGCCACATCCACAAGGGGAGTTCTGGGTGCCCGCTCGGCTGGGGGGATCGGCACCCACGCTTGAGGAGGCCAACCGGATGGATGCGGAGGACCTGGCCGCCCGGGCGGCCAAGCGCAACGGCGGCGTCTGAGCTACTTGTCGCGCTCGGCGCCCAGGTTCCATTCCAGGTTCACCGTCGTGCCCTGAGGACTGGGATTGATGCGCGGATGGTCGGCCAGTGCTTGCATCAGCGGAATGCCGCGGCCGCGTAGCCGATGAGTTGTCGGGTCCGGTTCTCGCCAGTTCCCGTGGTCCTGAACGGTGACGTTGAGCTGCTGATCGTACGGATGATAGGTGGCGCGCAGGCTCATCGTGCCGGGCTTGCGACCTGAGTACGCGTGCTCCACTGCATTGGCGAGGGCTTCGTAGACCGCCAGCGTGATGGAGTCGGAGAGATCGCCGACGTTCGGGACGTGTTCGGTGAGCCACTCAGCGAGTAGCTGGCGGAGCGAAGTCGCGGCCGCCGGTTCGGCGGCCACATCGGTATATATGAGCCGTACGCCCTCGGTCGGCGAGTTCGTCATGACTTGATCGGCACCCACAGCTCACTGTTACCCAAGCAGTACCGCTTTTAAGCGGTGTATGGATCGTTGCTCTCTTCGGCGAAGTCCGCAGCCGCGGCATCGACAGTCGCGTACATGAGAATTGTCTTGTCCAAACCGACCAGACGCATGGGCCGTTCGGTGGCCGGACCATCGGCGACCACGCCGAACTTGCCCGTCGGCGCGATGTTCTCGTGCGCGGTGACCAGGGCGGCCATACCCGCCGACGACAGAAAATCGACCTCGGTGATGTCGATGATGAGCCCGGCAGGCACGCCGCTGATCGCCTCGCGAACGGCATCTGCCAGCTGCGGAACGGTGAGGATGTCGATACTTCCGCGCACGGTCAACACCACCAGCCCGCCTTTTCGGTCTGCGGCGATGGTCAGGCCGGTGCCCGGCAACTCGTGACCTTCGCGGGCGGCTTGCGCTTGCCCGTCGATCGATTCCATCGATACCCCTTGCTCAATGGTGTTGTCTACCGTGCGCGCGGTCTGGGTAGTCAAGACAGCACGCACCCCCGGCTGCTAGCTGAACCGACCTGACCATGTTTGCACAAGTCGGCGACACGGTAACCGAATGGTCGCCGAAATCGGACTCGGACTCCTGCCCGAATGCTCCCGTACGATGCGTTTGGCCCAGGGGTTGACTGGGTATTAAACCCGTTGCCTGTTGCGACGTGCGAGATCCACAGCTCGTCGTACCCCCCCAAGAAATGGATCGTGGGCCTCCTTCGAGCCGTTGTCGAGAGAGTCAGGAGCTTTGAGAGTCCATGAGCGGTGTCCGACTCGCAGCCGTGAACGACGTCATCAGCAACCGAGTGCCGGAATGACGACGGGCGCAGAATCTCTGTCGATCGCCCTCATCGCGTCGCACCGCTATCCGATCGCCGAACCGTTTGCAGGAGGTTTGGAAGCCCACGTGTGGCACCTGGCCAGGGCACTGGCAGCACGTGGCCACGACGTCGCGTTGTTCGCAGCTGCCGGATCGGATCTCGGTGTCGAGCACGCACTGCTCGACGTCAGCGAGTTCGAACCGAGTCCGGCGGCTCAGCGCGACACCTCCATGCCGGAACCGGGGTTCATGGCTGCGCACCATGCCTACCTCGAACTGATGATGAGACTCGGACGCGACAACCGGTTCGACGTCATCCACAACCACAGCCTCCATTACCTCCCGATCGCGTTGGCCCGGACGGCCAAGGCGCCGGTGCTGACGACACTGCACACACCGCCGACGCCGTGGCTGGAGTCAGCCATCGACGTGAACGCCGAGAACACACGGTTTGCCGCGGTCAGCGAACACACCGCCCGATCCTGGAGTCATGTCGCCCGTGACATCGAGGTGATCAGCAACGGCGTGGATGTCAACCTCTGGCCGGCCGGTTCGGGCGGCGATGACCTCGTGTGGTTCGGGCGGTTCGTACCCGAGAAGGGCGCTCATCTCGCCGCGCGCGCCGCGGAGAGGGCCGGACTCGGTCTGCGCCTGGCCGGGCCGATCAGTGATCGGGACTACTTCGACCGCGAGATCAGCCCGCTGTTGTCCGATCGCATCCGGTACGTGGGGCACCTTGATCAGAAGGAGCTGGCGACGGTGGTCGGCTCGTCGGCCGCCACCCTGGTGACACCGTTGTGGGACGAACCCTACGGACTCGTGGTCGCCGAGTCGCTCGCGTGCGGAACCCCGGTGGCGGGCTTCCGGCGCGGGGGGATCCCGGAGATCGTCGGCGACGACGGCGGGGTGCTCGCCGACTCCGACGACGCCGACTCCCTTGCGGCGGCTGCGCGCCAGGCGATGAGCCTGGACCGGCGGGTTGTCCGGGCGCGGGCCGAGAGTCACTGCGCCGAGGATGTGATGGTGGATCAGTATCTGTCGCTGTATCGGCGGCTGGCCGGTCGGGCGCATCTGGCCGCATGATCGGCTACTACGTCCACCACCAGGGCCACGGCCACCGAAATCGCGCGGCATCCATCGCGGGCGCAATGCGGACTCCCGTCACCGCGTTGTCGTCTGCGCCGCTCGCCCCCGGCGTATTCGACCGTGTCATCGAGTTGGCCCGCGACGACCTCGGCGAGCACCGCGATGTCACCGCCGCCGGCATGGTGCACTGGGCGCCGATCCGTGACCCGGGGATGCGAGGTCGGATGGCTCAGCTGGCCGCCTGGGTGGAGGAGACGGACCCGGCCGCACTCGTTGTGGACGTGTCGGTCGAGATCGCGGTGTTCGCGCGGCTGCTCGGTGTTCCGGTGATCGTGGTCGCGATGCCCGGCACCCGCGACGACTCTCCTCACCAGCTGGCCTATGGCATGGCCGACGCGATCATCGCGCCGTGGCCGTCAGCGATTTACGAACCCGGCTGGCTGCGTCCGCATCTACACAAGACCACCTTTACCGGCGGCATCAGCAGATTTGCCGGCCGCACCCGATGCGTCGATGACGCCGAACGCTCCGACGTCCTGGTGATGACGGGATCGGGAGGCACCCAGATTTCGGAACAGACCGTCGAGGCTTGCCGCTCGGCGTATCCGGACATGACGTGGCGGTTCGCCGGTGGGCCGGGGAGCTGGTTGGCCGATCCCTGGCCCGCAATGTGCAACGCCGGTGTGGTGGTGGGCAATTCGGGACAAAACACAGTCGCCGACCTGGCAGTCGCGGCGAGGCCCGCGATCCTGATCCCCGAGGACCGGCCATTCGGGGAGCAGCGTGCCGTGGCCGAGATGCAGCGGGTTCTGCAACTGGCGACCGTGATTTCGCACTGGCCTGAGCTCGCGAGTTGGCCCGAGTTGTGTGCGACGGCGGCGCAGACGCCCTCGCGCCGTTGGTCCGCGTGGGAGACCGAAGGTGCGGCCGAACGCGCAGCGGCGGCGATCGAGGAAGTCGCGCAGAGATGGGCATAACCGTCGCCGTGCTCACGATCGTCAGCGGCCGCCACCTACACCTCGAGGCCCAATTACGCGCTCTCGCGGCCACTTCCGAGCGACCCGACCTCCACGTGGTGGTCGCCATGGATGATCCCGACATCGCTGAACAGGTCGACCTTGGTGAGGCAGTGGTTGCACACGTCGCTCGCGTCGAGGGCAGGCTGCCGCTCGCGCTCGCGCGAAACACTGCCGCGGCGATCGCCTGTGACCGCGGCGCCGACCTGCTGATCTTCCTCGACGTCGACTGCATCCCTGCGCCAGATCTGATCGCGCGATACAAGAACGCGGTGCGGGAGCGGTACCAGGAAGAGTTGTTGTTCTGTGGGCCGGTCACCTATCTCGATGAACGGGCGTCCGAAGAGGCACGTGGCGGGGCAGACCTCGAGCCCCTGACGGCGCCCCACCCGGCTCGGCCCAATCCGCCTGCGGGGGCCGTCGAACTCGGTACCGACATGAATCTGTTCTGGTCGTTGTCCTTTGCCATCACCGCTGAGCACTGGGCCCGGATCGGCGGCTTCTACGAGGGCTATACCGGATACGGCGGCGAGGACACCGATTTCGGGCAGACGGCGGCGGCCCAGGGCTTCGACATCGCCTGGGTGGGCGGTGCCCATGCCTATCACCAGTTCCACCCCGTCTCGAACCCGCCTGTGGAACACCTCGACGACATCTTGCTCAATGCCAACATCTTTCACGCTCGCTGGGGGTGGTGGCCAATGGGTCGTTGGCTGGACGGCTTCGCCGAACTCGGACTGGTGGTGTTCGACACCGAGCGGAATCGTTGGGTGAGAACGTGAATGGTCCACACTCGGTGAGCAGTGTGATCAATCGGGTGTTACGTGGAGAGGGTTCGAGTTTGCGGCGTGGTTCCTGGCCGGTGTGACTGATCGAAAGGTTTTGGGCGCGAGCATGTGCGGCTGTGATCTCCGATGAAGGACGCGATGTCCGTGGGTGCGGGCGTAGCGACCTTGCCGTGCAATCTGTCCAACAATGTCTGCTCAGCCTATGCCGCGACACAGTGTTGTAGCACCGGGACTACCGGCCGTAAGCTTACGACCATGAGTTCTCAGCCGACGAGCAGTGCGCCCACGCGGCGACGAAACGCGCGAGGCGACGGGAAGCGGCTTCGTCCGGAGATCTTGGCTGCGGCCGCAGCGATCCTGGATGAGACGGGCAACGAGCAGGCGGTGACGCTGCGGGCTGTCGCGCGACGTGTCGGTATCGCGGCGCCGTCGATCTATCCGCATTTCGCAGACGCGCAGGCGATTCTGCAGGCCGTGGTCGTTGAGGCTTTCGCTTCCCTCAAGAACAAATTGGAGGATGCCGCTCGGACTGCCGGGCCCGACCCCGTGGACCGGCTCGAGGCGATCTGCGCGTGTTATCTCGACTACGCGGACAGCCAACCCGAGCGGTACCGAGTGATGTTCGGTGGTTTGTGGAATGCGTCCCGCGCCGTGGAGGCAGAGGCCATCACCACCCAAGCGGCCGCGGACATCGGCCAGGATGTGCTGGCCGTGCTCGTCGACACGATGAGAGAAGCCGCCGAAGCGGGCCGGTCGTCGACCGACGATCCCTTCGCAGATGCTGTCGCGGTCTGGCTGGCGATGCACGGACTCGCCCAGCAGCGGGTCGCGTCCCGACTGTTCCCGTTTCCCGAGGACATCGTCGACCGACTGGTTCGTCCGCTGCTTCGGCTGACGCCATAGGTCCTGCTGACACCACGGTTTCGGTCACTGCCACAGCAGTAGAAGACCCGGCCGGTGCGACATGGTCGCCTCAGCCGGGTCCTTGCGTCGGCAATACGACGCGGCGTCGTCAGGCCTTGGTCTGCGCGACGGCCTCAGAGGCCGCTTCCGGTGCAGCTATGTCATTGATCCCGATCTTGTTGTGAAGTCTTCGCAGCACTGCGGGCGCATACCAGGAGTGTTCGCCGAGTAGCTTCATGACGGCGGGTACCAACACGATTCTCACAATCGTTGCGTCGATGAGGATCGCCAAACCTGTAGCCAGTCCGAATAATTGGATGAAGCTGACGTCGCCTACGGCGAAGGCGAAGAAGCTCACGGCCAGCAGCAGTGCGCATGAAGTGATGATCCGCCCGGTCTGGGAGACACCTGACACCACAGCTGCATTGGATGTCTGGCCGCTTTCGCGTGCCTCCTTGATCCTGCCGAGTAGGAAGACCTCGTAGTCCATGCTCAGCCCGAAGGCCACGCATGCACTGAGGACCAACATCGACAGGTTCATCGGGCCCGGAGTGAAGCCGAATACCGATGCGAGATGGCCGTCTTCGAACATCCAGACCATTGAGCCGAAGGTGGCGCCGAGGGTGATGACGTTGCTCAGCACGGCTCGGATCGGGTGCACGAGGCTGCCGGTGAACAGGAACAACAGGATCATCGTGACGACCGCGATGATCGCGATCGCGATCCAGAGGTTGTCGGTGATGGCCGCGGTGTTGTCGATGAGGACGGCTGTGGATCCGCCGACGAGGATCAAACTTCCGGGCGGCGGCGCGATGGCGCGTACCTCTTCGACGACCCGCTTCGCCGCGTCGGACGCCGGATCGACGGTGAGTGTTGCCGTGATCCGCTGCGCGCCAGTATCTCCGAGGTGTGAGTCGACCTGACCGATGTTCGGGATACCGCGGATCTCGCTTGCCAGCTGTTCGACATCACCCGATGAGGGCGCGCCGGCGATCACGATGTCGAGTGCTGAGGACGCGTCGCTGTCGAAATCGGCGCGCAGCGTGTCACCGACGCGGTGCGCCGGCGCCGAGGACGACAGGACCCGGTCGTCGGGCTGACCAAAACTGATGCCGGACAGCGGAGAAGCCATCAGGCCCAGGAGCGCCACCGTCGGCAGCAGGATCAGTAACGGACGACGCATCACTCCCTGCGTGAGTTCGCCCCACCGTGACGCACCCTCGGCATGTTCCCGGCCCAGCCAAGGAACTTTCGCCGAGTTCACGCGAGCACCCAGCACAACGAGCAAAGCCGGGAGCACGATCAGCGCCGCCGCAGCGGCGACGAGAACCACAGAAATACCGGCGTACGCGAACGACTTCAGAAAGTACGGCGGGAACACCAGCATCGCCGACAATGCCGCCAGTACCGTCACCGCGCTGAAAGCGATCGTCCGCCCCGCGGTGCCCAGAGTGGTCATCACTGCCTGTTCGGGTGTTGAGCCCGCGCGCAACTCTTCTCGGTAGCGGCTGACGAACAACAGCGCGTAATCGACACCTAGGCCGAGGCCGAGCGCGGTCACGAGATTGATGGCGAAAATGCTGACATCGGTGAACTGGGTCAGTGCATTGAGCAGCGCGAGTGAGCCGATGATGGAGATCAGTGCGACGAGCACCGGCAGAAGTGCGGCAACGGCAGACCCGAACACGATCACGAGAAGGATCAAGACGAGCGGGACTGCGATCGTTTCGGCCAGGGCGATATCCGCAGTCGTCTGCCTACCGAGGTCCAGCCCCTCAGGCCCACCCACCAGCACGCTGACGGCCCCGTGAGTGCTGTCGTTGTAGGTGTCCAGGATTACATTCGCCTGCTCCTCGCGTGTACCGTCCGGCCCCTTGAGCTGGGCAAGTATGACCGCATCGCTACCGTCACGGGACAGCAACGTCGGTGCACCGCTGTCGAAGTACGACGTCACTGCGGTCAACGACGAGTCCGCGGCCAACTCGTTCGTCAGGGTTCTGCCGGCAGACATGGCCTCGGCCGAGTCGACTCGCCCGGCGTTGGCGTGCACGAGGAACACCAGGTCCGGGCTCCCGCCGAACTCCTGGTCGACGAGCTCGGCAGCCAGCGAGGAATCCGACGCCGGGTTGTCGTAGCCCTGGGTGGCGAGATTGGAGAACACGGTGAACGCGAAGACGCCGGCAAGCACGGTTGCCAGCAGAGACAACACAAGAATCACGCGCGCTGATCTGACGAGCCGATGCGCCAGAGAGTTGATCATGATGGAGCCCTTCATATGTTTACAGCTGTTAGGTCATTAAGGTTTAGCATGTAACCTTACGGCTGTAAACAGGAGCTGAGGGAGCGGCTCTGGGATCACACAGTCGGTGGGGCAGTGCTGAAAATGGGCCAGCAGATTTCGGTGGCTGTGAACGTGGTCGGTTTTTCGGGCGTGCCGCCGATGTAGTGCTCGCGGATTGGTCCTTGGTCGCTGATCAGATGCTCGTTTGTGTATGTTCCCAGCGCCGCGTAGCTGCGGTCTATGCCGTGGTGGCCGCCAGAGTGGGTGAGCACCGCGAACTGGGCCTGAGGCAGGACTTGGACCTGGATGGCGTGCGGGGGTTCCACCGAGGGCGGAGCTGCGACGAAGAGTGTTGCGTTCCCTCGGGATTCGAGGAAGAGTGCTCGGTCGTAGAGGCCGCCTGGCACGACCTCGGAGTGAACGCTTGTGGCTGATGCAACTGCGTCTCGTAGTTTGTGGACCGTGGCCGCGAACCAGCTGTCGATTTCGGCGGTCTCGAGAGTGGCGCCGATAGACCAAACGGCGAGTGCTGGTTCAACCCGCAGCTCGATTTCGGCGGGGGCGTGGACGGGAGAAAGCAACTCGCGCAGCGCTCCGACGGTGTCGCGAGTGTGCTGTAGCTGTGCTTCCATCTGTGCGAGATGAGTCGTGATTATCTCGGTGCGGGACGCGGCGTCGTCTGTGCCCAGCAGTGCTTTGATATCCGGGATCGACATCCCGAGGGACCGGAACCGGCGGATGATGTGTGCGTGATCGACCTGGCCGGTGTCGTAGAAGCGGTAGCCGGTGTGCACGTCGATGTGGGCCGGTTCGAGAATCCCGATGTCGTGGTAGTGCCGTAGCGCTTTTCGGCTCAGGCTGGTCATCACCGCGAAGTCGCCGATCGAGACCCGTGCGCCCATGACATTCTCCTGTCGTTGCGTCCGTCGGCGTTGTTGTCAGGTGGGGCCCATCGTGAGGCTTGCCCCTAGGGGAAGGTCAACAGGGGGCCGGCGCCGAGTGTCCGACATGGACACCAGTTTGCGACTCAGTGTTGACTTTCCCCTTACGGGAAGCACGACCGTGGTGTCATGACAACAGAATGGGATGGACTCCCGGACAACGTAAAGAAGTTCATGACAGCGATCGACGCCCGACAGCGCGCTGAAGCGCTCGCCGTGTTCACCTCGGATGCCGTGGTGACGGACGAGGGTCACGACCACTCGGGCCGTGACGAGATCGGGGCCTGGCTGACTGACTCGGTCATTGAGAGCGAGTACACCTACACCTCCGAGTTCACCGGTGCGACCACATCCGGCATGACCGCCGACGTGCAGCAGCACCTGGAGGGTGACTTCCCCGGTGGAATTGCCGACCTGCACTACCGCTTCACGCTGAACGACGGCCTGATCAGCCGGTTGGTGATCGAGCCATGAGCAAGCGGTGGTTCATCACCGGCGGCACACCCGGCAACTTTGGCATGGCGTACGCCGAGACTGCCCTGGAGATAGGGGACCGCGTGGTACTGACCGCCCGACGTCCCGAGGAGCTGGCGACGTGGGCTGACCACTACGGCGGCCGCGTTCTCATTGTGCCCATGGATGTCACTGACGCGGCGCAGGTACGACACGCGGTACGAGCCGCCGAGGAGCGTTTCGGCGGTATCGACGTGCTTGTCAACAACGCCGGGCGCGGCTGGTACGGCTCGATCGAGGGGATGAACGAAGCCTCGATACGGGCGATGTTCGAGCTGAACTTCTTCGGCGTGCTGTCCGTGACGCGCGCTGTGCTACCGGGAATGCGTGCCCGCAGAAGCGGGTGGATCGTCAACGTGTCGTCGGTGGCCGGGCTCTTGGCGGCGGTCGGATTCGGCTACTACAGCGCAACGAAGTACGCCATCGAAGCCATCACCGACGCACTGCGCCAGGAGGTCGCCGAGCACGGCATTTCCGTGCTCACGGTCGAACCGGGGTCGTTCCGCACGAACGCCTACGCCGGATTTGCCAGCGAGCCCGTCGCAGAGGCAATTCCGGATTACCACGGCATGCTCGAGCAGGTCCGCGCCGCCTTCATCGACATGAACGGGGTGCAACCCGGCGACCCACACCGCGGTGCACGTGCGGTCATTGCCGCGATGGCCCAAGACCCGCCACCCCGCCGCCTGGTCCTGGGCAACAGCGGGTACGACGCCGTGATCGATGCCTTGGAGCAGAACCTGGACGACATCCGATCGAGCGAAACGTTATCCCGCAGCGCGGACTTCCCGTCCTAGCCCGATCCCACGGTGACAGCGGCCAGGTCGCCCTCCTGGACCTGGCCGCCGTCACGCGTTCCACGGTCAGAGCTGGGGCACGCAACACTCACCTCCGACGGGCACCTTCCGGGGGCAGTGGTCTATGCCGGCGGATCCGCAGCGTCTCGACCTGGCGACAACTCATCGACCTCCCCACGCTCACCAAATACTGTGTGTTCGAACAACTTACGGGAGATTACCTGACATAGTCCATCTTGGTTGCGCCGCAATGTATTCGCTGGGCTCCGCAACCAATCAGCTCGCAATCGCTGTGTTGAGTCACCGGTCAGGCGCACCAAGGATCGGGCGATGAGCAAGTCATCCGCAGATCTCGATGCGTGAGCTGATGAGCAGGCCCGGGTACTTCTGGTGTCGGTAGGTCAGCTCGATATGCCCGTCGGGCCAGTCTCCGAGGAAGGTTGCCTTGACGTCGGACACCCGGTCGGAGAACTCGAGTCCGTCAAGGCGAGAGACGTACCAGTGCACATACGACTCGTGGTCGGGTGGACGCGGTCCTGGAGGCCAGCGATACTTGACCGACTCTTCGACCTGGCCATGGAGTCAGCGCCGACGGCACTCCAGAACGCTCCCTGTAGGCCATTGGGTCGGCCAGGGCGGCGGTCATCGATGCTCAGGAAACTGTTGCCTTGTCGATGCTGAATGTTGGTTGATATTGGCGGTATTCGCACTGACAGTCGGCGGCGGTGCATGGGTATGGCCCGGCGATGCTGTCGGCGGCCGGGGCACGCAGGTGGCTGCTCAACGGGTGACCGCAGGCAGCGCAGATGAGTACGTAGCTACGCGGATCCATGCTCGTCGCTCGTCATGTGGATGCCCATTGCACGATCCACCAGTCGGTGTCGGTGAAATGCTCGGTGTGCCCACGTGTCAAATCGTGGTGCAGCGAGTTGATGTGTTCGTGCACTTGGCTGGATCCGAAGTCGTGCGTCAGCAAGCTCGGACCGTCACCGCGGGGGTTGTCGGGCCATGCGCTCATGACAGCGATTCGATCAGCAGGACGAACCCGAGCACGCTTCCCACAATCGAGGTGAGCGTCAACAGCATCGCCAGATCGGCGCCGGCCGGGGTGAACTTTGTGCGAGCCGCTCGTCGTCGACGGTGCACCGCAGGTCGCCCCAGGTGGGATCGTTTCGGTTGCTCAAAAAACATCACACTGTCCATTAGGGGCACAGTTAAGCATGTTTAAGGCCTCTTTGCTGAAGAGTTCACCGTCGCGCTACCTGGGGTCGAGCAACCGTGACATTCACCAATGTGCAGGTAACACGGCACAGGGCACCGGCGATCTCCACATATGGACACAGTGCCTATTAGGCATGCAGATGGCTCGGACCTCTCTGACATAGGCGATCTACTCGCAGGTGTAGCTCGCGGGGAGCCCGCAGCGTTCGACCGTTTGTACATGTCCACCCGCGCACGTCTGTTTGGTCTGATCTACACCACCGTTCGAGACCCCGGGTTCGCAGAGGAAGTCATGCAAGAGGCGTACCTCGAGGTGTGGCACAAGGCGCACCTCTATCAACCCAACAGGGGCAAGCCGCTGTCGTGGCTGATGATGATCTGCCACCGGCGCGCGATTGACCGCGTCCGATGGAAAGCCAGCGCCGCCGGATCGAGCTGGTCACCATCTGCTCTGTAGACATTGCCGACGGCGGCGCTGATGAGCCGGTCCTGGTGCGCGAGGTACGCCGCCAGCTAGCGGCCCTCACCATCCTGCAACAGCAAAGCATCACGATGGTCTACTACGGCGTCTAGCGGGCCCACACTGCCAGCGCCACAGCGCCACAGCGCCACAGCGTCGCCGTCGTACGAGTGGTTCTACCTTACGAAAAATCTATTACCGGCGGACCACGTGGGGGTCGCAAATCAACTGTGTCAAGCGTTTTCGCTTCAACTGTCGTCGGACGGCCTGACCTGCGCCAGCTTCTGCTTGGCGGTGTTCTTCACCACCTGCCACGCGTCCTCGTCGCCCTTGAGTAGTGCGCTGCCTAGTGACTTCGCCTGCTCGAGCGTTGCGTGCGGCGGTATGGGCGGGACATTCGGGTCGCATCGGACGTCGAGCAGTGCCGGCCGGTCGGCCGCGAGGGCGGCGTCCCAGGCAGGTCCGATCTCCTCGGTGGTATCGACATTGATGCCGAGAAGCCCGATGCCGCGGGCGAACTCGGCATAGTTCATGTCGGGCAGTGACTGCGACTCGACGAACTTGGGGGTCCCCTCCATCGCGCGTTGTTCCCAGGTGACCTGATTGAGGTCGTTGTTGTGCAGCACCACCACGATCAGCCGCGGATCGGCCCACTGCTTCCAGTACCGGGCGATGGTGAGCATTTCGGCGAGGCCGTTCATCTGCATCGCGCCATCGCCCTCGAATGCGATTCCGGGCCGGTCGGGGTGGGCCCATTTCGCCCCGATGACGTACGGCACCGCCGGGCCCATCGTTGCCAGTGTCCCCGACAGTGAGCCGCGCACCGAGCCGCGGAACTTGAGATGGCGCGCATACCAATTGGCGGCGCTTCCCGAGTCGGCGGCGATGATCGCGTTGTCCGGCATCCGCTCTGACAGCTCGTGGAACATCCTGATGGGATTGGTCGGTTCGGCGTCGGTGGTGGCCTGACTCTCGGCCATCGTCCACCACTGGTCGACATTCGACTCGATGGTTTCCCGCCAGCTGCGGTCTTCTTTGCGATGCAGCAGCGGAATGAGTTGTCGCAGCGTGGTCTTCGCGTCGCCGACGATGTTCAGTTCGTAGGGGTAGCGCATGCCGATCCACTTTCCGGATCGGTCGATCTGAACGGCCCTGGCCTGGTCGAGTTCGGGCAGGAACTGGCTGTACGGAAAGTTCGACCCCACCGTCAGCAGCGTGTCGCAGTCGTTCATCATCTGGTAGCTGGCTGTGGTGCCCAGCAGTCCGACCGATCCGGTGACCCACGGAAGATCATCCGGCAGAACATCTTTCCCGAGCAGTGCCTTTGCGCACCCCGCACCCAGGAGATCGGCCACCTCGGTGAGTTCCTCGACGCAGCCGCGCGCTCCCTGGCCGATCAGGATGGCAACACGCTCGCCGGCATTGAGGAGGTCGGCAGCCTGCTGCACCGCGGCCGGATCTGCGGCGGGCGCGCCGGGTGAGAGGCCCAGGCTCGACGGCACGTGCTTGAACTCGTGCCCCGGCGGCGTGTGTTCGAGTTCGAAAACATCCGACGGGAAGATCAGCGCCGTGGGTGCCTGCTCGGACAGGGCGATCCGGATCGCGCGGTCGATCAGATTGGGTATCTGCTCGGGCACGGTGCACATCTGGACGTACTCACTGCAGACATCCTTGAACAGCGAGAGCATGTCGATCTCCTGCTGGTACGACCCGCCCATGGCGCTGCGTTCGGTCTGCCCGACCAGAGCCAATACCGGGACGTGATCGAGCTTCGCGTCGTAAAGACCGTTGAGCAGGTGGATACCGCCCGGACCGCTTGTGGCGGCGCACACCCCGATCTGTCCGGAGAATTTCGCATACCCGACCGCTTGAAAGGCCGACATCTCCTCGTGGCGGGACTGGACGAACTGGGGAGAATTGTCGGCGCGACCCCAGGCGGCCAGCAACCCGTTGATGCCGTCGCCCGGATAGCCGAAGACCTGTCCGATGTTCCACTGCCGTAGACGTTCAAGGACGACATCGCCGACCGTTGCTGACATGGCTCTCCCTGTGGTGCGTGAATCACTCTCCGTGCCGGCCGCATACCCGCCCGGCAGCTCGCTCACACCCCGTGTGCAGAGGTCGCGTCACCTTTGGGCCGTTACCCTGAGCGCATGGAACCGGTATTCCGGGCGCTCGAGATCACCGCCAAGACCCTGGTCAAGGTGCAGGGCCTGAAGCTGACGTTTCTTGGTCTCGACAAGTTGCCTGCCGCCGGCGGAGTGGTTCTCGCGATCAACCACACGGCCTATGTGGACTTTCTGCCCGCAGCATTGGGCGTCCATCGCCGGGGTCGCCGCGTGCGTTTCATGATCAAGGCGGAGATGCAACAGATCGCGATCATGCGGTTCCTCATCAAACACACCAGGACGGTGCCGGTGGACCGGTCCGCAGGGGCGCAGGCATACGAACTCGCGGTGCAGGCCTTGCGTGATGGTGAGGTGGTGGGTGTGTATCCGGAGGCGACCATCAGCAGGAGTTTCGAGATCAAGACCTTCAAGTCGGGGGTCGCCCGGATGGCGATGGATGCTGAGGTGCCGATCGTACCGGTCATCGTCTGGGGTGCTCAGCGGATCGCCACCAAGGGTGGACCGAGGAATCTGGGTCGTAGCCACACGCCGGTCATCGTGCAGTTCGGTGATCCGATCTGGCCGCGTGGCGAGGATGCGGTGGAGGCCCGCCGACTGGCCGACCGTCTGCGGTCGACCATGCAGAACATGCTCACGGACGTCCAGGAACGCTACGGCGAACACCCCGCGGGTGCGTATTGGGTGCCGGCCCGGCTCGGCGGCGGCGCGCCCACGATGGCCGAGGCGGACGCCCTGGACGCAGCCGATTCGGCCGCCCGACGCGACAAGCGGCAAAATGGATGAAATGCCCCAATTGGATGAAACGCCGTCAGAGTTCGCCGGGCCTCCCACGCTGATCGCCAGCGACGTCGATGGAACCCTCATCGACAATCAGAACACCGTTCCCGAGCTCGTGCGAACGATGATCACCAAGGCGACGGCGGCGGGTGCGACGTTTGTGATCGCGACCGGCCGTCCGCCGCGGTGGATAGCCGAGATCACCGACCAACTCGAGGTCGAGCCACTTGCCGTGTGCGCAAACGGGGCGATCGTCTACGACGTCGCCACCGACCAGGTGCTGCATTCGGCGACGCTCGGAGCGTCAGTTCTCGAGCAGCTGGCCGCGCTTGCCTACGAGCAGATCCCGGGATGCGGTCTGGCGGTGGAGCGGGTGGGCAAGAGTGCACACGATGCGGCGACGCCCCCGTTTGTCGCGACCGCGGGCTATCAGCACGCGTGGCTCAATCCGGACCACATCGAGATGAGTGAAGCCGACGTCCTGTCGGAGAACGCGGTGAAGATGTTGGTCCGGCGCCCCGAACTCAGCAGCGACGAGATGGCTCGGCGTCTGGAGGCGGTGGTGGGCGACCTCGCCGACGTCACGTTCTCCACCGACAACGGGCTCATCGAACTCTCGGCACCCGGCGTCAGCAAGGCCAGCGGATTGCGGACGCTGGCCGAGCTGAAGGACCTACCGACCGGTGCATCGATCGCGTTCGGAGACATGCCCAACGATGTCGAGATGTTGCGTTGGGTCACCCGGGGTTTTGCGATGGCCGGCGGCCATCCTGCCGCCATCGCCGCGGCAGATGAGATCGCGCCCGACAACAACTCCGGCGGGGTGGGCCAGGTGCTGGCCCGGTGGTTCTAGCGACACCGACCCCGCGCGGCCCCGGGCGCCGCGCACCGGTGTGAACCGTTGCGCGACAGCCAGAATCGTGCGTCGGGTGTCAGCCTGCCGGCGGTGCGGTCGGCACCGCGGCCGCCTCGCGCTGGGCGTCGTAGGTGTCGTTGAACGTGTCGATGTAGGTACGCAACACCCGCACGATGCCGGTGACCAGGTTCCACACCAACGTCCCGCCCTGGAAACTCTGCGTGACGCCGTCGGGTCCTGTTGTCTCCGATGACGTGGGCAGACCCAGCGGGCTGTTCTCGAAGCCCATGAGGGCCCATGCTTTTGCGATGGCGCCCTTGATGATCTGCGCACCGGTGGACTCGGACCAGTAAATCTTGCCGTTCTCGAAGTCCACGAACTTGGCACTGCCATTCGGTGTGGTCTGCTCGGTGGTCACGGCATTGCCGAGTTCACCGGTGGGACCGCCAGTGGCCATCCACTGCTGGGCGATGGCGCCGGTGTCGGTGGTGGACAGCACCTGAGGATTCTCGGTGCCCGACACTGGGCTTTCCACCGGCGCCGGGTCCGCCGGGGCGGGAGCAGCCGGGGGTGTCACCACGGCGGCACCCGACGCGGCGATCTCGCGGATCTGCGGGAGTGCCTCGTAGGCGAGGTTGCCCGGGCATTCGGTGGAGTAGAAGTCGCGGTGCCCGCTGATGATCGGCAGCGTCGCCGTCTCACCGGCCGCGAACAAGGCCCCGTCGAAGCCCTGCGACACCACCGAGCCCGTGCCGCGGGGATCCAGGCCCGCCAGCCGGAGACGCCAGCCCAGGAAAGATCCTGCAGCAGCGAGCATCTCGGGCGAGGGAGCCATCTCGTTGAGATTGCCCATCAGCGACAGGCCCATCGTGTCCTTGTTGAAGCCGCCGGTGTGGGTGCCCTGGACGTTCTTGTCCAGACCGCCTGCGGTGCCCTCGAAGATCTGACCGTACTTGTCGACCAGCACGTTGTAGCCGATGTCGCACCAGCCCAGGGTCTGCGCGTGGTAGGCGTAGATGCCGCGCACGATCTCGGCGGACTGCTCGCGGGTGTAGTCGTTCGTTCCCGCAGTGTGGTGCACGACAGTCTCTTTGAGGGTGTCGTCGTACGTCGGCTCCGAGCACCGGATGGATTCGTCGGCGCCCCACTGCGCCCGGGTGATGACCTGCGGAGTTGCCGACGGTGTCGCCACGGCGGGCGCCGCGGCCGGTGCGGCGGGATCAGCCGCCAAGGGCTGTGATCCCAGGACCGCGCCGGTGCCGGGTGTGATCAATGCGGCACTGATGGTCGAGATCGCCTGCTGCAGCGCATTATGTCCGGGTGCACCGGTCGTGGTGAGCAGCGGTTCCTGCTTGGGCGTGAACGCCTGGGGCACCACCTCACCTGATGTGACGGTCGAGGTGGGGATGGAGGTGTCGGTGCGCTTGGGAACCGGGGGAGTGGTGAAGGTGGTGGTTGTCGTCGGCACCTCATCGGTGGGGCCGGTTGTGGTGGTCGGAGGTGTTCCACCCGGCGAACTCGTTGCAGACCCCTCGGTGGATCCGGTGCCGGTTCCAGGGGCGGCGACACCGTCGTCGGTGACCGCGATCTGCACCAGGTTGGTCTTGCCGACCCACACCGGTTCGGTGCCTTGCTTGTTCGGATCTTTGGCACTCACGCCGTCGACGCGGTCGGCCGAGACCCATGGGCCCCAACTGCCGTCGATCTGTTTGGCGCGCACGTAGGCGGTGGTGTTGGCGATGCCCTGCCAGGTCAGCCCGACCATGGAGAACGGGTCTGATTGACCCACCTCCTTCACGATCGCGCCCTCGGGGACGTCGTCGCCGGTCGCCGGGGCCGGAGCACTGCTGGACGCATCTGTCGACGATGGTGACGAAGGCGATGTGGTGATCGTCCCCGGCGCGGTGGTCGAGGGGAGCAGATCGGTCGGCAGAAGGCCGGGTGGGATCTGCAGCGGAATGTCGGGCAGCTTTATGCCCGAGACATCGATCGGGGGCAAGGTCACCCCGGCGTCGGCGAGCCCGGACTTGACCAGGTTCAGCACGATCGTCGGAACCTCGTTGAGGTTGATCTGGTTGATCGTCGTCGCGGTGACGGCGGGCGGCTCGGTCGGGTCGACGGCGAAATTCGGCGCGCTTCCCCCGACCAGGACTGCAACCGGGCTGGCCACAACGACGGCGGCCACCGTCCCCAGGACGATCGACGGCTTCGGTCGGCGGTAGCGCACGTGGTTCTCCCTTGATTGTCGTAACTGATCGACAGTCTTTTCACCGGCGCCGCCACGCACGCCAAACTGGCGTCTCGTGGGCGACGTCGACTTCCCCATCGACTTGCCAGACGGCCAAATCGTGTCTTCTACGGACACCGAAGTCCACGACCACTGTCGGCGTGGCGTGAAACTCGTGATGCTGTTGTTACTCGATGTGACTTTTGTGGCCGCTGTTTCTTCACTACTGTCACAACAGTCCCACTAGTCACATGCTCGCGGCTGTCGCGTGCGATGGACCGCGACCGTGGGCGAGTGACGAGAGGACATCTATGCCGCGCATTCCAGGGCTGTACACAACCCGCCCCATCGGGGGTCGTGATGTGTTCGGCACCGGTCTGCGGCGGACGGCTGCGGCCGGGATGTCGCTGTTGTTCGCCGCCGGCGTGACCATGTGGGCGGTGCCGCAGACGGTGAAATCGAACGTCGATCTCACCGTCGGTGGCGAGGTGACGCTGATCGGACACGGCAACGGCCACGGACGCGGGATGGGCCAGTGGGGTGCGTTCGGCTACGCCAAGCAAGGTTGGTCCTCGACTCAGATCTTGAGTCACTACTACGGCGGCACCACCGCGGGGAAGGTGGACAACGTCGACGTCTCGGTAATTCTCACAGGCGAGTCGTCGGTCAATGTCTTCGCGGATGCCGGCCTGAAGGTCGGTGAGGTGGCGGTGGCGCCCGGACAAGCAGTCAGTTTGTCGGGGTCCACCGCCACCATCACTGATGGATGCGGTGGCGGTGTGGTTCAGACGGTCGAGCTGCCTCGATCGCTGGTGTCGCCCATCACCGCGGGTCCAGGCCGTCCGGTGCCCGAGCTGCTGAAGATGTGTGGTTCGAACGAAACGTTCCGGGGCTCACTCGGATTCGACGGGGACCGGGTGATCAACGTCGTGCCGCTGGACGACTACGTGAAGGGTGTCGTCCCCAAAGAGATCATCGTCAGCTGGGCGGACGAGGGCGGCGCCGAGGCGCTCAAGGCCCAGGCGGTGGCCGCCCGTACCTATGCCCTTGCGTCCATGGACATCAGCAAGCCCATCGACGACACCCAGAACTCACAGGTCTACGGCGGTTTCGGTGCCGAAGACCCACGAACGAACGCCGCTGTCGACGCCACCGCCGGTGTGGTCCTCATGAAGGACGGGAAGCCTGCCTTCACCGAGTTCTCCTCCTCGACAGGTGGCGCCACCGACGGTCGGGACTTCCCGGCGGTGCTCGACGAAGGCGACACCATCTCGCCGTACCGCGACTGGACCGCCACGGTGAGCTCGGACAGCATCGCCTCCACCTTCGGTGTCGGGTCGCTCACCGGTTTCGAGGTGATCGAGGCCTACGGAATGGGCGCGGAGAACGGCCGCGCAGCGACGGTTCGGATCAGCGGCACCGGCGGCACGGTCGACGTCCCGGCGCAGGAGGTGCGCACCAAGCTGCAGCTACGTTCCTCGTTCTTCTCAGTCCAGGGTCAGACCTCTCCGCCCGCGATCGTTGCTCCTCCCTCCGGCGTCGGTTCCACACCGACAGGTGGCGTGCCGGCCATACCGACGCCGGGCGGAACTCCGGCGCCCACCGGCGAACTGCCGGCAACGCCGGGTACCGCGACCGGAGCCGGCGATCTCGTCAGCGAACTGCTGGCACTCGCCGAAGCAGCCATCGGCGGCAAGTTCACCGAACTGGGCGGCAGCTCAGGTGTGCTCGGGGAAGCGCTGGGACCGGTTCTGCCGACCACATCGGGAACCGGGGCGGTTCAGCAGTTCCAGAACGGTTCGGTGTTCTTCGGTCCCGAGACCGGTGCACATGCGCTCGGCGGCCTGGCCCTGCTGAACTTTGCACTACAGGGCGGCGAGAGCGTGCTCGGGCTACCGCTCGAGGACTCGTTGAGCACCCTGCTCGGGCCGGTCACCCAGGTCTTCCAGAGCAAGTTCGCCGGTGGCATCCTCGAGGTCGATCCCGCCACCGGCCAGGCCTCACGCAAGTAGGTTCTCGCCCCGCGGTGCTGGGTTTCGCCGCCCGCGCAAACGGGCATCCGGTGTCCATGAGTATTGAAGACGGTCCTGGCGACACCCTGAGCCCAAGCGAGAGCCTTGACTCCGACGACCTCAAGAACCATGGTGACGACGATGTCGTCGATCCCCCGGAGCACTGGGCGGAAGCAGACAAGTTCGGCACCACGCACAGTGAGGAACGCGAAGGTGAGTCCCTTGACGAGCGCATCGCCGAAGAGGTCCCGGACGTGCAGCCCGAGGAACAGCCTGAGGTACCGGTCGCCGTCGCGCCCGACGACGAACTGACCGAGAAGTTGGTCGACGAGGTGATCGACGATCAGGGACCCGACGACGATGTCCTCGCCGATGGCGTCCAAGAACTGGAGACCGACGACGCCCTCATCGTTCACGACGGCAGTTCGCGGGTGCAGAGCAGAGGTCAGCAGGGTGAATCGTTCCCCGACGACGGCGATTCTCTGTTCCAGGAAGTCGACTGACCACACCGTCTGCACCGACCACACAGTCCGCCCGTCAGCAACGCTGACGGGCGGACTGATTTGTGTGGAGGTGTCGAGCCGGATCCGACTCAGCAGAGACAGATGCCGGCCGACTGCAGCCACGCGGTGAAGGCCGCCTGATCAGGACTGGTGGTCACCCACCAGGTCACCGTCGAGTTGGCTTCGGAGTACACGAAGTATCCGGTGCCGCCATTGTCCATGGCGGCGAAGTACGCGTACGTGGTGCCGCCGTCGAACGGCCGGGAGAACAACTCCGATGAGTTGCCTTCGGCGTACTCCTTGTCGGCTATTGCCTTGATGTTCGAGTCGGACGATTCGATGATGACGATGCTCTCGGCGCGCACCGCTCCGGTGCCGTCGGCCACGACGGCGGGCGCCGGCTCGCAGACGATCGCTGCCAACGCGTAATCCGGTCGCGACTTCTCCCCGCATGTGGTGATGTCGACGAGATCGGTGTTCGCATCAGCCAGCGCCTGATCGGCGGAGTCGAGCGACGTTGCCGCGGTGGACGTCTCGGTGGTCGGCTGAGTGCGCCTAGTGGTTGTTGTGGTTGTTGTCGTCGACGTTGTGGAGGACTGGCCCGGTTGTGCTTTCGGGTCGTCGTCACCTCCCGAACTCGCCAGGGCCACACCGAGGATGACCACCACCAGAACAACAACCACGGCTGCGATGGCGGCGATGGCGATGTTCCGGTTGCGGTTGGGATTCGGCGGCGTGGCCGGTGTGGCCCCGCCGTACGGGGGTTGACCACCGCCGGATCCGTACAACGGGCCCGAATTCTGCTGGCCGGCAGGACCGTACGGCGACCCCTGACCGAACGGGGCCTGGCCGTAACCGGCTTCTTGACCGTAGGTACCGGCCTGCCCGGCCACATAGGGGCCGGCTCCAGTACCGTCGTAGGGGTTCTGGGCGTAACCACCGGATTGCGCAGCCGGGGCGCCCCACGACGGCGGCGGTTCGATTCCCGTAGGAATCGGTGCCTGTTGGGTCGGCGGGAACTCAGGAGTGGACGGGGTCGATCGGGGAGGCTCGGGTGATTTCGACAGGGGGACGGGAACAACGGGCGGTATCGGCGCGCCGGCCGAAGCTGCGGCCGCTCCCTCTTGTTGTCCGACAACGGATTCGAGGGCACCGAGGGCCACGACGGTCTTCGGGTTGTCGAGTGTGGCGACGGTGCCGAGCTCGCCGAGTCGTTGGTGCACCAGAGGCACCCGGGATGATCCGCCGGTGAGATAGATCCGGACGTCGCGGCCGGCTCCGGCACGGGCCAGTGTGCGGGAGGTCAACTCCACCACGGCATCGACGTTCTGCGAGATGAGCTGTTCGAACTCGCCCCTGGTGAGCTCGAGGGTGGCCTCGTGGCCACCGGCGCTGATGTTGATGACGGCCCGAGGTGACTCCGAGAGCAATTCCTTGGCCCGCCGGATGTTGTCGTCGACCGCTCGCTTGGTGGACAGGTTGGCGCCTGTGCGCAGGTACTCCAGCAGTTCGGGGTTCCGCGAGGTGAGTTGCTTGTCCACCCAACGTCGGATCATCGCGTCGAGGTTCTTGCCACCGAGACCGTTGTTGCCGTCGTGGGCAACGAGGTCGATGGGCCCGGCGCCGCCCGCAGCTCCTGCACCGAGCTTCACCACCGCCACATCGCATGTCCCACCGCCGTAGTCGACGACCACAACCGTGGTCGAGCCCGCGTCGGCGGCATCACCGATCGCGCTGGTGTAGTGGGCGATGGCCGCACGTGGCTCGGAGATCAGCGTGACCGCGGATCGATCGAAGCCGATCAATTCGGCAGCGCGGGTGAGGATGTCGATCTCCTCGGGCGACCACGCCACGGGGTGGGTGAGGATCAACCGCGTCGGCCTGGTGCCGCCGCGCCTCTCCGACGCGCGTGTCAAAGCCGAATTGAGCACGGCAGCAATGAGATTCTCCAACGGCAGGTCCAGATTGCCGACCGGAACGGTTCCGGCGTTGATGTGCCGCTTGGGGTGAGTGATGAACGCCGCCGGGTTGTTGCCGGCCTGATTGACCGCGGCCTCGCCGACCACGATGTTGCGGTAGGAGTCTGCGTAGACCGACGACGACATGATGTCGCTGTTGTGCGAGAGCGGCACCACCTGCGGCGCGCCGTGCCCGGGTTCGTAGGCGGCCGCCGCGGTGTTGGACGTGCCGAAGTCGATTGCCAGCCACCATTGGTTCGACATCGGTGATGGGTCCTTCCGGTTTCAGGATTCAGTGTGGGGAATGACGATTGGGACAGCGGACTCGGCCACCGTCAACCTAGTTGATCACCGGGCTGACGGCGGCCGATTGTCCTGCTGTCGAATGACCGACGAATGCGGTCCGGGTTGAGCGGGGCGTTGGGTGCTCGTCAGAGCACCGTAAACCCGTCGGGGATGCCATTTTGGTCGGAGTCGGTGACCGACAGGTCGTGCACACCGTCTTGGTCCAGGTCGGCGAAGACGGTGTCCGCCGTCCCGTCCTGGTCGAGGTCGGACAGGCTCGTCTCGCTGAACCCGTCACCGTCGGTGTCGTACGCGATGGTCTCGGCTTCCCCGTCTTCGGTGAAGTCCTGGACGATCGTGTCGCCGACGTTGTCGCCGTCGGTGTCGAGCAGCGCGGACTCGGAGTAGCCGTTTCCGTCGAAGTCGGCTGTTTCGACGACGTAAGGCGGTTCGACGACGTCGGAGTGGCCGCTGTGCTCGGCCGGGGGATCCTGCGGGGACGGCTCGGGGTGGACCGAATCAGACATGGTTCACAGCTCCTGTGATCGTTCGCGGATCTAAAGAGCGCTGGTGTCAGGCGTTTCGACGGTGGAGGGGTCCACCTCGGTCCACTCGTCGGTGGTGATGTCGTGGGTGTAGGCGGCGTCCACCTCACCGTCCTGGTTCTCGTCTACAAAGGCCACGTCGTGGACACCGTCGACGTCCTCGTCGACGAAGACCGTGTCGACCTCGCCGTCCTCGTCGGTGTCGGAGACCGCCGTCTCGTGGTGCTCGTCGCCGTCGGTGTCGAAGGCAATGGTCTCCGGCTCGCCGTTCTGGTCGTAATCCTGGATGAGTGCGTCGCCGGAACCGTCGGCGTCTACATCGACCAGGGCGGACTCGACGACTCCGTCGCCGTCGATGTCGAAGACCTCGAGGACGGTGGCGTCTTCGGCGATTTCGGGGATGCTGTTGTCGGACATCGGGTTCTCCTTGTGTGTGGGGCGGGCGCAGGCCGTGGTGGCTTTGCTGTGTTGTGAATAGGAGAAACCCGATGGCATGAATGTTCCGGCTGATCGCAGAAAATCTCAGGAAGATTTTGCTGCCCGGTGGATCGAGCCGGGAGAACTCAGTGCGGACCCCTCGAGATGGCGAGGTCGGCGGCCGCCTCGATTCCGTCGTTCCAGGGTTCACCGTGTCCTGGCAGCACCACCGAAGCGTGCGTATCGGCGAGTCTCTTGACCGAACCCAGGGCGCGAGCACTGTCTGCTGTCGCGGCACCGGCAACGATCTGTGGTCCGGTCTGGGCGGTGTAGGGATCGAGCGTGACCAGTGCGTCGCCGGCGATCAGGGCGTCGCGGTCGGGGAAGTGCAGAGCGATGTGACCGACGGTGTGGCCCGGCGTCGGGATGACCACCGGGGCCCCGGGTAGCGCCTTGTCGGTGGTGATCGGAGTCGGATCGAGTACTCCCCGAACCATCAGTGCCCCGGCCATGGTCATCCGCCCGAGCGCGGGAATGGATGCCGGATACCGAAGTGGATAGAGCAGCCGCGTCTTCTCGTGCTGGTAGCGGTAGGGATGCCGGGCGAGCCGTTCGTCGTCGGTGTGCACCCACACCGGCACATTCCACTCCTTCTGCGCCCGACGTGCGGTGCCCACGTGATCGAAATGCGCATGGGTGAGCACTATCCCTTCGACCGAGTCGGGCTTGCGGCCCAGTTCGTCGAGGGCTGAGATCAGGTGCGGCCACACCCGGGGCAATCCGGAGTCCACGATCAGCACCCGATCGTCGTACTCCACGAGATACAGATTCGTGGAGGCGTAGGTCAACATGTGGATGCCCGGGGCGACATCTTTGCTCAGCACAGTGCTGCTCCGATCAGAAGTGGTTCTTCAGGGCGTCTTGTGTCTGGCGGCTCCCGGCGGATTACCCGGCCTGCTAAGCCCCAAAACGCGCCGGCCCGGCGACGGCTCATGTCCCACGGTTGTACCGAGGTGATCAGAGTTCACGTTTTGTTGAGTCCGCGTTCGATCGGCGGATGCATCAAGCTCTTCTGCTCGCGACACAGTCCGAGGATGCGAGTGGTGCAGGTCGCGAACTTCTACGGCCCCCGGTCCGGAGGTCTCCGGACTGCGGTGGATCAGCTCGGGGCCGGGTACTGCGCGGCAGGGCACGACGTGACGCTGATCGCTCCGGGACCAGTGCACTCCGAGGAGAAGTTGGCGTCCGGAGTCGTGCGGATCACCGTCCCCGCTCCCAGGGTTGCTTTCACCGGAGGATATCGGGTGGCGCGGATGCGGCCCGTGGTCGATGTCGCCGCCGCGATGCGACCCGACGCCATCGAGGTGTCCGACCGGTTGACGCTGCGTGGGCTCGGGCAATGGGCTCGGCGTCGAGATGTCGCCAGCACGATGATCTCCCACGAACGCCTCGACCGCATGCTCGGTCAGGTGATGCCTGCGCAGGCCGCGCGACGGCTCGCTGACGTGGCCAACCGCAGGACCGCGCAGTCGTACGACACGGTGGTGTGCACCACCGAGTTCGCGCGCGAAGAGTTCGACCGGATCGGCGCGAGCAATGTCAGGCGGGTACCGCTCGGCGTGGATCTGCGGACCTTTCATCCCGATCGTCGTGACGCCGGGACTCGTGCTCGGTGGGCGAGGACGGATCAGCCGCTCCTGGTCCACTGCGGCCGACTGTCGGTCGAAAAGCACGTGGACGGGAGCATCGACGCGCTTGGTGTGTTGCGCGACAACGGAGTCGACGCCCGGTTGGTGATCGCGGGCGACGGGCCGATGCGGGGTCGGCTCGAGCGCCGCGCCGCCGGTCTGCCCGTAGAGTTCGCAGGGTTCATCACCGACCAGCTGGCACTCGCCCGGCTGCTGGCGTCCGCGGACGTGGCACTGGCCCCGGGACCGCACGAGACCTTCGGGTTGTCGGCGCTCGAATCCCTTGCCTCGGGGACACCGGCAGTCGTCTCCGCCACATCGGCGCTCGCCGAGGTCCTCGATCGAGAGTGTGGATTCGTGGCAGAGAACTCGCCCGAGGGTTTCGCCCATGGCATCGGTGATGTGTTGTCCCGGCCCGAGGTCCCCCGCCGGGAGGCCGCCCGGCGGCGTGCCGAAGACTTCGGCTGGCCGCGGGCGGTCCGGGAGATGCTTGCCGCGCTGGCGGTGTGACGGGACGACGCAGCGCCCCGAAACATCACGTCCGGTTCGACTCGTCGAGAAATCTGATCGTCAGAAGCGCAAGGCCCATCGCGGACAGAGCGATGATCGACACCACGGCGACCGCGAGCGCCTTGGCGTCGGTGATCATCAGGCACAGGACGACAAGGAACAGCACGTTCGCCACTACGGAAGCAGTGATCGCCCAACGTTCCGGACCCAGTGGAGGACGCAGTGTCGGCCATGTGATGAGGCCGGTGCTCGTCGACCAGGTTGTCCGACTGGATGCGAGCGAAGGAACGGGCTGTGGTGCTTGGCTCACTCCGGGGGACGGCGGCATGTACTACTCCTTCCAGGTGTGTTCTCTGCGTTGGTGCGTGACGTGCGACCTACGGCCGAAGGCTGGCACGGGTGCCGGCCTCGGCATCGACGTCGCGCCATCATTTTTAGCACCCGACGTTCATGACTGCCAGCAGTCTGAGGCCGCAGTTCTTCTGTCGCGGTGCTGCTTTCGACTCATCCACCGATCTCTCGATGCCGTCGTGGGACGTGGGCCGGCTCCGTCGTCGTGCGGACCGAGTGGTTCGTCGGCCGGTCCGGTCAGATCCCGCGACGCATCATCGAGTAAGTGCGCAAGAGTACGGCCACCGCCTGCTCCTCGGCCGCCGACCCGCCCATGAGTCCGGCCTCATGCACCTGGCGAAGGCGTCGATCCAGTTCGGCGGCAACGGTGTTGCGATCAGCGTTGGGCGGCAGACCGATCCGCCCCGCGATACCCGAGCCGATCAGGATCTGCCGCAACTCGCCAACCCATGGCGACTCGGGGTCCGATCGGGTCAGGGCGTGCATCGCCTTGAACTCGGCCATGGTGTGAGCCTGCGGGGTCTGGCGAACCTGACGCAGGTACGACCGGATCTGCCCGCCTGCAGGATGCGTCAACGCCAGATGTTCGATCTCGGTGCACGCCCGCACAGCTCGCGTGATGAGTACCGACCGGGTGAGATCGAGTTCGATGTTCGCCCGGAGCTCGTCGACGCCCGACCGCTGCTGCAGCCATGAGTTGACCGCGTGGGCGCCGCGCGGGGCGAGTTTTCTGGCGTGTCGTAAGCCGTACTCGCCCAGCAGGTCCAGCAATCTGTCGCGTTCGGCGTCGGTGCCGATAGAGGGGGTCTCTGCTTCCAGCCAGAGCTCGAGCGCCGTGTCGGAGAGCCCGGCCAGTGCCGCCAGTGCGTCGGCATCGGATTCGGTGAACTGGCCGGTCTGCGCCGTCTGCGCCAACAATCCGGCGACCGGCTGCACCGTCAGCAGGCTCGCCGACATCGATTCGGCGATCACGGCGGACTGTGCTCGTGCCGCGTCGAAGGGATCGACGTCACCGAATGCGCCCTCCCCCAGGGTGTCCGCCTTGGCCAGGGCCCCGATCGTGTTGACCGCAGAGAAACCCAGCTCGCGCAGAAACTGCACTTCGTCGGCGCGCGGCGTCGCGTCGAACAGGAAGATCGCCGCGTCGGCGTTCACCGACGCGTCGCGGGTCTGCCCGAACCCGTCGATCAGTGCGCGGCGGGTGGCCTGCTCGTTACCGGTGGTGATGGTCGCCAGTCCGGGGGTGTCGATGAGCACCATGCTGCGCAGCAGACGGCTCGGCAGGAAACGGTCGAGATAGGCGACCTGATCTGTCGGGCAACCCAATTCGGTGGGTCTGCCGTCGACCAGCCGAACGGTGTGCCGGGCGCCGCCGATCTTCACCGCCTCGGCACGTGCCGGCGCACCGTCCTGGTACACCGCAACGACCTTGGTGCACTCGGTGGCCGCGGTGTCGGCCACCAGGTCGCCGATCAGGGCATTGACGAGTGTGGACTTGCCTGCCTTCACCCGCCCGACGACCACCACACGTGGAGGTGCCCAGAGGGTGTCGCGGATCTGGGCGGTGCTGCGAGCCAGGGGACGGTCGATACGCGCGATCTCTGCAAGTGCCGCGGTGAGCTGATCACGGAGAGCATGCGGCCGGGTCCGTCGCCCTTCGTGGGGCCGGCTCACGGGGTGTCACCGGTGGAGGCCGACTCTGTACCGAGCACCGGGTCTTTCCCGAGAGCCACATGCTCGCCGAGGTTCACATCACTGCGTCGGGCATCGGCTTTGAGACCGGCGATGGCGGCGTCCAGTTGTTCGATGAGAGAGACGATCTCGGTGAGACGACGGGTCAGACCACGCACCCTCTTGTCGCGGGTTGCCTTGTCTTCCTTTGCCGCTTCGGCCCCGGCGTTGATCTGTTCGGTGATCACATCGGTCTGGGCACGCAGGTGACGGCGGTAGGCCACCACGATCTCCGGGCGCGCGGTCGCGACGGTTCGGTCGATGACACGCAGAGTCGATTTGTTTGCGAGCGACAGTGTTTCACGCAGCCAGGTGATCAGGTGCTGGCGTCCGTTGCGCATGGCGCGGTAGCCCAGGTTCACCGACAACCAGACACCTCCGGCCACGAGCCCGATCGGCAGCACGGCCGCCATCGCGAGGCTGCCGAAGATCGCGCCGCCGACCATTCCGCCGGTCAGCAGATTGGCCCCCATGAAGCCCATCATCATGGCGCTGGGATCGACGACGTCTTTCCACTTCCTTTGCACCTCTGGAGAATTGATGTCCTCGGCGACCAGCGCGCTCGCAACGGTGTCCATGATGTCTTCCCAGTGCTCGTCGTTGCCGAACAGCCGGGAGACGATGTCGTGTAGCGAGGTCGCGAAGATGTCGAATGCCCGCGCCGACGCGGCTTGCAGGTCGGACATGATGGCGGCGGTGAACACCTGTGGTTGCTTGCGCAGGATGCGCCACCCCTCGCCGTTGATCCGTGCGCTCCAGTCCTCTTTGATCTTGTTGAAATCGGCGTCGAGTACGGCCACGGCCCGCTGACGGGCGAGGGTGATATCGCGAGAGAGATGTTGGTCCCACTCGGTGCCGTGCTCGCGAAGCGCCTTGAGCTGGGCCTTTTTCTCATTCAGGTCGTCGAGTGCGCTCGAATTGCCCTGTACCACAGCGATCTCGGTGTCGAGGCGGGTCTTCATCCGATGCATGCCGCTCAGGCAGACCTGCAGCCCGTCGAGTTGCGGCGCGATCTCGGCGTTGTCCAGCAAGCCGGTGATGGCGTCCCGCAGCGCCGGTATGCCCGAGGCCGTCAGGATCTCCTCACGGGTGCCCGCAGATTCGGTCAACGCAGCGAGCGCGCGTACCCCGGACACCCCGATCACCTGCACATCGCGACCGAGTCGGCTGCGGACTATCGTCCTGTTCTCCTCGGCGATGGTTCGCCAGTTGCGGCGGTTCTTGTCGATCTTCGTCATCGCGACCACCACCGAACCGGAGGTCTCGGTAGCGGTCCTGAGGAACTCGATCTCCGGTGCCGTCAGGGGAGCGGCGCTGTCGCACACCATCACGATCGCCCCGGCGCGGCGCGCGGCGGTCAGTGCCAGGCGCGCGTGCCGTGGGTCCAGGCCGCCGGCGCCGGGTGTGTCCACCAGGGTGAGACCGGGAAGGTGCAACGGGTCGACGGCAACCACAGCCTCGGTGGGCAATGCCTCGATCGTGGGGTCGAGCACGTGGCGGCCACCCATCGTCACCCATTCCGGAAGCTGGTCGACCGGGATCACCTGATCGGAATCGCCGAAGACCAGGCGGGCGGTGCCGGCCGCAAGCGTGTCGTCGGGTGGCGAGAACCACACGCTCGCGCTGGTGGTGATGTCCACACCGACGGGTGCGAGGTCGGCCCGACCGATGAGCGAGTTCACCAGGGTGCTCTTGCCGCGCTTCACCTCGCCGACGAAGACCACCGCAGCTGCCGAGTCCGCGGCGTGGGAGCGGGCCCGTGCCAACTCGGCGGCCTTCGTCTGTCCGTACTTGCGCAGCGTCTCGGTCGCAGCGGCCAGGGCTTCGGCCGCGTGGGCGGTGGCACCTGCGTTCACGGTCACTCCAGATTCGATCGAGTAAAAGGGTCAGTCGATGGATCGGTTTCGCTGCCGATAACTCTGCCGTATCCCGGGGTGTCTGCGACATTTATCAAGTGACCGACATGAGCGAGCGTGACCTGGTACTACGCAGTCAAGAAGGCGACCAGGCGGCTTTCGGTGAACTCGTCACCCGCAACCGCGACCAGATCTGGGCTGTCTGCCTACGGATCACCGCCAACCGACACGACGCCGAGGACGCCCTGCAGGACGCGTTGATCGCTGCCTGGCAGAACATCGGAAAGTTCCGCGGCGACGCGAAGTTCACCAGCTGGATGTACCGGATCGCCGCGAACGCCGCGCTCGCGGTGATCCGCAAGCGTCTCGACACCTCCGCAGACGGCCCGCCGGAGTTCGAGTCGGCCGCACCACGGATCGATGCCCAGGTGACCGACGTCGACCGGGTTCGCACCGCATTGGCCGCCCTGCCACTGGAGTTCCGTGAGGCAATCGTGTTGCGGGAGTTCGGCGATCTCTCATATCAGGAAATAGCCGACCAGCAGGGGGTGGGCGTGCAGACTGTGAAGAGCCGGATCAACCGGGCTCGCGCCAAACTGCTGGAGATTCTGCAAGATGCCTGAGGCAATCCCCGCCACGATCGACACCATTCCCGCCACCGCCGACCCCGAGGATGCTCTCAACCGCTTCGCGTTCGGTCTCGACGCCGCCGACCGAGGTCTGCTCGAGTCGGCATTCACCGACGACGTCTTGTTCGACGTCAGCCGGGTCGGCGACGAGGACAGTGGATTCCCCCCGATCGAGGGCCGCGAGTCGGTGGTCGGGATGTTGCTGATGTCGATGGGACCGCTCGACACCATGCACGCACTGTCGAATTTCCGGGTTCGCGTAGACGGTGACCGTGCCGTCCTCAACTGTTACGCGATGGCCCAGCATTTCCGCCCGGGTGAAGGGCCATCACGGCACACCACCGACCAGGTGATGATGGGCAACAAATACGACGCCGAGCTCGTCCGCGACGGCGACGTCTGGCGGATCAAGCGCCTCACCATCGTCACCGTGTGGACGCAGGGCAACCCCGACGTCCTGATCGACCACCTGCGCTAGCCCCCACCCCTCCCCGATGTTGTGCCCTTGTGGCGGGCGCGACCTGGAGTTTTGGTCGCCAGAAGGGCACAACATCGGGTTCACAGGGTCAGGTCGTCGCCCGTGGAGTAGTCGTCGGTGAGGTCGGGGCCGATGGAGAAGTCGGTCGCATCGCCGTCGATGTCGGCGTCGTCGGCCTCGAAGACGTCGTCATGGGAGTCGACATCGCCGCCATCGACACCGGCAACGAGATCGCCCTCGGTGGAGCTGTCGTCGTTGTCGGGCACCAATTCGTCGAATCCGGCACCGTCGTGGTCGAAGGCGGCTTCGAGACTCTGGTCGAAGACCGCCGGGTCAACCGCGTCGTCGGCGGCGATCTGCGAAAAGATGTCGCTGAGCGGGTCGTTTGGGCTGGTCACGGTACTTCTCCTCGGTCGTGGGTGCCGCTGCGCGGGCGGCGCGCGGCATGTTGGTCGGTGATAGGAGTGCCGTGGACCCCGGAATGTTCCCCAGAACACCCGCTTTGTTGTCCGTGCGTGGCCCGTGGCGGGTCGGAGCTGCGGGGCCGGTCCGTTACGCTGAACACCCGTGACCCCCGACAGCTCCAGTTCCGATACCAGCTCAGGCTACGACCTCATCATCGTCGGATCGGGCTTCTACGGACTGACCATCGCCGAGCGCGCCGCGACCCAGCTGGGCAAACGCGTCCTGGTTCTCGATCGCCGCTCGCACATCGGTGGCAACGCGTACTCCGAGCCCGAGGCCACCACCGGTATCGAAATCCACAAATACGGTGCCCACCTGTTCCACACCTCGAACAAGAAGGTGTGGGACTACGTCAACAAGTTCACCGACTTCACCGGGTACCAGCACCGCGTCTTCGCGATGTACCAGGGGCAGGCCTACCAGTTCCCGATGGGGCTCGGCCTGGTGTCGCAGTTCTTCGGGCGGTACTTCACGCCGGACGAGGCGCGAGCCCTGATCGCCGAGCAGTCCAGCGAAATCGAGACCGACAAGGCTGCGAACCTCGAAGAGAAGGCCATCAGCCTCATCGGCCGCCCGCTCTACGAAGCCTTCGTCAAGCACTACACGGCAAAGCAGTGGCAGACCGATCCCACCGAGCTGCCGGCGGCCAACATTGCGCGGTTGCCGGTGCGGTACACGTTCGACAACCGCTACTTCAACGACACCTACGAGGGACTTCCGGTCGACGGATACACCGCGTGGCTCGAGAGCATGGCCGCCGACGACAACATCGAGGTCCGGCTGAACACGGACTGGTTCGATGTGCGCGATGAGCTGCGGGCCCAGAGCCCCGACGCGCCTGTGGTGTACACCGGCCCGCTGGACCGCTACTTCGACTTCGTCGATGGCGAGCTGGGATGGCGCACACTCGATTTCGAGACCGAGGTCCTCGAGACCGGTGACTACCAGGGCACCCCGGTGATGAACTACAACGATGCCGACGTGCCGTACACGCGGATCCATGAGTTCCGTCACTTCCACCCCGAACGTGAGTACCCGACCGACAAGACGGTCATCATGCGGGAGTTCAGCCGGTTCGCCGAGAGTGGCGACGAGCCCTACTATCCGATCAACACCCCCGAGGACCGCGAGAAGCTGAACGCCTACCGGGCCCGGGCCAAACGCGAGACCGCGTCGAACAAGGTGCTGTTCGGTGGCCGGCTCGGCACCTACCAGTACCTGGACATGCACATGGCCATCGCGAGCGCACTGACGATGTACGAGAACACGTTGGCACCGCATCTCGAAACCGGTGCGCCGCTGGCGGAGACGCAGCCAGAGGCGGAGCCGGGCTCCACCAAGGCCGGCTCGACCCCACCGGAGAGGCGTAACTCTTGACAGTCACCACCGCAGCCGAGCAATCACAGAATCCGCAGACGTACGACGCAGCCAAGAACCTGCTGCAACGCGTCATCCTGCCGCGCCAGGGCGAGCCACTCGACGTGCGTTCGCTGTACCTGGTGGAAGCCACGAGCAATGCGCGTCGGGCGCACGCGCCCACTCGCACCTCGGTGGTCCTCGGGGCCGAGACCGAGGTGAGCTTCGAAACCTACTTCAACGCCTTCGCCGCCTCGTACTGGCGTCGGTGGACTGTCCTGAAGTCGGTGGTGCTGCGGATCGAGCTCGTCGGCAAGTGCCGAGTGGACGTCTATCGCTCCAAGGTCGACGGTTCGCGTATCGCAGTCGACGGCAACCTGGTGCCCGTCGACGAGAACGGCAAGGGCGCCATCGAGTTCGAGGTGGGACTCGAGCCGTTCGAGGATGGCGGATGGATCTGGTTCGACGTCACCACGGACACCGACGTCGAGGTGACGTCGGCCGGCTGGTACGCACCGATCGATCCTCCCGTCGGCCCGGACACCAAGCGCGTCACGGTCGGTATCCCCACCTTCAACCGCCCCACCGATGCGGTCAATGCCCTGCGGGCCCTGACCTCCGACCCGTTGGTCGACGAGGTCATCGATGCGGTGATGATGCCGGACCAGGGGACCAAACTCGTCACCGAAGAGGCCGGATTCGCCGAGGCCGCAGCAGCATTGGGCGACCGACTGCACATGTTCAAGCAGGGAAACCTCGGTGGCTCGGGCGGTTACTCGCGCATCATGTACGAGGCCCTCAAGCTGACCGACAGTCCGTACATCCTCTACATGGACGACGACATCAGCATCGAGCCCGACTCGATCCTGCGTGCGCTGGCGATGTCCCGATTCGCCAAGTCGCCCATGCTCGTCGGTGGGCAGATGCTCAATCTGCAGGACCGCAGCCATCTGCATTGCATGGGTGAGGTGATCAACCACGACACCTTCATGTGGACCAGCGCGCCCTACGTCGAGTACGACCACGACTTCGCGCAATACCCGCTGCGCGACCGCAGGCACTCCAAGAACCTGCACCGTCGCATCGATGTGGACGGCAACGGCTGGTGGATGTGCATGATCCCGCGAGAGGCCGCCGAGAAGGTCGGCCTGCCCATGCCGCTGTTCATCAAGTGGGACGACTGGGAGTTCGCCCTCCGCGCCGGCAAGGCGGGATATCCCACCGCCACCATCCCGGGCATCGCGATCTGGCACATGGCCTGGAGCGACAAGGACGACGCCATCGACTGGCAGGCGTACTTCCATCTGCGTAACCGCCTGGTCGTCGCGGCCATCCACCACGACGGGTCCACCGCCGGGATCCTGAAGTCGATGGCGAAGGCAACCGCCAAACATCTGCTCTGCCTGGAATATTCGACGGTCGCCATCCAGAACGAGGCGATCCGCGACTTCCTCGCAGGCCCCGAACACGTCCGGGACCTGTTGCCCACGGCACTGCCCAAGATCGCGGCGATGCGCAAGGAGTACCCCGATGCGGTGGTGCTGCCTTCGGCCACCGAACTGCCGCCGACCACCGGTGAGGCCACCGCGTACGGCATGACCATCCCGCTCAACCCGGTGGCGAAGATCCGTTCGCTGAGCGCGAGCATCATCAACAACTTGCGTCCGGCCGATCCTCGCCATCACGAGGTGCCGCAGGCCAACTATCCGCCGCTGCAGGCCCGTTGGTTCAGCCTCGGCCGGGTCGACGGGGTCACGGTCACCACCGCGGATGGCCGGGGAGTGGTCTATCGGCAGCGTGACCGCGACAAGATGGTTGCGCTGGCAAAGGAATCAGCTGCCCTGGTTCGCGAGCTGAAGGCCCGGTTCCCCGAGATGCGGGAGACGTACCGATCCGCTCAGGCCGACCTGGTCAGCAAAGAGAGCTGGGAACGTGTCTTCGGAATCGACTGATACGTATCCCGCGGCGTTCGCGCCGATGAGTGGCGAGACCAAAGTCCTTGTGGCCGTACAGAATGTGTTCGTGGACAAGCCGGGTGCCGTGGCTTCGGCACGAGCACTGTCGCACTTCGGTGAACACTCACTGGGCTGGCTTGCGGTCGCGGGCACAGGTGCTGCCATCGCCCAGCTCCGCGGCGACGAACGTGGTCGGAACCTGTGGGCGGCCGCGGGTGTCGGAGCCTTCGGCGCCCATGCCGCCTCGGTGGTGCTCAAACGGATCGTCAGGCGCAAGCGCCCCGATCATGCCGACGTGAGGATCGGGGTCGGAACCCCCAGCAAGTTGAGCTTCCCATCCAGCCACGCGACATCGACCACCGCCGCGGCCATCCTCATCGGTCGCGCCGCCGGATTACCTCCTGCCGCGCTACCCGCCGCGCTGGTTCCGCCCATGTTGTTGTCGCGGTTGGTGCTCGGCGTGCACTACCCGACCGACGTCATCGGGGGTGCGTTGATCGGTGCCGCCTGCGCCGCAGCGGTCGGTGCCGGTGAAAGACTGACGAGAACAGAGAGCCGAGGAATGTTGTGAGCGAGGAGCCGATCGAGCACGACGTGGTGCGCGGCCCGCCGAAGAATCTGGCGACCGGTCTGGTGAAGGCTGTCCGCCCGCGGCAATGGGTCAAGAACGTCCTGGTCTTGGCTGCGCCGGTGGCAGCCGGAGCGGTCGACGAACCCGACATCCTGGGCCGGACGGCCATCGCGTTCGTTGCGTTCTGCCTGGTCGCCTCGTGCATTTACCTCGTCAACGACGCCCTGGACGTCGAGGCCGACCGCAATCACCCCACCAAGCGCTTCCGTCCGATCGCGGCCGGGGTGGTCCCGGTCAAGCTGGCGTTTGTGCTCGCCATCGTGCTCGGTGTCGCGTCGATCGGGATCTCGTTCCTGGCCAACTGGCAGCTCGCGGTGGTCATCGGCATATATATGGCCATTCAGCTCGCCTACTGCTTCGGCCTCAAGCACGAGCCCGTGATCGACATCTGCATCGTCTCGTCGGGTTTCTTGCTGCGTGCCGTCGCGGGCGGCGTGGCCGCCGATCTTCCCAACGGTCTGTCCAAGTGGTTCCTGCTGGTGATGACCTTCGGGTCGCTGTTCATGGCGGCAGGTAAGCGGTACGCCGAACTGCAGCTCGCCGAACGGACCGGCGCGAAGATCCGCAAGAGCCTCGAGTACTACACCACCACCTACCTGCGCTTCGTCTGGACATTGTCCGCAACCGCGGTGGTGCTCTGCTACGGCATGTGGGCCTTCGACACGGACGGCGGCCACGACGACAACGTCTGGTATGCGCTGTCCATGGTGCCTTTCACCATCGCCATCTTGCGATACGCAGTGGACGTCGACGGTGGTCAAGCGGGCGAACCCGAAGAAATTGCGCTCGGCGATCGTGTTCTCCAGCTGCTGGCAATCGCGTGGATAGTATGCGTGGGTGTCGCGGTCTATGCGATCAGCTGAACGGCGGCCATCAGCTGAACGGCGGCCATCAGCTGAACACCGGCCAGCAGTTGAGAATCGGCCGGTAGCTGAACCACGCGTGCTCGGCCGCAGCGTCAATCCGGCCACCGTTTCACTGTGGATCAGCGCCGTCGTGGTGGGTGCGATCTTCGGCTATGGCGCATGGCAGCGCCGGTGGATCGCCGACGACGGTCTCATCGTCTTGCGCACCGTCCGGAACCTGTTGGCCGGCAACGGACCCGTCTTCAACGAGGGGGAGCGTGTCGAGGCCAACACGTCGACGGTGTGGACGTACCTGATCTGGTTCTGGAGCTGGATCACCGACGCCCAGACCGAGTACGTCGTGTTGTGGATAGCCCTGGTCCTCTCCATATCGGCCGTCCCGATCGCCATGTATGGCACCGGCCGGCTCTATCGCATCCGCAGGGGCACCGGCCCGGTCAACCCCGGCTGGATGTTGCTGCTGCCTCTCGGAGCGCTGGTCTACATCACGCTTCCGCCTGCGCGTGACTTCGCCACCAGCGGCCTCGAGGTTTCCCTCTGCATCTTCTGGGCAGCGGTGTTGTGGTGCCAGCTGGTCGCCTGGAGTCAACGAACCCCCGATGTGCCGGGACTCGGTGGTCGTCTGGGACGCAAACAAGTCGTCACCACCCTGTTGCTGGGTTTCAACGCCGGCCTGGCCCCGCTGATCCGTCCCGAACTCGCCCTCGTCGGCGGTCTCGCGTTACTGCTCGTAGTGTGTGCGCCGATGACGTGGCGGATGCGCTTCGCATTTGCCGCCGCAGCGGCGTTGGTTCCGGTGGGTTACCAGATCTTCCGGATGGGTTACTACGGCCTTCTCGTTCCGAACACCGCCGTGGCCAAGGACGCCTCGGGGTCGAAGTACGAACAGGGCCTCAAGTACCTGGGCAACATGTTCAGTCCTTATGTACTGCTGCTTCCGCTGGTGGTCGCGGTGGTCGCCGCCGGTCTCGCCTGGTACCTGCAGACCCGGCGGATCCAGGTGTCGGACGCCGGAACACGTTCGGACAGAGTCGAACTGGCGAAGAATTCGACACCGACCGGCTGGCGCGATCGTGCCGGCGCCTGGAGTCGCCGACTGCAGAGTCCGTCGGCCGTGGTGGCACTCATCCTCGTGTGCGGATTGCTCGAGAGTTTCTACTGGGTACGCCAGGGCGGCGACTTCATGCACGCCCGGGTGCTGCTGGTCCCGCTCTTCTTGCTGATGCTCCCGGTGATGGTGATCCCGATCGCGCTGCCCGCGGGCGTCGGACGTGATCACCTCGCCGGTTGGGTCGGCACGGTGGTGATGGCCGGGCTGTGGATCACCACGGTGGTCTGGGCGGCTTCCACGTCTCATGTGGCCGGGATGAAGAACGGTACCGAGATCGGCAGGCAGGGCATCGTCGACGAGCGGCGCTATTACATACAGAACATCGGGGTGGAGCACCCCATCACAGCTGCCGACTACCTCAACTACCCGCGTATCCGCGCGATGGTCGAAGAGATCGCCGAGCACAGCGACACCGGCGGGGTGTTGCTGGCGTCGCCGAACTACGACGAGTGGTACTTCGACCCGCTACCCGTCCCGCCACCGCCCGGTGTCCCCAAACAGCTCACGGTCTTCTACCTCAACCTCGGCATGACGAGCATGAACGCGCCGCTTGATGTTCGGGTGACCGACCCGATGGGCCTGTCGTACCCGATCGCGGCGCACACGGACCGGCTTCCCGATGGCCGCATCGGACACGACAAAGACCTCGAGGACGAGTGGGTGATTGCCGAGTCCGGCGCGTGGTCGAGGTATCCGGTGTTGCCGGCGAATCTCGATGCCGACGATGTGCAACAGGCGAGGGTGGCGCTGACGTGCAAACCCACCCAGGACCTCATCGCCTCGTATTCACAGCCGTGGTCGTTCGCCCGCTTCAAGCACAACCTGCGTCAGGCGGCCGGATTCACCTCTTACCGGATCGATCGGATCCCCGAGTACGAACTGCAGCGGTGCAAACTACCCATTCCGCCGCCGCTCTACCCCCGGTAGGAATCCCACATGCTGTGCAATCGCCCACATTATTCTGAGATTTCCCTGAGAAATCAGAGGCTGATCGGCGGGTGAGCTCACTGAGCCCGCAAAACCGCAAAAGCCAAGGTCTCGAATGTGTAACGCGGCGTTTCGCGCGTCCGATAGTTAGGGAGAGCATGGATTTGGCCTGGTCAAGTGGCCAACCCAGGTCGGAGTGGATCCGGTCACAGGGTTTGTCAGCAGGGGATGCATCTAATAGGCTCCGTTCGGTTGCAGGACGGCATCGCCAGATGACCGCCAAGCTGTGTGGCACCTGAAAATTTTGGTGCCGGTCAAGACCCTCGTGGCCGTGGTTCGAGATGGAACCAGACAAGGCCCCGCTGCTGGACAGAGAGAGAGTTGTATTCGATGCGCGTAAGCACACCGTCGAGGCGAGTGGGGATGGGCAGACGCCTCATCGCTGCCTTCGCCGCACTGGCGACCATTGCCGGAGTCGGGGTTGTTGCCGGCACCGGCACAGCCAATGCCTGGGGCACCGGTAACGGATTCCAGCAATGGAACGTCGATGGCTGTGGGATGCCGTCCGTGAAGGTCCGGTCCTGGTCGAAGCCCGGCAACTACAAGACGGTTGTGCTGCTCGACGGCCTGCGCGCCACCTATGACGTCAGTGGCTGGGAGCACGAGACCAATGTGCAGAACATGGTCAACAGCGGCGTCAACGTGGTCATGCCCGTCGGCGGACCCGCCAGCTTCTACAGCGACTGGAACGCGCCGAGCAACTTCAACCGCCAGCCGTACAAGTACATGTGGAACTGCGTCATCACCAACACCCTGGTCAAGGGCATGGATGCACGCGGCCTCCGCGTTGGCCCCGGCGGCAAATACGCCATCGCCGGCATCTCCATGGGTGGTAACGCCGCCCTGGTGATCGGCGCCAACAACAAGCAGAACTACTCGCACGCCTTCTCGATGTCGGGCTACCTGAACCTGTCGGCACCGGGCATGAAGTCGGCCATCCGCGTCGCGCTGCTCGATGCCAACGGCGGACCGTGGAACGCGGACAGCATGTGGGGCCCCCCGTGGAGCACCCGCTGGTACGACAACGACCCGTTCGTGCAGATCACCAAGATGCACGGCATGAAGGTCCGCGTCGCGTCGGGTAGCGGTATCCCGGGCGGCTACAACCAGAACGAGAACGCGGTCAGCATCGTGCAGGGAGTGCCGCTCGAGGTGCTGTCGCTCGCCCAGACCCGCGCGTTCGAGGTCCAGGCCTTCGTGAACCGCGTCAACCTCACCACCGACTACCCGGTCACCGGCACCCACAAGTGGGGCTACTGGCAGGACATGATGTGGCGAGCACTCCAGCAGGGCTGGTTCCGCGGATAATCGCGGTGACATCCCTCTAGTCACAAAATTCACACCTGTCACAGGTGTGGCAACCTCAAAACAGAACGTCCTACGTGTAAGAAACACGTAGGACGTTCTGTTTTTGTCTGCCGGTCCGCCTTGATCCGGGCTTCGTCCGGTGACGCAGGGCTGCAGAGCAAGACCACAGTGGTGACGGTGACTTGAGGAGTAGAGGTACATGCGGCAGAGATTTGTGCGCGGCGCACTGGGACTGATGGCCGGCGCGGTATCCGTGTGCACAGTGCTGGGTATGTCCTCGACCGTTGCGGTCGCTGCCCCCGCACCACAGAGTCCGGTGGCGCCCGTTGTGCAAGCTCCGGCTCTCCAGGCGCCGGCGCCGGTCCCGGGCGTCAAGATCACCAACACCTTCTGGTACTCCGACCGCCGCGTGGCGATGTGGGTGTACTCACCCGCGATGGGCACCAACATCCAGGTTCAGCTGTTGCTCGCCCGCGACTGGAACTACCGTCCGGCGAACAAGTTCCCGCAGATGTACATGCTCGACGGACTCCGGGCACAGGACGATCAGAACGGCTGGGTCCTCAACACCAACATCGAGGACTTCTACAAGGACAAGAACGTCAACGTTGTCCTGCCCGTCGGTGGCGAGTCGAGCTTCTACACCGACTGGGCCGAGCCGGACAACGGCAAGAACTACCAGTGGGAGACGTTCCTGACGAAGGAACTCCCACCGTTGCTGGAGAGCCAGTGGCGCTCCACGGACGTACGCGGGGTCGAGGGGCTGTCGATGGGTGGCAGCGCCGCGATGATGCTCGCCGGCCGCAACCCGGGCTTCTTCAAGTTCGCCGCATCGTTCTCGGGCATTTTGCAGCTCAGCTCCTTCGGGATGCCGCAGGCGGTGCAGTTCGCGATGAACGACGCCGGTGGATACGACTCGAGCAAGATGTTCGGACCGCCGACCAACCCGGCGTGGAAAGAACACGACCCGTACCTGCTGGCCGACAAGCTCAAGGGCGTGAGCCTGTACGTCTCGTCCGGTAACGGCATGGTCGGTCAGTACGACACCCCGTCGACCATCCCGTACCTCGCGACGAACTACGCGGGCGTGGGCCTCGAGGTGCTGTCGCGTGTCACTTCCCAGCAGTTCGCCAGCAAGCTGAACCAGCTCGGCGTCCCGGCCCAGGCGGTCTACCGCGCGTCCGGAACCCACACCTGGCCGTACTGGCAGTTCGAGATGCAGCAGGCGTGGCCGCAGGCCGCAGGTGCACTCGGACTCGGGGTCGACAGGCCGGCGTGCTCGACCGGTGGCGCGATCGCACCCGTCTACAAGGCCAACAAGAAGGCGCTCGAGGAGTGCCTGACCCCCGAATACGACGTGCCGGGTGGACGCGCGCAGGACTTCCGCAACGGACGGATCATCTGGTCGGCGAAGACCGGCGCCAAGGTCGTCGGTGGCGGAATCGGCGGCGCGTACGTGGCTGCCGGAGGCCCGGGCGGGTGGCTCGGCTTCCCGACCAGCGATGAACTCGCTACACCGGATCGGATCGGGCGCTTCAATCGCTTCCAGAACGGCAACATCTACTGGACCGCGAAGACCGGCGCGCATGCCGTCGGTGGGGCGATCCTGGCCGACTGGGGCAAGGCCGGTTACGAACGTGGGCCGCTGAAGTACCCCACCGGGGACGAGATCGACACACCCAACAAGAAGGGTCGGGTGCAGGCGTTCCAGATCGGCGGCTACTACTGGACTCCGGCAAACGGTGCGCACTCGGTCCAGGGCAAGATCATGGACAAGTACGCCACGCTCGACTTCGAGGGCGGCTGGCTCGGATTCCCGAAGACCAACGAGATCGGGTTGCGCGACGGCGGACGCTTCAACGCGTTCGACGGCGGCAACATCTACTGGACGCCGGCCAAGGGTGCTTTCGCCATCCCTCTCGGACCCATCTATGACGCGTGGGGCAAGGCCGGATTCGAGAACGGCAAGTTCGGCTATCCGGTCAGCGATCAGATGAACATCACCGGCGGTTACCGGGTGAACTTCGAACGCGGCGCCATCGAGGTCGTGAACGGGGTCGTCACCGCCAAGTGATTCCTCAGGTGCCTTCTGTAGCCTTGCGGAGGTATTCAGGGCGCAGAGCGCGAATCCCGGCGCGCAGCGCGGGGTGTCCGGGCGGGCCTGGCGGAGCGTTTTCGGTCCGTCGGCTTACCGGGCCCCGCCGTGCCGCCCGGCGAGAAGACACAAGGAAGTGACATGACAGGCAACATCATTCGGGTTGTGACCGCGGGTGCCGCGCTGCTCATCACCGCAGCGCTGGCCACTGGTTGCGGCGACGATTCGACCGCGTCGGCGCCGACTGATTCGGTGAGCGCCACCAGTACCACGACGAGCGCCACCAGCAGCGCTGCGCCGTCGTCGGGCGCCTCGACGGCCACGTCGACCGAGGCGAGCAGCGACGGACAGCCCGACGACACCCAGGGTCTCCCCGAGACGGGTCCGCCCTCGGCGAATGTGCCCGAAGGTGTCGACGAGAACGACAAGACCGAGGACTACCTCGCGGAACTGAAGAAGCAGGGTGTCGAGTTCCCCAACGACCCCGACAACGCCATCGCGCTCAGTGCTGCCTCGGCGGTCTGTCAGGGCAAGGAGCAGGGCGCCAGCCCGGCCGACATCAAGGTGATCGTGGTACCTCTCGTGGGCTCGGGCACCACCGACGAGGCCAAGGCACAGGCCAACGCCGACAAGGTGATCAAGGCCGCCGAAGCCAAGTACTGCTGACGGTCGCCGACATGACAACCACAAAGCGGCCGACATGACACGTAAGAAGCGAAGTCGGGGACGCACGTTGCTGTTCGTGGTCCTCGGCCTGGGGATCCTCAGCGTCATCGCGGTGATCCTGGTGATCATCCTGATCATCAACCTGCTTCGGCCCGACCCGGGGCAACCGGGTGGACCTTCTTCGTCGCCGCCGTCGTCGGCTGCGCCGCGACCCACCGCGCAGCCCGCCGATTGCCCGGACGTCCAGGTGATCGTGGTGCCCGGTACGTGGGAGTCGGCATCGAATGACGACCCCTACAATCCGACTGCGAACCCGAACTCGTTGATGCTCAAGGTGTCCGGGCCGCTCGCGGAGGAGTTCGACAGCTCGCGGGCCGACGTCTACACGGTGCCGTATGTGGCCCAGTTCCGGAATCCGACCGTGCTGACCGACCGCCAGATCGACTACAACACGTCACGGGCCGAGGGCACCAGCAAGGCCCGCGCCAAGATCACCGAGGTCAACCAGAAGTGTCCACTCACGAGCTTTGTCCTGATGGGCTTCTCGCAGGGAGCGGTCATCGCAGGTGACATCGCGGGTGACATCGGTAACGGTCGGGGGCCGGTTGCTGCCGATCTCGTGGTGGGCGTCGGTCTGATCGCCGACGGCCGCCGTCAGCCGAATCAGGTGGAGACGGTGGGGCCGAACCCTCCCGGCGTCGGTGCGGAAATCGCTCTCGACATCCTCCCGATTCCCGGGATCGACCTGACCGGGCCACGCCCTGGTGGATTCGGCGAGCTCACCGACCGCACGTACTCCCTTTGTGCGCCAGGCGATCTGATCTGCGATGCACCCACCATCGCCAACCCGATCGAGGGCATCAGCAAGTTGATGGGTGCCGTCAACAACCCGGTACACGCGATGTACAACACCACCCGGTACTGGAATGACGACGGCGAGCCGGCCACGGAGTGGATGACAGGCTGGGCACGTGACGTGATCGACAAGGCGCCTTTCCCCAAGCACGAATGAGCCCGCCGGACCGGTTCGAGCGCATTTTGCGCTGATCAGGTGCGGAAGTATCGTCTACTGCCGAGCCGGGGCCCGTAGAGGCATGGGCGACGACCACCGGGCATGTTCGACAACCAGGAGACTTGCGATGACTTCAGCCGAGGCCGCACCGGGCCCCCGTAAGTTCCGGTTCGGAGCGGGTGGCGAGGGCAACCGGGACGAGGGTGGGGCGCGTAAGTTCGTCAAACTCGCGCAGACCGCCGAGGAGTACGGGTTCGACACGTTCGCCGTGCCCGACCATCTGGGCAATCAGGTCGGGCCGCTCGCGGCCCTCGGTGCACTCAGCCAGGCCACCGACCGGATCCGGCTTGCCACGTCGGTCCTGGCCAACGGTTACCGGCATCCGGCCCTGCTGGCCAAAGAGGCCACCACCATCGACGTGCTGTCCAAGGGTCGCCTGGAGCTGGGGATCGGCGCGGGCTGGATGAAAGAGGAGTTCGACAAGGCCGGTATCGAGTTCGAGTCGCCCGGCGTCCGGATCCGCCGGCTCGATGAGTCGCTGACCATCCTCGACGGACTGCTGCGCGGCGAAGAGGTCAACTTCTCGGGCGAGTTCTACAACATCAAGGGTCTGGTCGGCAGTCCCCGTCCGCGGCAGGGTCCCCGGCCTCCGATCGCGGTCGGCGGCGGTGGGCCGAAGATGCTCGCGCTTGCCGCCAAGCACGCCGACATCATCTCGGTCGCGACGGGCACCACGCCCGACGGCCGGCTGCGGCTGTCCGACATGACGATGGAGAAGACCATCGAGCGTGTGGACCGCATCCGGCAGGCAGCCGGGGACAGGTTCGACGAGATCGAACTCAACTGGACCATCGCCACGATCGTGATCACCGACGATCGCGAGGCGACCGCGGAGATGGCGCTGGCCGCACTCGACCAGGGCTATCCGCCGAACATCGCCATGGACGTGAAGTTGTCGGTCGACGACATTCTGGCCTCGCCGTACCTTGCTTTCGGGTCGTTCGAGCAGATCGCCGACCAGATCCGCGAGGTGCGCAGGCAAACGTCCATGTCGTATGTCGGGGTGTTCCCGACGCAGATGGATGCCTTCGCGCCGATCATTCCGATACTCAAGGGCGAGTAGCCACATTCGTGGTCGCGGAAGCGTAGGTTGTCTCACGACCCGTACCCAAGGCGAGTGGTACTGGCCGGTAAGATGTGGAAGGTTTGGCTCGGGTCGGCGGCGACCGCGAGTCCTATTTGGCTTGACAAGAAAAGTAGGGAACGCTGTTGGAGACGAGGCGTGTGGCATCGATGAAGCACATGGTGCCGCGCGCTGAGCTCGACCGTTCACAGGTGACGCAAGCCGAACACAAGGTGGATCACCCCGCGGAGGCACTGTCACGCAGGGCTGGTGACCAGATTTGTGTCAGGGGCGTCGAGGTCGCGATCAGGAGTACGAATGAACAACGAGTTTGACCAGTTCTTGGACGAGAACGGAAATCTGTTCTTCGACGACGACGTGACGCTGGTCGACTACGTGGAACGCAATGTCATCGAGCAGGCCGAGACCCTCGCGTACCGCTTCATGGACTACAGCCGCGAACGCGATGGCGAGCCGATCGACCTGACCTGGGCCGAGTTCGGCAAACGGCTTCGTGCCATCGCCGCACGGCTGCAGCAGGTCACGCAGCCGGGCGACCGGGTGGCAATCCTGGCCCCGCAGTCGCTTGAGTACGTGATCGGCTTCTTCGGGTCGCTGTTCGCGGGCAACATCGCGGTTCCGCTGTTCTCGCCGGACGAGCCGGGTCACACCGACCGGCTCACCGCTGTGCTCGCCGACTGCAAGCCGAGTGTGATCCTCACGGCGACCAAATCGGCCGAGGCCGTCCGTGACTTCTTCAAGCCGTTGCCTGCCAAGGAACGTCCCCGGGTCATCGCCGTCGATGCGGTTCCCGATTCGGTCGGCGACACGTGGGTCAAGCCGAAACCGGCCCTGCACGATGCGGCATATCTGCAGTACACCTCGGGTTCCACCCGGGTTCCCGCCGGCGTGGTCATCACCTATGAGTCGGTGGCCGCCAACGCACTGCAGATGATCGATGCCATCGAGTTCGACCACAATTCGCGCGGCGTCACGTGGCTGCCGATGTTCCACGACATGGGCCTGCTCACGGTCATCCTGCCCGCGCTGGGCGGCAAGTACATCACCATCATGAGTCCGCAGGCGTTCGTCCGACGGCCCGGCCGGTGGATCAAGGAACTGGCCGCCGTCGCCGATGGCGCCGACACGTTCGCCGCCGCCCCCAACTTCGCGTTCGAGCACGCCGCTGTGCGTGGCGTCCCGAAGCCCGGTGAGAAGCTCGACCTGAGCAACGTCATCGGCCTGATCAACGGCAGCGAGCCGGTGACCGTCAGCTCGATGAAGAAGTTCAACGAGGCCTTCGGTCCGTACGGACTCCCGAAGACCGCCATCAAGCCCTCGTACGGAATGGCAGAGGCCACGCTGTTCGTGTCGTCGACCAAACGCGAGAACGAGGCGAAGGTCATCTACGTCGATCGGGCTGCACTGAATGCGGGCCAGTTCAAGCTGGTCGATCAGGACGCACCGGGCGCGGTGGCCCAGGTGTCCTGCGGTCAGGTGTCGGTGAGCCAGTGGGCCGTGATCGTCGATTCCGAGACCGGTACCGAACGCCCAGATGGCCACGTCGGCGAGATCTGGCTGCACGGGATGAACATCGGTCACGGGTACTGGGGTCGCCCGGAGGAGACCGAGGAGACGTTCAACAACACCCTCACCGCACCACTGCCCGAGGGCAGTCGGAGTATCGGTGCTCCCCAGGGCGCCAAGTGGATGAAGACCGGCGACTACGGCGTGTGGTTCGAGGACGAGCTGTACATCACCGGACGCGTCAAGGATCTGGTGATCGTCGACGGCCGTAACCACTACCCGCAGGACCTCGAGTTCTCGGCGCAGGAAGCCAGCCCGGCTCTGCGGCCCGGCTTTGTTGCCGCGTTCGCCGTGCCTGCCAACGAACTGCCCGAGGTGGTGTTCCAGAACTCCGCCAGCGGACTCAAGTTCGACGCGGACGACGCATCCGAGCAACTGGTGATCGTCGCCGAGCGTGGACCGGGCAAGAAGGTCGATCCGCAGGAGGTCGCCGATGCGGTCCGCGCGGCGATCGCCCAGCGGCATGGCGTGATGGCGCGCGACGTGCTGATGGTTCCGGCGGGCTCGATCCCACGTACCTCCAGCGGCAAGATCGCCCGGCGGGCATGTAAGGCGGCGTACATCGACGGAACTCTGCGCGGTGGTTACCAGCAGACGGCGTTCCCCGATGCGCCACACGAGAATCAATAGTCTGGACTTTCCCATGCCTGAACTGAACAGTTCGACGAATGAGCCCCTGAACTCCGAGGACAAGTTGCCGGGGTCGAGTTTTGGTCCGGGTGACAGTAGTGGCGCCGGTGACGGTGAGTTGGATGTGTCGCCAGTTGGTTCGTCGACCGATTCAGGCGAAGAACGGCAGAACGACGAGAAGGCCGGTGACCTGACGGTCTCGGAGCTACGGGAGTGGCTGCGGCAGTGGGTCTCCGACACCACCGGACTGCCGGTAGACCAGGTCTCCGACGATCGGCCGATGGAAGAGTTCGGCTTGTCCTCGCGTGACGCGGTTGCGTTGTCGGGCGACATCGAAGACAAGACCGGCATCATCCTCACCGCCACCGTCGCGTACCAGCACCCGACGATCGCGTCGCTGGCCAAGCGCATCATCGAGGGCGACCCGGATGCGGGCCGCGAGGACGATGACGACGACGATCTGTACAACCGCACGCGAGGCCCGAACGACGACATCGCGATCGTCGGTGTGGCAACACGCTTCCCGAAAGCGGGCCACACCCCGGAATCCACCTGGGACCTGCTGATCAACGGCGGCGACGGCATCAGTGACCTGCCCGAGGACCGCTGGACCGAGTTCAAGTCGGATCCGCGGATCGCCAAGGTGCTCGACGAGGCCAACCTCAAGGGCGGCTACCTCGACGACGTCAAGGGCTTCGACGCCGACTTCTTTCAGATGTCGCCGCGCGAGGTCGAGATGGTGGACCCGCAGCAACGCCTCGCACTCGAATTGACCTGGGAGGCACTAGAACACGCGCACATCCCGGCCAGCGACCTCAAGGGCGGCCAGGTCGGTGTGTTCATCGGCAGTTCCACCAACGACTACCAGATGCTGGCGGTCTCCGATCCCGAAGGCGCCGGCGAAACCGCCGCGTATGCTCTGACGGGCACCTCCACTTCCATTGTGGCGGGACGGGTTTCGTACTATTTCGATTTCCGCGGGCCGTCCATCGCACTCGACACCGCATGCTCCTCGTCGCTGGTCGCGGTGCACCAGGCAGTGCGCAGCCTGCGCAGCGGCGAGTCCGATGTCGCTCTCGCAGGCGGTGTCAACATGCTGATCACCCCGGCCGCGACGCTGGGGTTCGACTCCGTGGGTGTGCAGTCCAAAGACGGTTACATCAAGGCGTTCTCGTCCGACGCCGACGGCATGATCCGTGCCGAGGGTGGCGGACTCGTTGTGCTGAAACGACTTTCCGATGCCCGCCGCGACGGTGACAACGTGCTCGCGGTGGTCGCCGGATCGGCTGTCAACTCCGACGGGCGCTCCAACGGACTGCCCGCCCCCAATCCCGAAGCTCAGGTTCAGGTGCTGCGCAGCGCCTACATCGACGCTGCCATCAATCCGCGCGACGTCGACTACATCGAGGCGCACGGCACGGGAACCATTCTCGGCGATCCCATCGAGGCGGACGCACTCGGTCGTGTGCTCGGCAAGGGGCGCGATGCGGCCAAGCCGACGCTGCTCGGCTCGGCGAAAACCAACTTCGGCCATCTCGAAGCCGGTGCAGGTTCCGCAGGCCTGATCAAGCTGATCCTTGCCCTCCAAGAGGACAAGCTCCCGCCGTCGCTGCATTACGCCGGCCCCAACCCGTACATCCAGTTCGACGCGCTGCGGCTCAGTGTTGTCACCGAGCCGGCTGATTGGCCCAGGTACTCCGGCCGCGCCATCGCGGGTGTCTCCGGATTCGGGTTCGGCGGCACCAACGCCCACGTGGTGGTCCGAGAGGTGACACCAGAAGACCTGAGGGAACCCGCCGCAGAGGTCATCGCCGAGCCGGTTGCCGCCCAGGCCACGGTCGCCGACTTCCTCGACGAGGACGACGACCTCGACGAGTTCCTCACCGAGGCCGAACGCGCCGCGTTGGGCCAGCTCGCGGCCACACCGGCGAAAACCGAAGAGTTGCAAGCCGAGGAGGACCCGGCAGGAGGATTCGCGCCGTGCCGGGCCGAGGGTTCGGTTGTCCCGCTGGTGGTCTCGGGGTTCCTTCCGTCGCGTCGCCGCAAGACCGCCGCCGACCTCGCCGACTGGCTCGAGACCGACGCTGCGAAGAATACGCCGCTCGTCGACATCGGGCGGGCCCTGGCACACCGCAACCACGGACGTACCCGGTCGGTGGTGATGGCCCGCACGCACGAGGACGCGCTCAAGGGCATGCGGGCGGTCGCTGACAACAAGAACAGCCCGCTCGTCTTCACCTGTGACTCACCGGATTCGGCGTCGCCCGTGTGGCTGTTGTCCGGCTTCGGTTCGCAACACCGCAAGATGGGCAAGCAGCTCTACACCGAGAATCCGGTGTTCGCCGCTGCGGTGGACAGGGTCGACAAACTGATCGTCGAGGAGCTCGGCTACTCGATCGTTGAGCAGTTCCTCGACGATTCGGTGGCCTACGAGATCGAGACGTCGCAGATCGGGATCTTCACCATTCAAATCGGCCTGGCCGAATTGCTCCGCCACCACGGTGCGGATGCCGGTGTGGTGGTCGGACATTCGATGGGGGAGGCGGCAGGCGCCTACATCACAGGTGGGCTGTCCCTGGAGGACGCCGTCCGGGTCATCTGCCAGCGGTCGCGGCTGATGGGCGAGGCCGAGGCGCAGCTGACCGGCGACGACATCCGGCTGATGGCTCTGGTGGAGTACAGCGCCGACGACATCACCGGTGTGCTCGCCGACTACCCCGATCTCGAGATCTGCGTGTACGCAGCACCCACCCACACCGTCATCGGCGGTCCTGAACCGCAGGTCGATGCCATCGTGGCGCGGGCCGAGAGCGAGGGCAAACTCGGGCGCAAACTTGCCACGAAGGGTGCCAGCCACACGTCCCAGACCGACCCGTTGCTGGGTGAACTCGCCTACGAGCTCACCGGCATCGAGCCGCTGTCGCCGAAGATCGGGTTCTACAGCTCGGTCGACCGCGAGACCTTCTACCGGCCGGGCAGCGAGCCGGTGCACGCGGTGGAGTACTGGACCAAGGGCCTCCGGCACAGCGTGTGGTTCTCGCAGGCCGTTGCCAAGGCCGTCGAGAACGGGCACACCACGTTCCTCGAACTGTCGCCGAACCCCGCGGTATTGATTTCCGTTGCCGCCGTGACCTTCTCAGTCGGCATCCACAACGCCGAACTGATCGAGACGTTGCGCCGCAAGGAAGACGAGAGCCACGGCGTGATCAACGCGGTGATGAAGCTCTACGTGCACGGTCATGCCGTCGACGTCGGATCGTTGTTCGGTAAGGGCGATTTCGCCGAGATCCCGCGGACCCGGTTCGAACGCAAGCCGTACTGGCTGACCGCGAACATCTCGGCCGGTTCGGGCGATTCCAGGATCCCGGGATCGCACGTGGCCCTCCCCGACGGTCGCCACGTCTGGCAGGTGGCCGCATCGGCGGCGTCCGACCTCACCGAACTCGTCAGAGTTGCTGCGTCGCAAGTGCTGTCCGATGTACAGGTGACGGCCGTGCTCCCGCACGGTGAGCCGGTGGGCGCCTCGACGCTGACCACCACCTTGGCACCTCACCCGGGCGGTGGCGCGCTGCAAGTGCATGCTGCCGAGGGCACTTCGTTCCGGTTGCTGCTCGACGCCGTGGTGGTCTCCGGTGGACCGGCTCCGGCCGCCGTCCAGACGGCCCCCGCCACCGCGCCTGTGACGGCCGAGCAGTCCGGGTTCGTCGACAACACGATTGTCACCGAACCGGAGATCAGCGATGAGATCGGCGCCCGGTGGGATCCGGCCTCCGGCGAGACCATCGACGACCGGCTGGCACAGATCGTCGCAGAGTCGATGGGTTACGAGGCCGAGGATCTGCCTCGTGAGATCCCGCTGATCGAGCTGGGTCTGGATTCGTTGATGGCCATGCGCATCAAGAACCGTGCGGAGTGGGAGTTCGACATCCCGCAGCTGCAACTGCAGGCGATGCGCGACGCCAACCTGCAAGACGTGGTCAAGTTCGTCACCTATGCCGTGGAGCACCGTGACGAGGTGGAGGCGCTGGCCGCCGATGCAGCGGGCAAGGGTGAACTGGACACCGCCGCATTGGCCGAACTGATCAACTCCGAGGGAACCAAGACCGACGAGCCCCAGACAGACGCGCCCCAGGCGGCACCGCCTCTCGAAACACCCGCGCCCGAAGAAGCTGCCGCCGAAGCGGATTCGGCACCTGCCCCGGCTCAGCCGGCACCGGCACAAGCCCAGGCCGACAAGCCGAAGGCCAACCTGCAGAACGCGGCCGCGGTCGCTGCCGCGGCCGGAGCGGACGTCCCACCGCGAGATGCCGCCGAGCGTCTCACCTTCGGTGTGTGGGCCGTGGTCACCGGAAAGTCTGCCGGCGGTATCTTCAACCCCCTCCCGGTGCTCGACGACGAGACCGCGGAGAAGTTGACGGCGCGGTTGTCCGAACGTGCGGGCGGCGAGCTCGACATCGAGGACGTCATCGACGCCGACAACATCGAGACGATGTCGAACTACGTGCGTGAGCATCTCGAGGGTGGGCTGGTGGACGGCTTCGTCCGCTACCTCCGGACTCCCGAGAACTCAGACCGCACACCGGTGCTGGTGTTCCACCCGGCCGGTGGCTCCACCGCCGCGTACGAGCCCCTGCTCAAGCGACTGCCCGAGGACGTCCCGGTCATCGGATTCGACCGCGTCGAGGGGACCATCGAAGAGCGGGTCCGCCAGTACCTTCCGAAGCTGCGCGAGATCCAACCAACCGGCCCATACGTGCTGGTCGGCTGGTCTCTCGGCGGCGCCCTGGCATACGGATGCGCGCAGGTACTCGTCGAAGCCGGTGAAGAGGTCTCGTTTGTCGGCCTGATCGACGTGGTACGCCCGGCCGAACCGGTCGAGGACACCCCGGAGACCAAGCGGGCCCGCCTCGAGCGATACCTCGACTTCGCCAAGCGCACCTATGGTCTCGACGATGTGCCGATTCCGATGGACCGCCTGGTGGAGGCCGACGACGACGGCCAGTTCAAGATCATCATGGAGATGCTGGCGATGAGTGACGCCAAGATCCCTGGTGGCATCATCGAACATCAGCGCACCAGCTTCCTCGACAACCGCGCGTTGTCGACGGTGGAACCGACGCGCTACGACGGCAAGGTGGTCCTCTACCGGGCCGACAAGATGCATGATGGCGCAATCGAACTCGAACCGCAGTGGGCAAAGATCGATGAAGACGGAAGATGGGGAGAGGTGGTCGACGATCTCGAGATCATCCATGTCGGAGGCGATCACCTGGCGATCATCGACGAACCCTACATCGGAAAAATCGGTGCCGATCTGACCGCACGGTTGGAAGAGCTCGCAAGAAAGTGACCCAGATTGACTGACACCACCGCCGGCAAGCTCAAGGAACTTCGCGAGAAGCTCGAGGCGGCAAAAGAACCCGGCGGCGAGCGGGCGGTCGCGAAGAGGGCTGCCAAAGGCATCGCCTCGCCTCGCGAACGACTGGACATGTTGTTCGACCCCGGCACCTTTGTCGAGTTCGGCCGACTCGCCAAGATGCCCGGCGCAGCGGACAGCGGCTACGGCGATGGTGTGGTGACCGGGCACGGCCTGGTCAACGGCCGTCCGGTGGCGGCGTTCTCGCACGACCAGACGGTGTTCGGCGGAACGGTCGGTGAGATGTTCGGCCGCAAGGTCTCGGCCATCATGGAGTGGGCAGGCAAGATCGGCTGCCCCATGGTCGGCATCAACGATTCCGCCGGCGCCCGTATCCAGGACGCGGTCACCTCGTTGGCCTGGTACGCGGAGATGGGCCGTCGCAACGACTTGTTGTCGGGGCTGGCGCCGCAGGTCTCGATCATCCTCGGCAAGTGTGCGGGGGGCGCGGTATACACCCCCGCGAACACCGACATCCTCGTCGGCGTGAAGGACGAGAGCTACATGTTCGTCACCGGGCCGGACATCCTCCGTGAGGTGAACGGTGAAGACGTCACGGCCGAAGAACTCGGTGGCTCGTACAACCAGTCCAAGTGGGGCAACATCCACCACCTGGCCGATGACGAGAAGAGCGCATTCGAATGGGTGCGTGACTATCTCGAATACATGCCGTCCTCATGCCACGAGAAGGCGCCGGTGATCAATCCCGGGCTGGAACCGGAGATCACCCCGAGCGACCTCTCACTCGACACTTTCATGCCGAACAACGACAACACCGGCTACGACATGCGCGACATCATCCTGCGGGTGTTCGACGATGGTGCGTTCCATGAGGTCGCCGAGTTGTTCGCACCCAACATCATCACCGGTTACGCGCGGGTGGACGGTATCTCGGTGGGTGTGGTGGCCAATCAGCCGAACGTGATGGCCGGCGTGCTCGACACCGACTCGTCGGAGAAGGCCACTCGCTTCGTGCGAATCTGCAACGCCTACAACATCCCCCTGATCTTCCTGGTCGACACCCCGGGCATCCTCCCGGGCGTCGAGGAGGAGAAGAAGGGCACCATCCGGCGCTCGGGCAAGTTCCTGTTCGCCTACGTGGAGGCCGACGTCCCGAAGATCACCGTGGTGCTGCGCAAGGCATATGGCGGCGCCTACGCGGTGATGGGTTGCAAGCAGCTCGGTGCCGACATCAACTTCGCGTGGCCCACGGCCAAGATCGCGGTGATGGGTGCGGAGTCCGCGGCCACCATCCTGACGCGGCGGCAGACCGAGAACGCGACGCCGGAGGAGGCTTCGAAGATCCGGAAGGACTTCGTCGACTTCTACAACACCATGATGGCGACCCCGTACCTCGCCGCCGAGCGGGGCTATATCGACGCCGTGATCGATCCGTCGAGTACTCGGTTGCAGCTGCGAAAAGCGTTGGCGCAGCTCAAGGACAAGCACATCCTGCGGTCGCCGCGTAAGCACTTCCTGATGCCGATCTAGATCCTCCCGTTTCAGTCACTCCCTCCGGTTGCAGTCGGAGGGTGTGGCTGGAGTCGGAGTATGTGCGCAGTTCCTCCGGTTGTGGTGATTTCCTCCGGTTGCAGTCGGAGGGTGTGGCCGGGAGTCGGAGGGTATGGGTTGGGGCGGGGTTCAGTCGTCGTCGGGATGCCTGATGCCACCCGCGAGCATGACCCCGATGGCGAACCCCGCCACGGGGAACGCATACGCCCACCCGAAGCCGATGTCGGGCAGCTGACCGTCACCCGAGACGAGTACGGCCTTGTGAGGGACCAGCCGTATCGTCGCCAGGATGGCTGCGCCACCGAGCGTGCAGCCCGCGACCGTCGTCAGGCTGAGCACCTCGCTGCGGGTGCCCGCACCGAGCCTCGCGGTGAAATGGTCTGTGGCCCAGCCGAGCAGACCCGCGCAGATTGCGAAGGCAGCGGGGATCAGCCAGACCCAGCCCGGCACGTGGAGGGCGAGGTCACGGCCGGACGGCACGTGCACCTTGGGCGACGACTCCGTGATCCCGGGAGTGATGAAGTACCAGCCGAGGACCGCGACGAACCCGAAGCCCAGACCGATGACGGCGGCACGCAACCACGTTGTGCGCCACAGGCGGAGTACAGCTGGCGTGGACCGGACCGTTCCCATCCTCATACCGTTGCACACAGCAGCCCCGCGACGCCGCAGATCCTCCTGCAGTCACTTCCTCCGACTCCTGCCTGTTCCTCCGGTTGCAACCGGAGGAGGTGGCCGAAGTCGGAGGGAATCGGCGGGGGCCGGGCCTTGGTGGACTCCGACTCGCCAGTCCCTCCGACTCTTGCCTGTTCCTCCGGTTGCAACCGGAGGATGTGACTGAAGTCGGAGGGAATCGGCGGGTAACGGGCCTCAGTACCGGGTCTCCGCATCGACAGTTCCTCCGACTCTTGCCTGTTCCTCCGGTTGCAACCGGAGGATGTGACTGAAGTCGGAGGGAACCGGCGGGAACCGAGACTCAGTACCGGGCCGCTCGCATCGGCGCAGGCGACCACAGACCCGAGTGCGTGCTCGATCCGATCGTCAGTTCGGCGGGCTTCGCGGGTGCGATCTCGCTGAACTGCTGTAGCGAGCCCCAATCGCGGCCCCAGTCGTTCCGCAGATACGACGGAATGATGGTGGCGCGCAACATCGATTGGGTGACACCCAACGGACCACCGGCATCGGCGGACATCCACGTCTGGCTGTTCTGGCGAGTTGCCTGCGCGTCCGGGAGGATGCGCCACTGCGGAACCTGGACCACTCCGTACTTCACCGCCATCGGCTTCTGGCACGGGAACACGAGCGCCGGCAGCCAGTCGATCAAGACCGGATCATCCTTGCCCACCAGGTCGTTGAGCGTGCGCATCGTGGTGATGCGCGGTGGTGTGACCGCCAGCCACTGATCCGGTGCGCCGGCGTTGTCCTTGGCCACCACCCGGACCACCGAGGCACCCGCGGGGGCGTCGGAGAGCGGGAAGCGGAGGTTGCGCCAGATGGGTGGATCGCCGATGTCGATCGGGCTCATCTGTCCCATCGGGATGACCGTGTTACCTGGTCCGGGCCTGCCGAACTCGACCACCAGTTGCTGTCCGGGCTGGGCGATGCCCTCACCGTCCACCGCGGCGATACGGCCGGCAGCCGACAGGGTCAGCAGCGGTGCATCGGCCTGCCGCTGCGGCATCTGGTACCAGGCCGAGGTGAGCGACGCGTTCTGCGAACCGTAGCTGCCCAAGACGGGGGTCTCGGCAGGGTCGAGTCCGAACGGCAACCGGACGGTGGACCCGTTGACGCCGAGCGCGCCCTGTCCGCCACCGGTACCGGCCTCGTCCGCCTCGGTCGTGTCGCCCGACCCGGCCCCGGTCTGGGCGGTGTTCTGCGCCGTGGTGGTGTCACTTGTCTCGGTGGCATCCACCGACAGATCGTTCGGCACACCGTTGGGGGTGAATCCCGCCATGCCCGTGCCGGCCAATGCGTCGCCGGGCGACAGATCGGCCTGCCCGGCCACCGTTGCCGGTGCCAGCAGTCCACGGTTCGGATCCGGTTCCACCAGAACGTCATTGGCGAGGGCGCAGATGTTGCCCTTCAGTGCGTCGACGTTCGAGTTCAGCCACGACCAGCTGTCCCGCTGCTCGTACGCAGCCTTGACAAACGAGAGCAGCATGAACAGCACCACCAGGCCGGCCAGCACCGGCATGGGTGAAAAGGCCAGTCTGTGTAGTGCTTTCGACCCGGACGCCCGCCGTTCGGCGTCCACGTAGTCGTCCCGGAAGTGCTGATAGAGGCCGACGAGTGTGGTGGCGACAGCGATCACCAGGACGATCCAGGTGACCCGGATCCCGCCGATGGCAGGCGGCTGGTCCCACCAGGGGATGCCGTAGCTCGCCACGAACCACCAGCCGTTGGTGCCGGCGAACGACAACGCGACCACGTACAGCACCGCAGCGGCGAAGAAAGTGCGATTACGCCTGCGCCGCAACAGAGCAGGCGCCATCATCGCACCCGCCGCGGCAGCCAGCGCCGCACCGATACCGGCGTACACACCGAGGTGGTGGGTCCACTTGGTGGGGGTGAAGGCCAAGAAGAACATGAAGCCGAACACGCCGGCGACCAGGCGCCAGGTGGGCCCCTTCGCGATACCCATCGGCTGGCGGCGACGCAGCAACATGAGCAGCACCACCATCAGGCACAGGAACGCCATCAGGATGCCGAATCGCCTCGACAACGTGCCGTCGGCGGTGGGCAGCATCAGGTAGTAGTACCGAACCGGTTCCTGCCACCATTCGAGCGTCGGCCCCACCTCGGAGGCGACCTGCGACGACGTCAGGATCGTCGAAAGGGTCTGATCGGCAAAGATGTTGTACAGCACCGATGTTCCCGCGGCGAGGATGGGCATCAGCAGCGGGAGCAGTCCGTCGCGGTGCCTGCGTGCGACCACTCGTCGCAGCAGTGGGCGGATGCCGGCGAGCAGCAGCGCGACGGCCATCAGGCCACCTGGTGCGAGCGCGAGGGTGAAGGCGGCAACGGCCGAACCGATCGCGAGCGGCAGCAACCGACCGGTGGCGATGGCGCGGTCGACGCAACACCAGGTGAGCAGTGCGCCGATCGCGAGTGCGGGTTCGGGGCGCAGGCCGTTGTTGAACGGCATCCAGATGGCCAGGAACACAAACGCTGCCGACCACAATGCCGGGGTGGAGTGACGGACCGTCCGGCCGAGGCGCGGGATCACCTCACGCGAGATCAGCCACCATCCGAGAAGGCCCAGCAAGAACGCGGGCAAACGCATCCACGGCGCGGACAGGCTGACCTCGGTCATCGCCGAGATCACCTGGTAGTGCCAGCCGAATGGATCCTGGGGCACTCCGTAGTAGCGGTAGTAGTTGTCGACGTACCCGGCTTCTCCGGCGATGCGCCCGACGGTGAAGTTGTAGCCGTCGTCGGAGGTGTTCGACCCCATCAGCCACCAGAAACCGAGCACCGCGAACACCACGACGTCGGAGAACCGGATGGTCCACCAGTGGGTGGGCAGGATGCGCCGATGTCTGCGACCGTCCCGGGAGTCGAGGAGCGCGAGCGCCACCAGCGACACCACAGTCATTGCCACACCGATGACAAGGGCGGCGAACTTCAGGTTGGTGGGGGTGGTGACGAACCGGGTGTCGATGGTCGCGCTGAACTCCAACCCCTCAGGCGAGGTGCCTTGGGGGAGTTCGGTGAAGACGCCGACGATCTGCGGTCGGAGGTTGGGATCGCGGACGTCGAAGGACAACTGGCCTTCGGTCCCGCCGTTCTCGATACGCCCGGCCGTACCTTCACCGTCGGCCTCGACGATGATGCGGCAGTTCGGATCCGCCTGCGCGACAGCCCGATCCGCGGTCAGCAACACCACGTCGCGGCCGGTCACCGTGATGCTGTCGGACGTGGCCCGGATGAACAGGCCCTTGGACGTGGCCTCCTGCCCGCCGGCGGGGATCGTCGAGAGCAGAACCCCGCCGTCGGCGGGGAGGTCGGCAGCGGTGGAGCAGGGAACGGAGACCCGCATGTCGGTGGGGACAAACGACACCAGCGGCGCCGCCACGTTGACCACCTGGTTGTCCTGGGGCCAGTTGAGTTGCGCCGTGGTCTGATTCACCGGCATCAGCGGGCTCAGGCAGGCGAGCAGGAACCCGATGAGGCCGGAGACTACCGCCACGATCTTGACGTTGCGGTAGCCAGGGCCGACGTAACGGCTCAGGCTCCGCTTCCCGGTGGGCGGTTCTGTGTTGATGGTGCTCGCCTTTTCACTCATTTTCCTGCGGCACCACCCTCAGTGAGCCGGTGCGTGACCATCCCCAGTTCTTCTCTGTCCCCGTGGTGATCTCGGCTGCCGGAGCATCGGGCACCAACGGGGTGTACTTCTCCAGCGACCCCCAGTCTCGATACCAGTCGTCGTCGAGGTAGGTCGCCACGGTGTTCGCCCGCGCCAGCGCCTCGGGCACGGCCAGCACACCACCGTCGTCCGCGGCCTGCCACGTCTTGGATTGGGAGGCGGCGGTCACCCTGTCGGGCAGGATGCGCCACTGCGGGATGTCGGCGACTCCATCGGTGATGGAAAACGGTTGCTGGCAAGGGAACTGAGACGCCGCGCTCAGGTCGATCAGCGTGGGGGAGTCCGATCCGACGACTTCTTGCAGGGTCTTGAGCTGCGGTGCGCGGGGTGGGGTGACCGCGAGCCACTGCTTGGGGTTGACGTTGTTGTCCTTGGCCACGATCCGCATGGCGGTGGCATCCCGGGGGACCTGCGCCATCGGGACGCGCAGGTTGCGCCACGGCCGGTTCGGCTTGTCGGGCCCGGGGTCGATGGGCACGATCTGCGGGCCGATGTCGGTGAAGGACCCGTCGGGGTTCGGGACACCGAACTGCACCTTCAGCTGCTGCCCGAAGGTCGCCACACCCTCTTCGTTGAACGTGAACACCGGTCCGGCGGCGCTGAACACGAGTAGCGGCGACGCGTCACGTGCGGGGAGGTTGTACCAGCCGGTGGTCAGTGACGCCTCTCCCGAGTCGTACCCGTAGCTGCCGAGCACTGGGGTGGTGGCCGGGTCGAGGCCGAACGGCAGTGCCACGGTGGAACCGTTGACCGTCTCCGGCCCGGTTCCGCCGGTTATACCGGCACCGGCACCCGAGACCACAAAGGGTTTGTTGAAGCTGGCCGACACGTTCATCTGGCCGGGACGGGCGGAGCCCGCCTCGGGTGTCAGGTCGCCGGCAACGCCGGTCGGGGTGAAACCGACCGCATCCTCGCCGGCGAGGGCGTCGGACGCCGAAACGCCGTCGGCAGGGGTCAGCATGCCGCGGTTCGGGTCTTCCTCGACCAGCACCGCGTCCGCCATCGCGCAGCTGTTCCCGCGAAGAGCATCGACGTTTGCACCGAGCACCGTGTAGGCGGGATACCGCGACAGCGCGGCCTTGGCGAACACCGCCAGCATGCAGATCACCATGAAGCCGGCGATCAGGGCGATGGGGGAGGAGGCGATGAACAGCCGGCGGCGGTCGGACCGCGCCTCGGCGGCCGACGCGTCGGGTCCGTGGGCAAGCCCCTTGTTGGCGACGTAGTCGAGGCGCAGATGCTGCCACACCGCGACGGCGCCTGCCACCACGGCGAGAACCAGGAAGATGGTGGACACCTCCCGCCCCGCGAGTACCGGCGCCTTGTCGAACCACGAGATGCCGAAGTTGTAGGCGAAGGGCCAGGCATTCTCGCCGGCCATCGCTGCGGCGAGGGCGAAGAGCAGTCCCGCGACGAAGACCGACAGGTTGCGCACCGACCGCGCCGCCGACTGGGCGACAGCGATGGTGGCCGTGGCGGCCAGTGCAGCGGCGAAACCGGCGAACACGCCGTAGTGGATGGTCCACTTGGTGGGTGTGAACATCATCAGCAGCAACGTGATCAGCGTGGCGCCGAGCAGTCGCCAGGCCGGCCCCGGATCGACCGCACGAATCTTCTTGCGTCGCAACATCACCGCGAGTGTCACGAACACCGACGACAGCAACAGCAACAGTGGCACCCGACGGGTCAGGGCGCCGTCGGGGGTGGTGACGGTGATGAAGTAGTACCGCAGGTACTCCTGCCACCACGAGATGGTCGGTCCGACGATGTAGCGCGTGCGCACGGCATCGAACACCGATGCCAAGGTCTGATCGCGGAAGACCACGAGCACGACCAGCGAGGCGGCCGCGATGGACGGTGCCATCACTGCCGCGAGGTTGAGCATCCGCACGCGGTTACCGTGTTCGGTGTCGCGGCCGCGTTCGATCAGCACGCGCAGCATGGGCCGGGCGCCCACGATCAGCACGGCGACTGCGATGACACCCTGCGGCGCCACGGCGAGAGTGAGCCCCGCGCACATCGCAGCCAGGGCAGCCGGTAGCAATCGGCGCGTCGCGATGGCGTGCTCGACGGCCCACCAGGTCAGCAGGGACCCCAGGATGATGATCGATTCGCTGCGCAGACCGCTGGCAAACGGCAGCCAGAACGCGGTGAAGACGGCCGCGGCCGCCCAGATCGCCCAGGCGCTGCGGCGGACTCCGGCACCGAGGCGGGGCAACAGCACCCGCGACAGGATGAACCACGACCCGAGGCCGGCGGCCAGCGACGGGATGCGCATCCACAGTCCCGAGGCCGACACCTCCGACCAGACGGCCAGGAACGAGTAGTACCAGTCGAACGGCGCCTCGGCGATGCCATAGAAGCGGTAGTAGTTGGCGAGGTACCCCGCACCCTCGGACGCGCGACCCATGTTGAGGATGTAGCCGTCGTCGGGTGAGCCGGCGCCGAGGAAGTGCCAGATGAGCAGCACACCGGTGACGGCCAGGTCGGTGACACGCGGTCGCAGCACCTTGCCCCAGGCGGGGGTGCCGATCCGCCGGTGGTAACCGGCGAGCCAGTCGAGCCGGCCGAGGCAGATCAGCGAGACGGCGATCGCGACCAGCCCGACGATCAGCGCGAGCTGTTTTATCAGGGTTGGGGTCGAGGAAAAGCGCGTATCGACCACCGTGGTGACCGAAAGTCCTTGCGCTTGGGCGGCTTTCACGTCGTCAGTGGGGATGTCGGTGAAGACGCCGTCGAACTGGGGCCGTTGGTCGATCCCCAGGGTGCCCACCGGGCCGAGGCCGACGAACTGTGCACCCACCCCGGCAGGGTTCGACCAGATCCGCAGATCGCGGCACTGCGGCGATCCGACGGCGTCGCGGGGCGCCGTGGCAGCCAGCTCGTTACGGAAAATCACCGACACCGACGACGCAGAGGCGGAGACGACCAGGGCCTTCTGATTGAACTGCTGGGCGCTCGGCGGCATCGTCGCCAGCACCAGGCCCCCGTCGGTTCCGAGGCTGTCGATCAGGGAGCACGGAATGGTCGCATCGAGGGTCTGCGGCGTCTGCGCGATCAACGGTGCGGTGACCGATGCGGTCGAGCTGGAAAGCGGCTGACCTGCGGGCCAATCGATCTTCGTGGTGGATTTGTCGACCGGCAGCAGAGGGGTGATCGCACACAGCACGATCCCGACCAGTCCCGCCACGATTGCGGTCCAACGGACAGTCCCCGCACTGGGGATGTGAGAGGACACAGGCACGAGCAACGATGGTATTGCACTGACCTGAGAGCCCGAACCTGCCCCGAGCGGGGGCTCGGTCCTGCGACCGCTGCGGTGACCTACGGCACAGTCAGTACCGGATGGGCGCAGGACTCCACAGTCCGGACCGAGTGGTCTCGCCCAGCTTCAGTTCCGCCAGATCCGCCGGCTCACCGTAGGGCTCGTAACGGACCAGCGAACCCCAGTCGCGACCGATGTCTCCCTCGAGATAGGAGGGCACCGTGGTCTTGTCCAGGGCCACCTCGATCCATCCCAGTGGTCCACCACCGAAGGCGTCCTGCCACGCGCCGACCGCGGCGGACAGATCGGCACCGGGCGCGATCCGCCACTGCGGGATCTCGGCGACCCCGTCGCGATGGTCGAACGGCCGCTGGCACGGGAACGCGAGCCCGCTGGTCCAGTCGAGCTGGACGGGATCGGTGCTGCCGACCATTGTCTGCAATGTCTGCAGACGCGGTGATCGGGGAGGCGTCAGGGCGATGAAGCTGTCCTGCGCGAGGTTCTCGTCCTTGGCGACGATGCGGATCGCCGTGGTGTCGTTAGGGAACGAACTGCGATAGGTGCGCAGGTCCCGCCACGAGGGCCGTGGCCCCGGGTCGATCAGATCGACCTCGCCCGCCACCTGGAAGTCCTGGTTCGAATCGCCGGACCCGGTCGAGTACTCCATCTTGATGTTCTCGATGTCGAACTGACCGGCGACCGCCATGGTGATCAGCGGGGTGTCGGCGTTCCGTGCGGGAAGCCGATACCAGGACGAGGTGAGGTACGAGGGGAACTGGTCGTTTTGCGAATAGCTGCCGAGCACGGGTGTGACCGCCGGATCCAGCCCGAACGGCAGCTTTGCCGTGCTGCCGTTGACGCCGGCCTGATCGGTTTCACCGCCGCCGGTCCCGCCCGCGTTCGAATTGAGCACATCCGGCGAGATCGCGACGTTGCCGCCGAGCACGCCGAGGCTGCCCGCGCTTGCGGTCGAGTCCAGGGTCAGCGGCAGACCGTTTGCGGTGAAACCCGCGTTGGCAGGCGCCCCTTCGGCCGGTTCGGACGAGCCGTTCAGGCCGAGTGCGACGTTGCCGTCCACCGGCTGGAGAAGGTCGCCTGAGGGATCGGGTTCCACCAGGACCTTCTCGGCCATCGCGCAGATGTCCCCGCGCAGGGCATCGACGTTCGACGACGGAATGGAGAACGATCCACTCTGCTTCACGCCCGAGGCAACACCGGTGCCGATCTGGAAGACCACGAGGAACGCGCCCGCGACGGCCAGAGGTGCCGCGGCGAGTGTGCTGTACCACCGGCGAGGACGGGTGCCCTGCGTCCGTGAGCCGGCCGCGACGTCGTCCTTGCGCCGATCGAACGGCTCGCGGAAGTGGAACCAGAAAGCGACGAGCAGCGCGGCCGCGCAGAGATACAGCATGACGCTGCCCAGAGCGACCCCGAAACGAACGGGAAGCGCGCCCCATGGCATGCCCCAGTTCGAGTAGTAGAAGAAAGCGTTCGGTGCGGTGAACGACAGACCGGTGATGAACAGCACGAGCGCGATGAAGAGCATCCGGTTGCGCCGGGCGTGCATGGCCTCGGCGCTCACCGCGATGGCCGCGATGGCGGCCAGTGCGGCCGCCAGTCCGGCGAACACACCGAATTGGTGAGTCCATTTGGTCGGGGTGAACATGAGGAAGATGAGCGAGGCGAAGGTGATCCCGACGATGCGTCGGGACGGGCCGAGCGCTGTACCGGGTATGCGGCTCTTGCGGATGAGCATCGCGCCGGACACCACCAGCCCGACGAGCATCGCCAGCACCGCGAAACGTCGGGACACCGAGCCATTGGCCGAGAACTCGAACAACGCGGAGTACCGGTCGATCTCGTTGTACCAGTGCAGTGAGGGACCCAGCGCGGTCTTCATACTCGTCGACTGCGTGAATGCGGCAAGGGTCAGATCGGAGAAGACGACAAACATCACGAACACCCCGGCTGCGACGACCGGAGCCACCATCGCCAGATAACTCTTGAGGTCCCCGCCGATGGCCTTCGCCCGTTTGATCAGGGCCATCACCATGGGTCGGGCGCCGGCGATCAACGCCGCGACCGCCATCAGACCCGTGGGGCCCGCCGCGAGGCTGAATGCTCCGATCGTGCAGGCCACTGCCGCAGGAAGGATCCTGCCGGTCGCGATCGCACGTTCCACCGAGCACCACGTGAGCAGCGCGCCCAGGCAGATGATCGGCTCGGGGCGTAGCCCGTTGTTGAACGGGAACCACGACGCGAGGAACACGAAGGCGGCGGTCCATGGCACGATCCGGTTGGTGGTCGCGGCGCGGCCGAGGCGAGGGAGCACCTCGTGGGACAGGATCAGCCACACCAGGATTCCGCAGACCAGCGCGGGCAGGCGCATCCACGGGCTGGCGGTGGTGACGTGCGCCAACCATCCGAACACCTGGTAGTACCAGCCGAATGGGGCCTCCGGCGCGCCGTACCACCGGTAGTAGTTGGCGGTGTATCCGGCGTGCTCGGCAACCCGCGACATCGTCAGGATGTATCCGTCGTCCGATGTGTTCGCGCCGACGATGTGCCAGATGACAAGCGCGCCGATCACCACGCCGTCGCGGGCGTTGAACGTCCACCATCGGGCGGGCAGGAACCGGCGGTGCTTGCGGCCATCGGTGGAGTCGAGGACGGCCAATGCGCCCAGAGAGATCAACGTGCAGAGCACTCCGACCGCGATCGCCAGCCACTTGAGGATGGTGGGGGCGGTGCTGTATCGATCGTCGATGGTGGCGTGCGCCGTCAGGCCGGGCAGCGACGTCGCAGCGCCGGTCAGGTCCGTGTAGATGCCGGTCATCTGGGGGCGCTGGTCGCCGTCGGTCGTCTCGCCGACGAGGGGTTCACCTTCGGCGTCGGTCATCCCGACGAACTCGGCTTTCACCGATTCAGCGGTCGCGGTCACCTTGATGCTCTCGCAACCCTGCGACCGGATGTCTGCGAGCGTCGCGAAGGCCACGGGGGTGTTGCGGACCACCACCTCGACGGACTGCCGATCCAGTGCGTCCGTCGCCTGGCCGGACTTGCGAATGAAAAGACCTCGGGCAACTGCCTTTTCGGCTTGTTTCGGAGTGGTCGAGACGAGCACGGTCTGGCCGGGCCCGGTGAGCTGGTCGACGGCGCCGCACGGCACCGTGATGTCGAGGTCGATCGGTACATAGGAGACGAGTGGTGCCAGCACCGACTGCAATTTGTCCTGCTGCGGCCAGTTCACCTCGGCGGTGGTCTGATTGACGGGCAGCAGCGGCGTGGCCAGGGCAAGGAAGACGCCGAGCAGACCGGTGACGATCGCAGCGAGCTTGGCGATCCGCGCCCGGTCCTGGGTCGGTTTCACGGTCGGGGCGTCAGCAGGCACAAACGCAGATGGTAACCGCCTGGGCGTGTCGGATTCTCTTGCGGTGCCGCGCCGAGCCATACAGTTGCCCCATGATCGACAGCCGCGAATCCGGTGACCGTGCGCCCATCCTATTGCTGAACGGACCCAATTTGAACGCGCTCGGCACCCGGCAGCCGGATGTCTACGGCGCCGACACCCTCGAGGACGCGGTGGCGATCGCCACCTCGGCCGCGGCGGAGTCCGGTTTCACCGTGCAAGCGCGCCAGACCAACCACGAGGGCGAGATGCTCGAGTGGATCCACGGGGCTCGTGGTCATGCGTGCGGAATCGTCATCAATCCCGGCGGATGGACGCACACCTCGGTGGCGCTGCGGGACGCGCTGGTCATCCCCGAGGTGCCGATCTTCGAGGTGCATGTCAGCAACGTGCACGCGCGTGAAGAGTTCCGCCACCTGTCCTATGTGTCCGGCGTCGCGGAAGGTGTCATAGCGGGGTTCGGCATCCGCGGTTACGAGTTCGCGGTGCGCCGACTCGTCGAGCTGGTGATGGCTTCGACGAGTGTCGATCGAACGTGATCTGTGACCAGCATCACATCCGAAGCACCGTAAATTCTTGAATAGAAGACGAACGACGGGCAAATGGCGTTGACTTTCGCCAGCTCAGAGCGTTCACGGGCCGTGTGTGGGAAGGTTGGCAGCCCCTCCTCGGTTATGATCCTGCAGAACCATTGCGCCCTCTCCGGTCAGCCATCGTAGCGAGATGTGTCGGACCTGTGACTTGTACGCGGTAGTTTCGCGTTCGATCCGCAAACTCGGGTCAGGCGGTACGAGCTCGAAGTAGGTAGTTGGAGGGTTATATGCGGGAGTTGATTTATGGCAACCCGTGATGCCCGATCGACCACCGCCCCGGAACTCGACTCGGCCGCGATCGACGCCTACGAATCCGAACTGCGGGAAACCGGCTTCCGTGCCGCCGTCACCCGGGTCAATCGATACCTCGCCCGCCCTCGATGGTGGGTCGAGATCCTCATGCTCGGCGCGCTGTATGCCATCTATTCGGCCATCCGCAACAGCGTGGGCGACGTCGCTGCGGCGGCATACCGCAACGCAGACGAGATCCTGAGGATCGAAGACAGCTGGAACTTCGCCCTCGAGCGGCCACTCAACGAACTGGTCCACACCACCACGTGGCTCGCCAACCTGGTTGCCCTGCAGTACGCCACCCTGCATTTCATCGTCACCCCCGTGGTGCTGATCTGGCTGCTGTTCCGGCGCAAACAGTATTACCGCCAGGTCAGCGGCGTGCTGGTGTTGACAACCGGCCTGGCCCTGATCGGCTTCTACTGGCTGCCCACGGCGCCGCCGCGCCTGCTCAAAGGCGAGGGCTTCGTCGACGTCATGGCGCAAACCGCCTCCTGGGGCTGGTGGCCTGAGTCGGGTGCGCCCGGCAGCGACGCCATCTCCAACCAGTTCGCCGCCATGCCTTCGCTGCACTGCGCGTGGGCCACCTGGTGCGGTGTGACGTTGTTCTTCCTGGCGAAGTGGAAGTGGCTGCGCATCCTCGGCCTCATCTACCCGTTCACCACATATTTTGTGGTCATGGGTTCGGGAAACCACTACATTCTTGATGTCATCGCCGGGGTTTGGCTCCTGGCGGTGGCGGCGCTGATCATCTACGCGCCGACGTTGACCCGATGGTGGCGCAACCGAGCGGCCCGCAGGCCGGAGAGTGCAGGGGTGTCGATCGGATGAGCTTCCCGGTGGCCTTGCCGGCACTTGGTCGGCGGCCGCTCCTCCCACTCCTGGTGGCGCTGATCGCCATCGTGGGCCTGTGGGTGGCGCACCCGACGGTCGGGGATCTGCAAGCGGCCATCGCGCGTGAGGAAGCTGCTCGATCCGGCGTCGGCCTCGGTTACTGGTTCGGCTGGTACGGCGGGGTGTCGCCCGGCAGCTATTCGCTGATCGTCCCGGCCCTGTCGACACTCACCGGTTCCCTGCTCCTGCTGTGCCTTGCCACCGCTGCCATCGCTCTGCTGGCCGTCCCGCTGGCCAAAGGCGCCACGCACCCGACCGTGCTGGTCTGGGCCATCACCATCGCCGCCGTACTGAACATGCTCTCGGGCCGGGTGGCGTTCGCTGTGGGAGCGGCCATCGCCCTCGGGGCCATCGTCGTCATGCGCCGCGGGTATCTGGCGCTGGGGGTCATCGGCCTGCTGGTCGCCGGGCTCGCGAGTCCACTGGCCCCGGCGTTTGTCGGCCTGGCTGCGGTGCCATTTGCGTTCGGTCGTGACGAGCAGGCCCGGACCACCTGGTGGGTGCTGGGTGGGTCTGCTCTCGGAGTGGGCGTCCCGTTCCTGATGTTCGGCAGTCCCGGCGCCCAGGGGTTCCCCGCCACCACCCTGTTCTGGGTCGCGCTGATCGCCGCGGGCAGCGCCGCCGCGCTCACCACCCCACCGGCCCGGTGGATCGTGCCACTGGCGAGCGCCGCGGCCATGGTCATGTTCCTCGTGCCGACGGGCGTGGGCTCCAACCTCAGCCGGTTCTTCTGTCTGGTGCTGCCGTGCCTGTGTCTCTTCTACTCGAAGCGGTCGCTCAAGTTCCTCGCCATTGCGCTGGCCCCGGCCCTCATCTACGCGACGTTCGTGGCGACCGCAGACCAGGTGGTCGGAGCCGACTCCGGTGACAGCAACCGCGACTACATCCCCCTGCGCTCGCAGCTGGTCGACCGGCCGGAGATCAACAACCACCGCGTGGAGCTGGTGGATGCCCAAACCCACGCGGGCGCACACAAACTCGGCATGACCATCAAGCTGGCGCGCGGCTGGGAGAATCAGTCGGACTCGCGGTTCAACCCGATCTTCTACGAAGAGAACGCGCTGACCCCGCAGTCGTACAGGCAGTGGCTGTCGGAGAACGCTGTCGCCTTTGTTGCGGTCTCTGCCGATCCGCTTCGTCAGATGAAAAACGAAGCCGCACTGGTACAGTCGGGCCTGCCCTATCTCGAACGGGTCTGGGGAAACGACAAGTGGGACCTCTACAAGGTCGATGACCCCGCCCCGATCGTCCCGGCGCCCCTGACAGTCGTCGAGTCGTCGCCGGCGAAGCTCGTCCTGGACGTACCCGACACCCAGGCGCACGCAATTCAGGTGCGCTACAACAAGTATCTCGTCGCGCGCAGCAGTGTGGACGAGAACCTCTACGCCTGCATCACCGAGACGCCGGACAGCTGGATAACCTTGCAGGCCACCCTTCCGGGTCAGTACATCCTCGAGGGCCTGCTGTCGGTCCGGGGAGTCGTGGGCGCGCAGCCCCTCGACTGTGGCCCTGACCGATAGAGAACTGGGGGCCCTGACCGGTAGCGCGCTAGTTGCGGACCACCAGGACGAAGGGTCCGATGTTGGTCACCGTGAATCGCGGATCTTCGAATACCGACCGGTTGAAGGTCACCGTGTACCGACGGACATTGGGGTCGTTGGGGTAGACGTCTTCGGCCAGGCGCAGATCGTAACCTTCTGCGCTGTAACGGAAGAGGAACACCGTCGGTGGTCGCCACGGTGAGGCATCGAGTTGCTCGACAAGGCTGTCGGAGGTTTCGGCCGTCGACCACTGTTCGATGGCCGCAGCGCGCTTGTCGAACTCCGCCAACGGGTTCGCGTAGTGCGACGTGAGTCCCTGGAATCCGTAATAGGGGTACACCGAGAGAAATCCGTAGTCGGCGGTGAGCACCACGGTGTCGTCGCGTGGCCGGCCCGTCTGGGTGGTGATGGCCGCGTCGATCTCGGGGAAGTAGGCGCCCGCGCCCGGCGGTCGCTGATCTGCGCGCACGCCGTTGCCGTCCGTGTCGGTGTAGGCGACGGTGATCTCGGTGGCGAGGTGACCTGGAATGCTCTGTGCCACAGCGATGGCTGCACCGGTGGCGAGTACCGCCACCAGGGTGCGCACGTCACCGAATCGGCGGACCGCCATCGACGCCAACTCCGCGAAGCCGTACACGCCGGCAACACCGAGGACCACGATGAGCAACGGCTCCATGCGGAACGAGAGCAGAGTGGTCCCGGTGGCCGTGACCGCCATCGACAGCAAGCAGAACAGATAGATCGAGACGACCGTGACACCGAAGGTCAATGCTGCGGTCCTGGTGCGGAACCGAAGGATGATCCAGACCAGACCAACCATGGTCAGCGCGCCGATCAGCGACCAGTGCAGCATCGGTGTCGGGAGCACGGCGCCTGATCCCGGCAGGTAGTGCTCGGCCGTACCACCCGAGGCGGGCTCGTTGCGGAGCCGGTCGTAAAGGTAAGGCGCCCAGACGATGAGCGCCACGAGGATGGCCACCGCGGCCATGCCGGCCAGTCGCAACGCCAGGTGCAGCACGGCGCGTACCCGCTCGGTACGGATTCGAGACTTGTTGACCGCCTTGTTGTCCAAGCCGAACCACGCCACTGCGGCAAGGTAGAGCGCCATCAGCACCGCCGTCATGGCGAACAGGCCGGTGTAGAGCGTGTAGAAGGTGGCGCTCAAGCCGAGAAACAGTCCACCGGCCACGATCGCGGGCACGCTGCCCGACCGCAAGCCGTGCAGAATCGTCACCAGCATCGGAGCGCCGAGGAGCACCAGCACCGCCGCGTACGGCTCGGGGCTCACGTACATCAGGGTGAGCACGGTGGAGGCCAGTGTTGCCGCGATCGCCAGGTCGGTGCGGATCATTCGCTGCCACAAGGCCATCGCCAACGCGGCAGCGATGGATATCGAGATGATCGCCCACGGTTTGTACGCTTCCCAGCCGGGCTGACCGGTGAGGGAGGCGTAACGGCCGCCCAGCCAGAACCACCCGGCCGGGTAATACGGCGGCAGATCGGCGTAGGTCATGTCGGCCAGGGCGGGGCTGTTCGTCAGCCTGGTGAGGTACTCGGTGCGGAACTGCTGATCCACCGAGATGCCGAACAGATAGAGCTTGGTAGCTCCCAGCGGCATCGCGAGCGTGACTGCTGCCAGGGCTGAGATGCCCAGCCACGACAGAGGTTTGATCGCCCACGTCGCCTTGCCGGCCCGCGACAGCATGACGGCGACGATCATCAGGACGACCGCGAGGACCTGACCGGTGGTGGTGAGGGCGGTCTCGACGTTGGACGAGTTGAATGCCGGCCAGTCCACGCGGCCGATCGCCGCGAGCGCAATGCTCGACACCACAACCGCGACGACGGCCGCGCCGATCAGGTCTGCAACCGACAGCAGGTGTCTACGCCCGCTTGAACCGTGCGCGACGCGATGCCCATCGTCGGCCCTCGACCACAGGTGTCGGCGCATGGATCAGATGGGAAGTTTGCGGAAGATCGGACGGGGGATGTGGCGAAGCACCATCATCACGAAACGGAATGGCGGGGGCGCCCAGACGAGTTCCTTGCCCTTGTCCGCTGCCGACACCGCCAGCTTGGCGACGTCTTCCTTCTCGACCGTCAGCGGTGCTTCCTTCACGTGCGCCGACAAGCGGGTGCGCACCATGCCCGGGCGGATGACGAGTACGCGGATGTTGTGTTCGCGCAACGCCTCGCCGAGACCGAGGTAGAATCCGTCGAGGCCGGCCTTGGTGGATCCGTAGACGAAGTTGCTGCGCCGCACGCGCTCTCCGGCGACCGAGCTCATCGCGATGATCTGACCGTGGCCCTGCGCGCGCATCTTCTCGCCCAGGAGAACGCCCACCGACACCGCGGCGGTGTAGTTGATGTTGGCGGTGAAGACTGCTTTTCGCTGGTCTTGCCAGACCTCTTCATCCACACCCTGGACGCCGAACGCGACGATGGCCACGTCGATGTCGCCCCCGGCGAACGCCTGGTCGATCACCGCAGGATGGCTGTCGGGGGTGAGAGCGTCGAAGTCGATGCGCTCCACCGACGAGGCGCCGGCGGCTTTCATCTTCTCGACAGCGGCCTCACCGGCGGGGTCGCCGGGCATGGTCGCCAGGACCACACGCATCGGCCCCTTCTTGAGGTATTCGGCGGTGATGGCCAGTCCGATCTCGGAGCTGCCACCGAGTACCAGGACGGACTGTGGGACGCCTACGGCGTTGATCATGAATGTTCCTGTCTAGTCGGCAGATCGGGGGAGTGCAGGCTCGACGAGTTGTTGCTCAGGCGAGTTCGAGACGGCGGGCCATGTCGGACATGAACACCCCGGTCGGGTCGATCTTTCGGCGGGTGGCGATCCACGAGTCGATCTCGGGATACATGGCGTGGAAGTTCTGCGCGGAGGTCCGCGAGTCCTTGGCCGTGTACAGACGTCCGCCCATGGCCATCACGCGACGATCGAGTTCGTTGAGGTATTCGCCGAGTCCCCGTTTGATCGGGAAGTCGAGACAGACGTTCCAGCCACGGAACGGAAAGCTCAGGGGCGCTTGGTTTCCGTCGCCGAAGAGCTTGATCACGTTGAGGAAGCTCACGTGTCCGGAGGCCTGGATGTCGGCGATGATCCGCTTGAACTCGTCCTCGTTGCCCGTGGGCACGATGAACTGGTACTGGGTGAAGCCGCCGGTGCGTCCGTAGGCCCGATTCCACTCTCCGAAGATGTCGAGGATGTGGTAGAACTGCGCCAAATTCTTGACCTGGCCCTTTTTGTTCGACCCCATCCGGTAGTAGGCCTCGCCGACGATGGAGAAATCGAACTTGTTGGCCAACCCGTTCGGGAAGATGTCGGGGAAGGTCACGAGCGGCTTGCCGTTGAACTTCAGCGGATCCTTCTGCAGCTTCGGCGGCAACTCGTCGAGTCTGGCCAGATTGCCGCGACTGAACGATCCGCGGCCGAGCTTCGGCGGCTTGCTGATCGAGTCGAACCAGCCCGATGCGTACTCGTAGCCGTCTTCGAATCCGTCTTCGAGATGGAGTGCGATGGTCTCGTCGAGACTGCTGGTGGTGGCGGTGTCTGCGATGAAGTACGCACTTTCGGTCCGCTTGAGCTGGACCTTCGCCCGAAGGATGATGCCGGTCAGGCCGATTCCCGCGATCGTCGCCCAGAACAGCTCGCCCTGGGGGTCGTCGGGGCTGCCGGCGGGGGTCAGGGTGAGAATGCGTCCATCGGCCACCAGCAGCGTGATCTCGACAACATGCTGGCCGAAAGTTCCGGCGCTGTGATGGTTTTTGCCATGGATGTCGTGCGCGATGGCTCCGCCGATGGTGACCTGCCTGGTGCCGGGCAACACCGGGACCCACAGACCGAACGGGAGGGCCACGGTCATCAGCTCGTCGAGCGAGACGCCGGCGTCGAGGTCGACGATCCCGGTGGAGTCATCGATCGAGTGGACGCGCTTGAGCTGCGTCATGTCGACGGTCAGGCCACCAACATTCTGTGCAGATTCGTTGTAGGAACGTCCCAGTCCGCGGGCGATCACGCCGCGACGCAGGTAGGACGGCTTGTCGGCGTTTGCATCGGCAACCTGCGCGACAGCCTTGGCGATCACCTCGACATCGGGTGTCGCCAGCACGTGACCCTCGATCGGCGTCGTACGGCTCCAGCCGACGAGCTTGCGGGTTTCAATGGGCAATTCAGCGGTAGACATCGGAGCAGAGCCTACCGGGCGTGTCATCGGAACTAGCCATTCGACAATGTGCGGTGTAAGAATCCCGTATGCCTACACGATCGGTCTTCATCACCGGTGCTGCAGCCGGAATCGGACGTCACACCGCGCTGACGTTTGCCCGCAAGGGATACCTCATCGGTGCGTACGACATCGACGAGGCGGGATTGGCCAGTCTTGTCGACGAGGTGAAGGCCGCGGGAAGTCGCGCGGTCACGGGCCACCTCGACGTCACCGACGCCGACGAGTTCGCCACCCGTCTCGACGAGTTCGCCGAGGCAGGCGGTGGTCGGCTCGACGTGCTGATCAACAACGCGGGAATCCTGCTGGCGGGTCCGTTCGAGGAGATCCCGCTCGCCACCCAGCACAAGCAGATCGACATCAACGTCAAGGGCGTGACCAACGGGTGCCACGCCGGGTTCCGGCATCTGAAGGCCACTCCGGGGTCGGTGCTGGTCAACATCGCGTCGGCGTCGGCGATCTACGGCCAGGCCGAGCTGGCCAGCTACAGCGCCACCAAGATGTACGTCCGCGGCCTCACCGAGGCGTTGGACATCGAGTGGGGTAAGCACGGCATCCGCGCCATCGCCATGTGGCCGCTCTACGTCCAGACCGCGATGACCAAGGACGTCCGCACGGGTACCACCGACTCGCTCGGCATCCGCCTCGGACCCCAGGACGTCGCCGATGCCATCCTCGCTGCCGTCGAGGAACCCAAGACCAGCAAGCTCATCCACCGGGTGCACTACGCCGTGGGTCTGCAGACCAAGGCGCTGTCGCTCGGTGCGCGCTTCTCGCCGGCATGGGTGACCCGGGTGGTGAACAAGAAGCTCGCCCACTCCTGAGCGCATCCGTCGACCGGGCCGAAACCACCGTCGACCGGGCCGATATCGCCGTCGAGCGGGCCGAAACCACCGTCGACCGGGCCGAAACCACCGTCGAGCGGGCCGAAACCACCGTCGACCGGGCCGAAACCACCGTCGAGCGGGCCGATATCGCCGTTGAGCGGGCCGAAAGCCGTAAGACGGTGAATGAGACGTGCCCTTACGGGTCTGATTCAGACGATCGGCGGCCCGGTGAATGCAAGTTTCGGCCCGGTCGACGGGGTTTTCGGCCCGGTCAACGGACTGGCTAGCGGCCCAGCACCAGCGCCGCAGCGTTGTGGCCCGGGATGCCGCTGACGCCACCGCCGCGCCGGGCGCCGGCCCCAGCGAGCAACACCCGACGATGGCCGGTCTCCACACCCCATGTGCCGACTTCTGCAGGTGTTTCCGCCCATGGCCATTGCAGCGGCCGGTGGAAGATGTGGCCGCCGGGCAGTCCCACCGCTTCTTCGAGTTCGGGCGGGGTCTTCGCTTCGATGCAGGGTGCACCGGTGCTGTCGGTGGCGATGACGTCGGCGATCGGTTCGTCGAGGACCGAGTCCAGGGCGGCCAAGGTGGCGGCCACGGCTTCCTCTTTCGCTCCCGGACGGGTGAACAACTCCGGGGTCATGTGCAGTCCGAAGAGTGTCAGGGTGTGCATACCGGTGAGACCGGGGCCGAGGATGCTCGGGTCGGACAGGGTATGGCAGTAGATCTCACTCGGCGGAGTCGTCGGGATCCGGCCGGCCGCGACCTCACGATGTGATCCCGCCAACGCGTCGAAGCCCTCGTGGATGTGGAAGGTGCCCGAAAACGCAGCGCCGACCGGGACATCGGTATCCCGCAGCTTCGGCAGCCGCCGCAGCAGCACGTTGATCTTGAGTTGGGCGCCACGTGGCTTCGACTGCAACGCAGTCTGATTCCCGACAAGACGATCGAGAACAAAAGGGGCGCAGGCGGCGTGGATGAACTCGGCCCTGGCCGTGCCCTGGTCCCATTCCACTGTGCCGTCGCCCGGGTCGACGGCAGTCACCTCGGCTCCGGTACGGACGTCTGCGCCGGCAGCGACGGCGGCGTTGGCGAGGGCGCCGGAGACTGCGCCCATGCCACCCACCGGGACGTCCCAGTCGCCGGTGCCACCGCCGATGAGGTGGTAGAGCAGGCAGATGTTCTGGGCGAGTGACGGGTCGTCGAGATCGGCGAACGTGCCGATGAGCCCGTCGGTTGCAACGATGCCCCGGACCAGGTCGTCGCCGAACGTGTCGGTGATGATGGCGCCGGCCGGTTCGGTGGTGAGGCGTTCCCACATGTCCATGGCGGCGAGATCGCCACCCGCGATCATCGCCATCTCATCGGCGCTGACGAGCGGTTGCAGCATGGTCGGGAAGACGCCCTCGGCGATCGTCGACATCGCGGCATAGAACCGTTTCCACGCGCGAAAGTCCGCGTCAGATCCCGTGACGGCTCGGAACGATGCCGCTGTCGCTGCTTCGTCGGCTGTGTCCACGAGAATGCCCCGGGACGGGTCGGCGGGCAGCGGTGTGTACGAGGAGTACCTGCGCCGGACGAGGGTGATGTCGAGTCCGAGATGGGCGATGATCTGCCGCGGCAGCAGCGACACCAGGTACGAGTAGCGGGACAATCGCGCATCCATGCCTGGGAACGGCCGGGCGGAGACGGTTGCGCCGCCGACGTGCGGGGCGCGTTCGAGCACGAGCACCTTGCGGCCCGCCCGGGCCAGGTAGGCGGCCGCGGTCAGACCGTTGTGGCCGGCACCGATGACGATGTCGTCGTAGATCTGCATGCCCGTCATGATGCTCCCGGCCCGCATCGCCGGCCACGCGAGCCACGACGGTCTCACCACACGAGTCGCCGATCGTCCAACCGATGAATGTCGGATTCTGGCAAAACTTCTGACGCGCAAATTACATCAGTCAATTCACGTATTGTTCGCCGAAGACACCTCGAACACGCGGGGACAATGGCTAACAGCTCGCAGCGCATATGCGACTAATACTGTGAGACGAAGCGTCCGAGTCGCGGTGGAAAGGTGTCGACAATGCACATCTGGGGAACGGGTGTCTTCGACAACGCGCCTGCCGTCGAATGGGCTGATCAATTCGACCGTACAGCTGCCGTCGGACGCCCTGCGTTGGTGCGGTCGGCGCTGGAAACCGCAGTGCGTGCCGACGATCAGCACGCGTGGTTGGTAGCTCTCGGCGCAGCGACCAGTTGCGGCCGCCTTACCCGGCGGCCCGCTCCTCGCGGAGAACGCAGGCCCGAAGTCAGTGACCGACTACCAATTTCAACCTTCAGCGGAGCTGGCTGCTGCTGCACTGAATGCGCTGGAACAGTGCATTCAGTGCACACCGAATGGACGCGTCTGTGGACACGTGCGGCGCTGCTCGACGACGCAGTCGCAGTCGTCGAAGCGGTCATCGAGGAGTTGGAAGAGCGAACTGCGCAGACTGTCAGAGTGCGCGAAGCTTCGTGAGCAAAGGCTCCGCCGCCTCCGCCAAGAACTGGTCTTGACTGTCGCCGCCTATTTGAACAAGTGCCACGTCCGTATAACCGGCCTCAATGAACGGTTTCACACTCTCGGCCAATTCATCCAGGTCCGGACCGCAGGCAATTGATGACGCAACATCCTCTGGCCTCACGAATTGTGTGGCGCCGCTGAACGACGCAGTTGTCGGCAAATCGGCATTCACCGACCAGCCGCCTGCGAACCAGCGGAATTGGTCGTGCGCGCGGGCGACAGCTGCGTCTTTGTCGGGATCCCAGCAGATCGGGATCTGCCCGATTTTCCGCGACTGCTGGGGATGGTGCTGATCCCACGACTTCACCAGATCGCTTGACGGCTCGGTGGAGATCATGTGGTCACCGAGCGGCGCGAGATGCTCGATTGATCTGTCGCCGGAGACGGCGAGACCGATCGGGACGCCGCCGTCGGGCAGGTCCCAGATGCGTGAGGAGTCGACGCGGAAGTACTTGCCGTCGTAGGTGACGAGTTCGCCCGCGTGGAGTTCGCGGATGATCTTCACGGCCTCGGCCAGCATCTCTTGTCGCTGCTCGACGCCGGGCCAACCCTGACCGACCGTGTGCTCGTTGAGGCTCTCGCCTGATCCGAGGCCGAGGATGAATCGCCCGTCTGCCAGCAACTGCATGGTCGCGGCCTTCTGCGCCACCACGGCCGGGTGGTATCGCATGGTCGGCGCCGTGACGTAGGTGGCCAGCTCGACCCGTTCGGTGGCGTGGGCGACCGCGCCCAACACGCTCCACGCATAGGGGGCATGGCCTTGGGATACGAGCCAGGGGGAGTAGTGGTCGCTGGAGACCTCGAAGTCGAAGCCCACGTTCTCGGCTGACACGGCGTACCGCACCAGGTCCTTCGGTCCACTCTGTTCGGTCATCAACGTGTATCCAAAGCGCATGACGCTTGAGTTCCCTCAGAGTCGAGCGATAAACCCCCGAGTGCGGCGGGTGCGCGACCGTCCGAGCTTGTAACCTGTTTCACATTGGTGGACTTCGAGTCTCTCGAGCACACACGGAACCGACAGTCCAGGAGCGCACATGCCGTACATGCCGATCACCGAATCGATGTTCCTGCTGGCCGAGTCGCGCGAGCATCCGATGCACGTCGGTGGTCTTCAGCTCTTCGAGCCCGCCGAGGGCAGCTCAGCCGAAGAACTCGGTGAGCAGATGTTCGAGACGCTGCAGGCGCAGACCGACGTCTACCGACTCTTCCGGAAACGGCCCGCGTCACCCGTGGCGCTGATGGGTACGGTCCGGTGGACGTACGACAAGGAGATCGATCTCGAATACCACGTTCGCCGAACGGTTTTGCCGCGCCCGGGCCGAATCCGCGAACTCCTCAGGTACGTCTCGGCGAACCACGGAGCGCTCCTGGACCGTTACCGGCCGATGTGGGAGGTGCACCTGATCGAGGGCCTCGCCGATGGCCGGGTCGCGATGTACACCAAGATCCACCATTCGCTGGTGGACGGTGTGAGTGCGTTGAAGTTGCTCGAGAAGACCCTTGACACCGACCCCGGGGCACGGAACGGGCGCGCCCCATGGGACCCGGCACTGTTCGCGCGCAAACCCAAGGAGCCGTCGGACGATTCGGGTTCGCAGCACGTGGCCGGGCAACTGCTCAGCGGTGGGGTCAAGATCGCCGGTGAACTCGCCGGGCTGGCTCCCGCCGGTGCACGCCTGGGGCTTCGGGCGGTCCGCGACCGCAATTTGATCCTGCCGTTGCAGGCGCCCCGCACGATGTTCAACGTGCCGATCGGCGGCGCACGGCGATTCGCGGCCGATCAATGGTCGGCCACCCGGTTGCGTGAGGTGGCGGCGGGCCTCGACATCACGATCAACGACGTGGTCATGGCGATGTGTGCCGGAGCGCTCAGGTCGTACCTGATCGACCAGAACGAGCTGCCCCAACAGCCGCTGATCGCGATGATGCCGGTGTCGATGCACGCCGCAGGCAGCGACACCTCCGAGGGCAACGCGGTGACCGCCATCCTGGCAAATCTTGCCACCGATCAACCTGATCCGGAACGCCGGCTGGCCACCCTTGTGGAGTCGACGCGGTCGAGCAAGAACGTCATCCGCGACCTCAGCCCACTGATGGCGCTGGGCTACGGCGCAGCGGTGATGGCGCCCCTGGCCTTTTCGACCGTGCCCGGATTCGTGCGGTACACCCCGCCCCCGTTCAACATCATCATCTCCAACGTGCCGGGCCCGAAGCAGGACCTGTACTGGAACGGCGCGCGGCTCGACGGTGTCTACCCGGCATCGATCGCCATGGACGGGCAGGCATTGAACATCACCGTGGCGTCCAACGGCGACAACATCAATTTCGGTCTGACCGGTGCACGCGCGACCATCCCGAGCCTGCAGCGACTGTTGACCCATCTCGACACAGCACTCGAGGAGCTCGAAAAACTGTGTGACATAGCCCGATAATCGTGTGACGGACCTTTCGCCGGTTCGCCTCACGATGATTGCCGCTTTGGTCAGCGGGGTAAGCGGGTCGTCATGGACACCACGACCGATGGGCCCGACGCCTTCACCGAGTATCGGGGAACGCGGTCGAGGGAATGCCCCAAGCGCATGGTGTTCGGACCATGCGGTGGTGTGCGCGACGACGCCACGTGTGAGATGGACGCCCACATCTGTCCGTTTGCCGTTCTGACCGAACCCATTCCGTGGCCACAGCCGTTGACCAGTCCGGCGTCGCCGAGTGAACTGATCAAAGCCTCCCGAACCCGTCCCGTGGTGCTGTCCGACCTGTCGGTTCCGGCGTTCGACCGGGGCGTCCTCGAACAGGTGGCATCCATTCTGGGTGAGAGCAGCGATGCCGTCCTCGTCGGAGAACACCAGAACCGGCCCGACTACCCGCCGACCGTGATGGCGCAGATCATCCGCGGTGTGGGTGGATGTCCGTGGGTGACGCTGACCTGTCGCGACCGCAACCGGGTGGTACTCGAGCAGGAGTTGATGGGCCTGGGCCAGGCCGGGGCCGACGGCGTCTTCTGCGTCACCGGTGACGGCCGGGCACAGGGCGTTCGACAAGATGTGACACAGGTTTTCGATCTGGACGGAACCCGGCTCGCGGCGCTGGCGGCACAGGCTGATCTTGCCGTGGGTGTCCCGGAGGCTCCCGAAGCCGTGCCGACCAGCATCCGCCCGGCGCGTCTGCTCGAGAAGCAGAGGGCCGGCGCCCAGTTGGCGGTACTGAACCACGTCAGTACACCGGAATCGCTGAGGGCGTTCATGTCCGCAGCACGAGCGGAGGGTGTCACGATGCCGGTCATCGCGGGCGTGGCCGTGTACACCGACGAGCGATCCGCTCAGGTGCTGGCGGCCTTTCCCGGTCTCCACCTCGACCACTCGCAGATCACCAGGGTGCTGGCGGCAGACGACTCGGTCGAGGCGGGCATCGAGACCGCGGTCGACGAAGCAGTTGCGCTCCTCGACATCCCGGGTGTGGTGGGCGTCAACCTCTCGGGGTTGGCGTCGGCGGCCGGTGAGGTTCCGGCAGCGAAGGTCAAGGCAGAGATCGGACGGCGGCTACGTGAGCGCCTGGCCGATGGGGCACAGTCGGTGAAGGCGGCACAGTGGTAGTCGATGCAGAGGCGATGAAGGACGAGTTCGACACGATCCCGTCCTGGACCGTGCGGGCCGTCGAGACGCTTGGTCGCGAGTACGCCATACCCGCCGCATGTCGCGGCAGCGGCAGCCCCGAAGCACTTCGCTGGCTGGCGGGCAAGCTCGCTCTCGACACTGAGACCAGACTCGTCGATGTCGGGGCGGGCATGGGTGGGGCAGCCGAGTTCGTCGCGCGAGAGTTCGGACCCGAGGTGGTGCTGGTCGAGCCGATGATGGGCGCGTGCCAGGCCGCGCAACGGTTGTTCGGCCGGGCCACCGTCGCGGCCGCCGGCGAGAATCTCCCGTTCCCGTCCGGGAAATTCGACAAGGCGTGGTCGCTCGGAGTCCTGTGCACGAGCAGCGATCAGCCCAAGATGCTGCGAGAGCTCCGACGCGTCGTCCGTGCCGACGGGAGAGTAGGTGTGCTCGTCTACATCAAGACGGTCGACGACCTGCCGAACCAGCCCGAGGGCAACAACTTTCCGACGCGCACTGGTTTGGACCGGCTCGTGGAGGATGCCGGGATGCGCATCGTCGATCGCGCTGATCTGGCCGACTTCGCTGCTGCGCCCGACTGGTGGCAGCAGAGGGTCACCGAATGCGACGACCTCGTTGCCGAACGCCACCGCCACGACAGTCGCTGGGACAACGCATCCGAACAGGAATCGATCATCACCGGATTGATCGGGGACGAACTGGTGATCGGCACGATCCTGATCCTGGAACCGACCGAATCGGGGAAGTCGGCGGCTGCCGTTTAGTGTGTTGGGGTGTCTGAGGAGCTAGCACCACGCGTCGGGGTCGACCTGAAGACCCAATTGGTCCGGTTTGTGATCACCGGGGCCGGCTCAGGCGTCCTCGACTTCGGGCTCACCCTGTTGCTCCAGTATGGGTTCGGCATGCCCGAGTGGTTCGCGAAAGCCGTCGGCTTCATCTGCGGCACCACCACGGCGTACCTGATCAACCGTCGGTGGACGTTCGCCGCCGACCCCAGCGCGCTCCGCTTTGTCGCCGTCGCGGTTCTCTATCTGGTGACCTTCGTGGTCCAGGTCGGCATCTACACCGGGTTGTCGAGGGTGTGGGAGGAGACTTTTGTCTACAGCCTCGCTGCCTTCGTGATCGCTCAGGGCACCGCAACCGTCATCAACTTCGTTGTGCAGCGAACGGTCATCTTCAAGATCCGCTGACCCCGCCCGTTCCCCGATCTTGGTGGGGTTGTCCGGCGCGCTACATGCGCAAACGCGCCGAACAACCGCACAGTATCGAATTGGCTAAAGGGTGTTCACCCACGCCAGTCGGTCGGACGACAGTGAGAAGGTGTCGTTGAACAGCACCACATAGGTACCGGGACCGGATCCGTCGCGAGAGTCGAAGCACACGTCACCAGATGCCTGGCCGCCCGGCGCGATCTGGCCCGAGTTCAGCGGTTGGCGTTCGGGGGCGAAGGTCGCGTCGCGGATGGTGCCGGCGGCGTCCTGCAGACTCCAGTCGATGTAGCTGTTGAAGTCGTTCTGCTTGTCACCGACATTCTTGATGGTCACGTTGGTGCAGAGGTAGTCGCCGATTGCCGTGCCGACCGTCTCCAACGGAGAGACGGTGTAGGCGAGATCATCTCGGGTGATCGTGTCGCCCGCGAGCGCCGAGGTGTCGTCGTCGAGTTTGCCGGGGAAGGCGGGGCCGGCAGCCGCGGCAGGGGTGCCTTGGCCTGAACCCTTTGTGACGCTGGTATCGCTGTCGGTGTCGACACTGGAGACCAGCACCGCGGTGCACGCACCGATCAGCAGCACCGGGATACCGACCACCAACCACGGCCAGAGTTTGCGCTTCTTCTTGGGTGGTGGCTGCTGCGGGTAGGGGTTGTACGGCTGGCCGTAAGGGTTGTCTCCGGGCTGACCTGGATTGCTCATGGCGGGACCTCCTGTGCTGTGCGGGATGTGAACGCGGCGCGGTTCGATGCCGTCGTTCGGGTCGATGAACAGCTCATCGCAGAAAGCTTCCGGTGCGCCTCGGCCGAAGAGTCGGCTTCGGTCATCCTTTCGGTCTGCCTCTTGGTGGTCACGGACCTGTCGTCTGATCGCATCTGGTCAGAGCCATTGCGTAACGTCCCAGCGGTGACAGCGACTACCGGGCAGATCTTCAGACGCCGCCTCTGGACCACCGGAGCGGTGGCGTTGAGCGTGTTCTGCACGGTGATGACGGCCGGCATCTCGGGCGACTCGGGGACGATTCCCGTGTGGAACCTGGTGATCGGCATGCTGCTCAATTTTGCAGCCGCAGCCGCACTGGTCTGGCGTCACGAGCACCCGATCGCGGTGTTGGCTGCCGCCGTCGCCGGGCCGTTGTTCTTCTGCACTGACGCCACCGCTGCACTGATCGCGTTGTACGCGGTCGCCCAGGCCGAGCGCGGCATCCGACTCGCGATATCGGCTGCTGTCGTCTACATGGCATGCGGCATCTCGTTGACCTACGATGCGCATCGAACCCGCGACAATTCGGTGCTGACGATCGGGTCACCGCAAGTACCCGACGATGTGCCAAAGCCCGAATGGGATGTACCGCTGTGGATCCCGTGGATCGTCGCGGCCGCGCTGGTGGCGATCGTCGTGGTGGTCGCGTTGTTGCGGCACACCCAGTTCGAGCTGGCTCGCGCCGAGATCAGTCGCGATCGCGCAACCAAGCAGACCGATGCCATGCGCGACGAGATGATCCGCGCAGAGGAACGAACACGCATCGCGCGCGACATGCACGACACCCTGGCCGCGAGTCTGAGTCGAATCTCGCTTCTCGCGGGTGCGGTTCAGGTGGGAGGCACGGACAACCCCGAGAAGATTGCCAATACCGCGTCGATGATTCGGGCAACCGCGCACGAAGGGCTCGACGAACTCAAAAGTATCGTCGGGGTGCTGCGAGGTTCAGCCCCGCGGGAAACTGGCCATCAGGGCATCGATGGGATCGCCGATCTGGTGCAGTCAGCACGAGCTGCAGGCTTGCACACAACACTTTTCACCGACGTGTCGCCAGGTGACGTAGGCGCCGCCTCCGGGCACGTCACCTATCGGGTTGTACAGGAGGCGCTGACCAACGCACAGAAGTATGCGGGCGATCAGACGGTCCACATCGGGATCACCGGGGCCCACGAGCACGGGATCCGGATCGGTGTGCGTAATACCCTCAGTACACAACCGCCCGCGGTGCCACGGGGGTCGCACATGGGCTTACGTGGACTTGCCGAACAGGTGCACAACGTCGGCGGTACGTTCAACGCAGGCATCGTCGGCACCGACTTCATCGTCAACTGCTGGGTGCCCTGGTACGCGTGAATCGCATGGCTACACGGTGCTTCTCGATGTCGGTATGACGCAATACGCTATGAATCATCATGACCACAGCTACCCTGATCACGGTGCTGATCGCCGACGACGACCCGTTCGTTCGCCGTGGGGTCACAGACATCTTCGCCGCCACCGACGACATCGTCGTGATCGCCGATGTCGAGGACGGTGACCAAGTGGCCGCTGCGGTCCAGGCGCGCAGACCCCACGTTGTACTGATGGATCTGAAGATGCGAAGGGTCGGTGGACTGGTTGCGACCCGCGAGCTGATGAAGATGCCGAACCCGCCGCGAGTCATTGCGATGACTGCCATGGACGTCGATGACCTTGTTGTGCAAGCTGTCTCAGCCGGTGCACATAGTTTCTTGAGCAAAGACGAGGCGCCTGAGACGTTTCAGCAGTCGGTTCGCGCGGTCGCGGCGGGTAATACGCTCTTCAGTGCCGATTCGCTCAGGCGGATAGTGGAGAGCAGGCCGCCTGAACATCTCGCTTCACCAACCGAGATTGCGATGCTCAGCTCCCGCGAGCGTGAAGTGTTACGCGCGCTCGCCGGCGGGGCGTCCAACGCGACCATCGCCTCCGCACTCTTCCTCAGCGAGACGACGGTGAAGACCCACATCTCGTCGGTCTTCACCAAGCTCGGGACCCGCAATCGGGTTGAAGCTGCGCTCGTCGCATTCCGCGCCGGCCTCGTCGCGTAACCCCCCCGATCTTGGTGGGAAATGGTGAGGTCCACCTGGGCTTATGCTCGCCCGAACCCACCAAGATCGGGAAGCTGGGTCAGCCGTTGACCTTGCTGATCACCGAGTCGGCGAACATGTTGAGGTTGTCGATCTTCTTCTGGAGCGGTTCGGTGTCGTCGCCGGTGATGTAAGGAATCCGGAAGCCGACGATGACATCGGTGATGCCTTTGTCCTCGAGGCGTTTACAGCCGTCGGGTGTGTACGCGTCGTAGGAGATGACGTGGATCTCGAAGGGGTCGTTTAGCTTGCCTTCGGCCTTGCGGATGTCGTGGATCTTGTCGAGCAGGGCGTCGAGTTCCTCGGGCGGGCCGCCGCCGTGCATCCAGCCGTCGCCGCGGATCACGGCGCGCTTGAGTGCCAGATCTGCGTGACCGCCGACGAGTAGTGGGATCGGTTTGGTCGGCGCCGGGTTCATCTTGATCTTCGGGATGTCGTAGAACTCTCCGTGGAACTCAAAGTACTCGCCGGTGCTGAGCCCGCGGATGATGTCCATGCACTCGTTCATCCGTTTGCCACGACGCTTGTAGTCCACGCCCATGATGTCGTAGTCCTCGGCCCACGGGCTGGTACCGACACCCAGAGCGAACCGGTTGTTCGTGAGTACGGCCACCGACATCGCCTGCTTCGCAACCAGTGCGGGGGGACGGATCGGCAGTTTCAGCACAAACGGGTTGAATCGGATCTTCTCGGTGACCGCGCCCATGGCTGCCGCCATCACGAAGGTCTCGATGAAGGCCTTGCCCTCGAGGAACTCCCGACTGCCGTCTTCGGTGTACGGATACGTCGAGTCCGACTCCTCCGGGTAGGCGATGGAGTCGGGGATGGTGAACCCCTCGTACCCGGCAGCCTCGGCCGCTTGAGCCAGCGGCAGGTAGTAGCTGGGATCTGTCATCGCCTCGGCGAATGTGAACCGCATGATCCTCCTAGATGTGTTCCCTGGGCCTGGTCGAGCCAGACCCGTCTCAGTTCAGTAGAACACGTTCTAGTTTGACTTGGGAACGATTCGGTAGCAGTCGGCGGTGGCCCGTATCGAGACCGCTCGGATCAGGGTCGCGAGAACCGCTCTCGACGGCCCAGCGACTGCAGACGCAGCCACTCCCGGAAGCCGGCCAGATCCCGTTGCTGCACAAGGAAATACCAACCGAACCGGGCGTATTCCTGCACCAGCAGCTTGCGCATACCGGGCCGGCTCATCAGATAGCCGCGATTGCGGTAGGTGAAGAATCGCTTGGTGTCGTTGTCGGGGTACTGGGTGTGCATCCGCCCACCCATGATCGGCCGGAACTCGTCCGTGCCGTCCGGATGGAGATAGGCCGTGGTGAGGCAGGTGCCGAAGTCGAGACCCGACCGCACTAGTCGGCGGTGCATCTCCACCTCGTCGCCGCGGACGAACAGGCGCAGGTCGGGGACCCCGACGGCCTCGATGGCCGATGCGGAGAACAGTGCGCCGTTCATCAGTGAGGCGATGCCGGGCAGAAGGTCGGAGGTCTCGTCCCCGGCGAACAGTTCGGATCGCTTGCGACGCCACACCAGTCCACGTCGCAGCGGGAATGCCAGCGTGTCAGGGTCGCTGATGTTGCACACCACCGGCGACACCTCGGAAAGCTGATGCGTGACAGCGCATTCGAGCAGTGTGCCGAGAACGTCGCTGCCTTCGGGTCTGCCGTCGTCGTCTGCGCACCACACCCAGTCGGCGCCCAGTGACAGTGCGTGCAGCATGCCGAGCGCAAATCCGCCGGCGCCGCCGAGGTTGTGCTTCGACCCGATGTAGGTGGTGGGAATGCTCTGCGCGGCAACAAGTTCGGCGACCGCGGGTTCGTCGGCGTTGTCGACGACGATGAGGTGGTCGACGGGCCGACTCTGATTGGTCAGCACTTCGAGCGATTGCCGCAGCAGCTCGAGGCGACGGTGGGTGACCACCACGCCGATCACACGGTCCGCGGTCTGCGCGCCACCCGAGGGGGCCGCGGCGGGCTCAGCCATCCTTTTCGACCTCGGCCAAGACTTCACGCACGTGGCGCGCGGCCTCCGGTCCTTCGTAGGCGTGCACCACTTCCTCGATCCCGCCGTCCATCCGGATCGCGCCGTGGTCGATCCAGAGGGCGCGGTCGCAGAGTTGCGCGAGGAACTCGTTGGAGTGACTGGCGAACACCAGGATGCCGGACCGTTTGACCAGCTCCTGCAGGCGGATGCGTGCCTTTTTCATGAACTCCGCGTCGACGGCACCGATACCTTCGTCGAGGATGAGGATCTCGGGATCGATCGAGGTGACCACCCCGAGCGCCACGCGCACGCGCATACCGGTGGAGTAGGTGCGCAGCGGCATCGACAGGTAGTCACCCAGTTCGGTGAACTCGGCGATGTCGTCCATCTTTCGGAGCATCTCGCGGCGGCTCATGCCGAGGAACATGCCCCGGATGACGATGTTCTCGTAGCCGGAGATCTCGGGATCCATGCCGACGCCGAGGTCGAACACCGGTGCCACCCGACCCTTGATGCTGCATGCACCGCGAGTGGGTTCATAGATCCCCGACAGCAGGCGCAGCAGGGTAGATTTGCCGGCACCGTTGTGCCCCACGAGTCCGATGCGATCACCGTGTTCGAGGTGCAGATTGATCTGCTTGAGTGCCTCGACCACGACGACGTTTGAGTCGTTGGCGCCGATCACGCCGCCGGCGCGGCCGAGCACCGATTTCTTGATGGACCGGGTCTTGGCGTCGAAGATCGGGAAATCGACGCAGGCGTCCCAGGTATCGACTCGAACTGAACTCATGACCTCACACCCAATACGCAACGCGAGCACGGTAATTACGCAGCACCATCAACGCCACTGCCCAGCCGCCGATCGTGCAGGCGATGACGATCAGCCAGTGGTAGAGCGCCACCGACTCGCCCAGCAGCGGACCGCGGGTGATCTCGAGGTAGTGGTACATCGGATTGATCTGGACCAGCTTGACCCGGCTGGAATCGGCCCCGACATTCTTCTCGAGATCGGTGGCACTCCAGATGATCGGCGTCATGAAGAAGACCAGTTGCACTGCGGTGGCCAGTAATTGGCCGATGTCGCGGAACCGCGTGGACAGAATGCCGAACACGATGGACACCCACACGGCGTTGAGTACAAGCAGTGCGATGCCGGGGATGACAAACACCACGGTCCAGTTCACCGGCTGCGGGAAGATGATCAGCAACACCGCATACAGCGGGATGTTGTGCGCGAATATGATCAGCTGCCGCCAGGTGAGGCGGTACACGTGCACGCTCAGCGGGGCAGGGATCTGTTTGATCAGCCCCTCGTTGGTGGTGAAGAGCTCGGCACCCTCGAGGATCGATCCGGAGATGAAACCCCAGAAGATGAACCCGAGCATGACGTACGGCAGGAACGTGTCGATCTCGTTGCCGAACAGCTGCGAGTAGAGAAGTCCCATGGCCACCGCAGTCACCGCTGTGGCGATGGTGATCCAGAGCGGGCCGAGGAGGGAGCGGCGGTATCTCTGCTTGATGTCCTGCCAGCCGAGAAGCAACCACAGCTCCGACTGGCGGAAGCCGGCTGCGAGGTCGCCGAATGCCCGGCGGAAGGACCGGGAATCGGACTCCGCTGAGGGCGGGCGCACCGGCTCGCGATCGACTGCTGTTGACACGAGAGACGAGCCTACCGTCAACGCCGGCCCGCCCCGGACGCCGCAGTTGTCGATCTCGGCAAACCGGGCACCGCAGGCCTGCCGGCGCCAGACGTCGGATCAGAGGTACTGACCGGTGCCCGCGACCCCGTGAGGCGGCCCACCGGGGCCACCCATCGGACCCGACGGCGGCAATTGCCCCTGACGCATCTGCTCGAGCTGCGCCCGCGCGGCCATCTGCTGGGCGAACAGCGCGGTCTGGATGCCGTGGAACAGTCCTTCGAGCCAGCCGACCAGCTGCGCCTGGGCGATCCGCAGTTCCGCGTCGGACGGCGTGTTGTCGTCGGTGAACGGGAGGGCCAGCCGTTCGAGCTCTTCGCGCAGCTCAGGGGCCAGACCGTCTTCCAGTTCGCGAATCGACGACTGGTGGATCTCGCGCAGCCGAACCCGGCTGGCATCGTCGAGAGGTGCCGCCCGAACTTCTTCGAGGAGCTGCTTGATCATCGTGCCGATCCGCATCACCTTCGCCGGCTGCTCGACCATGTCGGCGACACCCTGCTGTTCGTCACCTTTACCCTGGTCGGAGTTCGCCGACGGCACCACAACGATGCCGTCGTCGCTGTCGGACGGGGGTCCCTGGTTGAAAATGTCTTCGGCCATGTCCCCATTGTCCAGATGTCCCGATCTCGTGTTCGCAGCAGGCCCACAACTCAGGTGGCAGCGTCGGAAGGACGGTCTATGGTGACTGCCATGGCTTATGACGTCGGACGCGTACGGGGATTGTTCCCGTCGCTGGGAGACGGCTGGATCCATCTCGATCCCCAGGCCGGGATGCAGATCCCGGACTCGGTGGCGACCACGGTGTCCAAGGCGTTCCGTGGCCTGGTCTCCGAACCCGGCGGCATCTATCCCGCGGCGAAGAAGACGGCCGGCGTCATCGACGCGGCACGGCAGGCCGTCGCGGATCTGGTCAACGGTGATCCGCGGGGCGTGGTACTCGGACCGTCGCGTGGACAGTTGCTCAGCGTTCTGGCCGAATGCCTCAACACCCGGGTGTGGCTCGGTTCGGAAGTGGTGGTGAGCCGCCTCGACGACGAGGCCAATGTGGTGCCGTGGCTGCGCGCCGCCGACCGATTCGGCGCCAAGGTCCGCTGGGCCGAGGTGGACATCGAGAACGGCGACCTGCCCGTCTGGCAATACGAAGGTCTGGTCAGTCGGTCCACGAGCGTGGTCGCCATGCCGCTGGCGTCGTCGACGCTGGGGACGGTGGTCGACGTGGCGGCCGCGGCGGTCACCGTTCACGCGATCGACGGCTTGTTGGTGGTGGACGCCACCAGCGCGGCGCCGTACATGCCGCTGGACATCGAGGTGCTGGGCGCGGACGTACTGGTGGTCAGTGCGACGCGCTGGGGCGGCCCGTCCACCGCAGCGCTGGTGTTCCGTGACCCGGAGATGCTCACCCGCGTGCGGTCGATGTCCCTGAACCCGGATGCACAGGGGCCGGAACGGCTCGAGGTCGACGGACATCAACACGCGTTGCTCGCCGGCCTGGTTGCTTCTATCGAACACCTTGCGGCGCTTGATGAATCGGCCACCGGAACCCGGCGTGAGCGGTTGGTCCAGTCGATGACGGGCCTGGCGGAGTACTCGCAACGACTGCTGCGCTACCTGCTCAACTCGCTGCGGCAGCTGAACTTCGTGAACGTCATTGGCGATGCGCCGCTACAGATTCCGGCGGTCAGCTTCACGGTCTCCGGGGTCACCGCGGACAAGGTGGTCCGGCGGCTGGCCGACAATGGCATCAGCGCGCTGGCCGATGTGAACAGTCGCGTGTTGTCCGGGATCGGTGTCAACGATGTGGGTGGTGCCGTCACCATCGGGCTCGGGCCGTACACCACGCCGTATGAGGTCGACCAGCTCGTTCGCACTCTCGGTTCACTCGGCTGACGCCACCACAATCGTCCCGCTGAATGGCCTCCGAGGGCATAATCCCCTCGGTGCCCACCCAGGGGGCCGATCTTGGTGAGAAACCCCGGTCAGACGGTGAGCAACACCTTGCCGGTGACTTTCCCGGATTCGAGCAAGGCGTGTGCCTCACCCGCCTTGTCGAGCGAAAATGTTGCGCCGACAACAGGTTTGACGCGACCGTCGGCGATCATCGGCCAGGTGGTCGCGATGGTGTCAGCAACGATCGCCGCCTTGTCCGACTGCTCACGACCACGCAAGGCCGTCGCATGGATGGTCCCGCGTTTGGACAGCAAGGCACCCAGGTTCAGTTCGGCCTTGACCCCGCCCTGCATGCCGATCACCACCAGCCTCCCGTCCGCGGCCAATGCAGATACGTTGCGGCTCAGATATTTTGCCCCGATGATGTCGAGAATGACGTCGGCGCCGCCGTGTGTCTTGAGCACCTCGACGAAGTCGTCGTCGTGGTAGTTGATGGTGATGTCGGCGCCGAGATCGCGGCACAGTTCCAGCTTTTCGGCTGAGCCGGCGGTCACGGCAACCGTGGCTCCGAGAGCCTTCGCCCACTGGATGCCGTGTGTGCCGATGCCGCTTGCCCCACCGTGGAGCAGCAGCAGTTCACCTCGCTGCAGATGAGCGGTCCGTTTGAGGTTGGACAGCACTGTGCAGGCAACCTCGGGAAGGGCGGCGGCCTCGATCAGGTCGACCGAGTCGGGTACGGGCAGCAAGTGCTCGGCGGCAACGGTCACGTATTCGGCGTAACCGCCGCCGGCGATCAACGCGCACACCTCTTGTCCTATTTCCCATCCCGTGACCTCGGTGCCGAGTTCGGCGACGGTGCCCGACACTTCCATCCCGATGATGTCGCTCGCGCCCGGTGGAGGCGGGTAGTTTCCCTGGCGTTGCAGCAGGTCGGCGCGGTTCACGCCGGCGGCGGCCACTTTCACCAGAACCTCACCTGCAGCGGGGGACGGTCGTTCGACGTCTGTGATCACCAGGTTCTCCGGCGGTCCGAACTCGGTGACGGTCGCTGCTCGCATGTTGCTCATGTCTCAACCAATACCCCAGTCCTGCCGTCGAAGTGCGGAACCGCAAGGCCGGCTGGTGCGTCACTTCTATGGTGACCGCGTCTTGACGAGCGAAAACGTTCGGCGGATCACCGTATGGGTGCGGGGTAACCTGTGCTTCACATTGCTGATCGGTGACCGGGAATGGACCATGACAGAGGACGATGTGCCGTGGCTTGATGAGGCCGAGCAGATGGCGTGGCGTTCGTTCATGGACGGCACCCAACGTCTGTTCGACGCCATCAACGATGCCCTGGTCACCGCGTCGGGTCTCACCTTCGCCGACTACCGCATCCTGGTCCTTCTGTCCGAACACGACCACATGCGGATGAGTGACCTGGCAGACGGCGCGCTTGCCACCAAGAGCACCATCTCTCGCCGGGTGGACAGGCTGGTGGAGGCCGGCTTCATCGAGCGGATGGCCAAAGACCAAGACCGGGACCTGCGCAACCGGGAATGCCGCATCACCGACCTGGGGCGCGAGAAATTGCACGAGGCGGCCAAAGGTCATGTACTCGCGGTGCGCACCTACCTGCTCGACCACCTCGACGACCACGAGCGCGACGCGATGGCCACCACCTTCGCAAAGGTCGATACCTGGCTCCGTGAGAACGAACGACTCCGCGTCAAGTAGGCTCACTGACCGAAGGAAGCGTGGCAGAGCGGCCGAATGCACTCGCCTTGAAAGCGAGCGTGGGTAAAACCACCGGGGGTTCAAATCCCTCCGCTTCCGCTGCACGTCAGGGGCGGTTTCAATAAACCGCCTCTGACATCGAGGTTCCTCCTTTTATCCGGATCACCTCGCTCCACACCCTTCTGAAGTAACCGCACCCCCGGAAATGGGTCGTTTTGGCGGAGCCCACCTGGGCTTTCGTTCGCCAAAACGACCCATTTCCGGAGGGCGGGCTCGTCACCGCCTCGGTTTACGTGGGCCCTTCCCGGGGGTCTTTCCGGCGGCTTCTCTGGAAGCGCGCTTGGCAGCGGCCTTCTCTTTGGCCGACCGTTTCGGGGCAGGTTCGGACTGACTCCGCGACGACGTCGCCTTACGTCCGCGCACGATGCCGATGAACTGCTCGGCGAGCTCAGATGTCGGTGCCGGCCACAGAAGGCCCACCGATCCGGTTGGCGCGTCGGTCACTGGGCGATAGGCAAGGTCTTTGCGATGGTGCAGCCGGGCCAGCGACTGCGGGACCAGCAAGAGCCCGGTGCCCGCTGCGACGAGTTCGATTGCGTCGCTGGTGGTTTCCGGTCGATGTTCCACGGCGGTTCCCGCCTGTTGCCCGACCAGCAATGGTTCGTCGAGTGGCCACAGGAGTTGTTCATCCGCCAGATCGTCGATGCCGATCTCATCGACTGCGGTGAAGACGTGGTCTTTCGGCACGACCACGACGGTCGTTTCCTGGTAGAGCTCGATGGTGTGGTGTGGCCCCGGATCGTGGTGATCCAGGGCATCAGGCAGCCGGGTGATCGCCATCTGTATCCGCCCGTCGCGGATGGCATCGGCGCATGCGGCGACGTCGATCGGGACGAGTTCGAGTCGCACCTGCGGTAGGCGTTCACTCCAGGTCCGTGCCCATTTGCCGGGCGTCACGCCGGGCACAAACGCCAGCTGAAATGAAACGGCATTACCTGGCGCGGTCACGCCCACAGGCTACCGGCCGATAGTCTCGGTTCATGAGTTCGCAGTCGATGAAGCCGGCCACCGCCGCCAAGAAGTTGGACGTGTACCTGCCGGCGACGCCCGCCGAGTTCCAGGAGGGCGTCATCACCCGTGCCGAACTCGAAGCACTGCAGGCGGACCCGCCGAGTTGGCTGCGTGATCTGCGCATCAAGGGACCCCACCCGAAGAACCTGGTGGCGATGAAACTCGGCGTTTCGAAAGGTGCGCTGGTGCGCCACGAGATCACCGAGGCGCTGACCACCGAGCAGATCAACGAACTCCTGTCCGAGATGCCCGATTGGCTCGAAGCCGAGCGCGCCACGCAGGTCGAGGTTCGCGCCGAAGCGGCCGCACCAAAGTCGATGCCTCCTGCCGACCGGCCACGTTCACGCAAGCGGCGATAAACGCCCGAAATGGGTCCTTTTGGTGGAGCCCATCTGGGCTTATGTTGGCCAAAAGGACCCATTTTCCGGAGGGTGGGGTCTAGAAGCTGGCTTCCGCTGGGGCGGGTGGCAGGGTGACGACCTGGCCGGCGTAGCTCAGGCCGGCGCCGAATCCGAGGAGCAGCGCGGTCTGGCCGCCCTCGCCTTGCCGATACCAGCATCTCCTCGATGGCCAGCGGGATCGACGCGGCGGACGTGTCGCCGGTGGTCTCGATGTCGTTGGCAGCCGGGACATCGTTGGCCAGACCGAGATTCGCTTTCATCAGGGTGTTGATCCGGGCATTGGCCTTATGGGGCACAAAAATCTCGATGTCCTCGAGGGCCACACCTGACCGTTCGATGACACTCGACAGCGCCTTGGGCAGAGTGATTGCGGCACAACGGAACACGCGGGTGCCCTGCATGGCGACGACCATGCGCCCGACCGGGTCGGTCTCCGAGTCTTTCGACTGGAACTCCTCGGCGTCCATGTACTCGGGGATGTCGTAGTTCTGGGAGATCGCATCGCTGTTCTCACCGTCGCTGCCCCACATGGTGGGGGAGATGCCATTGTCCTTGCTCGGTCCGACGACCACAGCGCCGGCCCCGTCGCCGAAGATAAAAGCGGTGTTGCATCGCATCCGCTGCCCGGTTTGGTTTTTCGTCACACCAAATCATGCGTGGAATGCTTTGCTTGACGCGTGAAACATGTCTATCGCGGTCAAATCTTTCATGTCGCCGGCTCGGCGAAGGTCACCACGGCTGAAGAAGCGCTGGTCTTCGTCGCCGACGGGGCATTGGTGGTGGACAGCGAGGGCAGCATCGAGTGGTGCGGCGAGTTCGCCGACCTGCCCACCGAGCACGAGCACGCCGCGATCGTCGACTACCGGCCCGGTTTCATCCTGCCGGGGTTCGTCGACACCCACATCCACTTCCCGCAGACCTACGCCGGTGACTCCTACGGCGGCGGACAACTGCTCGAATGGCTCGAGAGGTGCATCTTCCCCTCCGAATCCAAGTTCGGTGACCGCGACTTCGGGCGGGCCGCGGCGGTGGAGTTCACCAACCAGCGGGTGAGGGCGGGTACCACCGCGGCGATGGTGTTCGGCTCGGCATTCCCTGACGCGCAGGATGCGCTGTTCGAGGAGACGCAGCGCCGTGGATTGCGAATCGTCAGTGGTCGTGGCATCCAGACAAGAGGACCCGACTCGGCCGGCCCGCTGATCACCAGCGAGAAGAAGGCCATCGAACTGACCGCTGCCGAGGTGGACAAGTGGCACGCCGCCGACACCGGAGACGTCGCGACTGCACTGCTGCATGTGGCACTGGTGCCGAGGTTCTCGCTGTCGGTGACCCCGACGACGATGGCAGCGCTGGGGGAGCTCTACACCGACCTGCGGTCGCAGGGTGTCTACGTCCACACCCACCTCAACGAGAACAACCGTCCCGGCACCGGTGAGGTGGACGCCACCAAGGCCGACTACCAGGTGAACTCGTACCTCGACACCTACGACGGCAAGTTCCTGCCCGGCTCGAAGGTCGGTGGCGAATCGCTGCTCGGACCGCGGACCATCATGGCCCACTCGGTGCACTGTCAAGACGGTGAGCTCGCCCGGATGGCCGAGACCGGCACCTCCATCTCCCATTGCCCGGTGTCCCAGTTGTTCCTGGGGTCGGGAACGATGCCGTGGCTGCGGACAGTGGAATCAGGCGTCAACATCTCACTCGGCACCGACCACGGCGGCGGTGACGAATGGCTGATCTCGCGAGTTGCCAACGACGCCTTCAAGGTTCACATCACCGAGCCCGGCGATGCCGGTGTGTCCATGCACCCGGCCGAGATGTTGTTCGTCGCGACCCTCGGCGGGGCCCGGGCGTTGGACATGGAGAATCGCTTCGGCAACTTCGACACCGGCAAAGAAGCTGATTTCCTGGTGATCGATCCCGAGCGTTGGCCGTCGCTGGCCAACGCCATCGACAACGGCGCCCGCGCCGATGACGAGAAGATGGCACGCGACCAGATGCTGTTTGCCTTGCTGATGCAGCTCCGAGAGCCGGCGATCAGCGCCGTCTACGTCAAGGGCCGCAAGATCGACGACGTCTGACTCCGCTGTTGTGACCGAAAGATCGACTGAGGCAACGGTACTCGTTCCGTTCCACGATGTACCGGATGCCCAGTTCGAGTCGTGGTTCGAGGAACTCGCCGCCCGTATCCAATCGGCGCCCGGTCATCTGCAGACCCTGTCGGCGGAACACGCGCAACGGGCTGTGGCCCTGACGTTCGACACCGAGGAGTCGTTGCACCGCTGGCTGGATTCGGCAGAGTGGGCCGACGCGTTGAAGATGGCTGCCGAGAACGGTATCCGGCGGGAGTTCAGCGACCTCGTGATCGTCGAAGGCCAGGTGCCTCCCACCGGGGTGGCGTTGTTCCGGCACAAGGTCGATCAAGAAAACGTCGCCGGGTTCATCGACGCCCAGCGCACCTTGATTGATCTGAACGCCGCAGCACCCGGCTATGAGTTCGCGGTGCTGTTCGGCCCCAGGGTGCTGTCTGACGGTTCCGACGAATGGAGCGCTGTTCTCAAGTTCCGCAACGACGAGTCGCTCGCCGCCTGGGTTGACTCACCCGACCGTGCCGATGCCTTGACTCAGCTGCGGTCGCATCTTTCGGAGGAGTACTCGGCGTCGTTCGAACACAACACCTTTGGATCCATCATGCGGGTCACCGACGGAAAGCCCACCGTCACGCCCGAATGGAAGGTCGCGATGATGGTGCTGTTGGTGCTCTATCCGACCGTGATGACCCTGTCCCGATTTGTCGGACCGGTGCTCGACGGATGGGGCGCCGACCCCTGGCTGTCGATGTGGCTCAGTCAGATCCTGTCGGTGTCGCTGCTGACGTATGCGCTGATGCCGCTGGCCACGTGGGCTTTCGGCTTCTGGCTCGACCCTGCCCGGGGCTCGTCGGTGAAAGTGTCTGTGGCCGGGGCGATTGCCGTGTGCGTGCTGTACGCGCTCACGCTCACCGTCTTCGCCTCGGTGCGGTGGCTGCAGTTCTGGGATTACGCCTGAGCGTCCCGTAGCCGACGACGTCCGGCCTTCTTCGGTCCTCCTGTGAAATGCCGACTAGGCGCGGTTGGGCCGAACGTCCGCCACGGTGGCGTCCGCCCGGACCCCCACCGTGTGCCAATCCCCGGCGGCCACGGCAACCATTTCGCTCCATCCGTCGACATCGCGGGCACCCTCGCGGCGACGTCCTCGCGCGCATACTGATCCGTCTGAGAAGACGGCCACCGTACGCCGCCAACCAGCAGCAATGCCCGCCACGCTCACCCAGTCGGCCACCTCGCACTGCCCATCGTCGTTCCACCCGGTGGCGACGACGGTACCGTCCGTGCGCAATCCGACAGTGTGCGATCGACCCGTATTGGACGCCGTGTGCACATTCCCGGCCGCGACCGCAGCCATGCCCCGCCAATCGCCCACCCAGGTCTCTGGAGCCAGCAGGTCGCCGGCGGCAACCACCGAGCCATCGGCCATCACACCGACCGAATGGCGCCGTCCGGCAGCGATGAACTTGCTCATCAGCAGCACCCTAGTCGGCAACAGAGACCCGAAGGTCCTGCACTCCACTCGGTCAGATCGGAGCTTTTTCGGTATCGATCGATGCTCTGAGAATCGTTGCCGAACGTCTTCCGGACGGCAGCGGCGATTCGTCATCGTCTCCTGCGACCAGTTCTGGACTGTGGAGTCGATAGTGTCGGCCGCGGTGCTCGACCCGTGCCTGGCCGGCTTCGAGGACGTTTTGTACCCAGTCCGAGTGCACCCCGTAGTTGAGCACGACCGACACGGACTGGCCGGATCTGAACACCATCACCGGTGTCTTGAACGTTCGGCCACTGCGGCGGCCGATGTGTTCGATCACTGCCATATGGGGCACGCGTCCGGCCCACAGCCGCACAGCGTGGTTGATGACATGCTTGTTGAACTGCGCCAACGCCCGCATGCCGGACGTGCCGATCGCCGACGCCAACCGGGCTGCGAATTTGGCCAATTCAGTTGCTGCATTCAAGTAGGCCCCCGAATTGATACCCCGCTTTGTTGAGAACACGGTAGGACGATCGCGCGGGGAAGCACATCGGGGAGAACCCTGAACCCCGGTCAAGGGTCCGATTCCGCGGTGCTATTCGTCAGAGTCCGCGGTTGCGAGCGCCTGGGCGAACATGACAAGGATCCCGCTCGGCCCGCGCACGTAGGTGAGCTTGTAGATGCCCTCATAGTTGGCGACGCCGCGCAGTGGGTGGTGGCCGTGCCTCGCGGCGATCGCGAGAGCGTCGTCGATGTCGTCGACGGAGAAGGCGATGCGGTGCATGCCGATCTCGTTGGGCAGTGTGGGCGGCGTATCGATCGCCTCGGGGTGGATGTACTCGAACAATTCGATCTGTCCGTGTCCGTCTGGAGTCTGTAGAACGGCAATCTTCGCGTGGTTCCCGTCAAGGCCGACAGCGGTGTCGGCCCACTCGCCGCTGACCGTGTCGCGGCCGAGGACCGTGAGGCCGAGGTCGGCGAAAAAACTGATCGTGGCCTCGATGTCGCGTACGGCGATGCCGACGTTTTCAAGCTTGATGGTCATCAGTTGGTCTCCTCGTACTGGCTGGGAAGTCTCCGCGCCACGGTCAGGTCGTACCGAGCCGACCGCTCCGGCAGCGGGTTCAACTGGTAGACGGTTCTGATCGCTCCCTTTCGACATCGGCGCTGCCGGAGGCGCTGTGCCTTACGCACCGAATTGTGGGTCAGGCCCATCCACCCCGGTACCCCGCACCGAATTGCATCAAGAGCCAGTGAACATCACATGGATTTTGAGGAGCGTCGTGGAAGAGCCCCGAATCGACAACGAACTCGATCTGACGGCACGGATGGTCGCAGTGGCGGGCACCCTGCGGTCGAACAGCAACGGCGTCGACACACTGGCGCATGCCGTCACCAAGACGGCAGTGGACTGCATTCCGGGCACCGAGTGCGCAGGTGTCATTGTGTGTCTGGGGCCTCACGGTGAGCCGGTGGCGGGTAACGGACTGGCAGGCCAGGCCGATCAGCTGCAGCACGAGCTACGTGAGGGCCCCGCCGTGCGCCCCAAAAGCGATCGCTCCACCGTGTGGATCGACGACTTCGGCTCGGAGGATCGCTGGCCGCGATTCGCCGCAGGCGCACAGGAGTTGGGGATCGCCTCGATGGCAAGTTTCCGCCTGTTCTCCGGCAAGGACGACCTCGGAACTCTCAATCTCTACAGTTCCACCAAGAAGGCGTTCGACGAACGCGCCCGCACCCTCGGCGAGGTGTTCGCCGCGCACACCGCCGTGGCGTTCTCGGTGCTCCGCGAGCGCGAGAACCTGTCTGTCGCGCTCACGAGCCGCGACCTCATCGGTCAGGCGAAGGGGATGGTGATGGAGCGTTACGGCATCGGCGCCGATGAGGCCTTCGCGCTGTTGGCCAGGCTGTCGCAGGAGTCGAACACGAAGGTTGCCGAGATCGCGAGGCAGGTCGTAGAGGCCGGATCAGATCCGAGCTGACCCGGCCGGACGGTGTGAGGTCAGCGCCTTCTCGTAACAGCCGCTCGAGCCGCGTAGCCGATCGCCGCACCCGCGGCAATCCATGGTCCGCCGACAAGGATCGGATCGATCCACGCGTGGTTCTTGTCCACTCGTTTGGTTCCGGTGCGCGACGCGAGGCCGTGGTGGGTGAACTCGCTTCGAATTCCGGTTTGGGTGATCGGATTGTCCGGTCGCAGGGTGAGCAACGACGCGAGGTGACTCTCGACAGCGTTCACGCGATCGGCGCCGAGTAGCAGCAGCCAGTGCGCCGCGCGCCCTTCGCTGTACCGATAGGCGACCTTGCGGATCACGCCCGACAACCCGGACGGGGGCGTCGACGTACCGAAAACAGGTGTGAGAAACCGATGTTCGATGGATCTCTCCCGCGGCCATTTCTCTGGCTGCCGTTCGGGGAAGTCCCAGTGTGCGCCGGTCGCTTCGGGGTCGAACCGTTGCTGTGGGACTGCCGGCCGATCCTTCGGGTCGAGGTCCACGCCCCACCCGGGAATCCTGGCCCGCAACTCTTCGCTGGAGGGGGCAGCAGGCCTTTTCGAAGTGTAGGTAGGCACTTGGTCGGTCGGCTTCTTCGGGGCTGGTGATGTCATGACTCTCCTCAGGCCGCGTCGGCGACGATGATCGGTTTGATGCACTCATCCAGCTTCGACGAGAAGATGTGGTAGCCCTCGGCAATGTGCTCAAGCGGGATACGGTGTGTGACAATGTCGTTCGGCTTGATATGACCGTTCCTGATGTGCTCGAACAGCCGTGGCCATTGCCGTTTGACCGGACACTGGTTCATCTGGAGGGTCAGTCCCTTGTTCATCGCGTCGCCGAACTTGACGGCGCTGAACATCGGTCCGTAAGCACCCATCACCGACACGGTTCCGCCCTTGCGGACCGAGTCGATGGCCCAGTTCAGAGCAATGGGAGAGCCGCCCTGCAGCTTGAACTTCGCCGCGGCGACGTGCTGCAGGAAGTTCCCGTCCGCTTCTGCGCCCACCGCATCGATGGCGACATCGGCGCCGAGATAGTCCGTGGACTTCTTCATCTGGACCACGATGTCGTCGTACTCCGCGAAGTTGAGGGTTTCGGCGTGCGCGAAGGTGCGGGCCTTCTCGAGTCGGTACTCGAGGTGATCGATCACGATCACCCGGCCGGCGCCCATGAACCACGACGAGAGGGCGGCGTAGAGACCCACCGGTCCCGCACCGAAGACGGCCACTGTGTCGCCCTCACGGATGCTGCCCAGCTGTGCGCCGAAGTACCCCGTGGCGAGCGCGTCGGTCAGCAGCAATGCATCTTCGTCGTCCATCCAGTCGGGGATGATCGCGGGGCCGACGTCGGCGAACGGGACCCGCACGAACTCTGCCTGGCCGCCGTCGTATCCACCGCACGTGTGCGAGTAGCCGTAGATGCCCCCGACCGCGGTGGCGTTCGGATTGACGTTGTGGCAGTTGGAATACAGTCCGCGCGCACAGAAGTAGCAAGAGCCGCAATAGATGTTGAACGGCACCATCACCCGGTCGCCGGGCGTCAGATTCTGGACCGACGAGCCCACCGATTCGACCACCCCGATGAACTCGTGGCCGAACGTCATTCCAGGCCGGGTATCGGGCATCATCCCGTGGTAGAGATGCAGATCCGAGCCACAGATCGCAGCGCGGGTCACCCGCACGATGGCGTCGTTGGGGTGCTCGATCGGCGGAATGTCCTTTTCTTCCACGCGCACTTTGTAGGGACCTCGGTAAACCATTGCCTTCATGCTGTCCTCCGCGCCTTTTTGTCTATTGGGGGTGGACCTACCCAGCGCGATACGGCACTAAACGGTTGTTCATCCAGGCCCGGCGCAATGGACATGCGCCGCACCGCGTTTCGACGAGAGGGGCGACCGCGTGTCGCGGGCAGGAAATCGCCGACGATTTCGGTCCGAATGGACGGCCGCAGCGACGACAAAAGCCTCGGGGCAGCGTGTATCGAGGCCGGTGTGAGGTCGGCCGCCCCACGAGTATGGAGCGCTTGGGTAAAGCTCCGGCTTAACTATGAATACAACCTGGTTACGGACGTTTAACTGCTCCGGCGCCGGGTATTCGGCCGACACGGGACAGACGCGGGTGCAAGAGGATCGGCCGCGTCTGACCTCAGATAGCGGTCGGACGGGCGTCTGCCCACATGAACATCTCCATCAAGGTGAAGGGTTAGCACAATGAGTACACGGAGTACCCGCACCCCGCGCACGACCAAACGTTCCCCGGTCCAACTGGCGGCACTGGCGGTCGGCGCAGTCTTTCTGCTGGTGGGAATCCTGGGCTTCATCCCCGGAATCACCACCGACTACGACACCATGTCTTTCGCCACCCATCACTCCGAAGCCAAGCTCCTGGGGATTTTCAACGTTTCAATCCTCCACAACCTGGTTCACGTGGCCTTCGGCATCGCAGGGATAGTGCTCGCCAAGACCGCGGCCTCGGCCAAGTCGTTCCTCATCGTCGGCGGCGTCATCTACCTGGCGCTTTGGCTCTACGGCCTGGTCATCGACAAGAACTCCGCTGCGAACTTCGTGCCGGTGAACTCGGCGGATGACTGGCTGCACTTCGTCTTGGGTGTGGCCATGATCGCGCTGGGTGTTCTGCTCGGACGCAACCGGCACACGTCTCCTGTGTGAACAACGGGATTCGGTCGCGGAGTTTGAACCCCGGTCACGATAGCGTGTCGACCGCTTAAGACACTGCGCGACAACTTCATTCGGCTTCCCGGCGGCCCTTCTCAGGGTCGTCGGGAAGCCGTCTGTGGTTGTCGGGCTATTGCCATCGGAGTGCGATGTGACACTATAGAGAAGTCGGTTGAAGAGGAGCCGCCCAGCGCGGACCGGTGAATAAGCTCGCCGTAGCGCTTCTAGCCCGACAACTTTTAGGGGTCGATCGTGGCGCACAAGATTTCTAGATCAGATTTTGTTTCCGATAGTGCTGAACTCGCCGGCGGAACACTCACCATCGCGACTGTGTCGCACGGAAGCATCGTTGCCCTCACCGTGTGGGGCAGCATCGATTTGTTGACGGTTCCCCAGCTCACCGAGGCGGTCGATGAAGCAGTCGCCGGACGCCCCGAAGGCCTGATCATCGACCTGACCTACACCGATTTCCTTTCGTCGGTCGGTATGGCCGCACTGGTGAACGCCCATGATGCGGTTCTTCCGACCGGCGGACGTTTCGGCGTTGTCGCCGAGGGTTCATCCACAGCGCGGCCGATCAGACTGGTGGGACTCGACCAGACCATCAGCCTCTATGCGACCATTGAGGACGCATTGCATGCGCTGACCGAGGAGTTGGCCCCGGCCACTCGCCGCGCTTCCGCTTAGGGGACTCGGGCACGCAGTGCGTGTACACGCGCACTGCGTGTGAACCGAGCAGAGGAGCACATGCGTGGTCGACAACCAGGGCAACAACGTCCACATCGCCATCGCCAACTTGGCACGAGGTCTACACAACTCGTCGCTGGCGGGAAGCGATGTGGATTCTGTTTTGAAGACGATCACCGCCGGCGCGGTCGAGCACGTGGGCGGCACCATGTACGCAGGCATCCTGCTGGTGGAGAAGCGCAAGAAGAAAACTCAATCCGTCGCGATCAGCGATCCAATTGTGGAGAAGCTCGATTCCATCCAGATGGATGTCGGCGAAGGGCCATGCCTCGAAGCCGCCTGGGAGCACACCACTTTCCGGCTCGACGACTTCACCACCGAAAAACGGTTCCCCAAGTTCATCGCCGAGGCTTTGGCCCAGACGTCGGTCAAGTCCAGTCTGTCCTTCGAGCTCTACAGCAACGAGCAGTCGATGGGGGCCCTCAACCTGTTCTCGGACGAGGCCAACGCATTTTCGCTCGCCGCTGAGGAAACCGGTCTGGTGTACGCCACGCATGCCGCACTCGCGCTGTACCGGGCGAAAGAGAAAGAACACTTCACCAGCGCGCTGGCCAGCCGCGACGTGATCGGACAGGCCAAGGGCATGATCATGGAGCGGTTCAGCATCGACAGCCTCCAGGCCTTCGAGTTGCTGCGCAAACTGTCCCAGGATTCCAACACCCCGATCGCGGACATCGCGCGCCAACTGGTCGACACCGACCACCCCAGCCGCGATACGAACAGTCGCTAGTAGCCGACGTTCGCGCTACGTCTTCTTGATCGGTGACGGCGATTTGCCCGTCGCCTGGAACACCACCCGTTGCCCGATGAGTACCGCGTGGTCTGCGAATCGCTCGTAATAGCGGCCGAGCAAGGTCACGTCCACCGCGCAGGGCACACCGTGGTGCCAGTTCCGGTCGAGCAACACGGTGAACAGATGCTTGTGCAGAGCATCCATCGCGTCGTCGTCCTCGCGGAGCCGCATCGCGTCTTCGGGGTTCTGACTCTTGAGCGCCTCGCTGGCGTTGTTGGCGAGATTGACCGCCAGACGTCCCATCTCGGCGAAGTAGCCGTGGACGTCTTCGGGCACAGCTTTGTCGGGGTGGCGGCGCCGGGCCACCTTGGCGACGTGCAGCGCAAGGGCGCCCATCCGGTCGACGTCGGCCACGATCTGGAACGTCGAGACGATCGCGCGCAGGTCGCCTGCCACCGGAGCCTGCAGCGCCAGCAGCGCGAAGGCGCGTTCCTCGGCGTCAGCAGACATCCGGACGATCTGCTCGTGGTCGGTGATGACCTCTTCGGCCACGGCGAGATCGGCACGCAACAGCGCATGTGTCGATCTGGCTATCGCCTCTCCGGCCAAATCGCACATCTGGCCGAGCAGATCGTGTAGCGCGCTCAGCTGAGCGAGGTAGACGCCCCTCATCAGCTGCAGCGATTCGTGTTCATGACGCCTCTACTCGCGATGTGTTTCGGCCCGGTCTCCCCTGGTGAGGAGTGGTAGGTGTTCGATGCGGTCGGCAGCACCGGCCAGCGCCCCACTCACAGTACGCAGGCGTGCCGACGTCGATCCGTGGGTTCGCCGAGATGCGCGGTCGAGTTGGTCACGACTGCGGTCGAGGATGGTCAAGGGGAGGGCCGCGAGGACGTTCCCCGGTGGGCGGCGGGCGACCACCGGGTGAGGCCGCGTGGGCGCGGTGCGGCGGACGACCTCCCATTGCATGCCGATTCGCCGCAAGTGCTTCGGCGCCACCTTGTCTTGCAGTTTTGGCAACAACACGTCTTCCTCGTCGCGGACATCCTCCCGAAGCACTGCCGCGATGCGGCCGAACAGTTCGCGGTGTTCCGGAGCGTCGGGGTCGAGCTTTTCCAACTCGGTGAACAACTCGTTGATCTCCTGGTGTTCACGTTCGATCTGGAGGGTGAGTGCCTCACCATCGGGCAGTTCGGCACGGACAATGGGCCACAGCACCGATTCCTCGGCGAAGGCGTGGGGAAAGACCAAGGTGCAGAGGCTGTTGATGAGGTCCTGACGCTGCGCCCCGGTGGACTTGTCGATGGCATGCAGCAGGCGGTCGAGTTCGACGTGGTCGCGTTTCTGGCGAACCAGCACACTCCGTGACCCGCCCAGTTCGGACTCGGTCTGATCGGCAATGGATCTGGTCATGGGCACTCCTGGTCGGACATGGATTGTTCGACCGACGAGTACCCAGGGAGTGTGCTCTCAATCCGTGAGACGGAACCGCCCCGACTCTCGCTGGTTCGCAGCGTAATCCACCAATCGGTGGTGTCATCGTTCGACGGAACGTAAGGTCGCCATAGTCCGCTGGTAGTGGACGGCAACGTGGCAGCCACACCTGACGTCGAGCCCACGGCGAGGGTGTCCGATGAGGCCCGTGATTCGGGCCGGCCGAGGGGTCTGAAAAGTGCCGAGAACTGTTCGAAGTAACCCCACACCGACGACACTGCCGCACCGGTGCGGAGGCAGTAATGGCTGAGCGCGGCGCAACACCCAATGTGCCCACGTTGCGCAGGCGAGCCCTGCGCGCGATAAGTCATCTCTTCAGTCCGTTGGAACCCGACGACTACCTGGAGATGATCAATCCGCTGTGGACCACAAAAGAACTCCGTGGCCGCGTCGAGGAGGTGCGTCCGGAAGGGGCTGAGGCCGCCACCGTCTGGATTCGACCGGGCTACGACTGGCCGGGTCACCTGCCGGGTCAGTATGTGCGCCTCGGTGTCGTCATCGATGGTGTGTTCTATTGGCGCGCCTATTCTTTGACGTCCGACCCGGAGCCGCGGGATGGGCTGATCGGTGTCACTCCGAAGCTGGTCGAGAACGGTGTCGTGTCGCCGTACCTGGTCAAGCGGATCAAACCAGGTGAGATCGTTCGGCTGGGCGAGATCGAGGGCGTGTTCACCCTTCCCGAGCCGTTGCCCGAGAAGATGCTGTTCATCAGCGCCGGCAGTGGCATCACCCCGATCATGAGTATGTTGCGCAGCCTCGACCACCGCGACGAGGTACGTGACGTGGTGGTGCTGCACTCCACCAGGACCGAAGAGCAATGCATGTTCTTCAAAGACCTTCAGGACATGGATGAACGGCAGGATGGGCTGCGCCTGATCATCCGACGAACCGGGGAGGAAGGCCGGATCAAGCCGGAGGACATGGACGATCTCGTCCCGGACTGGCGTGAGCGGGAGACGCTGTGTTCTGGGCCGGGCGAATTGCTGGATGCGTTGGTCGAGCACTGGGACCGTCACGATGCGTCCGACAAGATCCATCTCGAGCGCTTCCAGCCGATCATCGGTGGAGCGGCCGGCGAAGGAGAGGGCGGCAACGTCACCTTCACCAAGAGTAAGAAGGAAGTCGAGTGTTCCCCTGGAACACCGATTTTGACTGCAGGCGAAGAAGCCGGACTGGAATTGAAGTTCGGATGCCGCATCGGAATCTGTCACACCTGCACGGGCACCCTGCGGTCCGGTTCCATCAGAGATCTGCGGACCGGGGATGTCAGCGAACCGATCAACTCGTCGGTGCGTATCTGCGTGAACACCGCCGAGGGCGACGTCGAAATCGAACTGTAGAACTTTTAGGAGTCACCATGACCATCAACGCCGAACGAATCCGACCGATCACGCCGGACCCCGAGAACCCGCTGGCGCATCTGAGCGACGAGACCATCGAACAGCTGGGCAAAGAGTTCGATGCGATCCACGACGAGGTCTACGGCGACCTCGGTGACCGCGACCGCGCCTACATCAAGAACGTCATCGCCACCCAGCGTCAGCTGGCCGTCGCCGGCCGTGTGCTGCTGCTCGGGTCGCGGTCGAAGGTGTCTTGGGTGGCGGGCACCGCGTGCCTCGGAATGGCCAAGATCCTGGAGAACATGGAGATCGGCCACAACGTGATGCACGGCCAGTGGGACTGGATGAACGATCCGGACATCCACTCGTCGGTGTGGGACTGGGACACCGCCTCCACCGGCGAATCCTGGCGTCACTCACACAACTACATCCACCACACGTTCACCAACATCCGCGGCAAAGACAAAGATCTCGGCTACGAGATCATGCGGATCGACCCGCACCAGCGCTGGAACCCCGTCTACCTTGCCCAGCCGTTCTACAACTTCCTGCTCACCGCGTTCTTCGAATGGGGTGTGGCACTGCATGATCTGGATCTGGAGGCGATCCGCAAGCGGGAGAAGTCGATGTCGGAGCTGTGGCACGACATCAAGGGCATCGGTGTGAAGGCACGCCGCCAGGTGATCAAGGACTACATCGGCTGGCCTGCCATCAGCGCCGGGGCATTCGCGCTCACCCAGATCGCGTCCGGTGGGCGGATCGAGCAGCCGAAGACGTCGCGCCTCGCGCGCAGGCTGCGTCGCGTCCAGGGTGGCAAGGGTGCAGTGGGCAACGTTGCCAACGTGATGGATCGGGCCCTTCCGGGCGTCGAGCAGACCTTCATCGCGACCTTCGCAGCAGACTTCACGGCGAACATCATTCGCAACGTGTGGGCCCACGCCATCATCTTCTGCGGCCACTTCCCGGACCAGACGTACACGTTCAGTCAGAAGGAAACCGAGAACGAAACCCGCGGTGGTTGGTACGTCCGGCAGTTGCTCGGCGCGGCCAACATCGAGGGCAGCCCACTGTTCCACGTGATTAGTGGAAACCTCGGCTACCAGGTGGAACATCACCTCTACCCGGATATGCCGAGCACTCGCTACTCGGAGGTGGCACCCAAGGTCAAAGACATCTGTGAGCGGTACGGATTGCCCTACAACACAGGACCTTTCGGGCAGCAGTGGTTCCAGGTGCACCGCACGATCTTCCGTCTCGCGCTGCCGGGCGGAAAGCCGCGTCCCAAGCCGGGCCCGTTCCAGCGTCCGCCGCACAGCGGATCCGGACAAGATCCCCGGCCGAGCGAAGCGGCCCGCTTCCGTAGTCGCGTGCCGGCGTCGCATCCGAACGCCGGGCCCGAGCACGAGTCGGGTGGCGTGCAGGTGTCGCCGCCGCCGCGTGACTGAGCGTCGGATCTGAACAACGCACCACCGGTGTACGAGCCGAAGACGCTCGTGCACCGGTGGTGTGCTCGGTAGGCTCGTTTTCATGGCACTCGATGATGCGACCACCGCCCTGCTCGCCGAGTTGGCCAAGGCCGGCGGACCGCCCATCGCCGAACTGAGTCCGGCCCAGGCGCGGTCGGTCAGCACAGCGCTGGGAGACCTCAGCGGAGCCGGTCCACAGCTACACGCGGTGCGCGACGACACGATTGCGGCCGACGACGGCTACAACATCCCCGTGCGCGTCTACAGCGCTTCCGACAGCACTCGCGGCGTCATCGTCTTCTTTCATGGCGGCGGTTGGGTGATCGGTTCGGTGGACCAGTACGACGCCCTCTTGCGCCGGTTGGCTCAGGCAACCAATTGTGTTGTGGTGGCGCCGGATTACCGCCTCGCACCCGAACATCGTTTTCCGCACGCGGTACGCGATGCCTGGGACGCGACGATGTGGGCGTCGGCGAGCTGGCCGGACGAGCCGCTCATCGTTGCCGGGGACAGCGCAGGCGGGAACCTGGCCGCAGTGGTCGCACAGCGGGCGGTGGCCGAATCGGGTCCGCCACTGGTCCTGCAGATCCTGGTGTACCCCGTCACCGGACACGACGTGAACACCGTGAGCTACCTCGACCCCGCGAATCAGTTGCTGCTGGGTCGCGACACCATGATCTGGTTCTGGGACCACTACGCCCCGGATCCGGCCGCCCGGCTCAGCCCGGAAGCGTCACCGCTGGAGGGAGACCCGGCCGGCACTCCGCCCGCACTGGTGTTGCTGGCCGAACACGATGTCCTCAGGGACGAAGGCGAGGCCTATGCATCGTCGATGGCCGACCGGGGAGTGCCGGTGCAGTTGACGATCTTCGAAGGACAGATGCACGGGTTCTTCCAACTGATCAACGTGCTCCCCGGCGCAGAGCAGGCGCTGCAGGCGATCGCGACCCATGTGAAGACGGTCCTGGGAGCCTGACGCTGATCGTCCGTCATGCGGCTCGTCGCCGGTTGACCTAGCATTGCCGCTGCAGCGGTTCACGTCCACAACTGACTTGATGTCGACACGTGTCCCGCGAGGAGTTAGACATGTCAGAATCCGATTTTGTTGTCCCCCTTGTGGATATCTCGCCCTACGTGGGGGGCGGGACCGATGAGAAACGTGCAGAGGTCGCCCGGCAGATCGACAAGGCCTGCCGCGAGGTCGGCTTCATCCAGATCATCGGTCACGGAATCCCACCCGAGATCACCGACGCGTTCACCGCGGCCATGGACCAGTTCTTTGCGCTTCCACTCGACACGAAGAAGGCCTATCGCACTCCGCCTCGCATCAATCGTGGGTACGCGCCTCCCAAGACCGAATCGTTGTCACTGAGTCTGGGAGTGGAAGCGGCCAATCGGATGAACGACTTCTTCGAGGCGTTCAATGTGGGCGTCGCGGCAGCGCAGTACCCCGATCACGATCTGCCTGCCGACGACTACGCCGACAACCTGTGGCCGTCCGAAGCTCCGGAGTTCAGGGCAGGCGTCGAACCCTATTTCGCCGAGGCCGCGCGAGTGGCCCGCACCCTCACCAGGGTGTTCGCCGACGCACTCGATCTCGAACCCGACTTCTTCGAACGCTTCACGGACCACTCGCTGGATGTGTTGCGAATGAACAACTATGCGTTGCCGCCCGGCGAAGTGGAGCTCGACGGCGAGTTGACCGGAATGGGTGAACACACCGACTACGGCATCGTGACGGTGTTGTGGGCGGACCAGGTCAAAGGACTGCAGGTGCTGGCGCACGACGGCACGTGGCACGACGTGTCGCCCGCGGACGGGGCGTTGTTGGTCAACCTCGGCGACTTGATGGCGCGGTGGACCAACGAGCGCTGGATGTCGACGCTGCACCGGGTCAAGCCGCCCATCGTCGACGGCACGATCGAGCGTCGCCGGTCTGCCGCCTACTTCCACGATGGGAACATCGATGCCACGATCAGCACGTTGCCCTCGTGTGTGGGTGCCGGGAGTCGCTATTCGCCGGTGACCGTTGCCGATCACATCGCAGGCAAGCTCGCGGGGTCGCGTGCCGGGGTGGCCAATTCCGCTGCGGGACGCGAAGCTGCCCGGCTCCGTTCGGCCGGCGTCCGCTGACCGGAGTGTGGATCAGAGCCAGTCGCGCTTCTTGAACAGAATGTAAAGCGCCAGCACGGCCACGATGATCACAACGGTGCTCGAGATGAAGCCGCTGTAGTGGTCGAATCCGGGGTAGGGGATGTTCTGGCCGTAGAACCCGGTGACGGCGGTGGGCACCGCGATGATTGCGGCCCATCCGGTGAGCTTTTTCATCACCGTGTTCAGCCGCGCGTCCTGCAACGACAGGTTGGTCTCGAAAAGCGTTGTGACCATGTCCCGCAACGATTCCGTCCACTCCGTGACGCGCAGGACGTGGTCGTAGAGGTCGGAGAAATTGGGATCGAGTTCGGTGGGTGCATTGTTGTCCAGCCGGCTCCGCTGGATCATCGCGACCACCTCGCGCATCGGCATCACCACTCGGCGAAGCGCGACCAAATCCTTGCGGAGCTGGTACGTCTGTTGTTGAAGCTCCCGACTGTTGTACTTGTCGTCGAAGAGCAAGGTTTCGAGGTCTTCGATGCCGTCGTCGAGTCGCTGCACCGCGTCGAAGTGCCCGTCTACCACCACGTCGAGCAGCCCGTGGATGAGTGCGCCGATGCCGTATTGCTGGCCCCCCATCTCCTCCCAGCGGGTCGTCACCTCGGACATGTCGAAATGGTCGGACAGCCGCACGGTGATGAGCACGTTCTCTTTGATGAACATCGAGATGCGGTCGCTGTGCAGGGCTGCGCCCTTGCCGGACGTGGGGTTGGCGTCGACGTGCACGGCGTAGACGGTGACGAACCGGTGTGTGGGATAAACCGTTGCCTTCACGCGTTCTGCGTCGCCCAGCGCATCCTCCACGGCCCAGGTGTTGAGATCGAGTTCGGCGGCCAGCTTGCTCAACGCCTCATGTGTGGGATCTACAAGATCCACCCACACCAGGCGGCTTGCGTCTCCGAGGCAACCGGAGACCATCTCGAGCGCAAAATCTTGCTGTAGCTCGCCGTGTATCCAGACCCGGCCACTCACGTTCTCTGTCACGGACCCATCGTGCCAGCCGGACGTACGTACTGCGTTGGAAGGGCGCTGCAACTGCATTCAAATTCTAGTTAATAGCGCTGCCTTTCAGAGAAAATATCCAAAAGCTCCTACTGTCCATTGCCTTGGCTGTCGATGGTGCCGAGGGACGCTCGGCCGGAGTCAGCCTGGCGATGTGGGCTAAAGGACTACCGAAAAAGGCCACAAACGACCGGCTTGCAGGGGTGTGAACTCGGCCATGACAGCGCGTGTGCGAAGGCTGAGTCTGCTGCTCAGAGCCTTGTATCAAACGGAATAGTATTCGTATCTGTACGTAGTTCGTTATCGGGGGACTGCCAGATTGGTAAAACAATGGACGATGACACATAGCGATATGGAATTGACATTCACCATCGTTAGCCAAACGTACTTGATCTAAGTGTTTGTTTGACAACCTGTCTGAATGAGCGTTCACTCGAATCAAGCGGCCGGTGTCACAAGAGTTTCGCCAGAGTGGAACCACTTGATACGGCCAGGCAAATCGGGGCGCGGGGTCCGTTGTTTCGCCGGGTGGGCGTGAGTGGTGTCTGACCGAAGTTCGGCAGTCATCGATCTCCGAGACCCATGATTGGGCTGAAGCCGAATGCGCATGAACCCTCAATACAGACCTGCAAACGTTCGCAAGTCCCCCGTCAAGAAGGTGCTGCTCGCCGCGACGTCGGTTGTTGCCATGTCGCTTGCTGCCATCACTTTTACCGCTACAACAGCGACGGCTGCCGCGGTGGCACCACCGTTGGGCACTGCCGAGGGGTTCGCCGTACTGGCCTACTCCGGTATCACCAACACCAACACCACCACCATCACAGCCGGCGATATCGGGACCACCACGTCGACCATCACCGGTATCGGTCCCGGTGCAGACCGGATCGACCCTTCACCCACCGTTCGCAGCGTCCCGGATTCGGAGCTCGCGCGTGGGTCGGCAAACGCCGCGTACAACAACATGGGCAGCCAGAGCGGGACCACCCTCGGGGGCGTCGAACTGGGCGGGCGAACACTGTCCCCCGACACGTACAACACCCCCGGCGTGCTGGGGCTCACCGGAACCCTCACGCTCGACGGGCAGGGTCGGAAGGACGGGGTGTGGATCTTCAAGAGCACCTCTACACTCATCACCGCGGCCGGGAGCAGCGTAGTGCTCACCAATGGCGCGCAAGCGTGCAGAGTCTTTTGGCAGGTTCCCACTGCGGCGACCATCGCTACCAACACCGACTTCGTCGGGACGGTCATCACGAACACCGAGGCCATCACCGCACTTCAAGGTGCCACGATCGACGGTCGCCTCATCTCTCTGAACTCGGCGGTGACGCTGGACAACAACAGGATCTTCGATTCGGGGTGTGAGGACGAGCCGACGGAAACCACCACGACAACCACAACGACAACCACGCCGGACACCACGACAACCACGCCGGACACCACGACAACCACGCCGGACACCACGACCACCACTGAAGACACGACCACCACCGAAGACACCACCACAACAACGGATACGACCACCACAACTGAAGATACGACCACCACTGAAGACACCACCACAACAACGACGACAACGTTGCTACCCAACGAAAACACCTCGACCGCAACGACTTTGCCAACGTTGACGCTACCGTCGATCCCCGGCCTGCCGGCTCTGCCCAACATTCCAGGTCTGCCGAACATTCCGGGCCTGCCCGGAGCGCCAGGTGGGCCAGGACAGCCGGGTGGACCAGGACAGCCGGGAGCGCCGGGTGGACCAGGACAGCAGGGTGGACCAGGAGCGCCGGGCCAGCCAGGAGCGCCGGGCTACAACCAGCCGGCACCGGAGTCGGGGGAGTACACCACACCCCAGGCACCGTCACCGGGTCGTCAGGTTCCCAACGTGCCGCGAGGTTCGGTCAACACCGGCGACGGAAGCAGCGCAAGCGCCCTGAGTGTTCAGTGGCTCCAACAATTCGGCCGCGCAACGGCTTCCAGTGTCCAGGTCTCCTGATGATTCCGTCGAACGCGTCGACCGGGAACGGCGGTAGACGCACAACACCTCGCCTGTCGGCGGTGCTCGCGGCTCTGTTGCTGGCGATCACATTGGTGGCCACAGGATGTGCCGGTCAGTCGTCGCCTGGTGGCGTCGACGTACCGACCAGGGATGCCGTCGTCAATCCTGCGGTCAACGCCGCAGGGCTGACCAAGTCGATTCCCACCCGGATCGAGGTTCCTTCCATCGGCGTCGATTCGTCGTTGATGGGACTCGGGCTCGATGCACAAGGGGCGATGCAGGTTCCGGCAGAAGGCTTCCCGGCCGGCTGGTACACCGGTGCGCCGACACCGGGGGAGACGGGCCCGGCAGTCATCGCCGGACACGTGGATTGGGCAGGCGCTCCAGGCGTCTTCTTCGAGCTCGCCAACCTCGAGCCCGGTGCCGAGATCTCCGTGACCCGTGAAGATGGCAGCATCGCTCGATTCGAGGTCACCGAGGTGACGACGTTCCCCAAGGACGAGTTCCCGACGGACCTCGTCTACGGCACGCTCGACTACGCGGGTCTTCGCCTCATCACCTGTGGCGGCGCGTTCGATGAGAGCGCCAGCAGCTACCAGGACAATGTTGTCGCATTCGCGAAGCTGGTGGGAACCGGCTGACCGAACACGCCATCGCTGGGGCGCGGGACACCTGAGGTGTTCCGCGCCTTTCGCGGTCGCAGGTCAATGTTCGGTGCTGAATCCGGCTCGCAGTGAGTGTCTTTCGCGTGCGAGCTCGACCAGCCTGTCGATCAACGAGCTGTAGTCGAGCCCGGTGGCCTCCCACAGTTTCGGGTACATCGAGTGGGGCGTGAAGCCGGGGATCGTGTTGGCCTCGTTCAGCAACCAGCCGCGCCCGCCCTCTTCGAAGAAGAAGTCCACCCGGGCCATTCCTGAGCATCGCAGCGCCCGGAACGATTGCACAGCCAGCTCGCGGACGCGTTCGGCCTCGTTCGCCGGCAGCTCGGCCGGAATCATCAGTGCCGCAGCACCGTTGATGTACTTGTCCTCGTAGTCGTAGAACTCGGCGCCCGGCCGCACTTCGCCCGGCACCGACGTCTCGGGCTCGTTGTTGCCCAGCACGGCCACTTCGATCTCGCGCCCGACAACACCTTCTTCGATCACCACGACTTCGTCGTAGCGCAGCGCCAGTTCCACCGCAACAATGAGCTCGGCCTCGTCATGCGCCTTCGAGATACCCACGGAAGAACCGAGATTCGCGGGTTTGACGAACATCGGGAATCCGAGTTCGGCGACTGCGCGATCCACCAGCGTGCTGCGGTCCGACGCGCCCACCCGGTACTCGATCCATCGGCACTGAGGAATTCCGGCCTGCGCCGCAACGATTTTCGCCAACGCTTTGTCCATGCACACAGCCGACCCGAGAACGCCTGCCCCGACGTAAGGAATCCCGGCCAGCTCCAACATCCCCTGAACGGTTCCGTCTTCGCCGTGAGGGCCGTGCAGCAACGGCAACACGACGACGGGTAGTCCGTCCGGTGACGCGAGCAGCTCGGAGAGCGGATCGACTTCGGTGCCGGCGGGCTCGAGGGCGTCGGGCAGTGAGACGTCGGGGTCGGACAGGGCCGCGATGGCCTTGTCATTGCGGAACCACGTGCCGTCTTTGGTGATGCCGACCGGCACCAGGTCGTACTTGGACCGGTCGGCCGCGGCGAGAACGTGCGCTGCGGTCACGCAGGACACATCGTGTTCGGCGGAGACACCGCCGAACAACACGACCAGGCGCAGGCGATCGGAAAGGACGGGCGAAGACATGGCAGACACAATACGGGCCGAAAGAGGTGGCAAACGACGCCCAGGTGCGGGATGGGTCGTCTCGACACCCACGTTGCCGGTAGCGTCGACGCGTGCGATTCAAGGCGAGTGATGTGGCAGCGGCGACCGGTGGACGTCTGATCGGACCCGATACGACCATCGACGGTGCGAGCATCGATTCACGCAGCGTGCGTCCCGACCAGCTGTTTGTGCCGATCGTCGCCGAGCGCGACGGCCACGACTTCATCGGCAAGGCGCGCGAGGCCGGGGTCACCACTTATCTGACCAGCCGGGACGCCGGAGGTAGCGGTACGGCCATCGAGGTTCCCGACACCGCATTGGCGCTCGCCGACCTCGGCCGCGCAGCGCGGGGCCGGCTGACCGGGCCCGTCGTGGGGGTCACCGGCTCGGTGGGCAAGACGTCCACCAAGGACCTGCTGGCGTCGGTGCTGGCCACGTCGTACGTCACCGCGGCCAACGAGCGCTCTTTCAACAACGAACTCGGTTTGCCGTTGACCTTGCTCGGCGCCCGCGACGACACCGAGGCCGTGGTCGTGGAGATGGGTGCACGCGGAGTCGGGCACATCGCGCTGCTGTGCGAGATCGCGCGGCCCACGGTCGGGATCGTGACCAGGGTCGAAGGTGTGCACCTCGAACTGTTCGGTGACATCGAGTCGGTGGCGAGGGCCAAGGGCGAGTTGATCGAAGCCTTGCCCGACGACGGCTTGGCCGTGCTCAACAACGACCACCCGCTGGTGGTGGCCATGGCCGACCGCACGTCGGCCACCGTGTTGCGTTACGGGTTCACCCCCGACGCTGATGTCTACGCCGACAACATCTCGCTGGACGACGAACTGCGTGGCAGTTTCACCCTGCACAGCCCGTGGGGAAGTACGGCCGTCACCCTCGGTGCCCGTGGGGAACATCAGATCTCCAACGCGCTTGCGGCAGCGGCAGCTGCCGGCGGCATCGGCGTCGCGGTCGACAGGATCGCGGCAGGCCTGGGACAGGCCGCGATCTCCGGCCTCCGTATGGAACTCACCCGCACCGAGGGTGGCGTGCTCATCCTCAACGACGCCTACAACGCCAACCCCACGTCGATGGCCGCAGCGTTGGATTCCCTGGCGACCCTGGCCGCCTCACGTCGTGTCGCGGTACTCGGCGTGATGGCAGAACTCGGTGAGTCGGCGCCGGCAGAACATGTGGCCATCACCGAGCGCGCCCGAGCACTCGGCGTGGAGGTGATCGCCGTCGACGCACCCGATTACGGTCCGGGCGCCCAGCATGTTCCGACCGTGGAACAGGCTGCGGCAGCACTGTCCGATCTCGCCTCGGGCGACGCGGTGCTCGTCAAGGGCAGTCGCGTGGCCGCACTGGAACGGGTGGCCGCGGCTTTGACCGCCGGCTGACCCCGCCGAGCCGAACCCACCATGACCGACGCTCCGGCAGTGAGGGCCGCACCCGTCGGTCGGGTCGACTCACTCACCGGGATCCGCTCTCTGGCTGCACTACTGGTGTGCGCCACCCATGCCGCGTTTTGGACCGGCAAGTACACCGACAACGTCGAGGGGTGGTTTTTTGCGCGCCTCGAGGTGGGTGTCGCGATCTTCTTTGTACTGTCGGGGTACCTGCTCTTCACCCCGTGGGTCACCGCGCTACGACAGTCCGCAGAGGCCCCGGATGTCGGCCGGTATTTCTGGCACCGGGCCCGTCGCATCCTTCCGGCGTACTGGCTCACCGTGCTCGGCGTCTACCTCGTCTTTGTCTGGAAAGAGGACAACTCCACCCTCGGTCACGGAGCCGAGGGCCTGGTCCGCAACCTGACCCTCACCCAGACCTACGGCTTCGGCTACCTCCATTCCGGCCTCACGCACATGTGGAGCCTGGCCACCGAAGTCGTCTTCTATCTGTTGCTACCCGTATTCGGGTGGGTGATCTCCCGGCTGTGCGGCGGGCGGTGGCGTCCGGGCGTGATGATCGCCGCGGTGATCGTGCTGATGCTGGTGTCGCCGGCCTGGGCGGTGGCGACTCATCACATCGCCGGACTCGACGTCACGGCTCGCCTGTGGGCACCGGCGTTCCTGATCTGGTTCGCCGGCGGAATGCTGCTGGCAATTCTGGGTCAGCTGATGCGCAGCTGGCATCCGCTGCTGTCGGTACTGGTGGCGGTACTCGCGTTCCAGTTGTCGTGCACGTCCATCGCGGGGGAGCCGACCATCACACCGGACTCGCTGTCGGCGACCATCGTGAAGTCGGTGCTGTACCTCGTCATCGCGGTCGGACTGATCGCGCCGCTGGCCATCGGCTCACGGGACCACTGGTGGAGCCGGGTGATGTCGCGGCCGGCGGTGGTGTGGTTCGGCGAGATCTCCTACGAGTTCTTCCTCGTCCATCTCATCGTGCTCGAACTGGTGATGGACATGCTCGGCTATCCGATCTTCTCCGGATCCGTGGTTGGGGTGTTCATCGTCACTGTGGTGCTGGCCACCCCCGTGGCCTGGGCGTTGCACCAGGTCACCGCCCCTTTGTGGCACAAGCGGAAGTCGGCGGTCGTGAGCGTCCGGTAATACTGGTTGAAAGCGCTTCACCGGGAGGTCACATGACCGACAGTTCTGCATTCACCGCCGACGGCGGTGCTGCCGCGGATATCCGCCGCTGGTGTGACCACTCCAAGATCCCCGGTCGGCACCCCGATCTGTCGGACGCAGCCTCGATCCTGATCGCCTCCGGTTTCCTTTCTGATTCGTCGCGGGCAGTGTTGGTGCGTCGCGCCACCGCCGGGATGCCGATTCCCGCGATCGGCGGATTCGGTGACCTTCGCCGGCTGCATCGCGAGCTGGATCAGCTCGACGACTACCTTCGCAATCCGCGGATGCCACGCGTCGGAGCGATGGTGCTTCGATCGCGGATCATGACCCTGACCCGTCGGCGTGAGACCGCGCGAAATCTTGTCACCGCCTCCAAGCCGGTGTTCGCAGGGACTGTGCGCGGCATCCGGCGTGAGCGTCGCGAAGGCCTCTACCTCGACATCCCGGACCGTGAGCGACTGTTCAACGCGCTGCTGTTCACCCCGACCCCCAACAGCCTGGACTCCGGCTACCTCCGTCGCGCAGGAGCGATGGCTGCGAACACCGCTGCCGGTGTGATCGGCCAGCTCACCGATGGGCGTTCACGGGCAGGCCAGTGGGTGGCGGAGAAGGCCGCGATCATCGAGGGGCCCGACGATGACAGTTCGTCGACAGCGCGGTTCGTCGACGGGTACGAGACGCTGCTCTACATCGCCGGTAGCGCCTACGACCGGATCGCCCGGTCCCCGGTCTGGCGTAGCGACCACTTCTCGGTGCAGCGCACCCAGATCAATCTCCATGCTGAGCTCGCCGAGATCTCCGCCGACGTCATCAATCTGCGCACCGTTCGGATCGAACTGGACCGGGTTCGTGTGGTGGCCGCCTCCGATGAGCTACTGCGCGAGCAACTCCGTTCACGCGAGGCCGAATTGCGTCCGGTGTGGTCGCAGTTGATCGCGCGCGTGGCGGCCCTCGCCGATGTCGCCGACGCGGTGGCCGCGGCGGCTCACGAACTGCGGATCCTCGAGCAGGTCAACTACGCCGGCACCATCGACCACCGCATCGATCAATTGATAGGCCGCTCGGGCGAGCGAGAGCTGTCGGCAGAGAACACCCGGCGGCTCAGCGAGCAACTCGGTATGGGTCGCACACACCTTCGGGACTACCGGAACATTCTGCAGGGCAACGTCACTGGTGTTCTGGGTCCGGCGTTCGAGGAGCCCGTGCTCCCGGCGCCGAGTCGGGCAGCCACCAACCCCCAGCTGAGGAAGAACGCAGACGGGTGATCGGCGGGGTCGTTCAGGCTCGCGACCACTGCTGTAGGTAGGACTTCTCGGTGTCCGTCAGCCGTCGTAGTCGTTGGTTCTCAATGTCGACCACGGCCATCTGCGTGCTCGCGACGCAGGCCGGCTTGGAATCCGGGCTCGCTGTTGCCGACCTCACCTCGTATCCGATCGTGAAGTCGACTGAGCGGAATCCCTTGATCCACATCGCAATTCGGAGTGGGCTGTCCTCATGGCGCAATTGGGCCTGATAGCGGATCTCGACGGTGACGATCATCGCGCTCTTGATCAGCGGCGCGTACAGCTCGCCAACGCTCAGTAGCCAGGCAACCCGCGCCTCCTCCATGAGGGTGATCATGCGGGCGTGGTTGATGTGCCCGAACGCGTCCATGTCCGACCATCGAACCGGAACATCGGCGATGAACGCGAAATCGCCTGCGTCTCTCGGCGTCTCAATAGCCATCGTTTGTCCCCTCCGTGTCGCCGGCGGCAGTCGGCGTGCCGCCTGGTCGAGGGTAGTCGCCGGGGGAGGCCGCGAATATGTGAGGCTTTCATCATTTCGTTGCTCTCAGTACCCACGCTGGGTAGTCTTCGCGGGTCAAGAAGTCGGCGATCTGAAGGAGTGGTCTGTGCCTCGCACCATGTTTGTGGCCCGCTTGTTCGGTGCCTTGGCCGCATGCGGAGCGATCCTCGCATCGACCTCCGTCGTCGCCACGGCAGACCCGGCCGCTGAGGCGACGATCGAGAAGGTTGTCAAAGTCGGCGCCCAGCGTGAAGACCTGACCATCTCATCACCGGCAATGGGCGGGGACGTACACGTCACGGTGTTGTTGCCCCGCGACCGGTCGTCCTGGCGCGGCAGCCTGTACCTGCTCGACGGCGCCGGAAGCAAGTCGTCGACCGTCAGCGACTGGATCGAAAAGGGCGGCGCTGACCGGTATTTCGCCGACAAGGACGTCAACGTTGTCCTTCCCGCGGGTCGCGGTGCGTTCTACACCGACTGGCAGCGTCGTGATCCAGAGATGGGCAAACCCAAGTGGGAGACGTTCCTGACGAAGGAACTTCCCCCGCTCATCGACCAGACCTACAACAGCAACGGCAACAACGCGGTCGCGGGGCTGTCGATGGGTGGCCAATCGGCGTTTGCGCTCGCCACCCGTCACCCGTCGCTGTACACCGGCGTCGGCTCGATGAGCGGCTGCCCGCCGGTGAGCGGCCCGATCAACGAGAGCTACGTCCGTGCGACCGTCGCCAAAGACGGTGGCGACGCCACCAACATGTGGGGACCGTGGGGTTCGCCCGGCTGGGCTGAGCACGACCCGTCCGGTCGTCTCGATGCGCTGCGTGGCAAGCAGATCTACATTTCGGCGGGCTCCGGTGTTCCCGGGCCGCTCGATCGACGCACCGTGCCCGACCCGGGCCTCACCAAAGATCAAGCGGTTGCCGTCGGCGGCTACCTGGAGATCGGCGCCTACCGCTGCTCACTCGAGTTCGCGGTACGGATGCGGGCCGCCGGGATCCCCGCCACCGAGAACTTCCAGGTGATCGGTACACATTCGTGGGCGTACTGGGCCGAGGACCTCAAGACTCTGTGGCCGGCGCTCTCGCCCGGTCTGTAGTCAGTTCGAAACGATCAGCGGGACGAGCGGTCGCGGGCGAAGGCCAGGAACCGGTTGTTCTCCGCGGCGTGGGTCACCGTGATTCGCACGCCCTCGCCCGCGAAGGGCCGGATGATCACGCCGGCATCCGTCGCGTCTTGGGCGAACTTCGTGCTGTCGTCGGCGAGGTCGATCCACACGAAGTTCGCCTGACTTGCCGGCACGTTGTATCCGGCGGCGCGGAGTTCGCTGGTAACCCGTTCGCGCTCGGCGACCACGGAGTCAGTCCGGGCCAGGAGTTCATCCTTGGCATGCAAGCTCGCGATGGCAGCCGACTGCGCCAGCGAGTTCACGCTGAAGGGCACGTGCACCTTGAGCAACGCATTCGTGACCGCCGGGTCGGCAACCGCATATCCCACACGTAGCCCGGCGAGCCCGTAGGCCTTCGAGAACGTTCGCAGCACCACCAGGTTCTTGTAGCGGCGGTGCAGCTCGAGCGCGTCGTAGCGTTGGGTCTCGGTGGGCCTGACGTACTCGTAGTAGGCCTCGTCGAGTGCGACGAGCACATCGGACGGCACCCGCTCCATGAACTCGTGCAGGGCCGCTGAGTCCACCACGGTGCCTGTTGGGTTGTTCGGGTTGCAGACGAAGATCAAGCGGGTGCGGTCGGTGATGGCATCGGCCATGGCGGGCAGGTCGTGCACCCGGCCCTCGGTTAACGGAACCTGCACCGGTGTCGCGCCGGCAACTCGGGTCGCCAGCGGGTACGTCTCGAACGACCGCCACGCGAAGAGCACCTCGTCTCCAGGCCGGGTCGCGATGGTGATCAGGTTCTGGCAGAGGGTGACCGACCCGCAGCCGGTCTGGATGTTCTCCGGGGCCACATCGAGGTGCTTCGCGAGCTCGCTGGTCAGCTCCACCGCACCGTTGTCGGGGTAGCGGTTGACGTTGGCGGCCGCCTCGGCGATCGCGGCGGCGACACTCGGAAGGGGACCGTCGGTGGTCTCGTTGCTCGCGAGTTTGAGGGCGCCGGGCACGTTCTTGCCGGGGACGTAGGCGGGGACGTCGGCGAGATCGGGGCGGATATGCGGGGTCACCCCAACCAATCTAGGGGAGGCCGCCGACTGCCCTCACCTGGGCCTCTTGCCGGTACGGGGGTGGTGCGACGAGGCGGTTTGCTCTGGCCGCCGCGGACTGTGTAACCTTTTGCTTCGGCAGTTCGAAAGGACTCCACCAGGAGGCGTGCCAGAGCGGCCGAATGGGACTCACTGCTAATGAGTTGTTCCGCTAAAACGGAACCGGAGGTTCAAATCCTCTCGCCTCCGCCAGTGCAACCAGACTGACGTACAACTGAACACGAGCACGCGCCCGTAGCTCAACGGATAGAGCACTTGACTACGGATCAAGAGGTTAGGGGTTCGAATCCCTTCGGGCGCACCATATTATGGCTCTCACCAGGCCAAATGCACTGTCGTTCTCGGCGACGTGGCCTCTGAAACCCGATCTACTCATCACTTTGAGTTGAAAGTGATGAGTGATTCCAGCCGTCGCGGGCCGTGTCTCAGTGGATGTCGGTCGGCCTCAGGGACAGGATTTTGTCGCCTCCGTCTGACGAAGTCCATCCTCTGCATCGCGGGGGTTGTCAGCACAGCTGTCGGTCTCCGACCGAGTGGCAGAACAAGCGGTCGGGTCGTGAAGAGTCATGGCGCGGCACGCCGTCGGCGATGTGTTCACTGGGTCGGAGCGCGGCCGGGGATCGCAGAATAAGTCCGCCCGTGGGTACAGGACTCAGGGTGGTGTACTCCGCGCTAAATCCAATTAGCGCAGATGACGTACCGACTGCCTGCGTGAATGGCGGAGGGGCTGGGCGCAATGAGGCGGAAGAGCAGCCCTCGGGGGGAGGTCATAGTGGCGTTTGCCGAGGCGGGCGGTGTTATGTGACCGAACGGTTCGGAGCGACCGTACTGAGTCACCTCGGCGCGTCCGCAGGTATGCATAGCGACTCGACAGCGTTGTCAGCCGCTGCAGCAACAGAGCTCGCCTCAGACGAGGACGCGGACTCAATCGCGGTCACGACGGGCGGCGGCCACGGCAGCCATCAAATTCACGATTAGCGGCGCGCAGACTCGGCGGGTCGTGGCCAATCTGCCTTATGCGATCGCTGGCGACGCCCTAGTGGCCGTGACTATGCTCGAGGCCGCCATAGAGATCGCATCGAGCATCCGGGTTGCTGGACGCGCGGTTCTACGAAGTGATCGTTCATACGTTGAGTAGCGGCGGGGAGCCATTGCCAAGCATCCGCGCCCGTTTCCAGAGAATCGCGCCGTCCCCAGTTGGACGTTTTAGTGGCGCCCGACGAAACTCACCCGTTGGTCGATCGCGTTCCATTCGGCGCGCACCTTAAGTGGCGCCGTCGTGCGTGGCGAACCTGGTCAAGGCAAATCCACTCTTGGGCAGTACCTGTGCCAGGTCACCGCGCCCACGTGCTGCCGAGGATGAGATCAGGTCAGCGCAGGGGAGTACGAGGCAACAGAGCCTCGCCTACCGCTCAGGGTGAATTCTCGCCACTAGCCTCGTGGTTGGAGGCACCGACCCCTACGATGGCATCCGCATGGTGCACGTGGCAAACGTCCTCGCGGAGCTGATCGAGCGTAGAACAACTCCTCGTTGACTACTGTCGCTACTACAGCGCCGGGCGGCCCGTCAGCATCGAACACTCCAAGACCTCCTCGACCACTACCCAACGCTCATCGGTCCTCGACGGCCTCGATGAGGTGGGCGATCAACGTTTGCGGTCCCAGATTGCCGACGAAATCGACCGTCTGATCTAGCGATTCGGCGCCGTGCAAAGACGCAGAACGCAAATGGTGGTGACCACGAGACCGAACTCTTCGTCTTAAGCCGAGCCAAACAAAAAATTGTCCGAATATGTTCGCCTGCGGGTAATGGGTCCCGATATGCAGAAGCAATCCCTGCGAAAACGGGCAGCGGTCAACGGACTCCCTGGCCCACGTCACCGCAAACTCACCCGGGTCTTCCCTGGCGGGACGGCCGAGGAGCACATCGCGCAACTCAGTGCCAACCTGATCCATCTCACGCCACACGCCGACAATCTGTTATCACAGGGCACGCTAATGACACACTAGCTGGGTGACACCCCAAAAGATCCCAGTGAGTACTCTCGTTCAACGCATCGCGACACGCGATCGAAGCAGGTCAGAGGCAACGCTCCAGGCCGACATTCGGAGTCTTCTGCTGTCACCCGAGCTGGGACTCGAAGATGCGCAGCTCTCCGACGCGGCACCGCTGGAAAGTCCGGTGTCGGACGGAACGCGGCGGCGTATTGATATTGAAATCGGCGGGACAGTCGTCGAGGTGAAAAAAGATCTGCATCGCAGTGATTCGGTCGAACGAAATGCAGTCGAGCAGCTGGCTGGATATGTTCGCCACAAGGTCGATGTTACGGGAAATCGCTTCGTGGGCGTCTTGACTGACGGATCCATTTGGAAAGCATACGCATTGGATACCCGTAAAGACGTCCTCGTACCCGTTTCAGAGATTGAGGTTAAATCTGAAGCAGATGCGGGACTTCTACTCGTTTGGCTGGAAGGCGTGATGGCAACCAGGGAGGAAATCTTCCCCTCCCCAACTGAAATCGAAAACAGACTTGGTGTGGAGTCACCGGCGTATAAAATCGATCACGCGGTTTTAACTGCACTGCTGGACGATGGGTTACAAATACCCGAGATACGTCTGAAAAAACAGCTGTGGTCGCGACTTCTCAAAACTGCCTTGGGCGAGAAGTTCGAAGACCGAAATGACCTATTCGTGGACCACACCTTGCTGGTCCTTCAGGCTAACATCATCGCTCACGCAGTAGTCGGCCTAAATCTAACGCATGCAAAATCCGATCCCAAAGCCCTTGTCGAAGGCTTACAATTCTTGGGCGCACAGATACATAACGTCGTCGAAGACGACCTGTTTAGCTGGGTATTGGACGTCGCCGGTGGCGACCGATTCCTAAGAAACTTAATCCGTCAGGTTTCACGGTTTTCCTGGAGTGACGTGAAGCACGATGTTCTAAAAGTTCTTTATGAATCAGTCATCAGCCCCAGCACCCGCAAGTCACTAGGCGAATACTTCACACCAGACTGGCTGGCGGAAAGAGTCGTCTCCAATACTATAACCGATCCTCTTGCGCAACGTGTTTTGGATCCCGCATGTGGGTCCGGAACATTTATTTTCCACGCCATCAGACACATGCTAGCTGAGGCTGACGCGGCCGGTTTGACTAACAGTGAATCTCTGAATCTGGTACAGCGGAGAGTATTCGGAATGGATATTCATCCTGTATCGGTCGTCTTGGCTAGGGTCACGTACTTGCTTGCTATCGGCAGGGAGAGGCTGACCGCCGACCGCGGAGAGATAACGGTGCCCATCTATCTTGGTGATTCTATGCAGTGGGACTACGGCGCGAACGCCATCAGCTCAGACAGTTTTACTGTCCCTATTGATGCGGACGACCTAACTTCGGGTGCCGATAATACGCAAGGAGCCCTATTTCCAAGCGGTCGGGAACTGGAGTTTCCTCTAACTATCTTGAATGACCCGGTGCTGTTTGATCGCTTCGTTGACGATCTCGCACTGAAGGCTCAAACTCACACCAGCTCAACGAAGGCGTTACCCTCCCCGGACGGGATCCTCGACCGCTACGGATTTGTTGACATAGACGATCGCTCCACGTTGAAGTCCACATTCAAGTTGCTATGTGACCTAAATGCCGAAGGAAACAACCATATTTGGGGCTTCTTTGTCCGGAACCAGGTTCGGCCTCGATGGTGGTCACGTCCTGAAGCTCGCGTAGACATTCTGGTCGGGAATCCGCCCTGGGTCGCGTACCGCTACATGACTGACTCGATGCAGAAGCAATTTAAGGCGTTTAGCCAAGTTCGCGGCCTTTGGGCCGGTGGCTCGGTTGCGACAACACAGGATCTCGTTGGACTCTTCGTGGCGCGAACTGCAGAGCAGTTTCTAAGGCCTGGCGGTTCTTTTGGATTTGTTGTTCCGCGCTCAGTACTATCCCGCAAACAATACGACGGATTCCGATCTGGCAGGTGGAACACCGAAGACCCCGCGATCGAGGATAGCGTCAATAACACGCGTGTGGCATTCCGGCAGGCCTGGGACCTGTTGGGGATAACCTGTACGCCGCCCCTTTTTCCCGTCCCGGCGGCGGCAATTTTCGGTGAGCGAAGTAGTCGAGCACAGAGCCTTGACGAGGGCGTGACCAAACTTACCGGGAAGTTGCCCGCCCGAAATATTGACCTGGCAACTGCCGCGCCGCACATAACATCGATCGCAGGGCGAGTACGCGCACTATCGCTCGACGACGCATCTGCGAGTCCCTACGTGCGTAACGCCTTCCAGGGTGCAATCTTGTCGCCGAGAGTGTTGGTATTCGTCAGGGAGTCCGAGGCGTCGTCACTCGGTGGTTCCTCAGGGCGTATTAATGTAGTGTCCGAGAAGAGCACTCACGAGCCCTGGAGTTCAATTGGCCAGGTCAGCGGCTCGGTCGAGCGCCCTTTTGTGCGCCCGGTGCACCTGAGATCCACGATCGTTCCCTTCGGCACTCAACTGCCAGCACAGGTTGTGCTGCCGATTTCGTCGAATGACAAGTTTTTAACTGATAGGGAAATTGATGCGCAGCCTGGTTTAGCGAGATGGTGGGCCTCTGTGACAGAATTGTGGGTGGAGCATCGCACGGTCAGGAACGGTGATGTTTCATTTCGTCAAAACATTGACTGGCTTGGAAAGCTTACAGGCCAGCTCGGAAAAGGCATAAATAGAGTGGTTTATACAGCGTCGGGAACGACTATGATGGCGACAAGGCTGTCAGATCCCTCAATCATTGTGGACAACAGTCTTTACTGGTTAGCAACTTCGTCGAGAGAATCAGCGCTGTACCTTGTCGCGGTGCTCAACTCAACGCCACTGTTGGAGTTAGTGTCCGAGCTACAGGCAGTTGGGAACTTTGGACCTCGCCATTTTCACAAACTGCCCTTCAACGCGCCCATTGCCCCGTTCGATGCGACAAATCCTGACCATATGGCGCTGGCTGGTCTTGCCGCCCAGGCGGAGACCATAGCAGCAGATTCTGTCTCTACGAGTGCTCGTCGCTTTGGCCAAATTAAGACGAGCAAACTCGTGTGGGCTGCATTGGACGCGGCGAAGCTCAAAAATGCGATTGATACGCTCGTCGCCAAGCAGTTTTGAAATTCTCGAACAATACTTGATCCCGCCCGGGCGGATCGTAATGGGGGAGCGGCTTAGGATTTCGGGTGAGGCAGGCGTCACCGCACCGCTCCAGACGTAACCCCGCCTCGTCTGCTACGGGGCCGCCCAGGCTGGCGCGACGTGTCGTACAGCGTCGTTCCGGGGCTCGGTCGTCCGTCGGCCGACCGCGTTGAGCAATGTTGTCGTGACAAGCCGACTTATGTCGGGATCTCGTAGAGATTCAGAGGGATTGCTATCGTCCGCTAACTCTCTGATCCGTTCGAGAGCTTCGTCGATGAACGCCAGCATGTAGTCGCCATTGGAATTGGCGGGGGCCCGACTCGAACGGGCGCCGAAGTAGCGACCTTTCCCCCGGTGACGCTGCACGCCGACGGCCACGACGCGGTTGAGCTACTGGGGAAGTCACCACCTGGCACCCATGAACCCATGATCCCTGCGGGCCGTGCCATCCACCTCGGCGCCGTTCAAGTCATGCGACCTCAAGCTCAGCCGACGTCGGGTATTCCCGCCACCCTTCGTCTCGACGTGCTCAGGCTGCGATTGACCCCCGCCCACGGGCTGTTTTATGGGCCGGCCGTCGCGGCCACCAACACATCAGTAGACGGCCCAGCCGTCCCAATGGGCCGCGCATTCCTCAACCCGAACGCCGGCTGGCTAGGCGCGACGAACAGCACCACTAGATTCGTGCAACCCGGCGACACCTACGACATGTTCAACACTGCCGAAGACGCTCAACGCTCACTGGGCGTTGTCGACGACACGTGCGAGGCGCTCGTGTCCGCGACGCTCAACGTTGCCGGCGCCACGTAAACGGCCCGCGCGAACATCATGGTCGGTCCGCCGCACTTCGCGCCCGACCGCCGTCCCTTCCTGTCATTGGCCGACGAGATCAACGACCGCGAAGACGATCCCACCCGCGACGCCGCGCTGACGCCACAGGAACTCGACGCCTGGGTGGGCCTGTGATGTCCCGCTCCCGGCCAATCACACCGACTCTTGGCTGCTGCGCAGAATTGCGCTGATCGCGTTGCATTGCGCGCGAACCTCCGACACGGTTGGGGACAGCTGGTACGCGTGTTGGTGGCAGAACATCGTGAGCTGGTACCAGGAGTCGATGAGCACGGCGCCCATCGGTGTGGTGTCCAAGGATTTGAGAACGGCCAGTTTCGCTTTGGCCGATCCGGTGAGCACGGGTATGCCACATAGTTGCGCGCAACGCTCGTCGATGAGGTCCTCGACTGCTTGCCGGGTCAGGAATGCCGCGAGTCGTGCCGAGTTCCCGATGGTGGGGCCGGTCGGGGAGTCCAGGAGGGCGCCGGCCCGCAGGAGGAGGGTCTCTGCCGTGCTTGTCACGTGGACTCCGCAATGTCCCGGATGGTCTTGCGAAGGTCGCTGATGTGGGTGCGGTCCAGCGGTGCGCCGCGGTGAACGGCTGAGGCGGCAACAGCGATGGTGGGGAAGCGGTAGTCCCGGAGAGCTTTCCATGTCGAGATGTCCGCGTCGGCACTGCCGGCCACTGCCAGCGCCACCCGGCGCTGGGTCGTCTTTGCATCTTCCCAGGCAGCGTCGGACTCGTAGACGTTAGCGCCGGCGCGGGCCTGATTGCGAAAAAACCGCTGGTAAGCGGCGGCTTCGATGGCCAGTCGGAACAGGCCGGGCGCCGCCTTATGTTTGACCATGTCGTCGAGTGATTCGTCCCGGATCAGCGCTTCGGTGTCGGCGACATACCGATCGGCGGGACTGCCATTCTCTTTGATTACGACGCTCGATTCGTGTTCTCTCCTGACTTCGAGCAATTGTGCCGGGACAGAACGAGCTCGGATCGCTGCGGGTAGGCGGTCGTCGTGAGAGAAGACGATGACCTGACGTGTCTTTGCGAGGGCGACCAGGACGTCGAGGAAACCGCTGATTTTGGCGGGGTCCATCGCCTGGATCGGGTCATCGAGGACGAGGAACCGAAAGGGACTCGCTGGTGTAGTGGCCCGGGGAATGAACAACGCCAGCGCAAGAGCGTGGAGTTCGCCCTGGCTCATCACCGACAGCGCGCCGGTATGGACACCGTCGACGGTCCCGTCGACGACGACTCTGCGGCGTGTTGCCGATCCCTGGAGAGTGATGTTGCCGATGTCGACATTGCTTTCGTGGCGCATCTGGGCCCAGATGTCGCTTGCTTGGGAGACCATCGGTGCCAGGCGCCGCTCACGCAAGGTGTCCGCGCAGTTGCGGATCCAGGTCACCGCGGTCTTGACGCGCTGTAGGCGTTCGTCATCTGCCCTTGCGGTCCTCTCCAGTTCGGCCCAGGCGGAGATCATTCGGGCGGCAGGCGCCCAGGCGTCGTCGAGGTCGTTGGCGCGCTGCGCGGCCTCGCGCCGTAAAGCGTCGGCTGCTGCGGCGAGCTCGATTGCCGCTGTTTCCACGTGACCAGGCAGTTCAGAAAGATTGGCAGGCACAGCCACGGCCTTCTTGAGAGCATCGTGGAAGTCGGGCAGGGACGTGAGGTGGATCCCGTCGATGGGCCAGATGGCCTCTACGTTGGCGAATATTCGCTCGCCCGCGGTGCGTGCTTGCTTGAGACGCCCCGCGGCCTTGTGGTGTTGGGCGGCCACATTGTCGAAGCGGGCGAGCCGTGCCGTCGCCGCGGCGCGCCACGAGTCGTCGAGGGTTCCGGTCTCGCATACCGGGCATGGTGCGTCGCCGCCGTGGGCGTGCATGGTGAGCGCGTCACGCAGCAGATCGGCCCGCGCGATCAGAGCATCATCTATTCTGGTGGATTCTGCGGCGAATGCATCGATAGCTTCGCGCAGCTCCGTGGCGATCGCTCGGACTTGAGCCTCGGCGGGTACTTCGGTCTCAGCAATGGCGCGCAGCCGCGTGATCGCCGCGGCCTGGTCGGTGGCAGTGCCCAACGTGGTGAAAGTGATCGCGTCGAGGTCATAGGGCGCTTTGGCCGTGTACTTCGTCACGAGAGCAGCCCGTGGGTCGGCTGATCCTTCAAGGAGTGTGCGCAGTTGACCGCGGGCCGCGGTGGCCGCCTTGCGCGGCTCCGCGAGTTCCTTTTCGACCTTCTTGAGTCTGGCGTCGGCGTCGCTGATGTCGTCGAGGCCCAGCAGCAGATTCAGTGCGTCGTACAGCGCTGACTGGCCCTCATCGAAGAGGCCGCCGAGTTCGTCGTACGACATGAGGGGACGGTGTGTGTCGAGGGCTTGGTCCCAGCCGAGTGCTGCGACCGCTTCACGTTTGTGCCCTTTGATCTGGGACCAACGTTGGGCGTTGTCCAGCTTGGCTTCCGGTGTCCACGACGCACCGACGAAAACAGTCGTGCCAGCTCGGTGATCGTCGGCTTCCATCGCGAAATCGGCGGTGATGGAGCACGGTTGGCCGACATGCAGGTTGCGCCACTCGGACTGCCACTGCTTGCTCTTTTTGTTCAGCCACCGATAGCTGGTGCCGGTAAGTGCATACTCCAGCGCTTCGGCAAAGCTTGACTTGCCCGAGCCGTTGCGTCCACTGATGACAGTGATCCCGCAGTACGGGTTCACCTCGAGCACAGTCTTAGGGCCAATCCCGCGGAATCCTTCGACGGTGATGGAGCGGAGGAAGGCCCGAAGAGGGGCAGGTTCACTGGTGGCGACCGCTGGTTCGGGACGAGTAGGGGCTGGACTATCGCCGCCGAGCTGGATGGTCAACGCCTCGTCGCCCTCTAGGGCTGCGGCAACGAGGTAGGTGGTTTCGTCCGCCACCCCCTCATCTGCGTCGAGCAGCTCCCAGACTTGGGCCACCACCGAGCCACCGTCGTCGACACCATTCATGGGGTTCCTCCCGTCCCGATCCGAACGTAGTTTTGCACGACCATCGGACAGATTCGGGCGACTCGCGTGGGGTGAACGAAACCGACCGCCTGCAGCTGGCGGGCCGTGTGCGAGCAGCTCGATGGAGCGCCGGTGCCAGGTTCTGCGCGCTGACGTGACACTAGTGACTAGTCGTCCGATGCGCTGGTCGGCGAACGATCTGAGGAGCGGAGGCGGTCACAGTTAGTCCAATGGCACTTGCGGGCTTATGTCCCTGCCGACAAGCGACCTGGCGGTTACCTGATGCGATAGGTATCCAGAAAAGCCTGCTCGGCTTGCGTGTAGATGGCGGTGAGTTCTTTAATTGTTCGATCTCGTTCGAGGAACACTATTGAGACAATCTGCTCGGCCGTAAACAGGCGCAGGGGTGAACCCATCAGCACGATGCGGTCGTAGAGAAGTTGCCGCAGTTCAGCGTCGTCAAGGTGCTCTTTGCGGGCCCAGTCAAAGATCATTGAGACGACGCCCGGGGCAAGAGTGGCTATAGATCGCTCGTATGGAAACAAGAAATCGGCGGTGACATCGAGGTGTTCCAGAGAGAAGTTATTGCCCATTCCGGATAGATCAAAATAGACCACATCCGCCAACGAAATGAGAGCCTCTAAATATCTCGATTCTTCGGCAACGAACTTTGCCATGCACAATCTGCAGTTTCGAAAATGTCCCCACTTTCCTGCTACAGCTTCTACCACTAGCTGCTCATTCAGGTGGCGCCAAATCCCGTCTCGCCAATGATCTGAATAGAAACATACCGCAGTATCGACCGTAAATATGTTGAGGGTGACTATATCTGGATGGTGATGAATGTACGGGATCTGCGGGCTCGAATTCAGCGCGTCCTCGCCGGCGGGTGTCAAGATGTAGTAGCGCTCCGCGAATTGGTTCCCGAGTGAGTTGGCGGAGATCGACGTAATGACGCGTTGCACTAACGAAGATTTAGGCCCGGTAACCATGAGCTGGTGGGCGCGAAGAACTTCCTTCAACGTCGCGACCGTCTGCACTTCCACCGTCTGCTCTACAGTTCCAATGGTGAGGAACCCTCGTGCAGCGAGATCAGTGAGCAGCGCGTGGGGGTCACTGACCCCATACTGATACCACCAGAATCCTTGGAACTTTCGTGACGCAGTAGTAAAGCGCGATGCATAGCTGAGCATGAGGACTTCGTGAGGGTGCAGCCCCGCCGGCCCCGTGGGCCTACCTTCGAGGCGGGCCTCTATAGGAACTATTTCCACGCTGCCCAACGTACTGAACGAACACCGCCCAAGGCGCGGTCATCGTAGGTCCAGCGCTGTGCATCGCTGCGATCTGCATCGACACAAGTCAATCAAGACGCTCAGGACCTTCTTCTCGCCCAGCTTTCAGCGGTACTCGTTAGCTTTCGCCGTGCTAACCGATACGAAAGGGGCCTTAGGACGACAACGGCCACCGGGTAACCCTGCCGCGGGCACCATCACTCGGATGTACCGAGATCGGCGGTAAGTCGTGGGGCGCACAATTGCGGTTGTGCGGTGTGGGGACTCAGGATCGAACTGAGCCGTGGACTTCGATCGATGGCGCACCATGGTGGGTGAGACGGGGCTGTTTGCTGACGTCTCCGCCACAGGCAACTTCGTTCGACGCAGGTCCATAAGTGGAGCGGGAAGGCTGCCACCTCGGGGTCCAGATCGGTCATGACCCAGGCTGCGGTGGTGGTGGTTGTGGTGTCCTACGCAGGAAATTCTAACGATGGCCAAGGTAACGTCATGCTCGCCTCAGACCCAGCCCTTCAGCGGGTCGATCGCGACGCTTGGAAGGTGTACCAATGGGTTTCCTGACTCCGATGTATGAACTGGGCGAATACCTCGACTGGACCCGCTCCGGGGAGATTCAACTGCCTGATTTTCAGCGCGGTTACAAGTGGGAAGACGAGCGGATCCGTCAACTTCTGGTGACGGTGCTTCGAGGCCACCCGCTCGGCGTAGTCATGCTACTAAAGACCGGGAACGCCCAGGTTCGCTTCAAACCCCGGCCCATCGAAGGCGTTGACCTCGAACCGGGCACGACCGCCAAACACCTCCTGCTGGACGGGCAACAGCGACTGACGTCCTTGACTCAGGCGCTGAGTGGAGATGGTGTTGTTGCGACCAAAGACAGTCGCGGAAAGCTTCTCGACCGTCGGTACGTGGTCCATATGGACATCGCCTTGAGCGACCAAAACCGGGTAGATGAAGCCGTGGTCTCCATCCCCGGAGACGGGGTCATCCGGACAAACTTCGCCAAGGACGTTCTACTCGACCTGTCTGATCACGACAAGCAGCGCGAACACGGGTATTTCCCCTTGAACCTCCTGTATGGCGACTACATGAGCTGGATTCTGGACCTTGACGATCCCACGCTCGGCAAGGAGTTCCACAAAAAGTTCATCAAACCGGCAGCCACCTACGACATTCCCGCGATCATCTTGGACGAAAACACCGACAAAGCTGCCGTGGCAACTGTGTTCGAAAAAGTCAATATCGGCGGCCTTGCGCTCAACGTGTTTGAGCTGCTCACAGCAGTGTTTGCCGGGGATGCAGGCTACTACGAAAGCGCAGGCGAGGACTTTCGGCTGAACGACGACTGGAAAGAGACCCAGCTCAAATGGTCGACGTATCCGGCGCTGGCCGCGGTAGAGAACACCGATTTTCTCCAAGCGGTCACGATGCTGACTACCCGAAAACGCCATCTAGCAGATAGCTCGGACAGGCCGCCAGCGATATCGGCGAAACGAGAAGACGTCCTGAAGCTGACCCTAGAGGACTACTTGGAATGGCGTGATCCACTGCGCGAGGCGTTCATCTGGTCAGCCACTTTCCTCGCCGACCGGCATATCTTTGCCCGACGCGACATCCCCTACCCCAAGCAACTAGTGCCGCTGGCAGCAATCAAGGTCGGGCTTGGAAAGGATGCTGATCTGATCGGCGTGAGCGAGCGGCTCGCACGGTGGTACTGGTGTGGCGTTTTGGGCGAGCTCTACGGTTCGGCGATCGAAACTCGATTCGTCCGCGACATCGAGGCCGTTCCAGCGTGGGCAGTAGGCGCAACCAGCACATTGCCTCGAACAGTTCAGGACGCATCCTTTACCGAGTCTCGGCTTCATTCGCTGCGGACCCGGAACGCGGCAGCCTACAAGGGCCTGGCCGCACTTCTCCTGGGCAACGGAGCCCGCGACTGGATGGAAGACAAGGCTCTGGACAAGGTTCAGTATGTTGACCTTGCCGTCGACATCCATCATGTGTTCCCACAAAAATGGTGCAACGACAACGGGATTGATGATGAGCACCGCGAAAGCATCATCAACAAAACCACGATCAGCGCACGAACCAACCGGACCATCGGTGGCGCAGCCCCGTCCTCATACCTGTCGGTGATCGAGAAACGAGCACAGATCGATCACGACAAGTTGGATCAGATCCTCGGCACGCATCTTGTCCCAGCTCAACGCCTCCGTGAAAATGACTTCAACGGGTATTTTCGTGAACGCCGCGAAGCGTTGTGCACGTTAGTCGAGTCGGCGACCGGCAAACCGGTACAGCGAGACATCGAAGAGGGACACGCTGAAGAAGATTCGGCATCGTTCGAAGCCGATGGTCTATCCGAAGAAACTGCGCCTGTGACGGACTGACACCGACCCTCGAACCACGACAAATCCAGGCTTACCCTCGTCCGGCGTTTGAGGGCGCCGCTGCGGATACCTACTCTGGCATCGCGGTTGCTGACATGTAGCGCGCGAATGAATCCGCGGGCCAAACACTCTCACGGCACCCAAAGAAGTCGAATGCGAGCCATCAAGGGAGTTTGCGTTCGTGACCGGTTGGCACGAGGGGTCGGTCGGTTCTCGGGCGGGTGCCGTAGTTTTATCGCATGGCCACAGGCAACCAGATCGAGCCCGCAACGAAGTTCGAGCAGACGCTGCGGGCCTCGGCCCAGATGCCCGGGGTACGGATCAACAGGGAGGCGTTCCTCCGCAGAGAGTTGAAGCGATTCTGCTCCGACGACCAGATCGCGCGCGCAATCGCTACGACCCCGGCTGAAGCGGGCGTGCCGCTGAACGTGGCCGACCAGATCGCTAACAGCGTGATCAAGTACGAGACAGGCAAAGTCACGACCATCTCGGCAGTGGCAGGCATCCCTGGAGGATTCGCAGCATTCGGCACGGTCCCGGCCGATATCGCGCAGTACTACGGCCACCTGCTACGAGTCGTGCAGAAAGTCGCCTACATCTACAGCTGGCCGGACCTGTTCGATGACGACGGCGACGGCATGGACTCCGCGACTGAAAGCATGCTCACACTATTCATCGGTGTCATGTTCGGCGTGAACGCCGCGCAAGCCGGCGTCGCGCAAGTATCGGCGCTGATCGCGAAGCAGGTGGCAAAGAAGCTCCCGCAGCAAGCGCTGACCAAGGGCACGATTTACCCCATAGTCAAGAAGGTCGCGACGGTCCTCGGCGTCCAGATGACCAAGCAGATCTTCGCCAAAAGCGCAGCCAAAATTGTCCCGCTGGTAGGAGCAGTTGTCTCAGGCAGTCTCACATTCGCCACCTTCATGCCCATGTCTAAGCGGCTCCAAAAGCACCTTGCCAGCTTGTCGTTGACCAAACCGAGTCATGCAAGCAACTCGCAGACGGTTGACCCAACGCTCATCACGGATTAGCCCCAGTAAGCAGATGGCGTATTAGGAATACATTTATGAAGACTAAAAAACCAGCTCAAAACGCTGGCAGCGGAGCTGCATCGCCATTGCTACCCCTGCTCGGCCGCTATCTTCTACGGTATGCAGGCTCTTGACGGCCTCTTGTAGAGGATCTGGCAATGCGAGCGACTGCTGACCGGGCGGCACGGCTTCTTGGCTTCGGCCAGCAATATTCAAACAGGACCTTTCCAAAGTGTTAGAGAGTGCTACACGACGCCAAAACCGTTAGGTGCGGACGTCCCAAATCGTAGATAGAGCTGACGTCCACGGTGTGTCGCTGCCCTTGTTGCGTGCGACGCACATGTGCGGTGTGGGCAGCGGGCCTGGCCGTACGACAGCGGCGATAGCTGCCGGCACGCTGCGGCGGATGTGTAATTCCGTCGATGCGAACCGCAAGTCGGCCATCTAGCCGGTGCCACGGGGAGGGCCCACGACAGGATCATGAACGTGGGCACATCGGTCATGATTTCGGCCAGCGCGGCTGCCCGCCGGTCCTGGGGTTGGTGTCCGTAAGTGTCGGGCGAGACGGGCTACGTGGCGCGAGTCTGTTTGCTTAGCACATCGACGACTTTTCGCTCTGGCTGATCGCGGCATGTGGTTCATGTGTACGAACTACAAATCTAAATCATGACGAATGAACCAACCTGTGCTTTAGTACGGATGAACGGAACCGAGGAGCGCTATGACCACGATCGTCTTCGTCCATGGCACTGGGGTCCGCGGCACGGGCTACTCGCGCGTGCTCGAGAGTTTTCAGAAAAACATTAGTGTTCGTGCGGCCAATGTCGAGGTAGTTCCTTGCGAATGGGGGCGCCACCTCGGGACAAGCTTCGCGTTCGGTGGTGCTAGCATCCCAGGCCGCGATGACCATCGACTCGCCCAGCGGCGGGTCGACACCGAGCCCGACGCGGACACGGCGGCCCGTTTTGCTGTGTTAACCGCGTATCCGTTGCACGACCTGCAGTTTCTAGCGCTTCTCACAATGAACCGGACCGGAAGCCCGCTCATGCCACCCGGAGTGCCCGCGTTCCCCGAAGAAATTACAGCCAAGCTTCTCGCGTTACCAGGTACCGGCACACTCGTCCGCGAACTCAACGACCGCGTTTTGCTGCCACATTTCATGGTGGCCCTCACCCAGATCCGCGACGCGCCGGCCGCTCAGGAAGCCATCCAACACGCGACTGAGTCGGAGGATAAGGCGCGTGTCGCTACCGCTCTAGCGGAGGGGATCATTGCAGCAACATTGCGTCAAGCCGGGCGCGCGGAGGGCATTGGCGTTCCATTGCATGGTGATAGCTTTGCCCACCTGGCGGGGCTAATCGAAGATAGGCTTGGATACGCCCAGCTCGGAGCGGGCGACAGAATCGCAGAACTGGCAACGCAGGTAGTTATACGAGCGGGATCTTGGGCATTCGACCGATGGCGCCAACCCATTAGCGACGGAGCGCAACCCATGCTGGGTGATGTCGTCTGGTACTTGACACGAGGCGCTCAGCTACGATCTGTTATCGGGCGCATCGCCGCGCAAGTTGACGATGATGTCATCCTCGTGGGCCACAGCCTGGGGGGAATCGCATGTCTCGACCTGATGCTGATGACGTCAATTCCGTCGGTGCGTACCTTGGTAACCGTCGGGTCTCAAGGCCCACTGCTATACGAACTCGACTCCTTGCCGGGACTACAAGTGGGCGCGGAAATACCCACTACGCTTCCTCGTTGGGTCAACTACTACGACCGGCGGGACGCCTTGTCGTACCTGGCCGCAAACGTTTTCAGTGGTCGAGCCGAAGATGTTCAGCTCGATAACGGTCGCCACATGCCGGACTCGCACAGCGCCTACTTTGACAACCAAGCTTTCTACGACTCCTTATGGGATGTGATCGCACCAACATCGGCCGGCCGATGAGCAGTCCGATCCAGGATGCCGACCTGGTCTACGCCCTGGTAGTCGGGATAGGGGAATACTCGCGATGGCCCGGTTTCGACCGACCTGGACTGGACGATGACGCTGTCGAGTTCGCCCGGTGGCTGAGGCGGTGCGGCGTGCCACCTCAGAACATAAAACTACTCCTATCCCCGCGCCGAACTGACTTGCCCGACGACTTGCAGTGCGGCGCATCGCCGAGCGGCGCGGACCCGATCCGGGATGCACTGACTGATCTGTGCAGTTCCGTCGGGGAGGTCCTTTGGGTGTTCTGGGCCGGACATGGTTACTTAACAGGTACCGAGATGCGCTTACTCGGGGCAGGGGCAAGCCCTAAGCGGGCAACCAACATCTCTTTTGATGAATTGATTGTCGCCTGTTCGGACAAGAACGTGCAGGGTTTCCAGCGCCAAGTATTTATCGTCGACGCCTGCAGATTAGCCGCCGCGGGAGTTACTGAAGCCGACAGGCTCGTACCGTGGGACCAGCCACTGGGATCACGAGCCATTGAGCAGACCGTCATTTACGCCTGTGCCCCTGGCATGGCTGCACCGTTCTCGACCGAACAGCGTGGAGGTCTGTTTTCCAAAACTGTACTAGCCGAACTAAACCGTCGGGATAATTCGTTCGCGATCAATCCGGACTGCACTAGTTTGGCCAAGGCCGTGATCCGACAAGCCAAAGCTGTGACCCGACGAGGCGAAGGCGATGGTCGAGTTCTTGCCCCGACTTGGCTGCTATGGCGAAACACCTTAGAAACAACCAAATCGGGACGGGAATGGAACGTAGTCGAGGTCGGGGCCACTGACTCCAAGCCCGCCAAAGCATACGAGCTCCGTGCGTTCGCCATTAGCGGCGACGAGATTGGGGCCCGTAACGAGACATGGGGTTCGGTGTCGGAATGCAGACTGGATGTAGCTTGGTGCCTGGACCGCACTCAGGTCCGCGCTATCCTAGCCGACTACGCCGACGCAGACTTGTGTGGCGAGTTGAACTTAGTCGAACAGCAGATTCTCACGACGATTGCCGAAATGTCACCAATCCGGGAATGGCGTCATATCGACGCAAACATGCCCTGCCCGGCCGACATGACCGATTTCCTGGAATGCGATTCGATACCCGCCGTAGTTCTCCGAGTGGAATGCTCGGCACCGGCGCACCGCGACCAACAGCCAAATCAGTCAGTGAGTCGTTGGGTCAACTCTCTGGAACAAACCGTCCCTGGAATCGACATTGTGGTGCAAGTTGCATCAGAGTACCCAGTGGACTCCCTCTTGACAGTCGGACAAACTGCACGTTCGCTTAAGGCTCGGGCGGGCGCGCGCTGGCCAGTCTTTGTTCGTAACCGTCCGGGATCGGCGGCCACGCAGGCAATGCTGGCGACGTCAGGGCAGGGGGCGACGATCGCCACAGTCCTGCAGCAGTTGCACCGCGAAGCGGATCTGCGCGGTCTCGATCGGGCTATTTGGTATCCAGATGCCCTCAGTGGAGGGGGTAGCTCCAGCGTGAATCACATACCCGGTGCGGACATCGCTGAAGCGGTCATTCAGTCTGCCGAAGAGGTGGAGACGCCTGATGCGGCACTCGAGGCAGGACTACTTTGCGCCATACGCGACTTGACCCCCCACTGGTATCTTCCGCTGCTGCGCGCATATGCCGGCAGAAACCATGGGCCTGTCTGGACGGCCGCAGCGGCTGTGGCCGCGGTTTATGACGACGACTTGGACGTCTGGCTCAAAGCTGCGGGAGGTTCCGTTGGTCCTGAACAGTTGGCCGGTCCGTTGGAGTCGTGGCTATGCGATGCAATGTCCCTAGCGCACCTAAGGCTCGGAGACATCGCCACCGCCGAATTGTGGAGCGGGCAGGACGCCTCTCGGGGCGTCATGGAGTTGTGCTCATGGGTACGGGACCACCCTCACCAAAACCTCTTCATAGCGGACTTTGAACGCTTGGACTGGACAGCATGGGTATTGGCGCCCCGGGCTCTCCTGTCGGTCGATCTGAACCCGCTTAGTGCTCCCTCGCAGGTATGGCGGAGCAAAGAATTCTGGGCTGCGATCGCAGCGCATCCAGTTAGTCCAACGACGCTGCACGCGTTGAGGGCAATACCTGCACATCTACGCGTCTTGTGGGCGACTGTCGGCAAACCTGTCGAGCACCAAGAATCCGTCCTAGTTGAGGACATCACCCGATGTCGGCGGGTCCTGCGGTACGTGGCGATGAGAGAGCGAGATACGGCGTGATCGAGGATTGGTATTTCGGTTGTTGTATTGACCTGCCCCCAAGAGAAAGCCAGACATTCCTGGACGTACTTGATTGCCTTCGGACCAGCGGCACCGCGGTCCTTGACGGATCCGACTACGGCTCGAACCACCGCTTATTACTCACCGCGTATGCCGAACTCGCACGCCTGGAGACGGCCGCGCGCCGGTACGCCCTTCCGCCGATGTTGACGGCGGGCTTGCGGCATAGCGCGTCTCCTCGCATCCTTGCCGCGGTCCGCCATGAGGCGGCGCACAGTTTAGAAACACTCGATCGGTCAGTCCGAGCACCGCTAGAGCAAGCCATTCAGTTACTGCTCGACGATGGCGGGGGTGACGAGGTAGTTAGCTATCTGAACGCTGCCGCTCTTTCAGCACGGCAGCGCCCGATACCGCCTCGCTCTACCATTCCGTACCTAGATACTGAAGACTTTACTGCGGAGATTTTGCTATTGGCGGTTTTACTCCAGGCCCTTGTGCAGGATCCCACTCTGGTGGGGACAGTCGTTGAAGAGGACGGGCTGGTCAGCTTTGCGCATCGGGCAATTGACGGCCGATTCGGGCGACTTGCACTAATCCTCGCCGTTGATCTGGCTACTTTCGCTGGCGACCGCTTGATCAGCCGCGACGAGCTGCGAACCAAGCTGGACGCAATAGACGCTGGCGCTCCTGCTTATGAGCCCGATTTGCTCGCTGCGCACGCTCGCCTCGTTTTCGGCACTCCTGGGTCGCCAGGCCACGACGCGCCGGCGAGAGACGCTGTGGACGCCATCCACGTCGAGGCGTTCACACTAGAGCGTCTGCGTGCGGTACGGCGGAGGTCTGCGGTGTTCACTCAGGCGGATAAAGCACGTCAAGCCGTTGCACGTCTCGGTCTAAACAGCGATCCGGTGCCGGTCATCTCCTCAGTGCTGTGGCAGGCCATCTTGTGGGAGATGGCAGGCGATATCGATCCAGTTGCCACATCGCGGTTCGTCGCGGAATGTTGGATTCCGGAGCACCAGCCCCCGAAAGGGGAGGTGCGGGTGAGTGGCCCGGTTTCGTCGCTTCGGCAATGGCGCACAGACCTCGCGGACCTGGGTCGGCTGCGGATCACCGGCGTGGAGTTCCGGACCAGCCATGGCAAGCTCCACAGGTCCACCCTGGTTTCAGTTCTTGTGCTTTCACCATGGATAAACCGATCGGATAACCGCTGGTCAAACACGGTTTCAAAATTCACCCGTGTCAATGACGGATTGGTCTTGCTGCGGCTGTTCTGTGCGGTACCGCTTGCCGTTCGACTCCTTCGAACGATGGCGTGCACCGAACAACAACGCGAGCGACTGATCGCGTTGATTCTCCATGCAGCCGACGTACTTTCGGACAAGACACACCGGGATTACCTGAGTAATCTCGCCCACGGAAACGACACCGCCCCCTCGATGACGCGTCCCTTGTCCGCCCTTGCCCTTCATGTAAGACGAGTGGTTGACCGTACCGGGCAGGGCAAATTTTCTGGCGTTGAGCCGCGATGGTTTGTTGACTTCGCAGCCCGAGAAGAGCTGCCAAATCGAACTGCACGCCAGGAAACCTACCTGCGGGGGGTGCCTGCGTTGAATGTCGTCGACTTCTGGGTGACCGACGCCCTCAGCGCAGCTGTACCGGACGATGGCATCGACCGGCTGACGAGCCGGTGGCTTGCCCCCGTGGGCGAAACCGGAAGTCGGAGCTTAGCGGAATGGGCACTCGACACAAGCCTGCGCCGCCAGCCACGCGGGCTCGCGGCAAAGCCTGCTGCGCTACTCGTTGCCTACCTCGGAGTGAACGATACGGCGCGCAGGCGGATGAAATCTTGGCACGAGCGGAGCACCGCAGCTGAGGTTCGTAGCGTGTGGCAGGTCATCGGGACAGGGTGGCTGACCGCTGACGATTGGCGAAATATTCTGCCTCCCAGCCTAAATGCTGATTTGAGGGTCGTCCGGGCCATGACCACCGAGCGCCTGCTGGCGGTGTTTCAAGATGGAGAGGGTAAGTCATGGCCGGAGGTCGACGGCTGGATTCGGGACTGGAGGGAAGCCCACCAGGAAGTCCGACAGGTCATGGATTTGTCACGACCGGCGCGCAGGCGCCTCGTCGATCTGCTTGCCGCGCCGGTGACTGGGGAACCGGGTGAACGCATGGTGCTTGAGGAAGTGATTGACATTGAACTCGAGTTCGGCATGGGTACACCGACCGACCGGTGGGCGCTGTTCGACCGCCTTAACCAGAGGAGTTCGCTACCGCGGCACCTCGCGCAAGCTCTGCGGCTTCGACTTTTAATAGGGCTTTACCATCGCGGCTCTGTGGTCGAGAGCAGGTCCTCCGCACAGAGTCCGTGGGAGGTGATCGACCAGGAACGATCCGATGCACTGCTGAATCGACTTCTCCAAACATTTATCTTTCAGCTCGGACGAACTACCGCGACGGTAGCGGGACACGAGCACTTACGCGACGCAATACCCGGCCTTTGGTGGATGGCGAACCGTACTCACAGTTTGGTACTTCACGAACACGAGCTGACATTGCCAGTGACCACGCGGCGAGTGGACGGCCGCAGACTTGCCGGGGTTACGGTCGATCGGGTACGCGACATCCTTCAACTGCATTGCGCTCGTCCTCCGGAGCTAACGACGGGACCTGCTGTGCTCGACCCGCACCAGCTCGGAGCAGACGATCTTCGTACTCTGCCTGGTCTGGGGACGGGTGGTGTCTTGGGCGTGGTATGCGCTGTCACACCGACCTCTGTCTGGGTCAACTGTAGCCTTGACGATCCGCTCGAGGTGGAGTTACCTACTGGCGGCAGAGCTGAGATCGGTGACCTTGTGGCTGTCCCGTTAGTGCGGTCCACGCATCCGACGTATCGGGTCGAGGGGAAGATCCGGTTCTTAGAGGGTGCGCCGCAGGTTGGGGATGTTAGAGCTGCCACGGTCACCGGTCACGAGATCCGTGGAAGGACATGGCTTCGCATTATGTTGAACTCCGGTGACGGAGTAACACCACGGTCGTGGCTGACAAACGATACAACGCTGGCTGGCACGGCTGTTCTACGACGGTGGGACCCGGATGTGCTACGAGCTCTTGCGGGCCGGCCGGTAGCTCAGATCGAGACGATGGCCCAGTGGAGCGGCATGTACTGGCTGCCCGTCGACTGGGGCATGGCCGAGTTCCTCGCCGTCGACGCCGCGAACGCCGTCGAGACGCCGCTGCGTTTGGTGTTAATCGACGACTTACCGGACGCAGAGGCGCTGCGCTGCTCAAGTGCCCCCGGGCGGGTAGGGATCATCCCAGACTCAGCGTGGTATCCGAATCACTTGCGGGAGCTGCGGGCGGCCATCGACGCCGACGGCGCCTACGGGTTAGCGGTGTCAGTGAAGGTGACAGAAAACAGCGGTACGCCGCAGCTACAGATAGTTCCGAACGCCCGCCTCGGACCCGACGACCGGTGGGTGGATCGGCGCAACGTCCGGTGGCGCGAGCAGTTCCAGGATGGGGCAGAGAATCTCGCTGTTCGCAGCCCCACAGGCGTATGGATGTGCCATACCGGCGACTCCGCCTTGCCGGAGATTGTAGTCGAAGGTCTCGCCACGAAGGAGGCAATAACAACATTCGTACCTACAGTATGGGATGACGCTGACCAGCGTCAGGCTCGGGTCGCGGGTCGTGCCACGCCGACGCAGGCCCTCCGTCTCGGTCCTCCTGCGGTGGACACGTTCCACCGAATCGTCGACGTGAATGCCTCTGACCGGTTGAAATTGAGAGCAGCGTTGCCTGGAATCTCGTGGGGGTTAACACGCGGATATACAGATGAGAACCTGCTCGTCGACATCGAAGCTGAGTCATTAACACTGAGTCCGATCGATCAAGCCCCACCGGACCGGCGCTTCGTAAAGAACCGGGTTCTGGAAGTCGTCCAGGTGTACTACCCCGCTCGGCGTGACGGACCACGCGAGCACACCCCCCTTCCAACAAAGAAGCTCCTCGAGTTGATAGGACATGAGGCTCGATCGGTGGCCGAAGATGCACTGGTCCGTGCCAAGGAGTTTCGCGGCCTCGTCGTTCGAGCCCCAAAGCATGGTCAGGACAGGGATTTTGGCGTTTCCACTGTGTGGCTGGAAGCCCATGACACTGTGTTCTCGATGTCGTTGCCGCTCTCGGCCTTTGATCACACCCCGTCCGGTGCCGGTGCGATCATCTCCGCACGCCTGACCGATCAGGGTTGGGTCTTCACCGCACGTACTCGACGGATCCGTGTCCGCGCGCTATGGACAGTGGACGACTCCGGCCAAGGGGACGACCGAGGCCTCTTCCTGGGGGTCGTCCAGTGGCGTGGCCGGCCTAGTGCTCTCATCCAGTCGACGGACAGCCCAGTTCTGCGCATAATGTCCGCCAAGGCTTGGCGGACGGCGGACCACCTCAGTAAAGCTGGCTACGGCGGTATTCCGTACGCGACAGCTTTGGTTGAGACTTCTCGGATATTTAGCAACTCATATCAGAGAATTACCCTGCGAATCGGCAGCGCCGGGAAGGTAGCGCTCGCAGGACAGACAAGGGAGACCAATCCCACCGAACGCGCGCGCGCCACTGCAATTCACATGCGGTTGCACTCAGTGGACGCCGATTACGTCGCTGTGCAACGCGTGTTCATTCTTGATGATGCTCGCGGCTCGGATCGGTCGGTTGCTGATGCTTCCTATAAGGACCCCTTGGCAGACTACCGCGGATATCTTGCCGGATCCCAGGGCCCGCTACCCGCCCAGCTCAATGGCGAATCGATGCGTCTTACCACAGGGTGGCAGGTTCCAGTGGCCGGGCAACCGAGTTGGACCGCCCCGCTCGCGCCCGGGGAGCGGCCCTGGGTCGACGTTACTTATGACCGCGGAAGCCTCGTCGTACTTTGTGGGGACGAACTCGACCAGCGGGTGAGCTACCGCCAAACCCCGGCCGTCGCACCCGGTCAGTTCGTCGCCGAATTCCAGCGGCAGGGCTTGGTAATCGGGATTCGCAGTAGTCTCCGCACTCCGCTCAACTACGTAGACCGGAGAACTACACCACGCGGAGTAGTGCACCGAATGGAATGGGGATACGGCAAGGTAGTCGAAATACTTGATGATGATCTAACGCTCGACGGAGTTCGGCTATCTAAACGTTCGAAAGTGCTATTTCACGGGGATGTTCTGCGAGCCGTCCAGATCACCAACGCAGCTCATGGTGCGTATCGCGTCGACATCGCGACCAGCGACATCAGGTGGGGCTGGCACTCGCAGATCTTCTACGAGGCCGACCAAGGGACTGTACACCTCGCCGAGGTAGACCTCAGTCCGGACGGCGAGCATGCACGCATTGCGCGCCTTCTTACCCGAAACCCAAATGGCTGGCGCGAAAACAAAGGACACGAGGGTGTGATGGCAGTCCAACTGAGCCGAGCGCGGTTCAGTCCCACGGCGCGTGAGGATATCAAACAGGCATGCTCGGAGCGGCGGACCGGATCCGCCAACGACTCGAACCCCGTCTACGCCCTCGTAAAACTAGAGACGAGCTTGTTCCTAAACAGCAGAGGTTACGAGGTTTCCTTCAACTATCTGTCTCCTGACCGGCTGCCTACCGGGAGCCGCGTGTTCATGACGGCAACCCGAATGCAACAGCTAATCAATGACGTCAGACTGCATCTCGTTCTCGACGATGTCCTCGGGAGCGAGGGCAAACCGAGACTGACCGTTGGGGTGACTAAACGTGAGTTCTCGCGGCGGTCACAGCTGCTCTCAAACCTGTACGCGACCGACCGCGAAGCCCTGACGGGTTCGGTCTACCTAGTGAAACTTCGCGATCCAGCGGTGCCTGTTCGTCCGGGACAGATTCGGGACGCCCTTGCCCGCAGCACTCGGGCGTTGATCAGCCTGCTACGTAACGCAGAGGCAACCTGCGTCGCGGCGGTGACTCCCTTACGGAACGGTCAGATTGAACTGGAACTTGAACCGGGCACGGTTTTTAAGCTGAACCGCGGCGAGTTATCCGGCGACATCGATCTTCCCCGTGGTTCCTTGGCGCGATTATCGCTTGACCGCGAAAACCGAATTACGTTACGCACCGCTCTACTTGGCGACTCCGCTTACCTGCACCCAGAAGGTAGGGCCGTCCTTCTCCTCCCGATGCAGAACATCATCTCCAAGCGCAGGACTATGCAAGAAGCACTAGCGGCCGGGACCTATTCTGTAGCAGGTCTTCCGTCGGTGACTGTGCCAGCAAAGTCGTTCCAGAATGCGACCTCGTTCGAGCGAAAGCTGCTCACCACCCCTCATCCTCGCGTCGCGTGGTTGCGGCCGAACGCGACGGGCGGCCAGCCGGTTCTGAGCGACGAGAAGGTAGCCGCGGGCACCGTCGACTTTGAGGCGGCGGGAAACGCAGTGGTCGTGGAGTTGGCGAGCGGTGACCGGCACCCAATTGATCTGTCAGAGTTGTCTTACTTCGACGGTAGCGCGGCCGAAATCACCAAGTATGTGGAGGGCACTTGGTGGACCTATCACGACACCACCACCAGCCATCGAGACCCGGAAAATGTTGATCGGGTGGCCCCGCACAGCCCTCTCACCCGGCGCGCACGGATGACAAACGAGCCCGTGTTCTTCTCGCCCGGTTGGACATTGCGCCACAATCCTAAGCATTTTGTCCGGTACGGCTTCCCACCAACAGGACTGCTGGACATGCTGGCCAGCACCGGTCGTGAGCAGGAGTTTCCGGTCGCAGGGCGGTCCGGCCACAGAGACAAGCCGGACGGCATCTGGGTCGAGCAGGCGCCCGGACGGCTGGTGCATCTCACGGGCGCAATGCTTACGGTCCGAGCCGGTGATACCGTCGTGCCGCTCGACAATTTCGCCTGGGAGCATTTCGCCGCTGGTGACATCGTGCGGCTACGGCCGGACTCAAGAACGTCGACCGAAATCGCATCGATAGAGTTGCTGCGCTGGGTTCCTGGCTCTCGCGCAGCCTTCGGGGGTTATGCGTTGCTGCCGGTCGTGAAGGTCGATGGTGACGCTGGATTGGTGCAGCTAGGTGGGGGCATCTGGCTGTTAAACTTTCCGCTCGATCCCGCATCAGAGCCGCCAAGTGGGCACGTTCGATTGACTCCTGGAAATAAGCTTGTGGCGGCAAGTCCTCCGCGACCGCGTGACGTTGTTCTGCTGGGAGTGCGGGACGGGAAGTTGGAGATCCTAGGCGCGCCAGGACTGCGAATTACCCTCGCAGATAGGGGCTGGGCGGACTGGATAAGAAAAGCGTTGACCGACCCTTTCGAGCGCGACCAGTTGATCCAATTGTGCGGGGGCGCCCTCCCGGTGTCCGTGGAGAGCGTAGTTGGGGACACAGTAAACATATCAAGGAACAGACAGGGCGACTTCGCTCTCAGGCCAGGGCAGTTGGTACCAGTTCGGCCTCTAGGTCGGCTGAGAGAAACGCGGGTCTTGTTGCGGCGCGGGGGAAAGCTATCGTTGTGCCAGGAACGGGATCTTGTCCCCGGTTTGCCGGCATGCCTACTCGAGGAAGCAATCCAATGCCTCAGCGTTCTCGAGAATGACCTCTGGATCCACGTTAATGCCGAGGGCCGACTTCGAGTCGGCCTTCCTGAAGTGGACGCCGATTCTTCAGTTGGTGAAGAGGCAAGCTTGGAGCCCATTGCGCTGATTGGTAAGGGCGACGGGCACGGGGTGCTGTGTTGGGATGCTCGGCATGGGAGACCGCGCTGGCTGCCCGCGACGTTGATCGGCTGGACGGAACTGACGGATGGCGAGATCGAGCGACACATCGTACAAGGAAAACGTGCATTGACCGCACAGATTCTTCCGGACGGGAGCGCATCGATGGTCGGACGGGCGGTTAATGAGCAACGCAGCCGTCATTTGCGGTCGGGTCAAACTATTCGCACGGAGGTCGTCGACGAGACCTTCTGCCCAGTAGACGGGCGCCGCGTGCGTTTCCTAGCGCGAGCCTACCTGTCCGATATGCTTCTGCGCGTCGATTGGGACGCCCTCAGAGAGCCGCCCAGTCCTGGCGAGGTTTATGTGTGCGAAGTGGACTCCGTGCGGTTCAATAATGGTCGCGCTAGTGTAGTCGCGGTCCTGCCTGGCACCCGTCAGGTGGCCATGGATTTGCCGCGGTGGATTGCAGAACAGCGCCGTCCGGACCGTCTCCCGGGTTGGTCGGAAGCCGATGGGGCAACCGCCCATGCGTCGATAGTGCTCGCGGCCGTTAAGGCCGACGGCGACTTGCGTGCGATAGCCCTGCCCTGGCTGGAGGCTCATGGTTCCCATGCTCTCCACCTAACGACCGAGACGACGCTAGACGCGGTACCGATGTTGGCCGCAGTCTTAGTCGTCGATTCGATCAGCACCCAGGCACCGCCGGGGGCTGTGCGGGACCTATGCGGGAACTTGGCTGTGAGCTTGTGCCGCCACCTTGGCTTGCGTGCTGCACGGTCCCGTCACGTCGAGCCGATTGTTGCTACGTGGTTATCGGACAGCCCCACCGTAGGATTCGACGATCTGTGGCGCCGACTGGATTGGTTGACGATCGCACCATCAATTACGACTAAGGATCGAGACGCAATCCGAACCGTGTACCGCGGCATCAGGGCGAGGACAGCTGTGCGGCCTGAACCCGATTTGGACGTCGTCAGTAGTGCCCTGGCCGCATCGGTGGGTCTCCACGTTGACTACTCTGAGCTGAGCGCGCACAACCGGAACTTGGGTCCTCTGGTCGGCCTCGCCCGCGCCCTTACACCACACCCCTCGGGCAAACCCGCACAACGCGCGCTCCTGGACGATCAGCGGAAACTGCTGCGCGACACCCTGGCCCGGCTTATCAATAAGCCACCGATGTTCGTGTCTGACAGTACTGTCCGGAAGATGTTCAGTGACGACGGGGTTACCCTACACCGGGCGGTTGAGGCGCTGCAGAACGAAGATTCACCGCGATCGGCGCACCACTGAGAAATCCGCCCGGGTCTGGCGAACCGAGCGCGCATCGGCGACGTCGTGGCGCACGAAACTGGGGGAACGGCGCGACACCGCCGCCTTGGTGCTGCGATGCTCCGCTCAGAAATCGTCGGACTCGCGGTCGGGGATGTACGAAGGACCCGCGATGGCTGGATCGTCACCCTCCGCAAATCAAAGACCGATCAGGATGGCGCCGGTCAACGCAAAGCCCTCCCGACCGGCGAGCATCTGGAGACGCGCGGCCCGTGCGCGTATGTGCGGCGGCTGCACTGCCATGCCGCCTACAACCGGTTGGGGCGGGCCGGGCTGATCCCGATTCTTGGCTGCAGATCGCCCGCATGATGTATCGGCGCGGTCTACCGGGAATGTCAGCACGAACTCTAGCGTCGGTGTCTACCGAGCGCTTCGGCCGCAGATGCCCAACATTAACTACAAGGTCGAGGCGGCATCCTCGCGCTCGTCGACTTCCATCCAGCCATTGGCCGTCGGAAGAGCGGGCGACGGCTGGAACGGGCGACGGGTGGAGCGGTTGGCTCAACCCGGGAATGCTGAATGGTTCCGGTTCCCACTTGCGCGGCCGCTCCGCCAGCAGGTCCCCCGTGATCTTGTCGTCGTGATCGACCACGTCGATTGGCGGATCAAGGTGGATGACCACTTCCACGTCGTCGAGCGAACGCTTCGTCTTGTTCGTTACCCGCACAGAGAACCCCGGGGAGGTCGCCACGACCGCGTCGCGCACGTCTTCTACAGCTTTGATCGCCGCAGCCTCGAAGTTGTCGACCTCGGCGTGAAACTCGCTTCGAGTCCTTGAGTCGCTTCGGCCGGCAAATCCCGAGAGTGCGCCGGGTTCGAAACCGATCCCGCATGTCGTGGTGGACGGTTGTGGGTTCGGGCATGTTGCGCGCAGATCTGCTGCCGCAGCGTTGATGTGCGCGATGGCGGCCGCCGGATCGCAAACCACTGCCCGTACCTGCCCCAGGATCTCAATGTCGATGTCGACATCGGGTTGCGCATGGCGCACGCGGTCGACCATCGCAGTCAGTCACTTGAGGCCCGGTGGCCGGCCTTGTTTCAGCCCCTGGGCGTAGATAGATCACACCGTCCCTACTGCCGTCACCCTCGCGTTGACACGGCCGCATCGCTGCCTGCTCGGGAGGCTCCACGATGATGGCGACGACCTCATAGCCGTCTACATCGATGCGCTGGTAGTCCCATCCCGGCCCGGGATCGCCCACGAAACTCGTCACCTCACGACGGAGGTCTTTGTCGTCGAACTTGGCCGCCGCACCGGCGATCGCCGGTGGTGTCGTCTTGTAGTTCAGGCCGACGAGCATCACTGCGTAACCGCCGAAGCGGCTCGCGGCGAGACCTGGCGGGCGGTTGGCTGTGGCGAGGATGAACTTCGCGATCTTTGCCCGCCCCGCCTTGGGCGACATGTCGACTTCTGATTTGAGCTCGAGGGGTGGCCCTCGTGGCGATCGTCCCCTACCGTCAGCAGCCCCTCGACCCAGCATGCGCCATTGGCGTTGTCCAGTCGGTAGCCGATCCATGTCGAGTGCAGCCATGCCGTGAATACCTCCGAGAGCTCGATGATGCACCCGGATGAATCAATGATGCATCAGACGAGACACTCCGGTCCCAGGTGTTCTGTCGGTGAAGATGTTGTCTCAGCGCAGTCAGGCATACTCGGATCGTTCCGTTGAATGTTGCGTTCATGGCACCAGATACGTGATATATCTACCCTCCGATGATGTCTACGCATGCCGGATAGTGGGAAGTCCGATACTTAACCGTCAGCAGTTTTGCACGGGTCGGATTTGTGGAGATCTGTCACGCTGAAGTCAACTGTACAATCCCACTTCGGCGTCTTATAGCTGACAGAAACAGTGGCTTCATTGTCTACCTTGCTGACCTCCAGTTTTTGGCAGGTCGTGCCGGCTGCGTCTGCGACCGCTACCGCCATGCCGTACGAGGAGGGATCATCCTTGATGCCTGCAGACAGAGTGGTGGCCTCACCGGCCTTTATGTCGGTTGCGCTCGCGACTACGTTCAAATTGAAAGTTAGCTTGGTAGGGTCGTCGCTTGCGAGAGGTACCACGCTGGCGGTCACTTGGGGGACGGTGGAATCTTCGGGGCCGGACTGTTCTTCATAGACAGCGATTGCCCCGCCAAAGAAACCCGTAATCGCCGCAAGAAGGACTAATATTTGGGCAGCGACAACTAGTCTGGTCTTCTGAAACTCTTTCGTTAGATAGTCAGCAACTGCCCGAAGATTATCAACATCAATTTTCCTTACGAACTCAGTCTGGTAGGCGAGCGCAAGTATGACCGCGATCGCGCCGAGCGCGGCGGATACGAAGACAAGTATTTGGGAGGCAACCGGACCATCGGCCAGAATTGTTGACAGACTGGTTAAGCCGCCGACGGTGACTAAAGTTGCTACGGTCGCGACCTTTGTACTGATACCGGACGCCACTTCTTTCAGGGACTTCAAGGCGGCGGAATAGGTGAGTTCGTCCGCGACCACCTGCAACCGATCCAAGTCGGTGGATGCGACTGCCCGATCGTCCGGCGTCACGATACGACCTCGCCGTCGAAGTACTTTCGATGCGGTGAGTTCGCGCCCGCGGGCCCGGGACACTGCACAGCGTACGTGAATGGCCTGGGAGTGGGGCCGGGATCGGGATCCGGCCATGGAATATCAGCGGGATGGGGTCCATCGCCGCCAAGTTGTGTAAGTCCTGCTTTCTCGGCAACTAGAGCAGTGCAGTCGATTCCGTCGTCGTTACATATGTATAATTCGGGATTCAATCTCATGGTGAAACCTCCTTGTGTTTCAATGTCTCACAAGTTTCACCCCGTGGCATCCGCATCTCGAAACGCTGTTGATGAACCCGAATACCGTTGCGCTGCTGGCTATTTGTTCGGCTAGCGAAGTGTTCGTGGCTTCAGCGTGTCAGGGGCAGGCTGTCTAATTGATGGGACGCCCCGGCGCGCGGTCGCACCCTCGGCGACGAGCCCGTCAGCGTGTTGGCTGAGGTGATGAGGGTGGCGGTAGATGGACCTCGCCGGGTTAATCCCAGCTTTGGCCCAGTCCGACAGCGGGCGGAAAACAGGTCGCGGGCTCACTGCCCGCCAGGCCGAGATGGTCAGTAGCCCCTGTCTGTCTGCGTACTCCGTGGGGGCCGTCAGTGGCACGATCGATGGCACGATCCGATTGCCTTGGTAGTCCAAAAGTCGGCTCCACTACCGAGAGCGACTTTCTGTTGCGGCGTGAGTTTGGCGATCGACTTGGCGCTCATGACTCGTGGCTCCCTTGACTCGCTGAGTCCTTCCCAACCTGCTGCCTTTGAGCCCCCAGGTCAAGTCTGGGCAGAAATGTCCACCTATGCCGACGACAGACTGGGCGTTTGCTGGCCTTATTCGACGCATAAAGCATCGGGGGTGCTTCCCAGACACGTAAGAAGCCTGCGTCGCGAGCCAATCTCGCAGAATCCGGTCCTCACGGACAACGTGCCGGCTATTAGCCCGGAAGGCTTCGGGCGTGACGGGTATGGCTGAGATCCAGGAGCTACTACAGTTGGTGTCCTCTCACTGCGCTAATCAGCTTTAGCGCAGGAGGTGGGCGCGCCACCAGCGCAAATAGCCCACCGGTCGGCTTCGACTTGCTTCACCCATCACTTACCCATCACTTTGAGCTTGATTTCAGAGATGGGCTTGGTAGGCCCTGGACACTTCAACCGGATCCTTGCTGCTCAGCAGTACAGGTATGGACTGCGATGGGCAGGTAGCGATGTACGAGTCGAGATCAAGAGGTTAGGGGTTCGAATTTCCTCGGGCGCAGGTCGATACGGCCCACACCTCGCTTGCGCGAGGTGTGGGCCGCTTGTTTTGTTTGGGGTGATCGGTGGCGGTGGATTGCTTGCGCGATCGTCCTAATCAAGCGCCGAGCAGCGGGGACGGGCGCCACTGTGACGATCGCTCTGGACCGGTGGCGTTGATCTAGACGCGTTCACGGTGCTGCCGCGGTCGTGTCGGCTCGCCAGCGCGTTCGCCGATATCGCGCACGTCCCCGCATCGATTGGTGGCGAAACTTCCGTGAACACCGGAGCCGATTACCCATTCTCGACCGCGGCCTCGCGTGTCAATCGTGTGGCCGAGGGCGGCGAGAGTGTGATGGTGGCGTCGAAGAAGTGGAGTCCGTCGCCGGGGACGCCGACGCGAACTCGTCGTGCAGTCAGGGTGGCCAGTTCAGGTATCGCGTCCACCATATTCGAGATCCGAAGGAGCGTTTCGATGACCGCGTCGAGGTCGACCGGTGGGCGGTCGGTGGCGCCAGACAGGACGGGATAACTTTTCAATGAACGCACCATCGCTTCAGCATCTCGGTCGGTCAGTGGGCTCACCCCGTAAGCCACATCACCGAAGAACTGCGCATATTGGTCCGCTGGGCTCACCGAGAGAACGGGTCCGAAGATGGCGTCGTCTAGAACCCGGATAGTCAAGTCTTGTCCAGCTGTGTCCTCGTTCGACAAGCGAATGCCGAAACTCTCCAATAGTTTTCGGCTTTGCTCGTCGTCGAGTTCGCCCGACCCGTACTCATCAACCTGCTTCTTGGCCTGCTCGATTTTCATGTTGGTCGGCATTCGTACAATCCCGACCGGGAGACGTAGCCAGTTACCGTATGCCGCCGCGTGTCCGAGCGCCGTTGCGGCAGATTCTGGGAATCGGTATGAAGGGATAGCTTTGTCGTTACCGATTCGGAGATCCGCGACAATCCCCTCTTGAGAAAGAAAGCTTGCAAGTACAGGTTTCTTGGGGGCGGCTACGCACTCTCTGACCAGTGATTGAGCGATAGGCCCTGCATCTTCGACGAGCGGCGGTATGAACAGCACGATGACCGCGTCGACCCCGTGATCATCCAGCAGTGCACGTAGCGCGTATCCGTAGTCGTAACCAGATGCTTTCGGGGTGAGGTCGAGCGGGTTCGTCACGGGATGGCGGATCGCTCTGCCGAGTACGTCAATGGTTTCAGGTGACAGATCTGCCAGGACTAGGCCGGCTGCGCGGCACGCGCCGGCGGCCAACGCTCCCGGGCCCTCGGCGTTGGTGAGAATCGCTGTCCTGGGGCCCGCCGGCACCGGCTGATTTGCCAGCAGAAGGGCCGTGTCGAACATCTCCTGCATGGTCCGCGTTCGAATCACACCGATTTGGGTGAACAGGGCATTAAGTGTGGCATCCGAACCCGTAGCACCGGACGTGCGTGCCAGGGCGCCGATTTGCTTGGTGCGAAAGCTTCCAGGATGAACGGCGATGACGGGCTTTTTCATGGCCAGTCGCCGGGCGGTTCGAGCAAATCGGCGCGGATTTCCGAATGCGTCCAGATGAAGGAGTACAACGCCAGTGGCACGATCGGTCTCCCACCAGTGCAGCAGATCATTAGGGGAGATATCAAGCGAATCGCCGAGGGAAACAAAGCCGCAGAATCCAAGACCGAGCAGGCGAGCGTGGTCGAGTACAGCAAGACCCAGGGGTCCGGACTGACTCGCCATCGACACGCGACCGCGTGGGGGAATCGCCGGAGAAAACGTGGCAATGATGTCGGCGTCTTCGCGCAGACTGACGACACCCATACAGTTGGGCCCGACGAGCCGCATGCCGTGGCCGCGGACAAAGCGTAGGAGTTCGGAGGTACGAGCTTCTGCATCGCCCATCTCAGTGCTGACAACGATCACCGCGCCAACATCGATGGACGCACAGTCCGCGAGGACTTCAAGGACGGCATCGACTGGCACCGCGACCACGGCCAGATCCAAGTCGGCAAGATCCCGAACGGAAGCGACGGCACGCACGCCGTCGATCTCCGACGCGTGCGGATTGACGGCATACAGGGGTCCGCGAAAACTGTTCAGAAGGTTGCGAAGAATGGCGTTGCCGACAGTGTGTTCGTTGCGGCTCGCGCCCACAACTGCAACCGACCGCGGCGCAAAGAGCGGATGTAGCGACGACTGAATCGCGACGCGTTCGCGCCGGTCGGATCGTGCGAGCACCTGGCGACGAGGGTCAACTGCCAACTCGACGTGCCGCACGTCGCCGACTTCACCGAACTCCACACGGTATCCAGAACTTTGGAATGTCCGGAGCATCGGAAGGTTCTCGTCCAGCACGTCTGCCTCGAATACCTCAATTCCTCGCGCTCGGCCCGCCGCCGCCAGATGCTCGAGAAGGAGCCCACCCAGGCCCATGCCCTGGTATGAATCTTGGACGGTGAAGCCGATCTCGGCACGATCACGCTCGGTGATAGACACCGCGTAGTCGGCCATTCCGATGACCTCGTCATCCAGGGTGGCCAACAAGACGAGTTTGGAGTCGTAGTCGGAGTCAACCAACTTCCGAGTCGTTTCACGCTTCATCGTCATAACCGGCCCGAGGGAACGGAATGCGACCGTCCGACGCGACAATCGCCCGTAGAAATCCATCACGGTGTCAAGGTCTTCGGGCACCGCCGGTCTGATGAAAATCGATCGGCCATCTCGAAGCAGGCCAGGTCGCTCGAGCTCTTCCGGGTAGAAGGACATGGGGTGAGCGTACTGAGTTGGCGCGGGCGATGTAGCTCGTCGGGGCACTGTGATACTGCGGCGCCCGCGACGAGATGTTGCAGCCTCCTGATACTCCTGCCTCAATCCATACAGCTGAATGTTTTGGCTGTTACGATGTGCGCCAGATCACGTTACGGCGTAAGATCTTGGTCGGCGGCCAGGGACCCTACGACGCGTGATTCGCGTACTGCTGTCGATGGCGCGAGTGATGAACGGTAGCGGCTCGACTGGTCACGCACCCATGATTTGAAGACGAGTTCGGAAGAGCGGTGGAGATTATGACGCGCCAGACAATGTTGGAAGCGGCACGGAAGTTGCCCCGTTCGCCTATTTATGGGATCGGAGTATGCAGATCGGGCGGCAACTACGTGGATTTCGAGATCGGCTGGGACGACCTCGAACGAGATACGGCGTGGGCGTTTGCTGAACTCAGCGCCGCGGGAGTCAACCGTGACGACCATGTACTCATCACAACGCCCAACCACGAGAACCCATGGCTGAGCCCGGTACTTCGAGCCCTGCGCAGGATTGGTGCGACGTATACCCCTGCTGAGACCTACAGTTGGGATTCGACCCGGTTCGTGTCAGTACTCTCGCGTTTGCCGATCACCGTCGTCATCGGTCTCGCTGAGGAGACTCTCCAAGCGATTGCGGCCCAAGAGTCGGACCTGCCGGATATGTTTCGCAATGTGCGGTTGATCTGGGCCCGCCCGGAAGCGCATGCGGAATTGGAAGCGTCAGGGGTTCCGTCACTCTTGATCGCTCTGCTCGGACCGGCTCTCGGGCTTGCGCGACCAGACGCCCCTCATGATCTACGGGTCAACGCCGAGGAGTGGGTTGTCACTGATTCGGCTGGCGAACTCGTCGTATCAGCGACGTCTGCCCGCAGGTCGCACATCGCTGACGTGCGCACCGGGGTCAACGGCAGAGTCGTCGGCACTGGGGATGGCGTCGTCCGCGTTCAGCTCTGACTGCAGGCAGCAGGCTCGGCGCCGTACGGGCGCCAGTGGGTTCCCGTGACGAACTGACAAGAGCGAGAACAGGATCGGTCGGACGCGTTCTGGAACCTCAGTCGAGACCACTGACGTTCGTTGTGCGCTAGGTCATCTCAAGTGGTTTAGTTGACATACATCACACCCATATAGTCTACTAATTAAGCGGTAAGAGCGTACCGGCCCCGGAATCACCTCTCGCTTCGCGCGGCCGGCGCAGGGGCATGCGGCAGTCTTGTGGTTCAGAGGCGTAGGAGAAGGCCCGGCAGCCCTAGCTCGACGATCATCTTCACTCAATGACGAGAAGCGAGGTCGCTAATGTCTGACGTGGCAATCGAATTCGATGTTGCGGCTTCAATGCGTGATGGCGTCCGACTTCGGGCCGACGTCTATCGGCCCTCGACCGGCGGACCGTGGCCGGTGTTGCTGACCCGGCTGCCCTATGGCAAGAGCACCCCAATGGTGATCGGGGGTCTAAATCCCGTCGGAATCGCGAAGTCCGGATTCATCGTCGTGGTGCAGGACGTGAGAGGTCGTTTCGCCTCGGAGGGGGAGTGGGAACCGTTCACGTCCGAAATGGACGACGGGTTTGACACGATTCAGTGGGCAGCGAAACTGCCGGGGTCGAATGGCTCTGTCGGAATGTTCGGTTCCAGCTACTTCGGCAATACGCAGTGGATGGCAGCGCTCGCAAAACCGCCGGAGTTGAAAGCGATTTCGCCGAAGATCACGTGGTCGGACCCTGCAGAAGGGTTCGTTTCCCGCGGCGGGGCAGCCGAGCTGGGTCTTGGCATGTCGTGGTCGCTGATGATGGGCATTGACACCTTGCTCCGTCGCCACGCCGACGACCCTATGGCAAAAGGGCGCTCGCTCATGGCCTTGATCGGGGATCTCGACGCGGTTACGGCCACCGCCTACTGGGAACTGCCCGACGGTCACTACCCCGTGTACGGTCGCCACAACATTCAGGAACTCAGCCTCGAGCGGGCACAGCTGGAACCCGACTGGGGCGAAGTCTGCCGCCCTGCGGGTCGGCAAGCAGAAGTCGATCTCCCGAGCTTGCACACCGGAGGCTGGTACGACATCTTTTGTCAGGGAACTCTCGACAACTTTGTGGCGATGAGGGCGACAGGTCGAGAGGCGAACCTGATCATTGGCCCGTGGTCGCATACCGGGACGACAGGCTACCTCGGCGACGTCAACTTCGGCCTGGCCGCCAGCGCGGACCTCATGGGTTTCCGAGGGAGGCTCGCTGATATCGAACTCGGTTGGTTCCGCCGGATACTCGGCCCGGATGCCGGCGAAGCCTCGCCCTCGCCGAAGTTGCCGCCGGTACTGCTGTACGTCATGGGCACCAACGAGTGGAGGGAAGAATCGGAGTGGCCTCTTGCTCGGGCGGTGGACACAGACCTGTTCTTGCGCGCAGGCGAGAGGCTCGCCTTCGATGCGCCGGCAGCCGACGAGGGGACGGATACGTTCGTTTACGATCCCGAGGATCCGGTGCCGACCACAGGTGGCGCGGTGTTCATGTCGAGTGCGTTCCCTCCGGGTCCGATTGACCAGACGCAGGTCGAATCACGCTCTGACGTAATGGTTTATACCACCGACACGCTGGCCGACGACTTGGAGGTGACAGGACGCATCCGAGCCCACCTCGTGGTGGCAACTGACGCGCCTTCGACCGACTGGGTGGTCAGGCTGTGTGATGTCGACGTCGATGGTGTGTCACGCAATGTGGCCGACGGGATCTTGCGAGCTGCTGCGACCGCAGGAGAGTACTCCGAACAAGTGGTGGATCTCTGGTCCACCAGCTATGTGTTCCGTGCAGATCATCGAATTCGCGTGCAGGTCACATCTAGCAGCTTCCCGCGTTGGGACCGGAACAGGAACACCGGAGAACCCATCGGTCAGGCCACGTGGTCTCAGGTGGCCCGGCAGGAGGTCGCGCACGCCGCTGCCCGACCGTCGCGAATAGTGCTGCCCGTGGTGCCGAATGCAGCGCCGACGCCCGGCCCCACGTAGGGGACTAGGACGCTGCGTCCGGCAGCGGTCTTTTCTTGAGTACGTCAGTCCGTCGACACGGATGAATTAGCACAGAAGGGCTAGGAATGGGTCTGGTAGACGACAAGATCGCTTTCATCACGGGAGCCGGGCAAGGCTTGGGCGAAGGGGCGGCTCGAGCTCTCGCGGCCGATGGCGCTGCGGTCGTGGTCGCGGACTTGGACTTCGAAAAAGTCCGGCGGGTGGCCCTCACCATCGAAGCCGCGGGTAGCAGAGCACTTGCCGTCCACTGTGACGTGCGGGATCGAACGTCCGTCGATGAGGCGGTCAAAGCAGCAGCGGCCGAGTTTGGACAACTTGATATTTTGGTCAATTGTGCAATGACGCAGAACCTCGTTCCGTTTGATGAGGCTACGGCAGAAGACCTGACAAGTGCTTTTGAATCGTCTGTACTAGGCACGTTCAATCTCATGAAATCCTGCTTTCCATACCTCAGAAAGAATGGCGGCAAGGTTGTCAACTTCGGGTCCGCGGCAGGAACTGAAGGCGTAGCGGGCATGGCCACCTATGGTGCCGCCAAGGAAGCGGTCCGTGGGTTGACGAAAGCGGTGGCAACCGAATGGGGCCAGCACGGGATCACCGTGAATGTCGTTGTTCCCACCGGCGCCTCCCCTGCCTGGGAGCGAGTCAAGAGCAGTATGAGCGATAAGGACCTCGAGAGGACGTTTGCGCAATTTCCGCTCAAGAGGATGGGCGATCCGATCGATGACGTCGGTCGCGTCGTTGTATTTCTCTGTAGTCCGTATTCGGACTATATGACGGGGCGCACTTTGTTCGCGGACGGCGGGCGATCCCTCTTTCGGTGAGAATGAGCAAAGTCGAGCCGTGGAGCAGCAGGCTCACCGGGAGCCGTCGATCTGCCGGATGAGACCTTCCTGGACCACGGTGGCGACATGACGACCGTCGGAAGAGAAGAACTCGCCTCGGACCAGACCCAACCCACCGTGTGTCGACGGAGAAACCTGGTCGTAGAGCAACCAATCATCCACCCGGAACGGGCGGTGGAACCAGACGCAGTGGTCGAGCGAGGCCATCTGGACACCCTCGTGAGCAGCTCCGATGCCGTGCGGTATCAACGATGTCGACAAGAACGTGAGATCTGCGATGCATGACAGCAACGCGCTGTGGATCTGTTGATCGCTTTGTGGGAGCTCTGACTTCGCTCGCATCCAGACTTGGTTGTGAGCACCTCGGTGTGTACTGGCCAGCGGCCCCGTCAAGGGATTGTGAGGCACGATGCGAATGTCGAGCGAATCCCATTCACGGTAAAACGCCGGCCACTCGGTCGGCATGTCGCGGCTCAGGTCGGCCGCGCTCGCCAGCCCATCCGGCGCGGGAGCCGATGGTGCGTGGAGTTGATGTTCGAATCCGTTCTCCTCGCAGTGAAATGACAAGCGCGCAGACATGATTCGTCTTTGATCCTGATAGGCGTCGACGTCTCTGTTGACGAACGAACGACCGTCGCGCGTCGCACCGACGACGTATCTGATAGGAGTCGCCGGGTTCCCAGGTCGAAGAAACTGGCACTGCACCGAATGCGGGGTGAACCCTGGCCTGACCGTCCTGGAGGCCGCCATCATCGCTTGCCCGACAACTTGGCCACCGAATACTCGTGGGAGCTGGTAGCGAGTCGCAGACCCCTGGAACATAAACTCACCAACCTCGGTGAGGGCCAACAAGTCTGTGAGCTCTGACTGCCCAACGGTCATTGGTGTGACTCCTTCGAAGAGTATTTCGAGGGGGTCGCCGTCGTGACCCGCTCCAGGGGGTGAGAAGTATCGAGTCGGTCAGAAATCGTGTTTCGACCGATGAGATCGAACATGATCTCGTTGGCGACACCATAGATGCGCTGCTCGCGTGCACCGCGCCGGAGTCCAATCTCGTATTCAGTCATGTAGCCCTACCCGCCGTTGTCAGCCGTACTGGATGTTTTGCCATTGCGTGGGATGTTGCTCGATGACGACGCACCCGAGAGGCAACGTCTGACCCGGGTCGTCTTGGCGACACGTGAACTCGCCCGTCAGCGCGCCTGGTCGGAGTATTGGCTCCGTAGTCGGGCACGTTGCAGCTTTCCTGCTTCGGTGCGCGGCAGGTTCTCGACAGTCACCACCTCGCTTGGCATCTTGTATGTCGCTAGCCGAAGCGAGACTTCGGCGAGGAGATCGTCGACCGAGAAGGGGCCCGCGGCAACGACGAATGCGACAACTCGTTCGCCGTGTTCTTCGTCGGGGATTCCTATGACGGCAGCGTCGGCGATCGCCGGATGCGCAAGCAGCTCAGACTCTACTTCAGCCGGCGCTACCTGGAATCCTGAGACCTTGATCATGTCCTTCCGGCGGTCGATGATCCACAATCGCCCATCTTCGTCTACCCGGCCGATATCGCCAGTGCGAAACCAGCCACCCTCCAGGAACGGATCGTCAACCGCGCGAGCTGTTTCAACGGTATAACTCGCCGCCACACACGGCCCTTTCACCTCGATCTCACCGTCCTCGGCCAAGCGGATATGAGTGCCCACGGTTGAGAAGCCGGGTGAATCCAGCAACCACTGCGTAGGATCGCGTACTGGATTGAATGCCACCGCGAATGCTTCGGTCATTCCGTAAGAGCAGAGGAAGCCGACGCCTGTCTTGGCGGTGACAGCCCTCGCGAGCTTGGGAGGCACAGCGCTCCCGCCCCACATGAAACACCGAAGAGCTGGAAAACAACCGTGATCGATCCCTGGATCTTGTGCCAGGCGATGTGCAACCGTACCGGCGAGTGGCCAGACGGTGACACCGTCCGCCTTGATCTGTGCAAGGCACCGGTCGTAGTCGAATCGCCCGAACAAGGTGACCGACGCGCCCGCCGACAATGCTGCCCCCACCATCGAAGTGCCGAAAATGTGGCACAGCGGCAACGAGACTTGAAGCCGATCGGTTTCTGACAAGTCGAGGTGTGTGACCAGTTGGCCTATGCCGCCCGAAAGGCTCATGTGCGTGTGTACGACTCCCTTGGGGAGGCCAGTGGTCCCGGACGAAAACGGTATACACAGGGCGCGATCGGGATCAACCGATATGGGATTGGTTGGCGCGTGTGATGTGATGTCGCCACCGGGCGCGATGTCGAGGTCATCTGCTTCGACGGAGATGGGGTACTCCGCAGCGAGGTCTCGGTGGCGGGCGGAATGAATCGCCGTCGTCGCTTGCAATGACTCTACTGCTGAACGTATTTCGTGAACCGTCCAGTACGGGTTCGGTGTTGAGAACGCGGCACCCAGCCGCGCCAGGGCAAACTGGCAGATAAGGTACTCCGGACGGTTTTCCATCAGGAGCAGTGCGCGGGTGCCTGCCGAGACACCTGCTTGCGACAGATGGTGTGCCACGCGTGTGACCGCGGCGTCGAACTGTCGGTAAGTCCAGCTTCTGTGCTCGAACGTCAATGCTGTCCGATCGGGCCACCGCTGTGCTGCGCGGGTGGGCAACTCCGCATAGGTCGGCCACGATGTAGTCATGGCCGTCGGGTATCCGCAACCAGTAGGGGGCCAGGCCCCGAGTTCGTGGGGCGCTGAGAGTTCCCTGGGCCATCCATGACCTGAATCGTACAATCAGTTAACCAATTAGGCTAGAAGCGGTCGCGAAGCCGATGTATCGGAAGTCAGAGTTCGAGGGTCAGCTTCTGGCACTTCGCCCGTGATACGCAAATCATCATGGTGTCGTTGGCTTCCTGCTCGTCCTCACTGAGGATCGAGTCTCGATGGTCGATCTCGCCGTCGAGAACAGTGGTCTCGCATGTTCCGCAAGTGCCCTCGGCACACGAAGACACGACGTCAATCCCGGCGGCGACAACGACTTCAAGGATTGATTGACCTGGCGTGACGCTCAAGGTGATGCCCGACACCGACAACTCGACGGCGAACTCATCGTCAGACACCGCCTCGCCGATGACCTTGGGGGTGAAGCGCTCGAGATGTAAGGCGGTCGATGGCCATGAGTATTTCTGGCAGATATTCGTGACAGCGTCGAGCAATGCCGGCGGGCCGCAGGTGTACACGAGCGTATCAGGCTGTGCCGTCGACAGATCGGAGTCGAGATCGATCAGGCCGTTCGCATCCTGCGGATGAAGCAGGACCCGATTGCCGAAGGCTGCGGTGAGATCGTCTGAGAAGGCCATGCTGCTCAAGGTTCTGCCGCCATAGATCAACTTCCATGACGCACCGCGCTTCTCGGCCAGGTGAAGCATTGGGATGATCGGTGTGATCCCTATTCCACCGGCGATGAAGAGGTACCGCGGTGACACTTCGAGTTCGAAGTGGTTACGCGGCCCCCGCACGTCGACCGTGTCACCCTCCGACAGCTTTTCGTGGATGTATCGTGAACCGCCCCGACCTTCTGGCTCGTATAGGACGGCCACTTTCCACACCGACGAGTCGCTCGGATCGCCGCACAGCGAATACTGACGGGTCAGATCAGGGGCGAGGGTCAGGTCGATGTGCGCGCCGGGTAGCCACGCGGGCAGATCGCTGCCGTCAGGTTTGGTCAGCGAGAGGAGCGTGACGCCGTCAGCGACTTCGTCCCTGCTATCGATCGTCAACGCGAGTTCGGTTTCGTCGGTGGTGCTCATCATGGGGAAGTTCTCTTCGATCGGGGATAGAAGGGGATGCAATGGAGTTCTGCGGTGCTGGGCAATTCAGCTGCCAGACACGCGGTCAGGCAGGGACTTGCCCTTCTCGGGACGGTCGATGTTGTGGGTTCACCAGCTCTTGCTCAGCCGACTGCGAACCTCTCGCGATTGTCCTTTGCCCACTGTGCGAATGATCGATAGTCGATTCCGGTTCTTGCGGCGGAGGCGAGATCGACCTGGTATCCCTCGACGGAGGCCCACAGCTGGCTCTCCACGACGCTGACGTGTGTGCCTGCGGCACTGGCCGATTCGGCATCGAGATGATTGACCTGAATTGGGGTGGCGGTGACGGAGGAGACGATCTCGCCGATCTCGGTCATGGTCAGCGACTCCGCCGCGAGATCGAACTCTTGGTGATCAAACGCAGCGACGTCGGTGAACGCAGCGGACGCGACCCTACCGATGTCGGATGCAGCGATCAGGTCGAGTGTGCTGGCTTGCTCCAGCGCTGAGATGATTTGACCTTCGCGAAGCTGCGGGAACATGTAGTCGGCTTTGGGTGGAATGAAGTTGTCCATCATGAACGCTGGTTTGAGAATCACCCAGTGAGCCAGTTTGCTTGATCGAACCACGTCGTTGGCCGCGGCTTTGCTGGTCCAATATCTTTTCCACCAACGGTTTTCGTCCCAGCCGACAAATGTGTCATGATCTCCTGCACGTGCGACCGACGTGTGGACAAAGGTCCGGACGCCCTGCTCTTCCGCGGCCTCGACGAGAATCGTGGCAGCGGCCACCTCGGTGTCGGGCTTCTTCGGGTGGGGCGGTAGCTGCATGGAAAAGACGCCGTCAGCGCCCTCCACTGCGGTACGAACCGCCCTTGCATCCTCAAAATGTCCTGGAACGAGTTGAACGCCACGCTCGGAAAGCCTTTTCGCCGCGTGAGATTGCGGGTCGCGCACAAGTGCCCTGACGTGGTTTCCGCCGCGCAGCAGTGCGTCGACGACGCCCCCGCCTTGGGCGCCCGTCGCTCCGGTCACCAGGATTACCTGAGAAGTGTTCATCGGTGTTCTCCTCGCTGTCACTGTTTCGGCGCGGCAGTGCGGTTGGCCATCATCTGGCCGTCGTCGCCGGGCTCGCGATTGTCTCGAGCAGTCGGGTCTGGATCAGAGTTTCGGCCTGTTTCGTGATGCTGGAGACCATCGCACCGACGGTGGGAATGTCATCGAAGAGTCCCAATGCCATGCCAACCGTCCAGACTCCGTAGTCGAGGTCGCCGGTTGAATAGACCTGGCGTCCACGTTTGCCGGCTACGAGCTCGCGGATGTCCTCGAATTGAGCACCGGCTCTGAGTTGGGCGACGACATCCGTGCTGATCTTGTTTCGCGCGACCCTGGACGTGTTCCGAAGTTCGCGGAAAATGAGATTGGTGTCGAGGATGTCTGCTCCGCACATCCACGCCTTGACGTTCTCGTGGATCTCAGACTCCTGGGTGCACATGAATCGGGTGCCCATGTTGATCCCGTCGGCTCCGAGTGCAAGGGCCGCCACGAGCCCCCGCCCATCTGCAAAGCCACCCGAGGCGATGATCGGGATACCCAGTGCGTCGGCCGCAGCAGGGAGCAGCACCAGGCCCGGGATGTCGTCCTCGCCGGCATGTCCGGCACATTCGAAGCCGTCGATACTGACGGCGTCGACGCCGATTCGTTGCGCGGAGAGGGCGTGGCGCACGCTGGTGCATTTGTGGATGACGGTGATACCGGCATCCTTGAACGCCTCGACATGTTCGGCCGGATTGGAGCCGGCTGTCTCCACGATGGTGATGCCGGCGTCGATGATCGCCTGTCGATACTCCGCATATGGAGGCGGTGAAATCGACGGCAAGATCGTCAAATTGACGCCGAACGGTGCCGATGTCAATCGACGGCAACGTTCGATCTCCGCTCTCAGGTCGTCCGGGGTCGGTTGGGTCAGCGCCGATAGAAAGCCCAGTGCGCCCGATTCGGCGACGGCAGCGACAAGGGGGGCGGTGGCAACCCATTGCATCCCCCCCTGGACTATGGGGTGCTCGATCCCGAGGAGTTCGGTGAGTCGGGTGGTGATCATCTGGGCTCCGGTGAAGTTCGGTATCGGTTGCTTACGGCCTGGTCTGACCGAGCACGAAGTCGCGGTGCTCCCTGGACGCCATGCTGTATCGCTCGGTCATCAAGGAGTGCCCGACGGGACCGGCCAGGCTCGATTCCAGATACATGTTGAGGGCGCGCTTGGTGTCCTGAAGTGCCCCAGCTGGAAGCTGTGCGAACTTGTGTGCAATGTCTAGCGCCTCATCGACGACACCGTCTCTCGAGACGACGCGGTTCACGATTCCCATCGCCTTGGCTTCCTCGGCGCCGATGCGTCCGCCGAGGAGGAGCATCTCTTTCGCGCGGAGCAACCCGACGTGCAGTGGCCAGGCCGCACCTCCGTCACCGCATACGAGCCCCACGGAGATGTGCGGGTCGGCGATGAACGCAGAGTCGGCCATCACCACGAAGTCACTGAAAGCGAGAAAACTGGCGCCCAACCCAACAGCTGGACCGTTGACGGCGGCAACGATCGGTAAGGGGAAGTGCACCAGTTCGACCAGCAAACGCCGCGCTTCGTCGACATTGTGCCAGCGACCTTCTTCTTCGAGCGACTTCTGCATCATCTCGTAGTCACCACCAGCGCTGAACGCCTTTCCGGCTCCGGTGACCACGACACACCGCGCATCCCGGTCGGCCGCCAGCTGCGGCCACAGGCTCAAGAATGCGTGGTGCATCGACGTGCTCGTCGCGTTTCTGCTGTCGGGGCGGTTCAGGGTGACGAGGCGAATCGGGCCGCGCTTCTCGATGAGAATCTCAGGCTCGGAGGAGGTGTTGTCAGTCATCGTCATCCTTGGTTCGAGGCGGAGTCGGTGGGGTCGTCCCAGCGGACGGGGAGATGCTGCCGGCCCCAAAGATGAAATTGCGGTACACGTTCGCTTGGACCGTCGAGTCGCAGGTGGGGCAGTCGTGTCCGTAGTGCCTCGAGCGCTTGATTCGCCTCGGCACGCGCGAGGGGGGCACCGAGACAGAAGTGTGCTCCGGCGCCGAAGGCGAGATGACGTCGGAGTTCTTTCTTTGATCGGTCGAGGCGGAACTCATCCGGGGCGTCCCACTGACGCGGGTCACGATTTCCGGATCCGAACAGCAGCATGACCTTTGAGTCCTTGGGTATAGGACATCCGTCAACCGACAGGTCATCGACGGTTGTGCGGAACAACCCTAGAACGGGCGGGTCGTATCGGAGGCTTTCCTCGATCGCGATGGACACCGCGGACTTGTTGGCGACGACTTGGTCCCACAGTGCAGAGTTCTCGAGGAGACGAAAGACCACGTTGGTCAGAAGCGAAGTCGTGGTGTCATTGCCGCCGGTGAGGGCGGTCGCGAGAACGTAGTTGATCTCGGCTGAACTCAACGGCCGATCGTTATACCGGGAAACGAGCATGTAACTCAGCAGGTCGTCGGGTAAGACGCTGCCGAGCAGCGATTCGTCGGGGTTGTCGACTCCGGCGTCGCGGACGAGTTTGCGGCGCTTCTCCAGGTGGGGTTCGAAGTAGGCGCTCAAACGCCGGACCGCAGGTCGCACTGCCGCCGCATCGGGGACGCAGAATGCGCCGAGGAACTCGTCGGTCATGTCCTTGATCTCGCGGGCGTCTTCACCCGGCACCCCGATCAGTCGCGCGATGACCAGGATCGGTAGGAGCACCGCGAATTCGGTTGCGAAGTCTCCGCTGACCCTCTCGTCGGCGGTCATCTCGTCTATGAGTCCGTTGATCGTGTCGTCGATCAGATCGGCATTGATGGCGCCAGCGTTGGGCGCCAACCACTTACGGAACAGCGCGCGAAACGCGCGACTGGCGTCGTCGTCGTCGTTGAAGCCGATGGGCCTGTTGAATTGCGGACTGCTTCCGGCTTTTGCCGACCACTGCTCTGCATCAGCGTCGGAAAGGGCCTCGACGATGTCGCTGAATCGACTCAGGCTGTAGAACTCCGGAGAGAATCGAGATGTGTGATGGACAGGGCAGCCCTCGCGTGCCTCGCTGAATGCAGGGAACGGGTCATTCGCGACCTCGGCTGACAGCGGGTTGAAATCCGGCCGAACGCCGTTCGGATGAGGTGCATCTTGATCGATCACGTTGTTGTCCTCCATGTCTGGCCTTTCTTGCGGTGCTCGGTGAGTGCAGCTGCCTCCACCTGCAGACCGTGGTCCGGCGTGGTGTGTTCGATGGTGTTGCAGAGCTGCTTCGTCGCGGACGCGAGGGCAGGGTCCATCGCTGCGATTCGGCCGGCCATCGCGAGCGCGGTGTCGATGAGCGCGTCCGCATCGACGATGTCGCAGATCAATCCAACGCGAAGAGCGACGTCGGCCGGCATCGGATCGTTGGCCAGGATCATCCGGCGTGCCCAGGACCTGCCTACGGCGCGCGGTAAGAAGACGGTCATGCCGCTGCCGCTCATTGCTCCGATCCGAAGGTGTGTGTCACGAAAGACCGCCGACTCGCTTCCCAGGAGGACATCACACGCCAATGCGAGTTCGAGGCCACCGGTCACAGCCGATCCATTGATGGCGCCGATCAAGGGCTTGGTGAACTGCCTGGCTCGCCGGATGGCATCCCCGACGAGGCCACGGGGTGCGTCGGGTTTGCTGAACTCCGCGAGATCCAGCCCTGCGCAGAATGCAGTTCCGGCCCCGGTGAGTACGACTGCGTGAACGGCGTCGTCTGATTCCGCGCGTTCGAACGCCGACAGGAGTTGTCGCGCAAGGGAACCCGTGATGGCATTCCGCGCGCTCGGGCGATTGAGCGTCCACAGCTCTACGCCCCCGATGGTTCCACTCTGGACTCGGAGATCGTTCATCGGTACGCATCCCAGAGAACCGAGTATCCGCCGTCGAGGTTGATCGTCTGGCCATTGATATAGCCGCCGGCGTCGGAGGCGAGCAACAGTGCGAGTCCTGCGAATTCGTCGACGTGGCCGACCCGCCCGGCGGGGCATCGATCGATGTAGCGCTGCAATTGGGACTGGTCCTCCATGACCGCCGCTGCCTGTTTCGTGTCGAACAACGCCGGCGCGATGGCGTTCGCGCGGATGCCGTGTTGTCCGTATTCGCAGGCCAGGTTTCGCGCCATCTGACCCAGGGCGGCCTTGGTGATCCCATAGGGACCGTTGTCTGCACTCCCAAGAGTCGCCCCGATGACGGATGAGGTGAATATGATTCTTCCCCAACCTTTTTCAACCATCGAGGGCAGGAGTGAACGGCAGAACCAGTGCGCCGACAAGACGCTGCTGTTCAGGAACTTGTCCAGCGTCCGGTCTGCGAGCTCGGTGGTGGGGCCGATCCAGATGTTCATTCCGGCGTGCAGCATCAATACGTCGATCGTTCCCAGGTCTTGTTGGGTCTTGGAGAGGAGCTCGTCGACCGCATCGTGGTGACCTATGTTGGCGGCAACGGGATACGCTCGTGCGGCTCCGACCGAGGTGTTGATCTCCTCTGCTGCGGATCCGGCGGACTCGATGTCTCGTCCGACGATGACCACTCGTGCTCCGTGTCTGGCGAGCTGCTCGGCGGCAGCTCTACCCATCCCTCTCGTGGAACCGGTGACAACCGCGACGCGCCCGGTCATCGTGAATATGTCGCGGCTGGGCTGGGTGTTCGCCATGGGGCAGAGTGTCCTGTCGGGTGGTTTCGGTTACGCTGATTACCGTAATACCTAGAGCTGGAGCCATGCAACTGTTCATCTAAATGCTTTTACGGATTACACACTTTCGAAGGGATAACTTGTGGATGTCGATGACACACTGCTCATGTTCGGCGAGCCCGAGGATGGAGTGGCACTGATCACGCTGAACCGGGCGGAGAGCCTCAACGCCCTGACTTGGCCGCTTATCGATGAACTCCACAGGGTTCTCTCTGCTCTCAACGACCGCACCGATATACGAGCGGTCGTTATGACGGGTGCAGGTCGTGCGTTTTGTGCAGGATCTGACGTCGGGGGCGCCCGCGACCGGAGTGCTGTGGACATCCCGACACGGTTCGCAGCGCAACAACGTACGAGTGGCCTCGCTCTTGCGCTGCGGGAGTTACGTCAGCCGGTAATCGGTGCGATCAACGGGCCGGCTGTAGGTGCTGGTCTCGGGCTTGCGTTGGGCGCCGACGTGAGGCTCGCGTCGAGGTCGGCCCGCTTCCGAGACGGAGCCATACGGATGGGGCTCGGGGGGTGCGAGAGTGGTATCAGCTGGCATCTGCCGCGACTCGTCGGCACGTCTAACGCGCTGGAGATGATGCTTACCAACCGCCTGGTCTCGGCCGAAGAGGCGGAGCGCCGCGGTATTGTCACCGCGGTGTACGCCGATGACGAACTGATGGAACGGGCAATCGAGATGGCGGTGTGTATCGCACAGTTCTCGCCGTTCGGTGTCTCGACGACGAAAGAGGTGTTCTGGGCGAACCAGGACAGTGGCCTGCGTGAGGCGGTGGACCGGGAGAACAGAGCTCAGATCCTGGCTGTCAACACCAACGATTCACGCGAGGCGATGTCGGCGTTTCTCGAACACCGTTCCCCTCGGTTCAAAGGAATTTGACATGACGTTTGACGTGGAGTCCTTCCCATTCCGATGACCAACCGTCGATCAACTAGGTCGCAGGCTCCCGCATCGAGGCCGGCAGGTGCGGGAGGTCGTCCTGTCGACGCAACCGTCGAGCAACGGGTATTGCGGGAGGCGCGGGCCGAACTCGCTTTGGTGGGTGTCGAGTCTTTCAGTCTCACCGCCACGCTGCGACGCGCGAAGGTTGGCAACAGCGGGTTTTATCGTCGCTGGTCTGGCGCTCAAGAACTCATATTGGACGCCTTGAGTTCCGTTGCGACGTGGCCCGATGTCCCCGATCTGGGCGACCTCCGACAGGAACTGACGTTTCTCGTTGAGACCTTCGACAGGCCGGCAACATGGAACAGCTTGCAGATCCTCTTTGCGTTCGCTGGTCAGGCTGCCAAACATCCCGAGTTGTTCGCTCACTACCAGAGGGCGATCATGTTGCCCAGTAGCGAACGGGTGATAGCAGTTTTTGAACGATCCTGTGCGCGAGGCGATTTCGGTCCCTCAAGCGATCCGAAGGCTCTGGCGGCCGCCTTTGTGGGAGCACTCACGGTCGTCAAGCATTGGTCGGTGGACACATCAGGAAAACTCGACGTCGACTTCCGGATGGTCGTGGACACCTTCGTCGGCCTTTCGACGCACGGTGACGGCTCCGAGCAATCAGCGAAGTGACGGTCGGTAGTCGCACTCCCAGAACCCCACGATATGCGGGCTATACAGTAAACCTTTTGTACTGTTAGGGTGTGCAGTAGATCACAGCACAGCCATGGTCGGGATGACCTGTCTCGTACGCGCCTGGGCGTACGCCAACTCGGAGGAGGATCGGTGGCGACGAATACCGCAGCACAGTCGGCGACGACCAGCAGGGATCGCGAGTTCGAACTATTGGAACCGGAGATCGAGCGAGCCGATGTCAAAGACACCCGCGCAGCGCAGGAAAAGGCGATCGTCGAGCTTGTTCATTATGCCTGGGAAAACGCGCCGTTGTATCGCGAGCTCTGGGAGGCCGCGGGCGTAAACCCCGACGCTGTGAAGAGCATCGACGACTTCACGGAGAGGATTCCCACCATCTCGAAAGCGGACATAGTTGCCTACCGCGAACGCACCGGAGATCCGTACGGAGGCATTCTCTGCGTCGATCCACACGAGTTGAACTCGGTGACGTCGACGTCGGGAACCACGTCCCAGCCCGAGCCGCTCCCGGAGTTGTGGACCGACGTTCCACCGCTGCCGATGATGTCGGCCCGAGACCTGTTCGGGCACGGACTTCGCCCCGGTGACCACGTGTTGGTCCCTCCGGGCACCTTTCGCAACTACTGGGACGACTTCTACTTGTCCCTCGGGATGATCCCTGTTTACGCGGATTGCTGGCTCGGGCAAGGCGAAGGGATTCTTCGGGCCATCGAGACACACAAAATCGCGTACATGCTCACACCGCTGCCAACCATCATGGAGTTCGAACGACTAGAAGCAACGCACGATCTGCCGAGGATCTTCTCGTCGATCAAGTTCTTCACGTTCGGTGGGCAACCGCTCGGAGATGCACTCAAGAAGAAGGTCACCGATGATTGGGGCGTCAAATTGGTGACATTCACCAGCGCCGGCGATACCGGAACCGCATACGAAGGACCCGAGTTGGATGGGTTTCAACTCTGGGAAGACACCATGTACCCGGAAGTGCTGGACCCGGTCACCGGCGATCCGGTCGGTGATGGCGAACTCGGTGAGCTGGTGGCAACTGATCTGGACAACCGGGCGGCACCCTATATTCGGTTTCGTTCCGGAGATCTCGTCCGAATGAGTCGGGAACCGTCGTCGATCACAGGGCGCACTCATGCGCGCTTTTGGGTATCCGGGCGCCGCGCTGATCAAACCATTGTGAACGATAAGGCAGTGGCCTTGAACGAGGTCTGGAAGATCATCGAGAGCCAGCCTGAGACCAACGATGGCATGTTCCAAATCATCCGATCCCGCAGTTTGATGTCGCGTCTGCGTCTGCGTGTCGGTTACGCGCCGGAGCGTACCGATGATGTCGCCGAACTCGAGCAGCGCATAACCCAGGCGCTCCAAGCTGGTCTCGGTGTTGAGGTTGATGTCGCGATGTTCACCCTCGAAGACATCTTGCAGTACAGCTCGAGTGTGGCGAAATTCCCTCGGACAGTGACAGAGTAGGAATCGTAGCCTCCGAGTTGCGACCAATCGGTCGCGACGCCGCCTTTGTTGTCGTTGAATTGTCGTCGCCCGGTCTGATGTTCTGACTTCTTTGTGATGAGTCGAGTGACGCGAACCGGCACCGCCGCCCCGATGTTTTCCGAGGGGGTGTTGTGTGAACGGGTTGGCCACGACGGGACCGTCAACATCGGTATGCATCAGTGCATTTGGAGCTAGCTGGTTCTGCACGGACACCTCCGCTGCGAAGAGGGGTCGAACGCGCGCGGCATCCGCGCCCGAACTATCGAAATGAGGATCGAACCAATGGCTGCAGTGCCAGAGTCCACGCTCAAGGGACGTGTTGCTCTTGTGACCGGCGCGGCCGGCGCGGGGATTGGGAAGGCCATCGCAGCGCGACTGGCCCGAGAAGGCGCCACCGTTGTGGTGACAGATCCGCACGAACGGCGGCTAGGTGAGGCGGTTTCTGAGATACGAGAGTCCACCGGGGGCCTGGCGCTGGGGTACGTGATGGACGCGGGAAGTCGTGAGCAGATCATCAAGGTCACTGACGAAGTCCTCAAAGACGTTGGCCCTGTCACGATCCTGGTCAACAATGCGGCCGTGAATGTCCTCGGACCGATCTTCGACTACGATCCCGAGACCTGGGATCGGGTACTGAGCGTCAACCTGAGCGGGCCGTGGATGTTGTCGAGGCAAGCTATGAACCACATGCGTGACAATGGATTACCCGGAGTCATTCTCAACATCTCCACCTACGCGCCGGACGTTGGTGGTGATGGAATCGAATCCCCGTACGCGGTCAGCAAGGGGGGTCTCAACGTTCTGACACGTAGCTGCGCGCACGAAGGTGGCCCATATGGCATCCGCGCCAATGCATTGTCGATGGGCATGGTGACGGGCACGCGTTTCACTGATGCGTTGCACGCGGATATGCAAGAAGGCGAAAGAGTCAAATCGCCCCTGGGCAGGTTGCCTCGGGTGGAGGACATCGTGGAAACCGCGTCGTTCCTCGCTTCGGACAGAGCGAGCGCAATCACCGGCGAGATTGTCAACGTCTCCGCCGGCACCCATATGCGCTACTGAGCGAGCCGGCACGGTACTGACTGAATAAGTGCTACCGGACGTGCAACCACGGCTTCGCTGGGCTCGCCCGACCGTGACGATCACCGATACCGTCACCGCCATGGTGGCGCAGGATCGTGCTGGCGTCGTCGACGGATTGCGTGGCGAAACTCGGTATTCTGTAGTATCTGCATGCGGATTGAGAGCTGTTGCGTACAAACCTATTTCGCCACTCTCTCATCATCGCGATGACGTCGCTCACGTGTTTGTGCCACAGTCGTTGTGACCTCTGAGTCCTGGCGTGGAGTTTGATCACCCGCGCGGTGTGTGAGTGACCCGGCGTGCGCAAATGCTCGGCGATGCGGCCTGTGGCCGCTGTATCGGTGAGGCGCGGCTCGGCCCCGCCACGTTCTCCTCGCCGGACGGTGATAAGTGCTCGGTCTCCGGAAAAAGTACATTCATCTATAGACATAGTGAGCCAAATCATATAGATGTTTACCCAGACGTCTACAGCCCGTGGAGACCAGACCGCGGTGGACGCTCGTGTCGATGACAAGAAGTACATGGAGTTCTGGCCCGATGGGGCGGACCGCGTCAACCGGGGCCGCAGAAGAACTCGAGGCGCGGCAGAAAGAGATTCAAGATCTGTTCCTGGTTGTCAAAGGAGGCGCGGCTTCGTGGGAGATCCTGCTGGGGTCCCAACACCTCACCTCACCTGAATCATCAACTCATGCACGGAAGAAAAGAGAAGAAGCATGTCCTACAACGAGAAGACTGTTCGCGCCGGTTTGGGAGCGGTTGTGTTGACGACCGCGTTGTTCATGGCCGCCTGTAGCAGCGACGGCGACGACTCCGGATCCAAAGGCGCCGAATCGGTCGGCGCGGAACTCACCGGTGCGCCGGTCAAGGTGATGACAATGGCGCCGCAGGACAATCCTCTGGTGGTCGCGCCGGGTTTGCCGGCAGTCGCAAACGCAGCGGCCGCAGCGATCAACGCCAACGGCGGCATCAACGGAGGAAAGCTCGAGGTCATCAACTGCAACGAGCAGGCCACACCCGCTGGGGCGCAGGCATGCGCGGAGCAGGCGGTCAATGAGGGCGTCGCCGCCGTGGTCGGCAGCAGTTCTGTCAACGGTCAGACGTTTTACCCGATTCTCGAGGCGGCCGGTATTCCGGTGATCGGCCTGACGGGGCCGAACTCAACAGATCTGACAAGCCCGATGTCCTATCCCGTGTCCAGCACTATCGTCTCGCAGATGGTCGGTGCCGGCGTTGTCGCCGGGCAGAACGGGTGCACGAGTTTGGGCATCGTTGCAACGGACATCCCCGCAGCGCAGCAGGCCGCCAAACTGGTCGAGCTCGGCTTCCGCTCGACGGGACAAACCAAGGTACAGGTCACTCCGGTCCAGGTGAGCGCAACCGACTTCGCGCCGGTCGTAGCATCGTCGACCCGCGACAGTGATTGCCTGACATTTGTGCTCAACACCCAACTGACCCGGGAGTACCTCACTGCTTTCGAGCAGGCCAACAAAGACCAGCGGGTGCTGGGGTTTGGCGGCTCACTGTCCTCGGCCAACATCGAGGCCACCGGCGGCGCCGATGGTCCGGCAGAAGGTGGCTTCTTGGTGACCGGCGGACCGGTCGACAGTGATCCAGCCTGGGATGCCTATCGCGCGGCGATCGAAGAGTATGTGGACAACAAGGAGGAGCTGGAGGCGACGGGTGCTGACTTCGCCGGCGAGGCCGAACACACCACCTGGGTGGCTTACCAAGTATTCGCAGACATTGCCAAGGGTCTGCCGACGGTTGACGCCAAGAGTGTCGTAGCAAAGCTGAACGCCACCAACGATCTGAGCGTGGGCGAGATGGCTCCGGTCCTGGAGTGGGCGCAGCCGTTTTCTAACCCCCAGATGCCGCGCCTGATCACCCGCGACGTGCGATTCATGACCGTCACAGACGGCAAGATCGTGCCGCTGGACAACGAGTGGCACGACGTGTCGCCGGCCCTCCTTGGCCAGCAGATGCCGAAGTGAGACTTCCGTATCGACGATAGCGGTACTCCGAATCCCGAGTGTCCAGACAAGGTTTGGGCACTCGGGATTCTGTACCGAGTCCGGTAGTCATCGAGTGATACAAGTGATTGGCGAGACCAGGGTTCAGGTTTCGACCCGTCTGGTACCGGCGGGCTGGATGAAAAGGGAGGTTCACCCGGTCAGCGAGAGATGATCGGCAGGATCAGTCGGCTGGGTTGTGCAGGACCGTGGTGGACGCGGTTCGTGGCGACGATCGCGTCGTCGATGGACTCTCCGGCGATGAACCCGCCGGTGTTGGTGTTGCGGTCGAAGCGGGGGAAGTTGCTGCTCGAAATATCAAGGCGCAGGCGATGTCCGGGGAGGAACACGTTCGACGTCACACCCAGCTTCACGGTGACCTCGTAGACCTCGTGCGGGGTCAGAGGCGTCGGGCGGGAGAGGCCGTCTCGATAACGAAGACGCAGAACTCCGTCACAGAGGTTGATGGCGCGCCCGTCGGGGAAGACGTCGACAAGCTTCGCCGTGATGTCTGTGTCCGCTGCGCTGGAGGACACGAACACTGCCAGCTCGACGTGACCGGTCACCTCGAGGGGCTTGTCCAAGACTGGGGTCACATAGCAGAGAACGTCGTCGCGGTTGTCGACGACGGACTGGTCGACCGGTCCGATCAGTCCCGGTTCGGCGGGCAGCAATGCTCCGCCGGTGGTGGGGACCGGGTTGCGCGGGTCGTAGGTGAACTCATCGGACGACTCGGCTGCCGGTAGGGCCACCTGGAGGGAACCGTCCCCGTGGCGGGTGGCGGCCGATCGGGCGCTGTCGAGGTAATAGTCGGTGTACCGGGTGTCTGGTAGCGGCCAGTCGACTTCGTCGCGCCACCGGTCGATGCCCATGACAAAGATCCGCACCCGCGGCGACGGCGTTTTTGGGGCAATTCCGCGTACATGTTCGTCGAAGAAGGCGATGTGCAGGGGCGAGACGTCGGCCTCCGCCTGGTTCCCGAAGTGCCGGTCGGAGTATCGGCCGGTCCAGTTCAGGTGATCCCACGGTCCGATGACCAGGCGTGACTTGTCGCGGGCGTCGTCGGAACCCCCCTGTGTCCGTACGCCGATGAATCCCTCGACGGTTCCGTTGATCTTCAGGTCGTACCAGCCGCCGATCGAGAGCACGGGCACGGTCACCTTCGCCATGAACTCCGGACCCGACCAGTCCTGACTCGCCCAGTAATCGTCGAAATCCGGGTGCGCGATCCAATCGTCGAACCAGCGGCCCTTCCCGTGGATCGGCAGGTCAACAAGCGGCGTGGCATCGTTGAGCGGTAACGGGTTGCGTAGGTACCCGGCGAGACGTTGCAGAGCGGATGGGTCCTGATTTGCGCCCGAGACAAGACTCCGTTGTTCCTGCCCGGCGTACGTCAGCGCGTTCCACCACGTGACCAGGCTGAGCGACATCGCTCCGCCCTGCGAATACCAGAGGTTGGTGTGCCAGTTGGTCGCCGCGTTGGTGGGAGCGATCGCACGAAGACCGGGGGATTCACTGGTGGCCACCGCCCACTGGGCCATCCCCATGTATGAGCTCCCGTACATGGCGACATTGCCGTCTGACCAGCGCTGGGCGCGTATCCACTCGACCGTGTCCTGTCCATCGGCGATCTCGTTGACCTTCGGTACGAAGGTTCCTCCGGACACGGTGGTCCCGCGCGCGTCTTGGAACACGACCGCATATCCGGCGTTGACAAGCGCCATCAATGAGGGAGCCGGACTGCTGGGCCCCCCGTACTGACCTGTCATACGTCGGTCGTACGGAATCCGGATCAGCAACGTGGGCGCCTGGCCGTCCATCGGACGCCACACATCTGACATCAGAGCCACGCCGTCGCGGGTCGTGATGTTGACGTCGGGTTCATACAAGTGCTTCACATCGCCTCCTGTAAGACCTGCTCACGCCCGGAAACGCGATAGGTGTCCGCCCATGTGGGCAATCGCACCGGTCTCGCCAGATCAACTCGTCCGGGTACGTTTTTCGGTACTATCTGATCAATATATGTACCGTGAAGTTCGGTCAGTTTCAAGGATCAAATGGCTGACCAGACTCGCGAACGGCCGACGGAGGTCAGCTCCGCAGGCGCAACGGCGTCCTTATCGGCCGGCCAGCAGTCCGTTGAGCAGAAGGGTTCCGAGTTCGCTGAAGGCGTCACCGGCACTCATCCCAGTGCGTTCGAGGAGCACCCCGGACTGCACTCCCTCGATGGCAAGCGCTACCAGCTGTGCAGCAAAGTTCCCGTCGGTGGCCCGGAATTCGCCGGCCTCGATGCCTTCCTCGATCAGCTCACGCACTCGTTCGGCGGCACGCGCGGTATTACGCGCGTAGATCGCGGCGGTCGGAGCGAAGGCAACCATGTCGTCGTAGAACGCTTGGGAATTGCGCCGCATGGCTTCGGCCACGCCGTCGAGATAGGTCAGGATGCGTGTCCGCGCCCCATCATGTTGGGCTACACGTTCTTCGATGATCTCCGCGGACATTCCGAAGAACCGTTTGGTCGCCAGCACGACCATCTGCTCTTTGGTCGGCGCGACGCTGTAGAGCGTCGCCCGTGAGCAGTGCAGACGTTCGGTCAGCTCTCCGACGGTGACAGTGGTGAAGCCCTCGGCGAGGAAGATCTCTTCGATGCTGTCGAGCAAGCCGGCGCGGCGTGCCGCGTCCACCCGTCGTCGGCGCGGCGTCCTCACCTGCTCGCGCCCGCGACTCGCCCCTTCTGCCATCCCGCGAGTCTGACACACCAGCTGCGCGCGGCACCGCCTGCGCAAATGATACGGTACGAAATCGGGTACCGAGTGTTATTGTTTAGTACCCAACAATTCGGGCACCGACTTGAGTTCACCATTGGAGTTGGCCATGGCATCCCCTGTTGACGCACGCGTGCGTGAGATTCTCGCCGTTTACACCGGAGACGGCATCGATGTCGCCCATCTGCTCTGCGACCGGCACCCCACAGACGACGTGGCACTCACTTTCGTCGACGCCGACCGCTCGGTCCGGCGCGTCACCTACGGCGAACTGGCTGAGTCGTCGAAGCGGGTGGCCGCAATCCTGGCTGCGCGCGGGGTGGGTCGCGGGTCACGGGTCGCGACGTTGATGGGCAAGAGCCCCGAACTACTGGCCGTCGTGCTGGGCATCTGGCGCCTGGGCGCGGTATACGCGCCGTTGTTCACCGCGTTCGCCGAGGCGGCGGTGTCCTCTCGCCTGGCCGATGCCGATGTGGCCGTGGTGATCGCCGACGATGACCAGGCCCACAAGGTGCCCGACGGGCCCTGGGAACTGGTGGTCAACGTCGCCGAGGCAACCGACGGCTCGCTGGCCGAGCTGATTGAAGCAGTGTCTGCCGGCCACGTGGCCGAGCAGACCTCGGTGGCCGTCAGTGGTGAGGGGCCCTTGGTCCACATGTTCACCTCGGGAACCACCGGCAAGCCGAAGGGCGTGGTGCACCCGGTGCGCTACGTCGCCGGGTGGCAGAGCTACCTCGAGTTCGGACTCGGGGTCGACGCCGAGAGCGTGTTCTGGTGCGGGGCAGATCCAGGGTGGGCCTACGGGCTCTATACCGCGATCGTGGCACCGTTGGCGTCTGGGGTCACGACAATCCTGACCCGGGGAGGGTTCTCGCCGCAGGCGACCTGGTCGGTGTTGCAGGATCTGCGCGTTACCGATTACGCCGCAGCGCCAACCGTGTACCGGGGTCTTCTGACGTCGAAAGAGACTGCGCCGCGGGGATTGTCGTTGAAACGGCTGTCCAGTGCAGGCGAGCCACTGACGCCGGAGGTCAACGAGTGGGCACTACGAGAGCTGGGACTGCAGGTCCACGACCATTACGGGCAGACCGAACTGGGTATGCCGATCGGCTATCCCCACCACCAACTCCTCGAGCGGCCCGTTCTTGCCGGCGCCATGGGGGTGTCGCTGCCTGGCTGGCAGATGACCGTGCTGCGGACCGACACCGACACGCTCGCGGACGTCGACGAGGTGGGACAGTTGGCTGTCGACATCTCCGCCAGCGAGTTCATGACCTTCACCGGTTACGCCGACAACGCCGAGGCCACCGCCAAGCGGTTCCGCGGCGACCGGCGCTACTTCGTGACAGGGGACATCGCCACGATCGACGCCGACGGCGTCATCCGGTTCTCCTCCCGCGATGACGACGTCATCCTGATGGCCGGATATCGGATCGGCCCTTTTGACATCGAGTCGGTGCTGCTGACCCATTCCGCCGTCGCCGAATGCGCCGTCATAGCCGCACCCGACCGAGTCCGTGGTGAAGTGGTCGAGGCATTCGTCGTGCTCGCATCGAGCTGGACCGCGGACGAGGTGGCCACGAAAAGCGAACTGCAACAGTGGGTCAAGACCCACTACGCCGCTCATGCGTACCCGCGCCAAGTGCATCTGGTCCCAGCACTACCGAAGACCCCAAGCGGAAAAATCCAGAGAGCCGAACTCCGCAAGCAGCGTCGCGAACAGGCCACCGAAAGCTCGTCGTCGTGAACACCGGGGACACCGGGACCGTACTCGTCGCCGCCGACGGACCGATCCGGACCCTCACCCTCAACCGGCCGCAGCGACGCAACGCGCTCAATGCCGAGCTGATCGCCGATCTCGACCAGGCGCTGAGCGCAGCCGAGGCCGATCCCGACGCAGCCGCGATCGTGCTCGCCGGTGCCGGCCCGTCGTTCTGCGCCGGCGCGGACCTGAAGTACTTTCTCGAACTGGACAGAGACGGACACTCGCCCATGGAGTTCCTCCGCGACGTCTCCGCTCTGTGCACCCGACTGGAGACCAGTAGGCTCCCCGTGATCGCCGCCGTTCACGGGCACGCGGTCGCCGGCGGCATGGAGCTGGCCCTGGCCTGCGACGTGGCGATCGCTGCCGACACCGCGCTCATCGGCGACGGCCACGTCCGCAACAACCTGCTACCCGCCGGCGGTGCAAGCGTCCGACTGCCACGCAAACTCGGTGTCTCGATGGCCCGCTGGCTGGCCTTGACCGGTGAACTCGTTGGCGCACAACAACTCATGTCCACAGGCTGGTTGCACAGCGTGGTTCCCGAACACACTCTCGTCGACGCCGCCACGGGGGCCGCACGCACCCTCGCGGCCCAGCACGGGCCCGCCCAAGCGCGGTTCAAACGCCTGCTGTTCGACCTCGACACCGTCGACCCCCACACCGGACTCGCTCGCGAGCTCGACATCTTCGATGCGCATTGGCGCGCACACGACGTACCCGCTGCGCTCAGACAATTCCTGACCCGCCCAACAACTCCCACAACGTCACCCCCGGTGTCTCAGGCAGGAGCACGACAATGAACCGTTTCGACTCGCAAGTAGTCGTCATCACCGGCGGCGCCCAAGGCCTCGGCGCAGCGATGGCTCAACAGTTCGCGACCGAAGGAGCCACTGTCGTCATCGGCGACGTCAACATCGACACGGCACAAGTCGCCGCCGACACAATCGCCGCCGCCACCGGCGGGGAATGCCACGCCGACTCCATCGACGTCACCGACTCGCCCCGGGTCACCGAGTGGATCGACGCCACCGCCGACAAATACGGGCGGATCGATGCCCTGGTCAACGCGGCCGGCATCATTCGCGACAACCGCGCCGAGAACATCTCCGACGCCGACTGGCACGCAGTGATCGACGTCTCGTTGTCCGGCACCTTCTTCTGCGCCCGCGCAGCGCTCCCACACATGCGTGCTCGACATTACGGGCGCGTCCTGTCGTTCTCCTCGATGAGCTGGCGCGGGAACTTCGGACAGGCCAACTACGTCGCAGCCAAAGCAGGCATCGTCGGACTCACCCGCACCCTCGCGCTGGAAACCGCCCGTGACGGCATCACCGTCAACGCCATCGCACCAGGACTCATCGACACCCCGATGCTCGCCTCGATGGATGCCAAGGCGCGCGACAAGCTCGTTTCCAAAGTGCCACAACGCACTACCGGCGAGCCCACGGACATCGCCGAAGCCGCCGCATTCCTATGCTCTCCGGCCGCCCGCTACATCACCGGCATCGTCCTCGACGTCGATGGCGGCATCAGCATCGGATCATCCATCCGCTGAACAAGGAATGCTCGATCAGAGATGCAGGCGTTGGCCGGTTCCCGTAAGTGCGGCCGGCAGTCGGATGGCCCTGGCTCTCTAGTCAACACCCGAAGGTATCCGAGTTCATTCTCTCGAGATAGGTACGCATTGTCGTCAACCGCGTTTTGTAAAGCACCTTTTCATGCTGCTTCCGATGGCTGGCCGATGTAGGCTTGCCCAGCTGTTTGCGCCAAGGTCAGTCGGCTGCTGGATGGCACCAAGCCGGCGGCAGTCCAGAACGAGTTTGCCCATGGCGGTGGACATCTCAGCGGAGTGTTTGCCGCGCTGTGGGACGAAGCAGCCCCTCCTGGGCGACCGATACCGCGAGCCGGCCGTCTGCGGAGAAGATCCGCCCCTCGGCCAGTGCGAGTGCATTGCTGGCCGATGGTGTGCTCTGGTCGTACAGCCACCAATTGTCAGCCGCGAGCGGACGGTGAAACCAGACCGAATGATCAAGGGATGCGACGAGATAGCCGTCATGCCGTGGCGGGATGCCATGTGGCCTCAGTGCGACCGACATGAGGGTCAGGTCGCTGACGCATGCGATGACGCACGAATGGATGACGGGATCGTCTGGCAGTTTTTCGGTCGCCCTCACCCAAATGCGTGCCCGGTGGGATTCATCCGACCGGCTCGGTGATGCCTCGCTGCGATCTGCGACAGGCTCGGTGATATGGCGGAACTCGAGCGCGTTCCACTCCTGATAGATGTCGGGCCACTGCGAGACGTCGTGGCTTTCAGCACTGATCGAGTCCGGGGATGGCGTTGCCGGGGCAGGGAACTGATGATCGAGCCCGTTCTCCCGGTCGTGGAAGGAGGCGCTCATCGTGAAGATGGTCTTGCCGTCCTGCTGTGCCGACACGGTGCGGGTCGAGAACGTCCGCCCTTCGCGCACCGGTTCGACCTGGTACAGGATGGGTCGGGCGGATTCGCCGGGTCGTAGAAAATAGGCATGCAACGAGTGGGGGAGGCGTTCGGCCTGGACTGTTCGGGAAGCTGCGGCCAGCGCCTGACCGACCACATGGCCACCGAAAGCGCGGCTGATGACCATGCCGGAAGGTGGGCCTTCGAATAGCAGTTCGCCAACTCTTCTGACGTCGAGTATCGCCAGGAGGTTGTCAATTGAGGTCGTCATGGATGCTCCCTGCACATTTGCGGCGCCCGGTTTGTGCGGCCGCGATCGCCCGGGAATGGGCGGCACCGCGCTCCCGGCCGGATCGGCCGCAGCGTTGGCGTTCATGGTCTCGACCGAACACCACGCGCTGGGTGCCGCGGTAGACTGATAGTAGAATAATTTAGCGGAAAGAAGGGAACCCGTGTCATGCAATGTATGTGGCGTCCACGATTGCGGGAACTCGGCGCCTCCGGAACAGAGAGTTGAGCACCGATGAGTGAGTTCGTCAGCTACGAGACGACTGACGATGGGACGATCGCGCGGATCGTGCTCAATCGACCGGAGGCGCACAACGCGCAGAACCGGGGAATGTTGGTTGAGCTCGACGAGGCTTTCCGGGCAGCTGAAGCAGATGATCGGGTGCGAGTGATCATTCTGGCGGGGGCAGGACGCAACTTCTCCGCCGGCCACGACATGGGATCGGCGATCGCGATCGCGGAGACGAGCGAGGGGCCGCAGCAGCACCCGACCACGATGATCGACGGTGGAGCTCGGCGCGGTGTGGTCGAGACGCGGTTTCTGCAAGAGTGGCACTACTACTTTCAGAACACTCGCCGTTGGCGCGATCTGCGTAAGATCACCATCGCGGAGGTTCGGGGCAATGTCATGTCCGCCGGCCTGATGTTGATGTGGTCCTGCGATCTCATCGTCGCCGCGGATGACACCACGTTCTCGGATGTGGTCTGTACACGTCTGGGAATGTGCGGCGTCGAATACTTCGGTCATCCCTGGGAATTCGGTCCGCGCAAGGCGAAAGAGCTGCTGTTGACCGGAGACTCGATCGACGCCGATGAAGGCTACCGCCTCGGTATGGTCAACAAGGTCTTCGCGGCCGATGAATTGACCGACAAGACAATGCAATTTGCTCGCCGCATCGCGACGCGTCCTACATTTGCAGCTCTGCTGGTGAAAGATTCCGTGAACGGCGCGCAGGACGAGATGGGGTTCAGCAATTCGCTGAAGCACAGCTTTGCCCTCCATCAGCTCAACCATGCGCACTGGTCGGCGCTGAACGATGACGGTTACCCCGCCGCCAAGCCGGGTGTGGACATCGACGATTGGCGCACAGCTGGCCGGCCGCGCCCGGCTCGAAAGAACGAACCGTGACGTCGAGCGGACGCGGGCCTGCTCACCCGCGTCGCGTACGGACCGCCTGGCCGGGCCGCGACGCCAAGCGGAGTAGTTCAGTCCGTGATCGCAGTACGCACACACCACCTGGAGGAGACCAGTGCCCGAAGCAGTGATCGTCGCAGCCGCCCGTACCCCGATCGGGCGGGCATACAAGGGTGCGCTCGCGAAGACGCGTCCTGACGATCTGGCGGCAGCTGCGGTCACGGCCGCACTTGCCCAGATTCCGGAGTTCGATCCCGCGGGGATCCGTGACCTGATGCTCGGATGCGGTGCGCCAGGCGGCGAGCAGGGCTTCAACATGGCCCGGGTCGTGGCAACCCTCCTCGGGTTGGACACCGTGCCGGGGACAACGGTGACCCGCTACTGCGCGTCGAGCGTGCAGACCACCCGGATGGCGCTTCACGCCATCAAAGCGGGTGAGGGTGACGTGTTCGTCGCCGCGGGTGTGGAGGCCATCAGCCGGGGCCGTCTCGGGCACAGTGACACCCCACCGGTTCCGGCGGACGCCGATCCCCGTGACCGGTCCAAGAACCCATGGACCAACCCGAAGTTCACCGATGCCCAGCGTCGGACAAAGGCGCGCGCGACGGAGGAGGGGGCGGCGACATGGACGGACCCGCGCATGGCGGACGCGTTGCCGGATGTCTATATCGCAATGGGCCAGACCGCAGAGAACGTGGCCGAAACCTGCGGGGTGAGCCGCGAAGAGCAGGACGAGTTCGCCCTTCGGTCGCAGGCTTTGTACCAGGCGGCCAAGGAGTCGGGCTTCTGGGAGCGCGAGATCACCCCGTTCCGATTGGATGACGGCAGCGTGGTCTCCGCGGACGAGAGTCCTCGACCAGATACCACCTTGGACAAATTGGCTTCGCTCGCACCGGTCTTCCGGCCGGCCGGAACGGTTACCGCAGGTAACGCCTGTCCGCTCAACGACGGCGCTGCCGCGCTGGTGGTGATGTCGGATCGCAAGGCCGAGAGTCTCGGCCTCACTCCGTTGGCGCGGGTCGTCTCGACCGGTGTGTCAGCGCTTTCACCCGAGATCATGGGGCTGGGGCCTGTGGCGGCCAGCATGGATGCCCTCGGCAACGCCGGCCTCACGATGCAGGACATCGACCTCGTCGAGATCAATGAGGCCTTTGCCGCGCAGGTGATCCCGTCGTACAAGCAGCTCGGTATCCCTCTCGAGCGGCTGAACGTCAACGGTGGCGGCATCGCCGTGGGCCACCCTTTCGGGATGACGGGTGCTCGCATCGCCGGCACGATGATCAACTCCCTGCAGTGGCATGACAAGCAATTCGGTCTCGAGACCATGTGCGTCGGCGGTGGCCAGGGGATGGCCATGATTCTCGAACGTCTCAGCTGAGGGTCATCGTCAGTTCAACAGGTCGATGACATTTTCGGCTGCGCCGCTGGCGATGAGGTGTGCGCCCGTCTCGGTGACGTGTTTGTGCCACAGTCGTTCAGCGGCATCCGAGTCGCCCCGCTCGATGAGCTGGACCAGACGCGCGTGGGTGCGTGAGCCGGTGTGCGCTGCAGCTTCGCTGACCGGCCCGCGTCCGCCATACCGGTGAGACGCGATCTCGACGATCACTCGCAACATGTCAGCGAGTACTCCCAGCGTCTTGTTGTCGCTGAGCTCCATCAACAGGCGGTGGAACTCATTCTGTGCGTTCAGAAGTGCAGTTGCGTCATGGGCAGCGGCGGCGGCCTTCTCGCGGGCGAGGGCCTCGTGGAGAAGTTCGAGATCTTGAGGTGTGCAAGTCGTCGCGAGACTGCCTGCCCGCGGAGCCTCGATGGCAGTGACAGCTGCGAAGACGTCTGCGGTGGTCGTTTGCCGGTATTCCAAGATCAAGCCGGTGTAGCGGGCCGCCGTCGCGCCGGTGGGGACATTTACGCGGGCGCCCCCACGTGCACCCCGCCGGACGGTGATGAGCGCTTCGGCTTCGAGGACCCGCAGGGCTTCGCGGAGCGTCGGACGAGATACGCCGTAAACATCGAGCATCACAGATTCGGGTGGTAACGACTCACCGTCGGCGAGTTCACCACGTACGATCTGCCGTCGGATATGCGCAGCGACCAGGCCTGCTGCCTTCGGGACCTGCACCTTCCCCGCGTGTCGCACCGGGTTGATCTCGCTCATGGCCGCTCCCGGTCGTCGTTTGTCACCGTCAGATCTGGACGGTGGGTCTGGTGCCCCATTGCTCGAACTGTATTGCACCCGCGGGTGCGGCCGCGTACTGGCGTGTCCTGGTGGGCAGCCAGGGCAACCGTACAAATCAGGTGACTAAGTGCATTCATCTATAGACATTGTGAGTAGAATCATATAGATGTTTACGCAGACGTCTACCGGTCGCGCCACCTGGTCGCGGCGAGGCGCTCGCGTCTACGACGAAGAGTGAACGGAGTGCAGGACCTGATGGTCGAGTTTTTCAGTTTGGCGGTGTTGGGCCTCGGAATAGGTGCCGCATACACACTTGCCGCCCAAGGCATCGTCGTGATCTATCGCGGATCGGGGGTGGTCAACTTTGCGCTCGGTGCGATCGGCATGGTGGGCGCCTTTCTGGCCTGGGAGCTGATCAAAGAAGGCGTGCCGTACGGCGTTGCCTTCGGTTGTGCCGTGCTCGCATGCGCGCTGATCGGCGTTCTCATCCAGACCCTGATCATGCGGCCCCTTCGGTCCGCCGCGACGATCACGAGGCTGGTCGCCACGCTCGGTGTGCTGATCGTCTTGCAGGCGCTGGCGCTACTGCGATACGGGTCGGTTCGCGCCGATTCGACGCAGCCACTCAAACAGTTCCCATTACCGGGGTTCCTCAAGGAACCCGGAAGTCCCCGGCCGCGGAACTTTGTCCTCTATGGCGACTCGTCCGATGGGATCGTCATCTCGGGCGACAGGATCTGGATGCTGTTCGTGGCAGTGGCGGTCACTGCATCGATGTGGGCGCTCTATCGCTTCACTCGATTTGGCTTGTCGACGGCAGCAGCCGGCGAGAACGAGCGATCGGCCAGTTCGCTCGGCATGTCCGCAGACCGTATCGCGCTGATCAACTGGGCCCTGGGCTGCGGGCTCGCAGCCGTCGCCGCCATTTTCATCGCCCCTATCTTCGGTGGTCTGACCGTGGCTTCGCTGACATCGGTGGTCTTGGCAGCGCTGGCTGCCGCACTCGTCGCACAGTTCCGCTCCTTCCCGGTCACGCTGCTCGCCGCAATGGGTATCGGCGTTGCCTATGCCGTCATCCCGAGCTGGTCGGGCCTGACATGGCTGACCGACGCCGTCGGTTCGCCGACGGCTTTGGCCAACGCGTTCCCCCTCCTGGTCATCGTGGCGGTGATGGCATTGCGCGGCAAGAGTTTGCCGATGCGGGGCCACATTCTCGATCGGATGCCGGCGGTTGGTAGTGGTCGTATTCGCTGGCCGTTCTTCCTTGGCGCCGTGGTGGTCGGATTCGTCGCGATTGTCGCGCTACCTTCGGGGTGGACCGGCCCGATCATCGTCAGCCTTTCCATGGCGGTCGTACTGCTTTCTCTGGTGGTCTTGATCGGGTACGCAGGACAGGTCTCGTTGGCCCAACTCGCTCTCGCGGGAATCGGTGCGTATATCGCGGCCCGACTCGTGCACGGCGTCGGCCTACCGTTCGTCTTCGCGATCATCGCGGCCGCGCTCGGGACAGCCGTCGTCGGGCTGCTTCTTGCCCTCCCCGCGGTGCGCACCCGGGGGATCAATCTCGCGATCATCACGCTCGGACTCGGAGTCGCGGCAGAAGCGTTGATATTCAACAACATCAAGCTGGCGAATCCGTCCAATGACGGCGGGCTCAGCCAGGGCTACCCGGTGTTGGACTCTGACCGTCGGTTGATGTTCTTCGGTATCGACATCAACGGCATCACGCATTCGTCTCGGTACGCGATCCTGTGTCTCGTCCTGGTCGCGCTGCTGGTGCTCGTGGTTGCCAACCTCCGCCGTGGGCGGGCAGGCCGCAGGCTGATCGCGGTACGCGCCAACGAGCGAGCTGCTTCTGCGATGGGCATTTCCGTCGTCGGAGTGAAGTTGTACGCATTCGCTTTGTCGGCCGGTATTGCGGCTATCGGCGGAGTGCTACTCGCCTTCCGTGGGTCCAGTGCGATCTTCGACTCCGGTGAGTTCGCGTCCATAAAGTCGATCATGGCCGTGGCTTTCGGTGTGATCGGTGGGGTGGGCTTCCTGGTTGGGCCCGTTTTCGGCTCTCAGTTCTTTGAAGGTGGCGTATCCAACCACCTGATCACGACCGTATTCGACAACGACGGTGTCTATCAGTACTTGCCTTTGGTAGGTGGCATCACGCTGCTGGTGATGCTGTTGACCGGTCAAGACGGTGTCGCCCCACAGGTGACCGCGCAGGTCAAGAAACGGCGAGCGGCAAAGCGCGACAAGGATTCGGGGACTGCCCGGGAGGGTGCCGCCCGCGCCCCCCGTGCGCAGGCCGGCGATCTCGAGCGTGACGCCGCGAAGCGCTCGGCGCCGACCGGTGACCCTGTTCTCGCCGTCGAAGGAGTGAGCGTGCGCTACGGCGGCGTTGTCGCGGTCAACGGGCTCTCGTTGCAGGTTCGGCCCGGCGAGATCGTGGGCCTGATCGGGTCGAACGGGGCGGGCAAGACGTCGGCCATCGACGCGATCACGGGTTTCACCAGCATCAGTTCGGGTGTCATCACTCTGACGGACCGGCAGGTGCAGACCTGGAGTTCGGCAAAGCGGGCCCGGGCCGGTCTTGTTCGTTCGTTCCAGTCCCTGGAGTTGTTCGAAGACCTGACTGTCGCCGACAACCTCCGTACGGCTTCTGACAATCGGGACAAGCGCGCTTACTTCACCGACCTCATCCGGCCGGGCAAGATGGCGCTGACCGCGCCGGCGCAGGCTGCAGTCGAAGAGTTCGAGCTCGACGACGTCCTGGATCACAGGGTGAGTGATCTTCCCTACGGCCGTCGGCGATTGCTTGCCATCGCGCGGGCACTGGCCAGCACTCCGAAGGTGGTGCTGCTCGATGAACCGGCTGCCGGACTCGACGAGAGGGAAACGGCCGAACTGGCAATACTGTTGCGTGGCATGGCATCTCGTGGACTCGCCGTGCTGCTGGTGGAGCACGACCTCGATCTTGTGATGAATGTCTGCGATCAGCTGGTGGTTCTCGAGTTCGGCGAGACCATTGCGTCCGGGCCGACCGAGGTCGTTCGGAAAGATCCGAAAGTCATTGCGTCGTACATCGGTTCGGATGTGGCGGCGTCAGAGAGCGTCGACGATCGCCAGACCTCTGACCGGTCAGTGAACGCCCGTGAAGCGGAGAGTGCCAAATGATCAGTTCGAGTAATCACACCAGCGCTGCGTTGGCGGACACCGCTCTTGCAGGCCACCCGGGACCGCTGGTCGAATTGGCCGGAGTGTCGTCTGGTTACACGAACGTTCCCGTGCTTCGTGACGTCGACCTCAGGGTCGAGCCCGGAGAGGTCGTTGGTCTGCTCGGCGCAAACGGCGCCGGCAAGACCACTACGTTGCTCACCCTCGCCGGAGAACTCAAGGCGACCCAAGGGGAAGTGCGCTGGCTTGGAAGGCCGAGTAAGGCGCCACTGTACAAGCTTGCGCGCGAGGGTCTCGGGTACCTAACCGAAGAGCGGGCAGTCTTCAGCAGTCTCACCACCGCCGAGAACATCAGGGTGGGAGGATGCCTCGTCGCTGATGTGCTCGAGGTGTTCCCGGAGCTCGAGCCCAGACTTCCGGTCAAGGCGGGCATGCTCTCAGGCGGAGAACAGCAGATGCTGGCTCTGGGCCGCATCCTTGCGCGAAAGCCGAAATTGCTACTCGCCGACGAACTTTCGCAGGGCCTGGCTCCATTGATCGTCCGACGCCTTCTCGATGCCGTGCGGGCGGCGGCAGACGGCGGAATGGGAGTACTGCTGGTTGAGCAGCATGTGTCTTTGGCGCTGGCCATCTCCGATCGTGCCTATCTCATGCAGCGCGGGCGGATCGCGCTGGCCGGATCCGCCGACGAACTCAAGCTCAGGCAACGGGAGATCCAAGATCTCTACCTGGCGGGCAAGGGAGGCGCGGGGACGTAAGAACACCGCCCGGTACAAGTGTCGCGACATCACGATTTTCGAACACGATTTTCAACGCAAGCGAAGAAGAGGAACAGCATGTCCCCTAATCATAGAACCGTCCGAGCCGGTCTCGGTGCTGCTGCATTGGCTGCGGCGTTGCTCGTCGCTGCGTGCAGCAGCGACGAGGGCTCCGGATCAGACGCTGTCGAGTCTGCGGGCGCAGACCTCACGGGCGCACCGGTCAAGGTGATGACCATGGCTCCTCTGGACAACCCGGTGGTGGTGCAACCGGGTGTGCCAGCGGTCGCGGAAGCAGCCGCCGCCTCGATAAATGCCAACGGCGGCATCAATGGCGGCAAGCTCGAGGTGATCAGTTGCAACGAGCTGGCGACGCCTGCCGGCGCGCAGGCGTGTGCGGAGCAGGCGGTCGCCGAGGGTGTCGCCGCGGTTGTCGGTAGTAGTTCCATCAACGGTCAGACGTTCTACCCGATCTTCGAGGCCGCCGGAATTCCGGTCATCGGCCTGACCGGACCGAACTCGACCGATCTCACCAGCCCGATGTCTTACCCGGTGTCGGGCACGATTGTGTCGCAGATGGTCGGTGCAGGTGTCGCTGCCGGGCAGAACGGCTGCAAGAGCCTCGGAATCGTCGCCACAGACATCCCAACTGCTCAGCAGGCCGCTGGTCTCGTCAAACTCGGGTTCGGCTCCACGGGCCAGTCCAAGGTGGCAGTGACCCCGGTCCCGCCGAGCGCCACAGACTTCGCACCGGTTGTCGCGTCGTCTACGCGGGACACCGACTGCATCACCTTCGTTCTCAACGCCCAGCTGACACGCGAATACCTCACCGCTTTCGCGCAGGCCAACAAGGACCAGAAGGTACTCGGGTTCGGCGGTTCGCTGTCCGCAGCGAATATTGAGGCGACGGGGGGTGCCGACGGGCCTGCCGAGGGCGGCTTCCTCGTGACGGGAGGACCGATCGACAGCGATCCGGTCTGGGATGCCTACCGCTCCGCGATCGAGACGTATGTGAGCAACAAAGAAGACCTGGTAGCGCAAGGGGCCGATTTCACCGGCGAGACCGAGCACACCACCTGGATCGCCTACCAGGTATTCGCCGAGATGGCCAAGGGGCTGCCGACGGTCGACGCCAAGGCTGTCGTCGCGAAACTGAATGCGACAAGCGATTTGAACGTCGGTGGGATCGCACCGGTTCTCGAGTGGGCGCAGCCGTTCGCCAACCCCCAAATGCCTCGACTGATCACGCGTGACGTGCGCTTCATGACTGTCAAGGACGGTCAGATAGTGCCGCTCGATGACAAGTGGCACGACATGACACCGGCATTCCTTGGTCAGCAGATGCCGAAGTAGAGCTGCCTTCTGCAGTCACGTCGGCGTCAGGGTCCCGAGTGCTCCGCGAAGGGCGGTGTACTCGGGACCTTTGTCTGACCCGGTATCAAAAAGGTATAATAGGTAATCTGTATAGGCGGCGAGTTCGTCGCTGACGTGGATGAGAGTGGGACGACGTGACTTCGCTCGACTGGACCAACCGATTGCGGACGCTGGTGGTGACCGAAGACGGGCCGGTCCGGATCGTCACGATGAACCGGCCGGATGAACGAAACGCCGCGGACGCGGTGATGCACCGTGAGCTTGCCGAGGTTTGGGCGATTCTTGCTGCCGACCCCGATTGCCGCGCGGTCGTTCTCACCGGTGCCGGACGAGCGTTCAGCGCCGGCGGCGACTTTCCGCGCATGGTCGCGACGCAGGAAGACCAGGCAATCCAAGAAGAGGTTTTCGACGAGGCGCGCGCAACTGTTCTGGGGATGTTGACGCTCCCACAGCCGCTTATCGCGGCTGTCAACGGAGCTGCCGTGGGGCTGGGCGCCAGTCTCGTCGCGCTGTGCGACCTCGCGATCGCGTCCGAACGAGCGTTCCTGGCCGACCCCCACCTCGGGGTGGGGTTGGTTCCGGCTGACGGAGCGGCGCTGCTCTGGCCGATGATGATGGGCCTGATGCGGGCGAAGCAGTACGTATTCACAGGCGAACGAATCCCGGCCGACGTCGCACTGCAGTTCGGACTCGTGAACGAGGTTGTTCCCGCCGAACAGGTGGTTCCCTCGGCGGTTGCGCTCGCACATCGGCTCAGCGAGGTTCCCGTAGAGGCCTTGCGGGAGACAAAGCGGTTGATGGGTGCCTATGCGACCCGCGCGCTGACCGAGATACTGGAGGAAGCCCTGACGAGCGAGCGGGCCAGTGTCAACTCCGAGGAGCACAAGGCCCTCACGAGAAGGCTCATCGAGTCCGGGTAGTTTTTGGGGACGGCGTCAGCGGCTATCGGTGACTTTGCCACGGGCGGCGGCCACATCGGCGAGATACGGCTGGTGGCTCAGGAGGCCTCCGTCTACGTGGATGATCTGCCCGGTCACGAACCCCGACGCGGGTGATGCCAGGAAGACAACCATGGCCGCGATGTCTGCCGGTGTCCCCAAGCGCGGGGTCAGGTGGTGGCGTTTCATCATGTCGCCGCCGGGTCCCGCGTAGTTGTCAGCAGTGGCAGGGGTGACGATCAGACCGGGTGCGATCGCGTTGCAGCGAATCCCCGCCTTACCGTATTGGGCCGCGGTGTACTGGGTGAGCGCGTTGATGCCGGCTTTCGAGACCCCGTAAGCAGTGTGTCCGAAGTCGCCGCCGTGACCGGCGTCGGACGAGGTGTTGATGATGCTGGCGCTGTCGGACGCGAGCAGGTGCGGGATCGAGAATTTCGTGGCGAGCATGGTCCCGGTCACGTTTATCCGGAACGTCGCCTCCCAGAGTGCGGGATCGGCTTCTGCGATATCGCCGTCGAGGCTCGACGCGAGATGCGTTGCTGCAGCGTTGTTGTGGAGGATGTCAAGACGGCCGAACCGTTCGACAGTCGTTCGGACCATTGCTTCGATCGACAGCGGGTCACCGAGGTCGACCCTGATCGCGTCGGCGAGACCACCGTCGGCGCAGATGCCGGCTACCGTTTCTCGCGCCATCTCTTCGTTGATGTCGGCGACTATGACCTGTGCGCCCTCGGCGGCCAGTGCTCGAGCGCAATCGCGGCCGATGCCCGATCCTGAACCGGTGACGATCGCAACTCGCGATTCGAGACCTGCCGGCATGATGTACCTCCGTGTTCGCGGCACCGGCCCATGGCTGGAACCGGTCAACAATCAACTATTACTTTACACCGTATTGTATAACGGATTAGAGTGACTGACGGAAGGGACCGAGCCGATCGCGGGTCGCCCCGGCCGTGGCTGTTACTGCGGATTCGACCGTGGCATAAGGCATCTTGCCGGAGCGGGTCGGAGAACTGAGAGGCGAGACAATGTCACTGAGAGACGTGGCGATAGTGGGCGTCCACGCAACGGAGCAGGGGCGTCAACTGCCGCACCGCACCGCGCTCGATCTTGCACAGGAGGCAGTGTTCGGTGCGATCGCGGACGCCGGTCTGACTCCTGGTGATGTCGACGGTGTCGCTGCGGACTGGCCTGGGCCGGGTGGCGTGAGCGGCGAGGCGTCATCATGGGCGCGTGCGCTGGGCCGGCCGCTGAATTGGACGAGTGACGGGATGCTCGATGCGGCGGGCGCGCGGGGGGTCATCAAGGCCGCTGCCGCGATCAGCGCGGGTTTGTGTGATGTCGCCGTTGTCGGCGGCGGGCTGGCGGGCATGTTCGGGGCCGGCAAGACGGTGGGCGGTGGAGGGGACAACTTGATCGAGTTCACCGACACCTGGGGCGCGTATGTCGTGCCCATTTTTGCGCTCGTCGCTCAAGGACACATGCACCAGTTCGGCACCACTTCTGAACAGATCGCGCTCGTATCGGCGACAATCCGAAACAACGGATCGGTCAACCCCGAGGCCATCATGGCCGGGAAGGGGCCCTACACCGTCGACGACATCCTCTCGTCGCGCCCGCTGGCGTCGCCGTTCCATCTGCTCGACGTCTGCTTGGCCGGGGAAGGCGGCGGCGCGGTCGTTCTCACCAGTGTGGAGCGGGCCCGTGACCTGCCTCACCCGGTGGTCGCTGTGCTCGGCGGCGGCATGGAATTCTCCGGTGCGGCCTACGTGACCCCGCCGACCTACCGCAACGTCGGCAGGCTCGGCGTTGACGCCGCGCGCCGTGCCTTCTCGATGGCGGGTGTGTCACCTACTGATGTCGACGTCCTCAGCCTGTACGACCCGAACTCCTTCGAAATCATCCGGCAGATGGAGATCCTCGGGTATTGCGAGGAAGGGGAGGGTGGGGCGTTCGTCGAGGCGGGCCACATCGCCCTGGACGGCGAACGTCCGGTCAATCCGGACGGCGGATGTCTGTCCTATGCCTGGAACGGCACCCAGCAGATGACACTCAAGGTCGTCGAGGCGGTTCGACAGTTGCGTGGCAATGCAGTCAATCAAGTCGAGGGCGCTTCGGTGGCCTTGGCGGCCAACGCAGGATCCGGCGCCGGGCACTACGAGCTCGCTGTCCTCGGAAGGGTATGAAGATGGCCAGATCTGCGCCTGTCGGAACCGAATTGTCCGCACCGTTCTGGGAAGCCGCGGCCCAGCACCGACTGGTGGTGCCGAGGAGCAACACCTCCGGGGAGTACTTTTTTCCGCCCGAGCGTCTTTGTCCGGGTACTCAAAGCGGCGACTGGTCGTACGTCGAGAGCTGCGGTACCGGCACCGTTGTGTCCTTCAGTGTTGTGAGTCGGCCCCCGTCTCCCGACTTCGACTCCCCGTACGTATTGGCGGTCGTCGACGTCGACGAGGGGTGGACGATCATGACCAACATCATCGATTGTGAACCAGAAGTCGTGTCGATCGGCATGCGCGTGCAAGTCAGGTTCTTCGACTGCTCAGACGGCTCGGCGCTGCCCATGTTTGGGCCAGTCCGCCAGATATCAGATGAGCAATCAGATCTGGGCGACCAATGAAAACAGGCCTCTACTTCGATCTACGCAATCCAGCTCGATGGCAGCAGGATCCGGCGCGATTGCACGCCTTCACACTCGAACTCTGCGAAGAAGCCGACCGACTCGGGATCGACTCGCTGTGGTTCACCGAGCACCACAAGTTCGACGACGGCTATCTCACGCAACCGTTGACCTTCGCGGCTGCGGTGGCCGCCCGGACCGCTCAGGCGCGCATCGGCACCGCCGTGTTGGTTGCACCGCTGCATCACCCGGCCAAACTGGCCGAGGAGGCTGCACTGGTCGACTTGGTGTCAGGGGGCCGACTGGACCTGGGTCTGGGCGCCGGATATCGCATACCAGAGTATGAGTTGTACGGCGTGTCGGACCGCCGCCGATATCACGAAACAGATTCGCGCGTAGGACAATTGCGCGCTCTCTGGGGTGACGGAGGTGTGACGCCGCAGCCGATTCAGGATCCTGTGCCGATCTGGCTCGGTTACCTCGGTCCACAGGGAGCGCGACGTGCAGGAACGCTGGGCGTTGGCCTGCTCACCGCCAACGCTCAAAGGTGGCCCGATTACCGCGACGCATTGTCGGCGGCCGGCCACGACGTCAACGACGCTCGTATGGCCGGCGGGATTCAAGGCTGGGTGTCGGACGATCCGGAGGCGGATTGGCCTTGGGTGTCGACTCACCTTGCGTATCAACTGGATTCGTACCGACGGCACATGGTCGAAGGTACAGACGCACGCTTGCCCCGCCCGGTGGATCCGAACCAGGTGCGCGATCGGGATCCGGGAACCAGCCTTGATTACTTCTTCTACGGTACGTCCACGACGGTGGTCGAGAAAGTTCGGCGCTACACCGAGGGTGCACCCGTGGACACCGTCTACTTCTGGGCCTCCCTCGGCGGCATGTCAGAGGCCAGGGCGCGGGCGAACGTTCACACCATCTGCACCGTCGTTGCCCCGGCTTTGCGGCAGCTGTCATGAACAACGAGAAACGAGGCGCGAGGAACTCCATGGGCGAGAGACTGAAAGGAACCGTCGCGATCGTGACCGGCGCCGGTCAGGGAATTGGGCGCGGCGCGGCGCTGGCTCTGGCGAAAGAAGGGGCTGCTGTTGCGTTGCTCGGCCGGACCTTGGACAAGTGCGATTCGGTAGTCGCCGAGATCGTCTCTTTCGGAGGGCAGGCGCGTGCGTATCGGTGTGATGTCGGGGTACGCGACGAGGTGGATGCGGTTGTAGGGGAGGTCGCCGAGGACTTCGGCGGGTTCGACACGGTTGTCAACAACGCACAGGCCTCGGTCCAGCGCCTACTCGCAGAAACCACCGACGCGGACATCGAATTGGCCTGGCAGTCAGGCGCGCTGGGAACCTTGTACACGATGCAGGCGGCCTTGCCGCACCTGCGCGCGCGTGGTGGCGGAGCAATCATCAATTTCGGGTCGAGCACCGCCATCGAGGGAAACACCTCATTCGGGTCCTATGCGATGGCGAAAGAAGCGATCAGAGGTCTCTCCCGTGTCGCGGCACGCGAATGGGGACAATACGGGATCCGCGTCAACGTGATCGTTCCGAATGCGTTGTCGCCTGCTGCGGAGACCTTCAGGGACCAATTCCCGGATAGATTCGAGCGGCAGCAGTCGCGGGTGCCGCTGCGCCGCGTCGGCGACCCGGAGACGGACATCGGGCGAGCGGTGGTGGCCTTGGCCTCCGAAGACCTGTCTTACATGACCGGTGACACCCTGATGCTGACCGGTGGCGCGTGATGAACGAGTCCGAACTCGATCGCCGACTGACGGCGATGGAAGACCGCTTCGAAATAGGGCAACTACCGATTCGCTACGCATTGGCGGTCGACCAACGTGATGTCGAGTCCTGGATCGCGTTGTTCGACCCGAACATCGAACTCGGGCGGTTCGGCTCTGGGTCAGACGCACTGCGCGATCTCATCGTTCCGCAGCTCAAGTGGTTCTATCGAAGCGTCCATCAGATCGTGGGACATCGGATCGAACTGCTGCCGGACGATCGTGCTGTCGGGCAGGTGTACTGCCGCGCTGAACACGAGGTCGGCTCGCGGTGGATCGTCATGGCGATCCGCTACGACGACGAATACCAGAAGATCAACGGCTCCTGGGTGTTCTCGCGTCGTCGCGAAAGGCATTGGTATGCAGCCGATATCGCCGAACACCCGCAGAATGTCGGGTTCGACAGCTGGGGCACCGCCGGGGGGCCTCCACCCCTACCCCAGCTGGATGTGACATGGGGTGGTTTCTGGGCTGGAGCGGATGTCGCCGCGGTCACCTCAGCGCCGGTCGGGACTTCGGCGGAGTCTGACGCACCTCAGGCCTGAAGGTCAGCGCACCGAGCGAACGCAGCCAGAACCATCTCGGACATCGTCGCTTCACACTCCGGTCGCTGCCAGTCCCACAACGCCGTGGCCAGGCAGGCGATGGAGACGTTGGCCACGAGCACATCATCGGCAGAAGGTGTGCCAGAACGCCCCTGCTCGTGCGCCAACTGTCGTGCCAGAGCGTGTTCCCAGCGCAAGCGCATCCGCATACTGCGCGCCTCGAGCGTCTTGGTCGTCATGACCAGTCTCGTCATGCGTTGCGTTGTTGCGGCCGGATCATCGAGGGCGTCGCGCGCGTATCTGGCAATGGGCTCGCCAAGGGCGGCCACGGTCAGCGAACGATCGCTTCGCGCGGCAACATATTCGATGAGCACCGCCACGGTCGCCGCCTCGTCGGTGAACAGCAACTCTTCTTTGGATCCGTAGTATCGGAAGAAAGTCGCGTTCGATACGCCCGCAGCAGCGGTGATCTGGTCGACCGTAGTACTGTCATAGCCTTGATGCTCGAACAGATGCAGGGCTGCAGATTCGATCTCAAGACGAGTTCGCGCCCTGTTGCGTTCACGTAGCGTGGTCACGATACCCCTCAGCTCTCAATTTGAGAGAGACTATCATGTTGCGTCCGATGGCAACATCGCGCGTAAAGCGTCAAGAGAGTTCACTGAATATACTCTTTGAGTCAGCCAGGGTCGTGGTAGATGGTTTCGAAAGGAAAGTACGTGCCGACAGCGTCGAGATCGTCGATCGTAAAGGTGCCCAAGGCCGGTGAACTCGTTGCCGCAAACTTGCGGCGCCGGATTATCACCGGCGAGCTCAAACCGGGCGAACAGCTACCGAGCGAATCGGAACTGATGGAGGAGTTCGGAGTGTCTCGGCCGACACTGCGCGAGGCCTTCCGGGTGCTGGAGTCGGAGTCGACGATCACCATTCTTCGGGGCGCGCGGGGAGGTGCGATAGTCCTCGAACCCGACGGTAGCGTCGCAGCCCGATACACGGGCTTGTTGCTGCAATACCAGGGCACCCCTCTGTTGGACGTCTACCGGGCCCGCGCGGAGATCGAGGTGTCTGCCATCGGCCTCGTCGGGGCAAGACGGGCGCGCAGTGTTGCCGCAACGCTGAGCGAGATCACCGGTCGCGGAGAAGGGCTGTCCGACGACGCGGCCGCCTTCACCCGCTACAGCGCAGAGTTTCACCGAGCCGTGGTCAATGGATGTGGCAACTCAACCCTCGGTGTCCTCTCGATGATCTTGTTCGACATCGTCGAGGCGCACAACGACTTGTTCACGGCCGCGCATTCGGACGAACTTCGGACCCTGACAGCCAACCGAGGCGCCCACAGCGCATACCTCAAACTCACCAGGCTACTGGCGGCCGCGGATATCGCCGGCGCGCAACGTCACTGGCGCAAGCACTTGGTTGCGGTCGAGAAGTTCATGGTCGACGATTCCGAAACGACCTTGGTCGAGGTGCTGTCCTAGGCGTACGGCGCTCGTGCTCGGGCGTTAGCAGGTCGGCTGGTCGCTGGGTGTCAGTGAGCGCTGCAGGCGAGCGTTGAGTCCGTCGATGATCGTCGTCAGCCCGAAGTCGAAGTAATCACGCCCACGGAGGTTGGGCAGGTACTCGCTGAGATTCGCCAAGGTGTCCGTCTCGGGGACGGAGTCGTCGACTGAGTCCTGGCTCAGGACCACTCGATAGCGGCCGAAGAGGTAGGTATGGATGGTGGCGTACCCCATCAGAACATCCTCACCTTTGAAACCTGCATCGAGCAGGATCTCGAGGATCCCGTTGAGGATACGCCGATCGGTGTTGACCATCTCACGAAGCAAAACTTCTGCGACCCCAGGATGCTCACGCATACGGCGGTCCACGTCGCTGACGACTTGGCGGAGAAGCACATCCCACGGTGCGCTTCCGACCTCGGGGACCTGAACTTCACGCAGAGTCGCTGTGGCGACCAGCTTGAGCAAATCGGCCTTGTCGCCGACGTAGTAGTAGGCGGCCATCGCCGACCGGCCGAGTTCCCGCGAGAGCCTCCGCATCGAGAGGGCATCGACGCCTTCCGTCTGGATCACGCGCAGCGCGGCTTCGACGATTTCGGCCTCGGTCAACGGTAGCCGCGCGCGTCGACCTGCGGCAGGTGGCACCTGCTCGCCTTTGTCCGCAACCATCGCCATCACCGATCCGCAGTCTGTAACCCGGGAGTCCGCAACCGAGGCGCGTCGGTCAACCGAGTTCGGAAATCATCGAGGCAATAGTACAAGGTTCAGGGGGCTGCGACTCCCGCAGCAGTCGACCGCCTTTGTACGGTGTAAAATCGATTTGAACAGTGGTATTCCATGGAGGCCGTGCAAAACCCGCGCGCCTGGAGATGATTGGACGGTCGATGGGCAGTCGAGTGGGTGCCGGGGCGAGGAAAATCGTCGAGACCGCGTTGCGCGGTGCGTTGTGAGTGGGGCGGCCACGCAGAACCCGACCGACGCATACGTACAGAACACGGTGGAACGCCGGTTCAAGCTGAATGTCGACGAGGAGGATCAGACGGGAGCGACGGCTTCCATGTCGCTGCCGATGGACGGATTGAGTCAGCTGTCGACGCCGGACCGGGCACTCGGGCCGATCAGTTTTCTGGTCGACGGCGCCTGCGGTCTGGTCAACCATTACAAGAGTCCACCGAACTCGTTCGCGATCACCAGCGAACTGTCTTTCGACGTGGCGACTGACGTCGCGGCGTCGGCTGACGTCGTCGTGGCTCGTGCACGCCTGGTTGCGTCGACAGCCTCCAGCTCGCTCGCTGAGTGCTCCCTGTACGCCGCCGGTGCCGAGATCGGTGTGGGTACCGTGCGATCGTTCTACGTTTCCGCGACGGCAACACCTGTCGAGAGGTGTCCGGAGACACTCGAATCCACTGACGGTGTGAGTCTGGCTGAGCTGTTGCGAGTGAGCATCTCGGCGGACGACACGTCCAGCGGTGCGCGGGCCGATGCGGTCGTCGTGCAACAGGCCGATCCCGTACTCAACAACTACATGGGCATCGTGCACGGCGGCGTCATCGCCAGTTCCATGGATGTTGCTGCTCACAGCGCATTGGCGCGTATGGGCGCTGGGGGCCCGCTGCATACGGCATCGATGCGCATCAGTTACCTACGTCCGACGACTCTTGGTGGGCGGAGTCGGTACGAGGCGCGCGTCCAGCACGCGGGCCGGTCGAGTGGGATCTGTGAAACCACGGCGTTCGACAAGAGCGGCGCAGTCTCCGCGGTAGCCCGTGTGACGTGCCATCGCCTCCGGTAGCCGCCGGTGACCACGCTCCCTGCGCGACGTCGGCCACCGCGGGCTTGCGGAGTGGGGAAGGTTAGGCGTAAACAGTTATCTAATTAATCTGTTAGGAATCGGCTGGCCGCACGCGCGGCCGTGCCCCAGCGAGGAGAATCATGTTGCGAGACGCCGTGATAGTCGAAGCCGTACGAACCCCTGTCGGGAAGCGAAATGGCGGGTTGGCCGCTGTGCATGCTGTGGAGCTGTCTGCGCAGATTCTGCGTGCTCTTGTAGAGCGGGCGGGCCTCGATCCTGTCGACATCGATGATGTCCACTGGGGAAACGTCCTCAGCATAGGTCAGCAGTCCGGGAACGTGGGCCGCATGGCCGTCCTGGCTGCCGGTTGGCCTGAGTCGGTGCCCGGTTTCACCATGGATCGGCAATGCGGATCGTCGCAACAGGCAATCTCGACGGCGGCAGCTGCGGTGATCTCCGGTCAGGCGGATGTGGTCGTGGCCGGTGGCGTCGAGATGATGTCGGCCGTGCCGATGGGCGCCGCGACTGTTCCTGGTACCGGAGACATGGGTGGTCCAGCAGTGGCCCGCTACGAGGAAGAGTTGCAGCAGCCCGGGTTCGGGGGCCGTTTCAACCAGGGCGTCGGGGCAGAGCTGATCGCGTCGACCTACGGTCTGACGCGTCAGCAGCTGGACGAATACGCGCTGCGGTCACATGACCTGGCCGCGCAAGCGCAAGATGCGGGCGCGTTCGAAAGTGAAATCCTCCCGATTGCCACGTCCGACGCCACCATCAAGGCTGATGAGGGTGTTCGCCGTGGATCGACAATCGAAAAGCTGGGCACACTCAAGACCCCATTCCTCGAGGGCGGCGCCATCACCGCCGGGAATGCCTCGCAGATTTCCGACGGTGCTGCGGCGCTGTTGATCATGACGTCCGAGGATGCGAAGAGCCGAGGTCTCACGCCGCTGGCACGAATTCACACTGCGGTCGTGACCGGGGATGATCCTGTGAAGATGCTGGCCGGCCCGATCCCTGCAACGGCATTGGCCCTCAAGCGTTCAGGGCTGTCGATCGACGACATCGATGCTTTCGAGGTGAACGAAGCATTTGCTTCTGTGCCGCTGGCCTGGCAAGTCGACACCGGTGCAGAGATGTCGCGACTCAATCCACTTGGTGGTGCGATAGCGCTCGGCCATCCCCTGGGAGCCTCTGGTGCCAGGATCGCCACCACCCTTGTCCACCACCTTGCCCGGACCGGGGGCCGTTACGGTCTCCAGACCATGTGTGAAGGCGGCGGTACGGCGAACGCGACCATCTACGAGCGCATCTGACCAGATGTAATCACCCGGGGCGAGCAGGGAGTCGCGAGATTGTTCCTCTGCGCTGGTAACATATAGTTGTATAATTACCCTGATTGCTTGGAGGTACAGGTGGATCCGCTGTCCGGGGACGAGACGCCTGCCGCGCAACGCTCGATTGATGAGGCAGCGCAGCTGGCGAGTGCCGATGTCCACGATGTGCCGAAGTCTCCTGGCGGGGTCTCGTTGTGCTATTCCTGTCGACGTCTCGGGGGCTGTCGGATGGGAATAGTCACCGAATCGCTCGATGACGACGGAGTCGTGGTGAGTGAACTCTCATGTTCCGCCGAAAACGAGGGCGGAATTCAGGTCGCCCATGGTGGCTGGACGGCCGGAGCGCTCGACGAGTTGGTGGGGCACACCACCTTGCTGCGCGGGGAGTTCGCGGTGACCGGAACGCTCGAGGTGCGCTTCGTGAAGCCGGTGCCGATAGAGGTCCCGCTGATCGGTCGTGCGTGGATTGAAAGTCGCGAACGTCGAAAGGTGTTCGTGGGAGCGAGTATCGAGCTGGCATCTTCTGGCGCGATCGTGGCCTCGGCCAAGGCAATCATGGTGACTCGCGACAGTGATCACTTCGTCAAACACCAAAGATGGTTGCAGTCGCAAGTAAAGCCTTGATGGAGTTCACGCGGACGTGTCAGTCCTGGCCTTCATCGATCTCTGACGACCCGACAACTCAAGGAAACCCATGTCTGACATCACCTTTGCCCATCTGAGTAGGCAGCACGCATCCAGCTACCCGAACAAGATCGCCGTCGTCGACGGCGACGTCAGGCTCACCTGGCCCGAGTTCGAGGCCAGGGTCGATCGCGTGGTCACGGTGCTGAACGACAGCGGAGTCGGCCGCGGCGACCGGATTCTCTGGCTGGCGCAGTCCTCATTTCGGTTCCTTGAATTGTTCGTGGCGAGCGCGCGCGTCGGCGCGATGATCTGTCCTGCCAACTGGCGGCAGTCCGCAGCTGAACTCGCCTTCGTGATAGAAGATTTCGATCCTGCCCTCATAGTGTGGCAGGACGAGGAGATCGGCGAGCGCGTTCATGAAGCGCGGAAACGGGCGGGTGGCAAGGCGCGCTGGGTCCAACACGACAGCGCGGACGCCGAAGCCTACGACGCATTGGTCGACTCGGCCACGCCTACGACAACTGAATTCGAGGTTTCTGCGCACGACCCGCTCCTGGTCATCTACACCGCAGCGATTGTGGACAGGCCGAGCGGTTCGATGCTGAGTCATCGCAATCTGCTGGCCATGGCAACGGTGACCGCGCCGATCACTCAGGCCGACCACAACAGTGTGTTCGTCAACTCCGGACCCTTGTTTCACATTGGAAACTTCCAATTCGACTCTCTCCCAGTGTTCTTGATGGGCGGCACGAATGTTTACGTCCGTCGCGTCGAGGCGAAAGACCTACTGGAGCTCATCGCTCGTGAACGAGTGACCAGCGCATTTTTGATGCCGCCGACCATCATGGAGATCCTCGAGCTGAACAAGGCGGCGAAGTTGGACATCTCTTCATTGCACGCCGGACCATTCGCTCCGATCTGGGGAGATGCGTTGCCGGCTGACCCAGCCCTTTGGGGTTCTCAGCCAGGCGGATTCGGTCAGACGGAGGTCACGGGGCTCTGCGTGCTCAACGCACTCGGGGGCAAGGGCCTGGGCAATTCCGGCCGGCCGTCGCCGCTGGCGGAGGTCCAGATCATCGATTCGTCCGGAAAGCCGGTGCCGAACGGGACGAGCGGTGAAATAGTCGTTCGAGGTGAGACTGTCCACTGCGGCTACTGGAACCGGCCGGCGGTCAATGCTGCCCGGCTGCAGGACGGCTGGTGGCGAACCACCGACATGGGTCGCATCGAGAGCGACGGCACACTGCACTTCCTGGGCACGATGACCCGGATGATCAAGTCGGCGGCGGAAAACATCTATCCGCCTGAGGTCGAGGCATGTCTGACCTCCCATGCGGCCGTCCGCGAAGCGGCGATCATCGGCGTTCCCGACCCCCGATTCGTCCAGTCGGTCAAGGCCGTCGTTGTACTCGAACCCGGTCATACCGCAACAGAAGCCGAGATCATCGACCACTGCCGCGCCCACATCGCGTCGTACAAGAAGCCGAAATCTGTCGCGTTCGTCGAAGCCATCCCGAAGGTTGCCGGCAAGACCGATTACGACGCCCTCGACGCTGCGTTCGGTGGCGGCGGTTATCCCGGAGGCGCGAACGTCTGATCCTGCGGGCGGGTCGCGAACGGCAACAGCCGCATCCCAATGGGATGCGGCTGTTTCCGTTCAGCGTGGGTGGTCAGTTGCGGCGTGCCTCACCTGCTGCGGGAACCGATTCGCCCCACGCCATCCATACTTTCGGGACCCGGGAGTCGTCCACTCGGTGGATGAACCCTTCTTGCTGGGGATTGGGCATCTTGCCCAGGCCCTGCATTCGCCCCTGGGGATCGGCTTCGCATACCCATCTGACGCCGTCTAGCTCGTAGTCGATTCCGCCATGCCAGTAGCCGTCCTCGGCCCGTCTGACCACGCAGTCCATAGTATGTGCCGAGCGGACCCTGCCTTCACTGTCAGAAGTCACTCCCACGTGAAAGTCTTTCTGTCCGTAAAGGAAATGACCAACCTCCATCGAGCCGTCTTCCCACTGGTTCGCCCACGAATACCACGTGAAGTACTCGGCGTCTGCAAGTGGATCCTTGTCGACGTACAACCTGCCGCCCTCAGGCATGAACGCCTCTTCCCAAAAGAGGAAGCCGCTGGCTTTCTTGCCCAGCAATTCGCCTTCGACCAGCCAGGTCTGCGTCAGATACAAAAGCGCTGACTTCGGGCCGGGAAGATACCATTGCAGAGGCGTCGCTGCGAGCGATCCGGTCACGTCGATCACCCCGTCCTCGACATAGGCAAACTGCTCGGACAACGACAGGCTCATGGCGCGCTGGTCACCCTCGGCGGCGGCTTCGAAGACTGCAGCGTCTCCCTTGCGCGAACGTGTGATGCTGGCGCTGTCAGCGGCGAAACGGGGCGCTCGCTCCAATTGCAACTGGTCGCCCGCGGCATTCGACACGAGGATCAACTTGCCGCCGAGAGACTTTTTCGGGCCGTCGACGTTCTCGGGGGGTTTGGTGTCGATACGGCGCATGATGCTGTACAGCACCCCGTCTTCGTCACGGAGTGTGCCCCAGAGATATCCGGCTTCGCGTGTCAGCCCCAGGATCGGATCGTCGGAGACGATCTGGTCCACATCGAGGCGTCGCGCCGACGCAAGCGCAGCCGAGTTGAAGTCACCAGTCATTGGGAGTTTCTGGTGGATGAGGTCGATGGTCATGTCAAGGTCCTGTCTGGTCGCGGACGTCCACTGGAAAGTGGGAAGCAGATGAGGGCGCGAAGCGCCTGAGATCTCTCGTCGAACGTGTCGGTCTAGATGACCCCCCGTCGGCTCAGTTCGGCGACGTCGGCGGGGCTGCGTCCGAGCACCTTCTGTAGGACATCGCCTGTGGCCTCGCCCAGTCGTGGGGGAGCGGTGTACTCGTCGAGTGGGGTCGCGGAATACCTGATCGGGTTACGGATGAGGTCTACGGTTCCCGACACCGGGTGGTCGACCGTTATTCGGACGCCGCGGTGCTCGATCTGCGGGTTGGCGAAGACACCGTCCATCGTGTTGACGGGACTCACCGGCACGTCCGCCGCCTCCAACAAGGCCACCCAGTGCTCAGCGGTGTGTTCGATGAAGATCGAGCTGAGCGTGTCGAGAACCAGGTCGCGATTGGCGATTCGGGCCGACACGGTCGCGAACCGCTCATCGTCGACGAGTTCAGGTCGCCCGATGGCTCGGCTGAGCCCCGCAAACTGTTTCGGAGTGCTGGCCACGACGAAAATGTCGGCGTCTGCGCATCGGAACGCCTGCGACGGGATGCCACCAAATCCCCCGTTGCCCCGCCTGGGCGCGGCGGTTCCCGAGACCAGATAGTTCTGAACGTAGTGAGACAAGGATGCCACCCCGCATTCGAGCAGGGACATGTCGATGTGTTGCCCACGTTCGCCGTCTTCGCCGCGATGCACCAGTGCGGCCAGAATGGCGTTGCCGGCATACAGGCCGGTCAGCACGTCGATCATCGAGACGCCCACCTTCATCGGCCCCGCCCCCGGCTCGCCATCGGGGACTCCCGAGACGCTCATCATCCCGGACATCGCCTGGAATACGCCGTCATATCCCGCGCGCATGGCATACGGACCGTCTTGACCGAAACCGGTTATCGAGCAATAGATCAGCGAAGGGAACTGTGCGTGCAGGGACTGGTAGTCCAGGCCGTACTTCTTGAGCACCCCGCTACGGAAGTTCTCGATGAGTACGTCAGAACGCCCGGCGAGTTCACGGACAATCTGGGCGCCCTCAGGTGTGGAGTGGTCGACGGTGATGGATCGTTTGTTGCGATTGCAACTCAAGTAGAAGCCCGACTCCTCGCTCGGTTCGCCATCGCTGGTGTGCAAGAACGGAGGACCGTATTGCCGGGCGTCGTCACCGACGCCGGGTCGCTCGACTTTGATGACCTCCGCGCCCAGGTCGCCGAGCAACTGAGATGTGAACGGAGCAGCGAGAATCCGGCTGAGATCGAGAACGCGGATCCCATCGAGGGGGCGGCTCACTTCGCCCCACCCTTCGGTTCGCGCGGCATGTTCAGGACACGTTCGCTGATGATGTTTTTCTGGATTTCGCTCGACCCTGCGTATATGGTCTCAGCGCGACCGCGTACGAATGCGCGTCGCAGTGATTCGGTGTCACGATCCGGCCCTGTCCCCCATTCGGTGCCGAGCACACCGTCGTTACCCAGTACATCCATGGCGACTTCGGTGAACTGCTGGTGCCAACGTGCCCAGTAGTACTTGCCGATCGACGCCTCGGGGCCGAACTTTCCTTCTCTGAGAGCCGTCGACAACGTGCGCAAGTTGTTGTAGCCCATGATCTGCAGACCGATGAAGCTGTCGATCACACGGTCTCGAAGGATGGGGTCGTCGGCGGAACCAGAACGTTTCGCGACGTCCATCAAGGTGTTCATCTCGCGGATGAATGAGAATTGGTAGTTCAGAACCGAGGTGGCCCGCTCGTGACCCAATGTGGTCATGGCGGCGCTCCATCCTTCGCCTTCGGCCCCGATGACGTTGTCGATGGAGGTGCGAGCGTCATCGAAGAAGATTTCGTTGAAACCGCTGTCGCCGAGCATTGTTCGGATCGGCACCACACGGACTCCGGGCTGATCGAGGGGGATGAGCATGTAGGACAGGCCCGCGTGCCGTGTGGAACCAGGATCGGTACGCACTATTGCGAAGATCCAGTCGGCATGATGGGCGAAGGTGGTCCAGATCTTCTGCCCGTTGATCACGTACTCATCACCCTGGCGAACAGCTCTGGTCTTGATGTTTGCCAGATCGGACCCGGCGCCCGGCTCGGAATAGCCTTGGCACCAAACGACTTCCGAGCGGGACATGGGTAGCAGCAGCCGCTCTTTCTGTTCATGGGTCCCGTGGGCGAGTGCAGTCGGGGCCATCAGGCTCTCCCCATGGAATGCGGCGCGGGGAGGGGTGCCCGCAGCAGCGCACTCCATCGCGAACACGATCTCCTGGGTCATGGTTGCGGCGCGGCCGCCGTACTCGGTCGGCCACGACAAGCCGAGCCAGCCGCCCGCCGCGAGTTCGCGTTCCCAGGCGCGTCGTAAGTCCCAGTTGTCGTCGTCGTCCGGGCCACCGCGCTCGGCCTGGTTTGCGAACTCGCCCACCAGGTGTTCGTCGAGCCACGTACGCAACTCGTCGCGAAACTCTGTATCGGCTTCAGATAGGGGCAGGCCCGTCATACCGTCCAACGAGGTTGTCATGTGCCCTATAGTACAATCAGTTAACGAATTAGCGATAGACCCCGGAGGTGCCGGGCCCGTGAGACCAAGGAGGTTCGGTGGAAGAACTGCGGTGGTTGGTCGACGGCGCCGTCGGCACGATCCAGTTGAACAGGCCTGCGGCTCGAAATGCCTTCACTTTCCCGATGATCCGAGAGTGGGAGCGTCTGCTCGTCGACGCCAAGAACGATGAACGAATCAGGGTGATCGTTCTGACGGGTGCTGGCGACAAGGCGTTCTGCTCGGGCGTGGATCTGGGGTCCATCTCCAATGCGGACTCGACCCTCACCCCGCTCGAGCGCAAGTTGCAACTGCACGATGAGATCCACCGGGTCGCCCGCGCTCTCGACGACCTCGACAAACCAGTCATCGCCGCGATCAACGGTGTGGCCGTCGGTGCCGGCCTGGACATGGCATTGATGTGCGACATGCGGATCATGTCCACCAGCGCGCGTGTGTCCGAAGGGTACGTGCGCGTAGGTCTGACGCCCGGTGACGGCGGTGCGTACTACCTGCCTCGTATCGTCGGTACCGCAAAAGCTCTCGAGCTGCTGCTCACCGGCGAATTCGTCGACGCTGCCGAGGCCCTCCGAATCGGGTTGGTCAACCGCGTCGCCGATCCAGCGGACTTCGAAGCCGAGACCAAGCGCTTTGCAGAGTCCATTGCCCAGCACGCGCCGGTCACCGTCCGCATGATCAAACGCGCCACCTACCAGTCGGCCAACACCGATCTGCGAACTGCATTGGACCTGGCCTCATCGCACTTCGCGGTGGTGGCGGCGACAGAGGATTCGGCGGAAGCACTCGCCGCGATGACCGAGAAACGATCTCCCCGATACCGCGGGCGATAGGAGTAGAAGACAGTGGCCGAGAAGATGCCGTCCGACGAGGCGCCAGTGTTCGACGCGTGGATCAACCTGCCGTATCTGCCCGGCGAAGTGACACCGGACCCCTCGGTGGTCGCCCGCTTCAAGCGCGGGAACAGCGCTTACGAAGGCGGCGAGACGATGACCGACGTCATCGCAGAAATGGATCGCCTTGGTATCGGAGCAGGGGTCTTGACCAAGGCCCCCCGTGACATCACTCCACCCTTTGTCCATGGCACGAAGACCGGGGAAGCCGTGCTGCGGGAGACCTGCGAGCGTCTCGCGGGATTCCAAGCAGAGTTCCCGGGACGATTCGTGACTTCTGTCGGCATCGACCCTCGACTCGGGTATGACGCGGCCAAGCTCGTGCGAATTGCCGTGCGGGAGTACGGTGTCAAGGCATTTCGGATCATTCCGATGTTCACCGGCATCGCGATCGACGACAAATTGGCGTACCCGTTGTACACCGCGGCCTGTGACGAGGGTGCCGTCGTGTCGATCAACGTGGGTGTACCCGGCCCGATGAAACCGGCGAAACTGCAGCGAACCATCCTCGTCGATGAGGTTGCGTTGGCGTTTCCGGAACTCAAGATCGTGATGTCACATCTGGGTGATCCGTGGATATCGGAAACCATCGCGATGTTGATCAAACATCCGAATGTCTTTGCGATGACGGCCGGATGGGCGCCGAAGTACGTCCCCGACGAGGTCATCCGCTTCGCGGAGCGGAGGAACCGGACGAAGTTGATGTGGGCATCGGACTACCCGATCCTGCCGTTCGCCCGAACCATCGAAGAAGGCAGGGCACTCCCGCTGACCGGCGAGGCCCGCACCGGATATCTGGGCGCCAATGCGCGCGCGGTGTTCGGCGAGCCCAGGTGACCCCGAAAGACTACAGAGGAGCAGAACGTATGGGACTTCATGACGGTCGAGTTGTTGTCGTGACCGGTGCGGCCGGCGGAATTGGCCGAGAACACGCACTCGAGTTCGCACGACAGGGTGCCAAGGTAGTGGTCAACGACCTCGGTCCGGCGCAAGCGGTGGTCGACGAGATCAAGGCGTTCGGTGGCGAGGCGGTCGCAAACGGCGACGACATCTCGGATTGGGACGGCGCCGGCCGCCTGATCCAGACCGCGCTGGATACCTTCGGGGACTTGCACGTGCTGGTCAACAACGCCGGCATCCTGCGCGACAAGATGTTCGTCAACATGGACATCGACATGTGGGACGCGGTGATCAAGGTTCACCTGCGGGGGACCTTCGCCCCCACGAAGCACGCCGTTGCGTACTGGCGAGAGCAATACAAGGCCGGCACCCCGGTATCACATCCGCGCATCATCAACACGTCTTCCCCGTCCGGGCTGTACGGCAATGTGGGGCAGGCAAATTACGGTGCTGCCAAGGCAGCGATCGCAGGATTCACAGTGATCCTCGCCGACGAACTCGGCCGCCTCGGCATCACGGTCAACGCTGTCGCTCCGAGCGCTTTGACCAACATGACCAAGGGCCTGGACGCATACGTCGCGAAGATGGCTGAGATAAAAGAACGCACCGGATTCGATGCGGGGTCACCCGCAAACATCTCGCCGCCGGTGGTCTGGCTGGCGTCAGCCGAAGCCGCGAACATCACCGGACGGGTCTTCAATGTGAAGGGCGGCGCCATCTCGGTCGCTGAGACGTGGGTGGCCGGGCCTGGCGTGGAACGCGAGTCTGCCTGGTCCGCAGGCGAACTCGGCGAGGTAATTCCTGATCTGGTCAACCGGGCCCGGCCCAACTCTGACGGCTCGGGCGCGCCGCGCGAACAGTGAACCGGACGTCGTCCGCTCGAGGAAATCAGGTAGGAGTGACACTGAGATGACCACTGAAGAGTCCGATGCCGTAGATGGCATCTCGGTCGAACGCGACGGGCACATCGCAACAGTGTGGCTCGACCGCCCTGACCGCGGAAACGGCTTCATCAGCGCGATGCAGGTCGAGTTGCATCGGCAGCTCGGTGTGCTGGACGAGGACGACTCCGTCCGTGCGATCGTGGTCACCGGGCGTGGGCGTTTCTTCTCGACGGGCGCCGACCTGGAGCCCGGTGGAGCGAACTTTGCGTTCGACGACGACCAGCATCGAGCGGCGCGGTCGATGATGGCGACCCGACTGCGGCCATGGAAGATGCGCACCCCGATCATCGGCGCCCTGAATGGTTCCGCGGTAGGCCTCGGACTGACTTTTCCGCTGCAATGGGACATCCGGGTCGTCAACGAAACCGCCAAGTACGGCTTCGTCTTCACCCGCCGCGGACTGATTCCTGAACAGAACTCTCTCTGGCTGCTGCCGAAGCTCGTCGGTTTGTCCACTGCCGTCGAGCTACTGCTGACCGGCAGATTGTTCAGTGGCATCGAAGCCAAAGAGATGGGTATCGCCAGCGCGGCCCTGCCCGCGGACGAAGTCCTGCCACGTGCCCGTGAGATCGCGGCGGAGATCGCTTCGGCCGCGGCACCGGCGGCGGTGGGGATCACCAAGTCCCTGGTGTACGAGATGCTCGGCGAAACCGACCGAGAACGAGCCTTCCAGGACGAGTGGGAGACGTTTCGGTGGCTCGGACGCCAGTCTGATTCGGCCGAAGGGGTTGCGTCCTTCATCGAAAAGCGTCCACCTGAGTTCACCCTCTCGAAGAATGTCGAAATACCCGGACGAGTGGAACGGTGGTCAGTCCCCAATGGCTGAAACGGTCTCGTATGACATCGATGAAGACGGTGCTGTCCTTCTCACGTTGAGTCGCCCCGAACGCCGGAACATGTGGACCGAGCAGATGGAGACGGAGTTCTACTCGGCACTCGACGAGGCGGCGGCCGACGACCGAGTGAAAGCGATCGTCGTCACCGGTGCAGGACAATCATTCGTTCCGGGTCTTGATCCCGAGGTGTTGTCCGGTTTGTCGGGCGGAGCCAAATATTCGTCGAACCGCCGTACGCAGACCTATGCGACGACGATTCCGAAGCCGATCATCGGCGCGATCAACGGGACCTGTGCCGGAATCGGTCTCGCCCAGGCGCTCAATTTCGACTACAGGTTCGCCGCAGCCGGTGCCAAGTTCAGCACCGCCTTCGCCAAGCGCGGGCTGCCCGCCGAAGATGCCAGCGCGTGGATGCTCACGCGGTTGGTGGGCCCGGCCAATGCATTCGAACTACTCGCCTCCGGACGTGTGTTCCTTGCCGAGGAAGCGGCAGAGCTGGGGGTGGTCCAGAAGCTGTCGAAGCCCGGCGATGTCGTCGATGACGCACTGCAGTTCGCCCACAACCTCGCCTCGACCGTGTCGCCTGTGGCCATGGCAATGATCAAGTCACAGGTCTGGCGTGACAGTGAGAGCACCATGGACGCGGCGCGGGTGCGGGCGCAGTACCTGCTCACCGTCGCCAAGAACCAGCCCGACTTCGCCGAGGGTGTGGCAAGTCTGGTCGAACGCCGATCCCCGAACTTCAGTCCGTATCACACGGTCCACTTCTGAGAGCTGATCACATGGACATCGCCACAGAACACAACCTCACCGATTTCAGGGACGAGGTCCGGACCTGGTTCGACGAGCATCTCGTCGGAGAGTTCGCCGACCACCTCGGAGTCGGGAGTCCCACCGACGACACGGCCTGGGACGTACGTGTCGCCTGGGAGAAGGAGCTCTCTGCAGGTGGCTGGCTGGGCCTGACGTGGCCGGCCGAGTATGGGGGCCGGGGATGCGGACTCGCGGAGGAGATCGTGTTCGAGTACGAGTACGCGCGCGCCGCGGCGCCGGCCCGGGTCAGCGCTCAGGCGCTGGAGCTGCTCGGACCGACTCTCTTGGCCTTCGGCACCGAGGCTCAGAAGCAGCGCTTTCTCCCGCCGATCCTGGCAGTCGAAGAGATGTGGGGACAGGGGTTCAGTGAGCCGGGATCCGGATCGGATCTGGCGTCGGTGCGTACCAAGGCGACCCTGGTGGACGGGATGTGGCGTGTCAACGGGCAGAAGGTGTGGACAACGTTCGGCAATCATGCCGATTGGCTTTACGTGTTGTGCCGCACCGACCCGGACGTCTCCCTGAGGCACAAAGGCCTGACGCTACTGCTGATCGATACCGACCAACCCGGTGTCGACGTCAAGCCGATCGCCAATCTGGCCGGTTCGTGTGAGTTCAGCGAGTGCTTCTTCACGGACGCCGTCTGCTCCGAGGACAACGTTGTGGGAGAGGTCGGCGGGGGGTGGGCAGTGGTGTTGGCAACGCTGGGCCTGGAACGGGGAAGTGCCTTGATGCCGCTCCAACTGTCGATGTCCCGCGAGGTCGACGAGCTGATCAGCACCGCGAAGCACGCCGGCAGCTGGGATGATCCGAGGATCCGGCAGCGTCTGGTGGACGCGTACGTAGGCGTGAGGGTCATGGCGTCGACGAATGAACGCGTGGTCGCCGACCTCCTCGACACCGAGGCCGCCGCACCCGGAATGGCCACCGCGGCCGCGGCCACCGCGAGTAAGTTGTACGCCTCCACGCACCATCAGAAAATCGCCGAACTGGCGGTCGACATCTATGGCGCGGATGCATTGCTCGGTTCAGACAACGCAGGCGCGGACGCTGCTCGCAAACTGCTGCTGTTGTCGCGAGCCGAAACCATCTACGGCGGCACGTCCGAAATCCAGCGCAACATCATCTCCGAGCGGGTTCTCGGACTCCCACGGTGACGAAGGTATTGCGTAATCGATCAGAAGGAGATGACTGAAATGACCATTTCAGGGTCAGTGGCAATAGTGACCGGCGGCGCCGGCGGGCTGGGCGAGGCAGTGGTCCGTCGACTGCACGCTGAAGGCGTGAAAGTGGTGATCGCTGATCTGGCAGACGACAAGGCCGCTCTACTCGCCGACGAGCTCGGGGAGTCGGTGATCTACTCCCGCACCGACGTGACCGACGAGAGCTCGGTGCTCGCCACCATCGCGGCTGCGGCCGAGTTGGGTGAACTGCGCTACGCGGTGATCGGGCACGGCGGCTGGGGTGTTGCCGAGCGGGTCGTCAACCGCGACGGCAGCCCGGCCACACTGAGTGGCTTCACCAAGACGATCGAGCTCTACCTCACCGGAACCTACAACGTCCTTCGCCTGGTTGCCGCCCATATCGCGACACTCGACATCACAGAAGCCGGTGAGCGCGGGGCCATCGTGTCCACCGCGTCGATTGCCGGCTACGAAGGCCAGATAGGTCAGACCGCCTACGCCGCAGCGAAAGCGGGCGTCATCGGATTGAGCATCGCGGTTGCCCGGGACCTCAGCTCGGTGGGAATCCGCTACAACACCATCGCGCCGGGCACCATGAGGACGCCGATGATGGAGTCGGTCGGAGAAGAAGCCCTCGCGAAGTTCACCGCCAACGTCCCGTTCCCGAAACGCTTGGGCGAGCCCGCCGAATTCGCCGACACGGCCTTCTATCTCCTCACCAATGGCTACGTCAACGGAGAGACCGTCAGGCTCGACGGAGCTCAGAGATTCGGTCCGCGATGATCGGTCGGTGCGCAAACCGGTACAGCCCACACTTGCTTCCGTTTAATCAGTTAAATGATGTAACTTGAAAAAATGGCAGCAAAACCCATAGCCGAGAACCTGTACGTCGACCACGGCGACACGGTCCACCTACTCGCTTCGACCTCTGCAGTCGGACAGTCGCTGGTGTTCCCCGCCGAGGCGAACGAGAAAGTGGTGCCGGTCGCTTCCGAAGGTACTTTGTTCACCTGGACGAGCCAGGAGTTTCCGCCGCCGGCGCCGCCGTATGTCGGAACCGGTGAATTCACCCGATACGGCGTCGGCTACGTCGAGTTCCCGGAAGGAATTCTCATCGAGGGAATTCTCACGACGTGCGATCCCGAGGCGTTGACGATCGGCGGGGCCATGCGGACCGTGCTCATCTCACTGGGCGACGTCCAGACATTCGCATTCGAACCAGTACGAACGGAGCGGGACAGATGACCACAGGAGTCTCGATCATCGGTGTCGGCCTTCATCCGTTCGGCCGCTTCCCCGGCAAGCAGGCGCTGGACATGGGTGCCGACGCGACCCGCTTGGCACTCGCCGACGCGGGTATCGAATGGTCCCAGGTGCAGCGTGGCTTTGCGGGCAGCCTCGAGGTGTCCAACCCCGATTCTGTGGTCGGCAAGCTGGGGCTCACCGGGATTCCGTTCTTTGGGGTTTTCAACGGCTGCGCCACCGCGAATACCTCGGTGAGTATGGCGCGCACGGCAATCGAGAACGGCGAGGCCGACATAGCCATCGCCATCGGGTTCGACAAGCACCCAAAGGGCGCGTTCTCGGCGGACCCGTCGGTGATCGGGCTACCGTCCTGGTACGCCGAGCAGGGGCTTTTCCTCACCACGCATTTCTTCGGTATGAAGATCAACCGCTACATGCATGATCACGGAATCACGCAGGGGACCCTGGCGAAGGTTGCCGCCAAGAATTTCCGCAACGGTTCGATGAACGAAAAAGCCTGGCGCCGTAAGCCGATGACAGAAGAAGACATCCTTGCCGCGCCGTATCTGAATTACCCACTGACGCAATACATGTACTGTGCGCCCGATGAAGGCGCGGCGGCCGTGGTGTTGTGTCGCCGGGATTTGGCGCACAAGTACACATCGACCCCCATCCACATCGATGCATGCGTCTTGCGGACCCGGACCGAGGGTGCATTCGAGATGCAGAGTCCGTCGCTGCCGGTTGCCGCCGCGCCCAGTCCGACGGTGTTCGCGTCCAAGGCGGCGTTTGAGGCAGCCGGGATCGGACCCGAAGACGTCGGGGTGGCGCAGTTGCAGGACACCGACGCGGGTTCCGAGATCATCCACATGGCGGAGAATGGATTCTGCGCCGACGGGGATCAGGAGAAGCTGATAGCGGAGGGATTCACCGAGATCAGTGGCGCGCTGCCGGTCAACACCGACGGTGGTCTGATGTCCAACGGCGAACCCATCGGTGCTTCCGGACTGCGGCAGATCCACGAGATCGTTCTGCAGCTGCGTGGAACTGCGGGAAGTCGTCAGGTCAAGGGTGATCCGCAGGTGGGCTACACCCACCTCTATGGCTCACCGGGTACCGGCGCAGTGACCATTCTTTCTCGCTGAGCCGAGAGCTGAACCGTGGCAGAGCACCTGTTCCCAGAAGAATGGCATGAGCGGCCGGCCGTTGTCGTGGAGCCGAGCGGAAAAGCGTTGACCTTCGGCGAACTGGAGCACGCATCGAATAAGGCCGCACATCTGTTCCGGACCCAGGGGATCATGCGGGGCGACACCATCGCGCTTGTGATGGAGAACCGCTTGGAGTTCTTGGTGCTGGCCTGGGCAGCTCAGCGGAGCGGCCTTTACTACGTCGCCGTCAACAATCATCTGACACCGCCGGAAGTGGCGTACGTCGTGACCGATTCTGGTGCGCGCGCGGTATATGCCTCAGCGAAGTGTGCTTCGAGACTGTCCGCGTCTTCACCCGGCGTCCGGTACTTCCAGATCGACCCTGGTGCTCATGCGGGGTGGGAGCCGGCCCGTTGGGATGATGAACCCGAGTCGCCGATTGCCGATCAGGCCGAAGGCGACTTTCTCCTGTATTCCTCTGGAACCACCGGTAGGCCGAAAGGCATCCAGCGACCGCTCATCGGATCTGCGCTGGGGACATATCCCGATCTGCCCGGTGCCTGGTTGACCGAGCTGCTGGGCCTGCGGGTCGGGGACACATTCCTGTCTCCGGCCCCGCTCTATCACGCAGCGCCACTGGGCTGGTCGATGGGTGCGCTGCGGCGAGGTGCATCGGTGGTGATCATGGAGCGATTCGATCCCACCTACGCACTCGCGTTGATCGCTCGACACCGTGTCACGCACAGCCAGTGGGTGCCCACCATGTTCATCCGGATGCTGAAACTGGATGAAGCGGTTCGGCGTCGATTTGATCTCAGTAGCCATCGAGTGGCGGTGCATGCGGCCGCCCCGTGCCCGGTGGCGGCGAAGCGGGCGATGATCGATTGGTGGGGGCCGATCCTGTTCGAGTTCTACTCCGCCACCGAAGGAATCGGAGCAACATCCATCTTCGCTGATGAATGGTTGAAAAAGCCGGGCTCCGTGGGCAAACCGTTGCTCGGCACGCCAGTCGTCCTCGACGACGCCGGTAATCCGGTGAAACCCGGTGTGGTGGGCACGATCTGGTTCTCGGGAGGTCGAGAGTTCTCGTACCACGACGACCCGGTCAAGACAGCGGCCGCCATTGACGCGCAAGGCCGTGCAACGGTCGGCGACGTCGGCTGGATCGATGATGACGGTTACTTGTACCTGTCGGATCGGCGCGCGCACCTGATCATCTCGGGTGGGGTGAACATCTACCCGCAGGAGGTCGAGAACACCCTGGTGATGCACCCGGAAGTGCACGATGTCGCGGTAGCCGGGGTGCCTGATCCGGATCTGGGAGAACGTGTAGTCGCATACGTTCAGGTTGCGCCCAACTCTGCCGATGGGGCCTTGGCCGAACGGCTCCAGGCCTACTGCGCCCAGACACTGGCACGTTTCAAGATCCCCCGTGAGTTCCGGGTGGTCCGCAGTCTCCCGCGCACGCCGACGGGGAAACTGCGAAAACACGAGCTGCCCATGTAGATCTTCAGGCGGTCGTCGCAATCACCCGGCATCACAACGCTTTCAACCCAACGTACTGATTCGATAGGCACTCAAGGAGAGTTATGGCGCTCATCAAAACCGCTGAGCAGGAGGCGCTGCGCGACGTGATGCGCTCATTCCTGGACAAACACTCAGACGAGACCAAGGTACGGCAGGAGTCGGATAGCACTCTCGGTTACGACCCGGACGTCTGGCGAAGGCTCGCCGAACAGATCGGCGTCCAGGCGCTGGCCATCCCGGAAGAGTTCGACGGCGCCGGTTACGGGTTCGACGAACTGTCGATCGTCATGGAGGAGACAGGCCGAGCTCTGTTCACCGGTCCCGTACTCGCGACAGTGGTCTTGGCCGCCAACGCCATCTTGCTGTCAGGTGATAACGAGGCCTGTAAACGATACCTGCCTGAGATCGCCTCCGGAGCCTTGATCGCGACCGTCGCAATCAGCGAGAAGAAGGCCGCCTGGGTTCTCGAGGACATCACGACCACTGCCACATCGAGAGGCGACGGTAACTGGGTTCTGAACGGTGTCAAGCCGCATGTGCTCGAAGCGACCGGGGCGAATTTGATCGTGGTCGCCGCGACCACGGAGGCGGGTGTCTCTCTCTTCTTGGTCGACTCCGACGCCACCGGTCTGCAGATCAAAGACCTCGACACCATGGACCGGACGAGGCGATATGGTGCTGTCGCCTTCGCCGACACACCAGCAGTGCTACTGGGGGAGGAGGGAGCCGGATGGCCGGTCATCGACAAAGTGTTCGACCTCGGACTCGCTGCCTTGGCGAGTGAACAGGTGGGCGCGGCGGCGAAGGTCCTCGATTCGACAGTCGAATACCTCTGTGTGCGCGAACAATTCGGCCGCCCAATCGGCTCTTTTCAGGCAATCAAACACCGCTGCGCCGATATGTTGGTCGAGTTGGAGTCTGCGCGTTCAGCCGCCGCGTATGCGTCGATGGTTGTCGCTGCCGGCTCCGACGACGTACAGACAGCCACCTCGATCGCCAAGGCGTATTGTTCGCAAGCTTTTTATCACATCGCTGCGGAAAGCATTCAGATGCACGGCGGCATCGGGTTCACCTGGGAGCATCCCGCCCACCTCTATTTCAAGCGGGCCAAAACATCTGAGCAGATGCTCGGAAGCCCGTCCTTTCATCGCGAGAGAATCGCCGAACTGATCGGCATGATCGGAGACAGTGCCGAATGAGGGTATTCACAGCAGCTGACGAACTACTCGCCGCCGCGGGCGAAGAGCTCGGGAAGAGCGACTGGTTGACTGTCACACAAGACCGGATCAATCAGTTTGCCGAGGCCACCGGGGATCATCAATGGATCCACGTCGACGTCGAACGTGCGAACGCCGAGAGTCCATACGGCAAGCCGATCGCGCACGGTTACCTGACGTTGTCTCTGCTCCCTATGCTGGGCTGGCAGATATACACGGTCCAGGGAACCAAGGCGGGCATCAACTACGGGTCCAACAAGGTCAGATTTCTCTCGCCTGTGCTCGTCGACTCCGAGATCCGGCTGGTGTCGGTACTACGGGAAGCTGTCGAGCTGGACGGCGGTTCCCTGCAGCTGGTGATCGGACAGACGGTCGAGATCAAGGACTCACCCAAGCCCGCCCTCGTGGCCGAGACCATCAGCAGGATCACGTTCTGAATCGTCACCACATCCGTTCGTCAACAACGCCAGACCATGTCAGCCCGGTACCCCGAGGTGGGGACCGGGCTGAAATGCTCCGCTAAGTGATCTTCAGGTCGAGGTCAACGACCTGTCCACTCGGGCTTGCGCTTCTCTGCGAACGCAACTGCGCCTTCTTTGGCGTCGTCGGTGGAGAACACGGGAATGATGATCTTTGCTTGCTCCGCGAACTGCTCGGCGCCGCTCCATGAGCTGGCTGAGGTGATCACCTGTTTGGTTGCGCGGACGGCAAGCGGGCCGTTGCCCGCGATCTTCTCGGCCAACTCGAGCGCTCGGTCGAGGGCGCGTCCTGGTTCACTCAAGTGATTGACGAGCCCGAGTTCGTGCGCGCGCGCCGCTGAGATCGAATCTCCGGTCAAAGCCAGTTCCATGGCGACCTGGTAGGGGATGCGCTGCGGGAGGCGGAGGAGTCCGCCACCACCTGCGACGAGGCCGCGCTTGACTTCGGGAAGTCCGAATGTCGACTCCGACGAGGCAACGATGAGGTCCGTCGCGAGGGCGAGTTCGGTGCCGCCGGCCAACGCGGGGCCCTCGACAGCGGCAATCAGAGGCTTGGTCGGTGGTTGTTCGGTGAATCCGAGCCCGCGCCCCTTCACTGCTACGTCTTCGCCGCGCGCGAAGGCTTTGAGATCCATGCCGGCGCTGAAGAAGCCGCCTGCCCCGGTGAGGACCGCGATCGAGAGCGTCGGATCTTGATCCAGTCTGTCCATCGCGTTGGCCAGGCCCTTGCTGACCGCGCCGTTGATCGCGTTACGCGCCTGCGGGCGGTTGATCGTGATGATGAGGACACGGTCCCGTTGCTCGACGAGGACTTCCTGTGTTTCGTTCATTGAACTCCCTGGTTTTGTCCCTGCATTCAGCGAGAGATGTACTGTTGCAATTCGAGTCGGTGTCGGTCGGCCCAGGCGTCGAGTTTCTCGTTGACGAGACCGAAAGGTTCCGAGTCCGCCGGCGTAGCTCGATAGTTGACTTCCTCGAACCACACCTGAGTATCCACCCACCCGCGGTGCAGGCCGTCGGCGATCAGCTCATCCGGGGTGGCGAGAATCGCAGTCACCTCGACACCGGTGACCCGGGAAAACAGGCCGGCGATCTCGCGGAACGATGCGGCGTCTCCGGACAATTCGACGCCCGCCGACCCGAACAGGCCCGGGTCGGCGAAGGCCGCCGCGACCGCGTTGCCGATGTCTCGCGCCGAGATGAGAGGTATGCGCACATCGAGGTCGGTGGCTACGGCGAGCTCGCCGCGGCCGAGTCGGGGGAAGTACGCTGAGACCCGCGGGGGCAGGAAGTTCTCCATGAAGTACGCCGGTTGGATGATCGACCACACCGGTACCTGTGACGACCTGACGCTTGCTTCGGCGAACTCCTTGCCGTCCCAGTAGTCGGAGGATATGTCCTTGACCCCGAGTCGTTCGCGCCACCCCGTGGTCGATACCGACGAGTGCACCAGATGAACGATTCCAGCTGACTCTGCGGCACCGACGATGTTGCCTGTGTGGCGCACCTCCCTGTCCGGATCACCGGGATGCCCCGGCAGCACGACGGAGAACACACCATGGGCCCCCGAGAATGCTCGGATCAGAGAAGCCTGATCGTCGAGGTCGGCGCAGACGAGCTCGGCCCCCATCCCCGTGAGTGCTGTAGCACTCGCTGCGGTGGTATCCCGCACGAGTGCAACGACTTCGACGCCGTTGTCGACGAGTTTGTCGACCACGTGGCCACCCTGCGTGCCGGTAGCACCCACGACGACTACACGCATCTTGTTGTGCGGCATAAATCACCCTTCGTTCGCGACGCCAGGTGCGGAGTCCAGCCACCAAGCTATAGGTAAACTGATTTAGTTGATTATGCGGGTACGGGAGAGCAGCGACAAGGAGAAGGCGATGACCACAGATCTGACTGGGCGTATCGCGCTGGTGACAGGCGCTGCGGGCCAGGGAATCGGTAAGGCAATAGCGACAAGGCTGGCCCGCGACGGCGCCACGGTTGTCGTCTCCGACTCGCATGCCAGGCGCGCTCACGCTGTCGCCGAGGAGATTTCGTCCTTGCCGGGTTGCTCTGCAGTCGCCCGCGTACTCGACGTGGGCAATCGTGCACAGATCGTGGAGGTGACCGAGTCGGTCGCCGACGAACTGGGACCGATCTCGATCCTCGTCAACAATGCGGCGTACAACGTGCTGGGCCCGATCTTCGACTACGACCCTGAGGTCTGGGATCGGATCATGGATGTGAACCTGAATGGGCCCTGGATGCTGTCGCGCCAGGCAATGCGTCAGATGCGAGATGCGAAACTCCCCGGTGTCATCCTGAACGTGTCGACTTACGCCCCGGATGTAGGCGGGGAGGGTATCGAGGCGCCTTACGCGGTTTCCAAGGGTGGTCTCAACGTCTTGACGCGAAGCTGCGCCCATGAAGGGGGTCCGTACGGGATCCGTGTCAACACACTGTCGATGGGCATGATCACCGGAACGCGCTTCACCGACGCGCTGCATGCCGACATGCAGGTTGCCGAGCGCGCGAAATCTCCACTCGGCAGATTGGCTGCGGTTGACGATGTCGTGGAGGCTGCGGCGTTCTTGATCTCCGAAAATGCCGCCAACATAACGGGTGAAACGCTCAATGTCGCGGCCGGGACGCACATGAGGTACTGAAACGCTCTTGGCGGAGAAGTGGCCACCCTCGATGAGGTGGCCACCTCTCGTGCGCCTGCGCCCGCTGTCTGAGGGCCGGGCGGATGGATCAGAAGCCCATACCTCGACCGACGATGTCGAGCATGATCTCGTTGGTGCCGCCGTAAATGCGTTGCACACGCGAGTCACGCCACAAGCGGGCGATCTCGTACTCGTTGATATAGCCGTATCCACCGTGGAGCTGCAGACAGCGGTCCATTATCCGCCATTGCCCTTCGGTGACCCACCATTTCGCACCAGCAGCCTCATCGGCCGTCAGTTTGCCGTCATTGACCGCAAGGATGCACTGGTCGACGTACACCTGCATGACGTCGGCCTCGATCTTCATCTGCGCAAGGGCGTGCCGATTGGTTTGAAAGTTTCCGATCGGGGTGCCGAAGGCCTTGCGATCCCGGGCGTATGCCGTGGTCAGTTCGATGGCTCGCTTTGCCTGCGCCACACCGTGAATGGCGATCCCAAGCCGTTCGGCCGGCAAATTCTGCATCAGGTGGTAGAACCCGCGGTTCTCCTCGCCGAGCAAGTTCTCGACGGGCACCCGGACGTTGTCGAAGAACAGTTCTGCTGTGTCGGCCGACTTCTGCCCGATCTTGTCGAGTTTGCGTCCGCGGTTGAAACCTTCCGTTCCGGTCTCGACCACCACGAGGCTGATGCCGCGATGGGGTTTGTCCGCGTCAGGATTGGTACGGCAGGCGACGATGACGATGTCAGCGAGCAAGCCGTTGCTGATGAACGTTTTTGATCCGTTGATGACGTAATGATCGCCGTCGCGACGAGCCGTCGTCTTGAGGTTGGCGAGATCAGATCCTCCGCCGGGCTCCGACATCGCTATCGCGCTGATGTACTCCCCCGATACGAACTTCGGTAGCCAGCGCTTCTTCTGCTCGTCAGTGGTCAGGTTGCGCATGTAGCCCGAGATGATGTCGTTCTGTACCCCGAGGCCGATTCCGACCGTCCCTGTTGCCCAGTACTCTTCGTTGACTATCGCGTTGAAGCGAAAGTCCTGTATGTCCTGGCCGCCGAACTCCTCCGGCATTTCCCAGCCGATGAGGCCCAGTTCACCTGCCTTCAACCACACGTCTCGGTCAACATAGCCTTGCGCTTCCCAAGCGTCGGCTCGGGGAACGCATTCCTTTTCGAAAAAGGTGCGGGCGGTACGTCTGAACTGGTCGTGCTCGTCCTCGAAGATGACTCGTTCCATCACCGAACTCCTCTGTGCTGCGATGTTGATGTAATCAGATAAAGAGTTAACCTGATTCCTTATGAAAGTCTAGCGCACGTGTGATCGCGGTCTCTGGGCTCGGAGGCGGCGATCGTAACCGATCGGTCAGGGTGGTGGATCTGGACTTTGCCTGCAGCATGCGCGTCGCGGTGTGTATGGCCGGCGTTGATCAGGCCTGTGCGCTCGCCTCCCGTGATGTTGGTGCGCACGGACGTCGGCGACCAAGGTCCTGGAACTTGGGGTGCGCGGCCCGGCAGTGGACGGGCTATTCAGCACAATTAGCTTAATGATATCGTGTGGTGGACATCACGTCGAGCCATATTGCCAACCAAGTCCGGAGCACGCGTTTTCGTGTGTGAGGCTGTTGATGGAGGAAAGAGTGACCACTCAGAGTGCACTCGCGAACGCGGGTCCCGACTCCGGCGACCATGAGTTGCTGGAACCAGAGATCGAGCGAGCGTCCCGGGAGGAGATCCGGGCCCGCCAGGAGGACGCTGTACTGAAGTTGGTGCAGTACGCGTGGGACAACTCTGCTCTGTATCGCTCTTTTTGGAGTGACGCCGGCGTGACCCCCGCCGACATCAAGTCGCTGGACGATTTCTCGACGAAGATTCCGACGCTCACCAAGGACGTCATCAAAGCCTTCCGTGCGAAAACCGGCGATCCTTACGGAGGGCTGCTGTGTGTCGATCCGGCTGAGCTGACATCGGTGACCACCACTTCGGGCACCACTTCCGCACCGGAGCCGCTGCCGGAAGTGTGGTCGGATGCGCCGCCGCTGTCGACGATCTCCGTGCGGGATCTGTACGCGCACGGACTTCGGCCGGGCGACAAGGTCATCGTTCCGGTGGGTACATTCCGCAACTACTGGGACGACTTCTATCACACGCTGGGGCTGATTCCGGTGTTCGCAGACAGCTGGCTCGGTGAGGGCGAAGGAATACTCCGGGCCATCCAGAAGCACCAGGTGGCCTACATGCAGATGCACCTACCGGCGATCATGGAATTCGAAAAACTGGAGTCCAAGTACGACCTTCGCGAGGCGTTCAAGTCGGTGAAGTTCTTCTCCTTCGCCGGACAGCCGATGGGCGCGGCTCTGCGCCGGAAGGTCACCGAGGACTGGGGCCTGACCATCGTCACCTACACCAGTGCCGGGGACACCGGGACCGCATGGGAAGGCCCGGGATTCGACGGTTTTCAGCTGTGGGAGGACACCGTGCTCCCAGAGATCGTCGATGCAGCCACGGACAAGCCGGTCGGTGACGGTGAGATCGGTGAACTGATCGCGACCGACCTCGACAATCTGGCGGCGCCCTACATCCGGTTCCGATCTGGGGACCTGGTACGAGTGAGCCGCGAGCCTTCGACCCTGGGCCGCACCCATGCGCGCATGTGGCTCGCAGGCAGACGCGGAGACGAGACGATCATTGCGGGTAAGACCATCTTGGTCGGCGACGTCTGGGCGATTGTCGAGTCCGAACCCGAACTCAGCGACGGCATGTTTCAGATCATTCGCACGTCCGGTCCGATGGAACGCCTACGATTGCGCGTCGGCTACGCGCCCGAGCGGACAGAAAGCGTGACAGAACTGGAAGCTCGGGCGAAGCAGCGGCTCGAGTCAGCATTGGGAGTCCGCGTGGACATCGCAATGTTGACCCTCGAAGAAATCCTCGAGTACAGCTCCAGTGTTGCCAAGTTCCCGAGGACGGTGAAGGAATGACACGTCAGACCATGATCGATGCCGCGCGGCGGAAGGAACCGCGTTCTCGGATCTACGGCATCGGCATCTGCAAATCGGCAGGCGAGTTCGTCGACTACGAGATCGGCTTGGATGATTACGAACGCGACGTTCAATGGGCGAAGGCGCAGCTGAATCGCGGAGGTGTGGGTCCCGGCGATCACGTCTTGATCACCACCCCCAATCACGAACTTGCAGTTACCAGCGCGCTGGTCAAGGCATTGCGACAGATCGGGGCGACGTATACCCCGGCTGAGACCTACGGCTGGGACGCCTCACGCTTCACATCTGTGCTCGAGACGCTTCCCATCACCGTCGTGATCGCGGTGGGTGGTGAGACCTTGTCGGCCGTTGCGGCTCAGCAACCCGATCTCAGCAAAGTCTTTGCTGATGTACGTCTGACGTGGGCGCGTCCAGATGCGCACGCCCAGCTGAAGGCGGCGAATGTGAAATCCCAGGCGATGGCCCTCCTCGGACCGGCCTTGGCCTTGGCGGACCCGGACACTCCTGACCAACTGGTGGTGAACGCGGCCGAGTGGTCGGTACGAGAGTTGGATGGTCGCCTGCTGGTGTCATCCACTGATGTTCGTTATGCGCCAGTCGTGGACGTCGTGGCGGACGTCAAGGGTCGGATCGTTGGGCAATCGGATAGCGAGATTCGAATCCAGCTCTGACGCTTACGCTTTCGTGCCCGGGTCATCTACTTGTGACCCGGGCACGAACGTTCGCGGATGATGAACGACGACTCGTCACCGACGGCGGTGCCCCCGGCCCGACATCTCGCAATGTCTCGGCCGAGAACACCGCCCTCGACGGTGTCGCGACGTTCCACTTGCCTCAGATGCCGATGCGCTCGAGCATGCGCTCGTGGGCGAGGGCGGGGCCTCCGAGGAGCAGATCGGTGCTACGGGCACGCTGGCGGATTGCGTTTGCGGTATCCGCATCGATGCTTTCGCCGGCCGAGCCCAGGGTGAGTGCCACCTGTCGGAGTGCGTTGGAGCAACCGATGTGGGCCATGGCCGCCGCAACCCCGCCGGCGTCGAGGTCGTCGCCATTCTGCAGCTTCGCGGCTCGGTACCAGAGTGCGGTGCCGCAGGCCCGAAGCACTTCCAACTCCGCCAATCGACGGGTGTAACGGCGCCACGAGTCGTTGTCCTGAGTTGACGGCGGGACTTTGGAGATATCTTTCAGGGCACGGTCGACCAAGCCCATCTGTTCTGCTGCCAGGATCGTTGTGGTCTTGTCGACGGTACGGTTCATGATTCGCCCACCTGCGCCTTCGCGACCGATGAGCGTCGCGGGTGTGTTCTCGAAGGTGATGTGGCTCAACGGCCGTCGATCGTCGAGCGTGTCGAGGGCCTTGATGTCCACCCCGGCGGCGTCGTGCTCGACCAGGTACAACGATGGCCCGCCGATGCTCCGAGCGATCACGAAGAGTGTGCGGGCGGTCGAAGCGCCTGGGACATACCACTTTTCACCGGTGATATTCCAGCCGTCCGGAGTCGGCACCGCCCGGGTTCGGACAAGGGCAGGATCCCATGAGCCGGTCTTTTCTGCGGCCGCCAGGGTTGATCTGCGGACATCTATGGAGTCGTCGGTCGGCGAACCTGCCACCGAATATGCCTGGGCACCAAGACCTGCGGCAGCGAAGTAATCGGTATCGGAAATCGTGTAGCCCGCGGAGTAGGCAACCTGTGCCGTTCCCATGGAGGACCGCCCGAACGACTTTGCGTCCCACCTGTCTTCCGGAAGGATGGCCGAGAGCGACTCGTTACGTTCGATGACGAAGCCGGTGACCTCGACGGCCACCTGGTCCAACGCACGCTCAGCCGCGGCGGCAAGGTCGCTGGTGGCCAAGACCAGCGGTAGTAGCACGTCGCGGTAGGCATTTCCGGAGTCGATGAGCAGCCGCGGCCCCAGGACCTCGGCGACGAACTCGCCTGCGGTCGCCAGCGCTCGGGCCTCAGCAGCTTCGATCACTCCCGGGGAGAACTCAACCTCACCCACCCGAAGTTCTCTGATCGCGGTCAGCTCCACCAACAGGCCGCTGAGGGTGCGACGCAGGGCCCGGTCGTCCCACGTCCAGGTGGACCGCATCAGCGCAGACAGATTTTCCTCGGTCAAGTACTCGACGAACTGAGCACGCTGTTCCGCTGACAACTCAATGCTGCGGGTGGTCGGTTGCATGGGGCCTCCTTGATCTGGATGAGATCGCGCCAAAGCACTGACGCGATTTACATTACAGTGTAAAGTACGAAGCAGATAGGAGATCGGATTCGAGCAATATCCGTTCTCGCCACCAGATGACCGAGGAGGATGGCAGATGACCAAGGCAATGGAAGCCACCGAAACGCAGAACGGCCCGAACAAGATCCTGGCGCACTCAGGGGACTCGCACCTGATGGAGCCCGAAGACCTGTGGACCTCGAGACTGCCCAAGCGTCTCGCCGATCGTGCGCCTCGGTCCGAACGCGGCGAGAAGTACGAAATCGTATACATCGATGGCACACAGATCGACCGGCAGCTCAACGACTTCATGGACGCCATGCGCCCCCCGGGTTTCATGGACCTCAAAATCCGATTGCAAGATCTCGATCAAGAGGGCGTGCAGTCGCAGCTGGCTTTCCCGTCGATGGGATTCTGGACCTGCAATATTCGTGAGCCCGAACTCGAGAACGCGGTGGCGCGAGCGTGGAATGACTGGGCGGTCGAGGAGGTCATGGGAACCCAGGACCGGATCTTCGCACCGGCCATCATGCCGCTCATGGACGTGGACAACGCTGTCGCCGAGGCCGAGCGCGCAGCCGAGCTCGGGTTCAAGGCGCTGTTCTTCCCGTGCGGCATCCCCGACGATCGGGCATGGGGCCTCGATCTGTGGGAGCCGCTGTGGACCGCGGCCGAGCGCTTGAAGCTCCCGCTGACATTTCACATCGGTACCGGTGCGCAGAACATTGTCTACCGAGGACCCGGTGGGGCGGTGGTCAACTATATGGAGACGACCTACCCCGGTATGCGTGTCATCACCCATCTGGTGGCCGGTGGAGCACTCGACCGGCACCCTGACCTGAAGGTTCTGGTTGCAGAGGGAGGTGCCGGATGGGTGCCTGCCATCGGCGACCGTATGGACGAGGCATACCGGCAGCACGGGATGTTCGTCCGTCCGCGGCTGACCCGACTTCCCAGCGAGATCATCCGCCAACAGGTGTTCGCCTCGTTCCAGCATGACATCAGTGCAGTTCAGGTCATCAAGGACACCAACTACCACAACGTGCTCTGGGGGGATGACTACCCTCACCTCGAAGGGACCTACGGTCACACACAGCAAACGTTGCATCAGATCTTCGATGACGTCGACGTGACCATCCGTGATCGCGTGTTGCGCGGCGCATTTGAAGAACTGTTCCCGCCGAACGCCGCGTGACCAGGCGCGAGTCGGTTCGACAACCGTAAGCTCGTCGTACGTAAAAGGGCCGCAGTCCGAGAACTCTCGGACTGCGGCCCTCGTTCTGCCCAAAGGGCCTCTGCGCGTGAACAACACCCGCTTTCGGAGACCGCGACGCGTTCATCTCGCGAGTAGGCAGATCGCCGTTTATCGGGCTGAGTCACGAGGTTCTTGACGAGATATGTTGTCTGCGAACGCGGTTCACACGAAAAGCGAATCGGCGCCCACCGCTGTCAGAGACAGCCGGTGGGCGCCGATTGCGGCTTGAATCGCAGTTCTAGGTGCCGTTGATCAGCTTGAGCCCGTTCTCCCGGAGGAAGTGTCGACGGGTCTCTTCACCAAGGCCCTCGACTCTGTTGTAGAAGTCGGCGGGTTCACGCAGCCCCTCGGCATGAGGCCAGTCCGAACCCATGACGAGAGAGTCGGCAGAACCGAGTTTCTCGACCATTCCCACCGTGTCATCCTCGGGGTACGGGACAACGCGAATGTGCTTGTTGAAGATCGCGCTGGGGCGTTCGGGCAGCTGCCCGCCCAGCCACCGGCCGTTGCGTGCCATGCCCCGGCTCTTGTCCATATGCCGAACAAAGTGGGGTATCCACTCGGCGCCGAATTCGCTGACGAGGATCTTGATGTTCGGGAACCGTCCGAAGAGGTTGTCGAAGATCAGGGCGGAGAGTGTGTCGGTGATCGGGCGCTCGCCGTAAGTGTTCTGCCACTGCCATGCGGAGAACTGGAACGGCGGAACGAGTCCCCATCCCCAGTGTGACGCCACGTTGGACTGGTAGTGGAACTCTGAAATATGGTACGAGACAACAGCCTTGGCTTCATTGATCCGTGCCCAGAAGGGATCGAAGTAAGGGTCTCCCGGTGAACGTCCGTATGCAGGCCCGGCGGGTAAGAGAACGAACCGCGCACCGGCGTCGAGGACCCGATCGAGTTCAGCGCAGGCGCGATCAAGATCGCGCAGAGACAACAGCGCCGGGGCGTAGATGGTGTCCTTGTAAGCAAAGCCCCAGTCTTCATCGATCCAGCGATTGAAGGCCTGCAAGTTGTCGTACAACGGGTCGAGCCCGTCAAGGTATGCCTCAGCCAGAAGGCCCCAGCCACCGGGGTACATGATCGCCTTTTCGATCTGCTGTTCTGCCAGCTGAACCAGGCGCTTGTCCTTGTCCAGATATTCGTCCTGGATCGGCTCGTAGAAGCGCTCGGCGTCGGTGGCGTTGCCGGATGAACGCTGCTTGAGCATCTCGACAAGAGAACCGGGGACATACGCCTGGTTGAGGTCCGCCTCCAGGGCAGTGACTATTCGGTCATTCGCCAGCAGGACTTGACGATCGTATCCAGGCGCTGTGATCGGACGCACTGCCGTGTGCAGTTTGTTCTTGGGCATGAAGCGCGTGAAGGCATCCACGGCCTCATAGGAATGTTGGTCGAAGTCGGTCAACAGGTAGGGGAGCTTTCCTACCGAATTCTCGATCAGCGCCATTGCACACCTCCATCGTATTGGTGTCGGCAGGACGGCCGCAGGGATGCGAACATCCATCCGATTGAGTCACCATATCAAAATGAGATGAACTCGCACAAACTTCGCGCACAACCGACTGCGAACCTGTACTCGAAGGACTCCAGGCCGGCCGATGGGCCTGGACCACTTCCACAGGCATCAGCAGGCGGGCTCTCAGTGTTTATCGCGCAGTAAGTGTTTGCGGACTTTCCCCGTGCTGGTTCGTGGCATTTCGTCGACAACCAACCAGTCGACGGGCCGCTTGTGACCGGCCAGCTTCTCGGCGGCGAACGCGGCAAGCTCACGAACGTCGACCGCAGCTCCCGTGGCGGGGATGACGGCTGCCGCCACTCGCTCGCCCCAACGGTCATCCGGCACTCCGAAGACGGCTGCTTCAGAAATTGTCGGATGGGCGGACAGCACGGCCTCGACCTCGGCGGGATAGACGTTCACGCCCCCGCGGATGATGACGTCGCGCAGTCGCCCGCGAAACGTGAGAACGTTGTCATCGTCCATGACACAGAGGTCGCCCGTCGCCAACCATCCGTTCGCATCGGTAGCCGGATTCAGCGTGCCGTCGTCTCGCAGGTAGCCGGTCATGACCAGTGGTCCGCGGACGTAGAGCTCTCCCTCCTGACCGCGATTGACGGTGTGGCCGTTCTTGTCTCGGATCACGTAGTCGCGGCCCGGCAGACAGCGACCTAGTGATCGCGTCCTCACCATCGGGGTGTCCTCTGGCGAACTGCAGGTCAAGATCGGTGCCTCGCTCTGGCCATACGAGACCATGAAAGTGATGCCCAGCAGCTGCTCGACCCGCTCGATCAGATGCGGATCGACTGCGGTCGCACCTCCGATGACTGTCCGCACCGACCGGAAACTCGACGGACCCACGCCTGGCAGTTCCAGTAGGTCGAGGAGCATTGTCGGCACCATGCCGACCAAGGCCGGCTGAATGTCCCGGATTGCGCGCACTGCGGACTCCGCGGTGAACTGCTCGACGACTATGTAGACGCCACCGTAGGTCAGGCAGGTGATGACGCCGGCCACGGATCCCCCGACGTGATGGAGCGGCAGAGGATTGAGCCACCGGTCGCCGGCGGCGGCCCGGCACGCTTGGGCGAAGTTGTGTGCGCTGTTCATGGCCGCGAAGTGTGACAACACCGCAGGTTTCGGTTTACCCGTTGTGCCCGAAGTGTATTGGAGCAGGAACTCGTCTTCTGGGGAGACTGCCACCGTGGAGCCCGTCGGGCTGGATTGCCGGGCAATGGTCTCGCCCAGGTCGCACACTGCGACGACCCCAGGAATCGACGAGGCGACTGAACGGATTCGGTCCAGCACCTCATGCACGCCGTAAGACTTGATGGCCAGCACGGCCCCGACGTCGGCCGCCTCGAGTTGGTGAGCGGTCTCCTCGTCGGTCGCCGACGGTGCGATGGGGACCACCGATACTCCCGCGAGCGCACATCCGTACATTCCGATGATCCAATTGACCGAGTTGAACGAGATCAGAGCGACCCGTTTGCGGTCAGGGTTGATCTCCGCGAGGGTGGCCGCAAGGCGGCTGCTCTTCTCGTACAGCTCGAAGTACGTCACCGCCTCAACCCCCGACTCGGTCGAGGACATGAGGGCCGGAGCGGTCGGCGAGGTTTCTGCGAGCAGCCTCAGGGCGCCACCCACCGTGTCGGTGCGCAGGCCGGGTACGCCCGACAGCATGACTGACGACGGCGATGCCGGGAACGAGGGATCTTGATCCTTGGTGGTCATGAGCGGCCTCTTTTACACTGTAAAATGGATCTGTACCGGACACTGTACAGATGGGTCACGAAGTCGACCATCACCGTCGACGGCGGATCGGTCATCGTTCGCTGGCCCTGCGTATCTCAGGCGCTCTTGGTCCCGCCGTCGCGCTCCGATCGCGGTGAGCGACGCAATGTCGTGCCGGTGCCGCTTCTCGACGCGCACCGCAGCCGAAGTTCGTTGTGCGACATACCGACTCGTCCCCTGCACGCAACATCGGGACGGTTTCGCGGGCTGTATCAGGGGCCCGGCGGCACGGAACAGGCGTGCTGCAGGAGTATCCAGATGCGTTCGGAGTTCACGCGACGTTCTTCCTCTGAGTCGATGTCTGCCTTGCTGGCCCAGTGCTCGAGAAGGGCGATGGCACCGCCGGTGACGAAACGGGCCAGTTCTTCGTGATCGCGTTTGTCGTCCGGATGCGCGCGTTCGATGTAGTCGGCGACCAGTCCGTATATGTATTTCGAGATCTCCACACGAGCCCGGGTGCCCACTGTCGACTCGATCAGTAGGTGGTAGAGGTTGCGACTCCTGCTGATTTCCGACACCAGGGCATAGATTCTCCCGACCGCTTCGTCCTGACTCGGTAGTCCGGGCGCTGCGACCCGTTCGCCGCGAAGGATGTGTTCGAGGCGAACCTGGATGACCGCTGCCAACGCCGATTCTTTGTCTGCAAAATGTTGGTAGACAGTAGGTCTGCTCACGCCGGCTCGCTGCGCGATGTCCGTGATCGAGATCCGATCGGGTTCCCGCTCGGCGAGCAACTCTCCTGCCGCATTGATGAGCGCCTCGCGGGAGCGCTGGATCCGCGGATCGATCCGGACGGCAGGGGCGTCGACCTGAACGGCCGGAGTCGGTGTGCCGGCGGTCGGCGAAGTGGTCATCAGAGACTCCTGTCACGTCTAGGTCTCTGTATTTTACACATGTAGTACAGTCGGACTCCGATAGCTTATTTACATCTGTAAGATACATACGAGCTGATGGACAGACGATGACCAATCCCCCCTCACCTGAACCCTTTGTCTCACCGCCGATGTCGGAAGTTTCGGCAGGATCCGGGTCGGCGCCCGGTCACGACGACGATCGTGTCTTGATCGCCAAACCGGCGCGAAAGCGTCCACCGGAAAAAGTGATGATGTACGCCGGCCTGCTGATGCCGCTGTTCATGATGATCCTGTTACCGCTGCTGTACACCTGGGGTCTGCATTCGCCGAGCCCGCAGCACATGTCCGTGGCGATTGTCGGCACGTCCGAAGAGACGAGCGGCCTGGCGAACGGCACTCAGGCAAAGGTCGGGTCGAGCTTCGACATCGGTGTGATACCCGACGTGGAGTCGGCCAGAGCTGCGGTGACCGAGCTCGAGACCCGAGCGGCGTATGACCCATCGACCAACACGGTGTATGTGGCCAGTCTCGGAAATCTCGCCGCCAAGGAAGCTGCCACGACGGTCCTGACCGGTGTTGCCCAGAGTGTGGCAGGTGCGCCGCCGACCGTCGTCGATCTGGCTCCGGCGCCGGCCGGCGACATGCTCGGCAACACCGCCATGTTCATAGCGATAGCTGCGATCATGGGCGGGTTCCTGACCGCTACGGTGATGCGACTGTTGTTGCCGGACATGGGTTTACGCATCGAATTGGCGGTTCTGGCCGTCATGTCTGCGATTTCGGGGATCGTGCCCATGTTCATCGCTTTCTCCGTGTATTCGGCGCTGTCAGCGAATGCCCTCGGTGTGGGGTTCTTGTTGTCTGCCTTCGCGTTTGTGATCGGGGCATTTCACCTCGGTGGGATGAGGCTGATAGGTCCGGCCATGGTGCTGCCGACGATCATCATCATGCTTCTGTTCGGTGTCCCCGCATCGGGAGGTGCGATCGCGCCCGAGATGGTGCCCGGCTTCTTCACCAATCTGCACTCGGTGTTGCCCACTCCGGCACTCATCGAAGGGCTGAAGCGATTGGTGTACTTCCCGGATGCCCCGATCGGGAGCACGATGACCACACTTGCCGTGTGGGGAGTGATAGCAGCTGCGCTGTTGGCCTTGGCCGCGGTACGTCACCCAGCGGAAGAGGAACGGTTGTTGGAATCGTTCGCCGCCATTCCTGACCCGGTGGAAGAACCGGTTTTCGAGGACGAGTCAGTAGAGACCCACGGAGCCTCCGCGTCGGCAACGTCGGAGCCCGCAGCCACCGTTGACCAAGGAGCTTCACGATGACCAACCCAGAACAAACCCAGCATCTCGGGCCGGTTGCTGCTCTACGCAGAGATGTGCTCACCTTCTTCGGAGGGGAGAGCCACCCGACCGGTCGACAGCTTCGACGTCGCCGTGTACTGATCGGTGGCTTGCTTCTCCCGCTGTTCTTCTTGGTCGGTTTGCCGCTGACCTACATCGGTCTCATGCACACCCCGACCCCGAACGGTATGGAAATAAGTGTCGTCGACTCGGGGGCTGCGTCGGATAGGTTCGTCGCTACAGCGCAGAGCGGTGCGAGTGGTGATGAGTTCGTGATCACCAGGGTCGGATCGGTTGCCGACGCGAAACACAGCGTCCTGCACTTGGATGCACGTGCCGCCTACGATCCCGAATCGGGCACGCTGTTCGTGGCCGGTGCGGGAAACACGACGGCAACGGCGGCCGCCGAAGCCTATGTCGCCGCCATCGCCGCCGCTGAAAATCAGACGGTGACCATCGACGACATCAAACCCCTGCCGGAGGGCGATGCTGTGGGTACGGGGGTCCTCTACGTGGGCTTGGGCGCCATCATCGGCGGCTTCTTGACGACGACCACCGCCTCGATTGTCGCACCGCGCATTCGTATCCGAACCAAGGTGATCGTCCTCGGTGTGATGAGCATCGTCGCCGCGGCGGTGCAGATCCTCATCTCTTACGGGATCACCGGAACACTCGAATCCAACATGTGGGGGGTGGCGGGCCTGGTGGCGCTGCTGGCATTCACCTGCGGAATCGTGAACTTGGCGGGGTTCATCCTGTTCGGGCCGATTCAACTGCTCATCTCGATCGGCCTGTTCATCTTCCTGGGAGTGCCGGCATCGGGGATTCCGATCGGGATCGACATGGCATCGTCGTTCTATCAGTTCCTGCAACCGCTGCTGCCGACTTCGGCCGCACTCGACGGGTTCAAGCGAATCGTGTACTTCGACAGCACCGGCATCGGGCCGATCCTGCTCACTCTCGGCATCTGGATCGCGGTGGCGAGCGTAGGACTGTTGATAGGGCATCGACGCCGGGCGAAAGTGGTCAAAGACCATTACGCACAGATCGCCGACGACGCGAAGGAGCCTGAACCGGTAACCGCATGATCGGCCGAGGGACTGCGATCCCGCCGTCCGGTGATGCGGGAGTTGTCCAGGTTCGATTTGTTATATAGCTTGATCATTATTCTATATTGTCTGCCCAGAGGAGGCCGTCATGGTCCAACTTGTTCCACCGTTGGTGGACCTCCCTCGCGAGACCGTCGAACTTCGTTCCGAGGTGCGCAGCTTTCTGAAAGATGAAATTGCTGCAGGCAGTTTCGCGCCGCAGGTGGACTCGTGGATTGCCGGATGGAATCCCGACTTCAGTCGGTCACTCGGACGGCGGGGCTGGCTCGGGATGACCATCCCCACCGAATACGGCGGCGCGGGACGGTCCCATCTCGATAGATATGTCGTCACCGAGGAGTTGCTGGCGGCCGGCGCGCCCGTGGCCGCCCACTGGGTGGCCGATCGCCAAGTCGGCCCGTCTCTGCTCAAGCACGGTTCCGAATATCAACGCGCTCGCTATCTTCCGGGCATTGCCCGTGGCGAGACCTTCTTCGCTATCGGCATGAGCGAACCGGAGTCCGGCTCAGACCTCGCGAGCGTCCGGACCCGTGCCGTTCAGGTCAGCGGCGGATGGGAACTGACCGGCACGAAAGTGTGGACCTCGGGTGCCCATCACGCCCACGCCTTCTTCGTGCTCGCGCGTAGTGCAGAGCTCGATCCGGCACACCGGCACGACGGTCTGAGCCAGTTCATCGTCGATCTCGATTCCCCAGGGATCGAAAACCGGCCCATCCGACTCCTGACGGGCCATCATCATTTCAACGAGGTCGTGCTGGACAAAGTCTTTGTCCCGGATGAGCTCGTGCTCGGGCGTCCCGGGGACGGCTGGACTCAGGTCACGTCGGAGCTCGCCGTGGAGCGGAGTGGGCCGGAGCGCATTCTCTCCAGTTTCCCTCTGCTGGATGCCTACTCGAGAACGTTCGAGGAACCGACCATTGACAACGGTGACCTCGAGACGTTGGGTGAACTGGTCGGACGAGCCCATACACTCAGGCAGTTGTCGGTGTCGATTGCGGGCGCGCTGTCGTCGGGGGAGTCCGTCGACCTTCCCGCGGCTCTCGTCAAAGATCTCGGAACGCAGTTCGAAGGCGAGATCGTCGAAAAGGTGACCCAACAAACAACGGCAGTTGCCGATCCGGGGTCATCGGATCCACTCGCACGATTGCTGGCCGAGGGGCTGCTTCAATCGCCGGGATTCACGTTGCGTGGTGGGACGACAGAAGTGCTCAAGGGCGTCGTGGCAAGGGGATTGGGTCTTCGATGAACACACATACCGATGCGGTGGTGACAACTTCCGCTGATCAGTCTGATCTCAGGGATCTTGCCCGGTCGATCTTTCGAGGTCCGGCCGCAGAAGCGCTGACGGTCCAGAAAACATCGATTCCTCACGATTCGAAGCTCTGGAACACATTGACGCAGTCGGGTCTGACCCTTCTGACAGCGCGCGAGGAAATCGGTGGGAGCGGAGCCGGTTTCGATGATGCAGCCGTGCTGATCGCTGCCGCAGCGGAGTCGGCTGCCCCCGGTCCGATAGCCGAGGCGGACATGCTGGCCGCGTGGTTGCTCGATTCTGCTGGTTTGCCCGTCTCCCACAGCCCGTCTACCGCAGCTGAGGGTGCGGTCAGCCTGAGCGATACACAGGGCGAGACGGTCAGGGTGTCCGGTCAGCTCGACAACGTTCCCTGGGCACGAGACTGCGAGCAGATCGCCGTGCTCGCGGACGTGGGTGATCGCCGCGCGGTTCTCAGTGTTCCTGTGGCACAGGCCGTGTTGAATCTGGGGTACAACGCAGCCTACGAGCCACGAGATCACGTGGCGTTCGACGTCGAGGTACCTGCGTCGGCAATCGTGACCGTCGGTGACGACGTTCTCAGGGAATGGTCTCTGCGGGGCGCGTTCATCCGGTCCGTGCAGTCGTGCGCCGCGATGCGGACCGCGTTGTCCCTGACAATCGAACATGCCGGCCAGCGCAAACAGTTCGGTAGGCCGATCGGCCGGTTCCAGGCGGTTCAGAACATGATTGCCGAAGCTGCCGGGGAACTCGCCGTGGCTCAGGCGGCAGTGGACACTGCCACTCGCGCTCTGGTGACCGATGGGTTCGGATCCCGGCAGTCGGAGATGACCGTCGCCATAGCCAAGGCGCAAAGTGCTCGTGCATCCCGGGTGGTCTCGCGAAACAGTCATCAGGTGCACGGCGCGATCGGTTTCACACTGGATCATCAGCTGAGACACTTCACCTTGAAAACCCTTGCTTGGCAACAGGAGTTCGGTGGCGACCGGGTGTGGAACACGCGTGTTGGTGAACTGGTCGCCGGTCGCGCGAACTCCTCGATCTGGGACGTTGTCGTCGCAGGGCTCACCGACTGATTGGTCCGCGCAGACCGAGCATCGGATCAATTGGGGCGGAAAAGACTGGGGAAGTTCTCTTGTCGCTCACACAGCTTGCAGCGTGTGCTTCACGGATGCGCCCCCGTCGACCACGAGCACTTGACCCGTGATGTAGCTGGCTGCGTGCGACGTCAGAAAGGCCGCCACGGAGCCGATTTCGCGCGGTTCGCCGCGCCGGCCCATCGGGATCATGGCGTCGAGCCCGTCGTCACTGGTCCGCGCGGCCGTGGCGATCGAACCGGGGGCAATGGCATTGATCCTGATCCCGCGGGCCGCGTTTTCCAGAGCGAGGGTCTTGACGAGAGCAATGAGGCCGGCCTTGGCCGCACCGTATGCGCCGTGGCGAGGGGCGCCGGTCAACCCGCTGACCGATGCGATGGCCACCACCGAACCGCCCGGAGCGAGCAGGCCAACGGCCTCCTGAGCCACCACCCACTGTTGTCGGAGGTTGATCGTCATCGAACGGTCCCATTCGTCGTCGGTGAACTCTTCCGCGAGGCCCCATATCGAACCGCCCACGACGTTGACGATGTCGTCGATCCGGCCCCAGCGGTCCACGACGTCGCGGAGAGCTGTGCGTACCGACTGTCGATCTGTGACGTCGACGACCGACGCCGACGCCTCGGGGCCGCATGCACGTGCCGACGCCTGCGCCGCTGCCATGTCGCGGTCCAGGCACACGACGCGGCTTCCGCTCATGGCGATCTGCGTCGCGCATGCTCGCCCGATGTCGGGACCGCACCCGAGCACGAGAGCCACCCGCTGTTCACCTCTGGACATGACCTGCGCTCCTTTGTGAACATCGCTCGAGCCACCCGAGCGATGTGCTGTTACGTTCGCTTGTGGATATACGGCGGCGAAAGGGTTACTCCGCCGATTCGCGACATCCGTTCTCGTAAGTCCTCGCCCACGTCGAGTACCTCCCGACCGGTGAGCGCTTTCGGGAAATTCACCACCGACACGCCGACGTCTACGCGTCCCTGCCGGTTCATCAGGGGTATTCCCACCCATTCGATCTCACGTGGATCGGTATAGTCGAAATCCGTTATCAGGTACTGAGTTCGACGGAGCTGATCAACGAGGTCGCTGACGACCGAATCGCCATCGCGTTCCGAGATGCTTGCCGTCGGGCCCAGCATGAGCCGCTCAGCCCGGGCCTTCGCGTCGGTGCGAGCCGCCGCCGCCATTCCTCGGGATCTGAGGAGGTCAAGCGCACTCATCACAGCGTCCACCTCCTGCGGATCGGGCTCAGATGCCGCGTGCGAGAACCAGTCCTGAATTTCACCCATGCGTCGTCCCGGCAGGAACAACACTCCGAGCGGCGGTGCGAAAGGCTGCGTCCGCGCGCCGATTCGGAACAGCGTGGTGATTCGCGATGGCTCGCCCGACGCGGCGAGGGGGACGACCCAATCGCCGAGCTCGGCCGTCATAACGCAGTGCGCATCGTGAGCTCGCGCAATTTCGGCCATCGGAGAACGCAGGACGTCGACGAGTTCCCCGCGGTGCCCGAGGGCTGCCTGCCCGACTCCGGTGAGAACAGGACCCAGATGCAAGAGCTTCTCGCGGTCGCGCAGGAGATATCCGGACATCACCAGCGTCTCCACCAACGGGTGGAGCGTCGACTTACTGATGTCGAGTTCCCGCGCGAGTTCGGACAACGAGAAGCTCCGTTCCGGTTTCCTGGCAAGGAAGTTCAGCACATCGACCACCCGACGTGTCGGATTGGACACCTCCGATACCTCCTCTGCTCGCTGGGACGCGGCTGCTTCGACAACCTACCGCGCGTCCGTGCCGCCACCGATCCGCTCACTGTGATGCGGCGGACAACTTTGCTTGACCTGTGACCCAAATCATGGCAGCATTCGAATTATAAAACAACCCGTTCGACTATACGAACACCGTTCATGCGGTTCTCGCTCAGGTGTTTCGTGGTCTGGAGAAAAAGTGCGTCTGCGGCGACAATCATCACCTCAACCAACCATCGCGATCATTGGTGGCGGGTTCGGCGGAATCGGTGCACTGGCGAGATTGACACAAGCCGGCTTCAACCGGGTCACGCTTTTGGAGCAGGCCCCGGGACCTGGTGGCACGTGGTGGCACAACCGCTATCCCGGCGCCGAGGTCGATACACCATCCGTGCTCTATTCCTACTCGTGGATGCCGTGGAAGTGGTCGCGAACCCATGTTCGGCAGGCCGAATTGCAGGAATATCTCGCAGCTGTGCTCAGCAAGTTCGACCTGTGGGGCTGTATCCGATTCGGGGTGCAGGTCGAGCGCGTCGTATGGGACGAGGCGCGGAACGAGTACGCGATCTGGTCTGGTGCCACGCTCATCGCGACGGCCCAGCATGTCATCAGCGCGGTCGGGCTCCTCGGAGACCCCAAGATCCCCAAGTGGGAGGGGCTCGAGGACTTCCGCGGTCCGGTTGTTCATTCGGCCCGGTGGGACCACGACATGGATTTGACGGGTCTGCGCGTGGGCGTCGTGGGCTCCGGTTCGACAGCTGCACAACTGGTTCCGGCCCTGTCGGAGATCGCGGGTGAAGTCGTCGTTTTCCAACGCGAGCCGGGATGGGTGGTCCCCAAGAACTCGAGGGAGTACACCGCATCCGAACGGCGAGCACTCGAATCCTCTTTCGCGCAACGTTTCCTACGGACGAAGTTTCTGCTCCTGCGTGAGCGGGATCAGATCGGCGGAGCTCTGTGGCGAGAGGGCACTGCTGTCAACACCGCGGCACGAGCGGGCGCCCTCGCCCATATCAACCGTGTGCTGGAAGGCAGACCTGACCTCATCGCAGCGGTGACGCCGACGCATCCGTTTGCGGGTAAGCGTCCGGTCATCTCTGATGACTTTTACCCAGCGCTGCGCAAGAGCAACGTGACGCTGGTAGCCCGGGGTGTGAAGGGCGTTGACGTCGACGGAGTGGTCGACGCCGACGGCGAACACCACGCATTGGATGCGCTCATCCTGGCCACCGGCTTCAAAGCGGACTTCTTGACGACTTATGACGTGGTCACCGAGGGCGGCAAGACCTTGCACGCTAGATGGAACGGTGATGAAACCGCCTTCCTCGGAATAATGGTCGCGGACGTTCCGAACTTTTTTATTCTCTACGGGCCGAACACCAACGGCGGTACAATTGTCACCAATCTCGAGCTGCAGATCGACTACGTGGTCGCGGCCATTTCCTCTACTGCCCGTCGCCGCGCTTCGACGATCGAGATTCGTCCCTGGGCTCTGCAGGCCTACGATCGCCTTCTGCAGAAAAGGTTGCGCGGGACCACTTTTGAGTTCGAGAACAATTACTACCGCAGCGCATCCGGACGAATCAGTACGCAGTGGCCGGAAGGCGTCATCAGTTACGCGATCCTGACCAAACTTCTGCGATGGCCGTTGTGGCGCTACGGATTCCACATGTCTGAATCGAACTTGCCCGAACCGGTGTGTCAGTTCGATTCACAGACCGAGAACAACGACGATCCTCTTGTCGAGAAGGTGCATAAATGAGAAGCGCGCTGTTGGTTACTGTCCTGGCCGTGCTGGCGCGGCCGATCTGCGAACTGACCTACGACGTCGTCCGAGCTTGGAGAGCAACACTGACTCTTCATCGCATGGATCTACGAGCCAATCCCACCTCCGGCTTGTGACCGAGCCAGTTCAACTCCATACCCAATTCGAACACGGAAAGAATCGAGAGCACATCAATGTCCGTTGACCAGACAGTAAAGCAGCCCGACGCCCAAGTGGGCCCAGCTACCGGAACGCAGCAGGACCCCAATGCTGTGTTCACGGCGTGGTTGGCCAATTTCGAACCCGCGGTGGTCAATCGAGACCTGACTTCGCTGAAGCACATCCTTGCACCCCACGTGTGGTGGCGTGACCTGGTCGCCCTCGATTGGCAGATGTCCAGTCACAACGGCCCGTCTGACGTATGCACTTTTGTCGGTGCGAGTCCGGAAGCCGTTGTCTCCGTACAGTTCGACGATGGGTTGCCGCCAGTGCTAACGTCGCCCACGCCGGACATGGCCTGGATCGAGGGCTTTTTCCGCTTCGAGACAGCGACGACGCGTGGGCGCGGACACGCACGTCTCGTCGAAGGCGTCGATGGGCAGTGGCAGGCGTGGACGATACTCACCGAAGGTTCTGAGCTGATCGACCGCCCTCTTGCAGTTCGACATCGTCGTCCGCGGCCGAGCGGACACGCCACCGAGACCCCCTGGCATCATGCCCGTGCGGCGTTGACCGCGCATGACCGCAAGGATCCTGACGTTCTGATCATCGGCGGGGCCCAGAACGGGCTCGGATTGGCGACGACGCTCGGCTTGATGGGTGTCGATGCTCTGGTTGTCGAAAAGACAGCCACAGTCGGCGATGTGTGGCGAGACCGATATGAGTCACTCGTGCTTCATGCACCGGTGTACAGCGATCATTTGCCGCACTTCCCCTTTCCCGACAGTTGGCCGGTTTACACGCCGGCTCGCAAGTTTGCCAACTGGCTCGAAAATTATTCAGAGTCAATGGAATTGAATGTTTGGACCGGCACCGAGGTTGTGTCGGCGGCGTTCGATGAGACCGCGCAGCACTGGACGGTGGTGACGCAGTCCGAGGCTGGTGAGCGCACCCTGCGACCGACGCACCTGGTGGTCGCGACCGGGACGTCCTCGGTGCCGCTGGTACCCGACATCCCTGGCCGTGAGGATTTCAAAGGCACAGTGATCCACTCGAGTGAGCACAAAACAGGTTTGGGATGGGATGATCGAGACGTCGTGGTGATAGGTGCGGGCACCAGTGCGCACGATGTCATCGAGGATTTCTATCACGGTGGGGCACGGGTCACGATGATCCAGCGCGGCCCGACGTATGTGTTGAGCAGGGATGTCGGCAACAAGATACTGTTCGAATCTGCCTACAGCGAGGACTCGCCGCCGCTTGATTACGCAGATCTGCAGGCTGATTCCATTCCGTGGCCATTGCTTCTCGATATGGCGGTCGCGCAGACCGAGGCCATTGCGGAGGGAGACCGCGAGATACTCGACGGATTGGAGGCTGCCGGCTTTGCCACATGCATGGGCGATCCGCGCATGGGCGAGCGGTCGGGGCTGATGTCTTTCGGCTGTCGTCCTGGTGGCCCGGGAGGCTACTACGTGAACGTCGGAGCATCCGAATTGATCATCGAACGCAAGGTGGCAATTCGCTCCGGTGTCGGACTCCACCATTTCGAGGCGGACGGGGTGGTGCTGACCGACGGTACCCGTGTGTCAGCTGACCTTGTGGTACTCGCGACAGGATTTCTCGACATGCGCGAAAGCTCGCGTAAGTACCTCGGCAGCGAGGTGGTTGACAGAACTGATGCGTTCTACGGCATCGATGACACCCGGAACGAACGTGGGCTCATCTTCCAGCCGTCCGGGTACCCACATCTGTGGTACGCGGGTGGAGGAGTAATCGAGGTCCGCAGGTACGGACGGTTTCTCGCTCTGCAGATCGCGGCGCAGCTCAGTGGATTGGTCGGGTGACCGACATGTCGATGGACGAGTTCTATGAAATGGCAAACGAGGTTCGCAATTGGGGAGTCTGGGGTGCAGATGACGAAGTCGGCACGCTGAACTACATCACTCCTGACGTTGTCCGCCGCAGCGCGGGTCTCGTCCGCAAGGGCGCGGTCTTCCAATTGGGTATGGACTTCGCTCCGACCGGCCCGCAAGGCGATTTGCTGTTCCGGCGCAATCCCCTTCACGTGATGACCATCGACGGCGGTGACCGTGGTGCGGTGACCGAGACCTTCCCGTCATGGGAGGCCAATGGCCTCGCGCAGGAATACGCCGCGTTCATGGGGTCCGACATCCTGCGGTTCACCGACGACATGATCATCATGCACACTCAGTCTTCGACCCAGTGGGACGCGTTGTCCCACGCGTACTACGACGGGCTGTTGTACAACGGATTCTCCGCAGACACGGTGACCAGCGTGGGCGCCTACCGGTGTGGGATCGACAAGGTCGGCGCTCGTGGCATCACTTCACGCGGAGTTCTCCTGGACATAGTTCGACTGCGCGGAGCACAGACATCTCTGATGCACGGGACGCCGATCACCGCCCACGAACTCGACCAGGCGGCGAAGTCGCAGGGTGTCGAGGTCGGGGAAGGCGACATCGTCTTGATACATACCGGGTGGGTCACAAAGTTCCTCCGCGCCGGTGACAGGTCTCCCAGTGCGGGGCTCGATTGGCGTACTGCCCAATGGTTCCGGGAGCGCCGCGTTGCGGCGGTCGCGGCCGACAACAGCGGGGTGGAGGACGTCGCGTCCGGCATCGAAGGGAACATGCTCCCGATGCATCTGCTCTGTCTGCGCGAGATGGGGTTGTCTTTCGGGGAATTCTGGGATCTGACGGCGTTGGCCGCGGACTGCGCCGCCGATGGGGTCTACGAGTTCCAGATTGTTGCTCCGCCGCTGCGGATCTCCGGGGGCGTAGGGTCGCCGATCAACCCCGTGGCAATCAAATGACCACCGCGAGAGCGAAAGCCGCCATTGTTACCGGCGCGGGCTCCGGGATTGGGCTGGCGGTCAGCCGACTACTTGCCGAAGAGGGTTGGCGAGTGGCACTGGTCGATGTCAACGACATCTCGACAGAGATCATCTCCTCGCCCGAGACGGGCGGCCGGCATCTGGCGATCCGGGCTGATGTATCCGATGAAGCGGCGGTCGATGCGGCGGTATCACAAGCGGCCCGGGAGTTCGGTGGGCTCGACGCCCTGATCAACAGCGCCGCAATCACGGCCCCGGACGATGGCGACATTTTGAAATCCTCCGTCGAGACGTTCGATCGCGTGCTGGCGGTCAACTTGCGTGGCACATTCCTGATGTGCCGGCGTTCAATGCCCAGCCTCGTCGAGAGTTCGGGCGCTATTGTCAATGTCTCCTCTGCGGCTGCAGTGATGGGTTTGTCCAGCACCGCCTACCCAGCCAGCAAGGGCGGGGTGAACGCGCTGACCCGTGCCATCGCTCATCAGGTTGCCGAATCGGGAGTGCGGTGCACCGCGGTCATGCCAGGGATGGTCGACACACCAATGCTTGCGGTCGCTGCGGAAAAATCAGGATCCTCGGTCCGCCCGACGCCGGGGGTCTTCGACCGGCGTGCCCACCCCGACGAAGTCGCTCATCTCATCGTGTTCCTGGTGTCGGATCGGGCGCGGTTCCTGACCGGAGGAGCTATCGCCGCAGACGGCGGACTCACCAAGTACTGACCCATTGACCAGGCGATTCTGCCAGACGTCGAGAAAGACCAGTTGATGAAAAGTATTGCCGGCAGCGTTCTCTTGAGCCGCCGAACCGAGATCGAGACCGCGATGGTCTCTGAACCCCTCAACCCTTCGGTGACACTGACGCGTGTTCGGGAGCCAGGTTTCGAGGGGATCCTGATCGATTCCGACAACTACACGCAGACAACGACTCTCATTCATATGCATGGTGGCGGCTTCCGGTTGGGTTCAGCGGCCGCATGGGCGCCGTTTCTGAGTCATGTGGCCGCACACACCAAGACGCGAGTCCTTGACGTCGACTACCCGCTGGCACCTGAGTACCCGTTTCCTGCTGCCCTCGAGGCATGCCGATCCGCCGCCGAATGGGTTGCGGACACAACGGGTGGGTTCGTGCTGTCCGGCGATTCGGCGGGAGCGGGGCTGGCCGCTGCTGTCGCCCTGTCCCTCGGCGGAGTGGCCCGATCGTGCCACCAGGCGACGGTCCTTTTATCCCCATGGCTCGACCTGCGAGTGGTGAACGGCAGCTTCGACGAGTGCGGTAGAACGGACGCGCTTTTCTCCGCCGAAGATGCGCGCGAGGCGACGGCGAGCTACTGCCCCGGAGGCGATCTGACGGATCCTCTGCTCTCACCTGGCCTGGGTGACTGGACCGGGCAACCCCCGGTACTGATCGAAACCAGCAGCAGCGAGGTACTCCGTGACGACGCAAGAAATCTTGCGGCGCAATTGATTGCTTCAGGAGTGACCGTGTGGTTTCGCGAGGTCGTCGATCAACCCCATGACTGGCACATCACCGGTTCCTCCGTCGGAGTCGTACAAACCTCACTCGGTGTGATGCGCGAGTTCATTTGCATGACATCAGCGCCACCTCCGGTGCAGGTATGAGGCGAGGGCGGTCTGTCGTCTTCAGGGGGCCCGGGACCGGCCTCGAGTGCGCAGAACGCGATGTGCTCCCGGCGGAGCCCCTTGAACTCGTGGTGAGGGTGACGCATGCGGGGGTGTGCGGTTCCGACGGACACCATCTCACCGGAGATGTTGCCGGGTCTGCAACCGACCGGGGATACAACAACATGGGTTCGTATCATCTCGGGCACGAGGGCGTGGGAACGATCGTGGAATTGGGAGACAGTGTTCACGCCGATCGGGCGGGGACCCCGATCGCGTTGGGCGACAGGGTGTTCTGGTCTCCACCGACCCCTTGCGGCGAGTGCCCGAGTTGCGCAGCGAACTGGACGACGGCTCTTTGCGAAGATCTTGATTGGCCCCAGGGAGTGGGGAGGCAGTCGTCGGCGTCGTATCAGGATTACGCGACCATCTCCACCAGGGCGGCCTTCTACCGCATCCCGGACCCGGCTTCCTCGGACGCAGTGATCGCTTTTGGTTGCGCAATGCCTACCGCCCTTGGTGGCCTTCGACGTCTGGGGCCGGTTGTCCCCGGTTCGACTGTGGTGGTTCAAGGAAACGGGCCGGTCGGGCTCGCAACAGCGATGCTCTTCCGTCTGAACGAAGCCGCGCGGATCGTTGTCATCGGTGACCCCGGGCAGCGGATGGCGGCGGCCGTTAGGCTGGGTGCCACCGACACATTGTCGATACTGGATACTGACGCCGCTCAACGTTCGCAATATATTCGCGACCTGACGTCAGGCCGAGGAGCCGACGTAGTTGTCGAGGCGGCGGGTCATGTCAGTGCGTTCGCCGAAGCCCTGCCGATGCTCGCCGTACGAGGCCGCGTCCTTGTCCTGGGTCTGTTCTCCGGCAGCACGAAGGTTCCGTTCGACCCGGTGTGGACGAACAACCGTGAGCTGTCGGTCATCGGTTCGCTGGGCTGCCCGATCGAGGACTATGGCCGCACCGTGAACATCGCTCATCGGTACGACAACTCGTTTGGCCTTCGCGACCTCGTCACTCACCGGTTTGGTCTCGACCAGGTGACCGATGCCATTTCCAGTGCGACCTCTGGGTCGGCGATCAAGGCGGTCGTCAACCCCTGATCAGCCGTGGGTCCGTAGCCCGCGGTGTACAGAGAAAGAAGGACATGAATTCAACAGGTGGTCTGCTAGACAAGAAAATTGCGCTCATCACAGGTGCTGCCCGTGGGCAAGGCCGAAGCCACGCTGTGACACTTGCCCAGCACGGCGCGTCGATTCTTGCAGTGGATGTCTGCAAGCGGGTCAGTGCCGCGTCGTACGAGGCCGCGACTTCCGCTGATCTACGAGAAACCCGCCGCATGGTCGAAGAAGCCGGCGGCCGAATCATCACCGCCGAGGTCGACGTCCGCGACCTGACTACGCTCACGGAGTTCGTCAGCGAGGGTGCAGAAGAGCTCGGAGGACTCGACGTGGTCGTCGCGAACGCGGGTGTCAACGTATGGACCAGCCTGCTCGATGCGGGTGACGACGACCCTTGGGGCGACACCATCAGTACCAACCTGACCGGTGTGTACAACACCCTTCGGGCGGCAGCGCCCGTCATGGTCCGGGGCGGCGCCGGTGGCTCAATAGTCCTCATCAGTTCGGCGGGCGGATTGAAGGCTGTGCCGGGCATGATCGCTTACGCCGCCTCGAAGTTCGGTGTCACTGGTCTCATGAGAGCGGCTGCTCTGGAATTGGGGCAGTACAACATCCGGGTGAACACCGTGCACCCGTGGGCCGTCGACACTCAGATGGGAGGTATGCCGGCCTATGGTGAGGAATTGCTGGCGGCCAACCCTTCGTATGCCGACAGTTTCAAGCAGGTCCTACGTGATCCCGAAAGAGCGGTGCCGCAGGATATTTCCGACGCGGTACTGTTTCTCGCCTCTCCCATGTCCCGAACCATCACCGGCGTCGCGTTGCCCGTCGACCAAGGAAACACGATCGTGTAAGACGAAATCAGCTTGAACCTCGTGACTTGGTGATGTCCGAATGTGCGCCTGCCTGACCTTGCGAAAGGACTCGACAGTGAGTTCAGCTCTGATTGCTCGATCCCGCCCACCACACCGTAGGCCGATGCGGCGCCGGTGGTCGGCGTGTACGCGTCGTGGACGCTACGAGACGTCAGTGACGAACAGTGAGGGGGTTCGATCATGACCGAACATCTCGTGGAGATCGTGTCATCAGGTGCACGGCGGTGGCCGCAGCGGGTAGCCATCGAATCGGCCGGTGTCGAGTGGACATACGGGCAGCTGGACAGGGCGGTGAACGTAGCCACCGCGAAGTTGAAAAACGCGGGAGTGACTGCCGGCGACCGCGTCGCGCTCTTGATGGAAAGCACCCCCGAGTACGTGATCCATCAGATCGCCCTCGCTCGTCTCGGCGCAGCATTCGTCACCCCCAATCCCAGCTGGACCGCGCATGAGGTCTGGCAGGCACTCGAAACGACGCGTGCTACCGCTGCAGTCGTCGACGAACGCCATCGTGACCTTGTGGGTATCGGCATCAGGGTTGTACCCGTGGACGATTCGGCTTCGTCTCCGAGCCTTGATGGCACTGTGCCGGCTGTGCGCCCACAACCGTCGGCAGAACTGTTCATACCGTTCTCTTCTGGAACGACAGGGCTTCCCAAGGGAGTGGTGCATACGACGGGCAGTGTGAAGGGTGCCATCGATCAGCTCGTTCAACATATGGGTCTGGGTGCCGACGACCGCATTCAGATCTCGATTCCGTTGTGCCACATATTCGGTACGGGAATGATGTTTGCCGCTCTCTCGGTTGGTGCGCGAGTGACGCTGTTCGAACGGTTTGTCTTCGAAGAGTGCGTGACACAACTGCGGACAGGGGCGGTCACGGTCTGGCCGCTCGCGGGCTCGGTCGCGCATCGCCTCGCCCGGCGACCCGGTTTGTCCCGGAACGACTTCCCAGCGCTGCGGTACTTCATGTGGGGTGGTAGCGCGGTTCCCGCCGATCTTGCTGCGACGATCACGTCGGCGACGGGAATCGGCTTCCTGTGTTCGTATGGGATGACCGAAGCCATGGTTGTGGCTTTCAACCCGGTAGCCGACCGAGAACAATGGCGGCTCGACTCGCCCGGGTTCCCAACTGTGGGCACCGAAGTCCGGCTCGGGGAGGACGGCGAGCTGGAAGTCCGAGGCCCCAGTGTCGCGGGTGCCTACACCAGCCTGGAACCGGACAGCCCTTCGCCTTTTGGCGACGACGGCTGGTTCCGAACCGGTGACGTCGCCCGTGTCGACGATGCAGGTCGGATCTGGATCGTCGACCGGAAGAAGGACATGATCAAGGTCTCCGGATTTCAGGTCGCTCCGGCCGAAGTCGAATCAGAATTGGTGCGTTGTCCGGCGGTACGAGACGCTGCGGTGATCGCGGAACCCGACGACCGAACCGGTCAACGTGTGATCGCGTACGTGGTCGCGTCGAGTCCCATTCGTGCCGACGAATTGACGCGGACGCTGTCAGAGCGACTCGCTACCTACAAGATCCCCGCCGAGGTACGTTTCGTGGCCGAGATTCCCAGGAGTGAAGCGGGGAAACTCCAGCGCGCCCGTTTGCGGGAGCGCGACGCCACCAAGCGATAGCGTCCGCGGCCAGCTGCACCGGCGAGGGGCACGCTCCGTTGCACAATCCGGGGGCGCGGTAGTATCCTCCGTTTGTACGGCGTAAAGCAGACTGCTGGCCCGTCCCGCGGTCGCGCCGAAATATGCGCTCGGAGCGTGCAGATGTATCGAACGTCCACCGGTGGTGAGGCAGTGGCGCGAGGTGTGGATGTCCGCGACGAACGGTCGAGGACCGATACCGGCTCCTCGTCGGAGGTGGTGTTGGCATTGTCGGCAGTGACGCAGGATTATCTGAAAGTGATCTGGACCTGCCGGGAATGGGAGCCGGTGACGGTTACCACCAAAATGCTCGCCGAAAAGCTTTGTGTGTCGGCCTCAACGGCTTCCGAAACTGTCCGCAGACTGGTCGATTTCGGCCTGGTCTCCCACGAACCCTACGGTGCAATCTGCCTCACCGAAACAGGCTGCGCGGCAGCATTGCTCATGGTGCGCCGTCACCGTCTGCTGGAGACCTTCCTGGTCCGAGAGCTCGGTTACGGATGGGACGAAGTCCATGATGAAGCCGAAGTACTCGAGCACGCGGTGTCAGATCGCTTTGTGGCTCGATTGGATGACAAGCTCGAGTATCCTTCGCGCGATCCACACGGCGATCCGATTCCGTCCTCAGACGGTTCGATTTCGAGGTCTCAGGCTGCGTTGTTGGCAGATCTCGATACAGGCACGCGGGGAAGAATCGTTCGCATCGCAGATTCTGACCCCGAGATGCTTCGCTATTTTGAATCCGTAGGTATCGGGCCTGACCGGGTTGTGACTGTTGTCGCTCGCCGAGATTTCGCAGGAACCATCGAGATCAGCGTCGACGGAGGGTGCTTGATCGTTCTCGGCGACATAGCAACTCGTGCGATCTGGCTGGCGGTGCGGTGAGGCGATGGGGCGACACGATCTGAGGTTGGCAGTCGGGGTCGACGGTGGTCCCGGATCGATGGCGGCAGTTCGATGGGCGGCCTCGGTGGTCGATCGTCGTGGAGGGTCGTTGTTGCTCGCCCGGGGCTATGTGCCGCAATCCCTCTTGTTGCTCATGGGCGGTCATGGCCTCAAACAACTTCGTGATTCCGAGCAACAGATGTTGGACGCCGTCGCCGAGGCCATCCGGGACGAGTTCAGTGGAGTGATTGTGGAGACGCTCGTCGAATCGGTGGCTGCTGCTCCCCTCTTGATCGGATTGGCGGAGAGTGTCGACGGGCTCGTGGTCGGTCGCAACAGAGCAAACTGGGTCGAGCGGGTGACATTGGGAGGCATCAGCTCTGAGGTATCGGCGCGGGCCAGGTGCCCGGTGGTCACGGTGCCGTCGGACACCAAGGAGTGCCAAGGACCTGTCGTAGTCCCATTCGATTGCAAGGCACCTGCGGAACGGGTCATGGAAGTCGCTTTCACATGGGCGCGCGACTCAGGCCGAGAGCTGGTGTTCGTTCACGCTGTGCAAGAAGACATTTCGACTGAGAACCTCAGCGCAATTTATGATCGTGCGCTGGCGGCAGTGTCCTCTTGGTCCGCCAGGTATCCTACGTGCAATACTCGCGTTCAACTGGTCAACGGTGACGCGGAACGAGCTCTTGTCGAGGCGGTTCCCCACGCGTCGTTGTGGATCGTGAACCGTCCTCGCGTCGGACGGCCACTTACCGCGTGGTCTCCATTCACGCCACGAGTAATTCATCGGCGCGCCGCGTGCCCTGTTCTCGTGGTCGGCTGTACTTAGGCTGATGTGGCCGGCCCCGGCGGTACCTCGAATCTGACGTCCGCGCCGGATAGCACGAAGTCGGTGATCATGAGCTTGATCGACTCAGAGCCGATTTCCTGGGGGAACAACTCGCGACCGTTGACGGTGGCCCCCAATACCAACGACAGCACCATGCGAACCGAATTTCGGATGTCAGCCTTCGTCCTGCGCTTTGTCTGAACCATGTATCGGTGCACGCCGTCCACCAAAGCGCTCATGCATGGCTCGAATGCCGGTTCATCTGCGGAATCCAAGTCTTCGGAGGCCGTGCCCGCGGCAGCCAATGATTGAAGTATCCGTCGATTGGCCATGCACAGGTCGTACAGCCCGGACACAAATCGGAGAGTGACGTCGCGCGGGTCCTCACCCGGGCTGGAGGTTATGTTCGTCGCGAACTCGTACATGAACTGTGTCAGCGGACCCGCGGCGGTGGCTCTGAAGAGCTCACTCTTTGAGGCGAAATGACGAAACACCATGGATTCGGTGACGCCGGCGCTCTCCGCGACCGACCGGATGCTCGTGCCGTCGAAACCTGCCCCCGCAAACTCCGCGTAGGCGGCTTCCGTGATGAGAGACCGTACTTCACTCGTCGATCTGCGTTTCCGCGCGGTGTTTGTGGCCACTCGGCCATCATCTCATGCGGATGGAGCTAAGGGAGCATTACTCCCTTGACGAAATCAGGGTCATACAGTTAAATCAATTTCGAGATGCACGTCACACCCAAGGTGACGTCGGGGCCGACTCACCGTCTGACCAGATCTTGACGCGTCCAGCTGCGCGTACCCGGAACATATTGGAACGAAGGAGATTTCATGGGCGTGACCCAGTACGAGGGCAGGTTGTTCATCGATGGGGAGTTCCGGGAGGCCAGATCTGGCCGTCGCTATCCCGTCATCAACCCTGCTGACGAATCAGTGATCGCTGAGGCAGCGGACGCGGGGGTCGAGGACGTCGATGATGCGATCACGGCGGCCAGGGTGTTCGCAGACACCTCCGACTGGGGAAATGATCATGAGTTCCGGAAGAAGTGTTTGGTGCAACTGCAGGAGGGTTTGCGCGCCCGAGCGTCGGACTTCGAGGAACTTCTGATCGCCGAAGCCGGTGTTGTCAGAGCCAACCTCGCCACCCACGTTCGCTTCATGATCGAGGGGATGGACTTCTTCAATGACTTGATCACATCGTTCCGGTGGGAGGAAGATCTCGGTCGATACGAAGTTCTCGGGACCCATAGTGAGCGTCGGGTCCGCTATGAGCCATACGGCGTTGTCGGGGCCATCACTCCGTGGAACGCGCCCTTCATGACCGCTTTGTGGAAGACGCACCACGCGCTGGCAACAGGTAATGCCGTGGTGCTCAAGAGCGCGCCCGACACCCCGCTGACCGGCGCTCTGATGGCAGAGGTGATTCGTTCATCGACCGACATTCCTGCAGGTGCGTTTCATGCATTGAGTGCGGCTGACAAAGGGATCGTCGGCGACGCGATGACCGAGGACCAGCGGATTGATCTCTTCCACTTCACCGGTTCACCCGGTGTCGGACAGCGGATCGCGGAGCGGGCCGCCAACGGTATCCGGCATACCGTGCTCGAACTCGGTGGCAAGTCGGCCAACATCGTGCTTCCTGATGCAAACCTCGATATGGCGTGTGGACTCGGCCTGGCCATGTGCATGGCGAACAGCGGTCAGGGGTGTGCTCTTGCGACGCGAATGGTCGTTCACGCGGACGTGTACGACCAGGTCCTCGAACGTCTCGAGAATTTTGTCAAGGGTGTTGCGTGGGGCGACCCAACCGATGTCGGCAACACAGTCGGACCGATCATTCGCGAGGACCAGGTCAAACGAATCGAGGGTCTGGTCGACCGTGCCAGAGCCGAAGGTGCGCGGGTACTGGTAGGCGGTGAACGCGGCGACCTGAACGGAAAAGGGTTCTGGTACAAGCCAACGGTTGTCGTCGATGTCGACGAGAACTCTGAGATCGCGCAGACCGAGGTCTTCGGTCCGGTGCTGTCGGTCATCCGATATGAGGGCGACGACGACGCAGCAGTCAGAACGGCGAACAACTCGAAATACGGTCTGTCTGCGTATGTTCAGTCGACCGATGAGGAGCGTGCATGGTCGGTGGCGAAACGGCTGAGGGCCGGCACCGTCAACATCAACAACTCCTTTTATCTTTCCCCGGACGCGCCCTTCGGTGGCTACGGAATCAGTGGGGACGGTGTCGAGCACGGCGTCGCAGGCTTTCGGGAGTACCTCCGCATCAAGTCCATCGCCAGCCCGAGTAAATGAAAGGAAGGTGTCCACCATGCGTTTGAAAGACAAAGTTGTCGCCATCACCGGGTCGGGTTCAGGCCTCGGGCGCGAGGCCGCTCTTCTGTTCTCGTCCGAAGGTGCGACGGTCGTGGTGAGCGACGTTGTTCCGGGCCGGGCAGCGGCCGTGGCCGAGGAGATTGTTGGGCAAGGGGGTACCGCGACCGCGATCGACGCAGATGTTCGCTCTGAGGAAGACATGAAGGCGCTGGTCACCAAGAGTATTGAGGCCTACGGCCGCATCGATGTGATGTGGGCGAATGCGGGTGTCCCAGAACCAGGATTCGGTTCGACGCCTCTCGCGGAGTCTTCGCTGGAGGATTGGAACAACATCTTCGCCGTCAACACCACGGGGGTCTACCTCGCCTGGAAAGCCGCTGCCCGCTGGATGATCGACAACAACAGGCCGGGGACCTTGCTCGCCACATCCTCCGCGGCGTCGTACAACGCCTACCCCGGATTTCCCATGTACACCGCGTCCAAGGCGGCGGTCAACGGACTTGTGAGGGCGGCGGCCCTGGAGTTCGGGAAGTTCGGGATTCGCGCCAACGCCTTGTGTCCGACCCACGGCATGTCGGTGAACTTCGCGCTACCGCCGGATGCCGAGGTACTCGGCAAATCCTACGAGGAGATGTCGCCCTGGGATCCAGACAATCGCGCGATGCCGCTGCGATTGGATCAGCCCCCTGCCTTGCGTGACAACGCGAATCTGGCGCTCTTCTTGGCGTCGGACGAATCCAGATATATGTCGGGGCAGTCCATTCAAGCTGCAGACGGAGGCCAGTTCGCTCGGACATCGATCATCTTTCCCACGGATCTCGGGCAGAGCGAGGACATCACGTCGGGATCGATCCCTGACGATCTCCGCGGCGAGATCGCCCGTTGACGCCTCGCGCAGTGTCGCCCTCCGCAAGGTCCTCATCATCCCATCTGACAATCGCCCGAGGTCGTTCACAGCGAAGGGTGCACATGCATGAACTCGACAATTCGATTTGACCCCCGTATCCATGGCATCTCGCAACAAGTGAAGAGCTTGGCCGACCCTCAGTCGGTCTATTTCGAAAAGGCTCGGGACGTTCGAGCAGAATACATAGACGGTGGACTCCATCTGTACCGGTATGAAGACATCCTGGCCATCAACCGACATCCAGAAGTCATGGGTAATGGTGGGCGAGGCGGCAGCTTCGGTCAAGATGGCCGACTCATCCCGTTGGAGGTCGACGGCCCAGACCACAAGAAATGGCGGCGTCTGCTCGATCCCATGTTTGCGCCCAAGGCGATGGCGCGCTTGGAGAAACAGATCAGGGATCTGGCCAGAAGTCTGATTTCCGAAGTTCAGGGCGACGGTGGTGGTGACCTGCACTCGATGCTGTGCGCCCCGCTCCCGTCTCAAACGTTTCTTGGGTTGGTGGGCGCGCCGCTCGAGGATTTGGACTTCTTCGTGAAGTTCAAGGAAGGGGTGGTTCACCCCCAAGGTGACACAACTGAACAGATCGAAGCCAACATGGCCGTCGCCGGCGCGGAGCTGTTGCAGTATTTCGATGGCTTCTTGAAGATCAAACGTGGACAACTGGAGGACTGCGATGACCTGATTGCTGATCTTCTGCGTTCGGAGGTCGACGGTCAGCCGATCAGCGAGGCCGATCTGTTGAACATCCTCTTCTTGTTGATGTTCGCTGGACTGGACACTGTCACCGCTTCGTTGTCGTGCGTGATCGCCTGGCTGGGGAAAAATCCTGTTCGGCGCCAACAGCTTTGCGATGATCCGTCGTTGGTGCGCAAAGCCATCGAGGAACTGATGCGCTACGAGTCGCCCGTACCGTCCGGTATGCGATTCCCGGGTACCGACGTCGACCTGGGTGGCGGACTGATAGTGTCCGCGGGCGAGCAGGTCAATGCCATCTGGGCTGCTGCCAATGTCGATCCCACGTACCACGTCGATCCCCTGCGCGTCGACTTCGATCGAGACAAGTCGAGCCACATGACTTTCGCCAGCGGGGCTCATCGGTGTCTCGGGTCCCACCTCGCGCGCCTAGAGCTTCGTATCGTTCTCGAGGAACTTCTCGACCTCGTTCCCAACTTCGAGCTCGATACCGATGCGGTGACGTACGACAACGTGGCAGTACGTTCTGTCAGCAATATTGTGGTCTCTGTCTGATGCCTGGTAATGGCAAACCCATGGCAGACATGAGGGTGCGTCTTGATCGCGACCGGTGTGTCGGCCACGCACAGTGTTTCGCCGTCGATGAGCACTTGTTCCCGATCGATGACGCTGGTTATTCATCAGTTGATCAGTTTGTGGTCGGCTCAGGAGATCAGGTTGCGGCCCGGGAAGGTGTCAGGGCGTGTCCGGAACACGCGTTGTTGATCGACGAATGACTGATGCAGGAGGGTCATCGGCCTTCCCCGAAATGGGGGAGCCGAACGATGCGGTTGTGGGCAATCAAAACTGTCACTGCGGAACCGGGCACACCCCGCTGTGAGGTCAGCTGGCAGCGTCCGCGGGGCGGTGAAAAACGGCGAGTTGGGCGCCTGCAGCACCGAGACCCACCGCGGCGGCAAGAGCGGTGGACTGGGTTGGCGACAGTTTGGTGTCGAGACCGAGCGCGTGGTCGACGCTCCACCGTCCCGGACCGAGTGCTGCCAGTGCCAGGGCGGCCACCGAGAGATTCGCGACGTATTCCCAGCCTTCGGAGGTGATGAAGAATCCGTTTGGAAGGTGGACTGAGCGTGCTGCCACAGCCATCGTGCCGACCACGGCTGCAGAAGCCAGCGGAGTTGCTGCGCCGGTGACTATTGCTGCACCTGCTCCAACTTCGACCACAGCGCTGGCACGGGCTTGAAGTTTGGGCTGCCTGAATCCGATTGATCCGAACCAGCCGGCGGTGCCATCAATGCTGCGTCCATGTTTGAGGCCGTGGGCGATCATCGTTCCGCCGACTGCTGCTCGGAGTAGCAATTGCGCGCCGATGTATCCGGTGTTCGTGAGAGCTGACTTTCGTGCCATCGTCGGTAGGCCTTTCGGTCGTATGTCGAGTCATGGGTGAATCAGTCCTCGATCTGCATCGATTCAGCTTAATGAATCATCTCATAAGCTGCCAGCTGCTCGGGAGACTAGGGGCGCGGTGCAGCCCAGTTGGCGATCTCCTCAACGAGTTCCGCGACGTCTGCCGTGGTGGGTGGCATTCGGTCCACATGCTGAAATGTGCGCGCGAGCATCGCGCCCACGAACGCCCTCACCAGCCAGGCCACGTCCCCTTCGCGCACCTGGCCCGCGACCTGAGCCGCGCGAAACGCCGCCACCAACGCGTGCGACATCGGATCCAGAACATGCCGCTGAAGTGCGGCATAGACCTCCGGATGTCGCGATGCGTCTGCCGATACTCGAAGCTGCAGATCGAGCGCTCCCGAGCCCAACCCCTCTGCGAACTGGGTGCCCAGAACCATCAGGTCTGTCGAAAGGTCCCCGCTGGGAACGAACTTCGGCATGTCGACGGCGCCCATCGCATCAGCGAGCAGATCCTCGGATCTCGCCCATCGAACGGTGACAGACTTGCGCGAAACTCCCGCGCGAAGGGCCACTTGCCTGATGCTGAAACCTTCGGTACCGGCGGCCGCAAGTTCATCCCGCGCCGCGTCCAGGATCCGCTCCGTCAGTTCGCCGTCGCGCGGTCTGCCACTGCGGCGTGGGCCATGTGTTCCTGTTGCGCTCACTTGGACAGCATTTCACCACTTGACAGCGCGACCAACCCTCCGCAACACTTTAGGTACCAATGTGGTCCCCTAATTGAAATCCCCTGGAGAAACCTGTGAGCGAGTGCCCCGTCTACAACCCTTTCTCCGAGTTGGTCCTCGCAAACCCGTTCCCCGCATATGCCGAGATGCAGCAGAAGTGCCCTGTCCACCGATTCGGGCAGCACGAACCACCGTTCTACACCGCGTTCAAGTACGCCGACGTGGTCGAGGTCGTGATGAACCGCAATGACTGGACCGCCCGGTACGGCATCTCGCCGCAGTTTCAGCGCGGCGTCGGCTTCAACACCGACGGATCCGAACACGTGAAGTTCCGCCGCGCGGTGGTGACGGGCTTGACGAAGCGTCACATCGACGCCCTGGAACCCGACATCACCCGCATGGTGAAAGAACTCCTCGACGGCCTCGAGGCTCACGGCCCGGGCGACTTCCATGATTTGTTTGCCATGCCACTTCCCGTGGCGGTCATCGCCCAGCTCATGGGAATCGAGGGTGAGCTCGGGCGTTTCAAGCAGCTGTCCGACGACCTCATGATCCAGGGAATGAACAGCACTGACGTCGGCGGATTTCATCGTGTGCGAGCCAAGCTCGACGAGTACTGGCAGGAGCAGCTCGCACCGCGCAAGGCACTGCTCGCCACCGTCCCCGACCCGAAGTCCGACTCCATCGGGTCAGTGATCCCCGATGACCTGATCACTACGTTGCTGCTGTTCCGCGGCGACGATGGCCAGCCCCTCACCGACGCGGAGATCCACAACTCGCTGATGAACTTGCTCCTGGCCGGCAACGAGACCACCACATCGTTGCTGACCAACCTGATCTGGCGACTACTGGAGGTACCCAGCCGTTGGGAGGAACTTCTGGCCGACCGCTCGCTGGTCGACTCTGCGATCGAAGAGAGCCTGCGTTTCGACTCTCCTGTATTGGGGATGTTTCGAACCAGCCTGCACGACGTCGAGCTCGGCGGCGTGGAAATCGGACCGAAGTCGAAGATCATGGTCAACTACGGTGCTGCCAACCGAGATCCGGACATCTTCTCGGATGCCGATCAGTTCCTGATCGATCGGCCTCGCGATGAGCTCCGCCAGCACATCGCGTTCGGGAAAGGCCCCCACGTGTGCCCGGGGGCGGAATTGTCGCGACTGGAAACGCGCGTCGCGCTGAACGCCTTGCTAGACCGCTTTCCCGCACTGAAGCTCAACGGCGGCAACTCGCGGATCGAGCCGTTCAATTTTTGGGGCAGAAGGACTTTGCCGGTCTCATGGTGACCACGTTGGAGTCTCGGCGACGCGGTCTAGGCCACCGAACCGCGTCGCGTGCGATCAGTTCTCACGACCGGCAGTAACCGGACGATCGAGAAGCGCCTGTCTTCGACAATTCATCCACGCCTCAAAGTCCGAGCAATGCAGGAGGGGGGCTTTCGATGTGGGGCGGTGATCGATCTGCTGAGAGTTGAGCCCGCGCTAATAGCCCACCGGTCGGCTTCGACTTGCTTCACCCCATCACGTACCCATCATTTTGAGCTGAATTTCCAGAGACGGACTTGGTCGGTCCTGGACACTCCAACCGAGTTCTTGCTGCTCAGCAGTACAGCGTGGACTGCGTTGGACAGGTAACGATGTACAAAGCGAGATCAAGAGATCAGGGGTTCGAATCCCCTCGGTCGCAAGTCGATACGGCCTGCACCTTCGCTTACGTGAGGTGTGGGCCGTTTTCTGTGTTGAGTTGTTCTGTGGCGGTGGATGATCGAAGTTGGGTTGGGATCGTCAACACCGCTGACCTCCTTCTCATCTCGCAACCCCTCCACGCTAAATGCAGGTGGTTGGTGAACTCGCGGTACTCGGAGCGGACAGCCATGGGTCCGGAACGAATGAGAGTTCCCTGTGCTCATGGAGGCTTGGGAATGCGCGCCCTTGTACGGGTGTGGTGGTCGCGGTGGGTGACTGCTCCAGCGGGACACTCGGACCGACAAGAAACAAGTGAGTGTGCCGACGCTCGGCGAACTATCCGAGCTGCCGTCGAGCCTGTGGCGTGATGCCAAAATGTGCACGGGTTCGACCATGCGTGGAGAGACACGGTTCAACTCGGGCTCAATACACGAAGTCCCGATGTGCCCGGGCTGGTCTTGTTTTGGTGCATAGGTGGCGCCGACAACGTGGTCGGCGGATCTGTTGTTCAAGTGCCTCAGAGTCAGAGTGTCTGGCGTTGGAGGGCTCGTTCTTTCGCTGTCGTTCCGCCCCAGATTCCGTAGGGCTCGCCTGCATCGAGGGCGTGTTGTTGGCACCGTGTGCGTACTGGGCACCCTCTGCAGATGGCTTTTGCTTTGCGCTCGTGTGCTTGGAGCGCGGGCCCGCGTGTGCCGGTCGGGGGGAAGAAGATCGTGGTGTCGAGGCCGCGGCATGCGCCGTGGCGTTGCCAGTCCCAGTGTTCTGCGTTGGGGTGGGGGAGGGACGGTTTCTGTGTTCGGTATCGCGAGACGATGGAATCGATGGTTGCTGCTGCCGGCGGCATGGTGAGTGTCTTTCTGGCTTGGGCCGGTTCGGTGCGCTGCGCTGGGCGAGCAGGTCGTCCTCGTGTAACGCCGTGTTGTACCGACCACGGCGGTGATCGGCACAACGGGGCGCTCAGGTTGTGGCGGGTGGAGCTGCGTTCGGGCTGGTGGTGGGCTGACGGTCCGGCTCGGCGTTGTCACCGGGTTTGTCGGGGGCCACTTCGTTGCCCTTTCGTTTGAGTCGCCGGGCCCAAGTTGCGGTGAGGATCGGGCACAGGATGGCGGTGACGACGACGGAGGCGGCGACGAGGACGGTGGCTTGTTCTGCGGCCGCTTCGTAGATGGGGTTTGCTTCGGCGACGATGGCCGGAACGAGGGCGGCGTTGCCTGCGGTGGTGGCCGCTGCCAGCCCGGCCACGCCGTCTCCGCCGGTCAGACGGTCAGCTGTCATGAGAACCAGGCCGCCGACCAGTGAGACGAACAGGCCCAGAGCGATGCCGAGAAGGCCGGCTTTGACGACGGCGTTGAGATTGATGGTCAGACCGAGCGCAAGACCGAGGAAGGGGACCATGCCGGGCACCATGGGTGCGAGGAGTTCACGCATGCGGGCGTCGAGGTTGCCGACGAGCATGCCGAGGGCCAGGGGCAAGATCGCGCCGACGAGTGCCTGCCACGGAAAGGCGGCCAGCCCGGCAATTCCCAGGGTCACCATGGTCAGGAAGGGCCCCGATTCGAGCGACATCAGCGAGTAGGCGCCGGCATCTTTCTTTCGTCCGAACTGGCCCATGAGGGAGATGTACAGGCCGCCGTTGGTGTCGTTGAGCGCGGCCACGATTGCCAGCGTGGAAAGGCCGGCGAAGATGCCCCCGGCCACGGGGGCTTCGCCGAGGAGTCGGCCCACGACGATCCCCACGACGAGCGCGAAGAGGATCTTGGTTCCGAGAAGGACGCCTCCCTTCTTGAGAATGTAAGGGGTGGAGCGTAACTCGAGTGTTGCGCCGAGGCAGAAGAAGAACACTGCCAGCAGGGGGGCGAGCCCGGTGAAGAATGAGCCGGTGAATGATCCGAAGAACTCGCCGGCATTCGGGGCGAATGTGTGGATGAGGGCACCGATGAGTAGTGGTACGAGCATCATCCCGCCGGGAACGCGTTCAATGGCACTTCTGATGGGAACGGACATGGTTACTCCTGTAGGGCGGGGCGTCCTGTGAGCCCCGGTGGTTCGGGTGAGGTGATGTGGGGGTGTGCTCGGTCATCCCAGGCCGGGGACGAGGAGCACCTTGCATGCGTCGGCGGTCAGCAGGTCGATCGCTTCGTCGATGTCGCTGAGTTTTTTGCGGTGGGTGACGAGCCAGTCCAGTTCCAGGCGCCCGGAGTCCAGGAGCAGCAGGCTCTGTTCCCATGTCTCCCACAGCCTGCGGCCGAAGATGCCGCGTAGGGTGATGCCCTTCTTGTTGATGAATTGTGCGATGTCTATGTCGACAGAACGGCTTGGATGGCCGACGGTGACGACGGTTGCTTCTCGGCGTAGCGCCTGAAAGAGGGTGCCGAGTGCGACGGGGGCGCCGGAGCATTCGAAGGCGACATCGAAGCCGCCGCGTGCACCGGTCAGGTCGAGGCATTTTTGGACTGGGTCGTCCTCGGGTGCCATGGCGATGACGCCCAGTTTCTCGGCTTGTGCGCGGCGGTAGGGATTTGGCTCGATCGCCACGACGTAAGCGGCGCCCATGAGTTGGGCGAGGTAGGCCACGACCAGTCCCACCGGTCCTGCGCCGCTGACGAGGACGGCTCGACCGGCGACGGAGTAGTCCGCGCGCTGCACGGCGTGCACGGCTACCCCGGCTGCTTCGAGGAGGGCGCCGGACTCGAACGAGAGGCTGTCGGGGATTTTGACGCAGATATCTCTGGGCACGTTCATGTACTCGGCGAACAGTCCGTCTATGTGCATGCCGATGATGCGGGTGCGTTCGCAGGTGTGGGCGTCGCCGGTGCGGCAGGCATAACACCGACCGCAGATGAGGTGACTTTCCAGGGCGACGCGGTCTCCCACTCGCAGGTCGGTGACCCCGGATCCGACTTCGACCACCGTGCCGGCGCCTTCGTGTCCCAGGACGACCGGCAGGGAGAGATTGAAGGCTTGTGCGGACGGTGTCCATTCGTAGAGTTCACGGTCGGTGCCGCACAGCGACGCTGCTGCGACCTCGATCACGACATGTCCGTCGGTGGCTTTGGGATCGGCAGCGTCAGTGGTGTAGTCGACTCCTCGGTTGGCCGAGGTCTTCATTACAGCTCTCATGGGTGGTGTCGCTTTCTCACAGGTTCGGGTGGGTGCCTGGGTGCTCAGGCAGGGATGGGTGCCGCGAAGCGGCGGAGGATGTCGACGGGGCCGACCTGTCCGCCTTTGAGCAGAAGGCGGCAACCGGCGACGGCCGAATCGTCGTCGGCACGGCAGACGGGGCCTGCGGTCACGAATTGTCGTGCCACACGTAGGTATCGAACGTTCATCGCCTTGAGTGCATGGCTCGAGGTGTCACCGCCGAACACTGCGATGTCGGAGGTGAGCTGCCGGGTGGCCATGGTGGCGGCGAGTTCGCCCAGGACCGTGCCCACGTGTTCGGCGGAGACAGGCCGGGTCGCGGAGTATCGGTGATCGCCGGCTCCCAGCGTGGTGTGCACCATCACGTTGTGTCCGGCGCTCAGTGCTCGAGCGACGTCGGCGGTGAGGGCGGCGGTCAGTTCGCTGTCGCGGTGGTGCAGCAGTGCGGCGGGTGCCGGGATGTCGATCCATCCGTGCTCTCGTGCGTCGTCGAGTTGCCGTGCGGTGACGCTCGACGCGGACGCGCTCACCACAAGAACCGGCCCAGCGGTGCGGTCGGCGCCGTCTGCAATGGTCTCGGCGCCAGTGGATTTGGCGAGTGCGGCCATGATGCCGCCCGATCCGACCACCAGTGCAGGGTCATCCCCGGATCCGTCACGGCGTAGCACCGCCGCAATTTTGTCGAGATGAGCGTCGCTCACGGCGTCGAGCACGAATGCTGCGGATGCACTGTTGCCGCGCAGAGCTTTCCACGATGCATCGAAAGTCTCGTCGTCGTAGGCGGGCACGTGTATGGCATCGGGGATCTGGTGGTCGCTGAACTGGTGGGAGAGCACCAGCCGAAGGTCGGCCTCCGTCATCGGGGTCGAGGGATGTGTGGCCATGACCGGGTGTCGATCCAGTCGGTAGATCTGCTCGCTGGACACTGCAAAGTGTTGGCTGAAGGCGGTGTACCGGCCGAAACCGGGTTGAGCCGGCACGACGGGTATGGCGCCGTGCCCGGGGAATTGTTCGTGGAGCAGTTCGATGCCACGTCCAATGCTGCCGAGCGTGGGCGAACTGTCGAAGGTGGAACAGATCTTGTAGAGGATGACGTCGGCGTGGAGGTCAGAAATCCGTTTGAGGTCACCGCGGACCTGGTGGTCGAAGTCCTTTCCGGACAATGATCGTGCGGGACCGGCGATTCCGACCACGTCGGCGTCGGAGGGAAGGGGTGCGTCGCCGATCGCGAGCACTGCGTCGAGCCCGTGCGAGTGTGCCTGGGCGAGAACGTCGCCGGCACCGGTCAGGTCGTCGGCGACGAATCCGAAGCGGGCCATCTCATCGCCCCCCGAACATCTCGACGGCATGGGTCAGGTGTAGGTCCCCGTCGTTGGCGTGTATCCGTGCCGCTTCGGTGAGGGAGAGCCCGTTCACCGCTGCCTCCCATGACTGTCGGAGGCTGCGCACCCCCGCCCCGGGGCCGTCAGGGTGAGCCGCGATGCCACCGCCGGCCAGCATCAGCACATCGGTCGACCCGATCGCGTCGTACGTTGGTCCCGGTGTGGACGCGTTCTGGCCGGAGGAGAGCACGGGCAGTGGGGTCACGGTGTGGCCCAGGGGCGTCAGAAGTTCGGCGACGTTACGTGAGACTTCGTCGTCGCGTTCGTAGAACTTGCTGCCGAGCCCACTGACGTGAAGATGGTCCGCACCAGCCAGACGAGCCAACTGTTGCCATACCCCGTAGTCGATGCCGAGGCCGCGGCAACGCATGGTCGCGGCCAGGCCCGCTCGGTGCCCGTGGATCGGCAGTGCGCTGAAGGATCGGAGCCACTCGAGTGCGGGCAGGCCCATGATCGGGACGTTGAGCATGACGCAGCGGCCACCGGCCTCGACCACGGTGTCGTGCCGGCGACGCAACCCGGGCAGGTCGCCGGTGATGTTGAAGGCGTACATCGTCTGGTGGCCGGTCACCTGTTCGGCCCGGGCGATCTCATCGGTCGCGACGGCGACTCGCCGCTCGAGAGGAAGATAGGCAGGGTCCGTCATCAGCTCGTCGTCCTTGATGACGTCGATCGATGCCAGTGCCAACTCGCGTACGACCACTCGGAACTCGTCTTCGGACAATCCGACGTTGGGCTTGACGATGGTTCCGATGAGGGCGCCGGTGGTGTCGCTGATCAACTTTCGCGTTCCGTCGATACCGTATGCCGGTCCGCTGTGCGCTGCGATGAACTCCGTCGGCAGGTCGATCGACTGCAAACGGCATGCGAAGAGCTCGCCCAGTTCGAAGAGGTTCCCTGCAATCGCAGTCTGAAGAGTGGCCAAGTCCGTTCCGACGTTCTCCATGGGAAAGTCGATCGTTGCGGTCGCAGCCCGTACTTTTTCGGGCTCACGGCGAGATGGCAGGGACGGCCGCACCTGTTCGAGTTCTTGTACGTCGACGACGAGGGCGGCGTGGCGCTCCCGAATGCGTGGGGATTCACCCGGAACAGGCACGAAGGTCCCACTGGACTGCTCGCCGGCCAACAGAGTGGCGGCAGCACGGGGGTCGATTTCCGATTCCAGGTAGTAGGTGCAGCGGATGGATCGCGCGTCTCGCATGACGGCCCTTCGTCGAGCGCAGTCCGCACACTGGACTGCATTTGTACGTATGAATAGTACGTACTTTAGGGGTGACTGAGGTCACTGTCAACGGGCTCGATCCAAATGATCACATCCCGTCATGGGCCGTGCCGGCCTTACGATCGGCAGTGTGCACAGCGACGCGCAGGACAGCCATCCCGGAATAGACAGAAGCGACACTCGCCCGCTCCACGTGCAGGTACGTGACCTCCTGCACGCAGAGATCACCAGTGGCTCCGCCCGCCCGGGCAGCGCCCTCCCGACCGAGGAAGAGCTGCAGCAACGCTTCGGTGTCTCGCGCAGTGTCGTGCGGCAAGCGTTGGGCGCACTGGTCGAACTCGGTCTCGTGCAGCGATCCCGTGGACGCGGAAGCATCATCGCCGCCGCCCCTGTGCTCCGACGCCGCGTTCAGCGCGCGGGTGGATTGAACGAGGAGGCGCTGTCGCACGGGCAGCAGCTGGTGACTCGCGTGCTGTCTGTGGAGCGGTCCCCGGCGCCCGAATCGGCAAGAGCTGCACTGGGTTCCGGGCGCACCACACGGATAGAGCGACTTCGCTACCTCGGCGATCTGCCCGTGGCGTACATGACAACGTGGGTCTCTTCGGACACGTTCCCCCATTTCACCGCTCAATTGCTCGACGGCAACTCGCTGCTCGAGCTGATGCGGGCTCACGGATACGTACCCGTCGGCGGCCCACGTCAGGTCCAAGCGGTGGCCGCAGACGATCTGGTGGCGGGGCACCTGCACGTTGCCACCGGCGATCCGCTGCTGTTGCTTGAAGGCGTAACCAGGGATGAATCCGGCCGCGGACTCGAATGGTTCAGGGTGTGGCACCGACAGAACACGGTCTTCGACGTCGATGCGTCAGTGACCGGCGGCCCAGGCGCTTCGGCGACCGATCTCCACACGGCGAGGTCACTCGTCGCGGAGCTGCAAGGCACACTGTCGGAACTGAGCCGTGAACTGGGGACCGATCCCGATCGAACCGCAGGGAACCCGGCGTGAACCCGCGACCGATCAGACAACGCCGCTGGCGTTACGTACGGGGTTTATTGCCTTGGGGCCACCGCTTTTGCGGCCCGTTTGACCTTGATGGGCGGGCAGCGGCAGATCTGAGTCTCTGCAGGCCGCAGTGTATTGCGCTGCAACATTTTAGGACGGACGATAGGGCCCACGGCGCTCAGGCGGAGCTTCAAAGTTCTTGCCCGGTCACTGTTCACTGCCGGCTTGGCCTGCGTCGAGTTGGCGATCGGAGTCGGCTGGGCGACTTCGATATGTCACCGCATACTTCGTATCCGAGACTTCGACCCGCGACGCCTGCGCTAATCGGCCTTAGCGCGGAAGGCGGGCTCGCCACCTGCGCTAATAGCCCACCAGTCGGCTTCGACTTGCTTCACCCATCACTTACCCATCACTTTCAGCTGGATCTCCAGAGACGGACATGGTCGGCCCTGGACACGTCAACCGAATTCCTGCTGCTCAGCAGCACAGGCGTGGACGGCGTTGGACAGGTAACGATGTACGAAGCGAGATCAAGAGGTTAGGGGTTCGAATCCCTTTGGGCGCACGTCGATACGGCCTGCACCTTCGCTTGCGCGAGGTGTGGGCCGCTTCTTTTTGTCGGGGTGTTCGGTGGCGGTAGATGATCCGCGTTGGGTTCTGTCCTGCGCTTAATCCAATTAGCGCAGTCAGTAGGTCGCCTGCCTGCGCAGATGCCAGGATCGGGCGATCAAGCTGCTGAACGGGGAAGAGGCGGCGTTTCTATAGCCCGATCACGGCTTGGCGCCGAGAGAACCGAGCCATCGGCACCCGTCGATCGTGGCGTGATGCGGGACGTCGGGCTCGACCCCGCCCTTGCAGGACCATCCGGGTTGGAGACGTCGGTCTACCCGATCTTGGTCGGCGCATAGATAATGTCACCGTATGCCGCCCGGCCAGGTACGCGAGCCGAATGTGTGCTGAACTCGACGCAGGTGGCGGAGGAGGGTCAACGGTGAAGTCGAACGCATATGTCTGGACTGCTCCCTCTGTGGTGGACGACCTGGCTAACCGTTTGGCCTTCACTCGCCGCGTTGCCCCGACCATGACCGGACAGACGTTGGGAATCGATGCAACGACTCTAAACAACCTCCTCGCGTACTGGTGTGATGAGTTCGATTGGTCCGCGCAAGAGCAGCGGATCGCTGCCTACCCTTGGGTGGAAACGGAGACCAGTGCAACGCCGGTCCGTGCGGTCATTTCGCCGGGGCCATCTCGGGCACCTGTGGTTCTGTTGCTCCATGGGTGGCCTGACTCGGTTCTCCGCTTCGAGCGTCTGTTTCCACTTCTCACTGATCTGACCGTGGTGGCCCCTGCACTCCCGGGGTTCCCGTTCGCAGCACCTATTCCGCAGGGTGGCATGTCCGCCGTTGCGCTTGCCGATGCCATCGCGGATGCGATGGAGGAGTTCGGGTTTGACCGGTACGTGATTTCAGCGGGCGATGTCGGTTGTGACGTGGCTGAAGCGCTCGCATCGCGCAATCCTGGTGTCGTCTTGGCGCTCCACCTCACCGACGTCTCCCAGTATCACTTTCTTGTTGATCCGCCGAAAGACCTGAGCCCGGTAGAACGCGACTACATTGCCTATGGTCACCAGTGGCAGGCGGCTGAGGGTGGCTATATGCATGAACAATCAACCAAACCCGACACGCTCGCCGCAGCACTTGGTGACTCGCCCGTCGGGCTCGCCGCATGGATCGGTGAGAAGTTGATCAGCTGGACAGACTGCGACGGAGACCTGGCATCGGTGTTCAGCTACGACGAGGCCTTGGCCTGGATCACCGCATACTGGGTGACGGGCACCATCGGCACATCCTTCGCGCCCTATGCGGCCGGGGGGAGCAAGGAATGGCCTCGGATCGATGTGCCATCTGTTTTCACCATGTTTGCCAAAGATCTCGTCAACGCTCCTCGAGAGTTCGCCGAACGATTTTTCAGCGTTGTGGAATGGCGTGAACATTCCATCGGCGGCCATTTTGCGGCGTGGGAACGACCCCGCGAGTACTCGGAGGGTATCCGGGCCGCACTCAGCCATGTTGCACCGAAGGCAAACCACGCCGGCGGTCGGCGGACGTGAAAAGGCTGTCTCCGTCTGCGTAGTCGGTACGGCCGCCGTAGTGCGGCAGGAAAGGTCACCTTCGTCACTGGTGTCGAAATACGTTACAAAAGAGACGATTACGTCGATGTGTCTTTTGGGGCCAGCGGTGTCTTAAAGAGGTATAGCGCGCTAATCAGCTTGAGCGCGGACTCTGGGACGTCATGCTGGCCGTTCGACACGAAGCTCGCGGGGCTATTGCAATGACTGACCGGCATTCTGTTGCGCAGGTGGCGATCAGCGCAGCGATTGCGCTGGTAGAGATTTCGGCCCTGGTTGGCCTGCTATCTCGATCTCGAGCCTGTCAGCCGAAGATCGAGGTCAGGGCCGGTGCAACGTCGTGGTGATCGCGGATCACGCGGCATCGTCCGCGGCCGACGACTGCCAGGTCCCGGCCGAGGTCCAGATCGTTCTCGCCTGAGGTGTCGAGCAGCACGTCGAGGCGTGGCAATCGTGCCGCGACACCGCGGGGGTCTGGTCCGGCGTTGTGCACGCAGTCGCTCAGTAGCAACACCCTTGCATCGGCGGGTGGCACGCCGGCCAACTCGCTCGCCGCGACCTCCAACGCGAACGCGACGTTGGTCAGTCCCTGCGTCGGCAGGGTCAGGAGCTGATCGAGCACGGTCTCGGGACTGACCCGTTCTCCGAGCCGCACCAACAGCGCGGAGTCCGACCAAAAGGCAACGACTGCAACGTCATCGCGCGCCAGCTCGCCGACCATCGCGCCGACGGTGGCGGCCGCGGTCCGCACCTGTTCACCTTTGGTCGAGCCTGAGATGTCGACGACGAGGACGACGGATCGGCGGTTGCGGACTCGCTCTCGCACCAGGATGTCGTCGTCGGTCGGCAGCGGGTTGCCCGCTATCGCTTCGAGGGTCGCGTCGAGATCGAGTTCGTCGGTCCCACCGCGCCAGCGCATGGTCGTCAGGGTTCCTGCACTGGCTCGCCGCGCACGACGTTGCCGCATCGGTTGCGCGAGAGCGAGTCTGCGCGCGATCTGCCGCGCGCGCCGGCGTCCGGCCTCGTCGACGACGAGGGTGCCGGCCGCAGCCGTGAGGTCACCGTCATCGTCCGTTTCACCCGGCGCCGACGTTCCCGGCAGCTGCATTGGCTTACCCGAGGGGCCGTCTTTTGGAATCAGCGCGAAATTGCCACGACCATCGGCCGCGGGCTTGAGCAGCGCAGGTTCTTCATCAAGTTGCTTCGGCTTTCGCCGCAACGGCTTCATACGAGCCCGGTCGTGACCGGCACCCCTGCCCGGCCTCGACACCGGACTGTCGGCCGGAACTGCTCTTCAACCGGGATCGGCAGCAGCAGGCAGCAGGATGAAATGGTCCTGCCAGATCTGGTGCAGCACCGCTTCAGGTGTCTCGAAGGCCGTGTCGTCGAGATGTATTCGACCGGACAGCGCCACCATCATGGCGTCGAGCACCACCGCCGTGTACTCCTCAGGCAATCCACTAGGTGGGGCCACCGAATCTGCGGCAGGCAACTCCACGCCGCGCATCTGCGCAAGCTGCGCCACCATCAGCGCGACATCGATCGCGCCCCGCACGCTGCTGCCCTGACGGATGTCATCGCGCTCACGCGTCGCCCTGGTGACCGCCACAGCGTCGGCCACGACCCTTGCGGACTGGACTTCGGTTCGGCGGGTGACGATTTCGCGTTCGGCCGCGGCGTCCTGGTAGGTGATGACAAGTCGGCACATCCGGTCATGAACCGACGTCGACAACCTGGTGGTGCCGATGTTGTCGTACGGGTTCATCGATGCCACGATGCGGAACGTCGGCAGGGCAGTGACACTGCCGACACGTGGCACGGTGATCACCCGCTCGGCCATGGCGGTGAGCAGCGTGTTGAGCGTGTCCTCCGGCGCCCGGTTGAACTCCTCGATGTAGAGGAAGCCACCGGTGCGCATCGCCTCGATCAGGGGGCCTTCGACAAAGTTGTCCGCCGTGTAGTCCTCTTTGAGGACCCGCGCCGGATTGTGGTGCCCCACAAGGCGGCTCGGTGTCAGGTCGGCGTTGCCCTCGACAAATACCAGTGGGATGTCCCATTCGGAGGTGATGGCACCCAGGAGCGTCGACTTGGACGTGCCCGGTGGGCCCTCGAGCATCAGGTCGCGGCCGGCGGCGACTGCCGCGAGCAGGAGGTCGGTCTCCCGCTCGCGGCCGACCACCCTGTGTGCGATCCGCGATCGCACCTCCGACAACGACGCTGCTTCGACCACCGAGCCGTTGTTCTGCACGCCCTAGAGTCTTCCACCTGCGTCGACAACATGAGTGGTTCCGGTTACGTATCGGCCGTCATCAGATACCAGATAGAGGACCGCGTTGGAGATGTCGATCGGTTCGACCATCGTGACCGGAAGCCGGTTCATCTGGGACGCAGCCTCGTCGAAGTCGGCGCGGGTCGGATTCTCCAGATCGGGGCGGAACAATCTATAGGTCGGCTCGTTGAGGATCATCGGCGTGGCGACAGTCGTCGGATGAATGCTGTTCACCCGAATACTCTGCGGCCCGAGTTCTTTCGCCAGCACGCTCATCAGTCCGACCAGTCCGGATTTGGCCGCGGAGTAGTGGGCGATGTTCTCGTTGACGCTGATCGACGCCAGCGAGCTGGTGATGACGATCGAACCACCACGGCCGCCCGCAACGATGTGAGGGGCTGCCGCACGGATCGACTTCCACACTCCGGTGAGGTTGATGTCGATCATGGTCTGCCACATCTCTTCGTCCATCTCGAGCGCGGGTGCCATGCTGTTGATCCCCGCGTTCGCGATCACGATGTCGAGACGGCCGAGTTGGGCCACACCGTCGTCAGCGGCCTTCGTCAGTGCAGCCAGGTCGCGCACGTCGACCTCGGACGCCACGATCCTGCGATCGAGGGCCTCTACCTCCTTGACCGTCTGCTCCAGGTCCGCCGCGGTGGCGGTGTCGTACGGAACGGTGGCGACCTGTTTCGCGGTGTCCACCGCGATGATGTCCGCACCCTCCTGCGCGAGCCGGACCGCATGACTGCGTCCCTGACCTCGTGCAGCACCGGTGATGAAGGCGACTTTGCCTTCGAGTCTTCCCATGTCGACCACTCCTGTAGTTGTGACCCAGCTCTCATGTCCGAGGTTATGTCACCTAGTGCCAGAACGCCAGTATGAATTCGCCGCGAGCCGGCACACCGACGGGCGAGGGTGAGACGATAGCGAGATGGCACACGGGGAGGTCCAGGCCGCGGCGACCGACACAGTTGATCGAGGCGGCCGTCCCGCTGCGACCAGCGCACACCAGCTGGCCGCCGCCGCCCAGAAGTTGTTTGTGGAGCGGGGCTTTGAAGAGACGAGTGTGGAGGACATCGCGACGGCGGCGGGAGTCAGTCGCCGCACGTTCTTTCGTTACTTCGCGACGAAAGCCGATGTGCTGTGGGTCGAGTCAGACTCCGAATTCGGCCGGCTCACAGCATTCCTGTCGGCCGACGATGGTTCCGCTACGCCGCGCAACGTCGTCGAGGCCGCGATCGTGTCTGCCCTCACCTTTCGGCCGGGTGATGAGGAATGGGCGCGCCACCGTGCCCAGTTGGTCCTGGCCGTGCCGGCAGTTCAATCCCATGCGTCGGTGCTGTATCGGCAGTGGCGCGAGGCAATAGCCGATTACATCCGCAGTCGGGGTCTTTGGCGCGACGACGAACTGTTCGAGACCGCCTTCGCCCACTCCACGACCGCCGCCATCATGACCGCCCATGAATACTGGGTGTCCCATCCGGAAACGACTCTGCCGCAATGTCTTCGATGGTCGATTCAGCTTCTCGTACCCAACGGCCCTCCGCCTTCCGGATGATGCTGGGATCCGCCTCCCCATACCTCGGCGAGGCCACGATTCCCGCCACTTTGGCGGCGACCGTGAAGGCCTGGGAAGTAATTTGCGGACCACAACGTCTCCGCCGGCTCAGCAACTCCCCGAAGAGATCAAAGACATCTTCCGGCGGCAGAACTTGAACCCCGAGATGCCCACCCCGGAGCAGCAAGCCAAGGTGTTCGCCTTCCTGGCCTCAGATGATGCGGCCGGCATCAACGGTCAAGAGGTCAAAGTCGACGCAGGCTTGCTCTCGCACCAACCGATGGTCGCGGACATGAGCGCACTCGGCGCCACCACCGTCTGATCGTGTGGGAGCGAAGTAGCTGAATCACAGCACCGACAACGCTGTCAGGCGAGGTCATTGCTTGCGTGGTTACCCCGGTTCGGCTCAGGCCGACGTGTTCTGGGCGGGTTCGGTTTGCGTCGAGCCATCGTCCACGGGTTGTAAAGCGGCTCGGTGGTCGGTGTAGGTGGCGTGGAGGAGTTGTCGGTATCGGTCGAGGTCGGGCATGACCGAACGGTCGGCGGTGATGGAGATCGAGATGGTGTCGTTTCGGTTGGACGCTGCGTGGGCCAGGGTCGAGAGCGGGGTGAGTGGTTGGATGCCGAAGCCATTGATGATGGGGTGCCCGAAGATGGTTTGTGATGGGTTCGGGTTGTAGACGTTGGACACGATGATGTTGGCCGTGGCCCGAGTGGGTGGAGGCCTGCGGGCGTGGCTGGAGGCTTGGCGGCGGGTGAGCCACCCGAGCATTCGTAGCAGGGCAGAGGGCGCTACTTCGAGGAGTGGAGCGGTGTCACTTGAGGTCAGTTGAGCGGCCCTGTTCTTTTCCTGGTTGCTGGACTCTGTGATGAGCCGCAGTCGGCGAACGGGGTCTGGTTCGTTGACGGACAGGTCGATGACCAGGGGAGTGAACTGATTCGACCCACTGGTGGGTGCCTCGCGTCCGTTGACGATCGCTCGGGTGGACATCGGTGCCAGGGCTGAGAGTGTCTGGGGGCGTTCGTCGTGCTCGGCCAGGTATCGGGTGACGGCGTCACCGATGATCGACAGCAGCACCGTGTTGACCGTGGCGCCGGGCACGCTGCGTTTCATGGCGCGAACGTCGTCGAGTTTCATCTCGTACATCGTGGTCGCGCGGGGTCCGGTGAACCCGGTGTTGAAACGTGTTGCGGGCCAGTGTTTCAGGGTCACCGAGTGGGCCCGTGGACGTGAGAAGACTGTCTGGCCGAGTGCGACCAGAAACCGTATCCAGGTCAGTGGCAGACGTACACCGGCACGTACGAGGTGACTGATCCAGGAGCGTTCGCGGGCAGGAAGAAGGTGATGGATGGTCTCGGTGGGGATCTTCTCGTTGCATATCGCGGACATCACGGATGCCATCGATATCCCGTCGATCGCGGCGTGGTGCAGTCGCAGCGCGACCATGGTGACCACACCCCGGTTGTCGGGGTGGTCGACGATGTCGGGGAGGACGTCCAGCGACCACAGCGGGCGGTCGGTCAGCACGGGTGCATCGGCTATCGATGACAACATCTGCTGTGCCGATGACCAGGTCATTCCGGGGTTGTGGACCGTGATGTGGTCGTCGACGTCCAGGTGGGCGTGTCGGGTCCAGTAGGGCGTCCCGATGTCGCCGGGCAACCGGACCAGCCGGGCACTGAACATGTCTGATGCCTTCAGCCGGGGCGTGATGTAGTCACGGACATCGGCGGCAGTGACAGCCAGCGGGCGACCGTCGGTGGCGGCGATCACCATGCACGACAACACAGTTGATTCGGTGGCAGCGCCGGTGAAATAGATGTACGCGGCATCATGCGCGGACAGTTCACCCCACGTGTTGTCAACCATGACGATCCGTCCGGGTCGACGGACTCGGCGATGACGGGGAACTCACAGTGGATGGCACATCGCCGACATGCCGTAGCCCGACCGGTTCAAATGCTCCGTTAGTGTCGCTCACCATCCTTGTCGCAACAAAGGCGACGGCGATCGACGCCACGACTCTTATATCAATCCACCACCACATCTGTGAAGTATGGCGGATGTGAAAAAGGTTGACACGGCGATGGATTCAAATGATCTTTACGATCATGACTCGGAAGTGGGCATATCAGCCGAGTCACTCGGCTATCAGTCAGTGGTATCGCGATCGACGCGCCCTGGTGCTCAGCCCTAATATCCCGGCGGGTTCCTTGATGCGCGGGGGGGGGGGCTTGGTGGTGTGGTCATAACGGTCGAACACGAGAATGGTGTGACGGCGGATTGCGGCAACCGTAGTCCGACTGACCTAAGCGATCTCCACGGATCGACGTTGTGAGAGCAAATGTCTCAACCCGTCAATACCTCGACTATCGCAATAAGAGGCAGAGTTGTTGCCGCGGCTGGGTCGTACTAGGCGTGGCCAAATCTTCGCTATTGCTGAGACCACCACATCACGGCCCGCTCGGCGCTCGCTTCGGCGCGGGCGCGTTCATCGCCCATGCCGACGAAGTGGTTGACCGCCATGGGTCGCAGGACCATCGATACGGGGTCGGCGAAGTGGGCGAAGTGTCCGGCCACCTCGAGGGTGACGAAACCGTGTACAGCACTCCATAACTCGGCCGCGATCTGGCTGCTGTCGCTGACCGAGACTCGCCCTGAGTGCGCCAACCTCTCGCAGGCCTCGACCAACACGGCGTACGCAGTCGCGAATCCGCTGGCGGTCTTGTTCTCGGGGGATCCGATGTATCGGTAGGTGCCTCGCGTCGACAAGCCGAACATCATGTCGTAGAGGTGGGCGTTGTTCTGGGCCACGCTACGAGTCGCCAGGGCGATGGCGAACAGCTGCACGCCGGGGTCTTCGTCGGCCTGGGATGCGACCCTCATGGCTGCTGCCAGGTCTGCATACCCGTGGGCCACCACATCCTGCAGTAGTTCTCTCAATCCGCCGAAATGGTGGTAGACGGCGATGGTCGAGACTCCGGCGGCGTCGGTGATGGTGCGGACCTTCAACTGCTCTGGTCCGAACTCGGCCAGCAGATCCACGGTCGACAGGATCAGGCGTTCTCTCACCGAGCCGTTGGGCTCAGATCCCTGTCCCTTCCGTGCGCTTGCCACCAGGACATGGTTTCACACATCGGTGATGGACCTTCTGGGCTGAGTGGCCTTGAGGCTCAGACAGCGCCAATCTTGCTGCCGCCGTGCTATAACTTCATTATGCTGACTCTTCGTCGGTCCGCGAACGGGGCCGTCAACAAAACCGCCGTGCTGATCACACTGTGCTTGGCAGTGTTCGTCGTGAACGTCTCTACGACGATCATCAACATTGCGCTGCCGACTCTGGCAACCGAGATCGGTGCGTCGACTCGGGATCTTCTGTGGATCGTCGACGCCTTCAACCTGGCATTCGCGGCACTGGTGCTGGCGGGCGGTTCACTGAGCGATCGCTTCGGCCGCAGGGCGCTGCTGCTCATCGGTCTCGGGGTGTTTCTGATCGCGTCGATGGGAGGTGCTCTGAGCAGCGACTCCACGACGCTCATCATCTGGCGGGGGGTGGCCGGCGTCGCCGCAGCAATGGTGTATCCGGTGACCCTGTCGATCCTGGCCAACGTGTTCACCGAGCGCTCCGAACGGGTCAAGGCGCTGGGATTGTGGGGCGCCGCAACAGGCTTGTCCGTCGCGGTCGGACCGGTGGTCGGAGGCGCACTGCTCGAATCATTCTGGTGGGGTTCGATTCTCGTCTTCAATGGCGCAGCCGCAGCGGCTACGCTTCTGTTCGCGCTACGGTTTGTGCCCGACTCCCGCGACCCTGCCACTCCTCCACTTGACTACGTGGGACTGGTATTGTCGACCGTTGCGCTCGGGGCGCTGGTCTACTCGATCATCGAAGCGCCCGATCGCGGGTGGTCGTCGGTCCCGACCCTCGTCGGATTCGTCATCGCAGCAATCATCCTGGCGGTCTTCGTCCTGCACGAGATCCGCGTAGAGCACCCGATGCTCGACGTGCGACTGTTCACCAACCTCCGCTTCACCGCAGCGAGCGGCGCCGTCACGAGTGCGTTCTTCGCGCTCTTCGGCTTCATCTTCCTGGTGACCCAATACTTTCAGTCCGTGCGCGACTACGGGGCGCTCGAGACGGGTGTGCGAATGTTGCCAGTGGCCGGTTCGATCGCGGTCGCCTCGCTGCTCGGGCCGCGTCTTGCTGTCTTCATCGGTTCGAAAGTGGTTGTGGCGCTGGGTCTGGTGTCGCTCAGCGCTGCCTTCGGGTGGGCGTCGACACTGTCCATCGACACCGGCTATTGGAGCATTGTCGGTCAGATGGTGTTGCTCGGTGCGGGTATCGGTTTGACGAGTACGCCTGCAACAGAGGCGATCATGGGTGTCGTCTCACCGGAGAAGGCGGGCATGGGCTCGGCGGTGAACGACGCCACCCGTGAACTGGGTGGGACTTTGGGAGTCGCAGTCATTGGGTCGGTGGCACTGTCGGTGTACCGCGACCACCTGCACACTGAATCACTTCCAGAGCAGCTACAGGAACCGGCACGCGAGTCGGTGGGAGCGGCGCTCGCGGCGTCGGAACAGGTCGCGGCGACGCTCGGACAACTCGGTGCCAACGTGGGGGCCCGCCTGGCCGACACCGCACGGCTCAGCTTTGTGGATGGCTTCACCACCGGCTGCGTCGTTGCGGGCGTGGTGACGGCCGTTGCGGCAGTGCTGACCCTGATCTACCTGCCTGCCCATCCCACCGCACCGGATGCCGGCGACCCCGACGTCGAGAACAAGGCCAAGGCGCAGAAACCCTCAGCGGTCGACGGTTAGCGGCGAACTGTCGCGTCATCGAGTGAACTTGCGAGACCCGAGCCGCTGCTTCGCGCGCATGGTCTCCTTGGCGATCGGTACCTGGCCGAGGGCAGCGGCAAGGCGACCTGACAATGTTCCTCAATGCCTCACAGGTTTGCAGTCGTCTCGGATCCCCCGGAGCCGTCGATTGCGAACGGGCTCATTGCACAACCGTGTTCTGGACACCCAGATCGATCAGCCCATCTGCGGTGCGGATACCTGCGGTGACGACATCGCCTACCGAGAGATACTTGGAGTTCTTCGCCTGACGGGCGAAGAAGATCTTCCACTTGAGTGCCGGCGGCAAGAGTTCGCCGACCTTTTGCACGATTATTGGCGGGGCCGAGATGGCGGTACCGATTGGCGTGCCGGTAAGAAGGAGGTCGCCCGGAGCCATGACCTGGAAACGCGCGAGTCGGGTGAGCGCTTCAGCGGGCGGGGTGATCAGGTCATCGCCGATGAGCTGATCTTGTCGGGTTTCGCCGTTCACTTCCAGCGTCATCCGTAGATCGGGGATTCGCCCGAACTCCTCGTCATCGAGCAGAACCAGCCGAGGGCCCACCGGTGTGAACGAGGGATACGATTTGCTCTCGTAGACTTGGGTTCTGGTGAGTTGTATCTCGCGAGCGGAGACATCGTTCGCGACGACCAATCCGGCAACATACTTCGAGATATTGTTCTCGGTCACAGTCGTCCCGATGGGAATCTCTGTCCCCACGACGACTCCCAGCTCAATCTCATAGTCCAGAAGGCGCACCTGATCCGGCGTACGAATCGGAGCAGTGGGACCACTGATCGATGCCGACGATTTCCGAAAGAACGTAGGATGCAGAGTATTCGGATCGGCGCCCGTGTCGATGGCGTGTGAGCGGTAGTTGAGCAGTTGCGCAACGAGGCGACATGGCGTGGTTATCGGCGACACCAGATCAAGGTCGTCAAGATCGCGGACATACCCCGAATCGGCGACGATCGCACTGCGATCTGCAAGCAGGGCCCTGGTGGTCTCGGCGCTGGTGTCAATACGGATTGCGCGGTCGCCGTCAAGGCGCCACCAGCCGTCGGTGGTTCGAACGACACTGATACTCATCAGTATTCACCTTCTCATGGAGGTCGTCGGTACTGGGGAGCGCGCTCTCATGCGCGGTAGCAGCGGTTGCACGCAAGAAGCGCAGACGTCTGTAGTTGCCTCACCAGAGCGCACTGCGGCCGCTTGAAAATCGGCTTACAGTGTGCGCAGGTTGATGGTCTTCTTGTTGGCAACAACGGGGGTTCCTGGGCGGACGCCGGCTTCGCGATGACGTAGTTCGGAGTGAGGGATTCCTCTACGGAGTTGGCTCAACAGGTATTCCGGATCGATGTTGACCCCGATGGGGTTTTCCGCGAACTCCTCGGTGAAAAAGTACGCCGAGGTGTTCTCAGGGTCGAAATTCTCGACCTGGAGCTCCAGACGCATCCCGTCCGGGTCCTCGTAGTACAGCGAGATGGTCGGCCCGTGGTTGATGCTCCATACCGGAACAATGCCCAGCCGCTTCAGCCGAACATAGTTTTCGAGCAGCCGCTCCAGCGACGCGTAGGTCAGCGAAATGTGGTCGATTCCATACGCTTTGCGCCTGAATCTGGCCAGCGGAAACAGAAACTTGAATGGCTTGGGAACGGCGACTATGGCTAGGCGGTGCGATTCGTCATCCCAGGTCAGAAACGTGATCTGCTTGTCCTGGTACGCGATCTTGGCGTTGAAGAGGGTGCCGTACCACTCGACGAGTTCGTCTCGGCGCGCTGATTTGACGACCCAGTGAGCAACATAATCAGGCGCCACCCGAGCGCTGGGGTCTGATGCAGTGGGTTCGGATTGGTCTGGTCCGCTCATTGTGACCTTTCTGATGTTGGTATGCGATGTGGGTGCCGGCGCCCACTGGTCGATGTTGTTGCCACTCTGCGTATTTCGACGGCGAACTCATGGCTGGTTGGAAAGGTGTTTCTCCAGCCCGTCGAGCGTCGCGGTCAGTTGCTTCTTGAACGTGCCCTGTATGGCCTTGCCGATCGGACCGAACAGAAGAGGGCTTTTGACATTCAGTTCAATGGTGATCTTCGAGCCGCCCTCGCGGGGGTCGCAGCTCAGTCGAAGCGAAACTTTCGAGCCAGTGTCACCGGAACCAGAAGTCACCAACTCATGGGGTGGGTCGTACGTCTCTACGTGGAACTCGATGGTGTCGGTGATGTTGGCGATCTTGACCTTTTGCACCATCCGCGCACCGACGGCGAGGGGTGTAGGCGGTAGCTCCACCCAGGCGGAGTGCAGTGCATGCCAGTTCTCGTAGGTCGTGGGATCGGACACCGTGGCCCACACCTGATCGGGTGGGGCCGGAAGTGCGCGTTCCATCGTGATGGGAGCCATGATGTGCCCTTTCGTGACGTCTGACTTCGAGCTCTACTACCTCATATGGTTGACTCGAAGTCAATGTTGACATCAAGTCAACGAGCTCCTACGGTGTGTGACACGTCACCGCGCACCAACTCGAGGGGCTCGTCCGAAATTCTGGCTGGGCCCGCTCGCTCGGCGGTGGACGAAAGCAGTCGTTCGAACATCGAGTGGGCTTCGCTACCCGGGCAGGGCCATAACGAAAGAGACTCATGACAACAACAATTGACCCGTCCCCCGCGGCCGCCGGGGCAGACGTCCTGAACAACCTCCGCGCTTTGGTACCTGCCCTCGAGGGCGGGGCAGCGGAGAACGAAGCTGCTCGTCGACTGTCAGACGAAACAGTCGACGCCCTTCGGCAAGCGGGAGCGTTTCGCGTTGCCGCGCCGGCTCGGTTCGGGGGACTCGAGACCAATTTGCGCACGATGCTCGAGGTATCGGCCACCATCGCCGAGGGTGACGCAGGCGCCGCGTGGGTCGCCACTTTGTCCAACGTCAACGACTGGGCACTCGGTATTTTCCCCGAGGAGGCGTTGTCCGAGGTGTATGCCGACGGGCCCGATACCATCGTTGCCGGGGTCGTGTCCCCGACTGCTACTGCGCGAAAGGTCGACGGCGGGTATCGCGTCGACGGGGAATGGCCATACGCATCGGCCAGCCTGCATTCGGCGTGGTGTACGGGAGGCGTGCTCGTCGTAGACGAGGACGGCACCATGATCGACCAGGCGATGGCTTTGATTCCTCGTGCCGACTACTCCATCAAAGACACGTGGTACGTCGCCGGCATGCGTGCCTCGGGTAGCAACACCGTCATCGCCGACGACGTGTTCGTCCCCGAACATCGCCTCGCCTCGATGCTGCCGATGATGGACGGGTCCTATATCGCAGAGCGACCCCATTCCGCCCTCGGGCGCTCCGCATTCGGTCCCATGCTGGTGATGGTTTTGGTGGGCCCACAACTTGGAATGGCACGCGCCGCGCTGAACCTGGTGAGAACCAAGGCGAGCCAAAAGGCACTGGCTTACACAACGTTTGAGCGTCAGGCCGATTCGGTGGCGTTTCAAATGCTGCTCGCTGAAGCTGCACTGAAGATCGATACCGCGCATCTGCACGCCTACCGGGCCGCTGACGACGTCGAGCGATGGGCCATCGCGGGGGAGTATCCGGATGTGGTTTCTCGTGCTCGTGTACGCGGAGATGCGGCTGTCGCGCTGCGCAGCGTGAACGAAGCCCTGAACATGCTGCTGGACGCAACCGGTGCCGGGGCATTCGCCGAAGTCAATGCATTGCAACGAATTTGGCGCGATTCCAACGTGGGCGCACGGCATGCGGTGATGCTGCCGCGTGTGTCGATCGAAACCTACGGAAAAGCATTGCTCGGACTCGACGCCCACGAACACATAACACCGATCATCTGACAGCCGCCATGTCAGCTCACACCCTCGTCCACACAGGCGACATGAACGTAATTACCCCTGCGACTTCGAGTTCAGCGCGCCCCGGCACATCGAGACCAGGAGAATTCAGCTCACATGGACTTGTCACTTTTCAAAGACGCCATGGCGCGTGTGACGGGACCGGTCGCCGTCGTCACGTCCTACGAAGACGATGCCCCGCACGGAACCACGGTCAGCTCCCTGGCGTCGTTGAGCCTGGAACCGGCCTTGATATCGGTGGCTTTCGACAACGCGTCGTCCTTGTTGGATATCGTCCGGCGTACGCAAGCGTTTGGCGTCAACATACTTTCGGTCGACCAGGCAGACTGCGCGGCTCGATTCGCAGGGCCGCGGGAGCACAGATTCACAGGAACGTCGTGGGAACTGCATGGCGGACTCCCTCGGGTGCTCGGATCTTCGGCATGGTTGGAATGCGAGATCGCGGACGAGTTCGCCGGCGGCGACCACACCTTGATTCTGGGCAATGTCAGGCACTGCTCCATCGGGCAGGCCGCGCCCCTGGCCTACAGCCAGCGCACGTACGGGTCACTCGTGAAACTAGCCGGGACTACTGGCGCCCCAACGGCAAGACCGACATCCCGCAGCACCCCATCTGCGCTGAACGCGTAAACTACGTCGTGCCCGTACGCGATCGCGGCCAAAGACGAGTGAGAACGGGAGTCCCGGTGCCCAAACCATCCACCAGGATGACTGCTCGTGCGGCTCAAGCGGCGGAGACCAAGCAAAGACTCGTGGACGCCGCAGTTCGGTTGTTCTCGGAGCTCGATTACGACAAAGTCGGGGTCTCGGAACTCGTCGAGGAAGCAGACGTCGCTCACGGCCTTCTCTTTCACTACTTCGGCAACAAGCGGGGCATTTACCTCGAGGCCATGCGCGTAACCGCAGCAGATTTGACGCGGGCGTTCACCAACGTCCGTGCGACTACGCCCGCCGGCCAGATTCGTGAAGCGTTGACAGCCCACTTGCGTTACCTTCGCCAGCATCGCGGTCTGGCGCTGCGGTTGGTCTTGGGCGGTCGGGGAGCCGACCCAGAAGCCTGGGCAGTGTTCGAGGATGCGCGCACAGCAGCACTCACCTATGCGGCACAGTTGCTGTCCCTTGACCCGGACAACCCCGGCCTTCGTATGGCCGGACGGTGCGCCGTGGCAGCAATCGATGAGGCGACAGTGCAGTGGCTCGAAGACGAAGACCAATTCAACATCGACCAGATGGTCGAATGGGCGGTACACCTCATCGTGGGTTGCCTCCGGTCCGCTGAACTTCTCGACCCGACGTTGACCACGGGGCCGGCGATCCAATCCCTGCTCGGGACGGGCGCCGACCCGGTATAGCGGGACATGAAGCCAAGGCGGCACGGGTAGCCGAGACCGGTCACTGTGAGCCGTCGTGGTCCCGCTCTCGGGGCCAATTTGTACTAACCGAGACTCTGCAGCTCGCGCGCCGCGCATGCGATGGTTGTCGCACCTTCCGTATCTTGATCAGGAGTTCATCATGACCAGTATTGTCCCCGCGGGACTCCCGTCGCCCGACGATGTTGATGACCTGTATGAGATCGCGGAAAGGGTGTTGTGGCTCGCGACTTCGATTGTTCACCATGCCAATCGAGTGCGTCCGAACCCAAGTGGTCTCAAAGTCGGTGGGCATCAGGCTTCGAGCGCCTCGATGGTGTCGATCATGACGTCGTTGTGGTTCGAGCAGCTGCAACCCGGCGACAGAGTCTCGGTCAAGCCGCATGCCTCTCCGGTGCTGCACGCGATCAACTATCTCCTCGGAGAGCTCGACGAAACATATTTGACCACGCTGCGTTCGTTCGGGGGCCTGCAGTCCTATCCATCCCGATCGAAAGACCCCGACACCGTCGACTACTCGACCGGTTCGGTGGGTATTGGTGCTACGGCGCCGATCTGGGGGGCGATGGCCCGCAGATATGTCGAGACCTCCTTCGGCGGTGCGGGGACTGGACGGCAGTACTCGCTCGTCGGTGACGCCGAGCTCGACGAGGGAGCCGTCTGGGAAGCGGTCCTCGATCCCGGTATCAATGAGCTCGGTGAGATCGTGTGGATCGTTGATTTGAACCGGCAGTCACTGGACCGGGTTGTCCCCAACATCGCCGCCCGCCGTCTCGAGAAGATGTTCGATGCCGCGGGATGGCAGGTCCTCACCGTCAAGTTCGGTCGTCTCCTGGAGAAGCTGTTCGCGCGAGACGGCGGTGAGGCCCTACGCGAACGTATCCTGGACATGCCGAACCCTGAATATCAACGCCTATTACGCTGCACTGCACAGCAATTGCGTGATCGGCTCCCCGGGAACGGGCCGGACGCGCCGACCATCGCCGAGGTCATCGGCGACGTGGACGATACCGTGCTGCTCGAAGCGATCCGCAACCTCGGCGGGCACGACCTGAACGCCCTGCGCGATGCGTACTCTCGCATCGACGACACACGGCCTACCGTGATAATTGCATACACCGTCAAGGGTTTCGGCCTCCCCACCCAGGGCCATCCTCAGAACCATTCCTCTTTGCTGACCGTTGAGGAATACGCTGACCTCGCCAAATCCCTCGGGACTGACCCAGACAGCCCGTGGGGCCGCTTCGACGCGGGCGGCGGACCCGGGAGGGTGTGTCGTGACACTGCGAAACGCCTTCGCCGAGAACCGGTGCCAGAATCGTCCTATCCTACGATCCCCGCCGACATTGGCCGGACACCCAAAGGCACAGCAACCACCCAAGCGGCTCTGGGCCGGGTCCTGCTCGACCTGACCCGCGAGGCCCCCGACGCCGCCAAACGTGTGGTGACCGTCAGCCCCGATGTCAGCTCGACCACCAACCTCGGCGGGTGGGTCAACAAAGTGGGCGTGTGGTCGGCCACTGAGCGGCATGACTGGTTTGCAGACGACACCGAAACAATCATGCACTGGCGAGAACAACCCACTGGCCAGCACATGGAACTGGGCATCGCCGAAACCAACCTGGTCGGGCTGATGGGCGAACTCGGCGCCACATGGAGCCGTTGGGGACAACCGTTGTTCCCGATCGGAGTGATGTACGACCCGTTCGTCGAGCGCGCTCTCGAACCGTGGTCTTACGGTATCTACGCCGGTGGGCAGTCGATCCTGGTCGGTACCCCCTCCGGCGTGACTCTCGCCGCCGAAGGCGGTGCGCACCAATCGATCAAAACGCCGTCCATCGGGCTCGAGCAGCCGGGCTGTATCACCTACGAACCGGCATTCGCCATCGATGTGGAGTGGACTCTGCTTGCCAGCATTGGGAGACTGGGCAGACCGGACGGCACGTCAGCGTACTTGCGACTGTCCACACGCCCGGTCGATCAGATACTTGCCGACGTACCCGTCGACCCTGCAGCGCGCGAACGTAGGCGACGCCAGGTTGTCGCCGGCGGCTATCCGCTCATTCGCCGCGACGGCGCCACGGTGACCATCGCGGCCATGGGAGCGGTGATGACCGAAGCGGTCGCCGCTGCCGAACGCCTCGAACAGTCTGGCATCATCGCGGACGTCTTGTGCATCACCAGCCCCGGCCAGCTCTACCGCGCAGTGCAAGCCAGGCAGGGGCGTGGCAACGGCGAGTCGTGGATACTCGAGCAACTCTTACCGGCTCACCGTGCCACACCGATGGTGACTGTCCTCGACGGCCATCCGCACACGCTGGCCTTTTTGGCGACTGTGAACAGGGTTGCGTCAACGACGTTGGGTGTCAGCACGTTCGGACAGGTGGGATCACTGGACGAGGTGTACAGATATCACCGAATCGACACAGATTCCATCGTCACGGCCGTATTGGACATCGCCGGTGGCTAGCCGTGGATATCGCAGGAATGAGGGGGATGAAGTGAAAACAGCTGTTGTCACTGGCGCGTCGTCGGGGATAGGGCGTGCTGTCGCGTCGGCCATGGTTGACCGCGGGTACAGGGTCATCGGAACGAGCCGGAACGGCTCCACCGTCGACAACCCCGCGCGCGGTGTTGAGTATCGCACTCTCGACCTCACCGACCGCGACTCGATACGCGGCTTCGTTGACGCACTCGACGGGGTCGATGTCGACGTCCTGATCAACAATGCCGGCGAGTCGCAGTGCGGACCGCTCGAAGAGCTGCCACTCGATGCGGTGCATCGCTTGTTCCAACTCAACGTCTTTGGCGCCATCGAACTGACTCAGCTGCTGCTCCCAGGAATGCGCGCGCGCCGCAGCGGCACAATCGTGAACGTCGGATCCATGCTCGCCAGCTTCCCCCTTGCGTACCGATCGTCGTATGTGGCCACCAAAGCAGCCATCAAAGGATTCGCCACTGCCGCGCGCTACGAACTGTCTCCCTTCGGCATCGCCATCACCACGGTCGAACCAGGTTCGATCGCCACCGGCTTGTCCGGACGCCGGACAAAGTACATAGGGAGCACGTCCCCGTACACGCATGACTTCACCTCTGCGATAGCCGTCTTGGACAAGAAAGAGGTCCAGGGCATCACTGCGGCAAGAGTCGCACGGACAGTGGTCAAGGCCGTCGAGGACAAGAAGACGCGACCGCTCTACGCGGTCGGCAGCAACGCCCCGATGGTCCTCCTGGCTCAAAGACTGCTGCCCCGCACAGTCATCGAGTCAGTCATGGCCAAGGCCTACGGCATTCGAGGACACCGCGCCACGAGATAGCCACCACGCTGCCCCCCGCAGGCCGGATGCGCTCTTGGCCGCAGAGCCCGCGACATGCCACCCAGGTCAGGAAGCAACAGCATGTTCATCTCATTTGTGCTCGTATCCCTGCTGGTCGCCGCGATCATCGCGACAGCGGGAACTCTGAAGGTGATCGGTCACCGATCGATGATCGTCAACGCGCGGCATCTCAGATACTCCAGAACTGCATTCACCAGAATCGGCGCCCTCGAACTCGTCGGTTCGGTAGGACTGGTCCTGGGACTGTGGTGGAAGCCCCTGAGCATCGTCACCGGCATTGCAGTCTGCGCCTTGATGATCGGAGCTGTCATCGCCCACATCCGGGTGAAAGACGCTGCCAATGAGCTTCTCCCGGCGATAACAGCGGCAGTCTCGGCGGGCTATGTGGCCGTCGCTGGCCTAAGTCTCCAATGACGGCAGTGGTGGGGCGTTCACAGCCGAGGCATGGGGAGGTCTGCAGTGCTGGAAGCACATCGAGACAACAGTGATGTTGTAGAGGCGTCGTACAAATGAGTGAGCAGCGGGCACGGGGGCGGAGTCCAGTAAGCGTTGGCTTCATCGGCATTCTGGTCGTTTTGATGGCCGCGGCCTCGGCGTTTTATCTACGGTCTTTGCCGCTTGTCGGGGCGGGTGTCACCTATACGGCGAACTTTTCCGAAGCGGCTGGACTCCGACCGCGAGCGGAAGTGCGTGTAGCCGGTGTCAAGGTCGGTGCCGTGCAGTCGGTCGAGCTAGACGGTTCGACAGTCCGTGTGCAGATGAAAGTACAAGCGGCGTGGATCGGTGATCACACGACCGCGTCGATCCAGATCAAGACGGTCTTGGGGCAGAAGTACATCGCGCTGGACCCGCAGGGCAGCGAGCTGGCGAATCCGCGGGATGTCATCCCGCTGAGCCGGACCACCTCGCCGTATGACGTGATCGAGGCGTTTTCCGATGCCGCCGATCAGATCGGCGAAGTCGACACCAACCAGCTCGCGACCAGCATGCGGACCCTGTCCGATGCGTTCTCCGGAACACCTGCCGATCTGCGGTCCTCGCTCGAGGGTCTGACCCGCCTGTCCGAGACCATCGCGAGCCGCGACCAGAAGGTCCAGGAACTGTTGGCCGCGACCAAGGACACGTCCAAGATCCTGGCCGACCGCAACCAGGAGTTCGAGCGGTTGATCAACGGTGCAGGTCAGCTATTCGAGGAACTGAACAATCGTCAGCAGTCGATCTCACGGCTGCTCTCGAGCACGATCACGCTCTCGGATGCCCTCAGCGGAATCGTCAAGGACAACCAGGAGCAGATCGGCCCGACGCTGGAGACGCTGCGTCAGGTGATCGTGATCCTCAACGACCAGAACCAGAATCTGCGTCAATTGATCACGTACATGGCGCCCATGTTTCGGCTGTACGCAAACGTCCTCGGCAACGGACACTGGTTTGAGGGGATCATCAAGAACCTTCTGCCTCCGGCTCTGCCGCAACAAAATCGACCCGGTTACCGGTGAAGCAGCAGCAGTTCGACAACGGCAGCAATACCCACTCCGGCGGGTAACGGCGCTGCGTTAGTGGATGCTGATCCACGAAGAAGCCTCCAGCGAACCTGCCGGGCAGCCTATGGACGCTCGCCCTTGCATGCGCCGCCGCACGGTGGGGCTGCCCTGGACCTCGTCTGTCGCCTCATCCGACGATCGGGATCCGGTCACGGGTCATGGCCGTGAGCTCACGTTCCATGACATCGTGAACGCGACACGCATAGTCTTCGGCTGACTCGCCCTCCATCGCCGTCATCGCGGGCAGGACGGTGGTGATGAGCTTGGTGGGTAGCGGAATGTAGGGCAACAGTCCGACCAGGCCGACGTTCAGCCCCCACGGAATGGACAACGACATGGGAAACGACTTGAGCCGCAACAACTTGTCGAGTCCGGTTAGGCGCGCGAGACGCCTGCCCCCACTGAAGACGACCAACGACTCACCTGCCCCTGCCGTGACGACCGGAATGATTGGTACATCGGCCTCCATCGCGAGCCGGGCGAAGCCTGATCGGCCCGCGAACAGGACTTGGTTGCGCTCACTCCATGACTTGAACCCGTCGATGTCGCCGCCAGGAAAGACCACCACGTGGCGCCCCGCCCTCAACGCCTCGATCGCTGCGCCATGATTCGCGGGCGTCGCATCGAACCACTCGACGATGCGCCCCAAACCCAACGTCCACGCGATCTGGTGAGTCAGAACAGTGACGCTGCGTCGATCACCGGTCTGCTCGTAAGCCGACGCGAACGCGAGAACGTTGAGGTCGAACACTCCACCGAAACCGTGATTGGCGACGAATAGGACTGGCCCTGTCGGCGTTGGTGCTCGCTGATCGGTCTCCATCCGATGGTAGAGCCGGGCAAGCGCGATGCCCATTCCCACCAACTGCCTCGGCACCGCGTCCATCACCTCAGCCTAGGTCAGATTGTTCGCAGCACAGCACAATTGGTGTGACATGTTTGATTGCGGAGAACGCGACGTCGACTCCGAGGGCCCCGCTTGCCACCCAGACACAACCATGCCCACAATCGCGCTGCGCAGGCCAGCTACGGCGGGCCGGTCCTCCGTCGGTCGCACAGGCTGTGGCAACAGATACCGCTGGCGAATTGTGGTTCAGTTGACACTTTTCACCACTGGTGGGTTCCAGCCTGGGTTGGTCGGTCCGTACAGCCGAAACATGAGACGGAAATCGTCTGGCGGACAGGGGAGCCAATTGGATACGCGTTTTCCTGATGGTGCCTTGGTCTGGAGAAAGATTGTCAGTGATCCATCAGGACCGATCTGTAAACCGGGGGTTCGATCGGTGATCGCGTAACGGCTGATCTCGTTTTCGTAGAGAAGACCTTTCGAGTGGTAGACGGTCAGTGACCAGAAGAAGGCGGCGGGCGGGCGATCACCGTTGGCAAAGGTCAGTGTGTAGACGTGGGCTCCGTTGAGCTGGCTCTGGGTGTCGTCGACCTCGCACACCGGGTAGAGGGCTTCGGCCGCCGGGTTGATGAAGATCTGGGAATATGCAACCGCCGCTCGAAGGAGATAGTTCTCCCCAAAGGCGGTACCAACGTCGTTGATTGCCCAGCCGTTGACGGCGCGGCCCAATGTCTTGACATGACTCGCGATGTCGCTCATCCCTTGTGCCAATCCTCTTGCGATCGAGTCGCGAGCCGGGGGGTCGGCCGTGTCCGTGATCGCTTCCTGTAGCCGATCACGGGCCGAAGCGACCCACGACGGGATGTCGTCAGCGGCAAGCCCGTCGATGGCGTGGCCTAGGGAGTGGACGAAGGACTCGGGTTCGCTCACCTCGGCCTCACGATCACGACTCGCCAGGCGAACCGCATCCGCTGCCGTCTCCACGGGTGGGCTCGGTGGGCCGACTAGCTCGATCTCGTCTTGGAGACCCATGACGCGCGCCACGTCATCGGGATCGGATGGATCCACGAGTATCCGGATGGCCACCATGACAAAACGGGAACGGCATTCGATGATCTCACCGACAGCCGAGTCGTCTGCGCCGGCGTTGTGCCGTCGGATGAACAGACGCGGCAGCGCCGGCCCGACATTGCGTTGTCCGAGAACAGCTGTGGTGGATGAATCGGCTTCACCGATCTGCACGCTGTAGTACCGATCTGCGAAATCAGGGAGGCGAAGCTCGAACTCTCCCTGATCGAGATCCAGGAACGCCAGCGAGTAGAGCGTGTCGACGTTCGGTGCCACTCCCGCGGTCAGCGTGGGGTCCGAAAGTCGTCGTTGGTGGCCGAGGTTGTTGAGGCGGGCTCCAGCTGAGGTCGCAGGCCGGGGGGCCTCCGGGTCCAAAGGCAGAGTGAACCGCAGCCTGAGGCGCTGGGCAAACACAACCGGGAACCCCCAGATCTGCAGATCGCGAGCGACATCGGTCAGGGAGGCTTGGTGTTGCTGCATTACTTCCCGCCTTCATAATTGAACTGAACTCAATTAGAGTATAACGAGTGGCCCGTGATGATCGGGGCCGTTCTACCGAGGTGGAGGAAACGTGCAATACGGGAAGAAAGGTGGCCAACAGAGACGATTCCCGCGGTGGGTGTACGAGCGGGGCAGTGAGCCGGATGCTCGATTCAGCCTCGCGAACGAACGAACCTACCTCGCTTGGATACGAACCTCCCTGGCGCTCATGGCGGCTGGGGTTGCGCTACAGGCGTTCGGGGTTGACAGGGGATCGATTCCGAGTACCGCTGCGTCGGTGTTGATGATCGGCGCATCGATCCTGTTGCCACTGCAAGCGTGGTGGTCGTGGGCGCGAACCGAGAGCAGCTTGCGAAGCGAAGGTTCGCTGCCGTCGCCCCGGTTGGCTGCGCCGCTCGCATTGGTCCTGTCGGTCGCGGCCGTCCTCGTGCTGTGGTCGGTGCTGATATGACAGACGCGCCACGACGACTTCCGGTTGCCAAACGAGTGATGCTCCTTGATGGCGGGCTGCAGATGGAGCGTACGGCGCTGTCGTGGCAGCGAACCAGTTGCGCGCTGGTTGTCATCGCTGTGGTCGGCATCAGATTCAGCGCGATGACCAACCAGTGGTTACTCGTCGCATTGGAAAGTGTCATCGCGCTCAGTGCCGCAGCGCTTTTCGTTCACTGCATGTGCCGGCCGGCATCGACTCACCGAGACCTGGCCATATTGCAGACGGGCCGAGTTCATCTGACCCACAGTGCTGGGGTGCCCATGCTTGTGCTGGCCGTGATCGTGTCGCTGATGGGGCTGACGGCACTCGTCGTGGCGATGTCGATGAGCTCACTTCGGTGATCAAAGGCATTCGTACCGCGGATGCACTGTGCCGCCGCGTATCTCACGCGATGTGAGATACGCGGCGACCGGTCGTCGTGCTCAACGAGTGAAGAGCTGCTCCCATTCCTGGGATTTCTTGTCGACGTACTGCGGCGTCAACTGGCCGGGATCGGGGGTCTGAATGGAATGTGCGTCCGCTGTCGCCCCGGGAATGCCCGGGAGGGCGGTCGCCACACCGATGGCTTGTGCGGTTTGACCCTCGCGGCTGACCATGAAGTCCGCAAGTACCTGCGCCGCGTTGGGATGTGTGGCGACGGAGGTCACGTGGCCGAAGAACGGTGTCCCCCATGAAGGCTTCGGAAGGGCCCAGTTGACCGGGGCGCCAGACGCGACCTCGCGTATCAGCGGTTGCACCATCGGGGCGACCACGATCTCGCCGGAGGTGAGCGCCTGTGCAACACCGAGTGCACTTGGGTAGATTCTCGGTTCGAGAGCCGCCAGCTTCTTCTCGTAGTCGGCGCCGAAGTTCTTGGTGTAAAAGTCGTAAAGGTCCACGTATGAGGCGATTCCGACGGGGTTGACGATTCCGATCTTGCCCGCATACTCGGGGTTCAGGATATCCGCGGGGTTCGTCAAGCCCTCGGGAACCGTGTTGGTGTTCCAGCCCATGCCGAAGGTTGCCGCCACGTCGAGGAAGAACTTGCCGTTCTTGATGCTCGCCTCGGGCTGATACTCGGGATTGTCGAAGCTGGGCCCGCGAAGGTCCTGGGAGTAGGCGCCGGAGTCAGATGCCGCGGCAATCCAAGCCGTATCGGTGACGACATGAACGTCGGCAGTTCCCTTTCCTGTCCGGTTCTCGGTCTCGATGCGGGGGTTGAGGTCTGCGTCCGTTCCCGGACGAACTCGAGCTTGATCTCTGGATACTGTTTGCTCCAGGCTTCTTTCAGACTCTCGAGTATCGCGATGTTCTGACTCGAGTAGAGCATCACGGAACCTTCCTTCTTCGCGGCGGCAACGACTTCGTCCCAACTGCCTTCGACCGACGCTGTGTTTCCAGAACCGCCCCCGCAGGCGGTGATCGCCGTGCCCAGTACAAGGGCTGCGCCCAAACAGGCCGCGCGTAGTCCACGTTTGTTCATGGTCTGAGTTCTCCTTAGGTACTTGAACTGAGATCAGTTCACCACCTAGAATCGGGTGATGTCAATCACGTTGTATCGGCGGACGCATGGCGGCATGGCGACTCGGTTCGGAGAAGGGGGTTGCGCATCGTGAGTGGAGAAGGCGGTGGCCGTGGTCGTGCAGGTTTCGCCCGGTACCACCCCATGCGCGCGGACCAGCTGTCCTCGTCTACTGCGAAAGATATTGTGCCGCTGGATGACAAGTCGAAGGTAGCCTTGGCTTCGTCTTTGATGCAGCTGGCAGTGATGTACGGGCTTCCGTCGGTGTACCAGTACGCGAGCATGTGTGCGGCCTGCGCTCCGGAAGGCGGTAGCGGAGGCTGGAGGCTCAACCTTCTCACCCACGAGCGTGACATCGCCGGTGCCGGGTACCAGCCGTTTCGTGTGCCGAACGTGGACACGCTGTACTCGAACGCCTGGATCGACCTCACCGACGGTCCGGTAGTGCTCGAGCTCCCCCGGTTCGACGGCCGTTACTACACCCTGAACTTTCTCGATGCGTACAGCAACGCAAGCAACATCAGCCACCGAACTCATCCGAACACCCCTCGACGGGTTCTCGTCGCAACGACGGACTGGGAGGGCCTGCCGCCCCAGGGTGCGGAGGTCTTCCGGGTGGCAACATCAATGATGTGGCTACTGATGAGAATTCAGGTGTTCGGGAAGGCCGATCTGCCCGTCGTGCACGAACTGCAGGACTCGGTGACCATTTCCGGCGCGAGCGAGGACTCACGAACGTGGCCGGTGGTGTCTCAGCACGAGGTGGAGTCCGCCTGGAAACCTTTCTTGGTAGCGCTCGATGCATCGTTGCGCATCAACGGTGTTCCCGTCGAGGACTACAGCCTCGCGTCGCAGTTCCGGCTCCTGGGTGTCGGAGGCCAATTCGGTTGCGATCTGGAAACTTTAGACTCCGCAGTCGCGGAAGGTGCGCAGGATGGCTTTGCGAGCGCGATGACGATGATCGAACAGTCGCGCCCGCTACTGGGTAGGCGACTCCCGGTTGGTTGGACACGGGTACTCGACAAAGGCGCGCACGGCACCAACTTCCTTGCGCGCGCGGTCATGAACTTCGTGGGCCTGGGCGCAAACGTCGTCGAAGAGAACTGCTCATACAACACCTACGTCGACTCCGCCGGCGGGGCACTGGACGGATCGACTGGGGTCTACCGAATCGAGATCACAGAACCACCTCCGGCAAAAGCATTTTGGAGCATCACTCTCTACGAGGCAGACAGTGGTTGGCTCTATGACGCTCCGGAACGCAGACATTCGGTTGGGTCCGCCACGGGCCGTGGGGGAGCCGACCGCCTGCTATCGCGTGCGATCTATATCAGTAGGCAGCGACCGCCCGCCGGAACCCACGAGGACTGGCTTCCCAGCCCTGCCGGCAAGTTCTTTCTGGTCTTGAGGATTTACCAGCCACGTGAGGAAGCCTTGTCGGAGGCGTGGACGCCGCCTCCAGTGCGTCCGGTCGCTGACCGTCCGGTCGCGACCTAATTCAGCGGTCGAACAATAGCCGATCGACTTTGCTCCGATCATGTCGTGGGTGGACGCCGAGTGGTCGACGGGGTCGGTGGCGATGTCGAGGAACACCGATTCAAGCGTGGCCGCCCGCGCTTCGAGGCCATTGAGTCGCAGGCCATGGGCGCTGGCCCAGGCCAGCACCTCTGCCAGGTGCAGCTGCAGATCGTAGGTGTAGATGGTGGCCTTGGTCTGAGCGGCGTTTCTCGCCGCCGGAGAGCGATCCCACCCGAACACGGGCGCGGTCGGTGAGATTGACCTGCTCCAGGACGACATCGGCAGTGGTCGGGTTGCTGCAGGTTCCCCGCCACATCTCCAGGTGCCGAGGAGCGCAAAGACTTCGCCCTCGGCGACGTCCAGGTCTATGCCCTTGACCGCCTCGAAGGCATCGTGGCCCTGACCGTAGGTCCGGCGCAAACCGCGTGCGGTGATGATGTTGCTCATCGCTGACCCCACTTCCGGGTACCCACGACCCAGCGGACGATGAAGGCGGCAGCGATGATCACCGCGGCAACAGCCGCGCCGATCGCCCCAGGCTGGGTGATCCCGAGAACGACAGCGGCCAGAAGAACGGCGACCACGATGACGGTCACCTCACGTCGCTGCGTCGGGGCAGGGCCTATTCGCATGGCGTCTGCGATCAAATTGGCTACAGGTGATTCGTTCGGGGTTTTGTTCATAGCGACAACACTGGCTGAGTCCGGGTTCCGTCGATAGTGCACGCCATCATCGGCTTTGACGGGGTTTGTCAACGACGCTTCATGACAAAAGTCATGAGAACTGCCACCGAAGGCACAATTTGGTTCGTGTTGATCTAAACCCACCTCACCTACGCCGACCTCTGTGTCCGCGTTCGACGCAGTTCCTCACGTGCGTCAACTGTTTGATTGTGTCTGCGGTCGCGCATACCGTTCTAGCGAATCATCAAGAGCGATCGAGAGACCCGGCTCTTCGACGTCGCAGCAACCCATTCGCGCAGGCGAGCGTGGGTGCTACTGCCGGGACCGATGAAGGGTATGACGTGTCTGTTGTGCAGGAGTCCGCGTGAAATTTCTGTTGATCACGCTGATCACCCATACCTCGGATCCCATCACCGGGGTGACTGTATCGCCGGCGGAGCGCCTGGGGGAGGTGATCGACAGCGCGGTCCTCGCCGAGGAACTCGGATTCGACGGGTTCGGCGTGGGGGAGCGGCACGAACGACCCTTCATTTCTTCGTCGCCACCGGTCGTGTTGAGCAACATCGCGGCCCGGACGTCGACGATCGAATTGTTGACGGCGGTGACAAACGTTGAGTCTGCTCGATCCGGTGCGTGCGTTCGAGGACTACTCGACCCTGGACAATCTCTCGGGCGGACGCTTGCAGCTGATGATCGGCAAGGGGAACGGGGCCGCGCAGGCCAAGTTGTTCCACGTCACGGAAGCAGATCAGTGGGACCGCAACCGCGAGGGGTATGAGCTGTTTCGTCGGCTCTGGGAGAACGACTCCGTCACCTGGTCAGGCAGATATCGACCGTCGTTGACCGACGCGGAGGCGCTACCCAGACCCCTGCAGGAGCGTATTCGCATCTGGCACGGGAGCGCGACCAGCCGGGAATCGGTGGACTTGGCAGCTGCATACGGCGATCCACTGTTTTCGGCGAATGTCACCAATCCGATCGATCCCTACGCAGACCTCATCGACTACTACCGCGAGCGGTGGGCGCACTACGGCCACGACCCAGCGGACGCGCTGGTCGGCGCCGGGTCGGCCGGCTACTACGCCACCAAGAACTCACAAGATGCGATCAACACCTACCGTCCGATCTATGACGCCACCCTCGCCCGGATCGAATCCTTTGGTCTGCCAAAGGTATTTCCGACGCTCGAAGACGCGATTGACCGGAGTTCGCTGTTGCTGGGCAGTCCGCAGCAGGTGATCGACAAAGTGTTGCGATATCACGAGAAGTTCGGCCATGAGGTCATGCACCTGCATGCCGATGCGAGCGGACTCACCCCGTCCCAGCACCGCGAGTCCTTGGAGTTGTTCCAGAGCGAGATCGCCCCGGTGCTCCGAAAGGAAATTCCCAGCCGGCCGATCTCAGCGCATGTCCCGGCGGTGACGGCATGACTTGGCCGCTCAATTGGCGCGGTGCTGACGTCGACCCCAACGGTATGAACAGCCCACACCATCGCGTGCAGATAGGAAGAAAACCATGCCAGTAGAGTTCCTCGGAATCGCCGCCACCAACGACGGCACCGAGACCCATCCCCGCACGAGCGCGAGCTCCTTCGACAAGGACTACACGCTCAGATTGGCTCGTGCACACGAGGATTTCGGATGGGATCGCATCCTGTTCGCCTACGGCGCCGGTGCCCCGGAGCCGGCGGCGGCAGCGTCGTACATCGTCAGCAACCTCGAGCGCATCCAGATCCTCTTGGCGCACAGACCCAATGTCTCGTATCCCACGTTTGCGGCGAAGACCTTCGCCACCCTCGATCAGATCTCCGGGGGACGGGTCACCGTCCATTTCATCACCGGTGGCAACGACACCGAGCAACAGCGCGAGGGCGACTTCCTGTCCAAGGACGAGAGATACGACCGCACCAGGGAGTACATCCAGATCGTCAAAAAAGCCTGGACCTCCCGCGAGCCGTTCGATCACCACGGCACGCACTATCAGTTCAACGACTTCGTCTCCGACATCTTCCCGGTGACACAGCCCCGCCCCGACATCTCGTTCGGTGGATCCTCGGCAGCGGCGTACGCGGTCGGCGGCGCCGAAACCGACATCTACGCACTATGGGGCGAACCTCTCGAGAGCACTGCCGAGCAGATCGCCTCGATCACCGCCTCGGCCAAGGCTGCTGGCCGCGAGCAGCGGCCACGCCTGCAGATTGCCTTTCGCCCCATCATTGCGCCGACCGACGAATTGGCTTGGCGTAAAGCGGAGTCCATTGTCGAGCGGTTGAACGCACGGACCGCAGGCGGGGCGGCGATCTCTCGTCGGCATTCGCTGACAGCGCCGCAGAACGCCGGGTCGCAGCGGCTGCTCGGTATCGCCGATTCGGTCGACCGGTTCGGCTCGGCCGGTTGGACTGCGACCGCCAAGGCCACAGGCGGCGCCGGGAACTCGAACGCGTTGGTCGGTTCACCGGAGACAGTGGCCGCGGCGCTGCTCGAGTACTACGACCTCGGGATCGAGATCCTCTCTGCCCGCGGCTACGACCTCCTCGACGACGCGATCGATTTCGGTCGGCACGTGATCCCCATCGTCCGTGAAGAGGTCGCGAAGCGGGACAAGGGTATTCAGGGCGCGGCGTGACGGGCGGTAAGCAGAACTGCGCCGAATCCATTGAAGACTTCGGTAGGCACCGACTTGGCGTAGCTGTCTGCCCGAATCCACGGAGGAAAAGATGATTGCACGTACGTCCCGTCCACTGCTGGCCGCCGGCGTCGCGGCGCTGATGGCAGCGACGTTGCTCAGCGGGTGCGGCTCGGACGACGCCGCGGGAAGCGGCGACGCCGGGCCCGCGCAACCGGGGGGCACGCTGCGATATGGACTCTCGCAGACTCCGATATGTTCCGACCCCGCGCAGGGCGGCAGCAACCAGACCATCTACGTGACCCGACAGGTCGTGGATTCGCTGACCGACCAGGATCCGAAAACCGGCGACATCACCCCGTGGCTCGCCGACAGCTGGGAGATCAGTCCCGACGCGAAGTCGTTCACCTTCAAGCTCAAAGACGGTGTCACCTTCGGCGACGGCACCCCGGTCACTGCCGACACGGTCAAGAAGAACTTCGACGCAATCGGCACACTCGGTGCCGCGAAAGCCCCGCTTGCCAGTAGCTATCTGAGTGGCTACACGGGCACGACGGTGGTGGATCCTCTCACCGCGCAAGTGAACTTCGCGCAGCCGAACGCACAATTCCTGCAGGCTACGTCGACCTCGCAGTTGGGCCTGCAGGCCGACGCCACCGTCAGCCAGAGCGCCGAACAACGATGCCTCGGAACCAACATCGGCAGCGGCCCTTTCACCTACGCAGACTGGCAGCAGGACCGCTCGGTGTCGCTTGCCAAACGCGTCGGCTACAACTGGTCGTCGCCGGTCTTCACCCACAGCGGTGAGGCCTACCTCGACAAGATCGACTTCACCGTGATCCCTGAATTGGGGGTGCGTACCGGATCGTTGTCGTCCGATCAGCTCGATGCGGTCAGTGACGCGCTGCCCCAGGACGCACCGCAGATCGAAGCGGTCGGCGGAGAGGTGTTGACCACCCCCAACCCCGGGGTCCCCTTCGGATTGCAGCCCAACGTCTCTCGTGGCGTCCTCGCCGATCCGGCGGTACGCACAGCGATCATCCCGGCGATCAACCGGCAGGAACTGATCGACACCGTGCTCAACGAGGACTTCGAGGCCGCGACCGGTGCACTCGCCGCCAACACCCCGGGATACAAGGATCTCTCCTCGGAGGTGACCTTTGACCAGGACAAGGCGAAATCCATCCTCGACGGTGCAGGTTGGGTCCAAGGAAGCGACGGGATCCGGGAAAAGGGCGGGCAGAAGCTCTCGTTCACCCTCTCGTTCAGTGCGGTGTTCGCCGGCAACCAGGCAATCCTCGAACTCGTACAGCAGCAGCTCAAGCAGGTCGGGGTCGATATGAAACTCGGCCTGGTATCCAACGCTGAGTTCACGGCGTTGCAGGGCAGCGGCGACTACGATGCGGTGTACTACAACAGCACCCGAGCCGACGGCGACATCCTTCGCACGACCTTCGGACTCGAGAGTCGGAACCTGAACAAGCGCGGCCCGATCCCGGCCCTCGACGACGCGCTCACCGCTCAGCTGGCGGCGACCGACAAGATCCAGCGCGACGCATACCTCGCCACCGCACAGGAGCAGGTCATCTCGAACGGTCTCTGGATTCCGACCACCCAGCTCTCGCAGATAATCGGTCGGTCTCCGAAGGCGCAGGATCTGAAGTTCGACGCCTCTGCGCGACTGGTGTTCTACGACACCTGGATCTCCGGGAGCTGATGGTGGGCCGGTATGTCGGATTGAGGACACTGCAGGCAGTTGTGGTCCTGTGGGCATCCTTCACGGTTGCCTTCGTGATCCTGTTCATCTTGCCGTCCGATCCGGTCAGCATTGCGGTGCAGGGCAACTCGGCAACGCCGGTCGATCAGCAAGCAGTGGAGGATCTGCAGGCCCGGTATGGGCTCGACCAGTCACTGCTATCGCAGTACTGGACCTCACTCTCACATGCGGTACGGGGTGACTTCGGGACCTCGATCTCGACGGGTCAGCCGGTCACAACAGCCATAGGTGACGCATTGCCGAACACACTGGCGCTGGCCGTCTCCGCAGTCGTCCTGGCTGTTCTGCTCGGCGGGTTGATCGCCTTCGCGACCACCTACACCAAGGCGCAGTGGCTGCGGACCGCCTTGCAGGCGCTGCCCCCGCTTGGCGTCGCAGTGCCCACCTTCTGGGTGGGATTGATGCTGCTGCAGCTGTTCTCGTTCAATCTGAAGATCTTCCCGGCGTTCGGTGACAAGGGGTTGTCGTCTCTGGTGTTACCGGCAATCACTCTCGCCTTACCGACGGGTGCCGTGATCGCGCAGGTGCTTGCCTCGAGTATGGGCACGACGTGGAGGCAACCGTTCGTGGAGACAGCGCAGGCCAAAGGCGCCAGCAGGATTCGGGTGGTCCTCCATCACGTGGTGCGGTTGGCGAGCATCCCGGCCCTGACCATCGCCGGGGTGTTGTTCGGCAACCTGCTGGCCAGTGCGGTGGTCGTCGAGACCGTGTTCTCGCGCGCGGGCGTCGGACGGCTCATGCAGGCATCGGTGATGGCGCAGGACATTCCGGTTGTACTGGGAATCGTGGCGTTCTCGACCTTGGCGTTCGTGGTGATCAACCTGGTTGTCGACCTGCTCTATCCACTCATCGATCCCAGGATCGTCCAGTCCTTCCGTAAGAAGTCCGCGCCAACGTCGGCGGACACCGAGAAGAAGGCCGCCCATGTCTGACCTCATCCTCGCGGACAACCGAACGACGACCACCGCACGGGACATACAGGATCCGGATCTGACCGCTCACCTTCCCGGAGCAGTTGGTCGAAGTGTCGTCACCCCGCAGCGATCAGGACTGCGCAGTGTGCTGCGACACGCAGTGCTCGCGCTGTCGGTGCTGGTGGTGCTGCTGGTCATCGGCTTCGCGTTGTTTCCCTCGGTGTTCGCCGGCGGTGATCCTCTGACCGGTGTACCCGCGGATAAGTTCGAGGCACCCAGCGCACAGCACTGGTTCGGCACCGACAACATCGGTCGCGACGTCTACACCAGGGTTGTGCACGGAGCCGGACTGTCGCTGACGGCAACGTTGTTGGCTGTCGGTATCGCCTTGATCGCGGGTACGGTCATCGGCCTGCTGTCGGGTGCCGTCGGCGGCATCGCCGACGCCGTTCTCATGCGCGTGGTCGATGTACTCCTGTCGATACCGGCGCTGCTGTTGTCGCTGGCGTTGGTCACGGCCCTCGGTTTCGGCACGGTCAACGTCGCCATCGCAGTCGGCGTGGCGATGGTCGCGAGTTTCGCGCGCGTCACCCGTTCGGAGGTGTTGCGCGTTCGGCGCGCGACCTATGTAGAGGCGGCGTTCGCATCGGGGGTTCGCTGGCCGACGGTGTTGTTGCGCCACATCCTCCGCAATTCGTACGCCCCCGTGATCTCCCTGGCCGCAGTTGAGTTCGGCATGGCCATCCTGGCGGTGTCGGCGCTGAGCTTCCTGGGATTCGGTGCGGCCCCGCCCACTCCGGAATGGGGCTCGCTGATCGCCGAGGGACGAAACTACCTCGCCGTTGCGTGGTGGATGACCACACTCCCGGGGCTGGTGATCATCGCCGTCGTCCTGTCCGCACACCGGATCGGCCATCAACTCGATCGGGGCGCCCACCAATGACCGAATCCGCACCCGTACTCAGTGTCCGCGGTCTGCGTGTCCGATATGGTTCCGGTTCCGAGGCTGCGGTCGCCGTCGACGGGATCGACCTCGACGTCGCCAAGGGCGAGGTGGTCGCTGTCGTCGGCGAGTCGGGATCGGGCAAATCCACCACTGCCCAGGCGATCATCGGTCTCTTGCCGGGGTCCGGGACCATCACGGCCGGCACGGTGACGTTCAACGGCAACCGCATCGACAATGCTCCCGAACGTGCGCTGGAAAAGCTTCGGGGCGCTCACATCGGGCTCGTGCCGCAAGACCCGACGACCTCGCTCAATCCTGTGACGCGCATCGGAGACCAGGTCGCTGAAGTGCTCCGCATCCACGGGCGGGCGAATCGACGCACCGCGGCCATCGAGGCACTTCGCATTCTCACCGAAGCCGGCCTGGACAATCCCGAAATACGCATCAGGCAGTACCCGCAGGACCTGTCCGGTGGTCAACGTCAGCGCGTGCTGATCGGTATCGCGCTGGCCTGCGAGCCGGAGCTCGTCATCGCCGACGAGCCCACCAGTGCACTCGACGTGACGGTACAGCGACGCATCCTCGACCACCTCGACGAGAGGATCGCCGCCACCGGCGCTGCAGTGTTGCTCATCACCCACGACCTCGGGGTCGCGGCCGATCGCTCCGATCGCATTGTGGTGATGCGTGAGGGTCGGATTGTGGAAACCGGCACCACAAGCCAGGTTCTCACCGACCCGCAGCACGAGTACACCCGGAAGCTGCTCGCTGCGGCGCCCAGCATGACCGCAGGTACCGCCGTTTCGGTGCGCAAGCCACGACCGTCCTCCGACGGTCCTGCGCTGCTGACGGTGCGGAATCTGACCAAACGTTTCCGGATCGGGCGCGGCAGCTCGATCACAGCAGTCGACAACGTTTCATTCGATGTGCCTCGGGGACAGACCTTTTCATTGGTTGGTGAATCCGGGTCGGGCAAATCGACGACCGCCAGGATCGCAGCACGCCTCGAGACCGCGTCGGCGGGCACCGTCGATTTCGACGGCCAGACGATCACCGCGCTCCGCGGCCGAGAACTCCGAGAGATGCGTCGCCGGGTCCAACTTGTCCACCAGAACCCCTACGCGTCGTTGAACCCGAAGCTCACCATCGACAAGATCGTTGCAGAACCGTTGCAGGCGTTCGGTATCGGCACCGCTTCGCAACGACGCGAGAGGGTACGTGAACTCCTCGACCAGGTGGCTCTGGGTGAGAAGTACCTGTCCCGGCACCCGGCGCAGTTGTCCGGCGGGCAACGCCAGCGGGTGGCGATCGCGCGGGCACTGGCCCTCAATCCCGACCTCGTCGTGCTCGACGAGCCCGTGTCGGCGCTCGACGTCTCCGTGCAGGCCCAGATTCTCGACCTGCTGGCTCAGCTACAACGTGATCATTCGCTCAGCTATCTCTTCATCTCCCATGACTTGGCGGTCGTGCGTCAGATCAGCGACCGTGTGGCTGTGATGCGACGTGGACAGATCGTGGAAACCGGGGATATCGCCACGGTTTTCGACAATCCGTCACACGAGTACACCCAGGAGTTGCTCAACGCCATACCAGGCAAGAAGGTCACCGTTCCATGATTCAATGCGAGGTCGGATGAACCCGGCCGGCATAACGGGTCAACGCGGAGAGTAAGGCGTCCACGTCGTCCGACGTCGACCCGAGGCCGAGGCTTGCTCGTATGGCTCCGCCACCGTTGCCGAGTCGATCCAGCAAGGGGTGGGCGCAGAATCGGCCGTCGCGCACGCCGATGCCGTGTTCGGCAGAAAGATGGCGTGACACCGCGACCGCGCTGTGCCCCTCGATGACAAAGCTGACGACGCCCACCGAGTCGGTGATGTCACGAAATATTTTCAGCACCTCGACCCCGGGGATGTCGGTCAATCCCTGCCGCAGCTGGGCGGTGAGCAGTGCTTCATGTTGCTCCGCAGCATCTCCGAGCGCGGAGATCTCCTGGCAGGCTGCCGCCAGAGCGGCTGCGCCCAGGACATTGGGTGACCCACCTTCATGCCGGGCCGGCGCTGGTGACCACTCGACGGCATCGTGCGCCACATTGCGTACCGCCCCTCCGCCTGCGAGGTACGCGGGGGCCGTATCGAGCCAATCCCTGCGTCCCACCAGCACTCCGGATCCGAACGGCGCATAGATCTTGTGTCCAGAGAATGCGAGATAGTCGATGCCGTCGGCAGTCAGATCCACCCGGCGGTGTGGCACCAATTGGGCGCCGTCGACGACGATGCGGGCGCCGAACGAGTGCGCCAGATCGACGAGCCGGCGAATCGGCAGAACTTCACCCGTCACGTTGGACGCGCCCGTGACCGCCAGGAGCGCCGCGCTGGTGCGTTCGAGTTCAGCGGCAACCCGCGCGATGGTGGACTCGACTCTGTCGTAGGCTCGAACGATGTGAACATCGTTCCACGGCAGCAGGTTCGAGTGGTGCTCGATGTCGAGAACCACCACAGCGCCGGGGACGCATCCTGCGAGCAAGTTGAGCGAGTCCGTGGTGTTCCGCGTGAAGACCAGGCACTGGTCGTCCGCGGCACCGACGAAGTCGGCAACCACTACGCGGGCCTGCTCGTACGCGTTCGTGGTGACCTGAGACGCGTAACCCGCACCCCTGTGGACGCTGGAATACGTCGGCAACAGCTCCTGGACGCGGCGCACCGCACTGCAGAGCGCAGGAGCGCTGGCTGCGTAGTCGAAGTTGATGTAACGAGTGCTCGTACCGTCTGCCAAAGGGGCCAGGAGGTCGGAACCCTCCACTGCTGCAATTGCTTTGAGCGCACGAGTACATTCTGCTGTTGTCATGATCCATCCTCAGGTGTCCAGGACGCCAGCACGCATGGGTCTGCAGACATCACCTGCAAGAACCGGACGTGTGGGGTCCGCGCTTGCCGACTGAGGATTCCAGCCGGCCAGGTCATCACCCGGAGCACCCCGCCGCGGTGGAGGGTTGCCGATCAGCAAGCCGGGGCTGTGCGCTGATACTCGTGACCGAGACAGATGCTAACAAACTGGGGTCTCCGCCGCCAGTGCCTACCCTCAAATCTCCTGTTCGACAACCCGATAGCCTGGTGAGAGCTTCTCGCGCCAGTTTAAGTTCGTCGAGATTCAAAACCTCTCGGAATTGCTCGACGGGCTGGCGACGCATGTACCCTTCTGTTCATCGGTCGACCTGAAACCTACTGGTGGACATCGACCGTCGAGTGTCAACGAGTACCAGTGCCAAGTTCCAGCTGGCTGGTCGGCAACCCTCCACCGCGGCGGGGTGCCCTGGATAAGAGACACGGCTCCAGTCCGACAACGGACATGGAGCAAGCGCGGGTTCACACATGCGGACCCGGAGATCTCGGGAGTTTCGATGACCAGCCATACCCGGCCAGCGATGTCGGTTCTCTCTTTCTGGTGTTCCGCTCGCCGCCGTTCATGAGCGGTCACCGGAGCTCGGAAATGTCAGCCTTCCACCACACACAGGAGACCATCCATGTCGCGACCACCCGGCCGTTTCAGGAATCGATTAAAAGCAGCCGTATTCATCGCTGTTTCAGTCGGACTCGTTGCGAGCGCCTGTAGCTCCGGCGGCAGCAGCGACTCGGCCACCGCGACGGGGGATCCAGTCGATGGCGGTACGCTTCGATTCGCCAGCGCCTCGGGCCCCGGTGCCTGCCTCGATCCGCACCAGAGCCCTGCGGACGTCGCCGGCTTCTACGCTCGTCCCATCCTCGATTCACTGGTTGCCCTCAATGCCGACGGCACGCTGGACCCGTGGCTGGCGACCGAATGGAGCGTTTCACCCGACCAGCTGACGTACTCGTTCACCTTGCGCGACGATGTCACCTTCTCGAACGGGGAGAAGTTCGACGGCAACGCGGTCAAAGCCAATCTCGACCACATCGTCGACCCGGCAACCAAATCCCAACTGGCCGCGAACACCATCGCAACCTACACCGGAACCACCGTGAAGGATCCCACGCATGTGGACGTGACCTTCTCGGAACCGAACTCGGCTTTCCTGCCGTCCCTGGCGACCGCCTACCTGGGAATCGAAGCACCCTCGACCTTGACCCAGGGACCTGATGCACTGTGCACCAACATCATCGGTACCGGGCCGTTCATCAGCGAGCAGGGTTACACCCCGAACCAGGGGATCGAATACACCCGTAACGAGGACTACAACTGGGGACCGGGCAACGCCGAACACACCGGCAAGGCGCACCTGGCCGCGATCAGCATCCAGGAGATCCCCGAGGATTCCTCTCGTTACGGCGCACTGACCAGCAACCAGGTGGACGCCATCGCCAGCGTCCCGCCCGTCAACGTCTCCCAGCTCAAAGACACCCCCGGGTTCACTGTCGACACCGCCCAGGCGCCGGGCGGCAACTACAACTACTACCCGAACACCGAGGCCGGCGTTTTTGCAGACGTCAAGGTCCGCGAAGCGTTCCGCGCCGGGATCGATTGGGGCACCATCGTCAACAAGTTGTACTTCGGGGTCTTCCAGCCCGCGAAGAACACGTTGAGCCCGGCCACCGTCGGCTACAACAAGGAGAGCGAATCGGCGTACACCTTCGACGAGGCCAAAGCCAACCAACTCCTCGACGAGGCAGGCTGGACCGGACGTGACGCCGAGGGCTTCCGCACCAAGAACGGGAAGCGTCTGACCGTCGTGCATCCCTTCCTCAAGGAGTACGCCCGCGAACAGCGCGACACCCTGCTCGAACAGGTGCAATCGTCGGCCAAGAAACTCGGCGCCGATTACCAGATCAAGAACATCACCGTCGATGACTTCTACACCGCGCTCTACACCAACGGATACGACGTCCTCGACATCAGCTGGCAACGCGCCTCACCCGATGCACTCCGCACGCTGTCGGACTCGAGCAACATCCCACGAGACTCTTTCAACACCAACTTCGCGCGGTACTCGAACCCGACCGTCGATGCCGACCTGAAAGCTGCACTCGCCGAGACCGATCTGGCCAAGCAATCGGCAATCTACGGACGCGCACAGCAGCAGATCGCGGACGACGCCGCAGTCTTCCCGGTGTACGTCTTCAACTACGCACTGGGCCGAAACAACAACGTGCAGGGTGTGAAGTTCGAACCGCAGGCGTTCCCAACGTTCTACGACGCCTGGGTGACGCAGTGACGGTGATCGAAACGGTGGCCGTCCCGACCGAGATTCCGCGCACTCGGACTCTCGGCCGGGCGGTCGCCCGCCGGTTGGGTGTCTCGTTGCTGGTGTTGTGGGGCGCAATCACCGCCACCTTCATCGTGATCCACTCCGGCAGCGGGTCGGCGATCAACGCCATCATCGGCACCGCCCAGGTCTCCCCACAGGTGCGGGCACAGATCATCAGCGACTACAAACTCGACGACCCGATCTTGACCCAATACGGCAACTACCTCTGGCGTCTGCTGCATGGCGATCTGGGTCGGTCCTATGCCCTGCGGATGCCGGTATCCGAAGCGATCGGCCAGCAGATATGGCCCACACTGCAATTGGTGATCGTCGCCGCGTTCCTGTCCCTGTTGACCGCTTTGGTGGTCGGTCTGGCCACCGCCAACCGCCCAGGGTGGATCCGCGGCCCGATCACGTCCCTCGAAGTGCTGACCGTGGCCGTACCCACTTTCTGGCTGGGCATCTTGCTGCTGACGATTTTCTCCTTCGAATTGGGCTGGTTCCCGTCCGTCGGCTCCGAAGGCATTTCATCGCTGGTGCTGCCCGCCATCGCGCTGGCGGCGGCTCCGGCAGCTCTGCTGTCGCAAGTTCTGCGCCACGGCGTCGAAAAGGCGCTGGACGAACCGTTTGTCGTCACTGCCCGCTCCCGTGGGGTCGGCGAGACCGTCGTATTGCTGCGCCATGTGCTCCGGCACGCAGCGATGCCGGTGATCACGCTGTGGGGCTGGATCATCGGCGCCCTGATCAGCGGCGCTGTCGTGGTCGAGCAAGTGTTCTCGCGAGAAGGGCTCGGCCGCCTGACCATTGCTGGCGTCACCGGTAAGGACCTGCCGCTGGTGTTGGGTGTGGTCATCATCGCCGCCACGTTTTACACCATCGTCAACACCGTCATAGACGCCGCGTACGGGTGGCTCGACCCGCGCCTGCGAACCCAGGATCCCTCGTCCGCGACCGGGAAGGCCGCCCAATGAGCACACCCACGGTATTGCCCGACCCTGCGCCGGCCGTCCGGTTCGCGTCCGGGCAGACGGTTGTACAACGCATTCGGCGGTTGCGGCTCTCGGTGATCGGGAGCGGCATCTTCATCGCGATCAGCACCCTGGCCGCGTTCTTTCCTGCGCTGTTCACCGACAAGGACCCCAACGCGGGTGAACCGCTGGACATGCTCCTCGCCCCCAGCGTCGAACACCTCTTCGGTACCGACCAGAACGGGCGAGACATCTACGCCCGCATCATCTACGGAGCCTGGCCGTCCCTGCTGATCGGTGTGAGCGCCACCCTGTTCGCGCTCATCGCCGGCACATTGGTGGGGGTGTTCGCAGCCCGTGGCGGACGCGCGGGCGACTGGGTCGTCTCCCGCCTGCTCGATGTGTTCCTGGCCATCCCCGGGCTGTTGCTGGTGTTTCTGATCGTCGCCGCCCGCGGTCCCGGCACCCTGACCACCATCATCGGTGTCGCCGTGGTCACGCTGCCCAGCTACGCGCGTCTCGTCCGCGGCGAAGTACTCCGGCTACGTGGCGCGGTGTTCGTCGAGGCCGCCAAAGCCCTGGGTTGGACCCAAGCAAACATCGTCGTCCGCCACATCATCCCCAACGCACTCGGTCCCGTCCTGGTCCTGGCGACCATCGGCATCGGTTCGGCCATCGGAATCGGATCCTCGCTCAGTTTCCTGGGATTGGGACCACAACCGCCGACGGCCGAATGGGGCAGCATGCTCTCTGCCAGCCGCACTTACTTCTCCGTCGCTTGGTGGCCTGCCGTCTTCCCCGGTCTCGCCATCACCCTGACAGTGCTGTCGGTGACCGTGGTCGGCCAGTACCTACAACGCCGCACCGACGGACGGACAGTGGGATGACCACCCTCACCGAACATCCTCGCCCCGATGACCCTCTGATCGACGTCCAGAATCTGCGGGTTGGATTTCCATCGGGCGCCCGCGTCATCTCCGCCGTCGATGGGATCTCCTTCACCATCGGACGAGGACAATCCGTGGCGATCGTCGGCGAAAGCGGATCCGGCAAGAGCGTCACCGCCCGCAGCCTCGTCGGGTTGGTCGGCGAAAGAGCCCGCTTGCAGGCAGATCGACTGCGCGTCAACGGATCCGACACCCGAAAGTTCTCGCAGCGGCAATGGCGAGGTCTACGCGGCAAGCAGGTCGGATTCGTCCTGCAAGACGCCCTGACCTCGCTCGATCCCCTGCGCACCATCGGCGCCGAGATCGCCGAGGTCCTGAACACTCACCGGGTCGTGGGACGCAGCAAAGTCGACGCCCGGGTGATCGAGCTACTCGCGACGGTCGGTATCCCCGAACCACACCTGCGGGCACACCAGTACCCCCACCAGCTCTCCGGCGGCCTACGACAACGCGCACTCATCGCTTCCGCGATCGCCGCCGACCCCGACCTGCTCATCGCCGATGAACCCACCACCGCCCTCGACGTCACCGTCCAAGCCCAGATCCTGGAGCTCCTCGAGCAACGCAAGAGCGACGGCACCGCACTGCTTCTCATCAGCCACGACCTCGCCGTCGTGTCCCGGGTCTCGGACTACGTCCATGTCATGAAAGATGGCGTCTTCGTCGAACACGGTCCCACCCGCGAAGTGTTGAACAACCCGCAGCACCCCTATACCCAGCAGTTGCTCGACGCCGTCCCCGTCGCCCACGCCCGCGGCACCCGGCTCTCGAGGACGGGCGACTCCCAGATTCTTCGCCGTGCACCCATCTCCGACGATGTGGTGTTGCGCGCCACCGATGTCACCAAACACTTTGCGTTGTCGGGTGATCGGCGGTTACGCGCCGTCGACACCGTGAGCCTGACCGTCCGCGGCGGAGAAACCCTGGGCATCGTCGGCGAATCAGGCTCCGGCAAGACCACCCTTTCCCGGCTGCTACTGAACCTGGAGACACCTGACACCGGCACGGTCGACATCAAGGGAAAAGCTTGGACTTCCATGTCGGACAACGATGTACGCCGGACTCGGCAGAACATCGCCGTCATCTACCAGGACCCGTTGAGTTCCTTCGACCCCCGCCACACCGTCGCCCGCATCATCGAGCAACCCCTCCTGGCCGCAGGCGGGCTCCCCCGTGCCGAACGCCGCCGGCGAGTCGCGGAAGTGCTACACCAGGTGGGCCTGAGCCCGGACCATCTCGGCCGCAGACCACGCCAACTCTCGGGTGGACAGCGCCAACGCGTTGCCATAGCCCGCGCGCTGGCCACCCGTCCCGACATCATCATCTGCGACGAACCGGTTTCCGCCCTCGACGTCTCCATCCAAGCGCAGATCCTCGACCTCCTCGCCGACCTGCAGGCCGAGCTCGGCATCGCCTACGTTTTCATCTCCCACCACCTCGGCGTCATCTACCACGTCGCTGACCGTGTGCTGGTGATGAAGGACGGGCAGGTCATCGAGACCGGCACGGTCGAGCAGATATTCACCTCCCCGGCACACGACTACACGCGCGCGCTCCTGGCAGCGATTCCCAAGCTCGAGAAACAGCGTGACAACGAGAGAGTGGGGACCGGTGCATGAGCACCACACGTGTGGACACCGTCGTCGTCGGCGGCGGTGCGATGGGATCGGCCGCAGCCTGGCATCTGGCCCGCCGAGGCACCGAGACGGTGTTGCTCGAAAGGTTCACTCCCGGCCATGCCCATGGCGCGTCCCACGGGAGCTCTCGCATCTTTCGTACGTCCTATGCCGACCCCACGTACGTCGCGTTGGCGCGCGAGGCACGGCTGCAGTGGGCTGAACTCGAAGACGAATCCGGGACCACGCTGCTGACGGTCACGGGGGGAGTCGATCAGGGATTTACACCCTATCTGATTTCAATTGCGCACACCCTTGCTGAGCTGGGTGAAAGCCATGAATGGCTCTCGCCGGACGAGGCATCGGAGCGGTGGCCGGGAATCACTTTCGCCGGCCGCTCGCTGTACTACCCGGGCAGCGGACGACTGCATGCCGACGACGCAGTGGCGGCGCTGCAGCAGACTGCCACCACCCTGGGAGCCGATGTTCGACATGAATCGCAGGTGATATCGATCGACGTCACAGACGATGATTCCGTCACCGTGCGCACGGCCGACCACACCTACGTGGCGCGCCGGGTCGTGGTGGCCGCCGGAGCGTGGGCCGCGAAGCTCTTGCGCGGCATCGCACCCCTCCCACCGATCCGAGTGACCCAAGAGCAGCCGGCGCATTTCACCCCTCGAGACCCCACAGTCGACTGGCCCAGCTTCGGCATACTGCATGATCCCGATGCCCCGGACGCGCCTGAATTCGGTGGGGTCTATGGACTCTCGTCGGGAGACGAGGGAGTGAAGGTCGGCTTCCACGGCGTCGGACCGGTGGTCGACCCCGACAACCGCGACTCCGCCGCTGAACCACGGCAACTCGCAGCGCTGCAGGACTACGTCCGCAAGTGGGTGCCCGGCGTCGACGCAGACGCGTTGACACCGATCAGCTGCACGTACGCCACCACGCCCGACTCCAACTTCGTGATCGACCGGATCGGGCCGGTGGTGGTCGCCGCCGGGTTCTCTGGCCACGGCTTCAAGTTCGTTCCCGCCATCGGCCGGCTCCTGGCCGATCTCACCCTCGACAAGAACGCTCCCGCATTGTTCTCGTTCCGCAGCCTCTCCCCAGACAAGGTGCACTGATCATGCCGAACTACGCCAGCCCCGCCGACACCGCGATCCATGGCGAGTACACGATCTCCCAGCAGCCCGGAGACACCCGGCCGCTCTACCGGTTCACCGGCCGGATCAGTGGTGACGGCTCGACCCCGTACCCCGCGGTCGCCGACCGCTATCACGTCTACTCGGGCTGGTTCTGCCCGTGGGCACAACGCGTCACGCTGGTCATCGAATTGGCGGGCCTGTCCGGCACCGTGAGCGTCAGCTACGTCGATGGCAAGCGCGATGCACGTGGCTGGGCGTTCCGAGAGACCCACGGCCCCGATCCCGTCAACGGGTTCACCCTCCTGCGTGAGGCCTACAACGTCACCGAGCCGGACTTCGACGGACATGTCTCGGTGCCCACACTGTGGGACCGGGAGACGAAAAAGGTTGTCAGCAACGACTTCGGCACACTCGACGCCGACCTCGCTTCTCAATACGACGTGGCGGCCAACGGTGGGGTGGAGCTGTACCCGGCCGCACTGCGCGGTCAGATCGACGAACTGGAAACCTGGCTGCGCGCCGACGTCAACAGCACCGCGCACGTGGCGACAAGCGGCAGTCCGGCAGCGGCCGAAGCGGCAGAGACTCTTCAGAAGGCCTTCACCCAGCTGGACAATCGACTCCAGGGCAGCCGTTTCCTTCTGGGTGAGGACGTGACCCTGGCCGATGTCCGGCTCTTCGTCACTCTGGTGCGCTACGACGCCGCTGCCGCACGAACGGGCTCGCCCCGCCTCACAGATTTCGGTGAACTCTGGCGTTACGCCCGTGAGCTCTATGCCATCGACGCATTCACCAAGACCACTGACTTCAGCTCGTTCGGTGGTGACGGCGCGGTGGTCGCGGACTGGCACAGCACGGTCGGTCTCGCCCGGTGACCCGCTTGCACCTCGGTATCGCACTCGATCTCGGACTGTCGACCGCGCTGACGCGGCGCCGGCCACACCACGCTCTTCTTGCCCACGCGTCGTTCATCACCTAGGAGACTCCCATGGGACCCATTCCGCTGTCCGTCCTTGATCTCTTGCCGCGATCCAGTGGCGTCGACAACGCCACCGCCTTGCGGAACACCGTCGATCTCGCGCAGCAGGCCGAGCAATTCGGCTACGCGCGGTACTGGTTCGCCGAGCACCACCTGAACCCAGGCGTCCTGGGCTCATCACCGGCTGTGGAGATCGCACTGGTCGCCGGCTCGACGTCGACCATCCGATTGGGTTCGGCCGGTGTGCAATTCGGGCATCGAACGCCGTTGGCGACGGTGGAGGAGTTCGGTTTGATCAGCGCTCTGTACCCCGGGCGACTCGATCTCGGGATCGGGCGGTCGATCTCGCGGCCGGAACCGAAGTCCGCCACCGGCGACGAGGCGGACACGAGCAACGCCCGAACAGAGTATCTGGCGGCGCGCGGTGGCGGCGCGCACGACGAGGACAGCTATACCCCGAACGGTTTGTTGCTTCCCAAACAGTTCGACCTCTCGTCCGCGTTCTCCAGCAACGCCGTCACGCACCTGCTGAATCTCCTGCAGCAGCCGGGCGCATACGCGCCGAGCTACGACGAGCAGATCTCCACGGTTCTGGCCCTGCTCGACGGCAACTACGTGAGCCCCCAAGGGCTTCCCGCTCACGCGGCGCCGGGGGAGGGCGCGGACGTCCAGGTGTGGATCCTGGGCGCGTCAGGAGGATCCAGCGCCACGGTCGCGGGGTCGAAGGGGCTGCGGTTCGTGGCAAGTTACCACCACAGCCCCAGCACTGTCATCGATGCCGTCGACGCCTACCGCGCAGCGTTCAAGCCTTCCGTGGACGTACCCGAACCGTACGTCGCAGTGTCGGTGGATGCCGTCATCGCCGAGACCGACGACGAGGCAACTGAACTCGCCAGTGGTTACGCGCCATGGGTACGGAGCATCAGGCGCGGGGAAGGCGCCATCGCGTTCCCGACGCCGGCCGAGGCCGCGGCATTGGACTGGACCGATGAGGATCGCGAACTGGTGCGCGATCGGGTGCTCACCCAGTTCGTCGGGTCGCCGACCACCGTCGCCGACAAGCTCGAACAACTGCGTGATGCCACCGGCGCGTCCGAGATCTCCATCACGACCATCACCCACGACCATGCGGCGCGCGTCCGATCGTACGAATTGATCGCGAAGGAGTGGGCCAACCGATGACCTCCACAACGTCCCCAGACACCTCGGTGCTCGACAACGCCATGTGGCAGAGCCTGGTCGGTGCCCACGCGCACCTCAGCGAAGGTACCCGGCGAGCTCGCCGCTACCTGCCCACCGTGGCCCCGTTCGTCGCCGTCGATGATCCCGACGACCCGCAGACTTGGACAGAACTCGCTCAGCTGATAGGTCCGGGCCAGGACGTCGCCATCCCACGCGACGTCAGTGTCCTGCCCGCCGGATGGTCGTTGGTGATGACCGGGCCAGGGGTTCAGATGATCGCTACCGATGCGTTGCGGCCCAAGCCGTTCGAGGAAGCGAGCCGGCTCGGAGCCGACGACGTCGACGACATGTTGGCTCTGATCGACCGCACCCAACCCGGGCCGTTCCTACCCGAGACCTACCGTCTGGGAACCTATCTCGGGGTGAGGCGAGAGGGGAGGCTGATCGCCATGGCCGGTGAACGGCTGCACCCGCCAGGATGGACCGAGATAAGTGCCGTCTGCACCGACGCCGAGTTTCGTGGCCAGGGCCTTGCCACACGTCTGGTTCTCGCCATTGCCGACGGCATCTATGCTCGTGGCGAGACGCCGTTCCTACATGCGGCAGCGACCAACACAAATGCTATCGCGCTCTACGAACACCTTGGTTTTGTGCTGCGGACCGAGATCATCTTCAGTGTGGTCAGGTCACCGGCCGGCTGAGTAACCGAGGCGCGTCGTGTCACAGAGCGGGCAACTGCAGGTGCTCGCGGAGAGTGGTGGTCGTGTACTCGGTCCGGTAGACCCCTCGGTCCTGGAGAGCGGGCACTAACTTCTCGACGAGATCATCTACCGAATCCAGTAGGTGGTAGGGGTTGATGTTGAATCCGTCGACCACGCGGTGACGGACCAGATGTGCCCATCGATCAGCGATGGAACTCGCTGTGCCCGTGTGGTATTTCGGCGATGGCGCCACTCGTAGGACGAGTTCTCGAATCGATAGACCCTGCTGCTCGGCCAACAGGCGCCATTCCTGGATCTGCTTGAGTTTGCCGGTGCGAGAGGCGATTGCCAGGGTCCCGCGGCTGGGGTCGAGCTCGTCTTCGACCGGTTCGACGTCGGGGAGCGGACCATCGGGGTCGTATGCCGACAGGTCCTTGCCCCAATAGTGCTCGAGGAATGCAATGGAACGTTGTGGGTTGTAGGTGTTCGCGTGCAACCACCGCCCCTTTTCCTCCGCCTCGGCATCGGTGTCACCGAGCACCAACGTGACCCCGGGAAGGATTCGCAACGAGTCCGGCGTCCTACCGTGTGCCGCGAGCCGAGTGCGCAGATCACGGGCATACGTCACCGCGGCGTCGAACTCTGCGTTCGCGGAGAAGACCACGTCGGCGTGCCGGGCCGCCAGTTCGCGACCCCCGGTGGAGTCACCGGCCTGAAAGAGCACCGGACGTCCCTGTCGACTGGACGGCACCGTCGGTACCGCCCTGGCCCGAAGTAGATCGGTATCGCGCTCGACGACCCTCAATCCATCCGCCGACAGCCAACTTTCAGCATCACCATCCGCTGCGATATCGGAGGCAGCCCACGTGGACCAGTACTCCTTGGCGAAGTCGACGAGTTGGGTCGCGCGCTCGTAACGTCGCTCGTGTTCGAGCCAGCCGCCGTGTCGAAAGTTCTCCCCGGTCCAGGCATTGTCTGTGGTCACGATGTTCCACCCGGCGCGTCCTTCAGAGAGGACGTCCAAACTCGCCAGCCGTCGCACCAGATCGGTGGGCAGCGAGTAAGTCGTGTTCTGCGTCGCAACGAGGCCGATCTTGTCCGTGGCCGCGATCAGCGCCGACAGCTGCGTGATGGCGTCGGGACGGCCGGCAATGTCAGTCGAGAGGATGTCTCCTCGATTCTCGCGGACTCGCTGACCGTCGCCGAGGAAGAATGCGTCAAACAGCCCGCGCTCAAGCGTCTTTGCGACTTCGATGAATGTGTCGGCGGATGTGTGATCCGCGGCGTCGGGATCTTCCCACACCGTCTGTGGCCCCACCCCGGGGTAGAAGACGCCGAGATGGATCTGAGCGTCGGCGTCGTAGGGGGCGCCGGTGTCAGGGCTTGCGTGGTGGTCGGACATGGCTCAAGCGTCTCCAGTTCGTCGATCGTCGGCATAGCGGCTCGTGGTCCACGGGAGACCCAGCGTCTCGCGCAGGGTTGCGCCGGATGTCGGGGGCGAGTGCACTCCGGTAGCGGTGAGCGCAGGAATGACCACCTCGGTCAGGACATCGAGGTCCGTGGTCGTCACAGCCACATGCAGTCGCACCCCGTCGACGACGTCGGCCAGCGATGTGAGGGACTCGACGAGGTCGGTCGGCGATCCTTCAAAACGAAGCCGGCCGGTATTTGGCCACCCCTCATGCTGGTCGAGCTCCAGCAACCGCTGCGAGGCCTTCGCCTCGTCGGTGTCCAGCAGGACGTCGACCTCCGCGAAGACCAGAGCCGCGCCCGCGTCCCTGGCCGAGGCGGCAGATGCGGCGATCGCCGGGACATCGGGCCGGTTCACAAACGCGATGTCCAGCTGACCGGATATGCCAAGGGAGGCGTCGGCGGCGACGACGACCTGTCCCTGCGGCGGCCGAGGAGTGATCAAAGGTCCGACCACAGAGAAGAACTCACCTTCGAATCGGGTGTGATGCACCTTGCTCGGATCGAGGAATCGGCCGTTTGCGCTATCCCGGATCACCGCGTCGTCTTCCCACGAATCCCACAGACGGCGCGCCACCTCGATGACGTCGCTCACCTCGCGTACCGCGGCGGCCGGGTCCCGTGGCACTGAGCCAACTGCCGCGTGTACGTCCGGCGCATTGTCGGCACCGACCACCCAGGCCGCCCTGCCGTGAGATGCGTGATCGAGGCTCGCGAGCGCTGCGGCGACGTGGAACGGCTCGGTGGTGAGTGCCTGCACTGTCGGGCCCAGACCGATGGTGTTGGTGGTTGTGGCCACGAACGCGGCCCTTGTCCCGCTGTCCAGTTGGCCGACAACGGTCGCAGAGCCGGGTACCACCCGGTCATCGAACGTCACCAACGCAAATCCGGCCGCTTCTGCTTGGGCAACCGCATCCCGGATCGCTCGCGCGGACACGACATCCGCGGGCGCACGACCCCATAGTCGCCAGGCCGCGGGATGCGCACCCGCACCGTTGATCTCGACGGCAAGATGCAGCGCGCTACGACTTCGAACCATTGCTCGACCATCGCGGACGTCACCACTGACGACAAGCCTTGCGCGCAGCCTGGCCCGAACCACGGTTTGCGGGAATACAGAGATCGACCTCCGTTGCACAGCCACCGTCGGTGATTCGATCGGAGTCGCGTACATGCCGACAGGGTTATCCGCCTGAGATTCGCGTAGCGCATGGCGTGTCGAAATCTACAAATAGTGGGCATCGCAGCCCAGAGGACAAAAGTGAGTCCTACTCTGGTCCGATGCAGACGCGGTTTCGGCGTTGGAGACAACGGCGCCAACCTCGGAATCCCTGTCGGATTGGTGAACCGGCTCGCACGCCGCCCATTCAGCATGACGATCACGGTGACCGTAGCCGCTGAACCGGTCTCGGTGATCCTGGAACGCTCCGAACTCGAAGATGCCACGGGTAGTGCCGGCGCACTGGATGAGGCGATCGAAATCTGCACCCGTTACGACTTCGAGAACTGACTCGGCAGGCCACTGTTTCAGCGTCGGAGCGCATCGAGGGTCGGCGCGCGATTGTCGAGAGTTCGTCGGTGTCGGACTTCTCGCGTCCACACCGCCCTCAGGTGGTTGGTTACGGTGTTGTCGTGACGTCGTTGACCATTGACATAGTTCCGCAGCGCATCGCTGTACTCGACGGCGAGTTCAAGATCGAGCACACGCCGCCGGGTGTGGAAATGCGTGGCGCGCCCGACGACCTGATGGTGGCGAGGTCGCCTGAGGGGACAACTCGGGTTCGTCGAGCTGAACTGGACGAGGGTGATCGCTGGCTTGCCTTCTACTCGGGTGGATCTGCACACGGGCTCGACGAGCCTGGGATGACGGTGTCGATTGCTGCACCGCTGTCGGCGTCGGGATGTCCGATCTTTGTTGTTTCCACGGCCGTCGCAGATGTCGTTCTGGTCCCGAGCGTTCAGCTGGAGAGTGCGTGCGCTGCACTCCGATCGGTCGGGCACATCGTCTCGGTGTAGATCTTCATCCCGGTTGCGCGAGTCGCGTGAGCTTCGGGAATCATGGGCCCATGAGTACCAGAGACGACTCTTGGCCCGCCCTGCCGGTGGACTCTTGGATCGACACCAGGGACACCGTTCAGTTGTGGACCCAGATCGTCGGCAAGACCCGGATGGCTCTCGGGCCAGAACTCAACCACTGGTGGGGCGTCGCGCTGTACGTGGACGCGCGCGGACTCACCACGTCGCTGATGGTGGTCGGCAACCGCGGCCTCGAGATTCGCTTCGACTTCGTCGAGCACGAGCTGCTGTTCCTGGTCACCGACGGCAGCACCCGCCGGATGAAGCTCGAACCGCGGACCGTCGCCGACTTCTACGCCGAGTACATCGGTCACCTCGACGCTCTCGGTTTCGACGTCAAGCTGGTCGGCACCCCCGTCGAACTGCCGGATGCGACTCCGTTCGCTGAGGACACCGTGCATGCGTCGTACGACGCGGACGCCATGTCTCGCTTCTGGCGGTCGCTGGTCAGTGCGCATGGTGTCTTGTCGAGGTTCCGTGGTGAGTTTCGGGGAAAGTCGTCACCTGTCCATTTCTTCTGGGGCGCATTCGATCTCGCCGTCACACGGTTCTCGGGACGACCGGCCCCCAGGCATCCTGGCGGCATTCCGAACTGCCCCGACTGGGTCATGCATGAGGCTTACAGTGACGAGGTCTCGAGCGCGGGCTACTGGCCCGGGGGTGCCGAGGAAGGCGTCTTCTACGCCTACGCGTACCCCCACCCCGACGGATACGACACCCATCCGGCCGTCGAAGCTCCTGCGTCCTGGGACGCCGCGCTGGGGGAGTACGTGCTTCCGTACCATCTCGTGCGTCAGTCACCCGATCCCGAAGCCATGGTTCTGAAGTTCCTCGAGCAAACCCATCAGGCGGCGGCGGAAACGGCGGGCTGGACGTAGCGGGTGAGCGGCCTGCCGCCTGCCGCTTCCTGAGCAGTGCACTCCCTCCGGTTTGAGCCACTCCCTCCGACTGCAACCGGAGGAAGTACACGGAGCCGGAGGGATACCGCCGCGCCACCCTGCGCCCAGATTGCCGGAACCCGATGAGTGATTGACATCACCTCAACCACGACCCTAAGCTCCTGAACCAAGATCGGTTCAGTTTCCGACGAAGGGTATGACCTTGAGAACACTCAAAGTGGTGGCTGTCGCGTTGGGCGCGACGCTGACCATGTTCGCATCGGCTTGTGGCGGCTCGTCTCCATCCGGACCTGTCGAAGGAAATTGGGACGAGGTCGTCGCCGCGGCGAAGGAGGAGGGGTCGGTGGTGCTCTATTCGACACAGCATCCCGAGAACCTCGAGAAGCTCAAAGTCGCTTTCCAGCAGAAGTATCCGGACATCACCCTGGAGTTCGTGCGTGGCACCGACGTGGAGATGAACCCGCGGGTGGAGACCGAGAATCGGACCGGCAAAGGGACCGCGGATGTCCACATGGTGTCGGATCCAGCGTGGATCACCAATGCGGCCGACTCGGGTTCGTACTCCACCGAGATCGTGGGCCCGGCATTCGACAACCCGGAGTACGAACGAGACCGCAGCGTCATGAACGACCGCTTCTTCTTGACGAGCGCAGCAGTCTTCGCACTTGGCTGGAACACCAATGCGCTGCCGGGCGGCCTCGCATCTCCGGACGATCTGTTCGACCCGGCGCTCAAAGGACGGATCGGCGTGGTCAACCCCGCCGGCTTTGCGGCCGTGGTCGACGAGTATCAGTTCTTCGAGAAGAACTGGGGGCCGGATGATTTCAACCAGCGGCTCGCTCAGATGGATCCTCGGGTGTACCCGAGTGCACTGGGTATCGCGCAGGCCCTTAGTTCAGGCGAGATCTCTGCCACGCCGATGGTCCAGCCGCTGTTGCGTGAGGTGGCTGCCGGTGCGCCGGTGAACTGGGCGCTGCCCGATCCCGCGTGGGGCACACCCTGGTACTCGCACGTGCTCTCGTCGGCGCCGCACCCCAATGCCGCCCAGGTGCTGGCGGACTTCATGGTGACGGTCGAGGGGCAGACGGCGCTGTCATTCGGTTACGGCAGTGCTCTGCCAGACATACCCGACTCGGTGGCACGGGCCCAGGACATCCCTCTCCCCGACATCGCGGCACTGTCGCCGGAAAAGATCGCCCAGTTCCAGGAGCAGTGGGAAAAATCATTCCTCGGCTAGGCGCACCTAAGTTCCCACATGAGCTTCACCGGAAGGACTTTGATCGATGCCAGGGACCTCGTGTGACCTGCTGGTGATCGGCGCGGGGATGGCAGGGCTGACCGCGGCGGCCAGAGTCGCCCTCGCGGGAAAGTCGGTGACTGTCGTAGAAGTCGGTGAGGATGTTGGTGGATCGGCCAGGTTTGCCGGTTACGCTTGGACCGCGCCCGACCGAGAGGTCATGGCGCGACACAATTCGCATGGCGATCCGGCTTTGCGTGAAGCACTCGTCGACGGATTCGCCGGGGGTGTCGACTGGATCCGCTCCGTCGGCGTGACGGTCGGTCCGGCACAACCGATTCTCGGTTTCGGTCAGGGGCACAAGTTCGACACCAATCACTACCTCGACACGTGTAAACGGCTTGTGCTCGAGAACGGCGGGAAACTGTTGCTGCGCACCGAGACCGAGGAGCTGCTGACCGACGGGGGCCAGGTCGTCGGCATACGAGTGCGCGGTCCAGGCGGCGCAGCGGACATTCGGACGAAGAACACGCTGCTGGCCACCGGTGGGTTCCAGGGCAGCAAAGACCTCCTGGCAAGGTATGTCCACCCAGAGGCCGGCAGTATGCCGCTGAGATCAAACCCCAACAGTGTTGGCGCCGGCCTGCGTCTGGCGCAGCAGATCGGCGCCGCAACGGGTGCCGACGGCGCGGGGTTCTACGGACATCTGATCCCGGCCGGCGTCGAGTTCAGAGACTCCGCCGACTTCGTTGACCTGTCGTTGTATTACAGCGAACACGCTCTGTTGTTCAACACTGCCGGCCACCGGTTCGTCGACGAGACCCTGGGTGACCACCTCACGACGATGGCCCTGCTGGAACAACCGGGCGGCCGTGGTCTGCTCGTTGCCGATGCCCGGGTCCACCGGGAGTGGATGGTGGCCTCGTACGTGGAGGGCGCCGTGGCCGTCGACAAGTTCACCTTGGCGAGCAAGCGTGGTGGTCATGTGGGTATGGCCGAGGACCTGTCGGAATTCGAGTACCTGCCCGACGAGTGGGGTTACGACGGTCTGGCCATCGCCGAGCAGATCGCCGACTTCAACAACCGAGCCAGGAACCACGACCCATTGATCCCCGGCAGATCGCACGACGCACTGCCTCTCGACGAACCGCCGTACTACCTGATCGAGGCGGCACCGGCGATCACGTTCCCCTTCTACGGGGTGAAAATCGACGCCCGGGCTCGTGTGCTCGACCCGAGCGGCACACCTGTCGGTGGGCTGCTCGCAGCCGGCTCGGATACGGGGGGTCTGTGGAACCGCGCTTACGCGGGTGGTCTGGCCACGGCACTCGTGTTCGGGCTTGCGGCCGGTGAGACCGCGTTGGCCTCGCCGGGATCGTGACCCAGCCGAATATGTGCTGGTCAGACGACCGCGAAAACTGAAGTGCATTCAGTTCAAATAAACACCTCTTGGTGATTGACATCACAGCACAACCAGATTAAGTTCAAACTGACATCAGTTCAGTTTGGCGAAAGGCAAGCAATGTCCTTCCTCTTGGTGCACGGCGCAGGTATGAGCGCGACGTGCTGGGACCGCCTCGCCCCACTGCTTGCGAGGCGCGTTGTCGCCGTTGATCTACCCGGTCGTGGCACACGCGCCGAGCAGGATCTCCGCACGGTGACCCTCGACGACTGCGCGGCAGCGATCATCGACGACGTCCGCAACGCCGACCTGGAAGACATCACCGTCGTCGCACATTCGTTCGCCGGCGTCTCCGTTCCTCGAGTCCTCGCGCAGTTGGCCGACAGGATCAGGCATGTCGTCTTCTTGTCGGCGGTGGTGCCCGCCGACGGAACGCGTGTGATCGACGGCATCGATCCCGGCGTGCGCGAGGCGGTTCAGCAATCCATCGATGGGGGCCTGTACCAGCAGAACCCGGCAGCTGTGCCGGGGATGCTGTGCAACGACATGACCGAGGAGCAGACGGAGTGGACGCTTGCCCAACTGGTGGACGATGCGGCCGCATTGCTCTCCGAGCCGGTTGACCTCTCTGGTCTGAAAGTAGACGTGCCACGAACTTACATCCGGCTGTCCCGGGACGCCTGCTACACCCCAGAGCTTCAGGCCAGATCGGCGGCTCTGGTGGGAGGGCAGACCTTGTACCTCGAGTCGGGCCACATGGCGATGATCTCCATTCCGGAGGTACTCGCGAAGACGCTGAATCACATCGGCTGACAACCAGTTCGACTGCTCGACCTCCATCAGTGGGAACCTCGCTCGAGAGGTCCGGAAGAGAAAGCATTGTTAACAATGAGACCCATCTCGAAAGCGATTGCGGCAGTTGCCATAGCAGCGTCCACGTTCGGTCTGGCCGCGTGCGGGGGTAGCTCGTCTTCCTCCGGTCCCGTGGAGGGTAGCTGGGACGACGTCGTCGCGGCCGCCAACAAGGAGGGCAGCGTGATGCTGTACTCCAGCCAGAAGCCGGCGAACCTCGAGGCGCTCAAAGCGGCGTTCAATTCGAAATACCCGGACATAGCAATGGATTTCGTTCGCGGTACCGACGCGGAGATCAATCCGCGAATCGAGACCGAGAACAAGACCGGCAAGGGCATCGCCGACGTACACATGCTCACCGACGCCGCGTGGATTCAGAACGCGGCCGACTCGGGCTCGTACTCGGCCGATCTGGTCGGCCCCGCACTGGACGCACCGGCCTACGAACCGGACAAGAGTGTCATCAACGACCGGTTCTTCCTCACCAGCGCAGCCGTGTTCGCTCTCGGATGGAACACAGGCGCGGTGCCCGGAGGGCTCAATACGCCGCAGGACATCTTGAACCCGGCATACAAGGGCAAGATCGGCATCGTCAATCCGACCGGGATCGCCTCGTACGTAGACCTTTATCGGTACTACGCCAAGACCTACGGCGAAGACTACTGGGAGCAGCTCGCTGCACTCGAGCCTCGTGTGTATCCCAGCGCGCTCGGTGTGGCGCAGGCGTTGACTTCAGGCGAAGTCGTGGTCTCTCCGTCGGTGCAACCACTGGTCACCGAAGTCGAGGCCGGCGCACCCGTCAACTGGAAGCTTCCCCCGACCCCTTGGGGCACACCCTGGTACAGCCAGGTCGTCGGCGTCGCACCCCATCCGAACGCTGCGCAGGTACTCGCCGACTTCATGGTCACCACGGAGGGTCAGACAGCGCTGAACCCGGGCTACGCCGCTGCGCTGCCGGACATCCCTGGCGCGGTGGCCAGAGCGCAGGACATCGCGTCGCCAGACATTGCCGAGCTGACACCCGAGAAGGTCGAGCAATACTCCGAAGAATGGCAAAAGCTCTTCCAGAGCTGACCCAACACCGCACGAACCCCCGATTCCGAGTCGAAAGGACGCCATGAACAGCTCGTCACCACAGTTCCGCGGGACCAACGTGTTGATCACCGGCGCGTCGAAAGGGATCGGGGGTGCGTGTGCCCGGGAGTTCGCGCGGCGAGGGGCAACCGTCTGGCTGTCCGACGTCGACGACGCGGCGGGCCGGGATCTGGCCGACGAATTGGGCGCCGACGCCCACTACCTCCATCTCGACGTGACCTCAGAAATCGATTGGGCTACAGCGACTGCCGAGATATCGCGTCAGGCGCCCCTTGATGTCCTGGTCAACAGCGCCGGCGCGGCAATGAAGGCCCCGCTGGCAGAAACCTCGCTTGACCAGTTTCGCGTGATGATCGATCTCAACTTGATCGGCACATTCCTGGGGATCAAGGCAGCCGCCTCGGCGATGTCGCAAGGCGGCTCCATCATCAACCTCGCATCGCTGCGCGGCGTACTCGCGACCGCCGAACTCGGGGCCTACGGTGCGTCGAAATTCGGTGTCCGCGCCCTGACCAAGGTGGCAGCGCTCGAACTCGCAGACCGCGGGATCCGGGTCAACGCAGTATGCCCGGGCAGTATCGACACCGCGATCACGTCGTCGGCGGGCTTTGCGGCCGACGACGTGGAGGCTTACGTGAAAAGCATCCCGATGCAACGCCGCGGCACTCCTGCCGAAGTCGCGAAGGTCATCGCGTTCCTGGCCGGAGACGACAGCAGTTACGTCACCGGCACCGACATGCTCGTGGATGGTGGCACCGCCGCCGGTGTCCGCACTCCGAAGAAATCAACGCAGAAGGTATGAGATGACCTCAGAATTCAGAGTTTCCGGTCTGACCAAGACCTACGGATCGAACACGGTCGTCGACCAACTCGACCTGACGATCGAGGAGGGCGAGTTCCTGGTCTTACTCGGTCCCAGTGGCTGTGGCAAGACGACGACCCTGCGGTGTCTGGCTGGACTCGAGACCCCCCAGGACGGCACGATCGCATTCAAGGACCGGACCGTGTTCGACGGCAAGGAACATCTCAATGTGCCCGCGCACAAGCGGAACATCGGAATGGTCTTTCAGTCCTACGCGCTCTGGCCGCACATGACGGTGCGGAAGAACATCCAGTATCCGCTCAAGGTGCGAAAGATGAAGCAGGCAATGGCCGACGGCGCCGTCGAGGCAGCGGCCGACATGGTCGACTGCGGCCAACTGCTCGACCGGTACCCGTCACAGCTCAGTGGCGGGCAGCAACAGCGCGTCGCAGTTGCCCGTGGCCTCGTCTCTCAGCCCGACCTCATCCTCTTCGACGAGCCACTGAGCAATCTCGATGCGAGGTTGCGCGACCAGGTCCGTTCGCAGATTCACCAGTTGCACCAAAACCTGGGCTTCACCGCGGTTTTCGTCACGCACGATCAGGCCGAGGCGTTTGCACTCGGCGACCGGCTCGCAATCATGAAGTCCGGAAAGATCGAGCAGTACGATGCTCCGGAGCACGTCTTCGAGAACCCGGTTTCGGAATATGTGGCGGCATTCATCGGAATGGGGAACCGCCTGGAATTGCGACGCGGCCACGACGGGTGGATCACCTCGGGAGGCGACTCGATCGATCTGCGCCATTCCGTGGTCCGCGGCGTTGCCGACGAAGGGACATCGGCAGTCGCCCGCTTCCGGGCGGACGATCTGCACCTACACCAGTCGATGGCCGAGGTGCCCGCCGGAAACGTTGCGCTGCACGCCGAATTGGTGACGTATGAGTACGGCGGACGCCACTTCGATGTCACCGTCAAGAGCGGAAGCGAGGAGCTGACGCTGCGTGCCAATGCCTCCGAACACAGCGCCGCCCTTCGCCGCAGCAAGCCAGGTGCGCCGATGGTCGTGAGCTTCTCACCGTCGAGCCTTCGGGTGTTCGCCGGTGACGAGGCAGATCGCGCGGCGGCAGCGGACTTGGCGACCAGCCGAGCCAAGGAGACGGTCTGATGGCCACACTCACAGCCGAACCCCAATCGCCGCCGTCTCCGCGGCCACGCCCGTCATCACGGTCGGTCATTCCCGCACAGTGGCGCGGAAGGATCTGGTACGGCGCACTGTTGGCGATACTCGCATATCTGGTGCTCCTGCCGATGATCCGGCTGCAACTCTTGGCATTCGAGAACGGTGGCCAGGGTTACCGCACCACCTACGGTCGCTTCGACATAGCCGAGACGATCTGGACGACGATCGCACTGGCACTCGGATCCCTCGTGATCGCGATGGTGCTCGGAACCCTGCTCGCCTTCGCTGCGAGTAGGCTACCGGCGAAACTGGGCTTCCTGCGCATCATTCCGATTCTCCCCATCGTCATGCCGGCCGTCGCCAACATCGTCGGCTGGGCGTTCCTGCTCTCTCCGGGACCGGGATACCTGAACGTTCTCCTGCGAAAGTTGCCCTGGTGGAGCGGGTCCGACACCGGGCCGATCGACGTGTACACCGTGCCGTGGATCATCATCCTCACCGGATTCGGGCTGACCTCGTTTGTCTATCTGTTCGTCAGCTCAGGTATGCAGAACATCAGCTCCGAGCATCTGGAGGCCGCCCAGGTGAGCGGGTCGTCAACATTCGGTGTGTTCTTCAAGGTGGTACTGCCACTGCTCCGGCCGTCTCTCATCTACGGCGGCGGCATCGCTTTCCTGCTGGGGCTCGGTCAGTTCACCGGGCCGTTGCTGCTCGGCCAGAACAGCGGAGTCAAGGTGCTCACCACGGAGATGTACCGACGTGTGTCGGAGTCGCCGTCCGACTTTGCCGCAGCCGCGGCCGCCGGCTCACCGCTGGTCATCTTCGGTATCGCTCTGGTCCTGGTCCAAAAGTTGATGCTGGGCAACCAGACCCGCTTCGTCACCCACGGCGGCAAAGCCTTCGCGCCGCCCACGGGAAAGGGAACATGGGCAACGGTCACCATCTCGCTGTTTGCTCTGTTCGCGCTGGTGATCCCGCTCGTAGGGCTGATCATCGTCTCGCTGACCCCCTACTGGTCCGGATCGCTGTCCTGGAGCCTGTTCACCCTCGACAATTTCCGAGAGCTGCTGCGTACCGATGCCATCGTCGAGTCCGTCATCACCAGCGTTGTCACGTCGCTCGGTGCGGTCGTGATCGTGGTTCCCATCGGCTATCTGATGGCCAACCTCTTGGTCCGAGGCCGGCGATTCAAGATCCTGGCGCTGATCGGCGACCTGATGACCGCCCTGCCCCTGGGCATTCCGGCAGTGATCTTCGGCGTCGGATTCCTGCTGACCTACACCGAGCCGCCGTTCATCCTGTACGGCACCCGGACGGTCATCATCCTGGTGTACATCGTGCTGATGCTTCCGTTCGCGACGCGCATGCAGATGACAGCGATGCTGGCACTGGGCAACACCTACACCGAAGCGTCGGCAACCAGTGGTGCCTCACCCCTCGTGACGAACATGCGAATCATGCTGCCGCTCATGCGTCCTACGATCCTCAGTGCGGTTGCGTTGATGTTCATCCTGCTCACCCATGAGTTCGCTGCGTCGCTGCTGGTCCGTGCTTCCACGACGCAGGTGATGGGAACGCTTTTGTTCGACATGTGGCAGAACGGCACCTATCCGCTGGTGGCGGCCATGGCGCTACTCATGACGGCGGTGACGACCGGCGGTGTGGCAATTGCCATGCTGATCGGTGGCCGCAACGTGCTCAGCAAGCTCTGAGCCGACACAGAAGGCGAAGAGTAAATGACTGATGGCAGAACGCGTTTGCAGGGCAAGGTCGTGTTGGTCACCGGCGCAACCGGAGGGATCGGCGTTGAGATCGTGCGCCGACTCGCCTCCGAGGGCGCGACCCTGGTGGTGACCGATCTTGCGCTCGACGGTTGCGAGAAGCTGGTCGCAGGGCTGGATTCTCCACAGAACCATCTGGCGCTCGGTCTCGACATCGCGTCCGAGCAGCAATGGATCTACGCTGTAGATCGAGTGTCTGAACGCTTTTCGCGGCTCGATGCGGTTGTCAACAACGGTGCCATCGGAAGCCTCGAATCTGTTGTCGATGAGAGTCTGGACCGGTACAACAGGGTCATCGAGGTCAGTCAGACCGGTACCTGGCTCGGGATGAAGCACGCGGGAGCATTGGTCGAGCAGTCCGGTGGCGGCTCAATAGTCAACATCTGCTCGATCCTGGGCACAGTTGGTGGGATGGGGAACAGCTTTGCCTATGCCGCAGCCAAGGGAGCGGTCAGGACCATGACGAAGAACGCCGCCCTGCACTGGGCGACCAAAGGTGTGCGCGTCAATTCGATCCATCCGGGGTTCATCGAGACCCAGCAGTTGCTCGATCGGTATGAGGGCACTGAACGTCATCGCGCGATGCTCGCCAATACACCGATGGGCCGGCTCGGGCGGGCGTCCGAGGTCGCGGCAGCGGTCGCCTTCCTGGCCGGCGACGACGCCACGTTCATCACCGGTAGCGAGCTGAATGTCGACGGTGGCTGGACCGCCGCCTGACAGCGCCTGTTAGGAAGACCTGGCCGGCAGCAGGGTGGATGGATTGCGCGTGCCGTCACCGCACGGTGAAGACATCCACTCCTTCTCGATGTTCGACGTTCAGCCTGCCGCGCTCGGCGAGGACATCGAGGTGTGCCAGTGTTTCGCACGTGGCGACCATCTGGTTGAAGTTGTCGAGGGTGTCGAACGGCCGCTCGCGGCGAGTCCAGGTGAGTGCCTGTGCGACAGCGAGTCCCGTTGGCGTACTCAGGCTATCGACAGCGTTGATGGTGGCCGCGAACCGTCGCTCGTGGTGCGCGAGGAGTTCATGCACCCGCGCGTGCACACCCGATCCGGTGTTCCCGTGCGACGGCAACATGATGTGGTCATGATTGTCGAGCATCAACTCGAGTGACCGGATGTACTTGGCGAGGGGTAGGTCCCACTCGCCGAGCTCGAAGCCGATGGACGGGGTAATCGTCGGCAACACATGGTCGCCGGTGTAGCTGACGCCGCGATCCGTATCTTGGAACACCATGTGCCCCTTGGTGTGTCCGGGAGTGTGAACCGCAGTCAACGAGTGGCCGGCCAGGAGCAGCGGTCCTTCGGTCAGCCAGGTGTCGGGCGGTTCCCAGTCCGCGGCCGCGAATGGCTCATCGACGGAGTCGTTGTACGCCCGTTCGGCGATCCGACGTGCCCCTGCCCGATTCAGTTCGCGCAGTGAACTCTCCGGGACGTTCGTCCCGAGTCGGGCGATTGCCTCGATGCCGACCATTTCGCCGCTCCCCAGATGGACTCGGCATCCGTGCCTGCGTCGCAGTTCGACGGCAAACGTGTAGTGATCACGGTGCACGTGCGTCACGTAGATGTCGTGGATGTCGTCCGGGGCGCGCCCGATTGCCGAGAGCGCCCGCGTCAGTTCGTCGTAGGTGTCCTCGCGGTGCCAACCGCCGTCGATGAGGGCAAGGCCACTGTTCGTCTCCAGCGCATAGACATTGATCGCCCGCAGGCCGTCTCCGGGCATCTGCAGTGGGATTCGATGGATGCCATCGGCCACGGGGAAGCAGCCGGGCTCGGACCACGGCGCAGGGGTCACGACGTGGCGACGAGGGGAACCAAGGTCTTCTCTTCGCCATACCAGATCATCCGGCGGCCGCCCATGTCGCCCACGTTCGCCACAGCCGCTTTCCATTCCGGACTTGCCAGTGCGGCTTTGAGTGCCTCGGGGGATTCAAAGCTCAAGACCGACAGTCCATCCCAGCCTGCCGACTTGTCGTCGAAGGTCTCCTGCAGGTCCGTGTGTTGCCAACGCAGCAGTCCGGGCAACTTGTAAGTTGGTTCGGCATGCTCGCCGCGCCACCAGTCAATGAACTGTTCATGAGTCCAGGCACTTGGGCGCGTCCCCAGGACGATCAGATTGTACACGATTGCTCCTAACTGAATTCTGTTCATTTTTGATGGCCGCCCCAAGAGCCGACGGGCTTGCGCGAGTATCAGGGCCGCACGATCCTCAGTGCGGCATCGGTGACCGTCGTGTTGATCTGTTCGAGGGTGAGTTTGCCCTCGGGTCGGTACCAGCGCCACACGCTGATGATCAGCGGCAGAACGAGTCGCCCGAGCATGCGAGGGTCTTCATCGATGAACGCCCCGCTCTTGATGCCCGACGCGATCAGCGCAGTCCACTTCACCTCGATCTCGTGAACGAGTTCGCGGCACCGGATCCGCTCGGCTTCTTCCTTCTCCGACTGCCGTGGCGTCGCGAGTAAGTCCATGTGATTCTGCAGGATTCGACGCTGTAAGGCGTCGGTCGGAGAAGCTTCCAATGCTGCCGTGATCGCAGCCCTCAGCGCAGCCTCGGGGTCGGATTCGGACGCGGTGGCCGCGTCGAAACGCTCGACCGAATCAGCCAGCTCGAGGCGCATGATCGTGAGCAGGCAATGCGCCTTCGACTCGAAGTAGTGGTACAGCGCCGTCTGCCCGATGCCGACGACGTCGGCGATGGACGCCCACTTGGTGTGCTCGTAACCGACCTTGCCGAACTGGTCGATCGCAACCGCGAGGATGCGGCTGCGTTTGGACCGCGGGCTCTCGCGTCGCACAGTGGCATCAACCGTCATCGTGGACCCCCGGGACGTTGTCAGGAATGTGTTTGTTCACGTTACCGCAGTTGACTTGAACTCGGGTCGGCTTGTGCGACCAGTTTGGAGGCCAGTCCGACCGCGTCGGGCCGCGACAGCTTGCCCACCCGATTCTGCGGCAGATCCTCGACCGTGAACAGGTATTCAGGCCATTTGAACTTGGGGAAGTCGGACCGGGCCAATTGGTCGGTGACTTCCTCGAGGGTCAACTGTGGGCCACCGGTGACCACCAGCGCTGCGGCCCTCTCGCCGAGCAGGTCATCTGGAACGGGCACCACGCAGACCTGGACCACCTGCGGAATGGACGCGATCGCCGCTTCGAGCTCGTTGATGTCGATGTTGCGGCCCCCGCGGATGATGATCTGCTTCTGCCGGCCCATCACCCGGATCGAACCGTCCTCGGCTACCTCGACGAGGTCCCCGGTGGGCAGAAAACCGTCTGCCGTCAGTTCGGGCGGTGTCGGGATGCCGCCGCGGGCGTAGCCGACGAACAGTGAAGGCCCCTTGACCTGGGCGTCGCCGATCTCGCCTGGCGCCACCGGAACCCCGGTCGCATCGACTGCCCGCACGATGGTCCCGGGGAAGGGGCGGCCGTCGCGGCCAAGGCGGATCGCCGGCGGGTCGTCGAGTTCAGGGGTGGTGTGCCCGAGGCACTCCGACATTCCGAACACCCGCAGAAAGGTGGTACCCAGGTGTGTTTCCGCCTGCAGCAAAGCTCGCTCGTTCATCGGCCCGCCGCCTACCGTCATCGCGCGCATCGAGGACAGTGCACCCGCGGCGCTCTCGACCACGGAGAGCTGCAGCGCCATCGTCGGCACCAGCATCGTCCAAGCCACGCGTTCGCGGGCCATCACCTCCAGCGCGACAGCGGGCGACCACTTGCCGACCGAGACCATGGTCCCGCCGAGGTAGGCCGGAAGGTACATCCCGAAGCAGTAGGCGGCCACCGACGACAGCGGCACGAACGCGCCGATCGGTTCTCCGGCCTCGAGCCCGACCACATCGATTGTGCTCTGGCAGGCGTAGCGGATCGCTTCCTCGGACTGCACAACGCACTTCGGGCGCCCCGTCGACCCTGATGTCATGGCGATTGCAGCACCGCCGCGCCATCGATCGGTGTCTCTGAACGCCTGTCGAGATCGGATCCGATGCGAGCCGAATGCGTTGCCCAGTACAGGGAAGTCTGTGTCCGAGACGGCCCAGTGGGTCAGCGATTTCTCTTCGGCCACAACCAGATCGGGGTCGATGTCTTCGATCGCAAGCTCGAACTCGGATTCGGCGGCGTGTGGGCTGAACACCGCGACCACACCACCACGCATACCCACCGCCAACGCGGCCGCCACGGTGTGCCAGGTGTTGTCGGCCTGGATGAGAGCAGTCGGAGGGCTCGTGTCGACGCCAGCGATCTGGTCGGCCAATTCCTGCGCGGCCGCAACGACCTCGGAAACGCTGTGGCCGCCGAGATCGTCGACGACAGCGATCGCGTCCGGGGTGGACGCGGCCCTGGCGAGCATTTCCTGTGCGAGTAGCTTCACTGCGCTGTCTCTTTCTCGAGGCTTCGGTGTCGGGGAGCGGACGGGATGATCACCGCGCGTCCGGCAATCGAGCCGGTACGAAGCAATCGGTACACGTCGGGGGCCTCGCTCAAAGGGTAGGTCTCGGTCTCGGCGTGGAGGCGACCTCGGGCGGCGAGGTCGACCACGGCTGCCAGGTCGGTCCTGGTGCCCCAGAAGGGAGCACTCACCTCCCATCCGTTGACCAGGCCGACGTCTTTGCCGACCGTGAGCCTGCCTCCTCCGCTGCCCACCATCACAACCCGGCCGCCGGGTGCCAACAAGCGCGCGGCCGGTTCGACCGTGGTCGGTGCCCCGGCGAAATCGAAGATCAGGTCGGCGCCTCCGAGTCCGGTGACGGCATCGGCGGCGTCAGCGACGGTGAGATGAGCGGTGAGCGCTCCCAACGTCTGTGCCAGAGCCAATGAACTGGCCCGGGTGTCCACGGCGACGATCTGGCTGACGCCCATTTCGCGGAGGATCTGGAGTGCGAGATGCCCGAGCCCACCGATACCGATCACCACGGCGACGGTGTTCTCGTCGATGAGGTCGGCGTTCGTGCGGATCGCGTGGTACGCGGTGAGTCCCGCATCGGCGAGTGGCGCGGCCTCGGCGTGGTCGAGTGAACCGATCGGCACCAACACGTCGGCCGATGGTACGAGCATGAGCTCGGCGAGTCCGCCCGGCCGGCCGAGCCCGTTTCCGATCGGCGCGAGCCTGCCGTTGGCGTGTGGTGCCAGACGCAGGCAGTAGTTCTCCCGCCCGCGCAGGCAATTGCGGCAACTCCGGCAGGACCAGATACCCTGGACCACAACGGATTTGCTTATCCAAGCTGGGTCGGCTGCCGTCCCAACCTCGACCACCGTGCCGGCGACCTCGTGTCCGAGTGTCAGCGGCAGGGGGTAATCGAAGCGCCCTTCACCGGCATCCATGACGTGCAGATCCGAACGACACAGGCCGACAGCACCGACCTCGAGGAGCAACTCCGTGCCTGTGGGTTGCGGCTCAGGGATGCTCCGCAATTGCGGGGGAGCGCCCCAGCGGGTGAGTTGAACCGCCAACATCAGCGAGCGGTCCATCCGCCGTCGACGACCAGGGCCTGACCGGTCATGTAGGACGAGGCATCCGACGCGAGGAAGAGTACGGCGCCATCGATCTCTCCATCGGTTCCGCCGCGTCCGAGCATCGTGTTGCGGCGAACCCAGCCGGCCGACTTCTCGTTCTCGAAGAGTCCGTCTGTCATCTCGGTGTCGAACCAGCCAGGGACCACGGCGTTGACCCGAATGCCCCGGCGACCCCACTGGCCGGCGAGTTCCCTTGTCAGACCGAGTGTCCCGGCTTTGGAGGCCGCGTAACTGGCCCCCCCGATCGGTGCGGTGGACACCAGGCCGATGACCGAGGAGATATTGATGAACGAAGCGTGGTCCCCGTCGGCCATCTGCGTGGCGGCGTAGGTGGACAGATGGAATCCTGCGACCAGATTGAGTTCGAGGATCGAGTTGAATCCGTCGACGGTTTCGTCCTCCGCGTTCGGCGGTCCGGGCCGTCCTGCGTTGTTGACCAGGATGTGAAGGCGCCCTGAGTCGCGATGCGCTCGGTCGACCAGGGCCCGCCGCTCGGCGTCGACCGTGACATCGCACCGAACCGGGACGATGCGATGGTCCGCCGCGGCCAGCTCTTCGAGTCGATCGAGCCGTCGCGCGGCGGCGTACACGGTCGCGCCCGCAGCCGCGAGAGTACGAGCGAATCCCAGCCCGAGGCCCGACGAAGCGCCGGTCACAATTGCCGTGCGACCGCTCAGGTCGAACAGTTCACTGGGTGTCGCAGCGGGGGAAAAAGTGTTTGCTGTCATTGTTTCCCGTCGTTTCAGTAGACCGCGGTCCGGCCGCCGTCGACCGGGATCACGGCGCCGGTGGTGTAGCCCGCAGCGTCACCCGCGAGATGCGTCACGAGGCCGGCGATCTCATGGGGATACCCGAGGCGCCCCGCCGGGAGCCGGTCGATGATCTTGCCGATGAACTCATCGTCCCAATTCTCCGCCATGTCGGTGGCGAATCCGCCAGGCATGATGCAGTTGACCCGCACTGTCGGGCCGTACTCTTGTGCGAACGCCATCGTGAGAGCGTTGAGTCCGTTCTTGGCGGCCGCATACATGGCCTCCGGAGGGCTCGGACGCACAGCACCGATGCTCGAGATGTTGATGATCGATCCGCCTCCGTTGTCGACCATCCTCGCCCCGGCCACGGCCATGAGCCGGAACGGTCCCTTGAGGTTGACCTCGATCGTTTTGTCCCACAGCGACTCCGTCACCGACACTAGATTCTCGGCGAGTGGGGCGATGCCGGCGTTGTTCACGACGATGTCGAGACTGCCGTACTCGGCGATGATCTGGTCCACGGCGGGTTCGATCGAGTCCCACTGTCCGACGTGGAGCGCGAACGGGTAGGCGCTTCCGGGTCCCGAGTCGCCGAGGCTCGCGACGGCGGCCTCACATGCCTCGAGTTTGCGGCTGGAGACGATGACCGTGGCTCCCGCGTCGCGCAGGCCGCGGGCGATGGCCAGTCCGAGGCCGCGGCTGGCTCCGGTCACCAAAGCGATCTTGCCGCCCAAATATGGTGTGCTCATTTGTATTTCTTCACCTCGAGGCGGGCGATGGTGCGCAGGTGCACCTCGTTGGGGCCGTCAGCGATCTGCAGGGCACGCGTGATGGCATGCAACCGGGCGAGGATCGTATCGTCGCTCACCCCGGCGGCGCCGTAGGTCTGCACGGCGCGGTTGACCACGTTGTGGGCGACCTCCATGGCTGCGACCTTGATGGCAGCGACTTCGGAGCGTGCCGAGGCGTTGCCCTTGGTGTCCATCAGCCAGGACGACTTGAGAACCAGGAGCCGGATCTGATCGATCTCGATGCGGCTGCGGGCAATCCACTCGCGAACGACTCCCTGGTTCGACAGCGGTCCGCCGAAAGCGACGCGCTGCAGCGACCGGCGGCACATCATCTCGAGGGCACGTTCGGCCATACCGATCGCGCGCATGGCGTAGTGCATCCGGCCCGGCCCAAGGCGTCCCTGCGCGATGGCGAACCCGTCGCCCTCGCCTCCGAGCATGTTCGCCGCAGGCACCCGGACGTCGGTGAACTGAACTTCGCCGTGTCCCAGACGGTCTTTGAATCCGAACATCGGGAGGTCACGCAGCACCTCGACGCCGGGGGCATCGGCGGGGACCAGGATCATGCTCTGCTGCCGATACGTCGGCCCGACGGGATCGGACTTGCCCATGAAGATGATCAGTTTGCAATCCGGATCGAGGACACCGGACGTGTACCACTTCCGGCCGTTGAGCACGTACTCATCACCATCACGCAGGATGGTCGACGTGATGTTCGTGGCATCGGAGCTGGCGACATCGGGCTCGGTCATCGCAAAAGCTGATCGAATGCTGCAGTCCAGCAGGGGTTTGAGCCACTGCTCCTTCTGCGCATCGGTACCGAACATGGCGAGGATCTCCATGTTCCCGGTATCGGGCGCCGAGCAATTGATCGCCTCGTTACCGATGATCGAGCGGCCGACGACCTCCGCAAGGGGGGCGTACTCGAGATTTGTGAGACCGGCGCCGAGGCCGTCGTGTGTCATGAACAGATTCCACAAGCCGAGTTCACGCGCCTTCGCCTGTAGATCCCGCATGACCTGCGGTTGCTCGTGGGGGTTGTCGTTTGCGGCAATCTGCGCGTCGTACACCTTTTCGGCGGGGTACACGTACTGGTCCATGAAGCTCTCCAGCGTGACGAGCAGTTCCTCGGTGCGAGGCGAATAGGAGAAATCCACGGTGAAACTCCTGTGGGTTGAAGGTCAGCGAACGAGTAGTGCGGTGCCGGTGGCGATCAGGCGGTTGATGGTGGCCGGCAGCTTCTCCTGATCAGGGTCGTGATGCCGACCCTCACGGTGCCGCCGCAGATTGTGTCCCATGATGGCCGCCATCTTGAGGCGTCCGAGGGCGTCGAACCATGTGAGTTCGGGTAGCGGTCGGCCGCCATCGGTGTAGAGCTCGATGAGCTCGTCGGTCGAGGGCAGTCCGGAGACCTCACGGCCGACGCCTGGAAAGTTGCTCCCGTCGGCGAAGACAAGAAACCAGCCAAGCTCGACTCGAGGGTCACCTGCACTCCAGATCTCCCAGTCGATCAGTGCCACCGGTTCGGTCCCCTGCGACAAGATGTTGCCCAGCCGATAATCACCGTGTACCAGTGCGGGTTCGATCGGTTCGGGTACACCGCTCTTCAGCAGTTCCAGGAGCGCGTCCCCGCCGACCACCAGTTCGGGCGGCACTGCGGCCAGGGTGCGCGCCCATCGCTCGAGTTCGGCGGCGGGGGTCAACGGCTCGTTGATGCCTTCGATCACGGTGAAGTCGATGTCGTGCAGCCGCGGCAGGATTTCGGCCGCCCGGCGCATCCGGCTCGCCGCGAGTGCCGGCTCGACCGCCGGGTCATCGAGCACCGGCTCGAGCGACTCGCCCGGCACGAATTCCATCGCAAACCATGCCGGTTCGGTGCGGTCGACTGCCACCACACGCGGGACCGGGACGTCTGTGTTCGTCAGCGCCTGGAGGATCGTGGCCTGCCGCAGCATGTCGTGTCTGCCGATCGAGCGCTGGCCTTCCGGAACCGCCTTGATCACGACGTCGCCGCGGTTGGTCGACACCCGGTACGTCAGTCCGGAATGGCCGCCGGGCAAGGTCTCGAATCCCGTCATGGCAAGACCGCAGTCGGCCAACAGTTTGTCGGCGACGCGATCGCGAAGGGACGCTGAGGTCGGCGCGGTCATGGGCGGGGCTCCCGGGGTAAGCCGAGCACACGCTCGGCGATGATGTTGTGCTGGATTTCGTCTGTGCCACCGGCGATCCTGTATCCGGGAGCGCCGAGAACGTGCTCGGACCATGCGTACGTGCCCCAGACTCCGGAGTCGGCCGTGAGGTTGCGACCGAGCAGCAGACGGACGACCTCGGAGGTACGGGCCATGGTGTCCGTTGCCAGCAACTTGCCCAGCGAGGCTTCAGGTCCGGGGTCCTCGCCGGCGACCACTGCTCCCGCGACCCTCATGTTGCTGATCCGCTGCACATAGCTGCGCGTCACGAGATCGGCGACGCGGTCTCTCTCCAGGTCACTGAGGCTCCGGCCCAGGTTTCGAGCCAACTCGACGGCCTGGTCGGCGTTGGCAAGTCCTAGATTTCCACCGTCGAGGCGCTCGGCGGCCAAGACGGTGAGCGCCACCTGCCAGCCTTTGCCCACCGGGCCGAGCCGGTGGGTGTCGTCGAGTTGCACCCCTTCGAGGTAGACCTCGTTGAACGAGGCGCCACCGGTCATCTGGCGGATCGGGCGCACGGTGACACCGGGGGAGTTCATCGGAATGAGAAAGACCGTGAGGCCGTGGTGTTTCGGGACGTCTGGATCGGTTCGACACACTGCGACACCGATGTCGGCGACTGTCGCGCCGGAGGTCCAGACCTTGTGGCCATCGATGGTCCACGTGCCGTCCGATTCGACTGCGCGGGTTCGAACGGCGGCGAGATCTGAGCCCGCCTCGGTCTCGGAGAACAGCTGGCAGGCGATCAGATCAGTGCGCAGCATCGCTCGGACATAGTGATCTCGCTGGAGGGGTGTTCCCCACTGAGCGATGGTCGGGGCCACGAGTTGCTGTGTCACCGAGAACATCTCGGTGCGTTTCGGGACGTCGAAGCCTTCTTCGACGCGGCGAAACGCCAGCGTGTACGAGAGGGGTAGGTTGCGGCCGCCATACTCGGGCGGGGATGACAGTGCGCCCCAGCCGGCGTCGAACTTGGCCCGTTCGTACTGTGAAATCTGATCGGTGTGAGCCTTCTCCTCGGCCGCGGTCCAGCTCTCGAAGACCGCGACCGAATCATCGCCCACGCCCCAAGGGGCCTCGGTGCGAGGTGCGGCGACGCTGTGCAGCCATGCCTCGGCCTGCTCGATGAACTGGCCGAGGTCAGGGAGAGTTTGCTGCGCGCTCATACCGTCAACACCGTGCATGCGCTGATCCCGGGGGCCCCGTAGACGTGGGTGAAGCCGGCCTTCGGAGTACCGAATACTTGGCGCGCGCCGGCTTCCCTGCGTAGCTGGGTGACGATCTCGTGGACTTGTCGGAGTCCTGATGCACCGATGGGCTCACCGTTGGCGATGCATCCGCCATCGGTGTTGACCGGTATGCGGCCTTGGATCTCGGTTGCACCGGCGGCGATCAGACTCTCTTGCTCACCCGGTTCGCAGAAGCCGCACTCGGCCATATGCATGATTTCCGCGCCGCTCTCGGTGTCCTGCAGCTGCGCGACATCGATGTCGGACGGCGCGATGCCGGCTTGCTCGAAGGCGGCGTGGGCGGCGTCGGCGCTGACACTGGTGGGTTCGCCGTCACCCTGAACCGCTGGGCTGAAGACCTCGAAAGAGCCAAAACGCCTGGTGCGGTGGGAGATGGCGCGGAGCTGAACGGGACGACCGCCCAATCTGCGCACGGCCGCATCGCTGGCGACGATCACCGCAGCGCCGCCCTCGCCGGGCGAACAGAACATGTAGCGGGTGAGGGGGTCGTTCACCATGTCTGCTGTCGCGATCGCTTCCACGCTCATTGCCTCGCGCCGCCAGGCGTTCGGATTGAGCGCACCGTTGCGATAGGCCTTCGCGGCCACCCGGGCCAGCGTGTCCCGGGAGATGTTGTGCTCGTGCATGTATCGCAGAATCTTTGATCCGAAGAACTGGGTTGTCACCATCAGCCCGGCTTCGCCGTATCCGTCAGGCAGGCCCCACTCTGCCGGCATGGGGTCGAAGGCGCCGCGCGGATGTTTGTCGAATCCGACGGCCAGTGCGATGTCTGCTGCGCCGGCACGGACAGCGTTGACCGCGGAGAACAGTGCGCTACCGCCGGTGGCGCAACCGTTCTTGACGTTGGTGAACGGGATGCCGGTGAAGCCGAGTTCTGCGACGAGGGTGTCGGCCAAGCCGGACCCGTCGCTGCCGCCGAAGGCCACCTGGACATCGGGCCACGTGAGCCCTGCGTCGTCCAGGGCGTTACCGATCGCGGTGACCGCCATCTGGCGGCCGGTGATGCCCGGCTGCCGACCGAACTGTGACAGACCGGCACCGATGATCGAAACAGTCTGCGTCACTGGCGGGCTCCAGACGGTTGCGTGGTGCCGACGACAAACCGGGGCACCGGTGAGGTGGAAACCAGGCTCACCGGTGCGCGGTCCAGTTCCGTGAAGTCGTCACAATCGAGGATTGCTTGGATCTTGATTCCCTCGGGGAGTTCCACATATCCCACCGCGAAGGGCGAAAAGCCCTCTGCGGGTGGGATATAGGGCGGGGATTTGGGCGGGAAGCGCTGAATCGTGTACGCCCAGACTCTGCCCTGTGTGCTCAGCTCCACTGCGGTCGTGGTTCGCGTGGCACATCGGCTGCACATGTCGTTGACCGGGAATGCCACTGTCCCACAGACGGTGCACTTGCTGCCGTCGAGCACCGCGTTTCGTGTCTCGCCCATTTCCTGTCCTCTCCGAAGTGGTGGTGATTGTCAGCCGATCAGCGGCCGACCCACTTCGGCTCGCGCTTTTCGAGGAATGCGGTGACACCTTCGCGGCCGTCCTCGGACTGCAGCGCGTTGCCGACCGCCAAATGCTCCATGACCATGAGGGACTGGATATCGGCGTCCAGGCCGCGGTCGATGGTCATCTTCGTGAGCTTCATCATGAAGGGGCTCTTGTCGGTGAGCTGGGCGATGAACTCTTCGACCGTCTGGTCGAGTTTGTCGGCCGGGGCCGAGGCGTTGATGAGGTCGAAGTCAGCGGCCTCGATGCCCGAGAGGAGCTTGCCCGTGAGCATCAGTTCCTTGGTCTTACGGATGCCGATCATGCGGGGCAGTCGGTAGATCGGGCCGGCGCCACCGAACAGTGCGCGTCGGATGTGGAAATCGCCGATCTTGGCATCGTCCGCGGAGATCGCGAAGTCGCACGAGATCATGAGTTCGAAACCGCCGGCGGTGACGTAGCCCTCGAGCACTGCGACCGATGGGGTGTTCATCGAGTACAGGCGGTCGCAGACCTTGGCCGAGAGGACCGCGACGTCCATCGCATTGGTGCTGCCGACGTAGTCGGACAGCAGGATGTCCAGGTCGAATCCCGAGCAGAAGGTGTTGTTCACCCCGCGAAGAACGAGGACCTTCAGGTTCGGATCGGCGTCGACCTCGGCGATGATCTCGTCGAGCCGGTACAGCAGCTCAGGAGTCACCGCGTTCTTCTTGTGCGGTCGGTTCAGCCACACACGGGCGACGTCTCCGTCTTTCTCCAACAGGATGTGGTCGGTGTCAACCATCTTGTACCTTTCGTTTGACTTCAAATTGAACTGGATTCATTTCAGTTTTACTCGCTAGACGCGACAGCGTCAATAGCCTCGGCCACGGAAACCCGATTGAGCGGGCCTGTCGACGATCAGATGCCGATCAACTCCGCTATGCGCGCGCGATGTGAGCGCGAATCACCTTGCAGCGCCTCGTTTGCCAGCGCTCGCCGGAAGTAGGAGTGGACGGGATGCTCCCACGTGAAACCGACGCCGCCGTGGAGCTGGATGGCCTCGCTCGCGGCCTCGATGGCAGCGTCGGTACACACCGCACCGGCTACTGCGACGGCCAACCGTGCATCGTCCGGATCTTCGGCGTACACCGCCGCGGCGTAGCGCGAGGCCGATCTGGCGCTTTCCAGCGTCATGAGCAGGTCTGCTAGTCGGTGTTTGATGGCCTGGAAGGAGCCGATCGGGCGACCGAACTGTTCTCGCGTCGCAACGTGGTCGAGGGTCAATTCGAGCAACCGATCGGTCATCCCGGTGTTCTCGCAAGCCAGTGCAAGTGTTGTGAGGTCAGCGATCCGGGTGCGGAAGGTCTCGACGTCCGCGGTACCGATCAGCGGAAGGGCCGGGACGCCTTCGAAGACGATGTCGGTCTGCCGTCGGGTGGGGTCGATGACCTTGCGGTCGATCCGAGACGTGGTCTCGGTGCCGGCGGCGAAGATCCGACGTCCGTCAGGGGCTTCGGCCGACACGACGACCACGTCCGCCGCATTGCCGGCGACCACATGCGTTGCGCGGCCCACCAGCGACCACTGGCCGTCGGTCTTCTCGGCACGCACCCCGTCGTGCGCGCGGTCGAGCGTGCTCACGGCGACGACGAGTCCGTCGTCCATGGCTTGGGCAAGAAGTGGGGCAACGGCGCCGTCTGCGGCGCCGAGCAAGAGTGCCTGGGTTCCCACGATGGCCGATGGCAACACCGGCTCGCATATCAGGGAGCGGCCACATTCTTCGAGAATGATGCCCAATTCGACAGTGCCATAGCCTAATCCGCCGTTCGACTCCGGTACGGCGAGGGCTGCGACCGACATCTCATCCACGAGTCGTCCCCACAGGTCGCGCGAAAAGCCGGGCTCGCTCTCGGCGATGTCGCGCGTCGAAGTGACGTCGCTGTGTTTGGTCAACAGGCCGCGCACGGCCGACCGCAGTTCCCGCTGCTCTGCGCCGGGTGTCAGGGCCGGTGGTTCCGAGCGGGGCCAGGGATCTGCGGTGGTCGACGAGGGTAGGTGAGTCATGTCGGTCCAGTCGAGTTGAGTTCAGTTTGGTGACCTGAGACTAACCCGGGAAGGTCTCGACAAGAAGGGTTTTACTGAACTAAGTTCATTTCATGAGCATTTTGATCGAGGACTATTACGCCGCGGTGGACAGTGGGGCACTCGAGGAAGCGGTGTCGCTGCTGTCCGAAGACGTTCGGTTCGCCATGGTGTTGCCGTCGGGGACAAATCGCGGCTCCGGGCGTGAGGCCATGCTCGACTATCTGCGGAACCGACCCACGGTCAACCGCAAACACAAACTGCTCCGCGTGGCCGCCGACGAAGATGTGCTGTTCGCGCATGGCGCGGTGACGGAAAACGGCACCACCACTACCGGCTATTTCGTCGGCGTGATGCATGTCGACGCCAACGGAGGCATAGACCGGTACCAGGTGTTGTTCGATCCGGAGTTCGGGCTGCTGTCCGGTGTGGCAGCGGATGAAGGAGTGTCCTCATGAGCGCGTCGATCCCGACCCCCGTGCTGGCTCGCTGGTTCGAGTACATGGATTCTGATGACCCCGACCGCGTCCTGACGATGATCACCGACGACTTCATGATGTCGGTGCAGTTCTCCAAGGGGCAGGGCCAGTCTGCAGAGTTCGTCGGAGATCGTGACGGACTCGTCGCTTATCTCGCTCAGCGTGAGAAGAGCACGCTGGTGCATCACATCGACAAAGGCGCTGTGGTCTCCGACGTCGAACTCGTCCTGGGACGCACCACCCGCAACGGCGATTTCGAGGCGTCGTTCAACGCAACCGCTCAGCTCGATGCGGCCGGCAAGGTCCGCCGGTTGCTCATCGCGCGAACTCCGGAGGTTGCATTCGGCTGAGCGCGACCCTTGCGCCGTTCACTCACCGAGCCGACACAGGGTCTTGCCGGTGTTGTCGCCGCGCAGCATTGCGATGAGCGCCGATGGCGCTTCCTCGAGGCCATGAAAGACCAACTCGCTGTACTTCATTCGGCCATCGCGGAGGTAGCCGGCGATCTCTGATCGCATGTCGGCCGCGAGGTGATTGAACGAGCCCGCACGAAATCCCTCGATCCGAACACCTTTCGAGACGAGTTGGAACAGGTTCGATGGTCCGGGCGACGGCGTGGTGTTGTCGTAGTCGGCCAATGCGCCACACATGGCGACTCGGCCCCCGGGGCGCATGTTGTCGAGTGCCGCGGCGAGGTGATCGGATCCGACGCTGTCGAAGTAGACGTCGATCCCTCCGGGCGCCGCTCGCTCCACGAGTTCGGTGATCGGACCGGCGTGATAATCGAACGCGGCGGCGAGTCCGAGTGTTCGTTCCAGATAGTCCACCTTCTCAGCGCTGCCCGCAGAACCGATCACCACCGCGCCACGCTGTTTGGCGAGTTGCGCCGCAATGCTGCCGACGGCTCCCGCCGCGGCCGACACCCACACTGTGTCGCCCGGCTGTAGGTCGGCGACCGCGATGAGTCCGGCGTACGCCGTCAGTCCCGAACTGCCCAACGGCCCGAGAAACCACTGCAGTGGTAGGTCTTCAGGGTCAAGAGAAGCCAGACCCCCGTAGCCGCCGATGGTGCTGCCGTCGGTGCCGATGACTGCGTAGTCGCGGTACCCGTACATGTGCGACACGATGTCCCCGGTCGCAAAGCCGCTGTTCTCAGATCTTTCGACCACACCCAGAGCCAGCCCGACCAGGGGTTCGCCGGGTTCGAAGGGCGGCAGATAACCGTTCGGGGTCGTCGACCCGAGCCTAATTCGGATCGACGGGTCGATCGAGAGCCAAGTGTTGCGAATCAGGACCTCGCCGGCGGCCAAATCGGGCAGTGGTGTTTCGGTGATCACCAGGTCACCGGTCTGTAGAGGTCCTTCTGGTCTGGATCTCAGGCACAGCAGGCGGTTGTGCGACGGCATCGAGGGGTCTCCTGTTCCGGCTACCAGCGGCCAAATGACATGACTTCAGTTCAGGATATCTTGCAATTCTTACCCGTGGTCACGTTTGCTGAACTAAGTTCAGTTTCAGTGAGGAGGCGAACAATGACCGGTGCGACGCAGATGGGGTTCTTCGCACCTCTTCGCGTTCGGCGCCTGCGCCTGCTGCTGCTCGTGGAGCTCGGTGCCAGCGTCGGGGTATGGGTCCTTGTACTCGCGGCCCAATGGATCCTCGCCGAAGCAGGGGAGTCCGCGACCACGGTCTCGGCCGTTCAGTTCGCGATCAGCATCCCGTTCTTCCTCTTCGCGTTGCCGATCGGGGCAATAGCCGAGTACACGAGCCATCGTCGGCTCCTCGTGTCGACCTCCGTGGTGCTGCTCATCGCTTCCGCTGCACTGGTCGTCCTCGATGTACTCGGCAATGTCGGCGTCGGCGTGCTGATGGGCAGTGTCTTCGTTGCCGGGACGGGGCTGGCGATCGTCGCCATCGTCTGGCAGGCGCTGCTACCGCACGTCGTCAGTCGAGACATGATGACGGTCGTTCCCGCGATCGACGGCGCCGTGTTCAACGGGGCGCGGGCGATCGGCCCGCTGATCGGTGGAGCGATCCTCGCCGGTCTCGGCTCCACGTGGGCATTCGCTTCGGTTGGTGTCCTGTTCGCAGGCTGCGCCTTGATAGCGGCCTGGCAGGTGCCGGCCGCGGCCGGTGCCGGTGCGGCACCCAGCCCTATCGGCAAGGCAGTGTCTGGCGGCCTGCGCTTCATCCGTCACTCCCGGTGGACGCGGCGATTACTCCTGCGGCTGACCATCTTTGGAGTGCCGGCCAGCTGCCTGTGGGCGCTGTTGCCGCTCGTCGCACATGATCGCCTCCACACCAGCACGTTCGAGTTCGGGGTGATGTCCGGAGCCATCGGTATCGGGGCTGTTGCGGGCACGGTTGCGCTGATGCCCCTGCGGGCTCGGATGAGTTGGAACCGATTTGTCGCAATGGGCTCGGGCGCTTACGCGGTCGTTCTCGCAGGTATGGCGTTTGTGACCCGCCTCGACGTGATGCTGGTGCTGATGGTGGTCGTCGGCGCCTCCTGGGTGGGTGTCCAGAGCACTTGGATGATCGCGGCCCACCGTGTGGTCCCGCCCTGGATCAAGGCGCGCATCATCGCGTTCATCATGCTGATGTTCCAGGGCAGTCAGGCTGTCGGAGCGATCATCTGGGGTGTGCTCGCCGATGCCGTCGGTCTGGTCCCGGCCGTTTCCACCGCAACGGTGCTCATGGTCGTGGCCGCGGTCGGCGTCCTGCGGAACGGGATCTTCCCCAGTGAAGCCATCGCCCCGGATCCGGCTGACGTGACGTGGTCCGATCCACCGACCGACGGTTACGGCGACCGGCCGGTGACGATCGAAACCACCTACTTCGTTACGGCAAACAGGGTTTCGGCCTTCCTGCAGGACTTCGACGAAGTGCGGCGCTCACGGCTGCGGCTAGGAGCGCTGAGATGCAGGATCATGCAAGCGGCCGACCTCTCCGACACGTACGTCGAGTACTGCACGTTCAACCACTGGGCCGACTACGTCTCCCAGGAGACGGTACGACTGACCGTGCCGGAGCAGCGCTTACGGCGGCGTGTAGAGGCAACGCTGCGGTCCGAACCGGTGACGCGAGTACTCGTTGCACCCGAATGAGCATGTCAGCCAATTTGATTGAAAGAAGAGGTCCGATGTCACCTGAGTTCCCTCATCTGTTCTCCCCGATTGAGCTCGGCGAAATGACCGTGAAGAACCGGCTGGTGGCGCTGCCGGCCGGAACGAGCATGGCCGAGCGGGGTGTCCCCACTCACGGCGACACCGAGCATTTCGAGCGGTTGGCAGCAGGCGGTGTCGGTCTGATCGTCGGCGGGGCCACCGTGGTGCATTCCACGACCACCCTGCGTTCGCGCAAGCTGATCGAGGCATACATCGACGACTATGTGCCCGCCACGGCGGCGAAGGCGAAGGTGATCCATCGGCACGGCGCCCGCTTCGTGGTTCAACTGTGTCACCTCGGTCGGGAGTTCATCGGCGGAGAATCAGACGCGCCACCGTCGGCGCCTTCATCGATCAAGACCGCTCGCGACGCCTACCCACCCCACGAGCTCACGGTTGCCGAGATCGACGACATCATCGAAGGCTGGCGGATCTCCACGCAGAACGTGGTGAAGGCGGGCGCTGACGGAGTCGAACTGCATGCGGCGCACGGGTACCTGCCGGCTCAGTTCATGTCGCCACTGACCAACAAACGCACCGACAGTTTCGGTGGCTCTTTCGCGAATCGAATGCGCTTCTCCAGGCTGGTGATCGAGGCAATGCGCTCGGTGGTCCCAACGGGTTTTGTTGTCGGCGTTCGTCTCAGCGGTGAAGAAGAAATACCCGGCGGGATGAACATTGATGATTGCGTGCGCATCGCAGAGGACCTGACCGACCTCGGGATCGACTACTTCAGCATCACTCATGGCACCCGCGGGAAGTATGTGAAGGACTCGACAAACGAGGACGCGGTGGCCATTCCGTCTGCATCGAGGGTGCGCGCGGCGACCGGTGTTGCGACCCTTGTCGGACAACGTATTCGGGACGCGGCCACCGCAGATCACGCCATCAAGTCCGGCCACGTCGACATGGTGGGGATGGCACGTGCACTCATCGCCGACCCCGATCTACCGATCAAGTCGGAGAGCGGCAGGCTGGACGAGATCCGGGGATGCCTGGGGATCAACCAAGACTGCAGGGCGTTCGATCCCCACCTCCACTGCGCGGTCAACGCAGAGATCGGTCGCGGTCGCCACCCGCAGATCGGCGTGAAGGTACAGAAGCCGAAAGAGGTCTACGTGATCGGCGGGGGCCCTGGTGGACTCGAGCTGGCGCGTGTCGCCGCCGGTCGCGGTCATCACGTCACCGTCTTCGAGCAGCGCACGGTTCTGGGAGGTGCCGTCCGCGTCGCCGCGGCAGCGCCCCACCGGGCAGCTCTTGGGGATGTCATCGACTACCTCCAGCGAGAGCTCCGCCGGCTGAAGGTTGATGTGAATCTCTCTGCCGGTATCGAAGTCGACGATGTGGAAGACATCCTCGAGGTGGCAGACCACATCGTCGTGGCCACTGGATCCCGGCCCGCAGACCTGCCAGTCGGTCTGCACGGGCGACCAGCGGCGACAGTGGACGACGTGCTGTTAGGGCGACTTCCCGATGTGACGAGTCGCCGAGCGGTGGTGTTCGACGAGGGGGATGGCTTCTGGCCCGCCTACAGTGCAGCGGAGGCGCTCGTGCGGCAGGGATGGCACGTCACCTTTGCGACCCCGCTGACCGGACTGGCCTCACGCGTGCCGGCCGAGAGCGCGGGACCATTACTGCGCCGTCTCGGGACGTCGGGGACCGAGTTCAAGGTGGGGCACACCCTGTTGGTTCCTGACAAGGCGTCGGGGGCGTTGCGCCTGCGACCGGTCTTCGGAGGCGCCGACATCGAGTTCGACGACGTCCTCACGGTGTGGCATCAACCGCGGGTACCGATGTCGACGCTGGGACTCGAGGCCGGACCGTCGGTCAGCATCATCGGTGACTCGGTCACGCCTCGCCGTCTGAGTCATGCCATCGCCGAAGGCTACCGCCTGGGTGCCGAAATAGGAGCCTGAGGCCGGGTTACCCACGTCTGCTCACTGCCTGGGGCGACATCGAAGCATGTCATGGCGCGTTCGCCTGGGCAGCTACTCGAACGGGCTGTCAGAGAGGCGACCCCAGATCACCGATCGCGTTGCGTAGACGGGGGACTATGGAGTCTAGTGGCTGGTTGGTGGACAGGATCACAACGGCGGATGAGGTTGTGTCGGTGGCGTTCTGAAGAACTGTTCGGGCAGTGGCCATTGCGTCGGTGAACTCTTGGTGCGCGTCGGTGATGTCGCCTCGTAGCCAGCGGCGCAGTACGTGGTTGTGGGCGGCGACAACTGCGTGCGCAAAGATCTCATGGCGCAGCTGTGCGGTGGAGTCGTTTGTTGTCGGTTGCAGGTGCCGGTTGAACAGTCGGACATATTTGGAGACGGTGGCGACCTCGTAGTCGCGCAACGCCGGAACAGTTCGGGTGAGGCGGTAGCGCGCCTGCGCCAGTTCGCCTTCGGTGAGGTAGCTGTCGAAGACCGAACGCGCAACGTCGATGACCGCGGACGGCATCGTCTCGGGGTCGGTTCCGGCGAGGTGGCTGTGGGCGCTCTGCAGCAGTGAGTCGTGGTCGGGGAACACGATGGCTTCTTTGGACCCGAAGTGGCGGAACAGCGTTGTCCGGCCAACTTTCGCGCGTGCGGCGATGTCGTCGACGCTGGTCGCGTCGTACCCGTGCTCTTCGAACAGTGCAAAGGCCGCCCGTGCAAGGCGTTGGCGGGTCGATATCGCTGCGGGCATGCCCTTTCCTACCACTGGTACTTGGTACCACAGTTATGGTACTAAGTACCGTAGAAGGCGCCCGAGGTTCGCGCGCACAGTGATCACGAGGAGTGTTCTGATGGCCGGCAACCCTGAATTTGGTCTGTTCAAGCTCGGTGAAGAGCATGACGAGCTGCGTGCGGCGATCCGGGCTCTTTCCGAGAAGGAGATCGAGCCTCACGCTGCTGATTTGGATGAGAACTCCCGGTTCCCGGAGGAGGCGTTGGCGGCGTTGACGGCTTCGGGTTTCAACGCGATCCATGTGCCTGAGGAGTACGACGGTCAGGGTGGGGATTCGGTGGCTGCGTGCATCGTGATCGAAGAGGTTGCGCGGGTGGATGCGTCGGCGTCGTTGATTCCGGCGGTCAACAAGTTGGGCACGATGGGCTTGATCTTGAAGGGCTCTGAGGAACTCAAGCAGCAGGTGTTGCCGTCGATCGCGTCGGGTGAGGCGATGGCGTCGTACGCATTGTCGGAGCGTGAGGCCGGTTCGGATGCGGCGGCGATGAAGACCCGGGCCCGGGAAGAGGGCGACAACTGGGTGCTCAACGGGTCGAAGTGTTGGATCACCAACGGCGGGAAGTCCACCTGGTACACGGTGATGGCGGTGACTGATCCGGACAAGGGTGCCAACGGTATTTCCTCGTTCATGGTGCACAAGGATGATCCCGGGTTCACGGTGGGTCCGTTGGAGAAGAAGCTGGGTATCAAGGGGTCACCGACGGCGGAGTTGTATTTCGAGGACTGCACGATTCCGGGTGATCGGATCATCGGGGCGCCGGGTACGGGGTTCAAGACGGCGTTGGAGACGTTGGATCACACGCGTCCGACGATCGGTGCGCAAGCGTTGGGTATCGCGCAGGGCGCTCTGGATCAGACGATCGCCTATGTCAAGGAGCGTAAGCAGTTCGGTAAGTCGATCAGCTCGTTCCAGGGTGTGGAGTTCATGCTCGCGGACATGGCGATGAAGATCGAGGCCGCTCGTTTGATGGTGTACACCTCGGCTGCTCGGGCTGAGCGTGGCGAGAAGAATTTGGGGTTCATCTCCGCAGCGTCGAAGTGCTTTGCCTCTGATGTGGCCATGCAGGTCACCACTGACGCGGTGCAGTTGTTCGGTGGCTACGGGTACACCCGCGACTTCCCCGTCGAGCGCATGATGCGCGACGCCAAGATCACCCAGATCTATGAGGGGACCAACCAGATCCAGCGAGTGGTGATGTCACGCGCACTACTGCGCTGACCCACCAACATCATGGCTGAAACACTTTGCCGGGGTTCATGATCCCGTGCGGATCGAGGGCACTCTTGATCGCCCGGTGCATGTCCATTACCGGTGGAACAAGTTCCTGTGCGAGGCCGTCCATCTTGAGCAAACCGATGCCGTGCTCGCCGGTGACGGTGCCGCCGTATCGAATCGCAGCGTCGATGATCTCTGCGAACGCGGCTTGCGCTCGTATCCGGGCGTCCTCGTCGTCGTTCGGCGTGATGAGCAGCGGGTGCAGGTTGCCGTCACCGGCGTGCGCAATGGACGCGATGTGCGTGTCGTGCCGCAGGCCGATTTCCTCGATCCGCGCAAGCATCTCGGGGACAACGGCTTTCGGAACGCAGATGTCCTCGGTGAGGACGGGCCCGAGGCGTTCCATCGCTGGATAGGCCAGGCGGCGGGCAAGGAACAGCGCATCGGCCTCCTGCTGGTTCGTGGATTGGGCGCTCCACGTGGCACCCGCGCGTCCGAAGCACGCGAGCATCCGCTCGGCCTCGATGTCCCCGACTGCGCCTGGAGTGTCGATGCGGCCCAGCAACAGGACGTTCGCGTCGGCGGACAGGCCCATGTTCTTCCAGGCGTCCACTGCCACAAGGCATTGCCGATCGATCAGCTCGAGTGCAGACGGTGTGAGTCCGTCTTCGGCGACCGCTCGTACCGCGTGCCCAGCGTCGACGGTGGAGTCGAAGTATCCGACGATGGTGCGCTGCGGTTCCTGCAGCGGGCGCAGCTTCACTGTGATCTCGGTGATGACACCGAGGGTGCCCTCGGAGCCGACCATCAGCCCGGCGAGGTCGTAGCCGGCAACGCCCTTGGCTGTGCGGCGGCCGAGCCGTACAAGCTCGCCGGTGCCGGTGACGACCTGCATGCCGAGGACGTAGTCCCGGGTGACTCCGTACTTGACGCAGCACAGGCCGCCGGCGTTGGTTGCGACGTTGCCGCCGATGGTGGACCAGGCGGCGCTGGACGGATCCGGCGGGTACCAGAGCCCTTCCTCGGCGCAGGCAGCGCGGAGGTCGTCGTTGACAACGCCCGGTTCGACGACGGCGAGGCGTTCGAGGGAGTTGATCTCCTTGATGGTGTTCATCTTGTCGAAGGAGACGATGACACAACCGTCGATGGCGTTGGCACCGCCGGACAGTCCGGTGCCCGCGCCGCGACTGACAACGGGGACGCGTCGCACGATGCAGGCCCGAACGACGGATTGCACCTCCTCGGCGGTGCGTGGCCGGACGACGAGCAGCGGCGCGCCGTAAGGCGCCCATTCGGCTTCGTCGTGCAAATACGTCGCGACCACGTCGGGGTCGGTGACGAGGCGATCTGCGGGAACTGCCGTGGTCAGCTCGTCGGCGAGCTCGGTCATACGGGTACTGACGTCAACAGGCGTAGCGCTCAAAGTAATCCGGTCGGCCTTTCGAATCGACGGGTCATTTGCCGATGATGTGCTGTGGGTGGGGGCTCCCGGCGCCTAACCCAAGACGGTCCCGGTCGACGCGGTGTTGAAATCACGTCGACGAGAGAAGGATCCCAGATTGATCGCCAAACCTGTCTGCGGGCCCGTATAGACCACTGGATCGGCATCGTGATCACGCCCCTTCTCGACCTCCTCGATCAGGGTCGCCAGGAATCGGCCTGCAACGGGCGCGTTCTTGAACTGATTTCCACTGGTGCCCATCGCGACATAGAAGCCGGGACGATCGGTCTTGTCGTAGATCGGGGTCCAGTCCGAAGCGGCGTCGTACACGCCGGCGATTCCTTTAGGCTGGAACGGGACCGGCAAGTGGGGAAGCCGCCGGGCAGCTCGCAATACTTGTGCCTGGAAGCGGGCAGCAGTGCGGTTCGGGTTGGCGCTGTCGGGGTCATCGATCCACTCCAGGGGGTCGCATTCAGGTTCGGTGCCACCGATCAAGAATCCTCCCCCCTGCTCCGGCCGCATGTAGGTCCCCAGGTCGAGGTCGGCGATCATCGGGCCGAGTCGAACGTCCTGGTTGTAGCCCGTAGGCGCCGTGACGTGATGGACCTCCTGCCGAAGGGGGCGCACAGTAACGGTGAAGTCGGCACCCACCCCCGCCATGGCGTTGAGAGCGCCCGACCACGGCCCAGCTGCGTTGACAACTATCGGGGTCTCGATGCTGTCGCCGTTGTTCAGATGAAGGATCCACCGGTCTGACGGCTGTTGTTCGATATGAGTCACCCTCGAATGGAATGAATAGACGGCCCCTGCCGCAACCGCGGCAGCACCTAGGTTGGCGGCGGCGAGCTGGGGATCGTCGACAAAGCCGGCCTGGGGGGTGTAGACGGCTCCGAGCGACGAGTCCGTGTCGGCGTAGAACGCTTCCGAATCAACGGGTTTCGGTGGGTAGTAGGACCCGACGTCGATTCCTGGGATCCGGTCGGCCAGTGTGTTCGCGTCCCACAGGTCGTACATCACGCCGATCTTGTCGAAGAGCCGGACGGTGCGTTCACGTGGGGCGAGGTCTACATCGAGGAATACCATGCCGCACTCATGGAAGCGGGCCAGATCGGCAGAGTGCAAGCCGCCCAGGTGCTCGGGCCAGCTCTTCCAGCAGTGGGCCGCCTCCCACGCTGCGGCCATCCCGTCGAAGGTCGAGTAGTTGAATCGGATGATCGCGCTCGAGGCACTGGTGGACCCGAAGCCCGAGCCGCCCTCTTTGTCGATCACCACCACTCGGTAGCCGCGGGCAGCGAGTTCGTATGCAATGGAGTTGCCTATGACCCCAGCTCCCACAACCACCGCGTCGGTCCCTTTGGGCATCGTTCCTCCAAATGATTCATCGCGTCGAGAACGCGAAAGCCGCTACAGCACAAGCCTCGCCAAGACCGTCAAGCAAAGCTATCTACATATGTGGACACTTCGGCCATATGCAACACCGGGTTTGTAGCGCCCACGGATTGTGTCCGCTCAGGATTGGTCACGCGTATGAGTCCGGAGCGAACCGCGCGGTCATCTCTTGATGAGACCCGTTTGAAGATCGGCGCCCTTCGTCTCGGGGATGCCGCGGAAGATGAAGGGGCACGCGATCAGGGCGATTGCGGTGCCGTAGAACGCCGGTGCGAGCTCGCTGCCGGTGCTGTCGACCAGTGCCTGACTGACCAGTGGTGCCGTGCCGGCGAAGACGGCGTACGCGAGGTTGTACGGGACCGCCGTTCCGACGTACCGCAGTTGCCCTGGGAGGAGTTCCAAGATCGGGAGCAACCCGGTGGTCAGCATACTTGCGCCCATCATCAAGATGGCCAGCGCGATACCGATCACCAGGAGATTGCCTGTGCCGATGAGCAAGTAGCACGGAACGAGGGCGAGCGCGGTACCCACCGCTCCGAGCCGGACGAAGGGGCGGCGTCCCACCTTCTCGACAAGTCCGCTCAACGCGATGATGATGGGAACCGGAATAACCATCGCGATCGTGGTCAACACCAGTGCGGTGTCAGTCGAGATCCCCGCAGACATCACCAGATAGGTCGGCATGTAGCCGAGCATCATGTGATTGAGTACCCCGAGGCACGCAAAGAACATGAACAGTGTCACCACATTGCGGCGCTGCTGGACCAGCAGTTCTCGCAGCGGGAATCGTCGGGTGGTCTCTGGGTTCTGCGCAGAGACAGCCTCGAACACCGGCGTCTCCTCGACGCCGAGGCGCAGAAGCAGTCCTGCGATGGCGAGCGCACCACCGATGAGGAATGGCCATCGCCATCCGCCATCGCCGAACGCTTCAGCGCCCATCGATCGGTACGCCAGAATGGTCACGGTGGCGCCGACGAGGCCGAGTGACGTGGATCCGGCGAAGATGGCGAGGTAGAGGGGCCGTCGTCCGGGCGGCGCATGTTCAACGGCAAACGTTGCAGCGCCGGCGAATTCGCCACCGGCGGAGAATCCCTGGATTAGTCGGCAGGCAAGGAGGAGCGCTGGAGCGGCGATCCCGATTGTTGCGTAGCTCGGCAGTAGTCCGATGGCCGCGGTGGCCATGCCCATCAATCCGATCGCCAGGGACAGAGACCCGCGACGGCCGAGACGATCGCCCATGGTCCCGAAGAACAGCGCCCCGGCAGGTCTGGCGATGAACGCGCTTCCGTAGACTGCGAAGACGGCCAGCAGAGCAGTCCCGCCAGACTCCGGCGGAAAGAAGACGTCAGCAAGCGTCACGGCCATGAATCCGTAGATTGTGAAATCAAACCATTCGACAAAGTTTCCGGCCGATGCGGCGAGCAATGCGCGTCGCCGAGTGCGTGACAGTTGGTGCGAATCCTGCACTCGGAGGTGTTCGGCCGAATGTTCCACATTGCTCGACATCGAGGCCCTTTCGATTGGACTGGGAATGGAGTTCATGCGCGGCTGCCGCTGGCCGGTCGACACGAAAGTCGTTATCAGTCAACTGATAGGCAGACTTCCTCGAGAGCTGAAAGCTCGACATCCGGTCGAACGAGGTGCCAGCCGCTGTATCGCGGCCCTGCATCGTGAACAACACTAGTTTGAGTACGTGACCTGCATCATGGGCAATTGTTCAGCTATGTGGCGTGCGTATTGCACAATTGTCGCGTTGAGGCGCGAGTGCAGCGCGTGCCTACTCCACGCCCAACAGGCGTCAGATGCGCTGTCAATCGGGCACTTTCGCCCTCTGGCCGGACTGCTAGAGCGGCCAGGTGGTGGCCGCTGCGGCATTGGCGGCCGCCAGCGCCCTCATCTTCAGTCCCAAATGCAGTGTGAGGCGGTCGTCGCCGTTGTCCAGACTGCAGTCCGTGATCTGCTCAATTCTCTTGAGTCGCTGATAAAGCGTCGCTCGATGGATGCATAGTAAGTTCGCGGTGCGTCGAATGTCGCATGCGTTGTCAAAGAACGCATCGAGAGTCTTCACGAAAACCTGTTGTCTGTCGGCGGCTTCGAGCCTTTGCAGCGGCGATACCTCTGCAGCGGAAGCAATGTCGTCGCCGGAGAGTCGTAGGAGGATGTCGTAGGGCCCTAGATGTCCCCATCGCGCAACGTCCCCCACCGAGGGAATCAGGAGCGCAGCACGAACCGCGATGACTGCCTGTCGATAGGCGCGAAATATCTGGCCGAGTTCGCCAACCGTGTCGCTGACACCGAGTACGAATCGGCTGTCCTTTCCACTCAGTTGCCCGAAGCGCGAAGTCATACGCTGAGCGATGGACGCCAGTTGCAGTTGACTCAATGGTTCTGGGAGGGCGAGTAGTAGCCAGGCGCGGGATCTGTCTGCAACCATCAGGCCGACACCGTCCGGAAGAGTGTGCAGCCCTTCCTGTACCGCCACTTCTAGTGCTACGCCGTCCGAAGTTTCGGCCGAGTGCTCAGCTCCGCGCTGTGCTGCGAGGACCTGGTAGTGCGTCGCGTGGTCAACGAGCAACTGCTCACTGAAAACATCCTCAACTGCCCGTCTTCTGACCTCTTCTGTTGAGGTGACGAGGTTGCGAAGTATCTCCTCGCGACGAAGATTCGAACGTTCTCGGAGTAACAACCGTTCGTAAAGGATCACGCCCGCACGCGCGGCGGTATCCTCCGCCATCGCGACGTCGGACTCTGTCAGAGGATTTTTCTTGTTGTCGATAAGCCAGAGGAAGCCGAGCAAGAGACTCTTGCAGCGGACGGGCACACACAGCCTTTTTTCGCTTCCAGGCACGTCGAGATGGGCGCGGCCCGGCTTGATCCATGTGCCGATCCCGAGAGCGAGGAGAGGACGGGTCACTTCGTCGGGTACTGCTCGGTTCAGAATGGAGGTGACCCGCAGAGCGTCTTCGTCGCCGAAGTGTCGACTGGCGGCGAGAAGTCGGATCGAGGGGTCGTCGATGGCCACAGAACGGTGGAGTCGCCCGGCCAGCTCGTCAACGAGCGACTGCAGGTCGTTGGTGGACATTGCACTCTCCTCACAACATGCGAGAGGCGCTCCCGCACATCAGTGCAGTCGTATCAGCTGTGCTGCTGCGTTCTTCGGCCGGGTATGTACCTCCGACAACGCGCGGCGAAGGTCACAATCAGCGGACGTGACATTCCTTCAGATAGCTCAAGAAGGATGCCTGCACCCCGGTCGCGTGCGTCTCGTCGAGCATCGACGTCGAAAAGGAGTCTGAGTGGCCGTTGGCTCGCAACTCTTCCAAGGCCCTCAGGACATTGCGGGCGATGCCGCGATACACGGGCAAGTCACCCAAGACTTCGACTTTGTTCAGGGTGACGTGGAGGCGAGGAGTGCCCGATTCGCCGTTGTTGCGTTCCGGGAGAGTGCGGATCAGGTCATACAACTGACTGCCGGGACTGCTGATCCCAGGGGTGCCGGCGCCGATCGTGGCGAACGGTGTCCCGCCACGAAGCCACGCATACAGGGCGAAAAGTCCTCCATACGAGTAGCCGAACAGACCGTGACCGGTGTCGCCGACACGAAGGCGCGAGCGCAACCGAGGGTGGAGCTCGTTCGTGAGAAAGTCGAGAAATGCGTCCGCATCGCAGTCCGATAGTCGCTCCATATATGCGTCGATGTCTTCTTGGCTCATCGTCCCGGTCTCGCGTGCTGCCGCCAATGCGGCGATCACGTCATCGCCGACCGGTTCCCCGGCCGGGACGAGGTCACGGTTGCGAAGCCGCGACCAGTCCGACGCCTCCTCGCCGGCATAACCAACGCTGACCTGGATGTAGGGCGCAATGCTCAGAAACGGATCTTGTTGCGCGACGATGAGCGGCGCCGTGTAGCCCACCGTCCAGTTTCCGTCCAACACGTAGATCAGCGGCAGTGTTTCGGTCGAGTCTTCATAGCCGGGAGGGGTGGTGATCCAGACACCGAAGCGACGCCCCGACCGAGACATGACTTCGAGGTACTCAGTGTCAGCAAGACAACCATGCAACATCGTGCTCATCGAATATCCTTTACTGTCGCACCGCTTTTGACCACGAGAACGGCCATCTCTGGGTTGGCGAAGACACGGGCATCTGCGAGGGGGTCCTTCTGCCACACGACGAGGTCGGCTCGCATTCCGGCACGCACCGTTCCGACGGTTTCGCCCACGCCGAGGATGTCGGCGTTGACGCTTGTCGCAGACACCAACGCCTGCATCGGTGATTCCAGCTCTGAGCGCACTCGCAGTTCTTCACCCCTTCGTCGCTGGTTCGGACCGATGAGGTCAGAACCCAGACCAATTCTCAGGCCGGTCGAGCGCGCTATCTCGAGGGCGGACGCCATCCGCTGCCGGACTCCGGTCGCTCGGTCGACGGTTGTGGGGTTCACATCCGTCACTCCATCGCTCAAGAGCTGATCGAGTACAGAGAAGGTGGGGACCAAGGCCACGTCATGTTCGTGCATCAGAGATGCGGTCGGCTCGTCTATGTCGGTGCCGTGTTCGACGCACCGCACGCCCGCCTGTACGGCGTTGCGGATTCCGGCGCTGCCGTGTGCATGGACCGTCACGTAGGTGCCACGCGCTGCGGCTTCCTCCACAGCCACCGCGATCTCCTCGACGGTGAACTGTGTGTCGGCAAGTCGATCGTGCCCCCCGACGACACCACCTGTAACGCACAACTTGAGAAAGGTGGCGCCCCGGCGGAACGTCTCGCGGACGTTCCTACGGAGTTCGTCGGCGTTGCCCGACATCAGCGACAGTGCGCAGAGTCCGGGAATGTGGTGTTCGGTCCACAGCTCCGTCGGCTCCCAATCCGCACCGTAGTAGCCGTGCCCGCCGATCTGGCACTGGACAGGGCCGCAAGAAAGCACGCGCGGACCTCGCATCTTTCCTTTCGCGAGGACGTCGACGACACCGCGGTCGATGCCGCCTGTGTCGCGAACCGTCGTGAAGCCTGCGTCGAGCGCGGATGCCGCCGACGTGAAGATGTCGGCCGCAATCTCGGCAACCGACAGTTCGAATCCGAACTGCGCCCTGATGGGGCTGGACAGGCCCAGGTGAACGTGAGCATCGATCAGTCCGGGGGTGAGGAGCCTGCCGTCAAGATCCACCGTCGTCGCGCCAGCCGGCGCACTGCCGACGGCTGTGATGACGCCATCCGTCACACAGACGTCGACAACCGTAGGCTCTGCGCCAGAACCGTCCGCCACCCTGCCGCCCGCATACCATGTGTCGGTCACACAACCTCCTGGTCTGTTCTGCGGAGCATCTTCCCTCGCGGATGGAAATCGGTCTGAAGTCGGTCCGCTGGCGAACCGGCAGAGAGGTCCCGATCATTTGGGCCGCTGATACAGCATGATGCCTTTTTGTCGGAACGGGCAGTGGGCGCGCGTTGCGACTTCAGCGGGCGAGTATCGACAAATGTCGCGTTACGTCTCCCATCGACCGGCCAGTGCGTCGATACGTCTGCGCACTGCGGTGGCGCCGGTGTCGTCCGCGGCACGTCGCGCGCGCTCGATCGAATCTGTCGGTCGTCGGCCGGATGACTTTGCGGCCAGGAGTGCTTCGAGATACAGGGTTTCGGCGTACCAGGCGTCGAATCCCCGGGCGCGATGCGTACGCAGCGCATCATCGAGGTGTCGCCTTGCCTGGTCGTACTGCCCTAACGCAATCGACAAGTCCGCCAAATGATGGTGGGTCACGCCGTACACGACAGCCACCGCACTGATCGTTTCGTCGGCGTGATCGACCATCAGGTCGTAGACCGCCTCGCAGACGATGGTGTTGCCGATCTGCGCGGCCACCCGACCCAGAACGGCTATCGAGCTGGCCCACACATGATTCACCTCGATGGCCGCGACGCGTGACTTGTCGTACCAGGACAAGAGGCGGGCGGCGGATTCGGTGTCGCCGACATCTGCCATCGCCAGGGCCAGAATGGGCCGGTATGAGCTGACGAGGTCGAAGCGTTCGGTCATGTCGTCTGCAGCGTCGACGACCTCACGCATGTCGCCTCGCAGAGTCCGCAGGCCGCATACGAATGCGAGAAGGCGGCCGAAGGAGTAGGTCTCGATCGGTGAGGCAGGAATGCTCCGAATTTCTTCGAGTTGCTTGTCGCACTGGGAAAGGCGCCCGGCGGCAAGGGCTATGCCGAAGTCGATACTCGAAACGAGCCATGCCAGCTCGCGATCGCGGCTCGTGTGGGCCGAGGAAACTCTGCCGATGGTGTGCTGGGCCTTCGCCAGTTCGCCGTTCACCACCTGTGCGCGCGCCAACCACACGGTCAGCATGGGGTCGAGCGTGCGCGTCGGCGCGACGCTGCTGATCTTTTCGAGCTCCTCGTAGGCGTCTTGGCGGATGGTGGCCATGTGTGGTGTGCGCAGGGAGACCAATACCGCTGACAGTGCTGCGATGAGTGCATCGGTGTCGTCGGCTGCTCGGGCGGCGGCGATCGCTCGGAGGAGAAGGTCACGCCTGGTGTGGTGGTCGGTGGTCCAGATCTGTTCGATGGACAGTTGCGCAAGCAGGTGGGCCGTCGACGGGCCGTCATCTTGGCCGGTCGCCTCGAGCGCGTTCAGGGCGTCGTTGAGACTGGCGATGCGTTCGTGGTCGATGTGTATGTGGACGTAAAGGATTCCGTACAAGTTGTTCGCCAGTGTCGCGGACACGTGCAGGTCGACATCGCCGAGTCGGCGTCCCATCGCTGCAGCGCCGAGCAGAGTCGAACGAAACGCCGGATTGCGCGCTTTGCGCTGTGCCCGCCCCAACTTGATGAGGAGCCGGCAACGCGCAGACGAATCGCCGCGTGGGGTGAGGCGCTCAGCGGCGAACTGGTACAGCGATACAGCGTCTTCGTAGGCGCCGATCGAGTTGGCCGCATCGCCGGCTCGGATGGAGTATTCCACCGAGCGGGGACGGTCGGAATCCAGCCCGTGACTCAGGTGATACGCCATCCGCGCGAACCCATCTGGCTCGTGATCGACTCCGTGGTCCTCGAATGCGCGGGCGACTCGGGAATGCGCGTGGACGCGACGAGCGCCTGGCATCTGAACGTAGACGGACTCTTGAACCAGGGCGTGGCGGATCATCACCTCGCTGGACGAGACGAACTCGGTGATCAAGCGTGCTTGGGAGAGCTCGTCGATCGCTGCCGCGAAAGCGCGGTCGTCCATGGGCTCCATCGCCGATCGCAGTACACCACGCGGTGACACCAGACCGATGACCGAACAGACCTCCAGCAGCTCCAACGCATCGGCACCGAGGACCCTCGTCCGATGGGCAACCGACTCCGCAACGGATGTCGGAAGATGTTGTTGTGACCGGAGGGCGTCGGGCGCAAGCAGTGACGAGACAAAGAATGGCAACCCGCCCGTCCGGTCGTGCAGAGCCGCCGGATCGAGGTTGCTGCCCGACGCCTCGACCAGTGCCGCCACCTGTGCAACGTCGAACGCACCGAGTTCGATGCGCTGCACACCGCGAGTTCTGGACGGACTGATCAACACCGAGCGAAGGTCGGCGCGGTCGGTGAACTCTTCGCGTACGGTCACAATGATTGTGAGGCTGGCAGATTCGGATCCATGGATGACGAATCGCAGCACGTCCAGAGTGGCGGTCGACGCCCAGTGCAAGTCGTCGACCACCAGCATCGTGGGGGAGCGCCGCGTGGGCGAGGTGAGCCACTCGAGGACGGCCAACATGGTCAATGCCCGGTCGTCGTCCTCGACTGAGGAGACAAGGATGTCACTGGTTTCCCACATTCTCTGCGGGACCAACTTCACAAGTCCCGGGCCGGCGCTACCGAGCCGCTCCTGCACAGTCACCGGGTCCAGGTCGTCGAGTTCACGACCGATGGCCTCGACAAACGGTTCGAAGGAGACCAGCGATTCCTCGCTGCACCGGCCGAACAAGACTGTTGTCCCCGCCGCGCGTGCGCGGTCCATTGCTTCGAGAACGAGGGTGGTTTTGCCGGTGCCGGCTTCGCCCACGACTGCGATGAACTGGCCGCGACCGTGAGACGCGCCGATCACGGCCTCGTCGATGGTGACCCGTTCGGCTGTGCGTTCGATTCTGACCGCGTTGTTCTCAATCGACGGCGTGGCGGCCGCCACGGTGACCCGCGTCGGGTGGTCGTCGCTGCGCAGTATCTCGAGATAGAGGTTCTCGGTCTCCGCAGAAGGAGTCGTACCCAACTCCTCGGCCAGAGCCTGCCGGCACCTGGCGGCCGCCGCCAACGCCTGGCCCCGTTCACCCAGGGCCATGTACCCGGTCATGGCGATCCGATACGCGTTCTCGCGGAAGGGATCGATGGCGATGATGGACTGGGCAGACTGCGTGGCGCGCGCATACTCGCTTGCCCTCAGTGACCCCTCGGCGTCGATCTCCAGAGCCCTGATCCGAATGCGTGTCGCCTCGGCACGGACATGGTCTGCCCACGACCCGATGATGCCGTCCAAGGGTGCAGATGTGAGCAGTCCCAGTGCTTTTCGGGCGTTCTGCAGTACCGCTTGAGGGTCGCCAAGTGAGGTGTCGCAGTACATCTCGGCGAGTTCCAGATCGGATCGCAGCGAGGCGGGCAGCGTCAAGCGAACACCGCCGCTTCGCGAACGGAGGCCGTCCGCGGGCAATCCGACGAGACGAAACGTGTCCCTGATCCGTGAGAAGAGAATGCGAAGTGCCGCGTTCCACGACTGCGGGCGGTCAGCCGGCCACACGGCCTCTGCGAGTTCTTCCAACGACACATCGCGATGACGGTTGACCACGAGGAACCCGAGGACCAACGCACATCTCGGTCCGCCGACAATGCGGGGATCGGCTTCACGACCACCGAAAGTGACAGTCACACCGCCGGTGAGGCGAAACACGAGCTCCGCGTCGGCTGTCACACCCGAAGTCTATCCAGCGGGAACGCAAATGCCGGACTTCGGCGGGACCAGATGTGTCGTAGCCCAGGGTCACCGCGATGGGGCTGAGGCTGTCGGGGATGGGAAGTTCTATGTGATGGTGACGCTGGTTCCGACCTGTGCCCAGGTGTAGAGGGCTGCCATGGCTGCTGGTGGGACGTGGATGCAACCGCGTGAGCCATCGGTTCGGTACTGCCGGCGGTCGCCGTATGCGAACTGCTGCCAGGGTGAATCGTGGAAGCCGAAGTCGTCGAAGAACGGCATCCGGTAGTGCACGAAGACGTGGTAGTCGGGACCCGCCAGGTAGCGGTCGGTCTCTCGGCTTTCGACGTGCCATGTGCCAGTGGGGGTTCCATTCCCGCGATCGACGCTGCCGGTGGTGACAGGTGTGTCGGTGACGGGAAGCCCGAATTGGCACAGCCACATGTGCTGTTCAATGAGGCTGACCTTCACCAGACGCGGCGTGGTGTTGTCCCGACAAGCTTCGTCTGCCGCGGTCACTGTCTGAGGGGACAAGTCGGTGTCAGGGGCCGGTGCGGCCGGAGATGTGCCAGTGACTGCCGCCGGCTGCGAAGCTCCAGTGTTTGTCTGTGGCGTCGTGACTTGGGTCAGGATTGCGACGGTGACCACGAGTGCGGTGAGCACAAGAACCACGGACCACGCGTAATCGCGGACCGCGGTCGTCACCGCCCCATTTGCCATGGCTCCCAGCTTGGCACGTGTCGGCGAGTGTTGCGGGTCGGGTGTTCGGCGGTGGCCCCGGGCAATGGGACCACGGTCATTGCTGCGGCCAGAGTTGGTCGGCGCTGTCTTCGATCACCCGGACTATCCGCACGCCGGCGGCCTGGAAGTCGCTCTCGCGCCAGGCGAAGACTCGATTCTGACGGATGGCGGGGGCGTCGGTGAACAGTGCGGCAGTGTCTGAGATTGCTTCGGTGCGGGCAGCGTCATCGCCGGTATAGACCGCGAAGACAACATCGGGGGTCGCGGCGGCAACCTGCTCGCGGCTGACCTCGCTGAAGTTCGCACCGAAGTCGCCGAATATGTTGGTCATGCCGAGGGATTGCAGGACTGCGGCGTAGTAGGAGCCGGCCAGCGCGTACACCTTGCCGTCATAGACCTGGATGGCGGCGGCGGTGAGCTCTTCGCCACTGGTGTTGCGCGCGGCAGCTTGCGCGACGCGGTCTCGCAGGCTCGAGGTGAGTTGCTCGGCTTTGTCAGGAATCCCGTAGATGGCACCGAGGTTTGCGACGTCTTTGTAGACGGCGTCGACAGTGGTTGGTGCCGGTGTGCCGGCGCAGTAGTCGCCCAACACATAGAAGTTGGCGGGAATCGCGGCGAGGTCGTCCTCATTTGCCGCACCCTCGCCGAGTAGCTGCTGTTCATCGTTGGACAGGTACAGGTCGGGTTGGGCTGACACCAGGAACTCGCGCGAGGGCGTGTAGTCCTCGCTGTTGGAGGTGAGGCCGTCGAAGCGATCGGACTCGTCGGTGGCGTAACTGCCCAGGGTGTACCCGATCGCGGAGTCGGCGACTCCCAGAGCGTCGAGAGTGTCAATGGTGCCGGGCGCGCCCAGGAGTACTCGGTCAGGCGCTTGATCGTAGGTGTAGTCCTGGCCGCAGCTGGCAACGGTCACCGGGAATCCCGCTGCGCTGCCTGAGGATTCGGTGGAGCCCGAGCCGCCGGCGCTGCCACACGCCGTTCCGGCGAGCAGGACGAGAGCGACCGATGCCGCCAGCGTGAGGCGGGTGGTTGGTGTCATGAGTGCTGTCCTTTGTGAGGGGTGGAAGCTGTGACGGACGGGCTCATCGCGTTGTCGGAGCGGTGCGCGCGGGGACGCAACGCGCTGCCGAACGCCAGTGCGGGACGTCCGGTCAGCGGGTTGGTCCAGACCTGGGCGGCCACTCCGTAGACGGTGGCGACCAGTTCTGAAGTCAGGACCTCGGCCGGGGTGCCGTGCGCCACGATCCGCCCTTGGTCGAGCACATAGAGGCGGTCGCAGTAGGTAGCGGCAAGGTTGAGGTCATGCAAGGCGACCAGAACGGTCGCGGGGAGACCGACCACCAGATCCAGCATCTCGATCTGCGCAAGAACATCGAGGTGGTTGGTCGGTTCGTCCAAGACGAGGACCGGTGTCTGCTGGGCCAGTGCGCGCGCCAGGAACACGCGTTGTCGCTCACCACCGGAAAGGGTTGCGATGTAACGGTCTGCGAGGTGTTCGGTGGCGGTTGCTTGCATCGCCGAACTGATGGCACGCTCGTCGTCTTGCGTACGGCGACCGAAGCGGCCGCGATGGGGAACTCGCCCCAGAGCAACGATCTCGCCGACTGTGAACTCGAACTCGGTCAGATCGTCTTGAAGCACCACGGCAATTGTGTTCGCGGCGTAGGCGGGCGGCTTCGTCCACAGATCGTCGTCGCCGGTCATCACGACGCCGGCAGTGGGGCGGAGTATTCGGTATATAGCCTTCAGGAGCGATGACTTGCCCGATCCGTTCGGGCCGATCAGTCCGACCACGGTGCCTGCGGGCGCTGACATGGTGGCACCGGAGACGATACGGATGCCGGCGATATCGATATCGATCTCGTGTGCATGGACTTCGATGCCGTTGTCGCTCATGCGTTTGCACCGGGCGTCGCGATTTTGACCATGTCGGAAGGCGATTCCGGAAGCCGCTTCGACCGGGCGCGGGTTGCCCGGCTGCCTCGGCTGGGGTGGGTCAGCAGCCACAAGAAGAACGGCGCTCCCACCGCCGCGGTCACGATTCCTATCGGCAATTCGGCCGGCGCTCGTACCAGTCGGGCTGCGATGTCGGCAACGGTGAGAAAAGAGGCACCAAGCAAGGTGGCTGTGATCAGCACGCGTCGGTGATCGGCGCCGACAAGCAGTCGCGCGATATGAGGGACGACAAGGCCGACGAATCCGATTCCCCCGGCGACTGCCACGATGGCGCCGGACGCCAGAGCGGTGATGAGCATCAGCATCAGCTGCAGCCGAGCAACATTGATACCCAACGTGGCGGTGAGATCGGTGCCCGCAGACAGAGCATTGAGCCGCTGGGCATTCACGAGCAGCACAGCGATCGCCAGGATGACGATGACCGCCACCAACGGCAAGTCATCCCAGGTCGCGCCCGCCACACTGCCCAAGCTCCAAAACAATACGCGCTGAACTTGATTCGGCGTGGCCAGGATTTGCAGAAAGTATGTGAACGACGACACGAGGTAGCCAACAGCGACCCCGGCCAGTACCAGCCGGGCCGGCGGCCAACTGCCGTTCTGCCTACCCAGCACGAATACCGCCGCGAACGCGAGTAATCCGCCGATGAACGCTGCCCCGGACATCGACAGTCCACCGAGTGCCGCGCCCCCGCCCACGATGACGGCAACCGCCCCGAGTGACGCCCCCGGCATGATTCCTATCAAGTAGGGGTCGCCGAGGGGATTGCGTACAACCGCCTGAATGACGACGCCACAAATGGCGAGGCCGGCACCCACGACGACGGCCATCAGCGTGCGCGGCATCCTGATCGACCAGACGATCTGCTCATCTACTGTACTGGGCGAACCCGGTCCGACACCCAGGTGCGCTCCGATGACCTCGAGAACCGCCGGAATCCCTACCGCTACCGCTCCCGAACAGATGGACGCAAGAGCCGCTAACACCACGGCGATACCAAGGAGCGCGACGAGTATGCGAAATCTCCGCGGGGTCGCTGCCAAGGGGCCGGACACCACAGTTGCGCCCTCCACCGACAGACCTCCAGTAAATGAAAACGATTATCGTTACTATAAACCGATGGTGTGGGTGTTCTGCAACCGAGGTGAGTCGTGGATCCGGCATATACCGCCGCTAGTCGCTGTCGCCGGAGTCCTGGGTTCGACCTGAGACGATGAGGCTGTCGCACTTGATCTCGCTGATGCCCCGCTCGGTGAGCAGTGCAAGGAATCGATCTCGAACGTCTGCGATGTGACCGGCATCGAGATCAAGGAGATGGCCCCGCAGTCCGCTGCCCAGGACCAGTGCCCAGCCGAAGTCATCGCTTCGGGGCACCCGGATCCGCTCGACTGTAGTGGTGACGTCAACGGCCCCCAGCGAGCTTGCCCATGCACTGATCTTCGCCTCGGTGTCGATGCGGGTGATCGGGTGTGGCTGTCCGTCCGCGCTGCCGCCGAACGCGCCGGGTCCGTCGCTCCGCGCCGTCACCGCTTCGAGAAAGGCCTTCGTGAAGTCGTAAAGCGCGTCGTCGTGCCACACAGTGAAGGCAAATCGCCCACCCGGACGGACTGCGCGCAGCAACGTTGTCACGTCGGAGTCCATCGACGGTAGGAAGAAGACTCCGTACGCACAGCACACGGCGTCGAAGCGGCGGTCGAACCGCATCTTAGTGACATCGCCTGTGCGAAATTCGATGTTGCGCAGAGCTTGTCGTTCAGCGGCGGCCTTTCCCAAAGCGAGCAGGTCCGCAGCGAGATCTACCGCCAGGACCTGGCCGGAAGGTGCCACTGCTACCGCGGCTGGAAGCGCGCTTGCGCCGCTGCCTGCGCACGCATCGAGGACGTGGTCACCGGGACGCAAGTTCAAGGCCTTGACGGTCGCGGCGCCGGCCGGTCCCCACACGTAGGGCGTGACTTCGTCGAAATGACTGCCCGACGCGTTGAAGATCTCAGCCAGCGAACGCGGCTTGGTCGATGTGCTCTCACTCATGGCTGTATCCCCACCATCTCCGAACGCGGTGTTCAGGTCCGATCAGGTCATCGGGTTGTCCGTCCGCACGATCCACCAAATCCTAATGACACTGATTGTCGTTATCAATAGGGTGCGGGTGCTGGAGATAGCCCGATGGCGTTGAGTGCGATGGGAACGGTGTGCTCTTCGGCCCAGAGATTTGGAGTGCTATACGAGGTCCACGCGAAAGCTGTAACAGCGCAGGGTCTTACGCGGTGTCGCTTGATGCATCGCGATCGGCCAGACCCAGGTGTTCGATGTGGTAGATCGCCTCGTCGAGCAGCATCGCGACGTGGTTGTCGTAGAGCCGGTAGGTGACGTTGCGTCCCACCCTGGTGCCGGTGACCAACCCCAACGCCCGAAGCAGGCGCAGCTGATGCGAGACCGCGGACTGCTCCATGTCGACGGCTTCGGCCAGAGCGGTGACTCCGAGTGGACTGTGTCGTAGCTCGGTGAGGATCCGCAACCGGCTCGGGGTGGCCAATGCCTGCAATGTGGCGGCAACGGTGGCGGCGGACTCGGCATCAAGATGCGCCGGCGGCGCTGTTTTGCCCTCGACTCCGTGACCCATGCACCGATCATAGTCAATCTGCACGCATGTACACCTCTTCATGCGTACGTGTATGGTTCGGTGAAACGATGTCCTCGAGTGCGGAAGCTGGCATGACGACCGAAACACCTACTCCCGTCACGGCTGCCGGTGGCGTTGGTGACGCCAGGCGCGGTACCCGGTTGTTGTCCATCGATGAGGTTCGCTGGGCTTCGCTTGCGTTGGCGCTGTTCGTTTTTGGCCTGATTCTCCAGCTGTCGCCGCTACCTGACTGGACGTTCTGGGCGGCGTACCTGGCGTGCTACGTGGCCGGCGGGTGGGAACCGGCCATCGAGGGGCTACGGGCGTTGCGCGAGCGCACCCTGGACGTCGACTTGCTCATGATCGTTGCCGCCATCGGTGCGGCGGCGATCGGCCAGATCTTCGACGGTGCCCTGCTGATCGTCATCTTTGCCACCTCGGGCGCACTCGAAGCAGTCTTGACCCGACGCACGGCCGATTCGGTTCGGGGACTGTTGGACTTGGCGCCTGCACAAGCATGCCGGGTCGACGAACGAGGCAACGAGACAACGGTGGACGCGGCTGGCCTCGCCATCGGCGACATCATCATGGTCCGCCCGGGCGAACGTATCGCCGGCGATGGGACGGTGATCTCGGGCGCAAGCGAGGTCGACCAGTCGACGATAACCGGTGAGTCGATGCCAGCCGAGAAAGTGCCCGGCGCCGAGGTGTTTGCGGGGACCATGAACGGCACCGGCGCCTTGACCATCCGGGTCGACAGAGAACCCTCGGATACCGTCATCGCACGGATCGTGACGATGGTCGAAGAAGCTTCGTCGACCAAGGCCGCAACCCAGTTGTTCATCGAGCGGGTGGAACAGTATTACTCGACCATCGTGGTGGCGGCCACGCTCGTAATTTTCGCTGTACCTTTGCTTTTCGGAGCCGAACTCGACTCCGCGTTGCTACGGGCGATGACGTTCATGATCGTCGCATCACCGTGTGCGGTGGTGCTGGCGACAATGCCACCCCTTCTTGCCGCCATGGCCACCGCCGCCCGCAACGGTGTGCTGGTCAAGTCGGCCGTTGTGATGGAGCAACTCCGGGCCATCGACTTGGTGGCATTCGACAAGACCGGCACAGTCACCGAGGGAACCCCGCGCCTCGTGACGACCCGCGCTCTGCCGGGTGCCACGCTGGACAACCAGGCGGTTCTTGCAATGGCTGCAGCGGTCGAACGGCACAGTGAACACCCTCTTGCCGCGGCCATCACTGCCGCCGCCGACCGATTCGGACATCCACCGCAGCATGCAATCGAGTTCGGATCCGCCCCGGGCGCAGGGGTATTCGGCACGATCGACGGACAGCGCATCGACGTCAGTCGGCCGCGGGCACACGGCCCGGGCACCTCGGAAGAGTCCGCACTCGACACTCTCGTGGTGGAGCTCGAACAAACCGGACTCACCGTTGTTGTTGTCAGTGTCGACCACAATCCGGTGGGACTGCTCGGTCTACGCGACACCATCCGGGCCGAGAGTTCAGAGACGGTCGCGGCGCTCGCGATACTGACCGGACAGACGCCCATTCTGTTGAGCGGAGACAATCCGCGGGTGGCGGATGCCATCGCCGGACGGATAGGAATCACTGACATCCGCGCCGAATTGCTGCCACAGGGCAAAGCGGCCGCGGTGCGGGAGCTGCAGCACCAAGGCCGTACCGTGCTGGTCGTCGGGGACGGAGTCAACGATGCGCCCGCTCTCGCGACAGCTCACGCGGGTGTTGCCATGGGCCGCAGGGGATCCGATCTCGCTCTCGATACCGCAGACGCGGTTCTGATCGGAGACGATCTCTCTGCGCTCGCGAACGTCATCAGGCTCTCGCAACGAGCGCACCGAATCGTCGTTGCCAACCTCGCCATCGCCGCAGCGTTCATCATCACCCTGGTGATCTGGGACCTGGCCGCCACGCTGCCGTTGCCACTCGGCGTGGCCGGTCACGAAAGCTCCACGGTCATCGTTGCACTCAATGGGATGCGTCTGCTGTCTCAACGATCGTGGGGACCGCGCGCCCGCTGACGATTACCGAGCGTTGCGCGTGTCCAACAGTTGCGCAGTTGCGCACCTATGCGACTAATATTGGTCTCGAGTGGCCGCAGGCGCGAGATGGAGGGGTCGCGGGGCGATGCTGGAGATCATGCGTAACCGGACGTTCGGCCGGTTGTTCGCAGCTCAGGTGGTGGCACTCCTGGGGACAGGGCTACTGACCGTGGCGTTGGGTCTGTTGGCGTACGACCTGGCCGGTTCTCGAGCCGGTGCGGTGTTGGGGACTGCGCTGGCGGTCAAGATGGTGGCGTATGTTGCTGTGGCGCCGGTCATTTCCGCACTCACCGATCGTGTACCGCGCACAGTGTTGCTGGTTGGAGCGGATGTGGTCAGGGCCGCGGTGGCGGTACTGTTGCCGCTCGTCGATCAGACGTGGCAGGTGTATGTGCTGATTTTTGTGTTGCAAGCCGCGTCGGCGACGTTCACGCCGGCTTTTCAGTCGATCATTCCGGCCGTCCTGGTCGAAGAAGGCGACTACACCCGAGGCTTGTCGTTGTCGCGGCTCGCCTACGACCTCGAATCGCTGGTCAGCCCAGTGCTGGCGGCAGCGCTGCTGACGGTGGTCGGCTACAACTTCCTGTTCCTGGGCACTGTTGCCGGGTTCGTCGCGTCGGCGTTGTTGGTGATCTCGACGGTGCTGCCGCGGACGATCCCGGCTGATCGGTCGCTGCGGCTGGTCGACCGGATGACACTCGGTGCGCGGGTGATGGCTGCGAGCCCGGTCTTGCGCGGGTTGTTGGCATTGAACATGGTGGTCGCTGCGGCGACCGCGCTGGTCGTGGTCAACACGGTGGTGTACGTGCGCGACCTGCTGGGCGGGTCGAACATCGGAGTTGCGTTGACGCTGGGGTGTTTTGGCGCCGGCTCCATGGCGATGGCGCTGGTGCTGCCTCGACTGCTCGCCTCGTTGTCTGATCGCCGGGTGATGATGACCGGGTCGGCGACGGTGGCTGCCGGGTTGGCGGTCACAACGCTGGTTCTGGTGATTGCACCCCCCACGACAGCGGGATGGATTGTGCTGGGCGCAGTCTGGATCGTGCTGGGCGCGGGCACCTCGCTGATCACGACGCCGTCCGCGGGGCTGTTGCGTGCCTACTCCGACGAGCAGAATCGGTCGTCGGTGTTCACTGCGCAATTCTCGCTGTCACATGCCTGTTTCATTCTGACCTACCCGCTGGCCGGGTGGGTCGGTGCCCAAATCGGACAGGTCAGCGCATCGCTGGCATCAACGGTGCTCGCTACACTCGCAGCATTGGTCGCTGCCCGGATCTGGCCGGCGCGACTCGAGGTGGTGTCTGCAGGAAGGTAGATGTGATGAAGCCAGTGAAGAAAGCATCTACTGCGAGCCTGGTCCATCCCGGGGCGCCCGATCGTCAGCGCCTGGACTCCGCGACCGCCACCTTTCGCATGCTGGCCGATCCGACTCGCCTGCATATCTTGTGGATCCTGACCCGCGGTGAGGCTGATGTCGCTGCTCTCATCGAACAGACCGGAAGCTCCAAGACGTCTGTGAGCCAACATCTGGCCAAGCTGCGCTTCAGCGGCCTGGTCAGTACCCGTAAGGAAGGCCGCCGGGTCATCTACCGGATCGTCGACGGGCACCTGACCCGACTGATTCTCGAAGGAATCAACCACGCCGACCACATGGTGACCGGCGAGCCGCCCCACGAGTAGACGCGCGGGTGTCGCCAGTCCGGTCGCTCAGAAAAGTTGCGCTATAAGGTCATTCGTTCTCCGACACCGACAAGAGTGTCGTCAGTTGCGCCTCCAAAGCGGCCTTCGTCAGCTCGAGTCCGGACAGGGGGCCGTCGCCGTTCTCGTGCTCCAACAGTGCGAGCAGAATGTGTTCGGTCCCGACGTTGTCGGCGCCCAAGCGCAGCGCTTCCCGGAAAGTCAGCTCGAGGACCTTCTTGGCCGACGTGTCAAACGGTATGAGGGCCGGTAGGTCCGACGATTTTTCGGGAAGTGTGTCCATCACGGTCGCGCGCACAGCATCCAGCGATACACCGACACCGGTGAGGATTCTCGCAGCCATCGAGTCGGAGTCGCCGACGAGACCCAAAACCAGGTGACCAGTGGTGATTTCGGCGTGATTGGAAGCGCGCGCTTCTTCCTGCGAGTTGACCACGACATTTCGAGCACGCAGTGTGAATCGGTTGAACCCCTGGCTGGGGTCGAGGGCGGGCGTTGATGCGGGCTTGGGCACGAAGCGCTTTTGCGCTGCCTGTTTGCTGACGCCCATGCTGGCGCCGATGTCGGTCCAGGACGCGCCCGATCTCCGCGCCTGGTCGACGAAGTGGCCGATCAGGTGGTCGGCGACATCTCCGAGATGATCGGCAGTGAGTACGGCGGTGGACAGTTGCTCAAGAGTGTCGCTGTGCACCTTGGTGATGGCTTCGATCAGGTCGTCGAGGCGGACCTGCTTGACGGGAGCTGGAGTAGTAGTCATGCCGTCAACCGTAGGTTGACGGTATGGAAACGTCAACCGTAGGTTGACGGAACCAACCGGGATGCCGGCAACTGCCGGTTCTGGCTTACGGAGTTGGTGCTGGTGCCGAGGGGGCCGTCGGTGCCGGGATGAGCGGCGCCGGCGTCGGGATTGGCGACGGCGCAGTCTGAGGACTTCCGGGGGGCGCGCAGTTCGACGGCGCCGGAGCACCGTTGAACCGGTCGGCGAACCATGTCAGGTACTCGGACTTCGAGTCGTTCGGAATGGTCTGGTGCGTGGCACCCTCGTACATCGTGTATTCGACCGGCTGGCCGAATCCACATGCGCGCGCGATGTATTGCGTGGTGCCGTTGGGGTTGACCACGGTGTCCGCGGTGCCTTGCATCACCAGTACCGGAACCTTGGGTGCGCTGTAGCCGGCGGTGTTTTCGTTGAGGCGCTGCTGCCAATCTGCCGGGATGTCGGGGTTGAGGAGAGTCTCTCCTGGCGGCGTTGTGAGGTTCGAGTTGATGACGTAGGCGAGATGGTTGATGCACTGCCGCGCTGCACCCACCATGGCCTCTTCGCCGGCCTTGGTCACCACATCGGACACCTTCAGTTCAGGGTAGGCAGCAGCCAGACCGCGGAAGACGTTCAACTGCAGTGCAACTGCGTGCGCGGGCGATGTCGCGTTGCTCGGTCCCGGTGGGACCTGTCTGGCGAACTGAGGGCCGTTGTCGGCCGCGGGGGCCAGGCCCGCGGTGCCGAGCAATCGCAACGGGGCGCCGTAGTCCTGGTTCTGTGACATCCACATCGATGCTCCGCCGCCTTGCGACCAGCCGAGAACCACCATGTCGTTGCCGGTGCCGGTCTCGTCGATCTTCTGCGCGGCTTTGACCGAGTCCCAGACGTTGTTCGATTCCGATTCGAGCACCGTGTACTGCTGGATGCCCGGAGTGCCCAGCCCCTGGTAGTCGGTTGCCACGACGACGTATCCGGCGGCGAGCATTTCGGAGAGTGCGGGTACGCCCGCATCCTGCTGCAACGTGCTGGTGTACGTGAAGTAGTCGGCCAGGTCGACGGCCGGCTTGGGCGCCAGTGACGGGGCACAGTTGCGGCCGCCGCCCTCGGTGCCGTGCGCCCAGGCGACAACCTTTCGTCCACCCTCGGGTGCGGCGCCCTCCGGTGCGACCACAAAACCTGATACCGCAACCGGTGTACCGTCGTGCAGCTCTGACAGGTAGAGGATGCGCCAGGCCCGTGCGCCTTCGGGTGCATCGATCTCTTCTTTGCGAATCAGCTCACCGTGCTCGCCGCTGGGCAGCGGGGACGGGGGTTCATAGAACTCCGGAATGCCGAATTGGCCGTCGATGTCACCGTTGCTTTCGCCCACCGAACTGGGTGCAGAGGTGGTCGATGAAGTCTCGCTCGCCGAGTCGCTGTTACTGCAGCCGGCCGCCACTACGGAAACACTGACCAACAGCGACAACGCGATAGCTGATTTTCTTTGCCAGAGAGAACCTTTGGGTGTTTGGACACCGCGTACATTCATGGCCGGAGATTAGCACTGCAAGGGTCTTTTGCCGACGCAAATGCGAATACGGCGAAAGGCCGTACGACGAACAACCGTTGACATCGTGGAAATGCCGCATTGGCGTATTCGGCGCGCGAAGTATCTTTATGCGCCGATGATGTGTGCGTCGTCAGGGAAGCATTCGAGTGACGCTCCGAATTCCATCAGTATGTGGCTCCCGCACGTTCGAGGCAGAAAGCCGTGCGCGGCGTGTACTAGCGAACTGGGGCGCCGCCGTTGCCGCTGGAATCATAGGTCTCCCAGGGGGTTTCGCGTAAACCTGGACAGTGCTCGGGCGTCGGGTGGTGGGCGATGTGGATCATCTGGTCGAGGGCGTCGCGGGCGGCGGCCAGGTCTGCCATGGCTGCGGTGATGCGGTCGCGCTCAGATGCCAAGACATCGAAGACCTCGGGAGAGGCCGTGCCGCTGTCGACGCACGGCAGCAATTGCAGGACCACTCGGCTGGACAGGCCGGCGGTGAAGAACTGCTGGATCAGCTTCACGCGCTCGATGGCGGACTCCGGGTAGGTGCGTTGACCACTCGCGGTGCGCTCGGACTCGAGCAGTCCCTGCTCTTCGTAGTAGCGCAGCGCTCTGGTGCTCACTCCTGCGCGGACTGCGACATCTCCGATTCGCATACCTTCACCCCCTGTGATCAGGCTATCTGCGAACAGACTTGCCCTTGACGTCAACGTGAAGTTTTAGAGTAGCCGATGTCGGGCAGATGTGGCCCGATCCCAAGAATGAAGAACTTCTCGTAGAAGGCATGGTCCCCATGGACATCACCAACCAGATCGCACTCGTCACCGGCGCAAACCGCGGAATCGGCCGTCAATACGTACTCGAGCTGCTCGATCGCGGAGCCAGCAAGGTGTACGCGACGGCCCGCCGCCCCGAGACCTTGGAGTTTGCCGACGGTCGGGTGGTGCCGTTGCGGCTCGACCTGCTCGAACACCAGTCCGTCGTCGCCGCGGCAGCGGCCGCGAGCGATGTCACCTTGCTCGTCAACAACGCGGGGATCTCCACCGGCGCGCCTCTGGTGACCGGTGATCTGGCTGAGATCCGCCGCGAGATGGACACGCACTTTTGGGGCACGCTGGACGTGATCCGGGAGTTCGCCCCCGTGCTGGCCGCGCAGGGAGGTGGTGCGGTCGTCAACGTCTTGTCTGCCCTGTCGTGGTTCACCGCTCCCGGCAGCGGGTCGTATTCTGCTGCCAAGTCGGCTGAATGGAACATGACAAACGGTGTGCGCCTCGAGCTTTCATCGCAAGGGACGTTCGTTCAGGGTGTCCTTTTGGGCGCAGCCGACACGGACATCGCCGCGGGGTATGACGGGCCCAAGATCGATCCTCGCGACGTGCCGCGTCGCTCACTCGACGGACTGACCGACGGGTTGATCGAGGTGATCGTCGACGACTGGACCGCGATGGTGAAGGCGTCGCTGGCCGGAGACCCGGCCGCGTTCTACTCGCAGATGAGCCAACTCCTGGGCGCCGGCTGAGCAGTCGCTGCGGCGGCAAGGCCGTGTTGTCACCTGCGGTCGTCAGTCACCAACCGGAGGCAGGCCATGCTCAGTGTGTGGCGCCTTCACCTTTCGGGTCCGCGAGGGGCACGGCCGTCTTCAAGAACGTGAGTTGCTCGTCGACCACAGTCGGGAACAGCGGCTCCACGTAGGGGTCGAAGTGACCGCCGCGATGCACGTGGACTGTTGCGGCCGGGATCTTCGACGCTACTTTCTGGGCGACAGAGGCCGGGGTGACGGCGTCATCGGACATGATCTGGATCAGCGTGGGGCATGTGATCGCAGCAGCTGTGCGCCCCGGGGAGTAGAGGCCGATCTTGAGAAGTATTCGGGCGGCCACGGTTTCGGGAAAATCGCTGATGTTCAGTCCCGACTCCGCAATGAGTCGGTCCCGCGCGTCCATCGCGTCAGGCGATGTCATGACTGCGACGTCGCCGGGTCGACCGACTGAATTGATGTAGCGCGGTGACCGCTTCAGCAGCGCCCGCGTCTGGTCGATGACGGCGGACGGGAGGACTCGCAGGGTGTTGCGCAGACCGGTTGCCCGCACCGCTGCGGGGCCGCTGACGTGGGGAACCTGTGCGATCGCGGCCGCGAAGTCCTCGCCGCTGCCCGCAAGTGAGAGCACATGGCCCCCTGCGAACGAGGTCCCCCAACCGACAATCCGCCGGGCGCGTGCACCATCGAGCGACCGGGCGTAAGCGATGGCGTTGCGGTAGTCCTGATGCTGCTTGGAGATGTCGAGAAGCTGGCGGGGCTCGCCCTCGCTGTCTCCGAAGTGCCGGTAGTCGAACACGACAACCATGTATCCGGCGCGGGCGAATGCGTCCGCATAGTTGAAAAGCCGCACGGCGCGGGGAGTTCCGAATCCGTGAGCCATCACCACTGCAGGTGTGTCGGCGTTAGCTGCAGCCGGACGAAAAACTGCCGCCGCGCATCGCACGCCCTCGGAGTCGAACCATTCGTCGGTGCGCAAGTAGCCGGGATCGCCCGCGGTGGACGCATCAGTAGGCATGGCGAGTCCTTTGTGTGGAGGTGCGGCTGTGTGTGGGAACATCACCAACCGCACATTCTTGATCATCGTTCAAGAAGACGGTAGCAACGCCTTGAACGGTAATCAAGATAGGATTCCGGCATGCCTCGCAACCGCGCGCCCGTCGACCGGTCTGAGAAGCGGGCCGAGATCATCGCTGCGGCCACGTCACTGTTCGTCGACGAGGGTTACGACAACACGACGATGGGAAAGATCGCTACCGCAGCGGGCGTGACAGCGAACACCATCTATTGGTACTTCCGAGACAAGGACCAGCTGCTGATCGCCGTACTCGACGAGGTACACGCCGAGACCCTCACCCGCTTTGCGGCCTTGGGTGAGCGGCCGCTCGGCGACCACATCCTCTGGGCGGTCCGAGAGCTCACCCGATACCACCGGCTGGTGGACACCGTCCACGTGCGCACATCCCATTCAGTCGATATCGAAAGCTGGCACAACGGTTTTCACTCGACATGGGAAGGGTGGATTGCATCCGAGCTGGCCCAGTCAGGAGCGCCCGGCGCCGACGTGGAGGCGATGACCCGTGTGATCGTCTTTGTCATCGAGAGCATGCTCAGCCATCCCAACAGTGAGGACGAGAACCGGGCAACGGTCGACGTACTCCTGCGGATGGTCGACCTGCCAACACGCTAGGGGTCGTGGCGGGCCGCCGGCGAATTTGCACCAGGATCGTCCCCGTCGGTGGTGGTGGGTGGCTATGTTCCCTCCGCGACTGTGCCGGGGGATGAAGTTGGTGGCGTCTACGTCCTAACAGTCCGCCGGAGCCCGGTTGAACTCCGATTGGGGTCACCGCTGTCGTCCAGGCGGCGCTTCGGCAGCCGGCAGAGCCGTCTGGTTTGTTGGGATCGGTAGCGGGGTGGCCCGAGTGTACTCGTCCGTGTTGGTCGTCGAAGATCGGCGCCACGTACGGAAGGGAGTGTTAGATGACGTTACCGCGCAACCACTTTGGTAACCCCAGTCGACCCAGAGCGGGGCATCGGCCGACCCGTGAAGAGGCGCTGGCGCGCCTTCGGCAGCGTCAGATGCCGCTGCCGGACCGGGCCGTGGCCATGCGGGCCATGCCCGTTGCTCCCACCTACCCCTCGCCTGGCCTGTCCGATCGAGAAGTTCAAGTGCTGCGAGCGTGGCTGGCACTCGACTCCAAATCATCTGTTGCGCAGAGGTTGTGCATCTCGCTCGGGACGGTCAACACACACCTCACCCGCATTCGAGTCAAGTACAGGGATGTCGGACGAAGTGCGCCCACCAAAGCGGCTCTGGTGGCACGCGCCATTCAGGATGGAATCGTTTTGATCGACGATCTCTGAGTCGTGGGTCGACCGGGCCAGAAACATCCGTTCGAGACAGAGATACTCATTACTGCAAGTTTCAGCGCAAGGCTGCTCGATCCGGGTTAGCGTTGTACCGACGTTCCGACCAGCAGGCACGGGATGCCCTCCGTACAACGATCGAGGTATTTCGCGTGCCCACGCCCCTGACAGATGAATCATCGGCCGACAGTTCCTTACCCCCACAGGATTCCGGTCCCGAGTTGCAGCGGACTCTCGGCGAATTCCAGGTGTTCGCGATCTCCTTCGCGTTCATCTCCGTGGCGGTGGGAGTCTTTGCAACGTACGGAGAAGTGCTGGTCACCGCTGGCCCGGTTGGTATCTGGCTGTGGCTGTTCGCGGCTGTCGGCCAGACATTGGTTGCCCTCGTGGTCGCTCAATTTGCGGCCAGGATCGCGTTGAGCGGCTCGTCCTACCAGTGGGCATCGAGGCTGGCGAATCCGAAGGTCGGTTGGCTGTTCGGCTGGCTGACCTTTTGGTACCTGGCCACGGCAGTCGTCGCAATGGACAGTGCGCTCGCCAGTCAGGCGTTCATGCCGCTGGTGGGGATGGATCCGAACGAGGACACGGCCCGCATCATCACTGTGGTCATCATGATCATTCAGGCTGTCTTGGTGATCGCCTCGACCCGGTTGTTGGGTTTGATCACCTCGGGTGCTGTCGGTGTCGAGCTCGCGATCGTCGCGATACTCGTTGTCGCGCTGGCAGCGGTGGTGGTGTTCACCGGTAGCGGTGAGGTCAGCAACCTGACGTCGCGGGGAATCACCGAAGGCGACAGCAACTACTTCGCCATCGGCGGCGGACTGATGGCCGGAATGCTGATGGGACTCACCACGCTGGTGGGATTCGATTCGGCGGCGAATCTCGCCGAGGAGGCCAAGGATCCGTTCCGGAGTGTGCCGCGCGCGATCGTTGCCTCCGTGCTCGCCGCCGGGGTGGCAGGGTTCTTGTTCTTGCTCGCGCTGACCGTAGCGATCGACGATGTGGACGCGATCAGTAAGAGTGGGTCGCCGGTCGCAGCGATCATCCGAGACCAACTCGGTCCGGTGATGGAACGGATCCTGCTGGCTGCCATCGTCTTTGCGATCTTCGGCGCCGGAATGGTGGTGATGGCGGCGTGCTCACGTCAGGTGTTCGCGATGGCCCGAGATGAACGGTTCCCGGCACATGGGCTGATGCGTAAGGTCAATCCCCGCACCCAGACCCCGGTACCGGCCACCCTTCTCATCCTGGTCGTCGGTGTCGTCTTGTTGGTCGTGCTGCCCGGAGACGCGCTGATCAAGCTGATCACCGCCTCGACACTTCTGCCTGCGCTCATCTACGGCGCCATCGTTGTGCTCTATCTGGTGGTGCGCAAGCGGCTGGAAAGAAAAGAGGATGGGTTCAGCCTCGGCCGCTTCGAACTCCCGATTGCCGTGGCAGCCTTGATCTGGGTCGCCTTCGCGCTGTTCGTGTTGGTCACTCCAGGTGACTCCACCTCGTCGAACGTGATCGTCGCCGGCCTGATCCTGCTGGGTGGCGTGTACTTCGCCAAGATGATGATTTTCAACCGTGAGGTGCTCGAGACCGAGCCTGCCGGTGGCGACGCTGTCGACGCGGTTGTCGAGGTGACCGAGTGAGCAAACGGGTGTCCGCGGCGGTGGAACTGACCGGCCAAATCGTGCGCCCCGGGGACCCGCAGTATGGAACTGCTCGGTCCGATCCTGGCCCTTCGTGCACCAGAGGCGAATTGGGAGCAGAGGCCGCGTCGGCGGATCCTTCGACCACAGTGTGCTTGTCGTGGGTGGACGACTTCACGAAAGCGTTGGCGCCCACCGGCGTGTTCAGCTTCGAGCAAGGACTTTCGCAAGCCGAGAGCTGAATCACAGTGAGCGCGCGATGATCTCCTTCATGATTTCGTTGGTACCGGCGTAGATCTTCTGAACCCGCCCATCTGCCCACATGCGGCCGATGGGGTACTCGCTCATGTACCCGTATCCACCGAAGAGTTGCATGCAGTCGTCGAGCACTGTCATCGCGCGGTCCGAGGTCCACCACTTGGCCATGGCCACCGTGGGGATGTCGAGGTTGCCGGCGAGGTGTTTGCAGATGCAGTCGTCGACGAAGACGCGGGCAATCGTTGTCTCCGTCGCGGCTTCGGCGAGTTTGAACTTGGTGTTCTGGAACCCGAAAATTGGGCGGCCGAACGCCGTCCGCTCTTTGGTGTAGGCCAGTGTCTGGGCGACGGCAGATTCCATCCCGGCGACCGACGCCACTGCGATGATCAACCGCTCCTGAGGTAGCTGCTGCATCAGTTGGACAAAGCCCAATCCTTCATCGGTCCCCAGGAGGTTCGCGGTCGGTACTCGGACGCTGTCGAAGAACAATTCCGACGTGTCCTGTCCGCGCTGCCCGATCTTGTCCAGAATCCGGCCGCGGCGGAAACCCTGCCGGTCACCCTCGACGAGAATCAACGAGATGCCGTCTGCGCCTTTGCTGGTGTCGGTCTTGGCCACCACGACGATGAGGTCGGCCTGCGATCCGTTTGTGATGAACGTCTTGGACCCGTCGATCACGTATTCGTCTGCATCGCGGATCGCTTTGGTCGAGATGTTCTGCAGATCGGAGCCCGTGCCGGGTTCTGTCATCGCGATGGCGCCGACAACCTCGCCCGTTGCCATCTTCGGCAACCAACGCTGCTTCTGCTCCTCTGATCCGTACTCGAGTAGGTAGTGGGCGACGATCCCGTTGTGCAAGCTCACGCCCCACGACGAATCACCAGCTCGCGCTTGCTCTTCGATCAACACCGCCTCGTGCGCGAACGTTCCGCCGCCGCCGCCGTACTCCTCTGGAATCGACATGCACAGCAGCCCCAATTCGCCGGCCTGGTTCCACAGATCGCGATCCACATGGTGTTGCGACGTGTACTTCTCGGTGTTCGGGATGACGTGCTTGTCGAGGAACGACTTGATCAGTCCACGTAAAGCTTCGAGATCAGGAGTCACCCAGGGTGAGGTGTGGGTCATCGGTACCTTTCATTGGCCAGACCATGTCAGTAACAATTGTAACAATCATGAATGGCACTATCGCGCGATGAGGTGGGGGTCGCGCCGGTGGGCTGATTTTCGGTGTTCGGGCAATTGCCAGTGCTGAACGATGCAACAGTGTATCTATAGTTGTGGCATTGACTTCCCATGGATGCGTTGGATCTAGATGCATGGTCCGCGTGTCCCTGGCCTACGAAGGCGTATGACATGGACAATTCGGGGGTTTCTCGCCGCGCGGTGTTGCGCGGGATGGCGATGGGGTCCGCGGCTGTGGCGGGCACGGCTGCGGCTGGACATCTGGGCCTGGGGCAGGCGTGGGCCGCTCCGCCCACCGATCGCCGGGTGGCCGTTCTCGGTGGAGGTATCGCGGGGTTGACCGCGGCCCATGAACTGGCCGAACGCGGCTACGAGGTCACCGTGTACGAACGGCGCGCGCTCGGCGGCAAAGCTCGCAGCATGGATGCCACCACGATGCCCTTCGGCGGTGGGCGAAAACCCCTGCCCGGTGAGCACGGGTTTCGCTTCTTTCCTGGCTTCTATCAGGCTGTTCCGGACACGATGCGGCGAATACCGTTCCGTGGCAATCCAAACGGGGTTCGTGACAATCTGGTGCCGGCCCTGACCGCCACGGGGGCGTACAACGGCCCTGAGATCACTGCGCCGTTCGCTTTGGACTTCAACGCGATCGGTCTGGCTGCTCACCCGGAACGGTTGGTCAAGTCGCTGCTCGGCGGGTTGATCTACGCGCCGCGGCTGCCCTATCTGGACCTGCTGGGTCTGGCACAGAGGTTGCTGGTGTACTTCACCAGTTGCGACGAGCGGCGGTTCGGTCAATACGAGTACCAGACATTCGCCCATTTCGCCCGCGCCGAGAACGCCCATCCGAACTATCTGTGGGTGATCTCCACTGTCACCAGGACTTTGGTTGCGGCGAAGGAGAACATCGCCAGCGCCCGAACCATCTGCAACATGGCCGAAGCATTCCTCCTGAACATCATCAACCGCGGGTCGCAGGGCTATCCGGACATGGTCTTGAATGCGCCCACGAACGAGGCGTGGATCGACCCGTGGGTGGCGCACCTGCGCGGTATGGGCGTTCGGTTCGAAATGGGTAGCACACTGCAGTCGCTGACCACCGCGGACGGACGAATCGCATCGGCTCGGATGACCGACGCAAACGGCCGCCCGACAGAGGTGCCCGCACATTGGTTTGTGTTGGCAGTGCCGCCCGAGAAGGTGGTCCCGCTCCTGGGGCCGGACGTGTTGGAACTCGATCCTTCGCTCGAGAGGATCTCGAAGTTGTTCTCCGACTGGATGACCGGTATCCAGTTCTACCTCGACATCAATGAGTCCATCGCTCCGGGGCACATTGGGTTCATCGAATCGCCGTGGCGGCTGACCGGCATCCAGCAGGGTCAGTTCTGGCATGGCCGCAACATCGCCCGCGACTACGGGGACGGCACGGTCCGCGACATCTTGTCGGTGGACATCTCCGAGTGGAACACACCAGGATCGTTGACCGGCAAGACCGCCAAACAGTGCAGCCCAGAAGAGATCGCCCGGGAGACCTGGCACCAGGTCGTGACCACGCAGTCGGGTCGATTGTTGTTGCCAGACAAACTGACCGACGCAAACATGAAGGGCTGGTTCCTCGATCCGGGTATCGGTTGGAATCCACAGACCCGTGCATTGACGAACGAGGACCCGTTGCTGATCAATACGGCCGGCTCCTGGGACAACCGGCCCAATGCGGGCACCGGGATACCGAATCTGTTCCTGGCCGGCGACTATTGCCGCAGCCAGATCGACCTCGCGACAATGGAAAGCGCGAACGAGGGCGGCCGCAATGCGGCGAACGCTGTGCTCGATGCGTCGGGATCAAACGCCTCACGGGCACGGCTGTGGCAACACACCACGATCGCCGAGTTCGATGGCGCGCGTCAACTGGATCGCGACCGATGGCGCGCGGGGTTGCCGAACGTATTGGACATCCCGTGACGTCTCCGGGTGGTCGACGCAATGCAACACGGTTTGTAGAGTCGTTACATGACGGTAGAGCACGACGAAGTCGACGAGAAGATCATGGACGCCACGCTCGACCGGATCCTCCAGGTAGGGATTCGTCGGGCGAGTCTGGAAGACATTGCCCGCCGAATCGGGATGAACAGGGCCACGATTCACCGCCGGTTCGTGGGCAAAGACAATCTGATCGAGGCGGTGCTCGAGCGCGAGACGCGCCGAATGTTGGCCGAGGTCACGGCAATCGCGACGACTGTGCCAGGGGTCGACGCCCAGATCGAAGAGACAGTGCTTCACGTGCTGCTGCAGACCCGCATCCACACGTTGGTGACACAGCTCCTTCGTGTCGCGCCCGAAGAAGCCCTCACCTTTTACACCGTGCAGGGCGAGCGGCTCGTCGGTATCGGCATCGACTACATCGTCGGGCTCCTCGACCACGCCCAACAGGCTGGGGTCATTGCCCGCTACGACCCGAGGCCGATCGCCGAACTGGTTGCCCGACTCTCACATTCACTGATGCTCACTCCCGGAAGCGGGGGGAGCGTTGACTTCACCAACCACGAGCAAGCCCGTCGGTTCGTTCGCACAACTCTCGTGCCCCTCATCAAGTACGGCATCGCCGCATCACCGGAGGACAATCCCGATGACACCATCAGCAGCAGTACCCACCCGGCATCCCCGCAAGCCCCGTAAAGGCCCGGGACTCGGCCCGTTCGCCCGCTTGCTGAGGATAGGGAGCCCCACTCCCCAAATGTGGGGCGCGTTGGGCGAATCGTTGCTGATCGGTGATGACCCGATGGACCGTCTCGTCGACTGGATGTACGCCGAGGGCATGGCGGACACGCGGCCACTCTTCGACCAGGCCCTGCGTACCGGGATCGACACCATGCCGGATGCGCCGCCGCCGCTTCGGCTCTTTTTCGAGATGGTCGAAGACACGCCTGACTGGGTTGACGACGGTCTCCTGCGGCGCGGAGAGCGGGTTTATCGCTCAGGTGGAACCGATTCGCTGTACTTCTCGCGAGACGTGTCGTTTCTAGGGGGCTACCTCGCGTCCGGATTCAACAAGACGCTCATTCGTACCGGTGCGCTCGAAACCGGCCCTGCCCGACGGTTCGCCGAGACACTCCAATGGGCCATGGACATCTCGAACGACCACGGCATGGCCAAGTTAGGGCAGGGCTATCAATCCACTCTGCACGTGCGCCTCATCCACTCCATCGTGCGCAGGCACGTGGGTGCGATGCCCGATTGGTGCACCGACGAGTGGGGTATCCCCATCAACCAAACCGACATGGCGGCAACCCTTTTGGGTGCATTGCTGGCCCCGATCGTAGGTGGTATGGCCTTCGGTCTGATTCCATCGCGCAGCGACATGGAAGCTGCCGCCCACCTGACCCGGTACGTCGGCTGGCTGATCGGGGTAGAGGAGCAGTGGCTGCCACGCAGCTTCCACGATGGGGTGGCGCTGTTGCATCACTGCCTTGGCGCGATCACCAATCCCGATGACACCAGCCGACAGATGGCGCTACCGATGATGAACGACCCGCTGTCCTGGAACTACCCGAACCTGCCGGGCGTGCGCGGCCGCATTGCCCGCGCCCAGCACCTGTCGGTGACCAGCGCGTTTCTGGGACCGGCGGCGATGAAACGCCTTGGGCTGCCTGCCTGGGTTCCTCCGTGGTACCCGGCCGTGAGAATACCGATCAATCTTGCACGCACTGCATGGTTCAGGCTGATTCCGGGCGGCACCGAGCGCGCCGCGAGGCATGGGAGGCAGGAGCAGGAAGCGTTCTTGCGCCGACTGATCGGTGACACCAATGCCGTTGTCGGGCAGTCTGCTGTCCACGCCAACGGCTAGTACGCACACACCATCGGCGATCGGTCGCGCCCGTCAGTCGAGGATGGCGGTGGCCTCGACTTCGACAAGGACGTCGGGTTCGAAGAGGTAGTCGACGCCGATCAGTGAGGCGGGCGGCATCGGTTGCGGCAATCCGATCTCGGCAGAGACGCGCTCGACTCCAGCCATGAACTCGGTGATCTTTTCTGGCGTCCAGTGCGTGACATAGAACGTCAGTCGCAGCACGTCCGAGAAGGTGGCACCGGCACCAGCCAATCCTGTCGCTGTGTTGCGCAGAGCCTGCTCGACCTGTCCGGCCAGGTCGTCGGGAGCCACCGGCGTTCCGTCGGCGAGACGGGCGATCTGACCACTGACGTGCACGTGCCGTGACCCGGTACCCACTGCGACGTGGTGGTAAGGCGTCGGCTGGGTCATGCCTGCGGGGGTGGAGTAATCGACGGTCATGTTGTCTCCTTATGCGTGTCGGGATCGGTATAGATTTGATACCTGGTACATCAAGGACACTTCAAGGAGACCAGGTTTCATGACGGATACCTCGGCGGCCGAACTCACGGTCAGCGCACCACACCGCGAACTGCTGGACCAGGTGCTCGACAAGTGGTCGCTGGCGGTCCTCAACGAGCTCTGTGAGCGCCCACGTCGTTTCAACGAATTGCGGCGATTGATTCCGATTGTCACCCAGAAGTCCCTCACCGCAACGCTTCGCAAGCTCGAAAGAAACGGGATCGTGGAACGGGTACTGCTCAGCTCGCGACCGGTCGCGGTCGAGTACCGGATCACCCCGCTGGGAAAGACGCTCCGCCCGCCCATCGATGTCATCCTCCAGTGGGCCACCGCGCACATGCCCGACATCGAGAGGGCCCGCGCCGAGTTCGATGCGGCTGATGATGACTGAAGATGATTGTCGGCCCGGCATACGTTGCGCGACAACTACCGCCCGTCGCCCCTGAGTCTCTGCGGTGCGCGCAGTAGATAGCTTTCGGTCAGCAGTTCGGCGACTTCGTCCCAATCCGTCTCATGCCCGAGCATCAGCCCGATTTCGTCACGGCGCCATGATGTGGCAAAGAAGGGTGCGCCGGTGTGACGTAAGGGTCTCGGAGCTGTTCACGACCGCTACCGTAACTCTGCATCTGCGCGCTCGACCTCCCCTTCGAGTGCTCGTGCGACGCGACAGTCTCTTGTTCACCGTTGTGCGTCGGCATCACCCGTGGTGCGGAAGTGGTCGCACCCGATTCGACGTGCGCGCAGTGGGTACCCGTGGGGGCATGTTGAAGAACTCTGTGATCGAGGGATTGGTCGCCGGCACCGTCGGTGGCGCCGTGATGACGCTCGGGGAAAAGTTCGAACAGAAACTGACCGGTCGCCCGAGTTCGTACGTTCCGGCGCGGGTGCTCGAACGGTTGACCGGATCAGGCGAGGAGCCCGGTCAGCAACCGGTGTGGGCGAACTGGGCGATGCATTACGGCCAGGCCGCGGCGCTGGGCGTTCTCCGGTCGGTGATGTCGGAGGTCGGTCTGCGTGGCCCGGTGGCGTCGGCGAAGTTCACCGTCGTCCGCCTGACCAACGACCAGATCTTGGAGAACGCGACGGGTGTCGGCGCCCCTCCGGAGACGTGGCCTCGGTCAGAGATCGCGATCGACGTCCTGCACAAGGCCGTGTACGCCTTCACCACGGGAATCATCACAGACGCCCTCGCAGCTCGGCGCGGGCCAGGCCCCGGACAGCAGCATGCGGCTGTGCGCCCTGGTCGCCACCCAGATGTCGGCCCGATCTCGCGCGAGCGGGCCAAACGTCGACTCCTCGGCTGATCGCCGGCCCCGGGCCCGATCGGACGGATGACGGTTTTCTTAAAGAATCCGTAAACTGTCAGCAGTCTGCAGGTAGTCGTCGTGGAGGAGTGTGTCGAGTGGTCGAAAGCCATCGGGATCAAGGTGGTCTGATCAGTCGACGCGGGCTGCTCATCGCCGGGGGAGGTGCGCTGGCGGCTGTGGTGGCCGCGTGCTCGACGGACGGCGGATCTTCCCCACAGAAGAAGTCCGCATCGACGCCTCCTCCAGAGGCGGTGGTGACCTTCGAACCGGCCGCGGGTGCGGCGAACTTCGATCCGCTGGGTCCGGTGTTGGTCTCGGTGACCCAAGGAACTCTGGTCGATGTGGTGATGACGAACAACGAGGGTCGCGTCGTCCCCGGAGTGATGACGCCCGATCGGGCCGCGTGGAAACCCGAGACGCCGCTGGGGTACACCAAAACGTATGCACTGCAGGTGACTACGCGTGACGACGAGGGCCGCACCCGTACTCATTCGAGCTCGTTCAGCACCCTGGCGCCGAACAATCTGACCATGCCGTCCTTTGTCACGACCGGTGGTAATGCGCTGGTCGACGGCGCCACGTTCGGAATCGGCATCGTGACAGTGGTGCACTTCGACGAACCGGTGCCAGACCGGGCGGCCGCTCAACGGTGCCTGTCGATCCAGACCGAGCCCGCCGTGGAAGGCCAGTGGAGCTGGCTCGATGATCAGAACGTGCATTGGCGCCCTCGTGAGTATTACGCGCCGGGTACGCGGGTCACGGCACGCGCTGACGTGTACGGCATCGACCTCGGAAACGGGCTCTACGGCCAGGACAACGCCGCCTGCTCATTCACGGTCGGCGACTCCCACGTGTCCATCGCCGACGACAACACCAAGCAGGTCAGCGTTTACGTCAACGGGCAACTCGCACGCACGATGCCCACCTCGATGGGCCGCGGCGGCACCGAAACCGTCAACGGCAAAACCATCCATTTCTGGACCCAATCAGGCGTCTATACCGTTCTCAGCAAGGCCAACCCGGTGATCATGGACTCCTCGACCTATGGCCTTCCGGTCAACTCCCGGCTCGGCTACCGCGAGACCATCTACTACGCCACCCGCATCAGTAACGACGGTATCTACCTGCACCAGCTCGAGGACACCATCGCCCAACAAGGCAACACGAACATGTCGTCTGGCTGTCTGAATCTCAACCCGGACAACGCCCGGTGGTTCTATGACCTGTCGGTGACCGGCGATGTTGTCGAGGTGCGCAACACTGGCGGCCCGCCGCTGGAGCAATGGCAGAACGGTGATTGGAGCATTCCCTGGGAGCAGTGGGTGGCCGGCAGCGCGCTGTAGGGCATGCGAATCGGCGGGGTGGAACGATCAAGGGTTCGCTGAATTCAGAATCCAATGTACTATCAGTGGGTGACCACCGCTGCTATGCATCGAGATGGGCTGTCCCGGTTCGGCTATGCACTCTCGGACGCGACCCGTACCGAGGTGTTGATGATCTTGCGGGATGGTCCGGCCTACCCATCAGACCTTGCCGACCGAATCGGCGTTTCTCGCCAAACCCTGTCCAACCATCTGGCGTGCCTGCGGGGGTGCGGTCTGGTGGTTGCTGTGCCCGAAGGTCGGCGAAGCCGCTATGAATTGGCCGACGCCAGAATCGGTTTGGCGCTGAATGATCTGCTCGGTGTGGTGCTGGCGGTGGACCCCGACTGCTGTGGCGCTGCTCCAACGCAGAACTGCTGCTGATGGCTCAGGACCTGGGTGTGCCGGGGCGGACCGCTGCTGAACGTGTATCCGTGACGCGTAAGCAGTTGCTGGCCAGAAGAATTCAGTGGTTCGTGGCGATCACCATCGGCTACAACGTGGTCGAGGCGATCGTTGCGATCAGCGAGGGCGCACGAGTGTCGTCGGTCGCCCTGATCGGTTTCGGTCTCGACTCGATCATCGAAGTGTCGTCCGCGGCGGCGGTGGCCTGGCAGTTCGCTAGCAAGAAACCAGAGGATCGCGAGAAGACTGCCCTACGCATCATCGCCTTCTCGTTTTTTGCTCTCGCGTTGTACGTGACCATTGACGCACTGCGCGCTTTGGCGGGCGGGGGAGAAGCCCGCCACTCGGTCGTCGGCATCGTTCTGACGGCCACCAGTGTGCTCGTCATGCCCATCTTGTCCTGGGCGCAACGTCGGGCGGGTCGAGAACTCGGCTCGTTGACCGCTGTTGCCGACTCCAAACAGACGTTGCTGTGCACCTACCTCTCGGCGATAGTGCTACTGGGATTGGTGCTCAACAGCACCGTCGGCTGGTCCTGGGCAGACCCGATCGCCGCGCTGCTCGTTGCCGCCATTGCAGTGCGCGAGGGCGTCAACGCTTGGAAGGGCGACACATGTTGTCCCTCACAGGTAGTCGACAGGGGTGGCGCATCGGGCCACGACTGCGACTGCTGTACCTGACTGAACCCTTCTGAATTGCGCGCAACGCTTTGACTGTTCTGCGTCGTCTGACACGGTGGAAGGTGCCCGGGCCTCTCGAGCCGGTCATGCAATGGGCGCCGGGTCGTGTCGGCCTCGTCGGCCGTCGGTGAGTGCCTGAAAGGCATTCGACAGCCGCGCAGTTGCGGTATCCAGGACATCGCCCCCGAGGGTGTACGGGAGCCGGACGTGTCGCTCGAACGCCCCCACAGGGCTGAAACGCGGGCCGGCGGCAAGGAGTAGGCCGTGGTCGGGTGCCACGGCAGCGAGTCGTGTGCTGAGTGCGGTCGGCATGGTCGCCCATAGCGAGATGCCTCCAGCCGGGACCGGAGCTTGCCATGACGGGAGATTTCGAGAAAGCCCTGACATCAAACGTTTCCGTTGCTCTCGGAGTTGCTCGAGGCGTTGTGGAAGGAAGTCATCGAGGCCGTCCAAGAGACTGGCCGCGGCGATCTGCTCCACATACGGGGTCCCGAGGTCGAGGGCCGACCGCGTGTGCGCGAGTTGTTGCACCGTTTCGGTGGGCGCTCTCACCCACCCGATGCGCAAACCACCCCAGATGCTCTTGGAGACCGACCCGATACTGATGGTGCGCCGGTCGTAGAATGCGAAAGCCGTTGCAGGCGTGCCATCTAGGCACAGGTCGGCCATTGTTTCGTCGACTATGGCCAGACAATTCAAATTCAAGTTCGCGCGCACTGCGGAGGGCATCGTCAGGCCGGTCGGATTGTGATTGTCGAGGATTAGGTAAGTGAATCGGGCGCCGGCGCTCGCTGCCCGCAGTCGAGCCACATCCCAGCCTTCCTGGGTCAGCGCTACGGGGACGAACCGAGCGCGACCGGAAGCGAGTCTCGAGATCGCGTGCGGGTACGTCGGGTGATCGATGACCACCTGATCGCCGGGCGAGACGAAAGAATGCACGATGAGCGACAGTGCATGCTGGGCGCCGTTGGTGATCAAGATCTGGTCGGGGCTTGTGGGTACGCCGCGCCCCTCGTACCACCTTGAGACGGCTTCGCGGAGCGCAGGCAGACCAAGGGCATCGTATCCTCGATCACCGAAGTAGCGCGGAAGCTGCTCTAGCGCAACTCGATAGGCATGATGAAGCACCTTGACGGGCGCCGTGGGTGCGCCTCGGGAGAGGTCGATGAGGTCGTCCCATTCGGCTGATGACTGCACCGGCGTTGGTTTCGCCGGCAGGCGGACGACCGCCTTCGCCCGGGGGCGGGTCGTCAGGTACCCCTGGTCGATGAGTGCGCGGTATGCGGTGCTCACAGTGGTGCGGCTGACCCCGAGGTGAGCAGCAAGGTCCCGTTCACCCGGAATCGACGCACCCAACACCAGCCGTCCGTCGAGAATCAGCAGCCGAAGACTGTCCGTGAGCCGTTGGTGCGCCGGTCCAGGGCCCTCGCGCCATCGCCCGAGGAGGCGCGCCACGGTATCGGACGAGGTCGGCATGTAGCCAGCATCGCTCATCTGGCTATGGAATCCAAGGCCAGTTCAGTCGACCCTGGTGTCATGACTCAACGATCTTCAGCGCGGTCACGCCCGGGCGAGGCATTGCTGTCTGCGCCGGTGCTGCCTCGACTCAATGCGGTGGCGCAGCTTCGAGCAGGTCGCAAGGCCCGCAGAATCCCGCAACTCTTCGTCGGTCTGGCGGGCTACGGAGCGGCGGTGATGATGCTCGTCGAGTCCGGGCTCGGCGCCGCAAGCTGGAACGTCCTGTCGGAGGGTGTCGCTCAGGTCGTTGGCATCTCCTTCGGGTCGGCGACCAATCTCATCGCGCTGTCGGTGATGGTGTTCTGGATTCCTATGCGTGAGCTTCCGGGGCTGGGAACACTTCTCAACGTCCTGATGGTGGGTGCAGCGGCCGACCTCACCGCTGTCGCGCTACCGACTCCGCAGCATCCGGCGGCGCAGATACTGATGCTCTGCTTCGGCTTGGTTCTTCTCGCGTTCTGTGACGCTCTCTACCTTGGAGCTCAATTCGGGGCAGGTCCACGTGACGGGCTGATGACCGGGTTGGTGAGGCTGACGGGCAGGCCGGTCTGGTTGATACGCACGGGGATCGAGGTGGTGGTCGCCACGGCCGGCTGGATCATGGGTGGAACTCTCGGGTTCGGTACCGTGCTGGTCGCCTTGTCGATGGGTCCGCTCGTCGGACTTCTTCTGCCGCCGTTGAGCGTTGACATACGACAGCCGCATGTCGCGTCCGCCGACCAGACCTCTGAAGATTTTCACCGCCAGTAGATTTGCGTTGGCGCGTGCGGCAGCGATCGGACCTGTAGTACCCAAACAGATGACCATTCCCGACAAAAGGAGCTCTAATGTCATTTCAGGCGTACCTCGACAACATCGAACGGAAGACCGGACTCACGCCACGCAAGTTCGTCGACCGAGCCCACGAAAGAGGCTACGGCGCAGACACGAAGGCAACCGTCATAGTCGAGTGGCTCAAGGATGATTATGACCTGGGACGCGGGCACGCGATGGCGCTCGCACACGTCATCCGGAAGGGCTCGGCCATCGACGGAAAGTTCGTCGGCGCCCCCGGCGCCCACAGCGACCCGAAAGACCATCTTTGGCTTGACGGGGTGGACACCAAACCGATCGGGTACTGAAGCTCTACGGTGAGTGTCTGCCTGTTCGGCTTGGATCGCTGTTGACGATTCCGTCGGTCGTGGCCGGCCTGAACGGTCAGGCAGGATCTGACGGTGGGATGGCTCGTTCGATGACCGAACGAAGCGCTGAGTCGTAGGACGGGGGCAGGGGCCGGTGGCAGAGTTCATGGGCCTCGGACAGCGGCACCCCGAGCGCTCTCAGAACGTCTGTCGCCATTCGGTCGACAGCGGCTTCACTGTCACGATCAGGGTCGTCCAGCAACAGACGCCCCAGTGCGAGTAGGGATCCCGCCACGAGCGCCAACGCGAGCTCAACGTCTTCGACGTCGAACCGGCCTTGCTGCGATGCGGCCAGGATGTCCCGGCGCGATCGCGGAGCGAGGCCGAGATCCGAGGTGATCGGCGACATCGCCGAGTTCAGGAGTACTCGGCTCAGGTCTGGCTCGAGGCGGAACAGCCGTCCGGCCAGTCGGAATGATTGAGTGAACATCTCGACCGGGTCGTCGAGCCCCTCGGTCAAGGTGTCGAGGTACGCCCCGACCGATTCGAGTGCGCTGTCGATTGCGGCGCTGAACAGGTCTTCCTTGCTCTCGAAGTGGTTGTAGAACGAGCCCATTCCGACGTCGGCGGCTTGCGTGATCTCCAGGACGGGCGCATTGACTCTGCCGGCGGCGATGAAACCCTGCGCAGCGGTGACAAGCGCCGCCCGGGTGCGCGCCTTGCGGCGCTCGAGTCGATTACCCTGCGTCACTCGGGCTCCTGCGCTTTCGACGGTCAATCGTGGCGATCGGAAGTATACCGACGCGGCCCCGCAGGTGTGACGGCCGGCGACTCAGCTGAACCTGGCGCGGAATGAGGCGAAACCTTGCAGACAGTTGTTCGAGAGCGGAACCGGATCCGACACTTCGATGGTCTCGACCCGGGTGATCAACTCGCGCAGCAGGGTCTGCATCTCGAGCTTGGACAGCTGCATACCGACACACGTGTGCATCCCGTGTCCCCAGCCGAGATTGCTGCCTCGTCGATGCAGTGAGAACGTCTGGGGATCGTCGAAGTGGCGCTCGTCCATGTTCGCCGCGGCGTAGAGCAGCACAACGCGCTCACCTGCCCGGATCCTGACACCGTCGATGTCCGTGTCGTGACTCACCCTTCGAGTGAAGCCGCGAACAGGTGACGCCACACGTACCGCCTCGACCACAGCGGTAGGGATCAATTCGGGGTCGGCTCTGAGTTGAGCGTAGAGCTGCGGATCGCGGCCCAGGCTCCAGAGCAGTTGGCCCGTCGCGAGGATGGTGGTGTCGAGACTCGGTGCCACGAAGTCGATCACCATGGTTCGCGCCTCGGACCTGCTGATCTCTCCGCGGTCGGCAGCATCGAAGACACTGGCCGCCCATCCATCGGGCGTGACCTGCGAACGGCGCAGCCGCATCGTGTAGAGCAGCAACCCCAAAGCCGTCGGAGTCGCGTCGACAGCCCGTCGGTTCAGCGGACCGAGAATGTCGAATGTTCCGGCACCCCAGGTGAGTAACTGCTGCGGTCCGACCTCGACACCGACGAGATCTGCAACTGCTGCGATCGGAAGCCGGGAGGCGAAGTCCGCAACTCCGTCGAATGAGTCCCGTTCCAGCAGCCGGTCCACGGTCGCGCGTGCTTCGTCGCGGAGGATGGGTAACGACGGCCGGATTGCGCGTGATATCAACGACTGCATCAGTATTCGACGACGGGCCGAATGTCGTTCATCATCGCTGGACAATACGGTCTTGCGTCCGAGTAGATTCGCGACCGGGTTCGCCGCGACCCCGGAGCCGCTACGAAAGGTGGCATCGTCCCGAAGTGCGCTCCTGACGTCGACGAAGCGACCCATCGCCCACACCTTGTGTTTCGGTAGCCACACCACCGAGCCCGCGTCGCGGATCTGCCGGTAAACGGGCTGCGGATCGATCAGTGCTGTCTGTCCGTACAAGTCGACATCGACCACCGGGGCGTTTTGGCGGACCTTCATGCCGATACCTGCGTGAGCGATGGGCGATGCGTCCGTCTGTGAGTGGAAAGTAATTGGCCAACATCCGATTCGGTGTGAGCTGAGGCCATCACGACACGGTCAGGACGAACTAGTACCGCATACGTGTGGTGAGTACGCATCACCGCAGACGGGGACGGGTTCGTCGACGGGACGCACGTCAGTGCATCGACGTCTATGTGCGTCAATCCCATGGACGTGAGCCGTGCTGCCGTGTGGTCCCGCAGTGGGCCCCGGGTGATCAGTGCGTAGCCCCGGCCGAGCAAGTCGTCGAGCCGGCGGGCACCGTCGGCCGTACGCACCCACGGTTGCGGGAACAACGTCCCGTTCAGCCGAGATCGACGCAGTCGCCGTTCCACGAGCGCCCCGTGGCGCAGTGGTGGTGAGCCCTCGGGCAAGACGTTGCCGAGTCCAGGAGTTCGGCATGCGGCTGCAACCAGTGCCCGGCGGACAGAGGCTAGGTGGTCTTGCCCGCCGGTGAGGGCCCATCCGACTGCCAGGGCCATCAGGATGATTCGGGTGGCGTGCGGTTTTCGTTCGGCTTCGTAGGTGTCGAGCAGCGACTCAGGTGCAGAACCGTCGAGAACGTCGGCCAGCTTCCAGGTCAGGTTGAATGCGTCGCGCAGTCCAGAGCCGAGTCCCTGTCCGACGAACGGTGGTGTCTGGTGGGCGGCGTCGCCGGCGAGGAAGACTCGGCCGTTGCGCCAGGTGTGAGCCACCCGCGCCCGGAAGGTGTAGAAAGCCTGTCGCATGATCTGCGAATCCGCGAGTTCTGAGGGGGTCATCCACGGCGACAACAGCTTCTGCAAGGTCTGCTCGGATCGGAGAGCGTCGAGGTCCTCGCCGTCGTGGACACGGAACTCCCAGCGGTATCGGTTGCCGGTGACGGGCATGAACGTCGCGGCGCGGTCGGGGTCGCAGATCTGGTGAACACCGGTCCACACGTCGAGAGGTGCCGGGGTGAGGACGTCGATCACCAGCCACTGTTCGTCGAAATTGAAGTCGCGCATAGTGATACCGAGTTGCTGGCGCACGGGACTGTTGGCCCCGTCACACCCGATCACAGCGGCCGCATCTATGAGTTCGTTGCTGCCACTGGCATTGTGGTAGCGCACCGCCGGCCGTGCGCCGCCGGTCACATCGGTGACGTGGCAACCACGCCGCAGGTCGATCAGGTCGACGGCCGCTGCCTCCTCCAAGAGGATGCGTTCGAGGTCGGGCTGGTCGAACATGCTGTCTGGAGGGAACCCGTTCCGGCCGTCATCGGTGTTGCGGGTGAACTCGGTCATCACTCGCCCGCGCCCGTTGACCAGCCGCATGCCCGGCATCGCCCGGGTGTGCGGCGCGAACTTCTCGTCGACGCCGACGGACTGCAGTATCCGGAACACCTCGTCGTCGAGGTGCACCGCCCGCGGCAGGGCATACGGTTCGCGATGGCGCTCCAGGATCATCGTGGCAACACCGCGTTTGGCAAGGAGCAGGGCGCACGCGACCCCGACGGGGCCCGCGCCCACGATCACAACAGGGCCGTGCTGGGCGGTCATGCGTAGGTCACGTGGCAGCGTTGACGGCCCAGATCGATGGCACCGTCGTCGGTCGCGATACGAACCTCGACGACGTCGCCTTCTTTGAGGTATTTCGGGTTTGATGCCTGGCGCTTGAAGAAGGTCTTCCACTTCACATGCGGCGGAATGAGTGCACCGATGATCTCGATCGGTTTGGGTGGCGCGGCCAGTGCGGTGCCACCGGGAGTGCCGGTGAGTAGGAGGTCTCCGGCGTCGAGCCGTTGAAAACCGGTGAGCACGGCGAGCGCGCTCACCGGATCGATGATCATGTCGCCGCCAACACGACCGTTCTGTCGACGCTCCCCGTTGACCCAGAGTTGGAGGCGAAGTTGGTCGAACCGACGCCATTCCTCGTGCGTGAGCAGTATCAGTCGGGGGCCGACCGGTGTGAAGGTGGGGTACGACTTGGATTCGTAGAACTGGGTTTTCGGCAACTGTATGTCTCGTGCGCTGACGTCGTTGGTGATCACGACTCCCGCGAAGTAATCGCTGAGGGTGTCGGTGGTGATGGAAGTGCCGACGTCGATGGTGGCTCCGGCGACGAGACCGATCTCTACCTCGTAGTCGAGCAGTGTGACGTGTGCCGGCTTGATGATGTCGTCGAATGGGCCGGTGATCGAACCCGACGATTTGCGGAAGAAGGTGGCCGCCACCCTGTCGGGGTTGATGCCGGAATCGGTTGCGTGGCTGCGGTAGTTGACCATCTGCGCGACCACGCGGCACGGAGCGGTCACCGGGGAGATCAGAGTCAAATCTGCCACGGGGGTTGCGCCGGATTCGCCGTCCGTGGTTGCCGCGTCTATGGCGGCGCGGTCGACCAGCAACTCGCCGGTGGTCTTCGCGGACGTACGAATGGGGTAGGCGGTCTGGTCACGCTGGACCCACCAGCCGTTGTCTGTGCGCAGGACGGTTGTGGTCATGAACGTGCCACTTTCAGTAGGCCCAGAAGGCGGTGGATATCGAATTCGTTGTCGTCACGGAGACCCGACAGCATGCCTTTGACCAGATCGGGATCAGGGCTGGCGCCGAGGAAATCGCGGGTCACGGGCGGCCCCCATTGCGACAGTCCGCTTGCGGTCATCGGGGCCCATCCCGCCTCGATGGTGTTGTCGAACACGTCCCCGTCAGCGAAGTGTTCGACCATGAACTTATCGAGGTCACGCCAGTAGTCGAAGAGCTGACTGCCCTGGATGTGACGGCCGATTCCCCACGCGTGGTGATAGCCGCGATCGGCGAGATAGGCACCGCCTGCGGCGACGGCATCAAGATCGGCGACCTGATACGCCGAGTGCACATATCGAGACATCGGACCCAACGTCATTGCCAGAGAGTGATGATCGGCCGGTTCGCCACCGCGATCACAGCGCATGAACGCCATCGTCGGACCACGGTCGCGTTGACCAGGGAAAAAGAGGAAGTCGCTGACGATCAATCCCAGCATTTCCTGGTACCACGCCAGATTCTCGCGAAAACGGGGCGTCTCGATCACGACGTGGCCGAGGCGCTGCACCCGTGCGGGTTCGCGCGGCGGACGCTGAATTGCGTTGACCCGTTCGACCTTCCCGCTGAAATTGAAAGTCAGAGGATTTTGGTCGGGCAGTGACGGCAGGTCGGTCATGCCGGCGACCACTCGAATCGGCATCCCGGACGGGTCGGTGAGGTCGATGGCCGCGCCACCGAGATCGCCGAGAGGGTAGACGCGCCGCCCGGTTTCGCGAGACAGTCGCACCAGGTCATCGCGATCGGCCGCACGGAACGCCGGTCCGATGAACTTCGATCGATGTGATCGCCGGATCAGGACGCAGGGCGCTCCGGACCATGTGCCGCGCAGGGACAGCTGATCAGCGGTCCGCGAGACGGTGGTGAAACCGAAGTCGTGAGCAAACCGTTCCGCCTGCGCGATGTTCGGTTTCTCGAACTCGAGCCAGGCAAGGTCGACAACCTTGACAACGGGCGCCGCCGCTCGGTCCTCGGGATCGCCAGGGCGAGCGCCGTCGCCACTGTGCAGATCGGCATGCGGGGTGTGTGCCGGCACCGTCATAAGTGACCTCCTCAAGTAATTGAGTAAATCGTCACTTATGAGCAAACCGGCAGTCAAGGGGTATGACGTGTTGGAATTTCGTCAGGACTGACGGATCTTCGCCAGCTCATCAATCCGTCGAGCCAGCGGTGAGCGATCGCGCGAAGTGGGTCAGGTTGTCAACACGGTGAACCGCCAGTCGAGCACCGGCACACCCGTGTTGGGGCGCTCGGACACACCACCCGTGTCATCGGGCACCACGTAGGCAATCGACCTCAGCCGCACCACTGCGGCGCCGCCGATCGATTCGCATGACTCCACCTGCAACTGACTGGTGATGGTGTCGCCTTCGTGCACGGGTCCGAGATGATCGCAGGACTGCCAGCCGAGTACGGTCACCATATTCGGTAGCGCGCGGGTCGCCTGGGCCAACGCGATCCCGATCGTATGGCCGCCGTAGACGAGCCGCCGGCCGCCGTTCACGCGGGAATCATGATGTGTCGCAGCAATGTTCAATGTCAACCGGGCGAGTTCTGGTGCGCTCGACACCACGTCAGCGCTACTGGAGAACGTGATGCCGGTACGTGCGGCGGTCCATTCTGGACTCGATGGCGGGAGAGCGGACAGGTTCCACCACCCAGGGATAGACAAGCTCGCCTCGCTGTCCGGGCCGATCAGCCCGAGGTCGTCCGCCGGCACTGGACGGTCGTTTCCCGGCTCATCGGACACCGGGATCATCGCGCACCGGTGGAAGTCGAGCACCTTGCGGCCATCTTGATCCGTGGTCACGATCCGCAGGGCCGCCAACCCGGTGGGCCGTCGTCCGGGCTTCGCCGAATTGGCACGTAGCCCAACCACTTCAGTGCGAGTGCTGAGGGTGTCGCCGACATGCGGGAAGGAATGGAAACGCAGTCCTCGGTAGAAGAGGTTCGCCTTCACGTGATGGGTGGCGAGTGTCGATTGTCCGATGGCAACATCACAGACGAGCCCGGGATGTGCCAGAGGGGTTGACCGTCCGGTGACCTTCTCGGACAGGTGGGCGTCAAGCGCAAGTTTCAAACGATCGCCGAGGATGGCCTGATGTAGCGCCGCGGCGCCGCTGGTGAGTGTCATCGAGGGGGCGGTGTCGAATACCTGGCCCACTGCGAGTTCATCGAAGTAGGGGCCGCCGACGGCGATGGTGCCGGCGGGCTCGAGCTCCGTCATCGTCTCGGTCTCCTGTGCCAGCGCGCGCGTCTATGTACGGCCAAAGTCACCGCTGATGCTGGCAGCAAAGCTCGCCCGGTGTCAAGCATTCGATTGACAAGGCGAAGGTGGCAGCGAAATATGGCCGTACAAAGTTTCGGCCGACGGAGGGCAGATGAAACACGACCTGAACGACGAAGAGGCTTTCCTGGTGAAGACGGTTCGCGACTTCGTCGATCGTGAGGTCAAGCCATCGGTTCGCGAGGTCGAGCACGCCAACGAGTACCCCGAGGCGTGGATCGAGCAGATGAAGCAGATCGGCATCTATGGGCTAGCCGTCGCCGAGGAGCATGGCGGCTCGCCGGTGTCCATGCCGTGCTACGCCCAGGTGACCGAGGAGTTGGCGCGCGGTTGGATGAGCCTGGCGGGGGCAATGGGTGGGCACACCGTGGTGGCCAAGTTGCTGTCCACGTTCGGAACAGAAGAGCAGAAGCGGCGGTACCTCCCGGTGATGGCAACCGGCGAGCTCCGCGCAACGATGGCCCTGACCGAACCGGGTGGGGGATCGGATCTCCAAGCAATGGCGACGGTCGCAAAGGTCGATGGCGACGACCTCGTGATCAACGGGTCGAAGACATGGATCAGCAACGCGCGACGTTCCGGACTCATCGCCTTGCTGTGCAAAACCGATCCGGCCGCGACCCCGCGTCACCGGGGGATGTCGATCGTTCTGGTGGAACACGGACCGGGGCTTGTTGTTTCGCGGGACCTACCCAAGCTCGGTTACAAGGGCGTGGAGTCATGCGAACTGTCATTCGACAACTATCGGGCCTCGGCGTCGGCCGTCCTCGGAGGCACACCCGGTGCGGGTTTCGCCCAGATGATGAAGGGCCTGGAAACCGGGCGAATCCAGGTTGCCTCGCGCGCACTGGGTGTCGGCGCCGCGGCGCTCGAAGATGCGCTGGCATACGCGCAACAGCGGGAGAGTTTCGGCCAACCCATCTGGAAACACCAGTCGATCGGTAACTACCTGGCAGACATGGCAACCAAACTGACCGCCGCCCGTCAGCTCACCCGGTACGCCGCTGAGAAGTTCGACTCCGGTGAGCGATGCGATATGGAAGCCGGTATGGCAAAGCTGTTCGCGTCGGAGACGGCCATGGAGATCGCATTGAACGCGGTGCGGATCCATGGCGGTTACGGCTACTCCACCGAGTATGACGTCGAGCGTTACTTCCGTGACGCACCGCTGATGATCGTCGGAGAGGGCACCAACGAGATCCAACGCAACGTCATTGCCGCTCAGTTGGTATCGCGGGGCGGGTTATGAGGGTGCGCCCGTACCATCGCGGGGCTTCATGACCGGAAAGAGGCGCGACGCCGAACCCGCGTATCAGGCGTTGGCAAGACAGTTGCGCCAGGACATAGCCGCAGGCAATTACGACAACGGCGTTCGTCTGCCCACCGAATTGGAACTGTCTGAACGCTATGAGGTCAGTAGGCAGACGGTACGGCGAGCGTTCGTCGACCTGGTGGCCGCAGGCATCGTCTACCGCGTCCCGGGCAGAGGGACCTTCGTGAACGAAGCCGGTGGGCGCTATCTACGCCACCAAGGTTCGATCGAGGACCTGCTGAACCTATCGACCGACACCACGATGGAAGTCATGAGTGCTCTACAGCGCCGAATCGACGTCGAAGCGGCCAGCCGGCTACGACTGGACAGCGACGTGGTCTATTCGGTGGTGTTCCGACGCTTCCACGAAGGCGTGCCTTTTGTGCTGACGACGGTGCACCTGCCCGAGGACACGGCCAGACTCATCCTCGATGCACCCGAGATGGCCACAGGCGCGGTCAGTACGTACACGGTGATCGGTCTGCTCGAGCCGTATCTATCGTCGCCGATCTCTGAGGCCGCGCAGTCGATCACAGTGGATACCGCCGATTCGTTCGATGTTGCGCACCTCGGGTGTCGCCCCGGCCATCCCGTTCTCCGCATCGACCGTCTTTACAGCGACGATGCCGGTGCCACCCGCGAACTCTCTGTAAGCCACTATCTCCCAGAGCATTACACCTATCGCGTCACACTGCAGCGCGTCTGAGGTGCAAAACTCAAAGGCCGGCCGCTTGTGCCAGTCGTCCCAGCGAATGGTGCGGCTGACCGATCAGCTGAGCGGTCCCATGTGCGCGCTTGAAGTACAGATGCGCGTCGTGCTCCCATGTGATGCCGATTCCGCCATGGAGCTGAATGGTCTCGGCGGCAATGTGGTTGAACGCGTCCGAGCAGTACACCCGGGCAGCGTCGGCGAGGGCAAGCGCCTCGTCGGTTCCGTTGACGAGTGCGTCGACGGCTGCGTAGGAGATCGAATGCGCAGTCTCGGTGAGTGCGTACATGTCGGCCATCCGGTGCTTGAGTGCCTGGAATGAGCCGATGACCCGCCCGAACTGTTTGCGCGACTTCGTGTATTCGACGGTCAGGTCGAGCGCTGCGCGAGCGGCCCCCACCTGTTCGGCGCTGATCGCGACGAATGCGGTCGCGCGGAGGTTGTCCACCAGATTCTCGGCCGTGGGGATGGCGATGGCATCGACATCCTCGAAGGTGACGGTTGTCAGCGGCCTCGTGGGGTCCATGGTGGGACGGGCTACTCGAGTGATGCCGTCGGCGTTCGCATCCACCTGATGCAGTGTGACGTGCTCACCCGAGCGGGCCAGGACCAGCAACACGTCGGCGTATTCGCCGTCGAGCACGTAGTGGCTCGTTCCGGAGAGAATCCCGCTGCTCGCCTCCACTCCGGGTTCGTTCCAGCCGGTTTCGCCTGCCCAGCACAACGCGGCCACCTTCTCGCCCGATGCCAGGTCAGGAAGGGTGCGCGCGCAGGCGTCGTCGTCTCGGCTGAGGAGCAGGGCCTGCGTGGCGAGAACCGCAGAACCGAGCATCGGAACAGGGGAGAGGTGTTTGCCCAGTTCTTCGAGGACCACATGGGTTTCGGTGAGCGTGGCGCCGACACCGTCGAACTGCTCCGGGATCGCCAGTGCGGCGACGCCGATCTGTTCGCACAGGGTGGACCACAGAGCCTGGTCGTGCCTGTTCTCCGACGACATCGCCGCTCGCACGCTTGCGGAGTCACCACTGCGGCGTAGCAGCGCAGCAACCGAATCACGAAGCGCGGATTGCTCTTCGGTGTCGATTCCGGGGGAGTAGATGCTCATGCGCTGATCGACTCCAGAACTCGGGACCGGTGAACGGCCGGCGTACCCCACGCCGACAGCAGGGCTCGTGTCTTCGTCAGGTACAGGGACAGATCGTGCTCTTGGGTGTAGCCGATTGCGCCGAGCACCTGCAGGCCGACTCGGGATGCGAGGTAGGCGGCCTCTCCCGCGGCGACTTTCGCAGCTGACACATCGCGCGAGGCGAATTGTGGTTCGGGTACTTGTCCTTCCAGGGTGAGTGCTGCTCCGTGCACGAGTGGCCGTGCCATCTCGACGGCGATCGCCACATCGGCGAGATGGTGTTTCACAGCCTGGAATGAACCGATTTCCCTGCCGAACTGCTTCCGCGTTTTCGCGTACTCGCTGGTGAGGGTGAGCATGGTCTGCGCGAGGCCGATGAGCTGCGCCGCCGTCGCCAGGGCGCCGAAGTCGAATGCGCGGGAGGCATCGACATCGGCCAGCCGTTCGCCGGCCTGCACGACCGAGAGCGTGCGGGCCAGATCCACCGACGGGCGCGGGTCTGTACCCACCCCGGTGCTCAAGGTCGAGCCGTCGACGAGATAGGTCTGTTCGGCGACTTCCACATCGACTGCGAAAGGAACCTCGGGAGGCAGAGCCAGCGTGGCCAGTGCACCTTCTGCCAATGCGGCCAACGGTTCGGTCACTGAGGCATCGGCTAGCAGAACCGGTACTGCAGCAACAGTTTCGGCAACGGGCCCGGGCACTCCGTAACGGCCGAGTGTCTCGACCGCGACGACCATCTCGACGGCGCCGGCGCCCATGCCGCCGTTGTCGTCGGAGATCAGCAGTGCGTTGACGCCGGTCTCGGCCAGCCTCGACCACACCTTGCGCCCTGGTTCGAGGTCCCCGGTGTTCCACGCGCGAATCACCGCGGGGAGATCACTCTTGGCGAGCATGGCGTCGATCGACGACGCGAGATCGCGGTGCTCGTCTTCCAGCAGAAATCTCATCTAGCGGTCCCCTCGCGGAAGTCCGAGCAGTCGTTCGGCGATCACGTTTCGCTGGATCTCGTTGGTACCGGCATAAATCGGCCCCGACAGTGAGAACAGGTACCCATCGGTCCAGTCGCCGGACGGGTGCCGAAGCGCAACTTCGGATTCCGGTCCCAACAGATCCAACGCTGTCTCGTGGGTTGCGATGTCCCACTGTGACCAGAACACCTTGTTGATCGACGATTCCATGCCCAGCTGTCCGCCCTCTGCCAGTCTGCTCACGGTGGCAAACGTGGACAGCTCATACGCCCGGGCACCGATCCACGCATCGGCCACGCGGTCGCCGAGACCGGCGCGCAGCCCGGGTGCGGTGTCGCCCCACAGGTTCAGCAGCCGGTCGGTGGTGGCAAGGAAACGGCCGGGGGAGCGGAGGGAGAGTCCACGTTCGTTGGCCGCGGTGCTCATGGCCACCTTCCAGCCGTTGTTCACCTCGCCGATCACTCCGGACTCGCCGGGCTGATCTGGATCGTCGGGAACAAAGACGTTCTCCAGGAACAGCTCTGCGAACCCTGGCTCGCCGTCGAGCTGATTGATGGGCCGCACGGTGACACCCTCTGCGCGCAGATCGAACATGAAGTAGGTGATCCCGCGGTGCCGAACCGAGTCGGGGTCGGAACGGAACAGGCCGAAACCCCAGTCCGCGAAGCTCGATCGTGAGCTCCAGGTCTTCTGACCGTTGAGCAGCCAGCCGCCTTCGGTACGAGTTGCGGTGGATCGCAGCGACGCGAGGTCGCTGCCGGCCTCGGGTTCGCTCCATGCCTGACCCCAGATGTCGTCGGCCCGTGCCATCCGCGGCATGATCCGTGTCAGCTGATCAGGGTGAGCATGTTCGAAAAGCGTTGGTGCCAACAGGAAGATGCCGTTCTGGCTGACTCGGCCCGGAGCCCCGCTGCGGTAATACTCTTCTTCGAAGATCAGCCAGTGCAGCAGCGGTGCGTCGCGACCACCGAACTCTTCGGGCCAGCTGACCACCGACATGCGGGCGTCGGCCATGGTGGCCTCCCACTGTCGGTGCTGTTCGAAGCCTTCGGCGCTGTCCATGGACCGCAGCGGTTTTTGGGGAACGTTCTCGGACAGCCATCCCCGGACCTCGTCGCGAAAGGTGTTCGCCGCGTCGTCGAAGAGCAGATCCATCAGGACTCCTGCCTGGTAGCGCTGGACTTCATCGACTTGGCGTCCATGCCGCCCAAGGGGTCACCCTCGGGTGCTTCGGCATTGGCGCTGTGTGCGAAGTGGTGCCAGCCGAAGACCGAGTCCATCGCGTTTCGCATGCCCATCTGGTCTTCACAGATGTTGACGGCCTTCTTGCACAACGCGAGTCCCAGCTGGGGCATCTCGGCAATGTTCCCGGCGATCTCGTCGACCTTCGCGGCCAGTTCGTCGCGGGGGACAACGTGGTTGACCATGCCCCAGTCGAGGGCTTCCTTGGCTCCGAACCGCTGGCCGGTGAAAAGGATCTCCTTGGCGCGGCGTGGGCCGAGCACAAATGCGTGGGCGAAGTACTCGACCCCGGGGATGCCCATCCGGGCGACCGGGTCGGAGAAGAACGCGTCGTCCGATGCGACGATGAAGTCGCAGATCCAGGCCAGCATCATGCCGCCGGCGATGCAGGCACCGTGCACCTGTGCGATCACGGGTTTGGGGATCTCCCGCCAGCGGCGGCACATCCCCATGTACACCTCGACCTCGCGGGCGAGGCGCTGGTCACCGCCTGTGCGGTCGGTGTGGTCCCAATAGAGGGTGGCGGTGTTCGGGTACTCGACGTGGAAGTCGCGTTCAGGCGTGCCGATGTCGTGACCGGCGGAGAAGTGTTTGCCCGCCGCACGCAGGACGATGACCTTGACGTCGGCATCGTTGACGGCACGTACGAACGCCGCGTCGAGGGAGTACGTCATGACCGAGTTCTGCGCGTTGCGATAGTCGGGACGGTTCAACGTCACGTACGCGACAGCGCCCACGGTCTCGTACGCCACCGGGGAGGTGTCGACGCCAAGCTCGGAAGCGGTGAGAGGGCTCGGGATAGTCACCTCGACACCATACCTAGCAAGTGCTTGGTTGGTAAATGGCGCCGGCGAGTCGGTTGTGCGGTGGCCGGCGTGATCGCTCTGCGAGGGCGATTCGGTCAGGAACTTCCACCATGGCCGCCGGCTGGGCTGCTCACGGGATGGCGGGTCACTCGGACAGTCGCCCGGGAAACAGCCAGTGGGCCACATTGCGGCGCGTGGCCATCAGCGATCTCCACGGGCCGCCTGCGGCCGGGTTGCCGGGGCCGTACATCCTTGGCTCTCCGGTTTTCGACCGGGCTGGCGGTGGCGGCGGGGTGTTCACCGAGATGGGTTCAAAAGCGGAAGACAGTACGTGCCCTCGTGGTTCTGACTGCGGCGGTACCGCAGGCCGCTCTATATCTGTGGCGGCCTGCGATACGCGCGTGCTCATCCGGCGCTTCCGGTTGCTACAGCCTGCGCGATAACGCCGAAAGTGTTTCCGATTACTTCGATGAGGTAAAAGAATGTTGACAGCACGTTTCTCCTTTCGTGGTTGATACGGTTCTGGGCCGGGAACTCGTGATCTATGCGGGCCGTTGCATTCGGCTGGTGCGTTCCGGGTCGGTACCTGTCCTCAGGGCGTCACCGCTGTCCAGAGCGGGATGCGAATTGGGTTGTGTTGCAGAATCTCCGGCGGTTTTTTCGTCGTTGTTCATCTCGCTGATCTCGCTCTTGAAGATTCGCATCGAGCGACCGAGTCCGCGTGCGGCGTCGGGTAGTTTTCTCGATCCGAAAAGAATCAAGAAAACAAGAACGACGAGTACGATATGCCACGGTTGAAGAGCGTTCATTGATCCCCCTGTGTACTGATTAGTTTTCGCGCCAGTGCGGAATTCTGTCAGTTGTGCACACATTCACCCCGACTGGTTCAGTGATACGCAGACTGTTTCTATGTAACATGAGTAGCACGATGTGGCAGCAGTCACAAGATGTACTGAGAATCCTTTTCAGGGGGCTGCGACTAGTGCAGGTCTTTTCGGGCGCCGAGGTGGCCGGATTCGTTCCGTGTCGCAGCTTGCAAAGTCATCTGTTTACGGTCGATGAACGGGACTTCGGACCACCACGTCCGCCCGAACCCCGCCACGCCGACCCAACTGCTCGATGCCACCGATGAGGTGCCGGCCAAGAGCAGCTGGTGGACGAGGGTGACGGGCTAGCCTCTCGTCGCCGGCTCGATCGTCAAGGAACTGATCTGTTTCGCTTTGTCCACTGTGAACCGGTTCGCCAGGTCGATTCGGCCGCCTGGCAAGTTTCCTTCGATGCGGTTGACCACAACGATTGCGTCGGCATGCTCTTCGGTTCGCAACCGTGTTGTGGTGTACGTGAACAAATGCGCGACTTCTGCACGCCAGGAGACGATTTCGCTGCGACCCCGGTAGGTCCCCCGGCGACGTCACCGCGAAGGTTGAGGTTCCCCTCAGGGGAAGGGGGAGACTGAGATGGTGCCCAGTTTGATGACCATCGGTGACTTCAGCCGCGCGACACGTCTCAGTGCAAAAGCGCTCAGGTTCTACCACCGTGTGGGCCTGCTCGAACCCGCTGCCGTGGACCCGAACAATCAGTACCGCTACTACGGGCGCGGACAGATCGAGGATGCACGGGTCATTCACCACCTCCGCTCGCTCGACATGCCTGTCGAGGAAATCCACCGAGCGCTGCAGGCATCCGGCGAAGAAGAAAAGAACGCCATCATCGCCGACCATCTGCGGCGCATGGAAGAACGGCTGGCGCACACTCGATCGGCGGTGGAGTCGCTACGGCGATTGTTGACGGACCACACACAGCCGGTTCGGATCGAACGACGTGACATCGCGAGCATGTGTGTGTTGGTCATTCGCGACAGCATCGATCTGGCTGATCTGGGTGCTTGGTTCACAAGTGCCAACGCGGGCCTCGATGACGTTGTCACGCGATCGAACATCCCCACCGATGGGCCGCGCGGTGGACTGTGGTCGACCGAGTTGTTCCTGGACGAACACGGCGAATGTGCCCTCTTCCAGCCGGTTGCGCCCTTGAGTGCACCGCCCGAAGGCGGCCGGGTCGTACTGGAAACACTGCCCGCCGTGACGCTGGCGGTGGCGACGCACCGGGGCAACGATGCGACCATCGGCGAGGTGTATGCAGACCTCGGCGCTTACGTCAACGAACACGGCATCGGCGCACCCGGTCCGGTGCGAGAAACCTACCTCGACGGCACTCCCGGTCGAGACGGCACAACCGAGATCGGCTGGCCTATCACTGCTTCGAGCACAAGCATTTGACCACTACACCGCCGCGACGGTGCCGCAGATGCCACATTGCTCGAATTGGCGCCGCTTCCAGCGCGCGATCGGTATGAAGAACAACGTGAATTGTTGGTACTGCCTGATCCGTGCCCACTGTGTGGTGTTGTTGCAGTGAGGACATGTGCGGGTTTGCCCCGGGCCGAGGTGTTTCTGCTTGGTGCCGAAACCAAAGATGAAGAACACGAAGCCCAGCATATAGCTTCCTTCGAGGCCGGCCGGTTGTCTGCGGTGGTTGCACGTCGATCGGGCGCGGCTGACCCGATGGCCGGCCGTCGCGCGGCCGATGACTTCTGTACTGTCCCGCGGTCTACCCCGCTGGGTACATCGACAGGCAGGAATGCAGACATGACAGGTGCAACGCGCGCGGGCATGACATCGGTGCAGGCCAACGGTGTGCAACTCGGCATCGAAAGATTCGGCCGTGAGGCAGACCCGCTGATCCTCCTGGCCGGCGGCACCACGATGTTGTCGTGGCCGGACGCACTGTGTGAACGCCTCGCAACCGGTGGTCGGCACGTGGTGCGCTACGACCTGCGTGACTCAGGGACGTCGACCACCCTCAACCCGGACAACGCTGCCTACAACCTCCGGGATCTGGCCGCAGACGCGGCCGCGTTGGCAGGGGCGCTCGGGAAACGCGCACATCTCGGCGGAATCGGTGTCGGTGGCATGGTTGCTCAAGTCGCCGCGCTCGACCATCCCGATGTGTTCTCAGCGTTGACCCTCGTCGGCACCCGACCGGTGGCGCCCGGTCCGGCAGACGAGGATCTGCCCGAACACGACGCCGCGGTCATGGCCGAATTGTTCTCTCGCCCGATGCCGGATTGGAGCGACAGGGAGGCCGTCGGGACGTTCGCTGCCAAGGGTGCCGAGTCATTGCGCAACGACCCGGCCGAGGCGCGGTCCACGGCGATGCGGATCTGGGATCGGACGCCATCGACCGAACCGCCGGTGCATCAGGCGAACCAGCTCGCGATGGTGTTCTCCCGCATCGACTGTGCCCCACGATGGCGGGAGCGTCTCGGTGGACTCGACCTGCCCACCCTCGTGGTGCACGGTCGCGAGGACCCGTTCTTCCCCGTCGGTAACGGCGAGGTCCTCGCTGCCGAAATCCCTGGCGCCCGCCTGCTGGTGCTCGACGACATGGGTACCGCATTGCCACATGCGGCCACCGACCGAGTCGCTTCCGCCATGCTTGCGGTCTGATCGTCAGTTCGTCGTCAATCCGGCCAAGGCCTTCCTCAGAGATGTTGCGCACTGGCGGTTGCCGGTTCCGCTGCCCGGTACGCGAGCCATCCACCGAACCGGGTGATGTCCGTAGCGTCGGACAAAGCCGCACGCTCGCAACTGAATCCGATCATCGACCGTCCGCCGGTGAGCTGCACCGATCCCAGCATCATCGGCGCGGGCAATGTGGTGAGAAACGACGACAGTTCGGCCGGGGCCATCCGCCAGACGCCTCCGGTGATCGAACTGCCGCCGTCGATCGTGCGCACCAGTCCCGGTTTGGGTGGCGTGGTCGGCAGGGCATAGAGAGCATAGGCGGGGGCGGTGTGATCGGCGCCTACGAATCGCGCTCCCCGGCTTGTCATCTCGTGCTCGAGTGGCTGGCCTGGTAGGTGTGCGCCGACGACGAACACGTCCGACCACGATGCGCCGATGGATTCGATCCACGGCGCCCCTTGTGACAACGGCGGTGTTGCACCCGCAGCTGCAACCGGCTCTGGCGTCTCGACAACTCGGCGGGCCACGTCGAGGGCGACCGCATCGTGGAAGGCGCCCGCCAGCACAGTGACCCCGAACTGGGCGGGCCCGGCGGTTCCCGCGGGGACGGCGACACCACACAGGTCGAACAGGTTCGCGAAGTTGGTGTAGGTGCCGAGCCACGAGTTCACGCCGATCGGGTCGTCGTCGACCGCTGCGATCGATGGATGTCCTGGAACGGTCGGAACCAGCAGTGCGTCGAAATCCGACAGCAACGCAACGCTTTCGACGCGCAGACGCTCGAGCCGCTCCAGGTCGCGCGCCATCTGAGACGCCGTCACTGTTCCCGCCGCCGAGATCACGCGGCCGACGGTGGGGTCCACTGCATGGCGATGCGTGTCGACGAAGGCGCCGACAGCCGCGTGGCGTTCGGCGACAAGTCCACCCTCGTAGAGCAGGCGTGCTGCCTCGAGAAATGGTTCGAATGGAATTGCTTGTACAACAACACCGTCCGCGCGCAGTCGGTCCACGACTCGGTCAAAGGCCTCACTCCAGCCCGGGGACATCGCCGGTAACTCGCGCGGTATCGCAATGCGCGGGACGGGAGGTGCGGCCAGTGGTATGTCGTGTGGGAGAGCGCGTGTGCCCTCGCCTCCGGACATGAACCCCATGGCGGCGTTGGCAGTCTCGAGGTCTCGGGCCATGATGGTCACCGCATCCCACGATCGGCATGCGGGCACCAGCCCTCGCGTGGAGACCAGGCCCAGGGTGGGTTTGATCCCGACTATGCCTCCGAGCGCTGCCGGTACCCGGCCGGAACCGGCTGTGTCGGTACCGATCGCGATGTCTGCGAGTCCGAGCGCGACGGCCACCGCCGATCCTGAGCTCGAACCACCCGCGATGTGGTCTGGTCGTCGCGCGTCCCGGACACCTCCGTAGGGGCTTCTCTGCCCGACCAATCCGGTGGCGAACTGGTCCATGTTCGTCGACCCCACGACGGTGGCCCCTGCGGCCCGTAGCCGTGCGACCGCGTCGGCGTCAACGCTCGCCGGCGCAGCGGCGTATGAGGGGCATCCGGCGGTGGTCGGCAGTCCCGCGACATCGACGTTGTTTTTGACTGCCAACAGCATTCCGGCGAGCGGGCCCGTCGCTGCCGCCGCGGCCTTGCGCAGGTCCTCTCGGGCGAGAAGGTCGATCCAGATCTCGGACCGATCGAGTGTGTCCACTGCCTCGAAGAACGCTTCCACTCGTTCGGTCATCATCGACTCCCAGCGGTGTGTACATGAACCATGGGCTCCAACTCCTCGATAAGGGGCGCAAAGGCGTTGTCCAGATGAGCGGCGTGAGAAGTGCCGGGCAGAACTCGCACTTTCAGGTCGAGGGCACCCGCCAGTGCGTTGACGGACTCGTGGCGCACACGCGGTGACATGGCTCCGACGGTGAGGGTGACCGAAGACGAATTGATCGTGAGGGGGCGCGGTTCGAATCGTCGGAACATGGCAAGTTCTCGGGCAACCGTTTCCGAGTTCGATGTGGTCATCGAAGGATCCCACCCGGGACCGTAGAGCTCGTGGCCGAAACCCGGCACCCCGTGCTCGTCGAACGCGACGACGACGGGGTCCAGCAATCCTGGCATCAGTGACCCGGCCGCCGGTTCGTGCAGGACCGCCGCGGTCATCGTGACACCGCGGGTAGCCAACTCCAAGCCCAATGTCGCCCCGCCGCTGACGCCGAAGACCACCGCGCCGTCACACAACGGCGCCAGGAAATCGACCTCGGTCGCCAGGTCGCCGGAGCGGGGCCGCTGGGGGATTACGACGTGAAAGCCCCTCTCGGACAACACGGTAAATGTCTGCTCCCATACGGGCGGGTCTACGGCCACGCCACACAGCAAGACGGCTCGCGACCGCTTTGTCATGAGGCGGCGAGCGATGCATTCGGGCCCAGCGCCGACAACAACTGCTCCGAGGTGGCAGTCGCGCCGAACACCCCACCCTGCATCGCAATCATGCTCAGCGCCGCCACATGGTGGCCGTGGTCGGTGGCGCCGGTGCAATCCGACAGCACCAGGCACTCGAAGCCACGATCATTGGCCTCACGCATGGTGGTGTGGACACAGACATCAGTTGTGATCCCGGTGAGGATGAGGTTCCTGATACCCGCACTGCGCAAGATCAGGTCCAGGTCGGTGGCGTAAAAGGCGCCCTTACCGGGTTTGTCGATGATCGGTTCTCCGGGTAGTGGTGCGACCTCCGGGACGATCTCCCACCCGGGTTCGCCGCGCACGAGGATGCGTCCGCACGGTCCGACCGAACCGATCTCGGCGCCCGCGCGCTCCGAACGCCACCGCTTGTTCTGCGGGAGGTCGGTCAAGTCGGGGCGGTGCCCTTCGCGGGTGTGGATCACCAGCATTCCTGCGTCGCGACACGCGGCGAGTACGTGGGCGGTCGGCGCGAGGCCGGCACGGGTCAGCGAGAGGTCGTAGCCCATCGAGTCGACGTATCCGCCTGGCCCGCAGAAGTCGACCTGCCAGTCGATGAGTACCAGCGCGGTGCGCCCGACATCGAGAACACCGTCGTAAGGCCAGGCGTAGGGATGAGCATCAACGGGGTGCTTGGTCATCGAGGTGTGCCTTCCGAAGTGTTGCTGTGCGGGGTGATCTGGGGTGGATCGACTTCGTAGACGACGGTCACGCTTCCGCCCCCGGGTCGTCCCTGATGTTCGGCGCCGCCCGAGACGTACACCGAGCCGTCGCCTTTGATGGCCGCAACAAGCGCGCCGACGGCAGCTCGTGCGTGGCGCGTCGCGTTGATGTCAGAATCGGTGAGCATCGTGTGCCGCAGCTTGCGAATGGTTCCGGAGGGATCGGCTTCGGCCTTGACGAACAGCTGTCGAATACGGCCGCCACGCTCGGATACCAGAGCGGCAGCGGAGAGAAGCGAATCGAGGTCGTAGGCGTCCTTCATCTCGGTGTGCAAGGCCCGCAACGAGTTCGCGGCCTTGTCGCTCTCGCCGACCACCAGCACATGGCACGATTTCAGTTCGGCTCCGGCACTTGCTGACGCCCGATTCGACCAGGCGTGGCGCCGTCCCTCGAGCGCAGCCAGCGCGGTGTCGATGTCGATCTCGTCGAGCGCCAGGGCGATTCCCAGCGAACTCGCTGCGCGCGAACGCGCCATCGACTCATAGGTGTCGTCGCTGACCGGCTCGATGCCGACCGCACGCAGTCCCGCGATGTCGGTCGAGGTGAGCAGCGGACACTTGACCAGGACAAGGTGCACATCGTCGCCTGCGATGCCTAGTTCGGCGACCAGCTTGGCCACTGTGTCGCGGACCGACTCCATGTGCGCGACGCGCCCCAGCTCTGCCGGGGGGATTGCGGGGGTGGTTCCTGCGGCGGCGACGAGACCGCGCTGATGACGGGGATCTACACGATCGTCGGCGACCAGCAAGTTCACATGCGGTGCGATGACGCCTTCGGTGCCTCCCGAGAACACGGTCACCGCAGCCTCTTTGAGGTGGGGTTCCCATACCGCAGAGGCAAGCGTGCGGCTGAAGTCGTTGACGCAACCGTTGCCTTCGGTCTTGCCGACCACGGCGAGCACATCATCGGTGCCGAATCCGTTGTCTGCCAACAGCTCGAGGGCGCTGATGTCGTCGGGCCCCGTGGTGGGCGCGGTGAGCAGGCGGACTCCGGTCATGCCACGACCTCCTTGCTCGACGCCGGTTCAGCGGTTGGGGTGTCGTCGCCACGTCGTCGGGGCGGTAGGTGATGGAAGACGATATTGAGGACAAATGCGGTGATCACAGCACTGCTGATGGCGTTGCCGAAGATGATCTGCACCTCGGCGGGGAAGTCGGTGTAGATGTCCTTGGAGACCACCGGGATCATCCCTGCGCCCAACGCCAGCGAGACGATCATCAGGTTGTCGTTGTCGCGGTAGTCCACCTTCGACAGGGTGCTGATGCCGGTGCCCGCGACGAGTGCGAACATCACCAGACTGACCGATCCGATGACTGCCCCCGGCAGGCTCGCGATCGTCTCGCCGAGCTTGGGGATCAACGCGAAGATGATCAGGAGCGCGCCTGCGAACACCACGACAGCACGGCTCGCGATCTTGGTGATCCGGACGAGGCTGACGTTCTGCGCAAAGATGGTGTCGGGGAACGAGGTCCATACTCCCGCGAGTACTGCGGACGCACCGTCGGCGGCCAGACCTCGGGCGATGCGCGGAGGATCCGCGTCGATGCCGGTGGTCTCGGAGATCGCCATCATGTAGGCGGTCGACTCGATGAAGATCACGATCATCACGATGCTCATGGAGATGATCCCGGCGATGGGGAATGTCGGTGCGCCAAAGAAGAAGGGCTGCGGGATCCCGAACCACGCTGCGTCACCCACACCGGAGAAGTCCGTCATCGACATCGCAGCAGCCGCGATGGTTCCGAGGACCAGAGCGGTGAGAACGGCTGCCTGCCTGATGAATCCACGGCCGTAGCGCATCAGGGCGACCACGACGATGATGATGCCCAAAGCCAACGACAGTCGTTCGCCATCGGCCGGGCCGTCGTCGAAGATCATCGACACTGCTTTACCGATGAGCGACAACCCGATCATCGTCACTGCTGCACCGCGCACGACCGGAGGAAAAAACCGCAGCAGCTTGGAGAACGGCACCGCGATGAGGAGAGCGAAGATCCCGGCACCGATCATCGACCCGTACACCGCATTCAGGCCGTATTCCTGCCCGATGAGGATCATCGGGGTGACGGCTGTGAACGAGGCGCCTGCCACGACCGGCATCCGCGCACCCAGGATGTTGCCGATGCCGGCGGCTTGGATGATGGTGACGATGCCGGCGATCAGCAGGTCGGCGTTGACCAACAGCCCGATGGTGCGTTGGTCCAGTCCAAGTGCCGCACCGAAGACGAGGGGAACGGTGACGCAGCCCGTGTACATGACGATCACATGCTGAGCGCCGAAGGCTCCCGTGCGCCACAAGCCGGAGATGCTTGGCGTTCGCGACGGGGTAGGTAGGAAGTTTCGCATGGACAATTCGTATACGTTCTTTGTGTCGAGACCGTTATCAACCATTACATTCGAGTTAACGACCGGAAGTTCGTATACGAAAGCTACTTGATGAGTCGCCGAACCAGATCTTCGTCCTTCTTCACGTGCTCATCCATCAGATAGCCCGCCTGAAAGGGGGAGCCGTCGAGAACGGCACCGGCAATCGCCGTGTGGTCACGCCAGCATCCGTCGGCCCTGCTCTCCACGTCGCGGTCGAAGACCCACGCGATGCGCCGCAGCGTGTGTTCGAGGGTGCGGGCCAGTTCGTGGTTCCCGGAAGCCTCGGCCATCAGCGTGTGGAAGCGAAGCACCAGGGGAGGGACCTGATCATGATGCTTCAAACGCTCGGCCTGTGTTCCCGACTCGGTGACGAGACGCAGTTCGGCGGCGAACTCACCACCGCTGCGCTCGGCAGCCAGTCGGGCACCGAACACCTCCAGACCTCGACGGACCTGCATCAACTCGATCGCGTCGGCCCGTGACGCGCCTGACACGGTCGCGCCCTTGTAGCGCTCGAGGTTGACGAATCCCTCGCTCTGCAACTGCGACAGCGCCTCTCGGACCGGTACCCGCGACACCCCGAATCGTTCGGCGAGCATGGGTTCCGGGAGACGGTCGCCCGGTTGCAGCTGTCCATCGAGAACGTCGTCGCGGATCGCTGCAGCAATCGCTTCCCTGGTCGCCGGCTCTCTTGTCATCGCAGCGGCGACATCCGAGTCGGTGTGCATCCGGTCAGGATAGTTGTAATCGCGACCTCGTGACCTGTGGACCTATCTGGCAGGTCCCGCTGACTCTCGCGTCCCCGCGCTGGGTGGCTGGTGCAGTCCGAAACGTGTGCCTTGGTCGTCGATGCACTCCGCGAACCGGCCGAACCCGGGCTCCTCGGCACTGGGTTGACCCGGTCGCCCGCCGAGTTCACCTGCGGTCGTCAGTGCGTGGTCGAGGTCGGGAACGCTGAAGTACACAACGACACCGGGATTCGGGTCGTTCTCGTGTAAGCCTCCGGGTACACCGCCGGTCTCTATCCAGCCTTCTCGTCCCTCACCCGTGGGATGGAAGGTCCATCCGAACAATTTGCTGTAGAAAACTTTTGCGCGTTCGGCGTCGTCGACGCCGAGTTCGAAGTGAGTGGGTCCAGCAGGCATGTGAGCTCCAACGTCGCGGTGAAATGCGGTCGTCGACCACGTTATGCCGCAGCGAGATACGCGTCTTGTACAAATGTCGGCCGACGTGGTGGACACTGCCGCCATCCGAATCGATGTCGACTCAGAACAAATCGGCCAGTTGAGTGCGTTGCCACTCCAGAGGAGTGCACGCCGCGAAGTTCTTGAAATCCCGGTTGAAATGGGCCTGGTCGAAATAGCCGCACGACAACGCCATCGACGACAGCGAGGTAGTCGGCTGGGCCACGAGTTGTTGTGCGGCCCGATCCAGCCGCACCACAGAGGCAGCAGCCTTCGGTGTGAGACCGGTCTGTGCCCGGAATCGTGTGGCCAGGCGGGACCGACTCCATCCGGTGTCCGAGAGCAACTCGCCGATCTGCACGCTGCCCGAGGTGCTCTGCAGACGGTTCCAGACGTAGAGCACCTCCGGATCGGGAGATGGGCCGGATGCCATCGCATCTCCCAACATCTGGTCCAAGACGCCGAACCGGGCCCCGGCATCCGGCTCTGCGACGAGCTGTTCGACCAGACGGTCGGCCGAGATGTTCAGCGCGCTGTCGAGATCGACGATGCGGCCCCCGAAATCGCCCATCGTGCCGAACAGTTGATAGGCGCCTGGCAAAGAGAGGCGCACCTCGACACAGTGTTGGGCCCCTTGATGCCACGTCAGTGCCGGGCCGCGGCCAGGACAGCCGACGAAGGCTCTGACCCGGCGCAAGGACCCGGTCTCGGTAGCGCCTGCCGCGTGCACCGCGGACCCCATCTCGATGATCAGCACGGTGGCGGGCCCGGGAATCTCGCGGCGGCTCACCGGCGACACCGAGTACTCGAGGAACTCGACGTATCTGTCAACCACGCCTCGCAGATGATGCCCGGGCCGGCCTGTCACCATCTGCCATCGGGCTGTCGCGGACTCACCTCGTCGGACCGTGACGTCTGGACGTTGCATGAGAGAACCTGTCGTTGATCAAAGCTCGTCTCACCCGGCCGAACGCGCTGCGCCGGCCGGACTACCGCGTCGGCCGGCGACTCAGGTCAGGAAGCCGTCGCCGCGGCCAGTCGCGCAAGGGTGTCGGTCAACTGGTCCTCGGTGACGAGCGGGAACTTCACCTGCTCGAGGAGCTTCTTGTCGGTGACCTTGGACCAGTCGTACGTGTGCCGGACCAGCGTCTCGTTGGGGCCCTGAGACTCCAACTCCCACAACCACTCCCAGCCGGGAGGTTCCGTACCGGCGGGTGCGGTCTTCCATGCCAGCAACTTGTCTTTCGCGTAACCGGAGACGTGGTTGTCGGTCTTGTACTCGCCGCCCATGTGGTCGCCCTGCATGTTCATGGTGAACACCTCGCCGACCTGCTGGATCCGATCGGCGTGGTCCACGCCGCGAATGAACCCCGAACCATCGAGCTCTTGGTGCCGCTCGGGGTTGGAGAGAACGTCGAAAACTGCGTCGACGGGCGCATCGATGGTGCGTTCGACTGTGACCTTCGTGTTTTCGCTCATGCCCCAACACTGCCTAAGAATCGGTGACACGGCAAGGCGGCCCGCGTCGCCCCACCCTGCCTGCCCCCGCGAATCGGTATGCATTTCGAGTGGACACGTGCACACTGAACATATGACCCAACATCGTGCGCTCTCCGTGGCGCACAACCCGTTGGCGCTGATCATGCTGGCTGAACTACCCGAAGAAGTGTCATCGGCCGCGTCCGGCGAGCAGACGGGCAGCGTGACGCCAGAGATGCTCACCGAGTACATGGCCCTCATCGACCGGCACTGTCCGGCCTCGGCGACGGTGAGTTCGGCGACGTTACATGCCGCAGTGAACGCACAGCTGGCTGTGTACGCACCGACGATGCCCGAGCTCTGCGCCAGTTACCTCAACAGCCACGGCGGGTTCGGGGCCAACATCTGGGTCAAAGCGGCGGTCCTGCAGCTTCGTGATGCGCTGGTGGACGGGCCCCTGGGCTAGCCCGTCGGGGCACCGTTCGGCATTCCGGCGGGTGGGGCACCGCCCCCGGGCATCTGGCCACCCGCGGGTTCGGTGGTGGCGTCGACCCCCACAGCCAGGGCAACCGTGTAACCGCCGGTGACGTCGCCGGTCACCGAGGCCAGCTGGGCGGCACCGGAGTCGTCACCGAAGACGTTGTCGCTGTCGAGGCCGACCCGGGCGAGGTTGGCCACGGAATCCTCGTACCCCGCGGTCGCGTAGACGGCGTCGCATACGTCCTGTGGAAGCGCGACCTGCGAGGTGGAAATGGCATTGGTGGAATCGGTGATGCTGTTCTGGTCGGGGTAGACCTCGAAATGGATGTGAGGCCACCGGCCGCTGTAACAAGCGGGAAAGATGCTGATGAACTCGACCTTTCCGGCGGCGTCGGCAATCTGGACGCCGCGCAGGAAGTTCTGGTCGGTGACCCCGTCCGAGTACAGGGAGTATCCACCTTCGCGCGTGCAATGCCACACGTACACAGCGGCGCCCTCCAGTGGGACACCTCCGTTGGCCAGGTCGGAGACCGTCAGCTGCAAGGTGATCGGAACCCCGTCGGCGGTCCCGCTGAAGTCGCCGAAACTCGAGCGGATGTCGGTGCGGACGATGCCGCTCTGTTCGAGTACGTCGGGTCCGTTGGACCCGTCCCCCGGATAGGGGCCTGCTGTCTCGTCAGGAATTTCGGTCAGTGCCGTCGATGACCCGGTGCTTGTTGTGGTCGATGCAGCCGTCGTCGCGGAGCTGGTGGCCGAGTTCGAGTTGCTCGACCCTCCGCACGCCGCCAATCCGACGGTGGCTGCACCCAATCCGAACACCGCCAGCATCCTGCGCCGACTGAACAACGTATCCACGTCGAAAGCCAACCCCTGGTCGACCACCTCGTCGGCAGGCCGGGGCAGTCGGCGACCCTCGTAGGTCGGTGTCGAATCACGTTGCCTGCGCTGTGTCATGTTGCCTCCTCGGTCGATCCGGTTCAATCGTCGAACCGGGTGACATCAGTCTTGATCGACAACCTGGCAACCAGCTGGACGGCCGCTGCGAAGATCCCACCCACGGTGAGCGGCAGCCGCTGCGGGATTGAGCGGGTACAAAGAACATTCGGCCGCAGAGGAACATGCGGCCGCAACGGTTTCGAGTGCGTTCAGCCGGCGGGCGGTGGCCCGAAGGTGCGCGGCGGTGTGCCGGGAACCAGTGAGAGATGAGTGTGGATCGCCTGCCACGGTTGGTCGACGTCTGATCGGGTCAGCAAGACCGTCGAGCGGCCCGGCCGTTCGAACGGCGTCCCGTTCTCGGCGTAACCGGTAGAGGTCCACAGGCACAGCCCCCAGCCGGTGAGCTTGTCATCAGACGTGCCGGTCACCATCGAATCCAGGTCGAAACGGAACTCGGCGATACGGCCCCATATGGAACGCCATTGCTCGCTCTCCAACTCGTCGATGCCTCGGACCAGTCGCATGTAGGTCCCGAAGCCGACGACGTCGGGGGCGAACATCGTGCGGGCCTTGTCGTAGTCGACGTCGACGATCAGCTGACGCCAGCTCTCGAACCAATCCCGGATCGTGATGTCCTGCAAAGTAATCCTCTTCCGCCATAGGGGGCTAGTCTGATGCCGATGTCTGACACCACCGTAGCGCGGGTCGCGCTCGCCGCGATCATGCGAATTCCACTGACACCGAGACGAATTCTGTTCTATGGTGCCCTTCACCGACGCCTGCCGCGTCTGCGGAATCCGCAACGTTTCACCGACAAGGTCAACTGGCGAGTGCGCCACGACCGCCGCGAGTTGCTGGCCCCCACGTGCGACAAGTTGGCCATGAAGAAACTGGCGACTGCCGCCGCCGGCGATTCTGTGAGGGTTCCGCGGACCCTTTGGGCGGGAACCGATCTGCGGGACCTGGGCTCGGTTGATCTGCCCGATCGGTGGATCCTCAAGCCGGCACACCGATTCGGCAAGATCATCGTGGGCCATGGACGTCCCGACCTCGACGACCTGCTCGCCCGGACCGACGGGTGGCTCGACAACGAGAACTGGCAGCTGATGGGCGAGTGGGGTTACAGCCGGGCCACACCGCGAATCCTGGTCGAAGAGCGGATCGGTTCATCCGATGCCCTCCCCTCGGACTACAAGTTCTTCGTCTTCGCGGGCGTCGCCCGCTATGTGCTGGTGGTCTCCGATCGAGTTGCCGATCCGCGAGCTTCGTACTACGACACCTCGTGGAACCGGGTTGCGACACACCCCGGTGCAGAGGACCTCCCGCTGGTGCCTGCGCCGCCCCACCTCTCGGAGATGATCGCGATCGCCGAACGCATCGCGCACGGTTTCGATTTCCTCCGCGTCGATCTGTATGACGTCGACGGACACGTGTGGTTCGGCGAAACCACCGCCTATCCGATGAGTGGGCTCGGCAGGTATTCGCCGGATTCTTTCGACGAAGAACTCGGCAGCTGGTGGACGTTGCCCGACCTCTGATCCGGTGTTGCTCCGGATGGTCGGCACCGCAGCCGATCCCGACCTCAGAGCCGACCCTTGAGAATCAGGTTCCAGTACATCTGCGGCAGTGCATAGCGGTCGAAAGCCCATGCCGACCGTCGCGGCTTGAGCGGGTCGACGAACGACGGTATCGAAGACTCGACGGTGCCGGCGCGGTTGAACTCGCCGGCGATCAACCGGTGGCTGTCGATGGCGATGGGAGCGACGGTGTATCCGTCGTACTCCGTCGATGCATTACCCTCGCGAGCCGCGATGAGGTTGTCGACGAGAATTGCGACCTGCCGGCGAAGCGCACCACCAGACGGGTCGGTGGCCACCGCAGCCCCATCTCCGGCCGCCCAGATGTCGGGGTAAGTGTGATGACGGAACGTATGTGGGTTGATGTCGACGAGGCCGCGAGGATCGGCGCCGGTGAGTCCCAACAACTCGACCCACAACGGCCCACGGAACGGCGGGACCAGGTGAAGCATGTCGTAGGGCAGTCGTTCGGCCGATCCGGCGGAACCCGTCACCACTACCTGCTGGCCGTCAGGGTCGAGTTCGGTGACCGCTGTATTGCGCAACACCCGAACGTCGAGGTCGGCGAGAAGGCTGTACAAGCGGCCGTCGAGGTCGGGCACTCCCAGCAACTCGGGGCGGTCGACCACCAGGGTGATGTCGACCCCGGGTAGCCGGCCGGTCTTCTGCCAGTGGGCCGCGGCCAGAAAGAGGGGTTTGAGCGTGGTGCCCGTACAGCTCACCGGTGCGCGAGGCACGGTGAACACGGCCCGTCCGCGAGCGGGCATCGTCTTGACCAACTCCCAGGTCTCCTCGGCCCGGTCGACGTAATTGCTGGCGACAGCAGAGGATTCGAGAGCCGCCTCGATCCCGGGCAACGCGTCACCATCCGGGACGAGACCGGGCCCGAGAACCAGGTCGCGGTATCGGTGATACGGCCGGACGCGCACAGCACCGTCTGCGACGGCGCATCAACCGAGATGGCTGTGTCCTGCACCCATGTGCACTGCTCGGGGGTCACCGATCGCTGGGTTCGTTCGGCGTCGTTCAACGTCGCCTGCCCGCCACCCACATACGACAGCAGTGGCCGATAGGTGTGGACCCTCTGCGGCTCGATGACGGCGACGTCGGTGATGCCCTTCTTGATCAGCCGGGCCGCGGCACTGATCCCGGCGTTACCGCCGCCGATGACCAGGACGTCGTAGTGCTGGTCCGCTGTGCTCGCTGCTGGGGTCATATCGGGCCTGTACCCAGAACCTTCGGTGACCACCCGTCGGCGAATCACGCACCGGTGTCGACCACATCGCGTTGAACGAAGATGACCATCGGGTCGTCGGGCGCGATCATGATGCACGCATCGTCGGTCAGCGTGAGCATGACGGCGCGGGTGGTGTCGATGGACGCGTCGAGTTGGTCGAAGATCTCTGTGGCCAACTGGCTAGGGATCTCGAAGCGGTGCTCGTCGAGGTGGACGGCGGTGACCGCCTCCGCGACTGCTTCGCCTGCGGACTCGGCGGCGTCCGACAGAGGGATGTCGGATGCAGTCGACTCCCTGCCCTTGTCGACCATCGGCATTCTCCTCAACGTGTGGTGATGAGTCAGCCTAAGAGATATCGGGTGATCTGGCACCTGCGCCTGGGTGCTCGGTCGATTTCGGCCGTGCGTCACCGTCTCCGGTCCAGGGGATGCTGCGGGGACGGAGTTCGAGGATGACATCGGACCACCTCGTCGTGGCCCATGCCATGCTGCGAGAGTCAGCGGCGCGATGGTCGGCGATCAGGCAACAGATTCCTCACCGAGGCGATCGCACGGCCGGCTGCTGGTCAACTCATCACCAGGGCCTCCTGCACCGCGGCGTAGAACGCCTTACCCGGGTCGCCGAACACTTCGGTCTCCGGGAAGTACATGGCGGCCATACCGCTGAGAAGCGACCCGCACGCGCCGGGACGGACCGCAACGGCAAACCACATGCCGATGGAGACACCTTGGATGGTGCGGGTCCAGTCGGCGCGCTCCTCGATGGCATTGGCAACACTCAGCATCAGCTTCGGATCCTTCATGCCCCGAACCCCCGTGCTGCGAAACTGCTCTGCTTTTGGGTGGTGATCGGTGGGCAAGTCGACAAATGCATTTTGTTCTCCCTGGAGGGGTTGGACAGCTGGCCACTTGGCCAACTGCCCTGACCGTCGCACGAGAGACGCCTACTTGTCGCAGGTCAATGAGTAAATGCTGGTGAGTTAATAAAAGAACATGCGAAATTAACGACCGAAGAGCAAAAAGTGCTCGTATCAATCGTCAGTAGGGTGGTTGCCGGGCCTGGCGGACAATGGTGCGATCGCCGCCCATCCCGCCGCGAGCGGTGGCGCCGCCCCGGGGCAATGGTGACTCAGGCCACCAAAGTCAGGGACGGAAATCAGTGAGCAAAATGCTGGGTTCTCAAATGGCCGCCGGCCTGTATCTTGCGTAGTCCGTCCATCACCTCGACCAGGTGCTGATGCAGGACGCGGGCCATGTCACGCGAGAACCCCTCCCTCACCACGACCCTGAGAACGGCGACGTCCGTGGCGTTGTCGGGCATCGTGTAGGCCGGTACCTGCCAGCCGTACACCCGGAGCCCATGAGAGATGTCGAAGACCGTGAACGGGCAGGGATCATTCAGCTTGAACGTCACGACGGGGATGGCCGAACCGTCGGTCAGGACGTTGATCTCTTCTTCTTCGGCGATCTGTCCGGCGAACCATTGGGCCGTACTGGACAACGCTTTCATGATGTCGGTGTAGCCGGCGCGCCCGAGCCGCAGGAAGTTGTAGTACTGGCCGATGACCTGGTTGCCGGGACGCGAGAAGTTGAGAGTGAAGGTGGGCATGTCGCCGCCGAGATAATTGACGCGGAACACCAGGTCTTCGGCGAGGTGCTCTTTGCCGCGCCAGACCACGAAACCGACTCCGGGATAAGTGAGTCCGTACTTGTGCCCGCTGACGTTGATCGAGACCACGCGCGGCACCCGGAAGTCCCATTCCACATCGGGATGCAGGAACGGCAATACGAAACCACCACTGGCCGCGTCGACGTGGATCGGGATGTCCGGGCCGCCATCGGCCGCGAGCTTGTCCAGGGCGGCGGCGACCTCTTTGACCGGCTCGAGTTCGCCTGTGTACGTGGTCCCGGCGATCACCACGACGCCGATCGTGTTCTCGTCCACCGCCTCGGTCACCTGCTCAGGAGTGATGACGTAACGACCCTCCTCCATCGGCAGATAGCGCGGTTCGACCTCGAAATAACGGCAGAACTTCTCCCAGACCACTTGAACGTTGCTGCCGAGGACGAGGTTCGGTGTCCCACCCGTCTTCTTCTCCCGCCAGCGCCATTTGAGGGCGAGCCCGCCGAGCATCACGGCCTCCGATGAGCCGATGGTTGAGGCGCCGGTGGCTGTCGACGCGTCCTCGGGGTCGAGTCCGGGAGCGTGGAACAGATCGGCGACCATGCTCACGCACCGAGACTCGATGGCTGCGGTCAGCGGATATTCGTCTTTGTCGATCATGTTCTTGTCGAACGTCTCGGCCATCAATCGCTCGGCCTGCGGGTCCATCCAAGTGGTCACAAATGTAGCCAGATTGAGGCGCGAATTGCCGTCGAGCATCAATTCATCGTGAATGAAGCGGTACGCGATTTCCGGCTCCATCGAATCGTCCGGAATTCTCAGGGCCGGGACACCCTCGACAGCGAGTCGGCCCGTATATGCGGGAGCGATCAATCCACGTTCGTTCGACATTTGAACTCCATCGCGTTGGATGAGACGCGGTGCTATTCGACGCCCGCGAAGCGCTTTGATCGTACCGTTTGCCGTGCGCGTGTATGGGGAAACTGTTTCTAGGTCTGCGTACACCGCGCCGGTAGTGTTTGACTCCTGAAGGTCGACCTGAGGAGCAAAACGTATGGGGCCCGGATATGGCAACGATCCCAACAAGCCGGATGAACCGTACTGGGGTGGCCAGGATCCTCGGCAGCCGCAACAGCCGTACTGGGGTCAACCCTCGGACCAGCCGGGCCACGGCCCGAGCGGCACCAGCCAGATGCCCGCGTACGGGTCCGGCTCGACTCCCCAATACGGAGATCCCCAATACGGCGGTAACCAATACGGCGAACCGGCGTATGGCCCGCCCGCCTATGGTCCCCAAGGTCAGCCTGCGTACGGGGAGCCGTACGACCCGAACAATCCCTACGGCAACAACCCTTACGGTGGCGGACCTCCATACGGAGAGCCTCCGTACGGAGGCGGCTACGGCGGTCCCCCGAACGGGCCCGACGATGGGGGCAGCAAGAAAACCCTGCTGATCATCCTGGGCGTGGTGGTCGCACTGATCGTGGTCGCCGGCGGAGCGTTTGCGGCCCTTGCCCTGATGGGCGATTCCGACGACGACTCCCCATCGGCGACGTCCACGTCGGCAACGTCCACCACCGAGACGACAACCACCCGGGAAACCGACGACACCACCACCACCACCACCACGGAAACCACCACCACGGGTTCGACCGCGGGAACGGTCGAGTACGAGGTGACCGGGTCGGCCATGCTGATCCTGTACAGCGATCGTGATGGCGAGAAGACCGAATCCGATCCCCGCACGCCGTGGACCAAAACCATCGACCGCGCTCCGGACACGTTGCAGCTCAGTGCTTTCTCCGTCGATGGCAATGACGTGACGTGCTCCATCAAGGTCGACGGGAAGGTCGTCGCCGACGAGAAGGGTGTGTTGGCGGTCTGCGTCCATCTCGGCTCATGAGCACGCCATGGGCTCGGGGTCGGTATCGGACCGTGGCAGATCATCTCGTCCCGCTCGCCGAGGATCTGGTGGCCGTTGCCGGTCGTCGTATCCCGTTGGCAGGCGCGGTCGTCTACGACCTCGCCTGTGGAACCGGCAGCGTGGCGGTGCTCTGCGCCCGTGAGGGCGCGCAGGTCACCGGGGTCGACCTGACCAGCGAACTGCTCGAAGAAGCGGAGGTGGAGGCGGCACGTTCCGGCCTCGACATCCGCTGGGTGTGTGCGGACGCGAGCGCGACCGGTCTGCCGCCGGCCGACGTGGTGCTCTCCAGCGTGGGAATCATCTTCGTGCCGCCCGAACCCCAGATCGCCGAGGTCCGCAGGTTGCTAGAGCCCGGCGGAACATTCGCGTACACCGCGTGGGCGTCGTCGCCGGAGCAGCCGCTGTTCGCTCCGATCACCGACGTGCTCGGCCCGTCGCCAGCACCGCAAATCGGTGATGTGTCGCCCGAATCATGGGCCGACCCGGAGGTCATCGAGCAGAGACTGGCCGACGGCTTCATCGATGTTGTGGTGGACGAGCGTGACCACTTGTGGCAATTCGGTTCCGTGGACGAGGCGATGCTTCTGGTGACCGGAGAATCCCCGGTGCACGTCAACTTGCTCTCCATGATCGACGAAGAACGAGGTCAGCAGGTGATCAACGGCTTTCGGGATGTGTTCGGCGAACTCGCACACGCCGACGGCTCGGTGACCTTCGCGGCCCCGTACGTGGTGGTGAGCGCAACCAGGGACAGGACGTCGTGGCAATGACCGACCCTCACAGGCAAGCGCGGATGGCCACGTCGTTCGGTCGCGAAGCAGCGTCGTACAGCAAGGGCCGGCCGGACTATCCGGATGCTGCAATCGCCCATCTCGTTCCGTCCGACGCCCGGGTGGTCGTCGACATCGGTGCCGGCACAGGCAAACTCACCGCGTCGCTCCTCTCGCCGGGACGGACGGTGATCGCGGTGGAGCCCGATCGGGTGATGCTCGACGCCTTGTCCTCGGCATTGCCGACGGTGCACTCGGTATCGGGCACTGCCGAGCAGACGACACTCGACGACTCGGTGGCCGATGTCCTGACCTACGGCCAGGCCTGGCACTGGGTGCAGCCCGAGCCGGCGACCGCCGAAGCCGCCCGGGTGCTGCAGCCCGGTGGACGGATCGGCCTGGTGTGGAACATCCGGGACGAGTCGGTTCCGTGGGTGGCCGCGCTCACCGACATCATGTCCGCCAGCGCTGCCGAATTGTTCGTGGCCAGGGGAGGGCCCCGGTTACCAACGCACTTCGGTCCGTTGGAACACAACGCCTTCGACTGGGAGCGTCGGATGACATCGGAACAGCTTGTTGCGATGGCAGCGTCGCGCAGTCATGTCATCACCGCATCCGAGGCCGAACGAGCCCGGATCCTGGCGGGGGTGCAGGACCTGGCGGATGACGTGGCCGACAGCGGCGGTGTCATCGTGTTGCCCTACCGGACGCACGTGTACCGCGCCCAACGACTCTGAGCGCTCGACACGTCGAGTTCGGCTCACCATGAACGAAATCGGCCGGCCATGCTGACGCCATCGCTGCGGTGGTGTTCTATGGAACAGATGCGAACGCTCCCTCGCCGGCGTACCTGGATCAGGCTCACCCTGGTGCCGTTGATCGTCATGCTGCTGGCGACCGTCGTGGCAGGGTGCTTCGATCCCCTCAACCGTGCGGGATCGCGTGATCCCGATCCCCGTCACATCGTCGTCGGATCAGGGGGCGTGCTGGAAAGCCAGATCATCGGTCAGATCTACATCGACGTTCTCGAGGCCAATGGGTTCACGGCCGAGAACCAGCTCAATTCGGGTACCCGTGAGCGATACCTTCCCGCCCTGCGCGCCGGCGACATCGACATCGCCCCCGACTACATCGGCAACCTGCTCCAGTATCTGGCAGCGGCCGCTCCCGGTCTGTCCGAGGAAGAGGTGACGAAGTACTCGTCGCTGACGTCGTTGCCCGACATCGAGAATGCGTTGCCCGCAGTACTCGGTGACGATCTGCTGACCTACACGCCGGCTCCCGGATCCAACTCGGACTCGGTGACCGTCACCCGACAGAGCGCAGAGAAGTGGAACCTGGTGTCCATCGCAGACCTTGCGCGAGTGGCGCAGTCGGAGACCGTCAGCTTCATGGCCAACAGCGAGTTCGCCACCCGTGAGGTGGGGGTACCGGGTCTGCGCCGAAACTATGGGCTGGACGTGGACTTCAAACCCAACAACGACAGCGGCGGCCAGGCCACCATCAACGAGCTGACCAGCGGACGGGTCACCGCCGCCGACATCTACACCACAACGCCCGCGATAACCACGGAAAACCTTGTGGTGCTGCAAGACCCGAAACACAACTTCCCGGCCAACAACATCGTGCCGGTGCTGGCGAAGTCGAAGGACTCGCCGGAACTGCGCAAGGTGCTCGACGCGGTGTCGGCACAGCTGACCGTCGAGGAACTCCGAAACCTGAACGAGATGGTCTCGGGCACACAGAAACTCGAAGTCGAGGACGCGGCAGAACGCTGGGTGAGAGACCACGGGCTCAACAAGCAGCTGGGGTCATGAGATGACCGATGGAAGGAAGCCGATGATCACCTTCGATGCGGTGACCAAGACCTACCCCGACGGCACCACCGCGGTCGACAACCTGACCCTGGAGATCGAAGAAGGCAGCTTCACGGCCTTTGTGGGTCCGTCGGGATGTGGCAAGACCACCTCGATGCGCATGATCAACCGGATGATCGATCCGACGTCCGGCACCGTGAAGGTCGACGGACAAGACGTGAGCACCACCAACCCGGTGACGCTGCGACGCGGTATCGGTTACGTGATCCAGAGCGCCGGTCTGATGCCCCACCAGCGAGTGGTCGACAACGTGGCCACCGTCCCGGTGCTGGAGGGCGAATCGCGCAAGGTGGCCAGGCGCGCGGCGCTCGAACTCCTCGAGCGGGTCGGTCTGGACTCGACCGTCGCCACCCGGTACCCGGGCCAGCTGTCGGGCGGACAGCAACAACGTGTCGGTGTGGCAAGGGCTTTGGCTGCAGATCCGGCCATCCTGCTGATGGACGAGCCGTTCAGTGCTGTCGATCCCGTCGTGCGCGAGGACCTGCAGAACGAGATGCTCCGACTGCAGGCCGAGCTGCGCAAGACCATCGTCTTCGTCACTCACGACATCGATGAGGCTGTCAAGCTCGCCGACCGGATCGCGATCTTCGGCAAAGGCGGTGTCCTGCGCCAATTCGACACCCCGGCGCGTCTGCTCGCCGCGCCCGCCGACGAGTTCGTGTCCTCGTTTGTCGGTCGCGACCGCGGTTATCGTCTGTTGCAGTTCAATTCGGGTCAGGACGTGAAGATCGAGCCGCTCGAACCGATCACCGAAGCGCAGATCGACGGGCTGGTTCTCGGCGCCGACGAGTGGCGGCTGGTGACGGTGGACGGAACCCCGTTCGGTTGGGTTGACGCCGGTGGGGTGCGGGCGCATTCCGGTGGGGCCTCGCTGTACGACAGCTGTTCGGCAGGCGGGTCGCTGTTCAGTGAGTCCGGGTCGCTGCGCCAGGCGCTCGACGCCGCACTGTCATCGCCCTCGGGAATCGGTGTGGTGGTGGATGGTCACGGGACCGTGAGCGGAGGGGTTCGCGCCGCCGACGTCCTCGCTGCTCTCGAACAGCAGCGCAAGTCGGCATCATGAATTACCTCTTCGACCACTTCTCGAAGGTCTGGGAACTGACACTCGAGCACATCAAACTGTCGATGATCCCGCTGGCGGTGGCGCTGGTCATCGCGATTCCGCTGGGTCTCCTGGTGTACCGTTCCCGGCCGGCGCGGCGGGTGACCATCGTGATCGGCTCGATCATCTTCACCATCCCGTCCATCGCTCTGTTCATCGTGCTGCCCTCGCTGATCAACACGCGCATCCTCTCCGACGTCAACGTAATGGTGGCGCTGGCGTTGTATTCGACTGCGCTGCTTGTGCGTTCGGTGCCAGAGGCACTCGATGCCGTGCCTCCCGCTGCTGTCGACGCCGCCACGGCCATCGGATACAAGCCGTGGCAGCGGGTACTGAAAATCGAACTCCCGCTGTCGGTCCCGGTTCTCATCGCCACCATTCGTGTGGTGTCGGTGACCAACATCTCGATGGTGTCGGTAGGTGCGGTCATCGGGTTCGGTGGTCTGGGACGGCTGTTCACCGAGGGCTACAGCCGCAACTACACCGACGAGATCATGGCCGGGATCATCGCCGTGGTGGTTCTCGCACTGGTCATCGACCTGCTCCTCGTGGTCATCGGCCGGGTGCTGACCCCGTGGGCGCGGGTCGGAAGTGGGCCGGGCAGGTTGGCACGTAGCCGGGTGAACCTGGCCAAGGAGGCGGCACCGGCATGAGCAACATCTTCGGCGACACCGTCAGCTACCTGACCACCGGAACGAACTGGACCGGTACCGAGGACTCCGAGGGATTGCTGGTCGAGATCGGCCAGCACATCGGCTACACCTTCTACGCGGTGGCGGTCGCGGCGTTGATCGCGATTCCGATCGGCCTGCTCATCGGTCACACCGGCAAGGGTGAGGTGGCGGTGGTGGGACTGGTCAACGTCCTGCGGTCGTTGCCGACCCTGGGTCTGCTGCTGCTATTCATCTTGTGGATGGGTCTGGGACTCACCCCCACGATCATCGCGCTGATCCTCCTCGCGATCCCGCCGCTGCTGGCCGGCACCTATGCGGGGGTCGCGAATGTCGACAAGGCCGTGGTCGACGCATCCCGGGCCATGGGCTTGAGTCATCTGCAGGTGCTGCTCAGAGTGGAGCTACCAAACGCACTTCCACTCATCCTGGGTGGCTTGCGTAACGCCACGCTGCAGGTGGTGGCAACCGCAGCCATCGCCGCCTACGCCGGCTTGGGTGGCCTCGGACGCCCGATCTTCGACGGACTCGCCACGTATGACTACCCGCCGATGATCGCCGGGTCGTTGCTGGTCACGCTGTTGGCCCTGATTCTCGACGGCATCCTCGCAGGTGTCAGCTGGGCGTCGGTCCCGGGTACCGGACGGTTGCGACGCACACCGGACCTGTCCACCGCCTGATCAAAGGGGTGCTCCGGCCAATGTGTGCCATTGGTTCGGAAACATGGGGTCTGGTCGCCTACCTTGAAGGTGTGAATTCCCCAGACGTGTCCCAAGAGGCAACCGCGCTCCAGCCAGGGTCGGCCGGTGTCTCTGACAACAGCGACTTCAAGACAGTGATGACCTGGCGTGGGATAGGCGAGGACCGACTCGAGCAGGTGCGTGTCGCGGTCACCGGGAATCGGGTGAAGGCGTATGGGCGGATCGTAGCTGCGGCAACCGCCGATCGAGAGGCCTTCAGCGCCTCATACGACCTGGTCACCAACGACGCCGGGGTCACCAAGCGGTTGTCGCTACACCTCGTCCGCGCGGGTGGGGATGCTCAGATCTCGATCACCCGCGACGGTGAAGACACATGGTTGGTCCAGAGTGCCCGGGGCATGGAGCGCAACGATTTCGGCGGCGCGCACGACGTCGACCTGGCGCTGAGTCCTTTCTTCAACGCGCTGCCGATCCGCAGGCTGGGCCTGGGCAAACCCGCGGCCGCGCCGGTCGCCGTCCCCGTTGCCTACCTCTATCTGCCCACGGGCGAAGTGAAGTCGGCGACGCTGCAGTACACACCCGGTGACGATGGCGTCGGAGTGGTCTCACCGGTGGCCGACACCACTCTCACCGTCGATGACAACGGTTTTGTCATCAACTACCCGGGGTTGGCCGAACGGGTCTGACCCGTCCACACCCCGCCGCGGCGGGCGGCGTCACGCAGGGCCGCCTCCCAACCGTCGGAACCAATCACCACGTCGGTGACGGGCACGTCGGCGGAAGCTTTGATCTGCTCGTAGCGCTTGCGTGCGCGGTGACCGTCTTCGACGAGGATCTCCACCGAGCCCTCGTCGCGCAGTTGGTCCCGGGCACGGGTGAGGCGGTCGATGGTCTCGCTGAGGGCATTGAGCAAGGCGACGTCGTTCGCCTCGAGCATGGCCCGCTGCGCAGAGGGTTTGGTACCGGCGACGCGTGTCCCATCGCGGAACGAGCCCGCCGCGAGCCGCAAAGCGAGCTCACCTTCGCCGGCGCCCACCACAGCGGTCACGGCGGCCGTGAGGTGAGGTAGATGGGAAATGCTCGCGACAGCGCGATCGTGCTCATCGGACGCGGCGGGGATCACGCGGGACCCGACCTCGAGGGCGAGCTGCGCAACGGTCCGCCACACGTGGGGATCGGCGCCGTCGTCGGTGGCCACCACCCAGACCGCGCCGTCGAAAAGGGTGGGGTCAGTGGCTGCCCAGCCCGAGTCGGCCGAACCCGCCATCGGATGGCCGCCCACGAAGTTGCTGCTGAGCCCTTGCGTGCGAACAGCGTCGGCGACCGGTTGCTTCACGCTCACCACATCGGTCAGCGGACACCGGGGAGCGTGCTCGGCGACGGCCGCGACGATCGCGGCAACCGTGGGGGCCGGCGTCGCGATCACGATCAACGCCGACTGCTCCGCGGCGCGGGCGAGGGTCGCGACGAGGTCGGTCGACACGTCGAACCCGCTCTCGGCGGCAGCGGCGACGGTGGCGTCGGAGCGGTTGTAACCGAACGCCGGGCGACCGGTGGCGGCGAGCGCCCGCAGCAACGATCCGCCGATCAAACCCAGGCCCAGAACACAGACAGAGGGCCGAGGCTGTGGCGAGGTCGCGGTCACCCGATCAGATTGGCACATGCGGGCGGTACGCAGGTCACGCGGCTGCTCGTAGAGAGTTGGGTTTACCCGCGCCGACCGCTACCGTGACCGCATGGCAGCTGCAGGTGCGGATGATGTAGATGGTTTCGCCATTGCGGTCGTCCGGGAGGACGGCAAGTGGACCCTCACCGCAATGGATCGCAGTGCACTGGCCGAACTCGGTGAAGCCGAGAATCGGCTGCGGGGCCTGCGCAGCGCCGGAGCGGTGTTCGGACTGCTCGACGTTGACGACGAATTCTTCATCGTCGTGCGGCCGTCACCGTCGGGAACAAAACTCCTGATCTCGGACGCCACAGCGGCAATCGACTACGACATCGCCGCCGATGTACTCGACGTGCTCAACGTCGAGATCCCCGACATCGACCCCGACGAAATCGATGATGTCGAACCGTGGGAAGAAGGCGATCTCGCCATTCTCGCCGACCTCGGTCTGCCCGACTCGGTGATGAGCATCATCGTCGGTGACACGGATCTGTATGCCGACGAACAGATCGGGATGATCGCCGCCCGACTCGGTTTCGCGGACGAGCTGTCGAAGACGCTCGAGAAGCTCGGTCACTGAGCACTTTTCGTGAGTCGGGTGGCATGGGTACCGATGAGCAGATGATCGAGGCGGCACTGGCGGCCGCCGCCGGAGCCGATCCCAGAGACGTGCCCGTGGGCGCGGTGGTCTTCGATTCCGGCGGCACCGCCATCGCGCAGGCCGCAAACGCACGCGAGGCGACCTCCGATCCCACCGCACACGCCGAGATCCTCGCCATCCGGAAAGCGGTCGAGGCGGTCGGCGACGGTTGGCGGCTCACGGGTTGCACCATCGCCGTGACCCTCGAGCCGTGCACCATGTGCGCGGGCGCCATCACCCTGGCCAGACTCGATCGGCTGGTGTTCGGTGCGTGGGAGCCGAAGACAGGGGCCGTGGGCTCTTTGTGGGACGTGGTGCGCGACCGACGCAACGTCCACCGGCCCCAGGTGCGAGGCGGTGTACTCGCAGACGAGTGCGCCGCGGTCCTGCGCGAGTTCTTCGCTGCTCAACGACCCTCGTGAGGTCATAGCCGACGCGGGTGATCGCCGACTCGTGAATCGGGTTGGAATCGAGTGGCAGTGGGTACCCCTGAACCACGCGACAGTCGCGTGTGATGCACCTTTGGTCACAGATCGAGTCAATTAGGAGGATCCATGGCTGTATCCGACGATGCCAAGAACAAGGCCGAAGATCTCAAGGGCCGCGGGAAAGAAGCCGCAGGGAGCCTGACCAACGACCACGACCTCAAGAACGAAGGCAAGGGCGATCAAGCCAGTGCCGGCGCGAAGCAGAAGGTCTCTGACGCTGCCGACGCCGTCAAGGGTGGCGTCGACAACCTCAAAGACAAGCTGACCGGCCACTAAGAGCCGCTCATACCGCCGAAGGCTGTCTGTACAGCCGGACTGACCAGCGGATTGTTGGCTCAGCCCGGCCCTGCGGTACAGTTTTCGGCGGTGGCGTGTCCGAGCGGCCGAAGGTGCAGCACTCGAAATGCTGTGTACGGTAACCCCGTACCGAGGGTTCAAATCCCTCCGCCACCGCCAGCGAACAGCCCCTCACCTGATCCAGGTGAGGGGCTGTTTCTGTGTTGTATCGAGTCCGATGGTTCCGCATGAGGTCGCACCCGGGCGGTGGGGTGTAATCGGTGACCGGGGTATCCGTCGCAGCGGTGGTGCGGCATGACAGCGATTTCTTGTGTTGGGGGTCTTCATGGGTCACGGCTGGATTCTCATCGAGTGCATGGGCAATGGAGAGCCCACTCTCGTGTTCGACAGGGTGAGGCCACGGCGCTATTCGTCGATCCGCCGGCGCGACAATCTGCGGAGTCCCCAGGTGACCGCGGCACTGTTCACGATGGTCGGCGACGTGGCCGGCTCGCGGAGCAGTGTTCGCCGAGTGTTCTCCGCCGACAAGAACGAATCGCTGATGATGGTCGCGCACCCCGTCGAAGGACCCGCGAGCAGTGTGTACGGCGTCCAGGTGTGGGTGGGCCTCGAGCACGAGCTGCCGCCACCCCGCCGGCTGGTCGGAGCGTTCCTCTGGGATCCGGCAACACAACTGACCCACCATGGGCCGACCATCGAGACCGAGATCCTCGGGATCACCGATCCGCAGACGACGCGGGTGAGCCCCGAGGTGTTCAAGTATTTCGAGGCGTTCCCCCGTGAGGGCGAACTCGGCACGTATGTGGCCGACATCATGTCGGGGAGCATCACGGACGGTGAAGCATTCGACAGCGACATCACCATCCGCCGGGACGATGGGGATCTGACCCAGGTGTACATGACCATGCGCGCCGTCAAGAACCGCGACGACACCTGGGGGTTGCGGGGAATCGTCCACGACATCACCGACGTGCGCGAACCCAGCTCGGCCGCAGCCTACAACCGCCGGACGGCCCGGGTGGTCGCGCGGCTTGTGGACGGGGAGTGGGGCATCGGGCATGTCGACTTCGCGACGGGCATCGTCACCGAATGGCTGACCGAGCCGCCTGCCCCGCTGGATCAATGGGCCACGCAGAACGCGGAGTTCCATCCCGACGACATGTCCACGGCCATGGACGCCCAGATCGCGGTGGCGACCGAGCGTGTACCCCGCGCCGAATACGTGGTCAGAGTGCGGTTCTCGGAGGGGCCATGGCACGGCGCACGCATCACCCTCACCGCCGCGACCGCAGGGTCGAACGGGCACGGGCTGATGCGGGTGGAGTCCGCGAGTCGAGAAGGCAAGGTGTGAGGGCCGGGCTCAACTCAGAAAGACCGCTGCCTGATCCACGAGGTCGAGGAGCGGTTGAGGAACGATGCCGAGGACGATGGTCGCGACAGCGCCGAGGCCGATGACAAAGGTGGTCGCGGTGTTCGGCACGACAACGGTGGGGGCGTTGTCGACGGGTGGTTCGGAGAAGAACATCAGTACGATGACCCGAACGTAGAACACCACAGCGATTGCGCTGCTCAGCACCCCGACGATCACCAGCGGTACGGCGCCGCCGGATGCAGCTGCCTGAAACACCGCGAACTTGCTGACGAAGCCACTCGTCAGAGGGATGCCGGCGAACGCGAGTAGGAACAGCGCGAAAGTCCCGGCCACCAACGGCGACTGCCGTCCCAGACCCGCCCACCGCGACATCTCGCCTACCTCGCCTGCCCGGTCCCGCACCAGGGTCACCACGGCAAATGCGCCGACGGTACTGAAGCCGTAGGCGACGAGGTAGAACATCGTGGACGACAGGCCGGCGCGGTTGATGGCGACAACACCGGTCAGGATGAAACCGGCATGCGCCACAGAGGAATACGCGAGCATGCGCTTCATGTCGGTCTGGGTGATCGCAACGACGGAGGCAACGACCATCGTCAGGATCGCAACCGCCCACAACACCGGACGCCACTCGTCTTTCAAACCGGGCAGGGCCACGTAGAACAATCTCAGCATCGCACCGAACGCGGCGACCTTGGTGGCTGCGGCCATGAAGGCGGTGATGGGCGTGGGCGCGCCCTGGTAGACGTCCGGGACCCAGTAATGAAACGGCACCGCACCGATCTTGAACAGCAAGCCGATCGAGACCAGGCCGGCCCCGATCAACGCCAGCGTCCTGTCACCGGCCTCGGCGTCGATGGCTGCGGCGATCTCCGGGAAGTCGACCGACCCGGCGTAGCCGTAGAGGAACGCCGCCCCGAAGAGGAAAAATGCCGATGAAAAGGCGCCCAGCAGAAAGTACTTCAACGCTGCTTCCTGCGAGAGCAGCCGGCGACGACGCGCAAGACCGCACATCAGATACAACGGCAGCGATAGAACTTCGAGCGCCACGAACATTGTCAGCAGGTCTTCGGCCGCGGGGAACAACAGCATGCCGCCGACCGCGAACAGCATGAGGGGGAACACTTCGGTCTGCGCGAGTCCGGCAGTGGTCGCTCGTCGTTCCGGTTCACTGCCCGGCACGGTGGACGCAGCAGAGGTGAACGCGTCCAGCGACTTCACCCGGCCACCGGCTGCCGCGCCCACCCCGGCGCCGACGGTCACGCCCGCCATGGTGCGCTGGGCGATGAGGGGGATGGACAACGCCGACACCACCAAGATCGTGCCCTGCATGAACAGTGCCGGGCCGTCGACCGCCACGGCGCCGACCGCCACCGATTCGCGTGTACCGGCCAGTGCCACAACAGCTGTGAATGCTGCGACCAAACCACCGACGCTCAGGAGAAGCTGCAACGCGTACCGGAATCGATCGGGTGCAAACGCCTCGACCAGGACCGCGGCCACCGCCACCGCGAACACGATCAACATCGGTGAGAGTTGTGCGTATTGGATCGACGGCGCAGGCAGCACGTCCTGGGCCGTATCCAGCGCCCAACCGTTCATCGGTCACCTCCATCGGGCTCGGCAACAGCCGGTGCGGGGTCACGCTCGTCGATGACGGTGAGAGTGTGGCCCACGGCTGGATCGATGACGTCGAGTACCGGTGCGGGATAGATGCCCAGCGCCAGCAGCAGCGCCAGAAGGGGTGCCACCACCAACATTTCCCGGCCGTGCAGATCGGTGAGGCGCTCGGTGCCCTTGTTCACGGGGCCGGTCATCACCCGCTGGTACATCCACAGCACGTATATCGCGGCGAGCACCAGGGCCACCGAGGCGCAGACAGCCGCCACCGGGTAGCGGGTGAAAGTGCCGATCAAGACCAGGAACTCGCTGACAAACGGACCCAGCCCGGGAAGCGACAGAGTAGCCAGTCCCGCCACCAGGAAAGTGCCGGCCAACAGTGGTGCGACTTTTTGAACCCCGCCGAAATCGGCGATGGCCCGTGATCCGCGCCGCGACACCAGGAACCCGGCAATCAACATCAGTGCCGCGGTGGCGATGCCGTGATTGACCATGTAGAGCGTGGAACCGGACTGTCCCTGACTGGTGAGTGCGAAGATGCCCAGGATGATGAAGCCGAAGTGGGAGATCGACGTGTAGGCGATCAGTCGCATCAGGTCGGTCTGGCCGATCGCGAGGATGGCGCCATAGATGATGCCGATGACCGCCAGTGTGACGATCAACGGGGTGAAATATTTTGTCGCATCGGGGAACAACTGCACGCAGTACCGGAGCATCGCGAAGGTGCCGACCTTGTCCACCACGGCCATCATCAGCACCGCGCCGGCAGGGGTGGCCTGTACTGCCGCATCCGGGAGCCATGTGTGCAGCGGCCACAGCGGTGCCTTCACCGCGAAGGCGAACATGAAGCCCAGGAACAGAGCTTTGCCGACAGTCGGGTCGATGTCCAGCGAACCGGAGGAGACGGCCGAGACGATCTCGCGGAAGTCGAACGTACCGCCGCCCTGGTCGGCGGTCACCACGTACAGGCCGATCACCGCGGCCAGCATGACAAGGCCGCCGGCGAGGTTGTACAGCAGGAACTTCACTGCCGCCCGCGACCGCTGGCCCGGGGCCTGTTCTGCCGCACCGAAACCCGCGATGAGGAAGTACATCGGGATCAGCATGGCTTCGAAGAAGATGTAGAAGAGGAAGATGTCGAGCGCGGTGAACGACACCATGACCATGGCCTCGACCAGCAACATCAGTGCCATGTAGCGATGGGTCGCACGCCGTCGGTCGGCGTCGGCGTCATTCCATCCGGCCAGGAGCAGAAGGGGGAGCAACACGGCGGTCAACACCACGAGCGCCAGCGCGATGCCGTCGATACCGAGCTCGTAGCGGGTCCCGAAAGCGGGTATCCACGAGCGTGATTCCACGAACTGGTATTGATCCCCACCGGGATCGAAGCGGACCGCCAACACGATGGCGAGGGCGAGCACCCCTACAGACGTTGCCAGCGCTGCCCATTTGGCCACCACGCGTAGTCGAGGAGGCAACATCAAGATGACTACCGCACCGGTCGCCGGTACCACCCACAACAGTGTCAGCCAGGGGATTTCGCTCACCACACCCTCACCAACATCATCATCGCGACCAACAGGGCGCCTCCGGCGAACATCGACAACGCGTACGAGCGGACGTATCCGGTCTGCACTTTGCGGAACAGCGTGGATGTGGCGCCGACGGCGCCGGCGAGTCCGTTCACCAGTCCGTCAACGCCTTTCGAGTCCGCCGACCCCAGTGCTCCGGTCAGCTTCTGGCCAGGTCGCATGAACGCCGCCTCGTTGAATGCGTCGCCGTAGAGGTCGCGACGTGCTGCGACGGTGAGCGCGCGGCCCCTCGGTGCGACAACGGAGATGTCGCGTCGGGCGTACTGCCGCCAGGCCACGGCGACGCCGGCCAGCACCACCGCGAGTGTGCCGGCGGTGATCACCCAGATGGGAACGGGCAGCTCGTCGTGGTGCTCACCGACCACCGGTTCGAGCCAGTGCTGCAGTGAACCACCGAATGCCAAGAACCCACCGGCAAAAACGGATCCGAGGGCCAGCAGGATCATCGGTCCGGTCATCAAGGCAGGCGACTCGTGTGGGTGCGCGGTCACCCCGTGGGTGTCAGCCGGCCAGCGCTTCGTGCCGAAGAAGGTCATCAGCATCACGCGTGTCATGTAGAACGCGGTGATACCGGCACCGAGCACGGTGACGATGCCCAGGATCACGCCTTTCACACCACCTGCTGCCCAGGCTGTTTCGATGATCTTGTCCTTGGAGAAGAAGCCTGCGAACGGCGGGATCCCGATGATCGCCAGATAGCCGAACCCGAAGGTGACGAAGGTGATCGGCATCAGCGCACGCAAGCCGCCGAAACGGCGCATGTCGGTCTCGTCGTTCATCGCATGCATCACCGACCCGGCGCCGAGGAACAGACCGGCCTTGAAGAAGCCATGCGTGATGAGATGCATGATGGCGAAGGCATATCCGGCCGGCCCCAGTCCGGCGGCGAGCACCATGTAACCGATCTGGCTCATGGTGGAGGCGGCGAGGGCCTTCTTGATGTCGTCCTTGGCGCAGCCGATGATCGCGCCGAACAAGAGCGTGACCGCGCCGACGACCACCACCGCGAGTTGGGCTCCGGGCGCCAGGTCGAAGATCGGGCCCGACCGGGTGATGAGGTAGACGCCGGCGGTCACCATGGTCGCGGCGTGAATGAGCGCAGACACCGGTGTGGGGCCCTCCATGGCATCCCCGAGCCAGGATTGCAGCGGCACCTGCGCCGATTTGCCACACGCGGCGAGCAGCAACATCAGGCCGAGGAAGGTCAGTACTGTCTCACCGGCCTCGTCGGCTCCGGCGAACACCTCGGCGAAGCCCACCGACCCGAATGTCGCGAACATGATCATCATCCCGATGGCAAGACCCATGTCGCCGACGCGGTTGACCACAAAGGCCTTCTTCGCGGCTGCGGCCGCCGACGGACGCTGATGCCAGAATCCGATCAACAGGTAGGAGGCAAGTCCGACGCCCTCCCAGCCGAGGTAGAGGCCGAGGTAGTTGTCGGCGAGAACCAGCAGAAGCATGGCTGCAAGAAAGAGGTTGAGGTAGGCGAAGAATCGCCGACGATCGGGGTCTTCGGCCATGTAGCTGATCGAGTAGATGTGGATGAGCGAGCCCACGCCGGTGATCAGCAGGACAAAACACATCGACAGCTGGTCCAGTTGCAGACCGAAGTCCACACGCAGTTCACCGACGGGCACCCAGGTGAAAAGGTTCTCGTGTACGGCGCGTTCGTCGCCGGGGCGTCCGAGCATGTCGGCGAACAGCACCAACCCGTAGACGAACGAGGCGAGCGCCATGATGGAGCCGAGCAGATGACCCCACGTATCGGTGCGCCTGCCTGCGAGCAGCAACACGATCGACCCGACGAGCGGGAGCGCCGGCAGGATCCAGATGGTCGTGTTCATCCGTGTCTCATAGCTTCAACAGGTCGGCATCGTCGACCGAGGCCGAGTGGCGGGTCCGGAAAATGGTCATGATGATCGCCAGTCCGACAACAACTTCGGTGGCCGCGACGACCATCGTGAAGAAGGCGATGACCTGACCGTCCAGGTTGCCGTGCATCCGGGCGAAGGTGACGAAGGCCAGGTTGCAGGCGTTGAGCATCAGTTCCACGCACATGAACACGACCACGGCATTGCGGCGGATCAGTACGCCGGATGCCCCGATCGTGAACAGCAGAGCCGAGACGTACAGGTAGTTCTCGGGATTCATGACCGCCGCCCACCGGCGCGATCCGACTTGGTTGACCCTGGGTTGGGGCCCGCCGGATCCCGGGGCTCGAGGACATCACTCACCGACAAATCGGAGAACGAGCCGTCGGGTAGCAGGGCCGGCATGTCGACGGCGTTGTGCCGGGCGTAGACACCGGGATTCGGCAGAGGGGTGCGGCGGCCGGCGTCGCGGAAGCGTCGGATGGACAGCTCACGCTGGCTGCCGCGGTCACCGAGGCGTTCGCGGTGGGCCAGTACCATCGCTCCGATGGTCGCGGTGATGAGCAACGCGCCGGTGAGCTCGAACGCCCACAGGTACCGGACGAAGATCAGCTCGGCGAGTCCTTCGACGTTGCCTCCGGTCGCGGTCCCCGGTGAACGGTCCGACACCACCGTCGTCGAGTCGTCGACTCCGGCAAAGGCTGTGACCGTGGCACTTCCGATCCCCGCGACCAGCAGGATCCCGAATCCGAGCCCGGCGCAGATGGCGCCGAGTCGTTGTCCACGTAGTGTCTCGACCAAGGAATCGGATGAGTCCACCCCGACCAACATGAGAACGAACAAGAACAGCATCATCACCGCGCCGGTGTAGACGACGATCTGAGCAACACCCAAGAACAGCGCGCCCTGTGCGATGTAGAAGACCGCAACGATGATCATCGTCATGGCGAGGAAGACGGCCGAGTACACGGCTTTGGTCGCACACACCACCCCCAGCGCGCCCAGGACGGCGACAGTGCCCAACACCCAGAACTGGATTGCTTCACCCGTGGACGTACGGGTGATCGACTCAGCTGCCCATGCCGGGATCATTGCGGCACTTCGTTTGTGGCGATCACCGAGCCGCGGTAGTAGTCCTCGTCGGTGCTGCCCGGTTGCATCGGGTGGGGCGGTGGCTCCATGCCTGGTTCGAGTGGGGCAAGCAGTCGGTCCTTGCCGTAGATGAGGTCGGCCCGGTTGTCGTCGGCCATCTCGTACTCGTTTGTCATCGTGAGGGCCCGGGTGGGGCAGGCTTCGATGCACAGCCCGCATCCGATGCAGCGCAGGTAGTTGATCTGGTAGACGCTCCCGTACCGCTCACCGGGTGAGAAGCGTTGCTCTTCGGTGTTGTCCGCACCCTCGACGTAGATCGCGTCAGCAGGGCACGCCCAGGCGCACAGCTCGCAGCCGATGCACTTCTCGAGCCCGTCGGGGTAGCGGTTGAGCTGGTGTCGCCCGTGATAGCGCGCCGCTGTCGGAGCCTTCTCCTCCGGATACAACTCGGTGTTGTTCTTCTTGAACATCGACGAGAACGTGACCCCGAAACCGGCAAGTGGTTCAAGCGGATTACGCATCGCTGCTCTCCTTCATCGGAACGGGTTGCGAGGCCGGTGTCGGCTCCGAACGTGTTGTGGCCGGTAGCGCCGATCCGGTTTGTCCCCGCGATGTCTGGCCGGGCCGGCTCTGCCCGGTCAGTGGCGGCACCGGGAATCCTCCGGCCATGGGGTCGAACGGCACTGACAGATCTGGAGCCGCGTTTGCCTCGTCGGCTCGACGTCGCTTGGAACGACTCATCGCCCAGAACACAGCCAGCAAGGCGATCGCGAAGACCACACCGGCGATGACGTCGACCACTGAACCGATGTCGTGGCCCTCCACCCGCAGAGCACGGATGGTTGCGACGACCATGACCCATCCCAGTGACACCGGGATGAGGATCTTCCACCCCAGCGTCATGAACTGGTCGTAGCGCAGCCGCGGCAGCGTGGCCCGCAACCAGATGAAGAAGAAGAGGAAACCCCAGACCTTGGCGACGAACCAGATCAGTGGGAACCAGCCCGAGTTTGCGCCGTCCCAGATCGAAAGGGGCCACGGCGCATGCCATCCGCCGAGGAACATCGTTGCGGCGAGGGCCGATACCGTGGCCATGTTGATGTACTCCGCCAGCATGAACATCGCGAACCGCAGCGATGAGTACTCGGTGTGGAAGCCGCCGACCAGTTCGCCTTCTGCCTCGGGGAGGTCGAAGGGCGCCCGGTTGGTCTCGCCGACCATCGAGAACACGTAGACGACAAACGAGGGCAGGAGGAGAAAGACGTACCAGGTGTCGAGTTGACCGTCGACTATCCCCGACGTGGACATGGTGCCGGCATGGAGGAACACCGCCGCGAACGTCAAACCCATTGCGATCTCGTACGAGATGACCTGCGCAGTGGAGCGCAACCCACCGAGTAGTGGATACGTTGAGCCGGATGCCCATCCGGCGAGCACGATGCCGTACACGCCTACCGAGGTGACGGCGAGAATGTACAGCACGGCCACCGGAAGATCGGTCAATTGAAGTGGGGTTCGGTGACCGAACACCGAGACCACCGGTCCGAACGGGATCACGGCAAACGCCATGATGGCCGGGATGACGGCGATGATCGGCGCGAGCAGATAGATCGGCTTGTCGATCCCGCGGGGAATGATGCCCTCTTTGAGGGCGAGCTTCACACCGTCGGCCAGGCTCTGCAGCAATCCCATGGGCCCAACCCGGTTGGGTCCGACGCGGGTTTGCATCCACGCCATCACCTTTCGTTCGGCGAGAATGGCGACCAGCGTGGTCAGCAGTAGGAAGACGAAGACGATCAACGCCTTGGCGAGGATGAGCCACCAGGGGTCGTGGCCGAACTCGGACAGGTCGTTCATGGCCGCACCCCTGCATCCGCACGGTGGACCTTCACGATGCTGCCGATCGCCGGACCGAGTTCGGCGTAGACCTGACTGCCCGGTGAATTCAGCGGCAGCCAGACCACCCGATCAGGCATGTCGACCATGTCCACCGGGAGAGTGATGGCCCCCCGGTCCGTGCTGACCGTGACGAGATCGTCTGCGGCGAGGCCGTTTTCGACGGCGGTCGCCTCCGACATGCGTGCCACCGGTCGCCGAGACGTACCCGCGAGATGGGGCTCACCGTCTTGCAGACGACCGGAGTCGAGCAACAAGCGCCAGCCGGTCAGGATGGCCTCGCCACGCCGAGCAGTGGGCAGTTCTGCCGCAGAGGCGTCGGGCAGTGGGGCGCCGGCACCCGACCAGGCTCCGAGACCGGCCAACTCAGCTCGGGCTCTGCCGGGGTCGGGGAGCCCGAGGTCCATACCCATCTGCCGCGCAATTGCATCGAGCACGCGGAGATCGGGCATCGAGTCGGTGGCGGGCAGTGCGGTTGCGAACGATCTGGGTCGTCCCTCCCAGTCCACGAAAGTGCCGCTCTTCTCGACCACCGGTGCCACCGGGAACACCACGTCGGCGCGATCGGTGACGTCGCTGGTCCGCACTTCCAGACTCACGACGAAAGGTGCGGTGTCCAGTGCGGAGCGTGCGGCGTCAGGGTCGGGAAGGTCGTCGAGTTCGACGCCGCCCACGAGCAGCGCCCCCAGTGACCCGGCACCCGCCGCCGCCAGGATCTGACCGGTGTCCAAGCCGGGTTCCTGCGGCAGATCGGGCCCCCACACGGTTGCGAGCTCTGCGCGTGCCTCGGGGTCGGCCACGGGCCGCCCACCCGGCAGTAGACCGGGCAGCGCACCGACTTCCAGTGCGCCACGGTCACCGGCTCTGCGGGGGATCCACGCGAGTCTGGCGCCGGTCGCACGGGATAGAGCGGCCGCCGCCGACAGTGCGCCGCGCACCGACGCGAGGCGTTCGCCGACCACGATGATGGAGCCGGGCCGGGCGAGGGGAGCCGAGTCGGTGAGCGCGGTGAGTGCGCCGGGTTCATCGCCCGGTACCACCGGGATCACCCGGGCCGACAACTTCTCCAGGCCACGGCTGCGGTAGGGCGCGATGGCCTGCACCACCATTCCCCTCGTACGCACCGCTTTGCGCAGTCGGAGGAACACAATCGGCGATTCCTCTTCGGGTTCGAAGCCGGCGAGTAGCACTGTGGGCGCGTTTTCGAGGTCGGTGTAGGTGACGTCCAGGAGCCGTCCGGCCACGTGGGCCGCCAGGAACTGTGCTTCCTCGGCCGAGTGGTCGCGGCTACGGAAGTCGATGTTGTTGGTGTGCAGCCCCGTTCGAGCGAACTTGGCGTAGGCATACGCGTCCTCGACCGTTGCACGTCCACCGACGAGAACCCCGGCCCGACCGCGGGCCGCGCGCAGTCCGCGTGCGGCGATGTCCAGCGCATGTGACCAGGAGGCCGGTACCAACTCACCGTCCGCGTCGCGGATGAGGGGTGTGGTGATGCGATCGCGAGCAGTGGCATAGGTGAATGCCCATCGGCCTTTGTCGCAGTTCCACTCTTCGTTCACCTCTGGGTCGTCCCCGGCCAGTCGGCGCATCACTTTGCCCCGCCGATGATCGGTGCGCTGTGCGCAACCGCTTGCGCAGTGCTCACAGACGCTGGGGCTGGAAACGAGGTCGAATGGCCGGGCACGGAAGCGATACGCCGCTCCTGTCAACGCCCCCACCGGGCAGATCTGCACGGTGTTGCCCGAGAAGTAGGACTCGAAGGGTTCGTCCGCCGCGATCCCCACCTGCTGCTGGGCTCCTCGTTCGAGGAGATCGATGAACGGGTCGCCGGCGACTTGTTCGGAGAACCGGGTGCATCGTGCGCACAGTACGCACCGCTCGCGGTCGAGCAGCACCTCACTCGACAGTGGAATCGGTTTGGGGAAGGTACGTTTGACCCCTTCGAAGCGCGACTCTGCCCGCCCGGTGGACATCGCCTGGTTCTGTAGCGGGCACTCACCGCCCTTGTCGCACACCGGGCAGTCCAGCGGGTGGTTGATCAGGAGCAGTTCCATCACCCCACGCTGGGCCTTCTCCGCAATCGGCGAGGTGATCTGGGTGCGCACCACCATGCCCTCGGTTGCCGTGGTGGTGCAGGAGGCGAGGGGTTTGCGTTGGCCCTCCACCTCTACCAGGCATTGCCTGCATGCCCCGACCGGTTCGAGCAGGGGATGGTCGCAGAACCTCGGGATCTGTACACCGATCAGTTCAGCGGCGCGAATCACCAAGGTGCCCTTGGGCACACTGAGCTCGACGCCATCGATGGTGATCGTCACCAGGTCGAGGGCCGCCGAGCCCCCCGACGCCGGACTGTTGTCGACGGCCGTCATCGCGCACCTGCGTTCATGGGAGCACCTGCTGACGCGAACAGTGTTGCTCGCGCCGGGTCGAACGGGCACCCGCCGTATTCGGCATGAGCCACGTACTCGTCACGGAAGTATTTGAGAGACGACATGATCGGGCTGGCTGCACCGTCACCGAGAGCGCAGAACGACTTGCCGAGAATGCTGTCGGAGATGTCGAGGAGTTTGTCGAGGTCGGCTTCGGAACCGCCGCCGTTCTCGAGATCTCGGAGGATCTGCACCAGCCAATAGGTGCCCTCGCGGCATGGAGTGCACTTTCCACACGACTCGTGGGCATAGAACTCGGTCCACCGTAGAACCGCGCGAACGATGCAGGTGGTCTCGTCGAAGATCTGTAAGGCCTTGGTGCCCAGCATCGATCCGGCTGCGCTGACGCCTTCGTAGTCCAGGGCGACGTCGAGGTGCTCATCGGTGAAGATCGGGGTGGACGAGCCACCGGGGGTCCAGAACTTGAGTTGGTGTCCGGCGCGAACACCGCCTGCGTAGTCGAGCAGCTCGCGCAACGTGATGCCCAACGGTGCCTCGTACTGTCCCGGTTGTGTCACATGGCCGGACAACGAGTACAGGGTGAACCCCGGCGACTTCTCACTCCCCATCGATCGGAACCACTCGTTGCCGTACTGGATGATCGGCGGCACGCTCGCGATGGACTCGACATTGTTGACCACTGTGGGGCTGGCGTAGAGGCCCGCGACTGCGGGGAAGGGTGGACGCAGACGCGGTTGTCCGCGGCGCCCTTCCAGCGAATCGAGCAGCGCGGTCTCCTCACCGCAGATGTAGGCGCCGGCACCGGCGTGCACCACCACGTCGAGATGGAAACCACTGCCGAGGATGTTGTCGCCGAGGTACCCGGCGGCGTACGCCTCGGCGACGGCGTTGTGCAGTCGACGAAGGACCGGGACCGCCTCGCCGCGCACGTAGATGAAAGCGTGTGCCGCGCGAATGGCGTACGCGGCGATGATGATCCCCTCGATCAGCACGTGTGGGGTGGCGAGGAGGAGCGGCATGTCCTTACAGGTGCCCGGTTCGGATTCGTCGGCGTTGACCACGAGGTAGTGGGGTTTGCCGTCGCCCTGGGGAATGAACGACCACTTCATCCCGGTGGGGAATCCGGCCCCTCCTCGTCCTCGCAGGCCCGACTCTTTGATCGTGGCGATGACGGTGTCGGGTTCCATCGACAGTGCCTTCGAAAGTGCCTGGTAGCCCTCGTGTTCGCGGTAGGTGTCGAGCGTCCAGGATTCGGGCTCGTCCCAGTAACGGCTCAGGACCGGTGCCAGCGGCATCTCACACCTCCTTGCTGTCCGTGGTCGCAGTGTGATCGTGCGGTTGCGCATCCGGCGCCGGCGCCGGCTTGTCTGCGGCCGTCCGGGATGCTTGGGCTTCATCTGCAGCACCGGTGCGGCCCGCGTCGGGGGAGGCATTGTTCGGAAGGTCTGGGCGATCGGTGGCGGGGGCCTGCATACCCCGGTCCCTGGCGATGAGTAGGCCGGCCAGGCTGGGATCACCGGCACTCCCGGCAGCGTCCGAGCTACCAGGCCGGGCATCTGGGAAACCTGCCAGGATGCGGGCTGTTTCGCGAAAGGTGCACAGCGGCGCACCCCGTGTCGGGGTGACCTGTTCGCCTGAACGCAATGCGTCCACAAGCTCGCGGCCCGACTCCGGCGTTTGATTGTCGAAGAACTCCCAGTTCACCATCACCACGGGTGCGAAGTCGCACGCCGCATTGCATTCGAGGTGTTCGAGCGTGATCGAGCCGTCCGCGGTGGTGCCTCCCGGCGACACCCCGAGGTGGTCGATGAGGTCGGCAAGGATCGCATCACCGCCCATGACCGCGCACAAGGTGTTGGTGCAGACCCCGACCAGGAAGTCCCCGGTCGGCCGCCGGCGGTACATCGAGTAGAACGTGGACACCGCGGTCACCTCCGCCGGCGTCAGCTCGAGAAGCCCTCCGCAGAAGGCGATCCCGGCCGGCGTGATGTACCCGTCCTCGCTCTGGACCAGGTGCAGCAGCGGCAGCAGTGCGGACCGCGCATCGGGGTATCGGGCGATGATCTCGCGGGCGTCCGGCTCGAGCCGGGCCACCACATCGGCGGGATAGCGCCGCTCCGGTGGCACCGGATCACCGAAGGTGAGGAAGACGGGCTCAGCAGTCATCGGTCCACTCCGCCCATCACAGGGTCGATGCTCGCGACCGCAGCGATCACGTCCGAGATCATCCCGCCCTCGCACATGGCAGCCACCGCTTGCAGATTGGTGAAGGAGGGGTCGCGGAAGTGCACCCGGTACGGTCGGGTCCCGCCGTCACTGACCATGTGCACACCCAGCTCACCCCGCGGCGATTCGACCGACACGTACACCTGGCCCGGCGGCACCCTCATGCCCTCCGTGACCAGTTTGAAGTGGTGGATGAGCCCCTCCATCGACGAGCCCATGATCTCGGAGATGTGTTCGCGTGAATTGCCCAACCCGTCGCTGCCCACAACAAGATCGGCAGGCCATGCGATCTTCTTGTCTTCCACCATGATCGGGCCGGGGCGCAATCGGTCGAGGCATTGCTCGACGATCTTCAGGGACTCCTTCATCTCCTTGACACGAATCAGGTAGCGACCGTAGGAATCGCACGCCACATCGGTGATCACGTCGAACTCATAGTTCTCGTAACCGCAGTACGGCGCAGACCGTCGGAGGTCGTGCGCCAGACCGGTCGCGCGGAGAATCGGGCCGGTGACCCCCAATGCCATACAGCCGGTGAGGTCCAGGTAGCCGATCCCCTGAGTGCGTGCCTTCCAGATGTAGTTCTCGCTCAACAGGTCTTCCATGTCCCGTAGTCGCCCAGGGAGCACCTCGAGAACCTCGCCGATCTTCTCCACCGCCCCGTCGGGCAGATCTTGAGCCAGACCACCCGGCCGGATGAAGGCGTGGTTCATCCGCAATCCGGTGATCATCTCGAAGATGTCGAGGATCAGTTCGCGCTCGCGAAAGCCGAACAGCATGGCGGTCACCGCGCCGAGTTCCATGCCGCCGGTCGCCAGCGCGACCAGATGCGAGGAGATGCGATTCAACTCCATCAGCAACACCCGGATCACGTTCACCCGTTCCGGTATCTGGTCGGTGATGTCGAGGAGCTTCTCCACGCCCAGGCAGTAGGCGGTTTCGTTGAAGAACGGCGACAGGTAGTCCATCCGGGTCACGAACGTGACACCTTGCGTCCAGTTGCGGAACTCGAGATTCTTCTCGATGCCGGTGTGGAGGTAGCCGATTCCGCAGCGGGCCTCGGTGACCGTTTCCCCTTCGAGTACCAGGATCAACCGCAGCACACCGTGAGTCGAGGGATGCTGCGGACCCATGTTCACCACGATGCGTTCCTCGCCGGACTCGGCGGCCGAACTCACGATGTGGTCCCAGTCCTGGCCTGTGGCAGTGAACAGGTTGCTGCCCGTGTCGATGTTGTCGCTCATCAGTTGTAGGACCTCCGCTGATCAGGCGGCGGTATACGCGCGCCCTTGAACTCCACAGGGATTCCACCGAGGGGGTAGTCCTTGCGCTGTGGATGTCCCGCCCAGTCGTCCGGCATCTCGATCCGCGTCAGCGACGGGTGGCCGTCGAAGACGATGCCGAAGAAGTCGTAGGTCTCGCGCTCATGCCAGTCGGTGGTGGGGTAGATCGCGTGGAGCGAAGGGATGTGCGGATCGGCGTCGGGAACGGCGACCTCGAGCCGGACTCGCCGGTTATGGGTGATCGACATGAGCGGATAGACCGCGTGCAGTTCGCGGCCGGTCTCGTCGGGGTAGTGCACTCCGCTGACACCCAGGCACAGCTCGAAACGCAACTTCGGGTCGTCGCGCAGTGTCTGTGCGACCACCGGCAGATGCGCGGGCAAGACATGCAGGGTGAGTTCCTCGCGGTACACCACGATCTTCTCGAGGGCGTCGAAGATCTCGACAGGTGCGTCGGCCTTCTCCAGCGCCTGCCCGAGGGTGTCCACCACCTCGTCGAAGTAGCCACCGTACGGACGAGGAGTGCTGCCCGGCAGGGTGATCGGGCGGATGAGCCGACCGTAACCAGACGTGTCGCCGCTGCCTCGTACGCCGAACAGCCCCCGACGGACACCGATGACCTCGCCTGGAGCGTCGTCGCGGGTGGGCCCGTCATCGGGCGGCGTCATCGCAGCAACCCCTTCATCTCGATGGTGGGGGTGGCGGTGAGTGCTGCGGCCTCAGCGGCTTTGACGGCCTCCACCCGGTCGACCCCGAGTGGCATGTCCTGAATCTTCTCGTGCAGCTTGAGAATGGCGTGCAACAGCATCTCGGGCCGCGGCGGACAGCCGGGGAGGTAGATGTCGACCGGCACGACGTGGTCGACGCCCTGAACGATCGCGTAATTGTTGAACATGCCGCCCGATGATGCACAGACACCCATGGCAAGAACCCATTTGGGTTCAGCCATCTGGTCGTAGATCTGCCGGAGCACCGGTGCCATCTTCTGGCTGACCCGGCCGGCGACGATCATCAAGTCAGCCTGCCTCGGCGACGCCCGGAACGCTTCCATGCCGAACCTGGCGATGTCGAAGCGCCCACCGCTGGTGGCCATCATCTCGATTGCGCAGCAGGCCAATCCGAAGGTGGCGGGCCACAGAGAACCCTTGCGCATGTATCCGGCGAGACCTTCGACGGTGCTCAGCAGGAACCCGCTCGGCAGCTTCTCTTCGAGTCCCATGGTGGTTGCTCTCTTTTCGAATGTGTCCAGCAGACAATCAATCCCAGCTCAGGCCGCCCCGCCTCCATTCGTACGCGTAGGCAACCGATACGTTGAAGATGAACAGCGCCATGGCAATCAAGCCGAACAAGCCGAGCGAGTCGAAGTAGATCGCCCACGGGTACAGAAAGACGATCTCGATGTCGAAGATGATGAAGAGCATGGCTGTGAGGTAGTACTTGACGGGTATCCGCTGGCCGGCAGACAAGCCGGCGCTCCCAGAGTCTTTGCCTCGCAGGGGGTTCGGAATGGGTTCTATCCCGCATTCATACGCTTCGAGTTTGGCGCGGTTGTAGCGGCGGGGCCCCACCGCCGAGGCGAGCATTGCCGAGAAGACCGCGAAGGCGGCGGCGATGGCACCGAGAACGAGGATCGGCACGTAGAGATTCATGGCACCGATTCCTCCTTTCCCGCGAGTGGCGGTGGAGCGGCGGTCATCGACCGGGCGGACGGGCACGCTGTCCGAGGGTGCGACCGCACATGGGCTGATGTGTGATCTGAGACACACGCTACTCGTGAGACCTCGGTGCTCGGCAGGGTTCTCGCGGTGACACGGGTTGCCGATTTGTCATCGCAGTTATCTCGATTGCGCATAAATGTACGCGGGAGAGAGGGGGTCAGCGCGAGGGACGCAGGACTTCCACGACGGCCTGGGTGAGGGTGAACGGATCAAGAGGCCGGGGGACAACCGCCTCGGCCTGCGACCAGTTGGCAAGCCAACTGTCCTCGGCACGGCCGGTGAGAACGACCACGGGAGGGCAGCGGTCCACCTCGTCTTTGAGTTGTTTGGCGATACCCATGCCGCCCGCGGGAGACGCCTCACCATCGAGGATGACCAGATCGATGCCGCCCTCGTCCATCCTGGCTTGCACGGCGGGCTGAGTTGCCACCTCGACGTAGGTGAACGGGGCGAGTCCGGAAGGGGGGTGGTCGCCCAGTGCCTCGATGACCTGCCGGCGGGTGGCAGCGTCGCTGCTGTAGACCAGAACCCGCAGCACATCAAGGCGATTGGAACGCGACGGTGCCTCTGTCACCAGGCCGATGCTACGCGCCGGGCACCGTCAGGAGCGGGCAGTTGATGATTCTGCGGGCCCGCTGGCAGTCGCGTCGCCATCGGACGCCGAGGGTGGTGACTGCTTCGGCCCGCCGGGCACGTCGTTTGCCGGCCACCAGAACGCCTTGCGCTGCAACACCGAGAGAGCAGGCACCAGCGTGGGTGCCATCACAAGCGATGCAAGCAGGACACCGATCGCGACTCCCGCGCCGAGCTCCTTCAGATTGTCGAGTCCGGTGAGTGTGAGCGAGGCGAAGGTCAGCGCCAAGATCGTGCCCGCCGCGGCGACCGTCGGACCGTCGTTGGCGATCGCTATCCGCGCCGCGTCCGGAGGTGAATGGCCGTCGCGGAACTCCTCTCGCAAACGCTCGGCGAGCAGGATGTTGTAGTCGGTGCCGATTGCGACCACAAACAGATAGAGGACGATCGGCGTCGAGAAGTCGATACCTGCGAGGCCGGCGGCGTGCAGGAAGACGATGACAAGAGCGCCGAGTGTGGCGGCGAAAGTGAGCCCGACGCAGATGAGCAGGTTGATCGGTGCGAGAACCGACATCAGGAGCAGTCCGAGGATCACACCGACGATCACCACGGCCACCGGGAACACCAGACCGGTGTCTGAACCGAGCTGTTTGCGCACGTCGACCAAGGTCGACGTCTGTCCGCCGACGTAGACCTCGGCCCCGGGGATCGAATCGTGGGCTGTTTGCCGCACCGGGCCTTCCACCGTGTCGAGAGCGTCGGTTGTGTACGGACTCTGGGTCAGGATGACGTTGATCAGGGCGGCAGTGCCGTCCTGGCTGATCCTGGGCGGCTGCACCGCCGCCACGCCGGGGACCTTCGCGAGGTTTGCCTCGAGCGTGGCCAACTGGTCCTGTGGGACCGGGCCGGGTGTCTTGACGTACACCTGGGTGGGGCTCAGCGCCCCTGGGGGCAGTGAGTCGGCCAGTGTGTCGAACGCTTGCTGAGACGGTGTGTCCGAGGGCATCTCGGCCAGGGTGTCGTAGGTGGCCTTGTACCCGGTGCTGAAGATCGCCAGCACGATCAGGCCTGCCACCACGGTTCCGACCACGATGATCGGTCGGCCGCCGACGAATCGGCCGATCCCGGCGAATGGCGAGCGTCTGGGGTCGTGGCCGGGCCCGAGGGGCCAGAAGAGGTGGCGATGCAGGATGGTGAAGATGGCAGGGATGAGCGTCAGGGCGGTCATCAACATGACTGCCACGGCGATGATCAGACCCGGTGCCAGCGAACTGAGCGAGCCCAGCTTGGCGAGGAACAGCGCGGAGAAGGCCCCGATGACCGTCAGCGCCGAGGACGCGACCACCCGACCGACCACTCGCGTCGACAGAATGATCGCCGGATTGTGAGAGTCGCCTCGCCGCAACTCCTCCCGGTAGCGGAAGAGCAGGAAAACGATGTAGTCGGTGCCGACGCCGAAGAGCACGACCACCAGGATCGCGTCGAGGGTAGTGCTCACCTCGAAGTCGAAAAGGCTTGCCGCCATGGCTGTCACACCGCGAACAGCGACGAAGACCACACCGATCACGACGATGGGCAGGATCGCGATGATGGGACTGCGGAACACCAGCCCGAGCGTGAGCAGGATGATGACCACTGTCGCAATGGTGATGACCTGCTCGGCATCAGCGTAGGCGGTGTTGCTGTCGACAGATATCGCGGCGTTGCCGGTGAGACCCGCTGTGAGCCCGGTGCCTTCGAGATCCTTGGTGGCATCGTCGCGTATATCGGCCACCGCATCGTTGACCGTCTCGTCACCGGGTTGCCCGGCAAAGGTCACCTGGAGCGCGGCCACCTTGCCGTCCGGCGCGAACGATTGAGGACTGCCGACGACACTCGTGACGCCGGGAATCTTCGTGTCTTGCAACGTTGTTGCCAAACCCAGGGCGGTCTGTTGATCATCCGGCGTAAGCGGCGCACCGTCCGGACGAGATACCACCAGGCTGCCGGTGGCCCCGGCCGTGGCGGGAAAGTACTCGTTTCCCAACTCTTGAGCGTGGACCGATTCGAACGACGATGGCAGGAAATCTTGCTGGTTGTTGCTCGTGCGGTCCTCGAGGTTGGGCGAGAAGAGGATGATCAACACTGCGATGACCACCCAACCGGCGATGAACCGCCACGGATGAGCGACAACTGCGCGGGCGATGACAGCGAACATGGGAACTTCCGTCCGAGGGTCGGGCACGTACATGCTCGCTCCGCGTCTCGCGATCTTGCGCGGGTGCCGTCGCAAGATGTTGCCCGGGTCGAAGCGGGAAAAGCATATCGTCTGGCGCGGGCGGAGGGGGAGAATCCATTGCATGACCAACCCCAACGATGTGACCGGGTCACATGAAGTCGTCATCGCTCATACCGAGGACAGCATCACCACCTGGACGCTCAACATGCCCGAAACGCGCAACCCCATCTCAGGCGACGAGGTCGTGTCCCGGATGGTGGACCTGGCCGCGGCCGCCAACGCAGACCGGAACGTACGAGTGGTGATCCTCACCGGAGCGGGGTCGGCGTTCTCGGCCGGCGGCAATGTGAAGGACATGGTGGACCGGGTCGGCATGTTCGGCGGCAATCAGGCCGACATCCAGCACGGGTACACCAGCGGGATACAGCGACTGACGCGCGCGATCTACGGTTGCGAGGTCCCGATCATCGCGGCGGTGAACGGACCTGCAGTGGGCGCCGGATGTGATCTGGCGTTGATGGCAGACATGCGAATCGCCTCGGAGAACGCCTTTTTCGCAGAGAGCTTTGTGAAGCTGGGCCTGATTCCAGGCGATGGTGGAGCATGGCTGCTGCCGCGTGTGGTGGGTGCGGCACGCGCCGCGGAGATGGCCTTCACCGGAGACCGCGTGGATGCGGCGACCGCGCTGGAGTGGGGACTCGTGTCGCGGGTGGTGGCCGCCGACGCCCTCATGGACACCGCCAAACAGCTGGCCGCCCGCGTCGCCTCGAATCCACCGAATGCGCTGCGTCTGACGAAGAAGCTGTTACGCGAAGCGGATACGCAACACCTCGGCGGAATCCTGGAGTTGTCCGCCGCTATGCAGGCGATCTCGCACGGCACGGCTGATCATCGCGAAGCGCTGTCCGCCTTCGTCGAACGTAGGCCCGGGCAGTTCACGGGAGACTGACGGACCAACTCAAACCCGTTGACGCACAGAGCGGCTGCCACCAGTTCGGTGGCAGCCGCCTGAACGGCTCGATCGGTCAGAGCAATTCGAGGATGGTCGCGTTGGCCATGCCGCCGCCCTCGCACATCGACTGCAGTCCGTACTGGATGCCCTGCGCCCGCATCCGGTGGATCATCGTGGTCATCAGTCGCGCACCGGACCCGCCCAGCGGGTGGCCGAGTGCCATGGCGCCGCCGTCGGGATTGAGGAGCTTGTAGTCGGCGCCCGTCCTCTTCTGCCAGCCGAGGGACACCGACGCGAACGCCTCGTTGATCTCGAAGGTGCCGATCTGGTCGATGGACAATCCGGCGCGCTGCAACACCTTCGCGGTGGCCGGGATCGGGCCTTTCAGCATCGTGATCGGGTCGGCGCCCACAACCGACACCGAATGCACGCGGGCGATGGGGGTCCATCCGTACACCGATGCAAGTTCGCTGGTGGTGACCAGCAGCGCGGCGGCGCCGTCGGAGATCTGAGAGGCATTGCCCGCGGAGATCACCCCGTCTTCCTTGAATGGTGTCTTGAGTCCCGCCAGCTTCTCGAGTGTGCCGCCTCGGCGAACCCCCTCGTCGGTGGTGACCACGGTTGTTGTGCCGTCTTCGGCCGTGACGGTGATGGGTGCGATCTGGTCGACGAAACGTCCTTCGTCGATGGCATTGCCCGCCTTCTCGTGCGAGTCGAGGGCGTGCTGGTCCAGATCTGTTCTGCTCAAGCCGAATTCCTCGGCGATCATCTCTGCGCCGATACCCTGGTTGAAGACGAAGTTGTCGTAACGCTTGCGCACCATCGGCCCAAAGGGTTCGCCGTGTTCGCCACTGGCACGGGCCGCACCCATCACCACACGCGACATCGACTCCACACCGCCGGCAACGGCCACGTCGTAGTGGCCCGCGACAACTCCGGCCGCAGCCAGATGTACTGCCTGCTGCGAAGATCCGCACTGGCGGTCCACGGTGAGCCCGGGCACCGACTCGGGCCAGCCGGCAGCCAGTACCGAATACCGGCCGATGCAGCCGGCCTGTTCACCGACCTGGGAAACGCATCCCCAGATCACGTCGTCCACCCGTTCGGGATCGAGGCCGTTGCGGGCGGCGAGCGCCTGCAACACCTGGGCGGACAGGTCGACCGGATGGATGCCGGACAGGCCGCCACCACGTTTGCCGACGGGGCTTCGAACGGCATCGACGATCACTGCATCACGCATTGTTTGTTCTCCTGCTGTTTCGGATCACTCGGATCGGGCGGGCTCAGATGCCCAGGGATTTGGCGATGATGGTCTTCATGACTTCGCTTGTGCCGCCGTAGATTCGGGAAACACGAGTGTCTGCGTAAAGACGGGCGATGGGGTATTCGGTGACGTACCCGTATCCGCCGTGTAGTTGCAGGCATTTGTCGATCACCCGTCCCGCGCCTTCGGTGCAGAACAGTTTGACCTTGGCCGCATCGGCCACGGTGAGGTCGCCCGAATCGTGGAGTTCGAGCGCACGGTCGGCCATCAGCACGATGGCTTCGACGTCGGTGGCGCACTCGGCGAGTACGAACTTGGTGTTTTGGAACGCCGCGAGCGGCTTACCAAAGATGTTGCGGTCCTTGACGTAGTCGAGCGCGTGGCGCAACGCGGCCTGGGCGGCGGCCGACGACTGCAATGCGATCGTCAGGCGTTCCTGCGCGAGGTTGTGGGTGAGGTAGTTGAAGCCCTCGCCCTCCTCGCCGAGTCGGTCTTCTACCGGGACGCGAACATTGTCGAACGAGAGCTCAGCAGTGTCGGAGGCTTTGAGCCCGATCTTCTGCAGCTTGCGCCCCACCGAGTATCCCGGCGATGTGGTGTCGACGCACAAGATGCTCAGACCGCCGCGCCGGTTCTCGGGGGTGCTCGCCGCGGTTCGGCAGACCACCAGGACAAGGTCGGCAAGGGCGCCGCCGGTGATGAAGGTCTTGGCCCCGTTGAGGAGATAGTGGCTGCCGTCATCGGACAGCTTTGCGGTGGTTGCGATATTGGCCAGGTCCGAGCCGGTGCCGGGTTCGGTCATCGCGATCGACGTCATGATGTCGCCGGAGATGAATCCGGGAAGCCAGCGCTTCTTCTGTTCGTCCGTTGCGTACTTCACCAGGTACGGCAGGATGAGGTTCGAGTGAACCGAGTAGGTGCCGAACGTGACACCTGCGCGTGCCGCCTCTTCGGTGACCACGGCACTGAACTTGAAGGTGTCCGCTCCACCTCCGCCGAACTCTTCGGGTGCCTCGATTCCGAGGATGCCCATCTCGCCGAGACGGCGATAGAAGTCGCGGGGCGGATGGCCCTGCTCCTCCCATTCGTGGTGCACCGGTGCGACTTCGCGTGCGATGAAGTCGCGCACCACCTTTCGGAAAGCTTCATGTTCTTCGTCGAACACCGTGCGGAGCATTGCTCCTCCATCTTCAAGTGCACCGATCGCGGTCGGTCCGCGACGCAAGGTTCACTTAGCAAACTAGAACACCAGGTGATGGAGGGTGAGCGCTATCGCCGGAACCGGGGCCCGAAACTCACATGGATGAGTCCCGGACCCCAACCGATCAGCCGAGTGGGATCTGGGTGGTGCCGTTGTTGAAGCAGCCGCTCCAGGTCTGGAAGTCCCCGGCGAAGCTGATTCCGTCAGTGCACTGCACCCGGTTCTGCCCGTCGACCACCACAGTCGCTCCCGGCCCCGCGATACCGATGGCCAACCCTGGGTTCACGCCCTGCATCTCCACGACCGCCCCCGGTCCGAGCGCGATGGCAGCCGGGCCCGAGAAGTTGTTGCCGGTGGACACGGCGACGCCACCATCCGCGGTGATGGCGAGTGTGAGGCCGGTCGGACCCGAGGACGAGTAGCAGTTCGCACCTGCACTGGTCTGGCCGGGCAGGCTCGGGCAGATCTCAGGAGCGGCGGTAGCGGTAGGTGCGGCGGCGAAGGTGAGGGCGGCGGCACCCGCGCCTGCTGCTGCTGCGGCGACGACGGACTTGCGAGTGAAACGAATCATTCTCGAGCTCCTTTTTCGATGCGGCATTTTGTGACGACTACCACACGTGTTCGGAGCCGAAACAATGGTGGATTGCCGGGGTATGAATAAAGTCGAAAAAGGGTGGTTTGGGAGGGTTTGGGATTCTCGTCGTTGCTCGGTCTGTAGGGCGAGCGTGTGCGGGTTTGGTGGGCGCCGCTGACGGCGAGCTCGGGATTCTCGTCGATGCTCGGTCTGTAGAGCGAGCGTGCGCCGGTTGGGTGAGCGGCATTTTCCGCGGCTCGCCAATCTCGCGGATGCGCGGTCTGTAGAGCGAGCGTGTGCGGGTTGGGTGAGCGGCGCTGACGGCGAGCTCGGGATTCTCGCGGATGCTCGGTCTGCAGACCGCGCATCTACCGGTCAGCCGCGCGATAACGGGCCAGCCAGATCACTCGATGGCAAAACCGAACGCGTCCGATCCTCGGGTGCATCGCGAGAGCACCCCGCGGGTTTGTGACGGGCCGCAATCCCAGCCGCTGACCTGCTGGGGAGTGCCTGTCGCAATCTTCGGGCCGTACTCTCTGGCAACCGGCATCACTGCGGCACAGTCGACGCCGCTGCCGGCGAAGATGACCACCTGCAGCGCGCCGTCGGGACCGTTGACCGTCTCGCACCGGACGCCCTCGATGGCGGGCAGTCGCTTCGAGTCGGGAATCGAGGTGGCCGGTGGCAGTGACGGGCCCGGGACGGCTGGTGCATTCGAATTCTCGGTCGACGGCGTGCGCGATGAGGTGGTCCCGGGCTCAGCCGGGGAACTCGAACCGATAGCGGCGCTGCCCGAACTCTGCGCGGCCGACGAACTGCCAGACGAGGTGGAGTCGTCTCCGCCGCAGGCGGTAAGCGTGACGACGGCGCCCGTGGCGATCACCAATGGTCCGGCAAGTCGGAGAAGAGCGGTACGCATGGGGCAACCGTAGCGAACCGCATCCGGGCCCACATGACGGCGACGCCTGCACCCCGCGAGGTGATGCCCGCCACTCCAGTGGCCCTGTGTGACGTGTTTCGTATTTTTGCACCCGACAGAAAAGTTGCAGAACTCTGCAACTTCCGTACGGTGGAAGTCATGCAAGAAATGGGCTTACGCGAATCCAAGAAGGCAGCCACGCGGCTGGCTCTGGCGACTGCGGTGCTCCGTCATGCATCGGACGGCGGCCTCGAGTCGGTGTCCGTGGAGACCGTTGCCGCCGAGGTCGGAGTATCCGCAAGGACTTTCCACAACTATTTCCCGAGCAAAGAGGATGCGCTGATCTACTTCGTCGGCGTCATGCTCGACCGCCTGGCCGATCTGATCGAGTCGCGACCCGGGGGAGAGGTGCTGTGGGACTCGGTCGAGTACGCCTTGACCGAGATCGCCTGCGACACCGAAGCCGATCCGGGGCAGTTCCTGACCCTGATCCGTCTGCTCGAAACCGAGCCGACACTGGCCGACCACAAACACAGTGATGGGTTGGCCGCCGAACAGAAGGCCCGGTTCGAGTCGGTGGTCGGTTGCCGCGGTGAATCCACCGACTTGGGCCTGTACGAACGCCTGGTCTTCGGCAACGCGCTGGTGACCCTGCGCGTGGGGTTGGAGATGTGGAGCGAGGGGCTCGCCCCGCACACCGACCTCCGTGAATTCCTCGGCGAAGCATTCCGTCTCACCAAGTGCGGCTTGTCCCGCCCGATGTCGACACCAAATCCCTGACCTGACGCCTACCGGCGCATCCAAACCTCCCGAAGACCCACTGGAAGGACCAGCACATGGCCACTTATCTCTATCGAATAGGCAAATGGGCCTATTTGAACAAGTTCAAGATGATCGCGATCTGGCTACTCGTGCTGGTCGCGATGGGTGTGGCGGCCGCGACGCTGTCGAAGCCCAACTCCGAGAGTTTTTCGATTCCGGGCATTCCGTCGGAAAAAGCTCAGAATCAGATGGTCGAGGCCTTCCCGGAAAAGCCGAAGTTCTCCGAGGACACATCGGTCAAGTACGTGGTGAAGGCCCCGGAGGGTTCGAACCTGAACACTCCGCAGAATCAGGCCACCATCAACGCCATGGTCGAGCAGATGAAGCAGTTCGACAAGGTCAAGCAGCCTGATTCGATCGCCAATCCATTCGAGACCTACGGAACACCGGACAGTCCCGGGCCCGGCTGGAACGCGGTCACCGAATTCCAGACCCAGCAGTTCGGAAAGTCGCCAGACGAAGCGGCAGCCGACGCACAGGCCGGTTCACCGATCAACAAGGACCAGACCATGGTTCAGCTCGGCGCGTCCTTTGATGTCGAGGCCAGCGCGGACGTGAGCGCAAAGGCTCACGAGCAGATGGAAGACGTCGCCGATCAAGCGCGCAAGGGAGGCCTCACGGTCGAGATGTCGGGTACGGCCCTGCCGCAACCCGCGATCGGTCTCACCTCGGAGCTCATCGGTATGGGCGTCGGTGCGATCGTCATGATCCTCACCTTCGCGTCCCTGGTCGCCTGGGGCATGCCGCTCATCACCGCGATCGTCGGTGTGGTGATCGGCATGATGGGAGTCACGGCAGCCACGTTCTTCTTCGATCTCAGCTCTGAGACCCCGATCCTCGCGACGATGATCGGTCTCGCGGTCGGCATCGACTACGCGCTGTTCATCCTCTCCCGCTACCGGCATGAGGTCCACACCTCCAAGTCTCGTGCCGAAGCAGCCGGAAAGGCCGTCGGCACAGCAGGTTCGGCCGTTGTCTTTGCCGGTGCGACCGTGTTCATCGCGCTCGCAGCCCTTTTCATCGTCAACATCCCGTTCCTCACGGCGATGGGCCTGGCCGCGGCCGGCACGGTGCTGGTAGCCGTCCTCGTCGCGCTCACGTTGCTGCCCGCGATCCTCGGTCTCTTCGGCGGCAAGGTGTTCGCCGGCCGGATCAAGGCCCTCAACGCACCTGACGTGACGCCCGCCGATCCGGCGCGCCGCCACAACGGTCAGCGTTGGATCAACCAGGTGGTCAAGCGGCCCGCGCTCTTCGCGATCGCACCGATCATCCTGCTCGCTCTGATCGCGGTACCGATGGCCGGTCTGAAGTTGGCTCTGCCCAACGACGGCAGCGGCGACCCCAGCACCACGCAGCGCAAGGCGTACGAGCTGGTGGCCGAGGGCCATGGTCCGGGCCAGAACAACCCGTTTGTGGTTGTTGTCGACGGCAGCGCCATCGCAGACGAGACGCAGCGGATCGACGCGTTCAACGGTCTGGTCAACCAGATCAAGGGCGTCGACGATGTCGCCACGGCGCTGATCAGCCCCGGCGACGTGAACGCGTCCGGCGACACCGCGATCATCTCGGTGCTTCCCGCGAGTTCGTCGGGAGAAGAGGCCACGCAGCAGCTCGTGAAGGATCTGCGAGGCCTGGAATCGAGTGTCACCGAGTCGACCGGACTCACCTACGGTGTCACCGGCCAGACAGCGATCGAGATCGATGTGTCCGATCAGCTCTCCTCGGCACTGATCCCGTATCTGATCGTGGTGGTCGGACTGGCGTTCATCCTGCTGATGATCGTGTTCCGTTCGATCCTGGTTCCGCTGACCGCCGCACTGGGCTTCCTGCTCAGCGTGGGCGCCACCTTCGGTGCCACGGTGGCGATCTTCACCAACGGTGACCTCGGGCTGATCGGTAATCCGCAACCACTGGTCAGCTTCCTGCCGATCATGCTCATCGGCGTGGTGTTCGGACTCGCGATGGATTATCAGGTGTTCCTGGTGACCCGGATGCGCGAGGCGTACGTCCACGGCTCGTCGGCCAAGGATGCGATCGTGTCGGGCTTCAGTCACAGTGCCCGCGTGGTGGCAGCAGCGGCCGCCATCATGATCTCGGTGTTCGCCGCCTTCATGCTGCAGGAGATGGTGTTCATCAAGGCGATGGGATTTGCGCTGGCGATCGCGGTGTTCTTCGACGCCTTCATCGTCCGTATGACGCTGATCCCGGCCGTGCTCGCCCTCTTGGGCGACAAGGCGTGGTCGCTGCCCAAGTGGCTGGACAAGATCCTGCCCAACGTCGACATCGAGGGCGAGAAGCTCAACAAGACGTTGGCCGCCGAGCAAGCCGAAATCGACAGGCGCGAACAAGTGTCCGTCTGATCGTCGTCGCGCACAACACTCACCCCACCGGCTCGCTGAGCCGGTGGGGTGAGTTCGTTTGGGGAGAGAATCTCTCGGCTAAGGCCCGGCTATGGTGCCCAGCTCGGCGTAGTCCGCGTCGGACAGCTGCACGCCGGCGCCGACCGCGTTGTCGCGCAGGTGGGTGACCGATGAGGTGCCAGGGATCAGCAGGATGTTCGGTGAACGCCGCAGGAGCCACGCCAGAGCAACCGACATCGGTGTCGCGTCGAGCCGAGTCGCCACCGAGCTCAGCACCGCTGACTGCAACGGGCTGAAACCGCCGAGGGGAAAGAACGGTACGTAGGCGATGCCGTCGGTGTTCAACGAGTCGATCAGCTCGTCGTCGTGTCGATTGGCCACGTTGTAGAAGTTCTGGACGCAGACGATCGGCGCGAGCGCGCGTGCCTCGGCGACCTGGTCAGGTGTCACGTTGCTGAGCCCGAGGTGCCGGATCACCCCGTCCTGCTGCAGCTCCGCCAGGGTCGTGAAGGCTTCTTCGATGGATCCCGACTCCGGGCCCGTGGGACTGCCCACCCGCAGATTGACCACATCGAGCGCATCGAGTCCGAGATTCTCTAGATTGGAATGGACGCTGTCGCGCAGTTGCTGAGGCGATCGAGCCGGCGGCCAGCCACCCTGGCCGTCACGATGCGCGCCGACCTTCGTGATGATGCGGAGCGAGTCTGGGTACGGGTGAAGTGCCTGTCTGATGAGCTGATTGGTGACGTAGGGCCCGTACGCGTCGCTGGTGTCGATGTGGGTGATGCCCAGCTCCACCACCTCGCGCAGGACACTGACCGCAGCGCTGCGGTCGGCCGGAGGTCCCATCACACCGGGGCCTGCCAGTTGCATTGCGCCGTAGCCGAACCGGGTGAGCTCGAGCTGATCGGTGAGCGGAAAGACCCCGCCGGGTAGTTGTGTTGCGTTTGTCATGTCCCCACCGTGCGAGACGCGACGTGACCGTGCCAGTGCCCTGGTCTTCCTGGGAGTGACAGGGACAGCCACGCCGAGCGCAAGTCTGAGTACGGTCGTCGTATGAGCGGCAATGGACAACTCGGCGACTACCTTCGTGCCCGACGGGAGCTCGTTCGGCCGGCGGACGTCGGGCTGCCGGTGGTGGGGCAGCGCCGCGTGTCGGGGTTACGCCGCGAGGAGGTGGCGATGCTCGCGGGCATCAGCTCCGACTACTACCTCCGGCTGGAGCAAGGGCGCGACCACAATCCGTCGGTGCAGGTACTCGAGTCACTCGGCCGCGTATTGCAACTCGACGAGACGGCCACGTCCTATCTCATCGGACTCGCTGCGCCCCAGGCACGCAAACGCAAACGACGTCACCGCCGCGAGACGGTGCCCGAGGGCATCCGCCAACTACTTGCCACCATCGGAATGCCAGCCTTTGTCGAGAGCCGACACTTCGACGTGCTCGCCGCCAACGACCTCGCCCGCGCCGTGTCACCTAATCTGCGTGTCGGTCAGAACCGCTTGAAAGCGTTGTTCCTCGACCCCGGCGAACAAGCACTCTGCCCGAATCATGAACTGGCGATGAGCCACCTCGTCGCGGGCTTCCGACAGTCGGTCGGCACCGACGTCGATGATCCGCGTGTTGTGCAGATAGTGGGGGAGCTCTCCCTGGCGAGCGAGCAGTTCCGTCGACTGTGGGCTCGGCACGACGTGCAGGTCCGGGTGGGCACTCAGACCCCGATGTACCACCCGCAGGTCGGCGAGCTGATGCTCTACAAAGACCGGCTTGCCGTCGATGCATCCGAAGGTTTTGTCTTGGTGATCTATCACGCGGCGCCCGGAACAGACAGCGCAGAGAAGCTCGCTCTGCTCGCATCGTTGGCGGCGCCGTCGTCGCCGGAGTTGTCGGCGCGTGCAGTGGACGTGACGGACGGCTGATCGCCGGGGCCTCTGGTCGAAGAAGTCTCGCCGCCACATCCCGCGTTTTGCCCGGTGGTGCGGCGCACTGGGAAGATGCATCGGTGAACGATCCCCAACAAGGTCCCGACCGCAGCTTCACCCTCGGGACCAGCCTGGCCGGTACGCTCGGACGAACCGGGACGATCAATACTCCGCACGGGCAGATCAAGACGCCGGCATTCGTGCCGGTCGGGACCAAGGCCACGGTGAAGACCGTGGTTCCCGAGGCGGTGCGCGACCTCGGCGCCCAGGCGGTGCTGGCCAACGCCTATCACCTGTATCTGCAGCCCGGTCCGCACATCATCGACGAGGCGGGTGGTCTCGGGAAGTTCATGAATTGGCCCGGCCCCACCTACACCGACAGTGGTGGCTTCCAGGTGATGTCACTCGGGGCCGGCTTCAAGAAGGTCATCGCGATGGACGTGACCGGCATGCAGAACGACGAGGTGATCGCCGAGGGCAAGGAACGATTGGCCCGCGTCGACGACGACGGGGTGACATTCAAATCGCATCTCGATGGGTCGCCGCATCGGTTCACCCCTGAGGTGTCGATGCAGATTCAACACCAGTTGGGCGCCGACATCATCTTTGCGTTCGATGAACTCACCACGTTGATGAACACCCGTGAGTACCAGGAGACGTCGCTCGAGCGGACGCGGCTCTGGGCGATCAGGTGCCTGGCCGAACACAACCGGCTGACCGCCGAACGCGCCCATCGACCGACCCAGTCGCTCTGGGGAGTGCTGCAGGGCGCGCAGTACGAAGACCTACGGCGAAAGGCGGCGCGTGATCTGGTTGCGATGAGCCAACGCGACGTCGACAACGGCGGCCGCGGTTTCGGTGGCTACGGAATCGGGGGCGCACTGGAGAAACAGAACCTGGGCACCATCGTCCGGTGGGTGAACGAGGAACTGCCACAGGACAAAGCGCGACATCTGCTGGGGATCAGCGAACCGGACGACATCTTCACCGCGATCGAGAACGGGGTCGACACGTTCGACTGCGTGTCGCCGTCGCGGGTGGCGCGCAACGGGGCCATCTATTCACTCGATGGCCGCTACAACGTGACGAACAGCCGGTTCCGCAACGACTTCGGACCACTGGATCCCGAGATCGAGAACTACACAACGCAATACACCCGGGCGTACATCCACCACTTGTTCAAAGCCAAAGAAGGCCTGGCGGCCACACTCTGCACCATCCACAATGAACACTTCATCGTGACGTTGGTGGAGCGGGCGCGCCAGGCCATCGAAGACGGGACCTACTTCGAGTTCCGGGACGAGTTCCTCGGCCGGTACTACGCGCAGGCGAAAACCTCGTGAATTAGCCGGTTTTGACGACCTTGGTGCCACCGGCGAACTTGTCGTGGATGCCCTGGTTGTTCGGGTCACTGTTGATGGTGACGCCAATGGCGATCAGGATTCCGAGCGAGGCGAGGCTCAACAGGAACGGCAAGATCGGCACGAACGAGAGCAGCGACGACAGGAAGCCGATCAGCATCCAGGAGTTCCGCTTGAGTGACTCTTCCTGGGTGGGCAGTCCGCCCGACACGCCCTGAACCTTCAGCTTCAGGAGCTGCTTGCCCAACGTTGCGCCCGTACGGGTTTCGAAGAACACGAAGTAGGCCAAGCCGGCGAGGCTCAGGATCAGGGAGACGATCAGCGACACGATGAAGATGTCGACGACCAGCACGACGATCGTCGAAACGATGGCCAAGACCACGCCGACGATGATGGCGTCGATGATCCTGGCGCCCAGACGAATTCCGGCGCCTGCGGTCTGCCCGAATCCGGCGCCCGCCTGCGGCTGTCCGTAGCTGGACTGGTCGCCGAACTGGGGCGGCGGGGGGTAGCTGCCCTGCGAGGGCGGAGGATAGTTGCCCTGCGGCGGCGGGTAAGAACCTGCCGGCGGCGGGGTACCTGGCTGCTGGTAGGAACCGGGAGGCGGACCTGCCGGGCCGCCTTTACCCAGGTCCGGGTTCGGCGCGGGATTGTTGCCCGGGTAGTTGGGGTCGGGGCCTGGATACTGCGGTCCGCTCATGACGTTCGATTCCTCTCGCGGCGAAGGCACGCTTCGCACCTACCTGATGGTCGTGACGAGTCTAAACCGGACAAAGGTGGGTTGCCGGTTGTTTGGACCCCTGAGGGGTGTCTAGCCAGCGTTGATTCGAGTGAGCGATCATCGACCGCCGCTTGGCGTTTGAGCAGGTCAGTGGATTTTCGGCGTCGATCGGTTGCCTGCATCTGCGGCGATCACCGGTTACCGGCACCGTGAATACAAGGCCGGATCGCTATTCCGTTCGAATGATCGCTCGGCGTGCCGTCTGCCCGTGGAGTTCGCATGGCGCGGCGTTCTGGTGCCGATCAGCACCTCAGCATTGCACTCGGTTCGAAGACCCAGGGATCGCGGGGCAGATCGTCGGGATCGAATCGGGCGAGCAGCCGATCGATGGTCACCGGCTCGTTCGGGGCTGCCATTTTCAACGACGCGGCGATGAGTGACAGAACACGCTGTGTGTCAATGCCGCCCAGGGCCAGGTCCGACAGCGTGACAGCACCGTCGCGCTTGGCGAGCCTTGCGCCAGCCGTGTTCAGGACGAGTGGCACGTGGGCATAGACAGGTGGCGAAATGTGAAGCAGCGTGGCCAGATAACTCTGTCGAGGAGCTGAGCTGAGGAGGTCGTCGGCACGAACCACCTGATCCACTCCTTGAGCGTCGTCGTCGATGACCACGGCAAGGTTGTATGCCGGTATGCCATCGCCGCGGCGGAGGACGAAGTCGTCAACCACCCCGGTATGACGGCCGAGAAGTGCGTCGACGACGGTGAACTCGGCAACCTCCGCGCGAAGCCGAATGGCAGGTGGGCGACCGGTGTCGCGTTTGGCTTGTCGTTGCGCTTCGGTGAGGTCGCGGCAGGTCCCCGGGTAGGCGCCCGCCGGCGCATGCGGTGCGGATGGGGCCTCGAGGATTTCGCGCCGCGTGCAGAAGCACTCGTACGTCAGTCCCCGTCGCTCCAGGTCGCTGATCGCGACGTCGTAGGAGAGTCGACGTTGCGACTGCCACATCACCGGAGGGTCCCAGGTGATCCCCAACGCCGACAGATCGGCGAGCTGCCGGTCTGCTGCCCCCGGTGCCACCCGATCGAGATCTTCCATTCGCACCACGAAGCGACGGCCGGTCGAACGGGCAAACAACCAGGCGAGCAACGCGGTACGGAGATTGCCGATGTGCAGATCACCCGACGGCGACGGCGCGTACCGTCCCGCACCGCTCGGGCGGCCCGGTTCGTCTCGGCGGCAATCGTTCACCCGAACGAGGGTACAAGTGCAAGGATGGGACATCATGGACCTTCCTGTGATGCCGCCGGTGGTACCGATGCTGGCCAAATCCGCTGCCAAGATCCCCGATGAGGCCGGCGCCGCGGTGTGGTCGCATGAGCCCAAATGGGACGGGTTTCGGGCCATCATCTTTCGCGATGGCGATGAGGTGGTCATCGGGTCGCGCGGTGGCAAGGACCTCGGACGGTACTTCCCCGAACTGATCGAGGCGGCCCGAGAGGAATTGCCGGACAGGGTGGTTGTCGACGGTGAGATCGGCGTACAGGCCGATCTCGGTGGGGTTCGCCGGCTCAGCTGGGACGCCCTGTCCATCCGGATCCATCCCGCGAAATCCCGGGTCACGATGCTCGCCGAGCAGACCCCGGCGATGTTCATCGGGTTCGACGCACTGGCCACCGGCGACAGGGATCTCACCCGGGAGCCGTTCTCCACCCGCCGCGAGGTCCTGCTGGAATCGATCCCGGGGGCCGGACGTTGCCGGGTGAGTCGGGTGACCACCGATGCCGACCTTGCGCAGAACTGGTTCTCCGAGTTCGAAGGCGCAGGTCTCGACGGCGTCGTCAGCAAGCGGCTCGACGGGATCTACCTGCCGGGCAAGCGGGAGATGATCAAGGTCAAGCACAAGCGCAGCGCCGACTGCGTCGTGATCGGGTACCGCGTCCACAAGAGTGGTACCGGTCTGGGTTCGATGTTGCTGGGGCTCTACAGAGACGGTGATCTCCGCATGGTCGGCGGAGCCGGCGCGTTCTCGGACGCGAAGCGAATCGAGTTGCAGGAGATGCTCGAACCGATGCGGCTCGACCCCGACAACGTCGCCGAGGGCGAACCGAGCCGCTGGAAAGAGAAGGGGTCCTCGCAGTGGATCCCCATCCGCCCGGAACTCGTCGTTGAGGTCGCCTACGACCAGATGGAGGGCGACAGGTTCCGGCACACCGTGCAATTCGTGCGGTGGCGTCCCGACCGTGAACCCGAGAGCTGCGGCTACGAACAGCTCGAGGTCCCGCTCACCTACGACCTTTTCGACGTCCTGGAGGGACAAGACTGATGGCGAAAGCTCCGGCCGAAGAACTCGATGTCGACGGAACCGCGGTGCGGTTGTCCAACCCCGACAAGATCTACTTCCCCCAGCTCGGCGAAAAAGGCGGCCGCAAAAGGGATTTGGTGGAGTACTACCGCACGGTGGCGCTGCAGGGTGCGATGCTGACGGCCCTGCGCGACCGACCGACCTTCCTGCAGCGTTTCCCCGACGGCATCGAAGGTGAGGAGATCTACCAAAAGCGTGTGGCGGCCAAACGGCCCGACTTCGTGGAGTCGACGTCGATCACCTTTCCCTCCGGCCGCAAGGCCGACGCCATCCGGACCACCAGCGCGCCGGTCATCGTGTGGGCGGCCAATCTGGGGACTGTCACATTTCATCCGTGGCCCACGATCGCCCCGGACAACGACCACCCCGATCAGCTCCGGATCGACCTCGACCCGCAGCCGGGCACGGACTTCGCCGACGCGCGCCGTGTTGCCATCGACGTGTTGCGGCCACTGCTCGACGAGTTGGGTCTCGTCGGTTTCCCCAAGACCTCGGGCGGACGCGGTCTACACGTGTTTGTGCCCATCGAGCCGCGCTGGGATTTCATCGAGACCCGGCGTGCGGTGATCGCCCTGGCGCGTGAGCTCGAACGCCGCGACAGTGCGTCGGTCACCACCTCGTGGTGGAAAGAAGAGCGCGGAGAGCGGCTCTTCATCGACTTCAATCAGAACGCCCGCGACCGCACGATGGCCGCCGGATATTCGGCGCGGCGCACCCCGACGGCGACGGTGTCGACGCCGGTGACCTGGGACGAGCTGGCCGACGTCGATCCCCTGGACTGCACCATCGCCACTGTTCCGACGTTACTGGAACGCCGGGGAGATCCCATGGCGGACATCGGCGATCATCCTGGGAGTCTCGAGCTGCTGCTCGAATGGGTGGCGCGCGACGAAAAGGATGGGCTGGGCGACATGCCCTATCCGCCGAGCTACCCGAAGATGCCGGGTGAACCCAAGCGTGTTCAGCCGTCGCGGGCCCGTCACGACGACGAGTCGGAGTCCTGAGCCGTTCGTTTTGTCCCCGTGAGACCCAGCCGAGGGTGTAGTGCCCTCGGCGGACCGTCACGGGGACGATCTGTGCGCCCGACCATACGACTTCACGGCGAGCAGACTCAGACATCACCTGACAGAATCCGGCCATGGAACTGCTGCTTCTGGTACTTCTCGGCGCGGTTGTCGTCACGGCGTTCGCGGATCGTCGCGGAATGCAGCCCGCGCTCATCATTCTGGTGGTCGGACTGCTGGTCTCGTTCATCCCCGGTCTGCCCCGGGTGGAGCTGGAGTCCGACATCCTGCTGACGGTGGTGTTGCCGCCACTGCTCTACTCGGCGGCGCTGAACTTCTCGTTCCCTAGCTTCCTGCGCAACATCAAACCGATCCTCGGTCTCGGCGTGGCCATGGTGGTGGTCACGGCGTTCGCGGTGGGAGCCGTTGCCACGGTCGCCATCCCGGAGTTCACCTTCCTTCTCGCACTGTTACTCGGGGCCATCGTCGCCCCGCCCGATGCCGTGACCGCAGTCGCGATCGGGCGCAAACTGGGTCTGCCGAAGCGCGTGATGGCAATCCTGACCGGCGAGTCCTTGGTGAACGACGCAGCCGCGTTGTCGTTGTTCGCGATCGCCGTGTCGCAGATCGCCCACACCCACGCGTTCATCGGGAATCCGGTGCTGCTCTTCAGCTACAGCGCGGTGCTCGGACCCGTCGTCGGAATCGTCATCGGGTTCGGCACCCTGTGGATCCGGCGTCACCTGCAGAACCCGGCGCTGGAAACGGTTCTCGGCTTCACCGTCCCGTTCGCGGCTTTTGTTGCCGCCGAACACATCCACGCGTCCGGCGTGCTCGCGGTGGTGATCGCCGGATTCGTGGTCGGGTCGGGTTCGGTTCATGCCGGCTACCAGACTCGTCTGCAGGAGCGCTATGTGTGGAACTCGGTGGACGTGCTCCTGGAAGCATTTGTGTTCGCCTACATAGGTTTACAGCTCAGGTTCATCATTGACGAGCTGCGCGAGGCGCGGGAGTCGCTCGTCGGGGTGGCGGTGGCGTCGGTTGTTGTCCTGCTCGTGGTGCTTGTCATCCGCCCGTTTGCCGTGTTCCTCATGTTCGGCCGGGGCTTGCTGCAACGGCACGTCGAGAAGACGGTCAGCTCGTCGCAGATCGCTGCGGGCCCTCGCGTCCCGCGACGGATCAGTGAGTCGGGCAAGGATCCGACCGCCAAGCGTGAGAAGAAACGGCCGGCTGCCGTCAAACGCCTGACCGCCTCGATGGACAAGCGGACGCTCACCTTCCAGGAGAGTCTGGTGGTGTCGTGGACGGGTATGCGCGGTGTGGTGACGTTGGCTGCCGCGTCCGGCATCCCGGCGACCCTGGAATCGGGGGAGCCGTTCCCGGAGCGTGCTGCGATCCAGGCGATCGCCTTTGTGGTCGCGGTGGGCACCATCTTGATCCAGGGGACCAGCCTGCCCTGGCTCATCGCACGCTTGCATCTGCACTCCGAGGAGGAAGAGCAGTACGCAGCTCGCGAGACGTCGAAAGCGGAGAGCATCGTGCACTTCGCCGGAGATGGGGTGATCGAGGACTTCGTGGCCGAACCGCCCTCCACCCTCGATGCCAAGACCGTCGAGTTCATCCGGTCGACCGTCGCGCGGCAGGTGCGTGACGCCGAGGAGATGCCCGATCCCGAAGCCCACACCGAGCGTGCGGAGACGTTCGCCAAGCTCTATCGGGAGGTGCTGGCGGCCCAGCGTCATGCCTTGATCGCCAGCCGTGACGCCGGAGAGGTGGACGACGAGGCCGTCCGCGCGATGCTCGAACGCCTCGATCTGCAGGAAGCCGGCCTGTCGGCGAGACTCGAGAGCCGCCTCTGACTTCCCGAAATGGTGGGTTCGGGTGAGGCTCACCTGGGCGAATGCTCACCCGAAGCCACCACTTTCGGAAGTTGGCGGAGGATAGGGGATTCGAACCCCTGAGGGCTGTTAACCCAACCCGCGTTCCAGGCGAGCGCCATAGGCCACTAGGCGAATCCTCCGTGGGGGAGCTTACCGGTCGGGAGGTGACCTGCCAAAAACGGGCTGGTGAGGTGACCAGTTTTCGGCACGCGCACCGGGCGGCTACACTCGATCCCGGATCCCGCGCGGCGTGCATCCTGTGAACTCCCCCAGGGCCGGAAGGCAGCAAGGGTCAGCGGGCTCTCTCGGGTGCGCGGGGTCCCCTACTTTGTTCCCCAGCGAAGCGCGCGATGACAGTTCCGGGGCAGGTGTGGTTCCGGGCGAAAGGCCGACGTGAACTACCACTCGATGAGTGCCGACCAGCTGACCGCCACCAGGTCCGAGCTGCGCGATCAATATCAGCGCCTCGCCGAAGCGGGCCTGAACCTCGACCTCACCCGCGGTAAACCGTCACCGGAACAACTTGATCTCTCCGCGGACCTGCTGTCGTTGCCGGGAGCCGATGTCTACCGCGACGGCAAGGGCACCGACTGCCGCAACTACGGCGGTCTCACCGGATTGCCCGAGCTTCGTGCCATCTTCGGTGAACTGCTGGGGATCCCCACCGACAACCTGCTCGCCGGCGGCAACGCCAGCCTTGAATACATGCACGACCTGGTCATTTTTGGTTTGCTGCACGGCACGCCGGACTCGGCGGCTCCCTGGGGGCAGGGCCCGATCAAGTTCTTGTGCCCGTCCCCGGGCTATGACCGGCACTTCGCGATCACCCAGTCCTACGGCATCGAGATGATCACCGTGCCGATGAACCCGGACGGCCCCGACGTTGCGGTGTGTGCCGAATTGGTGGCAGCAGATCCACAGATCAAGGGCATGTGGTGCGTACCGACGTACTCCAACCCCACCGGGGCCACCTACAGCGCCGACGTGAGCAAGGCGCTGATGTCGATGCCGGCCGCGGCACCCGACTTCCGCATCTTCTGGGACAACGCGTACGCGGTACACACCCTGCAGGAAACGCCGCCCGAGCCGGTGGACGTGCTGGGAATGGCGGCGGCCGCGGGCAATCCGAACCGCCCCTACGTGTTCGCCTCGACCTCCAAGATCACCTTCGCCGGTGCGGGCGTGGCCTTCTTCGGTGGTTCGGCCGACAACCTGGCCTGGTACCAGCGGCACGCGAGCATCAAGACGATCGGCCCGGACAAGCTCAACCAGCTCAGGCACCTGCGCTACTTCGGTGATGCCGACGGCGTGCGCCGACAGATGGCCAGGCACCGCGACCTGCTGCTGCCCAAGTTCGCGCTGGTGCTGCAGATCCTCGAGGACCGGCTCGGCGCGGCAAAGGTCGCATCGTGGACCGAACCCGAAGGTGGCTACTTCATCAGCCTCGACGTTGTCGACGGCACCGCGACCAAGGTCATCGACCTGGCCAAGAAGGCCGGCATCTCACTGACCGCGGCTGGGTCGACCTTCCCGTACAAGCGCGACCCCGACGACCGCAACATCCGTCTCGCCCCGACCTTTCCGGGGCTGGAAGAGCTGCGGTTGGCGATGGACGGGGTGGCCACCTGTGTGCTGCTCGCCGCAGCCGAGAAGTTGCTCGAAGACCACAGCTGACATCACGCAGGAACCCTCGCTCGGTGATCGAGAAGGGCCGATGCTCGAGAAAGGCGCATCCCGGTTGGGCATCGAGTCCGCTCCGCACATCCGTTCGCAGGAGCGCACAGCAGTGACACACGGCCCGGTGTTGCCGAGGCCTGCCGTTGTTGTCGCGGTGTCCCTCGCGCTCGGCCTGCTCGCGGTGTATCTGCAACATCTGGCCGTCCCGATCGACACCCCGTACTGGGGGGTCTTCGGTAACCAACTCGACCTGGCGGTGTATCGAGAAGGCGCGCAAGCGGTACTCGACGGTGACCGCCTGTACGAGGCCAAACTCGTGGGCGTCATGGATTACACCTACGCGCCGGTGTCGGTGATCCTGTTCATGCCGTTTGCGGCGATGTCGCTTGAACTCGCGCGGATCGTCTGGATGGTCGGCATCTTCGTCGCCCTCTATCTCTGTATCACTCTCAGCTTCAAAAGCCTGCGGTACCAGATCAATTGGTCGGTTCGGATGTTTGCCGGCGCCCTTGTGCTGGTGAGCGCGCTGATGGAGCCGGTCCGCACCACCATGTGGTACGGCCAGATCAACGTGTTCCTCATGCTGCTCATCCTCTGGGATCTCTTGCAGGGCAGGCACAGTCGCATCCGCGGTCTCGGGGTGGGGATCGCTGCCGGGATCAAGTTGACGCCCCTGATCTTCGTGTTCTATCTCCTGATCAACCGCAACTGGCGCGCGGTGTGGCTGGCGGGTGCGGGGTTCGTGGGCACCATCGCGCTCGGGTTCGCGGTGATGCCCCGTGATTCCTGGAAGTACTGGAGCGGGACGTTCATCGACTCCAAGCGGGTCGGCGCCCCGAACACCGTCGGCAATCAATCGATCAGGGGAGCGTTGGCGAACCTGTGGCAGACCGATGCTCCCAACCCGTTGGTGTGGATCACCTTGGCCGTTGCGGCGCTCGCGCTCGGGATGACTGCGGCGTCACTGGCTCATCGAGCCGGGCATGAGTTGCTCGCCGTCACCCTCGTCGGTATGACGGGGACCGCGGTGTCGCCGATGTCGTGGGGACACCACTGGGTGTGGTTCGTCCCGGCCCTCGTGATCGGAATCCACCTGACGCTGCAGGCGCGGGGTGCGGTGGCCACAGCGCTGGCGTCGACAGCGGTGGTCGCATTGCTGGCGACGACATTCATCTGGCGTACCTACCGTTCGTATCCGGTACTGCAGATCGAACGGGTCCTGCCGGACGGTTACTTCACCGGGCTGTACCACAAGGTCGGCATCCCTGAGCTGCGCTGGTTCACCTATGACCCTTACAACTGGGTGTTCGTGGTGACAGCGGTGGCTGCCATCGTGTGTCTCGTCGTGAGGCGTCGCGTCGAGACTCCGGAGCCGGTCGCGGCGGGTTAGCATCCCTGGACACGGGGTGAGGAGTTATGGGTGACAGCGGATCAAGCGCGCGCTGAGACAACGGACGACACGAGGGCGCAGCAGCGGTTTCCGAGTCACCCACTTCTGCTGATCGCGTTTGTGGTGGGCGCGGCCATTGCGCTGCTCGTGCAAGTCCGGTTCATTCCTCTGGACGCCCCCATCTTCGGATTGTTCAAGAACCAGGTCGACCTCGACGTGTACCGCGCCGGGGCTCAGCACCTGTTGCATGGCCGGCAGCTGTACGACTTGCCGATGCTCCGGAACGGCCTGCTGTACACCTACACCCCGTTCTCGACCATCGTCTTCCAGCCTTTCGGCTGGATGAGCGCCGAGATGGCCGTGGACGTCTGGAGTGGCCTCATCTTCGTCACCCTGTACTGGGTCATCGTGGCCTCGTTCCGGAGTCTGGGCTACGAGATGAGCTGGTCGCTGGCCATCGTGGCCGCGGCGATGGTCTGTGCCGTCACCTTGATGGAGCCGGTCCGCACCACGATCTGGTACGGGCAGATCAACGTCTTCTTGATGGCGATAGTCCTATGGGATCTGCTTCGGCCAGATGGCAGTCGGCTCAAGGGCATCGGTGTCGGTGTCGCGGCGGGCATCAAGCTGACCCCCGCGTTCTTTGTCGTCTACCTTGCCGTCACGAGACGGTGGCGCGCGGTGGTCGTGGTGGTCGCGGCCTTCGGCGCCACGATCCTGATCGGCTTCCTCGCGACGCCCCGGCAGTCGTGGAACTACTGGACCGATCGGGTGGTGAACTCCGACCGCGTCGGACCCACAGACGCTCCCAGCAATCAGTCGATCAAGGGCGCCCTGGCCACGGTGTTCGATACGACCACGCCCAGCAACGTGCTGTGGATTGCGTGTTCTGCACTTGCGGTGGTCCTCGGGATAGGCGCGGCCTGGCTGGCGCACCGTGCGGGCCAGGAGCTGCTCGCCCTGTGCCTGACCGGGATGACCACTGCGGCAGTGTCACCGTTCAGCTGGGGCCATCACTGGGTGTGGTTCGTACCCCTGCTGGTGTTCGCGGTGCACCTGCCGATCGCGGCGTGGCGCGCCGGCTCACGACCACTCGCCGGATTGTTGTGCCTCGCTCCGCCCGCTCTCTTCACCGCCGTGTTCATCTGGCGCAACTACCTCCCTGGAGGCGCCCTGGGCTTCAAGCCCTTCTACGGCACCGGCATGTTCATGACGCCGTTCCCGGACTGGCTCCGGTGGTTCTCCGCCGAGCCCTACCTGTGGGTCTTCGGCGTGACCGCGGTGTTGTGCATCGCCGTCTGGGGCCCGGGCGAACTGCGGGCCAGGGGTGTTGCGCGTCGATAACTGTCCGACTTAGGAACGGGTCACTCGCGGAGTACTGCCTCGAACGCCATCCGATCGCCGCGATACACGGTCCGCACCCTCTCGATCGGCCGCCCGTCGGTGTCCAGGGAACGCCGGTGCATCAGCAACATGGGCATGGCCGTGGTGGTTTCGAGCAACCGTGCCTCCTGGGGGGAGGGCAGCACGGTCTCGATCCGTTCCAGGGCGCTCCCGAAGACAACACCCGCATTGCGGATCGCCGCATACAGCGACGTGCTGGGGTCGAACGTCTCTGTGAAAGAACCGAACCGGGTTTTCGGTAGGTACGTGCTCTCCAGACCGAGACGTGCACCGTCTGCGAGCAACACGCGCTGCAGATGCATCACCTCAGACCCCGCGGGCACCTCCAGGTCGGCGCACATCTCGGCGTCGGCGGGCACGTCTTCCCAGGTGACCAACAGGCGGGCGGGGACTCGTCCCTGACTTTGGGCGCCCTCGGTGTACGACCGAAGCGACAGTGGCTGAACCAGTTTGGGGGCGGACACCACGGTTCCGCGACCCCGGCGCTCGATGCGGCCCTCGACCAAGAGCTCGTGCAATGCCTGGCGGACGGTCTCTCGCGATACCTCGAACCGCTCGGCGAGTTCGCGCTCCGGTGGCACCGTGTCACCTTCGGTGAGCTTGGCCAGTATCTGTTCGAGTTCGGTGCGCACGAGGTAGTACTTGGGAACGCGCTCCTGTGCGGTCATGACGACAACCGACTGCCGACGCGGCGGGCGACATCGAGCAGGTCACCGATCGACATCATCGGTGCGCCGGGCACTTTCGCGGCGTCGTCGTACCGGCGCAGCCGAACCGCATCGGGCCAACGAGGGTCCTCGAGGTACGCGACGGAGACCGCCGCGCCGCCCTGTGCCCGTAGCGAGCGGATCGAGGTACCCGACAACGTCCCCGCATATCCGGAGGCGGTCGCGGCAAGATGGCGTTTGGCGGCGACGTGGGCTCCGGCAAGCCAACCCACACGGGGTCCGAAGCGCGGCGTCAGCCACTGTTCTGCCGCCCGGTCATGGTGTTCGGCAGCGGCCGCGCCGAGCAGGGGACTGTGGCCGACGTCGTGAAGTGCTGTGGCCAAGGTCAATTCGTCATCGGCGTTGTCGATGATGGCGAGGTGGGCCGCCTGAAGTGCGTGGTCGAGTTCGTCCACGGCCTCTTCGTCCCACACGCCCCGCAGTGATCGCAATACGGCCTCGGTCTCCCCGATCGAATCCATGCCCCCAGCATAGCCCCAATTGGTCTATACCAATTGTTTACCCGAAGTTCGCGCATTGGTCCTTTATTGGTCTAGACCAATCGGGCAGGGTGAACGTCATGCGAGTGATGATCGTCGGCGGTGGGATCCTGGGCACTGCCCATGCGTGGGCCGCGCTGCGGCGCGGACATGAAGTGTTTCACGTGGAGCGCGAAGCGGAGGCGCGAGGCGCCACGGTCCGGAACTTCGGCCTTGTCTGGGTGTCGGGGCGGTCGGCAGCCGAACTGTCGATGGCCCAGCGCTCCCGCGACCTCTGGGCCGAGATCGGTGGCTTGGTAGCCGATGTCGGGTTCCGCGACATCGGATCGATCACTCTGGTCCGCACGGCGGCGGAACTCTCGGTGGCAGAGGAGATGGTCAGCCGGTCCGATGCCACCGCCCGCGGCTTCGAACTCCTCACCCCCGACGACGTGGTGCGGAAGAACCCGGCGTTGCGGGGCGAGTTCATCGCCGGGCTGTACTGCTCCCGCGACGCCGCAGTCGAGTCGCGACAGGCACTTCCGGCACTGCGCGCGTACTTGTCGGGGTCGGGACGTTATCGCTTCGAGGCAGGCACCGAGATCCGGGGGGTCGAGCGCACGGGATCTGGTGTGAGTGCCCGGGACGACAGGGGCCGGACGCACGCCGCAGATGCCATCATCGTGTGTCCGGGAGCGGCACATGGTGGTTTGGCCCGAGAACTGGCCGGGGACATGCCGGTTCGCCGAGTGCGGTTGCAGATGATGCAAACAGCGCCGTTGGGCGAAACGCTCACCACGGCGATCGCGGATGCGGACAGCTTCCGCTACTACCCGGCATTCGCGGGAGAGAACCTCGACCGGCTTCGGAACACGCAGCCGCAGAATCCGATTGCCGACACCCACAAGATGCAGTTGCTGTGTGTTCAGCGACTGCACGGAGGTCTGACCATCGGCGACACGCATGAGTACACCGAACCGTTCGGGTTCGACGTCACCGAGGACCCCTACCGGCTGCTCAGCGATGTGGTCGAGGGATTTCTCGGACACAAGCTGCCTCCGGTCGTGCGCCGCTGGGCAGGTGTGTACTCGCAGTGCGTCGACCCGGAGGCGATCGTGCACCGCGCCCAGGTCGCGGACGGCATCTGGGTGGTCACCGGTCCAGGAGGCCGGGGGATGACCCTCGGTCCGGCCATCGGCGAACAAACCATCGACCTCATCGACTCTTGAAGGGACGTAGAACATTGAGCGACAACTCGATTCGCCTGGCCGTACTCGATATGGCAGGCACCACGGTGGCCGACGACGGCCTCGTGATGAAAGCCTTCGACGCGGCGGCTTCGGCGGCCGGCATCCCCGACTCGGGCCCGGAGCACGAAGCGGCCCGTCAATACGTCATCGACACCATGGGGCAGTCGAAGATCACCGTCTTCCGCGCCCTGGTCGACTCGGAAGATCTGGCACAACAGGCGAATCGGGCATTCGAACAGGCATATGACGCGCTGATCGACGGTGGCGCTGCAACCCCGATCGACGGCGCGGCGGCGGCCATCGGACGCCTGCGTGCAGCGGGCGTGAAGGTCGCGCTCACCACCGGCTTCAGCAAGCCCACCAAGGACCGGTTGCTCAAAGCCCTCGGATGGGGGTCGATCGCGGATCTGACCCTGGCGCCAGCGGAAGCCGGGCGTGGGCGTCCCTACCCCGACCTCATCTTGACCGCTCTGCTCCGCTTGGAGATCGACGATGTCCGCCAGGTTGCGGTGTTGGGCGACACCGCAAACGACATAGTGAGCGGGCACCGCGCCGGGGCCCGCGTCGTGGCAGGGACGCTCACGGGGGCACATGACGAAGGCCAATTGCGTGCCGCAGAACCGACTCACCTTGTCCCGACGGTTGCCGACTTCGCCGACCTCCTGATCGGTTGAGCCGGGTTGCCATGTCGATCGCTTCACCTCACGAATCATCCCCAGCCCTCACGCCGCCACACGACACCCAAGGAAAAGCAATGCGCATGAAGCCGCGTCACCCCCGCCCGTCCCGACTCATCGCGATCACAGCTGCTGCTGTTGCGTTGTCACTCACCGTCGCGTGCGGTGGCACCGGTTCGTCGAGCACAGACGGCAAGACCGTCACCGTCTACAGTGCCGACGGACTCGCCTCCTGGTACGAGTCCGAGTTCAAGAAGTTCACCGACGACACCGGCATAGCGGTCAATGTCGTCGAGGCAGGCTCGGGCGAGGTGGTCTCCCGGGTCCAGAAGGAGCAATCCAACCCGCAGGCCGACCTGCTCGTCACCTTGCCCCCGTTCATCCAGAAGGCCGACGCCGATGGGCTGCTGGTGGAAACCGATGTGGACACCACCGGTGTGGCACCCGAAAGCGTCGGTCCGGCAAACAAATACGTGTCTGTGGTGAACAACTACCTCACCTTCATCGCCAATCCGGGGGCCGAGCCCCCACCCCAGACGTGGGACGACCTGCTCGATCCGCGGTTCAAGGGAAAGATCCAGTACTCCACACCCGGTCAAGCCGGTGACGGCACGGCTGTGCTGTTGCTGTTGCAGCACCTCCTCGGAAAGCAAGGAGCCCTGGACTATCTGAAGAAGCTGCAGGCAAACAACGTCGGGCCGTCGAGTTCGACCGGGAAACTCCAGCCCAAGGTCAGCAATGGCGAGCTCCTGGTGGCCAACGGTGACGTGCAGATGAACCTGGCGTCGATCCGTGACGATGGATCGAAGTTCGAACTGTTCTTCCCCGCAGCGGCGGACGGCACCCGTACCACCGTGTCGCTGCCCTACGTCGCAGGCGTCACCAAGGGAGCGCCACACGCCGACGAAGCAGAGCAACTGCTCGCGTTTCTGCTCTCGCAGGACGTCCAGAACGACGTGGGCGGGGCGGCGATGGGCGTCTCGGTACGAACCGACGTGCAGCCCGCAGGCGGCGACGGCGGGCTCACCCCCGCGAAGGTGATCGAGGGAGTCGAGATCTGGAATCCGGACTGGAACGCGGTGCTGGCCGACCTCGACGCCGATATCGCCGCCTATCAGCAGGCCACCGGTAACTGATCATGACCGACCCCATCGCTGCTGCCGGTTCGAGGACGCTCTCAGCACGCGCGCTCACGAAGACCTCGACGGCTCCGGCCATCAGCTTCGACCGCGTGACGGTCACCTACGGGCGCGGCAAGAAGGCTACCGATGCGCTAGTCGACTTCAGCCTGCGGGTGACCAAGGGCGAGACCGTGGCTCTGCTGGGACCGAGTGGGTCGGGCAAGTCGACCGCGCTCAAGGCGCTGGCCGGGTTCGTCCGCCCCTCCTCGGGCCGGGTACGGCTGAACGATCGCGACGTCACCGACCTCCCGCCGGCGAGGCGGGGGATCGGTGTGGTCGTCCAGTCCTATGCGCTGTTCCCGCACATGCGGGTGGGTGACAACGTCGCATTCGGTCTGCGGGCCCGGCGAGTTCGTGGCGGTGAGCTGAAAGACTCTGTGGCAGAGGCACTTGCCATGGTGAGTATGTCCGAGTACGTCAACCGTCTCCCGAAAGAACTGTCCGGCGGTCAGCAGCAGCGCGTCGCGATAGCCAGGGCATTGGCCATTCGGCCGGACGTGCTGTTGCTGGACGAGCCGCTCGCGGCTCTCGATGCGCAACTGCGCCAATCGATGCTCGGCGAATTGCAGCGGCTGAGGGATGCGTTGCCGGACACTGCGATGCTGTATGTGACCCACGACCAGAGCGAGGCGCTGGCCTTGGCGGATCGGATCGTGGTGATGCGTGATGCCAGACTGATCGACGTCGACACGGCAGAGAACCTCTGGAACCGCCCGCCGACGACGTTCACCGCAGCATTTCTCGGTGGGGCGAACCTCATACCGTGCAAGGTCGGAAGGGTCAGTGGCACAGCGGCATTGGTCACCGTCGGGGACCTCACGCTGAGCGCGCATGCGCCCGCATCGACCGTGTGGCCGCCCGGCTCCGACGCGTACCTGTGCGTTCGACCGCACACACTCACGGTGGGTTCACCTACGGCGCGGGGTGCGTTGCGGGCGAGGGTCGCCACGCAGGTGTGGCGTGGCGCGTCGACCCGTCTGTCGCTGTCTATCAACGGACTGCCGGACGTGTTGGTGGAGGCCGACGTTCCCGGACATTCCCACCACCCCACCGGTGCGGAGGTCGGAGTGGTGCTACCTGCTCAGGCGGGCACGCTGGTGCCGGCGGACGCCGCGCGATGACCGCAACGCTCGAGCGTGACCGCACCACGCCACCGCCGTCGCCTCCCCGTCGGGCCGACGGGTACTGGTCACGCATCGCTTGGACCGCAACACCTTTGCTGGTGGTTGCCCTCTTCGCGGTCTATCCGCTGATTCGTGTGCTCCTCAGCTCGACCGAAGGAGCAGGCACCAGCTCATGGAGTGGGGTCCTCGGATCTGAGATCTTCCGCACCGCTCTGCTGCGGACGGCCCAGATCGCCATCTGTTCCACCGCCGGGTGCCTGGTTCTGGGGACCTTCGTGGCAGTGGTGCTCGCGTTCGTGCCGTTCCCTGGGTCGCGGGTCGTCGGCAGGCTCATCGACACCGTGCTCGCCTTGCCGTCCTTCTTGATCACCCTGGCCTTCACCTTCCTGTACGGAACGGCAGGCGCCCTGAACGCCCTGATGATGGAGATCACCGGACGCGACACCGCACTGGTCGATTTCCTCAACACGCCGGCGGGGGTCATCGCGGCCGAGATCACCTTCTTCACACCGTTTGTGGTCCGTCCTCTGCTTGCCGCCTTTGCCCTCGTCTCGCGTGAACAGCTCGATGTCGCGGCCAGTCTCGGCGCTTCGCCCTGGCGAGTACTGCGCACCGTCGTGATGCCCGAGGCGTGGCCCGCCTTGATGGCCGGTGGCAGCCTGGTGTTGCTGCTGACGCTCAACGAATTCGGCATCGTGCTGTTCACCGGCGCCAAAGACGTTGTGACACTGCCGGTGCTGATCTACACGAGGGGAATCGTCACCTTCGATCTGCCGGGCGCCGCCGTCATCGGCACGGTTCAGGTGGTGTTGTCGCTGACGCTCTATCTGACCTATCGCCTCATCTTCGCCCGACTGCTGAGTGGACGTAAAGGACAACCCGATGTTGTTGTGGACAAGCCGTAGCAAGGCCATCGTCTGGACCGTGTTCGCGATTGTGGTGCTGACCGTGTTCGCCGCACCGATCGCCACGGTGGTGCTCGCCGCGCTGGCAGGGTCGTGGACCGGACCTCTGCCCAGCGACCTCGGGACAACTCACTTCGACCAGGCGATGTCGGGCGACGAACTCGCCAGTGCATCGGTGAGTCTGCAGACCGCCGTGATCTCCGGTGCGATCGCGCTGCTGCTCGGGGCGTGGGCGGCCATCGCCGCTCGACGGACCCCGCCCTGGCTGCGCCGGATGACCGACGCCGTGTTCCACCTGCCGATCGCGATCCCCTCGGTGGTTGTCGGGCTGGGAACCCTCATCGCGTTCAACGCCGGGCCGGTCCCACTGGGCGGCACCAAATGGATCGTGATCGTGGCGCACACCGTGCTCGTCCTGGCTTTTGCCTTCAGCGCGGTGTCGGCGGCGCTGGAGCGACTCGATCCCGCGTACGAACAAGCGGCGGAGTCGCTCGGGGCCGGGCCGGTGCGTGTGCTCACCCGCATCACCCTGCCGTTGTTGTTGCCCGCACTGGGCGCCGCCGCCGGCCTGGCGATCGCGCTGTCCATGGGTGAGCTCGGGGCCACCGTGATGGTGTACCCCGCCACCTGGAAGACGCTTCCGGTGACCATCTTCGGCTTGTCCGACCGTGGCCAGGTGTTCTCTGCTGCCGCCTGCACCACGGTTCTCCTCGTCGTCACGCTGGTCGCTCTCCTCGTGCTGGGCAGGATTCGCGGTCGGGTCGTTGCCCGTTGATGTCCGGTGACCACCGTCTTCGGGCGCCGGTGCCGAACGTCGGACCGCGCCGGTAGGCTGCCACCGTGGCTCTCTACCGGACGTATCGACCCGCGACCTTCGCCGAGGTTGTCGGGCAGGAACATGTCACCGAGCCCCTCGGTCGCGCGCTCGACTCCGGCCGCATCAATCACGCGTATCTGTTCTCCGGTCCGCGTGGTTGCGGTAAGACCTCGTCGGCGCGCATCTTGGCCCGGTCGCTCAACTGTGAACAAGGGCCGACGTCCACCCCATGCGGGGTGTGTTCGTCGTGTGTGGCCCTGGCCCCGGGTGGCCCCGGCAACCTCGATGTGATCGAACTCGACGCCGCCAGCCATGGCGGTGTGGAAGACACCCGCGAACTCCGCGATCAGGCCTTTTATGCGCCGGCGGAGTCGCGCTATCGGGTGTTCATCATCGACGAGGCGCACATGGTGAGCAACGCGGGATTCAACGCCTTGCTCAAGATCGTCGAGGAACCACCCGAGCACCTCATCTTCGTCTTCGCCACCACCGAGCCGGAGAAGGTGCTGCCCACCATCCGCTCGCGCACCCATCACTACCCGTTCCGCCTGTTGGCTCCGGCCGTGATGCGCACCTTGCTCGAACGCATCTGTGCCAGCGAGAAAGTGACGGTGGAGCCGCCGGTGTTCCCCCTGGTGATCCGTGCCGGCGGCGGCTCACCCCGTGATTCGCTCAGCGTCCTGGACCAGCTGCTGGCCGGGGCGTCGGCGGAGGGTGTCACCTACCAGCGCGCACTGACCCTCCTCGGTGTCACCGATGTCGCGCTGATCGACGACGCCGTCAACGCCCTCGCAGACCATGACGGGGCAAAACTGTTCGGAACCATCGAGTCGGTTGTCGATGCCGGCCACGACCCGCGCCGGTTCGCAGTCGACCTCCTCGAACGTCTCCGCGACCTGATCCTGATGGACGCGGTGCCCGACGCCGCCGAGCGCGGACTGGTGGAAGCGCCCGACGACCAGGTCGAGCGGATGACCGAGCAGGTGGCCAAGCTGGCGCCGGGAACGTTGGCGCGTTTCGCCGAGACCGTGCACGACGCGCTCGGTGAGATGCGAGGAACCACGTCGCCGCGACTCCTGCTCGAGGTGATGTGTGCCCGGATGCTACTTCCGGCGGCGTCCGACGCCGAGTCTGCGGTGCTGCAACGTATCGAGCGCATCGAGGCGCAGCTGGCGGGTGGCGCGGCAATCCCGGCTGCACCGTTGGGCTCGTCATCGGGAGCGGCGCCTGCGGAACCGCCTCCGAGCAAGTTTGTTCGCGCGTCACAGCGCAAGCAATCCGAGGGTCCGGCCGAATCCGCTTCTCCCGCAACCGCTTCGGCGACGGTTCCCGCGCCCGCGCCGATCCCGGCACCAGCGCCCGAACCTGCCCCAGCGCCGGAACCGGCGCCGAGCCCAGAACCGGCCCCGGCTCCCGAACCCACACCGAGTCCAGAACCCACCCCGGCACCAGAGCCCACCCCGACTCCGGAACCGGCCCCGGCGCCCCAGCCGACGCCGGCCACGAAGTCGGCCCCTGCTCCGGAGCCGGCTGCAGACCCCGAGCCGGTCGCCCGCACGCCCGAGCCGTCCGCCGGTCCCACGGCCGACTCGCCCGTCGACACCGCGGTGTCCGTCGCTGATGATGCGGACGTCCCACTACCGCCGGAACCCGACTACGAGCCCGAGCCGGAACCCGCTGTCGAGCCGGCTGCGGCGCCCGCCGAGCCTGCCGCAGCTCCCGCCGCCGGTGGTCCGGATCTCGCTGCGGTGCAGGCGAAGTGGCAGGAAGTCCGCACCGAGGTCCGTACCGCCAACAAGGTCACCGAGGTGATGCTGTCCGGCGCCACAGTTCGCGGCGTCAACGGCACCACGCTTGTGCTCAGTCACGACTCTGCGCCGCTCGTGCAGCGGCTCAGCTCTCCGCATGCGGTCGAAGTGCTCACCGGAGCGATGACAAAAGTCTTCGGTGGTAGCTGGGAGATCTCGGTGCACGCGGCGTCGTCGCTGCCCGCAGACACCGCCAAGCCTCCGGCCTCCGCGCCTGGGAGCACCCGCAAGCCCGAGGCGAAGGCGCCCTACGTCCGCCCGAGCCGCGGCGCGGGAGCCGCGAGCGCCTCGGGTGACGCGCCTGAACCGGAGCCCGAACCCGAACCTGAACCGGTACAAGCACCACCCGAGCCTGTTGACGACGAAGACCTCACCGATGCCGAACGCGACGAGATGATCGCCACGGCGCGAGATTCCACACCGGATCCCCGGCAGGATCCCGAGCAGGTGGCAATCGAACTCCTTGCCGCCGAGCTGGGCGCCCGCCCGATCACCTGACCTTCGCTGCCGCGGGACGCGCGACACCGACCGGGTCCAGAAATTCGCGCCACCTACCGGCGAACGCGCCGGTTGCAACTGGCGCGTTCGTCGGCAGCCGGCGCGAATTTCTGGGAGCAGGGAGCCGAAGGGTCAGGTCAGATCAGGCGTTCCACCATGGACGCAGCGGCAGATCACCGTTGCCGCCCTTGTCGTCCAGTTTCACCGCGAGAACCTGGTGTAGCTGGATGATGTTGCGCTCGAATCCGATTCGGCATCCCGCCATGTACAGACCCCAGAGCCGTGCGGTGCCGATGCCCACTTCTTCGACTGCCTCGTCCCAGTGGTCGACCAGGTTCTTGTTCCAGTCGCGAAGGGTCATCGCGTAGTGCTCGCGCAGGTTCTCCTCGTGCACCACCTCCATCGCACCGATGTTCTGGATGGCCGAGATGATGGTGCCCGAGCCGGTCAACTCCCCGTCGGGAAACACATAGCGGTCGATGAACGGTCCGGCCTTGCCTCGGCTCACGTTGTTTGACCGGGTGATGCAGTGGTTCAGCAGGATTCCGCCATCACGCAGTTTGCTGCGGATGAACTTGAAGTACGACGGGTAGTTCTGGATACCGATGTGCTCGGTCAGCCCGATGGACGAGACCGCATCGAACTCGTCTTCGGTGACGTCGCGGTAATCACTGTGCCGCACTTCGGCGAACTCGCTCAGACCCTCGTCGATGATTGCCTGCTGTGCCCATTGGGCCTGCTCGGCCGACAAGGTCACGCCGATGACGTGTACACCGCGGCGTGCCGCGTACCGCACCATCGAACCCCAGCCGCAGCCGATGTCGAGCAGTCGATCGCCGGCCTTGAGCTTCAGCTTCTCGAACACGAGGCGATACTTGTTGTCCTGCGCCTCTTCCAGGCTCGCCTCATGATTCGGATAGCAGGCGCACGTGTAGGTCATCGACGGCCCGAGCACCCATTCGTAGAAGGTGTTCGAGACGTCGTAGTGATAGTGGATCGCTTCAGCATCACGAGTCTTGCTGTGCCGCAAACCCTCTGCGATTCGGCGCCACCGGGGGAGCTGCTCCTGGGGCGGGGGTGTGATGGGCTTGAAGTGCTCGAGTCCCAGTGACCGGGTGATCTGTGCCAGCGTGCGGGCCGACGGCCTGGAGAACTGCACGTCCTCGGAGATCGCTCGCAGTGCGGGGTAGGGGTCGCCCTCGTGGCACCCCTTCAGCGAGAGATCTCCCGCGATATAGGCGCGGGCCAACCCGAGGTCGCTGGGTGCGGTGGCCAGATAACGGGTACCCCGCGGGGTGAGCAGTTCGAGCCCGTACTCGGCATCGGCCGGGCCGGCCGAACTGCCGTCGTAGGCGGTGACGCTGATCTGGAGATCGCCACCCGCGACGGCCTCCACCACCTCGGCCAGGCTGAGTTTCGGCCCGACCACCGACCCGGGCACCTCGTTGTTCTTCACAGTTGTCATTGCCGCTTCACCGCCTTTGAGTACAGGTCGAGTAACCGCGACCCGGGATCGTAACGTTTCTTGAGCAGGCGGTAGGGCTCACCGCCATAGAGCTGATCGAATTCCTCTTCGCCATAAAACGACTCGGAATACAACGACTTGTGTCCGTCGAGTTCGGAGACCTTGATCTCGATCTGCCGGTTGGCGTAACCCTCCGGCTTGTCCTCGCGTTTGGGCACCGCAGACCAGAATCCCACGTTGACGTAGGTGCGGTGGGGCTCGAGGGGATACAGCGGCCACGGCCGGTGGGTGTCGGCGCCGGCTGGGGAGGGGTCGCGAAGTCGCAGCGGGCACAACCAGATCGGCTCGATCGGGATGTTCTCCAAAAACCAGTGGACGAACTCGGAGGTGCGCTCGATCGGAACCTCGATGTCCTGGACCACCCGTTCGCCGGGCGGTTCACCTTTGCGGGCATTGAGCTTGTCGCCGATGTCGAACCGGTGGTCGAGCGCGATCAACTTCCAATAGAAACTGCTGCGCAGCAGTGGCTTTGGCCACAGACGGCGGATGCGAGGGTTCTGCGCGCCGAAGGCCCGCGAGCACCAGAACCAGTCCGTGTCCCAGCGCCACAGGTAGTCGGCGATGGTGAGCCGGTCGCGGATGGGAGTGGAATCGGCGCTGTGCTGGATCGACCGGTAGTAGATCTGATCGCCGGTGTAGTCACTGACCGGGCCCGGAACGCTCGTCTGCGCACCCAGAACGAGGTAGCTCTCGGTGGCGGAGAACACGACACCGTCGAGATAGTCGACGCGTTCGCCGGCGTAGGTGCCCTGCTCGACGATGTCGTTCATCGTGGACTGCAGGGTGTCGACGTCGGTGAACCGTACGTGGCGCAACTCGACGTAGGGCGCGACCTCCTCGAGCTCGATGCGTAGCCGCGTCGAATAGCCGAGCGTTCCATAGGAATTGGCGAACCCGAAGAACAGGTCGGAGTTCTCGCTGGTGGCCGAGGTGGTGACGATCTCGCCTGCGCCGGTCAAGATGTCGATCTCGAGTACCGATTCGTGGGGGAGTCCATTCCGGAAAGAGGTCGACTCGATGCCGAGGCCGGTGACCGCGCCGCCCAGGGTGATCGTCTTGAGCTGGGGAACGACCTTGGGCGCCAGACCATATTTGAGCGTCGTCGCCACAAGTTCTTCGTACGTACACATTCCGGCCACGTCGGCCGTACGGGCCTGCCGGTCAACCGAGATCACCCGGTCCAGTCCCGAAACGTCCAAACCGGGATAAGGATTCTTCGCCCGCTTGCGGAACAGATTCGACGTCTTCTTCGCCAGCCGAACACGGCCAGCGGTCGGGATGGCCCGGTAGCTGGCCAGCAACTTCTCGACGCCGTCGTCGAAAATCTCTCGCCCTGTTTCGGAACCCATTACCCGCGACACGCATAAGAGCCTAGGACCCTCGTCCAGTAGTTGCCAGCTCACCCATCACCATGACCGATTTGCCGTTGTTTGGTTGACACGGGCCGGCTGCGCCGCGCGAAGCCGTCGGGTGGCGTTCTGGCAGGCTCGACGTGACACCTACCAACAACCGAAAGGTGATATCTCGTGGCACAGGTAACCGCATCCCAGTCAACAGTCATCAATGCCGCGCCGGAGAAGGTGCTCGCGGCACTGTCCGATTACCAGACGGTGCGTCCCAGCATCCTCCCCGGCCAGTACCGCGACTACAAGGTCGTCGAGGGTGGCGTCGGCGCAGGCACGGTCGCATCCTGGACCCTCCAGGCAACAAAGAAGCGCTCGCGCAACGTCCAGGCCCGCGTGGGCGTTGTCGGCTCCACCGTCACCGAGACCGACGTCAATTCGTCGATGGTGACCACGTATCAGGTGGATGCCTCCGGGGCCAGCTCGAAGGTCACCACCACCACCACGTGGCAGGGAGCGGGAGGTATCGGCGGATTCTTCGAGAAGACGTTTGCACCCAAGGGACTGGCGAAGATCCAGGCCGAACTGCTCGGCAACCTCAAGTCGCACGTCGAACGCGTCTGAGCCGGATCGCGCCGAGAACGACTCCCAGAAGACGACCCGAGTGCGACACCGCAAACCAGCGCCGCTCCCATTGCGCGACGGTGTGGACCCCACTCGGGTCGTTCTGCGTTCCGCCGATCGCACGGTCGGCGAGGCGATGCTGGCCGCACCGGCGTGTGAGGGCCTGACGCTCGACGATCTGCTGATCCGGGCCGAGCGCGGTGAGGTGCTCGGCATCGGTGGTGAACCCGTCGATCTGGCTGCACCGGCCCAGATCGGACGGCCGGTCTACTTCTACCGCGATCTGCCCGTGGAGACGGAGATACCGTTCGACCTGCCGATCATCCACCAGGACAACGATCTGGTGGTCGTGGACAAACCGCACTATCTGGCGACGATGCCTCGGGGAACGCACGTGGCGCAGACTGCGCTGGTCCGGTTGCGCCGAGAACTCGACAACCCATCGATCAGCCCGGTCCACCGGCTGGACCGGCTCACGGCCGGAGTGCTCATGTTCACCGTGCGCCCGCAGGCGCGCGCCCCCTACCAACAGCTCTTCGCCGACCGTGCGGTCACCAAGGAATACCGTGCCCGCGCACCGATCCACCCCGGCCTGCAATTGCCGGTCACCGTTCGCAACCGCATCCTCAAAGACGCCGGCGACCTGCGAGCTCGGGTGGAACCGGGGGAGGTCAACGCTGTCTCGACCATCGATCTCCTGAGCGCCTCGCACGATCGGGGGGTCTACCGGCTGAGGCCGCAGACCGGTCGCACACATCAGCTCAGACTGCACATGGCGGGTTTGGGTGTCCCGATCGACGGAGACCCGCTGTACCCGGAGGTCCGGCCCGAAGTTGCCGCAGCCCCGGACCACGGTGATTTCTCCGATCCGCTTCGCCTTCTTGCCTACTCTGTCGAGTTCACCGACCCGTTCAGCGGCGAGCTGCGACGCTTCGTCAGTACCCGCGAACTGCTCTGAGAGGAGAACCGAGTGGCAATCATCGTCTCCTACGACCGCTACCCGGACCTGCGTTGCGAGGTGGTGCTCTTCCTCGACGACGAGAGTGGGGATTGTTTCCAGGTCCAGCGCGACCTCCCCGCCGGCGACAACGGCTACGAGATCAGTGCCGGGGTCGGGCCGCCGGTACGAGGGGGTGTCGCCGCGTGGCAACGGGTCGGCGACGAGTTCCAGTTCGCGCTGACACCCAAGGCGTCGATGATGTTCGGTGGCAACGCGCGACTGCGGTTCGAGGCCGAGTCGGCGGGCGGCGATACCATCGACAGCATTGCTGCTCATCTCGAACGCATGATGCGCCCGCAAGACAACCCGCCCGACGGCCCGATCGGGCCCGATGACCCCGATCAGCCCTATGAGACAGAGGACAGCAGTGGAACCAGATAACCCGATGGCCGGACTCCTGCAGCAGGCTCAGCAGATGCAGCAGCAGTTGCTGGCCGCGCAGGAACAGATCGCCGCCGCCGAGGTCACCGGAACCGCCGGTGGAGGGCTCGTCACGGTCACCGGTAACGGCACCGGCGAGGTCACCGCGGTGACCATCGACCCCAAGGTCGTGGACGCGGACGACGTCGAGACCCTGCAAGATCTCATCGTCGGTGCTCTTGCCGATCTGAACAGCAAACGCGACGAGCTCACCCAGCAGAAGATGGGTCCGCTCGCCGGCGGACTCGGCGGCCTGGGCGGCGGATTCCCCGGTCTGGGTGGATAGCTGACCCGTGTATGAAGGACCGATCCAGGATCTGATCGACGAGCTGGCGAAGCTGCCAGGGCTCGGTCCCAAGGGTGCCCAGAGGATCGCGTTCCACCTGCTGGCCGTTCCGGCAGGCGACATCGACCGGCTGACCGCCGCGTTGGTGCACGTCCGCGACGACGTGGTCTTCTGCGAGGTCTGCGGCAACGTCTCGGCGCAGGTGCGTTGCCGGATCTGCCGTGATGCCCGGCGTGATGCCAGCAAGATATGTGTGGTCGAAGAGCCCAAGGACGTGCAGGCCATCGAGCGAACCAAGGAGTTCACCGGCCGCTACCACGTTCTCGGTGGGGCCCTGGACCCGCTCGGCGGGGTCGGCCCGGACCAACTGCGGATCCGAGAGTTGTTGCGTCGCTTGGGCAACCAAGAAGACGGTGTGGACGTCAGTGAGGTGATCGTCGCCACCGACCCCAACACGGAGGGCGAGGCGACTGCGACCTACCTGCAACGGATGCTGCGGGACTTCCCCGGTCTGTCGGTCACCCGGCTGGCGTCGGGTCTGCCGATGGGCGGCGACCTCGAGTTCGCCGACGAATTGACGCTCGGCCGGGCACTGTCCGGTCGCCGGATCCTGACGTAGCTCTCATGGTCGACGATGCGTGGATCGAACATTTCGCCCGACAACTCAAATCGGGCATCGTGGCCATCGACGGCCCGTCCGGCGCGGGAAAGTCGACGTTCGCGGACCGGTTGATGGCCGTGCTCCACCATGTCGGGACCCCGGCGGTGCTGGTGCGTACCGACGACTTCGCGACATGGGACGACCCGGTCGGTTGGTGGCCCGAGCTCGACGAAGAGGTGATCCGGTCGTACTGGCGTGGACACGACTTCCGCTACCACCCGCGTGTGTGGCGGGACGGCCGTCCCGAGCACGGTCCTCGCGTCTGGGTGAGATGGGAGCCGTTGCTGGTGATCGAGGGTGTGTCCAGTGCGCGTGCGCCGGTTCGCAGGCAGCTCACCAGGGCGCTGTGGCTCGATGGCGGCGACGAATCGGAACGTCTGGAACGAGCGGTCGCCCGCGACGGTGAGGCCGAACGCCGGCACCTGATCCGTTGGCAGAACTTCGAACGCGGCTGGTTCGCGGTCGACCGCACCCGCGAGCACTGTGAAGTGTTACCCGAGTTCGCGCCGGAATCGGTCTGACCCGTCAGTCTGGTTCGGTCGTCGGGGTGCGCAGCAGCTCCTGCACCTCGTCGTCGGACACCTGAGTGAAGTCGCGGTATGACCGCCCGACCGCCGTGAAGTCGTCAGGTAGTGCGCCGCAGACGATTTCGTCGGCGGCCCCGGTGAGCAGCGAACAGGTCGACTCCGGTGCGGTACCGGCGGCGACGATCACCTGCGCGGGCCGGCGGCTGCGCACCGCGTCGACCGCCACACGCATGCTGGCCCCCGTCGCCAGTCCGTCGTCGACGAGGATGACAACCTTGCCGGTCACCTCGGCGGGTGGGCGCCCCTCCCGATACACCTTCTCGCGGCGCATCAGTTCCCGGGTCTCGGCCTCGAGGACGCGCCGGACCTCGTCGCGACTGATGCCGAAGTCGCGGATCATTCGATGATTGAGCACCGGTTCCCCGCCCGAAGCCACCGCACCCATCGCGAGTTCTTCGCGTCCGGGGACCCCCAGCTTCCGGACCACCATCGCATCGAGTGGGGCATTGAGCGCATAGGCGATCTCCCAGGCGACGGGCACGCCCCCGCGAGCGAGTCCCAGCACGAGAACGTCCTGGCGGTCGGCGAGTTCGAGCTCGCCGTACTTGAGCTGGTCGCCGAGAGCTCGGCCTGCCGCACGTCGGTCCGGGAACTCCCGGGTCTCTTCGCGGCTTCGTCGCAGTCGCATCTGCCTGTCCACCTGCTCCCGTTCACGCTCGGTCTCGGCCGACATCTCCGCCGGCGCGGCGTTGCTAGAAGAACTGGGCGGTGGTGATGCACGGCCGGCCGGCTTCGTCGACCACCTGATACACCGCCCGCGTCTTCTCCGAGATGTCACCTTGCTCCCACGAGAATGCCACGATCACCTCGACTTGGGCAGAGGGCGCAGGGCGCGCCACCACCGCCATCGAATCGATGGTCAAGGTGCTCGACGAATTACGCGTCTTGAGCTGGTCGGTGGACGTGATCAGGTCGGGCAACGTCTTCTTGGCGAACTCGCCACAGCTGTTCGCCTTGAACACCGCAACCTGCTCGTCCGCGGTCGCCGGGCCCACGTCGTACATGCTGCGCGTCACCGCGGTCGCGACGTCGCGGGCCTGCTGATCGGTGATCGTCGGGCCGGCCGGCGTGGTCGGTGAACGTGTCTCGCCGTCACCGTTGTCGGGGGCGGTGAGTGTCGCGACGACGGCGGTGAGCGCCACGAGCACGATCAGCACGCCTCCGAGGACCAGTAGCAGTCGGAGGCGGCGGTGTGACCCGGGCGGACGGGTCGGGCGCACATGTGGGTCCGTCATCACAACACCTTCATCAGGTTGACGCACAGGGGGATTGCGGAACGGCTCACGGTGAACTCGATGGCAGCGGGTTCGATGGGGGCCGGTTCGGAGTTGTCCTGACTCGCGGACACCTCGAAGACCGCGAGCACGGTCACCGACTCCGCGTCTTGCCGGGCGATGCCGTAGTGCGCGTTGCTGGTCACCAGGCTGCGGCCGGTGGTGGTGACAGTCTGCAGCAGCGAATCGGCGGTGCCGTTCCACTCCTGAAGGGCCGTTCCACAGAGCAGGGCCTGCGCGGACTTCATCGTCGATCTGATGGTGTCAGGGGTGAAATTGTAGATCGATTCCGTGGTGGCGCGCACCGTGTCGAGGATGGTGTCTTCGTTCGACACGGTGGTAGACGTGGTAGGAGCGCTGGTGGGCGAATCGTCTTCGCCCACAACCGACCACGTGATCATCCACGTTGCGGTGACCGCCACCGCGACCACCACCAGGGCGACGGCGAACAACGCGGGGGCGGCGCGGCGTTGGCCGCCCGGATGTGGTGATGTGGGCGTCGACCGAGGAGATGTCATCGGTGCCGGGGTCTGGAGGTCGTCACCCTCGACGGCCCGCGGCAAGGCGCTCACGGCGCAGCAGATCGACCTCTGCCAACGGCAGTGGATCGAGTTGTTCGACGCCCAGCGCGCGGGCGAGCAGCTTGTCGGCCAGCTCGGGATTGCGGGCCAGGGCAGGGCCGTGCATGTAGGTTCCGATCACCGAACCCTGCACCACGCCTTCCACCTTCTCGCCCGCGCCGTTGCCGACGCCGTGCTTCACCTTGCCCAGCGCGTGGGCATCCGGCCCGAGAGTGGTTCCCCCGCGGTGGTTTTCGAATCCCGTCAGTGGGGTGGTGAGACCGGAGACCGGTGACGGTTCGGTGATCAGCTCGCCGATGCTGCGTTTGTCCTGCGGTGTGGTTGTCACGTCGAGCATTGAGATCCCCTCGACGCGCTCACCGGAAGATGTCTCGTACCAGTGCCCGAGTACCTGGATGGCGGCACAGATGGCAAGAACGGGCCGGCCTGCTTCTGCCGCGCGTTGCAGGCCCGGGTATTTGGTCAGGTGTCGCGTGGCCAGCCGTTGTGCGTAGTCCTCGGCGCCGCCGAGGGTATAGACGTCGAGCGATTCGGGCACGGGATCGGTGAGGTTGATCTGGATGATCTCCGCCTCGATGCCTCGCATGCGTGCGCGCTGGCGCAACACCAGGGCGTTACCGCCGTCGCCGTAGGTGCCCATCACATCGGGGAGTACCAGTCCGATGCGCAATGTGGAGTCGGACATCAGCGAATTCCCTTCTGCGCGCGCGCCAATGCGTTGTTGAGGTCGCGAAAAGCGGTGTAGTTGGCGAGTACCTCCACCCGGCCGGGCGGGCAGGACTCGATGGCGGCCATCGGATCACCGATGGTGGTGTGCTCGGCGCCCGCGTAGATCAACCGGACACCGAGGTCGGTGGCGCGTTCGCCGGAAGCGACCACCTGCATGTTCTCGAATGCTTCGAAACGCACGTCCCACAGCCACGAGAGGTCCTCGCCGTCCGGCACCTGACCGTTGACGGCGATGACCAGGCCGTCGGCGTCCTGGTCGATCATCGCCATCGCTTCCTGCCATCCCGCAGGGTTTTTCGCCAGCAGCATGCGGACGCGATGTTGGCCGATCTGCTGTACCGAGTATCGGCCCGCGACCTCGCCGACGGTGCCCACCGCGGCAATGGCTTTCGCGGGGTCGGCGCCCAATGCCACTGCCGCGGCAACGGCCTGCGCCGCGTTGCCGCGGTTGGCGTTGCCGGGCACTGCGAGCGTCATCGGGTGCTCGAAACCGTCTGGTCCGTAGAGGTTCTTGTCGTCGAACCACCAGTCGGGGGCCGGCCGCTCGAAATCGGTTCCGGTGGAATACCAGTGGGAACCGTCACGCAGAATCGGCTCACCCGAACGGGGACAGCTCACCGAATCGCCGGCCCATCCTGCGCCCGCAGCGACCCACACCACCTTCGGTGCGTCGTAGGCGGCAGAGGTCACCAGCACGTCATCGCAGTTGGCGATCACGGTGGTCTCCGGGTGCCGTGCGATCCCGTCACGCAGCCGACGCTCGATCATGTTGATCTCGCCGACCCGATCGAGCTGGTCTCGTGAGAGGTTCAGCAAGATCAGCGCTTCGGGGTTCACGGCGTCGCTCACGTGGGGGACGTGCAGTTCGTCGACTTCCAACGCAGCCCACTCGGCGGGACGGTTCAACGACAGGGCGGCGACGATGCCTGCGTCCATGTTGGCGCCGTCGGCCTGTGAAGCCACCTCGCCGAGATCGGCCAGTGCTGCCGCCGTCATGCGGGTGGTGGTCGATTTTCCGTTCGTTCCGGTGACGACCACCGATCGCTTCCCGCGCGCGAGCGCAGCCATCAGGGTGGGGTCGATCTTGAGGGCCACCAGGCCGCCGATCATCGAGCCCTTCCCGCGACCGGTTTTCTGCGACGCCCATCGCGCCGTGGCAGCGGCTCGCAGGGCGAGTCGTGCCCGCATCGGCAAGCCTGTGGAACTCTTTCGGTCCTCGTCACGCATGGCTGCGAGTTTGTCATATGCCGCCCGGCGTCCGCCGTATGTGCAAGTCAGGGGACCGCCATCGGTTCGTCGGTGGACGAGGGTTCGAGGTTCTTCGCTTTGGCGGTTTTCGACTTGGCGCCGGTCACTCCCGCGAAGCAACCGATGATCACCACTGCTCCGCCGACCAGCTCCCAGACCGTCGGTGTCTCCCCGAGAATCGCCCAGGCCGCGCTGATGCCGACTATCGGGACGAGCAACGAGAACGGTGCGACCTTGGATGCCGGATGCCGTGTCATCAGGTAAGCCCAGAGCCCTGCGCCACCGATGGTGCCGAGAACCACGATGTAGGCCAGGCCGCCGAGGGCCACGAGGCCTGTGTGCGTTCCCACTGTGGCGATCGACTCGAACCCGGCGGACGGTCCTTCGACGGCCAAGCTGAGGGCATAGAGCGGGATCGGTGGGATCACGGACATCCACAACGCCAGGTAGAGGGCGTTGCGGGGATGGGCAAGCCGTGACCCGATGTTTCCGAAGGCCCAGCCGAGCCCGGCGAGAAGCGTGAGGAGGACCGGGATCAATCCCGCAGAGGCCCCGTGTGCGGCGCGGTCCACGCCGATCACCACCATGCCGCCGACGGCCACGGTGATCCCGGCCGTCTGTCGCAGCGACATCTTCTCGCCGAGCAGGAGGACACACAGGATGACCGTGAACGGGGCCGACGACTGGAGCACCAGGGAGGCCAACCCGGTTGGCATGCCCTGGTCCATCGCGAGGAACAGGAAAGCGAATTGCAGCGTGCCGAAACCGAATCCGTAGAGCAGGAACCAGCGCAGGGGAACGTCGGGTCGCGGTACGAACAGGATCACCGGAATGGCCATCACGGCAAAACGCAAGGCCGCGAAGAACAGTGGCGGGAAGTGTTCGAGCCCGGCGTGGATCGCGAGGAAGTTCAGGCCCCAGAACACCACGACGGTCAGAGCCAGCAGGCGATCGCGGAGTGTCATGGGGACAATTCTCTGGGCAATTGAAGGTTCAGTTCAATCGAATAAAACTGCATCGGTCGTGTAGCTGAACTTAACCTTTGGTGGTGAGTACCCCACACGGTTCATTCGGCCCGAATGCCAGCCAGTCGGGCAGCGCCGTGGTGAACTCCGCACGGATGGCCGGATCGGCCATCGTCCGCCAGTCGACCTGCGTGTCCGCCTCGGGTTCGTACCTGTCCCATTCGACCCAATTGACCATCTTCAGGAGGGGGAATTCGTCGGGCACCGTGGGCGCGAAGATCTGGGTCCACCACGACTTCTTGATCGCGAGGGCGCCGGGGCCTTCGGGCTCGCCGGGGTTGAACAGAGCTGCGGTCTCCGGGATCGCCACCGGCTTGTTGCGCTGGGTGCCGTATTCGTCGTAGAAGTCGGGCAATACGGTGTCGTCGCCGTTCGCCCCGACATAGCTCCCCGTCAGTTGCTGCGCGAACTTGTTCGGTTCGGCGAGTTCGTTCTCGCTCCAGGGAAAGCGGTTGCCCCAGTGATAGAGCGACATCCCGACCCAATCAACCGATTCATCGCCGGGGTAGAAGGCGGCGTAGGGGTCGTCTTCGCGCGTCAGCTGTCCGTTGCGATCACTGTCCAGGTCTGCGAACTCGGCTGTGCCGGGCGCCGGCGAGTATTCACCGTCGGCGAAGGGATATCCACCGGCGTAGCTGGGAGCCCACATCATCGCCGAGCCGGGAGCGGCGGCGTGCACGGCCGCAGCGACGCGAGCGAAAGTCTCTTTGTAGAGCGCCGGTTGCTGACCCCACGGATACCAGGAGCCGTTCATCTCATGGGCGAAGCGGACGACAACCGGGACTCCGGACTCGTTGAACTCTGCAAGATCGGCGGCAAAGGCGTCGGCGACCTCAGGGGTCACCCTGCGCAGGCCACCCGACGGCTGCACTGTCAGCAGCAGCACTTTTCCGTCTTCGCGGACGGTGTCGACGGTCTGTCTCAAGTCGGCCCGGGCGGCATCGTCGTAGGGGATCTCGGTGAAGAACACCGTCACCGCAGGATGGCTACCTAGGTTCTCCGAGTAGTCCGCAATCGTTGTCTTCTCCCAGTCGAAACTGGCGCCGTACCAGACCCCGGTGGACGGTGACACGGAATCTGATACCGCTGCGGCGCAATCGATTGTCTTGTCGTCGGCTTCCGAGTCGGATGTCACGTACATGTTGCCGACTCCGATGGCCAACGCCACCACTCCCGCCGCGATCGGCGCCCAGAAAGTCCTGATGAAATACCCGAGCCGGCGACCGAACGTTTTGAGATGAAGCGTCACCCTGTTGACGATAACGAATATGCCCGCACTTGGACCCACTCCAGAGTCAAAGTGGTGCCCGAAGCTTCTTTGACGAACACGGGCCGATCACACAACGCCCGGATGAGTGGGATGCCTCGGCCGCGGAAGCGGTTGCCCGCGGGCAGTCGCCATCGGCCTCGATCGGACACGGTCACCGACAGGTGGTCAGTCGAGGGGGAGTGGCGTGCCTCGATCGACATGGTGCCCGGGTGCGGGTCATCGACGTAAGCGTGTTCGGCCGAATTGGCGAGAGCCTCATAAGCCGCCAGGACGATGGCGTACAGATGTTCGTCCGAGACCGCGAAGTTCTCGCCCAGCCATCGTCCGAACTCCTGACGCAGGTGGCTGGCTCCCGCAGCGGTCGCCGGCACGTCCACACGGCTGAACGCGGTGTCGTCATACGAGTCTGCTACCGGTTGTAGGGACATGGTCTTTGCCTACCCAGTCGCCGGCGAACTATGCACGGATGGGTGGAGAGCCCCCGAATGAGTGGCCCGGATCACTCACACAACCGATGGGTGCCGACGAGTCTGCGATCGGGGAAGGTTCGGCCTCCTCGGTTCCGCGTTGATACAGTCAGGTGATTTTTTCGGTGGTGCGGGCGCAGAGCGTTGCTACACATCACGGCTGTCGGGGGGCGGCCAGTACGTCGATGCAGTAGTGACCTGGGGGAGTCCATCACCGTGGAGTTTCTTCGTTCGTGGTGGCGGCAGCCGTTCGACTACCAGTGGACGGTCAACTATCACCGAGTGCGTGGAACGCTGGCAGTCAATCGAATATCCGTCGGGCTGTGGTGCTGCTGCTTCAGCGTCGGAGCCTTCTGTGCACTGACGTCACCTGCCGGTCCCCGGGGTGGCGCCCCGATCGACATCCTCGTCGGCGTACTCGCTGTCGCCTGTGCTGTCATCGGGGTCGTCTGGCTTGCCGGGCGCTGGCCCCGCCAGTGGATGACCCGACTGTTCGTCGTCTACACCGATGTCGGCGTCGCGGTGGTGCTGTTCACCTTCGCGGATCTGTTCATCGCGATGATGGGTTGCTCGCTGTTCTCGGTGACCGGTGCGCATGTGACCGCCTTTCACAGTCCGCGGTGGCTGCTGGGTCACCTCGCTTTCGCAACAGCGGTGACGCTGGCTCTCTATGCGTGCGTGGTGTTGGGCTCGGACGCGGACAAGGGCATCGCCACGGCACTGCTGATGGTGTTGCTGCCGGTTCTGCTGGCCGCGCCGATCATCATGCAGTCGGGCCTGCTGGATCTGCGCGAGGATGCCAATGATGCATTCCGAGACCACCTGACCCAGCTACGCAATCGTCGTGGCCTCGAAGCGGGGTTTCATCAGCTCCAGTACAGCGGGATCCCGGTGGGGCTGGCGGTGCTGATGCTCGACATCGACGGCTTCAAACAGATCAACGACCAGCACGGACACAGCGGTGGTGACGCGGTACTCGAACTTGTCGCAGCCCGGCTGGTGGATGTCGCCGGTACTCACGCGCTGATCGCCCGCGTGGGCGGCGAGGAGTTCGCGATCACGCTCGTCGGCACCCCCGAGCAGGCGATCGCATTGGCGCATCGGGTGTGTTCGACGCTGCACAACACCGACGATCGGCATCCGATCACGGTGAGCGTCGGGGTTGCCGTCGCCACCCACCAGCAGCTGCGGGCGAACAAGCGGCAGCCGAGCACGGCAACCCTGAGGGCGCTGATGAGATCTGCGGACATTGCCATGTACGAGGCGAAAAAGCTTGGTGGTAATGGGTTTTCGGTCAATTCCGATCTTGATGACGCAACCTGCTGACCGTCGGATCACCGGGACCGGGTGTCACATCGACGACACCCTCAGTCGTCGATCCATTCCAGCAGATCCCCGGGCTGACATTCGAGTACCCGGCACATGGCTTCCAGGGTGCTGAATCGAACTGCCTTGGCACGGCCGTTCTTCAGCACCGCGACATTCGCGGGAGTGAGCCCCACACGCTCGGCGAACTCCCCGACACTCATCTTCCGCTTCGCCAACTCCACGTCGATACGCACGACGATCGACATCAGATCACCGCGTCCATGTCCGACCGCAGCGTGGTGGCCTGGCGCAGCAGTGCACGCATCACGACCATCAACAGGCCCAAGACGGCCCCGCCCATCAGCATCAGGAAGAGGAGGAGCGGCAAACCTGGATCGTTCGCATTGAAACCGACGAAGAGGAACACGCCGAGAAGTGTGAGCCAGCCGGCGCCGATCGCCCAGACGATTGCCGTGACCCAGCCGAGTGAGGCGTGGGTGAAGATGCGGTCGCTGCGCACCAGGGTGAGCAACTTCCAGGTGCAGACGATGACCACCTGGGCGCAGAGCACCCAGAACACGGTGACGGCTGTCGCCGGCCAACGCAGGTAGGCCTGGTCGGGTGACTCCTCGGCCATGTGTGCGAATTGTCCTGGCAGCGACATGGTTTGGAACAAGACCAGTATTGCGAAGAGCGATACGAGGAAGACTCGCAGTGCGGTGACAACCCAGCGTTCGTTGAACATGCATCGACTATCACGGCAAATCTATCGAATGTCAATAGATCGACCAAAGCGACGAACACAAGGTCTGTCCGGTGTCGGTGATATGGATGGGCTGTCGAACTCAGCGTGGCGCGGGGAAAAGTGTTGACACCAAGGTGATCTCGCCGTCCCGTTCGGTGACGAACTCTCCGGGACACCCGCCGCTCAACGCGCTCGAGACGGCGGCGATCACGCGGTCGTCTGCGGGCTCGACCGCATGCTCGAGCTTCGGAATCGGGGCGAGCCTGCACTGGCCGCCATCGAGCCGCCCGTCGGCCAGCTCTTCATTGCTTCTGATCGAGTAGTACTCGACGTCTCCGGGTGTGTCGTCGCCGTTGTTGAGTTCGGCGATGAACGGGGTCACCGGGCAGCCGTCGAAGCCGAATCCGGGCAATTGGACGCAGCCGCCGGGCGAGCCGTATTGAGGGGTGCCGATCGCGATGTAGTCGTCGATGCGCTCGGAACCGCCCAGCGCTTTCAGGTAATGGCGTGACGACAAACCCCCGTAGCTGTGCGCCACCAGCGACAGGCTCTCCACTTCGACTCCGGCCGAGGCACTTTCGACCGACTCTTGGATGGCCCGCGAGTCCGCGTAGAGGTCGAGGCCCTTCACGTCGACCGTGTCGACGGTGTACCCGTCGGCAGCCAACTCGTCCGCCATGTCCTGGAAGAGGTCCATGCTCGAGGTTCCCGGGGCCGGTTGCTGGCCGGGTACCAGCAGCACGATGCGTTGAGGCTGACTCGGCGTCGATCCGGCCGATGCGGTGGCGGAGCCGATGAGTGTGGCCACCGAAGCAACCGCGAGCGCGCCCGCCAGTTTTGTGAGGGCACCCTTAGTGGAAGTCATGGGGGGAAGGTACCCGGCGTTCGGCGTGCAGGCTAGGCCCCCTCCACAAACCTCCCGTCGGGATATTTGCGACCGAACCGCGACACGGCCTTTCCGAACAGCGAGCGCCGACCGGTCTCGGTGACGCGAACCCCGAGGGTGTAGACATTTGCTCCCTGTTCACGCCACACGGTTGATTGGACCGTGTAGTGAACGCCGTCCTCGAACACTTCCTGGCTGGTCGTCGATTCGTTGTCGTCCGCCCATGCGAGTTCGGTGTAGTCCACGCGCCGGCCCCATTCGGCCAAGTGGGTGTCTGCGAGCCTGCCGGCCACCTGTTTGTCCATGGGCAGCAATACTAGGCGCCGCCGACGAGACGCGACGTAGTACAACACCTACAAAAGAGCTGCCGGACAGATTATTTCGGCAATCGACCGACATCGAGCATCGGTACGAGGAATTGCCATGCGATCGCGGCGAGTTGCTCGTCGTCATCGAGGTCGACGACATCGCTGCGGATCGTCAGGAACGACGCGGAGATGCGCACCATCATTTCCGCGATGAGGTCGATGTTCAGTTGTCTGTCGACGTTGCCTGCTTGTTGCTCGCGACGGAGCTGGCCCGCCACGAACTCGCGGACCGCCGCGACCATGCGGCCGTCGTCGCCGATCATCGATCCGGCGACCAGGCCGGGTTCGGCGTCGATCAGCCCGCCGATCATCGGATTGCCGCGGATGGCGCGTAGGGAGCTCACGAATCCGAGAACAACTCGCTCGGCCGCGGTCTCGGCGGATCGGATGTCGGTGAGGAAGCGCTCGAAGTACCGCCGGAACTCTCGAAAGATGACCTGCTCGATCAGGGCGTCCTTGGTGGCGAACCGGCGATAGACCGTGATGCGGGACATGTTGGCCCGCCTTGCGACGTCCTCCATGGACGTGCGCTGGACACCGGTGCGGCTGAACTGCTCGTAGGCCGCGTCGAGCAACCGGGTGCGGGTGGTGTCGTCGCCGGCGTCGGTCCGCCTGATCGCGTCTTTGTACGCGCGTTCGAGCATCGCTCGGGTGCTCGACGTCGCCATAGACGAAGACGGTACCGGTTCCCGGGGCTCAGTTCGTTCGAACAGGTGTGAGTCGCACGAGGAAACCGCACCGCTTGTGACCGGCAACACTTTTGTGCTAACCATGTTACTAAGAAACGCTGATTGTTTCATTGCATCAGCGAATGAATTCATGGTCGGACGGGGAGTGAATAGCGTGGACAACTTCAGTAGGCGCAACGCGTTGAAGGCGGGCGGGGTGTTGGGTGCGGCCGGCGCTGCGGCGGTCATCGTTCCGGCGACCCCGTGGACATGGTCACCGGCAGGTTCGGTCCCGGGAACCGGTAGCGGGGCCGACCCCCGGGGCGTGTGGGACAAAGAGGCCGATCCGGTGGTTGCGTCGTTGATCGACCGCGGCGAGGTGCCGCGCGTGAACGAGTTGTTGAAGCACTGGACCAAGAACGGCCAGGCATTGCCCGCCGGCCTGCCGAATGACCTGCGGGATTTCATCGAGTACGCGCGGCAGATGCCGTCGTGGGCGGATCAGGGCAAGTTGGCCACCGCGGTCGAGTTCAACCAGAAGCGCGGAACCTATCTGGGTGTGCTGTACGGCTTCGCCAGCGGCATGATGAGCACCGTCATCCCCAAAGAGGCGCGGGCGGTGTACTACTCCAAGGGCGGCGCGGACATGAAGGACCGCATCACCAAGACGGCGAAACTCGGGTACGACATCGGTTCGCTCAATGCCTACCAACCTGACGGTGAAATGGTGATCACCTGCGTCAAGACACGGCTCGCGCACGCGGCGGTTCGGCACCTGCTCCCGCAGTCGCCGCACTGGACGGGGTCTGCGCCAGAAGACATCCCGATCAGCCAGGCCGACATCATGGTCACCTGGCACAGCTTGCCGACCACCGTGATGCGGAACCTGAAGAAGTGGAACGTACAGATCCCGGCCGCCGAATCGGAGGGCTTCCTGCATTCCTGGCAACTGGCGGCCCATCTGCTCGGTGTGAAAGACGAGTACATCCCGGCGTCCTGGGATCAGGCCGACTCGCAGGCCAAACAGGTTCTCGACCCGATCCTCGCGCCCACGCCCGAAGGCATCAAACTCGCTGACATCCTCCTGGGTCTGGGTATGAACCTGGATCTGACGTTGCTCAGCCGGCCCATTCTCGGTGCGTTGACCCGCTTCATGCTCGGTGATCAGGTGGCCGACTGGCTTCGCATCCCGCGTGAGCCCGTGTGGACGCCGCTGCTCGAAACCGCATGGGGCCCCTTCATCGCGGTGCGCGAAGGACTTCTTGATGTCGGCGTCCCCGAAGAGGCGTACTGGCTGTTCGATGAGTTCCTTCGCCAGTTCGTGCTGTTCTACACCTCGGAACTGCGCATGCCGATCAACATCACCATCCCGGTGATCAACAATCCGAATTACGGCAACTGACCACAGTCGCCGTCATCGATTGAGGGCTTGTGGCCATGACTTTGGATAAAGCCGTTCTAGAGGAGAGCTTGGGGTTGGCGGCCGACGACGACATCGGTCTCACCGTCGCCTTCTACGACCGGCTCTTCGCCGACCATCCCTCGGTGCGCCCGCTGTTCGGCAACGACATACGTCCGCAAGCACAGATGCTTCAGCAGGCGATCGTCGCAGTTCTCGACCATCTTGACGATTCGGCGTGGCTTGGCGCCACGCTGGGGGAATTGGGCCGCAAACACGCCTCGTGGGGCGTGACCGAGGCCATGTACGGCTGGGTGGCCACCACGCTGATCGCCACCATGGCCGAACGCGCCGGAAGCCGGTGGACTCCCGAGATGTCAGCGGCCTGGGCGGATGCCCTGGACGCGCTGGCAACGATCATGCTCGCCGCCTACCCGGTGCGCGCGGACAACCCGAGCTGATCAACGACGGCGAACGCGCGTCACATCTACTGCGAGCGAACGGCTTTCAGTACGGTGTCGTGAGTGTGGTGTGAGTTTCCGGGAGGGGCGGTCGTCCGGGGCTGGGTGCGGTCGATCAGCACCGTCCACTCGTCGCCGAGGAGCTCGGCGAAGTCGTGTGGGTCGTAGAAGTCCCGCGGGTCGATTCCCTTCCAGTTGTGGCCTTCTCGGATCTCGTGGCCCACGATGAGCAGCGTTCCGCCTGGCGCGACGGCGTTCGCGAGCGCGCGGGCGGTCTGGCCGCCGTCGGACCGGGGAACGCTGTGGAGGTATTGCATCGACACGAGATCGTAGGAGGTCGGCGTCGGCGGGTCGGCGAGCGGATCACCACGTACCCAGGTGATGGCGTCCGAGTCGCCCAATTTCATGGCGCGGTCGATGGCGACCTGCGAGATGTCGACGGCGGTCACCTGCCATCCGCGCTCGGCGAGCCAGCGGGCATCGGCGCCCTCACCGCATCCGAGGTCGAGCGCCCGTCCGGGTGGCAGGTCCGCCACCTCGTCGACGAGGACTGGATTGGGGTTGTTGCTGAAGAGTTGTTCGGCGCTGCTGTAGTGCTCGTCCCAGAATTCTTGGCTCATGTCTCCACAATGGCCGCGAACCGTTGTTTTCGACAACTATTCTTGCTGTTTCGGCAACTACGTCCGAGGAACGTCCGGTCGGGGGCCCAGAAGCGCAATGCAGGCCTCGACCATGGTCTCGGTCATCGAGTTGATCGGCCTGCCGTCCTCGACTGCGACCGCTGTCAGTTCGCGTAGACCTCCCAGCAGCAAGGTGGCCATCGACCGCGACACCGTCTCCACGCCCAAAGCCTGCATCTGAGGTGTGCTCGTCAACATGACGAGGGTGCGGATGAGTTCTTCCATCGCGTGCCGCTGAACCGGTCGGGCACTGGTTCCCAGGGCGGGGAGCTCGCGAATCCAGCTCAAAGTAATTGCCGGATCCATCTCGATCGACTTCACGTATGCGCCGATGGCCTGCCTGATCTGCATGATCCACCCGGCGTTCGGATCTACAGCTGCCACGATCTCATCGATCATGGAGGTGTTCGCACGCCGCAGCAGCTCGATGAAGCAGTCTTCTTTTCCGGAGAACTCCTGGTAGAAGGTTCGCCGCGACGTCCGGGCGATGCCGACGATGTCGGCGATGGTGCTCGCCCGGTACCCACGGACCTCGATCGAAGTGGCCAGCGCGTCGAGCAGCCGAACCCGGAATGCTGACCCGCCGGCGTCGGCAGGCTGCAGTTGATCGACTGACTGCGGGTTGGTTGCCATCGATCCAACGATACGACCCCTTGTTATCCCTTGGTACGGGAGCGTACCGTCGCAGTGGTACGGCGTAGTACCGGGCGGCGCCGAGACGGGAGCGTTCGAACATGGGGCCAGCTCATACGGAGACGAAAGACGGTCGTCAGGCAGTCGCGTCAGTACACCTTCCGCCTGGTCCACGACTGCATCGGCACATGCAAGGACTCGCGTTCGTCGCCGCGCGTCGGCAGACGATGCAGCTGCTCGCCCGGCGCTACGGGCCGGCGTTCACGCTGAACATCCCGGTCTTCGGGAACACCGTGGTGGTATCGGACCCGCACTTGGCCAAGCAGCTGTTCACCACACCGGCCGGAGTGCTGAGCAACGTGCAGCCCAACCTCGGCCGCATCCTCGGCGACCACTCGATGTTCTCGCTCGAAGGTGACGACCATCGCCGCAGACGAAAGCTGCTCACTCCTCCGCTGCACGGCAAGAGCGTGAAGGGCTACGAGCAGATCATCGAGGAAGAGGTCCTGCGCGAGACCGAGACCTGGCCGGAAGATCGCGAGTTCGAGAGTCTGGCTCCGATGATGCGGATAACGCTCAATGCGATTCTTCGTGCGGTGTTCGGCGCCGATGGGGAGCAGCTCGACGCACTACGGCGCATCATTCCGCCGATGGTCGAACTAGGCTCGCGCCTCGCGACATTGCCGAACACGACGATCAACCTCGGCCGGTTCGACCCCTGGGAACGATTCATGGCTCGCCGTCGTGAATACGACTCGATCATCGAAGACCTGATCTCCACGGTGCGGGGCGACCCCGACTTCGCCGAACGTACCGACATCGTCTCGCTGATGCTGCGAAGTACCTACGACGACGGGTCGCCGATGTCGACCACGGAGATCGCCGACGAACTGGCGACGCTGCTCGCCGCGGGCCACGAGACCACCGCCACCACGCTGGCGTGGGCGTTCGAGCGATTGCGCCGCAACCCGGATGTGTTGGCCCGCTTGACCGCTGAGGTCGACGAGGGGGACACCGTGTTCCGGCAGGCGACGATCCTGGAAGTGCAGCGCAGCCGGCCCGTGATCGATCTCGCCGGGCGAACAGTGGTGGCTCCTGTGCTGGAGCTGGGCGAGTGGCGCATCCCGCAGGGGCACACGGTGCTTGTCAGCATCTCTCTGCTGCACGACGACAGTGAGCAGTTCGAGGATCCAGAACGATTCGATCCCAGCCGTTTCCTGGATCACAAGCCGTCCGCCGCATGGCTCCCGTTCGGCGGTGGAACCCGCCGGTGCATCGGTGCGGCCTTCGCGAACATGGAAATGGATGTCACCCTGCGGACCATGCTGGAGAAGTTTGAACTGCTTCCGACGGCGAAACCTGCTGAGCGTTGGCACAGTCGCGGCGTCGCTTATGCTCCCCGCCGCAAAGGGCAGATTGCTGTTCGTCGCCGCAGTTGAGAATGATGTGGCAGACCTGAAGGTAGGGCCGCCAACTGTGTAGCGTGACCACATGGATCTGCAGCGACTACGAATCCTGAGGCAGCTCGCAGACCGCGGCACCGTGGGGGCCGTGGCGCAGGCGATGAACATGACACCGTCTGCGGTGTCGCAGCAGTTGAAGGTACTGGGCCGCGAAGCCGGGATTGCCTTGCTCGAACAAGATGGCCGGCGGGTTCGTCTCACGGACGCCGGTCGCGCGTTGGTACTACGTGCCGACGAGGTCATCGCCGCTGTGCAGCGGGCCGAGGCGGAGATGGCGTCGTACCGCGATGACGCAGTCGGCGAAGTGCGCTTGGCGATGTTCCCCTCGGGAGCGGCACTTCTGCTACCGGGTGTCCTCAACCGGATGAGCGATCGTCGGATCCGGGTGATCGCCGGCGACGAAGACGTGAAATACGTTGATGCACCTGCCTTGCTGGCCGACTTCGACGTTGTGCTGACCCATCGGGACGAGCGGGCGCCGCAGGTTGTCGAGGCGAGGGTGTCGGTGACCACCGTGATGCGCGAACCCATCGACCTGGTGGTCGGCCGAGGCCATCGCTTGGCCGGCCGCAGCGAGGTGACACTGGCCGAACTCGAAGACGAGGACTGGATCAGCGTTCGTGACGGGTTCCCGGTTGACGACGTGCTGGTCTCCCTCGCGGCCGCGACCGGGGTGGCGCCGCGAGTCACCCACCGCATCAACGACTTCCGCGTCATCGAGTCGATGGTGGCACGTGATCACGGAGTCGCGCTCATGCCCCGGTTCTCCATCCGGGATCCGGACTGCAGCCGCCTTGTTCTCACCGGGGTGCGCGCCGCGCGGGTTTACGAGGCGTTGAGCCGCCCGATGGGTGATCAGCGAGGTGCGGTGAGGCAACTTCTCGCAGCACTTGTCGCCGAGGGTGATTCGGCCGGAGCATGATCATCCGGCAGAACCGACGGCGGACTACGCTATTGGTGCGCCGGAGGTCAGAATCTGCGCGACGCCATCTGGAATGGCTTGTGGCGCACCGGATTCGTCGGCGTGGACGTATACGGTCTCGACGGCGCAGCACTCCCGATCTGCGACCTTCACGTCGAAGCACATCGTGAAACTGGTGCGTCCGACGCGTGGGCAGGTCACATAGACGTCGACCACCTCACCCCAGACCGCCGGCGCGGTCCAGGTGAGCGTCGACTTCTTGACGCGCAGCATCTCGCCGAAATCGAGGATTCCCCGTTGCCGGCAGAACTCCGCGCTGGCCTCGTCGCAGTACAGCAGATAGTGCGCGTTGAAGACCACGCCCTGCTGGTCGGCCTCGGCGTAACGCACCGGGGCCGACCAGGTGGGACGAGTTCCCTCGGAACCGACTACGGGGCCCACGTGCGTGGGGCCTGCTCGCCGGAATCGGCGTCGCCGCTGCCGTCGGCCACACGCACTGCCCGGTTCACCGCCGAGACCACCGCGCGCAGCGATGCCGTGGTGATCGACGGTGCAATTCCGCAGCCCCACACGGTTTCGCCGCGAACCTGAACCTCAACGTAGGCAGCGGCATTCGCGTCGTCGCCGGCGGTCAGTGCGTGCTCGGCGTAGTCGAGCACCTGCACGTCGTACCCGACGGTCGACAGCGCGTCGACAAAGGCGGCCAGCGGTCCGTTGCCGGAGCCGGTGATTTCTTTCTCTTTGCCGTCGACCTTCACGGTCGCTGTGATGCGGTCTTCGCCGCCGTCTTCCTCCGCGGCGTCAACGCGTTGGCGGATTCGTTCGAGCGGCTTGAGCGGCTGCAGGTACTCCTGGGCGAAGACGTCCCACATCTCCTTGGGAGAGACCTCGCCGCCTTCTCCGTCGGTGATCTTCTGGATCTCGCGACTGAACTCGATCTGCAGACGGCGCGGCAGTGACAGTCCGTGGTCGGCCTTCATGATGTAGGCGACCCCGCCCTTGCCCGACTGGCTGTTGACCCGGATCACGGCCTCGTAGTTGCGGCCGACGTCCTTGGGGTCGATCGGCAGGTACGGAACCTGCCACAGGATGTCGTCGATGTCCGAGTCGGCCTCGTCCGCGGAGGTCTTCATCTGGTCGAGGCCCTTGTTGATGGCGTCCTGATGGCTACCGGAGAACGCGGTGTACACCAGATCGCCGCCGTACGGATGGCGCTCGTGCACACCGAGTTGGTTGCAGTACTCGACCGTGCGGCGGATCTCGTCGATGTCGGAGAAGTTGATCTGCGGATCGACCCCGCGACTGAACAGGTTCATGCCGAGCGTCACCAGGCAGACGTTGCCGGTGCGCTCGCCGTTGCCGAACAGGCAACCCTCGATGCGGTCGGCGCCGGCCTGGTAGCCGAGTTCGGCAGCGGCGACAGCAGTTCCGCGATCGTTGTGCGGATGCAGGCTCAGGATCACCGAATCGCGGCGGGCGAGGTTCCGGTGCATCCACTCGATCGAGTCGGCGTACACGTTGGGGGTGGCCATCTCCACCGTTGCCGGGAGGTTCAGGATGATCGGCTTTTCCGGTGTGGGGTCGATGATCTCGGTGACCGCGTCACACACCTCCTTGGCATAGGAGAGTTCGGTGCCGGTGTACGACTCCGGGGAGTACTCGTAGCGCCAGTTGGTGTCGGGGTACTTGACCTCTTCGGCCCGGACCTTGTGCGCGGCGTCGGTGGCGATCTTCTTGATGGCCTCCTTGTCGGCGCGAAAGACCACTCGGCGCTGGAGCACCGATGTCGAATTGTAGAAGTGCACAATCACATTGGCCGCGCCGCGACATGCGTCGAAGGTGCGTTCGATCAGTTCGTTGCGGCATTGGGTCAGGACCTGGATGGTGACGTCCGATGGGATGGCGTCGTCTTCGATGATCTCGCGGACGAAGTCGTAGTCGGTCTGGCTGGCCGAGGGGAACCCCACCTCGATCTCCTTGTAACCCATCCGTACCAGCAGGTCGAACATGCGGCGCTTACGTGCCGGGCTCATCGGGTCGATCAGAGCCTGATTCCCGTCACGAAGGTCCACGGCGCACCACATGGGGGCGCGGTCGATCACCTTGTCGGGCCAGGTGCGGTCGGGGACCGCCACGTTCTCGACCTCATCGGCGAATTTGCGATAACGGTGGGCGGGCATCGCGGAATTGCGCTGGGGGTTCCACGACGGTTGTCCGGAAGGAATGGGTCCGGCGGGTTCGCTGATCCGGCTGGAACTGGAAGTGAATGCATCGGCGGCAGGCATGAGGGTCAATCTCCGGGGTTGGGGGAATGAGACCGGCGCGTCAGAGATCCCGCGACGGGAAGCCGGTCTGGATCAGACCCCGCCGCGGCAACCGAGAAGGAGCACGCGCTGCATTTTTGTGACTGTACTCCCGAAGGCGCGGAAGTCCAAAGGTGGTTCACCGGTTCTCCGGAACCAGTGGTCGGCCCCAGGTCTCGGCGAAGGCGATCTCCGACAGCGGCAGGCGGGTGCGTTCGCGGCCATCACGCTCTCGGATGTCGGCGGACAGAGCAGCGGTATCAGCGAGTCGGCCGATGGCAAGGACCAGTAGTGGTCGAATCGAGTGCGGAATCTCGAACTGCTGCACCAGGTCTGACGCGCGGAACCCGCCCATGGGATGGGCGTTCCATCCGTCGGCCTGGGCTTGGACGATCATTTGACCGGCGGCGAGCCCCACGTCGATCGTGGCGTAGTCGTGCATTTTCGGGTCGTCGGGGAGGTCGTCGGTACACAGGACGATCAACGCTGCGGCGGCCGGTGCCCACGATTGGTTCCCGCGTTTGAGTGCCTCGGTGACCCCGGCGAATGTCGGGTCACCGCGGCGGCCGACGACAAACCGGACCGGCTGGCGACCGCCACCCGTCGGCGCCCACCGGCCCGCCTCGAGGATCGACTGCAGATGCTCGTCGGACATGGTTGCGTCGGCGTCGTAGCCGCGTGCACTCCATCGGTCTGCGAGTAGCGGGTGCACGGGCAGCTCCTTGGGCCGGGCGGGGACTAGTCGGTGACCGGCCGGCGTTCGCGGAGGACGATTGCCACCACTGCGGCCACCACCGCCAAGAGTGCCACGCTCACCAGCGACGTGATGTGCAAGCCGTCGACAAACGCGCTGCGTGCGGCGTCGGCGAGAGCACTTCCGGCGCCCGGGTCCAGGGTCTGTGCCTGGGTGAGTGTCTGCGAGAGGGTGTCCTCGACTCCGCTGCCCTCACCGGACCGGCGGAAGACCATCGTGGCCACCGAACCGAGAACGGCGAGTCCAAACGCCGTCCCCAACTCGAAGCTGGTCTCGGAGAGACCGGCCGCCGACCCACTGCGCTGAGCAGGCACCGACGACACGGCGACATCGGAAACCAGCGAGAAGATCACGCCGTAGCCGACGCCGGCCAGCGTGGAGCTGATCAGGTAGACCAGTACGCCCTGGTCGACGCCCAGTCCGAGCATGCCTGCGTTGCCGACGGCCGCAGCCAGCAGCGAGAAGACAAACGCCCAGCGCACCGACATGAACGCAGCTATTCGGGATGCGCTCATCGAGAAGATCGCCACGGCGATCGCCATCGGGATACCGAGAATTGCGGCCTCCAGCACATCGCGTCCGAGGACCGACTGCAGGTAGATGCCGCTGAGGTAGCTCAACGCGGCAAGGGTCATCATGCCGGTCAGTGCGCTGCCGATCGCAACGGAGAAACCGGGACTCTTGAAGAGCTTGAGGTCGATCAGCGGATGTTCAGTTCGACGCTCGTGGGCGGCGAACAACGCCATGCCGACAATGCCGATGGCGGCGAAGACGGCTGTCGTGGTGTCGAATCCTTCGGCTGCGCCGTGCTTGATGGCGTAGACGAGCGGGAGGATGCCGATCAACGACAGCAGCACGCCGAGGACGTCGAAGGGGGCCGAGCTGGGCGACCGGTATTCCGGGACCAGGCGGGGGCCGAAGACCAAGAGGATCAGCAGCACGGGCACATTGATCAAGAAGACGGAGCCCCACCAGAACTGGTGGAGGAGTGCGCCACCGATCACCGGGCCGATGGCCGATCCGCCTGCGAACGCCGCCGTCCACATGCCGATGGCCTTCGCCCGGGCCACGGGGTCGGGGAACATGTTGCTGATCAGCGACAGACTCGACGGTAGAAGGGTTGCGCCACCGATGCCCATGATGGCGCGGGCGGCGATGAGCGCGCTCGCGTCGGGGGCGAATGCTGCGATCGCCGAGGCGACGCCGAAGAGGCTGGCGCCGACGAGCAGCAGCTTGCGTCGACCGAACCGGTCGCCGAGATTGCCCATCGTGATCAACAGGCCGGCGATGAGGAAGCCGTAGATGTCGACGATCCACAACTGCTGTGTGGCAGAGGGGGCGAGTTCGGCGCTCAGAGTCGGGATCGCCAGGTACAAGACGGAGAAGTCCATGGACACCAGAAAGACCGGCAGCGTCAGTACTGCCAGTCCCAGCCAGGTCCGGCGGTCCGGGCGGCTGGTGCTCGCGTCAGATCGCGGATCGGTCTGTTTGTCGATGATGCTCACGGGAGTGCTCCAATCACGCTGCGAACATGCAAGCGGACGCCGGCGTTGGCCGCGTTGGGGGCGCTACACATGTTCGGACGGCGATCGCCCGCACGTGGCGGTTCGATCAACCTGAGTACAACGTACGCATAAGAGTACGTTGTACGCAAAGTGTTTATTCCGTCGTTCGGGCTTTGTTCACCGTCCCGGCCGTGAACACGGACAATGAACGCGGCGAAGGAGAGATGTGATGACAGCACAGGAGGGTGTGGTGAGCGATGGCCTCGAACCGGCACCCGAGTCCGCGAAACTGACCCGCGGCGCGGTGGTCAACGCCGCGATCGAACTCGCGGATGCCGACGGGTTCAGCGCCCTCACCATGCGAAAGATCGCCGACCGGCTCGGCGTCGGCACGATGTCGCTGTACCGGCACATCGCCGACAAGGACGCGCTGCTGCGGGAGATGTCGAATGAGATCGGCATCCGCTTCCCGTACCCGCCCGCCGACGATGCGACGTGGCGCGAGCGGGCGTTGATCGCGGCCGAGGTCGACTGGACCCTCTATCAGCGCCACCCCTGGGTACTGCTGGCCTTCGCATCTCCGCGCACCAGCATGGGCCCGCAGAGCCTGAACTGTCTGGACTGGCTCGTGGACGCCTTCCTCGATCTCGAGGTCACCCCCGCGGTCGCCACCGAGATGGCGCTGACTCTGTGGAACCTCATCGCCGGCACGGTGCTCAGCACCGTCGCCGAACGACTACTGCTCGACCGGGCCGCCGATGAAGACCAAGGTCAGAGTGGACTGGCTCATCTACTGGCAGGCAATCCCGAGAGCGAGCCGCCGCCCCATCTCGCAGCACTGGTCGGCACGCATCATTCAGAACTCACCGACCCCCGCCACCTGCTCACCCAGGGCGTGGCCGCGCTGTGCGACGGTTTCGAATTGAGGGCGGTCAGATTGCGTGACGGACACTGACGCGCAGGTCACATGGCGTGCGGATAGACCGTCAACATGTGTGCGCCGAACCATGAGCTGAAGGCGACAACCGCGAGTGAGACCAGCATCTGGGTGGACCCGCGACGTTTGGCCAGGCCGATCGCGATCGGGATCAGCAAGACGAACGCCGGGAGCAGCAGTCGGGGGCGGCTCATCATCAGACCGCTCGATGCGCCGATGGATACGACCACCAGCGCTCCGTACACCGCCACCGGCCACGGCACCCGCTCGGCGAAACTCAACAACGCCAGGGCGATGGTGATCAGCATGATCCAGGCCGTGGCCACCGGCGCGATCTCGCCGGAGTTCACAAGCGCATAGTTGATGAACTCGTAGGCGGCCTGGCCGTAGTCGACCCGTGTGTCCCAGCCCTCGGTCTGGATCTTGAACCAGCCGAGTGGTTCGCCCGTCTTGTGCCAGACCACCGCCAGATACCCCAGGTAGCCGAGCGGACTGAGGACGATGGCCGCCCACGCCCTCGGTCCGTCGCGGAATCGCAGCGCCGCAGCCACCACCACGACAACAATCAGGACCACCGCGGTCGGACGGCTCAGTCCGGCCAGCATCGTGCAGATCCCGGCCAGCAACCATCGTCGCTCCAGCACGCCGATCAGCGCCCACGCCGCAAGCGCGCAGAACAGCGCCTCGGTGTAGGCCATCGACAAGACGATGCCCATCGGCGCTGCGGCGAACAGAACGGCGAGCAGCAGCCCAGCCCGACGCGGATCGGCCTTGACGCGCACCACCTGGCCGTCGTCGGCCCGCTGGATGTCCTCGGCAAACCAAGCGGTGAAGCGTGCGGGCACGAGCCGGGACTTGTGTTCACGGTTCTGCATCTGTGCGGCGCACAGCGTTCCGATCCGGGCGACACCCACCGCGGCCAGGCACCCGAGCACCACGTTCACGGTGAGGGCGGCACCCAGCGGACTGAAACCGGGCACCTTGTCCAGCGCCCCGGCGAGCAACGGATAGCCGGGGAAGAACGCGTATGGCGTGTCGGAGTCACGCATACCCTGCGCGTCGGTCTGGGTCAGCGGCACGCCCCCGTACCCGTGCTCGGCGATGGCGAGCATCCACTTGCCGTCCCACGCCGAGAGCGCCGCGCCGAGGCCGCTGCCGCGCAGCTGCGTGAACCGCTCCAGCACGAGCATGCCGACCAGACGGATGAGGAGAAAGGCGGCGATTGGCTCGACCCAGTCACGCCGTCGATACATGAGGTCGCTGACGGATTCGAATCTCGCTCGGGTCAGCACCTGAGCGATCCTAGTGCCGAACGCTCGCTCGGGGCGGGCGCTGTCGGTTGCACGGCCGATCCACCAGTTCCGAAGCACGCTAAAGCAATTGCCGCGTGCCCGCCCGAGCCCCGGTGGGCGGCGGTCTCCCGGCTCGACGGTGCAGCGACACGCTTGCACGTGGGGGAGTTGCGGGTGGCTATCCTTGCACGAGGCGGGAGGCAGTCTTGCACTGTTGCCCGCTCACTGATTTTGAAGGTTCGCAGCAGCTAGAGAAGGGAAACTCGGTGGCTCTGGTCGTGCAGAAGTACGGCGGCTCCTCGGTTGGCGACGCCGAACGGATCCGCAGAGTGGCCGAGCGCATCGTTGCGACCCGTAAGGCGGGCAACGATGTGGTGGTCGTCGTGTCGGCGATGGGCGACACCACCGACGAGCTTCTCGACCTGGCCGAGCAGGTGTGCCCGGCGCCGCCGCCTCGCGAGATGGACATGCTGCTCACCTCCGGTGAGCGCATCTCGAACGCGTTGGTCGCGATGGCCATCAGCTCCCTCGGCGCAGAAGCGCAGTCGTTCACCGGTTCGCAGGCGGGTGTGATCACCACCAGCAGCCATGGCAAGGCCAAGATCATCGACGTCACGCCCGGCCGCGTCCGGTCGGCGCTCGACGAGGGCAAGATCGTTCTCGTCGCGGGCTTCCAGGGTGTCTCGCAGGACACCAAGGACGTCACCACGCTGGGTCGTGGTGGGTCAGACACCACCGCCGTGGCACTTGCCGCTGCCCTGAATGCCGATGTCTGCGAGATCTACACCGACGTCGACGGCATCTACACCGCAGATCCCCGCATCGTCCCGAACGCCCGCCATCTGGCGACGGTCTCGTTCGAAGAGATGCTTGAGATGGCCGCATGTGGCGCGAAGGTGCTGATGCTGCGCTGCGTGGAATATGCCCGCCGTTACAACGTTCCCGTTCACGTGCGCTCGTCGTACTCAACCAAACCCGGCACCATGGTGTCCGGATCGATGGAGGACATTCCCGTGGAAGAAGCCATCCTCACCGGCGTTGCCCACGACCGCAGCGAAGCCAAGGTGACGGTTGTCGGCCTGGACGACAAACCGGGCTATGCCGCCAGGGTCTTCCGTGCTGTCGCCGATGCCGAGATCAACATCGACATGGTGCTGCAGAACGTGTCGAAGGTCGAGACGGGCAAGACCGACATCACCTTCACGTGTCCCAAGGAACTCGGTCCGATCGCCGTGGAGAAGTTGTCGACGCTGAAGGAAGAAATCGGCTTCAGCTCGATCCTCTACGACGATCACATCGGCAAGGTGTCGCTGGTCGGTGCGGGCATGAAGTCGCATCCCGGCGTCACGGCCACATTCTGTGAGGCCCTCTCGGAGGCGGGCGTCAACATCGAGCTGATCTCCACCTCGGAGATCCGCATCTCGGTGCTGTGCCGCGACACCGAGCTGGACAGGGCTGTGCGCGTGCTGCATGACGCGTTTGATCTCGGTGGCGAGGAAGAGGCCACCGTCTACGCCGGAACGGGGCGATAGCAATGGGTGTACGTGTAGGAGTTGTCGGCGCGACCGGCCAGGTCGGCGCCGTCATGCGGAAGCTGTTGGAAGAACGTAACTTTCCTGCCGACGAGATCCGCTTCTTCGCGTCGTCGCGATCGGCGGGCAAGAAGCTGCCGTGGCGTGGTGGCGAGATCGAGGTCGAGGATGCATCGACCGCCGATCCCACCGGCCTCGACATCGCCTTGTTCTCCGCCGGCGCGACGATGTCGCGTGAGCAGGCGCCGCGGTTCGCCGCCGCCGGTGTCACGGTGATCGACAACTCGTCGGCCTGGCGCAAGGATTCCGATGTGCCGCTGGTTGTCTCAGAGGTCAACGGCGAGCAGGCTAAGAACCTGACCAAGGGCATCATCGCCAATCCGAACTGCACCACGATGGCTGCGATGCCGGTGCTCAAGCCGTTGCATGACGCGGCCGGGTTGCAGCGTCTGATCATCTCGTCGTACCAGGCGGTCTCCGGTAGTGGTCTCGCCGGCGTCGAAGAGCTGGCCACCCAGTTGCGGGCGGGCATCGACGATGCCGAGAAGCTTGTGCATGACGGATCGGCGGTGTCGCTGCCTGATCCTGTCAAATATGTTGCGCCCATTGCCTTCAATGTGCTCCCGCTGGCCGGTTCGCTCGTCGACGACGGTTCGGGCGAAACCGACGAAGACCAGAAGCTGCGTAACGAGTCCCGCAAGATCCTCGGTCTGCCCGATCTGCTGGTGAGCGGTACGTGTGTGCGGGTTCCCGTGTTCACCGGTCACTCGTTGTCGATCAACGCCGAGTTCGCAAATCCGTTGTCGGTCGAAGAGGCCACCAAGATCTTGACTGACGCCGCCGGCGTCACGTTGACCGACGTACCCACCCCACTGGCTGCTGCCGGCAAGGACAACTCGTTGGTCGGCCGTATCCGCCAGGATCCGGGCGCTCCCGAGGGACGCGGCCTGGCGCTGTTCGTCTCCGGCGACAACCTCCGTAAGGGCGCTGCGCTCAACACGATTCAGATCGCCGAACTGCTGGTCTAGTCGGTAGTTCCTCCGGTTTCGAGCACTTCCTCCGGTTGCAGCCGGAGTTTTTGGCTGGAGTCGGAGGATGTGGCCGGGGTGCCGTGGTCGGAGGCGACGGTGGGCCGGATGTTGAAGACCAGGTCGTGAGGCGCTGGATCAGTACAGCTTCTTCCCGTAGCTCTCTCCGTAATACTTCTGCAGCTCTTCGAGATTCGACCCTTTGTTCAACACGTGCGTGATCTCGGCGGGGCTGGGCAACACGTCTGGTTTCCACGTTTCCGGACGCCAGAGGTCGGCGCGCATGAATGCTTTTGCGCAATGGAAGAACACCTCCTCGACCGCGACCTCGAGGGCGAGAATAGGCCGTCGACCGCGAATCGCCAGGGCGTCGAAGTAGTCCGCGTCCCTCAGAACAGTCGCGGTTCCGTTGATCCTCAGGGTGTCACCCCTGCCGGGGACCAGGAAGTTGGTGCCGACGTGTGGGTTGGACAGCACGTTCAGGTAACCGTCGACGCGCCTGTTTCCCGGCCGCTCGGGTATGGCGATCGTTCGCGAATCGATGACGTGCACAAAGCCAGGGGGATCGCCTTTCGGCGAGACATCCACGCGACCGTCGGCGTCGGTGGTGGCGACGAAAGCAAAGGGCGACCGCGCCAACCACTCGAGATGGACCGGCAGGAGTTCGGGGCGCACCTTCTTCGCGACGCGATCGATTGGTTCGCCGACCAGGGCGCGCAATTCTTCGACGCTGGAGACCTCGACACGTGTGCTCATCCGACCATCGTTGTCGGGGAGGGCGTCGGACGGCAACCTGATGGTAAGACGAAAGGTGTGCACTCTGGTCAGGGCGCAGGTGGACTAGTGGGACAATCGACGGTGTGACGCAGGACCCAGACAAGCAGCCGATGGACCCGGACCGCGATGGCCCCGACCTCGAGAAATCGAGTTCCGGACCCGACGTCCCGGTAGAAGTACCGTCCGACCTCTCCGGCATGCCGTCATTGGCCGAACTCGACGCGATGGATCTGGCGGCGATCGAGGCGGGGCGACAGTCCAAGGACAAAGACCACGCGGTGCTCGATGAGCCGACACCCCCTCCGGCCGCGCTGTACCACGCCTGGTTGTTGTGGCTGGGTGGTGCCGCTGCTGCGCTGGTCAGCGTGGTCTACGGGTTCGTGAACTCGGGGTCCATCAGCGATCTGCTCAATGAGCGCCTCCAGGCCGATGTCGCCCGTGATCCCGATGCGGCGGCGCCTGCGGACCGCATCGACTCGTTGTCGAGCTTCTTCCCCCCGGCGATGCTCGTCGCAACACTTGTTCTGCTCGCCGTGCAGTATCCGCTGCTGGTGGCGACGTCTCGGCACCGCAGCAGGGGTGCCAGGAACGTCTACGTGACCGCTGTGCTGGTGATGCTGTTGTGCATCCCGATGGGTATCGATCTCCTCTTCGACTATCCGTCGATCTCCGGCGTCATCAAGTTCATGGGGTGGCTGCAATTCACCTTGCTGCTGTTGTCTGCGCTGTTCACTCTGCGTCGTGGCGTCAACCGATGGCTGCCGCCCTCGATGAGGATGAAGCCGACCCAGATCATCCGGCCGGGTAACCGCTAGTCCCGGTCGGGCTCGCGTACAGCGTCCGCGGCTTCGATGATGATCTCGCGCATTGCCCGCTCGGCGTCCACAGGGTTGCGTAAGCGGATGGCCCGGGCGACCGCGTCGTGGAGGTCGATGGCGGCAGGATTGGGGTTGGTCGGCATCATGCCGTGATGGGTACGACCGGCTAGCACCTCACCGACCACATCGCTCAGCGCGCGGAACATCTCGTTTCCGCTCGCTTCGAGCAGGGTGCGATGGAATACCTTGTCCGCCAACAGATACTGGTCGAGGTCGCCCGACCGGCCGTGCATGACCATGTCCGAGACCGCGGCAGCGAGGATTCGGCACTGGTGCTCGTCCGCGCGTTCTGCAGCGAGGGCCGCGGCGACCGGTTCGAACCCGCGCCGCAGCTCTGACAGGGTCAGAAGGAAGTCGGTTCGCTCTCCGGCGTCGAGTCGCCAACGGATCAGTCGTGGGTCGAAGACATGCCAGTGGCTGCGGGGCTGAATGGTGATCCCGACGCGTCGGCGTGAGGCCACAAGACCCATCGATTCCAAGACCCGGATGGCTTCGCGGGCGACGGTACGCGACACCCCGTACTGGACGCCGATGCTGTCGAGAGTGAGAACCTCGCCCTCACGGTGATGCCCGGAGACGATCTGCGTGCCCACGCCGGTGAGAACGCTGCCATGAAGTTCACCCACACTCGCGTCTGTTGCCACCAATTTATCTTCTCATTGTCGTCGAGCCTCTTCAAAAGAATGCTTTAAACGCTCAGGCTCTTGCAAAAGTATGATCATTGCGGCAATATCTGTGACCGGCAGCACAAGAGCGAGGAGTCATCAATGCGAGCACCGCTGGTCGTCATGGGGGTGTCGGGGTCCGGCAAGTCCACCGTCGGAGCCGCGCTGGCGCAGCGCCTCCGGGTGCCATTCGCTGATGCCGACGATTTCCACCCGCCGGCCAACATCGTCAAGATGTCCAGTGGACAGCCGCTCGACGACAACGATCGTCACCCGTGGCTCGAGGTGATCGGCCAGTGGCTGGCCGATCATGCCGACGGCGGTGTGATGAGTTGTTCGGCGCTCAAGCACAAGTACCGCGACCAGCTCCGGCGGCATTGTCCCGAGGTGTGTTTTGTCCACCTCGACGGCACGCCTGAGGTGATCTCGAAACGTCAGGCAAGCCGGCCGGGGCACTTCATGCCGCCGTCACTTTTGTCGTCGCAGTTCCACACTCTCGAACCACTCGCCGACGATGAGCGAGGAATTGTCATCGACATCGATCAGTCGATCGACGACATCGTCGAGTCCTACATCACCCTGACAGAACACAAGGAGAACTGATGAGCTCACCATCGGCGGTGCTGCTGGCGGCAGACACCGAACTACCCGAGCCGGTCGCCGCCGGGTGGCAGTTGATCCTCGCTGCGCTCGTCGGCATCGCCGTCATCGTCGTGTTGATCACCATCGCCAAGGTGCACCCGTTCCTGGCGCTCGTGGCCGGCGGGCTCACAGTGGGAATCGTTGCCGGCGAAGCGGTTCCGGATGTACTGGAGTCGTTCACCGACGGGTTCGGCAGCACCGCGGCCGGAGTCGGGATCCTGATCGCGCTCGGCTCGATGTTCGCAAAGCTCCTCGCGGACTCCGGTGGCGCCGATGAGATCGTCGACACCATTGTGGGGCACGCTTCTCCCCGCATGCTGCCGTGGGCGATGGCCCTCGTCGGTGCGATCATCGGTCTGCCGATGTTCTTCGAGATCGGCCTTGTGCTGTTGATGCCGGTCATCTACCTGGTGGCACGCCGGTCGGGCCTGTCACTGATCACCGTCGGGATCCCCGCTCTCGCAGGTCTTTCGGCGATGCACGGCTTCGTGCCGCCCCATCCGGGACCGCTGGTCGCCATCGACGTGCTCGGTGCGGACCTCGGAACCACGCTGGCGCTCGGTGTCGCGGTTGCGGTACCGACCATCATCGTGGCCGGACCTCTCTTCGGAAAACTCGCGGGCCGTTGGGTGGTGTTGCCGGTTCCCACCACCTTCGACGCCGATCCCGAAGACACGCTTGTCAAGACCAAGCGCCCGTCGTTCGCCATCACGATCTTCAGCGTCCTGCTTCCGGTTGTGTTGATGCTGGGCAAGGCCATTGCCGAGATCTTCATCAGCGATGACGACCAGATCGTGCGGCAGGTACTCGACGTGCTCGGAACCCCGATCATCGCCCTGCTGATCGCGGTGGTGGTCGCGATGTTCACCCTCGGCCGTGGGTCGGGGATGGATCGCGACACCATCTCCAAGACGACCGGTGCCGCGTTGCCCGCGATCGCCGGCATCTTGCTCATCGTCGCTGCGGGCGGCGGCTTCAAGCAGGTTCTCGTCGACAGCGGGATCGGCACGTTGCTCGCCGATTGGGCCAAAGAAGCGAACATCTCCGTGCTGCTGCTCGCCTGGGTGCTCGCCGCCCTGATCCGGCTGGCGACAGGGTCGGCCACCATTGCCACGATCACCGCGTCCTCGCTCATCCTGGGTCTTGTCGACGGGCTGAGCAGCGGCGAACTGTCGCTGGTGGTCCTGGCCATCGGTGCCGGCTCGGTCTTCTTCTCGCACGTCAACGACGCCGGCTTCTGGCTGGTGAAGGAGTACTTCGGCATGAGCGTCGGCCAGACGATCAAGACGTGGTCGATCATGGAGACCGTGTTGTCGGTGTCCGGCCTGATCGTTGTACTGCTTCTTGGCCTGGTGATCTGAGGCAAGCCATCACAGAAACCGCCCACCCGCGATTCACCTTGGAAGGTGACTCTGCGGGTGGGCGGTTTCTGCGTGGTGGTCTACGGCGCGACGAGGCAGCCAGGGCCGATCGGTGTGCCGGATTTGACCATGACGGTTTCGACGGGTCCGCCGGCAGATGTCTGGAATGCCATCACCGCGTGTTCGCCCGGTAGGTGCGGGGTCCAGAGGGAAAACGCGTGGTCAAAAATCACGGGCGATGTGTAGTAGGGGTCGATGTAGTCCCAGATCAACTCTTGCGGAAACAACGTCGACGCCTGATTGAGGTCGACGATTCCCACGCCACTCTCGCTCGGGGAATGCGGCGCGTCAGCGGTCCGAGCGATGACGAGGTAAGTGCACCCTGTGCCGAAAGGCGTGGTCGGGCCACCGCTCAGCCCTGGGACGATGGTGACGTCGGCGACGTCGGCCGAAGCCGCGGGGGCCATCCAGGCGAAGGCGGCGGCCGACAGTGCCATGACAGCAGGGATCAGGCGGCCGACACGTTGTGAGGTCATGGCTCGAAACCTACAGGTTGACGTGTCCTCGCTACGTGGAACGGGAGAACCCGAAAAATGGTGTCCCCGAACATGGTTACGTCAGCTGGGCACCGACCTCGAGTCGATTTGCTGGAGCGCCCAGGGTTGCCGTCGAAGTGGAAGACTGTCAGGCGGTTCCTTGTTGCACACTTTTCGTGCTCGGACGGCCGAATGTGACGTCACAGGCTGATTTGTGTGCAGTGGGGCTCAGGTCCGCGGTGCGGAAAGAGACCCCGGCGTCACTCCCCGGACAAGTCCGCAGACAGATCACGAGCACCGATCCCGGCAGGCACCTCGACCTCGACGACCGGCTCCTCGCGGTCGTCGAACTCGAGGCGCAAGGCGCGACAGATGGTGGCATGCATGTCGTAAAGGCATGTGATGTAGGTCAGTTCGAGGATCTCGGGATCGCTGAGATCGGCCTTGAGGATGTCGACGACCGCGCCGGGCACCCGACCACCGTCGAACACCAGGCCATCGGTATACGCGAGCACGGCCCGTTCCAGTTCGGTGTAGCAGTCGGCGATCTGCCAGTGCGCGATGGCGGCGATCTTCTCCTCGGGCATCCCCAGCGAACGCATCTGTTTGGAGTGCTGGGAGAAGACGAATTGGCTGCCCCGCGCATATCCGGCCCGGCACTGGCCGAGCTCACGCAGCATCGGGTCGAGCGTCGCGTTGCGGTAGAGGGCGAATCCCCTTACCGCATGGTCGAATACGTTGGGTGACTGCGCGAAGACAGTCCACCAGTCGCCCGGAGTGCCGTGAACGGTTCCCCCGTCGACCGCCGGGTCTTTGTCGGGGCCGAAGAGCCTGTCGTAGAAGTACAGGATCTTCTCGTCGGTGACCTCCGCGCGGGGTACTTGGCGAAGACGTGGCACTACAGTTCCTCTCGTCGATGGTCTCGCGATCTCTGGCTACGGAGAGGTCGCCACGCGTCGGTCGGCAGCGGTCTTCGGCTCGTGAGCGACGTCGGCATCGGTGAATTCACGAGTCCAGCAGGCGAACTCGAGCAGTACCCCGTCCGGGTCCTGGAAGTAGAACGACCGCACGAATGTGCCGGGATGCACGTGGCGAGACACCCCGAAAGCGCTGTCATCGTGGTTCAGCACCTGGCTCACCTTGATGCCCTCGGACGTGAACCGGTCGTAGTATTCGTCGAACTTCTCGGGCGGCACCGCAAAGGCCACGTGGTTCATCGAGCCGACCGCGCTGGCGAGCTCGCCCTCGTCGGGGAGGCCCTTCGGCGCCGCGACACCCGGTGCGGCGTCAGGCGAGTCCGCCAGCCAGAAGAAAGCGATGGTGTTTCCGTTGCCGCAATCGAAGAAGAAGTGCTGACCCAGATCGGCCGGTAGCTCGATGGTCTTGATCAGAGGCATGCCCAGGGTGCCCGAGTAGAAGTCGATGGTCCGTTTCATGTCCGAGCACACCAAGGCCAGGTGGTTGATACCGCCGAGTTCGTATTTGGTGTTCACTGCGCCCATGTTCATCTCCCAGGTGTACCGCCGCATGACTTGACAGTCATGTCATGTTTGGACAGAGTGTGACCGTGATCGCGCAACCTGTCAAGACCGCGCTTGCGGTCGAGACTTTGACCCCTCGCGGCCGGAAGACCCGGGATGCGTTGCTCGACGCCGCGCGCGTGGTGTTCGAGGAGGTCGGGTTCCTGGACACCAGGGTTGAGCACATCGCCCAGGCCGCGAACGTTTCCTACGGCACCTTTTATCGGTACTTCGAGTCGAAAGACGCCGTGTTCTGGGAACTGAGCACCCGACTGTTCGAGGACATCCACCGCCGAAACGGCGTGGAAGGCAACGCCTCGCCGGCGCAGCGGCTCATCGACTCCAATCGTGCGTATTACCAGGCCTACCGGCGAAACGCGAAGCTGATGGCGATCGTCGAACAGGTCGCGACCTTCAACACCGACTTCCGACGCCTGCGCCATGAGCATCGTCGCGAACTCATCGAACGCAGCGCTCGCGCGATCGCCCGGTGGCAGGACGACGGTGAGGTGTCAGCCACGCTCGATCCGGAGCTGGCGGCCCGCTCGCTGGCCGCGATGGTGGACCACACGCTCTATTTGTGGCTTGTGCAGGGGGAGGACGCCGACGAGAAGGCCCTCCTCGACACGCTCGACCAGATGTGCCTGGGTGCACTCGGCCTGAACCGCCGCCCCTGAGGTCAGCGTTCGCGGAGCACGCCGGCGCTCTGTGAGTAGGACAGATGGCCACCGAGTGCGCCGGCGACGCCACTGATTGCCAAGCCTGCGAGCGACCAGCCTCCACCGCGCAAAGCGAACCCGTTGTGGCGGTGCCACCAGGATCGCGCCAGGCAGCCGAGGCTGACGGTGTTTGCGGCCATGTGCACAACTGCGACCCGGCGCTGAGCCGTGTCGAGCGTTGTGTACTCGGCAAGCCCGGTGATCGAAGCCGGGAGTGCCGCGGCGATGCCGAACGCGACCAGCCGCTGGGCAGCGATGCGCTGGCCGGTGAGGTCCAAGACGGGCACTGCCATCCAGGCGCCGATGGGCACGGTGACCAGCACGGGATGGAGGGGATGTCCGAGCCACCGGCCACGCAGAACATCTAGAACCGCGTTCGGGATCGCGCCGTTCACCAGGTCGGCGAGTTGACCCGCCGGCGCATCGACCGCGGAGAGTTCCTCGACGGAGGCGAGGGCGTGGGCCACCGGGCGGGGGCCGTCGGGCCGGACCACATCCGTCAGCGACGTGATGGCGTCCGGGTCTGGTCCGTCGTCTGTCGTTGCCGCAGTAGTCGCGCTGGGGTCGTTCGGTGGTGTGGTCACGTGCAGGGGATTCCCGATTTCCGTCGCTTCAATCACGTCGGCACCGGTTGTAGTGCCGTACTGATCCGTACGGGGTCTGAGCATCTCGCAGCCCACTCGCCACGCCGCGACCAGATTGGACGGATTCCAGATTAGATCTGGACTCATTCCAGAAAAGGGCGTACGGTCGAAGACATGAGTTCGCAGCAACCAACCCCAGACACGCGAGAGCAGTTGCGTGCAGTGGGCCTTCGGGTGACCGCGCCGCGGGTGGCGGTCCTCGAGGTGCTGGAGCGGCATCCCCACTCCACTGCGGACTTCGTCGCCGCTCGCGTACGCGAACAACTCGGCGGCGTGTCGACCCAGACGGTGTACGACGTACTTCGCGTCTGCTCCGAACGCGGTCTACTGCGGCACATCGAACCGGCAGGCTCGTCCGTCAGATACGAGAACCGGATCGGTGACAACCACCACCATCTCGTCTGCCGCCGGTGTGGAGCGATCCACGATGTCGACTGCGCAGTGGGGGAGGCCCCGTGTCTCGCACCGAGCGACAAACACGGCTTCGTCATCGACGAGGCCGAGGTCACCTACTGGGGCCTGTGCCCCGACTGCCGGGCCGAGTCCACAGATGGCTCTGCGATCACCGGACTTCCGCGGACGGCCGTGACCTGACGGCGAGCCAACGGGTTCGACGTCACGAAAAAGACTGCAATACAACGTTTCAGGCCGCATCGGCATCTCCCGATGCGGGTATCAGGAGGCAACAGATGACCCCACGTACAACCACCAACCAGGGCGTACCGGTATCGAGTGACAACGAGTCACTCACCGCCGGCACGCAGGGACCCATCCTGCTTCACGACCACTACCTGATCGAGAAGCTCGCTCAGTTCAACCGCGAGCGCGTTCCCGAGCGAGTGGTGCACGCAAAAGGTGGCGGAGCATTCGGTGAGCTACGAATCACCGGCGACGTCTCCCGCTACACGAAGGCGAAGTTCCTTCAGCCGGGTAAGACCACCGAGTCGCTTGTCCGATTCTCCACTGTCGCAGGCGAACAGGGCAGCCCTGACACCTGGCGTGACCCGCGCGGATTTGCCGTGAAGTTCTACACCGAGGACGGGAACTACGACCTCGTCGGCAACAACACCCCGGTCTTCTTCATCAAGGACCCGATCAAGTTCCCCGACTTCATCCGTAGTCAGAAGCGACTGCCCGGCTCGGGCCTGCGTGACCACAACATGCAGTGGGACTTCTGGACACTGCGGCCGGAGTCGGCGCACCAGGTGACGTGGCTGATGGGAGATCGTGGTATCCCGAAGACCTGGCGTCACATGGACGGATTCGGCTCGCACACCTACCAGTGGGTCAATGCTGCGGGCGAGCGCTTCTGGGTGAAGTACCACTTCAAGACCGATCAGGGCATCGGGTTCCTCACGCAGGCAGAGGCCGACACCCTCGCAGGTACCGACCCCGACCACCACCGTAAGGATCTGTACGAGTCAATCGAGAAGGGGAACTTTCCCAGTTGGACCCTGAAGGTCCAGGTGATGCCGGTGGCCGAAGCGGAGGGATATCGGTTCAACCCCTTCGATCTGACAAAGGTGTGGTCGCAGAAGGACTATCCGCTGATCGAGGTCGGCAGGTGGACACTCAACCGCAATCCGGAGAACTTCTTCTCCGAGATCGAGTTGTCATCGTTCGAGCCGTCGAATGTCGTTCCGGGCATCGGCTTCTCGCCCGACAAGATGCTGCTCGGCCGGGTCTTCAGCTACGCCGACGCGCACCGCTACCGAATCGGCGCCAATTACGCTCAGCTGCCGGTGAACTCGGCCAAGGCCGCAGTGGTCAACACGTACTCGAAAGAGGGTGCGATGGCGTACAACTTCAGCGGGCCGCAGGTTCCGGTGTACGCACCGAATTCGTTCGACGGTCCACACGCCGATCCTGCAGCGGCCGGCGACGAAGGCCTGTGGGCCTTCGATGGCCAGGCGGTGCGGGCCGGGTACATCGAGCACGAGGAAGACGGCGACTTCACCCAAGCGGGCATTCTCTACCGGGAGGTCTTGAACGACGACGAGCGCGACCGTTTGGTGAGCAACATCGTCGGGCACGTCTCGGACGGAGTGCGTGAGCCTGTACTTTCACGCGTTTTCGACTACTGGAAGAACGTCGATGCCGAACTCGGCAAGAAGGTCGAGGAAGGTGTTCGAGGCGGAATCTGAAGTCGGACATGCACTCAGGCAAGGCTGACCTCAGCGCTCCATGCCTGACCGGCCGTGACGGACCACGTCGCCATCGGTCAAGATGGTGTTGCCGGATACCGGCCGCACCAATTACTTCAACAGAGAGGAAAGTGCAATGAGCAACCCCATCACAAGCACACTGAACGACGACCAGCAGTCGATCGCCGGAAAGGCGCTGCAGGAGACCTTGGTTGACCTGATCGACCTGTCGCTGATCGCCAAGCAGGCTCACTGGAACGTCGTCGGCAAGCAGTTCCGGTCGGTGCATCTCGAGCTCGACGAGCTCGTCACCGCTGCTCGCGAGTTCACCGACGCCGCCGCCGAGCGGGCAACGGCCATCGGCGTCAGCCCGGACGGCCGGTCCGAGACCGTTGCAAAGACCGCGGGTACCAAGGGATTCGGCGAAGGCTGGACCAAGGACTCCGACGTCGTCGATGCGATTGTCGCGAACATCAAGACCGTGGTCGACGGTCTGCGCACGCGAATCAAGGCCACCGAAGAAGCTGATCCGGTCACCCAGGACCTCCTGATCAGCTTCGCGGCGCGGCTCGAGCAGCTGCACTGGATGTGGCAGGCGCAGGTCGCCTGACCAGATCGGTCAGCAAGTCCAGCGCGTCTGTAGGCGCGCTTGTAGAAGAGAGCCCCCACGGCACAGCCCCTCGGCCGTGGGGGCTTTCGCATGCCGTATGCGGTCGGCGCCGTATCGAAGTACATTCACTTGGTGACGCGGCCCGATTCCCACCCCGAACTCCCGGGGGATCCCGACCTCGTGGCTGCACGACCGTTGCACCTGCGTGCGGCCTCGCTCGCGATGGTCTTTGCGGGAGGCCTGCTGGGCACCGGTGCTCGCTACCTGATCGAGCAGGCCTACCCGTTCCACCCCCCGCAGTGGCCGTGGGCCACCTTCCTGATCAATCTTGCGGGCGCCTTTGCGCTGGGCATTGTCTTGGAAGCGCTGGCCAGGATGGGGGATGACACCGGGCGCCGACAGTGTTTTCGCCTGTTCTTGGGTACTGGATTCTGCGGGTCATTCACCACCTACAGTGCCTTCGCTCTCGAAGCTTCTCTGCTCGGCAGGGATGGCGAAGTTGTTGTCGCCGTGGCCTATATGGCGACTTCTGTGATCCTCGGTGTGGTGATGGCCTGGGCGGGCATCGCTGTTGCCACAAAGGCACGCGTGAGTCGACCGGCGCCCCGCCGATGATCGTTCTGGTGATGTTGGCCGGCGCGGCCGGAGCGGTGACCCGTTTTCTGGTCGACTCGGAGGTCAAACGCCGCCACCCCGCAGTGTTCCCGTGGGGGACGGTGTTCATCAACGTGTCGGGCTCGTTGCTGATCGGGCTGGTGGCCGGAGTGGTGTTGTTCCACGGCCAACCAAGTGCCTGGCAGACCATCGTCGGGACCGGATTCTGTGGCGGATACACAACATTCAGTACCGCCAGTGTCGAGACGGTGCGCCTCGTTCAACAGGGGCGCCACGGGATGGCCCTTTCCAATGCTGTTATCCCGCTCGCTCTCTCGATTGGTGCGTGCGCATTGGGGCTCTGGCTCGTCTATTTGGTGTGAGTTCGGTGCGCCAGTCGTCGGACCGGCCTCGTGTGCCGCGCAGAAGTTGATCCCTTGACAAAACTAGAACACGTTCTAGTGTCGTTCTCAGGGGCCTGGGAACGGGTCGAGTAAATCCTGAGGGGGAATGGACAGTGGGGTATTTCGAGCATGGCGACGAGGGTTTTCATCCTTTGCCATTCGCCCAGAGTCAGTGGGCACCGAACTCGATCAACGGCTCGGCGTTGGCCGGGCTGATCGCGCATGCGCTCGAGAAAGACTGCGGTGCAGGAAGTTATCGACCTGCGAGATTCACCATGGACATCTTCCGGCAACCGGAGTTCGCTCCGATTCAAACCCGGGGCTCGGTGGTACGCGAAGGACGCAGCATTCGAATCGCCGATGTCCACGTCTACCAAGGGGATCGAACGGTGGCGCGGGCTTCGATGGTGTCGGTCACTCCGACCCGGGAACCAGTGGGCGCCCGGTGGCGTCCGGTCAGTCCCTCCATGTCCCTGGATGAGCGGGTCGCAGAAGCGTTGCCGCAACCTGGCATCCTGTGGGGCAGTGACGAACACCCTGATGGGTGGAGTGTGCCGATGCCGGAGCATCAGAATGCCAGTCGGAAACGGCTCTGGTTTGACCAGCCCTCATTGTTTGACGACGTGGACAACACGCCGCTGATTCGCGCAGCTATGCTCGGCGAGCTGACGAATACTCTTACGAGCTGGGGCGATCGGGGTGTCGGATTCATCAACCACGATGCGACCATCCTGCTGGCCCGTATGCCGATCGGGAACGTCGTGGGGATCGAAGCCGACAACCATCTGTCTGCAGATGGCATTGCCGCGGGCGCGGCCACCATGTGGGACTGTCAAGGTGCATTCGGAATGAGCATGGTGGGCGCGATTGCTCATTCGGCCGGCAGTCTCGATGCGTCGAGCGGACCGGATGATTGGCAGGAAGCCGACAGTTCTCATCGGGCTTCTTTCGACGCCGTCGAGTAGATGGCGACAGCTGCCCGCGGGTCCTGATTCGACGAGCCCTGTGCCGGCGACATGACTCGGGCGGGTTCATCCAAACGGACGACTATCGAATGTGTGTTCGATTGATCTAGTGTGGTGACACGCTGATCGTCCGCAAGACCTGACTCTGAGATACGTGTGACTACGCCACCGATGTGATCGGCTGTCCCAATGTTGTTGTCCCAGTGTTGTTGTCTTGGAGGGGGTGTGGTGATGGCTGTTGTTGATCTGGTTGATGAGGTCATCGGGGTCGGGTTTCCTGATGATTCGGCCGGGGTGGTGGCGGTGGTGAAAGACCTGATCACCCTGCGTAATGCTTTGGAGGCGCGGTTGGCGGCCGGTGCGCGGCGATCATCGACCGCCTCGGTGTCGCCAAATCTCTGGGGTCGACACCCTCGAAAGTGGTGCAGGCCAACGGTGCCGCCCCAGCAGCAGTGGCACGATGGCTACGCATCGGGACCGGCTTGGTGGGGTTGGATCGTACAGCCGGATACTTTCGGGACGGGTTCCTCTCCGCCGAGCACGTCGACGCAATAGTTCGGGGCATCAGCCATGTGCGCGGCCGCATGGCAGGTGTGATGAGTGACGACTACCGATCTGAGGTCGAGGGAAAACTTCTGGCTCATGCGTTCTCTGGTGCACCCCCCGCCGAGATCGGGAGGATTGCCCGGGCGATGGGTAATGAGGTCGCCGAGGTGTCGGGTGGGGTGCCGGCCGCCGAAGACGTTTCGTTGAACACTCTGGATTACGTGATCACTGACGATGGCCGATTGTCGGGCAGGTTTGATGTGGATGCGGTGACTGGGGAGAAGATGATGTCCGCGCTCGACGTGTGGTCCAGGCCTCGTCCTGAACCGGACGGGAGCGCCGATGCTCGCACGCCGTCGCAACGACGGGCTGATGCCCTGCACCAACTCCTCGATTGCGGTGGTGGTGGGCAGGGTTTGGTGTCGGCGCCGAGAACGGAGGTGGCGGTGACGGTTCCGGCGGATCATCCCGACCTTGCGTCACTGCGGTGGATGGGTCCGGTCACCGAAGCGACCGCGGCGGCAGCTGCGTGTGATGCAGTGATCACCTCGATCACCCTGGACGGGCAGCAGGTGCCGATCGATTTGAGCCCACCCAAGCGTTTGTTCACCGGGCCGGTGCGTAAAGCGATCTTGCTTCGCGATACCTGCTGCATCAAATGCGGGGCGCCGGCGACCTGGTCGGACTGTCATCACATCGTGCACTGGGCTGACGGCGGATCCACCACCCTGCGCAATGGGTGTCTGTTGTGCCGGACGTGCCATCGGGCCGTGCATCACACCGATTGGGACATCACCATGGGCGCCGATGGGCATCCCTGGCTGATCCCACCCGCCGACATCGACCCCACCCGACAACCACTACCCGCCTACAACCGGCGAACCCTCACCCTCGCAGCATAAGTCGACCAGCAACTGCCCTCCGCGCCCTCGATGTGGTCGAGACCGCGCAAGATCCTTGACAATTCCATAGAGTGAGCTCCGCGCGGGTGTTTTGCGACTCCCAGGCGTGTGGGAGGTGCAAATGCCCGCCGTCAGTACTGCTGCTGGCCCGCCATCTGGGTCTGGATGCGTTGCTGCAGGCGTTGCAGTCCCATGGTCGACAACCCGGGGATCTGGCTCTCCAGCTGGCGAACGAGGTTGTGGTCGTTGATCACCTTCTCGCTCGACTGGATGAGAACCGTTCCGGCGCCGGTGAAGTCGAACTGCTGTTCCTCGCCACTGGCGGCGCCCATCATCGCGGCTCCGGCGGCCATGTAGCCCGTGATCCACCCCTGGTCGTAGTGGTGACTGGGGGAGGGACAATCGGCCCAGCCGACCAGTGCCTCGGGGTCGACTCGCAACGGCGGTTCGGCGAACATGACCGGCCCGTTCGAGGACGCCAGGAACTTGCCGGTGCCGATGAGTGTCAAGTAGCCCGGCACGATTGACTGGTTCAGCTGCAACCCGGGCTCGAAAGCCAACAGGTTGGCCGCCCGAACCGTGAGGTTGCCGTCTTCGAGGTCGTACGAATTGATGTCGAAGCCGCGGTCGCCGATGATCAGTGTTCCCTGACCCTGGGCGATCACGTAGTCACCCATGTACAACGGCGCGCTGATGGTGCCGGCCAGCGACTGCATCATCGCTGTCTGCATGCCCTGGACCAGAGCCTGGAACTGCATCTGTCCGTAGTAGGCGATCATGGCGCCCTTGGACATGATCCAGGGCTTGGTCAGCTGCATGTAGTACGCGTACGTGTTGCCCGGAATGTTGTCGTCACCTTGCAGCATCGACGGATTCAAGATGTCGCTCATGGCTTTTCCCCTACAGCTTCTGTTCGGATGCTTGGACGAAAACAGTTCCCTGGCCCTGGCACTGCAACTGCATGGCCTCGCCGGCGCCGCGGCCGACCGCGTCGCGCCAGCCCATCGTCGATTTGAGCTGCGTTTGAACGTTGCCGAACGTGCCGACGAAGGCCTGCGGATCCACGATCACCGGATACTGGCCGCCGACCTGGATCTCCAACACCTCACCGTGAGCCAACAACACGACCGAGCCCATGCCCTGTAGTTGGGTGGTGAACATGCCGTCGCCGGTCAATGCGCCGGTGGCAGCTCCGCGTAGAGCACCCATGATTCCGCCGCCTCGACCGCCGCCGCCCCCGCCGCCCTGCGAGGTCATCGAGACAATCGATGCCTGCAGCCCCGACGTGTAGCCGAGCGTGCGCGATGCGTCAGCGGTGACCGTTCCTCCCTGGGGCATGTCGATGACATGGACGGCGAGACCGGCAAACCCGTAGTGCACGTCGCCATTTCCCTGCGCAAGCATCGTGGCCTCGTGCTCGCCGCGCATCATCCGACCCGCCATACCCGCGACGGCACCCATGCCGCCCATTCCCGGCATGCCACCCCCTCCTGCGCCGGGGATCTGGTGCGGCGAGAACTGCACCTGACCGGTGTAGAAGAGCATCGCGCCCTTACGCGCGACCACGCCACCGGCGTGACCGACGTTGACCTTGACCACTTTCGAGTTCACTTTTTCAAAGACCATTGCACTCACCGTTCCGCCGGCTGGATGGACACAACACCCTGACCCTGCCACCGCAGCGAGAACGCCTCGCCGCCGTCCTGGCCAATCATCGACCGCCAGCTGACGTCGGTGACAAACGATTGCTGCAGTTGACCTTTGGCAGACACAAACGCATCCGGGTCGACCACCAGAGGCATGTTCGGGCTCACCTCAAGATGAATCAAAGGACCGCCGGCCGACAGCAGGGCAACCTGACCCGTGCCCGACACCGTCGTGGTGAAAAGACCTTGCCCGCTAGACATTCCACCGAGTCCCGAGAACTGGACATTGGTTTGGAGATTACCGGCCATCGCCAGCAACTGCCGCGACTCCACCTGGATCGTCTCGTTGTTCAGCTGCAACACCGTTGTGTACTGAGCGCCGATCGCGAGGTGGACCAGGCCATTGCCCGTGCACTCCATCAGTTTGAGCGATTCACCGGTGGCCTTCTGTTTGAGGCCGGCGAGCACACCCGCCCCGCCGCCGAATCCGGCTGCCTTGAACTCAACTTGTCCCTGGTACGAGACCATCGACCCGCTGACGGCTTTGATCGATGTGTTGTTGAGCCGTGCCTCGACCACGCGTTTGGTCAATCCGAATAACTCGGCCATGTTGTGCGTCCTCTGAGTTCAAGCGTGCTGAGCGATGACTGACATATCGTAGGCACCAACAACCCAGGTGAACAGCCCGAATCCTCGGTTCGACTGACGTCCGCACACATGGTTCGTCGCGCGGCGCCGCCGAGCGCAGCCGGAATGCCAGATGGGTTCGACCAGACGGACGTGAGCGCTGGTCGGCTGCCGTAACGTGACCGGCGTGAATGATGCGTCGTGGGGTGCGGTAGGTGTCGGGATTTTTCTCATCGCGGTGGTGTTCGGTATCGGCTTGTATGTCCGGTACAGGCAGAACGAGGCGGCTCGGCTTGATCACGACGTCGATCTTGCGGTGAAACTGCGGACGATCGCAGGCCAGGACCCGGTCCGGGCGGCGGCGATCGACGAGTTCGAGACGGCGATCTACGAGCGGTTGTTCTATGCATCCACGGTCGGGCCACGAGCGCGGGGCGCGGCGTGGGCCCTGTTGGGTGCCGTGCTCGCGGCGTTCGGTGCACTTTGGGTCCGCGACGGAGGTGGAGTCATCACGGACGTCGTGCACTGCGGATTGGCCGCTGTGGCAGCCGGTTTCGCTCTGACCTTCTTGGTATTTCTGGGACTGACGCTGTACGCGGCAACCAGCATGCCGCGGATTTCTTTTGCGGACTCGTACAGCGACGAGCCCGAAAGCTCCACCGACTGAGGCGAACCCATTGTCGGCGAGGCCTGATCGGTGTTCGGCAGACGTCAGTAGGGCTGGTAGCCGTACGTCGGCGCCTGCACAGGTGCCCTTTGGCGGCCCAACACGATGCCTGCGAGGCTCGTCCCGGTGACCACCAGCAGGGTCAGGGTGGCGAGGACGGCGCCTGGACCTGTAGAGAAATCATTGGTGGCCTCGAAGACCTCGGACTCGAAGTCGGACTCGAACAAGATGCAAATGCTCGGCGCCGCCAGGAAGATGATCGCCAGCAGCAGGTGCAGAACCGACAGAACAAAGACGGCGATCGAATTGCCGAAACGTCCTATGTTGCAGAGAACCAGCAGGCCCAGAATGGCGACCGGTAATACAAAGAGCGGAAGGAACACCCCGGCATAGGGGGCTCCGCTCGCCCCCGATCCCAGATCAACCGATTCGCCTGCTTCGAACACCTGCCCCCATCCGTTGACCGAGGCCCGCGGGCCGCTGCTCGTCTTCGGCTCGAAAGACGCCCAGGTCAACCATCCGTAGGCAACCATGAGTAGGGCCCCGACGAGCGCTGCGGCACCGAAGGCGCGCGTGAGCCCGACCGCAACCGGCTTGGGATCAAAGCCCGGCGTCGACCCCCCGAACTGCGACCCCCCGAACTGCGGTACCCCGTACTGCGGTACCCCGAACTGCGGATTGCCGTACTGAGTGTTCCCGTACTGCGCGGGTTGCGAAAACTGCTGTGCGCTCGGCTGATACGGCGGTGGGTACGGCACGAACTGATCGGAGGGCTGGGCAGGCGGATAGGGATTGAAACCACTCTGGTCGACGTGGCCAGGGTGTTGGGGGTCAGCTGGTTCGGCGAAGTGCTGCGTGGGTTGCGCGCCGTCGCCGGTCCGGCGGTCAGCCTTGGTCAGGTCTGGACGTGAGCCGAAAGCGTCGCCCGGATCGTTGGTCATGATGTCTACAAACCCCCGCTGTCGATGTCCGTATTGCCGGTGCACACATCGTAGACACGGACAGCTCGTGGTTCAGCTGGCGCAACCGAAGCGGACGCGGAACGCAGTGGGCGTGATACCGACGATGGCCGAGAAATGGTGTCGCAGCAGGGTCGCCGAACTGAAACCGACCTGACGGGCCACTTCCTCGATGCCGAGATCGGTGGTTTCCAGCAGGCTCTGCGCGGCGAGGACCCGCTGCTCGGTGAGCCAGCGCAACGGGCTGGTGCCCACTTCGTCGGCGAACCTGCGGGCAAAAGTGCGTGGGGACATGTGTGCTTTGGTGGCCATGTCCGCGATCGAGATGTCCTGCTTCAAATTGCGCAGCATCCAGTTGAGCACGCGGCCGAATCCGTCCTCATCACATTCCGGCACAGGCGCTTTCACGAACTGCCTCTGCCCGCCTTCGCGTTGCGGGGGAACCACCATGCGGCGGGCGATCTTGTTCGCAATCGTCGGCCCGTGCTCGGTGCGGACCAGGTGCAGGCTGGCGTCGATGCCGGCTGCTGTACCGGCGCTGGTGATGATGTTGCCCTCTTGGACGTACAGCACATCGGTGTTCACGTCGACGTCTGGGAACAGCTCGGCCATCTCCTTGCCGTACTTCCAGTGGGTGCTCGCGGACCGGCCGCCGAGCAGGCCGGCGGCGGCGACGACAAACGAGCCCGTGCAGACCGACAAGATGTATGCGCCTCGAGCGTCGGCTGCACGGAGTACATCGAGCACCGCCTCGGGGAAGTCGGTCCGGACTTGCCCGGCCGGTATCGCCACCAGGTCCACGTCGGCGCACGCTTCGAGCCCGTACTGCGGAATGACCTGGGCGCCCGTCGTGAAGTTCAGCGGTTTGCCCGGTTCGATACCGCACACGCGGTAGTCGAATTTCGGTACGCCCTCGTCGGTGCGATCCACGCCGAATACCTCGCTGACCACGCCGTACTCGAAGGCGGCAACGGGCTCTTGCAGGATCACGGCAACGGAGCGGAGCATGCCAACCAGTATGGCAGAAAATATGCGAAGACTGGCAAAACAGCCAGTGGTGGCACTATCTGTTCGGGCGCATAGTTTCAGACATGGAAATTGCAATCATCTTGATCCCAGTCCTCATCATCGCCTTCATCGCGTTCTACGAGAACGCCAAGAAGACAGCACACCTACCGCGCGCCCCGTTCGGATTGGACGCCGAGTACGGCCCCGATTCCGCGCGGGTGCGCGACGAGTTGGAAACCTTGACGCGCCGCTAGAAGCACGTCGGAAGTCACTCGCCGAGTACGTCCGAGGGTCAGACGACGTGGAATGCGGTGATGCCGCGCGCCGGCAGGTCGTCGAGGATCGGTTTGATGTTCGTGCCGGTCTCCGGCCCGATGCATCCGATGAAGTAGTAGGCGTTGACCATTCCGACGAGTCGGTCGCCGACCACCACGGGGCTACCCGAGTCTCCCTCGACCACGCAGATCTGGCTGGTGTGCGCTGAGCCGTCCGAGAACCACGTGATGCCACAGGTGTTGGCGGTGGTGCGTCCCTGTTTGCAGCCGATCTCCGGGAAAGCGGGGGCCTGCGTGCGGATGCCACGGATGGTGACGCCGCCGACGCGCTGAACGGGGTTCACCTTCGCTGAATCGAAGCGGATGATCGCGTAATCGAGGTCACGGTGCGTGAAGGTGACCTGGCCGACCGGTCCGAGTCCCTGGGCGGCTTCGACGAACACTGCCTTGCCGGCGGGGCCACAGTGACCGGCGGTGAGACCAACCAAGATGTTGTTCTGGTCGCGGCCGATGGCGGTGAGTGTGCAGGCGCTCGCTGTGCCCTTGTCTTTATCCACCAAGATTCCTGTCCCACCTCCGATGTTGGCCTTTGCAGGCGCAGCTGAAGCGGTGGACACCCCCAGTGCTGTCAGTGCGACGAGCGCGCACAGAGTTGCAATGAGTGTGGCGGCCTTCTTGAACATCAATTCCTCACGGTAAATCTGCCGGGACAATGAGGAACCTACCAGCCGTGTCACGCATCACCGGCACCGTCGCACGGGCTCGAGTCCGTACCGATCGGTCCGTCGTGAACGTCTGGCCGGGCGTCCAGATTGATGAAATTGGCGGGAACACAGACGAATCCGGCTCGTATCGACCGTGCGGGCGCGTGCGATCAGCGGGTGTGAGAACCGTCGGGTTCTCCGGAGTCGACGTCCCCACACCCGCCGGAGATCACTTGGGCGGACGGGCCACGCACTGGGCCAGGTACAGCTGGTCACCCAACGTGTTCATCAGTTCGAGCTGCGTCTGCAGGTAGTCGACGTGACCTTCTTCGTCGGCCAAGATCTTCTCGAGGAGAATCGCACTCGTCGAGTCCTGCTTCTCCCGGCACATCACGATCCCAGGCTTGAGGCGCTCGACGACGTCCAGCTCGATCTGCAGGTCGCTCTCGAATTGTTCGCGCAGCGTCTGTCCAACCTTCAGCGAGAACAGCCGCTGGTAGTTGGGCAGTCCGTCCAGGAGCAGGATCCGGTCGGTGAGTGCCTCGGCGTGGTTCATCTCCTCGAACGACTCAGCGCGGGTCTGAGCGGCGATCTCGGTGTATCCCCAGCTGTCCTGCATCTTCGAATGCAGGAAGTACTGGTTGATGGCGGTGAGTTCGCTGGTCAGTTGCTCGTTGAGCAGTTTGAGAACTTCTGGATCTCCTTGCATGAAATCTCCTCACATCGAAGAGCACGTCGTGTCGCCAACGGGAGGGCTGGTCCCGGAGGGGCTGTGCAACACACGCGTCCGAAATCAATTTATCTCGGTACGATGCTGTTTTGGTGGCAACGACGGACCCGGCAGCAGGGATGAACTCCATGACGCAGCATTCGCGCATTCTCGCTTCGGACTTCTCGTTGCCGACCGACGAAAAACTCATCGAGCGGTTGTCCGAGAACAACGATGCGCTCGCGCGACTGGGCGCGCATCACATGGTGATCTACCGGGCGTTGGACAACCCACACCGCGTGTTCACAACGCTCGGTGTTCGCGCCGATGGGCCGATCAACCGTGTGCTCGCCTCGCCGACCGTCCTCGAATGGTTTGACGCGGCAGGCGTGGAGGAGATCCCTCCTCTTTTCGCCGGTGAGGTTGTCGAGAAGATCGAGCTCGAGGGGGCCAATGCCGAGGAGTCGGGCATCATTGTCGCTGCCATCGCCCCGGTGCGTGATGTCGCCGCACTCGTGGAGGCGGTGCGGTCGAGCCTCCGGCGCTTCATCTCGTCCGGTGTACGCCGGGTGTGGGTCTACCGTGCCATCGACGACAGTCACGAAGTGATGATCCTGCAAGAATTCGACTCCGAAGAGCAGGCGATGCGCTGGTTGAAGCATCCCGACGCGGCCGCCGAGTGGATGGCGGGCGCAGGTGTCGGGGTGTATCCACCGCTGTTCGTCGGTAAGTTGCAGCGGGTTCTGGAACTACAGCTGCAGGCCTAGGCACCAGGTCCCCGCCATGTATGTGTGTCTGTGCCAAGGAGTTACGAGTCACGTCGTCGAGCAGGCCGTGGCCGACGGTGCGCGTACGTCCAAAGAGGTCGCCAACGCCTGCGGTGCCGGTCGTGACTGTGGCAGATGTCGACGCACCGTGCGGGCGATCATCGAGGCCCACTTCGCGGACGTGCCCACGGCCGGGGTCCAGCCGTAGGCGACGTCCGCCGAGTCTCAGGTCAGTGCGTTTAGTTGTTCCAGAGTTGTTGTGGCGTCCAGGTATTCCTGAACCCACCGCTCGATGACCGCGGCGGACTTCTCCACCTTGGTGAACTGCCCGACCACCTGGCCGACGGGATTGAAAGCGACGTCCACGGTTTGGTCCGGGTAGCGGTGCGTTGCGGCGACCGCCATCCCGGACACCATGTACTGCAACGGCATTCCGAGCGGTTCAGGGTTCTCCGGCTTCTCCCAGGCCTCGGTCCAGTCGTTGCGCAACATCCGGCATGGCTTACCCGTGAAGGACCGGCTGCGAACGGTGTCATGGCTGCTGGCCGACACGTAGGCCGCCTGCTGTACAGCGGTGTTCTCCGACTCCTCGACCATCAGCCACTGCGAACCCGTCCAGGCTCCCTGGGTGCCGAGAGCGAGAGCGGCCGCGATCTGCTGGCCGCCGCCGATGCCACCGGCGGCCAGAACCGGGATCGGCGCAACCTCTTTGACCACCTGCGGCCACAAGACGATGGACCCGACCTCGCCGCAATGGCCGCCACCCTCGCCGCCCTGGGCGATGATGATGTCCACCCCGGCGTCGGCATGTTTGCGTGCCTGCTTGGGTGACCCGCACAGCGCGGCCACCTTGCGGCCGGCCTCGTGGATGTGGGTGATCATCTCCGCAGGCGGTGTGCCGAGAGCATTTGCGATGAGGCTGACCTTGGGATGCTGGAGCGCGATCTCGACCTGGGGGGTCGCGGTGGCCTCGGTCCACCCCAGGAGCTGAAGCGAGTTCTCCTCGTCCTCGGGCAGCGGAACACCGTGGTCGAGAAGGATTTTGCGGCCGAAGTCGAGGGTTTCGGCCGGGACCATCGACTGCAACATCGACGTGAGTTCCTCGGCGGACAGGTTGGAGTCCATGCCCTCGTACTTGTTGGGGATCACGATGTCGACGCCATAGGGATGGTCACCGATGTGCTCATCGATCCAGTTGAGTTCGATCTCCAACTGTTCCGGGGTGAATCCGACCGCACCCAGCACCCCGAATCCGCCGGCCTTGCTCACGGCGACCACGACGTCGCGGCAGTGGGTGAACGCGAAGATGGGGAACTCGATGCCGAGATCGTCACAGATTGGGGTGTGCATGGTGTGCCTCGCAATGCCGGGTATTCAACATGAACATGCCCGAAATAGAACGTGTTCTAGTTGTGTACCCCGTCGCGCGACGGTTTACAACCCCGTGCCCGAGTGGGTGCCGGTTCAGCTCAGGTGTTCGGGCTGCGGTTGCGACTTGTGATCCCAATCCGATCCGGTCGAGTCCTGATCCGCGGCATTCTCGGCCGATCTACCCTCGCCTGCTGGAACGAGCGAGACGATGATCGATTTCGATGTCGGGCAATTGCTCTGCAGGGCTGTCGAATCCAGCGGCACGAGTGGATTGGTCTCGGGGTAGTACGCCGCGGCAGAGCCGCGAGGTGTCGCGTACTCCACGATCCGGAACGAGGGCGCACACCGCACGTTGTCGTCGTCGTCCCACTTGGTGACGATGTCGACGATGTCACCGTCTCGAAATCCCAGCGCGGAGATGTCTTCGCGATGCACGAACACAACACGGCGACCACCCTCGATGCCGCGGTACCGGTCGCTGAAGCCGTAGATGGTGGTGTTGAACTGGTCGTGGCTTCGAAGTGTCTGCAGAATCAGGTGATTCGGCGGGACCTGGAGGACATCGATGGGGGAGACGGCGAACTCGCCGAGACCCGACTCGGTGTCGAAGGTCCGGGAGTCCCGAGGTGGGTGGGGCAGGATGAACCCGCCGGGCCTGCGGACATTCACCTCGTAGCCTTCGCATCCGGGCACCACCTGCGCGATGTGCGCTCGGATGTTGCGGTAGTCGTCGCGCATGGCTTCCCAATTGATGCCATGCCGGTCGCCGATGGTGGCTTCGGCGATAGAGGTGATGATCGCGACCTCGGACTTGAGGTGCGGGCTCGCCGGGGGGAGCGGTCCGCGTGAGGCGTGCACCGAGCACGTCGAGTCCTCTACCGAGATGTATTGCGGCCCACTGGCTTGTACATCCTTCTCCGTGCGGCCGAGGGTCGGCAGGATCAGTGCGGTCTCGCCGCACACCAGGTGACCCCGGTTGATCTTCGTCGAGATCTGCACGGTCATGGCGACCTTGCGCAGAGCGTCGAAGGTGACGTCGCTGTCCGGGGTTGCCTGGGCGAAGTTGCCGCCCAGACCCAGGAAGAAGTGCGCCTTGCCGTCGCGCATCGCACGGATGGAGTCGACGGTGTCGAGCCCGTGCTCGCGCGGGGGATCGAACCCGAACTCCTTCTGGATGGCGTCGAGGAAGTGTTGCGGGGGCCGTTCCCAGATGCCCATCGTGCGGTCGCCCTGCACGTTCGAATGGCCCCGCACGGGGAACAATCCCGCGCCCGGCTTGCCGATGTTGCCCTGTGCGAAAGCGAGATTGGTGACCTCCTTGATGGTGGCGACCGCGTTTCGGTGTTGCGTCAGTCCCATCGCCCAGCAGAACACCGTGGCCTTCGAATCCCGCAGGAGTTCGGCAGCTTCGGTGATCTGTGCGCGGGAGAGTCCGGTGGTGGAGGTGACGACGTCCCAGTCGACGGCAGTGACATGCTCGCGCCACGCCTCGAAACCGGTGGTGTGCGCATCGATGAAGTCGTGGTCCAGCGCGTCCCACTCCACGAGTAGGGATCCGAACGCCTGGAAGAGCGCGAGGTCACCGTTCAAGGCGATCGGCAGGAACATGTCGGTCAGGTCGGTGCCCGGCCCGACCATGCCGCGGGGCGTCTGCGGGTTCTTGAAGTTGACGAGTCCGGCTTCACGCAGCGGATTGATCGACAGGATCTTCGCGCCGTTCTGTTTCGCCTTCTCCAGCGCGGACAGCATGCGGGGGTGATTGGTGCCCGGATTCTGGCCGGCGATCACGATGAGCTCGGCGTTGTAGACGTCGTCCAGCGTCACGCTCGCCTTGCCGATCCCGATCGATTCCTGCAGTGCGATGGACGTGGACTCGTGACACATGTTCGAGCAATCGGGCATGTTGTTGGTGCCGAAAGCGCGCGCGAACAGCTGGTAGACGAACGCGGACTCGTTCGAGGCCCGGCCCGATGTGTAGAAGACGGCTTCGTCGGGGGAGGCGAGACCGTTGAGCTCGTCGCCGATGAGCGCGAAGGCATCGTTCCAGTCGATGGGTTCGTAGTGCGTTCCGCCGGGACGCTTGATCATCGGATGAGTGATGCGCCCCTGCTGCCCCAGCCAGTGCTCGGTGCGCCCGGACAGATCCTCAATGCTGTGTGCGGCGAAGAACTCCGGAGTTGCCCGGTTCGTGGTGCCCTCCTCGGCCACCGCCTTGGCGCCGTTCTCGCAGAACTCGGCGGCGTGGCGGTGGCCCGGGTCGGGGTCCGGCCACGCGCAGCTCATGCAATCGAAGCCCTCGGCCTGGTTCAATTTGAGCAGCGTCTTGGCGGTCCGGAGCGCCCCCATGTGCCCGAGGGCGCGCTTCATCGAGACGGCGACGGCAGTGGCACCGGCCGCATGAGACTTCGGCTTCTCGATGTCGAGCTGTGCGAGATCCAGCTTGTTCTGCTGTTCGTCCGCGTCCGGGTCCGGCATGTCGGCCTCCTACAACTCCGAGTCCACCGAGGAGTCCGGAATTGGCCACCCCGATGCGGCCTGCGCGAAGCCGGTGGGTTCAGGCACACACAGGAACGATGACTTTCACGGTAGGGCGTCGCGCGTCATTTGACGAATGGAAACCCCTCGAACAATGCCTCGGCGGATGGCCTCATGCCGCTGCCAGTATCTTGCGCAATCGGTTGGCCTCGACATCCAAACCCTCGAGTTGTGCATCGGACGCTGCCATGCCCCGGATCAAGGTGTGGCAGTACTCGTCTGACAGTTCCTGAACCGACCACAGCTGATTCGCCGTGCTCGCCCACCGGTAGGTGTGGTTGTGCAGGTTCAGGAACTGGAGAGTGGCGAGCCGCGGATTGATGTCCCGGAGGAAGCCATTGTCGATGGCCTCGGCGATCGCGTCTTCGATCAACCTCTCGAACTCGTCACGCTGTGCGAGCATTCGTTCGAGGTTCTCGCCGGTCAGGTGACGGTAGTCGTGCTCGTACACCCAGATGTGGTCGACCCTGGACATGATCGAGTTCAAAAGGACTTCAGAGAGCAGCCGTATCTTCACCACCGGGTGGGTGTCGAACCGGACGATCTCCTTTGCTTGCGCCATCAACGGCTCGAGCACCCGATCCTGGATGGCAACGAGCAAACTCTCCTTCGAGCCGATGTAGTGGTAGAGCGCGCCCTTGCCCAGCCCGGTCGCCTTGCAGATCTCCGATACTCCGGTGGCCGCGTAGCCGTTCTCGGCGAACAGGACCGCAGCCCGATCGATGATCTCCTGTCGGCGTGGCTCGAAGTGCTCGCTGCGTCCCGATGGCGTGGCCATATCCCCTCCAGTGTCAGCCCGAGTGCACGTCACAGAGCGGGGGCCCGATCCGGCAGGCCGGCTGACAAGCCCCAGCGCTCACGGAGTTCGGTCCACCGTAGCCGCGTCGTCGGCGCCCGGTGCACGAAAACGCGGTCGAAATGCCGCCCGCTTGAAGTCGTCGAATCGGACGGGATGAGCCCGTCGTCAGGTGCGCGGAGCGGATGCGCCGTAATTTGTGACATGTCACCCGACAGCCGCGCCGAACACGAGGAGTCCCCATGCCCGACGAAGTAACTGCGTTGATGGAAGCGAACCTGCTGGCGGTGTTCGGTGAGGCCGATTCGACGCGGCGCGCGCAAGCGATAGCGGAGACCTACACCGACGACGTGGTCTGGACGGACGAAGAAGGGGTCACAGTAGGGCGGGACGCCTTGGCTGCCAAGGCGCAAAAGCTGCTCGAAGGGATGCAGGGCCTGGTGTTCAACAAGGTCGGACAGGTGCAGAAGGCCCAGAACTTCGGCCATTTGGCGTGGAAACTGGGCCCTCCCGGACAAGACCCGGTGGCCACCGGATTTGATGCCGCGGTGGTCACGGACGGCCGGATCTCGGCGCTGTACACCGTGATCACCGGGCCCGAGAACGGGTGAGATGGCCTCGAGCGAATGGTTGACCCCGTCTCAACAACGGACGTGGTTGAACTACATGCGGGTCTACCACCGGCTCGAGTACGAGATGAACAGCCATCTCCAGGCCGAACTGGGTTTGTCGCTCGGTGACTACACCGTGATGAATGCTCTGTCGGCCGCAGAGGGTCACCGGATGCCGTTGACAAGGCTGGCGACGACCATCGGGTGGGAGCGCAGCCGCCTGTCGCATCATCTGCAGCGGATGAGCCGCCGCGGAATCGTCGAGCGCACCCCGTCCGTCGTCGATCGGCGGGTCACCGACGCGGTGTTGACCGAGGCCGGCTGGGAACAGTTGAAGACCGCGGCACCACAGCACGTGGCCAGGATTCGGCAACTGTTCTTCGCCGACCTCGACGTCACCCAGGAGTCCGAGCTCGCCGACACTCTCGAGGCGGTCTACGAGAACATCCTGCGTGAGGGCACGTTGCCGCGCCCGGACTAGATCTGCTCAGCGCCTCCGTCGACGAACACCTCGGACCCGGTCATGAAGCTGCTCTGATCGGATGCGAGGAACAACACCGCTGCAGCGATCTCCTCGGGCTGACCAATCCGGCGCATCGGTACCGTGGCCGCTTGCGCGTCGAGCAGGTCCTTCGCTTGACCTTCAGGCGCAAGTTCTTTGAGTCCGCGGGTCTCCACCGGGCCGGGGATGACCGTGTTGACCCGGATCTTGCGGTCGACCAGTTCTGCGGCCCACGTCCGTCCGAACGACCGGATGGCTGCCTTCGATGCCGCGTATGCGCCGAAGGCGGGGATTCCGGCAGAAGCGGACGTCGAACCGGCGAGCACTATCGAAGCACCCTCGTTCAGCAGTGGCAGCACCGACTGGACGGTGAAAACCGTTCCGCCCACGTTCCGGTTGAAAGTGTCCGCGAGGTGCTCGGGTGTCTCGTCGGCGAGAGAGGCGAACTCGCCGCCGCCTGCGTTGGCGAAGACGACGTCGAGTCCCTGGCCGCGGTCGGCAATGGCCTGCGCGAGGTTCTGCAAATCCTTGGGGTCGGTGACGTCGCTGCGAACCCCGGTCGCCTGCGCGCCGATCGTCGAAACCGCTGTGTCGATCCCCGATTGGTTGCGGCCGGTGATGAACACATGAGCGCCTTCGGCCGCGAGTCGCTGGGCGGTCGCGAGCCCGATGCCCGAGGTGCCGCCGGTGACGAGCGCTGTCTTTCCAGTGAGCTGAGCCATGATTGCTTCCTGACTGTCGTTCGATGCGGGCGTTGTGCTCGCCCCCATGAGAACGCATGACATGTCACGTTATTCCTGCCATGTCACGATCGGGCAGGCACACTGGAGTCCTCACCGCACAACAGGAGTGATCAATGAGTACCAACGGACCGTTCGGCTTCGAGCCCGAGGATTTCGACCGCTTTGCCAGAGAGGCCGGCGAGGGATTCCGCGACATGCTGGGCCAGGTCGCCAAGGGGATGTCGCAATCCGGAGGCGAGAACCCCCTGGCGTCGCTACTTCGCGATTCGATGTTCAGCACGGCGTCGCAGCGCACCAAGCCCGCGCCGCCGACGCGTGAGACCACGGGCGACACCGGTGACGGTGTCTGGGCCATCTACACCGTCGCCGAAGACGGATCGGCCCGCATCGACCAGGTGTACGCCTCGGAGCTCGATGCTCTGCGCGTGCACAAAGACAATGTGGACCCGCAACGGCGTGTCCGGTTCCTGCCCTACGGCGTCTCGGTCGGAGTTCTGGACGACAGCGGCTCATAGCCCGAAAGTGTGTTGTTGTGGCGGCGCCGACCTGGGCTTTCGGCCGCAACAACCACACATCATCGGGGAGTGGGCGGCTGAAACGAGGAGACCCTGATCAAGGTTCCCCCTGATCAGGGTCTCTCATGTGTCTCAACCAACACAGTCGGGGTGGCGGGATTCGAACCCACGACCTCTTCGTCCCGAACGAAGCACGCTACCAAGCTGCGCCACACCCCGTGATCAATCAGCCTGCGATAGCTTACCTCAGCCGCGGTAGCGGATTAAATCGCCTGGTCACGAGGGTCAATTGGCTTCGGCATTCACCGGAGGCAGTGACCCCTCCTGCTCGTAGTCGGCGTCGCCGGCCGAGACGGGAGTGAGGGTGAGCAGCGTGGCCTCGGGCCGGCAGCAGAAGCGGGCCGGAACATACGGCGAAGTGCCCAGCCCGGCACTGACGTGAAGCTTCATCGCCGCACCCCATGCCGACACGCCTTTGACCCGTGACCGGTCGAGGTCGCAGTTGGTCACGATTGCGCCGACACCGGGCAGGCACAGCTGGCCTCCGTGAGTGTGTCCTGCCATCACGAGGTCGTACCCGTCGTCGGCGAACCGGTCGAGCACACGCGGCTCCGGCGAGTGGGTCAGACCCAAGCGCAGATGCGCCAGCGGGTTGGGACGGCCCTCGATGGTCTCGTAGCGGTCGCGGCCGATGTGCGGATCGTCGACACCCGCAGCAGCCACCCGCACCCCGGCGACCTCGAGTTCACGCACCGAGTGGGTGGCGTCGAGCCAGCCACGCTCGGTGAATGCCGCGCGCAGGTCCTGCCACGGAAGCGGCTCCCCGTGGGTGCGCTTGTGGTCTTTCTTGAAGTACTTCAGCGGGTTCTTCGGAATGGGCGCGAAGTAGTCGTTGGACCCGAACACGAAGAGCCCGGGAAGGGACAACAGATCGCCCAGCGCCTGGACCACGGCCGGTACCGACTGCGGGTGGGCCAAGTTGTCGCCGGTGTTGATGACGAGGTCTGGCTGCAGCGCGGCGAGCTCCTGAACCCATGCTTGTTTGAGCCGCTGTCCCGGCATCATGTGGAGGTCGCTGATGTGCAGCACCCGCAGCGATGTGGAGCCGGGCTCGAGAACCGACAGGGTCTCGTGTCGCAGCGCGAATGCGTTTCGCTCGATCAAGGTCGCGTAGGCGAGACCGGCGGCGCCCGCGGCCGCGACCCCCGCGATCGCGTGGACCGGGGTCAGACCGGTGAGTTGATCTGTGCGACGAGTGATGCTTTTTCGTCCCTGAGGCATCTGGCCAGAATACGCCCGCAGGCGCAAAACGGGTGCGGACCGTCGACCTCGGCGGCGTAGGTTTGACCACATGTCCACGATCAAAGAGCAGATCCGCACCGATCTGACCGCTGCCATGAAAGCCAAGAACACCACGGTCACCGGGACCCTGCGGATGGTCCTGGCTGCCATTCAGTCCGAAGAGGTGTCGGGCAAGGCTGCCCGCGAGTTGACCGATGACGACGTGATGAAAGTGCTTGCGCGCGAGAGTAAGAAGCGTGCAGAGGCGGCCGCGGTGTTCTCGGAGAACAATCGCGAGGAACTGGCAGAGAAGGAACGCGCCGAGGGTGAGATCATCGCCGGGTACCTACCCGCGCAATTGTCCGACGAGGAACTGACGGGCATCGTCGACAAAGCCGTTGCGGCCGTCACCGAAGAGATCGGTGAACCACCGGCCATGAGGCAGATGGGCCAAGTGATGGGGCACGCCACCAAACTTGCCGCCGGTCGCGCCGACGGCAAGCGCCTGTCATCGGCGATTCGCGCGCGCCTGCAGTAGTCCTGCTGTCCGGCGAATCAGCCGCCCGGTACCGGGATCACGATCGGGCCGACCCCGGGGACGGTGATGGTGGTGGGTGGTGACGCCCGTCGGGTGGGGAGCTGGGACTGACCGGTGCTCACGTAGATGGTGACGGTGCTCCCGGGGATCGCCGTGTCCTCGGGGGCGGTGAACACCACGGTGCCCGCTGCTTGCGCACTGTCGGTGTCGAGGCGCGCAACCCGAAAGCCCGCCTGCTCGATCCGCCTCGTCGCCTCGTCGGCGGTCATCCCCGCAACAGACGGAACAGCCTTGCCGCCCACACCGGCCACGTAGGTCGGGTCGTTCGGTGGCAGGGCGGTGGGCCCGAAGTTGTTGGCGATCGGCAACATCGCGGTGAACCATGTTCGTGCCGGTTCACTACCGCCGTAAAGGGTGCCGTATCCGCATTGCCGCAGCGGATTCGAGCACAGCTCCGACGGGGTCGGTGAATCGTTGTACGTGTAGGTCGCGGCCGCCAGGTTGTTGGTGAACCCGAGGAAAGCCGACGAGCGGTGAGCCTCTGTGGTGCCCGTCTTGCCGGCCATCGGCAGGTTCCATCCGGTGGACCCGGCAGCGCCGGCAGCAGTTCCCGATCCGCGGTCGTCCTGGCTCATGGCGTTCGCGAGGGTGTCGGCCAGGCCGGGTTCGACGACCTTCTCGCACTTCGGACGCTCGAAGGCGACCTCTTGCACCGCAGGCCGCCCGTCGGCACCCAACACCTGGTTGCCGTTGCGGTCGCGCTTCGGCTGCGTGATGGATGCAATCGGGTTCGGCGGGCACCACACACCGTGCGAAGACAGGGTGGCGGCAACGTTGGAGAGTTCGAGTGCGTTGATCGCGGTGGGTCCCAGGGTGAACGAACCCAGATTGTTCTGCTTGAAGTAGTCGGCCAAGCTCTGCTCGCCCTGGCCGGAGGTCCCCGGATTGGTGTACGAGCGCAGTCCGAGACGTACGGCGATGTCGACCGCAGGTCCCACCCCGACGTCTTGGAGGAGCTTGACGAATGCGGTGTTGGGGGACTGAGCGAGTGCCTGAGTCACCGACAACTGTGCGGGATACCGGCCGTCGTTGCGCACACAGTAGGTGTTCGCCGGGCAACCGTTGACACCGCCGCTGCTACCCATGCCCTGCGCCTGGAAGGTGGCAGGGACCTGAAGGGATGACCCGGCACCCAGGCCCTTTTCCATCGCCGCGGCGACCGTGAAGATCTTGAACACCGACCCCGCACCGTCGCCGACCATCGAGAACGGCTGTGGCTGCACGGTCTGGTTCGCATTCTGGTCGAGTCCGTACTGGCGACTCGACGCCATCGACATGATGTCGTGGCTCTCGGTGCCCGGCCGGATCACGCTCATGACAGTCGCGACCCCGTTGAGGTCGGGGTCGGTGATGTTCTGCACCCCGGTCAGCGTCGACCGCTGGACGGCGGGGTCGAGCGTGGTGCGGATCGTGTAGCCGCCACGCGCGACAGTCTCGCGGCTCAGCCCGTTCTCGGCAAGGAACTTCAGGGCGTAGTCGCAGAAGAATCCGGCGTCAGCGGCCGAGATGCAGCCGTTGGGCAAGGTGATCGGGGAGGGGACCACGCCGAGCGGGGTCTCCTTGGCGGCCTGGTACTCGGTTGCGCGGTTCGGGAAGTTGGAGATCAGCGTGTCGAGAACCAGGTTGCGGCGTTCGAGCACACCATCGGGGTTGTTGTAGGGGTCGAGTGCCGAACTCGACTGCACCATGCCGGCGAGCATCGCCGACTCGGGGATCGTCAGATCCTTGGCGGCCTTGTTGAAGTACGTGCGAGCTGCGGCCTCGATGCCGTACGCGCCGTTACCGAACGGCACCACGTTCAGGTAGCGCGTGACGATTTCTTTCTTGGCCTCCTGCTTGGCCTGCTCGTCGTTGAGGTTCTTGTCCCGCTTGGCCTGCTGGGTGAGGTTCTCCTCCAGCGTGAGTGCCATGCGGACTTCTTTGAGCTTGCGTGCAGGCGTGGTCTCGGTGGCGGCGCGGCGGTCGGCGTCGGTGCGGGCGAGAACCAACAGTTGGTAGTTCTTCACATACTGCTGGTCGATGGTCGAAGCACCCTGCTGCACCTCGCCCGACGACGAGTTCTTCAGGAACGCGCGGATCGTGCCTTTCCAGTCCACCCCGTCGTGGTCGAGGAAACGCCGGTCTTCGATGGAGATGATGGAGCGGATCATCTCCGGCGAGATGTCGTTGTAGCCGACCTGCGTTCGTCGCTGGTCGTAGAGGAACGCGATCGGCTTGCCGGTGACGTCCGTCATCGTCGTGACCTCGGGGACCGTGCCTTCGAGCAGTTCCGACGACACGTTCTGGACCGTGTCCGCGGCCCGGCTCGACACCAGCCCGATTCCACCGGCCACCGGAAACAGCAGTCCGGCGACCAGAACACCGGCTAGGACGCAGCATCCCGCGAGCAGTGACAGGGACTTCGACTTTGGCACGCCAGCAAGGATACGTGGCGTCTGCCTTCTCAGGTGGCACCGAGCGGCGCAAAGGCCAGATCGTCGCACTCGGTTTGCACGCGAGTGCCACTTTTTTCATTCCAGGTCTTGACGGTGCGTAAGTGTGGTCCATACATTGGTCGTAATTGAATGTGACACACGTAACATTCAGTCTTAAATGTGGCGGCGGACGTCAATATTGTGCTTCAGACAGGGGATCGTAATGGCAAAAGCGGCAGCTGCGACGGTAGAGAACGAAGCAAGATTGGCCTGGGTGGCCAGGGCACGGTGCCGCGAGGTCGATCCTGACCAGCTGTTTGTCCGTGGAGCCGCCCAGCGCAAGGCTGCGACGATCTGCCGTCATTGCCCAGTCCAGCTCGAGTGTGGTGCAGATGCACTCGACAATCGCGTTGAGTTCGGGGTCTGGGGAGGCATGACCGAACGTCAGCGCAGAGCGCTGTTGCGCCAGCATCCCGAGGTCACCTCGTGGAGCACGTTCTTCGAGACACAGCGTCGCAGGCAGATCACCAGCGTTGGCTGAGTCTCCGCGAACATCCTGACGCCGTCGCCCTGCCGGGCGGCGGCGTCAGCCTTTGCTGGTGATCTCTTCGGCCACCGCGCGCAGTGCGGTCATGTCGGCGACCTCGAACGGCAGTGACGGCACACCCACGATCGGGACTGCCGGATGCGACGTGGTGAAGCTGTGCAGCAGGTGCAGTTCGCGTTTGCCGGTGGTCGCACGTTCGGAATGAATCGTGAGGACCGCTTTGGCCAGCGGGTCGTCGACATTGTTGGCCGCCGCCTCGGCGGTACTCCCGCCGATCGCGGTGAGGTTGGGGTGGGTTCGGTTGAGGATCAGGCCGGCGAGCGGCATCTTCTCCTCGGAGAGCCGGTCGACGAAGAACGCGGCCTCACGCAGGGCGTCCGGTTCGGCCGCCGCAACCACGGCGAATTGGGTGCCGGGTTGTTTGAGCAGGTTGTAGGTCCGGTTCGCCCGTTCCCGGAAGCTTCCGAACATCGAGTCGAGTGACTGCACGAAGACCGAGACGTCCCGCAGCGTCTCGCCGCCGATGATGGTCGAGATGCCCTTCATGGCCAGGCCGACAACACCGGTGACGACCCGGCCCACACCGCGACCGCCACCCACGAGCATCTTCATCAGCCGGCCTTCGAGGAACGACCCGAGACGCTGGGGCGCGTCGAGGAAGTCGAGGGCATTGCGCGAGGGTGGGGTGTCCACCACCACCAGGTCCCAATCATCCTGCGCCAGCAGCTGTCCCAGCTTCTCCATCGCCATGTACTCCTGCGTGCCGGAGAACGAGCTGGCAACCGTCTGATAGAAGTTGTTGTTCATGATCGCCTCGGCGCGTTCAGGCGTCGAGTATTGCGTCACCATCTCGTCGAAGGTGCGGCGCATGTCGAGCATCATTGCGTCGAGCGTGCCCTCGCCGTCGACCTTGACCGGTTGGGGGCTGTTGGTCAGTTCGCTCATACCCAGCGATTGCGCGAGCCGCTTGGCGGGGTCGATCGTGAGGACAACAACCTTGCGTCCCCGTTCGGCGGCGTACACGGCCATTGCCGCGGCGGTGGTCGTCTTGCCGACTCCGCCTGCGCCACAACAGATCACGACCTTCGTTCCGAGGTCGGTGAGAATTGCGCCCATTTTCAGGTCGATCGGCATCAGGCACCAGCCTTCTGGAGGATTTCGGAGATTTCGTAGAGGCCACCGAGGTCGACGCCATCGTCGAACGCGGGCAGCTGCAGCTTGTCGAGTTCCATGGCATCGAGTTCGGCGCCGGCCTCGAGCTGGGCCTGCACCCGACTGGCGTGCTCGATGGTCTCGGTGAGCAGGCCCTCGAAGTCGGCCTCGGTGTACTTCAAACCCGACTTGTCGAGCTGGGCGCGCAGTTCGGCGGCATCGATGACGCCGTCGGCGATGTCGCCGATCGACTCGGGCGGCAGATGATGCGGCGACACCCGATTGACAATCACCGACCCGATGGTGAGGTTCTTGCCCTCCAGCTCGCGGACCGCCTCGATGGTCTCCTGGATGGGCATCGCCTCGAGCAACGTCACCAGATGCACCACGGTCTGGTCCGAGTGCAGCAGCTTGACCACGCCATCGCTCTGGTTGCGCAACGGACCGGTCTTGGTCAGATCGGCCATGGCCTTGGTGACGTCGAGGAAGTTGCCGATCCGGCCCGTCGGAGGTGCGTCGACCACCACCGCATCGTAGATCCGGTTGCCGCGCTTGTCGGTTCGGACCACTGTCTCCTTGATCTTCCCCGTCACCAAGACGTCGCGAAGCCCCGGCGCGACGGTGGTGACGAAGTCGATGGCACCGATGCGGCGCATGGCGCGGCCGGCGAATCCGAGGTTGTAGAACATGTCGAGATACTCGAGCAGTGCGTGTTCGATGTCGATCGCCAGTGCCCACACCTGACCGCCGCCTTCTGCGGTGGCGACCTTGGTCTCGGTGGGGGCAAGGGGCGGGACATCGAAGATCTGCGCGATGCCCTGACGTCCCTCGCACTCGACGAGGAGGACCTTCTTGCCCTCGGCGGCCAGTGTCAGCGCGAGAGCCGCCGCGACAGTGGTTTTTCCGGTCCCGCCCTTGCCGGAGACGAAGTGCAGGCGCGCCTTCGCAGCGGCCTCTGACCAGCGATAGCCCGTGGGCTGTTCTGTTGTCACGGGTTCACCATATCCACGTTGATCATGGCCGAAGACCATACCGTGCAGTACGCCTATTTCACCCCTGTCATCAGGGGATGTCCGGGTTGGTGAACGTACGCGGCCCGAACACATACCGGAGGGATAGGGTGTGCACATGAGCGAGCCAACTGCCTGGGAGTACGTCACCGTCCCCCTTCTGACCCATGCCACCAAACAAATCCTCGACCAGTGGGGTGCTGACGGCTGGGAGCTGGTCAGCGTCCTGCCGGGACCCACGGGCGAACAGCACGTCGCCTACCTGAAGCGCGCCAAGGGCTGATCCGTCATGACGTGGTCGCAGCGATTGACCGAACTGAACATCGTGCTGCCCAAGGTGGTGGCGCCACTGGCCGCGTACGTGCCGGCAGTCCAGACCGGCAACCTCGTCTACACCGCGGGCCAGTTGCCGCTGCTCGGTGGCGAATTGACGGTGCAGGGCAAGGTGTCCGAGGGTGCCGAAGGTGTTGTGCGGCCGGATGAGGCAACCGAGGCCGCACGTGTCTGCGCTCTGAACGCGCTTGCGGCAGTGAACAGTCTGGTCGGAATCGACTCGGTGAAGCGGATCGTCAAGGTTGTCGGATTCGTGGCCTCGGCCCCGGGGTTCACCGGTCAACCCCAGGTCATCAACGGTGCATCGAACGTGCTGGGCGAGATCTTCGGAGAGGCCGGCGCGCACGCCAGGTCTGCGGTCGGGGTGGCCGAGCTGCCACTCGGAGCGCCGGTGGAGATCGAGTTGATCGTCGAGGTCTGACCCTCGTCGTCAGCCTGCGCGACGCTCGACCAGTGCACGCACCCAACTGAACCACTCCGGGAGTCCCTCTCCGGTGCGTGCACTGACCGGGATGACCCGGGCACGCGGGTTGGTCTGGGCGATGGTGTCGAGGAACGCCTGTAACTCGACGTCGAGGTGGGGCAGAAGGTCGATCTTGTTCAGCAGGATCACGTGCACCCGGCTGAACATCAGCGGATATTTGAGAGGTTTGTCCTCACCCTCGGTCACCGAATAGACCATTGCGCGGGCGTGCTCGCCGACATCGAACTCGGCGGGACACACCAGATTCCCGACGTTCTCGATGATCACGAGATCAAGCGTCTGCAGGTCGAGATCTTGCAACGCGCGGTTCACCATCGGGGCATCGAGATGGCATTCGCCACCGAACCCGTTGGCAGTGTTGATCAGTGAGACCTGCGCGCCCTTGTCGGCGAGCCGTGCGGCATCGAGGTCGGTGGCGATGTCGCCTTCGACGACACCGATGCGCACATCCGCTCGCATGGCGTCGAGGGTGGCCGACAAGATGGCGGTCTTGCCCGAACCCGGTGAGCTCATCAGATTGATCGCGGGTACCCCGGCGCCGTCGAATGCGGCCCGGTTGAGGTCGGCACGCATGTCGTTCTCGGTGAAGATCGCCTCGAGCACATCGATGCGTTCGGTGCCGGTGTCGTAGCCACTGTGGTCGCCGTGGTCCGAATGGCCCGGATTGGTGTGCTCGTGGCTGTGCGTCGTCCCGTCGGCGTGGGTGTGTGTCTCGTCGTGGCGGTGGAATCTACCCATCGTCTGCGCCTCGCCTCTTTGTAGCCGGTTCGTGGACCGTCAGCCGGTTCGTGTACCCGCAGCGACCCGACAGCGTCGACCCTGCCTTCGCCAAGTGCAGGATATAGCCTGATCGTCATGAGTGAACCGCAGCATCCTGCGTACGGTGTCGTTCGTCCGGTGACCGATTTCGCGTCGGTTGTGCTGTGCCGCAACCCGGGGATGATGACACTCGACGGCACGAACACCTGGATCTTGCGGGCGCCCGGCCACAAAGACTGTGTGGTGGTGGATCCCGGTCCCAAGGGTAAGAAGAAGCACGTCAAAAACGTTGTCGCGCAGGGCAACGTGGTTCTGGGACTCATCACCCACCGCCACCCCGACCACACCGGCGCCATCAAGTTCTTCCGTGAACTCACCGGCGCACCCGTACGGGCACGGGTCGCCAAGTACACCCGCGACGGCAGCCCGCTCCAAGACCGGGAGGTGATCGAGGCCGCCGGCCTGACGATCACTGTGCTGCACACACCCGGACACACAGGCGACTCGGTGAGTTTTCTCGTCGAGCACAACGGACGCAAGGCGATGCTGACCGGAGACACCATCCTCGGTGGTGGGACAACCGTGCTCGATCCCAAAGACGGCACGTTGCGCGACTACATGAACTCGCTCAACCGCATCATCGTCGAGGGTGACGATTGCGTGTTGCTGCCCGGGCACGGGCCCGATCATGCCGAGGTGATCCCGCTGGCCCGCCACTACAAGGCGCACCGCGAAGAGCGGATCGATCAGGTACGTGCCGCACTGGCCGAACTAGGGGTGAGTGCTGCAGAAGCCAAGCCGAAGAAAGTGGTCAAAAAGGTCTACGCCGACATCGACAAGAAACTGTGGCCTGCGGCCACGATGTCGGTGAAAACTCAGCTGGCCTACCTGGCCGAGCAGTAGCCGGCAAGGCAGCAGAGGCGACAAAAAACAAGTTGTTCTACCGCGCGCGGCGAGCCAACCGCTCGGAGTCTGCGATCAGGACGCTCTTGCCTTCAAGGCGCAGCCATCCGCGCTGGGCGAAGTCGGCAAGCGCCTTGTTGACGGTTTCGCGGGAGGCGCCGACGAGCTGGGCGATCTCTTCCTGCGTGAGGTCGTGGGTGACTCGCAGAGCGCCGGCCTCTTGAGTACCGAAACGCTGTGCCAGCTGCAGCAGCTGCTTGGCCACACGCCCGGGCACGTCGGTGAAGATGAGGTCGGCGAGGTTGTTGTTGGTGCGACGCAACCGGCGGGCCAGGACCCGCAGCAATTGTTCGGCGATCTCGGGTCGGTCCGCGATCCACGAACGCAGAGCCTCGCGGTCCATCGACACAGCGCGGACCTCGGTGACCGTGGTCGCCGACGACGTGCGCGGCCCGGGATCGAAGATAGAGAGCTCGCCGAACATGTCGGACGGACCCATGATCGTCAGCAGGTTCTCGCGGCCGTCGATGGAACGACGACCGACCTTCACCTTGCCGGACAAGATGATGTAGAGCCGGTCACCCGGCTCACCTTCGTTGAAGATCACGTGGCCCCGTGGGAAATCAACCGGCTGAAGCTGATTGGTCAATGCCGCGACGGCCGTCGGTTCCACTCCCTGGAAGATGCCCGCCCGCGCCAGTACTTCCTCCACTTACGCCCCTTTCTAGGGTCCAGCCAGACCACGTTCAAAACTTGGGGCCGGTCACACGGTCGATGTGTTGTGTTCGTCACCCGTCATCCAGTCTACGGGTATCGGGTGCGAAACAGGTTAATTACCCCTCATCGAGCGATCACGCCTGTCGCTCGCGGGTATCGGTCGTCAGCTGGCGCGGATCGAATGCTCGGTCTCGACCGTGGTGGGGACTCTCCGATCGCGGAACTCGTCGAGCGCCGCGGGAAAGCCCGACCGGGCCAGCGTGTCCATCTGCTCGGGCTGAGCCGACTCGAGGAACTCCTCGACATCGTTCGGTCGCACGTTGAGTCGTTCGAGCTGGTTCTCCAAGCGCTCCATCGCCAACGCGAAGAGCATGAGAACTGCGGGGAACAGAAGTACGGCGAGTCCGTGCATGGGGAGTAGTTAACACAACGCAGGTCTCAGAAGAGACACGATCTGCATCTGAATGCACGTCGTTGACGCGACGCGGACCACGCGTCGCCACGCGATGTCATCCGGTCGACCACCGGATTCAGCCCTTCACAGAAGTCCGCCGTACCCTGATTTGGTGAGTGTGCGCGAGAACGGGGCGGCCCCGGCCAGGCGTGGTAAGACCGCAGCGCAGCGCGGCACCGAGACCCGCACCGGTCTGGTGCGGCGGGCGCGGCGGATGGACCGAACGCTGCAGACGGCGTTCCCGCACGTCTACTGCGAACTCGATTTCACCAACCCGCTGGAGTTGTCGGTGGCGACGATCCTGTCGGCGCAGTGCACTGACGTGCGGGTCAACCTGACCACGCCTGCGTTGTTCCGGCGTTATCGGACAGCCGCCGACTATGCCGGCGCCGACCGCGCAGAATTGGAGGAGATGATCCGGCCCACCGGTTTCTACCGGAACAAGGCCAACTCGCTGATCGGTCTCGGGCAGGCGCTCGTCGAGCGATTCGACGGTGAGGTCCCACGGACATTGCCCGAGCTGGTGTCGCTGCCCGGCTTCGGTCGCAAGACTGCGAACGTGGTCCTCGGTAACGCCTTCGGTGTGCCGGGAATCACCGTGGACACGCACTTCGGCAGGTTGGTGCAGCGCTGGAAATGGACGGCCGAAACCGATCCGGTGAAGATCGAGCAGGCCGTGGGCGAGCTCATCGAGCGCAAGAACTGGACCGACCTCTCGCATCGGGTGATCTTTCACGGTCGGCGCGTGTGCCACTCGCGCAAGCCCGCCTGTGGGGTGTGCGTGCTGGCCGCGGACTGCCCGTCCTACGGCCTCGGGCCCACGGAGAAAGCGGAGGCGGCCAAGCTCGTCAAGGGCCCCGAGACCGACCATCTCCTGAAGCTGGCGGGTCTGTAGTCGATGCCCGTGGACACCCAACCCGAGCGCCCGCGCGCACGGTTTCATCTCTCGACGTCCGCCCGTTGGACCGTCGCCGCGCTGGTCGTGGTCCTGGCATTGATCGTCGCGATCTGGCCACGTGACTCATCCGATCCGGGCCCGTCCCCGAGCGGGATGCCGACGACGGGAAGCTCCGCGCTTCCTGGGCTGGAGGCCGCGGTCACCGAGGACGACATGGCGAAGGGCCGCGAGAAGGCCGCGTTGCTGCCCTGTCCGGTCGCCACGGGCCCGACACCCTCCGGGTCGAAGCTGGCGGGTGTGACCGTGCCGTGCCTGGCCGACGGATCGACGGTCGACCTGGGCAGCGCAACGGCCGGTACCCCGATGCTCGTCAACGTGTGGGCCCACTGGTGCGGACCGTGCCGGGCCGAGCTGCCGGTGATCGACGAATACGCCAAGAGGGCAGGGGACCGGGTGCGGGTGCTCACCGTGCAAGGAAAAGAGGGCGCCGAGAATCCGTTTCTGTCGCTGACCTTGCTCGCCGAGATCGGCGTACACCTGCCGACGGTGGTGGACACAGACGCCAAGATCGCTGCGGCACTGGGAGTGCCGCGCGCCTACCCGTCGACCGTGCTCGTGCGCGCAGACGGCACGGTGGCAGCGGTGCTGCCGCGGGTGTTCGAGTCGCCCGACGAGGTGGCCGATGTGGTGCGTGAACATCTGGGCGTCGACGCATGACCCGACTTCTGGTGCCGGACGAGAAGGTGCCGCCATGGCTTCGTGGGCTCACCGCGAACCTCGACGGGGTCACCCGGTCGGTCGAGGACCGCGGCGGCGTGACCGAGCGGCTGCTGAGATCGATGATGCGGAACCCGAGGTCCGCTGCGGTACTGGTCCTGTTCAGCGGTGACTGGAGCGGCGACCCCACCCACCACGGCGGCATCCCTGCCGACGCCGATGTCCTGCTGACCCAACGCGCTGCGACGTTGCGAAATCACAGTGGGCAGATCGCCTTTCCCGGTGGCGTCCGCGACGACGGTGACGAGTTCCCGGTCGGCACCGCCATGCGCGAGGCCGTCGAGGAGACCGGACTGAACCCTGCCGGTGTCGATATGCTCGCCACCCTCGACACGTTTCCCGTGCCACCCTCCGGCTTCGAGGTGTCGCCGGTGATCGGCTACTGGCGCGACCCGTCGGAGGTGGGGGTGGTGGACCTCGCAGAGACCGCGCGGGTGGTTCGGGTGCCACTGCGCGATGTGGTCAACCCCCGCAACCGCTTTCAGGTGCAACGCCCCACCGGTATCCCGGGACGTCCTTACCGGGGGCCGGCCTTCGGCGTCGAGAAGATGCTGGTGTGGGGGTTCACCGGGGGATTGCTCGCGGCCATCGTGGAGGCGGCCGGCTGGGAGATCGCCTGGGACAAGACGGATGTCCGCGATCTCGCGGATGAGCTGGCCAAGGTGGGGCAGGAGTGAGCGGAGCCGCGTGGGTTGACGTCCTGGTGATCTGCATCGCGCTGCTCGCCGCGGCCTCCGGGTACCGCCAAGGCGCGGTCTCGTCGGCGATGGCGTTTGTCGGGGTGCTCCTGGGTGCTGCCGCGGGGGTTCTCCTGGCACCGCACCTCATCCGGAACATCGAGGATCAGCGATGGCGGCTCGTCGCCGGCGTGCTCCTGCTCGTCGCGCTGGTCATCGTCGGGGAGATCTCCGGCATGGTGCTGGGACGGGCCGCGCGGAGCAGCATCCGCACCCTCTCGGTGCGACGCATCGACTCGGTGATCGGATCGTTGCTCCAGGCGGTCGCGGTCCTGCTCGCCGCATGGGTGCTCGCCACCCCGATCAGCACGTCGGCCCAGCCCCAGATCGCCGGCGCGGTGAGCGAATCGAAAGTCATCGACGAGGTCAATTCGCTTGCGCCGCAGTGGATGCAGCGATTGCCACGCGAGTTCTGGGACATGTTCGAAGGTTCCGGGCTCAAGGAGGCCATCGGCCCGTTCGGCCGCACGCCCATCACGAGTGTCGAAGCCCCCGACCAGGGGCTGCTCGAACAGCCGGTGATCGGTCGTGTCCGTCCCAGTGTGGTGAAGATCGAGGGCGTCGCGCCCAGCTGTAATCAAGCGCTCGAGGGCAGTGGGTTCGTGGTCTCTCCAGAGCGGGTGATGACCAACGCGCACGTCGTGGCGGGAACGACCACTCTGCACGTGGTGGCCTCGGGCGACCAGTTCGACGCCACCGTCGTCTACTTCGACCCGAACACCGACATCGCGGTGCTCGACGTACCGGGCCTGCAGGCGCCGGCGCTACGTTTCGCCGACGAACTCGCGAAGACCGGCGAGGACGCGATCGCCCTCGGCTTCCCCGAGGCAGGGCCCTTCAACGCCAGCGCCGAACGTGTCCGCGAGGTCATCCAGCTCCGCGGCCCGGGAATCTACCCCGGGTCTGCTGTGACCCGGGAGGTCTACACGGTGCGCGGCTCGATCCGGCAGGGCAATTCCGGTGGACCGCTGATCAACTCGGACGGCGACGTCCTCGGCGTGGTCTTCGGGGCCGCCGAGGACCCGGCCAGCGAAACCGGGTTTGTGCTCACGGCCGATCAGGTCAAACCGGGCCTCGCCGAATCAGAACGGTTGAGTACCGCGGTCGACACGCAGTCCTGCGTGCATTCGGGGTAGCCGCCGTCAGCGCCCGGCGAACTCGATCAGCAGTTCGTTGACCTCGTCGGGGTTTTCCTGATGTGCGTAGTGGCCGCTGCCGGTGACCTCGGTGAAGTCGAGCCGGTCGACCCATTTGGCGCTGCCTGCCACCGTGGACCGGAGGATGTAGCGATCGAGTTCGCCGTGCATGGCCAGCACCGGGATCTGGAGGCGACGGTCCATCAGCTGGAGGAACTTGTAACCGTCCGGGCGGAATTGGGACCGAAAAGCCCAGCGCCGGTATTCCAGGCTGCAGTGCGCCACACCGGGGATCTGCACCGCCGATCGATTGCGCTTGGCGGCATCGGCGAAGTCGTCGGTGCGTGGCCACCCCGGCCCGGATCGACGTCGCATCAGTTCCTCGGCCATCGCGCCGTCGTCGCGGGTGAGGTCACGCTCGGCGGTCCGTGGGATCTGGGCTCGAAGCAACCCACCCAGAAATGCCTTGCGCTGGGTCGACTCCCGCATGTTGGCGTTCTTCAGCGCCTGCGGATGCGGTGACGAGATCACCGCCATCGAGCGGACCGACCGGGGATGCAGGGTCGCGGTCGCCCATCCGACGAGACCGCCGTCGGCATGTCCGACGATGGTGGCGTCGGAATGACCTAGCGCGCGGATCAGGCCGTCCGTGTCACCGGCAAGTGTCCAACCGTCGTAGCCACGAGGCGGCTTGTCACTGTCGCCGTATCCGCGTAGATCAACGGCCACGGCCCGGAACCCGGCGTTGGTGAGTGCGGTGATCTGGTGACGCCAGCTCCACCAGAACTCCCCGAATCCGTGCATGAGGAGCACCAGGGGCCGGTTGGTGGGTGTGTCCGCACATTCGACGACGTGCAGGCGCACGCCGTTCGCGCGGACATCATGGTGATGCCACGGTCCCGCAAATCGAACGGTCGACGGGTCCGGGGGCGCCAAATGTCAGCCTTTGAGGACCTTGTGCGAGCCGGACGGCTTGCTCAGGTCTGCACCGGGGTGGACTCCGTCGTGCCCGGAGGTGGGCAGCACTTCGGGCACCCGCTGAACCGATGCGATCGTCTTACTCGGACCGGTTATCCGTTTGAACACCCGATAACCGATGAACCCGGTGATGATCGCCAGGACCAGCAGGATGAGGAACACGATGCCGAACGCGGCCCAGCGAGGCAGCCACTCGTCCAGCAGTTCCCCGAGGAACCAGAAGAAGAACAGGCTCGCGTAGAGCAGCACGGTGAGCGCGACCAGGATGAGGCCCGAACCCACTGCGGCCTTCTTGGCCTCGGCGGTCAGTTCGGCCTTGGCCAGTGCGACCTCGGCGCGGAACAGCGTCGACAAGTGCGTGGTGGCGTCCTTGACCAGACCACCGACACTCGGGTCGCCGCCGGGGCGCACATTGGGGTCGGACAACGGAATCGACGAGACGTTCGGCGGAACATCTCCCGAAGGGCGGTCGTCCAGCGTCACTGCAACTCCTCCATCCTCGGACACCACGCCCGAGTCCATCCCGGACGTTCATCTCTGCATCGCCGGGGTTAGTAGGCCTTATGTTGCCATGCCCGACCCGATTGCAGGTTCATCGGACCTTTCTACGGGCGCGAGGCGCCGTAGATGCGTTAACTGTCGGGTGGTGCACGCGTCAACTGTCGGGTGGTGCACCCGGGGGCCGTCCGGTCGATCGGGTGACGCCACCGACCCCCGATCACGAAGGACTGGTATGCCGACCTACCTCATGGAACCGTTCGAGCTGGACTTCTTTCAGACCGCCCCGATCACCCACCGATTCAGTGTCAACCTCCCGGTGCCGCCCGAGCAGGCGTGGGCCGAACTGACCAGGCAGAACACCCTGGACTGGTGTCGGGTGATCAAGTCGATCACGTTCACCTCCCCGGCGCCCTACGGCGTGGGGACAACCCGTAGGGCGCAGTTGGCGCCCGGGTACGCGCAACTGTCGGAGAGATTCTTCTGCTGGGACGAAGACCGTGAGGCGGGCACCTACCGCAACGCGTTCTACGTGGAACAGTCCAATGTGCCCAGTCTTCGTCGCTTCGGTGAGCTGAGTGAAGTGGAGCCGTCGGGAGGTGGCTGCCGCTTCACATGGTCGTTCGCCATCGAGATGGGTGGGGTGATGGCGAAGACCTCCAGGTTCGCGTTGCCCATCACGCAGAAGACATTCGCAACCCTGGAAACCGATACCGTCAAGCACTTCTCGAAGCTGAGCTGACAGCAGCCACCACCCGGTGCCCCTCGGGTTCAGTTGGCCTTGCGGCGCCGGATGTTGTCGAACACCGACGGGTCGACCAGGGTCGAGGTGTCACCGAGTTCGCGTCCCTCGGCGACATCCTTGAGCAGCCGTCGCATGATCTTGCCGGAGCGCGTCTTGGGCAGTTCCGGGACGACGTAGATCTCCCGTGGCTTGGCGATCGGCGAGATGTCCTTGGACACCTGGTCTTTGAGTTCCTTGACCAGTTGGTCGCCGGTGTCCTCCTGGCCCTGCCGCAAGATCACGAACGCGACGATGCCCTGGCCGGTGGTCGCGTCGGCGGCGCCGATGACGGCGGCCTCGGCGATGCTGTGGTGTCCGACGAGCGCGGATTCGACCTCGGCCGTGGAGATCCGGTGTCCGGAGATGTTCATGACATCGTCGATCCGGCCCAGGACCCAGAGGGCGTGGTCGTCGTCGTAACGCGCGCCGTCGCCTGCGAAATACCAACCCTGCTCGGCGAATCGCGACCAGTAGGTGTCGCGGAAACGCTCCTCGTCACCCCAGATACCGCGCAGCATCGACGGCCACGGCTTGTCGAGCACGAGGAAGCCCTGTTCACCCGCGCCGACCGGTTCGCCGTTGTCGTCGACGATGTTCGCGCTGATGCCGGGGAGCGGGGCCATCGCCGAACCCGGCTTGGTCGAGGTGATGCCGGGCAGGGGAGAGATCATGATCGCGCCGGTCTCGGTCTGCCACCAGGTGTCGACAATCGGGCACCGCTCGCCGCCGATCACCTCGTGGTACCAGCGCCAGGCCTCCGGGTTGATGGGCTCGCCCACGCTGCCGAGCAGGCGCAGCGAGCTCAGGTCGTGGGCGTCAGGAATCTCCCGACCCCACTTCATGAAGGTCCGGATCAGCGTCGGGGCGATGTAGTAGGTGGTGACCTTGTACTGCTCGATGATCTCGAAATGGCGATGTTCGGTGGGGGAGTTGGGGGTTCCCTCGTAGACCACCTCGGTCGCGCCGTTGGAGAGCGGTCCGTAGACGAGGTAGCTGTGTCCGGTCACCCAGCCGATGTCGGCGCCACACCAGAAGACGTCCTTGCCCGGCTTGTGGTCGAAGACGTTGTGGAACGTGTAGCTCACCTGCGTGAGATAGCCGCCGGAGGAATGGACGATGCCCTTGGGCTTGCCCGTGGTTCCTGACGTGTAGAGCAGGAACAGCGGATGCTCGGCGTCGTGCGCCACTGCTGTGTGCACGTTGTCGGCCTTGGCGACGGTCTCGTGCCACCAGACGTCCCGGCCCCGGACCCAGTCGATGTCGGAGTCGGTGCGGTTGACCACGAGGACGTGCTCGACGGACTTCGCTGCGTCGTCCCCGCTGCCGAGTGCCTCGTCGACCGCAGCCTTGAGCGGCGCAGGCTTGCCGCGGCGGTACTGGCCGTCGGTGGTGACGACCAACTTCGCCTCGGCGTCATCGACCCGCGACCGTAGCGCGCCGGCCGAGAAACCGGCGAAGACAACAGAGTGCGTGAGTCCCAGACGTGCGCAGGCGAGCATCGTGACGATGGCCTCGGGGACCATCGGCATGTAGATGGCCACGCGATCGCCGGCGACCAGGCCGATCTCCACGAAGTAGTTCGCGGCCTGGCTCACCTCGGCGAGCAACTGGCTGTAGGTGAGGTCGCGGGAGTCGCCCGGCTCGCCGACCCAGTGGATCGCCACCCTGTCGCCGTTGCCCTCGAGGACATGACGGTCGACGCAGTTGTATGCGACGTTGAGTTTGCCGCCGACAAACCACTTGGCGAACGGTGCGCCGGACCAGTCGAGGACGTCGGTGAAGTCGGTGTCCCAGTGCAGTCGGCGGGCCTGCTCGGCCCAGAACGCGAGCCTGTCGGCCTCGGCTGCTTCGGCCAATTCAGGTCCGGCGTTGGCCTGCTCGACAAACGCCGGGGGTGGGGGGTACGCCGCTTGCGCGGTTCCTTCACTCATTTTCTGCCCTTTCGTACTGGCTGCCCGACCCGCATGGGGCGAGCCGATCCGGACACCGATTCCCGCGCGCTGCGCTCGGTCCCGTCACAGACGCGCGGTCGCTGTGTTGTACACCACATGATGGTTGCGGCATCATCGGAGGCAATAGCCCCGAAAGTGGATAGTGCAGATGAGTCCAGACAACAGCGTGCTCCGTCCCAGTGATCGTGAACTGGTGCGCGCCACGAGTGCGCGTCTGCGCAAGACAGCCGGGATCCCGGTGGTCTTCGCAGGTCTGCGCGATCGGGACGTCATCCAGGTCACCGAGTCGGTGGGTCACCAGACCGCTGCCCTGCGAACCATCACGGTCACCCCCGAACGTGGGCTCGGTGGGCTGACGTGGCTGAACAAGCGGGCCAAGATGGTTCGGGATTACGGGTCGGCCAGCGAGATCACCCATGACTTCGACGACCAGATCCTCGGTGAGGGCATCACCGACCTGGCTGCGGCCCCCATTGTCGTCGACGGCGCGGTGAGAGGGCTCTTGTACGGCGGCTGGCGTGGTGGCGGGGGACTTCTCGGCGAGCACGCGATGGATGCACTCTCGCTCGAGGCCGGCCGGATCGGCACCGAACTGCGGATCCGCGACGAGGTGGACCGCCGGGTCGCCGCGATCGCAGCGCGCGAGCAGGCTCAGCGGCCCATCCCCGACTGGATCCACGAGCTCCGCGACATTGCGACAGGTGCCGAGGATGAGCAGACCCGACGCCGGATCGGCCGACTCGTCGACCAGATCACCAGTGTCGATCGGTCCGGGGTCGAGCCGACGATCGCACTCACACCACGCCAGCTACAGGTGCTGTCGCTGGTGGCGATGGGTTTCGGCAACAGGGTGGTCGCCGATCGTCTCGGCCTCACCGTCGACACCGTCAAGACCTACCTCCGGGCCGCCATGGTTCGTCTCGGTGCCCGCACCCGTCACGAAGCCGTGGTGAAAGCGCGCGCCGCCGGCCACGTCCTGGAATTGATCTGACCCCGCGCCCGGGTGCTCTCGCCACTGCATCCCGGCCGGGCACGCCATCTCGGCCCAGTACGCTGGCCTCTCGTGACCGACCCCTTGGCCCCGATACTCGAACTGCCCGGCGTGATCGAGGCAGCCGACCGAGCGCGTGATGCCCTGGCCGCCGCCCACCGGCATCCGGTGAACCTGCGCGGGTGGGAGAAGACGGCAACGGAGGCGTCGTGGCGGGCCGGACGGTCGTCCGCTGCCATCGACGGTGGAAGCGTCGATCTGGTGCGCGACGGCGACTTCGATGATCCCGTGCTCTCGGGTGCCATGCGGGTGGCCCAGGCGCTCGACGGAGAATCGCTTCCGCAGTTCGTGTCGACCTGGACGCGTGCTCCGTTGCAGACGTTGGCGCGGCTGCACGTTCTCGCCGCGAACGACCTCACCGACGATCCGCAACTGTTGGGCCGTCCCCGCGCCGACCGCGACCTCGGCCAGCGTCTGGCTCTGCTCGCCCAGCTCATCACCGGCGCGACAAAAGCGCCCGCCCCCATCGTGGCGGCGGTGGTGCATGCAGAACTGCTCTCCCTCGAACCCTTCACGTACGCGAACGGGATCGTCGCTCGCGCGGCATCGCGGCTTGTCTGCACCAGCAGCGGACTCGATCCACACAACCTTGGCGTGCCCGAGGTGACGTGGTTCCAGCGCGTGCGCGAGTACCGCGACAGTTCGACCGCCTTCGGTTCCGGAGACCCCGACCGTATCCGGGAATGGGTGCTGTTGTGCTGTGATGCCCTCGAAGCCGGTGCCGCAGAGGCGAACTCGATCGCCGAAGCGGCGCGATGAACCTTGTCGACCTGCTCTGAACGCACTGACCAGTTCTGAACGCGCTGCGGGCGGCGTATCGGTTCGCCTCCGCGTTCCGATCGCCGCCCGCTAGCACGGATCCGAGTTACCAAGCGTGCTTTGGTGGTTGTGTGGGATGACCTAGGCGTAGTACTCCGCCGCCGCTTCGAAGCCGTTCCCACCCAAAGGAACTCACTCGAACTCGACGCCGGATCTCGCAGGCCCGCAACCTGGTGCCTCCCGCGGCGTGCTGCGCGTGGGTGCTCGGTATCCGTGCTGGGAGTGCGCGGTCAGGAGTCCGATCCTTCTCTTCCGGCCCGAACTTGGCTTTCCGCGCTTTCCGTAACTACTTTCTACACCGTGACCGCGGTCACATCAAGACCTCGGGCACATCAATTCGAGATTGACATTTCCCGTTGGGCGGAAACGTTTTTCGTGTTCGCGGTGGGGTCGGGCGCGTCGTGCGTCAGTGACGCTTGCGGGCCAGGATCGAATAGGTGAGGGCTCCGGCGACCACGGCGCCCAAACCGACTGCCGCCGAGGCGGTCGCGGTGGGAGACGGGGTGTTGGGCAGGCGATCGCGGATCGAGATGGGCTTGGTGAACGACAACATCGGCCAGCCGAGAGCGGTGGCCTGCTTGCGCAGTGCGCGGTCGGGGTTGATGACGGTGGGATGGCCGACCGCCTGCAGCATCGGCAGGTCGGTGATCGAGTCCGAGTAGGCGAAACACTGGGAGAGGTCGTAGCCGACGGATTCGGCGATCTCGTTCATCGCCGCCGCCTTCTCCTCGCCGTAACAGTAGAACTCGACCTCGCCCGCATACTTGCCGTCGATGACCTTCATCCGGCTGGCCATCGAATAGTCGGCGCCCAGCATCTCGCCGATCGGTTCGACGATCTCGGCTCCCGAGGCGGACACGATCACGACGTCGTGACCCCGGGCCTTGTGGCCGGCGATGAGGTCCGCGGCCTCGGCGAACACCAGGGGATTGACGATGTCGTGCAGCGTCTCGCGGACGATCGACGACACCTGATCCACGTCCCACCCCGTGCACATCTCGGTGACGTGTTTGCGCATCCGCTCCACCTGATCGTGGTCGGCGGCCGAGAGCAAGAACATGAATTGGGCGTACGACGACTTGAGTACCGAGCGACGGTTGATCAGCCCCTGGTCGAAGAACGGGCGAGAGAACGCCAGCGAACTCGACTTCGCGATGATGGTCTTGTCGAGGTCGAAGAAGGCGGCGATCCGCGGGCCGGAGGTGGATTCCGGACCACCGTCCGCGGGCCAGGAATGAGTCACGTGTCGAGGGTACGTCGACCGTCCCTCCAGGGCGCAGATTCATCGGTTCGGACTACAGCGGAGGTCGTTAACGATGTCGGATCGGCATGACGAAAAACAAATGGTTGAAGTTGCAATCAATCCCCAGTTTTTGTGTATAGTCGTCATTACCCGGACCTGATCCGGGGCTTTCAGCCCGACCCCCCGGGGCTGAACGCGACGACCCTGGCCTCCTCCCCCCTGGCCGGGGTCGTCCCCATTTCCGGGGTGTCTCGGTCCTCTGACCCATACGATCATCCCCCCGCATTTACCCTTCTGGCCTGCTGTTCTGCGCGGCGTGTGGTGTCTGCTCGACTGTCTGGCGGACGGGGTTGTCCACAGACCGTCAGCCATCCACAGATGGAGGGTTCGGCCAGGTTCCCCGGTCGGTGGCGTACCCGATGCTGAGTCCATGCCCGAATCACCCAGCGTGCTCGTCATGGTCTCGTCCGAGGTCGCCGACGACGTTGCGCGTGTCGCAGCAGCCTCCGGTTATCAGGTGTGGCGTGCGGCACCTGAGCGTTGTCGTCGGGAGTGGTCCGAGGCCACTGCTGTGCTCGTCGACGCGACCACCGTGGACGCCACTTTGTCGGCCGGCCTGCCCCGCCGACCCGGTGTCATGGTGGTCGGGCTGGCGGGCAGTGGACCGGACATGTGGCGCACGGCGCTGGCTCTCGGGGCCGAGGACGGATTCGTCCTGCCCGACGACGAGCACGCCGTCGTCTCCGCCCTGTCGCGCATCCGCACACCCACCGGCCCATCCGGTGTTGCGGTCGCTCTGCTGGCCGGGCACGGCGGCGCCGGAGCGTCGACCTTGGCGGCTGCCGTCGGGTTGCTGGCGGCCGAGCAGGGCGCCGACGCTCTACTCCTGGACCTGGACGATCTGGGTGGAGGTCAGGACCTGATGCTCGGCATCGAGGACCAGCCCGGCCTTCGCTGGCAGGAACTGACTCTGGAGAGCGGCCAGGTGGCAGCCGACTCACTCCACGCCGCCCTGCCCCACGCGCGCGGTGGCCTGGCCGTCCTGACCAGCCGTCGGGGATCCGCGCAGCCTGTGCGTCCCGAGACGGCGCTCGCCGCCATCGACGCATGCCGCGCACACGGCGATGTGGTGGTCACCGATCTGCCCCGGCGAGATGACGAGCTGGCGGCGGCCGTGGTGGAGGCGGCCGACGTCGTGGTGGTCGTCTGCTCGGCGACCATCCGGTCGTGCGCGGCCACCCGAGAGGTGGCGCGGCGGATGGGGTCACGCAGCGGGCGATTGGAGGTGGTGGTCCGTGGCCCTGCCCCGGGGGGTCTGAGGGCCCGGCAGGTGGCCGAGGTGATCGGTCTCCCGTTGCTCGGTGCGACGCGGTCGGACCCGAAAGTTCCCTGGCAACTCGAGTCCGGCGGCCTTGTGCTCGGTCGGCGATCACCGCTGCGGCGGACCGCGGAAACCGTGCTCCAGCGTGGCGTCGACTCACGCCGGGGGCGGAGATGACCACTCGGACCGATGTAGCCGGCACCAGTCGAGCGGCTCTGCTGACCCGTGTCCGGGAACGGCTGGCCGCGACCGCACAAGACCCGACCCCCGAGGTGATGGCCGCGGTGGTCCGGGAGGAAGCCGGTGGGGTCCTCGGCGACACCGATCTCCTTGACGCCCTGCGGTTCCTGCAAACCGAATTGGTGGGCGCCGGAAGGCTCGAGACCTTGCTGGCAGGACCGACGGTCAACGACATCCTGGTGGTCGGCCCGAAACAGGTGTGGGTCGACCAAGGCCACGGGCTGCAGCCGTCGACGATCGAGTTCGAGGACGACGATGCCGTCCGGCGACTGGCCATGCGGCTGGCGCTCGCCGCGGGCAAACGCCTCGACGACGCGCAGCCCTGGGTGGACGGGCAACTCACCGATGTCGGCAGGCGGGGTTACAACGTGCGCCTGCACGCGGTCATCCCGCCCATCGCCGTCGACGGCACGTGTCTGTCGCTGCGAGTTCTCCGCCCGGCCACGCAGAACCTCGACGCGTTGGTCGCGTCGGGTGCGATCGTCGCGGAGGCGGCGACTCTTCTGGAAGCGATCATCGACGCCCGGCTGGCCTTCCTGGTTGTCGGGGGGACCGGTGCGGGAAAGACAACTCTGTTGTCGGCCCTGCTCGGCCGAGTTGATCCGGCCGAACGCATTCTGTGCGTCGAGGACGCGGTCGAACTCGCCCCGCGCCATCCTCATGTGGTGCGGCTGGTGGCCCGTACGCCCAATGTCGAAGGTGCGGGGGAGGTTCCGGTGCGCGCGCTGGTTCGCCAGGCGTTGCGCATGCGCCCCGATCGCATTGTTGTCGGTGAGGTCCGCGGCGCCGAGGTGGTCGACCTCCTCACAGCGATGAACACAGGACACGACGGTGGCGCGGGAACACTGCACGCCAACTCCACGGCGGAGGTACCGGCGCGGATGGAGGCGCTTGCCGCGCTCGGTGGCATGGACCGCCCGGCGTTGCACAGTCAGCTGGCAGCAGCCATCTCCGTCGTGATCGGCGTCATCCGCGACGCCTCGGGCGCCCGGGGCGTCGCCGAGATCGGCATGCTCCGCCGAGGCGACGACGGCCTCGTCAAGATCGAGCCGGTCTGGGATCGAGATGACGGATTCGCGGAAGCGGCAACGGATCTCGCCGACCTCCTGAGCTCGAGGCTGCGCCGGTGAGCGCCGTCGTCGCCGCTGTTGCGGTCGCTCTGCTGATGTGGCCGCGTACCCCGCAGCATCTGCGCGCAACCGGGCTGGCCGGGACGATCCGCCCTCCCCGTCGAAGAATCGGGGATCCTGCAGCGTGTTTCACCGGTGCGGCACCGGTGGTCGCGTTGGCGGTATTCGGCCCGGCAGCCGCACTCGCGGCCGGTATGGCTTCGGCGATGACCTACCTGGCGGTGGTGGCGCGACGGCGGGAGAGCGACGCGGCAGCCGAGATGGCCCGGCTGCTGGCAGCGCTCGAGGTCATGATCGCCGAGCTCCGCGTCGGAGCCCACCCCGCTCATGCGTGCCGGCAGGCCGCGCAGGACTGTGTCGATCGCGCGGCGACCTTCGAGATGCTGCAGATGATGGCCGGCCGGGCGGCCCTCGGCGGAGATGTCGCCGATGGCATCGAGCAGATCGAGAGCAATCAGCGCGAGTCGTGGCGCAGGGTCGCCGTGGCGTGGCGCACGGCGGAGCAGTACGGACTGCCGATGGCCGAACTCCTGACGTCCGTACGGTCGGACCTCATGGCTCGCAACCGGTTTCGCGAGCGAACCAGAGCGGCGCTCGCCGGTGCGAAGGCCACCGCACTGGTACTCGCGTTGTTGCCCGTCCTCGGGATCGTGTTGGGACAGGCAATCGGGGCGGCCCCGCTTTCGGTGCTGCTCGGTGGTGGCCTCGGTGGCGTGCTGCTGGTGGTCGGGGTGGCGTTGGTGTGTTGCGGCCTGCTGTGGTCGCGCAGGATCGTGGGCAAGGTGACCGCCCTGTGACCCCGTGGGTGATCGCCGCCGTGGCCGGGGCGGGCGGATTGTGGCTGATACCAGGTCCGGTGTGGCGCACCTATCGCGTCGTCGGTCCGCCTGCTCGCACACCCCGTGATCGGGAGCCGCGTTGGCTGGGAAAGAAGAAGGGCGGCGATGAACCCTTCGCCGCGGCGGCGAGCTATGAACTGTTCGCGGTGTGCCTGCGGTCGGGACTCCCGGTGGGTACGGCGGCCCGCGTGGTGGCGGACTCGGCGCCACCGGCCCTGGGCAGAACCCTCGCCGAGGCCGCCGACCTCCTCTCGCTGGGCGCGGACCCGTTGCGTGCGTGGGCCGTTCCCGACGACGCCGATCCGGCCGCCCAGGCTCTGGCTGCCATGGCGAGACGTTCGGCGCGTGCCGGATCGTCACCGGTACGTGGCCTCGGGGAGTTGGCCGACGGTCAGCGGGCCGAAGCGCAAGACCGCGCGGCCGCGGCAGCCGAGCGCGCCGGTGTCGCCATCAGCGGTCCGCTGGGTCTGTGTTTTCTGCCGGCCTTTGTCTGCCTGGGCATCGTGCCGGTGGTCATCGGATTGGCCGGGCCGGTATTCGGCGGGGGATTGCTGTGAAGACTTGCCGCGGAATGACCGCGGCACGAAAAAAGGGGGAGAAACCATGATGAACAGAGTCTTTCGAGAAGCGCAGGCACGCGCGGCGTTGCTCATGACAGACGAGGACGGGATGTCGACCGCCGAGTATGCGATCGGGACGATTGCTGCCGCGGCTTTCGGGGCCATCTTGTACACCGTTGTCACTGGCGACAACATCGTCTCGGCGTTGACGGGGATCATCGACAAGGCGTTGCAGACATCGGTCGGATGATTCGTCGCGGCCGGGCTCGTCTGGCGTCCGACGAGCGGGGGATGGTGACGGTGGAGGCGGCGATTGCGATCGCCTCGATTGTTGCTGCGGTGGTGATGGGGGTGGTGGGGATCGTCGCGGTGGCGGCTCACGTGCGGTGTATCGATGCCGCACGTGAGGCGGCGCGGATTGCGGCGCAGGGTGATTCGGGTCGGGCCGAAGAGGTTGCCGCGCAGGTCGGTCCACGGGGTGCGCAGGTGCAGATTCGGACTGAGGGTGATGTGGTGGTGGCGCGGGTGAGTGCGTCGGTGCCGTTGTTCCCGATGCTCGATGTGGGTGCTGATGCGGTCGCAGCGGTGGAGCCGGAGGGTGCGGACCCGTGAGGCTTGTTGCCGATGAGCGCGGGTCGGCGACGGTGGTGGGGGCGTGTGTGGTGGCGGCGCTCGCGGGATTGGTCGTGTTGATTGTGTATGTGGGGGCGGCTGTTTCGGCCCGGCATCAGGCGCAATCGGCTGCTGATCTCGGTGCGCTCGCCGCGGCGCAGGCGTTGGTGCTCGGTGGTGCCGACCCGTGTGGCCGGGCTGAGGTGATCACTCGTCGGATGTCGGCGGGTGTGGTGTCGTGCACGGTCGACGGCAGTGATGTGGTGCTGACGGTGACCGTGGGCGTGAAGGTGGGTGTCTTCGGACAGCGGCAGGCCCGCGCGGTTGCCCGCGCGGGCCCGGCCGAGTAAGGGTGGCTACTTGCGTTTGACGATGCCCGCGATCCCGGCGATCACCAGGCCGATACCCGCGATGAGGGTGAGCCACAAACCGAAACCGACTTCGAGGAGGGGGCTGTAGTCGCTGATGTCGGCGATGTCGATCGCCGAGGTGAGCACGATCAGCAGACCGGTGATCAACGCGATGATGCCTGCGACCAGATGCAGCGGTGATCGCTTGGCGATCAGCGCGGAGACCACGCCGAAGATGGCCGCGACCAGTCCCAGGACCAGTGTGATCATGCCGTCTTTGACGCCGTAGTCGGAGTCGCCGAGGCCATTGACCTCCACGATGCCGGTGACCCAGGGCAAGAACGCCGCGATCACGGTCAGCAGGCCGAGCGCCGCGATCACCCCGCCGATGATCTTGACCGCTTTCGAGAGCGTGGTCGGTCCGGTGGCCGCCGCGTCGTAGGGTCCCGCGCCGTAAGGGCTACCGCCATAGGGGTTCTGGCCGGCTTGGTACGGGCTCTGCCCAGCCTGCCCGTATTGCGGTTGCTGCCCGTACTGCTGAGCGTTCTGGGGTTGAGCACTCGAGGGCTGCTGGCCATACTGCTGCGCACTCGACGGCTGCTGGCCGTACTGCTGTCCGTATTGGGGCTGCTGGCCCTGCGGCTGACCGTATTGCGGTTGTCCATACTGCGGCTGCTGCCCGTACTGGCCCTGGGACTGGCCGCCCGGCTGACCACCCTGCTGGCCGCCCGGCTGCGAATACCCCTGCGGCGGACCACTGGGCGGTGGTGTGGACGTCGGACTGAACCGCGTCTGTTCGTACGGGTCGGGCTGCCCGGGGCTCTGAGACATCGTCAATCCTTCTGCCGAATCCTTCAACGAGTTTGGATATCCAACGGTAAGCCCAAACAAGGCCGTAAAGAACCCGAATCCTTGTCTCATCCCCGCAAATCAAAGCTATTTCAGTCAGATGGTCGACACAATCTGGCGCGGGAGCCGCGCGGCTCCGCGGCACCGCCAACGCGAAACCCGAAACATGGCCTCAGCTGTCTGGCAACTCACGCAGGATCAGGTCGAGAACGCGAATGGCAGCCGCCTTGTCGAGGGGGTCATTGCCGTTTCCGCACTTGGGTGACTGGACACACGAGGGGCAGCCCGCCTCGCAACCGCAGTCCGACACCGCATCCCGGGTCGCCTTGATCCAGATCCCGAACGCCTCGTGTCCGCGGTCGGCGAACCCGGCGCCACCGGGATATCCGTCATAGACGAACACGGTGGGCAACCCCGTGTCGGGGTGCAGGTTGGTCGACAGCCCGCCGATGTCCCATCGATCGCAGGTGGCCACCAGTGGGAGAAGACCGATTGCTGCATGCTCGGCGGCGTGTAACGCGCCGGGGAAGTCCACCTCGCCGATCCCGATCGCCTCGAGTGCCTCGGGCTCGATCGTGTACATCACCGCCCGCGTCGACAGCGTCTGCGGCGGCATGTCCAACTCCACCGAGTCCAGGACCTCACCGGTGAGCAACTTACGCAGGTAACCGATCACCTGATGGGTGACGTCGACGCGGACAAGGGAGACCTTCAGCGGTCCGTACCGCTGTTCTTGCATCACCTCGGTGATCTCCACGACCGTCGTCTCGCGGGCGCTGGTGGTCCAGTCCGGTTCTTCTGGGTGGACCAGAGCCAGCCCGTCCTCGAGGTCGAGCTCATCGACGACGTAGCTCTCACCCTGATGGATGTGGACGGCTCCGGGGTGAACGGTGGACATGGCCCGGCCGGTGTCCACGGTGCCCAGCAGTTGGGCGCTGGTCTCGTCGACGATCATCACCTGTCCGCCGATGCCGCCCCGGATATCCACGGCGCCATGAGGATCTACGCCCGCCGCGACGTACCAGCCGGCCTTCCGGTGACGGATGAGCCCCTGCCGGGCGAGGTCCTCGAGCAGCTCCCGTGCGCCGAATGCGTCCACCTCTGCCTCTTTCAACGGCATCTCCGCTGCCGCGCAGAGCAATTGAGGACCGAGTACGTATGGGTTGGTGGGGTCGGTGACCGTTGCCTCGACGGGCTTGTCCAGCAACGCTTCCGGATGGTTCACCAAATAGGTGTCGAGGGGGTCGTCGCGGGCGACGAGCACCACCAGGGAACCCTCACCGCGGCGACCGGCGCGGCCGGCCTGCTGCCAGAATGACGCAACAGTGCCCGGAAAACCTGCCACGACAATGGCATCGAGACCGCTGATGTCGACGCCGAGCTCCAGCGCGTTGGTGGTCGCGACCCCCAGCAGTCGACCGTCGGCGAGGTCGCGCTCGAGCACTCTGCGGTCGTCGGCGAGGTAACCGGCGCGGTACGCCGCCACCCGTGACGACAACTCGGGGTCCACCTCGTCGAGAATGCGTTTGGCCGAGAGTGCGGCCAGCTCAACTCCTCGGCGGCTGCGCACAAAACAGAGTGTCCGGGCGCCTTCGAGTACCAGGTCGGCGAGGATGCGGGCGGCTTCGGCGCCGGCCTGCTTACGCACCGGCGCACCGTTCTCACCGGTCATCTCGGGTACGAAACCGGGTTCCCACAAGGCGACGGTGCGAGCACCGTGGGGCGACCCGTCTTCGGTGATCTCCTCGCAGGGGGCGCCGACAAGTCTGCTCAGAGCCGCGCCCGGCGTTCCCGAGGTGGCGCTGGCCCCGATCACCACCGGATCGGCTCCGACCGCGCGTGCCAGTCGCAGCAGACGCCGCAACACCAGAGCGGTGTGTGACCCGAATACGCCGCGGTAGTGGTGACATTCGTCGACGACGATGAATTGCAGACCGCGCAGGAAATGTCGCCATCGTCCGTGGGAGCCGAGTATTCCGATGTGTAGCATGTCGGGGTTGGTGAAGATCCACCTCGAATGTTCGCGTGCCCATTGCCGGACCGCGGGTTCGGTGTCTCCGTCGTACGCGCAGGGCTGTAGGTGCAGGAACTCCTTCCGCCCGACCAGGAGCGAGCTGACGGAGCGGAGCTGGTCTGCACCGAGCGCTTTGGTGGGCGCGAGGTAGAGCGCGGTGGCCCGCGGGTCGGCGAGCATCCTGCTCAAGATGGGTACTTGGTAGGCGAGCGATTTGCCGGAAGCGGTGCCCGTGGAAAGCACCACATGTCGACCGGCCCAGGCGTGTTCGGCTGCCGCCACCTGGTGCGACCACGGCCTGCGAACACCCGCCTCCACAAGCGCATCCTTAACCGGACCGGCGACCCAGTTCGGCCACTCGGCGAAAGATGCTGTCCGGCTGGGAATTACCGACTTGTGCGTGAGTGGCGATTCATCAGGGGGGATTCCGGCCAATGTCCGCGCCAGTAGCGCGGAGCCGAAATCATCACTACTCATAAAACCAGTTCACCACGTCGTAATCGTACCGATTGCTGCCGACGATCACGGTTGCGGCCACGTTTGGAATCAGATTGAACTCTCGACTGTTGTGCACGCCCGGAACATGATTGACTGATCTCGGTCGCAGCTTCTGGGGGGCGGTTCAAGCATTTGGCCGATCTCTCGGGATCGTGTTGCGAGCGTGGTACTGAAGGTTGGTGCGCGGGTTCGTCCCGTGAGCGGCGCCAGTAGGTATGGCGGTCGGAACCGGCCCGGCGGGGTGACTCCCCGCCGCACCCGGGTGAAAGAAAAGGAATGCAAGATGGCACAGGGGACTGTGAAGTGGTTCAACGCGGAGAAGGGCTTCGGCTTCATCGCGCCTGATGATGGACCGGACGACGTGTTTGTCCACTACTCCGAGATCCAGGGGAACGGATTCCGCACCCTCGAGGAGAACCAGCGGGTCGAGTTCGAGGTCGGTCAGGGCACCAAGGGCCCACAGGCCACCGGCGTTCGCGCGCTGTAGGTCTCTCCCCGAGGACCTTCGCACCACGCGAGGACCCTCCGTTTGATTCGGGCATTCTTTCGGTGCTCGACGGTCTCACCCCCGGTCGCCGCATTCCGGCGACCGGGGGTGAGCCGTTTTCCGGCCCGCATACCGTACGGTTCTATCGTGGGTCAGCTGTCCATGTTCTCCGCGGAGACCGACGAACCGTCTGTGGACGATCTCGCCGGTCTGTTGGCGTCGGCAGGACAAACCACGATCGGATCTCGCGGCGCACGCGTCTCGGTGGTCGTGGCCGACGACTGGCGGGCCCAAGCACTGGCAGACGAGATGGAACGGTGCGGACTGACTCCCGAGGTCTCGGTGTCGTCGGAGGGTTCGCCGCTTGTGGGTACCGCCACCACCTGGGCTCTCGAGCCGCTCCATCGCGCCTGGACAAAAGGCGCGATCAAGACGATGCCCGCAACGTGGGTGCCGAGCCCCCGGGCGTTGCGTCTGTGGGTGATCGCTGCCGGGCAGCGCGACGTCGACCGCTACCTGTTGGGACTCGACCCGCACACCCCTGAGTCCCATGGGGCTCTGGCCACCGCTGTGATGCGCGCAGGGGTGGCGCCGACGCTGGTGGGCACGCGGGGCGCCGCCCCCGCCCTGCGGATCGCAGGCAAACGCCGCTTGACGCGTCTGATCGAATCAGTGGGTGAGGCTCCGGACATCCCCGGGGCGGCCGCATGCTGGCCATTCATTTGACGAGCGCGTCGATCGATCGCTGAACTGCGACGACACCCTGTCCGAGGGGGGTCCGAACACCGGGCCCCGACCGGTTTCGCGGGTGGCAGATCAGGTAGAGGTGTGTCAGTAGCGCTATACATAAGGTACAAACGGGCCAGAAGGCCCAGGGAAAGGTGCAGGCAAAGACGGTGGCGGATTCAGGTACAACAGCCCGCGGGACTGGCGGTGTCGTGCGCCGGCTCGTGATCGTCGAGTCTCCGACCAAGGCCCGCAAGATCTCCTCTTATCTCGGCAACAACTACGTGGTGGAGTCGTCCCGCGGACACATCCGGGACCTCCCACGCGGTGCCGCGGACGTGCCCGCCAAGTACAAGGGTCAGCCCTGGGCGCGACTCGGTGTCGACGTCGAGCACGACTTCGAGCCCCTCTACGTGGTCTCGCCGGACAAGAAGTCCACCGTCACCGAGCTCAAGTCTCTGCTCAAGGACGTCGACGAGCTCTATCTCGCAACAGACGGTGACCGGGAGGGCGAGGCCATCGCCTGGCACCTCCTGGAGACCCTCAAGCCCAAGGTCCCGGTCAAGCGGATGGTCTTCCACGAGATCACCGAATCGGCCATCAGGGCTGCCGCCGAGAACCCCCGTGACCTCGACGAAGACCTGGTCGACGCCCAGGAGACCCGACGCATCCTCGACCGCCTGTACGGCTACGAGGTGTCGCCGGTGCTGTGGAAGAAGGTCATGCCGAAGCTCTCGGCAGGCCGTGTGCAGTCGGTGGCCACTCGCATCATCGTCGAGCGCGAACGCGAACGGATGGCGTTCCGGTCGGCGACGTACTGGGACATCGCCGCCACGCTCGACGCCGGCGCGGAAGCGACACCCCGCAGCTTCGGCGCCAGGCTGGTCAGTGTCGACGGCGACCGCGTGGCCAGTGGCCGCGACTTCGACTCCGCCGGTGCGCTGAAGAAGTCCGACGGCGTGACGGTGCTCGACGAGTCGCGTGCCGTGTCGCTCGCGTCAGGGCTCCAAGGCGCCGCGATGACGGTCTCGTCGGTGGAGGAGAAGCCCTACACGCGCCGCCCGTACGCGCCCTTCATGACGTCGACCCTGCAGCAGGAGGCCGGCCGCAAACTCCGGTTCACCTCCGACCGCACCATGCGGGTGGCACAACGGCTGTACGAGAACGGCTACATCACCTACATGCGTACCGACTCGACCACGCTGTCCGAGTCGGCCATCACGGCCGCCCGTAACCAGGCCCGTGATCTCTATGGGGCCAACTTCGTCCATCCGACGCCGCGGCAGTACACCCGCAAGGTGAAGAACGCGCAGGAGGCGCACGAGGCCATCCGGCCGGCGGGCGAGTCCTTCCGGACGCCGGGTCAGGTCGCCTCGGCGCTGCAGACCGACGAGTTCCGGTTGTACGAGCTGATCTGGCAGCGCACGGTCGCTTCGCAGATGGCCGACGCACGCGGCACCACGATGAGTCTGCGGATCAGCGGTAAGGCTCAAACCGGGGAGACCTGTACCTTCGCCGCGTCCGGTCGCACCATCACCTTCCCGGGCTTCTTGTCGGCCTATGTGGAGACGGTGGACGAGCAGGCCGGCGGCACCGCGGACGACGCCGAGAGTCGCCTGCCGAATCTCGTCGAAGGTCAATCACTCACCGCAACCGAGCTGCGTCCCGACGGGCACACCACCAACCCACCCGCCCGATACACCGAAGCCTCCTTGGTGAAGACGTTGGAAGAGTTGGGGATCGGACGTCCGTCGACGTACGCGTCGATCATCGGCACCATCCAGGACCGCGGGTACGTGCACAAGAAGGGTTCGGCCCTCGTGCCGTCCTGGATCGCGTTCGCGGTGGTGGGACTGCTCGAGGCGTACTTCAAACGCCTTGTCGACTACGACTTCACGGCCAGCCTCGAAGACGATCTCGACCAGATCGCGCAAGGCGCAGAGAATCGCACCGCCTGGCTGACCCGCTTCTACTACGGGCAAGAGGGCGCAGAAGGTCAGGCCGGTACCGGGCTCAAGAAGCTCGTCGGTGTGAACCTCGAAGAGATCGATGCCCGTGAGGTCAACTCGATCCGGTTGTTCGACGACGAACAAGGTCGCCCGGTGTATGTGCGGGTCGGCCGGTTCGGTCCGTATCTCGAGCGCACGGTCACCCCTGAAGGTGGTGGCGAGCCGGAGTCGCAGCGCGCCAACCTACCCGACGACATCACGCCCGACGAGCTCACGCTGGAATTGGCCGAAAAGCTTTTCAGCACACCGCAAGAAGGTCGCACCCTGGGTGTTGATCCTCTCACCGGTCACGAGATCGTCGCCAAGGAAGGACGTTTCGGGCCGTACGTGACCGAGATCCTCCCGGATCCGGAAGACGAAGGCGACGACGGGAATTCGGTCCCGGCGCTGACTCCTCCGCCTGCGCCCACCCCGCTCGACGACGGCGCGACCCCGCTGGACGCACCGACGGGCGGCGGCGGCACCGCAACCGCCACCAAGAAGGCGACGGCCAAGAAAACCGCGAAGAAGGCAGCCAAGAAGGCCGGCCCCAAACCGCGCACCGGATCGCTGTTCAAGTCGATGGAGATCGGCTCGGTCACTCTCGACGACGCGTTGAAGTTGCTGTCGTTGCCACGGGTTGTCGGGCAGGATGCCGAAGGCCAGGAGATCACCGCACAGAACGGTCGCTATGGGCCATATCTGAAGCGCGGCACGGATTCTCGTTCGTTGACATCCGAGGACCAGATCTTCGACATCACGTTGGACGAGGCGCTGAAGATCTACTCCGAGCCCAAGCGCCGCGGTCGGGCAGCAGCTGCTCCTCCGCTGCGTGAGCTGGGCAAGGACCCGGTATCCGAGCAGCCGATGGTGATCAAGGACGGCCGTTTCGGTCCGTACGTCACCGATGGCGAGACCAACGCGAGCCTGCGAAAAGACGATGACGTCGCGTCGATCACCGACGAGCGTGCGTCGGAGTTGCTGGCGGACAGGCGTGCTCGTGGCCCGGCGAAGAAGGCGGCCAAGAAGGCGTCCAAGAAGGCTCCGGCAAAGAAGACCGCTGCCAAGAAGACAACGGCGAAGAAGACCACCGCCAAGAAGACAGCTGCGAAGAAAGCTCCGGCGAAGAAGGCTGCTGCCAAGAAGAAGGCGGACTAGTACCACGATCGTCCGCGTCGGCGACGGCTGAGGGCATATGCCCCCTCGCCCCGGCCGGCGGGGACGATGCTGGTGGAGCTAGACCTCGACCTCGTATTTCGGCCTCGCCAAACGTGTCTCGATGCCGCGCCCACGTAGTTCGACACCCTCGCCGATGTCCCAGTGCTCGGCTTCCTCTGACGACGCCAGGTATACGGCGCGGGCCGAACCGAGCACGCGGCTCGGCTCGAATTTCGCCAGGTCGGTCAGCCGGGCCGCCTCGTTGACCGGGTCTCCGATGACGGTGTACTCGAGTCGTTGTTGCGAACCGATGTGTCCGGCGATCGCCTTACCTGCCGATACGCCGATGCCCACATCGGTGTCGCCCAGTGCGGTGTCCAGTTCCTGACGCAGCGTCCGGGCCGCGGCCAACGCGTGACCGGCGAAGTCCTCTTGATCCAAGGGTGCGCCGAAGATTGCGAGGGCGGCGTCGCCCTGGAACTTGTTGACGAATCCCCCGTGGCGGCCGACGACGTCGACGATCACCCGGAAGAACTCGTTCAGCAGGTTGACGACGTCGCGGGGCGGCCGGTTGACGGCCAGTCGGGTCGATCCCACGATGTCGACGAACAGCACCCCGACGTAGCGTTCTTCGCCGCCGAGTTCGGTGCCGATCTCGATGGCACGGCGGGCGACGTCCTCGCCGACGTAGCGGCCGAACAGGTTGCGGAGCTGTTGGCGCTCACGCACGTCGGCCACCATCTCGTTGAATCCCGCTTGCAGGAGACCGAGGTCGCTGCCGTCGTAGATGCGCACGGAGGTGTCGAGATTTCCTTCACGCACCTCGGCCTGGGCGAACCGGAGCTGCTTGATGGGGTCGGCGATGGCGGACACCACGCGCACGAGACCGATCGAACCGAAGGCGAGTGCGGCGATCGCCATCCACAGGACCGGGCGTTGCAGACCGGCGGCATCGGTGTCGATCACGCCGATCTGCTGACCGATCACCAGCGCGATGATCACGCAGAGGGGAGCGGCCACGCTGATGATCCAGAACAGGATGATGCGCTGGGTGACGCTGGGGGCCGTGGCGCTCTCGGGGTTGTTGGCCATTGCGGCCACGGTGATCGGTCGGAGCACCTTTTCCGACTGCATGTAGCCCAGCACGCAGGTGATGAGGGCGCCGACGAACGAACCGAGTGCCACGACGATGGCCGTCTTCGCCGATTGCGACAGGCTGAGCAGGGCGAAGATCGCGCCGCCCAGCAACCACAGGGCGCCATGCACCTGCACCAGCAGCACCGGCAGGCGGAGGGCGCGTCGGCGTGCGCTCTCGTTGTCGAGTCGGGATCGTCGGCGGGTCCACACGAGAACAGGGAGTGACAGCGCGATGGTGGCGTACGCACTCACCAGGCCGGCGATGAAGAGATAGACGACGAACACCACTTGGCTCAGGCCGCTGATCTCGGACAACTGGACCGACGTCTGCTGTGGGAGGCCGAACCGGAGGAATGCGAAAGTGAACAGGGCACCGACGACATTGGCCCGGAGCATGTCCAGGGCCAGCACCGGCCACGGCGTGCGCACCAGCCAGCGCAACAGGTGCCATCCCCGTTGTAAGCGTGACTGTCTTTCCACCACGTGACCACGGTAGCTGGCTGCTTGCAAGAGTTAAACACGACAGTCGGAGGCGCCCGATAGGCTTGACCTGTGACAACTGTGTTCGATCGACTCGTCGGCCAGCACGCGGTGGTGGGTGAACTCACATCGGCGGCGGTTGCCGCAGTTCGGCTCGCCGCTTCGCGCGACCTCCAAGCGCACGGAAATGACCCGTTACCACTGCTTGCCGGGGACCCGGACTCCGGCTCATCGGCGATGACACACGCGTGGCTGTTCACCGGTCCGCCTGGTTCGGGGCGGTCTGTGGCGGCTCAGTGTTTTGCAGCCTCGCTGCAATGTGAGGTGACCGATTCGCCCGGATGTGGGCGATGTCACGCGTGCACGACTGTGATGGCGGGCACACATTCGGATGTTCGGAGGATAGTCCCGGAGGGATTGTCGATTCCGGTGAAGGACATGCGAGCCATCGTTCAGACCGCTGCGCGCCGTCCCAGTGTGGGTCGTTGGCAGGTTGTGGTCATCGAGGATGCCGACCGGCTCACCGAAGGCGCGGCCAACGCGCTGCTGAAAGCCGTCGAGGAACCGCCACCTCGCACGGTGTTCTTGCTGTGCGCCCCCAGCATCGATCCCGAGGACATCTCGGTGACGCTCCGGTCGCGGTGCCGACACGTGGCGCTGACCATGCCGTCGGTGGCCTCGATCGCCGAGGTGCTCATCGAGTCCGACGGCATCGATCCGGAGATGGCGAAGTGGGCCGCGTCGGTGTGTGGCGGTCATGTCGGCCGGGCGCGACGGCTCGCCACTGACAACGAGGCCCGTGAGCAGCGCAAGCAGGCGCTGGCGGTCGCACGGGCAGCCACCAGGGACGCGACCGCGTACTCGGCCGCCGAGGCTCTCGTGAAGTCGGCCGACGCCGCGGCGAAGGCCATCAGCGCCAGGCTCGACGAGGCCGAGACAGAGGAGATGCGGACGGCGCTCGGGGCCGGCGGCACGGGTAAAGGTGCGGTCGGGGCCATGCGGGGTTCGGCCGGGATCCTCAAGGACCTCGAACGTCGGCAGAAGTCCCGGGAGACGCGCACCGGGCGCGATCTTCTAGACCGTGCGCTCGTGGATCTTGCGGCCCTGTTCCGGGACGCTCTGGCCGCGTCGTACGGGTCGTCGGTGACCGCGATGCACCCCGACATGTCCGAGCAGACCGTCGCGATGGCCGGCTACGCCCGCCGCGAGGAGCTGCTGGCCTGTGTCGAGGCGGTTCTGGAATGTCGGGAGTCGTTGAGTTTCAACGTCAAACCGAAGTTCGCGGTCGATTCGATGGTCGCCAAGATCGGCTTGGCCCTGCGTCACTGACCCCGATCCTGGGGGTCATCAGCGATGAATCCCCAGGTCGATGCCGGGAACAGGGGCGCGGAATCGGGATCGGGTTGAGCTGTGGACTCGCCCGGTTTGGTCGCTGTCGGCTCCGGTCGATAGACTCGTCTGCGCTGCCTTGGCAGCACGCCGCCTTAGCTCAGTCGGTAGAGCGCTTCACTCGTAATGAAAAGGTCGCGAGTTCGATTCTCGCAGGCGGCTCCACGTCAGAACCGGCACCGATCGGTGCCGGTTGGTGCATCGGCAAACACTAGGTGGCGGTTGATTCATGGGTGTCCTCGTCTGCTTCCACGCTCATCCCGACGACGAGGTGTTCGGGACCGGCGGGATCATCCGGCTCTCCGCCGATGCCGGCCACCGGGTGGTACTCGTCACGGCCACCGACGGTGCTGCGGGTGAGGTCCCCGACGGACTGCTGGTCCCGGGCGAATCGCTTGCCGAGCGACGGCGAACCGAACTCGAGAAGTCTGCCCGCATCCTGGGCGCGCACCGCCTGGTCATGCTGGGCTACGCCGACTCGGGGATGGCCGGCACACCGGAGAACAACAGCCCGGACGCCTTCGCGAATGTCCCCGTCGAGCAGGCGGCCGGACGTCTGGCCGCTGTGCTCAGCGAGGAGAAGGCGGATGTCATCACGCTTTACGACAGCAACGGCGGTTACGGGCACCCCGACCACATCCAGGTGCACCGCGTCGGAATGCGCGCCGCGGAAATCGCCGGCGTGCAGAACGTGTACGAGAGCGTGATCAATCGGGATCAGATGCGCGAGATGATGATGTCGAATCCGGAATGGAACAACGACGACTCGCCGATCGATTTCGAATCGTTCGGCACCCCGGAAGCGGAGATCACCACAAGGGTGGACGTGGCCGCGGCCATTGCGGCCAAGCGTGCGGCGATGCAGGTGCACGAGACCCAGATCGGCGACTTCGGCCCTGTGCTGAAAATGGCGGACGAGGAATTGAAAGCTGCGTTCGGAACCGAGTGGTTCCGGCGGGTCGGCTCACAACCGGGTGGGGCGAAGGAGCTATCTCTGCCGTTGTAGTCCGGCAGAGCAGAGTGTTTTCGAGTTGACCTCAGGGCTCGAGCGGACCGGAGGTGTCATCGGGCACCGCCCAGGTCGCCACTTCGGAACCGCCTGCGAACGACAGGGCGACGATCGTCTCGCCAGGGGGTAGCACAAACGCAACCGATCCCGTGGCCACGTCGTTCTGGGTGAGGGTTGTCGCTTCCAGTGGGTGCTCGAGTGCTGTTGCGACGGTAGTCAATTGGCTTCCGCCGGACGTGCGCGCAGTGAGCTCTGCGGGCTCGAGAAGTGCGGTGCCGCGCACCGATTGAACCGTGGCGTCCACGACGTGGAGCGAGCCTCCCGAACAGTCTGCTCCCTCGGCGCCCGCGCGCACGTTGTCCAGTGTGATCCGAAGTACGGCGCCGCCGGTGTCGACCACCACGGCGTCACCCAGTTGGTGGGTCTGTGGCGCCCCGGCGATGAGCGATGCAATCGACCTGCTGTCGGCGACCGCGGGTGAACGGTTCTCCGGTGTCACTTGAATGAGTGCAAGAGTAACGGCGGTTCCGCCGCCCAGTATCAAGAGAACAAATGCATATGTGAGAACGGTTGCAATCACATTCCGTTCGTGTTGATCGTCTCGCACAATTCTCTTCTTTTCGGCAGGGCGTTCTTTGTTGTCGCCGGTCGAACGCGTTTAGATGAGAGTACGGGGACTTCGCAAACATTTCTCGATGGGGCCGACAAAATAAAGTGAAATATGGTTGCCGACTTCACGAACATTCGTTTGCGTAACAATCGGACACGGCCACTCGCATATGCTCGATACGTGACTGAACAACCGGCCGTCGATGCGCGGATCACCCGCACACGACAAGTGGTCATCGAGGCGATGCACCGCATCTTCGAGGAGGAAGGCGCCTCGGGGCTGACGCATCAGCGTGTCGCGCTCAAGGCGGGGGTGGGTCGGGCGACGATCTACCGGCACTGGCCGACCACGCTGGACCTGCTCGTCGACACCCTGCGCGACATCGATCAGACGATCATGCAGCCCGGCGACGAACCATTCGACGAGTGGCTGCGGAATCAGCTCACGCACGCCGCTGCGGAATTGGCTCTGCCGACCAGTCGGCAATTCATCGCCTTGATGATCGCCGAGGCCGACAATCACACGGTGATCGCCGACCTCGGTGCCGAGCTCATCGAGCGGACCTACCGGGTGATGGAAGGGATGATCGACCAGGCCGTCGAGCGTGGCGAACTGGATCAAAAACTCGATCGGACAGACGTGGTGGCAAGAACCCTTGGGCCGATCATCTATCGAACCGCGATGCAGCGTCTTGATGTGACGCCCGGTTTCATCGACCAGATCGTCGATTCCGTGGCCCGCCGCTGAGCAAACCGTACGCTGGTCGAGGTGAGCGATTCTTCGGCGCCGCTGTGGTTGTTTGCCGACCAACTCGGTCCCCATATCCACTCCGCCGAGGGCCATCTCGGTCGTGAGGTGGTCCTCATCGAGTCCACCGCGGCCTTGCGGAGACGGGCAGGCCATCGGCAGAAGGCACATCTGTTGCTGTCGGGGATGCGGCACCTGGCCGATGACCTCGGCGAGCGAGCGCATCATCTCAAAGCGGACGGTTACCGCGACGCCCTCGTCGAGTTCGGCCGACCGGTGGTGGTGCATGAGCCGACCTCGTGGGCCGCTCACGACTTCGTGCATCGCCTCCAGGCGGAAGGCCTCGTCGAAGAGGTTCTGCCCAACCCGTCGTTCGCTCTGCCCAGAAGCGACTTCGAACAGTGGGCGGGGAACAGTTCACGCTTTCGCCTCGAGATGTTCTACCGCGATCAGCGCACGCGTTTCGACATCCTGATGGACGGCGATCAACCGATGGGTGGGGCGTGGAACTACGACCACGACAACCGGAAATCGCCGCCCAAGACGCCGACCCTGGGAGTGCCCGACCCCTGGTGGCCCGAGGAGGACGGGATCGACGAGCAGGTGCGCGCCGACCTCGACGCACTCGACGCACCGTGGTCGGGTGTCGACGGTCCGCGGTTGTTCGCGGTGACGGCGGCGGAGGCGCAGTCTGCTCTCGAGACATTCATCGACCATCGGCTGGCAGATTTCGGACCATACGAGGACGCGATGATGGGTGGGGACTGGTCGATGTCCCACTCGCTGTTGTCGGTGCCGCTGAATCTGTCGCTGCTACACCCGCTGGACGCGGTTCATGCCGCCGAAGCCGCCGCCCGTGAAGGGTCGGTCCCGTTGGCCTCCGCCGAGGGGTTCATTCGGCAGATCCTGGGGTGGCGTGAGTTCGTCTGGCATCTGTACTGGCATTTCGGTCGCGACTATCGCACCGGAAACAACGAATTGAACGCGCATCGGCCGTTGCCCGACTGGTTCCGCGATCTCGATGCCGGCGCGGTGACGGCCAAGTGCCTCTCCGACGCTCTGGGTGGCGTCCACGACCGAGGATGGGTCCACCACATCCCACGGTTGATGGTGCTGGGAAACCATGCGCTGCAACAGGGTTACGACCCGGATGAGCTCACCCGCTGGTATACGGCCAACTTCGTGGACGGCTATGAATGGGTGATGCCGGTCAACGTGGTGGGCATGAGTCAGCACGCCGACGGCGGCAAGATGGCGACCAAGCCGTACAGTTCGGGCGGCGCCTACATCAACAAGATGTCCGACTTCTGCAAGGACTGCGAGTTCGATCCACGCAAGCGGATAGGCGCGGATGCATGCCCGTTCACCGCCGGCTACTGGGCCTTCACCCATCGCCACCGTGATCGCCTCGCCAAGAACATGCGAACGCGGCGGGCCGTGGCGTCGATGGAACGACTTTCCGATCTCGACGCCGTCCTCGAACAGGAGCGCCACCGGGACCGATTCTGACCGACACAATCGCCGAAAGCTGTCAACGGTTGGAATCGTGGTGAATATCAGCCGTCGCGGCTGGGGAACCCACACGGTGTGATCTCTATATTCGAATCCATGGCTTCCGCTCCGAGCTCCTACCTCGTATGCGCATCGCAACGCAGCGGTAGCACCCTCCTCGTCGAATCGTTGCGGGCCAGCAAGATTGCCGGTGAACCCGAGGAGTTCTTCCAATACCTGCCGTCGACCTCTCTGCCGCCGCAACCGCGCCAGTGGTTCGCCGAGGTCACCGATCCCGCCGTGCTCGCGCTGCTGGCCCCGCTGCGGACGGGGACGCCGAGCACCGAGACCAGCGACCAATGGCGGGAGCGCATCGCGCGGGAGGCGCGCACCCCCAACGGAGTCTGGGGCGGCAAGCTGATGTGGAATCAGGTTCCGCTGGTGATCGACCGGGCCGAGGGCTTCACGGGCCGATCCGGTGGTGACCTCCGATCCGCCATCGCCGACGTCATCGGCGAGGAACCGCTGTACATCAAGGTGAACCGGCCGGACGTCGTGTCGCAGGCGGTGTCGTTCTGGCGTGCCGTGCAGACGCAGGTGTGGCGGGGACACGCAGAACCGGAGGTCGATGCGGCGGCGCAGTACAACGCAGACGGCATCGCGCACCTGGTCACGATCCTCCGCGAGCAGGAGCGCGGCTGGCGCACCTGGTTCGAGCAGGAGTCGATCACGCCGTTCGAGGTCGACTACAGCGAGCTGGCGAAGGACTCCACCGGGGTCACGGCGCGGATCCTCGCCGCCCTCGATCTCGACCCTGCCGCAGCGCCGCCGCCGGTGCTGGAACGTCAAGCGAACAACCGGTCCGGTGAATGGGTAGAGCGATACCGCGCCGAGGCCCGACAGAGGGGGTTGCCAGTATGACAACGCAGATCACCGCCGACGTGACCCACGTCGATGAGCTGCGAGTTCTCGAAGCCGAGGCGGTGCACATCATCCGTGAGGTGGTGGCCGAACTCGAGCGACCGGTCTTGCTCTTCTCGGCGGGTAAGGACTCGATCGTGCTGCTCCGGTTGGCAGAGAAGGCCTTTCGGCCCTCGCCACTGCCGTTTCCGGTGCTGCACGTCGACACCGGGCACAATTTTCCTGAGGTCATCGACTTCCGCGACCGGCGCCTCGCCGAGGGCGGGCACAAGCTGATCGTCGGTTCGGTGCAGGAGTCGATCGACTCCGGGCGGGTGCAGGAGGTCGGCGGACCGGCCGGCTCGCGCAATCGCCTGCAGACGAGGACTCTGCTCGACGCACTGGAGGCCGGCAAGTTCGATGCGGCGTTCGGCGGCGCTCGGCGCGACGAAGAACGCGCTCGGGCGAAGGAGCGTGTGCTCAGCTTCCGCGACGAGTTCGGTCAATGGGACCCGCGAGCACAGCGACCCGAACCATGGTCGCTCTACAACGGGCGCATCCGTAGGGGCGAACAGGTCCGCGTCTTCCCGCTGAGCAACTGGACCGAACTCGACATCTGGCGGTACATCGAGCTGGAAGGCCTCGAGTTGCCGCCGATCTACTTCGCCCATGAGCGCGAGGTGTTCGAGCGTGACGGAATCCTGCTCGCCACTTCGGAATTCACCAGTCCGGCCGAAGGGGAGTCGGCCTCCGTCGAATGGGTGCGCTATCGCACGGTCGGCGATCTGACCATCACCGGAGCGGTCCGGTCACGGGCCACCACGATCGCCGACGTGGTCACCGAGATCTCCGCATCCACCGTGTCCGAGCGCGGCGAGACCCGCGCAGACGACCGCACGTCCGCCGCGGCCATGGAAGACCGCAAACGGGAGGGGTACTTCTGATGACTCGCCAACTGCTCCGGCTCGCCACCGCCGGTTCGGTGGACGACGGTAAGAGCACCTTGATCGGCCGGTTGCTCCACGACACCGACAGTCTGCCGCTCGATCACCTCGAATCGGTCACCGACACCGAAGGTGTTGCCGACCTCGCCGCCCTGTCCGACGGTCTGCGGGCCGAACGCGAGCAGGGCATCACCATCGACGTGGCCTACCGCTTCTTCTCCACGGCCACACGCAATTTCATCCTCGCCGACACCCCCGGTCACGAGGCGTACACGCGCAACATGTTCACCGGTGCGTCCAACGCACACGTGGCCGTGCTGCTGGTGGACGCCCGTGCGGGCGTGGTTCGTCAGACCCGTCGCCACGCCCGGATCGCCACGTTGCTCCGGGTGCCCCACCTGGTCGCGGCGGTCAACAAGATCGACCTGGTCGACTACAGCGAAGAGCGTTTCGCCGAGGTCGAAGCCGAATTGCACGTGCTCGCACAACGTTTGGGTGTCCAGAACCTCACCGTTGTTCCTCTGGCCGCCAAGCTCGGCGACAACGTCGTGACCCGTTCGACCAACACACCCTGGTACACCGGTCCGACGTTGCTGGAGTTCCTCGAGGCCGTCGAGTTGAAGGCGCCCGCCGCCGAACCGACCGAGGTGCGTCTTGCCGTGCAGTGGGTGTCGCGGCCGGCCGCCGGCGAGCGTCGTCGCTACACGGGCCGGTTGTCTGCGGGCACCCTGCAGGTCGGTGATCCGATCGTGGTGCTGCCGTCGGGTTCGAAGAGTCGCGTCACCGCACTCGACACCCTCGACGACGACCGCAGCGTGGCCGTCGCGCCTTTGTCGGTGTCGGTGGAACTGGCCGACGAGATCGACGTGGGCCGCGGCGACATGATCGTCAGTGGGTCACCGGATGCGCACCTACCGGTCGCCGCCCGTGAGCTCGACGTCACGGTCTGCTGGTTCTCGGAGACGCCGCTTCGTGCGGGGGACCGGATCGCGCTGAAGCAGGCGACGCGCACGGTGCGCGCCACGGTCCAGGAGCTGCACAGCCGACTGGATCCCGAGACACTGGGCGAGGATCCGCATCCCGTGGAACTCGCGCTGAACGACGTCGGCACGGTGACGTTGCGCACCAGTTCCATCGTGGTGGCCGATCCGTACGCGGACAACCGCGATGTCGGTGCGTTCATCCTCATCGATGAGAACTCCAACGACACGGTGGGCGCCGGCACCATCACCGAGCCCCGGGAGGTCAAGCCGGGCGCCCGGACACGCAACGACATCAAGTGGCATCCGTCCTCCCTCGAACGCACCCATCGGTGGAGTGCGGTCGGTCAGCGGGGAGCGGTCATCTGGCTCACCGGCCTGCCGGCGTCGGGCAAGTCGACCGTCGCGGTCGCACTCGAGCGTGCACTGGTCGAGTCGGGTCGGGTGGCCTATCTGCTCGACGGCGACAACGTGCGCCACGGGCTGTCGGACGACCTCGGGTTCTCGGCCGGGGACAGGGCCGAGAACATTCGCCGGGTCGGGCATCTGACCAGGCTCTTCGCCGATGCCGGGGTGGTGGCGATCGCATCGCTGGTGTCGCCGCTGCGCAGTGACCGGGAGATTCCCCGGGCACTGACGGCCGCCGCCGACCTCCCGTTCATCGAAGTCCATGTGGCCACGCCGCTGGCCGAGTGTGAACGTCGCGATCCGAAGGGGCTCTACGCGAAGGCACGGGCGGGCGAACTCAAGGGGCTCACCGGGATCGACACGCCGTACGAGGCGCCGGAGAACCCGGATCTGGTGATCGATACGACGGGCGCCGATGCCGACGAACTGGTGAGGCAGATCCTGGAGATCCTCGCCGATCGCGAGCACGCAAGCGTCTGATCCCCGCCTGCCGGCGAGCTCAGGGTTTGGGGTTCAGGGCACCTCGTCGGTCTTCAGGAGACCGAAGACGACGAGGTCGTGCCTGCGACCGTTCTTGCCCGGTGCTGCCGATCGGAGAACACCCTCCTGGGTGAACCCACATTTGCGGGCGACGGCGCGTGACGCCTTGTTCTCCGTGTAGGCGTCCAGTTCCACCCGGACTGCCCCGATCTGCCAGGAGAACTCGATGAGCAGCCGGGTCGCCCTGGTGGCCACACCGGCGCCGCGTGCCCAGGGGGCCACCGCGTACCCGATCTCGGTCACCGCGTCGTCGTCCTTCGCCCGCAAACCGCACACCCCGAGGAACGCGTCGTCGCGATCGACGATCGCGACGTCGAATCCCGGCCACACCTTGACCGACCGATCCTCGACGAAGTCGCGGGCGTCGGCCTCGGTGTACGGACTCGGAACCACGGTGAACTCGGCCGTCGCATGGTCCTGGCTGGCCGCGAGTACGGCGCCGATGTCGTCGTGCACGAAGGGTCGGAGGGTGATCACCCGATCGGTCAGCGTGGGGATGTGCCGAGGCCAGTCCATGTGTTCCACGGTAGTGGTGAGTGGCGGGGGCGCGGCGCCTCACGGACCTCCACTAAGGTGCAGAAGCAACGTCCCCGGCCGTCTTGCCGGCCGCCCCAGCCAACGAAAAGGGAATGCATGCTTTTGGCCGCGTGGATCACGGTCGTCACCGCGGTGATCCTGATCGTGCCCGGGGCCCTGGTCGGACGGCGGATGTCATTGCCGTGGCCGGTGGCGGTCGCCGCTGGTGCGCCGCTCACATTCGGCATGATCGGCATCTTCACCGTGCTCTACGGGGCGCTGTCCATCCCGTGGAACGTCGGGACGGCTGCGGTGATGGTGGGAGTGTCCTGGCTGGTGGCGTGGGGGTGGGACCTCGGAACCCGCCGATTCGGGTCCCTGGCCCCGGTGGTCGCCGCCGAGGTACGCCCGATCAGTCGCCCGGCCCTGTTGACCGTTGCCGCCGGTGTGTTGCTGGGCGCGCTGATCATCGTCCTGACGTCGATCCGGCGACTGATCGGCACCACATTCTTCGGACTGAACAACATCTCGCAGGTGTGGGACGCCTTGTGGCATGCCGATGCTCTGCAGTGGATCCATGAGACCGGCGACGGGTCGTCGCTCCACATGGGCGAGCTGATGAACTACGACACGCACGGATTCAACTATTACCCGAACACGTGGCACGACCTGGGCGCTCTGCTCTACCCGTTGACCGGTGCAAACACCGTGGAGTTGTACAACATCTACTCCCCGGCGTCGCTGGCGTTCACCTTGCCGATCAGTATCGGGTCGCTCGCATATTGGCTGGGCCGCAAGCGATTCGATCCGGACCGGAGCGCGGTCTTCGCAGCTCTTGCCGCCGCGGTCACGGCCGTCTTCCCGTCGTTGCCCTACGTGGAACTCGCGTTCACGGCAGTCCCCAACGCGGTCGGCGTCTCTTTGGCGCCGGTCACCGCGGTGCTCGTGATCAGTGCGGTCGGCGATCGTCGCCGCGTGCTCGCGGCTGTGCTCGCGATCGCCGGTACCGCAGCCACCCACCCGTCGGGGCTGGTGGTGATGGCGGTGATCGTCGGATCGTGGTGGCTACTGCAGGCATTGTGGAAGCCGGTACGTGGTCGGGGCGGTGATGTCGCGACGCTCGCAGTGATCGGTGCGGGCGCACTGGTGCTGATCAGCCCGGTGATCATCGGCACCCTGAAGATCTCGGAGAACAACGAGCTCTCCGGCTTCGACTTCCGCGATGAGAATGCCAGCGTCCCAAAGGCGTTTGTGCGCGCCGCGTTCAACGGGACCGATCTGCTCGGCCATCAGTACCCGTTGCTGTACCTGCTGATCCCGGCCGCGATCGGGCTCGGCTGGCTCGTGTGGTCGCGCAACTGGGCTGTGGTCGCCGCCTGGCTGGCGTTCATCGTCACCACGGCGAACGCGGTCTACGACCTCGGCGGGTTGCCGTCGAAGTTGTTCGGCGCCTTAGGTGGATACTTCTACAACTCGCCACACCGACTGACCTTCGTGGTGTCGATGTTCACCGCGGTCGCCGCGGGGATCGGGCTCGGGGTGTTGGTTCTCGGTGTCGCGCGGCTGCTGGCCGGGAAACCCGTCTGGCAGCGAAACCGGCTCGCGCTGCCTGCACTGACACTGGTCGGCCTGCTCATCATCGCCGGCGCGGGAGCCATAAGGTACGCCGACAACGGGAAGATCGCCGTCCAGTACCGAAGCGGCGCGTATGTGGGTGTCGAGGACGTCGAGGCCTACCGGTGGCTGGCGCAGCAGCCGGAGGCGCGCAGCACCGTCATCCTCAACAACCTCGACCAGGGCAGTGGGTGGATGTACCCGGTGGCTGATCTGACCCCGCTGTTCCCGTTCTACCGGGCAAATGACTTCAGCCAGCGCCAGTCTGATCTGTACTGGAACGCTGCCCGGATCGGCGCGGATCCGCGTATCGACCAGATAGTCCGGGATCTGAACATCAGGTACGTGATCGACGCGCCACCGAGCTATTGGTGGTTCCAGAACGGCGCACCCAATCTTGCGGAGGGCCGGTTCGGTGACCCCTTCCTTCCGCTGCGAGAGAACGGTGCGCCTGGTCTGCGCGAGGTCTATCGGCAGGGCAACGTGACGATCTATGAGGTCGCGGACGCAATACGGAAAGGCGAGAAGTGATGCGCACCTTGGTCACCGGCGGCGCCGGGTTCATCGGTTCGACACTCGTGGATCGGTTGTTGGCCGACGGCCACGAGGTTGTCGCTCTGGACGACTTCTCGCGGGGTGCCCGGTCCAACCTGACCGGCGCCCTCGAACGCGGATGTCGCATCGTCGAGGGGGATCTCACCGTTGCGGACCTGGAAACGGTTGTGGCGCAGGCACAACCCGAGGTGATCTTCCATCTCGCTGCCCAGATCGACGTGCGCGCCTCGGTGAGCGATCCGGTTGCCGATGCCCAGGTCAACGTCGTCGGGACCGTGCGGCTCGCCGAGGCCGCCCGGCGGGCGGGAGTGCGCAAGATCGTGTTCACCTCCTCCGGAGGATCCATCTACGGGTCGCCCGAGCACCTACCGGTCGCGGAATCAGCGCCGGTTGCGCCGATGAGCCCCTACGCGGCCGCCAAGGTCAGCGGTGAGGTGTACCTGAACATGTACCGCTCGCTGTACGGATTGGACTGCACCCACATCGCCCCCGCGAATGTGTACGGGCCGCGGCAGGATCCACACGGCGAAGCAGGCGTGGTCGCCATCTTTGCGCGGAACCTGTTGTCGGGCAGCGTTACCAAGCTGTTCGGTGACGGTGGCAACACCCGCGACTACGTCTACGTCGATGACGTCGTGCAGGCCTTTGTGCTGGCCGGCGGCGAACTCGGTGGCGGTCAGCGCTTCAACGTCGGCACCGGGGCGGCGACATCAGACCGGGCGCTGCACACCCTGGTCGCCGAGGCCGCACACGCTCCCGACGAACCCGTGTACGAACCGGCCCGGCTCGGTGACGTCCGGGACTCATCCATCGACGGTTCACTCGCCGGCGCCGTACTCGGCTGGTACCCGCAAGTGTCGCTGGCCGAAGGAGTTCGGCGCACCGTCGAGTACTTCCGCGCCGTCTAGCTCCCCGGCCGGGCCCCTGGGCCGCCGGTGGGTGAGGTCAACCCACCACGCGTTCGGTGGTGGCGTATTTGCTCTCGGTGGCCTCTTTGAGGGGCTGCCACCAGTCGGTGTTGTCGCGGTACCACGCCACCGTGTCGGCGAGCCCGGACCGGAAGTCGGTGAACATTGGCTGCCAGCCCAGTTCGGTGCGCAGACGGGTGGAGTCGATGGCGTAACGCATGTCGTGGCCGGGCCGGTCGGTCACGAAGTCGAATGCGTCCTTGGGCTGGTCGAGCAGTTCGAGGATCGTCTCGACGACGGTGCGGTTGTCGGCTTCACCGTCGGCGCCGATGAGGTAGGTCTCGCCGATCTGCCCCTTGTCGATGATGGTCCACACCGCGTCGTTGTGGTCGTTGACGTGGATCCAGTCCCGGACGTTGGTGCCCTGCCCGTAGAGCTTGGGGCGAATCCCGCTGAGCACGTTGGTGATCTGGCGAGGGATGAACTTCTCGATGTGCTGGTACGGGCCATAGTTGTTGGAACAGTTGGAGATGGTGGCCTGCACTCCGAACGAGCGCACCCAGGCCCGGACCAGAAGGTCGCTGCCCGCTTTGGTCGACGAGTACGGGCTCGACGGGTTGTAGGGGGTCTGCTCGGTGAAGCGTCCGGGGTCGTCGAGTTCGAGATCGCCGTACACCTCGTCGGTGCTGATGTGGTGGTAACGCACGTCATGTGCACGCACCGCTTCGAGAATCGAAAATGTGCCGACGAGATTGGTGTGAACAAAACTCGATGGGTCGGCCAATGAATTGTCATTGTGCGATTCGGCGGCGAAATGGACGACAAGATCACTTTCGCCGACCAATCGGTTCACCAAAGCGGTGTCGGCGATGTCTCCTTCGATCAATTCGATCTGATCGGACACCGATGCCAGCGATTGCCTGTTCGCGGCGTACGTCATCGCGTCCAGAACCTCTACCTGTGCATCCGGCCTGGTCGCAAGGGTCCGGTGCACGAAGTTGGCGCCTATGAAACCAGCGCCACCGGTGATCAGTACCCGCATGTCAATCCTCCATTCGCTGCTGCAACCCTACCGATCGGCAGCTCATCGGGTAGGCCGAGCGCCTGGGGCCTAAGGTGTCACATATGCGCGGAATCATCCTTGCGGGGGGCACCGGAAGTCGGCTGCATCCCATCACGCAAGGCGTCAGCAAACAACTCGTCCCCGTTTATGACAAGCCGATGATCTACTATCCGCTGACCACGTTGATGCTGGCGGGTATCCGCGAGATCCTGGTGATCACCACGCCGCACGACTCGTCTGCGTTTCAGAACCTCCTGGGGGATGGCAGTCAATTCGGGATCTCGATCACGTACAAGGTGCAGGAGAGTCCGGACGGGTTGGCACAGGCGTTTGTTCTGGGTGCTGATCACATCGGGTCGGAGTCGGTGGCGCTGGTCCTCGGCGACAACATCTTCTACGGACCCGGGCTGGGCTCGCAGCTCAACCGGTTCCACAACATCGAGGGTGGCGCGGTGTTCGCCTACTGGGTCCGCAATCCCGAGGCCTACGGGGTGGTGGATTTCAACGGCGACGGCAAGGCCATCGACCTGCAGGAGAAGCCGGAGCACCCTCGGTCCAACTTCGCGATCCCGGGCCTGTACTTCTATGACAACAACGTCGTGGAGATCGCATCGGGGCTGCAGCCGAGTGCCCGTGGCGAGTACGAGATCACCGACGTCAACCGGGCATACCTCGACAAGGGCCTGCTGCACGTCGAGGTGCTGCCCCGTGGCACCGCGTGGCTCGACACCGGAACCTTCGACTCACTGCTGGACGCCGGCAACTTCGTCCGCACCGTCGAAGAACGCCAGGGCCTGAAAATTGCTGTGCCGGAAGAGGTTGCCTGGCGGCGCGGCTTCATCGACGACGAGCAGTTGCGGGCTCGCGCCCAGACCTTGCTCAAGTCGGGATACGGGACGTACCTGATCGACCTCCTCGAACGCGGCAAGGAACTGTAGAGAACATGCTGATCGAACCCCTGTCCATCGATGGCGCCTGGGAGATCACCCCGAAGAAGTTGGGCGACCCGCGTGGCCTTTTCATGGAGGCATTCCGCGGTGACCTGCTGGCGGAGGTGATCGGGCATCCCTTCGACCTCCAGCAGGCCAATCTCTCGGTGTCGGCCGCAGGTGTGCTGCGCGGGGTGCATTTCGCCGATGTGCCACCGGGACAGGCGAAGTACGTCAGCTGCCCCAAGGGGGCGATCTTCGACGTGGTGGTGGACATCCGCGTCGGCTCACCGACATTCGGTGCCTGGGACGGCGCACTGCTCGACGACGTCGACCGCAGGGCGCTCTACATCGGAGAAGGACTGGGGCACGCGTTTGTGGCGCTCGAGGACAACTCCGTTGTCACCTATCTGTGCTCGACCGGATACAACCCCGCCGGTGAACACGGCATCAACCCGTTGGACCCAGCCATCGGCATCGAGTTCCCCACCTCGGCCCGCGACGGCTCGGATCTCACTTTCACCCTGTCGGACAAGGACACTGCCGCGCCGACGCTCGCCGAAGCCGAGGCGAGTGGCCTGCTTCCCGAGTACACCGACGTCATCGGCTACATCCGTGGTCTCACCACCTGAGTGATTCAGGAGACGCCGGGACCGGGCAGTGTGGTGATCGTCGAGCACATCTGCTCGACCAGCGTGTGGTCGTGACTGACCAAAGCCATGCCCACCCCGTCTGCGGCAATGGATCTCAACAGCGACGCCACGTCGGCGGCGGCGATGGGGTCGAGCATGGCGGTGGGCTCGTCGCAGAGCAGGTACGTCGGCTCTTGGACAAGCACCCTGGCAAGACAGGCGCGTTGAAGCTGGCCGTCGCTGACCTGTGATGGGAAGCGGCCCAACAGCTCCGGGTCCAGCCCGGTGCGTGCGGCGTGGCTGACCGGGTCGACCGGACGCCGCATGATGTCGGCGGGTTCGCGAATGATCTGCGACAACGTCCACCGGGGATTGCAGACCAATCGCGGGTGCTGATCGATCATCGCGACCGATCCGCGAGGCGCACGGGCTTTGCCGGCGAACCGCACCACGCCTGCATCGGGTGGGCGGATGCCGGCGAGAATCTGCAGCAGCGTGGTCTTCCCGCTGCCCGAGCGCCCGATGATCCCGCTGACACAGCCGGGCGCAACGTCGAAGTTGATGTCGCGCAACACCGTGGCGCCGCCGAACCGCACCCCGATGGCACGGGCGGTGATCACCGGGATACCCCCGTGAACAGTTTCTGCGTGTGTTCATCGGCTGTTTGCCGGACACGGTGTGGGGAGTCTTGCGCGACGATCCGTCCCCGCCGCATCACGGCGAGGGAGTCGCAGACGCCCGACGCGATCAGCGATGCGATGTCGTGGGTGATGACCAGGACGGCGGCACCGCCATCGGCGATGCTGCGCAGCAATGTCCAGACCATCTCGGCGAGCTCGGTGTCGAGTGCGGACGTCGGCTCGTCGGCGAGCAGCACGGCCGGTCGGCCGGCGAGCGCAGCTGCAATCGCGGCGCGCTGCACCATCCCGCCCGACAACTGATGTGGGAACAGTTCGAGGGCGTCGTCGGGCAGCCCTGCCAGCGCAGCCAATTCGATTGCACTGCGGTCACTGTCGAGTGCCTGAACCACTTCGGCAATCTGCGATCCGATGGTGCGGACGGGGGTGAACGACGTCGCCGGAGACTGCGGGACCAGGCCGACGGCATGTCCTCGGAGTCCCCGCCACGTCTTCTCGTCCGCGTCGGTCACCTCGTGGCCCGCCACGTGCAACCGTCCCCGAGTTGTGGACCCCGGTGGCAGCAGCCCGCACAGTGCAAGCGCCACCAGCGATTTGCCGCATCCCGACTCACCGACCAGTGCGGTCACCGCGCCGGCCGCGACGTCCAGGTCGACGCCGTCGAGGCCGGTGACCGTCGCGACTTCCCGCTCACGGGTCGCGATGCGAACGCCGAATCCATCCAGCCGGGCAGCCATGTCGGTCACCACACCTGACCTCCTGGTGGCTGGAGTCGTCGACGCAATCCGGAACCTCCGGCGGCGACTGCCAGTGCGGTGACAAGAAGTGCCGATGCTGGGACCACCAACGTCCACCACGCGCCCAACATCACGTCACCGCGGGACTGGCCGAGCAGCGTGCCCAGGCTGGGGCGGTCGGGCGAGAGTCCCACGCCGAGAAAGGACAGCGTGGACTCGTGCCACACCGCGTGGGGTAGCAGCATCACCATCGCCACAAGTGCTTGCCCGCCAACGGCGGGCAGGAGGTGGTGTCGTCCCACGAACCAGCGAGACGCCCCGGCGAGTCGAGCCGACCGTACCCACCCTGCTTCGGCCCCCGACCGTAATTCCGCCCGGACCACCCGCGCGACCGCAGGCCAGTGGGTCAAGCCGATCGAGGCGATGATCGCCAGTGGTTCGCCGCGCCACATCGCGGCGATCACGATGCCGATCACCAGATGCGGCAAAGCATTCACCCCGTCAACCACGCGCATCACGACGGCATCGACCCAGCCGCCGGCCGCCACCGAGCCCACCCCGATCAGCACGCCGAGCCCGGTGGCCACCACCGCACACACCGCTGCCATCGTCAGCGAGATGCGCAGGCCCTCGGCTGTGCGGGTGAGCAGGTCGTACCCCGAATGGTCGGTACCGCCCAGGTGGCCGATGCCCGGCGCCCGCAACGCCTCACCGAAGTCCGCGACCGGTGAACCGTAGAGCAGGGGAATCACCACGGCCGACGTCGCGATGAGGATCAACAACAACCACGGCCACTGTCGGCGAAGCGGTGTCGCGTATGAGGCCATGGTCACGACATCGCACCGATTCGTGGGTCGATGGCCGTCGCCGCGGCATCTGCCGCTGCCGAGCCCAGCAACACGGCAAACGCCGCGCCGACCGTCAATGCCGCCAGTAGCGGAAAGTCCAGCGCCACCGCGGAGTCCACGAGCACCGATGCCAGTCCCGGCCAGCCGAAGACGGTTTCCACGATGGCGGCTCCGGCGATCACCTCCGGCAGCCGGGTGCCCAGTAAGGCCAGGGTAGGTGCCACGGATGTCGGCAGGATGTGGCCGCGCAGCAGTGCCCACCCGTGCAGACCCCGAGCCCTCGCCGCGCGCACCGCGTCCGACGACGACGCCTCGACCACGGCCGTCCGCGTGGTCAGCAGCAGCCAGGGGATCTGCGAGATGGTCAGCGCGACAAAGGGAAGAAATCCGTGGGTGAGGATTCCCCGGGCGGTGTACGGATCGCCGGGAGCGGCTGCCCCCGACGTGGGGAACCACCCCAACGACACCGCGACCACCGACACCAATACCAGCGACACCACAAAGGGGGGTACCGCGGCCAACGCCGCAGACAACGCTGAACACGTCTGGTCGAGTGGTCCGCCGCGGCGCATCCCGGCAAGAGTGCCCACCAGGGTCCCTATCAGCGCGGAAGCAACCATCGCGGCGAGTGACAAGCCGAGGGTGAACGGCAGCCGCTCGGTGAGAACGGTTGACACCGGCAATGATTGGGTGGACGACCATCCGAGGTCACCCTGGCACAGCTCGGTGAACCACCGCCACCAGGCGGTGTACCAGGAGCCGTCGGTGTTGTATGCCTCACGCACTGCGGTCCGCTGGGACAGGGTGGCGGATTGATATCCATCACCGAGGTAGACGGTCAGGGGGTCCAGCGGCGAGAGGGACGCGATGAAGAAGATCGCCGCCGACACGGCCAGCGTCACGGGCAGGGCGACCACCGCCCGTACGCCGAGAAGGCGAACTGCCGGTGCGAGTCTCGACCGGGTGACAGCGTTCATCGGGTCCACCCGGCGACATGCCACCAGGGTCCCCAGGAGACCCCGTGGGAATGTGGTTCGAGGATCGGTGGGGTCTGGTCCCATCCGAGATCGCGGTAGGCGTAGGTGTGGTCGAGGAAGGCCAGGAACACGTACGACGGCTCAGAGATGTAACGTTGCTGCACTTCTCGATATCTTGCGGCTGTTTCGGGTGACGGCCCGGCCGACCGCGCCTCGTCGAGCAATCGATCCACACCCGGGGGAGTGAGGTTGCCCGGGTTCGCATACGGGGATGAGTCCGAAACCCGAGTGTGCAGCGTGTCGTACACCTGAGAGTCGATGCTGTAGGGGGTCTCGCCTCCGCCGAGGAGTACCGCCGCGGTGTCCAATCTGGTGTCGATCTCGTCCCAGCTCGTGCCTCGTGTCCGCACCTCCACGCCGAGCGGCGCCATTGCCGCGGCGAAAGCTGTTGAGAGATCACGGCGCAGGCTGTCCTGCGCGTTGTAGAGGAGATCGAAACGGGCTGTGCTGCCGTCTTTCTGTCGCACGCCGTCGGTGCCCATCCGCCAGCCCGCGCGGTCGAGCATGGCTGCGGCGCTGTCGACATCGTGGGGGAACTGAGCTCTGGGATCGTAGGCGTCGCCGTACACGTCGGCGATAGGTGTGCTCGCAGGCCGACCGTGGCCTGCCAGTACGTCGTCGATCATGGTCTGCCGATCGACGCCGACATTCATCGCCGTCCGCGCAACCGGGTCGGCGGTGAAAAAGTTGTTGCGCGGCAGCGACACTCCGCGCCAGTCCGCCGATGCGACCCCGATGGTCGTGATTCCTTCGCGACCGGCGACCGCGCCGAGCAACCCGGGCGGCAGGCTTGCGCCGTCGACCTCGCCGGCGACGATGCGCTGGGCGCGGGTGTTGTCGTCGGGAGTATGGGTGAACACCAGCGAACGCACGTGTGGCCGAGGGCCCCAGTAGTCGTCGCGCGCGGTGAACACGGCTTGGTCCGGACGCAGGCTCGTCAGTTCGTAGGGGCCGGTACCAACGGGTTCGGTGTTCAGCGCCCAGTCGGCAACGGGTGCCTGCTCGATCCGTTCCGACGGCGCGATCCCCAGCAGCAGGTGAGGTGACGGGTCGGCGTCGTTGGCCATCGTGACGACCACGGCGTCGGCACCGTCGGCGCGGATGTCGGTGATCGGGCGGAAGTGGGACGCGATCTCGGAGGCGACCAGTGGGTTGGCCACCGCTTTGTACGTCGCGACGACATCGGCGGAGTCCAGCGACGATCCGTCGGCGAACGTGACGCCCGGCCGCAGCTGCATTCGCCACTGCCGCTCGCCGAGGGGCACCGGCGCCGCGACCGCCAGCGCCGGAACCAGATCGGGCAGCGCGGTGTCGGTGTCGGACGCTGGGCGCAGCAGGCCGTCGTACAGGGGGGACACACCGAGTTCGCCGTAGCCTGCAACAGGGTTGTATCCACCGAGTTCCTGGCTCTCGGCCAGCACGATGCGGTCTGAGCGATCTTCGCTCGGCGACACACATCCGGCCGCAACCGATACCACACAGACGAGAGCCAGGAACAGAGGCATTCGACGAATGCGTGGCACCGATCGACTCCCTCGCCCACAACATGTGTCTGCACAGACACATTTACGTGCCGTAGCCTAACACCGACGAGACGGGGCAGCAGCACGAGAGCGTGGGGGCGGACATGGGCGACCACGAGCACACCGATATCGACAGTTGGGCCAAACGCTTTGCGCTGCTGTCCGATTCCACCCGACTACGACTGATCACGCACATGCACGAACACCCGGACGCAACGGTCAGTGAACTCGCCGCGGCCGCACGGATCACCGAGAACGCGGCCTCGCAGTCGTTGCGCGCCCTACGTGCACAGGGCTGGGTGACCACCACCAAAGCAGGTCGGACTGTGCATTACCGAGTGGTCGCCGACGCCATCGTCCACCGGATCCTGCACGACGTGATGGGCGCGCACCATCACTAGGACGGGTCGTCGCCGGGTTCGGCCTTCCGGTTCTCCAGCGCGGCATTCTGCAAAGCGATGGCCCGGGCGAGGCGTGCGTACTTCACTTCCAGTTCGCGAAACCGCAGATAGGTTCCGATGGTGGTGAACGCGAAAGCCACCACCAGGCAATAGAGCACCAGGTCGGTACCACGGCCGACGCCCACCCATCCGGCGATGACGGTGAGGTCGTCGGGCCGCAGCAAGGCGTACACACCGAAGGCCAGGAATCCGACAAACGCGATCTTCACCCAGGCCGAGGCCTTGGCGTTGCCGCGCTGGGTGATGAAGTATCCGACCAACGCGATGACAAACAGGATCAGGATGATCTGAATGGCCAGCATGATTACCGCCTCATCCGGCCGTGAAGCAGGCCATCGGTCAAGATGTTCACACCGTTGAGCAGCGACTGACCTTTGGCCATGGAGTATTCGGTGTACAGGATGGTGACCGGTTGTTCGGCGACCCGCCACTGATGATGGTCGATGAGTGCGACGAACTCCGACGCGTGGCTCATCCCGTTCATGATCAGGTCGAGTTGTGCGGCCACCGTGGCGTTGAAGACCCGAAGACCGTTGTGAGCATCGGTCAGACCCAACCTTCGGGTACGCGGGCTGAGAAACACTATGGTGCGCAGCGCCATCCGTTTGACCACCGGGACGCTCTTGCTCCGGTCGTCGGCGAATCGGGTGCCGATGACCATGTCCAGGGGCTCGGATCGCAGGCGGTCCAGCATGGCCACCACGTCGTCCACCTGGTGTTGGCCATCGGCATCGAAGGTCACAAAATACTTGGCGCCCGGCTGAGAACGCGCGTACTCCACGCCGGTCTGAATGGCCGCGCCCTGACCGAGATTGACCGGATGTCGCACCAGATGTACTCCGGCAGCGAGTATTTCGTCGGCAGAGCCGTCTTTGCTGCCGTCATCGACACAGACGATGTTCGGGAAGGTCCGTTTTGCCGCGCCGGCCACCGATCGGATGACCGGAGCTTCATTGAAGACGGGAACGATCAGCCACACATCTGAATTGCCCACGGCAGTACCTGGCTCAGTGATCGTTCCACCTCCACGCCCACCTCGACTGCAAACCGGCCGCCTGGGAGTCTATCGGTTCGCCGCAGCGTATTCTTCCACCGTGCTGGTCGATGTCATGTTGCCGTTCTACGGGGACGTCGCCCTCTTCAAGACCGCCGTGCGCAGCGTCCTCGCCCAGACCCACGGCGACTTCCGCCTGGTGATGGTCGACGACCAATACCCGGACCCCGAACCCGCACGCTGGCTGCAGGAATTGACGGACCCCCGGGTGCACTACCTGCGCAACAAGGAGAATCTCGGGGTCAACGGCAACTTCCGTCGATGTGTGGACCTGGTGCAGGCGCCCGCGTTCAGCATTATGGGATGCGATGACGTGATGGCCCCCGACCACCTGGCGCGAGCGGTTGACGCACTGGAGAGTCACCACGAGGCAGCGGTGGTACAGCCAGGGGTCGACGTCATCGATTCCGCAGGTGAGGTCGTCCGCCCGCTGGGCGATCGGGTCAAGGCATCGATGGCCCCCACGTCGCCCACCACACTGAGCGGCGAGTCGATGGCGCAGAGCCTCTACCGCGGGAACTGGACGTACTTCCCGTCACTGGTCTGGCGCACCGAGATCGCGGCGCCCATCGGTTTCCGGTCCGGTCTCGAGGTGGCCCTCGACCTGGGGCTGCTCACCGACATCGCCCGCGCGGGTGGATCGATGGTGTTCGACCCCCACGTCACCTTTCACTACCGGCGCCATCAGCAGTCCGTCAGCTCGGTGCGCGCGGTCGACGGCCGCCGGTTCGAGGAGGAACGCGCCTTCTTCGAGACCGAGGCATCGCGCTGCCGCGAGCGGGGATGGTCCAGAGCCGAACGGGCCGCCCGACGGCACGTCACCTCGAGGCTCAACGCGGCGACGCTCTTGCCGAGCGCGTTAGTCGGCCGGCAATGGAGCGTCGCCCGGGCCCTGGGACGGCACGTCGTGCGCTGACCCGCCGCGCGCTGCCAGCAGATGTACGGCGATGCCCACCAGCGGTCCGACCATCAGGGCGATCGGGACGCGGACCGTCAGGTCGGCGGGGATGAACAGCAGTCCCACGCTCACCGCCGTCGCCAGCCACCATCCGGCGGCATAGAGCCGATGTCGGCCGGCGGCCAGCGCCATCGCCCCGGTCAGGGTCAGCATCGCCATCGCCACGGCCCCGGCGGTCAGTGCGGCGACGGCGACGTCCGACAGCTGGTAGTCGGCGCCGAAGACGGTCTCGAGGAGCCACGGTCCGGTCAGCCACGCAGCCAGGATCCCGACGAAACCGACCGCAAGAACGGCAGCAGCCGGTGACGCGACCGACCGCAGGATGTGATCACGGCCGTCGACGAAGCGGCTGATCAATACACCCTGAAAGCTGTTCAGCGGGACCAGGAGTGGCGCACGGGTGAGCGTGACCGCAAGGATCACCGCGCCGGCAGACGCGTCGAGGCCGTCGCTGGAGATCGAGATCAGCACGGGGAACCCCATCACGAGAACAGCGCTCGCCATTGCGGCGGTCATCGCCGTGAGCATGTTGCGCGCCAGATCACCAGATGGGATATCGCCGCGTGCGCCGAGCGCCCCCCGTGCGCCGGCAAAGACGGCCAGGACGACCGCGGTGGAAACCGTGCCCGCGACCGTGATGACCAAGAAGGCCTGCAGGCCCCACCCGGCAGCCACCGCGACCACGGTGAGCAGCAGTCGGATCAACGCGTCGACAACGAGAAGGGCCGAGAAAACGCCCCATCGACCCAGCCCGGACAGCACGCCGCCCAGCCCCGCGTAGAGACCGAACGCCGCGACACCTGCCGTCAGCAGCAGCACCGATTCGACACGGTCCGACTCGAACACCACCCCGGCCCAGGCAAGGGAGGTGACGGCGACGAGGGCAGCCAGGGCGAGGCCGAGAATCGCGTTCATCGGCATCGGCCGGGCACCGGTGCTGCGCCCTCGTTCACGCGCGCGCCGAACCGCGCGGGTGGTCTCCTGCAACTGACCGTTCTGGGTGCCGGTCACCAACCCGTACGCGGCCCAGAAGACGGCGAATGCCGCGTACCCGTCGGCGCCCAGGGCGCGTGCCGCCAGCAACAGCACGAGGTAACCCGACGCCGCAGCCACCACGGTGGCCACTGCCACCCGGCCCAGGGAATCACGAGTACTCGGAGCCACATTGCTCGCCGGGCCTTCACTCATCAGGGACCCGGGTAGGGCGGCAGCGCCTTCTGCTCGAGCCACTGGTGCCACAGATCGTGCAGCGGCTGTGGGCTGTACCGGGCGGCGAGTCCGGAGAAGTCCTCGGTGCTGATCGAGCTGTAGCGGTATTCGCGGGTCCATTCGCGCAACAGGGCGAAGAAGTTGTTGTCGCCGAGGGTCTTTCGCAGCGCGTGAAGGGTGAGTGCGCCCCGCTTGTACACGACGTCGTCGAACATGCGCGCGGGTCCGGGATCACCGATCGCAAGATCCTGCGACGACGAGGCGAGACGGTCATAGTATTTGCGCGACTGCGCTTCGGCCGTGAGCCCGCCCGAGCGTTCCGACCACAGCCATTCGCTGTAGCAGGCGAAGCCCTCGTGAAGCCAGATGTCTTTCCACCGCGACAGCGTGAGGGAATTGCCGAACCACTGATGAGCGAGCTCGTGCGCGATGAGACGTTCGGAAGATCCCGAGCCGTCGCAGTGGTTGGCCCCGAAGATCGACAGACCCTGTGCCTCGATGGGGATCTCGAGTTCGTCGTCGGTGACCACCACGGAGTATTCGGGAAACGGGTAGGGCCCGAACCACTCGATGAACGCCTCCATGATGCGTGCCTGGTTGACGAACTCGGCATCGAAGTCCCTGCGCAGTCTCGGCGGGATCACCGCATGGATCGGCACCGGCTTGGTCGTCAGGGTCTGCCGCGTGTACTGACCGATCTGGATGGTGGCGAGGTACGACGCCATCGGCTCCACCTGCTCGTAGACCCAGGTGGTCTGGGCGGCCTTGGTCCGTTTGCGCTGCAGCGACCCGTTGGCCACCGCCATGAACGGGCTGTCGGTGGTGATCGAGATACCGTATGCCGCTTTGGAGATCGGGTGGTCATCACACGGAAACCACGACGCCGCGCCGTTGGGCTGACTCGCCACGAGCGAGCCCTCGGTGAGCTCCTCCCAGCCGACCTCACCCCACCGGCCGCGTATCGGACGCGGATTGCCCGAGTACTTCACCACCACGGTCATCACGCCGCCCGGTGGCAGCTCGTCTTCCATCGTGACCGTCAACTTGTTGCTGCGGTGACTGAATCGCCGCGCGCGGGTGCCGTTGACCGTCACCCGGTCGACCTTGAGGGCGCCTGAAAGATCGAGTGCGAATCGGTTCAGGGTGATGATCGTGGTGGCCGTGATGGTCGCGGTCCCGGAAAGCCGGTTCGTCGCCACCCGGTATTCGAGGTCGAGGTCGTAGCGGGACACGCGATAACCGAGGTTGCCGTTGGCGGGCAGATACGGATCGATGCCGTCCAAAGGATCGCCGAGAAGCGGTTGACCTGTCCCGGAGGAACGTCGGCCCGCTTTACCTGGCACTAATCCTCCTATTCGGCCCCACGTTTGGTCTTTCATGACGTTACATGGCTCCTAGGGCGATGGCGCTCTGAGACCCGTGGGGCCGCTTGCCCGGAAACACACCTATGTGCCAAACGACCTGGAGGATGGAAGTCATGGGCATCACGAGGAATCTCGCATCGTTTGTCGCCCGAGTGATTCTCGGCATCATCTTCATCTTCCACGGCTGGCAGAAGCTGAACAAAGACGGGATCGACGCCACCGAGGCGTACTTCAAGTCGTTGGACATCCCTCTGCCCGCGGCCGCTGCGTGGTACTCGGCGCTGGTCGAGTTCGGCGGTGGAATCCTGCTCATCCTCGGAGTTCTCACTCCGCTGGTGTCGTTGCTGCTGATCGCCGACATGATCGGCGCGATCTTCTACGCGCACATCGACAACGGATTCTGGAACGCCGATCAAGGCTACGAACTGCCGCTGGCGCTGATTGCAGGCCTCGTAGCCGTCGGCTTCGCCGACACCGGCCGGATCGGTGGCGACGGATACCTGATGAATCGCCGGCGCCGCCGCCGCGACCTCAAACGCGACCGCGACGTCGCGTACTGACAACCGGCTCGTCACCCTCCCGCACTGATTCCGGGCCCTCAATTCCAGGGCGCGATCGGATTGCCTTGCCAGCGGGTCGAATCGGGCACCACGTCGCCGCGCATCACCAGCGACGCAGGGCCGACGGTCGCCCCGTCGCCGAGACCTGAGGCAGGCAGCGCGACGCAGTGCGGCCCCAGGGTGGCGCCGGCGCCCAGGACGACTTCGTCCATGGCCATCACCCGATCGTGGAACAGATGGGTCTGCACCACGCAGCCCCGGGCGACGGTGGCGCCGTCACCGAGGCGAACCAGGTCGGCCTCGGGCAGCCAGTACGTTTCGCACCAGACGCCCTTACCGATGTGGGCCCCGAGCATTCTCAGCCACAGGTTGAGGATGGGTGTTCCGGTGGCGGCGTTGGCGAACCACGGGGCCGCGACCGTCTCGACGAACGCGTCCGACAACTCGTTGCGCCAGACGAACGAGCTCCACAGCGGATACTCCGTGGCCCGGATACGTCCCACCACAGCCCATTTGGCGGCGGCCGCGATGCAGCAGGCGGCTGCTCCGGCCACCAACAGCACCAGCCCGCTCACGGCTGCCGACACGTAGATGTTCGATTCCTGCGAGATGTACTGCAAGCCGATCAGTACGAACAACCCCAGGCCGAAGGTGATCATCACCGGGATCAGACGCAAGGTCTCCACCGATGCGCGGGCCACCTTCAACTTCATCGGCGGATCGAACGTCCGCGAGGTGTCCGATTGTGCGGCCGCCCGGCGCAGTCGTACCGGTGGGCTGCCGAGCCAGCTCGACCCCGACTTGGCCTTGCTCGGGGTGGCCGAGAGCACCGCCACCAGAGAGTTCTTCGGGACCTTGCGCCCCGGCCCGGTCATCCCGGAGTTGCCGAGGAAAGCGCGTTTGCCCACCTTGGCCTCATCGATGTGCATCCATCCGCCGCCCAGTTCGTACGAGGCGACCATCGTGTCGTCGGCGAGGAACGCCCCGTCACCGACCGTGGTGAACTTCGGGATCACCAGCGCGGTCGAGATCTCGGTGCCCTTGCCGATGTCGGCGCCGAGCAACCGGAACCACCACGGTGTCAGCAGTGAGGCGTACAGCGGGAACAGGAAGGTGCGGGCAGAGTCCATCAGGCGTTCGGTGGCCCACACCTGCCAGCCGGTCCGCGACCGCACCGGGTGGTAGCCCTCGCGCATCCCGAGGGAGAGCAGGCGCACCAGCACCACCGTGATGAATGCGAAGACCAGCAGGCTCACCATGGTCGCGGCCGGCAGGAGCGCGAGCGCGCGCAATGCCACCGATCGCAGCCGGTCCGCGCTGCCGGCCCACGCGCCGATCACGGCGAGCCCGGCACACAGGGAGATGAGCGGAACGCCGGCCAGCGCGATCGACGACAAACCGAAGATCGGCACCCAATAGCTGCGCCGTGGCGGCCGGTGGTGGGGCCAGGGGCGCTGGGCCTTACCGGTTTTCACCGCGGGTGACCCGGCCCAGTGCTGGCCGCCCTTGACCCGGCCCATCACCGCCGAACCGGGGGCGATCTCGGCGTTGGCTCCGATGGTGGTGCCGGGCAACAAGGTCGAGCGCGATCCCACGCTGGCGCCGGCACCGATCTCGATGTCGCCGATGTGGACCACGTCGCCGTCGATCCACCAGCCGGCCAGGTCCACCTCCGGCTCGACAGAGCAGCCGTCGCCGAGGGTGATCAGGCCGGTGACCGGTGGGAGCGTGTGCATGTCCACTCCGTGGCCGATCTGAGCGCCCAGCGATCGGGCGAAGTAGATCATCCAGGGGGCACCGGCGAGGTTGGCTGCGCCGCTGGCCTCGGTGAGTCGCTCGGCGATCCACAACCGTAGGTGCACCGAGCCGCCGCGTGGATAATCACCCGGCGCCACCCCGGCGAGCAGCAAGCGGATCCCGCCCGCGGCGATGGCCATCCGGCCCAGCGGGGTGATGAAGACGATGAACGCCGCCAACACCACCCACCAGTTCACCGGATGGACCCACCGTGCGTCGGTGAACCATGCGAGCACGTTGTTGATCACCGCGAGCCAGGTGACCCACTGCAGCCCCGTGAGAGTTGTCAGCGGCACCGACAACGCCATCTGCGCAAGACCGGTCCGGCGGGGGGTGGGCCGAACGATGCGCTTTTCGGTCACCGCGCCGGGGTTGATGTCGTCGAGCATCTGCGCCAGCGAGCCGAGCCGAGGATGGTCGTAGAGATCGGCGACCGTCACCGTGGGAAAGCGTTCACGCAGGGCGGTGACCAGCTGTGCGGCAGCCAGCGAACCGCCTCCTTCGGAGAAGAAGTCGGTCTCGGCGTCGGTGATCGACACCCCGAGCACCGCGGTCCAGCGCTCGGCCACCCACGCCTCGGTGGAGTTCAGGTCGCCGGGCGTCTGGTCGTCGCCGGACGACGGCAGGGGCCAGGGCAGCGCGTTGCGGTCGACCTTGCCCGACGTGCGGGTCGGGAGTTCGTCCACCAGGACGAGCCGGGGGATCAGTGCGGCGGGCAATTGGTCGGAGAGCCGGTCGCGGGCGAGTGCGATGTCGAAGTCGGGGTCGGTGGACACGAGATAACCCACGAGGACCGAGTTGCCTGCGGCGGACTTGCGCACCGCCGCGGCGGCGCCACCGACACCCGGCAGATGCTGCAGCGCGTTGTCGACCTCGCCGAGCTCGATCCGTCGGCCACCGACCTTCACCTGGTCGTCGGCGCGGCCCATGAAGACCAGGCCTTCGGGTTCGAAACGCACCAGGTCGCCACTGCGGTACGCGCGATCCCAACCGAGTGTGGCCATGGGGGAGTACTTCTCGGCATCTTTGGCCGGGTCGAGATACCGGGCCAGACCCACTCCACCGATCACCAGCTCGCCGATCTCGCCGGGCGCAACGGGCTGCCCGTCGCCATCGACCACCGCAAGATCCCAACCGGCCAGCGGCAAACCGATGCGGACGGGCATGGTGCCGTCGAGCTGCGCGGCGCACGCCACCACGGTCGCCTCGGTGGGGCCGTAGGTGTTCCACACCTCGCGGCCGTCGACGGCAAGACGGGCACCGAGCTCGGGCGGGCAGGCCTCGCCGCCGAAGATCAGCAGCCGCACCGCTTCGAGGGCCTCCGGTGGCCACAGCGACGCCAGGGTCGGAACCGTCGAGACAACAGTGATGTCACGTTGCACCAGCCAAGGCCCGAGGTCCATACCCGACCTCACGAGCGCGCGTGGCGCAGGCACCAGGCATGCGCCGTAGCGCCAGGCGAGCCACATCTCTTCGCAGGACGCGTCGAAAGCGACCGACAGGCCGGCCAGGACCCGGTCGCCCGGTCCCAGCGGCTCGTCCTGCAGGAACATCTCGGCCTCGGCGTCGACGAATGCGGCGGCATTGCGGTGGGTCACCGCCACACCCTTCGGAGTCCCTGTGGAACCGGAGGTGAAGATGATCCACGCGTCGTCCTCGACGGTCGGTCGCTGGGCATCGGCCGGCCGGTCGACGTCGCCATCGCCCGAACGGGAAAGACCGAGGTCGGACGGCCATCGCAGACCGTCGGCTCCGAGTACGGCCGCCACCTGGGCCTCGCCGAAGACGAGTGTCGCCCGCTCGGGTGGATCGTCGGCGTCCACCGGAACGTAGGCGGCACCGGCCGCCAGCGTCGAGAGGATGGCCAGGTACAGCTCGCGTGAGCCCGAGGGCATGCGGATCCCGATGCGGTCGCCCCGGCCGATGCCGCGGCTGCCGAGCCACGCCGCGCCCTCGTCGATCAGGTCGATGACCTCGGAGTAGGTGAGAACCAACTCCCCGTCGTCGATGGCGGGTGCATCCGGATGAGCTGACGCGGTTTCGGTCAGGATGTCGATCAGGGTGCGTGCGGTCGGCGCCTGCGCTGATCTGCTGAACTGCGCTAGGGTCGGAGCTGTCACCGAGGTCCTTTCTCAAGTCAAAGAATGCCTATTGTCGCAGCAGGAACCGGCCGCGCGAAGCCAACCAGATCACAAATCACCGTGTCCATTCGTGCGCGCGCAGGTCGCGAGGGCGCATGATGGGGTGAACTTCACCAACGGTTCGCCTTGGGTTCACCCATCCGGGGTAGCCGCCGTGGTCGCCGAAACCGCCGCGCCGCACGACTGGACGCCTGGAGGTTCGCCATGACCGTCACCACACACAGACACCCGAGTCTGCGCTCGTACCCGATCTGGCTGGGCTCTCGGCTGTTCGTCAAACCGGCCCTCGCACTGTGGCCGATCAGCGTGTTCGGGCTCCGGCCGCTGTTCATGATCGATGAACTGTTCGCACTGGCCCCAGGCCCCCGCGGCGTCGTCCGCGAGCAGATGACCCTCGCCGGTCGGCCGGTCGAACTGATGGTGCCCGCCGGACCCAGCAAACGTGATGACGCGACCGCCGTGCTGTACCTGCACGGCGGGGCCCTGGTGGTGTGTGGGCTGGCCACGCACCGTGCGGTCGCGGCCCGCCTGTGCCTCGACATCGACCTGCCGCTCTACTCGGTGGCCTACCGGCAGCTCCCGGAGGCAGGGGTGGGCACCTCGGTCACCGACGCCTATCAGGCCTATCGGGAACTGGTGCTTGAGCGTGGTTTCAACCGCGTCATCGTGGCGGGGGATTCGGCAGGCGGGTTCCTCGCCGCCAAGGTGATCGAGTTCGCCCACCGCGACGGATTGCCGCGCCCGGTCGCGTACGTGGCCTATTCGCCGCTCCTCGACCTCGACATGGCGAGCAATCCTGATCGCACCAGCAGGTCGGATGCGTACCTGCCGATGAGCAAATTCGCCAAGCTCGCCCCGAAGTTCGACAAAGGCCCGATCGCCCTGCCCGGTGCTCGTTCGGTAATCGACATCGACAGCGAGGCCTTCCCGCCGACGATCGTGGTGACCGCCGAGGATGAGATGCTCGAACCCGATGCGGTGGCACTGGTGGAGAAGTTGATGGCCGACGGCGTGCAGGCCGACCTGCACAGCCATTCATGGCAGGTACACGCCTTCCCGGTTCTCGCCGGTCGTCTGCCCGATGCCATGAGAGCAATCGCGAGGACCGCCGCATTTGCCACAGCAGCCGCGACCGGATCCGGCCGAAAAGGCCGCGGACGATCACTACAAGGAGTGGGATAGCCCGGTGAACAATTCTCAGCAACTACCGGAACTCTTCGCGACCGACTCGCTGATCAGCGACGACGAGCGCGAGATCCGGGACACCGTCCGGGCATTCGGATCGTCCCGATTGCGTCCACACATGGCCGAATGGTTCGAGGCCGGCCAACTGCCGGTACGAGAGCTCGCCACCGAACTGGGGGAGCTCGGTGTGCTCGGCATGCACTTGGACGGCTATGGCTGTGCCGGCATGTCGGCAACCACATACGGCCTGGTCTGCACCGAACTCGAGGCCGTCGACAGCGGTCTGCGCAGCTTTGTCTCGGTGCAGGGGTCGCTGTCGATGTTCGCGATCCACGCCTTCGGTTCCGATGAACAGAAGCAACGGTGGCTACCGGAGATGTCGGCCGGACGTGCGCTGGGGTGTTTCGGCCTGACCGAGCCCGACTTCGGGTCCAATCCGGCGGGCATGCGCACCAACGCCAAGCGTGACGGCGACGACTGGGTGCTCAACGGAACCAAGATGTGGATCACCAACGGATCCGTCGCCGATGTCGCGGTGGTCTGGGCCCGCACCGATCTCGCGACGGGTTCGAAGGGGATCCGTGGGTTTGTCGTTCCCACCGACACACCCGGGTTCAGCGCACCGGAGATCAAACACAAGATGTCGCTGCGGGCGTCGGTCACCTCCGAACTCGTCCTGGAGGACGTGCGACTGCCCGAGTCGGCGATGTTGCCAGGCGTCGAAGGTCTCAAGGGGCCACTCAGTTGTCTGAACGAGGCGCGATTCGGCATCGTGTTCGGCGCGCTCGGAGCGGCCCGGGACTGCCTGGAGACCGCAATTGCCTACGCCGGGGACCGAGAGGTGTTCGACAAGGCGCTGTCGGGATATCAGCTGACGCAGGCGAAGATCGCCGACATGTCACTCGAATGGGGCAAGGGCATGCTGCTGGCCTTGCATCTCGGCCGGCTCAAGGATGCGGGAACGTTGCGACCGGAGCAGATCAGTCTCGGCAAACTCAACAACGTCCGCGAATCCATCGAGATCGCCCGAACCTGCCGGACGATATTGGGGGCCAACGGGATCACGCTGGAGTATCCGATCATCCGGCACGCCAACAACCTCGAGTCCGTACTCACCTATGAGGGCACCTCCGAGATGCATCAACTCGTGATCGGCAAGGCGCTCACCGGCCACGACGCCTTCCGGTAATCCGTTGTGATCAACGCTGTTTCGTTCGGGGTCGGCTTTTCGTTCAGGGCGCGCTGAACGGTTACCGAATCGCCTCGCCGCGCATAACTTCACTGCGAAGACACTCGCAGCGAAGTTCCCGGAAGGCGGTTACCCAATGTCTGCACAGCTCGACGTGGTCAAGCTCGGATCGAATGTCGGCGCGCGTACCGATGGGGTGAAACTGTCGGGAGACCTTGCACCCGAATCGGTCTCGGCGATCAACGCCGCCCTGCTCGAGCACAAGGTGATCTTCTTCCGGGGCCAGGACCACCTCGACGACGACGGTCAACTGGCTTTCGCCCGAGCGCTCGGTATCCCGACCACCGCCCATCCGACGGTGACGTCGCGCGGCGACACGATCTTGCCGATCGACTCCGACTACGGCCGGGCCAACAGCTGGCACACCGACGTCACCTTCGTCGATCGCATTCCCAAGGCGTCCATCCTGCGTGCGGTGAACCTACCGAGCTACGGAGGTTCGACGGTGTGGGCGAACACGGTTGCCGCCTACGAACAGCTCCCGGCATCGCTCCGGGCGCTCACCGAGAACCTGTGGGCGGTGCACAGCAACGTGTACGACTACGCGGCGAGCTCGGCTCAGTCGGTGGTGTCCCGGCACACCGAGGAGTACCGGGCCGAATTTCAGTCCACCTACTACGAGACCGAACATCCGGTGGTGCGGGTGCATCCCGAGACGGGTGAGCGGGCGCTGCTGCTCGGCCACTTCGTGAAACGATTTGTCGACCTGGGCAGCGCGGAGTCGGCCGAGCTGTACGGCGTGCTGCAGGCACGGATCATCAAGCTGGAGAACACTGTTCGGTGGAACTGGCAGCCCGGCGATCTGGCCATCTGGGACAACCGGGCCACCCAGCACTACGCCGTGGCCGACTACGACGACCAGTACCGCCGGCTGAACCGCATCACCCTCGCGGGTGACGTGCCGGTCAGCGTGGGCGGCGAGCGCAGCAGGGTGGTGGCCGGCGACGCATCGCACTATTCCGACATCGTCGATCCCCGTGAATCGGACCGTGCGCTGGCGGTCTGAACGCTCGCCGACGCCCGCCCGGGGAGCTCAATGCGTGAACACGAGTCGCAATCATGAAGGGCATTTCCGAACCTCTTCAGGTTGAGGAACAACTGCCTGAGCTGCGCACGGCCGACAGCATCACGAGACGGTACGTGCCGGCGATGATCGCTGGCGGATGAACAGGACAGCGCAGGCTAGCTCGTGGCCGACGGCCACCGAGAGGCCAAGGTCTCGCAAATGGCGCGCTGTTCGCCCTCGTCCCGCGTGTGCATCAACAGTCCCTCGACGGTGAACACCGCGATCATCACCTCGGCGTCGACGGTCTCCGCAGGGACGCCTAGAGTCTCCAGCTCGACACGGAACAAAGTGGCCGTGAGAAGGTGAAAATTGTTGTGCCACTCCGCCGCTGCCGGCGAATGTGGCACGCGAGCGTGCACGGTCGTCACCAGACTGCTCATCTCGGTCAACCGCTGCACGATCCACAACACCCGAGCGGCGATCGGCTCGTCTGCAATTGCCTGATACTGGGGCCAGACATCGGCCATGACGGCAGACACGACGGCAACGAGCACGTCATCCTTGTCATCGAAATACCAGTAGATGGTGTTGGGCGCCACCCCGGCTTCCTTGGCCAACCTGCTCATCGACGTCGCCTCATATCCGCCTTCGATGAACAGCTTCCGGGCAGCCGCGACGATCTCCTGGCGCTTCTCACCGGAAGCCTGCGGCCTCTTGTTACGCGCCACGGACAATCACCTCCACCACTCGGTCTTGAACGGTATTCAACAAGCTGCTAGCTTGTTGAACGTCATTCAAGATATCTGATGGAGGCCCATCTATGACGCGTCAGTTCACCTACGTTCGATCTGATGTCACGTTCACGTCCGAGGGCGTCGGGTGCGCAGCCTGGCTCTACCGACCGGACGGCGTCGTGAACCCGCCCATCGTCGTGCTCGCTCACGGTTTCGCGGCATTCCGGGAACTGAGGCTCGACGCCTACGCCGCACGGTTCGCCCAGGCCGGGTATGCCGCGCTCGTCTTCGACTACCGCCATTGGGGTGCCAGTGGCGGATCGCCGCGTCGCATTCTCGATATCGGAAAACAGCACAGTGACTGGGATGCCGCAATCGGCTACGTTCGGGGCCTGGAGGGCGTTGACACGCGGCGCGTGGTGGCGTGGGGGTCCTCGTTCGGCGGCGGCCACGTCCTGAGACTGGCTGCCCGCGACCACGATGTGGCCGCCGCGATCGTCCAGGTTCCGCACGTGAGCGGCCCCGCATCAGCGTTCTCCCAGTCTTCAACACTGGTAGCACGACTGATCATCGCCGGGGTGCGTGATCAATTCCGTGCGTGGACGGGACGGTCGCCCTACCGGATGGCTGCAATAGGGCGACCCGGCGACGTCGCGATGATGACCTCGCCTGGCGCTTATGAGCAAGTTGAACGCATGGGGGACATGCGTGAGGAGCTGCTCGCCGAAAACGACGTCGCCGCCCGCATCGCACTGCGCGTGCCCCTCTACTCTCCCGGACGTCACGCAGCGGCGATCAACGTCCCGGTGCTGGTCCAACTGGCAGCGAAGGACGACGTCACGCCAATCGACAAAGCCCAGGCTGTAGCGCGCCGCATACCAAAAGGCGAGGTGCACACCTACGATTGTGGTCATTTCGAGCCCTACCTCGACCCATATTTCGAGACCATTGTCGGCCACCAGGTCGACTTCCTCGACCGCCACGTTGGCGACCCGCGATGACCGAGAACGCTCCCCGTCGTACAGCTCTTGTCACGGGAGCCTCTGCCGGAATCGGGGCCGCGTTCGCCCGGCATCTCGCCGCCGAGGGCCACGACCTGATCCTGGTGGCGCGACGGGCAGGCCGGCTCGACGAGCTCGCAACCGAACTTCGCTTGAGACACGGGGTTCTCGCGGAGGTCATTGCAGCCGACTTGAGTGACCCGGCCTCACCCGCGGCCGCGATAGTCGATCGGGCGGACGAGCTGGGGATGCCGATCGACGTGCTGGTCAACAACGCAGGCCTGTCCTCGAGTACCAAGTTCTCCAACACACCATGGGAATCGGTCGCCGCTGAGCTGCAACTCATGGTCACGGCGGTGACCGAGCTGACCCATCGCGTGATACCCGACATGAAGGCACGGCACTGGGGACGGATCGTGAACCTGTCGTCTCTCGCCGCGGTATCACCTCCGGGGGAGGGACTGCTCTACACCGGAATCAAAACCTACGTGCTGAACATGTCCCAATCGCTCGACATGGAACTCAAACCCCACGGCATCCACGTGACAGCACTGTGCCCGGGCTTCACGCACAGCGAGTTCCACGACGTCATGGGCACGCGCGACGCCGCAGACCGATTGCCGGGATTCATGTGGCAACAACCCGAAGAGGTCGTCCGCGAAGGCTGGGCCGCAGTCAACGCCGGAAAACCCGTCTGCATCCCCGGCGTCATCAACAAAGTGTCCGCGGCAGCGATGCGCCCCATTCCCCAACGGGTCGGCTACTACCTCGGACGCACACTCAATCCGTTCAAGTAGCAGCAGGTGGTGGCCGGCGACGCATCGCACTACTCCGACATCGTCGATCCCCGCGAGGCGGACCGAGTGCTGGCCTTCTGAACGTCTGGGACGATCCCGCAGACAGGGTGTGCTGCCGTGAACGCAATCAATGGAACGGTCTGTGAAATGTGTTCCATTGGTGCTACCGTCACCCACATGACCGAGGCAATCGAAACATCGACCTCTGACGCAACCGAGGGCAAACCCGCACCCGATGAGCACTACGCACGTCCGGAAATCATCGGCGCGCCGCTCGGTCCGGGCTCACTGACCTGGAAGTACTTCGGCGACCACCGCGTTTCGCTCCTGGGTCCGCGGCCCGGGGTGCTCGAGAACATGCTCCCTGAGCTCGGGCAGGCCGTCCTGGAACACTCGGTGTTCTTCGATGATCCGTTCGCTCGCGTCAAGCGCTCACTGCCGGGCATCTACGGGACGGTGTACGCCCCTGACGGCGACAGCGCGGGCCCCACGGTTCGCGATTTCCACACCGACATCAAGGGCACGATGCCTGGCGGCGACCGCTACCACGCGCTGAACCCCGAGACCTACTACTGGGCCCACGCCACCTTTCTCGACATCGTGCTCACCGCCACCGACCGCTTCATCAAGAAGCTGACGGACGTGGAGAAAGAGCAGATCTACGCAGAGTCGGTCACCTGGTACCGGCGCTATGGCGTGAGCGATCGGCCCATGCCGGCCAACTACGCCGAGTTCGTGAAGTACTGGGATCACATGGTCGACGAGGTGCTGATCCCGCACAAGACCGCGCGGTACGGCGTCGGTTACGTGGCCAAGGGCTATCCGTTGCCTCCGGGGATGAAGCCGATCGTCTGGAAACTGATCTCGCCGATCGTCAACCCGGTGGCGGCGTTCATCACCACCGGCGGCCTACCTGCTCGCTCCCGCGAGCAACTCGGCCTGCCCTGGAGTGACCGTAAACAGCGCAACTACGAACGGTTCTGTGCGGCGGTACGCGCACTCGACCCGATCTACCGACGGTTGCCTGCCACGACCCGCTACAACAAGTACGCCCTGAAGGGGTTTGCAAAGGCCGGGGTGCGGCTCTGAGGGGTGGCCGTGTTCACTTGACCCATGCATGCTCTGAAGAAATTCGGCACCAGTCTGACGGTGATCGGTTCGCTGGTCCTGATGGTCTGTGTCGCGCTGCTGTCCGTGAGCTGGGCAAATGACGGCAGATGGGGCTGGTTCGCACTCGGGATGGTGATCATCGCCGTCAACATCGGCCTGATCGTCACCGAGTTGCGGCCCAAGCCCAAGCCGCTGCCATGGACCTTGTCCGAGGTCCGCGAGGTCACCGACGGCATCGACAACGAGGTCAACGCCATCCGCAAACTCCGCCGGGCCGACCGCGGCCTGAGCCTGGAGAAGGCTGCGAAGCTGGTCCGTCAGGCCCGGTCCGAGCCCAGCGGTGGCAGAGACGGCGTGGCCTGAGCCGGCGGGTCGGCAGGTTGATCGGTCTGGTCGGCGAACTGCGTTCGATACAGCTCTGAGTACCGGCCACCACGCGACAGCAGGTCGAGGTGAGTGCCGCGTTCGATGACGTGACCGTCTTCGAGCACGAGGATCTGGTCCGCCGCTCGGATGGTCGACAGGCGGTGGGCGATCACCACCGATGTGCGGCCGGCGAGCGCTTCGGCCAGCGCCTCTTGCACTGCTGCTTCCGACGTGGAGTCGAGGTGGGCGGTGGCCTCGTCGAGGATCACGACGGCAGGATGGGCGAGCAGCAGGCGGGCGATGGTCAGCCGCTGGCGCTCACCACCGGACAGGCGGTAGCCGCGTTCGCCGACCACGGTGTCGAGGCCGTCGGCCAGACTCGCGACCAGACCGTCGAGGCGTGCCCGCCGCAGCGCGTCCCAGATGTCCTGTTCGTCGGCAGCGGGATTGGCCAGCAACAGGTTCGATCGCACGGTGTCATGGAACAGGTGGCCGTCCTGGGTGACCAATCCGATGGCTCGATGCAGTTCTCCACTCTCGAGATCGCGGACGTCGTTGCCGCCGAGGCGAACCGCGCCCGAGTCCACGTCGTAGAGCCTGGTGGCCAGCTGGGCGATGGTTGATTTGCCGGCTCCGGAACTGCCCACCAGCGCAACCATCTGGCCGGGTGGCACGGTGAACGACACGTCGTGGATGACCTCTTCGCCGCCCCGCTTGTCCAGCACCGCAACCTCTTCGAGCGACGCCAGCGACACCTTGTCCGCGGACGGGTAGCTGAAGCTGACGTGGTCAAAGCTCAGCGACAGTGGTCCCTCGGGCACGGGGGTGGGATCGGGTTTGTCGGCGATGAGCGGCTTGAGATCGAGCACCTCGAAGACGCGCTCGAAACTCACCAGGGCGCTCATGATCTCGACACGCGCGTTGGCCAGCGCCGTCAGCGGTGCGTACATGCGGGTGAGGAGCAGGGCCAGCGACACCACGGCGCCGGCGTTGAGATGCCCGTTCACCGCGAGGTAGCCGCCCAAGCCGTAGACAAGGGCCAGTGCCAGCGCGGAGACGAGGGTGAGGGAGGTGACGAAGATGCTCTGCGCCACCGATCGCCGCACTCCGATGTCGCGCACTTTGTCGGCGCGCCAAGCGAATTCGTTCGACTCCTGATGTGGTCGTCCGAACAGCTTGATCAGGGTGGCACCCGGGGCGGAGAACCGTTCGGTCATCTGGGTCGACATCAGTGAGTTGTATTCGGCCGCTTCCCGCGACAGTGCGGCCATACGCTTGCCCATCCGCCTGGCCGGGATCACGAACAGTGGTAGCAGGACAAGCGCGAGAAGGGTGACCTGCCAGCTGATCGAGATCATCACGGCCAGCGTCAAAGACAGGGTGACGATGTTCGACACCACTCCCGAGAGCGTGTCGGAGAACGCGCGCTGTGCGCCGATGACGTCGTTGTTGAGTCTGCTGACGAGAGCGCCGGTGCGGGTGCGGGTGAAGAAGGCGATGGGCATCTTCTGCACGTGGTCGAACACCGAGCGGCGCAGGTCGTAGATCAGACCCTCGCCGATCGTGGACGAGAGCCAGCTGACCACCAGGCCGGTGCCGACTTCGGCGACCGCGATGATGGCGATGAGGATCGACAGCCAGACCACGGTGGACGCGGCGCCGCCGTCGACGATGTTGTTGACCACCTGGCCGGCCAGGACGGGGGTGAGGACGGTGAGCACGGCCACCACCACGCTGAGCACCATGAACACCGCCAGCTTGCCGCGGTGCGGCCGCGCGAACTCGACGATCCGGCGCATCGATTCCCGGCGGTTCTCGCGTCTGCGTTCCTTGCTGAGGTCGGGTGCGTTCATCGACCGGTACAGCGTGTTCCTGGCAACCGACTCCATACTCATACAACCACTGTAGGAGTTCAAGTTAACTTGAAGTCAATTGAATATGCGCACAGCTGAATCCGCCCGGCCTCCGGGACGGTGCGGGTTTGTGGTGAACTGGAAAGACCTGTGCTGGACAGAGCTGGACGATGAGGAGATCACTGTGGCATTGCGACTCGGATACAAGGCTTCGGCAGAGCAGTTCAATCCGCGTGAGCTCGTCGAGATCGCGGTGGCGGCCGAGGCCCACGGTATGGATTCGGTTGCGGTGTCCGATCATTTTCAGCCGTGGCGTCACAACGGTGGGCATGCCCCGTTCTCGCTGGCGTGGATGGCGGCGGTGGGAGAGCGTACCAACCGCGTGCAGATCGGTACCTCGGTGATGACACCGACCTTCCGCTACAACCCGGCGGTCATCGCGCAGGCCTTCGCTTCGATGGCGTGCATGTACCCCGGACGCATCATGCTCGGCGTGGGTACGGGTGAGGCACTCAACGAGTACGCCACCGGTTTTCAGGGGGAGTGGCCCGAGTTCAAGGAACGCTTCGCCCGGCTGCGCGAATCGGTCCGGTTGATGCGGGAGTTGTGGACCGGTGAAGAGGTGACGTTCGAGGGCGAGTACTACCACACCCAGGGCGCCTACATGTATGACATTCCCGAGCAGCCGGTGCCGGTGTACATCGCTGCCGGTGGCCCGGTGGTCGCCCGCTACGCAGGACGCGCTGGTGATGGTTTCATCTGTACCTCGGGCAAGGGCATGGACCTCTACACCGAGAAGCTGATCCCGTCGGTGAAGGAAGGGGCCGACAAGGCCGAACGCGACTTCGAGGACATCGACCGGATGATCGAGATCAAGATCTCCTACGATCCCGATCCTGAGCTGGCGTTGGAGAACTGTCGTTTCTGGGCGCCGTTGTCGTTGACCGCCGAGCAGAAGCACAGCGTCAACTCGTCCACCGAGATGGAACGCCTGGCCGACGAACTGCCGATCGAGCAGGTCGCCAAACGCTGGATCGTCGCCTCAGACCCGGACGAGGCCGTGGAGAAGGTCAAGCAGTACACCGATGCGGGCCTGAACCACCTGGTCTTCCACGCCCCCGGGCACGACCAGCAGCGGTTCCTCGAGAACTTCCAGAAAGACCTCGAACCCCGCCTGCGCAAGCTGGGCTGACACCCCCCGCCCCCCCGAAAGTGTGCCCTTTTGGCGAGCAAACTCCCAGGTGGGAGTCGCCAAAACGGCACATCATCGGGAGTTACATACGCGAGTAGCGAGCCATCGCGAAGCTGTAGACGCCGTAGGCCGCGATGCCGATGGCGGCGAGCACCAGTAGGAACTGGCCGAACGGTGCGTCGCCGAGCGTCTTGATCGCACCGTCGATGCCCGTGGCCTTGGACGGATCCGACTTCACCGATGCCACGATCACCAGAATCCCTGCGCCGGCCAGCACGAGACCCTTGGCGGTGTAGCCGACCACGCCCAATGGGGTGACTACCTTACCGTCGGAGACCTTGAGGTCGTCGAGGAAGTTCTTCGTCACTCCCTTGTAGACGTGGTAGGCGCCGACGGCGATGATGATCAGCCCGATGATGACGAGCAGGGTCTTGCCCGCTCCGTTCTCCATCAATCGCGCCGACAGCCCCGAGTTCTGCTTCCCGCTCGATTGTCCACTGCCACGGGCGAACTGAACCGCCGAGAACGCAAAGGCGAAGTAGACGACCGCCAGGCTCAGAGCCTTCAGACGGTCGAAGAGGGCGGACGCGTCCTTCTTTCCTTCGGAGTCGCTCCCGTCGCCCGGCTCGGTGGCGTGTGGTCCGACGATGGTCTCGGCCAGTCGCCACAGCGCCATGGCCACGAAGGCCACCGCGGCGAGCCACAACACGAACTTGCCGCCCGAGTTGTTTGCGAGGGTTCCGAGTGCGCCGGACTGATCGGCGCTGCCGCCGGAACCGAATGCCAGCCGGAAGATGATGTACGCGATCAGCAGGTGCAGCAGTCCGCTCACGACGTGCCCGGCTCGCGCCAGGCGTTCGAAGGCGGAGCTGTCCGTGGCCCGATCGACGGCGCCGGAGACTGATTTGTCGGTCATGGTGAACCCTTCAGCTGCAGAACTCGCAGGCACGATGTTCGACCTGAGATCTACTCAACCCTAGTGCGGATGGTTGTGTCGATCACAATGCGGCCGATTCGGTCGACAGCTCCGAACTGTTTGTCTACGTTGGTGGACTTGTTCGGCTCGGGTGTGCAGGAAGCGCCCGCCGACACTTGAAGGCATCCAAGAAGTGAGTCACCGCCGACTCAGATGTGCCGGCCCGTCACCCGCTTACTTGAGGAGTTTTATCGTGCAGTTCTTTCCCCTGATCGTGATCACACAATCCATCGTCACGTCGGCGTGGGCCATCTACGGGATGGCCAGCATCATCGTGCGCCACGCGGATGCCGAGCCTCAGGCCGCCTGAGGGAACGCCACCCGCTCGCGCAGCAGTTCCATGATGCGGTGCACGGCGGGGTTGTCGCGGACGGCGTCGCGGGTACGCACCGAGATCGTGCGCGTCGGCGTCGGGTTCCGCAGAGGCCGCGCGACCACCGTGGGCGGCAGGTTCCCGGTGCCCAGCTCGGGCAGCACGGTCACGCCCACACCTGCCGCGACAAAGCTGATTGCCGTTGGGTAGTCGTGCGTCTCGATGTGGAACCCTGGGCTGAATCCCGCTACCGAGCAGGCGTCGAGAATTGCCTGTCGACAGGGGCCGCGTGACACGTCGTTGTCCACCCATCGCTCGTTGCGCAACGCCGACAACTCGACCTCGTCACGTGCCGCCAATGGGTGGTTTTCCGGGAGCACCACAACGTAGGGCTCGGTGAGCAGCGGTTCGATGGCGTATCCGCGCAGCGACGTGGACGCGGCGCCCTCCACGAAGATCTCCACATCGGGCTCGCCGGAGCTGTCGTGGACGAGTTCGATGAGGCGCAGGTCGATGCGGAGTCGGGGAAACTCGCGGGTGATCGCGGCGATGACCGGGGGTATCCAGGCAGCCCCGGCGGAGGCGAAATAGCTCACCGACAGACTTCCGACCCGCCCCGACCGCAGGTCTGCGACAAGCGATTCCAGGTCGGCCAGACGGTCCAGCACGTGACCGGCCTCCGCGGCGATCGTACGGCCCACCGTGGTCGGCTCGATTCCACGGCCACGCTTTTCGACCAGGACCAGCCCGGTCTCCTTCTGGAGAGCGGCCAGATGCTGGCTGACGGCAGACGGTGTGTAGCCCAGCGCGGCCGCTGCGCCGTTGATGGATTCGGCGGCGACCACGGCGCGGAACAGGCGGAGGCGATGCGCGTCGAGCATGGTCGAACTGTACAGCTGCACTGAAGTGTTCTCAAGGAGAAATCGCTTGTGCTTATGTGTTCAATGAATCAGAGTGGTCGCTGTGAAGATCTTGTCGAACAATCTCGCGGTGGTGGCCGCGATCGTGACGGTGCTGCTGTGGTCGTCGTCGTTTGTGGTCATCCGTTTTGTCGGTGAGACGCTGTCGCCTGGTGCGATGGCGTTCACCCGCCTCGCTGCGGGCGCTGCGGTGCTGGTTGTCATTGCGCTGCGCTATCGCCGTCCGATTCCTCGCGGCCGGGCGCTGGGACTGGTGATCGGCTACGGCCTGCTCTGGTTTGCCGCGTACACCGTGCTGCTGAACTGGGCCGAGCAACACCTCGATGCCGGAACGGCCGCGCTGCTGGTCAATTTCGCCCCCATCCTGGTGGCGGTGTTCGCAGGGTTCTTCATGGGAGAAGGCTTTCCGAAGCCGCTGGTGATCGGAATCCTCATTGCCTTCGCGGGGGTGCTGCTCATCGCCCTCGGCGGTTCGGGCGGCAGTCACAACGACGAACTCGGCATCATCCTCGGACTGATCACCGCCGTGCTGTACGCGGCCGGCGTGCTGATGCAGAAAGTGGCGCTGCGCACCGTCGACGCCATCACGGCGACGTGGGTCGGCTGCCTGGCCGGTCTGCTCGCCACGGTGCCGTTTGCGCCTCAGGCGATCGATGAACTCTCCGACGCGTCCGTGGGGGCGATCACGGGGGTCATCTTCCTGGGCGTCGGACCCACCGCGATCGCGTTCCTGACATGGGCGTATGCGCTGACCCGTACCGATGCGGGCAAGATGGCGGCCACAACTCTGGCTGTGCCGGCGATTGCCATCGGGCTGTCCTGGGTCTTCCTCGGTGAGGTGCCCACCCCGCTGGGCCTTGTCGGTGGCGCGATGGCCCTCACGGGAGTCGCGATCAGTCGGCGCCGGTCCCGAACGACAGCCGATGTACCAGAACCGGTTGCCACCTCTTAACCTTCTTGCATGGATCGAGAGCGGATGGTCGACGCCGCCATCGCTGTGGTCGAACGGTTCGGTGCTCGCGCATTGAGCCTGACGTCGGTGGCGAGGCACGCGGGAGTGGGCCGAGCGACCGCTTACCGGATGTTCGGTGGCCGCGACCAATTGGTGCAGGCGATCGTCGAACGCGAGGTGAAGAGGCTCGGTGCCCTGATCGCCGAGTGGACCGCCTCCGAATCCGAGCCGGCGGACAAGGTTCGTGTCCTCGTCCTCAACGTGCTCGACTACATCCGCAATCATGAAGCGCTGCAATACATCCTGAAGAACGAGCCGGAAGAGATCATCACCACGATCGTGGCGCGTGGTCCCGACCGCACCTCCGACGTCACCATCGTGGACCTCATCGTGGCGAACAGTGTCGGCAACTTCGCGAACGAGCCGGAACTCGAGGCTGCGCTGGTGCCGGACGCTCGCCGCGCGACCGAGATGATGATCCGAATCGTGTACTCCTACATGCTCATCCCTCGGAGCGCGCTCTCCGACGACGACATCGCGGACATGGTTGTGCGTTCGACCATCCGGTGAGCTCGGTGTCCGGCACCTCGCAGCCCGTGCGCAGACCCGGCCAACGATGACCCGCACAGGGCGGACATGGCAGCTCTGCTGAAAGGCAGCCGCGTACCGGATCCGGCTGGTGATCCGCCTGATGAGGCCCGTCGCACGGCCGGCCCATAGCGCCCACATTAGGGTGGGCGGTATGGGCGCTTCGTCATCGAGCAGCATCTACCTGGCCTCACCTGAAGGCGACACCGGCAAGTCGACAGTGGCGCTGGGGGTGCTGCACCTGCTGGCCGCCTCGGGTGGCCGGGTCGGGGTGTTCCGGCCGATCTCCAGAACCAAGTCCGACCGGCGCGACTACATCCTGGAGTTGCTGATCGAACACGATTCGACGGACCTGAGTTACGAGGATTGCATCGGCGTCACCTACGAGCAGGTCCATGCCGACCCGGAGGCAGCGCTCGGGGAGATAGTCACCCGATTCCACGCGGTGGAGGAGCGATGCGATTCCGTACTGGTGATCGGGTCGGATTACACCGACATCGCCAGTCCGTCCGAACTCAGCTTCAATGCCCGGATCGCCGCGAACCTGCAGACGCCGATGCTGTTGGCGCTCAAGGCAGCGGATCGCGCCGACGCCGAGGTGGTCGGTCTTGCCGAGTTGTGTCTGCACGAGCTGGAGCAGAACCACGCTCAGGCGGTCGCGCTGATCGCCAACCGCTGTGACCCGGATCGGCTGGACTCGGTGAAGGACGCGCTGCAGGAGGCCACCGGACTGCCGACGTGGACGTTGCCGGAAGACCCGGTGCTGATCGCGCCGACGGTCGGGGAACTGATGGAAGAACTCGGCGGTGAGTTGTACAGCGGCGATCCCGAGCTGCTCAGCCGGGAGGCCATGCACGTGATGGTGGGCGGGATGACCATCGAGCACATCCTGGAACGACTCACCGAAGGCGTTGCCGTGATCGCGCCGGCCGACCGCTCGGATGTGCTGGTCTCGCTGGTGGCGGCCAATGCCGCCGAGGGGTTCCCCAAGCTCTCCGGCATCATCCTCAACGGTGGCATCAAGCCGCACCCGAAGATCGCTGCGTTGATGGAGGGGTTGCAGTCGCCTCTGCCGCTCATCTGCTGTGAACAGGGAACCTACGAAACGGCAAGGGCCGCAGCCCATGCCCGCGCGAGGATGAACATCAACTCGGTACGCAAGATCGACGTGGCTCTCAATCTGATGGAGGAGCACGTCGATTCCGTGGCGATGCTCGAGAAGCTGAAGTTGCGTATCCCCGAGGTCGTCACCCCCCAGATGTTCGAGTACCAGTTGATCGAGCGGGCACGCAAGATCCGTAAACGCATCGTGCTGCCCGAGGGCGGCGACGACCGTATCCTGCGTGCCGCCGGACGACTGCTCCGACGCCAGGTGGCCGACCTCACCATTCTCGGAGACGAACGGGCAGTGCGGGATAGGGCCGCCGAACTCGATGTCGACCTGACCGGTGTGGACGTGATCGACCCGACGTCGTCGGAACTACTCGACGAGTTCGCCGAGGTCTACACCGAGCTGCGCAAGCACAAGGGGATGGACCTGCAGCGCGCCCGCAGCACAGTGCAGGACGTCTCGTATTTCGGAACCCTGATGGTGCAACTGGGTTACGCCGACGGCATGGTGTCGGGCGCCGTGCACACCACCGCGCACACGATCCGGCCCGCGTTCGAGATCATCAAGACGGCGCCGGGTGTGTCGACGGTGTCGAGCGTGTTCTTCATGTGCCTCGCCGACCACGTTCTGGCGTACGGCGATTGCGCCATCGTCCCCGACCCCACCGCCGAGCAGCTGGCCGACATCGCCATCTCCTCCGCCGCCACATCTGCTCAGTTCGGCATCGAGCCGCGGGTGGCCATGTTGTCGTACTCCACCGGCGAATCGGGCAGCGGCGCAGACGTGGACAAGGTGCGCACGGCTGCCGGACTCGTCCGGGAACGAGCACCGGAGTTGCTGGTGGAGGGACCGATTCAGTACGACGCCGCAGTCGATCCGTCGGTGGCCAAGTCGAAGATGCCCGATTCACCGGTCGCCGGACAGGCGACGGTGCTGATCTTCCCTGATCTGAACACCGGCAACAACACCTATAAGGCCGTGCAGCGCAGCGCCGATGCGGTGGCCGTCGGTCCCGTCTTGCAAGGCTTGCGCAAACCGATCAACGACCTGTCGCGCGGTGCGCTGGTCTCGGACATCGTCAACACCGTGGCGATCACCGCCATCCAGGCCCAGGGTCAATCAGACGACGCGGAGCAATGACATGACATCTCAGAGCAATCCCGGCAACACCGTCCTGGTGCTCAACGCAGGCTCGTCGTCGCTGAAATATCAGCTGGTGCAGCCTGATTCGGGAACCGTCGTGGCTCACGGCCTGGTGGAGCGGATCGGGGAGACCCAGGCGCGGGTCGAGCACGTCCAGGGTGATGAGGAAAACGAGTTCGTCGGCGAGATCGCCGACCACCAGGCCGGACTCGCCAAGGTCTTCGAATTGTTCTCGGAGGCCGGGCACGATCTGGGATCGGCAGGCATCGTCGCGGTGGGTCATCGGGTGGTCCACGGCGGACCGAAGTTCTATCGCCCCACCGTCGTCGACGATGACGTCGTTGCTGCGATCAAGGAGCTGGAGGACCTCGCGCCGCTGCACAACCCGGTCAACCTCGTCGGCATCGAAGCGGTACGAGAGTTGTTGCCCGATGTGCCGTCTGTGGCGGTGTTCGACACCGCCTTCTTCCACGGCTTACCCGACCATGTCGCCACGTATGCGATCGACCGCGAGTTGGCGAAGAAGCACGACATCCGGAGATATGGCTTCCACGGAACCTCGCACGAGTACGTGTCGGGGGTGACCGCCGAGTTCCTCGGTGCCGATCGCGAGAGCCTGAATCAAATTGTGCTGCACCTCGGTAACGGAGCATCGGCGTCGGCGATCGAGGGTGGTCGCCCGGTGGAGACGTCGATGGGCCTGACCCCCCTTGAAGGCTTGGTGATGGGCACCCGTAGCGGTGATGTGGACCCGGGTGTGGTGATGTATCTGCGGCGCGCGGCAGGCATGGACGTCGACCAGATCGACACCATGCTGAACCGGAAGGCCGGGCTCAAAGGTCTCAGTGGGGAGAACGACTTTCGTACGCTCACCGAGAAGGTCGAGGCAGGCGACGCCGATGCCACGCTGGCCTACAAGGTGTATGTTCACCGGCTGCGCAAATACATCGGCGCCTACATGGTTACCCTGGGCCGTACCGACGCGATCGTCTTCACCGCGGGGGTCGGCGAGAATGCTCCGAAGTTGAGGGCCGACAGCCTCGCGGGTCTGGAGAGTTTCGGCATCCAGATCGACCCAGAACGCAACACGGCCAGAAGCCGTGAGGCGCGGATCATTTCGACCGACGACTCCGCTGTCACCGTACTCGTGGTGCCGACCAACGAAGAACTCGCGATCGCGAGGCAGTCGGTGACTGCGCTGGCCGGTTAGACGCACCGGTTCTGCCGGGAGCCAGCCCGGGTTCGGCCAGTCCCTCCGATTGTGTTGAGTTCCTCCGGTTGCAACCGGAGGATGGGGCTGGAGTCGGAGGGAATGGGACCTCCGCGCCGCCGCCGACCTCAGAACAACGTATGCGGCCGGATGAAGTTGGCGAGATCGACCAGCAAGAAGCGCTGGGTTCGGTTCATCGTGCCCCGCGCCAGTCGCCGCAGTGATTGCTCGCAGCCCACGCGCAGGCCGTGGTCGTTGAACGGGTAGCCCAGGATGTCGCCGCGCGCAGAGGCATCCGTGGGTGACTGATCGGGTCGGCGATGGATCCAGCCGATCGCGATGCCGAGGACCAGGATCACCAGACGTTGCTTGCGAGGCTCGGTGTCGGACATGGCGTCCAGTCGCCTCGCGGCCTCGCGCAGCTGCTCCTCGGTGACCTCGGCGGGATCCCGGCCGTGGACGAGGGTGAGGATTGCCGTGCAACTCGCCGCGTTGTAGTGGCGACTCGTGGGCGGGACGTCGTCGAGTGCTTTGACCGCGCCGTCGATGTCACCGCCGGCGAACCGCATGCGAGCGAGCCCGAAAGCCGCGGTGACGATCGCGCGGTCGGTCTGCCACAGCGTCCGATAGTGCTGCAGTGCAACGTCATGGTTGTTCATCAGTTCCGCTGTCGCAGCCACCGCGAGCTTGGGTGCCACTTCGCCGGGCATGGCGGCCAGCACGTCGTTGAACCGTGCGTGCGCCACCTCCACATCGTTCATCAGCAACGCGCATAGTCCCAGAAACCACTCTGTGCGCCAGGACTTTCCGTGATGTTCCGTGGCCTGGTTGAGCAGGTCGAGAGCGGTCTGTGCGTCCCCGAGTTCGAGATAGGCGCGTGCCTCGATCAGGTCGATCTCTCGGGACGGGTGGTCGTCGGAGGGGTCGGTACCGATCACCGACGACAGTCCACCCTCGCGGGCGCTACGGATGGAGTCGAGTGTCTGGGTGGGTTCGGACAGCGCAGTCGAGTTGAGCAGTCCGGCGGCCGGGTCCGACTGATCGACCAGCGGCACGGGAAGGGCGGCGACAACATCGGTGGTGTCGAGTTTGATCTGCGCACGTACGGGTTCGAGTATTCCGTCAACGGGCGCGAGCATCATCTCGGTGCCGAACGTGGTGCGCTGTGGACTGAAGACCGTGGACAGGCCGGGTCGTGGCACACCGGAATGCGCCGCGACCAACTCGCGGAGCACGTTGAGCAGCTGACCTGCCATCTCGTCGGCGCTGGCGAAACGCTTGGTGGGATCGGGATGGGTCGCGCGCTGCAGCAACCGGTGGAACGAGGGGTTGTCCGCGAACACTTTTGCCTCAGATGGATCCGGCAGACCGTCGCGGTACCGGCCCTTCTCCATCGGCATGTCGACAGTCAGGACGGCCAGGGTGCGGCCCAGGCTGTAGATGTCGGTGGCGATCTGGGGGCCGGTCTTGACGATCTCCGGCGCCTGGAAGCCGGGTGTTCCGTAGAGATGGCCGTAACCGTTGATGGGGGAGACGGCCCCGAGGTCGATCAGCTTCACGTCCTCGCTGCCGACCATGATGTTCTCGGGCTTGATGTCGTTGTACACCAGCCCTACCGAGTGGAGGTAGTTCACCGCCGGGAGCACCTCGAGGAGATACGCGATCGCCTGTTCGGGTGTGAGAAGCTTTCGGCCGGGCCCACATTCGCCGTCCACGGCCGTGATGTCCTTGAGCGTGCTGCCGCCCACGTACTCCATCACGATGTACCCGAAGGTGTTCCCGGCGGGATCGACGTGCTCGACGAAGTTGTAGATCTTCACGATGCCGGGATGTGACACCGACGCGAGGAACTGTCGCTCGGCCAGTGCAACCGCTTGTGCCTGTGCGTCTTTCGAGTTCAGCAGGCCCTTGAGCACGACTGGACGGTCGGACACATTGCGGTCGATGGCGAGGTAGATCCAGCCCAGCCCGCCGTAGGCGATCGCGCCCGAGATCTCGTACTGGTCGGCGACCATCGTCCCCTTGGCCAGGCCCGGTACAAACGAATAGCGTGCTCCGCAATGGCCGCAGATCCCGGTGAGCGGTCCGGCTCCCGGCCCGGATTGCCGGCCGACCGGCCGCCCGCACTTCCAGCAGTTGCGCTTGCCCTCGGCCACCACCGCGTGGTCCATGACCGCATCGGCGGGCTCGATGTCGAAGACGCGCGGGACATCGACCAGGCCGCCGCCCATCCGGCGGCGACTGCGCGAACTGCGGCTGGTGGGGACCATGGGCGTCTGAGCGGACAGCACCGTATCGGCAGACCGGTCTGGGCGTTCGTCTTGCTGTGTTCGTTGGGTCTGCTCGGTGAAGGCCATTTCCATCGGAACGGCTTGCGTTCCGATGTCGAGGTCCTCCATCGACACCGCCTGCGTCCCGACCTCGGTGTCGCCTGCGGCGGGGTCATCGTTGTTCACGAATCACCCCTAGTCCCGGTACGACGGTTGTGGCGGATAGTATTTCGGCCCGAGGATCGACAGCCAGCGGTCGTAGATGTCGAACCAGGTGCCGTCTTCACGCATCTTCTGCAGCACGCCATTGGTGAAACGGACGAGGTCTTCGTCGTTCTTGTTGATGCCGATGCCGTAGGGCTCCTCGCCGAGGCTCTGCCCGACGACGTGTACGTACGGATCCTGCGCGGCCATGCCCGCCAGGATCGCATCGTCGGTGGAGACCGCATCAACCTGGCCCTGCTGCACCATCACCAGGCAATCTGCCCAGGTGGAGACGGTGTCGACGATGGCGTCGGGCACCCGCTGCTGGATCCGGGCGATGGACGTGGTGCCGCGGGCCGCGCACACGCGTTTGCCGGCCAGGTCGGCAACACCGTTGATGTCGGAGCTGCGCATGGTCAAGATGCGTTGTGACGCTTCGTAATACACGGTGGAGAACGCGATGTCCCGCAGTCGCTGGCACGTGATGCTCATCGTCTTGACCACAACATCGACCGTACTGTCTTTCAGTGCGTTCATCCGGTCGTCGGAGTTGAGGATGCGGAACTCGACCCGCTCGGGGTCACCGAAGATCGCCCGGGCCAGCTCTTTGGCGACGTCGACGTCGAAGCCCTCGATGGTGCCGCTGATCGGGTCACGGAACGAGAGCAGGTTCGACCCGATGTCCAGGCCCACCTTGAGCCAGCCCCGTTTGTAGATCGTCTCCATGGTGGTGCCCGGAGGCATCTTGCCGGGTTCGGGTAGCGGTCCCGGCGTCAGACTCGCCGTCGCATCACACGACTCGGTGGCCGGGGGCGGCTCGATCGGCACGTCGAGGCTCACCCCTGCCGGCTGTGGCCACGCGGCCGACGCCGAGGGCGGAAGACTCTCGGGCGCTTGCGCATTGACGCAGCCGGCCACCATGGTAGTGGCGAGCACCAGCGTGCCGGCCGCCACCAGGCCGCGGACTCCATTTCGCGTGGTCATCGGTACTCCCGGATCCTGGGGAAGATCCCGACGAAGGCGGCGATGCCGGCCGCGATGCCCAGGAGCATGATCCCGAGCCCGGCGTACCCGATGACCACCCGTGCGGTGTTGATGTCGTCGCGGAAGGTGTTGCGGGTGTCGGTGATGCCATCGACAAGTGCGGTGTCGAGGCGGCTGTATGCGGCGGCCGACCCGTCGGGGTTGTCGCCCACCGCGATGGCGGTGGCGCCGTTGAAGTCGCCGGCGTTGGTGCGTTCGAGGATGGCCGCATGGGCGTCACGCCACAGGGCGAGAGCATCGATCGCGTCGGCCACCGAGTCCTCGGCGACGTCCCTGCGATCGTCCTCGCGGTAGTCGGTCAGCACGGTGTCGATCTGCGCCACCGCTTTGGCGTACCCCGACTCGAGCTCCTGCTGATCACCTCGCCGCACGAGCGAGAGGGTTTCATCCGACCTCGCCTGCTGGGTGAGGATGCGGGCCTGGGTCAGCTCGCGGAGCGGAACCGCGCCGCGGCTCTCGGCGTTGGCGGTGGAGTTGACCGACAGCAGCCCGCCGACGAGCAACCACAGCAAGCCGATCAGGACGCACCCGATGCCCACCAGCAATCCGAGGTTGAAGCGTCGGCGACTGCGCCTGGCGACGTACAGGTGCGCGGCAACCATCGCTGCCAGCAGCAACATCAGAGCCGTGTAGACGCCCCACGGCGCGTTGGTGAAGTTGGTCCTCGAATCGCCGATGGCGTCGGCGCGCTCGGCGTACAGCCGTTCGGCCGCGGGCAGGATCATCTCCTGCATCATGTTCGACGCCTCGCCGAGATATGCCGAGCCCACCGGATTGCCGAGTCGGTTGTTGATGCGGGCCGATTCGATCAGACCGGTGTACACGGGGATCTGGGCGGAGAGGGTGGTGAGGTCCTGCCGGATCTCGGTGTTGTCCATCGCGGCGCTGCTGACCGACTGGATGAGGGCGTGTGCCGCGGTGGCGACCGCATCGTTGTAACGCTCGCGCAGCTCGGGCGGTTCGAGGCCGCCGGAGATGAACGCCGAATTGGCGGCGGCGTCCGCGATGGACAGCGAGCTGTAGAGCACCTGCGACGCCTCGGCGAGCGGCTCGGTCTGCACGATCATGTTCTCGAGCGTGGTGGTGCGGTCGTCCAGCGTGTCGGACGAATACCATCCGACGGCCACCGAGGAGATCAGCAGCACCAGCGAGATGATCATCAGTTTGCCGGGGCTGGTCCAGGCCAGCTCGCGCATGTTGGTGAGCGGGTTCTGGGTGTGTTCACGGGTCAGACTCAGTACTTCGCGCCGGGTCAGGGGAGCGGGCCGATCGAACAGCGGTCGCCGGAAGCGGCCGCTGTACGGCTTCTCCGCATGCATGAGCCGGGTACGCAAAGAACTTGCGTTGCCGCCGGTCACGCGATCCCTTCTTCCTCCAGGCCCGCCGCGCAGGGCCAGGTCCTGATCGCAGATGAGTGGATGTGAAACCGACATTACTGCGAATCACCGAGCCCGTTGCGACAGTGCGGCCCTGTGTCACCCCGTCGGGGCAAGTAGCGTTGCACCGAGGTAGGTCGGCTGGGCGAGGAGGTGTCGCGTGCGGGGCGACGGCGACGGTTGGGTTTTCGACGCGGACGGATCGCGATATTGGGGACGGCACGGCGCAGCGGGCCTGCTGCTGTACACCCCGAGCGAGACCAGTTCGGTCCTCGTTCTGCTGCAACATCGCGCTGTGTGGAGCCACCAGGGTGGCACGTGGGCACTGCCTGGTGGAGCCCGCGATTCACACGAGAGCGCGGTGGACACGGCCGTCCGTGAGGCCGACGAGGAAGCGGGAATCGCCGACGCCGAGCTCACGGTTCGTGACGAACTGGTGACGCACCGGGCGCCGAGCGGCTGGACTTACACCACGGTGATCGCCGAGGTGGCCGCCCCACTGGCCACCACGGCCAACCGCGAGTCGGTGGAGCTGCGGTGGGTCAGCGCCGATGATGTCGGCGATCTGGCACTCCATCCTGCATTCGCCATGAGCTGGCCCGAGCTGCGCAGCAAGCTCAGCGCGTTCTCCCAGTCCGACACCTGACAGTCCGACACCTGACAGACCGACCAACCGACCGCGGCGGGTCACTGCGCTGCGAGCGATGCCCGTCGCGCCAAATCGGCGAAGGCGGCGCGGAGTTCGGGCGGCCCCACCACCTCGATGTCGACGTCGAATCTGCACAGTGCGGCCGCCAGCGCCGCCCATGACCACGACCCCGACCGCAGTCGGCATCGCGAGGGTCCGAGTGACTCGACGACCCCGTCGTGGGCGAATGGGTGTACGTCGGTGGCGTCGGCGTGAAGGACCACATCACCGGTGCACGGCCAGCGGTCGGTGTTGTCGGTCGAACCCTTGAAGCGGCCTTCCAGGAACGTGCCCACGTCACCCCCGGGAATGTCGCGACGGACGAACCAGGGTCCTGTCGGTGTCCTCGGAGTCATTCGGTCGGCTCGAAAGACCCGCCAATCATCGGCGTCGGGATCCCACCCCACCACGTACCACCGGCCCAGCCGTGACACGAGGTGATGTGGCTGCACCCTGCGGGGCGGGCGCGCCAGGCCTGCGTCCTCACGATCGGTCTCCGTGTCGCCGTCACGGAGGTGGTCGAAACGGAGTTCTTCGCCGCGTCGGATCGCGTCGCCGATGGCCAGCAGCACGTCGGTTCCGGCTGTCGATGGGTTGTTTCCCGCGACGGGCGTGAGTTCGACCGCGTCGACTCGTGGTCGCAGTCGGCTCGGCAGCACCTGCCTGACGGTGGTCAGTGCCCGAGCCGCAGATTCCCCGATGTCTGCGCCGGTGTTGGGCGCGGCCTGCAGCGCGATCGCAATCGCGACGACCTGTTCGTCGTCGAACAGCATCGGGGGGACAACCGCGCCGGCGTCGAGCCGATAGCCGCCGTCGCGTCCCTTGGTGGCGCGGATCTCGTAGCCGAGCTCGCGCAGCCGGTCCACATCGCGACGCAGGGTGCGTTCGCTGACGTCGAGGCGGTCGGCCAGGAGCCACCCCGGCCAGTCGCGTGGAGCCTGGAGCAGTGACAGCAGCGACAGCAGTCGGCGCGAGGTACTTGTTGCGGGTGTCAGCGGCATGCTATCGATTCTGCCGGGATAAGCGGACAAACTCTGACCTATGAGGTGCGCACAGTGGGCACCGGACCGGAAAAACCGGTGTCCGAGCCTCAAAAGGAGCAGATATGACCTACAGCGCAGTCACCCACCTCAACTTCGACGGTGAGGCCCGGGCGGCCCTCGAGTTCTACCGATCGATCTTCGGAGGCGAGATGACCGTCGCGACCTATGGCGACTTCGGTATGCCGAAGGATGCCCCTGGCGCCGATCGGGTTGTGTTCGGCCAGATCGTGGGGCAGTCCGGATTCGGCGTGATGGCCTACGACGCGCCCGCATCGGCCGAGCCGTCACGCGCGGCCGCGCCCGCGCCGGTCACCAGGCGCGAGAACGGGATGACCCTCACGAACTCGCCGTTCTTCGTGTCGGTGCGTGGTGAGGGCGTCGATGAGGTCCGTGCCCTGTGGGACGGGCTCGCCGACGGCGCCGACATCGTCGAAGAGTTCGGCCCCGCCCCATGGGCGCCGGCCTTCGGCATGCTCACCGATCGTTTCGGTGTCACCTGGATCATCGACGTGGCAGCGCAGTATTGATCTGGCGCAGGCCGTCGCCGATCTACCGGTGACTGACTCTCAGTAGAGCCGGTTGGCCGCCGCGATCAGGGCACTCAGTGCCGACTCCTGACCGGTGCGGCCGTTCCCCATCGACCAGGTGCGCCGGTCGTCGCGCTCGCACAGCAGGAAAGTGGCCACGCCGCCGGTGAAGTCGTATTGGTGGAGGCTGACGATCTCGACGCCGGCACCCAAGCGGTACAGCATGTCGGTGAGCGCGCTGATCGGTCCGGTCGCGGTCGCCGAGAGCGATCGGATGACGTCGCCGGTTGCGATGGTCGCTCTACAGTGCAGGAGGTCTTGTGGGGCGGCCGACGCGGTCCAGTTGCCGAGCCGAATCGGTCCGGTCGTGGGCGCGTAGGTGTCGGCGAAAGCTGTCCACGTCATCCCGGCGGCCTCGGCCCGCAGCGGCGATGGCAGCGATCTGCCATAGCGGGAGGCAAAAGGATCGGGCGCCGTGGCCTGGGAACGGGGGGAGATCGGTGTATCTGGTGTGGTGAGAGTGTTCATCGACATGGTCTTCCGGAGAAAAGGATGACCAGCAGGTAGCGCTCACGGCCCGCAACGGGGGGCCGGTCGGATCAGACCCCGCTGCGGTGAACTACGAGAATGCGCTTCATGATTCGCCAACCATAGTCCTCAGGATTTTGTCCTTGCAACCAGTTTGTCCTTCAAACGGCGGGCAGCGTTACAGGGATCGTCCGATGCGGTGATCGCGCGCACCACCACGATGCGGTCGGCGCCGGCGTCCAGTACCTCCGCGAGTCGCTGTTCGTCGATGCCGCCGATGGCAAACCACGGCCGCGGCGATGCCAGATTGGCGGTGGCACGCACGAGGTCGAGACCAGGTGCGAATCGGCCCGGTTTGGTCGGGGTGGGCCAGCAGGGTCCGGTGCAGAAGTAGTCGACCCCCGGCTGCTCGGCAGCGGACGTCGCCTGCTGGACATCGTGTGTCGAACGGCCGATCACCACGTCGTCGCCCACGATGCGGCGAGCGAAGTCCACTGGCAGGTCATCCTGCCCCAGGTGCAGTACATCGGCGCCGCTCGACGCTGCGATGTCTGCTCGATCGTTCACGGCCAGCAGCGCGCCGTGGCGTGCGGTCACCTCGGCGAGCGCACCGAGGAGATCGAGTTCTTGCGCGGCTTCGAGCGGCCCGAACTCACGCTCACCGGCCGAACCCTTGTCACGCAACTGGATGACGTCCACGCCGCCGGCCAGTGCGGCGTCCGCGAACTCGACGAGATCGCCGCGTTCGCGCCGGGCGTCGGTGCAGAGGTAGAGCTGGGCGGTGGTCAGGCGATCGCGGGCATTCACGATCGCCGAATCTACCTTCTGCCGGAACCATGGCCCGGCCTCCCGCCCGATCCGACGGGCTGGCCAGCAGGCCGAACCGACGGAGTAGTCTGTCGGTCAGTACACACACGGGTGCCCGAGGGATGCGTCGGGCTGAGATCTGGGTCGCGAACCTGCCCATGACCGTTACACCTGATCCGGGTAATGCCGGCGAAGGAAGAAGGTGGGATGAAGTCTCTCGCAATCGTCGGTGGCGCCGTCATCGGTCTGGCATGTGCGGTCCGTGCCGCCGAATCAGGCTGGCAGGTAACCGTTTACGATCCAGGTCACCTCGAGCCGCAGCGCGGCGGGGGGCTGGTCTCCACCGCGGCATCTCGGGTGGCGGCCGGAATGCTGGGCATCGCAGGGGAGAGCCGCACCGGCGATGACCTCTACCTCGCTTTCGCCGAGCAGGCGATGTCGCGCTGGCCCGAGTTCATCGACAGGCTGGGCGACGATCAGGTGGTCGCTGCCTCCTCGAGCCTGATGGTCGGTGTCGACAGCGCGGACGTCGGCGAGTTGGCCATGGTCGCCGAATGGCTGACCCGACGCGGGCATCCGATAGAACCGTTGACCGGCAGGGAGATCCGTGCACTCGAACCTGCGGTGTCGGGGCGGGTTCGCAGTGGTTTCCTCGCCCGGCGAGAGATGGCGGTGGACAATCGCCGCCTGCTGGCCGTGCTCGCCGACCGCGCGGCGGCGTCGGGAGTACGGATCGAGACCACAACAGTGCACGACCTCGGGGAGGTCTCCGCCGACCAGGTGCTGCTCGCCGCAGGTGCCGGGTCGGCGGCGCTCTGGACCGGGCTCCCGGTCTACCCGTCCAAGGGCGAAGTCCTGCGACTCGGATCCACGCCCGGCGCACTGCCGCCACCGAAACATGTTGTGCGTGGCCGGGTCAACGGGCGGGCGGTGTACGTGGTGCCTCGGCCCGACGGCGTTGTCGTCGGGGCCACCCAGTACGACAGCGGGTTCGACCGGCGCCCCGTGGCCGGTGGGGTGGCGGATCTGCTCACCGACGCCATCGAGCTCATGCCGTCGTTGCGCGAGTACCACCTGCTCAGCGCCGAGGCGGGACTGCGTCCCGCAACACCCGACGGAATGCCGCTCATCGGCAGGCTCGACGAGCGGACGATCGTGGCGACGGGTCACGGCCGCAACGGGATCCTGATGTGCCCGATCACCGCAGATCTGGTGACTGACATCCTCTCCGGCAAGGAGATCGACCAACCGGCGACAGAACCAGGGAGATTCGCATGGCAACCGATGTAAATGTCAACGGCGACGACGTCCGGCTACCCGATGGGGCGACGGTGCTGACGTTGCTCGACCAACTCGACCTGCCCCGCACCGGGGTCGCTGTTGCCGTCGACGGCGTGGTGCATCCGCAGTCCCGTTGGGGGCAAGAGCTGGGTCCGTGTGAGCGGATCGAGATCCTCACGGCGGTGCAGGGTGGCTGAACAGCTCACGGCACCTGACGAACTGACTCAGGTGGGAACAGCTGCCGACGACTCGCTGGTGATCGCAGGCCGCGAGTTCACGTCCCGGCTCATCACGGGCACCGGCGGTGCCGCCAACCTGGCGGTGCTCGAAGACGCGCTGGTCGCCTCGGGCACCGAGATGACGACGGTGGCCATGCGCCGGGTCGATGCCGGCGGACGCACCGGAGTGCTGGACCTGTTGCGGCGCTTGCAGATCGAGGTGCTGCCCAACACCGCCGGTTGCCGGACCTCCGCCGAGGCCGTGCTCACGGCCCAACTCGCCCGGGAAGCCCTCGAGACCAATTGGGTCAAGGTCGAGGTGGTCGGCGACGAACGGACTCTTCTCCCGGACGGACCCGAATTGATCGAAGCGGTCGACCGTCTGGTCCAGGACGGGTTCGTGGTGTTGCCGTACACCAACGACGACCCGATCCTCGCGCGACGACTCGAAGACGTCGGGGCCGCCGCGGTGATGCCTCTCGGCTCACCGATCGGAACAGGGCTGGGCATCAGCAACCCACACAACATCGAGATGATCGTCGCGACCGCGGGGGTGCCGGTGATCCTGGATGCGGGCATCGGCACAGCGAGTGACGCGGCCCTGGCCATGGAGCTCGGTTGTGACGCGGTCTTGCTGGCTTCGGCCGTGACCAGGGCCGCGGACCCGGCCCGGATGGCTGCAGCGATGCGTTCGGCGGTGACCGCGGGCAGGCTGGCCCGCGGTGCCGGCCGAATCCCCAAGCGGTTCTGGGCTCAGGCGTCGTCGCCGCGGCTCGACAGCTGAGATCACCGGCGAAGATCAGTCACAAGGATGAGGTGGGCGGCGGGGCTGCTCTGGCACACTATGGGCCATGATCAGAGTTCAGGGCCTGACGAAGGTCTATGGCAAGAACCAGGTGGTCAGCAACCTCACGTTTGACGTGAAACCAGGTGTGGTGACCGGTTTTCTGGGTCCCAACGGTGCAGGCAAATCCACCACCATGCGGATGATCCTCGGACTGGACCGCCCCACGTCGGGTACCGCGACCATCAATGGGTTGCCGTACCGCGAGCTCAAGAGGCCGCTGACCCAGGTGGGCGCGCTGCTCGACGCCAAGTGGGTGCATCCGAACCGCACCGCCCGCAGCCACCTGCGCTGGATGGCGGCGTCCAACGGCATCCCGAACCACCGCGTCGACCAGGTGCTCGCCGATGTCGGACTCACCGAGGTGGCGGGCAAGAAGGCCGGAGGCTTCTCACTCGGCATGTCCCAGCGCCTCGGACTGGCGGGTGCACTGCTCGGCGACCCAGGTGTCCTGCTCTTCGACGAGCCGGTCAACGGCCTCGATCCCGAAGGCATCGTCTGGATCCGAAAGTTCATGCGGGCCTTGGCCGACCAGGGTCGCACCGTGCTGGTGTCGAGTCATCTGCTCACCGAGATGTCGCTCACCGCAGAACATCTGGTGGTGATCGGCCGCGGTCAGCTGATCGCGGATGCGTCTGTCAAGGACTTCACCAGCAGCGCGCAGGTCACCGTCCGCGTGCGTAGTCCCAAACTCGGCGAACTGCAGGCTGCGCTCGCCGCGGCCGGACTGCGTTCGGTGCCGGTGGCCGACGACGGGGCAGGCCCGTCGTTGCGCCTGGAAAACGTCACCACCGACCAGGTCGGCGACATCGCTGCGGCCAACGGCATCGGTCTCCACGAGCTCTCGGGCAAGACTGCTTCGCTCGAGGAAGTGTTCATGTCGATGACCGCGGGCGCTGTCGAATATCACGGCAACGACGCGATGGCCTTTCCCGGACAACAACAGTCGGTAGCCTCCTATCCTCCTCAGCAAGGTCAATTCGCCCCACCGCCGCCGGGGTGGGGTCCGCAACCAGGTGTGCAACCGCCTGCGGGCCAACCGGGTTACGCGCAACCGGGTCATCCGCAATCAGTTCGGGACGAGTCGGGTCAGAATCAAATTGGGGGTAAAGCCTGATGCTCACCAACGCTGTAGCGGCAGAGCGCATCAAACTCGTCACCACCAAGTCGCCGTACTGGTGTGTCGGCATCGTCATCGTTCTCGGACTGGGACTGGCATTCCTCCTGGGGTGGGCCACCAATGCTGACAACACCTCGGACAGCGAGGTCAACGTCTCCGACTTCGTGGTCGGTACCACCGGATTCGGTGTCACGGTCCTCATGATCATGGCGGTCCTTGCGGTCACCAGCGAGTTCCGTTTCGGCACTATCCGGACGTCGTTCCAAGCGGTGCCGCAGCGATACAACGTTCTGTTGGCGAAGGCCGCCGTATACGGCGGCCTGGCTGCGGCAGTCACGTTTGTGCTCACCCTCATCTCGGTTCCGATCGGCAAGGCGATGTCGGGTTCGGACGTCGACCTGCTCGGGTCCCACGCCATCCGGCTGTATTGGGGCGTTCCGCTCTACGCATTCCTGGCTGTGCTCATCGGATTGGGTATCGGTGCCCTGATTCGCCAGACGGCCGGTGCGATCGTCATCCTGCTGGTCTGGAGCCTGGTGCTCGAGAACGTGCTGTCGGCGATCCCGAAGGTCCGCGATGTTGCCGGACCCCTCATGCCGTTCTTGAACGCGAACCACTTCATCGACGGTCGTGAACTCGGATTCGATTGGTACTGGAACGAATACGGGTCGCTGTTCTACTTCATCGTGATCACCGCATTGGTGTTCGGTGCGGCGATCTTCGTGACCGACCGCCGCGACGCCTGACCAGACGACGCCGCGGTCTCGCTAGACCTCGAGCCGCCAGAGCGGGTTGACCGGTCCGTGGCCTGCCCCCAAGGGGTAGGCCACGGACAGCGACCTGGTGACCCACGACTTCGCGAATCGGACGGCATCGGGTATCGAATAACCGTGCGCCAGTGCGCAGGTGATGGCCGCGGCCAACGTGTCCCCGGCACCGTGGTCGTGGCCGGTGTCGATTCTCGGTGCGGTGAGCTCGATGAAGTCCGTGCCGTCGAAGAGCAGATCCGGACTGTTCGGGTCCGACCGTAGGTGGCCGCCTTTGACCAGGGCCCACTGTGTCCCCAGCGCGTGTAGCGCGCGAGCGGCCTCCTCCTGGGACTTTCGGTCGGTGACGTCGATTCCGGTGATGAGTCGCACCTCGTCCAGATTGGGCGTGATCAGTGTGGCGATCGGGATCAGTTTGCCACGAAGGGAGTCCATCGCCTCGTCGGCCAGGAGCTGGTCACCGTGCATGGACGCGCAGACCGGGTCGACCACCAGGGGGATGGCCCGTCCGTGGCCCAGATCCAGCTCACCGGCCGCGCCCACCACCGCATCGATGATCTCGCCCGAAGCGAGCATGCCGGTCTTGGCCGCCCCGATCCCGATGTCGGTGATCACCGACCGCATCTGGTCGGCCACGACAGTCGGTGGAATCGGATGGAAACCGCTGACGCCCAACGAGTTCTGAACCGTCACCGCGGCGACAGCCACCGTCGCATGTACTCCGCACAGGGCCATCGTCCGCAGGTCGGCGTTGATGCCTGCGCCACCGCCGGAGTCGGTGCCGGCGATGGTCATCACTCGAATGGGTGTCTGCCCCAGAGGTACCCGGGGTAGAAGCTGCACGGCGTCGGTCATGGTGTCGAAAGTACGGCACCCACACCGTTGGCAGGCGTTGAACCGGCCTCGGTGAGCGGCAGATACACGGCCGCACCCTTTTCCACGAACTCGGCCGACTTGGCTGCCATGTCTGCGGCCAGCTTGCGGTCGATGTCGTCCTGGGTCACCAGGTTGTGCTCCTCGGCATATGCCCGCACATCCGCGGAAATCCGCATCGAGCAGAACTTCGGCCCGCACATCGAACAGAAGTGGGCCGTCTTGGCGGGCTCGGCGGGCATCGTCTCGTCGTGGTACTCCACGGCAGTGTCGGGGTCGAGGGCGAGGTTGAACTGGTCGTTCCAACGGAACTCGAAACGAGCACGCGAGAGGGCGTCGTCGCGTTCCTGCGCGCGCGGATGAGCCTTGGCCAGATCGGCTGCGTGCGCGGCGATCTTGTAGGTGATCACACCGACCTTCACATCGTCGCGGTTGGGAAGTCCCAGATGCTCTTTCGGCGTCACGTAGCAGAGCATCGCGGTACCGGCCTGTGCGATCATCGCCGCGCCGATCGCCGAGGTGATGTGGTCGTATGCCGGAGCGATGTCGGTGGCGAGCGGGCCGAGTGTGTAGAACGGCGCCTCCTCGCACAACTCTTCCTCGAGGCGGACGTTCTCGACGATCTTGTGCATGGGGATGTGCCCGGGACCCTCGATCATCACCTGTACGCCATGTGATTTCGCGGTCTTGGTGAGTTCACCCAGGGTGCGCAGTTCGGCGAACTGGGCGGCGTCGTTGGCGTCGGCGATCGAGCCAGGTCGCAGGCCGTCTCCGAGGGAGAACGTGATGTCGTAGCGGGCGAAGATCTCGCACAGCTCTTCGAAGTGGGTGTAGAGGAAGGACTCCTCGTGGTGGGCCAGACACCAGGCAGCCATGATGGACCCCCCTCGCGACACGATGCCGGTGACCCGGTTCGCGGCGAGCGGCACGTAACGCAGCAACACGCCGGCGTGGACCGTCATGTAGTCCACACCCTGCTCGGCCTGCTCGATCACGGTGTCGCGGTAGGCTTCCCACGTCAGCTTGACCGGGTCGCCGTTCACCTTCTCGAGCGCCTGGTAGATCGGCACCGTGCCCACCGGAACCGGTGAGTTGCGCATGATCCACTCGCGGGTGGCGTGGATGTCCTTGCCGGTCGAGAGGTCCATGATGGTGTCAGCACCCCAACGGGTGGCCCAGACCATCTTCTCCACCTCTTCGGCGATCGACGAGCTGACCGCCGAGTTGCCGATGTTCGCGTTGACCTTGACGGTGAACGCCTTGCCGATGATCATCGGCTCGCACTCCGGGTGGCGATGGTTGGCCGGGATGACTGCTCGGCCGATCGCGACCTCGGACCGCACGAACTCCGGATCCATCTGCTCACGGGCGGCGATGAAGCGCATCTCGTCTGTGATCAAACCTGCTCTTGCCCAAGCGAGTTGGGTGCTGGCACCGTCCACCGGCCCGGGCCGGTTCCAGCTGTCGCGGATCTTGGGCAGACCGACTTCGAGGTCGAACTCGGGATTGTGCTCGGTGTACGGGCCGGAGGTGTCGTACAGGTCGAGGTGTTCACCGTTCGACAGGTGCACCCGCCGCCCGGGTACCCGGAGATGATCGATCTGCTGGTAGGTCTTGGAGCTTCCGCGGATCGGGCCCGTGGTCACAGAATTTACGGCGTCAACCATTTTTTCTCCCTACGCCGGCATTACCCGGTCAGGTTCATCCGGTCGACGGCCGCCTGCCGTCATCTCAGCCCTCGGATCGCGAGAGCCCCCGTGCTTTTCTATTGTCCAAGGGCAGCTTACGCCGCTCGTCAAGTCAGCTGCAGCAGCAATGCGCGTTTGTCGATCTTCCCGACCGCGGTCACCGGCAGACCGGCGACCACCTCGAGCTGGTCGGGCTGCTTGAACGTCGCCAGCCCACGGTCGGCGAGGAACTGCCGGATGGTCGGGAGATCAGGTGCCGGGCCGTCGGCGACGATGACGGCGCAGATGCGTTCGCCGAGAGAGTCGTCGGGAACCCCGACAACCGCTGCCTGTCGAATGTTGTTGTGGGCCACAAGGTTTTCTTCCACGTCGTCGGCCGCAACGTTCTCGCCGCCACGGACGATGGTGTCCTTGATGCGGCCGGTGACGATCAGATGGCCCGAGGCCAGCCTCCGCACACGATCGCCGCTGCAGTAGAAGCCGTCGTCGGTGAACGACCGCCGGCCCTGCTCGCCGGCGCGGTAGTAGCCGCGGATGGTGTACGGACCGCGCACCAGCAATTCACCTTCGGTGCCGTCGGGGACTTCATCGCCGTTCTCGTCCACCACCCGCAATTCGTCGTGGTCGCTCATCGGGCGACCCTGGGTGCGGGTGACCGTCTGTTCGTCGTCGGTGGACCGTGTGTAACAGATCAGCCCCTCGGCCATCCCGAACACCTGCTGCACCGCGCCGCCGAACGCCGCGTTCGCCGCAATCGCATCGGATTCGGCGAGCTTGGCCCCGCCCACCTGCAGCAGCCGCAGTGACGAGACGTCGGCGGGTTCCCATTCGGTCGCGGCGGTCCAGACCTGGGCCAACGCGGGTACGAGTGCCACCGCGGTGACCCGGTACTTCTCGATCAGGTCGAAGGTGTGGTCGGGAGAGGGGTTGTCGGTGAACACCGCGTGGCCACCGACGGAGATGATGCCGAGCAACCCTGGGCAGGCCAGCGGGAAGTTGTGCGCGGCGGGAAGCGCCACGAGGTAGGTGTCAGACGAGGTCCACCCGGCCACCTCGGCGCTGAGTTCGGCGTTGTACCGGTAGTCGTTGTGGGCGCGTGGGATCAGTTTGGGCAGACCTGTGGTGCCACCGGACACCAGGAAGAGCGCGGGGCTGTCGGGATCCGGGGAGGGGACAGCGTCGAGGCGGGCGGGGTCGCCATGCGGCGGGGCGGCCTCGGAACCACGGTCACCGTCGACGAAGACCTCGCGGATGGTGTCGACCCGCCCGCGCAGCTGGTCGGCCAGCTCGCGGTAGTCGTACCCGCCGGCGTGGCCGTGACAGACATAGGCAACCGCCCTGGCGGTCTGAGCCAGATGGGCGATCTCGTTGATGCGGTGGGCGGGGAGAGTCATCACGGGCGCGATTCCCGCCCGCAGCATGCCGAAGAAGTTGACCGCAAAATCCACCGTGTTCTGGTTTTGCAGCACCACGCGTTCGCCGGGGCGCAGCCCGGCCTCGACGAACCCGGCCGCACGCCGGGCCGACAACTCGGCGAGGTCGCGATAGCTCAGCGTGCGGGTGATGTCGGAGACGGCGGGCGCACCCGGTGTGGCATCGGCCTGATCCCACAACATCCGCCAGAGGGGTGTCTCTCGCCACAGGCCCAGTTCCCGGTACCGCGCAGCGGCCGTCGGGGGGTGGGGTGTGAAACCGCTCGTGAGGTCGCTGTCGTCGTGCATCGCAGACATGGTGGTGATCGTAGACTTGGCCCAGATCAGTTGGTTAGGCTAGCCTCAAGCGCGAGAGTTAGCCCATCCTAAGTCCGCGGTTGCTGGGATCATTGGGGCACGGACGAACTTTCGATCGACAAGACGCCTGACAGGTCCGTGGGCCACCGGGGTCCACACGTGGTGCGGGTGAGTAGAGGATGCCATGAGCAGCAGAGCATTTGCCGGGGCGATCGCGTGACCGCGACCATCGACACCAGCAGTGACAACAAGGGCGGCGACAACAAGGGCGGCGACGAGTCCGGGGCGCTCCACGGGGACCTCGGTGCCGCACAGATCTGTGCGGCCTGGGCGCAGGCGGATGTCGCCGACGACTACGTCGTGTACGAACGCGAGAATCGCTGGGTCTTCGCCGGTGGACAGCGGGCCCGCGTGGTGCTCACCACCGATGAGGTGGTCACGACGATCGGGACCGAGTCGACGTCACAAGCCTGGTCGGGCCTACCTGCCGGTGCGATCTCCGCAGCGCTCGCCGGGCTGCCCTTCCCGCACTGGCGTGTCTACGGATGGATCACGTTCGACTTCTGCGCGCCGGGTCTCGGTGCCGGCGATCACCTCACCGCCGGCAGCGTGCTCGCCCACCTCGTTGTGCCCGAGTTCGAGGCATGGGTGGAACCCGATGGCATCCGGGTGGAGGGTGGCGGCGACGAACTGGCCGAGAGATTGCGCGAGATGGCGGCCCGTGCGCCGCATTCTCACCCGGTCTCGCCCAGTCCCTTGCCGGTCGACGACGACCCGTCGGACTATCGGGGTCGCGTGGCGAAGGCGGTCGCGGAGATCCATCGCGGTGACTACGAGAAGGTGATCATCTCGCGAGGGGTCGATGTCCCCTTCGACGTCGACATCGCCGCCACCTACAGCGAGGGCCGGAAGAAGAACAACCCCGCTCGTTCGTTCCTGCTTCGGCTCGGTGGTCTCGAAGCTGCAGGCTTCAGTCCGGAACTCGTCGGATCGGTTGATGCCAACCGCCGGATCGTCACCGAACCACTGGCGGGCACACGCGCATTCGGCCGGTCGCCCGAACTCGACACAGCAGCTCGTGCCGAGTTGGTGTCGGACTCGAAAGAGATTGTGGAACACGCTGTTTCGGTCCGCACGTCGTTCACCGAGGTGCAGTCGGTGGCGCTGCCCGGCACCACCGCGGTGACCGAGTTCATGGTGGTCCGCGAACGGGGCAGTGTTCAGCACCTCGCGTCGACCGTGCAGGGAACGCTGGCGCCGGAGTTCGGACCCTGGGACGCGCTCGAGGTGCTCTTCCCGTCCGTCACCGCCTCCGGTATCCCGAAACCTGCTGCGGTGGACGCGATCTACCGCCTGGAGGACACCAGGCGCGGACTGTATTCGGGAGCGGTTCTGACCGCCTCGTCCGAAGGCGAGCTCGAGGCTGCACTGGCGTTGCGTACCGTCTTCCGGGAAGGTGGCCGGTCCTGGGTGCGGGCCGGCGCCGGCATCGTCGGTCAGTCGTCTCCCGAGCGGGAATTCATCGAAACGTGTGAGAAGTTGGGGAGCATCGCGCCCTATCTCGTCGAACGCACATCCGACGACCGCTGAGCCGTGTGATGAACGACGGTACCGAGCCCACGGACAAGGTCGGCCTCGATGCGATCCGCCGGCAGATCGCCGAGCAACTCGGGTGCTCTCCGGACACCATCGATGACGACGCCGACCTGATCGGACTGGGTCTCGACTCGATCCGGATGATGAAGATCGCGGGTGGCTGGCGCAAACGGGGCCACAACGTGAACTTCGCGCAGCTGGCCGAGGCCCCATCGGTTGCCGCCTGGGCGAACCTCATCGGTGGGCACCCGGAATCGGCGCGGTCACAGGCCGGGGAGGTGTCGATTCCTTCGTCGACGCAAGAACATTTGGCATCGCCGGACGCCCCGCACGAGGCGCTCGCCGAGTCGAGGCCCTTCCCGCTGGCGCCGATGCAGCATGCCTACTGGATCGGCCGCTCCGAAGGTCAGGACCTGGGCGGTGTCGCGGCCCACCTCTACGTCGAGTTCGACGGAGCCGATGTGGACCCGGCACGGCTCCGAGAAGCCGTTGCACATCTGGTCGCGGCGCACCCGATGCTTCGGGTACAGATCCTGTCCGACGGTACGCAGCGTGTGTTGGCCGAACCCGGCCGCGAGGTGTTCGGCGTCGTGGATCTCAGATCGGCCGGCGATGCGCAGGTCGAGCAGGCCCTGAACGAATTGCGGCAGAACAAGTCTCACCAGATGCTGCCGATCGAAGAAGGTCAGGTCCTCGACATCACCCTGACCCTGTTGCCAGACGGCAGGACCCGGCTTCACGTCGATGTCGACATGATCGCCGGTGACGCGATGAGCTACCGGACGATGCTGGCCGACCTGGCTGCGGCCTATCACGGCCGTTCACTACCTGCCGCCGAGTTCACCTATCGGGACTACCTCGCCTGGCGCGGCGAACACCCGGACGTCAATCGTAATCGCGATCAGCAGTGGTGGGCGAATAGGCTCGATGAATTGCCCTCGGCCCCAGCGCTTCCGCTGGTGCCGAGGTCGCAGCGAACCGACGAACACCGGGTGGTGCGCCACCACCACTGGATCGATGCCGCGGCCAAGGAGGCCCTCATCGCGGCAGCGCACGAGCGTGGTGTGACGGTGGCCATGGCTCTGGCGTCGGTGTTCGCCGAGTCGATCGCGCGATGGTCGAGTGCGCCCCGATTCCTGCTGAATCTTCCCCTGTTCCAGCGCGAGGCCGTACATCCCGACACCGATCGGCTGATCGGCGACTTCACCACCTCGGTCCTGCTCGACGTCGACGCCTCTGCCCACACATCCATTCTCGACCGCGCCCGCGCGTTGCAGAAGGTGATGCACGCGAACGGGTCTCATGCCTCGTACAGCGGGCTCGAGGTACTGCGTGACCTCGGTCGCCATCGCGGAGAACAGGTGCTCGCGCCGGTGGTGTACACCAGCGCACTCAATCTCGGTGAGCTGTTCGACGACGATGTGGTGCGCACCTTCGGCGACCCCGAGTGGATCGTCTCGCAGGGCCCGCAGGTCCTGCTCGATGCGCAGGTCACCGAGGTGCGGGGCGGGCTGCTGCTGAACTGGGACGTGCGTGAATCGGCCTTCTCGCCAGGGGTCATCGACGCGATGTTCAACCAGTACCGGGTGGCCGTCGACAGGCTCACCCTCTCGAAGGCGGCCTGGGAGGCCGACACCACCCCGCAGCTTCCCCTCGATCAGCGTGCGGTGCGGGATCGGGTCAACGCGACCGACCACCCAACCAGCGGACAGGTGCTGCACGAGGGCTTCTTCTCATGGGCGGCAAGGACTCCGGAGGCTGCAGCCATCCGGTTCGGCACCGAGGGCCTGTTGACCTATCGCGAGGTCGGCGCAGCAGCTCTCGCTGTCGCGGGGGCGCTGCACCAGGCGGGTGTCAAGCCGGGTCAGGCTGTCGCGGTACAGCTTCCGAAAGGTCCCGAACAGATCATCGCCACCCTGGGCATCCTGGCGGCAGGTGCCTCGTACGTACCGGTGGGTCACGACCAACCCGCGGCGCGGCGAGCGCACATCCTTGCCGCCGGACAGGTTGTCGCCTGGGTGGGTGCCACTCCCGATCCCCACCTCCCGACCGGCCTCACAGCGCTCACCTACACCGACGCCGCACATTGTCCGGCCCCTCTTGCCGAGGCAGTGATCCCGGACCGCGAGTCCGTCGCGTACGTGTTGTTCACCTCCGGATCCACCGGGATCCCCAAAGGGGTCGAGGTGCCACACCGGGCGGTCATGAACACCATCGACGACCTGCATCACCGCTTCGGTGTGACTGCCGCCGACAGCGCCCTGCTGGTCTCCAACCTCGAGTTCGATCTGTCGATCTACGACATCTTCGGACTGTGGGGTGTCGGCGGCACAGTTGTCACGATGACCGACGCCGAGCGCACCGATCCCGACGTGTGGAAGGCACTGATCGAGCGCCACTCGATCACGCTGCTCGCATGCGTACCCAGCCTGCTCGACATGCTGCTCAACGCCACACCCGCCGGCAGCACCGCGCTCGCATCGGTGCGCGCGGTGTTCCTCGGTGGCGACTGGGTCGGCGTCGACCTGCCCCGCCGCATGACGGCGCTGGCACCGGGCGTTCGGGTTGCCGGTCTCGGTGGTACCACCGAGACGGCCATCCACGCCACGATCTGCGAGACGGTGGACCCGCCCGATCATTGGGCCGCAGTGCCGTACGGAACGCCGCTGAACAACGTGCAGTGCCGGGTTGTCGACGCCACGGGCAACGATTGCCCGGACTGGGTGGCCGGCGAACTGTGGATCGGTGGAGCCGGGGTCGCGCACGGATATCGCGGCGACCCCGAACGCACCGCCGACCGGTTTGTGCGCCACCACGGCCAGAACTGGTATCGCACGGGCGATCTGGCGCGCTACTGGCCCGATGGCTGCCTGGAGTTTCTCGGACGTGCGGACCATCAGGTGAAGATCCGCGGCTACCGGGTGGAACTGGGTGAGGTCGAGGGCGCGCTCCGGTTGCTGCCTGGGGTGCACCGTGCGGTGGCGTCGGTGCTCACGGGCGCAGCTCCCACGTTGGTGGCTGCCGTCTCGCCGGAGTTCGGTGCCTCGCTCCAGCGCGAGGCCGTGCTGGACGGTCTTCGGGAGTTGCTGCCCGGGTACATGATCCCCATACAGTTGCTCATCCTGGAAACGATGCCGATCACCGGCGTCGGGAAACTCGATCGCCGTGCGGTGCACACGATGTTCGACATCGAGGACACCAGCTCGGGGTTCGAACCACCTCGGTCCGCACTCGAGCGCGCGCTCGCCCACATCGTCGGCGAGCTCATCGGGGCCGACCGGGTCGGGCGGGACGACGACTTCTTCGCTCTCGGTGGGGACTCGGTGCTCGCGACCACGTTGGTCGCCCGCATCCGCGAGTGGCTGGATGCTCCGAATGCGGTTGTCGCCGATGTGTTCTCGGGACGGACGGTTGCTGCGATCGCCGAGAGGCTGATGGCCTCCGACCCTGTCGTCGGCCGCCTCGAGCAGGTTGCGGACATGTACCTCGAGGTCGCCGCCATGGGTGACGACGAACTCGCGGACCTGGTGACCGAATGAGCGATGCGGGCGGGTCGGACCGGCTGACGGGACCAGTGCAGACGCTCCTGGTCATCGGGGCCGGACCGAAAGCGCTTGCTGTCGCGGCCAAGGCGACGGTGATGCGGGAGCTCGGTTTGCCTGCGCCGCGTGTCGTGGCGGTGGAATCGCATGCCGTCGGCGCCAACTGGCAAGCCGGGGGTGGCTGGACCGACGGACGGCATCGACTGGGTACCAGCCCGGAGAAGGACATCGGATTTCCGTACCGTTCCAATATCGCTCGCGGGCACAACCACGAGATCAACACGCGGATGATGGCCTACAGCTGGACGTCGTATCTCATCGACCGAGGCACCTACTCGGAATGGATCGATCGGGGCAGACCGGCACCTCCCCACAGCACGTGGGCGAAGTACCTGCAGTGGGTGGCGAGCAAGATCGACCTGGAGGTCGTGCTCGGGACGGCGCACACGATCTCGGCCGATGGCCCCGGCTGGAATGTCGAGGTGTCGGCAGTTGATGGCTCGATACAGGAGATCTCGGCCGACGCGCTGATGGTCTCCGGCCCGGGCCGCAGCGATCGAGCCCTGGCCCGGCATCCACGGGTACTGAGCATCGCAGAGTTCTGGAACCTGGCCGGCCGCAGGGAGATCCCCGCATCGTCTCGGGCCGCCGTGATCGGCGGTGGCGAGACCGCCGGGTCTGCACTGGACGAACTGGTTCGGCACGACGCGATGACGATTTCCGTCATCTCGCCGATGGCCACGATCTACACCCGCGGAGAGAGCTTCTTCGAGAACGCGTTGTTCAGCGACCCGTCGAAGTGGGCGGCGCTCAGCACTGCCGAGAGACGCGACGTGATCCGCCGCACCGACCGCGGTGTGTTCTCGGTTCGCGTGCAGGAGAACCTGATCAGCGACGCGCGAGTCCATCACCTGCAAGGCAGAGTGGTGCGGGTGGTGGAGCAGGGGCCGTCGGTGGCGGTGACGCTGCACAACGAACTGCGTTCGGACCAGGCGCACACCTTCGACCTCGTGGTGGATGCCACGGGTGGACAGCCCCTGTGGTTCATGGAGCTGTTCGACCCGGCCACCACAGACCTCATCGAACTCGCGATCGGCTGGCCGATCGATCAGGAACGGCTGGAACTGTCCATCGGTTACGACCTCTCGGTCACCGGTCTGCTCCCCAAGCTGTATCTGCCGAATCTGGCCGGATTCGCCCAGGGCCCCGGTTTTCCGAACCTCAGTTGTCTGGGAGAGCTGTCCAATCGTCTGCTGCGCGCGCCCGAGAAGGCGTCACCGGGCCGGCGGGCACAGGCGGGCTACGGGCGTAGGTGACCGACCCGGCCGACTTCGGGGAGCGGGTTCAGGGCCGGCTGAGCGAGTGCAGCGCAATCCGGCGGCCGGGCCGCACGTCGAATTCGCCGAGATCGCGGTAACCCTTCTTCGCCAGAGCCCGCCGCATGTGGGCGTTTCGATGATCCGGGTCAACAAAGATCTTGTGACACAACGGATCTGCTGCCCAGATCGCCTCGGCGAGCCGTTCCATCCAGGTCGACATCACGCCTCGGCCGAGGAGGTCGGTCCGTGCGGTCGCGATGTGAAAGCCCATGTCGCGGGGCGCAGCTGGGTACACCTTGGCGTTCTCGTCGCGGGCCGGGCGGTACAGCTCCACGTACGCCACCTCGGTCATCGCCTCACCGGAGACTCCGAATGCGGCGAGATCGGCACTCACGACGCACGGGCGCGAGTAGTCGCCGGCAAGACGTGCTGCCGAGTCTGCTCGCCATTGCGCAGCGGACCATGGTTGTTCCCAGGTCTCCACCAGGTGCGGCAGCGACATCCATGCGGCGAGCATCTCCGGGTCGGAGCCGTCGGGGTCGACCAGGCGCAACGCGAACGGCGGATCGAAGTCGGGCACCACCGGCGGTGGGGCTGCCCGGACATCGTCACCGACGTCCGTGAGTTCACGTATGAGGACATGCGAGGTCACGTCGGTCGTGCTCCGTTCAGTTCAGCCGGACGCAAGTAGGGTAGCCTAACCAAGGAGTTCCGGCCTTCGGGTACCGGGAACCGGCCTCTGGCCGCCAAAAGCAGCGCTTCTGGCCGCCCGTGGTGTCGGCCCCATGGCCGCCGGAGAATGAAGGAGCAGTACGTAGATGTCACGCGACCTCGGATGGATCCGGCAGTTCCATCAGCCCACGTCCCCGGCAAATCCGCCTCTGTTGATCTTTCCCCACGCGGGTAGCGGGGCATCGACCTACCGGGCGTTCTCCAAAGAACTCAGGTCCTCCTTCGACGTGATCGTCTTCCAATATCCGGGACGGCAGGACCGCGCACGGGAGGCGCCGGCCGAAACCTTGCCCGATCTTGCTGCGGGCGCCTTTGCAGAGTTCGTCGAATCGAGATGGAACCGGCAGGCAGCGATCACCGTGTTCGGCCACAGCATGGGTGCTGTCACCGCGTTCGAGTTCGTCCGTCTGGCCGAAGCCCGCGGCATCGACGTGCGGTTGCTCGGGGTGTCGGCGTCGGTGGCCCCATCACAGGTTGCGGACCTGCCTCCCCACCCGACGGGCGACGAGGAATTGCTCGAGCACCTCTCAGCGCTGAACGGCACCGGTGGTGACGTACTGGCGAGTGCGGATGTGATGCGAATGGCGTTGCCTGTCATGAAGATCGACTACCGCGCCTTCGATGCCTACTCCTGCGGCACCGAGGTGACGGTCGCGGCCCCGATCCGCGCCATGGGGGGCGCGGAGGACCCCTTCATCACCCCCGGCCAACTGCACGGCTGGGGCACACACACCACCGGTTCGGTGGATGTGACCGTCTTCGACGGCGGGCACTTCTATCTCGACGAGAACCGTGACGATGTCGCCGAGTTGCTCGTCGCCGAACCCGCGGCAGCACAACAATCGATCCAGCGGTAGCGGAGCCGGCGAATGTCAGCCAACACGAACGATCCGATCGTCATCTCCGGGATGGCCGTGGAAGCGCCGGGAGGAATCGAGGACACCGGAGCCTTCTGGGAGGCACTCGTTGCCGGGCGTGAGCTGATCTGTCCTTTTCCCAGAGACCGCGACTGGCCGATCGAGGAGCTGTTCGCTCTGCACCGGCTCGACGGTTGGAGTGCCGTCGCCGATGCCGGTGGATTCCTCGACGGTGCATCGCATTTCGACCCGGGCTTCTTCGGGATCAGTCCACGCGAAGCGATCGCGATGGACCCTCAGCAACGGGTCGCCATGCGAGTTGCCTGGCGCGCACTCGAGGACGCCGGGATCAACCCCGGTTCTCTGGAGGATGCGGAGGTCGGTTGCTACATGGGCGTGTCGATCAGTGAGTACGGCCCGCGGGCGGCCGCTGTCAACGAGTTCAGCGGTCACCGCATCACCGGAACCGCGCTCGGCGCGGTTGCCGGCAGGATCTCACACAGCCTCGGACTGGTCGGTCCATCGATCAGCGTGGACACGGCCTGCGCTTCGTCGCTGACGGCACTGCACCTCGCTGCCGGAGCGGTCCGCGACGACGAATGTGATTGGGCGCTTGCCGGCGGCGTTTGCGTGATGGGTTCTCCCGCTGCGTTTTACGAGTTCTCCAAGAACAACGGGCTGGCATCGGACGGACATTGCCGGTCGTATGCGGCCGATGCCAGCGGAACTCTGTGGGGTGAAGGGGCCGGTGTGGTCGTCGTCGAACGCGAATCCAGGGCGCGGGCGCTCGGACACCGGATCCATGGGCGCGTGCTGGCAACACGTATCAACCACAACGGCAAGGGAATGCCGATCGTGGTGCCGAGTGCGGCGGCGCAGGTTCGCCTGATCGAGAAGACATTGGCGGCAGCGGAGGTGGAGGCCGGCGACATCGGCCTGATCGAGGGGCATGGCACCGGGACGCCGCTCGGTGACCCGATGGAGCTGACCGCGTTGCAGAACACCTACGGGCAGGGGAGCGCCGGGACGGTGAAGCTGGGATCGGTGAAGTCGAACGCCGGCCACGCCCAGGCTGCCTCGGGGATGCTCGGCCTGATCAAGATGCTGCTCTGCGGCAGCAACGGGCACATCGCGCCGACACTGCACGCCGATCGGCCCACCACCAAGGTCGACTGGGACAGTTCGGCGCTCCGATTGGCGGACGGCCTCGAATACTGGGAGCCGAAAGATGGACTGCGCTACGGCGCCGTGTCGTCGTTCGGGGTCTCGGGTACCAATGCGCATGCGATTGTCGCGATGCCGGACAGTGCCGTGGCCGTCGAGACCGCGGGAGCCCACCATGCCTGATCATTGCCTGCCCGACGGGCGGACCGCGGTTCTCCTGTCTGCTGATTCGCCGGAGCTCCTGGCGGCCGAGGCCGGCGCGTTGTCGGCGTATGTGCGCGACAACCCGACGGTGACCCCGAGTGCTGTCGCGTCAATGCTGATGCGCACCCGTGTGGTCCGCAGGCATCGGGCACTCGTGATGGCCTCCGACCGGGATCGGCTCGTCGCCGGCCTGCAGGCGCTCGCGGACGGTGGCGACCATCCGGACGTGGTGCGTGGCCGCGGCCCGGCGACCAGGCGGACAACGGCTTTCGTCTTTCCGGGGCAGGGAAGTCAGTACCCCGGTATGGGGAAGATGTTCTACGACGCGTCACCGGTTTTCCGGGACGAGGTCGACCGAATGAACAACATCTTCGTCGAGCTGTACGGCATCAGCCCCAGGGACTATCTGCTCGATCAGCAGGAGCGCTTGGTTGACGCGGACGGGCGTGTGCACGAGGACATCCGCGTGGTGCAGCCCGCTCTTCTGATGCAGATGATCGCCCTGGCGCAGATGTGGCGGTCGTTCGGCGTGGAACCGATGCTGACGGTGGGGCACAGCCAGGGTGAGATCGCCGCGGCGTACATCTCGGGAGCGATGTCGTTGACGGATGTCATCCACGTGGTGGCAACCCGGGCAAATTTGGTCGTCGAGTTCTCGCCGACCGGCTATTCGATGGCGGTGGTCGCCATCGACCGTGATGAGTGCGAGGCGTTACTGGCCGAACATTCCGGATGGGCAGAGCTGTCGGTGGTCAATTCCCCGCACATCCTGTGCATCTCAGGTGACCGATCTACGGTGCATGACATGGTCGAAACATTGACTGCCGCGGGAAAGTTCGCGAAAGAGATCCGGGTCGACTATCCGGCGCACACCTCCATCGTCAGCAGATTCCGGGCCGAACTCGGCGAAGCGCTGGCCGACAAGCTCGAGAACCCGAGATTCACGGAGACGTCCACCCCATGCTTCGGTGGCACCCTGGGCAAGGCGATGTCGCCGTCACAACCGCTGTCGGACTACTGGTTCTGGAACCTTCGTAACCGTGTCCGGTTCGATCTCGCGGTCGGCGGCGCCGTGCGCAGCGGGGCGGACACCTTCATCGAGATCGCCGAACACCCGACCCTGGCGCTTGCCATCCAGGAGAACATCGCGACCGCAGCGCCTGACGCGGCGATGCCCGTGATCGGGACGTCGCGGCGCAGCGCAGAAGACCTGCGAGAGTTCGCACACAATCTGGCCACCGTCGCCGTCAACGACTCCGGCTATCGGTGGGAGTCCCTCGCTGTCGCCGATGTGGAACCCGTACCCCCGCTGCCCGATTTCCCTCACGTGCAGATGGCGCGGCGGCCGCTGTGGGCCTCGCATCTGGCGCCTGGACAGGAACTGGAATCGGCAGTGCCCGACAAAGACTCGGCGTCGTTTCCCCGCCGCATCACCGAGACGTGGGCGCGACTGGCGCGCCGCACACTGGTGCCACCGCGTTCCATCCTGCTGGTCGACCACACCGGGCGGTGTGAGCAATGGGCCGCCGACCTGTGCGCCGCAGCGCCGGCCCACGGCGCCACCGCGAGCATGTACCGACCGCAGGGACCGTCGGGGTCAGCGCAGTTCGATTCGGTGGTGATCCTGTTGCCGAGTGGTTCCGGCGACACCGTGTCCGACGCGATCGCGGACCTCTCCGACTTCTTCGGGAACCGGGGCTGGCTGCCGGCAGCGGTCACCGACGCCGCCGAATGCTGGCTCGTGACTGCAGCCGGCGAGCACGTGGTCCCAGACGATCCGATCCCGCACCTGTTCCATGCCGCTGCCAACGCCGGATTCCGCTGTCTGGCAGCCGAGTACCCGCGCACGACGTTCAGGCACCTCGATTTGCCCGGCGACGGTGCACCGTCGGCTTCCGCAGTCATCGGCGCTCTGCACATTGCTGCCGAGCCGGAGCTGGCCCTGCGCGGCGCCAAGGTCTACGCAAAACGCCTTGCCTACATCGACGCTGTAGACGGACGCCCCGCACCCGGGCTCGGTGATGCCGCACCGCTCGGGTTCGATGATCCGGTCATGGGTTCGGGTCCCGACGATCGCGTGGTGATCATCGGTGGAACCGGCAAGCTGGGTCTGGAGTTCTGTGAGTACTTCGCCACGCGGGGCGCGACCAGGATCACCCTTCTCAGCCGATCAGGTGAAACCGCTTCCACCGCAGGACGATTGCGGCACATCCGGAGTCTGGGTGGCGCGAGGGTCGATGTCGTGGCGTGTGACGTCGGCGACGAGGCATCGGTTCTGCAGTTCGTCTCCGATCACGTGTCCGAGCCGGTGGACGTGGTGGTACACGCTGCGGTGAACTATGTGGACGCCGAATCCGGCAACATCACACCCGATCTCGTTGCGGCGGCGACACGATCGAAGGTCGTCGGTCTCATGCATGTGCTGGCGGCGACACCGCTGGCGCCGCGATGTCGCGTGCTGCTGTGTTCATCGATCGCGGCAACCCTCGGAGGTCGCGGACAGATCCTGTACGCGGCCGGTAATCGGATGCTCGATGTGCTGGCGCGCACACTGCGCGAACAGGGCATGCGGGCGGCTTCGGTGCAGTGGGGGTTGTGGAACGTGCAGGGTCCGCTCGACACGGCCGGCGTCGATCGGGTCGAAGGGGCAGGTGTCATCCCCATGCGGCCCGCGGACGCGTTGTCGATGGCCTTCACCGGTGCGACGGCGGACACGATCGTGGCCGCGGCCGACTGGGCCGAGCTACACGACATCGTGTCCCTGTTCGGGCACGGACCCCTGATCGCCGGGCTGGTCCCCGAACGCCCGCCGGCTCAGTTGGCTTCTCCCGTGTTGCCGACTACGCCTTTGCCGGTGGCGGCCGGTTCGCACACCGCGTCGGAACCGGCCGCACCCGAGAGGCCCGCTGCGCCGGCGGACAGCGCGGTTTTTGCCGAATTGGTCGTCACCGAACTGAACCGGGTGATGGGCATCGACGGGGGTGACATCGACCGGACGGTGCCGTTGGTCGCGCTCGGGCTCGATTCGCTGCAGGCGCTCGATTTCCGTCGCCGGGTGAAATCCGAACTCGATCGGGACCTTCCGGTGGAGGCGATCCTGGGCGGCGCATCGTTCGACGAGGTGGTCAGGTTGATGGATGTGGGGTCTGAGACCGTGGTCGGCGGGTAGCGGTCACCGCGCCTGAATGCAGGTAAGGACAGGCTTACCATTTATGCACGTGTCGTGGTTCAATAGCGCGTACATGCGGGGAGATCATGAAGTGAACAGAAAGCAGATGTGGTGACCGAGAAATCGAACTCGAGTGTCAACGTGCCGACAGTGTTCGTAGCTGCCGGTGTGTCGGCGGTCATCTCTGCGCTCATAGTGTCCATCGGTGTGGTGGGGGTTTTGTTTGCCGTCGACACCGACAATTCGGCGTCGAACTCCGCCGAACCCACCGTGGTGAATCTCGGGGCCGCGGCAAACCCGCAAGGAACCGTGCAGGCTGGAGCCACGGCTCAGCCGCCCACCGCTGCGCCTGCCGCTCCCGCGCCGACCACCGCGGCCGCTGCACCCGCACCCGCACCCGCGGTCGGAGGTGGCACCACCTCGGGTGGCGGCTACGCACCGCAGGCTCCCGCGGCACCGGCGACGACCGAGGCTCCCGCAGCCGAAACGGCTGCGCCCGCGGCGTTGTCCGCGGGAGAACTGCAGAACAAACTGAAATTGGTGCTGAACGGCTCGAGTGCGCAGAAAGCCGATGAACTCGAGGCGGGCACCCGAGGCGTGCCGGTGGGCGAGGGGATCGGCAACACGCTGCGGACGTTCGAGCCCGCCGGTGTGAAATGGCGGATCGCGGGCCCGGTGACCGTCAACGGAAACACCATGTCCGCCAACCTCATCCTCTCGTCGCCGGGTTTCAACGACGCGACGATGGGCCTGACCTGGGTGTGGAAAGACAACAAGTGGAAGCTGTCGAACACCAGCGCCTGTGAGGTCGCCGGGTACGCGCAGGTTCCGTGCGCGCTGTAGCGCCGCCTGCGTCTGCCGTCGGACCGTGATCGCTAGGGGCGTTCCATGCCAGAAGACCTGATAGCCCGCCGCAAAGAACTGCTCCGCCGAAAGCTCGTCGACAGCGGCCTCGCATCCGACGTCACCGCTCCGGCTCGCACTCGATCGGCCGGCGATCGCTCACCGCTGTCGGTGGGGCAAGAGCGGCTGTGGTTCCTGCAGACCCGTGACCCTGATGACACCACCCTCAACGTCTGTGTGGCATACCGGTTGTCGGGCCGCCTGGACGTCGATCGGCTACGCGCGGCGCTCTCCGACGTGGTCGGACGCCACGAGGTCCTGCGCACGTCCTACGGCGTGGGCGACGATGGGATCCCGTACCAGTCTGCTGCCGAACACGTCGAGGTGCCCTGGGGTGAACACGACCTGACCGATCTCGCGGAGCAGAGTCGCTCTCGCCGTCTCGAAGTACTCGCTCGACGCGAGTTCGGACGGCCGTTCGACCTCACCCGCGACGTGCTGATGCGGGCGACACTGGTCCGAACGGGCCGCGACGAGTGGGTGTTCATCTTTGTCGTCCACCACATCTGCTGGGACGACGACTCGTGGGCGGTCTTCTTCGACGACCTGAACGCGGCCTATGACGGGCGCTCCGCACATCGGGCGCCGACCCAGTTCCTCGACGTGGCAACCGATCCTGCCGCCCTCGAAGTCGACGACCCAGCGATCGCATACTGGCGTGAACTGCTGAGCCCGGCTCCAGAATGGCTCGAACTGCCGGCGGAGACACCCGGTGTCGCGTCCAAGAATGCAGGCCGGGGTTCCAGGTCGATGTCCTCGGATGTGATCGAGGCGGTGAACGAGCTCGCTCGCGCGGCCTCGACAACGCCGTTCACAGTGCTGCTGGCAGCCTTCGGAGCGTTGATCCACCGGTACACCGGTGCGACGGACTTCTTGGTGGCCGTGCCCATCACCGACCGGCGCAAGCCTGGGGCCGACAAGGCGATCGGGTACTTCGGCAACACGGTGCTGGTGCGGACGACCATCGACCCCCGGGCCCCCTTCGCCGACCTCATCGCAACCACTCGCGACAACGCTCTCGGTGCGTTCGGTCACCAGCATGTCGGTATCGACCGGGTGGTGCGCGAGCTGAACCCGGACCGGTCTGGTGGCGACGGTCTCGAACAGATTGTCCGACTGAGTTTTTCGACGCGCAAGAGCGCGGTCGGGTTCGCGCTCGACGGTGTGACGGCCGAACAGCTCGACCTTGCCGCCTCGGTGACCCAGATGCCTCTCGGGCTGACGGTGGTGCGCGATGGCGATGACGCATCTGTGGAAGCCGAGTACTTCGCGGATGTGCTCGACCACGCGATCGTCGACGACATGCTGGCCGCTTACGTGCGGTTGCTCCACCAGGCTGTCGCGTCGCCAGGCGCACGAATCGTCGATCTCGACATCCTGGGGGAGCGGCGAGCAGAGATCATCGAGCGTTCGCACGGTGATCAGGTCGCCGCGACACCCGCCACGCTGCCGGAGATGTTCGAGAGTCGGGTCAGGGCACATCCGGACCAGCCCGCGATCATCGACGACAACCACACCCTTACCTACGCCGAGCTCAACGCCCGTTCCAACCGTCTGGCCCGCTGGTTCATCTCACGCGATATCGGACCCGAAGACCTTGTGGCACTCAGTCTTGCCGCGTCGGTGGAGTTCGTCGTGGCGGCGGTCGCCGTGCTCAAGGCGGGCTCCGCGTACCTGCCGATTGATCCGTCCTACCCACAGGACCGGATCGACTTCCTCGTCGAGGACGCCCGGCCGCGAATCGTGTTGTCCCAGGCTGATCTGGCCGCTGCTGAGCAGGCAGCCGAGGCCCTGCCCGTTGTCGATCCGGTAGACGCGGACCGGATCCGCCCTCTGCTCCCGGCTGGTCTGGCGTACGTCATCTACACCTCCGGCTCCACCGGCCGGCCCAAAGGTGTCCCGGTGCCCCATGCGGCGATCGCGGACCATCTCGCCGGCTTCCATGCCCAATTCGGGATGACCGCCGAGGACCGGCTGGTTCAGACATCGTCGGTCAGCTTCGATGCCTCGCTGTTCGAGGTGTTCTGCACGCTCACCCTCGGGGCCACGCTGGTGATCCCCAAACCCGACGGCCTGCAGGATATCCCGTACATGGCAGACCTGTTGGTTCGCCAGGGCGTCACCGTCATGCACATGGTTCCCTCCATGCTGGGGATGTTCCTGTTGCTGCCCGGGGTCAACGAGTGGACCACCCTGCGCCAGATACCCGTGGGTGGCGAAGCGCTGCCCGGCGAGATCGCAGACAAGTTCGGCACGGTGTTCGACGCCCGATTGCGCAACAACTACGGCCCCACCGAAGCGGTTGTCGCGGCCACCCACTATCCGGTCGACGGACCCCAGGGTGTCCGGATAGTGCCGATCGGTGTGCCGAACCGCAATGTGACGGTGTACATCCTCGACGCCGCACTGCAACTCGTGCCGACCGGAGTGGTCGGCGAGATCTACATCGGCGGAGGGCAACTCGCGCGTGGATACCTCGGCCGGCCGGCGCTGACCGCCGAGAGGTTCGTCGCCGATCCGATGTCGCCGGGTGGGCGGCTGTACCGGACGGGCGACCTCGCGCGCTGGAACGTCGACGGCGACATCGAGTTCGTCGGCCGGATCGATGAGCAGGTGAAGATACGCGGCTTCCGGATCGAACTCGGCGAGGTCGAGTCGGCGCTCGCCGGCCACCCTGCGGTTGCCCGTGCCCTGGTCATCGTCACCGACGATCCACGTGTGGGCGCATCGCTGGCGGCTTACCTTGTCGCCGAACGTGATCAGACCATCGAGATCGGAGCTGTCCGGGACCACGCTGCGTCGGTGTTGCCGGAATACATGGTGCCGAGCGGCTTTGCCGTGATCGACGAGATACCCCTCACCGCACACGGGAAACTCGATCGCAGAGCGCTTCCGGAACCGGTGAGCAGCCGGCCCGCGGAGTCACGTGCACCCACCACCCCGACCGAGATCCGTGTTGCCGCACTGTTCGCGTCCCTGTTCGGCCGCGATGACATCGGCGCGGATGACTCCTTCTTCGAACTCGGCGGGCACTCGTTGCTTGCGGCGCGCTTGGTCACGCAGATCCGGACCGAGTTCGGAGTGGACATCGACGTCCGGGCACCGTTCGACACACCCACCGTTGCAGGCTTGGCGACGTGGCTGGTGGCCCAGGTGCGCAGCGAGTTCGGCATCGACCTCGACGCGCATGACGATGACGAAGGCGGAGACCGGGATCTCAGCAGCAGTTCGATCGCGGAGGCTGCGGCGTCAGCGTCTCTGACCGGCGCACCGCGCCGGCCCGCGATCACTGCTCGCACCGAGGCGCCAGAACACGTGCCCCTGTCGTATTCACAGCTCGCGATGTGGTTTGCCCGTAGCTTCGAAGGGCCCAGTGCGGTCGGGAACATCCCGATGGCGGTGCGGATCGATGGTCCGCTTGATGTGCCTGCCCTGACCGAGGCACTGGGCGACGTGATCGCCCGCCACTCGGCTCTGCGGACAACGTTTGTCGAGCGAGAAGGTGTGCCTTATCAGGTTGTCGGACCCGTCGAGCCCGCGGCGTTGCCACTCACGGTGGTGAACGGCACGTCGATCGCCGAGAAGGAAGCGCAGCTGAGTGCAGAACTCGATCGGGTGGCCGGCCATACTTTCGCGATCGAATCCGAACGGCTGATCCGTACGGAGCTGTTCTCACTCGGCGAGAACTCGCATGTGCTGTCGATCTTGGTGCATCACATGGTGATCGACCACTGGTCGTTCAATGTGCTGCTGGCCGACGTGGCCACCGCCTACCGCCACCGCCTCGGTCATCGGTCGGCGCCGCCCTGGTTGCCCCTGCCGATCCAATACAGCGATTACGCGTTGTGGCAACGCGACCTCTTCGAACCAGGCGCGGTGGCGCACGACGTGGGTGATGCGCAGCTCGCGTACTGGCGGTCGACGCTGGCGGGCATTCCAGACCACATCACCGTCGCAGCGGACCGTCCTCGGCCCGCGGTGCTCGGAAAGACCGGCGAAATCGTGACTTTCGCGGTGCCCGCAGATCTGCGCGCCAAGTTACGTGCGGTGGCCGATCGCGCCGGCGTCAGCGAGTTCATGTTGCTGAACTCTGCGGTGGCGACCCTGCTGCACAAACTGGGCGGTGGCGACGACATCACCATCGGTACGCCGGTCGCCGGCCGGACCGACGATGCCACGGCCGACATCGTGGGACTGTTCGCGAACATGGTGGTGTTACGCAACGACTTCAGCGGTGACCCGACGCTGCACGACGTCCTCATCCGGGGGAGAGATGCAGCGCTGGGAGCGTACGCCAACCAGGACGTGCCCATCGAGCGCCTCGTCGAAGCGCTCAACCCGCGCCGCACCCGGTCGCGTAATCCGCTGTTCCAGGTGATGATGCACTTTCGAGATGAGCACAGCCGAGATTCCAGCGGTGTGTCCGGCGCATCGGCGCTGACCGACGGAACCACGATCTCGTTGCTGCCGGTGGACTTCGAGACGTCGTTCCTCGACCTGAACATCATCTTCGCTTCGCAAGCCGATGGCGGTCTGGCCGCACGCCTCGTGGCATCGACGGATCTCTACGATCGTGACACCGCCGAAGAAATGGCCCGCCGAATGATTGTCATGCTCGAGCATTTTGCCGACCACGTGGACACCCCGGTGAAGAAGGCGGACGTGCTTCTTGCCGACGAACGTCACCGCCTTCTCGACCAATGGTGCGATGGAGGACCGCTTGACGTCGAGGCCTTCCGCGCCAGGATGAATGCCCTTCCCGCCGGCAGCGAGACGATTGCGATCCGGCGGGGCGACGACGTCCTCGACTACCGTTCCCTCACCGACTATCTGGCACGCAACGACGACGCGAGTGGCCCGCTGTCCGATGTCGTCACGGTTGTGCGCGGTGCGCTGCACGGACATCCGTGGCAGCTTCCGGGTCCGAGCACCGATGCGATTCGGTTGATCGCTGTTCGTTCCGGCGACCCGGTGATGGTCTCGGAACTCCTCGCCGGATTGTCGGACGGAGCCACTGTGGTGCTGGCCACCGACTCCGAACGCACCGATCCAGCCGCCCTGGCCACTGTGATCGCCGCGCAGTCGGCGCAGAGGGTGGTCGCTTCACCGGACGTGCTCGGCATGCTTCCGCACTCGGGGGTGTCGATGATGCCGTCGGTGCGGACCTGGGTGGCTGCCTCGGTCGGCACCCAACCATCTCTGGGCGAGACGCTCGGGTCCCTGTCTGCCGGTTCGGTTACTGAGTACCGTTACACGGCAAGAGATATCGACGCCATTGTGGTGACGGGCGAGCTGTCCGGTTCTCACTCCGGACGTCCGGTCCCAGGATCGAAGGTACTGGTGCTGGGCGCACAACTCGACCCGGTTCCGCCGGGGGTGGTGGGCGACGTCCACGTCCAGGTGGCGGGGTCGGCACTCGTGCGCACCGGTGACAGGGCGAGGTGGGACCGCACCGGTTCGCTCATCTTCCAGATGCAGTCCGAGGCCACGGTGGCCGGTGGGGTCGCGGGCGTAGCCGGCGGTGGCGAACAGCCCCAGACCGACACCGAGCGCGCGATCTGCGATGTTCTCGCGGAGCTGCTGGACATCGACGGCGTGGGTCGCGACGACAACTTCTTCGCACTCGGTGGCGACAGCGTCATCTCCATCCAGCTCGCGGGAAAACTTGCAGCCGAAAGCATCCCGCTCACACCACAGATGATCTTTGATCACCACACGATCGCCGAGGTGGCCGCCGCAGTCGACGAGGCCCGTGCCGCAGCTCCCGGATCGGATGCGGACCCCGAAGTCGGCCGGCCCGAGGCCCCCGCATCGACCCATGCGCCGATGTCTGTCTCCGGGTTGACTGACGACGCCCTGGCAGCCCTCACCGCCTCGTGGAAACCGGGTTCATGACCGAGGACGTGGTCAATCGCTCCGCACCCGCCATCGAGGATGTTCTGGCACTGAGTCCACTGCAGGAGGGCCTGTTCTCACTCGCCGAGATCGCGGGCGACGACCTCGACCTGTACACGATGCAATTCATCGTCGAGATCAGCGGCGATGTGAACATCGAGTTGTTGCGCAGAAGCGTCGAGGTGATCCTCGAGCGCCACCCGAACCTGCGGGTCTCCTTCTGGGACCGCGACATCCCCAAACCCGTACAGATCGTTCCCACCTGGGTCGAACTGCCGTGGGCCGAGCGTTCCGCGACCCCGGACGAGTTCGATTCCATCGCCGGATCCGAGCGGCGACGCAAGTTCGATCTGTCCCAGGGCCCCGCGCTGCGTGTGGTGCTGGTGAACTTGCCCGACGACCGCCGGCGACTGCTGATCACCGCGCACCACATCTTGATGGACGGATGGGCCGTCGCGATCTTCTTCCAGGAGATGTTGGCTGTGTACGAGGCGGGCGGCGATGGCCGGTCATTGCCTCTGCCGCGTCCATACCGCGACTACATCGGCTGGCTGGCGGCCCAGGACGATGACTCCGCGCTGGCGAGTTGGGTCGACTACCTCGCGCCGTTACGTGGTCCGGTGATGCTGGCCGAAGGCCGCGGGGCTCAGCCGGATTCGGTCCCCCGGCGCACCAGAGTGCAGCTGAACCGGTCCGACACCACCAGGCTGACATCGTGGGCGCGGACCCAGGGTCTGACGGTGAACACCGTCGTCCAGTACGCCTGGGCAGTGGTGTTGGGACGGCTGACCGATCGGCGTGACGTGGTGTTCGGCACCACCATCTCGGGTCGGCCGGACTCCCTGCCAGGCGTCGAGGGCATGATCGGTCTGTTCATCAACACTGTTCCCTCTGTGGTCGTCTTCGAACCCGGCACATCGGTGGCAGAAAGTCTTGCGGCACTGCAGCGAGACTCTGCGCGGATGCGCGATCTCGGCTATCTCGGTCTGTCTGCGGTGCAGCGTGCCGCAGGGCACGGCAGTCTCTTCGACACCCTGTTCGTCTTCGAGAACGCCCCGATCGGTGCGGTGACCGACCCTCTCAGCACCAGCGATGGGACGCGGTTTCTGCCCGTGGCGATGGAGAGCCTCGCGCACTACCCACTCACCATCGCGGCATACCTGCAGAACGGTTCCCTGGTGGTGATGGCGGAGGCCATCGACGAGGCCGTTGCGCACCTGCCCGCCGCAGACATCGCCGAGCGGATCCTGCACGTGCTCAGGCAGATTCCCGATTCTGGATCCGCCGGTCCCGACATGCTCGACGTGCTGCTACCCACCGAGCACCCTGCCGTGGAACGCGGTGTCGCCGTCGATGGCGTGCCCGCAGGCACCATCGCTGCCGCGTTCCTCCGCCAGGCCGCGGTGGCCCCGGACGCGACCGCACTCACCACCACGACCACCCAGTTCACCTATTCCGAATTGCGCGACCGCACACTACGTGTGGCCCAGGAACTCCGCCACCGTGGAGTCGGTCCGGAAGACGTGGTGGCGATCGCGCTGGAGCGGTCGCCCGAGTCGGTGATCTCGATCCTCGGTGTACTGGCCGCCGGTGCTGCATACGTCCCCGTGGATGTCGCGCTGCCGGCGGCTCGGATCGGATCGATTCTGCGACAGTCGAACTCCGCGTTCATGATCACCACGTCGGACGTGCTGCCCGCGGAGCTCCTGGGCGGTGCCACCACCGTACTGCGGCTCGACGACCCGGCGGTGATCGATTCGATCGCACGCCGAGAACCCGTGCCGCCATCGGTGCCGGACGAGTCCCACCTCAGCGCCTATCTCATCTTCACCTCCGGTTCGACCGGTGAACCCAAAGGTGTGATCGGTACGAATGGCGCCGTGCTGAGCTACTTCGCCGACCACCGGGACCGGGTGTACGCGCCCGCGACGAAACGCCTCGGCCGGCCGTTGCGCATCGCTCACGCGTGGTCGCTCAGTTTCGACGCTTCGTGGCAACCACTGGTCGGTCTGCTCGACGGGCACAGCGTCCATCTGTTCGACTCCGAGGAGATGCGTGATGCCGATGCCCTGGTCGAGGGGATCATCGCGCACGGAATCGACATGATCGACACGTCCCCGTCGATGTTCGGGCAACTCTCGGGTGCCGGCCTGATCCCGGCGAACAGCACACGCACACCGCTGTCGGTGCTGGCACTCGGCGGCGAGGCCATCAGTGCGGCACTGTGGAAACAGTTGCAGGAGTTCGATGATCTCGACGTCTACAACTGCTATGGACCCACCGAGACCACTGTGGAAGCCGTGGTCGCAACGGTCAAGGAATCACCTACACCCACGGTTGGTCGGGCCGTGGATCGCATGACGGCGCACGTTCTCGATTCCGCGCTGCGGCCCGTCCCGCGTGGGGTCGCGGGGGAGCTGTATCTCGCCGGTGATCAGGTCACCCGCGGTTACGCAGCACAGCCAGGTATGACCGCCGGCCGGTTTGTTGCCGACCCCACCGGTGCCGGGAGCCGGATGTACCGAACCGGGGACCTGGTCCGGCACCTGCCCGACGGCAAGCTGATCTTTCTCGGCCGGGCTGACAGTCAGGTGAAGATCCGGGGATATCGCATCGAGATCGGCGAGATCGAGAGTGCCTTGCGCGGCGTGCCGGATGTGAAAACGGCTGCGGTGGTGGTGCTTCGACGTGCGGCCGGGGCCACGCTGGTCGGGTTTGTTGTCGGAACGTCCGTTTCGGATCAACAGATTCGCGCGTTCCTCGCCGAACGCCTGCCCACCCATATGCTTCCCGCCCGAGTGCTGACGCTCGAGTCCCTGCCGATGACATCAAACGGCAAGCTGGACAACGACATCCTGACGAACTTGGCGCAAGACGCACTGTCGGCTAGGACAGGAGCCGATGCCCTGCCGTCGACGGACACCGAGCGGGCGTTGTGCACGGCGTTCGCCGAATTGATCGGCGGGCCCCCACCAGGCGTCGACCAGGACTTCTTCGATCTCGGGTTGGACAGCATCGTGGCCATGTCGCTGGTGAACGCGCTCAGACGGTTCGGCGTGCACGTCAGTCCAAGAGCGGTTCTCGAGAACCCCTCGGTGCGCTCTCTTGCCGCGGCCATCGATGCCGGTGAGGTGGCCGTGGTCGACGACGACGGTGAGCACGACGGTCCCGGCGAGGTGGTTGCACTGCCGATCGTCCGATGGATGTACGAGTACGGCCGTTTCCGCCGGTTCACCCAGACAACCCTGATCGCATTGCCCGAGGGTGTGACGGACGGCGACGTGCAGTCGGTGCTGCAAGCGCTGCTCGACCGCCACGACATGCTGCGGTCGAAGCTGTACTCCGACCCGACCGGCCACCGGCTCGTGACGCGAGAGATCGGGTCGGTGAGCGGGGCGGACATCATCGAGACGGTTGTGGTCGGCGAAGACCCGGGCCGCGCAGTCGAGGACGCCGCCCGGATCGCAGCGGGACGGATCGATCCCGAAGCCGGCGCCATGATGGCCGCTGTTCGACTACAGAACCCGGTCGGTGGAGACGTGTTGCTCCTCGCCATCCACCATCTGGCGACCGATGCGGTGTCCTGGCAGATACTCTTCGGCGATCTCGCCGAGTGCGGACGCATGCTGAGCGAAGGATCGGTGCCCGTTCTGGGACGTGTGTCCACGTCCTATCGACGCTGGACGCACGTGCTCACCGAGCGGAGCGGATCCGAGGAGGTTCTTGCGCAGCAGGATTATTGGATCGGTCAACTCGCGGGGCCGGACCCGGAGATCGGGGAGCGGCCGCCCGATCCGGTCGTCGACGACTGGTCGTCGCTGCAGACCACCGACGCACACACCACCGCCGAGATCACCGGCCGTGTGCTGGCGAAACTGGCAGGCAAGGACGCCGGGATGCGCGAGTTCCTGCTGACTGCCCTCACCATTGCCGTGACGACATGGCGAACCGTCAACGGGCAGGACAACACCGGCGGTGCTCTGATCGCCCTCGAGGGACACGGTCGCGAAGACGGCGTGGTGGCAGGCGAAGTGGACACCTCCGAGACCGTGGGATGGTTCACCAGCGTCTTCCCCGTCCGGCTCGGTGTAGGCAAGCCTGTCGACCTCGAAGCGGTCGCGGGCTCGCCGGACGTTGCTGTCGCTCTTCTGGATTCGGTCACCTCGCATGTCAACGCCATCCCGCGTCGCGGGATCGACTACGGCTTGCTGCGCCACATCGAGCGGGTTTCGGGACTCGTGGATCTCGCCGACCCGCAGATCGAGTTCAACTACCTCGGCCGGTTCGATCTGAGTTCGGCCGGAGCGACGGACAAGCCCCGACCATGGTCGGCCATCACCGACCTCGAACTCAACGGTCATCTGCCCACCGCTCCAGAACCCGAGCTGCCGCTCCGGTACGCACTGGACGTGGTCGCAGTGGTCCGGGGCACGGCCGAGGGGCCGCAGTTGGTCACCAGCCTGCGCTGGAGTGAGTCGCTGATGAACGCCAGGCAAGCCGACGATCTCGCCGGTATCTGGCAGGAGTCCGTGGCCGCGCTCGCCCGCGCCCTCTGACGTCGGTCCTTGTCCGCGACCGGGCTGTTCGAGTCACCGACGCGGGGAGCCGAGTACCAGACTGCCCATGGCACATTCGGTCATCTCATCGACCCCGGCCAGTTCGGCGAATGCGGCAGTGTCGCAGTAGCCCTGCGCCACCGAGCCCAGGCCCATGTCGGTGGCCACCAGCGACATCGTCTGGGTCAGCACTCCGACATGCTTGAGCATGACCGCGTAAGGGATCTGCTCGTAGGTCCACATCACCCGGCCTACGCGTGCGGCAAACACGAACAGGATCTGCGGCAGCTGTCCGTCGGCGAGCGTCAGCGACGACGGGGTGAGCAGCCGGCTGATCGCCGGATGGTCGATGGCGGCCACCGGACGCAGCGCGTGATCGAATGCGTCGTAGTGGTACATCCCGGGAGCGAGTCCTTGCACCTGTCGCACAACGGGATACACCTCCATCTCGTACAGACCCCCGCCCGACGGGAACGGCCGGGACGGGAACTCCTCGTCCCCGATCACCCGGAGCGTCCGGTTCCGTGCCGTGCGAAAGAGGAACTCTCCGAGCTGGTCGACGGTGGGCGGGGACTGAGCCGCGAAGTCGCGGCACGACGTGCGGTCCTCGATCGCGGCGGTGAGTGAGTCCCCGGTGACGCGCAGGCTGTCCAGGTCGGGAGCGGGCAGGGCGGTCGGGTCTGTCGCATAGGCGGTCTTGCGGGCGGGAAGTGGAGGGAACGTGCCGGCCGCCCATTTGGTCGGCCCGAAGCGTCCCCAGTCGCGGGTGCGCACACCGAACGTGCTCCGGCGATGGAACCACAGTTCATGTGGACCCCAACTGCGGGAGGCGAAGTCGTCGTTTTCGGTCCGGGGTTCGGCGACGAAGCCTGCCCAGCCCAGGTCGCCGGCCAACCTGGACAGGACATCGGGAGCGAGCTCACCGGTGGCAGACAGACCGCCGATGGCCGCGAGCACCCGCCCGTCGTGTATCTCGATGTCGCACCACGACATCGGATGTTCGGCCACACAACGGCCGTCGATCCGATGGACCACGGCGAACTTCGACAGGGTGATCGGGGTGGTGGCCCCAGCGGTGTCTCGCGGTGGCGGTGGCGCAAACGGCAGCAGCGAGTAGAGATTCATCCCGGCCGAACGAACGGTGACCGTCAGCAGCCCGGCCGCGACGAGTTGGTCGAGCAGAGGACCGACACGGGTGTCGGCCGGGTCGAGGTGGGTGGGTTCTCGGCCCAGCGCTTTGAGCAGTCGGATCTGTTCGGGTGACAGCCCGGTGAGGCGCTGTTTGTCGGGCAACAACACCGCCACGCCGCCGGGTGCGGTCATGCAGGACGCCCCCGGCCGGAAGGCGTACACGAACTGAAGGTCACCCACCGAGGGTGGGCTCGCCCCGGTCACTTGGCAGCGGCGTCGAATGCGGGCGTGATCTTGTCGAGGACGTACGGAAGCGACAGCGGCGACGGTTGATTGATGCCGCTGATCTCGGCGACACTGAGCCACGACACAGCTTTGTCCTTGACCGAGGTCAGGTTCTTGTATCCCGGCAGACTTTCCAGGGCGCCCCGCATCTGCGGTGAATTGGCCGTCACCACCAGCAGATCCGAGTTCATCAGCGGCACGTTCTCGGTGGAGATCGGGAAACGCGGTTCGCCGTTCTTCTTGAACGTGTCGAGCAGGCTGGGGGCCATTGCCATGCCGAGGGACGAGAACAGGGTGGCCGCACCGTCATTGGGGTCACCGAAGACCTGGATCTGATCATTGGTGAACATGTACGCCAGCGAGAAGGTCTTGCCGTTCAGCCCGGGATGGTCCTGCTTGATCTGGTCGACCTTGGTGTGGACGCCATCGATGATCTCCTTGGCCTTGTCGGGCTGGCGCAGCACGGTGCCCATGAAGGTCACCATGTCCTCCCACGGATCGACCTGCTGGCCGGTGATCGACGGGATGGTGGGGGCGAGCTTGTTCAGCTTCTCGTAGGTCTCCTGCTGTTCGCCGAAGTTCGTTGACAGGATGAGCTGTGGATCGACGGACGCGACCTGACTGGCGACGTCGCGAGCAGGGTCCACCGACTGCGACGAGGCAAGGCGTTCGCCCACCCACGGCGTGGGTTCCTTGGTGAGCAATTCGACGTTGTCGAGGTAGGCCACCGGCGTCACACCGAACGCGAGGGCAACATCGGTCCACTGGGTACCGAGGGTGACGATCCGTTCCGGCGTGCCGTCGATGGTGACCTGACCCATCGAGGTGTTCACCTGGATGGGACCGCCCGCCGAGTCGTCCTTCTCCTCGGGTGAACTGCAGGCGGAGATCAGCAGGATCACGACGGCGAACACTGCGGTGAGGGCCGGGGCCCCGAGACGGTTGAAGCGGGTGGACATCTGCACTCTTTCGCTGACGGTCATTTCCAGTAGGCCTGCGACTTGATCGCGGACTTGGGGATCTTGTGTATCGACTTGAGCGACTTGACGATGTCGCGCGTGGTGTGGAACTCACAGGCAACCCATGCGTATGCCCCTGGACCGCAACTCAACTCGCTCGCGGCCCTGCGCAGAGCCTGCCCCTTGTCTCCCCGATCGAGCCACTGCACAGTTGTGCGGGGAGTGGAGCGCAGCGGTAGATCGCGATCCGAGTCGTGCTGGCACTCGAGCCAGACGCGCACCGGCACGTCGCCGACGACGTCGAGCAGCGAGTTGATCGCAGGCAGGGAGGCGGGGTCGCCGAACAGGAGGTACTCGGCTGGGGGCGGTGTGGGGATCTCGAACTTCGAACCCATGACCGACGCGTCGATCTCGTCGCCGGCCACCGCGGACGTCGCCCAGTCCGACGCCGGACCGGGGTGGAGCGCGAACTCGATGTCGAAGCGGTCGGCCGCCGGGTCGGGGTCGACGAGGGTGTATCCCCGTTGCTGCACCTTGTCACCGTTCGGGATCCACAGTCGGATCCACTGGGTCGGGTGACTCGGGTGGTGTTCGAGCAACCCCCCGGCTGCGAATGCGAGACGGATGTAACGGTCGGTGATCTGCTGCTTGCCTGTCACCGTGAGTCGGTAGTCGTTCGCCCCGAACGCCTTGAGGGCCAAACCTGACAGTCCTCTGGTCATGGGGTGAGCTTAGCCTAAGCTCCCTCGGAAACGGGTTGCCATGTTGTAATGGGCAAATGCAGCCGCAAGACGACGATCCGACGCAGGAGATCCGGGCGGTCGAACCGGAATCAGGCGTCAACACGGCGACCGTTCTCGTGGCTGTCGGGGTCTCGGCCGTGGTCGCCGCCCTGATCGTGACCAGCGGGCTCGTCTTGATCCTCATCCTCCACACCCGGTGAGTCACCGTCGGCTGCACACGCTGTGTCGCCCCGGTGACGAGTTCGTGTGAGAGGTGGTCGGATGCCGTCGACGACCGTCATGATGGTCACTGCGTCCATGGCGTCTTCCGATGGCGCCGAAGAGCTCAGTGAACGATGATCTCTCGAGGGCGCCGAGTACCGAACTGACAGGATCGAAGTCATGACTGGCCAGACCACCACCGCATCGTCGCTGTACCGCGACTTGACCAGGATCACCCGGGCACTGCGTCAGCGGACCGGCCAGCATTCGCAGCCGCTCAGTGCCTTGTCGGCGATGTGGGTCCTGATGGCCGCCGAGGCGCCGATCCGGCTCTCCGAGCTGGCCGAACGTGAAAACGTCACGGTGCCAACGATGTCGCGGATCGTGACCGCTCTCGAACGGGATGGTCTGGTGGCCAGGACCGCCGACCCTGCCGACGGCCGGGCGAGTCTGCTCGCCCTCAGTGACGCCGGCAACGAACTGGTGAACGGCAGCCGATCGCGTCGTATCCAGGCTTTGGAGAAGGCACTCGACGGACTCGATTCCGCCGAGCGCGAAGTGTTGGGCCGCACCCTGCGCGTGGTCGCCGACGAGTTGGTGGAAGACCGCGACCAGTGACCCGCCCCTCCTAGCTGAGTTCGACGATCACGGGCGCGTGATCGCTGGCGCCCTTGCCCTTTCGTTCCTGGCGGTCGATCTCGGCACCGGTAACCCGCGCGGACAGCGCCGGTGAACAGAGTGCGAAGTCGATGCGCATCCCCTCTTTGCGTGGGAACCGCAACCGCGTGTAGTCCCAGTACGTGTACACCCCTGGGCCAGGTGTGTGGGGGCGCACCACATCGGAGAACCCGGCATCGACCACCGCCCGGAACGCCTTGCGCTCGGGCTCGGATGTGTGTGTCTTGTCGGCGAAGAGTGCGGGGTCCCAGACATCGTCGTCGGTGGGGGCGATGTTCCAGTCCCCGGTCAGCGCGATCTGCGCCGTCGGGTCGTCGGCGAGCCATCCCGCCGCGGTATCACGCAGCGCAGCAAGCCATTCCAGCTTGTATGTGTAGTGGGGGTCGTCGAGGCTGCGGCCATTGGGCACGTAGAGACTCCACACCTGCACCCCACCACACGTGGCACCGATGGCCCGGGCCTCGACCGCGGGATCAACGTCGGCGTCCTTGCTGAACCCCGGTTGGTTGTCGAATGCGGTGCGGACGTCGGTCAGCCCGACCCGCGACGCGATGGCCACGCCGTTCCACTGGTTGTATCCGATCGTGGCGAGGTCATATCCTGCCGCCGCGAACCCCATGGCGGGGAACTGGTCGTCGTTGCACTTGGTCTCCTGCATGGCCAGCACATCGATGTCGGCCCGTTCGAGCCAATCGACGACCCGTTCACTCCGGGCCCGGATGGAGTTGACGTTCCAGGTGGCGATACGCATGCCTCCGAGTTTTTCATACCGGAGGGGTACGCTGAGGACATCGGGACCTATCAGGTTCTCAATCAAGGGATCGCCACATGGCAGACAAATCGCCCCGTCAAGGTATGTCCAAGAAGTCCGGCAAGTCCCTCAAAGAAAAGCGTGCCATCAAGAAGGGCAAGACCGAGTCCGCCCCGGGCGAGACCATCTTCAGCGGCAACAAAAAGCGCTGACTTGCAGAATCTTTCGATCGGCATACTCGCTCACTCGGCAAAAGAAAACGAACGACGGCTACCGATTCATCCTCAGCACTTCCGGAAGATCGAGCCGGGCGTGCGGAGTCGGATCTCGCTGGAGCACGGCTATGGCCGGCATTTCGGGGTGACCGATGCCGACCTGCGCCCGCTGGTCGGCAACATCGGCACCCGTGAGCAACTCATCGCCGACTGTGACGTGGTGTTGCTCCCCAAGGTCCAGGCCGCAGATCTTCTTGATATGCGTGTGGGACAAACAGTTTGGGGATGGCCGCATTGCGTGCAGGATGAGGCGCTCACGCAGGTGGCGATCGACCGGCGACTGACGCTGATCGCCTTCGAGGCGATGAACCACTGGACCGCCGAGGGTGGCTTCGCGTTGCACGTTTTCCACAAGAACAACGAACTGGCCGGATACAGCTCGGTGCTGCACGCGCTCGAATTGGCGGGCAAGACGGGGGACTACGGCCGTAGGCTGAAGGCGACCGTGATCGGGTTCGGCGCCACCGCGCGTGGCGCGGTGACCGCATTGAACGCCCACGGGGTGGACGACGTCACCGTCTTGACCAACCGCGACGTCGCGGCCGTCGGTTCGCCCATCCACTCGACCCAGATCGTCCAGCTCGAGCACGGTGAATCGGGCGAGCCCCAGGGCATGTGGGCCGAGTCGGCAGACGGCCGGGTTCCGGTGGCCGAGTTCCTCGCCGGCAACGACATCGTTGTCAACTGCGTGCTACAGAACACCGACATGCCGTTGACATTCCTGGACGAATCCGACCTGGCGGGCTTCGCGCCCGGCAGCATCATCGTCGACGTGTCCTGTGATGAGGGAATGGGTTTCAGCTGGGCGCGGCCGACCACCTTCACCGACCCTTCGTTCATGGTCGGCAACAACGTTCTGTACTACGCGGTCGACCACAGTCCGTCATATCTCTGGGACTCGGCCACGTGGGAGATCAGTTCGGCGCTGCTGCCGCATCTCGAGACGATCCTGCAGGGGCCCGCAGCGTGGGACCGTGTCCCGACCGTGTTCCGGGCAATCGAGATCCGTGAGGGTGTCATCAAGAATCCGAGCATTCTCTCGTTCCAGCACCGGTCCGCCGAATTCCCGCATGCGGTGGAAGCGGCCGAAAGACGAAACACGTACGAAAACTCACGCTAACGGTGCGGTTTCAGTCGCCGGATACCTTGCGGCATGACTGAAACCGTTGCAGGGTCGGAAACCTCCGACTATCTCGAAAAGCGTCAACTACGCAAGGGCACGGCCGGCTGGGTGCTGCTGGCCGGGCTCGGCGTGAGTTATGTGATCTCCGGCGACTACGCCGGCTGGAATGCAGGCCTGCTCGAGGGTGGCTTCGGTGGACTGCTCATCGCCTCGGTCATCATCGCGGCGATGTACCTCGCGATGGTCCTCGGCATGGCCGAGATGTCCTCTGCGTTGCCCGCGGCCGGAGGTGGCTACACCTTCGCCCGTCGGGCGATGGGCCCGTGGGGTGGTTTCGCCACGGGCACGGCCATCCTCATCGAGTACGCCATCGCGCCTGCGGCGATCGCCACCTTCATCGGGGGATACGTCGAATCGCTCGACCTGTTCGGCATCTCCGACGGCTGGTGGGTCTACCTGGCCGTCTACGTGGTCTTCATCGGTATCCACCTGGTCGGGGCCGGCGAAGCGCTCAAGGCGATGTTCGTGATCACCGCCATCGCACTGGTCGGCCTGGTGATCTTCGGGATAGCCGCGCTCGGCAAGTTCGACGCGGGTCTGCTCACCGACATCGCCCCGGACCCCGACGCCGCCGGGTCGTCGGATTTCATGCCGTTCGGCTACCTGGGCATCTGGTCTGCGCTTCCCTTCGCCATCTGGTTCTTCCTTGCGATCGAGGGTGTTCCGCTTGCCGCGGAGGAGGCCGAGAACCCGGAGAAGAACGTGCCGCGGGGCATCATCGCCGCAATGGGCGTACTGCTGCTGACCTGCGCACTGGTGTTGTTCCTCGCCACCGGGGCCCTCGGGGCCCAGGGCGTGGGGGAGTCCGCGAACCCCCTGGTCGACGCGCTCGACGGCACCACCGCGACCGTCGTCAACTACATCGGGTTGGCCGGCCTGGTCGCCAGCTTCTTCTCGATCATGTACGCCTACTCGCGCCAGCTCTTCGCCCTGTCGCGTGCGGGCTATCTGCCAACCGTGCTGTCGGTGACCAACAGCCGCAAGGCGCCCACCTGGGCGCTGATCATCCCGGGTGTCATCGGGTTCGCCCTGACCTTCACCGGTGAGGGTGCGATCCTGCTCAACATGGCGGTCTTCGGGGCGGCGCTGAGCTACGTGTTGATGATGGTGAGCCACATCGTGCTGCGCGTTCGCGAGCCCGAGATGGAACGGCCTTACCGGACGCCGGGAGGCATCGTCACCACCGGATTCGCGCTGGTCATCGCGGTGGCGTCGGTGATCGCCACCTTCTTGGTCGACACCACCGCGGCTTTGTGGTGTCTGGCGGCATTCGTCGCGTTCATGGCCTACTTTGGCCTGTACAGCCGCAAGCACCTGGTGGCGTCCTCGCCCGACGAGGAGTTCGCGCTGCTTGCCGAGGTCGACAAGGAAATGGATTGAGGGTGTGACCGTCTACCGACACACGCTTGCCGGCACCACCTACGCCTTCGACGGCTTGGTCGAGCTGCTGGCAAAAGCCACTCCGCGCCGAAGCGGCGACGAGTTGGCCGGGTGTGCTGCCGAGTCGGACACCGAGCGGGCGGCAGCGCAGTGGGCACTGGCCGACGTTCCGCTGACCGTGTTCCTGTCCGAGGCGGTGGTGCCGTACGAATCCGACGAGGTCACCCGGTTGATCATGGATTCGCATGACAGCGAAGCCTTTTCGCCGGTGTCGTCGATGACCGTCGGTGGTCTTCGTGATTGGCTGCTCGAGGTCGCGGCCAGGCCCTCGGACGTCGCGGCGGCGACATTCCGGAACGTCGCGCCGGGTCTGACGCCGGAAATGGTTGCGGCGGTGAGCAAATTGATGCGCAACCAGGACCTCATCGCGGTCGCCAAGGCGGTTTCGGTGGTGACGGCGTTTCGCACCACGATCGGGCTTCCGGGCCGGCTGGCCACCCGGTTGCAGCCCAATCATCCGACCGACGATCCGACCGGGATCGCCGCGGCGACGCTGGATGGTCTGCTGCTCGGATGCGGCGACGCGGTGATCGGGATCAATCCGGCCACCGATTCACCACACGCCACATCTGAACTGCTGTTGTTGCTCGACGACATTCGCCGGCGGTTCGAGATCCCCGTGCAGTCGTGCGTGCTGTCGCACGTCACCACCACCATCGGCCTGGTGGAAGCCGGTGCGCCGGTGGATCTGGTGTTCCAGTCGATCGCGGGAACCGAAGGCGCCAACAAGGGATTCGGAGTGGATCTGGCCTTGTTGCGTGAGGGCAACGAAGCGGGCAGGTCGTTGTCGCGCGGCACCGTCGGCGACAACGTGATGTACCTCGAGACCGGGCAGGGATCGGCGCTTTCGGCAGGGGCGCACCTCGGAACCGGTGGTAGGCCCGTGGATCAGCAGACTTTGGAGACGCGGGCGTACGCCGTTGCGCGAGAACTGGAACCGCTGCTGATCAACACGGTCGTCGGTTTCATCGGTCCCGAGTACCTCTACGACGGCAAGCAGATCGTGCGGGCCGGACTCGAAGATCACTTCTGCGGGAAGTTGCTCGGGCTGCCGATGGGTGTGGACGTCTGCTACACCAATCACGCCGAGGCCGACCAGGACGACATGGACGATCTGCTCACCCTTCTCGGGGTTGCCGGCGTGCCGTTTGTCATCACCGTTCCCGGAGCCGACGATGTGATGCTCGGCTACCAGAGCCTGTCGTTCCACGACGCCCTGTACGCGCGGCGGACGCTCGGACTGAAGCCGGCGCCGGAGTTCGAGGCGTGGCTCGACCGGGTGGGAATGCTGGGAGCCGACGGTCGGGTGCTCGACCTGGCGCCCGAGTCGTCACCTCTGCACAGCCTGACGGGGCCGGTGGGCTGATGAGCGATTTGTGGGACGGTTTGCGTTTACGGACCGCTGCTCGAATAGGGTTGGGGCGCACCGGCGATTCGCTGCCCACCAGCCGAGTGCTGGAGTTCGCCGCCGCGCATGCCGCCGCTCGCGACGCGGTGCACCAGCCGCTGGATGTCGGGGGCCTCGCGGCCGCGGTGACCGAGGTGGGTCTCGGCGAACCCATCGTGGTCACCAGCAAGGCATCCGACCGCAGCGAATACCTGAGGCGTCCGGACCTGGGCCGCACACCGGACGACCTGGCGGCAGTGCCGGAGGCCAGCGCTGGCATCGGCTTCGTCCTGGCGGACGGGCTGTCACCGATTGCCCTGTCCGAACATGGAGCCGGATTGCTCTCGGCACTCAAAGACGTTCTGGCGCCTCGCTACTCGCTCGCTCCGCCGGTCATCGCGACCCAGGCGCGGGTGGCCCTCGGTGACCACATCGGTGCGGCTCAAAAGGTCGGAACACTGATCGTCATCATCGGCGAGCGGCCGGGGCTGTCGGTGGCCGACAGTGTGGGCATCTACCTCACCCACCTCCCGGAGCCCGGCCGGGCGGATTCGATGCGCAACTGCATTTCGAACATTCACCCGCCCGGGGGCCTGGGGTACGCCGATGCCGCACGCGTCTGCGCGGCGCTGGTCGAAGGTGCCCGCAAGCTGGGGCGCAGCGGTGTGGACCTCAAGGACAACAGCCGGGCCCTCACCTGACCGGCCCGGGTCTCCCCAAATTCGCTCCACCTACCTGCGTTCGATCCGGTTGCACCGGGCGCGAACGCAAGGAGGTGGAGCGAATTTGCGGGTGGGTCAGAGCCAGGGGCCCTCGGCGCGCAGGTTGTCGACCTCGTCCATCGCCGTTCGGAGTTTGCCCAACCACTCGTCGGTATGCGCGCCGACCAGTTTGACCGACCACGCCAGCGCGTCGGCACGGGAGCGGGCTACTCCGGCATCAACAAGAGTGTCGAGCACCTGACGTTCGGGCTGGCGGAGCCGGGTCATCACCGGAACAGCGATGTGGGTGAAGAGGATTCGCTGGTCACCGACCTTGACGCCCCATGACACCTTGCGCGCATAACGGGCCTGTGCCTCGTCGGCGATGGCCATCCGTTCACCGCGGGTGTCCTCTCGGAAACGCGACGCCCGACCCTCTGCTGCTGCAACCGCGTTCCCCTCCTCGCCGGTATCCGGCGGTGTGAGTGTGCCGATCACGGTGATCTCGTCTCGGTCGACGGTGACCTCGACAGGTCCTGAGAACCAGTTGTCGGGAAGTCGTCCGGCGAACCAGGCAGCAGCGTCGCCGGCGTCGGGTAGTTCGGCCTGTTGCCAGCCGCCGCGGCGTCCGGCTCCCGGACCGCGTGAGCCTCGGTGTTCGTTTTTCATGTCGTCTCCTCGGTAGGTGATTACATGATTACACCGTTACAGACTGCCGTCGAGGTCGTTCGCTGTGGGCAGAGCGCTAGGCTCGCGGTATGCCCCTCACCTGGGAGAACTCTGAGTCAGGCCTCATGCGGCTGCCGTCAGGGCGAGTGATTCGCGGTCGCGGTCTGCGACACGACACGACCTCTGAATCAGTCCCTGATTTCGGGCTGTACCTGCTGGGGGCCAGGCCTGCCGCAATGAACTGGGAGAGTCGATGGGTGCGGTGGCGTGACTTCTGGTTGCCGGCTGACCCGGTCGACTTCCGGTCGGCGTTGCACGAGCTGTGGGATCGCGCCATATCGGAGCGGGTCGAGATCGCCTGCGGCGGCGGATACGGACGCACCGGTACTGCGATGGCGTGCCTGGCGATCGTCGACGGGGTGCCCGCAGCCGACGCGGTGGCGTACGTGCGGGCCACATACTCGCCGCGAGCGGTCGAGACCCCGTGGCAGCGCCGGTTTGTGGCGCGCTTCAAGTCTTGATCTCACGGTCGGCGGGGAAAGGACCCGCTCGGCGGGGGCATCAGTAGTCGATGTACCCGTAACTGTGGTGCAGGCCAAAACCCAAGCGGCGGTACCAACCCCGTGCGGTGTTGTTTCCGGTTTCGACCTGCAGGTAGATCGACGTGGCGCCCTGCGCCTCACCCCATTGCTCCAGTGCGGTGAGGATCGACCGCCCGAGCCCGCGGCCCCGACACTCGGGTGCGGTCCACAGTGCCGAGAGGCCCAGCCACCGATCGTCACGGAGTCCGTCGGTCACTGCCCCTCGGCCGATCGCCACGAGTGCGCCGTCGGAGTCGTGAATGCCCGCGAACGCGAGGGTGCCGCCGTCGACCGCTGACACCACGGCGGCGGCCAGTGAGGCATTGGAGTCACCGTGTGCGACGCAGTATTTCGCAGCCCATCGTTCGGTGGGGCTGTCGGTGATGTCGACCGGATGATCGGGGGACGATGCCAACACACCGATCGGAGCGGTGAGTGCTTCGACCGTGATGACGTAGTCGTCCACCGGCACATGCGAACCCGGGATCAGCCGTGTCACCACCGCCAGCTTCAGCGGCAGATCGCGATCGGCGTACCACTGCCGTAGCCGCTCGATCGTCTCGCCATCGACCTTCGCGCCCATCTCCAGCGGCACCGCCGAATTGGCGCGGCGGCTGAACCCGCCGCCCGCCCGGGCGCGCCAGCCGCTGATCATCTCCCACTCGAGGCCGGGCCAGCCTCGGGCCGCGGCCACCTCGAGCGACCGGATCTCGGAGTTTCGGACCGGTTTGACGGACAGGACCTTGATGGCCTGCACCAGCGAGGTGGGCACCCGGACCGACTCGTCACCGCGCCGGACCACCAGCACGGACGAATCACGCGACTCCAGGATCCCGGTGACATCGCTCAACGTGGCCGACTCGTCGGCGCGCCAGTCGGCGGGGGCGCCGGGACCCTTGTGGAAGCGGACCACCACCCGGTCCCCGGGTGATGGGGTGCTCACGTGCGGCGGCCGGTCACAGGCCGATCCCGACCGATGCGGTCAGTCCTCGTCATCGTGTCCGAAGGGATCGGCGTCTTCGCCGGGTAACCAGGAGAGCCCTGGCACCCCCCAGCCGTTGCGCTTGATGGTCTTCTTGGCCGCGCGGGCGTTGCGGCCTATCAACACGTCGGTGTACAGGAAACCGTCGACGTGCCCGGTCTCGTGTTGGAGCATCCGGGCAAAGAATCCTTTGCCCTCGATCTCCACCGGGTCGCCGTTGCGGTCGACCCCGGTGACCTTGGCCCAGTCGGCGCGGCCGGTCGGGAACTGTTCGCCGGGCACCGACAGGCAACCCTCGTCGTTGTCGTCGGGGTCGGGCATCGTCTCGGGGATCTCCGACGTCTCGAGGACGGGATTGATCACCTCGCCGCGACGACGAGGACCCGTGCGGCCGTCGCCCTCGGGGCAGTCGTAGACGAACATGCGCTTGGCGACGCCAACCTGATTGGCGGCGAGTCCGACACCGTTGGCGGCATCCATCGTCTCGTACATGTCGTCGAGCAGCGCGGCCACGTCGGCGGGGGCCTTGCCCTCGGCGTCCAATGCGACGATTTCAGTCGGGTTGTGCAGCACCGGATCACCGACGATGCAGATGGGAAGAATTGCCATGGTGGTCAGATTACTCGGCACGCCATCGCGCGAATTCCATTGGCGGCGTGGTTAGATGTACTGCGAACCACACTGTTGTAATTCACACCGTTGATAGCGACGAACTCCGGTGTGGCGACGGGGTGGAGCAGGACCGATTCTCAAGGGAGCGAGATGGACGGCGCAACCGCGCGAGACCAGCAATCCGGGCAGGCGGACAACTCACACCAAGACCACGCAGAGCTCGGTCCGGGCGAGGTCGGGGCCGACGGATTGACTCGGCGTGAGCATGACATCTTGGCCTTCGAACGGCAGTGGTGGAAGTACGCCGGTGCCAAAGAAGAGGCCATCAAAGAACTGTTCGGTCTGTCCGCGACCCGTTACTACCAGGTACTCAATGCCTTGGTGGACCGTCCGGAGGCGCTGGCCGCAGATCCGATGCTGGTGAAGCGACTCCGTCGTCTGCGCGCGAGCCGGCAGAAGGCCCGGGCGGCTCGCCGGCTCGGATTCGACGTCACCTGATGGTTGTGCCGACCCGCCACGCCCTCGGCGCCTTTGGCCCTGTCGGTCAGTCGGGCCGGAAATTTTCGTAAGGTTGGCAAGTTTCGTAAGGTTGGTCCAATGACCACGTCCGACCGTCCAGACCAGCCCGGGGAAGACCCGAGCGGGACCGGCACGAACAGTCCGGACTCGGGTGTGACGGGCTCGCGTCGTGCGCGGCCCCCCGCTCCCGCCCGCTCCGAGGCGGCTCACCTGCCGTTACGTGCCGGGGCGATGCTGTTGCTGGCGATCGCGGTGGTGTTCATCGGACTCGGATGGCACTCGGCGGCCACCGGTGACTCCGATCCGGAGGCGGGCCTCGAGGCAGCTCAGAGCCGCCAGCCCACATCGTCGTCACCGGCGACCACCACTTCAAGCGGCGCCGAGACGTCTGCGAGCAGCAGCACGTCCACATCGGTGGACCCCGACCGGCCGCGCGTGTGCATCTTCAACGCCGGCACAGTCGGCGGGCTCGGGCAGACGTATCGCAAGCTCGTCGACGATGCGGGCTGGACCACGGCGACGCCGTCCAATCTGCAGTCGGCCAGCATCACCGAGAACACCATCTTCTACACCGGGACGCAGCAGGAGTACGCCGACCAGCTGGCCGAAGAACTCGGCGGCGACATCTCGGTGGATCCCCGTCCGGCCGCCTTCAGTCAATGTCAGGGTGGCCTCGTCCTGATCGTCGTGACGCGTTAGCCACTCAACCGGCGGCGAACCGTGTGCGGGGAACCGATATGATTTCGCTGACTACTACCAACGGTAGAACTGCACTCGACCGCCAACTGCAAGGGAGCTCAACCATGGCGCAGCGTTCGCTCAGGAACTTGACCGGCACCCGGCGAATCGCCGCGCTGGTGGCACCCGCCGCAGCCGTCGCGCTGCTCGTTGTGGGTTGCAGTCCGGACGAAGAGCCGACCGACGCCATAGGAACCACCCCGAGTGTGCTCACCGGTAACCCGGCGCCCGAGGATGTGGGCGCGATCGGTGCGCCCAGCGAAGGTGGCGAGGCCACTGCCGAGCTCCAGACCCCCAGTGGCGAACCGGCAGGCAAGGCGACGTTCACCACCGCTGAGGGTTCGGTGATCGTGAGTGTGAAGGCCGAGAACCTCGCCCCGGGGTTCCATGGCATGCACCTGCACGCGGTCGGCAAGTGTGAAGCCAACTCGACGCCTCCCACCGGGGGCGCGGCCGGCGACTTCCTCTCCGCGGGCGGCCACCTGCAGGTCGAGGGCCACTCCGGTCATCCGGCCAGCGGCGACTTGGTCTCGATCTTCATCGACGAGGCCGGCAATGGCGAGACCACCACTGCCAGCGACGCTTTCAGCATCGAGGACATCATCGACACCTCGATCATTATCCACGAGAAGCCGGACAACTTCGGCAACATCCCCACCAAGTACGCTCCCGCCCCTGATGAGGAAACCCTCGCCACCGGAGACGCGGGCAAGCGGATCGCCTGCGGTGTCATCGAAAAGAGCTGAGAATAAACAACGTTCGCTCCATCGATTTCAACGCTTCCCCGCGGCCCACTCTGGGCGTGGAGTGGGAGTTCGCGCTTGTCGACAAGCAGACGCGAGATCTGTCGAACTCTGCGGCGCAGCTGTTCGAGCGTGTGAGCGAACTGGACAATCCCAGTTCCGGCGATCGGATCCACAAAGAACTGCTACGCAACACCGTTGAACTCGTGACGGGTATCTGCCGCACCACAGGTGAGGCGATCGCCGATCTCGAAGAGTCGCTGTCGGTGGTGCGCTTGATCGCCGACGATCTCGGGGTGGATCTGTTCGGCGCAGGTACCCACCCGTTTGCACTGTGGTCCACCCAGCAGTTGACCCCGTCGCCGCGGTACGCCGAGCTGATCGAGCGGACCCAGTGGTGGGGCAGGCAGATGCTGATCTGGGGTGTGCACGTTCACGTCGGGATCAACCACCGCGACAAGGTCTTGCCCATCGTGTCGTCGCTGCTGAATCAGTATCCCCATCTGCTGGCGCTTTCTGCGTCATCACCGATGTGGTCGGGGCAGGACACCGGGTACGCCAGCAACCGGGCGATGATGTTCCAGCAGTTGCCCACGGCCGGCCTGCCGTTCCAGTTCCAGCGGTGGAGCGAGTTCGAGAAGTTCGTCGGTGACCAGATGACCACGGGCATCATCGAGAACCTCAACGAGATCCGTTGGGACATCCGTCCTTCTCCGAACCTCGGTACCGTCGAGATCCGGGTGTGTGACGGAGTTTCGACCATCGCCGAATTGGCGGGGCTCGTGGCGCTGATCCACTGCCTGGTGGTGGATCTCGATCGGCGACTCGATGCCGGGGAGACACTGCCCGACATGGCGCCTTGGCTGGTGCAGGAAAACAAATGGCGTGCAGCCCGTTACGGGCTCGACGCGATCATCATCACCGACTCGGACTGCAACGAGCGGCTGGTGACGGACGACCTCTACGACATGCTCGAACGTCTCACCCCGGTCGCCGTCGACCTCGGGTGCGCCGACGAGTTGGCGTCGGTCGCCGACATCCCCGGCCACGGGGGCTCGTACCAGCGTCAGCGGCGTACATTCGCCGACACCGGAGACATGGTGGCCGTGGTCGATCAGGTTGTCTCCGAACTCAATCGCTGAACGTCCGCCGTCGCCACCACAGATCGATCTGACCCAGTTCGGTTTCGGGTTCGGCCCCGGTCAGCCATTCGGCTTCGATCCGACACCAGTTCGCCGTTGCCCGGAGTTGCCCGAGCATCGCGCAGGTGTAGAACTCGACGCGGCGCGCGATCAGATTGTCTTCGGGGAAATGCTGTTCTCGCGCCGCGCTGCCGTACTCGGTGGCCGGGTGTACCGCGGAGATCATGACGCCGTTGGCGATGTCCGGGGTGATGGTCAGTTCGGCGTCGTCCATGTGCCACCAGGTTGCGTCTCGAACATAGGACAGCACGTCGGCGTCATCGATGGACTCCTCGCTGATCAGCACCTGCCCTTGGCGGAGGACTTGGGCCACCTCGGCAGCATCCCCGGCGCGGGCTGCGATGACCGCGCGACGTTCCAGGTCCCGGGCATCGGCCGACATGGTCTTGCAGGATCCGAAGTCGAGGAACGCCACCCGGCCGTCGTCGGCGAGCATCACGTTTCCCGGGTGTGGGTCGCCGCAGAAGGTGGCGTCGGTATGGATACTGCCGCAGTAGAAGCGGTAGATCACCTCGCCGACCTGGTCTCGTGTGTCGGCGTCGAGGGTGGTGATCTCGTCGAACGGTATCCCGGTGATCAGTTCGGAGGTGAGGACCTTCGATGTGCACAGACTCTCGACGACATCGGGGATCTGGATGAACGGGTGCCCGGCGTAGCGGTCGGCGAGACGACGGTGATTGGCCGCCTCGGCCCGATAGTCCAGCTCCGACAACATGTCCCCGGAGATCTCCCGGACAAACGACTGGGGGTCCACCGTCGGCAGCAGGCCCTTGTAGAGGCGCAGGGCCATCGCGAGGTTCTTGAGGTCTGCCCGGACCACCCGGTCGATGCCCGGGTACTGCACCTTGATCGCCACGTCGCGCCCGTCCATCAATCTGGCCTGGTAGACCTGGCCGATGGAAGCGGCAGCAATAGGAGCCGGATCGATGGACTCGATGTGGGACATGTTCGAGCCGAGCTCTTTTCGGACAACCTCGAGCATCGTCTCCGAGGAGACCTGAGGGGCGTTGTCGCGCAGGATCGCGAGCTTGCGGTTGAAGCCGTCACGCGCGTGGGCCGGCACCATGCCCAGGTCCATCATCGACAGGAACTGGCCGACCTTCATCGCTGCGCCCTTCATCGACCCGAGCACGGTGATGAGTTCGTCTGCGGCAGCGAGGGCGTCGAGTTCGGCGCGCGAACGCCGCTCGTCGGGTGTGGCACCGACCCCGGCGGCACGCGAGCGGACACGCCTGGCAACCGAATGGGCGGCAACCTTTCCCAGTTCACTCCCGCGGCGCACACGAGAGGTGGGGGGAAGCTGATCGTCGCCCGTCATCAGTCGCTGCGGGGGGATTCGAGCTCGCTGCTGTCGATCAGGTCGTCCCGCACCCGTTGCTCCTGATAAGCCAGTTTGCCGACGCGGTGTGCGATCACCGGTGCGGTGATCAGCGCGAAAATCCCGGTCAGCACCAGCATTCCGAAGTCGACGGTGTCCCAGAGACGGATCATCGCCGCGATCAGGACCAGCAACAAACCGAGGGTTTGCGGTTTGGTGGCGGCGTGCATGCGGGTGAGCGTGTCGGGGAATCGCAGGATGCCCACCGATGCCGTGAACGCCAGACCTGAACCTGACAGCACCAGCACGGCGACGAAGATGTCGGAGACCATCGTCAGACCTCGTTGTCCCGGACGCGGAATCGGGCGACTGCAACCGTGCCCACAAAACTCAACAGCGACAAGGCGACGAGGCCTGACACCACTGTCGAATCCATCGAATATGCGGCCCACACGGCCAGCGAGCACATCGCCATCGCGACCCCGGTGTCCAGGGCCACCAGACGGTCGAGCGTGTTGGGACCGATGAGGATCCGTGCGGTGGTGAGTACCGATGCTGCCAACAGCAGACCGGCGGCGATCATCCAGACCACGTTCATGACTTCGCTCCGCTCCGAAGGTCCTGGCTGTCTTGGCCACCGACTTCATCGTCGATCCCATGGTAGGGACTGGCGTGCCATTCGCTCTCACGCTCGAAGGCTTTGATGAACAGCCTCTCGATGGTGGCGACCTGCCCATAGAACGCCTTCACCTTCTCCGGCGAACTCGCGTCGATGAGGTGCACGTACAGCAGACGGCGACTGTGGTCGATCTCCACGACCATGGTGCCCGGCACGAGATTGAGGTAGTCGACCGCAAGGGTCAGCACCATGTCGGATTTGATGGCCAGGCGTGCCCGGACCACCGCGCTCAGGGGTGGTTTGCCCGGGCGCACCGACAGCCACGCCACCTGCAGGCTCGACCGGAACAGGTCGATCACCAACCTGATCACCAGTTCGAGGATCGTCACCGGATGGATCCGGCCCTCGACCGGTACGCGCGGTAATGGCAAGGCGATCAGCACGAGGAGTGCGATACCGAGACCACTGACCACCGTCGCGATGTCGTAGGTACCCCACAGCAGCACCCACACGAACGTCAGCCACGCCATCGTCCACAGCCGTACGGCCACCTCGCGTGCATTTCCGCCGAACCAGCGCTTGATGTGGATATGGGCCTTGAGGAAGAGGAAGGTCTTCACCGAGTACCACGCCAGGAAGATCACCGAGTAACGCCAGGCGTTCACCAGGTGCGCCCGGATGGGGCCCCGGGGAGCCGGCGGTTGTGGCCGCTGTCCGGGGTCGGGTTTGTCGTTCATCGGGGACCTCCTGCGCCCAGGACGGCGTCGAGGTAGATGCTGGAGTCGATCAGGTCGGCAGCGGCGGATTCGGTGAACTCGAAGAACGGCCCGGCCCACAACGTCAACACGAGTCCGGCAGCCACCATGGCGATGGTCGGGACCACCATGCCGATCGGCATCCGGCCCACGTCGGCGCGGTCGTCGAACGACACGTCGGCCGAGCCCTCGAGGAGCGCTGCCGGTCCCGCATCGGCCATCTCGCCGTCGGGGGCATCGGCACGCGGCCGCCAGAACGCCTTGGTCCAGACGCGGGCGACGACGTAGAGGGTCAGCAGGCTGGTCACCACCGAGCCGGCCACCAGGATCCAGGCCAGCACGCTGCCCTCTTGTACACCCGCCTCGATCAGTGCGACCTTGCCGATGAAACCCGAGAAGGGCGGGATGCCGCCCAGATTGAGAGCTGGGATCAGGAACAACGCAGCGAGCAGCGGACTGGCCGCCAGACCGCCGAGTCGTCGAAGTGACGCCGAGCCCGCCTGCCGCTCGATCAGCCCCACCACGAGGAACAAAGTCGTCTGGACCAAAATGTGGTGCGCCACATAGTAGATCGCGCCCGACAGACCGAACTCGGTGGACAGAGCGATGCCGAAGATCATGTACCCGATGTGGCTGACCAGCGTGAACGACAACAGACGTTTGATGTCGGACTGTGCGATGGCGCCGAAGATGCCCACCAGCATGGTGAGAAGTCCGGCCACCAACAGCACCCGGTCCATCGCGCCGCCGGGGAACAGCAGGGTGTGCGCGCGGATGATCGCGTACACACCGACTTTGGTGAGCAGGCCGGCAAACACCGCGGTGACCGGGGCGGGGGCTGTGGGGTAGGAGTCGGGCAGCCACGTCGAGAGCGGGAAGACCGCGGCCTTGATGCCGAACGCCACCAGCAGCACCGCGTAGAGCGCACCCTTTGTCCCGTCGGGAACATCCTCGAGCCGGACCGCCATCTCCGCGAGGTTCAGCGTGCCGGTGGCTGCGTACGCAAACGCGATGCCTGCCAGGAAGATCAGTGACGACACCATCGAGACCATCACGTACGAGACGCCGGCGCGCACCCGGTCCGCGCTGGCACCGAGGGTGAGCAGCACAAAGCTGGCGGCGAGCAGCACCTCGAACGAGACGTACAGGTTGAACAGGTCGCCGGCGAGGAAGGCGTTGCAGACGCCGGTGCACAGCAGCAGATAGGTCGGCAAGAAGATCGACACCGGCTGTTCGGTGGTGCCGTCGCGGATACCCTGGCCGACGGCGTAGAGCATGACGCAGAGCAGCACCGCGGTGGACACCACCAGCATCAACGCCGAGAGCTGGTCAGCCACAAGCGTGATGCCCAGAGGACCGAGGTCACCGCCCTTGGAATCCCAACCGCCGACGTGCAAGGCATACGTACCGTCGCGGTTCGTCAGATAGAGCAGGAGGCACGAGGCGACAAACGCGACCGTGATCGCCGCGACTGTGACCACACGCTGGAACCGGGGGTACCGCCCCATGATCAGGGTCAGCACCGCGCCCATCATCGGGGCGAGGACCGGCGCGACGATGAGCGTCGAGAACCACTCGTGCGACAAGGTCATCGGCCATCACCATCGCGGTCGGTCGGTTCGAAGTCAGCACTGTCGTCGGCGCTGGGCAGCAGGTCGGTCTGATGCAACTCGGCACGGGCACGCAGTTGCTCGTCGGTGAGTGGGTTGCCGTCGTCGTCGAACAGGTCACCCCGGAACGTGTCGAGCCCGGTGATCGGGTCGTCGCTGCGATCGCGGTCGGGTGCGGTGGCGCTCGACTGTGACTTCACCTTGAGGTCTTCGGGATCGTCGTCCACCTCGTCATCGGTGTTGATCATGAAGGAGCGGTAGGCCAACGACAGGACGAAGGCAGCGATGCCCATCGTGATGACGATGGCCGTGAGCACCATGCCCTGCGCCAGCGGATCGGCGTCTCCGGTGCGGCCCTCTGACGTGCGGCCGATGATCGGCGGATTGCCCATGGCTCCCGAGACGGTGACGATCATCAGGTTGATCGCGTTGCCCACCAACAGCAGTCCGAGCAGCATGCGGATGAGACTGCGCTCGAGCAACAGGTAGACGCCGCAGGCGGCCATCAGGGCGACCACGATCATCAGGCCGAGGTTGATGGTCATCGTGCCGCCACCTCCTCGGGCTCGGACTGGTCGGCGCCACGGCGCACCCGTGGGTTGTCTTCGTCGAGCCGGGCCCCGAGACTGCGCAGTACGTCAAGCACCAGGCCCACCACGATGAGGTAGACACCCAGGTCGAAGAACAAGGCCGTGACCAGCTTGACGTCGCCGAAGATCGGCAACGTGAACTCGAACGTCGCCGACGACAGTGCGGGTGCGCCGAGCAGAACCGACGCGGCGGCAGTACCGGCGGACAGGCCGAGGCCGACCCCGAGGATGCGCCCCGCGTCGATCGGCAGCGCCTCGCCGAGCTCGTACCGGCCGCCGGCGAGGTAACGCAGGACCAGGGCCAGGCCCATCGTCAATCCACCTGCGAACCCGCCGCCCGGCGCGTTGTGACCTGCGTAGAAGAAGTAGAGCGACAACACGATCATCGTCGGGAACAGCAACCGTGTGGTGGCCTCGAGCACCATCGACCGATGGCGCGGGTCGCGGAAGTTGCTGCCGCGCAACCACGTGGTGCGTTCCCCGAACAGCTGCTCGCCTTCGGTTTCAGGTCGGGGAGTGCGTGCCCTGGTCGCGTCGGCCACACGCGGCGCCGCACCGAACCGGCGGTGGCGGAACACCATCGACGCGACACCGGTTGCGGCAACCATCAGGACCGACACCTCACCGAGGGTGTCCCATGCGCGGATGTCCACGAGCAGCACGTTGACCGCGTTGGAGCCGTTGCCGTATTTGTATGCGGCGTAGGGGATCTCGGTGGACATCGGAATGGTGTTGCGGGCGGCGGCCGCGAACAGACCGACCACCACGAGCAGTGCGCCAAACGCCAGGCCGAGCAAGGCCCGCAACGGCTTGAACCCGGTGGCATGGCGGTTCTCCGCCTCGGCGGGGAGTTTTCGCAGGACCAATACGAAGATGACCAGTGTCAGTGTCTCCACCAGGAACTGGGTGAGCGCGAGATCGGGTGCGCCGTGCAAGGCGAACAGCACGCCGCAGCTGTAGCCGGTGACCCCGACGACGAGGACTGCGGCGAGCCGGTTGCGCAGGACAGTGGCGGCTATCGCCGCGGCCACCATGATCCCGCCGATCACGAACTGCACGGGAGACTCGAAGCCGTTGATCTCCAGCCTGTTCCGCTGCCCGAGGAAGAGGACGATCGTGGGTAGGAGCACCAGCGTGATCACGATGACACCCTGGGTGAGTGGCAACGACCCCCGCTGGGTGTTGCGGGTGAGGTTGATCGAGATGGTGTCCGCGCCGCGCAGCACCGCGTCGTAGATCCTGTCGGCGTTACCGAGCGCGGGACGCACAAAACCCAGCCGGCCGAGTTCGCGCACCAAGAGGAACAGTGCGGTTCCTGCGACCACTGCGATGGCCGTGAAACCGAGGGCGAGATTGAAGCCATGCCACAGCGAGAGGTGGGCTATGCCTTCGTCGTAGCTGGGCACCGTTTCGGCGTAGGGCTCCACGCGCTTGCCGATGAGTCCGGCGAGTGGACCGGAGACCACCCCAGCGAGCGCGAGTATCGCTGCCGGCGCCTGGAACGCGGCGCTCGGACGGTGCATGCGCGCCACCGCTGGGCTGGGTTCGGCCTTGCGTTTGCGGCCGAAGGCGCCCCACAGGAATCGCAGCGAGTAGGCGACGGTCAGAGTGGATCCGAGTACCAGCACCAGGACGACCACCGGCCCCTGCCACTCGTTCAGGGCACCCGTGTCCCATATCTCGGCGAAGGCGGTCTCTTTGCCGACGAATCCCAGGGTGAGGGGGAGGCCCGCCATACTGGCGGCCGCGAGTGCTGCGATGCCCGCCAACACAGGGGTGCTGTGACCGAGTCTGGCGAGCTTGCGCAGGTCGCGGGTACCGGTGGAGTGGTCGATGATGCCGACCACCATGAACAGCGATGCTTTGAACAGCGCATGGGCCACCAACATCGCCATCGCCGCCATCGCGACATCCTCGTCGCCGATGCCGACCAGCACCATCAGGAACCCCAGCTGCGAGACCGTTCCGAAGGCGAGCACCAACTTGAGGTCGTATTCGCGCAGCGACCGGAATCCGCCGAGGACCATGGTGGCGCAGCCGAGCCCGACGACCAAGACGTCCCAGGACACGAGGTCGGAAAAGCCCGGGGCGAGCCTGGCCACCAAGAAGATTCCGGCCTTGACCATGGCTGCGGCATGCAGATAGGCGCTGACCGGGGTGGGGGCCGCCATGGCACCGGGAAGCCAGAAGTGGAACGGGAAGATCGCCGACTTGCTGAGCGCACCGATCAGGATCAGGACGATGGCCACGGTGACGGTCCACCCGACCGGGGGGTCGGCCACGATGTCCGACAACAGGTAGGAGCCGGCTTTCTCGCCAAGCATCACGATGCCGACCAGCATCGCCAGTCCACCGGCCGTGGTCACGAGCAAGGCCTGGGTGGCGGCCCGGCGGCTCGTCGCGCGGACGGCGTAGAAACCGACCAGCAGGAATGACAGCACCGTGGTCAGTTCCCAGAAGATGTAGAGCACGAGCATGTTGTCGCTGATGACCAGCCCGAACATCGCGCCCGCGAACGCCACCATCTCGGCGGCGAAGCCGGCGACCCGACGTCGCACCTCACTGAAGTACTCGGCGCAGTAACAGAGCACCAGGGCCCCGACTCCGAGCACCAGAACAGACATGACGGCCGCGAGGGTGTCGAAGCGGAAGTCGATGTTCATCTGCAGGGCAGGGACCCAGCTGAAGGATTCCGTCCGGACGCCGTGTTCGTCGTCGGGCCAATTGAGCACCACCCACACCAGGCCGCCCAGCGGGGCGAGTGCGAGGAGGTAGAAGCCACGCCTGCCCAGGGCGGTGATGATCGCAGGGGCCAGCACAGCCGTGATGGCCAAGGCGGCCAAGACTGCGATCAAGAGGCACTCCGTCGATCGAATGGGCGGGGTGTCGGGTGGGTCGTGACAACGGCGACAGGCACACCGAACAATGCCTGCGACCGTTCACCGAAGACGGATTTGCTCCGGTTTGTTGTCACCCAGTCTACCGTTGCTGCTGCTAGGTGCCGTATTCGGGGATGAGGCGGCCACCGGGATGGCCTCTCGCCGCTGGTCACCGCAAAACGGACAAGTTGGTGTACCCGACAAGATCGCAGCCGATCGGGCGCAACCGGACCCCACCCCCTACTCTGTTCGCATGAGTCGGGTGCGAGTGGTTTTGGTGCTGATGATCACGGGTCTTGCGCTGGTGTTGGGAGCGTGCGGCGGAGACAGCGAGGAGGCTGAATCCACCACGGTCGGGTCGGTGAATCTGCCGCAAGATTTCCCGGATCAGGTACCGCTGATCGAGGGTTCGATACTTGCCGCGGGCGGGACCGCGCAGGAGGGCTGGAACCTCACAGTCGCCGGTCAGCCCGACGCAGGGAATCCGTTCGACAACGCAGGCAAGGTCCTCACCGACGCGGGGTTCACCGAGGAGTTTCGTCGGCAAGAAGGCGGCCAGACCGTCGCCGGGTATGGAGCCGACAAAGACGGCAAGCGCTACACGGTGGTGATCGGGACCACGGCCGGCTCACCGAGCGGCCCGACGTCGATCACTTATCTCGTGTCGCAACGCTGACAATGCTCATCGGTCGTCGCGCGCCCCGGCCCGCCGAGCGCAGTCCATGGGCCGACGGCTGAAGGATCGGCGTGCGGCAATTCGCAACGCTCGGCCGGGTCTCGGCGAGTACGGTCGCATGGAATCGGGCTGGACGGGTCGGAGGAAGAATGCGGGCAGTACGAATTGTTGCGTCGTTCCTGGTGATGTCGCTGGCCGCAGTCGGTGCGGTGTTGGCGGGCCCGACAGCCCATGCGACGCCGGTAGGCCATGATCGAGTCGTTCAGCTGGTCAACACGATTGGTGACCGTTTGATCGTGGCCCATGAGGTCGCCCAGTCGAAGTGGCACTCCGGCAGCCCGATCAACGACCCTGTTCGCGCGGCCGCGGTCATCCAGGCCGCGTCGGACTCGGCGGCCGCTCACGGGCTGGATCGAGCGCGGGTGGCTGCGTTCTTCACCGATCAGGTACAGGCGGCGACCGGAGTTCAATACGCGTATTTCTCCATATGGACCCTCTCGGACCGAGCGCAGTTGTCCATCCCGAACCCGCCGCTGTCGGATCTACGGGCCAAGCTCGACAACATTTCCTCACGCCTCCTGACCGACCTTGCCGGGGTGAGGTCGGCGAACACCTCACCGCAGCTCTGCCAACTGTCGGTAGTCGCGGCAAGCGGTCCGACCGCTACACGGGTCATCGCCGATGCCGGCGATCCCGCAATGATTCCGAGCATCGTGACGGCGATGCGGGTTGCAGTGCAACATATTTGCTGAGATAGGTGTGCGGCGGATCTACCTCGTCGAGGTTGCTATTCGAGATGCGGTGCTTCGTCGACTGATTCGGAACCCACAATCGGTGGAGCACTTCGCTGTTGCAGCTGCATGCGTTGTTCGCGTTCGTCGAGTGCTTGTTGTCGTTCGGCGATGATGTGCTGCCATACCGCTTCAATGGTGTGGTCGGTGTGGTGGGCCCGGTTGATTCGTGGGTGTTGGTCGGGGTCGATGTACTTGGGTGGGATCCAGGCGACTCGTCCGGCGTCGGGGCCGTCGGTGAGCATGACTGTCTGCCATTGATCCTCGCCGGGTCCGATCATCTTGTGGTGAGGCGGACATGCGGGCGTGAGTACGTCGATGTCAGTCAAGCCGCCGTCGGCCCAGGCGGTGGTGTGGTGAATTTCGGTCCAGGAGATCGGGTTGCGGCAGCCTGGGCTGGTGCAGCCTCGGTCTTTGGCGAACAACGCCAACCGTTGGCCTTGTTGGGCGGTGCGTTTGGCGCGTGCGAAGTAGAGGACGTCGGCGGAGTGGTTGGCGAACACTGCCAGCGACCAATCCGCCCGGGCGGCGAGTTCGACAGCGTCCTTGACCGGCATATCAACACCGGAGGCGGTGTGGGCGATGCCTGCGGCCTCATCAAGCTGTTGTTTGGTCATGGTGATGATGACCTGCACTGGTAGGCCACGGTGGGAGGTACCGAGCAGTTTGTACTCGAGGATGGTCTTGAGGATCGCTTTGAATGCATCGTGTTGGCGCTGAGCCCTGCTGCGGGTATCGCGCCCTGCAGCAGCTTCGATGATGGCCGCATCGTGGGCGGGGTCGTCGACCGCGCCAGACGGTGAGTTGGGGTCGTCAGGATTGTTCATACCCGGTGCGGCCCATACATCCATGACAGTGCGAAATAACGCCAACGTTGCCGGGTCGAGGTTGCCAGTGATCTTGGCCATCATGTCCAGACCTTGAGGACCATCAGACAGACCCCGGTTGCGTTTGCGGTCGGCGTCGTCGGTGAGTGATCCGTCCGGATCGACCCGGGCCAACACTTCTCGCCCACACACTTCAAGCTCAGTCGGGCCCAGTGTGCGGGCGTTGTCGGTCATCCACATATCGACCACGTCATACACTTCGGGCGCTGACTTGTGCGGAATCTTGTCGCGGACTTTGAGCATCACATCCATGTGCGCCAACCCAATCGCACCCTCGGCGAGGGCTTGGGCGGCGGCCGGGCATTTCGGGGGCAACGCCTCACCCTGCATCGACAACAATTCGCCGGCAGCGTCGAGTGCTTTCAACCGTGAGGAAGCATCACCACGAGTGACTCGCAGTTCACTCATCACAAACCGATGCAACGTCGAATGACCAGCCTTACGAAACAAACCCCGATCATTCACCTCCTGCAACCGCCTGAGGCCCTGAAACGACAGTGCCCGAACCACTTTCTCGTTCACCCGCACCAACTCAGCAACCTGCACATCATCAACATCAGCTGCTGACGCACCAGCAATCCGCTGCAGCACCGCATCAAGATCGCGATACAACCCCACCAACACCGGCATTGGCGGTGGATCCACCGTCACCGAATCACTCATCGACAAGCCCCCCAGCCCTCGAACCCCTTTCATCAAGTGTACCAACCGAATCGGACATTGTCGAACAGGTGTTCGAGTCTGACTAGTTCGGGATTAATGCAGGCTTTGTGTTCGTCTGCAGGTGCTGCAACACCTGCAAACGAACACAAGCCCTGCGTTTGATTGCGCTACACCGCGGCGAACTCTCGCAGCTACGAACAGCGTTGCGCTACAACCGTTATCGGATCGACCTACCGCACCACATCGAAGACCTGCTTCTGAATGCCGTTGCCGTACACCTCGTGCTCGATCAGGTTGAGCTTCGTGGTGTCTTTGTCCGACTCACTGAACAGGCGCTTGCCGGCGCCGAGAAGGAGTGGGAACACCAGGAGGTGATAGCGATCGACAAGACCCGCGTCGGCGAGGCTACGACCGAGGGTCGCACTGCCGTTCACAGCGATCGGGCCACCGTCGGTCTCCTTGAGTGCCGCCACATCGTCAACCGACCGCAGGATCGTGGCCGGCCAACGTGGGTCGTCCTTCTCCAGTGTTGTGGAGACGACGTATCGGGGCATCGCGTTGTACTCGGCGAACTCGTCCATGGTCGGCCAGACCGGAGCAAACGCCTCGTACGACGTGCGGCCCAGCAGTAGCGCTGTCGTCTCTTCCTGCTCGCGCCCCTTGATCTCATAGGCAGCTTCATCGAACTCGACATCATTGAAGGTCCACCCCGAATTGCGGTACCCGGGCTCGCCGCCCGGTCCTTCCATGACGCCGTCCAGCGAGACGAATGCGGTGACGATCAATGTGCGCATGACAAACCTCCGTGATGGGTGGTGCCTCGGCCCGTGCCGAAGCTGTTCTCACCCCTACGTCGAACGAGAGAACCGGAAATCGACACGGTTTGCAGAGGAATCACCCGACAAAAGACACGCGGCGCCGGGTGCGCCCCTTGTTCCGCCGCCGTGTTCGCCAGCGGATCAAGGATCCCTCGACAATACTGAGGTAGTGAAAGCGTCAGAACAGCCCGAGGCCGAGGTGTACCGGTTGTGGGACTGGTCCGCCCTGATCGGCTTGTGCGCCGGTGTGGTGGCGGCCGGCGCATGGTTTGTCACCGACAACGGGCACCAGCGTGCTCCGGTGCAGGCCCCAGGTCAGTACCAGTCGGTGGACACACCAGACGTGATCTGGTGGCTGCCCTACATCTTCGGGGCCACCTTCGGGCTGGCGGGATTGGCGGTGCAAGGTCTTCTCGAGCGGGCGAACACGCTGGTGACCCCGCGAGTACGCGATGGTCTGCTCATCGCAGGGTGCACGGCCGGAGGCGCTGGGGCCGCGGTTGCGGTCTGGCTCATTCCCCAGCAGTTGCTGTTCCAGGACACCGCGGGCCATGGCACCACGCTGTCGCGGGGCGTGGTCTTCGTCGCGCTGCCGTTGCTCGGATTGCTCGTCGGCACGGCCTTGGCCGTGCGTCGGCATCGCACCGCATCTACGACGTCGCTGACCAAGACGCCGTCGATGGCCCATTGAGAATCGCGAAAGAGCTTCAGGCCCCACGCTTTTCGGCGTACTGACGGAGGTTCTCCACCTGGGCCGGATCGAGAGACGGCCGAACCTTGTCCTGCGCCACCCCGACGTCCTCGGCGGTGACGATGGCTGCGTCGATGTTCCGCCTCATCGCGGCCAGAGCAGCCTCTCGGAGCAGTGCGGCGCAGTCGGCGGCCGAGTATCCGTCCAGCTCTGCAGCCAGCTGGTCGAGGTCGATGTCCTCTGCCAGCGGTACCGACTTGCTCGACGTCCGCAGGATCGCAGCGCGTGCATCGGCGTCGGGTGGTGGCACGAACACAAGGCGTTCCAAACGGCCGGGACGCAGCAGTGCCGGGTCGATGAGATCGGGGCGGTTGGTTGCGCCGAGGACCACCACATCCCGCAGGGGCTCGACCCCGTCGAGTTCGGTGAGCAGCGCCGCGACCACCCGATCGCCGACCCCCGAGTCGGACGACTGACCGCGTCGTGGGGCCAGCGCGTCGATCTCGTCCAGGAAGATGAGCGATGGCGCCGACTCGCGTGCCCGGTCGAACAGGTCGCGGACCGCCTTCTCCGATGACCCGACCCATTTGTCCATCAGCTCAGCACCTTTGACGCTGTGCACGCTCAGTTGTCCGGACGCGGCGAGTGCCCGCACCACAAAGGTCTTGCCGCATCCGGGGGGACCGTAGAGCAGCACGCCGCGGGGTGGGTCGACGCCGAGCCGGGTGAAGGTGTCCGGGTGCTGTAGCGGCCAGAGCACGGCCTCGGTGAGCGCCTGTTTGGTCTCGACCATGTCGCCGACCTCGTCGAGCGTCAGGCTGCCGACCGCCACCTCGGGCGATGCCGACCGGGACACCGGCCGGATCACCTCCAGCGCGCCCCGCAGATCGGCCTCGATGAGCGTAGGTGGCTCACCGTCGCGGGCGCTGCGGGCAGCTGCCCGCAGCGCGGCCTCGCGGGTGAGAGCGGCAAGGTCGGCAGCGACGAAACCCGGGGTGCGAGCGCTGATCGCGCCGAGGTCGATGGTTCCGGTGGGCACGGACTCCAGGAGTGCGCCGAGGAGACCTCTCCGGATCTTGTTGTCGGGCAACCCGATCGACAGCTCACGGTCGCAGAGATCGGGATCGCGGAGCCGTTGGTCGAGGTTCTCGGGCGCCGAACTGGTGCAGATCAGGGCCACCCGGTCAGCGGTGATCGCCGTACGCAAGGCGTCGAGGATGAGCGCCGAGACGGGGTCTGCCTCGGCGGGCAGCAGCGCCTCGACATCGCTGATGAGCAACACCGCGCCCGTGTCGGACGCTGCCGACACCAGTTGACTCACCGCATCTTTGACAGCAGCGAGCCGCCCGGATGCCTCGAGCGCTCCGGTGACCGGGCCGTCGAGGTACACGAGCGCTCGCCCGGCGCACACGGCCCGGGCGACGGTTGCCTTACCCACCCCGGGTGGGCCGGTGAGCACCACACCGAGTCGGGCTTGCGCGCCGAGGGCGGTGAGCAGTTCCGGGTTGTCGAGGGCGAGGCCGAGCCATTCGGTCAGTTTGTCCACCTGTGCGTCGACGCCGACGAGTTCGTCGACGGTCCGAGCCGGGGGAGCAGTGCTGACGGTCGCCTTGGCCGGTGTGTGCCGGGTGGATGCACCGGTGGCGGCTTCGGCGGTCGACGGCAGTCCTGCGCTCTTGTCCGCCCACAGCACCGCGGTGTTCGGTTGCACGCTCACCGGGCCGGATGGGTCGGCGTCCACCACGGTGAGCAGTTCGTTGGTCCACGTGATGCCCACCGACCTCGCCAGCGAACGAGTGGCGTCGGACGTCGCGAAATCGGGACCGAGGTCGCGCGGCAAGAGCGACACCACATCTCCGGCCGACACCACCTTTCCCAGAAGTGCGCGGCGCAGGGTGGTCTCGTCCACCGAATCGGCGGTCAGCCGCGACCCGCGCACCATCACGCGGGTGGCGCCGTGCACCACGACGGGGGACAACACCACCGGGGCGTCGGACTTCAGGCCCGCGTTGGACAGCGTCAACTCGTCGAGCAACGCGATGCCGGTGGGTGCGGACGCATCGGTGGCTGCGATCACCGCGCCGGTGGTGCGCGAGCCGATCACGGCCACCCCATCCCACTCGCGCAGCGCCAACGCGGCCAGGACCTCCGGATGCACCCTGACGATGCCGCGGCGCGCCTCGGCCGCCGAGAGGTTGAGCCGGGCGGTCAGCGTCAGTTGCGGAGACGCGGCAGATGCGGGGGTCACAGGGCAAAACTACCGTCTGCGGCGATCGGCGCGGGCTGGTGCTCGCTACCCGCTACTGGTCGCCGGGGCGTCGCAGCCCCAGACGTGCCGACGATTTGGTCGGCCTGCCGCGCCGCACTTGCCGGATGGCGCGTCGCTCGGCCCGGCGTTCCCGGGGGTGGAAGTCCCAGGTTTCGGGTCGGCTGGCCACCCATCGCTTGGTGCGCCAGGCGAACGGGATGTGCAGCAGGTAGAGACCGATCGCCACCACCATGAGCAGATACGGGTAGGTCAGCAGCGCGGCGGCGAACAGGGCCACACCGATGAGCACCAGCACCAGCGCATTCGGGGGCACCGCATACGACTTGAGCGACGCGGTCGGCAGGCGACTGACGGCCAGCAGCGCAGTGATGGTCATCCATGTGCCGACGGTGGCATCCGAGGTCCACCAACCCATTCCGAATTGCTCCTCGAGGGCGATGGGCAGCATCGCGATGAGGGCGGCAGCGGGAGCGGGCACACCCACGAAGAAGTCCTTGGTGTACTGCGGCGTGTCGTCTTCGTCGATCAGTGTGTTGAACCGCGCCAACCTCAAAACGATTGCGCAGCAATAGATCAGCGACAGCAGCCATCCCACGTCGTTGCCCTCGAGCAGGAGGACGTAGAGCGTGAGCGCGGGGGCCACCCCGAAGTTGATGGCGTCGGCGAGTGAGTCGAGCTCGGCGCCGATACGCGTGGTCGCCCCCAGCAGGCGGGCCACCCGGCCGTCGAGTCCGTCGAGCAGCGCCGCGGCTGCGATCATCGCAACGCACAGGTGGATTCGGCCATCGAGAGCGAACTTGGTGGCCGACAGGCCGGCGCAGATGGCAAGGACGGTGAGCGCCGACGGGACGAGGAGCTTGCCGGTGTTCAACGTTCCGGCGCGGCTCGGACGTCGGCGACGCCTCGAACTTCCGGCCGGCACCGCCCGGCTGCCGGATCGGCGAACCGGGTCCTTGCGGACGGGTTCCTTCCGAACCGGTTCCTTGCGAACGGACTCCTTCATCCCAGCTGCGCCAACACGGTCTCCGCGCCGACGGCGCGTTGGCCCACGGCGATGAGCGGGCGGGTGCCCTCGGGCAGGTAGACGTCCACACGTGAACCGAATCGGATCAAGCCGTAGGTGTCGCCGAGCGTCACCGGATCACCGGGGCGGGCCTCACACACGATGCGCCTGGCGATGAGCCCGGCGATCTGCACCACCACCAGCTCGGTGCCGTCTGCGGTGCGGATCAGCATGGAGTTGCGTTCGTTCTCGGCGCTTGCATCGGGGAGGTCGGCGCTGACGAACTTGCCTGGCCGGTATTCGACCGACTCGACTGTGCCGGCGATCGGGATCCGCTGCACATGTACGTCGAAGATCGAGAGGAAGATCGACACGCGTGGTCGGGGAGTGTCGCCCAGCCCGAGCTCATGGGGTGGTGCGGCGTGGTCCACCAATGCGACCTGTCCGTCGGCCGGTGCGACCACGACTCCGGCAGCGTTCGGAGGCACCCGGCTCGGGTGACGGAAGAACGCAGCGGTGGCGAGTGTGGCTGCAGTTGCCGGTGTCCGGATCCAGCCGTGGCGTCGGCCGGCGAGGGCCACGGCGGCGCCGGCCGCCACGAACGGCATACCGGCCCGGTGGATCGGTGGCACGGTTTCCCGCACGAGATCGGCAAAATGCGCCAGGCGGGTCACACTCTCGGGTTCAGTGGGTCTGGGTCGTCTGGCCATGGCCGCCATTGTCGCAGGTGCTCATCGGTCAGCTGTCCTCCAGGATCAGCACTTCGACGTCGGCGCCGGTCTCTACCCTGTCGGTCTCTGCGGCGATGTCGAGCAAGGCGTTTGCCGACGCCATGAACGCCAGGTGATGTGAACCCGGTGGTCCGATCGGTCGCACCGAGGCGACACCGTCGGCGATCGTGAGTTCGCCCCTGCGGAACTGGCGTTTGCCTCTCGGGGAGGTGATCGGTTCGGTGACCGACGCGGTGGTGGTGCGCCGTGAGGCGGGCAGGCCCATGGCTGCGCGCAGGGCCGGACGGACGAATACCTCGAAGGACACCTGGGCGCTCACCGGATTGCCGGGCAAGGTGATGATCGGGACAGCCGTGCCCCCCGAACTCGTATAGGTGCCGCAACCCTGCGGCATGCCTGGCTGCATGGCCACCTTGGCGAACTCCACCCCGTGACCGACCAGCGCATCCTTGACGACCTCGTAGGCGCCGGCGCTGACGCCGCCGGAGGTGATGATGAGATCGACGGCGGTCTCGTCCGAGCCGTCGACGTACTCGTCGAGTCGTGCCCGGAACTGGTCGACGTCATCGGGGACGAAGTGCACCTGTTCGGAGATCGCGCCGGCCTCGATGGCCGCGGCAGTCAGCATCGCGCCGTTGGACTCGTAGATCTGTCCGTACTGCAGCGGCGTCCCCGCGGGCACCAGCTCACTTCCGGTCGACAGGACCAGCACCCGCAGCGGCGCGAACACGGCGACCTCGGCGATACCGAGCGCGGCCAGCAGACCCAACTGCGGTGCGTGCAGAACGCGCCCGGACGAGAGGGCACGGGTTCCTGCACCGATATCGGAACCGGCGGCGCGGATGGCGGCTCCGGCCGGGACCGGCGCGTTGATCCTCACCTCGGAGACGCCGCCGTCGGTGAGCTCCACCTGGATCACCGCGTCCGCTCCGGCCGGCACGGGGGCTCCGGTCATGATGCGGTGGGCCGTGCCGGGAGCCAGGGTGAGCTGATCGGTTCGCCCCGCCGGAATATCTTCTGCGACAGGCAGGATCACAGGATCGGTCTCCGTCGCGTGCGCGATGTCCGAGGCGATGACGGCGTAGCCGTCCATCGCCGAGTTGTCGAAGCCGGGCAGCGTGACCCCGGCGACGACATCGTCGGCGAGCACCCTGCCGAGGGCGGCTGCGGCAGGCACGGTGACAGGCCGGGGCTCGGCGAACAAGGCTGCGACGATGGCCTGGTGTTCCTCGACTGTGCGCATCAGGCGTCCACCGTGTACGTGGCGAGGAACAGGGCAAGGGACAGTGCGGTTTTCGAGATCTCGTCCGGATCCACACTTTCGTTGGGTGCATGGATCCGGCAATTCGGTTCCTCGACGCCGAGCAAGGCGATCTCGGCTCTGGGACAGATTTCCGAGAGCACCGTGCACAGGGGTATCGATCCACCCTGACCGGAATGCACCACCTCGGCCCGGTATGCCTTGCCCATCGCCTCGGTGAGCGCCTTGTACCCAGGGCCAGAGGTGTCGGCAGCGAACGGCGCCCCGGTCATCACGGTGTCGACCTGCACCCTGGCGTGCCACGGAATGTGCTTGTGCAGATGACCTTCCAGTGCCAACGCGGCCACACCGGGATTCACGCCGGGTGGCACACGCAGGTTGAGCATCGCCGAGGCGCGTGGATTGATGGCGGCCACGCAGTCGTCGGTGTTCGGTGCGTCCAAGCCGATCACCGTCACCGCCGGCCGCGCCCACACCATCTCTGCAGGGGTGCCCGAGCCGAGGATGTCCACACCGTCGAGCGTTGTGGAGTCGGAACGGAACTGCAGAGGATCGTAGGTTGCGCCGGGCCAGGATTGACTTGCGGGCAGCCCGTCGATCGTGGTGTTGCCGTCCGCATCTCTTAGGGTCGCCAATCCGGCGATGAGTGCGGCAAGCGCGTCGGGGGCCGCGCCGCCGAACTGTCCCGCATGCACTTCCGACGCGAGGGTCTCGACCGAGACCTTCACGCCCGCGACCCCACGCAGGCTGGTGGTGAGCGTGGGTACACCCGGGGCCACGTTTCCGGTGTCGCAGATCAGGATCATGTCCGCATCGAAGAGGTCTGACTGCCTGCGGGCGAGTTGATCCAGGCCCTCGCCGCCGGCTTCTTCCGAGCCCTCGATCACCACTCGAATTCCCAACGCCGGCAGCGCCGCAAACGAGCGCAGCGCGGTGAGGATGGCGACGACGTTGCCCTTGCAGTCCGCCGCACCTCGCCCGAACCAGCGACCGTCGTGCGTGGTGAGTGCAAACGGCGGCGAGTTCCAGAGGTCTTCGGGGCCGGCCGGCTGCACGTCGTGGTGTGAGTACAGCAAGACGGTCGGCGACCCTGGCGGGCCGGGGCGATGACCGATCACGGCCTGACTGCCGTCGACGGTGTCGTACACCTGCGTCTCGATCCCGGCGTCGGCCAACGCGCCACGAACCCAGGCAGCGCTGGCCCGGCAGTCATCCCGTTTGTCGGGGTCGATGTGTACAGACGGCAACGACACGAGGTCGGCGAGGTCGGAGTGAGCGCGCGACATCAGGCCGGTCACACGTTTGGACAGGGTCGAGTACTGCGTCGAGAGCTGGTCGGCCATGGTGCCAAGCATGCCGGAAGGACCACCACGACCGCCAGAAAAGTCGAGTTCGGCATGATCGGGCGGCGCTGTGAGAATTGTCGGACCTGTCGGCTCCCGCGTGCGATCGACCGTTGGCAGGACTAGGTTTCTCAGGTATGGCCGAAGGGTTGCTGCTCGACATCGACGGGGTGCTCGTCACCTCGTGGAAAGCGCTGCCCGGTGCCGTCGAAGCCCTCGAAGAGATCGCCGATACCGGTCTGCCGCGAATGTTCTTGACCAACACCACATCCAAGTCGCGAGCGCAGATTGCCGAGGCGCTCACCGACGTGGGATTCACGGTGCGTGACGACGAAATCGTGACTGCCGCCGTGTTGACGGCGGAGTACCTGCGCACCAAACACCCCGGTAAGCGGGTTGTGGTGTTCAACGAGGGCGCGGTCAACGAGGACATGGCAGGGGTGAATCTCGTCGACGACGACCCCGAAGTGGTGGTTTTCGGGGGCGCGGGCCCGTCGTTCACCCACGAGCTGTTGTCGAGAGCCCTTGGCTGGATGATCGAAGGCGTACCAACCATCGCCATGCACCGGTCGCTCACGTGGTCGACCAGCAGCGGACCGAAGATCGACACCGGGGTGTACCTCGAAGGTCTCCAGAAGGCCACCGGAAAGAAGATCCGCGCGATCGGCAAACCATCGCCGCTGGGCTTTCGTTCGGCCGTGGAGATGCTCGGCGTGGGTGATCCCGGCGGGGTGGTGATGGTGGGCGACGACATGTACAGCGACGTGCTGGGCGCCCAGAAGACCGCGATCACCGGCGTGTTGGTGCGGACCGGCAAGTTTCTGCCCGAACAACTCGACGCCCTGGTCAAAGACGAGTTCGGGCAGGTCCCCGATCACGTCATCGACTCGATCGCGGACCTGCCCGCACTGCTGAAGAAACTGTAGTGCGCTAGCGCACCGACGCCTTGATCTTGCCCAGCGTCTGCTGCATCCCGTCGGTGAGCTCGGCGTCGAACGACTTCTCGCCGCCGAAGGCCAGGTTGATCAGCGTCGACGACACCTTGGTGGTGCCGTTGGGTGCCTCACGACGTTCGGTGAGCTCCACGCCGTCCTCGGTGGGAGTGATGGTGAAGCTCCACACGCTGTTGTTCTCGTTGATCTTGTACGCGATCTCTTTGTTCGGTTCGAACCGGACCACCTTTGCGGTGGTCGGCCAGACCAGCAGACCGCGTTTGTTCACGTTGACGGTCTTGGTGCCCAGGGTGACGGGACCGCCTCCGCGGACCACGACCTTGCGGCATTGCGGGCTCCACTCGCCCATCCGCTTCAGGTCGGACACCACTTTCCACACCTGCTCAGGTGTGGCCTTGATGTGAGTTGACGCTTCGAGCAGTGGGGCAGCCATGGAACTCCTGTCAATGAACGTTGTCACTATCCGATCAGGATCTTGTCATAGTCCGCAATCTGATTCGACAGTGTTCGGAGATGTTCGGACGCACCGCCGAGCGTGTGTTCGATGGCGAGCAGCCGGCTCACGTAATGCCCGACCGGGTACTCGGCGGTGATGCCGATACCGCCGTGCATCTGGATGGCCTCCTGCCCGATCTTGCGGGCGGAACGGCAGATCTGCAGTTTGGCCCGCGACGCGACGATCGGATTGACGTCGCCGTCGGCCAGGGTGACCGTGGCGTAGAGGCTCATGCTGCGAGCCTGCTCGAGGAGTACGTACATGTCGGCGGCACGCTGGGTCAGGGTCTGGAACTTCGCCAACGGCACGCCGAACTGCTTGCGCTGCTTGAGGTATTCGGTGGTGAACCGCAGCGATTCCTCCATGGCGCCGACTGCCTCGGCGCACAGTGCGACCTGCGTGACCACTTCCGAACGCACCAGCGCCGCGGCCACATCGCCCTCGGCCAGTCGGGTGGCGGGAGCGTCCTGCAGTTCCACCTGGGCACCACGCCGCATGTCGTGGGTACGGAACGCGGTGCGAGATACCCCGGTCGCGGTGGCGTCCACCAGGAACAGGCCGATCTCGCCCTGCCCTTGACCCTGGGTGTCGATGCGAGCGGTCACCACCAGGACGTCGGCGCAATCGCCGTGCAACACAGGGTTTTTACGGCCGGTGAGGACGTACCCGTCTCCCGATGCCGTGGCGGTGGTGCTGACAGCCGCGCTCGGCCACCGGTCGCCCGGTTCGGTGTGCGCGAATGCCGCGAGGAGTTCACCTGAGGCGAGTTGTGGCAGGTACTGGGCACGTTGTTCCGCGCTGCCGGTCTCGGCGATGAGTCCGCCGGGCACGTACACCGCGTCCAGCACGGGCTCTGGAGCCAGGCTGCGACCGATTTCGCCGAGTACGGCCGCGACCTCTTCGGGTCCGGCGCCCATACCACCGTCGTCTTCGCTGAACGGGAGACCGAGAATGCCGATCTCCGCCAACGACTTCCACACATCCCGGCTCCAGCCGAGGTCGGTGGCTGTGACCTCGCGCAGCTTCTCGATGTCGTAGAACTTGGTCAGGACGTCATGCGCGGTGTCGCGCAGCATCGTCTGTTCCTCGTTGAGTTCAAAATCCATGGTGAAGGCAGTCCTTCGTTAGTTGGTGCCGCGAGCGCTCGACGTCGGCATCAGGGATGAAGTCCGTAGATGGGGAGGTCGTGATCAGAGGCCGAGGATGGAGGACGCGATGATGGTTCGCTGGACCTCGGACGAGCCGCTGTAGATCGAGACCTTGCGGTGGTTGAGGTACGTCGGAACGGTCTCTTGCGCCCAGTGCGGGGACCCGATATCCGCCGCGTCCACAGCCAGCGAGTCGACTCCCGCGAGGTCGGCCAGGATCTCGGTGGATGCCTGCTGCAGCTCGCTACCGCGGAGCTTCAAGACCGAGGAGACCGGATCGGGCTTGCCGTCTGCCGACGATGCCACCACCCGCAACTGTGTCAATTCCAGTGCGAGTAGCTCGTTTTCGAGTTCGGCCAGGCGCGCGGCGAACAGGGGATCCTCCAGCAGGGTGCCGTCGCCGACGGGGGTCTTCGCGGCCAGCTCCTTGGCCAGCGCGAGGCGGTTCTTGGTGATGCCCACCCGGGTGACACCGGTTCGCTCGTTGCCGAGCAGGAACTTCGCGTATCCCCAGCCCGCGTTCTCTTCGCCGACCAGGTTCTCCACCGGCACCCGGACGTTCTCGAAGAAGACCTCGTTCACCTCGAAGCCGCCGTCGACCAATTGGATCGGCCTGACGGTGATGCCCTCGGTCTTCATGTCGATGAGCAGGAAGCTGATCCCCGCCTGGCGTTTCGGAGCATCGGGGTTGGTGCGCACCAGTGCGAAGATCCAGTCGGCGTACTGGGCCATGGTGGTCCAGGTCTTTTGACCGTTGACCACATAGTGGTCGCCGTCGCGAACCGCACGGGTCTTGAGCGATGCCAGGTCGGATCCCGCCTCGGGCTCGGAGAAACCCTGGCACCACCAGATGTCGAGATTGGCCGTGGCGGGAAGGAAACGCTCTTTGATCTCCTGCGAGCCGAAGTTGGCGATCACCGGGCCCACCATGTCGGTGTTGAACGCGAGGGGTTCGGGCACCGAGGCGAGGTTCATCTCGTTCTGCCAGATGTGTTTCTGCACGGGAGTCCAGTCGCGGCCGCCCCATTCGGAAGGCCACTTCGGCACTGCCAGACCGTGCTCGTTCAGGATCCGCTGAACCGTGATCATGTCGTCGGGGAAGTTCAGTGTGCCCGCGGCGGTCCGCTCGCGGATCTCCTTGGGGATCTCCGTGGTGAAGAAGGTCCGCATTTCCTCGCGGAAGGCAACTTCGTCGTCGCTCAGTTTGAGGTGCATTGTTCCTTGATACTCCCGATCGTGTGCGTGCGTAAGGAACTCCGGCATGGTCAAACGCGATTTTTTCTCGCGGCGCCACCGAGTTTTACTCGTCGGTCAAACAAAGCCGATTCTAGCTGATGAATGGTGTCGTGCCAAGGGCGAAGCGTGAGGACTGGAGGGCGCGGCGGTGACGTAAAATCGCGACCATGGCCAAAGTTCGGCAACGATCGGGTGCAGCGCCGTCCCGTCGCAGCAACGGGAACCGTCCGAGCGATGACCTACTCCTCGACGCAGCGCGAGATGTGTTCCACGCCAACGGCTATCACGCAACCTCCATGGAGGCCATCGCGCAGCAGGCCGATGCCACCAAGCCGACGCTCTACTCCCACTTCGGCAGCAAGGAGCAGCTCTACCGGGCGTGCCTGGTCCGGGAGGCCGACAAACTTCGCGAGTGGTTGTTCGCGGCGTACGAGACCGCCTCGGGATTGTCGATGGAGGAGCAGGTCAAGGCCGACATGGTGGCCTTCTTCCGCTACGCGTCAGAGCATCCTGCCGGCTTCGGGCTGCTCTTCGGTGATGTCACCTCCGGGCCCAATGCCGAGATCCGCGACGAGCTTGTGCTGAGCATCTCGGGGCAGATCGCCGTGCGCATCCGTGCCTACTACACGTTGCGGGCTCTGCCCGCGCCCGAGCAGAGCGCCGAACTCCTCGCCTCGATGCTGGCCGGCATTGCCATCCACGGCGGCCGGCAGGCCCTTGCTCTCGATCTCCCGCCCCACGAGGTCGGGCTCTTTGCCACGGCGCTCGCGCACGCGGGCCTCAAACATCTCGCACCTGTTCAGATGGAGAACATCGACCGCGTGGCGAGCGGCTCGCGCACGCGTTGACTTCTCGCGCACCGATTCGAACCGGTGCGCGGCCCCGAGACGGTGCGCCGCAGCCCGGATTACCTCCGCGTTACGGCGGTGAGGCTTGAGCAGCGCAGTGTTATTCCCTGGATAACCACCGGGAAACAGGCGGCTTCTGTACTGGAACACGCAGCCGAGTTCGGCTCTCGCCCATCGGCAATGTCGCCGAGGCGGCCTCAATCTTCGCCAGCCAGGAGACGCCATGTCCGATATCGATCAGACCATCGCCGAGAATATCAAGAAGTCTTTGGCTGAGATCCCGCATCCGTCGTTGCCGAAGGGGAGCAACATTTATGGGGGGACGAAGTTGTTCCCGGATTATCAGGCCGAGAACGGGGAAACGTACTTCACGTTGGTTCATGGCATTGCGCATGAGTCGTCGGTGAGCTTCGTGGCGGTGTTGCAGGCGACGCGGGCGTTGCGGAAGGGGTTTGAGTCGGCGTTGTATTTTTATGGACCGGGTTCGATCAACTGTCTGGCCACGCGTGGT
>NZ_JNYV01000003.1 GCF_000717275.1 Kitasatospora arboriphila
CTGCACCGGCAGGCCTCGATGCGAAGTGCCGAGCAGTTTGTACTCCAGAATCGTCTTCAAGATCGCCTTGAACGCATCGTGCTGACGCTGCGCCCTGCTCCGCGAATCACGCTCTGCCGCAGCCTCAATGACCGCCGCGTCCATGCTCGGGTCGTCGACGGCACCCACGGGTGAGTTCGGATCGTCCGGGTTGTTCATACCTGGTGCGGCCCACACATCCATCACCGTCCGAAACAGTGCCAATGTCTGAGGGTCGAGGTTGCCGGTGATTTTGGCCATCATGTCCAACCCTTGCGGACCATCAGATAGACCACGGTTACGTTTACGATCCGTGTCGTCGGTCAGTGATCCGTCGGGATCAACCCGGGCCAACACTTCCCGACCACATACCTCGAGTTCGGTGGGAGTGGATGTGCGGGCGTTGTCGGTCATCCAGGCATCGACCACGTCATACACTTCCGGTGCTCCCTCGGCCAACGCTTGGGCCGCGGCCGGACATTTCGGTGGCAACGCCTCACCCTGCATCGACAACAACTCACCGGCAGCATCGAGTGCTTTCAACCGTGACGAGGCATCACCGCGAGTGACTCGCAACTCACTCATCACAAACCGGTGCAACGTCGATTGACCAGCCTTACGAAACAGGCCCCGATCATTGACCTCCTGCAACCGCTTGAGTCCCTGAAATGCAAGTGCCCGAACAACTCTTTCGTTCACCCGCACCAATTCAGCAACTTGCACATCATCAACATCAGCTGCTGACGTGGCAGCAATATCAGCCACCACGTCCTGCAACTGCTGATACTTCTTCACCAACAACGACATTGGCGGTGGATCCACCGTCACCGAATCACTCATCGACAAGCCCCCCAGCCCTCGAACCCGATACCTCAGTCTAGCAATAGAATCCGAAGATGTCGAATGTATGTTCGAACCCGATGGTGACTGTAAGACCACTGCACGCTGCCCCTGAAACTGCGCTAGCCCGCCCTTCTTGTGCTCGAGCATTACTGGGCTACAACAGAAGCTGCGTTGATCAATTGAACGCCGAATGGTACCGGCTGAGAGCAAACTCGGCGAGTGGATCACTGCGGGTGGTCTAGAAAGCCCTTGTCTGCGTTGAGTGTTCGTATGCCCGCGACCCGGGTCGGGCCCTCGCCCTACCAGTCTGCGATTACGGGGATGACGCGGTCGCCGAGGATCTCCAGTGGGGTGATCTCGGCAACCCCGGGTACCCAGCCGTGAACGTGGGTGACACCCAGATCTGCCAGTGGTTTGAGTTGCCCGAGCAGCTCGTCGACGTTCGCGCCATCTGCCCCCGGGTCGAGAGGGAACATGACGGTTTTCTCGATCGCGTCATAGTCGGTGCCGAGTGACTCACAGTGCGACCGAAGCACATTGAGCTTGTGTTCCACATCGGGTCCGCCGAACAGGTTGCACGCCTGTGCATACTGGGCGACCATCCGCAGGGTCTTCTTCTCTCCGCTGCCGCCGATCAGGATCGGCGGGTGAGGCCGGCGCAACGCTTGTGGCACATTGAGTGTGCTTCCGAGGCGGTAGTGCTTGCCGTCGTAGGCCCCGTTGTCGTCGCTCCACATCTGAAGGCAGATCTGCAAGGTCTCTTCGAGGCGCTCGAACCGCTCGGCCGTGCTCGGGAACGGCAGGCCCAGACCCACGCACTCCTCCTCGTTCCAGGCCGCGCCGATGCCCAGATAGGCCCGACCCTTGGACAGCACATCAAGAGTCGTGACCGCTTTTGCGAGCAGCCCGGGCTCGCGATAGACGGTGGCCGTCACCCAGGCGAGGAGGTCGACCTTCTCGGTCACCGCGGCCAGGTAGCCCAGCGCCGTGTAGGCCTCGAGCATGTCGGTGTCGACAGGGCCGACGGGGCCGATCTGCCAGAGGTGGTCCATCACGCTGAGCTTGGCGAATCCCTGTGCCTCAGCGGTCTGCGCGATGGTGACCAGATCGTCCGCCAGTCCGGACGGCCCAGCAGGGTAGGTGAAGTCCGCGATATGCAATCCGAGTTCCATGGTCGCCACGGTATCCGCGATCGTGGGACCTAGTCAGGGACTGACAGTCCTACCCTGAGCCGTTGCTGACACCGGGGCGCTCGAAGCGGCACGTGAAGCCCCGCCCGGATGATAGAACCTGAAGACATGACTGAAGTGACTCAGGGCATGAGCCGCAACCTATTTGACGTCGCAGGCAAGACTGCGCTGGTCACCGGCGGTACCAGCGGTATAGGGGCGATGATCGCCCACGGACTGCATCAACACGGCGCACGCGTTGTCATCGCAGGACGAAAGCAGCCGACTCTCGAAGCGGCCGAGGCCGGCGGCTTGATGGCGATCCAGGCCGATCTCTCGACGACAGAAGGCTGTCGTGAACTGGCCGAGAAAGTTGCCGACCGGGTGGACGGTCTGGACATCCTGGTCAACAACGCTGGCGCCACGTGGGGTGCCCCGCTGGACGAGTTCCCCGACTCGGCATGGTCTCGCGTCCTGGATCTGAATGTTCGGGCACCGTTTGTGCTGACGCAGGCCCTGCTTCCGATGCTGGAGCGAACGGCCACCGCAGACGATCCTTCGCGGGTCGTCATGATCGGCAGCATCGACGGAATTCGCGTGCCGCGCACGGCTTCCTACTCCTATTCGGCGAGCAAGGCCGCCGTACATCAGCTCACGCGCCACCTGGCCCGCGATCTCAGCGAGCGTCACGTGACCGTCAACGCCATAGCGCCCGGACCATTCGAGTCGAGGATGATGGCGCCCATCCTCAAAGACCTCCGCGCCGAGATCGAGGCCGCGTCGCCATTGGGGCGGATCGGCCGTCCGGACGATATGGTCGGCGCCGTCGTCTACCTGACGAGCCGGGCGGGCTCCTATCTCACCGGCACAGTGATACCGGTGGACGGCGGAATGGCGACGACGCTGTAGCGCCTGTGCGGGCCGGATCCTTCAATTCGAACGGGCTGCACCGATGGTGTCGATGATGGTGTCGGCCACGAGAGCCGGGTCGTCGATCATCGGAACGTGACCGACGCCGGTCAGCACCGTGAACGTGGCCTGCGGAATGCGATCCCGCGCGATGGCGCCGTTGACGTCGACAGGGAAGATCCGATCGTGCTGCCCCCACGCGAGAGTGATCGGGCACGGCAGGGGGTCGAGCGGCTCGAGGTGCTCGCGGGTACCGAGAAGGTCGACGGTCACCGCGCACCCCAGAAGGTCATCTGCCGCAGTGAGAGCCGCGGCAGGTGTCAGTCGATCCGCGCGCCAGGCGATGTCGCGCATGGCAATTCGCCGCACGGCCGCGAGTTTCAGTGCCAGCGGGGCGATGGGCCTGCTGACCCTTGTCAGAGCGACCTCACGACGTAGTCGCGCAACCGCGTGATCCTGGCTCGCGCTCCCGATCGACCACATTCCTGCCGGGGACAATGCACAGACGCTCGCAGCGCGACCGCGGCGTGCCAATTCGATGGACATCCAGCCACCCATGGAGTTGCCTGCCAGATGTGGCCGATCGAGACCCAGGTCATCGAGGATGCGCTCGGCGTCGTCGACCATGTCGCCGATGGTGACCGGTCGGCGGGCCGGTGCGGGCGCACCGCCGCGATGACCGAGCGCGGTAGGCGTATGCACCCGGTGAGCATGCGACAACAGCGGAACCACATCGGCCCACGCCGATCCTGACATCGTCACGCCGTGAAGTAGGACCAGGTCGGATTTGCTCTCGGTCATGCGCGAAGTCTGGCACGACTTCGGTGGTGTTCGGGGCGGCAGCGTCCGGATGGCAGCGCGCTCAGGTCGGTTGCGCTCGGCGCACCTGATCGGCGGCCCGTGACGAATCGAGTTGCACGTCGCACCGGATGATCGCGGGACCCGTGGTCAGAACTCCCGAGGTGAGTGGCTGCGCGCGTAACCCGCCGCGGCCGATGAGAGCTTTCCTCGTGCCGTCGCCGGCCATCGAATCCATCCAGCTGCAGGGATGTGCGGGTCGGCCGCCCCGGAACCGAACCGGGCCGTCACCAGAGTCGATCTCGAACTCCTGAGCGCGCAGGGGATCGAGTTCGAGTCCGCGCACCATCACGTTGCGCCGGGCCACCGCGGCATCGACCCCACCGGCCGCGGCCTCCCACGCCTCGAGTGCCAGGAAGGTGACCGCTGCCTCGGTGTGAGCGCGCACGCCGAAGAAACGGTCGCCGCGGATTCCCTTGTCGGCCACGATCTCGACGGAATCGGGGGTCCGGGTGGCAACGTTTCCCGCCGGTCCGTCTTTCGCTCGACCGAAGTACGCGTGGGCGGGCGAGACGAGAAACGACACCACCTCGAAGCGGTATTCGTAGAGCATGTCGACCACGGTGGCATACCGCGAACGGCTGAGTCAGGCGAGGTCGTCTACGAAAGAAAACCGTGTGCTTGAACCGGACTGTCAGAGCCGACGTAGGCGATCGCACACCTGGCGATAGATGGTCAGCAGGTCGGCATCGGGCAGGCTCGGAGCGCACGAGTTGACCCACTCGTCGAATGCGCATTGCAAGGCCAACTGCGCTATCTCGAGGATCATCCGGATATGTGAGCGCCGCCCGGGCGTCCCGTCGTCGTCGATCAGAGCGAGTAGGTGATGCGACGAGTCCGCGCACCGGCCCATTGCCGCCTTGCTCAACGACGGATTGGCCGACACCAGTTTCTGGATTCGCAGAATTGTGGCTGCCAGTTCGCCCTGCTCTTCGCGGATGCTCTCGATGACCCCGGAAAGAGCCTGCTCAACGTCTGCCAGTACGAACCGGCTGGGATCGGCGCCGGCCACGCAAGCCCGCATGGCCTCGTCGAAGCCGTACATGTCGAACAGGACCGAGTCCTCTTTGGTGGCGAAATAGCGGAAGAAGGTCCGTGAGGACACACCCGCAGAGGCCGCGATCTCGTCGACCGTGGTCACCTCGAAGCCTTGCTGCTCGAACAGGTCCAGCGCGGCCTGCTGAATCTGCAAGCGAGTCTCGGTGCGACGTCGCGTGCGCAGATCGGGCGCGGCGAGCGGCTGGGCTGTCATGGTGCGGAGCTTAGCTGTCAAATGGTTTTTCGTCACGCTCTGCCAATGTGGCAGTCACTGACAGTTGGTATATGCTGCACGAGTTGTGAAGGACTAGTGGGGGATGAAACCTGTGACCGAAAACGTGACCGTGGGCGCCGAGGCGCCACGGAAGGATGGCGGAAGTCCCGCGGGCAGCGTGCTGTTGATCAGCCTCCTGCTCGTGGCGACCTTCGTGGTGATCCTCAATGAAACAATCCTGAGCGTCGCACTCCCGACGCTGATGGTGGACCTCGACATCAGTGCACCGACGGCGCAGTGGTTGACCAGTGGGTTCCTGCTGACCATGGCGATCTTGATCCCGACCACCGGGTTCATCCTGCAGCGCTTCGCGCTCAGGTCCATCTACATCGCGGCGATGGCCGCGTTCACCGTGGGAACCCTGGTCGCCGCGTTGGCGCCCGGTTTCGAGCTGTTGATGGTCGCCCGCGTCATCCAGGCCGCGGGTACCGCGCTGATGATCCCGTTGCTGATGACAACGATCCTGACCGTTGTGCCCGAACACTCCCGCGGACGGGTGATGGGCTTGGTCACCATCGTGATCTCGGTGGCACCGGCCATCGGACCCACGGTCTCCGGTTTGATCCTCCAATCGCTGAGCTGGCGTGCGATGTTCTGGATCGTGCTGCCGATCGCCGCGGCGGTGACCATCTTGGGCGGGATCTTCGTCCGCAATGTCACCGAACCGCGGGCCGCCCACCTCGACGTCATTTCAATTCCGTTGTCCGCCCTCGGATTCGGTGGAATCGTCTACGGGCTGAGCAGTATCGGTGAGTCGGCATCCGGGCACGCACCCGTGCCGCCGTGGCTGCCGCTGACCATCGGCGTGGTGTCACTGGCGCTGTTTGTCGTCCGCCAGCTCAAGCTCGTGAAGAAGGGCCGGGCGCTGCTGGATCTACGCACGTTCGCGGTCGGATCGTTCCGTTTGGCCGTCGGCCTGATGGGCGGATTCATGTTGACGTTGTTCGGCGCCCTCATCCTGTTGCCGTTGTACCTACAGAACGTGCTCGACAAAGACGTTCTGACAACCGGTTTGGTGCTGTTGCCCGGTGGTTTGGTGATGGGTCTGCTGGGACCGCTGGTCGGAGGTCTCTACGACAAGTGGGGTGCCCGGCCGCTGGTGCTGCCCGGCGCGATCGCGATGAGCGCGGGTACGTGGATGTTGGCCACCCTCGACTCGGAATCGCAGCTCTACACGGTCATCATCGCGCATGTGATCCTGAGTGCGGGAATCGCCTTCGGTCTCACCCCGCTGATGACATCGGCGCTGGGATCGCTTCCGCCGGAGCTGTATTCGCACGGCAGCGCAACCGTGAGCACCGTTCAACAGGTCGCCGGCGCCGCGGGTACCGCCTTGTTCATCACCTTGATGACGCGGGGGACCGAATCGTCCTTCGACGACGGCAGCAATGCGGTTGTTGCCAACGCCGACGGTATCCACCTCGCGTTCCTCGTCGGTGGAATCATGTCGGTGGTCCTGGTCCTCGCGGCGACAATGGTCCGATCGGCGAAACGACCGGCGGCAGCCGAGGCCGACGTCAAGCCGGAGCATGCTGTCGCCGAATAGTCCGGCCGGCAGCATCCGCATAGAACCTCCGACATCTGTCTCATCCTCCGGTTGCAACCGGAGGATGAAGCAGGAGTCGGAGGTTTTTGCGTCGGGGGTTTTCTGCGTCCAAGGGGCACAGCCTCACGGTGAGCTGACTGCCCCTGCGATGTCGGTGTCCCGCACCATCGTCACCGAGGCGTCCGCCCTCTCGTCCATCCGGTCGAGGAACGGCGCCACCTTGGTGTCGATGGCAGCGTTGTAGATCCCCGGCTGCTGCTTGGGATTCGCGTGTCCGGTCCCGGCCATCCGCACCACGAGGAGCCGGGCATCGGTGCCGGCGATGTCGTCGAGCAGAACCTGTTGGCTGTAGTCGACGTCGACGACCGGGTCGTCTGCGCCGAATGCCGGACGCATGAAGATGATCGCCGGGGGAGTGCGGTCGCCTGACTCGCTGGTGAGGGTCTGCAGGTCATTCTGTGCGCCCGAGGCGACAATTGCCTTGAATTGGGATTCGATCAATCCGTTGCTGGCCGTGTCGTCGGACAACAATTTCTTGCGGAGCACTTCTTTCACCACGCCGGCGAGCTCTCCGGTATCCACCAGCGGATGCCCGTCGGGCGCGCGGAAGAGGTATCGATCCTTTCGCGCGGCGGTCTCCACCACCAGGCGCAGTGCCCGGCTCTCGCGGGCACCCGGAACCCAACCCATCCAGCGCAGCATGTCTTCGCCTGCGTCTCGGCTCTCCGCACGCACGGCGTGCAGGTCGATCGGTGTGCAGTCGAGTATCACGGCCCGGACTTCGAGGTCCCTGTCCTCGTACAGGTGCTCGGCGACTTCCAGAGCGATGATGCCGCCCATGCTGTGGCCCGCGACGACGATCCTGCTGACGCCGGCCCGACGGGCGTGTTGAGTGACCAGCCGGCTGATGACGGCCGTGTCCAGACCGGCGTTGTCGTACTGCACCGCCCACACCTGACCGATGCCCGTGAATGACGGGAGGGACCGCGCCGTGTCACTGGCATCGACATTTCCCAGTCCGACCAGGTCGACCACTGCTGTACCGCTGTCGAGCGGGTTCTGAGCGTCGTGGATGTGATGGAGGCGAGGATGGGTCATCGCCAGACGTTGGCGCTCGGGCTGCACATCCAGCGCGTAGTAGTGGGCAGACAGGATCGACAGCGCGATGAGCAAGAGCCCCACACGCAGAGCCCCGCGCCGCAGACGGCCGAACCGTCGCCAATTGCTGCCGAGCCGGGTCGATCGAAGGTGAGCCACGCGTCGAGCATCGCTCCAGTCCGTGACTGGATTAATGGAATGACGCTCGACATTAATCATTTGCAACCAGTCTACGTGGCCACGGCCGGCGTCCGGCCCGAGCGACGAGCCGTCGGTCCGGATGCAGTCTCTGTCCGGCCCGCGGTTTTGGATGTCATCGAGCCGCGGCCGCGCGCTCAGCAGGCGCCTGTGGAACCGGGATTCGGGCCCCGATCAGCCCAGCAATTTGAATTAGCAAGAAAGTAATTCGCTAAGCCAATTCGAGATGAACCAGCTCCACACATTTGTAAAGAATACTTCGCATTTACTCGAAGTCATAAAGAATATGTGAGACGCCGGTCCGGTTGCCGCCGCCCGCGGTAAAGCCCTCGTGGATGCAATGTGAACAACTCCTTAATAGGCCCGTGTGGGCGTTATCTACGTTGAAGCCCGGGTAGTTCATCAATAACGTGGATCGCGGCGAGAACGAAGCAAGGCCTAGGTTGAACCGGCACTTCCGTCACGAGTCACCGCAGAGTGCAGACGCCAACAATCGGTGTGAGAGAGGGTTTTTCGCATGTCTGGAGAAGATCTCTATCCCGCCCGGATCGCACAGATCTACGATCTGCTGTACCCGGACTTTTTCAATGACACCGCAACATTCTGTGAGTTCGTCAGGTCGCGGGCCAAGGGCAATCGAGTTCTCGAATTCGGAGTGGGGACGGGCCGGATCGCAATGCCTTTGGCAGAAAAAGGATTTGAGGTGACCGGCCTCGATGTCTCCAGCGAAATGCTGGCGAAGTTGAAGGAGAAAGACGTCGATGGGCGGGTCAAGGTGGTGGAGCAAGACTTCATCACCGAGAGGGTCGAAGGAACATTCGATGCCGTCCTGCTCATGATAAACACCCTGTTCGTCGCGAAGACCCTGGACGAGCAGGTCGCGGTATTCGCAAATGCCGCAGCCAATCTCACTGACGACGGGTTCTTCCTGGTGGAGACATTCAATCCCAACCATTACCACGGTCTTCGCCAACCGGACGTGCAGATGCGCCAGCTCGACGCCTCCACCACCCAGCTGGAGCAGTACGTGGCCGAGCCGAGCCGGCAGTTGCTCATCGCGCAGAACCTCGTCTTCCGAGATGGCGAACAGTTCAATTACACGCACGTCCTCAGATACCTGTTCCCCTATGAGATGGACGCCGTCGCCCGCAACGCGGGTCTGACATTGGCCGAGCGCTGGGCTGATTGGGGCAGTACACCTTTCGGCCCCGACAGCCCTCGCTGCCTGTCGCTGTACCGCAAAGACGTGCCGTCATGACAAAACCCGTGTTCCGGCGGCAAGAGAAGCAACTCCTCTCCTCGATCGCGCACGTGATCCCGCAGTTGGGTCGAGATGTCGATGAGATCACTGACGTCAAACCCCTGCTCGGCCGCAACATCAGCGGCCAGATCACCTTCGAGGGCTCACACACCGTGTTCATCAAACGCATGACCGGACTGGGCGCGGTGGATCGGTACACCCGAAGTGTGTCGTTCCACGATGCGATCGACGTGTCCGACGCGCCCGCTCACACTGCGACGCCCGCACTTCTCGCTCGCGACAACGACAGTCACACGGTGGTGTACGAGTTCATCGACGACGCGGTCAGTGCGGGTCAACTGCTCCGAGACGACGACATCGACTTCGCAACCCTCGAGCGTGTCGGCCGATGCGTCGCGGGACTGCATTGCCTGCCGGTGCGCGATGCCTCGGTGACCGACCACACCACACCGTTCTTCCCGCCACACGGACCGAACGCCATCTCCACCCAGATGTACTACGGGTCCACCATGGGCCAGCTCGACATGTGGCGAATCATCCAGTCCGATACTGGTTTACGGGCAGCGCTCGACCAGCTCGCGACCACACCGACGCCGACGGTACCCATCCACGGAGATCTGCGCGGAGACCAGATCCTGCTGGCCGGCGAAACCAACTGGATCCTCGACTGGGAGGATTTCCGGCTCCAGGACGGCGCCCGCGACGTCGGCGCTCTGATGGGCGAGGTGTTCTACCATCGGATGCGAAAGAGCCTGGCCTCGTTCGCCGGTGGCGACGAAGAATCCGTCACCGACACCGAGATCATCGAGCGGGGTACGGCTGCATTGGCCGAGGCGACGCCGGGTGCCCGTGCGGTATGGGACGCGTACCGCGCGGTCCGGGCCGACGCGGCCGACCCGGAGTTCGTTGCGCGAAGTGTTCAGTACTTCGGCTGGCAACTGTTCGATCGGGCGCTTGCGGCCGGAACGTACTTCGGTCGATTGTCTGCACTCGATCGCGCGCTGGCAGGCATCGGCCGCGAGGCCATTCTGGGCGGCGGCGACTACGCCGAGGCGCTCGGCATGACCGAGGGGAGGGTCGCGGCGTGACCACAGTGCAACGTCAAGAGCAATTACGTCATGAACAACTACGACATGAACAACCGGCCGGCGGCACCTCGAACGTCGAACTCGATGAGGCGGTTCGGTGGTTGATCGCGCGGACAAGTGCGTTGACGGTTGCTGAATCCGGTTCTTGTGAAGTGACTTTCGACGGAACCGAACTCAGTGCCGAGTCCCCGGCCGAGCTGCAGCGCGATCTCGGTGGGCATCTCTACCGCAACCTGCATGCGGGCATGTCCGCAGGCGCCGGTGACAGCGAGTTCATCCCTGCGCTTCTCGAAGATCCCGAACTCGAGTCGCGGTTGTACGAGGCGACGCCGGTCAAACATCGAGCTTCCACGATGACCCTCGTCGAACGCGCTCCCGGCGACTCCGGAGTTGTGTTGTCGATCAACGGCGTTCGGGTCTTCTTCGAATCGAACACCATCCTCTCAGAGGGCGAGCACACCGTTGTGGCCGCTGTGCCCTCGGTGGAGAGTCGACTGTCGTTGGGGTTCATGTTCTACACGTCCACGGCGGGTGCCGGGCACACGTCCCGTCTGCTCCGCCTGTACCGCCACCTCGGGGACGCCGAAGAAGCCATCGAGGTGTGGGGATCGTTCACCAGATGGATCGAGGAGCGACGCCTGCCGTTGCGTGTCAAGATCGTGTCGCGGCGCTCGGGCTTCCCGCGCAACGACGGGATGGTGGTGTACCTGCCGTCCGAGAGCTGGCACGCTGTCGACGAGATCGCGGACCATCTCCGCAGCGACCGGCCGCACGCCCCGGGCTCACTGTTCTGCCGTCAGGTGACCAACGGCGTATCGATGGCGTGGGAGCCTGCCGACATCTCGACCCCACGCGGTGGGACGAGCTTCGGAGAACACCGCAGCAACACCATTGCCAAAGCGATCGTGGCCGAGGGGCTGACCGCCGCACCCGATCTGGCCAAAGCTGTTCGACGGCAGCTCATCACGGCCAACATCGACCCTGTTGCGGTGTACCGAAACCTCGACTCGCCGGCGCACTAGAAGAGTCGGCAACCCAAAGACTTGGCCGCACGGCCAGGCGAGGGGCATCTGTCCCTCGACATCAGGAAATGACCGAACGAACGAAAGGAAGGACATCATGTCAGAGGCAGTTACGAAGTCCCTGGTGGCTGGATACCGCAGCTACGCGGCAGCACCGGAATTGACCGAGATGAGTGAAGCAGCTCCGTCCGCGACGCCCGGCATTCTGAGCTTCATCGGCACCTCGTCGACCGCGTGTGGAACCGCAGTGAGCGTCATCAGCTCCGGCGGTGTCGGAGCAACCATCACCTGGGGTTGCTGACCGCTCCACCACGCTCGACACGCCTGACCCTCTCGATCCGAGAATTCAGATATCAAACCATCACTCTCGAAGGAGCATCATGACCAATTCCCAGTCACTCATCTCCGGATACGCCAACTACGTCCGCAGCGAAGAGCTCGCACACGTCAATGCGGAATCGGCACCCGGCATCAGCCCGGTCTCGGCGTTCGTGTCGGCCTCCAGCCCCGAATGCGCTGCTTTCTCGGTCGGTGCCAGCGCCGGTGTTGTCACCAGCACCAGCATCACCGTCGGCGCAGGTTGCTGACGTAGCACTCCAGGCCAGCCACGGAGACGCGCTTTGCCGTCTCCGTGGTGGCGCCGGGTGATCGGGCTGTGCCGAACACAGTCCGGTCGAGCATCACGAAGGGACGGGCAGAAGCGTTGAACAGCAGTGGAGTTCAGACCATGCCGAGACATGGCGTGTTCACGATGGCCTGCCGGCGTCGGGGTCGGTGTCACATCACTGCGAGCCGGGTGCAGTCCGCGCGCACGATGGGGCTGAGTGTGGTGATCCCGGTGGGGACCGCCCACGAGCGGTCCGGAGAGGCCGGCTTCGCCCATCTGAGTGAGCATCTGATGCATCAGTACGCTCGAGATCGATCGGGCGAGAGAGTCGAAGACCAGATAGTCCGTGTCGGCGGCATCTCGAACGCGCAGACCTACCCGTTTCATACCGAATACAGCTTTGTCATCCCGGCGCCCGCCGAAGCCGAGATCCCCGACTGGGTCGATCGGGCGATCGCACGGGTTGCACCACCGCGCATCACGTCAGTCGACATCGAATGCGAGGGCCGGATCATCCGGCAGGAGGTGGCACGCCGTATGTCGACCTCGCCGACGGCGGGATTTCCCTGGATCGACGCACTGGGCGTGTTGTCGACGGACTTCGGGTTGCGCCACAACGGATTCTCCGATCTTGTCGACATCGAAGCGGCCACGCTGGCGGCAATCGAGAGTTTCCTGCATCGCACGTACTCGTCAGCACCGGTGGCCGTGGGTGCTGCCGGGCCGTGGAGTCCCGACCTGGTGCTCGATCTCCTCGGTTGCGAAGAGGGTGGACCGGAAACAGCCGCGACGGACGCCTACACCGCGGCTTTCGGTGACCTGATCGATGGTCCGCACCATCTGCAGAGTTCTGTTGCGACCCAGATTCCCATGTACTCGTCGATTCGATACGTACCCGACGCGCACGGGGCCGCCCCGGAATCGGGACAAGCGCACTCCATGATCGCGGTCGAATGGGCCAACGCCATCTCGCCCGGAACGCACTGGCAAGCAGGACTGTTCCGCGCAACGATGGGGCCGGACCACCGTGTTCTCATCGGAAGTCGGCCTCACGGCGCCGACATCGCGGTTCCGCAGTGGGCCGATACACCTTCGGATCGACGCTCCGAGCTTTTTGTGCACGCACAGCAGCGCGCGCTGGACAACATCGACAAGGAACTGTCGAGCACGGCGACCCACGCCGCGATGCTGGCTCGAGACAGCGCATTCGGCATACAGACGTGGGCACGCCGCTGCGCTGTCGCACAGACGACACCCGAAGAGATCGATCAGTACCTCGGGCATGCGCGCGCGTGTGCGGCCGGGACACTGAGTTCGGCAGCGCCGATAGGGGTGGGTCGATCATGACGAGCCTGCTGACCGAGGACGTACTGGTGCGGGGTAACACCGACCTGATGTACGTCTCGCTCGTGACAACACCGGCGGTGGGATGGGGTGCGCGGTCGCGTCTGGCACGTACCCTCACCGAGGGCCTTCACCGGGCCGGCATCGTTTCGGCTCGCGCCCACGCGGGCTCCGAAGGAATTCTTGTCACCGCGACGTGGCGATCGGATCCCCGCGCTGTCGATGAGCTGGTGGCCAGACTCCACAGCTGGCGAAATGCGTTTCCGGACAACACGATCGCTCCCACGTCGCCGCCGACATCGCCGGCCGAATTGATCACTGCTCTGACCTTCGACGCCGACGACGAGACCGACTCCACCGACGGCGACATGGCGTCCATCCTGGCCACCCTCACCTTCGACGTGGTTGTCGGGGGCGGCGACTGCGAATCCGCGCTCCGCTCAGCCCGTGACCGAATCTGCGACGTGGTGAACACCGCAGTGGAGAACGGCGTGAAGCCGAAGCGGGAAACCGCGCGCCGAACACCTCGGCGGCCGGACGTGCCGACACGGCGTTGGGCCCAGGTCCCGGTCAGGTCATCGTGGGTACGGTGGTACCGGTTCATCGACCCACCGAGAGACCCCGGCGAGCGACTCGCGCGGAGCCTGGTGAATGTGGCCTTCGGGGGCGTGTACGGCTCACACCTCGTCGACTGTGTTCGGCGACAGCGCGGTTTGAGTTACAGCCCTCAATCCACGTTGTTGCAGCGCGACGGACGGCACCTGCTGGTCGTCGATGTACAGACCACGCCGGGCGATGAAAATGCTTGCGACGACGCCATCCGGACCGCTCTCGACCAGTTCGCGCATCGACAGCTCACGCGGCACAGCATGGTGGACGCGGCGCGCTATTTGATCGGCCGCACGATCGTCGACCGTGATTCCTTGCAGTCGGTGGTGGACGAACGGGCGGCGATATACGAGGGTTCTCTGGATTCGGCGCTGGACACCACCGAATCCCCGGAGGATCTGGTCGCTCGCGCCGGCGTCGACACACTGACGCGCACGGTCCGAACACTCTACGAGCCAGATGGGTTCGGTGCTGTGGTGCTCTCACCTGACCGCTCCAATGGAAAGTGGGTTGAATTGTGAACTCGAACATCGGAATCATGTACCCGGAGATGCCTGTTGCCATCGGTCCGGTTGTGCCGTACGCCGAAGCGGCCCGCAGAGGCGGCCATCGTCTGTGGTTCGGTCACTCGTCCACAGTCGATTCCCATCTCATGATGGCTGCGCTGGCCGGCCGGGGATATCCGCTCCAATTCGGTAGTGCCGTGGCGCTTTACCCCCTTTTTCATCCTCATGGTTTCGCGGTCCAATCCCAATCGGTGGGTCGGCTGACCGGCCAGACCTACGTTGCCGGGATCGGGCCCGGAAGTGCGCAGTTGCAGCAGAGCCTCTATGGCGCGCCGATGAAGGCCCCGGTGAGTTCGGCGCGGAAGTTCCTCGATCAGGTGAAAGAGATCATTCCCGGACCTCTGCAGACAGGTCCGGCCGACGGCCCGGAGCGAGTCGACAAGATGTTCGGCTCGGTCGAAACCGGGTTGGGGGTTCTTCGTCCGAGTATGGCCCGGTGTGCCGGGCGGGCCGCGGAATGGGCGATCACCTGGCTCACCCCAGCCGGGTACCTGGAGGATGTCCTGATCCCCGAGATGCGGGAGAGCGCAGCACAACACGACCGACCCGCACCTCGAGTCGCCGCTGTGGTCCACATGGCCATCCGCCGTCCGGGACGAGATCCGCAGAAGCTCGCGCATGCCGCGGTCGGAGCTCACCTGAGCGCGCCGCACTACACCGACATGCTCCGACAGGGCGGTGTCGCCGTCGATCAATCCGATCCGTGGGCGGGAGCCGGTGAACTGGTCTCTTCCGGGACCTACCTGTACGGGTCGGCTGACGAACTCGTCGACTCGGTCGCCGACCTGCACCGACGTGGCGTGCACGAGGTTGTCCTGAACGTCTTCGGTGTCGCCAGACTTCATGGAGCCGGCCAGGCGGTCGAGGATCTCGAGGAGATCCTGGCTGCGCTCCACGCCACATCATCCGCGCGCCTGACGATCCCCGAGCACGCGATCCCGCGGATGTCTGCCCGATCCACCGGAGTGGTTGCCTGATGGATGGCGCGGACCCACAGTCCTACCGCATCGACGGGCTCGCCGAACGCCGGATCGTGGTGATGGCTACGGGAGCGCTCGGCTCGGCCTTCCTGCACTCGTGGTTGGGATGGTTGCGCTCGACATCCCCGTCCACGCAGGTCCGGGTGGTCCTCACCCCCGCTGCCCTGCAGTTCGTCGGTCTGGGCACCATCCGGGGGTTTGGGTACGAACCGGTGATCGACAGCTGGCAGGACAACGAGCACCGGCCGATTCACGTGGATCTCACGCAGTGGGCGCAGGGATACCTCGTTCACCCGGCCACCATGAACTTCGTCTCCAGGCTCTCTGCCGGACTCTGTGATTCGCCGGCGATGCTGGCCATTCAGGGCAGTACCGCCCCGGTGGTGGTGGCCGCCTCGGCGCCACCGGGTTTCACGCAGACGCCGGTATGGCATCGGCACCGCCAAGCCCTGGAGGACCGTCCCAACGTCGAGTTGCTGGCACCGATGAAGGGCTTCAGCGTGAGCGATCCGGATCTGGAGGGCCTGCCACCGGTGCTGTTTCCGATTGCGGCGCAGGCGTTGTCGTCCGCACTGGCCGATCAGTCCCAGCTGGAGAGGTCGGAATGAACGGCACAGGGACGGACAGTGCTGAATTGAACGCTGCTGAATTGAACACTGCCACAACGGTCTGGGAGTTCGACACCGCGGCCTGGTACCAGCGGCTCATGCACACCGGCTCGTCGTTCGCACTGACCCGCCGCTATCGGCAACAGTGTGAGACCCGACAACGGGACCAAGCCGTGCCCTTGTCTGTCGGACGCGCCGCGTTTGTTCGCGGGGTACGGGTGGATGACAGCGAGTTCCGGTTCGACCTTTCAGTCGGCGATCAACTCGCCGGCCAATTGTGGCCTGTGGTGAGCCCGGCGTTCCTGACCGACAACGGATTGCAGAGCATGGCCGACCTCGGGCGACTCGTGGCTCGCCTGCACGGCGCCGGTCCGCATCCGCCCGGGGATCTCGAGAGCCCCCACGTGCGACGACTGCGTTCCTACCTGTCGGCCACCGATGCTCGGGCGGACGTCGCGGCAGTGCACACAGCGTTACCAGAGCAGACGCTGGGCGCGCTCCGATCGATCGCACGGACGATCACCGACGGGCCGCACCTGACCTGCCATGGCGGTTTCAGCCTGGGGTCGGTGTTCACCGACGACGACCACAAGACGGTACAGATCGTGATCGGTCCGGAGATGTGCAGTGGGCCTTCTGAACTCGATCTGGGCTGGATGATCGGTGAACTGACGGAGTTCGAATACACCGCCGAGAACTCGGGTCGGTCCCTCGGTGCCGCGCACTCGGCGCCGTTCGGTCGAGCCGCGCAAGCTCTGCTCGACGGCTACTCGGCGCAATCCGGTCGAGAGGTCGATCGTCGACGCCTCGACGATGTGGTGACTGCTCGCATCGCACTCCACATGTTCGACTTCGTGCGGACCACCGGCCGCACGGACCACCTTGCGGGACTTGCCCCGTTCGTGACGTGGCTGACCCGACGACAACACATGCGCGACAACACCGAACCCGACGATGGGACACGATCATGACAAGCCAGACGTCCATGAACGTCCTCGATTCGAGTCGAACCGGATCGACGAGCGTTCGCGTAGACGGACTCACCATGCGTTATGGCACAACCGATGTGCTCAAAGACGTGGGATTCGAGATCCCCTCCGGCCAGAAGGTCGCCGTACTGGGCCCCAACGGTGCCGGGAAGAGCACGCTGATCGAGATCCTCGAGGGTCTGCGCAAGCCGTCCGGGGGCAACGTATCCGTGCTGGGCCACCGCCCCGACGATGCGCCCGAGCAGTGGCGGTCGCGCCTCGGCGTGGTGCTGCAGGCGTGGCGGGACCACGGGACGTGGAAGATCGGTGACTTCCTGCGGTACATCAGTGCGGCCCATCGGGCAGCGGGCGTGGCGAATCTCTGGCCGGTGGACGAGTTGCTCGAAGCAGTCGAACTGGGCGACCGCGCACATCAGCAGATTCGATCCCTCTCGGGAGGCCAACGCCGTCGGGTCGACGTCGCCGCCGCACTGATCAGCCGGCCGGAGCTACTCTTTCTCGACGAGCCGACAACAGGTTTCGATCCGGAGATCCGGCAGTCGTTCTACGATCTCGTCCGAAGCCTGGCGCACTCCACGACGATCATCTGGGCGACACACAATCTGTACGAAGCCGAAGAGATGTGCGAGCGCATCATCATCCTGAATCACGGTCGGGTGGTGGCCGACGGGAGTCCGACCGAACTACGCGCCACGCTGGCCTCGACCAGCACCGTGTCGTGGATGTCAGAGCAGGGTCCACGGCGTCGTGTGGTCGCGGACTCCGATTCGCTGGTGCGCGAGCTGGTCACGGGCCCTGAGCGCGCCTGGAATCTGGAGGTTCAGCGCGGCACCCTCGAGCAGGTGTACCTGTCGATCGTGCGTGAGAACAACACGGCCGAGGAGGTCCGACCATGACAACAATCGCTTCGCGAGCCGGCGCCGGCAGTCTCGGTGTGGTGAAGTTCGGGGCGTTGCAGGCCAAGGTGGAACTGGTCATCCGCTTCACCCGGCCGAGCGCGCTGGGTCACCTGATCGTTCCGATCGCCTTGGTCCTGATCTTCACCAACGTGGACGTCAGCGATGTCCTGGGTGGGCAAGGCGCCGTCGGGATGCTCGCCGGGATCGCTGCCGCGTCGCTGTTCGTCGGTGGATTCGTCGGGATCTGCGGGGAGCTGGTCTCCGAACAGGACGACGGAACCATGCTCAGGGTCCGGACGCTGCCCTACGGGCTCGCAGGGCATCTGATCGGAAAGACGTTGAGTCTGTTGGTGACCGGTGTGGTGACCGCGTTGCTGATCCTCATCCCAGCTCACATTTTCGTAGCACCGATCCTGCCCGGGACGTTCGCGGGATGGGTCGCGTTGGCCGGTGTCGCGGCGTTGACGTTGTTCGCGACCGTGCCCATCGGTGCCGTCGCCGGAAGCCTGGTGAAGTCGCCGCTGGCGATCTTCCCGATCTCGTTGGTGGCGTACGCCCTGATGTCGGTGTCGGGCATCTTCTTCTCCATCGGGGACCTCCCGGATTGGCTGACGGTTCCCATCAAGTTCTTCCCGGTCTACTGGCTGGGATTGTTGTCACGGGTGACGCTGGTCCCCGGTACCACGTTCGACGGTGTCGGACAGGTGGTGCTGGCGATTGGGGTACCCGTGGCGTGGGCGGTGCTGGGGCTTGTCCTGGCGCCGCGGGCGTTGCGGGTGATGACCCGCCGCCAGTCAGGTGCTCGCCTCGAAGCCCTCGCGCAGCGTCGTGCCGCGCGAGGCTACTGACGTCCGAGCACCGTTGTAGTTCTGGCGTGCAAATCGCATGTCGGGGAACCGAAAGGAGAAACACGATGTCGTTCAAGGACTTGATCGTCGGTGACCATCGCAACCCCCGAGAAGAGATTGTCGCGGTCTTCGGCGAACATCAAGGCGCCGACGACCCGCAAGCGATCGCCCGCGCGACCACCTGGGCGCAGGGTGTGCTGAACACCGCTGGGATCCCGGCGGACAAGCAGGTCGAGGCGATCGCTGAAATCCGCAGGGCCGAGCCACGTCTGGGTCTCAAGTCGGCGACCCACCTGGCGTCGTTGCTCAAGAAGTAGAGTTCGCCCGGCGAGACGTCCGGCCCTGTACCCGATGGTGCGGGGCCGGACGTGTGTGTGGGTGCTCGTCGCGACCGGGCAATATGCACCCGATGTCAGTGGAGATCCGTACCATCGCAGCATGAATCACGACCTCGATCGCAAGGCCCTGGTCGACGAACGGGCGGCGACGCTGGCGTTGATCGAGACCATGTCGGCGCGGCTGCGGTCGGTGGTGGAGGCGGGCGCCGACGCGAGTTCCGACGACGAACATGATCCGGAAGGTTCCACCCTCGCATTCGAACGCGGACAACTGGTTGCGCAGGTGGCCCGCTCGAAGGCGCGGCTGACGGAGATCGATGCCGCGATGGCGCGGCTCGGACTCGGAACCTACGGCATCTGCGAACAGTGCGGGAACGAGATCGGCGAAGCCCGGCTCGAAGCCCTCCCCGCGGCCCGACTGTGCATCACCTGCGCATCGCGATCCCAATCGAGGCAGTGGTGAATCAGGGCCGTCGCGGGTCAAGGTGATTACGGTGAGATCGGACACGATGGACCGATCGAGACGAGGTACGGACGTGAACACTTTTCAGAAGGTCGCCGGCGCGGTCAACAAAGTTGTTGTCGCGGCGATGAAGGCGCCCGGGGTCGACAAAGTCGCCGGCGGATCGATGTTGATGCTCACCTACACGGGCCGCAAGTCGGGAAAGACCTTCAGTCTGCCGGTGAGCTACAAGCAGCGGGGTGACGAGTTGCTCATCGGCGTTGCGCTCCCCGACAAGAAGAACTGGTGGCGGAACTTCTCCGGCGAGGGCGGGCCTGTGACGGTGACGCTTCACGGCGCGGAACGAACTGGGCGCGCGGTCAGTCGGCGCAACGATCGCGGCCAGGTGTCGGTGAAGGTGACGCTCGACGAGCAGATCGTCTGAAGGGCGTCGCCCCCTCCGGACGAGGGGGTGGTGGCGTCTCGCCCTAAACGGACCGGAGTATCGTTTCGGTGTCGTTAGGAGACAAAACCATGACATCTGCACAAAAACGGTCCACCTTGGACATCGGTCTGTTGGCACTGCGAGTCGGCGTGGGCGGCACCTTGTTCGCTCATGGCACCCAGAAACTCTTCGGCTGGTTCGGCGGCCACGGCCTCGACGCCACCGCAGGCGCCTTCGACGGGATGGGGTTCAAGCCGGCCAAGCCCTCTGCCGCTGTCGCGGGTATCAGCGAAGCCGGGGGAGCGCTCATCGCAATCGGCGCTGCCACCCCGGTGGCCGCCGCCGGTGCTGTCGGCGCGATGATCGGCGCGGCCGCGGTGCACAAACCGGCCGGCTTCTTCGCGACTGCAGGCGGCTACGAATACCCGGCCACGCTGGGCCTTGCCGCCGCAGCGCTCGCTCTCACCGGCCCCGGCAAGTACTCCGTGGACGCCGCTCTCGGGCATCGCCTCAACACCAGCCGAGTGGCCATCGGCGCCTTGGCCGCCGCGGGCGCCGGAGCGGGATATGTGGTGGCGCGACGTCAGAAGGCACTCGCGCAGGCGGCTGCTGCAGCGGACGCCACCGAGGCCGCTTAGTCGCGTCCAGCTCGTCTTCGGGTCGCGTCGGGGTCGTCGGCGTCGGTTCTCGACGTCGACGACGCGGCCGGCTCACGGGTGTGAGCGGTCACGGTTTCGGCGCTTGCGGCACCACGATCGGTGTGCCGGGTGAGAAGATGTGGGACGTGGATGTGCGTGTCAAGAACAATGTGAAGATCGTCGGGCGGGACGGTGGCCCGACGATCGTGCTGGCCCACGGTTTCGGATGTGACCAGAACTTGTGGCGACTGGTCACCGAGCGACTGATTGCGGACTACCGCGTTGTGCTCTTCGACCATGTCGGAGCCGGCGCCTCGGACCCTTCGGCGTGGAGCGCCGAGCGCTACTCGACACTCGATGCCTACGCCGAGGACGTCCTGACCCTGGTCGAGGATCTCGACTTGCGGGACGTCGTGTTCGTCGGCCATTCGGTCGCTTCGATGATCGGTGTCCTCGCCGTCGCAGCCGACCCGAGCAGGTTCGCCAGACTCGTGCTGCTCACCCCGTCGCCGCGGTACGTGGACGACGAGTCCGACGGTTACCGGGGTGGTTTCACCCGAGCCGACATCGACGAACTGCTCGAGTCGCTGGAGGCCAACTACCTGGGTTGGTCGCAGGCCATGGCCCCCAACATCATGGGCAATCCCGATCGGCCCCAGCTCGGCGGCGAACTGACCGACAGTTTCTGCCGCACCGATCCGGCCAAGGCGCTTGTCTTCGCGCGCACCACGTTCCTCTCCGACAACCGTGAGGACCTCGCGCGGGTGAGCATCCCGACCCTCGTCATCGAGTGCGCCAGGGACTCTCTGGCACCGCGCCACGTCGGCGCCTATGTTCACGAACGCATCGACGGGAGTGAGCTGGTGACACTCGACGCGAGCGGTCATTGTCCTCAACTCAGTGCGCCCGAGGCCACCACGGAGGCAATCACCGCGTTTGCCGGCAATCGCTGATGCAGCGGGATCCAGGCGAGTTCCGGCAACCAGGCGACCGTTCCATCACGCACGCGGACATCCTCGAAGAGAGCCTCGAGGATCTCTACGAGAACGCGCCATGCGGTTACCTGTCGACATGGCCCGACGGCCGCATCGCACGGACCAACGCCACTCTCGCGTCGTGGCTCGGATTCGAGCGGAACGCGCTGCTGGATCAGCCCTTCACCGATCTGCTGACCGCCGGTGGTCGAATCCACTACGAAACCCACTTCGCGCCCTTGTTGCAGCTCGAAGGCGAGCTCAGCGGGATCACTGTGGATCTCGTTGCGGCACAGGGTGAACGCCTTCCCGTCTTCGTCACCGCCAACGTCAAGACCGACGCCTCGGGGTCGGTGGTTTTGGTCCGTATCACCCTTCAAGATGCGCGCGACCGGAGAACGTACGAGAAACAGCTACTCGAAGAACGGCGTATGGCAGAGCACGAACGGGCCCGTGTCCAGGTACTCGCCTCAACCCTGCAGCGCTCGCTTCTGCCACCATCGCTCACCCCGCCCGCCGGCATGGATGCGGCGGCCTACTATCACCCCGCATCCACCGACGACGTCGGCGGCGACTTCTACGACCTGTTCGCACTGTCCGACCACAAGTGGGGATTCTTCCTCGGAGATGTGTGCGGCAAAGGAGCAACCGCCGCGGCGGTCACCTCGCTGACCCGGTACACGTTGCGGTCCGCTGCGGTGTTCGACGACGACCCCGTTGCCGTGCTGCACAACCTCGACGCGGTACTGCACTCGAACTACCACGGTGATGAACCACGGTTTTGCACAGTTGTTTTCGGAGTTCTGACCCGCCGCGACGACGGGTTCGACGTCCACCTCGCCAGCGGTGGGCACCCGCCCGCGCTGTTGCTCACCGCGGACGGGGAGGCGGAGTACATCAGCACCGCGGGGGGCCAATTCGTCGGCATCCTCCGCAACCCCAAGTTCGTCTCCAAACGGGTGCATCTGTCGGCCGGCGACACCCTCGTGCTCTACACGGACGGGTTGACCGAGGCCCGAATCGGGCCGGGCACAGAGCGTTACGACGATGACGGTGCGTTGATCGAGTTCGCGGCAGCGCACGCGCCGACCACTGCCGAACGGATCGTCGGTGATCTGCAAGAGCTGCTGGCGAGCTTCGGAACCGGTCTGGAAGACGACACCGCGGTCATGGCGCTGGGCGTGGCACGAGAGAACACATCGACCTGATCTGTGGAATTGTCCACGACCTCGGCGGTGATGAAGGTGAACATGCAAGATGTGCTGACTGACCTGATGGAGATCTGGCGTTCGGGCGGGACGGCCGGTGTGGGAACCGTTGTGCGGACCTTCCGTTCGGCCCCGCGACCACCCGGCGCCTCGATGGTGGTGGCATCGGACGGAACGGTGAGCGGTTCGGTGTCTGGTGGATGTGTGGAAGGCGCCGTCTACGAACTCGCAATCGACTCGACGCGCACCGGCATCCCTGTGCTGCAGCGCTACGGGATCTCCGACGACGACGCGTTTGCGGTGGGCCTGACGTGCGGCGGCGTAATCGACATCTTCGCCGAAGCCATCTCACAGCGCACGTTTCCCGAACTCGGCGACGTCGCCGACCACATCGAACATCATCGGCCCGTGGCTGTTGCGACCGTGGTCGACCACACCGACACCGAGGAAGTGGGCCGCCGGCTGATCATCACGCCGGGGAAGGTCAGCGGCACACTGGGATCGGACCGGATGGACAACGCTGTCGTCGACGACGCACGCGGACTGCTTGCTGCCGGACGCAGTGAGGTCCTCACCTACGGCCCCGACGGTCAGCGCCGCGGCGAGGGTATGTCGGTGTTCGTCTCCAGCCACGCGCCGCGGCCGAGGATGCTGGTGTTCGGCGCCATCGACTTCGCTGCGGCTGTCGCGGAGCAGGGTTCGTTTCTCGGGTATCGCGTCACCGTCTGCGACGCTCGCTCGGTGTTCGCGACGTCCGCACGATTCCCGACCGCTGACGAGGTGATCGTCGAGTGGCCGCATCGGTATCTCGCCGAGCAGGTGGAGGCAGATGCGCTCGATGCGCGCAGTGTCATCTGCGTTCTCACGCACGACCCGAAGTTCGACGTGCCGTTACTCGAGGTCGCCTTGCGCATACCGGATGTCGGGTACATCGGTGCCATGGGGTCGCGCCGCACCCACGACGACCGGGTCGAGCGCTTGCGGGCCGCCGGACTCACCGACGACGAACTGAGTCGGCTGGCCAGCCCCATCGGTCTCGATCTGGGAGCTCGCACCCCGGAAGAAACGGCGGTCTCGATTGCCGCCGAGATCATCGCCCGCCGCTGGGGCGGCGCGGGCCGGCCACTGTCACAGACCGACGGCCGTATCCACCACGAGTGAGTCAGTCGGTGGTCGGTGGCGGGGTGAAACCCTCTGGCCACAAGGTGGCGCCATCATATTTCACCTCGTCGAAATCAGCGTCGGTGAGGTTGGCGCCGGTGAAGTCCACCCCGAAAAGTGTTGCGCCGGTGAACTTCGCGTGGCTGAGGTCGTGGCCGGCAAAACTGACGTCCCACAGTACGGCCCCGCTGAAGTCGACCGCTTGAAGTGCGGCGCCGGCGAAACTGGTCAGTTGGCCTGCCTGACCGGGAGCCGGGTTGGCGGCCACCTCGTTGTCGATGGTGACGTCGGTGAACTGCGCGCCGACGAGGTTGGCATCCCTCAGATCGACGCCCAGCAAGATGGTGTCGGCGAGGTTCGCGTAGGCGAGGTTGGCCCCCTGGAGGTTGGTCGAGAGCAGATCACATCCGTGCAGGTCGGCCTCGCTGAAGTTCGCGCCGGGTAGATCCAGACCGGACAGGCTCAATCCGGCGAGGTCCAGTCCGTAGAACGGCCGCTCCACAGTGGGATCGGCATTGGACCGACCCCGGATGAAGCGGAGATTCTCCAGGCGCTCGGCACGCTGACTCTGGCGGTCGGAGATCTCGTGGTCGCGATCGGCCCGCACGTCGTCGATGATCTTCTGGCCGATCATCGTGGCGACACTGACGAACACCGCGACGACCCCGGCCACGACCACGTCTCTGACCCACCACCGGGGTCCTGATCCGTCAGCAGGAGTTTGCGCGATCACCGATTCATCATCGCGTACGCAGCCCGTCTCGGCGGGACAACGCGGACGAGTCAGCTGAAGGTCTTCTTCAGGTGGTCCACCACTGCACCGGCGTCGATGCCGCGCTCGGCGTATCCGAGGTACCCGTCGGGGCGGATGACGTACAGGGACCGCTCGGCCGGGCCGTACGCCGCGGCGAACATCCCATCGGAATCTGTGATGACGGGCAGCAGGCTATGCCCGGGATCAACTCCCGGGGCAACCACCAGATAGGTGTCGAGCAGGCCGTGGGCTGCGCCGGTCGCAGTTGCCGCGACATCTTCCAGCGCTGTGAGGTCGTCGATGCCGGAGATGTTGTCCACGTACAGGATTGCGGTGTGCCGGAGGCGATCGAGAAGCGAGAACAGTCGGAAGGAACCGCTGACGGCCGGTCGGGTGAGGCCGATGGAGTCGGGCGCCCGCAGACCTGCCGCGACGAGCGCACGCCCGGCCGGGGAGTCTCCGAGGATCGGGCTGCCGGCGTAGTCGATGAGGAGCTGGGCCTCACGTTTGATGATGTGGGTCAGGTCGTCGGAGTCGGCGCCGATGCCCTCGCGGGCGCCGCGCACAGTTCGCCCGACCACCTCCTCACCGATCGGACGACGCTCGGCGTCGTAACTGGCGAGCAGGTCGGGCGACGCATGCCCGGCGACGGCCAGGGCGATCTTCCAGGCCAGATTGTGGGCGTCCTGGATGCCGGTGTTCATGCCCTGCGCGCCGGTCGGAGGATGGATGTGCGCGGCGTCGCCCGCGACGAAGACCCGCTGTGTGCCATACGAATCGACGATGCGATGACTGATGCGGAACACCGACGACCACCGCAGGTTCGTGGCGCGGGTGGGCTCGGGCGCAAGCCGGTCCAGGACCTCCTGGATGTGGTGCAGTTCGGGCGGTCGACCGGCTTCGAAACCGTGCGCGACCTCGCCGGAGCCGGTGGTCGTGTTCTTCGCCGTGAGTTCGTCGGGTACCAGCATCGACATGCGGTAGCGGCCGCGGCCGGGTAGCGGGATGCACACCAGGAGGTCGTCGGTGGCACCGTCGGTCTGATGCATGGACCGGATGCCGAATCCGGCCGGCTGATCCCACTCGACCTCGACATCACCGAGCATGTACTGCTCATCAAACGCCGCGCCCTCGAACGTCAGGCCCAAGGTCTTGCGGGTGATGCTGTGCGCGCCGTCGCAACCGATGAGATAGCGCGCATGAACCGTCTGCTCGCCATCGTCGCCGGCCAACGTCGCCCGGACACCGTCGGCGTCCTGCTCGAAACCGGTCAGACGAAGGCCTCGCTCGATGGGGAGGTCGAGGGTCGCCAGCCGGTCGCGAAGGATGCGCTCGGTGTCGTACTGGGGAATGGCGGTGAATCCGAAAGGGATGTCGTCGGGCAGTGTCAATTCCAGTTGGCTGACGCGCTCGCCGTTGACGTACACGATCTGGCCACGCATCTGGGTGGCCGTGTCCAGGACCTGGCGCAGCACACCCATTCCTTCGAAGACCTCAAGGGTGCGTGGCTGTACGCCCACAGCTTTCGCGTACTGCGGGGGTTGCCGCAGAGGGTCGATGATGCGGCATCGCACGCCGTGCCGTCGCAGCTCGATCGCGGCGGTGAGGCCGATCGGTCCTGCGCCCGCGATGAGGACGTCCGTCTCGGCCATGGGTAACCACCTGTTCTCGAGCCGCCTGAATGCACCGAATTATGCGGCAATTCCGTCTGACGCAGTGTGGTTCCCGTCACATCTGCGGTGGATAACCGCAGTTCAGCAAACCTCGGTATGGCCCGAGTGTGGACTCGGGAATTATTCGGACCGAGGTCCGTTTACACTTCACGTAGGCGAAACCACAGCTCGACAAGGGAGACCACCACATGAGCACTGCAGTAAACACACTCGAGACCGGCACCTGGACCATCGATCCGGTTCACTCGGCCGTCAACTTCTCCGTACGTCACCTCATGGTGAGCAAGGTTCGTGGCAAGTTCGAGAACTTCTCCGGCGCCATCACGGTCGACGAGAACGGCAACCCCGCCGTCACCGCCGAGATCGACGTCAACTCCATCAACACCGGCAACGAACAGCGCGACGGCCACATCAAGTCCGCTGACTTCTTCGAGGTCGAGAAGTACCCGACCGCCACCTTCACCTCCACCTCGGTCAAGCCCGACGGCGGCGACTACCTCCTCGACGGCGACTTCACCCTCCATGGCGTGACCAAGCCCGTCACCCTCAAGCTCGAGTTCAACGGCGTGAACCCCGGCATGGGCAACGGCCCGGTCGCAGGCTTCGAGGCCTCGGTTGTGCTCAACCGCAAGGACTTCGGCATCGACATCGACATGCCCCTGGAAACCGGCGGCACCGTCGTCGGCGACAAGGTCACCATCACCCTCGAGATCGAGGCCGGCAAAGCCGCAGCCTGATCTCACCTCGCCTGTCTGATCCCGCTGATCAGGCATCCGCCACGGCGGCCGCGACCGGATGAACCCGGTGACGCGGCCGCCGTGTGGCGTTGTGTGGGCCGTGTGCTGCCCCTTCTGAGAATTCGCGCCGCTTGCCGACGTGCGCACCGGGTGCAACCGGAGCGATCGCAGGCAGGCGGCGCGAATTTTCATGTGGGCGAAATTTCATGTGGGGGAGCGGGTTCCGCCGAGTCCGGTCAGCAGCATGTCGACCAGTGAGGCCACGAAGTCGCCGGTCACAGGCTCGCGGTTGAGCAACACCCGTGCGTAGATCGGCGCATGGATCACCTCGACTGCGATCGAGTAGTCGGGCTGGGCGTCCGCACTGAGTTCGCCGCGGTCGACGGCCCGCGCGAAAACCGTCTTGAGTGCCTCGGTCCTGGCGTCGATGATGCGCCGCCGGGCGTCGCCGAGTGGATCGATCTCCACCGGCATCGCAGACAATCTCAGCAATGCCTTCATCTGTGGGCTGGTGAGCGACACGTTGAGGTCGGCACACATCGCGATCAGGTCGCCCCGGAGCGAACCGGTGTCGGGCGCCGGTATCGATGGGTCGAGGTGGTTGATCAGCGCATCGGTGACCAATTGCTCCTTGGTCTTCCACCGTCGGTACACCGACGTGACGTGCACGCCCGCGCGGTCGGCCACGTGGGCGATGGTGAGCCCGTCGAACCCGACGTTGAGCAACTCGTGCACCGCCGCCGACATGACCCCGTCGCGCACCGCCGCACCGCGACGATGGGAGCGCGTTGGCCGGTTCGGCGAGCTCGACTGGGTCACCGATCGACTCTAACGCAACTCGAGTTGCGCTATGTATACTCAGCCGTGACTTCGATCGCGATCTGGCCACGTCCGGGGGCATGATCAGCGGCGAGAGAAGGCGGAATCCGACGATGGCGCACCCGATCGGCTGGCGATCGCTGCTCAGTGGCGTCTCCGGCAAACGTGCCGCAGCGGCCAAGTTGTCGCGTCGCGGCCGCATCGCCCGGGCTCACGTCACTTCTTCACCGCTCGTCGGCGCGTCCCGTGCGGTTCGGCGAATCGACGAGTTCCTGATCGGGGTACCAGACCCGAGTCAGGACGGCCCGGCCAGCCGACGGCACGTTGCGAACCGATTCCTGATCCTGGCCGGTCTCGGCCTGGTGGCCAGCAACACCTTCGCGGCCATCGAGATGGTCGTCATGGTGCGACTGGTGATGACCGGCGGCGAGTTGAGTGTGTGGGGGATGGTCGACACATCAGATGTGCCGGTGATCATCGCCTCCGTGGTCGGCGCACTGCTGATCGGTGGGAGTCTCAGTGCCTACCTGGTGTATCCGCAGTTGATGTGGTTCACCAAGGCCGTTGCGGCCTCGCCCGTCCGGCGACGATCGATCCAGATGATGCCGTTGCAGCAGGCGGGAGCCGCCCTGGTCACCTGGACGACTGGGGCCGTCATCTACATTCCTTTCGGACTGGGCGGTACCGCAGTCGAGTTCGTGGTATTCGGCTCAGCGTTCCTGATGGCGGGAACATCTGCCGGTTGTCTCACCTACCTTCTCGTCGAACGTGTTTCGCGACCGATCGTCGCCATCGCGATGCGTGATGGAGTTCTCGCGAAGTCGCTGTTGGGCGTCCGCGAACGGCTTCTCGCGGTGTGGATCGTGTTCTCCGCGGTGCCGTTGCTGGGCATCATCGCCATCAACGTGGGCCGCGCGACGGGTTGGTTGCCCGAGAATCGCTATGTGCTGGACGCCCCCACCGTCGTGCTGGCGACGTTCTGCCTCCTCGGCGGGATTCGCGCCACCTTCTTGGTGTCGCGGTCAATCACCGACCCGCTGCGTGAGATCCGCGTGGGTATGGAGGAGGTGCAGGTGGCGCACACGTATCCCGTCCTCGACGTCTACGACTCCTCTGAACTCGGGATCCTGCAGCAGGGATTCAACGACATGGTCAGCGGACTCGCCGAGCGCGAACAAATCCGCGAACTCTTCGAGCGACATGTGGGCGACGGTGTCGCCAAGCTCGCGATGGAACGCGGCGACGGCTTCCATGGTGAGAACACCTTTGTCGGAGTTCTTTTCGTCGACATCCAGGGATCCACCCGACTCGCCGAACGAGAGGCGCCGGACACCGTGGCGGCCATCTTGAACAGCTTCTTCGCGATCGTCGCCGACGTCGTCGATCGGCACAGCGGCTTCATCAACAAGTTCGAGGGTGATGCGGCGCTGGCGATCTTCGGGGCGCCCAGCACCGTGGACGACCCGGCAGGAGCCGCGCTCGCCGCGGCGCGTGATCTGCATTCCGAACTCGAAGTTCTGCGGCCACTGCGGTTTTCGATCGGCGTCTCGGCAGGTGTGGTGTTTGCCGGCAACATCGGCGCGACCACGCGGTACGAGTACACCGTGGTGGGGGACGCCGTCAACGAATCGGCACGACTGTCGGAGGCCGCCAAATCGGTGCGCTCACACGTGCTGGCGAGTGGTTCCGCGCTTGCGGCGTCCGAGGTGGAGGAGGGGGAGTGGCACTCGATCGGGTCCCTGGTGCTGCGTGGGCGCGCGGAGCCCACCAAGCTGTACACCGTTGCCCTGGCGAAGGATTCGGAAGAGTGGAACCTCCGGACATTGGTCGAGAGTGCACTGAAGATACCGGCGACGGTGCTGGGGCTGCGTCCTCGACGATGAGATGTTTCGAACGAACCGAGCGGGACCCGAACGAAGGTAGGTTGTGAGCATGACCTGGAACACATCGGATATTCCTGACCAAACCGGACGGACTTTCTTCATCACCGGAGCGAACAGCGGGCTCGGTGAGCAGAGCGCGCTCGCGTTGGGCGCCGCCGGCGCGCAGGTGATCCTCGCCTGCCGCAACGTCGCCAAGGCGGAGCCGGTTGCCGCGCGGATCGGCGACAACGCCACGATCACCGAACTCGACCTGGCGAGCCTGGACTCGGTCCGCGCATGCGCCGAGCGGACGGGCCCGATCGACGTGCTGATCAACAACGCCGGCGTAATGGCAGTCCCGCAGGGGCGCACCGCGGATGGTTTCGAAATGCAGTTCGGCACAAATCATCTCGGACACTTCGCGCTCACCGGTCTGCTCTTGCCCAAGGTGTCCGATCGGGTGGTGACGTTGTCGTCGTCCATGCACCAGATCGGCAAGATGAATCTCGAAGACCCCAACTACCGTCAGCGTCGATACTTGCGATGGCCCGCCTACGGTCAGTCCAAACTGGCCAACCTGCTGTTCGGGTACGAATTGGCCAAGCGTCTCACCGCAGTCGGCTCGCACGTGAAATCGATTGTGGCACACCCCGGTTACGCGTCGACCGAGTTGCAGTCGCACACCGAATCGATCTGGGATCGTGTGATGGCGCTGGGCGGCTCGTACTTCGCGCAGTCCGCTGCCGACGGCGCGCTCCCGCAGCTGTTCGCAGCCACGTCACCGCAGGCGCGTTCGGGTGCCTTCTACGGTCCGACCCAGATGGGCGGGATGCGCGGCGCACCCGGCCCCGCCAAGTCGAACAAGCGATCACACGATGAGCTGATGGCAGCCGGGCTCTGGGACCTGTCCGAATCACTCACCGGGGTCGAGTACTCGTTCGAGCAGGTATCACGGTAGTCGAGCTCACAGCACACCGCGCGGCCGGAACTGCACGCTGACGCGGGGCCCCACGCCGGTGGTCTTGGGCACCGCGTGCTCCCACGTGCGCTGGCAGCTGCCGCCCATGACGAGCAGGTCGCCGTGGCCGACGGTGAACTTCAACGACGCGCCGCCGCCGACCGGACGTAACAGGAGTGGCCGGGGTGAGCCGAGGGACACGATCGCGACCATCGTGTCCTCCGTTTTGCCCCGGCCGATCTTGTCTCCGTGCCAGGCCACGCTGTCGTTTCCGTTGCGATACAGGCAAAGTCCGGCAGTGGCGAACCCTTCGGGGAGCTCGCGGCGGTAATGATGGCCGAGGGCGTCGCGACATCTGTCCAACAGGGGATGCGGCAGTTGCGCATGTTCCCCGTAGTGGCACAGCAGACGGGGCACATCGAGTACTCGGTCGTACATCGTGCGTCGCTCGTCGCGCCAAGGCACGTCGGCAGACAGGCGGTGGAACAGTTCGTCCGCGCCGACTATCCAGCCGGGCCGCAGGTCCACCCAGGCGCCGTGTGTGAGCGGGCGCCTGACCACTGCGCTTCCCAGCTCCGACAGCGCCGGGTCCGTGGATGCTTCCTCGAACAGCGAGGCCTGGCGACCGGCATTCATGGTTGAAGGATAGCTCGTATCGAACACGCGTGCGAACAGAATGGTTGGCGAGACTCACAGACCTTAGGTAAAGTAACTCTTTACCAACGACGGTTCGTCGCCGACGAACGCGCCATCTGTCAGAAAGAGTCATGTCGAGCGCATCGCGCCCACTTTTGTCCAGCATCACCAGTGAACAACCGCGAGCGGGGCTGACCCGACGTTGATTGTCCTGACCATCGCTCTCGGTGTCGGCGTCGTCCTGCTCATCACCGCGATGACCGGCTATTTTGTTGCCCAAGAGTTCGCTTTCATGTCGGTTGACCGATCCCGTCTCAAGGCCCGGGCCGAGGCGGGTGATGCGGGCGCGGCCCGCGCGCTCAAGGTCACCCGGCGCACGTCGTTCATGCTCTCCGGGGCGCAGCTCGGGATCACCGTGACCGGCCTGCTGGTCGGCTATGTCGCCGAACCGCTCATCGGCCGGGGATTGGGTGAATTGCTCGGCGGAGTCGGCATCCCCACCGGCGTAGGTATCGCCGTCGGCGCGGTCGTCGCGGTGGTGTTCTCGACCTTCGTCCAGATGCTCTTCGGCGAGTTGTTCCCGAAGAACCTCGCGATCGCGCGCCCCGAACCCGTCGCGCGCTGGCTCGCCCTGTCGACCACCATCTACCTCTCTCTCTTCGGTTGGCTGATCTGGTTGTTCGATCAGTCATCGAACCTGTTGCTGCGTGCCCTGCGCATCGAGCCGGTGCACGACGTGGAGCACTCGGCGACCGCTCGCGATCTCGAGCACATCGTCGCCAGGTCTCGCGATGCCGGCGAGTTGCCCGCAGAACTCTCCGCGCTGCTCGACCGGATCCTCGACTTCCCCGATCGCACCGCCGAACACGCGATGGTGCCGCGCGCCCGGGTGGACACCGTGCGTGCCGACACCCCGGTGACGCAGGTGCTGACAACGATGGGGAGCGGCCACACGCGTTACCCCGTGGTCGGTACGACTTCCGATGATCTGCTGGGTGTGATCGATCTACATGACCTGCTGTCGGCGCAGCCGGCCGGTGCCGACGCTGCGTCCTGCATGCGCGAAGCGGTGATCGTACCCACCAGTCTTCCGCTGCCGCAGGCGGTCTCGCGATTGGTGGGCGCATCGGCGGAGATGGCGCTCGTGGTTGATGAGTACGGCGGATTTGCCGGAGTGATCACCATCGAGGACATCGCCGAGGAACTGGTGGGTGACATCGCCGACGAACACGACGACGGTCACGTCGCTATCAGCGGGTCGCGCGAGAACGGCTGGACGATCGCCGGGGATGTGCACCTCGACGAGGTGGAGCGCCTGGTGGGACACCGGATACCGGAAGGCGACGTCGAAACGCTCTCCGGTCTGGTGGTTTCGCGGTTCGCCGACTTTCCCGCCGTCAACGACGTTGTTGCCATCCCACTTTCGCCCGACCCGGCCGACCTGGTCGATGAGTCGGCCCCGGCCCCGCGACTTCTCAAGGCACAGGTGCTGGCCGTCGACAACCGGGTCCCGTCATCGCTTCTGGTGACGATCACCGGTTCGGAGGTCCCATCATGAGTAGTCCATGGATTGTCCTGGCCATCACGGTGGCGTTGATCGCTGCCAGTGCCTTCTTCGTCGCCGTCGAGTTCGCACTGATCGCCGCGCGCCGACACCGACTGGAAGACGCCGCACCCGACAGTCGCTCGGCCCGCGCCGCCCTGCGCAGTGCTTCCGAACTGTCGGTGTTGCTGGCGGGTTCGCAGTTGGGCATCACCGTCTGCACCTTGGCCCTCGGTGCGGTGACCAAACCCGCTGTCCACCACTGGCTCACCCCTCTGTTCGATGACTGGGGCGCCCCGTCATGGCTCGCCGACGTGGCCGGATTCGTTCTGGCTCTCATCGTCGTCACATTCCTGCACCTGGTTGTCGGTGAGATGGCCCCGAAGTCATGGGCCATCGCACATCCCGAACGATCGGCCACGCTGCTCGCGTTGCCGATGAGGGGTTTCATGGTGCTCACCCGGCCGATCTTGTTGGCGCTCAACCACATGGCGAACTGGTTCTTGGCCAAGGTGGGAGTCGAACCGGTCGACGAGCTCGAGTCCGGGCAGGACTCGGCAACGCTACGGCACCTCGTCGAGCACTCGGCGACGGTCGGCACGCTCGACGAGCGCTACCACGGCCAGTTGATGGCCGCCCTGGAGTTGGAGAGTGTGACGATCGGGGAGCTGCTGACACCGGGCGTCGAGCCGGTGAGCGTCGGTACCGATGCGACCGTGGCGCAGGTTCGCCAAGCCGCCACCGGCAGTGGACATCTGCGGATCCTGGTCAGGGATCGCCACACGGTGGAGGGAATGGTCCACGTGCGCGACACCATCGGGGTGCCGCAGAGCAGTCCCGCTCTGGAGCTGATGCGCCCGGTGCTGACCCTGCCCGGGACAACCCCGGTTTACGAGGCGCTGCAGCGGGCCAAGGCCGAGAGCAACCACGTGATGGTGGTCGTCGACGACAACAACCGTGAACCGGGAATCCTCACGGTGAACGATGTGCTGCTGCGGTTGCTGCCGATGGGCGCCGACGTCTGATCGCGAGCCGGCGCTTTACCAGGCATGCGACCCTCAGGACAGGGCGCGAAGGCGCTCGGCTGCCTGCTCGATCACGGCGTCCTCCTTGGCGAACGCGAACCGCACCAGATGGGTCCACTGCTCGGGGTGGTCGACGAACGCGCTGACCGGGACCGCGGCCACCCCGATGCGAGCGGGCAGATCGCGGCAGAACTCGGCGCCGTCGTGGTAGCCGAGTGGCCGGGGGTCGGCGCAGACGAAATAAGTGCCCTCGCTGCGGTGGACGCCGAAGCCCACGTCCGCCAGCGCGGCGGAGATGAGGTCGCGCTTACGCTGCAACCCGGCCGACGATCGCCGGACCCATTCCATCTCGGTGCCCAGGGCGACGGCGATTGCCGGCTGGAACGGACCGCTGCCGACAAAACTCATGAACTGTTTGGCGGCTCGGGTAGCTGCGATCAACTCGGCCGGACCGCTGATCCACCCGACCTTCCAGCCGGTGACGTTGAAGGTCTTGCCTGCCGATGACACCCGCAACGTGCGCTCGCGCATCCCGGGCAGCGTGGCCAGAGGAGTGTGTACCCGCCCATCGAACACCAGGTGCTCGTAGACCTCGTCGGTCAGTACCAGCACGTCGTTGTCGATGCAGACCCGGGCGATGGCCCTCAGATGTTCATCGGAAAGCACTGTGCCGGTGGGGTTGTGCGGACTGTTGATCACCACCATGGCCGTCTCGGGGGTGACGGCCGCATGAAGGGCATCCTGGTCGAGTGCAAAACCGTCGCCATCGGCGATGAGAGGGATGGTCACCCGCTCGGCACCGGCCATCGCTGTCGCGGCGGCGTAGGCGTCGTAGTACGGCTCGATCATCACCACGCGCCGGCCGGGTTCGACCAGCCCGATGATCGCTCCGGCGATCGCCTCGGTGGCACCGACCGTGATCAGCACTTCGGTGGCCGGATCGTACTGCAGGCCATAGTGATCGAGTTGGTGCTGGGCCACCGCCTCCCGCAAGGCCGGAATGCCTGGACCGGGCGGATACTGGTTCTGGCCGGTCGCAATGGCCTCTTGTGCCGCGGCGAGCATCGCCGCCGGGCCGTCGGTGTCCGGGAATCCCTGACCGAGGTTGATGGCATCGTGCTCGGCCGCCAGCTGTGACATCTCGGCGAAGATGGTGGACGAGAACGGCTGTAGGCGCTTGACCGTCCGCATGCGGGCTGCCGGGTTCTTTTCGCTGGTCATCGGAATAGTGGTGTCCCGGTGAGCTTGTCCGGATTCGACAGGTCGTACACCGCGACGATCTTGCCGCCGCTGACGGCCAGCGCCGTCACCCGCCGATGCAGCGGGCTCTGTTCACGGATCCCGGCGTCGGTGAGCAGGCCCATCTCGCCGTTGATCAACACGGGACGCGTGTGGCGGGTCATCTCGCTGCCGTACCGGGTCATCACGGTGGAGAGAAGCCGCAGGACGGTGGCCGAGCCGACGATCGGGCCGGTTGCCGACCTCGTGACCCCGTTGCTGTCGGCAAAGTACGTCAGATCCGGGTGAGCAAGTGCGGCAAGCGATTCCATGTCGCCCAGCGTCAACGCGAGCACGCCCTGCGCGACCACCTCGTTGTGGTCTTCGATGCTGTCGGGCTGCAGTGTGTCGGCCATCAGCTCAGCGCCCTTGTCGGCAAGCCGGTTGACCTTGTCGACCGAGGTGGCCAGTGCGCCGGCGATCTGTCCGGCGTCTGTTCCGAAACAATCCCGCAGCACGTACGAGATGCGGGTGGTGGGGGACAGCGTTTCGAGGGCCACCATTGTGGCCAGGCGTGCGCCGTCGCCCGCTACGGCCGACGCCAACGGGTCCTCGAACGAATCGGGTTCGAGGACAATGGGTTCGGGAAGCCACGGCCCGGTGTAGGTCTGTTTTCGTACTGCAACCGCCTGCAGTGCCGCGAGGGCGGCCCGCACCGTGCGGACCAAGCGGTCTGCCGGGTCTGAGGTGGAACCGCCGTCGGCCGCTATGCCGAGGGCAGCGACAACACTGCCGGTGAGGCGATAGCCGACCGACAATAGCTGCGGGTCACTCCGCTCGAACGTCGCAGTGGACACCTCAACAGCTTACAGTTTGCCGATCGTCAGATGCCCCATTGCCGGTGGTTCCACCTCCGCGTCGTCGGCCGACGCAGCTCCCTCAGATCGTCAGCCGAAAGTACGTTCAGCCGACGGCGGGTCCGAGCAGATCGTCGGCATCGGTGATCCGGTACGCGTACCCCTGCTCGGCGAGGAACCGCTGGCGGTGTGCCGCGTAGTCGGCGTCGACCGTGTCGCGGGAGACCACCGAATAGAAGTGCGCCTGACCACCGTCGGCCTTCGGGCGCAGCAATCGCCCGAGGCGCTGAGCCTCTTCCTGGCGAGAACCGAATGTGCCCGACACCTGGACCGCGACCGACGCCTCGGGGAGATCGATCGAGAAGTTCGCGACCTTCGAGACCACCAGCGTCTGGATCTCGCCGGTGCGGAACTTCGCGAACAACTCCTCGCGCTCCTTGTTCTTCGTCGACCCCTTGATCACGGGCGCGTCGAGGGCAGCGCCGAGCTCGTCGAGCTGGTCCAGATAGGCGCCGATGATCAGTGTCTGAGAGTCCTTGTGCTGCTCGAGGATCGACTTCACCACATTGATCTTGGTGTGCGCCGTCGAACAGAGTTTGTACTTCTCCTCAGGCTCGGCGACCGCGTATTCGAGGCGCTCGTTGTCGGTGAGTGTCACCCGAACCTCGATGCACTCGGCGGGGGCGATCCAGCCCTGCGCCTCGATGTCCTTCCACGGCGCGTCGTAGCGCTTGGGCCCGATCAGACTGAAGACGTCGCCTTCGCGGCCGTCCTCACGGACCAGCGTGGCGGTGAGACCGAGGCGGCGCCGCGACTGCAGATCCGCCGTCATCCGGAACACCGGCGCGGGCAGCAGGTGGACCTCGTCATAGATGATCAGGCCCCAGTCGCGGGAGTCGAACAGATCAAGATTGCGGTACTCGCCCTTGGATTTGCGGGTCATCACCTGATAGGTGGCGATGGTGACAGGGCGGATCTCCTTGCGCTCACCCGAGTACTCACCGATCTCTTCTTCGGTCAGCGACGTACGTGCGATGAGCTCGCGTTTCCACTGCCTGCCGGCGACCGTGTTGGTCACGAGGATCAGCGTGGTGGCCTGCGCCGTGGCCATTGCGGCCGCACCGACCATCGTCTTGCCTGCACCACAAGGCAGCACAACCACACCGGAACCACCCGCCCAGAACGACTCGGCAGCCAGCTGCTGGTAGTCACGCAGCTCCCAGCCGTTCTCGTCCAGCTTGATCTCGTGGGCTTCGCCGTCGACGTACCCGGCGAGGTCCTCGGCAGGCCAGCCTACCTTCAGCAGGATCTGTTTGAGACGGCCGCGCTCGGAGGGATGAACGATGACCGTGTCGTCGTCCACCCGGGCGCCCAGCATGGGCGCCACCTTCTTGTTGCGCATGATCTCGACCAGCACCGCGCGGTCGAAGCTGACCAGGGTCAATCCGTGCACCGGACTCTTCACCAGCTGCAGCCGGCCGAAGCGACCCATCGTGTCGACGACATCCATCAGCAGAGGCTGCGGCACCGCGTAACGGGAGAACGTGACAAGCGCATCGACCACCTGCTCGGCGTCGTGGCCGGCGGCACGAGCGTTCCACAAGGCGAGCGGTGTCACCCGGTAGGTGTGCACGTGCTCGGGAGCCCTCTCGAGCTCGGCGAACGGCGCAATTGCGGCCCTCGCCTCGGCAGCCTGGGGGTGGTCGACCTCCAGTAGAAGGGTCTTGTCCGATTGCACGATCAACGGTCCGTCAGTCACAAGGAACCATTCTCCTCAGAAGCAGCAGTTTGTGCCACGAGCGGTGGCCGGGGGATCGAGAGCTGCTACATGTGGCAACTCGCTTCGTGATCAACAGTCAACAGGCCGCCGAACTTCCCGGAGGCCTCGGCCCGAGACGTTGTGGACTTAGCCGAAGGTCAGCGACGTGGTGGCCGCGCGCGGAATCAGTCGACGATCTCCACGCTGGTGATGCGGTGAAGTGAGAACCGGTGTTCGTCGTTGCTGCCCGGGTCCAGGGCGATCACCTGGCCGGCGCCGATCATCCGGGGTACCACCACGTGTTTGGACGCAAAGCCCTCGGCGTTGACGTAGCCCAGGCGTACCGACTGCTTGTTCGCCAGCGCGGTCTGCAGCAATGCGGTCGCAGGCAGGCCGCCACCGGTCACCGATGATCCTCCGGCTCCGGCCGCGGTGAGCGTGGCTGCGTTCGCCGCGTCCTGTGATCGCATGTGGCTTACCACCGCAGCCAGCCGATCGCGCGCGGGTGAGCTGAGTGACGGCTTGCGCGCCGACGCGCGTCGTTCCCGCGGAGTCGGTAGCCGAGCGCCGCGCGTACGCAGGTCCACCAGTTCACCCGCCGAGTCCTCGCCTGCCGGGGCGAATCCGCCCGCCCGCAGGATGTCCAGGACGTCGATGATGGGGTCGTCGCACACTGCGACGGTCGGGGCGAGCGCCCGCAGCGACAATTGTTCGGCCACCGGTGAATTGAGCACCGCCGCTAGTGTCGTCGGGTCCTCACAACGGATGAACGTACTGGCGACACCGACGCGCAGCTGTCCGTGCTTACGCGCAACATCGTCGATGAGATATGAGAGTGACTGCGGCACAGGGGTCTTCGAGTGGGACGTGAACAGTGTCATCAGCTCGGTGCCGGTACGGCCCGCATCGAGCGCGCGACGAACCGACGACTCCGACACCCGGTACACCGAGGCCGCGCCACCGGACTCCAGGTCCGCGACCAGAGCCAGGTCGGCGGCGAGTTCCGGGGTCAGCGGTCCCGGGGCGGTCACGGTCAGATCCGCCTGAGCCAAGAAGAAGTCGATGGGAGCGGGGATGGACTTTGCCATCGCCGCGACCGTGGCGGCCTCGACCTCGTCGGGTGTACCGGTTGCGATGAGTTCGCGGCCCGCCGACGTCAGGGCACCGTGAGCCACCAGGCCCAGCGACTGGGCCTCGGCGAGTGTTTCGATGATCGTCGACTGCGGCATGCGGCGAAGCCACCGGGGATGCCGCCACGCGATGTGCCTGCCCAGGGCGACCGGCGTGACGTCGGCCCCGGGTTTGGCCTCGGCCAGCGCCTGGAGCACAAGAAGCCGCTCGGCCCGGGCAGCACCTTCGGGCATCGCACCGACCAGCGCGCCGATCAACGTGCCGTCCGGGGTGCGTCCGCCGATCTGCCACGGCCTGCGGTGCAGATCCAGCCACCCAGAGGCGATGGAGAACCATCGGCGCTCGGGTGCCTGATGCGACCAGCTGTCGACGGACGTGGTCGGGGCCCACGACGGTTCGAGACCGTCCGACGGGTCGGGCACGGGAAATCCGGAATCGATGAGGCGAAGTCCGGCGAGTACCTCGATGACCAGGCCCACCCGCTTTTCGTCCACGGACAGGGCCTTGGCGAGTCGACGGATCTCCCGGACGCCCATGCCGCCTGCCCGCAGAACCGCTGCCGGGTGGGCGCCGAGGGTCTCGATGGCGTCGGCACTGTGCCGCAGGAACTCGAGCGCTTCGCCACCGGCCGCGGCATCGACCTCGGCCAGCCCGACCTTGCGTCCCCCGCCACCGGAGAGCTCCGGTGGCCGCAGCTCGAATGGCTCGGCTGGATCCTCGCCGCGGATGAGCTGGCCGATGACCACCGGCAATTCGACGGTCTGCTCGTCGACCACCAGCAGCAGTCCCTGATGGACCAACCTAGGGACCGGCCGATCCGAGTCGGGTCCGAGACCGGCGTCACGGGTTCGTCCCAGGCCGGGTCCCGACGCCAGGGTGGACAACAGGTCACGCTCCCGGTCGCCGAGGGCGTCGATCTTCGCTCGGATCTCGGCGAGCGAGAACGCGTTGACAGGGGCGGTCGCAAGACGTGAACGCCACGGCCACGCCGCCGCCATGTGTGGTCCGGTGACCAGCGCATCTGGCGGCCCCCACAGCAGCGCGAGGTCGACGAGGTTGTCGATGCGCGCCCGGATCGCGTCGGGCGCGGCTCGCTCCGACAGCGCCTCGACGATGGCGTCGGTGGACACAGGCGAGAGCCCGCGGGTCTGTCCGGATCGCGAACCCAGTTCCGCGATCGTCTCGAGCACCGCCACCGCCAGCAGGTCCAGGTCTTCGCCACATCGGTTGATCGAGGCCGCCGACATCGCGCGCTGCGCAAGCACCTCGACCCCGGGTGGGGGAGGGCTGGCCAGATCCGGCCGGGACTGCAGGAGATCGAGCAGTTGGTCGTCGTCGCGGCGGGCGAGGTCGTCGGCCAGACTGATTGGCTGGTCGGGGCTCATCCAGTAGATGATATGCGGGCCACTCATGGCAGAATGACGCCCGTGGCTGAAAAGAAGAAGTACGTCGATAATGGTTGGCCCGAGGTTCCGGAGGGCGAGCACGCCGTCAGTGAGTTCGCCGCGCACGTCTCCGGCGCTCTGTCACCGTTCGGTGAGGTCACCTTCCCGCTCCCGGTCGACGACCTGCCTTACCTTCACCCGCGAACCACCGTCAATCGCTGATCGGTGAACGCGCCGACCGACCGGCCCGGCCCGGGACGTCTCAGCCATCTCGACGAGGCGGGGGCGGCGCAGATGGTCGATGTCGGCGGCAAGGCGGCCACCACGCGTAAAGCGCTGGCCACCGGGGTTTTTCGCACCACCGCCGACGTGATCTCGCTGTTGTCGGCGGGCGGGTTGCCCAAAGGGGATGCGCTGGCAACGGCCCGCATCGCCGGCATCATGGCCGCCAAGAAGACACCTGAGCTGATTCCGCTGTGCCATCAGGTCGCGCTCAGCACCGTGAGCGTCGATTTCGAGCTGGGCAAGGACTCCATCGAGGTGCGCGCGACCGCGGTCACCACCGACCGCACCGGCGTCGAGATGGAAGCCCTCACTGCTGTGGCGGTGACCGGACTCACCCTGCACGACATGGTCAAAGCGGTTGATCCGCGCGCACAGATGACCGACATCTGCCTCCAGGAGAAGACCGGCGGCAAGAAGGGGCACTGGACCCGGGACGGTGGGCACTGATGGCCGATCCCCGCACTCCTCATCCCCGCACCGCAGTGGTTGTCGTGGCGTCGACGCGCGCCGCCGGTGGGGTGTACGCCGACCGCTCGGGGCCGATCATCGTCGAATGGTTGCGCGACCGCGGGTTCGTGGTGAACGACCCGGTGGTGATTCCCGACGGTGACCAGGTCGGCGCAGCGCTTCGAACAGCAGTCGGAGATGAGACGGCTCTGATCCTCACCACCGGCGGCACCGGTCTGAACCCGACCGATCAGACCCCTGAACAGACCTCGGCGGTGATCGAACGCCACATACCCGGTCTGGCCGACGCCATCCGCAACAGCGGATTGCCCAAAGTCCCCACGGCCGTCCTGTCGCGGGGCACGGCCGGTGTCGCGGGCCGCACCCTCATCGTCAATCTGCCCGGTTCCACGGGCGGTGTCCGTGACGGCCTTGGGGTTCTCGGACCCGTGCTCACCCACGCCCTGGACCAGATCAAGGGAGGCGACCACTGATGGCTGCCATAGTCGCCCGTGCCGTGGTCACCGAAGATCCTCTGTCCACCTCCGACCATGAGGCCCTCGCGGCCGAGGCGGCAGGCGGAACAGCTGGGGCCATCGTGAGTTTTGTCGGCGCAGTGCGCAATCACGACGGCGGCCGCGACGTCACCGCACTGAACTACAGCGCGCATCCCACGGCCGGCGAGGTCGTCGAGAAGGTCGTGGCAGAGATCGCGGCCGGGGCCGACGGCGTACGTGCGGTCGCTGTGTCGCACCGGGTGGGTCCGTTGGCGATCGGCGACGCGGCACTGGTGGTCGCGGTGGCGGCCGATCATCGTCAGGCGGCTTTCGCCACCTGCGCCCTGCTGGTCGATGAGGTCAAGGCGCAACTCCCGGTATGGAAGCACCAGATCTTCGCCGACGGCACCGACGAATGGGTTGGCTGCGCCTGACCCGAGCCCCCACCCGCCCCCACCCGCCCGGAACTGGTGGGTTTGGGTGAGGTCGACCTGGGCAAATGCTCGCCCGAACCCACCAACATCGGAACATGGAAAAGGGCCCCGCACGGACTCATGGTCGCGTGCGAGGCCCTTCGTCTGGGCTCCCGAAGATCAGGGGAGGGGCAGGAAGTCCCGGTACTCGTTGTAGAACGCGATCGTTCCGGCGTCGAGGTCACCGGCCGCGTTGGCCTGATCGATCAGCGCGTGGACGGTGGGATCGTTGAACACGGACTTCAGGTCGTTGGCGATCTCGTCGGTCTGAGCCGAGAGGTCCGGAGCCTGGGGTGCAGCCGGGGCTGCGGGGATCTCGAGGCTCGGGGCCGCAGCGGGAGCGTTGCGCGGGGTGGCGCCACTCAGGCCGGTGCCACAGGTCGGCCATGCGCCGGGTCCCTGGCTGGCGAGAACACGCTCGGCGACAGCGATCTGCTGCTCACGGGTTGCCTGGTCGGCGGAAGGGGCGAACTCGCCGCCGCCGTGGCCGGTCCAGGTGCTCGGGCTGAACTGCAGTCCACCCTGGTAGCCGTTGCCGGTGTTGATGGCCCAGTTGTTACCCGACTCGCACGAGGCGACCTGGTCCCACTCGGCGTCGGTGGCTGCACCGGCGTTGCCGCCGCCTGCGAAGGCGAGGGTGGCGCCACCGCCGATGACGGCAGAGGTGAGGGCGAACTTGGCGATGGTGCGACCAGTGGTGGTCGGCTGACGATGACGTCCGGACATGAGTTGTACTTCCTCTCTCCACGCGCCTACGAAGTCAGCTGTCGGGTTCGAGCGAGAGGTTGCTCGGTCCGCTTGCGCGGGCTTCACCCCAAGGGCTCCGATTTCTCGGAACCCGGTGATCTCCAGGAGATGGTGGGTCCCCCGTCCTCGTCCCTGAAATGCGTTTGGAGTTTCTCGGCTCGCGGGACGAGGTTGGGCGCGGCGAGCCGGGAATATTCACTTGCGGTCTGGCCGATCAGGTCGACCGAGACAGACGGTACGGGTTAATCAGTGGTTACACATAACTTCTTCGACGGCCTTTTCGACGTGTCGGCGGGCCCGTTTTCGGCGGTTTCGGCATTACTGCTGCTCATCGGTATGACAGTCGTCCTGTGTCCGTACCGTAACCCAACCGTTATGTGAGGAACGTCACAGCCTCATCCGAAGGAATGAGACGCGGATGTGGGTCGAATGACCCGTTGCTGCGCACGGTCAGATGCGCTCAACCGCCCGCGAACGGCGGCAGGACGTCGACGGTGTCGCCACTCGAGAGCACCCGTGAGCGGTCCCGAACGGCGACGGACTCATGCAGATATGAGCATCTCTCGAGCACTTCAGCCAACTGTGGATTGCTTTGACCCAATTGGATTTCCAGATCCGCAAGAGTGGCTTTGTCAGTGAGTTCGACCACACTTTGCTCGACACCCGCGGCTGCTTGGGCGGCGGCAAAGAACCGGACGCAGATACGCATAGTCAGCCCCCGATCGCCGACATCGACCGTGCGGGCTGGAGGAAGCCTGGCTCGTTGACGCCATGGCCCGGGAGCTTGCCCCACGTGGACTGTCGCCACCGCAGCGCGATTTCCTGATCTGTAGCGTGAGTTGACTTCAGCAAACCGCGTAGGTCCGTCTCCGAGGTGGCGAACAGGCAATTGCGAAGCTGTCCGTCCGCGGTGAGCCGGGTCCGGTCGCAATCGCCGCAGAACGGGCGGGTCACGGAGGCGATGACCCCGACTCGGGCAGGCCTCCCGTCGAGCCCGGTATGACCCTCCACGATCCAGCGTTCCGCCGGGGCCGACCCACGCGCCACGTCGTCGGGCCGCAGGTCGAAGTCCTGCTGCAGGCGGGCGAGGATCTGGTCGGCGGTGATCATCGAGGTGCGTGACCAGTGGTGTTCGGCGTCCAGCGGCATCTGCTCGATGATCCGCAGTTGGTAGCCCTTGTCCAGGCACATCTTCAGGAGCGCAGCGGCGTCGTCGAGGCCGCCGGCGGTGTCGAGCACGGCATTGACCTTCACCGGGGTCAACCCGGCGTCGGCCGCGGCCTCGAGGCCTGCCAACACGTCGGGAAGGCGGTCGCGACGGGTGATGGCAGCGAACTTGGCGGCGTCGACGGTGTCCAGGGATACGTTCACCCTGTCCAGGCCGGCAGCTGCCAATCGTTTCGCCTGCCGGGCCAGGCCCAGTCCATTGGTGGTCAGCGCGATCTCGGGTCGGGGGTCAAGGGCGGCAACCGCTTCGATGATCTCCGGGAGGTCCTTGCGCAGCAGTGGCTCGCCGCCGGTGAACCGGACGGCTCGTACTCCGAGTTCGCGCACGCCCACCGAGACCGCCCGCACGATCTCGGCAGCTGTCAGAACGTCGTCGCGATCGAGCCAGTCGAGGCCTTCGGCGGGCATGCAGTAGGTACAGCGCAGATTGCAGCGGTCGGTCACCGAGACGCGGAGGTCGCGAACAGCGCGCCCGAAGGTGTCCACCATGGGACCGCTGGTGGGCATGACGGCGTCTGTCCCGACGGGCGGGCGGACGGATAAGCCGGCTGGCATACCCAGAGCGATGGCGGTCACCTGTACAAGCCTACGGTGAACGCCCGATCGAGGTCGGATCCCCGGTGAAAACTGACTACGGTCGTTTTCTGATGGGCGCCGAAGTCGTGGTTGCTACGCCCGTCTTTCCAGCGCCCGGAACGCACTGGCGTGGAACACGAGCGGCTCCTGCAACGGGTCGGCGCGCAACGCCTCGACCTTGAGCAGGACCAGGCTGTGATCGCCGGCCGGTATTTCGTTGTAGATGGTGCACGAGAGCTGGGCCACCGCTCCGCCGATGAAGAGTGCCCCGTCGTCGGTCGTTTCCACCCGCAGCCCGGTGAATCGCGCATCGGCCCGGCCCGCGAGCTGCTTGCACTCGGCGTCCTGATCATGGGCGAACACCGACAGCCCGATGACGGGAGCGTTGCGCAACTTGGGCCACGTCGTCGATTCGTTCTGAACGCAGAGCGACACCAGTGGCGGGTTGAGCGACACCGTGGCGAACGAGCTGGCGGCCATGCCGATGGGGTCGCCGTCGCCCTGGTGGCATACGGCGACCACACCGGTCGGAAAGCAGCTGTATGCAGCGCGGAGTGCCGTGCCGTCACTGGTGGGAGTCAATGCTCCGTCGATTGATAGCGTCATGTCGTCAGTCACTGTAGTGGCGACCTCGAGCCGCCGCCCTGGTGCGCAGCGGCGTTCCGATGGCGTCGCCCTGATCGCAACGCAAAAATCAGCCCGAGCAAAAAGCCGAGCGGGGCACACATGGTGAGCAGATAGACGAACAGGGGAGCGGTCTCACCGGTGATCGGCGTACTCAGAAACAGCCAGAGCAGTGCGATGACTCCGATGGCGAACAGTCCCACAGCGGCCCGCAGCAAGAGGCTGCCTTCGGCTTTGCGCATGTAGACAACGGTAGTGCAGGTCCGAGGCGGCCGAAAACCCGTGTGCTCGGGGGTTGGCCGAGGCGCTAGACTGACCGAACGCGTCCGGCTGGGCCAGTTGCCCGCAGCGGGCGCTTTCGTTTTGGGCAATGCGAGTAGATGAGGGTGAGCACAGTGCCTACCGGCAAGGTGAAATGGTACGACGCGGAGAAGGGCTTCGGCTTTCTCTCGCAAGATGAGGGCGAAGACGTCTATGTGCGCTCGTCCGCGCTCCCCGATGGGACCGAGGCGCTCAAACCCGGCCAGCGGGTCGAGTTCGGCATGGCAGCGGGCCGTCGCGGCCCACAGGCGTTGACGGTCAAGGTTCTCGATCCGGCTCCCAGCGTTGCCAAGAACACGCGGGAAGCGCGCAAGGAACAGCCCAAGCGGCACAGTCCTGATGAGCTGCACGGCATGGTGGCCGACCTGATCACGTTGCTGGAAGGCAAGATTCAGCCGGATCTGCGCAAGGGCCGATACCCCGACCGCAAGACCGCCGCCCGGATCTCCGAGGTGGTGCGGGCAGTTGCCCGGGAGCTCGAGACCTAGCAGTACTCGTGTGACACCGCTGCCGGTTCTCCAACCGGCCGGATCTTCGACCAGCCGGATTTCGAACTAGTCGGACGCTGGGACATCGACACCGTCGGGAAGGGTGTCGATGCCCCAGATCCCGCGTGGGATGAAGCCGCCCGCGTCTTCTTTCTGTGACGGCTGCTTGATCTCGATCGTCGCCAGGATCCGGTCGCGGGTCGAGGCGAGGGTGAATGTGCGTTTGCTGTCGCTGCGGTAGAAGACCTCGGCGGTGTTGTCGAACCCGTCTTTGGTGAGGTACTGCACCACGAGCGTCCAGGGCCCGACGGACAGGTCACTCGACAGCGACACCATCACCGCGTCGCCGACCTGCACGGGGATCCGCGCCGGCTTGTTGGTCGGCGATCCTTCGCAGTTCGTCACCTCGATGGAGCAATAGATCAGCGGCTCAACGGTGATCAGTGTGTTGCCGTTCGCGACATGCAGATACGGAACGTCGTTGTCCTCGTGTCCGGAGGCCAACGCGGCCACCGAGCCGCCGATGACGGCGACGAGCAACAGAACGGTGATGACAGCGATCGCGAAGAACTTCTTCTCGCCTGTGGTCAAGCGTGCGCTCATGTATCCCAACTCATCGGTCTCCGCCGCCCTTGTTCCAGGCCTCGCGGATGTGCGGATCGACATGGATTGCGCCGGTGGGCATGGTCATGTCTGGCCGCTTGCCGCCGAATCCGGGGACCAGCGTAGAGCCCCGGTTGGTGACGAAGGTCTGCACCAGGCCCAGGGCCAGCAATCCTGCGACGACCCCGAAGCCGATGGTGAGGTTCGGCGGGAGCAGCACGCCGAGGGATGCGCCGAACACCCAGCTCATCTGCAGGACGGTCTCGGAGCGACCGAAAGCCGAGGCCCGGGATTCGTCCGGGAGGTCGTTCTGGATGGACGAGTCCAGGCAGACCTTGCCGATGGCGCTGGTTCCCGAGGCGACGAGTGCCGCGATGGCCACGAACAGCAGGCTGCCGAACGCTGCGGCCAATGCCGCGACCGCGACGCAGGCACCGGTCACCATCACGATGATGCGCTCGGGGTTCTTCAGCTCCAGTCGTGTGCCGGTGGCGTTCCCGATGAAGTTCCCGATGCCGGCGGCCGCGCCGACCGCGCCGAGCATTGCGACCTGGGCCCAGCCGCTGCCGCCACCCTGCTGCGACTTCGCGTAGAAAGCGATGAACAGGGTCAGGAAGCCGGTCAGGATGCGGATGGTGCCGTTGCCCCAGAGACCGACGAGTACGTTGCGGCCCAGGGGCTGACGCATCGTGGCCGCCAGGGCCTTGACCGGAGAGGCCTTCTCGCCGGATTGTTTTGCGCTCGGTGGCTGTGCGCCACCAGGCGGGGGGTACTGGGCAGGATCGGGGCGTCGCAAGGGATCGCGTGCCGGTTCACCGTGGTAGGTCAGTGTGGTGGGGACCTCGCCCGCGGTGACCTCCACCCACGACGGGATGCGCATGCACAGCACGGCGCCGGCGACGGTGATGATGGCCAGCCACACCATGGCCCCGGGCAGGTGCAGGGGAAGGACCTTGGCCAGCAACACTTCACACAGTGCTGCCACACCACCGCCGAGGATCGTTCCGCCCACCAACCCGAATGTGGTCAGTCGGGAGTTGACCCGGACCAGGTCGATGGTCGGCGGCAGGACACGCGGTGTGACGGCCGACTTGAGCACGCCGAATGACTTGGACAGCACCAACATTCCGAGTGCGCATGGGTAGAGCACCCAGGGGTCGTAGGTCAGCTGGTTCGCGGCGTCGTCCCAACCGCAGTTCGCCATCACCAGCAGGGCCAGCACGGTGCGCCCGGCGAAGGTGCCGGCCATCGCGATCCGACGGCCACGCTGGAGTTTGTCGAGCATCGGCCCGATCAGTGGGGCGATGATCGCGAACGGCGCGATGGTCAGCAACAGGTAGAGACCGACCTTGCCTTTGGATTCCGCGCTTGCGGCGGCGAAGAACAAGGTGTTGGCCAACGCGATTGTCATCGCGGCGTCGACCGCGAAGTTGACCACCGTCGGATAGGTCAACGCGGTCAGACCGGAACGGTCGGCGCCGTCGGCGGTGGCGGCCTGATGGATCTTGCCCAGGCCCTTCGATGTCAGCTCCCGGCCTCGAAGCGCGGCAACGCGGGTGACGGTGAGTTTGCGGGGCATTGCCCGGCCGCCGGATTCCTCGCGGTGGTAGTCGGTCTCGTCCAGTGGCGGCAGATGCGGGTTGCGCGATGTCTGCTGGCGGGTGTCGTTCCGCCGGCTGTCGTCGTGAGGGGGGAACGCAGCGGTGGACGCGGGCGGCGGACCGCCTTGAGCAGGACCACCGTTCGGAGGCCCACTGGGCGGTCGCGGACCACGCGGTGGCATGGGGGGCTGGCCGCCGCGCGGATAGGAGGGCTGACCCCCAGGACGTGGCTGGCGGGTTCCCGGCGTCGAGCCGTCCACCGGATAATTGGCCGAACCCGGATGCGCTGCAGGCCCCGGTCGTGGCGGCTGGCGGGGGTCTTGCCCGGCGGGGTCGGCGGGGCGCTGAGTGCCTCTGCCCCTGCCCGAGGAGGTCGTACGAGGATCGTGTGGTTGATTTCCTCGGTTCACTTTCCCGATTGTTCCCTATCCGACGCAGGCCTACCAACCCTCGGGCACTTGCGGCGCGCCCCGATACGGCACACTGGAGGACGTGAACGCGGTTACCGAGCAGACAGACGCAGTGACTGATCACGACGGGCCCGGCAGTCATGTCGACCAGGAGAGGGATGTCGCCGAGCAGAAACGCGTGGAAGCGCTGCTGACTGCGGCCGTCTCGCAGGCGAGGGCCGCGATCGACGCCGACGACAAAGAGGTCGGTGACCACCTCGAAGCGGTCACCGAGGCCGCCTTCACGGTCACCCACTACTTTGCCGCCCAGGTGCCTGGCTACCGCGGATGGCAGTGGTGTGTGGTCCTGGCCGGATGCCCTGGCTGCGACGACGTCACGGTCAACGAGGTGGCCTTGCTGCCGGGTTCCACTGCACTGACCGCGCCGGAGTGGGTTCCGTGGGCCGAGCGGGTTCGGCCGGGAGACCTGAATCCCGGAGATCTGCTGGCGACGCCCGCCGACGACCCACGCCTGGTCCCGGGGTACGTCGACAACGACGACACCGACCCCTTCAGCGAGGAGTCCGCTGTGGCGACCGAACTGGGTCTGGGCCGCAAACGACTGCTGAGCCGCGAGGGTCGGCTCGAGGCGGCTTCGCGGTGGGTCGAGGGTGAGCACGGTCCCGCTTCCGAGATGGCGAGGAGCGCCCGGCACAACTGCGGCACCTGCGGTTTCTACCTCCCCGTTGTCGGTTCGCTGCGCGCCGCGTTCGGTGTGTGCGCCAACGAATACGCTGCGGACGGTCGTGTGGTGCACGCCGAGTACGGGTGCGGCGCCCATTCGGACGTCGAGGCGCCCACCGGCGGCGGAAGCCCTGCCTACGATGCCTACGACGACGGCGCGGTTGAGATCCACGCCAACTCCTGACCCTGTCGTGCAGCCGTCCGACCCGTTCGGCCTCGGCCGTCTGCGCGACTCGATTCTCGGGTCGTGGGTCACCTCGCCCACCCGTCTGCGTGAAGACACTGCTGCCGAAACAGATCTGGTCGGCGTCGGGTATCGCGATCGCCTGCTGACCGAGCTGGTCGCCAACGCCGCCGATGCCGCGACGGCTGCCGGGATCATCGGTTCGGTTCGTGTGTGGCACGACGGTCGGTGGCTGCACATCGCGAACACCGGCGCACCTGTCGACTCCGACGGTGCCGCTGCCCTGACGGCGCTGCGTTCCTCGAGCAAACACGGCGACGGCTTGATCGGACGGTTCGGGGTGGGGTTCACCGCTGTTGCCGCGGTGACGCGTCATGTCGAGATCCGTTCGAAGACGGGATCATTCGAGTTCTCAGCCGAACGCACGCGTGCCGAACTGGCCGCGAACGGGGCGGTGGTGGAGCAGGTGCCGACGCTGCGCCTGGCGTGGCCGATCGACACCGCGCCGATCGGCGGCTTCGACACCGAGGTGGTGATGGAGATCGACAACTCGATCGATATGGCCGCGATGTTCGACGGTTTTGCCGCCGAGAGTGTGCAATTGCTGCTCGAGCTCGAATCGATCGACACGATAACCCTGCCCGACAACACCTTTCGACGCGTCCGCGAGGGCGACACCGTCTCCGTCGGCGGTGCGAGCTGGCGTGAGCTCGTGGCGCCGCGCGCCCGCTGGTTGCTCCCGCTGCGCGACGGAAGACCAGTTCGCGTGCGTCGCGATGTGCTGCGTGCGCCCACCCGCACCGACGTCGAGCTCACCGTGCCGGCCATCTGTGTCGGCGATGTGCAGCTGACGGCTGATCGTCGTGGGCTGCACCCCGACGCCGACATCGCCGTGTTGGCAGAGGGTTACGCACAGATCGTGGCCGAGCTGCCCATCGATCAGCGAATGGGGCTCGTCCCGGCACCGGGGTTCGCGGCCGGACGCGACGACGAACGACTGCGTGAAGCGCTGATCGCCGAGTTGGCCGGGCACGCCTGGGTTCCGGGTGCCGAGGGCGACGACCTGATCGCCTCCCGGGCCGAGGTACTGCCCGACCTCACCGCCGGGCTCGCCGACCTCTTGGGAGAGGTCATCACGACGCTGGTGCACCCCGACCTGTCCGGCCGGGGCTCGCTCAGCACGTTGAGGTCGGTGGGTGTGACGGAGATCGGTCTGGCCGAGGTGGCCGACCGGCTCACCGGTCTGGAACGCGAACCACGGTGGTGGGGCGACCTCTACGCCGAGTTGTCGGTGGTGGCGCAGGGCCAGGTCGACGAACTCGGGGCGCTCCCGGTGCCCTTGACCGACGGACGGACACTTCCCGGTGCCCGCGGAACCGTGCTGCCGCCGTACCGCGGCGACGAGGATGCCGCCGTTGTCGCCCCCAGCTGGCTCCCTACCGTCCATCCTGCGGCGAACCACGATCTGCTCGAACGGCTCGGAGCTCAGCGGATCACGGTGGGGGAGATGCTGTCCGACCCTGCCCTACGCAGTGAGATCGACGAGGACCCGGCCGATGAACGTCTGGTGCGGAGTGTGCTCGGTCTGCTCCGCGCGGCTCCGGACGTGGTGGTCCCGACCTGGCTGGGCCAGTTGCAGCTCCCCACCGATGACGACGACGTGCGACCGGCGGACGAGCTGCTGTTGCCGGGCAGTCCGCTTTCGGCTGTGCTGATCGATGATTCGCCGTTCGGGATCGTCTCGGCCGATCTGGTGGAGGAGTTCGGCCAGGCGGCGTTCCGCGCTCTGGGCGTGGGTTGGGACTTCACGGTGCTGCGTGAGCAGTATCCGACCGGCCCCGACCACGACCTGCCCGACGAAGAGCAGTGGTGGAACACACTCGACGATCCGCCCCAGACGCTGTCGGCCGTCCGCGATCTCGACCTGGTCGACCCGGACCGCTGGCCGGAGGCGCTGAGTTTGCTGGTCGAATCTGCCGACGCGGCAACGTTGTTGGTCGATCGCTCCGGGTACACCTGCTGGTGGCTGCGACACTATGCGGTGGTCGACGGTGTACCGCTCGGGGGCTGGCGCGCACCGAGCGACCGGACCGTCGCAGGCCTGCTCGACCCCATCGATCACCCGCATGGTGATGAGATCTCCGGCGCGCTCGGCAATGCCGACGTCGAGGACATCGACGCGGCTCGGCTCATCCTGAACCGGCTGTCCGCGGCCGACCGCGCGGTCTCACCGCTGGTGGCGGCCACAGCACACACTGCCCTCGCCGAGGCGCTGCGGGCCGGCCGCATCGAGCTGGACGACATCGAACCACCAACGGCTGCAAGAACTCTCGCCGGAGACGTGGCGCAGGACGCGGTTGTCCTCGACGCCCCCTGGCTCGCCGCCGCCATCGACCCCGGTCGACTCATCACCGTCGTGCCGTCGCAGATCGGGCTGGCATCGGCGCTCGCCGACCTGCTCGACATGCCGCTGGCGACCGAGGAGTTCACTGCAGAACCGGTGCAGGAGGGCAGGCCGTCCACATGGGAGGCCGAGCCCGGCGCGTTGCGATCGGCGTTGATGCAGAGCAGGCCGCTGCCCACCGGTCCCATCCGGGTACATGATGAATTGGTTGTCGAGGTGCACCACGACGGCACCACGAGTCGACGCCGGGTTCCGTTCTGGCGCGATCAGAAAGGGGCGCTCCACATCGATGCCGAGTTCCGCGTCATCCCTGACTGACCCGACGGGCATTCTCCGAGCCGAGTCCCTTGGCTTCGGGCCGGACCGTTCTGTCTGGGAATGGTCGGTGACGAACCGGACCGACGCGTGGACCCGGACGATGAAGGTCGTCACCACACTCGGCGACACCGTCACCTTGACGCTGGTGGCGGTGCTGGCGACCATCGCGTTGCTCGTGCTGCGACAAGCGCGGTCGGCGGTGTTGGTCGGGGCCGGGTCGCTCATCGGGTACGGCCTGATGGTCGGGCTCAAGCACCTGATCGGGCGGGAACGGCCGCCTGCGGAGGCCCGGCTGCTGGACATCGACACGTTTTCCATGCCGTCCGGACACGCGATGATGGCGACGGCCGTCTACGGCCTGATCGCGGTTGCCGGCTATCACAGCAGTTCGTGGGTGCGAGCGCACCGTCTGGTGCTCGTGGCGGCTCCTGTGCTCGCCGTGGCGATCGGCTGGAGTCGCGTGTACCTCGGCGTGCACTGGATGACCGATGTCGTCGCAGGCTGGCTCGTGGGCGTGGTCTTCGTTGCGTCGGCGACCTATGTCGTGTTCAGGACAGACCGTCTTGGGCGGCGCGGCTCCCTCGCCGGATCGCCCACCGTTGCAGGGACACCACAAAGCAGCCGAACAGACCGACGCCCAGGCCCACCAGGCAAATGGTGAGCGTGTTGTCGGTTCCCAGGTCCCAGACGGCAACCAGCACGGTCGCGATGAGGAAACCGATCATGCCCACCGCGATCACCGGCTCCGGTGCCGTCAGTGCTCGCGGCAGCGATGGAATGGGTTCGGGCATGCTGTCGACACTAGTGGCGGAAACGTGGCAGGCCAACTCGTACGCAGTCGAAAGTTCACTCGTTTAGCCACTCGTCCAGGCCTAATCTCAGACGTGGGGATGGCTTGTGCAGCACTACGAGACGAACTGTCTTTTAAAAAGTTAACGAGCATTCACTCGTGAACCGAACACATGAACATCGCCGGTTCATGGTGCATTCAGCGCGGGCTCACCTATCCTTGATCGCGTGGATCACAATGACGAAAAGCTCGCGAGCGATCTGGCGATCGCCGTTGTCCGGTTGACCAGGCATCTGCGCGGTCGCCGGTCGGCTTCGCCGGTGTCGCTGACACAGCTTTCGGCGTTGGCAACCCTCAACAGGGAAGGCCCGATGACGCCGGGCGCCATCGCGGCGAGGGAACGTGTGCAACCTCCGTCGATGACCAGGGTCATCGCATCCCTGGCCGACCTCGGCCTGGTCAAGCGCGAACCGCACCCCACCGATGGACGCCAGGTGATCGTGACGCTGTCGCCGTCGGGAACCGACGTTGTGGTCGATGAGGCGAATGCTCGTGAGGAATGGCTGCGTGCCCAGCTCAAACGCCTCGACGACGACCAGATGGCGACGCTCCGTGACGCCGTCGGCATCATCGAATCGATCGTCGCAGAGAGCGACTGAACGCCGCGCCCCGGAGCGGGACTAGAAGAACGTGCCCGCCACCGGCTTGCGATCGGTGCTCAGCGCCTGATCCAGCGCATGGAGTGTGGGCCCGTCGACGGCCCAGAGTCGCTCTGCCGATGCGAAGTCCACCGCGCGGTACGCCCCGAGGTAGAGGCTGCCCAGCACGGAGATGTCCATCGTGACCGTCGGTTCGGCATCCGTCTCGGTGACCTCGGCCCGGCCGTCGGTGATGGCGAGCTTGAAGCGACCCCCCGACTGGCGGAACTTGTCCGACACCTCGATCACGAACTCGGCGTCGAGACCGTACTCGCGCATCGTCAGGGCCGCCGGCACGTCGAGGATCCGTAGCCACATGCTGTCGCGGATACCGGTCACGGACGGAGCACGCAGATCGGTCAGCTTCAGCGGCAGCGGGTCGTCGACCGGCGTTGTCGCGGTGATGGCGGGCAGCAGATCCAGGCCGACCAGCACCCTCCAGAGATCGGAATGCGCTTCGTCGGTGACGGCGAACAACTCCGAGACCTCCGCCACCGACACGCTTTCCGACTCGTGGTGGATCCGGTAGCTGGCATAGCCGTCGGGATGCAGCAGGTAGTGCAGACCGCTTCGTCCGTCACGCAGGATCGGACGGTCGGCGAAGATCATGTTCCACCACACCGGCGCCCGGACGATAGCGCCGGGCCTGGTGGAAACCCAGCGGTCGTGCAGTTCGGGAACGCGGTCGCGGATCTGGTCCGGGTCGGCGTAGCGAACCCGCGAATCCTCGGGGGCCGGCGCGCGCAGTTGTGCGCGGCGCAGGTCGATCCGAACCTGCTGTTCGAAAGCGGCAGGGCCGTAACCGAATCGCTCGTAGATGGTGCCCTCTGATGCGGTGAGGATCGAGAACACGGACTGCTCGCGCTCCCATTGCTCGAACAACTCGGTGATCATCATCCGCAGGATGCCGCGGCGTCGGTGCGTCGAGGCCACCGACACCCAGGACAACCCGGGCAGCGATACCCGATGTCCGCCGGGAACCGACATCGTCATCCGGAAGAACATCGATACACCGACCAGCGTCGGCCGCTCGGGATCGGACATGTCGTGCACCACGATGACGTCGTCATCGCGAACTTTCGAGCGGATGTCGGCCAGCGCCTCTTCGTCGAGGGGGTTGACGAACGCGAAGGCCCGGGCGTCTGCGGTCGCGATGGCCGGCCAGTCGGATTCATTTGCGCGACGAAGCGTCAGATTACCTTTGCTCACCCGTTCAACCTGCCATATCGGCCGTCGGGCAAACTAGTCGGATGGTCGGATCGCACGCTCACCAGGCAGGACCTATGTCGGACCTCGCGGTGACGGTCATCGACATCGACGACCCCGACGACCCACGCGTGGACGACTTCCGCGACCTCAACTCGGTCGACCGGCGGCCGGATCTCCCGGTCCTCGCCGGAGGACGCCCCGGCAGGGGGCTGGTCATCGCGGAGGGTGTGCTCGTGGCGCAGCGGATGGTGGCTTCCCGGTTCGCGCCGCACGCCTTCTTCGGCGTGGACAAGAGGTTGCGTGAACTCGGTGAGACCCTCACCGATCCTGCGGTCAGCGGGGTGCCGTTTTTTCGCGCTGACGCAGACGTGATGGCCCAGGTGGTGGGCTTCCACCTCAATCGTGGTGTGCTCGCCGTGGCGCGCCGCCCCGAACCCCTTGCGCTGCCCGACATCCTGGCCGACGCGCGCACCGTCGCCGTGCTCGAAGGTGTGAACGACCACGAGAACATCGGCAGCATCTTCCGTAATGCGGCAGGTTTGGGTGTGGATGCCGTGATCTTCGGTGGGGCATGCGCCGATCCGCTCTACCGGCGATCGGTTCGGGTGTCGATGGGCCACGTACTGCTGGTTCCGTTCGCGCATGCCACCAGCTGGCCGGCAGACCTGGACGTACTGCGTAGCAACGACTTTCGCATCATCTCACTCACCCCCGACCCGGAGGTGGCGACCCTGTCGCAGGTGGTGGATGCGCCGCGCGTGGCGTTCATGGTGGGGGCCGAAGGGCCGGGACTGACGGAGACGGCGATGCGTGCGGGCGATGTGCGCGCCCGCATCCCGATGGCACGCGGAACGGATTCGCTCAATGTCGCGACTGCCGCCGCCCTCGCGTTCTACGAGCGGGCTCGCTGAACGGGCTCATCGAACGGGCTTGTCAGACCAGTTCGCGCGTCAGGCCTGCATCAAGCCCTGGGCCCGAATCCGAACCAACGGGCCACGCGCTTGACCGCAGGTGCGGGCGCCGACTCCTCGACGGGTCGCTGCGGATGCTCGGTCGGATACTGGCCGTCGGAATGGTGCTGTTCGGCGAGGTTCCGTTCATCCGAACGCTGGTCGGGCTGATAACCCTTCGGTCGAATCGCAAAGCCCGACAACTGGATCGAGTGCGGATCGGAGTCCGACGGGTCGCGTGGGGTGGTGATGCGGAAGCCCAGCCAGCTCCGCATGGCCTCCTCGGCGAACTCCTGCGGATGGAAGGGGAGGGCCTGGGGGTCTGGGATGGCGCCCTCGGCGTAGACGAGCGGGCGTTCACCGGCCCAGAACGGACCCTCGAAGATGAACGGGAGACCGATGTTCTCGTAGATGTCGACAGGGTTGGCCGCGAACGACCGGCGCAGGATCCCGTCCTCCCAGCGCGCGAATGCACCGACCGAGTACTCCGGATCGGTGTTGAGGAACACCGTTGCCTGCGCCGGCAGTGCGGCGGTCCACTGCTCGGGCAGAGTGGACGGACTGCTGGTCCGCAGGATCGGTCCGGTCACCACGGCCAAGGAGCGGTAGACGCCGACGAAGAGCTGGTCGGCTGCCGGGGTTGCGGCCTCCACCAGATCGCAGTGTCCAATCGGCAGCAGGGTCATGTCGGGGAAGAGATCCGTGGCCAGTGCCTGAGCCGCATTCTCGTCGTTGGTCACGCCCTCGCGGATCTCTGCCGCCGGATCGCTCGAATTGACGAACCAGAGCATGGACGCCTTCGCTGCCAATTCAAGCCTTTCCGTGATTGCTGTCCGACATTAGGTGCATCAAACAACTTAGCCTGCGTCAGGTGTTGCCACTGCTCCGGACACCGAGCAGAACATCTTCCCAGGTCGGCACGGCGGGTTTGCGGCTGTTGCGAGCACGTTTACGCGGTGCGGGTGGCTGCTGTTCGGCCGCGGGGACTTCCGGGGCGTCGTCGTGGTCGTGGTGGTCGTCATGATCGTCGGTGGTGGTCGGCGCCGGCTCGGTGACCGCCGGCTCGCTCTCGACCTGCGGCGCGGGCACGGGTTCGGCCCGCCTCGCCGGTATGCGCCGGGCCGTCTGGGCGCCGGTCAGGGAGTCGGCGTCCACGGTCACGGCTTCGGTTCCGTCGGATTTCACGGTCAGACGTGCGGGCCGCGAGACGGGTGTCACCTGTGCCGCTGGGGGAGGTGTGTAGTCGAACGCGAGCTCGGGGTGGTCGTAGTCGTAGGTGTTGTCCTCCGAGACCGGCGCGACGGCGATCACGCTCCGCAGCGGCCGGCTCATGTCCGGATCGGTCAGCTCGTCGGCCACTTCGTCGATGGCCTCGACGGTGCCCGAGTTGGACCCCGGAACGTAACGCCAATGTGCACGGTTCACCGACCGGCCGACGCGCCAGCTCACCTGGACCACCCAGCGGTTGTCGTCGCCCTTCCAGGCGTCCCACTCGGTGTCGTCCGGGTTGTGCCCGCGGGCTCCGAGTGCGGCGGCGACCACCTCTGCCAACGTGGACAGTGCCGGGCCGTCGTAGCGGAGCGGGTGCGCCTGCGCGGCGAGTTCGGTGGCACGTGCACGCTCGAGCAGAACCGGATGTGCAAAACGCTCGACGCGGTCGATGGGCACGCCGGCAGCGGCGGCGACCTGGGCGACCGACGCCCCGGAGCGGATGCGCGACTGGATCTCTCGCGGACGCAGCGTGCTCTCCATCTCGATCTCGATCTGACCCATCCGGGTCAGATCGCCGCGAGCGGCGGCGCGCAAGGTGTCGTCGGCGGGGATGCGGAACTTCTCGCTCGACTCGGTGTCCTGCAGGATCACCTTTTTGCCGTCCGGCTCCAGGCCGATGACTCGAAGCTCACGCATCTGCTCCTCCTTCACGTCAGGGAGCCAGCCTTACACTTGCGTCGGTCTGCATTAGCGACAGCGTAATGCAGATTCAGCAGATCGCATGCTGTGACACGCCCGAAAAAACCCAGCTCAGCGGGGGTGTGTTGAGCGGTGGTTCGGCCTTTACAGAGCGCCGACCACGTAGTCGATGCACGCCGTGAGCTTGCTGACGTCATCGGGCTCGACGGCCGGGAACATGCCGACGCGCAGTTGATTTCGGCCGAGCTTGCGGTATGGCTCGGTGTCCACGACGCCGTTGGCGCGCAGGATCTTCGCGACTGCGGCGGCGTCGACGTCGTCGTTGAAGTCGATGGTGCCGACCACCTGACTCCGGTAGGTCTTGTCGGCGACGAACGGGCTGGCGAACTCGCTGGCCTCGGCCCAGTCGTAGAGCCGGCTGGAGCTGTCGGCGGTCCGGGCGGTGCACCAGTCGAGGCCGCCCTGGTTGTTCATCCACTCGATCTGGTTGGCCAGCAGGAGCAGAGACCCGACAGCAGGGGTGTTGTACGTCTGGTTCTTGCTGCTGTTGTCCACCGCGGTCGGCAACGACAGGAACTCGGGGCACCAGCGATCAGAGGCGCCGATGGTGGCGATCCGGTCGAGGGCAGCCGGGCTCATCAGGGCGATCCAGAGGCCGCCGTCGGAGGCGAACGATTTCTGCGGGGCGAAGTAGTAGACGTCTGCGTCGGCGACGTTCACCGGCAGGCCGCCGGCGCCGGAGGTGGCGTCGATGGCGATCAGGGCGTCACCGGCGAGGTCGGGGCGCGTCACCGGGACCGCGACACCGGTGGAGGTCTCGTTGTGGGCCCAGCCGACCAGGTCGACGCCCTCGTACTGCTCGGCGCCGATGGTCGCGATGCTCGGCGCGGTGCCCGGCTCGGTGGAGACGACAATCGGGTCGTCGAGGAACGGGGCCTTCTTCGCGACGGTGGCGAACTTGCTGGAGAACTCGCCGTAGGTGAGGTTCAGCGACCGCTTGGAGATGAGACCGAACGCCGCGGCGTCCCAGAAGGCGGTGGTACCACCGTTGGACAGCACAACCTCGTAACCGTCGGGCAGGTTGAACAGGTCGGCGAGACCGCTGCGGATGGAGCCGACAACGTTCTTGACCGGGGCCTGCCGGTGGCTGGTGCCGAACACCGATGCACCGGTGTCGACGAGCGACTGCAGCTGTTCGGGGCGGACTTTGGAAGGGCCGCAACCGAATCGGCCGTCAGCGGGCAGGAGGTCGGCCGGAATGGTGATCGTTTCGCTCATGCGACCAGTCTAGAGACCGCCCCCGAACCCGATGATGGTGGGTTTTGGCGAACGCGACCTGGGGGTTTGTTCGCCCGAACCCACCATTTCCGGGTCAGCCGGCGATGGTGGCCCAGCCGTCGACGTCTTCTGGCCGGCGAGGTGCGGCGCCCACATACAGCGCGGCAGGACGGACGAGCTTGCCAAGACGCTTCTGTTCGAGGATGTGTGCGCACCAACCGGCGGTGCGCCCGCAGGTGAACATGGCGGGCATCATGTGCGGCGGCACCTCGGCGAAGTCGAGGATGACCGCGGCCCAGAACTCCACGTTGGTCTCGATGGCGCGGTCGGGGCGCCGTTCGCGTAGTTCGGTCAAGGCGGCCTGCTCGAGCGCGGCAGCAACCTCATAGCGCGGGGCGTTGAGCTCCTGGGCCGTGCGGCGCAGCACCCGGGCCCGGGGATCTTCGGCGCGGTAGACGCGATGACCGAAACCCATCAGCTTCTCTTTGCGGTCGAGGATGCCCTTGACCAGGCCGCGGGGGTCGTCGGTGCGCTCGACCTCTTCGATCATCGGCAGCACGCGGGCCGGTGCGCCGCCGTGCAGCGGGCCGGACATCGCGCCGATGGCACCCGACAGTGAGGCCGCGACATCGGCGCCCGTGGAGGCGATGACGCGGGCGGTGAACGTGGAGGCGTTCATGCCGTGCTCGGCGGCACTGACCCAGTAGGCATCGATGGCGCGGATGTGCGCGGGGTCCGGCTCACCCTTCCATCGGGTCATGAAACGTGCTGTGACGGTGTCGCATTCGTCGATCACGTCCTGCGGCACAGCGGGACGATGGATGCCGCGTGCCGACTGGGCGACGTACGACAGCGCCATCACCGAGGCGCGGGCGAGGTTGTTGCGAGCGGTGGACTCATCGATGTCGAGCAGCGGCTTGTAGCCCCAGATCGGAGCAAGCATGGCCAGCCCGGCCTGCACGTCGACGCGGACGTCGCCGGTGTGGATGGGCAGCGGGAAGGGTTCGGCCGGGGGGAGGCCGTCGCCGAACTTCCCGTCCACCAGCAGCGCCCAGACATCGGAGAAGGTCACGTTGTTCTCGACCAGGTCTTCGATGTCGACCCCGCGGTATCGGAGGTTTCCGCCGTTCTTGTCCGGCTCGGCGATCTCGGTGGTGAAGGCGGTGACGCCCTCGAGACCTTCGACGAATCCCTCCGGTACCTGCACATTGACTGCCATCGATCGCACTCCTCGCGGTTCGAGCTGCACACTGCGGCCGCGCTGTCACCCGCGGTCTCGGGGCACCGACTGCCGTACTTGCCTAGGACTGTAGTAGCCCGTTCCAGCCGCGGTTACCCGGGAGTAGCGTTATTCGTCGTGACGAACGAACCGGTGGATCTGTCGAGCATGCGGGTGGCCTATTCGGCATCGGGCGGTGACGACGCGGCAGGTGCGGACGGGGTCCGCGGCAACCTCGATCCGAGCTGGCTCGCAGGGGATCCGCCGTGGCTGGCCCTGTTCGGCCAATGGCTGCGCGAAGCCATCGATGCCGCGATCGCCGAACCCAATGCGATGGTCCTCGGCACGGTTGATGCCGACGGCCATCCGTCCACCCGCACGGTGTTGTGCAAGGGTGCCGATGCCGACGGCGTGGTGTTCTTCACCGGCTACGACTCCGACAAGGCGAACCATCTGGCGACCACTCCGTATGCCTCGGTCACCTTCCCGTGGATCGGGATGGAGCGGCAGGTGCACTTTCGGGGGCCCGTCAGCAAGGTGCCCGCCGAGGCCACCGAGAACTACTGGGTCAGGCGGCCACGGGGCTCTCAGCTCAGTGCCTACGCGTCCGAACAGTCGGCACCCATCGAGTCACGCCAGGCGCTCGAAGAGCGTGCGGCGGCGATCGCGGACCAATTCGGTGGCGCCGACGGGGATCAACCGGTTCCGGTGCCGCCGCGCTGGGGTGGCTATCGCCTGACACCCACCGAGGTGGAGTTCTGGCAGGGCCGGGCCAACCGGTTGCACAACCGGGTTCGGTGCACTCTCGTCGACGGCCGTTGGCGCAGTGTGAGACTGCAGCCGTGACACCGACCACGCTCACCCGGCAGGTCCTGCCGGATTCGGGTTCCGGGGCACGGACGAGGTGACGCGCCGGTTCCTCGCCGACACCACCCCGCTGCAACACCCTGATTTCCGACGCCTGTGGTGGGCGAACATCGTCACGGTCATCGGTGCGCAACTGACGGTGGTGGCGGTTCCCGCACAGATCTACCAACTCACCGGCAGCTCGGCCTACGTCGGGCTGACCGGATTGTTCGGCCTTGTCCCCCTGGTGATCTTCGGCCTCTGGGGCGGGGCGGTCGCCGACGTGATGGACCGGCGAATCCTGTTGATCATCACGACATTCGGGCTGATCGCGACCAGCGCCCTGTTCTTTGTCCAGTCAGCACTGGGCTTCGGCAACGTGTGGTTCATCCTCGTGGTGTTCGCGGTACAGCAGGCCTTCTTTGCGGTCAACCAGCCGACGCGGTCGGCGATCCTGCCCAAGTTGATGTCGAAAACCGAACTGCCCGCTGCTAATTCGCTGAACATGACGGTGATGCAGGCCGGCGGGATCGCCGGCCCGCTGGTGGGTGGGGCGCTCATCCCGATCCTGGGTTATTCCGTGCTGTACCTGGTGGACACGTTGTTCCTGTTCGCCACGATCTGGGCGGTGATCCGGTTGCCGTCGCTGCGTCCGGAGGGACCGGACAAACGGGGCACGCCGGGCTTGAAGTCGGTGATCGAGGGATTCCGCTATCTCGGCGGTCACAAGGTCTTGATGATGTCGTTCCTGGTGGACCTGATCGCGATGATCTTCGGAATGCCCAGGGCGCTGTTCCCGCAGATGGCGCACGAGAGTTTCGGTGGACCAGACGGTGGCGGTGTGGCCTTTGCGCTCTTGTTCTCGGCCATCGCCGCGGGTGCGGTGATCGGGGGAGTGTTCTCCGGCTGGGTCTCGCGAGTGCAGCGTCAGGGGTACGCGGTGATCATCTGCATCCTCATCTGGGGTGTGGCGATCACCGGGGTGGGAATCTGTGTCGGTTTCGCCTCCGGGTCGGCGCTGCCGATGCTCCCGATCGCGGTGGCGTTGCTCATGATCGGCGGCGCCGCGGACATGGCGTCGGCAGCGTTCCGGATGTCGATGCTGCAGGCGGCCGCGAATGACGATGTGCGAGGCCGCCTTCAGGGCGTCTTCATCGTTGTCGTCGCGGGCGGTCCGCGCATTGCCGACGTCGCACATGGCGCCGCGGCCGCATCGGTCGGCACCGCGGTCGCCACCGCCGGCGGCGGCATCCTGGTCGTGATCGGAACAGTCTTCGCTGCCCTCGCCGTCCCCGCCTTTGTCCGCTACCGCATCACGCGCTGACGATCACCCGCTGACGATCACCGGGCACCGGCGCGGGTGCGGCTGGGGGCCGAATCCTTGAGAAGGCCTGCGGTGTACCCGACAACCTGGGGGTCGGCCATCGCCTTCCATCGCGGGGCGAGCAGTTTCATGTAGCGCTCGACGTAGAGCAACTGCTTGCCGACGAGTACCAGTTCACGGGGGAGTCGGGCGTCGTAGTTCTTGGCGAGGTTCGCGAGTTGACGGCCCAGGTCGGCATACGCCATGTTCCCCAGTTCGGTTCCGCCGATGGGGGCGGCGACCCGTCGCAGGTCCTTGGCGGTCTCGCGGACCGAACCCGGTTTCCCGAAGGTGCCCAGCGCAGCCAGGGCCTGACCGGCGGCCTCGTAGTTGCTGCGCATCAGGTTGCCGAGCAATTCGCGGACGATCATGCGGGTGGTGTCGTCGAAGCGGCCGACGATGCCCCAGTCGAGGAACACGATGCGCCCGTCGGCGTCGACGAGAACGTTCCCGGCATGCAGATCGCCATGGAAGATCCCGTCGGTGAAGGCCGACTCGAGCAACGACATCAGCAGCGTCTTGACGATCTCGGTGCCGTCGTGACCCGCGCGGCGGATGGCCTTGACGTCGTCGATGCGAATGGCGTCCACCCGCTCGAGGGTGAGTACCCGCTCGGTGGTGTGGTCCCAGTACACCTTCGGAACACGCACTTTGTCGGCGTACTTCGACCCCGAGATGGCCGCGGTCCACTCCTCCATGGCGGCGGCTTCGGTGCGGAAGTCCAGCTCGGAATGGAGGTTGGCGGTGAAGTCCTCGATCACCGCTTTGGCGCTGAGCATGCGTCCGTACGAGGACAGTTCCACGAGCGCTGCGGTGCGCTGCAGGATCTGCAGGTCGGCGGCCAGCCGGGCCTTGATGCCCGGGCGCTGGATCTTGACGACCACCGACTCGCCGGTCTTCAGCGTCGCGGTGTGGACCTGCGAGATGGACGCGGACGCGATCGGCTCGGCGTCGAAGTCGTCGAACACCTCGTCGGGGTCGCGGCCGAGCTGACTGGTCAGCAGCGCACGAACCTGCTCGGGGTCGGCAGGGGGCACCCTGTCGAGCAGCGACCGGAACTCATCGGAGAGCACCTTGGGGAACACGCCAGGACTCGAGGCGATGAGCTGCCCGAGCTTGACGTAGGTCGGGCCCAGGGCGGCGAACGTGTTGCGTGTCTCGCCGGCTCCGATTGCGGCCGCGTCCTGCTTGTGGCGTACCCGGGTGGCGAAGCGCGCGCCTCCGCAGACGGCGTGCCAGGCGGTGGCGCCGATGCGCGCCGCCTCGGTGGTCAGCGGCACCTTCTGCAGTGTCGGTCGTGGCTCGGCTGTCGTGATGGTCATGGTCCTCCGCATGCGACTTGTCGCCGGGGCAGGCCATCCCGGTTTTGGGGACGGCCGATGGTCGATGCTCCGCCGGACATGGTAGGGCATCTGGCCATGAGCGCCAGTCGGCTTGTCTCGGTGCTGCAGGACTAGTCGAATCCCCAGGTGGCCGCGTTACGGTCGACCGGTGTGGTCTTGATGACAAATGGTGGTCTTTCATGACACCGGTGACCTTCCTGACGCTGGCCCCGAAGCCCGGTCGAGCTCTCAGAGTGCGGTCTCGTTGGACTGCCAGGGCAGGTTCGCCCTTCGCGCCGCCGTCACCGGGCAGTAGTGCATCGGCTCGCCACGGACGGCTTCGGGAGGCAGATTGCGTATCGGGGTGTCCAGCAGTGGTGCGTCGGCGGGCACGGCTCCGGCCAGCCGATCCCAGGCGTCGCGGCAACGTGGATGTTTGCGGTAGCGCTCGGGCAACAAGTGCATGAAGGTGTTGACGGCCTTGCCGAACCGGCGGAAACGGCGCTCGTCACGTTCTGACCACGTGAAGCCCATCAGATCGCGAACGGGTTGGTCGTACAGGCCCACCGTCAGCCAGGTGAAAAACCGTTCGGTGGGGCGGACCAGTTGTTTCCAGACCGGTCGGGGCATCCACGACATCCACGGGGGCGGCGGCAGTTCGGAGATGTCCAGTACCGTGCGGACGGCGGGATGATCTTGAAGGACGTTGCGGCACATGTGATCCCAGTACTCTCCGAACTCCTCGTAGGTATCCGGGCATGGCCGGGTGCTCACGCCGTACATCGCGTACCAGGTGCGTGACTCCTCGAACAGCTGGCGTTTCTCCGCTTCTGTGATCGGTGGTCCGAAGACCTCGGCGCACCGGATGTTGCCGTACCAGAACGTGGCGTGCGCCCAGTAGAAGACGTCGGGATCGAGCGCGTGGTAGCGGCTGCCGTCGGGCATCGCACCCTTGATCTCGCGGTGGTAGTCACGAACCTCGCGGCCGGTGTCCTCGGTGCCGTCGAACACCACCCCGATGATCGGATAGAGCGACCGCATCAGCCGCTCCCAGCGTTCGCCGAAGAAGTCGGAGTGTTCCCACACTGCTGCACCGAGCTTGGGGTGCATGTTCTGCATCGAGCCCGACCACAGGCCGATGAGCATCCCGTGCCAGCCGCCGAAGAACTTCCAGGTGACCGAATCCGGACCGAGCAGTTGTGGCGCGGGCTCGGATGCGGGTGGGTCGGGCCTCGTGATCGGTCGGGTATCGCGCAGGTCGGTCATGGGAGACATCCTTCGTCGACGGCCGGTGCGGAGGGCACCAATGAGACGAAACTCTAGATCCGTCTCAGAAGGTGTGTCAACCGTCACGACGGGGACGATGGTGAGCCGACTCGCCCGAAGCATGAAAGCTTTTGCCGGGGCGACAACTTCGCATCGCCACCACAAGTGGCGGCTAAGCTGACCGATGTGGCCGGGCACAGCATCGAAGCGGATGGATACAGCGCACAGATCGCCGCGACCGGCGCCGGGCTCCGAGCCGTCAGATGGCGCGGCCGGCTCCTCACCGAGACCTGGGACATCGAACCCGGGGTCAAGCCTCCGCTCTCGTGCGGATTGGTGCTCTCGCCGTGGCCGAACCGCACCGGCGACGGCCGATACACCTTCGACGGCACGTCGTACGAGCTCCCCATCACCGAAGCCGGGCGGAACAACGCCAACCACGGCTTCGTGCGGATGGTGGACTGGAATGTCCTCGACCAGACCCCGACATCGGTCACGCTCGGCGTCGCCGTGGGGCAGCATCCCGGTTGGCCGTTCGACCTCCAGCTGACCGCGACCTACTCGGTGGGGCCCGATGGCCTCACCGTCACCCACACCACCACCAACACCGGGACCATCCGCGCGCCGTACGCATTGGGGCAGCACACGTTCGTCCGCGTAGGCGACGTCCCTGCCGACGACTGCTCACTGCAGCTGGCTGCGGAGAAGTACCAGCCGCTCGACCCCGACCGCCAACTCCCCGACGGTGACCCCGTCGACGTCGCCGGCACCGAGTTCGACTTCCGGACGCCACGACCGGTCGAGGGAGTGTGGCTCGACACCCCGTTCACCGCGATGGCGGATGACGACGGCATCATCACCCATCGCCTGATCGGCTCGGGCGGCACCACCGAACTGTGGACCGACCTCAACTTCTCGTGGGTCCAGGCCTTCACCGCCGACCCGGGCCACGACCAGCCGTACCCCGGTCGCGGCAGGGCTGTGGCCATCGAACCGATGACCGCGCCGCCCAACGCGCTTGCCACCGGAACCGATCTGATCGTGCTCGAACCGGGCCAGATCTGGACCGGCCGCTGGGGCCTGCGATTCCGGGAATGAGGGTGGCGCCGTGAGAGAAATCGTCGTGTGTGGAGAAGCGCTGGTGGACCTGGTGCCGTCTGCACCCGGTGCGCTGAGTCCGCTCACACCTGCTCTGGGCGGCGGCCCGTTCAACGCCGCGATCACCTTGGGCCGGCTCGGGTCGGCGGTGTCGTTGTGCTCGCGGGTGTCCACCGACGCGTTCGGCGATGCCCTCGCGGATGCGCTTCGCTCCGCCGGCGTGAATCTCTCTCTGCTGCAACGTGGTCCGGAACCGACCACGCTCGCCCTCACCAGCATCGGCGACGACGGATCGGCGCAGTACAACTTCTATCTGCAGGGAACCGCCGACCGGTTGGTCACCGATCCGGGTGAGCTGCCACGCACGGTCGCCGCCCTCGCTTTCGGAACCTTGTCGATGGTGCTCGAGCCGGGGGCAAGCGTCTACGAGATGCTCCTGCACCGCAGTCATGGCGAGGGCCGCCTCACGCTGCTCGACCCCAACATCCGCGCCGGTGTGATCGATGACCCCGACGCCTATCGCAAGCGCTTTGCCTCGTGGTTGCCGTCGCTCGATATCGTCAAGGTGTCCGACGATGACGCCGAATGGCTGGCCGAGGGCGCCGCCGGAACAGATCCGGACCGCTGGATCGAAGCGGGCGTGGGCGCGGTTGTCATCACGCACGGCGGCGATGGACTCAGTGTTCGCACGCCCGACCTCACCGCGCGTGTACCCGGCCGGAGAGTCGATGTGATCGACACCATAGGGGCAGGTGACACGATTTGTGGCGCCCTTCTGCACTGGCTCGGGACGCACCGCTTCCTCGACCCTGCGCTGCTTCGCACGATGACCGAAAACGACTGGTCAGAGGCCCTGCAGTTCGCTGCCCGGGCAGCCGCCATCACGGTGTCGCGGCCCGGTGCGGACCCTCCGTGGGCGGGCGAGCTTGAAACCGACTAGGTTGTTAACCGGGTCGCACGATCGTTACGACGGCCCCGGAGGTAAAACACCTGCACCGGTTCACGAGACCGGTGCAGCCCGTCGAAAAGGGGAGGACCAAGTGTCCGCCGAAACAGTGTCTGCCAACGGATCGGCAGCGGAGGCCAAGGCCACGTTCAGCTATCCCGGCGGCGAGATCAAGCTTCCCATCGTCGAAGCGACAGAAGGTGCCAACGGCGTCGGACTCGGGAAGTTCCTCGCCGAGACCGGACTCACCACGTTCGACGGCGGTTTCGTCAACACGGCGTCCACCAAGTCGGCGATCACCTACATCGACGGCGATGCCGGAATCCTGCGCTACCGCGGATACCCCATCGAGCAGTTGGCGAAGGGATCGAGCTTCCTCGAGGTGAGCTACCTCCTGATCAACGGCGAGCTCCCGACCCCGTCCGAACTCGACGAGTTCACCAACAAGATCAGTCGCCACACGCTGCTGCACGAAGACCTCAAGCGATTCTTCGACGGCTTCCCGCGCAACGCGCACCCCATGCCGGTGCTGTCCAGCGCAGTGAATGCCCTGAGCGCGTACTACCAGGATTCCCTGGACCCGAAAGATCCCGAGCAGGTCGAGCTTTCGACCATCCGACTGCTGGCGAAGCTGCCCACCATCGCGGCGTACGCCTACAAGAAGTCCACCGGTCAGCCGTTCCTGTACCCGGACAACTCGCTGAACCTGGTCGAGAACTTCCTGCGGATGACCTTCGGTTTCCCCGCGGAGCCCTACGAGGTCAACCCGGACGTGGTCAAGGCCCTCGACATGCTGTTCATCCTGCACGCCGACCACGAGCAGAACTGCTCCACCTCCACGGTTCGCCTGGTCGGGTCGTCGCAGGCCAACTTGTTCACCTCGATCTCCGGTGGCATCAACGCACTCTGGGGCCCGCTGCACGGCGGTGCCAACCAGGCCGTGCTCGAGATGCTCGACGACATCAAGGCCTCCGGTGGCGACACCAAGGAGTTCATGAACAAGGTCAAGAACAAAGAAGACGGCGTCAAGCTCATGGGCTTCGGGCACCGGGTCTACAAGAACTACGACCCGCGGGCCGCGATCGTCAAGGAGACCGCCGACCAGATCTTGGAGCTCCTCGGCGTCAACGACGATCTCCTCGACATCGCCAAGGGGCTCGAAGAAGTGGCCCTGAGCGACGACTACTTCATCTCGCGCAAGCTGTACCCGAACGTGGATTTCTACACCGGTTTGATCTACCGCGCGATGGGGTTCCCCACCCGGATGTTCACCGTGCTGTTCGCACTCGGCCGGCTGCCCGGCTGGATCGCGCACTGGCGTGAGATGAACGCCGACCCAACCGGGAAGATCGGCCGCCCCCGGCAGATCTACACCGGATACACCGAACGTGACTACCTGAATATGGATCAGCGCTGAACCATGACAAAACCTGAGATCGAGTTCCCCCAAGGCCCCGCACCCACCGAACTGGTGAGCACCGACCTGGTGATCGGTGACGGCGACGTCGCTGTTGCCGGTGGCGTGGTCGACGTCCACTACGTCGGCGTCGAGTACGAGACAGGCGAGGAGTTCGACTCCTCGTGGAACCGCGGCCAGTCCGCCAACTTCCCGCTCGACCGGCTGATCCCGGGCTGGCAGGAGGGTATCCCCGGCATGAAGGTCGGCGGTCGCCGCCAGCTCACCGTGCCGCCCGAGCTCGCTTACGGGCCCGAGGGCGCCGGACACCGGCTGTCGGGTAAGACACTGATCTTCGTGATCGATCTGCTCGGCGTTTCCTAGGTCCCGGTACGCATCTTTCGCAGCAGCCCCGCACGGTCATCGTGCGGGGCTGTTTGCTGTCTCCAGCACCTACCCTGGTCGCCCCCGGTGAACGGGCGGTGATCTCCTGGGCGTTCACAGCCACTGACGGCTTTGTGCGCGATAGGTTTACGGGGTGATCGCGCACCCGTTCATCTACGAGATCAACACGTGGCCGTGGCTCGACGAGCTCAGCAGGAGGTGCGGGCGGGCCGTCGAATTGGGTGATGTCCCCGGCGAAGTGTGGGACGCGATCGCGGCGGCGGGTGCTGATGCGGTGTGGCTGATGGGGGTGTGGCAGCGCAGCCCGGCTGGTGTCGCGATCGCCAGAGCGGACGAACCCCTGGTCCAGCATTGCCGGGACATCCTGCCCGACTTCACCATCGACGACATCGTCGGTTCGCCGTACTGCATCCGCGGATACGAGGTGGACCCATTGCTCGGCGGCCCCGACGGGCTGGCGTCGGCACGGCAGGCCCTTGCCGACCGCGGGATGCGTTTGATCTTGGACTTCGTGCCCAACCACGTTGCGCCCGACCACTCGTGGACCACCGCGCATCCGGAGTTCTTCGTCGGCGGCACCGCTGATGACCTGCGCGAGGAACCGGCCTCCTTCATCGAGGTGGGTGGCGAGGTACTCGCGAACGGCCGCGACCCCTACTTCCCGGCGTGGCCCGACGTCGTGCAACTCAACGCCTTCTCCACCGAGTTGCGTGCGGCGGTCATCACCACCCTCACGCGGATCGCCGAACAGTGTGATGGCGTCCGGTGCGACATGGCGATGCTGATGATGAACGACGTGTTCGGCAGAACCTGGGGTGAACGCGCAGGAGATGTTCCAGCGCAGGAGTATTGGCCACTCGTGATCGGAGCTGTGAGGTCGATACACCCCGACTTCACATTCATCGCGGAGGCGTACTGGGACCGCGAGGCCGCCCTGCAGGAGCAGGGATTCGACTACTGCTACGACAAGGGTCTGTATGACCGCTTCGTCGAAGGTGGCGACGCTGCCGCGGTCAGAAGGCAACTCGATGCCGAGCCGGACCATCTCAGCCGGCTCGTCCGATTCCTCGAGAATCACGACGAGCCCAGGGCTGCATCGGTGTTCTCGCTCGCGGGGCACAAGATCGCGGCAGTCACGTCGTTCACCCAGCCCGGCGCGAGGTTGCTCTACGACGGCCAGTTCGAGGGCCGGCGCGTGCATCTTCCTGTGCAACTGGGCCGCAGCCCGGTCGAGGAGGTCGACAACGAGCTGCTCGACTTCTATGGCCGGCTGACGAACATCATGCGCGACAACACATTTCGTACCGGATCGTGGGCCACGGCCGAGATCACCGGATGGGCCGACAACTCCACAACAGCGGATCTGCTGGCGTGGACCTGGCGCGGTGACACCCGCTGGGTCGTCGTGGTGAACCTCGGCGACCAGGTTGCCAGTGGCCTGGTGCGAACAGGATGGGACGACCTCGCAGCGGCCGAAGTCGACCTCGTCGACGACACCCGTGACCTCCGGTACCGCCGTGGCACCGCCGATCTGACCGACGGCCTGTTCGTCGAGCTGGGCCCCAGGCTGTGGCACCTGTTCCGGGTGGAGCCGGTCACTGCGGAGAACACCTCCGATGATGCTGAACGCGAGGCGATCTGAGTGAACGGGCAACACCGCCGGCCGGGTGGTACGGCCGAGCATCAGCGTCTCGCCGAAGCCACCGGTCGTCTCGAAGACGGGTTGCACGATGCGAACCCGTGGTACCGGTGGGGGCCGTACCTGTCCGAGAGGGCATGGGGGACAGTGCGCGAGGATTACAGCGACGACGGGAACGCATGGGACCACTTCCCGCACGACCATGCGCGTTCCCGTGCCTACCGCTGGAATGAAGACGGTATGGCCGGGATCTCCGACATCGGGCACGAGTTCTGCCTGTCGTTGGCCCTGTGGAACGGCGTCGATCCCATCCTCAAAGAGCGCATGTTCGGACTCACCGGCCCGCAGGGCAATCACGGTGAAGACGTCAAAGAATACTGGTGGTATCTGCAGGGGCTGCCGAGTCATGCTCTGCTGCAATGGCGTTACCACTACCCGCAGGCGGCGTTCCCCTACGAGCAACTGGTGGCGGAGAACGCCCGGCGTGGACGCGACGACTTCGAGTACGAGCTGCTCGACACCGGGGTCTTCGACGACGGCCGCTACTGGGTTGTCGATGTCACCTATGTCAAGGCCGGTCCGACCGACATCCTGATGACCATCAGCGTCACCAACAACGGCGCGGACGACGCGTCGATCGACGTGCTGCCCACCGGCTGGTTCCGGAACACCTGGAGACCCGCGGGGGAGCAGAACATCCCGGGCCTAGCGGTCGATGGTGATGCGGTGGTCCTCGAGCACGCCCGGCTCGACGGCTACCGACTGCGGGCGGCGCCGGCAAGCGATGGGACCGAGCCGCGGGTTCTGTTCTGCGACAACGAGACCAACATTCCCAAGATCTTCGGCGGTGACCCGGTCACGCCGTACCCGAAAGACGGCATCAACGATCACGTGGTCGCGGGCGCCGCGACGGTCAATCCGGCGGGGCGCGGAACCAAGGCCGCCTGGTGGTATCACCTGGACGTGCCTGCGGGAAAAACTGTGCATGCGCGGGTGCGGTTGTCCGGGCCGGCCGATGCTGGAGCCCGTGAAAGTGACTGGGCAGGAGACAGATTCTCCGAGATTGCCGCGCTGAGGCAAAGTGAGGCGGACGAGTTCTATGCCGCCATCGGCCCCGATCTCGACACCGAGCAGATGCGGATCCTCACCCAGGCCGCCGCGGGCTTGATCTGGAGCAAGCAGATGTACTCCTATCAGGTCGCGCGATGGCTCGACGGTGATCCCGCGGAGCCGCCGCCCCCACCGGGACATCAACACGGGCGCAACACCGATTGGCGACACCTCGACGCATTCGACATCCTGGCGATGCCAGACCCGTGGGAATATCCGTGGTTCGCTGCCTGGGACCTGGCTTTTCACTCCATCTCGTGGGCGCATCTGGATCCGGCATTCGCGAAGTATCAGTTGATCGTGCTCCTGCGGGAATGGTTCTTGCACCCCAATGGTGCTCTGCCCGCCTATGAGTGGAGCTTCGACGACGTCAACCCGCCGGTGCATGCCCTCGCGGCGTTGCGAGTGTTCAACATCGACGGCAGTACCGACACCGAGTTCCTCGAACGGGTCTTCCAGAAGCTGCTGCTCAACTTCACCTGGTGGGTGAATCGACAGGATCCGCACGGCATCAACGTTTTCGGTGGCGGGTTTCTCGGACTCGACAACATCAGTCCGGTCGACCGTTCACACCTGTCGCCGGGCACCACACTCGAGCAGTCCGACGGCACCGGATGGATGGCGTTTTATGCCGAGGCCATGCTGGGCATAGCGCTGGCACTTGCCGACCATGACCCCGTCTACGAAGACATGGTGATCAAGTTCCTCGAGCACTTCACCCTCATCGCGCAGTCGCTCAAGGAATCCGGTCTGTACGACGTGGAAGACGGCTTCTACTACGACCGGCTGACCGACCCTGACGGCACCTGCGAGTCCATCAAGGTGCAAAGTCTTGTCGGGCTGATCCCGGCACTGGCCGCGGCGGAGATCCCCGCGCGCAATGCCCAGCGGATGAGCAGGTTGCGGAAACGATTCACCCGGCGGTTCGCCGCTCTCGGCATCGGGGGCGCGCAGTCGTGGCGAATCCGCACCGACGGCGACAAACCGCGCATCCTGCTGTCGGTGCTGTCTGCCGACCAGTTGCGGTCGCTGATGCGCACGGTGTTCGACGAGGACGCAATGCTCTCCGATCACGGTCTGCGCTCTTTGTCGAAGAAGTACCGCGAGCCGTACACGTTGCCCGGTGCCACCGGGGCGGTCATCGACTACGAGCCCGCGGAGTCGCGGACCGCCATGTACGGCGGCAATTCGAATTGGCGGGGGCCGGTGTGGTTCCCGATCAACTACCTGGCGATCCGCGCGTTGGTGCAATACGGGCGCTTCTTCGGCACCGAGGCGACGATGGCTTACCCCACCGGCGCGGACGCCGACTCCGACTTCTTCGAGATCGCCCAAGACCTGGCGGACCGACTGGTGTCGATCTGGTTGCCCGACGCTGACGGTCGCCGCCCCGTGTATGGGGGAACGGAGATGTTCCAGACCGATCCCGCGTGGAAGGACAATCTGTTGTTCAACGAGTACTTCCACGGAGACAATGGGGCCGGTCTCGGCGCGAGTCATCAAACGGGGTGGACTGCGCTGGTCATCGACCTGCTGCTGCACCCGCCGAAGCATTCGCGACATTGATTCACGACCCTTCGCCGTTGTTTTCGGCAGGATGGGTGAATGGACCAACAACCGATCCTGCTCTGGCTTCGTCGAGACCTGCGGCTGGGTGATCTACCACCGCTGCTGGCCGCGGAGGGCAGGCGCGTCCTGGCCTGCTTTGTCCTCGATCCCAGGCTCGAGGCATCGTCGGGTGATCGACGACTGGCGTTCTTGTTCGAGTCGCTACGTGATCTACACAAGCAACTCGACGGCAGGCTTCTGGTGGTCCGTGGCGCGCCCGAGGAACAGATACCCGCCATCGCGAAGGCCATCGACGCCGAGGCGGTGCACATCACCGCCGACTTCGCTCCGTACGGACGTCGCAGAGACCGCAAGGTGGCCGAAGCGCTGGGCGACGTGCCGCTACGCGCGGAAGGATCGCCCTACGCGGTGACCCCGGGTCGCGTTCGCAAAGACGACGGCGAGCCCTACCGGGTGTTCACCCCCTATTTCCGGACGTGGAAGGCACACGGATGGCGCGAGCCGGCCGACACCGGAGTGGAGTCCGCGGACTGGATCGACCCCGGTGACGTCGAAGGTGTCGAGTCCATCGGTATTCCCGACCCGCCGGCCACACTCGACATCCCTGCCGGCGAGCACGCCGCCCACGAGCGTTTTGCCGAGTTCATCGCCGACGGCGTGCTCGGTTACGAGCAGGACCGCAACCGGCCCGATCTCGAGGCGTCCAGCCGGATGTCGGCGTATCTGAAGTACGGCAACATCCATCCGCGGGCGATGCTGGTCGAACTCGACAAGTCCGAGGGTGCGGGGCAGGCCGCCTACGTCAGGGAATTAGCGTTCCGGGATTTCTATGCCGATGTGCTGTATCAGCGACCGGACTCGGTGTGGTGGAACCTGAACAAGAAGTTCGATGCGATGCAGCACGACTCGGGATCGGACGCGGATGCGGACTTCGATGCCTGGCGCGAAGGGAAGACCGGTTTTCCGATCGTCGACGCGGGTATGCGTCAGCTCTCGGGAAGCGGATTCATGCACAATCGGTTGCGCATGATCGTCGCCTCATTCCTGGTGAAGGACCTCCATCTGCCGTGGCAGCGCGGCGCGGCATGGTTCCTCGATCAACTCATCGACGGTGACATGGCGAGCAACCAACATGGCTGGCAGTGGGTCGCCGGGTCGGGAACCGATGCGGCACCGTACTTTCGGGTGTTCAACCCCACCATCCAGGGCAAGAAGTTTGATCCCTCCGGGGATTACGTACGTCGCTGGGTTCCCGAGCTCCGCCCGATTCCGGGGAGCGCTGTCCACGAACCCGGCGCACTGAGGCCCGACGATTACCCCGAGCCGATCGTGGACCACTCGGCACAGCGCCGGGTCGCCTTGGACCGCTACAACCAGCTCCCCACCTGACCCTTACCCCACCGACCGGGCCCTTATCCCCGCCGACCGGGCCGTTATCCCCGTCGAGCGGGCCGTTACTCCCGTTGAGCGGGCCGTTATCCCCGTCGACCGTGCCGATACCGCCGTCGACCGTGCCGTTCTCCCGCGACTGGCCCACCATTGGTAACCCAAGGGCACGTTCGATGCGAACAAGGGCCCGTTCAGTGCTAACAAGGGCCCGCTCGACGGGGCTGACGGCCCGCTCGACGGGTTGAGTTGGAGCGTCAGATCGGCTTCTTCAGCTCCGGGTTCTCCGCGTAGATCTCGTTGACGATCGACATGTCGAAGATGGCTTCAGGCTTGATGTCGTAACCCGCTTTGGCAAGCGCCTCGATGTTCAAGGCGATCAGCTCGTCCGACATCGTCAGCAGGCCATTGGCTTTGGTCTCGTCCGACACCACCAGGGTGTTCTGGGCTTCGGCTTCCTTGATCTGCTCGCCGAGTTCGAGGCCGAGATCCTTGCCGTACTTGGTGACGGCCAACTCGGCCGACTTGGCCGGGTCGGCCACCGCGTCGTACCAGCCCTGGATGTCGGCCTTGATGAAGGCTTTGAGCTTGTCGCGCTCGTTGTCGATGGTCTCCTGCCGGACCACAAGTGTCTCGGCGACGAGCGGCAGATTGAAGTCGGCGAACAGGAAGTTCGCGTTGGGGAAACCGCTCTCTGCCAACGTGATCGGTTCATTGGTGACATACGAGACCCAGCCGTCGACCTCACCTTTGGTCAGTGGGGTCGGGTCGTACTGCACGGTGATCTTCTGAATGTCCGAGTCGGTCATGCCATTTGCGGTGAGCAGTGCCTTGAAGACGTTCTCGTTTGACGCCTGGACGCCGATCTTCTTGCCTTTCATCTCCTCGGGACTCAGGATGGGGCTACCCGCCGACGACACGATGCAGAAGGGGTTCTTCTGGAAGGTCGCGGCGACGGTCTTGAGTTTGGCGCCCTGCAGGATCACGGGAGCGGTCAGCTGCGGTGCGGTCATGCCGATCCACACCTTGTTCGACGTCAGGCCCGTCTCCACGCCGGTGCCCGGTCCGCCGCCGGTGATCAGTTCAGGGGTGCCGAGTCCGGCGGCTTCGTAGTAGCCGTTCTCGATGGCGAAGTACTCGCCGGCGAACTCGATGTTCTTCTGCCACGACAATTGCACCTTGGGATTGGTGGTGCTGTTCCCGCCACTGTCGCTGCTGCCGGAGCTGCAGGCAGCGAGAACACTGGCGCTTCCGACTGCGCCACCGGCGATCAGGGAGTAACGAAGGAAGGATCGACGGTCGAACGTGTAAGCCATGTGCAGACTCCTGTTTTCAGTGAACGTCGGCGGTACTTCAGATCGAGATCCGCCTTCGGCAGAACTTAAGGTGGCGCGGTTTCGGCCACATTGCGCACGTGCGTTTGTTTGTAACGAGTTGTGAATCTGCCCAACCGGCAGCTGATCTACGTCGGTGTGGTGCCCATCTGCGCCAGCACGAGCTTCTCGGCGACACCGACAAACGCATAGAGCACGATGGAGGCGACCGTGATGACCAGCACCGACGCCCACAGCTCGTTGTAGGCCGCCGCGGGCAACGCCTGCTGAAGGGTGGCGCCCAAACCCTTGTTGGTGCCGAGCCATTCGGCAACGGTGGCTCCGATCATGGCGCCGGGCACCGAGACTTTTGCCGCGGCGAACAGCGCTGGAACAGCCGAGGGCAAGGCCGCCATCCTCATCGCCGTCAGGCGGGTTCCGCCGTAGGCCACGATCACGTCGTTGATCTGCCGCGGCGCATTCGCCAGGCCGGTCATGATCATCACCAACGCGGGGAAGAACACCACGATCCCGCCCATCACCGCGACCACGGCCACACCGCGTCCGACCACAAGCGTGATCAGCGGGGTCATCGCCACCAGCGGTACCGACCGCAGCAACATGGCGATCGGCATGAACGTCTGGGCAACCGGGCGGAACATCACGAACAGCGAGGCGGCGACCACTGCTGCGCCCATGCCGCACACGAACCCGATCCCGGCGTCTTTCAGCGTGATCCACAGATTGTCGAGGATCGCGCTGCGGTCGGCCGAGGCCGTCGGGTCGGTGAACAAGTAGTGGAACACATCCACCGGGGTCTTGCCGATGATCGGGCCGATGTCCGGGTAGGCCAGCAGGAACAACCACCAGATGGCCAGGATCAGGAAGAACGAGATCACGAGCGAGCCGATGAACTTGGCGATCTCCCAGGCGATCGCCTTGCCGTTGCCGGCGTTCGCCCGGGCTGCTGCGGCCGCGGGAACCGGTGCGGTCGGCGGGGCCTGGGACGTGGTGGTGGCGGTCATTTGCTGCCTGCCATTCCGGTGCTGTAGCGGGTGACGAAGACCGAGAAGAACGCCACGATGCCGTAGCCGATACCGGCAACTGCTCCCGCGACGAGAGCGATCGCCCACACGGCCGGGATGTCGCCGCTCTGCTGGGCGATGATGAGCGCCGGTCCCGCACCCTTTTCCGGCATCGCCAGGAACTCGCCGAGCACGGCACCGAGAACCGCTGCCGGTGCGGCGATCTTCAACGCCCCGAAGGTACTCGGCAGCGCTGAGATGATGCGTACCCGCACCAGCTGCGAAAAGGTGCCTCCGCCATACACTTTGACCAGGTCGAGGCTGGCCTGATGTGGCGAGCGCAGGCCCGACAACGTTCCGATCATGGTGGTGAAGAACACCGAGATCGCCGCGAGGAACACGATCATGGTCTGTACCTCGGCGAACGCCACCTGCACGATGGGCGCCACAGCGATGATCGGCGTGCAGTAGCTGATGATGGCCAGCTGCGTGGCCACGCCCTCGATCAACGGGATGATCACCACCAGCAGCGCCAGGACGATGGCCAGTACGTTGCCCCACAGAAACCCTCGTAGCGACAGTTCGATCGTGGGTGTGAAGTTGTTGATGTAGTAGTCCCACCCCTTGTCCCCGATGGCGTCGATGACGGCCAGCGGGGTGGGGATGGTGCCTTTGAACCACTCGAAGTACCCGGCCATCGTCCAGATGATGAGGACCGCGACAATGCCGATTGCTCCAGCACCCCAGCGCTTCCCGGCCAGTTGCGCCCGCCCGGTGAACTGCGCACCGCCCATCCCTTTGCCTGCGGTCAGGGTGGTCACGCGACGCCTGCCGATCCCTTGTTGCCGAACAGCAGGCCGCTGAGGTGGTCATGCAGGGCGTGGAACTCAGGGGTCCGCATCATGTCGGGAACCCGCGGGCGGGGCAGGTCGATGGTGACCGTCTCCAGGACCCGTCCCGGCCGGGGACTCATCACGGCGACAACATCGGAGAGGAACACCGCCTCGGCGATGCCGTGGGTGACCATGAGTGTGGTGGCCGGCTTCTCGGTCCAGATGCGCAGCAGCTCGATGTTCAGGCGCTGGCGGGTCATGTCGTCAAGGGCGCCGAACGGTTCGTCGAGCAACAGTGCTGTCGGTTTGACAACCAGTGCGCGGGCGATGGACACGCGCTGGCGCATGCCGCCGGACAAGGTGGCCGGTTTGGCCTTTTCGAAGCCCTTGAGCCCGACCAGGTTGATCAGCTCGTCGATGAAACCCTTGTCGACGGAGATTCCCGCGACCTGCAATGGCAGCTTGATGTTCGATTCGACGCTGCGCCACGGCAGCAGCGCGGAGTCCTGGAAGGCGATGCCCAGCCCGTGTTGGGACTGGAGTTCTTTCGGTGAGCGCCCGTTCATCAGCGCGGTGCCGGCGGTGGCTTCTTCCAGACCCGCCAGGATGCGCAGGACCGTGGACTTTCCGCATCCGGACGGCCCGAGAAGCGACAGGAACGCGCCTTCCGAGGTCTGCAGGTCGACGTTGTCGAGCGCCGTCACCGACGACCCGCCCCGCAGTCCCGCGGACTTGAACTCCTTGGTCAGCCCGGAGATGTTGATACCGGTGCCCAGCGGCCGGGCAGCCCTGGGCGCGGTGGGCGATTCTTCCGTAACACTCATCGACGGAGAGTCAGCGTGGGTCATATCGGGCGACGCTAGGCGTCTGGAGTTTCTTCGGGGTTACACCCGCGTTACCGCGCTCGTCCGGACCTCACCGTGGCCTCATTCCGCGCAGCGACAACGCTTTTCGTTGTCTATCGTGCGGGCATGAGATTGGTGTTGATGTTCTACGGAAGCCGCGGCGACATCCAGCCCGGTCTGGCCTTCGGGCTCGAACTGCAGCGCCGAGGCCACGACGTCAGGATGGTCGTGCCGCCGAACTACGTCCGCCTCGCCGGGGATCTCGGCCTGATCGCGTATCCGGTGGGCTCGGACACCGCTTCGGTCTGGGACAGCCCGCGAGGGCGGGAGATCCTGCGGACCAAGAACCCGTACACCAAGCTGCGGCTTGCCGGCGCGGCGATCAAGGAGGGTTTCGCGGCGTTCGACGCCGATGCGGTGGATCTGCTCACCGGACCCGACGCCGAAGTCACCGGCGTGGACGGTGTGGTGAGCGGACCCCTGTGTCAGGAACGGATGTACTCGATCGCCGAGAAGCTAGGCGTGCCGTTCTCGGTGCTGCGTTTCGGGCCGTTCTCGGAGAACGGGGTGGTCGGCGCCGTTCCTGGGGTTGCCCTGCCAGGTCCGGCTGCGGTCAACCGTGCGTCGTGGCGACTGACCGATGCCCTGGGGTTCATGGTCGGGCGTGGTGCGGAGAACTCGTTCCGCGAGAGACTCGGATTACCTGCAGTGCAGCAGTCGCTCCACCAGAGATTGACGGCAGGCGGAGTTCTTCAGATCCAGGCCTACGATCCGGTCTTGTTTCCCGGTCTGGTCGAGGAGTGGGGCAATCGCAAGCCGATCGTCGGTTACCTCGATCTGCCCGCCGACGCGCGCGGTGAAGCCGCCGGAGATGCCGCGACAACCCAGGCGGCCACCCGGGCTCTGGATCAATGGCTGGCAGCAGGTGATGCACCTGTCTTCGTGACGGTGGGCAGTGTGCCGGTTCTTGATCCGGACGCACTCACCCGGGTGATCACCGACGCCTGTGCGGCAGTCGGTGTCCGCGCGCTGATCACGATGAAAGGGCGGGCCACCGGGCCAGACCCGTCGGATGACGGCGTGTTCTTCGCCGAATCCCTCGATCACGCCGCCGTGCTGCCACGGTGCCGCGCCGCGGTGCATCACGGTGGTGCCGGAACCACCGCCGCAGGACTGCGGGCCGGGCTGCCCACCATGATTTGCCACGGTGGCGCCGACCAGGCGTACTGGGGCAGGCAGGTGAAAACCCTTGGCCTCGGGACGTTTTGCCGATTGAAGGGTTTGACCACCGAGCGTTTGGCGGCCGGGCTCGAGGTGATCCTGGATCCTGCTGTCAGTACACGAGTGGCGGCGGTCGCCGGTGCACTGATCGCGCCTGACGCCGCCGCCACACATGCTGCCCAACTCGTCGAAGACCGTTTCCGGGCAAGCCGATCCGTCAGCCCTTGATGGCTTCCTTCCACTTCACGCGGGCCCCTGTGCGCAGGATGTTGCGCTGGTAGATGCGCGCTGCGAGCCAGGCGGCCACCGCGCAGGCGATCATCATCAGGACGATGGTGACGATGACCTGAACCACCGTCGCGTCGCCGGTTGCTATCCGCACCGGCATGATCGACGCCGAGAACGGCGGTATCCACGCCAGGGTCTGCATCAACGTGCTGTCGAGGGAGCCGATGCCGAAGTAGGCCGAGTACACCACCGCCATCGCGAGGATGGTGAGCGGGGCCGAACTCGAGCCGAGCTCCTCCTGTCTCGACACCACTGCACCCGTTGCGGCATACAGGGTTGCGAAGAAGACGAATCCCAGCACGAACCAGATGACAACCGCGGCGAACATCGAGCCTGCCGCCGTGGGCACGTCGAGAATGCCGGTGGCAAGGGCGGCTATGAGAGCGGTACCGCCCAACAGGACCACCTGCGCAAAGGCCATCAATCCGATGCCGACGATCTTGCCCCACAACAGATGCAGCGGTTTGATCGTTGCGAGCAACAACTCGACCACCCGGGATGTCTTCTCTTCGACAACTCCGGCCGCAACCATGGAACCGCCTTGCAGTACAGCGAACATCAGCAATGAGACACCGACGAGCGCCACGGCAATACGTTGCCCTTCATTGGGTTTGGCGGGGTCTGTCTCGCTGACGGTGAGTGTGGAGTCGGCGCTGATGGCCGAGAGGTCCACGTTCTCCGCGGCCAGGGCCTTGGTCAACCCGTCCTGACTCACAGCCGTTCGCAACACACCTTCGAGGCTGCCGTCGAGGTCGTCTTTGGTGACGGCTTCATAGTTGTTGGTTCCGGCGGCGCCGGGGACCAACGCCACCTTCACGTCGCCTCCCTTCGCCTGGGCGCGCGCCTCGTCGGCGTTGCCGATGGGCACGATCTCGATGTTCTCCCCGGATGCGTCGCCGACCGCGACGATTGTCTCCGACAACTGCGAGTTGTCGCCCACCAGACCGACTTTCGTCGGCTTGTCGTCGCCGGTGAAAATCGAGAGAACGATGATGCCCGCAACGATGACCACCAGCAGGATCACGTTGGTGATGATGAACGACTTGGTGGCCGCGCGGGTGGTGATCTCGCGCCGGGCAACCAGATTGATGGCCCGCCACGCGCTCATCCGGCCCGCGCCGGATTTCGTGTGCTTGTTCGGATCGGAAGCGTTCACACTCATGCGGATACAACCTCTCGGAAGAGTTCGGTCAGGTCGGGTCGGGACTGGGCGAAGTGCGTGACCGGCCCCGTGGCGAGGGCAGCGGTCAAAATTGCCTGCTCGTCGGTCCCCGGCGTCATGCTCACCGTGGTGATCGACCCGTTCTGGATGGTGCCGAGCACCCCGGGCAGATGATCGGCCCAGCCGGGCGGGGCCTGCGGTGCGCCGACGTCGAGCCGGATCTCGCCGGCCGACCGTAGTTCGTCCACGGTGCCCAGTGCCCGCATGGTGCCGGAGGAGATGATGCCGACCCGGTCGCACAGGCGCTGCACGAGTTCGAGTTGATGGCTGGAGAAGATGACCGGAACACCCTGCGCGGCCTTTTCTTTCAGCACGTCGCTCATCACGTCGACGGCAACGGGGTCCAGGCCTGAGAACGGCTCGTCGAGCACCAGCACATCGGGACTGTGAACCAGGGCGGCCGCCAACTGCACGCGCTGCTGATTGCCGAGGCTCAGGCTGTTCACGTCGTCGTTGATCCGCTCGAACACACCCAGCCGCCGTACCCAGGTCTCCACCTGGTCATCGGCCTCGGCGCGAGACAGGCCGTGCAACTGGGCAAGGAACGAGAGCTGCTTGCCCACCTTCATCTTGGGATACAGGCCGCGTTCTTCGGGCATGTAGCCGATGCGACGTCGGGTGTCGAGGTCGATGGGCGAGTCGCCCAGCAGCACTCGACCCGAATCGGCCGACAGCACACCGAGGATGATGCGCATCGTGGTGGATTTTCCGGCGCCGTTGGAACCGACGAATCCGAAGATCTCGCCGGGGGCGACGGTGAAGGACATGTTGTCGAGGGCCTTGAGGGACCCGTATCTCTTACTCAGACCGTCGACGATGAGGGGAGCGGTCACTGTTCGAATCCTCCTGATTGGCTGACGTTTTCATTGGCCACCACCTGGGGATAGGTGGCGAAGTCTTCTGGATCGGGGTCGGGTAACCACCATCCGATCAGGCAGGTGGGAATGCAGGTGGCCCCGGCGACCAGCACGATGAGGAGCACCGCGCTGCCGTAGATCACCTGGCCGCCGACGCTGTTGTCGCCTCCGCCCGACAAGATGATGAGCACGAGGTACGGGATGAACATCGACACCCACAGCGCGGTGTACGCGATCGATCGGGCTGCGTTGCGGCTGGCCAGTTCGAACTCGTCGAGGGCCGAAGCCGGTGCATCGCTGACATTGCGCGTCACCGCCCGCAGCACGTAGATGAGCGGGAGCATGACAAACGAGATGAGGCCGATGAACGCCGGGGCCGCCCACATGGTGAAGAACATGATGATTGCACTGGCGATCACGAGGATCACCGAAATGACAAGCGCGACCACGAGCTTGCGGGCACTGCGCCGATTCCTCAGACGGGGGAACCGGTGGCCATAACGACGCAGGAACTTCTCGTGCCTACGTACCTGCCACTCTTCGTATCCACGCCACCACGCCGGTTTCGCGGACTCGGGGATCACGCTGTTCGGATCGTTCACGACGGCCCTCCATTCGTGCGATACAACTGCGTCGACATCGCCCCGAACTCGCGGCGACTGAAGACGGCCTCCACCGGGAGCCCGAACACATCGCAGATGCGAAAGGCCAGGTCGAGGCTGGGATAGTTGTCACCCCGTTCGAGCGAGCCGATCGACTGGACGTTCACGCCCACCAGCTCGGCAAGTTGTGCGCGTGACATCCGGCGCTCGGCGCGTAGTACGCCGATGCGGTTGTAGATCGGCAGGTGGCCTGCCTTCTTGACCGGACTCACAGAGTCAAGTGTTGGGAAAACACAACAGAATGTCAATGTTTGCCATACATGGAAGGCGCTTTGTGATCGCCAGCCTCACGAATTTTCTGCGATCACCATCTCGAGGATGTCCGTGCCCAGCGCGACCGGGCTGCAGGTGGGTGCCGCCGAGGCCGGATCGAGGGCACCCAGTACAAGCCCGACGGCGTAGTCGTCGTAAGGCAGGCGGAAATGGCCGCTCAGATCGGCCGGGCAGCGATCCTGGATGAACAGATTTGTTGCGCCGTCACCTTTGAGTGCAACGGTCGCCGCCGGCTGGATCACTTCGTCCACCTGAGTGCCGATGGTGGTGTACTCGACGCCGGGGACCGTGTCGTTGCCATCGTTGTTGAGTTCGGCGAGCAGCGGTGACCCCTGAACTTGCTGCCACAGTGCGGTGGAGACCAGCTCAGGTGGGATCACGGTGGCGGCGACGTCGAGGGCGCCTGGGATCCGGGCGGCAATCGGGACCAGGCCGTACAGGGAGCTGCCGTACGACGGGGATGCCAGACCCACCCAATGCCCGACCATCGTCGACCCACCCAGCCTGTTGACGAAATACCGGCCGACCGTTGCGCCCTGCGAATACCCGACGATGTCCAGCCTCGTGGCCCCGGTTGCCTTCAATACCTCGACCGCGAAGCCGCCGACCTGCCGAGCGCTCTCCACGATGTCTTCGGTGCCGAAGTTGTCGCCGCCTGCCCGCCCGCCGAAGTTCACGGCGAACACGCAGAAGCCCTCGGCAGCGAGCCTCGGCCCGATCTTTGCGAAGTCGGAGTACGCGCTCGAATCCGTGCCGTGGAGCAAGAGGACCGGCCGAGGGTGTGTCGGTGATGGGGTGCAGGTGAAGTTGTTGACGCCGGGCGGCACCGAACCCGGGTGGTCGCCGACATGGCGGGAGGCCTCATGATGCGTGTTCTGCGCCGGACCGGGGACGGTGGGTACTTCCCACAGCGACGCCGTTGGCCCTTGCGCGCTGCCTGTTCCCTGAACGCTGTTCGACCCCGGGACGCTGTCGGCAGCCGCTGGGGACACCGAGATGAAGGCGAGAAGCACGGAAATCGTTGCCGCGGCGCACAAACTCCGACGTCGACCCTGGCCACGTCTGCTGTCCGTGTATCGCATCGCACACCTCACCTCGGCCCGACCCGCTGTAGATCGATTTGACCATCTCACCTGACGAGTAACCGTACTTCGGGCGGAATGTGGTCTGAACGTTGCAGTGCACTGCCACTGTGTTGCGACCGCGGCACCAGCCGGCCGGGCGCGTCAGGCGAGAATGTCCTGCACCACCCGGGCTGCTTCGCGGCCCGCGCGGTTGGCGCCGATGGTGGACGCTGACGGGCCGTAGCCCAATAGTTGCAGACGAGGAACAGATGCCACGACGGTCGCCAGCCGGCCGGTCATCACGATGCCGCCGCCCGGAGCCCGCAACTTCAGTGGCGCCAGATGGTCCAGGGCGCTCCGAAAGCCGGTGCACCACAGGATGACGTCGACATCCAGATGATCACCACCGCCATCTCCACCCCGGGGTGTCCCACAGTCCCAGCAGACTCCCGTCGGTGTGATGCGGGTGAACATCGGTCGCCACGCGAGGATGCCGTCCGCGCGGGCGGCGCGTATCGCGTCGTTTTCAGGCAACCCGGTCACCGACACCACCGACCCGGGCGGTAGCCCTGCACGCACCCGTTTCTCGACGCGCGCCACTGCGGCCCGGCCGTTTTCGGGGGTGAACGGGCCACTGCTGAAATGGGGTTCGGTGCGACTGCACCAGAAGGTCTGTGCGCCTTCGGCATTGCGTGCGATCTCGATCAGCAGCTGGATGGCCGAGATGCCGGCCCCCACCACGAGAACACGCTTACCGTCGAAATCGGTCGGCCTGTTGTAGTCATGGGTGTGCAGTTGTGTCCCGGTGAACGTCTCGATACCCGGCACATACGGGATGAATGGTCGATCCCAGGTTCCGGTTGCGTTGATCACGGTGCGCGCCATCAGCTGTGAGCCATCAGAGGCCGAGACCAGGAAGTCGCTGTCGTCGTCGCCGCCGCCGTCGAACGACACCGACCGGACGTCGACAGGTCGACGCACGTCGAGCCCGAACCGCTGTTCGTACTGGTCGAAGTAATCGGGCACCGCCGTGGACGCCGGCCACTGGTCGCATTCGACGCCGAGCGCTTCCGACAGCCCGAAGCCGGGAAGGTCGTGCACGTTGTTGGCCCCGGCCAAAGTCAATGTCGGCCAACGGAACTGCCACGCGCCTCCCGGCCCGGGGGAGTGGTCGACGATCATGGTTCGATCACCGAGGCCGTATTTGCCCAGGTAATACCCGGCCGACAGGCCCGCCTGCCCCGCACCGATGACGAGTACATCGGTACGCGCCCGGTCTCCGAAGGCGTTGGAGTTCACCTGTCGAACAATAGCGGTACGCTGACGCCCATGATTGGGACCAGCCGGGATGGCGATGTGCTGACCATCGAACTGCAGCGAGAGCGGCAGCGGAACGCACTCAATTACGAACTGGTGGAAGCGCTGTCGGTGGCGATGACCGACGCGGCAGGATCGGGTGTGCGGGCCATCGTCCTCACCGGTCAGGGGACCGTTTTCTGTGCGGGCGCGGATCTGTCCGGCCCGGTCTACGAACAGACCTTCCTCGACGAACTGCTGGCGATGCTCCGGGTCGTCGAGAGCATCCCGGTACCGGTGATCGCCGCGCTGAACGGCGCCGCGTTGGGGGCCGGACTCCAGCTCGCGATGGCCGCTGATCTCCGGGTGATGTCGCCATCGGCGTGGTGCGGCATCCCCGCTGCAAAGATCGGTGTGACAGTTGACGAATGGACCATCAAGCGTCTCGTCTCGCTGGTCGGTGCGGGTGATGCGGCGGGCATCCTGATCGGTTGTGACTCGCTCAGTGCCGACCGGGCTGCTGCCGTCGGTTTCGCCAATCGAATCGGTGATCTGGCCGACGCGCAGCAGTGGGCCGCGGGTATCGCCGCGCTTGCCCCGCTGACCCTGCAGCACTACAAGCTGGTTCTCGGCGACGACGGTGCCCGCAACGAGGCCGCACCCGACCACGTCGCGGCGATGGTCAGGGCCTGGCAGAGCCAGGACATGGCCGAGGGCCGCGCCGCCCGGGCCGAGCGACGTCAGCCGAACTTCATCGGGAAGTAGAACCCCCGGTCTTCCCCAACCCGTCCTGGGCACGACCCCTCGACAATACCCCCGCTCACAGTGGGTTTTCGTGGTGGTAACACAGCTGCAGCCTCCCAGATACACGGCGGCCTTACGTTCCTCGCAGTCTCTGGTTCAGAGGAAACGTGGGCATGACGCGAGGGAGAGATATGTCTGCAGACAAAACGGTGGACCCGATAGCCGCGGGGGAATTACCGACCAACATCAACGCGATGAGCGAGACGCTGGAGGACTACACCCTTCGTTTCGCGCCCCGCAGCTATCGCAAGTGGGGCCCCGCGGTGGTCGCCACCTCGGCTCTGGGTGGCATCGCCTACCTGGCCGACTTCGCCATCGGCGCCAACATCGGCATCGCCAACGGCACGGGAAACGCGTTGTGGGGCATCCTCATCTTCGCAGTGGTCATCGTCCTCACCGGCTACCCGCTGGCGTACTACGCCGCCCGGTACAACATCGACCTTGACCTGATCACCCGTGGCAGCGGCTTCGGCTACTACGGCTCGGTGGTCACCAACGTCATCTTCGCGTCGTTCACGTTCATCTTCTTTGCCCTCGAGGGCTCGATCATGGCGCAGGGCCTCAAACTGGGTCTCCACATCCCGCTGTGGCTGGGCTACCTCATCTCATCGGTGATGGTGATCCCGCTGGTCATCTACGGCATGAACACACTGGCAAAACTGCAGGTGTGGACCACGCCGCTGTGGCTGGTGATGATGGTGCTGCCGTTTGTCTACCTCGTGATCAAGCACCCTGACGCAATCGGAGACTTCCTCGCATTCAGTGGTGGCACCGACGCCCAGGGCGGACACGGCGTCAACTTCGCCGGCATCATGCTCGCCGCCGGTGTGTGTCTGTCGCTGATCGCCCAGATCGCCGAGCAGATCGACTACTTGCGGTTCATGCCTCCCAAGACACCGGAGAACTCGCGCCGCTGGTGGGTTGCCGTGATCACCGCCGGCCCGGGCTGGGTGTTCTTCGGCGCGATCAAGCAGATCGTGGGCTTGTTCCTGGCCGTCTACCTGATCATGAACTTCGCCGATCAGGCCGGCGTCGCCAACGAACCCGTGGAGCAGTTCCTCGCGGTCTACGAGGAGTTCATGCCGCACTGGCTGGCGATGACCCTCGCCGTCATCCTCGTGGTCATCTCGCAGATCAAGATCAACGTGACCAACGCGTATTCGGGGTCGCTGGCCTGGACCAACAGCTTCACGCGCATCACCAAGACCTATCCGGGCCGACTGTTCTTCGTCTTCTTCAACGTCGCGATCGCTCTGGTGTTGATGGAAGCCAACATGTTCAGCTTCTTGAACAACATCCTCAACTTCTACGCGAACATCGCCATCGCATGGATCGTCGTGGTGGCCTCGGACATCGTGTTCAACAAGTACGTCCTGAAGCTCTCGCCCAAGGTGCCCGAGTTCCGCAGGGGCATGCTGTACAACTTCAACCCGGTCGGGTTCATCAGCGTGATCCTCGCCGGCGGATTGTCGGTACTGGTGTACTTCCACGCTTTCGGTGACGCCATCCAGCCGTACTCGCCGATCGTCGCAACCATCCTGGCGCTTATGTTGCCGCCGATCATCGCGGTGATCACCAAGGGCAAGTACTACCTGCGGCGCACCGATGACGGTATCGACCTGCCGATGTTCGACGAATACGGCAACCCGTCGGATGCGAAGTTGCTGTGCTCGGTCACCGGTATCGAGTTCGAGCGTCCCGACATGCTCGCCTCGAACAAGCCAGGCCCCAACGGGGAGAAGCAGTACATCAGCTCGCTGGCTCTGTCCTGCGACAAGACCGGTGAGCACGTGTTGCCTGCCCAGAAGTAGCGCGACTGCTCCGACTCGTCAGCTCCACCCGTTCCGAAAGGGGCGGGTGGAGCTGTCTTGTCAGCCCCCCCCGCCGACCGGGCCGTAACTCCCGTCGACCGGGCCGAAACTCCCGTCGACCGGGCCGAAACTCCCGTCGACCGTGCCCTAACTCCCGTCGACCGGGCCCTTACTCCCGCTGACCGGGCCGTAACTCCCGCTGACCGGGCCGTTACTCCCGTCGACCGGGCCCTTACTCCCGTCGACCGGGCCGTAACTCCCGCCGACCGGGCTGTTCCCATCACCGTGCCCTCGGAATGTCGCGACGGCCGGCCTTGTTGTGCTCCTCAGTGCTCCAACACGCAGGGCCCATCAACGACGAAGGGAACGATGCATGTCACGAATCGCCATCATCGGAGGCCACGGCAAGATCGCGCTCAAGCTGGCCAGGATCTTGACCGGCCAGGGACATCAGGTCAGCTCCCTGATCCGCAATCCAGACCAGTCGGACGACATCACGCAGACCGGGGCCACTCCGGTCATCGCAGATGTGGAAAACCTCTCGACCGACGAGATCGCCCAAGCCATCAAGGGCCACGACGCCGTGGTGTTCTCCGCCGGCGCCGGCGGCGGCAGCCCTGAACGCACGTACGCCGTCGACCGTGACGCCGCCATCCGCAGCATCGACGCAGCCCAGCAGGCCGGCATCACCCGCTACGTCCAGGTGTCGTACTTCGGCGCCGGACCGGATCATGGTGTTCCCGAGGACAATTCGTTCCACGCCTACGCCGAGGCCAAGGCGGCAGCCGACGAGCATCTCCGTCAGACCACACTCCTCTGGACGATCGTCGGACCGAGCTCTCTCACCGATGAGCCCGGCACGGGTCGCATCGCCACCAAGGAACGCGGCGCCGAAGCCGGAACCAGCGTGTCTCGTGACGATGTGGCAGAGGTGCTGGCCGCGGTCCTCGAGACACAGTCCAGCGTCGGAACCACGGTCGAGTTCACCGGTGGCCAGACGCCCATCGCCGACGCCGTAAAAGGCGTCTGACAGACCTGAGGGGGGGGGCAGCCTCAGGCCGGTAGGTCGGCGGTTGCCGATTCCCAGTCGAAGTCGCCGTGATCGCTGCCGAGCCCGGTGGCGACCACTCCGGCCACCGCGCAACCGAGTTGCGCTGACCGCAGCAGGCTGAAGTCGTGGAGACGACCCGCGATGAACCCGGCCGAGAACGCATCCCCGCAGCCACTGGTGTCGACAACCTCGACATCGGTGGCCGCGGCGTGTTCGGCGCCGTCGCCGGTGACAACCCAGGCGCCGTCTGCGCCTGCAGTGGCCGCCACGCAGGCCACACCCCGGTCGATGAGTGAGCGACAGCCGTCTACCAGGTCGGTGGCACCCGTGAAGCCCAGCACTTGCTCGTCGTTCGGCAGCAGGTAATCCAGATGTGGCAGAACGGGTTCGATCCACGCCAGCACCCCGGGATCACCTGGCGCCAGAATGTCGGCTGAGACGCGGACGCCCGCAGCCCGGATGCGTTCGAGTACGCCTGCCAGTTCCGACGGATTGAGCAGCTCTGGCGCGCCGATGTGCACGTGATCCGCGGAAGTGAGAAGGTCCAGCGGCACACGATCGAGGGGGTAGGCCAGATTGGCTCCGGGCATGTGCAGTGCGGGTCGATCGCCGTTGCTGCGGATGGGCAACACACTCATCGATGTCGGTTGATCATCCACTCGCAGAAGGTGTTCGGTGACCACGCCGCGACGTTGCAGCATGGTGGTGAGCAGGTCGGCAGAGTCGTCGCGGCCCACAGCGCCGACCGTCGACACCACCGCTCCGAGTTTGGCCAGTGTGATGGCGGTGCCGCCGGCAGGACCTGCGGGCACCAACCGGATGTGGGGGACAAGCGCCGCGCCCTGGCCGTCGGGTATCGAATCAACCGGGTGGACCACCACATCGAGCACATGGGCACCGAACGTCACGACCTGCATGCATCATCTCCTGGGTAGCGGTGAGTAGCCTCGGTTCGCCGCGGCGACGGCCACCGCGACCAGCTGGTCTCGGCTGAGCACGGCGCCACCGCCGACGGCGGCTGTCCGTAGGTAGATCTCGGCCAGCCATTCCACCAATTCGATGCGCTCACAAGCCGCTTCGACTGTAGGGCCGTAGGCGACCGAACCGTGGTTGCGCATCAGGGCGGCAGTCCGCTCGGTCAACGCCTCGGCCACCGCATCGGTGAGCTCTTGGGTGCCGAAGATCTCGTGGGGCGCCACTCGCACGGCGCCACCGACCAATGCCGCGGTGTAATGCACCGCAGGCAGTTCATCGACGAGGTTGGCCACCGCGATGGAGGCCACCGGATGGGCGTGCGCCACCGCGGCCGCGTCAGTGGAGCGGTAGATCTCCAGGTGCAGGAGCAGCTCAGACGTCGGGACGTGATCGGTGTCCTCGACCACGTGTCCGTCGAGGTCGGTCACCACCAACTGGTCGGCGGTGAGTGATTCGAGAACAGCGCCACTGGCTGTGACGACCACCCGATCGCCGACCCTCGTCGACAGGTTGCCGCCCGTGCCGATCACCAGGCGGCGTGCGGCGAGGCGGTGCGCGGCGTCGACCAGATCCGCTCGCCGCTCTTCGACAGTCATGGTCCTGACAATAACGGGCGATGGCGGCGATCCATCACGGATCGCCGCCATCGCCCGTTGGTTCAGGCGTTCAGCCGACCGGGGTCAGCGAACGGTACGTCGACCGTGAGAACCTTCCTGCCGGTTCGAACTTCGCGAGGATGGAGTCGGCGTCCTCGCCGGTCACCTGGGTGATCAGCGACTTTGCGTCGTCCACGGAGTTGATGGAGAGCACCGGCGACGGATCCGAGAGCAGGCCGAACAGCGCTGAGCCGAACTTGGGATTGGTTGCCGCGGCAGGGAACAGCACCGCGGCGTATTCCTGGAACACCGGGTCGCGCAGGAAGATCCGGGTGGCGAGGTTGGCAGCGTCCACACGACTGGTCAGAAAGTTGTTGTAGGTGGCGGTGATCCAGGCGTCGTCGAACTCGCCCTCGTGGTCCTTGGCGGCGGCCACGAACTGTGCGGCCTGGATGAACCCGCTCTGCGCTCCCTGGCCGGTGATGGGGTCGTAGGCCACGGCCGTGTCGCCCAGAGCAATCACCCGGTGTCCGCTTGCCGTGTGCCCGAGCGCGTTTCGCACGGTGGGCGTAACCGCCCCCTGGAGCCAGGAGTGCGGGTCCTCCTCGATGACCTGGGTGCTGAGCACCTCGGGCAGGTCCCAATCGAAGTATTCGCGATGCAAGTCGATCACTACTTTGTGGGCAGAATGCGCGTCGGTGACCGACTGGAACCGGCGTTCCCATTCACTCCCGGGTTGCGCCCACCCGAGGAACGACCATGACGGTCCGGCGTCCTTGTGCAGGTAGGGGCCCCACCAGCCCTCGCCCTGGTCGGCGAAGTTGAACGCCTGATGTTTTGGGCCCGCGGGGCTGCGGTGCGCGAACACATCTGGGTCGTGACCCAGCCCGGCCACGGTGAGCAGGAGGACGCTGCGTTGTGGGCTCTTGTAGGGCGATCGTGATTCGTCGACGGTGAACAGGCTGGACAGTCCGGCCTTGCCGGTGGCGACGAAGGTCAGGTCGTTCTCGGCTGCGATGGAGTCGAGTCGGCCCGGATCGACGTTCTCGACCACGAACCGACCGCCCTTCTCGAGGAACAGGGTGAGACGCTCGTCGACCTTGAGCCTGGTGTCGACCCCGATCGCCTCGAATCCTGGGAACTCGGCGTCGAAGTCGAGGAGCTCGGTGTAATCGTGCCCGCTGCCCGTGATGGTGCGAGCACTGATGCCGGTGACCTGCGGCGCCCGGCCGGCGAAGTTGTCGACGCCCAAGGCGGTCTCGGATTGCTGCGACAGGCCGAACGTCACCGCGGTACCGGTGGCAGATACGTCGTGCAGCAGACTCCGCTGATCACGCTCGCTGTAGACGGTCACGTCGAATCCTGCGTTGAGGAAGCCGACGGCCGCCGAGACGCCAGTTTGGCCTGCGCCGATGATGGCGACGGAACGGTTGGTGTTGCTCATGCAACGATCTCCTGTGTTTGTGCGAATGATGTTGTTCGAGAATCGAATACGGAGTGATTACGATGCGGCGACGTCATGACTGTCCGGCAGTCGCGCCGGTACATCGCGGTGTTCCGGCCCCCCAGGGGACCTCCGTGGAAATAGTCATGCCGTCGAATCTCATGCCGGTGAGCATTCGCCGATTCGCGATACCGGGGAAGGATTCGACCCAGGCCGAAGTTAAGTGCATCTGAGCGAACAGTGCATCTGAGCGAACACAGCCGCTCAGCTCATGCAGGCCAATACAGTTTGTTCGAGCACTCGCGACGCGACGTGCCGCGGGGAACAACGATTGGTGGGCGTAGTGACACGGCTGGCGAACAGGGTCGCATTCATCACGGGAGTGGCCCGCGGACAGGGTCGCGCGCATGCGGTGCGGCTGGCACGCGAAGGCGCCGACATCGTGGGTGTTGACCTTGCCGGGCCGTTGCCGGGTGTGCCGTACGACTCGGCGACGTCGGCCGATCTCGCCGAGACCGCGGGCTTGGTCGAGGCCGAGGGTCGTAAAGCACTTCTTCGTCAGGGGGATGTTCGCGACCTCGAGGGGCTACGGTCCCTCGCCGCTGATGCGGTGACCCAGTTGGGTGGACTCGACATCGTGGTCGCCAACGCCGGCATCTGTATCCCGGCCACCTGGGACGAGGCGACCCCGGAGATGTTCCGCGATCACATGGACATCAACGTCACCGGCGTGTGGAACACCGTGATGGCGACGGCGCCTCACCTCGTCGAGGGCGGCCGTGGGTCGATCATCCTGATCAGCTCGTACGCCGGAAAGAAGGTGCAGCCTTTCATGGTGCACTACACCACCAGCAAGCATGCCGTCACCGGCATGACCCGGGCGTTCGCTGCCGAATTGGGTGCGCACAATGTAAGGGTCAACAGCGTGCATCCGGGCGCCGTGGCCACCCCGATGGGGTCGGGCGACATGGTGGCCCGCATCGAAGAGACCAATGCAGCCAATCCGCGGTTGGCGCCGATGGGTACACCATTTCTCAACCAGTACGCAGCAGACCCGGATGAGGTGTCCAACGTGGTCGCGTTCTTGGCGTCGGACGAGTCGTCGTTCATGACTGCCGAACACATCTCGGTCGACGGTGGTGCTCAGTACTTCTGACCGTGGGTCGGGGAATCTGCCATCTGCCCTGGCAACCGTGGGCAAGGGTTCTACGGTTGATGGGTGACTGATCGGACGGATCGACCCGAGCGCATCTCGGCGACGCAATTGCTGGCCAAGCTCGCTGACGAGGGCAGTTGGCACCCGTGGGACTCGCAGATCACCGCGCTTCCCGACGATGCCGGGTACGCCGAGGACATTGGACGTGCCCGCGAGAAGACCGGACTCGACGAGTCGATCATCTGCGGTGAAGCAGACGTCAACGGGGTGCGAGTGGCCGTTGTTGTCAGTGAGTTCGGTTTTCTGGGCGGATCGATCGGCCGGGACGCGGGACGTCGCGTGGTCACGGCGATCCGCCGAGCGACTGCTGAAGGTCTGCCGTTGCTCGCCCTTCCGGCGTCGGGCGGGACGCGGATGCAGGAGGGGACTGCGGCTTTTCTGCAGATGGTGAACATCACGGCGGCGGTCGTGGATCACAAGGCCGCGCATCTTCCATACGTGGTGTATCTGCGTCATCCGACCACCGGTGGGGTGTTCGCTTCCTGGGGCTCGCTGGGACATGTGACGTTGGCCGAGCCGGGCGCTCTTGTCGGTTTTCTCGGCCCGCGAGTGTACGAGGGCTTGTACGGCGAGGCGTTTCCCGAGGGCGTCCAGGTGTCGGAGAACCTGCGCTCGCATGGTTTGGTCGATCTTGTTGTCCCGGTGCACGATCTGGGATCGACGGCCTCGCGAATCATCAGGTTGCTTGCCGACCCGATGGTGGGAGATGGGCGTTCCCGAGGCGCGCCGGCCGAGGTGCCCGTGAGTGAGTCGTCGGCCTGGGATGTGGTGGAGCAGTCGAGGGATCCCGGCCGGCCAGGCGTGAGTCAGTTGCTGCGCGAGTCGGCCGACGAGGCGATCGAACTGGCGGGTGGGGGCGAACTGGATTCGCGCAGCGGCATCATTCTCGCGTTGGCACGCTTTGGTGGGCATTCGGTTGTGGTCGTCGGGCAGGACCGCAACCGTCAGGTGCCCGGATCGCTGGTGGGACCTGCCGACCTGCGGCTGGCCCGCCGGGGTATGAGGTTGGCGCAGACTCTGCATCTGCCGCTGGTGACGGTGATCGACACTCCGGGCGCCGATCTGTCCGCTGACGCCGAGGAGTCGGGCCTGGCCAACGAGATCGCTCATTGCATCGCGGAGTTGACTGCGTTGACGGTGCCGACGGTGGCGGTGCTGCTGGGTCAGGGAGCTGGGGGAGCCGCGCTGGCGCTGTTCCCCGCGGATCGGGTGGTGGCCATGGAAAACTCGTGGCTGTCTCCGCTGCCGCCGGAGGGCGCCAGCCTGATCGTCTATCGGGACACCGACCATGCAGCCGACATGGCACGGAGCCAGGGAATCCGTGCGACCGATCTGCACGCCGCCGGCATCGTAGATGTGGTGGTCTCCGAGGCCGCGTTGGGCGGCTTTCTGCCGGAACTCGGCGACCGGCTCGCCGCCGAGATCGATGCCTTGGACGACAGCACGGTCGAAGCCCGCGCCGGGTGGCGGACGGAACGCCTCCGGCGCATCGGTGGTGTCGAGATCTGAACTGGTTGACCCAGTTTCGGCCATCCGTCTATGCGACATCCTCGTACCAACTCTCCGGAGGTGGGCAGGGGTCGGGTAGCTGTGCCACCTCGTCGAGCCAGCGTTGTTCTTCTCGATGCCAGATCGGGTGCTCGATCCGCCATTGTTGCTCGGCGAGTTCATCTTTCGCTCGCTGCCGAAACCATGCGGCGTGAGCTTCTTCCTTTTCGCGCCGTTCGTCCACCAATCGCTGGTATCGCCGGTCGGGGAAATGCGTGTCGTTCGGAGTCAGCGCGTCGTCGGTGCCGCGTTGCCTCCACCCGACGCGACCGACCCATTCTGGGGGTCCGGTTCCGGAGGTGATGATTTCGGTGATCCAGCCACCGTCGCCGTCGTGGACCTGAGCGTGGTCGCCGTCGCATACGAGCGTCAGGACGGTGATGTCGGTGCGTCCACCGTCTTTCCATTCGTGCATGTGATGCACTGCGGTGCGGGTGGCGGGCTGATCGCAGCCGGGCCGCGAACATCCGCGTTCAGCCGCGATCAGAGCGATGCGCTGAATCTCCGATGCCGAACGTTTTTCGCGCCCGAGGAACAGCGGCCGGTGTGCGTTGTCGAGCAGTGCAAGGAACTTCCGGTTACTACCTGCCAGTGCGAGTGCATCCCGGACGGGGAGAGTGCCTCCCGATGCGGTGGTGGCAATACCGGTCTCGGTCTCCAGCTCGCTCAGCGTCATGGTTGCCACGACGATGGCCGGCTGCCCGCGGTGCTTTCCGAGGGTGCCCGACCCGACGACCGTCTCAAGCATCTTCTTGAACGCGTCATGGTTGCGCTGACCCTGTGTGCGGTTGTCTCGTTCGGCCGCAGCGGCGAGAAGCGTGCTGTCGACGAGATCGGCGTCGCCTACGGGTGATTCGGGGTCGTCGGGGTTGTTCATGCCTGGCTGCGCCCATTTCGCGGCGACGACATCCCAGAGTGCACGCGTCGCCGGATCAAGGGTTCCGGAGATCCCGCTCATATGGTCGATGTCTTGGCGCCCGAGCGTCAGGTCACGACGGCGGGCCCGGTCGGCGTCGTCGGTGAACTCGCCATCGGGGTTGAGGTAGGCGAGCAACCGCTGCGCAACGCTTTCCAGCTGATCTGGCGACAGCGCGCAGGCCTGGTTAGCCAGATCCGATTCGATGGTCGACCAGTGTTCTGGCGTCCGTAGAGAAGTGGGCAACTTGGCCAGTGCGCGATGAATCACCCGGTAGTGCGCAAACTCTACTTCGCCGGCGTCCATCGCCGCCGCTGCGGCCGGATACGCGGCGGGCCGCAGTTCGCCGTTGAGTTCGTGCCAATACCCCAACCGCTCAGCGGCTTTGCTGCGCGCGCTGGCTTCGGAGGGGGTGAGCCGCAGCAGTGTCGACAGAAACCTGGCCGGCTTGAGTCCTCGCTTTGCCGCGACACCACGCTCACGCAGTTCCACCGCCCACCGAATCTTCACGGCATCATCTCGGCGCGCGCCCGTCTCGACCATGGCAGTGGCCGCGACCACCTCGTCGTCGGTCATCGACGACAACGGCACCGTCAGCAGTTGCTGCGAGACGGCCTCGCGGACGGCCACCAACTCGCCGGCATCCAGCTGCTGGATGGCGGCGATCAGATCGGCCGTTTCGCTCATGTGTTCGAGTGTAGGAGAGGGGTCTGACAATCATCTTTTCCCAGATCAGCGCATTCCAATGCACCGCGTCGCTGCGGCCGCTCTTCGTACCCGAGACGTTTGCCCCGTCCTGTTGACGGGGTAACTCTGCACACATTGTTTCCGCGCAAGGAAAGGGAACGCATGAGCACAAGAGCGGACACCACAACCGAGACCACTCCCAGGTCACTCGCGTTGCCCGGCATCGTGCTCGGCGTCGGGCTCGGCGGTTTCGTCGACGGAATTCTGCTCCACCAGATCCTGCAGTGGCACCACATGCTCACCAGTACCGACAGTGACCGGATCGGAGTGGAGTACTACCCCAGGGACACCGTTCACGGTTTGGAGATCAACACCGTCTGGGATGGGCTCTTCCACACCTTCACCTGGTTGGCGGTCCTGGCCGGCCTGGCGCTGTTGTACTCCCGCGTCACCGATTCGCGGCGTCGTGTGTGGACTTCGCGTGCGCTGTGGGGTTGGGTGCTGGTGGGCTGGGGTCTCTTCAACCTTGTCGAGGGCATCATCGATCACCACATCCTTGCAATCCACCACGTCCGTAGCGGAGAGCATCAAACCCTCTGGGATCTGGGCTTTCTGGTCTTCGGTGCGTTTCTTGTGCTGGGTGGCTGGCTTCTGCAGCGGTCGGCGCGACCCATCGATTCCGCACCCGCTACGGCTGACCGATTCGTATGACCTCTTTGGCCCACGGATTCGCGGCACACGGCGATCTCGACTGGGGGTTGTATGCGTCCTACTCGGTCTTGGTGGTGGCTGCCGGTGCATACCTGGCCGCCGCCACGCTGCGTGCACGAGAACCCCGTGGATGGAATCACTGGCGCACAGTGAGTTTCATGATCGGTGTCGCGATCATCGCGATAGCGTTGCGGCCGTCGGTATCCGACGATTTCGCCGACCACATGCTCGGCCACCTCCTCATCGGCATGTTCGCACCCCTTGCGCTGGTGCTTTCCGCCCCGACCACACTGGTCATCAGGTCTGTTCCACCCCGGCAGGGGCGAATGATTACCCATGTTCTGCGAGCGAAACCTGCACGCTGGCTTGCCAATCCGGTGATTCTTCTGGTTGCCAACCTCGGTGGCCTGTGGCTCCTGTACTTCACGCCCCTGTTCGCCCTCTCCGACGCCAATCCGGGGCTGCACGATGTGGTCCACGTCCACTTCTTCATCGTCGGCTATCTGTTCGCGTGGATGGTCGCCGGGCCCGATCCAGGCCCGGACCGCCCGTCGGTCCGCATTCGGCTGCTGGTTCTCGGCATTGCCATCGCCGGTCACGCCGTCATCGCGCAACTGCTCTACGCCGGCATTTATGTGCAGGTGCCCGCCCCGCCGAGCGAACTCAGGGCCGGCGGAACGCTCATGTACTACTGGGGTGACATCGCCGAAATCCTCTTGGCGCTCGCCCTTCTCGTCACCTGGAAGCCGGACCATCGCACCACACGGTCCACGACACGGTCTCGGCTTGTTCGGCGTCCGCGGGTTCTGGGGCGCGTTCCCAAGTCCTCGGACGTCAGCAAGGTGCCCGATCGTCGTCAGGCGATGTCAGGTTCGCCGACCGGCGCCTGATCAGGGTGGAGTTGTTGTTGCAAGACACCGAGCGCGTGGTCGTCGATCAGCCCGGTGTGCAGGGCGATCGCCCAGTCGTGGTGTTCGGTCGACCAGGCCCGGATGGCTGTGGTCTGCCATTGCAGGTGCCACGTAGTTGATGAACGTGGGCGTCTGGCCAGGCGGCCGCCGACCGCGCCACCGCCGATGTTTGCCTCGAACGCGCCGTCGTCATCCCTGTACCGCAGGCGCTGGACACTGAGATCAACGAGTAGCGGAACCTCGAGTGGGCGATCGCTCACATGCTCGGCGAACCAGCCTTGGTGCTGGTCCTTCTGCTCACCCTGACTCGGGATGAACGATGACCGGTAGTCGTCGTGTCGCGGGGTGAACCCGGGCTGGCGAAGTGGCCCGGTCCACTCGAACATCGCCGGATCGATGGGGATGCCTGCGGTGAACTCGATGAAGCTCACTGCGGTGCCGAACCCGTCGTTTCGCTGCTGCAGGATGGTCCCGGTTCGCTTGTCGACCACCAACTGCATGGCGTGCGGTTTGTGTTTGGGAGGGCGTAACTCCACTGCCCAGCACGCCCGACCAAGATACTCGATTTCTTCGATTGGCTTGTCCGGCGTGGTGAAATCGTTGCCAATCCACCTCGACGCCGGTTGGGTGACCAGGAGTTCGCGACCTGGACCGGCGTAGGACACGCTTCGAGCCGGGGCGCGGACAGGTAGGTCTTCATGGTGGGCGAAGCGCCACACGTCCTCCCCGTCGAAGATGACCAGTGGTTTACCGGTCATCGATTCGACTCTGACTCTGGGTTCATCGCGCCACACCTGCAGGTCATCGACCCCGCCGACGTACAGCGGCATCACTTCATCGATTCCCGACATGAGGAGGCGCCCGGTGTCGATCGGGCCTGATCGGGAAATAATGCCCTGGACAGGTGCTTTCGGCCCGTCGACGATTGTGGTAAGGACTTCGATCCACGCGACCATGATCGAACGGTGCCACATCTGCCCGCGTCTCGGGATCAGACCGACAACTCGAACCGTTCGGCCATTTTCCCCGCGAGGCTGCGCAGCTTCCAAGGCCAGTTCGCGGCCGGCCCGACTCGACGGTCAAGCTCATTCACCCCAAACGCCGCACCGACTCGGGAACATCACCGGCGGTATGGGTCACCGGCTCGCCGTAGACCACCCGCATCGGCACCTCGCCGGTCCAGCCGGCAGCATCGTCGTCACCAGGGCCGCCCTTGCGCGCCTTCGTGATCCATTGCCCATCGACGATGGGAAGTGACAGCACCAGTGTGGCGGCGAGTTGTTTGCTCGTGTGGGGCGGGACCTCGGCGCTGCGGCCCGGGAGAATGCTGTCGCTGAGGGCGGTCAGGGCCTGCGCCGGGTCGAGCGACGACTTCTCGATGACACCGCGGACAACTGCCGACCGGTAGTTCATGGAGTGGTCGAAGAGCGTGTCGGCCACCACGAGTCCATCGGCGATGAACGCTGAAAGCGCCACCGGGGCACCTGCCGCGATGTGTCGCAGAGCGCCCGCTCCTGTGGAGCCGTGCAACAGGATCTCGTCGCGGTGCCGCGCGAAGTGCATCGGAACCGACCACGGCAGGCCGTCGACCACTGTGGTCACGGTGGCCACCTTGGCTTCGTCGAGAATCTGATCGAGCAGAGCGCGATCGCCCTGGCGTTCTTTGCGGCGATTGAGTTGATCCACGGTGAGTCCCTTTGTCGTTGGTGCACCCACAACGTCCCAAGTGCGCCCCGCCGCGTCAAGCCGATTTGCAGGTCCCGCCCCGTCCGGCCTCGTCGTGTCTGAATGCGGCGATAACCTGCAACCAATGACCACCGAGTGGGCGCACACCATCACCCCGGACGCGTTGAAGGGCGACTTCGACACCGGGGCGATTCAACGTGGGTCGGCGTATGCGCGGCAACACCGTGTCGCCGCCGTGCAATGGGACGACGACAAACGCAGACTCACCGGCCGCTGTCAGGGCACGGGCGTCGCCACGTATTCGGTGCGCGTCGTCTTCAGCCACCTCGGCCCCGGCTGGAAGCTCGCCGATGCCGGATGCACGTGTCCTGTTGGCTATTTCTGCAAGCATGCGGTCGCGCTACTGCTGACCTTCGCGGATGAGGCCGCCACCGCAGCCACTCCGCCGGTCCAGCGTTTGCCGCAATGGGAGCGCACGCTGCAGGTGCTCTATTCCGAAAACCACCCGAAGCCTTCCGAAAAGCTTGCGCTGCAGGCGTTCCTCAGTTCGCCCTCGTTATTCGCATCGCGCACTCGCCGGGCCCAGCTCGCGTTGCGGCCGATGCGACCGGGCACTCGGACCGCCTGGATCAAGTCCGGTGTCGACTGGCCGGCCATCATCGATCTCGAGCCTGGAACATTTGCGGCACAACAGCTCTCGGTGCTGCAGTCGATGACGCGCGATTCCATGCGGACCACCCCGTACGGACTTCCGCACGGGCTGATCCTCGCGGACGCGCCTGCCACCATCTGGCAACAACTCGACGCCGCAGCAGCAGCGGGTATCCCTCTGCTCGGTGATCCGGTCTCGGGGATCAACACAGTGCAGGTCGCCAAACGGGCTGGGCTCACAGTCTCGGTCAGTGGAGAGGTCGGGGCCGATGCCCACGTCTCGGTCGAGGTGACCATCGACGGGAACGTGGTGCCGACGTCTGAGGTGACCATTCTCGGAAAGGCCGATCCGCACGGAATCGGTTATCTCGACGCCGATGGCGTCCTGACCCTCGCCCCCTTCGACTCGGCCGACGCACCCGCCGCGGCGTTGCTGCAAGGTGACCAACCGATCGTCATCCCCGCCGCGGACGTTTCCAGATTCGCCGATGTGGTGTTGCCTCGGCTTCGCGAGTCGGTACCGATCCGAGTCGACGACTCGGTGTTCGTGGCACCCACCATCTCTGGTCCGACGCCCGTGCTGACCGTCCGTTTCACCGGTGATGTCGCGCATACCCATTGGGCGATGCGCTATCTGGTCAACAGCACACCGCGCGACCTCGACGACGCCATCGGCACACAGCCGTCGTGGCGAGACCGCGTAATCGAGGAGCGGATCTGGGAGTCGATCCGCGAGGTGCTGGCTTCGGTCGCCCTCACATCGGGCGCGGCGGGTCGGCGACTGATCGCGGCCTTCGACGCACAGCAACGCCCTGGCCGAGTCCGGCAGTCACACGAGGTCGACCTTGCCGACTACGAGGAGGCCGTCAACGGTGTGACCACGCATTTCTTGCGGCACGACGTACACCTGAACCCCCTTGAAACGGCGCGGCTGTGCGCCGAGGTGCTACCGGCACTCGCCTGCCGCGACGACCTGGTTGTCGAGGTCGCCGAGGTGGCGCAGCGGTACCGGCAGGTCACCGAACGAGCGCGCGTGCATATCGCCGGCTCACAGCCTGCCGGCAGCGACTGGCTCGACCTCGACATCACCATGGACGTCGACGGTGAGCAGGTGCCCATCGCTGAGGTCTTGGCCGAATTGTCCACCGGCGCAACGCACATGTTGTTGCCATCGGGCGTCTACTTCCCGCTGGACTCACCCGAACTCGTGAAGCTGCGTCAGCTGATGGACGAGGCGGAGGTCCTCGGTGAGGCCGAGTCGGGGAGAGTGCCCGCGGTACCTGCAAACGTCACACTGTGGGAGGAACTGCTCGAACTCGGCGTGGTCGACGAACAGCTGCAGGAGTGGCAGGAGCGCATCGCGAAGCTAAGCGCGGCACGGCCGCCGGAACCGGTTCAACCACCGGCGATGCTTCACGCGACTCTGCGTGACTACCAGCTCGATGGGCTCAACTGGCTGTCCTTCTTGTGGGACAACGGCTTCGGAGGCGTACTGGCCGACGACATGGGGCTGGGCAAGACACTGCAGACGCTGGCTTTGTTCGGCCGGGCCCGGGAGAACGGTGAGACCGGCCGGTTCCTTGTGGTCGCACCCACGAGTGTGGTGAACAACTGGGCGTCGGAATGCCACCGGTTCACGGATCTGCGAGCGGTCACCATCACAGCGACGCAAGCGCGTGGGCGTACACCCCTGGCCGAGATCATCGCCGACGCCGATGTTGTGATCACCACCTACGCATTGCTGCGTATCGATTTCCCGGCCTACGACGAACAGCCGTGGGCGGCACTGGTGCTCGATGAGGCCCAGTTCGTCAAGAATCGCAACTCGAAAGCGCATCTGTGTGCGCGGCGCTTGAAGACGCCGTTCAAACTCGCCATCACCGGTACGCCGATGGAGAACAACCTGATGGAGCTATGGTCACTGCTCTCGATCACCGTGCCGGGACTGTTCCCCGACCCCAAGGCATTCGCCGACTATTTCCGCAAACCCATCGAAAAGGGCGAAGACCCCGAACGTCTCCCGGTGCTGCGTAAGCGGATCAAGCCGGTGATGTTGCGGCGCACCAAAGACCAAGTGGCCCGTGATCTTCCGGCCAAACAGGAGCAGATATTGCACGTCGAGCTGTCGGCGAAGCACCGCAAGATCTACGACACCCGTCTGGTACGCGAACGCGAGATCGTCCTCGGGCTGCTGGGCGACCTGGAGAAGAACCGTTTTCAGATCTTCCGCTCGTTGACCATGCTCCGGCAGTTGTGTCTGCACGCCGGGCTCGTCGATCCGGCCGACGCCGAGGTTGCGTCGGCGAAGGTCGACTTCATCCGAGAGCAGCTTCCCGAGCTCATCGCCGAGGGGCACAGTGCCCTGATCTTCAGTTCGTTCACCGGCTTTCTGGACGTGCTGCGGCGCGGACTCGACGGCGACGGCATTACCTACAGCTACCTCGATGGCTCACTGTCCTCGCGTGAACGCGCCGAGGCGGTCAGCGCGTTCACCGAGGGCACCACCCAGGTCTTTCTGATCAGCCTCAAAGCGGGTGGTTTCGGTCTCAACCTGACCGAGGCCGATTACTGCTTCGTGTGCGACCCCTGGTGGAATCCGGCAGCCGAGGCTCAGGCCGTCGACCGCACCCATCGAATCGGCCAGACCCGGCCGGTCACCGTGTACCGGCTGGTGTCGGCCGACACCATCGAGGCCAAAGTCGTTGCACTACAGAACCGCAAACGCGAGCTGTTCAGTGCGGTGGTCGACGACGGGAACATGTTCTCCTCGACCGTCAGTGCAGACGACATCCGGCACATGCTCGACTGATCACAACTTCGCTGGCACGCTGTAGTGATGGCAAATGTTGATGAACTACACGGCGAAGCGCACGTCCAGCGTTATCTCGAGACGAACGGGGAAGAAGGTTTCCATTGGAAGGGGACTGAGATCCTCATCCTGTTCACCAAGGGTCGAAAGTCCGGCGACGAGCGACGACACGCCTTGATCTTCCGCACCTGGGAAGACAACGCCTATCTGGTGGTGGCATCAAAGGGTGGGGCAGACGCGCCGCCCGCTTGGTTCCTCAATCTGCAGGACAACCCCGAAGCGGAAATCCAGGTGAAAGACGAGCGGATCGCCGTTCGAGCGCGAGTGGCCAACGACGAGGAGAAGCCCGCGATGTGGTCCCGGATGGTCGAGGTGTGGCCGGACTACGACGACTACCAGACCAAGACGTCGCGCCCCATCCCCGTGGTGGTTCTCGAGCGCGTCTGACCCGAAAGCACCGCCCGCCGCCTGGTCAGCCCTTGGCGATCAGGCGGCGTTCGCCCGCTCGTACCGGGAAGTCGAACCGGTTGTTCTGCGGCGGCAGCGGACACAGGTAGTGATCGGTGAACGTACAGGGCGGCAGATAAGCCCGGTTGAAGTCCACCATGACGCGGCCGTCCGCATCCGCCGGTTCGACGTCGAGAAATCGGAACCGCTGCGTTTCGTCGCCGTTTGTCGAGTCGGCGAACACCAGTTGAGCGCCCCCGTCCGGCCTCGCGATGCCCGACAACGTAAGCGATGCCCCGTCCACCGTGACCCGTATGGTCGCGGTGGCCTTGGACCCGACGAACCCGTCGACGTGATCGAACGGCAATTCTTCCCCGTCGAGTTCGATGGTCCCATCCAGAACCCAGGACGGATCCGGGTCAAAAGCTTCTATGCCCGACAGTGCCAGGCGGGTGGGCGCCTGCGGGTCGAAGACCCGGACTGCCACGCGCCCTGCCCGGGCGAGGACAGCCACCGTCACGTCACCGAAATCCTGCTTCGCTCCGGGTTCGAGGGAGGCATCGGCCTCGCCGGAACGGCTCACAACGGCCGTGCCGTCGACGGCGGTCCACGAGCCGGGAAGCGCGTTGATCGTCTGCGGTTGATCATCGAGCCAGTACGTACCGGTGACCGAAGCCAGGCCGTGGGGTGCGGTTGCGGCGACGTCGCGGTCGGCGCGCCAGAGATGCCACTGGTCTAGCCAATGGTCTGTTGTGGTGGCGGAAGTGGTCACCGTGATGCCTTTCGGTTCGGGTCGGTACAGCGAGAGTGGACGTTCGGTTGATCAGTGGGTCAGCGAAGCGGTGCGTTCGGCTGCGCGTTTGCCGGGGATGGCGTCGAGCAGACGCTGGGTATACGGGTTCGACGGTTGCTGGAATACGTTTGCAACAGAACCGGATTCGACGATCTTGCCCTTCTCGAACACGGACACGGTATGTGCCACCTGAGCGACCACGGCGAGGTCGTGGGAGATGAACAGGTAGGTCAGGCCGAGACGCTCCTGCAGTTCGGCGAGCAGTTCGAGAATCTGTTCCTGCACCGAGACGTCGAGCGCCGACACCGGTTCGTCGAGGAGCACCACTTCGGGTTCGAGTACCAGGGAACGGGCGATGGCCACCCGTTGGCGTTGCCCACCCGACAACTCGACCGGCAACCGATCGAGGTGGTCGCGGGAGAGTCCCACCTGGTCGAGCAGTTCCGCGGCCCTGTGATGGCGTGAGCGGCGATCACCGATCCGGAACGACACCAGCGGCTCGATGATGCTGTCGCGCACGGTGAAGCGTGGATCGAGTGAGGCAAAGGGATCCTGATGAACCAGCTGGAATCGCCGGCGCAGCGGCCGGAGTTCCCGCCAGGATAGATCGGTGATGTCGGTGCCGTCGAAGAGAACCCGGCCTGATGTCGGCTTCTCCAAGCCCATGGCTACGCGCAGAGTGGTGGTCTTGCCCGATCCGGACTCGCCGACGAGGGCGTGGGTCCAGCCGGCGGCTACGCGAACGGAGATGTCGTCGAGGGCAGTGAACGGCTCAGCTCCACTCACGTGGAATCGCTTGGTCACCGATGCGAGTTCGATGACGGGGTTGTCGACCTCGACCTGGTCGGGGGCGACCACAAAACGGGGTGTGATGACGCCGCCCTGGGCGAGCGCGGGTGCCGCGGCGATCAGCCGGCGGGTGTATGAGTTCTCGGGGTCGACGAGAATGGTTGCAGGCGAACCCTGTTCGACGATGTGCCCGTGTTGCATGACGATCACCCGGTCGGCGCGGTCCGCGGCAACAGCCAGATCGTGGGTGATGATCAACAGGGCGGTGCCGGTGTCGCGGACGAGTGACTCGAGGTGGTCGAGGATGCGGGCCTGCACGGTGACGTCGAGCGCGCTGGTCGGTTCATCGGCGATGATCAGGTCGGGTTTGCCGGCGAGCGCGATCGCTATCAGAACGCGCTGGCGTTGACCGCCGGAGAGTTCGTGTGGATACCGGCGGATGCGCTCGGCGGGGTCGTCGAGGCCCGCCTTGGTTAGAGCGTCGATCACCTCGTCACCGATCTCGGCCCCGCGGACACCACGCAGTTTCACGGCCTCGGCGACCTGCACGCCGATGCGCTGAGTGGGATTCAGACCCACCATCGGGTCCTGCGGGATGAGTCCGACCACCGAACCCCGCAGTCGCCGAACCACTTTCTCCTTGGCGCCGGCGATCTCCACACCGCCGACCTTGATCGATCCAGACGTCACTCGCCCGTTGGCGGGCAACAACCCGATGATCGCGTTCGCGGTGGTGGTCTTGCCGGAACCCGACTCGCCGACGACCGCAACCACCTCTCCGGGATTAACCTGCAAATCCAGGTCGTGGACGGCGGGCGTCACCTGCCGATTCCGTCGGTAGCCGATGTTCAGGCCGCGGATGTCGACGATCGGGACGCGAGCATCAGATGCCGACTTGCTGAGGTTGGTGGTCATCGTTCGAGTTCCTGAAGGGTCTTGGAGATGTGGTTGAGCGAAAGCACTGTGATCGCGATGAACAGACCAGGCATCAGCGAGACCCACGGGGCGGTGACAAGGAAGTTGCGTCCGGTGGAGACGAGGGTGCCCCACTCGGCCTGCGGTGGTGCGGCACCGAAGCCGAGGAAGCTCAGTGCAGCGATCGCGATGATCGCAACACCGAAGTCCAGGACTGCGAGGACCGCGACCGGTCCCCACGAGTTGGGCAAAATGTGCCGCAACAGGACCCGCGTCCACGAGGCGCCACCCGCACGGGCCGCCTCCACGTAGGGGAGGGTCTTGACCCTCAGCACCTCGGCCCGGGTCGTCCGGGCGAAACCGGGGACGATGCCGATACCCACGGCGATGGCGACGGGGACGGTGCCGAAGCCGAGCGCGGTGACGATCGCCAAGGCCAGCAACAGACCGGGAATGGCCAGCAGTACATCGACGAACCGCATGATCACCGAATCGGTGACGCCGCTGAAGAACCCCGAGATCACGCCGAGCGTGAGTCCGGCCACGACTGCGATGGCCAGGGCGATCAGAGCCGCCTCGATCGTCAAGGTCGATCCGTACAGTGTCCGCGTCCACAGGTCGCGGCCCATTTCGTCGGTACCGAACAGGTGAGTTGTGCTCGGCGCCAACAGTCGGTCGGCCGGGGCGGTGCGGTAGGGGTCGTAGGAGGTGAACCAGGACGGGAAGAACGCCGACACCCCGACAAACGCGATGAACAGCACGGTCAGGACGAACAGAGGCCGCCTGACAGCTTTCGCAGTGGTTTCCCGGAACGGACCCCAGCGTCCTCCGGGTTGGGTTGCGCCCGGCGGGGTCAGCGAATGGTCGGGTTTCGCGACAGGCCGCTCCACCGGCAGATCAATCCCCAGTGCACTGGCACTCGAGCTGCTGGTACCGGAGACGGAGCGAAGCGGAGCTCGACCATTCTGGATGCGGTCTTTCAGCGTCTCGGTCATGTCAGCTCACCTTTGTCTTCGTGCGGACTTTCGTCGTATGGGCGATGCGCGGATCCAGCAGCGGGTAGAGGAGGTCGACGATGAGGTTGACCAGGACGAACGCGGCGGCGGCCAGCGTCACGATGGCGAGTACCACCGGGATGTCCTGGGCGAGAACCGCTTCCTGTGCCAGCTTGCCGATGCCGTTGCGGTTGAACACGGTCTCTGTCACGATCGCGCTCGTCACCGTCACCCCGACGAGCAGACCGAAGATGGTCAGCGCCGGCAGGGCAGCGTTGCGGAACGCATGCTTGCGCTGGACGGCACCGCGGGACAGGCCCTTGGCCCTGGCGGTGACGATGTACTGCTCGCTCAGCGTTTCGTTGAAACTCCGGGTCAGCACCTGCGCCAACGCCGCCGTGGTGGGGATGGCCATCGTGATCACCGGCAGGATGAGGTACTCGGCACCACCCGATCCCTGCGAGGGCAACCAGCCGAGGTTGAAAGCGAAGACCTGGATGAGGATCAGGGCGATCAGGAAGGACGGAACCGCAACGCCGAACGCGGGCAGGCGGTCCAGCAGGATCCGGACGGGCTTGAACTGGACGAAGGCGGCGAGGTACGCGAGGACGGTGCCAGCGATGACTGCGAGTAGCCCGGCCAGCACACTGAGGGTCAGCGTGCCGCCGAGGCGTTCGGCGATCAGATCGGAAACCGGTGCCTGCTTGGAGATCGACAGGCCCCATTCTCCGCGGACGGCGCCGCTCAGCAGTGAGAAGTATTGGTCGATCATCGATTTGTCGAGTCCGTATTTGGACTTGACCGCCAGCAACTCGTCCGGCGACATGGTGTCCGGGTCGAGTCCGGCCGCGCCCAGCTGGATGCCGACGGCATCGCTGGGCAGGAGGTAGAGGATCACGAACGTCAACGTGAATGCTGCCCACAACACCACAACCGCCTGGGCGATTCGGCCTGCTATGTACCTGCGCATGGCTGCGGTTCCTTCCTGTGGCGGTTGGCCCCGGTGGTCTTCACCCGGGGCCAACCGGTCGAGATCGGTTGATGCGTGGTCGATTACGGCTGAAGGAACACGTCGTTGAGAGACAAGAAGCTCTCAGACGTGAACCGGAAGCCGTTGACCTTGTTGCTGACGCCGGCCAGCTGCTGGCGTTCGAACAGCGGGAAACTGACACCCTGGTCGATCAGCAGGTTCTGCAGATCGTCGTAGGCCTGTTTGGTCTGGGCCTCGTCGGTGGTCTGCACGGCCTTCGTGAACAACTGCTGGATCTGCGCCGCCACCTCGGGGGTGGCCGCGTTCTTGGCGAGTGCCTTCTGGTTGGCGAGCGCTTCGACCAGGATGAACTGCAGCGCACCGGGATCGGCGCGGGTGAAGTAGGTTCCGATCAGATCGTAGCCACCACTCTTGAGAAGACCGATCGACTCGGCCTGAGTGACGACCTTCAGCTGCAGGTCGATGCCGACCTGACGCCACTGATCCTGCAGGAGCTCGTTACCGGCGGCGAACTGTCCGATGACGGGCAGGGTGAGGGTCAGCTGCTGACCGTTCTTGGACCGGTACTCGCTGCCGGCGGGCTTGGTCCAGCCGGCGGCGTCGAGCAGCTTGCCGGCACCTTCGGGATCGAAGCCCAGCTTGCCGGCCTGCGACTGGAAGAACGGCGTGGTGAGGTCGAATGCACCTTCGACGACGGGGTAGTCCGGGCCGTAGACGGTGGCGGCGTTGGTCTTGAGGTCGGTGGCCTTGTACAGCGCCTGACGGACCTGCGGATCGGACAGGGGCTTGCCGGCACTGACGTTCGGGAACAACGTGTTCGAGACACCCGGCAGCGACCGGGATTCGATGTAGCCACCGGAGTTCTTGATCAGTTCCTGATCTTCGACGGTGAGGGGGTTACGGGGCCAGGTGATGTCGACGGCACCGCTGACCAGGTTGCCGGTGCGGACGCTGTCTTCGGCGACGTAGCTGTACTTGACCGAATCGAGGTACGCCTCGCCGGTGTTCTTGTTGAGGCTCGATCCCCAGGTGTATCCGGCCCGCCTGCTGAGCGAGATGCCCTGGCCGGGGGTGTAGTTGTCGAGCTTGAACAGACCGGAACCGCTGAACTGGCCGACGCACCGCTCTTCCGGCGTCTTCTGGAACGACGCGGGCGAGATGAGGGCGAGGTTTGTGGTGGACGTCGCTTGCAGGAAGGACGAGTTCGGCTGGGTAAAGTGAAACTTCACCGTCGAGGGGTCGACCACAGCGGTGGACTCGAGGCCCAGGATGTAGCTGGCACCGAATGCGGTTCCGCCGCTGGACTTCGCCAGTGCCAGGAAGGCATCGAAGTTGGCCTTGACTGCTTCGGCGTTCAGCGGTGCTCCGTCAGAGAAGGTCACGCCGTCGCGCAGGGTGAAGGTGTAATCGAGGCCGTCGGGGCTGATCTCCCACTTGGTGGCCAACCACGGCACGATCTCGCCGGTGTCGGGGTTCTGGTCGGTCAGGGAGTCGGCGATGTTGCGGATGACGCCCCGATGCTCGATCCAGTAGGTCTGGAACGGGTCAACACACGTGAAGGTGGGATTGTCCGGGAAGTAGGCGATGTCGAGGGTGCCGCCGCGGACAGGATCGGCGGCGTCGCCGCTGGGGCCGGATTCGGCGTTTCCGCCGGAGCTGCACGCGGTCGCGACCAGGGTCGACATCAGGGCGAGCGCGCCTGCGACCTTCCAGCGGCCGGATCTCGTGCGGGTGTGTTGACGCATTGTCGTGGTTCTTCTTTCGGGTGAGTTGATAAAGCGGTCGAGCGGGATCAGCCGCGCAGGAGTGCGCGACCGGCGGCCAGCAGAGCGGTGTCTTCCTGGGGCGGATGCACACGAACACAGAGCACATCTCGCAGGTGTCGTTCGAGCGGGTTGTGCCGGGTCAGTGCGGCGTTGCCGAGTGCGGCGACCGCGGTCTGGACCGCGGCGATCACCGACCGGGCGATCTGGACCTTGACCAGTGACAGACCTGCCGCCACGGCGGGATCGTCGGCGGCGACGCGCAGAAGTGTTCCGTAGAGCAGGGTTTCGGCCTGCACGATCTGGGCGTCGATCTCACCGGCGATGGCCTGGATGCGTTCGGTCTCGGCAATGGGACGGCCCAACGCGGTCGGTACGCGTTCACGGGCGTATGTCACGAATGCCGTACGGGCCGCCCGCGCAACTCCGACGTACAGCGCGGGATGGCCGAAACCCGTTGGGCCGGTGGCCACTGCGGGGTCGCGGTAGACGCCATCGGTCTTCGGGATCTCGAGGAAGTTCTCCTCACCGACCTCGACACCTGCGTAGCTGACGTCGTGGGTGTTGGAGGCGCGCAGTCCCAGGTGATCCCACGTGTTGTCCCACGTGATGCCCGGGGCGTCGGCGGGAACGATCACGTGCCCGACCCTCGGCTCCTCTTCATCGGTGATCGCCCAGACCAGGTGGTACGCCAGCGCCGTCCCCCCGGTGGCAAAGGTCTTGCGACCGGTGAGGGTCCAACCGTTCGCGGTCCGCCGCGCGATGGTCTTGGGCAGACCGCCGCGGGCCGGTGCACCCAGTTCCGGCTCGGCGCGGATCACGTTGACCGGGGCCGGTCCCTGCACCGACTGCCGGAGCAGGTCGTCGTAGAGGTCGGCGGGCCACGAGTCCGTGGCCGCCTGCATCTGGTGGATCGCCAGGTTGTTGGCGGCGATGAGTGCCACAGACGGGTCGCCTTCGCCGAGCGCGGAGAGGATCTGCACAACCTCGAACGGTCCGGCCTCGGGACCGCCGAACCGTGCTGCCACGGTTGCCGTGAGGTACCCACCGCGATGGGCGGCAGCCAGGCCGGCCACCGGGATATCTCCACTTCGGTCGTATTGCTCAGCGGTGGAGGCGACTTCGGCGGTCAGCGCCTTGAGGCCCGACGGTGAGAGGTCCGGGGTCGGAAGCGTTACGCCCCGCACGGAGGTGACGGTCATGCCTGTCCGGCCGTCGCGAAGGCGCCGAGATGATCGGACTGAAGTGTTCCGCGCTTGCCGGTGGCCTCCCGGTGCGCGAGTTCCTGACGGACCAGCGGGACCACGTAACGGCCGTAGTCGATGGCGTCATTGAGGGTGTCGTAGCCGCGGATCGACACCAGGTCGGCGCCCAGGTCGATGTAATCGAGGATCGCCGCGGCGACTGTCTCGGCGCTGCCGACCAGAGCCGTGGACGCGCCTGCACCGTTCACGGCTGCCGCGGTCCGGGTCCACAGCGCCCGGTCGTAGATGTCTTTACGGTTCGCGAAGTCCAGTGCGCGCTGCGATCCGACGTTCTGCGGGGTGTTGCCGGCGATGGCCTTGTACACAGGGTTCTTCGAGAAGTTGGCCTCGATGCGGTCGACGTAGTCGTGGGCCTTGGCCCAGGCGAGATCGTCGGTGCGGTCGATGATGGGACGGAACGTGACCCAGATGCGGGGCCGGTCTGTGCGTCCGGATTCGGCGGCGATGCGGTGTACGCGCTCGATCTGGCTCTTGATGTCCGCCAACGGTTCTCCCCAGAAGCTGAAGATGTCGGCCTTGCGTCCACCGATCTCGAAGGCGGCGTCGGACTGTCCGCCGATCGAGATCGGGACCTGCGCGCCGTAGGGGGCGAACCCGGGACCGAAGTTGTCGAACTTGTAGTGGGTTCCACTGTGAGAGAACGGCTCTGTCTTGGTCCACGAATCCCGCAGGATGTCGACGAACTCGTCGGTGCGGGTGTAGCGCTGCTCCTTGGTGAGGTAATCACCCTGGCGGGCCTGCTCGGCGTCGTTGCCGCCGGAGATCAGGTGGACCAGCGCGCGACCTTCGGTCAGCTGGTCGAGGGTAGCCAGCTGCTGCGCGGCCACCGTGGGGAACACCGTGTTGGGACGCAGGGCGACGATCGGTTTGATCGTGCTGCTGAGTTGTCCTACGGCAGAGGCCATGACAAACGAATCGGCGCTGTTGGACCCATACGGGAGCAGCGTCATGTCGAAGCCACCGTCCTCGAGGGACCGGACGTAGCGACGGAAGAACGGAAGGTCGATGCCACGAGACGGGATCGGGTTGAGCTCGGTGGACGGGTTCAGGTGCGTGAGGCTGATGAACTCGACCTTCGATGCGGCACTGGCCGGCACCGGCAACGACTCCTGGGACGGATCGGCGGTCATGTGGGGGGTCCTTCCTGACGTGTCTGTGGCGAGCAGGACCGAAAGCCCGGGCCTGGTTCGGAAATGGATGCTAAGGGCGTTCGGGCCCCTGAACCAGGGTTGAGATCACCAATTCCGATTCGTATTGCCGATCGGAATCCATTGGTTGTACTGATCTCATCTGTGCAGGTCAGGGCATTCGCCGATGCCATCAGATAGCCCTACGTCCGGCCGTTGCGCCAGGGTTTTACGCGCCGCGAATCAAACTACGCATTGCCGACGCGGATAGAGGATTCTGTAGTCCATACCCAGATATCTCAGACCAGGACTTTGCGGGAACAGGTGAGTGTGTGATGGCGGATCCATTGGACTTGGTGCATTTGCGCACCCTTGTCGCGATAGCCGAAACCGGGGGCTTTCGGCGTGCGGCAGATTCGCTCCATCTGAGTCAGCCGACGGTGAGCCAGCACGTCCGCCTGCTCGAGAAGCGACTGAAGCATTCCCTGGTGGTCAAAGACGGCCGCGGGTCCCGGTTCACCGCAGCCGGGGAGCGCCTGGTCCTGGAGGCCCGGAAGTTGCTCGCGGCGCAAGACGAGGTGTTGCAACGGTTCTCGATGGCGGTGCCGGACAAGCTCACCATCGGTTCCACCGAACACGCCGCGGATGGTCTGCTGCCTGAACTGCTGACAGCGCTGCGGGGCGCGTACCCGGACGTCTGGCTGCAGTTCCGCATCGAGCGATCCACCTCGCTGGCTGACTCGGTCAGCAAGGGCGCGATTGATCTCGCCGTGGTGCTGGGCGGCAACGCCGAGCCGATTGGCACAGAAGTCGGAGCGCTCGCGCTCCGGTGGGTGGCGGCGACAGGATGGGACATCACCGAGGTCGACGGCTCGATCCCACTGGTGGCCTTCGAGGAACCATGTGGACTGAGGCGTCGCGCGTTGGCTCAGCTCGACGACCTCGGCTACGCGGTGACGGTCAGTGCCGAGTCCGGCAATCTCGACGGTGTTCTCGCGGCGGCCCGCGCCGGTCTCGGAATCGCCCTGCTACCGTTTTCGGGCGCGGTTCCCGACGGCCTCGTGGAGGTCCAGGAGTTGCCGGATATGGGCGACATCGACGTCCGGCTCGTCGCCCGGCGCGGCATCGACCCCGATGTCGAGCAGGCCGCCGTCGAAGCGGTCACCGCGCACTACCGGACGGTTGCCGACAAGGCCGGCGACGCCGGAACACACCTACAAGGAGTTGCCTGATGACCTCGCGCGACGAAGTCCTGATCACCACAACCGAACTGGCGTCGCTGATTGCCGGTGACGCTCCGGTGACCGTGCTCGACGTGCGTTGGCGGCTCGACCGTCCGGACGGCCGCGACGACTACGAGACCGGGCACATCCCCGGCGCGGTGTACGTCGACCTCGAGACGGAGCTGTCCGACCATTCGGTCACCGGCCGGGGCCGCCATCCCCTGCCGAGTGGTGACTCTCTGCAGGCGGCGGCTCGCCGGTGGGGCCTGAACGACGGTGTGCCCGTGGTGATCTACGACGATTGGAACCGTGCCGGGTCTGCCCGCGCCTGGTGGGTTCTCACTGCCGCCGGCGTCACCGGCGCTCGCATCCTCGACGGCGGCCTGAGTGCGTGGGTGGCTGCAGGCGAGGAACTGGTGAAGGGTGCTGAGTCACCGGCCGACGGCGACGTCACGCTGGCGCACACCGATCTCTACAAAGGGGCCCTCGCCACCCTGACCGCCGAGGAAGTCGCCACGTTCACCGATTCGGGTGTTCTGGTTGATGCCCGCGCACCCGAACGTTTCCGCGGAGAGGTCGAGCCCGTCGATCCGGTCGCCGGACACATCCCCGGCGCCGGGAACGCGCCGAGCACCGCGACCCTTGGTGACGACGGAACCTTCCGTGACGCAGATGAATTGCGTGAGCTGTTCGCCTCGGCCGGTGCCGACGGTTCCGCGCCGGTCGGTGTCTACTGTGGCTCAGGAGTCACGGCGGCCGTCGACCTGGTCGCGCTGAAAATCACCGGCGTCGACGCTGCACTGTTCCCCGGCTCGTGGTCGCAGTGGAGTTCTGACGCCGCCAACCCGGTGGCAACCGGTCCGGCCTGAGCGTCCGACCTGGACTGCCCGCGGCGCGATCAGACCGTTTTACCAGGGTTGAACAGCCCCGCCGGGTCGAGTGCCCGGCGAATGGTCCGTTGCAGTTCGACACCGTCGGGCCCCAGCTCCCGTTCGAGCCATCGTCGTTTGAGTACGCCGACGCCGTGTTCGCCGGTGATGGTGCCGCCCAAAGCCAGTGCGGTGCCGAAGATCTCGTCTGCAGCGGCGACGGCACGGTCATACGCATCCGGGTCGTCGCGGTCCACGACGATGATGGGGTGCAGGTTACCGTCGCCGGCGTGGCCGAACGTGTAGATGGCGGTGCGGTGGCGGGTGGCGATCTCGGCGACCGCCCGAATCGCGTCGGCAATACGGGTGCGGGGTACCGCGATGTCTTCGATGAGCGCTCGGCCGTGGCGTTCCAGCGCAGGTAACGCTGCTCGGCGAATCGCCAGCAACTCGTCGGAGACCTGCGGGTCGTCGCCTACGCTGACTCGAGAGCTGAACTGGCCGAACACTTCTTGCACGATGCGCGCCTCGGTATGAGCTCCGAAGCCGTCGGTCTGCGCGACCACAAAAGCGCCCGCGGCATCGGATGGAAGACCGAGAAAATCCCGGCTCTGCCGCAGCGACGCCTCGTCGAGCAGTTCCATGATCGAGGGACGAACGCGCGCGGCCAGAACAGCAGTGGTGGCGGCAGCAGCTTGCTCGACGTCGTCGAAGTACGCAGCGATGGTGACCGTGTCGGTGGGCTTCGGCTGCAGGCGGACCGTCGCCGACACGATCACCCCGAGAGTTCCTTCCGAGCCGGTGAACAGACTGGTGAGGTCGAGGCCTGCAACACCTTTGGCAGTGCGGCGGCCGGTGTGGATCAGCCGGCCATCGGCCAACACGACGCTCAGTCCCAGGACCGAATCGCCGGTCACGCCGTATTTGACGCATCGCAGACCGCCTGCGTTGGTGGCGATGTTGCCGCCGATGGTGGAGATCGAGGCGCTGGCCGGGTCGGGGGCGTAACGCAATCCGTGTCGGCCCGCTTCGGCGTCCAATGCCGCTGCGATGACACCCGGTTCGACTACTGCGAGTTCGTCAGCGGGCGCGATGTCGGTGATGCGGTTCAGGCCACTGACGTCGAGGACAAGTGAGCCTGATCCGGCACTGGCACCGCCCGCCAAACCTGTTCCGGCGCCCCGGATCACCACCGACAAGTTGGTGTTTGCCGCATAGGTCACCGCGTTCTGGACATCGTCGACGGTCTTTGCCTGCACCAGTACATCTGGCGCCCCGACCGGGTTGAATCCCGAACGGTCGATGCGGTACTCATCAGGGATCTGCGCGCCGGTGCGGACGGTACCGGTAAGCGATTGTTCCCACAGGGCAAAGGAGGTCACGCTTCATCATGTCCACCCGAGCGGTGTGATCACCAATTCCGGATGATCGCAATGTCTGATCAGTCGGTCACATGGAACCGGATTGATCCGAAAGCGCTTGCGACCTGTTGGTTGTGCGGGGGCGGCGGTAGCTTCAGCTCATGTCGAGATACGTGATCGTCGGAGCCGGGGCAGTCGGAGCCAGCTTCGCTGCCGCCCTGAGTGACCGCACCGATGTTGTGGTGGTGGCCCGAGGCACGAACCTCGACCATCTGCGCGACAAACCGCTGACCTTCCGCACCTCTGCGGGCACCCGAAGTGTTCGACTCGAGACCGTCGCGATCGACGAGCTGCAGTTGCGCACCGGTGATGTGCTGGTGCTGGCCGTCAAGACCCAGCACGTGGGCGATGTCGCGGAAACCCTGGCGTGGAAGTCCGTTCAGTCGCCGGCCGGTGAGGTGGTCGGATCTGCTGCGGAGACGCTGCCGGTGGTGACCTTGCAGAACGGACTCGACGCCGAGCGAGCCGTGGCCCGATGGTTCGCGCACATCGTCGGTGCAACGGTCCTGATCGCGGCGCGGTACACCGAGGTCGGCGAAGTGAGGGTGGGTGGCCGGCCGAGCCTGGGCGGCGTGCACTTGGGGGAGCCCTATCGCTCCACCGACATCGGTGCCGACGCCGTTCGTGGGTTCGCCGCAGATCTGCGGGCGGTGAACATCGAGGTCGCGGAGACCTCCGACATCACCACGATCAAGGCAACCAAGATCCTCCACAGTGTGAAGAATGGCCTCGAAGTGTTCGCGGGCGACGAGTCCGATCGGGTCAGGATCGGGGCAGCGCTCGAGGCAGAGGCGCGCAGCGTGCTCACCGCGGCTGGAATCGAGTACGGAGCCACCCGCGACCTCATCATCAACGCCGAACAAACCAGCTTCGACCCCGACATCGACGTGGTCGCAGGGCAGCAGTCCACCTGGCAGAGTTTCGCGCGGGGAGCAGGCTCGCACGAAGTGGACCACCTAAACGGCGAGATCGCGCTGCTCGCCCGATTGCACGGCGTGGACGCGCCCCTGAACACCAAATTGCAAGCGCTGCTGGGTACGGCATCGGAGCAAGGCGGTGGCATTGATCTGGCGGGTCTCGACTCCCTGGTCGAACTCGCGGCGGCGTCGCCCGCACGCTGACTCCTCCGGACCATCGGCACTATCGTGGGCGAGGTGCATTCGACCTCAGACGTAGCTGTCATCGGAGCGGGCATCGTGGGCCTGTCCACCGCGTACGCACTCCAGCGCAGCGGTCTAACCGTCACCATGTACGACAGCGGTCCGCCGGGTGGTGGCCAATCGGTTGGCGCATCACGACTTTTCCGGCACGCGCATGACGATCCACGCATGGTGGATCTTGCGGTCGAGGCGCGGGTGCTGTGGGATCAGTGGTCTGATGAATTCGGCACCGAGCTCATCTCGGCAGACGGGTCGATCGCGCTCGGAGAGGTCGCGGCCGGACGGGTCGACACACTCCGGTCACGTTCGGGCATCCCGGTACGGCATCTGTCCGGGGACGAATTGTGTTCGCTGATGCCAATTCTCGCGGACTACGAGGGACCGGCCGTGTTCGATGAGCGCGCGGGCGCCATCCGCACCCAGGCCGCCATCGGTGCACTGGCTAACAGCTTGGCCACACCGGTTGTCACAGACCACGTTCTGGCGCTGCGTCCGCTGGGTGATGCAGGAGTCGAAATACGGGCCGGCTCGAACGCGAGTGTCCACAGCGACGTGGTGGTGTGTGCCGGCCGCGGTACCGCGCACCTGGCGGCTGGAATCGGGTTGACCCTGCCGGTCAAGGTCACCGCTCACGCGCGGGCATCGTTCCGCGTTCGCGACGGAGCCCTCGCGGCGCTGCCCAATCTGCAGGACGGTAGCGGAGTGTTCGAGGAGGCCGGTGTCTACGCGGCCGCGCACCCCGACCGCTCGGCTCTGGGACTGGGCATAGCTCTCGAAGTGGAGACCGACGACGCCGGCGCAGTCGCAGATCCCGATTCGTTGGCCGGGTTGGTAGATCGCGCCGCAGCATATGTGGCACGTGCCCTTCCCGGCCTCGACCCGGAACCCTTGCAGCCCATCAGTTGCTGGATCACCACTTTGCCCTGGGGTGATGACGGCGTTGCCATCTGGCAGGCCGACCACATCTTTGTCCTGGCCGGTCACAATCTCTTCAAACACGCGCCGGTGTTGGGCGAGACCCTGGCGCGGTCGGTGACGGCCGGTTCGGTGCCCGAGCTGTTCCGTCCGGAGTCGATGCTGGGCGGCGGCTGACCACTGGGGCCGGCACAGCGATGTGACAAGGTGAAACCCGTGGTTCTCTTCCCGACGCTGAATCAGTCCGCTCTCGCCAACGGCGCCGACAAACCTGCGGTGGTGACCGTGGGGGATGTGGTGCTCTCCCGTAGCGATCTCGTCGGCGCCGCCACGTCGGTGGCCGAGCGGATCCGCGGTGCCCGGCGCATCGCGGTACTCGCCGAACCCACCGCCCAGACCGTGGTGGCCATTGTCGGCGCCCTCATCGCGGGTGTCGCTGTGGTCCCGGTGCCTCCCGACTCGGGCACGGCCGAGCGTGAGCACATCCTCGCCGACTCTGGTGCGCAGGCGTGGCTGGGGGCCGCGCCCGCTGAACCGGGTCTGCCGGTGGTTCCGGTGCGGATGTACGCGCGGTCGTGGCACAGCCATCCGGAGCCGCACCCGGACTCCACGGCCCTGATCATCTACACATCGGGAACAACGGGCTTGCCCAAAGGTGTGCCGGTGACCCGCCGTGCGATAGCGGCTGGGCTCGACGCCCTCATCGATGCCTGGGCGTGGACCGCGGACGATGTTCTGGTCCATGGTCTTCCGCTCTTTCACGTGCACGGCCTGGTGCTGGGTGCCCTCGGTCCGCTCCGCGTCGGCGGTTCGCTGGTGCACACCGTGAAGCCGACCCCCGAGGCCTACGCGGCGGCACACGGATCGATGTATTTCGGGGTCCCGACGGTGTGGGCGCGTATCGCCGCGGACGAGGATTCGGCGCGCTCGCTCGCCGCGGCCCGGCTCCTGGTGTCCGGGAGTGCCCCGCTTCCCGTTCCGGTGTTCACCACCATCAAGGACCTCACCGGTCACGAGATCGTCGAGCGCTACGGCATGACCGAGACACTGATCACCGTGAGCACTCGTGCCGACGGCGAGCGACGACCGGGCTGGGTGGGCACTCCGGTGGCCGGCGTCGAGACGCGGCTGCGCGACGACCAGGGCGCGGACGTCCCGCATGACGGGGAAAGCATTGGCGCACTGCAACTCCGGGGGCCGACGGTGGCAACCGGTTACCTCAACCGCCCCGATGCGACCGCTGAGTCGTGGCTCGACGACGGCTGGTTCGCCACCGGCGACGTCGCGGTGATCGACCGCGACGGCATGCACCGGATCGTCGGTCGATCATCCACCGACCTCATCAAGACCGGCGGCTACCGGGTGGGCGCGGGGGAGATCGAGACCGTGTTGCTGGGTCATCCCACCGTGCGTGAGGCAGCCGTCATCGGCGTCCCCGACGACGACCTGGGCCAGCGCATCGTGGCCTGCGTGGTGGGGGAGGACATCGTGGAACAAGACCTGATCGATCTGGTGGCCACCGAACTGTCGAACCACAAACGCCCGCGCGAGGTGCGGGTTCTCGAATCACTACCCCGCAACGCCATGGGCAAGGTGCAAAAGAAATTGCTGCTGTGAACGATCAAGCGTGACACGACGGCGCCGCTTCGGCGTTTGCCGAAACCGTCCGCGCCCGCAAGCCACTGCCGTTAGCGTGGGTGCACGGCGACGAGGAGGTTCCGGTATGCATGCACTCCGTGCTGCGGTCGAGGCGAACAACATCGACGACATCGAGTCTTTACTTGCAGAATCAGTCACCTTCCACAGCCCGGTGGCGTTCCATCCCTACGAAGGACGCGACACGGTGGCGGCCATTCTGCGAACAGCTTTCGAGACGTTCGAGGACTTCGAATACGTCCGCGAGTTGGACTCACCGCTCGACGGCTACACCGGCCTGGTGTTCACGGCGAAGGTCGACGGCCTCGACATCCACGGGTGCGACTTCATCCACGAGAACCCCGACCACCAGATCGACGAATTCACGGTGATGTTGCGTCCGATGAAGGCAACACACAAGTTCGCGGACCTGATGGGCGAGAAGCTCGAGGCGGTACTCGGTAGCTGATCAGCGCCGAAACGCCCGCGCGTACTGCGGTGGGTGGGCCAACGGCGCGGCGAGCCGGTCGGCGGCCTGCCGGAACCACGACGGGTTGCGGAGCAGCTCCCTGGCCAAGAACACGGCGTCGGCCTGCCCGTCGGCGATGATTCCTTCGGCCTGCTCGGCGTCGGTGATCATCCCGACCGCCGCCGTCGCCACGTCGGCCTCGTTCCGGACGCGGGATGCGAACGGCACCTGGTATCCCGGGGCCACCGGGATGGCGGCGTCGGGAACGGTGCCGCCGGTCGACACATCGATGAGATCGACGCCGAGCTCCTTGAGCTCGAGGGCCAGTTTGACGGTTTCGTCGGCCGTCCACCCCTCCCGGTGATCGGCGGTGTCCCCGGCGAGCCAGTCGGTGGCCGATACGCGGACGAACAACGGGTACTCGGTCGGCCACTGTCCGCGGACTGCGGTCACCACCTCGAGCGCAAAGCGGATGCGGTTGTCGAATGATCCGCCGTAGTGATCGGTACGGGTGTTCGAGTGCGGTGAGAGGAACTGATGGATCAGATAACCGTGGGCTCCGTGTAGCTCGAGCACGCGGAATCCCGCGTCTGCCGCCCGACGCGCGGCCGCTGCGAAGTCGTCGATGATTCCACTGATCTCGTCCACGCCCAATTCGCGGGCTGCCGGCAGGCGACCGAACGGCACATCGCTGGCACCGACTGTGGGCCAATGATTTTCGACACGTTCCTGATCGGGCCACGGACGGCCGGTGGACCCTTTGCGGCCGGCGTGCACCAGTTGGATGCCAGGCACGGTGCCCTGCGCCGCGAGGAAACCGGTGAGCCGACGGAACGCGTCTCGTTGACGGTCGTTCCACAATCCGAGGTCGTAGTCGCTGCTGCGACCGCCGGGGGTGATGGCGGTGGCCTCGGTCATCACCAGAGCCGCCCCGCCGACCGCGCGGGCCCCGAGGTGTTGCAGATGCCAGTCGGTGACGCTGCCTGTGCCGGGTCCGTCAGGTACGGCCGCGAACTGCATCATCGGCGACATCCACGCCCGATGGGCGAAGGTGACGTCTCGGAGCGTCAGGGGCTCGAAGAGATGGCTCATGGGTTTGCTCTTTCTACAGGCCGAGGAATGACCGGGCGGCCGAGGTCAGCGACGTCGACCCGGGTCCGTGCGCGGCGGCGAATCCGACAGGGTCGGACTCGGCCATGTCGAAGGGATAGTCACTGCCGCAGACGATGCGGTCGTCGGCAGCATGTTTCATCAGCAGGCGCAGTGCACCGGCATCGTGGGTGACGGTGTCGAAGTAGAGTTCCGCAAACGCCGCGGTGGGCGGTCGGGCAGAACCTCTGCGAACATCGGGCCGGTTCCGCCAGCCGTGGGTCCACCGGCCGAGCAGGTCCGCCGAGCAACCACCACCGTGCACGAAACAGATTCGCAGATCAGGTAATTCGTCCTTGACGCCTCCGAGGATGAGCGACGCGACAGCCGTCGCGGTCTCGACGGGGTTGCCGATGAGGTTGGCCAGGTAGTGGTCCGACCACTCGGGGCGGGGGAGTTGCATCGGATGCACGAGGACTGCGAGCTGCAGTTGCGCTGCGGTGGACAGCACGTGGCGGAGGGGGCCCCGGTCCAAGGAGTCGGGTCCCAGCAGCGGTGGGATGGCAACACCGGCGATGCCGGGGACCGATGCGAGCTTCTTCATCTGTGCGATGGCGGTGTCGGGGTCTCCGATCGTCACCATGCCCAAGCCAACCAATGCGCCACCGGATCCGGCGACGACGTCGGCCAGTGCGTTGTTGAAGTCGTCCACGTAGGTCTCGGTGCCGTCCGCCTGCACGGGGAAGGCGAACGGAGGTGCCGACAACACTCGTACCCCGATGTTGTTGCGCGCCATGTCGTCCAGGATGGCCGGTACGTCGCTCATCGCCGAGGCGTCGATCGACAGGGGGGTCTGGCCGAGAAACAGCTGCCCTTCCCTGTCGTGCATGGCTCCGAACGGGGAGCCCGGCGGCAGTCCGAACAATTCTCGGGGCAGCCAGTGGGCGTGTACGTCGATCACGCCGGCGGCGATGGGTTCGGTGATCATGTCCTCAGATGTTTCCGTCGGCGGGAGCCAGAGGCAACGGCGCGTTTGCACTGTCGAGGTGTTCGACGGTGGAGAAGACCAGGTCGGTGTCGCCGATGTTCTCGATATCGTGCAGCAGGAACTCGCCCTCCCCGAAGCGGAAGTGGCGGGTTTCGCCGGCTGAGTAGGAGACTTCGCGCACGGTGCCGTCGTGGGTGTGCTGACGGCTTCGACCGGCATTGATCGCGGTCCAGAAGTAGTCCAGCACATGCCGGTGCGCGTGCCAGCGTTCGCCCGGCGCGAGCCGGATCTCCCAGACCCGCACGCGGTCGTTCTCGCTGAGAAGCCGTGAGCCCACGTTGCCGTCATGGGCGTTCTCGGCGAACTCGGCCTTGAGCCATTCGGGCCATCCCTGGAAGTCTGTGGCGACGAGGTCGCCGGCCAGCGGCAGATCGTTCAGAAAGCTGTTCTCGGTCATGGTCTTTGCTCCTTCGATAGGTATTACGAGGTGATCGTTTGCGGTCAGCGGCCGGGTCCGTAGAGACCGAACCGGAGGTCGGGGTCGCCGGGGACCCAGCTGTTGTGGAACTGTGACCGCTCGCCCATGTCGACGACTCGTCGCAGCAGTGATTCGCTGAGCTCGAGCTGACCGGGTTCCCACTTGCGCAGTGCCGTTGCGATGTCGCCGTCGGCGGCCTCGAGTGCAGCGGCCAGTGCCCAGGCGTCGGCAGCAGCTTTGGCAGTGCCCGCCGCGGCGTGTGGCCGGGCGCTGCACGCGGCGTCGCCGACCAGGGCCACGCGGCCCTGTGCCATCCGTGACGAACGGGCGTCCGACACCACCTGCAGGTACGGCTGTTCGGTGGAGGTGACCACCTCGGCCGCGGCCGGTGCCAGCATTCGGGCAGCGGTATCGCGCATCTCGTCGACGTAGCGGTCTTGGACCTGGCCGGGATGGATGGAGACCGATCCGCTGAAACCGCGCTTGTCGACGAGCATTTCGCTCAGTTCGGGTCCGGGTGCGACGTTGCGGTACCAGACGTAGTTCATCAACCGGTGCTGCCGCTCGACGCCCTCCTCACCGGGGATCGGGTAGAGGGTGATGTGTGAATTGGGGATCACGCAGTAGCTGATCGCGTCGTGCATCAGGTCTTGGGTGGGTCCCGACAGCGACGCCAGCGGAACGGTACCCCGCCAGCCGACGTAGCCCGAATAGTGCAGTGAGGACTCCGAATCGAAGCGCTCTCGGGCCAACGAGGTGATGCCGTCGGCGAAGACCACCAGGTCAGCGGTCTCGACTCGCCCGCTGACGAAGCGAACCGTGACACTGGTGTCGGATTGGTCGAAGCCGCAGGCCAATTCGCCGAGGTGGTAGTGGTCAGCGCCGAAGTCGGCGAGCAGCGCCCGGTAGAACGTGCCCCACGAGGTGTAGGTCCACGTGCGGTCTTCGCTGTAGATCACCTCGTTGCCATCGCCGAGGTACTGGACCTTGGACGTGGACGTACTCAACGCGGTGGGCTGCTGGTTGCTCCGTTCGGTGAACCAGCGCATGGTGTCGGGTTGCAACACGATTCCGCTGCCGCGTCCGTCGAGGGCCGATGCGGTGCGCTCGTAGACGTCGACGCTGAAGCCGAGGTCGCGCAGGAGCAGGGCGGTGGTGAGACCACCGATAGAACCTCCGATGACGATGGCGGTGGCGTTGCTGTACTCACTCATGAGTGGCTGTCCTCTCGGGTCAGGGCCGGCCGGGGTGGATCGGTGTGGGGTGGTTCGGTGGTGGCCGAAGAATCGGTGGGCATTGCCGTGCCACGGGTTTCGGGAGCAAAGAGCAAACCGATGACCGCGATGAGTCCGACGGCGGCGATGGTCGCGGTTGCGAGTCCGAGGTTGCCGCTGAACCAGGAGGTGGCGATGACTCCTGCGATGAGGGGTCCCGAGGCCGTGACGAGGCGGCCGACGCTGTTGCTCAGTGCCAGGGCAGTGGCGCGGACGCTGGGCGGGAACAGCTCGGGGCCGTAGATGAACGTTCCGGACAGGGCGCCGAAGAGGCCGAAGCCCAGGATCGGCATCGCGACAACGTATTCGGTGTAGCTGTGACCGAAGGGGAACACGTAGACGATCGCTGCGGCCGAGACGATGAAACTCAACGCGAACGTCTTGCGGCGGCCCAGTGCGTCGGCGAGAAAACCCCACGACGCGTAGCCGATGATGCCGCCGGCGTTGAAGAGCATCGAGGCGATGGCGACTCGGTGGTCGGCAAGCGAATCGGGAAGCGCACTGTCCTCGGTCATGTTCCGGATGATCTGGGGGTACCACGTGGACACGCTCCAGAAGGCGATCAATGATCCGGTGGCCAGCGCGGTGCACACCAGCGTGGGTCGAAGAAGCGGAGGTGCGAACAGTCGGCGGAGGACAAAGCTGTCTTCTTCGGTGGCTTGGCCGCGCGCCTTCCGGTCTTTGCGTGCCCGGATGCTGGCCTCGATCTCGGGGGGTTCGGGAACGTAGCGGCGGATGAACCAGACCAACAGCGCGGGAATGACGGCCAGTCCCATCATGAACCGCCAGCCCAGGCTGCCCCAGAGCGCGTAGACCGCAGAGGCGATGAAGAAGCCGCCGGCGTAACCGGACATCATCACGCCGCCGGCGCGAGCCCGGTGTCGGTTGCGCCAGGTCTCGGCGATGAGTGCTGCGCCGACCGGTGCCTCGACACCGGAGCCCAGGCCCGCGATGAACCGAAGTATGCCCAGTTGCCACCAGGTGTCGGCGAAGGCGGCCGCGGCGGTGAACACCGCGTAGGTGAGGATGCCGAGCGAGAGCACCCGCGTGCGGCCGAAGTAGTCGGCAAGTATGCCGAACAAGATGGCACCGAGCGCCCATCCGACCAGGAACAGCGCGACGGTCAAGCCGCCGTAGAAGCCGATGGCGCTCGAATCGGCGGTTATGTCGCTGTGCGGAAGCAGTTCTCGCATCGCCGGCCCCAGGACCAGGACGTACAGACTGCCGGCGAAGCCGTCGAGTCCCCATCCCAGTGTGGTTCCGACGAGCACGAGCCATTGCATTCGGCTGATCTCGGTGCGCCAGCTCGGGCGGACCGGGCCAGGGGTGGTGTGTGGCGTCGACATCGACGCTCCTTTCGGGTTCGGGTGGACAGCGTTCAGCGCTGCGGCACCCACGTGCAACAGGAGAAGTGTTGGCGCCGAGACACTTCGATCCGTCCCGGGCCGGCCGTTCGACTAGTTGAGGCGCTGTTGCTCGGTGTCGCCGTACCAGTCGACATGGTCGTCGGCGGTGCGCACGACAACCGTTTTGATCCAGGAGAAGTCGTCAAACGATTCGGTGCCCGCATCCTTGCCGGTGCCCGATTCCTTCACGCCACCCCAGGGGAGCGACGGTTCGAGTCGGTGGTGGTCGTTCACCCACACCATTCCGGCGACGATTCGGCTTGCCACTCGGTGTCCGCGAGCGATGTCTCGGGTCCAGACCCCGGCGCCGAGGCCGTAACGGTTGTTGTTGGCCATCGAGATTGCTTCGGCTTCGTCATCGAAGGGGATCACCACCGCGACAGGTCCGAAGATCTCTTGTTGTGCCACAGTCATCTCCATCGTGGCGTCGGCCAGGACGGTGGGCTGCAGGAAGTAGCCGTGTTGTAGGTCGGCGGTGAGGTCGGGGACCGATCCGCCGGCCGCCACGCGGGCGCCCTCGTCGATTCCGGTGGCGATCAGTGCGGTGACCTTGCCGCGTTGCACCTCACTGATGAGTGGACCCATCTGCGTTGACGGGTCGGCGGGGTCGCCGATGCGGATGGCCGAGGCGCGGGCGCTCAGCGCGGCGACGAAGGCGTCGTAGATACCGCGCTGGACGAGGAAGCGTGAGCCCGCGACACAAGATTGGCCTGCAGCGACGAACGCGGAGAATGCCGCCCCTTCCGCCGCGACCACCGGGTCGACGTCATCGAACACCAGAACAGGGGTCTTGCCGCCCAATTCTGCTGTGACACGGGCGAATCTGGAGGCAGTGGCCATCGCCGCGGCGCGGCCGGCCTCGGTCCCGCCGGTGAGGGTGATCTTGGCGACGTCGGGGTGGTTGGTGAGCCGGATGCCCGCCTCGCGGCCGCCGGTGACCACGGTGACCACCCCGTCCGGCACGCCGGCGTCGGCGAGGATCCGGACCAGGGCCAACGTGGTCAGCGGTGTGAGTTCAGAGGGCTTGACCACCACTGTGTTCCCGTTGGCCAGTGCCGCGGACAGGCTGCGCGCCAGGATCAGCATGGGATGGTTGAACGGGGTGATGATGCCGCACACGCCGAGCGGGGTCCGTTCCTGGTAGGTGAGATAGGGGCCGTCGCTGGGCAACACGGCATTGCGCTGCGCGCTGAGCAAACCGGCGTTGTAGCGGAACCACTCCGGTACCCGCGACAGCTGGGCGCGGGTCTCGGTGACCGGACGGCCGTTGTTCACGGTCTCGAGCCGGAAGAGATCCTCGGAGGCCGCCTCGATCGCGTCGGCGCATCGCAGCAGCAACCGGGCACGTTCGCTGCGCACCATCGTGGCCCACGGACCCGCCTCGAACGCCGCCAGCGCCGAGCGGACCGCGGCATCGACCTCGGCGGCACCTTGCTCCGGCAGGATCTCGATCACCTGGCCGGTGGCCGGGTTGATGATCTCGCGTGTGGCCGTTTCCCCGGTGGGCGCCGACGCCGCACTGGCGGGTGAGGTGGTGGCTGTGTCCGTCATCCCTGATCCTTTGTCTCGACTGGTCGTCCGGTCACCGGTTGGTTGCGCCTTGTGGCGGGTTGATCGGTGATCTGAACTGAGTCTGTCCGTCGAGTGTGATCTGGATCAATGTCGGTACCGACACCATTAGTTTGCGAGTATGTCCCCGCGGGACATAGCAGGTAGTGGCAGTCTGGAGTGGTGACCCGCGCACCCGGCAAACCGTCCACCGAGTTGGTGATGTGGCTGCGCGGACTGCGGGAGCTGAGTTCGGCGGCGACGTCGGCGGCTGACCTGCAGGAAGTGCTGGGGTTGGTGGCCTCGACCGCTCGCGCGTTGTTGGGCTTCGACTTTTGCGGGGTGCTCACTCCCAACGATGCGGTGACCGAACTCGCGATCACCGGGTGGTCGGGGTTGTCGGAGGAGTACGTCAACCGGGTCAACGCCGACCATCCCATCGGTCTCGACAGCACCTCGCCGTCGGCGCGGGCTTTTCACACCGGAGAGCCCGTGTACATCCGAGACATCATGGCCGAGCCCGGCTTCACTCCCTGGGGGTGGCCTGCGCGCGAGCAGGGGTACCGCGCGATAGTCGCTGTTCCGCTCATCGCTCAGGACGAGGTGATCGGCACCCTGAACGGCTACTACCAGCCCATCCACACGTTCACCACCGCGGAGGTGGAGCGGCTCGGGCTACTCGCCAACCACGCTGCCATCGCCGTTACCTCGGCCCGTCGTCTCGACGAACTGCGCAACCTCAACGAGTCGTTGCGCGCGCAACGCGACCTGCTCACCCGCTCCGAGCAGATTCATGAGCAGTTGTTCGCGGTGACGCTGCGATCTGGTGGAATCGACGGTGTTGCACAGGTTCTCACGGGTTTGATCGCCAGGCCCGTGTTGGTGGAGGATGCGCAGGGCAATGTCTTGGCAACAGCCGGTGAGGTCTCTGGACTTCCCGATGCCCAACGCCGGGCAGCGACCCCCGTTGACGACACCCAGTCCGCGAAGCCGATACAGGTCCGTTCCGACGATGGGTCGGGGCGACACTGCTGGGTGTCTACCGTCCTGCTCGCAGGTGAGGTGGTGGCGCGTATCTGGTTTCCCGGCATTCCGAGACCCCTGGACCCCACGGGGGAGCGGGCGATCGAGCACGCGTCGTTGGTCATCTCCCTCGAGATGTTCCGGTTCCAGACCGGCATCGAGGTGGAACACCGGCTGCGCGGCGAGTTGCTCGCCGATGTGCTGGCAGCCGGGACGAGTGTGCCGGAACAGGTGACCGCTCGGGCCGCCAGACTCGGCCATGACCTCACCCGGACACACATGGCCATCGTGGCGTCGATCGCCGTGGACGACGACGCGCAACGAACGCGGATCTACCGCCGAGCGTTGACGGCGGTGGCCGATGTGGCGCGCTCACATCAACCGCGCCCGCTGGCGGCGATGTACCGGGGAATGATCGTGGTGCTGTGGCCCATGCCGGACTCTGATGTTGTGAGCAGCGCGAATCACTCTGATGGGCAGGGTGATTCGCTCGCCGAGGCGGCTGCCGCCGTCCACCGGGCGGTGGCGCGTGTCGCGGGGAGCGCCGAGGCGACGGTAGCGGTGTCCGGTGCAGGGCATCGAACCCACCAGCAGGGCTACCGCGCGGCTCGCGGTGCGCTGGACATTGCGGTGCATGCCGGTCGCGTCGGTGGTGTGGTGACGTTGCCCGCACTGGGGATCAGCGGCCTGTTGCTGCAGCTGGACGACGCCGACCAATTGCTTGCCTTTGCCGACCGCACTCTGGGTGCGTTGCTGCGCTATGACCAAGCCCACGGCACCGAGCTGGTCTCGACCCTACGAGTGTTGCTGCGTCGCAGAATGAATCGGGCTCAGGCCGCCGGCGAACTGCACGTCCACCCGAACACACTCAAGCAGCGTGTCCGCCGGATCGAACATCTGGCCGGGGCCGATCTCGGCGACCCGGCAGCGCTGGTGGAGTTCAGTACTGCACTTGTGGTTCGCGATGTTGCGACACAGCAGGTGTCCCGCCTGCACGAGTGAGTTCTGCATCTGTGGATACTCACGCATATTCCAGGTGGCGCCGGGGTACCTCCCCGGTCATGGGACTCACAGTTGCGGTCACAGGGCCGACAGGGGAAATCGGGATTTCGGCAGTCACAGCGCTCGAGGCCGATCCAGGGGTTGATCGGATACTCGGGATGGCGCGGCGCGAGTTCGACCCGTCGTCGCACGGGTGGACCAAAACCGAGTACCGCCAGGGCGACATCCTCGATCGCGACGCGGTCGACTCCCTGGTCAGCGACGCCGACGTGGTTGTCCATCTCGCGTTCCTCGTGCTCGGATCGCGAACCGAGGGACAACGCATCAATCTTGCGGGCACCCGCAACGTGTTCGAGGCGACCATCGCGGCCGAACGCCCCAAGCGCATCGTGTACACCTCGTCGGTCGCGGCGTACGGCTATCACTCCGACAACCCCGTGCCGCTGACCGAGGACGTGCCCACTCGAGGTTCGAGTGAGCACTACTACTCCGAGCAGAAGGCCGAGGTCGAAAAGGTCATCGCCGAGATCACCAAGGACGCGACGATCGAGCTCTTCATGCTTCGCCCGTGCATCGTCGCCGGGCCCAAGGCGACAGCCCTGGCAGACGCGATGCCGTGGAACTACATTCCCGAGCCCGTACGTAAAGTGGCCGGCTCGATCCCTTTTGCAAAGGTGCCGTTCCCGGACACCGGGGTGCCCGTGCAACTGGTCCACCACGACGATGTCGCCCGGGCCATCGCCTTGTGCGCGACCACGGACGCGCCGGCGGGTGCCTACAACATCGCCGGTTCGGGAACCGTCTCGCTCTCCGACATCGGAAGGGTCCTCGGTGCCCAGCCTGTGAAGGTTCCGTCGTCGTCGATCAATGTGGTCGCCGAGGTGATCAACCGCCTTCCGGTGAAGCCCTCGGACGCCGAGTGGGTGAACATCCTGAAGACTTCGGTGGTGATGGACACCTCCAAGGCGCGTGACGTGCTCGGCTGGGAGCCCAGGTACTCCGCAGCCGAGACGCTCGCCGACCTGGCGACCGTTCTCGACTGACCGCTACGGCGGGTCGATCCGCCATCGCGTGCTGACTCTGCTTGTCTGATTCGCAAGTGGTGTGTTGAGGCGATCAGAGGAGTTGTTGTGGCGGACGCAAAGTCGGAATCTGTAGTCGAGCTGGAACGCAGGGGCAGCATCGGAATCATCTGGTTGAACCGGCCCGACCGGCTCAATGCCTTCACCAGCGAGATGCAGCGTCGGATGATCGAGGTGTTCGACGAGTGCGACGCCGACGACTCGATCCGTGCCGTGGTGATCACCGGGCGGGGCCGAGCATTTTGTGCTGGCGCCGATCTCGGCGGTGGAGGCGACACCTTTGTTCTCGACGACGGCGGTACCGGCGAAGCCCCGCCGGATGAGGGTGGACGGGTGAGCCTGCGCATCTACCGGTCCACCAAGCCTGTGATCGCCGCGATCAACGGCCCGGCCGCCGGTGTCGGTGTGACGATGAGTTTGCCCGCCGACATCCGAATCGCCTCGGAGACAGCCAAATTCGGCTTTGTGTTCGTGCGCCGCGGCTTGGTGCCCGAAGCCTGCTCGAACTGGTTCCTGCCCCGCATCGTCGGTATCTCCACGGCTTTGGAGTGGGCGATGGGCGGCAAGATGGTGCCGGTGGCCGAGGCGCTCGAACGGGGGCTCGTGCGCGAGGTGGTCCCCGCCGATCAGGTCCTCGACCGCGCAATCGAGGTCGCGACCGAACTAATTGCGGGGACCGCACCCGTGTCGGTGGCGCTCACCCGGCAGTTGATGTGGAAAATGCTCGGTGCTGAGAGCCCCGAGGTTGCGCACCACGCGGAGTCGAAGGCTATTTTCATTCGCGGGACGTCGGATGATGTGCGTGAAGGTGTGAACTCGTTCTTGGAAAAGCGGGCTCCCGAGTTTCCGCTGAAGGTGTCCGACGGATTGCCAGATCTTTTCGGATGAACCACTCACGCTGGGTCGATGATCATCAACGCTGCATGCAGCGATGTGCGCGACTCGGCGTCGTTGAGGTCGGCGTCGAGTAGTCGCGACAGGGTGTCCAGTCGGGCATAAAGGGTGGGGCGCGAAAGCCTCAGCGATTTGGCGAGTTCGGCTTTGTTGCCGCCGAGATCGAGGTAACGACGTAGTAGCGCGAACAGTTCGTCACCGTGTTTGGCGCGGTGTTCGAGCAGTCCCCGCAGTTCCGTTTCAGCGAATGCTTGCACCCGCGGATCGTCGCGGATCAAGGCGACCAGTCCACGAAGGCGCGTGTCGGATGAGCGATGGAACGGGCGGTTGTCGGGAAGCGCGAGGGCAACGTCGGCAACGTGCCCGGATTCGTCGAGTCCCTGTGCCGCATCGATGATCTGAGTCGACTCCGGGCCGACTCCGATGACGCATCGGTTCACGCCCTCGACCCGCATGATGCTCTGCTGAATAGCTACGCACACGTCGGTCATCTCCTCGACGCGCTGGGCTTCGGAAGAGATGTGCCGCTGGGCGAGAAGCACGTCGATACGTCGCCCGCCCTCGGACGCCGTGGTGAGCGCCGTGTGCCGCCCGACCTTGATCGCGTGGGTGACCGAGTCGAGGATGCGGGCTCGTCGTTGCTGCACCAGCACTTGATCAGCGCCACCTGCATCACGAAGCCGGATGGTCATCGCGATGTAGGCGGGGCTGGGTCGAAGCCCCAGCGCGAACGCTCTGGCCGTTGCTTCTGCCTCGGTGCGAATGCGGTTGTGCCGCAGGTCGTCTATCAAGCCGCCCTGTGCACGGAGCTCGAGCGAACTGCGATCCTGCTCGGTCATCCGGTTGAGGGCGATTGCCTGAGCGGCGCGTTCGACGATGACAACCGACCGGTTGTCGGCATCGTGCGTCTGCGGCGCGATCAACCGGCCCCAGGTCTGGGGATGCGCGCCCACGGGCCGGGCCAGCCATGCGTCGGGGTTGGGGTGGCTTTGGCTGCCGATCTCAGGGGTCAGGCGGGATCGACGATCCCAGTCGGCCAGCAATGTCGCGGGCTCGGTGCCGGAGAAGGCGACAACCTGCCGGTTCAGATCTTCGAGCACCACCGGTGCCTCGAGCATCTGTGCTGCCGCAGTGACTATCTCGTCCACACTCGCTCGGCGCATGCTGAGATCGGTGAAGGTCTCGTGAGCGTTGCGGGCGAATTCCAGTTCGCCGTACTGATCCGCGACGATGGTGCGATGCACCTGTTCGGTGAGCTGTACGAACCGGATCTGTCGGTGCAGTGCAATGACCGGGAAGGCGAGTGAGCGGCCGGCCTCGATGACCGATTTCGGCACCTCGTCGACGTGGACGCCCAGCTCGATGATCAGCCCGACCGCACCCGCCCTGACCAGGCCGTGGAGGTAAGTGTCCCGCGTGGGGGTATCGGCCAGCGCGCGGCCGGTGGTGAGTACCAGCTCGCCGCCCTCGAGCAGATCGGACAGGTCGGCGAGGTCGCTGACGTGCACCCAGCGGACCGGCGACTCAAGGGAGCCGTCGGACACCAGTTCGGGCCGCCCTGCCTGGACGACCGGGAGAGCAAGGATGTCCGCGACGGTCGGCTGCATTTACATAGTGTAAGGAAATCGGATCTGAAACATACATACTGTCGGCCCTCTCGGTGCTGGTCGGCGTGGATGCTGGAACCAGAGAAGTCCCCCCGACGATAGGACCCCCGTGACTCAGACCGTTGCCGACAAACCCGCTGCCACCGTGTCGACCATCGGCCATTGGAGTGGGGGCCGAGCCTTCGCCGGCGCAGCCGACCGCACCGCTCCGGTCACCAACCCTGCGACCGGTCAGGTGACCGGGAACGTGGCGCTGGCGGACGTCGCCGACGCCCGTGCCGTGATCGATGCTGCCCGAGCGGCATTTCCGCAGTGGCGGGACACATCGCTGGCCAAGCGCACGTCCGTGCTGTTCGCCTTCCGCGAGTTGCTGAACTCGCGCAAGGGCGAGCTGGCCGAGATCATCACCGCCGAACATGGCAAAGTGGTCAGCGATGCGCTCGGTGAGATCAGCCGTGGCCAGGAAGTGGTTGAGTTCGCCTGTGGCATTGCCCATTTACTCAAAGGTGGGATGACCGAGAACGCCTCGACCAAGGTCGATGTCGCCTCGCTTCGCCAGCCGCTCGGGCCGGTCGGCATCATCTCCCCGTTCAATTTCCCTGCCATGGTCCCGATGTGGTTCTTCCCCATTGCCATTGCTGCGGGAAACACCGTGGTGCTCAAGCCGAGTGAGAAGGACCCGTCGGCGGCTTTGTGGCTCGCGGAACTGTGGGCCGAGGCAGGTTTGCCCGCAGGCGTGTTCAACGTGCTGCAGGGCGACAAGGTCGCGGTCGACGAACTTCTGACCAACCCCGCGATCAAAGCAATCTCGTTTGTCGGCTCCACACCCATTGCGCAGTACGTGTATTCGACGGCTACAGCGCACGGAAAGCGTGTGCAGGCACTCGGCGGGGCCAAGAACCACGCCATCGTTCTTCCCGACGCCGATCTCGATCTGGCGGCCGACGCCATGGTGAATGCCGGCTTCGGCTCGGCGGGGGAGCGGTGCATGGCCATCTCCGCGCTCGTCGCCGTCGGCGGTATTGCCGATGAACTCGTGACGAAGATCGCCGAGCGCACCGTGGGGCTGAAGATCGGCGACGGCACACGCGGCACCGACATGGGGCCGCTGGTCACCAAAGCCCACCGCGACAAGGTCGCTTCCTACGTCGATGCAGGTGAAGCCGACGGCGCCACCATCGTGGTGGACGGACGCCAGGTGCAGGCAGACGGTGGCGAGGGCGGATTCTGGCTCGGCCCAACGCTCATCGACCACGTCACCACCGACATGAGTGTGTACACCGACGAGATCTTCGGCCCCGTTCTGTCAGTTGTTCGTGTGAACACCTACGACGAGGCCATCGATCTGGTGAACTCCGGGCCGTTCGGCAACGGCACCGCGATCTTCACCAATGACGGTGGCGCGGCACGTCGGTTCCAGAACGAGATCGAGGTCGGCATGGTGGGCATCAACGTTCCGATCCCGGTGCCCACCGCGTACTACAGCTTCGGCGGCTGGAAGAACTCGCTGTTCGGCGACACTCACGCGCACGGCACCGAAGGCGTGCACTTCTACACCCGGGCCAAGGTGGTCACCACACGCTGGCTCGACCCGAGCCACGGTGGCATCAATCTCGGCTTCCCGCAGAACAACTGATCACGGAGTTCTTCTAATGACTGCAGTAGCTTCCACCCTGCCGACCGGCCAGGAGTTCGACGTCGCCATCGCCGAAGGCCGCCGCGCCTACGAACTCGACCGCCGGCACGTGTTCCACTCGTGGTCGGCGCAGGCCAAGATCGATCCGATGACCATCGTGGCCGCGGAAGGCTCGTACATCTGGGACGGCGAAGGCAACCGGTTGCTCGACTTCTCGTCGCAACTGGTGAACACAAACATCGGCCATCAGCACCCGAAAGTGGTTGCCGCGATTGCCGAACAGGCCGCCAAGCTGTGTACCGTCGCTCCGCAGCACGTCAATGCGGCGCGGTCCGAGGCGGCGCGGTTGATCGCCGAGCGGACGCCCGGTGACCTCAACCGCGTGTTCTTCACCAACGGCGGCGCCGACGCGGTGGAGCATGCGGTTCGCATGGCGCGACTGCACACCGGCCGGTACAAGGTGCTCTCGCGTTACCGGTCGTATCACGGCGGCACCGACACGGCGATCAACCTGACCGGGGATCCCCGGCGCTGGCCGAATGACTACGGCACCAGCGGCACCGTGCATTTCGACGGACCGTTCTTGTACCGCTCGGCCTTTCACGCCGCCGACGAACAGCAGGAGTGCCAGCGTGCCCTCGAGCATCTGGACCGGCTGATCTCGCTGGAAGGCCCCGCCTCGTTTGCGGCCATCATCCTCGAGTCGGTGCCGGGCACCGCCGGAATCATGGTGCCGCCGCCGGGATATCTGGCCGGTGTGCGGGAGATCTGCGACCGCTACGGGATCATCTACATCGCCGATGAGGTGATGGCCGGGTTCGGACGGACCGGACAATGGTTCGCCATCAACAACTTTGATGTCACCCCGGATCTCATCACGTTCGCCAAAGGTGTGAACTCAGGGTATGTCCCACTCGGCGGTGTTGCCATCAGCGACGCCATCGCCGCGACCTTCGCCGATCGCCCGTACCCCGGCGGTCTGACGTACTCCGGTCATCCGCTCGCCACGGCGGCTGCCGTCGCCACCATCACTGCGATGGAAGACGAGAAGATCGTCCAGAATGCTGCGCGTATCGGTACCGATGTTCTCGGACCGGGACTGCGGGACTTGGCTGCCCGCCACCCGTCGGTCGGTGAAGTACGAGGGCTCGGAGTGTTCTGGGCCATCGAGTTGGTGACCAACCCGTCCACACGCGAACCGCTGGCGCCGTACGGCGGTACCAGCGCCGCGATGAACGAGGTCATCGCTGCCTGTAAGTCGAACGGCCTGTTGCCGTTTGCCAACTTCAACCGGATCCACGCTGTGCCACCGTGCACGGTGAGCGACGACGAGGTCCGTGAAGGACTTGCGATTCTCGACGCCGCGCTCACCGTGGCCGACGGTCACGTAATGGCCTGACCGTCCTTTGCACGACGCATTTGCTCACTGTTCTCGGGGTTGCTCGGTCTACGGACCGAGCCGCCTCGGGTTTTCTAAGCGGGGTGTGACTGACGTTGCGAGTGGGGGCATCTAGGTGCTGCGGGGATCAGATGCGGCCCGTCGAGTGGCGTACTGCACCGCGAGCGACCGTCAGGCCGGCGATGTACCATTTCCGACCGGGGGAGTCGTTCGGTCATCCGCATTTCGTGACGACCGAACGTAAGTAAACGCGCTCGGCGCGGATAAGTCTGGGGGTAGGGGTGGCTCCGAACGATGTCAGCGAGACGTTCAGTATCAGTCCGGCGGAGGTCATGGCGACCGCAAGCACGTGGCAGCAACAAGGCGTCGTTGTAAACGGCCTCGATTTCTCTGGCATGGCGTGTGCCAGTGGCGGGAGATCACGAACCTTCGCTGCGGTTGTGGCGTGCAGTGTTGCCGCGACCAACGCAACCGAGTCGATCGGCGGCAGACTGACGACGCTTGGTGAGAGTCTGCGAACCTTCACGGTGTCGTCCAGTGAGAACGATCGCACCGCTGCCGATTCCTTCACCAGGTTGATGCCGCGCTGATGCGTCCGACAATCTCCCAGCTACGCGGCTGGAATCCTGGCGAGCTGACCGATGCCGGCACCACGGCCCAGGACAACGCAACGGTGCTCGATGGGGCCGTGGACGCGGTTGTTCGCGCCATGTACGCCAACACACAGTGGTCAGGCAAGACCAGGTTCGCCGCCCAAGACAAGGTCAAGGAAGAGCAAGACCACGCCAACGAAGTGCGTAATGTGCTGCAGCAGATCGCTGATGAGACGAAAGACGCCGCGCACGATCTGGCGCATTCCCGCACATTCGTTCTCGGACAAGCCGACGGCGCGTTGCACGACGGTTGTGCCGTCTCTGACGCAGGTGAGGTCACACATCCCGACAAAGCCAAGAAGGAAATCGCGGACAACTATGAAAGCCACATCCAGCGCGGGCTGACTACGATCGACACTCTCGACGAAGACTACGGAACCCGAATCGAGGCGCTACAGGGCGATCTCGCCGCGATGGTCAACGGCCAACCCGACGTGGTTCTGCCCGACGGCACCAGGATGGACGGCGACGCGGTGATCGCCAGACTTCGGGACATGTCTGAAGCGGAGCGGCGTGCGTTCCTTGCGGGCATGAGCGAACAGGATGTCCGGCGACTTGTACAGGCCGACCCAGTCTTCATGGGCAACACGAATGGTGTTCCGTTCGCGGTACGGGGAGTTGCAAACGAGATCAACATTCGCAACGCCATACTCAACGAGGTTCAGGCCGGCAACGATGTGGCTGGTAAGAACAAGCGCGTTGAGAAGCTGCGCGATTTGCTCCGGCAACAGAACGACCCTAGCTTGACCACAGGTAAGGACGAGAACACGGAAAGTACCCCTGAAGATCGTAAGGTCGAGCGACAGTTCATCTCTTTCGAGAACACGGAGAATGGCCGATACGTAGAGATGATCGGTTGCCTCACATCGGGAACCAAAAATGCCACTGTGTACGTACCCGGAACGGGGTCAAATCTCAACGGCAGCAATACCAATACATCCGCTGCCTGGAATCTGGCCCAGGAAACAAGCGGCCCGGTGATTGTCTACATGGACGGCGATCTGCCGCAGAGTATGGGCTACGAAGGACTGGTCGATGCAGGTAAGGGCGGTCTGACAGGCGCAATCCCTTCACTGGTGGCCGGCGGCCCGCTTGGCCTTCCCGGCGCGGTGGGTGGCTTCATCGCCGGCGGCATCCCAGGTATTTCAGACTCGATCGAAGGTTCGGCCGCAGATCCTCAGTTTGCCCGAGACATGGCACCTCGCTTGGTGGGTTTCGGACGGGAGCTCGACGCTGAGATTGCTGTGCACGCACCGGACGCGAAAACCACATTCATCGGGCACTCGTACGGCGGGTCAGTGGTCGGGAGCGCGGAACAGCTCGGCCTCAATGCAGACCGGGTCATCTACGCGTCATCGGCAGGAACTGGAGTCTTCGACGGAGAATGGCAGAACGCCAACCCCAATGTCGAACGGTTCTCGTTGACTGCCCCAGGTGACCCGATTCAGTACATTCAGTCGATGCCGGGGAGTCCTCACGGGGGCGACCCGGACAGCATGCCGGGCGTTACTCGGCTCGACACTGGTAGCTATAGCGGATCTAATTTGGAGTACCCAGTAGGACCTGTAGAGGGTGGGCGGGGGCACGGCGGGTACTGGGATGACCGACAGTCCGGGGGCTTCCAAAACATGGTCGAAGTAGTTACAGGTGGGGAGCCGACCCTATATGTCGAGCGGGGACCCGACAGACCAACGGACCCGGCCTGGGAGGTAGCTGAGGAAGTGTTTGGCGTGACGCCAATCGGGCCGTTGCTAGATCCGCTCGACGGGGATGTCGACCTCCCCGGACCCCTTCCCGACGTTCAGCTGAAGTTGCCGTGGTGATCATGAAGCCTCTTGTAATCTCGGTGTCGACCTTGCTCTTCTCTAGTCTCCTTGCCGGTTGTTACGACTACAACGACGCTGATCCAACCGTTCGCGAAATTCCCCGTGATGAGGCCTGGCGAACCATCAACGTCAACATGCAGTACGTTCTGCCAAAATGGGATCCTGAAATCCCATTCCCCGAAGAACCACTGGACCCGCCCCCCAGCATGTCTGGGTGTGCGACAGGCAAGAACAGCCTGGCGACCGGGCCTCCGTGGAGTTTGCGTGTTGAGGGGCGGCTCATTGAGCCCGACCGTCTCGAGATCGATGCGATCGACGCCGGTTTCACCGCCCTCGAAAGCCGTGGCTACGCGCCTGTCGCGACTTCTCCGGACGGTAGTCCAGAGAACAGACGGGTTCAGAACGATGCTGGCTATGTTGTTTCGCTGTGGATCGATGACGAAGCAGACGGCAGACGCTCCTATGAGCTGATATCGGTTTCGTCATGCATACGGTTCGATGGAGATGACCAGTACAACTGAATGCTCTGACTACTCCTCCACCCGCAACGACTGTTCGAGATAGTCCAGGTTCTGCCTCATCCGCGCGATGATGCGATCGGGCCCCGGCTCCGCGGAATCGGCGTCGGGTTCGAGGACCGAGCTGACGGCCATGTCGGCGAGTTGCTGCGCGACGTCGCGGTCGCTGTCGGCGTCCCCGGGGTGATGCCACCAGGCGATCCAGTTCAGCATTCCGATGATGCCGAGCGCCGCAACACGGGGATCGGCCGCACGGAACACCCCGGCTGCGATTCCCTCGTTCATCGCGGTGGTCATCTCCCGCAACACCCGACGTCGGCTCTGGCGATAGGTCTCGGCCAACGCCGGCGGTAGCTCGGCTTCGGAGCGGATGAGCAGACGGAAGCGGTCCTGTGTCTGCATCTGGTGCAGGGCAATCGACAGGGCCATTTCGCGAACCTTGGCGGCCGGGTCGAGGTCGGTGCGCTGGTTGATCTCGTGCAGCAACACCGCCGGTTCCTCGGCGATCTCGCTGACCAGCCGGGCGAACAGCTCGTCCTTGTTCTTGACGTAGTGGTACATCGCCGGGCGGGTCAGGCCGGTGGCGTCGGCGATGTCCTGCAGCGTGGTGCTGGCCAGCCCCTTTTCGGCGAACAGCCGCGTGGCCTGCTCCATGATCTCGCGCTCCACCAACTCGCGGCGCGAGTTGCTGCGTACGCCCGGCTTACCGGTGGCGGTCCACGGTGTCCCGTCCGGCGTCGACTTGGTCATGAGCGAACAATAGTGCGCCTCACACCGTCGCCGCGTGAACGTCGTCGAGTGCGCCGCCGATCACCGCGCCATCAACGATGTGGACCAGGTCGGTCCGCAGGCTCACCAGTCCCGCACTCAAGTCGCTTTGACACGCGTCCGGCGCCTCCACCACAACAATGTGACCGGCCTGCCGCAGCCGCTCGCCCACATCAAGCCGGGTGAGCACAGCGTCTCGCTGAGGTGGCCCGGTCAGCCACACCATGGACGCGGTAGGGATACCGTCAATGAGTTCATCCGCTGCTGCTCCCCAGGCCGAATCGACGTGGACCTCGACGACCGCAGTGCCCGCATCCGACCGCAGCGATCCATCAGCCACCCTAGTCGGTGCTGTGAATCCGTTGCGACGCAACGGACGTCGCAACACCCACTCACCGACCTCGCTATCGGGAACCTCGTCCGGCCGCACGTCACCGTAATCGGCGAGCCCACGCCTGGCAACATCGGGCGCCGACTGCGCAAAACGCTCCAGACTGACCTTTCCGGCACGAGTCATGTACGCCACCATCAACTGATCGACCGGCATGTCGATGCGTCCGGGGAAAGACTCCCACCACAGTTCGCTGCGCGCTGCGATCGACTGCAGGTATTCGACGCCGGGCCGGCGTGCGGTTTCGTAGGCAGTCAACGCTTCCTCGAGCGACGACGCCTCCCGCACCCCGCGGTCCAGTGCGATGGCATCTTCCATCGCCAGCTTGGTGCCCGACCCGATTGAATAGTGCGCTGTGTGCGCGGCATCGCCGAGCAACACCACGTTGCCCGCATGCCAGCGCTCGCACGTCACAGTGCGGAACTTCAGCCACCGCGTGCGATTGCCGATCAGGGGATGGCCGCCAAGGGTCGCAGCGAAGGCGTCTTGCAGGTATTTCAGCGACTGGGTGTCGCTGTCGAGGGGGCCGACGTTCTCGGTTGTCACGTCGAAACCGGCATTGCGCCAAGTGGTCTCATCCGTCTCGATCAGAAACGTGCTCCGGTCGGGTGCATAGGGATAGGCGTGGGCAACAAAGGTGCCGTGCTCGGTGGTCACCGGAGTGAAAATGGCACTCGGCAGTGCGAAATCCGTTCCACACCAGAGGTAGAGACCCTTGCCGGTGGTGATCTGCGGGCGGAACTGATCTGCGAGCTCGGTGCGGGTGACGCTACCCACGCCGTCGGCGGCGATGATCAGATCCGCGTCCACATCACCGACCCCACGGCGCTGCCCGAACTCCAGACGCACCCCTGCCGCGACCGCGTGATGCTGCAGCACCTCCAACAGTTTCGTGCGGGCGATGGCCAGCAACTCACCGTGCGAGAGCCTCGAGACGGCGTCGCCAACCTGCATCGACATCTCGTGCGAGTAGGCGACGTCGACAATGGCTTCGAGTGAGGCTGGGTCAGCCTCGCGGAGATTGCGTTGGGTCCGCGACGCCAGCCCGACGCCGAAGCCGAATGTGGTGTCAGGCGAGCCCTGTTCGTAGACGGTCACGTCGGCGTTGGGGTGGCTGCGTTTGAGAAGCCGGGCGGCGTAGAGACCACCGGGGCCTCCGCCGAGCACAGCGATGCGCTGTAGTTTCATCGGATTGTCCTCACTGGTTCACGGGTTGTCGGCAGCAGCGAGCTTGGCGACCACATCGGCGCGGAGCTGCTTCTTGTCGATCTTCCCCACGTTGGTCTGCGGTAGGGCGGTGAGCCATTCGAGCCGCTCGGGCCATTTGAACTTGGCCACGCCCAGGGCGTCGAGATGACGTTGCACCTCTGCCATCGACACCGTGTCACCCTGAGCGGCAACGAGATAGGCGCATGTTCGCTCGCCCAGTCGCGGATCAGGCATGGCCACCACCGCTGCGTTCGCAATGGCGGGGTGCTTGACGAGCAGGAGCTCGATCTCCTCGGCGTTGATCTTCTCGCCGCCGCGGTTGATCAGGTCCTTGATCCTGCCCTCGATGGACACGTAGCGGACGCCGTCGATCACCGTGAAGCTTGCCAGATCACCGGTGCGGTAGAAACCGTCGGACGTGAACGCGGCCCGATTATGTTCGGGCGCATCGAAATAGCCGGGAATCGTGTAGGGGCCGCGACAACACAATTCGCCCACTTCGCCATCGGCGAGAACAGCCTCTGACCCGGGCTCGAGAATCAACACCTCGTCGTCAACTGCGACAGGGGTGCCCACCGTGGCCGACCGTGCCGCTTGCGGCGCGTCAAGAGGTGTCACCAGAAACAACCCCTCCGACATCCCGAACAGCTGACCGGCCCGCTGTCCGTCGCCGCCATCAGCGCGAGCGAAGAGATCCGGACTTGGCTTGGCGCCGGAGAGGACAACGGTGCGCAGATGTGGCCGCGGCTCGTCGAACGCCGCGCTCGTCACCGCCTGGTAGTGGCCGTGTCCGATGAGGACGTCGGTGGCCTGCTCACGTGCCATCAACCGGAATGCGCTCGCAGCGTCCGGGGTTCCGAGAACGAGGCACGCTCCCACCGCATGTGCGGCGTGCAGTGCGCAGGTGACTCCAGCGTTGTGGATCAACGGGATCAGATGCGCGACGCGGGTCTTTTCGGTCCACCCGAGCCGCTCGGCATAGAGACGCGCGTTGTCCCAGTACTCCACGTGCCGACGCGGGATGACCTTCGGCACACCTGTTGTGCCGCCAGATAATTGGAACGCGCACACATCAAGCGGGTCGATCGCGGCCTGGATGCGTTCGACTCGTTCGCGTGCGACGTCGTCGGCGATATCCGAACCCAAGGTCTCCACCGCATGCGTTCCGTCTACGTCGTCGGCAGCCCCGACCGTCAGCACCGTCCGCATCGTCGGATGCCCGTCGGCTTGCTCTTGTGCGAACGACACGAGATCAAACGAGAGTCCCGCCTCGACCACGTGTGCCACCGCGCCGACCGCTCGGCTGATGTGTCCGATCTCGTGACCGCGATGGGCGGCAAGTGTTGCCACCGGCACCAAACCGGCCTTGAGGCAGCCGTACCAGGCGAGGACGGTTTCGATGCGATTGGTCACCTGGAACAGCACGGGGTCACCCGGCTCGAGGCCCACATCAGCCAGCCCAGCGGCGATCTGATCGGTGCGGCGTCCCAGCTCGTCGTATGTCAGCGAGCCGGTGTCGGTGACCACGGCAACCCGGTCGGGATACCGCAGCACCGTGCGGTGCAGCCGGTCGGCCACCGGCTGGTCGGTCCACGACCCTGACCGCCGGTACTGTTCGGCCCGGTCGGGTGGATAGTCGACCAGTCGGGCTCCCCAGCGGGAGCGACCGGTCGGCGTGGTGACGGTCATTTGCCGGCCACCGCCGGTAGCAGTTGGGTCAGTTCGGCCACGTGGTCGGGGTGGTCCGCCGGGACGATCCCCGAGTACACCGCGGTCCAGCATCCCGGGCAGCACTGCTGCCGGAAAACCACTGGGGTGTCAACGTATTGGACAGGATCGGAGGTGACCTGCGGACCCGCCGCACTGGACGGACCCTCGTACAGGGCCAGCGACAGCTTGCCGGTCTTGGTATCGCCGAGGAGGCGTCCGCAGTGCGCACATCCCACCACGCGGGCGTCACCGATGGTGACCTCCACGAGGTTGTCGTCGAGTCGCCGAGCCCGCGTCAGGTCCAGGGTGGCCTCCTGGTCGGTGGGGATCTCGGAGCGTTCTCGCCGCTCGTCCTTCAGAGCAGCGCGATGCTCATCGGTGGCCGCGGCGTCGACCTCGCCGTCGGTGACCACCACGCCGTAGTTGATGGCAGCACCGTCGGTGGTGACCTTGCCGTTGCGGACGTCGACCGCGACGGATTCCGGGTCGCGGCGTAGGGGGTCGCCGTAACCGCCGCCGCCCTGCCAGTGCATGTACAGCACCTCACCGGGCGCAAGGTAGCTCTCGGCGTAGCAGGCGCCGATCTCCTTGTTCTCGCCGAGATCATCGAGCGAGCCGGGAATGGTGCCCTGCGCCAACAGTTCATCGATCCCGGAGTTGCGTGCCAGGATCTCCAGCCCGGTGTTACCCGGTTGACCACCCGCGAGACCGGAGTTCTGCGCCACGGCCTTACCCGCGGACGCGAACACCAGCCCCATCGGCAGGCTCGTGCCGTACGGGGTGACGGCCAACGATGCGCTGACGCCGCCGCGATGGCGTCCGGGACCACCCGAGTCGGGTTCTTCCTTGCGCCACAACGTCAGTAGTGGGTAGAGGAACTCGGTCATCTCGGTGTCGGGGATGCGGCCCATGGGGATACAGAACAGTCCACCGGTGTCCATACCATCGGCCACCGGGCGTCCGCCGTAGCCGCCGCTCATCGGCTCCATCAGGATGTTGAGGAAGGGGACCGGTTGCTCGCCGCGTTCGTCGAGCCCGGCGACAACGGCGGTGTCCCAGGTTCCACAGCACGATGCCATGACGTTCTTGCCGAGTTCGATGTGGCGGTCAAGCATCTGCGCTAGACATTCGGCGACGAGGTTGCCGGTCAACCAGGCCGGGCCGATCGGACCGCGACTGACCGCGGCCGGGAACGTTGCGTTGTTGATCGTCCCTTCTTCGGCGATCAGGTCGAAGCATCGCATCAAACCACCTGCAGACCAGGGGATATCGCCCGCGAGGATCGGCAGTAGCGCCAGCATCACGCCGCCGCGCATGCCGGCGTACGTGCAGTTGATGACGCCGGTTTGCGGATCGGTGCCGGTGAAGTCGAACGAGAGGTGGTTGTCCTTCTTGGTCATCGCGAGGGTGATCTTGTGGACCTCGCGGTCGCCGACGCTCGACTGATCCTGGTAGCCGGTGGCGTGCCACGTGCCGTCGGGCAGGTCAGTTAGCTTGGCCCGCAGTCGGCTCTCGGCGTCGGCCATCATCCGCTTCATCACGGCTTTGACGGTGTCGGGGCCGTACTGTTCGATGACCGCCAGCAGACGGTCGCGGCCCACACTATTGGCGCCGACCTTGGCGCGCAGGTCGAGTCCCACGAGCATGGGGACGCGGGAGCGTCGGACCCAGACGTCGGCGACGTCGCGCTGCAGCTGGAAGTCGCGAACCACCTTGATCGGTGGTGTCGGAAGTGATTCGGAGAACACGTCTTTGGCGGCGGGGTCGAACGAACCGAGCCCGGAGCCGCCGAGGTCGGGTTCGTGGCAGATGGCGCTGGTCCACCCGAACAGCTTGCCGTCGTAGAAGACCGGTTGGTAGACCATCACGTCGCTCTGGTGCAGTCCGCCGCCGACCCAGGGGTCGTTGCAGAGGAACATGTCGCCCTCGGTGATGCCGGGGTTGGTCGACCGGTGCTGCAGCGTCCAGTAGATGGCCAGGTCCACGGCGCCCACCAGCATGGTGTTGTAGAGGCCCACCTGCACCTCTTGCCCGAGTTCGTCGCTGACGGCGAAGTCGAAGTCGTTGGCGTCGGTGACAATCGGCGAACCCGACATTCGCTTGAGGGCATCACCCATCTCGTCGGTGACCGACCACAATCGGTGCCGAATCACCTCGTAGGTGAGGGGGTCGAGCTCATCGATCTGCTGTTGGGTGACGGTGTGGATGGGCAGCGTCGGTGGCAACGACCTAGCAAGGGCGTCGACGTCGACGGGTCGGCTGGAGAAGACTTCCGAGCCGGGGATCGGTGCGGTCATGAGTGATACTCCTGGATCTCAGGTCGGGTCGACGGTGATGGTGAGGTTGCCGAGGCGATCGATCTCGCCCGTGGTGTTGTGCGGCACCACCACCGTGGTGGTGGGCACTTCGATGACGGCGGGTCCGCGCAGGACGTGCCCGGCCCGTAGGCCTGCGTAGTCGTAGATGTCGGTGTCGACGTATCCCTGGCGGCCGTCGAGACACACCTTGCGGACTCCGACGTGTGCGGCGCTCGCATCCGGCGATTCGGCGACCTCGAGTTCGGGCAGTTCGGGGGTGAAGGGGAGAACGCCCGTGCCGCGGACGCGGTAGGTGATGGCCTGGATCCCTGCTTCGCGGAAGCCGCTGTCTTTGCCGTACAGCTCGGCGTACCGGTTCTCGAATGCCTCTGCAGCTCCGGTGATCTCGGTGGAGGTCAACGATCCGCCAGGGATCGGGGTGGCCACCTCGGCCAGCTGCATCGCGTAACGCATGTCGATCTCGCGCTCGATCAGGACCGACTTGAACTGAAGGCCTTGCCGGTCGAGCTGTTCGCGAACTTGCTCCTCCAGGACCTTGAAGTTCTGTTCCACCCGCGCCGGGTCCAGCGGGAGTGCGGCGGGATCGGAGAGTTCTTTGGCCAGAACGATGTCGGAGGATGCCAGACCGTAGGCCGAGAACGCCGAGGCCACCTGCCCGAGGGGCACCACCACCTGCGAGACCCCGATCTCCTGCGCGTAGAGGCCGCAGTGCGCTGGGCCCGAACCGCCGAAGGCGTAGACGATGAAGTTGCGGGGGTCGTGTCCTGCCTCCACCACCGTCTTGCGCAGCAGGTCTCCCGTCTGGGCGTTCTGCACCGCGTAGATCGCGGCAGCGGCTTCCTCCACCGACAGTCCGAGTGGTTCGGCGATCCGAGTGCGGATGGCCTCGCGGGCGAGCTGGAGGTTGAGTGCTTTGCGGCCACCGAGCAGGCCACGCTCTGGCAGGATGCCGAGAACCAGGTTGGCATCGGTGTTGGTGGGCTCGATGCCACCCTGCCCGTAGCAGGCCGGTCCCGGAACCGCTTGCGCGCTATGGGGACCGATCTGCAGGTTTCCGCCCGCGTCGATCCACGCGACGGCACCACCGCCGGCGCCGATGGCGTGCACCTCGAGCGTCGGAACGTTGATGGGGTGGTGGTTGATGATGGTGCTCGAGGAGCGGACAGGTTCGCCGTCGACGATCATGCCGACGAGGAACGTGGTGCCGCCGGCATCGGTGGCGATGATGTTGCTGTGCCCGAGTTGACGCCCCAGAGACACCGACCCGACCACGCCGCCGGTGAGCACAGAGCCCACCGTGGAGATCGCGTTGCCGGGAGCCTCCGATGCGGCGACCGCGCCGCCGTTGCTCTGCATCACCAGCAGGGGGCCGGCGAGCTTGTGCTCGCGCAACTTGCCTTCGAGTTCACCGAGGTAGTCGCGCAGGCCCGGGCCGATCTGGGTGCTCATGATTGTTGTTGCGTTGCGGGCGAACTCGCGGATGCGGGGACTTACCTCGCTGGAGAGCGAAACGAAGACGGTGGGGTCGATCTCGTACACGATGTCGCGGATGCGTTGTTCGTGGGCGGGATTGCGGAATGACCACAGCAGCGAGACGGCGATGGCGGTGATGCCATCGGCCAGCAGTGTGGTGACGGCGGCGCGTACCTCGTTCTCGTCGAGGGCGACCACCACACGGCCGTCACGATCGACACGTTCGGTGACCTCCAGCGCGTGGCGCTTGTGCACCAGACCGTGAGACTTGCTCTGCGCCATCACATTCTGCAGCTGCTCGGGTGAGCGCCCGAGATAGCGGCCCTCCACGTTCATGATGTAGATGGAGTCGCGATGGCCCTTGGTGGTCAAGAACCCCACGTCGGGCACGTTGCCCATCACCAGGGCATTGAGCGACGACGTGGTGCCGTGCGCGATGTGGTGGGTGTTCGCCAGCATCTCGTTGAGCGGCTGGCCCAGTTGTTCTGCCAACACCTCCAGAACGTCCATCACGCCCTGCGAGTAGTCGGGTGGTGTGGAGGGCGATTTGCCGCCGATCAGCAGGCCGGACCCATCATCGAGGACGGCATCGGTGAACGTCCCGCCGACGTCCACTCCGATCACGTATGCCATGGCCAGGTTCTCCTTCAGTTGCCGCGCAAGTGTTCATTTACGTCGACGTTGAGTATTCGACGCCGACGAACACATGTCAAGCAGATTTTGTGAGCCGCCTCACCCATCTTCCCGCTTCTGCGCTGATTTGCGCAGTTCAGCGCACTGGAGGCGGGGGCTTGACGAATTGTCGTACGCGTCGAATAATTGTCGTAGACGTCAACTTGGCGTTCGTCGGTGCCCTTCGGGACACCCGAACTGGAAAGGACGGCCAGATGAGCGTTCACCGAATCGGTCTTGTGGTGCCGAGCTCCAACGTCACCGTCGAGACGGAGATGCCGGCGTTGCTGCGCCGGCATCCCACCTCGGAGTTCTCGTTCCACTCCACGCGGATGCGGATGCACCGGGTGTCGCCCGAGGAGCTCGCTGCGATGAATGCCCAGCGTGAGCGGTGCGTGATGGAGATTGCCGACGCGTCGCCGGAGGTGATTCTGTACGCGTGCCTGGTGGCCCTGATGGTTGGTGGGCCGGGGGAGCACCAGCGGGTGGAAGGTGCCGTCGCCGAGCAGTTGGCGACGGGCGGTTCCGAGGCCATCGTCCGGTCCAGCGCCGGGGCGCTGGTCGAAGGGCTGCGTGCCCTCGATGCCAAACGCATCGCCATCGTGACGCCGTACCTGCGGCCACTGGCAGAGAAGGTGGTCGAGTATCTCGAGGCCGAGGACTTCGAGGTTGTGGACTGGCGCGCCCTCGAAGTGGCCGACAACGCAGAGGTCGGCTGCATTCCCGGTGACCGGCTGATGGAGGCTGCGCGGTCGCTCGACCTCACTGGCGTCGATGCCGTGGTGCTCTCGTGCTGTGTGCAGATGCCGTCACTGGCACTGATCGATGACGCCGAGCGTGAGTTCGGCATTCCCGTGTTGTCAGCGGCAACCGCCGGTGCGTACAGCCTGCTGCGCGGCCTCGGTCTGCCCGTGGCCATCGACGGCGCCGGCAGTCTGCTGCGCGCAGACGTGGCATCCGTTCCGGCCTGACTACCCCCAGCTGAACCGAAGGAAGTACTCATGAGCGAGCTCGACCACAAGGTGCGCGGCGTAGACCACGTCGCCTACCCGACGTTTGATCCCGCGGGCACCGTCCGCTTCTACCGAGATGTACTCGGTTTCCCTGTGGTGCATTCGATTTGTGCCGCAGGCTGGGGTCCGGACAAGCATCCGGACTTCATTCACTTCTTCTTCGACATCGGCAACGACGACCGGCTGGCGTTCTTCTACTACTTCGGGCTCGAGCCGTTCGAGGGTGGACCGCAGGGCGACTCGTATTCGCGCTTCGCCGAGGATGTTCCGATCTTCTTCATCCGGTCGCGGCACCTCGCCATCCACGTCGACAACGAAGAGGATCTACTCGAGTACCGCAAGCGCCTCGACGGCAGCGATTGGCCGGTGGAGATGCAAATCCAGCACGAGACCATCGAGTCGATCTACACCCACGACCCGAACGGCTACATGATCGAAATCACCCGTGCGATGCGTCCGGTGACGCCGCAGGAGGATCTTGATGCGAACCTGACCATTGACGCGTTGATCGACGTTGTGTCCGAGCCGAATCCGAGCATGGCTGGGCTGCTGACCCGCAAGGCCGAGCTGATTGTTCAGCGCGCGGCGCAGTGGCAAGAGGAGCACGACGCCCAGTCGGCGCTCGACGTGGTGGAGGCCGGCCGATGACCACGTTCTTCATCCTGGATGTGCCCGAGAACAAAGCGGTCGCGGCGGTGGCTGGTGAGGACCCCGATGTCACCGTGGATCACGTGGGGCCGTACTACCGGGTGTCGGCTGACGCGGAGATTCTGGTCGACCGGCGAGCAACTGGCTGTCGCCACGCGGTCTGGTACAGCTGCGTCTCCGGGCTTGCTGGATCGCAGATCACGCAGTGGGACAAAGACGCCTTGAAGGTGGAGCCGCTGTGAGTGTTGCAGACGCGGGGGAGCGGCTGGGCGCGGGCCGGTACATCGAGGCTGCGGAACAACCGTCGAACACGGTGACGTCGGTGCATGAGCTGACCACCTTTGATGGTGCCAAGGTGTCTGGGGTGTTGCGCACCGTGCCGTCGGCGCGGACTGTGGTTGCGCTGATGCACCCGCGCCAGGACCTGACCCATCATGTGCTGGTGCCTGAACTGCTGGCCCGGGGGTTTGCGGTGTGGACGCAGGGCACGCGGTCGGTGAACAACGACCTGAATCTGATCCACGAGCAGGCGCTGCTGGATGTCGCGGCGGGTCAGGTGTTTCTGCGGGACAGGGGCTTTGACTCGGTGGTATCGCTGGGACATTCCGGGGGTGGAACGCTTTTTGCGTTCTATCACCAACAGGCGGGACAGGCTCCTGGTGAGCGGCTGACGCGGACCCCGGCTGGTCGGCCAGTTGATCTAGCGTCAGCGGAGATGCCGGTGCCGGACGGTGCGCTGTTCATGGCGCCGCATCCTGGGCAGGGGGAGTTGTTGCTGCGACTCATTGACCCGTCGGTGGTGGATGAGAATGATCCGTTGAGTGTGGATCCGGAGTTGAATGCGTTTGATCCGGCCAATGGTTTTGTGGATGCGCCTGGTGCGTCGTCCTATGCGCCTGAGTTCGTTGAGCGCTATCGGGCGGCTCAGCGTGACCGGGTAGAGCGTCTTGATGCTGTTGCGCAGGCTCATGTGGCACAGAGTGCCGATGCGCGAGCACGATTCAAGGTTTCGGGTGATCCGGTGGATCGACGGGCTGCGTTGGCGCCGCGGCTGATGACGGTGTATCGAACGGACGCCGATCTGCGGTTTGTGGACCCGTCACTGAGTTCGAACGACCGGCCATATGGTTCGTTGTTCGGTCGTCGGCCTGACCTGACGAACTACGGGCTGGTTGGGTTTGGCCGACTGTCTACTGCCGATGCGTGGTTGTCGACGTGGTCGGGGTTGTCGAGCAATGCAGCTTTTGTAGGCTGTGCTTCAGGGGTGAAGGTGCCAACGATGTTCGTCGAATTGACTGGGGATCAGGCATGTTTCCCCGAGGACGCCCTTGAAATGGTTGATGCGTTGGGGTCGGATGACGTGACGCATGTGCGGGTGGAAGGGACTCACTTTGGTGGGCCCATTCGCGACGGGGCACCGACCGGGGCAAGTCTGGCTGCTGCTGAATTTGGTGGGTGGTTGGGGAAGCGGTTCGAATCCTGACGTCTGCCCGCCGGGCGATATGCGCGTGGGTACTACTTCCCGCCGGCCACCTGTTGCTGGATCCCTCGGTAGTACTCCTGCTGGGCGGGGTAGTAGTCGTCGAAGTCGATGGCACTTGGGTCCGCGCCGGTGAGCGCGGCGACCAGCCGGTCGAGGTAGTACTCCCAGCCTGGCCCGGTGTTCTCGATTGTTGTTGGGTCGTCGATGATTTGACTCAGCGTCAGGGTCGTGACCCCGTCGGCCTCTGAGAGTTCGACGATGAGGTCCCACGTCCCGAAGTCGTCGGTGGTGACCACTTGAAGGACGCGTGGAGGCTCGCAGCGTTGGATGTTGTACCGGGCGGGAGTGACGTCGTCGCCTTCGGCGTTCATGGTGAACTCGACGTAGCCCTGTTCAGGGTCGCCCGTGTAGAAGCCGATCCACCGTGCCAGCCGGTCGGATTCGGTGACGGCCGCCCATACATCGTCGATCGGGGCACGAAAGGTCCGAACGAACGCCACTGCGTCCCCCTCGGGGCGCGGGGTGAACGATCCGGTAGGTGTGGTGGTCATGCGGTCTCCTCGTCGGGGGTGGTGGATCGGGTTTGACGCGGTGTGCTGCGACGTTGCTTGACGGTGCGGCGCACCTCGGTGTCGAGAGCGTCGAGGGCGGATTCGGGGACCGGCACACGACGCTCCGCGGAACTTGGTGCCGGCTGGATTCCCCCGGTAGGCGTCAATTCGTCGATGAACCGACGAACTTCGTCGATAGGCCGTGCGTCCAGTCGGTAGTGCCGTTCGCGCCCTCTGTCCTCGGCGACCACCAACCCGGCGTCGGTGAGCACCCGCAGGTGACGGCTCACCGCGGGACGCGAAATCGGGTGCGCCTCAGACAGATTCGAACAGAGATCGACCACTCGCGTGGGGCCGCCGACGAGTGTGAGCAGGATGCTGCGCCGCACGGGGTCGGCTAGGGCCTCGAACACGCTCACAACATAATGGTAACCGATCAGTTACCAATATGCCAGTGGTTCACTGGCACGGACCACGCGGGGTCGAGTACGCACTTGGTCCCACCGTCGGGCAGTGGTCTCTGCACCCCGGGCGGACGTTCAACTACTCTTGCTTCGGACTTCTTGTCCTGCGCTTTTGCAGGAAGCGGCCTCCGATCGACAGAAGTAACCACGTCCCGGGAATCCAGAGATAACAGCCCAGCCCGTACAAGATACTGAAGTAGAATATGCCGTCGGATAGATCAAAGAACGTGCGCTCCACGAGTGTGAGCAGGACGATCAAGCCAAAGACAAATGCAACGTAACTGATCGGGACCGAGAGAATGAACAGTCCAAAAGAGTAGGGACGTAACAGTCTCTTCATGAGCTACGGCACCTCGTGGTGGCCAGGCAGGTGCCTCAATGGGCCCCATGGATCGGACCTATCCGGCATATAGTCGTACATTGGGGTGGTTACCCCTGAAGGGCTGTCGTTGTAAATCTCCCATGCGGGATAATTCGAGAGTTGACCCTCGACTTCGGGAGCACCGTTAAGCGGCGAGGTGATCAAGGTCCCACGGACGGTTACCCCCAATGTGCTGGCGCCGTAGTCGCCCACCTTCTGGTCATGAAACGGGGCAAACGGGTCCAAGGCTTCGAACGTAACCTGAACGCGCTCATCGTCTTGGGCGACGCCGAAAGTCGGTGTGTCGACTTTCATTGCGCCGGAATGCGTTTCGATGGAGGGGTTCTGCCGCATCACGACGACGCCGTTGTCATAGTCAACATAGATCGAGACCCTGCTGTCCTCGGCATCGGCTGTGGGATCGAACCCGCGGTTGTCACCACGGTTCAAATGAGGAATGTTGTGCACATTATTGCGCGGAATGAAGGCGTTGATTCGCTGCAGCCCGCCGCCCGGAACCTTGTCGATCGTCTTTACAACAACGGCAGAGTCGAGTCCTTTGTATTTTGGATCGTAAGTGTTCGTGTCAAGCATCTCAGCCATACGCCAATCGTTGGCAGACTCCGGGTTGCGGCCGAACTGATCTTGGAACGCCTGCGTCTGGTTGGCTTTCCGCGCGATGCTACTTGTGCCATCGAGTGGGTCTACATCCTCGACGGGTAAGTCGCCGTCGGCCCCGTCGATTGCAGCTGCGAGATTCTTGTCCACGTTCTCAGCGGAGAGCAATAGACCGTCGAGCTGTTCCTGCAGCTGAGCCTTGATGGCGTAGTACTTTGACTGGGCTGCGCTGTCCCATGAATCGAAACCTGCCGGAAGTGGCCCGTCGACCCTGCCATCTGGTGAAACGGTCAACGACTGCGCTGCGGCATCCGCCCGGATGGCGGCGAGCTTCTGCTTGACGGCGTCGATATCGTCGGCCGCTTCCTTCGCGGCGTTTGCAATTACCGCGGCCTCTTCCTTGTGGTCAGTGAAGTCCAGGACGGTTCCGCTGATTGATGTTTTGGCCGCTTCGACGGTGTGCCCGGACCACTGTCCGAAGACCGACAAGTTGGTGAACTGAGCAACCATTGTGTCGCACGCGGCTATCTGCTTCTGGGTTCGGTGAAAGACTTCTCTCACCTGCTCGGAGTTCCAGCGGTCTATGTCTGCAACGGTGACCACGTTACGTCTTAGAGATTCAGCGACGGTGTTTTAGCGGCCGCCTGTGCTATCGCCTGGCTGGAAGCGTCGTCTGTGGTCGTGTACTCCGCAGCCGCTGACGAGAACCCCTGGGAGTGCATGAGGACTTGGCTGAGCAGTGCGCGATGTTTGTTCTGCCAGCGAGTGGACAGGTTGGTCATCGACTCTTTGGAGCTCGCAGTCCAACCCTGTTCAGTAGCAATGCCGATTACTCGTAGCGAGTCCGCGAACACCGCCGCACAGTCGTCGTGCCAGGTGCGAGCTTGTTTCGCTGCGTGAAGTAAGTCAGCCGGATGTACTAGTAGTTCCCCCATGGGGCGAACTTTACAGGCCCCACCACAACCGCATTGCGCGTGGCGGCGGCACTGTGCCAGCATTCGACCTGGCCCGGTTCTTCGCGGCGGTTGGCGCGAAGCCCGAGGTAGAGACGTACGGCCTGGCCTTCCGCGTATGTCCGAGAGTGGTTGTCGATTAGAGCCTTCGGTCAATTGTCTGGGCGCATGTGCCCTGTCTCGGAAGATCGGAAATGTCCCCGAACTAACCTTCACGGATTGTGTGATGGGTATACCGCGGTCCGGTCGCCAGGGACGGCATCGTCGGGGCCACCCGACGATTCTCGGGTTGTTCAATTGACGTTGGCCGCGTAGGCCAGTAAGTCGACTGCGACTAGGATCGGCTGTTGGGACAGTTGTTTCGTCTGCCGGGGGGCATGGTGTGGGTAGATCCAGAGTTGGTGTTGCAGTTTGGTCAACGCGCGTCACATCATCGGATGTCGGACCGCACTGGGGCGCGAACACCGAATTCCACTACCAGAGCAGTGTCTGCGACTACTGCATCGGGGATACGACGGATAGCTCACCACCCGAGCAGTACCCGGGCCTCCACGATCCGCTCCGCGGGCGGTGGGCTCGGAACTTCTTCGTCGCGGGACCATCGGACACCTTTGCCGTCGGGTGCCCACGATGAGCGGTGAGATTGAGCGTGCGATCCGTGCGGTTTCGCGTTGGTACACAAGCAAGTTCGGGATTCTACTTACCTGCGTTCTGCTGGCATTCGTTGCAGCAATGTGGTGGCTCCTCCGTCCGGGTGATGATCAGGCAGCGGACATCACGAAGCAACTTGGCATCGACATCCCTTCGAACGCGTCCGACGTCATCACCGACGATCCAGCTGTTGCGCTGCAGGGTGCGTGTGCAGGTGTGGAGTTCTTGATGCCGACGGCCGACTGGCACGAGTATGTCGGCGAGTACTTCGATGTTGCAACGCTGGAACCGACGTTTAACGTCGCTACCTCGTGCGGGAACACTCTGATCGAATGTGAACGAACATTCAACACGCAACCCGGCAGTGACTCCGGCTACCAAGCTTCCGATCGCATCGACGGAAAGTACCGCGGTGTGGTTGCCTTCCCGGACTGCGTCAACGACAAGACCAAGATTGCCTGGTCGATCGCCGACTAGCTGCTGACCTTTGCCGTCGGCCGCTGCGAAAGACTATGAGGGGCGGAGTGGAGAAAACGTTGGGCGCGCATTGTTTCTGGCGCCTGTGGGGATCGTCGCTGCTGTGGGCAATTCCAGCCACATACCTGGTCTGTACTGGTGGGACCGTGGCTGCATTCGTGGTGGGTATGACGCGCGACGGCCACCCGGATGCGTTCGGCGACTATGTCTACCTGGCGGGAGTGGGGGTCCTCTGGGGCACAATCATCTTCATCGGAACGTGCTACATCACAGTCCCGATGTTCAGCGTCATAATTGCGATCATCCGGTATGCGTTGTGGAGACGTCAACGGAAACGTGACGTCTCGGCTGCCACGTGAGTAAAACGCCGATAGTGTCGTCGCCTCCTTGGCTAAAACTGCTTGGACCGCGCCGTCGCCAAAACACACAGAAGCGCGTGCTCAGGTCCGAGCGGTTAATCAGGCATCAGCGCTTCGAATCGTGCCTCAACCGACGCCGAGATACTGATGCGCTCAGGACGTAGGGACGGGGAAGGTTGATCCTCGCTTCCCATGTCGGCCGGCAGTCCCATTGCTGCGGGTGGCGCTGCCATAATTCTCTCGTGGTGGGGCTCGGCCGCCACGATACCCAGCATCCCGGGATCCGCGATGGCGACCGCATGAAATGTGTTGTAGCCCAAGCTTGCTGTGTAACCCTTGGCCTTTGCCAGCGCATCGAGTACCGCCTGATCGCGGACTCGAGCAGTGCGTTTGAGCGTCGCTTTCCGCGTCAGCCACCAATCCAGGTATCCGACGGTGACCAACTCGACGTCCGCAACTTGCGCAATGAAGGGTGCAATTGCCTCGAATTCGGTGAAGGTTACGGTGATCGTGGCGGACGAGAAGTAACGCCATGCCCGCTTCTTGCCGTCTCGATCATACGGTCGGTGCCTGCTGTGCTCGACCTGGTCGAATGTCCACCGAGACACAGGACTGGCCGGCCGATCGTGCAAGGTGGTGACGATGTCGGTCACTTCCCTGACCGCCGCATCCGCGCGGTCAGCGGCCGATGCGCGGCTCGAACCGTCTGCACCCACACGCACGCGAACCGTGCAGCGATTCGGTGCGAACTGGCGACTGGCGTGTCCGCGAACGGTGATGGTGACTGGGGGAGTGCTCATGGATCGAGTGTGCCAACGGGGTCGGACATGTTTCCGCGACTCGGTTCAGGGTGCGGGCATCGGCTCGACATTTCACGTCGCGAGACTTCAGAGCAGCGGTGGGTTTGTCCCCGATCTTGTCGGTACCCAGCGCTATGTTGTCACCAGAGAGCGCATCGAGAGGAGGCCACCATGGATGAACCGGACAAGACATCAGACGTCCATGAGTGGTCTGACATGGCGACGTGGCTCGCCGAGTCGCTCGTCGACAAACCGGTCGGCTTCATCGTCGAGATGGGTCCGAGTGGGTACGTCGATGATGACGATGCGGACGGCGAAGACGACGTCGTCTGCGTCCAGATACAGGTGCTTACCGACGGAGTGATGATGCTGCGGCGATCACGGTCGGTGCTCGGACACTTGCTCATTGCTGACTATTCCTCCGACAAGCTGCCGCTGAACACGTGGCTGTTCAATGACAACTTCGACGATTGCACCGACGGATACATCTTCAGTCGCGACGTGCAGCTGCTCGCCGACATCTGCGTCACCTGGTTCCGCGACAACGGCGGTGCCCGCACCACCGACGACCTCGGTATGGAATACCGCTACCCTGACGAGCTCCTCCCGCCGACCGACTGACGGCGGGCCACCTGCAGGGTGCCGATCCGACAGTCGTCCGTCCACGGCGCTTGGGCTCCACGCCGTCCGATCCCTGTTCGTGAGGAGTACCTATGGAAGAGTTGATGCACGCATTGTGCAGAGCGACAACCACACTGCCCAAACCAGTAGTCGAATGGATGGTCGGCACGGCCACACCATTGCTTCAGCCGTGGCGCGATCTGCTGCGGCGGCCTGAACTTACGGACCAGCATGCGTGGGACTGTCTGTGGCGCGACGACGCCTTGATCAAGTCGGCGATGAAGATTCCGGGCAAGTGGACGGCGAACGCGAGGTCGGAGGATCTGGCAGAGTCTGCGGCCCTCTACCTGTCGCGTCCGAATGTGCCGGCGGGTCGGATCACGTTGCTGCGCACCCGACTCGATGCGGACCAGCTTCGTCGAATTGACCTGTTGCGCGCGGTGATTCAGCTAGGTGGTAGCGACCTGGTCTGTCGAGAGATCGTCGCCGAGCCGCCACCGGGTTCGACGAGGCAAGAGCATGTGGGTCCGCGCGAACTCGCGTTGATCGAGCGATACCGGACGGAGGCGCAGCAAGCCGTGGCCGATCGTGAAGGCAAGACCCGGCAGGTGGTGGCGCGAATCGTCCGCGAGGACGGACTGATCGCCCGAGCGACAGCAGCCCGCATGATGGAGCCGGCCGACCAACTCCAGACACTTCGTGTCTGTCTGTTCGGTCGTGGGTCGGTGGCAGGTCGCCCGGAGGACGCGGACTGGGTGACGGTGCAGTACCTGTTGGTGCTCGGACGAGGCGCGTCGACGTACCAACACAGCGATGAGGGGCTGGGGGAGACGTTGTCGGTGCTGCGTCCGATTCTTCGGGCTTACATCGACCAGGTGTACACGCGGCCACGTAGCTGGGTGACCGATCGTCTGCTGACCTTCGGCGAGGCAGGTGTTGTGCCACTGGGGTATTCGATCTATGCCGACGAGGGGAACTACCTCAATCGGCGGTTCGGGCCGAACGTGAGCAAGTATCAGGCGCTCAGCAAACTCTTCAAAGACAACCGCGACGTGCCACTGCGAGACCTGTGTGAGCGGTCAGAAGCAGCACAATTGGCGCGATCACGATGGATAGTCGAACAATCACAACGAGGAGGCAAGGGTGAGTACGAAGGATAACGGGGAGGGCGCCGACGTCATCGCGATCGCAAATGTGATTGCAGCGCAGGCACATAAAGGACAGACCGACAAGCTTGGGAATGAGTACATCCATCATCCGCGGTCGGTCGCGCGGCGTGTGGACCAGTCCAACACGGCAGCCGTCGTTGCAGCGTTGCTACACGACGTGGTCGAGGATTCGGAGATGACGCCGGCGGACCTGGCTGATCGCGGCATACCGGCCGGAGTGATTGCAGCTGTAGAGCTGCTCACTCGGCGCGACGACGTATCGAGCGATGAGTATTACGCAGCGATCGTGGAAGATCCTGTTGCGCTGGAAGTGAAGCTGGCGGATCTGGCCGACAACACCGACCCAGCACGGATTGGCCTGTTGGATGAGACAACGCAGCGCAAGCTGATCGCGAAGTACACCAAGGCTTACCGTGCGTTGGGGAGGGAGGACCTCGCCACCCGGTTGGCGCTGCGTCTGCCGGAGTAGGGCTAGGCCCTCCGCGGGTCTTTGGTGGTCCTGGCATGGGCCATGGAGCTCGTATCCGGCCCGAGTTCGTGTCGATACGGCCATCGGCGATTCGCGTGAGACCGGTCGACCAGTCCGGTGCGCGACTCCGCTACTGATGTCGATCGGGCGCAAATAACCTCGCGCGCTTACGCTACTGACTAATCAACCGCAACTTGCCAACGGATGGGTAATGAAACCGAAGATCACCAGGCGAGACGTAATCGACAGGTTGAAAGCCGGCTTCGTCGACCGTGGGTTCGCTGACGTCAGCACACGCCGCGGAAAGATGGATCAAACTTTTCATATCGATGGCGAGCGGATCATTGGGAGGGGAACTGTCTCGCCGAGCACTGTCAGCGTCAAGGATCTCCAGCAGATCTACGACGAGGTGTACACGCTGGGGAGAATGAAGGACAAGGTTCGGGTGCACGTCACGTACGGCACCTACTCGCTCGCCGCAGTTAGGTACGCGGTGACGCATCGCATCTATCTGTACACGTTCGACCAGAATGGTCAGTTGACGTCCCGAACTGTCGCTCCGTCGATCCTGTTTGCCAGCAGACTGTTTGAAGTTTCGCTGGTATTGCTACTCGCTGCCGCTGTGGTCACTTGTTCGGTTTTAGGAATACTCTGGATTTTAGAGCGCGTCGACATAGGTGCAGGGGTCGAAATCGCGTTCGTCATCTTAACTGGCTTCATTGTCGTCACTGTCTCAGCCGCATGGACAGCCCTTACTCGAAACGACAAGAAGAAATAGCAATCGTCACGAGGACTCCGGCGGCCAATCTGCACAGCGTAGGAGGTCGGCGCCTAGCGCTGGACTATTGGTTGTTGCGCCTCATAAAGGCGAGAAGGTCCTCAAGCTGGGTCTCGGAAACACTGACTATGCTTGGCCCACCGGTCGCTCCCACCCGGATCCCATTCGACAACGCCTCCGGAATCGGGTCGTCGAAGGCGGTCGGGATCTGCGTAGCCTGCGATACCAGCGCGATATCGAATCGGTACGGGTAGATCACCTTGCCTGCAGCCACTTCGTCCGGCCAGAAAGGCTCGGCATACTCCTGCAGGGGCGTAGTGACTTTGAACAGGTACAGGTCGATCTTGCCGGTGACCCAAAGGTTGCGCGGCGCACGTGGGCCATGCGGAAGACCTTTCGCCTTGGTGCCGAGGACGTGCCACGAGAAGTTCGTGCCGGTATCGCAGTTGATGGGTAGACGCGGAAGGCCCCATCGTCCTTTCCTGATTCCCCACCGTAGGTTGGCCTGGGCATCGTTCGTGACAGCGTTGTAGGTGGTCAATACTGCAGGCATTGGCAACTCTCCGGCTTGGCCTTACGGAACGAGCGACTGAAGCAATGTTTGAGTCTCGGAATCTGTTGAATACACCGTCATTCCGCGCATTCCTCGAGTAAGAAGCACCTTGTAGGTGTTGCGGATAGCCCGGTCGAATCCCTCTGGGTTGCCACGCTTGACCTGGTTGTCGTGGTTGTACTCGGGACGCGCCTCCCAATGGTCGGTACGCCACACCAGATCGGGCCCAAAGATGACACCGCCGTAGTCATACTCGAAACCCTGTGCGGTATAGACGCATCCGACCTGGTCGAAGCCCGCGGGGTCCGATGCCCAGTAGGGCGTTCCAGGTGCACCGTCGTGCGACGTTGGCTTCTTGTTGTTCCACGGGCGTTTCCAGTCGCCGATCACGACGTCGTCGACGAGACCGCCGCCCTTCACCGGATCGCTCCAAGTCCAGCAATAACCGGCTGCAATCCGAGCCGAGTAGCCTTCGTCGAGAAGAGATCTCAGCTGATGTTCGACGAGAGAAGGCGAATCCGAGACGCGCACCGCGAACGCCTCGTCGCCGGTCCACTTTATGGGGCCACCTGGTTCTAGGCCAAGCAGTCGCAGGACCCAGTTCTCGTACGCACGGCTACCGCCGCAACGGAACTGTCCGTCGAGCGAAACCATCCGGACTTTGCAACCCATGCGCTCGGCGGCGCCGCTGATGTCCGAGACGGTGCCACGTTCGGACGGCCGCACCACCTGGAACTCGTCTAGGAGGAATACGGGAACGCGCGCCGCGTCGATAAGCTCTTCGACCTGTGGACGCCCCGTGCGGAGCGCCGCTTTCGTATAACGGTTGGTTGAGGTCTCTTTGACCCGGTGAGCCTCATCGTTGATGAGCACGTCGATCTCGTTGGGTTCGGCGTCGATGAACTGGTTGTAGTATTTGAACATTTGCTTGACCCGGGGCGCACGGGCACCGGCTACTCGACGCAGAGTCATAGTGAAAGCGGAGGATCCAGTGGCGTGCAGAGCAGTTCGGCCACGCCGCGACAGCTCGCCGAGCAAGCTCAGCGCGATGACAGACTTTCCTGAACCAGGACCGCCGGTGACGATGATGACTTCCTTCGTATTGGACCGGTACGACTCGTCGACGGCTCGCAGTACCAACGAGTACGCGGTCTGCTGCTCGTCGAGCAGAACGAATTGCTCGCGGCGTTGGACTTCGTCAGCGGCCAGGGCCATGAGTTGCTTACTGGGCCGAACGGCCGACGAGAGCAACTGATCGGCGGCGTCGGCACCGGGCTCAGTCGAAAGCTTGCTCTTGAAGTACCTGAGCAGTTCTCCGCGTCGTTGCCCGGTGAACAAGCGTCCGGTGTCGGATTGGGGGAGCCTCCAGAGGTCTTGGATGTCGGCGTCAGTGGCATTGTGCAGGTATGCGACACCCGCTAGCTGATCGGTGCTTCCGCCGAGCGTCGCAATGAAGTCACTCAGGTGGGTGCAGTAGCGGCGGACCTGCTCGACGGGGTGTAGACGCTCGCCGGCTCCATCGAGCAGCACGACGTCGTCTGTACCCGCGAGAACCGATGCGCTGCCCCATTGCTTGAGCTCGACCACGACGTACGACGGCAGGCCGGTGTTCGGATGGACTCCACACACGACGGCGTCTGCGCGCTTGCTGGTGAGCGGTAGTTGGTACTCGACGAGAATCTCTGCCTTTTCGAGACCGGCATCGACAAGGTCGCCGGCCAGCACTGCGAGGCTCCGATCCCAGGAGCGAACCTCAGCAGGTGAGGGGCTGTAGCCGATCTGGAAACGGAACTGTTCGGTCAAGACGGGTACGAGACTCCCGGACTCGATCTGAGATCGAACACCAGCGACAGAGTTGCGGTACAACGGCAAGACGGCTCCAGGAAGGCATGAAAGTCTTCCCGCACGGGTGGAGCCTTGTCGTATAGACGCATGCTGTCGGGCCGAAGCGGATTACTGGTCGATCGTATCCGGGAGGTTCTGGTCGCAGTGCTGACCACGGCCTGGCCGCGTGTCGGGCCGATCCGCTTGTGACCGTCGCTAGCGGCTCCAGCGTGTTCACGCCCCGTCTGGCATGTCATACGAACAGATGAATCGAATGGCAGCTCGCTTCTGCAATCGGAGCTAAACGCCCTGTCGAGACCAATCTCCGTCGAGAGCAACGGGTTTGCCGACCAGGAAGTCGACCCGGTGTGCGGCAACGACGCCTTCGTTGAATCGGTCATTTGTCGGTCCGTTCTCATAGACTTCTCACGGCTCGGTCACTTGGCAGAGTCGCGATGCAGGAGGTTTCAAGGTGGATGAGAACGTCCGGGGGCTGCAGGATGCGGTCGCCCACGCTGTTCGGAGTGGAGAGCGAGAGCTCAGCCAACTCGAACGCTCCGTTGAGACGGTACTGGCAAAATTCCAGGCGGCGGTGTCAGCTGACAGTGACCAGGGCGACCAACTCATCGTGGATCTGTCGCAGTTCACGGCCGAGTTCGAAAGCGACCTTCGCGGCCACCTGGATGCGCAACGCGAGCGCCTGGCCACGTTCAACATTGCGTTCTTCGGCCGCACCGGTGCGGGGAAGAGCACCCTGCTTTCTGCTTTCGGTGAGCTCGACGGTGGATATGTCTCACCTGGCGACAGCGACTGGACGACGGATGTCACCGAGATCGAGTGGCAAGGGTGCTCCCTCTGGGATACCCCCGGGATCAACGGCTGGGGACGGACGCAGAAGCGCGCCGAGCTGGAGGAGACCGCCCGCCAGGCCGTGGAGATCGCGGACGTCGTCCTCCTGTGCTTCGACAACCAGAGCCAGCAGGCCTCCGAGTTCGGCAAGGTCGCGCAGTGGGTGCAGGCTTACGGCAAGCCGACGATCGCTGTCCTCAATGTCCGCAACCTGCGGTGGCGCCATCCAGCCAAGGTGAGCAGTCAATCGGCGCGACGGTCGCTCTCGCGTGCTGTCGGCGAACACGCCAACAACATTCGGACGGAGTTGGCAAAAATCGACCTGGGTGGCACGCCGGTGGTTGCTATTCAGAGCCGGCGGGCGCTCTTTGCTCGCGCGAAGGAACCATTCAATGGTCCAGCCGTCAGCAATTTTAATGCTGATCGCAAACAGTTCGGGGCTGAATATCTCGCGGAGTGGTCGAACTTTTCTGTGCTGGAAGATCTTATTGCAGCATCGATTGCAGAGGGTGGTGCAGAACTGCGGCAGACGTCGTTGAGGGAGGGGCTGCGCGGAATATTCGACTCGCGGGCAGCGCGACTCGACTCGATCCGACAGGAAATCGACCCTAGGATTCAATTCGCGGGGAACCGAATCGATCAGTTCTTCGACACACTGGGGTACCCAGAGGGCGAATCGCGAGACCGTTATCTAAAGGCCGATGCAAGGTTAGTAACTCTCGTTGAACATGGACGAGGCGAGCCGTTCACCGCGGCCTCCGCGGGAACGCTCAGCCGCCACTTCGACCACTTGCTGCAGTCGCACTTGTCGAGTGTTCGAGAGGCCACGCTGCGCCGGGCCGACGAGCTCGTCGATAAGGCGATCGGCGAGAACACACAGTTCACTGACGAAGACTTTCAGTCCGTTTACTCGCCATCTGATCTGCAAACCGCCGTGGACAAGATATGGGCAGCGAAGACGGCCTTCCTTCAGCGCGAGATCGAGCTCGCCGTCTCGGAGGTGATACCAGACGTCGCTGAGACGCAAACCGATGGCGTCACATTCGACGCCATCTCCGGAACGAGCTCGCGCGCAGGCATGGCACTGCAAGGTGCAGGGTTGGCAGCTGGCGCAGCGGCTGGTGTGATTGCCGTCCCTTCGGTGGCGGCAATCTGGAATCCAGTCGGCTGGGTCGGAACGTCGACGGCCATCGGGTTGGGCGTGTTCGCCCAGGCGAGCAAGTTTGTAGGCGGGCGACTGTCCAAACGTGGAGAGGACGGAAGAGCGGTGGCGCGCGCCGAAATCCAACGTGATTCGAGGTCGGCCGTACAGAAGACCTTCGAGTCGATCGAACAGGACCTGCGGCGCCAGAATGAAGTTGAAACCTGGAGCCTCGCAGCACCTGTTCTCGTTGAGCTGTTGAAACAGGATCTCGCGCTCCGGCGAAGCAGAACCGAGTTGGCGACCCTCGTTGATGCTCTGCAGAATCAATCGAACGCCATCACGCACTCGTTCGCGAGCCAAGACGTCCTGGACCGCGCAGCGAGACGCGTTCTTGGTTCGCGGGGCGTCAAGTCGGGTGCCGAAGCCGACGTCTGGCTTGGAGAGGACTGGTTCGAGCATAACGACGAACGTTCGTCGCAACAGTCTGAGGTGGATGCGGCACATCGTGCGACCTTCGCGGCACAACGCGAAACCGAGCGAGACCAACTGCGAGAGTGGCTCGCCGGGGTGTGGCAGGTTAGCTCGCAAAGTGTAGTGGAGGACTGGCTAGATAGCGTTACGGAACAGCTGGCCTCTGATGATCTCGAATTGCGAAGGGCAATAAGGCAGGTCACGGACAAGGAGCACCCCAAACCTTCAGTAGTGATCCTGGGCGATTACAGCGCCGGGAAGTCGAGCCTGGTCAAGCGCCTGCTAGTTGAAATGAGCGGATCCATCCCCGACGACTTGCACGTCCGGGGCAGTGTCGCAACGAGCACCGTCAGCACCTACGAGCTTGACCACATCCGGCTCATCGATACTCCCGGGCTCCAGAGCGGTAAAGCGACCCACGATCAGCAAGCACTCGAGGCGGCCGCGGGCGCTGCACTGATCTTAGTGGTGGTCCATGTAAACCTACTGATCGGAGACATGGCTCTACTCGAGCGAATCGTGAAGGGCACCGACGAAACTGTCGCGAAGGATGGTCGGATCCTCTACCTGATCAATAGGTCTGACGAGCTTGGAGTGGATCCGACCTCGTCGCCCGAGGACTACCTACTGCTGAGGCGCAGAAAGGCAGACGAACTCATAGCTGCGCTCGGTTCGCGAGGAATTTTGGTCGAGCAGTCTGAGGTCCACGCTCTGGCGGGGGACCCGTTCGGTGAGGCTGGCGGCCGATTGGACGTCTCGCGAAGCGACTTCGACAGCAACCGCGATTGGGACGGCGTCGACCCAGTCGTGCGAACCCTAGACACCTTCTCGAGAAGGCAGTCGCAAGCAGGCAGGACGCGCGCAACTGTCGATGAGGTGTGCAACGCGTTGTTGCGGCGGAGGAAAGAGCTACTGCTCGACGTGACTGGTTTCGAGGCCGAATCGGCGGCGGTTGGGGCAGCGATACAGGCGATCGCGAATGGCGAGCGCGACGCAGAACTACTGGAAACTTCGATGCGCAACCGGCTCAAGAGAATCCTGGAACCCAATGCGGACAAGGCGCGCATCAGTATTCGCGCTGCAGGGAAGGATGACATGGCGAAGCTCGGCGAGCTGACGGCCGGTTGGCTGGCCGACCCCCAGTTGACATCTGAGCTGGATCGGTTCAACCGAGGGGTCGCCCAGGACATCGATAGTTGGTTTGCCAAGCACTCTTCCTCGATTGGACGGCAACTCAATTCGGTTGCACTGGCAGAAGGCGCGGTGCTGGGTGTCGAAGGTGCATTTGTCGGAGTGACCGAAGGCGTCAATGCTGCGAAGGTTGTGGCGGGGTCCGCACATCACACGGCAAAAATCGCTAAGGCGATTGGCAAACGTGACACGATCTACGGCATCGGTAAGAGCCTGGGCGTCAAGTTCAAGCCATGGGGCGCAGTCAAAGCGAGTGGGCGGGTGGCGAAGGCAGCCCCCATCCTTGCTGCGATCGGCACCGTCGCTGACGCGCACGCAATGTACCAAGGCCACAAGGCAGGAAACGACCGAGAAGAATCCCGACGTGGTGCGATCAAGTTCGTAGATGACGCCGTCCAGACGGCAGAATCGAAACTATTGTTCGGCACCGACAACGAGGGACCAGTTGCGGCCCTTCATGAACGCTCCGGAGTCCTCGCAGATCATCGACGCACACTCGAGAAAGAAAACGACGACATGCTGGCGCTCGTGCGGGCCGCGTCTACCCAGATCGACCAGATGACCAAACTGCTGGAAGCGGCTAGCGAATTATTTGCCAATGAACGGAGTGCACGGTGAGCAGCTTAGTCGTCGAGGCAGCGAAAAAATGGCTTGATGAGGTCCCCGGTGGCCCTCTGGCGAAAGAGTTTGAAACGCAGTGGGCTGAGTTCAATGCCGAATCGAAGCCAGTGGTCACGGTCTTTGGCTCGTACGACACCGGTAAGAGCAGTCTGATCCGCCGGCTGCTCGTCGATGCAGGGGCCGACGTGCCGGAATGGCTGACCATCAGCGCGCGGCACGAGACCTTCGAGGTGCGTGGCGTCGAGCTAGCGGGCTGCGTCATTCGGGACACACCAGGTCTCGCAGTTGGGGCCCACGACGTTCGAGGCGAGACCAATACCCGGCTCGCGCATGAAGCCATCGGACTGACAGATATTGCGATCGTGACGGTGACTCCACAGCTCGCCACGGGAGAACACGAGCAAATTCGTAAACTCATCAGCAATGGATGGCCGACCGATGGACTATGGTTCGCAATTTCGCGTTTCGATGAAGCCGGTCGCGATCCAGACAGCGATCTCGACGGGTATCACGAACTCGCGCAGCGTAAGACTGCTGAGCTGCGCGAATCGCTCGGCCTGCCTGACGACACGCCGGTATTCGTAGTTGCCCAGGATCCTTTCCAGTTTGCAGGAGCGGACCGGGACGTGGAGCGTGACATCTGGGATGACTCCCGCGAGTGGGACGGGATGAACGACCTGTTCGGAGCGATTGAGCGTGTCGGTCAGGACGGTGCGGGCCCTCTGCGAGCGGCCGCGGAGCAGCGTTTTTGGGCCCAGGCGGTGGCTTCGGTAGCTAACGAGCTTAGTGCTCAGCTGCCCGAGTTTGAAGTGGCCGCGGCTGCAGCGCGTGACGTCGAAAGCCGTAGGGATCAATGGATGACTGCGCTGGCTGATGCAGATTCCGCTGCTAGAGCTGGCCTGAAAGGTGCTATCCAGGAGGCGATTCGGTTCGCATCAGTGAACCCAGAAAGTACGCAGGAGCAAATCGTGTCGGCGATTGAGTCTTCTCTCGACGAATGGTATCGGCGGGTTGGCCAGGCAGTTGATCTCCTTCTACAGGATGTCGAGAAGTCAGCTGACCGGCGACGCACGGAGCCGTCGTGGCAGCGGCTCGACGCGTTGGTCGCGTCCGCCGTCGGAAGGCAGGCTGCTAAAGAGGCCCCGGACGTCACTCGTTTAGGGCCGATTCTCTCCAAAATGGGACCGAAACTCATATCGAACTTGATCGAGGTCGACCGTCTGATTCAGAAGCGCTCAGGGCCAAAAACCACCCCGGGACCCTCTTCCCAGAAGGCCCGTAGCTGGTCGCAGAGTGACACCGAGAAGGCCGCCAAGATGATTCTTACGGTCGCGATAGAAATAGCTAAGTTGATCGACGACCTGCGTTCCAAGCGTGCAACGGCCAATCATGCACGCGAGCAGGCGCGAGCGTTGAATGATCAACTCGAGTCCGACGCCACTAGCGTCGCGCTGGGCGAGTGGCAGCAAATCGTCGACCAAGCACGCGAAGCTATTGAAAACGCGACAGCAGAAGCAGAACTGGCCCCGAGCCTCAGCGAGGAGGTCGAGGTAATCCGCAGGGCGATCACCAACGCTGATGAGCTAACCGCTTAACGCGCTGGAAGCTCACACCTTACGAGACTGGACTGACTGGAGACGTGAGTGGAATCGGACGGCGGCGACGACCCTCTTGAGGACGTCGTTCCGAAAGTAGTCTATTGGAACGCGGTTTGTGATCCTGCTGAAGGCATTACGTCGAAGGAGCGTGATCGAATCGCGGACCTTGCATACCGCGGTCAGTGGAAGGAACTCATCGCGGCGATCGATTCGATCGAACCTTACAACGTTCTCGCAGGAGTGAACTCGACCAGGATCGGTAGTAAGTCGCACTTCACGCCCTTGCATCAGGCAGCGTGGGCAGGCAACGCAGAGGCGTGCAGTGAGCTAATTGAGCGCGGAGCCTGGCGGACTGTCCAGACAAGTGATGGAAAGCGACCGATAGACGTTGCCGTCGAGCGGGGGCATGCTCCGCTGGAGCGAATCTTGACGCCGGAACCGATTTACACTCCTGGCGATGAAGCGCTGAGCCTACTTCAACGCGGTCTCGACTTCGTGTTGAATGCGGAGTTGTTGAGATGGCGGAAGTTTCCGCTCCGGTATCCTCAGGTGAGCGTCCTCACTGAGATCTCAGCTCTGTCACTGTGGTTTTCGGTGCCCGGAATGTTTGGCGGGTTTCAGTTGACGCTTGAACGCGGTCCCAGCGTTCATGTTGACGCATCGAGCCGTATGGGCGGATCTGAGCTGTACCGCGTAAACCTGAATAGCATCGACTTTCTCGGCCATGAGGGCTACTAGGCGCTCTCAGCCCCGTCGTCAGGAGTCATCGCGAGCCAAGTCCGGAGGGATTTCCTGAAGCTTTCCAAGGGAATCTGGTCGCCGCCCGAGAGCGCAGCGATGATTGCTCGGATAGGTAGCGGGTGCACGTGAACCTCTGCAAGCACGCGACCGTCGGGTTGAAAACGGATGGTTCGTGGTGCTTCAGATCCCATGCTCGGATAGATCAGCATTGATCGCGGAACCGGACCCCAGCCGGGGTACGCCTGAGCATAGGTGGTGAGCTGGTACAGGTCGTTCGGCGAGAGTGAATTGCCATCGTAGCGTTTGTACTTGGCGTCAATAGCGCACGAGCGGAGGCCATCGGAGATCCGTATGTCTGGTCGAATCGCGAAACTGTCAGTATCGGATCGGAAAACAGTTGAGTCGTCGGCCTGGGGATGCGCCACTAAGCCAGCAGGCAATGACAAGCGGACTAACGTGGTCACAAACCGTTCGAACAGACGATTCATGTCGACCAGAAACGCCTGTGCCCGCGCGTGTCCAACGTCGAACATGTTGTTTAGGAAGCTATTCTCCAACACGGCCATTGACCAGGTCAGCGCAGTTCGGTAGCGTTCGTTACGCCGATCGTATTGCAGCGTGCGTCGTACCACTTCTGGACTCGGTGGTTGCGTGGGGGCAGACCCGAAGAAGTCTTCGTACACCCGGCCGGTCGCGGTTCGTCGCTCGGCGTTGGACGTGAGGCGTCGGGCCACACCGAGAGCGGCCGCCGTGACCCTATTTTCGAGGATGTCCGTGTCGAACTCTTCGTAGTTGCACGCGAGCGTGTTGAGCACGCCGAACTTTCGCAACGCTTGTTCCCTGAGATCAAGGCGGCCGCGCATATAGGGGAGATCGTCCTGGGCCGATCTGTAGCCGGCGAGTAGGCCCTGCCGATGCACATCGTTTGCAGCATCCGTCAGGAAGCGGGCCAACAGCTCAGGGAGGGAATCGACTTTGCCCGGCGAGTGATGATTCTCGAGCGAGTCGAGGACATCATACGAGTTCCCCTCTGCGACTGCGATCATCGCTAGCACGTCGAGTTCGCTACCGGCAAGCTTTGGGACGACCCTCAAGGGTCCAACCCCGGGTACATCAACGGAGCCAACCCACTGCGTCGCAGTAACTTCGACGCGGTCCTGTGCGAGCCAGCGCAGTTTGATTTTGTTTTCGAGTCGAGCGGTAGCCGCCGACATCTCGTGCTGGCGCGAGGGCAGGACCTCGAATGTGTCGCTCTTGTACTCAATGAGCGTCCTCATAGGGGGTTATCGACCCCGTACTCGGCCGCTAACAGATCCACCAACTGTTCGTCGTCAACCGGTACCAGCCGCTGGCCGGGAGCGTCAACGAGCGATTGCCCCAAAAACTGTGCGAGCTGGGCGTAGTCGTCGTGGGCCAGCTCCTGCAGGAGGGGGATTACCTCCAGGCGCACGACCTGTGCGAAATCAACGGGGTCGCTGATCGGCTCGCCTTTATGCATGAAGTAAGCATGACCAATCTGGCGATCGCGCCCAGCGTAATCGGTGATCCTCTTGTTGAGGTCATCGAGAAAGAGATCCAGCGCCAGAATGGTCGAGCCATACGACGCTTGACCTTCGAGCACGGACGAGTCAGGGAGAATCTCTTCGAACGCAAACCTGCGACGCAGCGCAGCATCGAGGGTGCGAATGGAACGATCTGCTGTGTTCATTGTACCGATGATGAAAAGATTTTCGGGGACTGAGAACGGCTTCTGACTCGTTGGCAGCAAGACCTCAGTTCCACGTTTGTCAGCTTCGATCACTGTCATTAGTTCGCCGAAAACCCTTGGCAGGTTTGCGCGGTTGATCTCGTCGATGATCAAGAAGAACGTTTTCTCTGGTGACTTCGCAGCATCCGCGCAGACAAGCTTGAAGATGCCGTCGGTACGAGCAAGTCTCAACCCGCCGGCGTTACTTGCGTCCTCGATCGGCCGGTATCCTTCGACGAACTCCTCGTAGGTATAGGAGGCGTGGAAGGTGACGGGTGTGACTGTCCCAGGCGTCGGGCCGTCGCTATTCTGTTCGCCATACCACCGGGCGAATCGCACAGCGCTGTAGGTCTTCCCTGTTCCGGGCGGACCGTACAGGATCAGTTGCTTCTTGCGTTCGAGTGCCTTGGCCCACTGCGAGTACCGGACTTCCTCAGCGTCGGTGTAGTCAGGCAGTTCGACGGATTCCTTCTCCGCTGCCGGATCTGCTCCATCGGTCTCTAGAATGCGGGCGACATCCTTGGCCTTCAGAGTTTGAAACGTGCTACGCCAGCCGCCGAAGCCCGGATCGAGCTTCCGTGCATGGGTGGTATCCCAGTCGACTGCGACTGTGTGCTGATATTGATCGCGTTCGGGCAGATACTGGTAGCCGTCTGCAAGGACGGTGCCCACGCCGAGAATCTCAGCCGTTCCTCGATTGGCGACGACGTGATTGCCCGGTTTCAAGTTCCGAAACTTCCAGATGTTCTTGGCAGCTAGAAGATTCTGGCGGTCCGTGTTCTGTGGATAGGTGCGGGCGAATGCTTTTGAGAACTCGTCGAACGTGTCATACAGGGACAGGTCACCAAGTTCATCCCAGCCGATGCAGATGTACTCGCCCTCCAAGCAGTCTTGCCAGGCGGATGCCTGCTCACCGGGGGCGACCTTGAGGTAGACGCTTGACTCTGTTTGGTTGCCGCGGCCTCTCTCTGAAGGTGGCCTCCAACCCTCAAGGAGAATCATTCGCTGGAATCCGTCGACACTCGAAAGTTCTGGGTAGGTCTGCAGCGCAGCGTTGAGAGCCCTGTTGAGGGCGATCGGAGATTGATCGGGCTCGATGCCGAGCGCACGCGCATAGTGCCTCAACCGTGAGCCCGCAAAGACCGGAAAGATCTCGTCGGGGAAGTAGATGTGCAGCGCCTTTAACACAACCAGTGACCACACGCCGGTGACGCTATGCGTTGCAGCTTCACCCCATTCGCCGGCAGCAGCGAGGTCGAAGAGCGCCGCGAAGTCCGACCTGATGCTGGACCACGCCTTATCGAGCGTGGCGAAGTTCTTCGGGAACTTCCAGTCGCCGTCGTTGTGGTAGAAGATCCCGAACTTGTACGCACTCCCTCCCGAGATGCTTCCGATCTGCTTGGTCGCGGTCTCGAGGGCGTAGCTGAAACTCTGCTTCGAAGTCCCCGTCCCCAGTGCGTACCGGTTGAGGTCGAGAGTTGGCCAATCAGCGAGCGGGAAGCGCGTCGCGACCGACTCGCGCATCGCTTTATTTGTTGCCAGTTCGGTGTCCGAGCACTGGTGCAGCCCTTCATTAATCGCTTCCTGCAACTCCAATGCCAGCTCCTCCTTCGTGTTCCGACCTCTACCAGTCAGTCGGACGTCGTCCTAACGATCCTTCGACTATCGCTCATGACCCTCTGCGCGTGTGGGATATCGCCAAGTCTGGCGGCGAGTGTTTGTTTCGCGAGCTCGGGCGGAAGCGCGGCCGCGAACTTCAGACCGCGCACGGCGTTGGTGTCGACAAACGGCTCGCTCCAAGTGACGTCCCGCAGCGCGCCTGAGATGTCGTCGATGGACAAACCTGGTAGCAACCGTATCGATTTCTCATCGATTCGCTGGCGCGGATCAACGATCGTGGGCAGTGATGCTTGCAAGGTACGGTTCGTCGCGGTGCCGGCCCACGTCCACCATCGCCCCGATGAACCATCGGGGAGGAGCAAAACGAAGTATTCGAGGTTGACTGCGTCTGCGAAACCGTCTCGCACTTCAGACACCATCTTGATGGCCCGACTCGTTAGCGTGACGCCGGCAGGTAGTTGGCCGAGCAGCACCTCGCGCATACCGCGGGCGATATCGAATGACAGGCTTTGGCCGGCACCTGACCACTTAGCCCGGCCACCAGACTTTTCCGGTTCGACGAAACATCGCCGGCGCTGCCAATCCACGTGTGTGACAGACCATGAGCGGCCGCCCAGTAGCAAAAGCCTTGGTCCTGAGACCTCTTCGGTAAGTACGTCGGTTCCGATCGTTCCGACCTCGTTGCGGCCGGCGAGCACTACGAACTCTGGTGGTGCGCTAAAGACGGCGGTCAAGTCAGAGAAGTATCGCCGACCAAAACGTCGTTCAGCTTCCGGTCCGATCTGCCAGAAGTCTCCATCGCGCTCGAAGAACCCTGCTTCTTCGAGAAATTGTGCGATCTCGTCATGCGAATCGTCGAAAGCAGGGAGGTTTCCCCACCACTCGCGCCATGTCCGCGTGCCGATTTTATGCTCTTGTAGACACAGGGCCATCAGCTGCTGAGCAGCAATGTGCCGAGGGTGGGGCGGCGATACAATCGGCTCGATCCAGCCCTGTGACCACCGGTTCAACATTCCCAAGCACAGGAGGGTCGACTCGTCGCTGAGACACAGAAACAGGCAGTTGCGTACACCGCCCGACCGTCGGCCGGTTCTGCCTAAGCGCTGCAAGAACGAAGCGACAGACGTAGGAGAGTCGATCTGGATGACTCGATCGAGGTCGCCGATGTCAATGCCCAGCTCGAGAGTCGATGTCGCCACGATTACCGTGTCGCGTGCATCAGCGAACGCGGCTTCTGCGGTACGTCTTTCAGCGGCAGACAACGACGAGTGTGAGATGAAGGTCGTCACGCCCTTCGCTAGGAGCGCTGATCCAAGTTCCTCTGCTTTCCGCCGGCTGTCGACGAACACCAGACGCTTCTCGCCGCTGTGGAGCCTAGCGATAATCGTGGCGGCGTTGGCCAGCGAACCCACGTAGTCCACTGTGATGTCAGGCGTGGCCGCAACGACATCGGAGGCGGGCTGAACCAGTCGTCGGGGTCGGGCGATGTAGCTACCTTGCAGCCAGCCCAAGAGATGGTCCGGATTTCCGACTGTCGCAGACAACCCGATCCTCTGGATCTCTCTCCCGGCCAGCCGCGAAAGCCTCTCGAGGACCGCTAACAGGTGCCAACCGCGATCGTCGCCGGCGAAGGCGTGAATCTCATCTATAACGACGGCACGGAGCCCGGAGAACATCACTCGCGCATCTACTTTGGTGGACACGAGCATGGACTCGAGCGACTCTGGCGTGGTCAGGAGAATATCCGGACGTTTAGCGAGTATTTGCTGCCGCTGAGCCTGGGTTGTGTCGCCGTGCCACACCGCCGCAGAACGCCCGAGCCAGCTTGCATACTGCTGCAATCGTGGGGTGAGGTTGTTCAGTAGTGCGCGTAGCGGGCACACGTAGAGAACCGAGATGCCGTCCCATTCGTTCGCTGCCATCGCGGACAACAGCGGGAAGGCCGCAGCCTCGGTCTTGCCGCCTGCCGTGGGCGCGAGCACCAGAACGTCGGATCCGCTCAGTATCGGATCGACGGCGTCTGCCTGAGTGGGCCGTAGTCCATTCCACCGCAGGGTGTTTGCCAAGTGGTACTGAACACCGGGATGAAGGCGGTCAAACGGGTCCATTACAGATCCACGTCGATGTCGCCAGCGGTCAGTGCTTCGCGCTCCGCGTCGGACAATTCGCCGTCTGCAATGGAGATCTCGTAATGCTGGTATGGGTCGAAGTCGTCGAACTGCTCGATTTTGTCGAGTACGTCCACAAGCTTTCGCAGGAACAGGCGCGGCGCGATACCCACCCTGCCGCCCAGATGGCCGGCAACGGATGTCGCAAACCGCTCGATGAACTCATCGTCTGCAACTGTCTGCACCCGTTCCGGATTATTCAGCCCGGTGACGAACAAATCCCGAACGCGACGGCCCAGTTCCACTAGCCGTTCGGTCGTGAAGCCGGTGAGACGGATCTGTGGTGCACGTGGATTGTCGAACCGCGGATCGCTGGAGAACTCGGTGTGCAGCCGATCGGCCAACGGAGGCAGTAGGGAAATCCCCTGCCTGCCTTCGAAAAATGCAGGGGTACCGGTGATCATCAGGTAAAGACCAGGGAAGCTGCCATCATGAACCTCGTCGACAAGCTGTCGGAGCGCGTTGAGGGCCTTCGCTCGAGCGTCGCTCCGTATGCGTTGGAGGGTCTCGACTTCGTCGAGAACTAGGAGGAGTCCGGCATACCCCGAGTCAGCCAGGACCGCGAGCAGCCCACGCAAAAAACCTAGGGCGAGAAAGTGGTCGAGGTCCCCGCGGATACCGGCACGTCGTTTGATCGATGCTGCGACATGCGGCTGGCCACCGAGCCATGCGACCAATCCTTCCGCGCCGCTTTCGTCACCCTCGTCGACGAATTTGCGGTACGCACGGATTGCAATGGGAAATATGGGGGCGTGGGTCGCCACGGAAGCGAGACGACGCTCCAGCAGGACATCTGGATCTGTATTTTGTTGCTCGGCATCGGATTCGATGGTGAACAACCAGGAGTCAAGGATCGGCCGCAGCGCGCTAGGAGGAACGGAGGCTGTGCGGAGCGACTCAATGCTGCGCCGGTACACCGTCTCCAGCTTGTGGAGCGGAGTGTCAATCTCATTGATTTGCACTTCCGCGACCGCGAACCGGTTTTTCATTGCCCGGTCGGCCATCCATCGGGCGAAAAACGTCTTGCCAGAACCGTATTCGCCTCGAACGGCCTTGAAGACGCCACCTCCGCCGGCAACGACCTGCAGTTCGTTGTCCATCTCTTGCTCGAACCGTCCGAGACCCACCGCCAGTTGGTCGAGACCGTTTGACGGCACGGTCCCTCGACGCAATGCATCGAGGATCTCCCGCCGCCGTCGTGCCGAGACGGGGGGAGTCATCCCGCCACTCCGAATTGTTCGCGAAGTGTGGCTTCGTGGAGAATCACAATTCCAGACGCGACCTCGAGAACCTCGTATCCTTCGACGTCCAGAACCCGCTTGACCTGCATCAGTGCACCGTTGATCCGGGAGGTAGACACCGAAAGTGCAGCTGCAGCTTGTTGTGTGGTCAGCTCGTGTGCCGGTGCAATGATGAGCGCGTCAAGGACACCTCGAATCTGGTTTGGCGTGACAACGATGCGGCCGGCAAGCTTGATCTGAGAAGTAAAGACCTTGCTCGCCACTACGCGGGCCGCGAGATCCGACTTCGTAGGCTGCGGCTGCTGGGGAGCATCGAACAGGCCCGGCTCATCGACTCGTGTCTTCTTCTGCGGCTTTTGAATTTGGGGTGTCTGAACTGGCTCAGCACCTCGGTTTGTCGGATGAGCAGTCCACCAGGCGGGTTCGACAACACCTACCGGCAAGTAGCCCTCTGGGACCACCCCCGCGACCATCGCGTAAACAGGTACCAGCACCTCGGCCGGTGCTGCGCCACCGTGGTAACCAGCGCACCGGTTGCCGTAGCGAACCCGTTCGTCGACCGCCAGCACCACGGATTTGCTGTCAGTCATCACCCGAGGACCGCGGACTACCACCTCGAACTCGCTGTCTGCGGCAGCGATGTCGCCGTGTGCGCGAAGACCGTAAGGGCTGGACCGGCTGAGCTTGACTCCGTTGCCGTGGTCGATGACATGGCCGTGATCCGAGGTAATGACAACTGCTCGGCCAGCCGCCTGTGCGGCGTGAAGTAGTGCTCGAAGGTGCGTGATTGTGTCGATGGTCCAGTCTGTTCCGCCCGGATCGGTATGGTGCAGCGTGTCATCAACGTAGTTGAGCACTGCCGCCACCAGTGGTTGCCTCTCGGTGTCCGCGATAGCGTTGGACACTGACGTAGCTAGCGACGCGCCGGCGATGACGCTGTCGAGACTCTGTTTATGAAAAATGGGGTCAGGCACGCCTGTGGCGGCGGAGAGATTGTGCGACCGCAGTAGCTCAACAAAGCGCGACCGCTCCTTGGTGGCGTTGCCCTCAACCAACTCGCCTGCGAGGAGGGAGCAACGACTCCGTTGCGTCAGTGTGGGGAGCACCGCGAGAGCGGTGTGCCGCGAGGCATCGCCGCTTCTTACTCCAATCTCAGTCCACCCGTGCAGTGTCGCGGCGGACACGACGTCATTCGCAGCGGCTACCGACAGAGCATCAACAATGATCAGAAGCGTCGGAACTTTATGAGCCAACGGTGCCACAAGCTCCGGCACTACGCGTTCTACCGTCAGGTGTAACGGTTGTGGTGCATCAGCCAACGCAGCAGCGAATTGTTTGTCTTGGATCAGACGCTTTGCGGAGACCATCTCGATCACACGTCGAAGCGTCGCGGTCACAGTCGGAGAATCGGCTCCGCGCCTCGCTACGATGAGGGCTGAATCTACCCAAGAGCTATCGGAGAGATGCTGCTGGGCAGCAGCTTCGAGTCCCGGAGTGGGAGTGGGCTGGTTGGCAAGCCACCTGAGTAGTCGTACCGCCGAACTCAACGCAAGACACGACGGATGGCTTCGCGCAAGGAAATGCTCCAACATCTCGCGTGACCGCGCCTCAACTGGCTCGATGTCGGCCGTGGCGACAAGGGGCCGCGTGATGGCGGACTTGCCGGTACTTAGCGCTGAGTCGATAGCGGCGCAAACCCCGTTGATTCGGGTGTCGAGGCCGTGTTTCAACAAAGTCGATGACTCTGCCAGACCGCCAATCCCGAGCTCATTCACAACGGCGGCAGCGGAGTCCAGTAGTTGTACTTGCTGGCGGGATTCGAGCATGGTGCTCGTCAAAAGTGCTGACGCCTGCCGCGACCATTCCACAAGCTCGGAACGAGCAACTGCCTGCAAAGAGAACTTCCCGAGGAATAGGCCCAAACCTATTTCTGATCCGTTTGTGTGCTCCGCGAACAGGCCTGCTACCAGACCGAGTGGAATGAGTCGATCGATTTGTTCGCCGTCGAGTAGTGCTCGGACTGGACCACCGATCCGACCGGCGCGTTCGGCCAGCCAATCGGCGAACGGAACACAGAGTTCAGCACCCGTCGTCTCGTAAAGAATGGTCCACTTTCGCTGGGCGCCTGACCGGTAGCTCCACTCGAGTATGGCCAGCGCATCAATCTCGGTGTGCAGCGAGTCCGTGATCGAGAGGGTACTGAGCGTGAGGGCGGTCATCGCGTGATCGCGCGTGAGGACGCCACCGGGCGCAGGTGTATACGAGCTGTCGTTCAGAGCGCCCAACAGTCTTTCGGCGAATTGGCGGTCATGCGGGACCCGGTAAAGTGCCGGCTCTATCGTGTTGGCAGAGAAATTGCTCTTCAAGGCATCCCACGGATCGGGTGTCATAAGTCGACCGTCGATCAAGTGAGCGAGTATGCCTGCGCCGAGCTCCTCTTCGTCAACCGGCGTGAGCACCACGGTCCACTCCGTGGCCGAGCGCGATTGAATCGCTTCCCACACAGCAAGGACCGACGGGCACGGAATGACTGACACCGACTTGCCCTCATAAGACATCGGCCCGTCGGACCACCGAGCGTCGGCGTACATGCCCAAGACGCCTGTCTCGTAGCGCTTTCCACTCACTTTCGAAAGTTTTGCGCGGATGATTGGCTCAGTGGCCTTCAACGCGGTCACTCGTACTTCCAAGTCACGTTAATGTTCTTGGTTTTGTTCTGCAGGAGCTCTCGTAGAACTTCCGCTACCTTTTCGACGTCCGCGTCACTCCGAACTTTCTCGCTTCCAGACTTGGTGTCCCGGGGCCCGACAAGCCAACGGACGAGCCGCTTCTCGACCCGCTTCAATTCGTCAGCTAATGATCGCCCGGTAATGGATACGGCATTAACTAGTGCAGACGCGATGGAATGTGCTTCATCGTCGCGCGGTTCGGATTCGCGTAGGGCAGTTCGCAGCGGAATTAGCAAGTCATATTGGAACGAGCTGAGCGCTGCTGAATCTCGACTCGCCTCCGATAGGATGCGGCCCGCAGTTTCGATCGGGATACCGATCTGAAAAGCAGCGAGCTGGTTGATCAGTTCAACTGCGCCGGCCTGGGCGTTAAGCTGGTCCGCGAAACCCCGCAGACCACGTACAGCTATCAGACGGTCGCCGTCGCTGGCGTCGCAACCGCTTTCGGCGTATCCACGGGCGAGTTGCTGTTCGAGCTGACCGATACCTTCGAACTTCGTGGCCGCTTGCTTACGTACTTGTGCGGCGAAGTCAGCGGTGTTGGCGCCGGTGAGGAATGTTCGAGCGCTGGTGTAGCCAAGCAACCTCGTCGCGACGGCTCGGGCGGCGTCCCACTTGTCCTGCTCGGGCAGGTCCTCGGCGCGCAGTTCGATATGGGGCCGCAGTTGCCCCAGCTTGGGAGCGGGGACGGCGGTACCAGCTTCGAACCAGGATCGTTTTCGGAGTAGTACCCAGGCGCTGATAACGAGGTCCCGAGTCTCGGGCCGCAGACCCCATGCGGGACTCATCGAATCGACATGCGCTTGAAGCGTGCCAACTGTCAGCGGGTCGCCAGCGGCATTTGCTGCCCTATCAAGTTCCTGCGCCCAGTAGGCGAAAGTCTGCTCACCGAACAGGTAGTGGTCCTCGGTGGCTTGCCCGACTCGCAGCGGACCGGCAATGCGGCGTACCGCTTTCCGGTCGGTTCCGGGGAGAGTCGGGACTCGGCCCTCGCGGTGCGAGCTTGCCTGCTCGACGTAGTCGCGCACCGTTTCGAGCTGCCGTGCAGTGACTTCGTCACCAGTGGGATCAAAAGCTGGATGGCTCGGATACACAGCTGAGTATGCTTGGTCAGCGATCTTGACCAAGGCATCTTCGAGATCAGCCGCCGGTGGCATTGCCGGCGTGAAGTCTGGACTCAACGACGTCAGAATGTCGGACGGTGATGCGTCGTCGATAAACATCGTGTCATCGTGGGGATCGATGCCGTACGCCTGGCGTAGCAGGCTGGTGAAGGCCGTCAACGTGCCGCTGTAGAGGTTATTGAGGATCCCTTGTGCCTGAGCACGGTCGCCGGCGGATAGGTGATCGGAGTTTTCTGTCCACCTGGTGTCGGCGCCCGTGAACAACCAGTCCAGTTTCACGAGCAGTGCGAAGTCGTCCAGCGCGCGTTCGGAGAAGAACCGGGGAAGCCACACAATCGTCTGTCGCTTGATGCCTCGCGACACCAGCCCGTCGATACGCTTGACGTCGTCGTTGCTGGAATAGCCCGTCTCGTCGAAGGGGTAGTCGATGATGACCCGCCACGTACCGGTTCGATTGTCGAACGACGAGTCAGGCAACGACGCAGAGTCGCGGACATTGCCGAAGACGATGTCTACCTCACGTCGAGAGCCACGCCAGACAATAGTGCGGGTTGCCGCTCCGAGGAGGTTGTCCTGGTCGCCCCGAACGCCCAACGCCTCATGGATCAGCTTGCGAAGCAATTGGCGTCGTTGTCCCGGTCGATCTTCCCCCCGGATACGGTCCAGCACTGATTGATAGTCGACGTCGGTGAGTTGCACTCTGATGACTGGGTTTTCTGTCCCAGTCAGGGAGATCTCGGGTACGTCCTTCTGTGACCACTCCCGCACGACGCCCAGCACCACGCGCGACTCACCGCCTGCGAGCCTGGCTTTAATAGATCCATGGTTGAGAGCCGCGAGCCGCGCCGAGTCAACGTCTTGTAGTGCAGGGACTTTGGGAGCGATTGCGGCCAAGAGAAGTGTCTTGGCGATCCGGTCTTGCCCACGGAAGCCGGTTGGCACACTCGAAGGATCAGTATCCAGCTGTTCTGCTGTCACCGAGTGCTTGGCCATCAAGGCGGGAAGCAGTTTGGTGCGGTAGAGATCCGCAGCGGCTCGGAACATATTGGCGGCGTGCAGATCAATAGGATCACCACCCTCGACGATGTACTCGAATGAATCGCCGACGGGGATGAGGTCGTCCACCGTTATAGTGTCGCGCCGGTCCACCAGCATTTTTTGCATCACTTTGAGAGCTGTGCGTTCGCGCTGCATGACTGACGATAGATTCCGAAGTGTTGACACCAAGACGGGTGAAAAGGGGTACGTCATCCGGAAATCTTTCTCGGATGCTCCCTTGTGGCGATCTGTTGCGTTCACGCTATCCCGGAGCACATCCCACACGTCCGACGATCTCGTCAGGTTCGCGAAGGCTTCGTCAAGAACGGCAGCGCTAGCCTCGTCGCGGGGGCGAAGTAGTCGCTTCTGAGCAACCTCCGCGAGGTTGTCGTCGCCGAGTTCGATCTCGCGGAACCGGCCCTGTTGATACTCGACGTTGCGATCGAATGCTTCCTGTTCCGCGCCGGAGGCGCCAGAGTCAGCGAACCACTTACGCAGATCCATTTGTCGGGAGATGAACGATACCAATGGGATTGCGCGGCTTCGTCCTGATGATTCGACCAGTTTGGTCAGCTTCGAGGACTCGCGGGAGAAGAACGCGGCATCGCGAACTGCGAAACCTAGCCACAACATCAGCTCATCGAGAAAGAGGACGACCGCGTCATACCCAAGGTCGCGGGCATGTTCAGACAGCACGACCAACCCTCGGTCGAGATCGATGTACGTTGCCGTCTCGACGAACGAGCCGAAGTAGCTGGAGACCAGTACCGAGATGAGTTCTCGCCGGAGCGGATCCTCTGCGGGAGCGTTCAAAGCCTCCTGATAGCGCCCCAGATCCCAGGCGCTGTCGACGAGCCCACCCCAGTCGTCATCGTCCGCACCACCTCCCAGTCCCGCGACGAACTGATCGTCACCCATCGTGGCGCGCAACTTTTCCGCGTCTGCCAGCAGTGAGTCAGAAATGTGGAGCGCAGGAAGCGGCGCGGTGGGGTGTAAGCGCCGGATCTGCTCGATGTATCCCTGGAACACTGCCTGTTCGAGGCTCTTCGCGCCCAGCAAGTGGTACGTCAGTCGAAGAACTTTCTTGCCGGCGATCGTTCCGTCGTACCTGCCCGTGAGCGGCTGGAAGGCGGGCGTCCGAATCGCTGGGTGATTGCCGAGCAGAGCGTAAAGAACTGCCATGAAGTGGCTTTTGCCTGAGCCAAACGAGCCAACTAGGTAGGCAGCACGCGATGTGGATTTGCTAAGGGCGTTGCCCACGAGCTCGATCGCAGACTCGAAATTGCTGATGAGCGAATCAGTCAGTACGTAGTCATCGAGTGTGGCCCGGATGTGTGCGTCGTCGTCGGTGCTGTCCGTGAGCCGCAGCACGTAGTCGTTGCTGTCGGCGCGCTCGGGGATGTCGATGACGTCACGTAGCAGGACACTCATGATTTGGTCTTTCGTGTGGTTTTGGGGGTGGGTTTCCAGGTGTGGAGTTGGTCGGTGGTGAGGTGGTGGGTGGTGAGGTGGGTGTGGAGTTCGTCGTTGATGGTGTCGGCGAGTGATTCGCCGTAGTCGGGGTCGATCTGGTTGTGCCATTGGCGGAGCCAGGGTGTGAGTTCGTGGAGGCCGGCCAGGAGTGGGGTGAGTTGTTGGGTGGTCCAGCCGTCGTTGGTGCGGTCGGTGATGAGGGTGGCGAGGGCGAGTGCTTTGTCGCCGTGGTCCCATCCTGCCCAGCCGAGGAGGAGGGTGGGGTCGGTGTCGCGGCTGGCGCCGGGGTAGGAGGTGAAGCGTTCTTTGGGGACGTCGAGTTTGCCTCGGTGTGTCCAGTAGCTGGTGGTGGTGAAGTCGGTGGGTTTGTATTTGGGGGGTACGGGGATGGGGGTGTCGAGTGTTTCGCCGTTGTCTTCGCGGCGTTGGAGGTTCCAGGTGTGTTCCCAGGCGGCTCGTTTGTCGAGCCCAGCGGGTTTGTAGCGGTATGCCGATAGGAATGGGACGTGTTGGTCGGCAAGAAGTTTGGTGAGGGCGGTGGCGGTCGCGATGCTGTTGTCGCCGGCCCAGAGGTGTAGGACGGATTGGAAGTCTGGGTCGCGGTCGATGCGGTCGGCGAGTTGGCCGATCGACGCGACGGTGGGGCGTTCGTCGCGGTCGTACCAGAGTTCGCGGTTTTCGAGGCGGTCGAGGAGCCAGTTGCGTAGTGCGGTGGTGACTTGTTTGTCCCAGGGTTCAACGGCCCAGCGGCGTTTGTATTCGGGGCGCTCCAGGAGACGGATGTGTGGGTTTGTTTCGATCGCGTCGAGGCGGCGTTGGAGTAATTCACGGTAGGCCTCGGGTAGGTGCGACGGAATCTCAGTCACTGGTGTGGAGTTGTGTCGATTGAACCACTCTGGTTCTTCCGATCCCTGTGCGATCCGGCGGGCCAGAACGATCTCAAACGCACGCTCACCTGATGCAATTCCAGGCATGTCGCCGGTGAAGGTGAAGTCTTCAGTGGTCAGTCCGTAGATGCGGTAGTAGTCCCAGTCCAACTCGTCCTGAATCGCGATCATTTTTGAGCGAATCGCCAACCATTCGGTGTGGGCGGTAGCTAGGGCTTGCGCGGTTGGTATCTCGCGCGTAACGACGGAGGCAGGTGAATGGCCAGCGAGTTGCGTCGCAAGGGTATCGAGCAGCTGGGCGTATTTAAGCGGCATCGAGGTCGGTAGTGGGAAGTCCTTGAGGGTGGTCCCGGTGTATTCATAGAAGTTCTCCCACGCATCGAGTGTTGTTCTCGCGCCGGAGTTATCGACAGTACTTCCCTTATTATGGCTGTTTTGTTTGAGCCAAAAGCAGGCTACGGAGGAGTTCAACACTCCGAGCAAGCGGAGATGGTCGTCTTCGGATGCACCCTCCGGCAACTTGATCACCGGAGCAGATTGCTTAAATACTTTACCGCCACGATCTAAAACAAAATGATTATGCGTAGTCACAAACGCGAAAGATATCGACCGCCGCACCCGGTATCGTTTTGCGAAGAACATTGAGTACTCGAACCAGGTAAGTCCGCGTTCAATCTGAGTGCTGCCGTATGCAACGCGAGACTTCAGGATTGGTTTGTAGGGCCACAAGAAGCGGTCAGTCTCTGAAGTAGGGACTGCCTCCAATGTTGTGCCATTATACGGCCACACGGACGTTGTCGCGCCGGAGATAGACCACTCCCGTATGTTATCCCCCTCAACCATCGGCCGTGAAAGACTTGCAGGAATGTTCGCACGACGGATGGCTCCATTACCTACCATGTACGCAGAATCTTCCCGTGTCACCGCACCAAACCCAATCTCGGTAACAAGTGACGCGAGGCTGAGTTTCGCCGAGTGTCCAATTGCTTTGGAAAGCGCGGTTGCTCCGCCGCCGGTGAGGCTCCATGGGTGGGTGGTGAGGGTGGTGCGGGGGAGATCGGTAATGCTGATGTAGGTGTCTTCGTGTCTGGGTTGGTTGATGTGTTGAGTGATGGTGGTCCAGACGAGGCCGTGGGCGGGGTTGTTGGGTCGGCCGGGTTCGCCTCGGATGCCGAGGACGGCACGAATCGTGTCTGCGAGGGGTGTTGTGTTGCGGCCGATGATGATGACTGTGGGGGTGCCGTGGCCGGGGATGTAGGCGCCGGAGGTGTCGATCACCTGTCGGAGGTCTTTGGTGGGGAGGAATTGTTCGATGAGTTTGCTGCCGAACTCGCGTTTCATGAAAGAGTTGGAGGTGATTTGGCCGACCCATCCGGCGGGGCGTTCTCGGGTCGCGGTGCGGGCCAAATGGAAGAACAGTTCCATGAATGGGACGGTGAGCGCGTATTGGCGATGGCAGGTTTTGTACAGCGACCGGTAGGTGGTGTTGAGGGCGGGGTCTTTGACGGTGATGTAGGGCGGGTTCCCGACGACGACGTCGTGGGTGGGTTGCAGGATGTCGTGGAGTGCGTCGGCGTTGTCGATGCTGGAGGCGGCAAGTCCTTCGTTGGTGCCGAACAGTTCGTTGCCTAATGCTTGTTGGGGTGCGCCCCAGAGGAGTGAGTCGCCGGCGGCGAGGTGGGGTTGGTAGTGGATTCGTTGTTCGATGCTGGTGTCGCCGGCAGCGTGGAGGGCGGCGACGAGGAGTCGGAAGCGGGCGATCGCGACGGCGAAGGGGTTGATGTCGACGCCGTAGACCGAGTCCAAAGCTTTTTCGACGAGTTCGCGTGCGCTCAGGCCGGGGGCGTGGCGTTGCCACCGCTCGTGGAGTCGATGGAATGCGCCGAGGAGGAAGTGCCCAGATCCACAGGTCGGATCAATGATCGTGAATCCGTCGAGGGGGCGGTCAGCGAGGGCGGGTTCGAGAGTCTGGTCGAGAATGAACTCTTCAACGAATTCCGGGGTTTGCAGTAGCGCGTACGTTTTTTTCGCGAACTCGGACAAGTCTTGATACACATCACCAAGGAAACGGGTATCGACCCCGTCGAATGAGTACAGCAGTGCCCCGTCAGCATCTTGTTGCCACCAAAACTCGAGCACTGTGCGGGCAGCATCACCGGAGGGGGCCACTAAATGCATCGGCGAGTATCGGTCGACTAAACCTTCAGTCGCCGGGAACTGTCTGAAGTGTTCGCTGATCGTGGCGATCCACTCACGATCAGTGTGATCGGGATGTTGATGGAAGTAGGAGCGGCGCGCATCGACTGCGTGCGCGCGAGCATCGGTATCTGCCCCGGCGATCCACCGCGGCGCTACCAGCGAGTTGTCTTCGCAATAGCGGGCGAAGACCGTCAACAACACCCACGCCACAGCTGCTTGGGTGATGCGTTCATCACGCCAGGCCTGCCACGACAACGCTGTCCGTTCTGATCGCAATACCGCCTGATACTCACTGCTCCACGCCTCGAACACCCCATCTTGACGGGCATCACCATCTACGCCATCAACCCGAGCACGTAAATCACCCTCGACCTCAAGAACCAACTTACGCAACGCCGCAACCAACACCGACGACTCAAACACCATCAACCAACTCTTTCTCAACAGCAGTGCGGGGCAAGGGAACAATGTGGTCCCAGACGAAAACTTGACCACCAGGTGATCCGAGCTGCATCGGCCGTCCATCCACGCTCGCGTCTTTTTGCCCGCGGACCTGCGGGAGAACTAACCACACAGGTCGGACACGGGCGACCCCGAGGTCACTCAGCCGTGCCAGCAGCTCCATGTGGTCGTACCGGGCTAAGGGCGAGAGCTCGGTAAGGATCAGCGGGTTATCGGTGGGGTCGCCCTCGAATGCCAGAGCGCTGATGGTGGCATCGACCTTCGGCATCACCTGTGCGACAACCGCGGAGAGGCCTTTCGCGTCTTTCGGTCGTGGATTGGGTGCATCGGCAGTTTGGATCTTCGCCCAGCCGATACCGCGCTCAGCAGCGAAGCTCCGCATCGCATCGATAAGGATGCTGGTGACATCGACAATATCGCCCTGGTATTGGTCCGCAAGATAGTCGGCGACCCGGCTGTGCAGCCCTGGCTGAATCCGAGGCACTGGTACCGCGACCGCAAGAAAGCCGCGCTCGTTGATTGAGCGTTGGAGCATATCGGTGCGCACTGGAGTGGCAACTGCGGCGGCTTCTGGCATCGTCGTCGGTGGCAGAGCAGTCGTACCTTTGCTGTGCACAGTTGTGCTGCTCGGTGGACCCGCATCGGGAAAGCGATATCTGCCGTCTACGAAGCGCAAACCAAGGTTAGTGCTCTCAATGATGCTGTCGAGTTGAGGCCTACCTGGCAACCGGTCGATTGCGGGGAATCGCGCCGCGACTCGGTCGCGAATCTGGCTAGGCTCCAATGCTTCCGACTGGGCCAACCCTGCCAGGGCCAACGTTAGGGCCTGAGAGGGCGATAGACCCACGCTGTGCAGCTCGCCGCGTCCGGATACACGCGCACGTTTAGAAAGAGCGGCAGCTAGCCGAACTAGCCGACTGTCTGTAGGCGGTGTCGGTAACTCTTGCGAATCGCTGACTGCCTGGAAGCCGCGTTGGAACGCCGCGCGCAGCTCACGTGCAGCGGTTGCGGACGAAATGACGGCTGCGTCGATGGTGCCGGCGGTCGAACCAGGGGCGACGAGTTCATCTGCCCGTTTGGCTGCAGCCTCAGCGGCAGCAACTAGCCGCTCGTCGGTCGCAACCAGTGCGAGTCGTCCGCCGTGCCGGCGGCGCACAAGGTCTTTGTGACCCGAGACCGATTCGTGTTCGCTCAGTCGGTCGAACGCGACCCGTAGGAGGCCAGCCGCATAACGCTCGCGAGTGCTACGTACCATTGGGTCGGTCCGAATGTCGTTGTCAGGCAGGCGTGATCGGATTTCAGCAGTCAACGTGGATATTGCGACCACATCACCTGAGTCGGCGAGCACCTGTTTCGCAACGTCCATGATGTCATCGAGGAGATTGCGAGTCTCGTCGTTCTGCGCCCAATCGGCTTGTAGCTCTTTGATTAGTTGCTGGCCGCGCTGAGGGGCTTTACTCAACTTGGATGCAAGTTCCATGGTGTTGGCGAACTCGTCGAGTCCTGGATCGACTCCAAGTAAGAGCCGTGCGGCGGTGCTTCGCGTCGTTGCTCGGCCACCACTAACGGCTGCGAGCAGACTGTGCACTGCGTCCTCGAGTCCGAGAAGACCCCGGACTCCGGGCGCACGCGTCTGTTTACCTAGTCGGCTTGTCCACTCACGAAAGCGATTCTTGACCTCCGCGCGTGTGTCTTTTGCTTCCTTTGCGAGCATTCGGTTTAGCAGCGTCGAGTCCGTGGCTAGAAGTTCACCCACGGTGGTTACCTGCATCGCGGCGAGAGCAGACACAGCACGCACGCTCAGCCCGGCCGACTGCAGCGGTGTACTCGCTTCAGCCTTTTCCGCCCTGTAGTCCTGACTGGCGACAGGGCGATCATCGAGCTGTGTATAAATGTGCCTCCAGGTCGCCAGCATGTCCTCGGCGGTGTCGGGGCGTGCGGCGACGTCGCGACTCAGTGCCGAAGCAAAGAACGTGACGAGCGAAGGGGCGACGGCGTCCTCGAACATTGACGCGTCAACCGTTAAGTCGTCGTTGATTGCTGCCGGGTTTGCGGCGGGGTCTGGACCGTACGTCGGCGTCTGTCCAGTCGCCATCTCAAATAGCACGGCAGCGGCGCCATATCGCTCGGCAGCAGTGTCGTATTGATGACGACCACCAGTCCCTAGGAACGGGTCGAGATACGGAGGCGTTCCGGCATCGACATTCTTGGTATCAACACCGGCCATGGAGAAATCAAACATCAGCAGGTGGGTGTCGGCACGCTTACTCGATTGGAAGACACCGAGATTGGATGGCTTGATGTCCCGGTGAGTGACGCCGACGCGCTCCAGTGCGATCACAGCGTGGAGGAGATCGCTACCCCAGCGTTCGAGTACATCTAGGGAGAGTCGCCCACCGCGTGCAGACAGTTCCTCGGCAAGCGTGGTTCGCCCCGCGTAGCGCAAGATGAGCGAGAGGCGTCCGCCCACTTGCTCTACGCCGTGGAGCGTGACAATGCGGTCTTCGTTGTCGAGCTTGCCGAGGATACCGGCTTCGGCACGAAGACGGTCTTCTGCGTCTGAGTCTTTGGCAACCTTGAGGACGCGTTCGGCGCCGCCGACCATTCCGTCACGAACCAGGATGCCAACTGCGGTCGACCCGGCGCCCAGGCGACGCACATAGGTGAAACGCCCGTCTGCAAGTGCTGCGCCTGGTCCGGCTTCGAGGGGATCCGTTCCTTCGTCTGCGCCGAGTAGGTCCCGGCGGGCATCTGTCAGCCTGTCCACAAACTCGGCGGCGTTGCCAATGCGTTTGGCCGGGCTCGGGTTGGTTGCGTCAAGAACTAGCTGCCGCAGCGGCGATGGAATCTGTGGCATGTCTGCCGCGAGGTCGAGCCCTTGCTCGCGTCGGAGACGATCCATCAGTTCGCCGCGCTCAGTGGCTGGCAACTGGCCGTCGGTCAAGATGTAGAACGCAAGTGAGCCCAACCCGAAGACGTCGAGCTGCGCAGGATCGGCAGGCCGCTGCCCCTCGGGCGCTGCGAACAATCGTGCTGAGTCATTGGGCGCTGCCGACATCAGTCCGAGGGGACCCGCAGACAAGGTAGTGGACCCAGTGCTGCTGTTAGCCGGAAGGACGCCAGCGCTGTCCCAATCTACGATCTGCGGCACAGGACTGCCGTTACGTTCGCGGATGGCACAGGCTCGGGGGTTGAGCGTGCGGTGCACAACCCGGTTGCGGTGAGCGTACTGAACGATATCGGCCAACGCGCCGATCATGTCGAGCTGGACTTCGAGCGGTTGCGTTCCGCGGTGGTCGGCAAGCCACAGGTCGAGTGGAACATCCGTTTTCCGCTGCGGGAACACCAAGCCGATGCCAAGCTCAGGATCCTTGACTAGATCTTCAGGTACCTGCAAACCGCCGTACTTCAGGCGCGAGAGCAACTGGTACTCCTGGGTGACCGCTCGAGCGCGCTCGTGCTCCTCCGCCGTGGTTGCGCCCCGCGTGGGCAGGTAGAAGCGGATCCGTGCGCTTCGAGTCTGGTCCGCATGGTGGTAGGCGGGCCAGTCTTGCCACCCGTCGCCATCGCCAAGCGGCTCTTCGTCGATAATCCACGAGCCGATCTCGCGTTGCCGGCGCGGAGCGAGTCCGATGGCCTTCATGAGCTCGGCAATCAGGAGACTCTGCTCTTCAGTGACGGGGCTTCGGGTCGCCGGGGCGAGGAGTCGTTCAGAGATGCCTGGTAGGCGACTGGTGTTGGTCCGGCCGTCGAGGCCGTAGATGTTGATCGCTGAGCTGGGCGGCAGTTCTGAGCGGAAGTCTGAGTGGTGAAGAAACACCAGCTCCTGGACGTAGGGAATGGCGCCGCGCGGAACTGGCGTGGAGCCTGCTTTTTCGCGAAGCCGGTCCTTGAGCAGGGAGGAGAAGTACTGAGCTTTGCGTCGGGTGAGCAGCAGCGGCGAATCCATCGAGCGACCGCCGTTGAATGACCAGACGTGGTCGTTGCCGCGCAGTATCCCGCGGTAGTGCTTCAGCTCGATGAGGTACAACGTGTCGCGGGCGAGGACGAGCAGATCAACTTCGTGCCATCGGCCGCGGTTGTCCCTGAACTCGAAGTTTGCCCACGCCCGGTACGGCGCGGCGTCGGGCAAAGCCTGTTTGACGAGCTCCAGACCATGCCTTTCGTGGTCGAACTGAGACGGAGAGACCTCAACCCAGCGTCCATCTCGCAAGTCGTTGACCCCCTACTTTCCCTACGACGCGTTCGTACGTCGTCACGTGACCCAACCACGTATCGCTTACCGTATCGGTTCGCTCGTACCAGAGTCAGCGTTACTCGCCGTGCTGTTCGAACCTCTCTCGCGATCGTATTTGGATGCTGGAGCTCCTGGGGCTCATCTCCGCGATCGAGCAGGCGTAGTTCTCCAACACCGGCGGCTGGATCGAACCACTGGATGGGCGGTTGGGTTCTCGCTCGGGGGTCGGTACACAAACTGGTGCGTATACGATCCGGATGTGTTTACGGCTTGGGCGGTGTGAGATGGCATCTGAGCTGGCTGATTTCTTGGACCCGACACCGCAGGCGCTGGCCGCGCAGTGGCGATCAATCTTGAAACGCGGCGTAGTTGTCCCTGGCCAACGCCAGGAGAACTTCGTTCCCTGTGAGGTAGTGCTGTGCCTGTGCGCGTCGCTGCTTGTCGATCACAGCCGGTTCGGGAGTAGCTCGGCACATCGGGCCGGCTTCCCAGTGCAAGAGCTCGCCGCGTTGTTTCGGCGTCCCCCGACCAGCGTGATCGCTAAGATGGCCAATTTGGACGGGACTAGGAGCCACGGCGGCAAGTACGACTTGGTGGTTGGTGCGGCCCTGCTTGCGTCTCCAGCGGATTTGCAAGCGCTGTACTTGACGATTGTTGGCGCTGCCCGAAGCCTCGGCGTTGACCGAGCGGTGTTGCCAGACTTTCTCGAGCTTGAGGCGGGGGAGGAGCTGTGGCTGCTCGGTCAAGAGGAGCTGGACGACGCGGAGTTGGAGCAATCTGTAATCGGGCAAGTTGAGAATCTCGCGCGGACGGAGCCCGCGGTATCGGTGGAGGTCACACAGCGGCTCCTTACCGCTCGGGCGCGCGTCGGCCAGCACCGGTTCGCCCGAGGAGTGTTGACGAACCATTCGAACCGTTGCGTGTTCTGCGGCTTGAGTGGACACATAAATGGCCACCGCCGGAAGCGGATGCTCACCGCAAGCCACATCAAACCGTGGAAAGACAGCAACAATGACGAGCGCCTCGACACCCGGAACGGGTTGACGGCGTGCCCAACCCACGACATTGCATTCGACACAGGTCTCATCACTGTCGACGACGACCTTCGAATTCGGTACGCGAGCGGTGTGCAAGAAGATTTCGCTGCTGAACCTCCGCTCCGGGCTGCGCTTGGAAAGCCACCGTTGTTCGACAAGCTCGTACTGCCCGCGTCTGCTGCACGGCCTGATTTCGCCTACCTGGACTGGCATCGCGAACGCGTGTTCGTGAGGTTGTAGGGGTCCTTCATCGGCCACGGCACGACCGGAACCATTTCAGCGTTGCGGGCAGGGTGCTAATTGCTAAAGCAGGCTGAGGTCCATGGTCAGTTGTGCCGACAGCGCCGGGGGTAGCGGGATCTGTTGTGCCTCAGCCTCGGTCGACCGCTCGTCGGTTGGGTTCTTGCTTCCCATGACCACCCCGAACCACCGTTCGCGGTCTTTGACTACCCGAAACATCTTCTCGTCATGCGTTCCGGCAAGATACGGCTCATAAACCATGATCGGGTCGCCCAGCGTCGCGGATTTCGAATTGAGGCGATCAACCCTGCCCGTTCGCTGTTCGAGGCTGGCCGGGTTCCAGTCCAGATCATGGTGGATGATTGGCGGCAATTGGTGTGTAGGTCCACACCTTTCGACATCACTTGGCTGTCGGCGGTCACATAAAATATCAGGGGTTTCCGTCACGTGTTTCCCCATGTTCGAGCGTGCTGGGCTGATCGGGTGGGCTGGGTCAGGTGGTCTTGGTGGCGGGCCTGCCGGGTCGTTTTGCGGGCCGGTAAGACGGGCCGTCAATTAGGACTTGGTGGCTGGTGTTTATGAGACGATCGAGTAGTGATTCGGCGACGACGGGGTTGGGAAGAGTGGATAACAGTCTTAGGGCGCCCGGTTGCTGGTCAGACCAGTTGTTCGCCGGCGATCGCCCGATCGGAGACTAGGTCGTAGGGGTCATCAGATCCTGTGGTGGTGTGCTCACCCATCGCGAAGTCGATGATGAGCACCGTCGGGCGGGTGTATTCGCGCATGCGTTGGCCGTGGTGCGGTCAGCGTGCCCGCCGGCGAGATCGGTGAGCATGTGAGCACATTTTACGAACCGCACATCCGGCCCACGCCGCCCGGCGTGATGGCGAGTGCTTGCCACATGAGTTTTGCCGCCTGCGACTGGTCCGAAGAGGATGACTGATTCACCGGAATCCCCCCCCCCCCCCCCCCCCCCGGCGTTGACCACGACGAAGTTGCCGCCCCTGCGATCCTCGACGCCCGAGAATTCACTGGGTGCCCGATCGCTGAGGCGGACACCTCGGTAGTAGTAGGAGTAGTTGAGGCCCGGTTCACCGCAGATCACTATCTGGGAGTCTGCGGTGCGTCCTGCTGCTTCAAGAACATCTCCCACATCGCATGACGCGTGGGAATTCCGAAACCCCTGATCGTCCATGTCTGGGTATGCCGGCGCCCGCGTCGTAGTTGGTGGGCGAGCGGTCGCTGTTCTTTCCGGCGTTTTGACGGGGGCAGTCTGTGTGGCGTTCGCGGCAGGCGCCGCGGCCTTGTCGAACGGGATCGTGCGACAGTAGAGGTCGCGGAGGATTCCCACCGACCTTCCTTGTCCTTCAATCAACCCGCCAAAATTCTTGTTTTCGTTCAGGTCGTGGGTCACGACGTATTGGGGATCCCAGGCGATTGCCAGGCGATCGACATCTTCGTCGTGGGTGACAAGTAGCAAGAGGACGGCGCCCGTCCCCGTTTGCGGCTTGCGGTATTCGTTATAGAAGTCGCCGAGCAGGTCGCACGTCCATTTGGCGGTCTGGTCGATGTCGGAGTCGCTCTTGGGCTCGGCAAGGGCAAGACCGTTCTCGGGGAGAGCGTCTCGGTACTGCTGGGCCTTCGAAGGTCCTTCGTCTTCAACTACCAATATGACAGTCAGAGTTGTAACTAGAGCTGCGAGGACGAACACACACCCAGCGATCGACACCTTCATCCAGATCGGCCATCCATCTGCTGCCCGCGGCGGTTTGGCGGACCAGTTGTGCGGCTGTGGGGGCATATCGGGAGGCGGGGTTGTCACTGCGAAGCTCCATTTCAGGGGGTGGCATCCGATTATCGACCGAAGCCAGAGGTGCGTTACCCGACGATTGTGGAAGTATGGCCGACGACGTACTCGAGAAATGCAGTCCGCGGCGTGCCGAGCAACGGGTCAGGTTCGATAAAACACATCGCATCCTGCTGGCGATTGGCTAAAGACAGAACGAATACTGTCTGCCATTTCCGACGAGAGCGATCGCCAACACGTGAACCCCAACGACCCAACTCCACCGGATCGCGACGGCCTGTCGCCGGACGTTAGCCAGGCGGCACCGGATTGGCAGCATCGCCCGCCAGAAGGCTGGCCCGGCTACTCGCAAAGTTGGGTTCAACAACCGCCGTCGGCTGGCCCGCCGCAGCAGTGGAACCAACCCGGCCCTCCGGGGGGTCCTCCACCGCATGGGTGGAACCAGCCGCCTTACGGTCAACCGCCGGCGCCCCGCGGGCCTAGCAACCGAACCGGGTTCATCGTTCTCGGCATCAGCCTTTCATTGATTGTACTGATCTCAGCCGTCACCTGGATCGTGGTCGGCGGAGACAGCGACATGGATTCGGCAGACTCGGCAGGAGCTGTCGACACGCCAACTCAGCCCTACACATTCGAAGACGCTTGGCGTGCGTTGTGTAGGCAGGGCACGTTCGTCGGCGGCGGCGGCGGCGGCGGGCTGTTGAACGGCGCAGACGGTGTCTCGAGCTGCAATAGTAAGCAAAGCGGCGCCCTTGTTGCTTTCGGTGTGTACAGCTCTGACTTCCTTCGCGATAACGACCTCATGCCAGGCCTAGATGCCTACGCCACAACGACTTTCGACAGCGGGAGTTACGGGCTAATAGTTACGATCGGCGGCACCGTATCCGAACTGCAACCAATCGCGAAGATGGGGTGGACCATTCAGTCGGGCAGCTAGCTGGCCAACGGACATAGCGAGCTGGAGCGACGCGAACCTAAGTCCTACGCCAATCCAAACTGGGCAAGGTCAGCTGGGATCGTGCCTACCATCGCGAACCCTCCGGGAACTCTCGCATTGGTCTGCAAGGCGGTTATCTTACGGGTCTCGTACTTCATTGAGGTGTTCGCCACCTCAGCAATGACTTTCGTTGAGATACCTGTAGCTGCAGGGCTTGTGGCAATAGCGCGCTCAACCTGCCCGTCTGCATTAAGGCTCGTAGATACGCTTCTCGGCCGATCCGTACACCTGGGAGCTGTGCCGCGGCCTCCGAAGTCTGCGTGAACTTCGATCCGGGCTGGACCTATTTACTCGCGGTCATGGGGGTGGGGGGAATCTAAAGTACGAATCCGACAACACGCGGTCGCCGCCTGACGCTTCCATCCTCGAGCCGTGGCTTGACCGGAACGCGTTGTCTCGCAGATCGGTTGTGCAACGGTGACAATCATCATTAGGGCGATCCTCGTCCGCGGGGCCCGGCAGACGTTTGAAAGGTCACAGATCGGATGCCCAGGATCGAGTCGCAACTCGAAAACCTAGCCGACTCGCTAGTTCGCCGTACTCCCGAGTTACCTTGGTGTACATCCGTTTGGGACTAGACATCACAGTCATCTCGCCGAAAAGTAGAAGCTCAAATGCTGCTGCCTCCACGAAGTCGACCACGGCAGTGTAACCAACCACTGCGTCGGCGCCTGTTCTCTTGCAAAAGCTCTTGAGGGAGTGTTCGGGAGAATCGAGAGCGCCGCACGACGACAAGAATACGATCTTTCCCGCCCATTGACCCTCCAGTCTACGCCCCAGTTGATCCAAACCTAGGGGCTCATCACCGATGTAAATGACTTCCGACTCGCCGTGGAATCCTAAGTACAAGAACTGATACTCCTTGAAGTCTTTTGTTCCCCAACGGTCTAGATGAAAGTACAGCTCTCCCAGCGTGTTGACGTTCCGGTGGAAAACTTTCAGGTATTCGGTTCGTTCGAGTAATTCTAGTGCGGGCTCGATTGTCATACGGCTGGTAGGTTCTTCTGGATTCCATTCGCCCTCTAAGCATAGGACTCCCGGTAACTTCCGCACTGCTGTCATTTGTTCAATCCTATTCCGGCGGTGTAATTAATCGAACGATCGTCACCGGCCTGTGGTAAGGCGCTCTCCGGATCGCGAGGCGGCTCCGGCTCATTCGAATTCCTCGCCCTCTGGATCGAAGTCATCCGCTTTCTCCGCCTGACCACCCGCATCAATCTGCTGCGGAACGATGCGCATTTGCAGCTCGTCGCTGATTCGCTTCGCCCTCTTCTGAAGAAAGCTGTTGTAGTCGTCGTGCCCGAAGCCGTAGGGCTTGTAGTCGTCGAGAAGATGAGACGCCATGGTCTGGTCCATGTTGGGATTACTATCCTTGAAGTCTTTCATGTATTTAGAAGGAGCCTTGGCCCTGATTGTGTTTTTGTTCAGATGCGCATCTATAATGGTGATATTCACGATGTTGTTTGCCTGGACCAGAGAAAATCCCTCCTTTTTCAAGTAGGCTTTAGGGAAGAAGTGATGGTAGTTCTTGCTGTTGGCCTGCTTCAAGTAGGCGTTGCCAACGGCGACGATTCCATTGTTGTCAAACGAGCGTGGCTGTAGAGACGCGTACAGGCACAGAATGGCCTTCGCGAAACTTCTGCTCGGCGTGAACCATCCGTTCCGAAGTATGAACTCGGGGCTGGTGTCGACCGGCCAATCGTAGGCGGGGCTCTCGCTGGCTATTATTTTGTCGATCCGTGATCGATCCTGCGCCAACTTACCTTCGAGGCCGGATGAATATCTTCCGCCTAGGCTGCAGCGCCAGAAGAAGTCGGTCAGCAGCTTTGCCTGGTTGGCGTTGGGCTTCTTGCCTCCGTTGGCGAAGTAGAAGTAGGCAAATGGGATCAGCAGGCCATTGTAGGGAAGCAGTCTGGATGCGGCGACCCCGTAGGAGGATCGAAGGTGGTCTACAGCGCTCTCGAGTGCGCTGATTGCATCCGGCCAGGTCTTGATAAAGTCGCCCTTGTCCAAATTGAGAATAGTCTCTCGCTTGCACTCGCCTTCGAGTATCAAGGCGATTAGCTGGAGTGGAGTTATCTCCGGGATGGTCTCGTAGTTAACTTGGGTTAGTCGATCTGAAATCTCAGAAGATTTGACGGTCAAGTCAAAATCCTGTTTCTCATCGTAGGTTTTCGCGGCCATGATTTCGTACGTCGTTAGTGTCTTTCCGCCCACGTTGATCCGTGTAAATATCTCGGTAGCAACATCAATCGCGGCGGACGAGACGGAGGTTACGGGAAAGCTGTAGGACTTGATTCGGGTCGAATGCCCCTCGATTACATCCCAATACCTCTTATCGTATTTCTTGGCGATCCCAAGGCCTCCGTTCAGTAGTTCGGTTAGCGTTATGTACGAACCTTCCGCAAGTCCTGTATGCTCCTCGGTCACGATTGGGTCGTGCTCAGACGCCTCGAGGTTCACGTATATTTTGGAGAAGTCGTCAATCGATCCGGACTCTCGTTTGACCGATTTTCCCTCGATTGCAGCGTAGAGACTAGTGAGTCGTTGCTGCCCGTCCAGGACGTAGTTGACGTATTGGCCTTCTGGCGGCTCGGGCAGAGTATCGCCACCAATATCTTTGACGCTCCGAAGCCGCTCGTCTGTCTTCCAGAAAATGAATGTACCTACCGGATATCCTTTAATCACGCTGTCTAGGAGCGCTGCAGACCGATTTATCGTCCATACGAAATCTCGTTGAAATTGAGGAATCTTGATTTGGCCGCTTCGAATCTGGCTAAGCAGATCAGAATAATTTTCGTGACTCGGTTTCGCGCTGACCATCACTTCTCCAATTATCTAGTTATGCAGGTCGGGGGGCATTTCGTTTAAGCCAAACCTTTAATCCTTCTAGGACCGAAGATGATACTTCAGGTAAGTGCCCGTGCACGCCCGTGTCCGTAGCCGACTCGGCAGACGCTGGCGCATGTCGTAGCGCGAAGACGCCGTGAACGGGTAGGAAGACGCCGCAGTGCAGACAGTTTGTAGTGCCTCACGCGCTTCGTCTCACGTTCCCGGCAATGCAGAATCAGTCCAGTCCGCTCAGTCACGTTGCCTCAAGTCAGTTCGATCCGTACTCCCTTCTACCATCCAAGGGTGGTCTCTAGGGTTCATCTGTTCGCGTGAACCGCGTGCTGGAGGCCGCCCGGAGTGTCCCAGCGCCGAAGACGTCGACCATGATCAATTGATGAGCACCGATACTTACGGTCAGCTGGCTCACGCCGTTGAGTGGGTCAAAATGGGTTCTCCGCTGGCAAGAGTGACCATAGTCGTGTCTAGTACAGGCGCAGTTCGCGACGTGATGAGGGACCTGGCTCGAAACGGTGGCTTGGCGAACACGCATGTGCTCACGCTCGGGCACGCAGTGGCTTCACTGGCCGCACCGGTTCTGGCTCCCCGGGTCCCGCTGGACTACCCGCTCCTCGAGGCGTCAGTCCAGAAAGTCCTCAGCGACGAGCCGGGGGTGTTCGCGGACGTCGCTGACCAGCCGATCACGTCGCAGGCGATCGCCGGTGCGTCGCTCGCTCTTGCCGGGCAAGCCGCCCCGATGGCCACGAATCCGACACCGCTCGTCAACGATATGCTGCGCGTCCATCGGTTGGCGATAAGCGCACACGCGTCGACGTACTACCTCCCACATGAGGCGTACGCGGTAGCGAAAGAGAGGCTGGACGAACTCGGAACGATGATCGTGTTCCAACCCTGCGAGACCGATCCGGCCGCGCTCGAGGTCCTGCGAGCGATGCAGGCCCGCGGCGAGACGATCGAGGCGAATGCGGAAGTCACCGGCACCATGGTTGTCCACACCTCGGACGCCGACGACGAAGTGCGTGCCGTCAGCCGCATCGTGCGCAAGCACCTCTCGGCAGGTACTCCAGGGCACCGGATCGGGATCTTCTATGGCACGGAAGATCCCTACCTCCACCTGATCCATGAACACTTCAATAGCGGCGACATTGAGTTCGCCGGCCCCGATTGCCGTTCCCTAATCGACCGACCCATCGCGCGGTCGCTGCTGGCTCTGCTGCAACTCGACATCGACCTCATGCCGCGACGTGAATTGCTTGCGATTGTCGCCGAGCGAGCAGTTCAACGCCCCGACATCGACGGCAAGCCTGTCTCGTACCGGAGACTCGAATTGCTCACACGAAAGCATGTACCGATCGTCGGTGGTGCTGATTGGGAACGACTCACACAAGTTGACCCGGCCAACCCTAAGTACATCGCGGCGCCGTGGCTCTATGCGTTCGTCCAATCGCTGCGGTCAGATCTCCGCTCGGTCACGTCCGCGGCTACCTGGACGGAGGCCGCCAACGCGCTCTTAGACCTCGTCGACTCTCGATTCGTCACAACATCCTCGCGCGACGGCGATTTAACTCAAGGCGACGCCGAGGCGATCAACAGAATCTGCCACGACTTGCGTGCCATGGACGGTATCGCTCCGCCGCCCACGGCGGCAGGACTGGTAGATGCGCTGACGGTTCGCATAAGCGGTGAGAGACGCGTAGTCGGTCGCTCAGGTGCGGGCGTATCGATCGGACCGATAAGCGCAGGGGTCGGGCGTGACCTCGACGTCTGTATCGTCGTCGGTGTCGCTGAGGGCATCGTGCCGGCGCGCCGCCGCGAGGATCCGCTCATTCCCGCGGACCTCACCGGTCGCTCGCTAGCCGATGAGATCGCCGGCCAACAGCGGCAACTGATGCTGACCCTTGGCTCCGGCCGCGACCATCGGATCGTGACGTTCCCGCGCGGCAGCTTGCGCGGTGGCGCAGAGAAGGTGCCTTCGCGGTGGCTCCTCCCGACCTTGGAGAAGCTGTCCGGCGCGACGATCAATGTCGTTGACTGGCAACGTCAAACCAAGGACGTGGCTTCGATCGTCACCGTCGAGTCGTTCGACGTCGCGACCCAGAAGTTCGACCCGCGCATCGGTTCTGGTGCCGCCTCGCCGACAGAATGGCGGCTCCGAGCCTTGGCGGGTGTCCCAGCGCGGGAGCGTCGCCTAGCCTTGGACGACCCCACCGTGTTCCGAGGAATGGAAATGCGGAGCGACCGGCTCAACGGACGGTTCAGCCGATTCAACGGAAACCTTTCGACGGTCAAAGATCTGGTGAGAGTGTTCAGCGAGCCGATTTCGCCGACAAGCCTCGAACAGTGGGTCGAGAGCCCGTACCGTTTCTTCGTGCGCAGCCTCCTCGGAGTCGACGCTCTCGATGATCCAGACGACGTCGCGCAGCTTGATCCCCTCACTCGAGGCAACCTGATTCATTCGACGTTGGAGAAGTACATCCAGGCCGTCATCGATGGCAAGGACGCCACCCTGGACCGGTTGTTGGGCATCGCAGACGAGGTACTCGATGATGCGATTCTTGGCGCGCCGGGCTGGTTGCCTCAGCTCTGGCAGAAGGACCGCGCAATCATCCGCCGGGATATCGAGACCTGGTTTGACCACGACACCAGCGACCGCGCTGACGGCTGGACACCTGTTGGTGTGGAGCAGAGGTTCGGTCGCGAGGACACCGCGACGGTCTTGATCGATCTAGGTTCGGGCACAGTGAGATTCACCGGTTCGATTGACCGCATCGACGGGCACCACGATGGACGGTTCCGGGTGACCGACTACAAGACCGGACAAATGGCTTACTCCCGAGGGATCAGTGAAGCGGCACCCACGCAGGGCGGCAAGAAGTTCCAGCTCCCGGTGTACGGGCTGTTTGCCGCGACGCTGGGAGAGCAAGTGAGCGCCCGCTACTGGTTCGCGACCAGCAAGGGTGGGTTCGGTCTCATCGAGTACCCAATCACTGACGCTGTCTTGGACATCCTCCGCACCGATCTGACGTTGGTCCACGAAGCCGTGACAGCGGGGTACTTCCCGCCACGAACAGCGGACACGTTCTGGGCTGATGCACTCGTCGACCTGATCGGCAAGCCTGGCCTCGAACGAGCCTGGGTGAACCTCGGCCAAGCGCCGGAGATCGCCGACTACATCGCGAAGCACGGTGTCTGACATGAGCAAAGGAAAAGACGCCGGCCTCATCGATGCAGCATCTCGCGAGCGCATCACAACCGATACTGCGACAACGCTGTTCGTTGAAGCGGGTGCCGGTAGCGGCAAGACGCATGCGCTCGTTCAGCGCATCTGTCAGCTCGTGTTGCACGACGGCGTCGAACTCGACCACATCGCGGCCATTACTTTCACCGAGAAAGCCGCCGCAGAGCTACGTGAGCGAGTCCGCGTCGAACTGGCCAAACACGACACCCAGGCCGCCCGCACTGCACTGATGCAGGTCGATACTGCTGCCCTCGGCACTCTCCACGCGTTCGCGGCCCGTGTGGTGTCCGAGCATCCCCTTCAAGCTGGAGTTCCGCCGCGTATCTCTGTCGTCGACGCCATGGGGTCGCAGCTCTCGTTTGAACGTCGCTGGCGCCGGATGCGGTCCACGCTCTTCTCCGACGAAGCGAAGGCGCCACCCGGTTTGGCAGAAGCCATGCAGGTCGTGATCGGCGTCGGCGCATCGCTGGACCAGGTGCGAACCCTGGCCGACGCCCTCGACCGCAGCTGGGACAGGTTGCAGCCCAACAATTCGCCGCCGGTGGTCGCCGAACACGAGATCGACGAGATCCTGCGCGCCGCTGATGAGGTTGTTGCCCTGCGGGGAGAGTGTTCTGATAGGTCGGACAAGCTGATCGTGCAGATGGGCAAGGTCGCCGAGTGGCGCACGCAGATGGCTGCCGGGGCCGACAGCGGTGCCTGGTTGTCTTTAGTGGATAGCTGCCCAGGGCCTGGTCGCGGTGGCAAGAGTGCGAGCTGGGGCGGTAAGGACAGATTGGCGGCGATCAAGGACGCCATCAAGGAACTGAAGGTGACTGCAGGCGAGGTCCGCCTGGCCTACGCGGCGTCGGGACTCGCCGTCGTGGTTCATCACTTGTCGCACGCAGTGATTGCGGAAGCGCGTGAGCGTCAACGGCAGGGCCAACTCGAGTTTCATGACCTCCTAGTTCACGCCAGAGATGTGCTGGCTGATCCGGAGGTACAGAAAGTGGTCCACGATCGATACCGCCGGATCCTGCTTGACGAGTTCCAAGATACTGATCCGTTGCAGCTAGAGATCGCCCGCCGAATCGTTGCCGGCCCCGACGAGACCGGTCGGCTGTTCACGGTTGGCGACCCCAAGCAGTCGATCTATCGATTCCGCCGCGCCGACATCGCCTCGTACATGGCGGCCAGTGACGCGACCGCGCCATCTGACGTTGTTCAGCTCACCACCAATTTCCGGTCCACCAATCCTGTTCTCGAGTGGGTTAACTCAGTCTTCGGTACGCTGGTACAGCCTGCGCACCATGTCCAACCTGCGTATACGCCGCTGGATCCTGCGCCAGGGCGTCCCGCGTGGACAGACTCGCCGTGGGGACCGGGTCCGTTCGTATTTCTCAACGATGCTGTGCCCTCCGAAGAGGAGGAGGCGCTCTCGGAGTCGGAGATGATGCGAAGCCGCGAAGCAGCCGACGTCGCTCGCATTATCGCCACCGCTACCGAGCGCGGTTGGGAAAAGGAAACGTCGCATGATGGCGAGTTCGGGCATAGCGCTGTCGGTCTGAGCGATATTTGTATCCTCATTCCGTCCCGGGTGGTGCTGCCACACCTAGAGAAGGCGCTGGATGCCGCAGGTATTGAGTTCCGTTCTGAGGCGTCATCGCTGGTGTACTCGACACAAGAAGTTCACGACTTGCTGGTGACGGCGCGGGCCTTGTCGAACACCTCCGACGAAGCAGCTCTTGTTGCAGCGCTCCGAACGCCGCTATTCGGTTGTGGCGATGACGACCTGCTGCGCTGGAAGTCGGCGGGTGGTCGATGGAGTTGGTTTGGCGATCCACCTGAGGGCCTGAGAGACTCGCCGGTCGCCGAAGCGCTCAACTACCTGCATGACAGATACTTTGAGCTGGGACAGCTCACTCCCGGTGCGTTGCTCAGCTCGCTCGCGACGGACCGCCGGGTCTTCGAAGTGTCGATGGACTCTCCACGCCACCGCGACGTCTGGCGTCGGCTGCGGTTTGTGTTCGATCAAGCTCATGCCTGGTACGGCGAAGACGGGGGGAGCCTGCGTGACTACCTGGACTGGGCACAGACCCAGCAAGAAGAGAACGCGCGCGTAGCCGAGGCAGTCCTGCCCGAGATCGGTGTAAATGCTGTGCGCATCATGACGATTCACGCAGCGAAGGGTCTGCAGTTCCCGATGGTGATCGTCGCGGGTATGAGCGGCGGATTCCGGACAAGCAAAGAACCCGTCTTGTGGAACGAGAACGGATTGCCCTCGGCCTATCTCTCGGCGGGGGTGCGGGGCCTCGAGTACGACGGCCTTGCCGCTGTCGAGACTCAGCACACGCTGGCTGAGCGCGTACGTCTGCTGTACGTCGCCTGCACTCGCGCGGAGAGCTTTCTCGCGGTGTCTGGATTCCTGGGAAAGGGGCAGTGCTGGGGTCGGATTCTCGAACCTGCCTTGGCTGGGCTGCCGAATACGATCCCAGACCTCGTCGACCCAGTTCGGAACGACGACGACCACCGCGCGCAGGATGCGGAACTCGACGCATGGGATCAGTGGGAAGTGGTAACAGCGCGGGTCCACGCCACCTCAGCGCTACCGTCATCGTTGTCCGTGACTGACATCGTCCACGAGAAGCGACTGGAAGGTACGGCGATCCTGCAGGGGTACCGAAATGCTGATCTCCTGACGGTCGCACCGGGAGAAGAAAAAGTTCCGGCTGCAGTCGGCTCGACGGAAAGCGGTGCCGCCCTGGGGACCGCACTGCATGCACTTCTCGAAACCGGTGGTCTTGCAGTTCATCTCGACGAGTCGTTTGACGATAAGGCACGTGCCGCGGCCGCTCTGGCTGGTCTTGTCGACCCCGATCGCTTTGTGATGATGGCGCGTTCGGCACTGACGTCTAAACCCGTCCGGCGCGCTGCAGAACGCGAGCATTGGCAGGAGATGCCGCTGGGTGGTCTCGCGCCCGGCAGCGAAATCGTCGTGGAGGGTATCGCTGACCTCGTTTACCGCGAGGACGATGGTTCTTTGGTGATCGTTGACTATAAAACCGACGTCGGGGTGTCGCAGGAGACCCTCGAGCAGTATTGGGCGCAGCTAGCGATCTACGCTGATCTGCTGCGAGCTGCTACCGGGCAGCGGGTGTCGTCAGTAGTCCTTGTCTTCTGTCGGCCTAACGAAGCCTTTGTGCTGACTCGGGCGTTCAGTTGAAATGGCGCCATCGATTCCGCCGAAAGTCCCCACGACTCTTGGTCAATGGCCGCAGACTGAGTTCGACTTCCAAACTCACGACGTTGGGTAGCGACAACCGCTGCTGCGGAGAGTCATGTTGGCCGTGGTGTTCGTCCGACCACAGTCACAAGGCACGATGCACCGTGACAACGTGGAGTGGCCCGAGGTGCGGTTCAGGTAGGTTGCAAAAGAAGCCTTAACTGGGGTCGCTGCGGCCTTGGGCTAGGGAGTTCTAGCGACCACCGCAAAACGGACATCGAGCAGATCGGAAGAAGCCTTGCAGGCACAGGAAGTTACACTGCTTCGGCTCATAGAAGGATCGAAGCAGTTCCAGATTCCGCTGTATCAGCGTACGTACAGCTGGGGTCCGAAGGAGTTGGATCGACTCTGGGAAGACGTGCACGCGCTTACTGATCAGGATGAAGGTTCGCACCAGTCGGGAGCGCACTTTTTCGGATCAGTAGTTCTCGCGCCATCCCCCCGGGCTGTCGCAGGCGGGGTACAACAGTGGCTCGTAATCGACGGTCAGCAAAGGCTTACAACAATCATGCTTGCTCTCGCTGCCCTTCGCGACCGCGCGAACGACCTCGGTGAGGTGAAGCTAGCTGAGAAGCTACACGAACAGTGTTTAGTGAATAGATTGAAGACGGTACAGATTTCTACCGCCTGCTTCCAACGCAGGCTGACAGACCGGCGTATACCGCCATTATCGATCAGACGGAGTTGCCCGCTGATGGCAGCGTGGCGCAGGCCTACAGATTCTTTGCGAAAGAACTTCAGGACGCTGATGCGGAAATGTTGAGGAATGTCGAGTCTGCGCTAAAATTGCGTATTGATCTGGTATCGATCTCGACTGAGAAGAACGACAATCCGTATAGGATATTCGAGTCCTTGAATAACACAGGAGCGCGCCTGACTCAAGGCGACTTGTTGAGAAACTATCTCTTTATGCTCCTCCCTAATTTGGGTAACGACGCATACAAGACAATTTGGCTACCAATGCAGGAGCGCGTTGGCGCGGATTCCTTGGAGCTTCTCGCCTACCTGGATTTAGTCCTGCGGGGTTATGTGGGGGTAAGCCGCGGGAATACATATAAAGAGCAGCAGTTACGCTTAAGCACAAATGCTAAGACTGAAGCCGATGTCTTGGAGAATATGAAGACGCTGGCAAGACGCTCCCATTACTTGCGTAGGATCCAAGAGCCTGAGTCCGAAAGTAATCTCGAACTGCGTATCGCTCTGCGCCGGCTCGTGAATTGGGGTGGCGAGACTATATATCCACTTCTCATGCTCGGGTTCGAGCGCCTTGATGGGGGCAGTTCGACGGTGCAGGAATTGATCGCGACGTTCCGAATAACTGAGTCTTATCTAGTCAGGAGGATGCTGACTCGCCGAACCTCGGCGGGTTTAAACAGACTTTTTACTTCTATCGCGCGAGACGCGAAAGACTCCGCTAACTTGGCGGAAGCTGTTCGTGACATTCTCGCCGCACCTCGCCGACGTTGGGCGACCGACCAGTCGCTCCTCGCCGCTGTAGCTGACCTCGACTTCTATGAGACTGGCAAGCATGCTCAGCGCAAGCATGTACTGCAGCAGTTTGAGGAGAGCTATCGGCACAAGGAGAAAATTGATTGGACGGGCTCAACCTTGTCGGTAGAACACGTGCTGCCACGGACCCTTACCGCAGAGTGGATCGCACAATTGGCAGCTGATTGCGGTGCCGAAGAGACGGTTGACCAGCTGCACCAAAAGTTGGTTCACAAGCTCGGAAATATTACACTAACAGCGTACAATAGTGAGCTCAGCAATCAGTCATTTTCCGAGAAAAAGCAGCTACTTGGCGATAGCAAGTTGCTGATGAATTCGTCTATTTCGCAATGCGCGACATGGGGCAAGACTCAAATAGAAGAAAGGTCTCGGAATCTTGCGGATTTGGCAGTCAAAATCTGGCCCGGACCTGAGGCTGACATCTCGGTATTCTTCGGATGACGGACATCCGTGACCGACATTTCGTCAACTTACTCTTGCTGAGCCGAGCCACCCAGGGGACCCACGGGGTTTAGTGTCAACTACCCAGCGAGCTGGACAGCGCCGTCTCCATTTTGTCGATCCACGGCTGAGCTCTGAGACTAAGCATCATGTTCGGCTAATGAAACCGGGGGGCCGCCAGGCGTTGGCGGGATTGAATCGTCCGTGGCGCGGTTGTATTCGTGGCGACGAGTTCAAGGGAGCGCATCGCTAACTCGCGATCACCGACCCGCTCGCAAACACATCAGCCGGCATCGGCCGATGCAGGTTCCAGGTGATCGAGATCGGGCGCTCACCTTGATGGCTGACGAGGTCAACCCGACATAGGAAGATGAACGGCTCAGCACCAATGTCACCGTTGGGCCGATCGCGAACAAACAGTAAAACCTTGCCGTCCTCCCCGCTCGTTCCCAGGAGCCGTCGACCGAGCTTCGAGTCAACCGTGGTGTTGTTCGGCGACTCCCAGTGGAACGTGTCGCGCGAGATCGGGAAGTCGCGATACATCGTGGTGGGACTGAACTGGCCTTCGTCTTTGTGAAGATTGACGAACAGTGCTCCGGTCGAACCGTCGTCTGTCCAGACGACACCCGTTGCTTGGCCATAAGCCTTGCGCGTCAACGACGCCCATCCGATGGCGGCCAAGACCTCTTCGCGGCGATAGTGTACATGGGTGAACAGCGGCAGATCGTTTGCATCCATAGGTTTCGGGACGTGCTTGATCTGATCGGTCGTCACGTCGAGGATCTGACCGATCTCGTTGCAGATGGCGGGGTTGGCCTGCAAGTGCCGGAGGCCGGCGTCGTAGTCGGCGTGGTCACTGCGGTCAGGCCACAGCAGAAAGAACAACATGCGGGCATACCCCTGCTCGCGGGGGGACAGTTCGTCGTACCGGGGCCCGTCGGGCCGGGCGATCTTTCGATACACGTTGGCGCGCTCCAGGTCGTCGACGTGCGTGACGATCCGAATCCGGCGCAGCAGTGCTTCCTCACCAGGGCCAGAGGCAGGGGTCGGGATGTGGGCGTCGCGTGCCAGGGCGGTCCAGGATTTGCCGGCTGTTCCGCCGTAGACGTCGACGAGATCGTGGCCGGACTCGGTGAGGTACTCCTGCAGAGTGCGCGGCTTGTGGGACGCAATGCTGGCAACGAGGTCGGCGCGCCGGTTGAGGCGGATCGTCTGCCGGATGTTCTCAGTAATGATCTGCTGGGCGACCCTGTCGAGGACCAGGCGACTGCCGCCTGGGAGGAATGGGAAGTCTTCGCTGATCTCGTTCAGCAGGCGCCCGCGACTAGAGCCGGTCAGGGCGCGAAACTTGTTTTCGAATTGAAACTCTCGGCGTTGTTGGCCAATGAAGTCGAGCACTGTCAACACAGCTTTGGTTTTTGTGCGGCGAAGTCCGCGACCGAGCTGCTGGAGGAAGACGGTGGCGCTCTGCGTCGGCCGGAGAAGCAAGATGGTGTCGACGTCGGGGATGTCGAGGCCTTCGTTGAATACGTCGACGCCGAAGAGGCACTGGACGGTGCCGGCTCGTAGTTTGGCGAACGCGTCGGCGCGCTCGGTGGGGCTGGTCTCGGCGGACACAGCCAGCGACGGCAGCCCTTGTTGGGTAAACCTGGTCGCCATGTATTCCGCGTGGGCAATGGATACGCAGAAGCCGAGTGCGCGCATCGTTGTCGGGTCGCTGACCTTGTCGCGCAGGGCTTGCAGGACCAGTCGGGTGCGAGCGTCGTTGCCCGTGTACAGGTTCGATAGATCGTTGGCCTGGTAGTTGCCGCGTGACCAAGTGATGGAGCGCAAGTCGGTGTTGTCGGCAACCCCGTAGTAGTGGAACGGGCAGAGCAGGTCTTGCTCGAGTGCGTCCCAAAGCCTGAGTTCGTACGCGATCCGTCCGTCGAACCACGAGAAAACGTCGCGCCCATCGGTGCGTTCGGGCGTGGCCGTCAGGCCCAGGAGTTCGGCTGGTCGGAGGTGATCTAGCAGCCGCCTGTAGGTAGATGCTTCTGCGTGATGGAACTCGTCGACCACGACCACGTCGAATTGCGTCGGGTCGATGCCGTCGAGCGTGTTCGAGTGCAGCGACTGGATACTGGCGAACACATGCTTCCACTGCGTGGGCCGCTGCCCACCCACAAACATTTCTCCGAAGTTCGCATCCGCGAGGACCTCTCGGTACATGCGCAGTGATTGTTCGAGGATCTCCTTGCGGTGTGCGACGAACAGCAGTGGAAGACGTTTGCCTGCACGCTCGCATAGTCCGCGGTAGTCCAGGGCGGCGACGACAGTCTTGCCTGTTCCGGTTGCCGCGACTACGAGGTTGCGGTGGCGGTCGAGCACCTGCCGCTCCACGTCGAGCGCCTCAAGAATGCGCTCCTGGTGCGGGTAGGGCCGGACGTTTAGCCCTGAGACTGTGAGAGTTTGCCGACCTTGAGAGGTGCCACCGGCCTCGGCCAGCGCTCGATCGAGTAGGTCGGCGTCCGTGGCCGGGTCGTAGTCCTTGAATGCTGGATCATTCCAGTAGGTGTCGAAGGTGGCTTCGAACTTGCGGATCAGCGATGGGGTGCTGACACCGGAAATGCGAACGTTCCACTCGAGCCCGTCGACCATGGCTGAATGCGACAGGTTGGAGCTTCCTACATAACCGGTGTCAAAACCGCTGCGACGGCGAAAGAGCCAGGCTTTGGCGTGCAGGCGAGTGGAGCGGGTTTCGTAGCGCACCTTGACGTGGGCGCCGTATTTCGTCACCAGGGTGTCGAGGGCGCGGCGCTCGGTGGCACCGCAGTACGTCGTGGTAAGGACTCGCGGTTGCACGCCGCGGTCGCGCAGGGCGCCGAGTTGTTGACCGAGGACTGATATTCCAGCGAACTTGATGAAGGCGCACAGCAGGTCGACCATGTCTGCGCTGGCAAGTTCATGAGCGATCTCGCCGGCCATGTTCGGCTCACCCTTGGTGTTGGTGAGCAGCGCAACCTCTGAGAGGGGTGTGGCTGGCCGTTGCAGCTTTGGCTCGTCCGCGTTGCGGAGGGCGACAAGTAGCTCGGGTCGGAGCACCTCGTCCGTCTCATCGAGCGACCCGAGGAGTTCGTTTGCCCGAGCAACTTGATCGGCCGGTTTCAGGGCGCTGAGGTGCCGGACGAGCGCATCGGCAAGGTGCCGACTCAAGACGACCGGGGTATCTCCGTCACCGATATCGACGAAATCGGGAGCGAGAGACTGAGCGGCCAAATCTGCGTCGACCCGTCGCGTGTGAAGCAACTCGTAAATGCCGCGGGGGAGAGGTTCGTTCACATTTGGAGTAGATCACGAGGTGCTGACGGCCTGTGGCGTACTACTCGAGACGTATCGCACCACAATGTCGGATACATCTGCGAGAGTGGCAATTCGGATCACGCTAAGGAGCACCTATGACAGAACCGGCGTCGGTCGTCGAACAGTCGTTGACCGAGGTCGTCTGGGGTCTCCTGGACGCGGATGCGAAGCTGGACGAGCACGTGAAGTACGTCGTGATCGCAGCGCTCGACAGCGACAAGGCTCTGCAGGAGCAAATCGACGGAACTGCCGCTCTAGTCGAGCGGCCAGCAAGTGAGGACGCGGAGACCGTCGAACCGCTCGGTGCGTACCTGAAGTCAATCACCGTTGCTGGTTTTCGCGGGATCGGACCGCGGGCAACCCTCGCGGTGCCACCGTACCCGGGCATCACCGTGATCAGTGGTCGAAACGGTTCGGGGAAGTCCAGCTTTGCCGAAGGCCTTGAGTTCGCGCTGACCGGGCAGAGCTACCGGTGGCGTAACAAGCGCGCCAAGATGTGGGCTGACAGTTGGCGGAACCTGCACGAAGGCAGGCCGTGTGAGGTGCGAGTTGAGTTCGCGGTCCCAGGCTCGAAGACCACCACGATTGGAGTGGACTGGGCCGACACCGCTGAACTGAATGGCAGCGACACCTGGATGCAGGTGGCCGGTGCCAAGAAGCAAGCCGGTACCAGCAGTCTGGGCTGGTCGAACGCGATCGACATCTATCGACCCCTACTGACCTACGACGAGATCGGCGGACTGCTCGACCAAGAACCGTCGAAGCTATACGACGCTCTGGCCACCCTCCTCGGGCTTGAAGAGATCCACGATGCCGAGCAGCGACTCGCGGCGCTCCTGAGTGAACGCAAACAATCACGGACTCAGGCTGCGAACGCGCTGAAAAGCCTAAAGACACTCCTCGACGCCTCGGACGATTCGCGCGCGAGCGAGGCCGCAAAACTTGTCAAGAAGCGTCCCGCAGACCTCGCGGCAATTACCAATCTGGTGAGCGGGGCAGACTCGCCGCAGACTTTGATTCTGGCCGCGCTCCGTAAGGTCGCGGAGATTTCGGTGCCGGACCTCGATGAAGTATCTGCCGCGACATCTTCGTTACGAGAGTGCGATTCTCGTCTGCTCGAGTTGGCGGATGAAGCACTAGCCACCGCTGAACAGCGATCAGCGCTCCTACGACTTGCATTGACCCTCAGGGAGACGGACAGCGACGAAAACTGCCCAGTCTGTGGTGTTGGAACACTTGATACAGCCTGGGAGGAACACACCCGGTCGTTCCTGATGGCCGAGGACGAACGGCTCAGTGCTTACCGGGCAGCGCAGGACAACGTAGATCACGCGCGACAGACAGCACTTAGTTTGGTCGGCCATTTGGTCGACGCTCGACCGGTAGACGGGGTGTCGCTGCCGTCGCTGAGCGCGTATGCGGCTGCGGTTGCCACTGCAAGAGCGGTACCGGCCGACCCTGCAGGCCTTGCCGAACACCTTGACGACGCGATGCTGCCGGTTGTCGATGCGCTCACGGAACTGCAGGCCGAAGCGGCGGCGGCTGTTGCCACTCTCGAAGATGCCTGGGCGCCCGTCGCAGCGAAGATCAGCGGTTGGCTGAGTTTAGAGCAGACGGCTCGGACGAGTGATGACACCGTCGCGCAACTCGATGCTGCCAAGAAGTGGGTCACGACCAACGCAACTGTGCTCCGCAATCAGCGCATGGAACCAATCGCTGTTCGAGCGCGAGAGATCTGGGCGCAGCTGCGTCAAGAGAGCAACGTCGACATCAGCTCAATCACATTGCAAGGGAACCGGAATCAGCGGAAGGCGGTGCTCGAGGGAAGCGTCGACGGCAAGCCAGCGGCTGCGCTGACTGTGATGAGCCAGGGTGAGTTGCACGCGCTGGCGCTTGCGCTGTTCATCCCGCGCGCAGCCGCCCAGGCCAGCCCGTTCCGGTTCATAGTTCTGGACGATCCCATCCAGGCGATGGATCCGGCGAAAATCGATGGCTTCATCAATGTGTTGAGAACGCTAGCCGAGACCCGCCAGGTGATCGTGTTCTCCCACGATGACCGTCTCGCAGCGTCTATCCGGCAGCTGGGCGTCCCTGCTCAGTTGCTCGAAGTGACCCGTGAAGCCGGGTCCGCGATCGCGGTGAGGACGGCGGACCACCCGGCTAAGCGGTACGCCAGCGACGCGTTTGCACTGGTTGCTGACGACAACGTCGACGACGAGATCAAGCGGCGTGCAGCTCCGGGACTGTTCCGGCTTGCGGTGGAATCGGCGGCGCAGCAGGTGTTCTACGCGAAGCGCGCAGCCGCCGGTAAGCCGCACGAAGAGTCTGAACTGGACTGGGAGACCCACAAAAAGACGAATCAGCGTGTCGCCCTTGCTGTCCACGGAGATGCGACTGCAGACATCACTGCATGGCGGTCGTATCGGGTGCATCGGTTCCCCGCTCTGACGATCTGCAACAAGGGGTCGCATGGCAACATCCCAAGTCTCACGAAGGATGACGTTCGGAATCTGCACAAGACCGTTGACGACATCCTCGCCGAGCAATGACTCCGACACCAGCGGCGCAGTTGCTGCGCGAAGCTGAACGCATCCTTGACGGAGCCGCAGGGCCCCGCTCGGGCAACTCGGCGCGATTGGCGGCTTTCATCGCGCGTCAGGCTGTTGAGGCACTCGTTGACGAACGGCTGATAGTCATTGGCGCCGAATGTTCAGGCGCCTCTATGAGATCCCGGCTGGCGGTACTCAAGTCGTTGGATGATCAAGAGCGGACCACTCATATCGAGTTCGTGTGGAACCAGCTCAGTGCGTGCTGTCATCACCATGCGTACGAGTTGGCGCCGACTGCTGGAGAAGTGCAAATACTCTGCGAAGGAACTGCGCTATTCGCGCGGCCAACGGGTGTAAAAGTGCAGTCGGTAAGGACGCGTGAGTGAGCGGACCACATGTCCCGGGTGGTCCGGCGGATAGCATTCACGATGGGTTGATGAGCGGAAGACGAAGTAGGATCGACTATGGGTTTTTTGTGGTTCGGGGGCGGATCCTCAGAGCGCAGCAACGAGGTCGCGGATATTGTCAAGAGACTCGACGTGCCCTATTGGGCGCCGGGGTCCAATCAGGAACGGCCGGGGGAGTCGGTCGGCATCTGCATCGCGTACCTTGCGCTGGACACGTGGCGGCAGGTGCCTCCGCGGGTCGACGGCACCACCAGTCCTCCCACCTTGCGCGAGGATGTTCCGCGGCGAGCGTGGACTGCGAAGGCCAAGAAACAACAGCAAGCGGCCACGAATCGTCTTGCCGCAAATCAACGACAGATCGACGAGTACGTCCGCTTGTCGCAAGCTCTAAAGCTTGACAAGCAAGATAGCGAGCTTCTGAAGGAAATGCGTAAGTGCGACGAGGGTGATCTCGCGTATTTAGCGGCCGCGATCGCGACGAACATCTATCACCGACCGGCTTGGCGGCACTCTGTTCTTGATGAGAGAGTTGCACGGGTCAATCTCGAAGACGAAGTGGTTTCGATCGTGCAGAGCGCTCGAACGACCGCCGACGCCCGCAGACGTCTGGGGCCCCCTCCGTCGGGGCACCTCTCGGAGGATGACCAGATAGCAGCAATGTATGCGTCCAAGTCGGAGCTCATGCGACGCCGGGTCGAGTCGCTGAGGACTCGGGTCGAAGCATTTCAGCGATACCACGACGGGCTGGCGCAAATCGACAGACAGTTGGAAAAGCTCGCATGGATCGAAGGGTCAGGTGCTGCAGACGACCTCGACCACTTCGTCGCGCAGGCGGGCGACGACCTCAGTAAATCAGATCTCGAGAGGACTGCCGAGACTGTCACCACCGTCGTGTCGGCGATCGTCGACTCGATGGTAGTTGACGCGACGCGCATGTCGCGGGGCTAGATTTCGAATGACGGTTGACGTCCCACGAGTTTGGCGCTGCCTTGAGATGGCCGCATTCGAACCCGAGAAACGATTGAGCCCGACGGCAATCGATGCGACGGCGAACCATCGGGTCAGCCTTTGAGCCTGTGCGACCCGCCTTGAACATCGCCCGCGCGACGACATGCGTCGCTCATGGATGAAGATAGGTTGGTCTGGTGAACGACACACCAGGCCACCTGTTCGTCGTCCGTGGACGGATCGAAGCTGTCGCGCATGACGTCGCGATCATTCCGACAGATCAGTACTTCAATGTCAGTGCAGTCTGGCGACCGGTCGTCGGCGACTCGGTGGCGAACGCACGGCCAGAACTATGGCCAGCCACCGGATTCGGGCAGAGCGTAACGGATCCAGCAGTTTGGTTCATCGATGTCGGCGACGTCGTGTCCGGCGACGCCGGCTTGCTCAACACTCGCCTCGCTGCGTTGCTCGCCGGCATTGCCGCATCTGAACCTGCGATTGGTAAGGGGCGGAAGCGGCTTCGTGTCGCGACCCCGGTACTAGCAACCAGCGGCGGCGGTATGGATTCCCGGAAGGGAGATATCCTGGCGCAGCTCACCCAGACGTTAACCACTAGCGCAACTGACCTCGGCGTCGATGTCGTGCTGGTGACGCCGGACCGTGCCCTATTCAGTGCGGCGCAGCACTACCGGCGCGAGCGCTACCACTGGGCACTCGATGAGGCCGCGATGAAGGACGCGATGCGTCTCGGTCGACTGGCTATCCAGGGTCACCTTGCGCTGTTTCTGGGTGCGGGGGTCAGCATCGGTGCCGGACTGCCAGGTTGGAGTGATTTGCTAGCCAGGTTGGCAGAACGCTCGAATGTCGCCGTTCCAGATTCCACGCGGTTCCCAGCGCTTGATCAGGCCCAGCTGCTGGAGAAGATGATCCCGAACCTAGGTGAGCAGGTCTCGGCGATCATTGCTGAAACGAGCACTCCGTCGTTGGCTCATGCGCTGTTGGCGGGGCTCAATTGCAATGAGGTGGTTACGACCAACTACGACCAGCTTTACGAAACGGCATTGCGGGCTACCGAAAAGGGCGCTGCCATCAGCGTTCTGCCGCGGCAATCCTCTGTGCCGCAGCGCCCCTGGATCCTAAAGATGCATGGCGACGTTGCGCACCCGGAGTCGATCGTCCTCACTCGACGACGGTTTGTCACCTTCGACGCATCTGCTAAACCCGCCGGGTCACTTCTGCAATCGATGCTGCTCACGAAACATCTTCTGGTGGTAGGTGCATCGCTGACCGATGACAATGTCTCGCGCCTTACCTTAGAAGTGGACGAGTTTCGGAAGGTGAACAAACTCAAAGGCGAGTTCGGCACATTCTTGGATGTTTCCGACGACCAGATCAGGAGACTGCTTTGGAGCGATCAGTTGGACTGGATTAGCTGCAGGGGATCAGACACGGCGGACCGGGTCCGGTACATGGAGCTGTTTCTCGATGCAGTCGCTGCCTACGCATCGACGGATTCGTCGTGGCTGCTGGACCAACGATTCGAGGGCCTGTTGAGCAGGAAGGCTCAGGCCGCTGCCGCCACAGCTCGAGACCTTCTGGCGAAGACGATCAAGTTTGAGGACTCCTCCATGCAGCCGCTTATAAGAGCGCTCACGGAGTTGGGAGCGAACCGCTCGTAGAGCCGCCAGCCGTCCCGCCGGCGAGGCGAGGCGAGGGAGATTGAAATCAGCCAGGCCCTGCATCGCCCTTAGCTCGCCTGATAAACCCGAGCATCGGCCCAGGTTCAGGCTCCTGATGCCTACCAGTGAAAACGGCAGGCTTGGCAAACGTACGACGAAATATCCGGCCCAATGACGCACCCACCCAGCTGAGTCCCGTATGGAGGCGGACCGGGTGGGAAGCCCATCATCAGCTTGAACGTTTGTCGCGCGCTGCACCGCGGACATGGCGGCCGATGACTGAACATCAACTCGTTGAATGTCGGCCCCGAGGGTTGGTGGAGGATGTCGTGGCAGGAAGGGCACACTGCCATCGATTCATGGAACGGCCAGTCCTTCGCATCGGGTTCTCGGTGAACCTGTAACCGTGGCCTGTACGGTGACTCATCATCACCGCCACAGGCGTTGCAACCCCAGAACCGCTGGGCCTGAATGACCTCCGACTCACGAGGATCGAGACACCGGTGCGGCAGCGCCGTCCACGGGGTTGGGGATGCGACTTCTGCGGCTATGGCGTTGAGTACATCCGTCGCGGCTTGGGTTGCCAACGTTCGCGGTTCGATTGGGAAGTGCTCGTCGAGCCGACGTTCTAACGCTGCGATCGCGATGGCGTCCCCGACGAGTGGCTGAGCACTGCTGAAACCCCAGTTGTCGTCGTCCTCCATCCACAGAGTCCTGACGTCGAGCACAGCTGGCTGGCGGGCGTCGGCAACCAAGATCACCAGGTCGCCGTCAGCTGGCCCGTCCGGGAACGTGTACCAGGTTTCCTCGTCATGGTCGTCGTGCGCTGCGCCAGCTGGGACCTCAGCGAGAACAACATGGACGGGTCCCTCTGCTCTGTTGGCCACGGACTCACCTCACCCCGTCTAGCCGGCCCGACAGGACAACGAACCGTAGTGCGGCCCGCAGGCTCTTTGTGGTCGCTGCCCACGCCTTCTCTTCGTGTTCACACGCGGCCGCCTCCTCTTCGTCCTGGCGCTCGAGTGCGTCGTAAATCGAACTCCGCCAGGAGAATCGCTGCTCCTCGCATACCTTGATGTAGTGAAGAATGGCATCGCGGTCGAAGTCGCAGACCGCCGCGATCTCACGGGTTGTCAGCGGACCGACATCGTCGTCATCGAGCTGAAGCAGGCACATGAGCCCCGCCGGCAGACTTTCGTCCGCGTCCTCGGCTGCCGAGCGGGCCTCAGTCACAACAGCAGCCACATCGCCGGAACCCTCGGTCAGAAACTCGAACCACTTCGTCATGGTTGACCGAAGTACCGCGTCCGTGAAGACGGTCGCATCCATCCGAATCGACACCCGGACGTACGAGTCGACAAGAACAAACTTGATGTCCGGCCACTTGCGAGAGAAGTCCATGATCGCTGCACTGGCGGCCGCCGAGTCATCCACATCGACAGCAAGATTCGTGAACATCTCGATGACGGGATCGTTCACGTCGACGCAGAGCCACGACGTCTCGTCGTTGACGGTGAAGGTGATGTCGCCGTCATCGTCCTTGTGCGGTGCGCTTCCCGTCATGCGTTCGAGGGAAGCATCGACAAGATCCTGAAGTTGCGTCTGGCCAGCGGGCTGAAATCCCGTGTGCTGAATGGGTTTGGCTGGCTGCTCTTCGACAGTCAGGAGAAAGCTCGGGTGAAGCACCTGCCACAGTTCCTGCATCACACCGGTGGCGGCCAAGACCACGCGCTCGGCCTCGTCCCGACTGCACTCGACTATGCACTCGTCCTCGCAGATCGAATCCCACTCAAGAGCCATGAGCAGAGATAGTTCGTCGTCGGACAACTCGCGCCCCTGGCCAAGAATCGTGGGGCTGAGGTGGCACCGCACTTCGTCGTCGTCGTTGATCGTGAAGACCGCGGCCGGGCCGGCGCCGTCGACCTCGCTGCTCGGTGCCGTCACTCGCACCGATCCGTCGGCCTGCAGGCCGGTCAGGCAGGTTGTCAGCTCGTCACGAAACGCGGCCCATCCGTCGGAAACGGAAGCATCGAAGTCGAAGATGTTGGACATGGTCACCCCGCTCTCTTTTGTCTTGTCAGGGGAAGGGTAGCGAGGGGGTCTGACATTGCGAGGGTGCTGAACGAAGACTCGCTCGTGCGTTCGAAATTACATCAATGTACGTAGAAAGTGCCGTCTGGCAACGCAATTCAGTGTCGGAGGCCACCGCTAACTTTCGGTCCGTCGCAGATAGCCAACTTCCCGGCTGTCGACCAAGGAGAGATCGGATCAGTGATGGACACAATGGATGATGCGGTAGCCAGGGCCACCGTGCCGGCGTTGACCGAGCGTGAGATCGAGGTTCTGCGGGCCTGGCTGATGTGTGACACCAAAGAGGCCGCGGGGCGTTTGTTGTACGTCTCGGCTGCGACGGTTAACACCCACATTTCGCGGATCCGAGGCAAGTACGAAGCTGCCGGTCGACCCGCTGGCACCAAAGCGACGCTCCTGGCGCGGGCGCTTCAGGACGGACTGATCGACGTCGACACGTTGTGATCGTGCAGGGGTCCGGCAGCAGAGGGTCTCATCGGCTGCCTGCCTTACAGAGGTCCGCAGAAGAAGACGCCCGGTCTCCTGATTGAGGTACTGCGCGGCTTGCAGATCCATGCAGATGACGTCGGGCACGACTCCCCACCTGCGGGTGTGGCCGAGGTCGTTCTGGGGGAGACAGGCGCCGGCGCGGGACCTATAAGTGTTGTAGTGACGAATACATGGGCACCAGCCCTGACGTCGTTTACCGGTCCGCCGAGAACCTCACCGCCGCCCGAATCTGGGCCGCAATAGACCGCCCGGCACCAATTGGCCAGCGGTGCATCACGTACTCGGCTGCCTGGTCGACGCCGAGCTGACGGCTCGAATTGCCTGTGCGCAGCCAGAATTCGGTAGGCGCGTTCTTGGCCGGCCGGAGGTAGACGGGTCGTGGAGATGGCGGGCACGTGACCCGACAGACTTGTCGGTCACCGTGTTCGGTCGGAACTGATTTGATCGCGACCGCGACGACGGCTGCAGTGCTCTGACCCAACGTGGTGGTCAGCAGATCACGCAACCACAGCTCGAACCGGTCGGCGTCGGGGTGTTTGAGCGTTGCGAAGTCGGGGTCGAGTCCCAGCGGTGTGCCCTCGTCATCGACCCCGATGAGCAGCGTGCCGCCGTCGCCGTTCAGGAAAGCTGAGACGGTCTTGACGATGACCTGTTCCATCTTGGCGTCCTTCTCGCCAGAGCGGAGGTTGACCCGGGCAGTCGACTTGAACTCCACCCGGGCCGATTCACCGGCCGCCATCAACGCGGCCACAGACGCGTGTTCGGTCTTTTGAAAGTGCGCTGCCACAGCGGCATAAGCGACAACACACACGATAGAGCTGACAAGGCCGAGAACCACGGTAGTAGCGCTCCACACTTTCAGGTCGGGGTCTAGCGCACCAGCGATGAACAGTCCGAGCGCGGAGCCGAGGATCGAGAGAAACATCCCGGTAGTGGCATTCAACCGGGCCCGGCGTCGGACAAGCCAGCGCGCCACCGAACTGAATCCCCACGCAAGTATCAGCACGATCACCAACGCCACTGCGGTTGCCCACACGGGGACGGCGATGTGGAGAGTGGTGTCGATAGGCGCGTTGTCTTTCAGCACGACGGACAGTATCCCGCGAGACGCGCCGCGGCATTGGTAGGACGCGAATGGCTCCGCCTAGTGCGCAGCCGCAACCTTCTTCTTCCGTTTCGGAACCACGTGCATGATCGCCACAATGATCGCACCAACAATGAGTCCGATGATCGCAGAAGCAGCGGTACCAAGCACCCACGACAGCACACCACCGAGCCAACCGTGGACCAGTTCTTCACCCCAGTGTTCGAGGTGATGAAGTTGATCTGCTGGCCAATGGAAACCGGCCTCGCCGATGTTGATCAGCAGGATGTGTCCGCCCACCCACAGCATCGCGGCGATACCGACGACGGTGAGGATGCTCATCAGCTTGGGCATCGCTGCCACCAGCCCGCGGCCGACCTTCTGGCTCACCGTGGAGTCGCGTTTGGCCAGCGCCAGGCCCAGGTCGTCCATCTTCACGATCAGGGCCACCACGCCGTAGACGAGCGCGGTGATGAGGAACGCCACGGCGATGAGGACCATCAGGCGGGTAAGGAAGGGTTCGTCCTCTACCGACGCCAGCGAGATGATCATGATTTCTGCCGAGAGGATCAGGTCGGTGCGGATGGCGCCGCTGACCATCGTCTTCTCGAAGTCGGGACCACGCTCGCTGGGCTCCACCACCTCCTCGTGATGCCCGGCAAACGCCTCGTAGACCTTCTCGGCCCCCTCGTAGCAGAGGAACGCGCCGCCGACGATCAGCAGATACGGCAGCGCCCCCGGCAGGAACTGGCTGAGGATCATCGCCACCGGGAGGATGATCAGTAGCTTGTTGCGGATCGACCCGAGCGCGATCTTGCGGATGATCGGCAGCTCCCGGTCGGGGGTGAAGCCGTGCACGTAGCGGGGAGTCACCGCGGTGTCGTCCACCACCACGCCCGTCGCCTTCACGCTCGCCTTGCCGGCAGCGGCCGCGACGTCGTCGAGAGTCGCCGCAGCAGCCTTCGTGATCGCAGCAACGTCATCGAGTAGAGCTACGAGACCACCAGCCATGGCAGACGCCTCCTCAGGTCATCGGTTCAGTTGAGAACAATACGTCGTGGCCGGACCCAGTTCTGTCCGAAGACGCAGGTGACCCCGCGCTGCTCGTCAGAACATCGACCGCGATGCCTCACCTCACGGAGTCTGCTTTCCCTGCGGCGGTCCATCACGGTCCGATGCCACATGCTGCTGTACCCCAGCTCACCGATGTGAAACGGACATGCGCTGGTGCCCGTGAACCGCTGCTCCGCAGTCACCCGAATGACAACGTCTTACTGTGGAGGTCAGCGGCCGTCCTTCGCGAACTCGTTGATCAGCGACCGGGCGGTGACGATCCCTGACTCGATGGCCCCGTCCACCACCACGCCGTTCCATGCGCGGGCGAAGTCGGCGCCGGCGAATCTCAGCCGAGAGTCGCTCGACAGGAAGTTGCTCCATCCGTCGAAGAACTGTCCCGACCGCAACGTCGCCCAGGTCTGACCGGACCACTTGTCCGCCACCCAGTCGTGGCCTCCGCAGTCGAGCACCGTCAGATCGTCGCGCCACACGTTGAGGGCCTTCTGCGCCGAGTCCACGTCCTGGAGGTCGATGGCGTTGTGGTCGGATCCGAAGCCCACCAGGATGGTGGTGTCCTCGTCGTCGAGGAAGTACTCGCTGCGTAGTAGCGAGATCGGGTTGTCGCCGGGCGCGCCCGCGATGATCGAATGCCGTCCGGCCACCTTGATCCAGATCTTGAACCCCACCGAGTTGGTGCCCTCGTCGATCACCTTCTGCTGACCGGTCGACAGCGGCGGATCGAACTCGATGTTCGAGAGGGCGCCGATGGGGGCGGTGACGATCACCGCGTCGGCACGTTCGATGGTTCCGTTCGCCAGCTCGACTTCCGCGGCTGCTGGTGAATGGGTGATGCGGTGGACGGGGGTGTCGAGGAGGATGTCCCCGCGCACGTCGCCGGCAATGGATTCGTAGAGGCCACGCATGCCCTCGACAAGTTTGAACCGCAGCGTCTGCTCATCCATCAGCGAGCTCCGGTGATCGCTCAGCGCAGCCCAGTGTTTGGCCATCAGCGGCGACGCGGTCGCTGTCGAACCCTGATATCCCGCCGACCAGTAGGCATCGGCGATGTCGATCTCCGCCTTGCTGAAGTCGCCGTCGCGTAGACAGTCGAGCACGCTGCCGCTGTCGGCGCGCAGGAATCGCTCCCGCACTTCCGGATCGGTATCGGGATCGTCGAGGATGCCCAGCGGCTCATGCGGATTCGGGAAGAACTCGCGCGAACCCTCGAAGATCTTCTCCTGCACGCGGGTCAGTGCGGTGTCGAGGTCGTGCTCGGTGCCGTGGTGAACGGTTCCGCCGCTCACCCAGTAGGCATCGTCGATGTCGGGGCTGGGGTAGATCTTCTGCCCGTACCGCGTGATCTCGGTCCACACAAACGGCTGCATCCAGTGCACCCACGTCGCGCCCATCTCCAGGGTGTGCCCGCCCAGGCGCTCGTCGGTCCAGGCGCGTCCACCGATGCGGTCCCGGGCTTCCAGGATCTTCACGGTGTGTCCGGCGGCTTCGAGTTCGCGAGCGGCGATCAGGCCGGAGAATCCCGCTCCGACGATGAGAATGGTGCGTTTGGTCGGGGACATACGTCCTCCTGTCGTGTCAGGTGTTGCTTGGGAGTTATGGAGTGGTCGGGGTGCGGTCCCGCGAGCGGATCACGAAATGTCCGACCACTGATGCCACGATGAACGTGGCGGCGATGATCGCGAGGAAGACGTTGGCCAAGACCTGCGAGCCGCCGATGAGGGTAGTGAAGTTCGCGATGACAAGAGCGGTGATGGCGCACAAGCCGAGGCCGCCGAGTACCGGAGCGATCTTGGTGTGCCACAACCGGTTGTCCACACCGGAGCGGGCGAAGAAGATCACGATTGCAATGCTGGTGAGCACCATGACAACCAGCATCGCGACCGTCGCGACGCCCGCCATCCAGGTGAACAGCTCGAGCACCGGGTCGGCTCCGGCCAACGCGAAGATCCCGACGAGGATGAAAGCGCTCGCGGTCTGCACGAGGGAACCGACGTGAGGCGAACCGTGTCGGGTGTGCACCGCCGACAGTCCACGCGGGGCGAAACCGCTGCGCGACAATGCATGTGAGTAGCGTGAGATCGCATTGTGGAAGGCCAGCAGTGCGGCGAACAGACTCGTTACCAACATGACCATCATGACGTCGGAAGTCACGCTGCCGAGGTACTCCGTGGTGGCGATGAAAGTCAGATCGGCGGTGTTCTCCAGCGCGACGGCTTGCACGTTGTTGGATCCGAAGGCCAGCACGATCGCCCAACTGGCCACCGCATACAGAACGCCGATGGTGATCACAGCAACGTACGTGGCAATCGGCACCGTCCGGCGCGGATTCTTCGTCTCCTCGCCGTAGATGGCTGTCGCCTCAAAGCCGATGAAAGAGCCGATGGCAAACATCAATGCGATGCCTGGCGAGCCTTCCATGAAACTCGAAGGGCTGAAGGACGATACGTCGATACCCTCGGCGCCGCCCTGCCCGAGAATCGACGCCGACAACACGACGATGAGCGCGATCTCGGCAATCAGCAGAACGCCGAGCACCTTGGCGCCCAGGTTGATGCTTCGGTAGCCGAGCACCGCGACCAGCGCCATCAGCGCGAACGCCCACACCCACCACGGCAGGTCCGGACCGCCGAACCGTTCCATGACTGCGTCCACTGTGGATGCAGCCAGACCGTAGATCGCGGCTTGGATGGTGGTGTAGGCGAGCAGGGCAAGCGCTGCCGCGCCGAGGCCGGGGGAGCGGCCCAGCCCCTTGGTGACGTAGGCGTAGAAGGCGCCTGTTTCGGTGACCGAGCTGCTCATCGTCGCGTATCCGACGCTGAAGACCAGGAGAACCGCGGCGGCGACGATGTAAGTCAGGGGAGCGCCGGCACCGTTACCCAGCGCGATCATGACGGGGAGTGAACCCGCCACGGCGGTGAGAGGTGCCGCGGCCGCGATGACCAAGAAGACGATCCCGGACACCCCGATAGAGCCGCGAAGTCTGTGGGTAGGAGCAGAAGTCGACTGCGAGACTGCTTGTTCGACCATGATGGACCTTTCTCTGGCGCCCCGCGGGATGCTGATAGCACCGGTGCTGATGGGCTGTAATTCTACGAGTGTAGAATCATGATGTGACGAACGCTACACCGCGTTTGCGTGTTGTGCAGGGTTGTCGGGGTGCAGGAATCTTTACTTCGATGTCCTCGGCGGGCATGAAGCAGTGGAGGCGGTTGATACTGTCGCACCGTCGAATGAAGGAGTGCGGGTGCCGAAGCTGGTGGACCACGTCGAGAGGCGTCGAGCGATCATTGCCGCCGCGTGGCGGATCATTGCCGACCGCGGAATCGACGGCATCAACATGCGTGACCTTGCCACCGAGGCCGGATACACGAACGGCGCTCTGAGTCATTACTTTTCGGGTAAAGACGAGATCCTCCGCACGGCCTTCGACTACGTCATCGAATCGACCAACGAGCGGATCGAGCGGTCGATTGATCGCCGAAGCGGTCGGAAGGCACTGCGCCGCATGTGCTTCGAGATCATGCCCCTGACCGACGAGGCAAAACTGGAAGCGCGCATCGCGGTCTCCCTGTGGCAACGGGCAATCACCGACCCTCAGATGGTGGCGGTCAACAACACTGCGGTGGCCGCCTGGAAGGTCCGGCTCGCCGAGTTGTGGCGGGAGGCCATCACCGCCGGCGACTTGCCCGACCGCGACGTCGAGGTCGGGGTGGAGGCTCTGATGACCATGATGATCGGTCTGCAGGTCACTGCGGCTCTGGGCCCCGACGGGCTGACACGCAAGGCGCAACTGGCGATGCTCGACTCCGTCCTGGGCGGATAGCCGTAGAGACGAACTGGAATCGCGATGGTGGCAGTCGAGGTAACCCGCCACCATCGCGAGGTTCACAGGATGACCGTGATCGTCTTGGGTTCGGTGTACGAGAGGATGCCCTCGTAGCCCAATTCGCGTCCCACTCCACTGGCTTTGACTCCGCCCCAGGGGAGTTGGGGAGCCAGCGGTGACCATCCGTTGACGCCGATCGCGCCGGCGTCGATTCGCGCTGAAATGCTGTGCGCGCGAGTGACATCGCTGGTCCACACGGTGGCCGACAGTCCGTACTGGTTGTCATTGGCCATGGCGACGGCCTCGTCGTCGGAATCGAACGGGATCACAACGCCCACTGGGCCGAAGATCTCCTCGCGGGCAACGGACATCTCGTTGTTGCCGGTCATCACGGTCGGGGTGACGAAGAAGCCAGGTCCGTCCGGTGCAGTGCCACCGGTGATGACGTCGGCACCTTCGTCCGCGCCCTTGCGCATGTAGCCGAGCACCCGATCGCGCTGGCGCGCGTTCACCAAGGGCCCCATGGTGGTGGCCGAATCGAAGGGGTCACCGACGTTCTGCGCCTCCGCGGCTCCCTTCAAGCCATCGAGCACAGCCTCGTACACCTTGCGGTGAACGATGATTCGTGTGCCCGCGGCGCACACCTCACCCTGGTTGAAGAACAGGCCCATCGCCGAACCCTGAATCGCCGCTTCGAGGTTGGCGTCGTCGAAGATGATCTGAGGTGCTTTGCCGCCGAGTTCGAGCGCCGTGCGTTTGAAGTTCACGGCCGAGTTCTGCAGGATGCTCCTGCCCACCTCGGTGGAACCGGTGAAGGAGATCTTCTGGATCCGGGGATGTCGGGCAAGTGCCTCGCCCGCTACCTTGCCTGCGCCGGTCAGCACGTTGACGGTGCCTGGAGGAAATCCGGCCTCGTCGATGAGTTCGGCCAACCGGAGGATCGACAACGACGCGTCTTCGGATGGCTTGATGATGACGGCGTTGCCGCAGGCCAGCGCGGGAGCGAGCTTCCAACCCAGGATCATTAAGGGTGCGTTCCACGGCACGATGGCCGCGACCACACCGAGCGGATCACGGCGGGTGTAGGCGTGTGTGGGTACCGGTCCACCGAGGTAGCCGTCGGTGGCGATGAGCTCGCCGTTGATCTTGTCGGCCCACCCGGCGTAATAGCGAAGCGTGGCCACGAAATTTGGGATCATCAGTGCCGCGCCCATGCCGACCGGCCGGCCCATGTCGAGGGACTCCAACGCAGCCAGTTGGTCGAGATCACGCTCGACCAGGTCGGCCAGCTTGTGCAGCATCGCTCCTTTGCGCGAGGGCGCGAGCGCACCCCAGTCGCCGCGGTAGGCGGAGGTCGCCGCGGCCACCGCAGCGTCTACATCATCGGGGCCGGCGGCGGCGAGTTCGGCCAGTGGTCGCCCGGTTGCGGGGTTCATGGTGGTGAAGGTGTCGCCGGCGTCTCGCCATTCCCCGCCGATGAACAGACCGGTGTGCAGGTTCGAAATATCGATCATGGTCGAGGTGCTCCTGAGGCTGAGGGCGCTGTAGTTCTACGTGTGTAGAACCATCGGGTGTGACGTACGCTACTCCTTGATCGGTCCCTCGGGAAGATATGTGGTGTGAAGGAACCTTTACCTGGGGTGTGTGGCCGTCGGTGTTCGCTCGGGGTTCTGGTGGGTGCGCGGTCTGTAGTGGGAGCGGCTGCGGGTTTGGTGAGCGGGGTTTGGGGGCGGCTCGCGGTTCTGGCGGATGCTCGGTCTGTAGCGCGCGCCTCTACGGGTTTGGCGTGCGGGGCGGGAGGCTCGCTCGGGGTACCGGCCGACGCTCGGTCTGTAGCGCGAGCGGCTCCGTGTTTTGCGCGCGAGATTTGGGGGTTGAGATCCACGGACGACCTGAAACACATTGTCCAGAAACAATTTTGCGGCTACCTCTTGCCAACTCACGCTCCGAGTGTCACTCTGGGAAACATGACTACAGGAAAGGCGGATCCCGCCACCGTCGCGTGAGCGCCGCATACGTGCCCTCAGTTCTTGACCGCCGAGCGCCTCTTGACAATCATTCCGGGTTCGATCTCGAGCATTCACGCACCATCGCTGACATTCATGCAGCGTGGCTCGCGCACGCTCTGACTACCGGGCCCAGCGATAGGATTTCTGCGGAAGCCGCTGTGGCGCAGCTCTATCGGCTGGCAGACCGCCCGGTACCTGAGTTCGTGTGGGTGTCATCACCGCCCGCGGGTGCCGACTTGATCGTCGCCGACGGACTCGCGTCGTCGGTGCCAATCGCTCACGGGATGCGTCAGTCCGCACATTCCGATGTGGCAGCGGTGATCACCAGGTCGAAAGCGCGGATGTGGGCGGAAATCGACCCACACCGCCGTCGTTTCAGGTGGTGGCAAGCCACGCTTCCGCCGCCGGGCCCCAATCCGGGGCCAAGGGAACGAGCGCGCCGGGAGATCCGGGATTCGTTGCACACCAGCATTTCTGATGGAATCGCTACTGCTATCCGTTCCCTCACTCCGCCGATCGCCGGCTATGTCACCTGGTATGGGCAACACGAAGTTCCTTGGATCGCGCACTGTGTCGCGGGGTCCCAGTTAGGTCTGGCCAGGTATGCGCCGGAAGACGTCGAGATCCTGGACATCCACTGTGCGTTGGCGCGAGCGACGGGATGGTGGTGGCCATTCGACAACGTCTGCGTCATGGCTGAACGGCCCACAGCTTTGCACACCGAACCCACCCCAGATGCGCAATTTGGTCAACGTCGCCTGCATCACGACGATGAACCGGCGATCCAATTCGCCGATCGGAAAGCACTTTACGTGCTCCATGGCACTGTCGTTCCCGAATGGGTGATGCATGATCCGACCGTCGAACGTATCGCTCGCGAGCGCAACGTCGAGGTCCGTCGTTGCGCGATCGAGCGCCTCGGCTGGGACGTCTACATCTCGGAGGCTGGTATGACGCTGATAGATCAGGCCGATGATCCCGGGAACTCCGATGGCACTCTGTCGCTCTACGCAACTCCGCCCACCGTGCGCCGGAATGGACGAATACTGCTCGTCCTCAATGGTTCACGGGAAAGGGACGGGACTCGTCGGCGCTACGGGTTGCCAGTACCGGACGGAATGTCTTCCGCCCTCGACGCCGCCGGCTGGACCTACGGCATCAGCGGCGACGACTACTCGCGGCTCGTTCGCCGGACCTGACAAACAACTACCAACAACAACCCAAGGAAATCACATGAACTCCACCATGACCCTGTCCGATCTCACCGCGCTCTCAGGCCTCGAGGTGTTCGACTACCTCGACACCGAGGTGTCGATTCCCATCGTCGACGGAGTGCAGGCGCAGGGCGACCTCATCGTCACTCCCGCCGACATCTTGCCGATGGTCACTTCGTACCCGAATGCACGTCCCGAACCGGTGCCACAGGCGGGAATTGAGCTGCTGCGCAGCGCAGCCGGAGGAAATCCACACAGCCTCGTCTCTGAGGCCGGCAACTGCACGTGGACGTCGGGCGTAATCGATCCGAGAGGTCTGGCGCTCGGCATCCTCGACACCCACGTGGTTGCGTACCTGATTCATCCCGAGCACGGAGCCACGGGAATCGCACCCGGGCGCTATGTGATCGGGCGTCAGCAGGAGTTCGATACGACCATTCGTCGAACACCGCCGGCCTGGACGAACGACTCGTATTGGGGCAGGGGGCGACTCGTCGCTGACTGACGCCCAGGTGCCCGGGTAGCGCAGACTCCGAGTACCGGCCAACAACAACAGCTTGTCGCTGGCCGGTACCGGGGGCCTAGTTCCAAGTCATGGACTTGCTTGCCGGTCGCAGCCTGCGCCGAGCCGGCGTGCAAGACTCGGTACCCATGACCCGTCAAAGAGTCTTTGCGCTAGCCCGAATTACTGGTCACGCCGCCTGGTGGGTGTTCGTGGTCGGAACGTTGGTCGCCGGCGGCATCACCTGGCTGGGCATCGATCAGGACTACTACCGTCCGTTCATCCCCTCATCGGACGAGTGGACGGCGTACACCCCGTTGTCGGACGAGACGTTCGAGGGCGCGGGCTATATCGACGTCGACGTCTTGTACTCGTACGACAGATCGACTCACGGCGAGATGCTCTCCGCTTCAGCGTTTGTGGTGGTCTTGATCGCAGCCGTTGTCGAGGCAATCTCAGCTCGCAGATTGTGGAGCGGTGTTGTCACAGTTCTTGCACCGTGTGCCGGTCTAGGACTGCTGGTGATCGCGACCCCCGGCACCATTGACGATTCCGGGCTCGAGTTAGGCACCGCAGTGTTCTTGGTTCTGGCAGCAGTAGCCGTCCGCGAGGTGTGGGCCCGCGGTTTCGCAACTCGTGCTGTTTGATTGCCCAACCGCTGGGCCCGAGCGCTTCGAAACCGGCATCTGACCGCCGCCGCGGAGCGGTTGGTGGGCTAGCGAACCGTTAGATTTCGCGAGCTCGACGGATCAAGCAAATGTCGTGGCACTCAACACCGCAACAACCACACCCGCGACCACCAACACACCCACAACCGTGGCCATGATCCAGGCCAGTCGCCGCCGGTGTTTGGTCGCGGCGTTGATGCCAACTCCGATGCCGACGAGGATCGCCACCGAATACAACGAGATACTGAGAGTCAGTGCTGCAGGAGAAATGGCGCACTCACCCCTTGTCCAGCTTGACCGACTCGCCCTCGGCCGGCTTGGCCGCGATCTGCTGAGTCTTCTTGTACAGCCACGCAATAACGGCGACGAAGACGATCACACCGAGGTACTCGGAGATGTTCTCGAATCCGCTGCCGACAATGGCGAGCGGGCTCTCGTCGTCGGTCGCGGCGACGATGCCGGCGAACACCACACCGAAGAGGCTCTCACCGACGATGAGGCCGGTGGCCAACAGGACGCCCATGCGCTTCTTGCGTTCCACCTCGACGCCGGACTTCTCGGCCCACTTGTTGTAGAAAGTGCCGAGGATGGCGCCGATCGGTATGACCAACGTCAGCGAGATGGGCAGGTACATGCCCATTCCCACAGCCAGAGGCGGTAGACGGAACTTGCTGTTGGTCGTCCGGGTCAGCACCTCGTCGACAACGATGATCGCGATACCGATGAGCGCACCGACGCCGATGAGGTTCCAATCCAGGTCGGAACCGAACACGCCCTTGGCGAGCGACGAGATCAGTGCGGCTTGCGGGGCGGCGAGCGCGTCTTCGCCCGCGCCGGGTGCCCCGACGAATCCGAAGGCCGTCTGCATCAGCTGCAGGATCGGCGGGATTACGGCGGAACCGAACAGCACACCGATCACCAACGCCACCTGCTGCTTCCAGGGCGTGGCACCCACGAGCTGACCGGTCTTGAGGTCTTGGAGGTTGTCGTTGGAGATGGTCGCGACACCAAAGATCACTGCTGTCGTGAACAGCGTGAACGCAATCAGCGCGGTGTTCTGCGCATCTGTCGCATCGCCGTACACCATCTTGATGAGCAGGGCGGCGATGAGAACAACAAGGATGCCGACCCCGGAGATGGGGCTGTTGGACGACCCGATGAGGCCGGCCATGTATCCACAGACCGCCGCGACCACGAGTCCGATGACAAACACCAAAATGATGCTGACGGCGATGATTCCGGTGGCCGTGCCGTGCAATGCGGTGTTGTGCACAAAGTCCCACAGGAGTAGCCCGATGGGTATCAGGGCCACCACGATGACAAGCCCGACGTAGGTGATGGGGATGTCCTGCTCGGTCAGTTCGACCGACGACCCCTTACGGCGACTTCTGGCCGACACCATCGCTGTCTTGATGCCCTTGATGATCGGGCCGATGATCTTCAGGAGAGTCCAGATCGCGGCGACCGCGATGGCGCCGGCGCCGACGAACCGGACGTCCGAAGAGAAGATGCTGCCGACCCCGTCGAGCAGAGTCTCGCCTGCGGGCAGGTTTCCGTTGCTCTGGATGGGCAGGATGATGCCGAACGAGATGACCAGACCGATGAGCATGGCGATACCTACGGTCAGTCCGACGAGATGACCCACGCCGATCAGGGCCAGCGACAAACTGGCGCCCCACATCGTGCCGCCCGCACCGACTTTGACCGCACCGGCCAGCGAGTTGCTGATGACCTTCAGGTTCGCGAGAACGTTGAACGCAGCGGCAACCACCGACCCGATCAGGATGATCCGCAGCCCGCCCCTGTTCTCCTCGGCGCCCTGGGTGGTGTCGCCCACCCGTAGAACCTCGGCCGCTGCCACCCCTTCCGGATAGGGCAGATCAGATCCCGTCACCAACGCTCGACGCAGAGGAATCGAGTACATGACGCCGAGGATGCCGCCGATGGCGCACACCGCGACGGTGATCCAATACGGGAAGCCGGTCCACCAGCCGACCATGATCAGACCGGGCAGCACGAAGATGATGGCCGACAGGGTGCCCGCAGCCGATGCAATGGTCTGCACGATGTTGTTCTCGACAACGGTGTGGTTGGCGAAGTAGCGCAAGATGCTCATCGAGATGACGGCCGCGGGGATCGCCGTGGCGAAGGTGAGACCCACCTTCAAGCCGAGATACACGTTGGCGGCCGTGAACACGAGGGTGATCAGTCCGCCCAGGATGATCCCACGGACGGTCAGTTCCCGTAGCCCGGGCGACTTCTTGTCCGTGACGGTTGCGTCCTCTGTGGACATGTTGCTACCCCTCATCTTGAACGGGCCGGTGATCATTAGCTGTTGCAACAAAAGCATCGTTGACCGTGACACTGTAATCCCGTACGCACCCGGGTGAACCACTCACGTCGAAATCGCCGCCAGAAGTCGAGAACGTGGTCGCATATGGCCTGGTCCGTGCACGTCTGAGATCGGACACTGTGCCAGTGCAACGCTCCCAGGGCCTGTTGGGGCTTGTGGCTTCCGCAGAACGGGACCACCGTCGCACGCCAGGCCCGGCTGATCCTCGGCGTCCTGGTGGCGTCGGTCCTCGTCGCGTGGTCGGACTCGCCAACGCGGGAGGCGCGGGCGCCGCAGCAGGCTTCTTTCATACGCCGGCTGAGGTCCCGACAGCCCCGGAACCCGTCCGCCTGACCTCGTCACCTTTAATCCCCATTTCACCCGGGTGCAACATGAGGCGCGCCTACTGGAAGGGTCGAAGTCTTCGCCAACGCCCTCACTCCAAACTGCCCTTGGAGGACAGCCCATGACTCTTGTGCCCGAAATGGACTCCGTTGTAGGTAAAGAACTGACGATCGTGCGGGGCGCGTGTCCCCACGATTGTCCCGACACCTGCGCCATGCTCTACCACGTCGAAGACGGCAAACTCGTTGACGTCAAAGGGGATAAAGAACACCCGATGACCCGAGGTGGCCTCTGCGTCAAACTCAAGAACTTCCCTGAGCACCACTACCAGGCCGACCGATTGATGACGCCCATGCGACGCGTCGGGCCCAAGGGAGCTGGTGAGTTCGAACCGATCACGTGGGACGAGGCTCTCGCCGAGATCAAGGAACGCTGGACCGCGATCATCGACGAATACGGCGGCCAGGCGATCATGCCGCACGCCTACCTCGGTCATCAGGGCGTGCTCAACGGCCTCACCTCCGGCGATGCCTTCTTCAACCGTCTCGGCTCCACGGTGGCGGAGAAGACGTACTGCGAGTCGGGCTCGTCGACGGCGTGGCACATGACCGTCGGCGGTACCGGCGGATTGGACATCGAATCGATGGCCCACTCCAAGTACATCATCGTGTGGGGCATGAACATGACCAGTACCAATCTGCACGGCTGGCCGTTCTTGCTCGAGGCTCGTAAGAACAACGGCGCCAAGATCGTTGTCATCGACCCGGTGCGCACTCGCACTGCGCGACAAGCAGATTGGCACATCCCGATCAAACCCGGGACGGACGGCGCGCTGGCGATGGGACTGATCAACCAGATCATCGAACAGGGCCTGACCGATAGCGACTACGTCGAGAAGTACACCGTTGGTTACGCCGAGCTCGCCGAGCGGGCCGCGAAGTACTCACCCGAGTACGTCTCGGAGATCACCGGTATTCCCGCCGACGACATCCGAACTCTGGCGCGTGAATACGCGACCAGCCAGCCGGCGGCCATCCGGCAGGGTGTGGCGCTCGAGCGCAGTCGGGGCGGTGGTCAGGCAATCAGGGCGATCACTTGCCTGCCCGCACTCGTCGGTGCGTGGCGCCACGTCGGCGGCGGAACAATGGAGATGCCGATCTGGGAGTTCCCCACCAAGTTCGATGCCATCTGCATGCCCGAGTGGATTCCTGAGGGAACCCGGGTGATCAACGAGTTGGACCTCGGCATGGCCCTCACTGGTGAGATGCCGCTCGACCCGCCGCTGAAGTCGCTGTTCGTCTACAACTCGAATCCGGTGTCGCAGGGGCCTGCTCAGACCAAGACCATGAACGGTCTGATGCGCGACGACCTGTTCACCGTCGTCAGCGACCACTTCATCAACGACACAGCGAAATTCGCTGACATCGTGTTGCCGGCAACCATGCAAGCCGAGCAACTCGACATCATGGTCACGTGGGGTCACCTCTACATCTCGCTCAATCAACCGGCAATCGAACCGCCGGGTGAGTGTGTGCCGAACGTCGAACTGTTCCGCCGCCTCGCCAAGACGATGGGCTTCGATGACGACTACTGGAATCGGACCGATGAGCAGATGCTGATCGACTTCCACGACTGGGACGCACCGGCGCTGGAAGGCATCACGTTTGAGAAGCTCAAGGAGGTTGGCTGGATGCGGCTCAATGTCGGGATGCCCGATGTCCGGGCTCCGCACGCGGAAGGCAACTTCCCAACGCCGTCCGGTAGGTGTGAGTTCAAGTCGAGCCTGGCCGAAGGCGGCAACTTTGTTGTCCCGGTATGGCGTTCGATGTACGAGGGGATGCAACCCGGCGGGTACATCGACCCGCTGCCCGACTACATTCCACCGTTCGAGTCGCCCGACTCGAATCCTGAGCTCGCCGCGAAGTACCCGCTGAGCATCGTCTCGCCGAAGCCACACGCGTTTCTGAACAGCCAATACGGCAACGCATCTGACAAACAGGCCGTACAGGGAATGCAGCAGGTGTTCATTCATCCCGCCGATGCCGCCGAACGCGGAATCGCGGCCGGAGACCTGGTACGGGTGTTCAACGACCGCGGCACGTTTCAGGGCCCGGCGGCGCTGGACGACAGTGTGATGCCTGGATTGGTGATGGCGAACGTCGGGCATTGGCAGAACAAGAGCTCGGGGTCCACCGTCAACTCGATCACCGCTGACCGGCATTCGACACTGGGCAACTCAGGTGTGTACTCGGACAACCTGGTGGACGTGGAGAAGGTTGATGCGCCCGCGATCGCGGTCTAGTGGCACAGGCCGGTTCTGCTGGCGGACCAACCAACCAGCCCGAAGGCGCAAGGTCACCAGTCCACACGGACCTGGCCATGTCGAGGCAACCACTCATAAATGACGTGGAGTTTGCCAAGATCCAGATGAATAAGGTCCCAGTTGTATCGAAATCGAGTCTGCTGGAATCTTATTCCGCGCGAAAGGAACCGCCTCTGATCTGGTGTGATGCGTAGTCAGATGGGGTTACGACCCAACGCAAGAAAATCACCTGTGTCATTCACGATATTCAACAGAAAGTCAATATTAGGAAATCTAACGTTGTTCGAATAGCTACTTGATTTTCGTCCTCAAAAAGCCGTGCGAAACAATTGATTTTCGTAAGGTGGCCTCATGGCCCGGTCAACGGATACGCAGCCAAACGGGGTTCAGGGCGAGGCGGCGAAGGCCCTTCTGGACGTCGGCAGGTTCTTCACTCGGTGGGATGAGAGTGAGGACGGTCGGGTGGTCTTCCGGGAGGGAGGCCGTGCCGGTGACGTGTTCTATCGCGACCGATGGAGTCACGACAAGATCGTCCGATCCACCCACGGAGTGAACTGCACCGGTTCCTGCTCGTGGAAGGTGTATGTCAAGGATGGCATCATCACCTGGGAAACACAGGAGACCGACTATCCATCGGTGGGCCCGGACAGGCCCGAGTACGAGCCTCGTGGATGCCCCCGAGGTGCCGCGTTCTCGTGGTACACCTATTCGCCCACTCGGGTCCGGCACCCCTACGCCCGCGGCGTACTCGTGGAGATGTACCGCGCCGCGAAGGCCCGGGTTGGCGACCCGGTGCTTGCCTGGGCGGATGTGGTCGGCGACCCGATGCGTCGGCGGTCCTACCAACAGGCGCGGGGCAAGGGCGGCCTGGTCCGGGTGTCGTGGGACGAGGCCATTGAAATGGCAGCCGCGGCGCACGTCCACACCATCAAGACCTACGGCCCCGACCGCTGTGCGGGCTTCTCGCCGATCCCGGCGATGTCGATGGTGTCCCACTGTGTGGGCACCCGATTCATCCAGCTCATCGGCGGCGTCATGACGTCGTTCTACGACTGGTACGCCGACCTCCCGGTCGCCAGCCCGCAGGTCTTCGGAGACCAGACCGATGTACCTGAATCCGGCGACTGGTGGGACGCCACCTATCTGATGATGTGGGGCTCCAACGTCCCGGTCACGCGTACGCCCGACGCGCACTGGATGGCCGAAGTTCGCTACCGCGGCACCAAAGTTGTCACCGTCAGCCCCGACTATGCCGACAACAGCAAGTTCGCCGACGAATGGCTACCGGCGCAGGCCGGCACCGACGCGGCGCTCGCGATGGCCATGGGCCATGTGATCCTCACCGAGTTCTTCGCTCGACAGTCTGTGCCGTTCTTCAACAACTACATCAAGACCTATAGCGACCTGCCGTTTCTCATCCACCTCGATGAGCACGACGGCGCGTACGTACCCGGAAAGTTCGTCACCGCAGATGAACTCGCGGCACTGCCCGATGGTGCGGCGCCCGAGGACGATGTGTGGAAGACGGTTGTTCTCGACAAGAACACCGGTGAGCCCGTGGTGCCGAACGGATCGCTCGGCTTCCGGTTCTCGAAGTCGGGAGAGGGCCGGTGGAACCTCGACCTCGGCGACATCGAACCGGTCCTCACCTTACTCGGCCGTGACGGCACCGACGCCGTCGAGATCCTGCTCCCGGCCTTCGACGCCCCGGATGGTTCCGGCTCGATTCTGCGACGGGGTGTTCCGGCGACGAGGGTCAACGGCGCGTTGGTGACCACCGTCTTCGACCTGATGTTCGCGCAATACGGCGTTGCTCGTGACGGTTTGCCGGGGGAGTGGCCGACCGGCTATGACGACGTCAGCACGCCGTATACACCCGCGTGGCAAGCCGAGATCACCGGAGTTCCTGCGGAAGCGGCGATCCGGGTGGCCCGTGAGTTCGCCACCAACTCGATCGATTCGGGTGGGCGCTCGATGATCATCATGGGAGCAGGCATCTGTCAGTGGTTCCATGGCGACGCGACGTACCGCGCCATCCTGTCGCTGCTGATCCTCACCGGCTGCATGGGACGCAACGGTGGTGGCTGGGCTCACTATGTGGGGCAGGAGAAGTGCCGACCCATCACCGGATGGATCTCGCTGGCGAATGCGCTCGATTGGTCGCGGCCGCCGCGCACGATGACGGGAACGTCGTACTGGTACATGCACACCGACCAGTGGCGCAACGACGGCTACTCCGCCGCGTCGCTCGCTTCACCGTTGTCCCGAGGAACACTCGACCACCAACACACCGCCGACGCCATCGCGCAATCGGCCCGTCTTGGCTGGATGCCGTTCTACCCTCAATTCGACCGCAACCCACTCGATCTCGCCGACGAGGCGAATGCTGCGGTGGACGCCGGAGCTGCGGACTCGGTCGGTGGCTATGTGGCCGAGAAGCTGCACGACGGTGGGCTCACCCCCGCGATCACCGACGTCGACGCGCCAGAGAACTGGCCGCGCACCCTGGTGCTGTGGCGCTCGAACCTGATGGGATCGTCGGCCAAGGGCAACGAGTACTTTCTCCGCCACCTGCTGGGTACCCACCACAACGTGTTGGGGACCGAGAATCCCGAGACGCCCCGGCCGCGCGACGTGAAGTGGCATGACGAGGCCCCCGAGGGCAAGCTCGACCTGTTGATGTCGGCGGACTTCCGGATGACATCCACAACACTGTTGTCCGACATCGTGTTTCCGGCCGCCACGTGGTACGAGAAATACGACCTGTCGTCCACCGACATGCATCCGTTTGTGCACGCCTTCTCGCCCGCGATCGATCCGCCGTGGGAAGCCAAGTCCGACTTCGATCTGTTTCACACACTGGCCGAGAAGTTCTCGGCCCTGGCCAAGACCCACCTCGGGGTGCGCCACGATCTTGTCAGCGTTCCGATGCAGCACGACACCCCCGGTGAGATCGCGCAGCCGCATGGTCGGGTGATGGATTGGCAGGGCACCCCGGACCCGGGAACGCCAGGCAAGAACATGCCGAACTTCACCGTGGTGGAACGTGATTACACCGCCATCGCCGACAAGCTCGCCGCCGTCGGGCCGCTGGCGGACAAGCTCGGCTTCACGGTCAAGAACGTCACCTACGACCTGGCCGAGCAGAGCGAACACCTGGCGTCGGTCAACGGTGTGATGCTCGGCGGTGCCGCCGATGGTCGCCCCGCCCTCGACACCGACGTCAAACTCGCCGAAGCAATCTTGACGTTCTCTGGCACCACCAACGGCGCGGTGGCCGTGGACGGATTCGAGAAGCTGCAAAAACGTGTGGGCAAACGCCTCGACGACCTCGCGGGCGGCTCGGAGGAGAAGCGGATCACGTTCGCCGACACGCAGCGTGCACCGGTTCCGGTGATCACCTCACCGGAATGGTCGGGTTCGGAAACCGGTGGGCGCAGGTATGCGCCGTTCACGGTGAACATCGAGCGGCTCAAGCCTTTCCATACCCTCACCGGCCGTATGCACTTCTATCTCGACCACGACTGGATGATCGACATGGGTGAAGCGCTGCCGATCTACCGGCCGCCGCTCGACATGCATCGCCTGTTCGGTGAACCCCGGTTGGGCCCCGACGGTGCGCAGCAGGTGACGGTCCGCTACCTCACGCCACATTCCAAGTGGTCGATCCACTCCGAGTACCAGGACAACCTGTTCATGCTGTCCTTGTCGCGGGGTGGGCCGACAGCCTGGCTCAGTCCGGAGGATGCCGCCGCCATCGATGTGTCCGACAACGACTGGATTGAATGTGTCAACGCCAATGGTGTTCTCGTATGCCGGGCCATCGTGAGTCACCGGATGCCGGCAGGAGTGGCGTACGTCTACCACGTGCAGGAGCGCACCATCGACGTTCCGAAGTCCGAGGCGACCGGACGCCGGGGCGGTATCCACAATTCGGCCACCCGGTTACTCGTGAAGCCAACGCACCTGATCGGCGGCTATGCCCAACTGTCGTACGCCTTCAACTATCTCGGGCCGGCAGGCAATCAACGCGACATGGTGGCCACCATTCGCAAACGCAGCCAGGAGGTGACGTTCTGATGCGAGTCATGGCGCAGGTCGGCATGGTGATGAACCTCGACAAGTGCATCGGATGCCATACGTGCTCGGTGACGTGCAAACAGGCCTGGACCAATCGGGCCGGCACCGAATACGTCTGGTTCAACAACGTCGAGACGCGTCCCGGTCAGGGTTACCCGCGGCGGTACGAAGACCAGGAGAAGTGGCGCGGCGGTTGGCATCTGAATGCGAAAGGCAAGCTACGTCTACGCACCGGTGGGCGATTGCAGAAGCTGTGGACCCTGTTCGCCAGTCCGGTCCAACCGACGATTGCCGACTACTACGAGCCCTGGACCTACGACTACCAGACGCTCATCGACGCCCCGCTCGGAGATGACTTCCCGGTGGCCCGTCCCAAATCGCTGCTGACCGGTGAGGACACCAAGATCTCCTGGTCGGCCAACTGGGACGACAACCTCGGTGGCTCAACCGCATACGGCGATCTCGATCCCATCGTCGAGAAGCTGCGTCGCGAGTCTGAAGAAGCGATCAAGTTCAGCTTCGAGCAGACCTTCATGTTCTACCTGCCGCGCATCTGCGAGCACTGTCTCAATCCGTCGTGCATGGCTTCCTGCCCGAGCGGCGCCATCTACAAACGCAGTGAAGACGGCATCGTCCTGGTTGATCAAGACCAGTGCCGCGGTTGGCGCCAGTGCATCACCGGGTGTCCGTACAAGAAGATGTATTTCAACCACAAGTCGGGCAAAGCCGAGAAGTGCACACTCTGTTATCCGCGGATCGAGGTGGGGCAGCCGACGGTGTGCTCGGAGACGTGCGTCGGGCGCCTGCGCTATCTCGGCATCTTCCTGTACGACGCCGACGCCGTCACCGATGCTGCCTCCACACCGGACGAAAAAGACTTGTACAAGGCACAACTCGACCTGTTGCTCGATCCGAATGATCCCGAGGTGATCGCGGCGGCGCGCATCGACGGAATCCCCGACGACTGGCTGGACGCAGCCCGCCGATCACCGGTGTACGCGCTGGCCAAGAAGTACCGCGTCGCGTTGCCCCTGCATCCGGAATACCGCACCATGCCGATGGTCTGGTACGTCCCGCCGCTCTCGCCGATCGTCGACCTGCTTGCCGACCAGGGCCACGATGCGGAGAGCTCCGGTACGTTGTTCGGTGCGATCGAGGCGTTGCGCATCCCGGTCGAGTACCTTGCTGAACTGTTCACTGCGGGAAACACCGACGTGATCGACAGGGTTCTCAAACGGCTCGCGGCCATGCGTGCCTACATGCGAGACGTCACCCTCGGCCGGGAGCCGAATCCTGACATTCCCGCTGCGGTCGGTATGTCTGAGGAGGAGGTGTACGAGATGTACCGCCTGATGGCCATCGCGAAATACGAAGACCGCTACGTGATCCCGACTGCCCATCTCGAGCAGGCCGAGCAACTCGACGAGATGGCGTGCGCGCTGGACTACGAAGAGGGCCCCGGAATGTTCGAATCCGGTGCGTTCGGAGAGGCCAGTGGTCGGCCGGCCCCGGTGTCGGTGGAGACGTTCCACGCTCTCAAGCAACGGCAGACCACCAACACTGCAGCGGGGGAGGCGAGCATGGCAGGCCGCGTGAACCTGCTGAACTGGGACGGAAACGGTGTCCCGAACGGCATGTTCCCCGGACCTTCGGAGCAGCGATGAGGTGGCTACGCGGCACGCGCGGTATTGACCACCGGGTGATTTACCAGGTCGCGTCGTGGTGTCTGAGCTATCCGGATGAACAGTTGTTGTCCAAAGTTGCACTGCTGCAAGCAGCTCTGGACGAGCATCCCGACCGAAACACCGCCATGCCGCTGCATCGTTTCGTCGACTACCTGGCCAGTGTTGACGCCGAGGCCATCCGCCGCGAGTACGTCGACGTCTTCGACCTGTCGAACAAGCGGACGTTGTACCTGTCGTATTGGACCGACGGTGACACAAGGCGCAGGGGAGCAGTGTTGGGCGAGTTCAAGCAGATGTACCGGGACAGTGGCTATCTCGTCGACTTGCGGGGCGAGTTACCAGACTATCTGCCCGTAGTGCTCGAGTACTGTGCACGCGCTGACCCTGCGGCTGCCCAGGAACTCCTCACCAGGTACCGAGCAGCTCTCGAACTCATCCGGTTCGGCCTCCTCGATGCGGGCTCGCCTTATGTCGATGTGTTGACCGCCGTGTGCTCGACAGTGCCAGGTGCCTCGCCGACGGACCGTCAATCCGCGATGGCCATGCGACCGTCCATCCCGATGGAAACCGTTGGCCTCGAACCGTTCGACCCCCGCCTGCTACCCATTGCGGAGACGAGGTGAGTAAGACGTGGACATCTTCCTGTGGGGCGTCGTCCCATACCTGACCCTGGCCCTTCTCATCGGCGGCACCATCTGGCGCTACCGATACGACAAGTTCGGCTGGACCACGCGGTCATCGGAGTTGTACGAATCGCGACTGCTGCGCATCGGGTCGCCCCTCTTCCATTTCGGGATCCTGGTGGTGATCATCGGCCACGCCATCGGCCTGGTGATCCCCGAATCCTTCACCGAGGCAGTAGGTGTGACCGAAGACCTCTACCATCTGAACTCTGCGTTCTTCGGCATCATCGCGGGCGTCTGCACCTTGGCCGGCCTGGTCATCTTGATCTATCGGCGCCGCACTGTCGGACCGGTGTTCATGGCCACTACGGGCAACGACAAGGTGATGTATCTGGTTCTCACTGCGGCGCTGCTGCTGGGTCTGTACTGCACATTTCTCGGCGTGGTGCCAGGGCAAAAGGGTGTCAACTACCGGGAAACGGTCTCACCGTGGTTCCGTTCCATCTTCTACTTCAATCCGGACGTCGCGGCGATGAACAACGCGCCGTTGAGGTTTCACATCCACGTTCTCGTCGGAATGCTGGTGTTCGCGATGGTGCCCTTCACCCGGCTTGTGCACATGTTCACCGCACCCGTGCACTATCTGTTCCGGCCGTACATCGTCTATCGCAGTCGTGACCAGCGCTCGTCCCCCGGTAACCAGCAATATCGGCGCGGATGGGCGCCGGTCGGAGTGAAGGACCGTGAACGATGACCACCTCCACAGAGACAACCGTCCCGGTTGACCGGAGCGCGCAGACACTCAATCTTGTCCTCGCCACCACCGCGTTCACCATCAGCTTCTGGGCCTGGAACCTGATCGGTCCGTTGGGCGTTCGGTACACCGCAGACATGGATCTGTCATCCACCGCCAAATCAGTGTTGGTGGCGATCCCGATCCTGGTGGGGTCGCTGGGGCGCATCCTCACCGGTGCGCTCACCGACCGACTCGGCGGGCGAGTGATGTTTCCGGTTCTGCTACTGGCCTCGGTGCCGTTTGTCATCCTGGTGGCCATCGGTGGGCACTTCGACAACTACACGATTCTGGTGGTGGCGGGCTTTTTCCTCGGTATCGCCGGCACATCGTTTGCGGTCGGCATCCCATTTGTGAACGCCTGGTACGACAAGTCGCGGCGAGGTTTTGCCACCGGCATCTTCGGCGCGGGAATGGGCGGCACAGCACTCTCGGCGTTCTTCACGCCGCGCTTTGTCCAATGGTTCGGATACGTCACCACCCACGTCATCATCGCCGTGGCACTTGTGGTGGTCGCTGCTATTTGTTGGATGCTGATGCGGGACTCCCCCCGGTGGTCGGCGAATCACGATGCGGTGGTGCCCAAACTGATCGGCGCTGCCAAGCTGCCGATCACCTGGCAGATGGGATTTCTCTACGCCGCGGCGTTCGGTGGATTCGTCGCCTTCTCGACGTACCTTCCGACCTACCTGAACGATGTGTACGGCTTCGATCTGGAGGCAGCCGGAACCCGCACCGCAGGCTTCGCGATCGCGGCGGTTGTCGCACGGCCGCTCGGAGGCATCTTGTCGGATCGCTTCGGAGCCCGTCTCATCACCGTGATCTCGTGTGCCGGCGCGTCTGTCCTGGCGATCTGGATGATCACCAAACCGCCCCTGGAGATCCCCGCCGGCCTTGACTTCGTGCTCATGGCGTTGTGCATGGGGCTCGGGTCAGGATCGGTCTTCAGTTGGGTGGCCAAGGAGGCGCCACAGGAGCGAGTCGGCTCGGTGACCGGAATTGTCGGTGCCGCAGGCGGACTCGGTGGCTTCTTCCCACCGCTACTGATGGGGGCTACCTACAACGCCGAGGATCACAGCTACACGGTGGGGCTGACTCTCCTGGTCATCGTGTCCGCGCTCGCTGCGGTGTATACGGCGTTCGGTATCCGGCACCGGAAGTCGGAGAACGCCGCCGTCTGAGCGGTCCCCGTTGTCGTATGCCGGCGCTACTGTCTCCCCACGTGTTGCCATGGGGATGGGCGACGTCAATCAAGGGGGAACAGTATGTCGTCAGGGGTGGATGTTCGGATCGAGGCGTTGGTGAGTGCCTTCGAGCGCGATCTGGGAGACGAGGCTCTGTGGATCAAGCCGAGGGCTTATCCAGAGTCGTTGGCGCTGTGCATCATCGACTCGATCTACTCGACCGGGGCTCAGTACGGTCAGGTGGCCAACATCGTCGATCGGTACCGCACGTATCGATCGGGCCAGGGTGGGAATGCGGATCTCGACGGGCCGGCGGAGTTGCTCGCGACGTTCGACGAGCTGGGTAGCGCGCAGGCGTGGGCCGAACAGATCGGTAACCGTAGGCCGACGTCGACGACGCCAGGTGCGCCGTTGAAGGCCGAAGCCGTTCGGGACGGTGCGAGCCGCCTTGTCGGACTGGGGATCCGGTCGGTCGAAGAACTACGGCTGACGGCAGAGTCCGACGCCATCGATGTGGTCAACAAGTCGTGGCGTGAGGTGCCCGGCCAGCGGTCGGGCGTGACGTGGGCGTATGTGCTGATGCTCGCGGGAATACCAGGCACCAAAGCAAATCGACTGGTGGTCGAGTACGTGGCCGACGTGCTCGAGCTCCCGGTAGGTGAGATCGATGCGCGATCGGTCAGCGGGTGGATTCGTGATGTGGCGAAGATAAAGGGGTGGAACAGCATTCACACCGAACACGCGATCTGGCGGTTGCAGAGCAGACGTCCGGTGAGTGAGTCGGTGGTTGAAGTGGCCGGGTAGGAGGGTGCTGCAGAAGTCGGAGGGAGTGGGGCGTTTGCCGTATTCCCTCCGACTTCGTGTAGTTCCTCCGGTTGTAGTCGGAGGGTGTGGCTGTAGTCGGAGGTTGTGGGGCCCGGGTGTGGTGGTGTTGTGGGCCTCGGCTGTGTTCCCTCCGACTTCGTGTGGTTCCTCCGGTTGCAGTCGGAGGATGTGAATGCAATCGGAGGGACTGTGCCGACCCGATGCTGACCAAACCGCGGGAGCCCTCGGCACTACGGCGTCCGATCATCAGCTTCGACGAGTTGTGAACCTCAAACGGCCGGAATGTGTGTCCACCCCGGGAATGGTGGCAGGGTCGGTAGGTATGCGGGATCCACTGGGTTGGTGGGGTAGGCGAAGCCTTCACTGCCGACGACTGCCATGGGATAAGCGTCTAAAGTCCAGGCTTCGCAACGAGGTTCGGCCGAAACCGAAACCGAGTATCGTTCGAGCGTCCATTCTTCGAACATGTCTTGATTTGGATAGCGTTCGGGATCGGCCCGGTCGAGACCGGTGGTCGTTGTCGGCGTAGCGTTCGGCGGTTCGGGGTTGTTGTCCGGTCCATGAGTCTGCTTGAGTTCTATCCGCCAGAGGTGGTAATAAGCTGGTATGTGTCCGTCTGTGTCGAGTCTGTCGGGGTCTGTGACCTTCTGTAGATCGGCTGGGTCCCAGATGCCTCGCCAGACAGCAGGGTGTTGTTGGTAAATGCCAAAGGTGATGTCACAGATGCTGGCTGCGATGGTGGTGTCTGTCTCTTCTACGTCATACATTCGGTAGCGCCGGGTCCCATTCAGAGCAATGGGTCTCTCGTAGCGGGGTGTGTCTTCGACGTCTATTCGATTCCTCCCCACGGCAGTCTGAGTCGCTTGATCGAGAAATCGCCCGTACCCGGGGTAGCTTTCGTGACGGCCGACCATCTCAGCAACGGCCTTAGCTTCTACGGTTGCTCGGACGACTGCTACTGGCTCGGAGAGCAAGTCGACGTCGGGGTCGGCAGACCACACATTGGTGTAAGGACCCAGTCCCGCCGGGAGTGCGTAGTCCGACGGACTCGACGGCGCGGAGGCTGATGGAGTCTTGTTCTCGAGCACGTCCGTCGGTACACATCCGAGCACGACAGCAAAGGCTGCGAGCGCTAGGGCAAGGCCACGGCCTGCGGTCATTCGTCAACCCATCCTTCGGGTGTCACCTGCCACCGTTGTTCCTGTCGCGTTGTGGCACAAAGGGATCGGTTCGCACGGCGGAGGTCGGGTGCTTTAGACGGCTGGAACGTGAGTCCATCCCGGGTATGGCGGCAGCGTCGGTAGGTATGCCGGGTCCACTGGGTTGGTGGGGTAAGCAACGCCTTTGCTGCCGATGACTGCCATGGGGTAGTAATCACGCGCCCAATCAAGGCACCGTGGCTCGGCCTTGGTCTCATATGAAAACTGGAGAAGTTTCCACCCGCGGAACAGATCTTCGTTCGGATAGCGGTGCGGTGTAATTGATGTCGCTTCGCCGCTCGGCGGAGTAGAAGATGACGGTGGCGGTGTCCCCGCGACCTTCGCGTCACGTTCGAGACGGACGCGCCATAGCGTGTTGTAGGCGGGAATATGGCCGTTGTTGTCGAGGTGGTTGGGGTCGGTTATCGGACGAAGGTCAATCGGATCGAACGGTTTACGGCCCGCGTCAGACACCGTCTGGTAGACGCCGAAAGACACGGCGCAGATCCGTGCGTCGATAACGTTATCGGTCTCTATGACGTCGTAGAGGCGGTAGTGCTTCGTTCCGGTGAGAGAGATAGGTCGGGGGTAGCTGGGCGTGTCTCCGACGTGAATGTCAGCCTTTAGGTCCCGGGTTTGAGTCGCGTTATCCAGGAGGCGACCATACCCAGGGTAGGTGTCGTAGCGACCCACCATGTCGCTGATGGCTTCAGCTTCGACAGCCGCGCGGACGACAGCCACGGGTTCGCGCAGAAGATCGATACCGGGGTCCGCTGCCCACACGTTGGTGTAGGGCCCCAGTTCGGCGGGGAGGATGTACTCGGACGCACTCGGTGTCGTTGCAGCAGTAGAGGTCTGGTTTTCGGAACCGTTTGTCGGTGCACATCCGACCACGAGCGCAAAGGCTGCGAGGACTGAGGCCAAGCCACGGCTGATGCTCATCGATATCCATCTCTACGGGTGGGAGTGCGCCCTTGTGTTTGTGGCGTTGTGGCACTGAGTGATCAGCTCTCAGTGCCGGGTACCGCCAGTTCTAGACGGCCGGAACGTGTGTCCAATCCGGGTACGGCGGCAACGTCGGCAGGTAGGTCGGGTCAACTGGATTGGTGGGATAAGCAATTCCTTTGTTGCCGACAACGCCCACTGGGTAGGCGGCTAAAGCCCAGGCGTCGCAGCTACGTTCGGCTGTCGCAGTAATTGAGTAGCGTTCCAGGGTCCATCCTTCGAATAGGTCTTGATTCGGGTAGCGTTCAGGCGCGGTCGAATCGAGATCGGTGGTTGGTGTGGGCGTAGCGTCTGGCGGTGTCGGTGACTCTTCCGGGGCGTGACTTCGCTTGACTTCTACCCGCCAGAGGTGGCTGTAGGCGGGTATGTGTCCGTCGTTGTCGAGTCTGTTGGGGTCTGTGACCTTTTGTAGGTCGGCCGGGTCCCAGATGCCTCGTAAGGGAGCCGGTTCTTGCTGGTAGATGCCAAATGTGATGTCGCAGATGCTGGCTGCGATCATGGTGTCTGTCTGGGTGATGTCGAACATCCGGTAGTGCCGGGTTCCGTTGAGAGCTATCGGCTTCTCGTAGATCGGAGTGTCTTCGACGTCGACTCTTTCTCTTCCCCGGCTTGTTTGGGTCGCTTCGTCGAGGAAGCGACCATAACCGGGGTAGGTGTCATATCGACCCACCATCTCAGCGACGGCTTTCGCTTCTACGGTTGCTCTCACGATCGCCACCGGCGCTGATTGCAAATCAGTTTGGGGGTCGCTCTCCCACACCGTTGTGTAGGACCCAACGGACGCCGGAAGAACATAGTCGGACGGGCTCGCCGATTCTGTCGGATTGACAGACGATGGTTCTACTTCGGGCATGTCTCGCGGCGAACATCCGAGGATGAGTGTGAGGCATGCGAGGGCCAAGGCGGCGTAGCCCCGATTAGCACTCATTGATCAACCTGTTCTCGTCGGTGTGCGACATGGCGGCTCCTGTCTCTGTTCGCGCTACAGCCCTCAGGGAATCCGTGGCGAGAACAGAGCGCTACACGGCCGGATCGTGTGTCCAACCTGGGTATGGCGGCAGGGTTGGTAGGTATGCCGCGTCCACTGGATTAGTCGGGTAAGCAATACCTTTGGTCCCGATGATTGCCATCGGGTAGAACTTACGCGCCCAGCCATTACATGGTGGTTCCAGGCCGGTCTCGTAAGAAAATTGCTTGAGGTTCCAGCCCAGGAATAGGTCTTGATTGGGATAGCGCGCAGGTGGCGATGGGCTTCGGTCGCTGGGCGTGGGCGTCGTAGGTTGCGATGCCTGAGGCAACTGCTGAAACATGGAATCGCGGTCGAGACGAAGCCGCCATGTCTCGATGACAGCAGGAATCCGTCCTTCGTCGAGCAAGCCCGGGTCGGTGACGGGTCGAAGATCGACTGGCTCATAGGGTTTTCGTGCATGCTTCGCATCAGGTTGATAGGTGCCGAAAGCAATTTCGCAGACCCGGGCGTCGACAGCGGTGTCAGACAGTGTCACGTCATACAACCGATAGTGCTTCGTTCCCGCCAGAGCGATAGGCTCCTCGAAACTGGGTGCGTCTTCTACGTGAATGTCGCCCTTGCCCTGTACCGTTTCGGTACCTGCGCTCAAGAACCGGTCATATCCGGGGTAGCTGTTTGCGCGGCCGACCATGTCGGCGACGGCTTTGGCCTCGACAGCCGCTCGGACGACGGCCACTGGTTCAGCGAACAAGTCGACGCCGGGGTCCGCGGCCCACACATTGGTGAATGATCCGACCGCCGCCGGAAGGACGTAGTTGGACGGGCTGGTCGATGCCGGGGTGCTGACAGGCACGGACTCGTTGTCGTGCAAATGGCCCGGAGAACAACCCACAAACAGGATTGAGCTCGTCAAGAGTAGGACTCCGCGACGACTAGTCCTCATGTAACAGCCGATTCTTGTACTCGTCGTACGACATCGATTCGGTGGGGTCGCCCTCATTACGGGCGTACTGGGCGTCGTAAGCACCTGTTTCGACGCCTGCACCTTCGACGCGGGTACGAAGCGCCCCGAGTAACTGATCTTCCGTGCCTGGCTTGAAACCAGCCAACACGTCCTCTAGCGGGCGGAGCATACCGCCATCAAAAATCTTCTCATCGAGTCGTGGATCGACCCCATCGGGAGAAGGATTTGTCGACGCATACATCTGGTAGTACTGATGTAGCTGCGCATTCTCAACTGCATCAGGCACATTCGTAGGAGTTGGCCCCTGATCCGGGGCCTTTACCTCAGCATCCCACGCCGGCACCCAGGGTGACGCGAGGTCGAGGCCGAACTCAGCTGTGTTGCCGACGACGGGCAAACCACCTGCCACCTTCTTGATGGTCTCCTCGACGTTCGACGAGATTGCCGCCCGGTCATCGTTACTGAGTCCGCTTGTGCCAGAACCGAGATGCTCATCGTGCCAGTCGTCGAGTTCGGCAGCGGTGAGTCCATCAGTGAGAAGGTTCTGGAGTCCGCCGTTTCGCGCGCCCACCTCGGTCGCATTCGGTACCGCGCTCGCGTCAGGCTCCAGGGTCACCAAATTATGTGCGTTGAGGGCTTGCTGTGCCTGAACATCGTGCACCAATCTCGCCGCGGTCTCCGGGTCGGACGCAGCAAGGGCCATTGCTCGTTGTGATTGATCACGAAGCGCGTCGGCGTCGTTGCCGAAATCGAGATCATCGTGAGTACTGGCGTTGAATCCGTACATCTCTGGGCTGCCACCGGACATCACGTTCAAGTAGGGACGGATCGATTCCTCGATGGCGGCGGCCACCGCTGGGTTGAGATCACCCACACTTTTCTCAGACGGGCCGATGTTCATGAGGTTGCCGAAGTGGTCACCCGTGGATGACGTGCTGTCGAGCAGACCCCGGAATGCGCGAGCTGACAGTTCGGCTCGGTTTGTGTCGGTCTGGTCGGCGGCGTAGTCGTCGACCCAATTCACCAGGTTCGCCGCGGTCTTGCCGTCGTCACCCTCACGCCACTCGTGTGCCAGGATGTTCTGCACTGTCCGATCCCGGTTGTAGTCGCCGTCGAGCGCGGTCCCATCGCTGTACTGACCGGAGAGTATGGCAGCGGAGGCGTCGTGATTCCGCGTTCCCACGGCAAGCAAGTTCTCCATCGTGGCTTCGTAGCTATCCCGTTGCTCCGACACCTCGGCCCCGGGGAAAGAGCCGGTGATCAACTCCGAGTGCTGATTCCAGGCCATCTCGGTTTCCGATTTCCGGATCAGCTCAGTCCCGAACCGCTCGCCAGGTGCAATCCCAGAGCCCGTATTGGCCAACAACTTCGCGATTTTGTGGTCCTGCCCGGCGATGTTGGTTGCTTTGCCGTTGACGTTGGCGATCCAGCTGTCTCGTCCGTGATGCGTTGACCAGTCGCGCATCCACTGCGGCAGGCTGTTGAAGCCGCCATGGACGTCACCGGCGCCGACCTTCTCGTTGGAGAGGATCAGGAGCCCAGATCCCAGTGCCTTTGACCACGCTGTGCCTTCGTCGGTGCCCAGCTTGTCGAACTCCGACTGCAATCCGAGAGTCTGGTCCATGGACAGGTTGTTGTAGAACTGATGAAGGAACTCTTGGGCGCCTACCGGAAGGTCTTCCACGCGTTCGCCATTGAGCAATCGCTGGGCCTGCTCGGGGGTCAACCCCGCCGCTTCCAAACTCTTCCCGACGATTTCGAGTTCTTCGGGAGTCCACCCGTCCGCCGACATCATTGCCGCCGTGCGGCCATCCGCGGCACTGAGACCGAGCACGGCGGGGGTGAGTTCAGCCAGCGACTGCAGACTTGCCGTCACGGTGGCGGCGTACTGCTGACATGTCTGTTCGGCCGTATCGGCCTTGCCTTTGAGGAACGTGGACCACTCATGCCTCAGCTGCGCTTTCTTCTCTTCGGACGAGTCGTCGTCATCGGCGGGAACGTAGCGAACCAGCCATTCCGGGTCGTCGCCGCTGATCAAATGGAAGCCTTTGCCGGAAGCGTCGGCGATTGCGTTGTCGACTGCGGTCAGTGTTCCACCGATACCGGTCGCAGCCTCGCTGAGCGTGGTACCGAGAGTTTCGTATCCAGCAGCAACGCGCTTGCCCCAGGTTGCTTCTTCGGTTGACCGATTTTCTGCGGCCGTTCGCGACTGACCTTTCCAGTCCGACGTCGGCAAATCGAACTTCCGTTCCGCTTGATCCAGCTTGCCTCGAAGTAGCTCGGCCATCATCGGGAGCGCAGCAAGAACGAGTTGATCGGGCATCCACTTGTCGAGCTGGTTCTTGGTGGGGGTCATCGCGGGCCGTCACCGGTGGGCAGCTGGCCCAACCCTCCGAACTTCAGTGCCGAGAGTTCGTCGACTCCACTCAATCCTTGGCGGGTCGCTCGAACTACTGAGGCCATCGATTCCCATTGGCCCGAGACCACGGTCAACGACCCTCGCAGCGTGTCCGTGGCGGTCGACGTGGCCGCCACCATCGGTGAATCCTGCATGAAAGCTGCGACGACAGCAGTCACATCCGGATGCGCGATCTCCGCGACCTCAGCCGCGATGCCCTCGATATCGCCTGCCAAGACGCCCATTACGGCGTCGTTGATGATGACGTCCATGATTCCCCCGAATCAGCTAGTGGCGGTGTCGAACGCGTATCGAGCGCTCTGACGTTGCCGTCCCCCGGACCCTCCCACCGAGTCCGGACTCGACAGTAATACATGCTTGAGACAGAGCATGCGTACGCCACAGCGAAACGTGAGCCGAGCTCGGCAGGCCGCTACTCACCCGGTCAATGCACCGATGCTGCCTGTGGATGCCTCAGACTGGTGGCCATGCCGAACGAACATCTCGAGAAGAAGTCGCCGTCGTTCTTCAGCTGGCAGGTGGCCGGTAGCGGGGACGTGGTGGCCCCCCATGAACGACTGACCTGGCCCAGGACTGTGGGCATCGGCCTGCAGCACGTGGTGGCGATGTTCGGCGCGACCTTCCTGGTCCCGGTGATCACCGGGTTCCCGCCTGCGACGACCCTCCTCTTCTCCGGAATCGGCACCATCCTGTTCCTGCTGATCACACGCAACCGGCTACCGAGCTACCTGGGCTCAAGCTTTGCGATCATCGCGCCCGTCCTCGCCGCGACTGCATCCAACGGGGAATCCGCAGCGCTCGGCGGCATCGTGGTGGTCGGTGCATTGCTGATCATCATCGGCGTGGTCGTCCAGTACGCCGGCACAGGCTGGATTCAAGCGTTGATGCCCCCTGTGGTGACCGGGACGATTGTCGCTCTGATCGGGCTCAATCTCGCGCCGACAGCCAAGGCGAATTATGAGACAGATGCCATCACGGCGACCGTGGTGCTCGTTCTGCTGATCGCGTCACTGATCCTGTTCCGGGGGCTCCTCGGACGCCTTGCCATCTTCACCAGCGTGGTGCTCGGCTACCTGTTCGCCCTGGCGAGAGACGAGGTGGACACCAGCAAGATCGGTTCGGCAGATTGGGTTGGGCTGCCCGACTTCACCACTCCGACGTTCCACCTCTCGGTGCTGCCGATGTTCCTGCCGGTGGTGCTCGTACTGGTAGTCGAGAACATCGGGCACGTCAAGTCGATCAACACCATGACCGGTCTCAACTACGACAACCGCATCGGCCGGGCACTGGCAGCAGACGGTGTTGCCACGGTGCTCGCCGGCAGTGGTGGCGGTTCGGCGACAACAACTTACGCCGAGAACATCGGGGTGATGGCCGCGACGAAGGTCTATTCGACGGCGGCATATTGGGTCGCCGGTGTTGCGGCGATCATCCTCGGAATGTCACCGAAGGTCGGCGCCGTGATCGCGGCGATCCCAGATGGTGTGCTCGGTGGCGTCACCACCGCGCTCTACGGCCTCGTCGGAATCCTTGGTGTACACATCTGGGTGACCAACAGGGTCGACTTCTCCAAGCCGGTCAACCAGTTCACCGCAGCCATTGCCCTGGTGATCGGTATTGCCGACTTCTCCTGGGTCATCGGTGACCTCAGCTTCGGCGGCATCGCACTGGGCGCCGTTGCAGCCCTGCTGATCTACCACGTGATGCGCGTGGTCGGTGGCTGGCGGGGGACCGTGACGGTGGACCCGTCGACCGAGAAAACCGGGCCGACACCCAGCTGACCCACCGGCTCGGGTCGGTCAACGCACCGACTTCGTCACCTGACTGATGTTGAATTGCCAACGTTCGACCACATGAAAGCCCATCCGTGCAGGCACGCGGTAGGCGATGGTCGGGGCCAGGCGCGGGCCGGGGTCGAGCGCCGGACCCTCATCGTGTGCCGACAGGCTCTTGTCTTTCTCCGAGATGGTCCAGATGACGGTGCACGCACGAATCTGGTCGCGGCGTAGATGAGGTGCCGCATTGGTGTCCCAGAGAAGTCCCTCGGGGCGGGCTCGCTGCCACAACCCGACATCGATCAGGCCCCGATATGCCTCTGGCCGCGCTGCGAGCAGCGGGCGGATGGGGCCGGGCTCCCACGAGACGGTGTCGTCGAGAAGTAGACAATCGCCAGGCGAGGCCTGCGCCCCGATGAGGTCGGCGACCTGGCTGTAATCCATCTTGAACTTGGCGTAGTCACCGCGCTGATCGATCCAGTTGGGAGTCGCGGCGATCGCCATGACAACGAGCACGGCGGCGATGGCCGTGGGCTTCTGTGCAATGGCCACCACACAGGCCCCGATCAGCAGAGCCATCGCAGGCGCTGTGAACGACAGATACCGATCAACGTAGATGGGTTGCGATATCAACGAATACAACAGCAACCCGACGGTGGGGACCACGATCCACACGATCGAGAGGACAGCCACCGCGCGCATGCCGCTGGTCGCGACGCGCTCTCGCCGGGCGAAGAACAGCACCACCGCGGTGCCCAACAGGAGAAATGCGACCACCGCGAAGGCGATCGAGAAATCAAAGTACTGAGTCAGCAAGACATTGCCGAACACACGCTCGTCGAGAGGATCGATCCAACTGAGCTGAGTGGACTTGGCGCGCATGAAGGCGAGGTAGGGGCTGAGCAGAACCACGGCAAGAACGGTCGACAGACCCCAGGCACGGAGCTGACTCCGGTTGTTGCCGAGCACGATCAGGGCGATGAGATGAACCGGGACCAGCAACAGCAGGTGGATGTTGACCAGAACCGACAGCACCACCAGAACCGCATACAGCAGCCACCAGGACGTGGCCCCACGCCGAGTGGCCACGAACAAGACGATGGTCAGCCACGTCGACACCACGATGGCCAGGGCGTAAGGACGAGCCTCGATGCCTGCCAACGTGACCCGTGGCAGGATCGCGAAGACGATGCCGGCGGTCACGCCGACGGCGCGGCGCGAGAGCAGTTTGCCGAGCACCACCACGCCCGCACCGGCGACAGCGATCGCGACGGCGCTGGGCAGCCGCGACCACGCCTCCGATTCTGGGAAGACGGCGAACCAGCCATGCATCAGGACGTAATAGAAGGTGTGGGCCGAGTCGGTGGACGAGACGAGATCGATCAGTTCGGAGATCGACCGGGTTGACGCCGAGATGGTGGCGGCTTCGTCGTACCAGAAGGACGGATTGCCGATGCCGACGAAACTGACCACAAACGCAAGCAAGGCAACGGCGACCGCGTCCACGTTCGGGCCGACCCGAAACCTCGATCTGCGTGACTCGGCCGGGACCGCCGTTTGATCGTTCAGCGCTGTCTCCTCACCGGGCCTGTTGACGCGGTCGAGCGTATCTCAGCGTGACCGCTGTAACTTCTAGCCATGTCGTTCCTCGAGGGCCTGGTAGACGACACCAGGTTGCCGATGTTGTTGCTCTTCGCCTCGTTCATGATCACGTTTGTGGTCACCCGGACCATCACCCGGATGATTCGCTCCGGGCGCGGACCATTCCACGACAACGTTGCCGGCGGCGTCCACATCCATCACGCCGTTCCCGGCATCGTCTTGACGATCGGCGGGGGATTCCTCTCGGTGGCTGTTCACGGCGATTCGCCGTGGGCCGAGGTCAGTGCGGTGATGATCGGGGTCGGCTCGTCGCTGGTGCTCGACGAGTTCGCCATGATCCTGCACCTGCAAGACGTCTATTGGTCCGCCGAGGGCCAGCTGTCGGTGCAGGTGGTCGCGTTGACGGGCTCACTCCTCGGGCTGGTGCTGCTCGGCATCGATCCCGTCGTGTCCAACGTCGGGACGCCAGGCCACTTTGTCCTGCTCGGCACCATCCCGTTCCACATCCTCGCCCTGTTGCTGTGTGTCGAGAAGGGCAAATACCAGACGGCTGCCATCGGCGCGTTCATTCCTCCCGTGGCGTGGATCGGCGCAGTTCGTATCGCCAGGCCGAAGTCGAGGTGGGCCCGCAAACGGTATTCCGGCGTCAAACTGGATCGTGCGCAACAGCATGAGAAGAAGTTCGACAACACTTTCGGGCGATGGGGCCTCGACATCGAAGACCTGGTGGCGGGCAAACCGTCGGCGTGACGAGTTCCCTTGCAGGTGCCCTGCTCGCCGGCGATTGACCGCGTTTGTGGTCGGGGGTTGAGTAGTGCGGCCACCGCTCCGTCTGGAACCGTCGAGTTCGAGCCGGCGTCCTAACGCCACTGGGTTCGGGCGAGGTTCGGGGGAACTGTGGGGAATCAATCACGCACTGAGGTCGACACGATCGGCCTTGCGCGGTGGGGTAGGGAAGCGGCGCTCCTGGGCGAAGACCTGGCCGCGGCCCTGGATCGATCAGGACGACACATTGCGATGTGCGCCAACGGGTTCGGAACCTCGACGCAGACGGAGTTCGTCACCTACGTGACAACGCTCGAGCGGCGGGCCGGCGAGATGGTGGGTGCGCTGGAAGGGCTCGCCACGGGCCTGGCGGGTGCCGCGGCGTCGTATGGGTCGGGCGATGACTGCGCGGCAGGCACTTTCGAACAACCCTTGACTGGGCTGCGGCTGTAGAGGGCGGCGCAGTCGTGGATCTTACCGACATCGACAACTGGGACACTGCCGCACTCGACGTGCTGGTCGCAGAACTGAATGGCCGCTTCACATCTGTGATCGACGCCGACGCAATGTTGCGCAAGGTGGCGGCGACTCCTGGGTGGAAAGGCGAAGGAGCAACCGCGGCCGGGGGATCGTTCCGATCCGTGTCCACATCGCTCAACGACGAGGCAGCTGCATTGGGCGCGGCATCGGAGTTGGCCCGACAGACGAGTACCGCCGTCGGAGAATTGAAGTCAGCGTTGGCGCTTCTTCGCGCCGACGCATCGGATGCGGACATGGTGATCCATCCGCCGCCGGCAGTCGATGACGTCTCGCGGACGGACATCACGGGCGAGGAACGGACAGAACGGGAGAAGACGAAGCAGCACCTGATGATCCGGGCGCGAGCGCTCATCGTCCAAGCCGAAGACATCGACAACGACACCGCGACTGTCCTGCGCAAGATCGTCGCCGGCGAGATCGCTTATCCGGAGTTCGGCTCGCTCACAGAGGCGTTCGAGTCCGGCCGGGTAGGTGCATCTCTGACTGCGCCCACCTGTCCGAACATGGACAAGAAGTCGCCCGAAGAAATCGACGCCTGGTGGCGCGCGCTCCCGGAGGCGCAGAAGCAGCACATGATCGCGGAGCATCCGGGGTTGATCGGCAACCTCGACGGTGTGGACGCCTCCTCGCGCGACGTCGCCAACCGGATTGCGCTGGCGGCGCAGACGCAACGAGTGGAGGCCGAACTCGCAGCGCTCGACAGGGCGTACATCGGCGCCCGGGGTCAGTACGCACTCGCCTCACGCGTGGCGGCAAAGCGCGAAGAACTCGACGGCTTGCGCGCCATCCACACGGCGCTGGACGGCGACTACCGCGTCGATCAGAACGACACCGGAGCACAAGCGTTCCTGCTGACCTTTCAGCCTGACGGGAAAGAGACAAAAGCCGCTGTCGCGGTGGGCAATCCGGACAGAGCGCGTCATGTCAGCGTGACTGTGCCCGGAGTGAACACCGAAGCGAAGTCGATCGGCACCATGACAAGCGAGGCGGGTGCTTTGCGGCGCGAAACCCTCGGCATCCTCGCCGCCACCGGTGGCGAGGGAGAAGCCGTCTCGACGGTGGCGTGGATCGGGTACGACACCCCCGACGTCAACGACGGTGCCCCTTGGGAAGCACTGGGGGATGGCAAAGCGAAAGCCGGAGCAGACAGCCTCGCCGACTTCACCCGCTCGCTGGGCCTGACCAGTGACCATCCAGAGGACGAGCAACACTTGGTACTCAACGGACACTCCTACGGATCAACGACGGCGTCGCTGGCTCTGCAGGGAGGAGCGCACGAGTACGTGGACGACACCGTGTTCTACGGGAGTCCTGGTGTGTACGCGAACACGTCATCACAATTGGGGCTGGAGTACGGGCATGCGTATCTGATGAACGACCCCGATGACAAGTGGATCAATCTCGCTGCCAGCGAGGGTGTTCACGGATCCAACCCGTTTGCCTCGGACTTCATCCAGTTGTCCACCGAGGAGCGAACAACTGCAGACAACGTGCACCGCGACGGGGTGGACAGCCACGGTCAGTACTCCCGGGCCCAGGAGGATCAGGGCATTCCGGGCACCCGCGAGAACCCACTCCGCGTGAGCGGATACAACTTGGCCGCCATTCTCGCGGGCCGTCCAGAACTCGCCGACAGGGCTGGCTGATGGACGCTACGCCGAAACGCCCACCACCCAGAAGCGGGCCCTGCTGAAAACCCTCACCTGAACTCGAGGTCTCGGCAGGACCGACGCTCACTCAGCGCTTGCGTAGCCCCGCCGCCTTCACCATGTCGGGTACAGACGTGAACTTCACCCGTGGGCGGTTGAGCTCTTCACCTCGCCGCCGTTCGGCGCGGTCGATGGCTCGCACGCCCCGGTAGCCGATCACCGGAGCCTTGCGCTGGCGCAGCAGTGCGTCGAAGTGCTTCGCGCCGTGCGATCGGCCGGACAGCTGGCCCTTCTCCGCGTCGATCAAGAATTCGTCCACCGTCGCTTCGGCGCACACCTTGTTGGCCCCGATGCCACCGGTGGGCCCACGTTTTGCCCAGCCGAGCACATAGCTGCCCGGGATGACGTCGCCGTTCGTGTCGAGAAGGCGGCCATCGACATTGGGGAACACTCCGCGTTGCTGGTCGAACGGCAGGCCGGCGATCGGGGTGGAGCGGTAGCCGATGGATCGCACCACGAGGTCGGCGGCGATGACATGTGAGGTGTCGCCGGTGCGTACCCGAACCCCGCTCACCCAGGAATCGCCGAGTATTTCCTCGGGAGCCGAGTGAAAACGGAACACGATGCGACGCGCGGTCGGGTCGGCCACCCCGCTGTCGTCGGAGATGACGCCGGGATCGTTTTCCACCACCACGTCGACACCCGGAATGGAGTTCAGTGCTCGGTATTCGGCCGCGGAGTAGGCAGCTCCGGCCTGGTCGCGGCGGCCGAGTAGCACGACCTCGCGTACATTCTGGCGCCGCAAGACCTCCAACGCCCGGTCGGCGATGTCGGTGGTTGCGAGAAGTTCGGGAGGCGATACGAGGATCCGGGCCACGTCCAGTGCCACATTGCCGGTGCCGACAACCACAACGCGCCCGGTGTTGTTGTGGCGCAACACCTGAGCATCGGCGACTGCCGGTGCGGCGTTGTACCAGGCAACCAGATCGGTGGCCGAGGTCGAGCCGTTCAGGTCCTCACCGGGGATTCCGAGCTGCCGGGAGTCGCTGGCTCCCACCGCATAGAAGACCGCGTCGAAATGGTCGGCCAGTTCGGCAGGTGAAACCTGGCCGGCGGTAGTATCTTCGCCGATCTCCACGTTGGTGACCAGGGTGACCCGCGGGTCGCGGTACAGGATGTCGAATCCTCGCAGCACCTTCTTGGTGCCGGGGTGGTCAGGTGCCACGCCGGCGCGTACCAGGCCACCGGGGGTGGGCAACTTGTCGATCACCGTGATGTCAGCGGTGGTGCGGTCCAGGAGGCTGCGCAAGGCGTAACCGCCGGAGGGGCCGGTCCCGACCACCGCAATGCGCTGGCCTGCAGGCAGTTTCGGGATGACAGGGTAGGTGATCGGAGTCCACCCGGAGGTCACGTCGGTGTTGTCGCGGTAGTACGACGCGTTGATGTCGATGAACACCTTGTCGCGGGTACCCAGCTTGTCGGCGGGGTAGATCGCGTCGACGGGGCAGGCGTCGGCGCACGCGCCGCAGTCGATACAGGCTTCTGGATCGATGTGCAAGATGTCGGAGCTGCCGAACCCGCGTTCCTCCGGTGTCGGGTGAATGCAGTTGACCGGGCACACGGACACGCATGCTGCGTCGCTGCAGCAGGTTTGGGTGATGACGAACATCAGAGCATGTGGACTTTGCGATAGACGCGGGCGGCGGGTTTGGTGAGCAGACCCGCCTCGTCCAGGAAGCTCATCAGGTGTGCGCAGCTGCTTCGGACCATCGAGTGGAAGTGTTCGTTGGATCGGCGGGTGGCAACAGCCCGTTTGGCGTCGAGGCCGGCGTCGGCGTACGCCCGCGGACGGATCATGCTCGTGAAGATGAACGCGGCAGCGATGGACACCACCAGTGCGCTCCACTGCCGGCGCAACCAGCCGACACCCTTCATCGCATCCCGGACCTCTTCGCGCGCGAACTTCATGTGCCGCGACTCTTCGAGGACGTGGATCTCGTTGACGGTGCGGATGAATGGAAGCACCTTCTCGTCACGCATGCAGCCGCGCTGGAAGACGTCGAGGATCTCTTCTGCCACCAGGATTCCGGTGTACGCGATCTCCGAACGCGCCGTGCGCATGAAGACCTTGCCCATCCATCCGACGAACTTGGATGGGTGGTAGGACTTGCCGACCATCTTCTGCGAGGCCTTCGCGAACATGATCGAGTGCCGGCATTCATCGGCGATCTCGGTGAGCGCGAACTGGAACTCCGGGTCGTGGTAGTCGCCCAGGTACTGATCCCGGATCACCATCTCTTGCAAAATCATCTCGAACCAGATGCCGATGTTCATGATCGACGCGAACTCGTGGCGGGTCAGCGCCACGCGCTGCGGTTCGGTCAGCTCATCCCAGTAGTCGGTGCCGTACAGCGACGACCACTCGGGACTGCATCCGTATTTGTCCGGGTCCATCGGCTGGTCCCAATCGATCTCGGTCATCGCGTTGCGCGACAGTCGAGCCGCCGAGGCGAGGAGACGCTTGGACACCTCGTCGGTGCCCTGATCGTGCATGCTCACCACGTTGTCGTGGGTCGACTCGTGCGCTTGCGCCGCGTTCACAGACATCGGAGAACCTCCACAAACTAAGACAACGGACATTGATACGACAATGTACGTTGTCACGCTAACACGGAGGTGCGCGTCTGGGAAGGGTCGCGGCCGAAATCAGTGCGCGGCGACCACTTTGATCGCCGCGGGCGCCGCGACTCAGCGGGGTGTAAACGTTTCGGTGGGATTGGCCCGCGGGCCGTTCAACCCACTCGCACCCGTCCTGACCTGCGTTCCCCGGCGCCGCAGATCGATCGCCACCACCAGCGGCCACAGCATCTCGGCGGTGAAATTGATCCTTTCGGCAAGTCCCAGCCGGTCGCCTCCGCCGGTCTCGAGAACTGTCCACCCCAGCACGGCGCACAGGATGATCGTGGTTGTCACCGCCACGGCCGGTCGTGTGGTCAGGGCGGCAGAAGGTGCGCGGGAGATCGCCAGCAGAGGCCACAGGCAGAACAGGACCGCTGAACCTCCGGCCGCGAGGAGATGGAACGTGGGTGCGACGTCCACCGGTGACAACGCCACTGCGATCCCACACGCGCCTGCCCCCGCCAACGCGATCCGCGCCGGTGTCCTGATTCCGGTCAGACCAGCGCTCGTAACGATCTGGCAGGCCCCGCTCAAGGTGATCCCGACAGCCATGACCCAGCCGCCGCCGGAGATCGTTGCCAGGTCGCTGAGCGTCTGTTTCGTGGCGTCGTACTCCTCGGTGATGATCATCGCGGCGATCACCGAGGAGCCGATCAGCAGGACGGGAGCAGCGGCAGCGCTCACCAGTGCCCAGAGCGGTACGGCCGATCGTGGTACTCGTGGCGGTGCCGGCAACTGTCCGCCTCTCTGCGATCACAGGTTCGGGGCTCTCACCTCGCACCCACCAACCCCGACACCGGCTACCAGCGTACGGGCCCAGCCGCGTCGATGAAGGTGCCCGACTCGGCATCGTCGGGAAGCGTCGCCGCACGCAGCACAACGGCCGCTGCCTCCTCCGCGGTCAACGGCGCCTGTGTCCGGTTGCCGGGGGCGAGATCGGTCTGCACATGACCCGGGCACACCGACGTGACCTTGACGGTGGTGCCGGCGAGCATCTTCGACAGCCCGATGGTGAGGCTGTTCACGGCCGCCTTGGACGCCTGATAGGCAGGAACGACCATCGAATAGTACTGCGACTGAACGTCTTTCTGATCCGCCAAGGAGCCCATGGTGCTCGATACGTTGACGATGCGGCCGCCGGCACTACGCCAGATGAGCGGCAGCATCGCCTCGACCACATTGAGGACCCCAAGGGTGTTGACACTGAAGGTCTTCGCGGCGGCAGACGGGTGACTGAAGTTGATCTCGGCCGGCTGTGTGGCCTCGGGCAGGACACCGGCGTTGTTCACCAGAACATCCAGCCGATCATGGCGGTTGGCGAGTTCGCGAGCTGCGCATCGGGCGCTCTCGATGGACTCCACGTCGAGAAGCAGGCTTTCTGCACGCAGACCCTCATCGCGTAGATCAGCTGCGACGGATTCGATTCGCCGACTGTCACGGCCGCTGATGATGACGGTGTTTCCTGCACGGCCCAGCGCCCACGCGGTGGCAAGGCCCAGGCCCCGGCTCGATCCGGTGACCAATGCGACTTTTGACACGATTACTCCAACTCTCTGTGTGACAACCACTTTCACGCTCCGGTGAAGCGCGACATCAGTTCATCTCACGACCACGGGGGGTGCTGGCGGGAATCGGACCTCGCGTCGCGGGGAGGAGGACGTTGACGGTGGGCCACCGCGACGGGGAAGCTGGGCAGATGGCCCACACGAACGGCGGGGCGCCGGACGGCACCGATGTTGTTTCCCTCACGGCGAAGATTCGCGACCTGCTGAGCGCGCGGTCGCCGGATTCGAGTATCTGCCCGTCGGATGTCGCGCGAGCAGTTGCCCCTGATGGCTGGCGCCCCCTGATGGAACCGGTGCGTGCGGTCGCGCGCCAGATGATGGCGGACGGCGAAGTCCAGATCACCCAGGGCGGTGACGTGGTCGACGATCCGGCGAACGTCCGAGGTCCCATCCGCATTCGCTGGACTCGTTAGGCGCGCCTGTCACGTTGTGCGCTGCTGTGTCGTCCTCCAGGTAGGGGCGCACGGTGCGCTCGCCTGAAACAGGAGGTTCCTCACGTGGCACGTATTCCAGCAGTCAACCCCGATGACGCCGGTCTGATGGTGAAGGGGGCGTATCGGTACGCGGCCCGCAGGTTCGGCTCGGTGCCCGAACCGTTTGCCGTGACCGCCCATCACCGCGGCCTGTTCCTGGCATCGGCGATACACGAGACGGCCGTGGAGAAGGCGTCGACGGTGTTGCCGTCGAACATCCGGGAAATCGCGGTGTTCCGTACGGCCTGGACGATCGGGTGTTCGTGGTGCGTCGACTTCGGGACCATGCTGCAACGTCTCGACGGCCTCGACATCGACCGGCTCCGGGACATCGCCGAGTACGAGAGTTCGCCGCACTACAGCGACGACGAACGGGCCGCGATCGCCTACTCCGATGCGATCACCGCAACGCCGACCACGGTCACCGACGAGCAAGTGGCCGATCTGCGTGAGCGTTTCGGCGACGCCGGAGTCGTGGAGCTGACTTATCAGATCGGGCTGGAGAATCAGCGCGCGCGGATGTACTCGGCGCTCGGTATCACCGACCAGGGATTCTCGACCGACTCCTGCCGGGTGCCGTGGGCCGATCCCGACACAGCGGTGTCGGGCTGACTTCGTCGCGCGTCTGGCCAACCGGGCACACTGGTGCAGGCAGGTGGCGCGATCTACGAAGGGACTCACATGTCGGCCGGACTCTCCGTGGTGATCGCCGACGATGATGTGTTGCTGCGGGCGGGCCTGTCGAGCCTGCTGACCCAGGCCGGGCTGCGCGTGGTCGGCCAGGCAGGCGACGCCGATGAACTGCTCACGCTGGTTCGGGCCGAACCGCCACAACTGGCCATCATCGACATCCGGATGCCACCGTCGCACACCTCGGAGGGTCTCGACGCCGCGCTGCAGATCCGCAAGGAGTTCCCTTCGGTGTCGATGCTCCTGTTGTCGGCTCACGTGGAGGTCGACCACGCTCTCGAGTTGCTCGACGGGGGCCGGGGGATCGGTTACCTGCTCAAGAGCCGGGTCACCGACGTCACCGATTTTGTCGACACCGTGGGTCGGATCGCGAACGGTGCGTCGGTGATCGACCCCGCTCTGGTGCATGAGCTGGTGGCCGCGCGACGTCGCGATGATCCGCTCGGTGCCCTCAGCGCACGGGAACGAGATGTGCTGACGTTGATGGCGGAAGGGCTCTCCAACGCCGGCATCGGGCGCAGGCTGTGGATCACCGAGGGCACCGTGGAAAAACATGTCCGCAGCATCCTGACCAAGCTGGATCTCGCCGATACAGCCGACGACCACCGGCGGGTCCGGGCAGTGATCATGTATCTCGATGCGATGAGCTGATCACCCACGGTCTCAAGGGTTTGCCGACCCGGCGTCAGCTCAGAATGCGCATGATCGACTCGGCGGACAGCTCGAACTTCGGCAGGAACCCGATCGCCGAACTCGCCTCCACCATGTCGGCGAAATCCTCCTCATCGTGGGTGGAGACGAGGATGACGGCGGGAACCGGGTCCGGCCGGGTGTCCAGTAGCGCTTCGACCACATCGAAGCCGCTTTCACCGCCGAGGTCGATGTCCACCAGGATGAGGTCGGGCCGGGTGTCGGCAGCCGTCTGTACCGCCGCGGCAAGTGTCGCGGCGGTCCCGACAACCGTCATGCCGGCGGCCTCCAGCAACCTCTGCGCGGCAGCACAGAAAGCGACGCTGTCATCGACGATGAGGCAGCGATGGTCGGAGGGCTTCACCCTTTCGAGGGTGTCAGACGGGCGCGCGCGGGGCATTCCCGCTAGCAGGAACATCTGGTCGCCCGAGAAGGCGTCGCGGTGTTCCGACCGGCGACAAACCACTGCAGATGAAGAACGGCACTATCATCGCCGTGTGCTCGAGCGAACAATCAGGCTGTACCGCGGTGGGCCTGCACGATGATCTCTGCGGCTCGATCGGGGACGGAGTTCAGCACCGATCGCGGTTCCTGGCGTGACAGGCTCGCCACCACGGTGCTCCGGCCCAGCGCTCCACCTCTGGGGTTGGGCATCGCGATCGCGTGCGGCTTCATCGCCACCGAGATGCTCGTGGTGCATCTGCTCGAACAGATCGCCCCCAATTCCGCGTTCGGCGCGGTGTTCCTGTTCGGGGTCCTGGTTGTGTCGGCGGGATGGGGTTTCGGTCTCGCGCTTGTCACATCGGTGGCCAGTGCAACGGCCTACGCCTACGTGCACGTCTCCGAGAACAGTGAGAGCCTGGTGCCCGCCGTCGTGGTGTTCTCGACGCTGGCGATACTGACCAACGTTCTGGTGGGCCAGTCCCGCCTGCGGGCAGTCGAATCCGATCAACGCCGACGGGAAGCCGACCTGCTGGCCGCGTTCGCGCGCACCATGCTGCGCGAGTCGATGTCACCGGAGATGTTCGAGAAGGCCAGCTCTCGGCTGTCCGACGTACTCGAACTGCCGCCGCCGCATGTGGTCCTCGGCCCGGCTGAGACGACTCCGGCATCAGATCAGCAGCGAATTCTGCTGCGCGACAACGGCCTCGATCTCGGCGCCCTGCTGGTGCCCGCCACGCTCGATGCCGCGGACTCGCGCCGTGTCAGGCGGATCGTGCCTGCCCTCGAAGCGCTGCTGGCCGCTGCCCGTGACCGGGAACAGCTCCATGAGCAGACGGTCAGACTGGCGCGTCAGCAGGCCGCGCTGCGCAGGGTTGCGACCCTGGTGGCCCTGCGAGTGGAACCCGACGATGTGTACCCCGCCGTCGCGCGGGAACTCGGGTCCGGTCTCGGTGCCGAACATGTGTCGGTGGTGCGATTCGAGGACGGGCACGGTGTTGTGCTCGCTGCCTGGGACGACGAGCGCAACGAGAACCGCCTTACTCCCGGCGAGCGGCTCGAACTGGGTGGGAACAACATCTGCACCATTGTTCTGACCACCGAGGAACCAGCGGCCATCGACTACACCGCGGCCACCGGGCCGATTGCCGATCGCATGCACCAACGGGGACTGGTCTGCGGGCTCGGAGTGCCGATCACCATCGACGGCGACGTCTGGGGCGCGGTGGTGGTCGCGTCCTCAGACCGTGCACCCGAACTCGAGATCCAGACCCGGATGACCGATTTCGCCGACCTGGTGGCCACCGCGGTCTACAACTGCGAGACCCGGGCTCAACTCACCCAGTCGCGTGCACGTGTCATCGCAGCGGCCGACCAGGCACGACGCACCATCGAACGCGACCTCCACGACGGCGCCCAGCAACGCATCGTCTCCCTGGGCATGGAGTTGCGGGCCGCGCAGGCGGCCGTCCCCGCGGATCGCGAGGACCTACGACTTCGGCTGGATCGCAGCGTCGATGCGCTCACGCACGTACACACCGATCTTCAGGAACTGTCGCGCGGCATCCACCCTGCGATCCTCTCTCGGGGTGGGCTCGGGCCGGCACTCAAGACCCTCGCCCGCCGATCACCGGTACCGGTGTCCCTGTCCATCAAAATCCCCTGGAGGCTGCCCGACCCGGTGGAAGTTGCCGCCTACTATGTCGTGGCCGAGGCGTTGACCAACACCGCGAAGTACGCCAACGCCTCCGAGGTCACGATCAGTGCGGCGATCACCGATGAAGTTCTCGACCTCACCGTGTACGACGACGGCGACGGTGGGGCAGACACCGGCGCGGGATCAGGTCTGATCGGCCTGCAGGATCGAATCGAAGCCGTCGGAGGAACATTCACCGTGTCGAGTCCGGTGGGTGAGGGAACGAACCTCACCGTGCGGATACCCGTCGCACGCGACGCCTGACACCTCAAGCCTCGCGCCCACTACCGGCTAGCCGGTAGTGGCACCTCCCGTCACCATCCCCCGGGTTTGGACGCCAGCAGCGTCGACACAGCTGCCGCGGTGGACGAATGTTGATGTCACAACGTCGAAGCGACCACAGGAGACACCATGCCGTACATCACCACCACCGACGGAACCGAGATCTACTACACCGAGCAGGGTAGTGGCCAGCCGGTCATCCTGAGCCACGGATGGCCGCTGTCGTCGGACGCCTGGCAGCTCGAACTCAAGGTGCTCGCAGACGCCGGCTACCGGGCCATCGCCCATGATCGCCGCGGCCACGGCCGGTCGTCGAAGACCTACCAGGGCAACGACATGGACACCTACGCAAAGGACCTCGCCGAGCTCGTCGAGGCGCTCGATCTGCGCGACCTGATCCTCATCGGACATTCCACCGGTGGTGGCGAGGTGGTCCGTTACGCAGCGCAGCACGGCGGTGACCGGGTGGCCAAGGTGATCACGGCCGGCGCCGTCCCGCCGATCATGCTGAAATCCGATAGCAACCCCGAAGGCACTCCGATCGAAGCCCTGGACGACATCCGCAACGGTGTACTGACCGACCGCTCGCAGTTCTACCAGGACCTGAGCGTGCCGTTCTTCGGTGCCAATCGCGACGGCGCCGACGTTTCTCAGGGCGCAAAGGACGATTTCTGGCGTCAGGGCATGCTGGTGAACCTCGCCGCTGCCTATGACTGCGTGAAGGCGTTCTCCGAGACCGACTTCACCGAGGACCTCAAGGCCCTCGACGTCCCCATCTTCATCGCTCACGGCGACGACGATCAGATCGTCCCCATCGCCGCTGCGGCCGAGAAGACCATCAACCTCGTCAAAGACGGCACCTTGAAGGTGTACCCCGGTGCCCCGCACGGCATTTACGGCGAGTACCAGAAGGCCCTGGACGCCGACATCCTCGAGTTCATCGCCAAGTAGCAGCATCCAGGCCCAACCCTCTCAGCACTTCTAGACAACGGAGTTCGTTCATGTCTGCAAAACCCACCATCGTTCTCATCCACGGTGCATTTGCCGATGCCGCCAGCTGGACCCCGGTGACCCGCCGTCTGCTCGACAAGGGCCACACCGTTCTGGCGCCCCCGGTGCCTAACCGCAGTCTGCTCGGCGACTCGGCGTACATCCGCTCGTTCGTCGAGCAGATCGACGGCCCGGTTGTACTCGTCGGCCACTCGTACGGTGGCGCCGTGATCACCGTTGCCGGTGCCGCCGACAACGTTGTCGGCCTGGTGTATGTCTCCGGGTACGCACTCGAAGAAGGCGAGAGCCTCGGCGAATTGCAGGGCCGGTTCCCGGATTCCGACCTCGCGGCCAATCTTGTGTACACGCCGTTCCCGATCGAGGGTGCCGAGCCGGGCACCGACGTCTCGGTCAAGATCAGCGCGTTCCCGGCCGTCTTCGCCGCGGGTATCCCGCAGGAGGACTCAGAGGTGCTCGCCGTCTCGCAACGACCACTGGCCGCCGCGGCCTTCGGTGAAGCAGCACCGGTCGCCGCTTGGAAAACCAAGCCCGCGTGGGGAATCGTCAGCAGCGACGACCACACGATCAACCCGGACGTCGAGCGTTTCGGGTACGAGCGTGCGGGCCTGAAGAAGGTTGTCGAACTCGACGCCCCGCACCTGGTGATGCTGGCGAAGCCGGCTGAGGTCGTCGCCCTCATCGAAGAGGCCGTCACCGCGGTGACCCAGGAAAGCGCAGTCGCGAGCGCTTGATGTTTCAGCGCACCGCCCCCGGTCGACGTGCCGGGGGCGGTGCGCCCCTTGCGTAGACGTCCACCATTGATCGACAGGAAGTCCGAGAAGATGAGCAGCCCCTATGTGGTGATCGGCGCAACCGGCGCGCAAGGTGGCGCAGTGGCGACAGCGCTGCTCGCGAGAGCGCTGCCCGTGCGGGCAGTGGTCCGGCGCCCGGAGTCGGCCCGAGCCCGCCGGCTCGCAGATGCGGGTGCATCACTCGCTGTTGCCGACCTCGACGACCCGAAGAGCCTCGCCGCCGCGTTCGCGGGAGCCGCCGGTGTCTTTGCTCTCACCACGCCGTTCGAACGTGGACCGGATGAGGAAGTCTCGCAGGGGGTCTCGATCATCGAAGCAGCGTCCACCGCCGGTGTTCCTCATCTTGTCTTCTCCTCGGTGGCCAGTGCTGATCGCCACACCGGGATCCCGCACTTCGAGAGCAAAGCAGTTGTCGAGGCGGCGTTGATGCGGTCGGGCGTTGCCAGCACGATCGTCGGCCCCACATACTTCTACGACAACCTCCTGGCCGGAATCGACCAGGTGCGTGGGGGAGTACTCGAACTCGCGATCGGTGAAGATACTCCATTACAACAGCTTTCACGTCGCGACCTCGGCGAGTTCGTCGCGACGGTCTTCCAGGACCCGGCGCGCCACGTGGGCCTGCGGATCGACATCGCGTCCGACGCACCGACACCCGCCCAGATGGCGGAAGCGTTGGGGCAGCGGCTCGGCCGCACCGTTCGGTTGCGGACAGCCGATGCTTCCCACATCGGTTCGGCGGACATGAGGGCGATGTTCGGGTACCTCAACGACACCGGATATGCGGCCGACATCCCCGCTCTGCACACCGCATACCCGACAGTCGGGTGGCAATCGTTCACCGAATGGCTGGACGAAACGCTATGACCACCACTGCGGAGTCCACGTCCCAGGTGTCCGCGTGGGCACCGTTGCGCAACAAGATCTATCGATATCTGTTCATCGCCCAGCTCGTCTCCAACATCGGTCTGTGGATGCAGACCGTCGGGGCCCAATGGTTCCTGGTGGAGCACGACAGTAGCGCTACCATCGTCGCGCTTGTTCAGACTGCGAGTCTGTTGCCGACGCTGTTCTTGGCCTTGCCCGCCGGTGGACTCGCCGATCTCCTGGATCGCAGGCGCCTGCTGATCGCGGTCAGTACCTACACCGCGGTCGCTGCGGGGGTCACCACATTCCTGGCCTGGACCGATGTGCTGACGCCTGTGATGCTGCTGGCGATGACGTTCCTGCTCGGATGTGGCTCGGCACTGTCGGCTCCGGCGTGGCAGGCCATCCAGCCAGAACTCGTTCCGCGCGAGCAGATCCCAGCGGCTTCCTCGTTGGGCAGTGTCACCGTGAACGCGGCCCGGGCGGTCGGCCCGGCCATCGGTGGTGTCCTGGTCGCCGCGGCCGGGCCGGCCGCGGTGTTCGCGATCAATGCCGTGTCGTTCCTGGCGATCATCGGTGCGCTGGTGTGGTGGCGGCGACCCGTCGACGCCCCAGGTGTGGACCGTGAGCGGCTGGGACGGTCGCTGGTGACCGGTCTGCACTACGTGCACGCCGCACCCATCGTTCGCCGGATCATGGTGCGATCGGCGGTCTTCGCCTTCCCGGCGTCTGCCCTCTGGGCTCTGCTGCCGCTGGCGTCGAGTGAGCACCTTCATTTCGGGGCATCGGGTTATGGCCTGGTACTGGGCATGCTCGGTGTCGGGGCGGTGGCGGGTGTCGCGATCTACCCGCGCCTGCGGAAGAAGTTGTCGCCCAATGCCTTGCTGGCGGCTTCGGCGATCGCGTACGGGGTGGGAGTGGTTGCGGTCGGCGTGTTGCCGGTGTGGGCGGTGCTGCCGCTGCTCCTGGTGGCAGGAGCAGCCTGGATCGCAACTCTCACCACGCTCAACGCAGCGATCCAGCTGTCGCTGTCGCACTGGGTGCGGGCCCGCGGGATGTCGATCTACCTGCTCGTGTTCATGGGATCGCAGGCTCTCGGATCTTTTGTGTGGGGTGTGGTCGCGTCCCACACGAGCTTTGTCACGGCGTTGCTCATCTCGGCGGCCCTGCTCGTCGCCGCTGCGGCCAGCGTCACCGTGATACCGCTGCGGCCGGAGACGGGGACACTGCCGCGAGGTGTGTCCACAGCCTGGCCCACTCCGATGGTGGTGTTCGGACCCGAACCCGATGACGGCCCTGTTGTCGTCTCGGTGACCTATCGCGTGCGGCCCGCAGAGCTGGACCAGTTCGATCAGGCGATGGCCGCCGTGGGGAAGGCGCGGCGGCGGACCGGCGGATACTCCTGGGGCCTGTACCGCCATGGCGCCGACTCAGACCTGCGGGTGGAACAGTTCACCGTTCCCTCGTGGAGTGATTACAAGCGGCAGACCACCGAGCGCTGGACGGAGTCGGACCACCAACTGATCACCGCGGCGTTGTCGCACACGGTGACCGGCGCAACCGAAGAAGAACGTCAACTGTTCGCGGTCGGGACCCGGACCGGCCGCCATCCGGCGCGGGATGGGAAGCACATCGACCAAGTCGGCGAACCGAACGGTACCGCTGAACGGGAGGAGTTGCGGCACGGTTCTACAGTCAAGGGATGAAGTTGCGATCGTCATGGGCCGCCGACCACCACATGCCGCCGGCCGTGGTGCAACCGGTCCTGCGACGGTTGGCTCGCGATCCCGGTTCGATCGACGACCTGGAGTGGAGTTATCTCCTGCAGGCCGACGGTCCTGACCTGGACGAACTGTGTGCGTTGGCCGATGCCGCCCGGCGCGAGACCACTGGTGATGACCTCACCTTTGTCGCCAACCGCAACTTCGAGACGGCAGCCGTGCTGGCCGACGGTGGCGATGTGAGCCTGGAAGCCCTTGTTTCGGAGGCCTGGGATCTCGGCGCGACCGAGATCTGCCTGCAAGGTCCGGTTCCGGCGACGGAATCCGCCGCCGAATACCTGGAGCTGATCAAGCGGATCAAAGCGGTCGCGCCCGAGATCCATCTGCACGCCTACCGCGCAACAGAGGTGTTCGACGCCGCGACCCGACTCGACGTCACCGCCGGAGAGTTCCTCCGGTCGGCCCGCGAGGCAGGCCTCGACACCGTGCCCGGCACTGCCGCGCAGGTACTCGACGACCACGTGCGCCGCGCCCTCTCGCCCGACGGCCGCGGACTGTCGGTCGCCGCGTGGGTGGACACGATCATCACGGCCCACCAGATGGGTCTGAAATCGACCGCGACGATGCTCTACGGTCACATCGAGGACCCGATTCACCAGGTGGCCCACCTGCGTCTGCTGGCCGACATCCAGCACCGCACGTCCGGCTTCACCGAACTCATCCTCATGCCGATGCTTCCCGAGAACGCCCCACCCCACGTCCGGGATCAAGCGGTCCAGGGCCCCACGCTCCGCGAGACCCGGGCAGTGCACGCGGTGGCGCGCCTGATGATGCTCGGCACCATCGACCACGTCCAGGCCGCGTGGACCAAACTCGACGCCGACGCGCTGCGTGCCGTGCTCCGCGGTGGTGCCGACGATGTCGGCGGTGTCCTGATGGACGGAACGCTCCGGCCCGACGCCGGGCCCGAGAGTGGCAGACAGCTTTCGCCCGACGACGTGACGGAGTTGGGCAAAGAACTCGGCCGGACGCCGCGTCAGCGCACGACCCTCTACGAGGACCCACCCGCCGAGCGGGTCGAAGTGTTGCGACGGGTCTTCGCGTGACCTCACCGTCCTCATTGCCACACTGCGTCGACGTGGCGATCGTCGGTGCCGGGTTCGCGGGACTCGGCCTGGGTATCCGGCTGGCTCGGGCCGACCGGGAGAGCTTTGTCATCCTTGAACGCGGCGATTCGGTGGGCGGCACGTGGCGGGACAACCACTACCCGGGCGTCGCATGCGACGTACCCGCACACGTGTACTCGTATTCGTTCCGGCCTCCCGGTGACTGGACCTCGCTGTTCGCGTCGGGGCCGGAGATCCACGACTACCTGACCCGCGCGGTGGACGAGGAGGGTCTGACGCCGCACCTGCATCTGAACACCGATGTGGCACAGGCTCGATGGCTTCCGGATCAGCTCTGCTGGCTGCTGGCGACCAACGCCGGCGAGATGCGGGCCCGCGTGCTCGTCGTGGCGGTCGGCCGGTTGGCCGATCCGCTCATGCCTGAGGTCAGCGGCTCGGACACCTTCTCCGGCAAGGTTTTTCACACCGCCCAGTGGGATGACGAAGCTCCGATCGACGGCGCACGCGTCGGCATCGTCGGCACCGGGGCATCGGCGGTTCAACTCACGCCTCACCTCGCTGAGCGTGCCGGGGAGCTCGTCGTCTTCTCGCGCAGCGCGCCCTATGTGGTGCCGCGAGGTAATCGGGAATACAGCGAACCCGAGCGGGTGCAACTGCAGGTGAAGGCCAACGCAGACCGCCTGAGGGAAGAGCTCTTCACCGAGGCCGACAGAGCATTTGCGCAGCGTCGGGGGCTCCGACCGGACATCGATGAGATCCGGGCCCGAGCGCTGGGGCATCTGCACGCCCAGATCGGCAATCCAGATCTCCGACGGGCTCTGACGCCCGACTATGAAATCGGTTGCAAGCGAATACTTCTCAGTGATGAGTTCTACCCGGCGCTGACCAGACCTTCGGTGACGCTGGAACCCTCTGCGCTCGCGGCGTTCGCCGGTGACTCGGTGGTCGCGGCCAGCGGGCGTTCCTACGATCTTGACGTTGTTGTCATGGCTACCGGATTCGAGGCTGCCAGGCCCGCGTTCGCCGAGAGGGTTGCGGGTGTGGGCGGGGAACTGCTCTCCGACCATTGGGGCGAGGGGATGGTGTCGTACGCGTCCACCGCCGTCAGTGGCTTCCCGAACATGTTCGTATTGGACGGCCCCAATGCCGCTCTCGGCCACAACTCCGCGATCTACATGATCGAGACGCAGATCGACTACGTCCTGGGCGCGCTTGACCACCTATGGCGCAACAGTGGGCTGGCGCTCGAGGTGTCCGCGGATGCCGAGCGCGACTACACGCGGGAGATCGACGAGCGTAGTGCGTCGACGGTATGGCTCAGTGGTTGCAGCAGTTGGTATCTCGACCCCCAGAGTGGACGGTTGACCTTGCTGTGGCCTGGTACCGGTCGCTCGTTCCGGGAGCGCAACGGTACCTTCGATCCGCAGCGCTACGAGAAGGTCAGCGCGGTCGGTGTGGGCCAGGAGTGCCGGGTTTCCTGACCCTGTGCTCACCGGTCAGATGAGCGCACGTCCGGTACCGCCTTCAGCTTCGCGGGGTCGGCGATGTCGTAGATGGCCGCCACACGGCCGTCGCGGACCACGAAGCAACTGGCGCGAGCCGGGGATGCGCGACGGTCACCGGCAGCGTCCCATCCGGCGCTGTACGCGCCGAGTTCGCCGTTGACGAGGACCGGGATCTGCTCGGACAGGAACGACTCGCCGTACCGTCGGACCAGCCCCAGCAGGAAACGCGCGACGCCGTCCGCACCGTGGATGGGTTTGACCGCTGTGGGGGTGGTGCGGTTCGCATCACCGACGATCATGGCGTCCGGATCCAGGGCAGCCACAACGGAATCGACGTCTTTCGAGGCCAGCGCAGCAACGAGGCGCTGCACCGCCTCTGCTTGCTCGGCTTCGGAAACCGGCGCCGGCACTCCCGAGACGATTCTCCTGGCACGTGAGGCCATTTGGCGGGCCGAGGCCGCGTTCACACCCAGGAGGCCGCCGATCTCGGCGAACGGCACGCCGAAACCGTCATGCATTACGAATGCGACGCGCATCTGGGGAGTCAGGGTCTCGAGCACCACCATCGCGGCGTATCGGCTGTCTTCCGCGGCGACCACCGCCTGCAGTGGATCTTGTGAATCGCCGGACGGGAGCGCGGTGACCACGGGCTCGGGAAGCCATTGGCCCACATACTGTTCTCGTCGAACCGCTGCCGACCGGAGCCGGTCGAGGCAGATGCGCCCGACCACGGTGGTCAGCCAGGCGCCGAGGTCGTTGATCGAGTCGACATCGACATCGGCCAGACGCAGCCACGATTCCTGCACGGCGTCCTCGGCGTCCGTGACACTCCCGGTGATTCGATATCCCACCGCGAGCAGGCGAGTGCGTTGATCCTGGAATCGGTCCGCGAGACTCGGCATGGGGTGATCGTAGGCGGACGCCGGCCGGTTCTCAGCCGATGTTGACCCCGTAGTCGCGGGCGATACCGGCGAGCCCTGATGCGTATCCCTGGCCTACTGCCCGGAACTTCCACTCGCCGCTGCGCCGGTAGATCTCGCCGAACACCATCGCAGTCTCGGTCGATGCGTCCTCGCTCAGGTCGTAGCGCGCGAGTTCCCGTCCGTCGGCCTGGTTGACCACCCGGATGAACGCGCCGTGCACCTGGCCGAAGCTCTGACCGTGGATATCGGCCTCGTGGATGGTGACCGGAAAGATGATGGAGTCGACGTCCGGCGAGAGGGCCTTCAGATCGACGGTGATCGTCTCGTCGTCACCCTCGCCCTCCCCGGTGCGATTGTCTCCGGTGTGTTCGATGGCCCCGTCAGGGGAACGCAGGTTGTTGTAGAACACAAAAAACGAGTCGTTCAGCACCTTCCGGTTCGCGTTGATCGCAAGGGCGCTGGCATCGAGGTCGTAGTCGACACCGGTGGTGGATCGGACATCCCATCCGAGTCCGACACTCACGGCGGTCAGATTGGGTGCTTCCTTGCTCAGCGAGACGTTTCCGCCTTTGGCCAGGCTCACAGACATGGGCATCCTCCTCGGAGCGGGTTCTTTGGCTTGCAAACCATCCCCTCCAAGAGTACCGATGGCCGCGTCTACAGTCGGCAGTATGCGTATCGATCTGAGCGGTAGAACAGCATTGGTGACAGGTTCGAGCCAGGGCATCGGAAACGCGATCGCGAAGGGACTCGCCGAGGCGGGAGCGCGCGTTGCGGTGAACGGTCGAGACGCTGGGAAGGTGCGCGACGCTGTGGCGGAACTGACCGCGCAGGTACCTGAAGCCGATGTCATACCGTTGGCTGCCGACGTCACCACCACCGACGGTGTGGACACGTTGCTCGCTGCCCTTCCCTCGGTCGACATCTTGGTGAACAATCTCGGCATCTTCGGGTCGCAGCCTGCGCTGGACATCTCCGACGAGGAATGGCGCCGCTACTTCGAGGTGAATGTGCTTGCCGCAGTGCGACTCATCCGCGCCTATCTGCCGTCGATGATCGATGGCGGGTGGGGACGCATTCAGAACATCGCAAGTGATTCGGCAATCGTGATCCCCGCCGAGATGATCCACTACGGGATGTCGAAGACGGCACTGCTCGCCGTGAGCCGTGGGTTCGCGAAGGAAGCAGCAGGCACCGGCGTCACCGTGAACTCGGTGATAGCGGGGCCAACCCACACCGGTGGGGTCGAGGACTTCGTCTATCAACTCGTGGACAAAGACCTCCCGTGGGACGAGGCCCAGCGCGAGTTCATGCGTCTGCACCGTCCACAATCATTGCTGCAGAGGCTGATCGAGCCCGAGGAGATCGCGAACATGTGTGTCTATCTCGCGTCTCCGCAGGCTTCGGCGACCACTGGTGCCGCCGTACGAGTAGATGGCGGTTATGTGGACTCCATCGTTCCCTGAACACTGGGCAGCGGGTGATGTGCCTGAGTGCACACAAGACGTGATCTGATGGCCGGATGTGACGTCTGGGCTGAACTTGTGTGCAACGGTGCCCGCGAGAGTGTCTGCGCCAGAACGTTATCGACCGATTGTCAGACCCTGGATTTAGAATGGGGTCATGTTGTTGGTCGAGGGGGGAACTCGAGCCATACAGTTGGCCGAGGATCTGAGAACTGTTCCGCGTGAGGTGAATCGGCGCTTCGCGCAGACGATCGCCGACGTCGTCGAACTGGCGACGCTGCGGGTGCACGAAGAACTGGCCGTGTCAGGGGACCTGGACAAGGCCGCCCGCATACCGGTTGTCGAGGTGTCCCTGCTGCTCGACATTTCCCGCACGATGGCCGGCGTGTACATCGACAATGGTCTGCAACTCCGCGATCGCTTCCACGGGACACGTGCGGCGTTCGCAGAAGGCGACATCGGGTTCACTCATGTACGCGAGATCGTCACCGCCCTACAAGGCGTGAGCGACGAACTGATCACCCAACTCGAACCCGAGGCGATAGTGGTTGCACAACAGGGTCTCTCGCGCGCCGTCCTGCGCAACGAACTGGACCGGATGGTGATTGCTGCCGATCCCGACGGGGCGGCAGAACGACGCAAGGCGATGGAACCGCACCGCGACTACCGCTCCTCCCGCGACCTCAGCGGCCTCGCCCACATCTCGGCAACCATCACCGCAGCCGAGGCCGCCGAACTCGACGCGCGGGTCACCGCGATCGCGGGCACGGTCTGCACCCGCGACCGTCGGCAACCCGGCCAGCGACGGGCTGACGCTTTTGTCGCCGTGATGCGTGGCCATCAACACCTCGACTGCGCCTGCGAGCGAGACAATTGCCCAGAGAAGCACCGCGAACCCCTAGCCGCACCACCCAAGCCGATGGTTAAGATCCACACCGACGCAGCCACATTGGCCGGCCTGATCGGGCAAGTCCCCACCATCGACGGCTACGGCGTGATCGACCCCGCCCTCGCACGCGAACTGGCCGCTGACGCCACGTGGCAAGGTCTCTACAAAGAAGCAGACCAATTCGCCCGCGGCCGACGTCGACAACCCGGCGTCACCGCCCCACCACCGGGACTTCTCCCACCCGACGGCCACGGCGGTCTCACCGAACCACCACCAGGCGCGTTGACCTATCAACCGTCACAGGCGTTGCGCGAGACGATCATTGCCCGCGATGGCATCTGCCGCACCCCCGGATGCTCCACCCCGGCAGCCGAATGCGAGATCGACCACGTCATCCCGTTCAACCATGCCGACCCACGATCGGGTGGTTGGACGATCGAAGAAAACCTCGCCCCCATCTGCCGCCCCGACCACAAACGCAAGACCCTCGGCTACTGGATCGCCCGAATGCACTCGGACCGAACCATGACGTGGACAACTCAATACGGACAGACCTACGTCACCCGCCCGCATGGTCTGGGCCGCTAGGGCACGAGGTACTGGCTGTCGCGCACGTCTGTGATCACCATGTGGCCAGGTGCGTGCCCAATCGCCAGGGCCGGTCGCGACTCCATCACCGCTGCCTGCGGAGTGACGCCGCATCCCCAGAAGACAGGGATCTCACCCCGGCGGATGTCCACGGCGTCGCCGAAGTCGGGTTGGTCGATGTCGTAGATTCCGAGTGCAGCAGGATCACCGACATGCAGTGGAGCGCCGTGTACTGCCGGATATCGCGACGTCACCCGAACCGCGGTCGCAATCAACTCGGCGGGTACCGGTCGCATCGACACCACCATCGGACCAGACAGACGACCGGCTGAGCGGCACCGCTCAGAGGTGCGGTACATCGGGACATTCGACCCTTGTTCGATATGGCGCACAGGAACGCCGGCCTCGATCAACGCGGCCTCGAAGGTGAAGCTGCACCCGATCAGGAACGACACCAGATCATCGCGCCACCACGACGTCACGTCGGTGACTTCCTGGACCAGCTCACCGTTCTCATAGACCCGATACAGGGGGACGTCCGTGCGGATGTCGCCGCCCTCACCCAACAGCGGCCCGGTCACTTCGCCCGCGTCGAACACGTCAAGCACCGGGCACGATCTGGGGTTTCGTTGCGCAAACAGCAGGAAGTCGTAGGCGTCGGCCTGCGGAAGGGTCAGCAGGTTTGCCTGCGTGTACCCGGATGCCCAACCTGCAGTTGGGGTGATCAAGCCGTCGCGGAACAACTTTCGGGCCATCGACGGGGTGGTGGCTGACGGCGAAGTCATCAAGAACTCCTGTCTGACAAACGGTTGGTCATCGAGCCCAGTGAAGGCGCACCGACTGCCCGGGGCGGATCTGGGCGGCGCGGTCTACATCTTCATCCACCAATACGGCGACCACGGGGTAGCCACCGGTGACCGGATGGTCGGCGAGAAACACCACCGGTTGGCCGCTTGGTGGTACCTGAATTGCCCCCCGCACCATGCCCTCGCTGGGCAGCTGGCGATCAGGGTCGCGATGTGCAAGCCCAGGCGCGTTGCCGTTCAATCGCATTCCCACGCGATCGCTGTGGTCGGACGCCTCCCACGTCATACGTACAAGGTCATCGGCGTCCGCCACCCAGGCGTCGCGTGGACCGCGGATTGCGCGCAGTTCCACCTGACCGGCCGTCGGCGCCGCAACGGGGGCGACGTCGAGTTCCGGGAGTTCGCCGGGCCGGGGCCCGATCTCCAACATCATTCCGGCTGCCAACGGCTCTGGCCCGAGCCCTGACATGGTGTCGGTACTGCACGAACCCAACGTGGGCTTCGCGGCGATGCCGCCTCGGACCGCCACATACGCACGAAGTCCGGCACGCGCCATTCCGAGGGACACCGAGCCCCCGGCGTGCACCACAAACGGGGCATTCATCCCGACTGGCCGAGGACCCGAACCATTGTCCACCAAGACATCGACATCGGCGCCGGTGACCGCCAGCCACACCTCGCCGGTCGCGCGAAGTGACAGTCCACCGAGCGTGACCTCGAGTGTTGCAGCGCCTTCGGGGTTCAAGAGCAGCCGGTTGGCGAGACCGTGGGAACGTCGATCGGCAGCGCCAGAGCGACTCACCCCGAGCGAGGCGAGCCCCGGGCGGCCGTAGTCCTGGACTGTGGCGAGCGGTCCGGTGGCCAGCACCTCCAACTCACTCACGAGTCGACGCTCCGAAACCGTACGAGGGTGCCGGGCTGCAGCAATGCCGGTGGGTCGCGGTCCACATCCCACATCGGTAGGTCCGTGTGTCCCAACAGTTGCCACCCTCCGGGGGACTGTCGTGGGTAGATACCGCTGAACTCACCCGCAAGTCCGACGGCGCCCGCCGGAACCTTGGTTCGGGCCTCGTCGCGGCGCGGAACCTGCAGGCGTGGGTCACCGCCGATGAGGTAGGCGAACCCGGGTGCGAATCCGCCGAACGCCACCTGCCAGGCAGTGCCGGTGTGGGCTGCGACCACCTCCTCCGCGCTCAGGCCGGTGAGACGTGCGATGTCGTCCAGATCGGGCCCGTCGTAGATCACCGGCACGTCAACGGTTGTGCCGTCGCGACGAGCGTCCTCGGGCGTTGGGCTGAGGCGTTCGAGAGCAGCGCGCAGAGCGCCTGTTCTTCCGGGGCCATCTGCGGTCACCAAAACCGTTCTGGCGCCAGGGACCACGTCCACGACGCCGGGCAAGCTTGCTTCGTTGATGGCAACCGTCCAGCCGATCGCGTCTTCGGTGGTTCCGGCCTCGATGAGCAACGACCGATCGCCGTACGCCAAGATGGTCATGAGAAAGGCTTCACCTCAACGCCGTTCGCACTCAGAATCTCTCGGACAGCTCGAGCCATCGCGACCGCGGCAGGGGAGTCGCCGTGGACGCAGACCGAATCCACGTCCAGCCTCACGCTGGAGCCGTCGACTGCCTCGACCACCCCGTCACTGACCATCCGGAGCACTCGCTCGGCCACGGTGTAAGGGTCGTGCAGCACTGCGCCGGGTTCGCGCCGCGACACCAGCGTTGCCGAAGGGGTGTACCCGCGGTCGGCGAATGCTTCGCGAACCACACGCAGGCCTCGGCGGTCTGCCAGCTCGAGCAGCCGTGAGCCCGGCAACCCGAGAATTGCCAGACCCGGGTCAACTGCGGCCACCGCATCGACCACGGCCGCCGCGTGCTCCTCGTGGTGGACGGCTGTGTTGTACAGCGCACCATGTGGTTTGACGTAGGTGACCGTGCCGCCGGCGGCCGCGGCGAGTGCTTGCAACCCGCCGATCTGGTAGACCACGTCGTCGGTCAACTCGGTCCGCGACGCGTCGACGAACCGGCGTCCGAAGCCCGCCAGGTCCCGGTATGCGACCTGGGCGCCGATCCGGACGTTGCGCTGCACCGACCATCGCGCGGTACGGGCGATGGTGCTGGGATCACCCGCATGGAACCCGCAGGCGATGTTGGCGCTGGTGACCAGATCGAGCATGGCCTCGTCGTCGCCGAGTTCCCACCGGCCGAACGATTCTCCGATGTCGCTGTTGAGATCGATGGTGGTCATAGGTCACCGAGTTTGGTGAGCGACTCGTAGCCCAGATACAAGGTGACCAGCCATGCGATGACTCCGATGCTCAACAGCCATGTGGGATAACGATACCCGCCGAGCAGATCGCGACGGCGCCACGCGACCCAGAGCACGATGGTGAAGCCGATGGGCAAGATGATGCCGTTGAAAGCGCCGGCGAAGATGAGCAGCTTCACCGGTGTGGTCTCGATCAACAGATAGATGACCGTGGTGATCGCGATGAAACCGACCGTCAGCAGATTGCGGGTACGTGCGGCGGTGTTCGAAGTGGTCAGGAACGACACAGATGTGTACGCCGCACCGATCACCGACGTTATGCTCGCCGCCCACAGGATCACCCCGAACAGATGCATTCCGACGTTGCCGAGCGCCGACTCGAATGCCGACGCCGTCGGGTTGTCCTTGGCCAGGGCCACGCCGCCGGCCGTCACGCCGAGAACGGCGAGGAACAAGAGCACCCGCATCACGCCGGTCACGATCACGCCCAGAACCGAACTGCGGCTGATCTGGGTGACGTGCTCGGGCCCGGTCAGCCCACTGTCGAGGAGTCGGTGCGCGCCGGCATAGGTGATGTAGCCGCCAACTGTGCCGCCGATGATGGTGGTGATGACCAGGAAGTCGATCTCCTCGGGAATGACAGTGTTACGCAGGGCTTCTCCGGCAGGAGGCCCCGAGACGATCGCCACGTAGCCTGTCATCAAGATCATTCCGGCCCCGAGCACCACCACGATGCGGTCAAGCGCAACGCCTGCGCGCTTGCTCAAGAAGATCCCGATGGCTATCAGAGCGGACAGCGCTCCACCTATACGTGGTTCGAGTCCGAACATCGCGTCTGTACCCAGGCCGGTACCGCCGACGTTGCCGATGTTGAACACCAGGCCACCGAGAAGGACAAGCCCGGCGAGCACGTATCCGGCTCCGGGCAGCACTTCGTTCGCGAGTTCATGGGCTCGACGCCCGGCGACGCCGATAACTCGCCAGACATTGAGCTGCACCGCTATGTCCACCAGGATGGACACCAAGATCGCGAAGGCGAAGGCCGCGCCGAGTTGCACGGTGAATTGAGTGGTCTGAGTGATGAAGCCCGGGCCGATGGCGCTGGTGGCCATGAGGAACATGGCTCCCAACAGCGCAGCGCGTCCGCCCTTGTTGGCCTCGACGGCAACCGTTTCTGCCATGGAGATCTCCTCGTTTGTGTGTCGAGCTATGCCGGCGACGATGTGCCTCGACTGCTCTCAGCGTCGCTTCCATTTGTTTCCGAAGCTTTTCCGGCTCGATAAGGATTGTTCAACAATCTCACAATCCTCGGTCTCGTACACTCGATTCGTGGAAACGGAATCCGGATTCGACAGCGTGCTCGGCGCCCTCGAAGCCGCAAGGCCAGAGGTTGTCCTGACCTCCTCGGCCGAGCGTGCAGCGTCGGTCCTGCGCGCGCAGGTCGACGAAGGCCGGCTTCGTTCCGGTGCCCGCTTACCTGAAGAAGCAATCGCCCGGGCGCTGGGCATCTCTCGCAACACCCTGCGCGAGGCGTTGAGCCAGTTGATCTCCGAACGCATACTCGAGCGGGTACCCAACCGAGGGGTGTTGATCCGCACGCCCACCGCCGACGACGTGCGCGACGTCTACCGGGCACGTCGGGTCATCGAGACCGGCGCCATCCGGGTAGGTCGCCACGCTCGGCCCCAGCACGACGCCATGCGGGCGGCGGTCGCCGAAGGACAAAAGGCTCTGGCGCGCGGCGACGGAGACGCGGTCGCCAGCGCCAACCAGCATTTTCACCGGGCCGTGGTCGCTCAGGCCGGTAGTGCCCGGCTCGATGTGGAGATGAATCTTCTACTGGCCGAGATGCGCCTGGTCTTCTTTCGTACCGGGTCGGCTCGGCAATTCCACGAACGTTACGTGGAGCGCAATGGTGAGATCGCGGATCTGCTGTCGTCAGGTGACGTGGAGGCCGCGGCAGTTGCGATGGACACGTATCTGCACGATGCCGAGGCCCACCTGCTGACCCAGTTCGACTAGTGGTCGGTCAGTAGTCGTCTTCCTTGTTCGGCCGCGTCCGATCGGTCCATCCCGACCCATCGTGGTAACGCTCGATCGACGGATCGTGCTCATCGGGATACCAATCGGCCGGAGTCGGTGGTTTCCTCGCTCGGGCCGCTTGGATCAGGGCGATGATCACGCCCACGACCACTACGACGATGACTACCACCAGGATGATCTGCCAGGGCTCCATCGTTTGAGTATGTCGTGCCGCGGGGCTTGATGTGCGTAGTCCTGGGCAAGCGTCGACGCGAACTCACCCGCTCGAGAAGTGTGGTTGGGAAGAAACCGATTCGATGGCCCGTTTGACCGAGGGAGGCCGGGCGAACGTCGCGGCCGCACCCGCGAACCCTAGGATTTCACCATGTCGAACACCGATGATGTCGTCGAACAGATCCTGAGCAAGTACGACACGATCACCGTGGTCGGGGCCAGTGCCGACCCTGCCAAGGCGGCGCACACCGTGCCCGCCCACATGCAGAACCACGGCTGGCGGATCATCCCGGTGAACCCCAAAGCCGACGAACTCTTCGGGGAACCCGTCTACCGAACACTGGCCGACATCCCCGAACAAATCGGGCTCGTCGACGTGTTCCGCCCCTCGGACCAGACGGCCGAGATTGCCCGGCAGGCGGTGGCCGCCGGGGCCACAGCACTGTGGCTTCAGCTGGGCATCGCCTCGGCTGAGGCTCGCGAGATCGCAGAGAATGCGGGCCTGCTGTACGTGGAAGACCGCTGCCTCATCATCGAACAACGGCGACTGGGCGTGTCGGCGCCACGCTGACCCGTAGGGCGCCTACGAGTAGCGCACGATCCGCGAAAGGCGCTTGGCGTCGGTGAGCATGGTCTCGATGATCGCGCCTGCCACGGTGTCGAACTCCTCTGCTGCGCGGTTCAATCGCTCGGACCCCAGCTCGTCCTCGGCCGCGGCGACATACTCGTCCGAATCGTCGTCGACCACAACGCTGATCACCCATTCGAGCTTTGCCAGCTGACGGTCCACCTGCTCCACACCGGCTCGGTAGCGGGTGAAGGCCTCCAGTCGCTGGACGAGCACGCCGAGCCGTTCGTCATGCACCTGCGACCGCGCAGCGTGGATGGCGGTGAGCTCCGGGTCGTCGCCGAGGTCGTCGGGCGGGCCGGCCCCCAGTTTGTCGACGGAGGCACGCAACCGCGCGCAACTGCGACTGATCTCCGCCACCTCGGCATCGAGGTCGACCCGGATCAACTTGTTGTCGAGGATGTCGTGCTTCCAGGATCGGCTCTGCTCGATCGCTGTCGCCGTCGAACACGCCAGGTAGGCGAGCTTGCCGATGGGATGCGCCCGCATCTCGTCGATCGTTGCCTGGTCGTGCGCCGACAACGTGGATTGCCGCAGTTGTCGTCGTAGTGGTCGCGGGTAGTTGTTCTCGTCGGTGTGGACGGCCCAATCGTCGATCTGTCCGGAGTCGCGGTCGAGGAGACGATCGATGTCGATGCGGGGCTGGTCGCCGCGCCACGTGTCGGCGGCGATGAAGGCGAACCGGATGGCAATCGACTCGCCGGGTCGCGTCCCCCCTTGGTGGTCGATCCAGTACGGCGTGGCCGTGGTCTTGGCCAGATCGGCGAGTCCGTCACCGCTTTCCGGCCTACGTCGAACCGGCTGGGGCTGTTCGAACCCGGTGACCGGCGGGGCGCTCGAGGTGGGTTCGGAAGTGGCGTCGACCGGGGGTGGCACGCCGCGCTCAGACGCCGCGCGGAACCGGGCCGCCCAGTCGATCGACTTGATCCATTCGGTCCCCACCAGCACCAGTGCACTCGTGGCAAAGACCAGCACGAAGCCGATGATTGCCGAGATGTACACCATGCTCACCCATTATCCGCACCGGCGAGACGTGACGCACGGAACCGGTGATGCGGGTGGGCGTGGCAGGCGCGGTGGCACGCGGGTGACTACCGTGGCGTCGGTGGACACGCTGACCCGGCCATCCGGTGCCGAATCGATCACCCTCGCGGTGCGAACGTCGGGTCCGGTGACAGTTCGGCCGGTGGTGCTGGTGCACGGAATGGGCGGTGATCATCAGACATGGCGTCCGCTGGCCAGGCAATTGCGAGCGCTTGGCCGAACGGTGATCACGTACGACCAGCGCGGTCACGGCAGGAGTTCGCGATCGGGCGACTACCTGCTCGATGACTTTCGTGATGACCTGACCTTTGTCCTCGACGACCTGGGGGTGGGTGAGGTCGATGTGGTCGGGCATTCGCTGGGCGCCCACACCGTGGCGAGGATGGCGATGGCTGCGCCCGATCGGATCAGGCGGCTGGTGCTCGAAGAGATCCCGCCCATGCCCCGTGGACAGGCCGACCTGGACGAGAACATCGCCCCGTCGGCGGGAGGGTGGCCTGAACGGCTCCGAGGTGCCTGGTCGTTCGCCCGTTACCCGAGCCCGGTGATCCGGTTCGACCACCGGATGCCCCAACTCGTCGCGACCCAATTCCAGGTGATCGACACCGACTGGTGGGATTCGCTCAACGCGATCACCTCGCCCGTACTGGTCATCTCGGGTGGTGAGCGAAGTTTCTTGCCGCCCAGGCACCTACGCAGTGTGTGCGAGGCCTTGCCCGACGGCCACTTCACCGCAATCGAGGCCGGCCACAGCGTGCACCGAGATCGCCCGTCGGAATACAACCGCCGGGTTCTGGACTTCCTCGAGAGTTGACCTGCGCGCCGGTTGCCGGACGTCGTCCCCCGAAACGTCATTCAAACGTACGCACTCCCGATCCGGTCATCAACGTGCCGATCCCTCGAAAGATCTCGGCGTTGACCTGCTCTGCCGACAGGCCATCCTGGTTCCGTAACTGGTGCCACGTGTATACGTCGAGAAGCACACACAGCATCCGTTGCAGGCGTGCGGATTCCGCCGATCCGAGCTGATCGAGCTGAGGCTGGAAAACCTCGGAGATCCACCGGTGGTGTGCTTTTCGTCCATCACGGGCGACATCGGCCAGGGCCTCGACCGATGCGGCCTGGGCCAGCATCCTGACCGTCGACTCGCCGGACTCCTCGTAACCGGCCAGGACTGCGTCGACAATGGAGGCAATGTCGCCGACGGTGACGCCGGCCCGAATCTCGTTGACACGCGGGACGAATCGCTCGCTGACCCCGGTGAGATACAAGTTGTCCTTCGACCCGAAATGGTTGGTGATCGTCTGACCCGAGACCCCGGCCGCACCCGCGATGTCGGCGATGGTGACCTCGCTGTAGTCGCGGTTGCTGAACAGCTCGGTTGCGGCGTCGAGAATGTGCTCGCGAGTCTGTTGGGCCGCTCGTGCCCGAGCTCCCATGCGATAGGCCCTCTTTGATGCGGTCACGTCACCCACTTTGGTTTGGTCTTGACAAAAACGAATATGAACTCATACTAGCGAATATTCGATCACCTCACCAGGGAGACCCCATGGCTCGCATACTCGCCTACACGCCACCCGCTCTGGGTCACGTGTTCCCACTGGTCCCCGGGCTGCAAGAACTGCAGCGTCGCGGCCATGACATCCACGTCCGCACAGCGCCGGACGCGGTTGCCCACCTCCGTGCGGCCGGCCTGAGTGCCGACGCCGTCGATGAGCGGATCCTCGAGGTCGAGGTCACCGACTTCCGGGCCGCCAACGACGCGGAACGACTCAGGTCGGGCCAGCGCGACCTTGTCGACCGCGGACGTTTCGACGGCCCTGACCTCGACCGGACCATCGAGCGACTCCGGCCCGATGTGCTTCTGGTCGACTGCATGGCCTATGGCGCACAGGTCCGAGCTCAAGTCAGCGGCTTACCCTGGGCGATGACGCTGCCGAGTCTGCTTCCTCTGCGCGAGAGAGGCATTCCGCCGTATGGACTCGGGTTGGCTCCTCGAACCGGTGTCACCGGCGCTGTGCGTGACGCACTGATCTGGCCCGTCGTTGTGAAGATGTTCGGTAAGGCCATGCTGCCTGGGATCAACGAGCTGCGAAGGGCGGCCGGGCTGCCCGTGCTCGCGTCCCCGCTGGATCTGTACGACCAGCCCGATGCGGTCATCTGTATGACCGGCGTCCCCTTGGAGTACCACCGCTCGCAGCTGCCCGCCTCGGTACAGATGGTCGGGTTCCAGCCGTGGGACCCTCCGGCTGCGGCGCCGGACTTCATCGATGAACCGGGAGAACCGTGGATTCTCGTCACCTGTTCCACCGAATACCAGGGGGATGAATCGCTGGCCCGGACGGCCGTCGAAGCATTGCGGGATCAGCCGTTTCGAGTTCTGCTGACGCTCGCCGACGCCTACGAGAAGGCTGACCTCCCAGACGCCCCGAACATCACCAAGGTGAAGTTTGTGCCACACGGCCCGATCATGGACAAGCTCGCCGCTGTTGTCACCCACGCAGGCATGGGCATCGTCGGGAAGGCCACCCGTGCCGGGGTTCCGATCGTCGCGGTGCCGTTCGGTCGGGACCAGCCGGAGATCGCGCGTCGCATCACCGAAGCCGGAGTTGGGGTGTCGATACCGGCGAAAAAGCTGACTGCGGCCAAGCTACGCGAGGCAGTGCACGGCGCTGTGGCGATGCGGCCACGGGCGCAGGCCGTGGCTCGCGATCTGGAGCAGACCGATCCGGCCCGTGCATGTGCCGACGCCGTGGGTGTGCTTGTGTCATCACCGAACACAGCTTGCTGAACGCGTCAGGTGTTGTCCGGAGCGGCGCTTGGCGTGCGGAGTCTCGTGCGCCGGGCGCCGATCATCGACGCCGTGAACGGCAGCGCCAACACGGTGACCGCACCTGCGGTCACCAGCACCGAGGCGTTCGCTTCGGTCATCTCACCGGCCGCCACGGCAACGCCTGTCACCGCCACGATCAGAGGCAAACCGGTCGCCGAGTACAGGCCCAGTTGCGCGCGCTCGGCGATGGAAAAGGGCGATTCGGTGCCTGATTGCCCACGATCCCATCGGGTGGCGATGAAGACAGGAACGCCGCGCACTGCGATGATCAGGAGTACCAGCACCACCAGGAGACCGGGTTTCGAGAACACCGCCGCGATGTCGATACCCATGCCGGAGGTGATGAAGAAGATGGGGATCAGGAAACCGAAAGCTATTCCGTCCAGCTTGGTTTCCAGTGACTCGTGTCCCTCGGGCAGCAGCCGCCGCAGGATGAATCCCGCTGCGAATGCCCCCAATACCGTGTCCAGCTCGAACTCGTAGGCCAGCACCATCAGTCCCACGAGCAAGAACATCGTCACCCGGACGGTCGTCTGGGCGGTGGTCTCCGCGCCGGCCGACACCAACTTGGTCAGCCAGGTCTGCTGCCGCAGAATGCGGTCCGACACCAATCCGACGGCAACCGCGGCGATGGTGAACAAGATGAGGACAACCGTGGATTGGAGCGACCCGCGCGTCCCGAGTAGTACGGCCATCGCGATGACCGGCCCCACTTCACCGAAGGCGCCGTGGTTGAGGACCGTCTGTCCCAGTCGGGTGTCGAGCAGTCCGCTATCACGGAGGATGGGGAGCAGCGTGCCGAGCGCGGTGGAGCACAGCGCGATGGCCACTGCGCTCTCGGCGGTCAACAGGCCTGTGGCACCCAAGGCGAACGTGGCGCCGAAGGCAATCGCCAGGCAGCACATCCAGGTATAGAAGGCCCGACGACCCTCTCGGCCAACAAGTTCCGATGTCTTGACCTCGTATCCCGCGAGCAGGAACAGCATTCCGAGACCGAGTTCGCGGAGCATCTCGATCTCGCTGCCCTCGACGGCCCAATCGAGGGCATGAGGCCCGATCAGGATCCCGCCGACGAGAAGGAGCACAACCTCGGGTATCCGCTTGCCCGGGATCAGCCCGGCGACGAGCGGTGCGAGCACCGCGCACCCCACGATCCAGAAAAACGAGGTGACCACGGTTCCCATGTCGGGTCAGCTCTCTGCGGACGAACCGGCGAGATCGGCGATCACCGAACGGATGGAAGGTGGGATGTCGACTGGTTTGCGTGACGAGCGGTCAACGTACACATGTACAAATCGTCCGGTCGCGGCGATGGCATGGTCGCCGTTCGGACCGCTACGGAAGATCGCCAACGCGTAGACAACGCTGCGGGTGCCGAGGCGTTCCACCGAGATGCCCACCAGCAGTTGGTCGGGGAAACTCAATTCGCGCAGGTAGTTGCACGATGTCTCGGCCACGATCCCGATGGCCGGCAGGTCACGGATGTCGGTGCCCGTGGCCGACATCAGCCAGGCGTTCACCGCGGTGTCGAAGTACGAGTAGTACGTCACGTTGTTGACGTGGCCGTAGTGGTCGTTGTCGTGCCAACGGGTGGGGACCGGCCACAACACGGGATAGTCGTGGTGCGATGGATGTGGACCTCTGGTCACCGGCCTCGAATCTCCGTTCTCGGGGCTTGCCCTATCGTGGTCGACGTTGTCATGGGACACCCGGTTGGCTGGTCGTCCCGGATAGAGACTACGAGGTGCCTGGTGGATCTGGGCTGTTGCCGAGGTGGAAGGCGCGCACGTGTTGATCACTGGAGCAGTTCTCGAGGAGATCGGGCGGGCGCGACCCTACGCGCAGTCCACACCCATCGCGGTGCGGGAGCTGGAGCTGCAGTCACCCGGCCCCACCGAGTTGCTCGTCCAGATCGAGGCAGCGGGCGTGTGCCATTCCGACCTGAGTGTGGTGGACGGCAACCGGGTACGGCCGGTCCCGATGCTGCTGGGTCACGAGGCAGCCGGCATCGTGCGCGAACGGGGCTCCGATGTCGACGGTGTCGAGGTCGGTGATCGCGTGGTGATGTCGTTTCTGCCGCGGTGCGAGCACTGTGAGGGTTGCGCGGCGGGCGGGCGGCTCCCATGCGTACCGGGGTCGGTCGCGAACAACGCCGGCGAGATGCTCCACGGCGGCCGCCGACTCTCGTCACCCGGTGGCGGCGGGCCGATTCACCACCATCTGGGTGTCTCGGGGTTTGCCACTCACGCGGTGGTTGATGCTGCGTCAGCCGTTGCCGTGGGCAACGACGTGCCCGCGGACGTTGCCGCCGTCCTGGGTTGCGCAGTTCTCACGGGTGGGGGAGCAGTGCTCAATGCCGCCAGACCCTCACCGCAGGATTCGATCATGATCGTCGGTCTCGGCGGAGTCGGCATGGCGGCGCTGATCACCGCTGTGGCGCAGGGGGTCTCGAGGATCGTCGCGGTGGACACGTTGAACGACAAGCTCGAGTTCGCGCGTGAACTCGGCGCGCATGAGACCTATACGCCGCAAGACGTGGTGGACCAGGGTGTGAAGGCAACGTACGTCATCGAATGTGCCGGTAACGCGAAGGCTTTCGAGACCGCGTTCGCGGCCACCTCGGCCGGCGGCACCACGGTGACGGTGGGCCTGCCTGCCCCGGCCGCCAGATCGAGCATCTCGCCGCTGACGATCACCGCCGAGGCGCGAACCATCGTCGGGAGTTACCTGGGGTCGGCCGTGCCAAGCCGCGACATCCCCCGGTACGCACAGATGTGGCGCGAGGGGCGCCTGCCCGTCGAACAGCTCATCTCATCGCGCATCCGGCTCGACGAGATCAACGACGCGATGGACCAACTCGCCGACGGCAAGGCCATCCGTCAAGTGATCATGTTCGACTGACCCGACCCGGCGCGTTTCCTCCGACTGCGGCGACATCCTCCGGTAGCAGTCGGAGGATGTGACTGGAGCCGGAGGGTGTGGGCGCCGAGGTCCGTCATCGCCGAACCCGGAAGAGTTCGGCAGGGCGTCCCGTGTCGGCCGCGGCCCGTTCGCCAGTGCCCTCCAGCGCCCCGATGAAACGACGGCGAAAAGTGTCTTTGACCAAAGTGGTGCCAGATACTGCCTCGTGTAGGCGCCGCAATTCCAAGAGGGTGAACTGGTCGTTCAATAGTCGGTCCGGGTCGGGATGCTCCGCGTAACGAAACCGGATGTCCTGCACCGCTTGTGAAACCATGGTGTTGTGGTCGAAGGCGAGGTCGACCTTCGGCGTCTGGCCGGTGATCCTCACAAGTAGCGCGTCGTCGGGCAGACGCCGGCGTGCCACTGCCGCACCGTGCGCCATGGACAGCACCCACCCGCGGTCGTCTCGTGACGGATCGTCGTACATGCCGAGTTGATGGAAACCCAGACCGCTGATGCCTGCCTTGGTCCGCAACGCGCGGGTCGCCGCGTCGGCGAGGGTCTCGCCTGGATGCAAAAAGGTGCCGGGCAGTGCCGGGCCGCGCCCGGATTCGACGGCCAGCACGGCGAGTTCGTCGTCGATCACGGTCAGCACGGCGACATCGACTGCAACCGAGGGCCGCTCGTAGTCGCTCAAGGCTTTGCCCGCGTCATCTCGCCACACCATGCCTTGATGTTAGCGCAGCAGTGAGCTAACCTTTAGCTCAACTTTGATCTAAGGAGTACGCGATGATTCTCGACAACCAACAGCTCGACCGAGCACTGGGAGTGCTGCTGGGCACCGCGGCGGGAGACGCACTCGGTGCGGGGTACGAGTTCACCCAACCCGCAGCGCATACCGAGATTCGGATGAAGGGCGGCGGTCCGTTCGACTGGGCCCCGGGTGAGTGGACCGACGACACCTCGATGGCGATCTGCGTGACCGACGGACTGTCGAACGGTCACGCCGATCTCGATGCGATCGCGACAACGTTTGTGCGCTGGTACGACTCCGGCCCACCTGATATCGGGACGCAAACCCGGGCAGTACTCAGTGGCCGGGACCGGTCTGCGGCCGCGATGACGGACAGGGCTGCGCGGCTGACCGGACGCACCGGTGGCAACGGTTCCCTGATGCGCACGGCGCCAGTGGCCCTGGCGTTTCTCGACGACCCCGACGGCTGTGTGAACTTCGCCGGTGCGATCAGCGACCTCACGCACTACGACGAGCGCGCACGAGAAGCGTGCCAGATATGGAGTTGTGGAATCCGGCACGCGGTCCTGACCGGCTCGCCCGATGGGGTACGGATCTTCCTGGAGGGTGCGCCGTCGTCAGCCCGTGCCTATTGGGAACCGCTGCTCGACATCGCTGAAACCGGTTCTCCCGCAGACTTTCCGAACAACGGGTGGGTGGTGCACGCTCTGCAGACGGCGTGGTGGGCGCTGACGAAGTCCGCCCGCGACCTGCCCACGACGTTGGAGTACTGCGTACGCGCGGGCAACGACACCGACACCACCGCGGCCATCGCCGGCGGACTGGTGGGAGCCTGCCGAGGAGCCTCGGCGATCCCACCGGAGTGGAAGCCCCTCCTGCACGGATATCCCGGCCACACCGCCGACGACCTCGCCGCGACCGTTCGCCGGATCGTCGGCGCGACAACCACTTCTGCTGCCCCCATCAACGACAGGGGTGCGGCGACACGAGAGGGCGAACAGTGACCATCATCGACGTCGTCAACGGCGACATCACCACCACACGAGCCGACGTGATCGTCAATGCGGCGAACTCCTCGCTGCTCGGCGGGGGTGGTGTCGATGGCGCCATCCACCGTGCGGGCGGATCGGACATCATCGACGAGTGCAGGCTCCTCCGGGCGACAACACTCCCGGACGGCCTCGCTGTGGGAGCGGTGGTGGCGACCACGGCAGGCAGGCTCTCGGCGAAGTGGGCGATCCACACGGTGGGGCCGCGCTACTCGATCCGTCATGATCGGTCGGCTGACCTGCGGGCGTGCTACCAGCGCAGCCTGCTGCTGGCCCGGTCATTGGGGGCGACATCTGTCGCCTTCCCCCTGATCTCCGCGGGCGCATACGGATGGCCCGTTGCCGACGCGGTGTCTCGTCAGGTGCAGGCCATCACCACGGCCGAAGTGAACGTGGACTTGGTGACGCTGGTGGCCTTCTCGCGTGAAGTCGGCGATCTGACCAGGCGATACGTGGGCTAACCAGCTAGGCGAATGAAACACTCGGTAGCGAGGTTAAGCTGTCAGACTAGGTCATAGTGACCGGCACCACAGGAGGCCTCATGAACCGGTACGCAGTGCGCACCAAGACCAGCCAGCTCGACCCCGAGAAAGACTTCGAGGAGATCAACCGCCTGCTGGCGACCATCGAGTTTCCTTGGGACATCAATCAGGCGTTGAGTTTTGCGCTGTTCCGGACGTATGCCGTCCCGTCGGTGGGGCAGCTGTTGTTCGACACCGGAGAGTTCACCGACAAAGTCCAGAAACGCTACGACGACACCACCCTGCTCCTCGACGGCGTGCTCGAACACGGACTCGACAGCGAGACCGGGCGGACGAGCATCCGCCGCATCAATCAGATGCACGGCGCCTACGACATCTCGAACGACGACATGCTCTATGTGTTGGCGACATTTGTGGTGACCCCGGTGCGCTGGATCGAGGACTACGGCTGGCGGCAGCTCAATCACAACGAGGTGGTGGCAGCCACGAACTACTATCGCCGTCTCGGAAATCTGATGGGGATCAAGCAGATCCCGGCCACCTACACCGAGTTCGCGCACTTCCTCGACGACTACGAGCAGAAGAACTTCGCCTACAACGATGGTGCGCGCAAGGTCGCCGATTCGACGCTGGCCTTGATGACCACGTTCCCACCGAACGACAAGGCCCCGGCCTGGCTGATCAACATCTTCGCCCGATCGTTGATGGACGACGCCCTACTCGACGCATTCGGTTACCGGCATCCGCCGCGGGTTGTCCGTGCGGTGTCGCGTGCGGCGCTTCGGGCACGGGGCCGGATCATCCGGTGGTTCCCGGTACGCAAGGCACCGCTACATGCCCGCGACCTCCCGAACATCCGAACCTACCCTGATGGCTACGACGTCACCGCGCTCGGCACATTCCCCCGTGGATGCCCTGTGGCGCATGACCGGGTGGGCGCCGAGCCCGTGGCCAATTGACCCCGTTCCCTCAGGCTGGCATCTTGACGTCTTTTGCGGCGAGAAGGGCTGAGAGTGCCTGCGGGACAAGGGCAAGACTCAGCACGCCCATGGCCAGCGGCCACGAACCGCTGACGTCATGCAAGGCGCCGATGGCCAAGGGGCCGGCCGCTGCGAGGCAGTAGCCGACGGCCTGTGCCATTCCGGAGATCTGCCCGGTCTGGGCGGGGCTGGAACTGCGCAACACCATGAACAACAGCGCCAGACTGATCGACGCCCCTGGCCCGGCGGCAACGCAGATCACCCAGAACGCGGTCCACTGGTCGGTACCGATGAGTCCGGCGAATCCGATCGCACTCACCGCGCACGCCGCCAGCGTGATCACCCGCTGGCCGCGGAAATGCCCGGCGATGATGGGAACCAGCAGCGACATGAGCAGCGCGACGGTCTGGGCCAGCGCCAATAAACCGCCGGCTGCGGATTTGGCCATGCCTCCATCGATCAGATACTCGGGAAGCCACGCGGTGAACGTGTAGAAGATCAGCGATTGTGCACCCATGTAGATGGTGATCGCCCAGGCGATCTTGTTGCGCCACAGCGAAGGAAGTGCAGGGCGCGCGCCCATGCGGTGCTTGCGTGAGAGCTGCGGGATCCATAAGACGAGCCCCACCACGGTCAGCAACGACCACGACGCCAAGGCGATGCGCCACTGGTCATCGACAGCCGTGTAGATGGGAACCGTCAGACCCGCTGCCAGGGCCGCGCCGCCGGACAGCGTCATCGAGTAGAGACCGGTCATCAAACCCGATCGATGCGCGAAGTCCCGTTTGATCAATGCCGGCAGCACCACGTTGCAGATGCCGATCGCGACGCCGGCCAAAGCGGATCCGGCAAAGAGTGCCGGGACCGATGGAACGAGGCGGAGCAGTATTGCACTGAGCAACAGGAGCATTGCGCCGAACACCGTGCGTTCGATACCGAACCGGCGGACGAGCCGCGGTGCGATCGGCGACACCAGTCCGAAGAACAACACCGGCAGGGTGGTCAGGAGCCCGGCGGTGGCACTGCTGAAGCCCTCAGAGGCCTTGATGTCGTCGACCAGGGGAGCGACGGCGACCACGGCAGGCCGTAAGTTCGCTGCCACCACCATGATCGCGAGGCCGGCGAAGATCGCCGCGGTGCGGCCGGGCCGTCGCGGGGACGTTGACGGCGGACCCACCGCGACAGCGGTACTGCCCGGGTTCGTGAGAGGACCAGTCATGAGAGGACCTCGATCGAGCGGTCGAGGTAGCAGGCGACAGCCGCCTCTGCCGCCACCGGGTCGCGATCCCGGATGGCTGCGACCACTTCGGCATGTCCGGTCGGATGTGGGTGTGATTGGGCGTCGGCCGCGATGACGGTCGCATGGGTGCGTGCCATCACCTCTGCGACTCCGGCATAGAGCTCACCGAGGAGCCCGTTGCCCGAGGCCGTGATGATGGCGGTGTGAAAAGTGATGTCCGCGTTGATGTATCGAGCGAGGTCTTCGGCGTCGAATGCCTCGCGCATCTCGGTCAGGAGTCGTTCGAGTTCCCGTACGTCATTGTCGTTCCTGGTGGACGCTGCCGAGCGGGCGGCTTCGCGCTCGAGGGCGCGTCGCACCTGGAGCAGCTCCAGGATCTCGGAGCTCTCCACGCACCGGCCGATGGCAGCGGCCATGAGATTGCGGCTGCGAACGTATGTGCCATCGCCGCGCCGGGGCTCCAGGAAGCCTGAATGTTCCAACGCGCGAACGGCTTCCCGTACCGTGTTGCGCCCGACGCCGAGCTGGGCCACCAAGTCGGGCTCGGCCGGGATCCTCGCGCCGACGGCCCACTCGCCTGACCGGATCAAGTCCTGTATGCGCTCCACGACGAGTTCGCTTGTACGTCTCGGCCGAGTGATGGACGCCGCCTCGGCGGGTACCTGAGTCGTCTCCGTTCGCATTGAAACAACCTAACATCCCATGTTTGTCGGTGCCGAGCGGTCCATGGTCGGAAAGGGCGGGCTATTCGCCTTCGACGTTGTTGTCCAGCGAGAACATCGACAGCGCCGTGAAAATCGTCAGCCGTCGCTCCGGTTCATTCATGAAAGGGCCGGTGATCTGCTCGATCCGGGCAATCCGGCTTCGGAGCGTGTTGGGGTGGATGTACAGCTCACGTGCGGATTCGGTGATGTTGCAGTCGGTGGACCGCAGCACTCGCAGGATTCGCCGTTGATCGAGACTGTCCGGTGTCGGACCGGCGACCGAGCCCAGTGTCTCGGCGACAAAACTGCGGCGTGCGTGTTCGGGCAGTTGGTACAGCAGGCCGAGCACACCCAGGTCGCGGTATCTGGTCACCCGGTTGATCGCGCCGACGCGTCTGCCGACCGCCACGGCACGGCCGGCCTGCCGGAACGAACTCGGATAGCTGCGTGGATCGTCGACCTCGTCGCTGGCGCCGACCGCCAGCGGAACCTGCACCGACCGGTACATCGCACGGGCCAGGGCATCGAAATCGATTGTCGCACGGATCATCACGACCACGGTGCCAGAGTTGACGATGGTGATCGAGTCGGGATCGAATCGCAGGGCCACCGGGGTCATCGCCGTTCTGAGCTGCTGCAGCCCGTTCAAGTCCACCGAGATGCCGAACGGTTCGATGCCCAGGCAGACGACGCGATGGCGCGGGAACAGCGACAACCGCCGGCTCTTGCGCAAGCTCATCTCGCGTTGCACGAGGTCGTCGCCCAGGATGTGTTTGAGATTGCGGGCGATTTCCGCGGCGGCTTCGTCGGTGGCTGTGTCGGCGAGCCTGGCGTGCAGGCGAAAGACGGGCGCGAGTGTGGTCAGGATCAGGAGCTCGTCCGGCGTGAGGGTTCTGTCGCGGCGGACTTCCAGTACGGGTCCGCCCACCGACGCCGCAGACAATCGCACCGAGTTGACATCGGGATCAGCAGGGCCCGCGACGTCGGAGAGGTGCAGGTCGGCGCCGAGGAACCGGCCCAGACGGTCGATCAGTTTGTCGAGGTCGTCGGCTGCGGCAAGGAGGTCGTCGGGAACGGACGCAGCGCGCGGCCCGGTCTCGGAAGGGACCTCGCCCGACTGCTGCAGCTGTCGCTCGAAGGACAGGACGAGGTCGGCATGCGGCACCAGTGCGCTGTTCCACAACAGGCACACTCCCGCCCGCTCGGCGCGAGCCACCAGCTGCCGGGGCGGATTGACCGGGCGGATGGGGCTGACGAGTACAGCCACAGGTTTCTTCACCAGCACCGGGTCCAGGATCGGCAACAGATCAGGAAGTGGGCCGCTGGGCCGGGTGGGCTTCCATTCCACGGTCACAACGGCCTGGTCGAGCGTGAGATGGTCCCGCGTATCGGCCAGGTCGATCACCGACGTGATCAAGGTGTCGAATCCGGCGGGTGAGGTGGCCATCTGGACGCCGGTGACCCCGGCGAGCCCAGCCGGCGTGGCTTCCCCGTTCGGCACGTCGATCCTCCTCTGGGAACCACACTGCAGGTTCGTCAGGCAGAGTAGTCGCGTGCTCGCCATCCCGCCGGTCGACCTACTCGAAGCCTCCCGCGACCCCGAATCGAGGGCGCGCCAGATCGAGCTGCTCGACACCGCCTGCTCCCGCACCGGCTACGCCTTGCTCACCGGTCACCGCATCCCGACCTCGTTGCTCACCGAGCTGTACAGCGTGAGCAGGCAGTTCTTCCTCTTGTCCGACGAGGAGAAAGCGGCCGTGAGGCAGCCGGCGCCTGAGCAGGTCCGCGGCTGGACGGGGCTCGGATCCGAGGGGATGGCCTACTCGCTCGACGAGGAATCGCACGGCGACCTCAAGGAGAAGATGGACATCGGCCCGGTGTCGGGCGCGACGGCGGGGCAGCCCGGTGCCGGCCCGATGGCCTATCCGAATCTGTGGCCGCGGTTTCCCGAGCGGTTCCGAGCGGTCTGGGAGGACTACTACCGTCACATGCAGCGGGTCGGCGCCGAACTGCTGTCGCTGGCGGCAGAGGGGTTCGGTCTGTCGTCGGATCATTTCGCGCCGATGTTCGACACCGAGATGAGCATGCTCCGCGGGCTGTACTTTCCGCCTCAACCCGAACCGCCGCTGGCCCACCAGGCACGCGCCGGCATCCACACGGACTACGGCGCGTTCACCGTGGTCTCCGCGGAGTCGTCGCCGGGAGGCCTTCAGGTGCTCGATCCAGACGGCGAATGGCTGGAGGTCACCACCACCCCGGCCACGTTGGTGGTGCTCACCGGTGACCTGCTCGCGGAATGGACCGGTGATCATTGGCCGGCCACCTTGCACCGCACGGCCAATCCGCCGCGATCGGTGGCGTTCGACAGCTCACGCCTGAGTTTCGCCTTCTACCAACACCCCAATTTTGATGTGTCGGTTGCGGCCTTACCTCCCTTTGCGGCATCCGATCCGACGGCCGTACCGGACCCACTGCGTGCCGGCGACCACCTTGCCGAGAAGTACGTACGGCAGACCACATTCGGCCGGCGCACCGCCGATTGACACCGATCGCGGTGTTACGTCTCGAGTGCGGCAGGAAACGTCCACGTAATCCACTGTTACGCATGTGTTTCCGATGTGGTGATGTGACAGGTGGCGGCGCGAACTATCGGTGATCGGTGCTCTTGTTGGCTGCATGCATCGCAAACAGACTTGATGCAGACGACAAGTGAGGAGCCTGCAGATGTCTGTAGTACCGGTGATCGACATTTCCGCACTGCACGGAGACGACGACAACGCCAAGGCCGAGGTGGCGGCCGAACTCGACCACGCATGCCGCGAGATCGGGTTCTTCCAGATCACCAATCACGGAATCGACGCCCAGGTGATCGCCGACATGTATCGCACATCCGACGAGTTCTTCTCGCTGCCCGAAGCCGAGAAGCGGCACGTCGCGCAGCCGAGTCCGGACACCGTGCGCGGCTACTCGTCCATCGGTGAGCAGGCGTTCTCCTACAGCGAGGATGTCCACCAGCCGCGTGACCTGCACGAGAAGTTCGACGTGGGCCCGGTCGACTTCGATCGCGAGGACCCCTACTTCTCGGTGGAGAACGCAGGTCCGCACTTCCTGCCCAACCAGTGGCCGCAGCGTCCGGCGGAGATGGAACAAGCCTGGAGCACGTATTTCCGCGCCATGAACGACCTCTCCCGCAACCTGATGAGTGCCTTCGCCCGCGGACTCGGACTCGACCCCGACTACTTCGTCAACACGATCGACAAGGACATCAGCATGCTGCGGGCCATCAACTACCCGCACATGACCACACCGCCCCAGCCGGGTCAGATGCGCGCAGGCGCCCACACCGACTACGGCAGCCTGACCATCGTCCGGCAGGAGGAAGCGCCCGGTGGGCTCGAGGTGTTCACCATGGACGGGGACTGGATCCCGGTGCCGGTTGTCCCGGGTGCACTGGTGGTCAACATCGGAGACCTGATGGCGCAGTGGACCAACGACCAGTGGACGTCCACCCGGCACCGGGTGCGTACGCCACGGCCCGACGCGACCGGCGACACCCGCCGGATGTCCCTGGTGTTCTTCCACCAGCCGAACTACGACGCGATGATCGAATGCCTGCCCACCTGCCTCGCGCCGGGGGAGGAGCCGAAGTACCGGCCGATCAGCTCCGGTGACCACCTCACCGAAAAGTTTGCCAAGACGATCGCCCTCACGCCTCGCTGATGTCGGGCTCGAGCTTCGAGATCGAGCTGCGGCGCACCGGGCGGGTGGTGACGGTGCCGGCCGACCGGACCGCTTTGGCCGTGGTCCGCGACGTGGTGCCCACCGCCGACTTCAATTGTCTCCAAGGTGAGTGCGGTGCATGCGTGGCCACGGTGCTCGAAGGCACCCCTGACCATCGCGACACCGTTCTGTCCGAGCGGGCAAAAGCCGCGGGCAAGCGAATCATTCTCTGTGTCAGCCGATCCGCCTCGGATCGGCTGGTGATCGACCTCTGATCGAAAGGCTCCGACCATGACGACAACCAGCCTGTCGTTCGCCAGTGTGTTCAGCGCGGACATCGAGAAGCTCAGCACCTTCTACCGCAAGCTGCTCGGACTCGACGAGGTACTCGAGCTGCGCTCGGAGCACTTCCGGGGACTGCGCATCGGAGACACCATCCTGGGTTTCAGTGCCCCGACTGCCTATTCGATGCTCAACCTCGTTGCCCCGAAACATGATCAGGACGGGGTGAGCAGCTTCCTGACGTTCGAACTGCCCGCCGATGCCGAGGTCGACGCCGTCACCGCGGCCGCAACGGCGGCCGGGGCAACCTGCGTGAAACAACCCGGTCGGACGTACTACGGAGCGTGGCAGTCGGTACTGCTCGACCCCGACGGCAACGCCTTTCGGCTCAACCACCTGACGCTCGAAGAGCCTTCCTGACGTTCTCTCCATCCCGCCCCACCTCGACAGTGCCGTCGAATCATCAGATCCGCACGGGCGCAGGTCTTCTCTGCGCCGAAAGGAAGCCCGCATGTCCATATTCGACTGGCAACTCAAAACCGGTGACGCCGTCGTGGCGCCCCACGAACGCCTCAGCTGGCCGCGCACCGTCGGCATCGGACTACAGCACGTGGTCGCGATGTTCGGCGCGACATTCCTGGTCCCGGTCCTCACCGGTTTCCCGCCGGCCACCACGCTGCTCTTCTCCGGTATCGGGACCATCCTCTTCCTCATCATCACGCGTAACCGGCTACCCAGCTACCTGGGTTCGAGTTTCGCGATCATCGCCCCCACGATCGCGGCCGGCGCCTCACACGGCCCGTCCGGTGCACTCGGCGGAATCGTTGTGGTCGGTGCGTTGCTGATGATCATCGGTGTGGTGGTCCACTTCGTCGGCATCGGCTGGATCGAAGCATTGATGCCGCCGGTGGTCACCGGCGCGATCGTGGCACTGGTCGGTTTCAACCTCGCTCCCACAGCCAAGACCAACTTCGAAGAAGACGCCATCACCGCCTTCATCGTGCTTGTGCTGCTGCTGCTGTCGTTGGTGCTCTTTCGGGGATTGCTCGGTCGACTGGCGATCTTCACCAGCGTGGTGATCGGTTACTTCATCGCCCTGGCGCGCGACAAGGTCGACACCGATCCCATCGGTCAGGCGGATTGGTTCGGTCTGCCCGACTTCACCGCACCCACCTTCCACCTTTCGGTACTGCCGATGTTCATCCCGGTGGTGCTCGTTCTAGTCGTCGAGAACATCGGGCACGTCAAATCCATCAACACCATGACCGGCATCAACAACGACCACCGGATCGGGCGGGCGCTGGCGGCCGATGGCCTCGCGACCGTGCTGGCCGGTAGCGGCGGTGGTTCTGCCACCACGACGTACGCCGAGAACATCGGCGTCATGGCCGCAACCAAGGTGTATTCCACCGCGGCCTACTGGGTGGCAGGAGCCGCAGCCATCCTGCTCGGCCTCTCGCCGAAGGTGGGTGCGGTCATCGCGTCCATTCCGCCGGGTGTTCTCGGCGGTGTGACCACCGCGCTGTATGGCCTCGTCGGTATCCTCGGCGTCCACATCTGGGTCACCAACAAGGTGGACTTCTCCAAGCCCATCAATCAGTTCACCGCAGCAATCGCGCTAGTCATCGGCATCGCCGACTTCTCATGGAAGATCGGCGATCTGAGTTTCGGTGGCATCGCTTTGGGCGCCATTTCCGCGGTGGTGATCTACCATGTGATGCGTCTGGTCGGACAGTGGCGCGGCACCGTGGTGGTGGACGAACGAGTGCCTGCCACAACCGGGCCCACCGATCCCGAACGCCCGCACAGCGCGGAGAAGCAGGAGATCTGATGGCGATCACACTCGTCCGCGGCGGCACGGTGGTGTCCTCGACCGGCAGACAACTCATCGACGTGTTGATCGACGGCGAGACGATCGTCGCGCTCGTCGAACCGGGCGCCACTGCGCTGGGCGCCGATCTCTCGGCCACCGCTGACACCGTCATCGACGCCACCGGCAAGTACGTCATCCCCGGCGGTGTGGACGCGCACACCCATATGCAGATGCCATTCGGTGGCACCACCGCGTCGGACACCTTCGAAACGGGTACCCGTGCAGCGGCTTTCGGTGGCACCACCACCATCGTCGACTTCGCCATCCAGACACCCGGGGAGCGATTGCAGGACACCCTCGGCGCGTGGCATGACAAAGCGGCGGGCAACTGCGCGATCGACTACGGGTTCCATCAGATCATCGGCGATGTCAACGACGAATCCCTCTCGGCGATGAGCGAACTGGTGGCCGAAGGGGTTACCAGCTTCAAATTGTTCATGGCGTACCCGGGCGTCTACTACTCCGATGACGGTCAGATCTTGCGGGCGATGCAGAAGTCCGCCGACACCGGCGCACTGATGATGATGCATGCCGAGAACGGCATCGCCATCGACGAATTGGTGGCCCAGCACCTCAAGCGTGGAGAGACCTCCCCGTACTTCCACGGTGTCTCACGTCCGTGGCAGCTCGAGGAAGAGGCCACGCACCGGGCCATCATGCTCGCCGATGTCACCGGAGCGCCGCTCTACGTGGTGCACGTGTCCGCCCGGCAGGCCCTCGAGCAGATCGCGACCGCACGTGGCAAGGGCGCCAACGTGTTCGCCGAGACATGCCCTCAATACCTGTACCTCTCGCTGGAGGAACAACTCGGCGCCGCGGGCTTTGAGGGTGCGAAGTGGGTGTGTTCGACGCCGCTGCGCTCACGTGCTGAGGGTCATCAGGACGAGCTGTGGAAGTTCATCCGGACCGGCGATGTGTCGGGTGTCGCGACCGACCACTGTCCGTTCTGCATGGTGGACCAGAAGGAGCTCGGAATCTCCGATTTCTCCAAGATCCCCAACGGAATCGGCGGTGTCGAACACCGGCTCGACCTCATGTACCAGGGTGTGGTCGACGGACGCATCAGCCTGGAGCGGTGGGTGGAGGTGTGTGCCACCACGCCGGCCCGGATGTTCGGGATGTACCCCCGCAAGGGAGTGATCTCCCCGGGCGCCGACGCCGACGTGGTGATCTATGACCCGGCAGGTCACACGAGCATCGGTCTGGGCAAAACCCACCACATGAACATGGACTACTCGGCCTGGGAGGGTTTCGAGATCGACGGCGCCGTGCAGACGGTGCTCTCCCGGGGCAAGGTCATCGTCGATGGTGGCAATTATCTCGGTGCCAGGTCAGACGGGCGGTTCGTCCGCCGCGAGCTGTCGCAGAACCTGCTCTGACACGGCGGCTCCACCGGCATTTTCCGACAGCGGTCCCGGTAACGGTCAACCACCGCACTCAACGATTGGAGACACCGCATGGATTTCGGTGTTGTCATGCAATGCAATCCGCCGGCATCGCGGGTGGTCGAACTGGCCGTCTCGGCCGAAAACCGTGGTTTCAGCCACGTGTGGACCTTCGACTCCCATGTGTTGTGGCAGGAGCCGAATGTGATCTACAGCCAGATCCTTGCGGCCACCCGCAATGTGATCGTCGGTCCGATGGTCACCAATCCGCTCACGCGGGACGCAACGGTGACCGCCTCGACGTTCGCCACGCTCAACTCGATGTTCGGAAATCGCACGGTGTGCGGTATCGGCCGGGGCGACTCGGCCGTGCGCGTGCTCTCGGGCAAGCCATCCACGCTGGCGACTTTGCGCGAAAGCATCGATGTCATCAAGGAACTCGGCAACGGGCGTAGTGCCACGATCAACGGCACGTCCGTGCGCTTCCCCTGGGCGGGCAAATCGCGTCTCGACGTATACGGCGCCGGGTACGGACCGAAGGCGCTCGAGATGATCGGTCAGGTCGCCGACGGGTTCATCCTGCAACTCGCCGATCCCGCCATCGTCCGATGGACGGTGGAACGGGTGAAGCAAGCAGCCGAGGCGGCGGGGCGTGATCCCGCGGCGGTATCGATCGTGGTTGCCGCCCCGGCCTACGTCGGAGACGATCTGGACCACCAACGCGATCAATGCCGCTGGTTCGGCGGAATGGTGGGCAACCACGTCGCAGACCTTGTCGACAAATACGGTGGTGACGGTGCGCAGGTACCGTCGGCCCTCACCGATTACATCAAGAACCGGCAGGGTTACGACTACAACGAACACGGCCGAGTGGGCAACAGCCACACCGCATTTGTGCCCGACGAGATCATCGATCGATTCTGCATCCTCGGTCCACCGGAGCGTCACGTCGAGCGACTGGAGGAACTGCACGCCCTCGGCGTCGACCAGTTCGCCGTCTACCTTCAGCACGACGGTAAGGACTCCACACTCGACGCGTACGGCGAGACGATCATTCCCGCCCTCGCGCCCACAGTCGCTGCGCGGTCATGACCGGCGCGCACCAGAAAGGACCGTCATGACATCTTCCGAATCGCACGCCTCGGGGTCCGTTCGGGTCGAACCGACGCCGGCGTCCGACACCGCCTTCCTCGACGACTTCGCCACCATGTCGACCTTCGGTGCCACCACGGCTGGCGGCGTCGAACGACAGGCCGCGACAGCCGCCGACGCCGACAACCGGCGCTGGCTGGGCCGGTGGCTCACCGATCGCGGGTTCACCGTTCTCTACGACCGCGTGGGCAACATGTTCGGTTTGTACGAGCTCGTACCGGGGGCGCCCTACGTGCTGGCGGGTTCGCATCTCGACAGCCAGCCCCGCGGCGGACGCTTCGATGGTGCCTACGGTGTGCTGGCCGCCGCCCACGCGATGGACAGGCTGCGCCGTCATTACACCGACCATCCGGAGCGAGCCTTGTACAACCTGGCGGTGATCAACTGGTTCAACGAGGAGGGTTCCCGTTTCAAACCATCGATGCAGGGCAGTGGCGTTTTCACCGGGAAGATCGGCCTTCAGACCGCCCTCGACACCACCGACGCCGACGGGACCACCGTGGCGCAGGCGTTGGGCGCGTGGGACATGCTCGGCGACAGCGACGTCTTCACCGTCGGTGACCACCACACCGCCGGCGGCCGCGCTGTCGCGTCGTACGCCGAGATCCACATCGAGCAGGGTCGTGAGCTGGACAAAGCCGGAGTGCTGGTGGGCGTGGTGCCCTCCACTTGGGGAGCCAACAAATACGAGATCTCGGTGCTGGGCGCTCAAGCCCACACCGGGGCGACCGCGATCGCCGACCGTCAAGACGCCTTGTACGGAGCAGCGAAAGTTGTTGTGGCCCTGCGTGAACTCGCTGATGAGTACGGTGATGACTTGCACACGTCCTGTGGTCAGCTGACCGTGTACCCCAACTCGCCGGTGGTGGTAGCCCGCGAGGTGGACATGCACCTCGACCTGCGATCGCCATCCGATGAGTTACTCGAGGAGGCGGACGCCAAGTTGACCCGGGCGTTCGCCGAGATCGAGGTGGCCGCGGACGTCAAGATCGAGCGACGATTTGCCCATACCTGGAAAGGCCACACCTATCAGCCCGAGGGCGTGGCACTGGCCGAAGACGTGATCGACGCACTGGGGCACAGCCACATGCAGGTGCGCACCCGTGCGGGCCACGACTCGACGAACATGAAGGACGTGGTGCCCACCGTGATGTTGTTCATCCCGAGCGTCGACGGGGTATCCCACGCCGAGAACGAATACACGCACGACGACGATCTCACCGCGGGGGTCGACGTGCTGACCGAGACCGTGGCGCGGATGGTGGAAGGCAAACTGTGACCGATACATTCGAGAACACACCGTTCGGGGGCCAAGACACATTCGACGAGGCCCGCGAGGCCGGCCGCCGTGCCCACGAACTCGACCGCGCCCACGTCTTCCACTCATGGTCGGCGCAGGCCCAGATCTCACCGATGACGATCCTCGCGGCGTCGGGTTCACACATCTGGGACGGCGATGGCAACCGGCTGCTGGACTTCTCCTCGCAGATGGTGAACACCAATGTGGGACACCAGCATCCGAGAGTGGTCGAAGCCATCGCCGAACAAGCGCGGACGCTCTGCACCGTCGCACCCCAGCACGTCAACGTGGCACGGTCCGAAGCTGCACGCCTGATCGCCGAACGCACCCCCGGTGACCTCGACCGCATCTTCTTCACCAACGGCGGCGCGGATGCCGTCGAACATGCGGTGCGGATGGCGCGACTGCACACCGGACGGCGCAAGGTGCTGACCCGCTTCCGGTCCTATCACGGCGGCACCGACACCGCGATCAACATGACCGGCGACCCACGACGCTGGCCGAACGACTACGGCGCCGCAGGGGTGGTCCATTTCTTCGGCCCGTTCCTGTACCGCACGCAGTTCCATTCGATCGACGAGCAGCAGGAATGTGAGCGCGCGCTCGAACACCTCGAGGCCGTCATCTCCATGGAGGGTCCTCAGACCATCGCCGCGATCGTCCTCGAACCGGTGCCCGGAACCGCGGGGATCATGGTCCCACCGCCGGGGTACCTGGCCGGTGTGCGTGAACTCTGCGACCGGTTCGACATCGTGATGATCGCCGACGAAGTGATGGCGGGGTTCGGCCGGACGGGGGAGTGGTTCTCCATCAACCACTCCGGAGTGGTGCCCGACCTCATCACGTTTGCCAAAGGAGTGAACTCGGGGTACGTGCCGCTCGGCGGTGTCGCGATCAGCGGTGAGATCGCCGAGACGTTCGCCGACCGGGTGTACCCGGGCGGGCTGACCTATTCCGGCCATCCGTTGGCGACAGCCGCAGCGGTCGCGACCATCAACGCGATGACCGAAGAAGGCATCGTCGAGAACGCAGCGGCCATCGGGCGTGACATCCTCGGGCCCGGGCTCGCCGAGCTGGCAGCGAAGCATCGCAGCGTCGGAGAGGTTCGGGGAATCGGCGTGTTCTGGGCGGTGGAGCTGGTGAAGGACCAGGACACCCGAGAACCGTTGGCGCCGTACGGTTCCACCAGCGCTGCCATGAACGACGTGATCGGCGCGTGCAAGAAGGGCGGACTGTTGCCGTTCGCCAACTTCAATCGACTGCACATGGTTCCCCCGTGCACTGTGAGCCCGGCCGAGGTCGCCGAAGGCCTGGAGATCCTCGACGCCGCGCTCACCGTCGCCGACGCGCTGGTCGGCTGACCGAGAGCGGACGGCTCACACGAACCCGGCCACCTGATGGGGCTGGTAAGGCTCCTGCAGGTAGTCCACCTCGCTGTCCTCCAGGGTGAGCTCGAGTGCCTTGATCGCGTCACTCAGGTGTGAGGGCTTGGTGACACCCACGATGGGGGACGTGGTGCGTGAGGCCACCCAGGACAGGGCCACCTCGGCAGGCGCGACACCGCGCTTGTCCGCGATCTCCAGTACCCGCTCGACGATCGACTGGTCGCCCGCAGAGTAGAGAGTGCGGCCGAAGGCGTCGGTCTCGGCGCGCGCGGTCTGCGTATCCCACGGTCGGGTCAGCCGACCACGGGCGAGCGGACTCCAGGGGATGACGCCGATACCCTGATCGGCGCACAGCGGCAACATCTCTCGCTCTTCCTCGCGGTAGATGAGGTTGTAGTGGTTCTGCATGGAGATGAACCGCGTCCAGCCGCCGAGTTCGGCGGTGTGCAGGGCTTTGGCGAACTGCCAGGCGAACATCGAGGATGCTCCGATGTAGCGAACCTTGCCGGCCTTCACCACGTCGTGCAGGGCCTCCATCGTCTCTTCGATAGGGGTGTCGTAATCCCACCGATGGATTTGCTGCAGGTCGATATGGTCGGTTCCCAGACGCCGCAGGCTGTTGTCGGTCTCGGCGAGAATGGCCTTGCGCGACAGGCCTCGACCGTATGGCCCGGGGCGCATCGGGTTGTACAGCTTCGTGGCGATCACCACGTCATCCCTGGACGCGAAGTCCGCCAACGCGCGGCCCAGGATCTCCTCGCTACTGCCCGCGGAGTACATGTTCGCGGTGTCGAAGGTGGTGATACCGGCGTCGAGAGCCTGTCTGATGATGTCGCGGCTCTCGTCCTCGCCGAGCGTCCACTCATGCGGGCCGCGGTCGGCGGCGCCAAAACTCATGCAGCCCAGCGTGAGAGCCGACACCTTCAATCCGGTGTTGCCCAGGTTGACGTACTCCATGGTCATGTCTCGATCCTGGTGGGTGAATGGCACTGGTCAGATGTGGTGCGGGGGCACTTACTCTTCGACAGCGGCGGTGAGTGCATCGATGTCGTCCCCGGACAACTCGATACCGGCCGCGGCCATGTTGTCTTCCAGGTGGTCGACGCTGGACGTTCCCGGGATGGGCAGTATCACAGGCGATTTCGCGAGCAACCAGGCGAGCGCGAGCTGCGAGGGGGTGGCTTGCTTCTGTTCGGCGATGGCGGCGAGCTTGCTGCCGGGGCCGGCGAGTTCGCCGGTGGCGAGCGGGAACCAGGGGATGAAGCCGATGTTCTCGGCCGTGCAGTAGTCCAGCAGCGCTTCCGCACTCCGGTTGGCCAGGTTGTACAGGTTCTGAACGGTCGCGATCTCGGTGATCTTGCGGGCTTCGATCAATTGATCGACATTGATCTCGGAGAGGCCGATCTGGTTGATCTTGCCTTCTTCCTGCAGCAACTTCAGCTCACCGATCTGGTCCGCGAGGTCAACCTTGGGGTCGATGCGATGCAGTTGGAAAAGCGGGATCTGTTCGAGTCCGAGGATTCGCAGGCTCATTTCCGCCTGCTGTCGCAGATACTCAGGTCGGCCCACCGGCCGCCAATCACCGGGGCCGCTGCGGGTCAGTCCCGCCTTCGTGGCGATCACGAGGTCGTCGGCGTATGGATAAAGGGCCTCTTTGATCAACGGCTCGGCGATCGCCGGGCCGTAGGAGTCGGCGGTGTCAATGAGGTTCACTCCGAGCTCGACCGCCCGCCGCAGTACCTTCACCGCCTCCTCAGGGTCTTTGGGCGGTCCCCACACGCCGGGCCCGGTCAACTGCATCGTGCCGTAGCCGAGTCTGTTGACATTCAAGGATCCGCCGATGGCGAATTGTCCGGATTGCTGTGCGGCTGTGGTGTTGCTGGTCATGAAGGCACTCCCGATTGGAGATCGACGACTGAATTGTGCGGGTCATTTCACGGTAGACCCGATCGGCGCAGGGCGCTTCTGGGGTTCATGGCGCCGAGGTGTCGCGGGCTAGCCTGGTGCTCTGACGTCCGAACGAACACCGTGAAGGGATCCGAGTGCCGAAGCTCAGTGCCGGGATCATGCTGTACCGCAGTCGTGATGGACGCACCGAGGTGCTGATCGCGCACCCTGGTGGTCCGTTCTGGGCCCGCAAAGACGAAGCGGCGTGGTCCATCCCGAAAGGGGAGTACACCGACGACGAAGAGCCCCTGGACGCCGCTCGTCGGGAGTTCCGCGAGGAACTCGGTCTGGAAGTACCCAGCGGTGAGGTCGCAGAACTCGGGGTGATCAAACAGTCGGGTGGAAAGATCGTCACCGCGTTCGCGATCGGTGCCGACCTCGACATCACCGGCGCGGTGAGCAATGAGTTCGAGATGGAGTGGCCGCCGCGGTCGGGCACGATGAAGTCGTTTCCCGAAGTCGACCGGGTTGCCTGGTTCGACGTGGAGACCGCGCGAGTGAAATTGCTCAAAGGGCAACGCCCGTTCCTCGATCGGCTGCTCGACCTGCCCTGAGGATGCGAATTGCGGCGGGGTCAGTCCGGCATGGCTCGCGACACCTTGCGCAGCAGTTGAACAAGAGTGGCGCGCTCTTTCGCGGTGAGTCCGGCAAGCACCGCGGTGTCTCGGGCCAGTCGCCTCGGGAACTGGGCATGGACCAATTCGCGGCCGGTTTCGGTCAGCTCCAGCAACACCACTCGGCCGTCACGGTCGGATTTTCTGCGCGCCAGTAGGCCGAGTTCGGCGAGGCGCTCGGTGAGTTTGGTGATGGATGCGCCGCTGAGTTTTGTCGTCGACACCACCTCACTGGCACGCAGCGGGCGGTCGGCACGGGCCAGTGCGCCCAGAATGTCGAACTCCGACCGGGTGATGGCATGGGCGTCCAGATCGCGGTCGAGTTGGTGGGCGAGGACCGACGAGATCCGGTTGATCCGTCCGATCACCTCCACGGGTTCGGTGTCGAGATCGGGATATGTCCTGGCCCATTCCTGTCGAACCCGCTCGACGACGTCCGACGGCTCATTCGCTTCGACCACCGGCACAGCTTATCGACCCGAGATATTTATTTCATTAGTAAAACAGTGATAAATTACTTTGGTGCCTCTCGCCGTCCCCCTCATCAACCGTGTCCATCGGAGCAGGTCGGCGCTGCTGCACTCGCTCGATCCGCAGACCTGGCGGTCCGCCGTGATCACCGTCGAAACCGGCAACACTGCGGTTGCTTCGGCAGTCCGGGTCGGATTGGCTGTGGCCTTGGTGCTGGTTGTCGGTGGGCTCACGGGCCACCGAGACGTCGCGGGATTCGCCGCGCTGGGCGCTCTCACCTCGGCCTTCTGTCGCCCCGACCCTTTTCGGGTTCGTCTGCCCCGACTGGTGGTGACGGGGGTGATGGTCACCGGGTACGTCGCATTCGGTGCGGTGCTGGGGGCAGCGAGGGTATCTCTCGCCACAGAGGTGGTCGCCATCGCACTCGCCGCAGGTTTCGCCGCGCTGATACTGGGAGCTTTACGGGTGGTCGGCCCCGGCCCGGTCGTGATGGTCTTCGCTGCGGCAGGCGCCGCAGATTTCGCCGACAGCGCCGACGACGTCTGGAAAGCGTCGACCGCCGCGGTGATCGGCGCGGTGGTGGGCGTGGTCGCCTCGCTTGCGCCGTGGTTTGCGACGTGGGTTCAGCGCGAACATCCCCACCCGTCACCCGCTCGCTCCTCTCTGGTCCAGGAGTTGAAACGGATCGGGGACGCGGAGCTGCTGTCGAGGTCGATCCGGATCGTCGTGGCCGGCGGTGTCGCGGCCGGCATCGTCGCGGCGGTCGGTCTGCAGCATCCGATGTGGGCGGCCATGGGTGCCGTTGCCACGCTGCAGGGCGTCAACTACCACCTGACCGTCACCAGGGGAGTCCAGCGACTGCTCGGGAACGTCGGGGGCGCTGCAATCGCCGCTGGATTGCTGGCACTGCCGATCGGCTACTGGGGCGCAGTTGTCCTGATCGCCGTTCTGCAGGTGCTCGCCGAGACACTGGTCACCGTCAATTACGCACTGTGTTCGCTACTGGTCACGCCGATGGCTCTGATGCTGACCGCTCTCGGCGCCGGACTTGCGCCCGAGGTCGCCGTCGACCGGGTGGTGGACACTGCGGTCGGAGTGGTGATCGCGGTTGTGCTGGCTGCGTTCACCATCGCCCACCACGACGCCACCGTCTGATCGGCGTCAGCGGCGGATCAACGCCCGATTCCTACGGTCAGAAGGTGGGCGAGTTCGAGGTACGCCTGAGAATCGTCAAGCCCGACAGCAGCTTTCACGCCCCGCTGCTGGATTCGAACCATCGCCGAGGTGGCGACGTCGGCGACGAAGTCGGCGTGCACATCACGTACGTCCCCGGCGGCAACCCCTTCGTTGATGAGTTCGCGGACTCTGCCCGCGGCGACACGCGTGTTCTGCTCATACAGTTCTCGAGCCGGCGCGAAGGCGGCGAGATCTTCCATGAAGGTCTCACTCGCGCGGCTGAGCGCCGCTCCCACGGCGGTGAGGTACGCGGTCAACCTCGCCTTGGTGCCGGTGATGCCGACCAGGGCTTGTTCCACCTCGGCCGTGGCCGACCGGAAGAAGTCCACGGTGACCGCTCGCACCAGATCGTCCTTGCTGCCCGCGAGTGTGTAGAGGGTGGATTTGGAGCAGCGCAGTTGTGCGGCGATCTGGTCCAGCGTGAGATGCGCGAAACCGTCGGCGAGGAACAGTGCCGCCAGCTCGTCGAACAACTCGGCGCGGCGAGCGGTGGCGTGGGTCGGCGCAGCGGGAGTGGCCATGCATCGATAGTACTGGCGAAGCGAATCTAGTATCGTCGGCAGTACTCAAGCGCGGCTTCCAGTACTGTCGCGCCCGTCCGACCGAGGAGACACTCATGCCCGTGGACCGGCTACTGCCCACCGACGAAGCCCGCGACCTGGTGCAATTGGCAGGCGATGTCGCCGACAAGACGCTCAAGCCGATCGCCGATGAGTACGAGAAGGCCGAGAAGTATCCCGCTGAGGCATTCACGGTGCTGGGGCAGACCGGGCTGCTGAGCCTTCCGTACCCCGAGGAGTGGGGTGGTGGCGGCCAGCCGTACGAGGTCTACCTGCAGGTGCTCGAGGAGATCGCCGCCAGATGGGCGGCAGTTGCCGTTGCGGTGAGCGTGCACTCGCTGGCCTGTCATCCCTTGATGGCGTTCGGAACCGACGAGCAGAAGAAGCGATGGCTGCCGGGAATGCTCAGCGGCGATCAGATCGGGGCGTACAGCCTGTCGGAGCCGCAGGCCGGATCAGATGCGGCAGCGCTCAACTGCAAGGCGGTGGTCGCTGACGGGGGCTACCGGATCACCGGCGCGAAGGCGTGGATCACACACGGCGGGATCGCCGACTTCTACAACCTCTTCGCGCGTACCGGCGAGGGTTCCAAAGGAATCTCCTGCTTCCTCGTCCCGGACGGTACCGACGGACTGACCTTCGGCAAACCCGAAGAGAAGATGGGCCTCTCGGCCGTTCCGACCACGTCGGCGCACTACGATTCCGCCTTCATCCCGGAGGAACGGCGCATCGGCGCGGAGGGCCAGGGGCTGCAGATCGCCTTCAGTGCACTCGACTCCGGACGGTTGGGTATCGCTGCGGTGGCAGTCGGAATCGCCCAGGCGGCGCTTGATGAGGCGGTGGCGTACGCGAAAGAACGAAAGACATTCGGCAAGAAGATCATCGACCACCAAGGGCTCGGGTTCCTCCTGGCAGACATGGCTGCAGCGGTCGACTCGGCCCGGGCGACATACCTTGATGCAGCGCGGCGCCGCGACGCCGGGTTGCCGTACTCGCGCAACGCATCGGTGGCCAAGCTGGTCGCCACCGATGCGGCGATGAAGGTGACCACCGATGCCGTTCAGGTGTTCGGCGGCTACGGCTATACCAAGGACTTCCGGGTCGAACGGTTGATGCGCGAGGCCAAGATCACACAGATCTTCGAGGGCACCAACCAGATTCAGCGGCTGGTGATCAGTCGATCGCTGGCAGGTTGATCCGCCGGGTTCAGTAAAGTCCGACGATGTCGCGCCGGTAGATCAGCGCCGCTGCCCCCGCGAGCGGCGCGTCTTCCGGCAGTCCGGCGTCCAGGATCTTGACCCGCGAGATGTATTGCAGCGGATGGCGATTGACCACAGATTGGATCAGCGGCAGTAGGTCGGGAGTCACTCGCGAGAATCCGCCGCCGATGGCCACGGTATCGAGCTCGACCAGCGCCGCGGCACTGCAGATCGCCTGGCCCACAGCCTCTGATACCCGGACCACCGCGCTGTAGGCGATGTCGTCGCCGCCGCGGTATGACGCGGCCAGGTCTTCTCCCGACTCGCCGGTCCACCCCTGAGCGCGGGCCCACGCCACCGCATGGGGTCCGGATGCCACCGACTCGAGGGTTGTCCGGCTGCCGATACTGATCTCGCCCGTGAACCCGGACACCTGGATCTGGCCGATATGGCCGCTGTTGCCGGCCAGCACCCGACCGTCAACGATGAAACCCCCACCGATACCGGTGGAGAGCACCATGCCCATCAGATTGCGGGCGTCGGTCGCGTTACCGAGCCACTGCGCCGCCAGCACGATCGCCACGCCGTCGCGATGCAGGTGAACGGGGATGTCGTGCAGCGGATCCGGGAGACGGTCGCTGACCAGTTGTCGAAGTGGATGACGACGCCACCGGGGCAGGTTGATGGGGGAGACGGTCCCGTTGTCCTCGTCGACGGGCCCTGCGGCGGCAATGCCCACGCCGAGCACCCGTGTACCCGCCGGAATCTGCGCAAGTGCAGTCTCGACGACGCGCGCAACGCTATGTTCCAGTTCGGAGCTGGTGGCATCGGGCCCGGTGGGTGCGCGATTGCGTCCCGCCTCGAACACCTGCCCGGAGGAATCGACCCACGCGGCTTCGACCTTCGTCCCACCGAAGTCGACGGCCAGGACAACATCATCGGACACCCGTCCCAGCCTAGTGCGCGGGTCACCCGCACGGTCCAGTTGCGCAAAGACGCGCCACCCAGGTGGGGTGGCGCGTCATGCGTTGATGGTCGACAACCGAGTTCAGAGCCGTTCGATGATCGTTGCGTTGGCGAGCCCGCCGGCCTCACACATCGTCTGCAGTCCATAGCGCCCGCCGGTCTGCTCGAGGGCGTTGACCAGGGTGGTCATGATCCGTGCTCCGCTGGCCCCGAGGGGATGGCCGAGTGCGATCGCACCGCCGTTGACGTTGGTCTTGCCGAGATCGGCCCCAGTGTCCTTGGCCCAGGCCAGCACCACAGGTGCGAAGGCTTCGTTGACCTCGAACAGATCGATGTCCGAGATCTGCAGACCCGCTCTCTCGAGGACTTTCTGCGTCGCTGGTATGACACCCGTGAGCATGTAGATCGGGTCAGACCCGACCACGGAGAAGCTGTGCAATCGGGCCAGTGGCCGCAGGCCCAGTTCCTTGGCCTTGGTGCTGCTCATGATCAGTACCGCGGCGCTGCCGTCGGAGAGTGGGCTCGAGTTGGCCGCGGTGATCCGCCAGTCGATCTGCGGGAACCGTTCTTTCATGGCCGGGTTGTAGAACGCGGCCTTGAGTCCGGCCAATTGCTCCACGGTGCCGCCGGGGCGGATCATCTCGTCGGTCGACACGCCCGCGAGGGGAGCGATCTCTCGCTCGAATCGGCCGGCCTTGGTGGCCTCGGCAGCCTTCTCGTGGCTGGCGATCGAGAACTCGTCGAGCTCGGTGCGCGAGAAACCCCAGTCCGCCGCGATCAGTTCTGCGCTGTACCCCTGGGGGATAAACCCTTCTGGGTAGCGGCGCAAGAGCGCTTCGCCGAATGGGTTTGCCCCGTCTCGGACATCGGACATCATCGGTACACGACTCATCGACTCCACGCCCGCTGCCACCACGATGTCCTGCACACCCGACATCACGGCCTGTGCTGCGAACGAGATGGCCTGCTGGCTCGACCCGCATTGGCGGTTCACGGTGGTGGCCGGAACGGTCTCGGGGAAGCCCGCGGCGAGCACCGCATTGCGGCTGATGTTCTGGCCCTGCTCGTCGGCCTGTGTGACGTTTCCGGTGATCACGTCGTCGATCAGGGCCGGATCGATGCCGGTCTGTTCCACCAGGGACGTGAGGCTGTGGGCCAACATGTCCACCGGGTGCACGCCGTGGAGCGCACCGTTTGATTTGCCCTTACCGATCGGGGTTCTGACTGCCCCGACGATGACAGCGTCGACGATCGAACTCATAGCGGCCTCCTGTTTGTCTGACTATGGTCTATATAAGTCAGGTATACCCCTGGATATTCCGGGTTGTAAACCCTCCGACCGCGTCCTTGTTCCAGCCGTTCGGGGGGAGTGGGGCGGGGGCAGGCAAGGTCGGTCCCGGTCGACCACCCCACCTGGCCGGTAGTGTGTGCTTCCGTGGTGCGTCTTCCCAATCTCATGACCGGTCCAAGGCTTCTGACCAGTGCGGCAACAGCCGGCGTAGCGCTCACCGCGGCCGGCGTCGGCGCCGGGTCCGAGGTGTTCCGAGCGATGGGTGCACCCAAAGACCTTGTGCTATCCCACATCAATCATTCGCCGCACCAGACCGGCGGCAACTTCGGAAACGTGGAGCCGCCGACACCCGTGGAAGGGGATCGGGCGGCCGCGCTGGCGATGCTCCGTCGCGGCGACATCGGCAAACCGCGGCGACCGCTGGAGTTCTATGTGACGCCTTTGCCTGATGTCGCAGCCGAGCTGGCGGCGACCTGGATGGGGCACGCGTCGGTGCTCGTGGAACTGGACGGATACCGCATCCTCACCGACCCCGTCTGGAGCAAACGGTGCTCACCGTCGAGTCTGGTGGGACCGGCGCGTATGCACCCGGTACCCCACGCGCTGGCGGATCTGCCCGCGCTGGATGTGGTGCTCATCAGTCATGATCACTACGACCATCTCGATACGGCCACTGTTCGCAAACTCGCGGCCACCCATCCCGAGGCCGCGTTTGTCGCTCCCATCGGTGTCGGGGCGCACCTCGAGTACTGGGGCATCAGCCCCGAACGTATTCACGAGGCTGACTGGGGTGACTCGATCACGATCGGCGAGCTGACCTTCAATTGCACTCCCGCACGCCACTTCTCGGGACGCGGGCTGCAGCGCAACACCACCCAGTGGGCCAGTTGGGCGGTTGCCGGACCTCGACACAACTTCTTCTTCTCCGGCGACACCGGAATCACCGATGCGTTCGAGCAGGTCGGCACCGACCACGGTCCGTTCGGGCTGTCCCTGATCGCGATCGGCGCCTACGACCGGCTGTGGCCCGACATCCACCTCAATCCGGAAGAGGCGGTGAGAGTGCACCGAATGCTCAATCGCGCCAATCTGTCCGAGTCGTTGCTGCTGCCGATTCACTGGGGCACCTTCAATCTGGCTCTGCATGAATGGGCCGACCCGGTCCAACGTCTGCTGCCCGCCGCTCAGAGCGAACACATCCCCGTGATCACGCCGATGCCCGGTGCACGTTTCGACGTACCGTCGCGGTCCGGCCACGGATTCGACACCCAATCCTGGTGGGAAGGCGCAGCGTGACCACGCTCGGCGAAACACACGCCACCACAGGCCTGACCGCCGCGCAGGTGGCCGAACGCGTCGCCGCCGGCCACGTCAACGTCCTGCCGGACCGCTCGGGCCGCAGTGTCCTCGACATCGTTCGCGTCAATGTCCTCACCCGCATCAACGCCATCTTGGGCGCGCTGTTCATCATCGTGATGACCACCGGCTCGATCATCAACGGCGCCTTCGGTTTACTGATCATCGCCAACAGCGGCATCGGCATCATCCAGGAGATCCGGGCCAAGCGAACACTCGATGCGCTCGCGATCGTCGGGCAGACCCGGCCCATGGTGCGCCGGGATGGCGTGGCCGCCGAGATCGCGCCGAGCGAGGTGGTGCTCGGCGACATCATCGAATTGGGGCCCGGAGACCAGATCGTTGTCGACGGAGAAACCGTGGAGGCGGGAGCACTCGACGTCGACGAATCGTTGCTGACCGGTGAGGCCGACGCCGTCTTCAAGTCGGTGGGTGATCCGATCCTGTCCGGCAGCTTCGTGGTGTCGGGATCGGGTGCCTATCGGGCGACCAAGGTCGGCCGCGACGCGTACGCGGCGCAGCTCGCCGAGGAGGCCAGCAAGTTCACCCTCGTCAACTCAGAACTCCGCAACGGCATCGACAAGATTCTCAGGATCATCACCTGGCTCCTGATCCCCGCTGGGCTGCTGACGATCGTCAACCAGCTGTTCATCAGTGAAAACGGTATCAAGGCAGCCCTTTTGGGCATGGTCGCCGCGCTGGTGCCGATGGTTCCCGAGGGCCTGGTGCTGATGACGTCGATCGCCTTCGCCGTCGGGGTCGTGCGGCTGGGTCGTCGACAATGTCTGGTGAACGAGTTGCCGGCCATCGAGGGCCTCGCCCGGGTCAACGTGGTGTGTGCGGACAAGACCGGCACGCTCACCGAGAACGGTATGCGGCTGGCGCAACTGGTTCCGCTCGGCGACGATCGCGCCCAGCTCGAAGAGGCCCTGGCCGCCCTCGCGGCGCACGACCCACGCCCCAACGCCAGTGTGCAGGCGATGGCCGAGGCCTACCCCGTCGCGCCGGAGTGGTCGGTGACCCACATCGCGCCGTTCACGTCGGCGAAGAAGTGGAGCGGGATCTCGTTCCAGGACACCGCAACCGCCCAGGGTCAGGGCAACTGGTTGCTCGGCGCCCCCGACATGTTGCTCGATCCGGCGAGCGAGACCGCGGCGCGCGCAACGGAGCTGGGCTCGGAAGGATTGCGGGTCCTGCTACTCGCCTCCACCGATCAGCCGGTCGACACACCTACCGACGACGGCCTGTCCGCTCCGGGACACGTTGTGCCGCGGGCACTCATCGCACTCGAGCAACGCGTTCGTCCCGACGCCCGCGAGACGTTGGACTACTTCGCATCCCAGCACGTCTCGGTGAAGGTGATCTCTGGCGACAACGCCGTGTCGGTGGGCGCGGTGGCGGGTTCGCTGGGCCTGGGAACCGTTGACGACGCCGTCGATGCGCGGAGTCTGCCGACCGACCAAGACGAGCTCGCCGACGTCATCGACGGCCACACCACCTTCGGTCGGGTGCGGCCCGACCAGAAACGCGCGATGGTGGGGGCGCTGCAGGGCCGGGGCAACACCGTGGCGATGACCGGCGACGGCGTCAACGACGTCTTGGCCCTCAAAGACGCCGACATCGGTGTGGCGATGGGGTCGGGTAGTTCGGCCAGCCGCTCGGTGGCCCAGATCGTCTTGCTCGACAACAAGTTCGCCACGCTGCCCTACGTGGTCGGCGAGGGCCGGCGGGTCATCGGCAACATCGAACGCGTCTCCAACCTGTTCCTGACCAAGACCGTGTACGCGGTGCTGCTGGCGTTGATGATCGGGATCGCCGGGGTGGCCGGGGAACTGTTCGGCTTCACGCCCATCTCCTACCCGTTCCAGCCCATCCACGTCACGATCTCCGCGTGGTTCACCATCGGTGTGCCGGCGTTTGTCCTCTCGCTGGCACCCAACAACGAACGCGCTCGCGGTGGTTTTGTCGGCAGGGTGCTGCGCTTGGCCATTCCGTCCGGCATCGTGATCGCCGTGTGCACGTTCGTGGCGTACGCACTGGTCTATCCCGGCGGCGAGGGTGTTGCGCTTGGTAGCAAGGACTCGGTCGAGATGACCCCGGATCAGACGCAGGCGGCCACGACGGCCCTGATCACCCTCATCGCGATCGCGTTGTGGGTGCTCGCGGTGGTCGCGCGACCGTACAACTGGTGGAAGGCCGTGTTGCTCGTCGGCTCGGCGCTGGCGTACGTGCTCATCTTCTCGCTGCCGTTCACCCAGGAGCTGTTCAAACTCGACCCGACTGACTGGAGTAAAACCGGGATTGCAGTCATTGCATCGGCGATCGGTATCGTTGCTGTGGAAGTGCTGTGGCGACTGAACCCGACAATTGCGGCGTGGTTTAGTAAAGTTAAATCGAATCCGCAAGAGCAAAGATCGTCGGCGTGAGAGCATCGGCGATCCGGAGATAGGAGTGGCATGGATTTCAAGAATTTGGTCAACAAGGGCAAGTCCACGCTGAGCAAGAACACCAAACTCATCGACCAGGGCGCCAGCGCGGTCAACAAGGCCACCAAGGGCAAGTACTCGAACCAGATCCGAAAGGGTGCAGATGCTGCCCGGAAGTTCGCGCAGGACGGGAACAACCCCGGCCACCAGAACCCCGGTCATCAGCCTCCTCGGTAAGGCGATCCCGGCAGCAGTGATTGTGCTGCTGTCGGTGAGCGCGTGCGCCGGCGGCGAGGACAACGGTCGAACGGCCGCGTCCTCGCCGCTGTCGTCTGTCCAGTCCTCGTCTGTTCCGGCCCCGGATTCGGATCGTCCGCCGGCTCCGGCGCCCGGCGAGCGCGGCGACATCGTCGAGCAGATGCCTTTCCAGGCGAGTTCCTCTCTGAGCGATGTGGCAGAGGTGACCCGTGTCATCTATCGCTCGACCGCCGGATATCAGGGCGGGTTCGGCACCGAGGTGTCCGGAGTGGTCGCCGTCCCGAACGGAGAGCCGCCTGCGGGTGGCTGGCCGATCGTCGCCTTCGGTCACGGAACAACAGGTACCGACGAGAGTTGCGGTCCGTCGGACTACCCAGACCTTCTCGGCGAAGACGGTGCCATCACTCGACTGGTCGGGCGCGGATACGTGGTGGCGGCCAGTGACTATCAGGGGCTGGGTACGTGGGTGAAGGATGCGCCTGGCCACCCGTACCTCGAACCAAAGACGATCGCCTACAACATGATCGATGCCGTGCGTGCCGCTCGGAATCTCGTTCCGGACACCTCCGATCGGTGGGCGGCAATGGGTGCCTCACAGGGCGGCCAGGCCGCGTGGGCGTCGGCCGACTACGCAGACGACTACGGCCAGGGTCTCGAGTTCGTCGGGGCGGCCGCATTGGCACCTGCTGCCGACCTCTCGCCGATCACCGACGCCGGAACCCAGATGGCGTACACCGACGCTCAGAAGATCTTCATCCCCAACCTCATCGCGGGGTTGAGGGAGGTGTACCCCGATTTCGACGCGGTCGACTACATACGCGGAGGGCTGGCCGACAACGCCGACGTCTTCACATCCTGCGGTCCCACATTCGTGGTGGACCGATTCAGTGCGGCGATGAGCGTGGCCCCTGGAGACGCGGCCGTCGCCGATCAGGAGGCAGTGGACCGCATCCGCACGATCTTGAAGCAAGACGCGTTGCCTGCGGGCCGGGCAGCCGGACCCCTCTTCGTCGCATTCGGCGACCAGGACTCGATCATCTTGTCCGCATGGACCGCGGCAGCAGTGCAGCGTGCGTGTGCCGGCGGCGACGTCATCGAGGTGGTTCGCAAGCCCGACGGCGGGCACACCAATCTCGGTGTGACAGGCCCGGCGGTCGACTGGATCGCCGATCGCTTCGCTGGTGAACCTGCCCCGGACACCTGCCCGGCATGACACCGATGGCTATGGTCCACCGGTTGCCGGTGTCGGAGCGCTAACGTCGCACCTATGGCAAAGGTCAAAGATTCGATCGACGTGAACCAGTCCCCGGAAGACGCGTGGGCGCATGTGCTCGATCTGTCGCGGTATGGCGAGTGGCTCACTCTGCACGATGGCTGGCGTAGCGAGTTGCCCAGCCCCGACGAGATCCAGAAGGGCACCAAGGTGTCTTCGGTCATCGCGGCCAAGAATGCCAAGCTTCGTTTCGACTGGGTGGTGGATGAGTTCGATCCGGCCCGCCGGGTGGACCTGAAGGGCGACGGCAAGGGTGGCGTCACGGTCACCCTGACACTGACGGTGGAGCCTGCCAAGAGTGGGTCAAAGGTAGGACTCGAGGTGAACCTGACCGGATCGCCGATGATGTCGTTGATCATTCGCAGCACCGCGAAGATCCTCAAAGGTGAGATCAACCAATCACTCAAGAACTTTCGCGATCTCTACTCCTGACCGTAGAGCCGTTCGCCAGACCTGAGGGCGAGCCGGGTCTGGCGTCTGCCCGCCACCATCTGGGGTGTTGGTTCCTGATTCGCTGTGGATAGAATCCGGCGAACCTCGAAACAACAGGGTGGGTGACGCATGGGTCGACATGGGGTCGATAGCAGGGCCGATGACGACTTCGGATTCAGCGAGGGCCGAGACGGCGGTCGGGGCGGCGGCGCCCGCTGGGCGCTTCTTGCGCTGGTTGTCGTCGCGGTGTTGGTGGCCGGACTGATTCTCTGGCGGACGGTCTGGGCGTCGTCCGGCAGCGACTGTGACTCGCGAGAAGCGGTGTCGGTGATCGCCGATCCGTCGATGGCTGCGACCCTCAAGCCCCTGGCGGCCGAGGCGTCGGCCGACTCGTGTTACGACTTCAATGTGGCTGCAGTCAGCGGTGCCAACGTCGCCGGCCAGCTCACCAAGGGTGATCAGGCGCCCGACCTGTGGATCGCCGATTCGCAGGCTCGTGCCCGCAAGGTCACCGACCAGGCCCGCGTGCAGCGCGACGTGATCGCCGAATCCGTTGCGGCCAGCCCGGTGGTGGTGGCAGGTAAAGATGTTCCGACACTGACCAATTGGGTCGACGTCATGAAGCTGCCCGGCCTGCGCCTTGGCAACCCCATCGACTCCAGCACCGGCGACGCGCCGATCGTCGGGGCGCTTGCGGCCGAACAAGCCGGCGCCATCGACCGCAAGCAGTTCACCGACGGAATGACCCTGCTGGCTCTGCAGCAGGGCAACGCCCGCATCGGGGGCGACTCCGATGTCGATCGGCTCCAGGTTGCTGCAGGCAGCGAGTCGCCGACAGTGGTCAGCGAGCAGCACTTCATCGAGTTCCAGAACACCAGCCCCAACAGTGGTCTGCGCGCCGCGATCCCCGCCGACGGGACCATGATTCTCGACTATCCGATGCTCAACACCGCGTCGGCAGCTCGGAAAGAGGTCGTGGCGGCAGCAGGTGAACAACTGGCCGAACACGTCACGTCCGACGGCGGCGCGAAAGCGCTGACCACCGCCGGATTCCGAACGGCCATCGACGCGCCGTCGCCGGAAGGGGGCGTTGGTGCCGTGAAAGTGCTGACGCTCAAAGACCCTGCGCAAGAAGAGAAGGCGCTCCGGCAGTGGGCAGTTCTCGGGGTGCCGATCCGCACGCTGGTGGTGGAAGACGCGTCCGGTTCGATGCGTGAACCGGCGGGTACCTCGACCCGGGCCGAGATGCTCGTGGAGGCCAGCCAGAACGGCCTGAAGATCTTCCCGAACAATTCGGCGCTGGGTGCGTGGCTGTTCTCCATCGACATGGGTGGGCCGGATCAGGACTGGTTGCCGATCGCTCCCATCGAACGCCTCGACACCGTTGATGCCGATGGCCAGACCCATCGCAAATACCTGGAGTCGCAGATCGTGACGCTTCCGGGTCGGGTGGGCGGCGCCACCGGGCTCTACGACACGACGCTCGCGGCGTTCAAAGAGGTCCAGGACAGTTATGACCCCAATTATTCGAACAGCGTCATCCTCCTGACCGACGGCCAGAACGAGGACGACAACTCGATCAGCCTCCAGGGTTTGCTGGCCGAGCTGAAACGGCTCGAGGATCCGGCCCGACCGGTGCTCATCCTCACCATCGGCATCACCGAGGACGCCGACGCCGAATCACTCAAACAGATCGCGGACGCCACCGGCGGAAGCAGCTACGTTGCAGAGACGCCCGCGGACATCTCGAATGTGTTCATCGACGCGGTGGCGGCGCGGATCGCCGCAGCTGGACGGTAAAAAATGCAGTTCTACAACGAGTCCGCTTAAAGCTCGCTGAGATCTGAGAGTCTGCTGTCAAAGGCCCGCGAAACGGACCACGGTCGACCTCGAAGCGGCAGTATGGAGCCATGACCTCGACATCGACTTCATTTCACAACAGCCGAATCGTCAACGCGGGCAAGGTCGCTGCAGTCATTGCAGCAGCGGGAGCGGCCATCGCCGCCTGTGGCGACGACGGAAGCAGCACCGCAGCAAGCTCGACGACCGCGGCGGCCAACAGCACCGCTGCCGACACCAGTGCAGTCCAGAACGAAGCCGCCACCTCGGCCTACAAGAACGGCGAATACACCGCCGTCGGCTCCTACCAATCACCCGGCGGCGAACAGCAACTCGGTGTCACCGTCACCCTGTCCAACTCGGTGATCACCGCGCTGTCGGTGGACACCAGTCAGACCAAGGGCACCTCGGCCGACTTCCAGGGCAAGTTCAAGAGTGGCATCGACGCACTGGTTGTCGGCAAGAGCATCGACGAGCTCGACGTCAGCAAGGTGTCCGGGTCCTCCCTCACGTCGGGGGGCTTTAACGACGCCATCGACCAGATCAAGACCGAAGCCGCGGCCTGATCGACACCCGCCTTGTTGTGACCGATTCGAACGAGTGGGCGTTCCCCGCACTGGGCACCGCCTGGGACATCACCCTGTCGCAGGCCGTGCCCGAAGTGTTGCAGGCATCGGTCCTCGGTGAACTCGACCGCATCGACCGCACCTGGTCTCGGTTCCGGCCCGACTCGATGGTCGCGTCGATTGCCCGCGCGCCCGGCACCTACCCGGTGGAGCCGTCGGACCAGCCGTTGCTCGACCTGCACCGCACGCTGTACGAACTGACCGGCGCCATGGTGACGCCCATGGTGGGACAAACCCTGGCAGACGCCGGATACGACGCCGAATACACCTTGCAGCCGGGCGAGACGATTGCGGCCGTCCCGGCCTGGGACGACGTGCTGGGCGGGTGGCAGGGTCAGCTGGAGGTACGGTCTCCGTGCCTGCTGGATGTCGGGGCCACCGGTAAGGGATTCGCGGTGGACCGCGTCAGCGCACTGGTCAAAGCGGCGGGCTTCGATGAGTACCTGGTCAACGGGAGCGGTGACATCAGGGCCGGTGCCGCACCTCATCGCATCGCGCTGGAACACCCCACCGACCCGACCAAGGCCATCGGCACGGTGGTCATCGAGAACAACGCGATCTGTGGCTCCGCGAGCAACCGCCGCGCGTGGGCCGATTGGCATCACATCGTCGATCCCGTCACGTCCGCGCCGACCCGTGAGGTGCTGGCGACCTGGGTGATCGCCGACGACACCATGATCGCCGACGGACTGTCCACGGCGCTGTTCTTCACTCCTGCCCAGAAGCTGTTGAGCCACTTTGAGTTCGACTACGTTGTGGTGCGCGCCAACGGCACGGTCGAACATTCGCACGCCAGAGAACTGGAGCTTTTCCTATGAAGATCGTCCGCTCCGTGGACCGATTGTCGATGTATCGGTTCGTGTTGATCGCATTGGCGATCCTGGCGGCCTACGCAATCATCGTCGCCGCCTCCGGCGCCGACTTCGTCTACACAGCAACCGAACTGCTCGGATCACTGGCCATTCTCGTGGTCGTCTGTGCCGCCGTGACATACCTCTGTGCCGCCATCGTGCGGGTGCCGCCGGGTAGCGAGTCGTGGTTGATCACCGCCCTGATCCTGTTCTTCATCTTTCCCGGGCTCACCGACACCGACAGTGCATGGGGACTCGTTCTCGCGGCCGCGATCGCCAGCGCCTCCAAATATGTTATCGCCGTGCGTCGTCGACATATCGTGAACCCGGCAGTGGCCGGCGCGGTGGTGAGCTATCTGTTCGCGTACTTCTCGGTCGGGCCGTTCCTGTACCCGGTCTGGTGGATTGCAGCCGAACCGTTGATGGTCGCGATGATCGTCGTCGGTGTTGCGGTGGTGTGGAAGCTGCGCGAGTGGTGGCTCGTCGGGGTGTTCCTGGTGGTGGCCGTCGTGACGATGATTGTGGTCGCGGCCGACAACGGCACACCCGTGGGCGACGCGCTACAGCTCGGATTCCAGTCCACGCCACTGCTCTTCGTGGCGGCCATCATGCTGACCGAGCCGTTGACGTCGCCGACCAGTCGCATCCCCACACTCGTCTACGCGGCCCTGGTCGCCGTGTTGATGTACTGGAACCAGTCCTTCGAGATCACGTCCGAGTACACGTTGGAGTTCGTACCGGAGATCGCGCTGCTGGCCGGTAGCCTGTTCACATTTGTGGTCGGTCGGCAGTGGCGACGGCACATACTCGAGGTCGAGTCCGTGCAGCCGATCGGCACCGACACATACGAGGTGCTGGCCTCACCGGGGCTGCGGTTCCGGCCCGGGCAATGGGCCCAGATCTCTGATCCCACATGGAGTCCGGCACCCGAAAAGCAGGGCACGCGTAGGGTTCTGTCCCTGGCAGGTGCGCCGGGTGAGGGCACCACCCGCTTCGGATTCACCGTCGCCGGCCGTCCCTCGGAGTTCAAGCGGCGTCTCATCGAAGACGGTGCGGGACGCCGGCTGTACGTCGACGAGGTGGGCGGCGACTTCACACTGCCGCGAAACCTGCGCTCTCCCATGGTGTTCATCGCCGGCGGTATCGGTATCACGCCGTTCCGGTCGATGCTCGCCGACCTCACGGCGCGCGGCGACACCGACCTCACCCAGGTCTCGCTGATCTACGCCGCGAACTCCGAGGACCGCCTCGTGTACGGCGATGTGCTGGATGCGGCGCGCACACGTGGAGCCCAGGTGATCACCGTGGTCGGGGGATTGGTGAGTGTTGATGACGTCGCTGCTGTCGCGCGGCCCGGCGCGCACTATTACCTCTCTGGCCCGCCGATGATGCTCTCTGCGCTCAAGCCCATGCTGATTCGCGCCGAACCCGCCTTGCGCTGGCAGCCGTGGCGTCTGCACACCGATCGATTCATCGGGTACTGAGTTGTCGGGGGAGGGGTTTGCACTTCCTCCGGTTGTGGTGAGTTCCTCCGGTTGCAACTGGAGGGTGTGGCTGGAGTCGGAGGGTGTGCGGGGCGGGACGCACTTCCTCCGGCTTCGGTGGGTTCGTCCGGTTGTAGTCGGAGGGTGTGCGGGGCGGGACGCACATCCTCCGGCTTCGGTGAGTTCCTCCGGTTGTAGTCGGAGGATGTGGCTGGAGTCGGAGGGTGTGGACCTGTGCACACAATCGAAACTGTCCACAGAGGACCCTTTTTGGGCGGTACCTGGTCGGCGGGGGCAACGACGATGAGTAGATGCAGTCATCGGAGTTCGGGCTCATCCGGCGAAGAACAGTGGTCCAAGGCGGGTTCGGCAGCGACTCGCAGCTGAGAGCGGCACGGCGGGCCGGGATCATCGTGCCGGTTGTCCGCGGTGTTTCCGCGCCTGGGGGCGTGGCGCTGTCGCAAGACGACGAGTACCGCCGGCGCGTGATCGCGGTTGCCGGGCGTTCGAGAGTGCGCGTTGTGAGCCATCAGTCGGCGGCGGTATGCCATCGGATGCAACTCTTCCGACCGGACCAGCGATACGTCCACTTGATTGCGCAGACCAAGGGCAAGCGGGAGGGCGACGTTCACGTCCACCATGCCCTCCTTGCTGACACCGACATCGTGCTCATCGACGGTATTCGAGTGACCAGCCGAGCAGTGACGGCATGTGACGTGGCACGAGCGGGAACGTATGAACAGGCCGTCGCCGCATTGGACGACGCTCTGAGGTCGGGCATATCGCTGGCCGAGTTACATGCCATCGCGGCGCGAACCCCACACGCCGCCGGTATCGGAACGCTGCGCCGCGCCCTGTTGACGGCTGACGGGGACGCGGAATCTGTTGGTGAGTCGGTCAGTCGGGCCCTGATGGCCGGTTGGAAAGACATCCCGACGCCGACGTTGCAGACGGAATTCTTCGACGCGGACGGATTGATCGGCCGAACGGATTTCGACTGGGACGGAAAGGTCGTCGGCGAGTTCGACGGTCGGATCAAGTATCTCGGGACCCTTGCGGAAGGCGAGCGGCCCGAGGACGCCGTGTACCGCGAGAAGTTACGCGAGGATCGGCTTCGGGCCATGGGAATCGTGGTGGTCCGGTGGTCGTGGGATGACCTCCTCAATCCAGGACGCCTGCACGCAAAACTGCGATCAGCGCTGATCCGCGGTGGCGTGCTCCCCGGTTGAGGGGCCACATCCTCCGACTGCGGTGAGTTCCTCCGGTTGCAACCGGAGGGTGTGGCTGGAGTCGGAGGGTTTGCGGGGAGGGGGCCTCATCCTCCGATTTTGGCTTGCGGCGGCGGGTTCGTTTGTCGCAGTTGGTTGGGCGCGGCGCACATCCTCCGGTTGCGGTGAGTTCCTCTGGTTGCAGTCGGAGGGTGTGGCTGGAGTCGGAGGGTTTGCGGGGAGGGGCCTCATTCTCCGATTTTGGCTTGCGGAGGCGGGTTCGTTTGCCGCGGTTGGCTGCTCGCGGCTCAGATCCTCCGACTGCGGTGAGTTACTCCGGTTGCAACCGGAGGGTGTCGCTGGAGTCGGAGGGTTTGCACCCACGGGGCCCACATCCTCCGACTCCAGCCGACAGAACCGACCTACCCCCGAGACACCAGCGCTCGCAGGAAAAACGCCACGTTCGCCGGGCGTTCGGCCAGACGGCGCATGAAATAGCCATACCACTGTGACCCGAAGGGAACGTAGACCCGGACTCGACGGCCCTCGCGAACGAGACGGAGTTGTTCGGCGCTCCGGATCCCGTAGAGCATCTGGTGCTCCCAGTCGTCGGTGGCGCGTCCGGCGTCGGCGGCCATGGCCGCGGCGGCGGCGATCATGGCCGGATCATGACTGGCCACCATCGGGTATCCCTGCCCGTTCATCAGCACCCGCAAGCAGCGTTCATAGGCCGCATCGACATCGGTTTTGCGTTGAAACGCCACCTCGCCGGGTTCGGCGTAGGCGCCCTTGCAGAGCCGGATCCGCGAGCCAGGGGCCGAGAACTCATGGCAATCGTCCTCGGTTCGGTGCAGATACGACTGGAGGACCGTTCCCAGCGCCGGGAAATCGGCACGTAGTTCACGGACAATCCGCAATGTCGAGTCAGTGGTGGTGTGGTCCTCGGCGTCGACGGTCACCCACACTCCCGCGTCCTCGGCTGCGGTCGCGATCCGGTGGGCGTTCTCCAGAGCGATCTTCTCGCCGTGCCGAGGCAAGGCGCGGCCGAGCGCCGACAGCTTGAGGGACACCTCCACGGGATGGAAGCCGGCGACCGACTGAACGTGGTCGCCGAGCATCCCGATCAACCTCAGGTACGCCTGGACGGTGGCGTCGGCTTGCGCTTCGTCGGTGGTGTCCTCACCGAGGTGGTCGATGGAGATCATCCGACCAGAGTTCAACAGCCCGACCCCGGCCTCCATCACCTCACGGTGCGACTCGCCGGCAACAAAGCGCGACACCACGTTCCGGGTGACCGGAACTCGTTCAGCGGTTCGCTTGATCCGGTCGCTGGACGCAGCGGCCATGATGATGGTGCGTGCTGCACCCGCGGTCACGCCGGTCATGTCACTCACCGCGCCCGGCGTCGTCGCGCTCCATGTGTGGGTACCCCGCCGACGTCGCCGGGACGAAGGTCTCCTTGATGGTGCGTGTTGACGTCCAGCGCATCAGGTTCTGCTTCGACCCCGCCTTGTCGTTGGTACCCGAGGCGCGCCCTCCACCAAACGGCTGTTGCCCGACCACGGCGCCGGTGGGTTTGTCGTTGACGTAGAAATTGCCTGCCGCGTTGCGCAGCCCGGTCATCGCGGCTTCGACGGCAGTCCGGTCATCGGCGATCACCGCCCCGGTCAGTGCGTAGCTCGCCGATGAATTGATCTCCTGTACAACAGAATCGAATTGTCCGTCGTCATACACGTGCACCGCGAGGATGGGAGCGAAGTACTCCTTGTGGAAGGCCTCGTCGGCGGGGTCGTCACTGAGCAGCACCGTCGGACGTATGAAGTAGCCCTCTGCGTCGTTGTAGTCACCGCCCGCCGCAATCGTCAATGACGGCACCGACTTCGCCCGTTCTATCGCGGAGACGGCCTTGTCGAAAGCGCGTCTGTCGATGACTGCGCCACCGAAGTTGGCGAGGTCGCGGACATCGCCGTATGAGAGAGCATTGGCTTCTTGGAGGAAGTCGTCGCCCATCATGTCCCACACCGACCTCGGGATGTACGCGCGCGAGGCTGCCGAGCACTTCTGGCCCTGATATTCGAACGCGCCGCGGATCAAGGCTGTGCGCAGAACGTCGGGGTCGGCCGAATCATGCGCCACGACAAAGTCTTTGCCGCCCGTCTCGCCGACGAGTCGGGGATAGGCGCGATAGCGCTGAATGTTGCTTCCTACTTCCCGCCACAGATTCTGGAATGTGGCGGTTGAGCCTGTGAAGTGGATGCCTGCGAGGTTCTCGTCGGCCAACGCGACGTCTGACACGGCGATGCCGTCGCCGGTGACCATGTTGATGACGCCCGGGGGAAGGCCTGCGGCTTCGAGTAGCTGCATGGTCATATACGCGGCGTAGGTCTGCGTCGGCGACGGCTTCCAGACCACCGTGTTGCCCATGAGCATCGGCGCGGTCGGCAGATTCGCGGCGATCGCGGTGAAGTTGAACGGGGTGATGGCGTAGACGAACCCCTCGAGTGGGCGATGATCGAGCCTGTTCCACACCCCAGGGCTGGAGACGGGTTGCTCGGCCAGGATCTCGCGAGCGAACCCGACATTGAACCGCCAGAAGTCGACAAGCTCGCACGGCGCATCGATCTCGGCCTGCTGCACGCTCTTCGACTGGCCCAGCATCGTTGCGGCGGCGATCTTCTCGCGCCAAGGTCCCGACAGGAGGTCCGCAGCCCGGAGCAGAATGGATGCGCGTTCGTCGAAAGATGTTGCCGCCCAGTCCGGCGCTGCAGCGAGCGCAGCGTCGACCGCTCTGCGCGCATCGTGTGTGGTCGCATTCGTCAGTGTGCCCAGCACCTCGTGATGCGCGTGCGGTTGGACCACCGCGATCGCGGCGCCCGAACCGCTGGCATGTGTGCCGCCGATGACGTGGGGGAGTTCGACCGGGTCGGCCGCGCTCATCTCGGCCAGGGTGGCCACGATCCGTGAGCGTTCCGGAGATCCGGGGGCATAGGTGTGCACGGGTTCGTTGTGGGCAGGTGGGGGTGTGGTGATGGCGTCCATGTTCTTAATCTCAGCCACACCAACGGCCCAGGGATATGGCCGATCGGACTAAGATGAAGCGAGTTCTTGGGCCGATCGAACAAGGGGCGCCGATGGCAGATACCGATGGTCGCGGGGCCGTGACACTCGGGCGGTTGCTTCTGGCACTCGACGGAACGCTCGTCACGCTGGTGGAGGCGCCCGAAGGACTCGACTGCCCGGTGACCGCAGCCTCCCTGCTCGACGCGGATGACCTGCACCTCGGGGTGGGACGCGGGGCCAGGGCAGCCGAGTTGGCCCTGCTCGTCGGTGTCGTGCCGGCGCAGGTGATGGCGTGGTTGGCGAGTCTGGGCAGCCACACTCCGGCCGCCATCTTGCTCAAGGCGCCGGACGCAGACGTCACCCGGCGCGCGGTGTCCGCTGGAATCGCGGTGGTCGCGGTGGATCCGCATGCGCGGTGGGAACGGATCTACAACTTGATCGGGCGAGTTCTCGACCACGCTCGTGCCGAGTCCCCGGAGTCGATGGCGAGCGGCACGGCGGGTGACCTGTTCGCTCTTGCCCAGGCGGTCGCTGATCGGACCGGCGGACTTGTCAGCATCGAGGATGCGGGCTCACATGTGCTGGCGTACAGCTCATCCGACGAACAGGCCGACGCCCTACGTCGGCTGTCGATCCTCGGCCGGGAGGGTCCACCGGAGATGCTCGACTGGCTCCGGCAGTGGGGCGTGTTCACTGCTCTGCGAGCGGGGCCGGACGTGGTGTCGGTGGCGGCTCGCGACGACCTCGGGCTGCGACCGAGAATTGCCGTGGGCATCAGAACCCCAAGAGGCAGTGAGTATCTCGGGACCTTGTGGCTCCAGCAGGGAAAGGCCGAACTGTCGCCCGATTCGGGCGACGTGATCGCCGGCGCTGCAGCCGTGGCCGCTCGCATCATCTCCCGCGCTGCAGCGGTCCCGTCCGTGCATGCCGAACAGGTGCAGCGGCTGTTGGGCCTGCGCGGTGATACCGTGGACGTCCACTACCTCGCTGACGCCCTGAACATCCCACGCTCTGGTACCGCCACCGTCGTCGGGTTGGCACAATTGGTCCCTGCACAGTCGTCCGCGGATTCCGTTGCCGCGTACCTTCCGGCAGTCACGCTGCACGCCAGCGCTTTTCGTCCGGACTCAGTGACTGCCGCGGTCGGTGAGAGGGTGTACGTCATCCTGCCGGACACAGACGGCGGCACATCGACGGTGCGCTGGGTGCGCAGCACGGTGGCAGCGGCCGACCGCCGATTCGGTATGCAGATCCGGGGAGTCGTCGCCGATTCGCCCGGTGGTCTGGCCGCGGTGCCTGGCCTGCGGACCGAGATCGACCGGGTCCTGGACGCGGCAACGCGGGAAGGCGCGTTGATCGACGTGGTGACCACCGTTGCCCAGTCGCGCACCGGCGTCCTGCTCGGCGAGATCGTCGGCCTGCTCGCCGACAACCCAGGTCTCGTTGACCCGAGAGTGGGCCGACTGAAGGACTACGACCGCACCCACGGCTCCGACCTGGTGGCCAGCGTCCGCGCCTACCTGGATGCGTTCGGGGACGTGCGCGCGGCTGCTGCGACCATGCACGTGCATCCGAACACACTGCGGTACCGGGTTCGGCGAGCTCAGGAACTCACCGGGCTCGACCTCGGCGACCAGGCGTCGCGGCTGGTGGTGTCGTTGGCCCTACGGGTCTGACACCTCGAACATCGGGCCCGAAGTGCCCCCGGCAGGAATCGAACCTGCGACACCCGCTGTCGCAGGTGCGGGCGACTGTTGTCGGTCGATGTGACCTATTTTGTGACTTGTTCAACGTTGTGACACAACGTGATTGGGCGTTCTGGCGGTCGTTGTCGACCAAATCGAACTCTGTCATAAGGTGGCCTATTTTGGACACTCTGCGGCCATTCTGGACACTTAAACGCCACTCTGACCGCGTAGTCTGGGACTCGAATTAAGCTCGCGTGCGAACTGCTGGAGGCGGTCTGATGGGTGATCTGACACCGGGTGATCGGGCGTTGCTCGAAGCCTCGCGGAAGCCGAGCCGGTATGCGTTCGGGTTGCCCGCTGACTCGAAGCTGTCGTATTCGGACGGCTCGGTCCGTCGGGTTGTCGAGGGGCGGCTAGGGCACAAAGGCGGCTTCTCGTGGCGCACCGATGCGCGGACCGGGCAGCGCGTTCTGGAGCTGCTCAACGTCGTCGAGGAGGATTTCTGATGCCTAGTCCTAAGCTGCCGATCGGTGATTCGAAAGCTGTGCTGGAGTTTGCCGAGCTGGCACGTGAGGCGAACCGTGCCTTTGAACAGTTCGGTGTGACGGAGCGCTACAGCTACGACTTGAGCCGTGGGCCGGGGCCGGATGGCGAGCGCATCTTCTGGGCGACGCTGAGCCACTCCCGTATCGAGCGTGAGGCGTTGCGAACGGTGCTGGAGGCGTTGTCGAAGATTCGCAAGTCGGGCGGGCTGACGGCGTCGGGGGCGCAGATGCTCACCACGGACGGGATCAGCAAGACGATCGAGCAGATGCGGACTCAAGGCGCGTTGCGCACGTTCGGGGACCATGAGGTGCGGACGGTTGCGCAAGCGGAGCACGTGTTGATGCGGCGTCGGCGGAGGGTAAACCGGCGGGCGTTGTACGCATCTGCGTCTGCGTTGCCACCTCAGCGCTCGCGGGCGTATCTGAGGCGTATGGCTGAGTTCGACGGTGAGCGGTCGGCTAAGCGGGCTGCTACGGAGCTGTAGTTGTGCCGTGGTCGCCGGTGGATCATGGCACCTATTGGATGCGGTTCCGAGACGAAGACGCCGTCGACGTCGCTTTGGACTGGTTGCGGTTGAACGGGCTGTATAACTTCCGTGTCCGGTGGCTCGATGACGACACGTTTCGCGTGACGGTGGTGCATCGGGCGGAGCAGTTGTCGTTGTTGGAGTCGAGGTTCGGTGGGTTCGGGGCTGGACGGCCACGCGTGAGATAATGGTGGTGGCGGGGGTAGTTAGGAATCCATGAGTTATGTGTATTTCGCCGACGGTGAGCATTCTCTAAAGCGTGTTGCTGGGGCTCCCGATTCGGATATTCGGGATTGGATCGGCGTGCCTGTCGAGGTGTTTGGTCCTCGCGGTTGGGTGGCGACGGCGGACGCCTCGGGGCTGTTCAACGGCAATTTTGAGCGCGTCTCGGAAGATGAGGCGCTGGAGTGGATTGCGCGGCGTCCTGAGTTGACGCGGTCGCAGCTAGTCGAGGGTTTCGCCGCTGGTGCTGTGTCGCTCGATGAGGTGTTGGCGAAGATCGGCGGGGCTGTCGAGGCGCGCCGGTTGTGGCCGGGTGATCCGGATGGCGACCCGTCGATTGGCGACCTGTCGACCATGACGCTCTACCGGGAGCTGTGCGCAGGTCGGGTATCTGAGAGCGACTACGAGGCCATCTGCGGGGCTCTGCCTAAGCAGTAGCCGTGTCGGACGGGGTGCGCGGCGCTGTAGTCGGGATAATCACTAGGTGTCCACACCTGAATCAGACGTACTTGCTCCGCCTAACAATCCGGCGACTGCGCTGTTCAACATTCTAAAAGTCGTGGTGCTTGACAATCCTGACTCAGCCGTCATGGAGACCTGGAGCCGCACATTGGACGCGCAGCTGGCAACACCCGATTTCGTGCGAAAGCACACGGAGGTGGTTCGGCTGATGGACAGCGTCATCGTGGTTCTCAACGGCGACGCCGAACTGTCGGAGAGCTTTTTGGAGTACGTCCCGCAGTGGTACGACGCCGTCGTTTGCCGTTCTGGTTGGCAGGATCGCGGTTCAAATATGGTGTCTGCGGACGCGTTGAAACAACTTCGCAGTCTCGGGATGACCATCGGGCGTACGTCGCCACGCGTATGGGATGACGAGTCGCGGGCGCGCCTTGAAGACGCGTTCGAGAAGTGGTCGCTGGTTCTGAACACGGAATTGCCGCCCGATCTCGCGCAAGACATACGCGCCCGCCTGGTGCACCTTCGGTGGTTGATGGACAACGTCGGCACGTTCGGTGTTGGACCAATTACCAATACTGTTTCGGGACTAGTCGCCAGTGGCAGCCAGGCCATGACTCGCAGCACCGCCAGCGTGAAGGTGAAGATAGGTGCGGCAATTGGTGCGGTCTTCGTCTTCCTCGGACAGTCACACCAAGCCGTCGACGACGTCGCGGGCATTCTCGAAGGGACAAACCAAATTGTCCGCGAGATCGAGCAGCTAGCCGAACCGCAGAAGGCCCTGCCGCCGGGTCATCCGCAGATCGAAGCGGGTTCGTCGGGCGATTCAGCAAGTGACACCAGCGCCGCGACGGACGGCTAAACGGCGCGTACGGCTTTGAAGTAGTCGAACTCCAGTGAGGCAAAGCGAGTCAACTCGATCTGACGGCGATTGACGTCCGTCTGCACGAGGTTCGTCGATTCGATCTGCGTCAAATTGACGGCGACGTCCTCGGTCACGGCGATGGCGTTGCCGGGGTAGCCGGGTGCGACGACGAAGGGCACTCCGATGTTGCGCAGCGCGATGCCCATGGAGACGGCGACTTCGTAGCCGAGATGGAGTAGCGGAACGATGCTCGGGGTGTTGTCGTATGCCTTGGCCAGTACGGCGGCGATGGTGGCCACGTGGTTCGCTTCGCGCGGCACTGTGGCGACGTCGGGGTGGGTGAGGTACTCGTGGAAGTCGTCGACGGCGTCAGTGCCGTACCAAAGGACGCGGCTGACCATGTAGGCGGTGCTCTTGGCCATGGTGTCGGTTGCGATCTGTTGCAGCTCTTCGGGCTCGCATCGCGTGGGGGCTTTGACGTGGCCGACGATGGCGAAAGGGTGCACGTCTTCGCCGAAAGGGACTTCGGGGCCTTCAACAATCGGATATGTCGGATTGCAGATGTCGTGGATGCCGAGTTGGAAGGCTCGGCCTGGATACTCCATCGGGTACGGGCCGCGTGTCCATGGTCCGTTGTGCTCTCGGACTTCAATTGTTTCGAGAATGTCGGCCATTTTCTTACCTCGCTAGGTGCGAATCATGTTGCGCTGGTTGGTGGTTGGGATGCGGAGCTAGGCAGGACACGTTTGCGGTTTTCACTTTCGGAGGCCGCGCACCATGAGTAGTGCAGTGTCCTTAGCCGGTTTATTGGGCGCCTCACGAGTGCCTTTGGCCGTCAGGAACCTAGCTCCGCATGTTCATGGGGTGGCCTCGGCGAGTGCGGGTCTCGCGGCTTCGGCCTGTTTGGCTGAGCGTGCGCACGGCTCGCACCCGGCGGCGATGGCACGGGCGATCCATAGGGTGGCGGTGTCTTCGGTGTGCGCCATGTATTTCATCGGGGGCAGGTGCTCGGCGTTCTTGAAGCTGTAGAACACCTCGGGGAAGTGTTCGTCGGCGGCGCGTGGGATGAATCCGCGTGTGCGGAGGTCGTGGGCGGCGGTGGCGACGTGCTCCAGCTCGGCGGAGAGTTCGATGGCGCGGAAGGTCGCGAAGTGTTTGCGGGCGCTGTCTGGGAAGCGCGCGAACTGTTTGATGTCTTCGGAGATGTCGGCGTCTTCGAGCTGTTCGTGGTGGTAGATGCGGGCATGGATGATTTGCTCGCGTCCGTCGCCTTCGGCCAGTTTGATCGCGAGGGGGCGAAGCTCGGTCATGATGCGGTCAATCCACGGATTGAGTAGGCCGTCTAGGACGCCGTCGCCGAGCTGGCGGATGCGGCGGGCGGCGTCGCGGGCTCGGTAGAACCGGACCTGGTTGGCGAGGTGTTTGTAGTGCCGTGCGCGTTCGCGGCTGTCGGTGGCGAGGATGCGGGCTCCGGCTTCGATGCGGGCGGCGTCGTCGATGCTGACGCCTGTGCCTGCGGTAGCGCGGGTGAGTAGTGAGACCGACTCGGTGAGGTCGAGACCGTCGCGGTCGCGGAGCATTTCGACGTCGCTGAGTTCTTGCTCTTCTTCGATGGCCAGCGTCGAGAGGTCGTCGCGGCACTGTTGGACGGCTTTGGATGGTTCGACTCCAGCGTCGTCGATGAGCTGATCGAAGTAGGCCAGCGTCTCGGCGGCGGTGGGGAACGCGAGGAGGGTCGCGTGTTTGGGGTTTTTGGTTGCGGTGGTCCACGGTTTCATGTGGTTCTGTCCGTCCTTAGAAGGTGTAGGTGTTGCGCGCGTTGCGCTTGTTGTAGGCGCGGTTGAGTGCGCGTTTGAGTGCTCGTCGGCCTGTGTAGGGCTCGGGGGGTCTGTTGATCTGCCGGGTGAGGTGCTGAGCCAACGGGGCTGTGGAGCCGTGTTGGTCGGCGGGGACGGCGCGGGCGAGGTAGGCCAGGGTTTCGTCTCGCAGGTGGGCCAGGTGTGCGGGGTTGGGGGGTTCGCCGTTGGCGCGGCAGTCGCGGCGGTGGTCTTTGACGCGGCGGCGCAATCCGGAGATGGCTTTGAGGTAGGTGCGGAACTGGGCTGGGGCGAGGGCTTTCCATTCGCCGGAGCTGAGTCCGTTGTCGGTGGTGGCTTGGTTCGCGAGGTGCACGAGCGGGTGGTCTGCGGGTAGGCGCTGGTCTTCGGGGGGTCGTGGGGGTGCGAAGGGCGAGCGGAAGCCGCTGGGGTGGGGGCTGTTCGCACGCGACATGCGAGGGACGGTAATTGCGCTGGTGCTGAAATGTCAACTGGTGCAATATGATTCGGTGACTTGGGTTTGTGCAAGTTAATTCGAGGTGTTGCGGCTAGGGCTGTGACCTGCGCGTATTTGGCCTTAAGTTCTTAGTTGCGTGACCGGCGGTTCTTGTAGGTCTCGCGGGCGTGGGGTCTGAGGGTTACCGTGGGCGCTGGCTCGGTGACGTCTTGGGGCACGGTCTTGACCAACTACATCTTCGGTGGGCGTTTTGGGGCGTCGCCGAGCCGCCTAAGTCTTCCGGCGCTGCTTGAGATATGGCTCGACTCCCTGTTGGCGCAGCGTCGGGGTGGCTGGAGTCCTGCCGGGTTTTTGGATGCCTCCGAGGCTTGGCAGGGCTTCGGCTGGGCCAACCATTCGAGTCGCCCTTCGGTGTGTCATCGCTCGCGGGTGCCCGTAGTCGGCGAGAATGCCGACATGTCGGCTGCAATTTGGAGTGGTGTCATCGGCGTAGTTGGTGCTCTCGGTGGTTCGGCGCTCACCTTGGTCGGGTCGATATACGGTCCCAAAATTGGTTGGGAAACCGAAGAAAAGCGGTTGAATCTCACTCACCAACAGCAGCTTCACGTTGCGCGGACTGAGCGTCAGCGCGAGTTGTTGGCGGAGTGTCGCGTGGGGCTCCACGACGCGAGGATGGAGTGGGTAGCACATGAGCGGTGGATAAATGGACCAAATCCGCAACGTGAAGACGAACCCGTCTTCGAACCGGTACCGGGGCGCGCCTGGTTTGAGGCGCTTAGGCAGCATCTCCAGATGAATCGTGCCGAAATACAGGCACTTGAGTCTTCGATGGACTCGGAACAGGCGACGAAGCTGTCGGAAGAGATTGCTCGCATTGAGCGCGCGTGGGGTCTGGTCGAGCGGACGTTGGATGATCCTGAGAGTCGGACAACGCACGTGACCGATCCGTAAGCGTTGCCTTACAGCTTCTTTGGTGTCCCGGGTTAGAACAACCAACTCGTTTTGAACCGAGCTATTTGCGTATGCCGACGACTTCGGAGCGCGAAAAATTGGCGTCTGACCGGCCATATATAGCGATCTCAAACAGGGCGCTCGTCAGTGAAGCGAGGTGCTTGTCGTCGGCGGCGCTGGCGCTTGATTGTGACGTGAATCGTGCTCGGTGGCACGCTTTTTCGGTGCCTGCTACCTGGTTGGTAGCAGGTATGCGAGGCTGTTTTCTGAGTGTTGTTGCAGGTCAAGGGCATATCGAGCAGGGTGACTTGGTGGTCTGACTGCTCGAAGTGTCTAATATGCGCCTCTTATGGCGTGAAAATGCATGTGTAGCAGTGTTTTTAAGAATGTTGTTGCGCTAGTCCGTGAGGGGTGGAAGCTCTTCGAGTCGAGCTTGCTCGGCCTCATATGCCTCATGCCTCTTAGCTTTTACATCAGGCGAATGCGCGTCATCCCATAGCTGTTGCCATGCCTCGGTTGTGTATGGCTCCTGCCCGTTCGCTGTGCGGCGGCTGTTGATGAGGGCCATGGACCCATCCCTGTCTAGGTAGGTGGGTGTGGGTGTGGGTGCTGCACTGGCACGCACCCTGTCTGCGAATGCTGTCCTGCGTTGGTACAAGTCCCTATTGGCTTGGCTCTGTGCGGCCACCATGAGCTGCCACCATATGCGCTCCACTACGTGGGTGGGTACCTCTTTGGGGTGCACTACTACTGCGCACAGGTAGTCGATTGCGCTGGTCACTCCGAGCCGCCAATCGGCGAATCGTTCTATTCCGTTGAGTGCACTGGAGTTCCAACGGGTTTCACGTTCTGGGGGCTGGTTCTGCTCGGCTGCGAGGGCGGCGCTCTCGGGGGTCGGATACTCGTAGCTCCGTGTGGTGGCGATGTTTTCGGCACCTTCTGGCCCGATGAAGATGTGCGTGTATCGGTAGCTCATATCGCGTTCTCCTGGTTCGGCAGCGTCGTGGTTTGGACGGTCATGAGTCCTAGGCTCACCACGATTGCGTTATGACGGGCTCGGGCGAGGGCGTCGACGATGTCGGCTTCGGTCGCGGTCGCGGGGTGGATCGCGATGATGCGTTCGCGGGTGGCGGGTGTCGGGGTGAGGTAGCCGAATCGGTAGTCGTCGAGGTGCGCGAAGATCGGCGACCAGTCGACGTCGCGGTGGAGGTTGCGGTCCACGGCTGCGGTGGCGTCGTCGAGGTCGTTGTAACGGTCGGCGCTGGTTTGTGTGCGCAGGGGTGCGCCTACCCGCGCAGGGACGCTGATCACGGTGGCGGCGAACATGGCTCTAGTGTCCACGGGCTCGCAGGTTTGGCCAATCGAGTTGCGCTGGCCAATGTCTCGCGGGTGGGTGGCTGGAGCGGGCTGAGTCGGCCTAGGTGGTGCTTGGTGGCGCTGGCTATGTGGGTGGGTGGGTGAGCCTCGCGGAGCTGTCAGCGGCGATCTGAGGGCGTGTCGGTGGCTCGTGGGGCGCGGGCGCGCGAGTTGCGCAGAGCGGCGCGTATCTCTGGCCAAACCTACCCCACCCGGTTCTCTCCAACCCTGTCGCTTTGGTGGCTCATTGCCTCGCTGGCGGGCTGTGGGGGTGGGGGTGGTGTCCTTAAGGTGGTGGTTTTCTTTCTGGGGGCTCTGAGAGCCCAAATCGGTTGTCTTGGATCGGGTTTGTTCTAACTCGTGACAGTCGCCGGCCGAATTGGCCATTTTGGGCGGGGACGACTTGGGTCTGCGAGGGGCCGAAAAGTCGTCCGGGACGACTTTTGCTTTCGAGGCATAAAACCCGCTGGTCAACAGTGTCCGTCCCCGTCCCCGGGTAAAGACCCCCGGGACGATGGGGACGACAGCACACTGGCCGTCCCCGGGACGACTGGGGACGACTGGGGACGACTCTGGTTTTGGTCCCGTTGTGGTGTTCATTCGGACTTTCCGCGACCGATTCCGACTAGGTACGGGTCGGTGCTGCGGCGATACGGTTTGGCCAGCGTGAGCCGGTCAGCCTTGTCGGGCTCACTGGTGAAGTAGCCCTCGGCAGTGAGTAGCTCGATGGCTTCGAGTTTGGTGGCGTTGCGTGCGCCTTTGACGTTGGTCTTGATCCAGTTGCGCGAAAACGTCGTTGTCTTGTGGCCTGCGGCGGCGCGGTCTCGAATTTCGTCTTCGACGCGGGTGGAGATTGCCTCCAGTAGTGTTCCGTTCCGTTTGTCGGCGGTCGGGTCGGTGGCTGCGGTGCCTCCGGCTTCGATGGTGATGGTGGTCTCGGGTGTCGATGAGTCGACGGTGATGGTGCCGACGCGGTGTGTGCGGTTGCCTGCGTTGTAGTTGTCGCATCCTCGGCGGACTTGGCCGGGTCGGTCTTTGGCGACGTACATGACCAGCGCCCCCACTTTGCCGAGCCCGATCGGTTCGCCGGTGGTTTCGACGATGTAGGCGGCTCCGCTGATGGAGGACATTTTCGTTTGGGCTCCGATGGGGAATCGGCCTCGGCTGTCTTTGTCTTTGGTGACGTGGTCGATCATGACCACGGCGGCTCCGGTTTGACGGGCGATGCGTTCGGGGAGCTGTTGCCACCATGTGGCGACTTCGTCGTTGTCTTTGGAGCTGGTGGCGAAGGTGGCCAGTGCCGCTGTGACGCCGTCGATGATGGCGAGGGTGTATCGGTTGGGGGCGAGTAGTTCTGTCCAGCTCAGGTCGTCGTCTGCGGGCCGCGATTCGGGTCGGCGGTAGTCGAAGTATTCGTTGACGGCGGCGGGTGTGGCTCCGAACATGCGGAGGCGTTCGGCGGTGGTTTGCTCGTCGTCTTCGTAGTCGATGTAGAGCACGGGGTGGCCGTTCATGATTTGGCGGACGGCTGCGGCGAGGGCGATGAGGGACTTTCCGGATTCGCTTTCGCCGAAGATGGAGTGTGTGCGGCCTGGGTAGAGCAGGTTGAGTCCGTCGGTTCGGGCGAACATGGTTGCGACTACGGGTGTGGCGGTGCCGTTCATGTGGTCGCTGAGGTCGATGCGTTTCCACGTGTCGGGTGCGGTGCCGCGCTGTTCGGCGTCGAATACGGCTTTGGCTTGTGCTCGTGCGCGCATGTCCTGGAGGTGGCGGTCGACCTCGCGGGGGTTGACCTCGTCGAGTCCGATTTCGGCTCTGTCTGCGGCTGCGGCGGTCGCTAGATCGTCGTCGTCGATGAGGTCGAGCGGCGATTCGGCGTCGGGCTCGGGTTCCGGTTCGGTGCGGGTGGGGCTCGCGGTGGGGCTATCTCCTGCCGGGGTGGGGAAGCCGTATCTGTCGGCGAGCCCGTGGCTGAAGGGCGGCGGCGGTGGGGTGTAGCCGAGTTCGTCGTCGGGTCCGTTGAAGTCCATTACGGTCTGCCTCCTGGTTTAAACCGAAAGTCGGTTTGCGGCAGGGGAATTAGATCCCCTGTCTCTATGCGGTCGCTGATTTTGTCGACTGCGTTCGAGAAGATGCGGGCGGCGTCGCCGTGTGGGTTTCTGCTGGGGTTGGGGCTTGGGTCGTTGTTGATTGCGTCGATGTAGGTGTCGGTGATTTGGTCGACGGCGTCGTTGCCGCCGGGGTGTCCTGGGTATTGGGTGTTGCCTATGGCGAGGTGGAGCAGGTGCCAGATGCCGTCGCGCATGGTGTCGTAGCGGCTGTCTCCGGTGGCGAAGCCTGCGAGGACGTTGTCGATGCGGCTTTGCATGTAGGCGTCGGGTGCGTCGTTCCATCCGTCGATGTGGTCGGCGCACCATTGTTCGGCTCGCTCGGCGTCCTCGTCGTTGGTGGGCGTGGTGTAGTGCTCACCGGGGCGGCGTCCGGCGTTGAGTGACCGGATGGATGCTGTGCCTTTGAGGTTCTCGACTAGCCGTTTGATCCATGGGCCGGGTAGCTCGGGCAGCCCCGCGAAGCTGGGCGGCAGTAGGCCGGGTTCGGTGGTGCCGTCGGGGCGCGTCCATGTGTAGGTGAGTCCGTCGGCGACCGATGGCGGGACGGCGGCGGAGCGGTGGGTCATCTGCACGATTTCGATGTTTGACGTGACCTTGCTGACGAACTTGGGGTAGCGGTCGCGCCGGGTGTACCAATGCGTGATTCTGTCGGGGAGCTTGTAGTAATAGATGCCAGATCGGCTGTCTGGGTTGTAGGTTCGTCGGCTGCTTGACCACGTCGGCGGCAGGGCTCCACGAATCGCTTCGATCTGTGTGAGTTGTTGGTGGCCGTTCTTGGTGTGGCCGTTCTTGTTATAGGTGTCGATGTCGATGGCGACGACTCCGGCGGTCGGGCGCAGTCCGATGTTGTGGTGCTCGGTGAGTAGGCGGATTTCTTCGATGACGACGTCGGCTTCGGGGAGCACTAGGTAGCCGGAGGTGCCGGTGCGCATGGGCTGTTTGGTGCCTGGTTTGAGTCCGATGGGGACCACGCCGGTGACGACGGCATAGTGCAATGCTGCGGCTTGGACGGCGTTGGTCGGGGTGACGGCGTCGCGTATCGCGGCCTGCCAGTCGGTGTCGATGCTGAGCCGGGTGTTGAGTAGTCCGGTGTCGCGCAGTTTCATTGCTTGTCTTCCGTCGCTGGTGGGTTGGTCCCTGCGGCGGTAGACTCGGCTCTGCCTCTGGTGGGGCGTTTTGGTGAGCCGGGTCTACCGCGCTTGGAAAGCCCGTTGTGGAGTGATGGCCACGACGGGCTTTCGCTTTGTCTAGGGGCTCTGCTCTGTGGCTCTGCGTTCGAGCAAGGCGCGCAGCTCATCTAGGCGGGGTTGTGCGGCGATGAGGGTGGCGGCCAGACGTCTGGCCTCCTGTGGAGTGATACCGGCGGGTAGGGCGTCACCTAGTGGCATCTCCAGATCGGGGCTGTCGTCTACGACGTCGATTCCAATGGCTCCGACCTCTTCGACGTAGCTCTCGATCTCCAGTGCGCCGTCATCCACTTCGATCTTCTCGGCGGCTGACGTTCTTGCCTTGCTGGTTTTCAAGGTCGCGGCCTGTGCTGATCGGTGTGCCTGCGTCGCGTATGGGTAGCCGTTGTGTCCGAACCGATCACCCATCCATTCGTCCCCTGCGGGTACGGCGTCGACTCCGGTTGTGGCCGTGGTGGTGCTCATGCGCTTGTCCTTGCTTGTCGGCGGGTCCAGTCGTCGGCGATCTCTTGGGCTTGCTCGATGACGTCGTTGTATTGGTCGCTGTCGGGGTGTGCGGTGCCGACGAACTCGCGGGTGCCGATGGTGTCGCCTTTGTCGGCGTGGACGATCTCGCCGTTGTGCAGCTCGGCGGCGATGAGTCTGTGTTGGTCGACGCGGTCGAGTTGGGGTCGGCGTTGCGCGAGGAAGCCGATGCAGTCGACGGCGACGACGTCGCCTCGGTCGGCGTGGATGTTCTTGAATCCCTCGTTAAACGCTGGCGTGAAATGTTGTACGCGCCAATCGGTTGCTCTTGTCATGCGGTCGCTCTCTCTTCTGTGATGGTGGTGGCTCCGGCTGCTATGGCTAGTAGCCGGGTGCGTTCGGCCTCTGTGACTTCGAGGTCTTCGAGTGCTCGGGCGAGGTCGAACGTCGCTTTGGTGACGCGGAAGACTCGTTCGGCGTCGGTGGTGCTGGCGTCGTAGGGGCGTAGTGCGGTGAGCCGGGCGTATCGGCCCTGGACGCGGTTGAGTTCGGCTTTGAGAGTCTTGGTGCGAGTGCTGGGCATGTCTCTGTCCTTTGCTTTCTGTGAAGTGCGGGCCGTCTGTTGATGGGCTGAACGGTCGATGCGGGGACCACGGTATAGAGACACCCGTCTGTTGACAAGGGTCGAATTATCAAGTGGCACAAGTTAATACAACCTCAAGACACCATCTACTTTGCGTTGCTGATCGTGTTGGTGTCGCCTTATCGTTGCGACTGTTCGGGTTGTAGGCGTCCTGCGTTCGCCTCCCCGGCACGGATGAGCGCCCCGGCGGGCCTGGGTTTCCTGCCGGGGCGCTCTCTTAAATCTCAAGTTGTGTGCTTAGTTGCGTCGCGGTGGTGGCGGGTTGGTGGTTTCGGCGAGCCGGTCGAACACCCGTGATAGCGGTGTTCTGGTCACGTTGATGGCGCTGACGATTTCGGGTGTCCTGCGGCGGAACTCGCGTGGATCGGCGCGCCAGAGCTGCGCGATGTGGTCTTCGAGTGCTGGTTCGTTGGTGTTCGACATGGTGGTGGTGCTCCTATGCGAGATAGAATCTCGCTCGTCGCTGTGAGAGGTGACAAGCTCGGCGGTAGGGACTTTCGGTCCCTACCGTCGGCGCTTTTTGGTTGGCCAGACCCGTCCTGCGGTAAAGCCGCTGACGTCTCGGTTGTGGTTTTGCACCCATCGGCGGCACTCGGCGAGCGCCGGGCACTTTTGGCATATCTGTCGGGCTTCGTTGTGTCCTCCGGCGCGGGGAGAGTCGAAGAGTTCCGACTGGCCTACGCAGAGCGCGCCGCGAAGTGTGGGTAGTGGGCCGATGCGTTGGAAGAGTCCGAAGATGTCCCACGGCGGGACGTTCTGTGTGCTCATTGCAGGGTGACGCCTCGGAAGTAGGCCACCACCTGGCGGGTGTCGTAGCGCCAGCGGCGTCCTACTGGGGTGGCGTGGGGGGTGTCTGGTCGTTCGCGCCGCCATCGGTTGGCCGTGGTGGCGGAGATGTTGGCGAACTTCTGGAACTGCGGCGCAGTCATGTATTCGCCGTACTTGTCGATGGCGCTTTCGATGGCTTGGTCGAGGTCTCGTTGTTCGGCGGTGGTGAGGCGTTTGGTTGCTGCTGGCATCGCTAAGTCCTTAAGTGTCTCTTATTGGTCGACTGTGGTGGGTCGCGGTACCGACGAGAGTTGAGGGTAATTCCGCAAATGTCAACTCGGAAATAGCCTCTGACCTGGGATGGTGTCACGGGTTAGAACAAGTCCCGTTCTAAGTTCTGGTCGACCAAAGCCATTCGAACCTGCTATAGTTTGCGTGAGCGGTGTTCCGCTCGTTACCTCTCACACGAAAGGGTTGGCCATGGCTGGACGACCACCGATCTCACGCGGGACGCGCGGAGAAATTACTCGGACGAAGCAAAAAGATGGGCGCTGGAAGGCGATCTGTTGGTACCGGAATATGGGCGGAGAGAAGTTGCGCGCGAGTGCGATGACTCCGGCGGGCGTGCGTGATGTGCATGGCGCGAAGGCGGAGGCCGTGTTGGTCGACAAGCTGAAAGTTCTACTGAAAGCGCGGGGCCGGTCGGCGGAGGCGCGTTCGGCGGTGTTGCGTGATCGGCTCGCGGCTCAAATGGTTTTGATCAACGCGGACCCTAACAAGTCTCGGCGGACGCTCGACTCTTACAATCGGGTCGCGAAAGTGCTTGTCGGCGAGTCGGGTTCGTGCACTTCGGAGTGCAAGCACCTGGGCGGTCTGCGGGCTGACGAGGTCACGGCTGCTGACTTCGACGACATTCTGGCCGACATCGCGGAGCGTCATGGCCGGGTGACGGCGACCCAAGCGAAGACGTTGTTGAAGCGGGTCGGTCAACGGCTGGTGCGTGAGGAGGCGTGGAGTGCCAATCTGGTTCGCGAGGTTGAGTTAGAACCGGCTCCGAGACGGTCGCCGGTTCGGGCTCTGCACTTGGCTGAGGCTCGGGAGTTGCTGGCAAATCTCGCGACGTCGGATGCTCCGTTGCCGCCGATGAGCGGGGCGAAGAAGGACCATACGGCGGGGCGCACGGTTGCGGAGTTCGCGGAGTCGGTCGACTTGGTTGATCCGATCACGGTGGCGCTGTACTTGGGGCTGCGGAGGTCGGAGCTGCTCGGGCTGCTGTGGTCTGATTTCGACCGTGAGGACCGGACGCTGACTGTCTGTCACCAGTTGTTCCGCGCGGGGCGTGTGGGCGGCGAGGGGACGGAGCTGGTGCACCAAGAGGGCACGAAGACGGAGAGCAGCAAGAGGGTTATTGCGCTGCCGGATGCCATCGTGGAGTTGTTGGACCGTCGGCGTGGTGAGTATCTGCGGGGGGCGAGGTTTCTAGCGTTGGAAGACGCTCGGGGAAACGACGTGCCCAAGGTCATTTTTCCGAACACTGCGGGCCTGCTGCGCGATCCCGATACTTTCGCGAGCCAGTGGCGGCGGGTGCGGGGTCCGTTGGGTGTGGAGTGGATGGGCTTGCATGCGTTCCGTAAGTCGACGGCGACCATCTTGAAGGAGCTGGGCTACTCGGATCGGGAGATCGCCGACATCCTGGGTCACCACCACATCGACGAGACGAACGGGGTCTACATCGCGCCGGGTGACGAGCCCCATCACGACATCGCGGCTCGGTTCAACGCGGCGATGTTAGGTTCGTAAATCCATTTTGGACACTTATAAGCCACTTTGGGCTTTTCGAGTGCAACAGGCCAGGCTCCGAAAGGGGCCTGGCCTGCTGTTTTGGGTGCCCCCGGCAGGAATCGAACCTGCGACACCCGCTTTAGGAGAGCGGTGCTCTATCCACTGAGCTACGAGGGCGGACCCGACAAACTTACCAACTCAGTTGAGATAACCCTCGACCACATTCGGCGGACGGACTTCGGCGTCGTCAGGGTCTTTGCCCGCACGGCGGAGGGCGTCGCGCTGGCGGAGCAGATCCCAGCACTGGTCGAGCTGAACCTCGATGTCGCTGAGCTGCGAACGCTCGTCGTCGGGGCTGATCTCGCCGTTGGACACCTGGTCACGCAGTTCTTTCTCCTGCGCGATCAGGTCGGTGATCTGCGTATGCAAATTCTTGTCACTGGTCATTTCACGAATTCTAGGCGCGTGCGTGCCCGTGCACAGTTCGGCCCCGCCCATCGGCCGAATCTCGACGACCAGGACCGGTGGCAAACGTAATGTCACCAACCATGAGCCGAACCATGGTGCACAGGAAACCCGCGATCGAAGCGCTCACCGCGGTCTGGGCGTCCGTGTACCGATTGGCCGAGTCGTTGACCGACGACCAGTGGAAGCGCCCCTCGACTCTGCCGGGATGGTCGGTGGGGGACATCGTGACCCACGTGTTCACCACGGAGTTGATGCTTCTCGGTGATCCGGAGCCGGTGGTCGAGGCCGACGTCACCGCCTATCCGCACGTCCGCAACGACATCGCGGCGATGAACGAGCGGTGGCTGGTGCACTACCGCGCACAGGGGAGGGCCACCACGATGGCTGACTTCGCGGACACCATCAATCGCCGCACCGCCGCCCTCGACGCGACAACGCAGGACGACTTCGACGCCGACTCATTCACCCCGGCAGGGCCGGACACCTATGGCAGATTCATGCGCATCCGGATCTTCGACTGCTGGATGCATGAACTGGACGTGCGCGACGCCCTCGGTCTGCCTGCGCCGGATGATGCAGTCAGTGCGCGGTTCGCCGCCGACGAGATCACCCAATCGCTGCCCTACCTCGTCGGAAAGAAGGCGGGGGCACCGACAGGCAGTCGGGTGCGCTTCGACATCACCGGTCTGACTCCCCGAACAGTGAACATCGCCGTCGACGGCCGAGCGGCCGTGGTGCCCGAGTTCGCCGCGGAAGCGACCCTGGTGCTGCGCCTCGACATCGCAGATCTCGCCCGGCTGATCGGTGGACGGACAAGTGCTGACCCGTCGGCCGTCGAGGTGACCGGCGATCCCGAACTCGCAGATGCAGTGCTCGGCAACCTCGCATTCACGATCTGACTCGGAGATGACCATGATCAGGCGGATTCTCGCGGTTGTTCTCCCGGTTCTCGTCGCCGTTGCCGTCCCTGCCGCGCCAGCTTCGGCGCAGGGTTCGGTGCTCGGTGACGACTTCCTGTGGGGCGTCGGTTCGGCAGGATTCCAGTCCGAGGGCAGCTCCCCGGACAGCAACTGGCTGCGCTACTCGAACAGCACACGGGTCCACGACCGCGTCGGCACCTCCGTCGACTTCCGCCACCGCTACGCCGAAGACATCGAGAACGCGAGGTCGATGGGTGTCGAGGTGTACCGGATCAGCATCGAGTGGGCGAGGATTCAGCCTTCACCGGGGGTATGGGACGAACGGGAACTCGCCTATTACGACGACGTGATCCATCACATCCTGCGTGCGGGGATGCGCCCGATGATCACCCTCGACCATTGGGTGTACCCGGGCTGGGCTGCTGATCGTGGTGGCTGGAACAACCCGACGATGGCTGCGGACTGGCTCGCGAACGCCCGTGCGGTGGTCGACCGCTACGCCGCATACGATCCGATCTGGATCACCATCAACGAACCGATGGTCTACACCTTTCTTCGTGAGGTGAACTTCGGTGGTCTTGCGCCCCAGAACGTTCCGCTGATGCTGAACCAGCTCGTACACGTGCACCGCACCATCTACGACTACATCCACGCTCGCCAACCAGGCGCCTGGGTGTCGTCGAACTCGGCCTATCTGCCGACCGTGCAGCCGGCCCTCGATGCACTCTTCCTCGACCGCATCGCAGACAAGCAGGACTTCGTGGGCATCGACTACTACTACTCCGTGGCCGCAACGGATTTGAATACCTACAACGCCGCGACCGAGGAGTACTGGAAGGCATCCACGTCGGCGGATGGGCTCTACTACGCGCTGCGGTATTACGCGCGAAAGTTCCCTGGCACGCCGCTCTACATCGTGGAGAACGGTATGCCCACCAAGGACGGCGAACCGAGATCCGACGGATACAAGCGTGAAGACCAGCTCCGCGACGCTGCCTACTGGATCTCCCGCGCCAAGTCCGACGGTATGAACGTGGTCGGCTACAACTACTGGTCCATCACGGACAACTACGAATGGGGCAGTTACGCATCACGATTCGGCCTCTACCGCGTCGATGTGAAGTCCGACCCGTCACTGACCCGGCAGGCGACCGATGCGGTGGCCGCCTACCGCGACATCATCTCCGGTGAAGGCGTTCGGTCAGATTATCGACCCACCCGGCCGGCCCAGTTCTGCTCACTGGTGGATGCTCCAACGAGCTGCAGTCAGCCGGTACGGTGAACTCGCCGGACGAGAAGTCCGCACGATCGCCTCGAAGATTCTCCTCGGCGGACCGTTCGGCTTCTGCCGTTCCGAAGATCGCAACGGCAACCGCGCCGAGTGTGGCGAACGTGAAACCCGCCAGGGCAAGCCATTCGAGCCCCGGCACCGTCGAGTCGCCGAGCCACATGACCCCGACGATGGCCGGTGCCGCGGTTTCACCGACAACCAGCGCCGCGGTCGACCCGTTGACCGCACCGAGCTGCAGCGCCACCGTGTGCAAGTAGAAACCCGCGGCTCCGGCAATGGCGATCACCCAGGCCGCCGGGTCGGCGAGCATGGTGGACAGCGAGAACGGTGAGACGCCGTCGAGCACTCTGACGCCGATCGCGACCGCACCGAACAGCAAACCTGCTGCGGCCCCGGCCGCCACCGATCCGCCGCGTCCCATACGCCGCACACCGAACAGTGACAAGCCGACAACCAGCAGGGTGGCCAGCAACAGCGCCCAATGCAACGACCTCGACGTCTCGTACGAGGTGTGCGGTTCTGACGCGGCCCCGAGCAGCAGCAGCGAACCCATCACGGTGCCCATGGCTGCCCAGTCGCGGCCATGGAGTTTGATTCCCAGCAACCGGGTGCCCAAGAGGGCGGTGACGACGAGGTTGCCGGCGACGATGGTCTGCGACAAGAACAGTGGCAATGCGCGTGCGGCGCCGGCACCGGCGATGAAACCCAAGACGTCGAACAACGCGCCGACGATGAACACGCCGGTGAGTGCGGTGGCGACGGTCGACTGCAACGTGGGCGAGCCCGCTGCGGTGGACATCCGGTGGTCATCGGCGTTGTCGCGTGCCGCCTGGCGCGCACCGAGCGCCTGCATCACCGACGACAGTCCGTAGCCGACCGCGGCCAGCAACGCCAACGTGATTCCGACAATCACAGGCCCACACCCACTTCCCACACTCGACCCGGTCCAACAACAAAGGATGCTCAGGTAATTCCCAGGTTCGCCACTGATTTAAATGACCACCTGCGATTACTGACCGTGGTCAACCCGAAAACTCATCGTCGGCGGAGGCTTTCGGTCAGCCGTCGGCAACCGCCTACTGTGTTCGCATGACCCGAACTGTGCTGATCACCGGCGCTTCCAGTGGCATCGGTGCCGAAGTAGCTCGCCAATTGGTGTCTCGTGGGCTGACCGTGCTGGGTACCAGCCGTCACCCCGAGTCTGTGACCGATCCCATCCCTGGCGTCCGCTATCTCGAGCTGGACCAGAACGATCCGGCCAGCATTGCCCGATGCGCCGAGCAGGCCGGCGCGGTGGACATCTTGATCAACAACGCGGGCGAGAGCCAGATGGGGCCGCTCGAGGACACCCCGATGGAGGTGATCGAGAAGCTGTTCGCCACCAACGTCTTCGGTCCGATCGCCTTGACCAAGGCGGTTCTGCCAGGGATGCGTCAGCGTGGTCGCGGCACCGTGGTGATGGTGGGTTCGATGCTGGCGAGTTTCCCGCTGCCCTTCCGGTCGACCTACGTGGCCACCAAGTGCGCCATCAAAGGTTTCGCCGACGCGACTCGTCGCGAACTCGCGCCCTTCGGCGTCGCCATCTGCACCGTGGAGCCCGGCACCATCGCCACCGGCATCGGCGACCGCCGGGGCTACTTCATCGCCGACGATTCCGCCTACCGACGCGAGTACGACATCGTCGCTGCGGCCACCCGCCGCAATGAGGATGCCGGTCTCGGCGTTGTCGAGATGGCCGAGGTCGTCGTCGACGCGGCGCTGAGTCCGGATCCAAAACCGCTGTACGCCAAAGGTAATCGGGCGCCGGTCGTGTTCGCGCTTCGTCGTGTGCTACCGCGCCGGGCCATCCTCGACATCACGAGCAGATTCCACAACCTGCCCAAGGCGCGGCCGTGACCGAGCGGACGCTTCTGGTCATCGGTATCGGCCCCGGCGATCCGCGGCAGGTCACCATCGAGGCCATCGAGGCGATGAAGTCGGTGGAGGTGTTCTTCGTCTTGGACAAGGCTCCCGAACGGGGAGTCGAGGTGAAGCAGTCGCTGGTGGGACTGCGTCAGGAGATCTGCGAGCGATATCTCGAGGGCGGGTACCGGTTTGTCGAGGTGCCCGACCCGCCGCGCGATCGCAATCCCGCCGACTACGCCGCCGAGGTCCGCAGATGGCACGATGCCAGGGCCGACCTCATCGAGCGGGCCCTGATCGACGAACTGCCAGAGGGAGGGGTGGGGGCGATCCTGGTGTGGGGTGATCCCGCCCTGTACGACAGCACCCTGCGGATCGTCGACACGATCATCGGTCGTGGTCGCATCGGCCTCGACCATCGCGTCATTCCAGGTATCTCCAGTGTCTCGGCACTGACAGCGGCCCATCGGATCCTGCTGAACCGGATCGGCGAACCCATCCACATCACCACCGGACGCAAGCTCGCCGACACCCCGGGGGAGGTGGCCGCCAACCAGGTCGTGATGCTCGATGCCGACTGCGCTTTCCTGGACACCGCAGATGCGCTCGACCACATTTGGTGGGGGGCCTACCTCGGAACCGAGAACGAGATCTTGATCGACGGAACCGTCGGCGAGGTGGGGGAGCAGATCCGCGACGTCCGCACTGCCGCGCGTGAGCGGCACGGCTGGATCATGGACATCTATCTGCTCCGCAAACCCCGATGATGGTGGGTTTTGGTGAGGTCGACCTGCGGGTTTGCTCGCCCGAACCCACCAATTCCGGGGAGCTGGGCTAAATGATCTCGTCGATGGCGGCGAGGATGGGGTCGCGTAGTTCGGTACGGCAGATGATGAAGTCGGGCATGAACGGGCTGGGCCGGTTGTATTCGAGTTCCGAACCGTCGATGCGGCTGCAGTGCAGACCCGCAGCCCGCGCGACGCCGACCGGTGCGCAGTTGTCCCACTCGTATTGACCACCGGCGTGAACGTAGGCGTCGGCATCGCCGCGCACCACGGCCATCGCTTTGGCGCCTGCGGACCCGATCGGCATCATCTGCAAACCGAGGCGCCGGGAGACGTGGTCGGCCTCGTACGACGACCAGCCGCGTGAGGCCACCATCCGGCCGGTGAGTTCACCCTCGACCACGGGCACGGTGTCGGTGGCGAACACCTGTCCGATCGCCGGCAGCGACACCGCGCAATCGGTGGGCTGACCACCCATCGTCAGAGCGATGTGCACCGCCCAGTCGTTGCGCCCGGAAGCGAACTCGCGGGTGCCGTCGAGGGGGTCGATGATCCAGACCCGGTCGGCGCGCAGACGGCCGGCGGGGTCGCGTGCCTCTTCGGACAGGACCGAGTCGTCGGGGCGGTGTTCGGCCAGCACCGCGGCGATCCAGGTCTGCGCCATCGCATCGCCGACGTCGCCGAGCAGTCGCCCCTGCAACAGGTGTTCGTGGCGGATGTCGACGAGAATCTTCCCGGCGCCTTCGGCCAGTAGTCGGGCCAACTCGGCGTCCGACGCCGAACCAGTAGAGCGCATCTGGTTACTAGAGCACACTGTCTACATGCCTGAGTTACCTGAGGTGCAGGCCATCGCCGATTACGTTGATGGCCGTGCCGCCGGATTGCCCATCCGACGTGTCGACGTGGCGTCGCTGGCAGTGCTCAAAACGGCCGACCCGCCGTACACGGCGCTCACGGGCCGCATCGTGGAGTCGGTGGGACGAGTCGGAAAATACCTGGTCATCACCACCGCTGCGACCGATCCCGGCGATGCGGACGCCAGGTTGCACCTCATCATCCACCTGTCCCGCGCCGGATGGCTGCGATGGTCGGACAACCTCTCACCCGCCCCGCCGCGCCCAGGGGGAAAGGGGCCGATCGCACTCCGGGTGCACTGCGGTCTGCCCGGTGAGGGTTTCGACGTGACCGAAGCGGGCACACAGAAACGTCTCGCAGTCTGGTTGGTGCGCGACCTGGACGAGGTCGAACGGATCAAGACACTCGGTCCGGATGCGCTCGCTCTCAGTCGTGACGAACTCGCCGCCCTGCTCGGCAAGACGAGCGCGCGCATCAAGACGGTGATCACCGACCAACGCACCATCAGCGGTATCGGCAACGCCTACAGCGACGAGATCCTCCACACCGCCAAGCTCTCGCCGTTCGCGACCGCAAAGGGGTTGTCGGCTACCCAGATCGACGAGCTCTACGCCGTGATCCACGACGTGCTCGAAGGCGCCATCGGCCGTCTCGAGGGGCAAGAGGTCGCGCGGCTCAAAGGCGAGAAGCGATCCGGGTTGCGAGTGCATGCGCGAACAGGTCTGCCGTGTCCGGTGTGTGGTGACACTGTGCGTGAGGTGTCGTTCACCGACCGCTCCTTTCAGTACTGCCCCACGTGCCAGACCGGCGGCAAGGTGCTGGCCGATCGCCGGATGTCACGACTGCTCAAGTGACCACATCCGACAGATCGGCCCGTGTTCACCGCCATGAGAACGGGACGGACCCACTGCCATCCGGCCTGCGGCTCAACGAGATCCAGTTCATGGCGACGCACAACTCGAGTCATCAGCTGATGCCGCCCGACGAACGGTTCACCTGGTTGATGGGATCGAACCTCGACTCCTACCGATATGAACACCTGCCGTTGGACCGTCAGCTCGGCGAGCAGGCGGTACGGGGCCTCGAGCTGGATCTGTATCCCGACCCACAGGGCGGCTTGTACCGCCACCCGCTGGCCAGGCGGTGGCGCCGCCGTGGGCCACGCCCCGAGAGTCTGTGGGATGAGCCGGGTTTCAAGGTGATGCACGGCCCCGACGCCGACTACCGCACCAGTTGCCCGACGCTGGCCGGCGCCCTGCAGACCATCAGTGCATGGTCCACGTCGAACCCCGGTCATGTCCCCATCGTGGTTCAACTCGAACTGAAGGGGTCGTGGCCGTGGGCGCGGCTCACCGGTGGCGCCCGGGTACCACGATGGACGACAACGGTTCTCGACGACCTCGACCGGGAGATCCGGGCTGTGTTCGCCGACCACCGGATCATCACTCCGGACCGGGTGCGCGGTGACGCCGAGACGCTGGAACATGCCGTGCTCACAAGCGGCTGGCCGTTACTCGACGATGTCCGGGGACACGTGATGTTCTTCCTCGACTACGGCGACAACACCTACCTTCGGGACAACTATCGAGCGGGCCGGCCCAACCTGGAGGGTCGGGTGGCATTCACCATTCCGCCTCCTGCCGAACCGGATTCGGCGTTCATCATGGTGAACGATCCACGAGGCGCGAACGGTGCTCACATCACCGATCTCGTGCGTCGCGGATACCTGGTGCGCACCCGCTCCGACGACCCGGTCTCGACTGCGAAGGCGAACCAGCACAACCGGGTGGCTGCCGCACTGGACTCGGGCGCGCACATGATCAGCACCGACTTCCCGCAACCCGGTCTGGCTTTTCGCTGGGGTGATGGCGAGTTCAGAGCGCAGCTTCCCGGTGGTGCGCCGGTTCGGGTCAACCCGTCCGTCGTTACCGGCGTAGGACGGGCCAGGTAAGTTCACGGCCATGACACGCAACAAGATCCTGATCACGGGCGCCAGTTCGGGATTGGGCGAGGGAATGGCCAAAGCCTATGCAGCGCAGGGTCGTGACCTGGCGTTGTGCGCCCGCCGCATCGACCGCCTCGAAGACCTGCAGATCGAGCTCTCCGGGCGGGGCGGCCGTGTAGCGGTGGCCCAGCTGGACGTGACAGACACCGCATCGGTGCCCATCGCGTTCCGGCGGTTGCGCGACGACCTCGGCGGGCTCGACCGTGTCATCGTCAACGCAGGCCTGGGCAAAGGCGCCCCACTGGGCACCGGCAAGGCACACGCCAACATCGAGACCGTACAGACCAACCTGATCGGTGCGCTGGCACAGATCGAGGCCGCGATGGAGATCTTCCGGGCGCAGGATGCGGGCCACCTCGTCCTGATCAGTTCGATGAGTGCGGTTCGAGGTCTGCCCAAGGCGCAAGCCGCGTATTCGGCATCGAAGGCGGGTCTGTCGGCTCTGGGTGAGGGCTTACAGGCCGAGCTGGCGGGTTCGCCGATCAAGGTCAGTGTGATCTTGCCCGGGTACATCTCCACAGACATCAATGCGGGGGTGAAAACCAAGCTGATGGCCGACAGAGACAGCGGCGTGCAGGCCTTGGTCGCCGCGATCGAGTCGGAACGCGCTCGTGCCGTGGTGCCGCGGTGGCCGTGGACCGGGATCGATCTGGCGCTTCGTCATCTCCCGGCCGGGATCACCCGCAGGTTGCTCTGACACGTTTATGCTCGCCGCAGGCGTTGGCCGGTGGGACACAATCGGGGTCGGAGGTCGGCTAGGTGCGCGTTCTGGTGGTCGAGGACGACGTCCGCGCGGCAGAGACAGTTCGCCGGATGCTGGTCAGTGACGGGTGGAGTGTCGTGATTGCCCGCGACGGAGCCGACGGCCTGTGGCAGGCGACCGAGAACGAGTTCGACGTCATGGTGCTCGACATCATGCTGCCGGAGATGAACGGGTACCAGGTGATCAAAGCACTGCGTGCGCGCGAGATCTGGACGCCGGTGCTCATGCTGTCCGCGAAGGATGGTGAATACGACCAGGCCGAGGCGTTGGATTACGGCGCCGACGACTACCTGGTGAAGCCCTTCTCGGTGGTGGTCCTCAAGGCGCGTCTGCGTGCTCTGCTGCGCCGCGGAGGCAAGGAGCGACCGGCCGTTCTCTCCGCCGGGACCCTGCGTCTGGATCCCTCCGACCACGGTGTGACCCGTGACGGCGAGCCGATCAAACTCACCCCGCGCGAATACTCGGTGCTCGAGTTCCTGATGCGCAACAAGGGTCGTGTTGTCACCAAAACGCAGATCATGCAAGCGATCTGGGACGACAACTACGGCGGGGACGTGAACATCGTCGAGGTGTACGTGCGTTACCTCCGTAAGCGCATCGACGTCCCTTTCGGGCTGGATTCAATCCGCACTGTGCGAGGATCCGGATACTGCCTGTCCGACGACCAGTGACGGCTCGGGGCTGCCGGCGGCGGCCATACCGGTCTCGGCCGCGATGGTGGTCTCGGTCCGGATCGTGATGCTGAAGGTGGCCCCGCCGCCCGGCGTGTCCGACACGGCGATGAATCCGCCGTGCGCCCGCGCGATCTCGGCGGCAATGGGCAAGCCAAGCCCCGATCCGCCGGAGTGCCGGCCGCGATCATCGCCGTGACGGTAGAAGCGATCGAAGATCTTCCCGCGAGCATCCGCCGGTACACCAGGACCGTCGTCGGCCACCTCGATCGTGGCGGTGCCCGCCCCGACGTCCTCACTCATCGAGAGCGTGATCGTGGTGTTCGCGTGGTGAGATGCGTTGTCGGTCAGATTGCGAAGCGCGCGGGTCAATTTCTCCGAATCGCCGATCACCCGGATCGGCGTCACCTCCGCGACCACTGTTGCCAACCCGAGTGAGCGGAGCCGTTGCGCCTCGGCGCCGACGATGTCGTCGAGGTCCACCTCGTCGACGATCAACGGGATACCACGCTCGTCCGCACGTGCCAGGAGCAGAAGATCCGCGACCATGGTCTTCATTCGCAGGGCTTCGGGGAGCAGGATCGTGCGAACGGTGTCGACGTCCACAGCGGAGTCGGTGTCATCGGCGAGGTCGAGGATGCCCACCAATGTGGTGAGCGGCGAACGCAATTCGTGGGAGGCATCGCCCACGAACTGCAGCTGACTGTCCCGGCTCTGCTCGAGCCGTTCGAGCATCGTGTTCATGGTGGAAGCCAGCCGGGTCACCTGATCGTCCGTGGTGGGCACCGGGACCCGCCGGCTCAGATCCGAACTCGTGATGGCCTCGACCTGCTCGGTGATACGGGTGACGGGCCGAAGCGCGCGGCCGACGAAGTAGTACACCGCCGCACCGGCGATCAAGATGATCAGCGGGAACTCGATCGCGAGAATCACTGCGGTGCCGCGCAACCCGGACAGGTAGGGCTGCTTCGAGACCGCGGTGATCACGTTGTAGTCGACACCTTGCCACTGGGCGCCGGTCACCTGTCCGCAGTACGTCCCGGATCGGCCGGGAACCTCGACGTCGAAACGCTCGGTCTTCCACCATCCAGGGGAGACGGGGTAGATGGGACGTTCGTCGGAGTCGGGTGAGCTGAACACCACGACGCCGTTCGCGTTCACCACCTGGATGATGTCCACGCCCGTGGTGGGGGCGAGCAACCGGGGAGCGATGTTGCCGACGCCACCCTCGTCGATCTGGCGGGCTATCTCGTACGACCGTGAACCCGTCGACTCGTACATCGTGCGGTCCTGGTGGCGGTGCAGCATGTACAGCATCAGGGCGCCACCGGTCATCAGCGCAAGCGCAACGATGATGGTCGCGACGACGGTGGAGCGCATGCGCACTCCCTGATCGCGGCGGAACATCGCACGGACACCGCGTGTCCTGTCGGCTGACACCTGTACCGAACTCCTTGCTGAGGGCTGCCTCGATGGTAGGTGGGCCGTTCATCGCAGGCCAGCGGGAGCTTTCAGCGGATCTTCAGGCAAACACCCACACGCGTGGGCGGATGCCACGGAGCTCGGTCGCGACGGTCGATCAGCTGGTCGGAACGGCCGAACCCGAGGGGACCACGGGGGATCCGTCAGACCACACCACGGGTGCGGACTTGTAGTCGAATGGTTCCTCTCCGGTGTCGGCCCAGTAGATCACCCTACTCAGCTGTGTGCCCGGATCGGCAAGCGCCACAAGGCACGTGGCGAACGACTGGCCCTTGGTCAACGTCTGTGGCCGTTCGGCCGCCTGGCATTTGGCGAACCCGTCCGGAGGTGTGAGGGTCAGTGCCGGCGTGACCCCGTCGGCGCTGCCCGCGAACCCCGCCGTCGACATCGTGTTGCGCTGGCGGTCGACGGCTTGGGTGAGGGTGAGGCGCACGTAGAAGGGTGTGCCGCCATGAGTGAACGACTCCGGCAGATCACCGTCGGCTCCGGGCTCGATGCCGGTGACCGTGAACCCGGCCAACTGCTGCTCGGGGCGAAACGCATCGGCCGGTAGAACCGCCGTCTGCGACCACTGCAGCGAGTCGCCGGGTTCGGTCCGCTCCGGAGGTCCGGCAGGCAGGGTGACATCGGCGGAGATCGGCACGGTGACGCTCGGACTCGCGGGCGCCGGATCTTTGTCGCCTCCACTGCTCGAACAACCGGCCAGGGCGATGGCGACTGCGCTGAGGGCTGCAATGACCACAGTGGAACGCACACTCATGCGGTGATCGTAAGTGCTGGACGCCGATGACGGGCGACGTAGGGTGAGCGGTATGGGTAAACGAAAGGGCGAGGTCTACGGGCGCGGCGCATTCCAGCTGTACGGCAGCGAACGCCAGGTTCGCATGAGTGATCTGCTCTGCGATGTCTTCGGTCGCGACGACATCACCTGCTACGCGGGCGATTGGCGGGGCATCCTCTACTTCACCCTCGACGAGGAACCGGACGTGGCCCCCGATCAGGTCTTCGGCTTCGACCCGTCGACCGGCGACAGCGGTGAACTCGCAACGCTTCCCGAGCTGATGGCGTCCATCGACCGCGGCGACATCACCGAAGCCGTTGACGGCGAAGCTTTCTCGGCATGGCTTGCCGAGACGGGACACCGAGAGATACCGATGGGAACCTGCGCGCCGACAGTGGAACTCGAGTTCATCGGCGGGTCTGCCGACGAACGGGTGACCGAACCCCGTGACGTGGTCACCCACGTGGCGCTGGCCGCCGTCATCATGGGTCGCCTGGAAGCCCTCGACGTACAACCAGGCGACCCCATTCCCGACGAGCTGTTCGATCAGGCCCGCTGGGAGTGACGGCGGTATCGAAAATGCCTGTGCCAGGGCGCAAGCCGGTGCCGCGGACCTGATCTCGGGTCACGGGGAGGTCGACCGCCGAACGCCTACGCGGTCCTCCGGACAGCAATCCGACTAGCAGCTACCGCGCCGAGCAGCCTTTCAACTTGATGGTTGACACTCGCGTGCGAGGTGGATACGGTCGTTTAAACCAAGTGGTTGAAACGTGGCGGAAAGGGTTGATGTCAGTGGACGATCTGTCCCGGATCTTCGCCGCACTTGCGGATCCGACAAGGCGCGACATGGTGACCAGGCTCTCGGCCGGTGATTCGACGGTGAATGAGCTCGCCGACCCTTACCCGATTTCGCTTCAGGCGGTCTACAAACATCTCAAGGTCCTGGAAAACGCCGGAGTGGTGACACGGCCGCCGGGGCCCCAGCCCCGGCCCGTTCGACTCGAAGCGAAGGTCTTTGACCTGATGGACCACTGGATCGAGCGGTACCGGCGGCGCGCCGAGGAGCGATACCGCCGTCTGGACGCGGTTCTTGCACGTGTGAACGACACCGAGTCAGGCAACGATGAGCAGAAAGGAAACACGGCATGAGCACCACCACCGAAGCGAAGATCGAGGCCGATCCGAATGTGCCGATCATTCGCATCACCCGCGAGTTCGCGGGCACGCCCGAGCAACTCATGCGGGCGCACACCGATCCCGAGCTTTTCGCGCAGTGGATCGGGCCCAGCGCACTGGACACACGCATCGACGAATGGGACGCCCGCTCCGGCGGCAGCTGGCGGTTCGTATCCACCCGCGACGGAGAGGAATACGCTTTTCGCGGCTGCTTCCACGACATCCGGCCGGACCGCATCGTGCAGACATTCACGTATGAAGGTGACCCCGATGGGGTGGCCCTGGAAACCCTGTGGTTCGACGACCTCGGGGACGGACGTACCCGGCTGCGCACGCAATCGCTGGTGGACAGTTTCGAGGGCCGGGACGCCTGGCTTCGGAGCGGTATGGACGTCGGGGTCAACGAGGGATACGCCAAACTCGAGGAGATGCTGACCAGTGACGCTGTCTGATCAACCAGCCGAACGGCACCGTGAGGTCTGCCGGATCTTCAGCGATCGCGTCCGGGGCACGCAGTCCTGGGATGTGCCGTCACCGGTCGCCGACTGGACGGCCCGAGATGTCGTGCGCCACCTGACAGAATGGTTCCCACCGTTCCTCGCCGGCGGCAGCGGTGTTCGGTTGCCGTCCGGGCCGAGCGTCGACGACGACCCGGTCGGGGCGTGGCTCATTCAGTGTGACGGCGTGCAGGCGGTGCTCGACGACCCGGCGACCGAAAACGCGGTCCTGAGCAACCCGCACATCGGCGACGTACCGCTCGGCCGCGCAATCGACCAGTTCTACACCGCCGACGTGTTCATGCACACCTGGGACATCGCCCGTGCCACCGGCCAGGACGACCGGTTGGACCCGGCCTTCTGTGCCGCACTACTGGCCGGAATGGAGCCGGCCGAAGAGATGATGCGGTCATCGGGGCAATACGGCGCCCGCGTGCCGGTGTCGGACGACGCCGATGCGCAGGCCAGACTGCTCGGTTTCATCGGCCGGGACCCGGACTGGGCGCCGCTCTGACCTCGACTACCAGTACGTTGCTGTCAGATCCCATCGAGCAAGGGTCTGGTCGATCAGAAGGCGCAGATCCTCGCTGCGCGCAACTGCGGGGTCGGGCGTTCCGATACAGAACGTGAGGCAGTTGCCCGTGGTGGCGGCCCATCCGGCAACTGATGTCCGGGTGTGCCCGCATTGCCGCCCGGTGAGTCCGCCGTGAACCGACCGTGCGGCGATGGCACGGCCGCGATGACCGGCAAGCATCGTCAACATGCCATCGAGCGCACCGAGATTGGACGCCAGACCGTCTCGTGACCCTGGGTCGGGCATCAGCCTGTGGGCGGCCCGATGACCGATCACCTGCACCAGTTCTTCGGGCATTCCTGCCGGCGGACCGATGCCCGCACCCGTCCCTGCGGCTCGAAACGCAAGGCGCGCTCGGGTGCGCAGACCGGCCAGGTCTCGGCACTCGTCGATCGTGGACACCGACACCGTCGCCGCCGTCAGTGAATTCCCGGCAGCACCACCCAGTGAGATCGGAATGATCAACTCGACAGGGCCCGAACCCCGGACCTGCAACACCAGTTCGGCTATCAGCGCCGTGAACAGTGTGTTGGCGGTACCGCCGTGTGCATCTGCCACCTCGCGCCAGGAGCGGAGATCGATCGAGAAGATGGCTGCCGGTTCACGCCAGGTGGGAGCACCTTCGGCTTTCGCGGGCATAGGCTCGGATCGAGTTGCCGCCGCGAACAATTCGGCTCGCCGACGCGAGTCGATCATCGCTTGCCACAGGCTTCGGGCGACACCCCCGACGACCGCCCGCAACTGTCTGGCTGCATCACGCATATCGTCGAACACGGTGGGCAGATCGTTGGCCTCATCGACGAGAAGCGCTGCACCCGAGGCGATCTGCACGGCACGGACCAGGGACAGGGCATCGGCGACCACATGTGAACAGAGCAGCGACACCACGCTGCCGCCCTCGGAAAGCGTGGCGACCGAGAGTTCCCACACCGGTCCGGTGTCGATGTTCAGGGTGGTGTCGCCTCGAGAATCGGCCCACTCCGTGATCCCGCCGGGAGGCAGGGGGTTTTTCTCCGAATGGATCGGGGCGAGATCTGCACCGTGGACAAAGCTGCTGCGCGCGGGCCACACCCGCCCGCGCACCACGCGTCGCGTCAGCGGGCCGGCGGCCAGTGCCTGGTACGTCGACTCGAGATCCGCGGCGGTCAGGACGGTGTCGAAGCGCCACAGTCCCTGCATCGAGGTGGGGATGCCCATTCCGTGGTGGGTTCGCCAGAAGATGTCATCGGCCACCCCGAGCCGATCGATGCGCCGGGGTGCGCCGATGCGGCGCCCCTGTGGTCTCACGCGGTGCGGCCCCGGTGGGTCCGGTACCAGCGGGCGAGTGAATCGGTGGATGAATCATCCTGGGGTGCAGGGGATTCGTCATCGGTGATGATCTTGAGCAGTTCTTTCGCCTGCGTCTTGCCGAGTTCGACGCCCCATTGATCGAAGCTGTTGATACCCCAGATCGCACCTTCGACGAACACCTGGTGCTCGTACAGGGCGATCAATTGACCGACCACCGACGGCGTGAGTTTCGGCGCCAGGATCGAGGTGGAGGGCCGGTTGCCCGGCATGACCTTGTGCGCCACCACATGCGGGTCGACGCCTTCGGCGGCGACCTCGTCGGCGGTCTTGCCGAACGCGAGAACCTTTGTCTGGGCGAAGAAGTTGCTCATCAACAGGTCGTGCATGCTGCCCGTGCCGTCGGCGGTCGGCAGATCGTCGGTGGGCTCGGCGAAACCGATGAAGTCTGCCGGAACCATCCTGGTGCCCTGATGGAGCAGCTGGTAGAACGCGTGCTGACCATTGGTTCCTGGCTCACCCCAGAAGATCTCGCCGGTGTCGGTGGTGACGTGGTGTCCGTGGGTGTCGACCGATTTGCCGTTCGACTCCATCGTGAGCTGCTGAAGGTACGCGGCGAACCGGGAGAGATCGTTCGAATAGGGCAGCACCACACGTGCTCCGGCGTCCCAGAAGTTCGAGTACCAGAGGCCGATCAGGCCCAGGATGACCGGCGCGTTCTGGTGTAGCGGCGCAGTGCGGAAGTGCCGATCGACCACGTTGAAACCGGCGAGGAAATCAGCGAAGGCCTCTTTGCCGATCGCCGCCATCACCGACAGTCCGATCGCGGAGTCCACCGAGTAGCGCCCACCGACCCAATCCCAGAAACCGAACATGTTCGCCGTGTCGATGCCGAACTCGGACACCTTCTCGGCGTTGGTGCTCACCGCGACAAAGTGTTTGGCGACGGCCTCGGGTCCTGCTCCCAGCTTCTCGAGCAGCCAGGTACGCGCCGCCGCGGCATTGGTCAGCGTTTCCAGCGTGGTGAAGGTCTTGGAGGCGATCACGAAGAGGGTGGTCTCCGGATCGAGATCGGCGAGGGTGGCAACCAGGTCGGCGGGATCGACGTTCGAGACGAACCGGCAACGGATCGCGGTGTCGACGTAGTGACGCAACGCCTGGTACACCATCACCGGTCCGAGATCGGAGCCACCGATGCCGATGTTGACCACGGTCTGGATCGGTTTACCGGTGTGTCCCTTCCACTGACCCGAACGCAGCTTGTCGGTGAAGTCACCCATGGCGTCGAGTACCTCGTGCACGTCGTGGACCACGTCCTGGCCATCCACCTTGAGCGTGGCGTCGCGTGGCAACCGCAGTGCTGTGTGCAGGACCGCGCGGTCTTCCGAGGTGTTGATGTGCTCGCCCCAGAACATGGCGTCGCGCTTCTCTTCCAGGCCTACCTCACGGGCCAGGTCGAGCAGCAGATCGAGGGTCTCGCGCAGGACGCGATGCTTGGAGTAGTCGATGTGGAGGTCGCCGACGTCGATGGTCAGCTCGGCACCGCGCTTGGGGTCCACCGCGAAGACCTCCCGCAGGTGCATCGCGTACACGTGCGACTGGTGGGCCGACAGCTGCTGCCAGGCATGTGACCCGGTCAGGTCGAACTCGCGGGCGGACTCGCTCGGGACGCTACTCATTTTCGACAGACCCCTTCGTCGGTTACGAACTGCACATCTGCACTGAGGATGACCTCGACCGTCAGCCTATCCAGATCGAGCGCTCGGCTCGCAGCGAGCGGTCGAACTGTTCGCGATACGTCGGCGAACACTCCGGTGGTACCGGCCGCCGAATACGATGGGGCCATGTCCTGTTGCACCCCACGGTCCGAAGGAATGCCGGAGTTGGCGGCGACCTCCGTCGAGCGTCGGGGTACGCACCGGGTTTCGCAGGTGAGCATTCCGGCCGGGACATTCACCATGGGTGATTCGACCGGCGACGGGTTTGCCGCAGACGGGGAGTTGCCGCTGCACGACGTCGCGGTCAGCGCGTTCGACATCGACGCCGTCACGGTGAGCAACAACGACTTCGCGGAGTTCGTGGCAACCACCGGCTACACCACGGTCGCCGAGCGGCAGGGGTCCTCGGCCGTCTTCCACTTGCTGGTGGCCGAGGGCAGCGATGTGGTGGGCCGGTCTCCGACCGCGCCGTGGTGGCTCGCGGTCGCCGGTGCGGACTGGGCGCACCCGTTCGGCCCTTCGTCCGATCTGGACGACCTCGGCGACCACCCCGTCGTTCACATCAGTTGGCATGATGCACAGGCATATTGCGAGTGGTCGGGGCGCAGGCTACCCACCGAGGCCCAGTGGGAGTACGCAGCGCGAGGTGGGATCGCGGGCGCCCGCCACCCGTGGGGAGATGAGTTGCTGGCGGCCGATGGGACCTGGCAATGCAACATCTGGCAGGGCGAGTTCCCCTCGAACAACACGGGGGATGACGGATACGTCGGTACGGCGCCGGTGACAGCATTCGCGCCCAACGGTTTCGGGTTGTGGCAGATGGCCGGCAATGTCTGGGAGTGGTGCGAGGACCGATTCGATCCCCGGTACTACCGCAGTGGCGATGTGGTCGACCCCGTCGGGCCCCAGCGGGGACGCGCGCGTGTGCTGCGCGGGGGGTCCTATCTCTGTCACGACTCGTACTGCAATCGCTACCGGAACTCGGCGCGGTCGCACAACACCCCGGAATCGTCGATGGGCAACGCCGGATTCCGCACCGTGGGGAGATGACTGGCGCCAGATAATTGGCGGCAGCTAGACGTGCCAGGTGTGCCTCAGAGGCGCGAGCCGCCACCGATCACGCTGCGGCCACCGGAAGTCCGCCGTACGGGCGCGCGTGTGCGTTTCCGTCTTCATCGCCGATGATCGCTGCGGCATGATCACGAAGCCATGGCGAGGGGTCCGCGGGTGCCCGTAGAACGTAGAGCCCTGCGGCGTGGGCCATGGCCGCACTGCCGGCGACGATCGTCATCTGTCCGGCGGCGCCACGTCTGTCACCGACTCTGGCCGTTGCCTGTCCGGCACAGAGCGGGATGCGCACGCCACCGATGTCGACGGTCCAGGGTTCGTTGGTGCCCTGTCCGCCGGATGGTGCCTCGCCGACCGTGGCCGCGACAGCGCCGACCCGGATGAGGACACCGCAGCCGAGCTCCCGGGCGAGCACCTCGGCGGCATGATCGGCCAGGAATGCCCGGCCGGTCGCCATCAGGTCGAGTCGTAAGCCGGCAGGAATTGTTGTCGCAGCGCCGATGCTCACCCGATGCCATGGCGGGACGGGTGAACCCGTCGCCGGTCCCAGGACCGCTTGCGTGGCGCCGTCGGTGAGGTCGTCGTAGAACAGGGCCTCGATGATGACCTGATCGAGCAGCGACGAGACCATCACCGGCTCTCCGTCGGCCAGGTCGAGTGCGATGATCTCGGCGTTCGCGAACCCGCGGTTGATCGTCTCGTCGAGTCGCCGAGCGAGCGACCGGGTATGCCGCACGGCGCGGGCGAGACAGTTGGGGTCGGTGACCGACACCGCAATATCGGTGTCGAGACCGAAGAGGGTTGCGGAGACAATCATCGTCGTACCTGCTCTGGTCGGTGTGGCGCTGGTGAAGACAATTCTGCGCGCCGAACCTGGTAAGCGGCTGTGAGCCGACGATGAGCAACCTGACGATCAGGACGTCTGAGCTGTGCAAACGACGAAACCGGGTCACCTCACTGCTGAAGTGACCCGGCCGGCGTGATGGCGGTCAGGCCGCGATCACCACGTCGTAGAAACCGTCGTAGTCGGTGTCGGAGGCGTACTCGTCGACATAGCCGTCGTAGTTGTAGTCGTACTCGGCCTCATCGGCCCAGCCGTCGGCGTTGGTGTCCCACTCCTGGACGTCGACGTATCCGTCGCCGTTGGTGTCGGTGACGATGGTGTCGACGATGCCGTTGTAGTCGGTGTCGAAGTACTGGCTTTCCATGGCGGTCTCTTTTCTCGGGGGAGTGAATCTTCCGGTGCTGCAGCTCGTTTGCTGCATTCGGAGATAAGAGACGGGGCCGTGGTGGATTGTTCCCGGTAGGTGCCGGGAACTTCGTCAGTGACTGTGTTGGGTGTGCCGGGTTGGGACGTTGCGGAGCTCGCGCTCCTCGGCCCGGGTGCGGCGCGACGGCAGGGAGCGGTCGGCGTGGTCGACGTCGACCTTGTCGAGCTGGCGCTGGTAGCGGGTCATGAAGTCGTGTGCGATCGAGTTCCCGTCGGTCTCCGACGGGAGGTTGTCACCGGTTTCGGTGCGCCACCTGGTCAACCGCCCGGACAGGTCGGCCACGACATCGGACAATCCCGGATCGTCGATCAGGTTGTTCAGCTCGAGAGGGTCGGCGGTCAGGTCGTACAGTTCCCTCGGCGCGCGGGGCAGGTCCTGGGACCCGTCGAGAGCCCGTGCCGACGGGCTGTCGCGGATGTCGAGTGGGAGGCTCAGCGCCGGGCGACTCGCATAGTTCTCGATGTAGGAGAACCGGTCGGTGCGAACGGCCCGGATCGGGTCGAAATTGTCGTGGTAGGTCTTCTCGGTGAACACCTCGGTCCGTACCGAGGCGATCTCACCAGCAGCGATCGGGGCGGCGTGAGAGAACCCCTCGACGGCCTCGGGGACGTCGACGCCGACGAGTTCGAGCACGGTCGGCGTGAGATCGACACCGCTGAAGAGGTCGTCGTACACGAACGGCTCGATGCCCCGAGTCGACGGCGGCCGGATGATCAGCGCAACGCCGGTGCCCTCGGAATACAGGGTGGATTTTGCCCGCGGGAACGCCAGTCCGTGGTCGGTGATGAACACGATCCACGTGGTGCGGTCGAGCCCCAATTCGGCCACCGTGTCCAGAAGCCGGCCCACCGCCGCATCCGCCTTGGTGATCGATCCGTGCAGGCCCGCAAGATCTTCGCGCACCGGCCGCGCATCCGGCAGGAAATCGGGGACCACGATGCTCTTGGGGTCGGCGTGCTTGTACTCGTCGGGCGGATAAGGCCGGTGGGTCTCGAAGAAACCGGCCGTCAGCAGGAACGGAGTCGACGCACGTTCGGGGTCGCCGGCGAGGTCACGTAACCATTCCTGAGACTGCGCAACCACGTAGTCGCATTCGGAATCGGAGACGTCGAGTTCGTCGAAGCCGAGCCGGGTGGGGTCGCTCGACTCGTGTTGCATACCGAACAACACTGTGCGCCAACCATTGTCGCCCAGTACCTGTGGGAGGGTCTGCACGTCGTCGTGATACTCGAAGCCATGGTGCGCCAACCCGGCGAGGCCGTTGGAATGTGGGTACCGGCCGGTGAACAACGAGCCCCGGGCAGGGGAGCACAGCGGCGCGGTGGAATGGGCGTTGGTGAACCGGATGCCGTCCTCGGCCAGCGCGTCCATCGTCGGGCTCTCGACACCTTCGGCCCCGTAGCAAGCGAGGTGGCGACCGAGGTCATGCCAATGGATCAACAGAACATTCTCAGGCATATTCATCCCACCATGTGCGTGCGCGTTTGGATCAAGTCGCCAATCCTGCAAGCAACCCGGAAGCCGGGCCACACTTTTGATCGGCGTGGGTAAAAGTCCGCCACCCGGGTGACGAGCAGGGTACGGCTATCGGCCGAGTGGTCCTCGGCCCAGCCGGAGCAGCATCATCGCCAGCGTGTGACCCTCTTGGCCCAGCTCGCTGAAGCGTTCGAGGACCTTCATCTCGCGGCTGTGCACCAGACGGGTGCCGCCGGACGCCATCCGCGCCTGGCCGATACGCTTGGACACCGCGGTACGCCGCTTGATCGCGGCCAGGATGATGGCGTCGACACGATCGATCTCGGCGCGCAGGTCGTCGATGCTCTCCGGAAGGTCGCCCACGTCAGAGCCCAAATCGAAGCCGGACAGATCAATCGGCTGGTCAGCAGTCACGCAGCCAAGTGTGCCACGCAGTATCGGGGCGCTGGTAAGAGTGGTCCGGTGAATCGACGACCAGGGACCTCAGGTATCGGACGGCCCACCAGGTGCTGACCGTCAAGCCTTCTGCGCGCACAGTCGTGTGGATTGCCCTCGCTCTGATCGCCGTCCAGACCGTGATCCGGATATGGCTGGTCGCGCGCGGATACTTCTACTGGGACGACCTGATCCTGATCGGCCGCGCATCGACCGAGTCGATCTGGTCATGGTCCTACCTGATGCAGGATCACGACGGGCATCTCATGCCCGGGGCCTTCCTCGTGGCCGGGGTGATCACCGAACTGAGCCCGCTGAACTGGGTGATACCTGCGATCACCCTGGTGGTCGGTCAGCTCTTGGTGTCGCTGGCCGTGCTGCGCATGGTGATGGTGATCGCAGGTCGTGACCGCCCGATTCTGCTGGTGCCGTTGGTGTTCTTCCTGTTCACCCCGATGACCGTGCCGGCCTACACGTGGTGGGCGGCGGGTCTCAACACACTGCCACTGCAATTCGCGATGGCGGTGGTGGTGGCCGACGTGGTGCAGCTCTGTCGCGGGCAGGTTGCCGATCGCCGCCGGGTCATCATCCGATCGCTGGTGGTGTTCGTGGTGGCGCTGGCGTTCTTCGAGAAATCGCTGCTGATCTTGCCGGTTGCCGCGGTCGCCGCGGTGCTGTGGGTTCACGTCAATTCGTCGGCCGAGGGGCCCGGACTCATGCGCTCCATCCGTACGGCATGGTCTGCGGCTCGCGAATTGTGGATCGCGATGGCAGCAATCGCCGCCGCATGGATGATCCTGTACTTCGCCTCCACGTCCATCGCCGACGGGCATTCGATCGGCCAGGCGATGTCGCTCACGTGGCGGTCGATCAACCGGGGCCTGGTGCCCGCCGGAGTGGGAGGGCCGTGGTTCTGGACCCGCTGGTTGCCGAGTCCGCCGATGGCCCAACCTCAGGACTGGATGATCGCGGCCGGCTGGGTGGTCCTGATCGCGGCGGTCGCCTACGTCCTCTGGACCAGGCGCGGCGCGGCCTTGGTCCTGGTTGCGGTGTTCGCTTACGTCGTCGTGTTGCAGATCCCGCTGTTCTGGAGCCGGACAAGCGAGTTCACCTCCCTCGAGTTGGCGCAGACACTGCGGTATCTGCCGGACACCGCCTTGGTGATCACGGTCGCGATGGCGCTGCTGGTATCGGCTCCTCGACGCCGACTCGCCTCAGCCGGTGCACCTGGTCACTCGCAGCGCAGCGCTGCGCTTCCCGCCCGGTCAGCGATAATTGCCGCCGCCGTGGTCGGTGTGGCCTACATCGGTAGCTCGTTGGTCTCGACCGCCGAGTTCGCCGACGAATGGAACTCGAGCCCGACCGAGGAGTACATGGCCAACGCGCGAGCGTCGCTGGCGCAAGCGGCCGGAACACGAATGTTGGACCATGCCCTCCCACTGCTGGTGATCCTGCCGGTGACCTACCCCGACAATCAGGTGGGCAAGGTCTTTGCTGCGCTCGACCAGCGACCCACTTTCGGCCCGTGGACCGACAAACTGCAGGTCCTCGACGACCAGGGCCACCTGGTGGCGGGCGACGTTACTGCCGCGAGAACCTTCGGCGAAGGCGCCGGGGCCTGCGATCGACCCGAGATCACCGGGCCGTCATCGATCCCCCTGAACGGTCCGCTGCTCGATTGGACCTGGGTGGTGGCGCTTCCGTACTGCGCCAACACCGACGGAACCGTCCGGATCGGTCTGACCGAGGACGCGTCGCTCGAGGTGCCCGTGAAGGCAGGGCTGCACACCGTGTTCGTTCAGGTAGAGGGGTCGGGCTCTGAGGTTCAGTTGCGTCCCGTGACGCCGGGCCTGCAACTGCATGTGGGCCAAGGCCGCGTCGGCGAACTCGTGCGTGCGCCCTGATCGGGTTCGGACGCCGTCAGCCCGCCGGAACCGCAACGGTCGCGATACCTCGAACCCCTTGTGACTGGAGGGTTTTCCCCACGGCATCGGCGGCCTCCGGTTCGGTGAACACCCAGCGGACAGGGGTCGAACCCGCTGCCTCGAGCTGCTGATCCGCGTTCTCGAGGAGCACCGCGGTGCCTTCCCACTCGGAGCCGAGCAGGCCGTCGCGGCCGATGTTGTCGGCGTAGCCCGGGCCGAGTGTCATCAACAGGGTGCCGTCGGGCGCCCGGCCATCGAACGCGTACTCGTTCACCTCGTAGACGAATGTGGACGGGACACCGGTGACCTGCCTGCTGTGGTCACGCGCCTGCCGAGTCTCCTTGAATCCCGCTGGTTTCCATGTGCCCACAGCACCGGCGGTCGCCGCCTTCTTGTTGGCGCTGAGCGCATTCTCGAACGCACCACGATCCTGATCCAAGAAGGTGGTGAACACATAGGTGACGTCGCCTTTGAGCGTGCCGTCCTCGTTCGGGACGGTGAACGGGCAGCGCGACTCGGCACGGCCGTTGAGTGGAACGGTGACGGTATGGGCGCAGGTCCCGCCGACGGGACGGCCGTTGAGGGTGAGCGTCATGTTGCCGACGACGGTGGCCGACCCCGGACCGGTGGGTGACGGGGTGGAAGCCACGTAGGTGACGATGTATTCGCAGACAGGCGGGCTGCACGGCGAGACGGACAGCCGGAAGCCGCTGGCGGCGAAATCGGGACGGATGTAGGGCGCCGGCACGTGAGTCAGGGCGGCGGTCTGCTCGCCGATGGTGTCGTACACCCGGCCGACCTCGTTGGGTCCGGCTTTCTGGACCTGCAGATCGACGTCGAACACGTTGCCGCCGCCGGACGAGAGCGGGCCGCTGACCGACGAGATGCCGCTGTCATCCTGCATGGTGATGCGGAGCGAGTCCCCGGCCACCACGACGGAGTCGCTCTCGGCGACCACCGCAGGCAGTCCCGCCGGCCGGTACCGGACGTCAGGTGTTCCGATCAGTCCGTTCGCAGGACCTCGCGCTGTGAGGTCGAAGAGTTTGTCGTTGCCCGCCACGGCACCGGCCAGGTTCGGCGGTGCCAGCAGACGGCCCAGATCGGGGAACACGGCCGGGTCGAGCTGCGCCCAACCGGTCGCGACCGCTTCGTAATTGATCTTCGGGGTGTCTTCGAGTTGGCCTTTCCAGAACCCGGCGGAACCCTTGGCGAAGGTCTGGCCGTTCACGCCGATGATCTCGGCGGCCTCGCCGCCGACCTTGATCCGCCCGGACAGGTCGCCCGCGGACGACACCACGACCTCGTCGAGATTGATCTTGTCGCGGTCGGAGGACACCGACCCGGTGTATTTCGCGCCCGGGTGGGCTGCGAATTGGCCGGCAGCCTCGGTCAGGTTCTTCTGCACGAGTATCGGAGCAGGTGCCGACGCGGAGCCATCGGTGGTCCGGGGTAGAAAGATCGCCACCAGGACCACCACCAGCCCCAAGACAGCCGCCGCCAAAGCCGCACCGGCCACAGTTCTGCTACGCATGAGCCCCCGCCCGAAACCCCCGCCGCGGGTGGCCTCCCATCGAGACGCCCGCGACCACTGACCATCAGTCGAGGCGATGCTACCCAGGCGGGCCGACAGGTGGTTCGGTGGCGTGAGTTGTCGGGGCGAGCGGGTAACTTTGTAAGACGATGAAAAGCGCTGCTCCCAATCCGTCGCTGCCGGGTCTGGCCACTGGAAACCTGCAGGAAAACACCCGTACGCCCTCGCGGCGTGCTGTTGAGCTGCTCGATGGGCTCAACCCCCAACAGAGGGCTGCGGTGCTCCATGCGGGGTCACCGCTGCTGATCGTCGCCGGCGCCGGGTCCGGCAAGACCGCGGTGCTCACCCGCCGGATCGCGTACCTGCTCGCCGAACGCGACGTCAGTCCCGGCCAGGTACTCGCGATCACCTTCACCAACAAAGCCGCCGCCGAGATGCGCGAGCGAGTGGTCGATCTGGTCGGTCCCCGGGCTCTGCGGATGTGGGTCAGCACTTTTCACTCCACCTGCGTGCGAATCCTGCGCGCCCAGGCGTCGCTGCTGACCGGGATGAACTCCAATTTCTCGATCTACGACGCGGACGACTCGCGCCGGCTGCTCGGCATGATCGTGCGCGACCTCGACCTCGACCCCAAGAAGTTCAGCCCCAGGGGGGTCGGGATCGCGATATCCAACTTCAAGAACGAACTGGTGGATCCGGACGGTGCGGCCGCGGCCGCCGAGGAGAGCGGGGAGCCGGCCGCGCAGACGATCGCCCAGATCTACCGGCAGTACCAGCAGCGCCTGCGCGCCGCGAACGCCTTCGACTTCGACGATCTGATCGGCGAGACGGTCGGTGTGCTGCAGGCTCATCCGGAGGTCGCGGAGTACTACCGGCGTCGATTCCGGCACGTCTTGGTCGACGAATACCAGGACACCAACCATGCGCAGTACGTGCTGGTGCGGGAGATGGTCGGAACGGGAAGCGTCGGAAACGTGAGCCCTTCGGAACTGTGTGTGGTGGGTGATGCGGACCAGTCGATCTATGCCTTCCGCGGTGCCACCATCCGCAACATCGAAGAGTTCGAGCGCGACTTCCCGGACACCGAAACCATTCTGCTGGAACAGAATTACCGTTCCACACAGACCATCCTGTCGGCCGCCAACGCGGTGATCTCCCGCAACGCGGGCCGACGGGAGAAGAAGTTGTGGACCGATTCCGGTGATGGCGAACTGATCGTCGGCTACGTCGCCGACAACGAGCACGACGAGGCCCAGTTCATCGCCCGGGAGATCGACGCCCTCACCGACACGGGCGAGTTCCGGTACTCGGACGTCGCGGCCTTCTATCGCACCAACACCGCTTCGCGTGCGCTGGAAGAAGTGTTCATCCGGCTCGGAATCCCCTACAAGGTGGTCGGTGGGGTCCGGTTCTATGAGCGCAAAGAAGTCCGTGACGTCGTGGCGTACCTACGGGTGGTCGCCAATCCGGACGACCAGGTCAGTCTGCGTCGAATACTGAACACCCCCCGTCGTGGCATCGGGGACCGCGCGGAAGCCTGCGTGGCCGTCCACTCGGAGAACGCCGGCATCAGTTTCTATCAGGCGTTGATCGATGGGGCCGAAGGCAAGGTGCCGTTGCTCAACACCCGTGCCACCAAACAGATCTCCGGGTTCATCGAACTCATCGAAGGCCTGCGGAACGACTTCCTCGCGAGTTTCGGCGCGGCCGGGTCCGACGGCGCCGACGTGGCGGCCGTCGATGCGGGTAGCGAGGCCGGCGACATCGGCGAACTGGTCGAGGCGATCGTCGAACGCACCGGATATCGGGACGAGCTCGAGGGCTCATCGGATCCGCAAGACGGCGCCCGACTCGACAACATCAACGAATTGATATCGGTGGCAAGGGAGTTCAGTGCCGAAGCTGCGGCTGCCGAACCGCCGGAGACGCAACTGGACAACGGCGACGACGACGGTCTGACACCCGACGACGGCGAGCCTGAGCCGGGCTCGTTGGCGGCCTTCCTCGAACGTGTGGCCCTCGTGGCTGACGCCGACCAGGTGCCCGACGACGAGGACGGCGTGGTGACGTTGATGACGTTGCACACGGCGAAGGGGCTGGAGTTCCCCGTCGTTTTCGTCACCGGTTGGGAAGACGGTCAGTTCCCGCACATGCGGGCTCTCGGTGACCCCGCCGAGTTGTCGGAAGAACGCAGGCTTGCATACGTCGGCATCACCCGTGCCCGCAAACGGCTGTACCTGAGCCGGGCGATGGTCCGCTCGGCGTGGGGATCGCCGATGCAGAACCCCGAATCGCGCTTCCTGCAAGAGATCCCGCAGCATCTCATCGATTGGCGACGCACCGAGCCGCGGCGTGGGATGGGGCGCATGACCAGCGACGGTGGCCGGGATTACGGCGACAACGGCCGCGGTTTCGGCGAGGGTCGTGGATTCGGTGGCCGTTCATTCGGGTCGGGTTCGCGACGCCAGGAATCGTTTGGTTCGCCGACCCGCGGGCGCAACAAGCAGGTTCATGTGACCGTTGGCGACCGGGTGACCCATCCGAAGTACGGGATGGGCAAGGTGGTGGGCAAAGAAGGGGCCGGTCCTACCGAGCGCGTCACCTTCGACTTCGGAAGCGCCGGACGGATCACCCTCATGTCACTGGGTGGTCTCCCCGTCGAAAAGCTGTAAGGGCACCTACGCCGACCGTGCCGAAACTCCCGTTGACCGTGCCCTAACCGCCGTTGACCGTGCCCTAATCGCCGTTGACCGTGCCGAAGAATGCCGTTCCCGCGCAGTTGTTAGTGCCGTGGGGTGCCGCTGGGTCATGGTCTGAGTCATGCCAGGGATGGTTTCGGCCCAGTCAACAGCGGTTAGGGCCCAGTCGACGGCGGTTTCGGCCCAGTGGACGGCGGTTAGGGCCCGGTCGACGGCGGTTAGGGCCCAGTCGACGGCGGTTTCGGCCCGGTCGGCGGCGGTTTCGGCCCAGTCGGCGGTGGTTTCGGCCCGGTCGGCGGTGGTTTCGGCCCGGTCGACGGGTGGAGGGGAGTTGCGGTTCAGCTTCCGGTGTAGGAGGCCAGGCTGATGCCGTGGGCCGCCAGCCATGGAGCTGGGTCGATCTTCATGGTTCCGTTCTTCCACACCTCGAAGTGGAGGTGGGGGCCGGTGGAGAAGCCTTCGCTGCCGACTTCGGCGATCTTCTGGCCGGCGATGATCTTGTCGCCCTTCTTGACGAGCACGCCGCCTGCGGACATGTGCCCGTACATGGTGACCGTGCCGTCTTCGGCCTGGATCTGTACCCAGTTGCCGTACCCGGAAGCGGGCCCGGCCTCGATCACGACGCCGTCGGTGACGGCGTGGATGGGAGTGCCCAGGGGCGCGGCGAGGTCGATGCCACCGTGGAACGAACCCCAGCGGTTCGCGTACGTGGAGGTGAAGGTGTACGCGCCGGCCGGGATGGGGGCAGCGAACAAGGGGATGCGCGCGGCTTCGTCCTGCGCATGCGCTGCTTCGGCGAGTTCCTGGCCGACAGCCAGCTGCTCGGTGAAGGTGTCCATGTTGGCCGGTGCGGGCGCAGCGGCGATTCCGGCGGCAAGACTCTCGTCTGTGCTGATCGGGTTCACCACGGGCGTAGGAGCCGCCGACTTGGTGGGCTCGGCAGCTGGCTGTGCGAACTGACCTGTGGCGGCGGCGACGGCAGCACCGGCCGCAACTGCCATCAGCGCTGCACGTCCCTTGAGGGCCTGCGGCGGCGCGGCGATGCGGTGTTTACCGCCACCGCGGCGCGGGGAAGTCTGTTTCTGCGGCGACCACGACGACTCATCGGCTGTAGGCGCAAAATCATCGAACTCGGCGCCGTGGACCTCGAAAGGATGATCATGGAGGATCTCGTCGAGTTCGACCTCGGCGACAATGATGTCTTGCGTGATCTCGGCGGGGCGCGGGGCGTCGTAGGCATCACGGTCGAATCGGCGGGCACCTGCATGGCGACGACCGCCGTCGACGCTGCCGTTACGCCACTGGGTCAACGGACCGTCGGCGTACTCCTCGAGACCGAAGTCGTCGATGGGAATGATCGAAGTGATGGAGTTGTCGTGCGGATCACCGGGTCGTTCGCCGTCGATGGTCCGAGCCGAAGTGCGCGAATGCGCAACATCGCCGGTGATCGAATCGCGAACTACCAACAGATTTAGCCTTTCTGACAACTGGCCCGCGCGGATGAATGTGATCTGCGCAGGCGGTACGGAAACTCGATGTGACGGATCCGTGACCTTCTGACCTCAGGAACGGTAACGAAATGATTGCGACGACCGCAACCGGACGCGAGAATTGCCCAAGGGTTGTGAGGCGCATCACAGATGCGTTTAGGTACTGTTCACGGCTGCGTCGCAGGTCGGCGCGATCGGCGAATGGTGAGCGGTAACAGGCAGCACCCCGAGTGATCTGTGGCACAAGCTGCAGGGAGTAGTGATCGTGGCTGTTCGGCGCGACGCTAAGGTCGCTGTGGTTCGCAACACCAACAGCGGACAAACCTACGAGATGGTGAGCTGAATGGATCTCTTCGAATACCAGGCGAAGGAGCTCTTCGCCAAGCACGAGGTGCCGACCTCGGCCGGCCGTGTAACCGACACGGTCGACGGCGCGCGTCAGATTGCCGAAGAAATCGGCAAGCCCGTGATGGTCAAGGCACAGGTGAAGGTCGGTGGCCGCGGCAAGGCCGGCGGCGTCAAGTACTCGGCAAACGTCGATGAGGCCGTCGCGAATGCCGAATCGATTCTCGGCCTCGACATCAAGGGCCACGTCGTCAAGAAGTTGCTGGTCGCCGAGGCCAGCGACATCGCCGAGGAGTACTACATCTCCTTCCTGCTCGACCGCACCAACCGCACCTACCTGGCGATGTGCTCGGTTGAAGGCGGCGTCGAGATCGAGGTGACCGCCGAGGAGAACCCCGACGCACTCGCCAAGATCCCCGTCGACGCCGTCAAGGGTGTCGACCTCGCGTTTGCGCGCAGCATCGCCGAGGCAGGCAAACTGCCCGCCGAGGTGCTCGACGCAGCAGCCGTGACGATCCAGAAGCTGTGGGAGGTCTTCATCAACGAAGACGCTCTCCTCGTGGAGGTCAACCCGCTGGTCCGTACGCCTGACGATCAGATCCTCGCTCTCGACGGCAAGGTCACCCTCGACGCCAACGCTGATTTCCGCCAGCCCGGCCACGAGGCGTTCGAAGACAAGGACGCGACCGACCCGCTCGAACTCAAGGCAAAAGAGAACGACCTCAACTACGTCAAGCTCGACGGGCAGGTCGGCATCATCGGCAACGGTGCCGGACTGGTCATGTCCACGCTCGACGTGGTCGCATACGCCGGAGAGAAGCACAACGGCGTCAAGCCGGCGAACTTCCTCGACATCGGTGGCGGCGCCTCCGCCGAGGTGATGGCCGCCGGACTCGACGTCATCCTGGGCGACGAGCAGGTCAAGAGTGTGTTCGTGAACGTATTCGGTGGCATCACCGCGTGTGACGCGGTCGCCAACGGCATCGTCGGTGCGCTGAAGAAGCTCGGCGATGAAGCCAACAAGCCTCTGGTTGTGCGTCTCGACGGCAACAAGGTCGAAGAAGGCCGCAAGATCCTCGCCGACGCCAATCATCCTCTGGTGACGCTCGCCGAGACCATGGACAGTGGCGCCGACAAGGCCGCCGAACTGGCGAGCAAGTAGGAGCAGCAGATCAATGTCGATTTTTCTGAACAAAGATTCCAAGGTCATCGTTCAGGGCATCACCGGTGGTGAGGGCACCAAACACACCGCTCTGATGCTCAAAGCAGGCACCAAGGTCGTCGGTGGCGTCAACGCCCGCAAGGCCGGCACCACCGTCAGCCATGACGGCGGCGTGGAGCTGCCCGTGTTCGGCACCGTGTCCGAGGCCATCGAGAAGACCGGCGCCGACGTGTCGATCGCTTTTGTGCCGCCGAAGTTCGCCAAGGACGCGATCATCGAGGCCATCGATGCGGAGATCCCTCTGCTCGTGGTCATCACCGAGGGCATCCCGGTGCAGGACAGCGCATACGCGTGGGCCTACAACGTGGAGAAGGGCAACAAGACCCGGATCATCGGTCCGAACTGCCCCGGCATCATCACCCCCGGCGAGTCGCTCGTGGGCATCACCCCGGCGAACATCGCGGGCACCGGGCCCATCGGTCTGGTCTCCAAGTCCGGAACGCTGACCTACCAGATGATGTACGAGCTGCGTGACATCGGCTTCTCCACCGCAATCGGCATCGGCGGTGACCCGGTCATCGGCACCACGCACATCGACGCCATCGAGGCGTTCGAGAAGGACCCCGACACCAAGGTCATCGTGATGATCGGTGAGATCGGCGGCGACGCGGAGGAGCGGGCGGCCGATTACATCAAGGCCAACGTCTCCAAGCCGGTCGTCGGGTACGTCGCGGGCTTCACCGCTCCCGAAGGCAAGACCATGGGCCATGCCGGCGCCATCGTCTCCGGCAGCTCGGGAACCGCTCAGGCCAAGCAGGACGCACTCGAGGCGGCCGGGGTGAAGGTCGGCAAGACGCCGTCCGAAACCGCCGAACTCGCACGCGAGCTCTACAAGAGCCTGTAAACCGACAGAACACGAAGCGCCGGTCCTCGAAACGGGACCGGCGCTTTGTGCTGTCCGCACTCCCGTCCGGTGCGGGCGTTCGACAACCGTCCAGGCAGGGCACGCGAACAACCCCACAAGTTCGGGGGTTCGGCAGCGCGACCGGCGAGTAGTGTTCTCAGTCACGGCGAGTGAAAGAAGCGCGCGCATGACCGGTGGACCACTGCTGGACGGATTGCTGAGCACGGCCGGCTCGGCCTACTCGCTGGCGGTGCGTGTCCCGGTGGTCGGCGGTGTGCTGCAACGGCGCACCGAAGACGTTGTCGCGCTGGGTGAACGCGCACTCGCTGCGGCAATCGTGGTCGCGCGTTCGTCGCTCAAGGTGATCATCCGAGAGGTGATCGACGCCCTGGTCGTCGAGGTGGACCTCACCGAACTGGTGCGTGGCCACGTGGACCTCAATCGGATTGCCGTGGGGATCGACGTGGACCGCATCGCGGCTCGGATCGACATCGACGCGATCCTCGACCGGGTGGACATCGACAGGATCATCGAGACCGTCGACCTCGACCGTGCTGTTGCCGGCGTGGACATCGACGCGGTCGCCGCAAAGATCGACGTCGACGCGATCATCGGGCGTCTCGATCTCATCGAACTGGCGAATCAGATCATCGACGGGGTCGATCTCCAAGCGATCGTTCGTGACTCGACCACCACGTTGACAACAGGTGTGCTCGAAGACGTCCGGACCCAGGGGGCACGCGCCGACGACGTGGTGGCAGGGGTTGTCGGACGACTGCTCGGACGTCACGATGGCAAGCGCGCTGCCCGCCCGGTCGAGCCGCCGGCCCGGAATGGCCGGCATCCCGACGCCGGCTCCCTGAACGGAACACCGCCCCCGGCCGAGGTGATCATCGAGGTGCACCGACGTGTTCCCGACAAGCCTGGCGAGCGGTCCGGCACCGCCACCGACGTCCCGGCGGACAGGGGATGACCGAAAAGTCGCGTGAGGTCGCCGAACCCCACCACACGGGCAGGGACGAGTTCGAGAGCAGGATCGCCGGCATCGTCAGTCGTGGTGTGGCCGCGGTCCTCGATGTCGCGGCAGTCGCCGCGATCCTCGGAGTGCTGTACCTGGGGGCGCTGCTGCTCGGACTGTTGTTCACCAGTGGGAACTTTGAGACGCCGAACCCGAACGTGCTGTTCTCCGGAGTGGCGACGTATGTGGTCGCGGTTGTCTACCTCGCGGGCTGCTGGACGGTATCGGGCCGCACAGTGGGTTCGGTTGCGATGGGCCTCGAGGTTGTCAACCGCAGGGGTGGTCGGCTCGGTCCGGTTCGCGCGTTGTTACGTGCCATGTTCTACACCACCTTCCCGATCGGCCTGCTGTGGGTTGCCGTGGACAGACGACGCCGTTCGGTGCAGGACATCGTGCTGCGTAGTCGGGTCATCTACGCATGGTGAGCAACCCGATCGGTGTGATCCCATAAAATCTGCCGGATTTTAACTCCTGGCTCGGAAATAGCGCAGGTCAACGACTTTCGTCTGCCCGGTGCCGCCGCGGCGCTTCCTGTTCCTGTTGTCACCCGTCGTTACAGTCACTACGCGCGACCGCCGGTCGGTCGCTCATGTGCTCGGTCGCCGCGGCCGTGAGACGAAAGGGAACGGGTTGTCATGCGTTTGAGAAGGCTTGCCCTGCTACTGGTTCTGCCCCTGCTGGCCCTGGGGATGGCCGCGTGCGGCAGCGACGACTCGGACACGGTGAAGATCGGTGTCGCCGACGCCAGTGAAAGCTACTGGAATGTGTTCAAGCAGAAGGCTTCCGATGAGGGCATCGAAGTCGAGCTGGTGAATTTCACCGACTACAACCAGCCCAATCCCGCGCTGGCCGAGGGAGAACTCCAGCTCAACGAGTTCCAGCACCTGCTGTACCTCGCCACTTACAACGCCAAGAACAATCAGAACCTCGTCCCCATCGGTGCAACGGCCGTCTATCCTCTGCCTCTGTACTCGACCAAACACGCGTCCCTGGACGAGATCCCGCAGGGCGGCAGCGTGGTGATACCGAACGACCCGACCAACCAGGCCCGCGGCCTCTTGGTGTTGCAGCAGGCCGGTCTGATCTCCCTGAAGAACGGCGGGTCCGCGTTCTCGACCCTGGCCGACATCAACGAGGGTGCGTCAAAGGTGAAGGTGACCGCAGTCGACGCCGGCCAGACCGCCCAGAGTCTTGATTCGGTGGATGCCGCGATCGTCAACAACAACTATGCGACGTCGGCAAATCTCGGCGCGGACAAGGTGATCGCTCAAGACGACCCGAACAGCGATATCGCCAAGCCGTACATCAACGCATTCGTTGCACGCGATGAAGACAAGAACAACGCCGACTACCTGAAGTTGGCCGCGCTCTACCACGACCCCGAGGTGGAAGCGGCCGCGAAGAAGGACCTGGGCGCGAGCGGGGTCTTCAAGACGAACCCCGCGTCCGAACTGCAGCAGCTCACCGTCGAACTCCAGGAGCAGGTGAAGTCGAGCGGTGCCTGAGGAACCCGCCATCTCTTTCCGGGGCGCCACCAAGCGGTTTCGCGGCAAAGGAGGCAAACAGCTCGTCGCGGTGGACGGGGTGGACCTGGACATCGCCCGCGGCGACATCACCGGGGTGATCGGATACTCAGGTGCAGGTAAGAGCACCCTGGTTCGGCTGATCAATGGTCTGGAAACCCCCGACGAGGGGCAGATCCTGATCGACGGCGAGGACATCAGCCGAGCCCGTGAACGCCAGTTGCGCCGCGTGCGCGGGGACATCGGCATGATCTTCCAGCAGTTCAACCTGTTCTCGTCGCGCACCGTTGCCGGCAATGTCGAGTTTCCACTGAAGGTTTCGGGCATGACGCGATCTGCGCGTGCCGCTCGCGTGACCGAGCTCCTCGACTTCGTGGGCATCGGTGACAAGGCCCGTCAGTACCCGCAGCAGCTGTCCGGGGGACAGAAGCAGCGGGTGGGAATCGCACGGGCACTGGCGACGTCACCGAAGATCCTGCTGGCCGATGAGGCCACCAGTGCGCTTGACCCGGACACGACAGCGGAAATCCTCGGGTTGCTCAAACGGGTCAACCGCGAGCTGGGCACCACCATCGTGGTCATCACCCACGAGATGGACGTGGTGCGTGACATCTGTGACCGGGTGGCCGTCCTCGATTCGGGGCGGCTCGCCGAGCAGGGTCTGGTGTACGACGTGTTCTCCGGGCCCGCATCGCCGATCACGCGACGCCTGGTGCGTTCGGCGGTCGGTGATGCGCCATCGGGGGAGACGCTCGTCAGGTTACGCTCCCGCCACAGCGGTCGATTCGTGACCGTTGCGGTACGGGAAACCGATTCCGGCACGGTCGATGTCACCGGCGCCCTGGCGCGGCCCGGCGTCCGGGCCACCGTGGTCTATGGCGGGATCATCGAACTGTCCCGGCGCCCGTTCGGATCGTTGACATTCGCTTTGCAGGGTGGCGACAGGGAGATCGACGCGGCGCTTGCAGACCTCCGCGAACTGACCGACGTCACCGAACATCCGGTGACAGAGGAGGCGTAGCCCGTGTTCCTCGGCGACATCATCACTCCCGAGCTGCGGCCGATCCTGTGGGACGCGGTCATCCAGACCTTCCAGCTCGTGGGTTTCACGCTGGTGATCGGCGGCGTCATCGGGCTGGGTCTCGGTGCCCTGCTCTACGCCACCCGCCCGACCAATCTGCTTGCCAACACGGTTGTCTACAACCTTCTCAACGTGGCGGTCAACATCGTCCGGCCGATCCCGTTCATCATCTTCATCACGGCCATGGCACCGCTCACCAAAGAGGTGATGGGCACCAGGATCGGTACCGAGGCAGCGATATTCCCGATGACGGTGATGGCTGTGTTCGTGATCGGGCGCGTGGTGGAGCAGAATCTCGTGGCCGTCGACCCGGGTGTGGTGGAGGCGGCACGCGCGATGGGTACAAGCCGGCTTCGCACGTTGCTGACGGTGGTGATCCCGGAAGGTCTTGCGCCGCTTGTGCTCGGCTACACGTTCATCTTCGTCGCGATTGTGGACATGTCCGCGATGGCGGGATACGTCGGTGGCGGGGGGTTGGGCGACTTCGCCCAGCAGTACGGCTATCAGCAATTCAACTGGAAGCTCACCGTGGTGGTCATCGCGATGCTGATCGTGTTGGTGCAACTGGGTCAGTGGCTCGGGAACCGGCTGGCCAGGCGCGCGTTGCATCGTTGACGTGCGGTGTGGCGGCTGGGCGAACCCGTTCCCGGCCCATGGGTCGGGCGGGTAACCTCAGCAGGCGATGACCACTGCAGCCGGAACTCCTGACGGGCCCGCAGAGCCCGCGGATGATGACGTCCACGAGTCGTCGGCAGAAACCCCCTCCGGACCCGCTCCGGTCACACGCAGGGGTCTGGCGAAGGCTGCGCGGCGGCGGGAGTTGCTGGCCGCAGCGGCTCGTCTGATGGCCGAGCGAGGATTTGCGGGGGTCCGTCTCGAAGACATCGGCGCCGCGGTGGGTGTCAGCGGTCCGGCGATGTACCGGCACTTCACGGGCAAGGACGCAGTTCTGGCCGAGATGCTCATCAGCATCTCGGAACGGCTCTTCGACGGCGGTCAATCGGTGGTCGCGTCCACGGACGGACCCGACGAAGCGTTGGACGGTCTGATCGATTTCCACGTACGGTTCGCGACCACCGAGCCCGAGCTGATCCGCGTGCAGGATCGGGATTTCTCGTCACTCGCCTCGGAAGCCAGTCGCACGGTCAGACGGCTGCAGCGGCAGTACGTCGAACTGTGGGCTGAAACGCTGATCCAACTCGATGGCTCGATACCCCGGCAGGAAGCGCGGACGCGGGTTCAGGCCGTGTTCGGACTGATCAATTCCTCGCCGCGACTTCCGGATCTGGATGCCCGGCGTCTGCACGTGATCCTCGCTCGGATGGCTCACGCCGCTCTGCTGAGTTCGTGACCCCGGTGGTCCGACACCGCTGATCAGAGGTGACAGAACGCGAGGACGCCCACGTGCTTCTGGAGCGTCCCCGCGTACTGCGTGGGGTGGCCGGCGATTCAGATATTCAGTGCCGCAATATGGTCGGCGACCGCTTCGCGGTACCGGGCCACGTTGCGCATCTTGATGTCTTCGTATCCGCGCACCATGTCGGGCAGCTCGGCCACCGCAACAGCCGAAGGCATGTCGTCGGCGGTCAGCCGGCCGTCCGCAAAGGCCTCCAGCAACCGGGTGATGAGTTCGCGGTACTCGACGATCAGTGCCCGCTCGGTCTCGCGGACCTCGGCACGCGCAAACGGATCGAGCTTGGTGCCACGTAGGCGCTTGGCCTTCGCCAGTGACTTCAGCGCAGGCGTGCCCCAGGCCCCGATGGCGATCTTCTTGCGCATGCCCAGCGACCGGAGAGTCGGCGGATGCAGGCGCACAGCAACTTTTGCGTCGTCACCGAACTGGTCGGCGACTTCGGCTGCGAACTGGTGGTCCTGCGTCAGACGTGCCACTTCGTACTCGTCCTTGTAGGCCATCAGTTTGAACAAGTTGCGCGCCACGGCGTCGGTGAGGCCGCCCACCTCGGGCTGGCCTTCGGCTCGTGCGACGTCACCGACGAACCGGACGTAATCGGTTGCGTAGGAGACGCTTTGGTAGTCGATCAGTTCATCGACCCGGCGGCGAACCGTGCCCAGCACCTCGGTGCTGACACTGTCCAGCGACCGCGTGAGGGTGATGGCCCGGGTGCTGGGCTGCCATGGTGCGGGCGCCGGGTGTGCGGCCGCAACGGCAGATCGGACGGCTTCGCGATCGGCGACGATCTGCCGGCCACGGCGAAACGCCTGCAGATTGCGTTCGACGGCAACGCCGTTGAGCTCGATGGCACGCTCGATCGATTCGGCCGTGATCGGCATGGCTCCCGACTGGAATGCCGCACCCACCAGGAGCATGTTGGCGTACTGCTCGTCCCCGAAGAGTTCGAGCGTGAGTTCACCGGCGTCGAGGTAGATGCCTCGTTGCATCGACCGGTCGATGGACGACGCGATCTGTGCATCGCTGGGGTAGGACACCGAGGTGTCGATGACCATTGCGCCTGTCGGGATCTTGGTGGTGGAGACGATGGCGGTGGTCTTGAGGGGTGAGGCCACCTTCAGGTTCGCAGGGTCCACGCCGACGAGTCCGTCGCACGACAGGTACAGGTCGCAGTCACCCGACGCGACTTTCGCCGCCTGTTCCACCACGCCCGAGCTGACCTTGACGTCGCTCACCACTGCGCCGCCCTTTTGTGCCAGACCGGTCATGTCGACCGTGCGTGCCACGTGCCCATCGAGAACGGCTGCGGTGGCGATCACCTGGGACACCGTGACAACCCCGGTGCCGCCGATACCCGTGACCCGGAGGGTGAATCCGTCGTCGATCCGTTTGGTGGCGGTGGGTGTCGGCAATACGTCGGCGTCGATGTTCGGCACAGTGTGGCGAACCCGAGCGGCCTCGCCCGGAGTGATCGTGACAAACGACGGGCAATCGCCTTTGAGGCAGGAGAAGTCGAGATTGCACGAACTCTGATCGATCCGGGTCTTGCGACCGAACTCCGTCGACACCGGATGCACCGACAGGCAATTGGACTTCTCGCCACAGTCTCCGCACCCCTCGCAGATCCGCTCGTTGATCATCACGCGCGTGGTGGGAGTCGGTTGCTCACCGCGCTTGCGCTTGCGCCGCTTCTCGGCGGCGCAATGCTGATCGTGGATGAGCACAGTGACACCCTCGATGGCCGCGAGCTCCTGCTGGATCTGCATCATGTCGTCGCGACTGCGCACCTCGACCCCGGGCGGTAGCCGCAGGGAACGGGTGCGAATCGGATCGTCCGAGGTGACCACCACACGCCGAACCCTCTCGGCCAGAAGTAGTTTGGTGATCTGCGGCAGGTCCATCTGGCCAACCGGGTTCTGTCCACCCGTCATCGCGACCGTGCCGTTGAACAGCAGCTTGTAGGTGATGTTCGACCCGGCGGCGACCGCCGAACGCAATGCCAGCGATCCCGAGTGCATGAAGGTTCCGTCGCCGATGTTCTGCACAAAGTGCTTCTCGTCGACAAACGGAGAGATTCCCAGCCACTGCGCACCCTCGCCGCCCATCTGTGTGACTCCGGCGATGTCACCGACCTGGTCGGGGTCCATGAGCAAGACCATGGCGTGGCAACCGATCCCGGCGCCCACCAATGTTCCGTCGGCGACCTTGGTGGAGCTGTTGTGCGGACATCCCGAGCAGAAGTACGGGCTGCGCACTGCCAGCGGTAGTTCGATGCGGCCCCGACTGCGACCGCTGGTCTCGAGCCAGTTCGTGGCTTCAGGGACCTGGTGGTGACGAGAGAGTCGGTTCGCGAGACCGCGGGTGACCGAGTCGATGTCGAGTTCGCCGAACCGCGAGAACAGGGTGGATCCGTCTTCGTTGGACTTGCCGACGATGTTCGGCACATCCGGGCGGCGGAACAGGATGTCGCGCATCATCGTTTCGAGGAAGTCCCGTTTCTCTTCGACCACGATGACCTCGTCGAGCCCGGCGATGAACTCGGTCATGATCTCTCGCTCGAACGGGTACACCATGCCCATCTTGAGGATGCGGATGCCCAGGCGGCCCAGGTCGGCGTCGGTGATCCCCATCAGCCGCAGCCCTTCTCGGACGTCGAGGTAGGTCTTGCCCGCCGCGACGATGCCGATCCTGTCGTCCGGGGTGCGCGAGACGATTCGGTTGAGCCTGTTGATGCGTGCGTATTCCATCGCGCGGGGCAGACGGATTGTCAGCTGGTTCTGTTCGAGCTCCATGAGGTTGGCGCCCAACAGCTTTCCGCTGGGGACATGCGGACTGGTGCCGAGATCGCCGTAGATGGGGAGGATGCGGTCGGGGTGCACGTCAGCGGTGGATGCGCCGTCGGCGACATGGGCGGAGATCTTCATCGACGTCCACAGGCCGGACACCCGCGACATGATGGCGGCGTGGACCCCGAGGTCCAGGATGTCCTGGGAGTCGGCGGGATAGAGGATCGGCATGTACAGGTCGGCCAGCGCCATCTCGGAGGCGCAGGGGACGGTGGAACTCTTGGCACCTGGGTCATCGCCGACCAGGGCGACGGCACCGCCAGTGGGGTGGGTACCGATGATGTTGGCGTGCCGGAGGGCATCGGTGGCGCGGTCGAGGCCTGGGGCCTTGCCGTACCAGTAGCCGACGACGCCGTCGAGCGTACTGTTCTCTCCGCGGTTCGACAGTGTCCCGACCTGGGCTGCCACCTGCGAACCCATCACCGACGTCGCGGCGATCTCTTCGTTGAGTCCCGGGCGGTGCACCACGTCGAAGGGATCGAGGTACTTCGCGCGACGGGCGATCTCGAGGTCGTAACCGGCGAGCGGGGAACCCTCGTAGCCGGAGATGAAGGACGCGGTGCGTAGATTCTGCCGGCGGTCGAGACGGGCACGGTCACGAACCATCCGGACCAGTGCCTGGATGCCGGTCAGGTAGACGGTCCCGGACTCGCGGGTGTAACGGTCGTCGAGCGAGAAGGACTCGACGGAAGCGGCTGCTCCGCCCAGTGGATCGCGGTCGTGGTCGCCGTCGTGGTGGTGCTGCGTAACGAGGGTCATGGCTGTTTACCCGGCTCTCTATGGTGTTGTGCCGACCCGGGGGTGGTGGGTCGGGGCTCGTTCTTCGGTACCGCGATCGTACGTCAACCTGTGATGCGGGTCACGACGGATCTCAGCGTGTGCGGATATCGGGGGCAGGCGGTGTGTGCGGGCGTGGGCGGGATCGACGAAACTTCGGCCGCGATGTCGCCAATCGCGTGACAATGGGTCTGCCAGCACTTACAGTGACTTCAGTTAATCGTTCCTAACTGAAAGGCGGTGGACGCCGGTGTCCACGACCGCAACCGCACCCCGGTGGCGTGCAACGCATGAAGCCAACGTGGCGGCTCTGCGTGCCCGACTGGATCGCGTGGCCCAGGGTGGCGGCGAGAAGGCGCGGGCCAGGCACCTGGACCGCGGGAAACTGCTGCCTCGTGATCGGGTCGACACGCTTCTCGATGCCGGGAGTCCGTTCTTGGAGATCGCGCCGCTGGCAGCCGAGGACATGTACGGCGGCAAGGCGCCCGCGGCGGGAGTGATCGCCGGCATCGGGCGGGTGGCGGGACGTGAGTGCGTGGTGATCGCCAACGACGCGACGGTGTCGGGCGGCACCTACTACCCGGTGACCGTGAAGAAGCACCTGCGAGCGCAGGAGGTGGCGGCGGCGAACCGGTTGCCGTGTATCTATCTGGTGGACTCCGGCGGTGCGATGTTGCTGCAGCAGGACGAGGTCTTCCCCGACCGCGACCACTTCGGCCGCATCTTCTTCAACCAAGCCAACATGAGTGCCGCCGGTATCCCGCAGATCTCGGCTGTGCTCGGGTCGTCCACAGCCGGTGGTGCCTATGTGCCGGCCATGAGCGACGAGACGGTGATCGTGCGCGATCAGGGCACCATCTTCCTCGCCGGCCCGCCACTGGTGAAGGCCGCAACCGGAGAAGATGTCAGCGCCGAGGATCTCGGTGGCGGACTGATGCACTCGACCGTGTCGGGGGTGACCGACCACCTCGCGGACAACGACGAGGACGCGCTCGAACGGGTTCGGCGGATCGTCGCCACACTCGGGCCGGCCGGCCCCCCGCAATGGGACGTGCAGCCGGTTCGCGAACCTGTTGCGGCGCAGACCGATCTCTACGACGTGGTCCCCACCGATGCTCGTACCCCGTACGACGTTCGTGCGGTGATCGAGATCATCTGCGACGCCGGTCAATACGATGAGTTCAAGGCGGGATACGGGACGTCGCTGGTCACCGCATTCGCCCACATCCATGGCCACCCTGTCGGCATCATCGCCAACAATGGCGTGTTGTTCAGTGAAAGTGCGCTCAAGGGAGCGCATTTCATCGAGCTGTGCGACAAACGCAAGATCCCTCTGGTGTTCCTGCAGAACATCACCGGGTTCATGGTGGGACGGGAATACGAGCAGGGCGGGATCGCCAAGAACGGCGCCAAGATGGTCACCGCGGTGGCCTGCGCTCGGGTGCCCAAGTTCACCGTGATGATCGGTGGATCGTTCGGTGCCGGCAACTATTCGATGTGTGGGCGTGCCTACTCGCCACGGTTTCTGTGGATGTGGCCCAATGCCCGCATCTCGGTGATGGGTGGACCGCAGGCCGCCGACACCTTGGCGACGGTGCGGCGCAACCAGATCGAGCGTGGTGGTCAGGAGTGGTCTGCGGAGGATGAGGAACAGTTCAAGGCGCCGATCCGCGAACAGTTCGAAACGCAATCGGACGCCTACTACTCCACCGCCCGGCTGTGGGATGACGGTGTGATCGACCCCGCGGACACTCGAACCGTCCTCGGGCTGGCATTGGCCGCCGCGCGCAACGCACCGCTCGCGCCGGTGTCCTACGGCGTTTTCCGGATGTGATGTGGTGATGAAGCAGATTGACACTGTATTGGTTGCCAACCGCGGGGAGATCGCCTGCCGGGTGATCCGCACTCTGCGGCAAGCGGGAGTCCGCAGCGTTGCGGTGTACTCGGACGCAGATTCTGATTCGCTGCACGTGGCCATGGCCGACGAGGCCGTACGACTTGGCCCGGCCGCCGCGACCGAGAGCTACCTGAAGATCGACGCAGTGATCGCTGCCGCGCAGAGCGTCGGCGCCGATGCGGTACATCCCGGATACGGATTCCTCTCGGAGAATGCGGCATTCGCACGTGCACTGGCGGAGGCGTCGATCGTCTTCCTCGGCCCGCCGGCAGGGGCGATCGAGATCATGGGCGACAAGATCGCCGCGCGGGAGGCTGTGTCTGCCCGCGACGTCCCCGTGGTTCCCGGCATCTCCCGCCCTGGGCTCACCGACGACGACCTGATCGCGGCAGCGTCCGACATCGGGTTCCCGGTGCTCATCAAACCGAGCGCAGGCGGTGGCGGCAAAGGGATGCACCGCGTTGCCGATCCGGTCGACCTGCCGGCCGCGCTGCGGACTGCCCGGCGCGAGGCCAAGGCGGCATTCGGCGATGACACGCTGTTTCTCGAACGGTTCGTGGACACCCCGCGTCATATCGAGGTCCAGGTACTCGCCGATACCCACGGCAACGTCGTGCATCTCGGTGAGCGCGAATGTTCCCTCCAGCGACGACACCAGAAGGTGATCGAGGAGGCGCCCTCGGCGCTGCTCGACACCGCCACGCGTGCCCGCATCGGAGCCGCGGCCTGCGACGCGGCGCGGTCGGTCGGCTACACCGGCGCCGGGACGGTGGAGTTCATCGTCTCGGCACACAAACCCGACGAGTTCTTCTTCATGGAGATGAACACCCGTCTGCAGGTGGAACACCCGGTCACCGAGATGGTCACCGGCGTCGACCTCGTCGACTGGCAGCTGCGGGTGGCCCGGGGGGACAAACTGGATTTCGCCCAGGACGACGTGACGATGACCGGCCACGCAATCGAAGCCCGGGTGTACGCCGAAGACCCTGCTGCCGGATTCCTTCCCACCGGTGGGTCCCTGCTGCTCGTGGACGAACCCGCCGGCCCCGGAGTCCGGGTCGACTCGGGCATCGTCACCGGAGACGTGGTGGGCAGCGACTACGACCCCATGCTCGCGAAGGTCATCGTCCACGGCGATGATCGAGCCGATGCCATCGCCCGGCTGGATGCAGCGTTGGCGCGTACCCACGTGCTCGGCGTTCGCACCAACATAGGGTTCTCCCGCCACGTACTCGACCAGCCCGACGTTCGGGCCGCCGAGCTCGACACCGAGCTGCTCGACCGCCTCGTCGTCGACTATCGCGGACCCTTGCCCCCTTTCGAGGCCCTGGCATTGGTCGGGCTTCACCGGGTGCGAACCGGTCGCAGCGGTGAGACACCGTGGACCTCGGAGGTGGGCTGGCGCATCGGTAGACCAGCACCTACGAAGACACGCCTGCAGGTCGGGGACGATGTGGTGACGGTCGCGGTGACCGGACCGGAAACCGACGCCCGCGTCACCATCGGTGACCGGACAGCCACAGCATCGGTGTCCGGCGAGCGACTCACCCTCGACGGCATGACGTCGCGATGGCTGATCGTGCAGGCACCACCGAAGCCGGCCGCAGGCCACCGGACCGACAGTCCGGGGCATTACTGGGTCAGCGGCCCGGCCGGTACCTGGGAGATCGCCGAGTCGAAGATCCTGCGGTCGTCCACCGATGCCGAGGAACTCGGGGAGATCACCAGTCCGATGCCGGGAACCGTTGTCGCCGTGCTGCACCCAGGAGGTGAGTCGGTCGAGGCCGGTACACCTGTACTGGTGGTCGAGGCGATGAAGATGGAACACACGTTGACCGCTCCACGTGCCGGTGACCTGTCGGTGGTGGTCGCAGTCGGCGACAAGGTCGCCAGCGGCCAGCGGCTGGCAACGATCATTGATCACCCGGAAGGAAATCCCACATGACCATCACCGACGACCTGACGGTCGAATACGACGAACTGCGCAGGACAGTGGCCGACTTCGCACAGTCGGTGGTTGCCCCGGTGTCGGCCAAACACGATGCCGAACACACCTTTCCGTACGAGGTGGTGCGGCAGATGGGGGAAATGGGTCTGTTCGGTCTGCCGTTCGGTGAGGAATACGGCGGAATGGGAGGGGACTACTTCGCGCTGTCGCTGGCGCTCGAGGAACTGGGCAAGGTGGACCAGTCGGTGGCCATCACCCTCGAAGCAGGTGTGGGCCTCGGCGCCATGCCGATCTACCGGTTCGGTACCGAAGAGCAGAAGCAGAAGTGGCTGCCGGACCTGGTTGCCGGCCGCGCGCTGGCAGGGTTCGGGCTCACCGAGCCGGGCGCAGGCTCGGATGCGGGTGCCACCGCCACCACGGCCAAGCAGGACGGCGACGAGTGGATCATCAACGGGGCCAAGCAATTCATCACCAACTCCGGCACCGACATCACCTCGCTGGTCACCGTCACCGCGGTCACCGGCGCGCGGGCGCCGGGACCGGACGGTAAGGCCCGCAAGGAGATCTCCACGATCATCGTGCCGAGTGGCACAGCGGGTTTCACCGCCGAGCCTGCGTACAACAAGGTCGGGTGGAACGCCTCGGACACCCACCCGCTCAGTTTCAGTGACGCGCGGGTGCCCGCGGAGAATCTGCTCGGTGAACGCGGTCGCGGCTACGCCAACTTCCTGTCCATCCTCGACGAGGGACGAATCGCGATCGCGGCGTTGGCGACCGGTGTGGCGCAGGGCTGCGTGGACGAGAGTGTGAAGTACGCCAAGGAACGTCGCTCATTCGGCAAGGCCATCGGCGAATATCAATCGGTGTCGTTTGCCATCGCACGGATGGAGGCTCGCGCACACACCGCGCGCACCGCGTACTACCACGCGGCATCGAAGATGCTCGCCGGCAAACCGTTCAAGAAGGAGGCGGCGATCGCCAAGCTGGTCTCCAGCGAGGCCGCCATGGACAACGCACGCATGGCCACTCAGATCCATGGCGGCTACGGCTTCATGAACGAGTATCCGGTGGCACGCCATTACCGGGATTCGAAGATCCTGGAGATCGGCGAGGGCACCACCGAGGTGCAGTTGATGCTGATCGCGCGCGAGCTGGGCTTCGCGTGACCGGCGCGAATGTGGCGGGCGACCACGGCGGGGGCGTTCCGCGACCACGTCGGGTCACCCAGCGCGGCTTGTGGTTTGACGAATTCGAGGTGGACACGGTGTACGAGCACCGGCCAGGGCGGACGGTCACCGAGGCCGACAACGTCTTGTTCACCACCCTGACCATGAACACCCAGGCACTGCATCTCGACGCGGCGTTCGCCGCCGAACAGCCTGGGTTCGGTGGGGAGCGCCTGGTGAACTCGATGTTCACACTCTCCACGATCGTCGGATTGTCGGTGAGTCAATTGACGCAGGGAACCCTGGTGGCCAATCTCGGTTTCTCGGAGATCGCGTTCCCCGCACCGCTCTTCCACGGTGACACGCTGTATGCCGAGACCGAATGCACGGGAAAACGGGAAAGCAAATCCAGACCCGGCGAGGGCGTGGTGTCATTGCGTCACATCGGAAAAAACCAGCACGGCGACGTGGTTGCTGTAGCTCAGCGGTCCACTCTCGTGCGCAAGCGCGCCACGTGAGGTTCAAACAGGTGGCGCACCGAGACATAGGAGGAGCACCGGTGACCAACTGGAGTCCGCCCGGCCCGGCCATTCTGTTCTGCCCCGCAGATCGCCCGGATCGGTATGCCAAAGCCGCAGAACGCGCCGACGCGGTCATCATCGACCTCGAGGATGCGGTGCGCCCGGAGGCACGCGAGGCCGCTCGCGAAGCACTGATCAACAATCCGATCGACCCGAACATCACCATCGTGCGGATCAATGCCGCCGGCACCGGTGACCACTACCGCGATCTCAAAGCCCTCGCGCAGACGGCGTACCGGGTTGTCATGCTCTCCAAGAGTGAGACCGCCGAGGATCTGTCACAGGTCGGGTACCAGGTGATCGCCTTGATCGAGACCCCCGCCGGTGCGCTGGCCGTGGAGCAGATCGCCTCGGCGCCGAACTGCATCGGGCTGATGTGGGGTGCTGAAGACCTCGTCGCCGCCATGGGCGGGCGGTCGAGTCGGTTCAGTACCGGCGAAGCCAACGCCGGACGCTATCGCGATGTGGTCAGGCAGGTTCGAGGCACGGTTCGGCTGGCCTGCGCCGCCCACGGGCGCTTCGCCGTCGACTCGGTACACATCGACATCGCCGACACCGAGGGTCTACACGCAGAGGCGCTCGACGCGGTGAACCTCGGCTACGAGGCCACCGCGTGTATCCACCCGTCGCAGGTGGATATCGTTCGAGCGGCCTACCGACCAACTGACGACGAGATCCGTTGGGCGGAGCAGATTCTGGGCGCCGACAAAGACAACACCGGCGGGGTCTTCCAGGTCGGTGGGCAGATGATCGATTCACCCCTGCTGGGACAGGCGGAGGCGATCATGCGCCGCGCCGAATCACACTAGGAGCGCATTTCATGGCAACACCTGAGCCCTCGCACGCAGAGGGGCTGCCGCAACCGCCGCTGCTCACCGTCACGATCGGGGAGTCGTTGCGGCAGACCGCCGAGAGATTCGCTGACAACGAGGCCCTGGTCGACGTTCCGACTGGTCGTCGATGGACCTATCGCGAGTTCCGTGATCAGGTGCGTGCGTTGGCCGCCGGCCTGGCACGCAGTGGCCTGGAGCCTGGCGATCGAATCGGGCTGTGGGCCCCCAACTGTGCGGAGTGGGTGCTGACTCAGTACGCGGCGGCGGAGTCGGGTCTGATCCTGGTCAACCTGAACCCGGCCTACCGGCAGACCGAGATCGAGTTCGCGTTGCAACAGTCGGGAACGCGCACCGTGATCGCTGCACCGCAGTTCCGCGACGCCGACTACGCCGGGATGCTCACCACCGCCATCGACAACTGTCCCGACCTCGCATCGGTGGTGCTGCTCGGTTCCGATGAATGGTCCGAATTGCTCTCGACCGCAACGCAATCAGAGTTGACCGCGCTCGACGACATCGCGTCGACGCTGACGCCGGACGACCCGATCAACATCCAGTACACCTCCGGCACAACAGGTAATCCCAAGGGTGCCACCCTGTCCCACCGGAACATCCTCAACAACGGCTATCTGGTGGGGGAGCTGTGCAATTACACCGACCAGGACCGGATCTGCATCCCTGTCCCGTTCTACCACTGTTTCGGTATGGTGATGGGAAACCTGGCGGCCACCACCCACGGGTCGGCGATGGTGATTCCGGCACCAGGGTTCGACGCCGCCAAGACGCTCGATGCTGTTGCGGGCGAACGCTGCACGAGCTTGTACGGGGTTCCGACGATGTTCATCGCCGAACTCGCGCTGGCCGATTTCGACACCTATGACCTGAGCTCCCTGCGCACGGGGATCATGGCAGGATCGCCGTGCCCGGCGGAGGTGATGCGGCAGGTGATCGACAAGATGCACATGTCGGAGGTGTCCATCTGTTACGGCATGACCGAGACGTCGCCGGTGTCGACGCAAACGCGCTCCAACGACACGTTCGACCGGCGTGTGGGCACCGTCGGCCGGGTTGCACCACACCTGGAGATCAAGGTCGTCGATCCGGTCTCGGGGGACACCGTGCCCCGCGGCGACGTCGGCGAGTTCTGCACCCGTGGTTACAGCGTGATGATCGGATACTGGAACCAGCCCGACAAGACGGCCGAAGCCGTCGATGGCGACGGCTGGATGCACACCGGCGATCTGGCCGTCATGGATGACAACGGCTATGTCCAGATCACCGGCCGGATCAAAGACATGGTGATCCGCGGCGGTGAGAACATCTACCCCCGCGAGATCGAGGAGTTTCTCTACACCCATCCCGACATCCTCGACGCCCAGGTCATCGGGGTGCCGGATGAGAAATACGGCGAGGAGTTGATGGCATGGGTGCAATTGCGTGACGGCGTCAGCGATTTCACCGTCGACGATCTCCGCGCGTTCGCCGACGGGAAGATCGCGCGACACAAGATCCCCAGATACGTCCACGTGGTCGACGAGTTCCCGATGACGGTCACGGGCAAGATCCGCAAGGTCCAGATGCGGGAGAGTGCGCTGGACATCCTCGGAATCGGCCGATGAGTCGAATGGACGAGTTCGCCGAGGCGGTCGGTGCTGCCCGCGGATTGACGTTCGACGGATACGACGATCTGTGGCAGTGGTCGGTGGACCGGCCCGAACAGTTCTGGCGCGACGTGTGGGACCACTTCGGCGTGCGGGCGACCGGCGGCAGCACGCTCGGCGACGCCGACTCCGATGTACTGCGCGATCCCGAGATGCCGGGTGCACGGTGGTTCCCGGACGTCTCGCTCAACTATGTCGACCAGATCCTGTCGCACACCGACCAGGACGGCGTCGCCATCGTAGGGCTGAGCGAGGACGGTGGCCGTACCGAGATAACGTGGAGTGAATTGCCGGAGCAGATCGCCGGTGTTGCAGCCACATTGCGTGAGATGGGCGTAGGGCGAGGCGACAGGGTGGTGGCCTACCTGCCGCATGTGCCCGAGGCCGTGATCGCGTTCCTGGCCACCGCTTCGCTCGGAGCGGTGTTCTCCGGCTGTGGCCAGGATTACGCGCCGGCCGGTGCTGCCGGCCGCTTCGCCCAATTGGACCCGCTGGTGATGATCTGGGCCGACGGCTATCACTACGGCGGCAAGTGGATCGACAAACGCGGCGACAGTGCGGAGCTGGCCGGGATGCTCCCGACCCTGACCGGGCAGCTGGTCGTGCGTACCGCCGAATCCGACTCGGAAGATGCGGATTCGGCCGACGGAGCCGTCGAGTTCTCCGTCGCCGCACGCCGTTCGGCAGACCTGAAACCTGAACCGGTACCCTTCGACCATCCACTCTGGGTGCTGTTCAGCTCCGGCACCACCGGAAAGCCCAAGGGCATCATGCACGGCCACGGTGGCGTGGTGCTCGAACACCTCAAAGCCGTTGGCCTGCATGGTGCAATGAACCGCGACGACGTGTTCTTCTGGCAGACGGCCCTGAGCTGGATGATGTGGAACTACCAAGTTGCCGGACTGCTGGTGGGGGCCAGGATCATCTGCTACAGCGGCCACCCGCTCAATCCGGATGCCGACAGGCTGTGGGGCTTGGTCGAATCGGAGAAGGTCACCTACTTCGGTACCAGCCCCGGACAGCTGCAGGCCTCACGCAAGGCCGGGCTCCATCCCGGCAGGGATCACGACCTCAGCGCGCTACGTACCATCGGCAGCACCGGTTCCACGCTCGCGGCGGATCTGTTCATCTGGGTGGATCAGCATGTGAGAGAAGGTATTCCGGTGTCATCGATCAGCGGGGGGACCGATGTGGTGACCGCCTTCGCAGGTGGCTCGCCATGCGTCCCGGTGGTGCCGGGCGAGCTGTCGGCGCGGTATCTCGGTGTCCAACTGGCCAGTTGGAGTGCGCACTGCGAACCGCTGATCGGCGAGGTCGGCGAGATGGTGATCACCACCGCCATGCCGTCCATGCCCGTGGGGTTCTGGAATGACCCTGACGGGGAGCGTTACCGGAAAGCGTATTTCGACCACCACTGGGCCGCCGGTCCCCGGCCACACGTGTGGCGACACGGCGATTGGGTCACCGTCACCGAACGCGGATCGATCATCATCCACGGTCGTAGTGACGCCACGTTGAACCGCAACGGGATCAGGATGGGCTCGGCCGAGATCTACGAGGTGGTAGAGGGCATCGACCAGATCGCCGAGGGATTCGTGGTGGGGGTCGACGGCCCCGGCGGCGCGTACTGGATGCCGTTGTTCGTCACCCTCACCCCGGGCGCATCCCTCGACGAATCGCTCGTCGCGCAGGTGCGTTCGGACATCCGGCGCAGGCTGTCGCCGCGGCACGTCCCCGACGAGGTGATCGTGGCACCGGGCATCCCACACACCCGGACCGGCAAGAAGCTGGAGGTGCCGGTGACCGCGATCTTGGCTGGTCGCGCCGATGTCGCGGTGGACCCGCGGTCGGTGGACGCGCCGGAATTGCTCGATTGGTATCGACAGCAGGGCCGCGAACACAGCTGGAAGTGACGTAGTCCGTTTGTTGTCGCAGTCGAAATCAACGGTTGTCGTCGCCAGTGGATGTACTAGCGTAAGGCGCGACATATAAATCCGCCGAGCAGCACGCGGGACGAACACCCTCAACAGCAGGAGTGAACATGAGCTATCAACCCGGTGGGTCCGGCTACGGTTCGCAGCAGCCGTACCAGGGCTCGCAGTACCCCGGCGCGGGGCAGCATGAATCAGGACAGCCGTCGTACAACCCCGGCTATGGCCAGCAGCCCGGTGGCGAGCAGGCGCAGAATCCCGGTTACGGCCAGGGCTACGGTCAGCCCGCACAGGGTTACGGCCAGCAGCCCTCCGGTCAGCAGCCCGCCGGTCAGCAGGGCTACGGACAACCGTCGCAGCCATACGGCCAGCAGGGTTACGGCCAGCAGCCGGCCCAGAGTTACGCCCAGCAGGGCTATGGACAGCAGGGTTACGGACAACAGGGTTACGGGCAGTCACAGGGGCCCAAGGGTCTGCCCGCCGATCTCGCGAAATACCTTGCCTATGCCGTCGGTGCATTGGGCCTGATCAACTTCTTCCTCGGCTTCGCGCCCGCGTTCGACGCCGAAGGCTTCGACGTCGACCAGAACAATCTGTTCCTCCGACTCCCCACGGCCATCGCGCTTCTCGGGGCAGCCGGTCTCATCGCGCTCACCACGGCGCTCCTCCGGCAGAACGCCAAGCTCAGTGGGATCGTTGCGGCGATGTCGGTCATCGGCGCACTGGTGTTGCTGTTCCAGTTCTTCACCAAGGGTGACATCGACGCCGGAATAGGCTTCATCCTCGCGATCGTCTTCGCCGTCCTCCAGGCGGCCATCGCCATCGCGTGGCTCCTCACCGAGGCCGGGATCATCAAGACCGCCGGCTCTGGCGCCTCGAACGCGAGCGCGGACACCGCGTCGACCAGCACGGGTCAGCATTCGAACAGCAGCCTGACCAGTGATCAGGGCACCAGTTACGGCCAGGCAGGCGACCAGAGCACCGGATACGGTCAGGCAGGCGGATACGGCGCGGCTTCCTCCTACGGCCAGAGCAGCGGAGCCACGGCTGCCGGCTCAGGTGACCAGCATTCCGGTGGTCACCAGGCTGCGCCCGGTCAGAGCAATCCCTACGCGCAGTCGGGTTACGGGCAGCAGGGCACCGACTCGGGTTCGATCGGACTGGGCAAGTCAGATTCCGGGCCTGCCGGATCGTCCGATGCCACCACGGTGGTCCCGTCGAGCCCGTCGTCGCCGTCCACGGGTCCAGGTCAGCCGAGCACGCCGTCGTCGGCTCCGGGAACGAGCAGCTTCGGCGCTCAGCCCGGTGCTTCCGCGCCGTACGAGGCCCCATCTGCGCCGTCGGGTGAGCAGCAGAACCCCTACGGCGACCAGACCACGCAGTTCAAGTCGCCGGAGCGCTGAGTAAGCACTTCGGTCCAGGTCAGAACGAGCCGGCCATCACACGATGTGTGATGGCCGGCTTTTTCGTGTGTCCGTGACGTCTGCCACCGCACAGGCGCACAGGAGGCCGCTCGTCTTGCCGACCGCTCGGCGCGCCTGACCATCTGTTCGCCCGGCAAATGACACCCTGACAAGGGTGGCCAGCTCTACTGCGGAAAATCTCGCCGCGCGTCTGCGCGAGATGCGCCGGACCCGCCGCGCCGACGAGGTGGGCGCCGCGGACTCGGCACGGGCGCTGGTTCGCCTGGCGTTCGGGACCACTGCGATCACGCTCGCGATCCTGGTTGTCATCGCCGCGCTGACCCTCGTGGCGGTCGGTGACGGGCTCGGCAGCCTGCCTGCCACCGTTGCGTCCATGTGGCTGGGCATCCATCAGATCCCACTCACCATCGGTGAGGTCACCATCGGGGTCCTGCCGTTGGCCCCGACCCTGCTGATGGTGGCTGCGGTGGCACGGGCCACCACGCGGGCAACAGATGTCGACCGTCCTCACAGCGAGGTGACGGCCGTGATCCTCTCGGCCATCGGCGGGCCCCTGCTCGCCACCATCCTGTCCCTGGCGGTGGTGATGGACGCATCCACCGTGATGACCATCCAGAGCCCGGATGCGTTGCTGGCCTTCGCCTGCACGTTCGCGGTGCATGCAGTCGGCGCCGGAATCGGCGTGGGCCTCAAATGGTGGTCCACCCTGGTCGTGCGCGCAGGAGTTGCTGACTGGGTCCTCAAAGGACTTCGCTGTGGGGTCGTTGCGGTGACCGCACTCATGACGCTCGGCGCGATGGTGGTGGCGGTGCGGCTGGTGATCAACTGGTCGGTCGCCGGCGACCTGCTCGCGGCCGGGAACGGCTGGATCGGCGGTCTCGGGCTGACGTTGCTCTCCATCCTGTACCTGCCGAACGTGGTGATCGGTGCGGCGGGCGCCCTGGTCGGGGCGCCGGTGGCCGTCGGCGGGGTAACCGTCGACCTGTTCGGATCACAGGGCGGTCGGGTTCCGCCACTGCCGGTACTCGCCGCGCTTCCCGATGGGGGAGCCGGGCATTGGACAGCGCTGCTGCTGATCGGGATCGCGGGTACAGCGCTCTTCGTGGGCCGGCTCTGCCTGGACCGGTCGCTGCTGCGCAACCTCCGGATGGTGGTGGTCGCCGCAGCGACCTCGTCGCTGTTCCTGGTGATCGCCAGCGTGCTGGCTGGTGGCGAGTTGGGCGTTCTGGGCAAGGTCGGCGCCAACCTGCCGGTGGCCGGCGTGTTCATGTTCGGGTGGATCGCCGTGATCGGATCGGTGACGGCCCTGGTGTACAGCGCGTTGCCGAGCAGACGCCGTGCCCGATCGAACATCATCGACGATGACTACTACGACGACGACGGCCGTGGCGAAGAAGGTCATTCGGACACCGACGACGAGGGCGTCGAGTCGATTCCGGTGGTCGACGAAGCAGCCATCGAATTCGTCCCCGTCGACGAGCAGACGCCGCTCGGCCTCGACGACGACCACGACGACGAGTTGCCGCCCGGGCCGGGCCGACCCGAGGTGATCGTGGACGGCTGGGACCCGGAGGACTGGGCCCTGGACGAGGTGTGGGACGACACCGGCAGTGTGGTGGTCGACGAGCCCATCGACGCCGCCGAAGGCGAAGAACTGGTGTCGACCGACGACTTCGGTACCCGGCGCACCCGCTGAATCTGCGGCCATTAGGCTCGGTCCGAGCGACGCAGCCGCCCGCCCGAGGTCCTGTTTTGAGATGGCGGACCCGGCTACAGCCCACCGAGTTCGAGGAGAATCACCCTGGACGCCATGCCGTCAGCCACACCGGTGACCGTCGTGATCCTCGCGTCGGGCGCCGGCAGCCTGGCATCGGCCCTGCTCGACGCCGCAGAGGACGACGAGTACCCAGCGAACGTCGCGGCTGTCATCTGCGACCGTGACTGTCCTGCTGAGCAATCCGCGCGTCGGCGAGGTACCCCCACCGCAGTGGTGCCCCTGGAGGGCGACCGCACCGAATGGGACCGTCGACTCACCGACACGGTCGCGGGTTACGCTCCCGATCTGGTGGTGTCCGCCGGGTTCATGAAGATCCTGGGCACCCACTTCCTCGAACGTTTCGGCGGCCGGACGATCAACGCCCATCCGGCACTGCTGCCCTCGTTCCCGGGCGCGCATGCTGTGGCCGCCGCGTTGGAGCACGGCGTCAAGGTCACCGGTTCCACGATCCACCTCGTGGACGGCGGGGTGGACACCGGCCCGATTCTCGCCCAGGCGCCCGTCGCGATCAGCCCAGGCGACGACGAGATCACGTTGCACGAACGAATCAAGATGGTCGAGCGAGTGCTGCTGGTAGCGGTTGTGCGTTCGATTGCCACCAAAGGTGTTGTCATCGAAGGACGAAAGGCCCACATTCCGTGAGTAGTGACCTGCAGCGCAAACCGTTTCGACGTGCACTGGTCAGCGTGTACGACAAGACCGGGCTCGCGGAGCTTGCCGAGGGGCTGCACGCCGCCGGCGTCGAGATCGTGTCGACCGGTTCGACCGCGAAGAAGATCGCCGAGTCCGGTGTACCGGTGCTCGAGGTCTCCGAGCTGACGGGCTTCCCGGAATGCCTCGAGGGCCGGGTCAAGACGTTGCATCCCCGGGTGCACGCGGGCATCCTCGCCGACACTCGCAAACCCGACCACCTCGACCAGCTCAAGGATCTCGGCATCGAGGCCTTCGAGCTCGTGGTGGTGAATCTGTATCCGTTCACCGAGACGGTGGCATCGGGCGCGAGTCCGGATGAATGCGTCGAGCAGATCGACATCGGCGGTCCGTCGATGGTGCGCGGTGCCGCAAAGAATCATCCATCGGTGGCCGTGGTGGTCGATCCAGGGGACTACGCGACGGTCCTGACCGCGGTCGCTGACGGTGGCTTCACGTTGACCGAACGGCAAGCGCTCGCGGCGAAGGCATTTCGGCACACCGCCGACTACGACGTGGCCGTGGCCTCGTGGATGAGTTCGGTTGTCGCGCCTGAACCCGAGGGCTCGTTGCCGACGTGGATCGGCAAGAGCTGGGAACGGTCGTCGGTGTTGCGGTACGGCGAGAATCCGCACCAGTCCGCGGCGTTGTTCGTCGGTGGCTCCGAAGCCCCCGGGCTGGCGCAGGCCGAACAGTTGCACGGCAAAGAGATGAGTTACAACAACTACACCGACGCCGACGCAGCGTGGCGGGCCGCGTACGACTTCGGCGAACCTGCGGTCGCGATCATCAAGCACGCCAACCCCTGTGGCATCGCGGTCGACGACGACATCGCGGCGGCGCACCGCAAGGCCCATGCCTGTGACCCGGTGAGTGCATACGGCGGCGTGATCGCCGCCAACCGCCCGGTGAGCATGGAGATGGCCGAGCAGGTCGCCGAAATCTTCACAGAGGTGGTGGTGGCGCCCGGGTTCGAGGACGGCGCACTCTCGGTGCTGACCCGCAAGAAGAACGTACGTGTACTGCTCGCGCAGCCCCCGCAACGCGCGGGCCTGGAACTGCGCCCAGTGTCGGGCGGGTTGCTCGTGCAACAGCGCGACATCCTCGACGCGAGTGGCGATTCGCCCGAGAACTGGCAGCTGGTTGCCGGTGACCCTGCCGATGACGCGACCCTCGCCGATCTGGTGTTCGCCTGGCGCGCATGCCGCGCCGTCAAGTCGAATGCGATCCTGCTGGCCAGTGACCAGGCGTCGGTCGGTGTCGGGATGGGCCAGGTGAACCGGGTGGATTCGGCCCACTTGGCGGTCAAGCGAGCCGGCGAACGAGCGATGAACAGCGTAGGCGCGTCCGACGCCTTCTTCCCCTTCCCGGACGGTCTTCAGGTGCTGATCGACGGAGGAGTGAAAGCCGTTGTGCAGCCGGGTGGTTCGATCCGCGACAACGAGGTCATCAGTGCCGCACACGATGCCGGCATCACGCTGTACCTGACAGGTGCGCGGCACTTCGCCCACTGACAACGGCACTTCGCCCACTGACAACGGCGCGGCGCCCTCGTGGCGGTGCTCCCAGACCGGGACCGCCACGAGGACACCGCATCGGCGTGATCAGATGGGCAGCAGGATGTTCTTCACCTGAGGGTCGGTGGCCAGGTACTCCTGTACCGCAGGGTCTTTGAACACCTGCACCAGCTTCTTGATGTTCTCGGTGTCCTTCCACTTGGTGCCGATGGTCAGCTGGCCGGCGAACTCGTCGGGTGCCGGCGGCGCGAAGATCTGCTTCTTGATGTCGATGTCGGCGGCGAGGTAGTACTCGGTGTAGCCGACGGCGGCATCGATGTCGGGCAGTGCGCGCGACTGCGCCGCGAAGTCGAGCAGTGTGAACTGCAGATTCTTCGGGTTGGAGACGATGTCCTTCTGGGTGGCCTTCCACTTGTCTGCCGCCGGGTTCAGCTCGATCAGACCGGCACGCTCGAGCAGCCACAGGCCCTGCGCCTCATTGGCGGGATCGGAGTACAACGACACGGTGGCGCCGTCGGGCAGCTGCGCGGGGTCGGTGTACTTGTCCGACCAGATGCCGAATCCCCAACGGAAGACCGGGGTTGCGGCTTCTTCCTTGAAGTCGGGGTTGGCTTCCAGTACCTGACCCAGCCACAGCTTGTGCTGGTAGATCGTTCCGGCGACCTCGCCGTCGCTCACCGCTCGGTTGATGGTGGTGCTGTCGGCCAGCCCCTTGAACTTGATCTTCAGATCGTACTTCGGGGCGACTTCCTCGGCGATGAAGTCGACGAGTGCCTCTTCGGCGGCATTGCCTTCGGCCGTGGCGATCTCGAGTGTCGCACCGGCGGTTTCGTTGGGTGACTTCGAATCCGACCCACCCCAGAACCGCCATCCGACGAACGCGAGTACCACCGCGACGACAACGCCGATCGCGATGTACAGCGGAAGCCGCCTGCGGGACTTGATGTCGAAGCCGCCGGGGTCACCGCTTCCGGTGGGGCGCTCAGTTGTGGACGTCATGGTCATCTCCTCATCGGTGCAAAATCAGGGGTGGGCGAAATCAGTGGGTGTGCAGGGGAAAACGGCATGGCAGTGCGCAGTGGGTGTTGCTTCCCGCGTCAGGTGGTCGCGGGTTTCGATCGGGTACGGGGTCAGGCGTGTGACCGGGCGCGGATGCTCTGTCCCGGCGTGAGGTGGCGGACCAGCGCGTCGCCGACGATCTGGATGAGTGCCACCGTGATCACCAAGGTCACGATGGTCGCGATCATCACGCCGTGATCGAAACGCTGATAGCCGTAGGTGACGGCGATGTAGCCGAGACCGCCGGCGCCGATCGTTCCCGCGATGGCCGAGTATTCGATCATCGCGATGGTGTTGATGGTGAGGCCGCCGACGATGTTCGGAAGTGCTTCGGGTACTTGCGTCTTCCAGATCACCTGACCGTTGGATGCGCCCGACGCGCGGGCCACATCGATCACCGCCGGCGGTACCGACCGCAGCGAGTTCTCTACGATTCGGGTGAAGAAGGCGATGCCCGCCAATGACATCGGGACAACGGCTGCGGGTATGCCGATGTTGGTGCCGGTGATCAGGCGGGTGAGCGGGATGATCGACGTCATCAGGACGAGAAACGGCAACGAGCGGCCGATACTGATCACCCACGACAGCGGTGAGTGGAAGACCTTGTTCTCGAACAGGCCGCCAGGCGCCAGGTTGTGGATCGTCGCGCCCAGCGGCACGCCGACGAGCAGTACGATCACCATCACGATCGACACCATCGTGAGGGTGTCGACGAACGCCGGGATCAGCAGATCCGGGATCTCGTCGGTGGGAACGGTGATCGCCGCGAGGTGCGTGATGTCGCTCATGCCGCGACCTCGACCACGGGCTTGACGGGCAGGCTCGTCGAGAGACCATGGCGGGCTGCGCTTTCCAGGAATGCTCCGGCGAGCTCGTCCGGCACCGACACCGTGATCTCGCCGACGGACACACCGTCGACCACCTGTACGGCGGCCCCGAGGACCGAGATCGGCACGGACAGCTCGGAGCCGATGCGGCTGATCCAGTCGGCAGGCACCGATGCCGAGTTGTAGGTGAGTTCGAACGAGCGTTGGCCCGGCTCGGGATCGGCAGAGGTCCCCCGAGGACGCAGCGATCGCCCGAGGACGGAGGTGGAGTCGGTGAGAAGGTCCACCAGCGAACCCTTTTCGACGATCCGGCCCGCATCCAGGCGGCCGACGCTGTCGGCGACCTTCACGATGGTGTCCATCTCGTGGGTGATGAACACCACCGCCAGGTTGAGTTCTTCGCGCACCTCGCGCAGCAGTTCGAGGAAGGAGTCGGTTGTCTGCGGATCAAGGCCCGACGTCGCCTCGTCGGACAGCAGCACCGAGGGTCGCAGGGCCAGGGCACGGGCGATGCCCACACGCTGTCGCTGCCCTCCGGACAACTGGTGGGGATACAGGTCCGCGCGGTCGGTGAGGCCGACCCGGTCGAGGAGCTCGGCCACGCGGTCGCGCGTCTGTCCCTTGGTGACGCCGAGGAATTCCAATGGCAGCGCCACGTTTTCGGCTGCCGTTCGCCGTGAGAGCAGGCTGGACGACTGGAAGACGGTGCCGATGCGCCGGCGGGCATCGCGCAGGGCCCGGGTGCTCAACTCGGTCAGGTTCTGGTTGTTCACGACGACCTTGCCCGACGTGGGCCGTTCGAGCAGGTTGAGGCAGTGGGCGAGGGTGCTCTTGCCGGCGCCGCTCGGTCCGACGATGGCAAAGATCTCGCCGGGGTCGACGGTGAAACTGACGTCGTCCAGCACAGTCGCGGCCGTCGGCCCGGTGCCGTAGATCTTCCCGAGCTCTTCTACTTCGATCACGAGGTGGTTCTTTCCAGGAGACAGGGACGGGCGTCCCCGGCACACTGGATGCGCCGGGGACGTCGGGTATGACGGAAATGGTGCGCAAGGGTGCGTGTTTGGCACAGCTTTGCGATCATCGTGACTCCAAGTGGACTACGGACAGTCCGATGTGCCGGGTGCTGGCCGGTACCCGCAAGGGCAAGGCGGAGTAGATTGCCGCTGTGGCAGAACTGGCATTCCTGATCGCCGCCGGTTTCCTGTCCGGTGTGGTGGGTTACGTGACGGGAATCGCCTCACTCGTCAGCTATCCCGCATTGCTGATTGCCGGACTGCCCCCGCTGACCGCGAACATGACCAACACGGTCGCGTTGATCCCCGTCGGGGTCGGGAGCACTGCTCAGGCGCGGAACTCGTTGACCTTCGACAGGCGTCTAGGCCTCTGGTGTGTTGCCGCCGCGCTCGGGGGAGTGCTGGGATCGGTTCTGCTCCTGTTGACCCCGGCGGGGGCGTTCGAGGCGATCGTCCCGTACCTGGTGGCCACCGCGGCCCTGGCAGTACTCGGCCAGCCGCTGATCCGGCGGATCGCCGGCCATCGCGACGCGCCCCGGGTTTTCATGGCGGGCATCGTGGTGATCGGCGTCTACGGCGGCTACTTCGGGGCCGGCGCTGGCATCATCTTCACCGCACTCGCCCTCATCCTCACCGCGCAGCCCCTCGGCCAGGCGACATTGATCAAGTCGGTGTTGTTGTGTGCATCGAATGCTGTTGCCGCATTGGGCTTTGCCATCTTCGGCGACGTGGACTGGTCGTCGGCAGCGGCGATGGGGCTCGGTTGTCTTGCCGGCGGTTGGGTCGGCCCACCCGTCGTGAACCGACTGCCCGTCGCGGTGCTCCGGGTTGCCATCGCGCTGGCGGGTTTCGGACTGGCTGCCTGGCTCGGACTACGTTGACGAGCGCCGAACTCGGCGGGTGAGTGGCGACTCAGACAACGCCCTCGTCATGCAAGGCCGCCACCGCGTCCGGGCTCAAACCCAGTAGGGCGCCGAGGACTTCGCTGTTGTGGTAGCCGGGAACGGGAGCGCCGGCGTTACGGATGCTGCCGGGGGTGCCCGTCAGGTGCGGCACGATACCGGGACCCAGCACGGTGTCGTTGATGCGCTCGTCGAAGTGCTCTGCGATCATGCCCCTGGCGATGAGTTGCGGATCACGGATCACCTCGGCGACCGTATTGATCGGCCCCACAACCACTCCCGCGGCGGTGAGGAGTTGGATCAGCGCGTCGCGCGGCTGCTCGGCAGTCCACTGGGCGATCAGCTCGTCGAGCTCGTCCTGGTTCTCGCCACGCGCACCGTGTGTGGCGAAACGGGGGTCGGTGCTGAGTTCTGGCCGGCCCATCGCCGTGCACAGCCGGGCGAACACGGTGTCCTGATTCGCGCCGATGACAACAAGCGAGCCGTCTCCGGTGGGATAGATGTTCGACGGCGCGATGCCGGCCAGCCGGGTGCCCGAGGGCCCACGGACCACGCCACCCTGGTCGTAATCGGGGATCGTCGATTCCTGGATCGCCAGGCATGCCTCGTTCAGAGCCGTGTCGACGATCTGGCCCTCCCCTGTGACGGTGCGGCGGTACAGCGCTGCGAGAGCCCCGTGCACGGCGAACATCCCTGCCAGGGTGTCGCCCAGTGACAGCGCGATCCGTGGCGGAGGCTGATCGGGATATCCGTTGAGATGGCGGAGGCCGCTCACCGCTTCGGCCACGGACGCGTACCCGGCCCGTCCTGCGTCCGGTCCGGTCTGGCCGTAGCCCGACACCCGCACGAGGATGATCCCCCGATTGCGCTCGCGGAGGACGTCGTAGCCGAGGTCGAGCTTCTCCAGGGTGCCCGGACGAAAGTTCTCCACGATGATGTCGGACTGGTCGACCAGTTCGAGGAACAGTTCACGTCCGCGTTCGCTGCGGAGGTCGAGGGTGATCGCACGTTTGTTGCGCGCGTACACCGTCCACAGAAATCGGTGACCATCGCGTTCAGCCTGACCCCATCCGCGCAGCGGATCGGGCAAGCCAGGCGCCTCGATCTTGATGACGTCGGCGCCGAGGTCACCCATCAGGCGGGCGCCGAACGGCCCCGCGATGAGGGAACCGAGTTCGAGCACCCGGATACCGTCGAGAGCGCCGGCGGGCGGGGTACCACCGCTGGGGGATGTGCTCGACTCTTCGGCCGGTTCCGACGGTGTGGGTGGCGTCATCGGTCAAGTGTCGCCAATGGCCACGAACCCACACCCAATGGGGTGCGCCGAGGCCGCCCCGTGTTCCTCTGCGGGCGTAAACAAGTGCACTCCGGCGACGAGGCTCGTAGCGTGGACATGGTGAGCACACCCCACACCACGAACACCCGCTCTGCCCACCCCTCTCCACGGACCCTGGGGGAGTTGCGTGCCTCCGGCCACGTACAGCGCAGCGTCAAAGACGAGATACGCAACAACCTGCTGTCCGCACTCCGGTCGGGCACCGATCCCTGGCCCGGGATCCTCGGGTTCGAGACCACCGTCCTGCCCCAGCTCGAGCGTGCGCTGATCGCCGGCCACGACGTGGTGATGCTCGGTGAACGAGGCCAGGGCAAGACGCGTCTGCTGCGCACGATCGTCGGCCTGCTCGACGAGTGGACCCCGGTCATCGAAGGCTCTGAGCTCGCCGAGCATCCGTACGAGCCCATCACTCCCGGTTCCATCCGCAAGGCCGCGAACCTGCAGGAAGACCTGCCCATCGGGTGGCTCCACCGCAGCGAGCGCTACAGCGAGAAGCTCGCCACCCCTGATACCTCGGTGGGCGACCTCGTCGGTGACGTCGACCCGATGAAGGTCGCCGAGGGCCGCAGTCTCGGTGATCCCGAGACCATCCACTTCGGATTGATCCCGCGCGCACACCGCGGCATCGTGGCGATCAACGAGCTGCCCGACCTCGCCGAGCGCATCCAGGTCGCCATGCTCAACGTGATGGAAGAACGCGACATCCAGGTCCGCGGGTACAGCCTCCGACTGCCGCTGGATGTGGTGCTGATGGCCAGTGCCAACCCCGAGGACTACACCAACCGCGGCCGCATCATCACGCCTCTCAAGGACCGTTTCGGCGCCGAGATCCGCACTCACTACCCGATCGAGTTGGTCGACGAGATCGCGGTGATCGAGCAGGAAGCCGATCTCACCGCGTCGGTACCCACGTTCATCGTCGAGATCATCGCCCGCTTCACGCGGTACGTGCGCGACCACCCGTCCATCGATCAGCGCTCCGGCGTCTCCGCGCGGTTCGCCATCGCGGGTGCTGAAACGGTTGCCGCCGCCGCTCTGCATCGCGCCACCATCCTGGGCGAGGACCTCGCGGTCGCGCGCGTCGTGGACCTGTCCTCGGTGATCGAGGTGCTCCGCGGCAAGGTCGAGTTCGAGTCGGGTGAAGAGGGCCGCGAGATCGAGATCCTCGAACACCTGCTGCGCAAGTCGACGGCCGACACCGTGCGTGCGCACCTCGGTGGTGTCGACCTGGCCACGCTCGTCACCGCGCTGGAAGCCAGTGACCCGATCATCACCGGTGACCGGGTGTCGGCGAGGGAGTTGCTGACCTCGATGCCCGAGGGCACCGACCCCGTCGTGACAAAGATCGCCGAGCGCCTCGAGGCGACGGACGACGGTGAACGGGCCAGTGCACTGGAGCTCGCCCTGGAGGGATTGTTCTTGGCCCGCCGGATCGGCAAAGAAGCCGACGAGGCAGGCCGGACCGTGTACGGCTAGCCGACATCGGGTTCCGCGGCCGGTCCGCGGAACCGGTGTCGGTCGGTTATTCAGACATATGGGACGGGAAAAAGCATGGCCCGCAATAATTTCCATCGCGCTCGGTATCTCCGCTACTCCGGAGGGCCGGACCCCCTGGCGCCTCCGGTGGACCTGCGTGAGGCACTCGACGCCATCGGCGACGACGTGATGGCCGGTGGGTCACCTCAGTCGGCGATGCGCGAGTTCCTGCGGCGCGGCAGCGACAACATGCGCGGCCTCGACGAACTCCGCGAGATGGTGAACAAGCGTCGCGAAGAACTGCTCAAATCGCGCAACCTCAACGGCACCTTCGAAGAAATCCGTGAGCTGCTCGACTCGGCAGTTCTCGAGGAGCGCAAGCAGCTCGCCCGCGACCTCGACGACGACGCCCGGTTCGCCGAGATGCAGATCGAGAACCTGCCTCCGTCCACCGCGCAGGCGGTGCAGGACCTGGCCAATTACGACTGGCGCAGTCCGGCGGCCAAAGAGAACTACGAGAAGATCAAAGACCTGCTCGGTCGTGAACTCCTCGATCAGCGGTTCTCGGGCATGAAGGAGGCGCTCGAGGGCGCCACCGAAGAGGACCGGCAACGTATCGCTGACATGCTCAAGGACCTGAACAAGCTTCTCGCTGCGCACAACAACGGCGAGGACACCACCGAGCAGTTCGGTGAGTTCATGGACAAGCACGGCGAGTTCTTTCCCGAGAACCCCCGCAACACAGACGAGTTGATCGACTCGCTGGCCGCCCGCAGTGCTGCGGCCCAGCAGTTCTACAACTCGCTGTCGGAGGAGCAGCGCGCCGAACTCGATCAGTTGGCGCAGCAGGCATTCGGTTCGCCCGACCTGATGGACCAGCTCTCGCAGATGGATTCGCAATTGCGAGCCGCCCGGCCCGGGATGGGCTGGGACGAAGGTCAGAGCTTCGAGGGTCAGCAGGGCATGGGGATGGGCGAGGGTGCCGGCGCACTTCAGGACCTCGCCGAGCTCGAGTCACTGTCGGAGCAACTGGCGCAACAGTATTCGGGCGCCCACCTCGACGATGTGGACCTCGACGCACTGGCCCGTCAGCTCGGCGACGATGCCGCTGTCGACGCCCGGACACTTGCCGAACTCGAGAAGGCACTCAAAGAACAGGGTCTCCTCGAACGCGGCAACGACGGTCAACTCCGGCTGTCTCCCAAGGCCATGCGTCAGCTGGGTCAGTCGATCTTCCGGGATGTCGCCGAACAGCTGTCGGGTCGAGGTGGCGACCGCCAGACCCGGCGTTCGGGATTGGCCGGCGAACCCACCGGTTCCAGCCGGGAATGGGAGTTCGGTGACACCGAACCCTGGGATGTCACCCGCACGGTGTCGAACGCGGTGTTGCGCACCATGTCCGAGGATCGCGACAAGCTGCACGCAGGCAATGCGATGCTCCGGGACGGCGTCCGTATCGACGTCCGCGACGTGGAGGTCGGTGAGACCGAGGCCCGCAGTCAGGCCGCAGTCGCCCTGTTGGTCGACACATCGTTCTCGATGTGGCTGGAGAACCGGTGGACGCCGATGAAGCGCACAGCGATGGCGCTCAACCACTTGATCTCCACACGCTTCCGCAGTGATGAACTGCAGCTGATCTCCTTTGGCCACTACGCCAAGACGCTGGAGATGTCCGAATTGATCGGGCTCGACGGAATGCGGCAACAGGGGACCAACCTGCACCACGCATTGCTTCTGGCGCAGCGGCACTTTCGTCGCCACCCCAACGCGCAGCCGGTGGTGCTGATCGTCACCGACGGCGAGCCGACGGCACATCTGCTGCCCGGTGGCGAACCGTTCTTCTACTACCCGCCGCACCCGGCGACGTTGTCGGCGACGGTGCGAGAGTTGGACAACGTCGCGAGGATGGGTGCCCAGGTGAGTTTTTTCCGGCTCGGTGACGACCCCGGACTGGTGCATTTTGTGGACCAGATGGCACGACGGGCATCGGGTCGGGTGGTGGCACCGGATCTCGATGGTCTCGGCGCCGCAGTGGTCGGCGACTACCTGGGCACCAAACGGCGTCGCGGGCGTCGCTGATCACTGTTGCACCGATGAGATACCGATGAGATGGGGACGCCCCGGCTGAAGCCGGAGCGTCCTCATCTGTGGGTCATGCAGGTCGGAGTCAGGTCGCGTCGTGTGGTCGGCGCCGCACCACTTCCACCCCGCCCATGATCGCCAGGCCGTTGACGGTGATGATCGGGCCTCCCGGAATGCCTTTGCCCTCGGCGTTGCGACTGCCTCCGAACCCGCCCATGATGCCCATCCCGGTGATCCGGACGGTCGCGTCGTGCGGAACCACGATCTCGATCCCGCCCATGATGGTGTTGGCGCGGATGGTCAGGTGGTCGGCCGTGAACTCCGCGTCGCGCAAGTCGATCTCCACACCGCCCATCAAGGCGAACGCGTTGAGATGTTCCCCCACCGCGACCGGACCCTTGAGTTCCGAACCGCTCATGATGGCGATGCGGCTGGTGATCACCTCCACACCTGCCGACGGGGTGGTGACTCGTCGGCTGGTCGCGACCCCAGCGGTGGTCAGCTGGTTGACCGGCAGATCGTCCGTGAGCTCGTCGAGTTCTCCGAACGTCTTGGCGGCAACCGCCTTGGCGGCCCGCTCCTCGTACTCGACAGGACTGAGATGACCGGAACTCATTGCAGATGACAAAATGTCATGAACGAAGTTTCGGTCGGCGTCGCTGGCCCGGAGGCGACTGCGGCCTTCGCGCTCATCATCATTCGGTACCAGATCACTCACCGCTACGAGGTTAGTCCCACCGGTGGCTGTGGCCAACCGCCACAGGATGGTTCGTCGTGCGAAGGGTTGGTCCGGTGCCCGTGACCATGCACCGTTCAGGCGAGCAGAAGCGCGATGAGCATGATCGCCGGGATCGAGAGGAGGGTGGTCACCAGGGCGGAATCGCGTGCGAGCACCACGCCCCGTTGGTAGCGGTTGGCGTACACCAGAACGTTTTGTGCGGTGGGCAATGCGGCGATCACCACCAGCGCGAAAAGTTCGTGCCCGGTGGCGTGGAAGGCGTAGCGGGCGACCAGGTACACCAGCACCGGTTGCACCACCATCTTCAACACCGATGCCAGCGCGACGTCGCGGCGTGGGCTCTCGCCCTTCTGCAACACGGAAACCCCGGTCAGTGAGAGACCGAACACCAGGAGTGCGCCAGGGACCGAGGCATCCCCGAGCATGTCGAACGGTTCCATCACCGCCTCGGGCGGTGTCACACCGATCAGTGACACGACGAGGCCGGCCGCACCGCCGAGCACGATGGGGTTCGTGAACGGGGTGACCACGGTGTCGCGCAGTGAGATTCGGCGACGTGAGCCTGATTCGTCGGAGTCGCGCAACGCGGTCAGGTCGAGTGTGGTCAAGGCCAGCGGCGAGTACACCATGATCTGGAAGAGCAGCAGCGGCGCCACAAACGATGCGTCGTCGAGCACGAAGATGGCGATCGGTATCCCGAGATTGGCGCTGTTGACGTAGGAAGCAGACAACGCGCCGATCACGGCTTCGGGAATCGCGCGACGCAGAAGCAGTCGCGCGAGGGCGAAGTAGATGGCGCCCACCACAAATGCGCTGCCACCGGCGACCACAAGGGTGGTGGAGAACACGTCGGCGAGGTCGGCCTTCGCGAGGGACGAGAACAGCAGTGCCGGCGTGCAGACGAAGAACACCAAACGCGACAACACCATCACCGCGCCCGGACCGAGCGCCTCGGTGCGGCCGAGGACATATCCGACGGCGACCACGATGAAGATCACCGTGAACCCTTGGATGACGCCGGACATTCGGGCAGTCTATGGACCCCGAAGATGTGCCCTTTTGGTGGGGGTCACCAGGGTTTGGCGTCGCCAGAAGGGCACACTATCGGGGACCGAGCAGGGTGCGGAGGGCGTTCGAGTGTGCCTCGTACGCCCGCCGGCCCGTGGTGCTGACCCGGTAGGTGGTGCTGCTGCCTCGTCCGAGGCCCTCTTTCGACGCGCGGACGTACCCGGCGGACTCCAGTGCCGACATCTGTTTCGAGAGATCAGAATCGGTCAGGCCCAGATGTTCTTTGAGGAATCGGAACGACGTCGACGAGCTGTTGACGAGAATCGCCATGGCCGCCAGTCGTTTTGGGGCATGGATGACCGGATCGAGACCTTCGATCATGAGTGCCGGGCCATCATGAGAGCCGGGCTCGGGCCGCCTCCGCGGCGAGCTCGTACCGTTTTTCGTAGATCACCAATCCGCCGGTCACCAGCACAAAAGCCACTGCGGCAGCCGTCGCGACACCACCCAGCCACCACGACACCGCGACCAGCGCCGCAACCGCAGGCAGCGCCATGAAGTACCCGCGCCAGACGACGCCGATCTCCGCAGGCGGTCGTCCGCGGCCGGGCTGCGGCAGAGACCCGTGACGGCGTTGCATCCAGTTGATGAATACGGTTTCGAGCACGATCAGGATTGCCAGCGTCCCGACGAAGAGCGGAATGCTCTCGCGCCACCAGGCGAAGGCACCGATCATTCCCGCCGCCCAGGCGCCGATCACCGGGTAGTACCACCAGGGCGTCGGGGGGTAGTCGAGGTAAGGGGCGGCCTCTGCTCGCTCGGCCACCCGCAGCAGCTCGCGTACCTCTTCACTTTCCATGATGGAAAGTTTATGAATCGCTTTCCACTTGTGCAAGTGGAAAGCGATTCGTCGGACTATCGGGACGAACCGGGGTAGGGGAGCAGCGCCATCTCGCGCGCGTTGCGGATGGCGGTGGCCACCTGACGTTGCTGCTGTGGGTCGAGTCCGGTGATGGACCGGCTGCGGATCTTGCCGCGGTCGGACAAGAACTGGCGCAGCAGTGCGGTGTCCTTGTAATCGACCGTGGTCACACCAGCGGCCAGCAACATGTTGCGTTTGCGTTTGGCCGGGAGGTCGGTTTTTGCGGGGCGTCGTGCCATCGATCAGGTCCTTGTCGTGAGAGTGGTTGTCACCAGCTGGATTTGGTGATGCCGGGTAGTTTCCCGTTGTGCGCCATCTGACGCAGCCGGATGCGCGAGAGGCCGACTTTGCCGATGTAGCCGCGGGGACGGCCGTCGACGGCGTCGCGATTGCGGACCCGGGTGGCACTGGAGTCTCGGGGCAGGCGCTGCAGGGCCAGTTGTGCGTCCGCTCGTTCCTGGTCGGAGGACGACGGGCGCCGGATGATGTCCTTGAGTGCCGCACGGCGTTCGGCGTAGCGGGCGACGATCACCTTGCGCTGTTCGTTGCGCTCGATCTTCGATTTCTTTGCCATCAGCGTTCCTCTCGGAAGTCGACGTGTCGCCGGACCCGTGGGTCGTATTTGCGCATCACCATGCGGTCCGGGTCGTTGCGGCGATTCTTGCGCGTGACATAGGTGTATCCGGTCCCGGCTGTCGACTTCAGTTTGATGATGGGACGTATCTCATTGCGTGCCATTCAGATTCGTTCTCCTCGTGCTCGGATCTGGGCGACTGCCGCCTCGATTCCGATTCGATCGATGGTCTTGATTCCTTTGGCGGACACGGTCAGCGTGACGGTGCGGTGTTCGCTCGGCAGGAAGTAGCGCCGACGCTGGATGTTCGGATTCCAGCGGCGATTGGTGCGCACATGTGAATGCGACACCTGTTTGCCGAAACCTGGTTTACGGCCGGTGACCTGGCAGTGCATGGACATGGGCGCGCCTCCTGTCTCTAATGGGAATGATTGTCGACAACGTGCGAATTGGACTGTACATTCAACCTCGACCAAATGAAAACCATTCCCGATAGGAGCTGCCTGTGACCCGCCTGGTCAACAAGACCCCGCTGGTGATCGTGACCGGCTTCGACCGCGAGGCGACGGTGCGCAGTGCGGAGGCGCTCGGCCTGCCGGGGACGACTGTGGTGCACCACGATCTGGGTCTCGTGGACGCCGGAACCATCGTCAGGACGGTCACCTCGATCGACTTCAGCGGTGAGAAGACCTCGCGCACAACGCAAACCGCACTCGATCACGGGTGTCTGTCGTGTGCCCTCCGCGAAGACGTGCTGCCCTTGCTGCGGGCCCTGCACCGCCGCTCCAACGTCGACCGGATCGTTCTGGCCCTCGACCCGGCCATCGAACCAGAACCCATGGCGTTTGCGATCGCAGGCACGGTCGTGTCCGGCGTCCCCGGTCAGGTCGACGGCCCGGCCGGTCTCGACGTGGAGATCGAGGCGGTCATCGGGTGCGTCAACGAAGGTGAATGGCTGCGGGACGCGACCGGCGACGAGACCCTCGACGAGGACGATCGGTTCCAGACCGCCGACGACGAGCGGACCATCGCCCAGCTGGCGGTCGGGCACGTCGATTTCGCCGACGCCCTGGTGGTCCACGGACAGGCTGACAACGGATGGGCCGGGGCGCAGCTGTTCGCCGTTCTCAAGCGGCTCAACCCGACAGCGCCCATCATCATGGAACTGCCGAGGCGTCCACTGACCGCCTCGATCATGCGCAACCTGATCTCGGCCATCCCGCCCGGCGCACGCCGCGGCCGGATCACCGGGCCGCACGACCCGCTGCTGCGCGGGCAGCCGCCCCTCGATTCCGACTGCGGAGTCGCCGTGGTCGAGTTCCATGCCGATCGTCCGTTCCATCCGGAACGGCTGCACGACGCGATCGACATACTGCTCGACGGTGTTGTCGCCTCCCGCGGTCGGTTGTGGCTGGCCACCCAGCCCGATGAGGCGCTGTGGCTCGAGAGTGCGGGCGGCGGCCTGCGTATTGCGACCGGTGGCACCTGGCTTGCTGCGATGTCCGACGACGAAGCCGCTGCCGCCGACCCGGAGCGCCTCGCGATGGCGTCGCTGCGCTGGCATCCCCTCTACGGCGACCGCAGCAGCTCCATCGTCGCGATCTCGTATCGCGCCGAACCCGCGCGAATCCGCTGGGCGCTGAGCAGCGCGCTGCTGACCGACGACGAGCTGTCGGAGGGTCAGCAGGGTTGGGATCGTTTCACCGATCCGTTCGGTGTGGCCCACGCCGACCCCTGCCAGGACGTGCTCGACGAGCGTGCTCTGCTGGCGGGAACAGACCCACCCATCGAATGGTTCAAGCAGGCAGAGGGCTCGGCTGGACAGCAGACGAACCCGGAACGGAAGGACAAATAATGAAGGCGAACATCCACCCCGACTACCATCCGGTGATCTTCAAGGACTCGTCGACAGGCAAGGCGTTCCTGACCCGTTCCACACTGACGTCCGACGTCACTTTGGAATGGGAGGACGGTAACCGGTATCCTCTAGTGGTTGTCGATGTCACGTCCGACTCGCACCCGTTCTGGACAGGTGCGCAGCGCGTGATGGACACCGCAGGACGTGTGCAGAAGTTCGAACGCCGATACGGTCGCCGGACTCGCGCGAACCAGGGAACTTAAACGAAGAAATGAAGGGCTGAATCATGGCTGTACCGAAGCGCCGGATGTCGCGGTCGAATACTCGTAGCCGCCGTTCGCAGTGGAAAGCGGACAACCCCGCCTTGCAAGAGGTGAAGGTCGGTGGTGTCGCTCATCGCGTGCCTCGTCGCCTGGTCAAGGCGGTTAAGCTGGGCATCGTCGATCTCGACAAGCGCTAACAGCCACACAGCCGACAACAGGGACTGGCCGTCGATCGACGGTCAGTCCTTTGTTGTGTCCGGAAGGTGTCCCGGAGAGCGTGGTGACTCGTCGGGGCCGCACAGATCGAGAACTGGGAGTCCGCGATGCTGCAGGACGTCCTGAACTACGCCGGCGTCGCGGTGTTCGCTTGCTCAGGCGCACTGGTCGGTGTCCGCAAGGATTTTGATCTGTGGGGAATTCTCTCGATGGGTGCGGCCACGGGTGTCGGTGGCGGGATCGTGCGCGACCTCCTCCTCGGGATCACCCCGCCGACCTCGGTACAACACTGGCCCAACCTCACCATCGCCCTGGTCGCCGGTCTGATCACCTTCTTCTTCCATCCGGCGTTCCGGGCGTTGTTACCGGCAGTCCTGATGCTCGATGCGGTCGGGATGGGTGTGTTCGCGGTGTCGGGTGCGTTGTTGGCACTCGAACGAGACTCGAGTTCGATGGCCGCGGTGCTCATCGGGATCACCACCGCGGTGGGTGGTGGCGTGATCCGCGACGTGCTCGCCGGCGAGGTCCCCCTGTTGCTCCGACCCGCCGACCTCTACGCGGTCCCTGCGATGTGCGGAGCGCTGGCCGTGGTGGTCGCCGACGGCACAGGTCTGCCGATCTGGACCGGTCTGGTGGCGGGGGCGACCCTGGCTTTCCTGTTGCGCGTGGGAAGCCTGCGATTCCGATGGCGACTGCCGATGGCCCCGACGCGCCGGGTCGGAGGATGAGTGCGCGACGGGTACGAAGTCCGCGTGCGACGTCTCCAGAACAAGAAAACTGGCGCGTCGCAGGGGATTACTTAGCGCGCTCTCAGTCGTGGAAGTAAGACTGTTGTCATGCGCATACTGGTTGTGGACGACGATCGTGCCGTTCGCGAGTCTCTGCGCCGGTCCCTGACGTTCAACGGGTACACGGTGCTCACGGCGGGGGATGGCGTCGAAGCCCTCGAAAAGATCAATTCCGACCGTCCGGAGGCGGTGGTGCTGGACGTCATGATGCCGCGCCTCGACGGGCTCGAGGTGTGCCGTCGCCTCCGCAGCACCGGCGACGATCTCCCCATCCTGGTCCTCACCGCGCGCGACTCGGTGTCCGAGCGGGTCGCCGGACTCGATGCGGGGGCTGATGATTACCTGCCCAAACCGTTTGCGCTCGAAGAGCTGCTCGCGCGTCTGCGGGCTCTGATGCGCCGCGCGACAGCCGAACCGCTCCCGGACTCGGAGGCGATGACCTTCGAGGACCTCACGATGGATCCGGTCACCCGCGACGTCACCAGAGGCGAGCGCTCGATCAGTCTGACCCGCACCGAGTTCGCCCTGCTGGAGATGCTGATGGCCAATCCGCGCCGTGTGCTCACCCGCAGCCGCATCCTCGAGGAGGTCTGGGGTTACGACTTCCCGACGTCGGGCAACGCACTCGAGGTGTACGTGGGATACCTCCGGCGCAAGACCGAGGCCGAAGGCGAGTCGCGCCTCATCCACACCGTGCGGGGCGTGGGATACGTCCTGCGGGAGACCCCTCCGTAAATCGTGAGCTTCTATCACCGTCACCCGCCGGTCCCCGGCGAGGCACCGCCGGTAGGCGTGGTGACCGCACAGCGGCCCACACAGATGGCTTCGGCCCCGGATCTGCCTCGGCAGATGCGTAAGCCGACGCCGCTGACCCGGACCATCTCGCTGCGATGGCGCATCACGATCCTGTCCGCCACGGTGGTGGGTATCGCAGTTGCCGTGATGGCTGCAGCGGCTTTTGCGGTCGTCTACCGGGCGATGTACGCCGACGTCGATTCACAGCTCACCAACCGGGCCAACGGGATGACCGAACTGGCCCGGATCGGGGTCCTCGACGACTCGCCCGAATCGCTGGTTGCCGGCACCGTGTTCTCCACGGACATGTCGGTGGCCCTGGTGATGCCCGGGGGCCGTGGCTTCCAGATCGGCGGCGTTCCCTACGGCGAGTCCGAACGCGATGTGGTGGACGGGAAAGCGGAGTCGTCGCTGCGGACCGCGAAGAACCAGCGGGTGCTGGCCCGCAAGCTCAACGACGGCAACACCCTGATCATCTCGCAGAGCCTTCGCGACACCGACGACGTGCTGCACCGATTGGCCTGGGTGCTGGGGGTGATCGGCGGCTGCGGGATCATTCTGGCCGCGGTCGCCGGGACGACCGTGGCGCGTGCCGGCCTGCGGCCGGTCGCGCGGTTGACCCGGGCCGCCGAGCGAGTGGCGCGCACCGACGACCTCACGCCCATCCCGGTCATAGGCAACGACGAATTGGCCAGGCTCACCGAGAGTTTCAACCTGATGCTGCGGGCGCTTGCCGAGTCGCGAGACCGGCAGAGCCGGCTCGTCGCGGATGCCGGCCACGAATTGCGCACGCCCCTGACGTCATTGCGCACGAATTTGGAGTTGATGATCGCGTCGAGCCAGCCGGGTGCGCGGGCGGTACCCGAATCGGACATGGCCGAGCTGCGAACGGACGTGATGGCCCAGATCGAAGAACTCTCCACGCTCGTGGGCGATCTCGTGGATCTCGCGCGTGAGGATGCGCCCGAGGTGGTGCACGAAGAGGTCGACCTGTCCGAGGTGGTGGACCGCTCTCTCGAGCGTGTCCGCCGCCGGCGCAGCGACGTCGACTTCGAAGTGCACGTCACGCCCTGGTTTGTCTTCGGTGAGAGTGCCGGGGTGTCGCGGGCTGTGCTCAATGTGCTCGACAACGCGGCGAAGTGGAGTCCGCCCGGCCGGCCCGTGGAGGTACGGCTGGCTCAGATCGAGCCTGATCGCGCGGTTCTGACCGTTGCCGACGCCGGCCCCGGTATCCCTCCCGAAGACCGGCAACTGGTCTTCGAGAGGTTCTACCGGTCCACCGCGTCCCGATCCATGCCCGGCTCCGGGCTGGGGCTGGCGATAGTCCGTCAGGTGGTGGACCGCCATGGCGGCACGGTGACGGCCGGTCAGTCCGAACTCGGAGGCGCCCTGGTGACCATCAGCCTTCCCGGGTCGCCGGTACCGGCCGAGATCGCGCCCCAGGTGGTCCAGCAATAGGTTCTGATCGAGCCGTGTCGAGCGTTCGGCGGACGTTCGAAGGGTCTGACTTCTCTGTCCGTCGATTGGCGGCTTTGTTTGGCGAAGTCCCTGCGGGGAACAATGAAGGGGAAACAAACAGCACTGTCTCAGCCCCGTCTCAGGCCGACACAGCAAGGTATTCCTCAGTGCCGGTAAATGTTGCGGCATCGGGGAGCGCAGGGTGCGCCTGGCAGAAAGCAAAATGGACATGGTCGGCAGCAACGATGACGAGCGCGGGACGAACCGCGACACCAGTTCCTTTCCGGGAGAGGGCATCTCGCAATCACCGGGACAACCGTATCCCAGCGGGTCCGCTGATCGGCCGGACGGGCCGAGCAACGCCGGACCGCAGGACAACCCCTATGGGCGAACCTCGGCGTTCGAGCCCCGGCAGCAGGATTCCTCGGGTGAGCAGACGGCACAGTTCGGTACCTCCGGCATGAACGGACCTTCCGGACCTTCCGGCCCCTTGGGGCAGTCTTCGGAGGGTGCATCCGCAAATCGTGGTCCGGGTGGTTACGGCTATGGCGCTCAACCTGATCCGTATGCTCCGTCCGGGCGGTTCGCGCAGCCGAACCCGTACGGGGCCTACTCCCACGGCGGGGGGACGGGTACCAACCCAACCAGTCAGATCCCGGCCCCTGGGGCCGGCCAGAACCCGTACGGGAGCTCGCCACAGCAGTTCGGCTCCCCGCCGCCCGCACGTAGCGGGCGTTCGGGCGGAGCCAAAGCCGGATTGGCGGCTGCCGCAATCGCTTTGGTGCTCGTCGGCGGTGGCATCGGAGGTGTAGTCGGAGCCAATGTGGCCGACGATTCATCGGGATCGAGATCAACCACCAGCGAGAGCGTGCTCGGTGGCGACCGCGACAACAGCCAACCGGTCCAGGCCCCCGCCGGCTCGACGCAGGAAGTCGCGCAGAAGGTCACGCCGTCGGTCGTGTCGATCGAGGTGGAGGGCAGCCAGGCGTCCGGGTCCGGGTCCGGCATCGTGCTCACCGCGGACGGCACCATCATGACCAACAACCACGTGGTCGCCGGTGCGGGCAACAATCCGGACCTCACCGTCACGTTCAGTGACGGCAGCACGGCAGCCGCGCAGATCGTGGGCGCCGACCCGATCTCCGACATCGCCGTGATCAAGGTCGACAAGTCCGGCCTCACCCCGATCGCCGTCGGTCGCTCCGACAATCTTGTGGTCGGTCAGGAGGTCATCGCGATCGGGTCGCCGCTGGGGCTGAACGGCACGGTCACCACGGGAATCATCAGCGCACTCAACCGTCCGGTGTCCACACAGGGTGAGCAGGGTGGCCAGGCGTCGGTGATGGATGCCATCCAGACCGACGCGGCGATCAATCCGGGCAACTCCGGTGGTGCGCTGGTCAACGCCAACGGCGCTCTCATCGGGGTCAACACCGCGATCGCCAGCCTCTCCCAGGGGGAGACCGGCGGAAGCATCGGCCTCGGGTTCGCCATCCCGGTGGACCAGGCGATGCGCATCGCGGACGAGCTCGAGAAGACCGGTAAGGCGACACAGGCGGGGCTCGGCGTCACAGTGCGGTCGGGGGCACCGTCAGCTGACAGCCCCGGCGCGCTGATCAACGAGGTGACGTCGGGTGGAGCCGCCGCGAAGGCAGGCATCCCGAGTGGTGCACTGGTCACCAAGGTCGACGACCGTGTGATCGCCTCCGGGGACGCCCTGATCGCGGCGGTGCGGTCGCACGCTCCCGGCGACCAGGTGACCATCACGTACGTCACCAACGGACAGACAAAGACCGCACAGGTCACCCTCGACACCCTGGACACCGGAGGACGCTAGACCGTGAAACACATCAACGATCACATTGGTACCCGACTGCGGGCAGTCATCCCCATCCCGACCGATAGAGTTCCTGACGGAGATGGTGCTATCTCAGTCCTGGGTATCGGCGAGGCAGATGTCGTCGCCGCGGACGCCGCGGCGGAACAGCTCGCCGTCCGCACAGGGGAGATCGAAGCGGAAGGACAGCGCATGAGGTCACTGAACTTGGCCGAAGAGGATCTGGGTCGGGCCCTGGTGGTGATCGTCGATGACCGGGCCGCCCATGGTGAGGACCAGGCCTTGATCGGTCCTCTGGTGGGAGAGTTGCTCGAAGAAGCCGGTTTTCACGTCGACGCGGTGGTGGCGGTGGAGTCCGACGAGGTGGAGATCCGCAACGCTCTCAACACCGCGGTCATCGGCGGCGTGGACTTGGTGATCTCGGTCGGAGGCGTCGGGGTCGGTGGTCGTGATGTGACTCCCGAGGCGACCGCGGACCTACTCGATCGCAAACTGCCGGGTATCGAAGAGGCCTTGCGCAGTTCCGGATTGGCTGCCGGCGCGATGGATGCCGGGCTGTCACGCGGGCTTGCGGGTGTCTCGGGGCAGACGATCGTCGTCAACTTGGCCAATTCGCGGGCCGCTGTTCGTGACGGCATGGCCACCATCACCCCGATGGCCAAACACCTCATTTCCTCGATCAGCAACTTCTGATTGGGTCAGATGAGCGACTCGAAAAACCAAAAGCGAACCAAGACTCGTGCCGAGTTAGAGAAGGTTTTTGGCGAGGATTTGCCTCTGACCAGCAGCGATGAGCGACCGATCGGTCGAAGTGATGAAGGTCACAGTAACGCTGATATGCGCGGGGACGAATGGTTTATCGAGAATCGCCCCCCACATCACGGCTGAATCGCGATTCGGTCACGGCCCGGTTCCTGGACTTTTCCTGATAACTCACTGAATTTGCTGCAACATCAATAATTGTTCATTCGCTTGAGCGAAGTTCCCTTTCCAGACACGACTGCTGCGAAGTGTTGCCCGCCCCTGTTCCTGGGGCTAACGTTCCGCTCGATACGGCCAGTACCAGTGCGGGGGTTGGGCGTATCCCGTGCGACGTCCCCAATGGCGACCGCGGTGTGGGCAAGGTGTTCGGCTGAGATTTACCTACCGGAAACTACGGGCATCCAAGCCCGTTAACTGCCCGGGTAGAAGATTCCGCTGAACCTTTTGGTCACTTCGAGCTCACGATTTGGTTGAGCTTGGATTACACAGCAATCCTGTGAGAGGGAACGAATGAGCAAGATCAACATGTTCGGTCTGCGCCGCGTTGTCGGCGTTGGTGCGATTACCGCGGTTGCCGCCATTGGCCTGGCCAGCATGGGCGCAGGAAACGCCGCCGCAGGACCCCTGCCCAGCGGCAGTAAGGTGACCCAGGGTGTCGACGGCACCGTCGTCAAGATCAGCCGCACCGGCGAGGCCGCTTACCCGGTCCCGTCTTTGGCGAACAACGGCGCAGGCCGCGCCGCAGAGGTTTCCGGCCTTGTCACCGTCACCGCCGGTGGGGCCAGCGGTACCCTGACCACCGGCTACATCGTCGGCTGCCAGGTCGACATCACCGGTCTCGAAGGTGGCCTGAACGCCTCCATCGATTCTTCTTTGAGCCTGGGCATCGACGGCTCGCTCTCGTTCCCGCTGGCACCCGGTGAAGCGGCTTTCGTCCCGCTCGGCACCAAGACCTTTGAGGGCGGCGTTGCAAGCGTCCAGTACAAGCGCCAGGGCATCGAGGTGCAGCAGTGCGGCGGATACGCCCAGGCTCGCGCCTTCACCACCGTGCAGACCGAGGGCAACTACGTCATCAAGTCGACCCTCTACGGCGCCCCGTTCAGCCTGAACTGATCGTCGGCAGATAAACCAACTAGTCTGAAATCTCATCTGCCGCAAGCAGATTCATATTCCTGAAGGGGAATCATGCGCAACAAACTCTCGCGTCGTCTCGCCGCGGTGGCCGGCATCGCCGGTGTCTCGGCCATCGCTCTGTCCTCCATGGGTGCTGGCGGCGCAGCTGCCGGTGCTCTGCCCGGTGGCGTCGCCACCCAGAAGCTGATCGACGGCTCCAACGTCACCGTCACGCTCAAGGACGAGTTCGTCAACATCCAGCCGTCGACCGTGGCGGTTCCGACCAGCCGCAACGTGTGGCTGTCGGGCAAGGTGCTCGTCACAGTCGACGGTGAAGCCGAAGGCGCCACCGTCGAAGCCGGTTACGTTGTCGGCTGCCAGCTGACCTTCGGTGCCGGCGGCAAAGCCGGTATCGGGACCTCGCTGGATCTCTCGGCTCCCGGCACCCCGTTCACCACTCCCGAAGCCGGCCTCAGCGGCGGTCTGACCCTCGGACCCGGTGAGGCCACCTACGTGCCGATCCTGTCGTCCGACGACGCCACCGACTTCAGCTTCGAGGGCAACGCCGGCGGCATCGCTTACAGCCAGGAAACCGTCAAGATCGACGGCTGCGCCGGATACGCCGAAGGACAGGCGTACGTCAAGGTCACCGTCGACACCCCGTCGGTCACCGGCATCGTCACCCTGTGGGGCTCCAAGTTCAGTCTCGGCTGATAAAAACATCCCTGCTGCTTGACAACTGAACAACCCGAAAGCCGGACCACCGCAAGGTGTTCCGGCTTTCGGCGTTTCACCAGGATGATGAAATCGCTGGTGTTGGTCGGGGAGGCGCCGAGGCGGCGGGTGAGGAGTTCGAACATGTGTTCGACAATCTGTGGATATTGGGCTACATTGGTTGTAGGGAATCGTCCTGACAACAGAGGCACTCCGCATCTGTTGTCAGCGTTCGCTTTTCGGTTGACTGGGGGGTCATCATGTCCGACGGTGCTGTCATCGATTCGCCTGTGGTGGACGCGGTGTCGGGTCTGGAGTCGGCGATTGATCAGCTGGCCGAGGTGAGTTTGACGGGTCTTTCCGACGAGGATTGTGTACATCTGGTCGACCGGTTGGAGGTCGCGTCGCGGCGGTTGCAGTCAGCAGGTCTGCCGGTGTTGCGGGAAGTGGTTGTGCGGCGTGCGTATTCGAAAGTTGGATGCTCCTCGCCGGCTGCGATGTTGACTGCGTTGGCGCGGCTGCGCCCGGGTGCTGCCCGAGCTCGGGTGGAAGCGATGGACGCGTTGACGCCGTCGGTGACTCCCAGCGGTGAAGTGGTAGATGCTCGGTTCCCGAACACCGCAGAAGCGTTGCGCGACGGTGTGATCGGACTTGATCACGCTGGGGTGGTCGCGAAGGTCATGGCAAGGATTCCGCACAAGGTCGATGCGGAGAAGCGGACAAATACGGAGGTGGCGCTGGCTGATCTGTGCCGCAAGCACACTCCTGGCCAGGTAGAGGCGATCGGTGAGCGCATCGTCGAGTACTTGGATCCCGACGGGACGTTGGCCGATGACATCGACAGGGCCCGGAAACGTGGATTCAGCGTGGGGAAACCGGCCACGGATCTCATGTCGACGGTAGCGGGACATCTGGACCCGGTGACCCGGGCCTTGCTGGATGTGATGCTCGCGGTGTGGGCCGCTCCGGGGATGAACAACCCTGATGATCCGCTGTCGCCCTCAGGTGCGGCCGATGATCCGACGTTGGACAGAGACCTCTTGCAAGCTGCGGCAGACAACGACACCCGCAGTGCGCCGCAGCGCAATCACGATGCGGTGAAGTCGATGCTGATGTACCTGCTCGAATCGGGGCAACTGGGCAAGACGCATCACGGATTGCCCGTGCAGGTCATCATCAACATGACCAAAGACCAGCTCGATCAGTACATGCGCGAGCAGGTGCCGCCAGAAGGCGTTGACGGAGAGGACGTTTCGGGATCTGAGTTTGAACCCGGTCGAGCGCCGGCGTTAGCAGCAGAATCAGGCCGTGAACCGGAGCCAGGCTGCACGCCGGAGCCAGACCGCGAGGTGGAGCTAGCCCGCGAGGTGGAGCTAGCCCGCGAGGTGGAGGGCACGCCAGAGTCGGCATCAGAGCGGGAGCAAGACCGTGAAGCGGAGGGCGTTCACCCGTACCTGGAGACCCAGGGGGAGGATCCGAGCTGGTTGCCTTCGGTCGCTGGTGGGCCGTCGCGGCCTTATGGCACGGGCCTGGTCTACACGGCGACCGGTGCGGTGTTGCCGATCGCTGATGCGTTGAGGCTTGCAGTGCGTTCCGACAAGACGTTGTCCATTTTTGCGAACCATTCGAATGAGCCGTTGTTTCTGGGTCGAGCACGCCGGTTGGCCAGTGAGGCGCAACGTCTGGCGATGTTTGCCGCGCACAGAGGGTGTTCACATCCGGGCTGTTCGAATCCGGCGTTGTGGGCCGAGGCGCACCATGTCCGCGAATGGGCGCAGGGCGGGTTCACCGACATCACTCACCTGGCTCCGGCATGCCCGCAGCACCACCAACTCGTCGGACCGGGGGAGCATCAGTGGCAGACGGTCATGATCACCGACGGCCCCGACGCAGGGCGGTGTGCCTGGATCCCACCGGCACTGTTGGATCCGGAGCGACAACCCCGGGTCAACCGTGCCCACCACCCGGACGAAGCCATCATCGAAGCCCGTCAGAGCATGCTCGCCCGCCGCAAAGCCGAACTCGAGCAACGCAATCGAGAGTTAAGCCCTCAACCACCAGGTTCCCTACCGACCAGACCGTCGGAGAACAACACTCCGCCAGAAGCCCCGCCTCCACCAGGTGCCCCTCAGACCGCGGATGCCCTCGCGGAATAGGGGCAGTGAAAAACAGGAACAGCGAAACAGCAGGAACGGCGTGCAGTGATTTGAGATCGCACGACCCTTCGACAAAATATCGCCCCGGCCTGAGCCGGGGCGATAGGTCGATCTCGAGGGTGTTTACGGGCTGCTGTGCCTACCGCCGCCGTTGTGGTCGTCGCGTCGTCCCGGTGGGGGCCCGTAGTTCGGTGGTGGACCGGTGAGCGGGTCGTAACCGGGCGGCGGGCCCGTCAACGGATCGGGGCGGTAGCCCTGACCCTGGTCTGGCCCCTCATGCTGCGGTGGGTTCGGATTCGGGCGCGGCGGCGGAGCCGGGTTGTATCCGGGCGGCGGACCCGGCGGCTGCTGATAGCCGGGAGGCGGTCCACCCAGTGGCGGCTGGCTCCGCGGCGGCACACCGCCCTGGGGCGGCTGTCCCTGCATGGGTTGGCCGATCGGTCCTGAGCCACCCGTAGGCGGACCCTGCGTCGGATAGACGTTTGCGCCACCGATCCGGTCCGACTGCTGCGAAGAGAATTGCTGCGTACCGGCAGAAGACGCGCCTGCGCCGGCGGCGGCCGGACCCGAGTAAAGAGGACCGGACTGCGGGCCGTCGTCGCCACGCCGGTCGATGAGAGCCTGATCCTTCTCGCTCGTCGCTCCGGCGATCTTGGCCTTCTCCTCGGCGGGATCCTTGCCTTGGAGAATGTCGCGGATCTCGGCGAGCAACTCCGACTCCGTCTGGGCCGCGGCGTCGTCGCCGTCGCGCGCTGCGAGCGTCTTCAATTTCTCGTACGGCATCACGATCAGGAAGTAGACAACCGCAGCAACGATCAGGAAGTTGATGGCGGCGGCGATGAGGGCGCCGATGTCCACAAACGTTTCCGGATTGCCGGACCGGATGGTGAATCCCAGTCCCTGCGCGGAATCGGTGCCACCGATCGAGTTCACCAACGGTTGGATGATGTTGGTGGTGAACGCTGTGACGATCGCGGTGAAGGCAGCACCGACGACCACGGCTACAGCGAGGTCGATGACGTTTCCCCGCATGAGGAAATCTTTGAAGCCCTTGAACATGTAGTGACCCTTCCCACGAGGGAAACGAGCTCTAATTGCAGTCCGCTGATCCTAACCAGCGGTCGCGGAATTTGCCGTTCACAACATGCAGTCAGTGGAAAACCAGTGTGATCGGAGCAGTGAGGGTGGCCGCTGCGACCACGTGCGCGTCGCGCTCCGGCAGGGCGAGAACGGCAAGTCGGGCATCCGACCCCGTCCGCGAACCTGACTCCTGCGACACGAGTGCGACCACTGCTCCCTTGGCCAGAACCTTTGTCGCCGATGACTCTTCAGTGGTACCGGAATCGTCGATGCTCAGCACGTCGACCACGTCTCCTTCGCGGAGGAGATCGATCACCGCTGTGTCGGCCACCTTCACCGGAACCAGGCGCGCATCGGGTCGCTGCATGATCTGAGCCGGCAGGCGACTGGTGAGCACACGGGAATCGGTCAAGATCTCGCCCGCCCGTACCGGGCCGGTCACCGTCTTGTCCAGGAAGTCGGTTGCGTCGTCGACTGTGCCTGCCGGGAGGTCGCCCGGACGGAACTCGCGCGTGGTCAGGTCGCCGATCGTGAGGGGTTGCCCAGGGCTGATGTCATGGGCCGCGATCACCGCCGGTCGCAGTTCCTCGGTGCGGCCCGCCGTCAGTGCGGCCACGAGCGCGACCGCAAGCAGCACGATGGCACAGGCGCGGCGGAGGAGCAGCGACCGTGTCCATCCGGGCCTGACGGCATGACGGACACGGTCGGAGAGTGTCGGGTTCAGAGCATTGCGCGCGGCCATGGGCGAACGTTATGGCGATTGCCATCCATCGTCCGCTTGGTCAGGCACCGATATGAGGTTGCCTGTGCACAGTCCACTGTGTGTGGACAGTTGTCAGGAAGCAGCCTTGGCAGTGGTCGAACTGCTGGACGTGCTGCTCGACGAGCTGCTGCCCGAATCCGTCGACTTCGCTGCAGGCGCCGATTCCTTGCTGCCGGAGTCGGACTTCGACGAGTCACTCGAACTCGACTCGCTGCTCGTGGTGGTGGAGCGGCTGTCGTTGCGGTAGAAGCCACTGCCCTTGAACACGATGCCCACGCTGTTGAACAGTTTGCGCAGCTTACCGGCGCATTTCGGGCATTCGGTGAGCGAGTCGTCGCTGAAAGACTGCACGATGTCGAAGCGGTTGTCGCACTGTGTGCAGGCGTACGAATATGTGGGCACCGAAGACCTCCGAAGGTGTTAAGCCGAGAACGTTGTGGATTCTACCGTCGAACTGGCACTCTTCGTTAACGAGTGCCAAGGTCAGCTTGTTCCCAGTCGTCTGAACCCCTCGCCGGGTGTCAGGCTCCAGCCCATCGGCACGTCGAAGTGGTCCGATGGCAGCTCGTCCACCAGCTCGTCGTCGAACACCACGGCTACCAGTTTGTCTGTGTCCACCTCTGGTATCGACCGGTCGTAGTAACCGGCTCCGCGACCGAGTCGAATACCGTGGCGGTCGACCGACAGCGCCGGGACCAGGATCAGAGCGGCGTCGCCGAGCGGGTCAGGTGAGGCGCCGTCCCCACTGGGCTCCAACAGTCCAAATCGTCCTTCATGCAATGACGCCGGTCCGTCGTACCAGGCCCAACGCAGCGGGGCAGGCGGGCCCGCCGCCACCTTCGGCAGCAAGACCCGGAAGCCTCCCTCGCGCAACACCTCCAACATCGCGGTGGTGCCCGGTTCGCTCCCGATCGGGACGTAGGCCGCAATGACGGCGCCTGGCTCCACCCGCGGACCGCCCTCGGGGAGGTTCGCGATCCACGTCACAATCGAGGCATCCAGGCTCGCCTTAACCTGGGGAGACAGGCTGTCGCGACGCTCAAGGGCGAGCTTTCTCCAGGTTGTTTTGTCGATGAAAATCGGTACGCCCCTCTCATGTTTGGCGATCAGCCGATAGGTTTACTCACACACCAGTGTGATCAACCTAGGGTGGGAAAATGACTGAAGCGCAGACCAGCCCGGCCAACGAGGTCGAATACGAGTCCGTTCCGGGCACGCCGCCCATTCCGCGAACCGCAATTGTGCCGGCCGCCGGCTTGGGTACCCGTTTTCTTCCGGCGACCAAGACCGTGCCGAAAGAACTTCTTCCCGTGGTGGACACACCCGGTATCGAATTGGTGGCCGAGGAGGCCAAGTCGGCCGGTGCCGAGCGACTGCTGATCATCACGTCGCCGGGTAAAGACGGTGTCGTCGCGCACTTCGTCGAAGACCTGGTGCTCGAACACACCCTCGAGTCTCGCGGCAAAGACACGATGTTGGCCAAGGTGCGGAACGCGCCATCGCTGCTGGAGGTTGCGTCGGTCATCCAGGAGAAGCCCCTGGGACTCGGCCACGCGGTCGGATGCGTCGAGGCCAAACTCGACGACGACGAGGATGCTGTCGCGGTTCTGTTGCCCGACGATCTGGTTCTTCCCAACGGCGTCTTGGAGGTGATGGCCCGTACGCGCGCCAAGCGCGGAGGCACGGTGCTCTGCGCCATCGAGGTTCCGACCGAGAAGATCAGCGCCTATGGCGTATTCGACGTCGAAGAACTTCCCGATGCTGCCAATCCCAATGTGATGAAGCTGAAGGGAATGGTCGAAAAGCCCGACGCAAAAGATGCGCCCTCGAATTATGCGGCAGCCGGGCGATACATCCTCGACCGCGCAATTTTTGATGCATTGCGACGAATTGAACCCGGCGCAGGTGGCGAATTGCAGCTCACCGATGCCATCGCTTTGTTGATTGACGAAGGCCACCCGGTTCACGTGGTGGTTCACCGCGGAACTCGCCACGACCTCGGGAACCCGGGCGGGTACCTGAAGGCGTCGGTCGACATCGCACTCAACCGTGAGGATTACGGGCCCGAATTGCGCGAGTGGCTGGTCGAACGCCTCGGGTGCAACTGACCTCCGGCCCACAACAGCATCCGGCTTCACCGCGTTGATGCGATGGCGCGCGGCGGTCGCTGGATGCGAGAGAACGGAAATCGCCGACAAACCAGCTAACGTCAGTCGTCAGAACTACGACACGGCGACCCGTTGGCACGGCGAACGAGCACTATCGGGCCGCCACGGCGATTGAAGGAGGCGATCGGTGCGTTCGGTGGAGGATCACCTGAGCCGAGTGACCGCCGCGGCAGTGGCTCCCAGGCCGGTACGCGTCGCGATCTCGGAATCACAGGGTCTGCTGTGTGCCGAAGAGGTTGTTGCCGACAAGCCGTTGCCCGGGTTCGATCAGGCTGCCATCGACGGATATGCCGTTCGCAGTGTGGATGTCGCCGAGGCGGGCACCATCGCCGATGAGGAATCGGAGTCGCCGGGCGACCAGGTGATCGTCGTCCTGCCGGTGGTTGGGGAATTGAAGGCGGGTTCGCGGACGCCGACACGGCTTCAGCCAAGGCAGGCGGTCAGGGTGGAGACCGGCGCTCCCTTGCCGACACTGGCCGACGCCGTGGTGCCCAAGCGGTGGACGGACGGCGGACTGCCCAAGGTCCGTATTGGTCATGCCGTACGCAGCGGACAATACGTCCGGCACGTCGGCGATGACGTCCAGCCCGGTGACGTAGCGGTCCGAACCGGAACGATCATCGGTCCCGCGCAGGTCGGTCTGCTCGCCGCAGTCGGCCGCGACCGCGTGCTGGTTCATCCGCGGCCACGGCTTTCCGTCATCTCCATCGGTGGCGAACTGGTCGACATCGACCGGACGGCCGGTGGCGGTCAGGTGTACGACGTCAACAGTTACGCGCTCGCCGCGGCTGCTCGTGACGCCGGAGCAGACGTCAACAGGGTCGGCATCGCAGACAGCGAGCCGTCGCAACTCCGTGAACTGGTCGAGGGGCAGCTGATTCGTTCCGAGATCGTCGTGATCACCGGCCCGGTCGGTGGGGCGGCCTCGGAATCGATTCGCGAAGCCCTCTCGGAGCTGGGCGAATTGGAAATCGAACGCATCGCGATGTACCCGGCGTCGGTCCAGGGTTTCGGCCAGCTGGGCCGCGACGAGGTGCCCACCTTCCTTCTTCCTGCGAATCCCGTCTCTGCGTTGGTGGCTTTCGAAGTGATGGTGCGACCGCTGATCCGGATCGCGCTCGGCAAACGCCAACCGATGCGGCGAGTGGTACGTGCCCGCACGGTCAGCCCCATCACCTCGGTGGAGGGAAGGCGCGGATATCTGCGTGGGCAGCTGATGCGCGATGAGCAGACGGGCGAATACCTCGCTCAGGTGATCGCAGCCGCAGACGGTGGATCGCATCTGCTGGCGGGCTTGGCAGAGGCGAACTGCTTGGTCATCATCGAGCCGGAAGACGTTGAATTGCGCGCCGGCGATGAGGTGGACGTCGCATTCCTGGCTCAGCGGGGGTGAGAGTGCACCGTGCGCGCCTGGAGCAGGGGTGACACCGGTCGCCGTGGATGGCCGGCCAAGCTCGGGCCGATATCCGTTGCGGGAGGCGCGGTTACGGTACGTCCGGTCCGGCTGCGTGATGCCCGGGTGTGGAGCAGGCTTCGCATCGAGAACCAGAATTCGCTGATGCCGTGGGAGCCGACTGGCGTCGGCTTGTGGTCGGCCCGGCACAACCCGGCGGCCTGGCCGGGTCTGCATTCGGTCCTGAGGGCCGAGGCAAAGGCAGGGAACATGCTGCCGTTTGTCATCGAATTGAACGGCGAATACTGCGGGCAACTGACGGTGGGCAACATTCAGCGTGGCGCGCTGCGCAACGCATGGATCGGGTATTGGGTGGATGCCGCGGTCGCCGGACGTGGAGTGGCAACGGGCGCACTGGCGCTCGGCGTCGACCACTGTTTCGGGCCGGCGGGTCTGCACCGACTCGAGGCCACCGTGCAGCCTGCCAACGCGGCGTCGCTGGCGGTACTGCACAAGGTGGGATTCCGCGACGAAGGCCTGCTCAAGCGCTACATGGACGTCAACAGCGCCTGGCGGGACCATCTGTTGCTCGCGCTGACCACCGAAGATCTCACCAGCAGTGCCGTGGACACATTGATCCGCAGCGGCCACGCCACCGCCTGAACTCCCGGCACCTGCGCGCAGATGCCTCTCGGTTCGCGCTGGGAGGCGGCTCTTCTCCGATCACTGCGTGATCACCCAGAGATGGAACGAATCGGCCGGGACATCGGCGCGTCGGCGCTGGTTGGGCTGCGGTGAGCCATAGCCTGATTCCTATCGTCTGTTACAGGTGTGACTGACGCGTACTCGACCGGCCGGTCGGGGCGAGATTGCCGACAGGAAGGAGCTGCCCATGCCGAACTCGTTGCTGTGGGTGTGTCTGGTGGCGATCTGGCTCTTTGTTCTGGTGCCGATGGTGGTGAAGTCGCGTCCCACCGTGCGTAAGACCACCGATGCCGCGATGTCGACACGGGTGCTCTACCGAGGTGGCCGGGCCATCGCCAAGACCCGTCGGCGTATGGCAGCAGGCCGTCATCCGCACGATCCCGACTGGGAACCCCCGGTGCGTGAGTATCGCAAGACCGCAAAGGCAACGGCGGCAACAGATGCCGTTGACGTCGAGGACGCCACGACGACCAAGGTTCCGGCCGGCAAGTCGGAGCCTGCACCGGTCTCGGTGAAAACCGTTGCAGCTGCGGCTCAGACAAAGACTGTCGACACCAGTGACAGTGATGCCGCCCCAACCACGGACGACAAGGCGGTAGTGGCTGAAGCTGCCGACAACGAGTCATCCGATCACCGTGACACCGTTGCAGAGCGCGATGATGCGGACGCAGACGCGGATCACGACGACAAGAACGTCGAGGACGCAGAGCTCGAAGATGATGAGCTCGATGACGCAGACCATGAGGTCGCGGAGAACGACGCAGGTTACGAGGACGCCGACCACGAAGACGCGGACTACGAAGACGCGGACTACGACGACGACTACGACGACGATCTCACCGACGAGGACATCAGCGCCGACGAAGCTGCGGATCAGGCGGAGCAGGACGAGGTCGCCCGTCGCGCACGTCGTGGCGGCTTCGACCCCGAGGCCGATCGCGAGCGCAGCGACAAGCGCTACCGGTTCCGTCAGCGTGTGATGGCCGTACTCGGGGTGCTGGCACTGCTAGGCATCGCGGCCGGCTTCTTCCTGGGTTCGGCCGGCTGGATATTTGCCGCGGCCACGGTTGTCGCGCTCGTCGGTTACCTCGCCTTCCTGCGCCGCGCCGTGCGGAACGAACACCGCATCCGTCGTCAGCGGATGCAGAGGCTCGCCCGGGCCAAGCGCCAGGAGGAAGAACGCCGCGCGCACCCCGAGGTCGACCCCCGGGCCGAGGTGCCCCGCAGACTCCGTCGACCAGGCGCGATCGTGTTGGAGATCGACGACGAAGATCCGATCTTCGACCACCTGCCGCGGTTCGAGCACCGCGAAGAGGTTGTTCGTGAACCCTCGTACCGGCGGGTGGTGGGGCAGTAGTCCCGCCCTGTTAATCTTGTCGAGTCGCTCACGCGGCAAAGGGGCTATAGCGCAGTTGGTAGCGCGTCTCGTTCGCATCGAGAAGGTCAGGGGTTCGATTCCCCTTAGCTCCACTGAACACCGAACCCCACCGGGTCGACTACGCGCCAGTTACCTCGAAACGCTCCACCTACAGGTGGAGCGTTTCTGCGTATGTGGAGCGTTTGGCGCGGATCAGCCGCTGGAGGAGTGACCAGTGCTCTTGCTGGGTATCCGAGGAGAAGCAGCGCCGGTCCAGCCCGCGATCTTCCGGCTGTGCACATGTCCGAAGGGGACCGAAAACTTCTTCTGGTCGAAGACGTCCACTCTGTGAGCGGTTCCGAATACCAGGAGAGGAACATACACACCCGAAAAGACGAGGTATGCATGACCGACGACTTGGTGGTTTTGGCAGGCGCTGACGGACGTCCGTGTGGGACGGCTGACCGTGCGACCGTGCACACCGCTCACACACCCCTGCATTTCGCATTTTCGTGCCACGTGGTCGACGAGGGCCGCCTGCTGATGACCCGGCGTGCACTGAGCAAGCGGACATGGCCCGGCGTGTGGACCAATTCGTTCTGCGGACATCCGCGACCCGATGAATCTGTCGAGGACGCGATCTACCGTTACGCACAACGCGAGCTGGGCATCGATGTCGAGGATCTGCGTTGCGTGCTACCGGACTTCCGCTACCGGGCCGTCGACTCCAGCGGCGTCGTGGAGAACGAGATCTGTCCGGTGTTCGTCGCGAGCCCGGTGGGCACGCTGCGGCCGGATCCGGACGAAGTCGCCGAATACGCGTGGTCCGACATCTCCGATGTGTGGGCAGTTGTCGAACGTGCCCCGTGGGCCCTGAGCCCGTGGCTCGTCGAACAGATCCGGTCGATGCCCGCACCCGACCCCTACGGTCTCGACGGACATCCCAACTGGCTGCGGGCGCAGATGGAGGTCAACCGATGACCCTGCGAGCCGGTGGACCGAAAGCGAGGGCGAGTCGAATGGTGCAAACACGTGGGCGCATGGATGCGATGGCGCCATATCTGCGGTACGACGCAGCAGCCGACGCCAGTGCGGCGTTGGTGATCCGTTGCTACTCCTCGTCTTTCGGGCTCGCGACCCGAATGCTCGGTGGGCACGTGCGGCAAGACGTCCGCAACATCTACGCATTGGTACGGATAGCAGACGAAGTGGTGGACGCCCCTCGGCCCGGTCAGGACGGCGTCGACCGGCTGGTAGAGCTGGACAAGCTCGAACAAGACACCTTCGCGGCAATTGAAACGGGATCGAGTGCCAATCTTGTTGTTCATGCGTTCGCCCGGACCGCTCGTCGAGTCGGGATCGACAAGGAACTCGTCGCCCCGTTTTTCCATTCGATGCGCACAGACCTGCAGCGCACAAAGCACGACTTCGCGAGCCTCGGGAGTTACATCTACGGCTCAGCTGAAGTGATCGGCCTGATGTGCCTGTGTGCGTTTGTGGCCGGTGAGCCCAACCCCTCCGGTCGCTACGCGGAACTGGCGCCCGGCGCCCAGCGCCTCGGTGCCGCATTCCAGAAGATCAACTTCCTCCGGGACTTCGGCGACGACAGCGACGGACTCGGACGGCAGTATCTCGTCGGCCTCCAACCCGACGACCTCGACGAAGAGATCTGGGGCAGCTGGCTCGACGACATCGAGATGGACCTGGCCGCGGCCGCGGAGGTCATTCCGCGGCTGCCGCGAGGCTCGCGCGTGGCAGTGTGTACCGCGCACGACCTGTTCGCCGAACTGACCCGGCGCCTGCGGGCGACGACGGCGGCGCAAGCGCGGCTGACCAGGGTGCGCGTGCCCGCGCCGGAAAAGGCGCGCATCGCGGCGAGAGCAGCCCTGCGCCGTGGGCGACCTCACGACATCGATACGGAGAACAGCTTCAAGTGACCGCACCATCGAAAAAAGTAGTCATCATCGGCGGTGGTGTTGCGGGACTGGCCACCGCTGCCCTGTTGGCCCATGACGGGCACGACGTCGAATTGGTCGAGAAGAACGATGACCTCGGCGGCCGTGCCGGCTCCTGGGAGCACGACGGATTCCGCTTCGACACCGGACCGTCGTGGTGGCTGATGCCCGAGGTGTTCGACCACTTCTTCGATCTGCTCGGGACGTCCACCGAAGAACAGGTCAACCTGGTTCGTCTCGAACCGGGCTATCGGGTGTTCTTCGAGGGCTCCGACGAGAAGATCGATGTCGAAGGTGACGAGGAACGTAACCAGGCACTGTTCGAGAGCATCGAGCCAGGTGCCGGAGCGGGATTGGGCGACTACCTCGACTCGGCCCGGCATGCCTACGACATCGCTGTCAAACGTTTCCTCTACACGAGTTTCGATTCACCGCGAGCCTTCCTCGGCCGAGACGTGTTGCGCAACGCGCCGAAGCTGGCCGAGCTGCTCACCAGATCGTTGCAATCTTTTGTGTCACAACGATTCTCGGATCGGCGACTGCAGCAGGTTCTCGGCTACCCGGCGGTGTTCCTCGGGTCTTCCCCGGAACGCACCCCGGCCATCTACCACCTGATGAGCTGGCTCGATCTCGCTGACGGGGTCCGTTACCCCGACGGAGGTTTCACCACGTTTGTCGAGGCGCTGTCCAGGCTGGCGGCCGACAACGGGGTGCGACTGCACACCGGTACGGCAGCGACCGCAATTCTCACCCGGCCGCGTGCCGGCGGCAGGCGGGGTCGCCGGGCAATCGGGCGCCGCCGCGACGAGGTTGTCGGGGTGCGGGTCACCGACGGCCATGGGACTCAACGAGATATCGCGGCCGACATCGTCGTGGGCGCCGCGGACCTGCACCACGTGGAGACCCGGTTGCTGCCGGAGCATCTGCAGACGTTCCCCCAACGGTGGTGGGACAAGGCGACTTCGGGGCCCGGCGCTGTCCTGGCCTATCTGGGTGTGCAGGGGAGTCTTCCCGAACTGGCTCATCATTCGCTGTTCTTCACCGACGACTGGACAACCAACTTCGACGCGATCTTCGAGTCCCCGACACACATGCCGGATCCCGCATCGCTGTACGTGTGCCGCCCGTCCGCGACGGACGACTCGGTGGCGCCCGCAGATCACGAGAACATCTTCATCTTGGTGCCCTCGCCTCCGGATCCCGGTCTGGGACATGGGGGGATCGACGGTGCCGGGGCTCCCGACATCGAGAAGGTCGTGGACCAGGCTGTTGCGACGATCGCCTCGTGGGCGAACATCCCGGACCTCTCCGAGCGGATCGTCGTCCGGCGGTCGGTGGGGCCGGCCGACTTCGTCGACAACGTCAACTCGTGGTCGGGTGGTGCACTCGGCCCGGCGCATACGTTGCGGCAGAGTGCGTTTCTGCGCGCCACCAACCGCTCCCGCAAGGTCGAGGGCCTGTTCTATGCCGGCTCGAGTACCCGTCCCGGCATCGGTCTGCCGATGTGTCTGATCAGCGCCGAGCTCATCCGCAAACGACTCAAGGGAGACCGGTCCGTCGGGCCGTCACACTGACGCGCCTTGCCGAAGAGCGCTCAGGCTTGGCGCCAGACGCACTTCTCGATGAGGGTGGTCAGAGCCTGCCGGGTGACGGTGTCCACCGGTAGTGCGTCCACGATTTCCATTGCGTCGCGTGTGAGTTCGCCGATCCGCGCTTCGATGGCCTGAGCGGCGCGAGTCTCGGTGAGCACCGAACGCACGGCCTCGAGGTCGGCGTCGGTCAGTTCGGGATTGCCCAGCGAGCGCCTGAGGATGTCTTTCTGCGCGCTGTCGGCACGCGATTCGGCGACTCCCATCAGCAGGGTGCGCTTGCCCTCACGAACATCGTCGATCGCCGGTTTGCCGGTGATCTGGGGGTCGCCGAACACACCCAGGAGATCGTCACGCAGCTGGAAGGCTTCGCCGGCGGTCAGCCCGATCTGGTCGTAGAGGTGCAGGAGCGTGTCATCGGCGCCGGCGATCGCGCCACCGAGTCGGAGCGGATGGCTGATCGTGTACTTGGCGCTCTTCAATCGCAGGATGAGGTCGGCGCGGCGGCGGGAGGTGGCCGCCTCGGTCTGGCTGAGCATGTCGAGGTATTGGCCCGCGTAGGCCTCGTCGCGCATCTGCGACCAGATGGCCCGAACCGCGCGGCGTGACCTCGGATCGAGAGCGTCGGTGGCCATCGCGGACAAGTCGTCGGACCACGACAGGCACATGTCGCCGACCAGGATGGCAGCCGCCGAGCCGTGTTCGTCACCGTCGCCGAGTCGTTGCTGTCGCGCGTGTTCGGCCGTGAAGTGGCGGTGCATCGTGGGCAGGCCGCGCCTGGTGTCGCTGTTGTCCATCAGGTCGTCGTGCACGAGTGCGGCGAAGTGGAAGAGCTCGATGGCCGCTGCCATCTCGGCGACGCCGACAGCCAGTTCGCCTCCGGTCACCCCGTACGAACCCCACATGCAGAACTGAGCCCGCAGCCGTTTCCCACGGTCCAGGCTGTCGGTGACGGCCGTGGCCAGGGGTGTGACCTCCGCGCTCAGATCACTCATCGCGGCCGAGTGGTCGGAGACATGGGCGGTGAGCACGGCGTTGACCGCAGTGACGATCTCGTGGCTTCGGCCCTGGAGCAGATCGTTCGTGATCAGCGCCTCGGTGTGGTGATCTACTGACGTCATGTGGCGTTCTCCGTCCCCGAGCGGCGATCAAACTGTTGAGTCGTTGCATTGGTTTCTTCGGAACAGAACACGAATCGGATGGGTGGTCGGCGCAGGCACCGCTCCTGCAGGCGACCAGGTCACTGAGCTTCGGGCACGTGGGCCGTGACGAGCCAGGCCCGGGCGTCGAACCAGACACCGTCTGCACATTGGTGGCTCGCCAGCATGTCGCGCAAACGCCCCGTCGCCTGTTCGGCCTCGACCGGACTCAGCCGTGCCATCGCGCCGGCAACGTTCGCGAAGCCACCGACCCAGTCGAGGGCGGCGTGGACATCTCGGCCGTAGAAGACCGGCTCATGGACGCCGTCGACGACGACGTCGACAAACCCGGCATCGCTCATGATCGCCGTGACGGTTGTTGGATCGGCGAGTGAGAACGCATCGGGTACCTGGCCGGGGCCTGAGGGGACTGAGGGGACTGAGGGGCCGGTCGCGGCGAGGGCGCGGGCGATGGCCGAGCTCCATTCGTTGTGCTCGCGTGGCTGCCACACGAGCATGGCCAGTCGCCCGCCCGGCCGTATCGCTCGTCCGATGTTGGTGAACGCTGCGACCGGGTCGTCGAAGAACATGGTTCCGAAGCGACTGATTGCCACATCGAAGCCGCCCGGTGTGAACGGATGGGTCTGTGCGTCCGCGACCTCAAACGTCACGGTTGAAAGTTGCTCGGCATCAGCGATTTCGCGGGCTCGCTCGATGGCGGATTCGGAGATGTCGATCCCGAAGGCATTGCCGGCGTGGGCTGTTCGCGCCGCCTGGCGCGTGGAATGTCCGGTTCCACACCCGATGTCGAGCACGCGCTCGCCGGCTCTGACCGCGCAGGCCCGATGCAGTGGTTCATCGTAGAGCGACAATTCGGCGTCGTAACCGTCGTAGATGTCTGTCATGGCAGCACCTGGCCGCTGGTCTCCTGCCCGGCGCTCGCAGGCGCCAGGCCCTGCTCGGCCGCGTAGGTGTGGAGGCGGTCTGCCAAGTCGAATGGTCGACTGAGCGCGGGGGTGTGCCCGCCGTCCATCTCGTCCGGGGTGATGCCGAGTCGCTCGGAGACCACCCGGCGTAGGTAGGCAGCAGGGAACACCCGGTCCTCCCGGCAGATCAGCACTCGGGTGGGGACATCAGGCCAGGCGCGCAGAGGTGACGGTTCGTCGGCCCGCGCCTCGGACTCATCGCGACCTTTCGCCACGGCCTGCGCGGCCAACTCCGTCGGCACGTCGTGATAGAACAGCGCAACAATATCGTCGTGGTGCGTGCGCTTTTCGTCACCGAGGCGGGTGTTGGTGAAGTAATCGCCGGGTGCCTCACCGGGGGTCGGGATCATCGGCGCGATCAGAACGAGCAACTCGACGGCGACCCGCTCACAGACGAGGGGAGCGGTGAGACCGCCCGCCGAATGCGCGACGACAACGATGTCGGACCGATCGCTCACCGCGGCGGCAATCGTGTCGGCATACTCGGCGACTCCGGCCGAGTCGTCTCCGCAGGGCAGATCAGGTGCCACGGTGTCGTGTCCCCGCGCGCGTAGATCGGATTCCACGAGGTGCCAATACCAGCCGACATCCCCGGCCCCGTGGACGAACGCAAAGGTGGCCACGGCTTCCTTCCTCTGCTCGATCGAACCTCTGCTCTATCGGAGTACGCCTCGGCCCGGCACCCACGCTGCCGGTTCATGGCGTACGCCGCGGTGTGGTCGGGTTTGCGGGTCGCACATCGGAGGTATCAGTACCCATGCGGCCCGTGTTTTCCCGTGAAGAAGCGTATGCCGGTTGGTCGCGTCTGCATGGCGGTATCGATCCGCGGAGTTCGATATGGATCAGCGGCTGGGTTCGTCTCGCTCACACATGCGCGACCCCGTTGGTGCGCGCAGGTGTCAGCCCCAGCACGGTCACGGTCGCGGGAGTCGCGGTCATGGCGACCGTTCCGCTGATCGCCTCGGCCGGTGCCGCGTGGCCCATGATGGCCATGCTCGTGATCCTCGTCGGCGCTGTGCTCGACGGTGTTGACGGAGCGATCGCGGTACGCGCCGGCAAGGCGTCGCGGTGGGGCCGGGTACTCGACCCGTTCGCCGACCGCTGTTCAGACCTGTTGCTCATCCTCACGTTGGTTGTCCTCGGTGCCCCTGCGTGGCTCGGGGTTTCGCTCGCCCTGCTCACGTTGCTGCTCGAGTCCGTACGTGCGCACGCGCAGGCCACCGGGATGGAGGGGCCTGGAGTGCTGACGTGGTGGGAGCGTCCATCGCGGGTGATAGTTGCATCCTTCGCCACCGCGACCAGCGCCATCGAGTGGGGTGCCAGGCGCGCGGGGATCGACGTGTTGCCCGCCCTCGACGGCGTCACCCTGGTGACCATCTACTCCCTCATCGCAACCGTGTTGGCCGTTGCGGGCCTGGCCCAATTACTGGTCGCTGTTCACTCGGACCTCGAGGACTGACTGCCCTCGGCGTCCCCGATCATGTCGGCGACGATCTTGGCCGACATCATCACCAATGGCAGGCCGCCGCCCGGATGGGCTGAGCCGCCGACGAGGAACAGACCAGGAACGGGTGATCTGTTGGCCGGCCGCAAAAATGCCGCCATCGGACCGTTGGACGACGTGCCATAGATGGAGCCGCCCGGTGTCATCGTCCGTCGCTGCAGATCAGCCGGGCTGATGATCACCCGGTTCCTGACCTCGCCACGTACATCCAGCCCGCGTTCGGCCATCAGGTCCAGGATCTGGTCGGCGTACCGGTCGCCCAGCCCGGGGGCGTCCCAATCAGTACCCGATTCGGGGTCGTGCGGAGGCGCGTTGACAAGAACGAACCACGCACCGGCGCCCTCGTGCGGAACGATCGCCGGGTCGGGGGGAGCGCTGAGATAAATCGTCGGACGAGGAACCGGACGGGCCCGACCATGACGGCCGAAGACCGCGTCGAACTCGTCGTCGTAGTCTTCGGCAAACATCACATGGTGGTGTGGTTGACCGGCAGGAGCGTTCTGCAACGCCAGTAGGATCACGAACCCGGACAGCGAACGGGTGGTGCGACGCAGGCGCCATCGTGCCTGCCGGATAGGCCATCGGCGGGCCGTGAGCAACGTGTTGTAGACCTGGTGTGCATCGGCGTTGGCCACCACTGCATCCGCGGAGATGACCCCGTCGTCGACCCGAACACCGATGACACCTGTTGCGTCCGAGACGATCTCGGTGGCCTTCGTACCAAGACGCACGTCGACGCCCAGGGTCAGCGCGCGATCGAGTAGCGCGGCAGCGATACGCCCCAGACCCCCGGCGACGTACCAGGATCCAAAAGCCTGCTCCGCGTACGGCACGCTCGCCAGCGCGGCCGGGGCACGGCGGGGATCAGACCCGGTGTACGTCGCGTATCGGTCGAGCAACATCCGTAGGCGGGGATCGGACAGATACGACTTGCCGATCCCGCGCAACGACCGCCACGGTGCCACCGCCGCGAGCTCATCGAGGCGGCGAGAGAGTCCGAGCATCGTGCGGACGTCGATCGGTGATTCCAGGAACGGGATGCGGGTGACGTCCCAGATCCGTTGGGCACGCTCGGAGAATGCACTCCACTGTGCGCCTCGGCCATCGCCCAGTGCCGCGTCGAGCGCGGCGGGGATGTCGCGCATCTCGCCGGGGAGATCCAGGACGGCGCCATCGGGGAAGGTGTACCGGCAGGCGATGTCAAGGCGTTGGAGTTCGAGTTCGTCGGATGCCGAGCCGCCGCCGGTCGCGGCGAACAGATCGTCGAGGACCTGGGGGAGAGTCAACAGGGATGGGCCGGTGTCGAACACGAAGTCGTCGATCTTCTCCACACCGAGCTTGCCGCCGACCGAGGCGGCTTGTTCGACGAGGGTGACAGCGTGCCCCTGTGCCGCCAGACGTGTAGCTGCGGCCAATCCGCCCACACCCGCTCCGACAACAACGATGTGGCTCAAGCCTTCTCCTCCGGATCATTGCCGGTGTGGTCGGGTTCGGCCGTGCGCCGGCCGTCCGCCACGGTGTCAAGGGAGCGTGTCACCGCCCACCCCATGATCACCACCATATGCAGGATCCACAGCCACAGACCGACCGCGACCACACCACCGATGACATCGAGACCGGCGTAGGGGATCCCGACGTCGATGGGCAGCGACAGGAACAACGCGAAGCCCTGGAGGAATCCGGCCATGAACGACGCGGTGGTGACTGCGGCCACCGCTGCCACCCACCATCTCGGGTTGCCCGGTGCCACAGCGCGATACACCCATACGAGTGCCACCGAGAGCACCAGCCACGTGGTGAGGAAGCCGATCCAGGTGCGGAAGATCAGGTCGCCCGCGCTGCCTGTGCCACCGCCTTCGGGCGAGAAAGTGACAAGCTGGTCGCCCACGGTCCGGAACACCAGTCCGAAAACCGGTATCGCGACGAGCAGGGCCAAAACGCGGGCCCGGGCTCTCCATCCGGTGAACCGGTCGGGTTCGGGCGAGATCGCGAGACACGCGCGCCGCAGACCTTCGCCATAGAACGATGCCGGGAACAACAGGACAAGCGCTTTGAGCGGGCCCATCTGAACCCCGGCCTCGACCAGTGCGTCGTACGCCGGTCGTGCCCCCATGTCGGGCGGGATGAGGACCCGCAGCGCCAGCAGCTCCTCCTGGGCCTGCAGGTCGGGTTCGAACCACGTGGTGCTCCACACCGCGAGCAGAAACCAGGGGACGATCGCGATCGCTGCGAAGTAGGTCAGCGTGGCAGCAGCACCGGCGATGTCGCCGCCGGCCAGACGTCGTCTCGCTCCGCGGAGGACAACGGCGGTCTCGCCGGTCAGTCTGCGCAGATCGATCACGGCGCCCACTGCGCGGCTCGACTGAACGGCTGCACATCCACCCTGGTCAGCGAGGCGTGATGGGCGGCTCGGTGGACCAGGGGAAGTTGATCCAGCGGTCGGTGTACCGCCAGGTGTAGTCGGCCTTGATCACCGATGCGGGCTTCTCGTACAACACCGCCGTCCGTACCTCGGAGGCGTGGTTGCGACAGAAGGTGTGTACGAGTTCCAGTGTCTTTCCACTGTCCGCGACATCGTCGACGACGAGTACGGTCAGGCCGTCCAGTTCGGTGGCATCGAGGATGGGCGGGAGTATCACCGGCTCGTCGAGCGTGGTGCCCACACCGGTGTAGAACTCGACGTTCATCGTGAACAGTGATTTGCAGTCGAGCGCGTACGCCAGCGCCCCGGCAGGCACCAGGCCTCCGCGTGCGATACCGAGCACCACGTCGGGCGCGAATCCGGAATCGGCGACCGTCTGAGCGAGGTCACGACTCGCCGCCCCGAACAGGTCCCAGGTGAGTACTTCGCGTTCGCTCATCGAGACATGGTCGCACGCAGGCGCAGGCGATGTCAGCGCCAACCGAGGGCGGGGGCGACGTGCGTCAGGATCGATTCGATGACGTGTGCGTTGTAGTCGGCACCGAGCTGATTCGGCACGGTGAGAAGGAGGGTGTCCGCTGCTGCGATCGCCTCGTCCTCGCGGAGCTGTTCGATCAACCGGTCTGGTTCGTCGGCATAGCTCCGGCCGAATCGCGCCGTGGTCCCGTCGATGATGCCCACCTGATCCGCGTCTTGCCCGCCACGCCCGAAGTAGGCGCGGTCCCGATCGTCGACAAGAGCAAAGATGCTGCGGCTGACGGACACTCGCGGCTCGCGCTTGTGTCCGGCCGACGTCCAGGTCTCGCGGAAACGCTCGATCTGTTCGGCCTGCAGTTGATGAAAGGGCACTCCGGTGTCTTCGGTCAGCAGGGTCGAACTCATCAGGTTCATCCCTTGCTCGGCTGTCCACTCCGCGGTGGCCCGTGTACCGGCGCCCCACCAGATGCGATCTCGCAAGCCGGGCGATTGGGGCTCGATGCCCAGCAGGCCAGGGGGGTTGGGGAACATCGGCGACGGGTTCGGTTGGGCGAACTTGGCGTTGTCGATGACCTTGAGGAAGACATCGGTGTGCTGGCGGGCCATGTCCGCGTCCGAGGCGTCCTCGTTCGGCGCATAACCGAAATACCGGTAGCCATCGATCACCTGCTCGGGCGAACCACGGCTGATCCCGAGCTGCAGTCGGCCACCGGAGATGAGATCCGCAGAGCCGGCGTCCTCGGCCATGTACATCGGGTTCTCGTAGCGCATGTCGATGACGCCGGTCCCGATCTCGATGCGACTGGTCCGCGCGCCGACTGCGGCGAGGAGCGGAAATGGCGACGCCAGCTGCCGAGCGAAGTGATGCACACGGAAATAGGCGCCATCAGCGCCGAGTTCCTCGGCCGCGACCGCGAGATCGATCGACTGCAGCAAAGTGTCCGCGGCTGACCGGGTCTGCGAACCGGGTGAATCCGACCAGTGCCCGAACGACAAGAATCCGATGTTCTTCATGACACTATAAATGAAACCACGGTCCGTTTAATTCCGTGCCGTGACCCCGTCAAGAAGACCCCGTCAAGAAGACGCCGACAACAAGGCGCCGACAACGACGGGGCTGGTCTTCGACCGCTCGTCGTTGCCGGCGCCCATGCACCAGTTCCAGGTCAGCCGAGGTCGGCGAGGATCCTCTGCGCAAGCGGTGCGGACGACGCTGGGTTCTGGCCCGTGTAGAGGTTGCGATCCACGACGACCTTGGGTGCCCAGGGCTCGCCCTCCTGGTAGTCCACGCCGAGATCGATCAGCCGGTCCTGGAGCAGCCAGACGGCCTTGTCGGCCAGGCCTGCCTGGGTTTCCTCGGCATTGGAGAATCCCGTGGCCTGGTAGCCGGCGAAGGTGAACGATCCGTCATCGCGGGTGGCGGCCAGCAGTGCTGCGGGAGCGTGGCACACCACGCCCAGGGGTCGCCCGGAATCGATGGCCTCGGTCAGCAGTCGACCGGACACCTCGTCGACCGCGAGGTCTTCCATGGGGCCGTGACCACCGGGGTAGAAAACTGCCACGTAGTGACTCAGGTCAACGTCGTCGAGAGAGATCGGATGCTTCAGTTCTTCATTCGACTCGAGTTTCGCGGCGATCGCGTCGGCCTTGTCCTGTCCACCGTTGGCGTCCGCGGCCAAGCTGCCCTGGTCCACCACAGGCACCTTGCCGCCTGGGGTCGCCACCACCACCTCGTGGCCGGCGTTCGTGAACTCCTCGTAGGGCGCCACGAACTCCTCGGCCCAGAAACCGGTCGGATGCTTGCTTCCGTCCTTCAGGGTCCAATGATCGGCGGCGGTCATCACGAACAACACCTTTGCCACAACATGCTCCTTTGCACTCTTGTCCGGTTCAGCCGTCTGTTCATCGGCCTTGTGGTGCAAGTCCGGACCCCCGGCGGGTTATTCCACGGGTACCCGCGCAGCGAGTTGTGAATCGGTCTTGAGCCGCCCGCCCATGTTGACCGCCACCAGCCCCGACAGCAGCACCGCCGCGCCCGCCAGCTGAGCGACGGTCATGGTCTGGCCCAGCAGCCACCACGACACCACCGCGGACGACAGCACCTCGATGAGCGCCACGAACGACGCGGGAGTGGCGCCGAGGAGCCGAACGGCATGTACGCCGGTGACGTACGCGAGGCTGGTGGAGATCCCGGCTATCGCCAGTGCGACCACCCACCAGGGCACCGAGGTGTCGGCGAGCACGGTGGACCCGGTGCCCGCGGCCATGGGCAGCAGACCCAGCGCGCCGGCGATGCCGATCACCGCTGTACCGAGCAGCAATCCGCCGGTGGTCAAGGCCAATGGCTCCACGCTCTGACCCGATGTGCCGAAATCCTCGGTGGCCAGGATGAAATAGGCCGCGAGCCCGACGCCGGCGATGACGGCCCACACGAACCCGACGGGGTCGATGTCACCGATGTCGCCCCCTCCGACGATGACCATCACCAGTCCGGCAAGTGCGATGACACAGCCGATACCGGTCAAGGTCGTCGGCGTGCGTCCTCGGATGAGCCAGTCGTACGCCACGACGAGGATCAGCCCCGAGTATTCGATGAGCAGGGCAACCGGCACGTCGAGGTATCGGACCGCGTTGAAGAAGCTGAGTTGGACGACGGCGACGCCGAGGATGCCGTAGGCGATCACGAGCATCGGCGATCGGGCCCACTGGGCAAACAGGTTGCGGCGCAGCAATATCAGCGGAACGAGGAGTAGGAGCGAACCGGCGCCCAGCCGTACGGCCGTCACCGCGGCCGAGGACCAGCCGCTGTCGATCAGTCCCTTGGCAAGCGGTCCCGAGGTGCCGAACGACACGGCCGACGTCACCCCCATCACCAAGCCGAACCCGGGCAGGGTGCGCGCATCAACGATCTTCAAGATTCCTCCGATGAGGGTGACAGGAGCAAAACTGCTTACACTCATGACAGCTAAACGGATCGCTGGTAAGGAGTCAAATGCTATTTGCTCATGACACCGATGTTGCGCTGGTGGCGACAGCTGCTCTGATCAATACCGGACGGGGCGACACGGACACCCTGGCGACCACAGATCAGCTCCGCGGCTTTGTCGAGGAGTTCGTCTACACAGGCCGTCGTGACGGTGACATCGCCGAGCTCGATGCCGTTCGGGCGCTACGCGCCCGGCTCGACACTCTCTGGCAACTGGCGGTCGACGACGCCGCACATGAGGTGAACGTGATGCTCCGCGAGTCGGACGCCCGGCCATATCTGGCCCGCCACGACGGCTGGGACTGGCACATCCACGTCACCGAACCCGACGCGCCGCTGGCCGACCGCATGGCCGCGGAGAACGCGATGGCGTTGATCGACCTGATCCGCACCGACCAGCTGAGCCGACTGAAGACATGCGCGGGAGAGGATTGCCGGCTCGTCTTCGTCGACTTGTCCCGCAACCGATCTCGTCGATTCTGCAGTGATGGGGGATGTGGCAACAGGGCCCACGTCGCGGCATACCGCAGGCGCCGGGCCACACAGGACTGATCGGGCCGATCAGAGGCGGAACAGCATCGTCTCCGCAGTCAGGCCTGGCCCGAACGCCATCGCACTACCCATCCCGGCCGGGCCTCCAGCGGCTGCCCGTTTCATCATCTCGGCGAGCACGAACAGCACGGTGGCCGACGACATGTTGCCGTAGTTGTCGAGCACGTACCGCGACACCTCCAGGGCGGAGGGCTCGAGCTCGAGTGCGTTCTCCACCGCGTCGAGAATGGTGCGGCCCCCCGGGTGGATCGCCCAGAGATCGATGTCGCCGGGGGTGCGCCCGGCAAGGATGAGTTTGAGGTTTTCCTGGTTCAGTGCGCGGCCCAACTGTCCAGGGACCTTCCCGGAGAGAACCATGTCGTAGCCGGCGTTGCCGATGCGCCAGGTGATCAGATCCCGCGTATCGGGAACCATGACCTGTTTGAACGAGTCGAGCTCGATGCCCGATCGATCGGCCGAGATGACGGCCGCGGCACACCCGTCCCCGAAGATCAAGAAAGACAACATCGATTCCAGGCTCTTGGGCTGCTGCATGTGGACCGAGCACAGCTCGACGCTCACGAGCAGGACTTTCGCCTGCGGGTTTGCACGGACGATGTTGTCGGCGGTCTTGAGTCCGGTGATACCGGCGAAACAGCCCATGAAGCCGATCTGGGTGCGGTCGACGTTGGGGCTGATGCCACAGGTCTTGATGATGTCGTAATCGATTCCCGGAGAATAGAATCCTGTGCAGGTGACGATCACCAGATGGGTGATCTCGTCGGCCGCGTCACCGAGATCGAGGCCCTCGACGGCCTTGCGTGCGAGTTTGGGGGCCTTGTCCTCGTACTCGACCATACGTGTCTCGGTGTCGACCGCGCTCGGATTTCCGCCGTAGAAGGTGATCGGGTCCTCCACCGCGGACCACCGATGAGAGATCTGGGCACGCTCTGCCATCCTCCGGAACAACAGCATCTTGCGCCGTTCCTCGATCAGTTCGGGCGCGTGGTCGACGAAGATGGTGTGGACATCGAGGTCGGGTACAGCGGTGCTGATCTGGTTGACAAAGGCAGTAGCCATGAGATGAAGTCCGAATCTTGTCTCAAAAGAACTGGGGCAGTCGTTTTCTCGCATCCGTGCGAACGTCGTGACTGACGCAAACGTAGGTCCGATCGGGTGCCACCGCAACCGTGAGACACCGGTTCGACCGCGATTTTCAGGAGATCTTCAGAACGTGTCGTTCAGCCGCTCGACCCTTGGGCTGCCGATCCGTCGCGGCGACGTCGACAATGGCGCTCCTGTGGCAACATCGGGAGTTCGGTGGGGCGGGAAGGACGAGGTTTGCAGGTGCCCGGTGTCTTGTTGTGCAGTGCGCCGCTGACAGGCCATGTGGCGCCGATGATCGCCATCGGCCGACAACTCCGGCTGGACGGCTGGACCGTTGTGGTTCTCACCGGCAGCCGGTTTCGCCGCCGCATCGAAGAGGCGGGACTGGCGCACGTTCCACTTCCTGCGTCGTGTGACTTCGATGACCGCGACCTCGACCGGGTCTTTCCCGGCCGCCACCGGATGCCCGGCGTCCTGCGGTCGCGTTTTGACCTCGAGCATCTGTTCGCGGCAAAGATCGCGGACCAATACCGAGCGCTGTCGGCGCTCGTGGACGAGACGGATGTCGATGTGGTGTTGGCCGAAAACCTGTTCCTGGGTGTTCTCCCACTGCTCCGGCGGGCCGGCCGGCGGCCGAGAGTCGGTTCGGTCTGTACGTCGCCGTTGATGGTGAACAGCCAGGACACAGGTCCGTTCGGGCCAGGGTTCCCGCCGTCGACCACGCGCCTGGGCATGATGCGCAACCGAATGCTGACCGTGGGCGCCGAACACCTCGTGCTGCGCCGGGTGCAACACCTCGCCGACACCGCGGTGCGTGAATGCGTCGGGCACGGTGCCGGCGCGTTCGTCCTGGATTGGCCACTGCTGGCCGACGACATCTTTGTGCTCACCACGCCATCGTTCGAATACCCGCGACGAGACCTGGCCGGCCGTCTCGATTTTGTCGGGCCGGTTCTCGATCCGGTTGGCAGTCAGCATGATCCGCCGACATGGTGGCCCGAGGTGGCCGGCTCGAGGCGAGTCGTGGTGGTGACGCAGGGCACCCTCGACAACGGTGACCTGGGCAAGTTGGTGGAACCGACCCTGGCCGGTCTGGCGGACATGGACACCGTGGTGGTCGCCGCGACAGGCAACAAGCCGACATCGTCGGTGCGGGTCCGAACGGCCAATTCGATCGTCACAGAGTTCGTTCCGTTCGATCTGATGCTGCCGCAGGCTGACGTCCTGGTCACCAACGGCGGCTGGGGTGGGGTGCACTACGCGTTGCGGCACGGCGTTCCGATGGTGGTTGCCGGGACAACCGAGGACAAGAACGAGGTCGCCGCCCGAATTGTTCGCTCAGGGTGCGGGATTCGGCTCCGATCGGCGCGACCGCGGGCGATTCGTCGCGCGGTCGAGACGGTGCTCTCCGACCCGGGGTACCGCCGGCGTGCCGGTGAACTGGGTGAGGAGATCGCGCATCTCGATGGGCCGGCCAACATCAGCCGGGCGCTCGCCCGGCCGCCTCGGGCACACGCGCGGTCGGCGCGATGACAGGCGGGCCGACAACGGCGCCGGTGGTCGTCGTCGGGGCAGGCCCGACGGGCCTGACCGCGGCCTGCCTCCTGGCCACCCATGGAATCGACTGCGTGGTCGTTGAACGACGCCAGGACGTGCATCCGTTACCGCGCGCCGTTCACCTCGATGACGAGGTCTACCGAATTCTGCAAAGTGCCGGTGCCGCAGCCGAGTTCGGACCCAGCGGGCGAGCCGCCCATGGCTTGCGCTTGGTGAATCCGCGGGGCCGGGTGCTGATGGAGTTCGCACGTGATCGCGCCGTGGGTCACAGCGGCTGGCGTGAGACCACGATGTTCGATCAGCCGGATCTGGAACGGGCACTGCGCCGCGCGCTGACCGGTCATCCGGGAGCCCAGGTGCTCGAAGGTGCCGTCGTAGAGGCGATCACACCCGGAACCGACGGCGCAGTGGTGAGCGTCCGGCGTGGCTCCGGTGCCTCCGACGCGCTGCACGCACGCTACGTGCTCGGTTGCGATGGCGCTTCGAGTGCGGTGGCGGAAGCGATCGGTGGGGGATGGCGTGACCTGCGATTCACCCAGGAGTGGCTGGTCGTCGATGTCCGTACCTCCCGCGAGGTGCCGATGTGGCCCGGCGTCCACCAGGTCTGCGCCGGATCTCACGCGTCCACGTTCATGCGAATCGGAGCCGACCGCTACCGGTGGGAGTTCCGGCTCCCGACCGACCCGGGCAGCGAGCCGGATGCGCTCTGGGCACTCGGTGAGATACGGAAGTCGTTGCCCGGCAACGGGGACATCGAGGTGGTGCGGACGGCGCGATACCGGCACGCCGCGCGGGTGGCACGGCGCTGGCGCGCAGGCCCACTGTTCATCCTGGGCGACGCCGCGCATCTCACCCCGCCGTTCATCGGTCAAGGACTCGGTGCAGGACAACGCGATGCGATGAACCTCACCTGGAAGCTCGCTGCTGTCCTCGATCGCCGAGCCGACGACCGTCTGTTGGACAGTTACCAGACCGAGCGTGCACGGCACGTCCTGCGGTCGGTGGTCGCGGCAACAGCGATCGGCCGGGCCATGTCCATCGAGCCCGGCCCGGGCAGAGTGGCCGTGGACGCGGTATTGCGTGGGCTCGGCGGTGCGCCAGGCGCCGCGACCATCGGGCCGCGGCTGATCTATCCGCGGCTCGGCAGAGAACGCCTGCCCGCGCGGGAGCGCATCCGACGGCGCAGTGGTCGACTCGGCGCGCTGTTTCCCCAATTCGTCCTGCGCTCCGGCCCCGACGGTGAGATGGTGACCGGCTCCGACGACGTGCTGGGGCTCGGCCCGGTGCTGGTGCACGACGGTCGGTTCACCGACGAGCTGGCCGACCACGCGGATGTCGTGGGTGCACGCACAGTGGCGGTCGGCGAATTCGGCCCGGCCGCAGACCAACTCACCGAGTGGCTTCGCAGCGGCCATCTCAACGCAGTTCTCGTTCGGCCGGACCGGGTGATCGCCGCTGTGGAGTCGACGTCCGGCCGGGTCACCGCGTTCAGGACATGGGCGTTCAGGACAAGATCGTGAACGTCGCCACCAGCGGCGTGCACTGCGCCCATGGGTGTCGCTGGTAAGTTCCTGCCGTGGGTCTGACGAGGCGAGCGGCTGCACTCGCCGCACTGGTTGTGGCCCTTGTGCTCGCCGGCTGCGGCGGCGAAGCCACCTCGACATCGAACGGCGAGCAGACGAGCTGGACCAACCCGGCGCACCTACCGTTCCCGGGCCCAGGCGACGTGGTCGAGGTGACGGACTGGGTGTCCGGTGGCGCCGAGGCGACGCAGGTGTCCGGCAAGCGGATCCTGTACCGATCCACCGACATCGAGAACCGGCCGATCGTCGTCTCGGGAACCGTGTTCGTGCCGTCGGGGGAGGCGCCGGAGGGCGGTTGGCCGATTCTCGCGATCGGCCATGGGTCCACCGGGATCAACGTCGACTGCGCCCCTTCACTCACCCCGGACCTGTACGGCCTGCTCCGGTTGGTCCGCAACTACCTGCGTGCGGGGATGGCCGTCACCTTCGCGGACTACTCCGGGCTCGGCACGCCGAGTGGACCCCACCCCTATCTCGACCCGTATGCGGCGGCCCGAACGGTGATCGACTCCGTACGCGCCATCCGACACGTTTTCCCCAGCATGTCGTCGACATGGGCGACCTACGGCATCTCTCAGGGAGGAGCAGCCAGCTGGGCGGCCGACGAGCTCGCGGCGGACTATGCGCCGGAACTCCGCCTTGTCGGAGCTGTTGCACAGGTTCCGTCGACGGACAAGACCCCGATGGTGGATCTGGCCGCTGCCGGCACCTTGACCCTCGAGCAACAGGGCATCCTCCAATGGCTGGAGGAGTCGTTGGCGCGCAGGCATGCCGATTTCGACCTGAACAACTACCGCCAGGGTGGCCTTGCGGAGCGGTGGATTGATCTCAGTGGCTGCGGTCGGTCGAACGCGCGAGAGCGGGCGCTACGGCAGATCTCGGCCTCCGAGTTCGCGCCGTCGAGTCCTGCCGCCGCCGAACGCTTGCGCACGTTGCTGCAGTCGATGGCGCTGCCGCGCACACGGTTGTCGGCCCCGCTGTACGTCTTGTACGGCGGCGCCGACCGGTTCAATGCCCCCGAGTGGATCACCGCCGGAATCCGGAAGGCGTGCGAACTCGGTGGCCCGATCACCATCACCTACAGCCCCGGGGCCGGGCACGGCAATGTGGACACGAGCGGCATCGCGCGGTATCTGGCCGACCGGGTCGCCGGCGTGCCGGTGCGCGATGATTGTCGTCGATGACCACCCTCTCGAACATTGCGACGAACAAGTGGCTTGTCCTCGGCTGCGCCATCGTCAGCGAGGTCAGTGCCACCCTTGCCCTGCGCGCGTCGGTGGACGACGCGCGGTGGCTGGTTCTGGTGGTCGCCGGATACCTCGGCGGGTTCGCCTTCCTCGCGCTTGTCCTGCGGGCCGGGATGCCGGTGGGGGTTGCCTACGGGATCTGGGCGGCCGTGGGGGTCGCACTCACCGCGGTGCTGGCCGCCGTCATCTTCGGTGATGCGTTCACCGTGGGCATCGGAGTGGGTATCGCGATCGTGATCGGTGGAGTCCTCCTGGTCGAATTGGGCTCGCACGGCGGCCATGAGACGACGGACGAACCCAGGGCGCCCGAATGACGTGGACGTACCTGATGATCGCGATCGTCTTCGAGGTCGGGGGCACGCTCTCACTGCGAGCGTCGGACGGCTTCCGCAAGATGATCTGGCTGATTCCGACCGTTATCGGCTATTTGGTTGCGTTCGGCGCCCTCTCGCTGACCTTGGCCGGCGGCATGCCCGTCGGTGTGGCCTACGGGATCTGGGCCGCGTGCGGCGTCGCATTGACCGCGGTCGTGGCGAGGTTGGTCTTCAAGGACCCGCTGACCTGGGTGATGGGTGCAGGTATCGTCCTGATTGCCTGTGGCGTCCTGGTCATCGAACTGAGTTCGTCGCACCACTGACGGGTCGCTGGCCCTGCGCCGCCGGGCCTTTCGTCGAGGACGCGGCCCCGGGCATCGAACCCGGAGCCGCGCTGTGACCGCGCGCTGGAACTACGCGCTCGAACTATTTCGCGAAGTTCGCACTGATCCGCTGGTGCAGATAGTCCTTCGCGGTGATCGGCGGGTACTTACCGCTGGGCCCCTCGATGACAACCTCGCTGTTGGCCTGGGCGAAGAAGGCGATGGAATACCGTGCACCACGGTCGTCCCCGGCCCCGGGGCTGCGCACCCGATGGAAGTTGGACGGTAGTACGTCGTCGCTCCACCGCATCAGCATGTCCCCGATGTTGCAGGTGATCGCATCATCGGAGGGTTCAACCGACGTCCATTCTTGTGAATCCATCTCCTTGCCCGGGCACACCTGCAATCCGCCTTGGCCGTTTCGCTGGAAAAGCAGTGTGAGGCAGTCGAAATCGGTGTGCGCTCCCGCTCGCCACATCCCGGTCGGTTCGGCGTCCTGCGGGACCGCGAAGTAGTGCAGCAGACGCAGGGTGCTCTGGTAGGTGGCCGATGTCGGGTCGTGGGCCGCCGCGAAGAAGTCACGGTGGAAACCCATTTTCTCGGCGAACAGCGACAGCAGATCCATCGCCAGGCGCCAGCATTTGGCTTCGAAAGCCTTGATGGTGTCGGTGAACCCGACGAGTTCGTCGTCGGACGGCCAGAGTCCATCCATGTTCGAGAGGGTGACCTGGTAGGACTCCTTCTGGTCCGGGATTCCCACCGACGGCCGAACCTGGGTCATGCTCTCCCATCCGGAATTGAATCGTTTCGGATAGCGGGCCTTGACGTCGGCCGGCAGTGCGAAGAATGCTTCTGCCATCGCGAAGGCCCGACGTACCTCGGTGAGGTCGATACCGTGGTCGACCACCTGAAAGAACCCGATGTCGGTTGCTGCCGACCACAATTCATCGGCGATCTCGGTGCGTCTGGTGCTGAGGTCGGCCAGCGAGATGCGCCGCACCTCGCGTGTGCTCTCGGTGCCGATTGCGCCCATTCGGCGTTCGCGCTGCAATTCGGTCATGTCGTACGTCATGAGCTGAGGGCTTTCCGTTCTGAGGTCTTGGGGTCTTGAGGTCTGGGGTTTTGGCGGTCTGGGGTTTTGGATGTCCGGGAGGGACGCGCTGTGTTCGCGAGAGTGCTGGTCAGGGAATGGCGATGGCGGGGTCGGTGAACTGATTGGTGAACATCTGCTGCGCGGTCATCGACGCGGGCACACTATTTCCCCCTGCGGCCAGTACCGGTGTCAGTTCTGCGACGTTGCGGCTGGTGCGGGCGTCGTCGTAGACACCGAACGCGCCGTTGTCCTCGTTCGCGAGCAGACCCTTCTCCTGCAAGAGATCAGCACTGAAAGCGGCTTCGCCTTCGCTGTAGGGCGAGTAGGTCTGGTCTTGCGACACCACGTCGACGATGACCTTGTTCGTCGCCTCGGGAGAGGTGATGTAGTCGACGCCCGCTTGCTGGATGATGGGCACCAGTTTCTCGAGGCACGGTGAGAACTCGGCCAGTTTGTCAGCTCGCACAGACACATTCGATGCGTAGATGTCGTAGCCGGCATCCCTGATCAGGCCGTAGGACACCGGTTTGTCCCACGCGGGCGTCTCCTCCTCGTACGTGTACGGCTCCGAGTTCGCGAACCCCTGCTGGGCGATCGCCGGGTCACCGACGAACCTCGATGGTGCGCCGTCGTAGCTGGTGTCGATCTGGGACGGCTTCAACAGACCTTTCGCCACCATCCATTGCGGGAAGATCTGGTCCTTGGAAACCACGACGGTGGCATCGCCGGTGCCCACATCGCTGACGGACTTCCATTCGGGATGCGTCTGCGGATCCCACATCAGAATCGCCGGGCTGTATTTGAGCAGTGGGGTCACCCCGACCACAGGTTGGTCGGCGGCCGCCGACACCAGCTGATCTCCGTGCACCACACCGAGCATCGCCGAGTCGTCCACATACAGCTGCGAGGTGACGGACTGGAATCCGATCGCCGGTCCGCCGGACTTCAGTGTGATGTCCACTCCCGTGTCCTTGCCTCCGGCCACCAGCGGGCCGGTGACCGATTTGTCGTCGGTGTTCACCTGGTAGCCCGGACCGAGCATGGCAAAAAGAGCGCCCATGTCGGACTGTGGCTGCCACTGCAACTGCACGCCGACGTTTGCCGGACACACATCCGCCAGACTTTTCTCCGCTGCCGCCGGTTCGATCGAGACCGTTTCTGCCGCGTCGTCGGACCCGAATGCGCAGGCGGACAAGGTCAACGTGGTGAGCGCTACGGCAGTGACGCCGAAACGCCGACGGTGCGAGAACGTCATGGTTTCTCCTCGAAGATGGTTGGGGGTGGTCGCGGACGCTCACCTGGATTGCGATCGAGCATGTGCTCGCGCCGCCCGGCCGCCTCGTGTGCCGGAACAATTACATGCAATCAGTAGTGTGTTGCGACGTTGTTACCGCCTGTAAAAACCGTAGGTGGCATCGTGGTGAGACTTGAAAAGCCAGATAGATAGACCACGATTGAACCGATGTCACGAGAACGTAACTGCATGCAACTCGATCGTCATGCATGTAATCCACCATTGTGAGCAATGAACAGCCCACTGTTACATGTACAAGCCGATCGTATGGAGGTCGAGATGAGACTTGCGGACACAGTGCGAGACGCAGACGCGCGCAGGCTCACGAAGAACACGCAGATCGTCTTCGCCGATGTCGGCAAACAGTTCGACACCGGGACGGTTGCCGTGGAGGGAGTCGACCTCGAGGTGCGCCGCGGAGATTTTGTGGCGGTTGTCGGGCCGTCGGGTTGCGGGAAGTCCACGCTCTTGCGGATGGCAGCCGGTCTCGAGGAGCCGACCGCGGGATCTGTCGCGGTGGCTGACGATTCGGTCGGTTTCATCTTCCAAGAACCGACGTTGCTGCCGTGGCGAAGCGTTCGGGCGAACGTCGAGTTGTCGGCCGAGTTGCGTCGCGAGTATCGTGCCGCCGTCAAACGTCGTGCCGCCGAGTCGATCTCCGCGGTGGGCTTGGAACAGTTCGCGGATCAACTACCCAAAGCGCTTTCCGGTGGCATGAAGATGCGTGTGTCGTTGGCGCGGGCGCTGACGCTGTCGCCGGCCACCATGCTGCTCGACGAACCGTTCGGCGCACTCGACGAGATGACTCGGCTGGACATGCAGGTCGAACTCCAAAGGCTCTACGCCGAAAGGCAATTCACCGCCATGTTCATCACACATTCGGTGTCCGAGGCGGTCTACCTCGCCAATCGGGTGGTGGTGATGACCGCACGACCGGGACGCATCGCCGCCCAGTTCGACATCGACTTTCCTTATCCACGCAGCCCCGAGCTGCGATTCGACACCCGCTTCACCGACCACGTCTCCGAGATCTCGGCGACCCTGCACAGGAGCAACCGATGACCCAGCTCGATGCCACGCTCGCCCGGCCAGGGAGGACATATACGGCGACGGCACGGCCGGGCGCGCCGTCCGGTCGCCTGTCCAAGCGGCGGATCCGCACGGCCACAGCCGTTGTGCTCGGCCCCTTGCTGTCGCTGCTCGGCGCTCTGGTGTTGTGGTCGATGGTCAGCTACTGGGTGCTGTCGCCGGAGCGGAGATTCCTGTTACCGCCACCGGGTGATGTGCTGAGGAACTCCCTGATGGACTGGACGCACCTGCGGCCCATGCTCGAAGCGCTGGCGGTGACGGCGCAGGTCGCGATGGTCGGATTCCTGGTGGCGGTTGTGGTGGGTGTCGGCACCGGAGTGCTGATGAGTCAGGCCAAGTGGATCGAGCGCATCATCTACCCCTACGCCGTGGTGATCCAGGTGATCCCCATCCTCGCCATCGTTCCGCTCATCGGTTTGTGGTTCGGATACGGGATGATGTCGCGCACCCTGGTCTGTGTGCTGATCGCCGCCTTCCCGATCATCACCAACACCCACTTCGGGATGAGGTCGGTCGACCGCGGACTGCACGAGCTCTTTGCGCTCTCTCGTGCGTCACGGTGGGACCGGTTGGTCAAACTCGAACTGCGGGCCGCACTTCCGGCCATTCTCACCGGTGTGCGCACCGCGTCGGGACTGGTCGTGGTCGGCGCGATCATCGGGGACATGTTCTTCGCCAAGGGACAGCCGGGAATCGGCACACTGCTCGACGTCTACCGCGGTCGCCTACAGTCCGATGACCTGATCGCAGCCATCGTGCTCGCGTCGATCTTCGGGGTCGCGGTGTTCGGTGTCATGGGGATCGTGTCGAAGCTCGCAGTCGGCAGCTGGCACGAGTCCGGGCGTGACTCGTGAACGATCCGTATCCCGAGACCACAGAGAATCGATTTTTGACCAGGGAGCATTCCGTGCGAGGCACACCGTTTGAGGTACCCACCATCGACATCAGCCCGTACCGCGACGACAAACGACGCTCGGATACATCGGCGCGGGCAGAGGTCGCGAACGCGCTCGATTGTGCCTGCCGCGACGTCGGTTTCGTCCAGATCGTCGGTCATGGTATCGATCCCGACACCATTGCGGGGCTCGCTGACGCGCTCGATGAGTTCTTTGCCCTGCCCCTGGCGGTGAAGAAGCAGTACCGACGGGACCCGGCGACCAATCGTGGCTACTCTCCGCCCAAGTCGGAGTCGCTCAGCATGAGCCTGGGCATCCCGACAGCAGGACAGATGAACGACTTCTACGAGGCATACACGGTGGGCACCGAAGCGGCGGACTTCGCGCCGCTCGAACTACCCGAGACCAGCTACGCGCCGAACAACTGGCCCGAGGCCGCACCTGGGTTCGCGCCCGCCATCCAGGCGTATTTCGCCACAGCACAGAAACTCTCGCGCGTTCTCATGCAAGCCTTCACCGATGCGCTGGGTCTGCGGCCGGGGTACTTCGAGAACATGATCGACCATTCGATCGAAGCGCTGAAGATGAACAACTACGCCCTGCCCGAAGGGGACACCGAGTTCACCGGTGACCTGACGGGGATGGGGGCCCACACCGACTTCGGGATCCTGACGATTCTGTGGGCCGACCGCGTTCCAGGTCTGCAGGTACTCGACCGCGAGGGACACTGGCACGATGTCCAGCCGGCCGAAGGTGCCCTGCTGATCAATCTGGGAGATGCGATGTCGCGCTGGACCAACGACCGCTGGATGTCGACCATCCATCGCGTCGACCCTCCGGTGGTGGACGGTCAGATCACGCGGCGTCGTTCGGCGGCATTCTTCTTCGACGGCAATCACGACGCGGTCATCGAAGCTCTTCCCGGGACGCTGGCAGAGGGCGAGACGGGCTACCCTCCGATTACGATTGCCGAGAACATCGCCATGAAGGTTGCCGGCCTGCGCACCGGTGTGGCACCTGCGACGCAACTTCGAGAGGCCGCGCGTGTTGCCGCGGCCGAGAAGTAGGGAGGGGAGCAGAGGTGACGGCATCTGAGCGTGCCCTGCTCACCGACTCGGTGCACGACGCGCTGCAGGAGATGATCTTCTCCGGCGAATTGGAGTCGGGGAGCCCGTTGAGTGTGCCTGCCTTGGCGGCTCGGCTGAAGGTGAGCCGGACTCCGGTCCGAGAGGCGGTGCAGCAGCTCATCTACGAAGGTCTTGCGTCCCATACGCGCAACGCCGGTGCCCGGGTGGCCTCACTCGACGCCCAGACGCTCAAGTCCGTGTTCGAGGTCCGGGAGGTTCTGGACGGACTGGCGGCGTACAACGCCACCCTCACCGCCACACATCAGACGGTGGCGCACCTGCGAAAGATGGTCGAGGTGCAGCGTGAATTGCTCGAGGATCCGGCCGACTCCCGGCGGGACGCCTCCCTCGACCTCCAGTTCCATACCCTCATCCGCGAGACGGCGAACAATCGTCCACTGGGCGAAGCGCTTTCGCGGCTCGATGGCCAGTCGCACCTCTTCCGGTCCGACGTGTGGACCGCCGACCTCAATCGCCGTCTCGCGGTCACCGAGCACGAACGGATTGTCGCCGCGATCGAAGCGGGAGACGCCGAAGGTGCCCGCACCGCCGCATGCGCCCATGTGGCCGGGGTGTTCGTGCGTACCCAGCGGGTGTGACAGGCGCCCCCGCATCACTTCTCGCCTCATGTGCAGATCAGAAGGTTGAACAATGAATCTCTCTTTGCCGCAAGCGCTCTCGCAGCTGCGCGGCGCCGTGCTCGCCGACGGATCCGTGGTCGACGTCGACATCTCGAGAGTCGATGGTCACGCGGTCGTGACGGCTGTGCGGCCCACAGACGAGCGCGCGGTTGCTCCGGACCGAGCTGACGTACTCGACCTGCGTGGGTACGTTCTGCTCACCGCACCTGCCGAGCCTCATGCGCATCTGGACAAGGCGCTGTCGTGGGATGTGTTGCGGCCGCCCCTTGGCGACCTGCACGATGCGATCGCGAACTGGAAGGAAGGCAGCGCAGGTCTCGACGAGGAGTCATTCCGGACGCGCGCGCGAACGGCCGCCCTGGCCTTGCTGCGCAACGGCACCACCGCCGTCCGGTCGCATGTCGACATCCTGCTCGGCCCCGACCCCCTCCGGGCCATCCGGGCCATCAACCGGGTTCGAAGGGAACTCGAGGGGGTGATGGACATCGAGATCGTGGCGCTGAGCAAGGTGTACGCCACCGACGAACTGGTGCATCAGGCACTCGACGCCGGCGCCGACCTCGTGGGCGGCTCACCGCACAGTGCGCCGGACCCGTTGGGCGACTTGGACCGCCTGCTGACGATCGCCGAGGCCAGGGGAGTGGGCGTAGACCTGCACACCGACGAGTTCCTGGACGGAGACCACCACACCATCGGGGCATTTGCCGAACGCGTGGCGACATGGCCGGTGGGCCGGATCCGCACCGCCGGACACTGCACCCGGCTCGGCACGATGAGCAGAACAGAACTCGCAGGATTGTTGCCGGTCATCGCCTCGAGCGGCATCGGGGTTGTGGCCAACCCGATCACAAACCTGTATCTGCAGGGCAGAGGTCACCCGGTCTCGACTCCGCGGGGCATCACCGCCATCGAACCGCTCCGAGAAGCGGGTATCCGGGTGGCGGCCGGTGCCGACAACGTGCGGGACGCGTTCAACCCGGTCGGTCGCAGCGACGCACTCGAGACCGCGATGCTGGCCATCACGGCAGCGCACGTACACCCGGACATCGCCATGGCGATGGTCACCGAAGACGCACGGGCAGTGATGGGGTTGCCCGAGGCAGGCCCACGTGTGGGGGCGCGTGCCGAGTTCCTGGCCGTGCGAGGAACGAGTGTGCTCGACGTCATCGCCAACGCCCCTGCGGATCGGGTGGTGATCCACGACGGCAGGCTGGTGTCGGTGAGTGAAACCCGAACCCAGATGGCCGTTTCCGCACACTGACTCGGACATTCCGGGCTGATCCGGCCCCCGCGGAAGATCGTGAGCGTTGCTGACGTTGAGGTGCCCGTGCGTACCCGCAAGACTCAACAACCGAAAGGCTCTGCCATGGCTGCTGCTGGTGCTGGAGTCGACACCCACACCGGGCAGGCGACCCCGGGCCGAGCACTACGGCTGATCGCCTTCCCCGCGGCGGTGTACGCGTTCGCGGTGGTGATGATGGGCACCACGTTGCCGACCCCGCTCTACCCCGAATACCAGCGGGAGTTCGGCTTCGGCAGCTTGATGACCACCATCATCTTCGCGACGTATGCGGTCGGGGTCATTGCCGCGCTCATCGGGGTGGGACAGTTCTCGGACACGATCGGCCGCCGCCCGATGCTCTTCGCAGGCGTGGCGCTGTCACTGGTCAGCGCAGTCTTGTTCCTGATCGGCGGCAGTGTCGAGATCTTGTTCGTCGGGCGCCTGGTCTCGGGATTCTCCGCGGGCATCTTCACCAGCACGGCAACTGTCGCGGTCATCGAGGCTGCACCTGCGGCTCGCCGCCGGATGGCACCGGCGATCGCCACCGCCGCCAACATCGGCGGCTTGGGCCTGGGTCCTCTGGTCGCCGGCGTGGTCACCGAGTTCGCGCCATATCCGACGCGGACGGTTTTTGTTGTGCATGCCGTGTTGCTGGTGGTGGCGGGCGCCGGCCTGCTCTCCGTCCCGGAAACGGTGAAGGTGCGCAAAGGGGCGCGGCCAACACTGCAGCGGGTCAGTGTGCCGCCCTCGGTGCGCGGGATCTTCCCGCAGGCGGTGATCGGAGCGGTAGCCGGGTTTGCGGTGTGTGGTCTGTTCACCGCGGTCGCCCCCAACTTCATGACCAAGGTCCTGGACATCTCGTCGCCCACGATCACCGGACTGGTGGTCTTTGTCCTCTTCGCGGCCTCGGCTGCCACCCAGATCGTGTTGTCGAATGCGCCAGTCCGCCCATCGCTTGTCGCCGGATACATCTCACTCACCGTGGGTATGGCCGTGTTGATCGTCAGTCTGGAGGCGGCGTCGTTGACAGGATTGATCGTCGGCGCCGTGATCTCCGGGGCGAGTCAAGGTCTGTTGTTCAGCAAGGGAGTCGCCGCCATCGCCGCCCGGGTGGAGCCCGAGCGCAAGGCCGATGCCACGTCCGCCTACTTTGTTGTTGCCTACCTTGCCATCTCGGTGCCGATCATCGCGGATGGCTTCGCCGCGCAGGCGTGGACGCTGACCACCGCCGGCGTGGTGTTCGCCTCGATCATCGCCGTGATGGCGGTGGGCGGGCTGGTCGCCCTGCTGATGCGTCCGCGTGACGCGATCTGACGGGCGTCAGCTGAACGTTTCGTCCAGGGACGCGGACAGGTCGGCGATGATGTCGGCGGGATCCTCGAGCCCGATGGAAAAACGCAGGTGACCCCACTCGCGGAACTCGCTGGGATAGTTCGCGACTCGAGGGCCTTCGGTGCCGACATGCACGATCAGTGATTCGTCGTGGCCGAGTGAGACCGCGGAGGTGATCATCCGCAGGTTCGCAACAAACCGGTTCTGGGTGTCGGAGTCCCCGCGGACGGCAAACGCCATCATCGCTCCGTGACCTCGGCCGCCGAACTGTCGAGACGACAACTCGTACTGGGGGTGTGAGGCCAGTCCCGGATAGGCGACGTAGGCCACCCGATCGTCGGCATCGAGGAACTGCGCCACCTGCTCGGCCGAGGTGAGATGTCGGGACAGCCTCAGCGGCAGCGTGATCGAACCGCGACTGATCAACCACGCATTGAACGGCGAGATCACTCCTCCGACATCGACCATGGCATGAGATTTGATGGGATCGATCAGACTGCGTGCGCCCACCACAGCACCGCCCATCGCGTCCCCGTGCCCGTTGTAGTACTTCGTCAGTGAATGCACCACCAGGTCGGCCCCGTCGGCGAGGGGCCGATACAGCGGGGGCGGGGTGAATGTGGAGTCGACGACGAGCAACGCTCCGCCGTGGTGCGCGATGGCGGCGACCGCGGCGATGTCGGTGACCTTGGTGGTCGGGTTCGCGATGGCCTCGACATGCACCAGACGAGTGGTCGGGCGCATGGCCTCTTCGACCGCTTGCGGATCGGATGCGTCGACGAAGGTCGCCTCGATGCCGTATTTGACCGGGAGCAGTTCGGTGAACAGTTTCCACGTGGCCTCATAGGTGACATCGGCGACCACCACATGGTCACCGGTGTTCAGATACGTGAAGAAGACCGCGTGCAGCGCGGCAACCCCCGAGGCCAAGGCGACTGCGTCTTCCGCCTCTTCGAGCGCTGCCAACTTCTTCTGCAGCGCAATCTGATTGGCGCCCGAGTTGCGGGTGTACAGCGGGATGTCGGTTCCGGACCAGCTGACGTTGGACGGGTCGTCGGGCAGGGCGTACGAGTTCGCCATCACGATCGGCGTGCGTACGGCACCGGAGCCCTTGTCCACCGAGTTGCCCGCGTGCACCGCTCGGCTGTCGAAGGACAGGGTGGACGGGTCGTCGTTGTCGGGGCGGCTCATCAGCTCAGATTACGACGTGGGCACCGATGTCACGCGGGCACCGATGTGACGGCAATGGCTTTACGGAGGCTCCGCAGCGTCATCGTTTGCACCCTCATGCGGGTGCCGGATGCACGATTGACGTGATCAACGCTGGCATAGAGCAGTGCCCACATCATGTTGACGATCCACTCCGCGTCGAGTTCGGCGTCGATCGAGCCGTCGGATCGTCCGCGTTCGACGGCTTCTATGACCGTGCCGTCCGTGAACGCGATGTCCTGATCATTCACCCCGGAAGCGAAGAACAAGACGGCGAGCACATCGGTGAGTTCGAAGTACTCCTCGCATAATCGCAAGATCGCTTCCAGACCCGTGCCCCGTGCGAGGTCGGCGCGCTCGCCGGCGTCCGCGACGGACTGCTCGGCGAACCGCGCAACTGCACTGAGCAGATCGGAACGCTCCGGAAAATAGCGGTGCAGCGTGGTGCGGCCGACTCTCGCGCGATCCGCGATTTCCGCGAGCGGCGCAGTGGGGGACTTGGCGAGTGCGGCCACCGCCGCGTCGAGGATTGCCCGGCGAGTACGCTCACGCGCTCCGGACTCCTCGGCGGTTGAGGTCGCGACCATGACGTGAGCATAGTCGCGCTGTCATCAAGAACCGGATGTCGCCGTACCGCAACGAACAAATGGGTTTCCAAAATGGAACATGTGTGTTCCACTTGGGCATGGACACTCCCATCGCAGAGAACAGCCCTCCCGCGGCGGCATCCGGTGACCTGAAGAACATCAAGGTTCTCGCCGGGTTCGCGCGTCCTCACCTCAGATCGATCGTCCTGGGCCTCGTGCTGGCGCTCAGCGGTTCGGTCACCGTCCTCGCGACGCCGATGGTGACCAAGTGGATCCTGGATTCGCTGGGGAACAATTCGTCGATCGTCACCCCGGTCCTCGTGCTCGTGATCTTCCTGGTGGTCGGGGCAGTGGTCGGCTGCGCGCAGTGGATCGTGCTGGGAACCGCTGCGGAGTCGATCGTCTACGACGCTCGTTCGTCACTGGTGCGCCGGTTGCTCGGGTCCACCGTTCCGTCGGTCCAGGCCCGGCCGGTGGGCGAGTTGGTCACTCGCGTCACCTCCGACACGGTGTTGCTGCGCGAGGCCGCGTCGAGCGCGGTCGTCGGGGTCATCAACGCGACCTGCGTCGCCGTCGGGACCGTCGTGCTGATGGGTGTGCTGGATCTGATGTTGCTCGGGGTCACCATGGTCGCAATCATCTGCGTCGCGGCGGTGTTCACGGTGCTGATGCCACGGATTGCCAAGGCAGAAGCGCGCACCCAGGAAGCACTCGGGCATCTCGGCGGTGTCCTGGAAGGCAGTCTGCGCTCGGTGCGAACAGTGAAGGCGGCCGGAGCGGAGGATCGGGTCGGCGCGGTCATCGGCGACAACGCCGCTCGTGCCCGCGCGCATGCGGTGGCCGCGGTACGTGTTTCTGCCGGCGCCATGACGGTCGGATGGACCGGTGTACAGGGCGCGATCATCCTCATCCTCGCGCTGGGGGCGTGGCGCGTTGATGCCGGCTCGATGGAGGTGTCGACACTGATCGCTTTTCTGTTGTACGCCTTCACCTTGATGGGGCCCGTGTCGGAGTTGACGCAGAACATCACCGCGCTGCAGTCCGGGATCGCCGCAGCAATCCGTATCCGGGAGATGGAGAGCCTGGAGTCGGAGGTCTCGGCTCCGGCGGTGAAAGCCCTGCTGCCCAAGCATGGTGGTGCAGGCAGCGGGGGAATCGTGTTCGACGACGTGACATTCCGGTACGGCGACGACCTGGTGCCCGCGCTCGACCGGGTGTCGGTCGAGATCCCCGCGATCGGTCACACTGCCATCGTCGGACCGTCAGGTGCAGGCAAGACCTCACTCTTCTCGGCGATCCTCCGCTTCATCGAACCCGACAGCGGCGTTCTGCGACTCGGGGGCGTCGGGTATCCGGAGATGACGGTGGCAGAGGTGCGAGAGCAGATCGCCTACGTCGAACAGGAATCGCCCTTGGTTCCGGGCACCGTGGGCGACAACCTGAGGTTCATCCACCCCGATGCGGACGAACACGAGCTCGCGGAGGTGGTTGCCATGCTCAAACTGGACTCGGTCATCGCCGCTCTGCCTGCCGGTTTGGATACGCCGATTCGTGACACGGACCTGTCGGGCGGACAACGCCAACGGATAGCGATGGCGCGCGCGATGATTCGTCCCTCGCCCATCTTGTTGCTCGACGAGGCGACATCACAGGTCGACACGCTCACCGAGGCGGTCATCGTGGACTCGATCAGACGACGCGCCCACACGGGCGCCGTGATCACCATCGCCCATCGCTTGTCGACGGTGCGGCATGCCGACACGATCATCGTCATGGACGAGGGGCGGGTGAGCGCGGTGGGCAGTCACGACGTGTTGATGAAAACCGATGACCTGTATGGGCGAATGGTGCGAGCCGGAGGATTCGAACCCTCTCACGACGTGCACCCGTCGACTCTGAGCTGACCCTCAGGGGAGCAGGTTCAACCGTCGCGCCGCGACCACCGCTTCGTGCCGGGTGTGGGCATCCAGTTTGCGCATGGCACTACGCAGGTAGCTCTTCACCGTCTCGGGGCGTATCGAGAGTCGCTTGGCCACATCGATGTTGGAACCGCCGAGCGATATCGCAGTGAGGACGTCGATCTCGCGGGGGGCGAGTGCCACATCGCCCGGGGTGTCCATGTCCGAGTTGATGATTCGGGCGAGGCGGTCGGACATGTCTCGCAGCCGGGTGCCCGCGCGGCTGTCGAGCGTTGCGCCCAACTGGCGCAACTCGGCATGGATGCTCCGGAGTTCCTCTGTGGCTACAGGATCGGTGTGTTGCGGGATGGCGGCGACCGCGGTCATCATCGCCACACGTCTATCCACCTCGTCGCGGATTGCGATCTCTGCCGCAAGTCGTCGACAGGCCTCGACCACCGCGTCCGCGGTGCGCCCCCCGATGGGTGCGGCGTCACGCCGTGCTGCGTACAGGACGGCGCGCGGACGGTTGTCCACCACCACGGGCACGGCCAGCACCGATCGCAGACCTTCGCCCAGAACCGGCCGGTCGTAGTGGTGGGTGATGGCGGAGGCGTTGCGATAGTCCGAGACCGATGCCGGACGCAGTCTGTCGACCACACGGCCGCCCAGCCCCGACGACGAACTCACGGCCAGACCTCGCAGCCCGTTGGTTCGGGTGCCGACGAACTCGCTGAGGATCAGCGTGCCCGCGTGTACCTCACCGCCGAACAGCACCGGCGTCTCCGACCGCGTCGCCACCTGACGCATCTCGCTGCGTAGGGCGTCGGTGTCGCGTGGACGGAGTACGGGGGACGAGCTGGTCATGTGTCACCCCTTTTCGGGGGTAGCGGGCGGACAAGTGTGACCTGGATCCTACTCGTGTGTGGAACGAGCAAGCGAGAAGAGGACTCCGCAGATGAATGCCATCGATGACCGAGTGGCCGAGTTGCTGGCCCAGTACGACAATCCGGCGGCGTGTGCTGCCGACCTGCTGTGTGATCGGCACCCGGGTGATGCGATCGCGTTCACCGTCATCGACTCCGCAGGCGCCGGAAATGTGACGTCGGTGGACCTCACCTATGGCCACCTTCGGGAACAGTCCTCGAGATTCGCGGCGGCCCTTGCCGACCTCGGGGTGGAGCCGGGGGACCGGGTCGCGACGCTGATGGGGAAGTCCGCCGATCTCATCGTTGCCGCACTGGGCATCTGGCGTCGCGGGGCGGTGTACGTCCCGCTGTTCACGGCCTTTGCTCCCCCCGCCATCGCGTACCGACTGCAGTCGAGCGGTGCCAAGATCGTCATCTCCGACCTCGACCAGCTGACCAAGCTCGCGCCCGGCGAGGACATGCCGGCCGACGCGCCGTGGCAGGTGATCGCGGCCGGCAACGCTTCCGACGACGGACTCCAACTGTCTGCGCTGATCGACGCGCACACGTCTGACGAACCGGGTGCGTCCGCGGTGACGGTCGGCGGCGACGGCCTGCTGGTCGAACTCTTCACCAGCGGCACCACCGGCACACCGAAGGGCGTCCCGGTTCCGGTCCGTGCACTGGCGTCGTTCCACGCCTACCAGGAGTTCGGCCTGGACGTACGGCCGGAGGACGTGTTCTGGAACGCCGCCGACCCGGGCTGGGCCTACGGGCTCTACTACGCGCTTCTCGGGCCGATGGCGTCCGGCACCCGAAGCCTGCTGCTGCACGCGGGATTCTCGCCTGCCTTGACGTGGCAGGTGCTCCGAGAGTTCGAGGTGACCAACTTCGCCGCGGCGCCGACTGTCTACCGCGCACTGCGAGCGGGGGATGCGCCGCCGGAGAAGATCACGCTGCGCCGGGCGTCGTCGGCCGGTGAGCCGCTGACCCCGGACGTCGTCGGTTGGTCCAGCGACGCTCTGGGTGTGGCGGTGCGAGATCACTACGGGCAGACCGAGCACGGCATGTTCATCGTCAACGCCTGGCACGATTCGCTGCGCACCGAGGTACCGGCCGGGTCGATGGGACGGGCACTGCCGGGCTGGTCATGTGCAGTGCTGCAGGAGGATTCGGATGATGTGGCCCCCGCCGGAACGCTCGGGCGGGTGTCGATCGACACCTCATCCAGTCAATTGCTCTGGTTCAACGGCTATGTGAACGCGCCGGAGAAGACGGCAGGCCGCTACACCGGCGACGGGCGGTGGTACCTGACCGGGGACTCGGGGGCGGTGGACGGTGACGGCTACTACTTCTTCTCCTCGCGCGACGACGACGTGATCATCATGGCCGGTTACCGGATCGGGCCGTTCGATGTGGAGAGTGTGCTTGTCATGCATGACGCGGTCATGGAGGCTGCAGTGGTCGGTAAGTCCGACGAATTACGCGGCGAGGTACTCGAAGCGTATGTGGTGCTGCATGATTCGGCCGAGCCCTCGCCTGAGCTCGAGGCAGACCTGCAGCAGCTGGTGAAGAGGAAGTTCGCGGCCCACGCCTATCCGCGCAAGGTTCATTTCATCGATGCTCTGCCCAAGACTCCGAGCGGAAAAGTCCAGCGATTCGTGCTGCGGAAGCGGTGAGAAACGGTCGGAGCCGATCAGGCCTCTGAGCGCGCTCCTCCGCGTGGTTTGGCCGCGGGTGTCTTGGCGATCGGCAGGGCGCCGTGAATCTGCTTGGTCGCCTCGCGGACGATCCGTCTGGCCGACACCCGCGCCTTGGCCGATGCGTTGCCCGCGGAGGCGATGCCTGCGGACTCACCGAGAATCGCCACCGCCAACGCGGACGACGTCCGGTAAGGGATGACCAACAACGTCGCGGTGCGTTTGAGACCGGTCAGGCAGATGATTCGTTGGGCGACCGGGATCAGCGAGTTCCTGATGCCGTCGTAGTCGACGGCGTCGAGATCCGGGAACGAGTCGGAACGTGACCAGTTCACCGACACATCCCGGACCACTCCGAGCAGCGGATTGAGGGCACTGACCAACAACGGCAGTTCGTTGCCGACGCGGGCGGTCTCGGGCCACCAGGCTCCGTCGATGTTGGCGCCGCGCTCGCGGGCGAGCGTGAAGCGGATCGGCGCCGACATCGGTTTACTCATGGTCAGCCACGGTCCGATACGAATGTGGATTGCGCTTCTTGACGTTTTGCCTTCGGGTCGACCACGAGGTCGGAGAACACCGGTTGAGGGATGTCGCCCGACGGGGCTGCTTTGTGCGAGTCATCAGAATGGCTCAATTCGCGGTGCGAGAAAAGGTCTCGATCCTGCATGTTTGTCTTCTTTCTGGTGTGAGCGCCGATTGTGTGGCGCTCGAGTTTGTGGGCCGCGGCGAGGGGAATGGATCCATCGGTCGCCGTCGGCGGTGAAGCATGAACACGATCTGCGAGACGAGCCGGGCATCCGGCTGCGATCTAGAGAGTGAACGAGCGGTGTATCGGTTCCAGGTCTGCTACCCGACACCGCAGCGGTATGGATCGGCCTTTCGTAGCCGCTAGCCATTTCATGCCGCTCACCTGGGCTGATGGCCCATTCCGACGCCTTCTCAGGCCAGGTGGGAGAGACTGCGGCCGGTGGATGTTCGAGCACGAACAGCGTTCGTAGTGTGTCCGACGTCTCTAGTGTACGGGTACCCCGGCCACAAACGCGGTTGTGGGGCCCGCCTGTCGGCCCGAGCAGTTCACCCGCATGTGGCGCAGTAGACGCGCGCCGCGCGTTGACGATGAACAAAAGGAGAGAAGGATGGCTGGGGGACGCGAAAAAGGAGGTTCAATGGTGAGCTCGACAATTGTTGTCGGAATCGATGGATCGGAGTCTGCCCTCGAGGCAGCGGTGTGGGCGGCAAAAGCCGCCGAGCGGCAGGGAAAGTCGTTGACGATCCTGGCCGCCTACGAGACCCAGGCCGCGGCCTACGCGCCGGCATTGGTGATCCCGCAGGACGTCATCGACATCATTCGCAAGGAAGCCGAAGAAAACGTACATACGGCAGCAGCGAAGGCGCGAGAGACGGCGCCGTCCGTCGACGTGACCGGAAAGGTCGTCGAGGGCCGGCCCAGCCCTGTGTTGATCGACGCCTCGCATGACGCGGCTCTGGTGGTCGTGGGCAGCCGCGGACTCGGCGGCGTTCGTGGCCTGTTCCTCGGATCGGTCGGCGTCGACGTCGCAGCTCACGCGGCGAGCCCGGTTGTGGTCTACGCGGGCCCTGGTGGCCCCGGCCCGGTGGTTGTCGGAATCGACGGTTCGGAGTTGAGCGAATCGGCGCTGTCGTCCGCCTTCGAGCAGGCATCTCAGCTCGGGACGAGGCTCAAGGTGGTGCACACCTGGACAGACCTGGCATCGGACGCACTGAACGGGTACGGACTCGATGCGGACCAGCTGCAGCGACTCGCGGACGAAGCCCACGAAGTCGTCGCCGAGCGCATCGCCGGATTCGGCAGCGACTACCCGGACGTCGAGATCGAACGCGTCGTGGTGCCGGACGGCCCGGCCAATCAACTGATCGAACATGCCACCGACGCTCAGTTGCTCGTGGTGGGTAGCCGCGGCCGAGGCGGGTTCCGCGGGCTGCTGCTCGGTTCGACCAGTCAGGCCGTGTTGCACAAGGCCACGTGCCCGGTGCTCGTGGTCAAGCCGGCGAAAAGCCACTAGTCCCAGATTATCTGGCCGCTGTCTCGATCTGCGGTGGCACCAGCGTCACGCCACACGGCCGACTGGCTGGTGCCACCGCGGTGGGGGCGGCCGGGCTCGAAGTCGCCTGCGCTCCTGCGCTCAGCCCGTTTCCGCGGCGAGTTCGGTTCGTTCGGCGGGCTCGGCTGTTCTGAGCGGGACTGCTGTCCGCGGGAGAAGCAACGACGTCGCAAGCGCCGCGACGAGCAGGCCCAGTGTCAGCAAGTAGGTGTCGGCTACGGCGTCGGCGAGTTGCGGCCCTGCGTCCGATCGGTCGGCTGTCGAGAGTCCGAGCGCCGCGGCCATACCGCCGTCGTCGAGCAGGGGCACCCGATTGTTGAGGTGAGTCGTGAGCACTGTCGCGGCCGCCGCCGCGCCGATCGCGGCAGCGAACTGGTTGCCGGTCGTCAATATCGTTGTACCCGAGGGCATGTGATCGGCCGAGACGCCACGTAGGGCGGCAGTCATCACGGGCATCAACGTGGAGCCGATGCCGATACCCATCACCACGCCGATCCCGGCGACCACAACGTACGAGGTGTTGCCGTCGAGGATCGTTGTCATCAACGACATTGCGACCACCGTGGCCGAGATCCCGAACCACACCACCATTCGCGGGTCCACACGATCGACCAGACGGGTGGCGATCTGCACCACCACGCCGGTGGTGAGTGCCTGGCCGATCATCAGCAGGCCGGCAGTGGTCGCGGTGTCGCCCCGAACTGCCTGGACGTAGATGGGCAGAATCATCATCGAACCGAAATACGCCCCGGCCACCAGCAGCATGGTCAGCGCGCCCGACGACAACGACCGCTCGCGAAGCAGTCGGAGGTCGAGCAACGGACGTTCGGTGTTCAGTGTCCGCCGCGCGAAGAGCGCCAGCAGCAGTGCCCCGGCCCCCGCAGGTGCGATGACAGCGAGCGTGAGAGGGTCCCCGTGGTCGCCGGCCTTGGCCAGGCCGAACACGACCAGTGCCCCACCGGGTGCCAGCATCAGCAGGCCCGCCCAGTCGAGGGGGCGTTTCTCTGTTCCCTTTGTTCGCGGGAACACCTTGATGGCCAGGATGATTGCCGCGATCCCGATCGGAACGTTGATCAGGAAAAGCGATCGCCAGCCCACGCTGTCTACGAGGAAGCCACCCGCCGTGGGGCCGAGGACCGGCCCGATGAGCAACGGGAGGCCGAGCCAGCCCATCATCTTCCCTCGGTGCCGTTCATCGACGAGCTGCAGAGCTATGGTCATGCCGACCGGTTGCAGGAAACCTCCGCCGAATCCTTGAACCGCCCGAAACGCGATGAGGCTCTCCACATTCCAGGCCAGACCTGCGAGGGCCGATCCCGCCACGAAGATGGTCAGTGCGCAGATGTACACGCGTGCGGCACCGAATCGTCCGATCATCCATGCCGCTGTCGGCATCACGGCGACAAGTGCGAGAGCGTATGCGGTGGTGACCCATTGCACGGTCGCGAGATTCGTGTCGAACGATTCGGCGAGCCTTGGGATCGCGACAACGGTCACCGTGACGTCCAGCATCACCATCAGGGTGCCCAGCGCGAGAATCGCCGCCACCTTCTTTGCTTGAGTATCCATGATCACGCAGCGCCTTGATCCGCCACGCGTGCCGATTTCAACAACTCGGCCCACCAGGTCAATTCGTCCATCGCCGCCAGGGCGGAGGTGACGGCGGCATCGTCGAGTTCGAGCGTTCCGTCGACCAGGTGGTTCCACGGCGCATGGATGACCACCCCATTGCGGGTGCCGACCGAATAGAGTTCGGCGAACACGGCGCGAAGATGTTCCACGGCACGAAGACCACCCGACATCCCGCCGTAGGACACGAAGGTGACGGGCTTCTTCTTCCACTCCTCACGGTGGGCATCGATGAGGATCTTGAGCTCGCCGGGGTAGGAGTGGTTGTACTCGGGGGTGACCACGACGAAGCCGTCGGCGGATGCCAAGACGGCGCTCGTCCGGGTGTCGCTGGGGTGGGCGAGGTCGACCACCTCGAAATCCCCGTCACGAGAACGTACTTGATGCAGGAACCACTCCGCGACCTTGGGGCCGATCCGGCCCGTGCGTACCGATCCGATGATGAGAACGAACTTTGGCTGTGTGTGCGTCATGGAAAACGAGTATTCAAGTTCAAGTGAACTTGAAGTCAAGCTACGATGTGGTCATGCCACCGAAGAAATTGGAGATGACGGTCGGGGAGCTGGCCATCCGAGCAGGGGTCGCGCCATCGGCGGTTCGATACTATGAGGATCGCGGATTGATCTTCAGCAGACGCACGGCAGGTAATCAGCGGCGCTATCACCGGGCGATGTTGCGCAGGGTCGCGTTCATCCGCGCATCGCAGGCGGCGGGCATTCCGCTCGCCACCATCGGCTCGGTACTCGAAGCTCTCGGGGAGCACGAGTCGCCGACCAAGTCGATGTGGCACCGCGCGTCACAACGATGGGTCGACGACCTCGACGAGCGAATTGCTCTGCTGCAACGTATGAGAGACCTGATGGACTCGTGCGTGGGGTGCGGCTGCTTGTCGATGAAGGCGTGCCTGCTGCTCAATCCCGGAGACGCCTATGCGCAACAGGGGTTGGGCAACAACCGGCTGATCACCGACTCCTGTGAACGCAAACTCGAGGCGACCGACTAGCGGCAGCCGGCCCACGGCGTCGCCGGGCGCCATCGGCTCCGGACGGCTGGCCGTCCCTTGTTGCGGTGTGCGCAGCGGTGTTGCGCACTACGCTGTTGTTACCGCAACGAGCATGGACCGGAGGGCGGACTCATGATGAGTGCACAAACGCACGCCGATTGGACACCTCGAACCCCGTGGCCGACCGTCCGGCGCAAGTCGGTCGCCGGCAGTCGCGAGGTCGTCGAGTTGATTGCCCAGAACATCACCGCCGACTCCCTGGACGACCCCCACGCGTTCGCACGCCAGAGCCGTCTCGCGACGGCTCTGCTACCGGCCGAACTGAGGGAGTTGCTGTTCGACTTCCTCGTCGACGGCGACGGGGGGCTGTTGCTCAGCGGGCTCGAGGTCGGCCCGATTCCGCCGACTCCCGACAATGCGGTGGGTGCGAGCACACGCCACACGCTGATGGCCAGGCAGTCGGCCCTGCTGCTGTCGAGCATCGTGCATCTCGTGGGTTACCGGCCGGAATGTCGCGGTGAACTGGTCCAGACGCTTGTCCCGGTGCGTCGCCATCTGCGCCGGCAGACGTCCACCGGGAGTGCCGTCGACCTCGAGAGCCACACCGAGCAGTGTCACAACCTGCGCACCCGCCCGGACTTCATCGCGTTGGGCTGCCTGCGCGGCGACCCCAACGCCTCGACGTACCTGCTCTCCGCGCGAGAGTTGCAGCGCAGACTGCCCGCGGAGACCTCGCGGCTACTGCGCGATCCGGTCTATTTCACGCGCGTCGACAGTTCGTTCGTCGATGGAGGCGTCCCTGACGAGGTGCGTGGTCCCATCCCGGTACTGAGTGGTTCCTGGGACGACCCGGTGCTCACGTATGACGAGGACCTGATGTCGACGTCCAGTACGGCACATCGGAGTGCGCTGGCGGCCGTTCGGGACGTGTGGATGGCCCACCGCAGTGAGGTGGTGCTGCATCCGGGTGAACTCTTCATCCTCGACAACAGTCGAGCAATCCACGGCCGCAGCGCATTCACCGCACAGTGGGACGGCGGTGATCGATGGCTGTGCAGGACTCAGGGGCTGTGCAACCTGGCGACATCTCGCTTCGCCCGGCGTGAGGGATCGCCGATCATCGAGATCGAGGGTTGCTGATCAGTTCGGCGCCGGACTGAAGATCCGGCGCGCGGACTCGCGAACGATCGATCTGCGGTGATCGACGACAGCGGGGGAGACATCGGCATGGCCGTCTGACCCCGGGGTGGTGACCCAGCTCGACACCAGCCCGAAGATGATCGTCAGCACCTCTTCCGGATCCCAGTGCGGCTCGATCTGCCCCGCTTGTTGCGCGGCACGGATGGCGTCGATCCGGATGCGCCATCGCGGATCGGATGTCGCGAGCTCACGCAGTCGCGGCGCGCGGCCCTCGAGTTGGCCCCACAACAGCAATCGCTGGGTCTGGGGTCTGGCGACGAGGTCGTCGAAAAGGGCCACCACATAGGCGGGCACATCCTCGGCGTCAAACGGGACCGCATCGAGGAAGCGATCGAAATCGGCGTCGAGGATCGCGTGGAACAAGGCCACCTTGTCGCCGAAGTACGCGTACAGACGCTCTTTGCTGGCGCTGGCATTCGAGGCGATGCGATCGATTCTGGCGCCGGCCAGTCCATGGACCGCGAACTCGTCTCGCGCTGCGTCGAGAATTCGCCGTTTTGTCGCCGTCACATCGGTGGGGGCCATCGATCAAGCATAGTCAGTCGAACTAGTTCGTTTGATTTTGGGGAGAAACGCGATTACCGTCGCTTCTCATGACCACATCCCCTGTGGGTACAAACGTGCCCGAAACCGGTTCCGCCGCGATCGACCCCGGACCCGCCAATCCCAATCACCAACGCCGCTGGCTGGTGCTGGCGATCGTGGCCCTGGCCCAGCTCATGGTGGTCCTCGACAGCACGATCGTCTCGATAGCCCTGCCGGACGCCCAGGCCGATCTGGGCATCACCGACGGCGACCGCGCGTGGGTGGTCACCTCGTACGCGCTGGCCTTCGGGGCGTTGCTCCTACTCGGCGGACGCATCGCCGACTATTGGGGGCGTAAGCGCTCGTTTGTCGTGGGCATGGTCGGTTTCGCGGTGATGTCCGGCGTCGGTGGCATCGCACAGAACGGCATCGAGCTGTTCATCGCCCGCGCCGGTCAAGGTGTGTTCGCGGCGCTGGTGGCACCTGCCGCGCTTGCGATCCTCACCACCACGTTCACCCGGGATGAAGAGCGCGCCAAGGCATTTGCTGTCTACGGTGCGATCTCCGGAGGTGGCGCGGCCATCGGACTTCTCCTGGGTGGCGCTTTGACCCAGTATGTCGACTGGCGCTGGTGCCTGCTGGTGAACATCCCGATCGCGGTGGTCGCCATTGCCGCCGCCGTTCCCGTGGTCAAGGAGACCAAGGCGCACGGCGACACCAGTTATGACCTGCCCGGGGCGATCCTGGTCGCCGTGGGACTGGGTTCCCTCGTCTACGGTTTCACCCGCGCCGAGCACGGTTGGCTGGAACCCGACGCCATCGGGTTCATCGTCGGCGGACTCGTTGTGCTCGCGTTGTTCGCGGTGGTGGAACACCGGTCGGCCAATCCGCTGCTGCCCCTGTCGGTTCCGTGGCACCGCAACCGTGGTTCGGCACTCATCGGTATCGCACTCGCCGGCGTCGCGCTCGTCGGGAGCACGCTGTATCTGGCCATCTACCTGCAAGCGGTTCTGGGTTTCAGTCCGATGATCGCCGGTGTCGCATGTCTGCCGATCACGGCGTTCATCGTGCTCGCGTCCGGGATCGCCGCGAAACTGGCTGTGGCGGCGGGCCCCAAGGTCCCGATGGCCATCGGCCCGGTGGTCGCCGCCGCGGGTCTGCTGTTGCTCGCCCAGGTCGACGTGGACAGTTCGTACTGGACCGGTGTCTTCCCGGCCCTGGCCGTGTTCGGATTCGGTATGGGATTGCTGATGGTGCCGGTGCAGAACGTGGCCCTGATCGGTGTCCGTGACCATGACGCCGGCGCCGCCAGTGCACTCTCGAGCGCGGGCCTGCAGGTCGGCGCGGCACTGGGTACCGCTCTTCTGACCACGGTGTACACCTCGGCCAAAACCGATGCGTTGCCGCCGAATCCGGCCACATCCGATGCGACCGCGTTCCTCGCCGCCGAGGTGTCGGGTTACACGTCCGCGTTCGCGTGGGCCGCGGGTCTGCTGGTCCTGGTGACACCGGTGGTGCTGATCCTGACCCGGGTCGAGAAGCACGACCTGCCTGCCCAGGGCGCGGTCCACATGGGCTGACGCCCGACCTCGTCAGACGGGGGAGACGGTCACGGGCACGCCGTTGAGTACGGCGTTGCCCGAGACCGCATCCAGCAACTGCGGGTCGGTCACGTCGTTGGCGCTCGGTGCGTCGATGAGACCGGCCACCGCCAGTTGCACACCGCTGCGGTTCTGGCCGAAGCCGTGGGGCAGGCTGACGACACCCGGCATGATGTCCTCGGTCTCGGCGACCGTGACCGTGGTGCTTCCGGCGCGTGAGCGCAGCACAGCCTTGTCGCCGGCACACAGTCCACTGTGCGCCAGGTCTTTGGGGTGCATCAGAAGGTGGTGGCGCTCTTGCCCTTTGGACAGTCTTTCGGAATTGTGCATCCATGAGTTGTTCGATCGGAGATGCCGCCGTCCGATCAGCAGCAGTTCGCCGTCGTGTGTTCCCACGAGGTGGCTGTGGACCCTCTCGAGATCGTCCACGATCAGCGAAGGAGCGACGTTCACCGTTTTGGACTTCGCCACCAGTTTGCGTCGGAGGCCGGGACGCAACGGCCCGAGGTCGCGACCCGACGGCGACTTCAGGAGGTCGCGCATCGTGAGATCACCGGGCCCGGTGCGCAGCAGCAACGCGATCAACATCTTCGGGGTCGCATGGATGCGAGCCGACGATGTGGCCGCGGCGGGGACCGCGCGAATCCGCTCACGCAGGCTTCGCTTGGTGGTGCGTGCCCGCCCGAGCGCAAGGGTCAGGTCCCGGAAGATCTCCCAATCATGCTTGGCACCAGCGCTTTTCTCGACCACCGCAGGCGAGAACCGGGCGGTGTTACGGACCGCGAGCTGATGGAACACCAGGTCGTAGTGGTCTCGTTCGAGGATCATCGTCGGCGGCAGGATGATGTCGGCATGCCGCGTGGTCTCGTTGATGTAGAAGTCCAGCGAGACCATGAAGTCGAGGTTCGCGAGGGCTCCGTCGAGGCGGCTTCCGCCCGGAGTGGACGACACCGGGTTGCCGGCGAGGGTGATGAGCGTCTTGATCTGCCCGGCGCCAGGGGTGAGTATCTCGTCGGCGAGGGTGGCCACCGGCAATTCGCCGCCGAACTCGGGCAGGTCTCGGACGCGGCTGCGCCACTTGTCGAAATGCCCACGACCGCTAAGCTTTCGGGCCACGAGGTCGATCTCGGGATCGGTCAGGAGAGATCCGCCCACGCGGTCGAGGTTGCCGGTGACAGCGTTGATCGCCTGGATCGCCCACTGGCACACGGTGCCGAACTGCTGGGTCGACACACCCATCCGGCCGTACGCCACGGCATGATCTGCCTCGGCAAAATCGCAGGCGATGCGACGGATCTCGCCAGGATCGATTCCGGTGATCGGTCCGGCCCACTCCGGTGTGGTGGTGGCGCACGCATCGCGTACGCCGTCCATGCCCGACAGCGGGAGATGTTCGATGCGTGTGTTGTCCACGCCCCGCTCATGCACCAGCACATGCAGGATCGCCAGCAGCAGCGCCGCATCGGTGCCGGGCCGGACGAAGTGGTGCTCGTCGGCGATGGCGGCGGTCTCGGTGCGGCGGGGGTCGATCACCACCAGCCGACCGCCGCGACGGCGCAGGTCGCGCATGCGGTTCCGGAAGTCGGGTGCGGTCATCATCGAGCCGTTGGACACCACCGGGTTTGCGCCGAAGACCAAGAAATGATCGGTGTTGTCGAGGTCGGGAATGGGGATCTGGAGCTGATGTCCGTACATCAGATGCGCCACCAGCTGGATGGGCAGCTGGTCGGCCGATGTCGCAGAGAACATGTTCTTCGAACCCAAGGCACCGAGGAAAGACAGGCCGTGGGTCGCGAATCCTAGGCTGTGCACACTCGGATTGCCGAGGTAGAGGCCCACCGCGTCGCGTCCGTGGTCACGTTGTGTTGCCGAGATGCGTTCGGCCACAAGCGTTGTCGCTTCTTTCCAGCTGATCGGTTCCCACCCGCCGTCGGCGGTCTTGCGGACCGGGGTGCGGAGCCTGTCGGGATCGGCATGCAGATCGGTCAGCGCTGTCGCCTTGGGACAGATGTGCCCGCGCGACAGTGGATCGTCACGGTCGCCGCGGATGTCGGTGACACGGTTGTCCTCGACGGTGACCTGCAGGCCACAGATGGCTTCGCAGAGGTTGCACACGCCGTGTGTGGTGAGGGGCAGCATGCGTGCCGAGCTTAGCCCCCGACCACCGGCTTGCGGTCGCGTTCGGGACCACCGGTCAGAAGACACGGATGCCTAGTTTGCGGCGCGTGCGCAGTCCCGCCAGCATCAGTTGGTTGTAACCCTTGAGCATGCCGGGATTGACCCGGTCGAAGCGGCGGTGCATGGCGATCGCCTTGCGGTAGCGGCGGTCGTCGTCCGCTGTCCAGGTGAAGCCCATCGCATCGCGGAACTCGGGCGGCAGGGCGCCCTTGGTCATGAACAAGGTGCGTTGACCGAGGACCCGCTGCATCACCACTCCGGCCCGTCCGAGGGGTCCCGGCAGAAAGCTGAGGTCGGCCAGTGACACGAGCATCTCCCGCACCGGCGGGTCGATGGAGATCTTCTGCATCTGCTCGGCCCAGTAGGCCTCGAAGGCGGCTCGGTCGGCGGGCCACATGTCGGGACGCACGTTGAGTGTGGTGCCGAGCCGGGCGGCATCGGCGTAGATCGCGTCGGCGGATGCGTCGCTGAGCCTGCCGTACATGAACTCGTACTGGTCGACGAAGTAGCGGAAGAGGCAGGCGGCCACCCACAGCTGCAGGTTGGGGTTGTTGGCGCTGTAGCCGACCGGGCTCTGCGGTGTCGAGGTGACCTGAGAATGGATCGCCTGTATCGCAGTGCGGACGTACTCGGCATCGTCGTCGGTGCCCTGAATGGCGACCGCGAGGTACTGCCCGGTCGTGCGCGCTCGTTTGAACGGGTGCTTGAAGGTGCTGCCGCTGTCCACCCGGCTCTCGAGCACCCCATAGCCCACCCCTGGCAAGGACAACTGCATGATGACGTTCGCCACACCCATGGTGGAGCCGAGTGTGGTCATGAGATCGGCCGTGCGGGTTGGGTTCTTGTGCATCGTGGTGTGGCTCCAGGGCTGTGGCATTGTGGTTACGCGTGTGATCAGATCGTAGACCTTTCGGCCGACTGCCGGCGCAGAACGCGGCCCGGCTTGTTCGCCGGGGCGCGGTTGGGGTCCGGTCAGGCGTCGGCGGTAACTTGGGCGGTGTGAAGCAGATACCCCGCGAGATCTGGGTACTGCTCAGCTCGAACTTCGTCATCGCTCTGGGTTTCGGACTCATCGCCCCGGCGCTGCCGACATTCGCCCGCAGCTTCAACGTGGGCATCACCGCTGCATCGATCATCATCTCGGCGTTCGCATTCATGCGTCTGGCCTTCGCGCCGGTGAGCGGCCGGTTGGTGCGGGTGCTGGGGGAGCGGCGGATCTATCTGGCGGGCCTGCTGATCGTCGCAGCGTCCACACTCGCGTGTGCATTCGCGCAGACCTACTGGCAACTGCTCGTCTTCCGTGGTCTCGGCGGCATCGGCTCGACGATGTTCTCGGTGTCGGCAACCGCCCTGATGATCCGGTTGGCGCCGCCCGACATCCGCGGACGTGTGTCCGGCTACTTCAGCGCCGGATTCCTCGTCGGCAACATCACCGGCCCTCTCGTGGGGAGCGCGCTGATCGGCTTCGGGCTGCGGATGCCGTTTGTCGTCTACGCCATCGCCCTGCTGGTCGCCTCTGCGGTGGTGGCCACCCAGTTGCGCGGCGTCGGCGGCCGACCGCAGCCGGGTGCGGCCGCCCAGGCGGCGATGCCGTTGCGAGAAGCGTTGCGCGATTCGGCCTACCGAGCGATTCTCGCGTCCAGTTTCACGCAGGGGTGGGCGTCGATGGGCGTGCGGGTGGCGTTGGTGCCCCTGCTCATCGTCGACGAGCTGGGTGAATCGGCGGCGATGTCCGGTGTGGTGCTGGCCATCTATTCGGCGGGCAACGTACTCGCGATCATGGTGGCCGGGAGGCTGTCGGATTCATGGGGTCGCCGGCCGATCATGTTGCCGGGCCTGGCTCTGATGGGCGGGGCCACCGTGGTGCTCGGCTACAGCGGGAACATCTGGATCGTGGGCGGACTCACTTTTGTCGCGGGCATCGGCTCCGGCCTCTTCGCGCCCACCCACCAGGCCGCGCTCGCCGACGTGCTGGCAGGCAGGGGCCAGGGCGGGCCTGCGTTGGCGACCTTCCAGATGACCACCGATCTGGGGTCCATCAGTGGGCCGGTCATCGCCGGGGCCATCGCCCAAACCTGGGGTTTCGGGCCGGCGTTCGCCATGACCGGGGCGATCGCCTTCGCCGCGTTGATCGTCTGGGGCTTTGCCCGGGAGACCGCGCCCGCGCGCACCGGTGTACAGATACCGGCGAAAGAGCCGCGACCGAACTAACGTTGACGGCATGTCTGAGGAGTCCGGTCCCGAGCACCCCGAGTCGGGTGAAGGGCCAGCATTGGGTGCCAATTCCGAGGTTGGCCGACTCCGCGCCGTCATGCTGCATCGCCCTGGCGACGAATTGCGGCGACTGACCCCGCGCAACAGTGACCAACTCTTGTTCGACGGCTTGCCGTGGGTGGACCGCGCGCAGGAAGAACACGATGCCTTCGCCGAGGTGTTGCGTGGGCGTGGCGTCGAGGTGCTGCTGCTCGGTGACCTGCTCACCGAGACGATCGCGAACAGCGGCGCCGCCAGGATGCAGGGGATCGCCGCTGCGGTCAGCCCCCGCCGTCTCGGTCACCATCTGGCCCATGACCTCGCCACCGAGTTGCGCAAGTTGTCGCCGACCGACCTGGCGGGCGTCCTGATGGCGGGGATGACCTTCGACGAGATGCCCGAGTCGGCGGCCTCGGCCCGGTCATCTCTGGTCTGGCGAATGCACCACGGGACCGAGTTCGCCATCGACCCACTGCCCAATCTGCTGTTCACCCGCGACAGCTCGTTCTGGATCGGTGACCGTTTCGCGATCACCTCCCTCGCCTTGCCGGCCCGTGTCCGCGAGACGTCGCTGACCGACCTGATCTACGCCCACCATCCACGGTTCCTCGGCGTCCGGCGTGCCTACGAATCGCACACCGCGCCGGTCGAAGGTGGTGACGTACTGCTGCTCGCACCCGGGGTGGTCGCCGTCGGTGTCGGTGAGCGCACCACTCCAGCAGGTGCGGAAGCGTTGGCGCGCAGCCTGTTCGAGGATGGTCTGGCGCACACCGTGCTCGCCGTCCCGATCGAGCAGCGCCGCGCGTCGATGCATCTGGACACGGTCTGCACCATGGTCGACACCGACGCGGTGGTGATGTACCCGGTGATCCAGGACTCTCTGTCGGCGTTCACGATCGCGATGACAGACGGCTCGGTCTCGGTGACGGGCCCCGATCCGTTTGTCGTGGCGGCGGCCGACGCCATGGGAATCGAGAAGTTACGGGTGATCGACACCGGTCTGGATGCGGTGACCGCCGAGCGTGAACAGTGGGACGACGGTAACAACACCCTGGCCCTCGCCCCGGGTGTTGTCGTGGCGTACGACCGGAACGTGGAGACCAATCGCAGACTCGAGGATTCGGGCGTGGAGGTACTCACCATCGCGGGCAGTGAACTCGGCTCGGGACGCGGCGGTCCGCGGTGCATGTCGTGCCCGGTGTCGAGGGATCCGCTGTGACAAGCACAGGCGCGGTGCCGGGATGATCGAATTGTCCATTGATCCGGAATCCGACGTCGCACCGTACGAGCAGGTGCGCCGGGGCATCATCGAACTGGTCAATTCGGGCAGGCTGCTCGCCGGCAGCCGGATTCCTACCGTCCGCGCATTGGCCGAAGAGCTCGATCTGGCCCCCAACACCGTCGCCCGGTCATACCGTGAACTCGAGGCCGAGGACGTCATCGAGACCAGAGGGCGACAGGGGTCGTTTGTGAAGGCGCACGCCGATTCCTCGGTGCAGCGGGCCGCGCAGTTGACCGTGGAGCATGTTGCCGCCCTGAGACAATTGCGTGTCGACGACACACAGATCGAGGCGCTGCTCAAGCAGGCATTGCGCAGCTAGGGGCCATTTAGGTCGGTTGCGCACGGTGAACCCGGTGGTTACGACCAGGTAGCAAATCGGTTGTGAAAGTTGAACAATCGAGGTGAATCCTGTTCTAGTTAGGTTCATGGCATTGACCACTGAAACCACCGATGCGGTTCCGACTCCGGATGTCCGGGGTCCAAAACCGCGGATCGACCTAGTTGTCTTCGGGGTCACCGCTGCTGCAGTGATCGCGTTTGTCATCTGGGGTCTGGTCGACAAAGAGAGCCTGAACACCAGGACGCAGGACTTGCTGGCCTGGATCACCGACAACCTCGGATGGGTGTTCATCCTGTCGGCCACCTTCTTCGTACTGTTCGCCATCTTCCTGGCGGTCAGCAAATACGGCAAGATCCCGCTGGGCCGCGACGGGGAGAAACCCGAGTACAACACCGTCAGCTGGGTCGCGATGATGTTCAGCGCCGGCATGGGTATTGGCCTGATGTTCTACGGAGCGAACGAGCCCCTCACCCACTTCGTGACCGCACCTCCCGGAACGTCGCAGAACGACGTGGGTATCGCCATGGCAACCACGATGTTCCACTGGGGTTTCCACCCGTGGGCGATGTACGCGGTGGTCGGCCTGGCCATCGCCTACAGCACCTACCGGTGTGGCCGAGGACAATTGGTCAGTGCAGTCTTCGCTCCCATCCTCGGCCACCGTGCCAACGGCTGGGGCGGCAAGGTCATCGACATCCTCGCGATCTTCGCGACCCTGTTCGGTACGGTCGCCTCCCTGGGACTCGGTGCCGCGCAGATCGGTTCGGGCTTTGTGGAGGTCGGCTGGATCAACGACCCGTCGAAGTTGTTGCTGGTGGCCATCATCGCGGTGCTGACCGCAGCATTCGTCGCATCCGCGGTGTCGGGCGTCGCGAAGGGCATCCAGTGGCTGTCCAACACCAACATGGTCTTGGCGATTGTGTTGGCGCTCTTCATCTTCGTCGTCGGGCCCACCGTCTTCATCCTGAACGTGCTGCCCACCAGCATCGGCACCTACCTCAACGACATCACCTCGTTCTCGGCTCGATCAGGTGCCACCGTCGACAGCGAGGGTGAGACTTGGCTTGCCGGCTGGACCATCTTCTACTGGGCGTGGTGGGTGTCCTGGACGCCCTTCGTCGGCATGTTCCTGGCCAAGATCAGCCGTGGCCGCACCATCCGCCAATTCGTGATCGGCGTGCTGCTGGTCCCGACGATCGTCTCGCTGCTGTGGTTCGCCATCTTCGGTGGGACGGCGATACGGCAACAGCAGGACGGCAAGGGGCTGGCCGACGCCAGTTCCGCGGAGAGTCAGCTCTTCGACATGCTCGGCAACCTGCCACTGACCGGCATCGCATCGGTGCTCGTGATGGTGCTCGTCGCGATCTTCTTCGTGTCCGGAGCGGACGCGGCCTCACTGGTGATGGGCACCTTGTCCGAACGGGGAGCGCACGAACCGAGCAAGGGCGTCACCATCTTCTGGGGCGTATTGACCGGAGCTGTTGCCGCACTGCTGTTGTGGGCCAGTGGCGACGACGCGCTCAACGGCATCAAGACGATGGCCATCATCGCCGCGCTGCCGTTTGTCATCGTGATGATCTTCATGTGCGTGTCTCTGTACATGGATCTGCGCCGCGATCCGCTCATCGTTGCCCAGCGCAACTACGACACCCAGGTCGACCACACGTTGCGGACGCACGCGAACATCCTGGCCGGCGACGACGAGGCCAACGACGTGCTGCCTTCGGATCAGTTCCCGGCGATCACGCCTGACCAGTTGCGGAAGTCTTCCGACGAACTGAAGTGATCATCTCGATAAGGATGTGAACGGGCCCCCTCTCGAGGGGGCCCGTTTGCGTCCGGGCGATCATGTCCAGCTGGGCAACCACATCTGCATGTTCCACATCTCGCGGGAAATGGGTTCGCCGGTGAGGATCGGCCACATCCACATGAAGTTGGCCACCGCAAGACCCAGATAGATGCTGACCGCGACCGCACCGACCAGCCGCTTCTCGTACGCGTAGTTCTTGGCGCGGCGACTCGCGGCGAGCACGTCTCCGACGCAGAGAGCCAGTCCCATGATGAGGAACGGCGCCATCGCGGTGGCGTAGAAGAAGTACATCTGTCGGTCGAGATTGGTGAACCAGGGCAGGTAGGCCGCGCCGTACCCCACCAGAACGACGGCGTACCGCCAGTCGCGCCGGATGATCATGCGCCACAGTGCCCACGCGAGCATCGGTAACGCCAGCCACCACATGATCGGGGTGCCGATGAACATCATGGCCTTGACGCACTCGGACTCGCCGCACTTCTCCGGGCCGTACTCGATGTAGTACAGCATCGGGCGCAGGCCCATGGGCCACGTCCACGGCTTCGATTCCCACGGGTGGTGGTTGCCTGCGGAGTTGGTGAGATTGGAGTGAAACGACAGCACGCCCGACTCGTAGTACCAGAGTGAACGCCAGGCGTCGGGAACCCACGCGAAAGGCCCACCGGTGCCGATCTGCCTGCCCACCTCGTACCGGTAAACCGCTGTCTCGGAACTGAACCACGGAGCGAACGTCGCCAGGTAGATCAGCACAGGGGTGACGCCGAGGGAGAAACCGGTGGGGATGACATCGCGGAGCAGCACACCCCGCCACGGCCGCTGCACCAGATAGGCCTTGCGTGCCGCCACGTCGAAACCGAGCGAGAGCGCGATGAAGAAGATGACGAAGTAGATGCCCGACCACTTGGTGCCGCAGGCAAGGCCCAAGGCGATGGCAGCAGCAAAACGCCACCACCGGAAACCCAGCCGCGGTCCGTATGGCGAGTCGTGGATCCGGCCCTCGGAGTAGACCTTGTGCATCCGGGCCCGCATCTGGTCGCGGTCGCAGACGATCGCGGCGAGCGCTGCCAGGATGAAGAAGATCTGGAAGATGTCGAGCAATCCCGTCCGCGAGGCCACGAAGGTGACCCCGTCGACGATCATCAGCACCCCGGCGATCGCGCCGACAAGCGTCGAGCGCGTCAGTCGACGGACCAGTCGCACAACGATGAGGATCATCAGCGTGCCGCACACCGCCGACATGAACCGCCAGCCCCAGGCGTCGTAGCCGAACAGCCACTCGCCGATGGCGATCATCCACTTGCCGACGGGCGGGTGGACAACCAGACCGTAGGCCGGGTTGTCCTCGAGCCAGTTGTCGCCGGTGAGCACCTGCCAGGCCTGTGGCACGTAGTGCTTCTCGTCGAAGACGGGTGTGCCCTTGTCTGTGGGGCTGCCCAGGTTTGCGAAACGGGTGATCGCGCCGATCGCGGTGATGATCAGAGCGACGATCCAGCCGCGCCGGCGATCGGTGGGGCCGAAGACAGGGGCGGGGACCTTACGCGCCGCGCCAGGGCTGGTGCCCAGGTCCTCGGCGTGGACGCCGGGTAATTCGTCCGAGGATTGCCACCCGGGCAGGGACCGTCGAGCGTTGTCCGAGGCCTCCGGAACGGAGTTCTCGAGCGGCGGGGCGAACGTCACCTTGCCAATCGTAGGCTGTGCGGTGATGAACTCTCCGCAGCCACAAGGCCAACTCGTACTCGCCGCGACCCCGATGGGACGCATCGACGACGCGTCCCCCCGACTCCGGGAGGCACTGGCCGCTGCCGACGTGGTGGCCGCCGAAGACACCCGCCGCGCGAAGGCGCTGGCAGCGGGACTGGGCGTGACCATCGGCGGCCGGGTGGTGAGCTATTACGACCAGGTCGAGGTGAAGCGAACCCCGGCCCTGGTGGACGAGGTGCGGTCGGGCGCCACCGTCTTGGTGATCACCGATGCCGGCATGCCGTCGGTCTCCGACCCGGGCTATCGGCTGGTGGTCGCGTGTATCGAGGCGGATCTACCCGTCACGTGCCTGCCAGGACCGTCCGCGGTGACCACCGCGCTGGCGGTGTCGGGTCTGCCGGTGGAGCGCTTCTGCTTCGACGGCTTCGCTCCCCGCAAGTCAGGGCAACGTCGATCGTGGTTCACCGAGTACATCGACGAGGCGCGCACGGTTGTCTTCTTCGAGGCACCACACCGGCTCGCGGACTGTCTGCTCGACGCGGTGGCAGTGCTGGGGCCCGACCGTCGCGCCGCGGTGTGCCGCGAGCTGACCAAGACGTACGAAGAGGTGCGCCGTGGGTCGCTCGGCGAGCTCGCGGAGTGGGCGGCCCAGGGTGTGCGCGGCGAGATCACCGTGGTTCTCGACGGCGCGGTCGCGGGCGAACCGGACATCGAAGCGCTTGTGGCGCGCGTCGAAGAAGTTGTCGCCGGTGGAGTGCGCCTCAAAGATGCCTGCGCCCAGTTCGCGGCGAAGACAGGTGCCTCGCGCCGCGAACTGTACGAGGCGGTGCTTGCGAGCCGCGAGAGCTGATTCCGGCACTGGCGCACGGATCGCGGTCTCGCGCCCCGGAACGACGAACCGGTGCGCCGTGCACCGGAAGGTGCGTCAGGCGGGCTGGATACCGAGGATGGCTGCGGCTTTGTCCAGGCACTCCTGCCATTCGCCGTCGGGGTCGGAGTCGATGGTGATCCCCCCGCCGACGCCCAGGAACGCCGCGCCATCCGGGGCGATCTCCACGGTGCGGATCGCCACGTTCAGGTCGAGTCCGGAAGTGGGGGAGACGACTCCGACGGCCCCGCAGTACAACCCGCGGGAGTTCTGCTCCCATTCCGAAAGCAATTCGCGAGCACGGGCTTTCGGCGTACCCGTCACCGAGGCGGGTGGAAACGTGGCGTCGATCAGCGCCGAGTTCGACACCGATGGCGGCACCGTTGCCTGCACCGTGGACACCAGATGCCACACGCCCGGCGCGGGATGCACGTCGAGCAACTCGGTCACGGCGACGGTGCCGGTGAGGGCCACTCTCCCCAAGTCGTTGCGGACGAGATCGACGATCATGATGTTCTCGGCGACATCCTTGGCGGAGTCGAGCAACAGCTGTGGGTCGAGGTCGATGGGCAGCGTGCCCTTGATGGGGCTCGAGGTCACCACCGATCCTCGTCGATGAAGATAGGTCTCGGGGGAGAACGAGACGACTGATCCCCAATCACCATGCAGCAGAGCTGCTTTGCGAGGACGGGTGAAGTGCACGCCGTCCGCGAAGTAGTTGGCCGCCGAACCGGCGAACCGTCCGGCGAAACGGGTGCAGATACAGGCTTGATAGACCTCGCCGGAACGGATGGCCTCGAGGCACTGCGCAATTGCTTCCACGTGTGGTCGCTGCGCGGGCGGCTGCCAGGTGACCGACCATGTCCGGCTGTGATGTTCGCTGAGACTGGCGCGCACCCAGTCCGGACACTCCTGACCGTTCAGCGACGTCCACCACCAGCTGCCCGTCCGGTCGAGTTCGAGCACATTGTCGGTCTCACCGCCGGCAGCGGGAGGCAACGGGTTCTCGCTGACGCGATCCGGGAACCCCTGGTAGCCGAACCAGAACCCCTGCGGGTCATCGGGTATCGGGACCCCGGCCCGAAGGTCGATGGACGGGGCGATGACGGCATCTGAGTCGAGCCAATCGCCGATCAGCGCCGCCGGACCGGGTATCCCGAGCCGTCGGGTGTGGAAGTCCAGGGCGCGCACCACATCAGACGCCGAACCCGGACCGAGTTCAACGCTTCGCAACACCAGTCCGCGCCCTGATCTCGTCAGCTCTTGGGGAGTTCGTACCGGGGGAAGACGGGCGTCGGTTTCGGAAGCGCCGTTCCGGCGGTCAACCGCTCGCCGATGGACTCGAAAGTGCGCGAATCCTGCTTCACGGCAAGGAGATCGAGGAGCTTGCCGGTTGATTCCGGCATGGCCGGCTGCGCCAGCAGCGTGGTGATCCGAACGACCTCCGCGCAGACGTACAGCACGGTGCCGGTGCGTTCGAGGTCGGTCTTCGCCAGCTTCCACGGCTGTTCGACGGAGATGTACTTGTTGGTGTCGCCCAGCACCTCCCAGATCACCTCGAGTGCGGTGTGGATGGCTTGCTGGTCCATTTCCGTGCGCACGCGAGCCAGCAGGCCGTCGGCCTTGTCCAGCAACGTGGTGTCGGCGTCGGTGAGGGCTGCGGGTGCCGGCAGGACACCGTCGAAGTACTTGCCGACCATGGACAGTGTCCGCTGCGCGAGATTGCCCAGTTCGTTGGCAAGGTCCGCATTGACCCGCGCGACGATGGCCTCGTGACTGTAGGACCCGTCCTGTCCGAACGGCACCTCCCGCAGACAGAAGAAGCGGATGGGGTCGAGACCGAACTCGTTCACCAGCACGTACGGGTCGACGACATTGCCGATCGATTTGCTCATCTTCTCGCCGCTGTTGAGCAGGAATCCGTGCGCGTACACACGTTTGGGCAGTTCGATGCCGGCGCTCATCAGAAAAGCAGGCCAGTACACACAGTGGAACCGGATGATGTCCTTGCCGATGATGTGCAGATCGGCGGGCCAGAACTTCTTCCATCGCTCCGAGTCGGTGTCGGGGTAGCCCGCAGCGGTGATGTAGTTGGTCAGCGCGTCGACCCAGACGTACATGACGTGGTCGTCGTGGCCGGGGACCTGCACGCCCCAGTCGAAGGTGGTGCGCGACACCGAAAGATCGCGCAGACCGCCGCGGACAAAGCTCGACACCTCGTTGCGGCGGGTTCCCGGGCCGATGAACTCCGGGTGCTGCTCGTAGAGGTCCAGCAGTTTGTCCTGGTAGGCAGACAGTCGGAAGAAGTACGCCTCTTCTTCGGTCCACTCCACCGGCGTCTGGGTTTCGGTCGAGACCCTCGTACCGTCTTCGTTCACGGTGGTGTCCGACTCGGAGTAGAACGCCTCATCCCGGATCGAGTACCAGCCCGAGTATTTGTCGAGGTAGATGTCGCCGCTGGCGACCATTCGTTCCCAGATGGCCTGCGACGCGACATGGTGGTCGGCGTCGGTGGTCCGGATGAACCGGTCGAAGCTGCTGCCGAGGGTCTCCTGCAAGGTGCGGAACGCTGCGGAGTTCCGATCGGCGAGGGCCCGGGTCTCGATGCCTTCCTTCTCGGCGGTCTGCTGCATCTTCTGACCGTGCTCGTCGGTGCCGGTGACGAACAGCACGTCGTAGCCGTCGAGTCGTTTGAATCGGGCGATGGCGTCCGCGGCGATGTACTCGTACGCGTGCCCGATGTGTGGTGCCCCGTTGGGGTAAGCGATGGCCGTGGTGATGTAAAACGGCGGTTTCGATGCAGAAGCCATGGTGGGTGACAGCTTATCGCCGATGTGTAGAGGCCATCACCGGGCCTGACCGGCTGATCTCACTGCTCGGTCAACGGGACTGTGGCGTCTGATAGACGTCCGGGATGCCGTCGTGGTTGTCATCGACGCTTTCTTCGGCACAGATGGCCCGGTAGTGCCGATTGCGGATGCGCAGCAGGACGGCTGCGAGTACCGCGGCCAGCAGTGACCCGGTGAGCACGCCGATCTTCACGTGTTCGTCGCGTTCGGAGCCGATGCCGTAGGCCAGATCGCCGATGAGCAGGGACACGGTGAATCCGATACCGGCCAGCATCGCGATGCCGAGGACATCGATCCAGCGGATCGCCGTGTCGAGGCTTGCGCGGGTGAAGGCTGACAGCAGTCGGGTGGTGCCGAAGATCCCCAGCGGCTTACCCAGGACAAGTCCGGCGATGATGCCCAGTGCGATCGGATCTCGCAGGGCGTCGGTGAACCCGGACAGACCGCCGATGGCGACGCCCGCGGCGAAGAACGCGAACACCGGGACCGCGAAGCCGGCGGAGATGGGCCTGATCCGGTGCTCGAAGTGTTCGGCGAGGCCGGGCCCTGCGTCGGGGCCTCCGGCTGCCTTGCTGCGGATCACCGGAACGGTGAAACCGAGGAGCACGCCGGCCACGGTTGCGTGGATGCCCGACTCGTGTACAAACGCCCACGTCAACGCGGCGAGTGGGAGGAGGACCCACCAGGACCGGATGCGTCGCTGAACACAGACCGCGAACAAGGCGAGCGGCAGTACCGCGAGCGCAAGCGCTCCCACGTTGACGTCCTCGGTATAGAACACCGCGATGACGGTGATCGCGAGCAGGTCGTCGACGACGGCGAGGGTCAACAGGAACGTGCGTAGCGCGGAAGGCAGATGGGTGGAGATGACGGCCAGCACCGCGACAGCGAACGCGATGTCGGTCGCCGTGGGGATGGCCCACCCTTCGACGGCGCCGTCGCCGGCCGGCAGGGTGATGGCCACGAAGATCGCCGCGGGCACCACCATCCCGCCGACGGCCGCGGCGATCGGGAGCGCGGCACGCGCAGGATTGCGAAGATCGCCGGCGACGAACTCCCGTTTGAGTTCGAGGCCGACGACAAAAAAGAAGACGGCGAGCAGCCCGTCGGCCGCCCAGGTCGCCAGACTCAGGTCGAGGTGCAGCCCCAGCGCGTCCGACCCGACGGTCGTCTCACCCAGCGACGTGTAGGCGTCGGACCACGGCGAGTTCGCCCACACGAGCGCTATCACCGTGGCGACCAGCAGCAAAGCCCCGCCGACGGTCTCTTTTCGGAGAATCGAGGAGACCCTTGATGCCTCCGACCACGACCCCCGGGCGAACATGGGGAGGGCGGGCCCCCGCGCGGGTGGCCCGGCCGAACCTGGCGGTGTCGGGCCGGTGGGCTCGGGAGCTTGGTTGTCAGACAACGGGATACCTCACATCTGTCGGTGATGACATGACACGGCACGCAGATGTCTTACGCGTTGCACGTGGCCGACCAGACTTCCCGGCACTCCTGGGGGATCACCATACAAGGTCTGCGCAGGCTCTGCTGACGGCTCAGTGCGCATCGCCTGCCCGGTTCCGCCCTGCGATCTAGGGTGAGTCGTGGCCGTCTCCGACCCGAAACAATTCTTCGCGAGTGCACCCGTCGCCCGGCTGGGTACGGTGTCCGCCGACCACCGACCCCATGTGGTCCCGGTGGTGTTCGCCGTGGCCGGCGATGTGATCTACACCGCGGTCGACGGCAAGCCGAAGTCCGGTAGACCCTTGCGGCGCTTGTCGAACATCGCCGAATGCCCGGAGGTCAGCCTGGTGGTGGATCACTACGAGGATGACTGGAGCCGACTGTGGTGGGTGCGGGCCGACGGGTGTGCCCGCGTTCACGAAAGCGGGCCCGAAGTGCATGACGCATTGAGGATGCTGCGTGCCAAATACCCGCAGTATCAGACTGTTTCGCTCGACGGTCCGGTCATCGCCGTCACTGTGCGGCGTTGGAGTTCGTGGACCGGCTGAAGTTGGCAACCAACTCGGAGATGAACTGAGGCCAGAGCGGTTCGGGCAGATCATGGCCCATTCCGTCGATCAACACGAGCTTGGAACCCTTGATCGCCCGCGCGATGGCCTTGCCGCCTGACGGCCGCATCAAACCGTCGGCCTTACCGTGGATCACCACGGTCGGTGCCGTGATCGCGGTGGTGTACTTCTTCAGGCTTCCGGTTCCCATCACCGCGCAGGTCTGCCGCACCACGCCGGCGGGGTCGTGCGCGCGGTCGTACGCTGCGGTCGACCGTCCCAGGGCCTCGTCCCAGCTGAGTTCGTACTTCGGGCTGCCGATGGCCCGGATCGCCTTGGCTGCGTTCTCGATGTAGGCCTCGCGGGTGGCACCTTTTCCGGGTCCGGACAGCAGCGCCCACAGTTTGCGCGGATCCGGAGGTGGCAGGAAGGCCTCGTTGGTGCTGGAGAAGAAGATCGCCAGCGAGAGCACCCGCTCGGGGTGTCTGCCCGCGAGGACCTGGGCGATCATGCCGCCCATCGATCCGCCGACCACGTGCGCCTTCTCGATCTCGAGGGTGTCGAGCAGGCCCACGGCGTCCTGGGCCATGTCCACGAGGGTGTAGGGGACATCGCTGGGAAGACCGAGTTGGTGGCGGGCCATCCTGGTGAGCAGCGAACCGCCGACGCGTACGCCGTCGAGATGCGTCGAGAGGCCGATGTCCCGGTTGTCGAAGCGGATCACCCGATAACCTCTGGCGGCGATGGACTCACAGAAAGCGGTCTGCCAGAACGTCAACTGCGCGCTGAGACCCATGATCAGCAGTACGGCCGGATCGTTCGGGTCACCCATGTCCTCGTAAGCGATCGTGATGTCGCCGACCTGCGCCGTGCCTACCCGGTTCTCGATCTCACTCATCGTCACGACCTTAGTACCCGGCCCCGCGGGCGGAGAGTGAAGTCTCGTCGCCGGACGGCAGGGATTTCGCGTAGCAGCGGCTCAACGGGCTACCCGCGTAGTGGCCGTAGTTCTCGATGAGGGAGTACCCCAACGACTCGTACAGCGCCATCGCCTCCGGTTGGCGGGTGCCGGTCTCGAGCCGGACCACGTCGGTCCCACGTGTGGCCGCCCGATGCTCGAGTGCATTCATCAGTGACCGCGCCACGCCTCGCCCGCGCTGCCCGGGCTCGACGTACAGCCGCTTGACCTCGTCGAGTCCAGGGCGCACACCGATCAAGACGACAACACCAACCGCTACTCCGTCGACAACGGCCACGAAGTGGTCGCCGGTCGTGGGAAGGGGTTCGAGCTCCACGTCACCGGGGTAGCGGACATTCAGCTCGGCGACGGCAGCGGCGACCAAACGCTGCACATCGGAGTCGTCGGCCGGCCGGGTCTCGATGTCCGTCCGGGTCTCGCCATCACGGCCCATGTTCATATCCATTGGAAAACGGTAAATCGACCAGGGCACAATTCACACATGCCCCTGCGCCCCTTCCAGCAAGTCGACGTCTTCGTGTCCGGATCCCTCTCGGGGAACGCCGTCGCCGTCGTCTTCGACGCCGACGGCTTGACCGATGCGTCGATGGCGGCCTTCGCGAACTGGACGAATCTGGCGGAGACGACGTTCTTCCAGACCCCTGACGACCCGGCGGCGGACTACAAACTGCGCATCTTCACCACCGCCGAAGAGCTGCCGTTCGCCGGCCACCCCACCCTCGGATCAGCCCACGCCTGGTTGCGTGCGGGTGGGGTTCCCAAGGGCGACAACATCGTTCAGGAGTGCGGCGCCGGGCTCGTCACGATCAGGTCCGACGGTGACCGCCTGGCATTCGCGAGTCCTCCGCTGGTCCGGTCGGGGCCTGTCGACGACCCGGATCTGGCCACGATCCACGCGGCCCTGGGGCTTGCGCCATCCGATGTCGTCGCCTCGAACTGGGTGGACAACGGGCCACGGTGGATCGGCCTGATGCTCACCTCCGCGCAGCGAGTACTTGATGTCCGTCCGGATTTTGATGCACTCGGGTCGCTCAACGTCGGTGTGATCGGCCCGTATCGGGGAGATGTGCCCATGCCCGCCGATCGGCCGGATTTTGAGGTCCGGGCGTTCATTCCGGGGGTCGCCGCACCCGAGGACCCGGTGACGGGGAGCCTCAATGCAGGACTCGCGACGTGGCTGCGCGGTGAGCAGCAGGTACCGGCGTCGTACGTGGCCTCGCAGGGGACCGTGCTCGGCCGGGCGGGCCGGGTCTACATCGACGATGACGGCACCGACATCTGGGTGGGTGGCCGCAGTGCCACCGTCATCAGCGGCGAGGTGGACCTGTAGCGATGGCCGACCACCAGAGCACCACCCCTGACCGCACCAGCCCCGACGGCAACGACTCCGGGGTCAGCAACAAGGAGTTGAAGAAGCAGCGTCGTCGGACCCCGCCACCGGATCCCGAGCCCCTCGCACCGTTGATCGATTCCCACACCCACCTGGCCGCCTGTGGCGGCCGCGACGCCGACTCGGTGACCGCCATCCTCGACCACGCCGAATCCGTCGGCGTGCGGGCGGTGGTCACGGTTGCCGACGACATGATCGACGCCCGCTGGGCAGTCGCCGCAGCGCAGTGGGACCAGCGCGCGTATGCCGCGGTGGCCCTGCATCCCACCCACGCCCATGAGCTGGACGACGCCGCCAAGGCGGAGCTCGAGCAGATGCTCACCGATCCGAGGGTCGTCGCGGTCGGGGAGACAGGTTTGGACTACTACTGGCCGGGTCGATCGGATGACTGCGCCACGGTGCCGCAACAGCACGAGGCGTTCGCCTGGCACATCGACCTCGCGAAGAGGGTCGGCAAACCATTGATGATCCACAATCGTGAGGCCGACCGGGACCTGTTGGACGTCCTGGCTCGAGAGGGATCGCCTGACACGGTGATCATGCATTGCTTCTCGGGAGACGAGCAGATCGCTGCCGAGTGCATCGAGCGGGGGTACCTGCTGAGTTTCGCCGGGACGGTCAGCTTCAAGAACTCCACCACGTTGCAGGCGGCTGCCAAGTTGGTGCCGGACCACCTGCTGTTGATCGAGACGGATGCGCCCTTTTTGACCCCGCACCCGTACCGCGGGCAGCCGAATCAGTCGTATGTGCTGCCGTACACCGCACGAGCGCTGGCCGAGGTGCGAGGGCAGGACCCCGCGGAGGTTGCCGTCGCAATCACGGCCAACGCCGTGAGGGCCTACCGTCTCGACATCTGAGCAACGGCCTGACCAGTCCCTTTACCTGTCGCTTTGCACAAAACACACCATCCCGTTATCTTAACGTGATCATGTCTGTGCTCTCTCGTATCAACTCGTCGACCTCCCGCACCCCGCGTATCGCTGTCGCCCTTCTGCTCATCGTGCTCATCGCCGGCGGCATCATGGGCACCGCGATGTACAAGAACGTCACCATCGACGTCGACGGGGAGCTCAAGACGGTGGCCACGATGCGCACCTCCGTCGAGGGCATCCTCCAGGAACAGGGCTATGACCCGGCTGGCGGCGACCTGGTCCAGCCGGCCCCGGGCGCGGGTGTCGGCGACGGCGAGACCATCACCTTCCACCGGCTCAAGACCCTCACCGTGAACGTCGACGGCAGCCCCCGGGAGATCAAGACCAACGCCACCACCGTCGAGCAGGCGCTGGCGCAGGTGAACCTGGCCTCGGACTCGATCGAGGTCGAAGGCCCCACCACCGACCAGCTCCCCGTCTCCGGTGGCCTGGTGAACGTGGTGCTGCCCAAGAAGGTGCACCTGACCGACGGATCCGAGAAGGTCACCAAGGACATCGCGGCCAAGACCGTGGCAGAACTCCTGGCCGACACGGGTAAGCCGCTGGCCCCCACCGATGAGGTGACCCCGGCGCCCGACACCCCGGTGACCAATAACATGGACATCACGGTGACGCGTATCCGCACCGAGACGATCACCGTCACCGAACCCGTCGCGCCGCCCGAGAACAAGGTCGACGACCCGAACCTCGTCAAGGACCGCAAGGTTGTCAAAAAGCCGGGCACCCCCGGTTCGCAAGAGGTCACCTACGAGGTGACGACGGTCAACGGCAAAGAGACCGCGAAGAAGCTGGTCGATGCCGAGGTCAAGGTCGAACCGGTTGCCGCAGAAGTTGCCGTGGGCACCAAACCGGGTGCGCCGTACGTGCCGCCGGGCTCGGTGTGGGATGCGTTGGCGCAGTGCGAGGCCACCGGTAACTGGGCGATCAACACCGGCAACGGCTTCTACGGTGGCGTGCAGTTCGACCAGAACACCTGGGACCGCTGGGGTGGGCAGGAATACGCCCCACGTGCCGACCTCGCCACCCGTGAAGAACAGATCGCAATTGCCACCAAGACCCAGGCCGCGCAAGGATGGGGCGCGTGGCCCTCTTGTTCCTCGAAACTCGGCTTGCGCTGACCGCGCCGGCACCCGTTGATCGGGCAGCGCTCTGACCAACTCGCCCGCGCTGCTCGGCCCCGTCGAAATCCGGGAACTCGCAGCCGCTCTCGACATCCGGCCCACCAAGACGCTGGGGCAGAACTTCGTTCACGACGCGAACACCGTGCGGCGGATCGTCGCGGCGTCAGGAGTCGGAGGCGATGACGTCGCCCTGGAGGTCGGCCCGGGTCTCGGCTCGCTGACCCTGGGGTTGCTCGGCGCGGCACGGTCGGTGCTCGCCGTCGAGATCGACCCTCGCCTCGCCGGTCGCCTGCCCGACACCGTTGCCGACCGCGCACCCGATCAGGCAGGTGAACTCACCGTTGTCACGGCCGACGCACTGCGGGTCACGGCAGCCGATCTACCGCAGCCGCCCACCGCGCTGGTCGCCAACCTCCCGTACAACGTCGCGGTGCCGGTGCTGCTGCACCTGATGTCGGAGTTCCCGAGCATCACCTCCGCCCTGGTGATGGTGCAACTCGAAGTGGCCCAGCGGCTCGCCGCGGGGCCAGGTGGCCGCGTCTACGGGGTCCCCAGCGTCAAGGCCCGCTTCTTCGGAGAGGTCGGGCAGGCCGGAACCGTGGGGCGCAGCGTGTTCTGGCCCGAACCCAAGGTGGAATCCGGACTCGTGCGGATCCGCCGATACGCCCAGGCGCCGTGGCCGATCGACGAAGTACATCGACGTCGGGTGTTCTCGGTGATCGATGCGGCTTTCGCCCAGCGGCGCAAGACATTACGTGCCGCCCTCTCGGGACTCGCCGGTTCTGCCGCACAGGCGGAGAGCATGCTGGTCGCCGCCGGGATCGACCCAGGTCTGCGCGGTGAGCGGCTGGCCATCGAGGACTACGTCGCGCTCGCCGCGCAACTCGATTAGGAGGGCCGCATAGACTTGAACACCGTGTTGTCTGTCGTCCCACGCCCCGTCACCGTTCGGGTGCCTGCCAAGGTGAATCTGCACCTGGGGGTGGGTTTGCCGCGTCGTGACGGCTATCACGAATTGACCACCGTCTTCCAGGCGCTCTCGCTGTCGGACACCATCTCGGTGGTCCCGGCCGACGACCTGTCGATCACCGTCACCGGCGACAGTGCCGGCGCGGTACCGCTCGATGCAACAAATCTCGCCTGGCGCGCGGCGGAGCTGATGGCCCGGGTGGCCGGTCGCGAGCCCGCTGTCACCATCAGCATCACCAAGGGGATCCCTGTCGCCGGCGGGATGGCCGGGGGAAGCGCGGATGCCGCCGGGACACTGGTGGCACTGGCACGGTTGTGGCGACTGGACATCGGTCGCGACAAGATGCGCGACCTCGCGGCCGAACTGGGCAGCGACGTCCCGTTTGCGGTGCGGGGCGGTACCGCACTCGGCACGGGTCGTGGCGAGAAGTTGACCACCGTGCTCTCACGCGGCGAGTACCACTGGGTGCTGGCCGTGGCCAAGGAAGGACTCAGTACCGCCGCCGTGTACCGCGAACTCGATCAACTCCGAAAGTCGTACTCCTCAGAAGAGGACACCGGCACCTACACCGAATCGCCCGACGAACTCTTGCAGGCGCTGGCGTCGGGAGACCCCGTGCGCGTGGCGGCCTTGCTGCACAACGACATGCAACCGGCCGCGCTGTCGATGCGACCGGCGCTACGCAGGACACTGCGCGCAGGCGTAGACGCCGGGGCGCTGGCCGGGATCGTGTCCGGCTCCGGACCGACCTGCGCGTTCCTGTGTGCCGATGAGACGTCCGCCGTGACCACCGCCGCCGAGTTGTCGGGAGCTGGGGTGTGCCGTGCAGTCCGGACCGCGTCCGGACCGGTTGCCGGCGCCCGCCTGATCGAAGGGGCCGCATGACCACCGCAGGACGAAAGACAAACGGCGCGAACCTCATCAGCGTCGAGAACATCAGCAAATCGTTCGGGGTGAAGCCGCTGCTCGAGAAGGTGAGCCTCGGTGTGCAGGAAGGCGACCGGATCGGGGTCGTCGGCCTCAACGGTGGTGGGAAGACCACGATGCTGGAGATCCTGGCGGGTATCGAACCCCCCGACGAAGGCCGTGTCGCCAGGGGCACCGGTCTGCGGATGGCGGTGGTCACCCAGCGCGGACATCTGCCGCCGGAGGAAACCATCGGCCAGGTTGTGCTCGGCCCCCTCGATGTGGCCGAACACGAATGGGCCGGCGACGCCCGGATCCGTTCGGTGCTGGCCGGAATCGGCATCGGCGCACTGGGTCTGGACACTCTGGTGACCGACCTCTCGGGTGGACAGCGGCGCCGGGTCGCGCTGGCAGCCGCACTGGTTCAGGACCTCGACCTGTTGATCCTCGACGAGCCCACCAACCACCTCGATCTCGAGGGCATTGCCTGGCTCGCAGACCATCTGGTCTCGCGGCGCAGTGCACTCGTGGTGGTCACGCACGATAGGTGGTTCCTCGACCGCGTCGCCACCCAGACATGGGAGGTGCAGAACGGCAACGTCGAGAGTTACGAAGGCGGTTACAACGACTGGGTGTACGCCCGCGCGGAACGGTCGCGGTTGTCCGACGCTGCCGAGGAACGCCGGCAGAACCTGGCCCGGAAAGAACTCGCCTGGCTGCGGCGCGGCCCCCCGGCTCGTACGTCGAAGCCGAAGTACCGGATCCAGGCGGCGGAAAAGCTGATCGCCGATGTGCCGCCACCGCGGGATTCGGTGGCGCTGGCCAGTTTTGCCAAACGGCGGCTCGGCAAGGTTGTCATCGAGCTGGAAGATGCACGACTGACGACCCCGGACGGACGCGTCCTGCTCGACGACCTCACCTGGCGCCTGGCGCCGGGGGAGCGGATCGGACTCGTCGGTATCAACGGCTCGGGTAAGACAACCCTTCTCCGCACACTGGCCGGTGAGACACCGCCTGCCGCGGGCAAGAGGATCGAAGGTCAGACCGTCTCGATCGGCTGGCTGCGCCAGGAACTCGACGACTTGCCGGTGGACATGCGCGTGATCGAGGCGGTCGAAGACGTGGCTGGCCGGATCACCCTGGGTGACAAGGAGATATCGGCCGGGCAGTTGGCCGAACGGTTGGGATTCACCCCGGCCAAGCAGCGCACGCCGGTTGGTGATCTCTCCGGTGGGGAGCGTCGCCGACTGCAGTTGACCCGAGTCTTGATGGCGCAGCCCAATGTATTGCTGCTCGACGAGCCCACCAACGACCTCGACATCGACACGTTGCAGCAACTGGAAGATCTGCTCGACAACTGGGCGGGCACGCTCGTGGTCATCAGTCACGACCGGTTCTTGATCGAGCGGATCTGCGAGAGCACCTGGGCACTGTTCGGTGACGGCCGACTGACCAACCTGCCGGGCGGTATCGAGCAATACCTCAAGAAGCTCGCGGCCGGACCGGCGCCGACCTCGGCGGCTCCGTCACGCCCCGGCACGACCCCGGCAACGGGTGCCGGTGCGGCAAGGGGCTCCGGCAGTGAGCGGGACATGCAGAAGTCGCTCAAACGTCTGGAGAAGCAGGTGGTGCGGTTGGCCGACCGCGAGAAGCAACTGCACGAACTGCTGGCCGCGGCCGCGACCGATGCAGACCAGTTGATGAAGCTCAATGCCGAGCTCAAAGACGTTGTCGCAGAGCGGGAAGCGGCCGAGGAGTCATGGATGGAACTCGCCGACCAGGTCGGCTGAGAAGGAGGATTCGATGTCGTTCATCCGTACACAGGTGTCAGGTGGGGTCGGCGAGATCATCCTTGATCGCCCCAAGGCGCTCAATGCCCTGGACCAGACGATGGTGGACGACATGTTTCCCGTCCTCACGGCGTGGGCTGACGATCCGGCCATCGAACTCGTGCTGGTCACCTCGGCCAGCGACCGGGCATTCTGCGCAGGTGGCGACATCCGTGCGATCCGAGACGCCGCCGTTGCCGGCGACCATGCTTCTGTCACACGGTATTTCAGCGCAGAATACGAACTGGACCAGCTGATCGCCGAATACCCCAAGCCTTATGTCGCGCTGATCGACGGTGCCGCCATGGGTGGTGGGCTCGGCATCAGCGTGCACGGTGAGGTTCGCGTGGTCAGTGAAAAGGCCATGATCGCAATGCCCGAGACAGCAATCGGGTTCATCCCCGACATCGGATCCACCTACTTCTTGCCGCGACTGCCTGCCGGCGTCGGGCTCTGGCTGGGCCTCACCGGCGCGCGGGTGCGGGGCGCGGACGCGGTGGCGCTCGGCCTGGCCACCCACTTCGTGCCCAGCGATCTGTTCGAGGGCCTGGCGGACGACATCCGCTCGGGAGTGCCGCTGGGTCAGGCGTTGTCGGGACGCGCGGAGCCCGTCACCGGGACCGAGTTGCCGCTGGCGAAGATCGCCGAGTACTTCAGCGACGATCCGATCGAGGCGATCGTCGGCGGGTTGCGCGGCGCCGTGGTCGACGAATGGGCCACCGAGATGGTTGCCCTGCTCGACAAGGCATCACCCACCAGCCTTGCCGTGACGGTTGCCATGATCGACCTCGGTAGCCGCTCAACACTTGATCAGTGCCTCGAACGAGAGCTCAACGCCGCCGAACAGATCACCCGCACTCACGACTTCGCCGAAGGGGTCCGGGCCGTGCTGGTGGACAAGGATCGAAACCCGCGGTTCGACCCTGCCGACCTCGCCGATGTGGATCCAGCAGTGGTTGCCCGCATCGTCGGCTAGCGATCACCTGCCCGGAGGTCGAGTCCGACCCCGCGGCATTGGGTTGTGCGTGACCATTACCGATTCCGGTCGACCTGGCCATTCGTAGAGCGCGGTGACTTCCGGTGCCATACTCTCGACACCACGAGTGGGTCATCTGACCCACTCACTCGGTGTCGAAAGGGTGGTCCGTGGCGAGGATGTCCGTGGAGACCCGCAGAGATCTGCTGGTCCAGGCCGCTTTCCGGGTGATCGCCGAGCACGGGGTCGAAGCCGCGACCACCCGGCGGATCAGCGCTGCTGCCTCGATGTCACTCGCCAGCTTCCATTACGCGTTCGAATCGCGCGACGAACTACTCGCCGAGTTGGTGGCGCGTGGAACCTCTGACGAACTCGCGACCTTCACCGCGCCCTTGAGTCCTCCGTCGCCGAGTCGCGGGCCGACCGATTCCGGGCCGGACGATCCCGAGCGTCGCACCGAAGGTGCTGGGACCGAGGGTGCTGGTACCGAACAATCAGCCGAATGGGTGCTGCCGGCCGACATCGGCGACCTTCTCAAAGCCGGGCTGATGTCGTATCTCGAGAGCATCATCGCCGACCCGGGGCGTGAATCGGCGATGATCACATTGGCGCAATATGCCCGGCGCACAACGGGACTCGAGCACTTCGCGCAGCGCCTCTACGACCGGTACTACGAAATAGCGCAGACGACGCTGGAAGCGGCGGCCGAGGCGATGCATGTCCAATGGGCCACCGCGCCCAGCCATCTCGCACCGCTGGTGGTCGCGGCCACCGATGGTCTGACGTTGGCGTACCTCAGCACCGGCGACCGTGAGATCGCAGAGCGGATCATCGATGCCACCGTGACCATGTTGCGTTCACATCTGGTGTCGCCGTGACCATCACGACGCAGCCCAGGGTGTCGAGACGGTGGGTGGCGCTGTTCGCGCTGGCCTGGGTGGGTATCTGGATGGCGCAGCTTGCGCCGTTCCAGTTGGCGCTGCCCGAACAGATCAATGACTGGCTGGGCGTGGGAGACATACTGCAGCAGAGCAACTGGGAACGAAGCGTCACCACGTTCGGAACCATCTCCGGGATGTCGGCGGTGTGCGCTCTGGTGGCGTTTCCGCTCGCCGGCGCCCTGAGTGACCGGACCACCGGACGATTCGGCCGCAGGCGTCCGTGGATCCTCGCCGGAACGGCGGTCTTCGCGGCCGCGCTTGTTCTGCTGGGCCCGCAGCACACCTACTGGGGGCTGGCCCTCTTCTGGTGCCTGGCGCTGACCGGCTTCAGCATGGCAGCAGCGGCACTGACCGCACTGATCAGCGACCAGGTGCCGGTCGAGCAGCGCGGGGTGGTGTCGAGCTGGGTGTCGGCGCCGCAGGCGATCGGCACCATCGCCGGTATCGCTGTGCTCGCCGCGGTGGGCGCACACTACGTCGCCGGGTATACCTTGCTGGCGCTGTTGCTCGTGGTACTCGTTGTGCCCTTTGCCCTTTGGGTTCCTGACCCTCCCGTGCAATCGGTCGCGACACTACGCCTGAGTGTGGGCGCGCTGTTCGCCGAGCTGTGGATCTCGCCGCGCGAACAACCGGACTTCGGCTGGACACTACTGGGACGGGTGCTCGTCAACATCGGCAATGCGCTCGGTACATCGCTGTTGTTCTTCTACCTCCAGTTCGGGCTCGAGGTGTCCGAGCCCGAGGAGTCGCTGCTGGCTCTCACCGCGGTCTACATGGTGTTCGTCATCACGGTCGCGGTCGGATCCGGCGCCCTGAGTGACCGGATCGGGAGGCGCAAGCCGTTTGTCCTCGTTGCCGGCGTGCTGCAAGGTGTTGCCGCACTGGTGATCGCAATCGTTCCCGGCCTCGCGACGACCATCGTCGCGGCCGCCTTGTTGGGCGCGGGATTCGGCTGTTTCCTCGCCGTCGACCAAGCGCTGGCCACGCAAGTGCTGCCCGACGCCGACCACTACGGAAAGGATCTGGGGATCATGAACATCGCGATGGCCGTGCCACAAGCACTGGGCCCGCTGCTCGGGGCCTTCATCGTCCACCTCACGTCCGGGTTCACCGGGCTGTTCGTCGCGTCGGCGTTCTTCGGGATACTCGGTGGTCTGTCGGTGCTCCGGGTGAGGAGTGTGCGATGACCGAGCTCGGACTGGACGGAGCCGTGATGCGACCGGAGTGGCCGTGGGCGGCAGAACCCGAAAGATACTGGCGTGACATCGATCAAGCGGTACGCGACCACGGTGCGCCCGACGGACCGGTGGCAGTCCTGGAACTGACAGCGCTCCGGCACAACGTCGCGGATCTGCGCGCCCGGGCCGGCGGAGTCCCGATTCGGATCGCGTCGAAATCGGTGCGGGTACGTTCGGTGATCAGTGAGATCCTCGCCACCGATGGCTTCGCCGGTGTGCTGGCCTACGACGTCGCCGAAGCCCACTGGCTCGCCACCGAGGCGGCTGTGACCGACGTACTGGTGGGATATCCGACAGCCAACGCGCATGCGATCGCGAAACTGTCGACGGACCCGGTGGCGGCCGAGAGGGTCACCCTCCTTGTCGATTCGGTGGACCACCTCGACCTCATCGCGCATGCAGTGCCACCGGGCGCTGCTGACGTCAGGGTCGCCATCGACCTCGACGCGTCCTACTCCTCCCGATTGCTGGGCCACATCGGTGTTCGGCGATCGCCGGTCCGCACGGTGGCGCAAGCCAAACGGCTCGCGCACGAGGTGGCTGCGCGGTCTGGTGTGAGGTTGGTCGGAGTGATGTCGTACGAGGCCCAGGTGGCCGGTGTGGGCGATGCAATACCGCGCAAGCGACTGCGTAACAAGATGATCACCGAGATGCAGCGGCGGTCGATGGCCGAGTTGATCGATCGGCGGGGGCGGGTGGTCGATGCCCTGCGGCAGATCGCGGACCTCGAGTTCGTCAACGCCGGGGGCACCGGTTCGATCGAGGTCACCGCCACCGACCCGTCCATCACGGACATCGCCGCCGGGAGTGGGTTCTTCGGCGGCCACCTGTTCGACAACTACGCCTATTTCAAGCCGGCCCCGGCCCTGTCGTTCGGCTTGTCGGTTGTTCGCGTCCCGGCCAAGGGCATCGTGACGTGCCTCGGAGGTGGGTGGGTGGCGTCCGGACCGCCGGCTCGCGACCGACTGCCGCTGCCGGTGTGGCCCGCCGGACTCGACTACCTGCCGCGCGAGGCGGCCGGGGAAGTACAGACGCCACTGACCGGCAAGGCTGCACAACAGATGCGGGTCGGGGACCGGGTGTGGATGCGGCACACCAAGTCCGGCGAATTGAGTGAACACGTCAACTCGATCCTCGTGGTCGACGGCGGCAGGGTGGTCGGTGAACTGCCGACCTATCGCGGCGAAGGGAAGTGCTTTCTGTGACGGCGGTGTGGCGGAACTGGGGCCGGACGGAATCGGTGAACCCGGCCGAGGTGGTGACGCCACGAGACACCGATGAAGTTGCCGAGGTGGTGGCGAGAGCTCGCAACAGCGGTGTGACCGTCAAGGCCGTGGGGTCCGGGCACAGCTTCAGTGCCATTGCGATTGCTCCAGAGATTCAGCTGGACATGTCAGGTCAACGCGGACTGGTCGCCGTCGACACTGCCACCGGCCGGGCGACACTGCGAGCGGGCACCACCTTGCGCGAGATCCCCGGTCTTCTCGCGCCGTACGGGTTGGCCATGGCGAACCTCGGCGACGTGGATGCCCAGACGATCTCAGGTGCAACATCGACGGGGACCCATGGCACCGGCCTGCGCCACGGTGGGATCAGCACACAGATCACCGCAGTGCAGTTGGTCACGGGCAAGGGCGACGTCCGCCCAGTGGATACCTCCGAGCCCCAACTGCTTTCGGCTGCCGCGCTGGGGCTCGGTGCACTCGGTGTGATCACCGAGGTCACACTGCAGTGTGTACCCGCTTTCACCCTGCGTGCCCAGGAAGGTCCGGAGCAGGTGGACGACGTCATCGACTCGTTCCTCGAGAAGGTCGCGCTCCACGACCACTACGAGTTCTACTGGTTCCCGCACACCGGCTTTGCGCTGACGAAGACCAACACCAGGCTTGCCCCTGACACACCCAGGTCCGGCCCGGGCGTGGTTCGGCGGTTGATCGACGACGAGGTCGTGAGCAACGGGCTGTTTCGCGTCACCTGTGAGGTCGGGGCCCGCTTTCCTTCGGCGGTTCCGAGGATCAATTCACTGGCCGGCAACGCTTTGTCGGCTCGGACGTACACGGATGCATCGACCAAGGTCTTCGTCTCACCTCGCCGGGTTCGATTCCGGGAGATGGAATACGCGATCCCGCTGGACCGGGTACCGCAGGCGCTGAACGAGGTACGCGACATGATCAACCGGCGAGGGTTCAGGGTCAGTTTCCCGATCGAGGTACGTGCGGCTGCTGCGGACGATCTCATGCTGTCGACGGCGAGTGGTCGGGACAGTGGGTACGTTGCCGTCCACCGGTATCACGCAGACCCGGTGGACGGTTACTTCGATGAGGTCGAACGGATCATGGTCGACCACGGCGGGCGCCCCCATTGGGGGAAGATGCACACCCGCGACGCTCGTTACCTCCGGTCGGTGTATCCGCGGTTCGGTGAGTTTCTCAGTGTGCGTAAGGATCTCGATCCCGATCGTGTGTTTGTCAACCCCTACCTCGCCTCGGTACTCGGCGACTGAACAACGGATCGGTGACCATGAAGTTCGACGGACCAGAAGTCTCCCGACGCCGCGTTCTCGGCGGCGCCGCCGCGACCACCGTGGCGGTCGGTGCCTCCCGAGTGCTCGGTTCGGCACAAGCAGGGGCCGCGCCGGCGCAGACCGGCTATCTCGTGGGAGCCGGACGTGCCGACATGACGGGTGCGGTGGCAGGCCAAGGAATGATGGGCTACTCCCAGCCCCAGCAGGTCGCCGCGGGATTGCACATGCGTTATCACGCAAGGGCATACATCATCGTAGACAGCACCTCGGGTCAGCGGGTGGTCTTCGTGACGGCTGACTCCTCGTGCCTGTTCGAGTCGATCCACATCGGCGTGCTGGCCAAGCTGCGGGCACGGTACGGCGATCTGTACACCGAGAAGAACGTCAACCTCAACGCCACCCACAACCACAACTCGTGTGGTGGTACCGCATGGGACTACGCGTATACGTTGGCCGCGTTCGGCTTCAAGAAGAACTCGTACGACGCCGAGGTCAACGGGATATTCACCGCGATCTGCCGCGCACACGACTCGCTTGCACCCGGCACGGTCAGGCTGGGGCGAACCGAGCTGCACAATGCGAGCGCGCAGCGTTCGAGAATCGCCTTCGATCTGAACCCGCCCCATGACAGAAATGCGTTCCCCGGCGCCATCGACCCAGCAGTGACCGTGCTCCGGCTGGCGCAGGCAGGCAAGGACATCGGCGTGATCACCTGGTTCTCCACGCACGGAACCTCGATCGCCGACCACAATCGGCTGATCACGGTGGACAACAAGGGATATGCCAGCCACCGATGGGAGAGTGATGAGCCGGGCGTGATCGCAGCGTTCCCGCAGACCAACGCCGGAGACATGACCCCGAACCTCGATCTGGTGCCGTTCAGTCCATCTGGACCCACGGCCGACAACCGGGCCAACTGCGCCATCATCGGTGAGCGGCAATATCAGGCGGGCCGTGAGGCATCCCGCTCTGCCACCCCGATGACTCGCACCGGGGTGGAGTCTGTGGTGCACTACGTCGACTTCTCCGACGTCGCCATCGACGGTACGTACACCCCAGATGGGAAGCCGGCGCGCACCAGCCCGGCGATGATGGGCGCCGGCGCGATGGCAACCAGCTCGGAGGACAACTTCGAACAGCCCTTGCCGTTCTTCTATGAGGGACAGGTCAATCCGTTGGTGGCCGCGGTGGGTGGGCTCGACGCCGAGGTGTCGCCATGGGTGCGAGACGTGCAGGCTCCCAAGCTCATCGCGTTTCCGTTGGGACTGCTGCCACCGTGGCCATGGATACCTCAGATCATGCCGATTCAGATCATCCGGATAGGCGATCTCGTGCTTGCGGCTGCCCCTGCCGAGTTCACCATCGTCTCAGGCCTCCGGGTACGGCAAGTCGTGGCACATGCCTTGCAGATCTCGGCGGACAACGTACTGCTGCAGGGCTTCGCCAACGGGTACAGCCAGTACGTCACCACCCCGGAAGAGTATGTGTCACAGCAGTACGAGGGTGGGGAGACGCAATTCGGCCGGTGGACACTGCCGGCGTACATGCAGAGTTTCGACGCCCTCGCCGGGGCCATGGCGAGGGGTTCCGATCTCGGACGGGGACCGGCGCCCCTAGACAAATCCGGCATCCAACCGGATCTCGTGCCGCCTCCACCTCCGGACGTCCCGATCGCGGGGCACCGTTTCGGAGACGTACTGAGGGGTCCTGAGCCTCGTCATCGGGGCGGGAGCACGGTGGCTGTGGAGTTCGTCGGTGCCCACCCCAACAACAATCTGCGTACGTCAGATACCTACGTCGAAGTGCAACAGTGGACGGCCGGCACGTGGGACCGGGTCTACGACGACAACGCATGGTCGACCGAGATGCATTGGGCGCGACCGGCCAACAGTACCGACACCTCGGTGATCACCGTCCTGTGGAACATTTCTGTCGGGACGTCCGGCAGGTTCCGCATCCGCTACTTCGGCGACTCGAAGAATCCGGCGGGCACGATCACCGGCTTCACCGGTACATCGGAGCCTTTCGATGTTTCGCGTTAACCGGCGTCCGGAGCGACGGTGAACCAACCCGACACCGCGACCGTCGGCAAGGGTGACGACTGGCTCGGTTCGGGCTCGGTGTCGTCGAGCGGAGCAAAAGGGTTGCCGTAGACGCGAGTTGCGGTCGGGCAGTTGAACTCGCCGGCGACGGCGGTGCTGGACAGGGCGGTGACCGTCGTCGCGCAGGTGTCGGCCCCGTAGGCGGTCCCGTCGACGACAACCGTGACCCGCGCATTGAGTGCAGTGCGGGTGGTCAGGTCGCCGACGAGCATGTCGATGGTGACGCCGTCGGAGCCTTCGTCTTTGAACAGGAACAGCAGACTGTCGATCGGAACCGCCGGATCGGCGTTTCCCCAGCGCGCGAAGCGATAGCAGCCTTGTTGTGGTTCGGCGCCCGTGATCGCGACCGTGGCCTGGCCGGTGGCGAACGAGAGATTCTGCAGACTGTGATCGATCGGGCCGGCCGGCGGTGTCGATCGGCACTGGTCATCGGCGACTCTGGCGTTCTGCGGGGCCGTCGGCGTCGGCGCCACCGTCGTTGATCTCACCGGGTCCTCGGACGAATTCGACTGGCCGCCACATCCGGCCGTCACCAGAGCGCAGGCGGCGACCGCCATCGCGACCCGGTGGAACCGTGACCGCATCAATCTGCCGCCGCCACCAGGGGTTCGAGAGTCAGGTCGCCGTGTTCCTTCTCGATGTACTGCAGCCGCCACTTGTCGCTGACGAGAGCCAGGAGTGCCCCGTCGCTGCGGGTGAACACCTCCACCCCTCGCTGGCGGTTCAGTTCGTCCACACTCTCGGCGTCGGTCCGACGGGCCAACTGGTAAGGCAGGCCCTGGAAGCTCGTCTCGACCCCGAACTCGGTCTTCATCCGCGCCGTCACGACCTCGAACTGCATCGGACCAACAGCGGCGAGCACCGGGGAGGCATCGCCGCGAATATCGTTGCGCAGCACCTGCACAACACCTTCGGAGTCGAGCTGGTCGATGGCCTTGCGGAACTGCTTGTACTTGCCTGCCGATTCGGCGCGGCACACCGAAAAGTGTTCGGGGGCAAACGAGGGGATGGGCGGGAATTGAACCTTCGGACCCGAGTAGAGGGTGTCACCGGGGGCCAGCGCCATGGCGTTGACCAGACCCACCACGTCGCCGGGGTATGCGGTGTCCACCGTCGAGCGGTCTCGGCCGAACACCGCTTGGGCGTACTTGGTGGCAAATGGTTTCCCGGTTTGAGCGTGGGTGACCACCATGCCCCGCTCGAACTCTCCCGAGACGATGCGCATGTAGGCCAGTCGATCTCGATGCGAGGAATCCATGCCCGCCTGCACCTTGAAGACCACGGCGCTGAACGCGTCGGTGACCTCGCGGACCGTGTGATCGATCGCCTCGCGGCCCGTGGGCGGCGGTGCCAACTCGATCAGGGCCTGAAGCAGTTGGCGTACACCGAAATTGAGAACAGCGGAGGCGAAGATCATCGGCGACGTCTGGCCGGCCAGGAACATCTCCTGGTCGTGGTCCTGACCCATCTCCGAGAGCAGTTCGCTCTCCTCGACCGCGGTGGTCCAGTCGTCCTCCTCGCGAGCGAGGGCGTCCTCGGGTTCGATGAGCTCTTCAGGTGCGATCGTCGCGCCACCGGCGGTGCGCGTGAAGTGGATGTACTTGCCGGTCCGCCGGTCGAGCAATCCGCGGAAGTCTCCGGCGATACCGACAGGGAAGTACAGGGGGGTGGGGGTCAGACCGATGCGGTCGCTGATCTCGTCGATCAGCTCAAGAGGAGTGCGTCCCGGCCGGTCCCACTTGTTGACGATGGTGATGATGGGAATACCGCGGTGGCGACACACCTGGAACAGCTTCAGGGTCTGCGGCTCGAGTCCCTTGGCCGCATCGATGAGCATCACGGCGGCATCGACGGCCGTGAGCACCCGGTAGGTGTCCTCGGAGAAGTCGGCGTGACCGGGCGTGTCGACGAGGTTGATCACATTGACCTCGTCGACACCGCTACTGGTCTTGTCGAGACGGTAGTTGAACTGCAATGCGGTCGAGCTCACGGAGATACCGCGAGCCTTCTCCATCTCCATCCAGTCCGACACGGTCGAGCGCCTGCCGGCTTTGCCGTGGATGGCGCCCGCTTCGCTGATCATCCGCGCATGCAGGGCCAGCGCCTCGGTCATCGTCGACTTACCGGCGTCCGGGTGCGAGATGATCGCGAATGTGCGACGGCGGGCCACCTCGCGGGCCACCACGGCCTTGTTGGCGGTAGGGGTTTCGGCAGGTGTAGCGGTCGGGTCGGAACTCACTCAGAAAAGGCTACAGACCAGCGCGTTCGGGTACCAATCGCCGCCACCGCCGACCGGGCCGATAACCCCGTCGACCGTGCCGAAACAGCCATTGACCGTGCCGAAACAGCCGTCGATCGTGCCGATAACCCCGTCGAGCGGGCCGATAACCCCGTCGACCGGGCCGAAACGGCCATTGACCGTGCCCGCAGGTCCGGGTTCACGCGCGCGGGGGCCCGATCAACGCGATCCAACGCCCGGTCAACGCATCTTCGGCCCGGTCAACGCAAGTTAGGGCCCGATCAACGGCGTTTTCGGCCCGGTCAACGCGAGTTAGGGCACGATGAACGGGGTTATCGGCACGGTCGACGGGGTTTTCGGCCCGCTCGGTGGAGGTGCTATTCGAACGGAACCGGCGGGAGGGTGACCACCTGCGCGGCGTAGCTGAGGCCGGCGCCGTAACCGAGCAGCAGTGCGGTATCCCCCGGCTTGGCCTTGCCGTTGGACAGGAGGTCCTCCATGGCCAGCGGGATCGAGGCGGCAGAAGTGTTGCCGGTGGTCTCGATGTCGCCGGCGACAACAGCGTCGTCGCGGAGTTTGAGGCCGCGGGCCAGCAGGTCGTTGATCCGTGCGTTCGCCTGGTGTGGGACGAAGACGTCGAGTTCCTGCGCGTCGATCTTTGCGGCGTCCAGTGCCCGCTGAGCTGCCTTGCCCATCTCGAATGCCGCCCAGCGGAAAACGCTGGTGCCCTCCATCCGCAGGTAGGGGCGCTGTTTGCGGTCGCCTTCGATGAACTCGAGCCAGTCGATGTCCTGGCGGATCGCGTCGTACTGCGAACCGTCGCTGCCCCAGATGACCGGGCCGACGCCCTGGGTTTCGGTGGCTCCGAGGACAACGGCGCCGGCGCCGTCACCGAAGATGAAGCAGTTGCCGCGATCGGTCATGTCGAGCGCGATCGACAGCTGCTCGGATCCGATGACAAGAACGTTGGTTGCACTGCCACCGCGGATCATGTCGGCGCCGATACCCATCGCGTAGCCGAATCCGGCGCATCCGACGGTGACGTCGAAAGCAGGCACGCCGTTGGCGCCGAGCGCGGTGGCGACCGCGGTGCCGGCACCGGGGGTGAGCAGCAGGTGGGTGTTGGTGGCGACGATGACGGCGTCGATGTCCGAACCGCTGAGCAGCGCATTGGCAATGGCCTTGCGTCCGGAATCGATGGCCATCGTGGTGACGTTCTCGTCCGGCCCGCAGAAGCGCCGGGTCTTGATTCCAGTGCGGGTGTAGATCCATTCATCGCTGGAGTCGATCTTCTCGCAGATCTCTGCGTTGGTGACCACGCGATCCGGCCGATAGGCGCCGATGCCGAGAATCCCGACGTTGTTGATCCCGGTTTTGTCAGCGATGACAGGCATGCGTTCCTCTTTTCATTGCGGCTTCTTCGATGTATCGGTCGGCCGGCGAAGCTTGTAACAGGCTAGCGAGTGCCACCTCACAAATCGAGCTTCTCCGGCGCGACGGCGCGGTTGTCAGCTCACCACGCGTGCACGCGGTTCTGAGCGTCTTCCAGGGTGTTCGAGATCAGCAATTCGATCGCGTCGGACGCGTTCTCCAGCAGGAGTGGCACCTCGGTGCGTTCGGACGTCGAGAACGGCTTGAGGACGAAGTCGGCGGGATCCTGACGACCGGGTGGTCGGCCGACTCCGAGCCGGACCCGGAGATAGTCCTTGCTGCCCACGGCCTGCGAGATGGAGCGAAGGCCGTTGTGGCCACCTTCGCCGCCACCCTGCTTCAGGCGGACTGCACCGAAGTCGATGTCCAATTCGTCGTGGACCACCACGAGTGTGTGTGGTCCCGAGAACTGCGGACCCGCGGAATAGAACGACGCCAACGGCCCGACCTGGCGGCCTGATTCATTCATGAAACACGTCGGGACGGCCAGGACAACGGGAGTGCCTGCCAACCGTCCGACCGCGATCTGGGCCCCGGACTTCTTGTGTACCTTGAACTTTTCGCCGAGCTTGTGCGCCAGGTGTTGTACCGCCATCGCCCCGACGTTGTGGCGGGTCTTCTCGTAGCGGGTGCCCGGATTGCCCAGGCCGACAATCACGATGCTCTCGGTCACGCGCTCATTCTGTCATCCGCGCCCATCACGACGGTTTGCCCACCGGAGCGTCCAGCAGCACCTGCGCGGTCAGCTTCGCAACCCGTGATGCATCGTCCTGTGCCCCCGCGGTCCGGGCGACGATGCTGCCCTCGTGCAAGAGCGTCAACTGCCCGGCGAGGAAATCGGGCTGGGGGTAGCCGGCCGCGGTACATGTGTGCGCGAACAGGTCACGCACCCACGCCTTCTCCTCGACGATGATCTCGACACCGGGATGGTCGGTTCCGCCGAGTTCGGCGTACGCATTGATGAAGCCGCAGCCGCGCACCCACGACGCCATCCATTCGTCGGTGGCGTCGAAGACGGCCAGGGCCTGTGCGCGCCCGACCGGAAAGGGGCGGATGAAGTCGAGCACGAAGCTGCGCCACCGCAGACTTCGGCGATGTAGATACGCGACGATCAGCCCGTCCTTGGATCCGAACCGGTCGTAGATCGTCTTCTTGGTGGTTCCGGCGGCTTCGGCGATCGAGTCGACGCCGACCGCTCGGATGCCGTGGGTGTAGAACAAGGTCCCCGCGGCGTCGAGGATTCGCTCGGCTGCGGGGGTCATGGGCGCCTCGGTCGGTACGTCGAGGACAGCGGGAACGGTCATGGATCTCCTCGGTCAGTGGCTCGGTACACTGCAAGTATACCGACCGGTGTGTTTACCTGTCGGCATGATCAAAGCCTCGACGGTTCTGGTGCTCACGTGGAGCTCGGGTTATCTCGGAGCAGAGCTCGCCGCCCGCTACTCCTCCTGGCACATGCTGCTCAGCTGCCGGTTCGCGGTGGCTGCCATCCTGCTGATCGGCTTCTGTGTGGTGAGACGTCTGCGCATCACCCGCGCAGGCGTGATGCGACAGGTGGGCCTGGCGGTCGTGATGCAGGGTCTGTACCTGGGGGCGATCAGCGCCTCGGTGGGCGCCGGGCTGAGTCCCGGCATCACCGCATTGATCTGTTCACTTCAGCCGTTGGTGGTGGCGGCGTGTGCGGTGCCTGTGCTCGGTCAGCGGATAGGCGCGCGTGAGTGGCTGGGCCTGGCCGTCGGCATCGTGGGTGTCGGACTCGTCGTCGGGGGCAAGATGCACGCCGGCGGCGTTCCCTGGTGGGCTTACCTGCTGTGCACGTTCGGGATGCTCGCCCTGGTCGCGGCCACACTCACCGAGCGGCGACTGCGGCCGCCCGAGCCGATGGCGGCCGCCCTGGCCGTGCAGTGCGTCGTGGGTGCCGTCATCTTCTGGGCCGTGAATGTCGCTGTCGGGGACGTGATTCCGCCGATGACGTTCGACTTCGCGTGGTCGCTGGGATGGGCCGTTCTCTTTGCGACGTTCGGCGGCTGGGGTGCCTACCTGTGGGTCAATCGGGAGGCCGGACCGATGCACCTGAGCACCCTGCTGCTGCTCGTGCCGCCCACGACGATGGTGATCGCCTGGCCGATGTTCGGCGATCAGCTCGGGGAGTGGGAGGTGGCCGGCGTCGTGGTCAGCGCGGCGGGGGTGACCATCAAGCTGCTGGGAACGTCGGCAGGTGCCTCGTCGAGACAGGCGCCGCAGACGACTCCGGCCCGCGACACCGAAGTGCGCGGGCCGGAGACGGCGGAATCCTTGCGGCGCTGACTACTCGCCGGCGGAGTCGCCCTCGGCGGCGGCGGAATCGGTCTCGGCCGGCTCGGACGCGTCGGTGTCCGATTCGGTCTCGGCCTTCTGAGCCTCATTGACGGCGATGATCAGCGTCTCGGGATCGGAGATCAGCGTGACGCCCTCGGGCAGCTCGAGCTCGGCCGCGCTGATCGAGTATCCGGCTTCCTTGCCCTCGACCGACACGACGATCTGCTCGGGAATCGACAGCACGTCGGCCTCGATCTCGATGACGCTGGCGTCCTGGGTGACCAGGTTACCGGGGGCGGCGTCACCCTCGACAACGATCGCGACCTCGACGGTGACCTTCTCGCCGCGGTTGATCACGACGAGGTCGGCGTGCTCGATGTAGTTGCGGATCGGGTGCACGTCGACCTGCTTGGTCAGTGCCAGCTGGGTCTCGCCCTCGATGTCGAGGTCGATGACGGCATTGAGACCGTTGTTACGCAGGATCGCGGCGAACTCGCGGGCCGGGATGGTGAGGTGCTTGGGCTCGGTGCCGTGGCCGTAGAGCACGGCGGGCACGTTGCCCGCGCGACGGGTGCGACGGGCTGCACCCTTGCCGCTCTCGGTGCGGATCGAAACGCTCAGATTGCTGGCCTGATTGGCAGTGGCCATGATGGTGTTCTCCTCGGTGTTACGGGTGGTGGGTCTGTGGGTCACGACAACATCGACAGACAGCCACAGTGCACCCGAAGGGGAGAACCACGCCGCGCCGATCACGGTGACAATCGAGATCACCCTCGCCGAGACAACGGGTCAGACTATACCGCACCCCTGCCCCGGCTCCGATTCGCGCTGATGGGCGGCGCTGTGACCGGCTCGCCGACTTCGGCGACCACGCCGCGCACCGGCGGGTAGCGTCGCCGGTATGACAGACGATTTCGACACAGAGACCGACAGATCTGAGGCGGAGATCGCCCGGTCGTTCCTCGAGCTGCTCGCCCTCGGAGACCTCGACGCCGCGATGGAGCTGGTTCATCCCGACATCGACTACACCAACGTGGGCGTCTCGACGATCCGCGGCAGGTCCCGCGTCGCCAAGCTCTTCAGGGTGATGGAGAACCCTCGCGCGGGTTTCGGCGTGCAGTTCATCAACGTCACCACCGACGGTCCCGTGGTGCTGACCGAACGCATCGACGAACTCACCTTCGGCAGGTTCTCGATGCAGTTCTGGGTCTGTGGCCGGTTCGAGATCGAGGATGGCCTGATCACCGTCTGGCGCGACTACTTCGACTTCTTCGACATGACAAAGGGCGTACTTCGCGGCCTCGCCGCCATCGCCGTGCCGCGTGTGCAGCGACCGCTACCGAAGCCCACCCTGACCGCCATCGCGCCGTTCGGCGGTTAGGCGGCCCGCCTTCTCCTCAGAGGATGTCGTCGATCGATTCGACCGGACGCGCGAGTCGTGTGCCCTTGTCGGTCACCACAAACGGCCGCTCGATGAGGATGGGGTTGGTGGCCATCGCGTCGAGCAACTCGTCGTCGGTCGCGTCGGCGAGATCGAGTTCTTTGTACAGGGACTCGCGCTTGCGAACTGCCTGACGGACCTCGATGCCGGCGTCGGCGATCATCTTCTCCAGGGCGACACGGCTCGGCGGTGTCTCCAGATATTTGACGATCGTCGGCTCGACCCCGCCGTCGCGCATACGCTGCAATGCCTTGCGCGACGTCGAGCACTTGGGGTTGTGGTAGATGGTCGCCACCGGAGTGCCTATGCGCTTCCGTTGAACAGGCTTGTCACCGAACCGTTTTCGAACACCTCACGGATGGTGCGGCCCAGCAGCGGCGCGATCGACAGCACGGTGAGGCTGTCGAACTGCTTCTCCGGCCCGATCGGCAACGTGTCGGTGGCGATGACCTCACGGGCTCCGCAGTTGGCGAGTCGCTCGGCAGCGGGGTCGGAGAAGACGCCGTGTGTGGTCGCGATGATCACGTCGCCTGCGCCGGCGTCCTTGAGGACCTGGACCGCGCCGGCGATGGTGCCGCCGGTGTCGATCATGTCGTCGATCAACACGCAGGTGCGTCCCGAGACATCACCGACCACACGGTTGGACTTCACCTGGTTGGGCACCAGAGGGTCGCGTGTCTTGTGGATGAAGGCCAGCGGTGCACCGTCGAGCGAGTCGGCCCACTTCTCGGCGACGCGGACACGTCCGGAGTCGGGGGAGACCACGGTGATGTGTTTGGTGCCGTACTTGTTCTTGACGTACTCCGACAGCTGACCCTGCGCGTGCATGTGGTCCACCGGTCCGTCGAAGAACCCCTGGATCTGGTCGGTGTGCAGGTCGACCGTGATGATGCGGTCGGCGCCCGCGGTCTTCAGCAGATCGGCCACCAGACGAGCCGAAATCGGTTCGCGCCCACGATGTTTCTTGTCCTGACGTGCATACGGGTAGAACGGCAGGATGGCGGTGATGCGCTTGGCCGACCCACGCTTGAGGGCGTCGATCATGATGAGCTGTTCCATCAGGTGCTTGTTCAGGGGATACGGGCAGCTCTGGAGCACAAAAGCATCCGAGCCACGGACCGACTCCTCGAAACGCACGAAGATCTCACCGTTGGCGAAGTCTCTGGCGGTTTGTGGGGTGACCTTGATGTCGAGTTCCTGGGCGACCGCGTCGGCCAGCTCGGGATGTGCACGACCAGAGAACAGCATGAGGCTCTTCTGGTTGTCGGTGGTGGTCCAGGTCACTGATCTTCACTTTCTTGTTGCACGTGATCGGCGACGGTGAGTGCGTCGGCAGCCGCCCGGGCTGCGGGCGTGCCGGGCCGTTTGGCTTGCACCCAACCGTCGATGTTTCGTTGTTTGCCACCGGAGATCGCCAAGGCGCCCGCGGGCACATCCTGCGTCAAGACGGTACCCGCTCCGGTGTAGGCGCCATCACCGACGTTGACCGGCGCGACGAACATGGTGTCGGACCCGGTGCGGCAATGTGCGCCGACGACGGTCCGGTTCTTGTTCACACCGTCGTAGTTCACGAAGACGCTCGAGGCGCCGATGTTCGTGCCCTCGCCGATGGTGGCGTCGCCCACATAGGTCAGGTGGGGCACCTTGGCGCCGGGCCCGATGTCGGCGTTCTTGGTCTCGACGAAGGTCCCGATCTTGCCGCCATCACCCAGCACGCTGCCGGGTCGTAGGTAGGCGAAGGGGCCCACCTGGGTGTCGGCACCCACCACCGCGTCGGTCGCGTGGGTTCGGATGATCGAGGCACCGGCCCCCACGGTGACGTTCGCAAGAGTGCTGTCGGGCCCGATCTGCGCCCCGGTCGCGACGTCGGTGGTTCCCAGCAGTTGAGTACCGGGCGCGATGGTGACGTCGGGCGCGATCGTCACATCGACGTCGATCCAGGTGGTGCCCGGATCGATGATCGTGACGCCCGCCAGCATGTGGCGGGCGAGCACCCGCCGATTGAGTTCTGCGCCCAGGGTGGACAGTTGCAACCGGTCGTTGCAGCCGGCGACCAGGGCGGCGTCGTCGATGTGCTTGGCGCGCACCACTTTCGAGTGCCGGTTGGCGATCTCGATGACATCGGTGAGGTACAGCTCGTGCTGTGCGTTGTCGGGCGACAACTCGGCCAGGGCCCCCATCAGGGTCTGCGCGTCGAAGGCGTAGACGCCCGAGTTGACCTCGGTGATCTCCCGTTGCTGCTCCGTGGCGTCCTTCTGTTCGACGATCGCCGTGACCGCACCGTCCTGGGTTCGCAGAACCCGGCCGTACCCGGTGGGGTCTTCGGCTGTGGACGTGAGCACTGTCACCGCGGCACGGGGCGACGCGGTGTGGTCGCTGATCAGCGCATGAAGTGTCGGTCCGTCGAGCAGGGGGACATCCGCCGCGGTCACCAGCACGGTGCCGTCGAACCCGTCGGGCAGTGCCGACAGTCCGGCGCGCACGGCGTCACCGGTGCCGTTCTGCTGCTCCTGCACTGCCGTCACCACCTGGCGGCCCAGCGTGGTGGCGATCTCCGAGCACGCGGTCTCGACCCGGGTGCGGTCGTGGCCGACGACAACCACCAGGTGGTCGGGGTCGATGTCGTCTGCGGCGTGCAGCGCGTGGGACAGCAGCGTGCGGCCGGCGATGGTGTGCAGGACTTTCGGGGTCGCGGACTTCATCCGGGTGCCTGCGCCTGCGGCGAGAACCAGAACTGCGGTCGGTCCGGACGACGAAGGCGCGGATGCGGGGGCCGCGGACATAGAACTCCCATGCGGTTGGAAGCGGGGGAACGGCCCGATCCTACGCACCTTCGGAGGGGTCTTGATACAACTGGGTGAGTATCGACCGGGCAGCGCAGTGTTGGTTCGGGCCGGCCGGGTGGACGAATCAGGTTTCTTCGACAAGGAGTTGTGTGTGAGCGAACAGAGAACGGCGATCGTGACCGGAGCGGCCCGCGGCATCGGTGCGGCGGTGGCCAAGCGTCTGGCGTCCGACGGCCTGGCGGTCGCCGTGCTGGACCTCGACGAGGGCAGTTGTGCCGACACCGTCAAGGCGATCACCGACGCCGGGGGCAAAGCCCTGGCCGTGGGCGCCGATGTCTCCGACGAGGACTCGGTGGCCGCCGCGGTCGAACGTGTCGCAAGCGACCTCGGTGCCCCGACCGTCCTGATCAACAACGCCGGCATCACCCGCGACAACCTGCTCTTCAAGATGCCCGTCTCGGACTGGGACGCGGTCATGAACGTGCACTTGCGCGGTGCTTTCCTGATGTCGCGTGCGGTGCAGCAGCACATGGTCGGCGCGAAGTTCGGCCGGATCGTGAACCTCTCGAGCACCTCGGCCCAGGGCAACCGTGGCCAGGTCAACTACTCGGCCGCCAAGGCGGGCATGCAGGGCTTCACGAAAACCTTGGCCATCGAGCTGGGCAAGTTCGGCGTCACCGCCAATGCCATCGCCCCCGGGTTCATCGAGACGGAGATGACCGCGGCCACGGCCGAACGCGTCGGCGTTTCTTTCGAGGACTTCAAGAAGGCCGCTGCGTCGCAGATCCCCGTCGCGCGGACCGGTGTGCCCGATGACATCGCCCACACGGCCTCGTTTTTCGTCAGCGAAGGTGCCGGTTTTGTGTCCGGACAGGTGATCTACGTCGCAGGCGGCCCCAAGGACTGAGCTGTGCGCAGTCCGGACCTGTTGCGCTCGGGGTCCGGACGCGTGGCACAATCGTGAGCGCAATCCGCCATGGTGTAATCGGCAACACTCCTGATTTTGGTTCAGGCATTCTAGGTTCGAGTCCTGGTGGCGGAGCAACGAGTGACAGGAGGGACCGAGGTGACCGTCGACCGTCCCACCGCACACGAAGAGAAGGTGCAACGCGCCCCGCGAGCCCGCATGACGGGAACACAGCGGCGCCACCAGCTGATCGAGGTGGCCCGTGGGCTGTTCGCCGAGCGCGGTTTCGACTCGACCTCTGTCGAGGAGATCGCTCAGCGCGCAGGTGTCTCCAAACCTGTTGTGTATGAACATTTCGGCGGCAAAGAGGGTCTCTACGCCGTGGTGGTGGACCGCGAGATGGAGACCCTGTTGGGGATGATCACCTCCTCGCTCACCCAGAACCGGTCGAGGTTCCGGATACAGCAGGTGGCGTTGGCCCTGCTGACCTATATGGAAGACCGCACCGAGGGGTTCCGGATCCTGGTGCGCGGTACGCCCACAGCGGGCGAGACCGGTAAGTACTCGAGCTTGCTGACCGATGCCATCAGCCAGGTCGAGCACCTTCTGGCCAGTGATTTTCAGCGCCGCGACCGCGACCCGGCACTGGCCCCCCTGTATGCACAGGCCCTCGTGGGAATGGTGACCGTGACCGCCCAGTGGTGGCTCGACGTCCGTGAGCCGTCCAAGGAGGTGGTGGCCGCCCACCTGGTGAACCTCTGCTGGAACGGGTTGTCGCACTTGGAATCCGACCCACATCTCGTCGGTCCGGACTACACCGAGAAGGGGTAGCCCCCAGGCTGTTGTCGAGGACCGACTCGTCAGTTCAGCTGCAGACTACGTTTGCTCAAGCCCATCCAGAATCCGTCGATGATCTGCTGACCCTGCTGCTCCGGGTCGTCGCTCGCGCCCAATGCCACGAACAGCGGCGACCAGTGCTCGACCGTCGGATGGGCGTACGGCATGCCCGGCGCCTCGGTCCGAAAACGCACCAGTGACTCCACGTCGCCCGCGGCGAATCGTTCTGCGGCCCAACTGTCGTACTCCTTCGACCAGGTGGGTGCAGGGGCGTCGGGGCGTGGATCACGCAGGAACGGCAGTCCGTGTGTGGTGAACCCGGACCCGATGATGAGGACGCCCTGGTCTCGCAACGGGCGCAGTCGCCGGCCGAGGTCGAGCAACTTCTCGGGGTCGAGTGTCGGCAACGAGACCTGCAAGACCGGGATCTGCGCTTCCGGGTACATCACGGTCAGAGGCACATAGGCACCGTGGTCGAGCCGGCGGTGAGTGTCGTGGTGGACTGCTTGTCCGTCGGGCATCAATGCGGCGACCTGGCCGGCGAGGTCGACGGCCCCAGGCGCGTCGTAGCGTGCGCGGTAGTGGTGCTCGGGGAAACCGCCGAAGTCATAGGTCAGCGGCACGGTGGGATCGGTCGAACCGATGGTCAGCGGAGCGGACTCCCAGTGCGCCGACACGATCAGGATCGCCGACGGCCGGGGCAGATCGCTGGACCACGCACGGAGTTCGGAGACCCACCGGGTGTCATCCACCAACGGCGGCGCACCGTGGCTGAGGAACAACGCGGGCATGCGCGACACAGACATGACAATACCAAGTCGGACCGCGGTCCGTTTAATCCCGGCGCTGGTGTTCAGGTAGGTGGATCGTCCGATTCGTTCACGTCCAGCTGCATCTGCACGCAATCGACCCACGCGCCGTGTTTGTAACCGATCCGCCGCAACCTACCGACGTCGTAGAAACCGGCCTTGGTGTGCAGTGCGATGGAGCCCGTACCGGGCACGTCGGCGATCACCGCGACGATCCGTCGGATCGACGTCGATCGCACCGCGTCGAGAAGCCCGTTCATCAACGCGGTTCCATAGCCCTTCCCGGTGTGGTCGGGGTTGAGATAGATGGTGTTCTCCACCGTCCAGGCGTATGCCTGTTTGACGCGATACTGCGCCACGTACGCGAACCCGACCACCGCGCCGGTCTCGTCCGAGGCGACGACAAACGGCATCCGCTGGGCATTCAGATCCGCACGCTTGGCCTTCCAGTCGGCTGCGGACGGCGAGTCGTAGTCGAACGTGATCACCGTGTTCTCGACGTAGTGACGGTAGATGTCGGCCACCGCAACACAATCCGGCGCGGTGGCCGGTCGGATCAACACACTCACAGACCGAACTCCGTGCCGGTCTCGCGCTCTGCGAACTCCCACAGCAGGCCGGCGGTCCGGAAGTCGCAGGCCTTCGGGGTGCGCCCGACCAGAACCGGATCGCCGCGCAGGCCGAACCGACCGTCGGGTCCGACGTATGCCCCCGACGGCACATCGGGATTCATCGCGTACAGCGTGACCGCCGCGCCTTGTTCCGGCGTGTTGGCGAGCACTGCGCCGGCGGCCTCGATCACTTTGTCCAGAGGTGCGATCCCGGTGACCCCGAGGATGCCGGTGGTGGCCCATCCGGGGTGGGCGATGGCAGTGGTGATCGTCGAACCAGCCTTGCGCAAGCGACGATCGAGTTCGAGTGCCCACAACATGTCGGCCAACTTGGACTGCGAGTACGACGTGGGGCGTGTCCACGTGCGGCGCTCGAAATGTGGATCGTCCAGGTTGATCTCACCGGTCTTGTGCGACGTGGATCCGACGATCACGACGCGCTCGGCGATCTGGGGCAGCAAGAGGTTGGTGAGCGCGAACGGTCCGAGGAAGTTGGTTCCGAGCGCCATCTCGAACCCGTCGACGGTGGTACGCCGCTCCGACGCCATCACGCCCGCGTTGTTGACGAGGATGTCGAGCGGTCCGAGACCGTCAGCGCAGCGACGAACCGAGGACAGATCGGCCACATCGAGTTCGACGACCTCGGTGAGGGCGCCGCTGGTCTCGTCGGCGATCTGCTCGGCACGCTCCTTGCCGCGATCGAGATCCCGTACCGCCAGCACCACCTGGGCCCCGACACGCGCCAGTCCACGCGCGGTTTCCCATCCGATGCCGTTCGTGGCACCGGTGACGACAACACGCTTGCCGTCCATACGTGGCAGGTTGGCCACCGACCAGCGGGTTTTCATGCGGCCTAGCGTAACTGCCGGTCTCCGGCGACGAGGGTGTTGCCCGGGTTTCGTTTCGGTCCACGACGGTCCCGACCCGGCGGGCCTTGTTCGCACCCGTAAACTGGTCGTGTGACTGGGCCCTCTGCTGCATTTTTCACGGGACAGCTGTCGGGTTTGGCGCAGATCGCGGCGTCGGACGTGGCCATGACCGGAGTGGTGGCCCAGCTGGGAGCCCCGGAATTGGAGCTGGTGGGCCCACCCGCCGCCCGGCCGTTCCTGATCTCGGCAATGGCCGCGGCCTCCCCGGATCCCGTGCTTGTCGTCGCGGCGACCGGACGCGAAGCCGATGAGCTCACGGCCCAACTTCGGGACATGATCGGCAAGAGGGTCAGCAACTTCCCCTCGTGGGAGACGCTGCCGCACGAGCGGTTGTCGCCGTCGGCGGACACGGTCGGCCAGCGGCTACGAGTACTGCATCGCCTCCGGCATCCCGAGGACAGCAGCTACGGTCCGCCGCTGAGCGTGGTGGTCACCACTGTGCGCTCGCTGGTGCAACCGATGGCCCCGGGACTCGGCGACCTCGACGCGATCACCCTGCGTGAGGGAGCGGAGGTCGACTTCGATGCATTGATCGAGAAACTGGTCGAACTCGCCTACGCCCGTGTCGACATGGTCGGCAAACGAGGCGAGTTCGCGGTGCGCGGTGGCATCCTCGACGTGTTCCCGACCACCACCGATTACCCGGTGCGCGTTGAGTTCTGGGGCGACGAGATCACCGAGCAGCGCGCCTTCTCGGTTGCCGACCAGCGCAGTCAGCCCGAGGTGGACATGAAGCTCGTCCACATCCATCCGTGCCGCGAACTGCTGTTGACCACCGGGGTTCGGACTCGTGCGGCAGAGCTCGCAGGGGAGATAGCCGGGACCGGCAACGATGTCGAGCGTAGTTCGACCGGACCGCTGGTGGAGATGCTCACCAAGCTCTCCGACGGGATCGCGACCGAGGGCATGGAAGCGCTGATCCCCGCACTTGTCCCAGGGCAGATGCAACTGCTCACCGAGGTGATGCCGGCGGGCACGCACGTGCTGGTCTTGGATCCCGAGAAGGTTCGTACCCGCGCCTCGGATCTCGCCCGCACCGGCGCCGAGTTCCTCGAGGCGTCGTGGACTGCTGCCGGTGGCGGGGCCGACGCCCCGATCGACCTGGGAGGCATCCTGCATCTGGAGGCCAGCGCATACCGGTCGCTCGGCGAGGTCCACACGCAGACCGTCGACGCCGAGCGGCCGTGGTGGACGTTGAGTCCGATGGGAATGGGCATCGAACTCGCGGTCACGCCCGGGCCCGCACCGCGCGGAGACCGCGACGAACTCTCCAAAACCTTTGCCTCCCTGCGTCTTCACATCGGCGCGGGTAATCGCGCCGCTGTGGTCGCGGCCGGCGCCGGAACGGCTGAGCGCCTGGTGGAACGACTGGGCGAGGCCGAGGTGGCGGCGCGACTGGCCGAGCCGGGCTCCGTTCCCGAGCCGGGTGTGGTGTCGGTGCTGCGAGGCGCGCTGACCTCGGGACTGGTGTTGCCCGATGCGGGCCTGGTGGTCGCCACCGAAGCCGACCTCACCGGTGCGCGGGTGACCGGCGCCCAGGACGGGCGACGACTTCCGGCCAAGCGCCGCAACCAGGTCGACCCTCTGGCATTGAACGCCGGTGACATGGTGGTGCACGATCAGCACGGCATCGGCAAGTTCGTCGAGATGATCGAGCGGACGATCGGCGGCGCGCGCCGCGAATACCTGGTCATCGAATACGCACCGAGCAAGCGTGGTCATCCCGGCGACAGACTGTTCGTTCCGATGGACTCGCTCGATCAGCTGTCGCGGTACGTCGGCGGTGAGGCGCCCTCGCTCTCGAAGCTCGGTGGGTCGGACTGGCAGAACACCAAACGTAAGGCGCGCAAAGCTGTTCGCGAGATCGCCGGCGAATTGGTGCAGCTGTATGCGGCCCGGCACGCCGCGCCCGGATACGCGTTTGCACCCGACACCCCGTGGCAGCGGGAGATGGAAGACGCCTTCGGATTCACCGAGACCATTGATCAGCTCACCGTGATCGGCGAGGTCAAAGGCGACATGGAGCGGCCGGTCCCGATGGACCGTGTGGTGGTCGGTGATGTGGGCTACGGCAAGACCGAAATCGCCGTCCGCGCGGCGTTCAAGGCCGTGCAGAGTGGCAAGCAGGTTGCGGTGCTGGTGCCCACAACCATTCTCGCGCAACAACATCTGCAGACGTTCACCGAACGAATGTCCGGGTTCCCGGTCACGGTGGCAGGCTTGTCCCGTTTCACCGACACCCGCGAATCACGCAAGGTGACCGATGGTCTGGCCGATGGCAGCATCGACATCGTGGTCGGCACCCACCGATTGCTGGCCTCCGGTGTGCGGTGGAAAGACCTCGGCCTGGTCGTGGTCGACGAAGAACAGCGCTTCGGCGTCGAGCACAAGGAGCACATCAAGGCGCTCCGTACCCACGTGGACGTTCTGACCATGTCCGCCACGCCGATTCCGCGAACGCTGGAGATGTCGATGGCCGGTATCCGCGAGATGTCGACCATCCTGACGCCGCCCGAGGAACGGCACCCGGTTCTCACCTATGTCGGTGCGTATCAGGCGAAGCAGGTCGCGGCCGCGATCCGGCGTGAGTTGCTGCGTGATGGTCAGGTGTTCTACGTGCACAACCGGGTGAGCACAATCGACAAGACCGCGGCGTCCATCAAGGAGATGGTGCCCGAGGCCAGGGTCGTGGTGGCACACGGCCAGATGGGCGAAGACCTTCTCGAGCGCACGGTCACGGGTTTCTGGGACCGCGAATACGACGTCCTGGTGTGTACCACCATCATCGAGACCGGTCTCGACATCTCGAATGCGAACACCCTCATCGTCGACCGTGCGGAAGTGCTCGGACTGTCGCAGCTGCACCAGTTGCGTGGCCGCGTCGGTCGCAGCCGCGAACGCGGTTACGCCTATTTCCTGTACAACGGCGACAAGCCGCTCACCGAGACCGCCTACGAGCGGTTGTCGACCATCGCGCAGAACAACGAATTGGGCGCCGGCATGGCCGTCGCCCTCAAGGACCTCGAATTGCGCGGCGCCGGAAACGTTTTGGGTGCCGAACAGTCCGGCCACGTCGCGGGGGTCGGGTTCGACCTCTACGTGCGACTCGTCGGCGAGGCGGTGGAGGCCTACCGGGCGGCCGCGGACGGCCGGCCGATCGCGACCGAGGAAGACCGCGAGGTGCGGATCGATCTGCCGGTGGATGCGCACATCCCGGTCGATTATGTCGATTCGGACCGGTTGCGCCTGGAGGCGTACCGCAAGTTTGCCGCCGCGGACTCGGCCGAGGAGATCGGCGGGGTGGTGGACGAACTGGTCGACCGTTACGGTCCGCTGCCCGAAGAGGTCGCACGGCTGGTGTCGGTGGCCAAGCTGCGGATGCTGGCGCGCGAACTGGGGGTCAAAGAGGTGGGTGTGGCCGGTAGCCAGATCAAGATCTCGCCGCTCAAACTCATGGATTCTCAACAGGTCCGAATCAAACGGATCTACCCGAGCGTGGTCTATCGTGCGACCACCGGCGTGGTCGGCCTGCCCATCCCACGTACCGGCGGCATCGGCAGCGACCGGGTCCGCGACGTCGAGTTGGTGCAGGTGGTTGCCGATCTCCTGCTGGTTGTCGACGGTCGCACCCCGGGCTCGGTCAACATGCGTGCGGCCGTTCCTGCGGCGGCCGGCACGGCAGGTGGCACGTGACCGAACGGCCCAGCGGCTGGGAACTTCTCGCGGCCGTCGAGCTGATGGACCAACTGCGCCGCGACGGCCCGTGGGAGCGGGAGCAGACACATGAGTCGCTGCGCCGGTACCTTGTCGAAGAGACCTACGAACTGCTCGACGCCATCGACTCCGGCGACCGCGACCACCTGCTCGAGGAATTGGGCGACATCCTGCTGCAGGTGCTTTTCCACGCCCGGATCGCGGCCGACCGGCCCGATGACCCCTTCGACATCGATGATGTGGCAAGGGCTTTCACCACGAAGATCTCGGCTCGCACCCAGGGTGTGCTCAGCGGAAACGAGATCGACCTGCAGACCCAACTCGAGGAATGGGAGACCCGAAAGGCGGCGGAGAAGGCCAGGGGATCGGTACTCGACGGCATCGCCACCGGTCAGCCGGCCCTGGCGCTGGCGCAGAAGGTACTCGAACGCCTTGCCGCTGCCGGTTTTCCGGACGACCTCATTCCCGATGCCGTACGTTCTGTCCGGGTGGTTGCCGACGGGCCGAGTGTCGAGGACGGCCTGCGCGCAGCGGTCCTCCAGTTCATGGCCGACGTCCGCGTTGCCGAGGCCGCAGGGCCGGGGCCGAGAACAGCGGAGTTCTGGCGCACCAACCTCCCCCGATAACCCGATTTTGGTGGGTTGGGGTGAGCCCGACCTGCGGATTCACTCGCCCGAACCCACCATTTCCGGAGGGCTGGGGCTATTCGAAGAGGCGCTGACCCCAGTATTCGCCCTCGTTGACCCCGGGTGGGCAGGCGAACAGTGCACTGCCGGTGTGCATCAGATACTCCATCATCGCGTCCTTGGTGGAGAGTGCACGCTGCATGGGGACGAACTGTTTGTGCGCGTCGCGGCAGTAGGCGATGAAGAACAGACCGGCGTCGAGGTGTCCGAAGCCGTCTGAACCGTCGGTGAAGTTGTAGCCGCGGCGCAGGATCCGCACGCCGTTCAGGTTGTTCGGATGTGCCAGGCGCACATGGGCATTGCGGGCGATGAGCGGTCCGGTGCCGTCGCCGATCGCGAAGTCGGGTTCGTCGAACTCGTCTACTTTGCCCAGAGGGGCGCCGTTGCCTTTGAAGCGGCCGACGATCTGTTCCTGTTCCAGGAGCATCGCCCGGTCCCACGGTTCGATATCCATCCGGATACGCCGGGCCACCAGGTACGACCCGCCGGTCATCCACTGTGCGCCGGCAGGGTTGTCGCCCTCGGCCACCCAGACGTGCTCGTCGAGGGCCTTGGTGTCGGTGGCCTTGATGTTGGCCGTTCCGTCCTTGAAGCCGAACATGTTCCGCGGTGTCGCCTGCGATGTGGTGGTCGACGACGTGCGACCGAAACCGAGCTGCGACCACCGCACGCTCACCACGCCGAACCCCATCCTCGCCAAGTTCCGGATTGCGTGCACGGCCACCTGCGGATCGTTCGAGCAGGCCTGAACGGCGATGTCGCCGAAGCTACGGGTGCGCTCGATGGCATCGGCGACAAAGGGTGGGAGGTCAACCAGCGCAGCGGGTTTGCGGTCGGCGATGCCGAAGCGGTCCACCCCGGCGGGATTGGACGCGCTCGGCCCGAACAGGCCGGGCCCGAAGCCGATGGTGAGCGTCAACGATGCAGCGGACAGGCCGATGGCCTCGCCGGTGTCGGCCGGGGGCGTGTAGTCGCCCATGTCGAGAGCACCGCCTTCGACGGTGTCGAGACCGCGGGTCATCCGCTCGGCCGCGGCGGTCCAGCGCCGCAGCATGTCCACCAGCTCTTGTCGGGAGTCGGTGATCACGTCGAACGAGGCGAAGTGCAGGCGGTCCTGGGCCTCGGTGCTGATGCCCGCCTGCCGTTCGCCGTAGAACGGGACGATGTGGGCGTTGGCGTCGGCCTGCGATTCGGCTGCGGTAAACCGTCCCACCGCAGCGCCGCCGACGGCCGCAGCTGCGACCGCACCCACGCCGGCCGCACCCAGCACCACCCGGCGGGTCACGCCGGACTGGTGTCGGGGCTGCTCGGACGGGGTGTTGGCCGGTTTGTCCTCGGCCCGCTTGTCGTCGGGTCCGTCCACTACTGACCCATCACAAGCCCCGGAACCAGGCTCAGGCTCTGCGACAGCGCATCGATCTGGTCGGAGAACGCCTTGCGCGCTTCTTCGGGCACCTGGTCGTACGACTTGTATCCGTCACCTTCGCGGTACTGCTCCACGGACTGCCGCACGGTGGCGAACTGTGCCGTGATCTTGTCCATCAGTTCGGGATTCTTGGCGGCGATGATGGGCTGCATCGCAGCGATCAGCGTCTCGGAACCATCGACGTTGGCTGCGAAATCCCACAGGTCGGTGTGGCTGTAACGATCTTCCTCGCCACCGACCTTCGTGGCCGCGACCTCATCGATGAGCGCCTGCGGGCCCTTGACGAAAGAGCCTGTCTCGAAGGTGAAGTCGGGCTTGTCGACCTCGGTCTTGAGCTCGTTCACGTTGGCCAGCAGTTCGTCCGCGGCCTTGTCTGCCTCCGTCTTGTTGTCTGTCTTCTGGGCGTTGTCGAAATCGGCCTGGGTCACATCACCGGGATTCTCGCCCACGTCGGACTGCTGCGGCGGCCAGAGGAAACGCTCGAGACGGTGGAAACCGGTGAACGGCTGGGCGCCGTCTTCGGTGTCATCCCACCGCATGTCGATTGCGGGGTCGAGGTCGGGGAACGACTCGGCAACCGGCTCGATCCGCTCGAAGAATGTGCGGGTGAGGCCGAACTGCGCCTTCGCGGCCTCCAGGTCGCCCGACTTCACGGCCTCGACGAAGGTGGCGGTCTGCGCAGCGAACCCGTTGACCTGCCCGCGCACGTAGTCGAGGTAGCTGGCCTTGGCCTGTTCGACGTCGGCCGGGGCCTTGGCCTTCTCCTTCGTCTCCCCGGTGACCTCGAGTTGTTTGCGGATACCGGTGCCCACCATGCCCGGTTTGCATGCCGTCTCATACGTGCCGGGTTCGACGATCTCGACCGTTAGCTTTCCGGTCAGACCGGGACCGATGTTCTCGACCTCGCCGAGCACCCGGTTGTTGTTGCCGTACACGTAGAACTCGGTGATCTTGTTGCCGTTGTTCGTCACGTTGAACGACACGTCGCCGGTCTGGGCGTCGGTGGCCGCGAGGTCGCAGCTCTCATCGGTGGAGGTCACCGCGATGTCACCTTCGGACGGCTCCGACTTGTCGGTGCATGCCGCGAGGAACACGGGGCCGGCGACAGCCGCGCACATGAGTGCAACGACTTTCGTGGCTCGGGTGGGATTCTTCAAGGGGGTGCTGCCTTTCTTGGGTGGCGCGAGGAGACCGGGCGTCGATCAGACGGTGGCCGAGGTGGGGGTCGGTGCCGTGGGAGTGGCGGGATTCTTGCGCCTTGTCGGCCACAGGAACGCGGTCATGACGATGACGAGGTAGGCCGCCCAGCCGACCACCTGGAGCACGGTGGGATCGGGCCGGAAGTTGAAGATGCCGGCCAGAACCGTGCCATACCAGGACGTTTGGTCGTAGTGGTCGGTGATGTCGAAGGCGATGTTCGACAATCCCGGAATCCAGTTGACGGTCTGCAGTGCACGGATCGCGTAGGCGAGCATCCCGGCGGCCACGAACACCAGGAACGCGCCGGTATAGATGAAGAACTTCTGGAAATTGATCCGGACGGTTCCCTGGTACAGGAGGACGGTCAGCGCCACCGCCCCGACCACGCCGATGATCAGGCCGATCAGGGGCCAGTTGCTTCCCGATGTGTTCTCCGCGTACCCGACCATAAGGAGGGCGGTCTCGACGCCCTCGCGACCGACGGCCAGGAACGACAGCAGGACAACCGCGCCGGCCCCCACTTCGAGGGCCCGGGTCATCGACTGCCTGAGTTCACCGGAGATCGACGCCGCGGCCTTCTTCATCCACAGCACCATGAACGTCACGATGACCACTGCGGCCAGTGACGTCACTCCCGCGATCGCTTCGGCGGTGAGTCCGGTGAGGGTGGAGGTGCCGTAGTGGATGGCCGCGAAGATGATCAGCACCATGGCGACCGCGGCGCCCACCCCGAGCCACACCCATTTCAGGGCGTCGCGGCGGTCGGACTTCACGAGGAACGCGACGAGGATCATCACGACGATCCCGGCTTCGAGGCCCTCACGCAGACCGATCAGCCCACTGCCGAACAGCTGTGTCCCCACCGATGGTGCCGAGCCGGTGTCAGCCAGGTTCACGGTGCGGGCTCCTCGTGCGTCAGATTAGGGTCGCGTTGCCTAATTCGGCGATCGTACAGCCAGATTGCAGGAACTCCGAGCGGCTCCCGAGAGTTGGTTGGCCGGGTGTGCACGCGCGCTACCTGCGAATACGGACATATCGGGCATAGTGGTCGGGGCGCGTGACGGGGCATCGGCGATTCGTTGCCATGTCGCCGGAGATGTGTCGGGCACAGTGGGTGAGTGACCGGTGAGCGGTTGACGAGAACGGAAGTGGGGAATGACGGTGGTGCCTTCGCGACGGCGACGACCCCGAATCGGTATTCGGTCGACCGCCGGACGGACAGTGGCTGTCACGGCCATCGCCTCGGCGATGTTCCTGACCGCAGGCTGCCTCGACCTGCCGTCGAAATCGAAGGTCGCCATCCCGGAGGGCATCCCGCCCAATCCGGGTGCGCCCGTTCCCTACATCGACATCAACACCCCCGGGCGCACGGCAGAACTGCTGCGCGACTGGGCGACTCCCATCTCTGAACAGACCCGGATCCCGTTGGTGGCACTGGAGGCGTACGGCAATGCCGCGGAGATCCAGCGCCAGCAACACCCCGAGTGCGGCATCACCTGGACCACTCTCGCCGGGATCGCCGGGGTCGAGAGCAAACACGGGCGCTATCGCGGAGCCGACATCGCGGCGAACGGGGACGTGTCCCCGGAGATCCGTGGTGTTCCGCTGGACGGGACGCAGGGCAACGCGACCATCAACGACACCGACGGCGGCGTTCTCGACGGTGACGACCAGCTCGACCGCGCGATGGGACCTTTCCAGTTCATCCCCACCACGTGGGAACGCTTCGGCGTCGACGCGAACGGTGATGGGCGTGCCGACATGGACAACATCGATGACGCAGCGCTGTCTGCGGCGCGCTACCTCTGTGTGTCCGGCGGTGACATGACCACTCCCGAGGGTTGGGAGAACGCGGTCAAGGTCTACAACAACTCGATGCAGTACGTACTGGATGTCCGCGACCACGCCAACGCCTACTCGGTCAACGTCGCCTACTGACCGATTCCCCGCCGCCTTGATTTCGCGCCGTCTCGATTTCCCACCCTCCCGGTCGGTGAGTCAAGTCGGTACGGCGAGGGGTTGGGCACTAGTCTTTGTAGCGATACTCGCCGCACCCGCGATGGTGCGTGCGCTGAACGTGGAGTGACATCCCAACTCGAAGGAGATATGCCGTGGCCAGCATCGATCAGGTCGGAGCGCGCGAGATTCTCGACTCGCGGGGCAATCCCACAGTCGAGGTGGAGGTGGTGCTGGACGACGGCACCTTCACCCGCGCTGCGGTGCCTTCCGGCGCATCGACCGGTGAGCACGAGGCAGTCGAGCTGCGCGACGGCGGCGACCGCTACGGCGGCAAGGGTGTCACCAAGGCGGTCGAGGCCGTCCTCGGGGAGATCGCTCCCGCTGTGATCGGCATCGAGGCAGACGATCAGCGTCTCGTCGACCAGGCGCTGCTGGACCTGGACGGCACGCCGGACAAGTCCCGACTGGGCGCCAACGCGTTGCTCGGAGTGTCACTTGCCGTGGCCAAGGGCGCCGCCGAGTCGGCCGGCCTGCCGTTGTTCCGCTACCTCGGCGGACCGAACGCCCACATCCTCCCCGTGCCGATGATGAACATCCTCAACGGCGGCGCACACGCCGACACCGGCGTCGATGTTCAGGAATTCATGGTCGCGCCGATCGGTGCAGCGACGTTCAAGGAGTCACTGCGCTGGGGCGCCGAGGTGTACCACTCCCTCAAATCCGTGCTCAAGGCCAAGGGCCTTGCCACCGGGCTGGGCGACGAGGGCGGCTTCGCCCCCGACGTGGCCGGTACCCGCGCGGCTCTGGAGCTCATCAGCGAGGCGATCGGCAAGACGGGCCTCAAACTCGGCACCGATGTGGCTCTGGCCCTGGATGTGGCGGCCACCGAGTTCCACACCGAGGGAACGGGTTACGCCTTTGAAGGCAAGACCCACACTGCTGCCGAGATGGCCGACTTCTACGCGGCACTGATCACCGAGTTCCCGATGGTCTCCATCGAGGACCCGCTGTCCGAGGATGACTGGGACGGCTGGGTTGCCCTCACCGAATCGATCGGCGACAAGATCCAGTTGGTCGGCGACGACCTCTTCGTCACCAACCCCGAGCGCCTCGAAGACGGCATCAACCGCGGCGCGGCCAACGCACTGCTGGTGAAGGTGAACCAGATCGGCACCCTGACCGAGACCCTCGACGCTGTCGCGCTGGCACACAACAACGGCTACAAGTCGATGATGAGCCACCGTTCCGGCGAGACCGAGGACACCACCATCGCCGATCTGGCAGTGGCGTGCAGCTGTGGCCAGATCAAGACCGGCGCTCCCGCGCGCAGCGAGCGCGTCGCGAAATACAACCAGCTGCTCCGCATCGAAGAAGGCCTCGGCGACGCCGCCCGGTACGCCGGTGACCTCGCCTTCCCGCGGTTCTCCTTCGAAGGCTGATCGGTACCGAACGGGTTGATGGATCGATGATGATGGCCGAGAGACGAAACCGGAGGCGAGGCGGCTCCGATGCGCCCCGCGGGAACCGGAGACGGACCTCGGCCGACGTGAAGCACGGGCCATCGCGCTCCGGGTCACGAGGTGCGCCCAGTCCTGGGCCCGCCCGTTCCCGGAGCGCGAATAGGCAATCCGCGGCATCGTCGACGGCGTTCCCCCGTACCGCGTCGGCACTCTCCTCGCGGTGGGAGAACATCAACCCGAAGCGGGCAGTGGTACTCGCGGCGGTTCTGAGTCTTCTGGCGCTGACCTTGGCGGTGCCCATGCGGACGTATTTCTCGCAGCAGACCGAGTTCGACGAACTCCGCGCCAGCAACGCTCAGCTGCAGGTGCAGGTGCAGGAGTACGAGGAGAAGGTGGCCGAGCAGAACGATCCGGCCTATATCGAAGCGCAAGCCCGCGAGCGTTTGCAGTTCGTGATGCCGGGGGAGAAGCCGCTGCTGATGCAGTACCCGGTTCCTCCCGAGAAGACAGATGAAGAACGTGAAGCCGAGAGGGTGGCGGCCAACCCTTGGTACACGACCCTGTACAACTCGATCTCGGTTCCCGAGAAGTGATGGTGGAATCCGAGCAGGGGTCAGAAGCGGGTTCGGCTGTCTCGCAAGATGATCTGGACGCCGTTGCCGAGCAGCTCGGCCGGGTGCCGCGCGGGGTGCTGGAGATCAGCTACCGCACGCCCGACGGCCGGCCCGCCGTGGTCAAGACGGCGCCGCGACTGCCCGACGGCACGCCGTTCCCCACGCTGTACTACCTCACCGACCCGCGGCTCACAGCCGAGGCCAGCCGTCAGGAGTCGGCCGGGGTGATGCGTGACATGACCACGCGTCTCGCCGAGGACCCGGAGTTGGCCGAGCACTACCGGCGAGCGCACGAGTCCTATCTCGCCGAGCGTGATGCCATCGAACCGCTCGGAACAGACTTCACCGGCGGGGGGATGCCGCAGCGCGTCAAATGCCTGCACGTCCTCATCGCGCATTCGCTGGCGAAGGGTCCGGGGGTGAACCCTCTCGGCGACGAGGCGGTCTCCCTTGCCGCAGACGCCGGCCTGCGAGGCACCGCGGTACCGGCGGATTGGCCGCGGACGCCGGTAGGGGACACCCCGGAATGACCCAGGTTGTCGCCGCGGTCGACTGCGGCACCAATTCCATCCGCCTGCTGGTGGCGCGCGGCGGCGATGGCGGTCTGGTGGACCTCTACCGCGAGATGCGTGTTGTCCGTCTGGGCCAAGGAGTCGACGCGACGGGCGCATTCGCCGCCGAAGCCATCGAGCGCACGCGGCAGGCTCTGGCCGAGTACGTGGATGTGATGAAGGCGCATGACGTGAGCGCTGTGCGGATGGTCGCCACCTCGGCCACGCGTGACGCGGCGAATAGGGATGACTTCTTCGCGATGACCCGGGAACTGCTCGGCGAGGTGGTCCCGGGCGGTGTGGCCGAGGTGATCACGGGCGACGAGGAAGCCCGATTGTCGTTCGCGGGGGCTGTGGGCGATCTCGATCCGGCGCAGGGTCCGTTTGTTGTCGTCGACCTCGGTGGCGGTTCCACCGAGGTGGTCGTCGGTGACGAGCAGGGAGTGCACTCCGCATACTCGGCGAACGTCGGTTGCGTGCGGTTGACCGAACGGTGCCTGCACAGCGACCCGCCCACGAAATCCGAGATCGGCGAGGCCCAGAAGGTCATCAAAGAGCTTCTGGCAGAAGCGTTTACGCACGTATCGGTGGCCGGTGCGCGCACCTTCGTCGGTGTCGCGGGCACGATGACCACCCTTGCCGCACTGGCTTCGGGTTTGTCCGAGTACAACCCGGAGATCATCCATCTGTCCCGAGTGGGCTTCGACGACCTCGCCCGTGTCTGCTGGGATCTGGTCGCGATGCCGCGCGCCGAGCGGGCCGCTCTGGGGCCGATGCACGAGGGCCGGGTAGATGTCATCGGTGGCGGGTCACTGGTGACGCTGGAACTGGCCCGGGTGATCGCCGAACAGAGCCCGATCCGGGAGATGGTTGTCTCCGAGCACGACATCCTCGACGGAATCGCGCTGTCGCTCCTCGCTAAGAGCTGACCTGTTCACCGGCGGGGTGCCGGAGCGAGATGTTGTTGCACGCCTCGCAGACACTCTCGGGGATGACGCCGTGGCGTTGCAGGAAGCCGAAGATGGTGCAACCGAGGCAGAATCCGAGCGCCGATTCGAGCAGGGCCGCGACGATCAGAACGCCGGTGACGATTTGTGCGGCAAGCCCGAGTCCGAGAAGCGACAGGACCAACGCCGCGCTGCTGACGACAAGCCCGATGGTCTGGGCGAATCGTTTGGGTGGCCCGGGGACCAGCTTCGTCCTCTTGATCAGATACGGCACGATCACCCGTACGGACAATTGACCGAACGGCGACAGAGTCGGGCCGGACGCGACACGTAGGGCGAACCCGATCGCCAACAGCGCGTAGACGACGGGGTTGTTCACCGCGATGGCGACGATGGCCAGGATTACGACCAGCCCGGCGGTGGATCGGGCAGCGTAGTCGTTGACCGGATTGGGAAAAGTCAGCACAGAGAACAGGCTACGTACCCATCACCCGATCGCCCACCATTGAACCCAGCCCGCGCCAAACCCGGAATTGGTGGGTTTCGGTGAGCGTGACCTGGTCAAACGTGCGCCCGAACCCACCATCATCGGGCTTCGGCGGCGAGCCGGGCTTCCTCGAGCTCAGCGATACGCTCCTGCTCTTCGGCATGCTTGCGCACCGCACCCAGCCCGGGCAGCAGGAAGCTCGCCGCGGCACACAATGCGTAGCCGCAGATGGGAACCCAGGCAGCAATCGACAACGCGTGCAACAACTCTGGCTGTGAATAGCGTCCCGCCTCCCCGAAGAACAGCACACCGGTGACGGCGACGCCGACTGCGCCGCCGATCTGCGCGAACGTGTTGAGAGTGCCGGACGCCGCTCCCGAGTCCTCCACGTCGACAGTCGACAGCGCGATGTCGAGCAGGGGAACCAGCATGATGGTCAGGCCCAGTCCGGCCAGACCCATCGGGATGACGGTGTCCCAGCTCGAGAAGCTCTCGTCGGCCGACCGGATCGTGACGATGGTCCAGGCGGTTCCCGAGCTCATCATCAGCCCTCCGATCAGCGGAAGGTTCCGGCCGAGACGGGTGGTCAGCGCGGCTGCGACACCGGCGGCCAACACCGCCCCGATGCTGAAGGGCAGTGTCATCGCGCCGGCCGCGATGGCCTCGAATCCGAGACCGACCTGGACGTAGAGGGCGAGGATCAGGAAGAACGAGGTGATCGACCCCTGGAAGAGGAACTGGATGGCCGATCCGCCCACGAACCCGCGGTTGCCGAACAGGCGAAGGGGGATCAGCGCGTCGGTGATCGTCCGCCGCTTCTGCTGGAAGACGAACGCGGTCAGCACCACGGGCGACAACGCCAAAAGAACGAATGACCAGGCGGGCCAACCGAGCTGGCGGCCCTCGACGAGCGGGTAGACGAGCAGCAGCACGCCGCCCACCGCCAGCACCACACCGACGATGTCGAGGTCGCGGACTTCCTCGGATTTGGTGTTGGGGACCAGGAAGTACCCGGCGATCGCGATGACGATGCCGATCGGCAGGTTGATGAAGAAGATGGAGCGCCACTCGCCGCCGATGGGGTTGTTGGTGACCAGCCAGCCGCCGAGGACCGGCCCGATCACCGCCGCCATGGCCGTGATGGTTCCCAGGATGGCGAAGATCGGTGCCCGCTCTTTGGGGCGGTACAGCGCCTGCACGCTGGCGAGCACCTGAGGAACCATCAATCCGGCGAAGAATCCCTGCAGTACCCGCGAGGCGACCAGGATGCTGCCGGTCTGGGCGGTGGAGGCCAGGACAGACGCGAGGGTGAATCCGATGATTCCGATGAGGAAGATCCGTTGGCGGCCGTAGCGGTCGCCGAGCCGGCCGGCGGTGATCAGAACGCCCGCGAACGCCAGGACGTACCCGCCGACGAGCCACTCGATCTGTGCCGGGCTGGCCCCGAGATCGTCCCGGATGGACGGAATGGCGACATTGACGATCGTGACGTCCATCAGATCCATGAACATCGCGAAGGTCAATATCGCCATCGCGAGGTTGCGGCGTTTATACGTCGGGTTTGTCATCCCGAGCTTTCTTCGCCGCTTCCCGCATCTCGATACCGTCGGAGATCAGGTCGCCGATCTCCCGTGTGACATCGATGACCGCCCCGGTGATGATCGAGGCGATCCGTCCCACCCGGTGGGCGGTCGACTCGATCATCTCCTGGGCTGTGTCTTTGTTTCGCTCGAATCGCGAGACCATGGGACCCTTCCGTGTCTGCGCTGACAGCGGCCCAGCCCCTGGTGACGGGTGCTAAGCGGCGACTTTGGACTCGACCTTAACACTGAACTGCGCGTCATCTGCCACCAGGAAATTCGGAAGGGACAGACGCGCGATCTTGCGCCAGGTCGAGCCGATCTGGTGGCTGAAACTGCCGGTGTTGTAAGGCAATCCGTACCGTTCGCACAGTTCCTTGACCTCGCCTGCGATCTGCGGGTACCGGTTGGCCGGGATGTCCGGGAAGAGGTGGTGCTCGATCTGGTGCGAGAGGTTGCCGCTCATGATGTGGAACAGGGGTGTGCCGGTGATGTTGGCCGACCCCAGCATCTGCCGCAGGTACCACTGGCCGCGGGTCTCGTTCTCGGTCTCTTCCTGGGTGAAAGTCTGTACGCCCGAAGGGAAGTGGCCGCAGAAGATGATCGAGAAGGTCCAGAGGTTGCGGATGAGGTTGGCGCTGACGTTGCCGACCAGCGTGGTGACGAAGAACGGTCCGGTGAGCGCCGGGTAGACCACGTAGTCCTTGAGGACCTGGCGGCGGGCTTTGCGCCACATCCCCTTGGCGAGACCCTTGATGTCGGTCCACTTCCGCTTGCCCTGCACGATGTTCTCGACCTCGAGGTCGTGGAGCATCACGCCCCATTCGAACAGCACCATCAGTGCGCTGGCCCAGATCAGGTTGCCGAGGTAGTAGGGGTTCCAGTTCTGGTCGCGGTCCATGCGCAGGATGCCGTAGCCGATGTCGCGGTCCTGGCCGACGATGTTGGTGAAGGTGTGGTGCATGTAGTTGTGGCTGTGGCGCCACTGGTCTGCGGGACAGACTGTGTCCCACTCGAACTCGCGAGAGTTCAGGCTCTGCTCGCGCATCCAGTCGTACTGGCCGTGCATCACGTTGTGGCCGATCTCCATGTTGTCGAGGATCTTCGACACGCTCAGCGCACCCACCCCGGCGAGCCAGGCCGGCGGGATGAACGGGAAGTACATGAGTGCGCGGCCGGCGACCTCGAGGGTGCGCTGAGCCTTGATGATCGAGTAGATGTATTCGCGGTCGGCTTCGCCGAGGTCGGCGACGACCCGTGCTTTGAGGGCGTCGAGCTCGCGACCGAGCTCGTCGACCTGATCGTCCGTGAGAACCAGTTGAGTGCTTGTCATGAGGACTCCTGAATGTGGTGGGTGGGCGGGGGCGGCGGGCGTCAGATATCGATGACGCAGTCGCCGACCGGCGCGCTGATGCAGAGCTGGATGTGCTTGTCGGTTTCGCTGTCGGTCTCACCGGTGAGGATGTTCTTCGTCAGCCCGGACTTCTTGACCGCACTGCAGGAGAAGCAGATCCCCATCCGGCAGCCGAACTCGGGTGACAGACCGGTGTTCTCTGCCTGTTCGAGAATCGACGAGCCGTCGTTGTCGGTCTCCTTGCCGCTTCCGGCGAATTGCAGACGACCGTGCGCCGGAGCGCCGTCGTCGGCTGCCGGTGTAACCAGTACGAACTGCTCGGTGTGCAGCCGTTCCTCGGCGCCATTGGCATTGAGGTGATCGGTGACGGACTCGTGCAGTGCCGGAGGCCCGCAGAGGAACACCTCGGTGGAGGCGAGATCCACATCGGAGAGGTGTTCGGCGCAGAAGTACGTGCGCGCCGAACCCTCGGCCGACTGCTCGTCACCGGGTCGGGTGAAGTGGGTGGTGATGGTCCAGTCGGGGCGGGCAGTGGCGATCGAAGCCAGTGCGTCGGCGTAGGGGTGGTCCTGCGGACTGCGCGCATAGTGCACGAACGTGACGTTGCCCTGGTGCTTTTCGTCAACAAGTGTTCTCAACATTGAGAGCACGGGTGTAATGCCGCTCCCGCCGCTGATGAACAGCATCGAATCGGGACGATCCGAGGGCATCGTGAACGTCCCGGTGGCCGGCTGGAGACCGAGGACCTGGCCCGCCTGCGCGTTGTCGCGCAGGTGCTTGGAGACGAATCCGTCGTCGTGCGCGGTCAGGGTCAGCTCGATGACGTCCTGGCGTTTCGCGCTACTGGCGGGCGAGTAGCAACGGCTGTGCCGAACACCGTTGATCACGGTGCTGAGCTGCACGAATTGCCCCGGTTCAAAGCCCGTCCACTGACGGGTCGGCCTGAGGGTGAGGGTTACCGATCGCGATGAGCGGCGATCGACCCGTAGTACTTCGGCCCGAAGATCACTCCAGGTGATGCGAGGGTCGAACAGTTCGAGATAGCGGTCCACAGGGTGGGGCGTCAGGGCTACTTCGAGCACCGAGCCGAGAATTCCGGAGAGTGACTTCGGCATCCGCACTTCCTTCCGTTCAGTGAACAACTGTACACAAACAGTGTCGCATCCCAGGGGTCTGCGAAGTCAAGAGTTCTCGGTGTAACCGCCATCACCTTCTGCAGGTCTTTCGAAGCGCGGGCAGGACGCGGTACCCGAATCGGCCGGTGCACGGACGTACACTGACCTGCGTGTCGCGGAGTTCGAAACACCACAGTTCGAGTAGCCGAAGTGCTGCACGTCGTGACTCGGCCTCCACCGAACGAATTGCCGACGCGACGCGGACGCGAGCCGAACAAAAGAGCCGCACTCGACAGGCATTGCTCGATCAGACCCTGGAGTTGGTGGGAGAACGCAGCTTCTCCTCGATCAGCCTGCGTGAGGTCACCAAACGTGCGGGCATCGTTCCGACTGCGTTCTACCGCCACTTCGCGTCGATGGAAGAGGTCGGTGTCACGCTCGTCGAAGACGCCATGCGGACCTTGCGCAGGATGTTGCGAGAAGGACGTCGTGACCTCGCAGCGCGAGCAGCGGTGCCGACTGCGAAGGAGTCGCTGGCGGTGCTGGTCCGGCAGGCGCACGCCAACGAAGCACAGTTCCGGTTTCTGGTCCGCGAACAGTACGGCGGTATCAGTGAGGTCCGCCGCGCCATCGACACCGAGCTCAAGTTGTTCTCGCGCGAGCTCGCCATCGATCTCTCGCGCATCCCGGAGCTGTCCGAGTGGCCCGCCGACGATCTCGAGCTCGCCGGCGACCTGATCGTGACGGTGATGCTGCACGCGGTTGCCGAATTGGTCGAACTCGATCGCCGCAACACCCAAGAAGAGGCCGATCTCATCGAGCGGACCGAGAAGCAGATCGTGATGATCTTCTTGGGGATGGGGAGTTGGCGGCCCGCGGAGACGGAGCGGAGCGGAGATCGACCGGAAGCGGAGACGGAGCGGAGCGGAGCTCGACCGTTGGAGGAGACGGAGCGGAGCGGAGCTCGACCGTTGGCGGAGCTCGGCGAAGCTGGGCCGTCGGCGGAGACGGAGACGGACCGGGACGAACCAGCGACTGCTGATTCGTAGCAACGGACCGTTACCAGCGCCCGCCCCAGCCATATGTGGCACGTTCGGACCACAATCCTGTTTTTTGGCCACGACGCCGAACTAGGATGATGGTTTTCAGTGGTCGCGGGGGATCGCACCTGGTAATCGGAGGCGAACAATGACCGAGGGCACTCGGACAGGCACACAGTTCGGGGTCTACCGGCTTGACGCTTTGATTGGTCGGGGCGGAATGGGCGAGGTCTATCGGGCGTACGACACGGTGAAAGATCGTACGGTCGCGGTGAAGCTCCTCAATCCCGAACTCGCTCAGGACCCGACGTATCAGGAGAGATTTCGGCGCGAGTCGCACGCTGCTGCCCGGCTGCAGGAGCCACATGTCGTCCCTATCCACGACTGGGGCGAGATCGACGGGGTTCTGTACATCGATATGAGATTGGTCGCCGGCGCCGACCTACGTGCCGTGCTTCGTGGCGGCGGCGCGATGAATCCCTCCCGTGCAGTCTCGATCGTCGAGCAGGTGGCCGGCGCACTCGACGCCGCGCACGCCGATGGGCTGATCCATCGCGACATCAAACCCGAAAACATTTTGCTGGATGAGAACGACTTTGCCTATCTCGTGGACTTCGGCATCGCGCATTCCGGCGACGACTCCCAATTGACGGTTGCGGGGCTGGCAATCGGGTCCTATCGCTACATGGCGCCCGAACGCTTCGACAACGATGCGGTCACTCCGGCGGCCGACGTGTACTCCTTGACTTGTGTCTTGTACGAATGCTTGACGGGATCAACTCCCTATCAGGCGGACACACTGACTTCCGCAGTAAAAGCCCACGTGATGAGTGCTCCGCCCTTGCCGAGTCGGCAGAACCCAGGGATCCCCGTTGGATTCGATCAGGTGATAGCGCAAGGTCTTGCGAAGTCACCGGAGCACCGATTCGGCAGTGCAGGCCTGTTGGCCCACGCGGCCCGGGAAGCACTTACGAAATCGCATCCGACAAAGGGCTACACCGTGGCGGAGGGACCAAGCGGTCCGGGCTTCGGAAGCGGTGCCGGCTACGCCAACCTCGGTACGAACCAGGGTTTCGGCGCAGCATTCAATCCGACCATGCAGAGCGGGCCGATGTCCCCGGGTTCGGGCTACCAGCCTGCAGCATCCGCCGGCTACTACGCGAATCCAGGATTCGCCGGCGCGGGGCCAGGCGCCGGAATGCAACCGGCCTCGCAGTCGAAGGCATTCATCGGGCTTCTGCTGGGGTTCATCGTCCTCGCCCTCATCGGTCTCGCAGCGTTGCTCGTATGGTTTGTGCGCAGCCAGGACGAGTCCGGTGCCGATGCGGACGTAGCGGTGAGTACATTCACCGAAACTCAAGCACCGGCAGGTCAACAAGCGCCGCAGATTGCCGCGCCTGCCGGTCGTGGCATCCCGCCGGCGGGCTCCACACTGTGTCCCCCGATTTATGGCCCGCTCAGGGTCTTCACTGGTTCGGCGATCGGGTCGCCCGTGACCAGTTGCGCGTTTGCCGAAGAGGTTCGAGCCGAATACGTCAGAGGTGGATCACCTGGTCAAGCCCGGACGGTGGTGGCAACCAGCCCGATCACCGGGCAGACGTACACGATGAACTGCGTGCCGACCGCGACTGCAACCACGTGCACGGGCGGAGAAAATGCCGTTGTCCATCTCTACTGACCGATTCCGCGCGGTCGCCGCAGTGTCGGTGATGCTGTGTGCGGCACTGTGGGTCACGGGGTGCGCGAACCCCGGATCATCGACGCCTCGAACCTCCGTCACCACGGTGACCGTCACACCGAGTGGCGCATCAGTTCCCGCTACCGGGTCGCCCCCCGCGAACCCGGACGCATCACCAGCCGTCGCGAACGGGGTATCGCCATCTTTGGCGAAGGCACTGACCGCGGTTCTGTCCCAGCAACCGGGGTCTGTCGGTGTCGCGATCGGTCCAGTGGGCGGCGACCTTCCGACTCAGGCGTTCGGCGACCTCGACACCGATGTCGCCTGGTCCACGATCAAGGTGCCACTAGCCCTTGCTGCCCAACGGGCCGGTGGACGAATGGCGTTGTCGGCCATCACGGAGGCGATCGTGAACTCCGACAACGCGGCTGCCGAGCAACTGTGGTCGATGCTCGGAACGCCGGCGCAGGCCGCGGCGGCAGTTCAACGGGTGTTGGCTGAATCCGGAGACACCAAGACGGTGGTCGAGTCGCAACGCGTGCGCTCGGGATTCACCGCATTCGGCCAAACCGAGTGGAGTCTCGTTGATACAGCCGATTTCGCGTCGCAGCTGCCTTGCCAGTCGGACAGCAAGAATGTCCTCACGCTGATGCGGGAAGTCGCAGGTAACCAACAGTGGGGTATGCACATGGTTGAGGGCGCTGCCGTCAAGGGCGGATGGGGGCCGGGTGTCGGCAGTGGTTACCTCGTACGGCAGCTTGCGATCGTGCCGACAGCCAACGGCGACGTTGCGATCGCGATGGCCACCACTGCCGATTCCGGCACTTTCGAGGCCGGAACGGCGATCCTCGATACTGTCAGCGCATGGCTGTCCACTCGTCTCGACCAACTCCCCGCCGGCGTATGCGATCAGGCCGTCCGATAGCGCGAGTTGCCTGTGCCCTGATCAGCTCCGCTGTGGTGCTCGCGGTCGCCGTGGGATGTGGCAGCGACGAACCGTCCGATCCCGGGAACCAGAGGTCGGTGACGGTTGTCGGCAACGGCGAGGTGAAGGGCGCGCCGGATACCCTGCGTGCCGATCTCGGGGTGGAGGCAACGGGCGACGACGTGTCCGGTGCCATCAACGCGGCCAACGCGAGCATTCAGGCACTGACCGACGCGGTGGTCAACGCCGGTGTACCGCGGGAGGACGTACAGACCCAGCAGGTCACCCTCACCCCGGACTACTCGACGCCCTCTCCAGGCGGCTCCAGTGCGATCACGGGCTACCGGGCCACCAACTCACTTCGAGTCGAGATCCACGATCTGGCAAAAGCTTCCGACGTGTTGACGGCAGCGGTCAATGCCGGAGGTGATGCCACCAGGATCAGCAACGTGTCGTTTGTGATCGACGACGACTCAGAGCTCGTGACCAACGCGAGAGAGCAGGCGTTCAACGACGCGCGCGAACGCGCTCAACAGTACGCCGGGCTGTCCGGAGACGAGCTGGGCAAGGTGTTGACCATCGACGAAACCACAAGTGGCCAAGAGGTTTCGGCGTCCGATCAGATGCGGTCGGCGATGGTCGACACTGCAGTGCCGCTGGAACCCGGACAGCAGACAGTCAGCTTCACCGTCACGGTGAAGTGGCAACTGAAATAGCCGGTACCCTTGCGATGTCCTATCTGGGCGAGCCCGGAACCCAGCATCCGTGCAGGCCCGCGGGCACGCGGATGGGCAGGTCGATGGTGCAGAGCGGGCCCGTCTCCGGACTGTCCTCAGGGAAGATGTAGAAGGCAGACATCATCGTTTCGATGTCGGTACCGATTGTCCCCCAGTAGTTGTTGGTGTCTCCGGACATGAAGATCGGTTCACCGACGCTGACCGATCCGGAGTCCCAGAACGTCTGGCCACCCGACGTCAGGTTGTCGAAGAACACGGTGTTGATGCCGTCGGCCGCACCGGGCAGCTGTCCGGCGGTGGCGATGGCACCGTGTGGCCGGGTCAACAAACGGTCGTCGACCCTGGGGAACTCGACATCGGAGTCGCTCAAGATGGTGTGCGTGCACCGCCCCTTCGCCGGATCGAGCACCGTGCGCGTGATGTTGCCGACGGATGGATCGTCCGTGATGCCAAGGGCTTCCGGCTGATTCCACCAGACGTAGTCGATGACCACCTCTCCGGTGGGGGTGTCGTAGGCGTTTGCGAAGTGCCACACCCAGAATGCATCTGTTTCGATCCATCTCACCGCTGAACCGTCCCGGGGAACAAGCGCTATCCGGGTGCCGAGTTCGGGCTGCCATTCCAGTGGCGACCCTCCGGTGGCGAATGCCCCGAAGATGTCGAACTTCAGCGGACAGACGAAGATGACCGCGTACTTCTCGGTCAATGCCATGTCGTGAATCATCATCGGTGCGTTCACGCCGTCGATGGCTGTGGGCGGACGGGTGCATGTGCCGTCTGCGGACACCACCGACCAGGTGAGGTAGGGGGCCTCGAACGCGTAGTTGAAGAGGACCATCTCGCCATTGGACGGATCTATCTTCGGATGGGCAGTGCTACCGACAAGCATTGCGCCATCGCATGTCTCGCGGCCGATCGTGCTGAGGTCGGCAGGGTCGAGTGCATACGGTGGAGCGGTCTCGGCCATGGCCAGCAACCGTCCCCCGTGTTTGACGACGTTGATGTCGGGGAGATCGCGCCCGGTGTTCGCAACGCCCGGGCCGAGGTCGTCGGCGGTGGGGGAATAGGGGTCGAAGATCCCGGACCAGAGGGCGCGGCCGGCCTTCTCCTCGGCGATCACCGCCGGGGTTCGGACAAAACGGTTCCGGTATCCCGCTGTGGTGCCGTCGAAGTCGACCTGATGGACCATCGCGTCGCCGTCGAGCGGGTAGTTGTAACTCCCGATCGGATCGAAGCGAGGGTTGGGCCCGTTGCGGAGATAGCTCCCGACCAGGTCCGGGGGAAGCTCACCAGTGATGGGGAGACCGGTGACGTCGACTTCTTGGCGCTGCGGGGCAAACACTCCCGACAGGTACGGGTGGTTCGCCATGTCGACCACCGCGGGCCGGGGAACGTGGGGCGAGGTCATTGCGTCGGCGGCTGGCTGCGATCACGTGCAGCTGCGAGGCCGGCGAGTAGTGCGTCGACCTTGTCGCTATTCGCCGCCGGTGTCATCAAGCCGACAAAGGGAGGGCGGTCGAAGGTCAACGTGACCTGGATGAGCTGTTCCCGATCCCCGCCGAACAGCTTCTTGCGGCGATCGATTTCTTTCACATCGGCAGAGACGAAGGACGCCGCCGGGAGCCGCGTCTTGGACGTGCCTCCCCGAAGTTTCTCGAACCATTCACCGTCGAGTACCACGGTCTCGTTGGACAAGCCACGAACCTCGATCATCGGTCGCCTTCCTGCAGCCCGTTGAGGCGCAAGGCGGATATGCCAGAAACCAGGACGGCCGCGCCGCGTGAATTGTAATACGCGGACACGGCCGTTCGGGGGTCATCGGTCATGCATCGGGCATTCTTCAGTCGTCGGTGACAACCAGGTTCACGTCGATGTTGCCGCGGGTGGCGTTCGAGTATGGGCACACTTCGTGAGCCTTCTCTGTCAGTTTCTGTGCGGTGTCGTGGTCGACGTTCGGCAATGTCACCTCTAGTTCGACCGCGAGCCCGAAGCCGCCGTTGTCGAGGCTGCCGATGGAGACCCGTGCGCCCACCGCCGAGTCGGACACATCCGCCTTCTCCTGGCCGGCCACCAGCCGCAGGGCCGAGTGGAAGCATGCGGCGTATCCGGCTGCGAAGAGCTGCTCGGGGTTGGTGCCGACACCGTTGCCGCCCATTTCCTTGGGGATCGAGAGTTCGAGGTCCACTTTGCCGTCCGAGGTGCGGGCGCGGCCGTCGCGGCCTTCTCCGGTGGCCAGTGCCTCCGCGGTGTAAATAGCTTTCATCACAATGCCTTTCGTTGTCGGGTCTTCTGTTCGTCGGCTTGAGCGGCGCCGGCCTGTCGTAACGCAGAGGTCAGCGACTGGGCCGCGTCACGCAAGTTCGTCAGTTCGAGCTCTGTCAGATCGGTTGCCGCGAAGAGGTTTTGAGGTATGCACTCTGCGCGGCGTTCGAGGTCGCGGCCCTTATCGGTCAACGTGATCTCGACCGATCGCTCATCGGAGGGTGTCCGCTGACGCACCAGGAGGCCGGCGGACTCGAGGCGTTTGAGCAGTGGGGACAGGGTTCCCGAATCCAGTTGAAGTCGTTCACCCAGCCGCCGGACGGTGATGGGTTCGTCCTCCCACAGAACCAGGAGAACCAGGTATTGGGGATAGGTCAGACCGAGCTCGTCGAGAATCGGCCGGTAGGCGGCCGTTGTTGCCCGCGACGCCGAATACAGCGCAAAGCAGAGTTGCTGATCAAGCCGAAGTGCGGACATGCCGAAATGGTAGACCACAATTCAGTTGTGCGCAATCAAATGGCGCCCGTCAGGTGGCGGTCGACGCCCGTTCGAACAGTCCGGCAATGTACGCGGCCTGCCCGGCGTGCTGCAGGTCATCTGAGATGACGCTGATGAGACGCACCGCGAGCGTGACCGGCGGATCCCAGCGATCGTCCACGATCCGGTCGAGATCGTCGGAGCCGATGGTCTGCAGGTACGACAGCGTGCTCGCGTGCACCGCATCGTGGTATCCCAGGAGGTCTTGAGCGCTCGCAACGACCTGACCGACCTCATCTGATGTCTGTCCGTAACCGATGGCGCCGGTGTCAAAGGGCAGCGCGAACCGCGCCTCCCATCCGTCGCCGGTCCACACCTGTTCGGTCCCGGCAACCTCTGCGACGTGATCGTCCTGAACCCGGGTGAGATGCCAGATCAGCCAGGCGATCGTGTTCGCCTCGGGATCAGGCCGATATATGAGGGCAGACTCCGGCAGATCCTGGAGTGTCTCGTGGACAACTTCCTTGATCCGGTCGAACGCGTCGGTCAGGAGTGCAGATTCGTTCACGGTGTTCCTTCCGTCAAGTTCTGGTTGCGCACTCCACATCTACTCCGCGAAACCGTCTCCATGGGCGTTGGCGGGAGCGTGTGACCTCAGAAATGGTGCACATCGGACCAATCGGTGGAACCGTGTGAGTGTGAGCAATGAAATGCCGACCCTCGTTCTCGGACCCATCCTTCGCTACGTGGACAACACGCGGGCCACCATCTGGGTGGAGACCGATCGTGAGTGCACCGTGGAGGTGCGGACCTCGACCGGCCAGAGCGGTGCCGAGAACACGTGGTCCGTACACGAGCACCACTTCGCCATCGTGCAGTTGGTCGATCTGCCCTCCGGGTCAGTGGTCGACTATTCGGTGACGTTGCGATCGTCCGCGGATCCGGTGGTCGAGGCCTCTCCCACGGTGGCCGCCGGCGGCACATTGCGGACCGCGGCCGAGGACGATGCCCTGACGGTTGCGTTCGGCTCGTGCCGGCGCGGCGATACCTACGACGAGGACCGGCTCAAGGCGATCGGGGCCGACGGGCTCGCCGGTCTGGCCGCACGGGTGAAAGATCAGGACGCCGAGCAGTGGCCGCAATTGCTCCTGCTTCTCGGAGATCAGGTGTATGCCGACGATCCGTCCCCCGAGATCAAAGAACGGCTGCGCGAACGCCGCGAGACACAGAAGGATCCGGAACTGGGCGAGGAAGTACTCGAGGAGATCTGTGACTTCGAGGAGTACACCTGGCTGTATCGGGAGTCGTGGGGCGCCGAGCAGGTCACCGGGCTGATGGCCACCATCCCGAGCTGCATGATCCTCGACGACCACGATCTGCGCGACGACTGGAACTCGTCGCTCGATTGGCGAAAAGACATCGAGCAGAAGCCGTGGTGGCACCGAAGGGTGGTCGGGGCATTCTCCTCCTATTGGATTTACCAGCACCTCGGCAATCTCTCGCCTGACGAGCTGCAGAACGACGAGCTCTACCTGGCTGTTCGTGGCGCGGCCACGGCCGAAGAACGCGAAAAGCTGCTGTCGGACTTCTCGCTCCGCGCCGACAGCGAGCCGACGTCCGCGCGCTGGAGTTATGTCCGCGACCTCGGGAACACCCGGATCATCATGATCGATTCGCGCTGTTCACGTGATCTGACACCCGAACGGCGTGCGATGCTGGACGAGGCCGAGTGGAAGTGGTTGCGCGAGCAGGCACTTGGGACCGATGCACGCCACATCGTCTTCGGTACGTCACTGCCATACCTGATGCTGCCGGCACTCCATCACCTCGAGCAGTGGAACGAAGCCGTCGCGCAGGGCGCGTGGGGTAAACGCTGGGGCAAGGTGGGGGAGAAGCTGCGGCTCGCTCTGGACCTCGAGCACTGGGCCGCCTTTGGCAAGTCCTTCGAAGACATGGTCGGTCTGGTCGAAGAGATCGTCGATCGTCCCAACCCACCCGCCAGCGCCTTGTGGTTGTCCGGCGATGTGCACTGTTCCTATGTCGCCGAGGCCGAGCTGACCCGTACCTCGACCGATTCGACCGTGCTCTATCAGCTGACCATGTCGCCGTTCCGGAATCCCCTCGACCTGCCCATTCGTGTGGTCAACCGTCTCGCTATCCGAAAGCCGATGGTCAGGTTCCTGCGGTTCCTCGCCCACCGTGCCGGGCTGGAGGACCATCCGATCACCTGGCAGGCCGAGGCGGGTCCCTGGTTCGACAATGGCGTGATGTCGCTGCGGCTCGATGGTGAGTCCGCGTCTGTGCAAGTCGACCACGCGCAGACCGGCCCGGGAGGATCGCAGAAGCTGGTGCAGACCCACCAGATGCAGCTCACGACCTGATCGGTCGAACCGAGGGTGTCGTTCGGGCGCGCATCGCTACCCTCGGATACATGAGCATCAGCAAGAACGACTCGGTGTCATGGAATACCCCGCAAGGCGAGACAGAAGGGAAAGCCGTCGAGAAGAGAACAAAGCCTTTTACTTTTTCAGGTCAGAAATTCAATGCAAGTGATGACGAACCCTATTGGATAGTCGAGTCCGCAAAGAGCGGTTCGAAGGCCGCGCACAAAGAATCGTCATTGAAGAAGAAATGACATGCCCGTATTCGCTCGCGGTCAAACATCCATGAGGGAGTGCCGACGGCGAAACGCCTTGCCGGAGAGGTCTGCTCGGCTGAGCTCAGCGGCAGTGAAGACAAAAAAGTGGGTGACCGGCGATTTCTCGCTGGTCACCCACTCTTTGGAAGTCTGGCGATCTCAGATCGCGGTTACTCCGGTGGCCTGCGGGCCTTTAGCGCCCTGGCCGATCTCGAACTCGACTCGCTGATTCTCTTCGAGGGTGCGGAAGCCGCCGCCCTGGATCTCAGAGTAATGAACGAAGACGTCATCCGAGCCGCCGTCGGGGGCGATGAAGCCGAAGCCTTTTTCGCCGTTGAACCATTTCACAGTTCCCTGTGCCATATTAAAGTACTTCTCTCTTTTTTGCTGCAGAGCGCATGAACACGCCCCTGCACATAGTGTTGCACGGATTGCGCGAAAGCGATAGCGCAGAGGCGAAAAATGTTCGCGCGTCCTCGCTCGGGCACCGTTCGGGGCTGATCAACACGGTTCCGTGGCTATTGGCCGCGGCCGGTCTCGCTCTGCAGCTTGTCGATCATCTCCGAGGCCTGAGCCTTGTTGAGGTCGTCCGGGACCTCTTCCCCGGCTTCCTGGGCCAGAGTTTCGAGGTAGCTCTGTTGCGGTCCGGTGGCCGGCTCATCGCCGGTGACCCAGTCGGAGGGGTCCTTTTCGGGATTCTGCTGGATGTTTGATTCGCTCATGTGTTCGACGGTACCTGTCGGTCGCGGATCGGGCCACCGAAGATTCGAGATCGGGCGCGGTGAATCGCAGTTGGTCGGTCAGTGGCTCGGCAACACGCACACCGTGTCGATGCCGAGCACGCGGTTGAGCCGGCCGAAGGCGAGCCATGAACCGAGGCACATGCTCAACTCGACTATCTCGGCCTGGCTGTACGCGGCGGTCATCCTCTTCCAGAAGTCGTCGTCGAGTCCGTGGTGGTCGAGGGTGTATCGCTCGGCATACTCCGCGGCCAGCCGGGTACGGGTGTCGAACGCGTCGGTGGTGCGCCACCCGGTAACTGCCTGGTCGAATGAGTCCTCGACCTTCGTCCCGTCCCGTTCGGTGCGCCAGTCCTGGCAGAACACACATCCGTTGATCTGCGCAATCCGTAGTCGGGCGGCTTCGAACTCGCGGAGTCCCAGGGTGCTGTCCGAGTACACCTTCATCGCAAAGGTGGACGCGGCGACTCCGATGCCGGGCACCATCTCACCCCATACATAGGTGATCGGGTCTTTGTCCTGGGGAACGTCGATGATCATGACGGCGCCGTCCTTGCGGTTCGTGTCGACAACGGCATCTACCGCGTCGTCCGCAGTCCAGAATAAGGAACACGTTTCAGTTTTCGGCCCGATCGACGCAGCCGGCGTGCTGAAGGTGTTTCACTCATCGTGATTTGAAGGCTTGCTCAGCAGCGCCGGGTGGCCACCACGTGCAGGTTTGCCGCAGCTGCAGTGGAAGCTGTGAGCCCTTTTTCCGAGAAGCGATGTTTGGCGCGGTCGTGGTCGGACAACATAATGACGAACACGTCGCGGCGGCTCCACGCCGAGACGGCGGCGATGTCGCTTGTTGGCCGAACGACCGAGGGAAGCGGGGCATCGCTTGGACGCGTTGTGGGACTACATCACGTCGCACCAATCGCAATTGGTCTTCGACTCGTATCAACACGTCAGTGCGGTCATGCAGAGCGTTGTCATCGCGACGGTCATCGGAGTGGTGATCGGATTGCTCACCTACCGCAACGACATCGCATCCAACCTCGCCACATCCATCTCCAGCGCTGTGTTGACCGTGCCCTCGTTCGCGCTGTTGGGCCTGCTCATCCCGCTTGTCGGGCTGGGTGTCATCCCGAGTATCACCGCGCTGGTGCTGTATTCGCTGCTGCCCATCATCCGCAACACCATCGTCGGCATGAACAACATCGAGCCTGCGCTCATCGATGCGGCACGGGGCATCGGTATGGGCCGGCTGATCACCCTCGTACGGGTTGAACTCCCGTTGGTCTGGCCGGCGATCCTCGCAGGCATGCGGCTGAGCACGCAGATGGCGATGGGTGTCCTGGCGATCGCGGCGTACGTGAAGGGACCGGGGCTGGGGAACCTGATATTCGCCGGCCTCGCTCGGGTCGGTAGCCCGACCGCGGTTCCGATGGCACTGAGCGGCACCTTGCTGATCGTCATACTCGCCCTCGTTCTCGACGCTCTCTACGTACTTCTCGGACGACTCACAACGTCGAAAGGCATCCGGTGACAGAACATCCAGCGGCCGCACCACAGTCCGCCACGGCCTCCAAGGCCCTGCGTACCGAGAACCCGACCGGCGTGCAGATCACGCTCGACCATGTCTCCAAGACCTACCCGGGGTCCAAAACACCTGCGGTGGACGATGTGTCGCTGCACATCCCGGCCGGTGACGTGGTGGTGTTCGTGGGCCCGTCGGGGTGCGGCAAGACCACCACGATGCGGATGATCAACCGGCTCAGTGAGCCCACGTCGGGAAGAATCACGATCGGCGACAAGGATGCGTTGTCGATCAAACCCACCGAGTTGCGACGTTCGATCGGCTACTCGATCCAGCAGGCCGGCCTCTTCCCGCACATGACGATCCGGCAGAACATCGGGCTCGTCCCAGGACTGCTCAAGTGGGACAAGAAGCGCATCGCCGACCGCGTCGACGAGTTGCTCGACCTGGTCGGACTCGATCCGGCCCAGTACGCGAGCCGGTACCCGCGGCAGTTGTCCGGCGGCCAGCAGCAGCGGGTCGGCGTCGCCCGTGCGCTCGCGGCAGACCCGCCCGTCCTTCTCATGGACGAGCCCTTCGGCGCCGTCGACCCGATCACCCGCAGTTCGCTACAGGACGAACTGCTGCGTCTGCAAAGCGAATTGGGTAAGACGATCGTCTTCGTGACCCACGATTTCAGCGAGGCGGTCAAATTGGGCGACCGCATCGCGGTGCTCGGGCACCAGTCGAAGATCCTGCAGTACGACACTCCACAGGCGATCTTGGCCAATCCCGCCGACGACACGGTCGCCGGTTTTGTGGGAACCGGGGCATCGCTGCGGCAGCTGGGTCTTGTCCGGGTCAAGGACATCGACCTCGAGACCCGGCCCACCGCGCACGTCGGGGAAGCCGTCGACACGCTGAGATCCGAACTCGCGGCGAGTGAACATGATTGGGCTGTCATTCTCGACAACCGCGAGCGGCCGGTGAGTTGGGTGCGGGAGAACCGTCTCCAGCAGGCCCGCACCGTCGAAGAGTTCGCCGAACCGCTCAACGAGTGGATCAGCGTCCAGGCCACCTTGCAGGACGCACTCGAGGCGATGCTCGCCGAGGATCACGCCTCGGCCGTGGTCACCGGAGCGGGCAATCGGTACCAGGGGGTGGTGACACTCGAAACGCTCATCACGACCATCACCAACCTCCGCAAGGCGCCCGATGGCGCGCACACCGACTCGGACGTCCCAGGCGCCGCGGGCTCGTCGGACGCCGCGCGATGACCACTGCCGTCGAGGCGCCGGCGCCCTCCATCAGCGTGGCGGACAAGCTCCGCCTGATCATCCAACCCATCCTTGTGGTCATCGTCGCAGCCGCCGTCGTCTTCTGGGCGTTCAGCCGCGACCTGACGGCCACACAGAAGGTGAACATCAGCGCCGGCAACGTGGCGACACTGGTGTGGCAGCACCTGCTGATCACCATCACCGTGACACTCATCGTGGTCCTGGTGGGAGTTCCGCTGGGGATCTTGGTCACCCGCGGGCGCGCGCGACTGCTTCGTCCGCCGTTCATCGGTGTGGCGAACATCGGACAGGCGGCTCCGGCAGTCGGTCTGCTCGTGCTGCTCTTCCTGTGGACAGGTGAGACCGGCTTCTGGATCGGGGTACTGCCGATCGCGGTGTACTCGTTGCTCCCGGTGTTCAGCAGCACGATTCTCGGCATCGATCAGGTGAACAAGTCGCTCATCGACGCGGGTCAGGGACAGGGCATGTCCCCGTCGTCGATTCTCTTTCGGGTGGAACTGCCGCTCGCGGTGCCGTACATCCTTGCCGGCCTACGGACGTCACTGGTGCTGGCCGTCGGAACCGCGACACTCTGTTTCCTCGTCAATGCCGGGGGGCTCGGAGTGCTGATCGACACCGGATACAAACTCCGCGACAACGTCACCCTGATCCTCGGCAGTGTCCTCGCGGTCTGTCTGGCACTCCTCGTCGACTGGCTCGGCGCCCTGGCCGAGCACTACCTCGGACCGAAAGGGGTGCGGGGATGACCACTACGCCTCGTCCGGCCCGCGGGTTTCGCCGTCTCTTTCCGTCGATCGTCTTCGCGCTGGTGTGTGCGGTGGTCCTGGGGGCCTGTGGCCTGTCGTCGGGCGGCGCGGTTCCGCTGAAGGTGGGCCCGGGTTCGATCACGGAGAACGTGGGGCTCAAGGGCGTCAAGATCACCGTGGGATCGAAGGAGTACACCGAGCAGGTCATCCTGGGATACATCCTCGAGTTCACCCTCGTGGCAGCGGGCGCGGACGTACGGGACATGACCGGCATCGTGGGGTCACGCAGCACGCGCGACGCGCAGCTGGCCGGTCAGGTGGATGTGGCCTACGAGTTCACCGGTAACGCGTGGATCAACTACCTCGGGCACGAGAAGCCGATCGCCGACACGCGTGAGCAGTTCGAGGCCGTTCGGGACGAAGACCTCGAAGCCAACGACATGATCTGGCTCGAACCCGGGCCGATGGACGACACCTATGCGCTGGCCGCCAGCAAAAAGGTCATCGACGAGACCGGTGTGACGACGCTGTCCGACTACGCCGAGCTCGTCAAACGCGATCCGGCGGCTGCGGCGACGTGTGTCGACACCGAGTTCCGCGCCCGTCAGGACGGCTTCCCCGGAATGGCTGCCGCCTACGGTTTCGATCCCGCCCAGGCTCAGACGCCGATCTTGCAGGTGGGCATCATCTACCAGGCGACGTCGACGGGCAGCCAGTGCAAGTTCGGTGAGGTGTTCACCACGGACGGTCGTATCGCTGGTCTGGGCCTGGTTGTTCTCACCGACGACAAGCAGTTCTTCCCGCACTACAACCCGTCGGTGACGATGAAGGAGAGTTTCTTCGAGAAGCATCCCGAGATCGCACCGGTCACCGCACCGGTCACCGCGGCACTCACCAACGAGGTGATCACCGATCTGAACAAGCAGGTCGACGTCGATGGCCGGGATCCGAGCATCGTCGCGCGCGACTGGATGGTGTCCAAGGGGTTCATCACCAAGGAATAGGGTGCCCCCAGTCGGATTCGAACCGACACTTGACGGATTTTAAGTCCGGTGCCTCTGCCGATTGGGCTATGGGGGCGTTCCCGGACGCAGGATCCCGGGCGAGACCAGAATCTCACGGGAGCTCAGGACCTCCGCGGGGCCCCCGGCCGAGTCGGGTCGGAAGCCGGTCCGAACGCTGCTGAGCTATCGACACGGCCCATGAGCTGACCTGCGAGACAAGCTGTTTCGACCTGCACAAGTGGACAGTGACGGCCGGCTCACTCGCCGCAGGCATGTGACGAATCGCCGTAATTGACCTCGGGCAACTATGTGAGGCAAGGAGAGTGGCAAACTGAACGACATGTCTGACGGATCCGCTCGACGCAGTCGCGGTCGACCGCCCGGCCCCGGTGTCGATCCTGGGGCCCGGCGTGAGGAATTACTTGATGCCGCTGAGGCGGAAATCATCGAAAACGGGGTTGATTTCGGTCTCGCCGGTGTCGCGAAACGAGCCGGCCTGACCCGCTCGGCCGTGTATGCCGCATTCGCCGACCGCAGCGACCTCCTGGCCGCACTCGCGCAGAGACACACCCAAAACCTCGTCCTAGAGGTCGGGACCATGGTGAACGCCCTGCACGACCCCAAGGAACAAACGCGGTCGGTGATCGACATCCTCGCCCGGTGGATGGAGGACAACAGCAAACTCGCAGCTGTCCTGGCTCCACGCATGCAGGTCGGCGTCGGTTCGGCCGAGGTCACCGGATTCATCGAGAAGGTCCTGCACATCGCGCTCACCCAGCTCGGGGCGGACGCACGAGCGTCGGGACCATGGGCGCCTGCGCTGGTCGGGGCCATCTGGGCCGCCGTGGAATGGTGGAGCAAGTCTCCGACGATGGATCGCGCCGAATTGGTCGACCACATCACCAGCCTCATCTGGGCCGGATTCGCAGGGGTGGGCGGAGAGCGGGTGCGGTTACCCGAGGTGGAGCTGCCGTTAGGAGGCGATGACACCCCAGATGCTGCGAAGGGTTGACCTCTAGCACTCGGTAAAGACACCATGATCTATGGGCGCATCCGAGATCACAGGCGCAGCGAATTGGGACGTCGTCCGCGAACGCCATCCTGACCTGGTGGATCGGCTCGATGCCGGACTCCACCTCGGTGATCCTCTCGCAGACGATGTGATCGACGAGATGCTTGCTCTGGATGACTACGGTTGGCGAGACATCCAGCGATTCCTGGACGATCCGCTCGGTCTGATCGATGACGCGCCGCACTGTCTGCGGGCTCTGCTCGATGCCGCATCGACACCGCCGCCGTGGTTCGATGCGGCCGTCGCTCAAGCGGGTGGTCGAGCCTGGTGGAAGTTCGGAACCCTCCAGTCCAGCACGCTTTATCAGTCGTTGATCTACGGCTACCAGGCGCGCGGGTTCGTCCGGCCGCTCGCGGCCACCGGCCGGTTCGAGGAGCACACCTACGATCGTGTGCTGGGTACCGGTCGCTGGATCGCGCTGGCGACGGCACCGGGTCAGATGCTGCCCGGCAATGCAGGTTGGGCGCAGACTCTACGGATCCGCCTGGTCCACGCGATGGTCCGACACCATCTGATCACCGAAGGTGGCTGGGATGTGACCGAGTGGGGCGTCCCGATCAGCCAGACGTACAGCGCACTGACCATTGGCGGGGGGTTCTTGGCGTTGCCGATGAAGGTGGCACGCGACCTCGGCATCCAGTACTCGGCAGCCGAGCACGAAGCGATCGCGCATCTGTGGCGCTGGATCGGCTGGGTCATCGGGGTGGACGAGCAACTGCTGCCCAACAACTTCGGCGCCGCCAACGAATTGTTTGATGTGGGAGCACAATTCGACCTCGAACCAGACGAGGCGTCGAAGACGTTGACCCGGGCGCTGCTGCGGGATGGCTACCGGGTCGACATCCCGCTGATGCCGGGCCCGTTGGCCGCGATGATGAACTCGGTGCTGCGGCCCATGTTGTCGGTGTCGTTTTCGTCGATCTCGACGCGCTGGATGGACAAACCCTCCGCTGGGAGGATGGGCCTTCGCCGCACGCCGTTGCATCACCTCGTCGATGTGGCCAGACCGGCGGTTCGCGTCCGCGAGGTGGCACGGGTGATCGGACTGCTCGGCGACGAGGATCAGGTGGTCCGTCGCGAGATGCGGGTTGTCATGTGGGGCCTGGGCATGGACGCAGAACAGATCGCGCAAATGAACTCGGTTGCGTGATGGCCCCTGGCTCGCTGGAACGATTCACTACGCGCGTCGATCATTAGCGCTGGTAAACGGCGTTGACCGGATAAGATAGTGCTGATAACTTAACGGCGATCACTTGAGAATGACTCGAAAGGATCTGCCGTGTTGTCCTCGTTGGCCCGTGGCGTCATCGCCGCCCCGAAACGCGTCCTGGCCGGAGCGCTGCTGTTGCTCATCATCTGCGGTGTCCTCGGCTCGTCGGTGTCCGGTCATCTGGCCGCCGGCGGTTTCCAGGACCCGGATTCCGAATCGGCCAAGGCGATCGAGGTGATGAGCGACACCTTCGAGCGCGGGGGCCTACAGGTGGTCATCCGCCTGCACGAGCCAGGCACACCCAACATCGCCGACAGCGACACTGCGCGGACCGCGGCAGACGCCGTGGTTCGCGAACTCGAGTCGTTGAGTTTTGTCGAAAGACCGATCATCTCGGCGTGGAACAATCCGGAAGCGGCAGCCGCGCTCATTTCCGAAGACCGCACATCCGGGCTCATCACGTTCACGGTCGCCGGGGGTGACAAAGACGCTGCAGGCAATGGCAAGAAGATCGAAAACCGTTTCAGCGCGCCATCCTTCACAAGTCAGTTCTCCGGAATTAATGTTCTCGTCGGTGGACAGGCGATGGTCTACTCGCAGGTCAACGAACAGACCAGCCATGACCTGTTCATCGCCGAGGCGGTGGCGATCCCGATCAGCTTCCTGCTCCTCATCTGGGTGTTCGGAGGACTCACCGCAGCAGTGCTTCCGCTGGCGATCGGTATCTTCGCGATCATCGGAACCACGGCTGTGCTGCGAGGTTTCACACTCTTTGCCGACGTGTCCGTCTTCGCACTCAATCTGACGACGGCCATGGGGCTCGCGCTGGCCATCGACTACACACTCTTGATCATCAACCGCTACCGAGAAGAAGTGCAGGCCGGACGGGACCGGGATGACGCTCTTGTCGTCACCGTCGCGACGGCAGGTCGCACCGTTCTGTTCTCCGCTGTGACAGTGGCCTTTTCGCTCGCCGCGATGGCGATCTTCCCGATGTACTTCCTGCGGTCGTTCGCCTATGCGGGACTGGCCGTGGTGGCACTGGCCGCCGCTGCCGCGCTCGTGGTGGCACCGGCAATCATCGCTGTGCTCGGCCCGCGCATCGACTCGCTCGATGTGCGCAGGCCAATCCGACGGCTCCTCGGCCGAGACGAACCGCATGTGCCCGAACCCGAAGAGTCGATGTGGTACCGCTCCACACAGTTTGTCCTGCGTCATGCCGTCCCGGTCGGGTTGGCCGTCGTCGCGTTGCTCCTCGTCCTGGGTGCCCCGTTCCTCGGGATCAAGTTCGGCTACCCGGACGACCGTGTGCTCCCGGAGTCGGCGTCCGCGCGCGTACTCGGTGACGAACTGCGAGAAGACTATTCACAGAACGCATCCGCGTCCGTCAACATCGTGATCCCGGACGCCCGCGACCTCGACGAGCCCACGATGTCGCGGTATGGCCAGGACCTCTCCCAGGTGGCCGACGTCACCGCGGTCACCACTCCGGTCGGAACGTTCGTCGACGGACAACGGGTGGGCAACGGTGGCAACGACATGACCGCCGACAACGCCGCCTATCTCACCGTGTCCTCGACCGTCGATCCGTTCTCCGAACGCGGTCAGGACCAGCTCGACGCGCTTCGTGAGGTACCGGCACCCGCCGAGACGTTGTTCAGCGGTCTGGCACAGCAGAACATCGACAACGTCAACAGCATCATCGACCACCTACCCGAGGTGTTCGTTGTCATCGTCGTGACGACGTTCATCCTGTTGTTCCTGCTCACCGGTTCGGTGCTGCTACCGGTGAAAGCGCTGGTGCTCAACGTGTTCTCGCTGACGGCGACATTCGGCGCGATGGTCTGGATCTTCCAGGACGGCAATCTCGGAGGGCTCGGAAGCACCACCACCGGCACGCTCATCGCCAACATGCCCGTACTCATGTTCTGCATCGCTTTCGGGTTGTCGATGGACTATGAGGTGTTCTTGCTGTCGCGGATACGGGAAGAGTGGCTCAAGTCCGGCAGGACAAGGGCGGACAACGATCACGCGGTCGCGTACGGCTTGGCCCGAACCGGCCGGGTTGTGACGGCCGCCGCGCTGCTGATGGCCATCGTTTTTGGCGGAATCGCCTTCTCGCAGGTGTCTTTCATGCGGATGTTCGGTGTCGGTCTCGCGCTGGCGGTCCTGATGGACGCGACGTTGATCCGCATGTTCCTCGTTCCTGCATTCATGAAGATCGCCGGTCGGGCAAACTGGTGGGCACCGGCGCCCCTACGCAAGTTCCATGACAGGTTCGGTCTGAGTGAGGAAGGTGGCCATGACAGTCGAGCGACTGAGGCGCCGCAGGTCCCCTCGCGGCTCGGGTGAGCAACTGCGCGCGGAGATCCTCACCGCCGCAACCGAGTTGCTTCTCGAGAGTGGAGACGAGTCAGCGGTCTCGATCCGTGCTGTCGCCAATCGGGTAGGGGTCACGCCACCTTCGATCTATATCCACTTCGCCGACAAGGACACACTGATCGACGAAGTGGTCGCGCAGTACTTCACCCGACTGGACGAAGTGATGCGGGCTGCCGGGGCCGAGCACGAGGACAGCTGGGAAGCGGCACATGCGCAGGGAATGGCCTATGTGCGTTTTGCGGTCGAGAACGCGGAACTGTACCGGGTGGCGACCATGAAGGTCTGCGCCGAGGGCACCGATGCCGATGCCGTTCTCGGGCAATCGGCTTTTGTTCATTTCGCCGAGACGATCGAGCGTTTGATGGACGAGGGGTTTGTCGACAAGGGCGACCCGACCCCTGTGGTGCTCGAGTTGTGGACTGCCGCACACGGAGTCGCCGCGTTGATGATCGCAAAGCCTTACATTGCGATCGGCGACGATTACGAACTCGCCGAACGGGTCCTGACATCTGTATGCCTCGGGCGGGCCACCAAGGACCTGATTGGTGGAGACGTCGGGCCCACGAAGATCCGCGACTTCATCGTCGAACAGCGAAGCCGCCGAGGTTCCGATCGGTGACTCCATTCGCGGGGTGAACGTGTTCTAGTTTCGCTAGTGTCTGCTGCATGGGAGTTCTGGACGGCAAGGTTGCATTGATCACCGGCGGCGGCAAGGGAGTGGGCTTCGGCATCGCCTCGGCACTGGGCAAGGAAGGTGCCGACATCTTCATCTGCGGCCGTCACGAGAAGCCGTTGGCCGCGGCCGCCGAGAAACTGCAAGCCAACGGTGTGCGGGCAGAGTACCTGGTGGGCAACGTCAGCGAAGCCGACGATTGCTCCACCATCGTCGAGGCGTGCGCAGAACGGTTGGGTGGGGTCGACATCCTGGTGAACAACGCCAACGATGCGATGCCGATCCCGCTGCTCGACGTATCCGACGACGACTTCACCAGGTTCTTCCAAACCGGACCGCTTGCCGTGTTGCGGTTGATGAAGGCCTGTCATCCGCTGATGGTTGCCAGAGGCGGGGGATCGGTGATCAACCTGGTGACGTCGTCGGCGGTCCGCTGGGACATGGCCACGTACGGACCCTATGCCGCCGTCAAGGAGGCGACGCGCTCGTTGACCCGGGCGGCGGGCTGCGAATGGGGTAAGGACAACATCCGCGTCAACGCCATTGCGCCGCATGCCATGACGCCGTCGTTGCAGTGGTGGACCGAGACCTACCCGGAGGAGGCCGAGGCGTTTGTCAAGAGCATCCCGCTGGGCCGGATCGGTGATGCCGAGCAGGACATCGGTCGTATCGCGGTGTTCCTGTGCAGTACGGATGCGGCGTATCTCAGCGGTGTGACGATCCCCGCCGATGGCGGTCACAGCCGGTGGGGCTGACCAGATCGATGCTCTGAGCCGACTTTTCGGCCCGGCAGCTGATCCCGCAGGGGAGTCGACTGCACTGAAGTTCAAGAGAAGGTAAAGTCGGAACTCGATAGCCACGCCGCTCGTTGAGCGTGCATAAGTGGGATCACTTGATGAAGGGACCAAAACGGTGCGTGAAAGCAGCAATCCGGTGATGCGCGGAGTAGTGCGCAGCAACCAGGGACCCGGCGGCTACGCCGGCTTTGGCGCTGGTGCAGCCGGCGCCGGCCAGGGCGCGATGTGGAATCAGCAGACGGGGCAGCCGCCTGCCGATCCGTTCGCCCGTCCAGGGCAGCAGGTCGGATCGCGAACCCTGACCATCGACGACGTCGTGATGAAGACAGCCGCCACCCTCGGTGTCCTCATCCTCTCGGCGGCCGTCTCGTACTTCCTGGCCAGCCAGAACGAAGCACTGGCGATGCCGCTGATGCTGATCGGCGCGCTGGGTGGGCTCGGCCTCGTCCTCGTCGCGACATTCGGTCGTAAGCAAGACAATCCGGCCATCGTGCTCAGCTACGCGCTGCTCGAAGGTCTGTTCGTCGGTACGGTGTCGTTCGTCTTCGCCAACTGGGTTGTTGCCGGCGACGTCAGCGCCGGTGTCCTGATCGGCCAGGCGGTACTCGCGACATTCGGTGTCTTCGGCGGCATGCTGATCGTCTACAAGACCGGCGCCATCCGGGTCACCCCGCGATTCACCCGGATGATCTTCGCAGGCCTGATCGGCGTGCTCGTGCTGATCCTCGGCAACCTCGTCATCGGGTTCTTCAACGGTGGCGACGGACTGGGCCTTCGTGACGGCGGACCGATCGCGATCATCTTCTCGCTCGTCTGCATCGCGCTTGCGGCATTCAGCTTCCTGATCGACTTCGACGCCGCGGATCAGCTGATCCGTTCGGGCGCACCGGAAAAGGCGGCCTGGGGCATCGCTCTCGGACTCACCGTCACCTTGGTGTGGCTGTACGTCGAGATCCTGCGCCTGCTGAGCTACTTCAACTCGGACTAGTTCGACAGCGCTTCGGCGACCAGAACCACAAAAGAGCCCCGCGACCACAGGTCGCGGGGCTCTTTGGTGTTCTGCTGGGTGATCAGCTGAGGCGTTCGAGCACCATCGCCATGCCCTGTCCGCCGCCGACGCACATGGTCTCCACACCCAGGCTCTTGTCGTGGGTGCTGAGGTTGTTGAGCAGCGTCGCGGTGATGCGGGCGCCGGTCATGCCGAACGGGTGGCCGAGGGCGATCGCGCCGCCCGAGACGTTCAGCTTGTCGTGGTCGATGCCGAGCTCATTGGCCGAGCCGAGCACCTGGACCGCGAAGGCCTCGTTGATCTCGAACAGGTCGATGTCGCCGATGCCCAGTCCGGCGTACTTCAGCGCCTTGCGCACGGCCTCGATCGGTCCCAGGCCCATGATCTCGGGGGAGAGGCCCGTGGCGGCGGTCGAGACGATGCGGGCCAGCGGGGTCAGGCCGAGCTCCTTGGCCTTGGTGTCGCTCATGACCACCAGTGCGGCGGCGCCGTCGTTGAGCGGACACGCGTTGCCGGCCGTGATGGTGCCGTCGGGACGGAAAACCGGCTTGAGCTGACTGATCTTCTCGTACGTGGTTCCGGCGCGGGGACCGTCGTCGGTGGTCACCTTGGTGCCGTCGGCAAGGGTGAGCGGCTCGATCTCGCGTTCGAAGAAGCCCGACTTGATGGCTTCCTCGGCACGGTTCTGGCTGCGCACACCCCAGTGATCCTGGTCTTCGCGGGAGATGCCGGTGTAGGTGGCGACGTTCTCGGCCGTCTGGCCCATCGGGATGTAGACGTCGGGGATCAGGCCTTGTTCACGCGGATCACTCCATGTGCCTGCGCCACCGGCCGTGGCCTTGTCGGTGCGTTCCATCGCTTCGGCGAACATCGGGTTCTTGGTGTCGGGCCAGCCATCGGCGCTGCCGGTGGCGAAGCTCGACACGCTCTCCACACCGCCGGAGATGAACACGTCGCCCTCGCCCGCTTTGATGGCGTGGAACGCCATACGCGTGGTCTGCAGTGACGACGAGCAGTAGCGGTTCACCGTGACGCCGGGAACGTGGTCGAGGCCGAGTTGCACGGCAACCGAACGCGCGATGTTGAAACCGGCCTGCCCTGCGGGCTGTCCGCTGCCCAGGTGCAGATCGTCGATGTCTGCGCGGTCGAGCGATGGCACCTTGTTGAGCACGGCTTCGATCATCTGGCGGGCCATCTCGTCGGGCCGCAGATCTTTCAGCGACCCCTTGTTCGCGCGCCCGATCGGTGAACGGGCGGTGGCGACGATGACTGCTTCTGGCATATGGACTCCCTGTCGAATCAAGTTGAACACGCAAGTGTTTAAGGGTTTCTGATCGAACGTTACGCCAGCTGGAGAACGCGCATGCCGGGACCTGAGCGCTCGCTGTGATCAACGATGCCGGGCAGCACGTTCCACGTACTCGCGCATGCGCCGGCTCCACCGATTGTCCTCCGCGATCGCGGAGACCTCGGGTGGGTCCGGTAGCGGCCCGCTGCCCCATTCACCGACGGCCGCGAGGACGGCGGGCAGCAGAGTGCGCGCGGCCAGCTCGTATCCCGCGGCCGATGGGTGATAGTTGTCGGCCGACAGCATCCGATCGGGCGCGGCCAAGAACTCGCGGGCAAGGAGATCGGCGAGGGGCACCGGCTTGCCGCCGGCGGCGGTGGTCTCGACGGCCTGCGCCGCGGCCAGACGCAAGCCCCACTGGCGGATCACCGTGCGCAACGGCTGCGGGATCATCGCGACCACACCGAGGTCGGGACATGTGCCGACCACCACATGCGCGCCCGCATCGTGCAGCCGCCGTACCGCTGAACCCAGCCGTTTCGCAGACGCGCGGATCCCGCTGGTGCTGGTGACGTCGTTGGCCCCGATGAAGATCACCGCGACGTCGGGCGGGGGACCGGCGATGAGCATGGCGTCCACCTGACCGGACAGGCCACGCGACGTCGCACCGACGATCGCCTTGGTACTCAACCGGATACGCCGGCCCGTCTCGTCGGCGAGCATTCGCGTCAATTGGACGCCGGGTGTCTCGTCGGCGACCTCGGCGCCGAGACCGGCCGCCGTCGAGTCGCCGAAGATCATCAGGTGCAGATCAAACGGTTCGCTCCGCCGGAAACGGATCGGTCCGACACCGTCGGGGCCATAGATCCCGTCGCCGTTGGGTGCGTTGTCGGTGCGGTGCGGGATGACGGTGCGCGCTGCTCGCGCCTGGCCGTTGAGGAAGGTCCACGCACCCCACCCGGCACCTGCCGTACCCGCCGTGGCGGCCGCGGTTGCTGCGAGGTCGCGAATCATCCGCTGCCTTGATCCGGACACAGCTCCAACATAATCGAACGCGTCTGGGACCATGGAGTCATGCGCATCGCAAGTCACGTCGTCGATCTGATCGGGAACACACCTCTGGTCCGGCTGAACTCGGTTGTCCAACCGGGATCTGGCCTGGTCGCCGCCAAGATCGAGTACCTCAACCCAGGCGGTAGCTCCAAAGACCGCATCGCCGTCAAGATGATCGACGCCGCCGAGGCGTCGGGCGAGTTGAAGCCCGGAGGCACCATCGTGGAGCCGACCTCCGGCAACACCGGCGTGGGGCTCGCCCTGGTCGCCCAGCAGCGGGGCTACCACTGCGTGTTCGTGTGCCCCGACAAGGTCGGCGAAGACAAGCGGAACGTGTTGCGTGCCTACGGGGCAGAGGTCGTGGTGTGCCCGACTGCGGTTCCGCCCGAGCACCCCGACAGCTACTACAACGTCTCCGATCGCCTCACCAGGGAGATCGAAGGCGCATGGAAGCCCAACCAGTACGCCAATCCGGCAGGACCGGAGAGCCACTACGAGACCACCGGTCCCGAGATCTGGAACGACACCGACGGCAAGATCACCCACTTCGTCGCAGGCGTGGGCACCGGCGGAACCATCACGGGCACCGGCCGCTACCTCAAAGAGGTGTCCGGCGGGAAGGTCAAGATCATCGGCGCCGACCCCGAAGGATCGGTGTACTCGGGCGGGACCGGTCGTCCGTACCTCGTCGAAGGTGTCGGTGAGGACTTCTGGCCCACCGCCTACGACCCGGCGATCCCCGACGAGATCATCGCGGTCTCCGACGCGGACTCGTTCGAGATGACCCGGCGGCTCGCCCGCGAAGAGGGACTGCTCGTCGGTGGCTCCTGCGGCATGGCGGTCGTCGCCGCACTCCAGGTCGCCGAACGTGAGGGCCCGGACGCGCTTGTGGTGGTGCTGCTGCCCGACGGTGGACGTGGCTACATGGGCAAGATCTTCAACGACAGGTGGATGAGCAGCTACGGCTTCCTACGCACCCCGCTCGACGGCAACGCCAAGAAAGAACCGCTGGTCGGGGACGTGCTGCGCGGCAAGTCGGGAGCGCTGCCCGACCTGGTGCACACCCACCCGTCCGAGACGCTGCGTGACGCCATCGAGATCCTGCGCGAGTACGAGGTGTCGCAGATGCCCGTCGTCGGGGCCGAGCCACCGATCATGGCCGGTGAGGTCGCAGGCGCTGTCAGTGAACGCGAGCTCCTCAGCGCCGTGTTCGAGGGCCGGGCAAACCTCGCCGATCCGGTCAGCGCTCACATGGGTGAACCGTTCCCCCTGATCGGCTCGGGCGAACCGGTGTCGGCGGCCACAAAAGCACTCAGCGACACCGATGCCCTGATGGTTGTCGAAGACGGCAAACCGATCGGCGTCATCACCCGGCACGACCTGCTGGCCTTCGTCAGCTCGATCGGCTAGCCGACCCGGTCACCCCAAGGCGGAACCGGTTCGCATCGGCCGAACTGCAGGCCGAGCGGGCCGGGCTCTACCCTGGATGTCATGAGTGAGCAGCGCAGCAAGACCGACTCGCACAACTGGCAGGGATTCTCCACCAAGGCGATCCACGCCGGTTACGAACCCGACCCGGCGACAGGTGCGGTCAACGTACCCATCTATGCCAGTTCGACCTTCGCCCAGGACGGCGTGGGAGGCATGCGCGGCGGCTTCGAATACGCGCGTACGGGCAACCCCACCCGTCAGGCACTCGAGGCCAACATCGCGGCACTGGAAGAGGGAAGCTTCGGCCGGGCCTTCGCCTCGGGCATGGCCGCCACCGATGCCCTCCTGCGTGCCACGCTGCGTCCCGGCGACCACCTGGTGATCCCCAACGACGCCTACGGTGGCACATTCCGGTTGATCGACAAGGTGTTCAGCCAATGGGGCATCGAGTACTCGGTCGCGCCGGTCACCGACGTCGACGCCGTGCGTGCCGCGATCCGACCCAACACCAAACTCGTCTGGGTCGAGACCCCCACCAACCCGTTGCTGAACATCGGTGACATCGAGGCGCTCGCCGCAGTGGCCCACGAAGCGAAGACAAAACTGGTGGTGGACAACACCTTCGCGTCGCCCTACCTCCAGCGGCCGTTGACACTCGGCGCCGATGTGGTGCTGCACTCGACCACCAAATACATGGGCGGGCACTCGGACGTGGTGGGTGGGGCACTGGTCACCGACGACGAACAGCTCGACGTCGACATCGCGTTCCTGCAGAACGGCGCCGGAGCAGTACCGGGACCGTTCGACGCCTACCTCACCATGCGGGGCATCAAGACACTCGGCGTCCGGATGGATAGGCACAGCGACAACGCCGAAAAGCTCGTCGAGTTCCTCAGCTCCCATCCCAAGATCGACTCGGTGCTGTACCCGGGCCTTCCCAACCACCCCGGACACAAGGCCGCCGCCAAGCAGATGACCCGATTCGGCGGCATGATCTCGGTGCGCGTCTCCGGCGGATCGGAGGCAGCACAACAGTTCTGCGACCGCACCGAGGTGTTCACCCTCGCCGAGTCACTCGGCGGCATCGAATCCCTCATCGAACACCCCGCCGCGATGACGCACGCCTCCACCGCCGGCTCACTGCTCGAGGTCCCCGCCGACCTCGTTCGCCTGTCGGTCGGGATCGAAGACATCGGTGATCTGATCGGGGATCTCGAGAACGCGCTCGGCTAGTCTGCTCGCTGAGCTGGTTTGGCTCGCTTCGCTCGCGGGTGAGTGGCCCCCAGGTCGCGTGCTCTTCCTTCGTCGACTCAGTCGCTGCGCTCCCTCGCTCCTCTGTCCAGAGCACGCGGGGCCACTCACAGATTGAACATCGCTTCGCTCGTTCCCATGTGGCGAGCGAGCGAAGCGAGCACCGGCGTGCGGCCCGCATCGTCTGTACTGAGGATGAGCGAGCGAAGCGATGCGAAGACGAGGGAAGACGATGCGAGAACGGCCGCACGCCCTCGCGCGCGCCAGCGCGCCAAATTAGCGCATTATTGTCAGATGGTGAGTGCAGAGCCGCTGGTGGACCTGGCCCACATCGACCGGGCGGTGCAACTGCTGGCACCGGTGATGCGCCGGACTCCGGTGGTCGCGTCGCGGGCGCTGTCCGAACGTTGTGGTCATGACGTCTGGTTGAAGTGCGAAAACCTGCAGCGCACCGGATCATTCAAGCCCCGGGGTGCGTATCTGCGCATCGCCGGACTCGACGAGCAGCAGCGGGCACGAGGTGTGGTCGCGGCCAGTGCGGGCAATCACGCCCAAGGCGTCGCTTGGTCGGCAGGCACGCTGGGTATCTCGTCGACCGTCTTCATGCCCACCGGCGCCTCGCTCCCGAAGGTGGCGGCCACCAGGGCGTACGGTGCAGACGTCATGATGCACGGTGCCACGGTGGACGAAAGTCTGGATGCCGCAATTGCTTTCGCGGACGAGACGGGGGCCGTGCTGATCCACCCGTTCGATCATCCGGACATCGTGGCCGGGCAGGCCACCGTCGGCATCGAGGTGCTCGAACAGATGCCCGATGTGGGAACAGTGCTGGTGCCGTTGGGTGGTGGCGGTCTGCTCGCCGGCGTCGCAGCCGCGATCAAGCTGCACAACCGCGCCATCCGGGTCATCGGGGTGCAGGCAGCGGCCGCTGCTGCGTGGCCGGATTCGCTGGCCCGCGGCGGCCCCGTCAAGGCGACGTCGATGAACACGATGGCCGACGGCATCGCGGTGGCCAAACCCGGACTGGTGCCGTTCGCCCATGTTTCCGAATTTGTCGACGAAGTGGTCACGGTCAGCGAAGAGGCGATCTCCCAGGCGCTCGTCCTGGTACTCGAACGCGCCAAGCTGGTGGTCGAACCGGCAGGCGCCACAGCGGTCGCTGCCATCACCAGCATTCCCGACCTACGGCTCGACGGTCAGGTGTGCGTGGTCCTCTCGGGCGGCAACATCGACCCGCTCCTATTGACCCAGGTCACCACCCACGGCTTGCGGGCGGCCGGTCGATACCTGACGATCACCGCAACAGTTCCGGATCGTCCCGGCGGCCTGGTCGCCCTGCTGGAGCTGCTGCGGGACATCGGGGTGAGCGTGGTCGACGTCATCCACTCCCGCGTCAGCGGCGAGCTGAGACTCGGCGAGGTGGAAGTCACCGTGAGTCTGGAGACCAAGGGGCCCGAACACCAGGCCCGCGTACGCGCGGCACTCACCGAATCCGGGTACTCGTTCACCTGACCGCACGCGCGGGTGTCCGAATTTCCCTAGGCTCAACCCATGGCCATCGACTACACCAAGCGTTCCAAGCCTTCGCAGGCACCGTCGACCCCTGCGCCGGTGCCTCCCGCGACACCGGCACCAGCGGCCGCGTCGGCGGTGAACCTCAGCAAGATCGCGCTCACCAAGCAGGCGCCGTCGGTGAACCTCGCCAAGCCCGGAGCGTCCGGCGGCACGATTCGGATCAACCTGAACTGGGCGCAGGGAGAGTCGTCAGGCGGGCTGTTCGGCAAGCGCAAGAAGGGCGTCGACCTCGACCTGCGATGTCTCTATGAACTGGCCGACGGTTCCCGCGGCGGGATCGGTGCGCTCGACCGTGTCTTCGGCTCCCTCGACAACAGGCCGTTCATCCAGCTGGACTCCGACGACCGATCCGGCAATTCGGCGGGCGGTGAGAACATGTTCGTCAACCTCGCCAACCCGGCTGTGTTCCGGCGCATCCTGGTGTTCGCCGACATCTACGCGGGAAGCCCGAACTGGGCCGCAGTCGATGGCGTGGTGACCGTGGAGTCGCAGTTCGGACCCCCCATCGAGGTCCGGATGGACTCGGCCAAGAACAACCTCCGTACCGCATCCATCGCGCTCATCGAAGTCGGCGCTCAGGGAGTGACCATCACGCGAGCTGTCGAGTACTTCTCCGGTGGAGACAAGATGGACAAGCATTTCCGCTGGGGCCTGAACTGGGGACGGGGCAGCAAATAGCCTGCGCCCCAGCCCCTGTCAGGTCGTCGACGGTTGCGCGTCGGCCGCCATCACCGACAGCAGCTCGTACGCCACATGTGCGGCGGCGATACCGGTAATCTCTGCGTGGTCATACGCGGGCGCCACCTCGACGATGTCGGCGCCGACGATGTCGAGCCCGGACAGCCCGCGCAAGGTGTTCAGCAATTCGCGCGACGTCATGCCGCCCGCTTCCGGCGTACCTGTACCCGGTGCGTGCGCGGGGTCGAGCACGTCGATGTCCACGGACACATACACCGGGCCTCCGGCGACGCGGCGATGGATGCGCTCGATGATGCTGCGTACCGTGTCGAATTGATAGTCGTCGGAGCGGATCAGCTGAAAGCCGAGCACGCCGTCTGCTTCGAGATCCTGTGCGCTGTACAGCGGCCCCCGGATACCGACGTGCATCGACCGCTCCATGTCGATGAGACCTTCTTCGCTGGCCCGCCGGAACGGGGTGCCGTGTGTGTACGGCGCCCCGAAGTAGGTGTCCCAGGTGTCCAGATGGGCGTCGAAATGGAGCACAGCCAGCTTTCCGCGCTCTCGATGCAGCGCCCGGAGCAACGGGAGTGCCAAGGTGTGGTCACCGCCCAGCGTCAGCAGCCGCGCCCCGTCCGATCCGAGTTGCGTGACGGCACGGTCGACCGTGTCGAGGGCTTCGACGATGTCGAAAGCATTGACCGCGATGTCGCCGGCATCGGCAACCTGGTGCACGGCGAACGGCGAGATGTCCATGGCTGGGTTGTAGGGCCGCAACAGCTTTGACGAAGCGCGGATGTGGCCGGGGCCGAAACGTGCACCGGGGCGATAGCTGACCCCGGTGTCGAACGGGACGCCCACGATCTTGACGGCGGCCGACCGGACGTCATCGAGACGCGGCAGGCGGGCGAAGGTGCCGGGTTCGGTGTAGCGGGGCACCAGACTTGCATCGATAGGGCCTTGAATCGAGTTCAACGTCACTGCTTTTCCTCAGTCCTTGTAGTCAGGTGCAATGCGCTCGACCAACCGCACCATGGCGGACCAGGCGAGGTCGATGCCGATGTCGTCGGTGAGATCGTCGCCGGTGTCTTCGGCGTTCAGTTGACGTGCGGTGTGTTCACGGATCGCCTCGTCCGGGACGATGACCTCTCCCGCCCGGGTGGCGGCGACCTGTATCTCGCAGGCCTTGTTGAGGTAGTACATCCGCAGAAAAGCCTGCGCGGGTGTGGAACCCACGGTGAGCAGACCGTGGTTGCGCAAGATCAGCGCCGGATGGTTGCCGATGTCTCGAACCAGCCGCTCTTGTTCGTCGAGGTTGAGAGCGACGCCCTCGTAGTCGTGGTAGCCGACGCGATTGTGGAACTCCATCGAGATCTGGTTCAGGCCGAGGAGGCCGGTTGCCGAGGCGGCCACGGCGCAACCCGCCACCGTGTGGGTGTGAAGTACGCAGTGCGCGTCTGGCCGGCTCCGGTGGATGGCACTGTGGATGACGAATCCGGCCGGATTGACCGGCGGACCACCGGGTTCGGTCAACTGACCGTCCACATCGATGCGGACCAGATTCGATGCGGTGATCTCCTCGAACAGCAGCCCATAGGGGTTGATGAGGAAATGCTCGTCCGGACCGGGAAGTCGAACCGAGATGTGTGTGAAGATCAGATCGGTCATCCGGAAATGTGCGATCAACCGGTACACCGCGGCCAGTTGTCTGCGTAGTTCGAGTTCCTCGGCCGGAATGGTCGTGAGATCCGGCATCAGTAGCCGACCTTTGCGGACACCAGCTTCTGGAACATCGCGGTGACCTGATCCCAGTGCGTGACCAGATTGGTGCGGTCCGCCGCGGGAGATCTGCGACCGCTCTGCAGCTTGTGCAGGATTGGCATGTCCTGCTCATTGACCTCGAACAATATGTCCGTCAATCGCTTTCGCTCGGTGCTGAACCGCTCGCCCGTCGCCGTCTCGTCGACGAACACGGCCATGTGCTCGACGGTTCGTTCCGGGCCGGCGGCGTCGAACCCGATCACCTGGAACCAATCCGCTTCCAAGAACAGCAGGGCATTCGGGAACACACAGAAGATGTCCTGGCTCTCGGTTCGAGCGGGGGGAACGTCGCCGAGGAATGGCAACGCCTCGTCGGTCTTGGCGGCCTTACCGGCTGCGCCATGGGGGTAACAGCCCCCGATGATGTGGTCGGCCAAACGGACATCGTCCACGTCCAGCGACGCACTGACCGGCCCGACCTGCGGGTGGATGAACGGCAGGTGGTAGAAGTCGAGGAAGTTCTCCACCACCAGTTTCCAGTTCACGGCGATGTCGAACCGGCGCTCCTCGGCCAAATGGATGCGGTTGAAGTCGACGTGGTCCCATCGCGCCAGGATCGGTGCGAGCATGGCGGCGAAATCGGCATCGATCTGATCCGTTCCGCCGGTTTCGGCGCTCTCGAGTGCCAGGTTGACGAAGACCATGCCCGCCCACACCTGGCAGGCGACAGGCAGCAGACCCAGGTGCTCGGCGCCGTCGGGTACGGCGCGCGTGCGCTCCCGGGTGAAATACGGTGTGGCGTGCAAACTCCCGTCGAGGTTGTACGACCAGCAGTGGTACGCGCACTGAATCCGCTTGCGAACCTTCACCGGCTCGTCGGTCATGGCCATGCCACGGTGTCTGCAGGAGTTGTGGAACACCCGGATCTGGTCGTCGTCACCGCGGATGATCAGAAGGGGCTTGCCGCCGATGTCCACCGGATGCACCATCCCTGGTTCGTCGACCCAGTGCGCATAACCGGCCCACACCCAGCCGGACGAAAAGATCCGCTCCTGCTCGAGTGCGTATTCGGCTGGACCGCTGTAGGCGCGCGCCGGGATGAGCGCGTGCCCGGCGGTGTCCGACGACAGTGGGCCCGGTAAAACCTGGTTGCCGGTGGCGGTGACCGGGTTCGGACTGTGTGTGGTCATCAATGACTCCCGTCAGGTGATGGAACGGTGATCGGCGACGTGGCCGGGGGAGAGGAGGGTTCGATCGCCGAGGCAGCGAACGCCTCATGGGCCCAGTTCTTCAGAGTGAGCGCCTCGGTCCACCGATCCGACAGCTCTGCGCCCGTGGCGTCGGTGATCGCGTAGGGTCGCGTGCCGAGTTCGGTGCAGAACATGATCTGCCGGCCTGGGGCACTTCTCGCGCGAATGGATCGAAAACCCTGTTCCCACCATCCACGGAACCGATTTTCCCAACGTTCACCCGCAGGGGTGCCGAGGGGGATCTGGACCTGCGCGCGCGTGGCGATCCTGCCCTGAAGCGATCCGCAGCGGTCCAGGATGGCGGTTACGAGGTCTTCGTATTCACGCGTCGGTTCGTCGGGCATCTCGTTGGCGCACACGTAATGTGAGAGGTCCCCGGCAAGCTCGATGCGTGGGTCCAGGTGGCGCAGGAGCAGCTCGGTGAATCGGATGTCGTTGGTGACGGTGTTGCGGTGTGTCTCCAACTGCATGTCGATCTGCTCGTCACGGCACAGCTCGTACCACCTGAGCAGGGTGCCGGCGAGGGCTTCGGGGTCGAAGCCGTAGATCTGTGCGCACACGACCATCTGTTCGGCTCCGACCGTGTGGGCGTAGTCGATTGCAGTACGCAGATCGTCGATGGTGTGAACGAAGGCGAAGACAGCGGCGTTCAGGTCCGCCCCCTGGACGAGTGGGGCGAGCTCAGCGGCAGCAGGCGCCCGGCGTGCCCCGAGATCCACCGCGACACCGTTGAAGCCCGCGGCGGCAATGAGATGGACCTGCTCTGGGAGCGACCACTGATCTGCGGCGCTGGGTAGGTCTTCCATGGCCCACAGTGACTGGAAGACAGCGAGTTCCGTGCTCATGGCACCGGCACCACGGGGTCGTTGACGGCCAGTACGGGTGTGCCGGTCTGCATCCACTGCACCACGTTTTGCGCCTGAGCGACGATGTACCCACGCGTCGTGGCATCCGACAGGTACGCGACGTGAGGGGTGGAGAGCACATTCGGGTGCCCGATGAGGGGATCAGCGGGATCAGGGGGCTCGGTGTCGAAGACGTCGAGTGCGGCCGCCGTGACACGCCCGGTGTCGAGAGCGTGACGCAGCGCCGCCGAATCGATGAGTGTGCCCCGCGCGACGTTGATCAGATGGACTCCCTGCCGCATCCGGGCAAAAGCATTTTCCCCGAGGAACTCCCGGGTGCCCTCGGTCAGGGGGAGATGCAGGGAGATGACGTCGGATCGGCTCAGAACGCTGTCGAGGTCTGTCACCCGCGCGCCGCCGATGCCCGCCAGCCCGGTGCCTGCCGGCCGGTTGCCTGCGGCCGGTTCCGGACGGTCGGTGCGGATGTCGAAGCCCAGCACCTCGCGGACCGTCGGTGCCGCCAGGGCAGCATATCTACGACCGGTGCTGCCCAGACCCAGTACGCCGACCGTCATCTCGGACAATCGGCGCGGCAGAGAGGTGGGACGGTCCAGCCAACCGCATGTGGTGGGGAACCCGGCAAAGAAGGGGAGCCGGCGGATCAGTGCAAGTGTGAGGGTCCACGCATGAGTGGCCACCTCCTCGGCCGCGACGTCACCCACCGTGCACACCCAGATGCCCAGCTCGGCTGCGGCATCCACATCGACGTTGTCGTGTCCACGCGAGAGTAACGCGACGATCTTCAGGTTCGGCAGCCGCAGCAACAGGGCCCGGTCGATCGGTGCGTAGCCGACGAGTAGGGCGGTGGCCCCGGCGGCCTCTCGGGCGATGACGTCGGGGTCTCGTGTCTGCAGTACTTCGGCCCGAAAGCCGTTGTCTCTCAGCAATTGACACCCGCTGTCGGGGTCGAGGTCGTCGGTGTCGGTGTAGACCGCGAGCGGTCCGTTGTCGGGCATCGATGCTCCAGGATCAGCGCAGACGTTCAGCGCAGGTGCGAAAGGAATTGTTGCGTCCGTCGGTGTTGCGGGTCGTCGAAGAACGGCCCCGGCGGTCCGGCTTCGACGATCATCCCGTCGTCGAAGAGGGCGACCTCGTCGGCGACGCGACGCGCGAATCGCGTCTCGTGGGTGACCACCACCATGGTCATTCCCTGTTCGGCGAGCTGTTCCATCACCTCGAGCACTTCTCCGACCAGTTCTGGATCGAGAGCCGACGTCGGTTCGTCGAACAGCATCACCGACGGGTTCATCACCAGAGCGCGGGCGATTGCCACGCGCTGCTGCTGACCACCGGATAGTTCACTCGGAAAGTGCTTGAGCCGGTGTGCCATACCGACCCGTTCGAGCATGGCGGTGGCCTGCTCTTTGGCCTCGGTCCGTCGTATCCCGCCGACCTCGGTGAGCGCCAGGGTGACGTTGTGGAGCACATCGAGATGTGCGAACAGGTTGAACCGCTGGAACACCATGCCGATGTCGCGGCGCTGACGGGCCAGCTGGGTCTCCCGCAGGGGCCGCGTCACCCCGGTTGATCCGACGGACACACCCAGTTGTTTGCCGTGTAGCAGGATCTCACCCTGGTCCGGTGTCTCGAGCAGAGCCATCAAGCGCAGGATCGTGGACTTGCCCGAACCCGAAGGGCCCAGCAGCGCTTTGACCTCACCCTTGTTCACCGTCAGGTCGACTCCTTTGAGCACTTCGGTCTGGCCGTAGGAACGGTGCAGGTTGATCGCCTGCAGGACTGGGCTGCTCATGCCGGTACCTTCTGCACGGTGGGGGTGATGCCGGATGTGTTGTGACCTTTGGAAATCCATCGGTATCGAGCCTCGATGAAGTACTGGATGACCATGGCCACACTGACGATCACGAGGTAGTACACCAGGGCGGCCGAGTAGTACTCGGCGTAGCGGAAGGTCACGGACACCTCGGCTTGCGCGGTGGTCAGCAATTCTCGTAGTGAGATGACCGATGCCAGTGACGTGTACTTCAGCATGGCGATGAACTCGTTGCCGCTGGGCGGAATCGCAACCTTGATGGCTTGAGGGAGAACCACTTTGAACAACACCTTGTGTGGCGGAAGGCCCAGTGCCCGCGCCGCGATGTGCTGGCCATCGTCGACGCTGAGCAGCGCCGACCGCAGGATCTCGGCCATGTACGCGGCCTCCACCACCGCGAACCCGATGAAGGCCGCCAGGAAGGGGGTGAACCAATTCTCACGAAGGCCGGGGAACAGCTGTGGTCCGGCGTTCCAGATGAGCAGCAGCACCAGCAAGGTGGGTATGGCCCGGAAAAACCAGACGTAAACCCAGCCCGCAGCACGCGGAGCGGGATTCTTGGCGATGCGCAGGAGGGCAACCAGGAACCCGATCACGGTGGCTGCGATCATTGCGCTGATCGCCAGGCCGAGGGACAGCAGCGCGCCGCGGAAGAATGTCCCGGACGTCAAGGCGTCGGTGAAGACGCTCCACTCGAAGACCATCGCGGTCAGGTGACGATTCGGTTGGGATCGAGACCGTACTGCTCGGCGAGCTTGCCGAGTGTGCCGTTGGCGTCGAGCTCTTTGAGGCTGGTGCTGACCGCTGGGCTCAGCGGCGAACCCTTGAGCGTGAAGACGCCGAACTGGGTGTCGGCGGGGAACACATCGGGGATGGACTTCAGCTTGCCCTGCGACTTCTCGACCATGTCGACGACGGCAACATCGGTCTCGATGAGAGCGTCGGCCTTCGAATTGGAGAGAGCGGCAACAGTTTCTGATGTCTTGGGGTAGGGCTGCACCGTGATTCCCGGCTTGCCCTCGGACTCGAATCGGCTCGACAGATCACGCAGGGTCTGTTCGTTCGACCCGCCGCCCTGCACCGCGACCGTCTTGCCCGAGAGATCATCGGCTGTGGTGATGTCGCTCGTGTCCGTGCGCACGATCAACCCGGGGCCGGTCTCCATGAAGGGTGAGCCGTCGGCGACCTCGAGTCGCTCGGGACTCATGTAGAGCGCGGCCCAGAGGATGTCGCACCGTTTTGCCTGCAGGGCCGGCATCAGTCCGTCGAAAGCCGTGTTCTGCCACTTGATGTCGAGTTCCCAGAGATCCGCGAGTGCCCGCGCCGCGTCGGGATCGAAGCCGACGGGACTGGAGGTGTCGCCGTCCTTGAAGTACTCCATCGGCGGGTACTCGGGATCGGTGCACACCGTCAGTTCGCCGCTCTTGAGAAGTCCCGCAGGCGCTTTGCCGGAGGCCTCGGTGCTTTCCGCACCGCCACCGCAGGCGGCGATGGTGGTGGCCAGCAGTACTGCGGCCGTGGTCGCTAGAACTCTTCGCATGTGTGGATCCTCAGGGTGTTGATTCATGAGCACCGGCGATGGTGCGGAACTGTCGGGTCTCACCGTAGGATCGCCGGCATAGGTCAGCAAGGCGAAATCTGCAATCAAACCCGGATGGACTGAAGGAAAGCCCAATTATGTGTGCATTTTGTAAACAAAGATCTGTTGATTGCGCACCCACCTGCAAAAACGCCCCGTCGACGATCGGACCAGTCAATTGTTAAGTTCTCGTGAGCAGAGTCGATCGGGCCCGATGCCCGAGGTCGACATGCGCATCGTGGAGGCTCTCCGCCGCGATGGCAGGGTCTCCACCCACGAGCTCGCCGACCAGCTGGGCCTGTCCAGAACCACCACCGCCAGGCGCCTGAGTCATCTGCTCGATGGTGGATTCGTCAGCGTGGTCGGTCTCGTACATCCGCTGACCATCGGGATCAAATCGCTTGCCCACATCTCGATCTCGGTCGACCGGCCCGTGCGCCGAGTGGCCGAGGCCATCGCCGCCATGCCAGAGGTACCGTTTGTGAGTCTGGCCTCGGGTGCCTTTCCGCTCATCGCCGAAGCTCGTGCCTACAGCGATGGTGATCTCGCGACGGTGCTCGATCGGGTGCGCTCGGTGGAGGGGGTTCGTTCCACGGAGACCCTCTTCTACACAGAGTTGGTGGTCGACGTGCTGCGCCCGACCCGAGCTGACGCTGTCGAGATCGACCGGGTCGATTCGCGGCTTCTGATGCAGTTGCAAATGGACGGCAGACTGTCGTACACCACCTTGGGCGAGCGGGTCGGGGTGTCGACCGGCACCGCCAGAACACGGGTGCTGCGCATGATCGACGAAGGAGTCGTACGGATCGGCGCGATCGCGAGGTCGGGCCGCGATACCGAATTCGATGTCGGGGTGGGCATCTCGTTGCGGGGCCCCGCCTCGACCGGGGGCGACCTGCTGTCGGAGATGCCCGAGATTCGCTTCCTGGCAGCCACTTTGGGGCGCTATGACCTGCTCGCCACCGTGCACGCGGACTCGCTGGCCGACATCGTCAGCGTTCTCGACCGGTTGCGTGCACTGCGACCCGTGCTCAGGCTCGACAGCTGGGTTCACCTCGACACCGTCAAGGAGAGCTACCACTATCCGGTGGAGGCGATGAAGCCGTGAGTGGGCGTGGGACAGCGTGGCTGACGCCGTCAATCTCTGGTCCGGTGCGGGCGCGTGTCGTCGCTCCCGAGGGACCCTCGGGCCGTGTCGATCCCACGGTCGCGGCCGGGTTCGCGGCGGCCGGGCTGATCTCCGGGGGCACTGTCCTCATTCGCAACTGGCCGCGGGAACGCGGACCCGGTGAAGCCATCTGCAACGTCTTCGCCGAGATGGACGGCTACGTGGTGGCGTCGGATGCCGGTGTCACGGTCACCTCGCGGTCGACCAGCGGGGTACTCGGTCCTGTCGACGTGGCGGTGCGCGACGTCGCGGATCTCATCCCGTTGATCGCCGTGCTGGCCACGCGAACAACGGGGGTGAGCCGCCTGAGTGGCGTCACCGAAGACGACGTCACCGGCGTCATCGACAACGTACGCAGACTCGGAGGTGTGGCCGCCGTCGTCGATGAGGAGCTGATCATCGAGCCTCGACCACTGTCCGTGGGTGTATGGGATGCCGAGGGCAGTGCCCCATCGGCCATCGCGGGCGCGGTCCTCGGACTGGTCACCCCGGGCATACGGGTGGCGGGCTGGAACGTTGCGGAGGATATGTATCGGGGGTTGACCGCTGAGTGGCTACGCATGATCTCCGCCGACGAATACCTCGTTCCAGGCAGCGCGAAGCTGCCTCATGAGTACATGCGCTGAAAGTTCGTGTCGCCGGCAACCGGTTCGCGTCACGAACGGGAAGCCCCTGTTCAGGGCGGGTCGATCAGCCAGATGACATTGTGGGGTGTGCCAATCGTGATTGATTTATGACAACGGACGTTGACAAGCTACGGCATACCCCCTAGCGTTCGTCTGGAACACGTTGCACAGGCCAGGAGAGTCGTTTTGACGAAAGCGCTGAAGTACGTCCCGGAACACACCCGCGACACCGATGGGCACGACTACGGCCAGGTCCTCGACGACCTGTCCAGCGCTTCGGTGCACAGGAACTTCGACCCGTATCTGGACATCGACTGGGACGCGCCGCACATGGCGATCACCGAGAACGACCCGCGGTGGGTGCTGTCCAAGGTCGTCGACCCGATCGGCAGGCACCCCTGGTATCAGCAACAGCCGCTCGACAAGCAGATCAAGATCGGCATGTGGCGTCAGGCCAACGTTGCCAAGGTAGGCCTTCAGTTCGAGTCCGTCCTGATCCGCGGTCTGATGCAGTACAGCTTCAAACTCCCCAACGCAGCCAAAGAGTTTCGCTATACGACTCACGAGGCCAAAGAGGAGTGCAACCACACCCTCATGTTCCAGGAGTTCATCAACCGCACCGGGGTGGACGTTCCCGGAGCCAAGCTCGGCTACCGGTTGATCTCACCCCTGGTTCCCTTGGCCTCCACCATCTTTCCCACGATCTTCTACTTCGGCGTGCTCGGTGGGGAAGAGCCCATCGATCACATCCAGAAGGACTTCCTGCGCAATCGCGACGAGATGCACCCGACCATGATGGCCGTGATGCAACTGCACGTCGCCGAGGAAGCCCGGCACATCTCCTTCGCCCACCACCTGCTGCGCGAGACGGTGCCCCGCAAGTCCTGGGTGCAGCGCTTTCTCCTGTCGCTGATGCTGCCGATCGTCATGCGGGTGCTGTGCGGGGCGATCACCGTGCCACCCAAGTCTTTCGAGCGCGACTTCGACATCCCGCGCGAGGTCATGAGGGACATCTTCTGGAAGTCCGAGAGCTCCAAGCAGTTCCTCCGGAACGTCTTCGGTGACGTCCGGATGCTCGGAGAGCAGTGTGGCCTGATGAACCCGGTGTCGCGTGTGTTGTGGCGACTCCTCGGCATCGGCGGACGTCCTTCGCGCTATCGCAGCGAGCCGACGTACACGGCGGCCTGAGAGTGCCCCATGTGGTGACGCAGGCGTGTTGTGCCGATGCGTCGTGCGTCTACGCGTGTCCGGTCAACTGCATTCATCCGACTCCGGACGAGCCCGATTTCCTCACGTCGGAGATGCTGTACATCGACCCGGCCACGTGCGTGGATTGTGGTGCATGCGTGAGCGCCTGCCCGGTGGGCGCGATTGTTCCGGGAAATCGCATCGAGCCCGAGCACGAACGCTATCCGGCCATCAACGCCGATCACTACTCCGATGCAGCAACGCCGGCGGTCCGATTTCCGGTGGACCCGGGACTGCGCCTGCCCTTGGCGCCCATCTCGAAGCCGAAGCCGATGGCATCGCCCGGCGGGGAACCGGTGCGTGTGGCGATTGTCGGTTCAGGCCCGTCTGCGATGTATGCCGCCGACGAACTGCTCCGGTATCCGAACGTGAGTGTCACCATCCACGAGAGACTGGACAAACCGTTCGGTCTGGCCCGTTACGGCGTTGCGCCCGATCATCTCTCGACACGCAAGGTGATGGCGCTCTTCGACGAGATCGCACGGGACGATCGGCTCGACATCTTTCTCGGAAGCGAACTCGGTCGCGACATCACCTTGGACGAACTACAGCGCGACAACCACGCCGTGATCTACGCCGGCGGAGCCGGCACCGACCGCCGGTTACAGGTTCCCGGCGCAGATCTGCCCGGTGTGGCCAGCGCGACGGAGTTCGTCGGCTGGTACAACGGCCACCCCGACTTCGCCGACCGTCGATTCGACCTCTCGTCGCGGCGCGTGGTGATCATCGGCAACGGCAACGTCGCTCTCGACGTCGCGCGCATTCTCGCGACCGACCCGCAGCGGCTGGCTTCGACATCCATCTCACGGACCGCGCTCGAGGCGTTGCGTTCGTCGAAGGTCGAAGAGATCGTCGTCGCCGCGCGCCGTGGTCCCGATGGCGCCGCCTTCACCCTCCCCGAACTGATCGGGCTGGCCGACGGAGGTGTCGACGTCACACTCGACCCCGGTGCGCTGGACGCTGTGATCGCAACCGCGCCCACCGATCCGACTGCGGCCGCCAAGCTGCAACTGCTGGCCGAGCTGGCAGGTCGTCCCCGTCGCACCGGCCCGAGTATCAGGCTTGCGTTCCTCCGATCGCCCGAACGCTTCGAGTGTGACGCGGCCGGGATGCTCGACGGCGTCACTTTCGGGATCAACCGGGTCGATTCGCAGAGGGGTGGAATCGAGCCGACCGGTCAGGTCGAAACCGTCGCCGCCGGAGTGGTTCTCACGTCCATCGGATACCGAGGCGTGGAGGTTCCCGGCTTGCCCTTCGACCCTGTGCGCGGAGTGATCCCGAACGAGCAGGGCAGAGTTGTCACGTCGGCGGGCCCGATCCCCGGCCTGTACGTGACCGGATGGATCAAGCGAGGTCCCTCCGGCTTCATCGGCACGAACAAGTCGGACTCGGCCGAGACCGTCGCCCGTCTACGGGAAGACCTCGAAGCCGGCCGATTGGTCGGACCGGCGACGAAGAGCCGTCGCAAGCGCCTGTCGGCCCACTGAGCGCCGTCATCACCGCCTGCCGCGAGCAGGGTCAGGTGGTGACGTCGGGCGCTGAATCGCGTTGCACCCCATCGGCCTCGAGCACGTCTTGAACAGCCTCCGGGGTAATGGTGCCGCCATTGATGACGTAGATGCGCTCGCCTTGGTGGGAACCGTTGGCCCACGTGTTGTTCTGCTGCCAATCGATGATCTTGCCGTCGTTGTCGAAGGCGATGGCGTCGTAGTCGGGATGCTCTCCGGCGAAGTGGGCGATCTGACGGGCTGTGGCGCTGACTTCTTCAGACATGGCGCCGGAGTACCCGGACTGCAGCCGTTCGACACATTCCGACCCGGCCGGTGTCAGTGGCCTTCACACAAAAATGCCCTACCGGCGACGTCCGTCGTGGACGCCCCGATAGGGCACTCGAGTGCTTGCTCAGGCGTGGTACGGCTCCGCGCTCACCAGGGTCACCGAGATGGTGGCCCCGCTGGGCACGGTGTACTTACGGGTCTCGCCGACCTTGGCGTCGATCAACGCGCCGCCCAAGGGCGACTTCGGTGAATAGACCTCGAGCTTCTCGTCGGACGAACCCTGTTCGCGGGTCGCGATCAAGAAGGTCTCGGTGTCGTTCTCGTCGCCGTCGTAGTACACCTTCACCACGGAACCGGGCAGTGCAACCCCCGACTGCGTCGGCGTCTCGCCGACCTTTGCGGTGTTGAGCAACTCCTGGAGCTGACGGATGCGGGCCTCTTGCTGACCCTGCTCGTCGCGGGCGGCGTGGTAGCCACCGTTCTCCTTGAGGTCACCCTCTTCGCGGCGCTCGTTGATCTCGGCGGCAATCACCGGACGATTCGCGATGAGGGCGTCGAGCTCCTCTTTGAGCCGATCATGGGACTCCTGGGTAAGCCAGGTCACCTCGGTGTCGGTCATGCTCGTCACTCCCTCTCGTTAAATACAGCAACACGGCCCCTCTCGGGACCGTGTATCAGCCAAGAGTAGCAGGACATATGGACACGGCTCGAATTCTTATCGAATTGTGCCCTGCTGGGCGAGGGCTGTGCGGTAGGTGGGTTCACGGCTCTTGAGCCATCCGACCACCAGGTACGTCAGCGGCATGATGGCCAGCTCGACCAGCGTTTTCCACACGAATCCGATGAGGGTGTAGTTGATGAAGTCGGACCAGGTCGAGATGCCCAGGGCCGACGCTGCGATGGAACAGAAAACCAGGGTGTCGAAGAATTCGCCGACCACGGTGGAACTGAAAAGCCGGGCCCACAAACGTTTTTCTCCCGAGCGCTCTTTCATCTTCACGAGAACCCAGGAATTGAGGAATTCACCCACGACATATCCGGCGAGTCCGGCGGCGAGGAATTGCGGAACCACTCCCGCAACTGTCTCGAACGATTCTTGACCGTCGTAGAAGTCGGCGGCCGGCAGGTGGATGGTGAGCCAGAAGCACAGGGAAGCGATCAGGAGGACGGCGAAACCGGTGAGGATCGTGCGGCGCATCGCCTTGAACCCGTACACCTCGCTGATCACGTCGCCCAGCACGTAGGCGAGCGGGAAGAGGTAGAACGCTCCGTCGGTGACCAGGCCGTCCATGGACAGTGGCCCGAAGTCGAAGTGGAGGTCGGGGAACAACACCACACCTTTGGTGCCGGTGATGTTGCTGATCATCATCACGCCGACGAAGAGTCCGACGAGCGTGGGGAAGTAGTGACTGGTGATGGTGGCGAACGCCGGGCCCGTTCCCTTGGCGGTGAGCGGGTCCGGCTGCCCAGACTGTGTTGTTGGTGTCATGGGTGCCGATTATGGGGCACGTCCGGGCCGGCCGGTGCGTCGGTCACGCGCTGCGTTGAGCGTCGCGCGCCGGTTTGGACCGGTGCGCCAGCGCAGGGCCGTGCGCACTACGGAGAAGTCAGGGGGCGACGAGGTACGGCGGCACGGTGTCACTGCATCCGTAGACCTCGCCGACCGCGGGAGGGGCAGAGGTGCGGACCACTGCCGACATCGGGAGCCGGGTGTCCTGGGATGCCGGGACGTACACCTCGCGGCGCCCGGTCTCGGACCCGTCCTTGGATCTGGCCCGCACCACACAGGTGGCGGGAATGGTCGGGTCCTTGCGGTTGACGGTGAACTTCACCTCCACCGAGGTGTCGTCGAGGATGTCGTATCCGGTCGCTTCGCCGGAGATCTCCGGATCGGCGAATCGCTGGTAGGCGACCCAGGCGATCAATACACCGATGATGATCACCAGGCCGGTGAGCGCGAGGAACCAGCGTCTGCGTGATCGAGGTGAGCGTTCGGCCGGATAGCGGCCCTGCGGGAGGCTGCGGGCGCTGGTCATGGGTTCATACCTACCATGGAGTGGCAGAACCGAGACCGGCGCGGCGCGAGCCCGGGGTGCGGTGGGAGTATGGACAGGCGATTGACGACGGTGTGAAGGTGAGGACTACGCGTGGGTGGACTACGACTCATGGCGGTGCATGCGCACCCTGACGACGAGTCCAGCAAAGGTGCGGCCACCATGGCCAAGTACGCAGCCGAGGGTCACGACGTGTTGGTGGTGACCCTCACCGGTGGCGAGCGCGGGGACATCCTGAATCCGGCGATGGATCTGCCGGGCATCAAGGACCGGATGCCGGAGGTCCGTCGCGAGGAGATGGCCAAGGCGGCCGCAGCTCTCGGTGTACAGCAGACCTGGCTCGGATTCGTCGACTCGGGGTTGCCCGAAGGTGATCCGCTGCCACCGGTACCCGAGGGCTCGTTTGCCACGGTCCCACTCGACGAGGCCACCGAGGCGTTGGTACGAGTGATCCGGGATTTCAAACCGCACGTGATGATCACCTATGACGAACTCGGCGGGTATCCCCATCCTGACCACATCCGGTGCCACGAGGTGTCGATGGCGGCGTACGAGACGGCGGGCGATCCGGACCGGTTCCCTGACGCCGGCGAACCGTGGACGGTGTCCAAGATCTACTACACACACGGCTTCATCCGCGACCGGATGGTGTTGTTCTCCGACGAGTACGCCAAGATCGGCAAGGAGAGCCCCTTCAAGGAGTGGCTCTCGAAATGGGATCCCGAACGCGGCAACCTGATGGGCCGCGTGACCACTCAGGTGACATGTGGCGAGTACTTCCCGCAGCGCGACGAGGCGCTCCGGGCCCACGCCACGCAGATCGACCCCAACGGCGTGTTCTTCGCGGTCCCGATGGACTGGCAGCTCCGACTGTGGCCGACCGAGGAGTTCGAGTTGGCGAAGACCAGGGTCAAGACCGCAATCCCCGAGACCGACCTGTTCGCGGGTATCGAACCCGATGCAAATGAAGGTGAGGCGTCATGAGTGCCACTGCATACGCTGCGGCGCAGCTCACCGATGTGTTGGCCAAGACCGAGGGCCCGGAGTTCGGCAAGGCGTCGCCGCTCGGCCTCTTGGTCATCTTGCTGCTCCTGGTGGGAACCGTCTTCCTGATCTGGTCCATGAACCGGCACATCCGCAACCTGCCCAAGAAGTTCGAGCGGGACCATCCTGAGGCCGACCAGGCCGCCGACGACGGGACCGACCTTGACCCGAGACACCAACAGCCTCGCTGAGGCCACCAGTCCCTACCTCCGTCAGCACGCCGACAACCCGGTCCACTGGCAACAGTGGAGCGCCGACGCGCTCGCCTGGGCGCGCGAACGTGACGTGCCGATACTTCTCTCGGTCGGTTACGCCGCGTGTCACTGGTGCCATGTCATGGCACACGAGTCGTTCGAGGACAACAACACCGCGGCAGTGATGAACGCGAACTTCGTGTGCATCAAGGTCGACCGTGAAGAACGCCCCGACATCGACGCGATCTACATGAACGCCACCGTCGCGATGACAGGGCAGGGCGGGTGGCCGATGACCTGCTTCCTGACTCCCGATGGCCGACCCTTCTACTGCGGCACCTATTTCCCGCCACGGCCCGGTCGCGGTATGCCGTCGTTTGTCCAACTGCTCGAGGCGATCACCCAGACGTGGGAGCACAAGCGTGACGAGATCGACCGTGTCGGTTCTGCCGTCGTAGACCAGTTGCAGGCGAATGCTTCCGGCCTGCCCGAAGCTCAGGTGCCGATCGACCCGGAGCTGCTCGACCACGCGGTGACCACGATCCTCGAGGACGAGGACCGCACCTACGGTGGGTTCGGTGGCGCACCCAAGTTTCCGCCATCCGCTCTGCTCGAAGGGCTGATCCGGGAGACCGAGAGGTCCGGTGACCACCGGGCGCTCGACGCTGCTGTGCGCACCGCGTCGGTGATGGCCCGGGGCGGTATCTATGACCAACTCGGTGGTGGTTTCGCGCGGTACGCGGTGGACGAGAACTGGGTGGTCCCGCATTTCGAGAAGATGCTCTACGACAACGCGCAATTGCTGCGGGTGTACGCGCATCTGGCGCGCATCACCTCGGATCCGTTGGCGCAGAGGATCACCGAGGAGACGGTTGCTTTCCTCGAAGTCGACCTCAAGGTCGTCGGTGGTTTTGCTTCCGCCCTCGATGCCGACACCGACGGCGTCGAGGGGCTGACCTACGTGTGGACGCCCGCGCAACTCGTCGAGGTTCTGGGGGCCGGCGACGGTGCCTGGGCCGCCGACTTGTTCACCGTGACGCCCACCGGAACGTTCGAAGAGGGGGCGTCCACGCTGCAACTGCGGCACGACCCCGACGATGTCGAGCGATACCGTGCGGTGCGAGCGCGCCTCTCGGCGGCACGGGCCGAACGCCCGCAACCCGCGCGTGACGGCAAGGTGGTCACCGCGTGGAACGCCATGGCCATCACGGCGCTCGTCGAAGCGGGCGCCGGACTGAATCGGCCGGACTGGGTGGATCTGGCGACCTGGTGCGCCGAAGAGCTGTTGCAACGCCACATCGTCGACGGACGGCTGAGACGATCCTCGCTCGATGGGCATGCGGGTGCCCCGCTGGCCGTCCTCGACGATCACGCGGCACTGGTGACCGCTGTGCTGGCACTGCATCAGATCACCGGCGAAAAGCGTTGGCTAGATGCCGGACTCGACTTGCTCGACACCACCATCGACCTGTTCTCGGATCCGGAAGCGACCGGTTCGTGGTTCGATGCAGGCGTCGACGCCGAGGGCTTGCTGACCCGGCCGCGCGATCCGATCGACGGCGCGACCCCCTCGGGTACCTCGTTGATCGCCGAGGCGCTGCTGACCGCGGCCTCGCTGTCGCCGGTGCAACGCGGCCCGCGTGGATCGGGTGAGTACGCCGCGCTCGCCGATGCAACGTTGGCGCGTGGAGGCGTACTGCTGGCCAAGTTGCCGCGATCGGCCGGACACTGGCTGGCAGTGTCGTCCGCAGCGGTCGCAGGCCCGGTGCAGATAGCGGTGGCCCAGACGGACACCGAGCCGAGCGAACTGCTGACCCGGGCTCGCGTTCTTGCTCCAGGCGGCACCGTGGTGGTGGGAGGGACGCTCGACTCGGCGCCCCTGCTCGAGGGCCGACCACCCGTGGACGGCAGGGCCGCGGCCTACGTGTGTCGTGGGTCGGTGTGTGGCCTACCGGTGACCTCGGCGGAAGCGCTGGCCGAGCAGCTGGCCAGTACGTCCGCGAGTTGATCCATCGCCCAATCGATCTCGTCGATCGTGATGACGATGGGTGGGGCGAAACGCAAGGTTGATGCATGAGTGTCCTTCACCAGCACACCCCGCTGGGCCAGTGCGATGCTCAGTTCCTTGCCAGTTCCCAGAGCAGGGTCGACATCGATGCCGGCCCACAGCCCGAGGCCGCGAATGCCGGTGAGGCCCTTGGTACTCAGCTCGTGAAGGCGGCGATGAAGGTGGTCTCCGAGTAGGGCGGCGCGCTCTTGCCAGTAGCCGGTCTCGAGCATCCCCACCACAGTCGAACCCACTGCTGCGGCAAGCGGATTGCCGCCGAATGTGGAGCCGTGCTCACCCGGGTGCAACACCCCCAGCACCGAGCTGTCGGCCACCACTGCCGATACGGGCAGGACGCCCCCGCCGAGAGCTTTGCCCAGCACGTAGAGATCGGGCACCACCTGCCAGTGGTCGGAGGCGAAGGTCTTCCCTGTTCGTCCCAGGCCGGACTGGATCTCGTCGAGGATGAGCAGAACGTCTGTCTCCGAACAGATCCGGCGAACCGCCGGTAGGTAGCCGGGCGGTGGAACGATGATGCCCGCCTCGCCCTGGATCGGCTCGAGCAGGACTGCGACGGTGGTGTCGTCGATGGCTGCGGCCAAGGATTCGGCGTCGCCGAAGGGAACGGTACGAAAACCCGGCGTGAACGGGCCGAAGCCGCGGCGCGCGGTCTCGTCGTCGGAGAAGCTCACGATCGTGGTGGTCCGCCCATGGAAGTTCCCGCTCGCCACCACGATCGAGGCGGTCTCGGCGGGTACGCCCTTGACGTCGGTGCCCCATTTGCGAGCGACCTTGATGACCGATTCGACGGCTTCGGCACCGGTGTTCATGGGTAAGGCCATGCCCTTGCCGCACAGGCCGGCAAGATCGCGGCAGAAGGGGCCGAGCCGGTCCGAGTGGAGCGCGCGACTCGTGAGCGTCACGCGCGAGAGCTGATCGGCCAGCGCGGCAAGGATCTCGGGGTTGCGATGGCCGAAGTTGAGCGCTGAATAGCCTGCGAGGCAGTCCAGGTATCGCGCGCCTGCGACGTCGGTGATCCAGGCGCCCTGTGCCGAGGCGGCGACCACCGGCAGGGGCGAATAGCTCTGTGGGACATGGCGTGCGGCCATCTCGATGTGCTTGGCGGCGAGGCCGGGACGGGGGATCGGCGAGGGGATGTCGGTGTCGAGGGTCATCTGCTCAGGGCCGGATCGAGCGGCGGCAAACGTGAGCAGGAGAGCTTCATCAATCAAGGGTATGGACACCGTCTGACGCAAGCAATGCTCGTGCATTGCGTACAGGGAGCACATTTGTTGTCAGATCTGGCAAATGGGGCTATCCGTTGCGTCGGGTCAGCGGACCATTGAACGGGAAGTGACGACGGCTGTGTTGGACAACCTCGACGAGGCGATCCTGGGATGTCTGACCAAGGACGCACGACAGACCTACGCGCAGATCGGTGAGCAGGTCCGGTTGTCGGCACCGGCGGTGAAACGCCGAGTCGACCGGCTGGTGTCGTCCGGTGTCATCCGGGGTTTCACCGTTGTGACCGACCCGGCGGCACTGCAGTGGACAACCGAGGCGTACGTGCAGGTCTTCTGCCGCGGAACCGTGGCCCCGGACATCTTGGCGCGGTCGTGGGAACACATCACCGAGGTGGTCAGCGCCGCGACGGTGACGGGGAAGGCCGACGCGATCCTGAGGGTGGTGGCCCGCGACGTCCAGCATCTCGAGGAGGCGCTCGAACGGATCCGCTCCGCGGAAACGGTGGACCACTCCGAGAGCATCATCGTGCTGTCCCGAGTGATCGACCGCGGCCGGCCCTGAGCGCTCCGAGACCGCGCCTGACATGCGACATTGGGCACCGTGGCGTTCGCGTGCTACTTTGGCCGACGTGAACATCAGTGCGCGCGTGTATTGGCGCTTTATCGAGGCTCCGGGTGGAGCCGCCGATACAGCGCTACGCTGACGCGTCCACACACCCGGAGCCCCGAGCAGTGATCACCTTTGGTCGCTGCTTTTTTCTTTGTCAGGGCACCGGTCAACAGGTGATGGTGCCCTTCGAATCAGGAAGGCACACAACATGACCAGCGGACTCCACGGACACGGAACGTTGTCCGGTCCCAACACCTCGGACCGCAGGATCCGCGCGCTGCGCGAGATCCCCTCACCCGACATCGTGCGCACCGAACTGCCGCTGACCGGACGTCGGGCCGAAGTGGTGCAGCGCGACCGCGACGAGATCGCCGACATCCTGGCCGGTCGTGACGATCGGCTGCTCGTCATCGTGGGGCCGTGCTCGGTGCATGACCCGGTTGCCGCGATCGACTACGCGCGCCGGCTGGCACCCATCGCTGCCGAACACGTCGATCGGTTGAAGATCGTGATGCGGGTGTACTTCGAGAAGCCGCGCACCACGGTCGGGTGGAAGGGCCTCATCAACGACCCCGGCATGGATGGCAGTTTCGACGTGGAACGCGGACTGCGGGTCGCCCGCGGCCTGCTCCTCGACCTCATCGATCTCGGCCTGCCCGTCGGATGCGAGTTCCTCGAACCCACCAGCCCGCAGTACATCGCGGATGCGGTGGCGTGGGGCGCGATCGGCGCCCGGACAACGGAGTCGCAGGTCCACCGGCAGCTGGCCTCTGGCCTGTCGATGCCGATCGGCTTCAAGAACGGTACGGACGGCAACGTCCAGGTGGCCGTCGATGGTGTCAAAGCCGCTGCTGCACAGCACGTCTTCTTCGGAGTCGACGACTTCGGTCGCGGTGCGATCGTGGAGACCGAGGGAAACACGGACTGCCACATCATCTTGCGCGGCGGCACCGCGGGTCCCAATTTCGACGCCGGCTCGGTGGACGGGGCACTGGCATCGCTCGCCAAGGCAGGTCTTCCCGAACTCGTCATGATCGACTGCTCTCACGCCAATTCCGGTAAGGACCACATCCGGCAGGCGGAGGTGGCCACTGAGGTCGCCGCGATGATCGCGAGCGGTCAGCGCGGGATCAGCGGGGTCATGCTGGAGAGCTTCCTCGTTGCCGGTGCCCAGGCCCCGGACGCCGAGCCCCTCACCTACGGACAGTCGGTCACCGACAAGTGCATGGACTGGGATGCGACGGTGACTGTGATGCAGGCGCTTTCGGCGGCCAAGACGCGGATCTGACCGCAGCGGGTGGCTGGTCGGTGAGCTATTCGAACAGGACCAGCCACACGGCGATGTAGTGCACGATCGCCGCGATCACCGTGCATGCGTGAAAGAACTCGTGATGTCCGAAGGTGGTCGGCCACGGGTCGGGCCAACGGGTGGCGTAGAGGACGCCGCCGATCGTGTAGAACAGGCCTCCGACCGCGAGCAGCACCACGACCGCCACCCCGACGGAGTCGATCAGCTCGGGGATGACGGCCACGATGGTCCAGCCCAGCAGGATGTAGAGCGGGACTCCCAGCCATCGGGGTGATCCCGGCCAGAGGACCTTGAGGGTGACGCCGGCCAAGGCGCCGGTCCACACGACGACGAGGACGGCGACCTGTTCGGGAGGTTCGAGCCCCATGACGCAGAAAGGGGTGTAACTGCCCGCGATGAAGATGAAGATCATCGAATGATCGGCACGCTTCATCCAGAGCTTGGCCGTGTCGGAGGTCCAGTCGACGCGATGGTAGGTGGCGCTCACGCCGAACAGGCCACAGACGGTCAGGGCGTAGATACCGCACGCCAGTGCTGCCATCGGACCGATCAGCGTCCACGCCACCGCAACCAGGACGAGGCCCGTGACGATGGCGACGAAACCGGCGTACAGGTGGATCCAACCGCGCATTCGGGGCTTGAGCTCGGCCAGGAGCGCCAGTTCGGAATCGATCACAACTTACGGTACCGAAGGTTCGGGCTGACCTCCATCGTCGCCGCGTAAGGTGTAGCGGGTGAAGCTCATCCCCGACGCCATGCGCGGACCCATGTACCGGGTCTACGAGCGTCGGCTGACTCACTATCTGGATCCGTCACAGAACCCCAGGCACATCGCGATCATCTGCGATGGCAACCGGCGATGGGCTCGCGAAGCCGGATTCGAGAACGTCAACCACGGGCACCGCGTCGGGGCGCAGAAGATCGCCGAGGTTCTCCGGTGGTGCAGTGAACTCGGCATCGAGACCGTGACCATCTACCTGCTCTCCACCGAGAACCTGAATCGTGATTCGGCCGAGCTCGGCGAGCTGCTGCAGATCGTGCCCGACATCGTCGAGGAGATCTCGGCGCCGGGCCAGCCATGGCGGGTGCAGATAGTCGGCGCGCTCGATCAGCTACCCGACGAGGTTTCCGCGCGGCTCAAGGCGGCGCAACAACAGTCCTCCGGACGTACGGGACCCAACGTGAACGTCGCCGTGGGCTACGGCGGCCGCCAGGAGATCGTCGATTCCGTCCGGTCCCTGCTGGCCGACCGCATCGCGGCGGGCGACTCACCCGATCAGCTCATCGACGCCGTCACGGTGGAAGCCATCGACCAGAATCTCTACACCCGCGGCCAGCCTGATCCTGATCTGGTGATCAGAACCTCGGGGGAGCAACGGCTCTCGGGATTCCTCTTGTGGCAGAGCGCGTATTCGGAGATCTGGTTCACCGACGCCTACTGGCCGGCGTTCCGCCGCGTGGACTTCCTGCGTGCCCTGCGTGATTACGCAGCTCGTAGCCGCCGGTTCGGCAAGTAGGCCTAGCGGCCGCGGCGTCTGGCGTCAGATCTTGCGCAAGCGCACGCGATTGATGGCGTGATCGGCGTCTTTGCGGAGTACCAGAGTGGCGCGCGGCCGGGTCGGGAGAATGTTCTCCACGAGGTTCGGCCGGTTGATCCCGTTCCAGATGTCGCGGGCGGCAAGGGTGGCCTGTTCGTCGGTCAGCGACGAGTAGTGGTGGAAATGCGAATGTGGATCGGCGAATGCGGTGGTGCGCATCGCGAGGAAACGATGGATATACCAGTCCTCGATGTCCTCGATCCGGGCGTCGACGTAGATGGAGAAGTCGAAGAGGTCCGACACCATCAGCCGCGACCCGGTCTGCAGTACGTTCAGCCCCTCGACGATGAGGATGTCGGGTTGTTGCACATGGTGTTTCGTGTCGCGGACGATGTCGTAGGTGAGGTGGGAGTACACCGGCGCCGAGACATCGGCGGCCCCGGATTTCACCTCGGTGACGAACCGGAGCAGAGCGCGGCGGTCGTACGATTCCGGGAAACCCTTGCGGTGCATGATTCCGCGACGTTCGAGTTCGGCGGTGGGGTAGAGAAATCCGTCCGTGGTCACCAGGTCGACCTTCGGATGACTTTCCCAGCGCGCCAGCAACGCCTGGAGCACACGCGCGGTGGTCGACTTCCCGACGGCCACACTGCCGGCGACCCCGATGATGAAGGGCACCTGGCGTTCGGGCTGCCGCTCGCCGAGGAATGTCGCGGTGGCCGCGAACAACCGTTGCCGTGCGGCTACCTGGAGATGGATCAAACGGGACAGCGGCAGGTAGACGTCGGCGACCTCGGTGAGGTCGATCTGCTCACCGAGCCCTCGCAGGTCGCGCAATTCACCTTCGGTCAACACCATGGGCATCGACTGACGAAGGTCGCGCCATTGTCTGCGGTCGAGTTCGATGTACGGACTCGGCTCGGTCATTCGCGACATGTCAACAATCGATCCGTGGGACCCATGGCATGTCATCAGTCTTGCGAACGCCTGGCAGGCAGGTGACTTCGGGGTGGTTTCGGTACCGTTTGACCCCATGCACACCAATGCGGTCGTCGAGGAGTATCTGCGGCTCGGGCTCGCTTTCGATCGCCTCGAACCGGGCTTCGTCGATGCCTTCACCGGCAATCCGGCCTTGCGCCGAGAGGTCGAGAACGCGGCGGCCCCCGATCCCCGGGAACTGGCGCGCCGAGCCGTGACCCTGCGGGCCGAGGTGGGCGGGGCGGGCCTGACTCCTCAGCGTGCGCAGTTCCTGACCTCCGCTTTGCGTGCGCTCGAATGCTCCGCCCGAAAGTTCGCCGGCGACGAGATCACCTTCGTCGACGAGGTGCGCAACTACTTCGACGTCGACATCGAGATGGGTGACCCCGAGCACTATCGGCAGGCGCACCTCGATCTCGACGCGCTCCTGCCCGGTGGTGGTGACCTCGCGGATCGTTACGCCGCGCATCGCCGCTCCGAGGAGATCCCAGCAGACAAGATCGCCGATGCGGTCTCCGCCTTCAGCAGCGCCCTGCGCGACAAGGTGCGCGGCACCTACACATTGCCGGACACCGAGGTCGTCGACTTCGAGGTCGTCGCGGACAAACCGTGGTCGGGTTTCAACTATTACCTCGGCGACTACCGCTCCCGCGTCGCCATCAACGGCGACCTCACGCAGTACATGTCGTCGTTGCCGCACCTCATCGCACACGAGGCCTATCCGGGGCACCACACCGAACATTGCCGCAAAGAGCAGATCCTGGTGGGCGGGGGACACATCGAGCAGACCATCTTCCTGGTGAACACGCCCCAGTGCCTGATGGCCGAGGGCCTCGCCGACCATGCGCTGGTCGCCGCGGTCGGTCCCGACTGGGGTACGTGGGCGCAGGAGATCTACGCCGACCTCGGCCTGCGTTTCGACGGCAGGCGCGCCGAGGCGATCGGCAAGGCAACCGGGGGACTGCTCGGTGTGCGCCAGGACGCGGCGCTCCTGCTGCACGACAGAGGTGCCGACCACGACACCGTTGCGGCGTACCTGCGGCAATGGTTGCTCGCGACAGACGAGCGGGCCAGGCAGATGCTGCGTTTCCTGTCGTCGCCCCTGTGGCGCGCGTACATCACCACCTACGTCGAGGGGTATCGGCTGCTGCAGACGTGGCTCGAAGCCGGTGTCGCGCAGGGCGCCGGCAGTTCGACTCCTGCCGGTGACCACCTCGCTCGGTTCGGCCGCTTGCTCGACGAACCCCTCACCCCGGCGGCGCTGCGCGCCGAACTCGCTTTCCAGAGCTGATCGGCTCAGGCGCAGTTTTCACGACGTCGGACCCGTCTCCTAGACTGACGGACGAGTACTCACCACCTCTTACGCTGCTTCGCGCGCCCAAGGAGAACAATGACCGACGTCAACACCGCATCCCTGGCTGAGCTAGATCCGGATGTGGCGGCCGCGATGAACGGGGAGCTGACCCGTCAGCGGGACACCCTCGAGATGATCGCGTCGGAGAACTTCGTACCGCGCGCGGTGCTGCAGGCGCAGGGCAGTGTGCTCACCAACAAGTACGCCGAGGGCTACCCGGGTCGCCGGTACTACGGCGGATGCGAATACGTCGACGTCGTCGAGGACATCGCCCGCAACCGGGCCAAAGAACTGTTCGGTGCCGAGTTCGCCAACGTGCAGCCACATTCGGGTGCCCAGGCCAACGCTGCGGTGCTGGCTGCCCTGATGGAACCCGGCGAGACCCTGCTCGGGCTCGACCTCGCCCATGGCGGCCACCTCACCCACGGCATGCGGCTGAACTTCTCCGGCAAGCTCTACGAGAACGCCTTCTACGGCGTGAGCAAAGAGGACTTCCGGGTGGACATGGACGAGGTGCGCAAGATCGCCCTCGACACCAAGCCGAAGGTGATCGTCGCCGGCTGGTCGGCCTACCCCCGGACCCTCGATTTCGAGGCCTTCCGGTCCATCGCCGACGAGGTCGGTGCCCACCTCTGGGTCGACATGGCCCACTTCGCCGGGTTGGTCGCCTCGGGGCTGCACCCGTCACCCGTGCCGTACGCCGATGTGGTGTCGTCCACGGTCCACAAAACTCTCGGTGGCCCCCGGTCGGGCATCATCCTGGCGAAGCAGGAATGGGCGAAGAAGCTGAACTCGGCCGTGTTCCCCGGTCAGCAGGGCGGCCCGCTCATGCACGTGATCGCCGCGAAGGCCGTGGCCTTGAAGATCGCCGCCAGCGACGATTTCAAGGAGCGACAGGAACGCACTCTGGTGGGCGCCACACTGCTCGCCGAGCGCCTCACCGCCAAGGATGTGAGCGACGTCGGCGTATCGGTCCTCACCGGTGGTACCGATGTGCACCTCGTGCTCGTCGATCTGCGCAACAGCAATCTCGACGGTCAGCAGGCCGAGGATTTGCTGCACCAGGTCGGGATCACCGTGAATCGCAACGCCGTGCCGTTCGACCCGCGACCGCCGATGGTCACCTCCGGTCTGCGCATCGGAACCCCGGCACTTGCGACTCGGGGCTTCGGTGAGGATCAGTTCCGCGAGGTCGCCGACATCATCGCGTCCGCGCTTGTCGGTGGTCAGTCGGCCGACGTCACCGCCCTGCGTCAACGGGTGTCCCAGCTCGCTCTCGACTTCCCGTTGTACGAGGGCCTCGAGCAGTGGGGTCTGCTCAGCACCACACGCTGAGCGTCGACGGCCGAGCGCCCGCGGTGCGGACCCGCCGGGCATTTCGCATATCCCGGGTCGGCCTCTAGTCTGTCCGGGTGAATGATTTGACCCAGGACGAGCTGCTCTACGCCTTGGAAAAGGCAATTCCGGAGATCATGGAAGAGCACCACGCTGCTGCCGAGACATGGAACCCGCATGACTGGGTGCCGTGGGACGACGGCCGCAACTTCGCCTTCCTGGGCGGCGTCGATTTCGACCCCGATCAGCCGGCACCACTACCTGCCGATGCCGCAGCCGCAGTGCTCGCGCTGTTGCTGACCAAGGACAACATGCCGTCCTACCACCGCTTGATGGCACAGAAGGCGTCGATCTTCGGTGCCTGGCAGCAGGTGATCGGTTCGTGGACGGCCGAGGACAACCGGCACTCGATCGCGTTGCGCGACTACCTGGTGGTCTCGCGTCTGGTCGATCCCGAGGTTGCCGAGAATCTTCGGCTGCATCACATCACCAAGGGCAAACTGCAGAGTCCGGTCTCGCTGACCGACTATCAGATCCTCGACGTGATGGCGTTGCTCGCCGTGCACGAGCTGCAGTGCGTGGCCTTCGAAGAGAAACTGCTCGCCGATTCGGACAACGAGGTGCTCACCGCCATCGTCAGCCGCATCCTCCACGACGACCGCGTTCAGGCCAAGACGTTCACCAATTTCTTGAACGCCGGCGTGGACGCCAACATCTCCGAGTTGGTCACCGCCGTCGACAAGGCGATCTCCGAGATGGAACTGATCGGTGCCGACGTGGACAACTTCGGTGATCTCGACCTCATTGCCAAGTACAACGCGGATGCGTCGACCTATGTTGCGTCGACGTTGGTCGCTGACCTCAAGCTGCAGAGCCTCGGCGGGCTGAGCGACAAGGACGAGGCCGCACGGCAACGGATCCTGGCGGCCGCCGGCTTGTAGGCCTCTCCGGCACAGAGCCGGGCGGAACCGATCTGGTTCAGCCGCCGCCGTTGCTCGTCCCTGCGGCGGCAGCCGCGATCGTGGCCGTGGTGATGGCCGTCGTGGCGGCGGCAACCGCGTCTCTCACGGCATCGGCAGCCCAGGCGCCTTCGGCGATTTTTTTGGCGCGCTTCTTGATCTCGCGCCCGGGTACGTCCGAGCCGTCCACCGTCTTGTGTGCACGGTCGACCGCCGACAGCAACGCGATGAGCGCGCCTGCGCGGTCGTCGGGCGGGACCTGACGCACGAGAACCGTGGTGATCGCCTTCTTCAGCTCGTTCTTGTGACCGGTGTCGAGTGCGGGAAACCGGGTGCGGCGGATTCCCAGCACCTCGGTGTCGTGGCGGTCGAGGAGCCCCCGTTTCACCATGCGTTCGGCAAGCTCGGTCTTGAGTCCCTTTCCGATCTTGTTCACCAAACTTTGCGCAGTCCGGTCTTTCTCCGCGATTGTGCGAACCGCCCGCGCGAGAAGCGGGTCGGTGACGCGCGCAGCATCGACCACGTGCACCTTGGGTTGCTTCCAGCGACTCCGTTTGCCGGCATCCACAGCACCGGCGAGGGCCAATTCAAGGAGAACCGCGCCGCCGAGAGCTGTGCTCACGGCCGTACCGGACGGGGTGGTGCCCTTGTTGTCATCGAGCAGCAGAAGCAGAAGGTCTTCGGCAATGAGGGTGCTCATGTCCATCGACGTTAGCAAGATGGCGCCCGAAATCGGGCAAGGAACAGCCTGCTGTCACCCACTGGACAGTTAACCGATTATTCACGGACACGCGTCGTTTCCGACGAGCCGACACGCCGCACTCGGCGTACTTTGACGAGTGACGGGCCGCGGGGAAGTGGTTCGTCCGGGAGGTTCGATCGTTGACTTGCTTGCGTGAGTGCGAGGGGACCGGCCCCGGTCCTTGTGGACGTGGCAACCCTGCCACTTCTGCCAGAACCGACCGGTCCAGCAACACCAGTCGAAGTGGTGCCACTTCGTCTTAGGAGCCCTTCGTGACCACACGCGATGCTCGTACCTATGTCCTCGACACCTCGGTGTTGCTGTCCGACCCTTGGGCGGTAACACGATTCGCCGAACACCACGTGATCTTGCCGCTGGTGGTCATCGGTGAACTCGAGGGCAAACGCCATCATCATGAACTGGGCTGGTTCGCCCGCGAGGCGTTGCGGATGCTCGACGATCTCCGCCTCGAGCACGGCCGGCTCGACCAGCAGATCCCGATCGGGGATCTCGGTGGCACCGTTCAGGTAGAGCTCAACCACACCGATCCGGCAGTCCTGCCGGCGGGCTTCCGCACCGACACCAATGATTCGCGAATCCTGGCTTGCGCGTTGAACCTTCGCGCGGAGGGCAAGGATGTGACGCTGGTGTCCAAGGACACCCCGTTGCGGATCAAGGCCGGAGCGGTGGGTCTGGCTGCCGACGAGTATCACGCTCAGGATGTGGTGACGTCAGGTTGGTCGGGTATGACCGAATTGGATGTCGATTCTTCGGTGATCGACACGTTGTTCGCCGACGGCGTCGTGGATATCGATTCGGCCCGAGATCTGCCCTGCCACACCGGAATCCGGTTGCTGGGAACGAATTCGAGCGCCCTTGGTCGCGTCAACCCGCAGAAGCAGGTGCAGTTGGTCCGGGGGGAACGTGAGGTGTTCGGGCTGCGTGGTCGCAGTGCGGAGCAGCGTGTTGCCCTTGATCTGTTGCTCGACGACAGCGTGGGCATCGTGTCGATGGGCGGCAAGGCCGGCACCGGCAAGTCTGCTCTGGCCCTGTGTGCAGGTCTCGAAGCGGTGCTCGAGCGGCGAACCCAACGCAAGGTGGTCGTCTTTCGGCCTCTGTATGCCGTTGGTGGACAGAACCTCGGTTATCTTCCCGGCAGCGAGTCCGAGAAGATGGGGCCCTGGGCGCAGGCCGTGTTCGACACCCTGGAGGGGCTCGCGTCCACGGAGGTGATCGAGGAGGTCCTCAGTCGTGGCATGCTGGAAGTCCTTCCCCTGACTCACATTCGGGGCCGTTCACTGCACGACTCTTTTGTGATCGTCGACGAGGCGCAGTCGCTGGAGCGCAATGTCTTGCTGACGGTGTTGTCGCGCCTGGGATCTGGTTCGCGTGTGGTGCTCACCCATGATGTGGCCCAGCGCGACAATCTCCGTGTCGGGCGGCACGACGGTGTCGCTGCGGTGATCGAAAAGCTCAAGGGACACCCGCTTTTCGCGCACGTGACGTTGACGCGTAGTGAGCGGTCGCCGATTGCGGCCCTCGTGACGGAGATGCTGGAGGAATTCGCGCCGGGAGCGTAGCGAGCGGGCGAGTTCGGGCGCAGCGCGCCGGGAGCGTAGCGAGCGGGCGAAGTCTGACTCAGCGCGCCGGGAGCGTAGCGAGCGGGCGAGTTCGGGCGCAGCGCGCCGGGAGCGTAGCGAGCGGGAGAGGTGCGGCAGATCGCAGTGATGCGGTCTGCCGCACCTTCGTTTGTGGTTGCCCGGCGGTGGGTGTCAGCAGTTGTCGGGCGAGATGGGGATGTCGGGGTCGCTGGTGGTGTCGAGCACTTTGCCGTAGCGCCCCGGGTAGGCGGGGAGCGCGGCGCAGACTGCCGATCGTCCTTGTCCGACAACCACATAGGCGGCGTAGATCAGGTTTCCGCTGTCGTCGCGTGGTCGCAGTGACGGACACGACTGGTCGGTGCGTAGGTATCGCGCGCCGGGGTAATTGTCCAGGGCGGCGGCCATGTCGCTGCGGTATCCGGCTGGATCGGTGGAGTTGGCGACCACGATGATGCCGGTTCCGTCGCATGCCGGAGTGCTGATGGGTATGGATAGTCCGAGGTCGGCAGCGTTGGGTACCTGCTGAACCGAGGGCGTCGAGGTGGTGGCCTGCACCCGCTGCGACTGTTCGGCCTGCTGTGGGGGAAGTGGTGCCGGTCCCAGGGCGGACTGGGTGATGGTGGTGACACTCGTTTGCGGTCCGGGGTTCTGCTCGCCGGCGGCGGGTTCGTCGTCCGACTTCGGCCAGAGGACTGCTGCCGCCACCACCGAGACCGCGATGACGAGGACGGCCAGCAGCCCGATGATCAATGGTGTGTGAGACCGGCCGGTCGAGGGTGAGGGCGGGGGTGGTCCCGCAGGTCCCGGGTACCCGGGGCGCTGCATCACGGTCGGCGCCGTCGCGGCGGACGAGATGTTATCCGCCGGTGGGGTGGTGCCCTGTGGGTTCGTCGGCGGTACGGAGGGCAGTCCGAGCAGGGTGGGGGCGTGCTGGGCGTCGTGCTGGGTTTGCGCTGCGGGGGGCGGGGATTCGGGCGTCGGTGGAAGATCCATGGCGGCGCTCAGTTCGCGAGCGAACTCGCCACACGAGTTGAAGCGGTCGCCGGGTTCGGTGGCCAGAGCCCGATCGAGAACGGGACGGATGGCAGGAGGGATCTCGCGACCGGCGCCAGGAGGCGCACCGGTCAGCAGCGCGAACACGGTGCACCCGAGAGCGAACACATCGGCTCGGGCATCGACGGGCAGGCCGCGGAGCTGTTCGGGTGCGGCGTAGGCCATCGTGCCCACCACAGCGCCTGTCGAGGTGAGTCCGGCGACGTCCGAGGCCGGGCGCGCGATGCCGAAATCCATGAGCATCACGCGGTGCGGGATGGATTCGGTGAGCATGATGTTGCCGGGTTTGACGTCCCGGTGCAGGAGCCCCCGTCCGTGCGCATAGTCGAGTGCGGCGGCCACCTCGGTGGCTATCTGGACAACCAACGCCGGCTTCACGCCGCGCGGGTAGATGGCCAGCAACTCCGCGGCATCGGTCCCTGGCACGAAGTCCATGCTGATCCATAGGTTGCCTTGGAACTCTCCGCGGTCGTGCACGGTCACGATGCCGGGATGCCAGAGTTGGGCCGACAGATCGGCTTCGCGGATGAAGCGACGCCTGAACTCATCGTCGGAGGCGGTACTCGAGCCGGGGAGGGATGCCGGGAGGACCTTGAGGGCGTCCGACCGCGGCAGCCGTGGGTGCTTGGCGAGGTAGACCTCGCCCATTCCGCCGGCACCGAGCTGACGTTCGATGGTGTAGCCGGCAAAGACGCTGCCCGATGCGAGCGGCATGAAGACCCCCGATTTTCTCCTGTGGCGACCGGCATCGAAGCACTTTCCCTCGTGGACACGGTCGGCAGTGATCAGATTAGTGCAACCTTGTGATCGGTCTGAGACGCACTACGAGGAACCGCCCTGGCATACTCACGTGGTGCTGATGTTGTCTGTGAGGCGTATGTGGTCAGTGTCGTCACTGCTCGCCGCCATATGTGTCGCAACCGCGATGGTTGCCCCCGCCCCTGCCGGTGCTGTCGACGTGGTGACCCCGCCGGCGTTCCCGACATCGACCCAGATGATCACGGTGAGTTCGGCGACGGTGACCGACACGACCGCGACCCTGACGGCTTGGGAACGCGACGAGGCGGGCACCTGGACTGCAGTCATCGGGCCAACCGAGGCCTATCTCGGTGCGGAGGGAATCGGCATTCCCCGCGACAACGTCTGGAGGACGCCGATGGGCGTGTTCGCACTCGACCAAGCCTTCGGCAACCAGCCGAATCCGGGAACCGAGATGCCCTACTTCCAGGCGGACGACCAGGATTGGTGGGACGCCTTGCCGGGGTCGCCGACGTACAACACCCATGTGCGTGCACCGCAGAGCCCGGGTGGCGACAGTGAGCACATCCTGTCCACCGGTGACATCTACGACTACGTGGTGAACATCGCTCACAATCCGCAGCGGGTACAGGGCTACGCGTCAGGCATCTTCTTGCACGTCACCAATTACGAACCGACCTGGGGCTGTGTCGCCATCGACCGCGACATCATGCGTCAGATCGTGCAATGGCTCGACCCGGCCCGTCAGCCCGTGATCAACATCGGGCTCGCCTGACCCATATGCACAAAAATGTGCCCTTTTGGCGAATGAAAGCCCAGGTCGGGCTCGCCAAAAGGGCACATTTTCGGGATGTGGAGGGTTACCGCTCGCGGTCGAGGTTGGCCATCTTGAGCACGTCGAGGCGCTTGTCGAGTTCTTCCTCGCTGAGCTTGTCGCCGATCAAACCGCGGTCGATCACGGTCTGGCGGATGGTCTTCTTCTCTTTCAGTGCCTGCTTGGCCACCGCGGCGGCCTCTTCGTAGCCGATCGCGCTGTTGAGTGGGGTGACGATCGATGGCGACGATTCTGCGAGGGTCTTGAGACGCTCCTCGTTGGCCTCGAGACCGATGATGCAGCGATCGGCGAACAGCCGGGACACGTTGGCGAGGAGTTTGACCGACTCGAGTACGTTTCGCGCCATCATCGGGATGTAGACGTTGAGCTCGAACGCCCCGTTGCCACCGCCCCACGTGACCGCCGCGTCGTTGCCGATGACCTGCGCGGCGACCTGCGTAACAGCCTCGGGCAGAACCGGATTGACCTTGCCGGGCATGATGGAGCTGCCGGGCTGCAGATCGGGCAGCTGGATCTCACCGAGACCGGTCAGCGGGCCTGAACCCATCCAGCGGATGTCGTTGGCGATCTTCGTGAGCGAGACTGCCACGGTCTTGAGTGCACCCGACAACTCGACCAGCCCATCGCGTGCGGCCTGGGCTTCGAAGTTGTCCTTTGCCAGCGAGAGTTCGTTGACACCGGTCAGATTGATCAGTTCGGCGACGACCTTGGTCCCGAACCCGTAGGGAGCGTTCAGACCCGTACCCACCGCGGTTCCACCGATGGGCAGTTCGCCGACCCGGACCAACGTGGCCGAGACGCGCTCCGCCGAAGCCTCGAGCTGGCGGGCGTACCCACCGAACTCCTGGCCGAGGGTGACCGGCACCGCGTCCATGAGGTGGGTGCGGCCGGACTTGACGACCTCGCGCCAGGCAGAAGCCTTGTCGGCCAAGGCTTCCTGCAGATGCTGCAGGGCCGGGATCAGATCGGTGACCGCGGCTTCGGTCGCAGCCACGTGGGTCGCGGTGGGGAAGGTGTCGTTGGACGACTGCGACATGTTGACGTGATCGTTGGGGTGGATCGTGACGCCGTTGTTCTTTGCGATCGAGGCGATGACCTCGTTGGCGTTCATGTTGGAGCTGGTACCCGACCCCGTCTGGAACACGTCGATCGGGAACTGATCGTCGTGCTTGCCGTCGGCGATCTCTTTTGCTGCCGAGATGATCGCGTCGGCCTTGTCACCGTCGAGCAGACCGAGATCCTTGTTGACCTGAGCACATGCGGCCTTCAGCAAACCCATCGCACGGATCTGGGTGCGCTCCAGGGGCCGGTGGCTGATCGGGAAGTTCTCGACCGCGCGCTGGGTTTGTGCTCGCCACAACGCGTCGATCGGCACCCGGACCTCGCCCATGGTGTCGTGCTCTATCCGGAACTGTTCGGCAGGTGAGTCGCTCATGCCTCGATACTTTGCCACCTGTGGTGAGGGTGCCCGAAGGGCACCCTCACTGTGCTGCGACTCCGCAGTGCGGAGCGCCGCTCGGCGGGGATCAGTCCTGGAAAGTGTTCGCGGCGATCTCGGCGACCTTCTGGCGGGTGTGGCGGCCCTCGACGGTGCGAATGGTGCCCGAGCGCGAGCGCATCACCAGCGAGCGGGTGGTCGCCCCGTTCGCCCGGTAGCTGACACCACGGAGCATGTCGCCGTTGGTGACGCCAGTGGCGCAGAAGAACATGTTCTCGCCGCTGACGAGGTCTTCGGTCTTGAGTACCCGATCGAGATCATGGCCGGCGTCGATGGCCTTCTGCTTCTCGGCCGCGTTGCGTGGCCACAGTTTGCCCTGGATCTCGCCGCCCATACATTTCATCGCCACGGCGGTGATGATGCCCTCCGGGGTGCCGCCGATGCCCATGAGCATGTCGACGGAGCTCTCCTCCTGCGCTGCGGCGATCGCGCCTGCGACGTCGCCGTCCGAGATCAGTCGGACCTTGGCGCCCGCGGCGCGGATCTCGCCGATCAGACCCTCGTGGCGCTCGCGGTCGAGGACCACGACGGTGAGGTCGGCGACCTCGATGCCCTTCGCCTTGGCAACGGCCTGGACGTTGAACTCGACGGATTCGTTGATGTCGACGACGCCCGCCGCATCGGGACCAACGGCGATCTTCTCCATGTAGAAGACTGCAGACGGGTCGTACATGGTGCCGCGCTCGGACACTGCGAGCACGGCGATCGAGTTGGGGCGACCCTCGGCCATCAGGGTGGTGCCGTCGATCGGATCGACGGCCACGTCAACCTCGGGACCTTCGCCGTTGCCGACCTCTTCGCCGTTGTAGAGCATCGGCGCTTCGTCTTTTTCGCCTTCGCCGATCACGACGACGCCGCGCATCGACACGGTGGACAGGAGTTGCCTCATCGCGTCGACCGCGGCGCCGTCGCCGCCGTTCTTGTCGCCTTTACCGACCCAGCGGCCCGCGGCGAGAGCGGCCGCTTCGGTCACGCGCACCAACTCCATCGCCAGGTTGCGGTCGGGGGCCTCGAATTGGTGGGAATCGGCTGACATGGAGGGCCTCCTGGAATCGCGGCGAATACTGTTGAAGGCCATCCTTTCATGCCCGTTACTGCAGGTGGTGCACCGGTGCCTGGCCGTAGACGTGCACGTTCATCCCTGCCTCGCGGGCTTTGAGCTGCAATGCGAGGTAGCGCGAGTAGTGCCGGGACTGGTGCAGATTGCCGCCGTGGAACCACAGGTTCGCCTGTGCGGTGGGCTTCCACATGTTGCGGAGCTCGCCTTCCCAGGGCCCCGGGTCCTTGGTCGTTCCCGATCCCAGCCCCCAGCACTTGCCGACCTTGTCGGCCACCTCCTGCGAGATCAGCTGTGCGGCCCAGCCGTTCATCGAGCCGAACCCGGTCGCCATGACGATCAGATCGGCATCGAGCTCGGTGCCGTCGGACAAGATCACCGAGTGCGAACGGATCTCGGTGATGTGGGCGGGTGCCTTCAACTCGACCTTGCCGTCGGCGATGAGTTCGGAGGCGCCGACGTCGATGTAGTAGCCCGAGCCGCGACGCAGATACTTCAGGAACAACCCCGATCCGTCGTCGCCGAAGTCGAGCATGAACCCGGCGGCCTCGAGACGGTCGTAGAACTCCTTGTCCTGCTCCCGGATCGTGTTCCATGCGGGGATCTGGAAGTCGGCCAGCAAGCCGTACGGAATGGACCCGAAGATCAGATCGGCCTTCTCGTGGTCGATGCCGTTTGCGAGTGCCTCCTCCGAATAGAGGGGACCGAGCACCTCGCGCATCAGCGACTCGGAGCGCACGATGTGTGTGGTCGACCGCTGGATCATCGTGACGTCGGCGCCGTTCTCGTAGAGGTCAGCGCAGATGTCATGTGCGGAGTTGTTGGCTCCCAACACAACTGCCTTCTTGCCCGCGTACTTCGCGCCACCGGTGTGCTGCGAGGAATGCACCAGATCACCCTGGAAGGTCTCGGCTCCGGGAATGTCGGGGATGTTGGGGATGCCCGACATTCCGGTGGCCATCACCAGCTGAGTGGGCTTGAGCGTCAAGGGTTGTCCATCACGCTCGAGCTCGACCGTCCATTCCTGGGCCGCGTCGTCGAACGAGGCGCGGCGGCACACGGTGTTGCTCCAGTAGTCGAGCTCCATGATCTTGACGTAGCTCTCGAGCCAGTCGCCCATCTTGTCCTTCGGGGTGAACACCGGCCAGTCGTCCGGGAAGGGTAGATAGGGCATGTGGTCGTACCACACCGGATCATGAAGGGACAGTGAGTAATACCGGCTTCGCCACTGGTCACCGGGCCGGGGGTGCTTATCGATGACCAGCGCCGAGACCCCGAGGCGTCTGAGCCTTGCGGCCAGCCCGATCCCGCCCTGCCCTCCGCCGACGATGAGCACATAAGGCTGGGTGGTGACGCCGAGCGATTGCTGCTGTTCGGTTCGCCGGTCGAGCCAGTTCTTCCGCCCGGGGACCACACCGTGTTCGGCCCCTTTGATGCGCCGGGTTCCCTTGCTCTCGGGGAACTCGAGGAGTTCCTGCGCCGAGGTGAGGAAGGTCCAGCACTTGCCGTCGCGCAGGCGCATCAGACCTTTGCCCCGCAGGACAGGGGTCGTGAACGTGTACCAGGCCTCCGTCACCCCGTCTGCTTCGGTTGCCTCGCCGTCGAGCCGAAAATTGCTCGGAGCCGACGTCGGCAACGTCGCCGAGAGCATCGCGGCCAGGTCGTCCTTGCCCTCGGCAGTGGTGAGGTTCCAGCTCAGCGCCACCAGATCGCGCCAGTAGCAGTCGTCGACGAACAGTTCGGTGACAGCACTGACGTCGTCGGTGTCGCGGGCGTGTGCAAGGGCGCGTTCCAAATCGGTGAGGAAAGCCTGCGCCGTCTGAGTAGGCGAGACGGTGGTGGTCATGTACAACTCCTTTGCGTGAGGTGGATCACACATGACGGTAGGGGTCGATGTGGACGCCCGGGAGGGTTGCAGGGGGTTGCAGCGAGGTCAGATGACCGAGGCGGGGACCGTCAGCCGATAGGGCCGGGTGGCCAGAAGTGGGCCGAGCGTGCGGCGGATCCGGGAGATCTCGGCGCGAACGCTCACCGTGTGATCACCTGGCCCGTATAGCCGGGCGGACAGATCCCTCGCGCTGAGCCCACTGGGATGCGCTGCGAGCACGCGCAACACGTCGAACTGCCGTGGGGTCAGCGGGTGCGAGGTGTGGTCGTTGTCGTCCACCGAGATACGGGCACACGGCGGTTCGGCGGTGAGCTCGAGGGTGGTGAGGCGTCGGGTGGATCGCTCGAGCTGCCACAGATCTCCGACCGGGAGGCTGTCGAAATGCCCGAGGCTGGGGATCCAGACGGTGCCGGGGCGCAGTCCGCCAGGGACGAACAGCCGTTCACTGACCGCGAGGCCCCGGGTGGCGACGACCCAGCCGCCGCGGTCGAGAACCAGCGCATCGACGCCGCCGGGCTCGAGCAGGCCGGCCGCGGCCTGGCTGTGGGTTCGGAGGCTCTCACGGTGCAATGACCGTAGTTCGGCATTGATGGCATCAAGCGTGGAGCACACCAGCGACAGCGTGTGCGGGTGTGCTGTGCGCAGGCCACCGGACAGCGTGACCGCTCCGAGCACCGAATCGTCTCGGGGGTCGATCAACGGCCCGCCCGTGCACACCCAGCTGTGGTGATCGGGGTGCGCGTGCTCGGACCCGAAGATCTGCACAGGTGACCGGTCGGCGAGGGCGGTGCCCAAACCGTTTGTGCCGACGGCGTTCTCGGTCCACGACGCGCCTTCGACAAAGCCGAGCGTCTCGGAGCGTCGACGCACCTGCGGTGGGCCGGACACCCACAGGACCACACCGTCCCTGTCGCAGAGCACGAGTTCGGTGGCGGTGTCGGTGCAGCTGGCCAGCAACCGTTCGCGTAAGGCGTCAGATGCGTGGGTGAGCAGTGGGTCGGCCCGGCGCCGATGGGCCACCTCGTCTGCCGGTCGATGGTCGGGATCCTGGTATCTGGGCGGCTGCCGTTCCCACGATCTCGCCACCTCTTTCCGGACGCCGGTCGGGATGGCACCCGTTGCCGACCACTGCTCGAACATCGCGTCGAGCCGTCGCATGTGGACACGCGGGTCCTGGTCGATACGCAACGCGCTCGACGGGCGGGTCAACGATGACGACACAGGGTTTCTCCGGCTCAGATGGACACCGTGATTCTACGTGAGCCCCGTCACACAGCACTCACCCCCGTCGACACGCGTCGACGGGGGTGAGGTTGCCGGTGAAGCGAGATCAGTCGGCGGAACCGACGGTCGCAGGCTGCGGCTTGTCGTCGCCGGCGCCGGAATCGATCGGGATCTTCCGGATCGCAGTGCCCTCCATGTCGACATTGGGCAGGACCTTGTCGAGCCACGTGGGCATCCACCAGGCCTTGTCGCCCATGATCGTGATCACGGCAGGCACGATCACCATGCGCACCACAAACGCGTCGAAGAACACGGCCGCCGCGAGAGCGAAGCCCATCATCTTCGAGCTGGTGTCGGGTGCCAGCATGAACGCCGCGAACACGGCGATCATGATGATGGCTGCCGACGCGACCACGCGGGCACCGTGCTTGTAGCCGATGATCACCGACTCCTTGGCGGACAAACCGTGCACGTACTCCTCGCGCATACGGGTGACCAGGAAGACCTGGTAGTCCATTGCCAGGCCGAACACCACACCGATCATGAAGATCGGCAGGAACGAGATGATCGGCTGGGTGTGCGTGATCAACCCGAAGTGTCCGAGCTGGAAGATCGCCACCGTGGCACCGAACGTCGCGCACACCGAGAACAGGAAGCCGATGGTCGCGGTCAGGGGGACCAGCACGGAACGGAACACGACCATCAAGATCAGGAAGGCGAGCCCGACCACCAGGACCAGGTAGGGGATCAGAGCTGAACTCAGCTTGGCCGAGATGTCCGACATGATCGCCGTCTGCCCACCCACGTTGAGGGTGACGCCCTCGGCATCCGTGGTCGAGGAGTAGTCCCGGATCTGTTCCATCAGATCGTGGGTCTGCGGACCGCTCGGTGACTGCTGCGGCGTGACCGAGATGAGGGCTGACGTCGCGCCGGCCTTCGTGTCCTGTTTGTCCGGACCGTTGCCCGTCCAGGTCAGCTGACCGGGGTTGGCGACGTTCTGCAGGGTCTTGATGTGCTCGACCGTACGGTCGGCCGCAGCGGCGACGGGCCCGCCGTCGGTGTCGTTGAGCACCACCAGGAGTGGGCCGTTGATGCCTTCACCGAATCCTCGCTGTAGCAGTTCGGTCGCGGGGACCTCGGCGTCGGTTGTCGATGAGAGCCCGAGTTCCAACTTCGACATCGGCAAGGCGACGACAACAAGCGCGAGCAGCGACACAACCGCGATCGGCCACGGGTATTTCGTCACGAACTTCGCGAAGCGATGGCCGTTGGACATCGATTCCTCGGGCTCATCGCCGTGACGGACCTTGGGGATGCGCGGCGAGAAGGCGAACCGACCGAACGCCCCCAGCAATCCCGGGATCAGTGTGATGGCGCCGAGCACCGCGATCAAGACCGCGAGTGCCGCCGCCAGACCCATCTGCGAGATGAACGGGATACCCACCACCGACAGTGCGGCGACGGCGATCATCACCGTGAGACCCGCGAACACAACTGCCGAACCCGCGGTTCCGACGGCACGGCCCACGGCGGCCTCTCGAGATCCGCCCAGATTCAGTTCACTGCGATAGCGGGAGACGATGAACAGCGCGTAGTCGATGGACACCGCGATACCGAGCATGGTGATGATGCCGGTTGCGCTCTCGTTGATGTTGAACACGCCGGCGCCCAGGGTGACCAGCATGATGGTGATCATCACACCGAGGATGCCGGTGATGATGGGGATGAATGCCGCCACGATGGCACCGAAGGCAACGATCATCACCACGAACGCGATGACGAATCCGAGCATCTCGGCGGTGCCGCCCTGCTCGAAGACCTGCATCAGGGAACCGGTGCCCTGGACATCGAGACCGCCGACGCGGAACTCCTTGAGGATGTCCTCGAATTGCTCTTTGTCCTCGAGGGTGAGGTCTTCGACGTTGATGTCCTGATCGATCTGCATCAAACCGACCCGGCCGTTGTCTCCGAGGACGTTGGGGGCCAACGCAGGGTCGGCTTTGGCCACCTCGACCGGATTGACGATGGTGTCGGGCGCGACCAGGTCGGGCAGGGTCCTGAGTTTCGCGACGAGTGCGTCGATGTCCGCGGTGTGCGCTTCGAGCCCGTTGTCCGCGGCGACGAGAACACTCGTGGACGCCTTGAACTGCTCGTCGTTGATTGCCGGGAAGTTTTCCTTCATGAGGGACATCGCTTTGTCCGAGTCGGTCCCCGGGAGCTCAAAGTCCTTGGAGAACTTGGGATTCAGACTGCTCACCAGTGTGATGACCAGGGCCGCAAGCAATAGCCAACTGACGATCACCCACCATTTGTGCCTAAACGAGAATCGTCCGAGTCGATACAGAAACATTGCCATAGCGCCAGAGCCTATAGCCCTAGGGCGACAACAGTCCTCACCCGGAAGATTGATATTCAGGGAACATTCCCCGCCGACGGGTCGGCCCGGGGTCGGACAACTATCCGGTGGGGAGAACCCGCCCGTTCGAGTTGGCACCCGGCAACGGCGAGGCCGCCAGGACCGCCGATGCCAGTGTCGAGAAGTCGTCGTCCTTTGCCTTGTTCGACTTCAGTCCGATCCGGACGTCGCCGAGGTCGGTGACCCACACCGTCCGGCCACCGTCCGGTTTGCCATAGGCAACCCATTTTCGGCCACCGACATCGCGGGTGCCCGCGCCGAGCAGGGTCTCGTCGTCCGAGAGGTATCCGACCACGGCATCCTGGGTCGCATTCGTCTGGCTGAGCTGAATGTAGACACCGTTGGCTGTGATGTAGCCGGCATTGGAGACGACGGTGTTCTCCAGTGCGACGGTGGTACCCGAGTTGGGCTTCCAGTCCGCCGGTGTCTGGGGCAGCCGGATGGGGAACGTGACCGATCGGGCATCGGCACGGAGCCCATTCGCGACGTCGTACGCCGGGACCTTGTCGTCGCCGGAACCGCCGGTCAATCCGACCGAGCAGTTACCGGACACGACCGCGATGAAGGCACACAGCAACAGCAAGGGGATCAACGACCAGATCATGTCCTTGTTGTTATTGAGGATGCGGGGTTTTGCGGCCACGATCCGAGTATTGCAGGCAGCGGCGATCGGTCATAAACGCCGAGTACGGGGCAGCGGTGCCCGCTCAGTCCTGCTCGTCGAAGTCGTCGTCTTCGTCGCCGGCGTCTGCAAGGTCCTCCTCGGAGCCCAGGACTGCCTCGATGCGTTTGCGCGCGCCCTCGAGGTGTTCTTCGCACCGGCGTGAGAGGGCCTCCCCGCGCTCCCACAATTCCAGGGAGGCATCGAGGTCGAGGCCGCCCTGTTCCAGGGTGCGCACGACGACGATCAACTCATCGCGTGCCTGTTCGTAACCCAATTCCGATACCGGGACCGGTCCTTCGATGTCTTGCTTCTTCGCTGCCACGTCTGTCCTCTACTTCTCCACGCCCATCACCGCTGCACGGGTGGCGCCGTCGGCGACCCGGACACGGAGCTGGGTGCCGATCGGCATGTCCAGCACCGAGCTGACCACGTGTGGGTGGTCATCCGGTGTGTTCGTACTCGCCGAGCCGGGCACCCGCTGAACGACGGCGTATCCACGCGCCAATGTCTGGGCCGGACCCAAGGTAGCCAATCGCGCCGACAGATGTTCCACGCGCTGGTCCTCGTGGGCGACGAGCCGCGCCACGTCACGGCGGATGTCCGAGGCCGCGCGATCAAGCCATGCGCTGCGCTCATCGATCATGCGGAACGGGTGCGCGAGCACCGGGCGTCCACGCATCGCATCGAGGCCGCGGACCTGTGTGGTGACCCAATTGCGCAGTGCTCCTGCACTTCTGGACCGCAGGTCGCGGATCATCGCGAGCTCTGAGGCGACGTCTGGCACCACTCGTTTGGCCGCATCGGTGGGCGTTGCCGCCCGAAGATCGGCCACGAGGTCGAGCAAGGGCGAGTCGGGTTCGTGCCCGATCGCACTCACCACCGCGGTGGTCACCTTGGCCACCGCGCGGCACAGGGCTTCGTCGGAGAACGGCAGCAGGTCCTCGACACTGCCGCCACCCCGGGCCAGGATGATCACGTCGACGTCCGGGTCGGCGTCCAGCTCGGCAAGATGCCGCAGAATGCGGGGGACCGCGGTCGGTCCCTGAACCGGCGCGTCGCGGATCTCGAAACGCACTGCGGGCCAACGACTCTGCGCGACCGAGACGATGTCGCGCTGCGCTGCGCTGGCGCGGCCGGTGATCAGTCCGATGGTTCCGGGCAGGAACGGAAGTGGTCGTTTGCGAGCCGAGTCGAACAGGCCCTCAGCGGCGAGGAGTTGTCGTAGCCGCTCGATGCGGGCCAGGAGCTCGCCGATCCCCACCGGCCGGATCTCGGTGACGCGGAGCGAGACGGTGCCCCTGCCGGTGTAGAAGACCGGGCGGCCGAGCATCACCACGCGGGCGCCCTCGGTGAGTGGAACCTGGGCGCGGGTGAGCAGATCGGGGTTGCACGTCACCTGGATCGAGATGTCGGCAGCGGGATCACGAAGGGTCAGGAAGGCGGTACGCGTGCCGGGTCGCCGGTTGATCTGGGTGAGTTGACCCTCCACCCAGACCTGTCCCAGTCTGTGTAGCCAGTCCGCGATCTTGGTGTTGATGGTGCGAACCGGCCATGCCGTGTCGGGCGTATTGCTCACCCGGGTACTACTTGCTCGCGGCGGTCACACGATTGTCGAGCATCGTCAGGAACGGTGCCCGCGAACGGTGGGACCTCTCATACGCCGCAAGGTCCTGCAGTTCGCTCAAGCCGACCGTCTTCAACTTCGCGCGGAGCTGCGCCAGGGTGAGGTCGTTGTAGTCGAGCAATTCGACGATTTCCGGGACGTCGTCGGACGGTGTCGTCGAGATCGGTTGCACATCGTCGGTGTCGATGTCGGGCGCCGAGCTGTACAAGGCGAACCGTCCGGCTCCGGCAGCCGGTGCGGCACTCTCGCCGGAGTCATCGGAGTCGTCGGAGGGAACCAAGGTGGGCGCGGACGGAGGTGCGAGATCGTCGTCTTCGTCGAAGGTCGCCCACTCCGGCTCTTCTTCGTTGTGCCCCAGCAACGCGTCGAAAACATCGTCTCCCTTGATCGCCATCTCGGCGATCTGCTGCTGGAAACGCATCAGAGTCTGGAGAGTCTGACTCACGGCGGTCATCGGAAGTGTGATCGCGGTGGTCGGCAGTTTTCGAGTCTCTTCCAGCACCGTTACAACAACCCCGGCGGCGACCCTTGCGGCATAAGGTGGTCGGATCATCCCATTACTGTGCCTCATGCCACCGGTGGTGACCACCAGGAGGGTCGTATTGCCCGTACCCTGAACACCATGAGTTCGGCCGAAATCAGCCCTGGAGGCAAGACAGTCCTGCTCGCCGAGCCGCGCGGTTACTGCGCCGGTGTCGATCGAGCCGTCGAAGCGGTGGAAAAAGCGCTCGAGAAGCACGGTGCGCCGGTGTATGTGCGTAAGGAGATCGTGCACAACCGCCACGTCGTCGAAACGCTTGCCGACCGCGGCGCGGTGTTCGTGGACGAGACCGACGAGGTGCCCGAGGGTGCACTCGTGGTGTTCTCTGCGCACGGTGTGTCACCGGCGGTCCACGAGTCCGCCGCGGAACGCAACCTGCGCACCATCGATGCGACATGCCCGCTGGTCACCAAGGTGCACCAGGAAGCCAAGCGTTTCGCACGCGACGACTACGACATCCTGCTCATCGGCCATGAAGGCCATGAGGAGGTCGAGGGGACCGCCGGAGAGGCGCCCCAGCACGTCCAGTTGGTCGATGGACCCGACAGCGTCGATGCGGTGACGGTGCGTGACGAATCGAAGATCGTCTGGTTGTCGCAGACCACGTTGTCCGTCGACGAGACGATGCAGACGGTGTCACGGTTGCGGGAGAAGTTCCCCCTGCTCAACGACCCACCGAGCGACGACATCTGTTACGCCACGCAGAACCGTCAGGTGGCGGTGAAGGCAATGGCGCCGAAATGCGATCTGGTCATCGTGGTGGGTTCGAGGAACTCGTCCAACTCGGTGCGGCTGGTGGAGGTGGCGCTCCAGGCGGGGGCACGCACGTCCTACCTGGTCGACTACGCACGTGACGTGGACCTGACCTGGCTCGAAGGGGTCGAAACCGTCGGTGTGACGTCGGGTGCATCGGTGCCGGAGGTGCTGGTGCGGGGTGTTCTCGATCTACTCGGTGAGCACGGATACAACAACATCGAAAAGGTCACCACTGCCGAGGAGACGCTGACGTTCGCGTTGCCGCGTGAGCTCCGGCCGGCGCGCGCGAAGTAGGAGTTTCCATCTGAGCCGGAGCTCAGTATTCTTCCGGTTCCAGCCGCCGTAGTCGTCGGGCAGGCAGGGACACCGCCCATCCTGCGACCAGTATCACCGCGCAGACACCGCCGCCGATGATGGCCACCGTGCGTGCGGAGTGGTCGGGCGCCGGTGGTCGCACCGGAGGCGGAATCGCTTGCGACGCAGTCCAATCAGGCTTCTCAGGGGGTACTTCGTACGTCAGGGCGGCAACCGGGTCGACAACGCCGTGGCCCACCGTGTTGTCGCGTCCGGTGCCCGGTGAATGCGCCGTCCTGGTGATGCGCTCGATCACCTCTGCGGCACCGAGTTCGGGAAACCTGGATCTGACCAGTGCCGCCACGCCCGCGACGTAGGGCGCGGCGAAACTGGTGCCCTCCACTCGTACGGGGCCTTTCTCGGTGGACTGGGCATCAACGATTCGTCTGGATCCGCGGGCGCTGTCGAGACTGACGATCGCGGTTCCGGGAGCGGCGACGCCCACCCATGGTCCGGCCAGACTGAACGGCGCCGGGGCCCCGCCGACCGAGTCGACCGCGGCAACGCTCAGCACATAGGGCGTGTACCACGCTGGGCTGGCGACCGTGGTGACCGTGTCCCAGCCGTCGAGGTCGGGGTCCGCCGGGTCCGGCGGCGGATTCTGCTGCGCACACTGGGAATTGCTGACGAGGTTGCCCGCAGCCGCGACCACCACGACATCGCGGTCGAACGCGTACTTGACGGCGGCTCCCAGCTGCGCGTCGTGGAGGTCACCACCGGCGGGGCCGCAGGCCACCTCGGAGATGTTGATGACGTCGGCGCCGAGGTTGACCGCACGCACAACGGCATGAGCGAGGGTCTGCACCGTGCCGAATCCTGTTCCGACGGTTGTCTTGTCGCGGGTCTCCGAGCGTCGGTCCTTGGCGACGAACGCGGCGCTGGACTGCCGGATCGCGATGATCGAGGATTCGGGGGCAACGCCGCTGAAGGCGTCATCGGGGGAGGGGACCGCAGCGATGATCCCCGCCACCAACGTGCCGTGGCCGTCGCAGTCCTCGGTTCCGTCGGTGCGGGCGACGTAGTCGCCACCGGCGGTCAGTCGCGGCAGCCGTGGATGCCGGGTGACGCCGGTGTCGATCACCGCGATCTTCTGTCCGGCTCCTCGGCTGAACCGCCAGGCGTCGGGTAGTCGCATCATCGTCTGCGCCGCCGAGGGGACCTGCGGATCGGTGCCGGGCGACAGCACCGGTTCCGCGCACAAGGTGTCCTGCTCCGTCGGTTCGGGCGGACCCACGGGTGCGTCGCGGATGAGGGCACGCGGATCGATCGAGGGCGGCGTGATGCCATGTGCCGGGACGGGCATGCTCGCCAGCACCACCAGGAACCCGACGGCCGACAGTGCTGCGATGCGAACGCGCCTGGATGGGGGGCGAGGATGACAACGGGTCGGCGCCGACGCACTCACAGGTCGCGGACCGCTGCATAGAGATTCATGATCCAGAACATCAAGGGGACGATGGTAGCGATCAAGAGGTATTCGATGATCTCCACCGTTCGCCGCACCACGGGCGAAAAGCTGGACCTCGGGGCAACCACGCCGCAGAGCAGTGCCGCCACGCTCACCGCTGCTGCCGCGCCGGCGGCCACGACAACATGATCGCCCGGTCCCAGGGCCACTTCGCCTACCACGGCGGCGAAGCCGATAGCACCTGCGGCGATGAGGACGGCTGCCTGGGCGAGGTCGGCATGTGATCTGCCACGTAAGCACAGGACCGTGGTGATGATGAGGGCGAAAACCGTGCAGCGCCAACTGAAGTCGTCTGCCGGGTAGGCGACCAGGGCAATGCCCGCGACCGCTGCGACCGCAGTGCCGGCGATGATGCCGGTGAGGTAACGGCCGGCGGTGTGCGCGCGGAGTTCCAGTGCGGCTGCCGACGGTAATGCCATCGCCCCGATCGCGCCGATGCCCTCGATGGCCGGGCGAGGCGCTGAATCGACCGGGTCGATGGCGGCCCCGGCTGTGGGAACCGGCGGCAGTGGCAGTCGGGCGAGGGCGATCGTGAGGCGGGGCGCCATCGAAATGGCCAGCACCGCCCCAGCGCAGAGCGCCGCCCCGACCCGCACGGTGCCGGGCGACCACAGCAACTGGGCCGCTGCGGCGGCGGTGGCGAAGGTGGTTGCCGTGACAATCGCGGAATGGATCAACGGCCCGGCTGTGGAGATCCGGTAGGAGAGCACCGCGACGACGGCGGCGACACAACCACCGAGGGTGAGGTGGGCGGCGCCGAAATCACCGGGCGGCAACATCATTCCCGTCGCGAATGCGAGAGGGAACGAGCACAGCGAACACATCGCCGCCGTAGAGCGGTCGAGGTAGAACCGACCCACTACAGCTCCGGCGACAACGAACGCCAGCGCCAGCAACCCGGTGACGATCGCAGGCCACAGGTCGCCGTACGCATTCCGTTGCTGGAGGAGGGCCAGCGCGGTGAGGGTGGACGCGCCCACGGCCACCGCGTAGCCCATCGCCTGTGCCGCGCTCGCCGACCACCCGCTGGACTGGGCTCCACCCAGGCGCGCCACCGCATCGATGACGTCGTCGAACAGAACCGCGGTCTCGCGCGCCGGAACGGACCGGAGGATCAGCAGGTCGCCGTCGCGCACGCCTGCCTCTGCGAGACTGCGTCCGGGCGCGATGGGGTCGTGGCCGACCCGGGAGAGCGTCCAGTGGTCGCGAACGGGTCCGGGACGTGCCTCCGAATCGTCGGTCTCCGGTGCCCGGGAGGTGATGAGCGACACCAGATCCGGGATCAAGGCCGCAACGGGAACCGCGGCGGGCAACCCGACGTCGAATTGGGTTGTGCCCCCGATGACGGAAACACGTGCAAGTGCCGGTTGGATGCCGGCAGCAGCATCCAACTCGGCCAAGAGATCGGCAGCGGTCATGAATTTCCCCCCAAGGTCCCCACCAGTACCGAAGACCATAGCGAATGAGACCGACAACCGTTGCCGTCGGATGACGTTTTCGCACCCTTGCGGGTGCCGCCGACGGAGTAATGGTGAATGATGGGCGGCCGGGGAAAGTTTCTGTTCCAGGGGTGGGGTAACAATCCATGATGTTCAGGTGACGGCAGGCACGACCGAAGGGTTTGTGCGGCGGGCACGCGTGCCTGCTCCACGCGCGCCCGGCGGCGAGGTCAATATTCAAGTGCCACCGGATGTTCCGCGTGTGGTTCCGGGCAGTCTGCTGATGAAGATGATGCCTGTGGTGATGGTGGTCGCCGTGGTGGGCATGATCTCGATGATGGTCGTGACCGGCGGCCGGAACATGCTGTCCAACCCGCTGTTCATGATGTTCCCGATGATGATGCTGATGTCGATGTTCGGCATGTACGCGGGTTCGGGTAATCGTGGTGGCAAGCGCGCTGCGGAGCTGAACGAGGAGCGCAAGGACTACTTCCGGTATCTGTGTCAGGTACGCGACGAGGTCCACGACACCGGAGCTGCTCAGCGTGAAGCACTGGAATGGAGTCACCCCGAGCCGGCGGCTCTGCTGGGTGTCGTCGGCGGCCGGAGGATGTGGGAACGCCGCCGCGCCGACAGCGATTTCGGCCATGTTCGGGTGGGCGTGGGATCGCAACGTCTGGCGACGCGTCTGATGCCACCGGAGACGGGCCCACTCGAAGACATCGAGCCGGTGTCGGCGGTGGCGCTACGACGTTTTGTGCGAACGCATTCAGTTGTCCACGGCCTCCCGACAGCGGTGTCGCTGCGGGGTTTCCCGGCGATCAACATCGAAGGTGCCCGGCAGGAGACCCGGCAACTCGCGCGGTCGATGGTCCTGGAACTGTGCGCGTTCCACGGCCCCGATCAGCTGATGATCGCGGTGGTGACTGCCGACCCGGGCGCCGAATCGTGGGATTGGTGCAAGTGGCTGCCCCATGTGCAGCACCCATACGAGCACGACGGTATGGGCTCGGCGCGGATGATCTACCGGTCGCTGACCGAGCTGGAGGACGACCTGGCCGTCGACCTCCTCGAACGGGGCCGGTTCTCGCGTTCTGCCCCACCGAGCGCCGGCCGGATCCAGCTGGTGATCGTGATCGACGACGGGTTCGTCTCGGGAGACGAACGGGTGGTCGGTGACGCGGGCATGGAGGCGGTCTCGATCCTCGATCTGTCGGCACCCCCGGACGGACTCGCGGTCCGCCGGGGGCTGCAGCTGGTGGTTCGGGACGGGAAGATCGGCGCGCGAAGCGCTTTCGGAGTCGAAGAGTTTGCGGACATGGATTCGCTGACGGTGGCCGAAGCGGAGGCCTTCGCCCGATCGATGGCCCGCTATCGCTTGGCGACCGCAGCACAGATGGTGAACCTGGAACAGGAGGTGACTCCGTCCGACCCCGGTCTGATGAGTCTGCTCGGAATCGCCGATGCCACCCGCCTCGACCCGCATCTGACATGGGCACCCCGCAGCGCGCGGTCGCGGCTGCGGGTCCCGATCGGGTACTCCACCAGCGGTACACCCGTGGAGATCGACATCAAGGAGGCAGCCGAGGGCGGGATGGGTCCGCACGGGCTCTGCATCGGTGCGACGGGGTCCGGCAAATCGGAGTTCCTGCGTACTCTGGTGCTCTCGCTCGTCAGCTCCCATTCGCCTGAGGCACTCAATCTCGTCCTGGTCGACTTCAAGGGTGGGGCAACGTTTCTGGGCCTCGACTCGTGCCCGCATGTGGCAGCCGTCATCACCAACCTCGAAGAAGAGTTGTCGATGGTCGACCGGATGCGCGACGCGTTGGCGGGGGAGATGAACCGGCGGCAGGAAGTACTTCGCGCAGCGGGGAACTTCGCGAACGTGGGCGAGTACGAACGTGCGCGCGCCGCGGGTGCGCCGTTGGAACCGCTCCCGGCGTTGTTCATCGTCGTCGACGAGTTCTCCGAACTGCTCGCGCAGAAGCCGGATTTCGCGGACCTGTTCGTGGCCATCGGGCGACTGGGCCGGTCGCTGCACATCCATCTGCTCCTTGCCTCGCAAAGGCTCGAAGAAGGCAAGATGCGAGGCCTGGACAGTCATCTGTCCTACCGCATCGGACTGAAAACCTTTTCCGCCAACGAGTCCCGATCAGTTCTCGGTGTACCCGATGCCTACCACCTGCCCAACGTGCCGGGATCGGGTTACCTCAAATGTGATTCGGCGGAACCGATTCGATTCAACACGTGTTACGTGTCGGGTCCGTACTCGCCGCCGGTCGCGGCGGGCGCCGAGCACATCGTGTCGTCGGGCGGCCCGGTGGGCCTCAAGATGTTCACCGCCGGCCCTGTGCCACTCGACCCCATCGTGCCCCCGGTTGCGGCCGAGCTGGCCGGCCCCGGCCCTGCCGGTGATCCAGAACCGCCGGCGCCGAATTCGAGAACGCTGCTCGAGATCGTGGTGGACCGCATCGCCGGACAGGGACGTCCGGCGCATGAGGTGTGGTTGCCGCCGTTGGGTCAACCGCCGACCATCGACATGCTGGCCCCGCACTGGCGGACCCCGCAGATCGGTCGGCTGGTGTTCCCGATCGGCATCGTGGACCGCCCGTACGACCAGCGGCGCGACGTTCTCACCGTCGATGTCGCCGGATCGCGCGGCAACGTGGCAATCGTCGGTGGACCACAATCGGGTAAGTCGAATGCGGTGCGCGCGTTGATCGTTGCTGCGGCTGCCACCCACAGTCCAGCGCAGGTCCAGTTCTATTGCCTCGACTTCGGCGGCGGCAGTCTGGCCGGGATCGCCGGCCTGCCGCATGTCGGATCGGTTGCGAGCCGCTCGGACATGGATGCCGTTCGGCGGACGGTGGCCGAGGTCGCAACGGTGATACGGCAGCGGGAACTGCGCTTCGCCGAACTCGGCATCGAGTCGATGCGCGACTACCGCCAACGCCGCCTTGCCGGTGACGCATCGGTGCAGGCGGATGTCTTCGGTGACCTGTTCCTGGTCGTCGACGGCTATTCGGTGATCCGGGGCGAGTTCGACTTCCTCGATGAGCAGATCAACACCATTGTGGCGCAGGGGCTCTCGTATGGGGTCCACGTGGTGCTCACCGCTGCGCGCTGGGCCGAGATCAGGCCGGCCGTCAAAGACCTCATCGGCAGCCGCCTCGAACTGAGACTCGGTGACCCACTCGACTCGGAGATGGGCCGCAAGGTCGCCGGACTCGTGCCCGAGGGCAGGCCCGGGCGTGGTCTGACCGCCGAGCACCTGCACATGCTGATCGCTCTGCCGCGCACGGATTCGGACACCTCGCTCGATTCACTGAGTGCGGCCGTGGCGCAGACGGTGCAGCAGCTGGTGGCCGTGTATCCCGGTCAGCAGGCCATGCCGGTCCGCAAACTTGCCGCTCATCTGGAACGGTCCGAGGTGGTGGCACGTGTGCACGACGCCGGGATCGACCTGGCGGCCGGTGAAGTCGCGATCGGTGTCGGTGAAGCCGAGTTGGCCCCGGTCATCCTGGACTTCCGGGTTCAACCACACTTTCTGGTCTTTGCCGACGTGGAGCACGGGAAGACCACGCTGCTCCGCAACATCGTCGCGGGTCTGGTGGAGAACAGCACGGCCACGCAAACAAAGATCGTCCTGGTCGACTATCGGCGAACCATGCTGGGTGTGATCGACACCGATCACCTCGCCGGGTATGCGAGTTCGGCCCAGACCCTCACCCCGATGGTGAACGAGCTGGTCGCGTTTTTCACCGCCCGGATCCCCGGGGAGAACGTCACCCAGCAGCAACTGCGTGACCGCAACTGGTGGTCGGGGCCGGACGTGTACATCATCGTCGACGACTACGACATGGTGGCCACCGGAAGCGGAAACCCGTTGAGCCCGTTGCTCGACCTGCTGGCACAGGCCCGCGACATCGGCCTGCACCTCATCGTCGCGCGCCGTTCTGGCGGCGCCGGACGAGCTCTGTTCGATCCGATCATCGGGCGTCTCAAGGACCTGTCCACCGATGGGCTGCTGATGAGCGGTGACCGCGACGAGGGGTACCTGCTGGGCCGGGTGCGGTTGCAGCGCCTGGTGCCGGGTCGGGGAGAGCTGGTGTCCAGATCGCGACCCCAGGAAATGATCCAGGTCGCCCACATGCCGCCGTTGTGATGACACCGGACGTGAGAGACACAGAGCCCGAGGCGTCGCCGACGGTCCGACCGATACGGATGGTGGTCGCCGACATCGCCTACGACGACGTGGTGGTTGCCGGGCGTGAACCCTGCTCCGTCGAAGCCCTTGTCCGCGGCATCAACGGATCGTCGGTGGCCGTCGACGGGGTGAGGGTTTCTACCTCGGCGGCATGGTCAGAGGTGTTCGCCCGAGCGCTCGCAGGCCTCGGGGCTGTGGAGCTGGCACACCCGACGACATGGGGTGTCCGACGCACCGAGATCTTGCGGCACGCGGCGCAACCCCACTGTGGCCAACTTGTGCTGACCCCGCGTGCTGCGGTCATCGCCGAATCGCATCTGGGATCTTCCACGCAGCGGGCACTGGTGATCGAGGTCCACTCCCGGATCGACATCCATGAGATGGATCGGTCCACCGGCAGCTGGAACGTTGTCGGGACCTCGGTGGCCACTGCCGAGACGGTCGCCCTTCGACTGGGTGACATCGTCGACAACCGCGTCGAGGCAATCCTCGTCGACGGCACCGACCCCGCGGCAGTTGCGGAAGTTCTGCGGTGTTGCGAAGTCCACACAGTGGTCGGTCGGGTCGCGGCCGTGCAGCGATCACTGATCCACCGCTTCGGCGGCTCGGCATTGCCGGTGGACGAGGGCATTCGCGAACCGCCGACCGTCGGCCGGACCCCGATGCGCCGGCGCGTCGCCGGCGCGATTGCGGCGACTGCTGCAGTGGTGATCGCAGTGGCGGTGATCGCGTTGATGGTCGACAACGGACGCGAGGGTGTGCCGCCGTCTGCGGACCGCGAGGCCCAGCTCGGCCGCGTCGCCGTCACAGTCCCCGCCGAGTGGCGCGAGAGCTCGGAGCCGGCAGCCGAAGGAGTTGTCTCCCGCACAACCTTCGCCGCACCCGGCGACGACCGCCGGATCATCGTCTTGCAGAACACGGTGCGCAACACGTCGACCTTGGCCTCGGTGGCGGGTAGCCTCCGCAATCGCATCGGGCAGCGCGGCGACGACGTCGTCCAGGAGTTCTCGGCCAGCACGCGTTACGCAGGCCGGGAGGTGATCAGCTACCGCGAGGTGCCCGTCTCCGGCGGGCCGATCAGGTGGTACCTGCTGGTGTCGGCGGGGTTGCAGGTCAGTGTGGGATGTCAGGGCGGATCCGCAGGTGAGACGATCGACGAGCAGTGCCGGGTCGCGGTGGGTGCGGTGCGGATAGGAACGCCATGACGTTCGAGTCGGCGGCGCGGCCGGCGCCGGTCGGCGGTGTTTTGACCTGTCGATGGCCCGGCCGGTACTGTTGACCGTTGGTGCGCGACCGCCTGTTGCCAGGTGTAGTCGAGGCCCGGGTCCCCACTGGTCGCCGGGAACTACCTCTGCCGCGTTCCAGACCAGCTCCAGATCACCAGACATGAGGACTATCTGTGCCTACTTACACCCCGAAGGCCGGTGACATCACCCGTACGTGGCATGTCATCGACGCCACCGACGTGGTGCTCGGCCGCCTCGCTGTGCAGAGCGCGACGCTCCTGCGCGGCAAGCACAAGCCGACCTACGCACCCCACATGGACGGTGGCGACTTCGTCGTCATCATCAACGCCGAGAAGGTTGCCGTCAGCGGAAACAAGCGCGACGACAAGCTTGTCTACCGCCACTCGGGTTACCCGGGCGGCCTGAGGTCCCGCACTGTCGGTGAGTCGCTGGCAACGCAGCCGGAACGCCTCGTCGAGAAGGCGATCGTCGGGATGCTCCCGAAGACCAAACTCGGGCGGGCCATGGCCTCCAAGCTGAAGGTCTACGCAGGCCCCAACCATCCCCACACGGCGCAGCAGCCCGTGCCCTTCGAGATCACCCAGGTTGCCCAGTGACGGCGCCGGAGGAGCAGAACGTGTCCGATGTGAACGAAGCCGAAGCAGTGGCTCCCGAAGTGGTCGAGGCCGAGGTCGGCGCTGACGACTACACCGTGGACGACACCACCGCAGACGTTGCCGACGAGCCGGCCGCCACCCGCGCGCCGATCGATCTCGATCGCCCGATCCAGACCGTGGGCCGTCGTAAGGAAGCCGTCGTCCGCGTCCGGATGTCACCGGGCACCGGTGCCTTCAAGCTGAACGGCCGCACCCTGGAGGAGTACTTCCCCAACAAGGTGCACCAGCAGCTCATCAAGGCGCCGTTCGTCACCGTCGAGCGCTCCGACACTTTCGACATCGCGGCCAATCTGCACGGTGGCGGACCTTCGGGACAGGCCGGCGCTCTGCGTCTGGCCATCGCTCGTGCCCTCATCGAGGTCACCCCAGAGGATCGCGGAGCCCTCAAGAAGGCCGGCTTCCTCACCCGTGATCCGCGTGCGGTGGAGCGCAAGAAGTACGGCCTCAAAAAGGCCCGTAAGGCTTCGCAGTACAGCAAGCGCTGATTTCTTCAGCCCGCAAGAAACACCAAGTCGAACTTGGCACAGGCAGGCGTTCAGTTTCACTGGACGCCTGCCTGTGTATTTAGAGCGAAGGATGTCAATGGGGCACCTGTTCGGTACCGATGGCGTACGTGGTCTGGCAAATGCCGACCTGACACCCGAGTTGGCGCTGTCGCTGTCGCAGGCGGCGGCACGTGTACTGCCGCAGGATCGGTCTGGGTCCGGCCGTCCCGTGGCGCCGGCCTCTGGCCGGCCCATAGCACCGGCCTCTGGCCGCCCCGTGGCAATCGTGGGCCGGGATACGCGGGCGTCGGGGGAGATGCTCGAAGCCGCCGTCTGTGCCGGTCTGACTGCGGCGGGTGTCGATGCGCTACGAGTCGGCGTCGTTCCCACCCCGGCTGTTGCATATCTGACCGACTTCTACGACGCGGCGTTCGGTGTGATGATCTCGGCCTCGCACAATCCCATGCCCGACAACGGGATCAAGTTCTTCGCCGCTGGTGGGCACAAACTCGCCGACGCCGCCGAAGACGCGATCGAGTCCGCGCAGGACACCGTGTTCGACCGACCGACCGGTGCAGATGTCGGTCGCGTTCGTGATGCGCACGACGGACTCGACGCGTACCTGACCCATCTGTCGGCTTCCGTGGACGTCAACTTGAAGTCGGTGACCGTGGTGGTCGATTGTGCCCATGGCGCTGCCTATGCGGCTGCGCCACGTGCCTATCGCGCTGCCGGTGCCACCGTGATCGCGATCAGCGCGGACCCCGATGGCGAGAACATCAACAAGGATTGCGGCTCAACACATCTCGATCGGGTCCAAGCAGCAGTTCTGGAGTACGGGGCCGACCTCGGACTCGCTCACGACGGCGACGCGGACCGCTGCCTCGCGGTTGATGCCGCGGGACAGGTCGTCGACGGCGACGCCATCATGGCCGTCTTGGCCAGTGCCATGAAGGATGCCGGCCGCCTCAAGGACAACACCCTCGTCGCCACGGTGATGAGCAACCTCGGGTTGCATCTGGCGATGACCGATGCCGGGATCACCGTGCGTACCACCGCTGTCGGTGACCGCTACGTCCTCGAGGAGCTCCGTGCCGGCGGTTATTCGCTCGGCGGTGAACAGTCGGGGCACGTGGTGATCCCTTCGTATGGCACCACGGGGGACGGCATCCTGACCGGGCTTGCGTTGATGGGTCGGATGGCCGAGACCGGAAGGTCGCTTGCCGATCTGGCATCCATCATGAGTGCGTTGCCGCAAGTCCTTCTCAACGTGCGGGTTGCCGACAAAAACGTTGTGGCCGAAGCGGCTTCGGTCAAGCAGGCAGTGACCGACGGTGAGGCCGAACTCGGCGCCACCGGACGAGTGCTGCTCCGGCCCTCCGGTACCGAGCAACTCGTACGTGTCATGGTGGAGGCAGCCACCACAGAGCAGGCGCATTCGGTGGCCACCAAGATCGCGGCCGCTGTCGAGTCTGCCTGACTTCGGCACCTGTGAACGCCGTCCTGTTCGACTTCTCGGGCACCCTGTTCCGGTTCACCGAACGGTCCGAGTGGTTCACGCGCCTACGCCAGGAATCCGGGGAAGAGTTCGAAGGAGAAGCGCAGTCCGAGATCATCCGACGGATGACCGCTCCGGTCGGGATGCCGCCGGGTCTGCCTACCGAGGACGAATTCGCTTGGCAACGAAGAGATCTGGACCCATTGCTGCACCGTAGGGCTTATCTGTCGGTGCTGAGGGCATCTGGACTCACGATGCCCGGTCATGCGGAATCGTTGTACGAGCGTGTGGTCGATCCGTTGTCGTGGGAACCGTATCCGGACACCGGAGACTGTTTGCGGCGACTTCGGGAACGCGGCATCAAGGTGGGTGTCGTCAGCAACATCGCGTTCGATGTCCGCGCGGTGTTCGACATACATGGCATGGCCGGACTGGTCGACGACTTCACCCTGTCCTATGAGGTCGGTGTCACCAAACCTGATCCGCGAATCTTCACTTTCGCTGCGGGTCACCTGGGTGTTGACCCCGTCGATGTGTTGATGGTGGGTGACAGCGAAGAGGCTGACGGGGGTGCCCGGGCGGTGGGGTGCCGGTTCGCGCTGGTCGAACCTGCGCCTGTCGAACAGCGGCCACACGCGCTCCTCGACGCGGTGTCCGGCGTGCTCGCGCAGTAGAACGGAACCCCTCGATGCCCCGCAGCGTCTGACATCGGGGAGGCATCATGAGCGAGCAGACGTGGATGGACACATCCGCAGTACAAGGGGTCGGCGAGGTATTTCGGAGTGGTGCCCGGGCGGTCGAGGTCGCTGCGGGTGCTGTCGCCGACTGCTCGTTCGGCTCACATGCGGGAACGCGGTACGCAACCCATGGCGAGCACTATGCGGCTGGACTGCTTGCGGTGGTGTCATCGGTGGACCGCTTCGTCGAGTCGTCGCGGAGCATAGCCGGGGGCCTCTTCGATGCAGCTGCAACGCTGACAGGCGAGGACGTGGTGAATGCGGCGACGTTCGGCGCCGCGACCACCGGGGATGGCGGCCTCCATGGGTGAGACGCCGGGTCTCGCACAACAATTGACGGACCAACGATCGGCGGCGGAGAACAGCGTCCGCTTCTTCGACAACGTCGGCCCCCTGGCGCGGCGGCTGGGGATGGAAAACGTTCCCTCCGGTGACATGTGCCGAAACCGCCTGATCGAGACCGAGGACCTGGACACCGACAGGCTGCGAGCCGACGGTCGAATCGTGTTGGGACTTCAGACCGTCGCGGCGACCGAGCTGCACAATCAGACCGGCCAGGACGCCGTACTCGGAACCTGCTGGCCTACGGGGTCCGGCATCGTCGCCCGCACTCGCCTTCAGGACGCGCATATCCCGCGAGCGGCGGTTGATGTGGCGGCGTTGGCGGACATCGGTTCTGGGATGGTGGTGGCTGCCGACGCCATCGAGGCGGCACGGTTGGCCAAGTTCTGGTGCGTCGCCGCCATCACACCCGACTCTCTGCTCGGGATCCCGATCAGTTCATGGCTGACACTGGTCACCACCCCGGGGTCGCCGGCCGCCGAACTGACAGCTGCGATCGACAGCACCGTCGCGTTGTTCAACGCCGCCGTCACCTTGTGCGACGATGCCATCGATGCGGTTCTCACCGGGCTGTGTACGGCGATGGCAAAGGTGGACGTCTCGGACTACGCGGGCGGCGACTGTGCGAGGGAACAGCTGGTGTCCTCGGACGAGACACTGGTGCGATGCGCCGCTCACAACTCTGAACCGATCGCCTCCGAGCGCGATTGCCACGCTGCGGTAGACGTTTCCGGACCAGGCGACGGGGTTCGCGAATCCTCAGGCATCACAACGGTGTCGGCTCCAGCACCGGACTCCGGGCCGGCGAACTCGACCTCGGTGTGTGAACCGGGGGCGCAGCCCGTGAAGACCACTCAGCCCGTGACGACCACGCAGCCGGTGATGACGGCACAGTCGGGGGTGGCGAGCCCGTTGACGCCCATGGTGGGTGCTGATCTCTCTGCAGTGCTCGGGTCCGTCGCGGTGGCAGTCGGTTCGGCTGTGGCAGGCTCGATCACAGGTGTGATCGAGATGGTGGCGAACGCAAGCGGCGCAGTGATGCTGCCTCCGGCGAGCCCGGCCGGCACCGAGCATGCCGCAGACGCGGGCGGTGTGACAGATGAACCGCCGGTCTCGACCCCTTTGGGGGACAAGGGATTCGACCTGAACGGGTCATCCGCCTCGGGCGCGCCCGACTGTCCGGCCCCTCAGGTCTCCTCGGGGCCACCGGACGCCGGCCCGCCGGGCGAGCAAGCGTGCGAGACCACCCCTGCGGACGGCCAGAGCAAGATCGGTGACGACCTGACTTTCGAGGAGCAACCGCCGGTACCGGCGACTCCCGATGACCCCGAACCGCCAGACGCGGCCGAGATGGATCGTGACCCTGTCGAGCAATGCCCGTCTCCTGGTTCGCCGGGCATCCATGCTCCGAGGAGCAAAGATGACGTCGATACCCCCGGCGCTCCTGGCAATCCCGATGCGACACCGGTGACACCGCAGGCATCGGAGCGCGACGCGGTGGCATTGCCCGACGACGGTCTCCTGGCCCTGGCCGGTGAGCAATGAGCCTGTCCGACCTGTTCGACAACATCGCCGCCAGAGTCGGTACTCACAGTGCCGAGGCCGTGGCCGGCTACCGCAAAAGCCAGCAGGCACTCGGTGAGAAGGTCCGGACGAGTGCCGAGGACGCAACGCACGGTCGCGGTGTCACACGGGCATCGGTGGCTGCGGGCGGCGCAATCCTGCTCCCTGCGAACGACATCGACCTCAGTCCCCACACCCCGTACCCAGCCCCGGGTGAGTCAGCGGACAACCCGACGGTCGGGGCGAAGGCAACTCTGGGCACCACCGGTGCGAAGGACGCCAACACGCCGCTCCCTGGTCAGTCCGGCGTAGAGGCGGAGGACTGTCAGGACACCGGGTTCTCGTACACATCCGGTTGGCTGTCCGACCGCTGAACGCCGGAGCTCGGTGTGGTGCCGGCGGTTGGGCAACAGCGCCGGCCTTCGAGCAACCGCGCTAGCCCTTGAGCAGCTTGGTGAGTGGGTCGACGATCTCTTCCATGCCAGGCGCGAGTGCATCGGGGTCGATTGTCATCAACTTGCCGAGTTCGGCTGCCGGGTCACTGAACGCGGCGTACGTGACGTCGCCCGTCAGTTGGTGCAACAGGAATCCGGTGAGTACCGCGCGCGTCAGCTTCTGCGTCTTCTTGTCGTTGCCCCCGGCACCCAGCCTGCCCCGAACACTGAAACCTTCGGCCAGTCCTCGGTTGTCGGATTTGGGGACCAGGCGCAACACCGACTGGCCGGCCAGAGCACGACGCAGCGCGAGCGCATTGGACGTCATCGATTCGAGCTCGCCGGGCGCGGCAAGGATCAGCGCGGACTGCCGGACCTCCGCGGCGGCGGGAAGCACGGCAGAACTGGTCGGTGCCGGGTAGAGGGCAGCGAGTGCCTTGGCCTTGCTGCTCCGTGACGCGGCCAACGTCGCGGCCGATGCGCCGAAGCCATGACCGGCGACCGCCAGACGCTGTTTGTGCACGGTGATGTCGCCGGCACCGAGGCGGACCTCGGTGATGATCGACAGGGTGGTCTCGAGATCTGCGGCCAGTCCCTGATCGGAACCGAGCATGCCCTTCTCGGTGGTGGGCGCCGCGGCGACGATGCCCCAGGAGGCCAGATGCGCGAGGGTCTTGTTGTACTGCTTGGCGCCCGTGAGCCAGCCATGACCGAACGCCACCCCGGGCAGGTCCTTCCCACCGACGGGCGCGTAGACGGTGCCCGGCAATCCGACAATCGCCATATCGCCGCGCAAGACCTTGTGCGGTCCCGTCTTGGACAGCTGCGAGAGAAGCTTCTTGGGGTTGGCCACGAACTGACTCTAAGCGATCGTGTTGCCGGCCGACATCACCCGTTGCCCGTATCGGAGACAATTTTCAGGCCAACGCGCCGATTCGGCGCGCACACCGGCCGTGATCTTGGGACAGTTACCGGATGGATGCCAATGAAATCCGCAGCGCCTACCTCTCGCTGATGCAGGAGCGCGGCCACGCCCTCATCAACAGGGCCCCGCTGGTGCCGAAGGACGACCCCACCACACTCTTCACCGGCAGCGGGATGCAGCCGTTGCTGAGATATCTGCTGGGCGCCGAACATCCGGACGGCAACCGGCTCGCCGACTCGCAGACCTGCCTTCGGTCCCAGGATATCGAGGAAGTCGGCGACAACCGGCACACCACCTTTTTCGAGATGCTCGGCAACTGGAGCTTGGGCGATTACTTCAAGTCCGAACAGATCCCGCTGTTCTGGCATTTCCTGACCGAGATCGTCGGACTTGATCCGAACAGGATCTACGTGACGGTGTTCTCGGGAGACCCCGAACACGGCATCCCCCGCGACGATGAGAGCGCGGACATCTGGACCGAGTTGTTCACCAAGGCCGGTGTCTCGTCGGACAGAGTGGTTCTGCTGACCGAAGAACAGGGCAACGAGCAAGGAAACCAGGGCGCGCGGATCGCGTATTACAGCGACAAGAACTGGTGGTCGCGGTCCGGTGGTCCGGACACGATGCCCGTCGGCGACCCCGGCGGACCGGACAGCGAGGTCTTCTACTACTTCCCACAGGTGGAGCACGACACGGCTTTCGGCAAGTACCCGCATCAGAACTCCGATGGCGGTCAGTACATGGAGATCGGTAACTCGGTGTTCATGCAGTACTGCAAGACCGATGACGGGTTTGCGCTGCTTCCCAAGCAGAACGTCGACTACGGCGGCGGTCTCGAGCGGATCGCCGCGGCATCCATCGACAGTCCCGATGTATACCGCATCAGCCTCCTCTGGCCGATCGTCCAGAAGATCGAGGAGCTCTCGGGTGTGAGCTACGACGACAACACGGTCGCGATGCGAGTGATCGCCGACCACATCCGCGGTGCGGTGTTCCTTGCGGTGGACGGTGTGGTGCCGTCGAACAAGGAACAGGGCTATGTGATGCGACGGCTCGTCCGGCGGGCAATCCGTTTCGCCCATCAACTCGGTGTTCAACAGAACCTGCTGACGGAGTTGGTCCCGGTTGTCGCCGGTCTGTACGCCGAGGCCTACCCGGAGGTGGCCGATCGGCGCGACGTGGTGATCGCCGTGCTCGAGAAGGAGGAACGGGCCTTCCGGCGCACCCTCGGCAAGGGCTTGCGAGAGTTGAAGCGACTGGGCAAGACCGGTGACACCGTCAACGGCGACGACCTCTTCAAGCTCTACGACACATTCGGATTCCCGGTGGAGCTGTCCACCGAAGAGGCCGTCAACCGAGAGCTGCCGCTGACCGAGAACTGGCGAGCAGAGTTCGATGCTGCCATCGAGGTGCAGCGGCAGCGGTCGCAGGCCTCGACCAAACTCGGTGCCGGAACCGCCTGACCCAACCGATCTGCTGGTCAGCCCCGTCGGTGTATCCACCGACGGGGCTTGCCTCTATTCGCTCGTGCCCTTACTCCCTTGTCCGGCCTTACTCCCTTGTAGTGGCCAGCTTCAGCATCTGACCCGGGGTGGCGTTGGGCAGATACGCCCTGGTGAGCGCCAGTCCGATCCGTGGCAGATCACCTTCATCGCGGAAGCACATGTACACCGGCTCGTATCGCGGCTGGAACTTCATCTTGAATGCGTGCAAGGAGCGGAAACCGTAGAACGGTTCCATTGCTGCTCCCAGCATGTCCAGCAGGCGATCCATGGCTTCCACCTCGCCGGTGTCGTCGGCGGCACGGGCGAGCGGAGCGCCCGAGAGTGAGAGGATCTGCGCGCCTTCGGCTTTGAAAGCCAACGCAGAGCTCGCGATGAGGAACTCGATGACCGGGCGGAAACCGTCGTCGCGCCGGCGCATCACGTCGAGCGTCCAGCCCCTCACCTGATCATCTCCACCGAACACCGGCAGCCACGACAAGACTCCGTGCACCGAACCCGTCTCGTCAATGGCAAGGGCCACGCGGACTTCCGGGTCGAGGGCCTCCTCGACGCTGCCGAGGGTGAAACCCATTTCCGGCAGGCCCTTGTCGCCGACCCATTCCTCGGAGATCGCCCGCACCTGGGCGAGCACGGCGAACGGCTCGTCCTTCAGTGTTGTCAATCTGAAGTTGATGCCTTCCTTCTTCGCCCTGTTGATCGCTGATCGGATGTCCTGCCACGGTTTGCCTTTGAAGGCCAGTGTGGGCAGGTCGATGATGGTGTCCTCGGCGATCTGCAAAGTGCGCCAGCCCATCTCGCGGGCGATCTCGGCCGTTGCCTCACTGACAGAGAACCAGCACGGGATGCGTGCGCTGCTCTCGGCCATGTCGGTGAACTCGCGGATCGTCTCGGCCAGTTTCTCCGGGGCGCAGACGGGGTCCGCGAGGGCGATGACGGTGCCGGCCGGTCGCTGGTAGCCGATCACGCCTTCGCCGTCCTTGGTGAACGCGTACTGATTGTTCTCCCAGGTGATCATCCAGCTCATGGTGCTGCCTCCATATTTCTTGAGGAGGCTGCGTACCTGTTCGGCCGGATTGGATCCGCCCATACCCGCCATGGCTTTCCGGCTGCGCAGCGGGACGTTGAACGCGTACCGCCCGGCGAACAGCAACGACAGTTCGACGATCCACAACAGACCGGTGCCAACCGTGACCGCGCCCTGACCCTTGAAGTCGGAGGTGATCACCGCGACCAACACGAAGACGAGCAGGGCGACGTACAAGAGCCCGTAGATCACGGTGATCCACCACGCCCAGCGCCGCCCGCGCCGCAACTGGTCGGCGATCAGCAGCACGATCAGAACACTGACGATCGACCCCCAGCTGAGGCTGTCGTCGGAATCGGTGGGACCGAAGGGCCCGTCGCCGGGGAACACGGCGACGGCGATGTTGACGATCCCGATGAGGACCAGGCCGAGGAAACTGATCATCCGGATCTCTTGCCGCGTTCGCGGCATCACACCGGATTCACCTCGACTGAAGAACTTTTCGCCGACCACGAGCATCACCACTGCGGCGATGAGGTGGGTGACGTCATGCAGCGAGCCCTCGAACAGAAAAGAAACGGCAACGTAGGCAAGGAGAATCGCCCGCACCCGCAGTCGCCACGGCGAGCGGAGTCTGGCACTTGCCGCGGCCACGGCAGCAACGATGGCGGTGGAATGGCCCACGTCCTGGACGTCGGCGAGATGGTCGACCCATTCCCAGCTGGTCGGCCGGAACACTGCGATGAACGCGACGGCGCCCAGCTCGCCGATCAGTTGCCCCGCAATGGTGACAACGGCGACCCTGACCGTGCCCAGCAACCACTCGCACCACCCGACAACAACGGCGAAGATGACGATGAGTGCGATGTAGTGGGCAGGTGTCAGCCCGAACAGGGTGCCCGACAACGGAGTCCACCACTTACCGTCGGTGAGCGGGGGATAGCCATAGGCGACATCACCGAACCAGGACCGGTTCTCCACCGTCTCCCACAACGCTCCGGTGACGATGCCGAGAACGATCGTCACCGCGACCACGGTCGAGGTGAAGGGAACCTTGCGGATGGTCCAGGCCACCGAACCGAGCACCTTGTCGGCCCGCGATGATGTCGGTTCGGCGGGGGGTGCCTCGGCAGTGGTGTCGGTCGTGCTCATCGGCGCCTTTCGAGTTGTGGAGCCGGTCGCGCCGGCCGAACGGACGGGCCCGTACCCGCCGCTCGTGGTCGAGATGTTGCAGAGTCGCTATCGGATGGGATTATTCCCTAGATCACGGCAATCCCAGGCGCTTACCGAGCCATGGCATCTCCAATTTCAAGCCTGCCGACCAGACGGCGAACGAATGTCCACCCGGGACGATGTTGAAATGGACGTCCATCCCGGCAGCCTGTGCGGCTTGGTAGACCTGCTGCAGACCGGGCCGGTATTCCGCATCGTCCTTACCCACGACAAAGGCACCGGCCACCTGGGGGTACTTCTTCGACTTCATCAGGTCCATCGGGTTGACCGCGGTGAACTTGGCCGCGTCGCCGCCGAATGCCTGGTCGATGGTTCGTTTGCGGTCACCGAGGGTGGGCTCGAGTTGACCCGACATGTCCAGGAACGTCGGATACACCTCTGGGTGGTTGGTGGTCATCTGCAACGCGCAGGTACCGCCGTACGACAACCCGCCGATAGCCCATCCCGACGGGTCGGTCTCGACCTGCAAGGTGTTCTTCACCCAGGTGGGCACGTCCACCGACAGGTAGGTCGAGACGTTGCCGAGGTTGGAATCCATGCACAGTGGATTGGCGAGTTCGTCGCCGGTGGCATCGGCGACCACCACAACGGGCGACAGTCCCTCGTTGGCGGCAGCGTACTGATCCATCGTCTGTGTCAACCGGCCGCCGACGAGCCAGTCTTCCGGCGACCCAGGTTGGCCGGCCATCAGCACCAGTACCGGTAGCAACGGACGGGGTTCGGCGAAGTAGGCGGGTGGTAGATAGACCTTGGCCGGCCGGGCGGTGAACTTCGAGACCTCACCCGGGATGGACGAGGTGATCACACCGCCCTGCGACGGCAGGCCCGCGGGCTTGCGCCACTTGTCCACCTCCACGGTCTTGATGTCGGTGCTGCGGGCCTCGTCGATGGACACCGTCCTGACGTTGTTGATCCCGAAGACGGAGCCAACGGTCGGGTATTCGTCGAAGTGGTCATTGATCTGGGCGAGAGCCATCACCACCGCGAACACCGTCGCGAAGACCGTGATGATCCGGGCGGCCACCCCCCGGCCACGGATGAGCCTCGGAATGAACAGCAGCAGTGCGAACACCGCTGCGCCGCCCCACATGTAGTTGGACGCCGGGATGGGGTCCGAGAACAGTTTCCAGACGTCCTCGATGAGCCATTTCGACACGAAGACCAGGAGGAGGCTGACGACCGCAGCGATTGGTACGACAGCAAGAAGGTAGGTCTTCTGAGGCAGCAGGATCAGCCACAACAGCCCCAGGGCGCCGAGTAGGAGGATGGCCCACGGCAATGGTCCGTCGAGCACCGATATGTCCCACAGCCAGTCCATGTACGTCCTTCGGGAGGATGGACCCAAAAGTGGAGCCCGCATCGAAACCTACAGCGAAATGCGAGGTATCACGTGTGTACGGACCAAAAAAGAGTGTTTGCAGATCGAACCGTGACCAGAGGGGATCGCTACAGGATTTTCACGTGGAACGCGGTAGAGAAGTGGGGGGTGACCCCGGTGGTGGAGGACATACGGATCGAACGTATCAAAGGCGTCCCAACCGACGCATCCCCCTCGACTCCTTGAGCTTGACGCTCGAGAACTGCAAGAGTTCGCACAGCGTAACCCATAACTTCACCTGTTGTCAGTGCGAGCGCAAGAATTGGCACTTCACCAGCGACTTCTGTGTATCCGCGCGCGGCAAGTACCCTGTAGCACTATGTGTGGAATCGTCGGATACGTGGGCAGACGCGACGCCCTCGAGGTTGTCGTGGAGGCCCTGCGCCGGATGGAATACCGCGGGTACGACTCCGCGGGTGTGGCAATCCTCGACGGCGCCGGACATGCCGCAGTCGAGAAGAAGGCCGGGCGGCTGGAGAACCTCGACAAGGAGCTGGCCACCATCGGCCGCGAAGCATTCGCGGGCTCGACCGGTATGGGACATACGCGCTGGGCCACCCACGGACGGCCGACCGACCGAAATGCGCACCCGCACACCAGCCTCGACGGCAAGATCGCCGTGGTCCACAACGGCATCATCGAGAACTTCGCGGTCCTGCGGGAAGAGGTGGAGAAGGCCGGCATCGAGTTCTCGTCCGACACGGACACCGAGACCGCCGTCCACCTGATGGCTCTGCAGTACGCCAGTGGTTCGACGGCGGGGAACTTCGTCGACAGCGCATATGCGGTGCTGGGCCGACTCGAGGGTGCGTTCACGCTCGTGTTCACGCACGCGGACCACCCCGACACCATCGTGGCCGCGCGCCGGTCCACTCCACTGGTGGTGGGTGTGGGCGAGGGCGAGATGTTCGTCGGCTCCGACGTCGCGGCTTTCATCGAACACACCCGTGAGGCTGTCGAACTCGGTCAGGACCAGGTGGTCGTGATCACCGCCGACGACTACACGATCACCGACTTCGAAGGCAACGAGGAATCCGGCAAACCCTTCCACATCGACTGGGATCTGGCAGCGGCGGAAAAGGGCGGGCACGACTTCTTCATGCTCAAGGAGATCGCCGAGCAGCCACAGGCTCTCGCCGACACCCTGCTCGGGCACTTCGAGAACGGCCGGATCATCCTCGACGAGCAGCGACTCACCGACGACGACCTGCGCGACATCGACAAGGTGTTCGTGGTCGCCTGCGGTACCGCCTACCACGCGGGGTTGCTCGCGAAGTACGCCATCGAACACTGGACGCGTCTGCCGGTCGAGGTCGAGTTGGCCAGCGAATTCCGTTACCGCGACCCGGTTCTCGATCGTTCCACCCTTGTGGTTGCCATCTCGCAGTCGGGCGAGACCGCCGACACATTGGAGGCGGTCCGGCACGCCAAAGAGCAGAAGGCCCGGGTCTTGGCCATCTGCAACACCAATGGTGCGCAGATCCCGCGAGAATCCGACGCCGTGCTCTACACGCACGCCGGACCTGAGATCGGGGTGGCGTCCACCAAGTGTTTCCTCGCCCAGATCGCAGCGACGTACCTGGTGGGTCTGGCACTCGCACAGGCCAGGGGTACGAAGTATCCCGATGAGGTGGCACGTGAATACGCTGCGCTCGAAGCGATGCCGGCCGCGGTCGCCACAGTGCTCGAGACGGTCGAGCCGGTGCGTGCGCTGGCCCGCGACCTGGCCGACCGGGGGACCGTCCTGTTCCTCGGGCGCCACGTCGGATACCCCGTCGCGCTCGAGGGCGCACTCAAACTCAAAGAACTCGCGTACATGCACGCCGAGGGATTTGCTGCCGGTGAGCTCAAGCACGGGCCGATCGCACTGATCGAAGACGGCGTTCCGGTCATCATCGTGATGCCCTCACCGACGGGGCGGGCATTGCTGCACTCGAAGATGGTCAGCAACATCCGGGAGATCCAGGCGCGTGGAGCGACCACCATCGTCATCGCGGAGGAAGGTGACGAGTCGGCACGGGGTGTCGCCGACCATCTGATCGTGATCCCGCAGACACCCACGTTGCTGCAGCCACTGGTTTCGACTGTGCCCCTGCAGGTCTTCGCTGCGGCTGTCGCTCAGGCGCGCGGGTACGACGTGGACAAGCCGCGCAACCTGGCCAAGTCCGTCACCGTCGAATAGGCCGCGCGGGGCGATGATCGACTACTTCACCGCCGAATCGATCCGGGCCGCCGAGGTGGCAACCGGAGATCTGTTGGTGCGCGGGGTGTTGATGGGTCGTGCAGCTCGCGCTGTCGCGGATGTGGTTGCGGAAGAACTGGTCTCACGATCAGGTGGGTGTTACGGACGCACGGTCGGTGTGCTTGTGGGAGCCGGCGACAACGGTGCGGACGCTCTGTTCGCGGGCGCGCTACTACGTCGGCGGGGCGTCGACGTGCGGGCTGTCCTGCTTGCCGGCGACCGTACTCACACAAGCGGTCTCGCCGCATTCCGCGGCGCCGGCGGGCGTATCACCGACAGCTTCTCGCCCGACGTCGACGTGGTGATCGACGGCATCGTGGGGCTGAGCGGTTCGGGACCACTGCGCCCGGAAGCGGCTCGGATCGTCGGTGAGGTCACCGCGCCCATCGTGGCGGTGGACATCCCGTCAGGGGTCGACGCGGACACCGGCCAGGTCAACGACCCGGCCGTGCGGGCCGCGGTGACAGTGACATTCGGCGAATACCGGGTGGCTCACGTGCTCGCCGCACCCCAGTGCGGCCGGATCGTGTTGGCTGACATCGGCATCGAGGCCCACCGCCCGGCTTTGCGGCAGTTGAGCAACGCCGAGGTGGCCGCGATGTGGCCGGTACCCGGACCATCGGACGACAAATACAGCCAGGGAGTGGTCGGTGTCGTCGCGGGTTCGGCGCGCTATCCGGGGGCCGGCGTGTTGTGCAGCGGGGCGGCTGTGGCCGCCACCTCAGGAATGGTCCGATACGCCGGAACCGCAGGGCCGCAGGTGCTTTCGCACTTCCCCGAGGTTGTCGCCAGTGATGAGCCGGACAAGGCGGGCAAGGTGCAGGCGTGGGTCATCGGGCCCGGCGCCGGAACCGATGACACCGGGATCAGGCGACTGCGACACGTGTTGGACACCGACCTGCCCGTGCTTGTCGACGCGGACGGACTGACTCTGGTGGCCACCCACCGTGAGCTGCTGACCGCCCGCACCGCACCCACGTTGATCACGCCACACGCCGGGGAGTTCGCCCGGATCACCGGCCGGCCCCCCGGCGTCGACCGGATCGCGGCCGTGAGGGATCTCGCGGCAGAACTGGGTGCGACCGTGCTCCTCAAGGGGCGGGCGACACTGATCGCGGATCCCTCCGGGCAGGTACTGGTGAACGACGCAGGATCGTCGTGGGCCGCCACGGCCGGCGCCGGCGACGTGCTGTCGGGCATCGCAGGCAGTCTGCTGGCCGCCGGTCTGGAACCGTCGTCTGCCGCGGCTGCGGCAGCGCGAGTACATGCGCTGGCGGCGATCGCGGCGTCTGCGGGAGGGCCGAACCACGGCGGCGGGAATGCCCCGATCGGCGCGTCGGCATTGCTGGCGGCGGTGTCGCCCACCTTGCGTGCCCTCCTAGGCGGTGTCGAGTGCGACAATGGTGGGCGATGAATTCTCCGGCGCTCGAGGCCCGCATCGACTTGTCGGCGGTTGCCCACAACATCGAGGTCCTGCAGTCACACACCACCGCTGCGCTGATGCCTGTGCTCAAAGCGGACGCGTACGGTCACGGCGCCGTGCAGGTCGCTGCCGCGGTGATGAGCGCTGGTGCGGCCGAGATCGGGCTCGCGACCATCGACGAAGCGCTGGCGTTGCGTAGGGGCGGGATCGACGCGCCTCTGCTGGCCTGGCTGCATGGCAGTTCGGCGGACTTCGGTGCTGCGATCGAGGCCGACGTGCAGATCGGTGTCTCCTCACCCCGCGAGCTGACCGCGGTCGTCGAGGCGGCTCGCACGGTGGGCCGCACCGCGTCGGTCACCGTCAAGGTCGACACCGGCCTGGCCCGTAACGGGGTGGCGGCAGATGAGTGGGACGAGCTGCGGGACGGCGTCGCAACTGCCTCGGCGGAGCAATCGATCGTGCTACGTGGAGTGATGTCCCACCTCGTGCGCGGGGATGAACCCGGCCATCCACTCAACAGCCTGCAAGGCGAACGCCTCGATGAGGCCGTGGCCGACCTGCGCCGCATCGGCGTGGGTCCACAGATCGTCCACATCGCCAATTCGGCGGCCACGCTCACCAGGCCCGACCTGAGCCGAGACCTCGCCAGGCCCGGCATCGCCGTATACGGCCGATCACCTGCCCCGGACCTCGGGGACTTCGGTTTGATCCCGGTGATGACTCTCTCGGCTGAAGTCTTGTCGGTCAAGAAAATCCCGGCAGGTCAAGGTGTTTCGTATAGTCACACGTGGACCGCACCGAGCGACACCACCGTTGCGTTGCTGCCGGCAGGCTACGCGGACGGGGTTCCGCGACTGCTGTCGAACACCCTGCGGGTGCACATCAACGGCCGGAGCTTTCCGAATGTCGGACGTGTCTGCATGGACCAGATGGTCGTCGACCTCGGCGCGGACGGCGGCGGTGTCGAAGTGGGTGATCGCGCGGTGCTGTTCGGTACGGGGGAGCATGGTGGACCCACCGCTCTCGAGTGGGCCGAGGCCATCGGCACCATCGACTACGAGATCGTCTCCGGAATCCGTGGGCGGGCGGTGCGGACGTATGTCGGTGCTCCTGCGCCGATTACAAACGGCCGCCACACACCCGTCGCGACGGGGCCCGGCTGATGGAGCGCACCGGACGCTGGGAGATCTTGGCCGGTACCGCCGGCATCGCGACTCTGGGCGCTCTCGCCGTGGGGGCGGCAGCGCGTTCGCTGACGCGGCGGCACCCCACCACCGACCCCAACTCCATCGAGGACTTCGGGTCGATCTACAACGATCGCGCGAGCATCGTGGCCGCCGATGATGGTGTGCCGCTGGCTGTTCGGGAAGCCGGTCCGGGAGATGCGCCGCTCACCGTCGTTTTTGTCCACGGCTTCTGCCTACGCATGTCCACGTGGCACTTCCAGCGCCGCGATCTCGCGCAGACGTGGGGTGACGACGTCCGCATGGTTTTCTTCGATCACCGGGGGCACGGTGAGTCTGCGCAGGCGACCGCGGGCTCGTGCACCATCACGCAGATGGCCGCGGACCTCGAAACCGTTCTGCGCGTAGTTGTTCCGAAGGGGCCCGTGGTGCTGGTGGGGCACTCGATGGGCGGCATGGCGATCATGGCGTTGGCCAGCAGACGGCCGGAGCTGTTCGGGTCGAAAGTGGTCGGTGCCGGATTCGTGGCGAGCGCAGCCCACGGGATCACGCAGGCCGGATTGGGACGTGGACTGCAGAATCCGCTGGTCGACGCCTTTCGGCTGTCCGTCCGGCAGGCCCCGCGAGCGGTGGAGGCAGGCCGGGGCGTGACGAGGATGCTGATGGCCCCGGTACTGACCGCGGGCAGTTTCGGCTCTACATACCATTCTCCCGCCGTGATCGAGTTCACCGAATCGGTCATCCAGAACACCAGGATCGACACGGTCGTCAACTTCTTGCGTGCTCTCGAGGAGCACGACGAGACCTCCGGGCTCCCGGTGCTCTCCGCGGTCCCGACGATGGTTGTGTGCGGGTACGAAGACAAGGTCACGCCGGTGGCGAACTCGGTGGAACTGCACAACCGTCTGGGCAAGAACTGCGAACTGATCGGCGTTGCCGAGTGCGGCCACATGGTGATGATGGAGAACCCGCCGGCAGTCAACGACGCGATCAGCGGGCTCATCGGGCGGGTACAGCGGCCGTGACATCAGACGACCAGGCTGACTTCGAGCAGGAGATCCTGCCGACGGTGCAGGACACCGAGGCGTTCGGACGTACCCTGGCTGCCGGCCTGGGCGCGGGAGATCTGGTGATCCTCGACGGGCCACTCGGCGCGGGCAAGACCGCTCTGGCACGGGGGATCGGGGCAGGTCTCGGCGTGCAGGGTCGCGTCACCTCACCCACGTTCATCATCGCGAGGGAGCACCGGCCGGGGCCGGGAGGTGGACCGGCGATGGTTCACGTCGATGCCTATCGGCTGGGTGGTCTGGAGGAACTCGACGCCCTCGACCTCGACACCGACCTCACCGACTCCGTGGTGGTCGTCGAATGGGGGGAGGGGGTGGCGGAACGGCTGAGTGGACGTCATCTGCTCGTTCGCCTCCGCCGCGACCTCGACACCGACGAGCGCACCGTCAACTACGGCTGGATCACTCGCGGCTGACGCAGTCGGCGACGTCCGGTCGCCACGGCGCGTCGGCCGTCACGGGTAGGCTGGCTGATCGTGCTTGTCCTCGCAGTCGATACCGCAACGCCCGAGGTCGTGACCGGGATCGTGGAACTCGATACCGGCACGGCCGGCTCAGCGCCCGGCCGGCTCGCCGTGCGGTCCGAACGTGTGGAGACCACCACGCGGGGCCACGCTGAAATCCTCACCACCCGCATCCTCGAGTGCTTGGAAGAAGCGGGTGTCACCAGGGCAGACCTGGACGCAGTTGTGGTGGGACAAGGTCCCGGACCGTTCACCGGGTTGCGTGTCGGGCTGGCCACCGGCGCTGCCTTCGCCGATGCGCTGGGCGTCGATGTCCACGGAGTGTGCTCGCTGGACGCGATCGCGGTCGCGGCGAGCGACGTCGACTCTCTACTCGTTGTGACCGACGCGCGCCGCCGGGAGGTCTACTGGGCGCGGTACGCACGTGGCGCCCGTACCGACGGTCCGGACGTCATGGCTCCCGCCGATCTCGCTGCCACGCTCGAGCACGCAGCGGCGACCTCGCCGGGCTCGGCGGTCATCGACGCGATTGCCGGGTCTCCCGCTCATACCGCGCTTTTCGATTATCCGGTGCTCACCGCCACAGCTCCCACGGCCATCGGACTGGTTCAGGTGGCGTTGCCAGGACTCCTGTCGAGGACGCCACCCGCGCCGTTGACGCCGCTGTACCTTCGTCGACCGGATGCCGTGGAACTCAAGGACCGCAAGAAATGACCTCGTCGAAAGTGGAGATCGGACCACTTCTCCCTCGCGACGCGGCCCGTTGCGCGGCCATCGAGAGCCTGCTGTTCGCGGGCGACTCGCCGTGGCCCGCGCAAGCATTTCGCGCCGAGATCTCAACTCGACACAATCACTACTTCGCGGCCCGTGACGGCGACGACCTGGTCGGCTACGCGGGTATCTCCGTGCTCGGACCGGAGGGCGACCACGAGTGTGAGATCCATACGATCGCGGTCGCCCCGGAGCATCAGGGACACGGTCACGGACGGGATCTGCTCGCGGCGCTGCTCGAGATCGCGGACAAGCGTCGGGCGCCGGTGTTCCTCGAGGTGCGTACCGACAACGAGGCGGCCATCAACTTGTACCGCCGCAACGGTTTTGAGATCGTGGGAACCCGGAAGGGCTACTACCAGCCCAGCGGGGCAGACGCGTACACGATGCGGCGTGAGCAGAGATCAGCCCCGCCCGAGGGAGGCCGACCATGATCGTCCTGGGTATCGAGAGTTCCTGTGACGAAACAGGTGTGGGAGTCGTCCGGTGGAATGCCGACCGTACGACCACACTGCTGGCCGACGAGGTGGCCTCCAGTGTCGATGAGCATGCCCGATATGGGGGAGTGGTACCCGAAGTCGCCTCCCGCGCACATCTGGAAGCCATCGTCCCCACCATGCGGCGCGCGCTCGCGACGGCGGACATCCGAGTGCCCGACGCCGTGGCGGTGACCATCGGTCCGGGACTTGCCGGTGCGCTGCTCGTAGGGGTTGCGGCAGCGAAAGCCTATGCGGCGGCGTGGGATGTGCCGCTGTACGCGGTGAACCACCTCGGCGGACACGTTGCGGTCGACACCCTCGAACACGGCCCGATGCCGCCCTGCGTGGCGCTGTTGGTGTCGGGCGGGCACACACACCTGTTGCACGTCGACGACCTCGGTGCGCCCATCGTGGAGTTGGGCACGACGGTCGACGACGCCGCCGGTGAAGCGTTCGACAAGGTGGCCCGCTTGCTGGGCCTCGGATTCCCGGGTGGGCCGGCACTCGATGCGGCTGCAGCTCAGGGTGATCCGAACGCCATCCGGTTCCCCAGGGGCATGACCGGTCCACGAGATGCGCGGCATGACTTCTCGTTCAGCGGTCTCAAGACTGCGGTTGCCCGATACGTGGAGCAATGCCGCCGTGATGGTGTCGAGCCGCCCGTCGCGGATATCGCGGCGTCTTTCCAGGAAGCGGTGGCCGACGTACTGACCATGAAGGCCGTGCGGGCATGCAGAGACGTCGGTGTGGACACGTTGGTGCTCGGCGGCGGCGCGACCGCGAACTCGAGAATCCGGTCGCTCGCGCGAGAACGCTGTGACGACGCCGGGATCACGCTGAGGGTTCCTAAGCCGCGGTTGTGCACCGACAACGGCGTGATGATCGCGACCCTGGGTGCTCACGTGATCGCCGGTGGGGCCGCCCCGTCAGATCTCACGGTGGCCACCGACCCGGGTCTGTCGGTGCAGGTCAGCAACTACTGATCCGCGTTCAGCTATGTGGGCCTTGGTTCACTTCGATTGCGCCGCAGATCGATCCGGATGAATGGCATTCGGCCTCGGCACGGAGGATGGCCCGCTGTACGGGCTTGGCCGCCTCGTACCTGGCTCGCCCCTCGTCGGTGAGCTGTGTGAAGACGGAGCGGCGGTCTTGGGGACACATCGATCGGCATGCCAACCCGTCTTTTTCGAGCCCGGCCACGAGACGAGACAGGGCGCTTTGACTCAGGTGGACTGATCCGGCGAGCTCGCTCATCCTGAGTTTGCAGTCGTCCGCGGCCGAGAGGAGCTCGAGAACCTCGAACTCACTGTTCGAGATCTGTTGTGCTGCTTGCAATTCCCGGTCCAGATCGCACTGGAGGCGGTGGTAGCGCACCGACAGCGAATGCCAGGCCTGGGCCAGGTCGTCGTCGCTCCGGTGCGGGGTCGGCATAAGGGCATCGTATCAGATGCAATCACATCATGTTCGTATGCATTTTATGTAGACACATTAGATGCACATGCATATAGTTCTGGACCATGACGGTTGAAACCACACCCGAAGACCCGAAGATCCAAGAACCCAGAACGAAAGAAGAGAAGGAGTTGACGGCCGGCGACGCGCCGGCCACCGAGCACGTCACGTCTGCCGGCGGATGGACCGGCAAGACCTGGTTGTTGCTGGTGGTTCTCGCCGGCGCGCTGTTCCTCGACGGGCTCGACGTCTCGATGGTGGGGGTTGCGCTCCCTTCGATGGGCTCCGAACTCGCCATGGACCAGGCGCAGCTGCAGTGGATCGTCAGCGGGTACGTCCTCGGCTACGGCGGCCTGCTGCTACTGGGAGGTAGAGCCAGCGATCTACTCGGCCGTCGAAGGGTGTTCCTCACGGCACTGGCCGTGTTCGGCGTCGCCTCGGTCGTCAGCGCGGCGACCGAGATCGATACCCTGATCATCGCGCTGCGTTTCGTCAAAGGCGTGGCCGCGGCCTTCACGGTGCCCGCAGGCCTGTCGATCATCACCACGACCTTCGCCGAGGGGCCGGCCCGCAACAAAGCACTGTCGATCTACACCGTGTGCGGTGCCAGCGGGTTCTCCCTGGGCCTCGTCTTCGGTGGACTGCTCACCGAATTGTCCTGGCGCGCAACACTGATCTTCCCCGGCCCCGTTGCGTTGCTGCTGCTCGTGGTGGGTGCCCGGGTGATCGCGAAGTCGCCACGCGCGGCGTTCAACTGGTCGCACTTCGACGTCATCGGCGCGGTCACGAGTACATCTGCGCTGTTGATACTCGTGTTCGCCGTGGTGCAGGCGCCTGAGGTCGGCTGGGCAGCGACGTCGACCGTCGTCATGTTTGTCATCGCGGGCCTGCTCGCGGCGGCCTTCATCGCGGTGGAGGTGCGGCACAAACACCCCCTGCTCCGCCTGGGGATCCTGCGGTCGATCACGCTCGTGCACGCCAACCTGTCGGCCGCGGCGATGTTCGGTGGCTATGTGGCCTTCCAATTCGTCGTCACGCTGTACCTGCAGGACTCTCTGGGATGGTCGCCGATCGAGATGGCCCTCGGGTTCCTGCCCGCCGGTGTGCTCGTGGTGGCCAGCGCGTTCTTCATGGACCGGGTGCTCGACCGCGTGAGCACCAAGCTGCTCATCGCGGGCGGTTTCGTGGCGTTCCTCATCGGATACCTGTGGTTCCTCCGCGTGGAGCCGGGTATGAACTACTTCGTCTTCCTGTTACCGACCATCCTGTTCCTCGGCATCGGGTTCGCGGCCACGTTCCCCTCGGTCAACTCCCAGGCCACCGCCGGTGTGTCCGACGACGAGCAGGGGCTGGCCTCGGGTCTTGTCAACACCAGCATCCAGATCGGTGGTGCGCTGATGATGGCGGTGATCACCGCCATCCTCGGCAGCGCCGAGCCCGCGCGTCCGGGGGAGTTGATCGGCGGCATGGTTCCGGCCATCACGGTGATCGCAGTGCTGACCGTCGTCGCCCTCGTGTCGACGGTGGGCCTGATCGGATGGGAGCGTCGTCGCGACCGCCCCGTCGCGACGAAGGTATCCGTCCCGGTATGAGAAGTTCGCACACTCTCACCTTGAGTGCTGGCACTCGCATGTATAGAGTGCTAGTCGGCACCCAGTGAGGTTCCGGCACCCGCGACGACGGGACCGATCCAGGCGCCGTATACGTTCCGAACAGCTAACAGGGCCCGGTCTTCGGGCCCGAACTATCCCGAAAGTGGAGGGCTCACATCGTGGCGAGCGTGAACATCAAGCCGCTCGAGGACAAGATCCTCGTTCAGGCCAATGAGGCCGAGACGACGACTGCGTCCGGCCTGGTCATCCCCGACACGGCCAAGGAAAAGCCGCAAGAGGGCACCGTCGTCGCCGTTGGCGAAGGACGCGTGAACGAGCAGGGCAACCGGATCCCGGTCGACGTCAAAGAAGGCGACACCGTCATCTACAGCAAGTACGGCGGCACCGAGATCAAGTACTCCGGCGAGGAGTACCTGATCCTGTCGGCGCGTGACGTGCTGGCAGTCATCTCCAAGTAACTCTGGTTCGACACCGCCCCGGCGTCCCCATGCGGGGTAGCCGGGGCGGCTGTCGTTTCATCACCCGACCAAAATCTTAGGAGCCACACACATGGCCAAGCAGATCGAATTCAATGAGCAGGCCCGGCGCTCGCTGGAGCGAGGGGTCAATCACCTCGCCGACGCGGTGAAGGTGACTCTTGGACCCCGCGGCCGCCACGTGGTGCTGGCCAAGGCGTTCGGCGGTCCGACCGTGACCAACGATGGCGTCACCATCGCCCGAGAGATCGACCTGGAAGACCCGTTCGAGAACCTCGGCGCCCAGCTCGTCAAGTCTGTTGCCACCAAGACGAACGACGTGGCCGGCGACGGTACGACCACGGCCACCGTCCTGGCGCAGGCAATCGTCAAGGCCGGACTCCGCAACGTCGCAGCGGGGGCCAACCCGATCGCGCTGGGCCTGGGGATCTCCAAGGCCGCCGACGCGCTCTCCGAGTCGCTGCTCGCCGCTGCCACCCCGGTGGAAGGTGCTGAAGCCATCGCACAGGTCGCCACCGTGTCGTCCCGTGACGCAGAGGTCGGCGAGATGGTCGGCAAGGCCATGGCCCGGGTCGGCGCCGATGGTGTCGTCACCGTGGAGGAAAGCTCGGGACTCGTCACCGACCTCGAGATCACCGAGGGTGTGCAGTTCGACAAGGGATACCTGTCGCCGTACTTCGTCACCGACATCGACAGCCAGGAAGCCGTTCTCGAAGACGCGCTGGTGCTCATCTACCGGGACAAGATCAGCTCGCTGCCCGACTTCCTGCCGCTTCTGGAGAAGATCGCCGAATCCGGCAAGCCTGTTCTGATCATCGCCGAAGATGTTGAAGGCGAAGCGCTTTCAACCCTGGTGGTCAACTCGATCCGTAAGACGATCCGGGCTGTCGCGGTCAAGGCGCCGTTCTTCGGCGACCGTCGCAAGGCGTTCCTGGAGGACCTGGCGATCGTCACCGACGGCACCGTCATCACCGCCGACATCGGCATCACCCTGGCCGACGCCGGGCTCGAACTGCTCGGCGGCGCACGCCGGATCGTCGTCACCAAGGACGCCACGACCATCGTCGATGGTTCGGGAACCTCCGACGCCATCGCGAACCGCGCCGAGCAGCTCCGTCGTGAGATAGAGGCCAGTGATTCCGATTGGGATCGGGAAAAGCTCGCCGAGCGTCTGGCCAAGCTGGCCGGCGGGGTGGCAGTGATCCGGGTCGGCGCAGCCACCGAGACCGCACTCAAGGAGCGCAAGCATCGCGTGGAAGATGCCGTCGCGGCAGCGAAGGCAGCTGTGGAAGAAGGCATCGTTCCCGGCGGTGGTTCGGCGATCGTGCAGGCTGCCGCTGCGGTCCTCGATGATCTCGCCGACAGCCTCGATGGTGATGAGGCGCTCGGTGTACGCGTGGTCAAGCAGGCCGCTCAGGCGCCACTGTTCTGGATCGCGGCCAACGCCGGAACCGACGGGGCCGTGGTGGTCTCCAAGGTCGCCGAACTCCCTCGCGGCCACGGTTTCAACGCCGGCACCCTGACCTACGGCGACCTGCTCGCCGACGGCGTGGTGGATCCGGTGAAGGTGACCCGCTCGGCCATCGTCAACGCCGCGTCGGTGGCGCGGATGATCCTGACCACGGAGAGCACCATCACCGACAAGCCGGCCGAGTCCGAGGCCGACCACGGTCATGGTCATGGTCACGGACACGCGCACTAGTTGTTGCCCGACCTCGAACGCCCCGGCCAACGGCCGGGGCGTTTGTCGTTCACCGGTTGTTCGGGTGGTGTTTCTCGTATTCGTCTTGACAACAAAAGCGAGGAGCCGGTATCAGGCGTCCTCGCTTTTGTGAAGATTCATTTGTTTGAGATTGAAATCCAATTCTGTTTTGTTTCTTTGCGTTGGATTTCGTGGGGTTGCAAAGGTCAGCTCGCGATGCGGCGCCCGACTCCGCGCTTCATCAGCATTCCGCGCTCGGACTCGGACAGGCCGCCCCAAATGCCGTAGGGCTCAGCGACTGCCAGGGCGTGTTCGCGACATTGAGCTACCACGGGGCACTGGTGGCACAGTTCTTTCGCGCGACGTTCCCGCTGGGCCCGGGCACGGCCACGCTCGCCGTCAGGATGGAAGAACATTGATGAATCGACACCGCGGCACAAGCCCTTCATCTGCCAATCCCAGATGTCGGCATTCGGTCCGGGAAGGTGGTTCGGCTGAGGCATCTGCGTGCTCCTCTGTGACGTGCCGGTGAGGCGTAATTGTGACTGACTGTCGAGACCGCGTTGTTTTCGACGTCCAGCACACCGTATGCAAAGCGAGGAAATGGAGTCAACAGGCCCCGATTCCGCCAATTGAAGACGCGAACTTCGGGCGATGTTAACCATTTGTTTATCGACGCCCTGTTGTTTTGTGATGGCGACTGGCGTCGAGGCATGGCGAAGGCAAACGGCGTATGCGCACGTCAGGGGCCATTGAAGTGCTGTCGCCCGAGCTCGCGGTGGTTTGAGAACAGCGTCTGGAGGGGAAACGCGGAAGAGCTGCAATTTACCCGCAGGAAATGTTCCGGTGACCTCAGATTGACGTCGAGGCGACTTTTGAGCCGGTTTCAGTAAGTTAAATTCACGCTAACTTGGTTACCGCGCCGTGATGTGAGGAGGGCGATGCAGGTCACACTACCCGCGATCGCCTTCGGCGGCAGTGCGGGCGAGTACCCACTTCCCGTGGCTGTCGACGGTTGGGACAGGTGGTTTCGCGCCGTCGCGTCGGGCGGCAGCGGCCACTACGCCGCGGCGGCGACCGAGTTGCGCCGGATCGCCACCACCAGCACTGACGTCGTTCTCCGATCCCTCGCCGCGAGTACGCGCGCCGCGCATCTGCGCCAGGGCGGAGAGCACTTTCGCGCAGTTCACCATGACGCACACGCACTGGCCCTGCTTGCCACACCGGTGGCAGGGTCCGATTCGGCCACGATCGCCGGACCCCGGGTGTCTGCTTGGTGTGACGCACTCACGGGGCTGGCCGCCGACGATCTCGGGCGCGGGATGTTCGGTGCCGCCGCGCGACTGCTGGACCGGGTCGACGCCCTACTGATTGACTCGCATGAACGCATCGAGGGCAGCAGCGAATGGGTGTGGCACGGCCGACCGGCCCTGCGCTCACTGTGGGTGCGGGCCGAACTCGCGATGTACACCGGTGACCCCGAGGCTGCACAAGAACACTCGTCGGCAGCCCTTGCCGTGGCCCGAGGGTGTCCCTCGCAGCGGCATCTCATCAAGACCGAACTGATCGCTGCTGCGGCCGCGGCGAGCGCGGGGGAGACGACGCGCGCCATCGAGGGAGCCCAGCGAGTTGGTGATGCGGCAGCATTCACTGGTCAACTGCCGCTGTGGTGGGCATCGGCCATGTTGCTCGAAGCGCTCGGCGCCGGCAGATCGCCGACTGCGGCCGATCTGAGGCACGAACTGGCCGCTCGCGGCGGTGCGATGCGCTAGCGGCGAGAACGCGAGGCCGTTCGCTGGCTAAGCTACTAGCGACTTACCGCCGGGGGTATGGCCTCCGCGCGGCCGGCACCAATCGGCAAAGGTAACGCGGAGACGTCTACGAGCGATGATTTTTACAGGTGATGAGTTGGACCGGGTTGTCTCTGCCGCAGCGCAGGGCGACCGATCGGCTCTCTCCGACGTACTCGAAAGTGTCCGCCCCCTGGTTGTGCGCTATTGCAGGGCCAGGGTCGGAGGTGGTGAGCGGCATTCGCTCTCCGCCGACGACGTAGCGCAGGAGGTCTGCATGGCCGTCATGACAGCTCTGCCCCGGTATCAAGACCAGGGCCGACCGTTCATGGCGTTCGTCTACGGCATCGCCGCCCACAAGGTTGCCGATGCTCATCGAGCGGCGGGTCGTAACAAGGCCGAGCCAGTGGATGAGATGCCCGAGCGGATGGCCGTCGACGACGGACCCGAACAGCGGGCGCTGGACTCCGACGCGGGCCGTCGGATGAACGAATTGTTGTCGACGCTTCCGGACAAGCAGCGCGAGGTGCTGGTGCTCCGACTGGTTGTCGGGCTGTCGGCCGAAGAGACCGCGTCCGCTGTGGGGAGTACGGCGGGAGCGGTGCGGGTGGCTCAACACAGGGCACTCGCGAAATTGAAGACCGAGATCGAGAAGGGTAGGTGAGGGCGATGGGTGACAGGCGCGATCGACGTGGTGGCAAGGGGTTCGGTGATGAATCCGACGAGCGTTTCCAGAGCGTGCCCTCATCGGCATCTGAGGCGATCGACGAAGACTCCATCCCGGTGAACCTCGGCGCGGTTCGTGCCGACGACGAGTTCATCGACGCTCTGGTGTCCCAGCGCGGAGTGCCTGCGCACACGCCTGTGGACCATGAACTGGCGGCGCTGCTGTCCAACTGGCGTGCCGAGGTCTCGGCTGCCCCGATGCCGGCAAGCCCGACCCTCGAAGAGGTCGAGGCAGGCATCGCCGCGCAGCGAAGGACCGCGACTCGTCGCCGGTCGCTGACCGTGGCCCGCTACACGGCCGGCGCCGCGGCAGCGTGTGCGATCGTGTTCGGCGGTCTGTCAGTGGTGGCCCATGACGCCTCGCCCGGTGACCCGCTCTGGGGTGTCAAAGAAGCGATGTTCGGAGCGGATGCCTCCGCGACGCTTGCCGTCGGTGACGTCGAGAACGACCTCGACCACGCCGTCGACCTGTTGTCGACGGGCGACAAGTCCGCGGCTCAGGACCTTCTGAACCGTGCGGAATCCCAGCTCGCCGATGTGACCGACAGCGACAGGCGTGCCGAGCTGCAGGCGAAGATCGACCAGCTGCGTGGTCTGCTCACGGCCATCCTGCCGACCATTCCGCCTCTGCCCACCGTCACCCTGCCTCCAGTGGAGACAACCTTGCCGCAGCTGCAGTTGCCGGCGGTGACGATCACCGAGACCCAGCAGACGGTGACGGAGATCCCGTCCGAGACGACCTCGGTGTCCACGCCGCCACCGACCAGCGATGAGACCGTGACCAGTGAGCCGCCGGTGACCCCGACCACCACCTCGACCACCAGCAGCGTGCCGCTACCGCCGCCGGGCTGATCGGCCCGACGCCCGCGGTGGGGACGAAAGTCAGTCCTCGTCTCTGGCGTGCATCGTCGCGTCGGCGTAGCCGCGGCAGTAGTCCCAGGTGACGTACGCCTCGGGACTGGGGTCGACGGCAGGCTCGTGCGGTCGTACCGTGCCCTCGACCAGGAGCTGCAGCAGGTTTGCGCGCAGCATGTCCCAGTCGTGATAGTGGTCGAGCTGGCAGTCGTCGCACACCACGACGAGACCGCGAATCCCCTGGCGGTGCAGAAGTGCCTCGTAGACAGCGAGATCGGCGAGGTCTTCCTCGATCGCCATGCGTTCGTTCGCGTCCAGTGGCTCACCGGGTGGGGCGGCGTCCAGCGCCGCCGATGGGTCCCCTCGGGGATCGTCGGCGAACGGGTCCGGTGGCAGCCCCGGCGGCAGATGATCTCGCACGCTGACCACGGTAGTCAGCCTCACCCCACCGGCGCCAGTCTGTGCACCGCATGAATGAAAGATCGACGCCGGTTGGATGAACGATCCTCCTTCACATAGGTGAACGACCTGTGGGCCGTGAGGGGAGCGGCGACCACCGAGTCAGCGCTCGAAGACGGCACCGCCGAGGGCGGGATGCGACGTCCTGAGGGGGTCCGCCGAGCAGATAGGATGGACTCATCGAAATGACAACATGCCGATCCGAAGTGGAACAGGCCTGACCGGAATGAGCGTGCCCGGAATGAACAACCCGACAGCCGGCTCCGCCCAGGCACGAGGCCCGGTGTGGACCGGCGGCGACGACCCGAACAAGGTCGCCATGCTCGGCCTCACCTTTGACGACGTCCTGCTGTTGCCCGCGGCCTCCGACGTGATCCCGAGCGATGTGGACACCTCGTCGCAGCTGACCCGCGACATCACGTTGCGGGTGCCCCTGGTGAGCTCGGCGATGGACACCGTCACCGAGTCCCGCATGGCCATCGCGATGGCCCGCGCCGGTGGGATGGGTGTGCTGCACCGCAACCTCTCGATCGAGAACCAGGCGGGGCAGGTGGAAACGGTCAAGCGTTCCGAAGCCGGCATGGTCACCGATCCTGTGACCTGCAGCCCGTCTAACACGCTGGCCGAGGTCGACGCGATGTGTGCGCGTTTCCGTATCTCGGGCCTGCCCGTCACCGACGACGCCGGCGAACTCGTCGGCATCATCACCAACAGGGACATGCGTTTCGAGGTCGACCAGAACCGGCCGGTCGCCGAGGTGATGACCAAGGCGCCACTGATCACCGCCCAGGAGGGTGTGTCCGCCGAAGCCGCGCTCGGCCTGCTGCGACGGCACAAGATCGAGAAGCTCCCGATCGTCGACGGTCACGGTCGCCTGACCGGTCTGATCACGGTGAAGGACTTCGTCAAGACAGAGCAGCACCCCAATGCCACGAAGGACGCCGACGGGCGGCTGCTGGTGGGGGCCGCGGTCGGTACCGGCGGCGACCAGTGGGATCGGGCCATGGCGCTGTCGGATGCCGGGGTGGACGTGATCATCGTCGACACCGCGCACGCGCACAACCGGCTGGTCCTGGAGATGGTCAGCAAACTCAAGGCAGAGATCGGGTCGAAGGTGCAGATCGTCGGCGGCAACGTCGCGACCCGTGCTGCCGCTGCCGCTCTGGTCGAGGCCGGCGCCGATGCGGTCAAGGTCGGGGTCGGACCCGGTTCGATCTGCACCACCCGTGTGGTCGCCGGCGTGGGCGCCCCGCAGATCACTGCGGTCATGGAAGCAGTTGCGGTCTGCAAGCCGGCTGGCGTTCCGGTGATCGCCGACGGCGGGCTGCAGTTCTCTGGGGACATCGCCAAGGCGCTGGCGGCAGGGGCATCGACCGCGATGCTCGGCTCGCTGCTCGCAGGCACCGCGGAAGCCCCGGGCGAGCTGATCCTGGTGGGCGGCAAGCAGTTCAAGAGCTACCGGGGAATGGGCTCGCTCGGCGCGATGCAGGGGCGTGGCCAGGCGAAGTCCTACTCGAAAGACCGCTACTTCCAGGACGATGTGCTCTCTGAAGAGAAACTCGTGCCCGAGGGCATCGAGGGACGAGTGCCGTTCCGTGGACCCCTCAACCAGGTGATCCATCAGCTGGGTGGCGGATTGCGCGCGGCGATGGGGTACACCGGCTCGAGCTCGATCGCAGAGCTGCAGAACGCGCAATTCGTCCAGATCACGGCGGCCGGCCTGAAAGAGAGCCATCCGCACGACATCACCATGACCGTCGAGGCGCCCAACTACACTTCTCGCTGAGTTCCCAGGCGGCCGGCTTCGATCAGTTCGGGCAGGTCAAACCAGTTCGTGAACCGATCTGTCGGTGGTCACCGATGCGGTTCTGTGTGCAGCAGTGACGAAAGGCACCTTCGTGCAAGATCATGTGGAAATCGGGATGGGCCGAACGGCTCGCCGTACCTTCGAGCTCGCCGACATCAACATCGTGCCGTCTCGGCGCACCCGCTCGTCGAAAGAGGTGTCGACCGCGTGGCAGCTCGATGCCTACCGGTTCGAGATCCCCATCTTGAGTCACCCCACGGACGCGCTCGTCTCACCGCAGTCGGCTGTCGAACTGGGCCGGCACGGGGGTCTCGGGGTCCTCAACGGTGAAGGTCTGTGGGCCCGACATCGCGATGTGGAGGCCAAGATCGCCGAGGTCGTGCGGATCGCCGAGGACGAGATCGATCCGACAGCGGCAGTGCGCAAGCTGCAGGAACTCCATGCGGCACCGATCGATCCGGACCTGCTCGGTCAGGCGGTGTCGTCGATTCGTGAGTCCGGCGTCACCACCGCGGTGCGGGTCAGCCCACAGAAGGCTGCCGAGCTGACGCCGGTGCTGGTGGCAGCAGGGGTGGAGCTCCTGGTCATCCACGGCACGATCATCTCCGCCGAGCATGTCTCCCAAGGAGATTCCGAACCACTGAACCTGAAGACGTTCATCGCCGATCTGGATGTACCGGTGATCGCCGGTGGCGTGCACGACCACCGCACCGCCCTGCACCTGATGCGTACCGGTGCTGCCGCGGTGATCGTCGGTTACGGCTCCACCGCCGGGGCCACCACCACTGGGGAAGTCCTCGGGATAGGGGTTCCGATGGCCACGGCCATCGCCGATGCCGCAGCGGCCCGTCGCGACTACCTCGATGAAACCGGCGGTCGCTACGTCCACGTGATCGCCGACGGCGACATCCACAACTCCGGCGAGCTCGCCAAGGCGATTGCTTGCGGCGCCGACGCCGCCGTCCTGGGCACACCTCTGGCTGCGGCAGCCTCGGCGCCCGGCCGCGGCTATTACTGGTCCGCTGCCGCCGCGCATCCGTCGATGCCTCGTGGCGCACTGCTGGCCGTGGCCGAGGACGAAGGCAGGCCGGATCTGCAGACGGTGTTGCACGGGCCCACCGACGACCCGTTCGGACACCTCAACATCGTTGGCGCATTGCGGCGTTCGATGGCCAAGGCCGGCTACTCCGACCTCAAGGAGTTTCAGAAGGTCGGCCTGTCGGCCTGCGATTGACCACTCGCCCCTGGCTCTTCTCACACGAGAATTCGCCATACATTACCGGCCGGTAACGTACCAATGTACGATGACGTGGTGTCTGTATCACGCGGTAACAGCTACTCCCAGCCCGAGCAGCCGGCCACTCGCGAGAAGCACGATTACGACGTATTGATCGTCGGATCGGGCTTCGGTGGGAGTGTCAGCGCCTTACGGCTGGTCGAGAAGGGCTACAAGGTCGGTGTCGTCGAAGCGGGCCGACGGTACGCCGACGACCAGTTCGCCAAAACCAGCTGGCGACTGCACAAATGGTTGTGGGCTCCCAAGCTCGGGATGTTCGGCATTCAGCGCATCCATCTGCTCAAAGACGTGATGGTGATGGCCGGTGCGGGCGTCGGCGGCGGGTCGCTGAACTATGCCAACACCCTCTACAAACCGCCGACACCGTTTTTCCGGGATCCACAGTGGGAGCACATCACCGACTGGGAGAGCGAGCTGTCGCCGTACTACGACCAGGCCAGCCGCATGCTGGGTGTGGTCAGCACCCCCATCGTCACCCACGCCGACCGCGTCATGCGGCAGGTGGCCGACGAGATGGGGGTGGGGGACACCTTCGGGCCGACCCCAGTGGGCGTCTTCTTCGGTGAGAAGTCCGGTGGCACAGGAACTCCGGGTGAGCGAGTGGCCGATCCGTACTTCGGTGGCGCAGGCCCCGACCGGACGGTGTGTGTCGAGTGTGGCGCCTGTATGACCGGATGCCGGTACGGCGCGAAGAACACCCTGCTGAAGAACTACCTCGGTCTGGCGGAATCACGTGGTGCGACGATTCTCGACCGCACCACGGTCACCGGGCTGGATCCGCAGGCAGATGGCAGCTGGAAGGTACACACGGCTCGGTCGGCGGCCTGGGGCCGGATCGGTGCCCGCCGTCGGACCCTGACCGCGGGTCAGGTGATCGTCGCCGCCGGTACCTTCAACACCCAGAAGATCATGCATCTGGCCAAGGACAAGGGGTCGCTGCCGGAGCTCTCCGAGACCCTGGGTGTGCTGACCCGCACCAACTCCGAGTCGATCTTGGGCGCGATGCGCCGTTCTTACGATCCGGCACAGGATTTCTCCGAAGGCATCGCGATCACATCGTCCTTCCACCCGTCTTCCGACACGCACATCGAACCAGTTCGATATGGCAAGGGCTCCAACGCCATTGCGGCGCTGCAGACATTCCTCACCGACGACAAGCCGGGTCGGTCGAGGCGGCTCAAGCTGCTCGACAAGGCCCGTGAAGAGGGCTGGCGGGGCGTTCTGCAATTGATCTGGTTGCGGCATTGGAGTCAGCGCACGGTGATCCTGCTGGTGATGCAGAACCGGAACAATTCGCTCACCACCTTCGTGAAGAAATTCGGGCCGTGGCGTCTGGTCACCACCAAACAGGGCCATGGGGAGCCCAACCCGACGTGGATCCCTGCGGGTAACGAAGCCACCGAGCGTGCGGCGAAACAGTTCGACGGTCTGCCCGGCGGAACCTGGGGAGATGTGTTCAACATGCCGCTCACCGCTCACTACCTCGGCGGGTGTGTGATCTCCGACAGTCCCGACACCGGTGTGATCGACCCCTACCATCGGGTGTGGAACTACCCGACCCTGCACATCACCGACGGTGCGGCCATCTCGGCGAACCTGGGCGTGAATCCCTCGCTGTCGATCTGTGCCCAGGCCGAGCGCGCAATTGCGTTGTGGCCCAACAAGGGTGAGCGCGACAACCGGCCGCCGCAGGGGCAGCCCTACGAACGGATCTCGCCGACGCCGCCCAAGGCGCCGGTGGTTCCGGCGGATGCGCCCGGTGCGCTTCTGCTGCCGCTGACGGTGATCACCAAGACCGACGGTGTGAGCGCCTGAGTGTCGACCTCGTCCGGTTGCCGGTGGGACGGGCCCGACCTCGGCCGGGTTTAGACTGACAGGCGTGGCAGACAGCGAAGATACAGGTGTGGAATCAGCGGCTCCGCGACCGGTTCTGGTGGTCGATTTCGGGGCGCAGTACGCCCAGCTGATCGCGCGTCGCGTGCGTGAGGCCCGGATCTACTCCGAGGTGATCCCCCATACCGCCGACCTCGACGAGATCAAGGCGAAGAATCCGGTCGCGCTGATCCTGTCCGGGGGACCTGCGTCGGTCTATGCGGACGACGCCCCGGGAATCGACGGCGATCTGTTCGACCTCGGCGTTCCGGTGTTCGGTATCTGTTACGGCTACCAGGCCATGGCGAATGCGCTGGGCGGCGTCGTGGCCAACACCGGTGGGCGCGAGTTCGGTCGCACCACGATGACCAATGAGGGCGGCGTGCTGCACTCGGGCACCCCGGCCCAACAGCCGGTGTGGATGAGCCACAACGACGCGGTCCAGGAACCGCCGCCCGGGTTCGAGGTCACCGCTTCGACGGCGGGCGCCCCGGTCGCCGCGTTCGAGAGCATCGAACGCCAGATGGCCGGTGTGCAGTACCACCCCGAGGTGATGCACACACCGCACGGTCAACAGATCCTGACCCGGTTCCTGCATGAGGTCGCCGACCTCAAGCCCACCTGGACCGCGGCGAACATCGCCGATGCGCTTGTGGAGCAGGTGCGACAGCAGATCGGTGACGGCACCGCCATCTGCGGTCTGTCCGGCGGTGTCGACTCGGCGGTGGCTGCCGCGCTGGTGCAGCGGGCCATCGGAGATCGTCTGACCTGTGTCTTCGTCGACCACGGATTGTTGCGGGCCGGCGAACGCGAGCAGGTTCAGCAGGACTTCGTGGCTGCCACCGGCGCTCGTCTGGTGACGGTTGATGCCGAGGAGACGTTCCTGCGTGAGTTGGCAGGCGTCAGTGATCCGGAGACCAAACGCAAGATCATCGGCCGCGAATTCATCCGCGCCTTCGAAGGAGCGGTGAGCGATGTGCTCGGCGACCGGGCAGCCGAAGGGGAAAAGGTCGACTTCCTCGTGCAGGGCACCTTGTACCCCGACGTTGTGGAGTCGGGCGGCGGAACCGGTACGGCAAACATCAAGAGTCATCACAACGTCGGGGGCCTGCCAGAGGATCTCGAGTTCAGCCTGGTGGAGCCGCTGCGCCTGCTGTTCAAAGACGAGGTCCGGGCTGTCGGGCGTGAGTTGGGTCTGCCGGAGGAGATCGTCGGACGCCAGCCGTTCCCGGGTCCGGGCCTGGCGATCCGCATCGTCGGCGAGGTCACCGCAGACCGTCTCGAACTCCTCAGGAAGGCCGATCTGATCACCCGTGAGGAACTGACCTCCGCCGGTTTGGATCACCAGATCTGGCAGTGTCCGGTGGTTCTGCTCGCCGACGTGCGCAGCGTGGGTGTGCAGGGCGACGGCCGCACGTACGGCCATCCGATCGTGTTGCGTCCGGTGTCGAGTGAAGATGCGATGACGGCCGACTGGACGCGCATTCCTTACGAGGTGCTCGAACAGATCTCGACACGGATCACCAACGAGGTGCCTGAGGTGAATCGGGTGGTACTCGACGTCACCAGCAAGCCTCCTGGCACCATCGAATGGGAATAGGTTCGCGGTCGTGCCTGTGGGCGCGAGGAGTTCCATTCGTCGGCGTGAACGAATAGTTTCACTCCCGCATGGGCTTTTTCCATCCATTCGCTCTGAATCGGATGCGGCCTTTTATTTAGGCTGCCACCAGCACGCATTTCAATGTTTGATTTGTGTCTGCCTATTGTGAACATGCTGACGGATCAATCCGAGTGATCGCCGGGCCAACCCTGAATCGTCTCCGTGCTACGTTTGAAAAAGTAATGGTGTGTGCGAGCGGGGTCGTATCACCGAATTGTCGTATCGGCCTCGTTTGTGAATTCACCATTCGGGAAACAAGGTGAAGTACACGGTTCATATGTGGGACACAACACGTTTGTGTTGGGTGTCCACGAACAGGGTTGGGGGCATCAGATGGCGATCATGAGCGGCAACAATTCCGTCAAAGAACGTTGGTCTCTTCTTCGAATCGAAGACCATGACCACATTGCATCGGATTCGGAACACTGGAATTTCAACACCCATTATTACCCACTCATCGAACGGTCGCTGCGAGGGCGAGCAGCGTCGGTGCTCGACGTCGGATCGGGTGAGGGAATGCTGACCCGACTTTTACATCGATCCATACCGCACGTGGTCGGGATCGACTGCGATGAGGCGAGCGTCGACATGGCGGCGGCGAAGTCGGACGACATCGACTACATCTGTGGTGACGTCCTCAGTCATCCGTTCGAACCGGAGTCGTTCGATGCGGTCGTCTCGGTTGCGACACTGCATCACATGGATCCCCGCCATGGCCTGCGGCGCATGGGAGAACTCATCCGCCCTGGCGGAACGCTTGTCGTGGTCGGCTGTGCGGGCAGTGAAGGTCTACGCGATCGTGCGTTGGATTACGTGTCCATCGTGGCCGCGGGCGCTGCGGTGGCACGGCGCAACGTGTGGAAACAGCCGTCGCCCATTGTGTGGCCGCCACCGGTCTCGTATCGGGAAATGCGCACCCATGCGTCTGAACTCCTGCCCGGATCACGTTTTCGGCGGGAATTGCTCTACCGCTATTCGATTACGTGGACAAAGCCGCTGTCACGGTGAACGACGCATCGATCCGACCGCTGCTGCGCGGCCGGATCGATGCGAATACTGCTAGCTGGTCGTTTCGTGCTCGGACACCCCGGGCAGCTTTCTCTTGTCTCTGCCTCCGCTGAAGATCAGGATGAGTCCCACCCCGACAGCAACGGCGAGCGCGATCCACATCGTCGAATCCGACCCGTTGAGTTCGGGGCCGCCCGCGATGGCCCACACGGCCACCAATAGTCCGGCAATTCCGGTCACTGCTTGAAATGGTGCGAACTTAGTCACGGATGACCTCCACATTTCCGATGTTCGAATGGGCGTCGATGGTCAGCACCGGACCTTGTGATCCATCAGGTCCGCCCTCGAGGCCTTCGGGGCATTTGACCTCTCCGATGGCCACTTCACAATCGGCGCGCAGGTTCATGTTCTCGGGCGCGATGATCTTGAAGTCGCCGACACCCATGTCGATCGTCACCTTCTTGTCGGCGTCGAGTTCGATCGCGGTGAGGTCGAGTCGTGCCGAACCCATCGTCAGGGAGTACTCGTCCTGGAGATCGGCCACCGAGAGCGGCTTCCAGTCGCGGTCGCCGATGCCGCCTTCGGGAAGGTTCACGTTGCCGATCACCGTGGCGATCACCACGAACCCGGCGAGGGGAATGGCGATCGGGATCAGGCCACCGCCCTTGCGCACGAATGCTCCGATGACCAGTCCGCCGGCAACCACGGCCAACGCGATGGCCCCGACCCGTGCCGGGCCGAACCAATCCACCTCCGTGCCGATCGCCGCCGCGACCGCTGCGACGATGACCGCGATACCGAGCACCACCGGGGTGAAGCGTGACGACGGTTTGCGCTCCACCGGCGACGACGGTTCCGGCAGATCCCAGGCGAAAGGCGCTGCACCCAGTGGGTCCCACGAAGGTGGGGTCGGGAGAGGCGGTTCGACATCGGAACCCGCCTCCTCACCATCAGCTGTCTGCGTCGCGTCGGCCGCCGTCGCCGGAGGGTCCTCCTTGAGCCAGGCGCGGGGGGTCCAACTCTGGAAGTGCCCGCCCGCAGCAGGGGTGTGCACACCTGTGGCGGTCTGCCACCACGAACCGCCTGCGGTGACCGGATCGCCGGCAGCCTGTTGCCCCAACGTGTCGGCGCTCGTACCGGGCTCGGGGACCGGTGTGCGCTGGTAGAGCAACCACCAGCCCAGCATCATCAGCGCCAGGCCGAAGAGACCACCACTGCTCCACGCGAGATGGGGCCCGGCGATCAGGGCCACGACGGCCACGACGGCCACCGCGACAACGGTCGGCGGATGAGATGAGGCATGACGCATCCCATGCCGAAAGCGTTTGGGACGCATCGTCGTTTCCGGTGACGACTGTGCAGGAGCGCCCTCGGGCAGCACGATCCACGCAGCGATGTAGAGCAGGATGCCTGCACCACCGAACAGTGCCGAGACGATGAACGCCACCTTCACGAGCGTGGGGTCGACCTTGTACCGAACACCGATCCCGGTGCACACGCCACCGATCGTCGAACCCGACGCCGCACGTGCCGGGCGCGTTCGCCACATGTCCTGCAGTACTTCGGCATTGATGGTGGGACTGGATGCAGCATTCATGGTCTAGCTCCGCTTCGCTTCGTCGGCATTCATGGTCGAGCTCCGCTTCGCTTCGTCTTCGGGACTTCTGGTCGAGCTCCGCTTCGCTTCGTCTTCGGGACATCTCCGCTCATGCGTTCAATACTGATCACGGGTCGGGCACCGCACCATCGGGATTCACCCTGATCTGCTCCCTGGAATCACATCTGGGGATTGTCCCTGATGTGTGCGACCGCGGGCGCGTGCCACTATCGACTGGTGCCAACAGTCGAACGTGTCCACCGCCGCGATGGTGGCCGTGTCATCGGCGGGGTCGCCGGAGGCGTGGCCGACCACCTCGGAGTCGACGCATTCCGGGTGCGTGTGGTGTTCGTCGTGCTCAGCGCACTGGCCGGGGCCGGCGTGTGCGCCTACGGTCTGCTCTGGTTCATGTGCCCGCCGGGTACCGACACCGAACCGCCGACCTCCTCCGAACGGCGGCAGGGAATCGGCCTGGCGATCGTCGGCGTGGTCGCAGTGGTGTCGGTGGGGTTCGTGGCCTCAGGCACCCCCGCGCAGTTCCTCATCCCGCTGGTGGTGGTGGCGGTCGGCGCATCACTTGTCTGGCGCGAACTCGATTCCACATGGAGGCCCAGATCCGCATCGGCCCGGGCGATCACCTGGACCCGGATCGCCGGTGGCGCAACGCTGGTGGTGATCGGACTGGTGGTGGTGGTGCTCGCCGGGAACAACCGGATCGGCGGGTTGAGCACCACGTTGCTGGCTGTCGCCGCGACGGTACTGGGTGTGCTGCTGCTGACGATCCCGTTGTGGTTGCGGATGGCCCGGATGCTGGGTGCCGAACGCGCCGCACGCATCCGCAATGCCGAACGGGAAGAGATCGCCGCGCACCTCCACGATTCTGTGCTGCAGACCCTGGCGCTGATCCAGAAGCGGTCGGGACATGCCGAAGAGGTGCAGCGCCTGGCGCGGAGCCAGGAACGCGAGCTGCGCCGCTACCTGTTCGAAGGTGAAGGGCAGCAAAGCGATTCGCTGACCACCGCACTCAAGGCCGTGGCCGCCGAGGTCGAAGACCACTACGGCGTCGAAGTCGAGGTGGTGACCGTCGGCGACGTCACGGCCGATGATCCCTCCTGGAGTGGCGATCACCGTCGATGGGCTGCGCTGATCGCGGCGACGCGGGAGGCACTTGTCAACGCCGCCAAACACTCCGGGGAACGCTCGGTTGATGTGTACGCCGAGGTGGATAACTCCCAGGTGGAAGTGTTCGTTCGCGACCGTGGCGTCGGCTTCGACCCCGACCAGGTACCAGAAGATCGCCGCGGGGTGTCGGGGTCGATCAAGGCGCGGGTGCAGCGGCACGGCGGTAGCGTTGAGATCAAGTCGGCCGCCGGTCGAGGGGTTGATGTCCGGATGTCGATGCCGCGTGGCGGCGAGACGCCGTTGGTCACGGACCTCGGTGAGGACGCCGGTTCCGAATCGGGTGCGGTGAATTGAGAGAGTTGGGGCGATGACCGGCCGAAGTGAGCCATACCGGGTGTTTCTTGTGGACGACCACGGTGTCTTCCGCTCTGGCGTACGAGCGGAGTTGGCCTCGGAGACCGACATGACCGTGGTCGGGGAGGCAGGCGCGGTCGCCGATGCGATCGCGGGCATCCTCCAGTCGTCACCGGACGTGGTGTTGCTCGATGTGCACATGCCTGCCGGTGGAGGGATCGCGGTGCTGCGAGGTGTCGCCGACGCCGCACCGCAGAAGTCACCCGTCTTCCTGGCGCTGAGTGTGTCCGACGCCGCCGAAGACGTCATCGCCACCATTCGCGCGGGTGCCCGCGGCTATGTCACCAAGACGATCGGCGGCTCGGAATTGGCCGACTCCGTGCGTCGGGTCGCAGACGGGGACGCCGTGTTCAGTCCGCGACTGGCCGGATTCGTGCTCGATTCGTTCACCGGGAAATCGCCCGTGCCGGAACCGCATCTGGATCCCGAACTCGATTCGCTGACACCGCGCGAGATGGAGGTCCTGCGGCTGCTGGCCCGGGGGTTCACGTATCGGGAGATCGCCGAAGACCTCGTGATCTCCATCAAGACGGTGGAGACCCACGCGTCCAACGTTCTTCGCAAGACCCAGCAGTCCAATCGCAACGCACTCACCAGGTGGGCCGCCAACCGGCACATCAGCTAGTGCCGACGCGCGGCCGTGTGCGCGGCGCACTGATCCGAACCGGTGCGTAGCGCTCGAGACGACGCGGGTCTAGCGAATTAGTGCGATGAGGGTGACCGCGATGGCGGCGAGCACCACGAACGCCAGGAACACCGCGGCCGCGAGAGCGGCGTGGCGGGGCGGAGTCTTCTCGGGTTGTTGGTCGAATCCGGAGAACGCCGGCCGTGAGTGCTGGGTGACCTGCCACGACTCGCCGACACCCGAGGTCGGGTGGGCCCGTCCGGCAGTGGCCGGTCCCGGAGCTGCCGGGAGGCCTGACTGGGTGGTGGTCGGGATGCGCCGGGTGGGTGGCCGCGGGGGGAGGGGCGCGATTCGTCGATCCAGCGGACTGGTGAGGATCTGTGCGGTGTTGCCGGCATCGCCCGCGGCGATCTGGGCAAGCCGATCGCGGATCCCGGCCATCGTCGGCCGACGGGTCGGACTCGGCTCGAGCATGGCGAGCAGAGCGCCCTCGAGGGCGCCGGCCCGCTGGGGCCGGATGATCTCGCCGCGGGCGACCTTGTGCAGCAGCACCAGGGAGTTCTCGTCGAGCCCGAACGGCGGCTGACCTTCCACGCAGGTGTAGAGGGTGGAGCCGAGCGAGTAGACGTCGGAGGCCTCCGTCGGATCTTCGCCGCGGGCGACCTCCGGTGCGAAGTACGCCGGGGTACCGGTGATCACTCCGGTCTGGGTGAGCTGCACATCGTCCTTGGACCGCGAGATCCCGAAGTCGGTCAGCTTCACCAGCCCGGCGTTGCGTCCTTCTGCGATGAGGATGTTGCCCGGCTTGATGTCGCGGTGCATGATGCCTGCGTTGTGGGCCTCGGCCATGGCGTCGGCCACCTGGGCACCGATCTGGGCCACCTGCTTGACGGGCATGGTGCCGGTTTGGTGGAGAATCTCGGCGATGCTGCGCGAGGGCAGATACTCCATCACCAGCCAGGGTTCACCGGCGTCGAGGGCCACATCGTGCATTGCGATGGCGTTGCGATGACTCAGCCGGGCCGCGATCCGGCCCTCGCGCATGGCTCGCTGACGCATCTCGGCCGCAGAGTCCTCGGTCATGCCGGCCACCGACAACACCTGCTTGATGGCGACCTGCCGGTCGAGGAGGGTGTCGTGCGCCAGCCAGACGGCGCCCATGCCACCGCCACCGATCTTCGAGCGCAGACGGTACCGCCCGGCAACCAGATAATCGGGGCCGGGAACGCGGTAGGAAGAGGCGCTCATTGGTTTGACCTTAGTGGACTCCTGAGACTGGAGTGGGTGGTGTGCCGGGCGAGGACGACTCGCCCGGGCGACGCGCCGAGGCGTATTGACGCTTGTCGGAGTGCTGACCTACATTTGAAAAGAATCGAAAATGTGTTCGAGTCAGACCGGTGGTTGCAACTTCCCTGCGCCACTTCCCCCTTGGTGGGGAGTATGGACAGGGGTGCGATGCAGACCATGGAGACAGCTCCGGACAAGGCGCAGAAGCTGGCGATGTTGCGGCAGACCCTCGCTGCTGCCACCACTCGATCAAAGCCCGAATCCGTTGTGCCACAAAGACAGATATCGGCGGTTGTCAATGAGCAGGAGAAGTACACCGACCGCGAGAGGCTGGCTGTCCCGCCGGCTCTGGAACGAGTGCTCCCCGGTGCCGGACTGATCCGTGGTCAGGTGTTGGCCCTGGAGGGTGCACGGTCGCTGTTGTTGTCGCTGATCGCACAGGTCAGTGCCGACGGCGGTCATGTGGCGGTCATCGGCCAGCCGCAGCTGTGTCTGCTCGCGGCGGTCGAGATGGGGGCCGACCTGTCCCGGATCGCGGTGATACCCGACCCCGGGCCAGATCCGGTGGAGATCGCCGCGGTGCTGCTCGATGGACTCGACCTGGTGGTGGTGGGCCTCGGTGGTATCTCGGTGCCACCCTCGCGCAGCCGGGTGGTGATGGCCCGCGCTCGTAGCAAGGGCGCGGTGCTGGTGGTCACCGACGGCACGTGGTCGGGAGCACATGTGAAGTTGCAGTCGCGGGTCTGTGCGTACCGGCATCAGCCCACCGCCCATCAGCCTTCCGCTGTGCGGCGTGGTTACGGCCGACTCGGAGGTGTCTCACTCGCGGTCCGTTCACACGGACGCGGATTCGCCGGAGCCGATACCCGGCTGGACGTGATGCATTGCGGCGACCGGGTGCAGCTCGTCGATGTGGTCGGCTCCCAGAGCAATTCGTACGATGCTCCTTCGCTGCCGGTGGCGTTGTAGATGAGTGATCGGGTGTTCGGGGTCTGGTGCCCGGATTGGCCGGCCGTCGCCGCGGCGGCAGAGATGGATCTGTCGCCGGATCGTCCGGTTGCGGTGCTGCGGTCCGGCCGCGTGATCGCCTGTTCGGCCGCGGCACGTGCGGTGGGGGTGCGCCGGGAGATGCGCAAACGCGATGCCCAGGCGCGGTGCCCCCAGCTGACCGTGACAGATGCGGACGAGGGACGTGATGCCCGGTTGTTCGAGCCGGTGGCCGCCGCCGTCGCCGAACTGATCCCGATGGTCGAGGTGTTGCGGCCGGGACTTCTGGTGCTGCCCGCCCGTGGGGTTGCGCGCTATTTCGGTGGTGAAGAGGCGGCGGCCGAGAAACTCACCGACGTGGTGTCTGCCTGTGGCATCGAATCCCAGGTGGGTATCGCCGACGAACTCTTCACGGCGATCATCGCTGCTCGGCACGGCAAGGTGGTACCTCCGGGCGAGGGTGCGGAGTTCCTTGCGCCGCTGCGTATCTCGCAATTGGCGGTGGAGCCCAGCATGTGTGCCGACGATCGATCTGCCCTGGTCGATCTGCTGTGGCGGATGGGGCTTCGAACCATCGGCGCCTTTGCCGAACTGTCGTCCACCGATGTCGCCACCCGCTTCGGGGCGGACGCGATCTTCGCGCACCGCACCGCTCGGGCATTGCCGCAACGCCCGCCGTCGGGGCAGGCGCCGCCACCGGACCTGGTCGTCGAACATCGCTGCGACCCACCGGTGGATCGCGTCGATGCCGCCGCCTTCATCGGCAGGCGACTGTCCGCCCAGCTGCACGATGTGCTGGCCGCGGCGTCGGTGGCCTGCACGCGGCTCACCGTTCAGGCCACCACCGAGAGCGGTCGTGAGTACTCCCGCACCTGGCGCTGTGCACAGCCGCTGACCCCCGACGCGACAGCTGACCGGATCCGCTGGCAGTTGGAGGGGTGGCTTTCCGGCCGCAGCGCCGCCGACCGCCCTGATGGGCCGGTGGTGATGTTGCGTCTCGATCCGGTGGAGGTGATCGGCTCGGGCGCGATGCAACTCGGGCTCACGGGTGGGGGATTGGCCGGAGGAGACGGAGAAGTGGCCGAGCGGGTGCGCCGGGCACTGGTGCGGGTGCAGGGGTTGCTGGGAGGCGAACGCGTGCAGGTTCCGGTACGCAGTGGTGGCCGTGGGCCCGGGCAGCAGATCACCCTGGTACCCCTCGGGGACGAATTGGTGGCACAGGCCGACCCGGATGCCCCCTGGCCGGGGCAATTGCCGGGACCGTCGCCCTCGGTGCTGCCGATGGCACCGGTGACCCTTCTCGACGCCGAGGACTCCCCGGTGCAGGTCACTGCCCGGGGCAGTTTCAGTGCCGATCCGGCCAGTCTGACCTGGGGTCGGCGCAGTTGGTCGTTGAGCTGGTGGGCGGGGCCGTGGGCCACCGACGAACGGTGGTGGGCCGCAGGGCCGGGTGATGGTGGCGGTGGTGTCGATGTGCATGTCGGGACATACGCCAGAGCGCAAGTGCTGCTGGAGGATTCACGAGCACTATTGCTGCACTATCAAGATGGGCAGTGGACCGTCGAAGGTGTGTACGAATGACGCACGGTACGCCGCGCGGCGGATGTGCGGCCTTGTTTCACCCAGGGTGACGAGAACACTTGGACAGTCCGGCGTTCCCGACTTCGATGGCAGCGAGCGCCTTCCGGCGCCCTCTCGACACCCGAAGGACCTGATACCGATGAGTCGTCAACTGCACCTGGGCGGATTCCTGATCGCCTCGCCCGTCACCCATTCCCATGCCGCATGGAGGCACCCGGGCTCCACGACGGAATTCTTCTCGCCCGAGCACTATCACCGTGTCGGTCGCATCCTCGAGCGCGGCAAGTTCGACTTCGCGTTCTTCGCGGATCTGCTGGCCGCACCCTTGCGTTTCGGTGCAGATCAGTCCGAACCACTGCGTCGTGGCACCCAGGCCGCCGCGACACTCGATCCGTCCGTTGTCGCCGCCAGCATCGCCGCGGTCACCAGCAATCTGGGCATCGCGATCACCAAGTCCACCACCTACTTCCACCCGTACGAACTCGCTCGGGTCTTCGGATCCCTCGACCACATATCCCGCGGCCGGGTGGCATGGAACATCGTCACATCCCTGACCCAGGCCGAAGCGCTCAACTTCGGTTTCGACCAGCACGTGGCACACGACGAGCGGTATCTGCGAGCCGAGGAGTTCGTGCAGACCGCAGTGGAGTTGTGGTCGGCGTGGGACGAGGACGCCGTTGTCGCGGACAAGGCGAGCGGGGTGTGGGCCGATGCGGACAAGGTTCGTCCGGTCGACCACGACGGCCGGTATTACCGCACCCGGGGCCCGCTGAACCAGCCGAGATCACCCCAGCATCGGCCGGTACTCATCCAGGCCGGATCATCCTCCACCGGAAGGGATTTTGCGGCCCGCTGGGCCGAAGCCATCTTCGAGATCGACCCGACCCCGGAAGGGCGCCGGGCCTACTACGACGACGTCAAGTCGCGTGTGGTCGACGTGGGCCGCAATCCCGACCATGTCAAGATCCTGCCCTCGTTCATCCCGTTCATCGGCGAGACCGAATCGATCGCCCGGGAGAAGCAGGCGTTCCACAACGAACTCGCAGATCCGATCTCGGGCCTGATCACACTGTCGGTGCACACCGACCACGACTTCTCGCAGTACGACCTCGACGCCCCATTGGAAGACATCTCCGTCTCCGGAACGCAGGGACTGTTCGATGTGGCGAGGCGGCTGAGTGAACGGGACAGCCTGACGCTCCGCGACATCGGCAAGCTCTACGCGCAGGGAGTGCTGCTGCCGCAATTCGTGGGTACCGCTTCCGATGTGGCCGATCAGATCGAGGCCGGGTTCACCGGGGGAGAAGCCGATGGCTACATCGTCTCCACGGCCCAGACACCGGGAACCTTCAACGACTTCGTCGACTATGTGGTCCCCGAGCTCCAGCGTCGCGGTCTGTTCCGCACGGAGTACCAGGGCAGCACGTTGCGCGAAAACCTGGGGCTCGGGCATCCGGACGAAGACCTGCCCGCAGACATCCGCGAGCGGTCGCTGGTACCCGCTGCAGGCTGACACCCTGCAGCGCAGGGCAATTCACTGCAGCTTACGTAAGGTGTTGAGGTTCCGGTTGGTGAGGAACCAGCCGGAATCCGACTTCTTCTTCGATCCGGTGCGTTTACCGATCACGCTCTCGAGGGTGTCGCCTTTTCGTACCTGCCAGTACAGCACCGATTCGCCTGCTGCGATCTGTTCCTGCTGCGGATCGAGTTCGCCCGCGATGGCGGCGACGACGTCGACCTGAGCGGGGTCGGAGTAGAAGACGACATATGCGTGCCAGTCGTCTCGTTCGGGGAATGGGTAGGCGTCGATGATCGCAGTGAGCCTGTCGACAGGCACCACAAGAACCCTTGCCGCGTAGCCGAATCGGTCGGACAAAGCCTTCTCGAGTGCAGCGGTGAGTCCGTCCACGTCGGTACTCGGTGACTCGAACAGCACATTGCCGCTGGCGAGCACTGTCTTGACGTTCGTGTGCCCGAGCGCTTCGACGCAGGCCTTGAGATCGGCCATCTTGATTCGGATGCCACCCACGTTGACACCGCGCAACAGAGCCGCGTATCGGTGCGCCGTCCGCGCCATCAGACCCTCCCAGGCTTGTTGATCGATCCGAGGAACAGCGGCAAACCCGTTGAGGTGTCGATGATCTGGTACACGAATGGTCGGTCGGCGACGAAGAGTTCCATCTGCTCAGGGGGCAGCGCGGTCACTCCGGCATCGATCTGGGTCGCCGACGCTGCCACCGTGCCTTTTTCGCCCACCGTGATGGTGCTGTCCTGGGCGGCGGCCGTGACGAGCAGCTGGGGACTGATGCCGTTCAGATCGGCAGCGTCGGTGAACAGTTCCCGGACGCCGAGCCCTTCGAGCACGGTCTTGAGATCCACCGAACTCTCCACCTCCCATCGCGGCAGACTCACCGACACCGAGGTGGTGGGCGCCGAACGCAGCTGTGTGCTCGCCCCGGACAGCACCTGCTGGTCGAGTATCGTCCTCACGTCGCGGCCCGCGGGCAGAAACACCTGCATGGCCAGTCCGTCGGAATAGGGCAGTTGCACACCGGTCCACCCCGCGCCGGAGACCCAGCCGGCCGAGACAGTCTTGCGCATCATGTTGACCTCGTCGACCGATCCGTCTGCGGAGGTGAAATCGGATGGCGCAGTGGAATCCGGTGAGAACGGCTGCTGCCACGCGGCTGCGAGGTAGACGGTCGAGAGGAGGCTGATCACCGTGTCCGGGTTGTATTCGGTGGGGGTCTGGAGGATCTTGCCCCCGGTGTTCACCCCCAGCCACTTGTCGATGGCGGATTCGGTGTCAGGCGATGTGAAGTCCACCGGATACACCCCGCTGTCGAAACGGCTGCCGAGTACTTCGAGGTATTCGGCGCCGACCTCCACCGAATCGTCGATGAAGATTCCGGCAGCCTGATGGAACACCGGTGGGGTGGGGGGTTTGTCCTCGTCGACGCCGCCGGGATCCCCGTCGAATCGATCGAGCTGTCCGATCAGCGCCGCACTGGCATCGTCGTCCTGCTGACCGATCACCGCATCGAGTTCGGCAGCGGTGGTGCCACCCGCGCCCGCCCGCAGCATCTGTAGTGCGATCATCGCGCTCCACGGTGAGATCACCTGATTGTCCGAGAGGTCGGTGCCCCGCAGCACGTCGACGCCGAACCCGGTGGTGTCGACGACCATGGTCTCTGCCGTTTCGCGCACTTCGTCGACACCGATCTGGTCGAAGCGGACCCCGGAGGCCTTGGTCAGTTGTGCGGTCACCGCCTGCTCCGTTTCCCGGGCACAACCGGCCACGGTCAGGCTGATGATCAGCATCACCGTACACAGGGCTCTCACGAGTTGGCTCCTCGTGCGCTCACCCGCCACGGCGTCACCTCACCGGCGAGGTCGACCACCATCAGCTCGTTCGCGAGATTGACTGCGGCACAGACGTGATTGGGCGCCACCTGGACCCGGTCTCCCACCTCCGGCCGCGACTTCGAATTGGCGAAGTCGACGGTGGCGTGGTGTTCGGACAGTGCGATGACACGTGCGTCGGGATAGGTCGGCAGACGGCCACCGCCGCTGGCCCACGCGGGCTGGTCTGCTCCCAGAACCTTGCTGCCACAATCGAGTACCACTTTGCCTGCTTCGCGGTGGACGACCGTGGTGACCGCGGTGAGCGCCACTTGTGCAAACGTGCAGATACCCAACTCCACCTGCTGGGCATCACCGAACACGTACACCCCCGGCCGGATCTCGGTGAGCACCGAAGGATCCGCCTCGCTGGCCGAGGGTGTCGAACCACCACTGCGGATGACCGGATCGATACCGCCGTTGCGCAGCGACTGGGCTGCCATGGCAACGGCTCCGGACTCTTGTCTCGCCACCCCGGCGGGACGGCCGGGTTGGTAGCTGTGTCCGGGAAAGGTGAACGCGCCGAGCACTTTCAGTCCTGCCGCCACCGCACGGTGTCCGACATCGCCGGCGCGCTGAGGATGCACCCCGGTCCGGTGATGACCGCTGTCGATCTCGACGAGCACACGCGCGCCGGGCAAGTGCTGTGCCAACTGCCCGGCGCCTGCCGCCGAATCCACGGTCAGGAGCACCTCGGCCTGATCCATGACCCTGCGAAGTCGTTGCGCCTTGCTCTCGGTGACCCAGAGCGGATAGGCGATGAACAGGTCGGTGATGCCCGCCGCCGCGAACACCTCGGCTTCGCCGATGGTGGCGACGGTCAGCCCGACCGCTCCATGCGCGATCTGACGGTGGGCGAGTTCGGTGCTCTTGTGGGTCTTGGCGTGCGGACGCAACGCAAGACCCGATGCGGCGGCGAACTCGGACATTCGTGCGAGGTTGGCGTCGAGAACGGCGTCGTCGACGGCGAGAAACGGGGTGTCCAGGGCTGCGGTGGCAGTGAGCACCCTGTTGTCGGGGCCTGAGTCGACACTGTCGGTGTGGGTCACCGCGCCGTGCCGTTGAGGTGTGTGAGGGTGCGGCCGGCTGCTGTCGAGTGTGGCGAGGGGTGTTGTCTCCGGCCGCTCGGGCCACCGACATCGCGGTGCATCATGTGGGTCAACAATGCCAGAGTCGGGTGACCCGTGCCGACATATTCGGCCGTCCGGGCCGGTCCGTGGTGAGCGCTGAGAGCCCGGCAATCGCCGGGCTTGTTCATCGAAAACATGTTCGATACGGTGAGGTGTGGGTTGGCACAACGGCCCTCCGACCTGGTCGGAGCTGGAACGCGTTCTTTCCGGGCGGCCGCATGTCGGCGGCCGATCCGGCGAGACCTTTGCCGGCGACGGTGGCGACAGTCCGGCGTGGTCGCGTAAACGCACGCCCTACGAGGCCGGCGAGTTACGCCGAGGCAAGTCGCAGGTCCGGTACGCCGAACTGCACGCCCACAGCTCCTACAGTTTTCTCGACGGAGCCAGCAGTCCCGAGGAGATGGCAGAGGAAGCGCATCGGCTGGGCCTCGAAGCCTTGGCGATCACCGACCACAACGGGTTCTACGGTGTGGTGCGTTTCGCCGAGGCAGCCCTGGAATGGAAGCTGCCCACCGTCTTCGGCTCCGAACTCTCGCTGCTGCGTGATGCCCCTCGCACCGGTGTGGCCGATCCGGACGGTTCGCATCTGCTGGTCCTGGCCCGCGGCCAGGAGGGCTACCGCAGGCTGTCCCGGCAGATCGCCGCCGGACACATGGCAGCAGGCGAGAAGGGACTGCTGCGTTTTGACGTCGAGACGTTGGCAGGGGCCGCGGACGGGCACTGGCTGATACTCACCGGATGCCGAAAAGGCACTGTGCGCCAGGCATTGTCGTCGAGCGGGCCGGATGCCGCCGATGCTGCGCTCGGTGAGTTGATCGACCTGTTCGGCCGCGACAACGTGGCCGTGGAACTGACCGCGCAGGGGATGGCCGATGACGACGAACGCAACGCGGTGCTCGCCGGGCTGGCCCGGCGCAATCGGGTGATGACGGTGGCGACCACGGGTGCCCACTTCTCGGCGCCACATCGCAGGCGGTTGGCGATGGCGATGGCCGCGGTGCGTGCTCGCCGCAGCCTGGATGAGATGGATGGCTGGCTCGCGCCACTCGGGGGCGCCCACCTGCGCAGCGGAGACGAGATGGCGCGGCTTCTCAGTGCCCACCCCGATGCCATCGACAACGCCGCGATGCTGGCCGGCGAGCTCGCCTTCGGATTGCACCTGATCGCACCGCAGTTGCCGCCGTTCGACGTACCCGAAGGGCACACGGAGAGTTCGTGGCTGCGAGAACTGACCGCACGCGGGGCCACCGAGCGGTACGGCACGCCGCAGAGCCATCCCAAGGCGTATGAGCAGATCGAGCATGAACTCGATGTGATCGACACCCTCGGGTTCCCGGGCTACTTCCTGGTGGTCGAGGACATCGTCAGGTATTGCCGCAACAACAACATCCTCTGCCAGGGCCGCGGCAGTGCGGCCAACTCGGCGGTGTGTTACGCACTGGGGATCACCGCGATCGACCCGGTCGGCAACGATCTGCTGTTCGAACGATTCCTGTCACCCGCCCGCGATGGCCCACCCGACATCGACATCGACATCGAGTCGGATTTGCGAGAAGAGGCCATCCAGTACGTGTACCGACGGTACGGGCGGCAGAACGCCGCTCAGGTTGCCAATGTGATCACCTATCGGGGCAAGTCGTCGGTGCGGGATATGGCTCGCGCACTGGGGTATTCGGTGGGGCAGCAGGATGCCTGGAGCAAACAGGTGCATCGATACGATGCGGCGAAGGCCAACGAACACGACATCCCCGACGATGTGGTCGACCTCGCCAATCAGATCAACGGCATGCCGCGGCATCTGGGAATCCATTCCGGCGGCATGGTGATCTGCGACCGGCCGATCGCCGACGTCTGTCCCACCGAATGGGCCCGGATGCCCAATCGCAGTGTGCTGCAATGGGACAAAGACGACTGCGCTGCCATCGGTCTGGTGAAGTTCGACATGCTGGGTCTGGGAATGCTCTCAGCCATCCACTACGCCATCGACTTCCTCGAGCAGCACCGCGGCATCCATGTGGACCTGGCGAAGATCGATCTGACCGAAAAAGCCGTGTACGACATGTTGTGCAAAGCAGACACCGTCGGCGTGTTCCAAGTGGAATCGCGGGCGCAGATGGCAACGCTGCCACGGCTCAAGCCACGCAAGTTCTATGACCTGGTGGTGGAGGTGGCGCTCATCCGCCCCGGGCCCATTCAAGGTGGGTCGGTGCACCCGTATATCCGGCGTCGCAACGGGTTGGAAGAGCCGACCTGTGAACACCCTTCGATGGAGGCGGCACTCGCGCGAACACTGGGAGTGCCATTGTTCCAGGAACAGTTGATGCAGGTTGCGGTGGATGTGGCCGGGTTCAGTGCAGCGGAGGCCGACCAGTTGCGCCGCGCGATGGGGTCGAAGCGATCGCCGGAGAAGATGAACCGGCTACGCGGCCGCTTCTACCAGGGGATGGAGGATCTGCACGGCATCACCGGGGAGATGGCCGACCGCATCTTCGAGAAGATGGCAGCGTTCGCCAATTTCGGTTTCCCGGAGAGTCATTCGCAGAGTTTTGCGTCCCTGGTGTTCTACTCGTCCTGGCTCAAGCTGCACCATCCGGCGGCCTTCTGCGCGGCGTTGATCAAAGCGCAGCCCATGGGCTTCTATTCACCACAGACGCTGGTTGCCGATGCCCGGCGCCACGGCGTCGCCGTACATGGTCCTGACATCAACCTCTCGCAGGCGGACGCCGATCTGGAGAACGACGGACTCGACGTGCGCCTCGGGCTGGCGTCGGTGCGGTCGATCGGTACCGAGTTGGCCGAGCAGATCGTCGAGCAGCGCTTGACCGGTGGCCCGTTCACGGGCGCAGCGGACCTGTCCCGGCGCACGGATGTGAGCACCAACCAGCTCGAGGCCTTGGCCACGGCCGGGGCATTCGACTGTTTCGGCATCAGCCGACGGCAGGCGTTGTGGGATGCCGGTTCGGCAGCTCAGGAGAAGTCCGACCGGCTGCCGCTGCATGAGAACAGTGCTGCGCCGGCACTTCCGGGGATGAGTGAGGTGGAAATGGCGGCGTCGGACGTATGGGCGACGGGGGTCAGCCCGGGCAGCTATCCCACCGAGTTCATCCGCCCTCAGCTCGACGCGCTGGGAGTGGTCGCGGCGGCGGACCTGTTGTCGGTGCCCGACGGTTCCCGTGTGTTGGTCGGCGGTGCGGTGACCCACCGGCAACGACCCGCCACGGCGGCGGGGGTGACGTTCGTGAACCTGGAAGACGAGACCGGGATGGTCAATGTGGTGTGCTCGGTGGGGCTTTGGGCGAAATACCGCAAACTGGCTCAGACGGCGCCCGCCCTGCTGATCCGGGGGCGGGTACAGAATGCCGAGGGGGCGGTGACGGTGGTGGCCGACCGCCTGCAGCGCATGGACCTCCGTGTCGGATCCCGATCTCGTGACTGGGCCTGACCCGTCGACCGTGCCGAAACACCCGTTGACCGTGCCGAAACACCCGTCGACCGTGCCGAAACACCCGTCGACCGTGCCGAAACACCCGTCGACCGTGCCGAAACAAGGATTGACCGTGCCGACGCGGAGCGTATCGGCCCACCCGACGCGAGTTTCGGCACGGTCAGCGGGCTGGTGGGCTGTTTGATGGATCGCTGCCAGTACCGGCCGGCACTAGCATGACGGGATGCGCGGTGGGCGGGGCGAGAGTGGGTTCTCCGAACCCGTCTCAGGGGCAACCCCTGGGTGCATCTCACAGTTGGTATCAGCGTCCGACGCCGGCAGGCACGCTCCGCGTGCTACGCGGCGCCGCAGACGAGAGTTCTGGTCGCCTCGCCGCCGCGCATCTGCCTCATGACCACCGACTCGACCGATCCGGGAGACTCCACCGACTCCGCACATCCTGACGATCTGGGTGGCCTCGGCCCCGGGATCCGAATCCCGGCACGGTCGCTCGACCTGCTCATCAACCGGCTCGAGGTGGATCCGCGGTGGTCGGTCCATGCGCTGGGCGAGATGCTGGCGGCCACGACGGCGCCTGCCACAGCCACGGCCCTGCTCGGCCTGCTGCTCGAGGAGTTCCCCGAGAGGCCCGAGCCGGAGGCCGTCCGCAGGGCGCTCTGGTCGATGGTCATCGAGAACCGCAGCCAGGTGTTCGGTGAACTGCCGACGCCCGAGATGACGTTCGGCCTTCCTCCGCTGGCCGGCGCCACCGATGTGGCGCGCTGGCTCGGCCTCACGGTGGGCGAACTGGAGTGGTTTGCCGATCGAGGTCACTGGCTACGCTCGAAAAAGGCGGCCCTCGTCCATTATCGGTATGTCACGATCCCCAAACGGAACGGCGTCAGGGTGATCGAGGCACCAAAACCCCATCTCCGCGAGATCCAGCGCCGGATACTCCGAGAGATACTCGATCGCATCCCACCGCATCGCGCGGCGCAGGGATTTGTCGCGGGCCGGTCCACGGCGAGTTTCGCCTGGCCACACTCCGAACGCAACGTGGTGTTGCGGGTCGATCTGCGGAACTGCTTTCCGACCATCACCTCGGCGCGGGTGCGCGCGGTTTTCGCAGCTGTCGGATATCGGAGGACGTCCCGGCTCTTGTCCGAGATATGCACCACCGCAACACCTCCCGATGTCCTTCGAGGTCTCGACTTCGCCCACGCGTCGCTGCTGCGGGCGCGGCATCTACCGCAGGGTGCCCCGACCTCGCCGGCTCTGGCCAACCTGGCCATGCGCACCATGGACCGCCGGATCTGGGGTTATGCCCGGCACCACAACCTTCACTACAGCCGTTACGGCGATGATCTGGCCATCTCGGGCGACGTCATGGACGCAGGGAAGGTGCTCTGGACAGTGCTGCGTATCATCGCCGACGAAGGTTTCACCGTTCACCCCGACAAGACGAAGATCATGTACTCACACCAGCGGCAGCAACTCGCGGGGCTGGTGGTCAACGACATGCCCAGGGTCGGCCGGGTCGACTACGACAACCTCAGGGCTCTGCTGCACAACGCCATTCGCACGGGCGCCCATGCCCAGAACCGCGACGACCATCCGCGGTTCCGCGAGCACGTGTACGGCAAGATCGCCTGGATCGCCGCCACCAGCCCAGCCCGTCGAAACACGTTGCTGGCCATGGCCGAACGGGTTGACTGGAATCGCTAGCCCATCGCCGGCAGGGGTGGGCACGTTCGGCGGCCTGTATTTACCGGCCCGCAGCGACTAGCCTCGGTAGATGACGCGCAGCAACTATTCGAACAATCTCAACCGCCAGACACCCGGCGCTGTCGAGAACACCGACAGCGAGAACTCGCTGGACACTCAGATCGCAATAGTGTGGGCGCTCGAAGACGGCTGGCAGGGTGCTGACTCACTGGCCCCGAGCCCGCAAGCCAAGGAGTTCTACGAGATCTACCGCGATGGCCTGCCCAGTTCTTACTGGAACGAGTCGGCACCGAGCGCCACCGTCGACGGTGGTTTGCACCTCGGATGGGAACGCAGCGACCACATCTATTCCGCCGATATCCTGTCCGGCGGCGAACTGGTCCTACGGGTGACCGCACCTCATGAGTCGGACAACGCCGAACTCCGTCTGGATCAACCGACAGCAGGAATGCTCCGCCGTTTCGTGATGCGTGGCCTGCCGATCGACTGACGTCAGACCACTCGATCGCCCGGACCGCTAGACCGCCCCGGCGAAACCGTGCTGTCGCCATGCCTCGTACACAACGATGCTCGCTGCGTTCGCGAGGTTGAGGGAACGTCGGCCGGCCAGCATGGGGATGCGGACACGTTCGGTCACGTGCGGGTCGGACATCACCTCTTCCGACAGCCCGGTGGGCTCGGGACCGAACAGCAGAACGTCGCCGGGTTGATAGTGGATGTCGGTGTAGAACGTGTCGGCATGGGCGGTGAAGGCGAAAACCCGTTGTGGGGCAAGCGCACCCCAGGCAGCGAACAGATCCTCGTGCACGGTCACCGACGCCATGTCGTGATAGTCGAGCCCGGCACGCTTCACCTTGGGTTCGGACAGGTCGAATCCCAGCGGTTCCACCAGGTGTAACTGACACCCGGTGTTGGCCGCCAACCGGATCGCGTTACCGGTGTTGGGGGGTATGCAGGGCTCGTGGAACAGCAGTCGGAACACTCGTCAAGCTTGACTCACCGCCATGGAGGACTCTTCGGCGGTGTCGCCGTGGCGGTGTAGACATGCATTCATGAGCGATGAGGCCGCCGTGGACGAACGGTTCGATTTTGCCGACCATTCCGGCGAGGAATGGATGGGCCGGCAGTTCGTCGGATGCAGTTTTAGCGAATGTGACCTCAGCGAGCTGTCCACGGAGGGCACAACATTCACCGATTGCGACTTCACCGGCGCGAGTCTCGCCCGCTCCCGGCATCGGTCGAGTGCCTTCCGGAATTGTCACTTCGAGCGCACCCATCTCAACAAGGTCGAGATGGCCGACTGCAGTCTGGTCGGCTCGGTCATCACCCACTCGCGGGTTCGGCCCCTGACGATGATCGACTGCGACATGTCGCTGATGTCGATCGGCGGTCTGGACATGTCGGGTGTGGTGCTCCGGGGATGCCGCCTCCGGGAGGCGAATCTGACCGAGTCCATCTTGATCGGCGCGGATCTCTCCGGCTCAGATCTCACCGGGATCCGGGCTGTGGGTGTCAAACTCGGACAAGCGAACCTGCGTGGTGCGCGGTGCGATCCGCTGCTCTGGCTGCAGGCGTCGGTGACCGACGCCTCGGTTGATCCCGACCAGGCCATGGAGTTCGCGGTGGCACACGGTCTGCGGATCGGGGGAGGAGAGTTGTGACCCACACACCTGGTGAGGCCCGGAGGCCTGGCAACGAGCACAACATTGCATCGAAGAAGCCGGTCATCCACCCGGTGGCCTGGACGCCGCCTCCTGCGAACACCGCGGGCTGGCCGGCGCCGCTCACCCCTGAAGTCACGGTGATCACCCTGGACGACGATTCACCCGAGGACGTCGTCGTGGACCGCGACGGACGGGTCTACACCGGTGCCATCGGCGGCAACATCATCCGCATCGACCCGGTCGACCACTCGCGGCAGGTGGTGGCGAACACCGGTGGGCGCCCCCTGGGTATGGAGCTGCTCGGCGACCACCTGTTCATCTGCGACAGCGAGCGCGGCCTGTTGCACATGGACGTCCGGTCCGGACGCATCGACACCGTCGTCGACCAGGTGGATGGCGAACGGCTGACCTTCTGTTCCAACGTGGTGGTCACCGCCGCCACCGACGGCCCCGATCCTCGGCCACTCGAGCTCTACGTGACCCAGTCGACCACCCGCCATCCGTATGAGATGTACATGGCCGACATCTTCGAGCACTCGGGCGCGGGCAGACTGCTGCGCGTGGTGCTGGACGATCCCGGTGATCCGGGCTCTCACGATTCATCGACCTCACCCTGGTCGGGTACTGCCGACGTGGTCCTGACCGGTTTGCAGTTCGCCAACGGGCTGGTCGTGCACCAGGGTCGGCTGCTGATCGCCGAGACCGGCGCCTATCGGTTACGGTCCTTCGATCTGGCGACGGGAACCGATTCGGTGCTTCTCGACGGTCTGCCCGCCTTTCCCGACAACAGTTCGCTGGCACCGGATGGTGAGCACATGTGGCTCGCCCTCGTGGCCAACCGCAACGGCACACTCGACGCCCTGGCCGGCAGACCCGGTCTGCGCAAACTGCTCTGGCGGCTGCCGGATCGTCTGTTGCCGAAGGCGGTGGCACCGATGCGTCTGCTCAAGATCCATCTGGCCACCGTCCGGGTCGTCGCGGAGTACCGGGTCCCCGTCGCCGGTTTCGGTCAGAGCACGGGTGTGGTCGAACACAACGGGCGCGTCTGGGTCGGCGGGATCGAGGCGCCCGCGGTGGCGTGGTTCGATCTCGAATGACCGCTCATCGACCCCGCGCGTGCCCCTGGCACCAGGTGTCACCGACGCCTGGAACAATGGCAGCGTGAACGCAGCCGTACTGGATGGAAAAGCCACCCGCGACGAGGTCTTCACCGACCTCAAGGCCCGCGTGGACAAACTTCGGGCCGCGGGGGTCACACCCGGACTCGGCACGGTCCTCGTCGGCGACGACCCGGGCTCGCAGGCCTACGTCCGCGGCAAACACAACGACTGCGCCAAACTCGGGATCGCCTCAATCCGCAAGGACCTGCCGGCCGACATCACCACCGAACAGCTCAACGAGGCCATCGACGACCTGAATGCGGACCCGGCATGCACCGGATACATCGTGCAGCTGCCGCTGCCGAAGCACCTCGATGAGAACGCGGCCCTCGAGCGGATCGACCCGGACAAGGACGCGGACGGTCTGCACCCGATCAACCTCGGCCGGCTGGTCCTCGACGGTTCCGGAACCTCGTCCGACGCGCCACTGCCGTGTACCCCCCGGGGCATCCTGCATCTGTTGCGGCGCTACGACATCCAGATCGCCGGTGCCCACGTTGTGGTCGTCGGCCGCGGAGTCACCGTCGGCCGCCCCATCGGTCTGTTGCTGACACGGCGCAGCGACAACGCCACGGTGACCCTCTGTCACACCGGTACCCGGGATCTGGCCGCCGAGGTCAGCCGCGGCGACATCGTGATAGCTGCCGCAGGTGTGGCCGGACTGATCACCGCCGACATGGTGAAGCCTGGCGCTGCCGTGATCGACGTGGGCGTGAGCCGCACCGATGCCGGTCTGGTCGGAGATGTCGCGGCCGATGTCTGGGACGTGGCCGGCCACGTATCTCCCAATCCGGGTGGTGTCGGTCCACTCACCAGGGCGTTCCTGATGGCCAACGTCGTGGAACGCGCAGAGTCCGCGCTCGCACAGCGTTGATCGTCGACAGCAGATGACGCCCAGATCGTCCGACATCCGAGGTGGGGCCGATCGTGCCGCACGGAACCGTGCCCGGCGGCTGCACCAGGTGCGCAGGCTGCGGTGGGTTCTCGTGCAGATCCCATTCATGGCCGTCGTCGCCCTGGTCGTGATCGCAGCGGTGTTCCTGGTGTTCGACCGCTGGCGTCGTGGAGCCTTTGTCTTCGGGTCTGCTGCCCTCTTCGCAGCGCTCTTACGTGCGATTCTGCCCAGTTCAAGGGTGGGTCTCCTCGAGGTGCGTGGACGATTCGCCGACGTCGTGGCGATGTCTTTGGCCGGCGTCGCAATACTGTGGTTGGCTACCTCGATCGACCCTTTGGGCACAGATTGATTACAATCGTGTCTGTTACTGCACAAGTCGGTTGACCTGAGCCGCGACGATCGTTGTCGATCGTCGGCCGGGAGCCGGCAACGAAAGTGCTGGGGGGCACGCCAGGAGAGCTTGTCGCACGATGTGGAAGAACCGCATCCGCGCAGGCAGGCGACACATCAACAGTTCGGAAGAGAGCAATGAATACCTCGCTGGGCCTGTCCGCAGGCAGTGGAATGGTCCACTGCGTTCTGCTGACGACCGACGAGAGTGGTCGTGTCGATGCTCTGGGCCGGGTGATCGACGTCGACCCCACCGATGGACTGACCCGGGCCGGACGGATCAACTCCGGCATCGATCTGATGCTCTCCCAGGCGCGAGAGCGCGGCGACAGCGTCGGCACCATCGGCGTTGCCTACCGAACCGATGAGCACGCCCGGGAAATCGCGTCCAAGGGGACCGGCGCCAAACGTCAGATCCAGTTGGTCGCGGAGACCGAGGCCGTGGCGCACCAGCTGATCAGTACGGGCGAGATCAGTCGCTTCGCACAGGTGGTCGTCGTCGACCTCGGCGACACCGGGATGGGCATGTACTGCCTCGACCCGTCGAGTCGTCGCATCACCGACTATCGACGTACCGAATCGGTTGCCGGTATCGCGTTGGATTCGCTCCTCGCCGATGACGTGGTGGGTTCTGGCCGGTTACGCGGGCGGCGCAAGTCCACGGTCCTGAGCGCCTGCCGTACCGCCAAAGAAGAACTGTCCATCAAGGATTCGACGGCACTGATGGCCGGTAACCGCGCCGAACCGGTGACCGTCACCCGCACCTCGCTCGAGCGGCTGACCACTCCGATGGCCGAACACGCCGCGCGCGTGGTCGGCGATTACGTGAACGGGCCGCATGCCGCGGGGGCAGAAGCAGTGGTGCTCGTCGGCGGTATCGCGAACATCCCGATCTTCCGTGACCTGATCGTCGACGCCGCCGGCCTCGAGGCAGTTCTGCCCAAGGGGCCGGAGTCGGTGGCGGCCACCGGCGCGGCGAAGATCGCGGCGCGGGGACGTGGCGGTGCCGACCTCGCCTTCATCGGTGGTCGGCGCAGTCGCGACTGGCTCTCGGCCGCGCCGCTTGCCGTCTTCGGAGCGTTGCTTGCCGGCGCATTGATGACCGTGTACGCGGTGGGTTCATCGTTGGCGGGCAATCCGAGCACTCCGGCGTCGCAGCCACCCACGTCGTCCACCACGACCACCACGGTGCCACCCACGACCACCGTCGAGATCTCCAGTCCCCGCGTGAGCACACCGGACCGTCCACCCGTGCAACCTCAGCCGGTGACGATCACCACCACTGTCGATCCGGCACCACCGGCCACCGGTGGAGGTGGCGGCGGTGGCGCTGGAAACTCGGACCCGGGTTGGGCCACAACTGAATTGCCGGCGGGTACCGGACCGTCCCGGCCGTCGACCTCCACTTTGAGCCCCTCGCTGTGGCCGTTCCCGTTGCCGTCGCTCCCGTGGACCCCGACACTGGTTCCGCCGACACGCAATCCGACGACGCCGCCCCCGGACAACACTGCCATCGAGCCGCCACCCACCATCACGCCGAGCAGCCCGACGACGATCCCGGACGCCATCGCGACCACGCCGCAAGCGCCCTGAGCGTCGAGCCAGCAGGACCGATCGTCGCGGGTCAGCGACGCGCCAGGTCGACCGTCTTCTTCAAAAGCGCTGACACGGCGTCGAATTCGGTCAAGAAGCCGTCGTGGCCGTTGGCCGAGTGCACAACATGCAATCCGTCGACGCACCCCGGCATCAGCTCGGCCAACTCGACCTGCTGACGGATCGGATACAGGCGGTCGGAGTCGATACCACCGATGATCACCGGCACCTCACAGCTTCGCAGCGCTGCCTCGACTCCACCACGACCGCGTCCGACGTCGTGGTGGTTGAGCACCTGCGAGAGCACCACGTAGCTGCCCGGATCAAAGCGTTGAACCAGCTTGTCGGCCTGGTGTTCGAGGTAGCTCTGGACGGCGTAACGGCCACCTTCGAGTGGATTCTCTTGTCCTTGGGGCGAATTAGCGAAGCGCTCGTCCAGCTCGAGTTCGTGGCGGTAGTACATGTGCGCAATACGCCGCGCGACTCCCAATCCCGCGGTCGGCCTGCGGCCCGTGCCGTGATAGTCGCCGCCCTGCCAGTCGGGATCGGCTTGGATGGCGGCGATCTGGGTGGTCTGGGTGCCGATCTGGTCCGCGGACGCCCGGGCTCCCACAGCCAAGATGAGTGCACTGCGCACTCGTTCGGGGTAGCCGATCACCCACTCGAGCGACCGCGCGCCGCCCATGGATCCACCGAGGACCGCAGCGACGGTGTTGATCTCGAGGGCGTCCATCAATGCGACCTCGGCCCGAACCTGGTCGAGGACGGTGATCTGTGGGAAGCGTGAACCCCACACGCGCCCTTCGGAATCGAGCGACGCCGGGCCGGTGGACCCACGACAACCGCCGAGAACGTTGGCCGAGACCACGCACCATTCGTTCGTGTCGACGGCGGCGCCCGGACCGATCAGCCCATCCCACCAACCGGGGGAGGGCTGACCGGGTCCGGCCGGGCCGGTGACATGGGAGTCACCGGTGAGCGCGTGTAGCGCCAGCACCACGTTGTCGCGCGCTTTCGAGAGTGTGCCCCACCGCTGGAACGCGAGGGTGACGTTCTCGATGCGCTCGCCGTTGTCGAGCTCGATGGGCCCCACCGACACACTGGTCAGCTTCCCGTCAGGCAGCGACTCCCAATCCGGGTGGATTCGCGGGGGCGTGTGCGGGTCGGTGCTCAATGTCGGCTTGGGGCTCGTCGTCACTTGGCTGCGGCGAAGCCTGCGTCGAGGTCGGCAATGATGTCGGCGATGTTCTCGATGCCGACGGCCAACCGGACCAGCCCTGGGGCGACACCCGCGGCGAGCTGCTCTTCCGGCAGCAGCTGCGAATGGGTGGTGGAGGCCGGGTGGATCACCAGCGAGCGCACGTCGCCGATGTTGGCGACATGGCTGTGCAGGGTGAGTCCCTCGACGAACCGCTTACCGGCATCGACGCCACCGGCGATCTCGAAGCCGATGATGGCGCCCTGGCCGCGCGGGGCGAGTTCCTGACCGCGCTTGTACCAACGCGACGATTCGAGGCCGGCGTACGCGACCGACTCGACCTGGGCGTGCTCGGAGAGATACTTGGCGACGGCCTGGGCGTTGGACACGTGCCGCTCGATCCGCAGGCTCAACGTCTCCAGGCCTTGCGCGATGAGGAAGGCGTTGAACGGCGAGATCGCGGCGCCGGTGTCGCGCAGCCACTGGACCCGGGCCTTGAGCGCGTAGGCCGGTGCACCGAGGTCTGCGAACACGGCACCGTGGTAGCTGGGGTCCGGTGTGGTGAAGCCCGGGAACAGGTCTTTGCCGTCGCGCTGTCCACGCCAGTCGAAGGTACCGCCGTCGACGATCACGCCGCCGATCGCTGTGCCGTGGCCGCCGAGGTACTTGGTTGCCGAGTGGACGACGATGTCGGCGCCGTGGGCGAGGGGATTGATCAGGTACGGGGTCGCGACGGTGTTGTCGACGATGAGGGGCAGGCCCGCCTCGTGCGCGACCGAGCTGATCCCCGGTAGATCAAGGATCTCGTTGTTGGGGTTGGAGATGGTCTCACCGAAGAACGCGCGGGTGTTCGGCTTGATCGCCGCGCGCCAGCTGTCGAGATCCTCGGGATCCTCGACGAAGCCCACCTCGATGCCCAGCTTGGGCAGTGTGTAGTGGAAGAGATTGTAGGTACCGCCGTAGAGCCGCGGGCTCGACACGACGTGCCCGCCGTTTTCGACGATGTTGAGGATGGCGTAGGTCTCGGCGGCCTGACCGGACGCGACCAGGAGAGCGGCGACGCCACCCTCGAGTGCCGCGATGCGCTGCTCGACGGCATCCTGCGTCGGGTTCATGATGCGCGTGTAGATGTTGCCGGGTTCGACGAGTCCGAAGAGGTTCGCTGCGTGCTCGGTGTCACGGAAGGTGTACGAGGTGGTTTGGTAGATCGGCAATGCCCGGGCCGAGGTCTGCGAATCGGGGCTCTGACCAACATGGACCTGCTTGGTCTCGAAGCTCCAGTTGTCGGCGGGATTGACGTCAGTGTCAGACATGGCGAACTTCTTCCTTCATGGTCGGTGGTGCATCCAACTGTTGGGTCCGACCTTCGGACCCGCGCTTGCCGCGGCGAAAAACCGCTGGCCTGGTCATCACCCGGAGCACCCCACCGCGGTTGGAGGGTTGCCGATCAGCGAGCCGGGGCTTGTCGCTGATACTCATGACCTGGCGATAAGGATATAACACGCGTCACCCAGCCAAAAAAGCATCCTGCGCAGACTGATTCTGACCTTGCGTAACAGCACTTTTTGCCCGCGTGCCCGAGGTGATTCGGCGGGAGTGACAACGTCGTGGAGGGGCGTCGAGGCCGCGCTCAGCAAGGGCTGACCTCCATCGCCCGGCTGTGGGCGAGTTCACCTCACCGCAGGGAATCATCGCGGTGGCCACGCAGTTGAAACCTTGGTTGCCCGGCAGCGTCGCCGCCTCACCCCAAGCACCCCTCGAGAGGATGAACCATGTCTGCCGTCAGTACCCCGGTTCCCACCGCGAACCCACAGGGATGGCGGAAATGGCGGGGGAGCCGTCGCAACGCAGTCCTGGCTCTTGCCCTCGGCGCCTTCGGGATCGGCACCACCGAGTTCGTGGCGATGGGACTGCTCCCGTCGATCGCGGACTCCCTCGGGACCACCGAACCCACAGCCGGACACGTCATCTCCGCCTACGCTCTCGGTGTCGTGGTGGGTGCACCGCTGATCGCTGCGCTGACCGCCCGGATGTCCCGGCGCACACTCTTGATCGCCTTGATGGTCGCCTTCACCATCGGCAACGCCGCCACAGTGCTCGCCCAGAGTTACGGCATGCTCATGGTGGCCCGCTTTGTCGCAGGCCTTCCCCACGGCGCCTACTTCGGGGTCGCGGCTCTGGTCGCCGCACACCTCGCCGGCCCGGATGCACGGGCCAAGGCGGTGGGGCAGGTGATGCTGGGCCTCAGCGTCGCCAACGTGATCGGCGTCCCTGCCGCCACCTGGCTCGGCAGCACTCTGGGATGGCGCGCCGCATTTGTTGTGGTGGTGGTGATCGGGCTGCTGACCATCGGTGCCCTGTCGGTGTTCCTGCCCACGTTGTCCGGCATGAAGATCACCAACCCCATCACCGAACTGGGTGCCCTCACCCGGCCTCAGGTGTGGTTCACGCTGTTCATCGGTATCGTCGGATTCGGCGGGATGTTCGCGTTCTACACCTACATCAGCACCACGCTGACCAGCGTTTCCGGAGTATCCGAGTCGTTCATCCCCATCGCACTGATGTTATTCGGCCTCGGCATGGTCACCGGCAACATCGCCGGCGGTGCGCTTGCCGATCGCGGTGTGGTCCGGGCCATCTTCATCGGGCTGGTGGCGATCACGGTGGTACTCATCCTGTTCGCGTTGTTCGCCGACAACCCTTGGGCCGCCTTGGTGCTCACGTTCCTGATCGGTGTCAGCGGGACCGCGCTGACACCGGCGTTGCAGATCCGGCTGATGGATGTCGCCGAGGACGCGCAAACGCTCGCCGCTGCGCTGAACCACTCGGCACTCAACATCGCCAACGCCGGAGGGGCATGGCTCGGCGGTCTGGTGATCGCGGCCGGGTACGGGTACCGCGCGCCGTCTCTGCTCGGCGCCGGGTTGGCAGTGGCAGGTCTGCTGGTCCTGGCGCTGGCCCTCGCGTATGCCCGGCGGGTCGGGACCAAGGCTCCGGTTCTTCCGCAGTCGGACGAGCTGGTCGCGGCCGACGCACGTTGACACGCGCGGAGTTCACGGACCGCTGCCGGTGATGTCGTGACCCGCACGTAGGGTCGTCGGACGTGACGACAATCGTGACCACGATCAACGCAAATGGCATCCGGGCAGCGGTGAAACATCGCTCCGAGCGCAACCTGGGGCTCCTGCCGTGGCTGCGTGGCACCGACACCCACCACGTGCTGCTGCAGGAAACCCGGGCCACCGAAGAGCAGGTGGTCGAAGCACTCGCCCCGGCCCTCGCCGACGGGTGGCATCTCACGCTGAACGAGTCGGCGGTCAAAGGTCACTCAGGTGTGGCGATCCTGTCGCGCTCGGCTCCGGACCGTGTTCGTAAGGGGTTCGGCAGCAACGAGTTCGACGGCACCGGCCGGTACGTCGAGGCCGACTTCGGTGATCTGACCGTGGCCAGTCTGTACCTGCCCAAGGGTGCTTCGGACGGCCCGAAGCGCGAGGAGAAGTTCCGGTTCCTCGATGAGTTCGCTGCCCATCTCGCGGCATTGTCGCGCAAACGCCGCGACGTGGTCATCGGCGGCGACTGGAACATCGCACCCACCGAGCTCGACCTGAAGAACGCGAAGGGAAACGTCAAGAACCCTGGCTTCCTGCCCGAGGAGCGGCAGTGGGTCGCCGGACTGCTCGAGGCCGGCTGGGTCGACGTCGCCCGCGAACTGGCGGGTGAGGTGCCTGGCCCGTACTCGTGGTGGAGTTGGCGCGGCAAGGCCTTCGACAACGACGCCGGCTGGCGGATCGACTACCAGCTCGCGAACAAGCGACTGGGGCAGCGGGCCACCAAGTCATACGTCCATCGGGCCGACGCCTATGACCTCCGCTGGTCCGACCACGCCCCCGTCACGGTGGAGTACTCGTGAATCCAACCGCCGCAGAATGGAAGAATCACGCAGGTGACTGAAGCGACTACCGAGACCGGGACAACAGAGCGGCGCAGACGTGTGCTGTCGGGTATCCAGCCGACCAGCGATTCGTTCCATCTGGGCAACTACCTGGGTGCTGTCCAGCAGTGGGTCGCCCTCCAGGACGAGTTCGAGGACGCCTTCTACTTCATCCCGGACATGCACGCCATCACTGCAGCGCACGACCCCAAGGCGCTACGCGACCGGTCTCGCCGCAGTGTTGCCCAGCTGCTCGCCCTGGGCGTCGATCCGGATCGCGCGACCATTTATCTGCAGTCCCACGTGCCGCAGATCGCACAGGTGACCTGGGTGCTGTCGTGCATCACCGGCTTCGGCGAAGCCAGCCGAATGACTCAGTTCAAGGACAAGTCGGCGAAGCAGGGTGTGGACCACGCGAGCGTGGGTCTGTTCACCTACCCGATCTTGATGGCCGCCGACATCCTCACGTTCGGGGTGGATCAGGTCCCCGTCGGCGAGGATCAGCGCCAGCACCTCGAATTGACGCGAAACCTGGCGCAACGGTTCAACTCTCGCTTCGGCAAGACGTTTGTGGTGCCGGAGGCCTACATCGTGGCCGACACGGCCAAGATCTACGACCTGCAGAATCCGACGGCCAAGATGAGCAAATCCGCCGAATCCGATTCGGGCCTGATCAACCTCCTCGACGATCCCAAACGCTCGGCCAAGAAGCTGCGCTCTGCGGTGACGGACAACGGTCGCGACATCGTCTTCGACCGGGAGAACAAACCAGGGGTGAGCAACCTGCTGACCATCCAGTCGGCACTGACCGGTAAGTCCGTCGACGATCTCGTCGCCGGGTACGCCGGCCAGGGTTACGGCCAGCTCAAGGTGGACACGGCAGAGGCGTTGAGCGAGTTCGTGATTCCGCTGCGCGAGCGATTCGACGAACTGATGGCCGACCGCGCCGAGATCGACCGGGTGCTGGCCGCCGGGGCCGATCGTGCCCGTGACGTCGCTTCCCGCACCTTGCAGAAGGTGTATGACAAGGTCGGATTCGCCGCTCCGGTGGCACCCGACTGAACAGACTCTCGCCAGACGCCAAGGGCTCGACGGACGAACCGAACGGGGATTCGATGTCCACTCCAGAGACAGACAAAGCGTCCGAGAAGCCGTCCTTCCTGGACAAGCAGCGCGCACAGCGGCCCTGGCTCGATCACCTGGTGGATGCGGGCACGCGTTACCAGGACAGCAAGGGGGACTTCTTCGCTGCAGGCGCAACCTATTTCAGTGTCTTCGCGCTGTTCCCTCTGCTGATGATCGGGTTCGCCACCGCGGGTTTCGTGTTCGCGGGCAACCCCGACCTCCTGGACAAGGCGAAGGACGAGATCGCCGAGTCCGTGGACGGCAGCATGAGTCAGCAGCTGACCGATCTGATGGACCAGGCGATCGAGTCACGTACCACCATCGGCGTCGTCGGGTTGGTGGTCGCGCTGTACGCGGGACTGGGGTGGATGGCCAACTTGCGCAACGCACTGACCGTCCAGTGGGGACCCGAGCCGGAGTCCGCAGGTGTGGTGAAGACCAAGCTGGCCGACCTCGGTGCGCTGGCGGGACTGTTCCTCGCGATCGTCCTGACGTTTTCCCTTTCGGCGTTGTCCAGCAGCGGACTCACACTGAAGATCCTCGAGTGGTTGAGTGCCGACGACCTGCCCGGGGTGTCGGTGGGCATCCGGGCCCTGTCGTACGTGTTGTCGATCCTGGCGTCGTGGTTGCTGTTCACCTGGGTCATCGCGAAGTTGCCCAGGGTGGCACTGCCGCTCCGGAACGCGGCCAAGGCCGGCCTGCTGACTGCCGTGGTCTTCGAGATCTTCAAGTTCGTTGCCTCGTTCTACCTGAAATCGGTCCTGACGGGGCCCGCGGGGGCGACGTTCGGGCCGATCCTCGGAATCATGGTCTTCGCCTTCATCACCACACGGATCATCTTGTTCGCCACGGCGTGGGCTGCCACTGATCCGATCAATCGCAAATTTGAAGCGACGCGGGTCCCCGATCCGGTGGTCATCAGTCCGCGGGTCGACGTCCGCGACGGCTTGTCCCCGCGGGGCACCGTGGCCGCCGTCGGGGCGGGAGTCGTCGCCGCGCTGGGCATCTCGGCATTACGGGGACGCAAACGCTGACGGTGTCCAGGGTTCGCCACACCGATTGACACCGTGCGGTATCGGGTACGTACACGTCATGACGAACTCGCCCAGCACACCAACCGGTAAGCCACTTGCCCTCGTGACCGGCGCCTCGAGCGGAATCGGCTACGAGCTGGCAGCACTCTTCGCCGCAGATGGATACGACCTCATCGTCGCTGCCGACAGCGAGAAGATCGACGCCGCCGCCGAGCGTCTCGGTGAGACCGGTGCTCATGTTCGGTCGGTCACCGCCGATCTGCGGACCGAGGACGGCGTGGCGCAGGTCTACGCAGCTGTCGCGGCAGACGAACGCCCCTTGGCCGCAGCGGCGCTCAACGCAGGTGTCGGGCGGGGCGGCGCCTTCCTCGACACCCCGTTGCCCGACACCATGTCGGTCATCGACCTCAATGTGAAATCGACGGTGCATCTGACCAAACTCGTCCTCGAGGACATGGTGCGGCGCAATGAGGGCAAGCTCCTGGTCACCTCGTCGATCGCTTCCACGATGCCGGGGCCATACCAGGCGGTCTACAACGCGTCGAAGTCCTTTGTGCAGTCATTTGTCGAAGCGCTGCAAGGGGAGTTGAGTGACAGCGCGGTCACCGTCACATCACTGATGCCGGGTCCCACGGGCACCGATTTCTTCCATCGGGCGCAGATGGACGACACAAAGATGGGGCAGGCGAAGAAGGACGACGCCGGTGAGGTCGCGCGTCAAGGTTATGAGGCGATGATGAGCGGGAAGCGCAAAGTGGTGGCGAGCTCCATCATGTCGAAGGCGATGGCGGCGGTCGACGCTGTGACGCCCGACGTGGCGAAAGCGGCAGCGCACAAGTTCTTGGCGCGGCCGGGGTCGGGACGCTGACGCGGGCCGGATGAGCTTGTCGCTCAAGCTTTGTCGCGGGTGGCCACGCCACGGCCGCTGAGTACCTTGCCCACTTCGCCGATGAGGTTGCGGCGTCGCAGCGGGGGGCTCGCCCCGTCTTCGGATCCGAGCACGGCATCCACTGACTGTGTGATGGTCTCGGTTCCGCTGAACCGAGGAGCCCAGTTGAGTTCCTGCCGTGCGCGAGTGCAATCGAGAAGGGGGACCTGGTAGGCCAACTCGATCCAGCCCCGGTCCACCGGTTGCACGTGCAGCCGCCACGACAGGGCAACCGCGCCGGCGACCACAGGCTTCGGAACGTGGACCAGACGGGCGCCCAGCGCCGTGGCGATGTCGGCCGCGGTCACGGGCGGATCGGCGGCGAGGTTGAAGGCGCCGTGAGCGCGTCGATCGATGATGGTGCCGATTGCGACGGCAACGTCGCGCGCATGAACCGCGGGGATGGTCAACGAGCGATCCAGGGGCACTATCGGGATCATCTTGAGCAGGCCGGCGGGGAAGTAGCCGGGGAGGGCGTAACGGAGCAGTTCGGCGCCGATTCCTCCTTGGCCGATGAAGCCGGGTCGAAGTCTGGCAACGGGCGGGGTGTTCGGGTGTGTCTGCTCCCACTCGTCGATCGACCGCTCCGCGTCGACCTTGCCGATGCTGTAGACCGACTCCTTGACGCCTGATCGTGACCACGATTCGTCGACAGCGCGATGATCGTCGACGCCGCTGTACACCGCGCCCGACGACATGTGCACCAGGTGGCCGATGCCGGCGGCCGCCGAGGCGGCGAGCACATTGCCGGTGCCTTGCACTCCGGTCGCGCGCAATTGGCCCACGCGATGCGTCGGCTGGAATTGCCACGCCAGATGGACAACAACATCGACGTCTTCGAACGCCGCCGTCAGTTGTCGGACCGCATCCCGGCCACCGACGTCTATCGCAAGCCATCGGGCGCTGTCATACGGCGGCACCGACTGGGGAACCCGTCGCGCGATCCCGATCAGGTCGTGTCCGGACTCGGCAAGCTCGGACAGGAGTGCCGTGCCCAGGTTGCCGCTGGCTCCGGTGATGGCGATACGCATGCCGCAGCATTACCCCGCGCGTTCTGATCGCAACCGGGCCGAGGTGTCAACGCCGCCTGTTCACCCGTGTCCCGGCGTAGACCAGCCCGATCACAACCAGTGCTCCGACAAGCCCGATGGTGATGCGGGCCGTCCATGACGACCGGCCCGAATCCTGGACGGATGGGGGCCCCGCCACGCCTTCGTCGGTGCCACCGGAGTACTCCACCGAACTCGGCGATGCGGGATCGTCGGTGAGCGAGCCGACGAACAGATCCGGTGACTGAGCGAACCCGTAATCGAGCATCGCCTCGGCCTGTCGCCAGAACGAGCCATAGGAGTCGTTGAGGCCGTACATCTGGACCACGAGGATGGTGCGTCCGTCCCGCTCCGCCGCGCCCACGAAGGTCTTTCGGGCATCGTCGGTGTAGCCCGTCTTGCCTGCCAAGGTGCCGGGATAGTCGTACAGCAGCTGGTTCATGTTGTAGAGGTCGATCCCGGGGTCCCCGGCAGGAGTCGACTGTGTGGTGGTCTCGGTGACCGCGCCGTCGACGCTCTGGTCGGTGGGGGTGGGCGTCGGCATGCCTGGGTAGCCGGGGAACCTCATCTGCGTCTGCTGCGAGATCTCCACGAAGTCGTCGTTCTTCAGGGCCTCGGCGAAGATGAGTGCCTCGTCGTACGGGGAGCTGCTCATCCCGGGACCGTCCAGACCGGAGGCCGACGCCGCGCGTGTGTCCAGGGCGCCCAGCTCGCGGGCTTTCTCGTTCATCCTCTCGACTGTTTCCTCAGGGCCGCCGAGAGCGCGGGCCAGGGCGTTGGCGCAGTCGTTGCCGGACACCATCATCAGACCTGCCAGGAGTTCACGCACCGTGTAGACGCCACCCGGCCCGACACCGGCAGCATCGCCCTCCACCTCGTCATCCTCCTGCGTTCCGGTGACCGTGTCGTCGAGATCCAACTCGTCGAGAACCACCAGGATCAGCAGGACCTTGATGGTGCTGGCGGGACGGTACCGACCGTGTGGGTCTTTGGCCGCCAATACCTTGCCCGCGGTCAGATCGGCGATCAGCCAACCTGCGGCGGTGAGCCCGGCGGGTGGAGGAGCCGCATTCGGTGCCGTGACCACGCCACATCCGCCGAGTGGTTCACCACCGACCGGTGGGCTGGGCACGGGCAGAGGTGCAGGTGAGGATGAGCCCGGCGGAACCACCTCGGATTCGTCGACAGGAGGAATCGGCTGCGTTTTGTACGGGCAGCTGTCGGTGATGGTCTCGGGTGCCGGAGCACCTGCGGTCGGTGTGCCCTGGATCGGCGCAGCGGTCACCTCGGCGGCGCCGAGCGAAAGAGACGTCAGCATCACCACGGTCGCCAGGGCTGCGGCACGCGTCATCGGTCGGATCATCGCCTGCAGGGTACCCGGGTCCGCAGACCGGGTGTGCTGCCTGTCGGCAGTGTCCGTATTCAACCGACCCGGTGGTTTGCGAGCGGTAATGGTCGTCGAATTGTCGTTTATCCGAGTACGATTCGCTGAGTGACCCCCGCCGAGAGCACCGTCCCCGGGACGCGCCTGCCCGGCCGGCTGTGTCTGGCGGCGATTGCCGTTGTCCTCGCAGTGGTCATCGGGACGGCCGGGTGCGGATCGTCGGAACCCGAACAGGGTTCGTCCGTCGAGCAGTCGAGGGTGACCGCGACTGCCCGGGGGATGACCCTGGACGGAAAACCATGGTGGCCCATCGGTTTCGCGGCCTATCAACTGGGTACCGATTGGCAACTCAACGAAGGTTGTGGCGCTCAGGTCGACCTGGACAAGTATTTCGGTTCGCTGCCACCCAACGCGGTCACCCGGTTCAATCTCTTCTCGTCGTTCGCCAGGGACAAGGACACCGGTGAGATCGACTTCGGACGCCTGGACAAGATCTTCCAGGAGGCTGCCGACCACGACCAGATGCTCGTCGCGGTGCTCTCGGCGGGGGAAGGCGCCTGTGAGGACTCCGAGTACAAGGATCACTCATGGTTCGTCGACCGTTGGGACGATCCCGCGACCAAGGAAGCGCTGATGCCATACGTGTTGTGGCTCGACACGGCGGTGGCTCGCTGGGGCTCGTCGCGTGCGCTGGCCGGATGGGAACTGGTCGGTGAGGCCGAGCCGAGCAATTGCAACGACAGTCGGTGTTCGTGGCAGAACCGGCTCTGTCCGCCTCGTTCGGCCGAAGTGCTCCGAAAGTTCTTCGATGTCGCCGGTGCCCGGCTGCGTGCACTCGACCCGGACACGCCGATCTGGGCCGGGCTCGCAGGCGGCGGTCAGTGTGGTTCGCGCGGCGACGAGTACCAGTATGTCGCTGCATCGCCGGGGATCGACGTACTCGACTATCACGACTATGGGCCGCGGGGTGAGCCGCTGCCGGGTACGGCGACCGACGGACTACAGCGACGGATCCAACAGGCCGGTCTGGTCGGCAAACCGCTGGTGGTTGCCGAGATGGGCCAGATGGCGGGGTCGTGTGGGCCGTTGCAGGGCCGCGCAGACGATTTGACGCGGAAGATCACCGCTCAGCGGGCGGCGGGCACCGCCGGTGCCCTGTTCTGGGCGTTCGTGCCTGACCCCCGGCTCGGCGAATGCACTCTCGACATCGGCCCCGGGGATCCCATCTTCGCCGTGATCCGAGCGTTGAGTCCCTAGAGGCTTGGAGCTTCCTCAACTCGGTAGACCCGCCAATCGGGCTGATCCTCACTGTCATTGGGTACTTCGAGCTCCAAAGTCGCTATGTCGGCGCCGGTTTCGTACAACGTCGGATACCGCAGGTTCACCGCGTCGGACTCGCCGCGACCGGTGTTGGGCACCGACAACAGGTATCGGACCTGATTTCTGCCGGGGTCGTTCAGATAGGCGGTGAAATCCAGATCAGAGGGGACCACAAAGGTCTTGGGCTTTCGGGACGCGGCCACAACGGCGAATCCGTAGACGGTGTCGGTCAGCACGGAGCCCTCTGGCAGGTCCAGGCTGTCGAGATACTTCGCCAGCTTTCGCTCGGTGGAAAACGTCGACGCAATCCGGTGCTCGGTGGCCTTACGCGCGGTGACGTTGTCCGGGCCGGGTGCCAGGACTGCACCCAGCGCATACTCCTGCGGGGCATATTTGGGTTTGCTCATCCCGTACGCCGAGGCGGGCACGGTGATCGCCACCAAGACAACGGCCACTGCAAGTCCAGGCCAGGTGCGGGCAGTACCCACCCGGTGGCGAGCGGGCGAACGACGGGCCTCCGGTGGCGGTGGTGCGTATTTACCCCGTCGTTTTGTGATCGTGCACGCGCGCGCAGGGACGAGCAGGATGGCGAGCGTGGCGGCCAACGGGATCGCGACGATGTAGAACCGCAGGAAGCCAAAGGTCGATCCACTGGCGTAGCTGTACCCCTGGAAGCCCAGAACGCTACCGAACAACACCATCGGCACCAGCAGTGGAGCCCAGTCGCCACGCCACCATCCGGCGACTCCGGCAGCGAGGGCCAGCGGGATCAGCGTCGGTGCAAGGAGCACAGTGGACACCACCGCGAACTCGACGCCGGGCACGAAATCTGTTCCACCGCCGTCAGACTGCTGCAGAATCGCCGAGTTCCCGTACTGAGAGCTGAATTGCGCAAATGCCTGGCCGGTGATGAGCCAGCTCGACGCGGCCCAGCCGAGAAAGGCGAAGAACCCCGGCGCGGCGACCAGTCCGCCGTCCAGCAGAGCTCGTCGCCATCGCAGCCGCGGCGAGGCGCGGACGGCCGTGGTCGCCGCGACGAGCAGAGAGGCGCAGGCGATGGCGGCGACGGCGTCGTAACGGGTGAGGTAACCAAGACCCAACGAGATTCCCGCAGCCGCGAGGTGGTGTACGTCGTCGTCAGTGGTCCAGGCGATGAGCCGGCGCACCGCCCAGCACACGAAGAACACGAACGGCGCCTCGCTCATACCGTTGGACCCGTAAAAGACGATCATCGGGTTGAACGCGAACAGTGCAGTGACGATCACGGCGAACGACCGCGGCAGTCCACGGTCCGCGGCGGTGCCGAAGATCTGAACCGCCGCACCGGACATGAAGGCCGCCGACATCAGTACCCCGGAAAAGGCTCGCTCGGTCAACGGTGCCCACAGTGGGCTGAATGCCACTGCGGGCAGCTGGATCAGCGAGGTCAGAGGCGTGAAGACGAAACCGATGGCCGCGACGTGCGGGTCGCGGCTGTACAGAACGGTTTGCGCCGCAGACACCCGGGACAGCGAGTCGCCGATGATGAATCCTTCACGCACGCACAGTACGTAGCCGACCACCACATAGACGGCGAGACTCACGAAGTAGATGGTCCGGGCGAGTCCGCGATCAGACATTGCCGCCCGCCGCGTCCAGGGGAACCTGGCTCGGTCCGTTCTTCGTGGCTGCCGCCGCATCTGTATGTCCGACGCCGGAGTCGCTGTCCGGTTTCGCGGACAACCCATGGAAGGTCTTCTCCCAGTACGACGGATTCCGGATCAGCTGGTAACAACCTTTTGCCGAGGCCACGCTCATCATCACCCAGTAGAGCGGCACTGTGAGGGCCGGTAACAGCAGATCGGGCCGATCGTCTTCGCGCAGCGCGATCAGGTTCATGTAGATGGTGGCGCCGTTGCCGAAGATCAGCGAGACCAGCGCGGGAAAGTAGATGTACCAGGGAAACACTTCCCCGATGACGGCAGGCTGGCCGAGGAACCACGAAACGGTGATCAACCAGAAGACGAGATTGAGGCAGGCGATGATGGGCGTACCGGCCAACAACAAGGTGAACCGGATGAAACTCACGGTACCGATCGCCCGCCACAGACCAACGGGTCGTCGCACATGCACCAGCCAGGTCTGCAGATAGCCCTTGTACCACCGTGATCGCTGGCGGACCCAGTTGATGGGATCGCTGTTGGCTTCTTCCAGAGTGACCGAATCGATGACGGCGGTGCGGTAGCCGGTCTCGGCGATGCGTACACCGAGGTCGGCGTCTTCGGTGACGTTGAACGGATCCCATGCACCGATCTCGCGCAGCACCGAGCGGCGGAGATGATTGGAGGTGCCGCCCAACGGGATCGGGGCCTTGCTGCGCATCAGGCCGGGCAGAAGGTACCCGAACCACAGTCCGTACTCGGCGGTGAACCACCCGGTGAGCATGTTCTGCCTGCCGTTGTGGAAGGCGAGTTTGGCCTGGACGCACGCCACCGAATCATCTTCGGAGGCAAAGGCTGCCACCACGCGCCGGAGCTGGAGGGGGTCGGGGAGGTCCTCGGCGTCGTAGATGGTGACGATCTCACCGGTGGCCAGGTGCAGGCCGTAGTTGCAGGCCTTCGGTTTGGTACGGGGGTCGGCCGCAGGAACCAGGACGATGGTGATCATCTCGACGTCCTGGCACCCCTTGGCCGCCGAGATCGTCACGTCATCATCGGCCTCGAGTAACAACAGGACCTGCAATTTGTCCGACGGGTACTCGAGCGCTGCCATGGCACCGATGAGATCGGCAACCACCTCTGGTTCGTTGTAGGCCGGTACCAGGATGGTGTACAGCGGGAGGTCGGCGTCGGGAATCGCCCGTGCCCGTTCGTCGCTGATGTTGATGGGCCCCGAGGCCAGGCCCCGGCGAAACAGCAGGAGCCGATCGATCATCGACCAGACATATCCGACAGTGCAGACCCCGATCAGAGCTGTCGCTGTGGGAATGGGTTGCCAGATGAAAAAGGCCACGACCACCACGAGGAGCCCGATGAGGAAGTTCTTCTGCCACCCCAGAACCGCGATGGAGGCCGACCTGAGCGGATCGGCTTCACGGAGCCCCTCGATGGCGTCGTGTAACGCTGCGGCCTTGAAGTCCTCGCTCGGTTCACCGGGGATGGCGGGACCGGTCGCATCGTCCGGTGGCCCGGTCATGCGGGCACCTGCTTTCTGAGCGGGGCGAGCTGCGCCTCGACCAGATCGCGACCGAAGACGGTGAGCAGGTCCTCATCCTTGAACACGGGATCGTTGTTGGTCACCACCGAATTACCCCGGAGCAGAACGGTGAACACCGTGTTCAGGTTGCTGACCAGAGCGTTGGCCGGTTCGGGGAACGGTGCGTTCGCCTCGTGATTGTCGACGGTCAGTATCGTGACCCGCTGCGCGGCACCGCCGTTTTCCCATGTCCAGGTGAGTTTGGTCCACGTGACCAACAGTTTGTCGTCGACGACGGCGTACATCCGCCCGATGATCCCGTTGCCGAGGTTGACGTCGCGCCCAGCGCTCGAGCGGGTTTGTGACATGTCGTAGAGCACGTTGTCGGGGTAAATGGTGAATGAGATCGGCCGCCGACTGGTGACACTGTCGACCACCACCTCCCGCGGGCGCGACAATTTGTCCCACTCGAAGTTTCCTTCTTCTGCAAGCATTCGTTGCCGGATGAGGACCGAGTTCGTGCCGAAGAACCTTTTGACCCAGCGGTATTCGACGGTGCTCGTGGTCTGCCACTGCGGGGGAGAGATGAGCGGCGTGCGGAACGGTAGGCCGTCGACCTGACGCACGGGCGGAAGGTTCGGAACGGGGAGCGTGATGAACGCCAGACATATCGCGATGACCGCGATCACCGGCACCGATCGCCACACCTCGCCGGCTGTCAACGGGTTGATCGACCGTTCGAGCGGGCGTTTCTTCTCTCCTCGGCGTGAGTAGATGTAGAGGCCGAGGCTCACCACCACAGTTGCGGTCAGTGTGGGGGTCTGCTGGTACACCATCACCGGCGCATTGGGATAGAACTTGATGAGTACGAGCAGGATCGCTCCACCGACCGCGAACGTCAACGCCGCGCCGGTCACCGCGCGCCGCCAGGTGCGTCCGACGGCGATGGCAGTTGCGAACGCAGCCAGGCCCAACGCCACGAGTCCGGCCATCTGCCGACCACCGCCGAGAGTGATCACCGTGATGCGATACGGCAGCGGAAACATCAGCAGCAGGAGCAGCCACACCCACGCGAAGCGGGTGACCGGCCGCAGGCCGAACAGCATGATGCTGGCGCTGATGAGGAATATCCACATGGCCAGGAGATCAAGATGCAGGAGGCTGAAGTCGTTCGAGTATCGGCGCAGCAGAACGCCTTTGATGAGCATCGCCAGTATCAGGCCCATGAAGCCGACGATGACGTCCGTCTGCCGATCGTGAATGGGCAACTCGCCGGTACGGCGTCTCGCCACCCCCTGCGCGGCCAGTAGCGCCAGCCACGGAACGGAGAAAACATAGCCGATCAAGCTGCCCGAGTACGCCTCCTCCGAGATGTTGAACCACGTCGAGTAGAACGCGATGAACGTTGCTGCGAGAATGATGGCCCATCGCAGCGCGATTCGCGATGCGGGGTGCCACCGCGAGAAGATCGATCCGGACGACGCCGCCACGGATCAGCTTCCCGGTTCGCGCCGGCGACTGCGGATCACGATGATGGCGACAACTATCGCGATCGCCACGAGCACACCTGCGCCTATCCAGCGGATCAACGAGCGGTCGTCCCCGGTGTCGGAGGCGTCCGCCGTGGAGCCGATGTCGACGGTCAGCGCCACGGGGTCGCGGTCCGGAACCGCCACAAGGGCATTGCCGTTGAGTCGGACCCAACGATCCCTGTCTGCGCCCAGCCATCCCAGTAACGCGTCGAGCTGTCCAGGGGCACCCGTAGAGGTGGCCACCATGATCGTCCTCTCACCATCGACCACGGTTTGCAAAGACCCGAAGTCGACCGCCGGATCGAGCGTGAGGGTCGTCTCGTCGCCGTTGCCATCGACCCCGGCGAAATCGATCGGGTTGTTGCCGGACTTGCTGACCGGCAGGTCGATGGTGGGGTCGACCCAGTTGTCGGCGGCGATCAGGATGGCCGGGGTCTTCGAGGTTGTCGCGGTCTCGAGCGGCACCACACTTGTTCCCAGCGGTAGCGCGCTGAGTCGCTGAACACCTTCGATGATGGACACGGCACGGGCGGTGTCGGCGAAAGACCCGATTGTCAGACCGATTTGGAGTTCGGGCATCAACGCCTGCGGCACCGACTGGAATCCGGGCGGCACCGGCGGTGTGGCCGGACTGCTCTGAACCGGGCTGTCGCCACTGACGTCGATCGTGATGGGACTGGCCTCACCACATGCCCCGGTGTCACCGGCGGCGTCCACGGCCACGTTGAGGTCGGTGAAACGCTGGAGCAACCGATTGGGGATGGTGATCATCTTGTCGATGGTTCCGCTGGGCTCGGTGGCCCATCGGGTGAGAACCTCATCACCGACCGAAACCACCACCTGACCGCCATAGTTCGGCGGAAGCGGCGTGTACGACCCCTTGAGGTTGACCTTGATGTCGCCGGTGGGCCGGCCGAGGCGTGTCTGATCGAGGCCGATCGAGACCTCGGGATCGGTGAGGGCGGTGGCGCTGGCGCCCGGCTCACCCAGGTCACGCAGCGTGGTCGAATCGGGTGGCAATTGCGGGCTCGCGCGCAACGGCCCGGCCACTGCCTTCGAACTGACCGCCAGCCGCGCCATGTCGCTGGTCAACAACCGCGTCTGGTTGGTCAGGTCTGTGGCCGGACCGCTGAGCAACAGCGCCGGCACTCCCACGGTCCCGAGGAGGGTCACCGCGCTGTCGGGGCGTTCGATGACGGCAACCTGTCTCTCGAGCGCCGTGGATGGTGTGGTGAGCGCGGACTGACCTTCCGGAAGTGTCTCCATCACGATGTCGACTGGTTGCTCGCCGTAATAGCCGACCACAGCAGATGCCAGCGCGACGGCCGCATTGGATTCTGCCTGCGTCGGTGTTGCAGGGGTCGCGATGGTCAGTCGCTGGAGGATCGGCGGCAGGAAGTCCGCGACGACGGTGGGCGCGATCTCGGTACCGGAGAAGACCACCGACGGCGTGAGGAGCATGAGCTGATCGGTCTCGTCGAATACACAGAAACCTGCCGGTGGCACCACAAAACTGCGAATGGTGACGATGACCGCGTTGTCGATGACCTCGGCGCCGCGCAACCCGATTGTGACCGGCGTCCGGTCGGCTGACGGCACATCGATGGATGAGAGTGTCTCGCCGTCTTGGACGACGGTCAGGGTGGCGCCCTGCGCATTCGGTGGCAGCTGAACCGTGGCTCGGATGTCGGTCGGCGTCAGCCCTTCGGGCACAGGAATTGTCACCGTTGTCGAACCCTGCTGGCCGGGAAAGGCGAGATCTTCTCCTGCGCCCAGTGAATCGAGGCTCAGGGTGGGAGCGGCCGACACAATGCCGCCGTCGCCTGGCGCGGCGCCGGCGTGTGGCGCGGTGATAATGGCTGGGGCCGCTGCAAATATCGCCGTGGTGATCGCGGCGAACAGGCGAAGTAATCGAGAGTGTGCCGTTGTCATCACGGCAATACTAAGCAGTAATCACTATCTGGCCCCGGACGAACGCGCTTTTTCTTTTACCGTGCCCGAAAATGCCCAGGTGACGTGCGAAGACCGGCGCCTTTCGGCGCGTCCAGGATTAATTCGCCGGAAGATCTGCGTACCCGCGAATACTCGCGTTGCTGGCCGGTTCCCAGCCGATCAGCGGGCTGGGGGTTTCGACAACGGAGTAATCCGAGGCATCACCGGTGATGATCGTCGACCGATCGCGGTGCACTCCCACCGGGATGTCCCCGGCAAGGGTGACCCGGTTGACCCGACGGTATTGATCACCGAAGTCTGCGACGCCGTAATGCTGGGTGGATCGATTGTCCCAGATGGCAACATCGCCTTCATTCCAATTCCACCGGAATGTATTGTCGGGCCGTTCGATTCTGGCCTGAAAGAGCCTGAGTAGGTCTGCTGTTTCCGAGGTTTTGAACCCGGTGAATGACTGGACGAAGTGCCCGAGAGTGAGTGCACGCTCCCCGGTCTCGGGATGAACGCGAACCACGGGGTGTTCTGTTCGGTAGATGGTCTTCCCGAACTCTGCTCGGTACTCGGGATCGGAACTGTCGCCGACCGTGAGGTGTTCGGCGTAGTCGTAGTCGTTCGAGTGCACAGCCCGCAACCGGTCGGCAAGTGCGCGCAACGGAACGGGGAGCGCAGCGTAGGCGGCGACGGTCGATGCCCACATCGTCGCGCCGCCGTAGCTCGGGCGTTGGATGGAACGCAGGACCGAGATCTTCGGGATGCGGTCGACAAATGTCACATCGGTGTGCCAGGAGTTCGCGGCCCCTTCGAGCGGCAGGAGGTCTTCACCGCGGGACAGCACCGTGGGGTGCGCCTTGGTGGGGCTGCCCAGGACGGACGCGAATGCGTACTGCGCGTCGTCGTCGAGGTGGTGCTGGCCGGTGAAGATCACGGCTTTGTGAGTGGCGATCACCGAGCGGATGGCCTCGACGGTGGCCGCATCGAGGTCTGCCGACAAACGCACGCCGTCAACCCGTGCGCCGAGGTGCTGGCCGAGTTTGGTCACCGACAGGGCAGTGCGCGGGACCGCGATGGAACTGGCGGTGGTGGAACGCGATTCGGCGATGGCAGTCATATTTTCGAGTCTGTCCGAGCATGCCGACGCGGGACAGGGTTCGGCTCAGGCTGAGCGAAAGTCGGGACTCGGGGACCGCCGCCGAAGCCTGGTCCGGGAGGGGGCACCGGACCAGACCTCGGCGCAGGTCAGATCTTGCTGTACGCCTCGGTCAGAACCGAACGCAAGATCTGCTCGATCTCGTCGAACTCGCCCTGTCCGCAGATCAACGGCGGCGCGAGTTGCACAACCGGGTCGCCTCGATCGTCGGCCCGGCAATAGAGGCCGGCGTCGAACAGTGCCGTGGAGAGGAAGCCGCGCAGGACACGTTCGGACTCGTCGGGGGTGAAGGTTTCCTTGGTCGTCTTGTCCTTGACCAATTCGATCCCGTAGAAGTACCCCTCGCCACGTACATCCCCGACGATGGGTAGATCGTTCAGCCGTTCCAGGGTCGAGCGGAACGCCGGCGCGAGGTCTCTCACCCGGTCGTTGAGGCCTTCGCGCTCGAAGATGTCGAGGTTCGCCAACGCAACGGCGGCCGAAACAGGATGTCCACCAAAGGTGTATCCGTGAGCGAACGAGGTCGAGTTGTCGTTGAAGGGTTCGAACAACCGATCCGAGGCGATCATCGCGCCGATCGGGGAGTAGCCCGACGTCATGCCCTTGGCGCATGTGATCATGTCGGGGATGTAGTCGAAGTCGCTGCAGGCGAACATGGAGCCGATCCGGCCGAAGGCACAGATCACCTCGTCCGACACCAGCAGAACGTCGTACTCGTCGCAGATCTCGCGGACCCGCTGGAAATAGCCGGGTGGGGGCGGAAAGCAGCCGCCGGCGTTCTGTACCGGCTCCAGGAAAACTGCCGCGACGGTGTCGGGGCCCTCGAACTCGATGGCTTCGGCGATCCGGTCGGCCGCCCACCTGCCAAACGCTTTCGGATCGTCGCCGTGCTCGGTCGCGCGGTAGATGTTGGTGTTGGGCACCCGGAACGCACCAGGGGTCAAAGGCTCGAAGGCCTCTTTGAGTGCCGGGATGCCGGTGATCGCCAGCGCTCCCTGCGGTGTGCCGTGGTAGGCGATCGCCCGCGAGATCACCTTGTGTTTGCCGGGTTTGCCCTTGAGTTTGAAGTACTGCTTGGCCAGCTTCCATGCGCTCTCGACGGCCTCGCCGCCGCCGGTGGTGAAGAACACCCGGTTCAGGTCGCCGGGGGCGTATCCGGCGAGGCGCTCGGCCAGTTCGATCGCCGGTGGCGTGGCGTACGACCACAAGGGGAAGAACGCCAGTTCCTTTGCCTGTCGGGCGGCGGCGTCGGCGAGTTCTTCACGTCCGTGCCCGGCCTGCACCACGAACAGGCCCGAGAGGCCGTCGAGATAGCTTTGCCCGCGATCATCGAAGATCCGTGCCCCTTCGCCGCGGGTGATCACGGGAGGGATGGTCTGGTCACCGTGCCGGGAGAAATGTCCCCACAGGTGGCGTGCCGAGCGGGTGCCCAGGCTGGTTGTCTCGGATTCGAGAGCGGTCATCGCGTACCCCAATTGTATTGTTGTTTAACCAATTTCAGGTAGACCAGGGTCTCGGTCCCGGTCACACCAGGCTGCGATCGGACCTTCTTGTTCAGCACGTCCAGCAGATGCTCGTCGTCCTCGCAGACCACTTCGATGACGATGTCGAAGGAGCCGGCCGTGAGCACGACGTAATCGATCTCCTCGATGGTTGCCAGTGCATCAGCCAACTCGGCAGTGTCTCCGGTGCAACGGATCCCGATCATCGCCTGGCGGGCGAACCCCACCTGCATGGGATCGGTGACCGCCACGATCTGCAATACCCCGGCATCGCTGAGTCGCTGAACCCGGTTGCGCACCGCAGCCTCCGACAGTCCCACCGCCTTGCCCACCGAGGCATAGGAGCGTCGGCCATCGGCCTGCAGCTCCTCGATGATCTGCTTGGAGATGTCGTCTAGGGCTATCGGTTGCTGATCGGTCATGGTCCCGATTCTTCTCGATGCGCATCCTGGTTCGATCTTCGCATTGCCATGGTTACGGATTTCGCAGCGGACTGCAACAATAACGGGCGAATTGGTCTTTCAGAAGGCAATACTGTCGCGGATTTCGCAATCGGTCAGTAAGGTGGCAGGCACCGCTGACCAATCGACCACGCATGTGCGAGGACCTTCATGATCAAGACATCGTCGTTCGCCGCCGGCTGGGTGGGTGGTGCCGAGCTCGTCGGCGCAGGGCCCACGCACGACGTCATCGATCCGGCCACCGGCAAGGCTGTCGCCTCCACGTCCCTCGCCTCGGCGCAGGACGTGGACACTGCGGTGAACGTCGCACGAGATGCGCTGCGGGACTGGGCATCTGCGACACCGGCGCATCGTGGTGCGGTGCTGGCCGAGCTCGCATCCGCCATGTCGGCGGCAGGCGACGCCCTTGCGGCCGAAGAGGTCAGTCACACCGGAAAGCCCATCCGGCTCGCCACCGAGTTCGACGTGCCCGGATGTGTCGACAACACCACCTTCTTTGCGGGTCTGGCCCGCAACCTGGAAGGGAAGGCGACAGCGGAGTACTCCGGTGAGCACACCTCATCCATCCGGCGCGAACCCGTCGGTGTGGTCGGGTCCATCACCCCGTGGAACTATCCGCTGCAGATGGCGGTCTGGAAGGTCATGCCTGCATTGGCCGCCGGATGCACCGTGGTCCTCAAGCCCGCCGAACTCACGCCGCTGACCACGTTGACGTTGGCCCGTCTGGCCTCGGAGGCCGGAATTCCCGACGGGGTGTTCAACGTGTTGACCGGTACCGGCGCGGAGGTGGGAGCCGCCATCGCGGGCCATGCCGGGGTCGACGTGGTCACCTTCACCGGATCGACGGGGGTCGGCCGTCAGGTGATGGCGCAGGCAGCGGTTCACGGCACCCGGGTGCAGTTGGAACTAGGGGGCAAGGCCCCACTGGTGGTGTTCGACGATGCCGACCTCGAGGCAGCCATCCACGGCGCGGTCGCCGGGGCGTTGATCAACTCCGGCCAGGACTGCACCGCCGCCACGAGAGCCATCGTGGCTCGAGCGCTGTACGACGACTTCGTGGCCGGTGTGGCCGAGTTGATGTCCGCGGTGAGGATGGGTGATCCCACCGACCCGGCGACCGACATGGGGCCTCTCATCTCCGCTGCCCACCGCGACAAGGTGTCGGCGATGGTGGATCGCGCCCGCGACGGTGGCATCAGGGTGGTCACCGGCGGCACTGTTCCAGAGGGCCCAGGCGCTTTTTATCCGCCGACCCTTCTCGCCGACGTACCCGAGGATGCCGAGGTGTACCGAGACGAGGTGTTCGGTCCGGTACTGACGGTCAGTGCCTTCGACGACGATGACGATGCACTGCGTCGCGCCAACGACACCGTGTATGGGCTGGCTGCATCGGCCTGGACCCGTGATCTGTACCGCGCTCAGCGTGCTTCCCGCGAGATCCGCGCCGGATGCGTGTGGATCAATGACCACATCCCGATCATCAGCGAGATGCCGCACGGCGGAGTCGGTGCGTCCGGATTCGGCAAGGACATGTCGACCTATTCGCTGGACGAATACCTCACCATCAAACACGTGATGAGCGACATCACAGGAGTATCGCAAAAGCCATGGCACCGAACAATTTTCAGTCTGCCGCAGTAGAGAAGTCCGCGGCGTGGGCAGCCTCGCCCACCGCCCGCGGAACGGCCGTGGTCGCCGAGGCGGCGCCGGCGCCCTTCTGGCTCGACCGGCCCGAACGCCCGGTTGCCCGGGGGCGGCTGACCGGATCGACGACTGCAGACCTGGTGATCGTAGGCGGTGGGTTCACCGGACTGTGGGCAGCGGTGCAGGCGGCCGAGGCAGATCCTGCGCGGTCGGTCATCCTGCTCGAGGGCGCGCGGATCGCCGAAGGAGCGTCTGGACGCAACGGCGGGTTCTGTTCGGCCAGTTTGACCCACGGCCTGGTGAACGGACTGGACCGCTACGCCGATGAGTTGCCAGCGCTGCTCCGGATGGGTGTGGAGACACTCGATGAGATCGAGGCGGCGATGCGGCGCCTGGGCATCGACGCCGACGCTGAGCGCAACGGTGAGCTCGACATCGCCAACTTCCAGTGGCAGGTGGGCGAACTGAAAGACGTTGCGCGCCAGGGTCAAACCCTCGACCAACCATTACGGTTCCTCGATGCCGACGAGCTCGCCCGCCACATCTCGAGCCCGATGGCCCACGGGGCGGTGTACGACCCCGACGTGATCCTGATCGATCCTGCGCGCCTTGCCTGGGGTCTGGCCGCGGCAGCCGAACGCCTCGGTGTCCGAGTGTTCGAGAACAGCGAGGTCACAGAGCTCCGCTCGGTGGGTGATCGTGTGCACCTGCAGACGGGCTACGGCACGGTCGATGCCGCCAAGGTGATACTGGCGACGGCAGCGTCAAAACCCCTGCGCCGCAAGCTCGGTTATCTGATGGTGCCGGTGTGGGACTACGCGATCATGACCGAGCCGCTCACCGATGCGCAGGTAGCCGCCATCGGCTGGACCGGTCGTCAGGGACTTGCCGACTCGGGCAACCGTTTTCACTATTTCCGGCTCACCGCCGACAACCGCATCCTGTTCGGCGGCTGGGATGCGATCTACCACTTTGGTTCGGACACCGATCCTCGGCATGCCCAGCGCCCGGCGGAGTTCGCCCTGTTGGCCGAGCATCTGTTGCAGGTGTTCCCGCAGCTGGAAGGGATCAAGGCAAGCCACGCCTGGGGTGGGGTCATCGACACCTGCTCGCGGTTCAGCAACTTCTGGGATGTGAGCGTGGGCGGCAAAGTGGTGTCCGTGCTCGGTTTCACCGGGCTCGGCGTCGGGGCCTCACACTTCGGGGCGCGCACCGCGCTCGACCTCGTCGACGGCAAGGACACCGAACGAACCCGGCTGAAAATGGTGCAGAAAAAGCCGCTGCCCTTCCCGCCGGAGCCGCTGCGGTGGTTCGGGATCACCGTCACCCGCCATGAGTTCGCGCGTGCCGACCGCAATCAGGGCCGACGTGGCCTGTGGCTCAAGACCATGGACGCGCTGGGCCTCGGCTTCGACTCCTGACCCCCGATCTTGGTGGGTTCGGGCGAGCATCTGTGCAGGTCGGCTTCGCCCGAACCCACCAAGATCGGGATGGTCAGGGCGTGAAGTCCCTGGGTACGACGATGATCGGCGCATCGGTGTTCCTCAGGATGCGGGCCGACATGGAACCCAGGAAAGCCCGGCGTGGGGGAGCGAGCCGTCCTGATCCGATCACCACGACATCTCCCGGTCTCCAGCGCAATTCGTCGAGCGCTTCCTCGACCGTGTCGCCGTCGGCAACAAGCGATTCGATGCCGACGGCTCCACCACAACTTTCTTCGGCGAGCCTGAGGTTGGCCTGCGCCGCGGCCACGTGGCGGGCGCGAACCTCGGATGAACCGTCGTCGGTACCGGCGTATCCGTCGTGAGAGACCAGCGACAGGAGACGGAGATTCAATCCGCCTTCCCGCGCGAGGCCGAGGGCAAACGGGAGTGGATTGTCTTTTGACTCGGTAGTCGGCACAGCCACCGTCAATGTGTCGATGGTGGGGATGTCGACCCGGCTGTATCCGCGGGGCGCCAGAGCGACCGGTACCGGTGAGGCGTGGGTCAGAGCCGACGAGATGGTTCCGAGGGTGTGTTTGCCCAGGATTCCGTCGCTCGTGCCGCCCACCACGATCATCGCGGCCTTGGTCTCGAGAGCGAACTCGATGAGACACTGGGGGAACGATTCGGCGACCGGGGTGTGCGTCTTCACATCGATGCCGTCTGGGATGTCCTCGACCACCTCGTCGAGCCACTGCTGTGCTTTCCGAACCAGCGCCTCTTGGTAGCTCGTCCGACCCGGTGAACCATCCGGCTCGGTTTCACGCACCACGCAGACGAGGTCGATCGCAGCTCCGGTGGCACGAGCGATGGCGATGGCGAGGTTCACCCCGTCATCACCAGTGTCGGTGTAGAGGTAACCCACTGTCAATCTCATGAGTGTGAACCGGCTTTCGTTACAGACGTTGTGGTCAGGGTTTGTGCGGGCACTGCGGGTGCGGACGGCTGTCCGACCTCAGTACACATCAGGGACCTTGACTTCGGTGCGGGCATTGAGGGTCTTGCCCTTCCAGAAGTCCTTCGGCCCGAAGGCGAAGCACAGCAACATCAATGGGATGCCGAGCACCAACATGCCCACACCCATGACGAACACGCCGCCGACGCCGCCGACGGAGGTGTAGCCGTAGTCGATCGAGTACATGTCGATTGCGCTCTTGATGAAGGCCCACGTCATCGCAAGGGCGCCCAGAAGCGGGAAGATGCCGCGGAAGAACAGGTTTCGGACTGATGTGAACAGTGTCTTGCGGAAGTACCAGACACAGGCATACGCCGTGATCCCGTAGTAGAACGCGACCGCCAGTCCGAGAGACGCCACCGAGTCGCCGAGGGTGTTGGCGCTGACGAGTGACAACACGAGGTAGAACGCGAGCGCGGCTCCACCCATGACGGCTGTGCCGAATGCCGGTGTCATGTAACGGGGATGGATGGTCGCGAAGCGTTTCGGGATCGCCCCGTAGACGGCCATGGACAGTGTTCCGCGAGCGGTCGGCAGGATGGTGGACTGTGTGGACGACAGCGCCGAGACCGACACGGTGAGCAGCAGTAGCGCCGAGAGCACTGCGCCGGCAACCGGATCGCCGAGGATGGTCAGCACGTCGTCGGCGTTCTCTTCGTTGTTCAGGCCGATACCTGTGTCGCCGAATCCGGCAAACGACTGGATGGCGTAGGCGACCAGGACATAGGTGCACACCAGGATGATCGTGGTGAGGACGGCAGCGCGGCCCGGTGTTTTCGCGGAGTCCTTGGTCTCCTCGCCGACGGCCAGGCAGGCGTCCCAGCCCCAGTAGATGAAGATGCAGAGGATGACGGCTTCGGCGATCGCCGACGAACTCAGGCCACTCGGCCACAGCCAGCTCAGCTCGGGGTTGATCGCCTGCGGTCCGGCCTTGTCGAGCCCGACCTTGACGAGGGCGATCACACTGGCGGTGATGAGGACACCGAACTGGACGGTGATCAGGACGTTCTGCATTCGCTCGCTGATGACGATGCCGCGGATGCTGACCCAGGTCATCATCACGATCAGGGCACTGCCCAGCAGCACCTTGATCCAGATGTTCTCGGCCCAGGAATCGAGGTGGAGGAACCGCAGCAGGTAGACGCCGGCGACTTCGGCCACGTTGGCGAGCACGATGATCGCCGACACCGCCAGACCCCAGCCGCCGATCCAGCCGACCCAGGGCCCGAACGCCTTGGTGCCCCACGTGAACGTGGTGCCGCAGTCGGGCGTGTCCTGGCCGAGCTCGCGATAGGCGAAGGCGATCAGCAGCATGGGGATGAATGCGAGCACGAACATGGCCGGAGCCTTTTCGTGCACTGCTGCGACAACAAAACCGAGAGTGGCAGCGAGGCTGTAGGCGGGTGCCACGGCCGACAGGCCGATGACGACGTTGCCCACCAATCCCAGTGAGCCGGCGCGCAGACCCTTGTCTGAGACGGCGGTACCGGGTGCTTCCGAAATGGCCATGGGTATCTCCGGACGGTGAGGGGATCGAACATGCCTACCGTACGGTTTCGGCAGTCAAATCGCTCCACAACAACGAAATTGTTTCCAGATCAGTAACACAACGACTGATTTAGTTGATGAACGCGCCACGGACCCGACAATTTGCTCGTCTCGTGGACTTCATGGTCGGCAGCGACGCGCAGGCCCTTTGCCCCCGTTGATCCCTCGTGGATCGATAGAGGACCATTGTGTGTTGTGAACGCTCCGAAGAATGCCACCGCCATCGACCCCGACGACATCGGTTTTCGTATCGACCCGGTGCTGGCGCGTAGCTGGCTCCTGGTGAACGGTCTGCAGTACGAGAGGTTCCAGGCTGCTGTCCAGTCGCGTGCCGACATCGTCGTCCTCGACATCGAGGACGCCGTCGCCCCGAGGGACAAGGTGGCCGCCCGCGACAACGTGGTCCGCTGGCTCGGGGACGGAAATCGTGACTGGGTGCGTGTGAACGGCTTCGGTACGCAGTGGTGGGCCGACGACCTCGACGCGCTGAGCAAGGTGACGGTCGGAGGCGTGATGCTGGCCATGGTCGAGTCGGTCGACCACGTGACCGAGACCGCCAAACGACTACCGGGTGTGCCGATCGTCGCGTTGGTCGAGACCGCCCGCGGCTTGGAGCGGATCAGCGAGATCGCTTCGGCCAAGGGTACTTTCAGGTTGGCCTTCGGTATCGGCGACTTCCGGCGCGACACCGGTTTCGGCGATCAGCCCGCCACGCTCGCATACGCCCGATCGCGCTTCACCATTGCTGCGAAGGCTGCCCACCTGCCGAGTGCGATCGATGGGCCCACGGTCGGGTCGTCGGCGCTCAAGCTGAGCGAGGCCACGGCCGTGAGCGCCGAGTTCGGGATGACGGGAAAGATCTGCCTGACGCCCGACCAGTGCGCTGCGGTCAACGAGGGGCTCTCACCCTCGCACGAGGAGATCGCCTGGGCTCTGGAGTTCTTCGCCGAGTTCGAACGTGACGGCGGCGAGATCCGCAACGGGTCCGACCTGCCGCGCATCGCCCGCGGCACCAAGATCCTCGACCTCGCGCGTGCCTACGGCATCGAATTCAGCGAAGAATACGACGACCCCGACCACATGCCCGCCCCGTCGGACACCTACCACTACTGAACCGGCCCCGGACAGCACAATGGCCGTCACCATGAGGTGACGGCCATTGTGTGTGTCGGATCCGACTTCAGATCAGCGGGCAAACATCAACGCGCGCTTGACTTCCTGGATGGCCTGGGTCACCTGGATGCCGCGGGGGCAGGCGTCGGTGCAGTTGAAGGTGGTGCGGCAACGCCACACGCCGTCGACCTCGTTGAGGATGTCCAGACGCTCTGCGGCACCTTCGTCGCGGCTGTCGAAGATGAAGCGATGAGCGTTGACGATGGCTGCGGGGCCGAAGTAGCTGCCCTCGCTCCAGTACACCGGGCAACTGGTGGTGCAGCACGCACACAGGATGCACTTGGTGGTGTCGTCGAACCGGGCGCGGTCGGTCTGGCTCTGGATGCGCTCACGGGTCGGCTCGTTGCCGCTGGTCATCAGGAACGGCTTGACCGCGCGGTAGGCGTCGAAGAACGGCTCCATGTTCACAACGAGATCCTTCTCCACGGGCAGGCCGCGGATCGGCTCGATCGTGATCGTGATCTCTTTGGACTTGTCCTTGGGCAGCATGTCTTTCATCAGCAGCTTGCAGGCCAGGCGATTGACTCCGTTGATCCGCATGGCGTCGGATCCACACACGCCGTGGGCGCATGACCGACGGAACGTCAATGTCCCGTCGAGGTAGCCCTTCACGTAGTGCAGGAGGTTGAGCAGGCGGTCTGTCTGCAACGCAGGCACCCGGAAGCTCTCGAAACCCTGCGCGTCCGGATCCTCCGGGTTGAACCGGCGGATCTTCAGGGTCACCATGGTCGCCTCATCGGGGACCGGGGGGAGTGCGGGGCCGTCGGGCGCTTCGCCGGCGGCGACATCGGTGGTGAGGGTCATCAGTACTTCCGCTCCATCGGCTCGTAACGGGTCTGGACCACTGGCTTGTAGTCCAACTCGATATCCGAGAGAAGGGTGTCGCCCTTCTTGTACGCCATCGTGTGGCGCATGTAGTTCGTGTCGTCGCGATCGGGGTAGTCCTCGCGGGCGTGGCCGCCGCGCGATTCCTTCCGGTTCAACGCACCGACGACGGTGACCTCGGCCATCTCCAGGAGGAAGCCGAGCTCGATCGCCTCGAGCAGGTCGCTGTTGAAACGCTTGCCCTTGTCGTGAACACGAATGTGGTTGTAGCGCTCTTTGAATCCGTGGATGTCGGTGAGCGCCTGCTTCAGGGTCTCTTCGGTGCGGAACACCGACGCGTTCGCGTCCATCGAGGCCTGCAGCTCGGTCCGGATGTCGGCGACCCGCTCGTGACCGTGCTCGGACAGGATGGTCTCGAGCCAGCCGTCCACCATCTTGGTCGGTTGCTCGGGGAGCTCGTGGAAGTCCGTGTTGAGCGCGTACTCGGCCGCAGCGATCCCGGCGCGCCGGCCGAAGACGTTGATGTCGAGGAGCGAGTTGGTACCGAGGCGGTTCGCACCGTGGACCGAGACGCATGCGCACTCACCGGCGGCGTACAGCCCGTGCACGACCTCGTCGTTGTTCGCCAGTACCTCGCCGTTGATCTTGGTCGGGATACCACCCATGACGTAATGGCAGGTGGGGAACACGGGCACGTACTCGGTGACCGGATCGACGCCGAGATACGTGCGAGCGAACTCGGTGATGTCGGGAAGTTTCTCGTTGAGGACTTCCTCACCGAGGTGGGTCACGTCGATGTAGACGTAGTCCTTGTTCGGTCCGGCTCCGCGGCCCTCGAGAACCTCCAGGACCATGGAGCGGGCGACGATGTCGCGGGGAGCGAGGTCCTTGATGGTGGGGGCGTAGCGCTCCATGAACCGCTCACCGTCCACGTTGCGGAGGATGCCGCCCTCGCCGCGCACGGCTTCGGAGATCAAGATGCCCAACCCGGCAAGACCTGTCGGGTGGAACTGATGGAACTCCATGTCCTCCAACGGCAGACCCTTGCGGAAGACGATGCCCATGCCGTCACCGGTGAGGGTGTGCGCATTGGACGTGGTCTTGTACATGCGCCCCGAACCGCCGGTCGCGAAGACGATCGACTTGGCATGGAAGACGTGGATCTCGCCGGTGGCCAGCTCGTAGGCAACCACACCGGTGGCAACCTTCTCGCCCTTGTCGTTCTCGGTGAGGCAGATGTCGAGCGCGTAGAACTCGTTGAAGAACTCGACGTCGTGCTTGACGCAGTTCTGGTACAGCGTCTGCAAGATCATGTGGCCGGTGCGGTCGGCCGCGTAGCAGGCCCGACGGACGGGGCTCTTGCCGTGGTCGCGGGTGTGCCCGCCGAATCGACGCTGGTCGATCTTGCCCTCGGGGGTCCGGTTGAACGGCAGACCCATCTTCTCGAGGTCGAGGACGGCGTCGATCGCCTCCTTGGCCATGATCTCGACCGCGTCCTGGTCGGCGAGGTAGTCGCCGCCCTTGACGGTGTCGAATGTGTGCCACTCCCAGTTGTCCTCTTCGACGTTGGCCAGAGCGGCGCACATGCCGCCCTGCGCAGCGCCGGTGTGGCTACGGGTGGGGTAGAGCTTGGTCAGTACAGCTGTTCGGGTGCGCGGACCGGCTTCGATGGCCGCGCGCATCCCGGCGCCGCCGGCGCCGACGATCACCACGTCGTAACGGTGTTCCTGCATCTATGGCTTCTCTCTTCATCAGTGTCACCGGATGCGGCCGGTGGGTGCTCGCCGGAGGCATGCGGTCATGTCCGGTACGCGGATCGGGTCAGCCCACGCTCGTGATGTCGAAGGTGAGCAGGGCGTACGTGCCCGTGAGCAGCACCAGGATCATCGACAGCGCCAGCAGGACGTTCAGCCAGAAACGTGTTGAGTCTTTTCGCGAGTAGTCCGCGATCACGGTGCGAACACCGTTGCCGCCGTGCAGCTGGGCCAGCCACAACATCGAGATGTCCCAAACCTGCCAGAACGGTTCTTTCCAGCGCGCCGCGACGAACGAGGCGTCGATCCGGTGAACGCCGTCGTCCCACATCAGCATGATGAACATGTGACCGATGGTCAGGATGATCAGCGCGAGGCCGGAGAACCGCATGAAGAGCCATGCGTTCTTCTCGAAGTTGCCGCCCTTGGGCCGACGCGGTGAGCGCGGGTTGTCCAGACTGGCCGGGCGGTCGTGGTCGGTGCCGTACGTCTTGGCTATCCGGGGGGTTTGTGATGTGGTCATCGTCCGGCCTCCCTAGATGTGTTCCACGATGAGCTGCAGCAACCGGACCGCTGCTGCGGCGAACAGGATGACGAACAAGCCCAAGATGATCCACAGCATCTGACGCTGGTACTTGGGACCCTTCGACCAGAAGTCGATCAGGATGATGCGAACGCCGTTGAGAGCGTGGTAGAGCACACACGCCACGAGGCCGATTTCCATCAGGCCGACGATCGGGTTCTTGTACGTCTCGATGATCTCGGAGTACTTGTCGGGGTCGATCCGGATCACTGCCGTATCGAGCACGTGTACAAAGAGGAAAAAGAAGATCGAGACACCGGTGATCCGGTGCAGTACCCAGGACCACATGCCTGGGTCACCCCGATACAGGGAACGTTTGCGCACCGGGGCGGGCGCGGTCTCTGTAGGAATGCTCATCGAGAAATTGGCCTCCAACATCGTTGATGGACGCGTCGAGCGCGGTTCCGGCGGCTCGATCGTGGACCCACAAAACAAACCTTAAACCTAAGCTGAACGAGGGTGGAATCCTCCCCGAGTCGACAAGAGCCCCAAGGCATCTCGAATTAGGGTTGCCTTACCATTCTTCTTCTGTCGGGCGCGGATGCGTCCGCGCTGTCCGCCGCGAGCGAAAGGCTGCGAAATGCCGGCCAATATTGATTGGAATGTACTGCGGGACAAGGCGATAGAGGTGATGAGGGGTGCCTACGTCCCCTACTCGCGGTACCCGGTGGGCGCTGCCGCCCTAGTCGACGACGGGCGAATTGTTACCGGTTGCAATGTGGAAAATGTCTCATATGGTTTAGGGCTCTGCGCCGAGTGCACGCTGGCCGGAAACCTCCACGTTTCCGGTGGTGGGCGCCTCGTGGCGCTCAGTTGCACCGACAGCCGGGGCCAGATCCTGATGCCCTGTGGGCGCTGTCGACAAGTGTTGCTCGAGCACGGCGGGGACACGATGCTGATCGATCACCGCGACGGGCCCAAGCCGCTGGGCGTTCTGCTACCGGACTCGTTCGGACCCGCCGATCTCGAAGCCGGCCGGGTGGTCGATGGGCGACTGGCCGATGGGGCCGACGGGAACAAGGAGGTCGATGGTGCCTGAGATCCACGACGCGGTCACGGTGATCGCCACCAAACGAGACGGTCACGCGTTGACCGACGGACAGATCGACTGGGTCATCGATGCGTTCACCCACGGGTCGGTGCACGCGGAGCAAATGTCGGCGCTCGCGATGGCGATCCTGTTGCGCGGCATGAACCGCCGGGAGATCGCCCGTTGGACGGCGGCCATGATGAACTCCGGAGAACGCATGGACTTCACCCATCTCCGGCGCGACGGCAAGAAACTGAAGACCGTCGACAAGCACTCGACAGGTGGGGTGGGGGACAAGATCACATTGCCGCTGGCGCCGCTCGTCGCATCCTTCGGCGTCGCGGTGCCGCAACTGTCCGGCCGCGGACTGGGGCACACCGGTGGCACGTTGGACAAGCTCGAGGCCATCACCGGCTGGCGAGCGGACCTGACAAACGCCGAGATCGTCGCACAGCTCGAGTCCGTCGGCGCCGTGATCTGCGCCGCGGGTGCAACTCTGGCTCCGGCTGACAAGAAACTCTATGCGCTACGCGACGTCACGGGGACGGTCGAATCGATTCCGCTGATCGCGAGTTCGATCATGAGCAAAAAGATCGCCGAGGGAACCGGTGCGCTGGTGCTGGACGTCAAGGTCGGCTCCGGTGCCTTCATGAAGTCCGAGGCCGATGCACGCGAGCTGGCCGAGATCATGGTGGAGCTGGGTAACCAAGCAGGTGTGCGCACCTCGGCTCTGCTGACCTCGATGGCGGAGCCTCTGGGGCTGACGGCAGGGAACGCGCTGGAGGTCGCCGAATCCGTGGACGTACTTGCCGGTGGTGGACCGCCCGACGTCGTCGAACTCACCGTGGCGTTGGCGGCCGCCATGCTCGACGCCGCGGGGATCACCGGGGTGGACCCGGCGGACAACCTGTCGAACGGCAAAGCGATGGACGTCTGGGATGCGATGATCCGGGCGCAGGGCGGCGACCCCCGCGCGCCACTGCCCGTGGCCGCCGAGTCCGAGGTGATCCGCGCGCAGACCGCCGGGGTGGTCGAGACAATCGATGCCATGACCGTCGGCGTGGCCGCATGGCGACTGGGTGCGGGCCGGGAACGGCAAGGCGAAGCGGTCCAGGCGGAGGCCGGGGTGAAGCTCCATGTGAGTGCCGGCGACCGGGTGGCCGTGGGCGACCCGCTGTTCACCATGTACTCCGGAACGCCGCAACGTTTTGCTGCCGGGTCGGCGGCACTGGCCGGGGCCGCCGTGATCGGTTCGACAGCGCCGCAAGCCCGGTCGCGGGTGATCGATCGGGTTACCGTCGACACATGACACCCGCGCCGCTGGACTTGCCGACGATCTCCCTCGCGCCGAAGGTGCTCCTGCACGACCATCTCGACGGCGGACTGCGCCCGGGAACCGTGCTGGAGTTGGCCCGCGATGTCGGGTACGAGGATCTGCCCGCCGAGGACGTCCCCGGCCTTGCCTCGTGGTTCCGCGAAGCCGCCGACAGCGGATCCTTGGTGCGATACCTCGAGACGTTCACGCACACCGTCGCGGTGATGCAGACGGCCGCGGCTCTGGAGCGGGTGGCCCGTGAATGCGCCGAAGACCTCGCCGACGACGGGGTGGTGTACGCGGAGGTCCGCTTCGCCCCCGAACAGCATCTGGAAGCCGGCCTGACCCTCGACGAGGTTGTCGAGGCCGTGCTGCGAGGATTTGCCGACGGCACCGCGCACGCGGCAGACCGGGGCCGGAAGATTCAGGTACGCACTCTGGTGACCGCGATGCGGCACGCCGCTCGGTCGAGGGAGATCGCCGAATTGGCAGTGCGATTCCGCCACCGCGGCGTCGCGGGCTTCGACATCGCGGGCGCCGAGGCCGGTTACCCGCCGAGCAGACATCTCGATGCGTTCGAGTACATGCGGGCGAACAACGCACCCTTCACCATCCATGCCGGTGAGGCGTTCGGACTGCCGTCGATCCACGAGGCGATCAGCTTCTGCGGTGCCGATCGCCTCGGGCATGGGGTCCGGGTGATCGAGGACATCGTCCTACCGGCCGGCACCGATCTCGCGGCAGGGGCATTCCCGGACGCCCAGCTGGGTGATGTGGCGAACTACGTGCGCGACAAGCGAATTCCGCTGGAACTGTGTCCGAGCAGCAACGTCCAGACCGGCGCTGTCGAGAGTTTGGTGACCCATCCGTTCAACGTGCTGGCCCGACTGCGGTTCCGGGTGACGGTGAACACCGACAACCGGCTGATGAGTGACACCACCATGAGCCGGGAGTGCAAGGTGCTCGTCGACCAGTTCGACTACGGCTGGGCCGACCTCGAACGGTTCACGGTGAACGCGATGAAGTCGGCATTCATCCACTTCGACGAACGACTTGCCATCATCGACGACGTCATCAAGCCGGGATACGCGGTGCTCATCGGCTGAATGCCGTCGAGCGGGCCTTTACCGCCGTCGACCGGGCCGATACCGCCATCGACCGGGCCGTTATCACCGTCGACCGGGCCGACCCAGCGGCCGGCTAACCGCGTTTCTTGTCGAGCCGGGTCTCGAACTCGTGCTCCAGCGCCCGCCACGCCTCGGATTCGTTGTCGAAGGGCGGGCTCGGGGCCAAGCGCTTCGGGTCGGGGTTGAGCGCATAGTTGACGAACCAACCCAGCGGCGTCGTGGAACCCAGTGCTTCCGCGACGGAATCGTCGTCCGCGAAATCGGCTGCGTCGGTGAACAGCTCGACTGCCAACTCCAGCTGGCGACGGTCGATGCGGCGGGGACCGTCCGCGATGTCGTCGGTGAGGCCGGGCAGCACGTAGACGTTGTCCTCGTACACCTCGATCTCCAGCGAACCGTCGGTTGCGGCGACCTGGATCTCCTCGAAGGTGCTGACCACGGAGAGGTCGTGTTCGTTGTCGTCGGCGAGGAACCGCTCCAGTGCCCGGTGCGAGGGGAAGGCGAAGATCTTGCCGCGTGCGCCCAAGAAGACCGGGTCGTCGTCGAGATAACAACGCAGCGTGAAGAACTCGCCGTCGGAGGTGATGATCTGGATGGGGTCGATGCCGACCGACGCCCAGAAATCGTCCTCGTCGATCTCGTCGTCATCATCATCGTCATCGTCGTCGAGGTCTTCGTCATCGTCGTCGGAATCCGTGTCGTCCGATTCGCCGTCGATCAACTCGATGTCTTCGTCGGGCTCGTCTTCGTCTTCGGCACTGGCGGCGGCGAGGATCTCTGCCTCGGCCACCGACACCAGGTCGGCGTCGACCTCGGGGCTGGTGATCACCTCGTCGATGGCATCGACCACGTCGTCCCAGCGTTTGTCGATGAGTGTTCCGATGCGCCCCCACAGTTCTTCACCGTCACGGCCCTGGAAGTTGCGGGTGCCGGTGGTGACGGCACCGAGGATGGGGTTGCCGTTGAAGAACTTGGTGATCGGGGTCAGTTCGCAGACCTCGCCGATGATCCGGACGATCTCGAGTACGTCCTCGAGTTTGGCGATGACCTCGGGTGTGGGGTCTTCGGAGGCGAGCTCGGGAACGGCGATCAGGTCAAAAGATTTGTCCTCGGCCGGTTCGAGTTCGTCGGCCTTGAGTCCGACAACGGTATTCCACGCGGGGTGTTCCACCAGATCGTTGTCGTCGCCCGAACGGATGAAGGCCACCAGTTCTGCCACGGAGGCGAAGCCGTACAGATCCTCGTCGAGACCGAGGAATGCCTCCCACTCATCGTCACCCTCGCGCCAGCGTGGGGCCCACAGGGTGAACGCGTTGCCCTCGGTGATTCCGAGTTCGATTGGGACGATGTCTCCGGCCATGGCCACAGAGCCTAGTCACCGATCCTGAACGTCGGCTACATCGGGCATGGCCGGATCGTGACGGTGCCGGATCACCGGTGGTGTCGCTCGAGTCATTGCGGTCGGTAGAACCCTTCGAAGGTCTGACCCATGTTGGTCGTACGCAGCGGGGACACACTGACCGGGTCTCCGGCTTCCACCAGCTGGCCGTTGCCCACATACATGGCGACGTGTCCCGACCACACGGCGAGATCACCCGGCTGGAGATCGGACTGTGCGATCGCGACGCCGGCTGTGTCCTGTTCCTGGGCAAGCCTGGGCAATTCGACTCCGGCCTCCCGGTAGGCCCATTGGGTCAGACCGCTGCAGTCCAGACCCTGCCCGGGCGTGGTGCCGCCCCAGACATAGGGCACACCCTGCTGGCTCAGTGCTGCCCGTACCGCTGTTGCGGCTCGTTCGTTCGGTGCGTAGGCCACCGACCCGTCGGGCAAGGTGATGGCGACGCCGGTGCCACCGGGGTTGGTTGCCGACAATCCGGCCGGCAGCGTCTGAGCTCCTCCGGCCGCGTCGTGAGATGTGACTGGGGCAGCAGCCTGCACCGGCCCGAACGCTGCGTCGGTGAGATTTCCGAGTTCGTCGCCGACTCGCGCCAATTGGGTGTCTACCATCGCTGAGCCCGCAGGGGTACGGCCGATGGCCATCAGGCGTCGGGTGTCGTCGGCCAATGCGGCTCGGGTCTTCTCGAGCACGGCGATGCCGCGTTGAATGTGCGTCATCGCGACCGGAATGACCGCAGCCACACCGGCGGGGGTGAAGAGTGACGGTCCCATGGCCGAGGCGATGGTGACAAACGAATCGAGGATCGACTGGAGTTCGACGGAGGCCAGGCGCACCTCGTCGGCTGCCGACTCGATCACCTCGGCGATGTCGGTGCTGTTGTCGCAATGGTGCGCGGTGTCCCGGACCGCCTGGTCCAGTGTGGCGAGGGCCTGGTAGCCACCGGCACCCGACCACTGTGGTGCCAGCTCGCTGTTCAATCGATGCTGCGTGGCACTGGCCTCGTCGAGAACCGCTGCGGTGGAACGAAGTTGCGCCGCAGGAGCGCCCGCGGGCAGCACGCCGGTTCCCATCGCCGTGATCAGGGCGTTCAGCGGGGCGAGCAGGAGCTCGATGGGGATCATCAGATCGCCACGATCTGCGCCGCGCTGTTGTCGTCGGTGTCGGCGTAGGCGACCTGCGCGCCGCGCAGGCCATCACCGAGTGTCCGGACCCTGGCCGCGAGCTGTTCGATCTCGCGGCAGTGCCGGTCGGTGACCATCGCGGCCGCGGCCGCGAACTCGGCTCCGATGATGCCGAACACCGGAGCGAGCAGCGACGCGTCGGCGCGGCCGGCCAAGGCATGGGTGGCGATGTCCTCGCCGACGGCGCGGGTGCCGAGGGAGGCGGTTCGGAGGGCGGCGGGATCAACGGAGACCTGACTCATGGGCATTCGACGCGATCGCCGGGCGTGGCGGTTCCCTCGTATGGTTGGTCAATGCAGATCCGAGCTGTTGATCATCCATTGGCCGCCGCAAGGCTGACCACGTTGCGCGACGAGCGCACCGACAACGCCGCCTTTCGTGGCGCGCTTGCCGACCTCACCCAGATGCTGATCTACGAGGCGCTGGTGGGAGCGCCGGTCGCGGAGGTGCCGGTCACGACGCCGGTGACCACCACCACGGGGGTGCGACTTGCAGCGCCGCCGCTGTTGGTTCCCGTTCTGCGCGCCGGCCTCGGGATGGTGGAACAGGCGCATGCGATGGTGCCGGAAGCGAACGTGGGGTTCGTCGGGATCGCCCGTAACGAAGAGACGCATCAGCCGGTTCCGTACCTCGAGTCGCTGCCGGACGATCTGACCGGCCAGCCTGTGTTCGTGCTCGACCCGATGCTCGCCACCGGTGGGTCGATGCTGCACACGATCGAACTGCTGGTGCAGCGCAAGGCCACCGACATCACCGCGGTGTGCGTCGTCGCCGCGCCGGAAGGTGTTGAGGCACTAGAAAAGTCGGGCTACCCGGTGCGCCTGGTCACCGCGGCCGTCGACGAGGGGCTCAACGACGCCGCGTACATCACACCCGGGCTCGGCGACGCCGGGGACCGCCAGTTCGGGCCACGCTGACCAGAGCTTGAGCCGATGCATCCCGACGCGGGTCGGGCTGCTCGGTCAGACCGTGTAGAACTCGAGCGCGATGCCGTCGGGGTCCCGGAAAGCGATGAGGTGGCCGGTGGAGCCGACGGCGATCCCGCTGTGCTCGACGCCCGCGGCGTCCAGATGGGTCAGCCAGCGCTCGAGTGCTCGCAAGTCGGGGACCGCGAGCGCGAGGTGGTCCAGACCGCAACGGAACTCGGAGAAGCGACCCGATATGGCGTCGGTCCCATGGCCGTTGAGTACCACCTGAATTCCGCATTCGTGGGCAAGGAGGGCCTTTTTCAGGTTGTAGCTCGAGTGGCGTCGCCGTAACCGGAATCCGCACACATCCTGATACCAGGTGATACTCCGGTCGACGTCGCTCACGGTGAGACTCACATGATGGAGGCCGGTGATCGGCGGGAACGCTGCGGACACGGTTGGTTCCTCCGGTTCTCCTAGGGGTGACTGCGTGCGGACCATCGTCCGCCGTCGCGGCGCACCTGTACAGGATGGTCGAAGCAGGTGCTGATGGTGTCGGTGGTGAGGGCGTCGTCGACCTCGCCGCAGGCCACCGTGAGGCCGTCGCGCAAGAGCAGGGCATGGCTGGTGCTGGTGGGCAGATCCTCCAGGTGATGGGTCACCAGAACGCTGGCGAGATCGACGACTTCGCGGCGCAGTTGATCGATGCTCCCGAGTAGTTGTTCTCGGGCGGCGAGATCGAGTCCGGTTGCCGGCTCGTCGAGCAGCAGCAGTGACGGGCGTGCCATCAGAGCTCGCGCGATCAGCGTCCGGCCCCGTTCGCCCTGGCTCATCAGCGGCCACACCGAATTTCGGCGGTCCGACATCCCCAGCAGGTCGAGAAGTTCGTCGGCATGTTTGTTCTCGTCGGCGGTATACGTACGCCTGCGGTCGAGTTCGGGTGTGTTGGTGAGGCCGGTGAGCACCACGTCGTGAGCGGACAACGGCAAATCCAATCGGTGCCGCGGGTCCACGTGCCCGATGTGCGTGCGCAATTCGCGCATGTCCACCCGGCCGAGGCGGCGACCGAGCACGTCCACCGTGCCGCGGGTCGGATGACCGAACGCGCCGAGAATGTTCAGCAGCGTCGACTTACCGGCGCCGTTGGGTCCGAGCAGTGCCCAATGTTCTCCGGCGTGAACGGTGAAGGTGATGTCGCGCAGGAGGAATCGCCCGCCGCGCACCACATCGATGTGTGCGGCGTGAAGCACCTCACGAGAGCTGGGACCGGCCACGAGATCAGTTGGTCCAGTAGTAGATCATCGGCTCGGCAGCGACCACCGAACCGTTGGTCGAGATGGTCAGGGCTGCGGGAGTCATCTCGTACGTGGTGTCGATATTGACGGCGACGAATTGATCACCAGACCGGGTGGGGAATTGAAGCTCGGTGCTCTGTCCGTCCGCGAGGCCCTTGTAGTAGTAGCGGCCGACCTGGGTACCGACCTGGCAGACAACAACATTCGACCGCGCGGTCTGGCCGATCATCACCGCTGGATCGCCGGCCGCGTTGCAGCGGGGACCGCTGACGAAACCTTGCCAGTCGGTGCCCGGCACCGTGGGCGTGGCCCGCGGCGTCGAGATCGTCGGTGGTGTGGTGGTCGGAGGCGTCGTGGCGGTCACCGTCTCGGTTTTCGTCGACACCTGCTGCGTTGCGGTCGGGGGCGGCGGCGTTGTGCTGCTGTCGGACGCCGAGGATTTTTTGTCCGCGGGGATGAAGAGGAAACCCAGGAGTACCGCGAGCGCCAGGACCAAAACGCCCGCCACGACAGCGCCGATGACCAGAGGAGAAGCCCACGGTGATCTCGGCGGGGGAGTCGGGTAGAAGTTGCCGCTCACGCGCTCACCCTACCGGTGGCCGGCGTTGGTCAATGCCGACACCTCGTCGGTCAGCTGCGCCAATCGTCGCTGGGCAGCCGTGTGCGCCTCGCCCAGCGGCCGTCCAGGAGATTCGGTTATCTCGAGATAGAACTTCAGCTTCGGTTCGGTACCCGACGGCCGTGCGATCACCCGGATCGTTCCGGTGTCGGTGGTGCCGGTGAACTGCACTGCGTCCGTTGATTGCGTTGGGTCCGTTGATTGCGTTGGCGGTCTCGAGAGAAAATCCTTCATCGCAACGACAACCCCCGCGAGCTCAGAAGGCGGATCGTGACGCAGCGACCGCATGATCTCTGCAATCCGATCAAGGTCGTCGACCCGCAGCGAGTACTGACCGGTCGTGTGGACGCCGTGGAGTTCGAACAGCTCGTCAAGGCGCTGGGCCAGTGTTCGGCTGGACCGGGTGAGACCGTCTGCCAGTACGCAGAGTGCCACGGCGGCGCTGATGCCGTCCTTGTCCCGGACGGCGTCCGGGTCCACACAGTGGCCGATGGCTTCTTCGTAGGCGTATACGAGTCCCTCGCCTGCACGGACCAGCCATTTGAAGCCTGTGAGGGTGGTCGCGTGGCGCGCACCCGCGGCCGCGGCGATCTTGCTCAGCAAGCTGCCGGAGACGATCGTGCTGGCAACCAACGGGCTGCGTCCGGTTCCGGCCACGGTGTTGCGGGAAGCGAGGATGTCCGCGCCGAGGAGCGCGCCCGTTTCATCGCCGGTCAACATTCGCCACGAGCCCTCGACCAGGGCCCCGACCGCGCAGCGATCAGCGTCCGGATCGAGAGCGATGGCCAGGTCGGCGTCGATGTCATCGGCGAGGTCCAGCAGGAGGTCCGCAGCTCCGGGTTCTTCCGGATTGGGGAAGGTCGCAGTCGGGAAGTCGGGGTCGGGGTGTTGTTGTTCGGGCACCACAACAACATTCGTGAAACCGGCCCGACGCAGGGCTTCGACCGCGAGTTCGCCACCCACACCGTGCATGGCGGTCAGCGCGACCTTGAGATCGCTGCGCCGCGTGCCGAATCGCGACCCGAGGCGTGCCAGGTACCTCTCGGTGTTCGCGTCGGCGCGAGAGTCCGAGTCCACCGGGATACGGGCGATCGAGATTGCGGCGCCGGTGTGACCGATGAGCTGCTCGATCTCGTTGTCGGCGGGCGGGACCAGTTGGGCGCCACCGTCGAGGTACACCTTGTAGCCGTTGTCGGCGGGTGGGTTGTGTGATGCGGTGATCTGCATCCCTGCAGCCGCACCGAGATCGCGAACGGCGAAGGCGACCAGGGGTGTCGGGCCGGGATCGGGAAGCGCAACGACATCAAAACCCTGCGCGGCAAGCACTTCGGTCGTCGCGTGGAAGAACTGCTCAGATCCGTGCCGGGCGTCGCGGCCGACCACAACCGAGGCGCCGCGATGGCCATGGTCGATGAGCCATTGTCCGACGCCTGCTGTCGCCTTCGTTACCACTGCGACATTCATCCCCATCGGTCCCGCGCGAACCGGGCCGCGTAGTCCTGCGGTACCGAAATGCAATGTGTCCGAGAAGCGCTCGGCAATCGAATCAGAGTCGAGGGTCTGCAGTTCGCTGCGGGTGGCCGGGTCCGGGTCCGCGTCGATCCAGGCCTGGACCTTGTCGATCTGGCTCATCCTACGATCAGATCTTCTCGATCACCTGGGCCAGGAGGTGGCCCATCCGCGTCGCCGATGCCCGGCCGACCTCGAGCACCTCCTCGTGGTCGAGGGGTTCTCCGGTGATCCCCGCAGCGAGATTGGTGACCAGAGAAATGCCGAGTACCTCGAGCTTTTCCGCTCGGGCCGCGATGGTCTCGTGGACGGTGGACATCCCGACAAGATCTGCACCGATGACCCGCAGCATGTTGATCTCGGCGGGTGTCTCGTAGTGCGGCCCGGGAAGCCCTGCGTAAACACCGTCGGCGAGAGAGGGATCGACAGATTGCGCGATACCGCGGAGCCGCGGCGAATAGGCGTTGACCAGATCCACGAACTGCGCGCCGACCAGCGGCGAGCGGCCGGTGAGGTTGAGGTGATCGCTGATCAGTACCGGTTGACCGACGGTCATGTCGGAGCGCAGTCCACCGGCGGCGTTGGTGAGCACAAGGGTTCGGACACCGGCAGCCGCGGCGGTCCGGACGGCATGAACGACATTCGCGAGGGGATGGCCCTCATACGCGTGTGTTCTGCCGAGCAACACCAGAACTGATTTACCACCGATGTGCAACGAATGGACGGTACCCGAGTGACCTTCGGCGCTGGGGGGTGTGAAACCGGGCAGCGTCGCCATCGGGATGCTGGTCTCGGCCGCGCCGAGCGCGTCGGCGGCCGGCGCCCACCCCGAGCCGAGGACCACCGCCACATCGTGGTCGTCAAGGCCGCTCTGCTGCGCGATGACAGCAGCCGCGGTCTGAGCACTTGCCCTGGGATCGGTCGAGAGGTCAACATCTGCGCCGTCGATTGCCATGGGCTCAACCCTAAGGCGATATGGTCACCGCATGCCGTATGTGACCACCGCCGACGTCGTGCACACCCTTCACCTGGACGCCGGCGAGACCGAGGCCAATCCCGAGAACCGGTTCACCATGGATTGGCTGGACACCGTCAACAACCTGCTCGACGAGGTTCCCACCTCAACCCCCGGCGCACTGGTCATCACCGGTGCCGGCAAGTTCTTCTCGAACGGATTGGACGTGGACTACATCGGCGCCAACGCCGACAAACTCCCCGAATACCTCGACCGCGTCCACGCGCTGTACGTGCGAGTGCTCACCTTCCCGCTACCCACGGTGGCGGCCATCAACGGTCATGCCTTCGGGGCCGGTGCGATGCTCGCGCTGTGCGCCGACCACCGCATCATGCGCACCGAACGGGGGTTCTGGTCACTGCCCGAGGTGCTCCTGGGGATGCCCTTCACCGTGGGGATGTCGTCGCTGCTCCGGACGCGGCTGTCCGAGCCGACGGCCATCGAGGCGATGAGCACAGGACGCCGCTACGGGGCGCTCGACGCCGAAGCGGCAGGCATAGTCGAACAGACTGCTGCCATCGATGACCTGCTCGCCGCGGCCTCCGAGGTCGCAGCCGGACGAGCCGCGGTCGCCGGTCCGACACTCGAAGTGATCAAGCAGGGGCTTCGTGCGCCGCTGCTGGCCGATCTGAAGCGCCCCACCCCGGCATCGTTGATTGGCTAACTCCGTTCGGACCGCGGTGGCCACGGGTGAGAGAATGGCCTGATGGCGGAGATCGAGAAACGAGCAGACCGTGCGGTACGCGCGGTCGCCGGCGACCTCGTCGCCCTATCTCGTTCGCTCCACGCCGAACCCGAATTGGCGTTTGCCGAACATCGAAGCGTGGCCAAGATCACCGACCTGCTCGACGGATATGGCTTCTCCATCACCACCGGTGTGGCGGATCTGCCCACCGCTTTCACCGCTGCGTACGGCTCGGGGGATCTGGTTGTCGGGCTCTGTGCCGAGTACGACGCGCTGCCCGGAATCGGCCATGCGTGCGGTCACAACGTGATCGCGGCCGCTGCGGTGGGAGCCGCGCGTGGCCTCGCCGAGATCGCGGACGAGCTCGGCATCACCGTGCTGGTACTCGGTACTCCTGCCGAGGAGACCGGTGGCGGCAAGATCGCCATGGCCGAGGCCGGTGTTTTCGACTCGGTGGCAATGGCTTTGATGGTCCACCCCGGGACTGCGGACGAAGTCGCCTGCAGCTCACTGGCGTTGGCTGATCTGGCGATCCGTTACACCGGTGTCGAGTCGCACGCCTCCGCCGCGCCCGAGCGTGGGCGCAACGCTGCGGATGCGGCCACGATCGCACAGGTGTCGTTGGGGTTGCTGCGTCAGCACCTGCGTCGTGGACAGCAGCTGCACGGCATGATCAGTGTCGGGGGCAGCGCCCCGAACATCGTTGCCGGACACAGTGAGTTGCTCTACTACCTGCGTGCGCGAGACGAAGCATCGCTGTTGGATCTGGCCGAGCGCGCCGAAGGTTGTTTTGCAGCCGGGGCCATCGCCACCGGATGTACCCATGAGGTGTCCACCGTGTCGCCGACCTATCTTGAACTGAGGCACGACCCGCGCCTGCTCGGCGCGTACCGCGACGCGATCACCGATCTCGGGCGTGAGGTGCTGCCTCCTTCCGTCGAAGGCGTTCGGCCACTGGGTAGTACGGACATGGGCAACATCAGTCACATGCTGCCGTCGATTCACCCGCTGATCGGTATCGACAGCGATGGGGCCCGGACCCATGAGGTGGAGTTCGCCGCCGCGGCGGCGTCGGCATCAGCCGACCGGGCAGTGGTCGATGGGGCAATCGCGCTGGCGCGCACCGCAGCAACCGCGGCACTGGACGGCAGGTGGCGCGATGAGCTGCTGGAGGCGCACGAGAGACGGATCGGTCAGAGACCGCAGATGATGAGCAAATCGCAGATCGTGGGCAATCGATGATGAGTGTGTATTCGAGATGAGTGGGCAGAGAGTGGATCCGGAACGTTTCCTCAAGGAGCTGGACAGCTGGCTGGCGCAGAACAGTGCGCAGCTGGTGGCGTGGCGTCGTGACTTTCATACCAATCCCGAACTGTCCCGGGGTGAATTGCGGACCACTCGGGTGGTGTTCGAAGAATTGACCAACGCAGGCCTCTCGCCGCGCATCCTGCCGCAGGGGACCGGCCTGGTGTGCGATCTCGGACCGGCAGGCCCGCTGGTGGGGCTCCGGGCGGATATGGACGCCCTTCCCATCGCCGAACGCACCGGCCTGCCGTTCGCGTCCACGGTCGAGGGTGTGTCCCATGCCTGCGGTCACGACGGCCACACCGCCATCCTGCTGGGCGTCGGTAAGGCGCTCGCCTCGATGGATGATCTCCCGATCGGAGTGCGGCTGGTGTTCCAGGCCGCCGAAGAGGTGATGCCCGGCGGCGCGGTGGACGCGGTCGCTGCCGGTGTCACCCGGGGCGTCAGCCAGTTCTTTGCCCTGCACTGCGACCCCAAGCTCGAAGTGGGCAAGGTCGGATTGCGGCCAGGGGCCATCACCTCGGCGGCCGACCACGTCGAGCTGGTGTTGCATTCGCCGGGCGGACACACCTCGCGCCCACACCTGACCGCTGACCTCGTCTACGCGATGGGAACCGTGATCACCGGCCTGCCGGGCGTGCTGTCGCGGCGTATCGACCCACGAACCAGCACGGTGATGGTGTGGGGGTCGGCGCATGCCGGCGACGCGCCGAACGCGATACCGCAGGAAGGCCGGTTGCGCGGCACCGTTCGCACCGGCGACCACGCCACGTGGGCACTGCTGGAGCCGATGGTGCGCGAGATCATCTCGGGACTGCTCGCTCCGCTCAGCGTTCGATACGACCTGGTCTACAAACGCGGTGTCCCGCCGGTGGTCAACGACCCGATGTCCACGGAGCTGTTGCGGCAATCGGTGATGAACATCGGGCCCGAGGCGTTGGCCGACACCGCACAATCCGGTGGTGGCGAGGACTTTTCGTGGTACCTAGAGAACGTCCCGGGTGCCATGGCCCGGCTAGGGGTGTGGAGTGGGCACGGGTCGCAGTCAGATCTGCACCAGCCCAACTTCGATCTCGACGAGCGGGCCCTGGCCATCGGCGTGCGGGCTCTGGCCGGAGTGGTCCTCGCTGCGGGCCAGAACGTGCGCTGACGTCGCCGGCTCTGGGTCGTCCCTACTCGGGTCCTGGACCCACGTTGCGGGACTCGCGAAGTCGCAGCTGGTGTACGTATTCGCTTGGCGCGCCAGCGATTTCGGCGGCTTCAGCCATCACGCCCAGGTAGCGGGCGGACGGCAGGCCGCCTTCGAATGCGTCGAGGACGTACAGCCATGCCAGGACTGGACCGTCGGCGGTGTCGACGCGCGCCCGGATCTTGCGGTGTATGCCGAGTTCGGAGCCTTCCCAGCGGTCGAGACTGGACTCGTCGTCCTCGGTCACGTCGTAGAGCACCACGAACACGCGCGCGTCGGGGTTGTCGCGGTCTTCGGTGACTGTCGCCAGTGCACCTTCCCAGCCGATGTCGCCGCCGCCGAAGGTCAGCCGCCAGCCCGTCAGCCATCCGGTACCCGCCATCGGCGAGTGGGGAGCACGCTCCAGCATCTGCTCGGGGTGCATGTTCGAGCCGTATGCGGCGTAGATGGGCACGGGGAGGAGCCTAGATGGTCATCCGCCCATCGGGAAAGCAGGACTGCAGATCGACTAGATTCGTTACGTGGCAGCCCGCCGCTCGGGGCACCCGACATCTTCAGGGAGTTGAGCTGAATTGACCAAGATCGTGATCATCGGCGGCGGACCCGCCGGCTACGAGTCGGCGCTTGCCGCCGCGAGCTACGGGGCCGACATCACTGTGGTCGACAGCGACGGCATCGGCGGTGCCTGCGTGCTCTGGGACTGTGTTCCGTCCAAGACCTTCATCGCGTCCGCCGGCATTCGCACAGAGGTCCGCCGGGCCGTCGACCTGGGCATCAACCTCCGTTACGACGGCGCACTCGTGTCGCTGCCACAGATCCACGAGCGGGTGCGTGACCTAGCTTTCGCCCAGTCGTCCGACATCCGGTCGCGGCTGCTGACCGAGGGCGTCCGGATCATCGCGGGTCGCGCAAAGCTCGGAGAGCAGGAGTCGGGACGAGGCCGGCACCGCGTGATCACGACGACGATCAACCCGGACGGATCCGACGGCGCCGAGGAAGTCCTGGACGCTGATGTGGTGTTGATCGCAACCGGCGCGTCGCCGCGGGTGCTGCCCGATGCACAGCCCGACGGCGAGCGCATCCTCACCTGGCGTCAGATGTACGACTTGAACGAATTTCCCGAGCATCTTGTGGTGGTCGGTTCGGGTGTCACCGGAGCCGAGTTCGTCCACGCCTATACCGAGCTCGGCGTTCCCGTCACGATGGTGTCCAGCCGCGACCGTGTGTTGCCCGGCGAAGATGAGGACGCTGCTCTTGTGCTCGAGGACGTGTTGGCCGAACGCGGCGTGAAGCTGGTCAAGCACGCGCGCGCCGACAAGGTCGAACGCACGGCCGACGGGATCAAGGTGATCTTGTCCGACGGCCGGACGGTGAAGGGGTCGCACTGCTTGATGACGGTGGGCTCGGTGCCCAACACCGACCACCTCGGCCTCGAGGCCGTCGGGCTCGAACTCGCCAAAGGCGGCTACCTCCAGGTGGACCGGGTATCGCGGACCGGTGTGCCCGGAATCTACGCCGCCGGCGACTGCACGGGTCTGTTGCCGCTGGCGTCTGTCGCCGCCATGCAGGGCCGAATCGCGATGTACCACGCACTCGGTGAGGGCGTCACGCCCATCAAGCTCAAGACCGTGGCCTCGGCCATCTTCACGCGCCCGGAGATCGCGACCGTCGGGGTGAGCCAGCAGGCGATCGACTCGGGGGAGTACCCGGCTCGCACGGTGATGCTGCCGTTGGCCACCAACCCGCGCGCGAAGATGAGCGGGTTGCGGCGCGGCTTCGTGAAGATCTTCTGCCGGCCCGCGACGGGTGTGGTGATCGGTGGCGTGGTGGTGGCCCCGAACGCGTCGGAGTTAATCTTGCCGATCGCACTGGCGGTGCAGAACAAGCTGATGGTCAGCGACCTGGCTGCCACGTTCTCGGTGTACCCATCGTTGTCCGGATCGGTGACGGAGGCGGCGCGCCAGTTGGTTCGACACGACGACCTCGACTAGCCATCTCACTGGTTGAGAAACCAGTTTCACATTTCGGTCACGCCCGCTAACGTTCGGTGTGGGCGCTGACCTGACGTGCCCTGCTCGGTGACCACACTCATCACCTTCTGTCCTCGTACTTTTCAGAATGTGTTGGAGTGAATCGAATGGTTGTCCTCAGTCCTCGGTACGCAGCGTCGCACGCACTCGCCAACGTGCGCGGGTCGGCGATCCGTGACCTGCTCAAGCTCACCGAACAGCCGAATGTGCTGAGCATGGCAGGCGGGCTTCCGGCAACGGAACTCATTCCCGCGCAACGGATCGCGGAGTCGGCCGCGCGGATCATCGCCGACTCGTCCGCCCTGCAGTACACCGTGAGTGCCGGTGTGTCGTCGTGTCGCGAGGTTGTCGCCGAATACACCGACACCGACGACCCCGGGCAGGTGTTGCTGACGCACGGGTCGCAACAGGCGTTGTTCTTGCTGGCGCACGCGCTGGTCAATCCAGGTGATCTGGTCATCGTGGACGACCCCGTCTACGTGGGAGCTCTCCAGGTGTTCCAGTCGGTGCGGGCGCGGGTTCGCGCCTTGCCCATCACGCCGAGTGGAATTGATGTCGACTTGCTCAGGGAATGGCTGCGAGAGGGTGAGCGCCCGCGAATAGTCCATACTGTCAGTAACTTCCACAACCCGGGCGGTGTGAGTGCGTCCAAAGAGAACCGCGTCGAGTTGGTCCGTTTGGCCGATGAATTCGGGTTCGTGGTGGTGGAAGATGATCCGTACGGCAAACTTCGCTTCTCGGGCGCAGAGGTGAGACCGATTGCTGCTCATAGTGATCGAGTGGTCCTGCTCGGTACCGCGTCCAAAGTCCTTGCGCCTGCACTCCGGGTGGGATGGATGAGCGGTCCGCCCGAAGTGGTCGCATTGGTGGAGCGATTGCGTCAGGGGGCTGATCTGTGTGGGTCTACCTTCAGTCAGTTGATGGTCGCGGATCTGTTGGCCGACCGAGAGTGGTTCTCCGGACACATCGCTGATGTTTGCTCCGAGTATTCCTCTCGGGCAACTGCTTTGACCGAATCACTGCAGCGGACGTTCGGCGAGGCGGCTCAGTTCACGGCTCCTGAGGGTGGCATGTTCTGCTGGGTTCGAATGCCCGGCATCGATACGACGGAGTTGTTGACTGCGGCGGTGAATGCCGGTGTGGCGTTCGTTCCCGGCGCTGCGTTTGCTGTGGACGCCGACTTCGGGGACTGTCTCAGGCTGAGTTTCGCCACGCTTCCTCCTGCTCAACTGGCCGAAGGGGTGCGGCGGTTGGCGGTCGCGTATGAGTTGGTGCGACCTGCCTAGTAGTCGAACATGTGTTCGACAAAATTGAATTGCGCTGTTAGAATTGCTCTAAGCGTTCGACAGGCTGGGGGGCTTTTCGATGAGTGATTCGGTGACGGTGGATCCACCGCCAATGCCGTTGTTGGTGGGCTTGTATCGCGATCTTGATGCGCTGCTGCAGCGGATTGCTGCCACGTCAGCAGCTGATGTGGATGATGTGCAAGTTGCTGAATTGGTGCGGGTGAACGAGAGGGTTGTTCGGGCACTTGCGTTTCAGGGACTCAAGCGGTTGCAGGAGGTGAATGATCGGGGCTTGTTTCGTAAGGCTGGTCATTCGACGTTGCATCGGTTTGTGATGAGTGAGTTGCGGGTCTCGCGTGGTGATGCCTCGTCACGGTTGAAAGCGCTCGATGCTGCCGGCGCGTTGTTGTCGATGCAGGGGCAGCCGTTGCCTCCGAAGTGTCCAGCCGCAGCCCAAGCACTCTCCGACGGAGCAATTGGGTTGGCGCACATGGATGTGATGCTCAAAGTCCGTGATCGCATTCCGCACAAGTCAGCGCCGGAAGTGTATGACGTGGTCGATGCGTGGATGACCGACAATGCCCGCACCCTGGGCCCCACCGAACTCGAAGTCTGCGGGCGAGAAGTCCTGGCCCGGGTCGATCCGGACGGATCACTCACCGATGACGCCGACCGCAAACGCAACCGGGGTTTGTCCGACGGTGCGCAGGGCTTGGACATGATGGCCAAAATCACCGGAAACCTCGACCCGGCATCGTTGGCATTGTTTCGAACGGTGATGGATGTGTGGGCCGCACCAGGTATGAACAATCCTGACGACCCCAACTCACCCACCGGTGCCGTCGATGACCCGAGCATGGATCCAGCGGTGGTGGAAGCCGCCGCCGGGCGTGACACCCGTTCGCGTGCCCAACGTCAGCACGATGCTTTCAAGGCGATCTTGAAGACCATTCTCGAGTGCAAACTGCTCGGTACCTCCCACCGTGGCCTGCCGGTGCAGGTCATCATCACCATGACCAAACAACAACTTGATGAGGCCGCAGGTATCGCCCATACCGCCTCCGGCGTCGACTTGCCGGTGAAGGATGCCCTGGATTTGGCGGCGCGGGCTGATTGGTCGTTGGCGGTGTTCGCTAACCACTCCGCGGATGTCCTGTACTTTGCTCGGGCCAAACGCACCGCACAACAAGGCCAGAGGTTGGCGTTGTTCGCCAAAGACCGAGGTTGTACCAGCCCGGGCTGCCGTAACCCGATCTCCTGGACCGAAATTCACCACACCACCGCCTGGGCCGACGGTGGACACACTGACATCGACGTACTCACGCCGGCGTGCATCCCGCATCACGCGATGATTGGGCCCGGCGAGGATCAATGGCAAACCATCATGCTCCGCGACGGCCCCGATGCCGGGCGAGTCGCGTGGATCCCACCCCAGTACATCGACCCTGAGCAACAGCCACGAATCAACCGGGCCCACCACACTGACCACACCATCGAGGCGGCGTGGCAGAACATCGTCGCCGAACGCCAACAAGCACTCGACGAACGCGAAGCACGCACGCAGCTCCAGCAATACAACCGGGCCGAGTCGACGGAGAGCCAAGGCGGCGATACGAATGGTTGCGAGGACCCGGTAGACCAACCGGACCACTAGCTGCGACTGGACTTCGTTGACGAGGGATTGCGGCTGGCTGCTGGGATGTGACCAGTCGTTGGAATGCGTACTGCGTACCCGTGCGAGACAACGGGCGGCGTCCACAACGATGGCCAGGGGCTCGAGAGCCTGGCTACAGCCGAAACGGGAACCACCAGCCGAGCACGGCGGTGCAGCCACCAAACCGCGGACGGATCGGACGGAACCAGCGAGGACCGGTTAACGTCTAACCCCGAGCGAGGGGTCTAACGGGGGAGTGATCTGTGACAGACGAAGTGAAGTTCACCGATGCGCAGTGGGATGAGCTGGCAAGAGCCGCTGAGGCGTTTGCTGGTGTGCTCGAAATGCAACGCAAACAGCTGGATAACGTATTGACTTCCAACTGGGCCGGAGACTGCGGTGAAGGTCATGGTGTCATCGAAAACTTGAGGCTGCTGTTGCAAGGGGCAGGGTCTGGCTCCTTTGGCGGTGCGATCAAGTCGGAGGTCGTTTATCTCTTAGATCTCGCGCAGCGATGTCGTAACGCGAACAGCACGCTGAGTGGGGACGATTTGGTGGCTGCGAATAAGTTTTTTGATGCGCCGTAGCAGCGTAATGGCAGCCATTTTGATAATGGCCCTATCGGCTTCGTGCGGAATTGCGGATGAGAATACGCAAGCTGTTCCCGTTAAGCCTCCCGAGCGCTCAGTGGTTGACACCGTCGGAACCCCGGTTCCGTTGCCATTCGAAAGCAAGTTTCCAAACCGGTGGAACGGGTCAAACGACGGAACTCCTTTCGAACCTTGTGTCGCCTTTTCCGAAGGCGAACTGAAGCGGTTCGACATCGACCCGAATCGGATCGAGGATGCCGCAATGGTGAACGGTCAAGGCATTCGCGGATGCAGCTGGTTCATGCCGGCTCGATTCGCTTTGAGCAGTCTCGTAACCAACTCGAAGTCAATGGAAGAATACCGAGACGGAACTGTGGAGAACGAATGGATGCCGAACTTGGTAATCTCAAATAGAGTGGTTGGCTTGTTTAGAAATGCAGGTGACGCGAGCACTTGCTCTACTTACGTGCAGTCGTATTCGGCGGCGGTCGTGACAAACGTCGTAACTTCCATGGCTCCAGAGGGTCGATCGATTGATCCTTGCAAGCTCGTTGAAGACTTCACGCGCGCATATATCGACAAGATCCCTAACTGAGGTCGGCAGCGCGGGATTACGAGTAGTCGACATTGTCTTAGACTCCATGTCAGCGAGGTGCCGGGGAGGGCACTGACTAGGTAAAGACTGGCACTGACTAGGTGAATCGGGGGAGTTCATGGCGCCTAAGCCAATTGGGCAGACGGACTGGTTCGGGCATGCGATCGACGAGATGCGGTCGGTGTGCGCCAGCATGGCGCCGAGCTCGGCGGAAGCAGACGCTGAAGCAATCAGGTTGATCGCGGCGAGGATCAGGGCAGCGTCGGACACCTACTACGCCACGCTAGGACGGCTGTATCCCGAAGGGGAGTTCCACGGTGAGTCGGTCACCGGCTCGCGGCACGCGACGATGGATGCGATTCGTCATATGGACGACTCAGCATCGGTGGGAATGCAGATAGCGGACCAGATTTCGGCCATCTCAAAAATCCTGTCGCAGACGCAGGGCAGCGTCGCAGACCTCGACGCCCAGTACGGCGGCAACGCTGCCAGTGTCGCCCGGCAGGTACTGCAACAATCCGAACTCGCCACCACGATGACCGACATCTACAGCAACCCGGTCATCGGCGCCAACGGCTCGCTACCCGAATACACCGGCGTACCCCTGCCGCAGCTGGGGGCCGACTTCGAACCGATCAACACCCATCCAGCCGGCCTGAACGGCAGCAGTTCGGGCAGCGGCGACAACTCAGGGCTACTCGGAGGCGTCGGTGGCGGCAACAACACGGCGGGCGCAGCAGGTCCCGCTGGGCCCGACGGCCCCACAGGTGGACAAGAAACCTTCCGCGGCGACCCGGTAGAAGACAAACCACTCTCACTCGGTGACGTGGGCCAAACCGAGCCTGCGCATGTCGGCGGATCAACACCCGGCCCGCTCAACGGGGCTTTCGGGTCACCGATCGCCGGACAAGCAAACGGGGCCGGCCCGACCGGCGCTGCGACGACGTCTGGTCGAATCCGGCCGGGGCTTGCTGGCGCAGGAACAGGTGGAGGGGCTGGCACGGGAGCGCGCGGCGGCGGAGGGCTCGGAGCAAGTGGCGCAGGAGGAGTCGGCGCAGGTGCCGACCCGAAATCGTTTGCCGCACGCCCGCTTACACCCCTCGCGACGCCAACAGCCGGTGGCGGGCCCTTGCCCGGGTCCGGCCTGACCACGTCGACTCGTGGTGGGTCGCCGATGATCCCGCCGGGCGCAGCCGGACGCGGCGCGGGCAGAGACAAAGAAGGCGAACACCGGGCACCTTCCTACCTGCACACCCGCGAGAATGCCGAGGAGATCATCGGGCGCCTTCCGCTGGTCGGACCACCCGTCCTGGGCGACTGGGCCAGGCCGGGCGAGGCCGGCTCGGACGCGGTGCCGGGAACAGGTAGAAATCCGGAAGCGGGCAGCCCCAACGCGAACGACCCCGACGGCCCTGATACCCCCGACACCCCTGACAGGACCTGAGGTCAAGCCAGGTCGTAGCTGCGCTCGACTGCCTTGTTCCAGTCGGCGAAGCGCTGATCCCGGTCCTCTGCTGCCATGGACGGTTCCCAGGACTTGTCCTGCATCCAGTTGTCGCGAATATCCTGCTCGGTGCCCCAGTAGCCCACAGCCAGTCCAGCCGCGTACGCCGCACCGAGAGCCGTGGTCTCGCTGACAACCGGACGTACCACGGGAACACCGAGGATGTCCGACTGGAACTGCATGAGCAGCTCGTTGACCACCATCCCTCCGTCCACCTTCAGGGTCGATAGCTCGACACCGGAATCGGCCTGCATCGCCTCAATCACCTCACGGGTCTGAAACGCGGTTGCCTCCAAGGCCGCCCGCGCGATGTGGCCCTTGTTCACGTACCTGGTCAAACCCACGATCACGCCCCGGGCATCGGGCCGCCAACGCGGCGCGAACAAACCGGAGAAGGCGGGGACAAAGTGGGCGCCGCCGTTGTCCTCCACGGTCTGCGCCACCGTCTCGATTTCGCCTGCGGCACTGATGAGTCCGAGGTTGTCCCGCAGCCACTGCACCAACGAACCCGTGACGGCTATCGAGCCCTCCAGGGCGTACACGGGTCGCTTGTCGCCGATCTTGTAGCACACGGTGGTGAGCAATCCGTGGCTGCTGCGGACGACCTCCTCACCGGTGTTGAGGAGGAGGAAGTTGCCCGTGCCGTAGGTGTTCTTCGCCTCTCCGGGCTCCAGGCACGCCTGACCGAACGTCGCCGCCTGCTGATCACCCAAGATGCCCGCGATCGGCACGTCGGCGAGGGCCCCACGCTCGCGAACCCGTCCGTACACCTGCGACGAACTGCAGATCTCCGGCAACAGACTCATCGGGATCTGCATCTCGGCACAGATCTCCTCATCCCACTGCAGCGTCTCGATGTCCATCAGCATGGTCCGCGACGCATTGGTCACATCGGTCAGGTGTCGACCTCCGTCGGGACCTCCGGTCATGTTCCAGACCAGCCAGGTATCCATTGTGCCGAAACACAACTCACCGGCCTCGGCACGTTCACGTGCGTCATCGACGTTGTCGAGAATCCAGCGGATCTTCGGCCCGGCGAAGTAGGTGGACATGGGGAGGCCGGTGCGCTCCTGATACCGGGCGGCACCGTGTTCGCCGCCGAGTTCCTCGCAGAGTGCCGCAGTCCTGGTGTCCTGCCACACGATGGCGTTGTAGATCGGCTCACCGGTCGCGCGATCCCACAGCAGCGTGGTCTCACGCTGATTGGTGATGCCCACGGCGTGGATGTCTGCGGTGGACAGATCTTCTGCGGCCATCGCGGCCGCGGTCACCCTCCGGGCGTTGCGCCAGATCTCCGCACCGTCATGTTCCACCCAACCGGACTTCGGGAAGATCTGCTGATGCTCGATCTGTTCAGAACTGACCACTCGGCCGGCGTGGTCGAAGATCATGCAGCGGGTGGACGTGGTGCCCTGATCGATGGAAGCGATGTAACCGGTGCTGTTGCTCACAGGAACGAGTTTCGCATGACCATCCGCGCAGGTTGTCTACTTGGACACGGCCGGTCCTCTTGCGGTGGCGGACCGGTTACCAGCGGGTAGCGTTGTCGGCGGTAGTCCGGCCGGTTCGCCCGCTTCGGAGTTCGCGGCGGCAGGTGATCGACCCGTGACCAGAGGAGATAGCGATGAGCGCAGCGGCATTCGACCCCGATCGACCGTCCGACCTGGGCCCTCGATACCGGGAGAACTCGTGGCAACGGCTGTCCAAAGAGCTGTTCGACGTGGTGGTGGTCGGCGGTGGCATCGTCGGTGTGGGCACTGCGCTCGACGCCGCAACCCGCGGTCTGCGCGTGGCCCTCGTCGAAGCCCGCGACATCGCCTCGGGAACATCGAGTCGCTCATCGAAGATGTTCCACGGTGGTTTGCGGTACCTCGAGCAACTCGAGTTCGGTCTGGTTCGCGAAGCGCTCCATGAACGTGAGCTGTCGCTGAGCACGCTGGCGCCGCACCTGGTGAAGCCCCTACCGTTCCTGTATCCACTGAGCCACCGGGTTTGGGAACGGCCGTACGTGGCCGCCGGCCTGTTCCTGTACGACTCACTCGGTGGAGCCAAATCCGTTCCGGGACAACGTCATGTGTCGCGGTCGGGCGCACTGCGGATCGCCCCTGCGCTCAAACGCAACTCGCTCACCGGTGGAATCACCTACTACGACACCGTGGTCGACGACGCACGTCATACCCTGACGGTGGCCCGCACCGCATCGCACTACGGCGCCGTCATCCGAACCTCTACCCAGGTCACGGGTTTCCTGCGGGAGGCCGACCGGGTGAGCGGAGTCCGAGTGCGCGACACCGAGACCGGTGAGACCGCCGACATCCGCAGCCACTGCGTCATCAACGCCTCCGGTGTCTGGACCGACGAGATCCAGGCTCTGTCGAAGCAGCGCGGGAGGTTTCGGGTCCGCGCGTCCAAGGGCGTCCACATCGTCGTCCCACGGGACCGCATCGTCAGTGAATCGGCCATCATCCTGCGCACCGCCACGTCGGTACTGTTTGTCATCCCTTGGGAGACGCACTGGATCATCGGGACCACCGACACCGACTGGAATCTCGACCTCGCACACCCGGCCGCAACCCGGGCGGACATCGACTACATCCTGCAGAAGGTGAACGAGGTGCTGGTCACACCGTTGACCCACGACGACATCGAAGGTGTCTACGCGGGCCTGCGACCGCTGCTGGCGGGCGAGAGCGACGAGACGTCGAAGCTGTCTCGCGAGCATGCGGTGGCCGAGGTCGCGCCCGGCCTCGTCGCCATCGCCGGTGGAAAATACACCACTTACCGGGTGATGGCCGCCGACGCGGTGGACGCGATCACCGACTTCATCCCGGTTCGGGTGGCTCCGTCGGTCACCGACAAGGTGCCCCTGGTCGGGGCCGAGGGGTACCACGCCCTGATCAACCAGTGCGATCAGCTCGGGCAGCGATTCGGGTTGCATCCCTACCGCATCCGTCGCTTGCTGAACCGCTACGGCTCGATGATCGATGAGGTGTTGGCCTACGCCAAGAAGGACGCGAGCCTTCTCCAACCCTTGGCCGCGGCGCCCCAGTATCTGCGTGTCGAAGTGGTCTACGCGGTGGTCAGCGAAGCCGCACTGCACCTGGAAGACGTGCTGGCCCGGCGGACACGGATCGCGATCGAATATCCGGATCGCGGGGTGAAGAGCGCACGAGAGGTTGCCGATCTCGTTGCGCCGCTGCTTGATTGGGACAGCGACCGGACCGACTTCGAGGTGCAGACCTACCTCGCGCGTGTCGAGGCAGAGGTGGCATCGCAGCGGCAACCCGATGACGAATCCGCTGATGCCCTGCGTGCAGCCGCGCCGGAGTCGCGCGCCGAACTGCTGGAACCCGTGCCGGTCCCGGACTGACCGCCCGCCGGCACAACGTCAGTCAGTCGGCCGGCTCGTACCGCAACAAGGTGACGTCGTCATCGGGGTAGTCGAAGAACACGGGCTTGACCCGCATGCCGATGTGGATCTCTGAGGGGTCGACGTTGACCAATTCGGTGGATACCCGCGGTCCCTCGTCCCACTGCACCACGGCGAGCAGCTGCGGCACGGAGTCGGCGAAGTGCGGGGACACCGGTTTACGCGCGATGGTGAATGTGTACAGCTTTCCCAGCCCGGAGATCTCTCTCCACTCGAGATCATCGGCCAACGTCCCCGGCGCCAAGATCCGGGGATAAAACACGTGACGACCCAACGAGGGCGAGTACTGGATCAGGATCTTGTGTTCGGAGAGCGCGTCCCAGAAAGGGGCGCTCACAGGCGTTTTCACCGGCATCGGCTTGGCGAACGTCATGAGGTCATCGCTTCCTAGTCGCCCTGCAGTACGAGTGTGGTCTGTTCGCCCATCACGCCGCCGTTGCCGGAGACGAAAGCCCGGTTGCAGTCGGGCACCTGGGCCGCGCCCGCACGACCCATGATCTGGCGCGTCGCGTCGCACACGTGGTGCATGCCGCCCGCGAGGCCGGCCTGACCGAAACCCAGTTGTCCTCCCGCGGTGTTGAGCGGGAAGTCGCCCCGGAACGTCAGGTCGTGCGAATTCACGAACTCCATGCCTTTTCCCTTGTCGCAGAATCCCGCGTCTTCCAGGCTCATCAGCACGGTGATCGTGTAGCAGTCGTAGATCGACACCATGTCCATGTCGGAGCGGTCGAGCCTGCTCATGTCGAACGCTGTGTCGGCGGCACGCGCGATCGGACTCTCCAGGAGGTCCTCGGCATACGTCGGTGTCTTGTACGCGACGTGTTCCCCGAAACCTTTGATCCACACCGGGCGGTTCTTGCTCCGACGGGCCAGGTCGGCGGACGTCACCAGGACCGCGGCGCCACCCGAACAGGGCATCACGATCTCGAGCCGTCGCAATGGGTCGGCGATCATCGGGCTCGCCAGAACGTCCTCGATGGTCAGCGGCTTGCCGTGGAACACCGCATCGGGGGTGTTGTTGGCGTTGACGCGCTGATCCACCACGATCTTGGCCATCGCCCGCTCGTCGTAGCCGTAGACCGATCGATACAGTTGCGCGATCTGGCCGTACGGGCCGTTCTGGCCCAGGTTGCCGAACGGGATGTCGAACTCGGCTTGCGGTGAACCGAACCGGTTCGACGACGAGCCGTAGAGCAGGATGTCGGTCAGACTGTCGGGCAGCGGCTTCTTCTCGTTGTACGGGACCCCGTAGTCCGCGGGGATCACGCACAGAACAGCTTGGCAGATACCCAGTTCCACGGCGGCGGCTGCGCGCCAGACCATGGCGGCGGCCGACGCACCGCCGAGGTCGACGGTCTCCGCGAAATTGATTCGCGCACCGAGGTATTCGGCAATCGTGGACGGTACGAACATCTCGGACTCGAGCAGCGTGGAGGTGACGATCCCGTCGATCTCGACACCGGTGAGGCCCGCATCAGCGATTGCGGCCGCTCCCAGCGTTGCCCACTGCTCCAAGGTGAAGCGCGGCGTACGGGTCGAGACCTTCTGCGGCGCAAGCTCTTGGAAGCCGACCACTGCGGCATCGCCCCGAAAACCCATGGATACTCCTGCGCGTCAGATCGGAAGGTGGAAGTCTTCCGGCCAACGTACTAGAACTCAAATCTAGTTTTCAAGGGAGGGGTCGATGGGTGCGCCGAACAGGAAGTCGATGAAGCGGTTGCACAGGCGGTAGACGTCGTCCATGGATCCCTCGTTGTACACCGTCCCGGTGAGCACGGTGTTGATGATCGACCACAGCATGATCGCCGCATCCTTGGCTGCCTCGGGACCCAGCCGCGCGAAGTCGTCGGCCAACGTGTGCTGGCAGACCTCGAAGAATTGAGCGAGCAAGGCCTTGGCGTTGGGGTCGGCACTGGACTGCAAGATGACGTGCACCTTGAAGAAGTGCGGTCGTCGCTCGAACGAGGAGATGACGGCATTCATTTTTGCGCGGATCTGGTGCTCGGACAATTCCTCGCCCGACCTCGCGTAGGCGGGTGCCGCCCAATCGAGCAGTACCGCGGCGTAGAGATGCTCTTTGGACGAGAAGTACCGGTACAGCGTGCCCAACGCGACGCCGGCTCCATTGGCCACGTCGCGGATCTGGATCTGCTCGTACTCCTGCTCTTTGAGGGCGGCATTGGCAGCCTTGATGATCCGCAGGCGGCGAGCCTGCTGCCAGGCGGGCAGCTCCGAACTGAGCGTTGCCGCTGCAGTTGTCGTTGCCTGTTGCGTCATGGTCATCCTTCAGTGGTGCGTCCCGGCCCGGGTACAGCCTAAAACGCCCGACCCGGCAGCATGTGCATCACCGGCCACTTCCGTTTGCGAGTTGTCATCCGGTGCGGCGCAGTCGCAGGCCGCGAGGCGTGGCCGAGAAGCCGCTTTCCTGGAGATGCTCGGCGAGGTCACCGGTCAGCACAGGTTCTCCGTTGACCTTCTCCACATACAGCCGATCGACCTGACCTCGGATGACCACCCGCGCCAGCGCGGAGGTGGCTGCGGCGAGGGTGTCGGCGTCCTCGCTGAACGTGAGCACTGTTTTTCCGCCGCGTTCGACGAACAGCACGAGGTCGCCGTCGACCAGCACCACCAGCGCACCTGGTTTGCGGCCGGGGCGATGGCCTTCCTTCTGGGGCGGCCAGCCCAGTGCGGAACCGTACGGATTGGCCGGATCCGTGGCGGCGAGGGCGATGGCGGACTGACCGATGGTCTCCACCTCGTCGCGTAGTCGGTCGACGGTGGTGGTGGCTGCGAACTGCGCACCGCCGAGTCCGTCGATGTAGTAGCCGCGTCGCACCTTGCCGCTGTCCTCGAATCCGGTGAGGGCCTTGTACACACGAGAGAAGCCCCCTTCGACGCCCTCGGTCATCACCGCTCCCTTGGTGACGACGCCATAGCGGTCCAGCAGCGTCGAGCACTGCGCGGCGATGGCCAACGTCGGGTCGCCCAGCGGCGGGGGCAGGACAAACCACCGCCCTGTCATCGACATCGGAGCAGTGCGGGGAGTGCGCGCGAATCTGCGCCGCCCGCGGTGGGCCGGTATGCCCCGGACGGCCCCGGGTTTGCGACCCGGTCCGAGGAGAGCACGCACCGGTGAAAACGTGTCGTTGCTGATGCGACCCGCCCACGCCAGGTCCCACAAGGCCATCTCGAGGTCCGACCCAAGCGGCGCGACACCGTCGACGGACAGCGAGTCGCTCAGCTGACGGAAGAAGAAGGCGCCGCCCGGAGCAAGTTGGTCCAACAATCGCTCGTGTAGATCGCCCATGTCGATCTCGGTGGGTGCGGGCAGGCTGTCCTCGGCGAGATCGGCGGGGTGAAGACTGATCCAGCCGTCGGAGCCGGACAACCGACCGTGCCCGGCCCACAGCACCTCGCCGCCTGCCGTGAGCTCATCGAGCATGTCGGGCCGGTAGTCGGATACCCGGGCGGGCAGGATCAGTGACTCCCACGCCGACGCTGGGATGGGAACCCCGGCCAACTGGTCGATCACCGCAGACACCCCGTCGATGCCGCGCAGACGCGTGCGGTCGGTGACGTGTTGCCAGCCGGTGACGAATCGCGCGTAGGTCTGGTGACTGACGGGAGCTATCTCCGCCCGGCTCGCCGCGAGCGAGGCCCGGCGCAAACCGGACAGGACCTCGGTGTTGCACCACTGCTCGCCGCTGCGCAGGGTGCCGGCGGGTTCGGGCCGGAAGTCGCCTTCGACCACTCGTCGCTGGCCGGCCAGCCGCACCAGGGTGTCGCGGACAACAGCGATGCCCAGTCCCAGCGCCTCGGCGACATCGGCTGCGACGAACGGGCCATGGGTGCGCGCGAACCGGCCGACGAGGTCGCCGAGCGGGTCGTCGACCGGGTCGAGGAACGCCATCGGAAGGCCCTGCGGTGGCGGGATCCCGAGCCCGTCCCGCAACCGGCTGGCGTCTTCGGCGGCAGCGAACCACACGATGTCTCCGCCGCGGGAGACCTCGATGGCCCGGCCGGCGCCGAGCAGCTCGGTGAGCAGCTCGCGTGAATCGTCGCCGGAGTAGCGAAGGGCCACAGCGTCTGCGGTGAGTGGACCGAGCCAGCGTAAGAGGTCGGCGATGCCTTCGGTGTCTCTCGCCTGCCGGTCCGGGTGCAGGCGTTGGAGCTTGGCCTCGGTGTCGGCGATGACGTTCTGGTCGAGCAACTCTCGCAGGTCGACGCGCCCGAGAAGCTGCGCCAGCAGCGCGGTGTCGAGGGACAGGGTGGCGGCGCGACGCTCGGCGAGCGGCGCGTCGTCGGCGTACATGAACGCGCCCACGTAGCCGAACAGCAACGAGGAGGCCATCGGAGACGGCGTCTCGGTCTCGACCTCGATGACCCGCAGGCGCCGATTCTGGATGCGGGTGAGCATGTCGACAAGGGCCGGTAGGTCGTACACGTCCTGCAGACATTCGCGGAACGCCTCGAGGATGATGGGAAACTGCGGGTATTTCCTTGCCACATCCAGCAATTGAGCACTGCGCTGACGCTGCTGCCACAGCGGCGCACGCTTGCCGGGGTTGCGCCGTGGCAACAGCAGTGCCCGGGCAGCGCATTCGCGGAACCGTGACGCGAACATGGCCGAGCCGCCCAGCTGTTCGGTGACGATCTGCTCGATCTGGTCGGGCTCGAAGCTGAACAATGACGCACCGGGGGGCTGGTCGTCGGTGTCGGGGAGCCTGACGATGATGCCGTCGTCGGCGGCAGAGACCGCCCCGTCGATGCCGTAGTCCTGCTGCAGACGTGCGGTGACGGCGCTGGCCCACGGGGCGTGGACCCTCAGGCCGTAAGGGGAGTGCAGGATCACCCGCCAGTCGCCGAGTTCGTCGCGGAAGCGTTCGACCAACAACGTGCGGTCGGTGGGCAGGTGGCCGGTGGCCGCCTGCTGTTCGGAGATGAGCTGCGCCAAATTGTCTCGGGCGAACGCGTTCAGTCCGAGCCGCTCGGCATGGTCGGCCATCTTGTCCGTGCTGCTGAGTTCTCCGACGAACTTGCCGATGGCGGCTCCGAGTTCGGCGGGTCGGCCGATGCTGTCACCGTGCCAGAACGGCAGCCGGCCCGCCTGGCCGTACGCCGGCGTGACCAACACCCGGTCGTGCGTGATCTCCTCGATCCGCCAGCTGGTCGCGCCGAGGGCGAAGACGTCGCCCACCCGGGACTCGTAGACCATCTCCTCGTCCAGTTCGCCCACCCGCGTTTGCTTTTCGCCCACCATGTACACGGCGAACAGGCCGCGGTCTGGGATCGCGCCGCCCGAGGTGACCGCCAGGCGCTGCGCACCGGGACGTCCGGTGATCGTGCCTTTGGCGCGGTCCCAGACCACTCGCGGTCGCAGCTCGGCGAACTCGTCGGAGGGGTAACGGCCGGACAGCAGATCCAGGGTGGCGTCGTAAACCGGACGGGGGAGGGTGGCGTAAGGCGCACTGCGCCGGACGATTTGGTACCACTCGTCGACGTCGATGCTGCCCGTTGCGCACACCGCGACGGTCTGTTGCGCCAGGACGTCGAGCGGATTGGCCGGAACGACAAGCTCCTCGATGAGTCCGTCGGTCATCCGCTCGACCGCCACAGCGCACCGCAGCAGGTCGGCGCGGTGCTTGGGGAACAGCACACCCTGACTGATCTCGCCCACCTGGTGCCCGGCACGACCGATGCGTTGCAACCCGCTGGCCACCGACGGTGGGGCCTCCACCTGGATGACCAGATCGACAGCACCCATGTCGATGCCGAGTTCAAGACTGCTCGTGGCCACCACACACCGCAGGCGGCCGGATTTGAGGTCGTCCTCGATCTGTCCGCGTACCTCTTTGCTCACCGATCCGTGATGGGCGCGCGCGAGCAGGGGCTCGGCACCTTTGCTGGCGCCACTGCCCATCACCTGAGCCGGCGCACCGCCGGGCACCCGCGGATTGGATGCGGGCTCCGGTGCCTGCCCGAGCCGCGTGGCATGGACCTCGTTGAGGCGGGCCGTGAGCTGCTCGGCCAGGCGACGGGAGTTGGTGAAGACGATGGTCGACCGGTTCTTCTCGATGAGGTCGACGATCGAGCTCTCCACAAAGGGCCACAGCGATCCGGCCGCCGGAGCGGAGGCCTCATCGTCGATCTCTTCGTTGCCGGCGATCACCGGGATGTTGGTCATGTCCGCGACCGGGACGTCGACCGAGAGGTCGAACGTCTTGGACGCCGGCGGCTGCACGATTGTGTAGGGCCGGCTGCCGGAGAGGAACCCTGCGACACGTTCGGGTGGCCGGACGGTTGCCGACAACCCGATGCGCTGTGCCGGGTTCTCGAGCAAGGCGTCGAGACGTTCGAGCGACAACGCCAGATGTGTGCCCCGCTTGGTGCCGGCCACGGCGTGCACCTCGTCGACGATGACCGTCTGCACCGAGGTGAGCGTGTCGCGCGCCGCCGAGGTGAGCATCAAGAAGAGGGATTCGGGGGTGGTGATCAGGATGTCGGGCGGGGTGCGGAGCAATTGACGGCGCTGGGCGGCCGGGGTGTCGCCCGATCGCACGCCCACCGTGATCTGGGGGACCGGCAGGTTCAGCTCCTGCGCGGCCCGGGTGATCCCGATCAGGGGTGCGCGCAGGTTGCGCTCGACATCGACGGCAAGAGCCTTCAGCGGCGACACGTAGAGAACGCGCGTGCCGGCGGCCTTGGCGCCGTCGGGAACCGGGTCGGCGCCCAGTCGATCGAGTGCCCACAAGAATGCCGACAGCGTCTTGCCCGACCCGGTGGGGGCGACGACCAGGGTGTTCTGGCCGTCCGCGATGGAGTTCCAGGCCCCGAGCTGTGCTGATGTGGGTGCCGGGAAGGCCGCGTCGAACCACGTACGGGTCGGCGCCGTGAAGCGGCCGAGCACCTGCTGTGCGCTGGGCACGCCGGATGTCGAGGTGGGGGACTTGCGGGCGGCCATTGCTCCATGATCCACGACGGGTCTGACAGAGCGGCAGAACAGGTGACCGGGATCGTCGGCACCAGATCATTCGGCAGGTCGGTGTTGACCGGGCAAAACGCCGCGGAATAGAGTCAGCGCACGTCGTGCGAACGGGAAATCCGGTGCAAATCCGGAGCGGTCGCGCCACTGTGAGCTGATCTCAACCCACCGGGTGGAGCCGCAAGTCAGGGGACCGGGGCACGACACCCACCAGGTCGACGCGGGGCGCGCATCCCGCGAGAGGAGATATCAATGTCGAGTTCTTCGGTCTCGCAACCGGTTTCGAGTGCCCCCACGTTGGCCGTCGCGGTCCCGGATGTGTCGGTCGTGAACGCCGCACTCTGGCTGACCGCCACCACCATGGTCGCGTCCCTCGCCTACTACTTCCTCGGCTTCGACCAGGGCGCGGTGTCGGTGTTCGGCAGCGACACCCATGTCCACGAGTACATCCACGACGCCCGGCACTTCCTCGGCTTCCCCTGCCACTGAGCAGGCGAGTAGGTGGAAAAGAAGTTCATCGGCGCCGGACTGCTCTCAGGTCTGGTCGCCGGAATCGTCGCGTTCGTCTTCGCCCGGATCTACATCGAGCCCCTTGTCGACCGTGCCGTCGGGTATGAGGAAGGCCGGTCCCACGCCGAACTCGAACTGACCGGCGGATCTCACGCGCACGACCACGAGTTGTTCTCCCGGACGGTGCAGCAGAACTTCGGCGCCGGTGTGGGGTCGGTGGTGTTCGGCCTGATCATCGGGGCGTTCTTCGCCGTTGCCTTCACGGTTGTGTGGGCCTACGTCGGCCGGCGGTATCCGAGAACCGACCCGCGGACGGTGGCAGCTCTGCTCGCAGTCTGCGGATTCGTCGCGGTGTATCTCATTCCCTTCAGCGCGTATCCCGCGAATCCGCCCGCTGTGGGTGGTGACGACACGATCGGGTCTCGCAGTGGCGCGTACCTGACGATCCTGCTGCTGTCGGTGGGCTTCATGATCGCTGCAGCGGTTTTGGCGTTCTGGCTGGCGCCGAAGATCGGTGGCCTGTATGCGGCAGTGGTGGCGGGCGTCGCGTATCTGGCCGCGATCGCGGTCACCGTGGTTCTGTTGCCGAGTTTCGACGAGGTGCCGGGCCCGCTGATGGACGGCCAGTCGATGGTGTTCCCTGGGTTTCCGGCCGATTTGCTCGGCGACTTCCGGTACTACTCGGTGATCAATCAGGTGATCTTGTGGGCAGTCCTCGGCCTCGGATTCGCGCTGGCGCTCAACTGGATCGGCAGACAGACGGCGCGTGCGGCCGGTGCAGGTGCTCGCAACGGGGCGAAAGGCGGATCCCGCCCGACATGACGGGCCAACCCCCACTGGATCTCACAGTGGTCGTGGCGTCGCGAACGGGTCCGAATGCAACGTTGGCCTTCGGGTCGCATGACGAGCCGCTGGACACGCGCGGGCAAGCCGATGCGACGGGTCTGCGCCTGCACTCGGGCGCGAAAGTCTTTGTTGCTCCGGACGTTTCTGCGCGCGACACGGCCAGGTTGATGGGCGCGCGGTACGCAGACGTGGAACCGGCACTGCGGGCCATGGACCTGGGTCGATGGGCCGGCCTGCGGCCCGATCAGGTAGATCCCGTCGAACTCGGTCAGTGGTTCACCGACCCGGCAGCCGCTCCGCATGGCGGCGAGAGTGTCGTCGATTTTGTTGGGCGCCTTGCTGAGTGGCTGCAGAACCGAGGCGGCGACGATGTCGCAGTGGTCGTCGCCGGGGGTACCGCGCAGGGCATTGTCGCGGCCGCGATCGGAGCGGACTTCTTCAGCATCGAGGTCCGGCCTGCAGATGTGATCCGCTTACGTCGTCGCGGTGGCCGCTGGCGTCTGCGGCCGGGCGTTCGGGAATCGGTGAACCGCCTCGAAAAGTGATCTCGGATTCTAGTGTTGGTGAAGAACGTCGACATCCGAGGGGAATCTGCATGTACGAGTGGTCCGAAGAAGATCTGATGGTGCGCGATGCCGTGCGGGGCTTCATCGACAAGGAGATCCGTCCGCACATCGATGAGCTCGAGACGGGCGTCCTTCCGCCCTACGACATCATCCGGAACCTGCTCAAGACCTTCGGCGTGGATGCGATGGCCTCCGATGCCCTGGAGAAGGAGTTCGCCAGGGATGAAGCGGTGGCCCGCGGGGAAGCCGAGCCCAAGACCGGTTCGGGCGGCGGCGCGGGGATGACCTCGATGGGCGCCATCCTCAACATCGAACTGTCCGGTGTGAGCCTGGGCATCGTCGCCTCGATGGGTGTGAGTCTCGGACTCACCCCGTCGACGATCCGATCCAAGGGCACGCTCGCCCAGAAGAAGCGGTGGCTGCCCGATCTGGTCACCATGAACAAGGTGGGCGCCTGGGCGATCACCGAGCCGGATTCGGGATCGGATGCACTGGGTGGCATGAAGACCACCGTCCGGCGAGACGGCGACAACTACATCCTCAACGGACAGAAGACATTCATCACCAACGGTCCGTTCGCGGACACCGCAGTGGTTTTCGCCAAGCTCGACGAGGGCGACTCGTCGGTCGATCGGCGCCAGCGCAAGGTCTTGACCTTTGTCCTCGACAAGGGCATGGAGGGCTTCACTCAGGGCAAGCCGTTCAAGAAGATGGGCATCATGTCGTCGCCGACGGGTGAACTGTTCTTCGACAACGTGAAGCTCGACAAGGACCGGCTCCTCGGCGAGACGGAGGAGGTCGGTGCCAAAGGCGGCGGTGAGGGCGCCAAGGCCGGATTCGTCCTCGAGCGGGTCGGTATCGCCTCGCTGTCGCTCGGCATCATCAACGAGTGTCAGCGACTCTGCGTCGAATACGCCAAACAGCGCACCCTGTGGGGCAAACCCATCGCCGATCTGCAGCTCATCCAGCTCAAGCTGGCCGAGATGGAGGTCGCCCGGATCAATGTGCAGAACATGGTCTTTCATGCCCTCGAACGGTCGCAGGCAGGCAAGCCGGTGGACCTCGCCGAGGCGTCGGCGATGAAGCTCTACTCGTCACGCACGGCGACCGAGGTCGCGATGGAGGCCGTCCAGTTGTTCGGTGGCAACGGCTACATGGCCGAGTACCGGGTCGAACAACTGGCCCGTGACGCGAAGTCGCTGATGATCTACGCAGGCAGCAACGAAGTTCAGATCACCCACGTCGCCAAGGGTGTACTGGCGCGATAGGAACCTCTGCGGCGTAAGCCCACCTTCTGCCCCGAACGCATCACGCGGACGCTGGAGGTGGGCTTTTGTCGCCGCAGGGCAAACTTACAAACAGACTGGACTGTTTCTTAATTCTTCGCTAACCTCAGCACTGTGGCGACCAACACACGCGTGACAGATGCGCCCGGACAGGCTCCGGCGCAGAGTCGAACCCAGGCCGAGCGCACTGCGCAGATGCGGGCGCGACTGCTCGACGCAGCCATCTCGTGCCTGATCGACAACGGTTATTCCGGGACCAGCACCCAGGAGATCTCTCGTCGCGCGGGGGTGTCGCGCGGCGCCCAGTTGCACCATTTCCCGACCAAGGAATCGTTGGTCGTCGCGGCGGTCGAGCACCTGGTGGAACAGCGGCTGGATGAATTGCTCGGAGCTCATGCGAGTGGCGAGGTTCCCGGGGTCGAGGTATTCCTCGACGCCTTCTCGGGTCCGCTTTTCTACGCCGCCCTCGAGTTGTGGATCGCGGCCCGGACCGATCCTGCGCTGCATGCAGCTGTGCTGCCGCTCGAGGCGCGGGTCAACGAGGCCATCCACACCGGTGGAGCCGCAATCTTCGGTGACCGGATGTCGCCTGAGGCCATCGAGATCAGTGTCGAACTTGCCCGTGGACTGGCGGTCTCGGCACTGTTCCGCAACGAGAAGTCCGACCGCGAGCTCCGCAAGCGGTTGATATCGATATGGGAGGCAATGGTGACCACCACATGACCGCGCTGAGTTCAGATCCGATCGAACAGCAAGATCTTCCGGCGTCCGTGCACACGTTGATCGTCGGCACCGGCTTCGCCGGCCTGGCTGCCGCACACAAGATTCTCGCCGACACCCCCTCGGCCGACGTCCTGATCATCGAGCGCGCAAGCGATGTCGGCGGGACGTGGCGAGACAACACGTACCCGGGCGCCGCATGCGACGTGCCGAGCAATCTGTATTCGTTCTCGTTCGCCCAGAGCCCGGAGTGGACGCACAACTACGCTCGCCAACCGGAGATCTTCGCGTACCTGCGATCGGTCGCGGACCAGCGCGGCCTGCGCGATCGCACCGTCTTCGAGTGTGAACTGCTCGGCGCGCGGTGGGACGCAGACAAGGCGCGCTGGTCGGTATCGACCTCGCGTGGACAGATCGAGGCGCAGGTCCTGATCGCCGCCACCGGTACGCTGTCCAACCCCAGCTTTCCCGACGTCCCCGGCATCGGCGAGTTCACCGGGACGATGTTCCACAGCGCCACCTGGAACCACGACTTCGATCCGGCGGGTAAGCGCATCGCCGTTGTCGGGACCGGGGCCTCGGCAATTCAGTTCGTGCCTGAATTGGCCGGGCCTGCAGCGCATGTGACGGTTTTTCAGCGGACGCCCGCCTGGATCATCCCGCGGCTCGACCGACAGATCGGCAAGCTCGAACGCACGCTGTATCGCCTGGCGCCGTTCACCCAGCGATTCGCACGCAACAGTCTGTACTTCTACCGCGAGGCCTACGTCGTCGCCCTGGCGAAGTTCACGTTCCTGTTGCCGCTGTTCAAGCTCTTGGCCATGAGTCAATTGCGCAAGCAGGTCAAGGATCCGGTGCTGCGTAAGAAGCTGACGCCGAAGTTCACCATCGGTTGCAAGCGAATGTTGCTCAGCAACTCATGGTTGTCCACGCTTGCGCGCGAAGACGTCACCCTCGTGGACACCGGCATGGCGGCGGTGACCGCCAACGGCGTTGTCGACGGTTCCGGCCGCGAACACGAGGTCGACGCCATCGTGTTCGGCACCGGGTTCACCGCCACCGAGCCGCCGGTGGCCAGCGTGCTCTACGGCGAAGATGGGCGCACCCTTGCCGACACCTGGAACGGCAGCCCGAATGCGTATCGCGGCACCACCGTTCACGGGTTCCCGAACCTGTTCCTCATGTATGGGCCGAACACCAACCTCGGTCACAGTTCCATCGTCTTCATGCTGGAGTCGCAGGCCGCGTACATCAGCTCGGCGATCACCCAGATGCGCTCTCGCAACATCGCTTCGGTGAACGTCAACAAGCGCAAGCAGGCTGAATACAACCAGGGAATCGACGAGCAACTCGAGGGCACGGTGTGGAACTCGGGCGGCTGTTCGAGCTGGTATTTCGACAAGAACGGTCGGAACTCGGTGATGTGGCCGACGTTCACGTGGGAGTTCCGACAAGCGTTGCGCTCGGCTGATCTGAGTGACTACGACCTCGGCCGCGGCACGGTGCCCGCGCCTCTACCACGCGAAAGTGAGCCGGCATGAACGACTATGACGTGGTGGTGGTCGGATCAGGTTTCGGCGGATCGGTTGCCGCGCTACGGCTGGCCGAAAAGGGCTACAAGGTGGCCGTTCTCGAGGCCGGCCGCAGATTCACCGACGACCAGCTGCCCAAGACGAGCTGGCGACTTCGCAAGTACCTCTGGGCGCCGTGGCTGGGATGCTATGGGCTGCAACGCATCCACCTCCTGCCCGACGTATTGGTGATGGCCGGCGCGGGAGTGGGCGGCGGGTCGCTCAACTATGCCAACACGCTCTATCAACCACCGAAACGCTTCTTCGAAGACCCGCAGTGGGGACACATCACCGACTGGCAGGACGAGCTCAATCCGTACTACGACCAGGCCCGTCGCATGCTCGGGGTGGTGGACAACCCGCTGGTGACGGCGGCGGACAAGGTGATGCGCGAGGTGGCCGACGACATGGGCGTCGGGGACACGTTCACCACCACGCCGGTCGGCGTGTTCTTCGGCAACGGCACCGAGCGGGAGTCCGACCCGTTCTTCGGCGGGGTCGGGCCCGAACGCACAGCGTGCACCGAGTGCGGTTCTTGTATGACCGGCTGCCGCGTGGGCGCGAAGAACACCCTGGTCAAGAATTACCTGCACCTCGCCGAGAACGCCGGGGTCACCGTGTTGCCTCTCACCACGGTGCGGGCAGTGCGGCCGTCCGCCGACGGGTACGAAGTCGTCACCCGCCGCACCGGTGCCAAACTCCGGCGCAAGGACACATCGATCTTCGCCGGTCAGGTGATCTTCGCTGCCGGCACGTACGGTACACAGAAGTTGCTGTTGGCCATGAAGGAGACCGGAGAGCTGCCGGAGCTGTCCGACCAGCTCGGGTCGGTGGTCCGCACCAACAGCGAAGCAGTGCTGGCCGCGACAGCTCGTGATCGAAAAGTCGACTACACACAGGGCATTGCCATCACGTCGTCGTTCCACCCCGACGACCACACCCACATCGAGCCGGTGCGATACGGCAAGGGCAGCAACGCCATCGGCTTGCTCCAGACCGTGCTGTCCGATGGCGGCGGGCCGGTCCCACGAGTGTTCAAGACCATCGGGGTTGCGTTGCGGCACCCGGCAGCGTTCATCCGCAGTCTGTCCGTACGGCACTGGTCAGAGAAGACGGTGATCGCGCTGGTGATGCAGACCGACGACAACTCGCTTGAGTTGGGCTCCAAGCGCACGATTTTCGGCCGCCAACTGACCAGCCGCCGCGGGGCCGGCGATCCGCCACCGTCGTGGATACCGCAGGGCCACGAAGCCATCAGGTTACTAGCCGACAAGATCGACGGAGACCCAGGCGGATCCATCGCCGAAGTGGTCAACATCCCGATGACCGCGCATTTCCTCGGCGGGTGTGTGATCGGTGCCGACGCCGACCACGGTGTCGTCGATCCCTACCACCGCATCTACGGGCATCCGGGTCTGCATGTGGTGGATGGCTCGGCGGTGAGCGCGAATCTCGGTGTCAATCCGTCGCTGACGATCACCGCTCAGGCCGAACGAGCGATCGCGATGTGGCCCAACAAGGGTGAGCAGGACAAGCGCCCCGGCCTCGGTGAGCCGTACCGCCGCGTTCCTGCCACGGCGCCACGGTCGCCGGTGGTCCCCGAGAGTGCGCCCGGAGCACTGCGTCTGCCCCTGTTCGTCACGATGCCGGAGTCCGCGAAAGGGGCTTGCTGATGTGGAGCGTTGCCGAGTCAGCGACCGATCCAGGAGACGTGCCGATCAGCTCGCCGCCCCCATGGCCGGCCGCGGTGCGCGCCACCCTGTGGTGGCATCGGAGTACAGAGCAGGCCAAGGCCATCGGCCCGAAGGGCTCTGTCCTCCCGATCACCATCGGAATGGTCGTCGACTATCTCGACTCGCCCGTGGGCCCGTACCGGGAGATCCTGGCGAGCCCGGTACTGCGACGACCCGGTAGCGGCCTCGGCGCACTGCCGCGAATGTCGGTGCCGTTCATCGCCGTCGATTCCGCGGCCTCGGTCCATGGCGGGCGTGAGCACTGGAGTCTGCCGAAGGTGCTAGCCGAGTTCACGGGCGACGTACTCGCGGGTTCTGGTGCCGGAGGCCCTCACTGGACCGTCCAGACACAATCCGAGGGCCGTGGCCCGGCATTCCCGATCAAGGGCGATCTCGGATTCGCCCAGCCGGTGGACGGTGCGCTGCTGCTGGCCGGGGCCAAGCTGACCGGCAAGGCGCGCTATGCCCGGGTCACCGTGCTCTCCGAGGGCCCGACGTTGTCGCAGTGGCTGAAACCCGGGACCCACCACGGACTCCAGATCGTCTCCGGCCGGATGGAGACAGGTCCGGCGACCCGGCTCGCCATCTAGAGCGGAGCCCGCACGGCGGCAAGGGCCCGCTCGACGGGGGTATGGGCCCGGTCGGCGGTCATGACGCGGGTTGGTGTGGCTGACCGTTGCTGATGGCCCGCCACACCCGTGACGGGTTCATCGGTAATTCGTACACCCGGACGCCCACCGCGTTGCGAATTGCACTCTCGAGCGCCGGGGCCACCGGGTTGTAGGGCGCTTCGCTCATCGACTTGGCGCCGAGCGGGCCGATCGAATCGTAGGTGTCGGCGAAAAACACCTCGGTCTCCGGCACGTCGGCGAGCTGGGGGATGTGGTAATTACGCAATACCTGGGTGAGCACCTGGCCCTCGTCGAGAATCATCTCCTCGTACAGGGCGCTGCCGATCGCCTGTGCCGCACCGCCTTCGACCTGGCCCCGGCACTGCTGCGGGTTGAGCACCACTCCGGCGTCTGCGGACTGCACCGACTGCAGGATGCGCACCTCGCCGGTGGCAGAATCGACCGCAACACGAAACGCATGGACGTTGAAGGCGATCGAGCGCGGGGTGCCGTTCTGAGTGCTCGTGGCGCGTAGCGGCCCTCCGTGGACGGTGACGATCCCGGCGAGGTCGATGAACTCCACGCCCGCCTGCACGCCTTGCGGTCCGAGGGTGCACTCGGCGACATCGGTGTCGAGCGCCCGGGCCGCGATTTCGAGGATCTCGCCGCGCAACTGAGCGCACGCGAGTCCGAGTGCTTTGCCGGCGACCACCGTACCGGCTGATCCGAAGGCGCCGGTGTCGTAGCCGACCTCATCGGTGTCGGCCTGCCTGATCACTATCTGGCCCGGTGAACACCCCAGCGCCGACGACGCGATCTGGCTGTGAACGGTGGTGGTTCCGTTTCCGAACTCTGCCGTGCCGACCGCGGCGATGTACGTGCCGTCATCGGTCAGCGTGACCGCGACATCGGCAAAATGTCCACGCGGCGGAATGGTGGCGATCATCGCCGTCCCCATGCCTTCGCCGATGTACCACCCGGGCCGGCCTGCTACGTCCTCGCCCGCTCGGATCGGGTCGGCACGCCCGGCGATCAGCGCTTGCTCGGCCAGATCGATGCACTGGTCGAGACCGTAGCTTCCGAACTCGAGGTCGCCCTCTTCGACCTCCCAGGCGACGAACTCGTCTCCGGGGGCGACCACGTTACGACGGCGCATCTCGAACGGGTCGATGCCCAGCTGTGCCGCGAGTTCGTCGATGGCGCCCTCGATGCCGAACGCGACCTGACCCAGACCGTAACCGCGGAAAGCGCCCGACGGAATGTTGTTGGTGTACACAGCTTGTGCGTCGACGTGCTTGTTGGGGCAGCGGTAGAGCACCATGGTCTCGTTGCAGGCGTGGAACATCACCCCGCTGCTGTGGTTTCCGTAGGCGCCGGCGTCGGACAGTACCGACACCGAGAGCGCGGTGAGGATTCCGTCGGCGCCCGCCGCCGCCGTCACCCCCACACGCATCGGATGGCGGCACGGGGCCCGGGTGAACTCCTCGGTGCGCGTGAACTCGTACACCGCGGGGCGCCCGGTCTTCATGAGCGCGAGCGCCACCACGTCTTCGGTGAGCAGTTCTTGCTTGCCCCCGAAACCGCCACCCACCCGAGCGGCGTACACACGTACGTTGTCACCGCTGAATCCGAAGATGTGACACAGCTCGGCCCGCACCAGAAAGGGGACCTGTGTGCTGGACCGCACCACCACCCGGCCGTCATCATCTCGCCAGGCGACTGCGCCATGGGTTTCGAGGTGGGCGTGCTGGACGCGTGCCGTCTGCCAGGTTCCCGAGACCACAGCGCCCCCGTTGTCACGAGCCTGCGCGAGACCGGCCTCGATGTCGCCCACCGTGCCGTCGACGGAGGCGACGAGATTGCGGGCCGGGTCCGCGATCCGCGAATCGGGCCCCTTCTCACCGTGCACCGTCGGAGTCGCGGGGTCGGTGGCCACCGCCGGATCGAAGTTGGCGGGCAGCACGTCGTACTCCACCACGATGAGTTCGGCGGCGCGACGGGCGACGGTGATCGAGTCGGCGACCACTGCGGCCACCCGCTGCCCGATGAAACGCACCGTGGTGTCGAAGACGTATCCGTCGTCGGGGTCGTCGTGGCGGTGGTCATGGCGCGCGGTCGAGAACGGCACCCCCGGATCGTCGAGGTACGTCAGAACTGTTCGTACTCCGGGCATCTGCTCGGCCGCCGAGGCATCGACAGACAGGATGCGGGCGTGCGCATGCGGACTCCCGAGCACCGAGATGTGGCCGACGTCGATGGGCAATCCATCCATCGTGTACGGCTCGGTCCCGGTGACGATGCGTGGTGCGGCCGGAGCCGACACCGAGCGGCCGATCGATGGACCGGAATCTCCTGGCGACACCTTCTCGGTGCCGACCACGCCGTCGATGGCGTCGCGGATCGCGCGGTAACCGGTACACCGGCACAGGTTGCCCTTGAGGCTGTTCGGCAGGTCTTCTCGCTGATCTTTGTCGAAAGTACTTGCGGTGACGATCATTCCGGCGGTGCAGAAACCGCACTGGAAGCCGGCGGCGTCGACGAATCGCTGCTGCACAGGATGCAGGTTCTCCGGCGTGCCGAGCCCGGTGACCGTGGTGATCTCGGAGTCCATCGCCCGGAACGCCGGAATCAGACACGAATGGTGCGGCTCACCGTCGATCAGTACCGAGCAGGCACCGCAATCGCCTGCGTCGCAACCCTTCTTGACCCCGAACTCGCCTTGGTCGCACAGGAACGTTCGTAGACACTGCCCGGCCGCGGGCGTGGCGGCCACATCTTCACCATTGATCTTCACAGTCCGCTCCTCATAGTCCGGCCAAGTGCGCGACGACGTCCCGGGTGAGCACTCCGGTGACCTGGTGGCGCCAATCGGCCGCCCCGTGGGCATCCGAGTAATAGGCGCCGGCCGGGATCGCGGAATCGATCTGCGCTGCTGCGGCTTCGGGGTCCAAGGAGTCGGTGACCACCACATACGGGCGATCGGTCGCCGCCGTCACCGAGATCACCGCGCCATCCGGTGTCCGGCGCCCGACGACCACGGCTCCGGACCGGCCGAGGGGCGACAGGGCCACCTTCCGCAGAACAGTCGGCTGGCGGAGGCTGGAGGCGGGAATCCGCACCGAGCGCAACACATCTCCCGCGTCGAGGACCGTGGTGGAATTGCCGGTGACGAAGTGGGGGACCGTGCATCGGACGTCGGACCCGTCCGCCTTCCAGATCAACAACTCGGCGTCCAGCGCCGACAACATCGAGATCATCGAACCCACCGGGAACCCGAGACAGATGTTGCCGCCGACAGTGGCGCTCTTCCAGATCTTGTACGAGGCCAGCAACGCCCGAGCGGCCTGGCGGAACACCGCGGTGGCCACCCAGTCACCGGGGTAGGCGGTGGACTGCAACGTTTCGACGGTGCAGGTGGCGCCGATGTCGAGGCCGTCCTCGGCGATCGTGAGGTCGGGCCACCGAAGTCCCCGCAGGTCGATCAGCCGGTTCAGGTGCATCTGCGGTTCACTCATCAGCCAGGTGCCGCCGGCCATCAGGCCGTCGGTGCCGGACAGACCGGCCAGATCTGCACGGTTCCGGGGCACCACAACGGAATCGACGGAATGCAGGTCCATCAGCCGGCCTTCGCGATCAGGACGTCGTGCGCGGCCGCCACCTCGGCGGCGGTTGCCTCGACATCGATGGTGGTCAATTCTCCCGCCCGGACAACGGTTTTCCCGTTCACCCACAGGCGTTCCACCGGTGGCACCGCGCCGAGAACGAGGGCTGCGACAGGGTCTGCGATACCGGCGTGCCCCAGGCCGTCCCGTCGCCACAACACCATGTCGGCGAGCTTGCCGGCTTCGATGGAGCCGATACTGTCCTGGCAACCCAGTACACGCGCGCCGCCCAGCGTGGCCATCTCGAGTGCCTGTCGAGTGGTGAGCGCCGTCGGTCCGCCGGTGGCACGCGCCATCAACACCGCCTGATGCGCTTCTTCGAGAATACGGCTGGATTCGTTCGAGGCCGCGCCGTCCACACCCAGGCCGACCGGGACGCCCGCCGCCAAAAGGTCACGGGTGCGGGCGATTCCGGCACCGAGGCGGCCGTTTGATGACGGGCAGTGAGCCACCGAACTCCCGGAGGTGGCCAAGGTCGTGATCGCGTGGTCGTCGAAGTGGACCCCGTGGGCAAACCAGACATCAGGGCCCAGCCAGCCGACCGTTTCCATGTATTCGATCGGTGTGCATCCGAAACGGTCTGCGGTATAGGCGGACTCGTCCGCCGTCTCGGCCAGATGTGTGTGCAGACGTACTCGCCTCTCTCTGGCGAGCTCGGCGGAGGCACGAAGCAGGTCGGCAGTCACCGAGAACGGTGAACACGGTGCAAGAGCGATCTTCACCATCGCATCGGGACCCGGGTCGTGCCAGCGGTCGATCGCATCTGCGCTGGCGGACATGATCTGGTCGATGGTCTCGACCACGCTGTCCGGGGGCAGCCCACCGTCCTTCTCGCTCAAGTCCATCGAGCCGCGCGTGGGGTGAAAACGCAGGCCGACGGTCTGCGCCGCCATGATCTCGGCCGCCAACATGTCGCCACCCTCTTTCGGGAAGACGTAGTGGTGGTCGGTGCTGGTGGTGCACCCCGAGAGGGCCAGCCAACCGAGCGCGCCGGTTGCGGCCACGTTCACGGCCTTCTCGTCGATGCCCGCCCACACGGGATACAGCGTGGTGAGCCACTCGAACAGGGTGTGATCAGCGGCGAGGCCGCGAGTCAGCCATTGATAGAGGTGGTGGTGAGTGTTGACCAGGCCCGGGGTGAGGATGCAGCCGCGTCCGTCGACGATCTCGGCTCCGTCTGCCACCGCGGGATCGACCCTGCCGTCGACGACATCCGTGATCCGATTGCCGTCGAATACGACGGACCCGGAGGCGATCTCACGGCGGCCGGCGTCCATGGTGATGACGTAGGCGTTCTCGACGACGGTGGTCATGCTCGCCACGCTACGGCGAAAGCGTTACGGAAAAATGACATTCGAGCTGGGCGGTACCACTTGCGGGCCGGACGAATGGGGTAGAGGCTGAGTGAAATTAATTCCCGGCGAACGGATGGTTGACGATGACGGCTACGACTGTTGATCCCGCTCCGGAAAAGAGCGAGCCGACCGAACTCAAACGGGTGATGGGCCCCAAACTGCTCTTGCTGTTCATCGTCGGCGACATCCTCGGTGCCGGGGTCTACGCGGTGACCGGCAGCATGATCGACAACGTCGGCGGTATGGCCTGGCTGCCGTTCATCCTCGCCTTTGCGGTGGCGACATTGACGGCTTTCTCCTACCTCGAGTTGGTCACCAAGTTCCCGCAGTGTGCCGGCGCCGCCCTGTACACGCAGAAGGCATTCGGTATCCACTTCCTGACTTTCTTGGTCGCGTTCGCGGTGGTGTGCTCGGGCATCACCAGCGCATCCACTTCGTCGAATGTGGTCGCCGCCAACCTCCTGGCTGGGCTGAACGAATCATTCAGTGATGCCAACGGACTCGGCTGGTTCGACGTGCCGACCGGGACCACCGCCCAGCTGGTGGTCGCTCTGGCCTTCATGATCGTCCTGGCCCTGATCAACCTGCGCGGCGTGGGTGAATCGGTGAAGTTCAACGTGATCCTCACCCTGGTCGAGATGACGGCACTGATCATCGTCATCGTGATCGGCTTCGTCGCGGCCGGCCGGGGTACCGGAGACGGTGACATCAGCAACCTGGTGGTGTTCGAAGACGCGAATGACAAGGGCTGGTTCCTGGCGGTGACGGTCGCGACCACCATCGCCTTCTTCGCCATGGTCGGGTTCGAGGACTCGGTCAACATGGTCGAGGAGACGAAGAACCCCGAGAAGATCTTCCCGAAGGTCATGTTGTCCGGTCTCGGCATCGCCTGCCTCATCTATGTGCTGGTGGTGGTCGCGGTCATCGCGGTACTCCCGCTGGACTTCGAGCCGGAGAACTCCGACGAAGGTATCTTGCTGTCGGTGGTGAAACTGGGCGCGCCGTCAGTCCCGATCGAAGAGATCTTCCCGTATCTGACGGTGTTCGCGGTCGCCAACACCGCACTGATCAACATGCTGATGGCGAGCCGGCTGATCTACGGCATGGCCAACCAGCGAGTGCTGCCTCGTGGGCTCGGCAAGGTGTTGCCGGGCCGTCGTTCACCGTGGACGGCGATCATCTTCACCACGCTGCTCTCGTTCGTGTTGATCATCGTGGTGAACCAGCTGTCGGAGAACTCCGTTGTGGGTGCTCTGTCGGGCACAACCGGCCTGCTGCTGCTGTGCGTCTTCGCTGTGGTCAACATCGCGTGCCTCGTTCTCAAGCGAGGCGATGTGAAGGCGTTCTTCCGGGCCCCGGTGTGGATCCCAGTGCTCGGCGCGGTGCTCTGTCTGTTCCTCGCCGGCCCATGGGCGAGGACCGACGCGCAGATGATCCAGTACAAGATCGCCGGTGTGATGCTGCTGCTCGGCGTCGTGTTGTGGGCGGTGACGTGGGCGGTCAACAAGTACGAGAACCGCCCCGGTGGCTTCTATGACACGGACTCGTCGCTCGAGGACGAACCTGTCAGGAAGTGAACGGCGAGTTCGGACTCCGACCACCCCCGCAGGTGCATACCGGGTTTCGTCTTACGCACAGATGCCATGTCCGGCGCTGTGAGGTTTCGGCCGCCCCTAGGATTCGTGAAGCTCCATCCCGGTCGCAATTCGCGATTATCCGCACCTGGTGTCGGGTCGTCATGGTGGAGTGATGGTTTCGTGGGCGATGTGGAGGTGCGTTGATGTTTCGCAAGGTGTTGGTGGCCAACCGTGGTGAGATCGCGATTCGTGCTTTTCGTGCTGCGTATGAGTTGGGTGCGGGGACGGTGGCGGTGTTCCCGTTCGAGGATCGCAATTCAATTCATCGTTTGAAGGCTGATGAGGCCTATCAGATCGGTGAGCCAGGTCATCCGGTGCGGGCGTACCTGTCGGTCGAGGAGATCATCGCGGCGGCCCGGCGCGCGGGTGCTGACGCGATCTACCCGGGGTACGGGTTCTTGTCGGAGAATCCGGATCTGCCGGCGGCGTGTGCGGATGCGGGCATCACGTTCGTGGGGCCCAGTTCGGACATCCTCGAGCTGACCGGCAACAAGTCGCGTGCGATCGCTGCAGCCAAGGCGGCGGGGTTGCCGGTGTTGGCCTCGAGTGAGGCGTCGTCAGATGTTGATGAGTTGATGGCGGCGGCGCAGGCGATGCGGTTCCCGGTGTTCGTCAAAGCGGTTGCCGGCGGCGGCGGCCGGGGAATGCGGCGGGTCGAGACGATCGACGGGCTGCGCGAAGCCATCGAAGCTGCTGCCCGCGAAGCGAATTCGGCATTTGGTGATGCGTCGGTGTTCTTGGAGCAGGCGGTGATCGCCCCTCGTCATATCGAGGTCCAGATCCTGGCTGATCAGCACGGCAATGTGATGCATTTGTTCGAGCGTGACTGCAGTGTGCAACGCCGCCATCAGAAGGTGATCGAGTTGGCGCCGGCACCGAACATGCCGCTGGGGTTGCGGGAGAAGATCTGCGCGGATGCGGTCGCGTTCGCGAAAAAGATCGGTTACTCGTGTGCGGGGACGGTGGAGTTTTTGGTCGACCGCGACGGCAACCATGTGTTCATCGAGATGAATCCACGTATCCAGGTCGAGCACACGGTCACCGAAGAGATCACCGATGTGGATTTGGTGCAGTCCCAGTTGCGGATCGCCGCGGGTGAGACGTTGAGTGAGTTGGGGTTGTCGCAAGACAAGGTCACGATCCGCGGCGCGGCGATGCAGTGCCGGATCACCACTGAGGATCCGACCAACGGTTTCCGTCCGGATACGGGCCGGATCACCGCCTACCGCACTCCGGGTGGGGCGGGGGTGCGTCTGGATGGCGGGGCGACGTTGGGTGCGGAGGTCAGTGCGCACTTCGATTCGATGCTGGTGAAACTCACGTGCCGGGGCCGTGATTTCGAGACCGCGGTGGCCCGGTCGCGGCGGGCGCTGGCCGAGTTCCGGATTCGTGGTGTGGCCACGAATGTGCCGTTCCTGCAAGCAGTGTTGGACGACCCCGATTTTCGGGCAGGGAATGTCACGACCTCGTTCATCGAGGAACGCCCGCAGCTGCTGACCTCGCGGGTATCGGCGGACCGCGGTACCCGAATCCTGAACTATCTGGCTGATGTGACGGTGAACAAGCCGCACGGAGAGCGGCCGGCGACGGTCTATCCGCGCGACAAACTCCCCGACATCGATGTGTCCACGCCGCCTGATGGGTCCCGGCAACGCTTGTTGAAACTCGGCCCAGAAGGTTTCGCGGCCGATCTCCGTGCGTCGAAAGCGTTGGGGGCTACTGACACCACGTTCCGGGATGCGCATCAGTCGTTGTTGGCGACCCGGATCCGCACCACCGGTTTGGTGGCGATCGCCCCGTATGTGGCGGCGATGACCCCGCAGTTGTTGTCGGTGGAGTGCTGGGGCGGAGCCACCTACGATGTCGCGCTGCGGTTCTTGAAGGAAGACCCGTGGGATCGGTTGGCGCAGTTACGCGAAGCAATACCCAACATCAACCTGCAAATGCTCCTTCGCGGCGCGAACACGGTCGGCTACACCCCGTACCCGCAGAAGGTGACCCGCTCGTTTGTGGCCGAGGCTGCCGCGACGGGGATCGACATCTTCCGGATCTTCGACGCACTGAACAATGTGGATCAGATGCGGCCGGCGATCGACGCGGTCCGCGAGACCGGCACCACGATCGCCGAGGTCGCCCTGTCCTACACCGGGGACCTGTCGAATCCGGCCGAAAATCTGTACACGCTCGACTACTATCTGCGGCTGGCCGAACAGTTGGTGGAGGCCGGCGCTCACGTTTTGGCGATCAAGGACATGGCTGGGCTGCTACGCCCGCAAGCGGCGTCGACGTTGGTGTCGGCATTACGCAGCAATTTTGATCTGCCGGTGCATGTGCACACCCACGACACCCCGGGCGGGCAGCTGGCGACGTATCTGGCGGCGTGGCAGGCCGGCGCTGATGCGGTCGATGGTGCCTCGGCGGCGTTGGCCGGGACGACCAGTCAGCCGGCGCTCTCGGCGATCGTGGCCGCGACCGCGCACACCGAGTACGACACCGGGCTGGATCTGGCCGCGGTGTGTGAGCTCGAACCGTATTGGGAGGCGCTGCGGAAGGTGTACGCGCCGTTCGAGTCCGGGCTCCCCGCCCCGACCGGCCGGGTGTACACCCACGAGATCCCCGGTGGTCAACTCTCGAACCTGCGTCAGCAGGCCATCGGTTTGGGGTTGGGGGATCGGTTCGAACAGGTCGAAGGTGCTTACGCTGCCGCGGACCGGATGCTCGGGCGGTTGATCAAGGTCACCCCGTCCTCGAAGGTGGTCGGGGATCTGGCGTTGGCGTTGGTGGGCACCGGGGTCAGTGCCGACGACTTCGCCCAGGACCCGGCCGCGTACGACATTCCGGATTCGGTGATCGGGTTTCTGCGGGGTGAGCTCGGTGAACCGGCCGGCGGGTGGCCTGAACCGCTACGGACTCGGGCGTTGGCCGGGCGGGCCCCAGCCAAACCCGTTGTAGCGCTGTCCGCCGAGGACGAGGCGGCTCTCGACGGCGACAGCGCGACCCGGCGACAGACGTTGAACCGGTTGTTGTTCCCGGGCCCGACCAAGGATTACGAAGAGCACCAAACCGCGTACGGCGACACCTCCAGTCTCTCGGCCAACCAGTTCTTCTACGGACTGCGGTACGGCGACGAGCATCGGGTGGAACTCGAACCCGGCGTCGAGCTACTCATCGGGTTGGAAGCGATCAGCGAGGCCGACGAACGAGGCATGCGTACCGTGATGTGCATCCTCAACGGCCAACTCCGGCCAGTCCAGGTCCGCGACCGTTCCCTTAAAGTCGATGTCCTCGTCGCCGAAAAAGCAGTGTCCGGCAATCCCAAACACATCGCCGCACCGTTCGCCGGGGTGGTCACCACCGTCGTCGAAGCCGGACAACACATCGAACCCGGCGCCACCATCGGCTCGATCGAGGCCATGAAAATGGAAGCCGCCATCACCACCCCCACCGGCGGCACCATCAAACGCATCGCCATCAGCACCGTCGCACAAGTCGAAGGCGGAGACCTGCTGGTGGAACTGGAGTAGTCGTCGATCGAGCAGACGGCCGCCCGCAGCGTCAGCTGGGCGGGAAGTTGCCTGCCCGGCCGAGCTGTGCGGGAACGTCTTTGGACAATCGAACACCGAGCCAGGCCGCTGTAGAGGCGAGCGATTCGAGGTCGACGCCCGTATGAACGCCTGAGCGGTCGAGCGCGTAGACGAGGTCCTCGGATGCGATGTTGCCCGTGGCCGCCGGGGCGAAAGGGCAACCGCCGAATCCGCCGATGCTCGCGTCCAGTGCTGCCGCACCGTTTTCCAGCGCGGCGAGCGCGTTGGCATAGCCGGTGTTACGGGTGTTGTGGAAGTGCCAACGCACCGGAATGTCCGGAGCGGCGCTGTGCGCACCGGCTGCGAGCGCGCGCACCTGGGAGGGGACACCCACCCCGATCGTGTCGGCGAACGCGATCTCGTCGGGGCCTGCGGCCGCCACCCGCTGTGCCACCTCGATGACCCACGCGGGATCGACCTCACCGCTGAACGGGCATCCGAACGACGCAGCAATCGTGACCGTGGTGGGGATTCCGGCGGCCCGGGCGTCCTCGGCAATGTGTTGCCATGCCGAAATGCCCTCTGCGACAGTGCAGCCCTGATTCCGCATGCTGAACTCATCGGTCGCGACGACCACGGCGTTGATCTCGTCGACTCCCGCCGCCAAGGCCCGGTCCAGGCCGCGACGATTGAGCACCAGGCCGATGTAGGAGACACCGTCACCCCGGGGTAGCTGCGCCATCACCTCCTCGGCGCCGGCCATCTGGGGGACGCGTTTCGGATTGGCGAAACTGACGGCTTCGATCCGCCGGACTCCTGCCGCCACGCTGCGGTTGATCAGTTCGACCTTGTCGTCCACCGACAACACGGTCTTCTCATTCTGCAGTCCGTCGCGCGGACTGACCTCCACCAATTGCACAGTGTCCATGAATCCATTCGAGCCCATGCGCCGATCGGCGCCGACACCGCCCCGTCGATCAGACGGATCGGCGGCCAGGAAGGAGGTGGCCCGGCCTGAGTGGGCTCAGCCCAGCCACGCCATCTGCGGGTTCCATGCCGGACCTGCGTCCGGCGCATCGTCGCGGGTCACCGTGCCCTGGATCAAACCGTAGGGACGGTCATCGGCATTGAAAACCTCTTTGTTGTTCTCCAGGCCGAACGGGGACAGGTCGTAGATGAAGTGATGCTTGTTGGGAGCCGACAGGCGCACCTCGGCGATCATGTCGTAGGTCTCCAGGATCGTCTTACCGATCTCATAGAGCGTCTGTTGCAAGGCAAGGGACTGCACGGTCGCGAAGCGGTTGATGATGATCTGTTTGATGGCCGGGTAGACCGCCTCCCAATCGACATCGGTCGTGGTGAAACGCCATTTGGCCACCAGCGAT
>NZ_JNYV01000004.1 GCF_000717275.1 Kitasatospora arboriphila
CGTCGACCGGCTCAAAGAACTCATCAAGTACAAGGGCTACCAGGTGCCGCCCGCCGAACTCGAGGCGTTGCTGCTCACCCACGACGATGTCGCGGACGTCGCGGTCGTCGGCGTGATCGAGGCCGACACCGGCGAGGAGATCCCGAAGGCGTTTGTGGTCAAGCGTGAAGGCTCCGAGCTCACCGAGCAGCAGGTGATCGAGTTCGTCGCCTCGCAGGTTGCTCCGCACAAGAAGGTCCGCGAGGTGGAGTTCATCGACGCCATCCCGAAGAGCGCGGCAGGCAAGATCCTCCGCAAGGATCTGCGCAAGCCGGTCGCCTGACCTCAGACGCTCCACAAATACGAAGACGATCCACCTACAGGTGGATCGTCTTCGTATTTCCGGCGCATTTGCGAAGGGCTGGGGCTCAGACCTTCTGGCTTGCCCGCGCGCTGTCGTTGGCCTCGATTGCCCCGGGCGAGGCCGACGGCCGCACGTACTTGTTCGGGATGGACAACGCCAGTAGGGCAGCGCCGATTGCGGCGATACTGCCGACGATGAAGACCAGCCGGAAACTGGATTCCGACGGAACGCTCTGGCCACCGCCGAGATCAATGACCGAACTGGCCAGGATCGTTGCGAGCAGGGCTGATGCGATGGCGGTACCGATCGAGCGCATCAGCGAGTTGAGGCTGTTCGCCGCTGCCATCTGATGCAGCGGAGCCGCGGACATGATGAGAGCGGGCATCGCCGAGTATCCGATCCCGACACCCGTGCTCACGATGACGTTGGCCACCAGGATCTGCCATGGTTCAGCCATGAGGAAGACCGACGTCACGTAGCCGGCCGCGATGACCGAGGCGCCGATGAGCAGTGTGAACTTCGGGCCGATGGCGATGTTGAGCCGCGCGGACACCGGGGACAGGAACATCATCATCAGTCCACCCGGCGCGAGGATCAGGCCGGTGGCCAGGATCGTCTCGCCCATCCCGTAGTCGACGACTCCGGGGATGTTGGGAATCTGCAGCAGCTGCGGCGCGGACAAGCCGATCGCCATGAGCGAGAAGCCCACCAGCACGGACGAGGCGTTGGTCAAGACGATGACCGGCTGCCGAGACGTGCGCAGATCGACCAGTGGCGTCTTCGTGCGCAGTTCGAACCAGCCCCACAGGGCCAGGATCACGACCCCGGAAGCGGTGAGCCCCAGCGTCGTGACACTGGTCCAGCCCCAGGTCGCACCCTTCGACAACGCGAGCAACAGCGCCACCAGCGCGGTGGTCAACCCTACTGCGCCAATGATGTCGAAGGTGCCCGGCGACTTCACATGCGACTCGCTCACCAGCGTGAACACCAGGATGAACGTGAAGGTGGCGAGACCTGCAGAGGTCCAGAACAGCACGTGCCAGTCGAAGGTCTGCGTGATCCAGGCAGCGACCGGCAAACCGATGGCACCGCCGACACCGAGTGTCGCGGACATCGTCGCTATGGCCCCGGGGATCCGCGCCGGCTCCAGCTTGTCCCGCAGCAAACTGATGCCGCAGGGGATCAGACCCATCGCCAGGCCCTGCAGTCCACGACCGACGATCATCGGGACCACCAGCGATGTCAGAGCACAGATGATGGACCCGACGATCATCGCGGCGATACATCCCAGGATGACGCTGCGCTTGCCGAACATGTCTGCCAAGCGCCCCGCGATCGGCATACCCACCGCAGCCGCGAGCAGCGTTGACGTGATCACCCACGAAGCGTTGTCGGCGCTGGTGTTCAGATACTCCGGCAGCTTGCCGACAATCGGGATGACCAGCGTCTGCATGAACGATGCCAGCAACCCCCCGAAGCACAACACCGCGATCAGCAGGTTCGGGTTGGGATTGGTGTTCGACTCACTTTTCATTACTTGCATCATGCATGCAAATGAGTTCGCCAAACAAATCGGACACGAGCGCTGACCTGCACTCCGAGCCCGGATATGGCCAGTTTGTGACTACGCCAGCATGCGGGTGCGTAAGAGATCCAGGTCACCAGGGGTCACACGGCAGGCCGCCAGATAGTCATCGAACGTGCCGAACTTCTCCAAGGCGGCGTCGCGCGCGGTCTGCAGGTAGTCGGCCTTCACCCCGAGGAGGTCGTCCGAGATCTCGATCGGCTCGCCGCCCTCCGGTGGGCCGTAGATGCGTTGCAGGTGCGCGCGAAGGGCGTCGATGTCGGCGTTGCTCTCCAGGTAGTCGGCCATGATCTCGTCGGGATCCACCGCGAGCGCTGTGAGTACGGCGGCCACCACCCAGCCGGTCCGGTCCTTGCCTGCTGCGCAGTGTACGAGCACTCGCCGATCGGGGTCGCCGAGCAACTTGATCACCTGGTCCACCGTGCTCATCGCGCCGGGGAGCGCGGGCATCTGTGCGTAGACGTCGTACATGTAGCGGGTGCGGTTGGCGATGTAGTCGTCGCCCGACATCTCGTGGGGTGCCTTGCCGTCCGGGCGCAGATCAAACGGGACGATGTGGACCTCGATCGAGTCCGGCACGCGGTCCGACCCGCTCTTCTCGATCTCGGCGTAGTCGCGCAGGTCGAAGACATCGGTGACGCCGAGATTGATGAGATCTTGCCCGCCGGTGTCGTCGAGGTTGCTCAACTCCGAACTACGGAACAGCAAACCCGAAGCGACACAACGTCCTTCGTTGGTCTTGAGGCCGGATACGTCACGGAAATTCCACGCGCCTGAGAGCATGGCGTCAGTGTAGGGGGTCGATCCGCGCGGTGTGTTGTTGTTGTGTGGCCTCGATCGACCGATAGGTGTCGAATGCCACGACCGGCAGGTGACAAATGCTTCCGTGGTGGGCCTGTGGAAAACTACTGCCCTATGAGCAACGGAACCCTGATCTTGATGCGTCACGGTGAAAGCGTGTGGAATGCGTCCAACCAGTTCACCGGTTGGGTCGACGTTGCCCTCACCGAGAAGGGCGAGGCCGAAGCGGTACGCGCCGGCGAGCTGCTCGTCGAGCACGATCTGCTCCCCGACGTCCTGTACACCTCGCTGCTGCGGCGGGCGATCTCGACCGCTCAGATCGCCCTGGACAGGGCCGACCGCCACTGGATCCCGGTGGTGCGTGACTGGCGACTGAACGAGCGGCACTACGGCGCTCTGCAGGGTCTGAACAAGGCCGAGACCAAAGAGAAGTTCGGCAACGACCAGTTCATGTTGTGGCGCCGTAGCTACGACACCCCGCCGCCGGTCCTGGAGAAGGGCAGCGAGTACAGCCAAGACGCAGATCCCCGGTATGCGGACCTGCCGGCAGTTCCGCAGACCGAATGCCTCAAGGACGTTGTCGACCGATTGATCCCGTACTACAACGAGACCATCGTCGCCGACCTCAAGGCGGGTAAGACGGTGTTGGTGGCTGCGCACGGCAATTCGCTGCGAGCTCTGGTGAAGCACCTCGACGGGATTTCGGACGACGACATCGCGGGGCTGAACATTCCGACGGGTAATCCGCTGCGCTATGACCTCGACGACAATCTCGCGCCGGTCATCAAAGGTGGCGCGTATCTGGACCCCGAGGCTGCCGCGGCGGGAGCCGCGGCGGTGGCGGCGCAGGGAAGTAAATAGCGAGCAATCGCTTCTTCTTTTCGATCGGAAATGCTCGATCAAGTGAGTTGACGCATCCCGCTCTTGTACGCCGTGATCAGGTCTACCCTGGTCTCATGATGGCGCTTGCGCATCTGAACGGCGAATCCAGCTGAGGCGGGGGAGCACTTGTATGGCAAATATCCGCGTGACACATTCTCAGGCCCAGGAGCGGTATGAGATCTTCGACGGCGAGCAATACGTCGGATATCTCGACTACGTCAGTGAGCCCGAGCAGGTGGTGCTGACCCACACCGTTGTGCTCGATCAATTCAGCGGCAAAGGTTATGCCGGACACCTGGTGAAATACGTGCTCGACGATATCGAGCGGTCAGGAAAAAAAGTCGTACCGCTGTGTTCGTACGTCGGCTATTTCATCGAACAACATCCGCAATATGCGCCGATGGCCACCGAGGTCACCCGCTGATCCACCTCGATTCGATGAGCCCGAACCCAGCGGATCGCGCGCGCGGGGCTCTTTCGGCGACCATCGGATGAACAACGTCCGAACACTTGCGCGCTGACTTGTTACCGACCGTCACTGCCCAGCATTCTGCTGTGGTGTCCCGTTGCCCTGCCCGTAAGATTTGCTTGTGACCGCAATTTTGATCGCGGCAGTCGGCGTGCTGGCACTTCTTATCGGCGTGGCGGCCGGATGGTATCTGGCCCGCAGGCGCGCCGCGTCCGCGTCCTCCGACCCCAACCGATCGGCAGCGCCGGTCGAGTCAGACGCCGCACCACTTCTGCACCCGTCGTCCGCCCGGGTTCCCCGGATGACCCGGGCCACCCTGCTCGACTTGATCATCGACGGTGGCGAGACCGGTGTTGCGGTGGTCGACGACGTCCGCGACGTCGTGTTCTTCAACGATCGCGCCACTGCCCTCGGCATGGTTCGCGACCATCTCCTCGACGACGACGTATGGGACTACGCCCGCTACACACTCGAGAGCGGGGACACCAGCAGGTTCACCTTCGTACCGCCGCAGGGCATCGGTGCCTTCGTGTCCACCGGCCGGGGGCCGGGCCGCAAGATCCAGTCGGTCTCCTGTGTCACCGAACGGATCTCGGACGGAGACGAGCGATACACCGTCATCTACGGCCAGGACGACTCCGAACACATGCGGGTCGAGCAGACCCGCCGCGACTTCGTGGCCAACGTCTCGCACGAACTCAAGACGCCCGTCGCCGCCATCGGACTGCTGGCCGAAGCGCTGATGGAATCGGCCGACGACCCGTACTCGGTGGAGCACTTCGGTGAGCGGGTCCGCGTCGAGGCCCTGCGCATGGGCAACATGGTCTCCGAGTTGATCGCGCTGTCGAGGTTGCAGGGTGCCGAGAAGCTGCCCGACCTCGAGGACGTGGAAGTGGATGTGCTCATCGACGAGGTCATCGACCGGGCCCAGATCAACGCCGAGGCCGCCGGGATCAAACTCACCACCGACGAGGATTCCGATCTGCACGTCGACGGCGACCACACCCTGTTGCTCACCGCCCTGAACAACCTCGTCGCCAACGCAGTCGCGTATTCGCCCAGCGGTACCGCGGTGTCGGTGAGCAGGCGTGTGGTGACCATCGACAACCGCCAGATGGTGGCCATCGCCGTCACCGACCGCGGTATCGGGATCGCCCCGCAACACCAGCAGCGCGTGTTCGAACGCTTCTTCCGCGTCGACAAGGCGAGGTCGCGGGCCACCGGGGGAACAGGCCTGGGACTGGCGATCGTCAAACACGTTGCGGTGAACCACGGCGGATCCATCGACCTGTGGAGCAAACCCGGCACCGGATCCACCTTCACCCTCACCATCCCGCTGGCGACACGCACCACGTCGCGAACCCCCGAGTTGTCCACTGCCACAAGCGCAGAACCGACCACGCAGACCGTGGTCACCGAAGAGAGAGAACTGAGCCGTTGACACATGTGCTGATCGTCGAGGACGAGGAGTCCTTGGCCGACCCGCTTGCGTTCCTGCTTCGTAAGGAGGGATTCGAGGCCACCATCGTCACCGACGGCAACTCCGCGTTGCCCGTCTTCGAACGCGTCGGTCCCGACATCGTCCTCCTGGACCTCATGCTGCCGGGTGCCTCGGGTACCGAGGTGTGCAAGGCGATCCGCGCCAAGTCGTCGGTACCGGTGATCATGGTGACCGCCCGCGACAGCGAGATCGACAAGGTTGTCGGGCTCGAGCTGGGCGCCGATGACTATGTGACCAAACCCTATTCGGCCCGAGAGCTGATCGCGCGGATCAGGGCGGTCCTGCGCCGCGGCGGCGATTCGGGAGAGACCGACGACCTCGACGGCGGACTCATCGAGGCCGGCCCGGTCTCGATGGACGTCGAACGCCATACGGTCTCGGCCAGCGGACAGTCGGTGACGTTGCCGCTCAAGGAATTCGACCTGCTCGAGTATCTGCTCCGCAATGCCGGACGGGTACTCACCCGCGGACAGCTCATCGACCGGGTGTGGGGCGCCGACTACGTGGGCGACACCAAGACCCTCGACGTCCACGTCAAGCGGCTGCGGTCGAAGATCGAATCCGACCCCGGCAACCCGAAACACCTCGTGACGGTGCGCGGTCTGGGCTACAAGTTCGAGCCCTGAGTTCTCAGGTGACGTCCGGCAGACCGGGGTCGGCGATGTCTTCGGCCTCGGGATGCTGGACGTACTTGCGGTCGCCCTCTTGACGCTGGGTGGCCTTTGCCGTGGCCGGGTGAACCGCGACGAGGCCCAGCGCGCTGCGGCGACGGCAGACCGTGGCCAATTCGTCGTAGGCCGGTTTGCCGATGAGCGCGATCAGCTCGGGTCCATACGATTGCCACACCTGCTTCTCGCCGATGTGCGCATCCGGCGACCCCGAGCAGTACCACTTCAGGTCGGCGCCACCTGAACCCCAGCCCCTGCGGTCGAATTCGGTGATCGTGGTCTTGAGCACCTGTTCGCCGTCGGGACGTTCCACCCACTGCTCCTCCCGGCGCACCGGAAGTTGCCAGCAGACCTCCGGCTTGACCTCGAGCGGCTCGATGCCCTTGCGCAGTGCCATCGAGTGCAGGGCGCAACCCTGCCCACCGGCGAACCCCGGCCGGTTCAGGAATATGCAGGCGCCCTTGTACTTGCGCGTCTTGATGGCGGGCTCGTCGTCCAGCTCATCCTCTTCGAGGTATCCCCGCTTGCCCAAGGGGTCTTTGCCCGAACCCTTTTCGTAGAACTGCCAGTCGTCGGGCGTCAGCATGGCCGCGGCCTTGGCAAGGTTCTTGCGGTCGCCCTTGTCGGACAGATAGGCGCCGTGGCTGCAACACCCATCGCTCTCGCGGCCCTCGATGATGCCCTGGCACGCCGGGGTGCCGAAGACGCATGTCCAATGCGACAACAACCAGGTGAGGTCGGCGTTGATGATGCGTTCGGGGTCGGCTGGGTCTGCGAATTCGTACCATTCCCTCGGAAAGTCCAACGGGACCTCGGGGGTGGGCACCATTTTGGAGGCTGGCTGCACAAGTATCAACGGTAGACGCACTAGGTTGTAAGCCGTGCGTTTAGGAGTCCTCGATGTCGGCAGCAACACTGTCCACCTGTTGGTGGTCGATGCTCACCGTGGCGGTCACCCGACCCCGATGAGCTCGACCAAGTCCACTTTGCGGCTCGCCGAGCAGATCGACACCGATGGGCGGTTGTCCGATCCCGGTGCAGACAGCCTGGTGGAGGCAGTCGACGAGTTCACCAAGATCGCCTATACCTCGGGCTGCAAACAGGTGATGGCGTTTGCCACCTCGGCCGTCCGTGATGCCACCAACTGCGATGACGTACTCAACCGGGTCGCCGACGAGACCGGTGTGCGGGTGGTTGTGCTGTCCGGCGTCGACGAGGCGCGACTGACGTCGCTGGCGGTGCGCCGCTGGTACGGATGGGGCTCGGGCCGAATCGTCGCCCTCGACATCGGTGGCGGGTCACTCGAGTTGTCCAACGGCGTCGACGAGGAACCCGACGTCGCGTTGTCGCTGCCACTGGGCGCCGGCCGGCTGACCCGCGAGTGGCTGTCGGACGATCCGCCCGGCCGCCGCAAGGTCGCGGTGCTGCGTGACTGGCTCGACGCCGAACTGGCGCCGGCGGCCAAAGAGCTCCTCGCTGCGGGCACCCCCGACCTCGCCGTCGGCAGTTCCAAGACGTTCCGCTCGCTGGCGCGACTCACCGGCGCGGCGCCTTCCAGCGCTGGACCCCGGGTGAAGAGGACACTGACCAGCAATGGTCTACGGCAGTTGATCGCCTTCATCTCCAGGATGACCACGGCGGACCGGGCCGAGCTGGAGGGAGTGAGTGTGAACCGCGCGGGACAGCTCGTGGCAGGCGCACTGGTGGCCGAGGCGAGCATGCGAGCACTGTCGATCGATACTTTGGAGATATGCCCGTGGGCCCTGCGCGAAGGTGTCATTCTGCGCAGACTGGACCTCGAGTCCAGCGATACCGAGTTGCCGGCTGGTGAACGCTAAGGATGGTGAACTAACTCATGGCTAGAGGATCCGATCCCGATTCACGCCCCATCTCGGTTGCCGAGTTGTTGGCGCGGGCCAAGGAACAGGACGCGGAGAACGCGGCAACCGGGTCTCAACCTGCAGCCAACCCGCCGACCGGCCGTCGCCACCGTGGAGGCAAGGGCGCGGTGTCGGTTGCCGAACTCACGGGCGAGATCCCTCGGGTGAACGATTCTGCCCCGCCGCCCAGCCGAGGTGACAACCCTGTCCCGCCACCCACCCGGGACTTCAACTCAGCAGACGTGTCCACACGCGCGCAGGACACCGACGATGCCGCCGCACCGACGCCGGGCGAACCCGAACGTCCTGTTCTGTCCCGCCCCCGTGATGTCGAGACGCCGGCGGATGAGCAGCGGGCCGATGAATCACCGGAGGGATCGAACACCGAGTCGGCGACAAGCGGCGACGAGACCGCAGCCATGCCGGCGGCCGACCGTGGCGAGCGCAAGGAGTCGCAGACCGCGTCGGAAGAGGCCCAGCAGACCGACGGGCACCCCGACGAGGAGACCACCGGCGTCATCGCATCGGTCCAGGCATATTCGCAGGTCGACGACAACGACCCCGACCGCAACAGGGAAGACGGTCAGCACGACTTCCGTACCGCCGCCGAGCGCGAGGCCGACTTCCAGCGGTACCGCAACTTCGAGGACGTCGACGACTCCTCGGCCGCCCCCAAGCCGGCCAAACGCAAACGCGGTCTGTTCGGCTTCGGGCGCAAGGCAGACGAATCGGCACCTGCGCCGTCGGCGCCTGGGCGGTCCGACGACCACGCCGGCGGCAACACCGACCACCAGGTCACCCAGCTCATCCCGACGGTCGATCGCTCCGGCCACCCGCCGGCCCAGCCAGACGCGTCCACCCGATCGATGCCCACCGCAGACGGACCAAAGCAGGCCGAGCCGGAACAGGCCGCCCCGCAACCTGCCACGGAGGCCGCCACCTCGCAGTCCGCCACCACGGCAACGCCGGGCGCAGCCTCGGGTCGTTACCTCCGGTTTGATGTCGATGACGACGAGCAGACGCAGGGGTCAGGTCCAGATCTGACCAAACGCGATGTGCGGCAACCTGATCCGCGAGAGGTCGACCTCACGGGCACCGACCCGGTCGCGTCCGGCATGCCGTCGGGCCTGCGTGAGGTCGGGGCCACGGAGGAACACGGACCGCTGATCCATCCGCAGGTGCACCCGAGTGCCGAAGAGACCGAGGCGGTCAAGGCGCGGCTCGCCGGATCCTCCGCCGACACGCAGGCCGGCGGGACGGACGCACAAGCAGCCCGCGACGAGGGCAGCGCTCAGACCGCCGACGGTGATTCGCGACACTCGCCGACCGTGCAGTGGCTGATCCTGATCGGTCAGGTCCTCGCCGGATTGGCAGTGGGCGTCGCCCTCTTCTGGGGCTTCACCGAACTGTGGCGCTGGAACGTGTATTTCGCGCTCGTCCTGGCGGTCGCGGTCATCTTCGGCATGGTCACCATGGTCCATGTGGTCCGTCGCAGCCAGGATCTGATCAGTACACTCTTGGCGTTGGGGGTCGGTCTCCTGGTGACCATCGGCCCGTTGGTTCTCTTGCTCGTCGCCGGAGACTGAGAGTGCCCGAGGAGATCGCCGTGTCCGCGCAGGGTTCTCCGAAAGAGTCGATGAGAGAAGACATCGCGATCGGTCTGTCGACCGCGTCCGTGTATCCCCAGAACACCGAAGCCGCTTTCCAGTACGCCAACGATCTGGGGTACGACGGCATCGAACTGATGGTGTGGGCAGAACCGGTCAGTCAGGACATCGACAGGGTCGCATTCCTGTCCGACCGTTACCACCTGCCGGTGTTGTCGGTGCATGCACCGTGTCTGCTGATCTCGCAACGGGTCTGGGGTCGCGACCCGGCCGCCAAGCTCGCGCGGTCGGTGGCTGCGGCAGAGGATCTCGGCGCCGGAACCGTGGTGGTGCATCCACCGTTTCGGTGGCAGCGAAAGTATGCGGGTGGTTTTCGCGATCTGATCGATGCACTCGAGGATGACTCGGGGGTCGACATCGCGGTCGAGAACATGTTCCCGGTCCGCACCGACAGGTTCTTCGGCAAGTACGAAGAGGCCGCCGGGCGGATGCGAAGGCGCGGTGGGGGACCGGGCGCGGCGGTGTCGGCTTTTGCGACGTCGATCGACCCCACCGATGACGGTTTCGCGCACTACACACTCGACCTCTCCCATGCGGCGACCGCGGGCGCGGATGCGATCGAGATGCTCAACCGGATGGGCGGTGGCCTACGTCACCTGCACCTGACCGATGGTTCGGGGGCGGCCGTGGACGAACACCTGGTCCCCGGCGACGGTTCGCAACCCTGTGTGCAAGTGTGTAAAAGTCTGGCCGCCGGGGACTTCTCCGGATCGGCCATTCTGGAGGTCACCACGAGTTCGGTGAACACCAAGGCCGAGCGTCGTGAGATCCTTTCGCGCTCACTGGATTTCGCGAGAACGCATCTCGAGAGGCCGTAGCCGACCCATCCGGGCCGCCACCGAGTCTTCCGATGGCCGTGGCCGAGATGAACATAGAACCGTTGAAGGAGTACCGAGCACTGTGTCCGAGCCCAGCCTTGCCCGCCTGAACATCCTGCAAGAGATCACCGCTCCCGGCGGTGACCGAGTCGAGTACTCGGCTCAGATCGACCCCGTCTTCACCATCGGGCCCAAGGTGCACGGCGGCACACTGCAGATGCTCAGCGCCAATGCGGCCCTCGCCGGATTCCGGGCCACGGCGCCGGCCGACAAGCCCGCATCCGACGATCTCGCCGCGATGGCCATCTCCACCAACTACCTCGGTGCCCCCGACCCGGCCGAGATCACGTTGCACGTCTGGGTGCGCAAGCGCGGCCGTCGGGTGTCGCTGGTCGATGTCGAGATCCATCAGAACGGCCGCAATCTGGTCCACTCGACCGTGACGGTCGGAACACCCGATGTGGACAACCACTACTCGGCCCCCACCCCGCTCTCCGCGATCCCGGCCTCACCCACCGAAGACGTCATCTGGGTCGAGAAGAGCCCGGTCGGCGAGGTCATGCACCTGTCCGCGGTGCTCGACATCGCCATCGAGGAGCGATCGCTCGCGTTCACCCGCGGAGAGAAGGCCGATCCGGTGTTCCGGATGTGGGCCCGGCCGAAGGAAGCCGACCCCGATGCCCTGTTCGCGATCCTGTGCGGCGACCTGAGTGCGCCGGTGGTGATGAACCTGAATCTGTTCGGCTGGGCACCCACCATGCAGTTGACGACGTATCTGCGACGCCGGCCCGCGCCCGGATGGCTGCGTATCCAGGCCTCGAGCACCGAGGTCGGGCACGGCTGGTTCGAAGAAGACCACGTGGTCCTCGACTCCACGGGTCAGGTTGTTGTCCAATCGCGGCAACTCGCGATGATCCCGGCCGCGGACTGACCCGATTTTGGTGGGTTCCGGCGCAAGAAACTGCAGGTGGGGGTCACCAGAACCCACCAACATCAGCGTGAGAAAGTGAGCAGCATGACTCAGCGAATCGCAATCATCGGCGGCGGCAAGATCGGTGAGGCGCTGCTGGCCGGCTTGATCAAGACCGGCAAGCCGACCAAGGATCTGGTCGTGGCGGAGAAGTCGACGCGCCGGGCCAAGGAGATCACCGAGGACTACGGGGTGCGCGTCACCGACATCCCCGACGCTGTCGAGGGCGCCAACATCGTTGTCCTCGCGGTCAAGCCGGGTGATGTCGACGCCGTCCTGTCGATCATCGCCGACGTCGAGGATGTCGGTGAGGCCGAGCGTCTGACCGTCACCCTCGTCGGCGGATTGCCGATGCTGAAGTACGAGAACGCTCTGCCTGCCGGCGCGCCGGTGGTGCGGGTGATGCCGAACACCCCGATGCTGGTCGGCGAGGCCATGTGCGGGATCGCGGCGGGTCGGTACGCCACCGACGAGCACGTGGCCACCGTGGTGACGCTGCTCGAGACCGTCGGCAAGGTGGTGGTCGTCCCGGAGAGGCAGATGGATGCCATCACCGCGCTGTCCGGATCCGGGCCGGCCTACGTCTTCCTGCTCGCCGAGGCGATGATCGACGCCGGTGTGTCGATGGGGCTGACGCGGTCGATGGCCACCGAGCTCGCTGCGCAGACCGTGCGCGGTGCCGGCGTGCTGTTGACCGACTCGGGGGTCTCGCCGGTGGATCTGCGCGCGGCCGTGACCTCACCGGCGGGCACCACCGCCGAGGCCCTGCGTGAACTCGAGCGCTACGGCATGCGTCATGCGGTGTCCGAGGCAATGCGGGCGAATGCGGCCAAGAGCGAGGCGACCGGCCGCGCTGTGCTGGCGAACATCGAGACGTCCTGAATCGTCGTCAGGCACCGCGCCGGGACGATCTCATGCGACAAAATCGACCCAGTTACCTACTCACGTCGCATTAACCCCACCCGCCACGCTAAGCTTCGGGGAGCACGTGCGTGTCTGGAGTCCGCCGGAGGGGAAGCCGAGCGGCCGCGACGCGTGCCCCGGAGGTATGAAAATTTCATGGCATCTGCAAGCAAGTCAGGTGACAACGCCGGTGGTGGAACTCAGTTCCTGACCGTCGCGGAGGTCGCATCACTGATGCGCGTCTCGAAGATGACCGTGTACCGCCTGGTGCACAACGGAGAGTTGCCCGCGGTACGCGTGGGCCGTTCCTTCCGAGTGCACGCCAAGGCAGTCCACGATTACCTCGAAACGTCGTACTTCGACGCCGGTTAGGCCTCACGAGGCATACCCGACGGGCTGGGCCGCCACGGTGGCCCGGTCCGCGTCGGCCATTGGATCGAAGACCGCCGCGGTGGATTTCGTGACGAGTACGGTGGCGCGGTAAGGTCGGTAGTCGACCCGTTCGCCTGTGTTCTGGCGTACGACGTTATGTGAGCCAGCCTCGTTGGACGGCAAAACCTTGAAGGACCATCGGTCAGATCGTGAGGAAGTTCCCACATGGGTTCAGTGATCAAGAAGCGCCGCAAGCGCATGTCGAAGAAGAAGCACCGCAAGTTGCTGCGTCGCACCCGGGTGCAGCGCAGAAAACTCGGTAAGTGAGTTTTCTTTTTCGTTCAGAACCCGCCGACATATCGGCGGGTTTTGTTTTGCCCGGATAAAGGCTCTCTCGCCTGATGTGACCGGCGGAAAATTACTGAGCCACTGACTGGATGAAGACGGGCAAAGTTCCGTACGCTGGGCACATGGTCGAGGGTGGGGATGTGGCGGATACAACGCCGCGCGTTGTGTTGGTGACCGGCGCATCGACTTTTCTCGGCGGATATCTGACCACTCGTCTGGCGCAGAATCCCGACATCGACCGGGTGATCGCCGTCGACTCGCGGGCCCCGTCCAAAGACATGCTGCGACGTTTCGGTCGCGCCGAATTCGTCCGGGTGGACATCCGGCGTTCGGCGATCGCGAAGGTGATCGACAAGGCCGGTGTGGATACCGTGGTGCACGCCGCGACCTCGGTGATGGACACCGTGGGTCATTCGCCTGCCATCAAAGAGTTCAACGTCATCGGCACGATGCAGCTGTGCGCCGCCTGCCAGCGCAGCCCGACGGTCAAGCGTTTTGTCGTCCGCTCGTCCGGCATGATCTACGGCGCCAGTTCGGCCGACCCCGCGCATTTCTCCGAAGACACCCATGCCCGGCGCGAGCCGACACACGGTTATGCCCGTGACCTGCTCGACGTCGAGGGTTATGCCAGAGGCCTCGGCCGCCGGCGACCCGACATGTCCGTCACCATCCTGCGGTTGTCGGCGATGCTCGGACCGCAGATCTCCACCCGCATGAGCAAGTATTTCTCGGCCACGGTGATCCCGGTGGTGATCGGTCACGAACCGCGACTGCAGTTCCTCCATGAAGAAGACGCCCTGTCGGCGCTCGAGCACGCGACTCTCGCCGGGCGCGCCGGCACGTTCAACATCGCCGCCGATGGTGTGGTGACACTCAGTCAAGCGGTGCGACGGGCGGGCCGCGTCGCTCTGCCGGTCCCGGGCCGGATGTTGGGAACGGTCGCCGGGGTCTACCGCGGCATGCGCGTTGCCCCGTTCCATGGCGATCAGGCCGACTACCTGACGTTCGGCCGGGTGCTCGACACCACCCGGATGCGCACCGAACTCGGCTTCGAGCCCAAGTACACCAGCCTGGAGACGTTCGACGACTTCTTGTCCCGAAAACCGTTGGAGCCGGTGATCTCACCGGCGGCCTGGCGGCGCTTGGAGCAGTGGATAGCCCAGGCCGCGAAGCAGCTGACGTGAGCCGGGCGACTGGAGAAGGTAAGTTCATCCGATGCCTGGCGCGGGGGCGACCATGGCGGGGACAATCGACAAATGTTCGACACGACCACATAGGGGCGGCGGGCATCATGCTTGAGGGAGGTGGGTGATCGTGCAGAATCGGAATCGTACGTCCGACGCGCGAACGGCCAAGGTGATCCAGCTGTACTCCAGTTCGCCGGGCCCCGGTGGGCAGCCGCGTCGTCGGCATCCGTCCCAGACCAACGGGCATCCAGTCAAACCTGCTGCGCCACAACAACACCCGAATCACCGCGGACATCCGAACACCGATGAGTTCGTGCAGGCGCCGGTCACCCCGATCAGCGAGGACGTGCGCGCACAGCTCGAGGCCGGACGGTTCGAGCAGGCCGCCGAGATGTCGTCGAACTTCCTGAACCTCGACGGTGTCCGGCAGACGATCGCCGACACGATCACCGGAGCCGCCGGGTACGTGCGTCAGCGCGTGACCGGTGACTACGAGGTGGACGACTTCGGCTTCGACGCCCACTTCACCGAGTCGGTGTGGCTCCCCGCCTTGCGGGTCTTGTTCGACAAGTGGTTCCGGGTCGACGTGAGCGGTATCGAGAACCTGCCGCTCGACGGTGGGGGACTCCTGGTGGCCAATCACGCCGGCACCATCCCCATCGATGCCTTGATGACCTCGGTTGCCGTGCACGACTACCACCCGAGGAATCGGCACCTGCGCGTGCTCGCCGCGGACCTCGCCTTCGACACCCCGGTCATCGGCGACATAGCGCGCCGCACGGGGTCCACCCTCGCCTGCACCGCCGACGCACAGAAGTTGCTGCGCGGCGGCGAGCTGACCGCGGTGTGGCCGGAAGGCTTCAAGGGCATCGGCAAGCTCTACAAGGACCGCTACAAGTTGCAGCGCTTCGGTCGCGGCGGCTTCGTCACCACGGCGCTGCGTGCCAAGGTCCCGATCATCCCGGTGTCGATCGTCGGGTCCGAAGAGATCTATCCGATGCTCAACGACCTGAAGCCGATCGCCCGCCTGCTCGGTCTGCCCTACATCCCGATCACGCCGACGTTCCCGCTGCTCGGTCCGCTCGGTCTGGTGCCTTTGCCGTCCAAGTGGCAGATCCACTTCGGTACCCCGATCGAGACCGGTCACTTCGACGATCAGGCCGCCGACGACCCCATGGTGGTGTTCGACCTCACCGACAACGTGCGCGAAGACATCCAGCAGACGCTGTTCCGCATGCTCAGCCGTCGATCGAGCATCTACTTCGGCTGACTCCCACCCCCACCCCCCGATGATGTGCTGTTATGGCGAACAAAACCCCAGGTGGGCTCCGCCATAAGGGCACATCATTGCCGAGGAGTTGGGTATGACGACTGTGATCGACGGACTGGACCGGCGACTGGAGCCGTGGCGCGACCACCTCGGCCCAGATTGGGCTGCTTACCGGGGTCACGCCGCACGGGTGCTGGCGTTATGCGACGAGTTACACGCCATCTCGCCGCGCGCGTCGTCATCGCCCGTGCCAAGCACCAGCGAAGAGTTCCTCACGGCCGCCGCGTTCCACGACCTCGGGATCTGGACGGCCGGCACATTCGACTATCTGCCACCATCGGCCGATCTGGCCGTCTCGTGGTTGCATGACCACGGCCGCGACGACCTCAGGACGATCGTGACGGAAATGGTCTATCACCATCACAAGGTCCGGCGTGCCGCGCCGCCGGCATCACCGGTGGAGATGTTCCGGCGCGCTGACGCGATCGACGTCAGCCTCGGTGTGGTCCGGTTCGGGGTTCCCAGACGGCGGTACCGCCAGATTTCAGAGCGGCTGCCCGACAACGGGTTTCACCGCCGCCTCATCGCACTCACGGTAGATCGCGTCAAGACCCATCCGACCTCGCCGCTGCCCATGTTCAGTTGGTGACCCGCCTGAACCCCATGATGTGCTGTTGTGGCGAACAAAACCCCAGGTGGGCTCCGCCACAAGGGCACATCATCGGGGGGCGGGGGGAGTCAGCGGCGTAGGTGGCGGACTGCGGCAGCAGCGCCACCACCGGCCGCGCCGAGCAGTACGGCCGTCGGGACGCCGATCTTCGCGGCCTTTCGGGCCGTGCGGTAGTCGCGGATCTCCCAGCCACGCACCCGGGCGACCTCACGCAGGTCGGCATCGGGATTGATGGCCACGGCGGTGCCGACCAGCGACAGCATCGGGACGTCGTTGTGCGAGTCGGAGTACGCCGTGCATCGCTTGAGGTTCAGACCCTCGCGAATGGCGAGCGTGCGGACGGCATGCGCCTTGCCGAGCCCGTGCAGGATGTCGCCGACCAGCCGTCCGGTGAACACCCCGTCGACGCTCTCGGCCACCGTGCCCAGTGCCCCGGTCAGTCCGAGCCGGTCGGCGATGGTCTGGGCCAGCTCCACCGGTGTCGCGGTGACCAGCCACACCTGCTGTCCGGCGTCGAGGTGCATCTGCGCAAGGGTGCGGGTGCCGGGCCAGATCTTGTCGGCGATGAACTCGTCGAAGATTTCCTCGCCGAGCCGCACGAGTTCGTCGGTCTCGCGACCGGCGATGAAGGACAGCGCTTTCTCCCGCCCCTGCGCGACGTCCTCGGAGTTCTCCCGGCCGGTCATCCGGAACTTCGCCTGCGCCCAGACGAATTCCATCACGTCGCGGTAGCTGAAGTAGTCGCGTGCGGCGAGGCCGCGGGCGAAGTGCACGATCGACGCGCCTTGGACGAGTGTGTTGTCGACGTCGAAGAACGCCGCAGCGGTGAGGTCCGGCGGGACGTCGGTCGGGGTTCCGGGCTCATCGGATTCCAGGAAGGTCGACGGTTCGCTCTCGTCGAGTCCGCGCTCGCGCAACTTCGACGACGCGGCCCGTGCACTCGCCTCGCCGGCGAGCGACTGGCGCAGTTCGGCTGCCGACTGACGGAAACGCCCGACCCGGCTCGTCAACGGGGAGAGCGGGCCGGCCGTGGAGGTGGGACGCAGTCGCTGCCCGTGGTCGCCGGCGGGCCGGTCGTCGAGGTCGTCGTCCCCCGAATCATCATCGAGGTCGTCGTCCCTGACATCGTCTTCGGTGGAGCCGTCTCGCGCGTCGTCATAGGAGTCGTCGTCCGGACCGTCCCCGGGCAGCTCGTGCCGTCGGTCATCGGGCCCGTGGTCGTCGCCGTGCTCGGCGGGCGAACCGGTGGCGGCATCGTCCTCGCCGTCGGCGTCCCCGCTGCCCGGAGTTGTGCTCACTCCATCGCCTCCTGTCGGTCGGTGCCAAGCCTAGTCGCCGATGCCTGCAACACTGGCAGGGTGAGGATCACGTTGCTGTCCCGGGCGGGTTGTGCCGCCTGTGCCCGTGCCAGGGCCGATCTACGGCCGGTTGTCGACGAGTTCGACGTGGAGTTCGACGAGGTCGACGTCGATGCCGTCGCGGCCACCGATCCATCCCTGCGCGCCGAATTCGGCGACCGGTTGCCGGTGATCTTGCTCGACGATCGTGAGCATAGCTACTGGGATGTCGATATTCGCAGGTTGAGGGCCGATTTGCAGGACGCTGCCGGACACTAGTCCAGACGCATGGCCAGAAGATCCCGAGCCGAGTTTGTGAATCGATTCACAAGCGGTACCGTAGTGCCTCGAGTTGGTGTTGAACCTGCCATGAGCAGGTGAAGCGCACCGAAGTCCGCAATGCCGCGGACGATGCAGCCCAGAAGAAAGACGGACGCATGGCCAAGAGTTCGGCGGGGTTCAACGCCCAGTCCGAGATCCCCAGCGCCTCGGTCGCCCGGTTGGCCACCTACCTCCACGTTCTGCGTTCGCTGAGCGAGAGCGGCGCGATGGTGGTGTCGTCCGGTCAGCTGGCCACCGCAGCCGGGGTCAATCCGGCGATCCTGCGCAAAGATCTGTCCCATGTCGGGTCGGGCGGAGTGCGCGGCGTCGGTTACGACGTCGGCCGGCTGATCGCCCGGATCGCCTTGGCCCTCGGAGTCGAGCACAACCACAACGTGGTGCTGGCCGGCGCCGGCCACCTCGGCAAGGCGCTGCTGGGCCGGGTGGGTTTCGACCGACGCGGGATCAAGATCGTTGCCATGTTCGACGCGGACCCCGAACTGGTCGGGACGACGATCACCGCGGCCGAGGGTGAGTTGGCAGTGCGGGCGCTCGACGAGATCGGTGACATCTGCCAAGAGCACGGGGTGGAGATCGCGGTCCTCGCGACCCCTGACGCCGACGCCCAGGCCACCTGCGACGCATTCGTCGAGGCCGGGGTGCACCAGATCCTGAACTTCACCGCGCTCGCGCCGCGCGTCCCCGAGCACGTGTACGTGCGGCCGGTGGACTTCGCGCTCGAGCTGCAGGTGATGGCCTTCAACGCTGCCCGACGGCACAACGCGGACTCCGCGGTGGTGCCACGCGAGCAGCGCAGTAGTGGACGTGCCCCGAGGAGTGGGGCGAAGACGAGAGCACGATCAGATCAGAGATCGGTGGGCGTGTGAGTATTTTCCTGTTCGGCGTATCGCATCGCAGCGCGCCGGTACCGATCCTCGAGCGACTCGCCGTCACCGACGACGACCGTCCGAAGATCATCGACGACCTGCTGGCCAGTCCGCAGATCAGTGAGGCGATGATCGTCTCGACGTGCAACCGCGTCGAGGTGTACGCCGTGGTCGACGCGTTCCACCCGGCCCTCGAGGCCGTGGGTGAGGTCATGGGCAAACACTCGGGCATGACGGTCAACGAGATGACCAAGTACGCCTACGTGCGGTACTCCGAAGCCGTTGTCGAGCACCTGTTCTCGGTCGCCGCCGGCCTGGACTCGATGGTGGTGGGCGAGCAGCAGATCTTGGGCCAGATCCGGTCGTCCTACGCCAGCGCCGACGCGAACCGCTCGGCCGGGCGTGTGCTGCACGAGCTGGCGCAGCAGGCGTTGCGGGTGGGTAAACGCGTCCACAGCGAGACCGGGCTCGACCGCGCCGGTGCATCGGTCGTGTCGGTGTCGCTCGAGCGCGCGCGGAGCATTCTCGACGGCGACATCACCTCTGCCGTTGTCCTCGGAGCCGGCGCGATGGGTGGCCTGGCCGCCGCCCACCTGGCCCGATCAGGGGTGTCGGAGCTGGTGGTCGTCAACCGCACGTTCGAGAAGGCCCAGCATCTGGCGGCCAACGTCACCAAGAATCACGGCATCCCCGCGCGGGCGGTGCGTTTCGACGACATGACCGACGCGCTGATCGGCGCCGACGTGCTGGTGACCTGTACCGGCACCATCGGCGCGGTCGTCGGTGTCGGTGAGGTGCATTCGGCGCTCGCCCGTCGCGAGAACCACAAACCGCTGGTGATCTGCGACCTGGGATTGCCTCGTAACGTCGATCCTGCGGCCGGTCGGCTACCCGGTGTCCACATCATCGATATCGAGGGTCTGCGTGGCGATGAGGCCACCAAGGCCGCCGATGCCGACGAGTTCGCCGCCCGCGAGATCGTCCTGGGTGAGCTGGCCGACTACCTGATGCATCAGCGTCAGGCCGAGGTCACCCCCACGGTCACCGCGCTGCGGCAGCGCGCCGCCGAGGTGGTCCAGGCGGAGATCCTCCGACTCGAGAGCCGGTTGCCGGGTCTGGACGACCCCCAGCGCGACGAGGTCGCCAAGACCGTCCGGCGAGTGGTCGACAAGTTGCTGCACGCGCCGACGGTGCGGGTGAAACAACTCGCGAGCACGCCGCAGGGCGACACCTACGCCGAAGCCCTTCGCGAACTCTTCGAACTCAAGCCCGGTGCGGCCGAATCGGTCTCGGCACCGGAGGTCGGGCTCGGGGACACCGCCGGACTCGGCGACACAGATGGAAAGGCCCGGTAGGACTTGAGCACCGACGAGACGAGTCCGATCCGTATCGGCACACGTGGTTCGCTGCTGGCCACCACCCAGGCCGGCGACATCCGCGACGCACTCATCAAGGCCGGCCATCCTGCCGAACTGGTGATCATCAAGACCGCAGGCGACCTGTCTGCCGCACCGGTCCAGCAGATCGGCGTCGGGGTGTTCACCACGGCAATCCGGCTGGCGTTGACCGCGGGCGAGGTGGACGTCGCCGTGCACTCCTACAAGGACCTTCCGACGGCTCCTGAACCCGGGCTGCACATCGCTGCCACCCCGCCCCGCGAGGATCCCCGAGATGCGCTGGTCGCAGCGGGTGGCAAGGTGCTCGGCGAGCTACTGCCGGGAGCCACTGTCGGCACCTCCGCGCCGCGCCGGGCGGCGCAGCTTAGAGCATTGGGTCTCGGTTTGGAAATCCGCCCCCTACGAGGCAACCTTGATTCTCGGTTGGGCAAAGTCGCGAGCGGCGAACTCGACGCGGTGGTAGTGGCTCGAGCAGGACTGGTACGCATCGGACGGGCCGACGAGGTCACCGAAGCGCTGGATCCGGTTCAGATGCTGCCGGCGCCCGCACAGGGTGCCTTGGCCGTGGAGTGCCGCGCAGACGATGCCCGACTGGTGAGCATTCTCGCCGAGTTGGACGATCCGTCCACCCGTGCGGCGATTGACGCCGAACGTGCGGTGCTGGGGGCCCTCGAGGCCGGATGCACCGCCCCGGTCGGCGCGATGGCCGAGGTGGTCGAGTCGATTGACGAGGACGGACGCATTTTCACCGAGCTGTCGCTGAGGGCGACGGTCGTGGCCGAAGACGGATCGGACGCGGTCAAGGCCTCGGTGGTGGGCCCGGTCGAACGAGCGGCCGAACTGGGCCGAGAACTCGCCGCAGAACTGCTGGATCAGGGAGCAAGACAGCTTCTCTAGAAACAGTGGGCCGAGCTACAGCCCCACGGGGCAGGAGTGCTGAGCATGAGCCGTAACAAAAAGGCCACCACCCCCGGTCGCATTCTCTTTGTCGGGGCAGGCCCGGGCGATCCCGGACTGCTGACCGTCCGCGCCCGGACCGCGATCGAGAACGCCGTGACGGTGTTCATCGATCCCGACGTACCGTCCGCGGTCGTCGAACAGATCGGTGTCGGCTGGGGTGAGCAGGCCTCGTCGAAGAGTCCGTCGATCGGTGCGACCCGGTCGGGCAAACAAGACATTAGCGGCGGCGAGCAACGCGATTCGCAGGGGGGTGATCCCCAGGACGACGACGGCACTGCCGCATCCGCGTCCGGTGCCGATTCGGCAGACGACTCGATGGGCAATGTGCGTCCCGCGCTGGGTGATCCCGCCGAGGTCGCCAAGACTCTCGTCGCCACCGCCAAGGACGGCCACGACGTCGTCCGGCTGGTGGCAGGCGACCCCTTGACCACCGATGCGGTGCTGGCCGAGGTGAATGCCGTCGCCCGTACCCAGGTGCAGTTCGAGGTCATCCCGGGACTGCCCGCGACGGCCGCTGTACCGAGCTACGCGGGTATGCCGCTGGGTTCGGGACACACCGAGGCCGATGTCCGCGGAGAGGTCGATTGGGCGGCACTCGCTGCCGCACCCGGACCTCTTGTGCTTCACGCCACCTCGGGTCATCTCGCCGAGACCGCGAGTGCACTCACCGAGCACGGCCTGGCCGCGCAGACCCCTGCCGCCATCACCGTCAACGGCACCACATGCCAGCAGCGCACCATCGAGGCAACGCTGGCCACGCTCAACGAGAGTGGAAGCGCCCTCACCGGACCGCTGATCGTCACCATCGGCAAGGTGGTCACCCAGCGCGGCAAGTTGAGCTGGTGGGAATCACGCGCGCTGTACGGCTGGACCGTTCTGGTGCCGCGTACCAAGGATCAGGCGGGCGACATGTCCGATCGGCTGGTCACGCACGGCGCCATCCCGATGGAGGTCCCGACGATCGCGGTGGAACCGCCGCGTAGTCCCGCCCAGATGGAACGTGCCGTCAAGGGTCTGGTCGACGGCCGTTACCAGTGGGTGGTGTTCACCTCCACGAACGCTGTCCGCGCAGTCTGGGACAAGTTCGCCGAGTTCGGTTTGGACGCACGAGCTTTCAGTGGCGTGAAGATCGCCTGTGTGGGCGAGGCGACTGCGGAGAAGGTGCGCGGCTTCGGCATCAACCCCGAGCTGCTGCCCTCGGGCGAGCAGTCCTCGCTGGGACTGCTCGAGGACTTCCCGCCGTACGACGACGTCTTCGATCCGGTGAACCGGATCCTGCTGCCCCGTGCCGACATCGCCACCGAGACGCTCTCGGAGGGGCTGCGTGGCCGTGGCTGGGAGATCGACGACGTCACCGCGTACCGAACGGTCCGCGCCGCGCCGCCGCCCGCCGAGACCCGCGAGATGATCAAGACCGGTGGGTTCGACGCGGTCTGCTTCACCTCGAGTTCCACGGTGCGCAACCTGGTGGGCATCGCGGGTAAACCGCACGCCCGCACCATCGTTGCGTGCATCGGCCCGAAGACGGCCGAGACCGCCACCGAGTTCGGCCTGCGGGTCGACGTGCGGCCGGAGAACGCATCGGTGCACGAGTTGGTGGACGCGCTCGCCGAGCACGCGGCTCGCCTGCGTGCCGAGGGTGCGCTGCCTCCGCCGCGCAAGAAGGCCCGCCGCTCACGCTCGTAGGCTGGAGGACATGACCTCACCGATCGATCGTCCCAGGCGTCTTCGTACCACTCCGGCCATGCGTCGGATGGTCGCCGAAACCTCCTTGGAGCCAAGGCATCTGGTGTTGCCGATGTTCGTGGCTGCGGGGATCGACGAGCCGCGGCCCATCAGCAGCATGCCCGGGGTCGTCCAGCACACGCCCGATTCACTCCGCGCCGCCGCGGTCGCGGCAGTGGAGTCAGGTGTGGGTGGTCTGATGCTCTTCGGTGTTCCTGCCGAGGGCGACAAGGATGCCATCGGGAGCGTCGGGACCGATCCGGATGGTGTGCTCAATTCGGCTCTGCGACTGCTGAAATCCGAGCTCGGCGACTCGACTGTCCTGATGGCCGACACCTGCCTCGACGAGTTCACCGACCACGGGCACTGCGGTGTGCTCGCCGATGACGGCACAGTCGACAACGACGCCACCCTGCTGCGCTACGCCGAGATGGCTGTGGTGCAGGCGCAGTCGGGCGCGCACCTGGTGGGGCCGAGCGGGATGATGGACGGTCAGGTGGCCGTGATCCGTTCGGCACTCGACGATGCGGGGTACACCGACACGGGGATCCTCGCTTACACCGCCAAGTACTCGTCGGCCTTCTACGGCCCGTTCCGGGAGGCCGTCGGCTCGTCGCTGCGTGGAGACCGCAAGTCCTACCAGCAAGATCCCGCCAACCTGCGCGAGGCGATGCGCGAACTCGAACTCGACCTGTCCGAGGGCGCCGACATCGTGATGGTGAAGCCGGCCATGTCGTACCTGGACGTGTTGCGACGGGTGGCCGACGTGGCCGATGTCCCGGTCGCGGCCTACCAGATCTCGGGGGAGTACGCGATGATCACCGCGGCGGCCGAACGCGGCTGGATCGACCGCGATGCCGCCATCCTCGAGTCACTCACCTCCATCCGGCGCGCCGGTGCCGATATCGTGCTGACGTATTGGGCGCACGAGGTCGCCGACAAACTCCGCTGACCGTGCCGATAACCCCGTCGACCGTGCCGATAACCCCGTCGACCGTGCCGATAATCCCGCTCACCGTGCCGACAACCCCGCTGACCGTGCCGATAACTTCGTCGACCGGGCCGTCAGCGTCCATTCGCGGCGCATGGCCGGGTGAGCGTTGTGACGCCCGCGCGCAGCCGCCCGCCCGACCTCTAGGCTGGTGCCCATGTCCGTGACTCCACCGTCCTACAGCCAGGGCCCGTACGGCGGCTCCTCGCCCGAGTCACCCAGCAAGCCGGCTCTGGCCAGCCCGATGGCCATCGCCACCGAACTGTGGGCGCTGATCATCTTGGCGCAGTGCGTGGTTTTCGGTGGTCAGTACCAAGTGGCCTTCGATGCCGCCGACAAGGTGTCCCGGGACATGCCTGAGGGTGAGCTCCCCGATGGCGCCATCTGGGTGGTGTACGTCGTCGTGGGGCTGACCCTCGCCGCGGCGTTCGGGGTGCTCGCGTGGCTCGCCCGGTCCGGGCGGAATTGGGCCCGCCTGGTGCTCGGTTTCGTCAGTTTCTATCTCGTTGTGCAGACCGTCTCAGCGTTTTTCATCGAAGAGGCCGATCATTGGACGATGATCCCGACCGTCATCGGCGGAGTCGCGGCACTCGGCGCGGGTGTCCTGCTGATGCATCGGGACTCGGACAAGTACTGCAAAGACATGGCGGCGTGGCGAAAGAGTCAGTCGCACAAGGACGGGCAGGCGCACAACGGTGGTCAGGCGCCGTGGCCGCAGGGCCCGCCGAGTGGGTATCCGCCCAACCCCGGTTACCCGAACCCCTACCAGCAATACCCGCAGCAGCCATATCAGCAGCAGTACTACGGGGCGCCGGGCTACCAGCAGGGTGAATACCAGCACCCCGCGGGTCCGGACAACAGCACGCCCTCGGAGCCCGGCAACACCGATCCGAGACGTCCCGACGACGCCGGATCAGATACAGGAGAACGCACGTGAGCACCGAGTCCGTGAATCCGGGCGTGCCCCCGAACACCGTTGTGTGGGCGTATCGGTTGTGGCTTGCGTCCGGCGTCCTGCTCGCGCTGTGGGGTCTGTTCCAGATCGCCCTGGTGCGAACCGCGACCAGCGTGGTCTTCGGAGTGTTCTTCATTCTTGTCGGGGCTGCCCTGGTGTGGGCGGGCCGGCAGGCGTACACCGGTGATCCGCGCTGGCGGTCGGCGGTGTCGGTCCTGACGCTGATGCTCGTCGCCATCGGGATCTTCGCCTCGATGCTCTACTCGCTGCCGATGGTCCCCGCACTGCTCTTCGCGCTGATCGGACTGTCCGGTTCGCTGACCGCCAACCGCCCCACGTCCGAGCCCTGGTTCGCTCGCCGGTGAGGGGCTGCGCCCATGAGTGACGAGACACCCGACCAAGAGCCCGAGACGCCGGAGGCCGAAGGCGAGGTCTTGTTCTACGAACCCGGCGGCAGCTGGTGGGTGGTCACCATCGGCCCGCTCCTGTGTCTTGCCCTGCTCATCGTCGAGATCTTCGGTGAAGGCAAGGTTCACTGGCTCGCGCTCCTGATCTTCGCCGCCGTGATCGGCGGATTCTCGCTCATCCAGGTGTACGCGGCTCGTTCACACGTCACGGTGCGGCTCACCGAGACCACTCTGCGTCAGGGTGCTCAGACCATCGCCCTCGACGAGATCGACGAGATCTTTCCGCAGAACAACAGCCCCGAACATCAGAAGTGGGAGAGCGCTCCTGCCCTGGGTGAACTGACTGCCGTGCCGCGGCGACGCAAGGGTGTGGGCATCCAGTTGCGTAGCGGCAGACTGGCACAGGCGTGGGCCCGTGACGTCGACCATTTCCGGTCGGAACTGACCCAAGCTCACCAGGCGGTCGCCCTCGGGCTCGGTCCGAAGAAGTCCACTTCGCTCCAGAAGCCGAAGCCGAAGCCGAAACAGAAGAAGTCCCCGCCACCGGTACATGGTGACGAGGACTCTTCGTAGGTACGGTTCTAGCTCAGCTGGTCTTCGACCATCGCTGTCTTGAGCAGTTCTTCTGGCACCGCGAACCCGTCGACGAGCGTGCGCGCATGCGGACGCAGTGCCGCACACAGGTCGTTGACGCCGCGGCGGATCGCCTTGGCGCGTTCCACCGAGATGTGCCGGTGCATCAGGAACCATTCGAGGTCTGCCTCGAGAGCCGAATAGACGTACAGGTCGCAGACCTTGCCGAGCAGTTCGGTTCCGGCCTTGCTGTCACACTTGTCGATGGCCTCGATGAACGACTCGAGCACCACCCGTTCGATGTGCGCCGTACCGACTTTCAACAGATGGTCCTGAGCCCCGTTGAACACCTCGAACGGGTCGGCGTCGTCGTCGGTCGCCCGACGCAACCGGTTGGCGCAGGTCCGCAGGAGATGGTCCTCGCGGTTGCGGAACAGCCGGATCTGGGTGCCGCGGTTGGTCAGCTCGGACTCTTCGGGATCTTCGCCCGAGGTGTCCATCAGGGTCTGGACCACCTGGCGCGCAGCGGACTTCTCCAGGAACACGTCACGGGCCATCCCTGCGATGAACCGTGCCCAGCCCACGGTGTTGAGCCCGCGGACGTCTTGGGCGTATGCCGACAACAATTCTTTGGCGACGAGCTGCGTGAGGACTGTGTTGTCGCCTTCGAAGGTGGTGAACACGTCGATGTCGCCGCGCATGATCGACAACTGGTTCTCGTCGAGATAACCGGCGCCACCGGTGGCTTCGCGGCAGACGTTGATGGTGTGCGAGGCATGCCAGGTGGTCATCGCCTTGAGGCCGGCGGCAGCGCCTTCGAGTTGACGCTGACGGTCCTCGTCGAGGTCTTCGGCGGACTGCAATTCGTGCAGTTCCTCGATGATCTCGTTCTGTGCGAACGCCAGCGCGTACGACTTCGCGATGAGGGGCAACAGCTTTCGCTGATGTGCCAGATAGTCCATGATGACGATCTCGTCGTCGGAGTCCGGCTGCTCGAACTGCCTGCGCACCAATCCATACCGGGTCGCGATGGTCAGCGCTTTGCGGCCTGCGGCGCCGGCCGTGGCCGCGACACTGACCCGGCCCCGGATGAGGGTGCCGAGCATCGTGAAGAACCGGCGGTTCTCGTTCTCGATGGGCGAACTGTAGGTGCCGTCCTCGGCGACGTCGGCGTAGCGGTTGAGCAGGTTTTCGCGGGGGATGCGCACGCGGTCGAAGACGATGCGGCCGTTGTCGACTCCCGCCAGGCCGCCCTTGTATCCGCAGTCGCTGGTGGTGATCCCGGGGAGATCGTTGCCGTCGTCGTCACGGAGCGGGACCACAAAACAGTGCACGCCCCGGCCGGTCGGCTCCTCGTCGGGACCACCGGTCACCAGCTGGGCGAACACCGCCGCGACCTTGGCATGCTCTGCCGCGCCGCCGATGTAGTCCTTACGTGCCAGCTTGGTGTCGGAGTTGACGACGAACTCGCCGGTGGCGGTGTCATAGGTGGCCGTGGTCTGGATGGCCTGCACATTGGAGCCGTGTCCGGTCTCGGTCATGGCGAAGCAGCCGAGCACATCGAGATTGATCAGGCCGGGTACGTACTTCTGGTGGTGGACATCGGTGCCGAGGTTCTCCACCGCGCCGCCGAACAGGCCCCACTGGACTCCCGCTTTCACCATCAGCGACAGATCGGCGTAGCCGAGCAGTTCGATCGCGCTGATCGAAGCACCGATGTCACCGGTGCCTCCGTGCTTTTCCAGGAATCCGGCGCGGGGGAAGCCGTGGCCGGCCAGTTCGCGCATGGTCTCGAGGATGCGAGCGCGGGCCTGGTCCAACGGGAGCGACGGGTCGGGTAGCAACTCGGAACGGTTGAGCTGTTCTCGCACCGCTTCACGGGTGGACCGCCAGCGTCCGTCGAGTGCGATGCGCAGGTTGTCGACCAGCAGCTCGGTGTCTTCTTCGGGGGTCTGCTTCTCGGGTAGATCTGCGGTTCGGACCTCGGGATCGATGTCCGTTGCCGTGAAGGTGTCCGCTTCGTTCGCCGTCATGGATCCGAGGTTACCCACGAGTAAGGACTTTGAACCGGCAGTTCCGCAAACCCCCGGGGGGCACCCGTGGCGCCGGGCCTCAGGACGCTGTGACGGTGATCGCCTCGAGCCGCTCCATGATGAACTCACCTGCGACAACCGGGGGTTGGCCGTTTGCCGCACCGACGGGTGGGCCCAGTGGGGTCACCACCGCATCGTGATCGAGTTCATAAAAGAAGATGAGCGACATCAGGTCTTCGTCGGGTGCGTCGGCCTGCGGAGGCAACACGCGGTGGCGGCCTGCCGGCCAACGTCCGCCCGTCCAGTATTCGAGGAGGTCTCCGATGTTGATCGTCAGCGCCTCGGGGTCGTAGGGGGCGTCTGCCCAGCCGCCTTCCTCGGTATAGACCTGAAGGCCACCGGATCCCGGTTCGCGGTCGAGAACGGTAACGGTGCCGAAGTCGGTGTGCGCCCCGATCCGGAACTGTCCTTCCTCGGGACGACCCACCTCGGTCAGGGCGGGGTAGTGGTTGATGTTGGATGTCCACGTGGCCCGTTCGGCGCGGCCGAGGAAGTCATGTCCGGCATCGAGCCCGAGCGACGCACTCATCAGCGCGAGCAGGTCGTCGGACAGCAGCTTCATCTGACGGCAGTACTCGGTGAACAACTCGTCGAGCTCGGGCACCTCCGCGGGCCAGACGTTCGGCGGGAACCATGCGGCGTCCACCGCCGGGTCACCGGTCGGGGTCTGCGCGCCACAGTTGTAGGTCTCCTTGAGATCGGGTGGCGTCTCGCTCCCGTCGGCAGAACCGTTGGCCTCCATGCCCGGTCCGATCCATCCGCGACCGCCGACGGCCACCGCGTACCGGCTCTTGACGTCGGCCGGAAGGGCGAAGAACCGGCGCGCGGCCGCTCGGAGGTCGGCGGGAAGTGCCGGGTCGATGCCGTGGCCGGTGACCAGCAGGAAACCTGCCGTCTGCAGGCTCTCGTCGACCGCCCGGCACAGTGCCTCGGCTGCGTCGCCGCCCCTGCGCCACTGTGAGATGTCGACGGTGAGAATCGGGCTGCTCATCGGCCGGTCTCCTCGGCGACGCCGATGTCTTCGTTCCACAGCCCGGGGTTGCCGTCGATGAAGTCGGCCATCATGGCCACGCACCGTGGGTCGTCGACCACGGTGACCGACACACCCAGGTCGGCAAGCCAGTCCTCGCCGCCCTGGAAGTTCCGGGTCTCACCGATGACCACCGAACCGATGTCGAACTGACGGATGAGGCCGCTGCAGTACCAGCACGGCGCCAGCGTGGTCACCATGATGGTCGATCGGTAGTCGCGTTGCCGCCCGGCGTTGCGGAAGGCGGCGGTCTCGCCGTGCACCGATGGGTCATCGTTCTGCACGCGCATGTTGTGTCCACGTCCGAGCAGTGTGCCGTCGGAGGCGAACAGAGCGGCCCCGATCGGGATCCCGCCCTCGATCAGACTCTGCTGGGCTTCGGCGTATGCGGTCTCGAGCAGCGTTGCGGGCGAGACGTCGATGGAGGTGCTCATGGGGACCAACGCTGCCCGTCGTGCGCAGTTGGGGCAACTGACATAGTGTCGCGGCACCGGGGGCTACGGACGTGCAATTCGTCGGTGACGAGAGGCAAGCGACAATGGTTCTGGCGTTACACGAGGTCCTCGACCGACACCTGGCGGCAACCGACCCGCAGGTTCTCAGTGGTCACGGACGGCTCGGCAACGAGGTCCGCTGGGTGCATTCCAGTGAGATCTTCGAGATCGGTCCGCTGCTGTCAGGTGGTGAACTCCTGCTAACCACGGGACTCGGACTGGCGGGCACCGACGCCGGTACGCGCCGCCACTACATCCGCGAGCTGGCCACTCGCGACGTCGCCGGAGTGGCAGTGGAATTGGGCAGAACCTTCGACGAGGTTCCCGACGAGATGATCCGCGAGGCCTCGTCGGTGCAACTACCGCTGATCGCGCTGCACACCGTGGTCCCGTTCATCGACCTGTGCCGCGCTGCCAACACCGACATCGTCTCGCGCGAAGTCGGGGTGCTCCGCCGACGAGGTGAACTCGACGCGGCGCTGCACGCGCTGATGGCGGCCGGCGCCGGTGCCCCGGCGATCGTGAAGGCCATCGCGGCTGCCATCGGTTGCCCACTGGTGGTGTTGGGCAAGAACAATGCGCTGATGGCCGCCGAGGGTGTGGACGACGACCACTCGGCGTGGCAGGTGGTGGACGCGCAGTCCGCCTCGGTACCGGTGCAGTCGCGCGGCCAGGTCATCGCGACCTTGGTCGCCGGTCCGTCGTCGCTCGATGCGGACACCATGATGTCGCTTCTCGATCTCGGTGCCGGACCGCTGGGTGTGGCGCTGTCGATGTCGCGCGAGCTCGGGGGGCTGCGTCATCGAGCCGCGGCCACCCTGATGTCCGATCTGCTCGATCGGCGGGTCGATCGCCGTCCTGATCTCATGATGCGTTCTCGGGCAGCAGGTTTCGATCCTGCGGGCGCTGTCTGCATCGTTCCGGTGGCGATCTCTGCCCCGGCGCCCCGGATGGCGGCGCAGCTGACGGCGTCCGTGACGAAGAAGCTGGCCGTGCAGTCGCTGCACGCCGACGTACATGCGACCTCCTACGCGCTGTTCGCCATGACCGATCAATCGCGCGACCCGATCACCCAGGTCTGTGCAGCGTTCGCCGGAATCGTCGGTGAGGCAACGGTTGTGGTCGGGAATGCTGCGCGTGTTGAGGCCCGTGAGCTGTCCGACGCCTTGCTGACCGCACGGCGAGCACTCGCAATCGCCTCCGGGTCCCGGCGTGCAATGGCCCGTCACACCGATGCGGTCTCCTCGGTTCGCGCGCTCGCGGCTGAACTCGCGGTGGAGACTCTCGACGCCGCGGTCCGCGACGACCTGGTGACCTCTGTCGGGCCGCTGGTCGAATGGGATCGGACCCACGGGTCAGAGCTCACCCACACCCTCGAGGTGCATCTTCGGCATGGTTGCAGCGCAACACGATCCGCGGTTGCCCTGCACTTGGGCAGGCAGAGTCTGTACCAGCGTCTGGAACGGATCCGGGAGCTGCTGGGATTCGACTTCGCGGCGCCCGAGACCTACCCGTCGGTGTTGCTGGCCCTTTGCGCGCACCGCAGTGCGGTCCGATCGGCCTCCGCTCAGGCGGACTGATAGTCGCGACGGATCTTGCTGCGCGACAGCAGGAAGTATCCGGCGAACGCGATGACAAATCCGGCGAAGAACGTGATGTCTCCCAATTCGGGGACGGCCTCGGCGACAAAACCGACATATCGTTCCTGGTTGCTGAAGAGCAACACCGAGGCGACGAGGGCGATCAGGAACGCTGACAGTCCGCCCCAGTTCGTGTACTTCGGGTCGTACAGCATCGCGGCCACGGGACGGTTCCGGCGAAGGATCTGGTCGGCGAACACGATGCCGAGCCACGGGCCGATCCAGTAGGCGACGATCAGCAGGAAGGTCTCATAGGACTCGGCCGCGTCGGCCAGTGCCCACCAGGCAACCAGGAATCCCACGACTCCGAACACCACGGTGACCAGCGCCCGCTGGATACCGAGCGACATCTTGAATCCCATGGTGACAAAGGCCATTCCGCCGGAATAGAGGTTGATCGCGTTGGCCGCGACCGCCCCGACCGCGATGGCCAGCAACGTCAGATCCGCCACGACCGACGGCAGATGCCCGGTGAAGGCGTCGGTGGGGCTCTCCGCATCCGAGCCGATCGTCACCGACGCGGCGCCCACGGCCATCAATGCCGTGGTGGACACGAACAGCCCTGACGAGGCGAAGAATCCGGTCTTGAACCGGGACACGGTCGCGGGAAGGTAGCGGGTGAAGTCGGCCGCGTAAGGGGTCCAGCCGGCGGTGTAACCGAACGCAGTACCTACGGTCAGCAGGAATCCGCCGAGTCCGGCGCCACCGTCGGTGGCGGGTGCGCCGAGATCGGCCTTGCTGAAGATGATGACGCCGGCGATCACGAACACGATGGCGAGAAGAGGCGCGGCAATGCGCTCGAACCCTTGGACGAGGTTGTGTCCGAAGAACGCAAAAGCTGTCTGCGCCAGTACGACGATCAGGAGCGCCAGCACCGACGGGAGACCGAACAGCGTGTTGAGGGCCAGCGCGCCGCTGACGCTGTTGGTCGCGAACCAGCCGATGCCGCACATGACGGTCATGAATGCGGCGGGCACGATGTTGCCGCGGTAGCCGAATCCCAGGCGGCCCAGAACCATCTGCGGCACTCCGTGCAGCGGGCCGCGAGCGGAGAGCGCGTAGTGAGCGAGGGCGCCGAGGAGGTTGCCCAACGCCACCGCGGCGAGGGCCTGCCAGAAGCTGAGACCGAAGTACAGCACCGACAGGACCCCGACGAAGATCGTCGCGAACTCGAGGTTGGGCGCGGTCCACGTCCAGAACATGCTGCGCGGTTTGCCGTGCCGGGCCTCGAGCGGGATGAATTCGTTGCCGCCTGGTTCGACCGCAAGCACTTTGCTGCCATACGAGCTGGGCGCCGCGTCGGCAACGGGCTCTGTTTGGGGAGTGGTCGATGTCATTGCGTCACGGTCCCCTACCCGCCGGTACCGCGGCAACCTACAGAACGTCCGCTGGCGTGGTGCCGCGGGCGGGCGAACTGTCGGCCCGTCGGGCGGGGCTCATTGACCGGTGGTTCATACCCGACGACTGGCCGGCTGATGCTGCGTGATGCAGTGGATGCCCCCGCCCCGCTCGAACAACGGCCGCGCGTCGACCGTGCGGATCTCACGCCCCGGATACACCTCGGCCAGGATTGCCGCAGCCCGTGCGTCATTCGGATCGTCGAAGCTGCAGGCGATCACGGCGTTGTTGATGACGAGGTGGTTGATGTAGCTGTAGTCCACCGGTCCCTCGTCGTCGGTCAGGACCGTGGGGGCCGGGACGTCGATGATCTGCCACCCGGGTTCCGCCGCGGCGATCACCTCTCTGATCCGAGCGCTCACCGCGTGATCGGGGTGGTCGGGGTCTTGCTGGTCGTGCACCAGCACCACACCCGCCGACGGGATGGCCGCGACGATGTCGACGTGTCCACGGGTGCCGAACTTCTGGTTGTCGCGAGTGAGGCCGTACGGCAACCAGATCGCCCTCTCGGCGCCGATCGTCCGCCGCAGCTCGTCCTCGACGTCTTCACGAGACCACGTGGCATTGCGGCCCTCGCCCAACTGCACCGATTCGGTCAGCAGCACCGTGCCGTCGCCGTCGACCGCGATGCCACCGCCCTCGTTGACCATCGGCGAGTCGATGAGTCGGGCCCCCGACAGCTCGGCGATCAGCGCGCCGATGTGCTGGTCTTTGTCCCATCGCGCCCACGAGGCAGCCCCCCATCCGTTGAACACCCAGTCGACGGCTCCGAGGGTGCCGTCCTCGTCGATCACAAATGTGGGCCCGATGTCGCGCGCCCAGGCGTCGTTGAGCGGAGCCGCGACGATCTCGACGTCGCGGGAGAGGTATTTCCGGGCCGCGGGCAGTTCATCCGGGTCGACGAGCATCGTGACCGGCTCGAACTCACAGATGCTGTGTGCCACCGCCGCCCATGTTCGGCGGGCTTCGTCGCGCGCGGCGTCGGTGTCGCCGAGTGAATAGCCGGGTGCCGGGTAAGCCATCCACACCTTTTCCTGCGGGGCTGTTTCGGCGGGCATCCGCCACTGCGACATCAGATTTCTCCGGCGCCGTAGTGCCCGTGTGTCGCAACCGGATCGACAAGGCGACCATAGGTGTCGGGCCGTCGGGTCTTCAGGAACGGGAACAGCGTGAGCCAGTCACGACGCTGGGCGAGGTCGAGTTCGGCGACCAGCACGGCAGGTTCGTCGCGCGGCGCCTCGACAAGGATGCGGCCGTACGGGTCGGAGATGAAAGACGAACCGTAGAAGGTGATCTCGCCTTCATTCCCGGTGCGGTTGGGTACCACCATGAAGGTGCCGTTGGCGATCCCGTTTCCGACGATCACCTGCTGCCACAGCGGCTGGGTGTCGAAGTCGGGGAAGTCGGGCTCGGAGCCGATGGCGGTGGGGTAGACGATGATCTCGGCCCCGGCCAGCGAATACGCGCGTGCGGCTTCGGGGAACCATTCGTCCCAGCAGGTCGGCATCCCCAGGGTGGCGTCGAGTCCGGCCGGGGAGTGCACGGGATACGGGTCGGGTTCGGCGGGCCCTGCCCGGAAGTATGTGTCCTCGTGATAGCCGGCCGTGATGGGGATGTGGATCTTGCGTGTCTTGGCCACCAGCTCACCGGTAGGTGAGACCAGGATGGCGGTGTTGAACCCGAGGCCGTCGTCGTAGGTGGTGCCGTTCTCCGCCGAGTTCCTCTCGTACAGCGACGCGTGCAGGAAGATGTTGTGGTGCTTCGCCATTGCCGAGGCGAAGGCGAATGTGGGCCCGGTGTCGAGGTCCTCGGCGGATGCGCCCGGGTTCGCGCCACCTCGGACGAACGCCGGATACCGCAGCAGGGTGATCTCGGGCAGGCACACCAGGCCCGCCCCGGCCCCGGCGGCCATGTCGACGCCCTTTGCGAGATCGGCCAGCAGGGCATCGGTGTCGGGCTGCCAGCGATGCTGCACGAGACCCACCCGTATCGGTGCACGCCCTGAGTCGGTGTCCCGGCACAGTGACGGCGGCGCCGTCAGGGCGGTGATGAGCTGCATGATGTCCTTTCCCGGACGGCGTCGCCGATCCGGTGTGTGTCCCTGCGTGTTTGCCGGACTACGTCAGTGCGATGTATTTCGTGGTGAGGTATTCGTAGATGCCCTCTGATCCACCTTCGCGCCCGATCCCGGATTGCTTCACGCCGCCGAACGGTGCCGCGACATCGGAGATCACGCCTCGGTTGATCCCGACCATCCCCGACTCGATCTTGTCGGCCACCCTCAGCGCCCGGTCGAGGTCCTGGGTGTAAAGGTAAGCGGCCAAACCGTATTCGGTGGAGTTAGCGGCTTCGATGGCCTCGTCCTCGGTGGTGAACGTACTGATGACGGCGACGGGGCCGAAGATCTCGTTTCGGACGATGTCCGCGTCTGCCGGCACCTGGTCGAGAACCGTCGCGGGGTAGTAGCACCCCGCGTCATCGTTCGGCGTGTTCGGCGCGAGGGAGTTCTGGACGTTTTCCGGATCGGCACCCAGCCGTACCCGGGCCCCGTCGGCGACCGCCGCGGCGACAGCCTTTGCGATGGACGTCTGCTGCTTGGTGTTGACCATCGGGCCCAGTGTGGTCTTCGGGTCGTAGCCGGGCCCCAGGACCATGGCCTCCATCTTCGCCGTCAGCGCCGCGGTGAACTGTTCGGCGATACCTTCTTGGACGAGAAAGCGATTGGCTGCCGTGCACGCTTCGCCGCCGTTGCGGGTTTTCGCTGCGAACGCACCTTCCACCGCCTTGTCCAGATCGGCGTCGTCGAACACGAGGAAGGGAGCGTTGCCACCGAGCTCCATCGACGTCCGCTGAACGTTCTCGGCTGCCTGGCCGAGCAGACTCCGGCCGACCGGGGTCGAACCGGTGAAGCTGATCTTGCGTACACGGGGATCGGCGATCAGCGGCTCGGTGACGTCGGCTGCCTTGCTGGTCGGGAGGATCGAGAGCACGCCGCCGGGCAGTCCTGCCTCGCCGAGCAGCTTGGCGAGGTACAGCATGGTCAGCGGGGTCTCCTGCGCGGGCTTGACGATCATCGTGCATCCCGCGGCCAGAGCCGGACCGATCTTCCTGGTGCCCATGGCGAGTGGGAAGTTCCACGGCGTGATGGCCAGTGCCACCCCGACGGGGGCGTGGGTCACCATGATTCGTCCGGTGCCCCCTGGCGACGGGGTGAACCGGCCCGAAACCCGTACGGCCTCTTCGGCGAACCACCGCAGGAACTCGCCGCCGTAGGTGATCTCGGACTTCGAATCGGGCAGTGCCTTGCCCATCTCGAGGGTCATGATCGTCGCCATATCGTCGGCGTGGTCCTGGACCAGATCGTAGGTGGCGCGCAGGATCTCCGATCGCTTGCGCGGCGCGGTGGCAGCCCACTCGTCCGCCACTGCGAGCGCGCTCTCGAGGGCAGTGTTCGCGTCGTCGGGCGTGGCATCGGCCACGCGGACCAGCGACGTGCCGGTGGCCGGGTCGTCCACCGAGAACGTAGAACCGTCGGATGCGTCCACCGAGGCCCCACCGATCCACAGACCCGTGGGGACCTGGTCGAGGAGCTCGCGGAAGGCGGCGATTGGATCAGTGGCCGGGGAGTCAGTCATGACAGTGTCCTCCAGATGATTCGGGAGATGTGGATGATGTGGGGTGACAATGCGCGCTCGGGCTCGGTGCGACATCGAGGGATGGGTTGCGGTCGAAGAAGCCGAATGGCTTGAGCCAGAACGAGACCGTGTCGGCGGGCATGATCGGCCAGTCTTCGGGCCGGGTGATGTGGTGGATGCCGAAGGTGTACCAGAGCACCACGTCGGTGTTGTCGATGCTGCGGTTGGCCTTCGTCCACTCGCCCAGCCCCTTGTCGGTGGCCGACTGGTTCACGAACTCACCTGCCGGCCAACGTTCGTCGGGACTGTTCGGGGTGACCCACACGGTATGGCCGATGACCTCGGCGCGTGCGAACACCGGTGAGGCCGGATCGAACATTGCAGGGATGGCGTCGCCGGGGACCAGTTTGTAGGCAGGATGGGTGCCCAGCCCGTTGGTGGTGTTGGTGTTCACCACCTTCCACGCTCGCTGGGTGGACCAGTTCATGTCCTGCTTGCCCTCTTCTTCGGTTCGTAGAGGGGTGTTGCGCTGCACCAGGGACAGGCCGTACGGATTGGCCGGACCCATCGGCTCGATCTCGGTTTCGCTGGCGTAGACGGTGTTCTGGGTCCCGTCCACGTCGAGGTCGAGGCGGGCGACCAGGAAATGCTGATGGAACGGTGCGTAGGTGCGTTCGTCCACCAGGGTGCCGTGCGGGTGCGTGGCGCCGGGTGCGATCGGCGTGGTCACCATGATGCCGGTGGCGCGCACCTCGCACTCGATGTTGCCGTCCTGGTAGAAGCGCCAGTAGACGAGGTACTCGTAGTTGGCCACGGTGACATGGAACGAGACCGTGAGCCGGCGCATCCGGCGAACCTCGGCGCCCGCGTCGTGATCGACATGCTTCCAGAGAACCGCATTGTCCTCTTCGTGGATGCAGATCGCATTGGTGATCGTGTATGGCTCGCCCTTGCTGTTGTGCAGCACGGCATCGAGGTAACGGATCTCGCCGAGGCAGTCGCAGCCGAGTTCCAGGGAGGTCGTCATGAAACCGAGGCCCCACTCGCCGATGTCGAATGCTGTACGGCGGTAATGGTCTTCGCAGTGATCTCGGTACGGCACCATCATCTCGGCAAACGACAGCCGGTGGGCCACCGAGCGCTCGCGACCGCCGTCGTTGTAGGTGACGGCGTGCAGGGTCATGCCCTCGCGGTGGTTGAATCCGACGCGCAACGACCAGTTCTGCCAGGTCAGCTTGTTGCCCTCGAGGGTGAACGAGGGGCCGTCCGGCTGGGTGATCTCCAGGGGCTTGAGTGGTTGGCGGCGCGATTCGGCCCGGATCCGCTCGGGGATTCGACCGGGCACGTACTCGCCCATGACATCCGGCGGTTCCACGCCGCCGTTGTCCTCGATCTCGAGCAGTTCCATCGTGTTGAGGTCGATGACGCAGTGCAGTCCGCTGACCGGGTGGGCGTAGGGGTTGGCCCCCGGTTCGGACCTGAGCCAGGTGTCCGACCATCCGAGCCGTCTGTCCCGGTACTTGTCCGGGGCGACGGCGTCGCCATAGGTCCAGGTGTCCATGAACACCAGGGCGAGGTCGGTGATCCCGCGCTTCTTCAGGGCGGCGATCACATCTGGGTGGCCCCGCAGCACCTGGTCACATTCTTCGAACTCGTCGACGGTGAAGTTCGCCTGTACGCCGGGGATGTGGGTGAAGGATTCGACCGCATCCTCGGTCAGTGAGACAACCGCCTTGTAGGTGGCGTTGCGCGTCGTGTCCGAGCAGGTGACTATTCCCTTGCGAGGAGGCCGCGGGCCTCCCGTCGCGTGGTCCGCCAGAGCTTGTTTGCTGGGCTCTAGCAACTCGATCGAATGGAACCGCCAGCCCTCGGCGACGCCATGGTCTCGTGCGAGCAGTGCTGCCGTCGAACGGAATTCGTCGGCGCTGAAAGGGTCGAGGGGATGGCTGGTGGCCTCGGGCCGGCCGGCTGCCGGATCAGTGGACACGCGCTGCTCCTGTCGACCCGGTCAGGTCGCGCAGGCAGTTCTCGAGTACGTCGAGCCCGTCGCCGAGCAGTTCGTCACCGATGACCAGCGGGGGCAGGAGCCGGATGACGTTGCCGTACGTACCGCAGGACAGCAACACCACACCTTGTGCGAGACAGGCCGCCACCAGGGCCTTGGTCAGCTCCGGATTGGGCTTGTTCGTACCCGGTTGCACGAGTTCGATGGCCAGCATCGCTCCTCGTCCCCGGACGTCGCCGATCTCGTCGGTGACCGAGGCCATCGCCCGCAGTCGCCCGACGGCGATCTCCTCGATCTCCCGTGCCCGCCTGGGTAGATCGAGTTCGGCCATCACGTCGAGGGTGGCAAGAGCAGCTGCGCAGGCCACCGGGTTGCCGCCGTACGTCCCTCCGAGACCACCGGCGTGCACTGCGTCGAGCAGATCGGCGCGCCCGGTGACCGCGGACAGCGGCATACCGCCGGCGATGCCCTTGGCCATCGTCACCAGATCGGGCACCACGTTCTCGTGTTCGCTGGCGAACCATGCACCGGTGCGGGCGAATCCGCTCTGCACCTCATCGGCGATGAACACGATGCCGTTCGAGGCGGCCCAGTCGGCCAGTGCGGGAAGGAATCCGGGGGCGGGCACGATGAAGCCGCCTTCGCCCATGATCGGTTCGATGATGATCGCGGCCAGCTGATCTGCCCCGATCTGCTTGTCCATCATCGAGATCGCGCGGGCCGCCGCTTCCGGACCGTCGAGTCCGTCATGAAAGGGGTAGGACCCGGGCACTCGGTAGACCTCCGGCGCAAAGGGTCCGAAACCGTACTTGTAGGGCATGGTCTTGGCCGTCAGCGCCATCGTCAGGTTGGTTCGGCCGTGGTAGGCGTGGTCGAACGCCACGACCGCGTCGCGTCCGGTGGCCAACCGAGCCACCTTGATCGCGTTCTCCACAGCCTCGGCGCCGGAGTTGAACAGCACGGTGCGCTTCTGATGGTCACCTGGTGTCAAATGATTGAGCCGTTCGGCCACCGCGACGTATCCCTCGTAGGGCGTCACCATGAAGCACGTGTGGGTGAAATGCCGTGCCTGCTCGGCAACCGCTTCGGCGACCGCCGCGTTGCTGGCGCCGACGCTCGTCACGGCGATCCCCGACCCGAAGTCGATGAACGAGTTGCCGTCGATGTCGACGATCACGCCACCGTCTGCGTCGGCGGCGTACACCGGCACGGTCGAGCCCACGCCGCCGGCGACGGCCATCGCGCGGCGACCCTGCAGTTCATGGGATTTCGGTCCGGGGATGGGCGTGACGAGTTTGCGTTGCTGGGGGAGGCGGTAGGAGACCGCTGCTGTTGTCGTCATGGTCATTGCACCGAACTCATCACGTGCTTGATGCGGGTGTAGTCCTCGACCCCGTAGGACGACAGGTCCTTGCCGTAGCCGGAGTTCTTGAACCCGCCGTGTGGCATCTCGGCAACCAGCGGGATGTGGCAGTTGACCCACACACAGCCGAAGTCCATACCTGCGGTCATCCGGTTGGCGGTGCCGTGGTCGGTGGTCCACACGCTCGAGGCCAGGCCATAGCTCACGTCGTTGGACAGCGCGATGGCCTCGGCTTCGTCCTCGAAGGTCTGCACGGTCACCACGGGGCCGAACGTCTCTTCCTGCACCAGCGCGTCGGTCTGGCGGACTCCGGTGATCACGGTGGGCTCGATGAAGAATCCCTTGTCACCGCGGCGCTTTCCGCCGGTGACCACGGTGGCGTGCGAGGGGATCGAGTCCAGTATCGACGTCACCTTGGTGAAGTGGTTGATGTTGTTCAGCGGAGGAACCGTTGTCGCGTCGGCCTTTTCACTGAGCGCGGCAACGAACTTGTCGTGGATGGAGGAGTGTACGAGGATGCGGGTCACCGCCGTGCAGTCCTGGCCGGCATTGAAGAACGACGCCTCGCCGATGCCGTCGACGGCCTTGTCGAGGTCTGCATCGGCGAACACCACGGCAGGGGCCTTGCCGCCCAGTTCGAGGTGCGCGCGCTTGAGTTGCTGTGCGGCGGATACCGCCACGGCGATGCCGGCACGGACCGACCCGGTGATCGACACCATGCCCGGGGTCTTGTGCCCGACGATGGATGCACCCGTCCCACCGTCGCCGAGCACCACGTTGAGGACTCCGTCGGGCAGGATGCCCTTGGACAGCGATGCCAGTACAAGCGTCGATTCGGGAGTGGTGTCAGAAGGCTTGAGTACCACCGTGTTCCCGGCTGCGATCGCAGGTCCGATCTTCCACAACGCCATCATCAGGGGGTAGTTCCAGGGGGTCACCTGACCGATGACGCCGATGGGTTCACGCCGCACGTACGAGGTGAACCCCTCCATGTACTCACCGGCCGATTTTCCCTCGAGGAGGCGGGCCGCACCGGCGAAGAACCGGATCTGGTCGGCGCCGACGGTCACCTCTTCGTCGGCGATCTGATCGGCCGGCTGCCCGGTGTTCCGTGCCTGGGCGGCCACGAGCGCATCGGAGTTCGCCTCGATGGCATCCGCCAACTTCAGCAATGCGGTCTGCCTGGTCTTCGGGGTGGTCTTACCCCAGGTCTCGAAGGCGGTGGCCGCAGCGGCCATGGCCGCGTCGATGTCGGCGGTGGTCGAGACCGGCGACGTACCGACGACCGATTCGTCGGTCGGGTTGATCAGGTCGATCGTCTCGGTGGACGACGACGCAACGAACTCGCCGTTGATGTAGTTCTTCAAGATCTCGGGCATGACGCGCGGTCACTCTCTGTCGGATTGGACTCGGGTCGTATGGCTCGGGGGGGGGCGATGTGGCTCGGGGATCGATGGGGGACAGGTGATGAATGCCAGTGTTCGCCGCATCGAAGTGGTTGCGGACCTGACAAAATGTCCATGGTCTGCTCCTCCTCGGTACACTTTGTCCAGCAGTCGGCTTGTTTGTGCTGGTCTGCGGCCCGGGGCTTGGCCCGTCTCTAAGGCCCGAGTAGGAAGGTGGAGCCGTTGACCACCACTGTCCGCTGGCTGCTTGGTCAACGTGACCTCGATCTGCGGCTGATCGGGGGAGCCGCTGGTCAGGACCGCGACATCGACTGCGCACTGAGTTCGGAACTGCCTGCCCCGCACGAGTGGCTCGCCGGCGGGGAGCTACTTCTCACCACCGGTCTGCGTCTGCCTCCCACGGCGGCCGGGCGTCTCGAGTACGTCCGGCTGCTGGACCGGGTGGGAGTCGCAGGTGTCGGATTCGGTGTCGGCCTCGGCTTCGACGACGTGCCGGCTGACCTGGTGGAGGCCGCCGATCAGGTGGGCCTGCCGCTTCTCGAGGTTCCCCTGCCTGTGCCGTTCTCTGCCATCGCGCGCACGGTGCTCGACCACATCGCCGCAGAGCGCTTCGACCAATTCGTCCGCGCGTCGCACACGCAGCCGCGCATCACCCGCGCGATCATCGCCGGCGGCATGCCGGCGGTGGTGCGCGAACTCGCGGACGCCATCGAGCAGACGGTGGTGCTGCTCGACCGTGATCAGCAGCTGGTGAGCGCACGGCCACAACCGGTGTCCGCCGACGATCTGGAGTCGGTGCGGTCGCAGGTGGGGCGTGACCCCGCGGCGGCCAGCGGCGTCACACTGACCGGTGACCGGGTGATCACCGTGCAACGGATCAGCGTGGCAGGCAACGTCTTCGGGCACCTTGCCGTCATCGGCCGAACCCCGCTCGGTGATCTCGAGCGGGTACTGGTGGGTCACGCGACATCGCTGCTCAGTCTCGAACACGCCAAACCCGGTCAGGTGATGCGCGACCAACAGGCGCTGAACTCCGACGCGTTGACACTGGCCATGTCGGGCCCGCCGCCCGCGGCAGCGCGCAACATCGTGTTGCGCGCAGCCGACCGGGACGGGCGTGTGCGGATCGCGGTCGCGCAGTACTCGGGGGTGGGAGGTGCACAGCAGGCTGCCGCGGCGGTGGCGGTGGAATTACAGAACCATTGGCGACCGGTGTTCGTCGACCAGAGCGGTCCGGAGGTGGTGGTGCTCCTTCGCGGGGAGGACCAGCGTTCGTTCGCCGAATCGGTGCTCGCGATGGTGGGCAGGCAAGGGGCCCGTGCCGGATTGGGCACGGTGGTCTCGGTGGACGACATCAGCGACTCGGTCCGACAGGCTCGGCTCGGATGTGCGGTGGCCGGTGAAGGTGAGGTGGTCGACCTGGCCGCACAGGGGTCGGTGCTGGCGCTCGAGCCGGTACGCCAGGCATTCAGCGGGGCACACGAATCGGTCATGGGCCCGTTGCTCGATCACGATCGACGCACCGACAGCGCCCTGGTGGAGACGCTGCGCGGATACCTGCTGGCGAATGGTCAGTGGGAAGCCGCCGCCACTTCGGTGGGTGTGCACCGGCACACCCTTCGCCACCGGGTGGACCGCATCGAGCAACTTCTGCGCGTCGACCTCACCGACGCACGCACCCGCGCCGAACTGCTGCTGATCCTCTTGTCGGACCCACGCTGACCCGGTCGTTTCCGCGGACCCGATGTCGACGCCCGCGACGGCGCCAACCCGGTGACGACGATGATGTCCGGCCGATAGGCTGACTCGGGTGGAACTCGTCATCGGAATCGACATGGGCACCGGAAGTAGCAAAGGGGTTCTCGCCGACGCCGGGGGGATGGTGCTCGCCACCGAGACGGTTCCCCACGAGACGTCGATGCCGCGGCCGGGGTGGGTGGAGGTCGACCCGGAACGGGTGTGGTGGCAGGAGATCTGCACGATCAGCTCCGCGCTGATGGCCGCCAAACCCGCGGACGGTGATGTGGTCGCCATCTGCGTGAGCGGGGTCGGCCCGTGCCTGGTTCTCTGCGACGCCGATCTCCGGCCCACCCGCCCGGCGATCCTGTACGGCGTCGACACCCGGGCCAGCGCGGAGATCGCCGACTTGACCGAACAGCTGGGCGCCGAGCAGATCCTCGCCGATGCCGGGACGTTGCTGTCCAGTCAGGCGGTCGGGCCCAAGATGCTGTGGGTGCGCAATCACGAACCCGAGGTGTGGGCGCGCTCAGCGCGCTGGTACGGGTCCAATTCGTACATCGCCGCCAAACTCACCGGCGAGTACGTGATGGATCACCACACGGCCAGCCAATGTGACCCGCTCTATGCGATAAAGGATTTCGAGTGGCACCGCCGGTGGGCGGAGCAGATCTGCGCGGACATACCGATGCCGCGGTTGTGCTGGCCGGGCGAGGTGGTGGGCACTGTTCACCGTCGCGGCGCGGAGGAAACCGGACTGCCGGAGGGGATCCCGGTGGTCGCGGGCACGGTCGACGCTTTCGCCGAGGCGTTCTCGGTGGGTGTGCGCCAGCCGGGCGACCAGATGTTGATGTACGGCTCGACGATGTTCCTGATCCAGATCATCGACGAGTTCCACAGCGACCCTGCGCTGTGGACCACTGCCGGCGTCCAGGAGCGCACCCTCGCACTCGCTGCCGGGACGTCTACCGCCGGCCGGCTGATCTCGTGGCTCCAATCGGTCACCGGCAACGCCTCATTCGACGAATTGACGTCCGAGGCGATGGCGGTGCCGCCGGGTAGCGAGGGACTGCTCTTGCTGCCGTATCTCGCGGGAGAACGTACTCCGGTGTTCGATCCCGATGCGCGTGGCGTGTTCGCCGGGCTCACGTTGCGGCACAACCGCGGACATCTGTTCCGGTCGGCCTACGAGGGAATCTCCTTCGGTATCCGGCAGATCCTCGAGATGTTCGATGACGCGCACACCGCCAAACGCACCGTCGCGGTGGGTGGCGGGCTGCGCAGCCCGGTGTGGGCTCAAGCACTCAGCGATATCACCGGCCGTACCCAGCTGGTCCCCGAACAGACGATCGGCGCGAGCTACGGCGACGCTCTCCTCGCCGCGATCGCGGTTGATCTCGTTGCGCCGGAGACAGATTGGACCAAGCTTGCTCGGGAGATCACCCCCGACCCGAAGGTCGCGTCACTCTATGACGACCTGTATCAGACGTGGCGCGAACTGTATCCGGCAACGGCAGATCAGGTACATCATCTGGCGCGGATGACCGACGACCGCTGAGAGCTGGTGGTCGGGTCCACCGGGGCTGAGCCGGTCGTGCACTCTCGTACCGCTCAGCCCATCGTGTAGCCGCCGTCGACCGGGAGGTCCACGCCGGAGATCATCGATGCCGCGTCCGAGGCCAGCCACAGCACTGTGCTCGACACTTCCTGGGGAATGGCGAACCGGCCCAGGGGGATCCGGGCCAGCATCGGCGCAGCCTTGGTCTCCTCCCCCCACACACGTTGACCCATCTCGGTGAGCACGACGGTGGGGCACACCGAATTGGCGCGGACCCCGTACTGGCCCAGTTCGAGCGCCAGTACCTTGGTGGCCATCACCAGTCCGGCCTTGGAGGCGCAGTACGAGTAGTGCTCTCGCAGCGGTGCCAGGGCGGCAGCCGAGGCGACCGTGACGATGGAACCCCCAGTGCCCTGCTCGACCATGATCGAGCCCACTCGTGCGGCCAGAAGGGCGGGAGCTCGGAGGTTGACGTTCAGCACGGCGTCGTACTGCTCGGTGTCGAGGTCGAGAACCGAATGGGATAGGAGATCCCGGCGTTGTTGATCAGGATGTCCAGGCCGTCGAACGCACCTGCAGCGGCACGCGCGAGTGCTTCGGGACCATCGGTGTCGGCCAGGTCGGCGACCACTGTGGCAACCCGCGTGCCGTGTTCACGGCTCAGGGTGGCAGCGGCCTCGTCCAGCTCGACCTTGTTGCGTCCGCTCAGGATGAGGTCGGCTCCCGCGCGTGCGAGCGTGACCGCGATATCGGCGCCGATTCCTTTGGTGGCGCCGGTGATCAGCGCGCGTTTGCCGTCGAGGCGCAGAGTGGTCGGATCGACAGTCGGGGTGGTCATAAGCTCTCCATGATTGCTGTGGCGGTTGCGGGATCGGTGACGAGTTGGTTGAAGAAGCCCGCGGCTGCCCCGGCGACGATCGGGTCGACCTTGTCTTTGCCGACCGCCACACCGATGCCGATCGGCACCTGCTTGAGCAGGTCCAGTTCGATGGCGATGAGCCGCTCGCGTCCGGGGAAATCGACGGCCCGGCCGTCGCGGTCGTAGAAGCGCGAGCACACGTCCCCCACGGCCGAGCGCAGCGACGCCGAGCCGGTCGGGACGAATTGCGGTATGTCAGAACGTAACAGAGGCGGTGCGCCGATGCCCATCAGTGCGCAGCGGGCCTGCGACCACAGTCGTAGAACCGGCTGGATGCTGGGGTCGGCGGTGAGCGAGGCGTGCAGATCCGGCCCGGGCAGGGCGGGCGCGAAGAGGTAGTTCGGTCGACCGCCGATCTTTCCTGCGACGAGGCGGGTGATCTCGTTGGTCTGGTACCACGGCTCGGGCTGGTCGTTGCCGCCGACGGTCGGTACCACCAGTACGCCGGGCAGTTCGGCCATCTCGTACTGGGCCACTTCGTAGACGGTGCGGCCCGAGGACACCAGGAGTACGTCGCCCGGCAGCAGATTTGCGTCACGGAGGCTGCGTGCCACCGCAGGAGCAAGAACCGATCCCATGACCTCCACGGTCGGGCGCGCTGGGGTGGGCGGGGGCAGTGGGCTGCTGAGGTACACCCTGTCGAGGTGCAGTGCTGCCGACAGGCTGGTCTCCAGGTCGGCGTCGAAGAAGTCTTGTGGCGCAATCACTTCGATGCGGACGATGCCCCGGCGACGGGCTTCGGCGAGCAGCCGGCTGACGGTTGCGCGGCTGACGCCGAGCTGTGAAGCGACATCGAGTTGGGTGGCTTCCTCGGTGTAGTACAGGCGGGCAGCGGCATAGACCAGCGAGGCGGAGAAGTGGCCGGAATCCGACCCGTTCGCCGCATCGGCCGACGGGGAGGCCGCCGACCTGCGTGTCTGGTTGGCCATGAGGCACACCCCTCCGTCGGTGACTGCGATCCCGCCGATTATGGCACTGCACATTTGTTCATGCGGTGAAAATTGGTGAACATCTGTTCTGTACATATGTATCAGGAAGCGCTAACGTGACCCGGAACACAGCAAAATGAACGCGGCCTCGGCCGGTGAGGAGTTGGCTAATGGGTGAGCAACTACCCGAGAAGATGCAGGCAGTTGTCTGTCATGGACCCGAGGACTACCGCCTGGAGCAGGTCGCGGTACCGGTCGCCGGCCCCGGTGAGGCGTTGATCAAGGTCGAAGCAGTGGGTATCTGCGCGAGTGATCTCAAGTGCTACCACGGTGCAGCGAAGTTCTGGGGCGACGAGAATCGTCCCGCATGGGCCGAGACGGAGGTGATCCCAGGTCACGAGTTCGTCGGCACGGTGGTCTCACTCGACGACGCCGCCGCCGAGCGGTGGGGGATCGCGGTGGGCGACCGGGTGGTGTCCGAGCAGATCGTTCCCTGCTGGGAGTGCATGTACTGCAAGCGCGGCTGGTACCACATGTGCGCGCCGCACGACCTCTACGGATTCAAGCGCCGTACACCCGGGGCGATGGCCGAGTACATGGTCTATCCCGGAGAAGCGCTGGTGCACAAGGTCTCCAAGGACATCCCTGCGCACCACGCTGCATTCGCCGAGCCTCTGTCGTGCTCACTCCACGCCGTCGAGCGCGCACAGATCACCTTCGAGGACACCGTCGTCGTCGCCGGCTGCGGACCGATCGGCCTCGGCATGATCGCCGGTGCCAAGTCGAAGAATCCCGCGCGCGTGATTGCCCTCGACATGGCCGAGGAAAAGCTCGAACTCGCGAAGCGGTGCGGCGCCGACCTCACCATCAACATCGCGACCGAGGATGCGGTGGCGATGATCAAGGATCTGACGGACGGCTACGGTGCCGATGTGTACCTGGAAGCCACGGGGCACCCCTCGGCGGTCCCGCAGGGATTGAACCTTCTGCGCAAACTGGGCCGGTACGTGGAGTACGGCGTTTTCGGGAGCGACGTGTCCGTCGACTGGAGCATCATCAGCGACGACAAAGAGCTCGACGTCCTCGGTGCGCACCTCGGTCCGTACTGCTGGCCCGCAGCCATCCGCATGATCGAGTCGGGGGTCCTCCCGATGGACGAGATCTGCACCCACCAGTTGCCGCTGAGCGAGTTCCAGCGCGGATTGGACCTGGTGGCCAGCGGTAAAGAGTCGGTCAAGGTGTCCTTGATCCCGGCCTGAGCGAAAGACGTATCCATGAATGAGAACTTTTCGGTCAACACTCCGATGTCCCGTCGAAACCTGCTGCGGGCGTTCGGCGTGGTGGGTGTGGCCGCTGCCGCAGCACCGATCCTGGGCGCCTGTGGCGTGGGTGGTCGAGTCGATGCGGAGAACGGTGCCGCTGCGGTCTCGGGCTCGTTCGACTGGCGTAAAGCCGAAGGCACCACGCTCAACATCCTGCAGACGCCGCACCCCTACCAGCAGTCATTCCAGCCGCTGCTGTCCGAGTTCAGCGCTCTCACCGGCATCAAGGTGAACGTTGATCTCGTGCCCGAGGCCGACTACTTCACCAAGTTGAACACCGAACTCGCCGGCGGCACGGGCAAGCACGACGTCTTCATGCTGGGTGCCTACTTCATCTGGCAATACGGCCCGCCCGGATGGATCGAGGACCTGGGCCCGTGGCTGGGCAACAGCGCGGCCACCAGCCAGGAGTACGACTTCGAGGACATCTTCGAAGGCCTGCGCACCTCGACCCGCTGGAACTTCGAGCTGGGCAGCCCGCTCGGCACCGGCGGTCAGTGGGCGATCCCCTGGGGATTCGAGAACAATGTGGTGGCCTACAACAAGGCCTACTTCGACAGCCGGAAGATCGCGCTGCCGGACAACTTCGACGACTTCATCCAGCTCGCAATCGATCTCACCGATCGCTCGGAGAACCGCTACGGCATCGCGACCCGCGGCTCGAAGTCGTGGGCGACCATCCATCCCGGCTTCATGAGTCAGTACGCCCGTGAAGGCGCCGTCGACTACACGCTCGACGGAGACGAACTGGTGGCCCGGATGAACTCCGCGAAAGCGGTCGACTTCACACGCAAGTGGATCGAGATGCAGCACAAGGCCGGGCCCACGTCGTGGACCACGTACGACTACCCCAACGCCACCGGTGACCTCGGTGACGGCAAGGCGATGATGGTGTACGACGCCGACAGCGCCACGTACCCCAAGAACAAGCCCGGCGCCAGCGCGCAGGCAGGCAACCTCGGGTGGTACCCCGGACCCGCGGGACCGAACGGCAACTACAACACCAACCTCTGGACCTGGACGTGGGCGATGAACTCGCTGTCCAAGAACAAGCTCGCCGCCTGGCTGTTCATGCAGTGGGCCTCCGGCAAAGAGGCGATGAACAAGGCCGTCGAAGGCGGCATCTACGCGGACCCGGTCCGTAAGTCGGTGTTCGACAGCACGTTCAAGCGGATCGCGGCCGACCAGCCGGGCTACCTCGAGACCTTCGAGACGGTCATCGGGTCCTCGAAGATCCAGTTCACCCCGCAGAAGAAGTTCTTCGACACCACCAAGGACTGGGCGGTGGCGTTGCAGGACATCTACGGCGGCGACGACGCCCAGTCCCGGCTGGACAGTCTGGCCAAGACCAACACCTCCAAAGTGAATCTCTAACGGAGAGAAGAACCAATGACCACACAAGCGTCAAAGGCGACGACGGACGGTGTTTCGGGCCAGCCGCCTGTCCGTGCGGACAAACCGGTCGAGGTGCCGACCTGGCGCCGGCGGCTGCGCCCCTACCTGCTCTCGCTTCCCGCACTCATCATCGTCATCGGCATCCTGTACCCGTTCTTCGTCGGTGCCTACTACTCGGTGCTCAACTACGCGGCCGTCAACCCTGATCCCGTGTTCGTCGGTTTCCGTAACTTCGCCTCCGTGCTCGGCGACCAGATCTTCTGGCAGAGCGTGCAGGTCACCGGAGTGTTCGCGGTGGTCGCAACGGCGGTCGAGACCGTCCTCGGCGTGGGCCTCGCGCTGTTGCTCAACCGCTCCAGCATCATCGGCAAGATCTTCGAGAAGGTCCTGATCCTGCCGCTGATGATCGCACCCGTCATCGCGGGCGTGATCTGGAAGCTGATGTTCAACCCGCAGTTCGGAATCCTCAATCACGTTCTGGGACTGGGGAACACCTTCGACTGGCTGTCCAGCACCAATGCGCTCTGGTCGGTGATCCTGGTCGACGTCTGGATCTTCACGCCTTTTGTCGCCATCCTCGTGCTCGCGGGCATCCGCTCGCTGCCGAAGGAGCCGTTCGAGGCCTCCGAGGTCGACGGTGCCAACTGGTTCTTCATGTTCCGCAAATTGATGCTGCCGATGCTGTGGCCGTACATCCTGGTGGCCGTCATCTTCCGGTTCATGGACAACCTCAAGGTGTTCGACGCGATCTACGTGCTCACCGCGGGCGGCCCCGGCGTCTCGACCCGCACCCTGCAGATCGGTGCGTTCGAGGACGCGATCATCAACCTCGATTACTCCCGTGGAGCGACCTACATGTTGCTGCTCTGGATCATCGTGTTCATCACCGCACGCGTTCTCGTCAGCGTGCTCGGAAAGGCGCAGCGACGAGCTGCGGGAGCGGAGTCCTGACATGGCGCGTGAACTCTTGCCCGGTCAAAAACGATTCACCGTCGGGTCGGTTGCGGCCGACCTCACCCTGATCGCGTGGTTCATCTTCTCGCTGTTCCCGATCATCTGGATGGTGATCCTCTCGCTGAAGAACACCGAGCAGCAGACCAGTACCTACTTCTCCTTCAGCCCCACGTTGGAGAACTTCTCGACGGTGTTGTCCAACAAGGGAACCGAGCTCACCAGCGTCGACTTCAAGGCGTCGCTGCTGACCAGCCTGATCAACTGTGGTGGCGCGGTCATCGTGTCGCTGGTCATCGGAATCCCGGCGGCATACGCGGCCGGCCGGTGGAAGTACCGCGGCAGTGAGGATCTGATGTTCCAGATGCTCTCGTTCCGGTTCGCCCCCGAGCTCATGGTGATCGTGCCGCTGTTTGTGATCTACAACCAGATCGGGCTGTTCGACACCCACGTCGGAATGATCTGGGTGCTGCAGTTGGTCACCATGCCGCTGGTGGTGTGGATCCTGCGTTCCTATTTCCAGGATCTGCCCGAAGACCTCGAGCAGGCGGCCCTGCTGGACGGTTACACCCGGTCCCGGGCGTTCGTGATGGTGGCGCTGCCGCTGGTCCGTCCGGGTATCGCGGCCGCCGGACTGCTGGCGTTCATCTTCGCCTGGAACAACTACGTGTTCCCGTTGATCCTCGCCGACAGCAACGCCGGTGTGACGGTGGCCATCACCAAGTTCCTCGGCGGTGGCGGTCAGGCCTACTACAACCTCACCGCGGCAGCCGCGGTCATCGCGGCGCTGCCCCCGCTGATCCTCGCGCTGACCATTCAGCGCTACCTCGTCCGCGGTCTCTCGTTTGGAGCGGTGAAAGCATGAGCACTGTCAGGCTGGACAATCTCAGCAAGAACTACGGCAAGACGGTCGGCATCAAGGACCTGTCCCTCGACATCGCGGACGGCGAGTTCTTCGTCATCCTCGGACCCAGTGGTGCGGGAAAGACCACCACCCTCAAGTCGATTGCCGGTCTGGTCGATGTCGATGCCGGTTCGGTGCACATCGGCGGCGTCGACATGACACTGGTGGAGCCCTACCGCCGGAACGTGGCGATGGCGTTCGAGAGCTACGCGCTGTATCCGCAGAAGACGGTGTCGCAGAACCTCGAATCGCCGCTGAAGTCGGGACGGACGGGCAAGTACACCGACGCCGAACGCAAGCAGCGCATCGATCAGGTCACCACCACACTGGGCATCAACCATCTGCTCGAGCGCTTCCCCCGTGAGCTGTCCAACGGACAGCGACAGCGTGTCGCGCTCGGCCGGGTGCTGGTGCGACCGGCGGATGTCTATCTGCTCGACGAACCGCTCAGTCACCTCGACGCCAAGCTCCGCGCGGCGATGCGTGCCGAGCTGAAGCAACTCGGCCAGATGTCGAGTACCACCACCATTTACGTCACGCACGACTACCAGGAGGCGCTCGCACTCGGTGATCGCATCGGGGTGCTGCGCGACGGAGAACTGGTCCAGGTCGGCACGCCCGAGCAGATCTGGCGCAGCCCGGCCGACACCTTCGTGGCGAAGTCGTTGGGACAGCCCGAGATCAATGTCGTCGACGCTGTGATCGATGGCTCGACCGCTCGGCTGGGCGACGGATCGGGAAGGGTGCGGGTGCCGGACGGCGTGATGGCGTCGTCGGGCGACCGTGTGCGGGTCGGACTGCGGCCCTGTGATCTGAAGGTGCTGGGTCGCGGCGAGCGGATCCCCGACGATGCGATGCAGTTGCACGGTCGGGTGATGCTGGCCGAGCGACTCGGCAGGAACGTGGAGCTCACCATCGACTCGTGTGGACGGCAGATCATCGCATTGTCAAGCGGGCGCGAACATTTCGCGGAAGGCGCCGAGGTGAGCCTCACCGTCGCCACCCGCGATGTCCACGTGTTCGACGACGAGCGGGCCGGCACGGACAGTGTGCGGCTGATATCGAACGTGCAATCGGAAATGGAGGCAACCCGGTGAGCTCGACGACCATCCCCGCCCCGAGTCAGGTGTCGTCTGACGTCGCCAAGAGCCTGACCCTCGACAAGCTGGTGAAGACGTACTCTGCCCGCGGCCGCGAGAGTTTCCAGGCGGTCAAGGGCATCGATCTGACCATCGCCCCAGGGGAACTCGTCGCATTGCTCGGTCCTTCGGGCTGTGGCAAGACGACAACCCTGCGCATGATCGCCGGTCTGGAAACCGTCACCTCCGGTTCGATCAAGGTGGGAGACAAAGAGATCTCGCAGCTGCCCGCAGCCAAGCGAGGCATCGGTGTGGGCTTCGAGAGCTACGCTTTGTACCCGCCCATGTCGATCCGCGACAATCTCGCGTACGGCCTCAAGGCCCGCAAGGTTTCCGGTGCCGACCAGCTGGTGGAGACCATCGCCAGTCGCCTGGAGATGGAAGACCTTCTGCCGCTTCGGCCGGCGAGCCTGTCGAGTGGTCAGAAGCAGCGGGTGGCGCTGGCGCGAGCGCTCGTCCGCAACCCACCGGTACTGCTGCTGGACGAGCCGCTGAGCCACCTCGACGCATCGGCCCGGCAACGGGTGCGCCGCGAACTCAAGGTGCTGCAGCGCGAATTCGGATACACCACCATCGTGGTCACGCACGACCAGGTCGAGGCACTCTCGCTCGCCGACCGTCTCGCCGTGATGAACCACGGCGTGATCCAGCAGTTCGGCACGCCGGACGAGGTCTTCGACGACCCGGCCAATCTCTTTGTCGCCGAGTTCGTGGGCGAACCGCAGATCAACGTGCTGCGCGGTGTCACCCGCACCATCGACCAGACGGTTTTCGTCGAGATCGGCCGTGGTGCAGGACGATTGGCGACCACCGTGCGTGGCCCGATCGCCGATGGCACCCGGGTGTCGGTGGGGTTGCGACCGCAGGATTGCTCGGTTGTCCGGGCCGCCGGTGATCCGACCGTGTCGGCGTCGGTGGCGTACTTCGAGCATCTCCTGGAGTTCGGGCTGGCCACGTGCACGGTCAGTGGCATCGAGGAAGGGATCGTCGTTCAGACGCCCGCCGAGGACCACTTCACCACCGACCAGAAGATCGAGATCGGCGCCCCACCCGAGCGCGTGTACCTCTTCGACGCCGATGGCGGGGAGCGGTTGCGATGACCCGGTTGTTCAACGACCCGTCGCGGTTCTCCGAGGACATGCTCGCGGGCTTCTGCGATGCCAATTCCCGGTACGTCGCGGCCGTACCCGGGGGAGTGGTGCGTGCGCACCGGACGCCACCGGGCAAAGTCGCGGTGGTGGTCGGCGGCGGCTCCGGGCACTACCCCGCATTCTGCGGAGTCGTGGGCCCGGGGTTCGCCGACGGGGCCGTGGTGGGCAACATCTTCACCTCACCGTCCACCGACGAGGCCACCTCGGTGGCCCGCGCTGCCGACGGCGGTGCCGGCGTGTTGTTGACCACCGGGAACTACGCGGGCGACGTGATGAATTTCGGGCTCGCTGTGCAGCAGCTGCGGGCCGAGGGAATCGACGCGCACTACCTCGCGGTCACCGACGACGTCGCCAGTGCACCGGCCGGTGAAGAGTCCCGACGGCGAGGCATCGCAGGCGATTTCACGGTGTTCCGGTGTGCCGGTGCCGCGGCCGATGCCGGCCTGGACATGGCGGGCGTTCTTGACATCGCCCGGCGGGCCAACGACGCGACGCGCACACTCGGTGTCGCTTTCGACGGATGCACGATGCCCGGGGCAGATGCCCCGCTGTTCACCGTCCCGGCCGGGAAGATGGGTGTGGGCCTCGGCATCCATGGTGAACCGGGCATCGCCGACGAGCCGATGCCGACAGCCGAGGAACTGGCCCGCACACTGGTCGACGGCGTGCTGGCCGCAGCTCCCACCACCGACTCGAACCGGATCGCCGTGATCCTCAACGGGCTGGGCCGAACCAAATACGAAGAACTGTTCGTGGTGTGGTCCACGGCGTCGGTGCTGCTGCGCGAGGCGGGGTACACCCTGATCGATCCCGAGGTGGGGGAGCTGGTGACCAGCCTCGACATGGCCGGTTGTTCGCTCACCGTGATGTGGCTCGACGACGACCTCGAGCGTTACTGGACGGCCCCCGCCGACACCCCTGCCTACCGGAAGATGACCGGCGACCACGTCGGCCCAGCGATGGGTGACGCGCAATTACGTTCGGGGACAGATGAAATCGCGGTCGCCGCGGCCCCCGCGTTGGCATCCCTCTCGGACGAGGCGGGCCGCCGCACCGGACAGCTGGTCGGCGAGGCATTGCACGCCCTTGCCGATGCGGTGGCGGGCGCCGAGGCGGAACTCGGCCGCATCGATGCCGTGGCAGGCGACGGTGACCACGGCCGCGGAATGGTCAAGGGCAGTTCGGCAGCTGTCGCCGCGGCCGATGAGGCCATAGCCGCTCAGGCGGGCGCCGCATCGGTACTCGCCGCCGCCGGAAAAGCCTGGGCCGCAAAGGCAGGCGGCACCTCGGGTGTGTTGTGGGGTGCACTGCTCGGTGCATTCGGTGCCCGGCTCGGCGACACCGGTTCACCAGATACCGCACTGCTCGGTGCCGGTCTGCGCGACGGGTATCAGGCACTCGTCGATCTCGGCGGTGCTGCGCCCGGCGACAAGACGATGCTCGACGCGCTCGGGCCCTTCGTCGAAGAGATCGAACGACAGGCCGCCGAGGGCGTCGGCTGGCACGAGGCCTGGTCGGCCGCCGCAGTGGTGGCCGACGAGTCCGCACAGGCCACAGCTCGACTACGACCGAAGGTCGGCCGTGCCCGGCCCCTCGCCGAACGCAGCGTCGGGACACCCGATGCCGGCGCGATCTCACTGGCCCTGTCGGTGCAGGCAATCGCCGACCGAACCAGCGCCCTGGTGGGCGCACGGCACTCAAGCGATGAGAGGACATCTCACTCATGACCGATTCACAGAACTCCGGCGCACTACGCATTGTCATCGGATCCGACGACGCGGGCTACGAGTACAAGGAGACCCTGAAGGCTGACCTGCAGTCCGACGGAAGGGTCGACAGCGTCGTCGACGTAGGTGTCGGCGCCGACGACCAGACCGCGTACCCGCACGTCGCGGTGACAGCCGCGCGAATGGTGGCCGAGGGCAAGGCCGACCGTGCGCTGCTGGTGTGCGGCACCGGGCTCGGTGTGGCCATCAGTGCCAACAAGGTGCCGGGTGTGCGGGCGGTGACCGCGCACGACAGCTTCTCCGTCGAGCGGTCGGTGCTCAGCAACAACGCCCAGGTGCTGTGTTTCGGACAGCGGGTGGTCGGGCTCGAATTGGCCCGCCGGCTGGCGCGTGAGTGGCTCGACTACACCTTCGACCCCGAGAGTGCCTCGGCCGGAAAGGTTGCCGCCATCGACGACTACGAGCACAAGACCGCCGGCTGAGGCAGAACTTGGTGGGTCCGGGTAGAACGTTTCTCCCCGGTCGCGTTCCCCGGGCCCACCATTCCCACCGCAGAAAACGAAGGTCCCACCGCAGATTTCGAAGGCCTGGACCATCCACGGCCGGGGTCACATCAGGACATTTGCCACACTGGAGATCGTGCCGCACACCACCGACCGTTCCGCCCAGCTGTTCGAGCGCGCGTCGCGCTCCATACCCGGCGGGGTCAACTCGCCGGTTCGTGCCTTCAACTCGGTTGGGGGTACACCCCGATTCATCTCCAGTGCCTCCGGGTACCGGCTGAACGATGCCGACGGCAACAGCTACGTCGACCTCGTCTCCAGCTGGGGGCCGATGATTCTCGGCCACGCCCATCCGGCCGTCGTCGAGGCGGTGCAGACAGCCGCGACCACAGGTTTGTCGTTCGGTGCACCCACCGAGGCCGAGATCGATCTGGCCGAGGAGATCATCGCGCGGGTCGACCCGGTGCAGCAGGTCCGGCTGGTGAACTCGGGTACCGAGGCCACCATGTCGGCGGTCCGGTTGGCCCGCGGGTTCACCGGTCGCAGCAAGATCATCAAGTTCTCCGGCTGCTACCACGGCCACGTCGACGCGCTGCTGGCCGACGCGGGTTCGGGCGTCGCGACCCTCGGGCTTCCGACGTCGCCCGGCGTCACCGGTGCGCAGGCGCAAGACACCATCGTGCTCCCGTACAACGACCTCGCTGCGGTCCGCGAGACCTTCGCCGCGTACCCCGGTCAGATCGCCGCCATCATCACCGAGGCGGCGGCAGGCAACATGGGCGCGGTCGCGCCGGTCGACGGCTTCAACCAGGGCCTCAAAGACATCACCTCGGCGGACGGCGCCCTCCTGATCATCGACGAGGTGATGACCGGCTTCCGCGTCAGCAGAGCCGGTTGGTTCGGGCTCGAGGGTGTCGCAGGCGACCTCTACACCTTCGGCAAGGTGATGAGCGGTGGCCTGCCTGCCGCTGCCTTCGGTGGCCGTGCCGACATCATGGCCTACCTCGCGCCGGCCGGCCCGGTCTATCAGGCCGGCACCCTGTCCGGTAACCCCGTGGCGGTGGCGGCCGGTCTCGCCACCCTGCGCCACGCCGACGACTCCGTGTACGCGGCACTCGACGCCAATTCCAAACAGCTCGGTTCCCTGATCGGCGAGGCGCTCACCGCGGAGGGAGTCGGCCACCGCGTCCAGTTCGCAGGCAACCTGGTCAGTGTCTTCTTCACCACGCGACCCGATGCCGCCATCATCGACTACGCGGCCGTGAAGAACACCGAGACCTGGCGTTTTGCGCCGTTCTTCCACGCATTGCTCGACGCCGGGGTATACCCGCCGCCCAGCGCCTTCGAAGCCTGGTTTGTATCCGCGGCGCTGGACGGGGATGCTTTCGGTGTCATTGCCGACGCACTACCGGCAGCTGCGGCCGCGGCTGCACGTGCTCGGAAGGAGAACTGATGCAGCAGCGCACCATCGTGCACATGATGCGGCACGGCGAGGTACACAACCCGGACGGCATTCTTTACGGACGCCTGTCGGGCTTTCATCTCTCCGAGCTGGGCGCGTCCCAGGCGCAGAAGGTCGCCGACTCCCTGGCCGACCACGACATCACCCATGTGTTCGCGTCGCCGCTGCAGCGTGCGCAGGAGACGGCCACTCCCATCGCCGCATCGCATGGCCTGGAGATCATCACCGACGAGGGTTTGATCGAAGCCGAGAACACCTTCGAGGGCCTGCGCGTCTCGGCCGGCGACGGAGCTCTGCGCCGGCCGCGGCACTGGCCCAAACTGCGCGACCCGTTCACCCCCAGCTGGGGTGAGCCCTACATCCAGCTCGCGCACCGCATGCTCGCCGTCGCCAACAAGGCGCGCGAGGAAGCTCGTGGCCATGAGGCCGTGTGCGTCAGCCATCAGCTGCCCGTCTACACGCTGCGCCGTTTCCTCGAGGGCCAGCGTCTCTGGCACGACCCGCGTAAGCGGCAGTGCTCGCTGGCGTCGCTGACCAGCCTTCTGTACGACGGCGATGCGCTCGTCGACATCGTGTACTCCGAGCCGGCCGGATCATCGGATCCGCTCGCCACAGGAGCTTGAGGGAAAACGGAACATCTTGACGGCGAACGACAATGGGGGCCGACTCGGCCGCGGGCGCAGTGTTGCGCGCGTCTTGGCCCCGTTGGGATGGCGACTGGGTCTACTGGCGGTCCTCGGCCTGGTGACCCTGCTCGTGATGACGGCGTGCAGCACCGGCGATGACGCGGTCGCCCAGGGCGACACCTTCGAGTTCGTCTCGCCCGGCGGCAAGACGGTCATCTTCTACGATCCTCCCGCCGACCGCGGCAAGGTGGCCGCGATCTCCGGCGAGGACCTGCTCGACGACACCAAGACCATCAACCTGTCCGACTTCGCAGGGCAGGTCGTGGTGATCAACGTGTGGGGTTCGTGGTGTGGCCCGTGCCGCGGCGAGGCCGCGGCCCTGGAACAGGTGTACGAAGCCACCAAGGCCCAGGGCGTGAGTTTCCTCGGCATCGACCTGCGCGACGAGAAGAGCACGGCACGTGACTTCGTGAAGGACCGCGGCGTCACCTACCCGTCGATCTTCGACTTCCCGGGCCGCACATTGGCCAAGCTCACCACCCCCACATCTGTGGTTCCGACCACCCTCGTCCTCGACCGCGACCACCGCGCGGCCGCCGTCTTCCTCAAGGCGATCACCGCCGAAGAGTTGCAGCCCGTCGTCGAGCGGGTCGCCGCCGAGAGTGCGCCGCAGCAATGACGCCGGTGATGCTGAGCGCCGGAGCCCAGAGCACGGCAACGCTCGCCGGTGTGGGGGACAGCTTCTCCAACACCGTCTCGACGGGCCCACTGTTGCTGGCCCTCGGCGCGTGTGTGCTGGCCGGTCTGGTCTCCTTCGCCTCGCCGTGCGTGGTGCCACTGGTGCCCGGCTACCTCTCCTACCTTGCCGGTCTCGTCGGAGCCGAGGCGCCGGCGATGTCGCCCAAGGAGTCGAGAAAGGCTGGGCGACTTCGGGTCACCGGTGCTGCGCTGCTGTTTGTCCTCGGCTTCACGGTGGTGTTTGTCCTCGCCACCGCATCGGTGTTCGGGATCACGAGCACGTTCATCGTCAATCGTGAACTGCTGCAACGCATCGGCGGCGTGGTCACCATCATCATGGGGCTGGTGTTCATCGGGCTGATCCCGATGTTGCAGCGCGACGCGAGGTTTCATCCGCGACTGGTGTCCAATCTCGTCGGCGCACCCTTGCTCGGCGCAGTGTTTGCACTCGGCTGGACACCGTGCCTCGGTCCCACCCTTGCTGCTGTCATCACCACCGCGAGCGGCACCGAGGGTGCAACGGCTGCGCGTGGGGTCACCCTGATCGTCTTCTACTGCCTCGGCCTGGGGTTGCCGTTCGTCCTGCTGGCCTTCGGCTCGGCATGGGCGCTGCGTGCGGTGGGCTGGATGCGCCGTCACGCCCGGGCCATCCAGATCTTCGGAGGTGTACTACTGGTTGTCGTGGGCGTGGCACTGGTGACCGGACTGTGGGATCAGTTCATCGTCTGGGTCCGCGACATGTTCGTCACCGACACGGTGCTGCCGATATGACCGCCACCGCGACCAGGGCGCCGCAGCCGGGCAAGGTGCCGCCGCCCAGCCCGATCAAGCGCTACCTCCTGTGGCCCGCGCGTAATCTCTGGCGCTCGCTGACGTCCATGCGCACCGCGCTGGCCCTGTTGTTCCTCCTCGCCTTGGCCGCGGTACCCGGCGCGCTGCTGCCACAACGCGACCTCAACGAGCAGAAGACCGCGCAGTACATCGCCGACCACGGCTTCTTCGGTGAGCTGTTCGACAAACTGCAGATGTACGACGTCTTCGGCAGTGTCTGGTTCACCGCGATCTACGCGCTGCTGTTCATCTCCCTGGTCGGGTGCCTCACCCCGCGCATGGTGGAGCACGCCAAGTCGCTCCGGGCGCGTCCGGTGGCCGCCCCGCGCAACCTCGGACGGTTGCCGCGGCACGAGAGCCACGAGGTGGACGGCAGCCCCGAGGCCATCGCGGAGCGGATCAACAACGGACTCCGCGGATGGCGTAAGACCACCCGGACCACGCAGCGCACCGAAGCCGACGGCTCGGTGGTCACCGTCACCGAGATCTCCGCGGAAAAGGGTTACCTGCGCGAGTTCGGAAACCTGGTCTTCCACTTCGCTCTCCTGGCGCTGCTCGTCTCGATCGCGGCAGGCAAGTTGTACGGCTACGAGGGCACCCGAATTCTGGTGGCCAACGGCGACGAGGGCCTGTGCAACACCTCCACGGCGGTCTACGACTCGTTCCGGGCCGGGAACCTGGTCGACGGCACCAACCTCAACGAGTTCTGCATGCAGGTCGACTCGTTCGAGGCCAAGTTCCTGCCCACCGGCCAGCCCGAGGACTACAGCTCGAAGGTGCGGTACCAGGTCGGCGACGACATCGACGGCGACACCTGGAAAGACGCAGAGGTCAAGGTCAACCATCCGCTGCGGATCGCCGGCGACCGGATCTACCTGCTGGGCAACGGCTTCGCCCCCACCTTCACCGTCACCTTCCCGAACGGCGAGACCCGTTCGCAGACCGTCCCGTTCCAGCCCAACGAGCTGCAGACGATGATGTCGAGCGGTGCGGCCCGATTCGACACCCCTGCCGGGCTGTACCCGAACGAGGACGAGCGGCGCAAGAACCAGATCGCGATCGAGGGGTTGTTCGCGCCGACGGCCGTGTTCCATGGCGGCCTGATGACGTCGTCGTTCCCGCTGCCGGAGAACCCCGCGGTCGCCGTCGACATCTACCAGGGTGACACCGGCCTCGACACCGGCCGTCCGCAGAATGTGTTCAGCCTGGACGTCAACCTGATCAACCAGGGCAGGCTGCTCAAGAAGGAGCGGGTCAACCTCCAGCAGGGAGAGAAGGCGACCCTGGAGAACGGCACCACCGTTTCCTTCGACGGCTACCAGCGGTGGGTGTCGATGCAGGTGTCCCACGACCCTGCCCAGAACTGGGTCCTCGGTTCATCGATTGCGATGCTGGCCGGACTGCTGGTCTCGCTGTTGATCAAGCGCCGCCGTGTCTGGGCCCGGATCACACCACTGGCCGCAGGTACGAGCCTTGACCATGCCGGTGCGCGGGCGCCCGCAGACGCCGCAGATCAGGCCGACGATTCCGCCCACGGACCGGATTCTCACAATCGGCCCGAGACCTCTACTCTGGGTGTGCGACGCTGTGTAGTAGAGATGGCCGGGCTGGCCCGGACCGACCAGGCCGGATGGGGAGAAGGCTTCCCCGACATGGTCGCCGACCTGCTGGGGATCACCCCGCCGGCGTCCGGCAACCAAGCCACACAGGGCAACAAGCGTAAGTAGCGATCGGCTGCGGAAGGTGAGCGATGGACGTCAACGAGACGCTGTCCCGATATTCGGATCTGTGCTTCGGGACCGCGCTGACGGTCTATGTGCTGGCGATGGTCATGTTCCTGGCCGCGCTGGCCAGCAAGCGACAGGTCGTCGAGAAGTCGGCTGAACTCGTCGCAGCAGGCGCCGGTCCCACCGTGGTGCCCGCGTCGGATGTCCGTACCCCGGGCAAGCTCGAGACGGCGGCCAAGGCGCCGCTCGGTGATCGGCTGGCCAAGATGGCGTTCGGCGTGGTGTTGCTCGCGACCGCCCTGCAGATCGGGTCGATCGTCCTTCGTGGTTTCGCGACCGGTCGCGCTCCGTGGGGCAACATGTACGAGTTCGTCTCGATCTCGTGTGCGGCGGGCATGGTCGCCGCCCTGTTCGTGCTCCGGAAACGCGAGTACCGGCCGCTGCTCGGGTTCGTCCTGTTGCCCGTTGTGATCCTGCTGTTCATCGCAGGCACCTATCTGTACACGAACGCCGCCCCGGTGGTGCCCGCACTCAAGTCGTACTGGCTTGCCATCCACGTCTCGATCGTCGCGACGGGTTCAGGGGTGTTCCTGGTATCCGGTGTCGCCAGCATCCTGTACCTGCTGAAGCTCAAGTACCCCAACCCGAGCGACCGGTTCTGGGGGCGTATCCTGCAACGCGTGCCACCGGCGCAGACCCTGGATCGACTGGCCTACAAGACCGTGGTCTTCGCCTTCCCCCTCTTCGGGCTCGGCGTGATCTGCGGAGCCATCTGGGCCGAAGCGGCATGGGGCCGATTCTGGGGCTGGGATCCCAAGGAGACGGTGTCGTTCATCGCCTGGGTGATCTATGCGGCCTACCTGCACGCCCGCGCAACCGCGGGCTGGCGCAACACCGCCGCCGCGTGGATCAACATCGCCGGCTTCGTGGCGATGTTGTTCAACCTCTTCATCATCAATCTGGTTGTGTCCGGCCTACATTCGTACGCCGGACTCTGACCTGACCCGAGGTGGACCGCCGGACCCGAGGGTCCGCCGGACCATGCTCACTCGTCGCGATCGGCCTGCTGCTTTTTGACGACTTTGAGTAGCTCGATGACCACGTCGAGGGTGTCGGTGGAGATGGCCTCTTGGCGGAACGCGGCCAGGTGCGCGCCGGTCTCGGCAGCCATCTGGACGTACTCACGCTGCTGCTCTACCCGCTTGAGGTCTTCATCGGGATCGGTCAGGAAATAAGTGACGCTGATCTCAAATGCTCGCGAGATCGCTTCGACGGTGCGGAACGACGGGGTTTTGGCCTTGCCCGTACGAAGCTGCGAGATGTACGCATCGCTGAGCGTGTATCCCAGCTGGTTGGCCTTCAGCGCGATCTTCTTGCCGGTGTAAGGAATACCGTTTTCGTCGCGCACCGTGCTGAACAGCTCATTCAGGTGCTCGGCAAAGCTCTTTCCATCTTGTACAGCTGCCACTTCTCTATCTCCCAGACCTCTAATTTGACCCCGGCGGTATTGCAGGATCGAACTAGACCGAGACTCTACCTTTAAAGTTCGCAAAATGGGTACCCAGAAAAGCACGCCGAACCAAGGGTTGACTTACTTAACTTTGTCCGCACTTTGGCGGTCGAAACCGCTGGTGTCCGCCGAGAGAACCTGGACGTTGGTTCAACAATCTTTGGACAGTTGTGCAGGTCAGTAGCCCAACCGGAGTTTATTGGTCTGTGGCGCTGGGTTTATCGTCACCGTCGGCTTGGAATTTGGGATCTTTATTTCGGGCCTTGCGGTCGAGGTCATTGAGGAACTCGGGATCATCGTCCGGACCGACCGGGCCGCGGCGAATCTGCCGACCCGGTGTGCGATCGCTCGAGTGCCCCGGCATCGCGGGCGCGTCCGGGCCGAACGCACGCCACGCCAGGTAAGTGAGTGCCAGCAAGCCGATGATGGCGAGTAGGTAGATCATGTCGGCACCTCCGAAATCAAAGCCGTGTCCTCCAGGCTACGGGAGGCGGGCTCGTGAGATGCCGGGCATTGAGGGCGATCGTGCGGTCTGGCGCGAGTTGCCCGCGGTTCGGCCTGAGTTGAATGTCAGCTGCCGGTGGCAGGGGTCCGGCGATTGAGTAGCGCGACCACGTCGGACTCCCGGAAACGGCGGTGACCGCCCGGGGTGCGGATCGCCCCGAGGAGGCCTGAACTGGCCCAACGCGCCACAGTCTTGGGATTGACGTTGAACATCGCGGCAACCTGGCCGGGGGTGAGAGTGTGCTGGCTCGCTGCCTGCGGGCTCAGCGCCGGCGGGGCGATCCCTGCTGCAGATCCGTTGATACCCGAGTTCGGCATGTTTGCACCGTGGGGGCTTGCAAACGTCATTTTTGCTCCTATCGAGTCCGGCCATCGGCCGCGCCGTGACTCCTGACGGAGGTTTCGGCGGGTCGCGAAGAATCCTGCGGGTGTCGGTGGCCGCGACGATCCGCGAGTCACCGCGACCTCATGGTTACACCCGAAACCCCAGGTATTCGAACGGTCAGCTGTTGGTAAAGGGATCGCAAAGGCGCCCGTTTCGGGTCCGTGCGGAGAGAAGTAAGGTCTAGTTCGTGAGCGAACAAGCAGCCGGAGGCGGAATCGGACCTGACGGCGCAGGCGGATCCAAGAGCGACAAGCCGGGCGGCCGGCGCGCGCCGTCGGCCAAGAAGACGGCTCCGGCCGTGGAACCGAGCCCGGGGGCCGGTCGCCGTCTCGCGTTCGATCTGCTTGCCTTCACCGTCGCGCGGATCGCCCTGGTGATCGCGTTGGCAGGAGGTATCTACCTACTCGGCCGCGCGGTCGGTGTGGACGTCCCCATCCTGGTTGCGGCGTTCTTTGCGGTGATCATCGCGCTGCCCCTGGGAATGGTCCTGTTCCGAGGACTGCGTGATCGCGTCAACGTCGGCATCGCGACCGTCGATGCCGGCCGCAAGGCTCAGCGCGAGAACCTCAACGCCAGGTTGCGCGGTGAGGGACGGCCGGAGTCCGATGGCGGCTCCGGTTCGTCGAGTGTGTGACGAGACGGGAATGACATGACCTCTGCCGATGGTGGAGCACGCACGCACGACATAGACCGCAGATCCGACCGCGGATGGGTCGACAATGCCGTGCGGCTGATCGATGCCGACGCCACCCGCAGCGCCGACACCCACCTGCTGCGGTTCCCGCTCCCCGCATGGTCGCGGTGGGAAGACGGCGCGGGCACGGCAGGGATCTCGCTGTATCTGAAAGACGAGAGCACCCACATCACGGGCTCGCTCAAGCACCGCCTCGCACGTTCGCTCTTCCTGTACGCGCTGTGCAACGGCTGGATCACCGAGGGCACCACGGTGATCGAGGCGTCGTCGGGGTCCACCGCCGTGTCGGAGGCATACTTCGCGCAGCTGATCGGGGTGCCGTTCATCGCGGTGATGCCGAGGACCACGTCGCCGGCCAAGATCGCGCTGATCGAACGCCAGGGCGGCCGTTGCCATTTCGTGGATCGGTCCGACGAGGTCTATGCCGAGGCGCAGCGACTGGCCGACGAGACGAACGGGCATTTCATCGACCAGTTCACGATGGCCGAACGGGCCACCGACTGGCGGGGGAACAACAACATCGCCGAGTCGATCTTCAGTCAGCTGTCGCAGGAAGAACATCCCATCCCGACCTGGGTGGTGGTCGGGGCGGGCACCGGCGGAACCTCCGCGACGATCGGACGATTCATCCGCTACCGCAGGCACCGCACCTGGCTGTGTGTGGTGGACCCCGAGAACTCGGCCTTCTATCCGGCCTACCGAGATGGCGCGGAACCGCCAGCGGGTGGTGCACGGTCGTCGCGTATCGAAGGGATCGGCCGTCCACGGGTGGAACCGTCGTTCATCTCGCAGGTGATCGACCGCATGGTGTCGGTACCGGACGCGGGAAGTATCGCGGCCGCGCGCCGGGCCAGCGACGTGCTGGGATGGAGAGTCGGTGGTTCCACCGGCACCAACCTGTGGGGCGCCTTGCGACTGGTCGCCGAGATGCGGGCGAACAAGCAGGCGGGCAGCGTGGTGACGCTGCTGTGTGATGGCGGTGATCGGTACTCGGGGACCTACTACAACGACGAATGGCTTGCAGGTAACGGACTGGACCTGGGCCGGGCAGAGGGGATTTTGGATGAGTTCTTCGCCTCCGGACAGTGGAGTGAGTGAGCAGGGTCCACACCCCGACCGAAGTGGGGGACACGGCGCGGTCGCCGAACCGCCGAGGCTGATGGTCGAGGCGACCGACCTGGTGCGCGAGTATCAGATGGGCGAGCAGAAGGTGCGCGCCCTCGATGGGCTGAACCTCACCCTCGAAGGCCGTCGTTTCGTGTCCATCGTCGGACCCTCCGGTGCAGGCAAGAGCACGTTGCTGCACGTGTTGGGGGCGCTGGACGTACCCGACTCAGGAAAGATCGTGGTGGACGGTCTTGATCTCGCGGCCCTCTCCGAGGTTGAGCAGTCCGAGTTCCGGCGGCATCGGGTCGGCTTCATCTTCCAGTTCTTCAACCTGATCCCCACCATGTCGGCGTGGGAGAACGTCGCGCTGCCAAGGCTTCTCGATGGACGGTCACTGCGGTCGGCGAAGGCCGAATCGATCGCGCTGCTGGACCGGGTCGGTCTGGGTGACAGGGCCAAGCATCGTCCGTCGGAGCTGTCGGGCGGGCAGATGCAACGCGTCGCCATCGCACGGTCGCTGATCATGAGCCCGCGCATCGTGCTGGCCGACGAACCGACCGGCAACCTCGACTCCCACACGGGCGAATCGATCCTCCAACTGCTGACCGAGGTGGCCCACGAAGGTGACGGGCGCCTGGTGGTGATGGTGACCCACGACAACAAGGCCGCGGCACACGCCGACCAGACGATCACGGTTCGCGACGGAAAGATCGAGGAGTGAGCCGTCTCCCGCTGGTGGGTTCGCTGCTCGCCGGGGCCACGCGTGTCCGGGTCGTCAATCTTCGTGAGCTGCTGGGGCACCGGCTGCGGGTGATCACCTCGCTGATGGTGATCGTCGTGGCCGCCACGCTGATGGTCGCGGTGCTCGGAACCTACGGTTCGCTGACCTCGTCGGTGCAGAGGCTCAGCGCCACCATCTCCGGTACCGCCGACCTCGAGGTCGCGGGAATCGTCGACTCCGGTGTCGACGACCAACTGGCGGGGGAGATCCGCCGCGATGCCCCGGCGGCCAGAAGTGTTGTCCCACTGGTCAACAGTTCGGTGTTCATCGACGGGAAGCGAACCACTGTGCTGGGCAGCGACAACAACATCACCGCGCTCAGCGGCGATCTGCGCGACGCCGTGCAGGGCGCCGCGACCAACGAGGGCACCGATCTCGCCACCTTGATGTCGGGTATCAGTGTCGGCAAGGGCACCGGACTGAAGAAGGGTCAGGAGGTGACGATCAACGGGGTGGACACCACCGTCACCATGGTGATCGACGCGCCCGAGGCCCAGACCATCAACGGCGGACGCTTCATCTTTGCGTATCTCGGCCTGGCGCAACAGATCACCGACCACGAGGGCCGGGTGGACTCGATCCTCGTGACCAAGGAGCCGGGCGCCACGACGGACGAGTTACGTGATCAGCTCAAGGGAGTGGTCGACGGGCGCGCGGTTGTGGTCGATCCCGACTTCCGTGCAAAACAGGCCGAGACCGCGGCGTCGGTCACGCGCGATTCCACCCTGCTGGTCTCGCTGATCTCCTTGGTCATCGCCGGATTCCTGGTGTTCAACACGATGAACATGGCTGTGGCATCGCGTCGTTCGTCCATTGCGATGATCCGCGCGCTGGGCGGGAGGCGTGGACCACTTGTCGCCGACCTCATCGGAGAAGCCGCGCTGTTCGGGTTGGTCGGAGGCCTGATCGGGGTACCGATCGGAATCCTGGCGGGACGGTGGGCCATCGGCCAATTGCCCGACGTGCTGTCGTCGTACGGTGCGACCGTCGAGTTCTCGTTGCCCGGGTACGCGGCGCCCGCAGCTGTCGTGGCCTGTGTGCTCGCCTGTTGTGCGGCAAGTGTTCTGGCGGCGCGGTCGGTGTTCACGGTGTCGCCGATCGAAGCGATGTCGAGCAGCGTTGCGGCCGATCAGCAGTCGGGCCGCGGCATAGCCGCGAAGATCTGCGCGGTACTGGGTGTGGTGCTCATCGTCGCCGGCTGGCTGATGTCCGACGAGATCCAGGGCCGGGCGGTGGTCACCGCCGGGATCGTCTTCTGTGTCGGAATGCTGTTGGTCTGTTACGCACTCACGCCGCCGCTGGTGGCGGCGGTGACCTGGCTGGCCGGGCGGTTCGGCGGGCCGGGCAAGCTCAGTGCGGTCAACACCGAACGCGCGCCGCGTCGCGCGTGGGCGACGTTGATGACGGTTGCGGTGGCGATCACCGTGGGGCTGTGCACCTCTGGCGTGATGAACAACCTGGTGTCGTCGATCACCGGATCGCTCAGCGGGCTCGCCGACCCGGACTTCTATGTGTCGTCGCAGGAGAAGTCGTCCATTCCCGATGGTCCGGTGATCGATCCAGCGGTCGCCGAGGCGGTGGCTGCGGTGCCGGGCGTCGAGCGGGTGGTCCGAGGTCAGTGGGCCGCGGTCAATGTCGGTGAGTCGCGAGTGTTGTTGCAAGGCTTGGAATCCGAGACGAGTGCACCATTCGTCCGCAAGGCTCGCCCGGAGGTCATCCAGGAGGTGCTGGCCGGACGTGGGATGGTCATGTCGCACACGTTGGCCCGGAACCTCGATGTCGACGCCGGGGACACGGTGGAGATCGCTTCGCCGACGGGGTTCCATCGACTGCCGGTGCTGCAGCTCGTCGACTACGTCAGCATCAACTCCGGCACCGCGGCGATATCGTCGGACTTGTTGTCGCAGTGGTTCAATCGGCCCGGGGCGACGTTCTTGCAGGTCGATCTGGAGCCCGGCGTGGATCGGGAACAGGTGCGTCCGCTGATCGAGGCGGCGGCCGACGGGGCCACGTCGATGCCCATGAACGTCTACACCGGCCAGGAAGGTCTCGACGCCACCAAGGCGTCCGTCGAACAGTCCGGAGCGTTTGCCATCGCGATCCAGTGGATCGTCGCGGTGGTCGCCGCGGTCGCCTTGCTGAACACCCTGCTGTTGTCGGTGATCGAGCGAAAACGTGAGCTCGGGGTGCTGCGCGCGATGGGTGCCTCACGGCGTTTCGTCCGCCGGATGGTGTTGGCCGAGGCAGCTGCGGTCGCGGCCGTGGGGTCGCTGCTGGGCGTGGTGATGGGAACCGCTCTGCACGTGGTGGGCAACAAGATCCTTACCGAGACCACCTCGGTCCAGGTGCAGTATTCGCCGCAGATCGTGATCGGCATCTACGTTGTGGTCGCGTTTGTGCTGTGTTTCGCCGGAGCCTTCTTCCCAGCCGCCCGCGCCGGCCGCATGAACATCAGCGAAGCCATCCTCACCGAGTAGCCCCTTCCCGCCCCCCACCCCCGATGATGTGCCCTTTTGGCGATTAGAAGCCCAGGTCGCGGCCGCCAAAACAGCACATCATCGGGGCTTCGGCCTGTGGATAACCCTCGCTCAGGAGTCATTTCGGTCATGGGCGTTGATCACACTCGCCTTCATGGGGGAACTTCCGACAGGCCCGATGAGGGTTGAGCAACTTGTTGACATGATGTCGCGCTATCAGATGCGCGAGAACTACCGGCCGCTGTTTCGCGGGGTCTGGGTCAGAAACGACCACCACGTCGACTTCACGTCGTTGAGCTACGCGGCGGGGCTCGCCTACCCGGGAAATGACCATGATCTGCCAGGAATCCTCTGCGGGTGGTCGGCGGCGGATCTGTGGGGCAACGCCTACCGGCCGATCGACGCACTTCCCGAAGTCATCGTCCCGACCAACGGCCGGCAGTTCAAGGGCCTCCGCGTGCGGCGCGTTCAACTGGAAGCCGATGAATACACCGCCGTCGAAGGCACCTTGGTGACCACTCTTGCGCGTACAGCAATCGATCTCGGCCGTTTCAACTCGCGGGAAGACGCGGTGGCGGCGCTCGATTCGATGACCCGTCGGCATCCAGGACTGATCGAAGAAGTGCGGGTGGCGTTGAAGCGATGGGAGCGTCACTGGGGGATCGGCAAAGCGATAACGGCGTTGAAGCTGGTGAATCCACTGTCGGAGTCTCCGTGGGAAACGCGCGTGAGACTGATCCTCGTCGACGAGGACCTGCACGGGTTTGTACTACAGGTCGCGGTGATGGGCGGTTGCTACCGCCTCGATGCCGCGTGGCCCCACCTGAAGGTTGCCGTCGAGTACGACGGCGAACACCACCGCACAGGTGAACAGCACGCGCACGACCTCGAGAGGTGGAATCGTCTGCGAGCTGCGGGATGGGTGGTGATGACCGTGTCCGCCAGGAACATCACAGCAAACCGCTCCGAGTTCGTCGCGCAACTCCGACGAGAACTGATCCTTCGCGGCTGGCGTCCCCGATGATGTGCCCTTTTGGCGAGCAAAAGACCAGGTGGGCCCCGCCAAAAGAACACATCATTGGGGCCGGGGTGGGATCCTGGTGTCAATAAATGTTGACAACCCGCCTTTGTCAGGATAACTTGACAATCGTGCAGGAGAACCAAGACGACATCACCACAGCAGTTGCAGATCGCGATCCGGCCAAAGGGCTGGCGGCGGTGCGAGCGCTGCGCACGTTGGCGGATCGGCTCGAAGACGTCCAGGTCGCCAACGCCCGACACCAAGGGTGGAGCTGGCAAGCGATTGCCGACGTACTCCAGGTGAGCCGCCAGGCTGTACACCAAAAACACTTTCGCGGCGAGTAAGAGTCAGCCGCTGCATCAGAGAGCGAGACAGCATGCTTCACCAATTCACACGTGACAACAGGACAACCCTGGCTTTTGCGTATCAGGAGGCCGCCGACCTCGGGCACACCACACTCGGCAACGACCACCTCATCCTCGGGATGCTCTGCAATGCAAGGCTTTCCGCCTTCAACATCCTCGGTGAGCAGGGCTTGACCTTGCCGCAGGCGCGCGAGGCGGTCCGGGCCCATCATGAGGCCAATGCCGCCGATTCCGATCCCGACAAGGACCGGATCGACGAAGATCGCGACGCCCTTGCTGCCATCGGCATCGACCTCGACAAGGTTCGCGAAGCGGTCAAAGGCGCCTTCGGAGACGACATCACCGACAACTGGGGCAAACGCCGCGGCGGCCGGGGACGACCGGGTGGACCCGAACGTGCCGAGCGCTCAGAGCGCGGCCCGCACGGTCGCCGACACGGTGGGCCCCGAGGCCGACGCGGTGAGGGCGGTCCGTGGGTGCGCCCGGATGGCGAAGGTCCCTTCATCGGGGAGCGCGGACCGTGGCGGGGCGGACCCGGACACGGCGGCCCGGGTCATGACGGATATGGACATGGCGGCCCGGGTCATGAAGGACCAGGAGAGGCCGGCCGTGGCAGGCGCGGACCGCGTGGCCGCGCTCGCCGACCACAATTCTCGAAAGACGCCAAGTCGGCGATCACCCATGCGGGCGTCATCGCCCGAGAGGCGAACCGCGACATCACAGCCGAGGACGTTCTGCTGGGCATCCTCGCGACCGGTGATGCCGCATCCACCGCGTTGATCGAATCGACAACCACGGTCGAGGCCTTGCGGTCCGCACTGCAGCCGGCGGACGCCAAATAGACATTCCGGAATTGTGTCCTTTTGGCGGGGCCCACCAGGGGTTTTGCTCGCCAAAAGGGCACACTATCGGAGGCCGCCGGGGTCAGGCGACCAGCAGGCCGGCCGCGGTGCCGATGGACCACAGGAGCATGGCCAACCCGGTCAGTGCGAGTGCGGGGATGAGTGCCGGGCCGCCGGCGCCGGCCCGGACGGGCGCGTTGGCCTTGACAGCGAGCGGCGCGGCGACCAGTCCGAGCAACGCCCACGGGGTCGCGGCGATGAGCATCAGCGAGATCACCGACGGGATCACGACGAGGACGGTATGGAACACTCGCGTGCGTTTGTCACCGAGGCGAACCGCGAGGGTGTTTTTGCCCGACACCGTGTCGGTGGGGATGTCGCGCAGGTTGTTGGCCACGAGAACACCGCTGGAGTAACAACCGACCGCAATCGCGCAGAGAAGACCCACCCAGTCGACCGACTCGGCCTGCACGAACTGCGTCCCGAGTACTGCGACCAGACCGAAGAACACGAACACCGCGACCTCACCGAAGCCGCTGTAGCCGTACGGATTACGGCCGCCGGTGTAGTACCAGGCCGCTGCGATGCAGGCGAGTCCGATCAGGATGAGCCACCACGCACTCGCGAGGGCCAGTGCCAGGCCGGCGACGCCCGCGATCGCAAATGCTGTGATCGCCGCGGTCTTCACCGACTTCGGGCTCGCCGCTTTCGACCCCACGAGCCGCATCGGGCCCACGCGGTCGTCGTCGGTGCCACGAATGCCGTCGGAATAGTCGTTTGCGAAGTTCACACCGATGATCAACGCCACCGACACCACGAGCGCGAGCGCGGCCTTCCACCAGATGATCTGGTCGAGCCAGCCGGCGGCTCCGGTGCCGGCGATCACCGGTGCGATCGCGTTCGGGAAGGTGCGGGGTCTGGCTCCTTCGAACCATTGCGCTGCGGTAGCCATGAGAGCATCCTTGCGCACGGGCTCGACCCCGGTGTCCGCCGGACCCACTAGTGTGTAAGAAGCGACCCCGACCTGCAGGTTTGCCGTCGATCTGTTCATCATCAGCGAGGAAATGTGCCGTCAGTGACAGTAGCGCCGATCATCGGACTGCTGGGACCGGTGGCTGTTGCGGACGAAAACGGACAAATGCGACCGGTGCAGGGAATTCGCGCCCGGCGGTTGCTGGCGGTGCTCGCGCTGATGCCCGGAACCCACCGATCGCAGTCAGCACTGATCGACGGGGTGTGGGGCGACGACCTGCCGCGGTCGCCGCAGTCGGCACTGCACACACAGATCTCCAGGCTTCGACCACAACTTCCCGACGGCGCCATCGAGGTCGGGCCGAGGGGTTATCGACTCACGCTCTCCGCCGACGCAATCGATGTGTTCGCCGCCAGATCTCTCGTCGCCGAGGGGTCGACCCAGGCGCTCGACACCGCGGCGGCACTGTGGCGCGGGGATCCGGGCGAAGACCTCGGTGACGATGACCTGGCCCGCACCCTCCGCCAGACCGCCGACCGCGTCCACGACGACATCGCCGCCCATCGATCACGTAAAGCTCTGGATGATGGCGACTTCGAGCTGGCGCGCTCGCTCGCCCAGCAACGATGCGATGCTGATCCTCTTGATGAGTCCGCGCACACCACCGTGATCCGCGCGCTGGCGGCACTGGGCCGCGACGCGGAGGCTCTCGCCGTGTTCGCCCGCATCCGGCGCTCACTGTCCGCCGAATTGGGCGCGGACCCCGGGCCGGAACTCGCTGCGTTGCATCAGCAACTGGTGAGCCGGCAGGGAGCTGCGCCGTCGCCCACACGTCGTGCGGCCCCCGTCAGGGCGGTGGGTTTGTCGGCCGAACCGAACGAGTTGTTCGGCCGCGCTGCCGATGTCGCGAGGATCTGCCGGCTGTTCGAGACCTCGCGCATGGTCACCGTGCAGGGACCAGGAGGCGCGGGAAAGACGCGTATTGCCAACAAGATCGGGCACATCGTCGCCGGAGACGGCGCCCGTGTCTTCTTCGTCGAATTGGCGTCGGTTCGCGGTGACGACGACGTGCTGGCCGCAGTCGCGGGCACTCTCGGCGTCGGCGAATCCGACGTTGGTCCAGGCGGTCGGCCGAGGTTGGCGTACTCAGACCTGCGCGCGCGGCTCGCCGACGCCCTGACCGCGGACACGCTGGTCATCCTCGACAACTGTGAGCACGTCGTCGACGCCGCCGCGCGCATCGCGAGCGAATTGATCGCAGCCGCAGACGGGGTGCGGATCCTGGCGACCAGCAGATCGCCGTTGCGGGTCAGCAGTGAGGTCGTCCATCAGCTCCCGACCCTCGATGTCGCCGAGAAAGGCTCGGCAGCAACGGATCTCTTTGTCGCCCGTGCACATGCGATCCGGCCGGATGTGGCGATCGACCTCGGTGAGGTCGCGGCGCTCTGCCGTGCGCTTGACGGTCTGCCGCTGGCGATCGAACTGGCCGCCGCCCGGGTCAGGACGATGACCGTCGGCGAGATCTCCCAGAGGCTGACCGATCGCTTTGCGCTGCTGAGTGCGGGCAGCCGCTCGGCGCCACTGCGACATCGCACCTTGCATGCGGTGATCGAGTGGAGCTGGGAACTGCTCGACCATGCGGCACAGGTCGCTCTGCGTCGGCTGTGCCGGTTCCCCGGTGGTTTCTCGCGGGAAGCGGCCTCCGAAGTGGTGGGCGTGGCGGGTTTCGAGCTCGACGACGTTCTCGACGCGCTTGTCGACCAGTCCCTGCTGCACGTGGTCGAGAACGGTGGCGTTCGTTACCGCATGCTGGAGACCGTCCGGGAGTTCGGCGAAGAACAGATCACCGCGGCCGGCGAAGAGGCGCAGGTCAATTCGGCAATCGCTCGGTGGGCCCGGAAGTTCTCCGAAGACGTCCGCGAGCCGTTCGAGAACGGGCGGCAACCGGTGGCGTTGAAGGCGATCGCTGCTGAGGCCGACAATCTGGTGTGGGTGTTGCGTCGCTGCATGGAGCCCGACCCGCTTCACCGCCCCGACGCCGCGGAATTGACTGTGGTGACCTGCTTTCCCGTGCTCGCCGGTTATTGGGCCATCCGTGGTCTGCACGCCGAGGTGATGATGTGGGGACCACGCGTGGTCGCGGCCCTGCCCGCCGAGACGCCCGCAGCGATCGCGGCGATGTCTGACTTCGAGCGCGAGAACCGCCAGGCCACCTACATTCTCGCGGCAGCGCATCTGTTGATGTCTCGACACCTGCGGTCGCTCGCCGTTGCACGGACCCGGCTTCGGCGACTTCTCCGACCTCAGCTGTCCAACCTTCGTCCGATGGACTTCGCATCCGCGATCGCAACCGCGTACCACCCGCTCTCGGCACTGCGGCTGTTGATCACCGCGCGGGACAGTCCCAACCCGCGTGTCCAGATGCTGGCGGCGGTGTTGCGGGTGAACGTCCGGGAGAACGTGGGTGACCGCGCGGGCGCCATGCGCGACGCCGTCGAGAACCTGGCCCTCACCGAGGAGCGGAACGACCTGTGGATGGCCGCGGCGTCCAGGATGGAGATCGGAAGTCTCTACGGTCAGGTCGGTGACTTCGACGCGGCGCTCGAAAGTTATTTCAAGGCAATTCATCTGCTGAACGAGATCGGGTCCGAACAGGACAGCATGCAGGCGCGAGGGTATGTGGTGGCCGCCCTGATCGGATCGGGCCGGATCGACGACGCCCGGGCGGAGTTCGCCGACCTCTCCGGCGGCTGGCAACCCAGTGACCCCGACCCGCAACTGCATCCGGAGGTCTCCGCCGGCATCCTCATCGCCGCGGCCGAACTCGAGGTCTACGACCACAGAACCACCTCGGCAGCGAACCTGTATGAGCGCGCGGTTCGGCTGTTGCTGAGCGAACACCCCATGCCGGCGCAGGACCCGTTTGTTGCCATGATCATCAGTACGGCCGTGTGTGGCATGGCGGTCAACGGCGCGGTCGACCGCGCCACGCCGTACCTTGCCGATCTCGCCAAGATCATCGACCACATGGTGGGACCCAGTGGAATGGGTGACCTACCTCAAATGGGTTCGGTCGCACTGGGATACGGGGCGTTGACGTGTCTGCGCCGGCCTGGTTCGCCTGACGGGGTGAGGTTGTTGCACCTGGCCGTAAGGCTGGGTGGACGCCGGGATTTCCCCACACTCGCCTCAGCGATGGACCGTAGATTCGAGATGTCCGGTGTCTGCGACGACGAGTGGCGATCGGGTGAGGCGGCGGTGTCCACGATGTCCCGCAGGCAAGCCGTGCGGGACATCGTGGACATCATCAAGAGGCTCAACGTCTAGGCGTTGCGCATGTACGACTTCACCGTGAGTGGAGCCATGATCGCGATGATGATGGCGGCACCCACGAGCGACCAGACGACGTGCATACCGATATGACCGTTGTTGGTCAGTTCGCGAACCGCGCTGACCAGGTGCGAGATGGGGTTGACGTTGACGAAGGACTGCATCCAGCCAGGCATGGTCTCCGGTTGCACGAACGCGTTGGACATGAAGGTCAGTGGGAACAGGATGAGCATCGAGATGCCTTGTACTGCTGAGGCTTTCTTCATGATGGTGCCCATGAAGGCGAAGATCCACGACACCGCGAAGCTGCACGTGATGACCAGCAGGGTCGCGCCGAGCACGCCCAGTGCATCCGGTCGCCAGCCCATCGCGATGCCGACCACAAACGTGATCACGGTGGCGATCAGATAACGGACGACGTCGGCGAGAAGTGCTCCCGCCAAGGGGCTTATGCGGGCGATCGGGAGCGACCGGAAGCGGTCGAACACGCCCTTGTCCATGTCTTCACGCAACTGGGTACCGGTCACGATGCTGGTGACGATCACAGTCTGCACCAGGATGCCGGGAATGATGATCGGCAGGTAGTCGTGCACGCTGCCGGCGAGGGCGCCGCCGAAGATGTAGGTGAACATCAGGGTGAAGATGATCGGTTGCAGCACAACGTCGAACAGCTGCTCGGGGTTGTGGCGGATCTTGAGCAGACCGCGGTAGCCCATCGTGAACGATTGCCGGACAGCGTCGGCGACACTCACCGATCTGACGGGGACGGTGGTGTTGGTGGGTGCGGTGGTGATGGGTTTGTCGATGAGTGTGGTCATGCGGCTTGCTCCTCGGAAGTGGGGTCGGCGGGTTTGCCGGTGATGGTGAGGAAGACCTCGTCGAGACTCGGCTTCTGGACGTTCAGCCCTTCGATCGCAATGCCCTCCTCGCGCAACGCGATGAGGACGTCGGGCAGTAGATCCGGGCGGTCCATGGGGGCGGTGATGCGTCCGGCTTCGGCGCTGAGCGTGGCCGGTTCGGAGAGGATCCGTTCGATGAGTGCGGCTGCGGCCGGAGCCATCGCTTTGTCGGCGGGGGTCAGTTGCAGAGTGGACGACCCGACCGAGCTCTTCAGCTCGTCCGCTGTTCCGTCGGCGATCACTCGTCCGTGATCGATCACCGCGATGCGGTCGGCGAGCTGGTCGGCCTCGTCGAGGTATTGGGTGGTGAGCAGCACTGTGCTGCCACCGGCGACGAGACGCCGGATGGTGTCCCACATCTGCGCGCGGGTCCGCGGGTCGAGACCGGTGGTCGGTTCATCGAGGAAGAGCAATGGGGGAGTGGCTATCAGGCTTGCGGCGAGGTCGAGTCGCCGACGCATTCCGCCCGAGAACTGTTTGAGTGGTCGTTTGGCGGCGTCGGTCAGTCCGAACTCCTCGAGCAGGTCATGGGCCCGTTGCCGCGACGCCCGGCGACTGTTGCCGAGCAGGCGACCGAAGACGATGAGGTTCTCGGTGGCGGAAAGGTCTTCGTCGACCGACGCGTACTGGCCGGTGACCCCGACGAGCGAGCGTACGGCGACCGAGTCGGCGGTCACGTCGTACCCGAATATCTCCGCCTGACCCTCGTCAGGCTTGAGGAGGGTGGCGAGCATGCGCACGGTGGTGGTCTTACCTGCGCCGTTGGGGCCGAGGACTCCGTAGACCGATCCGGTGGGAACCACCAGATCGACGCCATCGACGGCTTTGGTGGAACCGAAGTGTTTGACCAATCCGCGGGCCTCGATGGCCGGCGCATCGGTGTGCAGTGGTGTGTTCATGGAACAGACTCTGCGCCGACGCGCTGTCGTGGCGCTTACACCGGCTGTCGCGGGCTGTCAGGTGCTGTCATGGGTTAACCACGGCGGCAAGACAGTCAGGTCTCCGCGTGACACCGAGAACGTTCACAACTCAGCGAGATCGATGTGTCCGTCCTGCAATGCGCGGGCCAGCAATGCCGCTTTTGTGTTCGCCGGACGACCCACCGACGCGTATTTCAGCCTGATCCGATTCACGTGCGTGCTCACCGTGGCTGGGGTGATGAACAGCGCTTTGGCCACTTCTGCTTTTGAATCGCGCATGACCCATTCGCGCAGTATCTCTATTTCGCGAGCGGTCAGTGGTGGGGCTGGAAGGGGTTTTGATCCGTTCGACGGCAACACCAATGCAGAGCTACTCCTCGGGCAGGCCACAGGCCGGAACTTGGGTCCCCCGACCCATCAGGAGAACGTATCGCGGGTGGCGACAACTCAACAGACGTATCTTTTGGTGTCACAAAAACTGGCCTCATCGTGAGCTATGCAAACTATTCGTCTTCGATATCGGCGTTCGAATACTTCACGATGTGATTGCCTTTTGACATCTTGCCTGATCTGTCAAGGTCTATGCGGCGGGTTCCGGAAACTCCACTGCGATAAATGGACAGGACGGTCGACCGGCCGGGTGGCAACACGCGAATGCGTACGTCGCCGTCGCCCGCCTCGGACAGGGCATCGGTGACCACGGTGCTGGCACGGTCACGGACCGTCGCGTCCGCGTCGTCGAGACCCCCGTCGTCGATCATCAACACCTCGACGCCCCGGCCGCGAGCCGCGCGTGCGGCAGCAGCCGTGGACGGGGTCACCAGTGCTTGCGCGCGAAGCTGATCACGCAGATGAGCTTCGAGCAGTTCGCACGATTGCCGCTCATGATCCGACAGGGGCGTGCCCGTGGCGATTCGTTCGAGCAGCGGGCGAGCGAGTTCGTCGAGTTCGCGTAGCCGGAGGTTGCGCTCGAATTGGGCCGCCGCAACGGCAGAGGCCTCCGCCGCGCGCGTCATCGATTGCTGTCGGAGCGTGAAGATCGAACGGATCGTCGGGCGGACGGCCATTGCGAGTACGGTCGCGACCGCAACTGCGCCCGAGTTGTAGATCGGTGTGGTGGCTCCGGTCCACCAGCCCTGATCGGTGTGCGCCGCCCAGGCGCCGTAGATCCCGACCGTCAGAGCGATACTCGACCACGCGTATCTCGTGCGCCCTCGCAGACACATGAACACATAGATGATCGAGGAATATCCGGACACCCAGATCTGATTCGATGTCTCCAACGGCACCGGTACCGCCGACAGCAGAAACGCCGCTGCGACAGGCGGCGACAGCGCCAAGACGAGTGCCGCAGTACGTTGCAGAGGGTCATGCGGCAACATGACCACGGCTACGGTCGCAGCGGCCATGACGAGCACGGCGACCACCTCGGGCCACAGCGGTGACACCCCGGTGATGTTCTGCAGCGCACAGAAGGCCATCGCCAGCACCACCGCACCCGTCAGCCCCCGCGCTAGGCGGGTGTGCAGGCCCAGCACCTCGCGGATGTCGGTGGGTCCGGTTGCTGTCCCCGATTTCATTGCGGCCGTCGCCATGTCAAGTCGATGCGAGTGCCCTCGCCCAGCCTTGACGCGATTTCGGCTGAGCCGCCCGGCAATTGGTTCATTCGTCCTCGGACGCTGACAGCGAGGCCGAGCCGGTGGCCGGGGACGGTCGCAGAATCAAATCCGACGCCGTTGTCGCCGACCGTCACCCGTAGAAGATCGTCGGCGGCCCTCACCTGCACCGACCGGCGGGCATCCGGCCCGGCGTGTTGAACACTGTTTCGGAGGGCCTCGGCGAGTGCCGCCGACATCGTCCGAACGACGGTGCCCGGGTAGCGGGTGGCCGGATCGACGGTTCCGTTGAAGCTGACCAATCGGATCGAGTCGTCCACTTCGCCGGTGGCACTGCGCAACTGACTGATGGCAGCGTCGACATCGAACTCGGTTTGTTGCCGGACCCCGGATTCGAGGACATCGAGTTTGGTGAGCGTGTCGGTGGCCTGTTCGACCAGTGCCGGTGACATGTCGTGGCGGGCGGCGGCCAGCAACGTGGCCATCACGCCGTCGTGGGTGAGCGCGTCGAACCTCGAACGCTCGTGTGCGCGAGCCACGTCCGCAGCGGCTTCGGCAGCGGCAGTGGACGATTGGTGTCGTGTGATGTCGAGGATGCGTCCGGAGCGAATTGCAGCCACCGCCATCGCGTACGGCATCGCCGTGAGGCAGAAGCTCCAGGCGATCTCGGCAGCTACCGGGTTGCTGTGGTCCGAGACGCGGACCACGTCGTTGACGAACTGCACCGAGACCAGGACGAACAACCAATAGGGCAGTGACCAACGGACGCGCCAGGTCAGCGCAGCACTGAAGGCGACCACCCCGTTGAACTGGGTGAACCACATCCCCTGCGCCACATCGAGTTGCACACCATTCCACACCAGGGGCCACGTGAGGATGGTCAGTGCGTAACCGATCACCACCGCACTCGAGGCCGCCCGCACGGCCCGCATGCCGGGCCGGAACGAAGCAACGATCATGGCTATTGCCGACCCGTACACCGCCAGTAGTGCTGCGGCCGTCCACCACATCGGGACCGCATCGAACGATGCGGTGATCACGCTGCTGAGACCGATGAAACTCAGGCAATAGCCGATGCCGAGATACCGGCAGAACTGCCGAAAGATCTTGTCCGCGGCCGGTACTGTGCCCTCCGGATCGAAGTCGGCCGCCGGAGTGGCGCTCAGCGCCGGAAGAGTCGCGGTATCGGAAGCCAACCGTCCTCCAATGCCCGTTTGTAGAGGTCGGTCTTGGTCGGGGCCGGACGGCCGGCGTCGGCGTACTTGCGGCGGATCCGCGACAGGTACACATTGACGGTCTCGGTGGACAGACCGGTGAGCGACGCAACGCGATTGGCAGGCTCACCGGATGCATACAGCTCCAATACCTGGCGCTGGCGGGGGCTGAGATTCACCTCGGACAGCGCCGGGTCGGCGTCGATCGCCGAAGCCCAGTCCATCGTCGCGACGGTGTTCCCGTCGGCTGCGGATCGGATGGCCTCCACCAGTTCGGTGTTGCGCACCGATTTGCGCACCACACCGAGAACGCCGGCAGCGGTGGCGGCGCGAACGAGGTCGGGGTAGTCCGCTGTGGTGAAGACCAGCACCTTGATGCCGGCGGCGTGCAATTGCTCGACGTTGGATTTTGGCGTGGAACCGTCTTCCAGCCGCAGGTCCAAGATCACCAGATCGAGGTCGGTGGTGATGCGGAGGAGCCCGTCCACGGTGCTAGCCCCCGCGGCGAAGGTCATGCCGTCGGAACCATTGATGATGGCCGCGAGGCCGGTGAGCTGGGACTCGAAGTCCTCCACCACACCGATCTTCCGTTCGCGGTCACAACTCTGCTCATTCATCGCACTGTTGTTTTAGCCGGTTCCCCCGATTCATATAGTTAGTTTCACCCAACCAGTCGGGATCGGGTGACAAAGAACACGAATCGTGATGCGCTCGGAAAGCGATCGATTTAGCGTGGCCCGGGCGGCCGAAGCACCGCTGAATTACCGGCCGTGCCCGCCCAGTTGGCTGCGAAGTGCCGCGCGATCCACCTTGCCTGGTCCCCGTCTGGGCAGGTCATCGACAAAGAACACCTGCCGGGGGACAGCGGTCTTGTCCAGCTGTTTCGCGACGACTTCCTGCAGATCGTTGGTGGTGGCAAATGCGCCGGGAGAAAGAACAATCGCCGCGACGACCTGTTCCCCGAGCCGCTCGTCGGGTAGACCGAGAACCGCGCATTCGCTGACCGCAGGATCGGTGAGCAGGGCGGCCTCGACCACCTGCGGAACGATGGTGAGGCCCCCGGAGCTGATCGCTTCGTCGGCGCGGCCCAGTATCGACAGCGACCCGTCGACGTTCAGGGTGCCGAGATCGTCGGTGCGGAACCATCCGGGGTCGGTGAATGCCGGATGATGTGGACGGCCTCGATAACCGGACGCGACCATCGGTCCACCCAGTTGCACCCGACCCGACGGTGAGCCGTCGATACGAATCCGCACCCCGGGCAGAGGCCGGCCGTCGTAGACACAACCGCCGCAGGTTTCGCTCATCCCGTAGGTGCGCACGATCGGAATCCCGGCGTCGATCGCTCGTTCGCGTAGCGGCGCCGGGGTGGCGGCCCCGCCCACCAGGACGGCGTCCACGCCGCGCAGGGCGGCCACAGCCGACGCGTCGGCAAGCACCTTGATGAGCTGGGTGGGTACCAGTGATGTGTATCGGCGTGGGCCTGGCATCTTGTCCACGCCGGCGACGAGGTTGGCCGGGTCGAATCCGTCGGCCACGTCGAGCGTCACCGGATCAAATCCTGCTCGCACGCTCCGCAGCAGCACCTGTAGCCCCGCGATGTGATGAGGAGGCAGGGCCAGCAGCCACGCCCCCGGCCCGCCGAGGTACTCGTGGGTCGCATCGATCGAGGCCTTCACCGATGCAGCGGAATGCATGGCGCCTTTTGGGGTGCCCGTGGTACCCGACGTCGCGACCACCAGCGCCACATCGTCGTCGATCGGTGCGCCTGCGCCGAGAGCCGCAGTGAGCCGCCGGGTTTCGGCCTCGTCGTGGGTGGGCACCGGTAGGTAGGAGCCCGCGCCGTCCAGAAGTCGTTGCAGCGCATGGATTTTCGTTGATGCGGCCGACAGTGGCAGAGGTTCGAGCGGACGCTGGTCAGCCACGGGGTCGATCATCACCCGGCTGTTCGGGGGTCGGGGCGGGGTCGAACGGCCACCCCTGCTCCTCCAGATGTGCGCGGATCCGTGCGATGTCGGCTTCGAACGGCAGTTCGTCGGTGATCTTGGTGATGAGGACCCCGGCGTCCACTGCCTTGATGGGTTCAGGGCCCTCGTTGGTCACCTGACCTTGGTGGATCAGCTCTCGTGAGACTGCCTTCACCTCGTCCTCGGACAACTGGCGGCGCAACAACGCCACCAGCGGGACGTAGTCGCCGGACGGCACACCGTTCGGGTACCCGGCGCGTAGCCAGTTGACGACTCTCATCAAGAACTGCGGGCGGTCCACTACGCCTCCTTCCGGGCACTAAAACCATCGACGAACAGCGATGAACCAGCCGACCAGATTTTACTGCGACCACCTGTTGGTCGCGTCCGGGTCGATCGGTCCGAAATGGTCAGGGGTTGGCCAATGGCCATCCGGCAGCGGCGAGGCGGGCCGAAACACGCTGCACCTCTTCGCTGTCGGGTTCGACACGGGCCACCTCGGCCACGGCGGCGCGGATCTCCGCTGTCGTGGGCGCCGGACCCGAGATCTGGTCGTGCAAGTTGTCGACCACCATGTCGAGCTGCTCATCGGTGAGTGATCGACGCAGTAGAGCCAGCACGGGGTGGTAGTCGCGGGGCGGGATTCCATCGGGGTAACCACTGCGCAGCCAGTGCAAGACCGCCTCGAAAGGGTTCTCGTGCTGCGTGCTCGTTGTCATCGCGAAGGTGTCTCTCACTCGGCGAACGGGAAGAGAGTGATGCCGAAGTAGTAGTCGATCGTCTCGCGGGTGATCCACAGGATTCCGGTGACGATGACTGCTGCGATGAAGGCGAACAGCAGGTACGCAACGTATTTGAGGGCCGGGTTGCCGGAGGACGCCGTGCCGTCGGCGTGGTTGTCGCCCGCACCCGCAGAGTGCAGACGCAAGCCGACCGCGAAGATCGCAGGCAGCCCGGCGCCGAGGATGAGCCCGACCACCAGAACCTTGAAGATTGCCTCAACGGTTTCCATCGATCACACCTTCTCGGTTTCAGCGTTGGCGGCGGCAGTCTGGGGCGGGATGATGCTTCCGGTCTTCTCGTCCCATTCGTCGTTGACGTTGTTGGCGTCAACCTTTTGTTGCTGTGCGCGCCAGTACATGTAGCCGGCGAGGGCGACCAGGATGAGGAAGATGACCACCGCTCCGGCAGCTCCGCCGACGATGTCGGCCACGTAGTAGCTCAAGGCGCCGACAAGGCCTGCCGAAGGCAGCGTGACGATCCAGGCCACAGCCATCCGGCCGGCCACCGACCAGCGGACGGTGGCGCCCTTCTTGCCGACACCCGAACCGAGGATCGATCCGGTGGCGACCTGAGTGGTCGACAGCGCCATACCGGCGGCACTCGAGGTGAGAATGATTGCTGCCGAAGACGCTTCAGCGGCCATGCCCTGGGGGGACTCGATCTCGACCAGGCCCTTGCCCAGGGTGCGGATGATGCGCCAGCCACCCAGGTAGGTGCCGATGGCGATGGCCGCGGCACAGCTGAAGACGATCCAGAACGGCAGGCCGTGCTCCACGCTCGATGCGTCGAGGTGGCCGCTGGCGATCAACGCCATCGCGATCACGCCCATCGTCTTCTGGGCATCTCCGGTGCCGTGGGCGAGGGAGACCAGGGACGCCGAGGCGATCTGACCGGCCCGGAAGCCCTGTGCCTTCTTGTTTTCCGCCACCTTCTTGGTGAGTGCGTAGATCATCCAAGTGCCCGCGGCAGCCACCACGCACGCGATGATCGGGGCCATCAGAGCGGGGATCAGGATCTTCGAGGTGATGCCGTCCCAGTTGACGCCGGAGGTGCCGATCGCGGCCATGCCCGAGCCGATCAGTCCGCCGAAGAGGGCGTGCGATGAGCTGGAGGGCAGACCGAACAGCCATGTGAAGAGGTTCCAGAGGATGCCGCCGATGAGGCCGGCGAAGATGATGATCATCGCAGTCTCGGCGTTCAGACCGGCGATGAGATCGCCTTTGTCCTCACCGCTGGTCTGCTGGATCTCGAGCACGTCCTTGGTGATGGTCGCGGCGACCTCCACCGAGAGGAACGCGCCGACCAAGTTCAGGATCGCGGCGATGCTCACCGCGGTTTTCGGCTTCAAAGCGCCGGTGGCGATCGACGTCGCCATTGCATTTCCGGTGTCGTGGAAGCCATTTGTGAAGTCGAATCCCAGTGCTGTGATGACCAGCAGCACGAGAATCAACATTTCTGCGCTCATGAGTACTGATTCTGAGGCTGAGCTGAGGATTCTGTCGAAACGGACATGCTACGAAGAACACCACTGAACTGGGGTTTCATTCAGTAAACCGGGCGTGTTCATCCAATGTTCATGTGGCGTACGCCGGGTCGCCACACCCCTGGATCGCCTTCGTGAGCATATGAAACACTTCTGAGGAAACGTCTCGTAACGTCGCGGTCCGTGGGAGGACACATGAAGATCGGCATGGCCATCAACTACTCGGGAGATTTTGCCGAGACCATCGATAACCTGATCGATTTCGAGAAGGTCGGCCTCGACCGGATCACGGTGCCCGAAGCCTACAGTTTTGACGCTGTCAGCCAGCTCGGTTACATCGCCGCCCGGACCTCGACGATCGAACTGGCGACCGGCATCCTGCCGATGTACTCGCGGACTCCCACCAACCTGGCGATGACCGCGGCCGGTCTGGATTACATCTCCGGTGGACGCTTCGTACTCGGTATCGGCGCGTCCGGTCCGCAGGTGATCGAGGGCTTCCACGGCGTCAAGTACGACGCCCCGGTGGGCCGCGCCCGCGAGAACGCCGAGATCTGCCGCATGGTCTGGCGGCGTGAGCGCACCGAGTACAACGGCAAGTACTACAAGCTGCCGTTCTCCAAGGAAGACGGCGGCACCGGGCTGGGCAAGCCACTCAAGATCATCAACCACCCTGTGCGCGAGCGAATCCCGATGTTGCTGGCAGCCATCGGTCCCAAGAACGTGGAACTGGCCGCCGAACTCTTCGAGGAGTGGCAGCCGATTCTCTTCCACCCGGAGCACCTCTCCGTGGCATTCGGCGACGCCCTGGACAAAGGCAACGCCAAGCGCGCGCCCGAACTCGGCAAGCTGGGCATCTCGGTGAACACCACCGCCTTGATCACCGACGACGAAGAGCAGCGCCAGAACGCTCTCGCCTTGGTCAAGCATCATGCCGCGCTATACATCGGCGGCATGGGCGCCCGCGGCAAGAACTTCTACAACGACCTCGCCGTCCGCTACGGATACGCCGACGCCGCCAAAGAGATCCAAGACCTCTACCTCGACGGCAAGAAGCAGGAAGCCGCGGCAGCCGTCCCCGACGACCTCGCCTCCGGCATGTCCCTCATCGGTCCCGCGAGCTTCGTCAAAGAACGCCTCGCCGCCTTCGAAAGCGCTGGGATCACCACCCTCCTCGTCGCTCCCGCCACCCCCGGCCATGCCGATCAGGTCGAGCAGATCCGTCTGCTGAAAGAATTCGTCAGTTGATCTGAGGGTTGCTCGGTCCGTAGGGCGAGCTTTCGCGGGTTTGGCTGAGCGCTCGGGGTTCTTGTGTTTGCTTGGTCTGTAGGGCGAGCTAGCTCAGGTTTGGTGTGCGGGCCCGCCGGTGCGCTCGGGGTTGTCGCGTTTGCTCGGTCTGCGGGACGAGCTACGTCAGGTTTGGCGAGCGGGGCCACTGGTGCGCTCGCGGTTCTCGTGTTTGCTTGGTCTGCAGGCCGAGCTAGTCCGGGTTCGCTGAGCGGGGCCACTGGTGCGCTCGGGGTTCTTGTGTTTGCTTGGTCTGCAGGCCGAGCTAGCTCAGGTTTGGTGTGCGGGTCCGCCGGTGAGCTCGGGGTTTCTTGTGTTTGCTTGGTCTGCGGGACGAGCTACGTCAGGTTTGGTGTGGGCGGCCACCGGTGCGCACACAGTTCTCGTGTTTGCTCGTTCAGCCGGGCGAGCTAGAGCGAGTTTGGTGTGCGGGTCCGCCGGTGCACTCGCGGTTCTCGCGTTTGCTCGGTCAGCCGGGCGAGCTAGAGCGAGTTTGGTGTGCGGGCCCGCCGATGCGCTCGCGGTTCTCGTCGTTGCGCGGTCACCAGACCCGTCGGCGCTATCAGCGAAGTCCAGCCCGAACCATGGCTTGGCGGAGGATTTCTGGGAGACGGCCGGCTTCGAGGTCTGCCCACGTCCACCGGACGACTTCGAGGCCGAGTTGTCTGAGTCGGTCTTCGCGGATCTTTTCGGCGACGACAACGTCGTTCGGCGTCTGCCCCGGCGCCATCAGCCCCTGCCCGTATTTCACCAATCCGTCGAACTCGCCGACCAGGCGACCTTCCCACTCGAAATCCACTCGGGCCACGAAAACTCCTGTTGAAGTGTAGAACTCGCGTTGCAACCGTGGGCGCGGGATGTCGCGGCTTGCCAGCATCTGCGCCCGACTCCAGGACTCGCCTACGGTCTCCGACAGCTGATCAGCGGCCGCCAATGCTGTGCGAACTGGTCCGACGCCGTGCTTGGGCCCGCAAGATCCGACCATCGCCGACATCACGTCGCCGTCGGCGCCCGCTCTCAGTGCGCTGTCGAAAATCACCAGCGCCTGGTCGAAAGTGCCTGCGAGTGCGGTGTCGACCGCCGTCCGCTCGAGGCTGGTCAACGCGATCCCATCGATCTCGATGACCTCACCGGGAGCAGCCTTTCCGGCGTGCAGGTGCCGCCGGCTCTCGATGCGGCCGCCGCCGATCCGCCCGTTCAGCAGATGCACCCGCGCGTGGGAGGGCTTGAGGAGCGGGAGCTCATGCAACAAAGCCGCCGAGGTGTGACTGACCACCAGCGGGTGGTTGCAACTTCGCGCGGCGGCGATCACGCGCAACCGGGCCAACGCGTCGTCCGATAGATCTCGTGATGTCTTCACGTACGCGCCACGCCAGATTCGGCTGAGCATCCCGCCTCGAACGGCACGCTTGATGTCGTCGTCGGAATACCCCAATGCAACGACGTCTCGACGCCAGATCAGGCCATCGCTGTCTTCCATGAATTCCCCCATGAGGCGATTGTCAGTGATCCGATGAACGCGGCACCCCCGGTGAGCGGTGCCGATGGGGATAACCGAGGAACTGTGGATAGCTCGCCGAAGCTGCGGCGCGCGCGGGGGTGAGCTGGGCACGCTGAGGCATAGGGCCGCTCGGGAAGTTGGGGTTTGCGTGGTCTGCGGGGCGAGCGTTTGCAGGTTTGGCGCACCGGGGCTTAGGTGCACTCGGGATGTTGGGGCTTGCTCGGTCTGCGGGGCGCGCTTTCGCGGGTTGGGTGAGCTGAGAGTCAGGTGCGCTCGGGATGCTGGTGTTTGCTCTGTCTGCGGGGCGAGCGTTTGCAGGTTTGGCGCACCGGGGCTCAGGTGCGCTCGCGCTGCCGGGGCTTGCTCGGTCTGCAGAGCGAGCATCCACGAGTCTGGCGAACTGGAGCCGAAGCCCCGCCGGTCCCCACACACAAGACCGAACACCAACACCGCCCACCCGCCAAACCCCACCACCAGCTAATCTGGAAACACCTGTTATCAGATGGAAGGGTGGATGGATGAGCCAGAACAGTCAGAGGATGTCCCGGGAGGAGATGGACAGCCTCGACAGCAGTGTGTTCGCCAAGTCGTTGTTGTCGATGGGGCGCACGATGAGCACGACAAACGTCATCATGCAGCTGGCCAATCCGGCGGTGGGTTACGGCGTGGCCAGGAGCAAGGTGGAGAACGGGCGTCTCGACCGGCACCCGATCAAGCGGGCGCGCACCACGGGGTCGTATTTGGCGGTGGCGGTGTTCGGCAACGCCGACGATCGCAGCCGGTTTCGCCAGGCCGTCAATCGGCAGCATGTGCAGGTCAGGTCGGACGATGACAGTCCGGTGCCGTACAACGCCATGAACATCGACCTGCAGTTGTGGGTCGCCGCTTGTCTGTACTTCGGCTGGGAAGACATCTATGAGCGCGTGCACGGTCCTCTGACCGGTGAGCTGCGCGAGGTCTTCTATCAACAGGGCAAAGTGTGTGGAACTACCCTCCAGATGCCGGCCGAGGCCTGGCCCGCCAACCGCGACGCATTCACGGAGTACTGGGACGAGCAGACCGCGACGATCTCGATCAGCGACGAGGTGCGTGAGTTTCTCCTCGGGATCGCCAACTTCGACTACGCGCACCCCGCCATCAAGAAGCGTTACGGGCCGGTCAAATACCGCCGCACCATCGGGTATCTGCCCCAGCCCTTTCGGGAGGCGTTACGCGTTCCGTGGACGCAGGCAGACCAAGAGTGGTTCGACGACTATGTGGAAAAACTGGTCCAGAAAGAACGCAAGACGCCACTATGGCTCTCCCAGTTGGGTTTTCGACTACTTCTCTGGGATGTACGGATGCGTAACCGACTGGGTCGACCGCTGGTCTGACCCGATCACTCGAACTGTGACTTGTACATCACCGAGTAACGTCCCTGTCGGGCCAAGAGTTCGTCGTGGGTTCCTTGCTCTGCCACAACGCCGTCTTCGATGACCGCGATGCTGTCGGCCTCGCGGATGGTGGAAAGTCGATGTGCCACAACGATGGTGGTGGTGCGAGTGGTGAGTGCCTCGAGCGCTCGGGCGATGAGCAGCTCGGTGCGTGAGTCAACGGCACTGGTGGCCTCGTCGAGCACGAGTATGCGCGGGCGGGCGATCATCGCCCGGGCGATGGTGAGGAGCTGCATCTGCCCCTCGCTCAGCGTGGTGCCGCCGTCGCCGATGACGGTGTCGAAGCCCTCGGGCAGGGCCTCGACGATCTGCAGCGCATGGCTCTCGCGAGCTGCTTCCTCGATATCGGCGCGGGTGGCAGATGGATTGCCGAACGCGATGTTCTCGGCGATGGTGCCGGTGAACAACCAGCGATCCTGGGTGACCATCGCCGCCTGGTCACGTACGTACGACCGGGGTGCAGTGTTGATCGGCTCGCCGTCCACGAGGATCGATCCGGAGGACGGATCGTAGAGCCGCAGAAGCAGATTGGTGAGTGTGGTCTTTCCGGCGCCCGTGGGCCCGACCACCGCCACGGTTGATCCCGCCTCGACCTCCAACGAGAGATCCTTGATGACGTCGATGGTTTTGGTGGCGTCCTCGGTGGACCGGCGATATCCGAATCGCACCTTGTCGAATGCGATGGCCGGTGGTGCGCTGTGGCGTCCGATGGTCTGCTTTGCCGAATCCTCGATCGCCGGTGCGTCTTCGAGGGGCTCGGCCAGCAAAGACTTGATGCGGCCGAGTGATACGAGCCCGGCCTGGAGTTGGGCCATCATCGAGGTGAGTTCGTTGACGGGCTGACTGAACATCCTCGAGAACGACACGAAGGCCTGGACCTGCCCGACGGTCAGCGATCCACCGACCACCTGGATTGCGCCGACGATGGCGACTGTCAGATATCCGAATGCGGTGATCGCCTGCAGGACGGGCGAAACGGAGCCGGCGTACGACTGCGCGGTGCGTGATGACCGTGCGAGCCGTTCAGTGGTGGCCTCGAACTCGTCACGGGCCCGGTTCTGCGCCCCGTACACCCGCAACGTGTGGAGTTGGGCGTAGCTCTCGTCGATCTGTGAGGTGAGTTTGGCGGTTGCCTCCATCTGATCTCGGAAGTGGGGTCGTGATCGTTTGGCGATCAACACTCCCGCGAGGATGATCAGCGGAATGGATGCGAGCACAACAAGAGTCAGCTTCCAGGAGATGATCGGCATCACGACGAGAAGCGCGACAACGGTCAGCACTGCGCCGGGGAGTTTCACGAAAAGTGGTGTGAACACCGATGACACGTTGTCGATGTCGGCGGTCACCTTGGTGAGCATCTGGCCCCGCGCCGCGGTGTCGAAGTAGGCGACAGGCAGACGGTGAATGTGCGACTCGATGTCGGCTCGCAACCGGTTCATCGCACGCTGGGTGAGGTTGTTCACCGCTGCGGCTTGCGTCCACGTACCCAGTGCGCTGACGGCGTACACGACGACCAGCACGGCGAGAAGCGTGCCGACCGTACCGAAGTCGATGCCGACTCCGGGCACCGCATTGGCGCCGGCCACCACGTCGGCGTAGCTGCCGCGGCCGTCGGCGCGCAGCTGGGCCTCCGCCTCGGCGGGTGATAAGCCCTGGGGGAGTGTCATGCCGATGGCACCGGTGAACAGCGCGTTGATGATTCCGGCCAAGATCAGCGGTCCGGCGATCAGTGCCGCGACGTTGGTCGATGCCAGCAACCCGACGGTGAACAGTTTGCGGCGTTCGTGAGTCAGCCTGGCCAGCAGCCACTTCAGATTCATGCGAGCGCAGCCTGGGAATCGAGGATCTCGCGGTACGTGGCACTGGAGGCCAACAGTTCGTCGTGCGAGCCGCGGGCGTCGATGCGGCCGTCGGTCAGGATCACTATGGTGTCTGCTCCGCTGGCAGACGACACCCGCTGGGCAGTCAAGAGGATGACGGCCTCCGGAAGAGACTGCCGCAGTCGCCGTTTGATGACACTTTCGATCTCGGCATCGAGGGCCGAGAACGGGTCGTCGAGCAGTAGTAGACGCGGTTTGGCGGCGATGGCCTGGGCAAGGGCGAGGCGTTGCCGTTGGCCGCCGGAGAAGTTCCTGCCGCCGTGACGTACCGGCTGTGCAAGACCCATCTCGTGGGAGAAGACGAAGTCGGCCGCGCAGGCCGTGGTGAGGGCGGCGCGGAGGTCCTCGTCGGTGGCTTCTGGGCATCCGAGCCGCAGATTGGATGCGAGCGTCCCCGACATCAACGACGGTGCCTGCGAGACGTATGAGATGTCCTCGTGCAACACCTCTCGTCGCCGTTCCCGCACGTCCACTCCGTCGATCAGGACCCGCCCAGATGTGACGTCGCTGAATCGGGGGATCAGTTTGAGTAGCGTGCTCTTTCCGTCGCCGGTTCCACCCAGCACTGCGGTGACTGTTCCAGGGCGGCATACCAAATCGATGTCGATGAGCACAGCGTGCTGCGCGCCGGGATAGCGAAAGCTGACGCCTTCGAGCTGCAGCGAACCCGTCCGCGACGACGGTGTCCGGTCGATCGGCGGATCCTGCACCGACGGCTCCGTGTCGAGCACTTCCTTGATCCGACGGGCGCTGACCTGGGCGCGGGGGATGAGTGCGATCATCGCGGCGCCGATGGACAGCCCGATCAGGATCTGGGTCAGGTATCCGACAAACGCGATGATGCCGCCGACCTCCATCGTCTGATTGTCGACGAGAACGGCCCCGATGCCGATCACCCCGGCCGCGCCGATATTCGCGATGAAGATGATGCTCGGCAGCAACACAGCCTGCAGGGCGCCGATCCGTCGCGCCGTTGCGGTGAGGTCTGTATTCGCGGCTTCGAAGCGCGACATCTCGAGTTCCTCGCGGCCGAACGACCGGATGACGCGAATGCCCGTGAGTTGTTCTCGGAGAACTCGTCCGACGCGATCGATGCGCGCCTGGAGCTTCTCGTACGAGGGAATGAGTTTGCGGACGATGACAATGACGACGGCGGTCAGCGCGGCGGCGACCAGAACCACCAGGGGAGCCAGTTTGTAGTTCTCGCTCAAGGCCATCACCGTTCCGCCGATGACAAGCACCGGCGCGGACGCGAGCACTGTCATCACGACGAACACAGCCAGCTGAAGTTGGTTGATGTCGCTGGCGCTGCGGGTGATCAGAGTGGGGATGCCGAACTTCTGGAGATCGGTGTCGGAGAACGACTGAACGCGGGCATACGTGGCGTTCCGGATGGACCTGCCGGCGCTGGTCGAGATATGGGAGCCGATCACTGTGGCCAAGACCGAGGCGCACAGGTTGGTGAGTGCGAGCGCAAGCATGATTGTGCCGATGGTGACAATCGCGTCCATGTCGGCGCGGGCAATGCCGTCGTCGACGAGACGGCCGTTCAAGTTCGGTAGCAACAGGGTGGTGGCCGCCGCCGTGAGTTGTAGAACAAAGAGCACCACGAGGGCCCAGCGGAAGGGCCGTAGGTGCGGCAGGAGGACAGCTCTGAGTGGTCGCTTGATGGGTTTGATCATATGCATCACACGTCCCCGAAGCGCAAGAAAGCGCTTCGGGGACGCGTAATCAATAGAGAACTAAGACTCGAGTTTCTAGTTCGCGCTTCCCGAGGCGAGGCCCTGGAGGAGTCCGCCAAGCAGCGCGAGGAAGGTGAGCAAGCCTGTTTCAGATGAAGTCATTTTTTCGATTCCTTTCGACGTGCTTCCCAAGTGCGGCCCAGGTCGGCGACGCTGAGCTGTCAACCGGTGTTGGCGGTGGACCGGTCTCACAATGTCACCTCCGCGGCGACTTGTCAGCATCTTCGGGGTGAATAGTTCGCCAAGGAAGCGATCATGCAGGTCAGGTCAAAACTACTGCGCCACAACGGGTCGCGAATCGTCCAAGCGACGAGTTGTCTTTTGTGGGGAGGGTGGGACAGAAAACGTCCCCGGGGTGACGGGTCATCCCAGGGACGTCCATGAAGCTCTAGCCGGCAGTGCCGCCGCCTTCTTCTCCGCCACCGGCAATGAGGCCGAGGATAGTCTCGATCAACGCAACGAAATCAATTCCTTCGAGTGAACCCATTATAATCTCCTTCTGTTGAATACATGAACAGGCCAGAGTTTGCCGAGGCGCATGCTCGTGTTTTTGAATCCCCCGACTAACCGAGCCGATATCCACCATGGCATCTTCGATTCTCTTTGTCACCCCATTCGGGGAAAACAATGGGAGAAGAAGGCGAAGTAGTGCCTTGAAGTACTTTTGACCAGCGAGAATTAAGTCTTTCAACTCGCGAATTACTTTATCGAACTGGTGTCAAGAGTGCACATTCCTGAAACGTCCGGTGAACTCCCGGTGGACTGGATTCAGCCGGGCGCGAATGGCATTTGGATCTGTCGGGGAGGCGGTTGGCCCCCATCGCAGCTTGCGGCTCAAGTGCCTGACCTGGTGTTTTGGACAGGTGGATATCGAATCGGCTACTGGGCACACACGAAACTGATGACCAGGATATTGTTCCCCCGTGACGCGAACTGTGCGACGACTGAACTTTCCTGCCCGATCCTGGCGTGGCCTGCTGTCTACAGCCGTGGTCACTGCGGCATGTGCATCGATGCTGACTGCGGCCCCCGCGTCTGCCGAGATGATCCCGACGCCGGGCATCTCGTCCCCGGGCGGCTCGACTCTCAAAGCGGTGAACAAGGTCGGACCGAAGCGGCTCGATCTGGTGGTGTACTCGGCTTCCATGAACCGGGACATCCCGTTGTCAGTGATTTTGCCAAAGGACCAATCGGCGCCGCGGCCCACGTTGTACCTGCTCAACGGTGCCGGTGGCGGCGAGGATGCGGCCACCTGGCTCGCCAGGACCGACGTCGTGGACTTTTTCGCCAACAAGAACGCCAACGTGGTCATCCCCAACGCCGGCGCGTTCAGCTACTACACCGACTGGCAACAAGATGATCCGGAGCTCGGCCGCAACAAATGGTCGACGTTCCTCGGCAAAGAATTGCCGCCCATCATCGACACGGCGCTGAACACTTCGGGTCGTAACGCGATCGCAGGTATTTCGTCGTCGGGTACCTCGGTGCTGAACCTCGCCATCGAACATCCGGATCTCTACCAGGCCGTGGGTTCGTACAGCGGCTGTGCCACCACGGCGAGCCGGTTGGGCCAGGTGTACATCCGCATCACCGTTGAGGCGCGTGGGGGCGGTGACCCTGTGAACATGTGGGGCCCCTACGACGGCCCGGGATGGCGTGAAAACGACCCGATCCTCAATGCTGAGGGTCTGCGCGGCCATTCGCTCTACATCTCGAATGCGACAGGCCTTCCGGGTCCGTACGAAAGCCTGGCTTACGTGAACGACCCGACAAAGCTCGCCGATCAGGTGGTCATCGGTGGCGGAATCGAAGCCGCAACCGGGATCTGCACGGCTTTGCTGGCCGACCGCCTCAATACGCTCCGGATTCCTGCAACATTTGATGTTCCGCCGGTGGGCACCCATTCCTGGGGCTACTGGCAGGACCAGCTGCATCGTTCGTGGCCGCAGCTCGGCGGAGCGATCGGCGCCTGAGCGGGCCTCATAACCACCAAAAACACGCCCCCAGCGATTGCTGGGGGCGTGTTTTGGTTTGCGGAGGCTGTTGCCTAGCCGGCGGCCAAGCCGACGAGGAAGGCAAGAACTTCTAGAAAGTCGATATTGAATGTGGAAAGCATGTAGTCCCTTTCGTCGATACGGCTGTGCTGACCGTGCCGTGAGGCCACCCCGGTACTCGAAGCTTTGAAAACGTCAGCCAAAAACAACCATCACATTTTGTGTGGGCGATTTGGTCATTCAAGGAGCAAATCGTTACAAAAGTCATCTGTTTGATGTCCACCGAATTGGTGACTTCATCAGGTGATCAGAAATCACCTACCACAAATGAATTACCAGCGCCGCCGAAGCCAGAAAGCGCGCGTGGCGATGATCACGCCCACCAACGACAGCAGATCCGATTCGGTCAACCCGTTCTGCGAGGTGTACGACAGCAACACATGACCTTCGATCGGTCCGTTGAACAACACCCAAAGGACCGACACAAATATCAGGACCATTGCCGCCGCACGGCTGGGGCGAGCCAGGCACCACGCGCCGGTGACGAAAAGGAGGTTCAGCAGCACCAGGCCGTAGAACAGAGCTGGTGGAATCATCAGACCAGTATGTGGTCGTCACCGCGCTCGGGTTCGCCCCAGAGCGGGTGACAATCACCACGCCCGTTTCAGTAGTAGAACGGGAACTCTTCCCACTCCGGTGAACGTTTCTCCAAGAACGCATCCCGGCCCTCGACCGCTTCGTCGGTCATATAGGCCAGCCGGGTTGCTTCGCCGGCGAACACCTGCTGGCCCATCAGGCCGTCGTCGGTCAGATTGAACGCAAACTTCAGCATCCGTTGAGCCGTAGGCGATTTCCCGTTGATGGTCTTGGCCCACTCGATCGCGGTGTTTTCCAGCTCGGCGTGATCGGCGACTTCGTTGACCGCCCCCATGCGCTGCATGGCTTCTGCGTCGTAGGCGCGGCCCAGGAAGAAGATCTCTCGAGCGTTCTTCTGTCCGACCTGTTTCGCGAGGTATGCGCTGCCGTAGCCGGCGTCAAACGAACCCACATCGGCGTCGGTCTGTTTGAAGCGGGCGTGTTGGCGCGACGCCAGGGTGAGGTCGCACACCACGTGCAGCGAGTGACCACCGCCGGCCGCCCACCCGTTGACAACGGCGATCACCACCTTGGGCATGGTGCGGATCAGTCGCTGCACTTCCAAGATGTGCAGGCGACCGCCCTCAGCCTTAACACGGGCGGAATCGACAGTGTCGGCGGTGTCTCCACCGGCGTACTGGTAGCCCGAACGCCCGCGGATTCGCTGATCGCCACCGCTGCAGAAGGCCCAGCCGCCGTCCTTTTCGCTGGGGCCGTTGCCCGTCAGCAGGACGACTCCCACATCTGGGCTGCGCCGGGCGTGATCAAGCGCGCGGTAGAGCTCGTCCACCGTGTGTGGGCGAAATGCGTTGCGCACCTCGGGACGATCAAACGCGATCCGGACAATCCCGTGGACCCGGCCCTCAGCGACATGCCGGTGATAGGTGATGTCGGTCAGATCGTCGAAACCGTCGACAACGCGCCACTGCGTGGGATCAAAAGGCTGATCAGATGGTGTGCTCATGGTGATCGAGCCTACGTCGTGGGCGATGTGGTCGATCGTTGGACGGGGACGTGTCCGACGTGTGGCACGAGCGTTCGCCGCCTACCCAGGCTGATACATGTTCGCAACTAGAAGAACGACCGCAATGAGTATGCCCAGTACGATTCCGACAGCTAGCTGGATCCGCTGCCGGCGTTTATAGATTCCCCGAGATCCCATCGCGATAGCGTAGACGGTTATAGAAAAGACTGAGTGTTCCTGTTTTGAAATGTATTCACCTAATTACTAATTATGTCTCGTTATTATTTGCACCGAAAGTACTGTTGAAGCTTCGCTAATAGCAGACTCTCCGCGGGTAGTTGTCGGCTGGCAGCAGGCGTGGGCTGCGGTATCTCGGCGAACCGCACGTAGCCCGTCCGTGCGGCCCACCCTTGTCAAGGTGCCGTCAACCTGGCGCGCCGTCACGTCGTCCACAAAGTGGAGCTTGGTCGCTCGTGCGCCGGCCAACCACGTCGGCAGGCCGCCAAGTAAGGCGACGGAAACGTGTTCTTGCCGGGTCTATAGTGTCGAGGTCATGACTCAGGACAGCCCACTCGAAGAATCTGCCGCGAAGTTCGAAAGCGCTCAGGCGGATGAAGTGCACCACGAGGGTGGATTCCGGCCGACGTTCGACATCGACCTGACGCGGGGTGGTCCGCGATACGGCGAGTTCATCGAAGAGGTTCGCACCTTCATGGACCGGGTGAAGGCGGCCTGTCCCAGCGAGGAACTCACCACCGAGGTGATCGAGACGCTCCAGGTCTTGAACAAGAAGCTGGACGAGGTCGCGATCGACGAGTGGCGCGCACCGTCTGGTGGACGGATCGATCTGCCGGCGCGAGGCAACATCACACTGCCCCCCTATGAACTGGACGAGGCAAGTGCCGAAAATGTCAGTGCGCGTATGACATTCCGGCGGTACCACCTCGGCGGCAACAACGCTGCTCACGGCGGTCAGGTGGCCGTGGCCTTCGACGACTTGATGGGTATGGCCGGTGCGCTCGGTTCAGGTGGTGTCACCAGGACCGCGTATCTCACCGTCAACTACCGCGCAATCACACCGCTCAACACTGAGCTTTCGATCCGGTCGTGGGTGGACCGGATCGAAGGACGCAAGGTGTTCATCAAGGCCACTCTGCACAACGGGGATGTGCTGTGCGCCGAAGCCGATGGGCTGTTCATCAAGCTCAAACCGGGCCAACCCTGACCGCTCGCCGCACCTGTCGGTTTTGCGGCGGCCAGCTACGTGGTGTGCGCGCCTTTGCAGGTGCCCTGGACTGCCAATACTAGGATATGCAACTATGTGAGGCGCCCGGCAGCCGATCAATGGAGAGTCATGTCAGACGAGAGCAGCGTCCTTGTTCGTACCGAGGGCCGGATCGGCCGCATCACCCTGAACCGGCCGAAGGCGATCAATGCGCTGACGCACGAGATGGTGAACGCCATCCACGCGGCGCTGCGAGAGTGGGCGGATGACGACGCGGTCGAGGCCGTGTTGCTCGATGGGGCCGGCGAACGTGGATTGTGTGCCGGCGGAGATATCGTCGCCATCCACCGAGATGCTTCGGCTGCAACCACTTTGGATGACGCGGTCAACACCCCCTCGGGGCACTTCTGGCGAGACGAGTACATCCTCAACGCATACATCTCCCACTATCCGAAGCCGTACGTAGCTCTGATGGACGGGATCGTGATGGGCGGGGGAGTAGGAGTGTCTGCCCACGCCAACACCCGCATCGTCACCGACCGGACGAGGATGGCGATGCCCGAGGTGGGGATCGGATTCTCCCCGGATGTGGGTGGCACCTACCTGCTTGCGCGCGCGCCGGGCGAGTTGGGCACCTACCTGGCCCTGACTGCGGCACAGATCGGGGGCGCCGATGCCATCGCCATCGGATTTGCCGACCATTTCCTGCCGTCGGAGAGCATCGAGAAGTTTGTGTCCGCTCTCACGTCTCAGCCTGTTGATGCAGCGATCGCAGAGTTCTGTGTTGCTCCTCCTGAATCCGATCTGCTCACCAAGCGCCACTGGATCGACGATGCCTTTGCGGCCGACACCGGAATCGGCATCGTCGAACGCCTGCGCGGACACGACGAAACCGATGCTCACGACACAGCGAACGTGGTGGGAGCCAAATCGCCCACGTCAGTGGAGGTGACCATCCGGTCGCTGCGGCAGATATCGGCCGATACAACCCTCGAAAAAGCTCTGGAGAGCGAATTCCGGGTGTCAATTCACTTCCTGACCCATCCCGACCTTGCCGAGGGCATTCGGGCCCAGGTGATCGACAAGGACCGCTCGCCGAAGTGGTCGCCGCGGGGACTGACCGAGGTGGATCCCGCCGTGGTTGCCGACTTCTTCGCCCCCGTGCCCAACGATCTTGTACTGACGAATGGAGCGTTCTGATGAGCAGCTTTGAGACCATCACCACCGAGCAACGGGGCCGAGTCGGCATCATCACGTTGAACAGGCCAAAAGCCCTCAACGCGTTGAACTCTCAGCTGATGACCGAGGTGGTTGGAGCCGCGCAGGCGTATGACGCCGACGCGTCTGTGGGTGCCATCGTGATCGCGGGCTCCGAACGTGCCTTTGCCGCCGGCGCTGACATCAAGGAGATGGCCGACAAGTCGTACGTCGACATGCTCTCCGAAGACTTCTTCAGCGCATGGGGACACCTCACCGAGATCCGCACTCCGGTGGTTGCTGCGGTGGCCGGGTTCGCCCTCGGCGGCGGATGCGAGCTGGCCATGATGTGCGACATAATCATCGCCGCAGAGAACGCTGTATTCGGCCAGCCCGAGATCAACCTGGGTGTGATTCCGGGAATCGGTGGCTCACAGCGACTTACACGCGCTATCGGTAAAGCCAAGGCCATGGACATGGTGCTGACAGGCCGGCGTATGAAGGTCGACGAGGCTGAGCGCGCAGGGCTCGTCTCGCGGGTGGTACCCACCGAGTCGTACCTCGAAGATGCCATCGAGGTGGCCAACACCATCGCGGAGCTGTCGCTGCCGATCACCATGTTGGCCAAGCAGGCAGTGAACCGCTCCCAAGAAGTGGGCTTGACCGAGGGCGTCTTGTTCGAACGTCGGGTGTTCCATTCAACTTTTGCCACCGAAGATCAGTCAGAAGGTATGGCTGCGTTTGTTGAGAAGCGCGAAGCGCGGTTCGATCATCGGTAGTAGGTGCATCCGTTCAAGCCGGAGACACTGGGCTGCACTCTCTTTCGAGTGCACCCCCCGTATCATCGAGGTCCTTTAACCACCGCAGGAACGCCCACTGCTGTCGAGTGGGGAGGCACGCTTGTCAGCACCACTGCATTTGCCCCGACTCTCGCGTTTGCACCCACAGTGATGCCCCCGAGAACGCATGCGCCTGTACCGATGTATGCGTCGGAATCAACTACCGGCGCGCCCTGATCGGGTCCGCTAACGCCGAGCGTGACGCCGTGGTAGATCGTAACGCCAGCTGAGATTCGCGATCGCCAGTGGATGACGACGCCGCGGCCACCGTGCGGCAGGCGCAAACCGGGGCCAATCTCGACTGAACGGGGTATTTCTGCGCCGCACACCAATCTCAGTAGGACATCGGCAACTACTCCAAAAGAGCCCATCATTCGCGCGAGACGGACAAGAACGACCGCAATACGACCAAATTGGTCTTCGTTGCGGCTCAAATCCGTTCGTAGGTTAGCTAGTTGGCCCATACGAACTCCACTTCAGTCTTGTTTAGAGGCATGTTCGTCTCAAGGGTAAGGCCATGGTTCTTGCACCCCGACGCGGAACCGGTCGTCATCGTTGGTCGGACCGTGTAATTGCAAACTTAGCAACGCGGCTTTCGGCCCTGGTGGGGTGGCCCGATGGCTTCACTTCTCTGAGCACCAGGCGAGCCCCATTTGCCGGGGGCACAACCACTGGCAGTGTGCCGGATCAAACTCGTAGGCCAGCCGGTGCGATGCGTCCGATTGTGGTCGAATGGAAACTAGCCCCCTCTGGCGGCTCGAGTCAGACCAGTGCGGCGTTGTCAGCAGCACGGCCAACTCGTGAGCTCGGTCCGCGGGCTGACGCCGCGATCTTAACTATCCGTAATCGGGGTCTATAGACAGATCGCCGAAGGATGCTGTATAAATGATCGTAACGGTCATACGAAGTTGCTCGGGGTGCGTGTCTAGGATGCGGGACGCGAGGCGGTAGTCGACGACTTGGCGATGATGCAATGATCCGCGCCTCTGTTCGGGTGGACGTGTTCATTCTTTGGCAACCCTTAAGACTCAATGTTGAGTCACGTGGTATTCCGTTGAACACTGTTAGATAACGTCGATGTAATGCCAACGAATCGAAGTTGCTCGGGCTGCGGTGTGAGCTTCGCTGCATGAATTGCAGATACTTCACCGACAATGAGCAATTTTGCCGGCTAAAGATAGCGTTCAGCTGCAGATTGACGGCTGACTCACCAACTGTGAACTGAGACATTGTGTGCCGAGATGTGTTGTCCAAGAGGCGATTTCATCGGTTCCAAGAATCAATGAACGCATCGTATTTTAAATCAATACTGGTAGGTAACTCCCGCATCGGAGGCTTGTGTGACGCGCCGGAGGCAAGTGGCTTATCAGGGTGGCGTTTGAACATGTTGCGTTGCGGTCGCGAAATGATATCGATGGTTGTACCGTTGGGGCATCGATTCTCGACAATGAGCGAATGCCGAGGTTTTAAACACATGTCGCTATGGAAATCGCGTTTTTAGACAGAGTGATGCATTCGCTGACCAGTCTGACTACCCGTCCGAGGTTTTGAGGGAGGTTCGAAGTGACACGCAGTACCCGGATGCTGGCCCCCGAAGTGGGCGAGCTTGCTCAGCAGTCGGCTGGGCCTGTCCGTCCTGGCTCACGTTCGTGGGTAGTGAAGTACCGGACGCGGGTACACGTATCAGACGTCGTCATTATTTCTGTCGCTGTGCTGGCTGCTCAGCAGATTAGGTTCGGGTTCCCGTCGGTAACGGACCCAGTCGGCCGATTTGCTACGCCGGCGATCGTGGTCTCGGCTGGGTTGATCGCGGCTTGGGCGTTCGCGCTTCGGGTTGTTCAGAGTACGGATAAACGCATCGTTGGATCGGGCGCCGAGGAGTACAGCCGAATCGTCACTGCGTGCTTTTCAGTGTTCGGGCTCCTAGCGATTGTTGACCTGCTGTTCAAGATGGACGTTGCGCGCGGCATGCTGGCGATCGCCCTGCCCGCTGGAACTCTGGGACTCCTCCTGTCGCGCTGGTGCTGGCGTTGGAATCTCGCACGTAATCGGCGGAATCGTCGAGATTTGAATCAGGTTTTGATCGTGGGTACTCCAACATCGGCGGCCCCCTTGATTACGCACCTTGATCGCAACCCGACGCTCGGACTTGCGGTGGTCGGCCTTTGTCTCCCCGCAGGCCACGGCAGCCGGTACCGTAATGCGGTCACCATTGGAGGTCGAGAAGTCCGCATTTTCGGGGACTGCGATGATGCCAGAGATGGCGTCGTTCTTTCGGGCGCTACCGCTGTAGCGGTTACCTGCGCGGAGACACTAGGCCACTCTGTAATGCGCGAACTGTCCTGGGACCTCGAAGGTTTGAACGTCGATATGTTGGTTGCGCCCGGCGTCGCCGACGTCGCAGGCCCTCGCATGATGGTGCGCCCGGTCGCGGGCTTGCCGTTGCTGCACATCGATAAGCCCCGCTACGAAGGCGCGAACAAGTTTCTCAAGGCAGCGTTTGACCGCGTCGGTGCAGCAGTCCTACTTACCGCGTTGCTTCCTGTGCTTACGGTCTGCGGCGTCGCAGTTAAGGTTGGTTCCCGAGGCCCCATCTTTTACCGCGCTGAACGCATAGGACTGGGTAACCAGCCGTTCCAAATGTGGAAATTCCGCACGATGGTCGACGGTGCGGACAAGCAAAAAGACGCACTGGCCGCCCAAAATGAGGGCGCCGGAGTGTTGTTCAAGATGCGCAATGATCCACGTATCACACCTACCGGGAAGTTCCTACGTCGGTACAGCCTCGATGAACTGCCGCAGCTGTTCAATGTGCTCGGTGGATCGATGAGCCTCGTGGGCCCTCGTCCTCCACTACGTGCCGAGGTCGAGAAGTACAGCGGACTTGTTACGCGTCGAATGCTGGTACGCCCTGGCATTACTGGCCTCTGGCAGGTATCCGGACGTTCGGACTTGTCCTGGGATGAGTCGGTACGGCTAGACCTGTCCTACGTCGAGAACTGGTCAATCATGCAAGACGCCATGATCCTATGGCGGACTGCCCGAGCTGTCCTTCGTAGCGAGGGAGCGTACTGATTTTATGGACATACTATTCGTCTGCACTGGGAACATCTGTCGGTCACCTCTCGCGGAGCGGATGCTTCAACAAATCGTAAGCGAACAGGGCCTTGACGTGCGGGTTTCAAGCGCAGGCACGAGGGCACTGAACGGGCAACCCATGCATCCACAAAGCGAACGCGTCCTGATCGAAAGAGGTATCGAGCCGGGGCCGTTCGAGTCAAGGATGCTCACAGCAGCGATGGCGGAGCATTCTGACCTGGTGCTTGGAATGACTAGACAACACCGCGCCTTCGCGCGCCAATTGGCGCCAGCGAGGTGGAAGCGCATGTTCGCTCTGCGAGAGCTCAACCCAGCCGGTAGAGGTGATGCTGCAGGTGTTCGATCACGTGCTGGCTTCGGGCCGACGGACAGCCAACTCGACATTGAAGACCCGATCAATAGACCTGGCGAAGTCTTCGACCGAATTGGCGGCGTTATTTTTGAGTCGATGGCGCCAGTGATTGCGTGGATCGGGCGTCGCGAAACTGGCGCATACCCGCCGATAAACACATAGGAGAATGTATGCGCATTAGTGTTTTGGGTACCGGATATCTCGGAGCTACACACGCCGCCTGCATGGCAGACTTGGGTCATGAAGTAATGGGCATCGATATAGACCCCTCGAAGATTGCGAAGCTAGAGTCCGGTGAGGTTCCGTTTTTCGAACCCGGCCTTACGGAGGTGCTGCAACGAAACCTCAAGGCGGGCAGGCTCGCATTTTCCGCGTCGTACGAGGAGGCGTCGGATTTTTCCGATGTACATTTCTTGGCAGTTGGTACACCCCAAAAAAGAGGCGACTACGCCGCCGATCTATCGTTTGTCGATGCCGTAATCACGCAACTAGCGCCGCTTTTGAAGCGGGATTCACTCATCCTAGGGAAATCCACGGTCCCGGTCGGAACTGCACAGCGACTCGGCCGTCTTGCGCGGGAAACTGCGCCGGCCGGAGTGACGGTTGAGGTGGCGTGGAACCCCGAATTTTTGAGGGAAGGCCACGCAGTTGACGACACCCTCCATCCCGACCGACTCGTCGTGGGCGTGGACCGATCCCGCAGCACTCGAGCCGAGGAAGTAACGCGCGAAATATACTCGGCGGCAATCGCCAACGGAACTCCATTCCTCGTCACGGATTTAGCTACAGCGGAACTCGTGAAGACGTCCGCGAATGCGTTCTTGGCTACGAAGATTTCGTTCATCAACGCAATCGCTGAGGTATGCGAAGCGGCCGGCGCGGATGTAACCGAACTAGCGGAAGCTATTGGTTACGACGACAGGATCGGGCGAAAGTTTTTGAACGCCGGAATCGGTTTCGGAGGCGGATGTCTACCCAAAGATATACGCGCATTCATGGCAAGGGCAGGCGAACTCGGCGCCGATCAATTGCTGAGCCTGCTGCGCGAGGTGGACAGCATTAATATGCGTCGGCGCTCGCACATGGTCGATCTTGCGCGAGAAACATGCGGTGGGTCATTTCTCGGTGCACGCGTGGCTATTTTAGGCGCCGCTTTCAAGCCAGAATCGGATGACGTTCGTGATTCCCCAGCCCTGAACGTCGCAGGGCAGATTCAATTACAAGGCGCATCCGTCAAAGTGTTCGACCCGAAAGCGATGGAAAACTCGCGGAGGGTATTTCCGACACTTCACTACTCGACGTCCGCCAGAGATGCGTGTGAAGGCGCCGACGTCGTCCTCATGCTGACCGAATGGAACGAATTCAAGGAGTTATCGCCGCGAGATCTCGCGACAGTAGTGAGAGCAAGAAATCTTATCGATGGTCGAAACTTTCTGAACCCTACGCCGTGGCGCCAAAACGGTTGGACGTTCCGTGGCATTGGCAGATCGGCTGAACACAACAAGATGGTAATTGAAAGTGACTAACAACGTCCAAGGCCCACTCACCAGAGTGGCCGACATCGGTCGCCCTGGCTCGGGTGATAGCAGCTCCAGAATGTCCGTAACGGCCGGTGGTATGTTTCTCTACTTCGTGCTCGGACTACTCGCGGCCGCGGTGTCTTATGGGTTACCACTCGCAATGGGCAGCAGCCTGACGGTGACTGCAGCAGTTTTCACCTCTGTGCTCGTGCCAAGCTTGATGACAATTTGTCTTGTCAAGGTCAATGTAAAAGCCTTTGCCATATTTTGGGTCAGCCTTGCGCTGATGCAGAACTTCTTTAGCGGAGTATGGGCCGCACGTACCGCGACCGTAATTCCAGAGTATGTCACTGAACAGAAAACAGTCAGCATTCTGTGCGCATGCCTCGTGTCTATCGAGTCATTGTTTGTCTTCCTGGCCAAACGGCCAAGATTGGCCGCTGCCTTGGGCGTGTACGCTCTTGCACTCATACTCGCACTCGGAAGCCTCGAATCGAGCGCTTTGGCATACGGCCGGAATTTTACAGTGCCCGTGCTGCTGATTCTTCTGTTCGCGGCTTTGACGGAGAATTGGGATCTCAGAGAACGCCTGCGGCTCGTCACCGCGATAGCTCAGCTTGTTACGTTGCTTCTGGCCGCCGGCTTAGGTATGGAAGTAATGGTAGGAACCGATACATGGCGGTCATGGCTCCGGGCCGATATCAATGGCGCCTTGAACTCTCTATCTGACGCTACGTCGATATTCGGGTTACAGCTAACACGTTACGCGGGGTTCGTCATCGAGCCTACAAACGCGGGCTATATTGCTGCGTCGGCCATCATGATTTCGGTAGCGACTTGGGCGATCGGCCGCAAGAAAGATGTCTCAATTCCGAACCCTATCTTTATCGCAGTTCCCGCGGCCATCTGCCTTATTGCCTCAGGGGCTAAAAGCGGATTCTTGATGCTGTTTATCGCGACACTCTCCGCCGTCATATTCCGATCTGTGCGCAGTATCGCCGTGGGGATGGTCCTAGCGTGGGTTTCGGCGTTTGTTGTGGTACTTGGCTATGTTGCGAAAGTGAAAGGTCCTTCAACTGCTGCTGAGGTCTTCGCTAACCCACTCGCGATTCTCGGTGGTGATAGCACGACCTTCCATCTGGCGGGGTTAGTGTCCGGCATTAAGAGTACGATAACTGATCCGTTAGGCGCGGGACTTGGGGTAGGTGGCAACTTTTCGCGAGTAAAAACTGAATCATGGGAAGTCTGGATCGGGAGTGGCAGTGAGAGTGCATGGGGAGTACTTTCCTATCAACTCGGCCTGCTGGGTTTGCTATCGTTCGCTTTCCTCCTCATCGTCCTCGGACGCCATCTAGGGACCGTATCGGCTGCTCTAATCTGTGCATGGAGTAGCGCTGCGCTATTCGCTGAGGCGATATTCGGACCTCAAGTCGCTGGCGCACTGGCGATATCCGTGGCGCTACTCGCAGTGCCACCGAACAGTGACCATAGTGTTGCGGACAGCCGGTTTTCACTAGGAAAATCAACAAAATGACACGGGGCAGTTTCGGCGTCGAGATTGACGCTTTTGGTATCGAGGTACATCCCCGCACCGCGGAAGAAGTCGCGGACATGATATTGCGGAAAGATTTGGGTCGCGATACGACCTGGATTGCCAACTACAATTTGCACGCCCTTTTCCTTATGCATAACGATGCCAAGTTCCGCAGTTACTACGATCGTGCGGATATGTACCTAATCGATGGATGGCCAATATTACTCGCCGCCCTGTGGAATCAGAAAACAATCAGACGACGGCACCGAATTGGTAGCTCTGACTGGATTAGTGCCTTGTTTACAACGGGGAAGCCGATGGAAATTTGTGCGGTCGGCGGATCGTCGCGGTCGAGCAGCAGCGCGGCCGCGGTGGTTGCACGTAAGTACCCGTGGGTGCAGTGGAGAGCCTATGACGGATTTGAATATCTCAAGCGTGACCAGCTCGCCGACTCTTTAACTCTCGAAGAAGCAATAGCATCCAGTCGCCTCGTCATCGTGGGTATGGGAATGCCCAAACAAGAGGAATGGATATTTGAGCGCGTGGTGGCCGGAGAACTAGAAGGCAAAATAGTTGCGAATACAGGCGGTTGTATCGACTACATAGCCGGAGAACAACGACTTGCGCCACGGTGGATGGGTGGAATGGGGTTGGAGTGGGTATACAGACTCGCCGCTAATCCGCGGCGGCTGTATCATCGCTACTTAATCGAGCCAATCCACCTTGCCGTACTTTTAGCGAAATACAACGCACAGAGACTTTCTTCACTGGCGCGAGAGCGGACCGGACGGAAATCTGATGGCTGACAATACGGTCGCTTGCGTAATACCGACAATCGGACGGCCTGAATTGGCTCGCGCCGTAGCGAGTGTGTCCGAGCAATCTCGGAAAACGGAAATTATCGTTGTTTTGGACAGACCCGATGAGGAGTCGTCCGTCAAAGCTATGCTGCAGCAGTGGGACGTCACGCTGCTTACAACAAACGGCGGCGAGGGGGGTAACGTCGCGCGGAATACTGGGGTCCGGGCTGCTACATCGTTGTTCGTCGCGTTCCTGGATGACGACGACTGGTGGGCTCCTCACAAGCTAGAGAAGCAAATGAGGGCCGTTGAACGGGCTGAAGTTCGAGGGCCAATAGTCGCGGCAACAGCGTTCTGGTTTCACAGAGGGAACGCTGTCTCAGCTATTCCACGTCAGGCGTACGACAGCGAGCGCGAAGACCCGGCGTCCTATTTGGTCAGGCGAGATCGCCTGCTGTTCGGCCAGAACGCGATGCAAACTAGTTCGCTAATTGTCAGCAAGCAGCTGGCTCTTGAGGTCGGGTGGTGTGCGACTATGCGCAAACACCAAGATTGGGACTTCATCGCGCGATGTCTTCGGCGGGCGGATGTATCCTTCGTTTGGGTGCCGGACCCGCTAGTCCACGTGGTTCAAGGTAGCGAAGGCTCAATCTCGAGGGGCGCAAACTGGGAGCAGAGTCTTGCGTGGCTCGAGGAACACCGCCAACACCTTTCGGCGAGAGCTGCCGCTGATTTCACCTGCGTGCACATCCTCCGGTCGGCCCTACGTCACCGAGATCGTGAGGGTGTTGGGAAGGCAGTCTCGCTAATTAAGATGTTCGGAATGCCTCATTTGGCGGCGCTCGCGGTCGGGTTAAGCGGTGTCCGTGGCTCATAGAACGGAGACGCGTCGACGCCCCGAAGGCATCGCCGGGAAAGCTCGATTCAACGGCATCGCAGCAACGTTGCAACAGTTGGTGAACGTCGGCGCCATCGGGCTCTTCAGCATCGTGCTTGCGCGGGCTGTATCTGTTGCCGACTTTGGCGTCTACGCATATGCAATCACGCTCGCGTCGATCGGTATGGCTGTCGGAATGGGCGGCATCTACGGGCTGGGTATTAAGTCGTTTGTCGACAACCCGGAACGAGGCGGTCAGATCACTACTTCCATAATCCTGATTCGCGAGTCCTTTAGTGTGCTGGTTTATGGGGCTATTTTGCTGGTTGCAGCGCTCTCTGGACAAGATTCTGCAATAGTTTTGAACGTGGCCATCGCTGGATTGGCAGTTTTTGGCAAGGTGCTCGATGTTCCTGACTTATGGTTCCAGGCCACTATGTCCGCGTATATCTCGGCTTCGGTAAAGATTGTATTCGCCGTCGCCTTCTTTGGATGTCGAATGCTGTTCGTGGTAAATCAGGGTTCAATTACTGATTTCGTATGGCTGCTGGCCGCAGAATATCTTTGTACTAGCCTAGCTCTCTATGTGGTTTATTATTTCTGGGGGCCGAAGCCTGCCTTCGGGCGTCCGGCCGCTCGTGACATATGGACACTGGCAAGCCAATCTTTTCCGCTCTGGCTTTCGTCGGTCGTTAACCAACTTAATCTCCGGATTGGCGTCGTCTTACTGCAAGTTCTCGCTAGCTTTGAGGCAGTCGCTTTCTACACAGCTGCTAGCCGTATTACCGACGTAGTCTTTGCGGTGCCAATGGCGTATGCCACTGCCACGTTTGCAGTTCTAATCGGGGAAAAAAAGGGAACGCTAAACGAGTATCGAGGGTACCTCCAGCGATCCCTGACGTCTGCCTGCTGGATGGGGATACTTGTAGGCGGTGTTATTGCGAGTTCCTCGCACTTGGTGGTTCCATTCCTGTACGGGAACGCGTTCGCTGAATCCGCTGACGTGCTTACAATCCAAGCGTTGGCGTGTCCCTTTATCTTTATGAGCGCGATATTTAGCAAGTGGATCATCGCAGAAGGCACTTATTGGATGTCGCTTGGTCGATACCTGATTGGGTTGATTCTTAATCTGATATTGTGCTTCGCGCTGATTCCGGGTTTGGGTGTGAACGGTGCAGCAATCGCGAGTGTGCTGGCTATCGCGGCGTCGGCTTACCTTTTTTGTTTCTTGCGGCGAGATACCCGGGAGCTAGCCAAAATGATGAGTTTCGCGTTTATTGATCCGGCAGTATTGATCGTGGCGCGTTTAAAGCAGAAGGTGTAGGAGCTGAAATGAAGGTCTCGTCAAACCTGCGTCGTTGGCTGAAAGTTAACATGTTTCCGCTGATGGTGTTGTGGGATATAGTTATAAGAGGTGCCTTTTGGGCCGAAGTGTCGTCGGTGTATATGGGAATCCGCCGGCATCAGCGTGACAACGAACTCGGTCGGGGCGAGTATTTCGTTCGTCGTCACATTCACATGCTGGAAAAGGGACTGTCGATGCGACCGCGTCGTGACACTTTCGCCGAAGGGTACATCCGCGATTTGGTCAGGCGTTCTGGAATGGCGATCGTATCGGGCGCACTGGACAGTGAAACGGAGAGGTGGGTTCGTGATGTACTCGATGCCTACTTTGATGCGACTGCTGCGAGCCCCTCGACGATCTTGGCGTCCGCTAGGGAAATGTATGAACAGTACAGAATTCCTGGTAGTACTGAAGAACGTCTCGCGCCACGGCCAGTAGGCGGTGTCGAAGCGGGTGGTGACCTTCCAACGCTCGCGCAGTTGGTGTCACTAACGTCTGCTCGTGAGTCGGTTCGTTGGTTTGAGCAAACGCCCGTTGATCGCGAGGTCGTCAACGCGGCGGTGCGTGTTGCTCTCGAAAGCCCATCTGCATGCAACCGATTGCCGTACCGCTTTTACGTTCTTGACAGTCCGGAGGGAGCGCAGCAGGTGGCAAATCTTGTTGGTGGAACCGCTGGATATCTATCGAATATTCAGTCCCTGATCGCAGTCGTCGGCGACCTGTCGGCTTACGCTCATTCGCGTGACCGCCACCTTATATACGTTGATTCAGGATTAAGTGTTATGAGTCTTCTGCTTGGGTTCCAAGCTCAGGGCGTAAGTACGTGCTGCATAAATTGGCCAGACTTGCGGGAACCGGACCGAAAGATCTCCAAACTCCTCGGACTTACAAGTTCGCAACGCACTGTCATGCTTGTGGCATACGGGTACGCGGACCCTGAGGGTCTCGTCCCATCGTCGGGTAAGAGGTTGGTGGCGTCGAACATGTCGTATGCAGGTTTGGGCAACCAGTGAGGCGCCGAGCGATCTTGATTACTGGCGGAAATTTTACCAATCAAGGCGCCTATTTAATGTTGTGCGCGACTGCCGACGCAATTAGACGCGAGTTTAATGCGCAGCCTGTAATCAGTGTCCAGACGGGGTCTGAGAGAGAAAAGCGATGGTTAGGATTGGACAGTCTGGCGTGGGTGCCTCGACTGAACATTCGTCTTATGGGTCGGGGAATTGGTCAGTCGAGCTTCCTGCGCCGCCGCCTACCATTAATGCTGGGTTCAGACGTAGATGCTGTTTTTGACATTTCGGGTTTTGTGTTTAGCGACGAATGGAGTCACCTAAATCTCGACAGGCGTGCTCGTGATCTGGCCATGTGGTCCGAGGCGGGAGTACCAGTCTACCTACTCCCGCAAGCGTTCGGGCCTTTCGCGAAGACCGCTTCCAGCGCTCGGACTGTTGTGGGTACGAGTCGCATGGTTTTTTCTCGTGACCGAACGTCGAAGAAGCACCTGGAAGAACTTGATCATATCGATTTGTCGAAGATCGTTGACGGGGTCGACTTTACGGTGGGTGTATCTCCAGAGAGTTTAGAAGGGTTTGAGCACCTCGAAGGCGGTGCGGCGATCGTTCCGAACTGGAATATTCTTTCTCGTGGAACCGAGTCTGCGCGACAGAGATACCTCGAAACATTGTCTTCATGGATCCAGGGGTTTGAGGAGCGCGGGACCACACCATTCCTACTTTGTCATGAAGGTGAGAAAGATGAGGCGATTGGCCGCTCTGTTTTGGCGCAATCGGGTGCTTCGGTTGAACTAGTTTCCGGTCTGAATGGGCGGCAGTCGAAGTACCTGCTATCGATGTCTCGTTTCACGGTGTCGGGCCGGTTCCACGCGCTAGTTAGTTCCCTATCAACGGGCGTTCCTGCGGTTTCACATGGATGGAGTCACAAGTACCGCCATTTGGCGGAGGATTTCTCGGTCGTTGATCTCATTAGTGACCCTTTTGGTGGCGTCCTGGAGGTAGGCACGGTGATCGACCGGTTGTATCGTGACGAGGAGCGAATACGTGGGAGTCTTCGCACTGAGTCTGAACGGCAACTGGAGCGCATCTCGAAAATGTGGGAGGCGATCGCCATGGACATGGCGGAGTGCCAAACGGTCGTTCGGGACGGAGAGGGAAAGCCTTGGTGAACGGTGCAGGTGCCTCGGTGAATGAAATCGGTGGGCTCTTGCAAGCGCCGGGTTGGTTCACCGATTTCGATCTGGCGGTCCAGTTATCCATCTTGTGAAGCGGCGCTGCGCTGTATGCGGCATACTGTCCGTTAGGAATCGCCGATGTCTTTCGGTAGCTGGCCTTGGGGTGCTGGTAGCGGGAAAGCGCAAGATCCGATCCAGTGCGCCTTGTAGTCGAGCGGGGCGACGATTGTAGTTACCACCCGATTGTGCACCTCGGTCCGGCGAAATGCCGCCGACAAAGTGCACGGATGTCGAATATCTCGCATATCTAAGAAGGAGTCACGCTCCATGACGCAGGCCTCGCAACAATTTACGGACATCGGGAGAGACTCTCTACGGTCGATGGTGAGCATCCTACGCCGCGGCTGGTTGGTCGTCTTGGCGTCCACCCTTGTGTTAGGAATCGCTGCGTTTGCCGTTAGCCTCGCACAAAAACCGGTCTACCAGTCGACAGCAACGCTGTACGTGACATCGGCGACCGAGGACTCTGTGCAGTCCGCGTACCAGGGTTCTTTAGCTTCGCAGCAGCGTGTCACGTCATACACGAAGCTTGTCGATTCAGACGCAGTAATCGGGAACGCCTTGGATGGCGGGCCGTTGGGGCTCTCTGTCGGTGAAGCGCGGAGCGCGCTTCGCGCTTGGGCAACTCCTGAGAGTGTACTTCTCAATGTATCGGCTCAGAGCAGCAACAAGGATACCGCTGCGGCCCTCGCGAACGCAGCCGCAAACTCGATGACGTCGTACGTGGCGGAGCTAGAGACTCCTACGGGAGGTGGTTCGCCTCTTGCGAAATTGACGGTAGTGACGCCTGCAAGTGTTGAGTCAGATCCGATCGCTCCCAGGATCGAGCGCAACACAGCACTGGGCGTTCTCGTCGGCTTGTTGTTGGGCATCGCAGGTGTCTTCGTTCGAGACCGCTACAACAACAAAGTGCGTAATGAAAGCGAGCTAGCGTCTATCACCGATACGCCCGTTCTTGCGGCTGTGCCCACTGACGATCTGCTCAAGAAACAAGGCTTGATCAACTTTGGGTCGGGCGCGACGCTCGCTGCTGAGGCTTACCGAAAGTTGCGTACAAATCTCTCGTTCGTGAGCGTCGATGACCCGTCCCGACGAATCATTGTGACGAGCGCGCTGGCAGCGGAGGGCAAGACGACAACCGCTATGAACTTGGCCGCAGCACTGGCCGAGACTGGCAAGCGCGTCGTCCTCGTTGATGCAGATCTCCGCAGGCCGCAGGTCTACCACCGCACAGGCGGGATGGGCGACATCGGTTTGACAAATTACCTCAAGGGCGACGGGTCGATGGCGGACCTACTGCAGCCGAGTGAGGTCAAAGGTCTGCAGATTCTCGCGAGTGGACCGCAACCGCCTAACCCGGCAGAGCTACTGGGGTCGAAGAAGGCAGGCCAGGGCATCGAGAACCTCTCGGCGATGTTCGACTACGTCATCATCGACTCGCCACCGCTTCTTCCCGTTACCGATGCGGCGGTCTTGGCCCAGTGGGCCGACGGAGTTGTCCTGGTTGCACGGGCGAACCAATCCCGTATTCCCGACGTCGCGGCTTGCATCGAACAGCTAGAAGCCGTGCAAGCCAAGCTCATCGGTGTCGTTCTCACCGATGTCCCCACCCGCGGTGGCGCGTACAAGTACGGCTACTACTACAGCTCCACCGACGTGATGAAGAAGCCCGGGTTCTTCAGTCGATTCGGCAAGAAGGCTCCGAAGCATCAAGACATCGAGGCGGTTCTCGAGTCAGCGCCTACACATAGGTGATTCGACGCCTCGATGACCGTGAGGAGGAGCCTTCTGTGGGGCAGGTGCTGCGGCAGCCACTGACGCGCGCACAGCGCGCCCTGTGGGCTGCCCAGCAGGCAACTCCTCTGTGTCCTATCAACATTGCGCTGTGTATCGAACTCACAGGCAACCTGGACGCCGAGCTGCTGCGAGCGGTCACGCTCGGAGTGGCACGGCAAACCGGGATAGCGTTCACCCGGTTCGAGCAGACCGAGCGTGGGATCGAGCAGGTCATCGATCGCGGCCTCAGCGACCACATCACTCTGAAAGACCTGCGAACCGAACCCGATCCGGACGCAGCCGGCCACCAGTGGATGCGCGACGACTACACGCGCCCACTCGACGTCTTCCACGACAGACTCATGGCGTCGGCAATCCTGCGCGTCGCGGACGACCGGTGGCTGTACTACATGCGCGGCCACCACCTCACGTTCGACGGGGCAGGCGCATTCCGTTCGCTGCAACTCATCGTCGCCGCCTACAACGAACGTTCGGCGGACGGTTCCCTCAACCTTCCACCGGAATCGGACCTGTCCGGGTTGGCGCAGACCGATGTCGACTACCGGGAATCGCCGCGGTTCGAGAAAGACCGGGCGTACTGGGCCGAGCAACTGGACGGCATTGGCCCGCCGATCAGTCTTGCGCACCGCACCGGACAACCCGATCCATCACCACGACGCCAATCCGCAGTGCTTCCACCCGACACTGCGGTATTGCTCGCCCAGGCCGAGACCGAACTCCGCACAACGATGCCGGTAATCATCGCGGTGGCGGTGTCTGGCTATCTCGCTCGGATCTCCGGGCTGGACGATGTGAGTCTGAGCCTGCCCGTCGCCGCGCGCACAACTGCATTGCTGCGCAAGACCTTCAGCACAGTGTCCAACGTCGTCCCCGTTCGCACCGGTATCGCGAGCGACAGCACCATACGTGCGGCGATCACCTCCACCCAGGTAGCGATGATGGGTGCGTTGCGGCACCAACGCTTCCGGTTCGAGGACATGGCTGAGGCCATGCCTGGGGACTCCGGTGTTCTGCCCAACCGGCAGTTCACCGGGCCGCTACTCAATCTCATGCTGACGGTCGACAAGATCAATTTCGGCGACGTGGCCGGTTCCCTGCACGTGCTGTCCACCAGCGCGGTCGACGACCTCGCCGTCAACCTCTACCGCACCGGCAATCCCTCCGCGCCCGACGAACTGCGGTTCGACCTGGAGGCCAACCCGAATCGCTATTCCTCAGAAGAACTGGAAGGCCACCACCGGCGGCTCCTCCGGTTTATCCGCGAGGTCGCGGCTACTGCCATCGACGACCCCGCAAGATCGTTCGCGCACATCGCGCTGGAGTCAGATGACGAATTATTCCGCCTGACAACCACTTCTACGCCGGTAGTCGCCGGCCGGACACTGCCTGAACTGCTCGATGCTGCAGCGGCTCAGTACGGCGACCGCCCCGCGCTCCACGCCGGCTGGGCACACTGGACCTACCGGGTGCTGGCTGAACGATCACGCCGACTCGCGAACCGTCTGAAAGACGATGGCGCCATCCCGGGTACAACCGTCGCGATCGCAACCGGCCGTGGGCTCGACCAGGTGCTGGCCTTCTGGGCGGTGGCCCGCACCGGCGCCACCGTGCTGCAGATCGACCCGGCGCATCCGGACTCCCGCATCAACGGGCAACTCGCCCAATCGAACCCGGTGAAGATCCTGACGTCGCGCGGGGGAGTCGCACCGGGCGACACAACCCAGTGGTGGGACCTGAGCGATGTCGACCTCACCGACACCGCAGATACTCCGATCGAGCTCCCGCGCCCACTGACGCTCGACGACATCGCCTACGTCGTCTACACATCTGGCTCCACCGGCGCACCAAAAGGCGTTGAGGTCACCCACCGGGGGCTCGCTGCTCTGATGGCGCACCAGCGAGTGCTCGGAATCGATGAGAACGCGCGTGTCTCCGGACTCGCGTCTCCGGCATTCGACGCGTCGATCTTCGAAATGCTGCTGGCCGCATCGGGTGGCGCCGCACTCTGTCCGGCACCGCCGAACGTGGTGGGCGGCCAGGAGTTGGCGGACTTCCTCACCGGCGCATCGATCACGCACACGGTGATCACGCCGAGTGTTCTTGCCACGGTTGATCCTGCGGGGCTCCCCACCGACGTGTGCTCCACCCTCATGCTCGCCGGAGAGGCGTGCCCACCAGACCTCGTCCGGCGGTGGGGGAGTGACCGGACGGTCCTGAACCTCTACGGTCCCGCAGAAGCGACCATCATGGCGACGGCGAGCGCGCCGTTGCGTCCCCTCGACGAACCGCCGGCAATCGGGACCGCGATCACCGACGCGACCTGCTACGTCCTCGACGACCAGCTGAGGCCCGTCCCGTCCGACGTGATCGGCGACCTCTACCTGGCAGGTCCAGGACTCGCATCGGGGTACGCCGGCCAATCTGGCCTCACCGCACTCGCTTTCGTCGCCAACCCCTGGGGAACTGCGGGACAACGGATGTACCGCACCGGCGACCGGGTTCGGCGGGACTCGACCTCAGGCCGGCTGCACTACGCGGGACGCAGCGACGACCAGGTGCAGATCCGAGGCGTCAGGATCGAACCGGGTGAGATCGCGATGGCTGCCGAGACGCATCCCGACGTGCACCAGGCGGTGGCCGTGGTCGTCGGCTCGGGTGACACCGAGGCGCTGGCGTTGTACGTCTCCTCGCACGTAGACGATCGTCGTCTGGCCACCCGCATCCGCAAGCACCTGAGTAGGCGTCTGCCGACGTCGATGTGGCCGGCCCACGTTGTCGTGATGAGAGCGCTGCCGGTGACTCCCTCCGGCAAACTCGACCGAGAAGCGTTGCCGCACCCGTCGACTGCCAACCAGCGCCCCCACCGGGCTGCACAGACCTCGGCCGAGCAACTCGTTGCACAGGTGGTCTCGCAAACGGTCGGCATCGACGAACCATCGATGTACGACGACCTGCTCGCACTGGGCGGCTCGTCGCTCGACGCCACCCGGATCTCGGCGCGCATCGGCGCCTCGACGGGAAACGCGATCGGCGTTCGCGAAGTTCTCGAGGCCGGCGACCTGGCCGAATTGGCGTTGTTGGTGGAGCAGTTCACGAAGACGACTGCGCTCACAGACGCACATCGTCCACGTCCGCCACGGCCACCCGCGTCGTCGGGACAGATCTCGATGATCCTGGCCGACCGCCTCGACCCGGGATCCACCGCGAACCACCTCGAAGCCGATGTCGAGCTGAAAGGGACGCTGCATCGGGATGCGCTGATGGCCGCCATCGTAGACGTCATAGACCGTCATGAAGCGCTGCGCACCATCATCCGCCTCGAACCCGACGGCACTGCCTGGCAGGACGTCGTCACCGTCCGAGAAGCCCTCGCCGACAACGGGTTCAAGATCGACGACGCGACGAGCGATGTGAGCGTCTCCGAGCAACTGATCGACCCCACATCACGGCCGCCGCTGCTGCTTGAGCTCTCGCGCATTGGTGCTGACCACCACCGCTTGGCTGTCCGCTCCCACCACGCCGCGGTGGACGGGTGGTCACTGGGTGTCCTGGTCGATGATCTGGCAACGGCCTATCAATCGCGTGTCGACGGCCACTCTCCCTCGTGGGCCCCGGCCACGCAGTACATCGATGCCACTGCCGCGGCTAGTGGTGACGAAAACGGCCGGGTGGCAGAGCAATTGGAGCGATGGAAGCGCCGGCTGGCCGACCTGCCGCCTCGTCCTGAATTGCCGCTCGACCGGCCGGCCGTGCGCGACCGGAATCAGCCGGCCCCGGCTGCGGTGGAGAGACGAACGCTCGGCACTCAGATCACCGCAGCCCTGCGCGATGCTGCCACGGAGCGGGGAATCAGCACCTTCGCCTGGCTCCACGCCACGCTTGCGGTGACCCTGGCGCGGTTCACCGGTTCGAGCGACCTGGTGGTGGTGGTACCGCAGGCAGGTCGGAGACGACCGGAACTCGACACTGCTGTCGGAATGTACGTGAACCCGGTGGCAATACGCTCGACCGTCGGTCCCAGGACTTCGTTCGAGCAGGTGCTGGCGCAATCCGCAGACGGTTTGGCTTTCGCGCTCGGTAACGCCGATGTCCCGTTCGGCGAGGTGGCCGCCGCGGTCGAACCCCAGCGCGACATCACCACGGCGCCATTGTCCGACGTCTTGCTCACCTATCAGAACCAGCCGGCCGGCCGATGGGACGTCGACGGCCTCCAGATCGAGTTCCATCCCAAGGACCCCCGGCACGCCCGTATCCCGTTGCAATGGATCGTCGACGACACTGCGGATGGCCTCCGGGTGGAGTTGACCTACCGCAGTGACCTTTTCAGCGGTGATATCGCGGCGGCGATGTGCCACTCGTACGTCACCGCACTTGCCCAATCACTCGCACGCCCCCAGTCGACCAGTGGGGAACTGGTTCCGGGGGAGCATCACTCGCTCGAAGTACCAACACCGCACAGCCGCCTGTCGCTGGTCCAGCAGGTACTTGCCGCAGCGGATCGAGATCCACTCGCTCCGGCATTGGTTTTCGGCGACCAGGTCCTGAACTACACCGAGTTGATCGGACGAGCGGAGGAGTTGGCAGGCGGGCTCCGAGCGGCCGGGGTCCGTCGCGGCGACCTGGTCGGCGTCGCGCTACCCCGCCATGCGGATGCGCTCATCGCCCAACTGGCTGCCATGTTCGCCGGCGCTGCTTACGTGCCGATCGATCCGGAGTATCCGCAGCAGCGGATCGCGGCGATCATCGAGGACGCCAAACCGACGACAGTGCTGGTCGATTCGCAAACTCGGCGCAGTGTCCCCGCCGACACGAACATTTCTGATGTAGACCAACACCGGGTTGCCGTTGACCACAGTCCCGTTGCTCACACACCGGATGTCGACGGCGACGACCTCGCCTACGTCATCTTCACCTCAGGATCCACCGGCCGTCCCAAAGGTGTGGCCGTCACCCACACGAATTTGGCTGCCTTGCTCGACGCTGCCCGAAGCAGCTACGACTTCGGCCCCGGCGACGTGTTCAGCTGCACGCACTCCACTGCGTTCGACGTCTCCGTATTCGAGATCTTCGCGGCATGGACAACCGGAGCCCGCGTTGTTCTGGCCGACCAGGAAACCGTGCGCGACCCCCAAGCGCTGTGGCCCTTCCTGCGCAAACACGGAGTGACCATCCTGTCGCAGACGCCTTCGGCGTTCTATCCGCTTGCTGCAGTGGCAGTTCGAGACACCGATCCAGGTGCCCTTCGAGCTGTGATCTTCGCCGGTGAGGCGTTGCACCCGTCCCGCTTGATGAGTTGGCACAGCGAATTCGGCCGCGACGTGATGCTAGCCAACATGTACGGCATCACCGAGACCACGGTGCACCTGACAGTCGGAGAGACCGACCCCACAGACCATCGGTCGTTGATCGGCGACCCGCTCCGTGACACCACCCTGATGATTCTCGACCGCTGGCTGCAGCCGGTTCCGATCGGAGTATGGGGCGAGTTGTACGCGTGCGGTCCCCAGGTCACTCGCGGATACGTGGGGCGGCCCGGTTTGACTGCAGAACGGTTCGTCGCCTGCCCGGCACAGTCGGGTGGCGGGAGGATGTACCGCAGTGGTGACATCGTGCGACGCACCATGGATGGCAAGCTCGAATACCGGGGACGGTCGGACCGCCAGGTGCAGGTGCGCGGATTCCGCGTCGAGCCAGGCGATGTCGTCAACGCACTCCAGACCTTGCCCGCCGTGGCCGAAGCGGAGGTGGTCATCCGCAACAGTGACACTGCGGCCGGCAGCGACATCGTTGCGTATGTCCGCCTTCGAACTGACCCGGCCGGCCTTGTGCCGAACGAGGATGAACTGCGTGACGCGGCGCGCACCGTCTTGCCCGGGTACCTCGTACCCTCACGGATTGTCGCGATCGACAATTGGCCGCTGAACGCCTCGGGAAAGAGAGATCTCCGCGCGCTGCCTACACCCGATGCGCGAGGTGCGATAGAAGCCGAGGGCAATGCGGTGCTGCCAGTCGCCGAGGTGATCGCCGAGGTTTTGGGAGTACCGCCGACCAGTGTGAGCCCGGAGGCCGGACTTTACGACGTCGGCGCGAACTCGTTGTCGGCCATGCATATCTCACTCTTGCTGACCGAACGCACCGGCCGCGACGTCAGTGTGCGGATGGTGGCTGAGGCGCCGTCCATCGCGGACCTGCAAGTGTCCGTCGACGCAGCACGTCCCCGCCCCACGCCCGCCGCCGAGGAGTCGATCGGGTCTGCCGCACCGCCGGCCACTGCCCAGCAACGAGCGCTGTGGGCACTGAGCCGGATCGATGAAGGTAGCGCCGTCTACCACCTACCCGCTGTGCTCGATCTGCCACCGGAAGCGTCCCCGCGCACCGTCATCGATGCATTGACTGATGTGGTTGCGCGACACGAAGTCCTGCGTACGGTGCTGGCCGACAAGGATGGATTACCGCAACCGGTTCTGGTGCCGCTGGATCAGGTTCGCACACGACTTGCTGCCCTGGCCCGACCCCGACCGCTGCCGGAATCGCACGCGGCTGCCAACCTTCATGCCGAGGCGCTGCGACCGTTCGACCTCGCAACCGAATTGCCCTGGCGCGCAGAGCTGTTCGAGACAGTTGGAGGTCTAAGGCTGCTGCTGGTCGGGCACCACGTGGCCGTCGACGGATGGTCGATGACCGTGCTCGCCGAGGATTTCGCGACGGCTGTGCGGGCTCGCCTGGCCGGGACTGCTCCGGCCTGGTCGGCACCGGCGGCCCAGTACCGTGATCACGCCCGGCGGATGGCCAAAGCGCTGGGTACACCCCCACGCTCCACAGACCACCGCAATCGACTGCTCGAGCACTGGTCGCACGTGCTCGACGGTGCCCCGATTCATCTGCAACTACCGTTCGAGTCGAAGACGGCACCCGTGCCTCCTGGTCCCGAGCCCGCCGACTACCTGGATGTCCCGGTGCCGGCCGAGATCCGGGACGCGCTGCAACGCGTTGCTGCTGCGGAGAGTGCAAGCGTGTTCCATGTGATGCACGCCGCCCTTGCCGCGACGATCGGTCTGTTCACCGGAACCGACGACATCGTGATCGGGACGCCCACGGCCGGACGTACCCGGGAGATGATGACCGCGGTCGGTATGTTCGTCCAGACCGTGGTGCTGCGTAGCCGCGTGGACCCCGGAATGACTGTCCGCGAGTCCATTTCACAGAGTCGCGATGTGGTCACACTAGCTCTCGCGCACTCCGAGGTCTCGTTCGAAGAAGTCAAAGAACGCCTGGCGCCACCGCGGACCCTCGATTCGGACGCCTATCTCGACGTCATGGTCGCCTACCAACCGGCGCCGGTCTCCGACAGCGACATCTCGTTGACGCCGATACGCGTCGGTCAGGCGCGAGTGCCACTCGAGTTCACCATCACCGACCATGGTGACGGCAGCCCGATGCATCTCACGCTGAGTTACGGACTGTGGCATGTGCGGCCCGCAATGGCAGCGCAGATCGCCGACACTTTTGTCCAGACAGTGCAGGCCCTGTCCGAGACGGTGGATCCGGGCGTCACCACGATGCATGCGCTGACGCGCCCCGCCGACCATCACATGCCCGTTGCATCACCGCGGCCACTGGTCGATGATGCACACCAGTACGCCGATGTGGTGGAACGCGTCATCGATCAAGCACGCCAGACGCCCGAATCGATTGCGCTGGTGGACGTCACAGGCGCCCTCACCTATTCGGGCCTCATCTGTCAGGCGGCCGCCATTGCCGATGAACTGACGTCTCGCGGTGTGCAGCGCGGCGACCTCGTCGCCGTGATCGCCGACCGGCGGGCCGACACGGTGTCAGCCATGCTCGGCATCCTGTTTGTCGGCGGCGGCTACGTTCCCGTCGATCCGACGTACCCGGCCGCGCGGATCAAAACCATCATCGCCGATGCCAGGCCGACCGCAATCATCAGAGCCGGCGGGGTACTCGACCGGGCGAACGCGGACATGCCGGCCGTCATCGACCTCGCAACGCTCGACATGGCGGGAAATCGCGGCCTCGAAGAAATCGACCGCGTCACAGCCAAATCCGGTGATACCGCGTACGTGATCTATACATCTGGATCCACCGGGAAACCCAAAGGCGTGGTGGTCACCCGGTCGAACATGGCCACGTTGCTGAGCACCGCCCAATCAGCGATCGGGGCGAGTTCCGACGACGTCTGGACCTGGTTCCACTCGGCCGCCTTCGACTTCTCTGTATGGGAGATCTTCGGTGCGTTGACTTCTGGCGGCAGACTGGTGGTGGTGGACCACGACACCGCTCGGGATCCCCATCACCTGGTGGGACTGCTGACACGCCACGAAGTCACCATCCTGAATCAGACACCGACGGCCTTCTCGCGATTGGTGCAACTGCCGGGCGATGACTTGCCGCAGTCGTTGCGTCTGGTGTTGTTCGGCGGCGAAGCACTCGACCCCAAGGCGTTGTCGCACTGGCATTCCCGGCGTCCCGAGGTGCGGTTGGTCAACATGTACGGCATCACCGAGACCACGGTGCACCTGTCTGTCAAGGACGTCGACACGTCTGACTCGCGCAGTCTGATCGGAGTGGCGCTGCCGAGCGCGGGCCTCGTGGTGCTCGACCGATACCTCCGGCCTCAGCCGGTCGGTGCCACCGGAGAGTTGTATGCCACCGGGCCCCAGATCACCGCCGGTTACCTCGGCCGGCAAGACCTGACCGCCACCCGGTTTGTTCCCTCACCGTGGGGGCCGCCCGGAAGCCGGATGTACCGAACCGGCGATCTGGCCAGGTGGGTCGACGGCGGTCGACTCGAATACCTCGGTCGTGGCGATCAGCAACTGAAGATCCGCGGTCACCGCATCGAACCGGGTGAGATCGCGGCAGTGCTGCGGGCTCAGCCAGGAGTCAGTGACGCCAAAGTGCTGCTGCGTGACACCGATCGCCGGGGCGACGAGATGTTGATCGGGTACGTCATCGCCGACGAGTCGATGCCGAGTCCGGACCCCACGTCGCTGCGCTCGGCCTGCGCCGCCGCCTTGCCGGCCCATCTGGTTCCCGCCCAGGTCCAGATCGTCGCCGACTGGCCGCTAACGTCCACCGGGAAGCTCGACGCCGCAAGGCTCCCAGCGCTCTCCGCGCCGGTCGCCTCGCGTGCACTCGAGGGATCCGAGGTTGTGGTCGCCGCGGCCGTCGCCGATGTGCTCGGGTTGTCAGCCGACGAACTGGGTCCCGACACCAACTTCTTCGAACAGGGCGGCAATTCGCTGTCGGCTGCACGACTCGCCTCGCACGTCGCAGCGCTCACAGGCGCCGACTTGGCCGTGCGGTCGGTGTTCGATCGCCCCACCGTCAGTCTGCTCGCGGAGTACATCGACAGCGGCGTCGACGTTTCCGGCAGCAACCGACTGCCGATGACCGCGCCCGCCGCACGTCCACGTCCCTCGCGCCTGGAGCTCACGCCGCAGCAGCAGGCACTGTGGCTCCATTGGCAGGTGGACCCGACACGTACCGATTACAACCTGAGCGGCCTCATCCCCGTCGGGGACATGCCCGTCGACGAGTTTTCCTCGCTGATGGCAACACTCGTCGACCGCCACGAGAGCTTGCGCACCAGCTTTCCCGCCGATGCCGACGGCCCGTATCAAGAACTCCGGGACAGCGGCACGGTCGGCATCGACGTGACCGGTCATGTGGTCGCAGATCCCGTAGCTGCGCTCGAGATGCTCAACGGCCCGTTCGATCTCACCAGCGAACTCCCGTGGCGAGTAGCGCTGTTCGAATCACCGACGCACGGTAGGCAACTCGCGGTGGTCGCGCACCACATCGCCGTCGACGGGGAGTCGGTCCGAATCCTGCACCGGGAGCTCGCAGCGCTGACAGGCGGCGGCACCCTACCCGCTGGTTCACTCGACTACGGGGACTACACGGCCTGGTCCTCTGCCGTTCTGAACCACAACGGCGAGATACTGCAACGGTTCTGGGAGCGAGTGTTCGCCGAACCCGTGGCCCGACCACCACTGCCCGGCCTGCGCCCACCGGCCGGCGATTCTCGACCGGGTCCAACGATCGAAGCCCAGCTCGACCCCGAACGGCATCAGCGGCTGCGTGAGCAGGCTGCGGCGCACAACACATCGACGTTCATGACCGTGCATGCTGCATTGGCTGTCCTGCTGGCACGCCTGGGTGATGACCCCGATGTGGTCATCGGAACCGTTGTTGCCGGGCGGGACGCGCCGGAATTCGCGGACACCGTCGGGATGCTGGCCCGAACAGTGCTGCTGCGCAACAACATCGACATCAATAGACCGTTTTCGGCAACCCTTCGTGAGGTCACCCGGTCGGATCTGGACAGCTTCGCGCACTCTGCGTACCCCGCCGATCTGGTCGCCGGGCTCGCCGATCCGGATCATCGCCGGGGCTCGCGACCGGTGGTCGACGTCTTCCTCGCCGACCTGGGTAGCGCCGTCACCGTTGGGACACCAACGGACCGAGACCCCCGCGGAGACCGAGCCCTGCGACTGCCGTCGCGGTTCGGCCTCGATCTGATGATGGAGGAACGTGGCGGTGCCCTCGTCGTGCGGCTCGCCTTCGACTCGGCGCGCATCGACCAGCCCGACGCCGAATTGTTCCTGACCCGACTGATCGCCTTGCTGCAAGCCGTGGTCACCGACCCGGCGCAACCACCGGCGGATCATCTCGGTGCAGCGCCCGGCGACCTCGAAGTGGTGCCCGAGTTCGACGCGTGGGAACCATTGCCGGATCTGCTACGCCGAGGGATCGTCTCGAATCCGGCTGCGGTGGCGGTCGAGGACGGCTCGTGGATGCTCAGCTACCGCGATCTCGACGTGGTGAGCACCCAGGTGGCACGAACGCTGATCAGCAGAGACGTCGGTCCGGGAGACGTGGTGGCGATCTCCGCGCACCGATCCGCGTGGTCGATCATCGCGACGTGGGCAATTGCCAAGACCGGCGCCGCGTTCGTCTCACTCGGTGTCGATGACCCGGATACCCGCCGGCGTCGCATGGTGGGCCAATCCGATGCAGTGGCAGGTCTTTACGCACCCGGCGATCGCCCCGACGTCCCCGGGGTCGACTGGCTGTCACTCGCCGACATTGTCGCGGGCACGCCTGCCGATCATGCCCGCGCCGCATCTGCGTTCGCCGCCGAGGAACGGACTCGATCCATCCGTCCCAATGATGTTGCCTACGTGATCTTCACCTCGGGGTCCACCGGCGAACCCAAGGGCGTCAGCGTCACCCAGCAGGGGATCGCTCCACTGGTGAACGCAGTCATCGAGCACGTGGGTCTGACCGCGGCCGGCCGAGTGCTGCACAACTACTCCACATCGTTCGATGCCCACCTCGTCGAGTTGCTGCCGGCGTTCGCCGTCGGCGCCACGGTGGTTGTGTGCCCGCCGACCGTGATCGGCGGACGGGAGCTGTCGGCGTTGCTCAACGGCGCTGCGATCACCCACTTCTTCTCTACACCCGCGGTGATGGCAACGGTCGACCCCTCGGTGCTTGAAACAGTGCAGGTGGTCGCCACCGGCGGGGAATCACTGCCCAGTGCGATTGCGCAGCAGTGGGTGTCAGGGCGCAGAATCGTCAACTTCTATGGCCCCACCGAGGCCACCATCGTGGCGACGGCGAACCCGGCAGTGGAACCGCGGGGACCGATCCCGATCGGCAGGGCCACGGGGCCGGCAGCCACCTACGTACTCGACCGCAGACTTCGTCCCGTGCCACAGGGCGTGATCGGCGAGTTGTATCTGGCCGGAGCCGGGTTGGCTCGCGGTTACACGCAAGCGGCCGGAATGACCGCGGGACGGTTCGTCGCATCTCCGTTCGGAGTTCCCGGCACTCGCATGTATCGCACCGGTGATCTGGTGCACCGCACGGCATCGGGCGACCTGGTGGTCCATGGTCGCGCCGATGAGCAGATCAAGGTGCGCGGAATCCGGCTCGAGCCCGCCGAGATCGACGCGGCACTGATGTCGCTGCGTGGTGTCGAGCGGGCTGCGACCGGTGTGTACAACCAAGAGCCAGAACCTGTTCTGGCCTCCTGGATCATCGCCGACCCCGATCAGCGGTGCGATCCGGACCGCATTCGAGATCAGCTGCGGAGCATTCTGCCGCCCACCCACATCCCCACCCACATCACTGTTGTCGATCACTTCCCGGTCACTCCGAGTGGGAAACTGGACCGGCGGGCACTGCCCGCGCCGGCGCAGACACACCACGAGATCGAAGCTCCACGCACCGACACCGAGGTCGCGGTGGCGGAGGGTTGGGCGGACGTCCTCGGACTGCCCCCGGAGATGGTCGGACGACACAGCGAGTTCTTCGACAGCGGAGGCACATCGTTGTCCGCCAGCCGAATTGCCGGCCGGTTACGGCAACAGACCCACCGCGACGTCACAGTCCGCCACATCCTCGACGCACGAACGGTGGCCGCCGTCGCGGCCGTCATCGACGGGTTGCCCTTCGCCGCGCTGAATGATGTGGCGCCGCGATCCCTGCCGGTACCGGCCGAGCTGGAGTTGGCGTATCCGCAGCAGCGATTGTGGGTTCTCAACCGCATTGATCCGCTGTCGACGGCATACCTGGTGCCTTTGGTACTGCGACTGCGCGGCGGAGTCGACGTCGATCGGCTGTCGGACGCCATCGTCGAGGTGCAACGCCGACACGCCAGCCTCCGCACGGTGTACCCCCAGACTCCGCGTGGACCACGGCAACAGATCGGTGGACTCGACTCGGCTAAGGCCCCCGCCGTCACCCGGGTGGATGACAACGACGTCAGCGGCCCGATCGCTGAACTGCTCACGGCCCCGTTTGATCTGAGCTCCGAACCCGGCTTCCGCAGCGCGGTGGTGGTCGCCGGAACCGACACCTGGCTGGTGCTCGCGATGCATCACGTGGCCACCGATGGGTGGTCGATGCGGACCATCCTCGCCGATCTGGTCGGTGCCTATGCCGGCAGCCCCGCTCCGACAGCAGAACTGACGTACTCCGACTTCACCCAGTGGCAGGCTCAACGCCTGGGAGACCCGTCTGACACCCGCAGCCGGTATGCCCAGCAGCTCGCTTTCTGGCGACAAACCCTCGCGGGTGTCGATGCGCCCTATAGCGTTCCAGGCCTCGTCGACAATGCGACGGCCACCGGTGGCGCCGTCCACGCAACGCTCGGGGCCGGAACTCTCGAAGGGCTGACCGACCTCGGTCGTGCCGAGTCCGCCACGCTCTTCCACCTCGCGCACGTCGCCCTGGCCGCGTTGCTGGCGCAGCACGGGTCCAGTCACGACCTCGTCATCGGCACACCTGTGCTGGGTCGCGACGATCCGGCATGGGAGCGGGTGGTGGGAATGTTCGTCAACACCATCGCGCTTCGCACGCCTGTCGACTCGAGCCGCCCGATCCGCGCCGAATTGCGAACCGTGCGCGACGCAGACCTGGCCGCCCAGTCGAATGCCGATGCGCCGTACGACGCCGTGGTGCGGGCGTTGACATCCGTGCGCGACGCAGGCAGTCGGGACGTAGGCAGGGATCCACTCATCTCGGTACTGCTAGTGCACCAGGAGTCACTCGGTGAGGTCGCGACCGATCACGTCGACCTGCCCGGCGTCGACATCGAGATCGTCTCGGACGCATCCGAATACGTCGCGGCGAAGTTCGACCTCGAGATGGTGCTCGCCTCGGCGCCCGGGGGCGGGCTCGCGCTGACGTTGGTGCACGGTGCCGCCGTTCCCGAACGCGTCGCCGAGGCACTGCTCGAGGACTATCTGGAACTGTTGCACGCCATGGTCTCGGCTCCGGACCATCCGTTCCCGTCACTGAGTCGCCGCTTTGAACCCGCTGCGGCAGGGGTGGCAGCGCTGACCTCTGAGCCGACGCCACTTGCGCCCAAAACCTTCATCGAACAACCGTCGGAGCTCGAACCCGTCGTGGCTGCAGCCTTTTCCGAAGTTCTGGGCCTCGGCATCAACGACGTGGGCCGCGACAACAGCTTCTTCGACCTCGGCGGCAGTTCACTGTCGGCCACTCAGGTGGTGGCCAACATCGCCGATGAGACCGGGACGGCGGTTCCGGTGCGGCACCTGTTCACCGCCCCGTCTGTGGCCGCGCTGGCCGCGTTGCTCAGTAGCTCCGGCGAACCCGCCGCCGCAGCACTGCCTCCACTGACGGGGCCCGGTGCACCACCAGATCTCGGGCCGGTGCCGTTGTCGCCGGCGCAGCAGCGACTGTGGCTGGTACAGCGCATGATTCCCGAGCGGCCGCTGTATGCCGTCCCCGTTGTCGTCGCGGTTCCCGCGGGAGCCACCCACGACGATGTGATCGGCGCCTGGCAGCGGGTCGTCCGCCGGCATGCTCCCCTGCGAACGATCTATCCCGACACCGGTGGCGCCCCCGAACAGCGTGTTCTCGACCAACCGGCCGACGTCGTCGACCTGGGGGAGCGCGACCTCGCGGAGGTCATCGGGGACCTTCTCGCCGAGCCCTTTGAGCTCGAACGGGCCGTTCCGGTTCGCAGCGCACTCGTCGGAACCAACGGGCACCGGTTCGTGGTGGTGATTGCCCACCACATCGCGATGGACGGGCAGTCGGTACAGGTGCTGCGCCGCGATCTCGACAGTGCGCTGACCGGTACCGAATTGCCGCCGCTGCCGGTGTCATACCCCCAGGTGGCGCGCTGGCAGCACCTGGCGAACAACCTCATGCGCAGCGAGATGCTCGACTTCTGGGCCCAAGCGCTGCGCGGATATCCGGGAGTCCTCGAGCTTCCCGACTGCGGACCGCGCGACGCACAACGGTCGCTGAGTACATCGACCGTGGCAGTGCCGGTGGCGACGAGCACCGTGGATGCGGTGAGCCGCACGGCACAACGACTCGGTGTCAGTGACTTCCACGTGTATCACGCCGCTCTCGCGCTGACGTTGTCGATCGCGTGCGGCACCGATGATGTCGCAGTGGGAACCCCGGTGTCGCTGCGGCGCCACGCCGAGACGACCGACATGGTGGGAATGTTCGTGTCCACGGTCGCCCTGCGAACCGTGCTGCGGCCCGGGTTGACGACCGATGACCTCATCCATCTCGTCCGCGACACCGACCTGGCCGCCATGGACAACGCGCTGCTGCCGTTCGATGAGGTGGTGGCCCAACAGGATCCGATCCGCGAGATGGGCCGGCACCCCGTCGTGCAGGTGACCCTCTCGGTGAGCGACGAGCCGGGCGGCCACGTGGCCGATGAACTGAGCCCCGATTCCGAGTTCGACCTGCAACTCACGGTCGGGCGGGGAACAGCGCTGTTCACCCATTCGAACGCGCTATACGACAAGCGCGCCATCGAGACCCTCGCACTGCGTTGGCAGCTCGCCTTGAGGCTGGTGGTGTCCGAGCACTCGGTCTCGCTGGAGACGGCCGACCTGCGCACCGAGGAAGAGCGATCGGAGAGGTCATCGCCCGCCTCGGTCGGCGCGCCGATGACCCTCACTCAGATGCTCGAGCGGTCGGTTCGGGAACGTCCGGCTGCGGACGCCGTCGATGACGGCGAGACGGTGCTGACATACACCCAACTGGACCAATGGTCCTCGGTCCTGGCATCCGAACTCGTCTCGGCAGGAGTCCGATCGGGTGATCGGGTGGCAATGATGCTGCCACGCAGTCTGGAATCGGTCACCGCATTCTGGGCCATCGCCCGTATCGGCGCCGTGTACGTACCCATCGACCCCCGGTATCCGGCCGAACGAATCGATCGGATGATCGCGACGAGTGGGGCACAGGTGGCCGTTGCCCATCCGTCCGCGCCACGCCACTGTGCTGTGCAACTGTCGGTACCCGAGGCTGTGCACGCATCGGTACCCGAGCTGCGCACGTCTGCAACAGAACTGGGCCGGTCGACACCGGGGTGGATCCACGTGGCGCCCGAGGCCGCTGCCTATCTACTGTTCACGTCCGGCACCACAGGGCTTCCCAACGGAGTTGTCGTCTCCCATCTCGGCCTACGGAACCTGTTGGAACCCAGAGTTTTCGTGTCCCAGCCAGGCGCACGCGTGGCGCACGTCGCCAGCCCGAGCTTCGACGCGTCCATCCTGGAAATGGTGTGGGCGTTCGGGTCGGGAAGCACGCTGGCAGTGGTGCCCGCCGACGACGCCACCGGCCGGACACTCACCGACCACCTCCGGTCGCTTGCAGTGACCCAGAGCTTCCTCACGCCATCGGTTCTCTCGACCGTCGACGAGTCCGCGTTGCCGGATCTGCGCACGGTGTTCGTCGGCGGTGAAACGTGCCCACCCGAACTCGTCCGTCGCTGGAGTCGCGGCCGGATGATGATGAACCTCTACGGCCCCACCGAGACAACGGTTTTGGGTACGTCACATTCACCGATGCGTCCGGAGAGCGCCGGCACCATCGGTGCCGCGGTGCCGGGGTTGCAGGCCAAGGTGCTCGACGGCCACCTCCGACCGACACCTGACGGGGCAATGGGCGAGCTGTACTTCACCGGGCCGGCCCTGGCAATGGGCTACCAGGGCAACACAACTTTGACGGCATCCCGTTTCGTGGCAACAGCCGACGGTGGGCGGATGTATCGCACCGGCGACCTCGTCCGCCGCCATCAGAGTGGTGACCTGGAATATCTGGGCCGTGCCGACCGACAGGTCAAGATACGTGGCCAGCGGATCGAGCCGGCCGAAGTGGACGCAGCGTTGACCGCGGCCGGCGTGCGTACGGCGATGACGGTGCTCCGGAACGGTCCCACAGGTCCGGTGCTGGTGTCGTACGTGGTGGGCAGCCCGGAGGATGCGTCGTCGACATCCGGCCTCCTCGATCTCCTGATGGAGCGTCTGCCACACCATCTGGTCCCGGCCGCCATCGTTCCCGTTGCCGAATTGCCCCGTACCCCTGTCGGGAAGCTGGACACCGCCGCGTTGCCGGAGCCGACCTGGACGGTGTCGGGTGGTGCGCCGCGTACGCCCACCGAAACCGCGGTGGTCGAGGTGTTCCGCGAAGTACTGGGCAACAACGACATCGGGATATACGACGACTTCTTCACGGTGGGAGGCAACTCACTGCTTCTCACCGCCGCTGCCGCCGCACTGACCCGACGACTCGAGCGTCCCGTCCCCGTCGCAGTTCTCTTTGCACACACCACGCCGGTTGCACTCGCCGGCGCCCTCGACAAGTACGAGGATCTCGCGGCAGAACTCGGGTCGGTGGTTCAGCTGTCTCCCGCACACCGGGCGGGCACCCCCCTCTGGTGTATTCATCCCGTCAGCGGGCTGGTGAACGACTACCGTCCACTCGGCCGCGACCTGCCCACTCCGGTGTTCGGACTGCAGATGCCCGGTTTGGATGACGTCTCGGCGCCGCATCTCACCACCATCGAAGCGATGGCGGCAGCCCACGTGGACACCCTCAAGCGTAGGCAACCGAGCGGACCCTACCGGCTGCTCGGCTGGTCACTCGGTGCTGTTCTCGCGCACGAGATGACCAAACAACTCACCGCGGCAGGTGATTCGGTGGATCTGCTAATACTGCTCGATCCGCGCGTGGAGCCCGATATGCAGCCTGCGGCGGGAATGGACGAGACCCTCGAGAGGTCGTTGCGGGCCATCGACGCAGCCCGATTCGAGCAGTACCGGATCCGGTGCGAAGAGGCGATTGCCGCAGCGGCCGCCTACGAACCGGATGTCGCGGCGGCGCGATCGGCGATCATCGTTGCAGCGCAGGACAATCCGCTACCCGATCACTGGCGGTCGTTGATCGACGGGCGGGTGACCGTGGAGAACATCGCGGTTGCCCACCACGCAATGGGCACCGAAGACGCCATGTCCGTCGTCGCGCAGCTGACGAACGCAGCAATCAGCGACCTCGACGACAACCACGAGAACATCAGGAGCACACCTTGACCCACGCGGTGACCGACCAGCCAGAACCGAGACGCCGGCCGCGCCGGCTGCGGTGGTGGATCCTGGCGGTGCTGGGCGTGCTGGTGGTGCTCGTCGTGGTGGGCCTGTATCTCGCATACCTGGCGTTCAGTGCCAAGGGCTCGCTCGAATCAGCCCGTGGTCACGCGTCGTCGGCGCAGCGGGCGTTCCTCGCCGGCGACACCGACAAGGCGGTGCGTGAGGCCAATGCCGCAGTTGTCCAGGCCGAGGCCGCCAGCGGGGACACCCACAACCCGGTCTGGTCCGCGGTCGCGGTGCTGCCGTGGCTCGGTGATCCGTTGCAGTCGGTACGGGACCTGACCGAGTCCGTCGAGGGTCTGTCCACGGACGTCCTGGTGCCCACGGCCGAACTGGCCGATGTCATCAACCCGAACAGTCTGCGCACCGAAGACAACACCATCAACACCGTCGCGCTCGCCCAGGTGCAGCCAGAACTCGGCGCAATCGCCACGCGCGCCGAAGAACTCGAGGCGGACGTCGCCGCAACCGACGGCAGCTGGCTCGGCGTTGTCTCCGATGCGCAAACCGAACTACACGATCAGCTCACCGAGTCGGCCCGCTTCATCCGCGGCACCGACACCGCGGCGCAACTGCTGCCACCCATGCTCGGCGCGGGTGGCCAACGCAACTACTTCTTCGGTTTCCAGACACCGGCGGAATCGCGGGCGACGGGCGGACTTCTCGGCGCGTACGGCGTGGTGAGCGCCGAGAACGGCCGGGTGAACGTGGACAATCTGGGCGCCAACAACAGCATTCGGCCGCCGGCTGATCCCGTCGACCTCGGCGAGGAGTTCGACTTCAACTACGGCTACAACCGCCCGTACACCGACGTCCGCAACAGCAACATCAGTGCGCACTTCCCGTATGCGGCGCAGATCTGGATGTCGATGTGGGAGCAGCAATCCGGCACTCCACTCGACGGAGCGGTCGCCATGGACCCGGTTGCGCTGAGTTATCTGCTCAAGGCCACCGGTCCGATCAAGCTGGCCAGCGGAGAAACCATCACCGGCGACAACGTCACCGAGATCACGTTGTCCACCTCGTACAAGCAATTCGGTGGCGACAATCCTGCGCGCAAGGCGTACCTGCAAGAGATCGCCCGCAAGGCCGTGTCATCGCTGACTGCGCTGCGCGGTAACACCGGAAAGGTGCTCGAGGCGCTGGGTCGTGGGGTACACGAGCGACGCATCATGGTGTACAGCGCCGATGAAGGTGAGCAGAAGCTCTTGGCCGCAGCAGGGTTGACCCATGAAGTCGCCGAAACCGAGGCGCCCTATGCCGAAGTGGTGGTCGGCAACCTCGCGGGCAACAAGATCGACTACTTCCTGAAGCGGTCGATAACCTATCGCGCGGACAAGTGTGAGGGTGATCGGCGCAAAGCCGTGGTGGAGGTCGAACTGACCAACACCGTCGAAGACATGAGTCTGCCGCCCTACGTGATCGGCAGCCTCGGTAACCCACAGCTGCAGCTGCCCAACGGAACGAACTTCGCGTCGGTCACCCTCTACGCCACCTCCGGCGCGAACCTCGAATCGGTGACGGTGGACGGAGATCCGATGCTGTACTCGTCAGGAACCGAGCGGGGTCACCCCTTCGTGACCGGCCAGGTGAAGATCCCTGCGGGTAAGACGGTTGTGCTCAAGTACGAGCTCGATGAGCCGGCGACGTCGGGTACGCCGCAGGTCCCGGTGCAGCCTCTCGTCGACGAGCCCGAGGTCACCGTTGACGTACCGGCGTGCAAGGAGTGAAGGACAACAACATCACCGTTGGATCTCCCGGCGGGCCAGGCGCGCACGGCGACAACGCGATCGAGATCCGCGATCTGCAGATGCGTTACCGGGGTGTACACGCGTTGAAGTCGATCGACCTCGACGTTCCGGCAGGGACCGTGATGGGTGTTCTGGGTCCCAACGGTGCCGGTAAGACAACCACCGTGCGAATCATCGGAACACTGCTGCGTCCGACGGCAGGCAGCGTGCGCATCAACGGGATAGACGCGCTGGCGAATCCACACGAGGTGCGCAGTCTGATCGGGCTCTCGGGACAGTTCGCCGCGGTCGACGACAACCTCACGGGCATCGAGAATCTGACGATGGTGGCCCGACTGTCCGGGCTTGGCCGACGGGCATCGAAGGCCAGGACACACGAGTTGCTCGAGCAGTTCGGGATCGCCGAGGCCGGAAAACGCCGAGTGGGAACGTATTCCGGTGGGATGCGCCGCCGAATCGACCTGGCCGGCGCCATCATCATCCGACCCCCCGTGTTGTTGCTGGACGAGCCGACGGCGAGCCTGGATCCGATCAGCCGTGCCGAATTGTGGTCAGAGGTACGCACTCTGGTCAGCGAGGGGACAACGGTGCTCCTGACCACCCAGTACCTCGAGGAGGCCGACCAACTCGCCGATGCGGTCACCGTCATCGTTGGTGGGGAAGTGGTGGCCCGTGGCACTCCCGGAGAACTCAAGGCAACCGTGGGAACGGCGCAGGTCCGACTGCAGTTGGCCGATCCCGGTGATGCCGTACGGGCGGTCGGCATCGTCGCTCAGCTCCCGGGCATGTCCGAGGTCCGGGCCGATGGACCGACCATCACGTTCTCCACGGTGGAACCCAGCAGGCATCTGGCGCGCGCGGTGGCCGACCTCGCGCAAGCCGGCGTCGAGATCGTCGACGCGACCACAAACGCACCCACCCTCGACGATGTCTTCCTCGCTCTGGCGCGGAGCTCGAAGTGACCCGTCCCATCACCGCACCGCGCGGTCGCAACATCGTCACGTTCTTGGTGGATTGCGAGGTGATGGCTGTACGCAACCTGCGCACCATCTCCCGCAACTGGCAGATGCTGCTGGGTGTTGTCTTACAGCCGCTGATGTTTGTCCTGCTGTTCTCGTATGTGTTCGGTGAGGCCCTCGGCGGTGACCGTTATCGCGAGTTCCTCATCGGCGGGATCATGACGCAAACGGTTGCCTTCAACGCCGGCTTCACCGCGCTCGGGCTGGCCACCGACATCAAGACCGGGATGATCGACCGATTCCGGGCATTGCCGATGTCACGCGTGGCCATCGTGGTCGGCCGCACGGTCTCCGACCTCACGGTGAACATCGTCGGGCTCATCGTCATGTCGCTGGCAGGACTGGCCATCGGGTGGCGAATCGATACCGGCTTTCTCGATGCGCTTGCCGGTTACGCGATCGCGCTGCTGTTCGGATTCGCCATGTCCTGGATGGGGGCGGTGGGCGGTTTGGTAGCCGGTTCGGCAGAAGCCGCCCAGAGCCTGTTGCTCACGATCCTGTTCCCGCTGACGTTCATCTCGTCGGCGTTCATCCCGTCGACCACATTGCCCGGGCCTCTGCGGGTGATCGCCAACTGGAATCCTGTGACGTCCGTGGCGGGGAGCCTGCGCGAGTGCTTCGGCAATCCGGTGTCGGTCAATCCGCTGTTGCCCGAGCCGGTGACCTGGGCGTCCGAGAATCCGCAGTGGTATTCGATCCTGGCGTCCGCGGTGATCCTGCTGGTTGCCGTCCCACTCGCCGCTACCGTATTGAGACGTGTCTGAGCTGCAAGGTTGACCTTTATTTACGCGTTTTCTCAGGCTTTGTCTTCACACTGGCTGAATGATCGCATTCTGGATAACCCTCGCCGTGCTGGTGTGGCTGACCGTCGCAGTGGTGCTTGCGTTCATATTCGGCGGAGCCGTCCGACTCCGTGACCAACGGGCGGACACTCATGGATCTCGATCGCACAGCACCTACTCACACCCTTGGGCGTCCTGAGGCCGGCAGGATCTGCGAGACCAATGCTGTGACACTGACTTTGGGCAGGTGTAAAAGAAATCTGACCGTGTTCAAGGAGTGCTGGGTGTCCCGGTATGTGGGACGGGACCCTTTGCTATCGCGGATTATCCGACACTCCTTGTGTGAGTTTGCTCACAGCGCGTCGGCGGTGCGGGTGAGGTATTCCCCGACCGGAGCCAGAAAGCAGTGAGACAAGTTACTGCCCGGTATGAATCGGCTCTGAAGTGGGCACGTCCCGCTCCAATCTGAACGTTAAGATCATCTTTGATATTCGTAATGTCCCAGGTCGTCGCCTTGCGTCGCCGTTGAATGAACCGCATGCTCGTCTCTGTTGCATAGCAGGCGCTCACTACAGCGTGGAGGCGGGATGTTCGAGGCCAAGGGAAATGACGGCAAGTCAACCGCCGTCGATTTCACATCGGTTGTGGACGCGCTGGGCACCGGGGTCCTGGTCATTTCCGCAGACGGCGAATTGCTGGTTGCCAATGCGAGCGCCAGGCGAATATTCGAACTCGATATCCGCGGCGACGGAAGCCCTGGAAACGCAAACGATCATTTTCCTCTCGTCGACGCCGATGGTCGCGAACTCGCGCCCGAAGATCACCCGGACAAGATTGTTGCGCGCACCGGGCGTGCAGTTTCCGGCATGGTCGTAGGCTTCGACCGCACCGACGGTCAACGCGTGTGGGTCACCTGCAACGTCGGCCTGGTGAACCCGGCGGACCCGGCCAACTCTGCGATCGCTGCGTCGTTCACCGATGTCACCGCACAGCACGTGGGCCGGGCGATGCTTCAGTACGCGGCCGACCACGACATGATGACCGAGCTGCCGAACCGTGCATGCGTGATGCGCCGATTGAACGAAGTGGTCGCGAACTCCCAGCGGTGCGAACCGGCCGAGTCGACCGTCGTGATGTTCATCGATCTCGACAGCCTCAAGCAGGTCAACGATTCACTGGGTCACGGCGGCGGCGACGTTGCACTGGTGACTGCGGCAAACCGCCTGCGCGGCATCCTCAACGAGTACGGCATAGTCGGACGATTCGGCGGTGACGAGTTCGTTGCTGTCCTGTCGGGCATCTCCGGGGCCGACAGAATCGCCGTGCTGTCCAAGCGTGTTCACGACTCGCTTGTGGAACCGGTGATCATCCAGGGACGACTCCTTCGTATCCGCGCGAGCGTCGGCATCGTGGAGGTCACCCCGAGTGACATGCGCAGTGCCGAAGAAGTGATCCGCGCAGCGGACACCGCGATGTACGAAGCGAAGTCGGCGGGTGGCGGCCACAGCGTTGTCTACGGGCGCGACTCCTCGCAGCGCTTGCAGCTTTCGAAGGCCTGAGCTGATCGGTTCAGCGCGACAGTAATTCGTTCCCCGCGGGGCGTTCGCGGATACCTTTACCGGTCACGAGGCGCTTCGTCGCCGAGAGTGCCCGCCAGACCGTTCGGACCGGCGCCGGCACGGGTGCTCGCAGTATTGCGTGCTTGCGGACGAAAACCGGTACTTCCCAGGTGGTCTGAGAGCCGGCGGGGAACAGGGCGGCGCTGTTGGGGCCGAGTCGGACCCGGTTGCCGTCCGCGCCGGTCACGATCACCTCGCCCTCGATGATGTGCACCAGTTCATCGCATCCGAACGTCCACCGGAATGTGCCTGCGGTGCAACTCCACACCGCCATGGTGGTGAGGCCGTCAGAGGATGTCACCCATTCGCTCGATTGCGCGACGGGCGCACCGTCGATGATCCAATCGGGATCGATTGGCGCGTCCGCGAGGACAACTCCCTCGAGATCGACGCTCTGAAAAGTGGTCATGCCCATTGCCCCCGTTCACGATCCGGTTCCACGGATCACCGCCCCGACAGTCAGGATGAGTATCCGGATGTCCAGCCACACCGACCAGTTCTCGATGTAGAAGTTGTCGTACATCGCCCTGTCGTCGATACTCGTGTCGCCACGCAGACCGTGGATGGCGGCCCAGCCGGTCAACCCCGCCTTCATGCGATGGCGGTCGCGGTATGACGGCACCGAGTCCTCGAATTGCTGCACGAAGTGTGGCCGCTCGGGTCGTGGACCGACCAGGGACATGTCTCCCTTGACGACGTTCCACAGCTGGGGGAGCTCGTCGATCGAGGTCTTGCGGATGATCTTTCCGACTGTGCCCACCCGCGACGAACGCTGCGCGTTCCAGCTGGTGTCCGAGTCGGCCGGTGGCGCCGGCCGCATCGACCGGAACTTGTACAACGTGAACTGAGCGCCGTTGCGGCCAATCCGGTGCTGGCGAAAGATGATCGGGGCGCGCCGGTCGGAGGCCTTCACGGCCAGCGCGGTGACAGCGAGCAACGGGCTCAGCACCAACAGTGCCGATGCGGACACCGCGACATCGAAGACCCGCTTGAGAGGCCAGTACCACGTGCGCGCCATGTTTCGGCGAACGCAGGTCAGCGGAATCGTGTGGATCCGATCCATATCGGTACTGAGATGTACGAACTCGAACAGTCGCGGGACGATGAAGATCTCGCAATCCAACCCGTCGCATTCACGGAGCGGGGACACCAGCGAGGAGTCGGGGGCGTTGCGGAACGCGACGATGACCGTCTCGATCTGATGCTGCTCGACAAATGTGCGAATGGGGATGTCCGAGACAACGGGCACGCCGAAGTTTGTCGGTCCGGCCATGGGGTCACTGCCGATGATCGCGATCGGTTCGACACCGAGTTCGGGGTAGTCGACCACACTCTCCAAGATCTTGGACGCGACGATGCCCCCGCCGATGATGACGGTACGACTGCGCGCATCGGCGTTGCGCCGCCGCCGGCTGCGCTGAACCGCGAAGTAGAACAGTCGGACGACGAGGAGTACGCCGACCATGGCCACGGCGTGGACGAACATGTCGCCGACATGCGTATCGCGCTCGAACAGGACAGCCGAACTGAAAGCCGCGATGATGCAGGCGGCTACGAGCCCGGGCGCCTCGGTCAGCGACGACAGGTTGAAGCGGGGACGGTATCTGCCTGCCAATTCGAGAACCACCACAAAGATGGTGGCGTCGATGAGAGTGGAAGAGATGGGGCGCACCAACAGCAGATCCGTGACCACGATGGCGATCACGTCGAGCATGACCAGGCTGACGTCGATCCGCTGCCGAGGTTTGAACCGATAGCGGCGTCGCGGCAACTCGGCTGTCAATTCACCCCTCTGGATCTGCGGACGCGGCGTCTTCTGCGGCGACATGGCCTCACTTGGTCTCGTTGCACAGCACGTTTGACGATCGATAGCGGCGGACCGCGTCCCTCTTCCAGGATGCTATACGCCGACCAGCACAGTTGCTGATTCAGCTCAGATCGAATGCCGCGTCATAGCGCCGGAATACGGCCTCCCGCGAATACGTCGCCTCGAAATGAGCTCGGGCGGCCTGGGACACCTCGTTGTTGTATCGGATGGAGGTGAGGCCCACCATCACGTCGGCGAACTCCGCGGGCTCGTCGGCGACGAGGACGCCGTGGGCCGCTCCACTCGTAATTCCCTCGGCCCCAAGTTCGGTCGAAACCACCGGCACCCCCCGCCCGAGCGCCTCGATCACCTTCAGCTTGATACCCGAGCCGAACCTGAGTGGATTGATGGTGGCGGCGGCCCGTCCGAAGAGCTCGCCGAGATCGGGGACAAAGCCTTCGAGCGAGACGCTTTGCGTGAATCGTTCCGCCGCTTCACGCAATTCCTTGGACGGCTCTCGACCGAGTACCCGCAGCCTCGCTTCGGGGACCCGGGCAAGTACCAGAGGCCATACGGCCGTCAGAAAAGAACGCAGCCCGTCGTCGTTGTGTGGGAGCGAGAGCAGCCCGAGGAAGATGAACTCCGGTGCGCCACCGTAGTCGCGCCGGTGCTCTCCCGGCTCGGCGATCAACGGCGGGATGGACTGCACCTTCATCTCGTCGACACCGGCTCGCCGGATGAGGTGTTCGGCCTCGCGCTGATTGACCAGGAGGCTGCGCGGAAACAAGCGTGCCGCTCGGTCCTCGCTTTTTTGCACCAGTCTGCGTTCGGCATGCATCAAACCGCGCTGCGTGTGCCTCTCGTCGGCCAGTGGACGCAACGCGCGCGGTACGTGAGCGGCGAAATTACCGAGCGGACTTATCCGAACGTCCGGATACCGTCTCGCGGCGTCGAGCATCGCCCGGTACCGCTCGGAGAACAGGTCGTCGAGGTAGCAGACCTGCCGTCGAGTGCGCGCGCTGCCCGCATATTGGGCCAGGCGTACTGTGTCGAAAATCTCGATATCAGCATCTAGGTTCTGCAGTGTGCGGTCGATTTCGGCTGCGACCGAAGCTGATCGCAGCAGTGCTTCCTGCAGGCTCGAGCGACCGGTGGGAACGCGGGTCAGGACATTTCCCAGTGCCGCGGCAGTTGCCGGTTTGGAAAGTGGATGCAGCCGTACCGGGAAGTCGTGGGGTCCGACGCCGTCGCCGATCAGGACGTAGTGGACATTCTCCGCACCGAGACGATCACGGTAATAGTCGATGATCCCGGCCAGAACCACCTTCTTACCTGCATCGACCGGATAGGGATCCACCGCGCTGACAAGTGCAACCGATTTCGGCATATGACCTCCGTCGCAAGGGAACGACCGAATACTCCGACCATCGGGCGGCGTTGGGCGAGTCGCCGATGACAGTGTCCGAGCCTGGCCTGTATGTGAGCGTAGCGGTCTGGTGCGGACAACGGGACACGGTGTGGACGTTGCCCGCCGGGTGAAAATCCCGCTCAGCGGCCGGTTTTGAGGTGGATGGAATTGCCTGAGTCGTGCACGGTGCTCCCGCCGATTCCCGCCGGCAGCGACTACCATCGAGGCAGCCCGGCATTCCGGGACAGGCAGGTGCGACTCCCGCGATTGTAGGAATCGGTGGTGGGGAGAGGATTGAGACAGCCGCATCATGCATGGCTCACCTCGCCCGGTTGATCAACTCGATCACGAGAACGCCAACGCGATAACCCTGCCTGTCTTCCCGCCCCTCCCGACGGCGATGTGGGATGCCCAGACCGACGTCCTCGAGCGTGTGGACACGTCCGTGCCGGCGACCGGTCGTCAAGCTGCCTGGAATTACCTCGTTTTCGCGCTGAGCAAGAGTTCCACGCTCGTGATGACAATCGTGCTCGCGCGTCTGCTCGATCCCGCCGAGTTCGGCCTCTTCGCCTTTGCTCTCCTCGTGGTGAATCTGTTCGACTTCGTCAAAGATCTCGGGGTCGGCGCTTCGCTGGTGCAGAGCCGTCGCAGGTGGGACCAGATCGCGCCGACCGGCCTGACACTGTCGGTTGTCTTCGGAGTGCTGATCGGCGCCGTCCTGGCCGGTACCGCGGGGCTGACCTCCGATCTGGTCGGCCATCCGGACCTCAAACCCCTCATCCAGGTGCTGGCAATCGGTCTCACGATCTCGGCGTTGAGTGTGGTGCCGACCGCATATCTGCGCCGCAACATAGATTTTCGCGGTCGCATCTTCCCCGAGTTCATCGGAGCGCTGCTCAAGACGATCTTGACCATCGGGCTCGCGGTTGCGGGTTACGGCGTGTGGAGCCTCATCTGGGGACAGCTGGCCGGCGTCACGGTGACCATGTTGCTGTACTGGAAGGTGGCCGGATCGACCCTCCGATTCGGTTTCGATGGACCCGAGGCCAAGTCGCTGTTGAAGTTCGGGCTACCGGTCACCGCGGTCACCCTCCTCGCCTTCGGCATCTACAACGTCGACTACCTCGCCATCGGCAGCCGTCAGGGTGACGCCGAACTGGGCCTCTACACGCTGGCGTACCGGATACCCGAGCTGCTCGTGCTCAGTCTCTGTGGCGTCATCAGCGATGTCCTGTTCAGTTCGTTGTCGCGGCTGCAACACGACCTGAAGTCGCTGGGCAGCCACTATGTCCAGACCCTCGGTGTGGTGGTGGCTTTGACGGCGCCGATCGGAATCGGCCTCGCGGTCAGTTCGGACGCCCTCATCGCGACCATGTACGGCTCGCAGTACGAGGCCGCAGATCCGATGTTGTCGGTGCTGGCGATCTACGCGGTGGTGTACTCGGCGTCGTTCCATTCGGGTGATGTCTACAAGGCGATCGGCCGTCCGGGCATCCTCACCTCGATCAATGCCGGCAAGTTCGCGGCGCTGATCGTCCCGATCTGGTGGGCTGCCGGCCACAGCGCGGTACTCGTCGCGGTGGCGTTGCTCAGTGTCGAGTTGGGCCACTTCGTCGTTCGGATGATCGTGGTCCGCCGGGTTCTGTCCCTGTCCTGGAACCAGCTCGTGCCATCGATCATTCGGCCGGTGGCCGCCGCTGTGGTGATGGGTGTGGCTCTTGTCGGTCTGCACCGGATGATCCGGACACTGCCGGCACCGCTGGTGTTGGTGCTGCTGGCCTTGGCTGGTCTGCTGATCTATGTGGTGGCGTTGCGTTTCACTGCGCCGCTGCTCTTCGCGTCCGGGTACGGCATCGTGATGAAGACGATGGGCAAGAACCCCACCATGACAACGCCGGGCCGACACCGTGCCCCGGCGGGTACACGACCGCGGCGTAGCGAAAGCAACGTGGCCCCGGGGCGGCATCGCCGTACCGGACCCGCCACAGCGCGTGCCCTGGTCGTGTCTAATGCAGATGAGCCGCACCGTGGTGTGTCCGGCTCTCGAGGTCGGCACCGTGTCGTGTCGAGGAATTAAGGATGAAGATGATTGCATTCCTGCGAGCGCCCGGCCGTGGAATCGCGGCCCTGTGCGCCGTGGTCGGATTGGTACTCGGACTCGCTGCAGCGCTGGTGTATTCGGCAGCCGCGACACCCTCGTACGAAGCAAAGGCGACCGTTGTGATGATGCCGGCGCCGGGAGTCCCGCCCGCCGAGTCGTCGTACTACTGGGAAATCCTCAGCCGTGGGCAGGTCACCCGTACTGCCGCGATCGTGTTGGCAGATCGCCGATGGCTCGAAGAGGCCGCGCAGTCCGCCGGTGTGCCGGCGTCCGAACTGACCCTCACCGCGGGTGCGGTCGCCGACACCACCTTGATCGAGGCCACCATGACCGCGAAATCCGGTGAGGCCGCCGAGAAGGGGCTGGAGAAGGTTCTCCAGGTGGCCTCCGCGGATGCGGCAAGCATTTCCGGTCCCTTTGTCCTGAAAGAGATCTCTGCACCCGGCGGTACTGCGACGTCGACCGGTATCTCGAAGGCGCAACTGATCCCGGCGGCATCGATCGCCGGACTCGTGCTGGGCCTCGGGGTAGGACTGCTGATCGCGCGGACCAGACGCGACCCGCGTGCTCGGCATGGTTCCGGGGGCAACGAGTACGCGGCCTATCGACCCACGCCGGGACAGGCTGGATGACCACACTCCGGCCGGTGATGGACAAGAACGATCCCATCATCTTCCTGATCGGAACCGGCCTGGCCATCGCGGGATCCATCGCGCTGCTCGGACCTCGACCACTACTGGTTGCCGCGGCGCCGTTCGCGGTTGCCGTCGCCGTGTATGCGATGCGACGGCCGCTCGTGACACTGCTCATCCTCGTCGTGTCCGAGATCCTCAACCTCGCGGGCATCGTGGCACTGCATGCTCAGTTGCCGGTGTTTCCTGCGTCGCTTGCACTCGGGGCGCTGACCATCGGTATCGCGTTGCGTTCGCCCGAGGGCCGAGCGAAGATCAACCGCTGGACTGCCTATTTCGCCGGCCTGGTGTGTATCTACCTTGGGACGCAGGCCATTGCGATCCTGGGCAGCGTCGACAACCAGGAATCGATGTGGACCTTCCGGCGCATCCTCCTCGACTGCGTGTTCCTGTTGATCGTCTTGATGCTGGCGCAGTTGAGTGAACGGCCCTGGGTGATGGTCGCGGCCATCGTTCTTCCGCTCGCGGTTTTGTCGCTGCTCGCCTTGGTCAACGAGGTGGTGTTCAACGGAACCATGTCTTTCGGCGGCTTCTCCACCGTCACCGAGGCCTCCGGCGAACTCACCACCACGTTGCGGTACGGCGGGCCACTGCCCGACTCGAACTTCTGGGGCCGAAACCTCGTGATGGGCATGCCCCTTGCGTGCGCTTTGCTGACCCGGTCGATCCGCCGCAACGATCGAATCGCGACGGCACTGTGGGGTGGTTCGGCAGTCGCCCTCCTGATCGGTGTGTATCTGACGCAGTCGCGAGGCACCTTCCTCGCCGCGGCCGTCGGCGTGCTGGTCTGGATCGTGGCAAGCGGTCCGGCCGTCCGGCGCTGGAGCCTGGTCGCCGTACCGTTCCTCGCGCTCATGCTGGTGATCCCTGGTGTGGGGAATAGATTGTCGGCGTTGGTCAACGACGTGTTCGCCGCCGACGTCGATTACGGGATCGACCCGTCGATCCTGGGACGCAAAGCTGCGCAGGAGATCGCGTGGGCGATGTTCCACGATCGCCCGATGTACGGCTTCGGACCCGGCACCTACTACACCCGGGTGCCCGAATACGCGGGGACAGTGGAAACAGCGGTGGTGCATCCCACCGACGCCCCGCACAACCTGTACGCACAGCTCGCCGCCGAGACCGGAATCGTCGGCCTGCTCGGCTGGCTGATCATGGTCGGTGGAGTGCTCGCCGTGGTGATACTGCGGATGGGTTCGGTCACCTCCGGCAACCGCCGCACACTGCTCGCCGCTGCGCTGGCGGCAGTGATCGCCTGGTCTGCCGCGAGCATCTTCCTCCACCTGGCCTACTTCCGGTCCTTCGCTCTTGTCATCGCGTTGGCGGCGTTCTTGGCGTCGACGGGAGGTCCGGTGAAGGCGCAGGCTCTTGCCCGCGGTCGACGAACTGCGGTGGTCGTCTGCGGTTCACTGGGCGTCGGAGTCGTGGTCGCCGGAACGGTGTTGTGGTCGACGGCTTCTCACGACACGACGGCCAATCAGCAGCTGATGCTGTTACCGCGAGGCGATTCGGGTGATACTTACTTCGGATACGCGCTCGACATACGTTCTCGCACCCCAGTTCTCCCGACCTACTCGGCGATCATGAGGTCTGCCGACTCGCCGGCCACCGTGGCCGCTGACCCAGTTCGAGGAGTGATCACCATCAGCCTCACCGACGCGGACGCCGCGACAGCCGAGACCCGGCTGACGTCCGCTGTGGAAGAGGCACGCGAGCGGGTTCGTGCTGTGGGTGCCGACGACGAATACTCCGTTGTCAACGTCGGGAATCCGTACGAGACGTCTCACACGGAACATTCGGTGACCTCGGTGCTGCTGGCGTTGGTCCTGGGCACAGGTGCGGCCGGCGCAACAGCGGCGGTGCTCCGCCGAGTTCGTCGGCGGCCTGCCGAACAAGTGCGGCCGGGCGAGCAGGATCTGGTCGGGACGCAGCGATGACAACGCGCCCGATTGTGCTGGTGGAGTTCTCCCCATCAGGTGGATTGTTCCAATTCGCAGTGCAATTGGGTGATGCGATGTCGGAGGCGGGACGGCCGGTTGTGCTCATCACCGGGCCCAGGCCCGAGCTGGCACCGTCACGAGGCTTGACCATCCGCCCGCTGCTGCCGACTTGGCATCCGGCAGACGACACCGTCCGACCCGCGTTGTTCTCGGCCGCCCGCCGTGTGCTGCGTGCCGGGCAGCTTGTGCTGGCGTGGTTGGTATTGGCAGTCGCACTCGTCCGTATCCGACCCGGCGCCGTGTTGTGGTCGCACTGGCGCTTCTCCTTCGAGCCGATGTTCGTGGTGATGATCACCAAGATCGTGAGAAATGCCGTCTTCGGGATCGTGGCGCATGAGCCGTTGCCGAGGTCGGACGCGAAGGACACGAGCACGCCGAAGTCGGGAATCCTGGTCGACAACGCCTTTTCGGCCGCGTGGCGGCAGATGGACGTCGCGTTTGTACTGGGGCCGCGCACCCGGGACCTGGTGCTCGAACACTTCGATCCCGCCGGCCCGGTGATCGTCATCCCGCACGGCGATGAACGTGCCCTACGGACATCGCGTGTCCTCGCGCCTGTTTCGGAGTCCGGTCAGGTGGCGCTCTTCTTCGGTACGTGGACCGCTTACAAAGGCATCGACGTTCTCCTCGACGCTTTTGCCATCGTCCGAGCCGATCTACCCGACGCCCGGTTGGTTCTCGCCGGGGCGGTCGGCGCCGACATCGACCTCGACAGCCTGCTGCGGCGGGCCGAAGAGATCGGGAACATCAGTACACGCGCCGGATACATTGCGGTAGAAGAGGTTCCGGCCATCGTCGAGTCGGCCCGCGTTGTCATCACACCGTACATCCGGGCGAGCCAGAGCGGCGTCGCCCACCTCGCCTACACCTTCGGGCGGCCGGTGATCGCGACCACCGTCGGAGACCTGCCCGAAGTGGTCCGCGACGGGGTGACCGGGTTGCTGGTGCCACCCGGTGACGCGGTGGCCCTCGCCGGGGCCATGGTCGAGTTGCTGACCGATCCGGTCCGCTCACGTGAACTCGGCGATGCCGGCCTGCAGCGGTTGTCGCAAGCATGGGATGTGGCCGCCGGCACCGTCATCGAATCGCTGGACGAAGCAATGGTCCGAACAGGGAGAGGTAAATGAGCCGTCACCCCATCGCAAGGCACCTCAACATCCACATGACGTGGCGAGTTGCACTCATCTGTTCGCTTGTCGCGATGATCGTCGCGTCTACGGCCGTGCTGGTGTTCAGATCGGAGAATCCGTCGAACGGCGCGTCGCTGAGCAAACCGTTCGCCACCAGCAGTCCGTGGAACACCGCGATCTCATCGACTGCGGCACTCGATCCGAACAGTTCGACCATGAGCGCGTACGCATCCCGGAACGGCCGGATGTACGCCTCGATGGGGGAGTTCGGGATCCCCATCTACGCGGCCGATGCGCAGACGCCGAAATATACGGTGCAGTGTACTCAGCAGGGCTGGGGCACATGCCCTTTCAGTGGGTACCAGGTGCCGATCCCCAATGGCGCCAAACCGCACACCGGCAGCGACGGCGCGATGGTGGTCGTGGACCAGGGCGCCAACCGGATCTACGAGTTCTGGCGCGCAAACCAGTCCGGGAGTCAGTGGACAACCCAGTGGGGCGCGATCAACCGCCTCGACGGCTCCGGTTGGGGCGGAGCGAGCACGGGTTCGGGCGCATCGCGCCTTGCCGGGGTGATCCGGCTGGCCGAGATCCGCAACGGGGTGATCCCGCATGCACTCGCGGTCCAGACCGACAACATCTGCGCGGGGATCTTTCGTAGCCCGGCAATCAAAACCGACGGTCCGTCGACGCGTTCGGACTGCATCCCCGAGGGCGCGAGGCTACGGCTCGACCCCACGCTCAATCTGAGCACGCTCAACCTCGCCCCGGGAGTACGTGCGGTGGCAAAGGCCATGCAGCAGTACGGGGCATACGCGATGGACGTCGGTGGCACGTCTCTCAGCGTCGCTTTCGAGTTGGACACCCAGGCACCGGCCGGTTCCATCGGGCAGGTGTACACCAATGCCGGCTTGCGATGGGATTATGACGGGATGGAGTCGATACCCTGGAAACGCCTGCAGGTCCTGAGGTGACCCGTCCACTGCGTGTGCTGTTGCTCATCGATGCATTCCGGATGGGAGGGGCCGAGACGTTGCTCGCACCACTGGCCGTCGCGTTCCGCGACAGTCCGGTGGAGATGGAGTTCGTCAGCGTCCTGTCGTCGACCGCCGATGCCGACAAGACCACCGAGATCCTGACCGAGGCGGGAATCGAGACCCGGGCCCTGGGCATCAAGCGTCTGCTCGATCCCGGCGCGCTGCCCAAGCTCGTGCGCGAGATCAAACAGTCGGACTTCGACGTGGTCCATGCCCACCTCGAGATGGCGATCACGCTTGCGGTGCCCGCCGCCGCCCTCGCCCGACGACCGGCGATCTGCACATTTCACCATGTGGCACGGCCCCTGTCGGGTCGACAGGGTGCCCGGGAGCGGCTGGCGGTGGCTGCCGCGGACAGGTCGTACCGCGCGCTGTTCGTCTCCGAGGCGTCCCGGGAATCGTTTCAGCAGCAATACCGTCCCCGGGGACTCCCGGGCAACTGGGATGTGATGCACAACGGGATCGACATCGCCAATTTCACTCCCGGACAACCCGACCCGGCCGTCAGGCGGGAACTCGGAGGTGCCGAGGGGCCGCTGGTGGTACTGCCTGCCGCGTTCCGGGACTTCAAGGGAATCCCCGTTGCCGTCGAAGCATGGCCGAAGATTCTCGAGCGCTTCCCCACAGCAGTGTTGTCGCTGGTCGGCGGGGGAGAGCTGGAAAAAGAGCTCCGTGACCAGGTCTCGCAGCTCGGTCTACAAGACTCGGTTGTCTTCGCCGGGGTGCGGTCGGACATGCCGAATGTCTACCGCGCCGCGGACATCGTGCTGCTGCCCTCTACCCATGGCGAGAACCTGCCGACGGTGCTGATCGAGGCCATGGCTTCGGGCCGCGCACTGGCCGCGTCGAGGATCGGTGGGATCCCCGACATCGTCGCGGACGGATCGACCGGACTTCTGTTCGAGCCCAACGATCCTCAGGCCCTTGCCGACACCCTGGGCGAACTCATCGCCGATCCCGGTCGGCGTCAACAGCTCGGTGACGCCGCGGTCCTTCGCGCCCGCAGCGAGTTCTCGGCCACTTCCTGGGCGCAGCGGTTGCACGAACTGTATTCCGAAGCGGCAGACCGTAGAAGGTGAGCAAGCCCGAAATCATCTACATGGTGTCGCGGTTCCCGCGGACATCGGAGACGTTCATCGTCCGCGAGCTCGATGGTCTGGCCGGTCTTGGTCGATTTGATGTCTCGGTGCGGTCGTTGTTCCCGTCGCCGGACACCGCAGTGCATTCGGTGGCCGAACGATGGGCGGCGGTTCTGGTGCGGCCCGGAGCGGTGGCGATCGCGCGCGGGGTGTTCTGGGCCCTGGGGCGGCACCCGCTCGCGTTCCTCGGTGTCCTCGGGACCGTGATCGGTGACCACCTGCGGGCACCACGGCTCGGCGCCCGGGCCCTGGTGACCACCGCGATCGGATGTGCACACGCGAGGGACCTCGCCCCGAGATCCCGCCGAGCGCACATTCACGCGCATTACGCGACGTATCCGGCGTTGGCGGCATGGGTGTGCCACCGTCTCACCGGCATCTCGTACAGCTTCACCGCACACGCCCACGATCTGTACGTCGACCAGGTGATGCTCTCCCGCAAGGTGTCCGATGCTGCGCTGGTGGTCACCATCTCGGACTTCAACCGGGCGATCCTGACCGGGCTGCACACCGGGACAGATGTACACGTGGTGCATTGCGGCATCAACACTTCGGGCTACCGATTCGAGCCGCGGGTGATTCCCGCACAGGGCCGGATACGTGCCGTGTGTGTGGCGTCGTTACAGGAGTACAAGGGTCACGAGGTGCTGCTACGTGCCTTGGCCACAGGCGGTCCTGGCGTCGATCGCATCCAGCTGGACCTCATCGGAGACGGGCCATTACGAGAGGAGCTCGAGCAGCTCAGTCTCGAGCTCGGTCTGGCCGACCGCGTCCGATTCCTGGGCGCTCAGACGGAAACCGTTGTGGCCGAGAAGCTGGCGGCCGCCGAACTGTTCGTGCTGCCCAGCGTCGTGGCCGCGGACGGGCAGATGGAAGGTCTCCCGGTCGCGTTGATGGAGGCACTGGCCTCGGGCCTGCCGTGTGTGTCGACCTCGCTGTCGGGAATTCCGGAGATCATCGTCGACGGGGTGACCGGACGTCTTGCCCGACCCGGTGACGCGCAGGACCTTCGCGACGCGCTCGAGTCGGTGGTGTCCGGTGGGGAAGACGTCGCCGGGTTCGCCGCAGCGGGACGGGCACTCGTCGAACAAGACTTCGAGCTCCGGACCACCGTCAAGAGGCTGGCCGATCTGCTCGAACCGTTCTTCACGAACCGGAGAGACTGACCACAACCACAGCCATCGCGTGACAGTCGGTGTGCGACAACGACAACTGTGCTGTTGTCCACCCGGCCTGCGCGGCACGATCGGCCATCGATCCGTGTAGTTCGACCCGAGGCGTCCCGTCGATCGTCACCACCTCGATCTCCTGCATCGGTGTCGGGAGGTCGGTGTCGGCGAGTGCTTTGATCACGGCTTCCTTGGCGGCGAATCTCGCGGCGAGCCGATCGACGCGGCCGGCGCAGTACGCTACCTCGCCTGCGGTGAACACCCGATCGAGAAACCTTCCGCCGAAGTGGGACAGCGAGTTCCGCACCTCGTCGAGGGCCACGAGATCGCATCCGATGCGGGTACCCGGCGGGAGATCCATGTGCATATTCGGCGCATTCAGCGATCGTCGGCGGCAAAACGAGTGACGGTCAGAGCGTCGATCGAGGTGACCGAACCCTTGGGAGGCCTGCCGGGATGGTCTCGGGAAGCGGTGAGCGGTACCCGGTATGGAAGGCCCCCGGCCAGGTGGAAGTAGTTGTCTGCGGGCCGCCATCCCGGCGCATCGACCTCCACGTACCGCAGGGTCGTGCGCGACAACAGTTCCAGCCACCACCGACCATCCGCCAGGACGGCTTTCGCATCCAGTTCGATGATCCCCTGGTGTGCCGTCGAACGGACGACGTGGACATCACGCGCCACGACAACGTCGTTCACGACCATGGTCGCCTGCACCGCATCTGCCACGGGTTCACCGAACCCATATGCGTGGGAGAGGTCGGTGAACCTGCCAGACAGATCGGAGTCGTGCAGCGTCGTCGACGAATGCGCATCGACGGACACCGTCCTGCGGGCCTCGATCACCGGGTGCCCGGACGAGTTGGTGGCGATCAGTTCGAGGGTGCCCTCGAGGAGGTCCGGTCCGTCGTTGTAGACGTCGATACGAACTCCGGACAGACCCGCGGATGCGAGGCGAACCGCAACAGGCGACCACAGTCGCGCAAGCGCTTGAAGAGGCGCCTTCGGTTGTCCATCGATGTCGATGAGTCCCCATCCGGCGCCCGCGCACAGATCTTTGGACGACAACACCAGCGCGCCATCACAACCGGAATCGTGCCGGCGCCAGAACGCATAACACTCGAGCATCGCCTCGGCCACGGCCAACCGCCCCAGCTGCAAATAGCGTTCGGGATCAGTCCTGCGGACCATCAATGGATCGACGCCGAAGATCTCGGCCACATAGTGGTCGCGCACATCCTCGAAGTCCCATGACGCTCCTCGGTCCCGCGGAACCCCTGCTTTCCAGCGTGGATCGTGGCCGGCCACCGCCGCGCCGGAAAAGTGGCGGTCCACTGCGTCCGCGGACGGCGGGATGGCAAAGGCCAAGCTCTCGGCTGCGAATCGGACACCCGCTGTCTTGACGTCGGCCAGAGGGCGCAGGTAACCACCGACGCCGAACCAGTGCGCCACACCGGAATCCGGACGGATCGCGAGGTCGGTGCTGCCGGGGACCGGCGATGGGCTGGCGACGACAAACACCGCGTCGGACTCTGCCGCGACCACGAGCGACAACGCTCTAGACAGAGCCGAGACGTCGCGTTGCTCAGGCGCCAACCCCAGCATCTCCGGCTGCTGGATGAGTTCGTTTCCGCCGCTGACCACAGCCAACGCAGGGTTGCCTGAGACCGTCCGCAGAAGCTCACGCATCTCGGCGCACAGCAAGTCCTGGACGTCCTCGGGTGGGTCGAAGGTCGCCTGCATCGTGTCCTGCCACACCAAGATTCCGAGATCAGCGCAGTACGACCAGAACTCCGCGTCGGGAAATACCGTGCCACCGGGTACGCGGAGCATGGTGGCACCGGCGTCCGCGAGCAGTCGGAGGTGCTTCTGTGTGGTTGCGGCCTGACTGGTCAGCCGAAGTGGGTCGGGTGGCATCCACACCGCACCTCGGCAGAAGATGTCGATGCCGTTGACAGCGATGGCAAAGCCTTCGCCATTGCTGCTCATCTCGACGGTTCTGAATCCGAAGTCCCTCTCGCACAGAGGTTGTCCCGCCATGGTCACAATGGCGGTGTACAGGATTTGATCTCCGTAACCCCGCGGCCACCACAGCGCCGGTTCGGGCACCGTTGCCGAGACCGTGAACAGCCCATCGGAGTCGGCGGTGGCTGCCCCGACCGTGAGCTCGGTGCCGTTGTGGCGCAGGGATATCGAGACGTGGCCCGGGCTCGGTGCGACACCACGCACTGTCACCCGACCGGAACGCGGATCGGCCTGCACCGCCACGTTGCGGGCACGGCGGAGATCCCTGTGGGCCACCGGGCGCCAGAATCCCACCGCAGGGGGCACCCCGGAGTAGACCGGAGCGCGACCGATCAACGTTGTTCGCAACCATCGAAAGCCCTGCGCTGCAACCAGACTGGAACGCCACCGACCGCGGGGTCGACGTTTGCGCAGCACGGCGTCCAGGGCGGGGAAGTGCACCACCAGCCGGTTGTCGCCGGCGGGGACGGCCACCGATACCGGTAGGAACATGGATTCGACCTCGGCCACGGGGCGGTCATCGAGATAGACCGTTGCCGGCGCGGTCACACCCGCGAAGTCGATCCACGAGTCCTGCGCCGTCTCTACCGTGGTCGTGAACCACCAGTCGGATGCATCGACGTTGTCGCCCCACCGCGCCAGTGCCTGGTCCACGGCCCCTACGACGGTGGCATCCTCCACGTCGACGGCGTCGGGCCAAAGGTCGTGCACGTCTTCGGAAGTCATGGCCACACCGGGTGTGGTGCCCAAGAGCTTCCACCCAGTGATCGGACTCATCGCGCTACGGCGTCGGCGACGGTCTGCATGGCCGTCGCCCATGATCGAGCCATGTTGTCGAGACCCTCGTCGACGTCCACCTGGCGTCCGCGCGCGGCCCGGGCCATCTTGAACTGAACCGCCTTCGCGCCGGCGGCTACTGCGAGAAATGGCTCGACCGCTTCCGCGGCCCCTGGTGCCGGACCGGCCGCGAGGTGGCGACTGAGGTCTGCTGCCAACTCGGCGGTGGCGCCGCATTGGCGCAATGTGGCGAAGGCCCACAGGTGAAAGGTCTCCATCCCGGCACCCGGAAGCCACGCGACGGCCTCCCTGACACCGTGACCGAGGCGCTCTACCGGATTACCCGGTGCCCGGCGCGCCAGATGCTCACGAACGATGGGCAAGAGCGAATCCTCGTGGGCTCGTTCGGGAAATGAACGAATCTGTTCCACGTAGGGCAGTAGTGAACCCTCTTCGGTCCCGGCGAGACCGAATACTCCCGTGAAATCAGCTCCGGAAAGGGAATGAATCCCGGAATTGTGGATATAGCTCATGGTCTGCGTGGACCGATCGACGGATGTCGGAATGATCGTGGTCTTCACATGATTTCGGTGGTAATCGGTGCCGACGGTATCGGGGAGCCACCAACTGTCGACCTCGACTGTATGGAGAATGCCACGGCCAGGACCGCTTTCGATGGTCTCCAGCAGCGGGAGCCACACGTTCTCTTCGGTGACCTCGAGGCCGTAGAGCCGCCGGATGTCTTCTTGGGCGACCTTGAGGAAGCTCCACTGCTGGCCGTCGTGGTCGGCTGAGAGCGCGCAGGCGAAGGCGGGTACCGGATCGTGGCCGAGCGCGTGAAGCAATTCGATCCACAGGTCGACATAACAGTTGGTCTCAGGCCAGATCCGGTCTCCGCTGTGGGAGAAGTGGGGCCGAGCGGTGTTGCTGATCGTCAGCGCCGCGGGCAAGCTCACGCGACACCGGCGAGAAGCTTGCTCACCACCGCTTCGAGGTTGCTGACCGTCGCGAATGTGGCCTTCTTCAGATCTTCGTCGGGGAACTCGACATCGAACTCGTCCTCGAGCGCCAGCATCACGTTCACACTCGCGTGCGAGGTCAGGCCCAGCTCGTACAGGTCGGCGTCGTCCTCAACCGACTGCGCGTCCACGGCGAGTCTCCCGTGTGCCGCGAGGATGTCGCGAATCTGATCTTTCACCGACACGATCCTTTCAGTAGCAAGTCGCCCGTGCGAGAAGAGCGTTCAAACGTATGACAGTGGAATCCATTCTGCCGTCCACGTTTTCCGCATATAGCGATGTAGATTACAGTACGACCAGGAGCCATTGCCCGTCACACAGTTCGGCAGGGCGTCATCGCGCACCATGCGCCCTACCCGTACAGAGGTCCTCCATGACTGTCGACTCCACGCACGACGGCGCCTCACCGATCGATGTCACGGGCGCAGTGAAAGCGGCCGCTGCCAATGCGCACATCGTCGACCGCGATGCACGATTCCCGGTCGAGGCCGTCACCGCCATGAAGGATGCCGGACTCCTGTCGTGTTCGCTGCCCGCCGAGTTGGGCGGTAGGTCGGCAGGCATGACCGAACTCGCGTCGTATGCCCGTGCCCTCGGAGCTGCATGTAGTTCGGCGGCCATGGTCTTCGCGATGCACCACACGCAAGCCCTGACACTCCGCTGGCACGGCGCGCAAGGCGACATCGCCGAGCTCACGCGATCGATCGCGCAGAACGAGTCGCTGCTCGCCTCGGCGACAACGGAGATCACCACCGGCGGCGACGTCCGGTCATCGACCTGTGCAGTGGTTGTCGAGGGCGACCGCGCGACACTGTCCAAGAACGCCCCGGTGATCTCCTACGGCGAGTACGCCGATCACATCTGCGCCACTGCCAGGCGCGGCCCCGACAGTCCGCCCAGCGACCAGGTCCTCGTGATCTGTCCCGCTGCCGACACCGTGCTGGAGAAGACCGGGACATGGGACGTCCTGGGTTTCCGGGGCACGTGCAGTCCCGGATTCCAGCTCACAGCCGACACCGACGCCCGCAACGTCCTACCGGTCGACTACGCCACCATCTCCGCGCACACGATGTTGCCTGCCTCGCACACTCTCTGGGCCTCGGTGTGGCTGGGGATCGCCGACGCCGCGGTGAACAAGGCGCGGGTACAAATCCGCGCCGACGCCAAACGCAACTCAGGGGCGCCCACCGACCGCACCGCCGCATTCGCAGATCTGCTGGTGATCCACCAACGGTTCGCCTCCTCGGTGGCCGAGGAGGTCCGGCGTTACGAGACCTTCCTGGCGTCGGGAGAGCTCGAGACCACAGTGGGATTCGCGATCGCGATGAACAATCTCAAATTGAACGCATCCAAAGCAGTGGTCGAGGTGGTCGCCGGCGCACTCGGCCTGGTGGGGATCAATGCTTACCGTGAAGATCACGCGGCCTCGATGGGGCGTCTGCTGCGCGATGCCTACGGGCCACAACTGATGGTCTCCAATGACCGTATTCGCGCAAACAATGCGCGACTTGTTCTTGCATACCGGGGGAAACCATGACAATCACCGACCACGCGGAGACCGACCTCGAAGTTTCACGTCGCGCCTTTCGAGATGAATTGATCGCGGCTGATCTGCTCGTGCCATCCGGCATAGACGGTCTGTTCGGCAGAGGCGCTGTATTCGAAGACATCGTTGATGGAATCGACCGGTATGTCCGGTCGGCCGGCCTCGAGGCGCACGGCTCAAATATTCGCCGCCTGCGCTTTCCTCCGGTGTTTCCGCGAGAGTCTTTCGAGAAAACCGACTACATCGCTTCATTTCCCAACCTGACGGGTTCGATCTCCACGTTTGTGGGAGACAACAAAGACCATCGGAAGCTTCTCGGCGATCGGGATGCCGGCGCGAGCTGGGACCACCACCTCTCCCCGGCGGGCACCATGCTGGTCTCCGCTGCCTGCCATCCTTGCTACTCGAGCCTGAGCGGCGTGCTGCCCGACGGCGGCGTCACGTTGGACGTGTACGGGTACTGCTTCCGACATGAACCCGCCATCGACCCCGCGCGGATGCAGGCGTTCCGGATGCACGAGTTCGTGGTCGTCGGGACGCCTGAAGCAGCGCAGCAGCACCGTGATTCATGGGTACCCAGAGGTCTGCAGGTGCTGGCCGATCTGGGACTTGAAGCAACGGCAGTGGCCGCCAACGACCCGTTCTTCGGCCGCGTCGGCAAGATGCTTGCGGCCAACCAGCTGCAGGAGAGCCTCAAAACCGAACTGGTGGTACGCCTTTACGGCGATCTGGACGACGGAACCGCTCTGGTGTCGTGCAATTGCCATCGCGAGCACTTCGGTCACAGCTTCGACATCAAGACGTCCGACGGCGCGCCCGCCCACAGCGCGTGCGTCGGTTTCGGCATGGAACGGATCGCCCTGGCGATGCTGCGCACCCATGGCCTGGACGTCACCCGCTGGCCAACGGACTTGCGCACCCGTTTCGAGGCGTGATGCACGTGAGTCCAGACGTCACAACACAATTGACGTACTTCGGGCCAGCGGACACTCCTTTGTTCGGCGTGGTGTGCACTCCTCGCGACGGTCAGGTCCGCGGTGGCGTGGTGATGTGCCCGCCGCTGGGGAAAGAGCAGGCCGACAGCACGCGGGGAATGAAATTGCTCGCCGAAAGGCTGGCCGCACAAGGATTTCTTGTGCTGCGGTTCGATTACCTCTGCACCGGTGAATCCTCGGGGGCGCAGGACTCGCCGGACGCCGCCGACGGATGGCTGGCCAGCATCGCGTCGGCAGTGCGGTTCGTACGCGATTCCGGTGCGGAAACCGTTGCGCTGGTAGGCCTTCGAGTCGGCGCGCTTCTGGCGTGCCAGCAGGCCGACCGCCTGGGACCACTCGCCGCACTGGTGCTGTGGGATCCGGTTGTCAACGGACGGCACCACGTCCGTGGTCAATCGGCACTGCACAACATGTCGGTGGGGCCGGTAAACCCGGCTGACGAACGCGTGCACCTGGTGGGCGCCACGCTGCATTCGACCACCGCCGCGCGGCTGTCCCGGATGCGGGTGACCGCCGATGTCCTCGCCGAGGACCAACGGCTACCTGTGTTGTGTGCGATCAGGGACACCGATCTCGAACTGCCTGTGATCAAGGCACTCGGTCAGCGCGGGGCCCGGGTTGCCCCGATCGGCGACCCGACCCGTTTCATCGCGTCCGAGACCGTCTACTTCGAGTTGCCCACCCATGCGGTCGAGGTCATCGCCCGTTGGGTCGATGCGGTTCTACCGAAAAGCGCTGCACCGGTGACTGTTCGACAACAACTGCGGATCACCGTCGGGGCCGGTGCCGGTGGTCACGACATCGACAAGAGCATCACCGTCCTGCCCGGCGGCACGGTGGTGTGGGAGACCGCACCCACCGACAATCCCCGTGGAGTCGACAACCTGCTGATGGCGTACTCCACCGCAAACGACATCCGCACCGGTCCGGCGCGCCTGTGGGTGGAGGCCGGTGATCTGGTGGCGGGCCGCAACGGTCGAACCATTCGCTTCGACCGTCCGGGGGTCGGTGAATCCGGAAATGTCGACGTCGATGACGATTTTGCACCGCTCTACACCCCGGAGTCCGTCGAGCAGGCACGTGCGGTGTTCGACTTCGCGGCCGGGCGCCCGTCCCGAATTGTTCACGCTGGCTTGTGTTCTGGTTCCTGGCTTGCCGCTCACGGCGGATGCTGGCCGGAGGAGTCCCACGTGGTGATGGTGAACCCGCTGATGTGGCGTCTGCGCGCGCGGACGTTCGACACCGCCATGGCGATCGCCAGTGGAGCCGCCTCGCAACCTGTGGACGGCACCGGGGCCGGTGCGCCCTGGTCGACCAGGGCGCAGGCGCGGCTGCGGGGCACGCTGGGCCCGTCCCTTCGCAAGCACATGCCGTACCCGCTGGTCGGTTTACTCGGGGCCGCCGGTGTTGTGCAGGCGCCACAACTGTTGCTCAGAGAGCTGGCGGGCAGAGGTCTGCGTCCCGATGTGTTGTTCTCGCCGTGGGACCACGAGAGATTCACCGTGAATCGCGGGCCGAAGGCGGTCAGCAAGTTGAAAGCCGACCGCCGGCCACAGGTCACCGTCACACCGACCGGTGATCATCCGGGGTTGCATTGGGCGGTCCGTGCCGCGGTGATCGATCGATGTCTGTCGGCCCTGGCCGAACCCGGCGGCGATCGGGCCGCGGTTCAGCGGTGAGCGTTGTCGAAGCTCTCGGCAGGTGCGGGTTTGCCGAAGAGGTACCCCTGAACCGTGGTGAACCCCAGCTCGCGTAATCCCTGCAGCTCGGAGTCGTGCTCCACTCCTTCGGCGACAGTGATGATCCCGAGTGAATCGGACAACGAGCACACTGCCCGGACGATGGTTCTGATGGTGTCGTCCGTACCGACCTTGTTGATCAGCGATCTGTCGACCTTGACCACCTTGACAGGCTGCTCCACCATGTAACGCAGTGCGGCATAACCGGTTCCGAGGTCATCGACACACACGATGCAACCCAATTCGTCCAGCTCGATGAGAGTCTGGGTTGCCGGGGATCCGATCCGGATCAGATCGCGTTCGGTGACCTCGATCCACAGGGTGGACGGTGGAACGCCGGTGGCATCGAGACCTGCCTGGATGAGCTTCGCAAGGCCGGGGTCACTCAACTGACGAACCGAGAAGTTCACCGACATGAAGAGATTGAGGTCATTCGACTCGGCATGCCATTTCGCCAACTGATGCAGCGCGGCAATCACCCCGAGGCGTCCGATGGGCACGATCAGCGACGTCTCCTCGGCCGCGTCCAAGAAGTCGGCAGGCGGCCTGATCTCGCCACCGACCCGCCACCGGAGGAGCGATTCGTAGCCCACCGCCTTGAGCGAGTTGATGTCGACGATCGGCTGGTAGAAGAGTTCGAAATCGCTACCCACGGACTTGGACAGCTCGGTGGTGCGTGCGACCTCACGATGCAGCCGCCCGATCGACTCCGAATCCGCGTAACTCACCGCGACGTCGGTCACCAGGGCGCTGTGCACCGCAGCAAGGGCCGCCTGTACGAGCTGGCTGGGACTGGTCGCGGTCGGGACGTCGGCTGCCGCCGCCACGCCGAGACGGGCCTGCACGAAGTACTCGTCGTCGTCGACCTTGGTGGGCCTGCTCATCCGCTCGGTGAGTTCGGTGACGACCTTGTCCGGGGCGTTTGCCACCGCGTCGAAGACAACAAGCAATTTGTGGTCGTACGGACCCAGGAACACGTCTGCCCTGGGGCTGAGCAACTCTCGAATGGCAGTACCCATCGCCGGCCGCAGACGCTCGGTCAGCTCCCAGCCTTCCGCCGCGGCGAGCAGGCCGGTGGGATCGAGACCGATGACAACTACGGCGAGGCGCTCCATTCCGACGCTGTCGACCGCGTTCCGGAAGTCAGGGTCCGTGTCGAGCGAGCGACCCGACACCACTGGAGGACGCGGCACCCGAGAACCTCCCTGCCAGCCCGGTTTGGACATGAACACACGGGTCTCACCCATGCGTCAGATGGCCTCACTGTACAGCGACCCGAACGGGATTCTCATCACCGTCGCCGAGTGTGGCGAACTTTGACTACAGTGATCGGAGCTGGTTGCAAATGGTTCATCCAGCTGTGCATCGGGGGCCGTGCGGGGAGCGCGTTCTGGATGCATCGCTGTCCACTCCTGGAGTTGCGGCCCTCACCGGGCGCCGTTGTTTCGTTAGGCTGGTAGTCGCTTGTCGTGAGGCATTTCTGGGGGCGTTTTGACGCTCGGTCCACAGCTGTTCTGGTGAGTACTGCCGGCGTGTCCCCGTTGCCCCTGTTTGCCTTTTTCGCCCCGTCGTTCATCAATGACGGGCAGATGGTCTACGTCGCCGTCATCTGGCTGTTCACTATCGGGAGCCTCGCGGTCACCCTTCGCCAGGGTCGTTTGGGTGACCGGGAGTTCATGGTCATCGGTCTGGGCGCCCTGCTGTGCATCTTCGGGGCGTCGCTGGTGGTGACCGACCCGGCGGCCGCGCGCGCCATCGTGTCCTTGCTCGCGGTGATCCCGGCGATCGCCGCCATGGGGTCGTCGAGGTGGGTGACGGCAGCGTTCACGTTGATCGCGGTGGCATTTGCGGTCACGTCGTCAGTCGTCGAGGTGACGTCGTCCACCGCACTGCTGGTTGCGGCCACCGCGGCGATCATCACGGTCATCGTGCCGGTGTCCATGGTGGCGGCGCTGCGGGCGTCACTGAGGATGGCGATGGACAAGGTGGCCCGACTCAGCGAAACAGACCCGTTGACAGACCTTTTGAATCGGCGCGGACTGCTCTCACGCAGCGGTGGACTGCTCGACACGGTGACCAAGGCTGGAAACGCCGTCGGCTTCATGATGATCGACGTCGACAACTTCAAGACCGTCAACGACACCCATGGACATGCATTCGGTGACTCGGTGTTACGTGACACCGCGGCCGCTATCCATCGCCAGGCGGGACCGTCGGCTCTGACCAGCCGGTTCGGGGGCGAGGAGTTCGTGGTGATGTGTGCCGTGTCCGGCATCGACGACCTGGTGCACGCGGCTGAGCGGATGCGCGAAGGTGTTGCGCGCGACTGCCTGGTGACCATCAGCGTCGGGGCCGTCTTCGCCCCTGTGACGCGGTCAGCTCAGGGATTGCCGAACATCGACCTGGTCATCGACGGTCTCACCCGGTCCGCGGACAAATGCGTGTACTCGGCGAAGACCGGCGGTCGCGACCGCGTCATGTCCTGCGAACTGCCGCAGATTGCGTGGGTGCCCGGAGGGCCCAGCGAACCGGCGGGTGAGTTCACCACCGAGCGCAGCACCAGCATCCTCGACCTCGTCCGCCGGGCGAACCCCCGTTGGGACTGATGTTTCGCCCGGCGTGACGAGCTGCGCTGTCAGGTGAGTTCTTCGGTCTCCAAGACGAAACCGGCCGACTCGAGGCGGTTGATGAGAACGTCGCCGATCGCTGCGGCGGGGGTCAGCACGCCGGTCCGATTCGGCAGCACGTCCCGGTGCAATGTAAGGGAGAGTGCACTCTCGGCGAGCATCACAGCGGTGGCCTTGTACCCGGGGTCGCCTTTGGCTCGCATCCGCGACCGGTAACGCCTGCCGGTGCTGGTGGTGGTATAGGTCTCGGTGGTGAAATGACCTGTCTCGCGGACCTTCTCACTCGGTCCCTCGCCTGGTTTGGGAAGGATTCGGTCGAGCACGCTGCGTACCGGTCCCACGGACATGGCGCCGAGGAAGGCCACCGTCCCGGCGCTGACGGCACCGGCAACAGCGGTCGAGACGCCGGGGAGACCGCCCACGTACATCGCTTCGCCGTAGTGGAAGTCGTCGCCGTAGGCGCCGTCGAGCAGAGCGTTGGAACGACGGACGATGCGGGTGTTGTAGCTCGCCATGAAAAACGGCGCGAGCGTTCCCTTGAGCGAGGGATCTACTTTGGAACCGCTGATCATCGCCATGTCGCTGGGCTCTGCGCTGCGTTTGATGCCTGCTCTCTCACCGGGGGCCGTCGAGAGGGCGTGAGGGTCGAGCAGCGTTCGCCGGGTCTCGGGATCTGCGGCTTCCTTCGCGATGACCCGCATGGAGTCCACCGTGCCGCCGCTGACGCCGCCGCGGAAACTGCGCACGACCATGGTGGTGTCACCCATCGAGCCGGCCTGGTCTGCGGTGATGCGCTTGTGAAGGAGATAGACGCCGAGATCCGATGGCACGGAGTCGAACCCGCAGGAGTGCACGATACGTGCACCGCTCGCCTCGGCCTGCTCGCCGTACTTGTCGATCGACAGGCGTACGAAGGGCACCTCGCCGGTGAGGTCGACGTAATCGGTACCCGCGTTCGCGGCGGCGGCCAGCACGCTCTCGCCGAACTTGAGGTAGGGGCCGACCGTGGTGCAGATGACGCGAGTGCGCGCGGCCATCGCATCGAGGGAGGCGGGGGAGTTGATGTCGGCGACCACGAGGGGCCAGGTATCTGCCGGTGCCGGCAGGTCGAACCGCACCTGGGCCAACTTGTGTTCACTGCGGCCGGCAAGGGCGATCTTGGTGCCCGCTGGTGCGAGCTCGGCCAGGTAGGCGGCGGTCAGCTTGCCGACAAATCCCGTGGCCCCGAAAACAATGACGTCGAACTCCCGATCACTCATGACCCCGACCATACTGACGCGAGACGCGGCCGGCGAAAAATCTCGCCAACCGCGTCTCGTCAGTTGTGGTGTCTGGCGGCAGAGCCGCTGCAGACGTCAGTAGTAGTGCGCTCGTCCACCGACCTTGCGACCGGTCGCGCCGAGGATCCAGAGCACAGCCCCGACCACGATCAAGATGGCTCCGACGATGTAAAGAATGTTGATGCTGAATACGAGACCCAGAATCAGCAGAAGCAGTCCCAGAATGATCATTTTGGCTCCATTTACGCCCCCGTACCAGCCCGGCATGCCCCGTCGATGTCTTCGACGATCGGCCGAACTCACGTCTCCCGCTGTTTTGGCCGTTGGTGCGCCAGGGAGCCGCATGAGATCGAATACCCTTGTTGCAAAGCGCTAAACAAATAGGCTGTGACCTGGGCTGTGAGGACGGCCGGATGTGACTACACCGACACGACCTCTGATGCGGCGGCAGGATGACGGCGCCGGAGCCACCATTGATACGCGCGCGCAGCAAACGGCGCGACGAACAACATGATGAGTACCCGAAGCATCTGGGCCGCGACGATGAAGGCCAGATTTCCGCCGGTGGCCGATGCCGTCGCGAGCACTGCATAGATGCCGCCGGGAGTGGTGGCGAGATAGCTGTCGAACATCGACTCGCCGGTCCACAGACTCAGCAATGCGCCCAGCCCGGCTGACGCCGCGGCGATCGCAACGATGAGCACGGTGGCGAACGGCAGGATTCTGGCGATGGCCACCAGGGCCGACTTGGTGAAACCGAGCCCGGCCTGCCAACCGATCACCGCATAGGCGATCTGCACCAGGACAACCGGAATTGCGGCGGCGGTGGTGATCCCGAGCAATTCTCCGGCGACCGACAAGATGAGCGGGCCGAGCAGCCCCGCCGCAGGCAATCGGATGACTCGGCCGACCCCATAGCCGACGACCATGCACACCGCGAGGACGAGTAGACCCCACCATGGGTTGCCGTGATTCTGCGAGAACTCGCCTCCGCCACCCGATACCGACTTCCCGTAGATGAAGATCGCCACGAGTGGCATCGACATCGTGATGATCGCGACGCGAAGATATTGGACAACGGCAACGATGCGCTCGTCCCCACCCAGTTCTCTGGCCAGGGCCACCAAGCCGGAAGCCCCGCCTGCCACCAGGGCAAGTGATCCGGTCAGCGAATCGACATTGCGATGCAGTCCGAGCAGTGCCCCGCCGACCACCGACAACACAAGTGTCGCAAGGGCCATGGACAGCACAGCAGGCCAATCCGAGCCGATACCAGAGAGGGTGTCGGTAGAGATCAACGTACCGATGTACACACCGAGCACTCCCTGGGCCGCCAGCCCGATCGGCCGGGGCATGGGAGGTTTGTCGCCACGGGCCCGCGGTGCCCACCCGACGACGGCCAGGATCGCAGCCACCACGAGCCCGGCGAACAACGCCGCCGAGGGGACCCCGGCCACAGACAGGCCGACACTCGCCACGGCGGTGAACATCATCAAGCCGATCCACCGCATCACGATTGCAAGTTTACGCTTGTGATTTTCCTATCTCCACTCGGGAAGAACAATGCGAAAACCAAGTATGATCTTGGTATGTCCAGAGCTGACCAGGCGGTAGGAGTGTTGGATACCGAGGATGCGACGCGTCTTCGGGAGGCGATGATGGCGGTCACCCGGCAGGCGCGCAGACATCGGCCCGCCCACGGACTGACGATGACGCAGGTGGCCCTCCTCGGCGACCTCGACCGCAACGGGGTGAGCACGGTCGCCGAGTTGGCGGAACGAGCTCAGGTGAAAGTGCAATCACTGACCTTGAGCATGAACCGTCTCGAAGACCTCGGGCTCATCACCCGGCGTACCGACACCGTGGACCGCCGCAGGCAGTTGGTCGAACTGACCGAGGCGGCGGTGCCACTGCTCGAAGCCGACCGCAGGCAACGCGACGAGTGGCTTGCCGAGGCCGTCAACCGATTGTCGGACACCGAACGCGGGTTGCTGATGCTGTGTGTGCCAGTTCTGGAGAAGGTTGCTATACCGGCAGAAGAACGTTGAGAAGCAGCCGTTTTCAAACCGGCGACGATCGCCGATACGGTTCACGTCCGACGGGTTGGGTGGGCGGTTCTCCGGCGCGGGTCGGCGGGATGGCGAGTGTCACCGGTTCGTCGTCCAGGGTGAAACCCTCGCCGTGATGCACAAGCTCCATTTTGGAGCCGTGCACCAGGCGGTACGTGGCTTCCTTGGCCTCGATCGCCACCTCGATGCATCCGGCGCCCATCGTCAACCGGAACACCATTCGATTGAGGCGTGGTGCCAACCGAGGCGCGAACGAGACCGTGCCGTGGTGGTCGCGCATCCCGCCGAACCCGGCGACGCAGCACAACCAGGTCCCGGCGAGTGAGGCGATGTGCAGCCCGCTCGACGAATTCTGGTGCAGGTCATGCAGATCCGTGAGAGCGGCCTCGACGAGATAGTCGAAGGCGAGATCGAGGTAGCCCACCTCGGCTGCGATCACTGATTGTGCGCACGCGGACAGCGACGAATCACGGACGGTCAACGACTCGTAGTAGTCGAAGTTCCGCTTCTTCTGTTCGGGGGTGAAGGCATCCCCGCGCAGATACATCGCCAGAACCAGATCAGCCTGCTTCACAACCTGTTTCCGGTACAGATCCTGGTAGGGGTAGTTCAGGAGCAGCGGGTACTTGTCCGCCGGGGTGTCGTCGAAGTCCCACAGCGCCTGCCTGGTGAACGATTCGCTCTGCTGATGGACGTCGAGCGACGAATCGTAGGGAACGGTCATCCGCGCAGCGCAGTCCTTCCAGTGCGCCGTCTCCTCGTCGTTCACCCCGAGTCGCCGCGCATCTGACGGATGCCGAGTGCAGGCGTCCGCCGCATCGCGAAAGTTCTTCTGTGCCATGAGGTTCGTATACAAGTTGTTGTTGGCGACCGCCGAGTACTCGTCGGGGCCGGTCACCCCGTCGATCCGGAAGTGGCCGTGGAGGTCGTGATGTCCGAGCGACACCCACGAACGAGCGGTTTCGACAAGCAATTCGAGGCCGTGGTCGACCTCGAACTGCACATCACCGGTCGCCGCGACGTACTGCGCCACGGCATAGGCGATGTCGGCGTTGACATGCACGGCGGCACTGCCCGCGGGCCAATAGCTCGAACACTCCTCACCGTTGATCGATCGCCACGGGAACATCGCTCCGACCTGGCCCAGTTCGCGAGCGCGGCTCTTGGCCTTGTCCAGAGTGGAGTGCCGCCATCGCAGGGCGTCGGCCGCCGCGGCGGGCACTGTGTAGGTGAGCACCGGCAACACATACGTCTCGGTGTCCCAGAACGCATGACCGTCATAACCGGGCCCGGTGAGCCCTTTGCCCGGGATCGCCCGGGTCTCACCGCGCGCCCCGGCCTGCAGTACGTGGAAGAGAGCGAACCTGATCGCCTGCTGGAGTTCGGCATCACCGTCGATGGTGACGTCGGCAGCGTCCCAGAAGTCGTCGAGGTACTGGCGCTGCCGGGCCAGGAGCTCGTCCCAGCCGTTGTCGAGGGCGGTGGCCAGGGCGGCATCGACCTGAGCGCGCAACGCCGACGGTGATCGTTGACTGGACCAGCCGTACGCCAAGTACTTGGTGAGCGTGATCTTGTGACCCACCTCCACTTTCGCGGTGACCGTCAGGCGCGCGAGGTCCCCGCTGAGGACCTCGCAGCTGACTGAGTTGGGTGCATCGAGCTCGTGGTCCATCGCGGCCGCCATGCGCAGCCCGGACTCCCTCGTGTGATGTCCGAGTACCGCACGGTGTCCATGCGCTTCGGCGAAGTCGGCCACCAGCGGCCGATTCAGAGCCGCAGACACCCGCGGATCCTTACCTTGTTGGGGCGTCGACTCGTTGGCGAGCAGATCCGACTGCAGCACCAGTTCCATGTCGTGGTCTAGGGGTTCGACCTCGTAACGGATCGCCGCGACCGCTCGCTCGGTGAACGACACGAGCCGTTCGGTGCGGACCCGAACCCGTCGACCCGTGGGCGAAGTCCATTCGGTGACCCGCTGCAGCGTTCCCGAACGGAAATCGAGGGTCCACTCGTGCTCCTGTGTACTGCCGTACCGCAAATCCATCGGCTCGTCCTCGACGAGCAGCCGGATGATCTTCCCGTTGGTCACGTTGACCACGGTCTGGCCGTCCTCTGGGTAGCCGTACCCTGCTTCGGCGTAAGGCAATTCGCGACGTTCGTAGTACCCGTTGAGGTAGCTGCCCGGGTTGAACACCGGTTCGGCTTCTTCGAGGCAGGCGCGTAAACCGATGTGGCCGTTGGACAGCGCGAAGATCGACTCGATGTGCGGGAGTTCGTCGACCCTCGTCCCGCGCCAGATCAGCTGCCACGGCGCGACCTGCAGGCCGCCTCCCTTGGTCATCGGGGGTCCAGAAGTTCGGTCAGAGCTTCGACGACCACGTCGGCACCTGCCTGCTGGAGTTCGTGCCGGTGCGTGTCGCCCCCGGTACGGTCGACGCCCACCACGTGACCGAATCGTCCGGCATGGCCGGCCTGCACGCCAGAGACGGCGTCCTCGAAGACGGCCGCCTGAGCGGGGGCCACGCCGAGTGCCTTCGCCCCGGCGAGAAACGAGTCCGGCGCCGGCTTGCCCGCCAGTCCCTGCTCGGCGATAACCAACCCGTCCACGCGGGCCCGGACGTAGGAATCGAGTCCCGTCGAACGCAGGATCTCCGCACCGTTCTTCGACGACGTCACCACGGCGATGGCCAACTGTGCCTCCTGGGCTGCGTTCAGATAAGTCACGGCGTCCGGATAAGCCTGTGCGCCTGTGGTTTTGAGGATGTCGAGAAACAGGGTGTTCTTGGTGTTGCCGATCCCGGCGACGGTGGCGTCGTTCGGGCCGTCGTCCGGGTTGCCCGGCGGCAACGTGATGTTCCGTGACAGTAGGAACGTGGTGATGCCGTCGTCCCGAGAGCGGCCGTCCACGTACCGCAGGTAGTCGTTCTGGTCGAACGGCCGCTTCTGGGCGGCGTCATCGGCCGGATAGGTCTGGAGGAAGGTGTCGAATGCCTGCTTCCACGCCTGGCTGTGGATGACTGCGGTACTGGTGAGCACCCCGTCGAGATCGAACAGCAGCGCGGTGACCGAGCTCGGTAATCCAATCACCGCCCCGACGCTACCCGTGCACTCCCGACAGCACCGGGCGTGTGGCTCATCTGATCGGGCCGGGGCCGCCCACCGGCACCGCGGTTAGCCTGAAGTAATGAATCCCTCGACTCTGCAGGCCCGGGTGATCGTCGATGAGATGATCCGCGGCGGCGTACGCGAGGCGGTGCTGTGCCCCGGTTCACGTAATGCACCGTTCGCCTTCGCCCTGCACGCCGCCGACGCAGCGGGCCGACTGCGGCTCCACGTCCGGGTGGACGAGCGCACGGCCGGCTACCTCGCACTGGGTCTGGCTGTCGCCTCCGGGCAGCCGGTGCCCATCGTGATGACCAGCGGCACCGCGGTCGCCAACATGAGCCCGGCGGTGTTCGAGGCCAACTATGCACGTGTGCCGCTGGTGGTGGTCAGCGCCAACAGGCCGTATGAACTCCTCGGCTCGGGTGCCAACCAGACCATCGAACAGTTCGGGATCTTCGGCACGCAGGTGCGTGCCGCCATCAGCCTGGGCCTCGCCGAACAGAACCTCGACACCAACAGTCAGTGGCGCTCGGCGGTCGGACGCGTGCTGGCCGCAGCGCGCGGAGCCCGCACCGGCAACGCGGGCCCCGTCCAATTCGACATCCCGTTGCGTGAACCGCTCGTGCCCGAACCCGGCGTCGGACCGCACGACGACCTCGGCACCTACAGCGGACGACCCGGCAACGCGCCGTGGACCGCGACAGCCGTCGGGAAGCTGGACGTACCGGTGGAGATCGACCTCACCGAACCGACCGTGGTGGTCTCCGGGCACGGTGCCGGACACCGTCCCGAACTCGCAGCGTTGCCCACGGTCGCCGAACCGACGGCACCCGCCCCCGAGAACCCGCTGCATCCGCTGGCTCTCACCGCGGTAAGGCCCACCCAGGCCATCATCTGCGGTCGGCCCACCCTGCACCGCCAGGTGTCGACGCTGCTCGCCAACCCGTCGATCAGGGTGTATGCGCTGACAACTGGGCCGCGGTGGCCGGACGTCTCCGGCAATGTCCTGGCGACGGGTTCGCGAGCCATCACCACCGGTGAGCCCGACGAGGACTGGCTGAAGGACTGCGCCGCCGCACATCAACGAGCGGTCGGGGCGGTGGACGCCGTCCTCGATGCCACCGACCTGCCCACCGGGTTACACGTGGCCCGGGTTGTCAGTGCCGCGATGTCGCCGGGTGAGCAGCTCGTGGTCGGGGCATCAAACCCGATCCGCGACGTCGCCCTGGCCGGCCGGGTGGGACCAGACGTGCGGGTGCTGTCCAACCGGGGTGTGGCAGGTATCGACGGCAACGTCTCCACGGCGATCGGGGCCGCGTTGGCCCGTGATGTGCGCACCGTGGCGTTGATGGGTGATCTGACGTTTGTGCACGACGCGACGGGTCTGTTGATCGGCCCGGCCGAGCCGCGACCGGGCCGGCTGACCATCGTGGTGGCCAACGACGACGGCGGCGGCATCTTTGGGTTGCTCGAGCAGGGCGACCCCCGCTTCGACGGGCCCGACTACCTCGGCGCGCACGAGCGGGTGTTCGGTACTCCACACCGCACCAACCTGGCGTCGGTGTGCGCGGGCTTCGGTACGAGGCATTCGCTGGTGACGCCGGCCGAGCTGCCCGCGGCACTAAGCGCTGCCGGCGAGGGCATCGACGTGGTGGAGGTACGCACCGACCGCGCGTCGCTACGGTCGGTGCATGCCGCCATCAAGGCGCGCCTCTAGACCGATCGGGCCCTTTCGGTTCGCGGGTGGTGGATCACGGCTTGAGCAGGGTGAACTGCATGACGTCGACGTAGCCCTGCCGGAACAGCTCTGCGCACCCGGTGAGGTACTTCATGTACGTGTCGAACGTTTCCTGCGAGGCGATCTCGACCGCTTCGTCATGTCGGCGCTCCAACGCGGCCGACCAGAGGTCGAGTGTTCGTGCGTAGTGCAGCTGGAGTGGGTGCACCCGGTCGACCGTGTACCCGACACGCTCGGCGCCCTCGACAACCCACTTCGGTTCCGGCAGTTGCCCACCCGGGAAGATCTCCCGGGTGATGAACCGCGTGAACTCGAGGAGCTTGCGGTCGATCGGCAGACCCTTGTCTCGGATGTCGTGCCGATTGTGACCGACGATGGTGTGCAACAACATTCGACCGCCCGAGGGCAGGAGTGAGAACGACTTCTCGAAGAACGCGTCGTACCGTTCCTTGCGAAAGTGTTCGAACGCGCCGATGCTGACGATGCGGTCGACCGGTTCGTCGAACTCTTCCCATCCCTGCAAACGCACCGAAGCCCGTTCCGAGGGCCAACCGCGGTCGTCGATGAGCCCTTCGACGTACTCGAATTGATTCTGCGACAACGTGAGTCCGACCGCGTCGACGCCGTACCCGTCCACTGCCCGCATCACCGTGGCGCCCCATCCGCAACCGATGTCGAGCAGGCGCATGCCCGGCTGGAGGTCGCATTTGCCCAGTGCCAGATCGACTTTCGCTCGCTGAGCCTGCTCCAGACTGTAGTCGTCCTGCTCGAAGTAGGCGCAGCTGTACGTCCGCGTCGGATCGAGGAACAGTGCGAAGAAGTCGTCCGACAGATCGTAATGAGCTTGGACGTCGTCGAAATAGGGTTTGAGGTCGGCCATGAAAGGTCCAATCAACGAGACTGAGCGACCGCAACCAACGCCCGAGGGTTTCAGCGCAGCGGCCACTGGTCCCGGAATATTACGGGTAACTCGGGATCAATGTTGGATGAACAACATTGTTGCCCTGATGAGTCGGCGGTCACACGGTTCGGTGGGGAGACGGCCGGGGTCGCTATTGTGGCCTGCATGTCCGCTACCGTGCTGCGCCGAGTACAGATCGGACTACTCACGGTCGGGGTCCTGGTGACCATCATGATGGCCGTGATGGTCGCCGGGTCGTACCGCGACGATGCGCTGATCGACGACGACAAGGCCACCGCCGTGGCCGATGTGGTCAGCGCCAGCCCCACCAAGGCCACCGTCAGCTTCTCGACGCCGGACGGCATCTTCCGCAGTCCCAGGCTCGGGGTGTTCTACCCCGGACGGCTGACCGAGGGGCAGCGGATCAGCATCGAATACTCCTCGACCAACCCCGAGCTGGTCCGGGTGGCCGGACGCGACGCAAGCCTGTCCATTCTGCCCGCACTGTCGGTACTGGTGTATTCATGGCTCGCCATCGCGGCGATCATGGTGCTGTTGGCCGAAACACACCGTCGCCGCGCCAATGGACGTTCACCTACGGTTCGGCCTCCGGTCACGGCGTCGCAGACCTCCTGACAGGTCCGGTGCCCACACTGGCACCGTGCGAGTCGCAATCGTCGCGGAGAGCTTTCTCCCGAACATGAACGGCGTGGTGAACTCCGTGCTGCGGGTGGCCGAGCATTTCGAGCACACCGGGCACGAAGCCATGATCATCGCGCCGGCCCTTCCTCGGTCGGCGAGCAAGGGCGACGAGCAGTCGCGTGGGCCGGACGAGGTCTCTGGCGCTCCTGTCCACTACATCCCTTCGGTGATGGTCCCGAAGGTCAGTTCACTTCCTGTCGGTGTGCCCGCGCCGTCGATGTTCCGCGCACTCGCCGATTTCGAGCCTGACGTGGTGCACCTGGCATCGCCGTTTGTGGTCGGGGCCGCGGGGGCTGCCGCAGCACGGCGCCTCGACGTGCCGTCGGTGGCCGTGTTCCAGACCGATGTCGCGGGCTTTGCGGCGAGCTACGGGATGAAACTGGGCACCCGCGCTGCCTGGGCTTGGACCCGCAAACTCCACACCGCCTGCGACCGCACTCTTGCGCCGTCCACCGTGTCGGTGAAAGCCCTCCGAGATCACGGGATCCCACGGGTGTTCCAGTGGGGCAGAGGTGTTGATGCCGAACGGTTCCATCCCGACCGACGTGACGAATCAATGCGGTCGAAGTGGAGCCCACAGGGCAAGTTGATCGTCGGGTTCGTCGGCAGATTGGCGCCCGAAAAGCACGTCGAACGCCTCGCCGTGCTGTCCGGGCGTTCGGACGTGCAGCTGGTGATCGTGGGCGGGGGACCCGAGCGCGATCGGCTCGGCAAGCTGATGCCCGACGCGGTGTTCACCGGGGAACTGGGCGGTCTCGACCTCGCCCGCGCCTACGCCAGCCTCGACGTCTTCGTGCACGCGGGCGAACACGAAACGTTTTGTCAGGCGGTCCAGGAGGCCCTGGCCAGCGGTGTTCCCGCGATCGGCCCCGACGCCGGCGGTCCGCGTGACCTGATCACCCACTGCCGGACCGGGTACCTGCTCGGCGTCGAAGGCTTCTCGCCCCGGCTCGTCGACGCCATCGCGACCTTGCAGGACAAGAGGACCCGTGACGAGTTCGGCGCGGCAGCCCGGCGCAGCGTGCGCGGACGCACCTGGTCGGCCATTGCTGACCAGCTGATCTGGCATTACGACGACGTCCTCGGCCGCGACGACCTGTTGCGTCGGCGGTCGGCATAGAGGTTCACGGGGACTCTTCTCCAGCCGGTACGGTGGCCGTTATGTCTCGTGCATCGCTGGCCAAGGATCCCGCCGACGTCGCGGCCATGTTCGACGGAGTGGCCGGCCGCTACGACCTGACGAACACGGTGCTCTCGTTCGGTCAGGACAGGGGATGGCGGGTCGCCACCCGCAAGGCGCTTGCCCTCGGACCCGGCGATGTGGTGCTCGATCTCGCCGCCGGTACCGCGGTGTCCACCGAAGAGCTCGCCCGCTCGGGCGCGGATTGTGTGGCTGCCGATTTCTCCATGGGCATGCTCAAGGCCGGCGCCCGGCGGTCGGTACCGAAGGTCGGGGCCGATGCGTTGCATCTGCCGTTCGGAGACGAGTCCTTCGATGCCGCGACCATCTCCTTCGGTCTGCGTAACGTGAACGACGTCGACCAGGCATTCGCAGAACTGTTCCGGGTTCTCAAACCCGGTGGGCGAGTGGTGATCTGCGAGTTCTCCACACCGGTGTTCGCGCCGATGCGCGTGATCTACATGGAATACCTGATGAAGGCGCTGCCCTCGGTTGCCAGGAAGGTGTCCAGCAATCCGGATGCCTATGTGTATCTTGCGGAGTCGATCCGCGAATGGCCCGACCAGGCCGCTCTCGCGCAGCGGATGAAGTCCGCAGGTTTCGAGCACGTCCGCTGGCGCAACCTCACCTTCGGCATCACCGCGCTCCACCGAGGCATCAAGCCCCGCTAGCCCGGAATTGGTGGGTTCGGGTGAGTCCCACCTGGGCAAACACTCACCCGAACCCACCAAGATCGGGCCCGAGGGGTCAGGTGAAAGGCGGGCGGGAGTCGAGTGCGCTGCTGGTCATGCCGGCGACGCGCCAGGCCCGGGCGATCAGGTCTCTGTCGTCCTCGGTGATCAGATTTCCCATCACCCGCACCACCATCGACATCAGCGCTGCCGAACGGATGCCCGGGCGGCCCAGGACGGGCACCACCCGCGGCACGGTCAGGACAGCGGCGAGTCGGCGCGCGGCGGAGAATGCCAACGCGTACCGCGACCGGAGGAGGTCCGGCCAGAGAGCCGAAAGGTCTTGCTGGTCAAGTACTTCGACGGCCAGTCGCGCGGTCTCCAGCGCGTAGTCGATGCCCTCGCCGTTGAGTGGGTTGACGCAGGCGGCCGCATCGCCGATCAACACCCAGTTCGCTCCTGCGACGTTGCTGACCGCTCCGCCCATCGGCAACAGCGCCGAGGCGATGCGCATCGGCTCGCCGCTGAGCCGCCAGTCCTCACGCTGAGAGTTGGTGTAGTGCTCGATGATCGGGCGCAGCGCCATGCTCGCCGGGCGTTTGTCCGTCGCAAGGGCACCCACCCCGATGTTGACCAGCCCGGTCTCCGAACCCAGTGGGAAGACCCAGCCGTATCCGGGCAGCAGTTCGGAATCGGTGCCGCGCAATTCCAGATGTGATCCCATCCAGGGGTCGTTGCAGCGTTCGGACTGTACGTAGGCACGCGCGGCCACGCCGTAAGCGGTGGTGCGATGCCACGACCGTCCCAGCGCATTTCCCAACGCCGAGCGCACCCCATCGGCGACGATGAGCTTGTCGACCTTGATCTCCGCGGGACCGTCGGCTGTATTGACCTGCACGGCAGTCACTTTGCCGTCGACGGCGGTGGCACCGACCGCTTTGGTGCCCGACACCATCGTCGCTCCCGCCTCCACGGCATGAACGCGGATCCGGTCGTCGAGTTCCGTGCGGGCGACAGCGCTGCCGTAATCGGGGAAATGGTCCGACTTCGACGGCCAGCGGACGAGTTGACGGCCGCCCCAGCCCTGCATGTCCAGTCCGAGAATTCGTGGACCCGAGAACGCGTCGCCGAGGCCGAGGGCATCGAGTTCGGCAATGGCGCGAGGCGTCAGTCCGTCGCCGCACGTCTTGTCCCGCGGGAACACCGCCGAGTCGAGCAGAGTCACCTCGTATCCCGCCCGGACTGCCGCATACGCCGCGGCCGAGCCGCCGGGACCTGCGCCGACCACAAGCACCTGGGTGCGTGACGGACATGGGATGGGTGCACTCACCCGGCAAGTATCGCGCACCATTAGGCTCGTCCTATGACAGGAGCTGGTCAGGCGTGAAGACGACGTTCGCGGGTCTGGATATGGGTTCGGAAGACTTCGCCGCAGATGTGGGCAGGTCGCTGGAGAGCGTCGAGAAGCTGCTGCTCGAGGAGTTGTCCTCTGGTGAGGACTTCCTGACCGAGGCGGCCACGCATCTGGCCAAGGCCGGTGGCAAACGGTTCCGGCCGATCTTCTCGATCCTGTCGGCCCATTTCGGCCCCAACCCACACGCCCACGAGGTCATCATCTCGGCGACCGTCGTGGAGATGATCCACCTGGCGACGCTGTACCACGACGACGTGATGGACGAGGCCGAGCTGCGGCGCGGTGCCGTCAGCGCCAACAGCCGGTGGGGCAACAGTGTTGCCATCCTGTCCGGGGACTTCTTGTTCGCGCGGGCTTCTCGCCTGGTCTCCACCCTCGGGCCGCACGCCGTCCGCATCATCGCCGACACCTTCGCCGAGCTGGTCACCGGACAGATGCGTGAAACCGTGGGCTCGCAGGGCAAGCTCGACCCCGTCGACCACTACCTGAAAGTGGTCTGGGAGAAGACCGGTTCGCTGATCGCGGCCAGTGGCCGGTTCGGGGCGATGTCCTCGGGTGCGGACGAAGAGCAGATCGAACGCCTGTCCCGGCTCGGAGACTCGATCGGGACCGCTTTCCAGGTCAGCGACGACATCATCGACATCAGTTCGGTGGCCGGCGACTCGGGTAAGAACCCGGGAACCGATCTGCGCGAAGGCGTGCACACCCTGCCGGTGCTCTACGCCATCGCAGACCCCGACGAAACCCGGTTGCGCGAGTTGGTCCTCGCCGCCGACGGCACGCCCCGGCCGCTCACCGACGACGCCGAGGTCGCCGAAGCACTCGAACTCCTGAACAAATCGGCGGGCCTGGCCAAGGCCCGAGCCACTCTCCAGGGGTATGCCGACGCGGCCGATGCCGAACTGGCCCAGCTCCCCGAGGGGCCCGCGCATGATGCGATGAGCTCGCTGGTTCGCTACACCATCGACCGAATCGGCTGATCTGCTCCGTGGTCCGGCTCTGACCGGCTTCGGGTCGGGAACCGTGAGGTCGGGCCCGATCGTTGTGCTGCCGTGTGTACAGACGGGAGTGATGGATGAGCGGTCATGCCAACGGCGTGAAGACCGTCCTGCTGCTCGGTTTCATGTCGGCGATCATCGTCGGGATCGGGGCAGCGTTTCGCAGTCCCGCCATCCTGTTCGTCGCCGTGGTGGCTGCGGTCGGATTCAACGCCTACATCTACTTCAACAGCGCCAAGATGGCGCTCAAAGCCATGCATGCACAGCCCGTCACCGAGGTGCAGGCGCCGGCGCTGTACCGGATCGTCCGCGAGCTGGCGACAGTGGCGCGTCAGCCCATGCCCGCGTTGTACGTGAGTCCCACCGAGGCGCCGAACGCCTTTGCCACGGGACGTAATCCGAAGAACGCCGCAGTCTGCTGCACCGCAGGAATCCTGCAGATCCTCGACGAGCGCGAGCTCCGTGCCGTCCTCGGCCACGAACTGTCGCACGTCTACAACCGGGACATTCTCATCTCGTCGGTGGCAGGTGCGATGGCTGCGGTGATCAGCGGCATCGCCAACTTCGCGTTCTTCTTCGGCAGCAACCGTGAGGGCGGCGCCAACCCGATCATGTTGTTGCTCATCACATTTCTGGGCCCGATCGCAGCGACGGTGATCAAACTCGCGGTGTCGCGCTCACGCGAATACCAGGCCGATGCCTCGGGTGCGGAGCTCACCGGCGACCCACTGGCCCTTGCGTCGGCGCTGCGCAAGATCTCCGGCGGGGTGCAGGTCGCCCCGCTCCCGCCGAATCCCGACCTCGCCGCCCAGTCCCACCTGATGATCGCCAACCCGTTCCGGGCCGGCGAGCGGGTGGGCAAGCTGTTCTCCACGCACCCTCCGATGCAAGACCGCATCAGGCGTCTGGAAGAGATGGCCGGCCCACACCGCTGACGACGGCGAAAGCCACCACAATCGTCCCGCTGGTGGGAACGCAAGGGGTATGTACCCTCTGCGCCCCGCAAGCGGGACGATGTCGGTGCGTGGGACTAGCGGTAGTTCACGAACTGCAGGGCGATTTCGAAATCCTTGTTCTTCAGGAGCGTGATCACGGCCTGCAGGTCGTCGCGCTTCTTGCTGGAGACGCGCAGCTCCTCACCCTGGATCTGCGCCTTGACACCCTTGGGTCCCTCGTCGCGGATCGCCTTGGTGATCTTCTTGGCCTTCTCCGAGTCGATGCCCTGCACCAGGGTCCCGGTGATCTTGTAGGTCTTGCCCGAAGCGACGACCTCGCCGGCGTCGAAAGCCTTCAAAGAGATGTCGCGCCGGATGAGCTTCTCCTTGAAGACCTCCAGGCCCGCCTGGGCGCGCTCCTCGGCGTCGGAGGTGATCACGATGTTCTCTTCACCCGACCACTCGATCTTGGTGTTGGTGCCCCGGAAGTCGTACCGCTGCGACAACTCTTTCGCCGCCTGATTGAGGGCGTTGTCGACTTCCTGCCGATCGAGCTTGCTGACCACGTCGAACGATGAATCTGCCATAACCGACAAGCCTAGTCGTCGCCCTCGGCAGTGATGGGCCCGATGGTCTCCGGGGCCGAAACAGGCGCCCATACGCAGGGCATTTGTGCTCAGGGGCCATGCCCGTTGTATTCTTTGCGGCGTTGCTTTCCGCCGGTCCAAAAGACTACGGAAAGTAGCCCGGCAGGTTGCCCGAGCGGCCAAAGGGAGCGGACTGTAAATCCGTCGCGCAAGCTACATAGGTTCGAATCCTATACCTGCCACAGCACCAAAAAACGGCCTCGAGCTGGGTGAACCGGCCCGAGGTCGTTTGGTGCGGCGAGACAACTACACAGGCGATTTGGCGTGCACCAGCGCCGCTGTGTAATCTCGTTAAGGCTCTTCGTGCGTTGCCAGGTAGGCAGCACATGGAAAGCGAACGCCCCCTTAGCTCAGTCGGTAGAGCGTTTCCATGGTAAGGAAAAGGTCGACGGTTCGATTCCGTCAGGGGGCTCGCTGGACTCAGATCCTGGGCAGCGGCGCAGCTGATGCCAGACGCGCTGTCGGACCTGGAATCGGGGCCATGGCGGTGTAGCTCAGTTGGTTAGAGCGAACGACTCATAATCGTTAGGTCGCCGGTTCGAGTCCGGCCATCGCTACGAAGTGTCGTCTCCGACGACGCGCTATGAAGTGTCGTCTCCGACGACGCGCTACGAAGTGTCGTCCCCGGACGACGCCGCTACGAAGTGTCGTCTTGCGACGATGCGCCACAAGTACCGCCTCACGGTGGTACACCACACGATCCACCTGAAAGGCAATCCCGTGGCCTCCTCAACAGACGTGCGCCCCAAGATCACCTTGGCCTGCGAGGTTTGCAAACACCGCAACTACATCACCAAGAAGAATCGCCGCAACGATCCCGATCGCCTCGAGATCAAGAAGTTCTGCCCGAACTGCGGCAAGCACCAGAACCACAAGGAATCGCGCTAACTCCCACGCCGGGCGGCCGTTCGAGGCCGCCTGCGCAGCGGGGGCCACTGCGGCGCCCCAGCGAAGTCGGCCCTTCCCAGCCGACGATTTGTCCGGGAGTAGCCACGGCACCCGCGGCGCGGCCCACATCGACAAGCCGCCGGAGTCGACGAAAAGTCGAAAGTCAGAGGTCGGTTTAGTGACGAATGTGAGCGAAGCCCAAGCTGCCGAGCGCATCCAGGCGATCCGGGACGGCGTCAAGCTGACCCCCGAAGAAATCGCCGAACACACGCAGGCGCTGGTGGGGTACAAGTACACCGTCGACGACTACTACGAGGTCGGCCGCGAAAAGGTGCGCGAGCATGCCCGCGCCGTCCAGGACACCAACCCCGTCCACTGGAACGAGGCCAAGGCCCGTGAGATGGGCCACGACACTCTCGTCGCCGCGCCCACGTTCGTATCCGTCCTCGGGATCATCGCCCAGCGGCGCCTCTTCGAAGACGTCATCACCGGCTACGACCTCTGGCAGATCATGCAGAGCGATCAGCGGCTGGTGTTCCACCGGCCCATCAAGGTCGGTGACCACCTGATCTGCGACGTGTCCCTCGACTCGTTCCGACAGATGTCGGGCACCGACCTGATGGTCACCAAGAACGTCGTCTGGAATCAGCACAACGAGCCCGTGATGACCACGTGGACGAGCCTTGCCGCGAGGGCCGCCATCGAGGTCGACCCCGCGCTGGTCGACAAGATCGAACACGTGATGATGAGCGAGCCCCCCGGCATCGACCCGGGCAAGACCGTCAACGGCCCGTTCGCCCGCTACACCGACCCGGACCCGGCTGTTGATCCAAAGCCTTATGCCGCAATCGATTTCGACACGCTGACGGTCGGGCAAGAACTCCCCGCGCGGACATTCAAGCTGACCCGCGGAAACCTGATCAACTACGCGGGTGTGGCAGGCGATCCGAACCCGATCCACTACAGCGACGAGGTCGCCAAGGTGGCCGGCCTGCAAGACGTGGTGGCCCACGGCATGCAGACCATGGGTCTCGGAGCCAGTTTCATCGGCGAGTTCATCGGCGATCCGGCGGCCATCTACGAATACAACGTGCGGTTCACCAGCCCGGTATACGTACCGGCTGATGACTTCGCGGCCGTCGACTTCACCGGCAAGGTGAAGTCGCTTGATCCCGACACCCGCCGCGGCCAGATCTCGATCGTCGCGAAGCAGGGTGACCGCAAGATTTTCGGACGAGCACTCGTCAGCGTGCAGTTCAATTGATCGTCGGTACGGATGACCTGCGGTTTCCGCGGGTCAACACCGAGTTGGAGTTCAACCCGCCCGGTGACGTACACTTCAATAGTCTGAGTTCTACTCACACTTGCGCGCTGCCCTGAGGGTGGCGCGTTGGTTTTGTGTAGTGCAGACACCGGGTCGACGTGGCCTCGAGACCATCGCAAGGTGGTCACCGAGTAACTCGCCGTCCCAAAGGGGCGTAGCTCAACTGGCAGAGCAGCGGTCTCCAAAACCGCAGGTTGCAGGTTCAAGTCCTGTCGCCCCTGCCCTTGACGGTGTGCACGTCGGCACCTCAGGGCACCCGATGTCAGCTGTTCGGTGCCCAGGCACATCGCCTGCCGCCGAACATCCGACTTCAGCCACGAGAGGATCAAGTTGAGCAAGCGCGACCGTGCCGAACGCGCCAAGAGCGCGGCCGAGTCGAACGACGAGGTCGAGGTCGACACCTCAGTCGACGGCGAAGCCGGTTCGGTGGACGAGTCCGATGCTGAGAACGTCTCCGACGGGGACACTCAGACGGCGGCTCGCCCGACGGGTAAGCGTTCGCCGCGTGGCAAACGGACGAACCTGACGAAGAGCGACGACGACGATTCAGCGGGATCGGCCGTCGCCACCAAGGAAAAGACCAAAGACAAAAAGAAAGACGGCAAACGCAAGCGAGTCCGGCCCGAGGACAGCCACAATCCCTTCATCCGGTTGTGGATCTTCCTCAAGCAGGTTGTCAGCGAGCTCAAGAAGGTCATCTGGCCTACTCGCAAGCAGCTGATTCAGTACACGATCGTCGTGCTGATCTTCGTGATCATCATGGTCGCGTTCATCTCCGGGCTGGATCTGGGCTTTGCAAAGGCCGTTTTGTGGCTGTTCGGGTAATCACCCGCACGGCCGCTTCGAGGAAAGGGAGCGTGGGCTGCAGTGAGCACCCCCGAGAACGACGCTGAGATCAGCGAGACCGAAACCGACGTCACCGATCAGACGGTCGGTGATTCGGAGGCTGTTGACAGTGGCATCTCCGACCCCGAAGCGCCGGCTGATTCCGACAGCAGCGACCAGGACGCCTCCGACGAGACCGACCAGGACGTCTCCGATGAGGACGCGGCCCCCGAGGTCGTCGAACCCGAGGAAGAAGAGGACCCGGTCGAGGCCCTCAAGAAGTCTCTCAAGCGCGCGGCAGGCGACTGGTACGTGATCCACTCCTACGCCGGCTACGAGAACAAGGTGAAGGCCAACCTCGAGACCCGCGTGCAGAACCTGGATGTGGGCGACTACATCTTCCAGGTCGAGGTACCCACCGAAGAAGTCACCGAGATCAAGAACGGCCAGCCCAAGAAGGTCAACCGCAAGGTGCTGCCGGGTTACATCCTCGTGCGCATGGACCTCAACGACGAATCGTGGGGCGCGGTGCGCAACACCCCGGGCGTCACGGGCTTCGTGGGATTGACTTCGCGTCCTTCGCCGTTGTCCATGGATGACGTGCTCAAGTTCCTGCTGCCCCGTGCCGAGCCGAAGAAGTCGTCGGCAAAGTCCGGCAGCGACGCCGGTTCCGATCTGGCTGCCGCCTCCGCACCGGTGGTCGAGGTCGACTTCGCGGTCGGCGAGTCGGTCACCGTCATGGACGGCCCGTTCGCGACGTTGCCCGCATCGATCAGCGAGGTCAACGCCGAGCAGCGCAAGGTGAAGGTGCTCGTCTCGATCTTCGGTCGCGAGACCCCGGTCGAACTCGCCTTCAACCAGGTCGAGAAGATCTAAGACTTTCGCGTCTCCAGCGGGCGCGAAACCGGGCTGACGGAGTGTTGTCAGCCCAAACGCAATCAATCAGAAACAGGGAAAAGGATGCCCCCCAAGAAGAAAAAGAAGCTGTCCGGGATCATCAAGCTTCAGATCCAGGCCGGCGCAGCCAACCCCGCACCCCCCGTGGGTCCGGCACTCGGCCAGCATGGCGTGAACATCATGGAGTTCTGCAAGGCGTACAACGCCGCGACAGAAAGCCAGCGCGGCAATGTCGTGCCCGTGGAGATCTACGTTTACGAAGATCGCTCCTTCGACTTCAAGTTGAAGACCCCGCCAGCCGCCAAACTGCTGCTGAAGGCCGCCGGTCTGCAGAAGGGTTCGGGAGAGCCGCACAAGACCAAGGTCGGCAAGGTCACGATGGACCAGGTCCGCGAGATCGCCAAGACCAAGCAGGAAGACCTCAACGCCAACGACGTTGAACAGGCCGCCAAGATCATCGCCGGAACCGCCCGCTCCATGGGCATCACGGTCGAGGCCTGAGTCTCTTCCTCGAACAGACATCACGTGGGAGGGCCGGCTCGGTCCGCACCACCAACCCGCATGAGTTGCGGAGAAAGACAGAGCAAACATGAGTAAAACCAGTAAGGCCTACAAAGCCGCTGCGGAAAAGGTCGACAAGTCCAAGCTCTACAGCCCGCTGGAGGCTGCCAAGCTTGCCAAGGAGACCGCTTCCACCAAGACCGACGCAACCGTCGAGGTCGCTGTCCGTCTCGGCGTCGATCCCCGTAAGGCAGACCAGATGGTGCGCGGCACCGTCAACCTGCCCCACGGCACCGGCAAGACCGCCCGCGTCATCGTGTTCGCCGCCGGCGACAAGGCCAACGAGGCCGTCGCCGCCGGAGCCGACGAAGTGGGCGCCGAGGATCTGATCGAGCGGATCCAGGGCGGCTGGCTCGACTTCGACGCCGCGATCGCCACCCCTGACCAGATGGCCAAGGTCGGCCGGATCGCGCGTGTCCTCGGACCGCGTGGCCTGATGCCGAACCCGAAGACGGGCACGGTCACCACCGACGTGACCAAGGCCGTCAACGAGATCAAGGGCGGAAAGATCAACTTCCGCGTCGACAAGGCAGCCAACCTGCACTTCGTCATCGGCAAGGCTTCCTTCGACCAGAAGAAGCTGGTCGAGAACTACGGAGCAGCCGTCGACGAGATCCTGCGTGTGAAGCCGTCAGCAGCAAAAGGCCGGTACCTGAAGAAGGTCACCGTTTCGACCACCACCGGACCGGGCATCCCGGTGGATCCTGCGGTGAACCGCAACTACCTCGAAGAGGACTGAAGTCTTCCTCTAGGCCAGGCACAACAAAACCGGGACTCCGCAAGGAGTCCCGGTTTTTGTGCTTTGTGCGGTCAGACGCTGGTGGCCTTCATGGCGTTAGCGGTGAGTTCGAGAGAACGGATACGTCCCGCACTGGTCACCGACTGATGGGCCACGATGACCTCATCGGCCTGGGCCAGCTCGGCGAAATCCTCCAAGAAGCCGCGGACGTCGGCACCCGTGCCGACGCCGGTGTACTTCATCATGTGGGCGATACCGCGGCCCTCGCGGGTGGTGAGGAACGCATCGATCTCCTCATCGCTGTACTCGGGGGTCGACGGCCCGCGGGAGATGAACATCCGCACCCGGATCCGACGCAACGCCTCGAAGTCCCGCGCCGCCTCGTCGGCGTCCTCGGCCGCGACAACGTTCGCGCCCGCGATCACGTAGGGCTCCGACAGCTGAGCCGAGGGCTTGAACTCGCGGCGATAGAGGGTCACCGCCTGCTCCAGGGCATCGGGCGAGAAGTGCGACGCGAAGGCGTAGGGGAGCCCGAGCGCAGCGGCCAGTTGAGCGCCGAACAGTGACGAACCAAGGATGTAGAGCGGAACGTCCGTGCCCGCGCCGGGAACGGCTTGAACTCCGGGGATCCGGGACTGTCCGCGCAGGTAGGCCTGCAGTTCGAGGACATCCTGCGGGAAGCTCTCGGCCGAGCTGTGGTCTCGGCGCAGCGCGCGCATCGTCGCCTGGTCGCTACCGGGTGCGCGACCCAGACCCAGATCGATCCGGCCGGGGTGCAGCGTCTCCAGGGTTCCGAACTGCTCGGCAATCGTCAGCGGAGCATGGTTGGGGAGCATGATGCCGCCGGCGCCCAGACGGATGGTCTCGGTGTGCGCGGCGATGTGAGCGATCAGCACACTGGTGGCCGATGACGCGATCGACTCCATGTTGTGGTGCTCGGCGTACCAGACTCGCTTGTAGCCGTTGCGTTCTGCGGCCTGGGCCAGCGCAACGCTCGCCTCGAAGCTCGCGCCGGCGGACTCGCCGGGCGCAATCGGAGCAAGATCGAGAATCGACAGGGTCAAGGACATAGACGGGCCTTCTTCACTGCTGGAAAGTAGTCATCACGCGAAATAGTTGTACGTGTGCAACAACGCCTGAGCGCGCCACTACCTTCCCGAAACCGATCAAAACCCTTCCGGACTGCGCAGCCAGCGCAGCGTCAGGGTCGTTCGCGTTCGACCACCCGACCCGGCAGACCCCATTCGGTCCGGCCCAGGCGACTCACCGGTGCGAGCCTCGTGAAGTCCGGATGACCATCGGCGGCCGCGACAGCGGGATCGACCGTCACCGCGACCACCCGCCCCATCACCACCTGTGAGTTGCCGACCTCGATGATCTGGTGGAGTTCGCATTCGATGGCCACCGGGCTGTCGCGGACCCTCAGGCAGTCGACGACCGTGGCCGGTGCCGAGGCGACGCCCACAGCTGTGAACTCGTTGACGTCCTCTGCGAAACCGGCCGATGTGGCATTGACCTGGTCCATCATCGACTCCGTGGCGATGTTGACGACAAACTGACCGGTGGCCGCCGCATTGTCCGCGCTGTGTTTGCCGCCGACCGCCGTGAACTGCACAACCATCGGGTCGGTGGAGCTGACGGAGAAGAAGCTGAAGGGTGCGAGGTTGTCCACGCCTTCGGCGCTGCGCGAGGACACCCAGGCGATCGGCCGCGGGACGATCGCGGCGGTGATCAGCTTGTAGAAGTCACGCGTGGAGGTGTTGGAGTGGTCGAACAGTGTTCGACCGGCCAGGGTTTCGTCGAGATCTCGATTCACCCGTCCAGCATTCCACCAGCTGCACGGCGGCGTCGTGCGGCTGGTGTCCTGCGCTCAGACGCGGCTCATCCGGCCGACACCCGGTAGACGCTCTGGGTCATCCCGTTGCCGAGAGTTGTGGTGCGCACGTGATCGAGCGGGATGTCGTGATCGATGGCACCGAACAACGGCAGACCGGATCCGATGATCACCGGTGCAGTGGTGATCGTGATCTCGGTGATCAGGCCGCGCTGGAGAAAGCTGGTGATCAGACGGCCGCCGTCGGCATAGACATGGCGCACACCCTCGTCGTGGGCAGCCTCGAAGAGTTCGTCGAGACCGCGGTGCACGGAGATCCGGTCGTCGGCTCCGGGCTCGAGGGTGGTACTGACCACGAACACGCGCATTCCCTCGTACGGCCACGTGTCGAAACTGCATCCGACCTCATATGTGTTGCGGCCCATGACAATCGCATCCGTGGTCGCGATGAAGGCGTCGTAACCGGTTTCGCCGAGGTTCTCGTCGCGACTCAACAGCCAATCGATGCCGCCGTCTGTGCGGGCGATGTAACCGTCGACGCTGGTGGCGATGAACACCGCCCCGGTGACAGGGCTCGGTGCGGGGGAAGGGGATGTGGTCATTGTTGTCCTTTCATATCCAGGTGGTGATGAGTCGGTCGAACTCGTCTCCGAGGGCATCGATGAGGGAGCCGTGCGGTTGCACGGTCCAGCCGAGGAACGTGCCCTCCAGAAGTGCGAACAATGTTCGGGCTGCGGCCGGCGGAAGTGGCGCGCCGGGTAGTTCACCGCTATCGACCGCCCGGGCTATGACGGCTTGCAGTTGTCGGCGTTTCTTGTCCCAGCCGGCAGCGAGCAGTCGAGTCAGTTCCGGATCGCCGAGATCCATCGCCAGGGAGGACACGTGGTTGCCGGCCTGGTCGGGGTCGTCGCTGTCGGTGTAGGACTCGACCGACAACCGGCGAAGCGCCGCCAGGATCGGTTCGCCCGGGCGTCCGACGTCGTCGAGATCGATCGCGTCGACCCAGCGCTGCGAGGAGGCGATGAGCAACCCGCGTTTGGATCCGAAACGCTTGACGAAGGTCGCCGCCGAGACGCCGGCCTCCCGGGCAGCCATCTCGAGGGTGAACCGGGCCGAGCCGGTCTGCGACAGGACGGCATCGGCTGCATCGAGCAGGTGATCATCGGAGTTCACTCGAGGACGCGCCACGCAGTTAGTAAATCACCATTTCCTAATTCTGCCAACGAGTGGTCTGTCCACAGAATCCGCGTTGTGCACATGACGTTGCCGCAGGCGGGGGAGCAGTCACACCGACGCCTTAGGGTTGTGAGCGTGCAAGACGACAAACTCCTGACCCGCATCTCCGGTTTGCTCAGGCAGGCAGAAGGCACCGACAACGAGCACGAGGCGCAAGCCTTCATGCAGGCGGCGCAACGGCTGGCCACCGCAGCGTCCATCGATCTGGCCGTGGCGCGGGCCCATGGGAAGCCCGAACAGCGCACGTCCCCGGTGCAACGCAACATCGCGATCGGAACGGCCGGCAAGCGAGGGCTGCGCACATATGTCCAGCTGTTCGTGGCCATCGCCCACGCCAACGACATCACCTGTGACGTTGCGAGCAACTCGACGTTTGTCTACGCCTACGGTTTCCCTGGCGACATCGACACCTGTGAGGCGTTGTACAGCTCGCTGGTGGTGCAGATGGTCGCAGCCAGCGACAATTACCTGAAGTCGGGTGCGTACAAAGGCGAGACCTTTGCTCGTGTGGTCACCGAACGCCGCGGTTGGGTACAGCGCAGGGTGGTCGAGGAGAAGCCGCTGTCACCGATCACGGCCCGGCTGAACTTCCAGTCGGCGTTCGCCGAACGGATCGGCAAGCGCTTGACGCAAGCCCGCAATGAAGCGCGTGCGGCTGCGGTCGCCGCCGACGGGGGCCGTTCCGACTCGGGAACGGCGCTGGTCCTGCGGAACAAAGAGGTAGAGGTCCGGGACTTCCACAAGGAGACGTCCACCGCGCGGGGCACCTGGCGGTCCCAGAGCGCGTCGGCCGGCTACTCGGAGGGCGCGCGGCGGGCAGGGGACCGGGCCGGACGCCGGGCACGTATCGGCGAGGACAACCAGTTGGGTGCTGCACGTGGGGCGCTGGAGGCGTGAGTGGGCGTGCTGAACCGTGAGTGGGCGCGTTGACGCAGCGTGACAGCCAGCGTTCGGCCCTGTACTCCGCTGAAGCGCTCGTGCACAACGTTTTCGAGCGTGCCGCCCGCGGTGGCTCCACTCTGGAGATCGCCGGCACCTCGGTGACACTGCCTCCGGAGGCTCGGTTCGGCTCGGTGGACTCGGTACGCGACTACGTGGACCGGGTGCTGTCGCTGGACAGCGTGATCAACAGGTTCCCGCGGGCCGCGGTTCCTGTGAGGGTTCGCTCCCGCCGGGGGCAGCGCGAAGCCCACTACGAGTACCGGTCAGCCGACGACGACGGCGTGATCGCGGTACCCGATGCAGCCGAAGGGCGCTGGGCGATGCGCGAGCTGGTGGTGCTCCACGAGATAGCCCACCACCTCAGTCCGGGGTCGGCGCAGGACAAGCACGGCCCACGATTCGCGGGCACCCTCATCGACCTGGTGGGTCTGGTGCTCGGACCTGAAGCCGCACTGATCTACCGGGTGACCCTCGGCGACAGCGGTATCGCGGTCGGTTGAGAGTCCGGTGCCCGACTACCAGCCTGGCTCGCCCACCGCCAGGAACGTGAGGTGGCTCTGGTGGAACGGGTCGAGAACGATTCTCTGCGAACGGAATCCGGACTTCACCAGATCGGGGACCACGGCAAGGAAACGGGGCATGCTCGCCGCGTAGACGTCTACCCGCAGCCGATGCCCGACGTCCAGTAGCGCATCTGTGGACACCAGGTCGATGTCGAGGTCGATGGGTACGTTCGGGATCACCTTCAGTTTGCGTTTGCGGCTGAGCGGGTGGTGGGCGACGAGCAGCGAGCCGTCCTCGGCGTAATCGCTGAGTTCTGGGTCCAGAGATCGGTTGGACGCGGTCAGTGAGCCGTTGGTGAGCACGGTCGAGGTTCCGTCCGGCGCAACATCATTGAGGGTCACCGCCCACAGGGCGTCGCTACCGGCGCAGGTTGCGTGCAGGTGCAGATTGAGCGCGCCGGAGATCTGTACCTGTTCGGTGACCGGTGCCGTGGTGAACGAGAGGGCGCCCCGTTCCTGGAACCGGGCATCGGTGGTGAAGGCCTTGCCGAGAACCATGGTGGCGCCGGCGGTCACCTGGGTCATGTCCCGGGAGATGAAGCCGCGCACGCCCGGCTTCACCTTCAGTTCGGCGCGCGAGGTGTTCGCCTCCGCCCCCAGACTGCCGTCGTGTACACAGTGCCCAGCGGTGTCCGAGCCGTCGGGCGACAGGTACAGCCGCCGAACCCGCGCCTCGGGGCGGGGGAAGCTCTGGCCCGAGGTCCACATACCGCCCTGTTGCTGCAGGGTCACCGGGCCGTATTCGTCCACGCCGTTGTCGAGGCCCTTGAGCCACTTGTCGAACCACGCGCGTTCGAGCACGTCGACGCGCGGCGGGCTGACCCGGCCGCCGAAGCCGAGCCCGGCATCGAGGTGGTAGCCGTCGGCCATGATCAGCTGCTTCTGCCCGGGCGGCAGATTGAGCTGGTTGTAGATGCGGGTTGCGCTGCGGCCGAAGAGGTCGTGCCACCCACCGAAGACGAATGTCGGGGCGGTGATCTCGTCGATCTTGGGGTCGCGCTCGTCGAAATAGGGATCGTCGTAGATCCGTGGATCGCGCCCGGTGAGGAAACCCCAGGCCAGCGAGCCGATCTCGGTGGCGGGGGAGCCGACCCGGTCCTTCAGCCATCGGACGCCGTTGGTGCTGAAGGCATCACCCACCGCTGTGGACGGGTTGGGCAGCCACTTGAGCAGATTCACCGCGGAGAGCCAGATCGGGATGAACGCCGACGGCGCACCGCCGGTGATGTAGATGTCGCGGACGATGTCCTCACATCCCTCGATGGCGAACACCGCCTTGAGGTGCGGTGAGCCGTTGCCGGCGGCCTGCAGCGAGTTGATCGCCGAGTACGACCAGCCGGCCATCCCGATGTTGCCGTTGCTCCAGCTCTGGGCAGCGGCCCAGTCGATGACCTCGATCGAGTCGCGTTGCTCGCGTTCACCCAGGATCTGCCAGCGTCCGTGCGAGGCACCGGTGCCGCGGACATCGACCACGAGCTGGGTGTATCCGCTCTGCACGAGCTTGCGGTTGATGCCGAAGACGTCGAGGGCGCCACCGGACAGTGGGGGGAGAGGAAGGCGATGGGTGGCCTGATCGATCGCGTCGAGCAGGGCGCGGTTGTACGGGTTGATGGTCACCACCGTCGGCAACGGCGTCTGCACGGGTTCGCCCGACATCTTCACCGGCCGTATGAGGGTGGCCCGCAGGCGGACGCCGTCGGACATGGTCAGCTCGAGAGAACGGTCGATCGTCACCTTGGGAAACGCGGGACGGCCGTCGACCTGTTCACGCCACCAACGGGCGTTGGCGCCGCCGGTCGGGTCGCCGAACGGAAGGGTCGGTGCAGAGTGTGGAACCGCGCTCATCCGCGGCTCGGTGTTCTCGAACGGGTTGATCTGGTAGACCACGGCGTTCCCCTCTCTGCGTCGAGCGGGCCACGCCTTCCGGTAATGCCCCGTCTGAGCAGGGCATATCCCGAAAACTGTGGCAACACTCCGTCGTGCTGCGGTACCGGGTGGGTCAGAAGGTATTCGTGACCGACCTCACACCGGATGGTTTGATGTCAATGTAGCCGAGCGGGTGCTCGGTCGCGACCCTGGGCCAGAACAGCTGCCGGTCCTTGACCCCGATGTGCCTGATTTGTGATCCGGTCCGTCGTGGCGGTACTGTTGGACCTTGGTGTTCGCAGGTCATCGGCCTGCGAGCGTCAGTTCAACCAGAGACCGTTGGTCACCGGTACGCATCGCGCGACCGGCCGAAGGCCCGACACGCGTCGGCGGCCCACGCAGGGAGAACGAGGATTCGCTTTCGAAGCGGCGTCGAAGTCGCTTTGCTCGTGTGCGCCCCGTGCCCTGTGCCGGGGCGTTTGTCGTTGGTGGGGCCCGCGGCCGATCGTACGAGTCGGACGAGGTGCCAACCGACACGTCATGAGAGGAGGCGAAGTATGGCAAATAGTGAAAAGGTCACCGCGGTTGCGGAGATCACCGAGCAGTTCAAGGGAGCCACTGCGGCAGTCGTCACGGAATACCGTGGCCTGACCGTCAAGCAGATCTCCGAGCTGCGTCGCTCACTGGGCGAAGGCGCTGTTTACTCCGTCGCCAAGAACACCCTGGTCAAGCGCGCTGCTGCTGATGCGGGCGTGGCCGGTCTGGACGAGCTGTTCACTGGTCCCACCGCAATTGCCTTCATCGAGGGCGAACCCGTGGTGGCTGCCAAGGCGATCAAGAATTTCGCCAAGGACAACAAGGCTCTCATCATCAAGGGCGGGTACATGGACGGCCGTGCGCTGTCCGTGGACGAGGTCAATCAGATCGCCGACCTTGAAACACGCGAGATTCTCCTTGCAAAGCTCGCCGGTGCCATGAAGGGCAACTTGGCAAAGGCCGCGGGTCTGTTCAGTCAGCCCGCTTCGCAGGTCGCACGTCTTGCGGCCGCACTGCAGGAAAAGCAAGCCGCGGGCGCACCCGCAGAAGCGGCCGAATAAACCCCCAAAACCCTCCTGTGGTCGCATCATCGCGCGCCCGCAGGAAAGACAGAAAGGATTGCCACCATGGCAAAGCTCTCCGCTGACGAGCTCATCGATCAGTTCAAAGAACTCACCCTGCTGGAACTCAGCGACTTCGTGAAGAAGTTCGAAGAGGTCTTCGAGGTCACCGCTGCTGCTCCGGTCGCCGTTGCCGCCGCCGGTGCACCCGCTGCCGCCGAAGCCGCTGTCGAGCAGGACGAGTTCGACGTCGTCCTCGAATCGGCCGGCGACAAGAAGATCCAGGTCATCAAGGTCGTCCGCGAGGTCGTCTCCGGACTGGGTCTGAAGGAAGCCAAGGATCTCGTCGAGTCGGCTCCCAAGGCCATCCTCGAGAAGATCGACAAGGACGCTGCCGAGGCTGCCAAGACCAAGCTCGAAGAAGCCGGCGCCAAGGTCTCGGTCAAGTAAGACAAGCACGTCAAAAGCGATTGTTGATACCCGTGTAGGGGTCGATCGCTCCACAACGATGGCCCGTAGCGACAGCTACGGGCCATCGTTGCGTCTCGGGTGGGGGTGTGGTTGCCGCAGATCGGGTGTCGGCGGCCCTGGCTACTGACGAGTAGAACCCGCTCCGACCTGGATTTGCGTCGCGCGGAAAAACTTTTTACGGTGATCCAAGTTACTCGCGAGTAACTGTTCGTTTGATCTACCTGCGGCGATCGGGAAGAAGCCGTCGGGCAGGTGGGTCGGCGAGGGTGCGACGAAACTGAGAAAGATCGACAGCTCGTATATTCGTCACGCTGTGTGCGTTAGAGTGAGCCGAACCACAGGCTCCGCGCGGGGGCGGACTTCGTTTTGGAGGGACTAAATCAGTGGGCGTTGAGGTCAGTGTCGAGAATCTGACGAAGTCGTTCGGCTCGCAGAATATTTGGCGTGATGTGTCGCTGACCCTGCCCCAGGGTGAGGTCAGCGTGCTGCTCGGCCCGTCGGGTACGGGCAAGTCGGTGTTCCTGAAGTCGTTGATCGGTCTGCTCCATCCGGAGCAGGGCTCGGTCATCATCGACGGCACCGACATCACCAAATGCTCCAGCCGTGAGCTGTACGAGATCCGCAAGCTGTTCGGTGTCCTGTTCCAGGACGGCGCCCTCTTCGGTTCGATGAGCCTGTTCGACAACATCGCCTTCCCCTTGCGTGAGCACACCAAGAAGAAGGAAGACGAGATTCGCCAGATCGTCATGGACAAGATCGAGCTCGTGGGTCTGACTGGCGCGGAGAACAAGCTTCCCGGCGAGATCTCCGGTGGTATGCGCAAGCGTGCCGGCCTGGCCCGTGCCCTGGTCCTGGACCCGCAGATCATCCTGTGCGACGAGCCGGACTCCGGTCTGGACCCGGTCCGTACCGCGTATCTGTCGCAGCTGTTGATCGACATCAACGCGCAGATCGATGCCACGATCCTCATCGTGACCCACAACATCCAGGTCGCCCGTACCGTCCCGGACAACATCGGCATGCTGTTCCGCAAGGAACTGGTCATGTTCGGTCCGCGTGAGGTGCTGCTGACCTCGGACGAGCCGGTGGTGGATCAGTTCCTCAACGGTCGCCGTATCGGACCCATCGGTATGTCCGAGGAGAAGGACGACGCTCAGCAGCGCCGCGAGCAGGAGATGGTCGATGCCGGCCACTCCGACGGTGGTACCGCCGAAGACGTTCGCGGTATCGTCCCGCAGCTGCAGGCCACACCCGGACTGCCCGAGCGCAAGGCGGTCGGACGCCGGCAGGCCCGTGTCCGCGAGATCCTGCACACGCTGCCCGAGCCCGCGCAGCGCGCGATCGAGGAGAGCTTCCTCGAAGAGGAGCGAGCTCAGGAGAACGGGCGCGAAGCTGCGCGTAAGACACAGAAGGTGGGCGCCGGTTCCGGCACCGCCTCCACATCCTCTTCCTACGACGACTCCAGTTACCAGGGTTCGGACGCTCAGACAGAGCAGTTCCCCGCATACCGCGCCGGTGACAAGGCTCTCTAGATGACCAGTGCCACTACACGTGGCGTCGACAGGGTGGCGAAAGCCGGCTCTGGGGCACTTTCTCAGACCGGCAACATCGTCCAGTTGTTCATCGACGTCGCACGCCAGACTTTTGTGCGCCCTTTTCAGTGGCGCGAGTTCATTCAGCAGGCCTGGTTCATCGCCAGCGTCACGATTCTGCCGACGGCGCTCGTCGCCATCCCGTTCGGTGCGATCGTCTCGCTGCAAACCGGGTCGCTGATCCGCCAGCTCGGTGCCGAATCCTTCACCGGTGCGGCCAGCGTCCTGGTGGTGATCCAGCAGGGTGCGCCGCTCGTCACCTCGCTGTTGGTCGCGGGTGCGGCGGGATCAGCGGTGGCTGCCGACCTCGGTGCCCGCACCATTCGCGAAGAGATCGACGCGATGGAAGTACTCGGCATCAATCCGGTTCAGCGACTTGTGGTCCCGCGAGTGCTCGCCATGGTCCTGGTGGCCGTGCTGCTGTGCGGGCTGGTCTCGGTGGTCGGTATCGGCGGTGGCTACTTCTTCAACGTGATCATCCAAGACGGAACGCCCGGTGCGTATCTGGCGTCGTTCAGTGCGCTGGCGCAGTTGCCCGACATCTACGTCGCCGAGGTGAAGGCTGCCGTCTTCGGTGTGATCGCCGGCGTGGTCGCTGCCTACAAGGGCCTGCACCCCAAGGGTGGCCCCAAAGGCGTTGGTGATGCGGTCAATCAGAGTGTTGTCATCACATTTTTGTTGTTGTTCTTCGCGAACTTGATCATCACCGCGGTCTACTTGCAGATCGTTCCCGCCAAGGGTTCATAGGAGGACTTCGGAAGTGACCATCGCCAAAGGTCGGGGAGACCTGGGATATCGGGCGGCCAAAGTCGCGCGTGTTCCTTTGCGCGTCCTCGACGGCGCGGGCGACCAGATGTCGTTCTATGGCCGCGCGATCGGCTGGTCGCCGCGCACCATTCGCCGTTACCCCAAAGAACTGCTCCGGCTTCTCGCCGAGGTGGCGTTCGGGTCCGGTGGACTCGCGGTCATCGGCGGCACCATCGGTGTGATGGTGCTGATGTCGGGGTTCACCGGTGTCGTCGTCGGTCTGCAGGGCGCCAACGCGCTCGATCAGCTCGGGTCCCAGGCCCTCACCGGGTTCCTGGCGGCCTACGCCAACACCCGTGAAGTCGCCCCGCTCGTCGCCGGACTGGCTTTGTCCGCAACTGTCGGTTGCGGTTTCACCGCTCAGCTCGGCGCCATGCGCATCTCCGAGGAGATCGACGCACTCGAGACCATGGCCGTGCCGTCCATTCCGTTCCTTGTCACCACACGCGTGCTGGCCGGCTTCATCGCCGTCATCCCGCTGTACGTGCTGGGCCTGCTGTCGGCCTACTTCGCCTCTCGGCTGATAGCCACGCAGTTCACGGGGCAGTCGTCGGGCTCGTACGACCACTACTTCAATCTGTTCTTGCCACCTGCGGACGTCCTCTGGTCGTTCGGCAAGGTCATGATCTTCGCGTTCGTGATCATCCTGGTGCACTGCTACTACGGCTACTACGCCACCGGTGGTCCGGCTGGCGTCGGCGTGGCGGTGGGTCACGCGGTGCGTGCGGCTCTGGTGATCATCGCGGTGCTCGACTTCTTCCTGGGCCTCGCAATCTGGGGGACCACCACCTCCGTGCGAGTAGGGGGATAAACCGATGAAAGCTCTTCGCCGCCGGGCTCTGGGCCTGGTGTTCTTCATCGTTGTCATCTTGTTCCTGACGTTGACGATCATGCAGTACAACAAGTCGTTCACGAAGTTCGTCGACATCAAGTTGGCGACCAGTTCGGCCGGAAATGCGTTGCCGGCCAACGCCGACGTCAAGGCTCGTGGCCTGATCGTCGGGCAGGTACGCAGTGTCGAACCGGACATCAAGGACGGCTCGGTTGTGGTGACCCTCGGGCTGCAGCCGGACAAGGTCAAGATGCTGCCCACCGACACCACGGCCAGGATCTTGCCGAAGACCCTCTTCGGTGAACGCTATGTCGCGCTGCAGGTGCCCGACGGTCAAGAGGGATCGCCGAGCGATCACCTGACCAACGGCGACACCATCGACGAGGACGTGTCGGGTAACGCGGTGGAACTGCAACAGCTGTTCGACCAGTTGCTGCCGGTCCTCGACGCGATCCCGCCGGCCGACCTGAACATCACGCTGTCGGCGTTGTCGAAGGCGTTGTCGGGCAACGGCGAACGCCTGGGTACGAGCTTCGAGCAGCTCAACACGATCTTCAAGGACATCAACGCGAACATGCCTGAACTCCAGGGCACGTTGCGTGGCCTGGCCAGCTTCTCGGAGACCTATTCCGAGGCACTGCCCGATCTGGTGGACTCGCTGGACAATCTGCGCACGACCACCAACACGCTCTATGAGCGCCAGGGCGACCTCCGCACACTGATCGCCTCGGTGACCCAGGTTGCGGTGGACGGCACGAACTTCCTGACCACAAACCGGAAAGACCTCGTGGACTTGGCAATTCAGTCTGAGCCGCTGCTGACGGCGCTGGCGAGGTATTCGCCGACCTTCGGCTGCACGTTCAAGAACTTCGCGGGATTGGTCCCCGAGGCGAACATCATCACGGGTAAGGACACCGAGAATCCCGGTGTGCGCGTGAACCTCCAGTTCGTCAACCCGCGTGGTCGCTACCTGCCGAACCAGGACGAACCACGACTGTTCGACCAGCGCGGACCGATCTGCTACCCGCAGGCCCGCAACGGCCGGCCGTTCCCGCAGTACCCCTACGGATCGGTCAATGACGGTTCGTACCAGGTTCCGTCGCGGAACGCCGGTCCTCGAGACCTGCCCGTCCTGCCCGAGCCGCAGTTCTCCGGTATCCCCTCGGGGACGATCGGTGAGGCCGAGCAGCAGCAGGATCCGCCGACCAACTACAGCGATCCGCGGAACAAGCTCCAGGTGCGCGCCATCGTTGCGGCGTCATCCGGCAAGGACCCGGCCGAGATACCGGGATGGATCACTATGGTCGCGGCACCGACGATGCAGGGACAGCAGGTGAGCATTCGATGAAGAGTCTTGTCGGACCCCTCGTCAAGCTGATCGTCTTCTCCGTCATCACGGTTCTCGCCACCTCGGTCCTCGCTTTTGCGGTGGCCAACGGTGGTGGCGGTGGCGGCACCGATTTCAAGGCGATCTTCACCGACGCCACCCAGGTCGCCAAGGGCGACGACGTCCGCATCGCCGGCGTCCGGGTGGGGCAGGTCAGCGGAGTGGAGATCGTCAACCGCGACGAGGCCCAGGTCAGCTTCTCCGTCGACCGTGGCCGGCTGCCTGCCGGCGTGCGGGTCGCGATCAAGCTCCGCAACCTCACCGGCCAGCGGTACCTGTCCCTCGAGAAGGGGCCGGGCGACCCCGACGACACCATCGGCGGCGGCAGCACCATCGGTCTGCCGAACACCACCGAGGCCATCAACCTCACCGAGCTGTTCAACGGTTTCCGGCCGTTGTTCCAGCAGCTCACCGCCGACGATGTCAACAAGCTGTCGGCAGAGATCATCCAGGTGTTCCAGGGTGAGAGCGGCACGATCTCAGAGCTGGTCCGCGACACCGCCAGCCTCACCAACACGATCGCCGACCGCGACCAGGTGATCGGCACGCTGATCGACAACCTGACCGTGGTGCTCAAGAACCTGAACGACCACGACGACCAGTTCACCGCGTTGCTGACGAACACCGAGAAGTTCGTCACCGGCCTTGCGGCACAGCGTGGTTCGGTCGGATCTGCGATCACGTCGCTGTCGAACCTGACGGCGGTGACGGCATCGATCCTGCAGCCGACGCGCCCGTCCATCCAGGGCTCGATCGCTGCGCTCAACGATCTCGGACAGACCGTGGTGCAGCGCCAGGACGAGATCAAGCAAACACTGACCACCCTGCCGGTGAAGCTCCAGAAGATCGGGCGGGCAGCCACATTCGGTTCGTGGTTCCAGTTCTACCTCTGTGGACTGGATGTCACCGCGGGGAACGGCACCAGCAGCTTGCTGACGCAGCCGCTGATCCCGCTACCCGACATCAACCACGTCCTGTACACCAGCGCAGCTACCCGCTGCTGGGCAAACGAGGATCCACCGTGAACGAGATGACCCACCATGCAAGGCGAGAAGGGGAGGTGAGCAAGTGAGCGACCGTTCCAGTTCCGGACGTAGTCCGGTCACCGTGGGTTTCATCGGCATCCTCGTGCTGCTGATGCTGTCGACCTCCGCGTTCTTCCTCAACTCGCTGCCGATGATCGGTGCCGGTGTCATCTACTCCGCCGACTTCTCCGAAGCAGCCGGTCTCAAACCGGACGCCGAGGTGCGGGTGGCCGGGGTCAAGGTCGGCAACGTGCGCGCCGTCGAACTCGACGGCGAGAAGGTCCGGGTCGACATGCAGGTCAGCAAGGCCTGGATCGGCAACCAGACCACGGCGTCGATCCAGATCAAGACCGTCCTGGGCCAGAAGTACATTGCACTTGATCCGCAGGGCAGTGAACTCGCCGATCCCAAGGACGTCATCCCGCTGAGCCGCACCACCTCGCCGTATGACGTGATCGAGGCGTTCTCCGACGCCGCCGATCAGATCGAGGAAGTCGACACCAACCAGCTGGCGACCAGCATGCGCACGTTGTCGGATGCCTTCTCGGGCACACCGGCCGACCTGCGTGCCTCGCTCGACGGGCTCACCCGGCTGTCGGAGACCATCGCGAGCCGCGACCAGAAGGTCCAGGAACTGTTGGAGGCGACCAAGGACACCTCCAAGATCCTCGCCGACCGCAACCAGGAGTTCGAGCGGTTGATCAACGGTGCGGGACAGTTGCTCGAGGAACTGAACAATCGTCAGCAGTCGATCTCACGGCTGCTCTCGAGCACGATCACGCTCTCCGATGCCCTCAGCGGAATCGTCAAGGACAACCAGGAGCAGATCGGCCCGACGCTGGAGACGCTGCGTCAGGTGATCGAGATCCTCAACGACCAGAACGAGAACCTGCGTCAATCACTCACGTACATGGCGCCGTTCTATCGGCTCTACGCCAACGTGCTCGGTAGTGGTCGCTGGTTCGACTCGGTGGTCACCAACATCCTGCCGCCGGCTCTGCCGCAGCAGAACACGACAAGGCTCCCGGTGCAGCAGAAGCAGCTCAACAATGGCGGCGGAACGGTGGCCGGACAATGATGACCTCGGCGAGCAACACTCAGGACACTCGCGGTCCCGGCCGCTGGTTCACCCCGAAGCACATCGTCTTCATCGTCATCGCGCTGATCCTGGCGCTGTTGGTGGCGGGGTCGTTGTGGTGGGTGTTCAAGCGTGTCAACAGCACTCAGGTCACCGCGTACTTCAAGAGCAGCGTCGGTATCTACGACGGCAGTGACGTGCGTGTGCTCGGCGTCGCGGTGGGCACGGTGGAGAACGTCAAGCCCGAAGGCGATCAGGTGCGCGTCAAGATGCGCGTCGACGGCAACGTCGATCTTCCGAAAGACGTTGGCGCCGTGCAGATCACCCCTTCCGTGGTGGCCGACCGCTACGTGCAGTTGACGCCCGTCTACACCGGTGGCCCGAAGGCGCCGAAGGACATCAACCTGCCGGTCTCCAAGACGATGGTGCCCGTCGAGGTCGACGAGCTGTACTCATCGGTGCAGAAGCTCTCGACCGCGCTCGGTCCCGACGGCGCGAACAAGAACGGCGCGGTGTCCGAACTGGTCACCACCGGTGCGCAGAACCTCGCGGGCAACGGTGAGGCCCTGCAGTCGACGATCACGCAGCTATCCAAGGCGGCCAACACCCTCAACGAGTCGCGGGGCAACATCGTCGACACGGTCAAGAACCTCGACAGCTTCATCGGGATGCTCGCGGCCAACGACCAACAGGTGCGACAGTTCAACACCCAGATGGCCGACTTCAACAACTTCCTCGCCGGCGAGCGCGAACAGCTCGGAACCGCACTCGACAAGCTGTCGGTCGCGCTCGGTGACGTGGCCGGATTCGTCGAGGACAACCGCGAGGCACTGGGCGACCGGGTCTCGGAGTTGATCCCGACCACACAGATGCTCGTGGACACCAAGAGCTACCAGAAAGAGATCCTGACGGCTCTGCCGCTGGCGCTGTCCAACCTGGTCAACGCCTACAACGCGGAGTCGGGAACTCTCGATCTGCACCTGACCATCCCCGAGCTGCAAGACCTGCTCGGCGCTCAGTGTGGGCTGCTCGATCTGGGCAGGCTCAAGCCAGGTGACCCGGCGTTCGAACAGTTCAGCAAGACACTCAAACCGCTGATCGATCAATGTACAAATGTTGCGGACCAGATCACCGCAGGTATCAAGACGCCGACGCTCAACCTGCCGTTCGGCATCCTGAGCAACGACAACCTGCAGAATCGCGGACCCGTGCCGGGCACGGTTCCGGGCAACCCGGATCCGGCACTGGAGGGTGGGAACTGATGAGGTCACCCCTTCGTAAGAACGTTGTCGGTCGTCAGCGACTGGTGCAGGTGGGTGCTGCGGCACTGGCCGGTGCCGCGCTGATCGCGGTGAGTGGCTGTGGCACGCAAGGGCTGCAGTCGGTTCCGCTGCCCGGTGGCGCCAACCTCGGCGAGTCGCCGCGTACGTACAAGTTGCAGTTCCTCGATGTGCTCGACCTGGTCCCGCAGTCGACGGTCAAGTTCAACGGCATCGAGGTCGGCCGCGTGGATTCGATCCAGGTCTCTCCCGACCAGTGGACGGCGGAGGTGAAGATCGAGGTGCAGAACAACGTCGATCTGTCCGACGCGTCCACCGCGGAGATCCAGCAGACGAACCTGCTGGGCGAGAAGTACGTGGCGCTCGAAGATCCGCAGGAGAATGCGGGCCTGCCCCGGCAGAACCCAGCCGAGACCATCGGTTGCCCCGCGGTGGGTGCACCGGATTGCCGGACGCGCACGGCGACGGACATCGAGCAGGTTCTCGGTGCGCTGTCCTTGCTCCTCAACGGTGGTGGTATCTCGCAGATCAAGCCGATCGTCGACGAATTGAACACCGCACTCGACGGCCGCGAAACCCAGGTGAAGAGCCTCCTCAACGAGACCGCCACCCTGATCAGCGGACTCGAAGAGCAGAAGAACAACATCGTGACCGCGCTCGACGGCCTGGACAAACTGTCGAATCGGGCTCGGGCACAGACCGATCAGATCAACCGGGTCCTCGATGAACTGCCCAAGGGCATAGCGGTACTCGAAGAGCAGCGGCCTCAGCTGGTGGCGATGCTCGAACAGGTCGACCGCCTGGGTGTTGTCGGGGTGCAGGTGCTCGGCACCGCTCGCGAGGAGATCATCACCGACCTCAAGGCGCTGCGGCCGACGCTGCAGGCACTGGCCGGTGCGGCTCCGGACCTGATCACCGCGTCACCGCTGCTGTTCACCTACCCGTTCCCGGACGCACTGCTCCCGGGTGTGAAGGGTGACTCGACCAACTTGTTCGCCAACCTGGACCTGCGGCTGCTCAACCAGCTCGAGGCTCTCGGGGTGGGACAGGGTGAGCCGGTGTACAGCCCGCCACGGACCGGACCGCAGCCGATCATCGATCCTGCGAACCCGTACTACAACGGCAACGGCCCGCGGCTCGGCTGGCCGACCATCACGTTGCTCCCGCTGCCGAACGCCCGGCCGGGGCCGAACACGCCGCCGTCGGGTGGGCAGTATGCGCTGATGCCGGAAGAACGCGGGCAGCAGAGCTTCCTGCAGGGCCCGATGAACATGCTGGCCAACGCTAATCTCGGAGCTGGATCATGATGACCAAGATCGTCCGATGGCAGCTGATCATCTTCGTGGTGATCGGTGTGGTTGCCATCGTCTACGTGGGTGCCACCTACGCCAAGCTCGACCGGTTGGTCGGCGTGGGGTCGTACTCCGTGAAGGCCGAATTCCCGGATTCCGGCGGTATCTTCACCAATGCCGAGGTGACGTACCAGGGTGTTCCCGTCGGCCGGGTCGGCGCGCTGACTTTGCAGCCCGAGGGCGTCCAGGTCGAGTTGGTCCTCGACTCCGATGGCGCGGACATCCCGGATTCGGCTGTGGCCGTCGTCGCCAACCGATCGGCGATCGGCGAGCAGTACGTGGACCTGCGACCGAAGAACAATGACGGTCCGTACCTCAAGAACGGCTCGGTCATCACCGACACCAAGACTCCGCCGCCGTTGCAGGACGTGCTGAAGTCGGCCGTCGACTTCACCGGGTCGATCCCGGTGGACGATCTGCGCACGGTTGTCACCGAGTTGGGCAAGGCCTTCAACGGCAATGCGGAGAATCTGCGGTCGCTCGTGGATTCGCTGACCAACCTGTCCCAGGCCGGCCTCGACAACCTGCCTCAGACGATCTCGCTCATCCAGAACAGCGACACCGTGTTGAGCACCCAGGCCGAGCAGTCCGATGAGATCCTCAGCTGGTCACGCAATCTGGAATTGGTGACGCAGACCCTGCAGGCATCCGATCCGGCCATCCGGCGGTTGCTGACCACCGGAACCACCAGCGCCACACAGATTTCCAGGCTGCTGCAGGACAGTGGCGGCGACATCACCACCGTTGTCCGCAACCTCGCCGAGGACGTCCGTACCGTCTCGCCGACCTTCTTCGCGGCGGGCCCGTCGCTGGCGCTTCTGTCGGCGCTCTCGAGCGGCAGCTACAGCCCGGCGCCCGGCGACGGCACGATCCACTTCGGCATCGTCCTGGAGGTCAACAACCCACCTGCGTGCACGCTCGGATACGAGAGCACTCAGGACATCATCGCCGCCGAAGAAGCCCGCAACCCGGACTTCGACATCAACTACGACGACTTCCCGTTCAACACCGAGGCGAGATGTACGGTCGCGCAAGGTAATCCGACCGACGTTCGTGGTGCTGCCCGGTCGGTGTTCGCCAATCCGAACATCCCGCAGCCGTGGGATGACAACCCCAAGAAGATGCCTGACACGTTGAATCTGAACCCGATCGCGGAACAGATCGCGGCGCTTCTGGGAGTGCGGGACAAGTGATGTCGAGGATGTGGTCCGACCGGTTGGCCGGGATGACGCCGGAGCCGGAGCTCGACTCCTGGGCGACGTGTACCTTTGGCGGGCGATGACTGAGACTTCAAAGCCCGGCGGTAAGCGGCAGCACGGATCGCAGACGCTGTGGTTGCGGATCGGTGCTGCCCTGGCAGTGGCCGGCCTCGTGGCCGCAGTGGTGTGCGCAGCGTTCTTCGCGATCGGGTGGAAGGACGCCTACGCCGAGCACAACGCCCAGCAGACTCGCGACAGTGCGCAAGACGGTGCCGAACAGGTGATCCTCAACGTCACCAACATCGACCCGAAGAATCTGACGGCATTCCGCGAGCAGGTGGACGCATCGCTCACCGGTAACGCCAAGACGCAGATCACCGCGGAGGACTTCGAGAACCTCACCAAGCAGGTGGACGCCAACGGCGACAAGACCGCGACGTTGTCGTCGGTGGTCAAGCGCAGCGGCGTCGTCGAATTCAACAAGGAAGACAAGACCGCAAAGGTGCTCGTGTACGTCGATGTCACAAGTACGGTCCAGGGCACGCCGCCGACCACATCGAACATGGGGTTCTCCGTCGACGTCGTCGATATCGACGGGGGCTGGAAGGCGTCGGACATCCAGTCGATCGATGCGATCGGACTCCAGGACCCGGCAGGCAGCACCCAGGCACCGGCAGGGGATCCGGCTGCCACCCCGGCGCCGGTTGAACCCGCTCCCACCACAGGGGGCAACTGATGGCAGGCACACCACGTAAGCCGATCCGCCCGGCCGGGCCCCGCGGCAAGATCCGCGTCGCAGGCAGCAGCCCGTCGGCCCGCAAGCTCAACCCTGCCGAGAACGCCGACGAATCGGCGACCACGGACAACGTGACGCCCGAGACAGCAGCACCGGAGTCGTCGGCACCTGAAGCGGTCGAGTCCGCTGAGTCCGGCACCATCGAGGCGGGGGAGTCCCCACCCGACGTCACCGCGGAAACCAGCGACGAGGCGTCGACCGGCGAAGCCACGGCAACTGCCGAGAACGCCTCGACAGGCGAGACCGCGGCCACCGACAAAACGGTGACACTCGGCAAGCCGGCCGCGAAGAGCAAGCCGAAGGTCAAGGGCGCATCGCTCAAGAAGCCCGCAACCGAGCGTTCGTCCGACGACAAGCCGGCCAAGGCCGCCGAACCGAAGACGGCGAAAGCCGCATCGGGCTTCCTGACCTGGCGCAAGGTTGCGATCGTCGCGCTCCTGGCCGTCGTGTTCGCGGTGTTCGCCGTGGTCGCGGCATTCAAACCGGGTGCTTCGACGCAGTCGAACATGGCGTTCATCAACTCGTCGGAGACCAGTGCCCTCAAGGCGCAGGCCGGCGACCGCATCTGCGCCGTGCTCTCGATCGACCCCACCAAGTTCGATGACTGGGCCGACAAGGCGAAGACCGGTCTGACCGGCGAAGCCCTCACCGAGTTCAACGAGTACCAGAGCACCAGCAGGGACCTGGCGGCCCAGAGCGGCCAGGGAGCCGAGTGCAAGGTGGACCTGGTTGCGGTCAGCAACATGGACGGCTCGAGTGCCACCGTGATCGCAACGGTGCTGATCAGTACCACCCAGCAGGGTGTGGCAGTCCTGAGCGGTCCAGGCCAGGCGCGTACCGAACTCGGTATGCAAAAGGTTGACGGACAGTGGCGCATCAACCGCATATCTGACTTTTAAGCGTCTTTCCGCGCGTTCCTCTTGACGCAGGGCCCCGTTGGTAGCAGTCTGTCCGCAGTAACCAAAAGGGGTTGTTTACGTGCGCCCATTTTCTGGTACAGTAGGACGTTGCGCTGGCTGCCTCCTGTCCATCTCTCGATTTCACCTTCTCGCCACGACCGTGTGTCGTCTCAGGTGATTCGCCGTTGACCAGGTCGCAGGCGCAGCGAACACCACTAAGGCACTACGAGTAATTCGTGTTGGAAGGACATATCTTGGCAGTCTCCCGCCAGTCCACCTCAACCATTCCAGGTGCGCCTCGGCGCGCCTCTTTCGCAAAGATCAGCGAGCCCCTCGAAGTACCCGGACTGCTTGATGTGCAGCTCGAGTCGTTCGAGTGGCTGGTCGGTTCAGCGGAATGGCGTGAGCGCGCTGCTTCCCGCGGCGACGGAAACCCTACCGGCGGCCTGGAGGACATCCTCGCCGAACTGTCCCCGATCGAGGACTTCTCCGGCTCCATGTCGCTGTCTTTCTCCGACCCACGCTTCGATGAGGTCAAGGCCTCGGTCGAGGAGTGCAAAGACAAGGACATGACGTACGCGGCCCCGCTGTTCGTCACCGCGGAGTTCATCAACAACAACACCGGCGAGATCAAGTCGCAGACCGTCTTCATGGGCGACTTCCCGATCATGACCGACAAGGGCAGCTTCATCATCAACGGCACCGAGCGTGTCGTGGTGAGCCAGCTGGTGCGTAGCCCCGGTGTGTACTTCGACGCGACCATCGACAAGGCCACCGAGAAGACCCTGCACAGTGTCAAGGTCATCCCGGGCCGCGGCGCATGGCTCGAGTTCGACATCGACAAGCGCGACACCGTCGGCGTCCGCATCGACCGCAAGCGTCGCCAGTCGGTCACCGTTCTGCTCAAGGCACTCGGCTGGACCAAGGAGCAGATCGAAGAGCGCTTCGGTTTCTCCGAGATCATGATGTCGACGCTGGAGAAGGACAACACCGCGGGCACCGACGAGGCCCTGCTCGAGGTGTACCGCAAGCTGCGTCCGGGCGAGCCCCCCACCAAGGAGTCCGCGCAGACCCTGCTGGAGAACCTGTTCTTCAAGGAGAAGCGCTACGACCTCGCCAAGGTCGGTCGTTACAAGGTCAACAAGAAGCTCGGTCTGGTCGAGAACCCGATGGCCGGCGCACCCGTGCTGACCGAAGAGGACATCGTCGCCACCGTCGAGTACCTGGTGCGTCTGCACGAGGCCGACCCCAACGTCACCAGCACGATGACCGTGCCCGGTGGCGTCGAGGTGCCCGTCGAGGTCGACGACATCGACCACTTCGGCAACCGTCGCCTGCGTACCGTCGGCGAGCTCATCCAGAACCAGATCCGCGTGGGCCTGTCCCGCATGGAGCGCGTGGTCCGTGAGCGGATGACAACTCAGGACGTCGAGGCGATCACGCCGCAGACCCTGATCAACATCCGTCCGGTCGTCGCGGCGATCAAGGAGTTCTTCGGAACCTCGCAGCTGTCGCAGTTCATGGACCAGAACAACCCGCTGTCGGGCCTGACCCACAAGCGCCGCCTGTCGGCGCTGGGCCCCGGTGGTCTGTCCCGTGAGCGTGCAGGCCTCGAGGTCCGTGACGTCCACCCGTCGCACTACGGCCGTATGTGCCCGATCGAGACCCCTGAGGGCCCGAACATCGGCCTGATCGGTTCGCTGTCGGTGTACGCGCGGGTCAACCCGTTCGGATTCATCGAGACGCCGTACCGCAAGGTCGTCGACGGATACGTCACCGACGAGGTGCACTACCTCACCGCTGACGAAGAGGATCGCTACCTGATCGCCCAGGCGAACTCGGGCATCGACACCGACAACCGGCTCTCCGACGACCGCGTGCTGGTCCGCAAGAAGGGCTCGGAGGTCGAGTTCGTCCCGACCAGCCAGGTCGAGTACATGGACGTCAGCCCGCGCCAGATGGTGTCGGTCGCCACGGCCATGATCCCGTTCCTCGAGCACGACGACGCCAACCGTGCCCTGATGGGCGCGAACATGCAGCGTCAGGCGGTGCCGCTGGTTCGCAGCGAGTCGCCGCTGGTCGGTACCGGCATGGAACTGCGTGCCGCCATCGACGCCGGTGACGTGATCATCTCGTCGAAGGCCGGTGTGGTGGAAGAGGTTTCGGCCGACTACATCACCGTGATGGCCGACGACGGCACTCGCGACACCTTCCGGATGCGCAAGTTCGCCCGCTCCAACCAGGGCACCTGCGCCAACCAGCGTCCGATCGTGGACGAGGGACAGCGTGTCGAGGTCGGCCAGGTCCTGGCCGACGGTCCTTGCACCGATCAGGGTGAGATGGCCCTCGGGAAGAACCTGCTCGTGGCGATCATGCCGTGGGAAGGCCACAACTACGAGGACGCGATCATCCTGAGCCAGCGTCTGGTCGAAGAGGACGTGCTCACCTCGATTCACATCGAAGAGCACGAAATCGACGCCCGCGACACCAAGCTCGGTGCCGAGGAGATCACCCGGGACATCCCGAACGTCTCCGATGAGGTGCTCGCCGATCTCGACGAGCGCGGCATCATCCGCATCGGTGCCGAGGTCCGCGACGGCGACATCCTGGTCGGCAAGGTCACGCCCAAGGGCGAGACCGAGCTCACCCCGGAAGAGCGTCTGCTGCGCGCCATCTTCGGTGAGAAGGCGCGCGAGGTGCGCGACACCTCGCTGAAGGTTCCGCACGGTGAGACCGGCAAGGTCATCGGCATCCGCGTCTTCTCGCGTGATGACGACGACGATCTGCCTCCCGGTGTCAACGAGCTGGTCCGGGTGTACGTGGCCCAGAAGCGCAAGATCCAGGACGGCGACAAGCTCGCCGGCCGCCACGGCAACAAGGGCGTCATCGGCAAGATCCTCCCGCAAGAGGACATGCCGTTCCTGCCCGACGGCACCCCGGTCGACATCATCCTGAACACCCACGGTGTGCCGCGTCGTATGAACATCGGCCAGATCCTGGAGACCCACCTCGGGTGGATCGCCAAGACCGGCTGGAACATCGACGTTGCCCAGGGTGTGCCGGAGTGGGCGTCGAAGCTGCCCGAGGACATGCTCTCGGTGGAGCCCGACACCAACACCGCGACCCCGGTGTTCGATGGCGCTCGCGAAGAGGAGCTGTCAGGTCTGCTGGCCTCGACGCTGCCGAACCGCGATGGCGAGGTCATGGTGAACGCGGACGGCAAGGCGACCTTGTTCGACGGTCGTAGTGGTGAGCCGTTCCCGTACCCGGTCTCGGTCGGTTACATGTACATCATCAAGCTGCACCACTTGGTCGACGACAAGATCCACGCGCGTTCGACCGGTCCGTACTCGATGATCACGCAGCAGCCGCTGGGTGGTAAGGCGCAGTTCGGTGGTCAGCGTTTCGGCGAGATGGAGTGCTGGGCCATGCAGGCCTACGGTGCGGCATACACGCTGCAGGAGCTTCTCACCATCAAGTCGGACGACGTCGTCGGCCGCGTGAAGGTGTACGAGGCGATCGTCAAGGGCGAGAACATCCCGGAACCGGGTATCCCCGAATCGTTCAAGGTGCTGCTGAAGGAACTTCAGTCGCTGTGCCTGAACGTCGAGGTGCTCAGCTCCGACGGTGCTGCCATCGAGATGCGTGACGGTGACGACGAGGACCTCGAGCGGGCTGCGGCCAACCTGGGGATCAACCTCTCGCGCAACGAGTCCGCCACTGTCGACGACTTGGCGAACTGACCTGACCCGCAAGCGGTCAGGCGGCTCGCCAACTGATCGTCCAGATTTACTGACTGAGCAACTGAAAGGTAAATAGTGCTCGACGTCAACTTTTTCGATGAACTCAAGATCGGTCTGGCCACCGCCGACGACATCCACAACTGGTCCTTCGGTGAGGTGAAGAAGCCGGAGACCATCAACTACCGCACGCTCAAGCCAGAGAAGGACGGCCTGTTCTGCGAGAAGATCTTCGGTCCCACCCGGGACTGGGAGTGCTACTGCGGTAAGTACAAGCGTGTCCGCTTCAAGGGCATCATCTGTGAGCGCTGCGGCGTCGAGGTCACTCGCGCCAAGGTGCGTCGTGAGCGGATGGGTCACATCGAGCTGGCCGCGCCGGTCACCCACATCTGGTACTTCAAGGGTGTGCCCAGCCGGTTGGGTTACCTGCTCGACCTGGCGCCGAAGGATCTCGAGAAGATCATCTACTTCGCCGCCTACGTCATCACCGCGGTGGACGACGAACTGCGTCACAACGAGAAGTCCACTCTCGAGGCCGAGATGGAGGTCGAGAAGAAAGGCGTTGCCGATCAGCGCGACGCCGATCTCGAAGAGCGCGCCAAGAAGCTCGAAGAGGACCTGGCAGAGCTGGAGCGCGAAGGCGCCAAGGCCGATGCCCGCCGCAAGGTGAAGGATGCCGGCGAGCGCGAGATGCGCCGTATCCGCGACACCGCGCAGCGCGCTCTCGACGATCTCGAAGAGATCTGGGACAAGTTCGTCAAGCTCGCTCCCAAGCAGATGATCATCGACGAGAAGCTCTACCGCGAGCTCCAGGATCGCTACGGCGAGTACTTCACCGGAGCCATGGGTGCCGAGGCCATCAAGCGTCTGCTCGAGGACTTCGACATCGCGGCCGAGGCCGAGATCCTGCGCGACACGATCCGTAATGGCAAGGGGCAGAAGAAGCTCCGTGCACTCAAGCGGCTCAAGGTGGTCGCGGCGTTCCACCAGTCGGGCAACTCCCCGCTGGGCATGGTTCTCGACGCCGTGCCGGTGATCCCGCCGGAGCTCCGTCCGATGGTCCAGCTCGACGGTGGCCGTTTCGCGACGTCCGACCTGAACGACCTGTACCGCCGCGTGATCAACCGCAACAACCGCCTCAAGCGACTGATCGACCTCGGTGCCCCCGAGATCATCGTCAACAACGAGAAGCGGATGCTGCAGGAGTCCGTCGACGCACTGTTCGACAACGGTCGTCGTGGCCGTCCGGTCACCGGACCGGGTAACCGCCCGCTGAAGTCGTTGAGCGATCTGCTCAAGGGCAAGCAGGGTCGTTTCCGTCAGAACCTGCTCGGCAAGCGCGTCGACTACTCGGGCCGTTCGGTCATCGTCGTCGGCCCGCAGCTCAAGCTGCATCAGTGTGGTCTGCCCAAGCTGATGGCACTCGAGCTGTTCAAGCCGTTCGTGATGAAGCGTCTCGTCGACCTGAATCAGGCACAGAACATCAAGTCCGCCAAGCGGATGGTGGAGCGTCAGCGCCCCGCCGTGTGGGACGTGCTCGAAGAGGTCATCGCCGAACACCCGGTGCTGCTCAACCGTGCACCCACCCTGCACCGTCTGGGCATCCAGGCGTTCGAGCCGCAGCTCGTGGAGGGCAAGGCCATCCAGCTGCACCCGCTGGTGTGTGAGGCGTTCAACGCCGACTTCGACGGTGACCAGATGGCAGTGCACCTGCCGCTGAGCGCCGAGGCGCAGGCCGAGGCCCGCATCCTGATGCTGTCCTCGAACAACATCCTGTCGCCCGCGTCGGGTCGTCCGCTGGCCATGCCGCGTCTGGACATGGTGACCGGTCTGTTCCACCTGACCACGCTCAAGGAGGAAGCGGTCGGCGCGTACACCGCATCGACCGATGGCGACATCGAGCGTGGCGTGTACTCCACACCGGCCGAGGCTCAGATGGCTGTCGATCGTGGGCTGCTCAGTGTGCAGGCACCGATCAAGGTCCGGCTCACGCATCAGCGTCCGCCGGCCACCATCGAGCGTGAGCGTTTCCCCGAGGGCTGGAAGTTCGGCACCCCGTGGGAGATCCACACCACGCTGGGCCGGGTGCTGTTCAACGAGCTGCTGCCGAACGACTATCCGTTCGTCAACGAGCAGATGCCGAAGAAGCGTCAGGCCACGATCATCAACGACATGGCCGAGCGCTACCCGATGATCGTTGTCGCGCAGACCGTCGACAAGCTCAAGGACGCCGGTTTCTACTGGGCGACCCGCTCGGGTGTCACCATCGCCATGTCCGACGTGCTGGTCTCGCCGGACAAGAAGCAGATCCTCGACAAGTACGAGGAGCGGGCCGACGGCCTGGAGCGCAAGTTCCAGCGTGGTGCACTCACCGGCGCAGAGCGTCGTGACGCTCTGGTGGAGATCTGGAAGCAGGCGACCGAAGAGGTCGGTGCCGCCATGGAGGCGCACTACCCCGACGACAACCCGATCCCGATGATCGTGAAGTCCGGTGCCGCGGGCAACATGACCCAGATTCGCTCGCTCGCGGGCATGAAGGGTCTTGTGACCAACCCGAAGGGTGAGTTCATCCCGCGTCCGATCAAGTCCTCGTTCCGCGAGGGCCTGACCGTGGCCGAGTACTTCATCAACACCCACGGTGCTCGTAAGGGTCTGGCCGACACCGCGCTTCGTACCGCCGACTCGGGTTACCTGACCCGTCGTCTGGTGGACGTGTCGCAGGACGTCATCGTGCGCGAAACCGACTGTGGCACCGAGCGTGGCATCAACACGATCATCGCCGAGAAGCAGTCCGACGGTTCGCTCATCCGTGACGCCCATGTCGAGACGTCGACGTTCGCTCGTACGTTGGCCACCGACGCTGTCGATGAGAACGGCAACGTGATCATCGAGCGCGGCCACGATCTCGGTGATCCCGCGATCGAAGCCCTGCTCGAGGCCGGCATCTCGCAGGTGAAGGTCCGTTCGGTCCTCACCTGCAGCACCGGCACCGGCGTCTGCGCCACCTGCTACGGACGGTCGATGGCCACCGGCAAGCTCGTCGACATCGGCGAGGCCGTCGGTATCGTCGCGGCCCAGTCGATCGGTGAGCCCGGTACCCAGCTGACCATGCGTACCTTCCACCAGGGTGGCGTCGGCGACGACATCACCGGTGGTCTGCCGCGTGTGCAGGAGCTGTTCGAGGCCCGTGTCCCCAAGGGCAAGGCCCCGATCGCCGAGGTCTCCGGACGTATCCGGCTCGAGGATGATGATCGCTTCTACAAGATGACGATCACGCCTGACGACGGTTCCGAAGAGGTTGTCTACGACAAGATCTCGAAGCGTCAGCGTCTGCGCGTCTTCAAGCACGACGACGGCAGCGAGCGTCTGCTCGCCGACGGCGACCACGTGGAGGTGGGACAGCAGCTCATGGAAGGTGCTGCCGATCCGCACGAGGTGCTGCGTGTGATGGGTCCGCGTCAGGTGCAGGTGCACCTCGTCAACGAGGTCCAGGAGGTCTACCGGAGCCAGGGTGTGTCGATCCACGACAAGCACATCGAGACGATCGTTCGTCAGATGCTGCGTCGTGTGACGATCATCGATTCCGGTGCCACCGAGTTCCTGCCCGGTTCGCTCACCGAGCGCGCCGAGTTCGAGGCGGCCAACCGTCGTGTCGTGGCCGAAGGCGGCGAGCCCGCTGCCGGACGTCCGGTGCTGATGGGTATCACCAAGGCATCGCTCGCGACCGAGTCGTGGTTGTCGGCGGCGTCGTTCCAGGAGACCACTCGTGTGCTCACCGATGCGGCCATCAACAGCCGTAGCGACAAGCTCATCGGTCTCAAGGAGAACGTGATCATCGGTAAGCTCATCCCGGCCGGAACCGGTATCAACCGGTACCGGAACATCCAGGTGCAGCCGACCGAAGAAGCACGTGCGGCCGCGTACGCGGTGCCGTCGTACGACGACACCTACTACAGCCCGGACGGCACCTTCGGTGCCCCGTCGGGTGCGGCTGTCCCGCTAGACGATTACGGCTTCAGCAGCGACTACCGGTAACCAGCGCAACTCAAAGCGGGCGTCCTCTTCGGAGGGCGCCCGCTTTGTGTTGTCACCCCGCCCCGCCCCGCCCCGCCCCGCCCCGCCCCGCCCCGCCCCCCCCCACTCCCCCCCCCCCCCTCTATACGTTCACGTCTGACCTCGACCAACTCGATCGCCATGTCCGCGACACGGAGATCTATCGGCGCACAGTGCTTGCGGCCGCAGACAACGGTGAACCGAACAAAGCCATCAGTCACTGGTCGGCGGCGGTCCTGCACGGATTGCCGGTTCTCGATGGTGACTCTTCCCGTGTGCATTTCACCGCGAACCGAATCGGGGGAGGCCGCCGCAGAGGCCGGGCATGCGTTGTGCACGGCTCGACATGGGAGACCGACGAGGTGACGATGATCGGCGAGTTCCTCGTCACCTCGCAGGCCAGGACGGCAGTAGACGTCGCGCGGTCCGGGACATTCTTCCAAGCCGTCTGTGTGTTCGACGGAGCGCTGAACGCCGGCGTGCCCCGTGGTGAACTCGAGTCGGTGTTGCGACGAAGCGTCGGCCGTACCGGCATCTCTGTCGCTCGCGCGGCGCTCGCAGTGGCAGACGGGAAGTCCGAGAGCATCGGGGAGTCACTGTCGCGCGCTCTGATACTGAGTTTCGGCGACATCCCGCTGCCTCGTCTGCAGCACAGATTCCTGGCCGGTGACGGAACCTTTGTGGCGCGCACCGACTTCGACTGGGGCGGGCTGGTCGCGGGAGAGTTCGACGGCTACGCCAAGTACATCCGCTACCTTCGTCCGGACGAAACAACCGAGCGGGCCTACGAGCGCGAGAAATGGCGTGAGCAGAGGCTGCATTGCATCGGAGTCGTTGTGGTGCGCTGGAACTGGAGCGATCTTCAGAACCCGGAGCGTCTGCGTCGCATCCTGGTGGACGCGCTGACCGCACACGGGCTGATGCCGTCCGCCTGACTGTGAATTCGCGCCGCCTACCGGCATGCGCGCCTGTTGCAAGCGGCGCACGCGCAGGCAAGCGGCGCGAATTTTGGGGTGGGGGGGGCGAGCGGAGCCAGCGGCGGGGAGCCGGTCAGGCGTAGCGGTACGGGAGGTACTGGACGGCCCAGTGGTTGCCATCGGGATCGTCGAACGAAAGGAAGTGGCCCCAGGCCTGGACGTCGACCTCACCGGGTTCGATGCCGACGGACCGGAGGTGGGTCTGGGCCTCGTTGATGTCGGAGACACAGACCTGCAGGCCTTTGACAGAACCTGGTGCGGCTTCGGTGAGGCCTTTGCCGAAGGCGATGGAGCACGCTGAACCGGGAGGCGTCATCTGTACGAACCGGACGTCGTCCGACACGACGTGATCGTGGTCGACGTTGAATCCGATCTTCTCGTAGAAGTCGCGGGTGCGGTCGACGTCGGTGACGGGCAGGATGACGAGTTCGAGTGTCCAGTCCATGATGTGCTCCTCCGGTTGTGGCTGTCGGTTGCTGGTGAAACAAGGTTCTCAGCAATCGCGGACACATCCGGTCCTAATTGTGAACTTTCAGCGAATGATCTCCACCGTTACCGTGACCACGTCACCTTCGGCGGCTCCGACTGCTCGGCGGACTGGCTTCTTCACCGGCAGAACGTAGGTGCCGCGTTTGGAGTCCGGAAAGATCGATGTTTGCCACTCGGTCTCATCGATCGAGACGGACACCCGGATCGATCCGAATCCGGGACCCGGCTCCACGGTTGCCCGAATCTCGTCGGCGGAGTCCGCGGGCAGCGAGACGAAGTGCCACGCTCCCATCTCCGGAGCAGTCCAGATCTCGGCGTCGAACGTGATGATCACCTCGATAGTGTGGCCCAGAGCTCTGACGTCTCAGTAGTACACCGGTCCGGGAACGCCGCCACCTGCTGCGATGGCGTCCCCGGTGATCGCGACACTGCGCGGTGAGGCCAAGAATGCGACCACGTCGGCCACCTCGGATGCGTCGACGATCCGCCGGATCGAGTTGGTGGCCAGTTCGTTCTCCAGGTCCGCGACGGCCACGCCGGACTCCGCCGACCGCTCCGCGAGTTGATAGGTGAGTCGCTGTGTCCGGGTACGGCCCGGGTGGACAACCGTGACATTGATGCCGTGCGGACCCAGCTCGTCGGCGAGGTTCTTGGTCAACGCCGCGACGCTCACGTTGCGGATGGTCTGGGCGATGGAGTTCGCCTGTCTCGCACCGAGACCGCTGATGTTGATGATCCGGCCCCAGCCCTGCTCGATCAGATACGGCGCCACCGCTCGAGCGGTGCGCAGGTACCCGAGCACCTTGATCTCGACCTCTCGCCGGACGACGTCATCGGTGGTTGCCGCGAAGTCGGTCGGCTTGCCGGCGCTCCACGGTGTGGCCGCCGAGTTGACCAGGATGTCGATGCCGCCCAGCTCCGCGACCGTACGGGCCACGAGGTTCTGCACCGACGAGTCGTCACCGGTGTCGACGGATATCGCGATGGCTCGCCGGCCGGACTGCTGGGCGATGTCGGCGGCGGCGGTCTCCAGCGCCTCGACCCCGCGGGCGGCGATCACGACGTCGGCACCCTCTGCGGCCAGGGCATGAGCGATCGCCAGGCCGATGCCCTTGCTGCCGCCCGTCACCAGTGCCCGTTTTCCGGTCAGACCCAGATCCATCTATGTACTCCTCGTGGTCGGTGAACTCATGCTCGTGTACTCGGGAACATACTTGCCCAACAGCACTGCGCCCCCGGCCGACAGCGCGGCCACGGCGAAAACTGCCGCCGACAACGGGAACACGGCCGCGGACAACGCGATCGACAACGGGCCGACGAGGAAGCCGCTGTCGTGGGTCAGACGCCATGCGGCGAGGAACTCGGCCCGGCCGGTGCTCGGGGCGACGTCTGCACCGATGGTCATGATGACCCCGTTGCCGAGGCCGTTCCCGACACCCATCACCACCGCGACCGCAGTGAACGTGAAAAGCGTTGTGGTGAAGGGCAACAGAAGATACGACACCGACAGCACAACAATCGACGGCACCGCCACCAACGTGCGCCCGAAACGGTCCATCAGATGGCCTGCGGGGTAGGCGAACAGTACGTCGGCAGCGGCTCCCACACCGAAGAGGAGGCTGGCCACAGCCGGCGACAACCCGATGTGGCTGGCCCACAACGGCAAGATCGCATCGCGAGCACTGCGTGCCACGCCGAGCAACAGCGACCCCGCGCCGAGGGTCGCCAACAGCCGACCGTGTTCTGCGAAGACCTGGGAGATGTTGTGCGACTTCGACATCGGCCCGGCGCCCGGCGGGTCGGGGAGCCGGGCCATCATCGACCCGGCGACCACAATCGCTGTCAGCTGCACCAGGAATCCGCCGCGGGTACCGAACACGACGATGGCGCCGGCACCGAGGAGCGGTCCGACAAAGAAGCCGAGCCGCATCGCTCCGCCGAACAGCGACATCGCCCGCGCCCGCCAGGCGAACGGAACGGCCAGTGACAGGTAGTTCTGCCGCGCGAGGCCCCACACCGCATTGGCCAGCCCGACCGCAAAGATGCCCAGGCACAACGTCCATACCGCAGGTGCGAGAAGGCACGCCAGCGCACCCGACGCCGCAAGCAGACTGGCCACGATGATCGAGCGCCGCTCACCGATCTTGGCGACGATCTGCCCGGAACACGTGTCACCGACGACCTGGCCGAGTCCGACGATCGCCACGGTGAGGCCGGCCAGAGCTGCGGATGTGCCGAGCTCGAGGGCGGACAGCACCATCACCGGCGCGGCCGCCCCCTGCCCGATCCCGTAGGCCGTCGCCGGCAGGTAGACGGTGCCGGCGAGCGATCTCAGGGGTCGTTCGACGCGTCCGGCCGTTGTCGCCGGATCGTCGATCGATGTCATGCGCTGGCTGCCGCCGGCTCCTTCTCGACGGATCCGGACGGCAGTTCGATGCCGTAGTGGCCGCGGAGGGTGGATGCGGTGTAGTCGTCGCGGAAGCGGCCGCGGGCCTGCAGGATCGGGACGACGTGGTCGACGAAGTCCTCGAGGCCGCCGGGCAGGTAGGGAGGCATGACGTTGAAGCCGTCGGCCGCACCCGCGTCCACCCAGGCGATGAGGTCGTCGGCGATCTGCTCCGGTGTCCCGGTGATGGTGCGATGGCCGCGGCCGCCGCCGAGGCGGCCGATCAACTCACGGATCGTGAGGTCTTCGGAGGCAGCGAGTTGACGTACCAGCGTCGATCGACTCTTGTGGCCCTGGATCTCCGATTCCGGAGGTAGGGGAGGCAGCCGGGAATCGAGTGGGAGGCCGGTGAGGTCGACGTTGAAGAAGTTCGACAGCTGGCCCAGCGCATAGTCGGGTGAGATCAGATCGGTGAACTCACGTTCGAGGTCACGCGCTTCCTTCTCGGTGCTGCCGATGAACGGCACGATGCCCGGCAGGATCTGGAGCTCTTCGGTGCCGCGACCGTAGCGCGGGAGACGGCGTTTGAGGTCGCGATAGAAGTCCTGGCCCTCCGCTATGGTGCGCTGGGCGGTGAAGACCACCTCCGCGTAGCGGGCTGCGAGGTCTTTGCCGTCCTCAGATGATCCGGCTTGCACCAGCACCGGCCGACCTTGCGGTGATCGTGGCGAGTTGAGCGGGCCACGGACCCTGAACGCCTCTCCGACATGGTTGATGGGGTGAACCCGCTCGGGGTCGGCGAAGATCGCGTTGTCGACGTCGAGCACCACGGCGTCGTCCTCCCAGCTGTCCCACAGCCGGTTCACGACGTCGACGAACTCCTGGGCGCGGCGGTACCGGCCGGCGTGGTCGGGGATGGAGTCATAACCGAAGTTGAGAGCCTCTTGTTCCTGACCGGACGTGACGATGTTCCATCCTGCACGGCCCCCGCTGATGTGTTCGAGCGAGGCGAAGGCACGCGCCAACGTGTACGGGTGGTTGTAACCCGTTGAGGCAGTGGCGATCAGGCCGACCTTGCTGGTCCCGCCCGCGATGGCGGACAGCAGTGTGATCGGCTCGAAGATGGCCTGGGTGTTGCGGCGGATGTTGGGTCCCACGGCCAGGCCGTCGGCGAAGAACACCGAGTCGAGTTTCCCGCGTTCGGCGATCTGGCCCAGCCGCACGAAGTGGGCGACGTCGAGCACTTCGTGTTCGGAGGTGCGTGGATGACGCCAGGCGGCCTCGTGATGGCCGACGCCCATCAAGAAGGCGTTCAGGTGCAGGGTGCGTGTCATGTGATCAGTCCTAGTGTGATGTCGGGTGATTCAGTTGGCGGCAGGTGTTCGCCAGCGAGAGAATCGGCGTTCGAGCAGAACGAGTACGTAGTTGAAGACGAGACCGACGAGCGCGATGGTGAGGATGCCGGCATACATCTGCGGGATCTGGAAGTTGAGCTGGCTCGCCATGATCAGGTAGCCGAGTCCCGAACGCGCACCGACCATTTCGGCCGCGATGAGAACCAGGATCGACGACGCGGCCGAGAGTCGGATGCCGGTGAAGATCGTCGGCAGTGCCGCGGGCAGGATCACCTTCTGGAACAGCCGGTACGCGGGAAGGCCCAGTGAGCGAGCAGATTTGATCAACAAGGGGTCAACTGTCCGCACACCCGAGATCGTGTTGAGCAGGATGGGGAAGATGCAGGCATAGGTCACCAGCGCGACCTTGGAGGTCTCGCCGATGCCGAGGATGAGCACGAAGACGGGGAGCAAGGCCAGTGCAGCTGTGTTGCGGAACAATTCGAGAACCGGGCTGAGGTACTGCGCAAGAGGCCGGTACCAGCCGATCAGGATGCCCAACGGCACGGCGAACACCACCGCGATGGCGAAGCCGCGCAGAGCTCGGCCCAGACTCGCGGAGATGTGCTCCCATAGTTGACCACTCTCGGCCAGGTCCACCAGAGCCTTCGCGACCACCGAGAACTCAGGGAGGAATGTTCGGTCGACCAGACCGATCCGCGGCGCGACCTCCCAGAATGCGACCAAGAGTACCAGGGCGATCGAACTCCGGAAGACCCAGGAGCCGGACTTGCGCAGTCTCCCTCCGACCCGGCGGGTGGGTGAGGCGACAGGAGTCGGAGCCGGGGATGCGATGTCCTTCGCCGGCGCCGGGCTCGAGACCTTTTCCAACGTGACACTAGACATGGCTACCCACTCCGATCGTTTCGGCGGCGGCACCGGCCACCTCGGGACGCAACGACAGCCAGATCCGGTGCCGGTAGTCGCGGAACTGCTCAGATGAACGGATGTCGTCGACAGCATCCCGGTCGATGTCGATCGGCAGGATCTCCTTGATTCGACCGGGGCGTTCGGTGAGGATGGCAACCCGGTTGCCGAGATAGATGGCCTCGTCGATGCCGTGGGTGATGAACAGGATGGTCTTGCCCGTGGCCTTCCAGATCCGCAGGAGCTCGCCCTGCAACCCCTCGCGGGTCTGGGCGTCGAGTGCGGCAAACGGTTCGTCCATCAGCAGCACTTCGGGGTCGTACGAGAGGCTGCGCGCAATCGCCACACGCTGTTTCATGCCACCCGACAACTCGTGGGGGTAGTGGTCGCCGAAGTTGCCGAGACCGACGAGTCCGAGGTACTCATCGGCGATGGCCTTGCGCCGGCGACGCGAAATGCCCTTGGCCTCGAGGCCGAACTCCACATTCGCGCGGGCCGTGCGCCATGGCAGCAGCGCGTACTGCTGGAACACCACGCCCCGATCCAGTCCCGGCCCGGTGATGGGCTTTCCGTCCAGCAGGATCTCACCCGCAGTGGGCTTGGTGAGGCCGCCGACCAGGTCGAGCAGGGTGGACTTCCCGCTGCCGCTGGGGCCGACGAGGACAAGGAACTCGCCTTCGGCCGCAGAGATGCTGATGTCGTCGATGGCCACGAACTCGGGCTTGCCCGGCGCGGTGAACGACTTGCGCACCCCGCGCAGTTCCAGTTTGGGAGTGGTCATTTCGCTGCCACCACCGGTGCGCCGTCAGGCCCCGAGTCCGGCTGGTAGGTGCCGTCGGCGTAAGGGTTGTCGTCGTTGGTGAAGATGTCCTGCGGTGTGAGCTTGCCCTTGTCGAGCTCGTTGTTGCGCACGAGCCAATCGATCCACAGCTGGAACTCCTCGGGCTTGATAACCCCGCCCGGCGTGGGGATGGACGAGCTCTTCCAGTACTCGGCCAGAGCGGGATCCTCGCCGCGACCACGCTTGGTGATGATGTCCTTGAAACGTGCGACAACCTCTGCCTGTGGAGTCACCTGCGTCCAGCGGATCGCCCGGGCGGTGCCCTGGACGAAGTCCTTCACGGCCTCGGGGTTCTTCTTCTTGAAGTCGTCGCGGAACACGTAGCTGCCATAGCTGAAGTCTCCGAAGATCCTGTCGGTGAACAGCTCCCGGATCCCGCCGTTCTCCAGTGCGCGCTGTTGGAAGATGCTGTTGAACGCGCCGACATCGATCTGACCTTGGCGCAGCGAGGACTCGTTGTTGATCGGCGGCACCACCAGCAGCTGGACTGACGCGATTTCGTCCTTCGAAAGTCCTTCACGGGCAAGCCATTCGCGAATGACGAACTCCGAGTGCGCCCCCAACGTGTTGATCCCGATCTTCTTGCCGATCAAGTCCCGCGCGGTGCGGATCGGGGAGTCCTCCAGGACATAGAACCCGTTGAATGTCTTCTCATCGGCGCCGTAGGAATCGACGACGGCGGTGATCGGTGAACCCGCTGACGCCAGCTTGACGATGGCTCCGTTGAACGCGTGCCCGAAATCGGTGTCGCCAGTCGCGGCGGCCTGGATCGACTGCGGGCCGCTGGTGGTCTCGCCGACCGCCTTGATGCTGACCTTGGTGAAGTACCCGAGATCGGCTGCCAATTCCGGGAATTGAACGGTGGCGGGGAAGCTGAGGTACCGCAGCTCGGTCTTGCCGTCGGCGGTGACGGTGGCCTCGTCGGCGGAGCCGCAAGCGGCAGTCGTCACCCCCACGAGAAGTGCCAGCGCTGCCGCGATGCGGACCCGCCATGGGTGTTTGTGACTCACTGCTTTTCCTTTCATCTGTTCGGTGTCGAGGCGCGATCGACTCGGGCCCGGGAAAAGGGCCGCCGTTTCGGGCCGAAGACCGGCACCATCTCGTATGTGCGACGAAATACATTGCTGCACAGCAGAACCAATCGGATTTGGCCCGTTGGTTGGTGCGGTTCCCCCTGGACATCAACAACCTATTTCACAATGCGGAAATAGTGGCCCGATTAAATCGGGACGGATTAAAGGCGTCCGCAGCCTCCATCGGTGGCGTCGGGCAAGATGTCAGAACCGCGACATCCCGCCACGGCGGACGGCGTCGTCGCATATCGTCGGGCACGATGACCACACCACCGATCCGGCGCTTCCGCGCGATCCTGCACGTCGACCTGGACCAGTTCCAGGTGTCGGTGGAGCGTCGGCGGAACCCGGACCTGATCGGCACACCGGTGATCGTCGGCGGGACCGGTGACCCGACCGAACCGCGCAAGGTCGTCACGTGCGCGTCGTACGAGGCCCGTGATCAGGGGGTACGCGCCGGTATGCCGTTGCGGTCGGCATTTCGCAAGATGCCCGAGGCGATCTATCTGCCGCTGGACCACACGTCGTACGACGAGGCATCGGCGGAGGTGATGCAGACGCTTCGAGACTTCGGATATCCCGTCGAGGTGATCGGGTGGGATGAGGCGTTCCTGGGCGTTCCGGCGTCGGAGACCGGTCTCGACATCACCGAGCTGGCCCAGTCCGTTCGACAGCGGATTCTCGATGAGCGCAGGCTGTCGTCGGCGGTCGGCATCAGCGACAACAAGCAACGCGCCAAGATGGCGACCGGATTCGCCAAACGCTCACCCGAGCACGTCTTCACCCTGGACAACCAGAACTGGATGCCCATCATGGGGGAGCGCGGTGTCGGCGACCTCTGGAGCGTCGGCCCCAAGACGACAGCAAAACTGGAGAAGCTGGGGATCGATACCGTTGCCCAGCTTGCGGCAGAGGATGTCGGGCGGCTGGTGGCCGAGTTCGGACCCCACCTCGGCAATTGGCTGTACCTGCTCTCGCGTGGTGGCGGCGACATCGAGGTGAGCGCCGAACCGTACATTCCGCGGTCGCACAGCAAGGTCGAGACCTTCCCGACCGACCTCACCGCCCGCGCCGACATCGACGAGGCGATTCGGAAGCTGACCCGGGAACTGTTGGCGCAGGTCATCTCTGAGGGGCGGGTGGCTTTCCGGGTGGCCGTGACCGTACGGACCATGACGTTCTACACCCGGACGAAGTCGAAGAAGCTGGCCGCCCCGACCACCGACGCCACCGTGATCGAGGTGGCGATGCTCGAGGTGTTGCACAAGTTCGAGCTCGACCGCCCGATCCGGTTGTTGGGGGTGCGTCTTGATCTGGTGATGCCCGCAGAAGACATTCCGCCCGACCCGTAGGTGGCCACACCGCTTCGGTGCTAACTTCCGGGCAGGGATCGGCGAGCGGGAGGGCATCACATGCGGTGGTTCAGGCAGGCGTTGGTGACAGCGGCACTGGTCGGTCTGGCAACCGTCGGGCCGGCGCCGAGCGCGCAGGCGGCTCCGCTGCCGGTGCAGTACAACTTCCTGGCCGGCATACCCGCCGAACTCGCCAACCCGAATGGCTCGCTGCCCGGGTCCAACGATTACGCATGCAAGCCGTCTGCTCAGCACCCCGATCCGGTGGTACTGGTCCACGGCACCGCGGGCAGTCAGCAGACCAACTGGATCTCGCTGGTGCCGGTGCTCAAGAACGAGGGTTACTGCGTGTTCGCGCTCACCTATGGCGAGTTGTCGCAGCAGTGGCCGTTGTCGCGGATCGGCGGGCTGGGCGCCAAGGACGTCAGCGCCTGGGAGCTCAAGGTGTTCGTCGACAACGTGCTGGCGAAGACGGGCGCCGCACAGGTCGACATCGTGGGTCATTCGCAGGGCACACAGATCCCGACCTATTGGGCGAAGTACTACGGGGGCGCGGGAAAGATCGACAAGTATGTGTCCCTCGCGCCGTACTGGCAGGGGTCGGACGGCGACGGCGAGGGCCGGTCGGAGTTGGTGAAGATGTTTGCCGACCGATTAGGATTGCCGCCCGCTGCGGTACCCGAGACCGAATGCCCGGACTGCACCGCCGCACCCGGCGACGGTGACTTCGCGGCGGCCATCGATGCCCCCGATGGCCCCTACGTCGCGGGCATCGACTACACGAACATCGTCACCCGCTACGACCAGCTCGTGACCCCGTCCACCAGCGGCATCCTGGCCGGGCCGCCCGGCATCGAGGTCACCAACATCGTTGTGCAGGACACGTGCTCACAGGACCGCTCAGATCATCTGTCGATCGTGTCCAACCAGCGCAGTTCGGCGTTTGTGCTCAACGTCCTCGATCCCGCGCATCCCCGAACCGTTCCCTGCCTGGCCGTGCCGCCCTACACCGGTGCGTGAGCCAGTTTCAGGAAGGCGTCGAGCAAGGTCGCGCAGTTCTCTCTCGATTCAGCCGCGCGAGCGGTGATCTCGGCCGTGATCTTGTCCAGGTCGATACCGCGTTCGACGACCAGTTGACCCTGACGGTTGGCGGCCCAGCTCGCCTGCCAGGTGGCCCACACCGCGGGTGAGATCTCCGGATGGAACTGAACGCCCAGATTCCGGCCAAAGGTGAAGGCCTGCAACGCTGCTCCGTTGCGGGCGATCTCGCGAGCACCGGGCGGGAGGGTGAATCGGTCGTAGTGCATCTGCATCCACGGTCCGCGTGCGACCAGTTCGGGCGCGACGGTGTCGACGGTGACGTAACCGTGTTCGGGCTGGTCCGACCGCTTGACCTTGCCGCCGAGAACCCGGCTGAGCAGCTGGCCACCGAAGCACACCCCGAGAATCGGTACGTTTGCGGCGAGCGCAGCCCGCAGATAGCTGATCTCGGCCGCCAGCCATGGGACCGAGTCGTTGTATGCCGCTTCCGAAGAACCCATCACGACAACAAAATCGAACCCTGCCACCTCCGGTAGATCTCCGGAAGGGTGCACGATGTCGACGTCGTAGCCCCGGTCGATGACGTGGTCGCGCAGGGTGCCCGTGTCGGCGACGCCGCGGTCCCGGTCGTGGTCATGCACCACGAACAGAGCGCGGTTCCGAGACGCCCCGGGACCTGGCTCGACGAGGTCTGGCCCGGCCATCACAACCGGTCGCGGAGCTGGGTCGAGGCGATACAGACCGTCGATGGCGCGACAGCGACGTCTTGTGCTGAAAATTGCACTGGATACTCCTGGTACACGCCGGACTCAAGTCCGACAGTGGTGGGGTTTTGTTCAGTATGGCCAGAACACGGGGCCGCCGCTCATCCGAGGCCCGGCTCCGGCGGCGCTCTGGGCCGGCGATGCGCGCATCGGCGCAGGTGGGGATTCCTGCGGCCATCGGGTTCTCCGAGGCGCATCATTGATCCATGGCCGATACGCATGAGGTGACCAATCAAGTTCCGCTCCTGAGTGGATACAACCCGGCGACCAACCCGGCGCTGTCTGAGTCGCTGGCCCGCGAAGGTGGCGGCTGGGGCGCCGACGAGATCTTCGAACTGGGTGCCATCGCTGCCGGTGAGGAAGCTCAACGGTGGGGTGAACTCGCCGACCGGAACCAGCCGATATTGCGCACGCACGATCGGTACGGTCACCGTGTCGACGAGGTCGAATACGACCCGGCGTACCACCGGTTGATGGATGTCGCTGTGACACACGGTCTGCACGGAGCACCCTGGGCCGACGGTCGAGCCGGGGCGCACGTGGTGAGGGCCGCCAAACTCGGGGTCTGGACGGTCGAGGCGGGTCACGTCTGCCCGATCTCGATGACCTACGCCGTGGTGCCGGCCCTGCGCCACAACCCCGCCCTGGCCGCCACCTACGAGCCGTTGCTGACCTCCCGAACCTACGACCCGAACCTGTCGGTCCCGGCGGGCAAGTCCGGTCTGATCGCCGGGATGTCGATGACCGAGAAGCAGGGCGGCTCCGATGTCCGCGCGAACCAGACGACAGCTCAACCCAATTCGGACGGCTCCTACACGCTCACCGGGCACAAGTGGTTCACGTCCGCACCGATGTCCGACCTGTTCCTGGTGCTCGCCCAAGCTCCCGGTGGACTCTCGTGCTTCTTCCTGCCCCGGGTGCTGCCCGACGGCACCCGCAACCGGATGCGCTTGCAACGACTGAAGAACAAGCTCGGCAACCACGCCAACGCGTCGTCGGAAGTCGAATACGACGGTGCGACGGCATGGTTGGTGGGCGAGGAGGGACGCGGTGTCCGCACCATCATCGAGATGGTCAACCTCACCCGGCTCGACTGCGCGCTGGCCAGTGCGGGCAACATGCGTGTCGGGCTCACCCAGGCCATGCACCACAGCCAGCACCGGAAGGTGTTCGGCGACTACCTGATCGACCAACCGTTGATGCGGAACGTCCTCGCGGATCTCGCGATCGAAGCGGAAGCCGCCACCATGGTGTCAATGCGGATGGCGGGGGCCACCGACGCAGCCGAACGCGGCGACGACACCGAGGCCCTGTTGCGACGTATCGGGCTGCCCGCAACCAAATACTGGTTGTGCAAGCGGGCCACCGCGCACGTCGCCGAGTCGATGGAGTGCCTGGGCGGCAACGGTTATGTCGAGGACTCCGGGATGCCGCGGCTCTACCGCGAAGCCCCGCTCTACGGGATCTGGGAGGGCAGCGGGAACGTCAGCGCCCTCGACACCCTGCGTGCGATGGCCACAGCACCCAAGTCGGTTGATGCGCTGTTCGACGAACTGGAGTCGGCGACCGGCATGGACACCCGGTACGACAACTACCTCGACACCTTGAAGAGTCAACTGGGAGAGGCAGGCCAACCGACCGCACGCAGGATCGCCGAGTCGATCTGCATCGCCCTACAGGGCTCGCTGATGCTGCGGCACGGACATCCGGCCGTGGCGGAAGCCTTCGCGGCCACCCGACTCGCAGGCGACTGGGCCGGCGCATACGGCACGTTGCCCACCGGTCTCGATCTCGCGCCCGTGCTCGAACGGGCACTGGTCAAATAGGAGCCGGCAGACTCATTCCCGCGGGATGGCCAGCCGGGTCATGTGCGCCGTCGAGTCCGGCGTCAGACCCAGCTGGTCCCACGCGGTCGCGGTCTCCACGACCGCGTACGCGGACGTGGGGAACCGCGGAATGTGTGCCGCCGGGTCCAGCGTCATCGCCGTGTCCGGCATCCCGGGCTCGTGCCCGATCACCAATATCGTGGCGGCGTCCGCGGGCGCGTGGAGCCTGATCGCCTCGCACACGTCGTCGGCGTCTCCGCCGTAGATGTCTTCGACAAATGTGGCCGGTGCGTCGATACCGGTGTGCTGCAACGTCTGACGCGTACGGGCTGCGGTCGAGCACAATACGGCGTCGACCGTGAGTCCGTCGTCGGCCATCCACCGGCCTGCCAGCGCTGCTTCGCGCTGACCGCGCTCGGCGAGCGGACGTTCCTGGTCGGGCGTACCGCTGGGATAGGCCGACTTGCCGTGCCGCATCAAGATCAGTGTTCGTGCCACGAGGTCGACGGTAGCGTCACCGCGTTCGCCTGTCAGGAGACCTTGCGATGCCGACCGGTCGACTCATCCGCCCCGCACCGGGCCAGAGCGGAACGCAGCAGTCGCACCGTGTGGTTCCACGCCGATGCTTCCTGCTCGAGGTGCTGGGCGATCTCTTCGTTTCCCCGGTCCCACTCCAGCTCGGCCAGTTCACGCAGCTCGACGACCTCGTCGAGCCCGAAGGCAACAAGCTCCTTGATGGAGTCGATGTTCGAGCAGGCCCAGTCGATCTGATCACGCTGCAGCGTCATCAGACGCTCCAGGTCATCACGCAGGGCCGCCTGCGCCGATAGGGATAGACCACTCACCTGTCCCAGGGTGCCCCACCTGCCCTGCGAGTACTAGTTGACGCGCCGACAGCGGCGTCGATCATCTAGGACCACTTCCACTCGCGGATCTCCGGCATGTCCTCGAAGTGGGTGGTGACGTACTCGGTGTGGCGCTGCAGCTGCGATCGGCAGAACTCGGCGAGCTCCTGGCTGCGTTCTGGTACCCGACGGGTTCTGCGCAGGGCTTCCAGAACCAGGTGGTACCGGCTCATCTTGTTCTGCACCACCATGTCGAAAGCAGTTGTGGTGGTGCCCTGTTCGATGAAGCCGCGAACGTGGAACCGGTCGGCGCGAGTGCGGCCGTGCAGCTGCTGGTGGATGGCCCTCGGATAGCCGTGGAAAGCGAACACCACATCGGTTTCCGCGGTGAACAGATCGAGGAACTTCGATTCGGGCAGCCCGTGGGGATGTTCGTCCTGGGGCAACAGCACCATCAGGTCGACGACATTGACCACGCGGACGCGCAACCAGGGAACCCACTCGCGCAGCAGATGTGCAGCGGCCAGGATCTCTTCGGTCGGCACGTCGCCCGCGGCGGCCAGCACGATGTCGGGTTGTTCGGGGTCGGCGTCGTTGGTCTCGCCCTCGGTACCGGCCCACTCCCAGATCGATGCCCCGGCCTCGGCATGTTTGTGTGCCTGTTCGAGGGTCAGGTACTGAGGGTGCTTCTGCTTGTCGACCACGAGGACGTTGACGTGGTCGCGGCTGCGGAAGCAGTGGTCCGCCACCGAGAGCAGGGTGTTGGAATCCGGTGGCAGCCAGACGCGCACCACGCCGGGAGCCAGTGGGATGACGGCATCGATCAGGCCGGGTCCCTGATGGCTGAAACCGTTGTGGTCGTTACGCCAGCAGGTACTGGTGAGCAACACGTTGAGCGACGCCACCGGTTCGCGCCATGGCAATTCGGCGGCGTGCTGCAACCACTTGGTGTGCTGCACCAGCATGGAGACGCTCACCATCGCGAACGCCTCGTAGGTGGCGAAAAGACCGTGGCGGCCGGTCAGTAGATAGCCCTCGAGCCAGCCCTGGCACAGGTGCTCACTGAGAACCTCCATGACGCGACCCTCGGGCGACAGGTTGTCGTCGTTCTCGTTGGTCGGCAACTGCCAGCAGCGGTCGGTCTGCTCGAACACCGCCTGGAGCCGGTTCGAGGAGGTCTCATCCGGGCTGAACAGCCGGAACGATCCGCCGTGGTTCTCGTCCGAGTTGTCGCGGTAGATGTCGCGCATCAGCTCACCGAGCACCTTGGTGGTCTCGTAGGCGAGCGCGCCGGGCGCCTCGATGTCGAGGGCGTACGACTCGAGCGGCGGGATCTTGAGGGGAACCAGTGCTCGGCCGCCGTTGGCATACGGCGTCGCACCCATCCGCAGTTCACCCCTGGGTGCCAGGTCGGCGAGGTCGTCGATGAGTGCACCCGACTTGTCGAACAGGTCGTCCGGCTTGTACGAGCGCAGCCACTCCTCGAGGAGTGCGAGGTGCTCGGGGTTCTCGCGGACCCCCGACAACGGGACCTGATGACTCCAGTGGGTGCCCTCGATCAGTTTGCCGTCCACCTCGTGGGGTCCCGTCCAGCCCTTGGGGGTGCGCATCACGATGGCCGGCCACTTGTCGCCGGTCGGGTTGCCTTCCCGGGCCCGGGTCTGGATCTCGACGATCTTGTCGTGCGCGTTCGCAATCGCCTGAGCCATGGCCGGGAACACCTCGTGCGGGTCGTCGCCGCCGACGAAGACGGGCTCCCAGCCCTGACCCGACAGGAACGCCGCGATGTCGTCGTCACTGCTCCGGCCGAAGACCGTGGGGCCGGCGATCTTGGCGCCGTTGAGGTGCAGGATCGGCAGCACCGCACCATCGCGAGCCGGATTGAGGAACGCCGGGATCTTCCAGGAGCCGGCCAGGGGACCGGTCTCGGCCTCACCGTCGCCGACCACACACGCGACCACCAGATCGGGGCTGTCGAAGGCGGCGCCCGCGGCATGGATGAGTGCGTACCCGAGTTCGCCGCCCTCGTGGATCGAACCCGGTGTCTGCACGCTCACGTGACTCGGGATGCCACCCGGCGTGGAGAACTGCCTGCACAGCGCTCGGAGCCCATCCGCATCCGGGGACACGTGCGGATAGATCTCGCTGTAGGTGCCCTCGAGATAGGTCGCTGCCACCAGCGCCGGGCCGCCGTGCCCGGGCCCGGTGATGTAGAGCCACTTCGAGTCGGTCTCGCGGATACGCCGGTTGAGGAGGGTGTAGATCATCGAGAGCCCAGGACTCGTACCCCAGTGCCCGAGCAGGCGAGGTTTGATGTGCTCGACGCCGAGCGGCTCGCGCAGCAAGACGTTGTCCTGCAGATAGATCTGCGCAACCGTCAGGTAGTTGGTCGCGGACCACCACCGCAGATCGAGTTCGAGTTCGGAATCGGTGTATCCGGCCAACGTCATATGCGCACCTTCTGGGTGTTTGCGGACAGGGCAACTTGATTATCGGGTGGGCTCGGGTGGCCCGCCACGGCTCGAGTACCCAAATGTCGAGAGTTCGCGCCGCCGTCACCAAGGATTTGTTGTCCAACGAGATCGACTCGCTCACACTCCCACCGCGAGAGCACGCTCGCCCCCAGGTCCGGCAAGTATTGTCGGCACAGTGCACTTGTTCCTCCCGGCGCTGCTGGCGACTCTGTCGGCGCTCCTCGTCGCAACAGGGACACTCGTGCGTCAGCGCTCCTCGACGGCGTCGGGTGGGATCACCAAACGGTGGTGGCTCGGAGTACTGATCGCGGCCGCCGGGTTCGCGTTGCAGGCGGTGGCGCTCGGCCTCGGGTCGTTGCTTCTGGTGCAGCCGTTGATCGTGCTGTCGGTTCTGTTCGCACTGCCGATGGAGGCCTATCTCGACCACCGCCGCCTGAACTTCCACGAGTGGAAGTGGGGCATCATCCTCACCGTCTGCATCGCCGCGTTCGTGGTGATCGCCAGACCTGAGGCCGGGGGACACAACGTGTCGGCCGGAACCCTCGCGGGAACCATCGTCGTGGTGGTCGCGGTGCTCATCGGTCTGGTGGTCGCTGCCCGGCTGGTGTCACCGCATCACCGCGCGCTGCTGTTCGGATCGGCGTCGGGGCTGCTCACCGGAGTGCAGGCGTTTCTCCTCAAAGCGGTGGTGACCCAGCTCGGGGAAAGCGTCGTGGAGGTCCTGACCCACCCGGAGATCTATCTGATCCTGCTCGTCGCCACCGCCTCGGTGATCACCCAGCAGCTCGCCTTCGCGGCCCACGATCTACAGACGTCGTTCCCGGCTATGACGGTGATGGAGCCCGCCGTGGCCATGGCACTCGGCGTGGTGCTGCTCGGTGAAAGCGTCGACGTCAACATCTTCGACGGCATCATCGCCGGGCTGTCGTTGGTCATCATGCTGCGTGCGGTGTTTGTGCTCGCCAGACATGCGGCCGAGCGTGAGACCGAGTTCGAAGTGGCGTTCCCCAAAGCGCCCGCCCCTGCTCCCGGAGGGTCGGCAATGGGCCCGACCGACCACTAGTCGCCTGTGGAGAACATCATGTCGGCGGTACTGGCGGTCGCTGCCGCCTGCCTCATCGCCACCGGGACGGTCTTCCGGCAACGCGCGTCGGCGGCCAGTGGCGCCATCACACCGGGATGGTGGCTCGGTGCCGGTCTGGCGGTGTGCGGATTCTCCCTGCAGGCAGCAGCGCTGGGTCTCGGCTCGATCCTGTTGGTCCAGCCGCTGCTTGTCCTGGCCGTGTTGTTCGCCCTGCCACTCGAAGCGTGGTTCGACCATCGCAGGCCCACACGCACCGAATGGGCGTGGGGCGGCGCGCTGACCTGCTGTGTGGCCGTGTTCCTCTGTCTGGCCTCACCGAGATCCTCCGACAGCCGCCCCGACCCCATGTTCTTCGTGCTCACGGTGGTGGCCGTGCTCGCATGCCTCGCCGGTTTGGTGATCGCGGCCGAGAGTTGCAACAACCACATGCGGTCACTGTTCTATGGGCTCACCGCGGGGGCGTTGTTCGGGATCTCGGCGCTGCTCATCAAAGCCGTCATCGGACAGGCCACCGACGACCTGCCCCGGGTCGGCTTCCATCTCGAGATCTACCTGCTGCTCATCGTCATCGCCGCGGGTATCTACGCCCAGCAGCGAGGCTTCGGCTCGGGCGATCTCCAGACGTCGTTCCCGGCGATGACGGTGATGGAGCCGGCGGTGGCCATGGCGCTGGGCATGGCGCTTCTCTCCGAGCGGATCTCGGTCAGCGTGTGGGAGGCCGGGGTGGTGGGGCTGGCGCTTGTGGTCATGGTGGTCGCGGTGGTCGAACTGGCCCGGCACTCCGCCATCCGGGGCACCTGAGGACTGGAACCGGCCCGTCGGCGATGGCAGGGTGGGGTGATGACTGAATCGACCGCGGAGACAGACAGTTCGATCACCGAGTACGACGTCATCGTCATCGGAGGCGGCCCGGCAGGGGAGGTCGCCGCGCAGTACGCAACCGCCGGTTCTGATCGAACCGCCGCCATCGTCGAACACGAACTGCTCGGCGGGGAATGTTCCTACTGGGCCTGTATGCCGAGCAAGGCATTGCTCCGTCCGATCGAGGTGCATGCCGCGGCATCCAACCTCGAAGGAATCAAGGTCGGCGAGAAACTCAATCCCGAGGAACTGCTGCGTCGCCGCGACACCTGGGTGAGCCAGTACGAGGACGGGGGACAGGAGAAGTGGGCGACCGGCCTCGACATCGCCGTCCTGCGGGGCCACGGGGTCATCTCTGGCGAGCGCATGGTGACTGTCGACAACGGGGGCCAATGTCAGACGGTCCGTGCGCGCCTGGCGGTGATCGTGGCCACCGGCAGCACCGCCGTGATCCCCGACCTCTTCGCCGACGCACAGCCGTGGACGTCCCGCGATGCCACCGGGGTCAGAGAGATCCCGGGCTCGTTGATCGTGGTCGGCGGCGGTGTGGTCGCTTGCGAGGCCGCCACATGGATGGCAGCGCTGGGCAGCAAGGTCACCTTGCTCTCGCGCGGATCGCTGCTGGGGAAGACCGAACCCTTTGCCGGTGAGATGGTGGCCGAGGCGCTGACCGCCGCGGGCATCGATGTGCGTCAGCACGTCGACATCACCGAGGTGCGCCGACCGGTCTCCGCGGACACCGGCATCGGCCGCATCCACGGTGACCCGGCGACCGTGGTCGCCGGTGGGGAGGAGATCACCGCCGATGAAGTGCTGGTGGCGACTGGGCGCAGGCCCGCCCGCAGCGGCATCGGGCTGGACGACGTCGATGCCGAGGCGTCGTGGCTCTTCTTCGTGGGCGACGCGTCCGAGGGCCCGGCGCTCACCCACTGGGGCAAATATCAGGCCCGCAACGTGGGTCGGCTGATCGCCGCCCGTGCCGACGGGCGCCCCGACCCGGTTGTGCCCGACGGAGTTCCGGTGCCGCAGGTGATTTTCACCGACCCACAGGTCGCGAGCGTCGGTCTCACCGAGCGAGAAGCGACCGACAACGGGATCGACGTGTCGATCGCCGAGATCGCCTTCGAGTCGGTGGCCGGATTCGGGCTGCTCCGCGACGACGCCCACGGCAAGGCGAGGCTGGTGATCGACAAGGCCGCCGGTGTCATCGTCGGCGCCACCTTTGTCGGTCCCGAAGTCGACGAACTCGTCCATGCGGCGACGATCGCCATCGTGGGCCGGGTTCCGGTCGACACGTTGTGGCACGCGGTGCCGTCTTACCCGACGGTCAGCGAAGTGTGGCTACGCCTGCTGGAGTCGTTGCCTGAGTCGTAGGCCGGGCCAACTGCGCGCGGGATGTGAGGCAGGCGCAGGCTTTTCGTCCGGATACCGGCACTGCAACGCCTGCAGACAGACACAAAGCCTGCAAATTTCCTGGCGGCTCAGGCGCGCACCACAAACCAACCGTTCGCTGATTCCAGCGAGATGCCCGTGGGCGGGGGAGATGCTGTCTGGGTGCCACCGAGGCTGAACGGTCCGCCGTCGAACAGGGCGATGTCGGTGCAGGTGAACTCGCCGGCGATCACCTCGGCATCGAAAGCGGTGATAGTGACCTCGCAGCCGGTGTGCATGCTGTCGGCGAAGTAGGCCCCGTCGACCTGTAAGCCCATGAACGCGTCCTTGACCCGATGCGGGACGGTGGTCGGCAGGTTGCCTGTGTTCTCGCCGTCCACAGTGAGCAGGAGGCCGGCAGCCGTGTCGCCGAACCGGATGTCGATCTCCTTGTCGGTGGCGAACTCGCCGCCACCCGAATCGGTCTGCACCACAACGCATTTCTCGGTTCCGTCGGACAGTGCGACGGTATACGCGGCTACGCCGGTCTCGTAGTCGGTGGCCGGGGCGGGCTCGCTGACCGGCCCGGCCGGCGCCTTCCGCCCACATTCGCTGCCACCAGCGGCGGGTTCCGTGCTCGCCTCAGAGGTCGACGTGATTGCCGGCGAACTGGCCGGTACGGCTTCTCCCGAGTCGTCGGAGCAGGCGGAGAGAAGCCCCAGACACAGGGCACTCGCCCCAAGTGCGGTGGTGGTCATTCGGGTGGTGCGGGAGGTGAGCACAGTGTTCTCCTTGGCGCGGCGAGCAGGACGCACAAGAAGTTACCGCGACTTCATCGGCAGCGAAAGATCGTAAATTCACTCGAATGGCATCGGGGCCGACTCCCGCTCGCGAACTACAGCATCGTCCCCGGGTTGAGGATGCCCAGGGGATCGACCGCGTTCTTGATCCGCTGCGTCAGCTCGATGACGTCGGGGCCCAGCTGATCAGTCAGCCAGCCCTTCTTCAAGCGTCCGACACCGTGTTCGCCGGTGATCGTGCCGCCGAGGCTGATCGCCAGGTCCATGATTTCCCCGAACGCGAGATTGGCACGTTCGGTCTCGTCGGGATCGTTGGGGTCGTGCACGATCAGCGGGTGCGTGTTGCCGTCGCCGGCGTGCGCGATGACGGAGATCAGCACCCGCCGGTCGGCGGCGATGGCCTCGATCCCGTCGATGAGATCCGGCAACTTGTGCAGCGGAACCCCGACATCCTCGAGTAGCAGGGGACCGATCTTCTCGACGGCGGGGATGGCGTACCGCCGCGCGGCGGTGAATGCCTCGCCCTCGTCGGGATCGGTGGTGGCGAACACCTCGCTGGCGCCGCAGGTGGTGAATGCCTGCTCGATGACCTCGACCTCGGCGGCTCCGGCAGCGCCTGGCGCATCGGACTGGGCGACGAGCAGGGCACCGGCGGTGCGGTCGAGGCCCATCTTCAGCTGGTCCTCGACGGCATTGATCGCGACCTTGTCCATGAACTCGAGCATCGCGGGCCGGATGGTCGACGTGATCGCGAGGACCGCCTCGGAGGCGGCATGCACCGACGAGAAGGTGCCCACCACGGTCGACGCCGGCGGCTGTGGCGGCAACAGCCGCAAGGTCACCTCGGTGATGATGCCCAGAGTGCCCTCGCTGCCGACGAACAGTTTGGTCAGCGACAGCCCGGCGCTGTCCTTGAGTCGCGGTCCGCCGAGGCGCACTGCGCGCCCATCGGCGAGCACCACTTCGAGGCCGAGGACGTAGTCGCTCGTGACGCCGTACTTCACACAACACAGGCCGCCCGCGTTGGTTGCAGCGTTCCCGCCGATAGAGCAGATCTCGAACGACGACGGATCCGGCGGATACCAGAGTCCGTGTTCCTTGACCGCGGCCTTGACCTCTGCGTTGAGCAGTCCGGGCTGGCAGATCGCCGTACGGGTGACCGGATCGACGGTGATGTCGCGCATCTTCTCGGTGGTCAGGACGATGCCGCCGTCGATGGCGGTGGCTCCTCCGGACAGCCCGGTGCCGGCTCCGCGGGGAATCACCGGTACGGAGTTGGCGGCGCACCACATCACGGTCGCGACGACGTCCTCGGTGCTCGTCGCGCGGACCACCGCCATCGCGGTACCCGCGTCGGGGTCGAACGCCCGGTCCTGGCGGTAGCCCGCGATGATGTCCGGATCGGTGATCACCGTCCCCGCGGGCAGGGCCGTCACCAGGTCGTCCAACACCGTCTTCGTCGACATGTTTCGCAGCGTAATCGTCGCTGTCGGGAGGTGCCGCGAAGTCGCCGATCAGTGCCGGCGCCCCGGGTGCGTCAGCGCAGCGCGGGAGAGATGAGCGGGGAGATCTGCTGCGCCCATTCGGCCGCCTGCACCTTGGCGCTCACCTTCGACGACGCATCGTGGCGCCCGTGCTCGCCCACCTGGGTGGCGCCGAGTTCGGTGAGCTTTTCGGCCATGATCTCGCCGCCGCGGTTGTAGGTGTCGTCGTAGACGCTGTCGCCGAGGCCGAACATGGCAAAGCGGAGACCGTCGAGGGCGGGCTTCTCGTCGTCGAGGGCCTCGGCGAACGGCTCGGCTCCGGTGGGCAGTTCACCTTCGCCATAGGTGGAGCAGACCACCACGTAGAAGTCCTCGGCGGAGAGGTCTTCGACGGCGAACTCGGACATGTCGTACATCGACACATCATGGTTCTCGGCCAGCACGTCGGAGATGGAATCGGACACCACTTCGGCGGTTCCGGTCTCGCTGCCGTACAGGATCACAACAGACATCTTCTTCTCTCTCCATCCGGTCTCGTCGGCAACTGAGGGTACCCTATGTTGCAGTAGGTGCCGGGTGCCCGATCAGCGATTTTAGCGATCGCCGGGTCAACTTCACAGTCCGTGCCGCCTGGGGATGTTGCCGTCTGGTGGCCTGCGTGTCGGCGCGGCGCGGGGACCACGGCTGCCCAGGGATAATCACCTGACATCGCCGACTCGGCTCGATACGCTCCGAGGGACGATGTTCAAGCAAAGGAGCAGTCGATGGCCGAAGATTCAGAGACCAAACGTAAGTTCCGAGAAGCGTTGGAGCGCAAAAAGAATCGCGATCTGCCCACCGGTGATCACAAGGATTCGGCGTCCAAGGCGTCCGGCCAGCACGGGCCTGAAGGCGGCCCGCATCAGTTCCGTCGCAAAACCGGGTAGTTCTGAACAGGTCATCTGCTGCCGGGGCTCGCATTACTAGGAAGTCCTAGTATATAGTGACGGGGACAACACGGCAGTAGATGACTTGTGAGGACCCCATGACCAGGCAAATCAACCATTTCGTGGACGGCGCACCGCTCGCCGGTACCAGCGGGCGCACCGCAGATGTGATGGATCCCAGCACCGGCAAGGTGCAGGCGACCGTTCCGCTGGCCAGTACAGCCGAGGTCGACGCCGCTGTCGCCAGCGCCGTCGAGGCGCAGAAGATCTGGGCAGCGTGGAACCCACAGCGCCGTGCACGCGTGATGATGAAGTTCGTCGCACTCGTCGGCGAGCACATGGACGAACTCGCAGAGTTGCTCTCCAAGGAGCACGGCAAGACCGTTCCCGATGCGAAGGGCGACATCCAGCGCGGCGTCGAGGTCATCGAGTTCGCGATCGGCATCCCGCACTTGCTGAAGGGCGAGTTCACCGAAGGCGCCGGAACCGGCATCGACGTGCACTCGGTGCGTCAGCCGCTCGGTGTGGTCGCAGGTATCACCCCGTTCAACTTCCCGGCCATGATCCCGCTGTGGAAGGCCGGCCCCGCGCTCGCGACCGGAAACGCGTTCATCCTCAAGCCGTCCGAGCGCGACCCGTCGGTGCCCGTGCGCCTGGCCGAACTGTTCCTCGAGGCCGGACTCCCCGCAGGGGTGTTCCAGGTCATCCACGGTGACAAGGAAGCCGTCGACGCGTTGCTCAACAACGACGACGTCCAGGCCTACGGTTTCGTCGGCAGCTCCGACATCGCGCAATACATCTACTCCAGTGCGGCCGCCAACGGTAAGCGTGCACAGTGTTTCGGTGGCGCCAAGAACCACATGATCATCCTCCCGGACGCCGACCTCGACCAGGTCGCCGACGCCCTGATCGGTGCCGGATACGGCAGCGCCGGCGAGCGCTGCATGGCGATCTCGGTGGCCGTGCCCGTGGGCGAGGCGACCGCCAACCGCCTGCGCGAGAAGCTGGTCGACAAGGTCAACGCGCTGCGCGTCGGCCACAGCCTCGACATCAAGGCCGACTACGGCCCGTTGGTCAGCAAGGCTGCTCTCGAGCGTGTCAAGGACTACATCCAGCAGGGTGTGGACGCCGGTGCCGAACTCGTCATCGACGGTCGCGAGCGCGCCACCGACGACCTGACCTACGACGGTCAGAGCCTGGAAGAGGGCTACTTCATCGGGCCGACCCTCTTCGACCACGTCAAGAAAGACCAGACGATCTACACCGACGAGATCTTCGGACCGGTGGTCTGCATCGTCCGTGCCGCAGATTACGAAGAGGCCCTTGCGCTTCCGTCTGAGCACGAGTACGGCAACGGCGTCGCGATCTTCACCCAGGACGGCGACGCGGCCCGCGACTTCACTGCTCGCGTCCAGTGCGGCATGGTGGGCGTGAACGTGCCCATCCCCGTGCCGGTGGCCTACCACACCTTCGGTGGGTGGAAGCGTTCCGGATTCGGCGATCTGAACCAGCACGGGCCGGCGGCGATCCAGTTCTACACCAAGGTCAAGACCATCACGACTCGGTGGCCGTCCGGCATCAAGGATGGCGCCGAGTTCGTCATCCCGACCATGGACTGAGAGACCGGCCAGTGTCTTTCGACATGGATGACGATGACAAGGTCATCGTCGATACCGCCTCGGCGTTCGCGCGCAAGAGGCTCGAGCCACACGCCCTCGACTGGGATGAGCGCAAGCACTTCCCGGTCGAGGAGCTTCGCGAGGCCGCCGAACTCGGCATGGCGGGCATCTACACGAGCGAAGACGTGGGCGGAAGCGGTCTGCGGCGGATCGACGGCGTACGGATCTTCGAGGAGTTGGCGAAGGCCGATCCCACCACGGCGGCCTTTCTGTCGATCCACAACATGTGCACGTGGATGGTCGACTCGTACGGCACGGACGATCAGCGCACCACATGGGCGGCCAAGATGGCCTCGATGGAGGCCGTCGCCAGCTACTGCCTGACCGAACCCGCGGCCGGAAGTGACGCTGCGGCGCTGCGTACCAAGGCAGTTCGCGACGGCGACGACTACCTGCTGAACGGGGTCAAGCAGTTCATCTCCGGCGGCGGCGTCTCTGACGTGTACATCGTGATGGCCCGTACGGGTGCGGAGGGTCCCAAGGGGATCTCGACGTTCATCGTCCCTGCGGATACGCCTGGACTCTCGTTCGGCGCCAACGAGCAGAAGATGGGCTGGAACGCGCAGCCCACCGCCCAGGTCATCATGGAGGACGCGCGGGTACCGGCGGCCAATCTCCTCGGTGGGGTGGAGGGTACGGGCTTCGGCATCGCGATGAACGGACTCAACGGTGGTCGTATCAACATCGCCGCATGTTCGCTGGGTGGTGCCCAGGCGGCCTACAACAAGGCCATCACCTACGTCTCCGACCGAGAAGCGTTCGGCGGCAAGCTGATCGACGAACCGACGATTCGGTTCACGCTTGCCGACATGGCCACGTCGCTGGAGACCTCCCGCCTCATCCTGTGGCGGGCCGCCGATGCGCTCGACGCCGGTCATCCCGACAAGGTCGAGCTGTGCGCGATGGCCAAGCGGTATGTGACCGACACCTGCTTCGACGTCGCCGATCAGGCGTTGCAGTTGCACGGCGGATACGGATACCTGCGTGAGTACGGTCTGGAGAAAATCGTCCGAGACCTCCGGGTGAACCGAATACTGGAGGGCACCAACGAGATCATGCGAGTTGTGATCGGCCGCGCAGAGGCGGACAAGTCGACAAAGGGGCAATACCTATGAGCACCATCGCGTTCCTCGGTCTGGGCCACATGGGCGGACCCATGGCAAAGAATCTGGTCAAGGCCGGGCACATCGTGCACGGATACGATCCGTCGCCCGAGGCGGCAGTGGCTGCCAAGGAAAACGGAGTGGAGGTGTTCGCCGGGGGCATCGAGGCGGTCGCCGACGCCGACGTGGTGATCACCATGCTCCCGCACGGCAAGGCCGTCATCGAGTGCTACGAGCAGATCCTGCCCGGCGCCAAGACCGGTGCTTTGCTGATCGACAGTTCCACCATCTCGGTCGACGACGCCCGCACGATCCACCAGCACGCGGACGACCACGGGTTCGCGCAGATCGATGCCCCGGTCTCCGGCGGTGTGAAGGGTGCCGACGCCGGGACGCTCGCCTTCATGGTCGGGGGCACCGAAGAGGCGTTCGTCGCCGCGCAGACCATTCTGGAGCCGATGGCCGGGAAGGTCATCCACTGCGGTGATCCCGGCAGTGGTCAGGCTGCGAAGGTCTGCAACAACATGGTGCTCGCCGTGCAGCAGATCGCGATCGGGGAGGCCTTTGTGCTCGCCGAGAAGCTCGGGCTGCAGGCGCAGGCGTTGTACGACGTGATCACCGGCGCCACCGGTAACTGCTGGGCCGTGCACACCAACTGCCCGGTTCCGGGTCCGGTGCCGACCTCGCCGGCCAACAACGACTTCAAGCCGGGGTTCGCCACCGCACTGATGAACAAAGACCTGGGGTTGGCGATGGCGGCGGTGGAGTCCACCGGCGCGACCGCCCCGCTCGGAGAGCACGCGGCCACCCTGTACGCGGACTTCGCGCAGGACAACGCCGGTAAGGACTTCAGCGCGATCATCGAAACGCTGCGCTGAAACGCATAGCGCTGCACTGAAACACTTCGTCTGGGTAAGGGAAGGTAGACCGACCGAACGCTAGTACGGCCGTTTCGCCCGCTGAATCGGCCGATGCGTGAATGATGGGAGGGACGCCCGCCGACGATCCCGAGGAGCACCCCCATGGCACCAACCCACACGCAGAAGTTCTACATCGACGGACATTGGGTGGACCCGGTGTCCACCTCGACCCTCGATGTCATCAACCCGGCAACCGAAGAGGTCGTCGCGACGATCGCCCTCGGCGACGAGAAGGATGTCGAACACGCTGTCGCGGCGGCGCGCAAGGCGTTCGAGACGTTCTCCGAGACCACCCGCGAAGAGCGTATCTCGTTGTTGGAGAAGATCATCGAGGTGTACTCGCGGCGCCTCGGCGACCTCGCCGAAGCGGTCAGCATCGAGATGGGTGCTCCGGTGAGTCTCGCACAGGGGGCGCAGGCTCCGGCCGGCCTGGGGCATCTCATGTTCGGCCTGGAAGCACTGAAGAACTTCGAGTTCGAGGAGAAGGTCAACTCCACCACGGTGGTCCGCGAACCGGTCGGCGTCTGCGCACTGATCACCCCCTGGAACTGGCCGCTGAACCAGATCGGCGCCAAGGTGGCCCCGGCTCTGGCCGCCGGCTGCACCGTGGTGCTCAAGCCGTCTGAGATCGCCCCGCTCAGCGGACTGGTGTTCGCCGAGATCCTTGATGAGGCGGGCGTGCCCCCGGGCGTGTTCAACCTGGTCAACGGCGACGGCCCGACCGTGGGTGTGGCGTTGTCCTCGCATCCGGAGGTCGACATGGTCTCGTTCACCGGGTCCACTCGCGCGGGCATCGAGGTGGCCAGGAACGCGGCTCCCACGGTCAAGCGTGTGGCGCAGGAACTCGGCGGCAAATCCGCCAACATCATCCTCGACGACGATGCTCTCGCCGACTCCGTGGCGCGTGATGTCGCGGCGATGGTGGTCAACTCGGGCCAGTCGTGCAACGCAGGATCACGCATCCTCGTTCCGGCCGGGCGGATGGACGAGGCAGCTGAGATCGCCAAGGAGACGGCGGCCAAGATCGTTGTCGGATCGCCCGAGGACGAGAACACGCAGATCGGACCGGTGGTCTCGCAAGCTCAGTTCGACAAGATCCAGCGGCTCATCGAAACCGGTGTCGACGAGGGAGCCGACGTGGTCGTCGGTGGTCCGGGCCGCCCCGACGGCGTCGACGTCGGTTATTTCGTGAAGCCGACTGTGTTCGCGAATGTCACCAACGACATGACCATCGCCCGTGAAGAGATCTTCGGTCCGGTGATGGTCCTCATCGGGTATCAGGACGAAGACGACGCAGTCCGCATCGCCAATGACTCGAGCTACGGGCTCGGCGGCATGGTCTCGTCCGCGGACACCGATCGCGCGCGCAAGGTCGCCCGCAAGATGCGCACCGGAACCGTGCACATCAACGGTGCCCCGCTGGCCATGGATTCACCGTTCGGTGGATATAAGCAATCGGGTAACGGCCGCGAGTTCGGGAAGTTCGGCTTGGAGGAGTTCCTGGAGGTCAAGTCGATCTTCGGGGACAACGCCTAGCGCTCGGCAGAGCGTTTCACCTCGACCGGTCACTCCATTCGCTAGAGTAGAACGTGTTCTAGTTTCTTGCGAATGGAGTGGTCATGGGTCAGGTGCTCGACCGGATCGAAGAACATGCCGAGGAGATCCGCGCTGCGGGTGTCGAAGGCGACGAGTTGATGCGCCTGCCGGATTCCTCCGCGCAGCGGTTGCGGGAGTCGGGAGTGATCAGGCTCCTGCAACCGGTCGAGCACGGCGGGCTGGCTGTTCACCCCCGGGAGTTCGCCGAGACGGTCATGGGCGTCGCGGCCATGGACGGGGCCGCGGGCTGGGTGTCCGGAATCGTAGGAGTGCACCCGTGGGAGTTGGCGTTCGCCGACCCCAAGGTGCAGGACGAGATCTGGGGCGACGACCCCGACACCTGGGTGGCCTCGCCTTATGCGCCGATGGGTGTGGCCAAGCCGGTCGACGGCGGGTATGTGCTCAAGGGTCGTTGGTCGTTCTCGTCCGGCACCGACCACTGCGACTGGATCGTCCTAGGGGCGATCGTGGGCGACGCAGACGGCAAGCCGGTGATGCCGCCGACCATTCTGCACGTCTTCCTGCCCCGCGCCGACTACACCATCATCGACGACTCGTGGGATGTGGTGGGCCTGCGTGGCACCGGCTCCAAGGACGTGGTGGTCGACGGCGCCTTCATCCCCACCTACCGGACCCTCGACTCGGCAGACGTGATGGACGGCAGTGCGCCGCGGGCGGCCGGTCGCACCGAATCGACCTACCTGATGCCGTTCAGTTGTATGTTCCCCCTTGGCATCACGTCGGCGGTGATCGGTATCGCCGAGGGTGCGCTGGCGTGTCACATTGCGGCGCAACGAGATCGGGTGGCCATCACCGGCCAGAAGATCAAAGAGGATCCGTACGTCCTCTATGCCATCGGCGAGTCGGCCGCCGAGATCGCGGCGTCGCGGGCCGCTCTGCTCGAGACGGTGGATCGTTTCTACGACAAAACCGAGGCGGGCAAGGAGATCTCGTTCGACGAGCGGGCCATCGGGCGGCGCACCCAAACCGCTGCTGCCTGGCGGGCGGTGCGGGCGGTCGATGAGATCTTCGCGCGGTCGGGCGGCGGCGCTCTACACCGGAAGTTCCCCATGCAGAGGTTCTTTCGCGATGCGCACGCCGGACTCGCCCATGCCATCCACGTGCCGGGTTCGATCTTCCATGCGTCGGCGCTCACTCAGCTCGGCGGTGAGCCCCAGGGCATGATGCGCTCGATGATCTAGTGTTTTGCGCCAGGGATCCGACGGATCCCTGGCGCAAGACCTGGTCGAACGCACGCGGGTCTGGCCGGGGGGCCGCCGTGAAGTAGCCCGATCACGTCGCGTGGCGCGTGTGCCTCTTCTTCGCTTTTCCGGCGGTGTCGGTAGCCCCTGATATCACTCCGCCAGGGATCTCTTGCGCCGCGGTTCGGAACCAGAGATTTTCTCTCTCAACAGAATTCATTCTCTTTCGACCTTGCGAACATGTGTTCGAAGAGCTAATCTGGAGTCAATTGATCGGTCGGGGGGTTCCGACTAGGTGATTTCACGCGCATTCCCGGTCAACTGTTCTGGTTTGTGTTGTCTCCGAGGGGGTTCAATATGCGACTTGTTGACATGGTCGACGGAGTGATCAGTGCGGTGATACCAGATGATCCGCCGGCTCTTATCGCCGTCGTCAGGGATCTGATCATGCTGCGCAATGCTGCAGAGTCGCAGTTGGTGGTAGCAGCGGTAACCATCGACCGCCTGGGTCTGGCTAAACAGTCGGGGTCCACGACGTCGAAGTTGTTGCAGGCCAACGGGGCCGCACCAGCTGCGGCTTCGCGGTGGCTACGAATAGGTGCAGGGTTGGCCGGCCTGGATCGCACTGCCGGCTACTTCCGGGACGGGTTCTTGTCGACCGAGCATGTGGATGCGGTGGTCAAAGGTGTGGGGCAAATCGGAAGCCGGTCCGAAGTGCCCGTGTCGGTTGAGCAGTGGTCAGAGTTCGAGCGAACCCTGTTGAGTCATGCCATTTCCGGGGCGTCTCCTGCCGAGATCGAGAAAGTGGCTCGGCGTCGGGGCAACGGTGTGGCCAAGGATTCTGGCGGACTTCCGCCGGCTGAGGATCCATCGTTGAACGTCCTGGACTACGTCGTCAGCGAGGGCCGTCTGATCGGGCGGTTCAATCTTGATGAGCAGATCGGGGAGATAATGTTCTCCGCCTTGGACTTCTGGTCCAAGGCACGTCCTGAGCCCGATGGCTCCGACGGTGCCCGGACGCCATCTCAACGCCGCGCTGACGCCCTGCACCAATTGTTGGATTGCGGAGGGGGCGGACAAACGCTCGTGTCGGCGCCCAGAACGGAAGTGGCGATCACTGTTCCGGCTGATCATCCCGATCAGGCGTCACTGCGGTGGATGGGGCCGGTCACCGAAGCGACCGCCGCCCTGCTCGCCTGTGACTCCACCATCACCTCGATCACCCTCGATGGACAGCAAGTACCTGTCGATCTGAGCCCACCCAAACGGCTGTTCACCGGCTTGGTGCGCAAAGCCATCATCATTCGCGACACCTGCTGTGTGAAATGTGGTGCGCCGGCATCCTGGTCGGACTGCCACCACATCGAACACTGGGCCGATGGTGGCGCGACAACCCTGGAGAACGGGTGCCTGCTATGCCGCACCTGCCACCGCGCAGTCCACCACACCGACTGGGACATCATCATGGGATCGGACGGGCATCCCTGGCTGATCCCACCCGCCGACATCGACCCGATGCAAAGACCGCTACCGGCCTACAACAGTCGAACACTCACCCTCGCAGCCTGACCCGGGCCGCTACCCCCAGCGCACCCGAGCCGTTCTCAGGATCGCGCACGCACAGTTGACAACTTCATAGTGTGAGGCCCGTCTGGCGAACTGCACGTGCGGGCGGTGCGGCAGTAGTGGTGCTCAGATGTCGCCCGAGTGCTTTCGGACGGCATTGATCGATTTGACCAATGCCGCCGATTGCGCCTCGGTCATCCCCACGTCGCCGAAGACCTCTCGGTTGAGGGCGAGGGTCGCCTCTTCGACTGTCGTACGGCCTGATTCGGTGATCTCGACCAGAGTGGTGCGGCCGTCGGTGGGGTGCGGCACCCGCCTGACGAGACCGGATTCCTCGAGGCGACGGATCGCATGCGTCACCGAGGTGACGTGTACCTGAAGCCGGTCGCTCGCCTTGGTGATGGGCAGTGCACCGCGGCGGCTGAAGGCCAGCAGCCGGAGGAGTTCGAACCGCGAGAAGCTCAATTCCCAGGGCTTGAGCACCGATTCCACTCTCGCCAGCAAGATCTGGTGCACCCGCATCACCGAGGTCACCGCCTGCATACCGCCGGCCACATCACCCCAGCCGGCGTTCTCCCAGTTCTTCCGGGCCTCGGCGATCGGGTCGGGTCTGACGTCGCTGGACATGCCCCCATTCAACAGCAGACGAACGGGCGTTTTCGCGTCTCGGTATTCGTGGCGCCGTTACCGCCCGTGCATGGCACAGTGATCATTGACACATTCGCGACTGGGGCCTAGCGTCGGAATCACCGGAGAGCTAGGAGGCTCGATGTCAGCACCAGCACGAGAAGCCATCGCGAACAGATTGCTGGCGGGTTCGGTGAAACGCTCGTATTCGCCGGTCGTCGACCTGGATTGGGATGCCCCACTCGACCCGGACAAGTACTTCCTCCCGCCGCGGGTGTGCAGTCTCTACGGCACCGAACTGTGGAACGGACTCACCGAGGAGCAGCGGATCGAGGTCTCGCGGCAGGAGATGGCCAACATCCTCTCGGTCGGGATCTGGTTCGAGAACCTCCTGAATCGGGCTCTGCTACAACGGCTCCTGTCCGAAGATCCCGCATCGGCGCAAACCCACTACGCGCTCACCGAGATGGGTGACGAATGCCGGCACATGGTGATGTTCGGACGCGCCATCGAACGAAGCGGCGCCAGGCCCTACGGATTGCTGTGGTGGGAGCGGTTGATCATGACGATGTTGCCCTTCGCGATGCGGGGGTCGCTGTTGTGGGTCGCGGCGCTGGTGGGAGAGGAGATCTTCGACGCCTTGCAGCGCGAGATGCTCGACGATCCCGAGTTGCAACCACTGGTGTCGCGCCTGATGCGCATCCATGTCACCGAGGAATCCCGCCACATCGGATTCGCCCGTGACGCGGTGGTCCGTCGTCGCGTTGTACGAAGCCGCTGGGAGACATTCGTGGCGGCCAACCTGCATGGTCTCGCCGCACTGCGCTTCAAATACCTGTTCACCAACTCGGCGATGTACGCGCGAGCCGGCCTCGACCGGCAGGAGGCGACGGCCGCGGCCCGAAACAATCCGAACTTCCAGCAGATGCAGATCGTCGGGTTCTCGAGCCTGGCCGCATTCCTCGAGGAGAACGGGCTCATGACGAGGTTCTCGCGCAGGCTGTGGCGCCGGGCCGGATTTCTCGAATGAGTGCGCTAACGGTGGAGTTCGAGGGCACCGGACCCATACTCGTCGCCGTCCGCGATCTGCTGCGGGCGTCGCCGTTGGAAATCGAGGTGGCTGCGGACTCCGGCGGTGATCACCCTGCCGACGTGGTGGTGACCTCGACGCCGGCCCCGGCAGGCACCTTCCTGGGGGTGGCAGATCCTCGGCAGCCCAACGTGTTCTACACGGGGGACACAACCGCACCCGCTCGGCTGGTGGCCGGCTACATCGTCTCGGCGATCGAGGAGATGTTCGTTGCGGGCGCCGTCGAGATGCGAGTTCGGGCACCCATCGCCCGATCGTGGGCCGGATATGCCGCGGCCAACCACGGCGGCGGACGCAAGCTGATCCGAAAGCTGAAGCGCTTCGACCCCGCGGACTACGACTACCGATCGGCGCACGACGACGAGGACATCTACGACGGCGCTGCCGTCATCGAGCACGACCTCGAGTCGGTCGCCTGCCGCATCCGGGTGGGCGGCTACTTCGACCCCCTCGACGGCCATTACCACTGGGCCGGAATCGCATTCGGCGAATCAGTGCGAGAGCTCAAAGACGCCCGCGCCCGCGACGTCCTCGTCGCCGTCGACACGCGCGACGGGGTACCGGCCCGTCTCACCGAGATCACGCCATGGGGCTCTGTGCGCATCGTCGGTGTCGGGCAGCCGCCCTACCCACTCGACGACGTCGAGGTCGTGTCCACGCGGCCGAAGTCGAACACCGTGGGCTCGTAGACTCGGACACACCGGCGTCCAGCCGGGTGTTGAGGTCGAGGAGGAACCATGGGCAGAGAGATCGACCCAGCCAGACGCAACGCCGTGAGGCAGACGGTCGCCGCCCATCCCGGGCTGGTCGTGTTCGCACTCAGCCCGGCGATCGTGGTGTTCGGCGTCCTGTGGCTGCTGACGAACTTCTGGCTCGCACTCATCGTGGGGCTTGTCGTGGGAGGCGGCGCGGCCTGGACGCTGCTGCGCAAGTAGGGGCCGGCGTCATGGCTGAGCCCAGTACCCGCGTCGACAGCTGGATCTGGTCGGTCCGGCTGACGAAGACACGATCGGCAGCAGCGTCCGCATGTCGGGCGGGGCACGTCCGGGTGAACGGAACCACTGCCAAACCCGCACAGCACGTCGCCGTCGGGGACGAGGTCCGGGTTCGGGCATCAGGACGCGAACGGATCGTCGAGGTCACCAGGGTGGTGTCCAAACGTGTCGGTCCATCGGTGGCCGCCGAGTGTCTGATCGACCGCAGCCCCCCGCCACCGCCCAAGGAACTGTTGTCGGCGCTGCCGTTACGTGACCGCGGAGCCGGTAGACCGACCAAGCGGGAACGTCGAGAGACCGACCGACTGCGCGGACGTTGACGTCGCGTGAGTACAAGCGGCATGCAGAGACACGCAGACATCGGCAGCGGCATCTCTACACTGCAACCTGTGGACTCCAGGGGTGGCAAGCCGACCGGAACCGGTCTGAGACGAGGACGAGCTCCACTGCGCTACGTGGTGGTCCTGCTCGCGGCCGCGATGCTCGTGCTGACCGGTTGTTCCGACGGCGGTTCGAACGACGACAATCCCACCACGAAGACCGAGAGCGCACCCGGCAAGGCCGGCGAAGGGCCGTTCTTCGGTGAGTGCGGGGGAGTCACCACAGAGGACGTCGCGCGGGTGACCAAGGTCGCCGGCCTCACCAACACGGTGAACAACCCGTCGGTGTGCGAGTGGGTCACCTCGCAAGACCAACTCGGACCCCAGTTCTCCTTCAATTGGTACCGCGGCAGCCCCATCGGGCGGGAACGCGCCACCATCCAGTTGTCCCGCGATTCGGTCGAGGACATCACCATCGACGGTCACAGTGGGTTCATGGGATCGAGTAGCGGCATCTGTGAGATCGGCATCGCTTTCGGGGCCGACTTCTTCGAATGGTCGATCTCCTACGGCCTGCCCGCAGACGGTCAGAGCAACCCTTCTGACGACGACATCTGCGCAGCCGCGAAGACGCTGTCCACCCAATCGATCGAGAGCGCGAAATGAGCCGCCGCCGGGTCGTTCTCGTGATCCTGGCTCTGCTCGCGGTGGTCGCGTTGTCGGCGGGATGCACCCGAGCGGTCGACGGTGACGCCACCTCGATCGGTGGCGGCGACGGCACGTCCGACGGCAACGTCGACACCGATCAATTCGACGGCCTGATGTACGAGTGCGAGATGCTGACGCCGGAGGCCATCGGCAAGGCCGTCGGCGGGTCCATCGCCGAACCCGGATTCTTCGGCGCGATCTGCCGCTGGGTGGTGGCCGGGCCGGTCATCACCGACGTCACCTTCAACTGGTTCGAATGGGGCGACATCGAAGTCGAGAAGTCGACCGCAAAAGAGCTCGGTTACACCACCGAGAACATCAAGGTCGCCAGCGTCACGGCATTCACGCAGCGCAATCCGGCCCGTCCGGCTGCGTGCGGCGTCACCGCCCGTTCACCCGACCGCGGCGTCTACACCTGGTGGGTGGAGCCCCGCAGTTCCACACCGAGCGGCGACCCCTGCGCCGCGCCGACCAAGCTCATGGAGCTGCTTCTCGGCGGCGGGCAGTAGCGCCTGAACGCGACTCAGGGTCGCTTGGTGACGGTGACCGTCGCAGCCACCTGATCCTCGACGATCAGCCACATGCGCAGCTGATCGCCGACACGCTCTCGCCGGATGGTGACCGTGGCCGCCGGGGTGATGGCCCGGAGATATTCGATGACGGCCCGGTGCGGGGCGTCCACCAGGTCGGGGTGGTCGAGGAGCTCGTCTTCGACCGCAGCCCAGTAGGCGGCGTTGTTCAGGTGCTTGAACGGGTCGAAGTCGGTGGCGCGCAAGACATGTACGCGGTCGCTGTCCGATGACTCGGGCACCGGCGCGGTGTTCATCGACTTCCACCGCAGGCGGTGCTCGTCGGTGGTCTGGCTGAGCATCTCGAAGGCCTCGTCGGTCAGCCGTGTCGGCATGCCCTGGTCGTTGACGTTGATCCAGAACGCCTCGGTCTCGATCAGGCCGTCCTCGCGGGGCTCAGGGTTGAAGCGGTTGGTCTCGTGGACCGATGTCACCCGCACACGCATGTTCGTCCACCGGGTCGACAGGGCGCCGCACCACCGCTGCAGGGTCACGTTGCCCGGCCACGACACCGGGCGGATCACGTCGATGACGGTGCGCCGCACGATCCAGTAGGGATCGCTGGTGTGAAAGGCTGTGGCCTCGATGTTGTCGTTGGCGATGTCCTGTAGATAGCGGCTCAATCCATCGAGGCGCAGACGCATCTCCTGGTCGACGTCACCTGTTCGCACCCGGTAGTTCGACTCGAAGTAGCTCGCGCCTTCCTTGCGTTCGGGCAGATCTGCCGGATTCATCGCGACGTCGGTTGGATCGATGGTCGATTTGTCTGGGCTCACCGGGTTCCCTTCGGTTGGGACGATGTCCGCTGTGGGATGAGCCTCGGGCAGGACTCGATCCCAAATGGGCAGCATAGGTTGCTTCATCTGGAGCGGGGTTGGCACTACCGCCAATGGGACTGACGTCCTAAAGTGTCTCAGTCGGCGGTCTGAATTGTTGCCGCCTGTGAGCAGAGAACTACGCTTGCCTTCGTTGGGTATTGGCGGCTGAGGTAAATTCAAGTAAAAATTGGAACACGTTCCATTTTCGGGGAACGCCGAGAGTACTGAGGTTGAAGGCGTATGGCGCACGTGATCACGCAGCCTTGCTGCAACGATGCCAGTTGCATCAGTGTCTGCCCGGTGAACTGTATTCATCCGACACCGGATGAACCGGAGTTCGCCAGCGCGGAAATGTTGTACATCGATCCCGACACCTGCATCGACTGCGGTGCATGCATCGATGAGTGCCCGGTGGAGGCGATCTTCCCCGACGACTCGCTCGACGAGGGTCAAGAGCGTTACCTGCAGATCAATGCCGATTACTACACCGACCACGACGTGTCGGGTGGTCTGGTGGCGCCCCGCAAGAAGCCCCCGCTGCCCGCGGGCAAGGAACTCCACGTGGCGATCGTGGGCGCTGGTCCCGCCGCGTTCTACGCCGCCGAAGAACTCGTGAAGCACTCCGCCATCAAGGTGGACATGTTCGATCGCCTGCCGACGCCGTACGGGCTTGTGCGTGCGGGCGTTGCGCCGGATCATCCGTCCACCAAGGGTGTGGAGAAGACGTTCGCGGCCACTGCCGCCAAGCGCACGTTTGAGTACTACCTCAACGTGGAGGTGGGCAAGCATCTCAACCACGATGAGCTCCTGGACCACTACGGGGCGGTCATCTACGCCCATGGCGCCTCCACCGACAAACACCTCGGTATCGATGGTGAAGACCTGCCCGGCTCCATCGCCGCCACCGACTTCGTGGCCTGGTACAACGGCCACCCCGATCACGCAGACCGCGACTTCGACCTCTCCGCCGAGCGTGCGGTGATCGTCGGCAACGGCAACGTGGCGCTCGACGTCGCCCGGATCCTCCTCGACGACCCCGGCCGGCTGGCCAAGACCGACATCGCAGATCACGCGCTGGACAAGTTGCGCAGCAGCAACGTCCGGGAGGTCGTGCTGCTGGGCAGGCGCGGTATCGCACAGGGCGCGTACACGAACTCCGAGTTCCTCGCGATGGGGGACATGCCCGGTGTCGACGTCATCATCGACCCCGACGAGCTCGTGCTCGATGCCGCGAGCCAGGAAGCCCGCGACGCCGGCACCCTCGATTCGACCATCGCAACCAAGGTGCGCATTGCCGAAGAATTCGCGCAGCGCACCCCGACCGACGGCAACAAGCGCGTCGTGTTCAGGTACCTCGTCTCCCCGGTGGCCATCGAAGGTTCGGACGGCGTCGAAACCGTCCGTTGTGTGCGCAATGAGTTCGTGAATGCGCCCGATGACAGCGCCGATCACGCCGGCCAATCGCCCAGGCCGGCGTCGGGACGGGTTGCGATCAAACCGACCGGTGAAGAGTTCGACCTGAAGGCCGGCATGGTGTTGCGCGCCATCGGCTACACCGGGCTGCCGTTGGACGGCCTGCCGTTCGACGGAGCCCAGGGCGTTGTCCCGAACGAGTCGGGCCGCGTGCTCGATTCGAGCGGCGGCAGTCCCGTGGAAGGTGTGTACGTGGCGGGCTGGATCAAGCGAGGTGCCACCGGTGGCATCGGCATGAACCGGATCTGCGGTCAGGAGACGGCGCTGGCCGTGATCGCCGACTTTACCGAGGGCAGACTTTCCGAACCGGCCAAGTCGCGCGAGCAGATCCCGGATCTCATCGCCGAACGTGGCGCGGGCCGGGTGGACGGGTCGGGATGGAAGAAGATCGACCTTGCCGAACGGTCCGCAGGCAAGGAAGCCGGAAGGCGCCGGATCAAGTTCGTCACCATCGAGGCGATGGAATCGGCGGCAAGGGCCTAGTGGTCGCGGTCATGCGGCGCGGTCCGAGGACCGACGCCATCGGTGTGCCCCCTTTTTCGCCGGTGAGCGAGGCAGGTACCGGGCAGCTAACGTTACGGCCAAGAATGGCCCGGTATGAAAGGTCCCAATGCGTATAGCACTGCTGTCTTACCGGAGTAAGCCACACTGCGGAGGACAGGGCGTCTACGTGCGCCACCTTTCGCGGGAACTTGCGTTGCTGGGCCATCAGGTCGAGGTCTTCTCCGGGCAGCCCTACCCCGATCTCGACGACGAGGCGGTCGCCGCCGGCGTCACCCTGACCAAGGTGCCCAGCCTCGACCTCTACAACGACGTCAATCCGTTCCGGACGCCATGGCCGTGGGAGATCAAGAGCTGGATCGACGCCCTCGAGGTGCTCACGATGTGGACGGCAGGATTCCCTGAGCCGCTGACGTTCAGCCTCCGCGCGGCTCGTCTGCTGCGTCGCCGCACCGACGATTTCGACGTGGTGCACGACAACCAGTGCCTGGGGTACGGCCTGCTGCAGATCGAACGCAGTGGTCTGCCCGTGGTCGCGACCATCCACCACCCGATCACCCGTGATCGCGAACTCGCCGTGAAAGCCGCGAAGGGGTGGCGCAAGCTGACGGCCCGCCGCTGGCACGCATTCCTGCGGATGCAGGGCCGCGTCGCCCGGCGAATTCCCCGGCTGCTCACGGTATCTCGCAGCAGCGAGGTCGACATCCGCAAGGCTTTCGCCATTCCGGAGGGCCGGCTCACCACCATCCCGCTCGGCGTGAACACCGAACAGTTCCGGCCATCGCCGGAGCGGGTCGTCGGGCGCATCGTCTGTGTTGCCAGTGCCGATGCCCCGCTCAAGGGGGTCTCGTACCTTCTCGAGGCGGTCGCGAAGGTGCGGGCGGAACGGCAGGTCGAACTGGTTCTGGTGTCCAAGTTGGTCGAGGGCGGTCCGTCGGACACCCGGATCGACCAGCTGTCCATCCGCGACAGCGTGCAGGTGGTGTCCGGCCTGGACGACGACGAGCTCGCCGACCTCCTGGCATCGGCTGAAGTGGCTTGTGTGCCTTCGCTTTACGAAGGCTTCTCGTTGCCGGCTGTGGAGGCGATGAGCTGCGGTACGCCGTTGGTCGCCACCCGCGCCGGGGCGATCCCCGAAGTGGTGGGCGAGCAGGAAGAAGCGGCGCTGCTGGTACCACCGATGGATTCAGGTGCCCTGGCCGAGGCGTTGGGCAGACTGCTCGACGCCTCCGAGCTGCGCACCCGCCTCGGCGAAGGTGGCCGGGCACGGGTGGAAGAGCGTTACAGCTGGGCGGCGGTCGCCGCGAAAACGGCTGAGAACTATCAAAAAGCGATCGATCAGTTTGCTCGAGGAGGCAGCGTTGCTAACCGTTGATTTTGATCGACTGGGCGTAGGACCGAACACCAAGGCCATCGATATCGGTGCGGGGCAGGGGCGGCACTCGTTCGAGATGTTCCGGCGCGGCGCCGATGTGATCGCATTCGATCAGTCCGAGAGCGACATGTCCGAAGTTGCCGAGATGTTCGACGCGATGATCGCCGAGGGGCAGGTACCGGCTTCGGCCAAGGCCCGCGCCGAGGTCGGTGACGCGCTGCGGCTTCCCTTCGGTGACGGGGAGTTCGACGTGGTGCTCATGTCGGAGATTCTCGAACACATCCCCGACGACACCGACGCCATCTCCGAGATGGCCCGGATCCTGGCGCCCGGCGGTCTGGCCGCGGTGACCGTTCCGCGGTACTGGCCCGAGAAGGTGTGCTGGACGTTCTCGGACGAATACCACGCCAACGAGGGTGGGCACGTGCGCATCTACAAGGCGTCGGAACTGGCCGGAAAGCTCAGTGCCGCGGGGCTGGAGGTGACCGGCACCGGTCACGCCCACGCGCTGCACGCCCCTTACTGGTGGCTCAAATGTGCTGTGGGAGTGGAGAAGAACGACCATCCACTGGTCAAGGCCTACCACAAGCTCCTGGTGTGGGACATGATGTCGGCGCCCAAACTCACCCGCGTCGGCGAGCAGGTGCTCAACCCGGTCTTCGGTAAGAGCGTGATCATCTACCTGCGTAAACCAGCTGATCTCCCCGGCTCCGGCTCCGTCTCCGTCTCTGACTGAGCATGACGCCGATCCCTCAACTCGCGGACCTGATCAGCGCCGGAGAATGCCTGGCCACCGGGCGGGCGATCGCGGCGATGCAGGAAAGCACCGGCGCGATGCCCTGGTTCCCGGGCGGTCAGACCGACCCCTGGGATCACATCGAGTCGGCGATGGCGCTCAGCGCCACCGGCTTGATCTCCGAGGCGGAGGCGGCGTACGAATGGTCGCGGCGCACCCAGCGCGAGGACGGGTCATGGGCGATCCGCACCGTGCTGGGCACGGTGACCGACCACAACACAGACAGCAACTTCTGCGCCTACGTGGCGGTCGGGGTGTGGCATCACTACTTGATCACCGGTGATGACCGGTTCCTGCAGAAGATGTGGCCGATGGTGTGCTCGGCCATCGACCTGGTGATCAAGTTCCAGGCACCCGATGGTCAGATCTATTGGGGCGCAACATATCCGCTGCCCGATCAGTCGTCCGGTACGTATCCGGGGATCTATCACGAGGCTCTCATCACGGGGAACTCGAGCATCCACCAGGCACTCGGATGCGCGGTATCGATCGCCGAGGAGCTGGGTCAGCCGGCCGAGGCGTGGGAGGCGGCGCAGACCAGGCTCGGACACGCGCTGCAGAGCCACCCCGAACTGTTCGCCCCGAAGTCCGAGTACTCGATGGACTGGTACTACCCGGTGCTCGGCGGTGCCGTCCGCGGCCGTGCCGGGCAGGAACTGATCGCACAGCGGTGGGACGACTTCGTCGTCACCGACCTGGGCATCCGTTGTGTCGATCATCGCCCGTGGGTGACCGGCGCCGAGACCTGTGAGCTGGTCTTGGCTCTCGATGCACTCGGTGACGTCGCGGACGCGACCGCTTTGCTCTCGGACATGCAGCATCTGCGAGACCCGGACGGCTCGTACTGGACCGGTCTGGTGTTCGCCGACGGCAAGCGGTGGCCCGTGGAGAAAAGCTGCTGGACCTCGGCGGCGGTGGTGCTGGCGGTGGACGCGCTGAGCCGTACGACGCCTGCCAACGGCATCTTCCGCGACGCCCATCCGCTTGCGGACGGCCCCGGTCTGCACAAATTGGCCAAATATAGAACGTGTTACTGTCTGTCTGCCTAGACTGGTGTCCAGGCACCGGTCCATGACCGGTTTGGAGCTGCAGCAGGAGGCACGATGGACTTCGGGATCGTCCAGTTCACCAGCGACCGGGGCTTGGCTCCGGCCACGTTGGCACCCTTGGTGGAAAACGCCGGTTTCGACGCGTACTTCGTACCGGAGCACAGTCACATCCCCACCAAGCGGGATGCCGCCCATCCACAGACCGGCGACTCGTCGCTGCCCGACGACCGCTACATGCGCACCCTCGACCCGTGGGTGTCGCTCAGTGGGGCGGCAGCGGTGACCAGCCGGATCCGGCTCGGTACCGCGGTGGCGCTGCCCGTACAGTCCGACCCGATCACCTTGGCCAAGATCATCGCGACGCTGGACCATCTGTCGGGTGGCCGGGTCACCCTCGGCGTCGGGTTCGGTTGGAACCTCGACGAACTCTCCGACCACCACGTGCCGCCGAAGCGGCGTCGCACGATGCTGCGCGAGTACATCGAAGCCATGACCGCGTTGTGGTCGCAGGACGAAGCCGAGTTCGCCGGGGAGTTCGTGAACTTCGGTCCCAGCTGGGCATGGCCGAAGACCGTCCAGCAGCCGTCGCCGCCCGTCCTCGTCGGAGCCGCGGGTAACGAGAAGAACTTCAAGTGGATCGCCAAGAGCGCGGGTGGCTGGATCACCACGCCGGGCGAGCAGGACATCGAGGCATCGGTGGTATTGCTCAAGCAGATCTGGGCCGACGCCGGTCGCGAGGGGGATCCGCAGATCGTGGTGCTCGACTTCAAGCCGGTGGCCGAGAAGCTCGACAAATGGCGCGAACTGGGCGTCACGACTGTCCTGTACGGAGTGCCCGACGACAGCGAAGAACGTGCCGGCGCCTACCTGACCAAACTGGCCGGGAAATTGGGACTGAGCCCGGCGACGGTATGACCGCTGACCGGGCCGAAACGTCCGCTGACCGGGCCGTAACGTCCGTCGATCGGGCGGAAATGTCCGCCGACCGGGCCGTAACGTCCGCTGACCGGGCCGAAACGTCCGCTGACCGGGCCGAAATGTCCGCCGACCGGGCCGTAACGTCCGCCGATCGGGCCGAAATGGCCGCCGACCGGGCCGTTACTGGCGTCGAGTTTCCCGAATTGGGTTGCTACGGGTTGGCCGGACATTCTGCGAGCCCGCGCGATCTCGTCGACGAGGTTCAGCAGGCGGAAAAGCTTGGTCTCGGTTCGGTCTTTCTGTCCGAACGATTCAATGTCAAAGATGCTGCCGTGCTCGCCGGCGCCGCGGGTGCGGTGAGCCGGCACATCGGGATCGCCACCGCGGCAACAAATCACAACACCCGGCATCCGCTCGTGACGGCGACGATGGCAACGTCGATGCACAGGATCACCGGCGGTCGCTATGCGCTCGGACTCGGGCGGGGTTTCAATCTCCTGTTCGATGTGATGGGCGTTCCCCGGGTGACCTCCGCACAGATGGAAGACGCGGCCGGCATCTACCGCACCCTCTGGAAGGGCGAGGCGGTCGTCGGACACGATGGCCCGGCGGGGAAGTATCCGTTCCTGATGCAGGATGCGTCGTTCGACGAAGACATCCCGTTGATGTTGATGGCGATCGGTGATCAGACCCTCAAACTGGCGGGGCGGATCGCGGACGGCGTTGTGCTGCATACGTTTTTCAGCGACGAGACACTCGAGCGTTCGGTGGCGATCATCCGCGAGTCGGCGGTCGAGAGCGGCCGGGATCCGGCGTCGATCCGGATTTGGTCGGTGCTCGCCACCGTCGAGGAATCAATTCCAGAGGAGCTGCGTCTTCGCAAACTCGTCGGCCGGCTGGCGACCTATCTGCAAGGTTACGGTGAGGTGCTGGTCCGGTCGAATGGCTGGGATCTGGCCGACCTCGAGCGGTTCCGCAATGATCCTTTTGTGCAGGGCTTTTCGGGGGCATTTGATGCCGTGGGTACTGTCGACGACCTGACCAGGATCAGCGCGCTGCTTCCCGATCATTGGCTCGCCGCTTCGGCCACCGGCGATGCGGCCCAGTGCGCCAACAGAATCGCAGACCAGTTCACCGCAGGCGCCGACAGTGTGATCCTGCACGGCGCCACCCCAACCGAGCTCGCGCCCGTACTCGATGCGTGGCGCTCCATCCGCCCGGGTGATCGATTCGACCGCCTGCCCGCCAACCCCGGAAGGGCCTTTCCGTGATCACCGAGATCGTGACGTCCGCCGATGATCTGACCGCCGGCTGGGTGTCGGCAGCGCTGGGCCGGGAGGTCGAGTCGGTAGACGCCACAGCGGTCGGGACGGGCCAAATCGGTACGTGCTACCGGTTGAACCTCACCGGAAGCGATGTGCCGCAATGGCTTCTCGCGAAGTTGCCTGCGTCAGATCCGGCAACCCGAGAGATGCTCGCGGGCGTCTACCGTTCTGAGGTTCGTTTCTACACGCTGATTGCCGAGACCGTCTCGATTCGGGTACCGCAGTGCTTCTACTCGGCGTCATCGGAGACCGGTGCGGACTTCACGCTGCTGCTCGAAGACATGAGTCCGGCCGAACAGGGCGATCAGCTGGCAGGCTGCACTGTGGATCAGGCGCGCGATGCCGTGATCAATCTCGCCGGCCTCCACGGCCCGCGGTGGTGCGACCCCACTCTGCTCGACATCGATGGCATGTCCATCAACGGCCCCGACGATGCCAAAATGATGGCCGAACTCTACGGTCCTGCGACAGAGATCTTCGTCGAGGCGCTCGGTGACCTGATCGCCGAGGAGGATCGCCGGACGTTGTGGGAATGCGTGGACGTCTGCGAGGCCTGGACGCTGGGGCGAGCCGAGCGCTTCGGTCTGGTGCACGGCGACTACCGGCTCGACAATCTGCTCTTTCCTTCGGACGGCGGGCCAGGGGTGTCGGCAATTGATTGGCAGACACTGAGTTTGGCGCTGCCGGCACGCGATCTCGCATACTTTCTGGGCACCAGCCTCTCACCGCAGCAGCGGCGCGCCCACGAATCGGCACTGGTTGCGGACTACCACCAAGCACTTAGGTCATACGGGGTCACCGACTACGACCTGGACACGTGCTGGGACGACTATCGATTCGCGATGATTCAGGGGCCACTGGTGTCGGTGTTCGGGTGTGCATACGGAAGTCGCACCGACCGTGGCGACCAGATGTTCGCAGCAATGGTGGCTCGATCGTGCGCGGCTATCCGCGATCTCGGCACCATCGCGTTGGCAGCCGAATCCCCGTCGAGCTGAAGGTCGGCTGATGCCGGACGCCGCCGAGAGAAAGACGCGCGTGATCCAATGGGCCACCGGGGCAGTGGGTGTCGAGGCCTTGCGCGGCATCCTCGACCATCCCGACCTCGAACTGGCCGGTGTCAGGGTGTACTCGAGCGACAAGCACGGTGTTGATGCCGGCGTATTGGCCGGCCGATCGAAGGTTGGACTCGCGGCGACCACCAGCGTCGACGAGGTGTTGCAGTCGGACGCCGATTGTGTCCTCTACACACCCCGAAGTCCGTCGATTGATGACGTGTGCTCCCTTTTGGCGTCCGGGAAGAACGTCGTGACAACATCATTCGGCTTTCACAACGCGCGTGCTGACGGTCCTGACAAGGATCGCCTACGCAAGGCCTGTGAGGCGGGCGGAACGTCGTTGCACGGCACGGGCCTCAACCCCGGCAACCTCGGTGTTGTGTTGCCTTTGGCATTGTCCGGGCTGACTCGCGACATCACGAACGTGAAAATTCAGGAGCGGGCCGATTGGGCGGTGTACGAAAGTCTGGACATAACGTTCGACCAGATGAGGTTCGGAAGTCCGGTCGGGGAGGTGACACCGGAGTGCGAAAGCCTGAAGTTCACCAGTGATCTGTTCCGGGAACAGGTGTGGCTCGTGGGGGACGCTCTGGGCCTCGACCTGGACGAGGTGGTGACCGACCTGCAGGTGATCCCGGCGTCCGTCGACCACGAGGTCTTCGGTCGCACGCTCAAGGCCGGCACGGTGGCAGGTCAGTGGTGGCGGTGGACCGGTCGCTCAGCGGGACACATCCGCGTCGAGGTGGAGGCCGTGTGGACGGTGGGGGAGCGTCCGCCTTCGGGTTGGCCCGCGCCTCAACATGGTTGGACGATCACACTCGAGGGCACCCCATCGGCTCAGGCCCACATCGTCACACTGGCCAGTTTCGTTCGTGATGCGTCCCTGGCCGAACACGTGAACGCGGCCAGCATTGCCACTGCCGCTCAGGCCGTCAACTCGGTGACTGCAGTGGTCGCCGCTCCACCGGGTTTTGTCACGATCGCCGATCTGCCCCTGATCCGAAACCGTCATGCGGTGGCCAGAGCGAGCTGAGCTGCGGTTCGCGTTCAGGCCATGTATCCGTGCGGACGTGTTGTAAACGTTTGTCCGTACTGGGTTGTCCAGGTAATTGATCGGTCGGTGTGCATACGCGATTCCCAGTAGCCGAGTGTTTTGCGTTTATGGTCCGGGCGGCAGGCAGCTTCGAGGTTTTCCTCGATCGTCCATCCGCCTGATTCGGGATCGGCGTGGTTGAACGGGATGATGTGGTCGATTTCGCAATCGGCGGCTGGCGTCGTGCACTCGGGCGCGCGACAGGTGCCGTCGCGCGCGACGATGAACTCTCGCAGTGCCTGTGAGGGCTGGTAAGTGAGAGCTCCAGGTGGTGGTTCGGTAAGTCCGCCGTGGCCGTCGGCTGGGAGCAGCCCGGGTGGTGGCGACATCGCGCCGGGCTTACGATGGCGACCCTGAGCGAAGTTGTTCGCTTCTTGGAACAGCCCTTGCCAGGTGGCGTCGGCGGCGAGTTGTTGGGCCAGCGCGGGATCGATGACACCGTAACCCTCGAGAATCGGAACTCGTCCGACCAGTCCCGCCAACGTTTGGGCGTCGGTGTGGATCTTGATCAACGGTCTGGGTGATGCGGGCGCCGGATGGCGGTCTTTTTCCGGGCAGTCATCGCGCTCGCAGACGCAATCGAGGTTGCCCCGGCCCCGCATGACTGCAACGAATGCGTCAGCTCGTCGCTGGTGAGGTTCACGTCGGTCGCGGGCACAGACGGAGTCCATCACTGCCCTTATCCGGCTGTCGAGTTCGGCAGCTTCGGCGGCGCCGATCGTAGCCGAGACGTGTGCCAGCCCGTTCAGATCTCGAGACGACCGATAGTCGCGATGCGGCTCTACTGATCTGCGTCGCTCAGCAGCACCGTGGGGGTCGGCGGCGATGACCAGCCGGTCGAGTTCGTCGCGCAAGGTGGTCCGAGGAAGTCGTTGTCGGGCAATGACAATCGCCTCGGATTCGAGTTCGGACAGCAGGTTGTTGTCCAGGCCTTGTAGCGCGGTGACAATCTCGCGGACATGAGTGAAGCCGATGTCTCCTGCCTCGAACGCAGCCCTCGTGTTGTGGAAACGGTCGCGTAGTTGCAGTCCGTTGTCGATGTAGATCCCGGCCATCGTGCGCGAGATGTCGAGCAGCATCGACACCTCGGCCACCGGAATACGGGCCGCTTTGTCCAGGTTCCCCGAGATGGCGAGTTCTTCCTGCACCCGCAGGTCTGCGAGTTCGACAACGTCTGCAATCTTTCGTGCGAACCGCCGGTTCTCCTCGCGTGGAACCAGTAGCAAATCCTCGGCCAACTGTGTGATCCGAGTTCCCCCCTCGACCAGCATCATGACCCCAGTATAGAGACGGGGTCTGACATTTTTGCGGGCGAACGAGGTTGCCTCGCAACGTTTGTCAGTTCAGAATCGGCGGACGAAGTATCTACCCCAACAACAATTCGCCACTCTTGACCCCGGCGACCACGCCTCCGTCGACGAGGAGGTCGGTACCGGTGATGAAGCCGGCCTTCGCCGGATCGAGCAGGAACTCGGCAGCGGCAGCCACGTCTTCGGCGGTGCCGAAACGGCCGGCAGCAGATTGATTCACCATCGCCTCGTACGCCTCATGCGCAAACGAGGCATTGAACTCGGCCCAGCCCATGGCGGTTGCGATGACGCCGGGGCTGATGCAATTCACCCTGGCGCCTCGCCGAGCCCATACCGGCGCCGCGTACTGGACCCGTAGCTGATTGCCCCGTTTGCAGTAACCGTAGGTCAGGGCCCGGGTCAGATCGTCCGGCAGGCCAGTGATGTCGAGGACCTTGGCAGCCGACAATTCGTCGACGGGTGCGGTCGCAAGAATTTTTGCTGCCTCTTCGTCGACTGCGGCACCGAGGATATGGCCGGCAACGCTGGCGATGTAGACGCCGGCGCCACCCTCCTCGATCACACTGCCGAACACATCCAGCGACAGCGCCGTTCCGACGAGATCGACCTCGATGATCCGCGCGGCCGGGGCCTGGGCGGGGGAAAGGCCGGCGGTGTGCACGAGCGCGGTGATCGAGCCGAGACCGAGCGAGAAGTCGGCGAGGCGGCTCAGTGACTCGCGGTCGCTGACATCAACCTGTTGGGTGTGCACGTCGTACCCATTGTGTTGCAACATTTCTCCGAGCGACTCGAGTCTGTCGACGTCGAAGTCGGCGAGGACAACCGGACGGCCGGTGCCCAGGCGCCTCGCTATCGCTTCACCCATGCCGCCCACTCCGATGACAACCAGGACAGATTTCGACATGAAGAACTCCTCGTTTTGCCCGGTCGCCGGGGAGGCGCCGGGATTGTCTCAGGTCGGGCCGGACTGCAAGCCGGGCAGTACGTATCGGCGGATGTACCTCAGCACAGCCGCGTCGTCGTCGGGGTCGAGTGTGTCGCCGGGAACGGTCGCAATGCTGATGAGCGAACGCGCCACCCATTCCGAGGCCTCGACGATGTCGATGTCGGGATGGAGTTCGTGATTCTCCCGGGCGATCTCGAGGTAGGGCCGCCAGAACGCGGCGAGGTCGGGAACCAGGCCCTGCACGCCCGCGCCCGCGCAGGCGGCGAATTCCTCGGGCTCATTGACCCGCAACTTCATCAACAATGCTCCGGGAGCGTCGTATGCGCTGCGGCCGATGCGCACGCCGGCGGCCACCCGCTGGTCAAACCCCTCCACCTCGGCCAGCGTGGAGTGCGAATCCGCCCAGAAGGTCTCGTTCAATCGGACGATGGCGCCGCCCAGCAACGCCGACTTGTCCGGGAAGTGGCGATAGAGCCATGCCCGGGACACACCGGCCACCTCGGCGACCTCGAGCACGGTGGTCGCGCGAATACCCTTGGCGGCCAGACACTGTTCGGCGGCATCGAGAAGCCGGTCGTGCACGCTGCGGGTGTCGGCGGTTTCGGTCACGGGCGATGGGTCCTCGCTGTTGTCGGCCGGGCAGGGGCAAACGTACCAAAACGCGTAGACAGATTCTCGATTCTGTGTACTCTCCGTGTGAACAGGTTCTAGTTTCTGTCTACTTCGCTCGCTAGGAGCCGCTATGCCAGGACCCACCACCGCCATCATCGGCGCCGGAATCAGCGGTCTGACCGCAGGCAAGATGCTGGCCGACTACGGCGTGCCGTACACGTGCTTCGAGATATCAGACCGGATCGGCGGCAATTGGGCGTTCGGAAACCCCAACGGGCACAGCAGCGCTTACCGCTCGCTGCACATCGACACTTCGAAACACCGGCTGTCTTTCCGTGATTTCCCGATGCCGGAGCACTACCCGGACTTTCCGCACCACACGCAGATCAAGTCGTATCTCGAGGACTATGCCGAGGCGTTCGACCTCAAGGACAACATCGAGTTCGAGAACGGCGTCAAGCATGCCCGGCGTCTAGAGTCCGGGGGCTGGGAACTACAGACGCAGGACGGGCAGACGCGGCTGTTCGACTTCCTGGTGGTTGCCAATGGGCACCACTGGGACCCGCGCATGGCCGATTTCCCCGGCGAGTTCACCGGTGAGTCGATTCACGCCCACCACTACGTCGATCCGCAGACCCCGCTCTCGTTCACCGGCAAGCGGATCCTGGTGGTGGGTATCGGCAACAGCGCGGCCGACATCGCGGTGGAACTGTCGTCGAAGGCATTGAGCAACCATGTGACACTCTCCACCCGGTCTGGTGCCTGGATCGTCCCCAAGTACATCGCGGGCCGACCTGCCGACAAGTACTACAAGACCAGTCCTCACATCCCGCTGTCATGGCAGCGAAAGCTGGTGCAGCTCGGCCAGCCACTCAGTGCGGGGCGACCGGAGAACTTCGGGCTGCCCACTCCCAATCACAAGTTCTTCGAGGCGCATCCGACGCAGTCGGTGGAACTGCCGCTGCGGCTCGGGTCGGGCGATGTCATCCCCAAGCCCAACGTCAGTCGCCTCGACGGGGCCACAGTGCATTTCGACGACAACACACAGTCCGACTTCGACATCATCATCTACGCCACGGGGTACAACATCACCTTCCCGTTCTTCGACGAGGACTTCGTGAGCGCTCCCGACAACCACATCCCGCTGTACAAGCGGATGTTCAAGCCCGGCATCGACGATCTGGCGTTTGTCGGATTCGCCCAGTCGACACCCACGTTGTTCCCGTTTGTCGAGTGCCAGTCCCGCCTCGTCGCGGCATACGCGGCTGGTCGTTACCGGCTCCCGCCGGTGGCCGAGATGGAAGAGGTCATCATCAGCGACCAGCAGAAGTACACCGGCCACATGCTCGATCGTCCGCGGCACACGCAGCAGGTCGATTTCTTCATCTACGAGCACGACATGAGGGTGAAGGAATTGCCGACGGGGTTGCGCCGCGCCCGAGAATTGGGTGCACCGGCATGGGCGGGGGTGGCCTCCAGATGAGCTCAGCTGAGAACACTTTCACCGACGTCAGCTTCGAGTCGGACGGAACTCGTTGCGCTGCATGGCACTTCACCGCGACCACTGACGCGCTCGATGGTCCGGCCGGCCGGCCGGCGGTGGTGATGGCGCACGGTCTGGGCGGCACGAAGGATTCCGGACTGGCCCCGTTCGCCGAGAAGATCGCCGCGGCAGGCATGGACGTGCTGGCGTTCGACTACCGCGGCTTCGGCGACTCCGACGGCTCACCGAGGCAGACGGTGTCGATCAGCGGCCAGATCGACGACTACCGCGCCGCGATGACAACCGCGGCAGCCCTGCCGGGTGTGGATCCGAACCGGATTGTGCTGTGGGGGGTCTCGCTGTCCGGGGGACACGTGTTGACCGCAGCCGCGGGCCGCGACGACGTCTGTGCGGTCGTCTCGCTCACACCGCTGGTGAACGGCGCTGCCGCCGGTCGGCTCGCCTTCGCGCACCACCCCGTGTCGGCCATCGCGAAATCCACTGCGGCAGGCGTGCGCAGCCGCATGTCAGGCCTGCGAGGCGGCGCCGGGGTCATGATGCCGATCGTGGGCAGCCCGGGCGAGGTCGCAGCTCTGACACTGGACGGTTCTTACGCGGACTACATGGCCATCGCGGGGCCCACCTGGCGCAACGAGATCGACGCGAGCATCGGGCTCGAACTGGGTCGCCTCAGGGCCGACAAGTCCGCCAAGGATGTGCGGTGTCCGGTGCTGGTACAGGTGGCGGACTTCGACCGCAGTGCACCGCCGCACGCCGCGGGCAAGGCGGCGTTCACGGCGCGAGCCGAGGTGCGGCATTATCCGTGCGACCACTTCGGTGTGTGGCCCGGTCAGGACTGCTTCGAATCGGCCGTGGCCCATCAGATCTCGTTTCTCCGCCGACACCTTGCCACACCGGCGAACGACGAATCACGGCAAAAGTCCTCCGCTGCCGCCGAACCCGTGGCCGCCGGCTGACGCCGCTGCCGAGTCCGATAAACGACCAGTTCCGAACAGATCGAGGTAACGATGGCCGACACAATTCAGCAACTTCTCCGCCAACGCGCTGACGACACGAATGTGGCGGTGAAGTACGGCGACCAGACGTGGACCTGGAGCGAACACATCGCAGACGCCGAAGCGCAGGCATCGGCGCTGATCGGCGTCGCCGACAAGGAGCGCCCCCTGCACGTGGGTGTGCTGCTGGCCAACACCCCGGACATGCTCAGCGCCATGGCGGCTGCAGGTCTGGGCGGCTACGTCCTGTGCGGTATCAACAACACCCGGCGGGGTCCGGGACTGGTTGCCGACATCGTGCGTGCGGACTGCCAGATCCTGATCACCGACGCCGAACACCTGCCACTCCTCGACGGTCTGTCACTGCCGGGTGTGCGGGTCTTCACCACAGACTCGGCGGAGTGGACCCAGCTCAAACGCGACGCGGGACCTCTTGTTCCGCACCACGAGGCGCAGGTCACCGACACCTTCATGATGATCTTCACCTCGGGGACCAGCGGTGACCCCAAAGCCGTTCAGGTGGCGCACATGATGGTGCTGTTCGCCGGTCAAACGCTCGTCGAGAAGTACGAACTGGGTCCGGCCGACACGTGCTTCCTCTCCATGCCGCTGTTCCATTCCAATGCAGTGCTCGCCGGCTGGAGTGTGGCCGTCAACGCCGGGGCCGCCATGGCTCCGGCCACGTTCTCGGCGTCGCGCTTCGTCGACGACATCCGGCGGTACGGTGCGACCTACATGAACTACGTCGGCAAGCCCCTGGCGTACGTGCTGGCCACCGAGGAGCGGCCCGACGATGCAGACAATCAGCTCCGGGTGGCCTTCGGCAACGAAGCCACCGACCGCGACATCATCGAGTTCGGTCGGCGTTTCGGCTGCACCGTCTGGGACGGGTTCGGCTCCACCGAGAGCGCTGTCATCATCACCCGTGAAGAGGGCACGCCTCTGGGGTCGATCGGTAAGGGCTTCCCGGGGGTCGCGATCTACAACTCCACGACCGTCAAAGAATGTGCTGTGGCGCAGTTCGACGAATCGGGTGCGCTGGCCAATGCCGATGAGGCCGTCGGTGAGCTGGTCAATCTCGAAGGGGCAGGGTTCTTCTCGGGTTACTACAACGACCCCGGCGCCACGGAGGACCGGATGCGCCATGGGATGTACTGGTCCGGAGACTTGGCCTACCGCGACGCCGACGGGTGGATCTACCTCGCCGGCCGCACCGCTGACTGGATGCGGGTCGACGGCGAGAACTTGGCTGCTGCACCGATCGAGCGCATCTTGCTGCGACTACCAGAGCTCAATCGCGTTGCCGTGTATGCGGTTCCCGACGTCGCGGTCGGCGACCAGGTGATGGCCGCGATCGTGTTGCAGGACGACGCCACGCTCACCCCTGAGCGGTTCGAGGAGTTCTTGGCGGCCCAGCCCGACCTGTCGCCCAAGGCGTGGCCGCGTTACGTGCGAGTGGCAGACGATCTGCCGTCCACCGCGACGAACAAGGTGCTCAAGCGTGCACTGGTGGCCGAAGGGCCGACCCCGGGTACCGGTGAACTGTGGATCCGGGAGGCGCGCGGCACCTCCTACGACATCGCCAGCACGGCGGTGCACTAGGGGGCAGAAGGGATCGGCGGGCCCAGAAGAGTCAGGCCCAGAAAGTCAGGCGCCGTACACGTCCGGGCCCACCCGGCGGGTCATCCGCCGGTATCGCGACATGGACCAGGGCCAATTGTGGGTGTCGAGCCCGTCCGCTTGCTTGTACCAGCTGTCGCATCCCGACGCCCACACCGTGCCGGGTTGCCTGGTGCGCACCGCGGTCATGAAGTCGGCGAACACCTTTCGGCGCACTTCGAGGATGTCCAGGGCGCCGCTCCGCAGACTCTTGACCGCAGCGACGATGTGGTCGGCTTGGGCCTCCATCAGGTAGATCACCGACCCAGAGCCGAGATTGGTGTTGGGGCCGTACATGAAGAACAGGTTGGGGAAGTCGGGCACCGACAGTCCCAGGTAGGCCTCGGGGGCGTCGGCCCACTTGTCGTGCAGCGTCAATCCGTCGCGTCCGGTGATCGACACGCTGCCGGCAAAACCGGACGTGGCAAAGCCCGTGGCAAAGACCAGAACGTCGACCGGGTATGACCCGGCGGAGGTCTCGACTCGTCCGGGCCGGACACCGATGATCGTGTCGGTGGACACGGTGACATTCGGACGCTGCAGACTCTTGTGGTAGCCGTCCGCGATCAGGATTCGTTTGCAACCGATCCGGTGGTCCGGGGTGAGTACTGTACGCAACTCCGGATCATGCACTGTGTGCCGCAACATGATCCGGTGGATCAGTGCCAGCGAGGTGAGCATTCGAGGCCAGCGCCAGAAGAACATGCCGAAGAACTCGAGGTAGAGCCACATCAGTTGTCGGGCGGCGCTCCTGAGCAGCGGATAGCGCTGGTACACCGCGCTGATACCGGGGCCGTACAAACCGTCTGGTTTCGGGAACACGAACGGCGCGGAGCGCTGGAAGACGGTGAGGTGTTCGACCTCCTCTGCGATGGCCGGGATCACCTGGACGGCACTGGCCCCGGTGCCGATGACGGCGACCCGCTTGCCGGCGAGATCGACATCGTGCCGCCATCGCGCAGTGTGAAAAGCCGGACCGGAGAACGTCTCCAGGCCGTCGATGTCTGGAACGACCGGGATGTCAAGTTGGCCCGTCGCACAGACCACAACCTGCGCGTCCACCCGGGAACCGTCGGTCAGCTCGAGTTCCCACCGATTGTCGCGCCACGTCGCCGACGTGACGCCCAGACCCAGGCGGAATCGCTCGGTGATCCCGGTCTCGTCGACGCAGCGCTGTAGATACTCGCGGATCTCCGGACCGGGCGCGAAGCGCCGAGACCAGTCGACCCGCTGGGCAAAAGAAAAGCTGTACACATGGGAAGGTGCGTCGCAGGCGGCACCCGGGTACGTGTTGGCCTGCCATGTACCCCCGACGGCGTCGGCCTTGTCGTAGACCACGAAATCGCCCTCGCCGGCGGCCTGCAGCTTGAGAGCCACTGCGATGCCGGAGAATCCGGCGCCGATGACGGCGATCCCGACCGATGGGTGCGCCTGCGGATCGCGAGCAGTGCTCACCCCGGTACCACTCCACCCAGCTCGGCGGTGATGTCGTCTGCGGTGTCCCGCAATCGGTGTCCGATGTCGCGGAGTTGGCCACCGGTGATCGCTTCCGGAACGTCGAGCAGGCACAGCGATCCGACGACCGTTCCCTCGCGGTCGAAGACAGGTGAATTGACCGAGAGCGGTCGGTAGAGCTGAGCGTCGTCGATCTCACCGACGAGCATCTCCACGTTGAGCCGTTCCTCCTGGCCGCGCGTGAACCGGGACGCGCGCCCGGACCCGTAGGCGATGGATGTCGCCGACACCGCCATGTCTCGGAAGGCTGCGGGCTCGGGCGGATACTGCTCCACCGCGAAACGCCGGTTCCGAATCAGATCGAGCACTGCCCGATACCGGCTCGAGTCCTCGGCGACAACGGGATTGCGGTCCAGCCACGCGGTGATGGCGAAGTCGTCGGCCCACGCCACCAAGACCGAACCCAGCGGCGGCCGATGGGTGATCTTGTCGCCGGCTCGCACTCCGAGGAGCGGACGGTCCTCGGGTTCGGGATGGGCGACCTCCGCGACCACGAGGTCGCCACCGGACGGCACTATCAGGCAGCACACATTCCCCGACTCGATGGCCAACCGCGACATGGGTTTACGGGCCGGCGCGATCGCGTTGACGGCTATCCGTGCCGAGTCACCCACGGGTGCGAGCCGGGGTCCGAGGCGGTAGGTCTTCTTGGTCGGGTGTTTGACCACCCAGCCCACCCGCGTCAGCTCGGTCAGCATCGGGAACAGTGTCGCCTTGTCGGCCCCCAGGGTTCGCGAGATGTCGGCCAGGCTGCGCCCGTCAGTGGGGCGATCGGCCAGGTACTCGACGATCTCCACCAGTCGCTCGGTCTGGGGTGAACGCCTGACCATCAAACACCCATTGCTGCCACGTGTTTGAGGATGTCGGGATATCTGCGGGTGTGCGCGCCGCCGTTGAGGTCGAATGCGGCTCCACTCACCCACGACGCACGGTCCGACGCCAGGAATGCGACCATCTCCGCCACTTCCTCCGGTTGTCCACTGCGGCCGAGGGGTGTGTTCTCGATGTAGTCCTCGGTGAGACCGGGAACCAGGGCCAGGCCCGCAACGAGTGGGGTGTCGACCAGGCCGGGGGAGATGGCGTTGACCCGGATCTTCCGCTCGCCCAGCTCGAGGGCCGCGACCTCGGTCAGCATCAGTACGCCGGCCTTCGCGGCGCAGTACGCTGCCATGCCGGTTCCGGGCTGCCGGCCGTTCAGCGACGCGATGGTGATGAGGCTCCCGCCGTCCGCGAGGTGTCTGGCCGAGTGTTTGGTCACCAGGAACGCCCCGGTGAGGCAGACATCGATGGTGGTCTGCCAGTCCGCCAGGGCCATATCTGCGAGGGCACCGGGAATTGTGAGCCCGGCGCAGTTGACGACGCTGTGGAGCTGCCCGTGTTCGGCCATGATCTCGCGGAAGGCGCGATCGACGGATTCCTCGTCCGTCACGTCGAGTCGCTTGGCGGTGACCGATGGGCCGATCTCGGTTGCGCGCTGTGTGGCCTGCTCGGCGTTGACGTCGGCCAGGACAACGGCGTCACCGCCCTCGGCCAGCAGTCGGGAGGTCGCGAGTCCGATTCCGGAAGCTCCGCCGATGACAAGCGATACCTTGCTGTGGGTGCTGATGATGGCTCCTGTGTTCTCGCTGGTGCTGGTCAACCGACCAACACCTGCTGCGGTTCGATGAGTACTTTCTGCTGATTCGACGGCGACCCCAGTTCGGCGATCAGCCGACCGAGGTCGTCGAGCCCACCGCGGCCGGTGACGAAGTCGGAGACGTCGATCCGGCTTTGCTGCAACAGTTTTGCGGCGAGGGTGAACTCCTGCCTGGTGTAGTAGGAGACGAAACTCATGTCGATGTCCTTCACCACGCCGGCGACGGGCATGAAGCTGTCCTCACCCAGGCATACGCCGGCCACCACGATCCGGCCGCGGGGTGCGACGGATTCGAGACAGGTGGCGATCATCCCGGGTGACCCCACACATTCGAAGACGACGTCGAAGCCCTCACCTGGGTGATCGGCGGCGGGATCGACCACAGAGGACGCGCCATAGAGGAGCGCCGAGGTACGCCGGGACGCGACCGGGTCGGATACCACGACCTCGTCGACGCCTTGGCGGACCGCCCAGAGCAGGATGGCGATACCGACCGGCCCCGCGCCGATGATCAGCAAGCGATGACCGGGCTTGATGGCCCCGCGGGCAACAGCGTGTAAGCCGACGGCAAGAGGCTCGGTGACCGCGCCGGCCGCGGTGGGCGCGCCGTCGAATCGAACCGTCTCGCGGGCGCTGACCCGGATGTACTCTGCGAACCCGCCGGCGCGTCCACCCAGGCCGAATGCCTCGATCTGAGTGCATCGGGCCACGTCCCCACCAACGCAGGAAAAGCATGTGCCGCAACCGCTCAGGGGCATCGCGGTCGCCGGTGTGCCGATTTGCCACTGAGCGGCGACATCACGACCGGCAGCGACAACGGTGCCGGAGAACTCGTGTCCCATGATCGTGCCCGCGGGCAGAAAGGGTGCGGTCTTGACGTCTGATCCACAGATCCCGCATGCGCTCACCTCGAGGATCAGATCGTCGGGGCCGGGAGTGGGATCGTCCACCTCGCACACCGAGAACGTCCCGGTGTCGACCACAGCTGCCCGCATGTTCGCTCCTCGATCACGGACGGTCGCGCACCGGTGACCGATGCGACCCACGTCACAATTTGTTCCGTCATTAGTTCACAGCAGGGCGGTACTGTCAACGACGATCCCCCTTCTGAGATCAAGTGGCGCAACCACTTTCAAGAAGTGTTTGCACCATGCAAATCATTGGTGGGCCGGAGGGTGGTCAGTAGACTGCCGCAGATGATCAATAGGACAAATGGCGGCGAGACCACGCCGGAACAGGTGACCGTCGATGATTTGACGTTCGACATCTCGGTGTCCCGGCCGGAGTCATCGCCGGCAGGGACTGTGCTGATGTTGCACGGGTTCCCCGAATCGCGCGCATCCTGGAGAGCTGTTGCCGATCTGCTGCGGGACGCAGGTTACGCGACGATCGCACCTGATCAGCGCGGCTACTCGGCCGGCGCCCGCCCCGTGGAGGTCGACGCCTACCAGCTCGACGAACTCGTCGCAGACGTCATCGGGATCTGCGACGCCTTCGGGCTGGACACCGTTCATCTCGTGGGACACGACTGGGGAGCGATCGTCGCATGGACCGTGGCCGCGCGGCATCCCGAACGGATCTCGTCGCTGACCGCTCTATCCGTGCCGCATCCCGCAGCTTTCGCGTGGGCCAAGAGCCAAGACCCGGATCAGCGGGAGCGTTCGGGGTACATGGAGTACTTCCAGATACCGGACGAGCCCGAGTTCAATCTGCTGGCCGACGATGCCGCTGCGCTGCGGATGGGTTTCGGGGATGCGGTTCCCAGTGATGTGGCCGACCAGCATGTGCGGGTCCTCAGCGCGCCGGGGGCGATGACCGCCGCTCTGAACTGGTACCGCGCTCAGACCCCGGCGAGCGAAGACGTTCCCGTCGTCGACGTACCGACCACGTTCGTGTGGAGTACGGGCGACATCGCGATCGCGAGGGCCGGCGCCGAGCGATGCGGCGAGTTCGTGCGCGGCGACTACCACTTCATCGAGATCCCAGATGCCTCGCACTGGCTGCCCGACGAGCACCCGGAGGCCATCGCCGACGCGATACTCTCCCGCATCGGCCGGGCGCCGGCCACCACGGCACGAGGGGATGCGGGGACATGAGACCACCGATGAGGATGACTCCCGGTCGCGACAGGAAGGTCGCCTGATGGGCGTCGAGTTCGCGGTGCTCAGCGGAGGTGCCGGCCTGTCGCTGATGTCGGCGGTGCCCGGTCCCGACCTGGCCGGCGCCGGGTATGACGAGGGTGAATACGCAGTGTCGGGGGTGGCGACGAGGTACACCTCCGCCGACCTCCCGGCCGATGGCCGTTTCGACATCGCGCCGGTCGACGACGCCGAGTTCATCACCCGCGTGGTCACGCGCGCGCCCGCCGACGCCGAGCGCTTCAACGGCACGCTGGTGGTGGAGTGGCTGAACGTCAGCAGCGGACAGGACGCGGCGCCCGACTACACCTATCTGAGCGAGGAGATCGTCCGGGGCGGATACGCCTGGGTCGGGGTGTCGGCGCAGTTCTCCGGTGTTCAGGGTGGTTCGGCGACGGTGGCCGTCGGCGATGGCGCGCCGAAGGGCCTGGTCGGTGCCGACCCGGAGCGGTACGGCGGCCTGCATCACCCCGGCGACGGGTACAGCTATTCGATCTTCTCCAGGATCATCGACACCTTGCGGAACGGCTCTGCGACCCCGCTTGCCCACCTCGACATCCAGCGGGTGCTGGCGGTCGGTGAGTCCCAGTCCGCGCTCGCCATGACCACGTATGCGAACGGCGTCCAGCCGCACGACCGTCTTGTCGACGGGTTTGTCATCCACAGCCGGGCAGGTGCCCCCATGCCGCTGGGGGAACCTGGCCGGGCCATCGATCTCGTCGCCGCTCTGGGCGCACCCGCCGTGCGAATCCGCGACGATCTCGACGTCCCGGTGATCCTCGTGCAAACCGAGACCGACATCTTGGGGCATCTCTGGTACCACCCTGCCCGACAAGATGATTCGGCCCGACTGCGACTGTGGGAAGTCGCAGGCAGTGCGCACGCCGACCGATTCCAGATCGGCGATTTCGAGTCGTTCCTCGGATGTCCCACCGCGGTCAACGACGGCCAGCAACGCTTTGTCGTCCGGGCCGCCCTGCGTCATCTCGACGCCTGGGTGAGTGACGGGCGCGAGCCGCCTGCCGCCGAGCAGATGGCGGTGGACGACACCGGACCCACTCCGCGGTTCGTCACCGATGCGGTGGGCAACGTCGTCGGGGGAGTGCGCACCCCGAGCGTGGAGGTCCCGACGTCGGTCCTCAGCGGGTTCAGCACGGCCACGGCGTCTCGGATCTGCCAGCTGTTCGGGTCCACCGTCCCGTTGTCCCCGTCTGAACTCACGAGTATCTACGGCACACCCGAGGCCTATCTCGAGCAGTACTCGGCTGCCGCCGACGAGGCGATCGCGCGTGGATTTGTCCTCGCCGAGGATCGCGCGGAGATCCTGCGCGACGCGAGTGAGGCGGCTGCGGCCTGGCGCCTCGACCGGTAGAACTGTGGTCGTGAAACTGTTGCTGCTGGCCGACACCCACATCCCCAAACGCGCGAAAGATCTTCCGGCGCTGGTGTGGGACGAGGTCGACCGGGCGGATGTGGTGATCCACGCCGGTGACTGGGTCGACCTGGCAAGCTTCGAAGCACTCGAGCGCCGGGCGAAACGACTGATCGCGTGCTGGGGGAACAACGACGGCCCTGATCTGCGGTCGCGCATGCCCGAGCGGGCCGATGTGACCCTCGGCGGGCTGCGTTTCACCGTCACGCATGAGACCGGCGCGTCGGTGGGTCGGGAAAAACGGATGTCGATCGCGTACCCCGACACCGATGTCCTGGTGTTCGGTCACAGCCACATCCCGTGGGACACCACCACGGGCACGGGGCTGCGTCTACTCAATCCCGGTTCGCCCACCGACCGGCGCAGGCAGCCGTATTGCACGTACATGACTGCTCGCGTTGTCGATGGCGACCTCGGCGATGTCGTTCTGCATCGGATCGAGAGGTGAACCGCTGACGCCCGGCACGTGACCAGACGTCAGCGATCTAGGGTCAGGCCGGTAGCGGCTGACCCGGTGTACCGCTGTCGCGACGCAGCACCCGGAGCGACCCCTGCGCGCCGACCTCCGTGAACTGCCCTGTCTGCAAGGCCTTCTCGTAGATCTCGAACGGTGGCCGGCCACCGTCCTCGGGGTTCGGGAACACGTCGTGGATGAGCAGGGCGCCGCCCACCCGCACCCACGGTGCCCACCCCGCAAGATCGTTCTGGGCTGCTTCGCTGCTGTGGCCACCGTCGATGAACACGAAGTCCGCGGCCCGGCCCCAGACCTTTGCCGCCGCCGTCGAGGTGGCGAGCAGTCCGATCACCGTCTCTTCGAGACCGGCGTCCCACATGGTGCGCCGGAACCGGGCCGAGGTGTCCAGTGTTCCCGTGTGCGGGTCCACCAGCGACGTGTCGTGGTATTCCCAGCCGGGCTGATGCTCTTCCGAGCCACGATGGTGGTCGATGGTGACGATGGTGGCGCCGGTCGGTTCTGCGGCGGCTCCGAGGAAGACGGTCGACTTGCCGCAGTAAGTTCCGATCTCCACCCCGATGCCCACCGCGTCGGGAGCCGACAGGTATTGCTGCGCAACCCGATACAGCGCGACGGCCTCGTCGATCGGCATGAAGCCGGGAGCCTCGGCCGCGGCGTGCAGGTGCCGTTCGCTCGGCTGGTCGTTTCGGGTTTCGGATACAGATGTCATACCGGTGATCCTATCGGCGCCTCCGCGTAGGGTTGTGCGTTATGAAGGCGCAGATACTCACCGAAGAAACCGGCCCGAGCGGATTGTCCCTGAACGAGGTCCCGGACCCGGAGCCCACCGGCACCCAGGTGCTGGTCGACATCAAGTCCTGCGGCGTCTGCTTCCCCGACCTCCTGATGAGCCAGGGCAAGTACCAGCTCAGGGTGCCGACCCCGTTCACCCCGGGCACCGAGGTGGCGGGTGTCGTGTCGTGGGTGCCCGAGGGATCCGATCTGTCGGTGGGCGACCGGGTTCTTGTCATGTCGGTGGTGGGGGGTTTTGCCGAGAAGGTGGCGGCGGCGCCCGAGCAATTGCTGCCCATCCCGGACGGCCTCACATTCGACGAGGGCGCCGCCATGGGCATCAACTTCCAGACCGCGCTGTTCGCGCTGAAGACACGTGCCCATCTCGAGCCGGGTGAGACCGTCGGCGTTCTCGGTAGCGCCGGGGGTGTGGGCGTGGCAACCATTCGCGTGGCAAAGGCGATGGGCGCCAGGGTGATCGCCATCGTGCATCGCACCGGTGCCGAAGAGATGCTGCGGGAGATGGGCGCCGACGAGGTGGTTCAGCTCGAGGAAGGCTGGGGCTCGCGGATCAAGGAACTCACCGGCAACGGTGTCGACGTCCTGATCGACCCGGTCGGGGGCGAGGTGTTCGACGAGGCGCTGCGTCAGGTGGCCCCTGACGGCCGGTTCGTGGTCATCGGGTTCGCGGCAGGCGGTATCCCCACGGTCAAGTTGAACCGGGTGCTGTTCCGGAACATCTCGGTGGTCGGAGCTGCCTGGGGCGAGTACGTCCGCACCCACCCCGGACTTCCGGCGCAGATCCACCAGGAGCTGACCACCATGATCGCCGACGGCATGCGGCCACCGGTGAACGTGACCTATGAACTGGCCGATCTGCCCCAGGCTCTCGACGACCTGGCGGCAGGCAAGGTCCTCGGCAAGGCGGTAGTCAAGATATCGGAATAGTGGAAGTGGAAAACAATGTGTCGCAACATAACTGAGCTTCGTGGACTCGAACCTCCGGCCACCGACGTTGAGATCGAGGCCGCGGCCCGCCAGTACGTCCGCAAGGTCAGCGGCGTGCAGAAGCCGTCGGAGGCGAATCAGCAGGTGTTCGAACTCGCGGTCCTGCGGGTGACCGCTGCGACGCAGGAGTTGCTCCAGTCATTGCCGCCCCGGCGACAGCCGCCCAAAACCGTTCCGCCCCTGCGTCGTCCCGAGGTGCAGGCGCGGATCGCGGCGCGAGCGGCGCGCGGAGCCTAACCGAGTCCGAACAAGTCCGACGCGTTGTGGTGCAGCACCCGGCGTAACCACTCGTCGCCCATGTCGAGTCGGGTGACCGCACGAAGTGCCGTTGCATAGCCGTAGGGGATGTTGGGGAAGTCGCTGCCCCACAGGACGCGGTGGCCCAGATCGGCCAGCTGTGCCCCGCGGTCGTCGGGAAACGGTGCCATTTCTTCGGCGAAGTCGGTGAATGCCATCGTCGTGTCGAGATGAATCCGTTCGTGGCGGCTCGCGATATCAAGGAAGTCCGCGTATTCCGGCATGCCCATGTGCGCGATGATCAACGTCAGCGTCGGAAACCGCTGCAACAGTTCGGCGATGGGCTCCGGACCGGTGAAGGTCCCCGGCGCCGGGCCCGATCCGCAATGGATGACAACCGGTGTCCTCGCATCGGCGATGGCACCCCACACCGGATCGAGCAGTGGGTCGAGCGGACTGTAGTCGCCGACCTGGATATGCGCTTTGAACACCGATGTGCCCGATTCGATCGCTGCGGCGACGTATGCCGGCGCAGAGGGCTCCGGGTAGAAGGTGGCAGTTCGCAGACAGTCGGGGGTGTGTAACGCGAACTCCGCGGCCCAGCTGTTGAGCCAGGCGGCCATGTCGGGTTTGTGCGGATAGATCATCGACGTGAACGTCGTGACCCCGAAATCGCGCAGGGTTTGTACCCGCTGCTGTTCGTCGGTGCGGTAGGTGATCGGCCACTGCCTTCCGACGAGCGGGCCGGCGGCGTCGAAGTAGGCCCAGACCTTGTCCATCACCGACTTCGGCATGAAGTGGGTGTGGACGTCGATCATTCCGGGGAGGCCAAGGTCGCTCCAGATCGTGCGAACGGCGTGCACCTCGGCCGGGGACGACGGGGAAGGCTCGGACACCTCGCCCACGCTACCGATTGCTTTCCTACCCTTTGGCAGAGCCTGCGTCTGGACGGCTGTCCAGACATGTGTATGTTTCAATGGTCGAAGTCCGGCGGGGAGTTGCTCCGCAAGTCCGGAACGAAGGCGTGCCGATGACAACTGATCGCATACTCGTGACAGGAGCGTTCGGCCTGGTGGGTGCCGAATTGGTCCGCACCCTGCTGGCCGGTGGCCACGATGTGGTGGCCACCGACCTCGACATCGAGCCCAATCACAAGAAGGTCGCTCGGCTCAAAGGCGGCAACGGGCTCGCCGGCAGGAACCGGCTCGACGTCAGATGGGCCGACCTGAACGATCCCGCTGCGCTGAATGCGCTTGTGTCCGCGGTTCGTCCGACGGCCATCGTGCACTTGGCCGCAGTCATCCCGCCCGCTTGCTACGCGCGCCCTGACCTCGCCCGCAAGGTCAACGTGACGGCCACGCGGTCCCTGGTCGATGCCGCTGTTGCCCAACCATCCCCGCCGCGGTTCATCCAGGCATCAAGCGTGGCCGTGTACGGGCCGCGGAACCCACACCGCGTGGACGATGTCCTCACCCCGGACATGGCGCCGGCACCGTCGGACCTGTACGGCGCGCACAAGGCGGAAGCCGAAAAGATCGTCACCGCTTCGCATCTCGATTGGGTGATCCTACGGTTGGGTGGGGTGATGACAGCTGCACCGCGCTGGGACATCGACAAGGATCTGGTGTACTTCGAAGGGTTGCTGCCCATGGACGGCCGCATTCAGACCGTGGACGTGCGCGATGTCGCCCATGCGTTCGCCGCAGCCGCCACCGGCCAGATGAGCAAGGAGATCTATCTGATCGGCGGCGACGAGTCGCACCGCATCACACAGGGTTTCCTCGGTCCGGCCGTCTCGGAGGCGATGGGTCTCACCGGTGGACTCCCCATCGGCAGGCCAGGAAATCCGGACAGCGACCGTGACTGGTTCGCCACGGATTGGATGGACACCAGCTCCGCGCAGGCGGCCCTGGGTTTCCAGCGGCACACGCTTGCAGACCTCATCGCCGAGACCCGCGATCGGGTGGGCGTCAGGCGTTATCCGCTGCGGGTGATCGCCCCGGCGATGCGCAGGTACCTGCGCGCTCAGTCGCCGTATCGCCACACGCCGGGCCGGTTCGCCGACCCGTGGGGAGCGATCGCCTCCAGGTGGGGCGATCCAGCGCCCGACGGCCTCGATGGTCGGCAGGCACGGAACAGCGGGGTGACGTAGTCCGATGGAGCGCATGACCGGACCGGACGCGTTGATGCTCAACATGGAGACCTCGACGACTCCGATGCACACCCTGAAGGTCGCGATTCTGGATTCGTCGAACCGGGGTACACCGGTGACCCTCGCCGAACTGCGCGCGTTGGTACCCCACTATCTCGGCCACTTCCCCCGGGCGACCCAGCGGATCGAAACGCTGCGCGGCCATCGGGGACGTCCTTTCTGGGTGCCCGACATGAGCTTTCGGATCGCCCACCACATCGATGAGCACACCCTCCCGGCCCCCGGCGATCAATCGCAGCTTGATGAACTGCTGGCCGCCTTGGCCACAAAACAGCTCTCGCGCGACCGGCCCCTCTGGGCCATGACGCTGGTGCACGGGCTCAGCGGCGGCCGTCAGGCGGTGGTCATCCGGGTGCATCACGCGGTGGTGGACGGTCTGGCCGCGCTGAACTGTTTCCGCACGGTGACAAGCGACAGCCCGGGAGCGACTGCGGCTGAACCGAATCCCTGGTCCTCCGAAGACGCCACACCTCCTGAACGCGCCGAGATGCGTGCGATGGCCCGGCGAGAATCGGTTCGCCTGATGCGCGACCTACCGAACGTGGTGTCAGATGTGTATCGCACCGGGGTGGCGGCCCGTCGTTTCGAACAGCGCCGAGCCGTACCCCACTTCATGGGCGCCGACCGCACGAGCTTCAACACCCCGAGTTCACATCGGCGGCGCTGTGCCAGTGCGTCGATTCCGCTTGCTGACGTGCGGCGGGTCGCGGTGGCCACGGGCACAACTGTCAACGGCGCGTTCCACGGAATCGTGGCAGGCGCGATCCGCGCGGAGCGTCTGGCCCGCCGAGAACGCACCGATCGGCCCGCCGTCGGGATGTTCGGGGTGTGCCGCGACCTCACCTCGCCCCGCCGCCAGGGCAACGAGCTGGCGACGGCCACCGTCTACCTGCACACCGAGATCGCCGACCCCATCGAGCGGGTGCGCGCCACTGCGTCGAGTTGCGCTGCGGCCGTTGCCCTTCGCAGGCAGCTGGGTTTCGACCTCACCGAACATCTCGCGACGTATACCGGCCGCCTGGGACCCTGGGCGCGTCCGATCGCAGCGCCCATCGCGCCTCTGGTGATGAACCACATCACCACGGCGAACATGCCAGGACCGAGAGAACATCGATGGATCGGCGACGTGAAGGTGGAGCAATGGACGTCTTTTGCACTGGCGATAGCCCCGGCAGATGTCAACCTGACCGCGTACAGCTACGCGGGGCAACTGTCGATGGGCCTGATCACCACACCCGAGTCCATGGCTGACCCGGCGGCATTCCTTGGCCGGGTCCAGTCGTCTCTGGACGAATTGACCTCGGCACTGCGCACGGCTGAGATGCTGGATCGATGACGGCCACACCCGGGCCGGATCGTGGCCGCTGGCAGAACAGGTTCGACTCGTCGCTCACGCGGATGTCGCTGCTGGCCGAAGTCCTCCCCCGGGCGGTGCTGAGCTCGCGCAGCGCCAGCCATCGCGCCGCGGCCACGGGCATCCCATCGTCGGCCTTCGGCGTCCGCCAGGTCGGTGAAACAGCGCTCGACGAGTTCTTCATCGCCGGCTTTTCGCTGCTGCGCGCCGTGCCCGATGAAGACGACATCAGAGCGAACGTGGACAGGTGTGCGCTGGTGGGCAGCAGGCTCAGGGCGCTGCCGATGACCGAGGCGAACCCGGATCCCCCCGAGCTCCGAATCCAGCGGTCGATCCGCCGGAAACTGGGGCCGGTGGCGTACGAGCGGCTGGACTACGCGAGTCCGGACCCCCACCCGTTGTTGCTCTCGGGCGACAAGACCAAGACGGCAGCAACCGTGCGTGTCCTCGAACACCGCGAGCGGGGGCACCCGTGGCTGCTCTGGATCCATGGCGCCGGGCAGGGTCGGGTCGACGACCTGTTGTCGTTGCGCGCGGCGTTCCTGCACGAGGAACTCGGCTACAACGTCGTGTTCCCGGTCCTGCCGGGGCATGGGATGCGACGCAGCAAAGGCGTGACCTTCCCCGGCTTCGATCCGATGGCCAACGTCGCGCTCACCGCTCGCGGGATCGCGGAGGTCCGTGCCCTGGTCCGGTGGATGCATGCGCAGGATCCGACCCCCATCACAGTCGGTGGCATCTCGCTGGGTGGTCCGGTTGCCGCAATCGTGGCCGGCCTCGAACCGCAGGTGCAATCGGTGATCGCAGTGGTCCCGATGCTGGACCTGCACGCCACCATGGCCCATCATCTGCTCCGCGGCGGTGACCGGGGTCGTGCGATCGCAGACCTGTTGCGGTCGGATCCGGTCCAGGACGTGACGAGCGTGGTGGATCCCCTCAGGGTGGTACCTCATGCGCAGGCGGACCGCCGTCTGGTGGTGGCCGCCCTGAACGACAGGGTGACCTCGGTTGCCGCCGCGGAACGTTTGCACGCCCATTGGTCAGGGCCGGTGCACTGGTACCCGGGTGGACACATCGGCGGGGTGATGTCGTCGGCCGTACGTACGGCGATCACCGACTTCGCATCGGCGCAGACCTAGAACGGTCCGCGCCTGAGGCGCCCTGTGCCGAGGTGGTCGGCCGGAGCAGGTTGGTGGCCCACGTGGCGGTCGGGGTACCGTTGCCAGCTGTGCCTGATCAGTCCCCGGTAGAAGCCACTCGTCGACGACTGACGGGCAAACGTGCCGACACGGTGTTGAAACTGGGTGCGGCCACCGTCGAGGTACTCGGCGAAGTGGGTTACTCGGAGCTGACGGTGCCTCTCGTCGCGGCCAAGGCGGGCCTTGCCCGCGCGACCGCCTACATCTATTTCTCCTCGAAGGAACATCTCGTCGCAGAGGTGTACTGGCGTCGGCTGACCACCGCCACACCTCCGGCCAACGACTCGCCGGAGATGATCGAGCGCGTCGTGAGCGTGCTGCGGTACCTGGCCCTCAATGTCGCCGACGAGCCCGAGTTCGCCGCGGCGGTGACGCAGGCATTGCTCAGCAATGACTCCGACGTCGAACAGCTCCGCATTCAGATCAGCCGCGAGATCCATCGTCTCCTGGTGGCAGCCGTCGGGTCGGAGGGCAGTCCCAGAGATGTGGGACTGCTGGAGTTGGTCTACACGGGTGCGATGGTTCGCGCGGGGATGGGTCATCTGTCCTACGGTGAGGTCGCGGACCAGCTCGAGGCTGCCGCGCGCCAGATTCTGGCCTGAACGTCCACGCCTTCAATAGTCAAGTCGTCTAATAGCTTTCGCCGGCTCCCGGCGCTGAATGCGCGCTGGGTCCCGTGCCTGTGCCCGCTGTCGAGAACTCCACTCAATCACACAACTGGACACCCGTCTATACGGTTGACGATACGAACGTCTGTGCGTAATGTCTGACAGGCTTCGAACAAAGTGATCTGCATCACCAGCCGCCCCATCTCCCGCTCCTCGCGAGCCCACTGAGAAACCAGTCCTCCGTCGTGGATGGCCGGGCGATGGCGTCTGGCGCTCGATCGCCCCATCCATGGATCGTGAAGGGTATGAAATATGAAGTCACGCAGGACAAGTCGCAGCCGCGGCCAAGTCATCTTCGGCGTCGGTGCCTCGGTGTTGTTGACAGTTCTCGGCGTCAGCGCGTGCAGCGACGGTTCCGACAGTGACTCTCCGGATTCGTCGCTGCCCACAACATCCCTGCCGGCGGACGCGGCCACTGGCGCCCCGATCAAGGTGGGCTTCATCAACAGCGAAGGCGGTTCGTTCGCCTCTTTCCCGGCCAACCGCGAAACCGCTCAGGCCGCAGCCGAATACATCAACGCCAACGCCGGTGGGGTGGACGGGCGGCCCATCGAACTCGTCATCTGCAAGCAGCAGGAAGAACCGGCTTCGGCGACGAACTGCGCCAACCAGATGGTCGAGCAAGGTGTTGTCGCAGTGGTGGTTCCCGGCGGAGCCCAAGGGCCGGCGATGTTGCCGATCCTCTCCGGCGCAGGTATCCCGTACGTCGGCCCGGTCGGTGTCACCCCCGTCGAGCTGACCTCGCCGGACTCCTTCATGTTCACCGCCGGACTGCCCGGCGTGCTGGCCGGCATGGCTCAATACTCGGCGCAGAACGGCATCAAGAAGCTGGCCCTCATGTCGGGTGACGGCGGAGGCACCCCCGCGGCGATCTCCGCGATCGGCAACCCGATCTTCCAGGCGGCAGGTATCGAACTCAAGGTCGTACCCATTCCGACCGCGGTACCCGACCCCACCCCGCAGCTCACCGCAGGGCTGTCCGACAACCCCGATGCCGTCGCGATCGTCGGCGACGCCAACATGTGCATCTCGGTGCTGAAGACCATGCAGACCGTCGCCCCGGGCAAGGACCGACTGGTCGTGCCCACGTGCGTCGCCCCTGACGTGGTGAAAGCCGTTGGCGGGCCGGTCATGGAGGGTATCAAGGACTTCACCACCGTCGACATCTACTCAGACGATCCAGATTCGGTCCTCTACCGCTCCGTGATGGCGCAGTACGCGCCGGAGACCGACATCGGCGGCTACGGCTACACCGGATACCAGGGCGTTCTCGGCCTGTACCGGGTGATCGAGAACCTGACCGGCGACATCTCGCCCACAACGGTGACCGGAGCGCTCAAGGCAGCCAAGGACATCCCGCTTCCCATCGGGGCCGGACTGAAGTTCACCTGCAACGGCACCGCGATCCCGCAGCTGCCGTCGATCTGCAGCAAGACGTTGCTCGTCGGTCCGGTCGACAGCGAGGGCAAGCCCTCGAACCTGACGAGCGTCGGCTAGATCCATCGCGAGAAGACCCACCTGAATCATCGAAAGAAGTTGGAACAGTAGATGACCGAGCACTTTGCCTATCTCTTTCTCGGCCTGGGCAACGGAGCGGTCTACGCCGCCCTCGGACTCGCGTTGGTGATGACCTTCAAGAGTTCGGGGGTGGTGAACTTCGCGACGGGAGCTGTCGCGCTGTACACCACGTACACGTATGGGTTGCTGCGTGAGGGAGAACTTCTCATCCCGGTACCCGGCTTCCCGTCGACGATCGAATTGGGTGGCGAACTCGATCTCGTTCCCGCCGTCGCGATCTCGCTGGTGATCGCGGCGGCGCTGGGAGCGCTGCTGTACCTGGTGGTCTTCCGCCCGATGCGGTCGGCGCCGGTGGTCGCCAAAGCCGTTGCGTCGATTGGTCTCATGCTGGCCATCCAGGCGCTCCTCGCGCTTCGGGTCGGCACCACAGCGGTTCCGGTGGCACCGATCTTCGAACCGGGAGTTCTCTCCATCGGTGAGAGTCAGGTGCCCACGGACCGCATCTGGCTCGCCGTGGTGATCGTGGCCCTGGCGACAGTGGTCGCGCTGGCGTACCACTTCACGCGGTTCGGCGTGGCCACCGAAGCCGCCGCGGAATCGGAGAAAGGTGCGTTTGTCACCGGGCTTTCGCCCGATCGCATCGCAGTGAGCAACTGGGCTCTGTCGTCGGTGATCGCCGGACTCGGCGGTATCCTCATCGCCCCGATCGTGCCCCTGAGCCCGATCGCGTACACGATGTTCATCGTGCCCGCGCTGGCTGCGGCGCTGGTGGGGAACTTCTCGTCCATGGCTTTGGCCGTCGCGGCCGGGCTGGGAATCGGAATACTGCAGGCAGAGGGAACGCACCTGCAGAGTCTCTACAGCTGGATTCCGAAATCTGGTGTATCCGAGGCGATCCCGCTGCTCCTGATTCTGGTGTTCCTGGTGGTCAAAGGTCGGCCTCTGCCCAGTCGCGGCGGTATCGTTCACCAGAACCTCGGCCGGGCTCCCCGTCCCAGACGGATCTGGACGCCGGCGATTGTCGCCACCGTGGTTGCCGTCATCGCCCTGTCGGCGACGTCGGGCAGCTACCGCGGGGCGATCATCGCCACGTTCATCTTCGCCATCCTCGGACTTTCGCAGGTGGTCGTGACCGGGTTCGCCGGACAGGTGTCGCTCGCCCAGCTGACCCTCGCGGGTGTCGGCGCCTTCGGGTTGAGTGTGGTGAACACCGAACTGGGGATACCGTTCCCGTTTGCGCCGATCCTGGCCGCACTGATGGCCACGGTCATCGGGGTGGTGGTCGGGTTGCCTGCCCTCCGGATCCGGGGGCTCCCGTTCATGGTGGTCACGCTCGCCCTTGCCGTGTTCCTGGAGACCTTCTGGTTCCGCAACCCGTCGTTCAACGGCGGACTCAAGGGCTCGAACTTCGACGCACCGAGCATCTTCGGGATCGATCTGGGTATCGGCGCCGGAGAGAACTACCCGAGGATCTCGTTCGGGATCCTGTGCCTGATCATCGTGGTGGTCGCTGCGGTCGGCGTCGGTCTGCTGCGGCGCAGTCGGCTCGGCTCGGCCATGCTCGCCGTCCGTGCCAACGAGAGGTCCGCGGCCGCGGCGGGTATCAACGTGTCGCGAACCAAGTTGGCCGCGTTCGCAATCGGCTCGTTCCTCGCCGGGCTCAGCGGCACATTGCTGGCATACCAACAAACTCTCGCAACCGCTGATCCGTTCAGTGTGTTCGCCGGTATCGCGATCTTCGCCATCATCTACACCGCCGGGATCACGTCCGTGTCGGGCGCCCTGCTCGCAGGTGTCCTCGCTCCCGGTGCGTTGCTGTACATCGTGCTCGACCGGGCCTTCGACTTCGGTGACTACTACGCGCTGGCCAGTGGGGTGCTTCTCATCCTGACTGTGATGATCAACCCGGACGGCATCGCCGGACGCATCACCCCTCTGGTGCAACGGTTCTCGCGGTCCGAGACGCCCCGAGCCCCGTCGGGGGAGCCTGATGCCTCGACGGCGCCGACATCCGGCCGGCTCGACGCCGGTACACCGGTGATCGATCGTGACCGGACGCTGCTGAAGGTCGACTCCGTGTCGGTGCAATACGGCGCAGTCACGGCTGTGAGCGATGTGTCGTTCGAGGTGTTCGAGGGAGAGATCGTCGGGCTGATCGGGCCGAACGGCGCCGGGAAGACCACTCTGATCGACGCCATCAGCGGCTTCGCGTCGGCGTCGGGACACATCACTCTCGACGGAACCGACGTGACCGATCTGGCTCCGCACCGACGCAGCCGACGTGGATTGGGTCGCACTTTCCAGGATGTCGAGCTGTACGACGACCTGTCCGTGCGGGAGAACGTGACCGTCGGCGCGCGTGGCGGTAAGGCTTCCACGAGCGACGAGAGCGTCGACGATGTTCTCGGCTTGCTCGATCTGCATTCGGTCGCCGATGTCACCGTTGCCTCACTGTCACAGGGACAACGGCAATTGGTGTCGATGGCGCGGGTGCTCGCCGGCAATCCCTCGGTGGCACTGCTCGACGAGCCCGCCGCCGGCCTCGACAGCAACGAGAGTCGGTGGCTCGGTGAACGGCTACGCGCCGTCCGCAACAACGGTATGACGATGCTTCTCGTCGACCACGACATGGAACTTGTCCTGTCCGTGTGTGATCGAATCATCGTTCTCGATCTCGGCAAGGTCATCGCCAGTGGGACCCCCGACGCCATCCGGGCCGATGAGCACGTCATCCGTGCCTATCTGGGTGTGCCCGCGGGTGGTCGGGACATCGCCGAGGCCACATCGGCGACCGGGCTCACGGAACAGAAGGTGATCTCATGAGCGTGCTGGAATGCAAGGGCCTGGAGGCCGGGTACTTCAAGCGCAGCCCGTGTGTGCGCAACGTCGACCTAGACATCGGCGCGGGCGAGGTGGTGTCGCTGTTGGGGCCGAATGGTGCAGGCAAGACCACTTTGCTGCTCACCTTGGCCGGGTTGCTGCCGAGCTTCGGCGGAGACGTCTTGGTCGGTGGGCAGACCCTTCGTCGCGGAAGTCCGCGCGCAGCAGTGGGATCGGGCCTCGTGCTGGTGCCCGACGACCGCGCGCTCTTCCGCGGGCTGAGCGTGCGCAAGAACCTCCAGCTCGCGACCCGCGGACGTGACCGCGGCAAGCAGGCTTTGAACGAGGTGCTCGAGTACTTCCCGGCACTCGGTGCTCGCCTCAAGGTCGACGCCGGCCAGCTGTCCGGGGGTGAGCAGCAGATGCTGGCCATCGGCCGCGCACTCATCCAGCGGCCGAAGGTACTGCTGATCGACGAGCTGAGCATGGGGCTCGCACCTGTTGTGGTGGAATCGATCCTGCCGATCATCCGCGCGGTCGCCGACCGGGGCGACACAGCGGTCGTGCTGGTGGAACAGCACGTCCACCTGGCCCTCGGGATCGCGGACCGAGCCGTCATCATGGTGCATGGTGAAGTGGTCCTCGACCAGCCTTCGTCGGTGCTGTCGGACGATCCATCGTTGGTCGAGCGGGCGTACATGGGTGCGCGCAAAGATGACTCGGAGAGCGTTGCCGGTTGACCGTCGACCGTGCCGATAACGCCGTCGACCGTGCCGAAACTCGCGTCGACCGGGCCAATAACGCCGTCGATCGGGCCGAAACTCCCGTCGATCGGGCCGTTCCCGCCGTCGACCGGGCCAATAACGCCGTCGACCGTGCCGAGACTCGCGTTGATCGGGCCGTTCCCGCTCTCGAGCGTGCCCATGATGCGGTGTAGACCTCACTCCGCAGGCCTACTTGGTGCAGCACCAGTACCATCGGCCGATTCAGCTCGTTCTGAGGCACAGTCGGTGCCGAAAAGGGCACGATAGACGTTGATTTCGGCACAGTCAGCGTCTATTTCGGCACGGTCGACGGCGTTATCCGCCCGGTCGACGTGAGTTTGGGCACGGTCAACGTTTGTTTCGGCCCGATCGACGGCGTTATCGGCACGGTCGGCGGGTCAGTTCCTCAGCGCGGGGAGCACCTTCTCGCCGATGAGGCGCACGCTGTCCCAGGAGGGTTGCTCAGGCATCCCGCCGCACAGGGGGTGACTTGTCACCAGGCGCACGTCGCGACTACGGCATTTCTCGACCAGGTCTTCCGGGGTGCAAACCAGATAGCCTGTGCCGCTGCGAAGTTCGTCCACGGTGGTGGAGCTGTCTCGAACATGTGAGGCGTGATCGCCGTGCCACGCCTCGTACGCCTGGGCGTCGGCGAGAAGGTACGAGCCGTAGTGGTGCCAGAACCGGTCCGGGTCTTCGGAGCAGAACACCGTCGACGGTCCTGGCGGCGGCATCATCACAAAACCCGGTGCGCGGCCGTGCGCACGGCATTCCGACTCGTACAGGTCACGCAACGCGGTGTCGGCGACCTGGGGTTGGAAGCTGAGGTCGAGTCGGGCGGCGCGCAGAGCAGCGGCCCTGGAGCCGCCGCCGTAGAACAACATCGGATGGGGCTTGGACAACGGCGCCGGAGTCACCTGCGCTGTCCGTCCTTCGAACTCGAACGGTTCTCCGCTCCACGCGGCCCGAAGGACGCCGATCAGTCGTTCGATATCGGCGCCCCGACTGACCCACGGCCGACCGAGTTGTGCGTACTCGTGGGGCAGGTACCCGAGTCCGAGCGTGTACGACACCCGGCCCCCGCTGAGGTGGTCGAGGACAGCGATGTCCTCGGCCAGTCGTAGCGGGTCGTACAGATTCGCGACAAGCGCGGACACTGTGATCGCGATCCGAGACGTTCGCGCAGCGAACGCCGACGCCACCAGCATCGGACTCGGGAGGTAGCCGTCGGGCGAACCGTGGTGCTCCGACAACATCAGGGCGTCTTGGCCGTGGGTGTCGAGGTACTCCGCCTGCTCCACCGACCGTGCGAACAGTTCGCCGCGAGCCTCGGCGGTGGCGCCTGGAGCGCGGAAGTCGAATCGAGTCGCGAAGAATGTCACCGGACCACTCTCAGTCCGCTGCCCGCGTCGCCTTCTTGTGCTTCTTGATGACCTCGCCGAACATCATGTTGAGCCGGGTACCTTGCGGCCAGCCGATGTAATAGCAGAGGAACAAAGCGATTTCGAGTAGCTGATCACCATCGAGTTCGCCGTTCCCGAGTGCGGCGCCGGCCTGGATCTCGGCGACATCGGTCTGTCCGGTTGCGGCCAGCGCGCCCAGCAGTAGCAATCTCCGATCCCGCACGGTGAGTCCCTCACGGGTCCACACCTCGGCGAACAGCTGATCGGCGGTGTGCGCGAAGAAGTCGCCCGGGCCGTCCTGCATGTCCCAGCCGTACACCTTGGACATCATGTCCAGGCCCCGTTGACGTCGCTCTGACGTGCCCTCAGTTGTCATTGTTTTGCCTTTCCCACACCCAAGCCGTCAGCGAAACGATCCAAAGAGATGTGCCCGAGCGGCAGATCGACCCCGAGTTCGGCGCCGAGCTGCAAGGCGAGTGCGAGGTCCTTCTCGCCGAGATCCCGCACGTGCGTGAAGATTCCGTACCAGAAGTCGTCGGGATCGATGGGCGCCGTGGTGTCCCGCAGCATGATCGCACCCGGCCCACCCGTAATCGCATCGGTGTGTCGGACCACCTTGCCGAGCTTGGCGATGTCGATGCCCGCAGCCTCCGCCAGCCGCGCCGCCTCGGTGGTCGCGGTGAAAGCGATGAAGTGAAGCAGATTGCGGGCCAACTTCATCCGGGTACCGGCACCCACCGGTCCGGCGTGCACCATCATGTCCGAGACCGAGGCGTACGGCTCTTTCAGCTGCAGATAAGCCGACCGCTCACCGCCGACCATGATGGCGAGCTTGCCTTGTTGCGCTCCGGGGGCGCCCCCGGAGACCGGTGCATCTACCAACTCCACGCGGGATTTCGCGCACACCGCGGCGAGATCGATCGCGGTCTGCGGACCGATCGTGGAGTGGATCGCAATGACCGTGCCGGGCGCCGCGGTCTGCAGGATGCCGTCGGGGCCGGAGACCACCGACTTGACCTGCTCGTCGTTGAGGACGGTGATGCCGATGACCCCTGCGGTCTTGGCGACCTCGGCAGGCGAATCGGCAAGCGTGGCGCCGGCTTCGACCAGCTTCTCGGCCGCCTCGGGCCGGGTGTCGCAGACAACCAGGCCGCCGGGCCAGGCGAGTAGGCGCTCGGCCATGGGGGCACCCATGTTGCCCAGGCCGATGAAGCCGACTGCTTTCTGATCTGTCATGACCGGATGATCTGTCCGCCATCGACATTGAAGATCTGACCGGTGATCCAGCCGGCTTCGTCCGACAGCAGGAACAGGAGCATCCCGACCAGATCGTCGGGGGTGCCCATGCGAGACAGCGGCAGCTTGCTGACCATGTCCTTGACCATGCTGCCCGGCGTCGTCGACTTGGTCGCCTCGGTGTCGATGGGCCCCGGTGCGATCGCGTTGACGCGGATGCCGGAACCGCCGAGTTCGGTGGCGAGCTGCTGGGTCAGACCATTCACTCCCACCTTGGCCAAGCCGTAGAAGCCGCTGTACAGCCATGCCGCGGTAGAAGACTGGTTGACGATCGCGCTACCGGGCTTCATGTGACCGTAGACGGCACGGGTCACGTTGAGGGCGCCGTCGAGGTTCACGCTCATGAACTTCTTGTAGTAATCCCAGGGAACGGTGATGAGGAAGTCGAGCTTCATCCCGCCGTAGATCGCGGCGTTGTTCACGAGATAGTCGATCTGCCCGTATGCGTCGAGGGTGGCGGTGGCCAGGGCCTGCGCCGACTCGGGATCAGAGACGTCGGTGTTGACGTAGAGCCCACCGAGGTCGGTGGCGACCTGCTTGCCTGCCTCGTCGTTGAGGTCGGCGACCACAACGTTGGCGCCCTCGGCGGCCAGACGGCGTGCATAGATTTCGCCGATACCACCGGCTGCGCCGGTGACGATGGCGGTTTTGCCTTCAAATCGGTTGTTGCTCATACATGCTCCTTATGCTGGTGCCGCGATGGCTTTGAGTTCCAGGTATTCTTCGAATCCGGCAACGCCCATCTCGCGTCCGATGCCGGATTGCTTGTAGCCGCCGAACGGCACGTCGGCGCCGTACCAGATACCACCGTTGATGCTCATCGTCCCGGTGCGGACACCGTCGACAACGTGCTGGATGCGCTCGGGGTCGGTGCCCCACACAGCACCGGACAGGCCGTAGGGGGAATCGTTGGCGATGTTGATCGCGTCGTCGTCGCCGTCGTGGGGGATGATCACGAGCACGGGGCCGAAGATCTCTTCTTGCGCAACACGTGCGGAGTTCTCGACCCCCGAGATCAGGGTGGGCTCGATGTAGTAGCCCTTCTCTTTGTCCGCGGGCCTGCCGCCGCCGATCTCGATGGTGCCGCCCTCGTCGCGCGCCAGTTTCAAGTAGCCCTCGACGCGGTCTCGCTGCGTCGCGGAGATGACCGGACCGCAGATGGTGCCGGCATCGGTGGGATCTCCGGCAGGTAATCCCGCCATCGAATCACGGGTCAGCGCAATGGCTTCGTCGTACTTCTCGCGGGGGACCAGCAGCCGGGTGGTCAACGCGCAGCCCTGGCCCGCATGGGTGACGACGGAGAACCCGGCCATCGAGCAGGCCGATGCGAGGTCGGCGTCGTCGAGTACGATGAACGCCGACTTGCCGCCGAGTTCGAGGAAGACGCGCTTGAGGCTGTCGGCAGCTGCCGCCATCACCTTCTTGCCGGTTGCGGTGGAGCCCGTGAACGAGACGATGTCGACGCGGGGATCGCTCGAAAGTACCGCTCCCACCGAGTGATCGCTCGAGGTGACGATGTTGATCACGCCAGCTGGGATGTCGGTTTCCTCGGCGATGACCTTGCCGACGAGTGCCGCGCACCAAGGGGTGTCGGGGGCGGGCTTGAGCACCACCGTGCAACCGGCGGCCAGCGCGGGGCCGATCTTCGCGAAGTTGATCTGGTGCGGGAAGTTCCACGGCGTGATGGCGCCGACCACACCGGCGGCCTCACGCTGCACGCGCCGCTGGGTTTTGATGCCCATCGGCTTGGCCCGACCGAGGTCGCTTTCCCATTCGTAGCTCTCGGCGAGGTCGGCGAGCCAGCCGAGATCGTTGATCGGTCCCTCGAGCTGTGGCCCGGAGGTGAGAAAGTGTGGCGCGCCCACCTCGGCGATGGTGATCTCGCGGAGCTCTTCGATGTGGCCCTGCAAGGCGTCACGGAGCTGTCGCAGGCACTTCGCCCGGAAGGCGTGATCGTGGCGCCAGGTGGTGGTGTCGAATGCCGTGCGCGCGGCGGCGATGGCGGCCTCCATGTCGGCGACGGTGCCGTCGGCGGCCTGCCCGATCACCTCCTCGGTGGCCGGGTTGATGATGTCGAAAGTGCCACCGGAACCGGGTACGAGCTTCCCGTCGATGAGCAGCTCAGAGCTGGTTTCTGGCTTCAGCGCCATTGCTGGTCGCCTCCTTCTGGACACGTGTCTGGACTCGAGTATGAACCTAGTGTAATGTCAGCGTCCATGTCCAGTCCGGTTTCTTTCGAATCCACTCGCCGGCGGCTGACGACCGCTCAGGCGGAGACCGTCAACCGGTTGACCGCCGCGGCGGTGGAGGTGTTGCGGGAAGTCGGATACGACGCCTTGACCGTGCGATCGGTGGCCAAGCGCGCGGGCGTCGCGCCGGCCACGGCCTACACGTACTTCAGTTCCAAGGGGCATGTGGTGGCCGAGCTCTTCTGGCGCCGGCTGGCCGAGGGGATCGCCGACCCCGACCCCTCGCTGCCCAGAACCGAACGGGTTGTCACCCAATTGCGTTCGGTGGCGTTGGCCGTCGAGGACGACACCCATCTGGCCCGTGCTGTGACCGCGTCGCTTCTGGGCTCGGATCCGGATGTGGAGCACCTCCGGTTGCGGATCGGCGTGCTGATCCGGCAACGACTGGCCACCGCCCTCGGCGGCGATCCCGAGGCCCCTGAGAACGAGGCGCTGCTCGAGGCGCTCGAAATGCTGTACTCCGGCGCGCTGGTGCGTGCCGGCATGGGATACGAAACCTATTCCGCCATCGCCGACCGGCTCGACGCGGCGGCACGACTACTGCTGGAGAACCGATGACCACAGGTATGCAGACCCGGGTCCCGTTCGACCCCTACGACTACAACTTCCACGAAGACCCCTATCCCACGTATGCCCGCTTGCGCGCCGAGGCGCCGGTGTACCACAACGCGGACATGGACTTCTGGGCGTTCGCCAAGCACGAGGACGTACGCAACGGGTTCCGCGATGCGGTGCGGTTGTCCAACAGCTGGGGTGTGTCGATGGACCCGGCCGCCTACGGCCCCGATGCGCACAAGTCGATGTCGTTCCTTGCCCTGGACGACCCGAAGCACATGCGTATCCGCAAACTGGTCTCCAAGGGCTTCACGCCCAAGCGGGTCGCGGAGCTGGGTGACCGGATCGCCGAACTGACCCAACAACACTGGAGTCGCTGCCTGGAGATGGGGGAGTTCGATTACGTCACCGAGTTCGCCGGTCTGCTGCCGATGGATGTGGTGTCGGAGTTGCTCGACGTGCCGGTGGCCGACCGCGCCCATCTGCGTACCCAGTCCGACCTGCTGATCCACCGCGAAGAGGGCGTCTTCGATGTTCCCGAGGCTGCGGTGCTCGCCTACTTCGAGCTGACCCGCTACTACACCGAGCTGCTCGTCGAGCGCCGCAAGAAGCCGGGCACCGACCTGGTGTCCGCCCTCCTCGACGCCGAGGTACTCGACGACGAGACCGGTGAGAAGACCAGGCTCACCGAGGACGAGATCATCGGGTTCATGATCCTGATGATCGTCGCAGGCAACGAGACGACCACCAAATTGCTTGCGAATGCGGTGTATTGGGGATGGCGGTTCCCCGATCAGCTCGCGATACCGATGGCCGATCCCGAGGCCGTGCCCCAGTGGACCGAAGAGACCCTGAGGTACGACAACTCCACCCAGATCGTCGTCCGCCGGGTCATGGAGGACGTCGAGTACGGCGGCTACACCATCCCAGCCGGTCAGCGTGTGCTCTTGCTCCTGGGCTCGGCGAACCGCGACGAGGACGTATTCGAGAACCCCGACAACTACGACATCACCAGGGACAGCTCGCAGGCCCTGACCAGCTTCGGCCTCGGCACCCACTTCTGCCTCGGCGCACACCTCGCGCGGCTGGAAGCCAATGTCGCACTGGGACAGATCGTCAAGTCGATCGACCAGATCGACATCGACATCGAGAACGCCGCCCGGGTGCACTCGGTCAACGTCCGCGGGTTCGCGGCCCTGCCCATGAAAGTGAAGGTGCGCTGATGCCACGGTTCCCCGGACACCCAGAACGCAGGCCGGTGGTCGTCGCCGGTGCCTCGTCCGGCATCGGCGCTGCGACGGCCGTCATGCTCGGCGCGGCCGGCTATCCGGTGGCATTGGGCGCCCGGCGGGTGCAGAAGTCACAGGAGTTCGCCGACCAGATCAACGAAGCGGGTGGCGAGGCGATCGCCCTGCCGCTCGACATCACCGATGCCGACTCGATCGACGAGTTCGTCACCAAGGCCGAAGCCCAGCTGGGTCCCATCGAGGTGGCCGTGTCCGGTGCCGGTGACCTGGAACCGGGACGCTCGTTCGAGGTGTCCACCGACGACTTCGCCGCGCAGGTGAACATCCACCTGTTCGGTGCGCAACGTCTGTACCGCAGGCTGATTCCCGAGATGATCGGCCGCAAACGTGGTGATTTCGTCTTTATCAGCTCCGATGTGGTGGTGTCGCCGCGTCCGCAGATGGGCGCCTACGTGGCCGCGAAGTGTGGTGTCGAAGGACTCGCCGAGGTCGCCAGGATGGAACTCGAGGGCACGGGTGTGCGCGCCAGTCTCGTTCGTCCCGGCCAGGTGATGACCGGGATGGGGATGAACTTCTCGCCCGAGGTCGCCGAATCGGTGCTCAACGATTGGATTCCGTGGGGCCTGGCCCGACACGGCAACTTCCTCAAGCCCGTTCATCTGGCCACCGCGGTCACAACCATCGTTTCAATGCCTCGGGGTGCACACATGCGCCTGGTCGAGGTCGAGGCCGAAGCCCCGGTCGCTCGTACTGAAGGAGACAGCAAATGACACTGACCAAGCCCAAGCGCGTATCCGGTGGCGACGGCGAGCACGGCCATCTCGACGAGTTGTCCACCGATCCCATCGGCCTGTTCAAGAGGGTCCGGGAAGAATGCGGCGACGTCGGGATCTTCCAGCTCGCCGACCGCGAGGTCGCGCTGGTCTCGGGCGCCGCGGCCAACGAGGCCTTCTTCCGTGCATCGGAAGAGGACCTGGACCAGGCGGCGGCCTACCCCTTCATGACGCCCATCTTCGGTGAGGGTGTGGTGTTCGATGCCAGCCCCGAACGGCGTTCGGAGATGCTCCACAATCAGGCGCTCAAGGGTGCCCACATGAAGAACCACGCCGTCACGATCCCGCTCGAGGTCGAGCGCATGATCGCCGACTGGGGTGACGAGGGCGAGATCGATCTGCTCGAGTTCTTCGCCGAACTGACCATCTACACGTCGTCGACCTGCCTGGTGGGCAAGAAGTTCCGCGAACAGCTCGACGGCAGGTTCGCGCATCTCTACCACGACCTCGAGAAGGGCACCGACCCGATCGCGTACGTCGATGCCCATGCCGACATCGAGAGTTTCCGCAAGCGTGACGCCGCCCGCGAGGGACTGGTCGCCCTGGTCCAGGAGATCATGGACACCCGCATCGCCGAGCCGGACGAGAGCGACGACAAGGACCTGCTCGACGTCCTGGTCTCGATTCGCGACGAGGAGGGCAACCTCCGGTTCACCGCGGACACCATCACCGGGATCTTCATCTCGATGATGTTCGCCGGACACCACACCACGTCCGGCACCGCCGCCTGGACGTTGATCGAACTGCTGCGCCACCCTGACTACATGAAGCAGGTCACCGACGAGCTCGACGAGATCTACTCCGGTGGTGCCGAATACAGCTTCGGGGCGATGCGTCAGATCCCCAAGTTGGAGTCGGCGCTCAAAGAAGCGTTGCGGTTGCACCCTCCGCTGATCGTGTTGATGCGCGTGGTCCAGAACGAGTTCATCGTCGAGGACTTCGAGATCACCGCCGGCCAGACCATTGCCGCGTCGCCTGCCATCTCCAACCGGTTGCCGGAAGACTTCCCGAACCCGGACAGCTTCGACCCGGACCGCTACCTCGAACCCCGTCAGGAAGATCTCGCCAACCGGTGGACGTGGATTCCCTTCGGTGCCGGCAGGCACCGTTGCGTCGGCGCGCAGTTCGCCATCATGCAGCTCAAGGCGATCTTCTCCGTGCTGCTGCAGAACTATGAGTTCGAGATGAGCCAGCCGTCCGAGTCGTACAAGAACGATCACTCGAAAATGGTTGTGCAGCTGGCCCAGCCGTGCAAGGTGAAGTACCGCAAGCGCGCTCGCTGAAGACGGGAGCAGCCGATGAGAATCGAAGTCGACCTGGATCTGTGCCAGGGACACGCAATGTGCGAGATGGAAGCGCCGGAGATCTTCGAAGCTGAACGTGAATCGGTGAATCTCCTTGACCCGCAACCGGATGACAGTCATTTGGAGGACGTGAAGCGCGCTGTGCGTTACTGTCCCACTCAGGCCCTCAAGATCATTGAAGAATGAAAGTTGGTTATTTCCATGGCATTTGATCGCGCTGAGCTCGACGAGATGGTCGAGCGCTGGCTGCAGGGGAACGTCGACTGCGAGAAAGCCGGCGACTGGCGTCCACTTGCGGAGTTCTACACCGAAGACGCCACATACGGCTGGAATTATGGCGCCAAGCATGACTTCATGGCGGTCGGTCGAGATGAGATCCGTGACTACGCGATCGGCTACGAGATGGACGGTCTCGACGGGTGGACCTACCCCTACCAGACGTGGGTGATCGATGAGAAGACCGGCGACATGCTCGGACTGTGGAAGCAGATCTTCGAGGCCACCCGCCCTGATGGTTCGCACTATGGGCTGGAAGGGATTCAGGGCAGCTGGTTCAAGTACGCCGGCGATTTCAAGTGGGGTTGGCAGCGAGACTTCTTCGACTACGGCAACGTCACCGCACTGTTCATGGAGATGATGACCGACGGCGTGATGAGCAAGGGAATGCAGGGCCGCATCGACCGGGTCGTCAACGCCAAGGAGTTGCTGCCAGGGTGGTACCCCCTCGGCAAGACTCCAGTTCCGATGTGGTGACCGGCAGATGTCATACGCGGACCTGAGTCGCACCCAGCTGGCCAAGCTTGTGCCAGAACTACTGCTGTCCGGCCAATTGATCGACCGGTCCGGAATGGCGCACTGCATAGCCGCTTTCGGTCGCGAGACCATGGCGCAGATCGCGATCGAGGAGTGGATGGCGGCAAGTCCGGTCTACACCGGACGGATGCGAACCGCTCTGCAGATCGACGGCGACGGCGTGGCGGACATGTTCAAATGCCTGCAGCTCGACATCGGCGCACCACCTCAGTTCATGGACTTCCGATACACGATCTTCGACAAGTATCACGGCGAGTTCGTCCTCAACCACTGCGGCGCGTTGATGGACGTGGAGCCGATGGGCGACGACTACGTGACCTCGATGTGCCACGACATCGAAGACCCCACCTTCGACGCCACCGCGATCGCCACCAACCGGCGGGCACGGATTCGCCCGATTCACCGGCCACCTCGCCGTCCGGCGGATCAGCACCCCCACTGCGCGTGGACGGTCACCATCGAGCCGGACCGCGAAGAGCTACCGCTGCCTCCCGAATCCATCGAGATGTCCAAGACGCAGGCTGCGAAGATCGAACTGTCGCCGATCGACCCGGAAAGCGAGGGCCACGGAGACTACGTCGGGCCGGTCTGGGAAGACCTGCGTTTCGAGGACTGGTCCCACTCGGCCCTGGTGCGTATCGCCGAAGAGGTTGCACTGCAACACCATCTGCTGGCGTTGGGCTTTCTGATGTCGGTGCGGGGCAAGACCGACGAAGCCAAGGCAGCCGAAATCTTCCGCAAGCAGTTGACGGGGATATCCGGTCTGACGGCCGATCGGTTGCGAAAATGCCTGGGCCTCGGACAGGGTGCCGAGGATCTGGCCGCGGTACTGCGGGTACATCCGATCCTCGGTCCTGATCAGTACGCAGGCACCGAGGTGTCGGTGCACGGCACGGGGGAGTCCGCCATCGTCCGGCTGCGTATCCCTGCCGATTCCAGTGCGGTCGCCGACGGCGGCTGGCTGGCACACATCGATCCAGACCATCTCGAACCGGTCCTGGCAATGGCCACCGGCGTGGATCTCACCTGGTCGGCGGTGACCGGTTACCGCGACGGTGGCGACGTGGTGGTCGAGATCGCACACGCCGAAGCCATCAAGGAACTCGGCGAGGTCGCCATCGCGCGATTCAGTGGCGGATCCACCTTCGAGTTCGCCGATCGAGGTATCCCGCTGTCGATCACGCCGGTCAGCTCGGGCGCCTGACCTCCGTGGCCGAACAGCATCTCTCCGGCAAGTGCGTGGTGATCGCCGGTTCGAGCCGGGGAATCGGTCGCGCCGTGGCCGAACGCCTTGTCGCCGAGGGTGCATCGGTGGTGATCAACGGACGCGACGGTGACGTGGCCTCCCGCGTCGCCGCCGATCTGAGGGACCGCGGCGGCGCTGCTGTGGCGGTTGCCGGTTCTGCGGCCGATGACGGCGTCGCCGAAGCACTGATTGCGGCATCGACCGACGGCTTCGGCGGTCTGGATGCGGTGATCAACTGCGCGGGGATCGCCGAACCCGAACAGTCGTCGATCCTCACCATGTCGACTGCCGACTTCCGCGCGCAGCTCGACGCCCACCTGCTGAGCACTTTCGAGTTGGCTCGGGTGGCAGCGCCGATCCTGTCCCGGCAGGGTCACGGGACGATTGTGGCCACGGGCTCGGCGGCCGCTGCCGGCAACTTCGGTGGCACCGGATATCCGGCGGCCAAGGGCGGCGTGAACGGACTGGCACTGTCGCTGGCCGCGGACCTGAAGCCGCACGGCGTCCGCGTCAACGTCATCTGTCCCGGTGGGAGAACACGGCTGTCGACCGGTGCCGGCTACGAAGCGCACATCAGGGGTCTCTTCGAGCGCGGGCTGCTCGACGAGTTCACCCGTGACGCCGCGCTCGATCCGGCACCGCCGGACTACGTGGCCCCGCTGTACGCCTACCTGGTGAGTGATCTGGCGTCCGAGGTCACCGGCCAGATATTCAGTGCAGCAGGAGGATTCATCGGCCGATACCCGGCTTTCGAGCCTGCTTTCGTGGCGTATCGCGGACACCAGGACGAACCGCCCTACACATTGCCGGAGTTACGTCGACTCGTTCCCGACTGATCTGCGTGGGCAACGGTCGTGATAGGCAGTGGTCATGACCGAATCGCCTGGGCCGCTGACCTCGCTCGCCATCGAGTACTCGAAAACCGACGCGGGGGTTCGTTCTTTTCGCCAGTACGTGGGGACCGGATTGCTGGACCACCGGGGCGATGCCGGACTGACCTCGGTCGCCACACTCGCCGAGATCGTGGGTGGCTCCGAGTTCTATCATTCGCAGCCCCCGGGGTCGGCAACAGTACAGGCCAGGCTCGCGCTGTCGATGCCGGTACCCGTGACCGTCGGCACCTCCGTGCAGGGGTTCGGTCGAGTGGTCGGGATGACGGGCGGACACGGGGTGACGTCGGCCGAACTGGTCGACGACGGTGGCCACGTGGTCTGTTTGGCGATCGGGCGAGGGATCGTCGTCAGCAGACCGACCGGCGAGGTACCCGAGGGAGAGGCCGGCCACGCCGCGGGGTCTGCCCGCCGTGTTCATGAGGCGCCCGCGCCCCCACCTCTAGACGACGCGCTCAGCGGTGTCGACATACTTCGTGGTCTGGCAGAGGGAAGCATCGGGCACGGACCCGTGCAGCGGATGTTCGGCATCCGGGTGGCCGCGGTGGGCGACAAGAACATCACCGTCGCCGTCACGCCCACACCCGGGATGGCCAATCGGATGGGCACCATGCACGGCGGCGTAGTGGTGGCCGCGATGACGGAGGCGTGCTCGCTCGGCGCCGAGTTGCCGGCCGCCGCGGGAGTTCGTTTCCGGATCGTCGACATCACACTCAGCTACTTCCGATCGCCCGCGATAGAAGCGGGTGAGCTGGTCATCTCGGTCCAGCTGATCAAGGCAGGTCGCCGAATCGTCTCTCTGCTGGCCACCATGGTGGGCGCCGACGGAACTGTCCTCGCCGAGGCCACGGCCGACGCGGCCGCCTGAACGAGCCGAAACTTCCGTCGAGCGGGCCGAAACTTCCGTCGAGCGGGCCGTAACCTCCGTCGAGCGGGCCGAAACTTCCGTCGAGCGGGCCGATCGGCGCCTGGCCGCTCGCCCGGCGCGGGTTTCAGCCCGGTCGAGAGCCTCTACGGCCCGCTCGATTGGGATTTCGACCCGCTCGATGGCCACGAGAGCCCGCTCGACGGGAGTTTCGGCCCGCTCGGCGGGCACGATAGTCCGCTCGGGGCTAAAACAAGCAGCAGTGCTTGCTTTAGCTCCCGGGTCGTGTGATGCTGGCCCGGTGAGCATCGTGGCCGAGTTGGTGGCAGACCTGTCCGCCGAGATCGACGTCGTCGACAGCATGGTTGCAGATCTACCCGAATCCGGTTGGTTCGCAAGCACTCCCGCTGTCGGGTGGAGGGTCATCGACCAGGTGGCGCACCTGTCGTGGACCGACGAGCAGGCGCGCGTCGCGGCCGTCGACCCCACAGCGTTCGACGACATTCTCAAGACGGCATGGGAGAACCCCGCCACGTTCGTCGATGACGGGGCTCGTGAAGAGACGGCGAAGCCGCCCGCGCAACTCCTTGCCGAATGGCGTACGCGCCGACGTGCTCTGATGGACGCGCTCTTGTCCCACCCGGTCGGCGAGAAGCTGCCGTGGTTCGGGCCGCCCATGTCGGCTGCATCGATGGCCACGGCCCGGCTCATGGAAGTGTGGGCTCACGGCCTCGACATCGCCGATGCGCTGGGTATCTCCAACGAACCGACCGCTCGACTGAAGTCGATTGCACACCTGGGGGTCAGAACCCGTGATTTTGCGTATCAGGTGAACCAGATCATTCCTCCCGCCGAGGAATTCCGGTATGAGCTGACGGCTCCCGACGGTTCGGAGTGGACGTGGGGGCCAGAGGGGGCTGCGCAAAAGGTGTCCGGTTCGGCTCTCGACTTCTGCCTCTTGGTGACCCAACGCCGAAACCCGGCGGATGTCGACATCCGCACCGAGGGTGATGATGCGGCCCGGTGGGTGACCATCGCACAGTGCTTCGCGGGTCCTCCGGGAGGCGGTCGATGAGCCCGGTACGCATCGGCAACGCGTCGGGTTTCTACGGTGACCGCTTCGCCGCGATGCAGGAGATGCTGACCGGCGGTGAACTCGACTACCTGACCGGCGACTACCTTGCCGAGCTGACCATGCTCATCCTCGGACGTGACCGACTCAAGGACTCCACGCTCGGTTACGCGAAAACGTTTCTGCGGCAGATGGAGACAAATCTCGGCACGGTGATGGATCGCGGTGTCAAGATCGTCAGCAACGCGGGCGGTGTGAACCCGGCAGGCCTGGCCGAGGCGTTGACCCGGCTGGCCGGCGAACTCGGCCTCTCACCGTCTATCGCCTACGTCGACGGCGACGACCTCACCGCGAGTGCCGCCGATCTCGGGCTGGGCACCCCACTGACAGCAAACGCGTACCTCGGTGGCTTCGGCATCGCCGCCGCCCTGCAGGCCGGCGCCGACATCGTGGTGACCGGTCGCGTCACCGACGCGTCACTGGCCGTGGGTCCTGCCATCGCCCACTTCGGTTGGGAGCCCGACCATCTCGATCAGATCGCTGGTGCCATGGTCGCCGGCCACATCATCGAGTGCGGCACCCAGGCAACCGGCGGCAACTATGCGTTCTTCACCGAGATCGCAGACCTGCGTCACCCGGGATTCCCGATCGCCGAGGTCGAGGCCGACGGGTCGTCGGTGATCACCAAACATGCCGGAACGGGCGGAGCGGTCACGGTGGGAACCGTCACGGCTCAGTTGCTGTACGAGGTAGGCGGCCCGCGCTACTTCGGGCCTGATGCAACCACCCGCCTCGACACGATCGAGCTCGAGGATCTCGGCGACGACCGCGTGCGGGTGACCGGTGTGCGAGGTGAGGCGCCACCGGACACCCTGAAGGTGTCGCTGAACCACCTGGCCGGATTCCGCAACGAGATCACCATGATCCTGACGGGTCTGGACATCGAGGCGAAGGCAGAACTGGTGCGGACGCAGTTCGAGTCCGAGCTCCACCACGCACCGGCCGACCTCACCTGGACCCTCACCCGCCTCGATCAAACCGACGCACCGACGCAACAACAGGCGAGTGCAGTGCTCCAGTGCGTCGCCAAGGACACTGACCCGAAGGTCGTCGGGCGCCAATTCTCCTCGGCTGCGGTCGAATTGGCGCTGGCCAGTTACCCGGGCTTCACGATGACCGCCCCGCCGGGGGCAGGCTCGCCATTTGCGGTGTTCGAGCCCGGATATGTACCGGCACACCGCGTTCCTCACCGTGTGCATCTCGCGGACGGATCGACGCTCGACATCGATACCAGCCCGGTGGCGACGTCGGCTCCGGCTGCCGACAAATTCTCGCCGGAGCCGGACGAGCTGGCCGATCCCGCCCGCTGGGGCCTCACCCGGCGGGCGCCGCTGGGCGACATCGCCGGCGCGCGCAGTGGAGACAAGGGCGGAAGCGCCAATGTCGGTGTGTGGGTGCGCAACCCAGATCACTTCGCTTGGCTGGTGGCAACCCTCACGACCGATCGGTTCACAGCCTTGATCCCCGAAGCCGCCGAACTGACGGTCCATCGCCACGTCTTCCCGAACCTGCTGGCGATCAACTTCGTGATCGAGGGCATCCTCGGTCGCGGTGTTGCGGACAACGTCCGGTTCGACCCTCAGGCCAAAGGCCTGGGGGAATGGCTGAGATCACGACACATCGACATCCCCATCGAATTCGGAGAACTGACGTGAGAACACTCGAGACCCCGGCGTGGAGAACTGACGAGCGGGCGCAATTGCGCAGTACCGTCAGGGCTTTCGCGCAGCGACACATCTTGCCGCACCAGGACGAGTGGGAGCGCCTCGGCGAGCTGCCGCTCGACCTGCACAAGCAGGCCGCGGAGGTGGGACTCCTCGGATTGGGCTTTCCCGAAGAAGTCGGCGGCTCGGGTGGAGACCTGATCGACGCCACGATTTTGGGCGAGGAGCTGCACTACGCAGGGGTGTCCGGTGGGGTGTTTTCGTCGCTGCTCACCTGCGGGATCGCGCTACCGCATCTGATCGCGGCGGGAGATGCCGAGCAGATCGAGAAGTGGGTCCGGCCCACCTTGGCCGGAGAGAAGATCGGCAGTCTCGCCATCACCGAACCCGGAGGTGGCAGCGATGTCGGCCACCTGACCACCGCTGCGGTTCGCGACGGTGATCACTACATCGTCAACGGCGCCAAGACCTACATCACCTCAGGTGTACGTGCGGACTTCGTCGTCACTGCGGTACGCACCGGCGGGCCGGGCGCAGGTGGCGTCTCCCTGCTGGTGGTCGAGCGCGGCACCCCCGGCTTCAGGGTCACCCGCAAGCTCGACAAGATGGGTTGGCGCGCATCGGATACCGCTGAGCTGTCGTACGTGGACGTCCGCGTACCCGTCACCAACCTCGTCGGTGCGGAGAACTCCGGGTTCGTGCAGATCGCTCAAGCCTTTGTCACCGAGCGGGTCGGCCTGGCCGTTCAGGCCTACGCCAGCGCCCAACGGTGTCTCGACCTCACCCTGGAGTGGATCCGTGAGCGGCACACGTTCGGCAAACCGCTGATCGCCCGGCAGTCGGTGCAGGAAACGGTCACCGAGATGGCCCGCAAGATCGACGTGGTCCGCACCTACACCCATGCCATCGTGGACGCCGCGGCCGCCGGCGAGACCGACCTGATCGCCGAGGTCTGTTTCGCGAAGAACAGCGCGGTCGAGGCCGGGGAGTGGGTGGCCGACAAGGCAGTGCAGCTGTTCGGTGGGGCGGGGTACATGACCGGCACCGAGGTCGAACGCCAGTATCGCGACATGCGAATCATCGGCATCGGTGGCGGAACCACAGAAATCCTCACCGGCCTGGCCGGAAAACGATTGGGGTACCACCCGTGAGCGCGCCCGAGATCGACGACGCCACCACTTCGATGCTCGGCAAGATCGCCGAGATCGAGGAACTGTTCGCTCAGGCTGCGGCCGGTGGCGGTGAGAAGAAGGTGGCCCGCCACCGCGAACGCGGCAAGCTGCTTGCCCGCGAACGCATCGAATTGCTGGTGGATGAGGACAGTCCGTTCCTGGAACTGTCGCCCATCGCCGCGTACGGATCCGACTTCCCTGTGGGGGCCTCGATCGTCACCGGCATCGGTGTGATCGAAGGGGTCGAATGTGTCCTCGTGGCCAACGACCCGACCGTGCGTGGCGGCACCTCAAATCCCTGGACACTCCGTAAGGGCCTGCGCGCCAATCAGATCGCGCTCGAGAACCGTCTCCCACTGATCAACCTCGTGGAATCCGGGGGAGCGGATCTGCCCACGCAGAAAGAGGTGTTCATCCCCGGAGGGGCGATGTTCCGGGACCTCACCAGGCTGTCTGCGGCCGGAATACCCACGCTGTCACTGGTCTTCGGCAACTCGACCGCCGGTGGCGCCTACCTGCCGGGCATGTCCGACCACACCGTGATGATCGAAGGCCAGTCCAAGGTGTTCCTCGGCGGACCGCCGCTGGTGAAGATGGCCACCGGTGAGGTCAGCGACGACGAGTCCCTCGGTGGTGCTCAGATGCACGCGCGTACGTCCGGGCTCGCCGACTACTACGCCACCGACGAAGGCGACGCCATCCGGATCGGTCGCCGGATCGTGGCCCGGCTCAACTGGCGTAAGCGTGGTCCGGGGCCGGTGGCTCCGAGCATCGAACCGCGCCATCCCGAATCGGATCTGCTCGGGATCGTGCCGGGAGACCTGAGGATCCCGTTCGATCCTCGCGACGTCATCACCCGCATCGTCGACGACAGCGTGTTCGACGAGTTCAAACCCGAGTACGGATCGTCGCTGTGCACGGGATGGGCGCGCATCCACGGCTACCCGATCGGGATCCTGGCGAATGCTCAGGGCGTGCTGTTCAGCGCCGAGGCGCAGAAGGCAACCCAGTTCATCCAGCTCGCGAACCGCTCGGACACCCCTTTACTGTTCTTGCACAACACCACCGGGTACATGGTGGGGCAAGAATACGAGCGGGGCGGCATCATCAAGCACGGTTCGATGATGATCAATGCCGTATCGAACTCCACCGTCCCGCACATCTCGCTGCTTATCGGCGCGAGCTACGGAGCGGGCCACTACGGCATGTGCGGGCGGGCGTACAACCCCCGCTTCCTGTTCAGTTGGCCGAGTGCGAAATCCGCGGTGATGGGGGCGGCCCAACTGGCCGGAGTGATCTCGATGGTGTCGCGCGCGGCGACCGAGGCCCGAGGGGGAACGGTCGACGAAGAAGCCGACGCCGGGATGCGGGCGATGATCGAAGCCCAGATCGAGAAGGAGTCGATGCCGGCGTTCCTCTCGGGAATGTTGTATGACGACGGCATCATCGACCCCCGGGACAGCCGTACGGTTCTCGGGCTCTGCCTCTCGGCGATCGACAACGGGCCGGTGCAAGGCACCAGCAACTTCGGCGTCTTCCGGATGTGATGGGAAACATGCAAACAGTACTGGTGGCCAACCGCGGCGAGATCGCGCGCCGGGTCTTCGCCACATGCCGCCGTCTCGGATTCGGCACCGTCGCGGTGTACTCGGACCCCGACGCCAATGCTCCTCACGTCCGTGAGGCAGATGTGGCAGTCCGGTTGCCGGGCAACACCTCTGCCGATACCTATCTCAAGATCGATGCGGTGATCGCCGCCGCGCGTGCCGCCGGTGCCGATGCGGTGCACCCGGGCTACGGCTTCCTGTCCGAGAACGCCGCCTTCGCCCGAGCGGTGATCGAGGCCGGGCTCACCTGGATCGGCCCCGATCCATCGGCGATCGATGCCATGGGTTCGAAGGTGAACGCCAAGGCGATCATGGCCGACGCGGGTGTACCGGTGTTGAGCAACCTGGATCCGGATGCCATTGCCGCCGAGGATCTTCCGGTCCTGATCAAGGCATCGGCCGGCGGTGGTGGCCGGGGTATGCGCATTGTTCGCGACCTCGCCGACCTGGCCGCAGAGGTGGCAGCTGCAGCTCGTGAAGCGCAATCGGCGTTCGGTGACGCGACGGTGTTCTGCGAGCCGTACATCGAGCGCGGCCACCACATCGAGGTGCAGGTGCTGGGCGACGCAGCAGGAAACGTGTGGGCGGTGGGCGAGCGTGAGTGCTCGATACAGCGGCGCCATCAGAAGATCATCGAGGAGGCGCCGTCACCGCTCGTGGAGCGAATCGGCGCCGCATTGCGCCGCGAACTTTTCGATGCCGCGGTGGCCGCTGCATCGGCCATCGGTTACACCGGAGCCGGGACCGTCGAGTTCCTCGCCGACGACAACGGACGGTTCTTCTTCCTGGAGATGAACACCCGGCTGCAGGTCGAACACCCCGTCACAGAGGAGACCAGTGGGCTCGACCTGGTCGCGTGGCAACTGCACATCGCCGAGGGCGCACATCTGCCACCCGAAGCTCCGAAGCCGCAGGGTCACTCGATCGAGGTTCGCCTGTACGCCGAGGATCCCGGCGCCGACTGGCAACCCCAGTCCGGCAGGGTCGATCACGTCCACATCGCGGCCGATGCGGCCTTCCGCCGCCTGGGTGGCCCCGGCGTGCGAGTGGACTCGGGCATCGAGGACGGGAGCGAGATCTCGGTCTTCTACGACCCGATGCTCGCGAAGGTGATCAGCTGGGCACCGGACCGACGCACCGCGATCAACATCCTGGCAGGGGCGCTGGAGTCAGCGGAACTCCACGGCCCACGCACCAACCGCGACATGCTGGTGACGATGCTGCGCCGCAACGAGTTCCGTGATGGCGACACCACCACCAAGTTCATCGACGAGATCGGTCTCGACGTCCTGTCGGCCCCTCTGGCCGGTGAGGAGCGACGACGCCAGGCCATCATCGCCGCCGCACTCGCCGACGCCGCCGACAACCGGAGCCGTGCGGGCGTGGATGGGGGACTGCCGTCGGGCTGGCGCAACCTGCCGTCGGCCACCCAGACGAAGAACTACACGTTCGGTGAGAACACCGACGAGACGACGGTGCGATATCGGGTGACACGTGACGGTGTGGTGCTGCCGGATGACCCAGCGGTGACTGTGAAGACGATGCGCAGCAACGCAGTGACCCTCACCGTTGCCGGCGTGGACCGCACCTTCCGGGTACGTCGACGCGACGACGCGCGCTGGGTCGATTTCGCAGGTGGGTCGGTGACGCTGACCAGGGCACCGCGATTCGTCGATCCCGCCGAGATGAGTGTCCCCGGATCATTGCTCGCCCCGATGCCGGGGTCGATCATCAGGATCGCCGTCGTGGAAGGTCAGACCGTCACGAAGGGCGAGCCGCTGCTGTGGCTCGAGGCGATGAAGATGGAGCACACCATCTCGGCCTCCGCAGACGGAATCGTGGAGAAGCTGCCCATCGGGGCAGGACAACAGGTGGCCGTGGGCGAAGTGCTCGCCGTCATCTCAGAACATCGGCCGAATGAGATCGAGGGAGAGTCAGCATGAGCTTCGTGGAAACAGATGAGCAGAAGGCGTTACGCAGTTCGGTGGCCGGGCTCGGCGGCCGTTTCGGCCACGAGTACTTCCTCGATTGCGCCCGCAGTGGCCGCAAGACGGACGAATTGTGGTCTGAGGCAGGAAAGCTGGGCTTCATCGGTGTCAACCTGCCCGAGGAGTACGGCGGCGGTGGCGCGGGAATGTACGAGCTGTCGATCGTGATGGAAGAACTGGCGGCCATCGGTAGCGGACTGCTGATGATGGTGGTCTCCCCGGCAATCTGCGGAAACGTCATCGCGCGCTTCGGCACCGACGACCAGAAGAAGCAGTGGCTGCCCGGGCTCGCCGACGGGTCGATCACCATGGCTTTCGGTATCACCGAACCCGATGCGGGGTCCAACTCGCACAACATCACCACCACTGCGCGGCGCGACGGTGGCGATTGGCTGCTCTCGGGTTGCAAGATCTACGTGTCCGGCGTGGACCAAGCCCAGGCCGTGCTGATCGTGGCCCGCACAGAGGACGCAAAGACCGGCCGGCTCAAGCCCGCGCTGTTCATTCTGCCCACCGACGCACCGGGTTTCGAGTTCAATCAGATCGAGATGGACCTGATCAATCCCGAGAAGCAATTCCTGCTGTTCCTCGACGACGTGCGCCTGCCGTCGACCGCGCTGGTCGGTTCCGAGGATGCGGCGCTGAGCCAACTGTTTGCCGGTCTCAACCCTGAGCGCATCATGGCAGCCGCGTCAGCTGTCGGGATGGGACGCTTCGCTCTCGGCCGCGCAGTGGAGTACGTCAACGAGCGGACCGTGTGGAAGACGCCCATCGGCGCACACCAGGCCATCGCACATCCACTGGCAGTCGGCAAGATCGAGATGGAGCTGGCCAAACTGATGATGCAGAAGGCCGCAACGCTGTACGACGCCGGTGACGACTGGGGTGCGGCCGAACCGGCGAACATGGCCAAGTACGCGGCGGCCGAGGCGTGCGTCAAGATCGTCGACGCCGCCGTACAGTCGCTCGGCGGCAACGGTCTGTCCACCGAGTACGGGCTCGCGCCGCTGCTCAACCTGTGCCGCATCGCCCGCGTGGCGCCCGTCAGTCGCGAGATGATCCTGAATTTCGTGGCGCAGAACAGTCTCGGCCTGCCGAAGTCGTACTGAGAACTGGACTCGAGAACCGAAATGGACAACATCGTCGGGTACACCGTCGAAGCGGGAATCGCGACCATCACGCTGGATTCGCCCGGAAACCGCAACGCGATCTCGGGCGCGCTGGTCGAGCAGCTGACCGCACGATTGGACGCTGCCCGCGACGACCAGGCGGTGCGAGCGGTGGTGTTGACACACACCGGCGGGACCTTCTGTGCCGGAGCCGATCTCAGTGAGGCGGGCAGAACCGGGCCAGAGGTGATGATCGATCTCATGCGGTCGATCATCGAGTTGCCCAAGCCGGTGATCGGTCGGATCGATGGCCACGTACGAGCAGGCGGGTTCGGGTTCGTCGGGGCCTGCGATCTCGTGGCTGCGGGCCCGGCGAGCACCTTCGCGCTGACCGAAGCGAGAATCGGCGTTGCGCCATCGATGATCTCGCTCACGGTGCTCCCCAGACTCACGTCGCGGGCGGCCGGCCGCTACTTCCTCACCGGCGAGAAGTTCGACGCTCACGTGGCCGAGGAGATCGGGCTGATCACCACCGCGGCGGCGGACTCCGAGGCGCTGGCGGGCATCGTGGCGAACTGGTGCGCCGATCTGCGCAAGGGTTCTCCGCAGGGTCTCGCCGCGAGCAAGCGGTTGACCACAACAGCGATTCTGCGTGAATTCGACCGCGACGCAGCACGATTGGCGAGCGAATCGGCAGCCCTGTTCGGTTCGGATGAGGCCAGGGCGGGAATGCTCGCATTCTTGAACAAGCAACCGCCTCCCTGGGTGGCCGAGCACCCATGACGCGCGGCCCTGTACGAACACCCCAGCAGGACCGCAGCCGGGCAACGCGGCAACGCCTGCTGGAGGCGACCATCGACGTTCTTGCCGTCGATGGCTGGGCGGCGTGCAGCGTGGGTGTGGTTGCCGGGCGTGCGGGGGTGTCCCGCGGTGCGGCGCAACACCATTTCCCGACCCGCGAGGACCTCATCACCGCCGCCCTCGAGCATGTCTTCGAGAATCTGACGATGCGTGCCACCGACGAGGCCGATCGACTCCCACCCGGCGAGGAACGAATCGAGGTCGCAGTCGCCACGGCCGTCGAGTTCTACACCGGACCAGAGTTCAAGGCGGCGTTACAGGTCTGGACCGCAGCAGCATCGGACGAATCGTTGCGCCGGTTGATCCTGCCGCTCGAGGGCCGGTTCGGAGCCGCGGCCCATTCGATGACGGTGCACATGATGGGCGTCGACGATTCGGACCCCAAGGTGCATCGGCTGGTGCAGGCGACCCTGGACTTCGCTCGCGGGCTCGGACTGGCCGATACGTTGTCCGACGATTCGGCGCGCCGCAGGCAGGTCGTCGGGGCATGGGCGGAGCAACTGCGGGGGTCTCTGCGCTGATTTTGTGCAACCAGAAGGTTGCATATCGGTACGGAGATGTGCAATCCTTGGGTTGCAGATCAATCCGACACGGAGGACACCATGACTGAAGACTTCGACCGCATCGAGCGGCAGATCGACATCGACGCACCGGCGGATCGGGTGTGGTCGCTGATCAGTGAGCCCGGTTGGTATATCAACGATTCCGAGATCACCCCCCACCGGATCGAGCGGTCCGGCGACGTCGACATCGTGCACGATCCGGTGCACGGCGCTTTTGCCCTTCGCACCGTCACGCTGGACCCGCCGAAGTACGCAGCCTTCCGCTGGATCGCCGATGTGGACGACACCGCGGGCGCCTCGACGTTGGTCGAGTTCTGGATCGATGAAATGTCCTCGGGGTCAGTGGTTCTCAGGGTTGCCGAGAGCGGGTTCGCTTCTCTGCCCGGGGACGCCACCGAACGGCGCAAGAAGTTCGACGACAACACCGAGGGATGGACCCAGGAACTGGGCATCGCCAAGCGGCATCTCGAACTTGCTCAGGTCGATGTCCGGAGCTGACACCGAACTGCCGGCAGTCTTCGCCGCGCTCGCCGACGACACCCGCTGGGGGCTGCTCGTCAGGCTGGGCAGGTCCCCGGCGTCCGCGTCGGCGCTCGCGGCGGAGTTCCCGGTCTCGCGACAGGCCATTGCCAAGCATCTGGCGATCTTGGAGGAGACGGGGCTGGTCTCGTCGTCGAAGTCCGGTCGCGAGGTGAGGTTCACCGCGGTGGGCGCCCGGCTCAGCCGGATCGGCCGCGAACTCGATGGCATCGCGGCCGGCTGGGATCGTCGTCTTGCCGACATCAAGACGCGTGCCGAGGCCGGTCCGAACACCTAGGTCCGTCTTCTTCCGCTGCCGGCAGGCCACCTGATATGAATCGGTGATGACTGACACGAGCGGGGACGCAGCAGGCCGGCAGCGGGTGACCTGTGAGGTTGCCGATGGGGTCGCGCAGGTGCGGCTCAATCGGCCGGACAAGATGAACGCCCTCGATCCGGCGTTGTTCGAGGCGCTCGTCGACGTCGGGTCGGCGCTCATCGATCGCCCCGACGTCTCCGCGGTGGTGATCGCCGGTGAAGGCCGGGCGTTCTGTGCCGGTCTCGACATGGGACAGTTCGAACTGATGCAAGGTGGGGCTGCCGACGTCGTGGCCGACCGCGAACGTCTGGGCGCGGCAACAGCGTTGGGCCAGCAAGCCGTGCACGTGTGGTCACTGGTGCCGGTACCGGTGATCGCCGCCATCCACGGCGTCGCATTCGGCGGGGGATTGCAGGTGGCGCTCGGCGCAGACATCCGGATCGCCGCTCCTGACACCAAGTTGTCGGTGATGGAGATCGTCTGGGGACTGATCCCCGACATGACCGGAACCCAGGTGCTGCCCGAACTCGTCGGACGCGACGTGGCCAAGGAATTGGTGTTCACCGGCCGCAGGATCAGCGGAAGTGACGCAGCAGCAATCGGTTTGGTGACGCGCACCGACGACGAACCGCTGTCGGCGGCCACGGCGCTGGCCACCGAGATCGCAGGCAATTCCCGGGGCGCACTGGTCGAGGCCAAGGCTCTGCTCGAACTGGCCGGGCGAGTGGACCTCGCAGCGGGATTGGACGCCGAGCAGGTCGCCATCCGGAAGCTGATCGGCTCACCCGAGCAGATCGAGGTCGTCCGCAGACGCACCGAGGAAATGGCACGCCGCCGACGCTGAAGCCCGATTAACGGCGAAGGCCCGCACCCCGGGAGATGGGTACGGGCCTTTGCTGGGTCGTCACGCTGCGTGGTGGATGACCCCGCGGATGTTCTTGCCGTCGCGAAGATCCTGGTAGCCCTGATTGACCTGTTCGAGTGAGTAGGTCTGAGTGATCAGCTCATCCAGTTTCAACTGGCCGGCGTCGTACAGCCGCAGGAGTTTGACGATGTCGTACTGCGGATTCATCGATCCGAAGAGCGACCCCTTGATCGTCTTCTGGTTCAAGGTCAGATCGGTGCCCGACACCTGCACCGTCAACTTCGTCGGGTCCGCCAGGCCTGTGATCACCACTGTGCCGCCCTTGCCGATCACCGCGGTCGCGGCCGACACCACGTCCTGGTCGACTGTGCCGACCAGGATCAGGGCCGCGTCGGCGCCTTGGCCCCAAGTGAGTTCATTGACCTTTTCAGCGGCACTGGCCGCATCGGCGAATGCGTGTGTGGCGCCGAACTTCAGCGCGGTCTCGCGCTTGAGTGGTACGGGGTCGACCACCACCACGTACTTGCAGCCGGCACCCACCGCACCCTGTACGGCGTTGATGCCCAGTCCTCCGATGCCGTAGATCACCGCCGTGTCGCCGTTGCGGAGGTTGCCGGCATTGACCGCTGTTCCCCAGCCGGACGGCACACCGCAGCCGACCAGTACGGCGGTCTCCAGCGGAAGCCAATCGTCGACCTTCACAACCGAGTGCTGTGAGATGGTGGCGCGTTCGGCGAACGTACCGAGCATGCACATGGCGCCGAAATCCTTTCCGTTCCCGTGGAATCGGAAAGAACCGTCGGGCATCGAGCCCTCCAGGATGGTGGCGCCCATGTCGCAGAGGTTCTGCCGACCGGTCGAGCAGTAGCGACAGGTACCGCAGTTGGGGATGAAGCTGCACACCACGTGGTCGCCGGGCTTCACCTTGGTGACGCCGGGTCCCACCTCCTCGATGATGCCTGAGCCTTCGTGTCCGCCGACTATCGGATAGCGGGGCGGTAGATCGCCGTCGGTCAGGTGCAGGTCGGAATGACAGAGTCCGGCAGCGGTGTACTTGATGAGCACCTCGCCGGGGCCCGGCCCGTCGAGTTCGAGTTCCATGATCTCGAACGGTCTGCCGGCCTCGAGTAGCACTGCGGCTTTGGTTTTCATGATGGTCCTTTCGATGGTGTGCAGGAGAGTATCGAGAAGTATTGTCAGAGAGCGATGTTCACCGATTTGGTCTCGGTGTAGAGATCGATCGCCGAGTTGCCGAGTTCGCGGCCCCAGCCGGACTGCTTGTAGCCACCGAACGGCATCGCGGTGTCGAATCCGTTGTACTGGTTGACCCAGACCGAACCGGCCTTGATGCGCCTGGCTGTCTTGTGTGCCTTGGACAGGTCTCGGGTCCAGATGCCGGCGGCGAGTCCGTAGATCGAGTTGTTCGCGGCAGCCACCACGTCATCTCCGTCGAAGGGCATCGCGGCCACAACGGGACCGAAGATCTCTTCCTCTACAATCGAAAAACTCGGCTCGACGTCCACGAAGACAGTGGGTTCGATGAAGTATCCTTCGGTGCCCCAGCGTTTTCCGCCGGTCAGCGCCCGAGCTCCGTCGGCAAGGCCCTGAGCGAGATAGCCACTGACCTTGTCGAACTGCTCCTGCGAGATGAGCGGGCCGAGTTCGGTGGTGGGGTCCATGCCAGGTCCGATCTTGGCCTTCGATGCAGCCTCTGCGACGGCAGCGGTGAAGTCGTCGAAGATCGGGCGCTCGACGAACAGTCGCGTGCCCGCGACGCAGCACTGGCCGTGGTTGAACATCCATGCGGCGACCGACCCCGCCACGGCCTGCTCGAAGTCGGCGTCGGCGAACACGATGTTCGGGCTCTTGCCGCCCAGTTCGAGGGAGACCTTCTTGAGATTGCCCTGCGCGGCCGCGACGATCTTCTTGCCGACCTCGGTGGACCCGGTGAACGCGATCTTGTCCACATCCGGATGTGCCGTCAGGGCGGCGCCCGCATCACCGAAGCCGGTGACGATGTTGACGACCCCGGGAGGAAATCCTGCCTCCTCGAAGATCTCGCCCAAAAGCAATGCAGTCAAGGGGGTTTGCTCGGCAGGTTTGAGCACCACGGTGTTGCCTGCCGCGAGTGCGGGGGCCAATTTGAACGACGCCATCAGGAGAGGGAAGTTCCACGGAACGATGAGGCCGCACACCCCGACGGGGTCACGCAGCGTGTACGCGTGGAACTCGCCGCCCGGGACAAAGGGCATCGACACGTTGACCGTTGATCCGAAGATCTTGGTGCACAGTCCCGCGTTGTATCGGAAGATGTCGGCCGACCACGCCGTGTCGACAGCCGCGGCGATACCCGCTGACTTGCCGTTGTCCAGGGCTTCGAGCTGGCCGAACTCCTCCGCGCGTTCGGTGAGCAGATCTCCGACCCGCCAGAGCAGACGTTCGCGCTCGTTCGGCTTCATCCGGGCCCATGGCCCGTCGTCGAATGCCCGCCGGGCGGCCCGGACGGCTCGGTCGACGTCGGTGGCGTCGCCGTGGGCGACGTCGGTGATGGGAGCCGTGGTGGCCGGGTCGAAGGTGGTGAAGGTCTTGCCCGATGCGGAACCGGTCCACTCGCCCCCGATCAGCATCGAACGATCGGTGGAAATGAAATCCCTTACCTGCGAGGTCAATTGGGGCTCGGCAATGGCGGTCATACACTCTCCTAACGTCAGCATGCACAGTCGTTTATGTGACTGCGGTCATAGTGCCAACGAAAGGTGGTGCCCAACTGTCCGGATTCTGTACACCCCGCCGGACGCCACCGCGCACGCTGCGATCGATGGAGTCGCCGCTTCTGGCGGAAAGGACTCGAGCGTGTACTCGTCCTGTCGGTCGAACGAGCGTCAGTGATCGATGTCGAGTGCGCGAAGCCGGGTGTACAGCGTGCTGCGGCTGATGCCGAGCATCTTGGCCGCGTGAACCTTGTTGCCCTCGCTGGCCTGCATGGCCTCGACGATCGCCTGACGTTCGGCCCGGTCGCGTCCGGACAGCCGGTGCGCGCGCGTGCTGGTCTGATGGTGCGCGGGCAGGTCGGCAACCGTGATCACTCGATCCGCGCGGCGAGCGGCGTTGTCGGCCGCGGTGCGCAGAACCATTGTGAGCTCGGTCAGGTTGCCCGGCCAGTCGGACGAGAGCAGCGCCTCTCCGGCTGCCGCACTGAGCGCGGCGCGAGGGGCGATGCGCGACAACACGTTTCCCGCCAGGGCCGGTAGGTCGATCGTGCGATGGCGCAACGGCGCCAGATCTATCCGGCGTGGACACAAAGCGATGAGGGCGGCGACCGGACCAGGTGACTCGGGCAGCGGGGGAGCGGTCAGTACAACGGGTGGCGTCCCCTCGAGAACCGCCGTCCTGAGCGCGGACAGGCTCAGCGGATCAAGCAGATGCACGTTCTCGATGAGCAGGGTGGTCTCGTCGGTGCCGGTGAGATGGCCGATCAGTCCGCCACCGCCCGAGCCGGTCACCAGGGCCGCGGCGTCCACGGCGCGGACCGGTCGATCGCCGAGCAGTTCGGCCGCGGTGGTGGTCCGTCCACTACCCGGTTCGCCGGTGATGGCAGTGTTCTCCCACACGCCGCGAGGTCGGTCTGTCCGCAAGCCCACGCCGGTCTGCGAGCGCGACTTGCGGGCGATCGGCACGCGGGGCAGATCGAGAGGTCGCACCCGGAAGAGCGCGCCGCCGGCACTGCCGGACACCCGCCGACCGACGACCTCCACGATGTTGCCCGACACCAGTGCGAGTTGCGTTCGGCGCTCGTCTGCACCCAGATCGGCGGCCAGTGCGCGGAGGGTTCCGAAATCCGCGGAGGCGAGGATGTCGGCGGCAAGGGCATTGGTCAGCAACAGATCGTCACCGACCGCGACGACAGCGACATCGCGCCGGGGCGCGACACGCTGAAACGCCTCCACCACCGCCGTCTGCCGCGCCCTCGATCCCTCGAGGAGACGCTGCTCGATATCGCCGGCGATCCGGTCGACGAACGGCGCGAACAGCGGATTGACGGTCGGTTCGAGGTTGCTCATGCAGACGATCCCCTCCAGCCGACGAGAGACGGGATGGAGGATGGGCCGCCCATAACAACTGATGGTGCGGAACTGCTCGAGGAAGTGTTCGGCGGCATTGATGACGATGCCGTCCCGGATCTCGAGTGGGGTACCGAGCGCGGTGGTCCCCATCGTGTCCTCGCTGAACTCGGCGCCGCACACCGCGCCCACCGATTCCAGTGCCTGCTCGACCTGAACCCCGCCGAACGTGCGGGACACGAGCCGGGCATCGGAATCCACCAGCAGCAGAGCCGTGTTGGACTCGGCCAATTGATGTGCGATCGCGTCGATGACCGGGCCGGCGGCCCGCAGCAACGGATGCTCGGTCGATGAGATGTCCACAGGCCGCACGTCCGGCGAATCGCCTGGCTTCAGCCCACCCAGCAGCGATCGCTGCCACGACTGGGCGATGTCGGGGCGATTCGGCTGGGTGTGCGATCGGCTGTTCATCTGCACCCGCGACGCTACCCCCGTGGTACGCGAGAGCGCTGCAGAACCGGGCGCCCCCGAAGGTCGATGTCCCTGGGGCATCGATCGCCGAACGAGCGCCGGTGGCGCAGGACTACGCCGCTGAACCCCAGGCCGAATCAGAGGAACCGGACGATCCTGATCCACAGTTGTCGGCCAGCTGACCCAATACGACGGTGTCGGCCAACTTCTGGTAGCCGGCGGCGCTGAGGTGGAGGTGATCGCCGTCGTCGTAGGCAGGAAGGAGAGCAGAAGGGTTCGCCGGGTCGGCGACGGCCTTGTCGAAGTCCACGACACCGTCCGCGGGACTGCTGGTGCGGATCCACTCGTTGACCTGGTTGCGCAGATCGTTGGTCGCACTCGTGCCGTAACTGCCCTGCCCGGTATGACCCCCGGCAGGGGTGATGGTGCTTTGCAGGACGCGGATTCCGCGCTGGTGCAGCGTGTCGATGATCGTCTGATAGTTCTGCGTCAGCTGATCGACGGTCACGCCGGGAGCCTGGCCCAGATCGTTGATGCCTTCGAACAGGACAACGGTGCGCACGTTGGGAACCGACAGCACGTCTCGGTCCAGTCGAGTCAATGCCGAATCTCCACGAGAGGTGTTGACGAGCCCTGACTGCCCCTCGGCCGCATCGAAACCGACCCTGTTGCCCGAGATCCCGGCGTTGACAACTGTGAGCGGCAGTCCCTGCTCGTTGATCCGGCGGGCCAGGCGGTCGGGCCATCGGACGTTCTCGTCGAGGCCGGCAGGCAGTTCGGGAGACGGGCCGGTCGGGTTGGGTGCGCCCGTCTGATAGCCATCGGTCAGGGAATCCCCGAGTGTGACAACCGCTCCCGTTCCGGGGGCCAGTGTGTCCATCCCGGTCACGAAGAGCCGCGACGTCGTGGTGGTGCCGAACGCTGCGCCACTGGTGTCGAGTGTCTTGTCGCCGGCTCCAGTGGCCGTGAGGTACGAGCGCTGACGCGCCACCCAGTGCCGGGTTGCCGACGCCACGTCGTCAGGGGTGAAGGTACTGATCGACAGTGGTTCAAAAGCCTGGAACGCGTACGGCATGGGGTCACTGACCACCTCGCCTCCGGCGGGCACCGTTACCGTCGGCTGTCCACCGAACAAGAGCGGAACGGGATTGGACACGCCTGCGCCGGTGGCCTGTTTTCCCACACTCACCGACGTGAACGTCACCGGCGCCTCGCCGTACTCGTTCGACAGGTCCACGCGGAGAACATCGCCGGCGCGCGTCGGCACGATGACAGACCGGACCGTCGAGTTGTCGACCTCGGGATTGGGCACGAGGCTGGGGTCGACGGGCGGGAAGTAGGGACTCGGAGGTCCATCCGGGGACAGTGCCCCGTCGCTTGCCGGCGCGCTCCAGGCCCCCACCCACGGACCGGAAGCCGGGCAGACGATCGGTGTGGGCGCCGCTGCCGCCGGGCCGGATGGGGCGACGACCAAGCCCGCACCGACGGTGAGAGCAACGAGGAACGGGCCGCAGCAGCGTCGTGCGGTGCGCGTCATCGGCGACAGCGCCCGCTCAAATGGTGACATTTGCTAACAGTAAGGCCGGACGTCGGCAGGCGGGCGACGAACAGCGTTGTCCGATCAGGGGCCGGTACAGGCGAATAGACTCGCCGCAACCGAACTGGTCTGCAGCACCGGCCCGAGATGGAGTCGTGGGAACCGCCTTGACGGATGTATTCGCCCGCTTACCCGGGGTCGCGACCGCGCGGCAGTATCGCCGGGAGTGGCTGCGTCCTGACATCACCGCGGGCCTGGTGTTGACCGCGCTGCTCATCCCGGCCGGGATGGGTTACGCAGAGGCGGCAGGGTTGCCCGCGTACGCCGGCCTGTATGCCACCATCGTCCCGCTCCTGGCGTATGCGGTGGTGGGCCCGTCGAAAATCCTTGTCCTCGGGCCGGATTCGTCGCTCGCGCCCCTGATCGCCGCAGCGGTGGTGCCGCTGGCGGTGACCGGCGACCCGGAGACCGCGCTCGCCCTCGCCGGAATCCTCGCTGTCCTCGTCGGTCTCATCTTGCTCTTCGCCGGGTTCCTTCGGCTGGGGTTCGTCACCGACCTGCTGTCGAAACCGATCCGGCTCGGATATCTGAACGCGATCGCGCTCATCGTGGTCGTCGGCCAGTTGCCGAAACTGCTGGGCTTCTCCGTCGATGCCGACAACCTGATCGAGCAGGGATGGGACACCGCGCATGCCGCACTCAGCGGCGGCATCGACCTCGTCACCGCCGCAATCGGTTTCGGATCATTGGCGGTCATCGTCGCCTTCCGGCTCTGGATGCCCCGCGTGCCAGGGGTTCTCGTGGCCGTTGTGGCAGCGATCGTCGTCTCCGCGGCCCTGGGCCTCACCGATGACGTCGGGATGGTCGGCGCGTTGCCCGACGGTATGCCGTTGCCGTCGTTCGGGGGAGTCGACTGGTCGGACGTGGCCGAACTCGTCGGGCCCGCGGCCGGCATCGCGTTGATCGCATTCGCAGACACCGGTGTCCTGTCCCGCACGTTCGCGGCCCGTCATGGCGAAGAGGTGAACGGGAGCACGGAGATGAAGGCAATCGGCGTGGCCAACATCGCCGGCGGCCTCTTCAGCGGCTTCCCGATCTCGGCGAGTGGATCACGCACCCCCGTGGCCGAGCAGGCCGGGGCCAAGACCCAACTCGCCGGAGTCGTCGGGGCCCTCGCCGTCCTGGTTTTTGTGCTCGCGGCTCCGGGCGTCACCGCATATCTGCCCGACGCCACGCTCGCGGCCGTGGTGATCGTGGCCGCCACCGCTCTGGTCGACGTGAGCGGCATGGTCCGGATGTTCCGGATGAGCAGGATCGAGTTCGCTCTCGCGGTCGCGGCCTTCGTGGGCGTCGCGCTGGTCGGGGTGCTCGAGGGTGTCCTGGTCGCGATCGGCCTGTCCTTTGTCGCCGTGGTCGCGCGGGCCTGGCAGCCGTACCGCACCGAGCTCGTCCAGGTCGCCGACCGCCCCGGCTTCCACGACATCGCGCGCCACCCGGGCGGTCGCCGCATCCCGGGTCTTGTCTTGGTCCGCTTCGATGCACCGCTGTTCTTCGCGAACGGTGGCATCTTCGACGACTACGTCCGGTCGGTGGTCGCGGCGGCCCACGAGCGGGTCGACTGGGTGGTCGTGGCGGCCGAACCGGTGACCGGAATCGACACCACCGCGGTCGACGAACTCGTCGATCTCGACACCTATCTGGCGAGCAAGGGCATCCGTCTGGTCTTCGCGGAGATGAAGGGGCCCATGAAAGACAGGCTCATCCGATTCGGCCTGGGAGACAGATTCGGCCCCGATCGTTTCCATCCCACGATCGAGGCGGCGGTGGACGCGTTCAGGGGCCGCGAGGGCCGTTGAGTGGCTGCGTACGAACAGGCGACAACCTGCAGGATCGCTCCGGTCGGCGGCGGTGCTGGACGATTTTGACCTGCGGTCGCACGGTCGGTAGAGTTGACCGCTGGTGCCCGGCCTCCGCCATATTCTAGATCGGCCGGGTCCATCTGCGTGCCTTCAACTGCCGCGTCGGGCAATTTCGACACGCCCGACCAAGGGGTAGGGAAGGCCACACCTGACCAGGGCGTTTGCCTCGGTGGGGCGTACTGCGGAAGAACCGATCACATCGGACTTGCCCGGAGCAGAAACCGCAGCAGAGACGAAGAACGCCAAACAAAGGAAGAACTCTCAGTGCCAACTATCAACCAGCTGGTCCGCAAGGGCCGCCATGACAAGCCTGCCAAGCAGAAGACGGCAGCGCTGAAGGGCAGCCCGCAGCGACGCGGCGTGTGCACTCGCGTCTACACAACTACCCCGAAGAAGCCGAACTCGGCGCTCCGGAAGGTGGCACGTGTCCGTCTCACCAGCTCGGTCGAGGTGACCGCATACATCCCCGGTGAAGGCCACAACCTGCAGGAGCACTCGATGGTGCTCGTCCGCGGTGGTCGTGTGAAGGACCTCCCGGGTGTGCGTTACAAGGTCATCCGCGGTTCGCTCGACACCCAGGGTGTCAAGGCTCGCAAGCAGGGTCGCAGCAAGTACGGCGCGAAGAAGGAGAAGGGCTGATGCCACGTAAAGGACCCGCACCCAAGCGCCCCCTGATCAACGACCCGGTCTACGGCAGCCCCGTCGTGACCCAGCTGGTCAACAAGATCCTGCTGGACGGCAAGAAGTCGACCGCCGAGCGGATCGTCTACCAGGCCCTGGAACAGGCTCGTGAGAAGACCGGCACCGATCCGGTCGTCACCCTCAAGCGCGCGCTGGACAACGTCCGTCCGGCCCTCGAGGTCAAGAGCCGTCGCGTCGGTGGCGCCACCTACCAGGTGCCCATCGAGGTCAAGCCGGGCCGTGCCAACACCCTCGCGCTGCGTTGGCTGGTGACCTTCAGTCGCCAGCGTCGCGAGAAGACGATGGTCGAGCGTCTCGCCAACGAGCTGCTCGACGCCAGCAACGGTCTGGGCGCGGCAGTCAAGCGCCGCGAGGACACCCACAAGATGGCCGAGGCCAACCGGGCGTTCGCGCACTACCGCTGGTGACAACGGGCTGCCGGCCCTCCAGGCCGGCGGCTACAACAACTTTCAGGCAATACAGAGTGAGGAATTAAGTGGCACAGGAAGTGCTCAGCGACCTCAACAAGGTTCGCAACATCGGCATCATGGCTCACATCGATGCCGGCAAGACCACCACCACCGAGCGAATCCTCTTCTACACCGGCGTCAACTACAAGATCGGCGAGACGCACGACGGCGCCTCGACGACCGACTGGATGGAGCAGGAGAAGGAGCGGGGTATCACCATCACCTCCGCTGCGGTGACCTGTTTCTGGAACAAGAACCAGATCAACATCATCGACACCCCCGGGCACGTCGACTTCACCGTCGAGGTGGAGCGAAGCCTGCGTGTGCTCGATGGTGCGGTAGCGGTGTTCGACGGTAAAGAAGGCGTGGAGCCGCAGTCCGAGCAGGTCTGGCGGCAGGCCGAGAAGTACGAAGTCCCCCGTATCTGCTTCGTTAACAAGATGGACAAGCTGGGCGCCGACTTCTACTTCACGGTGCGCACCATCGAAGAGCGTCTCGGTGCCAAGCCGCTGGTTCTCCAGCTGCCGATCGGTGCCGAGGACGACTTCGACGGTGTCGTGGACCTCATCGAGATGAAGGCGATCACCTGGCGCGGCGTCGTGCCGACCGGTGCCGAGCCGACCATCGAGGAGATCCCGGCCGATCTGCTGGAGAAGGCCAAGGAGTACCGCGAGAAGCTGATGGAGACGGTCGCCGAGACCGACGAAGCGCTGCTCGAAAAGTACTTCGGTGGCGAAGAGCTCAGCATCGCCGAGGTCAAGGCGGCCATCCGCAAGCTCACGGTCACCCGTGAGCTGTACCCGGTGCTGTGTGGCTCGGCGTTCAAGAACAAGGGCGTGCAGCCCATGCTCGACGCGGTCATCGACTACCTGCCCAGCCCGCTCGACGTTCCCTCTGTGGAAGGTCACGCGGTCGGCAACGAAGAAGAGATCCTGTCGCGCAAGCCGTCTGCCGACGAGCCGTTCGCGGCGCTGGCATTCAAGATCGCCTCGCACCCGTTCTTCGGCAAGCTGACGTTCGTGCGTGTGTACTCCGGACACATCACGGCAGGCACCGGCGTGCTCAATGCCACCAAGGGCAAGAAAGAGCGCATCGGCAAGCTGTTCCAGATGCACGCCAACAAGGAAATGCCGGTCGAGGATGCCACGGCAGGCCACATCTACGCGATGATCGGCCTCAAGGACACCACCACCGGTGACACCTTGTGCGACTCGAATGCACCGATCGTCCTGGAATCGATGAGCTTCCCGGACCCGGTCATCAACGTCTCGATCGAGCCGAAGACCAAGTCCGACCAGGAGAAGCTGGGTGTCGCCATCCAGAAACTGGCCGAAGAGGACCCCACGTTCTCGGTCAAGCTGGACGACGAGACCGGCCAGACCGTCATCGGCGGCATGGGCGAGCTCCACCTCGACATCCTGGTCGACCGCATGAAGCGCGAGTTCAAGGTCGAGGCCAACGTCGGTAAGCCCCAGGTGGCCTACCGAGAGACCATCCGCAAGACGGTCGAGAAGCACGACTACACCCACAAGAAGCAGACCGGTGGCAGTGGCCAGTTCGCAAAGGTCATCGTCAAGCTGGAGCCGTTGGTGGATGCCGAAGACGGCGCCACCTACGAGTTCGTCAATGCCGTGACCGGTGGTCGCGTCCCGCGTGAGTACATCCCTTCTGTGGATGCCGGCGCCCAGGACGCGATGCAGTACGGCGTGCTCGCGGGCTACCCGCTGGTCAACTTGAAGTTCACTCTGCTCGACGGCGCCTACCATGACGTCGACTCGTCGGAGATGGCGTTCAAGATCGCCGGATCGGCTGCGATGAAAGAAGCAGCCAGGATGGCGGGCCCGGTGATCCTGGAACCGTTGATGGCCGTAGAGGTCACGACGCCCGAGGATTACATGGGTGACGTGATCGGCGACCTCAACTCACGCCGTGGTCAAATCCAGGCCATGGAAGAGCGCAGCGGCGCCCGTGTCGTCAAGGCACTGGTTCCGCTGTCGGAGATGTTCGGCTACATCGGAGACCTCCGGTCGAAGACCCAGGGCCGGGCAAACTACTCCATGGTGTTCGACTCGTACGCTGAAGTACCGGCGAACGTGTCGAAGGAGATCATTGCCAAAGCAACGGGTGAGTGATCACTCTCCCGTCGCCTCGGCGATAGCGCCACCGGCGCACAGCAGATAAGAATCGCTTGTCGGCGGGGGACGTGAGTCCCTTGCCGAGCAAGAACTAAACACCCAGTGAAACCCGGAAGATTCCGGTTCACGACAACAAGTCCAGGAGGACAATCAAGTGGCGAAGGCGAAGTTCGAGCGGACCAAGCCGCACGTGAACATCGGCACCATCGGTCACGTCGACCACGGCAAGACCACGCTGACGGCGGCCATCACCAAGGTGTTGCACGACAAGTTCCCGGATCTCAACGCGAGCTTTGCGTTCGATCAGATCGACAAGGCTCCGGAAGAGAAGGCTCGTGGTATCACGATCAACATCTCGCATGTTGAGTACCAGACGGAGAAGCGTCACTACGCCCACGTCGATGCTCCTGGTCACGCGGACTACATCAAGAACATGATCACCGGTGCAGCCCAGATGGACGGCGCCATCCTCGTGGTCGCCGCCACCGACGGCCCGATGCCGCAGACCCGCGAGCACGTGCTGCTCGCGCGTCAGGTCGGCGTGCCTTACATCCTGGTCGCGCTGAACAAGGCCGACATGGTTGATGACGACGAGATCATCGAGCTGGTCGAGATGGAGGTGCGCGAGCTCCTCGCTGCACAGGACTTCGACGAAGACGCTCCGGTCATCAAGGTCTCGGCCCTGAAGGCACTCGAAGGCGACCCCGAGTGGGTCAAGACCGTCGAAGAGCTCATGGACGCTGTCGACGAGAGCATCCCGGAGCCGGTTCGTGAGACCGAGAAGCCCTTCCTCATGCCTGTGGAGGACGTGTTCACGATCACCGGTCGTGGCACCGTCGTCACCGGTCGTGTGGAGCGTGGCGAGGTCAAGGTGAACGAGGAAGTCGACATCGTCGGCATCCGCGAGAAGAGCACCAAGACCACCGTCACCGGTATCGAGATGTTCCACAAGCTCCTCGACTCGGCACAGGCGGGCGACAACGCCGGTCTGCTGCTGCGTGGTCTGAAGCGCGAAGACGTCGAGCGTGGACAGGTTGTCATCAAGCCGGGCACCACCACCCCGCACACCGAGTTCGAAGGACAGGCCTACATCCTGTCCAAGGACGAAGGCGGACGGCACACCCCGTTCTTCAACAACTACCGTCCCCAGTTCTACTTCCGTACAACTGACGTGACGGGCGTTGTGACCCTGCCCGAGGGCACCGAGATGGTCATGCCCGGTGACAACACCGAGATGTCCGTCAAGCTGATCCAGCCGGTCGCCATGGACGAGGGCCTGCGCTTCGCGATCCGTGAGGGTGGCCGCACCGTCGGTGCCGGTCGCGTCACGAAAATCAACAAGTAAGCAGTAACAGAACAAACGCAAAAGCGCCCGACCCCATCAGGGGTCGGGCGTTTTTGTGTGCCGGGGTCGATGGATACGTGTGACGTGGTTTACAAGTAACTCCGCCAAAGATACGGTTATAGAAATTCGTTTCTTCGGAGGTCGACGTATGCCCACCAAGTTCTCGCAGATCCCTTCCGGGAGTGGCCTCAAAGAGGTCCCTTTCTCGACGCGCAACGGCGTCATGGAGGTCCTGGCCATGCGCCACGACCCGTTCAAGCAGTCGGATGAACGCCACGCCAAGTACGGGCGGGTCTCGGGTATCAACGCTTTCGGGCAGAAGATCGTCATCGCTTCGGGCCCCGACGCCTGCGACGAGATCCTGATGAACAAGAAGAAGGCCTTTGCGAACGGGCCGGCGTGGACCTATCTCATCGGGCCGTTCTTCAACCGGGGTGTCATGCTGCTGGACTCCGACGAGCACCGTCACCACCGGCTCATCCTGCAGCAGGCGTTCAACGCCAAGGTGTTGCGCGGATACATGGACGCGATGCAGCCGATCATCCGTGACCGGGTCGCTCAGTTCCCGACGGGAAAGGTGCTGCTGTTCCACGAGTTCAAGGCGCTGACCCTCGATGTCGCCCTCGAGGTGTTCCTCGGTATGGAACTGCCGAAAGCCGAGGCGGACAGACTCAACAAAGCCTTCCTGGAGACCGTGCAGGCAGGCGTCGCGGTGATCCGCAAACCGGTCCCCGGTACCCGGTGGTGGAAAGGTCTCCGCTCACGCAAGATCCTCGAAGAGTTCTTCTACAAGCACATCCCCGCCAAGCGGGCGACCGAGACACCCGACCTCTTCTCCGTGCTCTGTCACGCCGAAAGCGATGAGGGACACAGCTTCACCGACGAGGACGTCGTCAACCACATGATCTTCGTGCTGATGGCCGCCCATGACACGTCCACCATCACGATGACCCAGATGTGCTACCGCATGGCCAAGTCGCCGCAGTGGCAGGTGCGCGCCCGCGAGCAGTCCCGCGAGCTGGGTTCGGAACTGAGCTACGACGACCTCGCCGCGCTGACCGACCTCGACCTGATCATGAAAGAGTCGCTGCGGATGTGCACCCCGGTCCCGGCGCACCCCCGGATGACCGTGCAGGACACCGAGATCCAGGGCTATTACCTGCCCAAGGGCACCATGGTGACGGTGCCCAGCATGATCAACCACCTCGACCCCGAGTACTGGAAAGACCCGTGGACGTTCGACCCCGAGCGTTTCAGCAAGGAGCGGGCCGAGGACAAGGTCCATCGCATGGCATGGAGCCCGTTCGGCGGCGGAGTGCACAAGTGCATCGGTTTGTACTTCGGACAGATGGAGGTCAAGACGATCATGCATCAGTTGTTGCGCAACTTCGAGTGGTCGGTGCCCGACAGCTATGAGATCCCGATGAACTATGCGTCCTTGCCCATTCCCAAGGACGGATTCCCGGTGACGCTGCGCCGGTTGTGATATCTATTCACCTCGACAGCCGGTGACAGTCGGGGCCGAGAACCGCGCCCGGGCCGGCGGGGTGAGGGTGCCACAGCATGAGCTTCTTCGGACAGGGTGGTAGCAACCGCGAACCAAGCTTCCTTCGGACGTTTGTGCCGATTCTGCTGTTCACGCTGCTCTGCGGAATCGTCGGTCCGATCTTCCTGGTGGCGTACTTCCTCATCGACGATCCCCTCACCGGCTGGATGTTCTACGCCGGCCTGGGGATCACGGTCGCAGACGTGGTCATCGGATACTTTGTCGCACAGTCGCTCTACCGTCGCCGACGCAAACGGTACAACCTGGAACGGAACGGCAGGTTCGGCATCGGCGAGGTGCGCTCGGTGGACCAGACCAACGTGCGCATCAACGGACAGCCGATGATGAAGATCTCGCTGGCCATCTCCGGCGACGGCATCGCCCCGTTCGAGGCGACCAAACGCGCGGTGGTGCCGTTCATGTTCTTGCCGGCTTTGCGGTCGCACAGAGTTGCGGTGCTCGTCGACACCTACTCGGGTGAGTTCGACATCGACTGGCAGCGCACCGCACTGCTGGCCGGGACGTCGCCCGCGCGCTTCACCGACACCGAAACCGGTGAGGAGTTCGATCTGTCCGGTAAGAGTGACGCCCTGATCGAGATCATGAGGGTCTTCGCCGAGAACAACATCCCGTTCGGAGGCAGGGTGGACCTGCGGTCGAATCCGGTTGTGCGTGAGCAGGTGATGGACATCGCGCGACGTCACGGACGTCCGGACGGGTTCGCCCAGCAGGGGCCGCCGGGCCGTCCCACATCGGGGCGGCCGGACATGAGCAAGCCGGGCGCGGCTTCGTTCACACCCCCGCCTGCCGCGCCGCCCGGTCCACCACGCACACCTGGCCAGCGGCTGGCCGAACTCGAGTCGATGCGTGCGGCGGGCACCATCAGCCTCGAGGAGTACCGCGCGGTACGTACCAGGATTCTCAACGATTTCTGACGTTTGCGTTGCTGCCGTCGGCAGAACCGCTCAGGGCTGATCCGCTCTCGGCAGCAACATCTTTCGCTTGCCCCGGGCTGGGTCCACAGTGGGGTCATGAGTGACAACTACACACCTCCGGCCATCATCGACGACGAATTGCAGACGCGGCTCTTTCACCAACGGGTGATCGTGCTCGGCGATCAGCTCGACCAGAAGCTCGGCAACAGGCTGTGCAGTCAGCTGCTCTTGCTGTCGGCCGACGATTCGCGCAAAGACATCAGCTTCTGGATCAACTCGCCTGGAGGCTCGGTGCCGGCGATGCTCGCGATCATGGACGTCATGCGGGCCATTCCGAACGACGTCAGCACCCTTGCCCTCGGAATCGCCGCCAGCGCCGGCCAATTCCTGTTGTCGGCGGGGACGCCGGGCAAACGTCATGCGCTGACGCATTCCCGGATCTTGATGCACCAGGGTTCGTCCGGCATCGGTGGAACCGCGGTCGACGTCGAGTTGCAGGCCGACGATTTGCGGCACACCCGCGACACGGTGCTTGCGCTGATCGCCGAGCACACCGGACAACCCGCCGAGAAGATCTGGAACGACTCGTTACGGGACCGGTGGTACACGGCGGAGCAGGCAGTCGAATACGGATTCGTGGATCGCATCGCCGACGGTGTCGCGGACATCTATCCGGCGTCGGCCCGCCCGGTTGCACTGGGAGGCGTCCGATGAGCACGTACACGGTGCCGTACGTGGTGGAGAAGACGGCAGCGGGGGAGCGTTCGATGGACGTCTACAGCCGACTTCTCTCGGAGCGGATCGTCTACCTGGGCACCGAGATCGACGACGGGGTGGCCAACGTACTGATCGCGCAGTTGCTGCATCTGGAGTCCGACAGCTCGGAGATGCCGATCAACCTCTACATCAACTCACCCGGCGGGTCGCCGGCCGCGATGCTCGCCGTGTACGACACGATGCAGTTCATCCGGCCCGACGTCGCGACGACCTGCGTCGGTCAGGCCGGTGGTCCCGCCGCGGTTCTGCTCGCCGGAGGTGCGGCCGGACAACGATCCATCCTCCGGCATGGCCGAGTGGTGTTGCACCAGCCGTCGATTCAGGGTCAGGGGTCGATTCCCGACCTGATCATCCACGCCGACGAGGTGGTTCGCGTACGTGCAGAACTCGAGGAACTGCTGGCGCGGCACACGGGTAAGAACCTCGATGCCCTCCGTCACGACACCGACCGTGAGCTCATCCTGCCCGCGGCGGCCACCGTCGACTACGGGTTGGCCGACCAGGTCCTGGAGTACCGGCCGATGCGGTGACTCTCCGGAAGGCCGACGGCCAGGTCAGGACGCCAGACGCAGGTGAGCGCGGCCTGAGGAGGAGGCCGGCCGCGACACCGAGGAGGAGGTCCGGGGCAGTCCGCCTACCGCGGTCACCTGGCCGGCATCGTGTGTGGCCCGCTCGATGATCGCGGCGACGCCTTTGGTGATGTCGAGCAGTGTGAGGCCGAGGGCACCGGCGACCGCCGAGAGGATCTCCGACGACGGCTCTTTGCGTCCGCGCTCGATCTCGGAGAGGTATTGGGGTGAGACACCGGCTTCGGCGGCAACCCCGGTGAGGATCCGGCCCTGCTCCCCGCGGACATCACGCAGGTACGTCCCGAGAACGTCGCGCCAGAGCGGCTCGGGTTCCTGCGGTTGTTCGCGAGGCCGTGAACGGGCACGGAGATCGGTGGACGTGGTGTCGGTGATGGTGAGAATGCGGCCCATCTACCGAACGTAGATCGACGGGTGGGCCGGTGTACCGCGAATCTGCTCAGAGCAGAAGGAGCGGTCGGTCTCGGCCCGGGTGCAGACGAGGCGTCGTGTGGGAAGCGAGAACCGCGAATCAGTTTCGCGAGTGGCCACTCTCTATGTTATCGTTGCGATATAGAGTGATGGAGGTCACACATGAGTCTGCAGGCGGACACCACGGCACCGGTCGACGGCACCGGACATTCGGGAGGCGGCGATGCCCCGTACGACATGGTTGTCCGCGGTGGCACCTGGTTCGACGGCACCGGCCGGCCAGGTCTGCGCCGCGACCTCGGGATCCGGAACGGCAGGGTTGTCGCCGTCTCCGCCAAACCTCTGCCCGCCGGGCCCGACACGCAGCTGATCGACGCGGCCGGTCAGTGGGTGATGCCCGGATTCATCGACGTGCACACCCATTACGACGCCGAGGTGCTGGTGGCGCCGGGTCTCGGTGAGTCGGTGCGTCACGGCATCACGACCGCGATCATCGGCAACTGTTCGCTGTCCACCGTGTACACGACCCCGGTCGACGCCGCGGACCTGTTCAGCCGGGTCGAGGCTCTGCCGCGCGATCACGTAATCAAGGCGCTCGAAGGCGGGAAGACGTGGACCGATCCTGCGTCCTACGTCGAGGCGATCAACGATTTGCCGCTGGGCCCGAACATCGCGGCCTTCCTCGGTCATTCCGACATCCGGACCGCTGTGATGGGGCTCGGTCGCTCCACCGATCGGTCGCACATACCGAGTCGCGCCGAGATGGACGCCATGCTCGAGGCGGTCAACGACGCACTCGACGCGGGATTTCTCGGGGTGTCGGGGATGACGAACCCCTGGGACAAGCTGGACGGCGACCGCTACCGGTCGCGGTCACTGCCCTCGACCTATGCCCACTGGAGCGAGCGCCGCAAGATCAACAAGGTGCTGCGGCAGCGTGATCGGGTATTGCAGACCATCCCCAACCTGAACACCAAATACGACATCCTCTTTTTCCTCGCCGGGAGCACCGGGCTCGGCCGTAAGCCCCTCAAGACCTCGGTCCTGGCGGCCGCCGACGCGAAATCGGACCGGTGGGTGCGGCGCATCTTCGGACCGATCGCAACAGTGGCCAACAACTGGGGTCGGGGCGCTCTGCGCTGGCAGCATCTGCCGGTGCCCTTCCAGGTGTACAGCGATGGCATCGATCTCGTGGTGTTCGAGGAATTCGGTTCGGGCCGTGCTGCACTGCACCTGCGCGAGGAGATGGGCCGTAACGAACTGCTGGCCGATCCCGAGTATCGGCGATGGTTCCGCAAGGACTTCGAGAAGAAGTTCAGCTCACGGATCTGGCATCGCGACTTCGACGATGCCGAGATCACCGAGTGCCCCGACGAATCCATGATCGGTAAGACGGTGGAAGAGGTGGCCCGCGAACGCGGGGTCCACAGCACCGACATGTTCCTCGACCTCGTGGTGGACTACGGCACGAAGTTCCGCTGGCGCACCGTGATCACCAATGACCGTCCGGAGATCGCCGACTGGTTGATCAAGCAGAACGGTGTGACCATCGGCTTCTCCGACGCCGGTGCGCATCTGCGCAACATGGCGTTCTACAACTACGGGATCCGTCTGCTGCAACGAGTTAAAGAAGCCGAACACGGCTCGCGCACACCATTTCTCACCATCGAGGAAGCGGTGCACAAACTCACCGGTGAACTGGGGGAATTCTACGGCCTCGACGCCGGATTCCTGCGTGAGGGGGACCGCGCCGATTTCGTGGTCGTCGACCCGGCGGGACTGACCGACCAGACCAAGGAATACGCTGAGGCAACCATGACCGAATTCGGGGGGATCAAGCGCATGGTCAATCGTAATGACGACGCGGTGTCTGCGACCGTGGTCGGCGGCCAGTATCTCTACGGTCGCGGCAACTTCGCGCCGGGTTTCGGCACCACGGTGCAGGCCGGTCAGTTCCTGCGTGCAGGGGTCGCGCGCGGGACGATACGGGAGAGGTCGACCGCGTAGATGGGAGAGGCACGCCGCACCCAGGAGCAGCGCCGGACAGCCACGATGGCGCGGCTGGTGGATGCGTGTGTGGAGTCGCTGTGCGAGCTGGGATATCAACGCAGCACCATCAGTGAGATCTGTGCGCGCAGCGGAGTGTCCCAGGGTGGGCTGTTCCGGCATTTCCCGACTCGGCTGGACCTGGTGATCGCGGCCGCCGATTCGGTGCGTGCCAGACAGTTCGAAGCCTTCTCGCAGAGTTTGGCCCTGCTGGGAACCGGTACGTTGGCCGACTGCCTCGTGCTGGTTCGCCAGGCGTGCCGGGCACCCATCAACGGTGCCTGGTACGAACTGCTGATCGCCGCGCGAACCGACGCGGGTCTTCGGGAACGGCTGGCGCCCATGCTCGCCGAGTATCACGATCAGATAGCGCAGTTCGCGCGGACCGTTCCCGCCGTACAGGGATTGCCCGACGGACAGATCGAACTCGTGGCGCTGACCATTGTCCATCTCTTCGACGGGGAAGCCGTTGCGGCGGCAGTCCATCCGCAGCCGGAGCTGGAGCAGCAGAGACTCGACCTGGTACTCGGCTGGCTGGCCGGGGCGGCGGATCGGTGACCCGTTCATGACGATCCCCTCGGCGGCTCCGGTCCCGTCTTACGAGGAGATCGCGGAGTCGGCCGTGGTGGTGGCGCTGCCCATGCGCATGCGGTTTCGCGACATCACCACTCGTGAGGTGATGTTGTTCCGGGGACCGGCCGGATGGGGTGAGTTCGGTGCCTTCGTCGAATACGACGACGCCGAATCGGCCGCCTGGCTCGCGGCGGGTATCGAAGCCGCCTATCTCGGACCGCCGCCCGCGATGAGGGACTCGGTTGCGGTCAACGCCACCGTTCCGGCGATCCCGGCCGCTCGGGTGGACGAGGTGCTGGCCCGATATCCGGGCGCGCACACGGCCAAGGTCAAGGTGGCGCAGGAGGGCCAGACGCTCGACGACGACGTCGCGCGCGTGGAGGCCGTCCGGTCCCGCATCGACCATGTCCGGGTGGATGCGAACGGTAAATGGACTGTGCAGCAAGCGATCACGGCGATCCGCGCGCTCGGTGAGCTGCAGTACGCGGAGCAGCCCTGCGCCACCATCGATGAACTCGCTGCCGTCCGGGCCGCTGTCGACACCCCGATCGCGGCCGATGAGAGCATCCGGCGCGCCAGTGACCCTCTCAAGGTCATCGCCGCCGACGCCGCCGACGTCGCCGTCCTGAAGGTGGCCCCGCTCGGCGGCATGCGACGGGTGCTCGATCTCGCCGGCCGGATTCCGATCCCGGTGGTCATCTCCAGCGCCCTCGACTCCGCGGTCGGCATCTCCGCGGGGGTGGCCACCGCGGTCGCGTTGGCTTCGGAGCCTCCTGCCTGCGGGCTCGGAACCGGCGGACTGTTCGTCACCGATGTGGCCGAACCTTTTGTGCCGGAGATGGGTTCGCTGAGTCCCCGGCTGGTCGACATCGATCCCACTGCGCTGCCCCTCGCCGGCGAGGACAGGCGGGACTGGTGGTTGAAGCGTCTGCGCCGCTGCCTGGCGATACTCGCCGACAACTGAAAACTTCAACCGACTGTGCCTGGACGCCGCCAGAAGATACAATTTTGCGAAATCGTTCCAACAGCGGAGGTTCAGCAATGTCGGTCATCCTGGCGGAGGCCCCATCGGGCAGCGGTTTGAAGTCGATCGAGGGTTCGGAGACCAACGGGGCGATCCAGATCCTGAAGATGCGCCGCGACCCGTTCGCGTTCAGCGACGCTCAGCAGGCGGCATTCGGTCGTGTCTCCTTCATGAACGCATTCGGGCAGAAGCTGATCACCTGCCGCGGGCCCGAAGCCGCCGATCAGATCCTGATGAACAAGGACAAGGCGTTTGCGAACGGGCCGGCCTGGAGCTTTTTCATCGGCCCGTTCTTCAACCGCGGCGTGATGCTGCTCGACTTCGAAGAGCACCGCCACCATCGGCTGATCCTCCAGCAGGCTTTCACCCAGCCCGTGCTCAAGGGCTACATGCAAGAGATGCAGCCGATGATCGTCGAGCGCATCAAGCAGTTCCCCGTCGGCGACGTCAAACTGTTCAGCGAGTTCAAGGCCCTCACCCTGGACGTGGCACTCGAGGTCTTCATGGGTCTGGAACTGCCGAAAGAGGAAGCCGACCGCGTCAACAAGGCGTTCATCGACACGGTCCGCGCAGGTGTCGCGCTGGTTCGCCGGCCGGTCCCTGGTGGTCGCTGGTGGAAGGGGCTGCGGTCACGCAAAGTCCTCGAAGAGTTCTTCATGAGCCACATCGCCGCCAAGCGGGCGGGGGAGTCGCCCGACCTGTTCTCGGTGCTGTGCCACGCCGAGAGCGAGGAGGGCCATCGGTTCACCGACGAAGACGTGGTCAACCACATGATCTTCGTGATGATGGCCGCCCACGACACCTCCACCATGACGATGAGTCAGATGGCTTACCGCATGGCCAAGTCGCCCGAGTGGCAGGACCGTGCCCGCGCCCAGTCCATGGAACTCGGCGCCGAGCTCGGCTACGACGACCTGGCCAAGCTGACCGATCTCGACCTGATCATGAAGGAGTCGCTGCGCATGTGCGCTCCGGTTCCCGGGCAGCCGCGGATGGCGATCAAGGACACCGAGGTACTCGGGCACTACGTGCCCAAGGGTTCAATCGTGTCGGTTCCAGGGCTGACCAACCACTACGACGCGGAGTACTGGTCCAACCCGTTCGTCTTCGATCCCGAGCGGTTCACCAAGGAGCGCGCCGAGGACAAGAAGCACCGGATGGCCTGGATGCCCTTCGGCGGTGGCGTGCACAAGTGCATCGGGTTGTATTTTGGGCAGATGGAAGTCCGGACGATCATGCACCAGTTGTTACGCGGATTCGAGTGGTCGGTGCCGCAGGACTACACGATGCCGATGGATTTCAGCTCGCTCCCGGTGCCCAAGGACAAGCTGCCAGTCACCATGCGGCGCGTGTGATGGCGCGGTCGTCGAGTCCCACCGAAGAACGGGCATCATCGTCGCGCAAGGTGCGCAACACCGCATCGCCGCGCGAGCAAGAAGACGCAATCCTCGAGGCGGCGCGAGGCGAGTTCGAAGACAACGGCATTCGCCGTACCGGCGTCGACGATGTCGCCAAGCGCGCGGGGGTCAGCCGCAGCACCCTCTATCGGCGGTTCCCGAACAAGGAGGCGCTGCTGCTCGGTGTGGCCGAACGCATCTACCTCGACGGAATGATGTTGCTCGAGCAGGCCACAGTCGGCCATGGACCGCAGGAAGCGGTCGTCGAGGCGTTCCTCGCCGGCGCGCAGCTGGTGAACAACGACCCGTTGATCCGCCGCATGATGGTCGACGAACGCGACGCACTCAAGGGCATCACCAACTCGGTGACCGGTCTGTTCATCGAGATCGTGACCGGACGGATCATGAAGACGTTGCGGGCGGCGGGCGCGAAGATGCCCGATGAGGATTTGCACGCGGTCACCGAAATCCTTGTCCGGCTGGTGATCTCGTACCTCGATACCCCGGCGATGGATGAGAGCAGATCGGAGCCCGAAGCGGTCCGCGACTACGCGCAGCGCTATCTCGCGACGATGGTGTGGTGAGGCGTCGCGTGTCGAAGCTGAACCATGTGCGTACCGAGTTGGCAGCGGTACGGGAACTGAGGCGCGCCGGCGCGATGCCGGGTGTTCGTCAACTGCCGCAGGTCGCCAGGCTGCGTCGTGCGGCAGGGGAAGCCGCGGGACCCGCGATCTACGCGGCCATCCACGGCAGTCGGGTTGCGCTGATCGACCCGCAGGGACCGGTGACGTACAGCGAACTGGCCGCGATGTGCAACGCGGTGATGAACGGCCTGGGTGAGATCCTGCCAGATCAGGACCGTCCCACCGTGGGAGTGATGTGCCGCAACAGCCGCTTCGCGGTGATCGGTTTGCTCTCCGGCATCGGACTCGGTGCACGTGTGGTGCTGCTGAACACCGATCTCGGCGCCAAACAGATGGCGGAGGTGACCGCTCGCGAGAAGGTCGACGTGATCCTGCACGACGCGGAGTTCGCCGGCGTCCTCGAATTGGTCGACCAAGGTGTCCGCCGGTACGTCGCCTGGACCGACCAGGCCGAGGGTGAGCCAGGACCCGAAACACTCGACCACCTGATCGCGTCGAGCTCGACCGAACTGCCGCGGGCGCCGCAGCACCAGTCGTCGCTCGTGATCCTCACGAGCGGCAGCACCGGAGCACCGAAGGGCGCGCCGCGCGACGGCGCCGTGTCGATGTCGTTGCCCGCCGGGTTCGTCTCCAAGATCCAGATCCGCGGCTCCGACACCGTGCTGATGTCGGCGCCGGCCTTCCACGGCTGGGGCCTGCTTGCCACGATGGTGTGCCTGCTGACCGGCGCGACCGTGGTGATGGACCGGCGGTTCCGGGCACCGGAGTCGCTGAGTCTTTTGGTCGAACACCGTTGCACCGCAATGATGGTGGTCCCCACCATGCTGCGCCGGTTCATGGATCTCGACGAGGAACAGCTCCGTCGCATCGACCACGGCCGGCTCCGGATGATCGCTTCCGGCGGCGCCAAACTCGATTCATCCCTGGTGCTCGCCGTCGCCGAGCGGTTCGGACCGGTACTGCACAATCTCTACGGCGCGACCGAGGCTTCGTACGTCACCATTGCGACCCCTGACGATCTCGCGGCCGAACCCACCACCGCCGGGCGCCCACCGCTGGGTGTCGAGGTGGCCATCATCAGAGACGGTGCTCGGGTACCGACGGGGGAGTCCGGACAGATCTTCGTGCGGTCGGGCAGCCAGATCAGCAAGTACACCAACGGCACGAGCAAAGAAACACTGAACGGGATGTTGAACACCGGGGACACCGGACGTCTCGATGCCGCGGGCAGGCTGTTCGTCGAGGGCCGCAGTGACGGGATGATCATCTCCGGCGGCGAGAACGTCTTCCCCGAAGAGGTGGAACTGGCACTCGGCAAGCATCCCGACATCGTCGACGCCGCAGTTGTTGCCGTCCCCGATCAGGACTTCGGTCAACGACTCCGGGCATTTGTGGTGCCGCGTGATGGTGCCGACGTGGCAGCCGCCGACGTGAAGACCTACATCGGTACCGAGCTGTCGCGGTCCCGAGTACCTCGCGACGTCATCGTGGTTCCCGACCTGCCGCGTGGCGCACAAGGCAAGATCACAAAAACCACACTCGACGCGCTGGCACAGGAGCACAACACGGCGTAGGTCGGTAGGCCCCGCTCGGTGTTCTGGTTGTTGCTCTGTCTGTAGCGCGAGCGTGGGCGGGTTTTGTGAGAGGCCCAGCGGCCCGGTGTGCGACTCTCGTGGTTGCTCGGTCTGTAGTCCGAGCGTTCGCAAGTTTCCCGAGCTGATCGGCCCTGCGGCCGGGCGGGCGACTCTCGTGTTGCTCGGTCTGTAGCGCGAGCGTGGGCGGGTTTTGTGAGCGGCCCAGCGGCCGGGCGAGCGACTCTCGTGTTGCTCGGTCTGTAGTGCGAGCGTTCGCGAGTTTCCTGAGCGGCCCCGCGGCCGGGCGGGCGAATCTGGCCGTTGCTCGGTCTGGAGTCCGAGCGTTCGCAAGTTTCCCGAGCCGCCCCCCAGCCTCGCGTGCGACTCTCGTCGATGCTCGCTCCGCAGACCGAGCGTTCGCAAGTTTCCCGAGCCGCCAAACGACCTCGCTCGGTGTTCTCGTCGTTGCTCGGTCTGGAGTCCGAGCGTTCGCGAGTTTCCTGAGCGGCCCTGCGGCCGGGCGGGCGACTCTCGTGGTTGCTCGGTCTGTAGTCCGAGCGTTCGCAAGTTTCCCGAGCCGCCCCCCAGCCTCGCGTGCGACTCTCGTCGATGCTCGCTCCGCAGACCGAGCGTTCACGAGTTCGTTAGCCGTCCCGGCGGCCCCGTGTGCGAATCTCGTCGTTGCTCGTCCTGCAGACCGAGCGTTCGCAAGTTTCCCGAGCCGCCAAACGACCTCGCTCTGTGTTCTCGTCGATGCTCGCTCCGCAGACCGAGCGTCTACCAGAACCCCGATCATCCACCCAACGGGTCGGACGTGACGTTCAGCCTGGAGTGCTTGCGGCCGTAGATGAGGTAGTAGCAGATCACCACCGACACCCACAGTCCGAAGAAGACGAAGGTGTACCAGTGCAGTCCCCACAGGATGTACATGCACGCCGCGATGGCCAGGACAGGGGTGACGGGATAGAACGGGACCTTGAACGGCCTTTCCAGATTCGGCTCGCGGCGGCGCAGGATGATCACGCCGAGACTGACGACGGTGAATGCGGTGAGGGTGCCGATCGACACCATGTCGATCAGGTAATCCAAGGGGATGAAGCCGGCCATCAGGGCCACCACGACGGCCACCACAACCGTGTTGTTCACCGGCGTCAACGTCGTGGCGTTCACCCGCGTGAAGAACTTCGGCAGCATGCCGTCGCGGCCCATCGCGAACAGGATGCGGGTCTGTCCGTACAAGGTGACCAGGGTGACCGAGAAGATGGAGATGACGGCACCCGCCGACAACACGATGGACGGCCAGGTCGACCCGGTCACGTCCTCGAGGATCTGGGCCAGGCCGGCCTCCTGCCCCTTGAACTTGTCTGCCTGCTGGGCGCCGACTGCGGCAAGCGCGACCAACACGTACACAACGATGACGGTGATCAGCGCGGCCATCAGTGCCCGGGGCATGGTGCGCTGCGGGTCCTTCACCTCTTCGCCTGCCGTGGACACGGCGTCGAGTCCGATGAACGAGAAGAAGATGACGCCTGCTGCCGCGGTCACGCCGTTGGCGCCGTTGAGGAAAAACGGGCTCATGTTGTCGGTGTTGAAGGCGGAGAATGCGACCGCTGCGAACAAGGCCAGCACCGACAACTTGATGGCCACCATGATCGCGTTGGCGCGGGCGGACTCGCTGGCTCCCCGGATGAGCAGAACCGCGCAGAGGGCCACCAGGATGATCGCGGGCAGATTGACCACACCGGGGTTCTCGTCCCACGGTGCCGCGCTGAGCGCATGTGGGATCGCTGGTAGGTGGATGTACCCGAGGAGTGCGTTGAGGTACTGACTCCAACCGACGGCGACCGCGGCGGTCGCCACCCCGTACTCGAGCAGCAGACAACCCGCGACAGCCATCGCGACGACCTCGCCGAGCGTGGCGTACGCGTAGGAATACGTCGACCCCGACACCGGCACCGCCGACGCCATCTCGGCGTAGCAGATCACCGCGAGACCGGCGGCGATGCCGGCGATGAGGAATGAGATCACCACGGAGGGCCCGGCATCGGGCACGGCCTCGCTCATCACGAAGAAGATGCCGGTGCCGACGGTGGATCCGATACCGAAGCACGCCAGCTGTGTGGTGGTGATGGTGCGTTTGAGGCCGGTGTCCGCTTCCACGAGGTAACCGGTGGGAACGGGTTTTCGGCGGAAAAGGGTGGAGATGGTCAGTGGTGCTTCGCCGGCGGAGGCCGGGTTCTTGTTGACATCCATGGTGGGTACCTCAGCCGGGGAAGATGATCGTGGGAACGGTCGCGGCAGCGATGATCTTCGCCGCCGTCGACCCGAGGAATACGCGTTTGACGGAGTCACGAGGGGTCGTGCCGATGGTGAGGATCTCACCGTGCGGCCATTCGATGCCGTCGAAGGCCGCGTCCCAGTTGTCGCCGGTGCTCACCAACGTCTGGACGCTGTTGTCGATCACGTTGCGGTGCACCAGCTCTTGCATCGAGGCCGCCATCTGCTCGCGCCATGCCTGCATGACGCCGCGTTCGGCATCGAATCCGACCTCGGGCGGGAACATGTCCGCCGGCCGAACCCCGAACGTCGCCACGCGTAGCGGGACGGACAGTCGCCCGGCAAGATCACGTGCCGAGACGACCACGTCTTCGCCGCGCGAGTCACCGGAGTACGCGCAGGTGACACCGGTGATGGCGGTGCAACGGTAGCCCCTCGGGGCGAGCGCAAGCGGTACGGAGCTGGAGTGCATCAGGCGACTGGTGGTGGCACCGAGCGACATTCGGCCGCCGTCGTCGCCGTGGGTGGTTCCGAGCACGAGGACGTCCGCGTCCAGCTCGTCGAGCGCCACATGCAGTGACTTGGACACCGAGCCTTCACTGACGCGGCGAAAGCTCACGCCGGTGCCCGGTGCGCGGGTCCGCAGGTGAGTTCGGGCGGCGGCCTCGGCGTCGTCGCCGTAACGCTGTGCGTACTCGGCGAACTCGGCATCGACCCGGGCCATCGATGGCGTCCTCCACGGCTTGGGGGTGGCGATCACCAATATCAGGCTGGTGCCGAGCGCATCGGCCAGGCCGGAACCGAGCTCGATCGCCTCATCACCTCCGCGCCCGGGCTGATATCCGACGACAACGGTCACTGCAAGGGCCGTGCTGGGTTCATACGTCCGCCTCTTCCGATGATCTCCACGTTCACCCCCGCAAGGAATGTAACCGACCCCGGCGCACCCTGTCGGAATGTCGGGCGGGCAGTTCATGCCGACCGACACGCGACCGGCCGCCATAAGCAGGACCCGTACGGCGGCCGGGTCTCTAGGATGAACCGGTGCTCAACGCCCGCGCACTGCTGTCCGCCACTCCGGCGGAAGAGCGTGCCCTCATCGCGAAGGACCGTGCTGCACGGGCAGATCTACGCGCGGCGGAGTCGGCCCTGGCCGCGCTGGAGGTGGAACTCGGCGAGCGTGACCCGGTTCGATCGCCGGTGTGGTTCCGGATCCTTGTCGCTGCGGTCGCGCTGGCGGCCGTGGCAGCCATTGCCGGCGGGTACCGATACGTCACCGCCGACAGCGGGTTCAGCGATGCCGACTACCAACGGGCCGCGCGTGAACGCGTCGAGCTGCTGCTGACTCCGGCTGCCGACGATGCCGCCGGACGCAGCAGGAAGATTCTCGCCGGGTCCACGGGGACGTTCCGGGACGAGTTCGCCCAATCCGCCGATGCGTATACGAGGTTTGTACAGCAGATCGGCGCCCAGGCGGCGGGAACCGTTGACGGCGTGGGTATCTCGTCGCGATCGGGCGAGCGGGCGACTCTGCTGGTCACGGCTGCGATCGCCACCCGTACCGAGGTCACCGACGATCCCGCCAACACCGATCCGGGCGGCGGACCGGACGATCGGCGGTTCCGCATCCAGGTGGACGTGGTTCCCGAGGACGGGTCCCTGAAGATCTCGGACCTGGAGTTCTTCCCGTGAGAGTTGGTGCGAAGCGTGGTGCGCCCACCGTCGTCTGGGGCGGTCTGGCGGTCGCGGTGCTCGTGATGGTCCTGTGCGCCGGTGCTCTCACCTGGTCCTGGCAGGTCGACGGCGACGACGACCTGCTCGCCGCCAATCGCAGCCAGGCGCAGCAACAGGCCGGACCGCTGGTGGCTCAGGTGTTCTCGTTCGCAACCGACACCTACGCGCAGGACCGTGAACGGGCGCGCTCACTGGTGACCGATGAGTTCGCCGAGCAATATGCGACGTCACTCGATCCGGCGGCGGTGCCCGACTACTCGGTGAGCTGGACACCGATCGAGACCGGGATCTCCGACGTCGGTACCGATCATGCCGAGCTCGTGGTGTCGGCCGAGGTGGCCCAGACACGCACGGGCACGGAACCGGCAAGGTACGTCAAGGCAGTCGACGTTCGGCTGGAGAAGGTCGGCGGCGACTGGAAACTCGCCAGGGCGGACGAGGTGCTGTGAGCGCGCGGGCCACAGCCGGCAGTGGGGAGGAGACTGGCGGGGGCTCCAATAGGCTGCGTTTGGCGCGCGAGCGTGTCGCGGACGCGCGGGCGACCGCCCGCAGCGCTCGGTCTGCAGCTGCGCCCGCGTACGCCGCCCGCGACCGACGACGCCGTGGCCGGCTCGCTCTCGCAGGCGGGTGCGCGGCCGCCGTCGCTGTCGTATTGCTGATCGCAGCAATCGTTCTCGCCGTGCAGCACCGCGCCGCCGAGCAGGACCGCGCCCGCGACTCCGCAGTCCTCGACGACACCCGATCGGCGATCGCGACCCTGCTGACCATCGATCCCGCCGAACCTCAACGATTCCTCGATGAGGCGCTCGCCGTGACATCCGGTGAACAACATCAGCGGCTCGTGGACGCACGGCCCCAGGTACTCGAACTCGTCGGTCAACTCGAGGCACCCAGTACCGGCCAGGTGCTCGCCGCAGGCATCACCGGTGACGTCGACGACGACACCGCCCGTGTGTATGTGGTTGCCGAGGGCACGAACCCGGCGCTGCTCGGTGCCGGTGCGGGACAGAATCGGGTGGCTCTGGTGGTCACCATGAAGGCCGACGACGGTCGCTGGAAGATCGATCGGACACAGCTGCAATGACAGAGCACGACCCGCCTGAGCGCGACATGACCGGGCCCCGCCACACCCCGCCGGCGTCTCGCCGCGAGCATCGGGGGCGGCGACGGAAAACGGTCGTGGCGATTCTGGGCATCGCCCTCCTCGTGCTCGTCACCATCGCCGTGGTGGGGTTCATCGGCCCGCAGACGCGAGGTGACGAACGCGAGGGGCAGCGACGCGAGGTTCAAGCCGCCACGTCGGACGCGGTCAGTGCGTTGATGACGTTCACTCCGCAAACGCTCGCCGATCAGCAACAAATGGTCGGACCGCGGCTCACCGGCAGGCTGCTCCTCGATTTCCGTAGTAGAGGGCCTGCGGTGGTACTGCCGGCGGCCGTGGACCTCGGTGCCCAGATGTCTGCCCAGGTGATGGCGACGGCGGTGAACCGGATGGACTCCGACAGCGCCCGGGTACTGGTGTTCGTCAACCAGGACATCACCCTGCCGACCGCCGACCCCGCTCAGCAGGTGGTGGCTGTCTCGCGGTGGGCCGACATGCGTAAGGTCGACGGCAATTGGCTGCTCGCCGGGCTGCAACCGGTGGGACCGGGCTGAAGATGTCAAATCAATGTGCAGGCCGTATCCAGGATGTGAGGTGGCGATGAGCGCCGCGATCGTGATTGTCGGAGCCGGGCTCGGGGGAGCCCGACTGGTCGAAGATCTCCGTAATGAGGGATACGACGGGGACCTCGTACTGATCGGCCAGGAAGAGCACCCGCCCTACGACCGTCCGCCGCTGTCGAAATCGGTACTCATCGGCGATCAGGACCGGGTCGACCTCAAGCCGGCCGAGTTCTACGACGACAAGAAGGTGGATCTGCGCACCGGAACCCGGGTCATCGCAGTCGATCCCGCGTCGCACACGGTCACCACCGAACCGGTCGGCGGCGGCGCGCCGGAGACCCTTTCGTACGGCACGCTCGTGCTGGCGACCGGTCTGAACCCGCGCACTCTGCCGTTCGCCCGCGGGAAGGCGGGCGTGCACGTGCTGCGCACGGTCGACGACGCGCTGGCACTGCGTTCGGAGATCGACGGCGCGCGAACCGCAGTGGTGGTCGGTGCCGGCTTCATCGGCTGCGAGGTCGCCGCCAGTCTGCACACCCGAGGTCTCGACGTCACCGTGGTGGAACCGGCCCTCGCGCCCCTCGCGGTTGCGCTGGGTGAGCAGGTGGGCGCGATGGTCGGCAGGATCCACGCCGAACGCGGTGTGAAGATCAAGACCGGGATCGGCGTCTCCGACATCGTCGGCGATGACAAGGTCAGCGCCGTCACTCTCGCCGACGGCACCGAACTACCCGCCGACATCGTCGTTCTCGGCATCGGGTCGACGCCGGTGATCGACTACCTCGAAGGGTCGGGTATCGCGTTCGCCGACGGCGGCGACGGCGGTGGTATCGCGTGTGACGAGACCGGGCGAACCAGTGCTCCCGACGTGTACGCCATCGGCGATGTTGCCAATTGGCGTGACGCACAGGGCAAACCGTCGCGGGTTGAGCACTGGAACAACGTCATCGAGCAGGCGGCAAAGGTGGCGTACACGATCCTCGGCACCGAGGCCGATAACCCACGGCCGTTTGTGCCCTACTTCTGGAGCGACCAGTTCGACATCAAGGTCCAGGCACTGGGCCATCCCTCGCCGGGCGACGACGTGCACGTGATCTCCGACGACGGAACCAAGTTTGTCGTCTATTACAGCCGGGACGGGCTGCTCACCGCCGTGGTCGGGGCTGGCAAGGCCGGAGCGGTGATGAAGATGCGTAACAAGCTGCTCGCCCACGCGCCGATCTCCGACGTCCTGGAGTGAGTGGACTCTGAGCTGATGGATGCCGCCGGCACCGCCGAAACCCTTTCGGCCGCAGCGGTGATGGCTGCCATCGATGAGTCGGGGGATCCGGACCGGGCCGCGAGTTCGGCGAAGTTCTTCCGGACGGGGCCGGGTGACTACGGCGAGGGCGACCGCTTTGCCGGCGTTCCCGTCCCGCAGCAACGGAAGATCGCCAAGAGGTTTCGTGGCCTCGACCGCAGTCAGGTGAACGTCCTGCTGGACAGCGACATTCACGAACACCGGCTCACCGGATTGTTCCTCGTGCGCTCGGGTTTCGAGAAAGCGCAAAACGACCAGGACCACCGTGCCTGGGTGGACCTCTATCTGTCCGCCGTGGACCGGGGCCGGGTGAACAACTGGGATCTTGTCGACTCGTCTGCGGAATACATCCTGGGACAATGGCTTCTGCGCTGCGACCGGGAGAGGGGCGAGCGGGACCACTCGCTACTCCTCGGGCTCGCCGCCGACACAGACCTCTGGCGTAGGCGGGTGGCCGTGCTGGCCACCTTCGCATTCATCAGAGCCGGTGACGGCACAACGCTTCTCGCGTTGGCCCCCACGCTGCTCGATGACCGTCGCGACCTGATCCAGAAAGCGGTCGGTTGGATGTTGCGAGAGACGGGAAAACGCGTCGACCGCCGTCTGCTGATCGACTTCCTCGACCAGCATGCCGCCGAGATGGGCCGCACCGCACTGAGTTACGCCACCGAACACCTCACCGCGCAGGAGCGTGCACACTACCGATCACTGCGGTGACGGGTTTCGAAGACGCGGGTCAGAACTCGATCTTGAGGGTGTCGGACGTGGGCCGGGCCTGACATCCGAGGATGTACCCGTCTTCGATGTCCTCTTCGTCGAGAGCCCCGACGTTCTCCATCGCCACGGTGCCCTCGGTGACCGTGCACGCGCACGACCCGCATTCGCCTTCACGGCAGGAGTACGGAACGTCCAGCCCGGCCGACAACATGATGTCCACCAGTGTCCGGCTACGGGGCCACGACAACTCGTGCACCTCGCCGTCGAGTTCGACCTCCACCGATGCGGCGTCGGCGATCTGTTCCTCGGTGAGTTCTTCGGGCTCGGAGTCCTCGAACGGGTCACCGGAGAGCGACGAGAACACCTCGGCATGAACCTGGTGGTGCGACATCCCGACCTCGGCAAGGGCCTTGTGCACCACGTCCATGAACGGACCCGGGCCGCACATGTATGCGTTGTAGGCCTTCAGTGGACGCAAGAGTGTTGCCAGCTTCTGCATCGTCGGGAGGCCCTGGACCGTCTCCAGCCAATGCACCACGGTCAGCCGTTCAGGGAACTGTTCTTGCAGCGCACGAAGTTCCGCGGCGAATATCACGTCGTTCTCGCTGCGGTTGGCGTAACAGAGGTACACGCGCCCGGTGCCCTTGAGCAGGGCGGACTTGAGGATCGACATCACGGGCGTGATCCCGCTGCCTGCGGCGAGGAGCAGGATCGGCGCGCCGAGATCGGCCGGGGTGAACACACCTGAGGGCGGCAGCACCTCGATCTGATCTCCGGCGGACACGTTGTCGCAGACCCAGTTCGACCCGTAGCCATCTGCGGTGCGCTTGACGGTCACCTTGGGCTTCTCCGAGGCGAACGGGCTCGAGGCGAGCGAGTAGCAGCGAGCCACCGATCCCGTCTGATCGCTCGGTATGCGCAACGTGAGGAACTGACCCGGCTTGTAGTGGAATCGTTCGGCCGACTCTTCCGGTACGTCGAAGACCAGGGACTTGGCGTCGCCGGTCTCGTCGATCACCTCGGCCACGGTCAGCACAATGCTGCGGGTGCTGTGCGGGGACACGGTCACCGGCCTACCTCCTCGCCTGACGGCATAGCGGACGCCACGGACAAAACTGGAACACGTTCTAGTCGAGATTACCAGTGCGTCCGAGCGGCCCCAACTCGCTTGTGAGGCCCACGCTCAGGATATGGCTACCGCGCGTGAGCAGGTCGCCCAGATCGGAGTCGGGCCGGTCCAGCCACTGCTGGTACGCGGCGAGCGCCACGGCGAGAAGCATCCAGGCGACTGTCTGGGGGCCGTGATCGGAGGCGTCTGTGCCGGTGCGCATCGCGACGAACTCGGCGACCACATCGCGCCATCCTGTGTACATCAGCATCGAATGCGCCTGCAGGGCCGGAACGCTCAGCAGCAGGTGCATCCGCCGACGGTGATGTTCGAGGTGCTCGTCCGGGACCTCGTTGAAGGCGAGCAGTGCGGTTCGCAGCGCGTCGGCGACGGGCATGTCGGCGGGGAGGTCGGCAAGCAGCCTACGCATGTCCTGCAGGTGCTCGTCGAAGTCACCCCACGCGATCGCGTTCTTGGAGGGGTAGTAGCGAAACAGGGTTCGCCGGGCGATCCCGGCGGCGGCGGCGACGTCGTCGACACTGGTCTCGTCGAAGCCGACCTCCGTGAACAGGTCGATCGCGGCATCGGTGATCTTCGCCTTGGTGGTGCTCGGCCGCCGGCCGATCTGAGCGGTCACGCCGATCGCCGTCCACTGGGCACGGCTTCACCTCCGGTGCGTCTCGCGGTCGCCGGCGTGCGACATCGCCCATGGTAGATGTCGAACAGCGGCCTGTTCCTGTCGCCTCAAAAGGCTGGCCCTAAAGCCTCAAAAGGATCTGCCGCCCGGTGTCGATCAACTACGATTGCCCCACTTGCCGGGGCATGAAGTGAACGAGCGTTCCCTCACCTCGACGGCGTGGTCGGGGCACATCGATACCGCTCCGAACAGACGGTTATCAGACGTGAATGACGTTGAGAGGGAACATGATGCGCAGAACTGTATTCGAGACCGAACACGATCAGCTGAGGGAGACCACCCGCCAGTTCGTTGAACGGGAGATCGCACCTCATGCGGAGCAGTGGGAACGGGAAGGCCAGGTCGACCGGTCGGCGTATCTCGCCGCCGGCAAGTACGGGCTGATCGGGTTTAATCTGCCGGAGGAGTTCGGTGGCGGCGGGATGGAGGATTTCCGCTTCAACGCCGTCATCGTCGAAGAGCTGGCGAAGTTCGGATCCGCAACGCCTGCGTTGAGTCTGCAGAACGATGTGGTCGGGCCCTATATGGCCAAACTGACCAACGACGAACAAAAGCAACGCTGGCTTCCGGGCTTTGCCTCCGGCGAGCTGATCGGCGCCATCGCGATGAGCGAGCCCGGCGCAGGCAGCGACCTCGCCGGCATCAAGACGTCCGCAGTGCTCGACGGCGACCACTGGGTGCTCAACGGCTCCAAGACCTTCATCTCGGCAGGCATCAACTCCGACCTGGTCATCGTTGTCACCAGGACTGACCCGAATGGTGGGCACAAGGGGTTCACCCTGCTGGTCGTCGAACGCGGAATGCCGGGATTCGAACGCGGCCGCAAGTTGGACAAGATGGGCCAGCACGCGCAGGACACCGCCGAACTGCACTTCACCGACGTCCGGGTGCCGGTCGAGAACGTTCTGGGTGAGGTGAACAAGGGTTTCTACCACCTGATGCACAACCTGCCGTCCGAGCGGCTGTCGATAGCCATCGGTGCCATCGCCGGTGCGCGCCAGGTCTTCACCGACACGCTGCAATACACCAAGGACCGCAAGGCCTTCGGGCAACCGATCGGAACGTTCCAGCACAACCGGTTCGTCCTTGCGGAGATGAGCACCGAACTCGACATCGCAGAGCAGTACATCGATCGGTGCCTGGCTGCCGTGGTCGCGGGAGAGCTGACGGCGGTGGACGCGGCAAAGGCCAAGTGGTGGACCACAGAACTCGCCAAGCGGGTGATCGATCACTGCGTCCAGCTGCACGGCGGATACGGCTACATGAACGAATATCCCGTGGCCAAGGCTTATGTCGACTCGCGGATCCAGACGATCTTCGGTGGCACCACCGAGATCATGAAGGACATCATCGGCCGCGACATGGGGCTGTAGTACCTGTCCTTTCGGACGGTTTTCGCGTAAATCTCGTGTTGATTCGACTCAACCCCTAGCGTTTGTGCACTGAGTGCCATTATGGTGGTCGTCACACCCACAACAGGAGGTAATCCCCATGACAGCTCAGAATCCTTCGCAGTCGGACGCCACCACCGAGACCGAACTGGTCACCGAATCCCTGGTCGAAGAGGTGTCGATCGACGGCATGTGCGGCGTCTACTGACGTGTCTGTCACCACCGATCGAGCAACCGCTTTCGACGCCGATCGCGCGTGGGTGCTGAACTCGTCGGTCGCACTGCGTCCAGAGCCTTTCGGAGCGTTGTTGTACCACTTCGGCACTCGCAAGCTGTCGTTCCTCAAGAACCTGACGGTGGTCGAGGTCGTGCAGTCGCTCGGTGACCACGCGAGTGCTGACGACGCGCTGGCAGCTGCCGGCATCGGCGATGCCGACCGGCACCTGTATGTCAGTGCGCTCTCTGCACTGGCTGTTTCGGGAATGATCGTCCCCAACTCCTAAGTCCGGCACAGCCGCGCGCGTCGCAGCCCGGCGCGTGCGGTCCGGCAAATCCTTGCCGCCGGTACGTGTTCTGTGAGGAACCCCCATGACTTCTGTTCTCGACCGCCCCTCGGCGTCGTCTCAGCCCGTCGGCCGCCTGGTCGACCAGTTCGAAAAAGGTCTCGATGCACCGATCTGCCTGACGTGGGAGCTCACCTACGCGTGCAACCTGTCGTGTGTGCACTGCCTGTCCTCCTCGGGCAAGCGCGACCCACGTGAGCTCGACACCGCGCAGTGCAAGGCCATCATCGACGAGCTGCAGCGCATGCAGGTTTTCTACGTCAACATCGGTGGCGGCGAGCCGACGGTGCGCCCCGACTTCTGGGAACTGGTCGACTACGCCACCGATCACCAAGTGGGAGTGAAGTTCTCCACCAACGGCCTCAAGATCGACAAGAAGGTCGCCCAGCGTCTCGCGGCCAGCGACTACGTCGACGTGCAGATCTCCCTCGATGGCGCGACCGCCGAGGTGAACGACGCAGTGCGTGGCCCGGGGTCGTATGCGATGGCGATCAAGGCGCTCGAGAACCTGCACGAGGCGGGGTTCGCCGACGCCAAGATCAGCGTGGTGGTGACCCGGCAGAACGTCACCCAGCTTGATGAGTTCAAGGCGCTCGCGGACCGTTACGGCGCAACCCTGCGTATCACCAGGATGCGGCCGTCCGGTCGAGGTGCTGACGTCTGGGATGACCTGCACCCGCTACCCGAACAGCAGCGCGATCTGTACAACTGGCTCGTCGCACACGGCGAAGGGGTGCTGACCGGCGACTCGTTCTTCCATCTGTCCGCTTTCGCCGAGTCGGGCCAGGGCGCGCTGCCCGGCCTGAACCTCTGTGGCGCCGGCCGCGTGGTGTGCCTGATCGACCCCGTCGGCGATGTGTACGCGTGCCCGTTCGCCATCCACGAGAACTTTCTCGCCGGAAACATTTTGTCCGACGGCGGGTTCAAGACGATCTGGCAGCAGTCAGACCTGTTCCTCGAACTCCGCGAACCCCAGAACGCCGGCGCCTGCACCAAGTGCCAGCACTTCGACGCGTGCCGCGGAGGATGCATGGCCGCCAAGTTCTTCACCGGTCTTCCCCTGGCCGGACCCGACCCCGAATGTGTTCAGGGTTATGGCGAAGAATTGCTGGCCGGCGACCGCAGCGTGCCCTCGGCCAACAAGGACCACTCGCGTGGTGTGCCGTTGACCCTGATGACCCGTCCGCCCTCACGTGACTGCGACGAGAACCCGCTGGCCGGATTCACGCCGGCGGCCGCCTCGGCCTGCCACTGAACGACGCGGCCTCACCCGGAGTCGCCTTTGATACCGAAGGCGAACTCCCACACCACAACCCGGCAAAGTCGCCGGTGAGCAAAGGAATCAACACCCCATGGTCAATCCCTGGTTCGAGAGTGTCGCCGAAGCCCAGCGGCGAGCGAAGAAGCGACTTCCCAAGTCGGTGTATTCGTCGCTGATCGCCGGAAGCGAGAAGGGAATCACGGTCAACGACAACGTGGATGCGTTTGCCGAACTCGGGTTCGCGCCCCACGTCGTCGGCGCGCACGCCGAGCGGGAACTGTCGACAACCGTGATGGGTCAAGACATCTCGATGCCGGTGATGATCTCGCCGACCGGTGTCCAGGCCGTCGACAAAGAAGGCGAGGTCGCCGTCGCTCGGGCGGCCGCCGCCCGCGGTACCGCCATGGGTCTGTCGAGTTTCGCCTCCAAGCCGATCGAGGAGGTCACCGCAGTCAACGACAAGATCTTCTTCCAGGCCTACTGGCTCAACTCTCGCGAGGACATCCTCAAGCGCGCCGAGCGGGCCCGCGAGGCCGGCGCGAAAGGTCTCATCGTCACCACGGACTGGTCGTTCTCGATGGGACGTGACTGGGGAAGCCCCGAGATCCCGGAGAAGGTCGACCTCAAGGCCCTGCTGAAACTGGCTCCCGAGATCGCGATGCGACCGCGTTATGCCTGGGACTGGTTCAACAAGGGCAAGCCCATCATTCCCGACCTGACCGCGCCGAACGTGGTGGACAAGGCGCAGCAGGCACCGACCTTCTTCGGCGCATACGGGCAGTGGATGCAGACCGCGCCGCCGCGGTGGGAAGACCTGCAGTGGCTGCGGGAGGAGTGGGGCGGGCCGTTCATGGTCAAGGGCATCACCCGCATCGACGACGCCAAACGCGCCGTGGACATCGGGGCCACCGCCATCTCGGTGTCCAATCACGGTGGCAACAACCTCGACGGCACCCCGGCGACCATCCGCATGCTCGGACCGATCGCCGACGCCGTCGGCAAAGACATCGAGGTGCTCCTCGACGGCGGGGTGCGGCGCGGCAGCGACGTCGTCAAGGCCCTCGCCCTCGGTGCCGATGCGGTCATGATCGGCCGCGCCTACCTCTGGGGCCTGGCCGCCAACGGCCAGACCGGTGTCGAGAACGTCCTCGACATCATGCGCGGCGGAATCGACTCGGCGCTGATGGGACTGGGTCGCCGCAGCATTCACGACCTCACCCGCGACGACATCATCATCCCCGAAGGCTTCGAGAAGCGATTCGGCGAAACCACCTCGTAGATCCCGGGGCGCCTCCGGCAGGTTGATTCGACTAGAACACGTTACAGGTTGTTGTAACGTGGCGTGGTACTCAACCCACGTTCAGATCGACGGAGGCAGTGGCCGATATGGGAGATTTCGACGGCAAGGTCGTCTACATCACGGGCATCGCCCGCGGACAGGGCCGCAGTCACGCGATCCGATTCGCCGAGGAAGGCGCATCGGTCATCGGGCTCGACGTATGTGGTGAGGTCACCAAGATCGGTTATCCGGTGGCCACCGCCGAAGACATGGAAGAGACCGTGCGCCAGGTCAAGGCCGCGGGGGGCAATATTCTTGCCCGCCAACTCGATACCCGTGACCTGGCGGGCCAGCAGCAGCTCGTTGCCGACGGCGTCGCACAATTCGGCCGACTCGACTACGTCATCGTCAATGCCGGTGTGCTCACCTGGGGCAGCGTCCACGAGATGACCGAGAGCCAGTTCATGGACGTCATCGATGTCAACGTGAACGGATCCTGGAAGACGCTCAAGGCGACCATCCCGGCGATGCTCGAAGCGGGCAACGGGGGCTCGATCGTGATCATCAGCTCCGTCGCCGGGATCAAGTCGATGCCGATGCAGGCGTCCTACTCGGCGTCCAAACATGCCTTGGTCGGGCTGGCGCACACAACCGCAAAAGAGCTGGGCCGCAGCAAGATCAGGGTCAACACCGTTCACCCCTACGGCGTCGAGACCCCGATGTGCATCGAAGACGCCGACGCTTTCAAGGTGTTCGAGATGCCCGAGTACAAGGCGCATTTCGAGCCGATCCTGCCCGGGATGGCCAAGTCCGGCGACATCACCGACGCGGTGATGTACCTGTGCTCCACACGCGCCAAGTTCATCACCGCCTCCTCCATCGAGGTGGACATGGGCGCCACCAAGGTCTAACCGGCCACACAGCCGGCGGATACGACAACGGCCCACCCCGCACGCGGGATGGGCCGTCGTTCGTGTCTGGGTCGGTCAGTCCTGCCAGAGCGTGGCGGGGTCGGCTGCGGTGCGGGCCGGTGCGGCGGGTGTGTCGGGCACTGTCCGCGAAAAGCGCGGTGCCACAGAGGCTTGCATGACGCCGTCGATCTCCACCAGGGATCGACGACTGGCCAGATGCTTGTTCTGCGGCGCCTCTTCCCAGTCGAGTACCGGCGTGGCGCACGCGTCCGTTCCGTCGAAGATCGCGGTCCACTCGTCGCGGGTCTTGGACTTGAACACCTCGGCAAATCGGATCTTCATGGCCGGCCACTGAGGCATGTCGAGCTGGTCGGGGAGTGTCTCATCATCGGCGAGTCCCATCCCGTCGAGCAGAAGGGCATAGAACTGTGGCTCGATGGCGCCCACGGCGAAGTACTTTCCATCGGAGGTCTCGTAGACGTCGTAGAACGGGGCGCCGGTGTCGAGCAGGTTGGCGCCGCGCTCATTGCCCCACAGGCCCGTCCCGCGGAAGGCCCACATCATCTGGCCGAGCACCGAGGCACCGTCCACCATTGCGGCGTCGATGGTTTGGCCCTTGCCCGACTTCTCGCGCTCCACGAGCGCCGCCAGGATTCCCTGCACGAGGAACATGGATCCGCCGCCGAAATCGCCGAACAGATTGAGCGGTGGGGTGGGGACCTCGTCGGCCCGGCCGACGGCATGCAGCAGGCCGGTCAGCGAGATGTAGTTGATGTCGTGGCCGGCCACCTGCGACAGCGGGCCGTCCTGGCCCCACCCTGTCATCCGTCCGTAGACCACACGGGGATTGACGGCCGCGACATCATCGGGACCGAAACCGAGGCGTTCGGTGACGCCGGGACGGAAGCCTTCGATGACGACATCGGCCTTGGCGATCAGATTCATGATCGCCTCTTTGTCCGTAGGATCTTTCAAGTTCGCCTCGACCACCGTGCGGTTGCGCAAGAGCTGGTCGGCGACCTGTCCCTCTTTGGGAAGCTTGCCAGGACGCTCGATCCGCACGACGTCTGCGCCCAGATCTCCCAGCATCATCGCTGCGTGCGGCCCGGGGCCGATGCCTGCGAACTCGATCACGCGTATTCCGCTCAGCGGTCCGTTCTTTGCCATGTATCGCACCTCATCGTCGAGTGGTCCACCACGCACGCCACCCGGCGGGCGCAGCGCGTCACATCCAAATACTGTCGGGTGCCAAGTAAACCAGGTGCCGAGCGAATGCTCGGGCGGCAAAGCCCTTCGGGGCGAAGCGGCAACGGTCTACCATTGTCCGAATGACACCTTCGGGCGGGCTCGGCTTCCGAAGCTGGACCGAGTTGGATGATCGGTCGGCCACGGTCCTCGTGCCGTTGGGTTCCATCGAACAACATGGGCCACACCTGCCACTCGACACCGATGTGCGGATAGCGACTGCCGTTGCCGATGCCGCAACCGGATCGAGCCCGGAGCCAAGGGCTCAGGGGGTCGACCTGATGGTTGCGCCACCACTCAATTACGGTGCGGCCGGGGAGCACGAGGGATTCCCCGGGACCGTCTCCATCGGGCACGAGGTGCTGCACTCGGTGCTGGTCGAGTACGGGCGCAGCGCCTGCCGATGGGCGGCCCGGTTGGTGTTCGTGAACGCTCACGGTGGCAACGGGAGAACGTTGCTGTCGGCGGTGTCGCAACTGCGCACCGAGGGTCGGGAAGTGGCATGGTTCGGATGCGCCTCTCCGGGCGCCGACGCACATGCCGGCTATACGGAAACGTCGCTGTTGCTGCACATCTCGCCGATGACGGTGCGCGTCGAGGAGATGGTCAGCGGCAACGTGACTCCGGTGTCCGAATTGATGGCATCGATGCGTGCAGGGGGAGTGGCAGCTGTGAGTGACAACGGGATACTCGGCGATCCGATGGCGGCTTCGGCCGCCGAAGGGAGGCGAATGCTCAGCGACATGGCCGTGCGGCTGGCCGACGCTGTCGGTCGGTGGGAGCCTGACTCGAACGGGATGCTCACGTGATCGCCGGAAGTCGTCAGGACGAGCGCGAAGACGAAGGTGGGGATCCGGACGGATCACAGGTCGACGTCCCGGTCGATCCCGACGTCGCGGTCCCGCCGCCCGGATTCCAGGTGCAGCTCGATCCACGCTGCATGATCTCCGACGATCGTCGCCACATCATCGGGGGATCGCCGACCCGGCTCCTGAACCTGTCCGAGTTGGCCGGCGGCCTACTCGACGCCGACGGCCGGCTCACGGTGCACGACCGCACCACCTCGCAACTGGCCAGGAAGTTGCTCGATGCCGGCGTCGGTCACCCACGGCCGATGTTCGGCCCGACCGACACCGACGTCACCGTGGTGGTCCCGGTGCGCGACAACCAGTCCGGAATCGACCGGCTGCTACCGGGTCTGGGCGGACACAAGGTGATCGTCGTCGACGACGGGTCGACCGTACCGATCCAGGCGCCAGGCGCCCAGGTGATCCGCCTCGAGCGCAGTCGTGGACCCGCAGCGGCGCGTAACAGGGGAGCCGCCCACGCGGACACCGAGTTGCTCGCATTCCTCGACTCCGACGTCGTGCCAGAGCATGATTGGCTCACCAAGTTGCTCGGCCACTTCTCGGACCCGAAGGTCGCACTGGCGGCGCCACGAATCGTCGCGCTCGAGCCGGGCGGCGGCGCCACCTCCCGGTACGAAGCCCTGTGTTCTTCCCTCGACATGGGCCGCCGAGAAGGTCCGGTGGCGCCCCGGTCGCGAATTCCTTACGTCCCCAGCGCCGCAATGATCGTGCGCCGCAACTGCTTTCGCGGATTCGACGAGTCGATGGAGGTCGCCGAGGACGTAGACCTGTGCTGGCGGCTTCATGCTGATGGGTGGTCGCTGCGATACGACCCCATCGCCACCGTCGCCCACGACCACCGGCATCGTCTCTCCAAGAGCCTCGACCGCAAACGGTATTACGGTACCGGCGCGGCGTTGCTGTCGGGCCGTCATCCGGGCATGGGTGCTCCCTTGGCTCTCACCGTTCCCATGGCGGCAGCGATGGCGGCTCTGGTCACGGGGACGGTCTGGGGGGTCATGGCCGCCCTCGCTGTCTTCGGGGTGATCGGCGGGCGGCTGCACCGCCGGGTGTCGTCCATGCCCGATGCCGCCCGCACGGCCGCCAAACTCACAGCGCAGTCGGTGGGATTCGGGGTGTTGCAGTCGGCGTCTGCGATGTGTCGCCACTATTGGCCGCTGTCGATTCTCCTCGCCTTGGTGTCCAAGCGTTTTCGGCTGCTGCTGCTCACCGTTGCGGTCGGGGAGGCAGCTTACGAGTGGGTCCGGTTGGAGCTGGTGAACCCCGAGCCCGGTGCTCGCGTCGGCTGGTGGCGGTTCATGGTGCTTAAACGGCTCGACGATCTGGCCTATGGCGCAGGTCTGTGGCAGGGGGCGCTCGCGGGCCGCAGCATCGACGCACTCTATCCGCGGATCAGTAATACGGTGTCGACCGAAGCGCGCCCCCGCGTCGCCCCTCGATGACCTGATGAGCGGAGCTGCCGATGTCGGCGCTGACGTCATCGTTGTCGGCGCGGGCAGCAGCGGGAGTGTTGTCGCCGAGCGCCTTTCCCGAGATCCGGATCGGCGGGTCTTGTGGCTCGAGGCCGGGCCCGGTTCGCCGGGGCCATCCGCGCTCCGCCTGGACCGGCTTCCGATCGGACCGGGTTCGGACCGGGTGGCGCGGTATCGCAGCAGGCAGGGGTTCGACCTACCCCGAGGGCGCGGTGTGGGCGGCTCGTCGGTGGTCAACGGCGGATACTTCCTGCGTTGGCATCGTTCGGATTTCACCGGCTGGTCCGAGGAGATCTGGCCGATGCCGGTGATCGCCGACACCTACGACAGTCTTGATGGTGGCGCGCAGGGCGGCGGCTCGATGCATGTCTCGGCATTTGCCGACGATGAGATCGGTGCGTATGCCGAGGCGTTCGAGAGTCATTGGGAATCAAAGGGTCTTGCGCGTGTCGAGGCGCCGTGGACCGATCTGGGGATCAACCGGGTGCGTTCGAATCGGGACGGCCCCCTACGTCGGTCGGCCGCGCATTGGATGGCTGACGATGGCGGCCGGCCCAGCCTGCGTCTGCTCACCGGTGCTGCGGCCACCGAGCTCGTGGTTCGGGGAGGGCGCGTCACGGGAGTCGCCGTCGGTGACGATGTGTTCGCTGCTGACGAAGTGATTGTCTGCGCCGGAACCCTGGGGACTGCAGAGCTGCTGATCCGGTCACCAGGCGTGCAGATTCAGAGCCTGGATGTGTGGGAGCATCGCGAAGTGCTCGTGCGGTTCGGCCCCGCGTCGCTGCCCGTCGCGAAGCCCCCGGCGTTGCTGCAGTCTGTGGTGCACACATCCGACGGTGTCGAGTTACGTTGTTACGGAGGGGACTTCGCCGACTTCATCGAAGGTCTGCCGGTGACGGGACCGGCTTTCGGGGCCGCTCTGATGCGTCCGCACCGCGCCGGATCCCTGTCCTGGGATGCGACGCACGGCCTGCAGGTCGACCTCGGTGAACTCGACGGCGCTGACACGCGCACCCTGGGCGTGTGGGCCGAGCGACTGCGGGCGATGTTCGAGAGTGATCACTTTGCCGCGTGCGCGGAGAAGGGGAGCGCTCAGATCGATCCGGTGCTCAGGACCTCACAGCACGCCTGGGGCACGCTGCCGATGGGGGTGGCCACGGACTGGGCCGGAGCGGTGAACGGGGTCGATGGTCTGAGGGTGATCGATGCCTCCATCTTGCCGACGGCCGGCTCGTCCGGGCCGCACGCGACGGTGATGATGGTCGCGGCTCGCATCGTGGATCTGATCTACTGATTTACCCAACTGAATGTCCAATTGTCCTCCGTCAACGCCGGTGGCTACGGTAGGGCCATGGACGAATCTCGGTTGACCGTCGTGATCCCGGCCTACAACGAGGCCGAGACTCTCAGAGGTTGCCTCGACAGCTTGGTACCGCAACTGACCCACCTGTACGAGATCGTGGTGGTGGACAACAACTCGACTGATGAAACGGCTTCGCTTGTTGAGGAATTCGCTTCGAAGTACGGCAAGTTCCGGTCGGTGGTGGCCACCGAACAGGGTGTGATCCACGCCCGCACAGTCGGTTTCGACAATGCCCGGGGTGATGTGATCGCTCGCATCGATGCCGATTCGCGCGTCGGTCCCGGGTGGGCGCAGTCGATCAACGAGTTCTTCGACCAGTACGGTGACGTTTACCAAGCGGGCACCGGCTTGTGCACTTCATATGATCTGCCGTTCCAGGATCGCTTTCGCCGATCGCACATCGGTATCACCGACGATGCGCGGGCCAAACTGGCCGCGATGTCAGAGCGGCCGGGGTCCGAGGGGCCAGATCTTCAGCGGTTGTTCGGGTCGAACATGGCAATGACAAAAACGGCGTGGGAGCAGGCGCGCTCGTGCAGCTGCATGCGCTCGGACGTGTTCGAGGATCTTGATCTGACCCTGTGCCTCAAGCGGAACGGTGTCCGGATCGGCCTGATCCCCGGCGCCGACGCAACAATCTCCGGCCGGCGATACCTCACCCCGCCCCCGGCATACTTCAGGTACTGCCTGCGAGATCAGCGAACCTTCAAAGTGCATGGGCTGCCCAAAGAGCGAGCGAAGGCGGTGGTGCAGATGCTTGTTGTCGCCATGCCCTTTTATCTGATCAACTGGGTGCCCTTTCGGGCATATGATCCCGTCTCGCAGCGATTCACCCTTCGGAACCTGATCCGGCCGCCGCAGACTCGGCTCACGCCCCGCGCCCACCGCTGACCGCCGTCGAACTGTCGATGCCCGAAGGCTTCACAAGCACAGCACGCGGTGGGTGATCCCGCCGCGGATCTTGCCCGCCTCGTGAGCTACGTGATAAATCCAGCGACCGGTGTTCATGCGGGTGACTGCTTGCGGCAGAAGAGGATTGCGAAGAGCGAGCGACGTCACCACCAGCGGGAACAGCAGCGGCCGGTTGTATTGGGTGAACCCCATCTCCCGGTAGCGGGCATGTATCTGCGCCGCCCCCCGGCCATAAACGTAGATCTGTTTCCACAGCGACCGGTAGGTGTTGCGCAGTCGGTAGTCGAGCAGGGCTTCAGAGCTGTGTACGAGCACGTACCCCGCCAGCTGTGCGCGCCATACGTAGTCGTTGTCTTCGGCCGTGTGGACAAAGGCCTCGTCGAATCCGCCGATACGGTCGTGGACATCGCGCCACACGCCCATGTTCGCGCCGATGGCGGTCGGATACCAGCCCGGTACCGGCCAACCGTCTTCGGGCAAAGGGATCGGCCGCCAGGTCCGAACCTCAGGGGTGTTGAGCGCCTCGGTGTCGAGGGATCCCGATACGAGGTCGGCGGCTTCTGCAGCGGCCGCCATGCTGCTGAGCCAGTGTGGACGTACCCGGTCATCACTGTCGACGAACGCGAGAAAATCGCCTCGGGCGGCCTCGGCGCCCGCATTACGCGCATGCGACGCCCCCGGCACCGCAGAACTGTCGACGTAGACGACGTGGAGACCGTCGGGGATCGCTGGGCCGTCGATGAACTCGCGTAATCCGTCGGTCGAGCCGTTGTCGCTGATCACCACCTCCCAGTCGCCTTGATAGTCCTGGGCGGCAAGAGCTTTCATCTGCTCGATCAGGTAGGGCATGCCGTTTCTGACCGGGATGATCACCGAGACACGAGACGGTCCCCGGCGCCGTGATCGTGGAGGGGGCATTGGTCGACGACCTCAGATGATGGTGGCTCGGTGCGTCTCGAATGACTCGCGGACGATCTGACAGTATTCGCCGATGTCGGGCATCACTGCCGAGTCGACCGTGATCGACATGGCGATGTGGTCACCCCGGTCGGAGATCGCGTGAGCCAGAGTTGCACCCGAGCCGACCGGTTGCATGGTGAAGCTGTCCACGATGTTCATCCCGCAGAAACTACCGTGTCTCGCGATCCCGGGCAGGTTGGTGATCACCACGTTGAAACGGGGTGGCGCGACTGACTTCTTGCGGCGCGGCCGCCCGGAACCGAGCAGCCGGAGGACCGGGGCGGGCACGATGTCGATGAACCCCGTCGTCTGTTCCGCCAACTTCTGTTTGACCCTGTTCTTCTTACGTGCGGTCTCCGCGGCGATCAGCGATATCCGCACCCGGGGATCCGCTTCGGTGGTCACCAGATCCACGACCACCGGAACGAACTGGTTTGCCGTATCCGCTTCACGCATTCCCCTCGTCGACACCGGTACCAGCGCAGACAGCGACGATGGCGGGGTCTCGTTCCTGCGACCGAGATAGTCGTGAACAGCCTGTCCGACAATGGACAACATGAGGTCGTTGACCGTGGCGCCACCCAACGAAGACTTCATCTCGAGCACATCGCCGCGGTCGAAGAGGATGTGGCCTACCGTGCGGGGGCCGCGGAAGTCGTGATTGAAGCGGGTGACCGGCCAAACCCGGTGGGGCCGAACACCGCCCGCCTGTGCTCGCCTCTGCTGTCTCGATGCCCGCACGATCCCGATACCCTCTTGTGCGAACCGGCTCCAGAGCGCGGGTCCACGCCGGAGTTCCCGACGGGTCAGCGCCGCGCGAGATGCAGTGCCCTTCCCGACGACCCGGCCCTCCGCGCGTGTTGCGTCGCTCACGACACCGTCGTCGAACACCTTCTCGCCCAAGGTCGCCGAGGTGACGCCATCGAAGGCGATGTGATGGAACCGGAACACCACGAGACTGCACAGGCCGGCGTGGCCTGGCACGCCGGTGACGTCGGGGATGACGTGCATGAGCCAGGGTGCGTGGGCCAGATCCATCGGCGAGTCCCCGAATTGCTCGACGAGCTCGATCGCCGAAGCCCACGTGCCGACGTTGCGGTGCACCTGCAGGTGAGCGGCTGCGGAGAAATCCGGATCAGGAACCCAATAGGGGTAACCGATGTCTGAGGGCAGCCGGATCAGCTTGCTGGTGAACAGGTCTGAGATCCAGATCCGTTCGCTGATCCACTCCAGGAGGCGATCCTCGGTGAGCTCGAGCGGTCGGCCGGCGGGGTTCACGACAACCTGGCAGCTGACCACCGTGGCCGTCGCGACCCCGTCCCCGAGGTAGAGGTATGCGGCGTCACGCGCGGTGACCTGTTTCATTCGGCGATCTCCGGTGATGTGCAGGGCCGTCCCACGCGATCCGCTGTGGCGCTACGGGACCGCGATCTGGACGGGCGGGGACGAACGGTGGGGTGGTCGGCTGGCAGTCTCAGCCGACCTCGGCCTGGTGGGTCTTGAACGATTGCTCGATGATCCGGCAGTACTCGGTGATGTCGGGGAGCGACGCCCGATCGGCCGTGATGGACACCGCGAGCTTGTCGGCCCGGTTTGTCATCACGTGAGCCAGGGTCGATCCACTGGCCACAGTCTGGACCCCGAAGCCGCCCACCACTTCCAGTCCGAAGATCTTCCGTCGCATCTGGACACCGTTGACGTTGGTCACCACGATGTTGAACGCCGGGGCGGTGGAGGCCGACTTCGACTGCCGACGCGAGAGAACTCCGAGGAGACGCAGCAGTGGTGCGGGCATTGCGTCCACCACCGCGATGTCTGCCCGGGTCGCCTCCTCGGCGATGCGCTTCTTCTCCCGACTCGTTTCCGCCGAGATCAATCGGACTCGCGTGGTGAGATCGGATTCGGCCGTCTGCAGGTCGACAACCATCGGGACGAACTGGTTCGCCGAAGCGGACTCACGCATTGCCCGCGTCGACATCGGCACCAGCGCGGACATCGAGGACTCGGGGCGCTCTCCCGCCTGGGTCAGGTAACGGTTGGTCGCCTCTCCGATGACGGACAGCATCAGGTCGTTGAGGGTTGCGCCGGGGACGCGCGACCGCAACTCGAGCACTTCTTGCAGATCGAGCATCACGCCGTCAGCTATTCGCGGTCCCCGGAACGGCGCGTTGAACCGGATGACCGGCCAGCTGCGACGTATCCCGGGCTCGGATGTCTTCGCCTTTTCCCGGGTCCGGCGGATTGTCGTTCCGCAGACACGGGCGAACCGCCAGAAATGACCGGGCAGGCCGACGAGCTCTCTCCGCGCCACCGCCGCCCGGGTTTTTTCGGCACCCCCGACGATCCGGCCTGCGGCACGGACTTCGTCGGTGATTTCCAGGTCGCTGAACATGGTGGCCGTCAGGGTGCTGAACAACATCCCATCGAACGCGGCGTGGTGGTAGTGGAGCGCCACGAGTGTCGACAACCCGGTTTGATCCGGTGCGTCGGGGATGTCGGTGATGACATGCATCAGCCACAGCGGACGGGACGGGTCGAGTGGTGTGGCCGCGATGTCTGCCACCAGGTCTCGGGCCGCGGACCAATCCGTCACGCCATGGAACCGGACATGTGCGGCGGGGTCGAATGCCGGATCCGGCACCCAGTAGGGCAAGCCGACGTCGCCGGGGAGACGCATCAATTTGCTGGTGAACAGATCCGACACATCGAGGCGTCCGCGTAACCAATCCACGGCGGCGGTGTGGTCGATCGTCAGCGGTAGCCCGTCGGGATTGGGCATCAGGTACGACGACACGATGGTCGACGAGTTCACGTCGCCGAGATACAAGTAGGCGGCGTCACGTCCCGCGATCTGCTTCATCGCGTCGGTTTCGGTGGCATAGGTGTTGATCGTAGGCAACAACACCCCAACTCGGCGGTTTTCGAACAGGCCAGACCGGCCAAGGGGACGGTCAGGTTCGCGAGGCCGCGGCTCGTCGGTACCCGCGCAATGCCGGGTAGGCGAAGATCACGATCGCCCCCACAGCCCAGGCGACCGTCTTGATCAGACTGTCGGCCACCGGTCCGCCGATGGCCAGCGCACGCATGGTCTCGATGGCACACGTCATGGGCTGGTTGCGGACCAGGGGCTGCAGGATCTCCGGATAGGCCTCGATCGGCGAGAACCCCGAATTGAAGAACATCAACAAGCTCGTGATGAGCGACATGATGGGCACCAGGGGGAGGTTCGATGCCGAAACCGCCAGTGTCAGAACGATCGTCGAGTAGGCCGCACCGTAAAGGAGGGCGACCCCGAAGATGCCGATTGCCGGCAGGACCCCTTGGTTGAAGCGCCATCCGATGGCCAGGCCCGCGGTTGTCAGAATCGCTGTACTGACCAGGATCCGGATCAGCTCGACATTGACACGCGACGTCAGATCCGCAGCCCGGTGTACCGGTAGTACGTAGAGGCGGGTCAGCAATCCTGTTCGCCGCTCGCTGATCAGCCGGGTGCCCACGGCGAGCGAGCCGAACATCGCCCCGACCAGGACAACCAGGGGCACAGTGCCGTAGGCACTGTTCTGACCCGTGGCCTGTCCGACGGCGTCCCCGAGGACAACCTTGAACATGACCATGCTCAGCAGCGGGAACAGCATGCTCTGCATGAGGGTGAGTCGGTCCCGCGTGACGACGAGCAACTGCCGACCGGTGAGGATGCGGGCGTGCCGCAGGAACGCCTTGACACCGCGTTCACTGGCATCGGGGTGATCGGCAAATGCTGTCGCCAGGTCCTTGCGGTGATCGCCCGCCGACTCCTGCTCGGCCGCGTCGACGGCCGCAGCAGCAGCGGCGATCTTCCGCACGTCCAGACGAACGGTCTGGGCCTGCTGGAGTTCGGCCGATACGTGGCTGGTGTCCAGAGCGCCCGGATCGGTGAACTGGGTGAGCTGCTCACCTCGGTATGCGGTGGCTCCCGCACGGCCCGACGGGCGAAGGACTGCTTGTTCGGCAGTCCAATCCGCGGCTGCGGCACCAGGGGACAGAAGTGTCCACGGGCCGACAAAAGTCCGATTGGTGGCAGTGACCGGGGCTTCGTAATCGCTCTGGTCCGCCTCGCCGCGGTCGAGTCGCTCGAATCGTGTGGTCGGGAGGTCGTCGGGACGGCTTCGGCGTCGTCCGGACGGGGGCTGTTCGGTGCGCCACCAGTGCTGGAGCCCGGCGGCATCGCCGTCGCCCCGGTGTCGGGGGCGACGGGGCACCACCGGTACCGGCGGCTCCTGCGGCGGACGTTTGTCTTCGCTCAACGTCGGCTGCTCCGAATCATCACCCAGGCCCCGCCGATGATGGCGGCGACAACAACCCCTGTGGCCCACAAGATCGAGGGCAACGCGAGCCGCAGGGTCACCTCACCGCCGTCGAATCCCCGCATCAATTCGGTGAATTGAGAGATCGGCTGATTGCGCGCGAATGGTCTGATCCACTCGGGGAATCGTTCCTCCGGGACAAATCCGGTGGAGAGCATTCCGAGGATCAACTGCGGTAGGGCGAGGGCCTGGCTGGTGGCCTGCGGGTTTCGCGACAGGGCGCCGATCGTGTCGGCGCCGAAGGCCAGGATTATGCCGACAACAAGGGCGACGCCGAGGAAGCCTGCGAAATTGAGCAGACCAGACTCCGGTCTCCACCCGATCACCAGCCCCGAGATGATGGCCCAGCACAACGAGATGATGAGCAGTACGACGTTCGCGGCGAGCCTGGCCATGAGTGGTACCAGGATGTTCACCGGCATGCTCCGCAGCCGGTTGCTCAATCCCAGGCTGCCGTCGGTGGCGGCCCGCATGGCAGCGGAGGTGGCCACGAACCCCACGGACTGCAAGCAGATCACCGGCATCAGGAACTGGGCATAGTCCATCCCGGGGTACAGATCCATGATCGTCCGCAGCGGGACATAGAAGCAGACGGTCAGCAGCACCGGGGAGACGATGCACAGAAGGAACTGTCCTTCGCGGGCCATCCCTCGGAGCGACCGGTTGGTGAGGGCCAGCCACTGCTGGCCGGCATGCACCGAACGATCGCTCCCGGAGGACACGACCCGATCCGGGGTCAGCGTCGTCATCGGCGGTCCCGGGCTGCCGTGGAACTGGTGGCGGCCGGAGACGTCGCCGTGGGGGAGCCGCCGGTCGGCGACTCGGTCAGCTTAAGGAACACGTCGTCCAGCGACGGACGACGCAGGCCGACGTCGGTGAGTTCGATGCGGGCGGCGTCTGTGCGGCGAACGATCTCCACGAGCGTCTGCGTCGCGTTGATCGCGGGCATCGTCAACGAGGTTCGCGACATGTCGATGCGGATCTGGTCCGGTGGAACCATGTCGGCCAAGAGTTGCTTGAGCTTCTTGAGGTCGTCGGGATAGCTGGGGATCACCTCGCAGAACGTGCCGCCGACCTCTTCCTTCAGCGCAGACGCCGTGCCCTCGGCGATCACACGCCCCTTGTCGATGACAACGATCCGGTCGCTGAGGAGGTCGGCCTCTTCCAGGTACTGAGTGGTGAGCAGCGTGGTGATGCCCTGATCGCGCAGCGACGTCACGATGTTCCAGACATCCTGGCGGCTTCGCGGGTCCAGGCCAGTGGTCGGTTCGTCGAGGAAGACCACCTCCGGCCGGACCACCAGACCGCAAGCGATGTCGATGCGCCGCCGCATTCCGCCGGAGAACTTTCCCACTCGCCTCGACGCGGCCTCCACCAGATTGAACGCCTCGAGCAGTTCATCGGCGCGGCCGTTCGCCTCGCGTTTGCGCAAACCCATCAACCTGCCGAACAAGATGAGGTTCTCGCGTCCGGTGAGAGATTCGTCCAGGGCAGCGAACTGCCCGGTCAGCATGATCGACTTGCGGACCGACGCGCGGTCCTTGACCACGTCGAAACCGGCGATCGAGGCGCTGCCGCCGTCGGGGGTCAGCAGGGTCGCCAGCATGTTGACGGTTGTGGTCTTACCGGCGCCGTTCGGCCCCAGGAGCCCGAGCACCGTCCCCGTCGGCACCTGGAAACTGATGCCGTCGACGGCGGTGAAATCGCCGAATGTCTTGACCAGGTCGTTTGCCACCACGCTGTGCTGAATCCGGCCGCCGCCGACCGGCTGCTGGTAGGTGGAGGGGGCGCCCGAGGAGGCTCGTACGCCGTCCTGGTCGTCGCTGTTCTGCGTAACTCGGCCCCGCCTCGCCTGCATGTCCGTCCCGTCATCGTCATGGTCGCCATGGCGACGCGATCACACCTGATGATTCGTTACGAACCTATCGCACCCAACGGGCCGTAACGCTACGGCTCGACGCAGCGATATCGTTCGTGTGAATGGAATGTTGGGCAATTGGTATTCAATGGCCTGACAATGGCTATGCTTTGGTGACCTGGACGGGGCTATTGCAGGGATCCGACGAATTGCACGAGAAGAACGCATTCGGCGCACGTTTTGAGAGGGAGGGCGTTGTGGTACTGCAGCTCCGCCGTTATGGCAAGGGGTCGTCGGCCCGATCCGACGCACGCGGCTCTCGTAACCGAGAGGATCGCACACTCACTCAGCTGGTGATGGCTGCTGCCGATATCGGCCGTGATCGGCCGGCGGTGGTCGGTCAGGGTTACGCGGTGAACTTCGGCGAACTCAAGGGACGGGCACAGGGTGCCGCAATCGCGATGGCGAGCGAAGCGGTGGATGACTCTGCCCTCACCGTCGCGCTCATGACTTCCGTACCCGGGCTGGCGGTGTCGGGCCCGCGCGGCCTCGCCGATACGCTTGCCGGGATACGCATACAGGCAATGATGGTTCTCGCGGAAGCCGAACTGGTCTGATCTGCTGTCCGCCGGCAGTCTGTGCACCCGATGCGGGGTACGGGCCGCCGGCGGTGGTGTGTGTCGACCGTGGTGCACGCGTAACCGAAACAGGAGAAGGGTCCGCTCATGAGCAATCCATTCGACGACGAAGACGGCCGGTTCTTTGTGCTGGTCAACGACGAGAACCAGCATTCGCTGTGGCCGACATTCGCCGACATCCCGGCCGGCTGGAACAAGGTTTTCGGTGAGGCATCGCGCGCCGAGTGCCTCGACTACGTGAACGAGCACTGGACTGACCTGCGACCGAAGAGCCTGATCGAGGCCATGGAAGCCGATTCTCAGCAGTAGGTGCACGACTGCGGGCCCGCGGGCCGCACCACCGCAGAGGTCATGGTGTCTGACCGAAACGCGCGATGACAATGACACGAATTCGCATCGAATGTTTCATTTTCGATGCGTGTTGCGCGCCCATTTGCGCTGGTCAGAGGCCGCACCGCCCAAGTGTGTCGTAGATCACACCTAGATCTTGTAACAGCTGGAATACTTCCCTTCCCTTACTGCCCGGGTACTGTGAATATTAGCTACGCCGACCCATTGAGGGTCGAGGCAGATGCACAGGGTTGGTGAGCAGATGGCTATTTCAACGATTCGGCCGCAACAGCGGGCTATGGCGCCTTCATCTCAGAGGGTGGACCTGCCTGCCGCGGTGGGCGAGATCACTCGAGTGACCCCTGACCGGGTGGTCGTCCGGTACAGATCGCGTGCGCTGACGTACCGCGACCTCACCGGTGCGATCAATCTGATGATGCCGGTGACCCGGAACCAGTACATGGACGACCGATCCGCTGTCGTTGCCGCGATCTTCGCGGGCATCCCGGCCCTCGGTGCAGAAACCGACGGGTCGGTTGTCGCTGCGATCGTCGACGATGCACTTGCGCAGATCCGTGGCGACTTCGACGAACTGCACACCGCGACGGCACCGCCCCAGCAGCGTGTCACCGCCGGGCGAACGAGTGAGATCGACCTCCGGGTGATCGCCAGCAGGCTCGCAGCCGGGTAGTTCACCGATACGGGCCCCAGCCCGCCCTCAGGTATTCGACACCGGCCCCCTCGGACGCACACCGCGTACGAGGGGGCCGGACTCGTCGGCCCTGGTGACAGCCACCGATCGAACGTCAGCGATGCTGCGCACGGCCTGGTCTATACTTGATTGCGCTGCCGGAGACGCCCGACCCACTCGCCAGAACCGCGATGTCGAGCTGATCCGGGCCGCTGAAGCAACGGTGTAACGGCTATGACAATCTGGTCGATAGGTCACAGAAAGGCGTGCCATTCGAGTGGCAGATATCTGCGACTCGCCTGCGTGGTTACTGTCTAAACGACCACTTGCGGGTTGAATGTGAACAACGAAGACACCGCCATTACATTCGCAGATACAAGAATTCATAGTCACTGAGGCCGAGGCGAGCAAGCGTTCGAGATTGGAGCGGCAAACTTTGAGTGCTGGCCGTTCAGACGTACCAGCAGATGCGCCCGGCGACCCTTTTGAGCTGTCGGCGGCGCAGCGTGGGATCTGGTTCGCCCAGCAAAGTCTGGGCGAGGTTGCGATCAACATCGCCCAGTACGTGGAGCTGGTCGGCCCGGTAGATCTCGGTACCCTCACCCGGGCATCGCAGTTCGTCGGCCGCGAGATGGGATCGGGATACCTCGGTCTCGTCGAAACCGACGGCCTGCCCTTGCAGCGTGTGGACGGCAGCATCGATGACACCATCGAGTTCGTCGACCTGGTCGACTCCCCTGACGCCGAGACTGCGGCGCAGACGTGGATGCGCGATGAGTACCGCCGCCCGATTGATCTTCTCCGGGATCGGCTGACCGTCAGCGCTCTGCTGCGCATCAGCACCGACCACTACTACTGGTACATCCGCACCCATCACATCGCGCTCGACGGTTTCGGCGCGATGGCGATGGTGACGCGCATCGCCGAGGTGTACACAGCACTTGCTTCGGGTGACGAGATCCCGCCCGCCAAGGGTGCGGCCCTGCCCGAGATCATCGCCGATGAACGGCGTTACCGGGAATCCGACCGATTCATCAAGGACCGCGAATACTGGGCGGAGCGGACGGCGGATCTGCCTGCCGCGCTCTCGTTGTCGCAGCAGCGCGCGGTCCCGGGTGAGTTCTCGCGACTCGCCTCGTCCACGCTTCCCGACGACACCGCTGCGCTTCTCGACGAGGCAGCCCGCGATGCGTCGGGCAGTTCGGCTCCCGCGGTCATCGCGGCGTTTGCGGCGTACCTCGCGCGGATGACCGACAGCGAAGACGTGGTCCTGAGTCTGCCGGTCTCCGCTCGCAACACCGCGAAACTCCGGCGGGCCGGGGGAATGGTGTCCAACATCGTTCCGATGCGGCTGACCGTCACCCCGTCGACCACCATCGCCGATCTGGTCCGCACCGTCCAGACCGAGCTGACCGGTGCTCTCCGGCGGCAGTTGTACCGGCACGAAGACATGCGCCGCGACATCGGCCAGGGAACCGGGCAACGCGGCCTGTTCGGGCCATCGGTCAATCTCATGATGTTCCACCCGGTGTTGCAGCTCGGCGACGTCGTCGGTCATCTGCACGTCCTGACCACCGGGCCCGTCGAAGACCTGTCCATGAACCTCTATCCGGGGGTCCAAGGTTCGAATCTGCGTGTCGACTTCGAAGCCAACCCGCAGACGTACGCCGACGAGGACCTACAGCGGCACCACCGCAGGTTCACCGACTTCCTGGCCCAGATGCTGCGGGCCGCCCCTGAGACGTCCGTCGGTGCGCTCAATCTCGGATCACCGGCCGAGATCGCCGCCACGATGGTCCAGTGGAACTCCACCGAACATCCTGTGGCGTCGCACGACCTCATCGAGATGTGGAATCGGCAACTCGCTGCACGGCCTGACGCGATCGCGGTGGTCGACCGCGACCGCCGCTTCACATTCGCCGAGTTCGACGCATGGACGAACAAGCTCGCCCGTCACCTGATCGGCGCCGGCTTGGGCCCGGAAGTCCGCGTGGGAGTTGCGCTCCGGCGTTCCGCCGAGATGTTGGCCGCGCTCTACGCCGTCCTCAAGGCCGGCGGCGCCTACGTGCCGATCGACCCCGACCATCCCAGTTCGCGCATCTCCGATGTCCTGCAGACTGCCGAGCCGCTCTGCGTCTTCATCGCGGACTCCGATCGTGCCGTCGTCGACCTCGGCGCGACTGCGACGCTGGATCTGCTTGACTTGGATCTTGATTCGCTGCCCGACGGTCAGGTCGACGACGCCGAGCGCATCGCGCCGCTGCGCCCTTCCTCGTTGGCCTACGTCCTGTTCACCTCGGGGTCGACCGGCAAGCCCAAGGGTGTGGCCGTACCCCATCACAGCGTTGCCAACCAGTTGGATTGGCTCGCAGGGCATTACGAGATCGGGTCGAACGACGTCATCTTGCAGAAGACGCCGACCACCTTCGATGTGTCGGTGTGGGAGCTGTTCGCCCCCACGGTCGGCGCCAGACTTGTCATCGCCGAGCCGGACGGCCACCTCGATCCCGAGTACCTGGCCGGTGTGATCGCGTCCGAGGGTGTCACGGCCACCTCGTTCGTTCCTTCGATGCTTCAGCTCTTCCTCGGTGAGATCGGCCGGATCGAGCCTGGCTCACTGCGTTTGCTCTTGGTCGCAGGCGAAGCGTTCCCGGCCAAGCTCGCGACTCAGTCACACCAGGCCCTGCCCGGTGTGCAGATCGAGAACTTGTACGGCCCAACCGAATTCACTGTGCACGCCACGTATTCGGCAGTCGACGTCGAGTCGGTGCACACCGTGCCGATCGGACGCGCGGTGTGGAACTGCCGGGCATGGGTGCTCGACCGCAGGTTGCGGCCTTGTGTGATCGGTGCAGTCGGTGAGCTGTACCTGTCCGGCGCGCAGGTCGCCCGCGGGTACCTCGGTCGTCCGGACCTGACCGCCGAGCGTTTTGTTCCCTGCGTGTTCGGCCCGGACGGTTCGGTCATGTACCGGACCGGGGATCTCGTGCGCTGGTCGGCCGACGGGTCGCTGGAATACGTGGGCCGTAGCGACTTCCAGGTCAAGGTCCGTGGCCTCAGGATCGAGCTCGGCGAGATCGAATCCGCTGTGCTGGCTGACGATTCGGTTCGCGAGACCGTGGTCGTGGTGCACCACAGTACCCATGGTCAGCGTCTGGTTGCGTACGTGGTGGGCAGCGGTGTCGACACCGCGCAGTTGATGAACACCGTGCGGGCCCGGGTGCCCGAGTACATGGTTCCCGACGCGATCGTCGAACTCCCGCAGATGCCGCTCGGTGCCAGCGGAAAGATCGACCGAAAAGCACTACCGGAACCAGATTTCAGTGCTCAGACCGTGACATTCCGTCCGCCGACCACCGACAAGGAACGCGCGATCACCGACCTGGTCGCCGACCTGCTCGGTCAGCCCCGTGTCGGACTCGACGACTCGTTCTTCGGTCTCGGCGGCGACAGCATCATGTCGATCCAGTTGGTGTCGCGTGCGCGGGCGATCGGTCTGCACTTCTCGTCACGAGAGGTGTTCGAGCACAAGACGATCGGTGAACTGGCCGAGGTCGCCCGGGAAGAGAGCTCGACCCTGGTCGCCGAGGAACTCGACGGCGGCGGGGTGGGCGAGGTCGCCCTGACTCCGATCATGAGCTGGATGGCGCAGGAACCGGCGGCCATCGGTCCGTACTCGCAGTCCGTTGTGGTCTCCGCTCCCGAGCCTTTCGACGTCGAAGTTCTCCGTCAGGCCCTTGCCGGCGTCCGGCGGCACCATGATGTGCTGCGGTCGCGACTGACATTCGGCGACAACGGACTACGCCATGTGATCGCACCGGCGGAAGACTCGTCCGAGGTGCCCGTCGATGAGATCACCGTTGCCGCGTCGCGGGGTTCGTCGGCGTTCGACGATGCGATGGAGGCGGCGGCAACCGCCGCGACCGATGCTCTCGATCCCGAATCCGGTCGCGTCATGTCCGTCACGGTTGTCGAGGCACCCTCTGGCGCGGACTCCGAGCGGCGACTGCTGATCGTTCTGCACCACCTCGCGGTCGACGGCGTATCGTGGCGCATCCTGCTACCCGATCTCGCGACGGCATGGGCTCAGATCTCCTCGGGGGAGCCGGTTCAGCTCGATCCGGTGGGCACATCAATGCGCCGGTGGGCTCATGGTCTGAAGGAGCTGGCGGGCGATCCGGCACTTCTCGACGAACTCGATCACTGGCGGTCCGTGGCGTCGGCAATCGACAACCCCAGTCTGACGGTTCGGCCCGATCGAGATCTGGTCCGAACCCTCAAGCACCGGGAGCTCGTGCTCTCGCCCAAGTTGACCGACACGTTGCTGACCCGGGTGCCCCAGGCATTCCACGGTGGCGTGAACGACGGACTGCTGGCCGCATTCGCGTTGGCCGCGACCCACTGGCTGCGGGGACGCGGCGAGTCGGCGACCTCTCTCGTCGTCGCATTGGAGGGCCACGGCAGAGAAGAAGAGCTACTGCCCGGCGCCGACTTGTCGCGCACGGTCGGCTGGTTCACCACCCTGTACCCGGTGCTCCTGACCACCGACGGAATCGACGTCGACGACGCACTTGCGGGTGGGCAATCCGCGGGCAGCCTGGTCAAGGCGGTGAAGGAGCAGCTCGCCACCGTCCCGCGGCGCGGCGTCGGCTACGGTTTGCTCCGCTACCTCAATGACCAAGGCGCAGAAGTTCTCTCGGACGCTCCCGACCCTGCGATCACCTTCAACTATCTCGGACGCCTGGCAGGAACCGACGGATCTGGTCCTTGGGTCCCCGACGGCGAGAAGGCCATTCGCGGTACCCGTGGTGCGACCGTGCCGGTGCGCACGGCTCTCGACGTCAATGCCATGGTGACCGAATCGGCGTCTGGACCGCAGCTGTCGGCAACCATCGACTACCCCGCTTCGGTTCTCGATGACGAGTCGGTGGACCGCCTCATCGAGTTGTGGCACCGCGCTCTGGAATCCATTGCTCTGCACTCGGTCTCGCCGGGGGCGGGTGGCCTGACGCCGTCGGACCTCGAGCTGGTGGACGTGCGGCAGGGTCAGATCGACGAGATAGAGCGGCGATTCGACGACATCGCCGACATCTGGCCGCTCACCCCGTTGCAGAACGGGCTGCTGTTCCACGCCGAATTGGCCGCAGGTGATGTGGATGTCTATGCGGCACAGATGGTCCTGGATCTGACCGGGGTGGATCCCGAACGCATGCGGCGCAGTGCCGAGTCGCTGATCGCGCGACACCCGAACCTGCGCAGTGCATTCATGACGGACTCCGAGGGTGCCGCGGTGGCAGTCATCCCGTCGGAAGCGCCGACGCCCTGGACAGACCATGATCTGACCGGGCTGGACCCGGCCGACCGTGAGGCCCGGCTGACCGAGCTCACCCACGCCGAGCGCATCATGCCTTTCGCGATGGACCGGCCACCGCTGATCCGCTTCACGCTCATCCGGCAGAGCGATTCGGTCCACCGGTTCGTGGTGACGCTGCATCACATCCTGCTCGACGGCTGGTCGATGCCGATCTTCATGACCGATCTGTTGGCCATCTATCAGGCCGGCGGCAGTGCGCAGACCCTGATCTCGCCGCGCCCGTACCGTAATTACTTGGCGTGGCTGCAATCCCAGTCGCCTCAGGAGTCGCTGGCCGCGTGGTCGCGCGCTCTCGACGGTATCGACGAACCGACCCTGCTCTTCCCGGGCGCCGACACCCACGGCGCAGGCCAGGTGCCGCGTCAGGTGGATGTCGTGCTCGACGAGACGTTGTCGACGAGGTTGACCGAGTTCGTCCGTGAGTCCGGGGTGACCGTCAACAACGTCCTCCAGACCGCGTGGGCGCTGGTGCTCGCCCGCCTGACCGGCCGCGACGACATCGTCTTCGGGACCACGGTGTCGGGACGGCCTCCGCAGGTGGCCGGCATCGAATCGATGCTCGGCCTGTTCATCAACACCTTGCCCGTGCGGATCCAGCTCGACGCCGCCGCCGACCTCGGCAGGCTGATCAAACGTGTTGCACAGGAACAGGCTGAGTTGCTCGACCATCACACGGTCGGCCTCGCCGAGATCCTGGGCGAGACAGATGTCGATTCGTTGTTCGACACCATGATGGTTTACGAGTCCTACCCCCTCGACCGGACTGCGCTGACCGCGGCTGCGGACATCGATGGGATGCGGGTCGACCACGCAGATGTCCTCGACGCCACGCACTACCCGCTGACCCTGATCGCCATGTCCGATCCGGGCCTGCGACTGTCGGCGAAGTACCTCCCGGGCATCGTGGAGCGCGAGCAGGCCGAGGCGATCCTGGACATGATGGTCCGGGTGCTCGGACAGGTTGCTGCCGACACCGGTGCGCGTGTCGGCGATGTCGACATCCTCGATGCCGACCAGCGTGCCGAACTACTGGGTCAGAGCGGTGTCGGAACCACCGGCCTCGCGACGTTGCCGGAGCTCCTCGACGCGGCGGTGGCAGCGGCGGGTGAACGCGATGCCGCGGTCTCTCCGGCCGGGTCGATCACCTACCGCGAGCTGGACGAGCGATCGAATGCCCTTGCGCGTCTTCTGATCTCCCGGGGAATCGGGCCGGAACAGATCGTCGCCCTGGGCATGGGCCGCTCCATCGACTTCATGGTGGGGCTGTGGGCGGTCGCCAAGACCGGGGCGGGTTACCTGCCGGTGGACATGCGCTACCCGGCCGAACGCATCGAGCACATGCTGCGTGACTCCGCAGCGGTGTACGGCCTGTCCACCTCGGCGTGGCGCACAGAACGTCCCGACACCGTCGAGTGGCTGGAGCTCGATTCGGACGAGGCCATCGCGGTGGTCGCAGAACAGTCGACTGCCATGTTGAGCGACGGCGAACGCATCGCACCGATCCGCGTGGCCAACACGGCGTACATGATCTACACCTCGGGAACCACGGGAGTGCCCAAGGGTGTGACCGTCACCCACGGTGGTCTCTCGAACCTGCTGCACGAACAAGCGGATCGTTTTGTCCTGACCGAACACTCGCGCACACTGCACTTCGCGTCGCCGAGCTTCGACGCCTCCGTGCTGGAGGTGTTGCTCGCGCTCGCCAACGGCTCGACCATGGTGATCGCGCCGACCGAGGTATATGGCGGCGACGAACTGCACGACTTCCTGGCCCAGTACGGGGTCACCCACGGCTTCATCACCCCGGCAGCGCTGGCCTCGGTGGATCCGGCCGGACTCGACGCATTCGAATCGGTTGTCGTCGGCGGCGAGGCGTGCCCGCCTGAGCTGGTCGATCGCTGGGCACCAGGCCGCCGCATGTTCAACGGCTACGGCCCAACCGAGACAACGTGTTTCGCCGACATAGCCGGACCCATGCAGCCGGGTGAACGCATCACCATCGGTTCGCCGGTCCGCGGCCTGACGTCGCTGATCCTCGACAACCGCCTGCAACCGGTTCCCGTCGGAGTCGACGGCGAGCTCTACCTCAGTGGTCCGGCGATGGCGCGTGGGTACCACCGCAGGCCGTCGCTGACCGCTGACCGGTTCATCGCCAACCCCCACGGCGAGCCTGGCACGCGGATGTACCGCACCGGCGACGTCGTCCGGTGGGTCCGGCGTGATGACCGGCTCGAGGTCGAGTACATCGGTCGCAGCGATTTCCAGGTGAAGGTTCGTGGCTTCCGCATCGAGCTGGGTGAGATAGATGCGGCGCTCGCTGCGCACCCGGGCATCGACTTCGCGGCGACCTCGGGCGCCGAACTGCCCTCCGGGGTGACGGCGCTGGTCTCACATGTGCTTGCCTCACAACCGCTGGACGCCAGGGAGGTTCGCGAGTTCGTCGGGCAGCGTTTGCCGTCGCACATGGTGCCGAGCGCTATCGTGTTCCTCGACGAGATCCCGTTGACTCGTTCAGGAAAGCTCGATCGTGCCGCCCTGCCGGAAGCCGACCTCGGGGCGTTGATCGGTGGCGGGGCCGAACCGTCCACGGACACCGAGCGCGCTCTCGTGGACATCTTCGCCGAGGTACTCGGGTTGCCCTCGATCGGTGTCGGTGATTCCTTCTTCGATCTCGGTGGCAACTCACTCGTCGCCACCAAGGCGGTCGCCCGCATCAGCAGCCTCGTCGGTCGGCGTGTTGCGGTGCGCGAGATCTTCGAGAACCCGACCGTCGAGTCGCTGGCCGCACGACTGGACCAGACCGACCCCGGTACTGCGGGCCGGGACGCCACGCCCGCGCTGGTGCCGGGGATCGCCGGCGAACGGCCGCCACTGTCGCTGTCGCAGCAGGCCATGTGGTTGCTCAACCGCATGGATGCAGGCTCGCCGGCGTACAACATCGTGCTGCCCCTCACGCTGAAGGGCGCGCTGGATATCGGCGCGCTGCGTGCCGCGATGGGCGATGTACTCGAACGCCAACAGTCGCTGCGGACGATCTTCCCGGATACGCCGGATGGTCCGTACCAGCGAGTGCTGCCACTGTCAGAAGCAACAGTCGATCTCGAGCCCGTCGACGTGGCCGACACCGATGCGATGTTCGCTGCCGCAACCGAGTTCGCGGGCAACGGCTTCGACGTCACCGCCGAGCCGCCTGTGCGCGCCCGGTTGCTCCGGTCCGGTGACGACCACCTGCTCATCGTGATCGTCCACCACATCGTTGCCGACGGCGCGTCGATGGCACCACTGGCCCGCGATCTGGTCATCGCCTACGCAGCCCGCAGCTCGGCATCCGAACCTCACTTCGAGGCACTGCCGTTGCAGTACACCGACTTCGCCGCATGGCAACGCGGTGTACTCGGTTCGCCTGACGATCCGGCGACAACGGCAGGCAAGCAGCTCGAGTTCTGGCGGTCGACGCTGGCCGGTGTTCCAGAGGTCATCGAACTGCCGCTGGACCGTCCGCGCCCAATGCGCCGGGAGATGCAGGGTGGCGCTGTGCCATTGGAGATCCCGGCGGACATCGTGGGATCCCTCAACGAACTGGCCCAACGCAATCAGGCGTCGCTGTTCATGGTGGTGCACTCGCTCGTCGCCACACTGCTTGCCCGACTGTCCAATTCAGACGACATCACGGTCGGTACCCCTGTCGGGGGCCGCGACCACGCCGACCTCGAACCGCTTGTGGGAATGTTCGTCAACACTGTTGTCCTGCGCACCCGGGTCGACGCCGGCGACCGCTTCGACGACCTCTTGTCGCGCGTTCGCGCCGCCGACCTGGATGCGTTCGCCAACGACGACATCCCGTTCGAGAACGTTGTCGGTGCTCTCGTGCCCAAACGGCAGAGCTCGCATTCGCCGTTGTTCCAGGTTCTGCTCTCATTCGAGAACAACGAGACAGCGCGGGTGGATCTGCCCGGACTGAGCGTCGGTGTCGTCTCGGACATGGCCACCGGCGCCAAGTTCGACCTCACCTTCACCCTCGACGACAAGACCGTCGGTGAAACCGGTGAACGCACCCTCACGGGCCGGATCACCTATGCGAGCGACGTTTTCGATCACGACACCGTTGCGACCATCGCCGAGCGCCTGGTGATCCTCGCTCGCGCCGTCGCAGAGGACTCAGCGGCCGTGATCGGCGACGTGGACATCCTCGCCGAAGCGGAGCGGCTGGACTCCGAACCGGCTTTCGAGTCGGAGCCCGAGCCGACGAGGTACACGGCGCGCGACCTCGCAGCGCTCCTCGCCGCGGCTGTCGACATCGACCCCGATGCGGTCGCCGTGGATCACGACGGCACACGGATCACCTACCGCGACTTCAACGAACGCTTCTCTCAGCTGTCGGGTCCGCTGACCGAGCGGGGTATGGATTCCGATGCCATCGCCTCGGTGGTGCTCAGTGGACTGGTTCCGACGATCATGCTGGCGCCCGAGGGCTTCGCCACCGTCTTGGACACCGTCATCGCCGACGCCGCGCGGTTGGTGGGCGGCCGCTCGCTCGAGCGTTACCGCACGAGCACGGCGCCCGCGGCGGACAGCACAGTCGGGCCGGAGCAGCGTCTGGTCGCCACGCCGCTGACCGAGTGGGATGAGCGTGTTCGCGAACATCCGGGTGCACTTGCCGTGCGCAGCCCCGAGGCGTCATACACCCGTCTCGAACTCGACCAGAGTGCCAATCGTCTTGCCCGCGAACTGATGTCACGAGGCATCGGTCCCGACGACGTGGTGGGCCTGCTCACCCCACGGTCGGCGAACTGGGTGCTGGGAATGCTCGCTGCCTGGAAGGCGGGCGCGGCATACCTGCCTCTGGACCCGGGTGCGCCTGCCGAACGGGCCGGCTCGGTCATCGAGGACACCGGCGCCACGGTGGTGGTCGCCAGTCAGAACGCCATCACGGACGAACTCCGCACCCGGATCGCGGCTACCGGTGCGCTCCTGATCGAATTGGGCGACAGCGCGACCGAGGAGCGGCTGCGGCGGCTGGACGGCACAGCACTACCTGACCGCTGGACCGAACCCGGTGCCGGCAGTCGACTGGGTTACGTCATCACCACGTCTGGATCGACCGGCAGGCCCAAACCGACTCTCGTACCCGCGGCCGGACTGCTCAACATGTGGAACTGGTATCGCGGCCAGGTCACGTTCGGGGACGGTGACACCGTCCTGATCGCGTCATCGCCGCGATTCGACATGACGCAGAAGAACATCTGGCTCGCACTGCGGGTCGGTGGTGTCATCCGCCTGGCCACAGAGGGATTTGATCCCGAGGAGATCCTCGGCATCATCGCGTCCGAGAAGATCGACCTGTTCAACGTCGCCCCCAGTGCGCTCGAGCTTCTGGTGGAGCTCGACGAGCACCGGGTCGTCACCAGCATTGCCAACGTCACCGCCGGCGGTGAGGTCCTGCCGCCGCGGGCCTACCGGACCTTGCTGGGCACCGACACGCACCTGCTGTCCACGTACGGGCCGACCGAGACGGCAGCCACCAGCTCGGCGACGGCCGTCGAAATGGCCGACCACGCACCGAATGTCGGCGACGAGGTCCGCGACATCGGCCCGATCACGCTGGGACGGCCCATCCCTAACGTGACCCACAAGGTTCTCGACGGACGGCTGCGGCCGGTCCCGGTCGGAGTGGTCGGCGAGTTGTACATCGGCGGGATCGCTCCCGCCCGCGGGTACGGCGGCATGTTCGACACCACCGCAGCGCGTTTCGTCGCCGACCCCTACGGCAAACCCGGCGCACGGATGTACCGCACCGGTGACCTGGTCCGCCGGCTACCGAACGGCGACGCACAGTTCATCGGCCGCAGCGACTTCCAGGTGAAGGTGCGCGGACTGCGTATCGAACTGGGGGAGATCGAGTCCGCACTGACAGCGATCCCCGGAATCCGGCAGGCCGTGGTCTCCGCGCACGGCGAGTCATCCGACCGCCGGCTCGCGGCCCACGTCGCAGGCTCTGCCGACCTCGATGCCGGCGAGATCAGGGCCGCGCTCGGCAAGGTGCTGCCCGACTACATGGTCCCCGAGGCCATCGTGATCCTCGATGCCCTGCCGCTGAATCCGAACGGCAAGGTGGACCGAAAGGCTTTGCCCGAACCCGAGTTCGGGCAAACACCCGAAGAGTCGTTCGTCGCGCCGCGCACGCCGCTGGAGGAGATCATCGCCGGTGTGTTCGCCGACGCGGTCGGCGCCGAGCGGATCAGCGCAACGGCGTCCTTCTTCGAGCAGGGCGGCAACTCGCTGAGCGCAGCGCGGCTCGCCACCCGACTCTCCGACGCCCTCGGCACGGCTGTCGGTCTGCGCGACGTCTTCGAGAAGCAGAGTCCCGCCGAGCTCGCAGAGTTGATCGAACAGCGCCGCACCGACGGTGTGGTAGCGACGGGCCGAGCCCCGGCCCGATTCGTGAAGCCCGAAGGCCCCACGCCCGAACGCATTCCGTTGTCCTTGGCGCAGCAACGGCTCTGGTTCATCAACCGCTACGACCAGGAGTCGGGCGCCTACAACATCCCGATGACGTTGTTGCTCACCGGAGATCTCGATGTGGAGGCGATGGGCGCTGCCCTCGTCGACCTCGTCGAACGGCAGCAGGTCATCCGGACGATCTACCCCGAGAGCCCCGAGGGACCGGAACAGCGCATCATCCCGATCATGGACGCGCTGCCGCCGCTGCGTCTCGATTCGATTCCGCAGGGCGAGGTGTGGGAGCGACTACAGGCGTTCGCCCGTATCGGTTTCGACGTCACCAAGACCGTGCCGTTCCGGGCGGCTCTCTGGCGGATCGAACCGGAGTCGCCGAAGCCGGGCGCACCCGAAGAGCACCTGCTGGTGATCGTGGTGCACCACATTGCCTCGGACGGTCTGTCGATGCGTCCTCTGGCCACCGACCTGCTGACCGCCTACCAGGCTCGCCGTGAAGGTCGCGCGCCCGGTTGGGCGCCGTTGGAGGTGCAGTACGCCGACTTCGCGATCTGGCAGCAACAGAACTTCGGCAGCGGTGCCGCGCCGGGCAGCCTGGCGACGACCCAGCTCGACTTCTGGCGGGAGAACCTCGCCGGACTGCCCGAGGTCATCGGGCTGCCCACCGATCGCCCGCGCGCCAACACGCGCACCGGTGTCGGGGCCAGCCACCTGTTCTTCGTGCCGCCGGGCCTCCACAAGCGCGTCGTGGCGCTCGCCGGTGCCCACGGCCTCTCGAACTTCATGGTCATCCACGCCGCCCTGGCGGTGATGCTCGCCCGTTCCGGAGCGGACAACGATGTCGCCGTGGGTACCCCGATCGGCGGACGCGGAGCCCCTGAGCTCGACGCGCTGGTCGGCATGTTCGTCAACACACTCGTGTTGCGGACGCAGGTACCGCTCGACCGGACCGTCGCCGACTTCCTGACCGAGGTGCGCACGCGGGATCTCGACGCCTTCGTCCACAGCGATGTGCCCTTCGAGCAGATCGTCGACGCGCTCACGCCGCACCGCTCGACGGCCCACACCCCGCTCATCCAGGTCATCTTCGGACTGAACAACAATGCGCGGCCGATCCTCGACGTGGAAGGCCTCACGGTGACCCCCGGTGCGGTGGACACCGAGTTCAGCAAGTTCGACCTCGCCTTCGAGTTCACCGAGCAGTGGGACGACGACGGGAAACCTGCAGGCATGGCGGGCTTCCTCGGCTACGCCACCGACATCTTCGACGGCTCCACGGCCGCGTCGCTGACCGAACGTCTCGTCCGGGTGCTGGAGGGAATGGTCGCCGATCCCGGTGCGGTACTGGGCGAGATCGGTTTGCTCGACGACAAGGCGATGGCGGATCTGGTACCGGTCCGAGGTGTCGATCCGGTGCCGCCCGCCACGCTCAGCGAGCTGCTGGACGCCGCGGTGGACATGAATCCCGACGGTGTCGCGCTCGTCTGCGGCGGACAGAGCATGACCTACCGCGACCTCGACGATCGCTCCAATCGGCTTGCCCGCGAGTTGATCTCGCGTGGCCTCGGTCCCGAAGACGTGGTTGCGCTCGGCATCACCCGCAGCATCGAATCGGTGCTCGCGGTCTGGGCGGTTGCTCGGTCGGGTGCCACCTTCGTTCCCGTCGACCCGAACTACCCGGCCGATCGCGTCGAGCACATGTTGACCGATTCGGGCGCGACGATCGGCCTCACCAGGCGGGTCGATGCCGTCAGGTTGCCGCAGACCATCACCTGGCTCGACATCGACGACCCGGTCCTGCACCGTCATCCGGCCGGCCGCATCGGCGCCGACGAGCGCCGCGCCCCGGTCCTCACGGCCAATTGCGCGTACATCATCTACACCTCGGGTACCACCGGAAAGCCCAAGGGCGTCGAGGTGACCCACGGCGGGCTCGCGGCGTTCAACGCCGAGCAGCATCGTCGCTACAACACCGACAGCAACTCGCGCACACTGCATTTCGCCTCACCGAGCTTCGACGCATCGATCCTCGAGTTGCTGCTGGCAGCCGGGGCGGGCGCCACGATGGTGATCGTGCCTGCCGGTGTCTACGGCGGCGAGGAACTGCGAGAGCTGCTCGCCGACAACCGCGTGACACACGCCTTCATCACTCCGTCCGCGCTGGCGTCGGTGGACCCGACCGAGCTGCCGCACTTCTCCGACGTGGTCGCAGGCGGCGAAGCCGTCCCGAGTGACCTGGTGGACCGTTGGGCTCCCGGCCGTCGCCTCTACAACGGTTACGGTCCGACCGAGACCACGATCATGACGAACATCAGCGATCCGATGGTGCCAGGTGAACCGGTGACCATCGGCGGCCCCGTCGCCGGTGTCGAAGCGCTTGTCCTCGACGGTCGCCTACGTCCTGTCCCCGCCGGCGTGCCGGGGGAGCTGTACATCAGCGGACCGGGTGTCTCTCGTGCCTACCGTGGTCGCCCCGACCTCACCTCGCATCGGTTCGTGGCCAATCCCTATGCCGGCGAAGGCGTCCGCATGTACCGCACCGGCGACGTGGTGCGGTGGGTCCAGGTGGCCAAGCCCGACGGCCGGACCGTATTCGAGATCGCCTACATGGGTCGATCCGATCAGCAGGTCAAGGTCCGCGGTTTCCGGATCGAACTGGGCGAGATCGACGCGGTACTGGCCGGACACCCGGCCGTGGACTTCGCGGTGACGATCGGTGTGGACGGACCCAGTGGCGACACGGCTTTGGCGGCATACGTCAAACCCACCTCGGGCAGCACCATCGATGCCCGCGACCTGGCCGACTACGCCGGGGGATTCCTGCCGAAGTTCATGGTGCCGTCGTCGATCGTGATCCTCGACGAGGTCCCGCTGACGCCGGTCGGGAAACTGGACAAACGTGCACTTCCCGCACCCGAGTTCCGTGGCGCCACGGGCGAACACCGTGAACCCTCGACTCCGATGGAGCACGCAGTGGCGGCTGCGTTCGCAGACGTCCTCGGAGTCGAGACCGTCGGCGCCGACGACTCCTTCTTCGAACTCGGCGGCAATTCGCTGGCCGCCACCCGTGCCATCGCCAGGATCAACGAGATCCTGGGTGTGCGTCTGGGCGTTCGGATCCTGTTCGATTCGCCGGTGGTGGCGGATCTCGCCGAAGCGATCGGTGCCTCGCCCGATCTCGACGGCATGCCGATCCGGCCGCTCACCCCGCAGAAACGGCCAGACCGGATCCCGCTGTCGCTTGCGCAGCAACGGATGTGGTTCGTCAACCGGCTCAACCCCGATGCGGCCGACTACAACATCCCGCTCGGTCTGCGGCTGCGGGGCTCTCTCGACGAGAGCTCTCTGACCGCCGCCCTGATGGACGTGATCGAGCGCCAGGAGATCCTGCGTACGGTCTACCCCGACTCGGTACAGGGCCCGTATCAGAAGATCCTTCCCGTCTCCGAGGCTGTGCCGCAGCTGATCACCCGCACGGTGGGGTCCGAGGACGAACTGCTCCAGATGTGCGTCGAACTCGCCACCGAGGGATTCGACGTCACCGCGGCGCCGCCGCTGCGGGCGATGTTGCTCGAGATCGCCCCCGACGACCATGTGGTGCTGCTGGTCATCCACCACATCGCAGCAGACGGGTCGTCCCTCGTCCCGCTGGCCACCGACCTGATGACCGCGTACACGGCGCGGGTTGCCGGCGCGGCTCCTGCCTTCCGGCCGCTGAGTGTGCAGTACGCCGACTACGCGATCTGGCAACGTGGCGTCATGGGGTCCGAGGACGACCCGGATTCGCTTGCGTCACGGCAGATCTCGTTCTGGCGTGAGCACCTCGCGGGAATGCCCGAGCTGCTCGACCTGCCGACCGACCGGCCGCGCACCGACAAGCGGTCGGTTGCCGGTGGCGAGGTCACGTTCACCATCCCCGCCGAACTCCAGGCACAGCTGCAGGCTCTGGCTCGCGAGAACGACACGACCATGTTCATGGTGGTGCACGCCGCGTACTCGATCCTGCTCGCCCGGTTGAGCGGCTCGGACGACGTCGCCGTCGGCACGCCGACCGCCGGCCGGAACGCCTCGGCGGTCGACGGACTGGTCGGCATGTTCGTCAACACGCTGGTGTTGCGGAGCACCGTCGACATGTCTTCGTCTTTCGTGTCCACCCTCGCCGCGGCGAAGTCGGCCGACCTCGCCGCGTTCAACAACGCCGACCTGCCGTTCGAGCAGGTTGTCGAGGCCGTGGCCCCCACCCGTTCGCGGAAGTACGCGCCGCTGGTCCAGGCGATGCTCACCATGCAGAACATCGAGGTGCCGACGGTGACCCTGCCGGGTCTCGAGGTCAGTGGGCTCGATTCACCGATCCGGTACGTCAAATCCGATCTGGGCCTGACGGTGTCGGAGAACTTCGGCGCCGACGGCCGAGGCCGCGGGATCGACGCGATCCTCGATTACGCCGTCGACATCTTCGACGAGTCGACCGTACAGACGATGGCCGAGCGCTTCCTCGCCGTGCTGACCGCCATCGCCGACGACCCCGAGGTCCCCGTCGGTGACATCGAGATCTTGACCGAGGCCGAGCGTTCGGCAATGGGTGGATCGACGTCGGCAGACGAGGCGGCAGGGTTCGGTTCGGCACTGTCCGACCTGAAGGGCAAGTCACTCGCCGAGCTGCTCGCCACCGCCGCGCGGATCAACCCCGATGGCATCGCGTTGTCGCACAACGGAACCGATGTGACCTACGGCGCATTGCATGCGAAGTCGACCGAACTGGTCGCAACGCTGGCGGCCGTGGGCGTGGGGCCCGAAGCTGCCGTCACGGTCGCGTTGTCCACACTGCTTCCGGGACTGCTCGAAGGCGCTGCAGCAGAAGGGTTCGCCGAGCAGTTCGCGGGGATGCTCGCCTCGGTGATCGCCGAGTCGGGCTCTGTTGCCGATCAGGGCGAGCCCACGCTGGCGCGGTTGTTCGAAGCGCAGGTGGAGCGCACCCCCGACGCCCGAGCACTGGTGTTCGAGGATGCGACGCTGAGCTACGCGGAATTCTCTGGACGGGTCAGTGCCCTCGCGCGGCATCTGATCGCGGCCGGGGTGGGTCCGGAAGTTCATGTCGCCCTGGCGATGCCGCGTTCGTTCGAGCTCTTGATCGGGATGTACGCCGTCATCGAGGCCGGTGCATCGTACGTGCCGATCGACCTGGCGAACCCCGTCGACCGGATCGCCTACGTGCTCGACAGCAGCAACCCGAAGATGGTGCTCACCACCTCCGGTACCGGGTTCGAGATCCCGGAGGGGACAGCGGCCGATCCCGACATCCTGGTGATCGATTCCCTCGAACTCGATGGCTACGCCACCGGACCCATCACCGACGAGGAACGGACCGCACCGCTTCGAGGCGACAACACCGCCTACGTCATCTACACCTCGGGATCCACCGGACGTCCCAAGGGCGTGGCGGTCAGCCATCGCTCGATCGTCAACCGGCTGCTGTGGATGCAGGCCGAGTACTCCCTGGCGGCCGACGACGTGGTGATGCAGAAGACGCCTGCGACGTTCGACGTGTCGGTGTGGGAGTTCTTCTGGCCCTTGCAGGTCGGTGCCACACTCGTCATCGCCATCCCCGATGGTCACCGCGACCCCGAGTACCTGCGGCGGTTGATCGCCGAATGTGGCGTCAGCACCCTGCATTTCGTGCCGTCGATGCTCTCGGTGTTCCTCGCCGAGGCCGACAGCGCCTCGCTGGCGGGCCTCACGCGCGTCTTCGCCAGTGGTGAAGCTCTGCCGCCGGCCACCGCGGCGCGGTTCGCCAAGCTCACCGACGCCGGGCTGCACAACCTCTACGGACCGACCGAGGCAGCAGTCGACGTCACCTATCACCAGTACATCGCCGACGACGTGAACGTGGTCCCCATCGGGCGTCCGGTGGCGAACACCGGCGTTCACGTTCTCGACGCCCGTCTGCGCCCGGTGCCACCGAACGTCTCCGGCGAGTTGTACCTCACCGGTGTCCAGCTGGCCCGGGGCTATGTGGGACGGCCGGATCTGAGCGCAGACCGTTTCGTGGCGGACCCGATGGCCCGCGGTGAGCGGATGTACCGGACGGGCGACCTCGTCCGCAGGCGTGCCGACGGTGAACTCGAGTACATCGGCCGTACCGACTTCCAGGTTAAGCTGCGCGGGCTGCGGATCGAGCTGCCGGAGATCGAAGCCGCACTGACCGACCACGAGTCGATCGCCGACGCCGTTGTGGTGGTGGTGGACGTGGCCGACGACAAACACCTCGTCGCCTACGTGGTGGCCGAACCCGGACAATCCGTCGACAACACCGACCTGCTGCGGCTACTACGTGACCGGCTGCCCGCCTACATGGTGCCCAGCGCCATCATGGAATTGGACGCGTTCCCGCTCACCGCGAACGGCAAGCTCGACCGCAAGGCTCTGCCCGAGCCCGAATTCATGGACAGTGCAGCGGAATACATCGCTCCGCGCACGGCGGCCGAGGAAGCCGTCGCCAAGGTCTTCGGCGACATCGCCAAGCGGCCACAGGTCAGTGCCACCGACTCGTTCTTCGACATCGGCGGAACCTCGCTGGGCGCCACTCGCGTGGCCGCCCGGGTGCAGGCGGCACTCGGCATCGAGATCAGCGTGCGAGACATCTTCGACCACCCGACTGTCGCCGAGCTGGCCGAGCTGACCACCTCGCGTTCCGGTGGAGCGCAGGCACGGCCCGAACTGGCCCCGAGGCCGCGGCCCGAACGGATCCCGCTGTCACTCGCGCAGTCGCGGATGTGGTTCATCAACCAGTTCGACACCAGCTCGCCCGCATACAATCTGCCGCTCCCGCTGCGGTTGTCCGGCGAACTCGATGTCGACGCGCTGCGCGCCGCGATCGTCGATGTCGCCGAACGTCACGAGTCGCTGCGCACCACGTTCCCCGACACCGCCGATGGTCCGTACCAGCTCATCCATCCTGTGGACGAGGCGGTCACCGGGATCTTCCACGAGGTGGAGGTACGGTCGGATCCAGAGGCGATCGCCGATGAACTGAGGCGCCACGCGATCGCCGGGTTCGATGTGACAACCGAACTCCCGATGCGAATCGTGTTGCTGCACATCAGCGAAACCGAACACATCCTGATGCTCGTCGCCCATCACATCGCCGCAGACGGTGCGTCGATGGCTCCGCTCTTCGGTGATCTGGTGCTCGCCTACGAGTCGCGCCGGGCGGGGGAGGCCCCGGACTACTCTCCGTTGGCCGTCCAGTATGCGGACTTCTCGATCTGGCAACGCGAAGTCCTCGGTGACGAAAAGGACGCCGGCTCGGTCGCCGCGGAACAGATCGGCTACTGGCGAAAGACGCTCTCCGGCTTGCCGGAATCGGTGGAACTCCCCACCGACAGGCAGCGCCCGGCGATGCAGTCGCTCCGCGGCGCCGCACTGCCGTTCACCGTTGCGCCGTCGGTCAGGGAGTCCCTGCAGCGCGTCGCGCGGTCGCACGACGTCAGCATGTTCATGCTGATGCACGCCGCGCTGGCGGTGCTCATCGAACGGTTGACCGGTGAGGCCGACATCGCCATCGGTACCCCGATCGCCGGCCGAGGCGAAGAAGCCCTCGACCCACTGGTCGGCATGTTTGTCAACACCGTCGTGCTACGGGCCGAGGTCGATCCAGAGGTCCGTTTCGTCGATCTGCTGGCGCAGGTCCGAGCCGCCGACATCGACGCGATGGCCCACGGGGACATCCCGTTCGAGCGCCTCGTCGAGGTGCTCGACGTCCACCGCTCCACCGCGCACCATCCGCTGTTCCAGATCGCGCTGTCGTTCGACAACAACGAGGCACCAGAACTCACCCTGCCGGGTCTGAAGGTGTCGCCGGTCCGCGCCGATTTCGATGTCGCGAAGTTCGACCTGCAGTTGTCGATCGGTGACAACGACGAGCCCGGTGCGCCGATCAACGCCGTCTTCACCTATGCGACGGACCTTTTCGACGAGTCGTCGATCAACACGTTCGCCGAGCGGTTCGTGCGCATCCTCGAAGCCGTCGCCGTCGACCCCGACGTGGTTGTCAGTGACGTCGACGTGTTGAGCGAGACCGAACTCGCCGATCTGACCTCCGTCCGCGGCCCCGAAGGTGTCCCACCCCAGACCCTGCCCGACCTGCTCGCGCGAGGGGTCGAGGCCAACCCGGCAGGCGTCGCGGTGTCCTACCGTGGCCAGACGCTCACCTACCAGGCGCTCGACCAGCTCACCAACCGCCTCGCCCGGCAGCTCATCGAACTCGGTGCCGGTCCGGAGACCGTGGTGGCACTCGGTGTCCGCCGGTCGATGAGCTCGATCGTCGGCACGTGGGCGATCGCGAAGACCGGCGCGGCGTATCTGCCGATCAACCTCGACTACCCGCTCGAGCGGATCGTGGAGATGATCCAGGACTCGGGTACGGCGTTCGGTCTGACCGTGCTCGGCGACGACGAGGCGCTGCCCGCCTCCGTCGACTGGTATGACCTCGACGAACTCGACGCGCAGACCGGCGACCGCTCCAAAGCCGTTGTCACCGATTCCGATCGGCTGTCGCCGCTTCGCATCGACCACCCCGCGTACCTCATCTACACGTCGGGTTCGACAGGGAAGCCGAAGGCTGTGGTGGTGACCCACCACGGGCTCGCCAACCTCGCCACCGACGTGCGCGAGCACTACGACGTCACCACCTCGTCGCGCTTCCTGCACGTGGCCTCACCGAGCTTCGACACATCGGTCGGCGAATTGCTGGCAGCATTCACCGCCGGCGCGACACTGATCGTGTCGCCGCAGGACGTGTTCGGCGGTGGCGAGCTGGCAGAGCTGATCCATACCGAACGCATCACCAATGTGGTGATGACCCCGACCGCTCTGATGACCGTCGACCCGGCCGGGCTCGACACGGTGCATTCGGTGGTGGTCGGCGGAGACATCTGTCCGCCAGAGCTCACCGAACGCTGGTCCGGTGCCCTGCGAAATGCGTACGGCCCCACCGAGGCCACGGTCATCGTCACGATCACCGCGCCGTTGTCCGCGGGCTCCAAGGTCACCATCGGGTCGCCGCTGCGTGGCGTCACCACCCGCATCCTCGACTCGCGGTTGCGTGTGGTTCCCCGCGGTGTCGTCGGTGAGCTGTACCTCGCCGGCCCAGGGGTCGCCCGCGGATACCACGATCGTCCGCAGATCACCGCACAACGTTTTGTCCCGGATCCCTACGGTGAGCCGGGCTCGAGGCTCTACCGCACCGGCGACCTCGTGCGCTACAGCATGGACCCGGGCAGGAACCGGCACTCGCTCGAATACGTGGGGCGTAGTGACTTCCAGGTGAAGGTGCGCGGATTCCGTGTGGAGCTGGGCGAGATCGACAAGTTGCTCGATTCCCACCCCGACGTCGATTTTGCGGTCACGGTCGGTACCGCCGGACCCGGTGGCGACACCGTGCTGGCGTCGTACGTCCTGCCCAAGCCCGGACACGAGGTGGATCCGGAAGCGCTCAAACGTAATGTCGGCGAACATCTTCCACAGCACATGGTGCCGTCGGCGGTGACCGTCCTCGACGCCATCCCGCTCACCCCGATCGGCAAACTCGACCGGCGCGCGCTGCCCGAACCCGTCTTCACCGTGGGCGACCGCGTGTTCCGCGCTCCGCGCAATCCGGTGGAGACCACCCTCGCCGAGGTGTTCGCAGAGGTGCTCGATCTGCCCGAGGTGAGCATCGACGAGAGCTTCTTCGACCTCGGTGGCAACTCACTGAGTGCCACCAAGGTCGTCGGCCGGGCAGGGGCCGCCCTCGGCGGGAAGATCGGGGTGCGTGAGCTGTTCGCCGCGCCGACCGTCGCCGAACTCGCCGAGCGCCTGGCCTCCGGGACCGGTGTACGTGCCCACCGCCCGCCGCTGGTGGCACGACCACGCCCGGTCCGGATCCCGTTGTCGCTGGCCCAGACCCGCATGTGGTTCCTCAACCGCTTCGACCCGGAGTCGGTTGCCTACAACATCCCTGCCGCGGTGACGCTGGTCGGCGATCTCGACGTCGCAGCCCTGCGGCGCGCGATCAACGACGTGGTCGCGCGACACGAATCGCTCCGGACCATCTATCCGGACTCGCCGACCGGACCGCATCAGGTGATCCTGACGGCGGAGCAGGCCGCGCCGGAGATGGAGATGGTCGACGCCACCGAGGACACGCTCTTCGATGAGCTGACCCGGTTCGTGGCACGGGGCTTCGACGTCACCACCACCGTGCCCGTGCGAATCGCGTTGATGCGACTGGACGAACAGCGTCATGTGCTCTCGATGGTGGTGCACCACGTGGCGGCCGACGGTCAGTCGATGGTGCCGTTCGTCGGTGATCTGGCGGTCGCCTACGACGCGCGTTCGGCGGGGCGGGCTCCGGAGTGGACGCCGCTGCCGGTGCAGTACGCCGACTACTCCATCTGGCAGCGTGAGTTGCTCGGTGACGAGTCGGATCCGACCAGCGTGCTGGCCACCCAGGTCGAGTTCTGGAAGAAGAACCTCGCGGACATCCCCGACCAGCTGGAACTACCCACCGACCGGCCGAGGCCTCCGGTGCAGTCGTTGCGCGGACGTCAGTTGTCGTTCTCGATCTCTGCCGAGGCCCATCGCGGCCTGGCCGACCTCGCACGCGCAAGGGGCGCCAGTGCGTTCATGGCCTTCCACGGCGCCTTCGCGCTGCTGCTCGCGCGTCTGAGCGGCAACCCCGACATCACCGTCGGTACGCCGGTGAGCGGAAGGGTCGAGAGCGAGGTCGAAGGTGTCATCGGCATGTTCGTCAACACCCTCGCCATGCGGACCGAGATCGATCTCGGCCGTGGGTTCGGTGCGCTTCTGGACACCGTCCGCGACCGTGACGCCGAAGCGTTCTCCCACGCCGATGTGCCGTTCGAACGGCTCGTCGAGGTACTCAATCCGGTGCGTTCTACCGCGCACCATCCGATCTTCCAGGTCGGCCTGTCGTTCCAGAACATCGAGCGCGCCAGCCTCGACCTCGCCGGCCTGCGCATCGAACCCGTCGAGATGCCCGAGGGCGTCGCACAATTCGACCTCCATCTGATCCTGTCGGACAACTACGACGATGACGGACAGCCGGCCGGACTCGACGCGGTGTTCACCTACGCAAACGACCTGTTCGACCCGGAGACGGTGAGCGCGATCGCCGACCGCTTCGTGACGTTGATCGACGAGATCATCGACGAGCCGCTCGTTGCCGTCGGCGACCTGCCGATGCTCACCGGTCGACAGCAGCGTGAACTGGTCCGTGGTCGCAACAACACCGCTGTGGTCCTGTCGCCGGGCACGCTCGCGACCCGACTGTCGGAGTCGATGCGCGACAACGCAGAAGACGTCGCGCTCGAGGCCGATGACGGCACCGCGCTCACGTACGGCGACCTGGCTGTCCGGGTGAACGCGTTGGCCCGGATCCTGATCGACCGTGGGGTCGGCCCGGAAACCACTGTGGGACTTGCGATGCCGCGGTCGATCGACCTGGTGGTCGCGATGTACGCGGTCACCGTTGCCGGCGGCGCCTACCTGCCCATCGACCCGGACCATCCGCTGGACCGCATCTCCTACATAGTCGACAACGCCCGGCCCGTCCTGACCCTGGTGGCAGGCGAGCGACCGTCGGGACTGCCGGAGTCGACCCAGACGCTCGACGTCTGTGGCCTCGATCTGACGGGAGTCTCCTCGGCGCCGGTGGAGGAGGGCGACCGCCTGGCTCCGCTGCGGCCGCACAACACGGCGTACATCATCTACACGTCCGGGTCCACGGGCCGACCCAAAGGCGTTGCGGTGCCTCACGCAGCGATCGTCAACCAACTCGACTGGATCGCCGCGCAGTATCGACTGGACGCCGATGACGCCGTGCTCCTGCGCACGCAGGCCACCTTCGACCTCTCGGTGTGGGAGTTCTGGTGGGCGGTGACCGCGGGCGCCCGACTGGTGATCGCCTCGCCGCAGGGACATCGCGACCCGGCATACCTGGCCGAACTCATCCGGCGAACCGCGATCACCACGGTGACCTTCGTACCGTCGCTGCTGAACGTCTTCCTGCAGGAGGCGCGGGCCGACCAGCTCAGCACACTGCGGTACGTCCTGTGTATCGGCGAGGCATTGACCCCGGACGTCGTCTCGCGGTTCCGGGACCTGACAGCACAGGCGTCTTCGGGCGTGGAGATCCACAACCTGTACGGGCCCACCGAAGCCGCGGTCAGCATCACCCATCAGGAGGTGCCGTCCGAACTGGGCTCGGCGGTACCGATCGGCCGGCCGGAATGGAACAGCCAGGTCTTCGTGCTCGACAACCGGCTGCATCCGGTACCCGACGGGGTGACCGGTGAGCTGTACCTCGCCGGTGCGCAATTGGCGCGGGGCTACCACCAGCGCAGCGACCTCTCCGCCGAGCGGTTCGTCGCGAACCCGTTCGGCACGCCGGGCAGCCGGATGTACCGCACCGGCGACCTCGCGCGCTGGACCACTGTCGCCGGTGACACCCGGCCGACCCTGACATACATGGGACGCAGCGACTTCCAGGTGAAGGTGCGCGGCTTCCGCATCGAGCTCGGCGAGATCGAACGTGTCCTCACCATGTCGCCACAGGTGGATGCCGCGGTGGTCACCGTCCACAGCGACCCCCACGTCGGTGAGCAGCTGGTCGCGTACCTGGTGCCGTCCGCAGGCGGGGCTCTCGACACCCGTTCGGTGCTGTCGACCGCTGCCGAGGAACTACCGGCGTACATGGTGCCCGCGCTCGTGGTGCCGATCGAGCGGCTCCCGCTCAGTGTGAACGGCAAGCTCGACCGTAAAGCGTTGCCGCAGCCCGAGTTCGGATCATCGGACAACTATCAGCCGCCGAGCAGTCCGGTGGAGGAGATCGTTGCCGGCATCTTCGCCGACGTGGTCGGGGCCACGATGGTCGGCGCCGGTGACAGCTTCTTCTCGCTCGGCGGCAACTCGCTGTCGGCCACCCGTGTGGTCGCCCAGATCAACGCGGCAGTGGGCTCGAACCTGGCCGTGCGTGACCTGTTCACCGAGCCGACCGTCGCCGGACTCGCACTGCTGGCCGAACGCGCCGACGGGGACCGGGCGCGACCTGCGCTGCTGGCGGCCGAGCGTCCGGCGTTCCTGCCGCTGTCGCCCGCACAGAGCCGCATGTGGTTCATCAACCAGTTCGACACCACCTCACCGGCTTACAACATCCCAGCTGTGATCGCGATGTCCGGCGATCTCGACGTCGACGCACTTCGCGAGGCCGTGAGCGATGTGATCAGCCGACACGAGGTGCTCCGTACCCGCTACCCGGATGACGGCGACGGACCGCGCCAGCTGATCCTCGACGTGGACGAATTGCCGTCCGCGGGGCTCTCGTTGGACGTGCGTGAGGTGTCGGGCGACGACGAGTTGCATGCGCAGCTCGGTGCCTTGATCGGCGAGGGGTTCGACGTGACGGCCGCCGTGCCGGTCCGCATCGCACTGCTACGACGGTCGCCGTCCGAACACGTCCTGGTGGTGGTGATCCATCACATCAGCGGCGACGGTGCATCGATCGCACCGTTGGCGCGTGACGTCATGGTGGCCTACACCGCGCGAACCGGGGGCAGTGAGCCCGGCTGGTCGCCGCTGGCGGTGCAGTACGCCGACTATGCCCTCTGGCAGCACGAGGTACTCGGCGACGAGAACGACCCCGAGAGTCTGGCCGCGCGTCAGATCGACTTCTGGACCCGTCAACTCGACGGCATCCCGGATGTCATCGATCTACCGATCGACCGTCCGCGGCCGCCGGTGCAGTCGACCGCTGGTGCGTCGTACGAGTTCTCGCTCGATCCCGAATTGCGCAAGGGGCTCACGCGTGTGGCATCCGGCCATCACGCCACGATGTTTATGGTCTGTCACGCGGCGCTTGCCGTGTTGCTCGCACGGTCTGGCACCACGGACGACATCGCCGTCGGAACCGCGATCGCCGGGCGCGGCGAGGCCGAACTCGACGACCTCGTGGGCATGTTCGTCAACACACTCGTGCTGCGTACCGAGGTCAGGCCCGGTGAGCCGTTCAACGAATTGCTCGCCCGGACCCGCGCCACCGACATCGCCGCCTTCACGCACACAGAGGTGCCGTTCGAGCGTTTGGTCGAGCACCTCGCGCCCGAGCGTGAGACCTCCTACGCGCCGCTGTTCCAGGTGGCTCTGGCGTTCCAGAACAACGAGCGGGCCGAGCTCGAGCTGCCGGGCATGCACGTGTCCGGACTCGAATCACCGATCACGACAACCAAGTTCGATCTCCAACTGACCCTTGCCGACGAGGTCGACGACAACGGCGACACGGGCCTGACTGCGCTGTTCACCTACGCGACCGCGCTGTTCGATGAGTCGACCATCGCCGCGCTGGCCGAGCGCTTCACCGCGATCGCGACCGCGATCGTCGCCGACGCGGACGTACGGATCGGTGACATCGATCTGCTGACGCCTGCGGAGCGGTCCGAGTTGTCGCCGGTCGCCGGCCCGCCGGATGCCCCGTCGCGCACCATGATCGAGATCTTCGACGGCGCGGTGCAGAGCAACCCCGACGGTGTGGCGCTGGTGTGCGGCTCCGAATCGCTGACCTACCGTGAACTCGACTTCCGGTCGGGTGTGTACGCCGAGCTGCTCGTCGACCGAGGTGTGCGTCCGGGGATGCCCGTTGCGCTGGCGATCAGTCGATCGGTGCACTCGATGGTCGCGTTCTGGGCCATCGTCAAGTCGGGCGGCGCGGTGTTGCCGATCGATCCGAACTACCCGGCAGACCGCATCGAGCACATGGTCGCCGACGCCGATGTGACCATCGGTCTGACCACCGAAGAGATCGTCGACCGCCTCCCTCAGTTGGCCAAATGGCTACCGGTGTCCGACGAGACGACGGACCGATACGGCCGTCGCACAGTCGAGACCGGCGGGGAGGCACCTGCCTCGTTCCCGGCGCACGCGCCCGTCCTCGACGACCTCGCGTACGTGATCTTCACCTCCGGTTCGACGGGCCGGCCCAAGGGCGTCGGTGTCACCCATCGGGGTCTGGCCAACCTGTTGGCCGAGATGGGCCCCCGGTTCTCGCTGACCTCGTCGTCGCGGGTCCTGCACTTCGCGTCCCCGAGCTTCGACGCATCCATCTTCGAGATCATGATGGCGATCAACGCCGCATCCACACAGGTGATCGCTCCGGCATCGATCTTCGGTGGCGAGGACCTGGCAAGGCTGCTCGCCGAGCAGCGGGTCTCCCACGCCTTCGTGACACCCGCCGCGCTGGCCACCGTGCCCCCGGACGGTCTCGGGGGTGTCGAGATGATCGCTGTCGCCGGCGATGTGTGCCCGCCTGAACTGGTGCGGCGCTGGGCTCCGGACCGTGCGATGTTCAACCTCTACGGCCCGTCGGAGGCGACCATCTGGTCGACGTCCACGGACGCCATGGACCCGTCCCGGCCGGTCACGATCGGTGGCCCGATCACCGGTGTCCGTGCGCTGGTGGCGGATTCACGCCTGCAGCCCGTGCCGCCGGGTGTCGCCGGTGAGCTCTACGTGTCCGGGTCCGCCGTCGCGCGGGGATACCTCGGCAGGTTCGATCTGACAGCTCAGCGTTTTGTGGCCGACCCGTTCGGCGAACCCGGTTCGCGGATGTACCGCACCGGCGATGTCGTCCGTTGGAAGCGGACCGCTGACGACCGCCTGGAACTGGAGTTCCTCGGCCGAACCGACTACCAGGTGAAGGTCCGCGGCTTCCGCATCGAATTGGGTGAGATCGACTCCGCCCTCGGCGAACATCCCGACATCGACTTCGCCATCACCATCGGGCACACGCATCCACACACCGGCCAGACCGTGCTCGTCGCCTATGTGTACCCACGTCCCGGCCGGAGCGTCCAGGCGACCGAGATCAGTGCCCGGCTGGGTGAGCGGTTGCCCTCGCACATGGTCCCGTCATCGATCACCGTGCTGGACTCGGTACCGCTGACCCCCGCCGGCAAGCTCGATCGACGCGCACTGCCAGAGCCGGTGTTCGACGGCAACTCCGGCGCCTACCGGGCCCCGAGCACTCCGATGGAGCAGCGGCTGGCCGAGCTCTTCACCGAGGTACTCGGTGTCGAGCGAATCGGTGTCGACGACTCCTTCTTCGCCCTGGGCGGTGACAGCATCGTCTCCATCCAGCTCGTGTCCAGGGCCCGCGCCGCCGGCATCGTGCTGACACCGCGCGACGTGTTCGACCGGCGCACCGTGGCGGAGCTGGCCGAGGTGGCCAAGCTCGCGGCCGACGCCGAGGTCCGCATGTTGGCCGAACTACCCGGTGGCGCAGTTGGTCCCGTACCACTGACCCCTATCATGGGGTGGCTCGTCGACTCCCGCCGCCACTACAAGCAGTTCTCCCAGGCGAGCTTCCTGACCCTGCCGGCCGATCCAGGCCATGAGCGACTGCTCTCGGCTGTCGGTGCCGTCTTGGACCGCCACGATGCCCTGCGCGCGCGACTGGACGTCGACGACACGAACCCGGAATCGTCCAGACTGGTCGTTCCGCCGGCCGGCACCATCGATCCGGCCACGGTGCTGACCCGCGTGGAGTTCTCCGAGACCCCCGGGACGCCGGAGTTCAAGGCGATGGTCGCAGCCACCACCGCGGCGGCGGTCGACCGCCTCGACCCGGCTGCAGGCGTCATGATGCAGGTGGTCTGGTTCGATCCTGCCGATCGCACGGCCGCCGGACGGCTGTACGTGCTGATCCACCACTTGGTCGTGGACGGCGTGTCGTGGCGGATCCTGCTGCCCGACCTCGCCATCGCCTGGGGACAGAGCGAGAACGGCGGCACCCCCGACCTGCCTGCTGTGGGAACCTCGTTGCGTGCGTGGGCAACTGCGCTCACCGAGACCGTCACACACCGCGATGACGAGATCGACCACTGGTCTGCCGTTGTCGCCACCGACGATCCCGCGCTGGGTGATCGCCGGATCGATCCCGACCGCGACACGGCGTCCACGGTCGAACGCCTGGACGTCGAGTTCCCGACCGACGTGACCGAGTCGATGCTGACCGGCGTCACCGCTGCATACCGAGGCGGGGTCAACGATGCCCTGCTGACTGCACTGGCTCTGGCGGTACGGCAATGGCGTGCCCGGCGCGGAGTGGAATCCGACACGCTTCTCATCGACCTCGAAGGACATGGCCGCGAAGAAGAGGCCGTCGGTGGAGCCGACCTGTCTCGCACGGTCGGCTGGTTCACCACCCTGTACCCGGTGGCCCTCGATCTGACCGGCATCGACCAGGGCGACGCCCTCGCAGGCGGCCCAGCCGCCGGGTCGGCGTTCAAGGCCGTCAAGGAGCAGCTGCTCGCGGTGCCCGGCAACGGAATCGGATTCGGCGTCCTCGCTCACGGCGGCGCGCGTTCGGTTCCCGCGCTCGCGGGCTACAAGGGTGCCCAGATCGGCTTCAACTATCTCGGCCGCGTGGCGGCCGGGCAGGACGACTCCGATCCGGTGGCCGACGCCCACGGATGGCAGCGAGCCACCGACGGTGGGGGATCGGTTGCGGGCGCACAGGATCCGGGCATGGTTGTGCCCGCGGTCCTGAGCATCAACGCGGTCACCACCGACCACGCCGATGGTGCCCGGCTCTCGGCCTCCTTCGGATACGCAGGAGAGATCCTCGGCCGAGACGACGTGCAGGAACTGGCGGAGCTCTGGGTGACCGCGGCAACGGCACTGGCCAACCACGAACGCAGTGGCCGCGCCGGAGGCCTGACTCCGTCCGACGTCCCCCTGGTGCAGATCAGCCAGAGTGAAATCGAGGAACTCGAGCGCGATTACCCGGCAGTACATGACATCTGGCCGCTCTCACCACTCCAGATCGGCATGCTCTTCCATGCGGAGGTGGCCGGTCAGTACGTCACCGACGTCTACACCGCCCAGGTCGTACTCGAGTTGCGCGGGTTGGTCGACGAGCAGCGACTGCGCGCGGCAATGGCAACCCTGGTACGCCGAAACCCGAACCTGCGTGCGGGATTCCGGCACATCGGCGATGGTTCGGTTGTCCAGGTGATCGCCGGCGACGTCGAAATCGCCTGGGAGGTGGTCGATCTCACCGAGCGCTACCGGACCGACAGCGCTGCCGCCGACCACGAGGTCGACCGGCTGCTCAGGGCTCATCGCAGCGACCGTTTCGACATGGCCGCTCCGCCGCTGATGCGTGCGCTGCTCCTGCGTATCGCCCCGAGTGCCGACGGGACCCCTCGTTACCGGATGTCGCTCACCAACCACCACATCCTGCTGGACGGGTGGTCCGGACCGCTTCTGATGGAACAGCTGTTCACGCTGTACGCCACCGGCGGCGACGACTCCTACCTACCTCGCACACGGTCGTACCGCGACTTCCTGGCCTGGCTGGACCGGCGCGACATGGCCACGGCTGTCGGATCGTGGCAACACGCCCTCGACGGCCTCGACTCGGCGACCCTGCTGGTCGATGAGCCGTCCGTGGAAAGCGCCGGAGACCAGATCCCCATCGAGCTGGGGCTGGACCTCGATCGTCGGACCGCCGAAGGGCTCGCGGATCTCTCGCGAGACCGCGGCATCACGATGAACACCCTGGTGCAGGCCGCATGGGGTCTGGTGCTGGCACGCACCCTGGGCAGTGACGACGTGGTGTTCGGTGCCACGGTCTCGGGCCGACCGCCCGAGATCCCGGGCGTTGAGTCGATACTCGGACTGTTCATCAACACCATCCCGGTTCGGATCAGGCTCGACGAGCGGGAGACCGTCCTCGGGCTCCTCGAACGGATCCAGTCCGAACAGGCAGGACTCCTCGACGCGCACCATGTCGGGCTGCCCACGATCCAGCGTTCTGCGGGGCTGCCGATCCTGTTCGACACGCTCACCGTCTTCGAGTCGTACCCGGTGGACCGCGGCAAGCTCGACGCGCAGTCGGACATCGACGGCATGTCGATCGCGGGCGCACAGATCAACGACGCGTCGCACTACCCGGCAACGCTTCTGGCACAAGCGGATCCAGATCTGTCGCTCAAGTTGAAGTACCTGCCGTCCCTGGTGCCGGACGACCGCGCGCAGGTGCTGGCCGATCGACTGGTCAGGGTCCTGGACACGTTCGCGCAGGCAAGTCTGACGCCGGTTCGCGAACTCGACCTGCTCGACGCCGACGAACTGCACGCGCAACTGGACACCTGGAACGCCACCGGCAAAGAGATCGCCGACCGCACCGCCATGGAACTGTTCGCCGAGCAGGTGGCGGCAACTCCCGACGCCGTCGCGTTCATCGAAGGCGAGCGGACGCTGACGTACGCGCAATTCGACGCTCTGGGCAACAAACGGGCGCGGGCGCTCATCGCCCGGGGTGTCGGGCCCGATGCCGTTGTGGCCGTGGCCATGTCGCGAAGCCTCGAGCAGGTTGCGACCGTCTACGGGATCCTCAAGGCGGGCGGAGCGTACCTGCCGCTCGACGTGGAGGCGCCCGATGACCGGTTGCGCACGATCGTCTCGGACGCCGACGTCACCTGCGTGGTGGCCGATTCGGCACAGCTCGGACGACTCCGTTCGGCGCTGCCCGGCGTCAACTGTCTGGACCCGACCGTGCCGGATCTGCAGTCCATCGACGACAGCCCGATACGTCCCGGCGAACGCAGGGGCAGGGTGCGTCCACGTTCACTGGCGTACGTCCTGTTCACCTCCGGATCCACCGGCCGGCCCAAGGGTGTCCAGATCTCCCAGCGGGCATTGGTCAACCAGCTCCAGTGGATGGCTTCCGAACACGGATTCGGGGCGCAGGACGTGGTTCTGCTCAAGACGCCGTTCACCTTCGACGCCTCGGTCTGGGAGATGTTCGCGCCCACCATCGTCGGTGCCACCACCGTGATCGCAGGTCCGCAGGCACATCGCGAAGCCGATGAACTGGTGTCGCTGGTACAGCAGCACGACGTGACCGTGGTGCAGTTCGTGCCGTCGGTGCTGGCCGTGTTCGCGGAGTCGGCGGAACCGGGATCGCTGAAGTCGTTGCGCACGGTGTTCAGTGGTGGCGAGGCCCTACCGTTGCCGCTTGCCCAACGTGTGGCCGACATCGCCGGCGCGCAGGTGGTGAACCTCTACGGGCCCACCGAGGTCACCGTCGATGCCACCTCGCAGGTCGTCGCCGTACCGGGGACGGACCTGAACGGGCACGCAACCCGTGCCGATGCGGCGCCGATCGGCAGGCCTGTCTGGAATACCCGCAGCTTCGTCCTCGACCGGTGGCTTCGGCCCTGCGCGGTGGGTGCGGTGGGTGAGCTGTACCTCGCCGGTGACCAGCTGGCACGCGGGTACCTCGGGCGTCCCGACCTGACTGCCGAACGTTTTGTCCCGAGTGTGTTCGGACCTGCCGGGTCGCTGATGTACCGCACCGGAGACCGGGTACGGCGGCTCGCGGACGGCACCCTCCAGTACCTCGGCCGGGTCGACTTCCAGGTGAAGGTCCGCGGTCTGCGCATCGAGCTCGAAGAGATCGAAGCTGCCCTGGCACAGCATGACTCGGTGGCCCAGGCCGCCGTGGTGATGCACGAGGACGGCGGACGGCAGCGTCTGGTCGGGTACGTCACCGGACACGACGCGGATCCACAGGCGGTCCGTGCACACGCGGCACGCACACTCGCGCCGTACATGGTGCCCGAGGTGATCGTTCCGCTGGAGGAGTTCCCGCGCAGCCGGTCGGGCAAGATCGCACGACGCGAACTGCCACTACCCGAGGCCACTCTGGCTGCGGGCCGGGCACCGTCGACCCCGACCGAGGAAGTGCTCTGCCGCATCGTCGGCGAGCTCGTGGGTGCCGAGTCTGTGGGTGCCGACGACTCGTTCTTCGAACTCGGCGGCGACAGCATCCTTGCGATGCAGCTCGTCAGCCGCGCCCGGTCGGCCGGAGTGCACTTCACTGCCCGGGATGTGCTGGAGCACCGCACGATCGTCGCGCTCGCTGCTGCGGTGGATCGCGCAGCCGCCGCGTCCGACACGGATGAGACGGCAGCCGCGAGTGCCGAACCCCATGCTGCGCCCGGCGACCCGGCAATGGCCCCACTCAGCCCCGCCGCGGCGCGCATGATCGAACGCGGCGGAGACACCCGCAGGTTCGTGATGCCGATGGTGGTCAACCTCCCTGCCGACGTGACGGCAGACCAGATCGCGGCCACCATGGGCGCGGTCATCGACACCCACGACATCCTGCGATCCCGTCTCGATCGCGACGCCGGGGCATTGCTCATCGGTGCACCCGGATCTGTGGACGTGCACTCGTTGCTGCGCCGCGTGAATCTGACGGACGACAGCCGCCCGGGTGCGCAGGAATACCAGAACGCCCTGCGCGACGCCCTGTTCGAGGAGATGGACAGGCTCGCGCCCGATGACGGCGTCATGCTGCGGCTCGCCTGGCTGGATGCAGGACCGGGCGTGGCCGGCAGACTGCTGATCGTTGCGCACCACCTTGTGGTGGACGCGGTGTCGTGGCGAGTCCTGGTGGCGGACATCGCCACCGCGGGCTCGCAGATCTCCGCAGGCGCTCCCGTCGAGCTTCCCGACGCGGGAACGACATGGCGGGACTGGACTGCCGGCCAGCATGCGCGGGTCGCGGACCGGCGAGGCGAACTTGAGTACTGGACGTCGATCCTCGACGGCGACGACCCGGATCTGGGCAGTCGCCGACTCGACCTCGACCGCGACCGGACCGACCTGCTCACGAGGACTTCCGTCGAGATCCCGGCTGAGATCGTCGAGCCCCTGATGAGCGCCACCGGCGACGGGACGACAATGGCCGACCAGCTGGTTGCCGGCCTGTCTGCTGCGGTGGTCGGTTGGCGGCGGGACCGCGGCATCGAGGTGCCCAGCGCACTGCTGACCCTCGAGGGCCACGGACGTCAGGAAGACGTGGTGCCCGGTGCTGACCTGTCCCGGACTGTCGGCTGGTTCACGTCGATGTTCCCCGCGAGGATCGACCTGTCCGGCATCGACATGGCCGCGCTGTTCGAACGGCCCGACATCGCCCGCGAGGTGTTGAACCGGACCAGCGAGGCGATGGCGGCGAACCCGGACCGGGGCATCGGTTACGGCATGCTGCGCTATCTCGACCCGGAATCGGCTGCAACTCTGGCCGCGCTGCCCGAGCCGCAGATCGTCTTCAACTACATCGGGACGGTCCCGGGCGGCGACATCGCCGACGAGATCGCGGCAGCGCCGTGGTTCCCGGACGTGCGTGGGCCGCAGTTGGGCAGCACGGACAGCGATGTGATGGCACGCGGGAACAGGATGCCGGCCCAGGCCGAGATCGACATCCAGTCCATGGCCACCGACACACCCGACGGGCCGGTTGTGCGCGCCTTCGTCACGTATATCGCCGATGCCGTCGACCCCGAGGACCTCGACGAGTTGATGGAGCATTGGCTGCTCGCTCTGCGGAGCCTGGCCGGGCGCTGAGCCAGGCGGCGGTATCTGCCGGTCGCGCTCGAGCCCCGCTCGCGAAACTCGTGGGCGCTCGGTCTGCAGACCGTGCGTCGGCCAGTTCCGCGAGCGAAGCATGAGGCCCGGTCGTGAAACTCGTGGGCGCTCGGTCTGTAGGCAGAGCTTCGGCCGGTATGGCGAGCGAACCGTTGAGGCCGCTCGCGAAACTCGTGGGCGCTCGGTCTGCAGGCCGAGCTTGCGCCGGTAGCCCGAGCGCTCCCGGTGGCTCGCTTGTGAAACTCGTGGGCGCTCGGTTTGCAGGCCGAGCTTTTGCCGGTAGCGCGAGCGCTCCCGGTGGCCCGCTCGTGTAACTCGTGGGCGCTCGGTCTGCAGGCCGAGCTTTTGCCGGTAGCGCGAGCGAAGCTCGGGCCCCGCTCACAAACCTCGTTAACGCTCGACCTGCAGCGACCGAGTCGATATTCACGCGTTCATACGAGCGGCAGGAGAAATACGGGGCAATTACACGTGCATCCACTAATCTCGTAAAGTGAGTCCCGACGCGCATTTGTTTGGCGCGCCGCTTTTCATGAGATGCATGGCATGTAGAGCATTGAGCAGCCAATTATCTATTGAGGTCGTCGAGGCGAGGGGGAGCTGTGTCCATTTCAGTGGTCATACCAGCATTCAACGAAGAAGTTTCGATCGGTCGGTGTCTCGACAATCTCGTCGAACAAATCGACGACATCGCAGAGATAGTTGTGGTCAATAACAATTCGACGGATAAAACGGCCGACATAGTGGCCGCTCACCAGGCGACCGTCCAGAAGATACGACTGCTCGACGAGAGTCGTCAGGGAATCGTGCCCGCCCGCAACCGCGGCCTGGCGTCGGCCACGAGCGACGTCATCGCACGTATCGATGCCGACACGATTGTCGAGCCGGGATGGGCCGCCGCGATCGACACATTCTTCTCGTCCGCGGGCCCCGAGTTCGGCGCGGCCGTGGGCCCGTTCACCCAGTACGACATGCCCCTCCAGGGGGTGCATCGCGCTCTGATGCGGATCGCAACCACATCGCGCGCAGCGGATTCCGAAGAGGTCAAGCAATCTCCGGGTGTCTACGGAGCGAATATGGCGATTCGGCGCGACGTGTGGGAGCAGATCGAGTCGCTGACCCATGACGAGCCGGGGATCTGGGAGGATCTGGACATCTCGATCGCGTTGCGCGCTGTCGGTCGGAAGATCGCCGTGATCGAGGGTATGCGGGTGCAGGTGTCCGGCCGGCGGATGCTGACGAGCCGGAAGTTGTACTGGCAGTTCACCCGGGGCGTTCCCCGCACCTGGGAGCTGCACGGGGACGCCTCGCGAGCCCGGGCGTCGTGGATCAATGTGTGGATTGCGCGTGCCATGTACCTCGCGTTCTGGGTACCCACCCGTACGTACGATCCGATGACGCGAAAGCACAGCATCAGACGGCTGTTTGCCCGTAGAGAAGACCGGCCGATCGCCTGATGCCGAACCGTCCACTCGGGCGCCGCCCGATGGGGCAGGCCCCTGACCGAAGGATGTACGCGTGACGACAGCTGTAGACCAGATCGAACAGGAGACCGCAGACATCCTGCGGGCGGAGATCCCGGGTGATCGGGTGGCCGTTCTGGACTATCCCAATCACTTCAATTCCGGCGACCTTCTCATCTATCGCGGACAACTGGCGTACCTCGATCGGCTGGGGATCGACCCCGCATATGTCTGTGCGACCCATACATATGACCGCGCCGCCCTGTCGCGTCGACTGCCGACGGGCCCGCTGTTGCTGCAGGGTGGTGGGAATTTCGGCGATCGGTATGACCGATTCCAGCTATTTCGTGAACGGGTGATCGAAGAGAATCCGGACCGAAAAATCATCCAGATGCCGCAGACGATCGATTTCCTCGACAAGTCTGCGCTGGAGCGTGCGCAGGCCGTGTACTCCCGGCATCCGGATCTGACACTGATGATCCGCGACAGGGCGGGCTGCGAAATCACCCGCGAATTGTTCCCCGACAATCGGGTGGTCTACTGTCCGGACCTGGCATTCGGAGCCGCGCCATTGCCACCGGTAAGGGAACCGAGCCGCGACGTGGTGATGCTCAAACGCCGGGATCAAGAATCGATGCACGAGAAAGACGATGTCGGCCGGGCGTTTCCGGGCGTCCCGCGGACCGAATGGCATGCATCGGTGGCGGACAACTTCAAGTGGTGGCCGGTCAGCCTGGCGAACTCGGCGATCCACAAGGTGCCCCGGGTCCGGGTGCGGGCCTACCCGTACGCCCGGTGGGCGTTCGACTATCAGTGCGACCTGATCATCCGCAACGCGGTGGACATCCTGTCCGAGGGCAAGGTTGTGGTGACCGACCGCCTCCACGCAGCGGTCTTCTCGGTGCTGCTCGACAAGCCGGTGGTGATGGTGGACAACGCCAACAAGAAGATCTCGGCCATCTACCGGGACTATCTCGGATCTGCTCCCGGCACCCATCTCGCCGGGGACTTCGACGAGGCCGCGCGGATCGTCAAAACCCTGCTCTGACGTCTTTCCCGGCCCGAGTCATCATTCGGGCGTCAGGGGCATGGTGCCGGATGTGTCGGTGCATATCCCGGGTCGAGGGCAGCGAGGGTGATCCACACCGAACGTGGGCTGCTGGTGACCTCCATGTGGTTGGCCTCAGCGCTCTCGCAACCGTCCTGCACCCACACGTTCTTCACGGTCGCGCCAGGAACCGGCTTGAGGAACGAGTGTTCCGGTGGCGTCACCATCGTGTCCTGCTTGGTACCGACCGCCACGTAGTCGACCCCGGGCCGGGTGTCCCCGCCGGCGGCCAGTTCGCGAAGGAACGGCGATCCCGCCATCTGCTCGATGTACGAGGGCCCCACCGTTGCGGCGGCGAGCGTGACCACCGGGATTCCGAGCATCTCGGCGATCGCGCCGAGCTGCTGGTTGATGTTGAAGCTTGTCCCTTGATTGGTGCCGGCAAGGCTGACCAGGGTGCGGACGATGTTGCGCTCAGGACGAACGGCATCCGAGCCACCGCCCGATTTCAGGTACGACCGCGCGACAAGCGCTCCTTGGGAGTGCCCGACCACATCGACCTGCGGTGCCCCGGTCGCGGTGCGTACGCGGGACACGAAATCGCCGAGACTGCGGGCCGACCGCTCGATGGTGTCGCCGCCGACGAGATCGAGGAGGTTCTGGAGCGTGCCGGGCGCCCTCGTTCCGTAGTTGAGAGCGAAGACGCAATACCCCTCGGCCTTGAGCGCCGGAGAAAGCGTCTTCCACGTCGTGGCCATATCGGCCCACGTCCCGTGGACCAGGACAACCGGGCGGGGATGTGCCGGGCTGGGGACGCAGGACCAGTCGTTGGCACCCTCGGGTGATTCGTCGGATGTTGTCGGTGCAGGTGCCGCCGTCGCAGGCGCCGCGAGTGCGGTCAACCCGAGGCACATCACCGCCGTGCATACCAGGACGATTCGTCCCGTGAGCCATCGTCGATCCAGCGTTCGCAGCAAACCTTGCCCCTCATCCGATCACAAACTGTAAACCTTTCGTTGAGAGTTTACGGGATGATGCCGGGGTGTCACCAATCGCCGGGGCGTGGTCAGGACGACGCGTACGGAAGCACCCGCGTCTTGTGTTTGGAGAAAAGCTGTTTCAGCGAGTACCGGCCGTTGACCGGGTCCCACGCACGTGACGGCAGCCAGAAGATGCGATGCAGTACCCGCATCGTCCGGACGTTGGCCACAGACCTGCGAGCTTGCTCGTGCATGCCGCGCGCCTCATAGGTGGCGGGCATGTAGTCGGTGAACTTGCGGTACACAGCCACGCTCGAGAGCATGCGGCGTCCAGAGGCGCTGATGTCCATGCCTGGGATGAACACGCTTCGCCGGCCGACCTCGGTCACGCACAACGTGATGTCGAGGTCGTCGAAGATGCCGTTCTGGTCGAGCAGGATCGGACGGATCTGCTCCCAGGTTGTCCGGCGGATCGCCATGTTCGCGCCGAACAGCGACGGAAGGTCGCCGCCCTTCTTGTCGGCCGATTTCAGCGCGACCGTCAGCAACTTCCTGTGCACCCATTGCAAAGGCATGTCGTATTGGTCGAAGAAGCCGGTGCCCGCACCGATTGTCTCGTCGGCGGTTGCGAAGAACTCGCGGACCGCGCGGGCCCAACCGGGTTTCGCTCTGGCGTCGGCGTCGATCCTTCCGATGATGTCTCCGGTCGCGCTGTCGAAACCTGCGTTGCGCGCGGCGATGACACCTGGACGCTTCTCGGTGATGACACGCAAGTGGGCGATGCGGTCGGTGAACCCGGCGACGATCTGCGGCGTCTCATCTGTGGAGTTGTTGTCGACGACGATGATCTCGTGGAGTTGGTCCAACTCGGTCATCAGGGACTCGAGTAGCCAACCGATCGAATCGGCTTCGTTGTACGCAGGAATGACCAGCGACAAGGTGGGGGAGGTCATGAATCAGGAGTATTACATGTCAAACCGGTGACGGCGTCTGTTCATTCGCGAATGCAAATAAAACGCAAAGCGCGAAATTGACCGTGACGCTCACTTATTTCGATAGTCGTGAATTTCGCCCGCAACTCTGTCACCTGCAGTGATCAACGTCATAAATAGACAGGGTGCCTGCGCAATCAACAGCCCATCCGACATTTTTGTACGTGTGGCACCCTTAATCCACCTCGCCACCGGCGAGAGAAGAGCGAAAGCGGAGATCCTCGTGAGCGATACGATTTCGGCGTCCGAACGTCCGGCGGAAGCGGGTGTTCCCGCACTCTCCGTCATCACGAAGACCGCGGCGTGTGTGCCGGATCGGGTGGCCGCGCAATACGGTGGAAGCCGTGTCACCTACGGACGCCTCCGGATGGTCATCGATGAATATCGCATACTGACCGCTGAGCTCGGTCTCGACGACAACGCAGCGGTGTACGCGGCCGTGATGCACACACTTCCCGACCTCGGCGTGATCGACGATCCCTATGAGATGGCGGGTGTGGTCACCGCATTGCTCTCGCACATCGTCGACTCGGACCTCACGCAGTCGGTCAACTGATCGCACCTCGCCCGAAAGGCTCGAGCAGGCCGTTGTAGACCTTCGGGATCGGCGGTGCGAGTTCGCCTGTGTTCCGGGGTCGCAGACCCATGGTGACCAACGACTGGACCAGTAAGGTGCCCGCGGCGACTCCGTCGACCACAGGAATGCCGATCTTGGCGCCGATGACCTGTGCAAGATCGGCCATACCGGCACAACCCAGGACGATCGCGTCGCTGCCGTCCGTCTCGGCGGCCGAACGGCACGCGTCCACCAGGATGCCTGCGGTGTCTGGATTGGTCTCCAGTTCGAGCACCGGGATCTCGCACGCGTGGATGCCGCGGCAGCGGCCCGCCAGTCCATACCGTTCGGCGAGCTCTTCGGCGCGACCCATCGTTCTGCCCAGCGTGGTGACCACCGAGAAGGTGCGACCGAGCAAGGACGCGGCGTGCATCGCGGCTTCGGCGATACCGACCACAGGAACCGAGGCCACTTCGCGGGCTGCATCGAGCCCGGGATCGCCGAAGCAGGCCAGCACGTAGGCGTCGGCGGGATGCTCGCTGCGCTCAGTGCGGACAATTGCTTCGATCACGCCGGGAACGGACAAGGCCTCGTCGTAGTGCGACTCGATCGAGACGGGCCCCGTCGAGGAGGTGACGGCGACGATCTCGGTTCCCGGCGCCGCCACCGACCGCGCCGCGGCCGCGATCTGCTCAGTCATCGACACGGTGGTATTGGGATTTATGACGCTGATACGCACGACAACCAGTATTCCTGTCCCGGCATGAAAACCGCCCAGGTGACCGGCTGCTGACGCAGCCGGCCACCCGCGATCGAAGTTGTGGATCGGGTTGATCCGGTCAGATGGCCGGTGCCTCGGACGGCTCGGCAGCCCGGGTCCGCGTGCCATAGATCAGCTCGGTGGGAAGCAACTTCATACCCAGCATGTAGATGACGAATCCGATTGCCGCACCGATGAACCAGGTGAAGCTGGCCTGGTAGCTGGTGCCCCAGATGACCACGCCGATGGGGACCAGCGCCGCGACGATGGTCGCCACCACCGCAACCGGGTTCACGCCTCCGCGGAAGTAGTACATCGAGTTCTCGTTCATCGTGAACAGATCGTCGACCTCGATTTTCTGCTTCTTGATGAGGTAGAAGTCGGCGATCAGGATCCCGAACAGTGGCCCGATGACCGCACCCAGGGTGTCGAGTGTGTAGTGGATGGCATCGGGATTATTGTACAGGTTCCACGGGGTGATGAGGATGGAACCGACTGCGGCGATCATTCCGCCTGCGCGCCAGGTGATCTTGGTCGGTGCCACATTCGAGAAGTCGAATGCGGGGGAGACGAAGTTGGCGACGATGTTGATCCCGATGGTCGCGATGGCGAATGTCAGAACACCCAGGACGGCAGCAGTGGTGTTGTCGATCTTGTCGACGATGTGCACCGGATCGGTGATGATGTTGCCCGCCTCGTCCGTACCGATCACCGTGGCGCCCGCGGACACCGTGCACACCACCAGGATCGAGAAGAACAAGAAGTTGACCGGCAGCCCCCAGAAGTTGCCCTTCTTGACCTCGCTGTAGGACTTGCCGTAGCGGGAGAAGTCGCCGAAGTTGAGCATCGGGCCCGAGAAGTACGACACCACAAGGGCGATGGCACTGATCAGAGCCGTGATCGATGCCCACCCGGTTTTGCTGGGGCCGACCGACAGATCGAAACTCACGTTGTCCCAACCGGCCTTCCAGATGAGGTAGCCGGCGAGGATGACCATGACCACGTAGACCGCGGGTCCACAGAAGTCGATGAACTTGCGGATGGTCTCCATGCCGTTCCAGAAGACGATCGCCTGCAGGACCCACATGAGCGTGAAGCCGGCCCAGCCGAGCGGTGACAGACCGAGGAAGGCCATGTCGCCACTCTCGCTGTACTTCTCGAGTGACGGCCAGAACTTGAGAGCGAGGAGACCGAACGCCACCGAGGCGAGATAGGTCTGGATCCCGTACCAGGCCACTGCGATCAGACCGCGGATGATGGCCGGGATGTTGGCACCGCGAACACCGAAGGCGACGCGGGTCGTCACCGGATAGGGCACACCCGCCTGCTGGGACGGTTTGGCGACGAGATTGCAGAGCAGGTTGACGATCACGATGCCGATCACCAAGGCGACCAAGACCTGCCACGCGGCGATGCCCAGCGCAAAGAGGCTGCCCGCGAAGACATATCCGCCGACGCTGTGCACATCGGACATCCAGAACGCGAAGATGTTGTACCAGGTCCACGTCTGGTGGCGCAGTGGCGCGAGATCCTCATTGGTGAGGCGCTGGTCGTAACCGAGCTTGATGACGCTCTCGCCCGCTGCATTGTTGTGATTGGTCGGTATCTCGGGTTCAGAACCTGGAGTCTTGACGTTTGTCATGGGCGGCATCCTCGAGTCGTTTCGAACCGTTTCGGAGTTCCTTTGCGGCTGAGAAAAACCTAAGTTCGTTGTGTTGCACCCTGATTACTTACGTGACAAATCGGCCGGGACAACGCCAGGGAATGCGATATATTCTGCGAGCACCGACCAGGAACGCTCTGGTAGAGCGCGAATTGCGGGCGAATCAGCGAACCGGTGGCTGATCCTCACGAGCCACGTTCAGCTCGGCGGCGGTCTCGATGATCACCGATTCGAGCCGGCGATGGTGGGCCTGTGCGATCGAGATCAAGTCGCCGGCGTCACGCCTGGCCATGGCGTCGATCATCTTCTCGTGGTCGCTGTGCAGTTGCAGCTGGGTGGGCCCGGTCGCCCGCTGCATCACCTGGAACGGTTCGGTGATGTCCCACGTGGAGTCGAACATGTTGAGCAGGCGGAGCATGCCGCACGGCGCCGCGAGTGCGCGATGGAACAGACGCGAATGCACGTGATACGCGCGCCTGTCGCCGGCGATGGTCGCTTCCTGGAGTGCCTCGTGCTGCCTGCGTGCGCGGTCCAGGTCGTCGTCGGTGGCCAGCTCGCATGCTCGGCTCAAGGCGGCCTGCTCGAGGACACCCCGGACGAAGTAGATCTCTTTCAACTCGGTGAGGGTGAGCTGCGCAACGAAGTAACCCCCGCCGGTCTGGTGGCCCACCAGGCCTTCGCCAATCAAGGTTTTGAGCGCCTCACGCACCGGGATCGCGCTGATACCGAAGAGATCTGCCACCTCACCAACCGGGATGGCGGTACCCGGCGCCGCGCTGCCGTCGAGGATCACCCGCCGCAGATCGCCCAGCACACTCGCCTGCGCCGACCCCGAGCGCTCACCGCTCAGGTACGAGACCAACGGTGGCTGCGACTGGTGTGTGGACACGGTTTCCTCTGTGATGGGTGGCTACCGGCCACCGGTGCCGGGTGAGTCGGATGTGGCGAACGCGTCGAGTACCCAGTCTCGCAGGGCCTCGGTGAGCACACGCTGATTGTCCCGTTTCACGATCTCGTGCCCCTCGTCGGGGAAGAGGATCAGATCGGCCTTCTGCCCGCGTGCGCGAGCGGACTCGACGACCTGCTCGGATTCGCTGACCGGGACGTTGGTGTCGTGTCGGCCATGGATCACCAGCAGCGGCGCACGTAGCTCGGAGATGCGATGGATGGGTGAGAGGTCACGCAGCAGCTCCCGGTCGGCGTCGGGGTGTCCGTACTTCGTGTAGGCGGCCGCCGCGATCCACGGTTCGGTGTTCTCGTAGAACGACTCCAGGTCGCTCATCCCACAGATCGCCACGCCGGCCGCGAATGTCTCGGCGTGGAAGGTCAGACATGCCAATGTCAGATATCCGCCGTACGACCTTCCCGCACAGGCGATCCGGTCGGGATCGGCGTATCCCTCGCGGACGAGGAAAGCGGCGCAGTCGGCGGCATCGTTGATCCCGGCATATCTGCCGTACCGGTCGTCGGCGTGGGCGAACAGCCGGCCGGAACCTCCGGAGCCACGCACGTTCGCCGCGAGGACGGTGATGCCCGCCTCGAGCAGGGCGGGGAACAGGAAGCTGTAGTCGGGCCGGGCCTGGGCTTCGGGTCCGCCGTGGAAGTAGATGAGTGCCGGTTGGGCGCCGGAGCCCCCACCGTGGCCCGACCGCCGCGCACGGGCGGCCCGGGACGCCGATTCGTCCGGGTGATAGAGCCAGCCCGACAACGGCATCCCGTCGCGGGCGAAGAACTCGACGTGGTCGGGCCCGTTTGCCCCGCGACGATCCGTGGTGCTGTCAGCGATGGCATCGGGATGGTCAAGGGGAGTCCAGTGGGCCTCACGCCAGTTCACCAGACCCACCTCGGGAGGGAGGTCGGGACCCTGCACGGTCATCGCGATCAGGGAACCCGTTGTACTGATCGACAATTCACTGACAACCGCACCGGGCAACTCGATCGGTGGGTGCAGCGTGCGGTCGGGCAGTGTCATCACCTGCAACTCGCTGCGCCCCTTGTTGTTCCACAGGATGGCCAGGGTGCTCTGGTCGTAGCTGAGTGCGAACTCGTCCAAACCGCAGTCCGGCCGCTCGGCGATGACCGCGAACCGGATACCCTCCCGCGCGGACTCGATACCGAGCAGTCGGGGGAACTTCGCGTCGAAGTCGCTGCGCACCAGCGCCTGCACGCTGTCGAGGTCCTTGTGAAGCTTCGGCAGGCCGAGGCCGGGAAAGAGCAGGGACGAGTGCTGGTAGCCCTGGTCGAGGATCACACCCTGGTCGGTCGTCGCCCCGGTGTCGTTGGGGAGCAGCGGGGTGATGGTCGTGGCGTGCGGATCGGACTGCGTTGAACGCCGATTGTCTCTGCGCAGCAGCAACATGTCGCGATATCCACGTGGTCCCACCCGCAGCAGGGCGGCGTCCTTCCACGAATCGACCAGGTGCCCACCCACCCGGGCATCGAGGTCGATGACGTACTGCGACAGGGGGTCGGCGATGAGAGCGTGGGCGGTTCCGTCGGCCTCGGTCGCGGTGAGCTGCACCCGGTTCACGTCCCATCCGATCAGCTCGACCGTCGCGTAGTCGTCGGCGGCCGCCACCCGGTGGGCGGCGGTGTCGTGGGGATCGGTGGTCACCACCCACACCTGATGGTGTTCGCCGCCACCGGGCGCTACCTCGCACGCCAGCCAGTGCCCGTCCGCAGAGTGGATCAGTTTGCGTACCGGCCCGGTGCACGGCAGATCGACCATCCGCAGCGGTCCGGCCCCCGCCCTGCTGAGGGATCGCTGCACTGCCCGCGGGTACCCGGTGCCGTCGTCCAGGATGTACGCGAGCGCCTTTCCTCCCGGCGACACCGACGCACCGTAGCTGTGGCGCTGACGGGTGTTGTCCGAGGTCGTCGCGGCCGACGTGCGCTGCGCAGAGTTGCCTGTGACCGCCGGTGTCACCTCGACCCCGGCGCGCCTGTCATCGACTCCATGCTTTGTAGCCACATCTCCAGCATGGCGACCTGCCACAGCGCGTTCGAGCCCAGGGTGGTGCGAGTCCGGTTCGGGGCGGCCAGCAGTGCGGCGATGGCATCGTCTTCGTACAACGCGCGGCGACGCGCCGACTCGGCGCGCAAGGTGTCGTTGACCAGGTCGAGGACTCCACCGTCCAGGTGGCGGATGCCGGGGACGGGGAAATAACCCTTCGTGCGGTCGATGACCTCAGCAGGCAACAGGGCGCGGCCGGCCTCCTTGAGCACCCCTTTGCCGCCGTGCGCCAGTTTGAGCCCCGGCGGGCACGTGGCCGCGAGCTCGACGAACTCGTGATCGAGGAAGGGGACGCGACCTTCCAGCCCCCACGCCATGGTCATCGAGTCGACGCGTTTGACGGGGTCGTCCACCAGCATCACGGTGGTGTCGAGTCGCAGGGCCGCGTCGACGGCGGTGGCGGCACCCGGCGCGTTCTGGTGCTCGGAGGCGAACTGCCAACTGGGGTCGTGGTCCAGGCGATAGTCGCTGCGCAACAACGCGTTCAGCTCGTGGTGCGAACGGTCGAAGAACACCGAGGCGTATGCCTTCGTGACATCTTCGCGCGGAGTGTTCTCCAGGGGCGGATACCAGTCGTAGCCGCCGAGGATCTCGTCGGCGCCCTGTCCCGACTGCACCACCTTGATCGACTTGCTGACCTCCTGGGACAACAGGTAAAACGCCACGCAGTCGTGGCTGACCATCGGCTCGCTCATCGCCGCGACGGTGCCCGGAATGGCGGGGAGCAGACGGTCGGTGCCGATGTGGATCTTGTGGTGGTCGGTTTTGAACGTGCTCGCGATGAGGTCGGAGTACTCGTATTCGTCGCCGGATTCGCCTCCGGCCGAGTCGAATCCGATGCTGAACGTCGCGAGGTCGCGCTGTCCCTGCTCGGCGAGCAGCGCGACGACCAGGGAGGAGTCGATACCGCCCGAGAGCAGCACGCCGACCGGTACGTCGGCGACCATCCGCCGGCGTACCGCCACCCGCAGGGAGTCGATCAAGGCTTCGCCCCACTGCGCCTCGCCCCAGTCCAGGCGATCGGGGTGCGGCTCGAAAACCGGCTCCCAGTAACGCTTCTCGGTGGACGTGCCGTCGGCCCTGATGGTGCGGACCGTGGCGGGCGGTAACTTGCGGACACCGGCATACATGGTGTGTGGCGCAGGCACCACCGAATGGAACGTGAAGTAGTGGTGCAACGCGACGCGATCGATCGAGGTGTCGACGCCACCGGCGCGCAGCAGCGCCGGGATGGACGATGCGAAGCGCAGCCGCGTCGCCGTCTCGCTGATGTACAGGGGTTTGATGCCGAGGCGGTCGCGGGCCAGCGTCAGCTCGCCGGTGTCGGTGTTGACGATCGCGAACGCGAACATGCCCTTGAAATGCTGGACGCAGTCGGCGCCCCAGCGGTGGAACGCCTTGAGGATCACCTCACTGTCGGCGGTCGAGAAGAAGGAGTAGCCGTGGCCCGCGAGTTCATCGCGCAGCTCGCGATAGTTGTAGATGCAGCCGTTGAACACCAGCGACAGACCCAGCGCGGTGTCGACCATGGGTTGTGCACCTCGGCCGGACAGGTCGATGATCTCCAGTCGCCGGTGTCCGAGGGCCACGTTGCGGTGGAGGTAGGCACCCTCGCCGTCGGGTCCGCGGGCGGTCATCGTCTCGGTCATGGCTGCGACGGCCGCGAGATCGGGCCGCTCGCCGCCCCAGGTGATCTCCCCGCTGATGCCGCACATTCGCTACCGCCTTTCGGTTGGGGTCTGCGGGCAGGCATGGTCCCGCGACGAGCCGCTGAGAATCCACGTGTCCTTGCCGCCTCCGCCACGGGAAGAGTTGACGATCATGCTGCCCGAGGGGGCGACCCTGGTGAGGGCCGCCGGCGCCATGTGAGCCGAGACGTTGCCGTCCCCGTCCGTCCGTAGATGAACGAACGCACGTAGGTCCACGTGGTGCGGGTAGAGCCCTTGACCGTCGAACGTCGGATGGGTGGACAACCGGACAACGTCTTGTGCGACAAACCTTTCCGGGTGCCCGATCAGGTCTTTGCGCCGCTCGGCCAGCTCCTGTTCGGTGGCCTCGGGTCCGATCATCACCCCTGAGCCGCCGAGGCCGTCGATCGGTTTCACGACCATCTCGTCCAGGCGGGAGAGCACGTGGTCGCGCTGATCGCGCTCGGCACACAGCCAGGTGGGGATCTGGTCGATGGCCGGCTCCTCACCCAGGTAGTACCGAATCATCGCCGGGACGAATGCGTACACGGCCTTGTCGTCGGCGATCCCGTTGCCGAGCGCGTTGGCGATCGCGAGCGTTCCGGCTCCGAGCGCCCGGAGGAACGGGTGCCGCAGGGGTGCACCATCGGATCCTGTCGACGAGAGCAGCATGTCCTCGTCCATGCGGGCGTAGATGACGCTGAGCGGCACGTCCTTGCCGTGGATCCGCGCCACGATCCGGTTACCGTCACCACGTAGGTCGCCGGTGTCCACCACGGCCAACCCGGCGCGTTCGGCGATCATCGTGTGCTCGAACCACGCGGAGTCCTCCCACCCGGCGCTCAGGACCACGATCGCGCCGTTCGGATCGCCGCGTGGTGGACGCGCGGCGCCCAGCGTCTCGGCGATCATCTGCGGCATGGTGTCGACCGGCAGGATCTCGTCGTGACACCTGATCTCGCCGAGGAACCGCGTCATCAGAGCGCGGTTGGAGATCGCGTAGGCGACGCCCGAGGGCACCCGCAGGTTGTCCTCCAGGACACAGAACTCGCCCGGTCCGGTCGACACCAGATCGGTCCCACAGATGTGGGTCCGAACCCGTTGCCACCGTGGAGCATTGCCTGCGCTTCGGTACCCAGGGGCCCGGTCCAGGATCTCAGGCGGGATGACGCCCTCGGAGATGATCTCCTGGTCGCCGTAGACGTCCAGGAGGAACGCGTTGAGGGCGAGGGCGCGCTGGCGCAGCCCCTTCGACACCCGCTCCCAGGTGTCGGCCTCGATGATCCGCGGCACCGCGTCGAGTGAGAAGATCTGTGCCCGGTCCTGGCCGCTGACCCGGAAGGTCATCCCGCCCGCGCTCTGCTCGCTCTCCATGTGATGTTGCCGGTTGCGCAGGGTGACCGGGCCCAGGTTGGTCAGCGTGTCGACGACCCCGCGGTAGGCGCCCCGTACCCGGCCGTCGGCGTCGAACACCTCGTCGTAGAGGTCGGGTTGTTGATTGTCGGGTTGTGGGTTGTCTTGGCGGGTGTTGTAGCTGTGGAGCATCGGGTTGGCGGGGTCGGCGACGGTCGGCGGGGGTGGGGCAGCGCCGGCGGTCTCGGTGAGCAGACTGTCCACCACGTCCGACAGATGTCCACGCCGCCGCAGCGCACGTCGTTGCCTGGCCGACGAACTGCCGACACCGATCGCCTGGTCGATGAGCTCGCTGACGGTCTCCCAGTCGCCGCACGACTCCAATTCCGGCCGCAGCATCGACGCCAGTTCGCGCACCATGTCCTCGGCCGGACGCGGTTTGGCGGCGACCATGTCGACGAGGTCCGCCTCCAAGCCCGACCGCGCAGCCTGCCACAACGCCGCCCGGTAGATCGTGGGCGACACCTCGACGCCGGGTTCGCCGTGGGCCATGGCCGTGATCTCGCGCTGCACCAATGCCCGGAACAGGCCGGCGACGAGCGCGACGGTGTCAACGGAGGGACAGCTGTCGCAGACCCGGAGTTCCAGTGTCGGCTGCCTCGCCGAGGGCCGCACGTCGTAATAGACCATTCCCGGGTCGGTGATGACCCCGGTGTCGATCAGGCGTTGGATCTCTGCGTCGTAGTGAGCGGCGGAATCGAGACGGGGAAACGGGCCGGTGGTGGGCCACCGTTGCCAGACGAGTGTGCGTGAGCTGGCATAGCCGGTGTCGGTCCCGTCGGCCCAGAACGGTGAACTCGCGGACAGCGCCAGCAAGGTCGGCACGTGTGGCGACAGTCGCCACGCAACCTGGACCGCCTGGTCGCGATCAGCGACATCGACGTGGACCTGGGTTCCGCAGATGAGCTGTTCCCGGGCGAGGAGTTGGTAGTCGGCCAGCATCTGGCGGTAGCGCGGGGTCTCGGTGACCTGTAGTTCGGTGGGGACCGCCAGAGGCATGGCGCCGGCGGCCACCACCCCGATCTCGAGTTCGCGGGCCGTGTCCGCCAAGACCGCACGATGCTCACGCAGATCATCACGCAACGACGAGAGTCGGCTGAACACAGCACTGTTCACCTCGATGACACAGCGCTGCAATTCCTCCACGTAGCCACCGGTATCCGGAAGAGCCTTGAGCAGTTCAGGTGCCCGGGGAGTCAACCGGCGGGTGCGGAGGTCGACGAGATGGAACTCCTCTTCCACCCCGATATTCCTCGGCTGACCGTTCATTTGAGAAGCCTAAGACCAATGTCCGCAGTCGGCACGGCGACGAAGGTCCGGAACAAGTCACCCTTGGTTCACGACGGTGTCACCCAGGTGGTGATGGTGCAGTGGACCACTTCGACGCCGGCGCGATCGGTGATCGCGATGTCCACCGGCACCTCGCGGCCTTCGGTCACCGTCGAGAAGTCGACCGGCTCGGGCAGCGTCGCCACCGCGCGCAAGCCGGTGGTGGCCTTGGCCAGGTAGTGACTCTCCATCCCCTTCGGGATCCAGCGATGCGAGCTGGGCACGGTGGCCTCCATCAGCATTCCCATCGCGACCTCGGCGAGATTGCATGCCGCAATGGCGTGGAACGTGCCGAGGTGGTTGTGGACGCCGAACCACTTCGGCGTGGCGACCTCGCATCTGCCGGGTTCCATCGTCTTCACGAACGGGACGATGGTCGCGAAATACGGAACCCGCACACACATCCCGATCGAGAACAGCACCGAGCCCAGCCGGCCTGCGGGGAGCTTCTGACGGAAACGGTAAGTGGGGCTGCTGCGCGGGGACTGGACGGGAGATGTCATGACGGCATCTTACCGACGAGTAAGTTAGCGCGGCGCGCAGCTGATCGGGGCGGCGGCAGCATCTGGCTTGCGGCCTTCGACTGCCTCGCGCGCCTGGTGGCGTCCCAGATTGAACGCCGTGGGTCCGTGATCGGCGGCAAGATCGCGCCCGATGGCACGCAGCACGCACTCGCGGAGGTCGTCGGGCAGCCCCAGCAGTGCTTCGGTGGCGTCGGGGGACAGGTTCGCGAGATAGGTCAGGTCGACCTTGCCGGTTTGCTCGAAGCGGTCGACGTTGGCCTGGGCAATCCGTTCATCCGGGTTGTACGCCGCGAACGACAATGCGGCGACCATGGTGAGAAGTATCAGCGCTCTTGGCAATTGGCGGGTGCCGAGGCCGGCGCCGGCAATGATCAGGGCGACGAGGACGGCTCCGAGCCACAGCTCTGTCGCCATCACGCCGACGCGCAACCGGGTGGCGCCGAAGGTGTCCATGTAGAGGTCCATCCGGTGCAACGCCGAGGCCACGACGGCAAGCGCCGCGATGCAGAGTCCGCCGAGGATCGTCCGCGTCAGTACCCGTCCGGCGGACGTGCTGCGGTCAGCGCGTTGCCAGGCGATCGTCACCACCAGGATGGTCAGTGCCGTGACGGCGAAGAGTTGCCAGAACCCGGTGCGCGCGTAGTCCGCGTAGGTCAGTCCCGCCGTCTCCTGCACGTAGTCGTCACCGCCGAACATCGCCCGTGCCTGGGTGATCAGGAAGACGATGTACAAGATGAGCACGGTGCCGGTGGGAACTGCCCACATCCACGGTTCGGCCGACGTGCGCGGCGACCGGTCCGCCAGACGTGGTCGGGCGTAGCGCAGGTAGATCCCGATCGCGGTGGCTCCTCCGATGACAAGACCGAGGACAACACGGGGGCCTACCTCGGTGTCGCCGACGTCCGGCAACACAGTGCTCAGCAACGACTCGAACGTCGCGTCGGCGCCGGCGAACAGGGCGCCGAACACCACCAGGAGCACCACTGTCACCACTGCCACCTGGAGTATTGCCCCCAGGTTCTTCACCGGACGGTCCCTTGCGCCATCGGCGATCCCGCGTCCCATCCATGCGGCGGCCGGGGCGAGGGCGACGACCGGCGCGACGACGGCCGCGGTCATCTCGCGAATGGTCCGGGCACCGACAACCAGCGTCCCCGTGGCCAGGATCGCGATGGCAATGCACACTGCGGCCAGCCATTCCGCGCTGCGCCATCCCGAGACGAGCAGCAATGCGACGATGCCGGCAGCGGTGATCAGCTCGGGCACGGTGGGCCGCTCGGGCGACGCGGCGAAGACGGCTGCCAGCACCGCGAGGCCGGTCAGTGCGATGCCGATCCCGATTGCGTCGGTCGGCACCAACGCCATCGCCAGTGCTGTGGTAACGGCAACTGCCGCAACGACTTTAGCCGGCGCGGCCCCAGGCAATGACGTGGATAGGGTGACCCGGCGGGCCTTGGCCGGTTCCTTGGTCAGCACCACCGATTGGTAAGCCTGCGGAGCATCCGAACTGTCGGTTTTGGGCATGGGTGTAGCACCTCTCGGAGACGATGGATCGAAATGGTGCCGCGATCTGCGGCGATGGTGTGCGCGTCGAGCAGTCGTCAGTCGGCAGGCACGAGCGGTAGACGGATCCGGATCCGGCATCCCTCAGGGTCGTCGACCACACCGATGTCGCCGGCGTGCAGTGTGATCACCCACTGGGCGATGGCCAGACCCAGACCTGTTCCGCCGTCGCGTGATCCGCCCCGACTGAACCGCTCGAAGATGCGCAGTCGCTCGGCGGGCGCGATACCCGGGCCCTGGTCGGCCACGTCGATGACAACCACCTCGCCCTCCGGCCAGGCACTTACCTCCACGACGCCACCGGGCGGGGAGTGGCGGGCCGCGTTGTCGAGGAGATTGGCGAGTACCTGGTGCAGACGGCCCTCGTCGGCGTGGACGTGGAGCGCCGCGGCGACGTCGATCGCAAACGAGATGTCGCCCGGTGAGCGGAGCCGGCATTCGGCGACGGCGGTCTCGGCGAAGCATGCGAGATCGATGCGCTGGTGGTCGAGCTGGGCGACCCCGCCTTCGATCCGGGACAGGTCCAGCAACTCGGTGATCAGCCGCCCCAGCCGGTCCGTCTGCGAGAGCGCAAGTTCGAGGGTCTCCTGGTCCGGCGTTCGCACGCCGTCGACCATGTTCTCCAGCACTGCGTGCAGTGCGGCGACCGGCGTCCGCAACTCGTGGGCGACATTTCCGATGACCTCGCGGCGATAGCGGTCCTCGCCGGCGAGGTCATCGGCCATCTGATTGAAAGCTGTTGCCAGCGTGCCGATCTCGTCGCGGGACGTCGCTCGGACGCGGGCGGTGTAGTCGCCGCGGGACATTCGGCGCACAGCCCCCGTCATCTCGCGCAGCGGAGACGTCATCCCGTGGGCGAGCACAAACGTGACGACTATCGCGACGAGCAGTGCCATCAGCAAGGCGTACCGGAACTGCCACTGCGCGGTGATCCAGAAGGACACACTCGAGGTGAACAGTGCGCAACCGACCACGACCGCGGTCTTGAACTTGAACGAGTGCAGCGGATCCAGCGGCCGGGGCAGCATCACGGCGGTCCCTCGGTTCCCGACACCGCGCGGACCTCGAGCGCGTAGCCGATGCCGTGCACGGTCCGGATCCGAGACGAACCCACCTTCTTGCGGAGGGAACGGATGTGGCTGTCGACCGTGCGGGTCTCTCCGGCAGCGGGCCAGTGCCAGACCGCGTCGAGCAACTGTTCACGACTGAGCACGGCGCCGGGGTGGCGGACCAGGAACGCCAGGAGGTCGAACTCGGTGCGGGTGAGATGTACCTCTTGCCCTTCGACCGTCACCTGCCGGGCGGCCTCGTCGATGCGCAGACCGTCCCTCACCTCGTCGGCCGGATCCGCCGCTGCGGGCTCGGTGGCAGAGTCGGTAAACGGGCCGTAGCGTTCGGCACGTCGGAGCAGGGCGCGGGTGCGCGCCACGAGCTCGCGCATCGAGAACGGCTTGGCCAGGTAGTCGTCGGCGCCCACTCCCAGTCCGATGACGAGGTCGGTCTCGCCCGATCGGGCGGTGAGCATCAGTACGGGGGTCGCCGAATGCGCCTGGATGCGCCGGCAGACCTCGAGGCCGTCCATCCCCGGAAGCATCAGATCGAGGATCACCGCGTCCGGATTGGTGCTGCGATGAGCGTCGATCGCAGCAGGCCCCGTGTCGGCGGTGGTCACCGCGAAGCCCTCCGCGCCAAGGCGGTCCGCGATCGACTGACGGATCAGTGGCTCGTCGTCGACGACCAGCACCGATGGCCTCTGCGGGTGTGGGGTCATGACTGCGACGGTAGTGCTCCGATGTCCGCACCCTGCGCAGATGTTGTGAAGAGTCTGCGAAGGTTTTGTGCGGAGAATGCGCGGTCGGGACGGCAGGGTCGTGACCTGGGCCGGGGCAATTTGGACCTGGGCCGGATCTATTGCATACTTGTCGGGTTGCCTTGATCGGCAGCGCGGCCCTGTATGTCTGTCGTCTGAGCGTGCGAACGTCCAGACCAGGTGGCAGGCCCCCGTCGATCAGAGAGCATCACCGGACGAACTAAGCGGTCACGAACTGGTTCGAGCTTCCGTTGTGGTGCACAACAAGCAAGTACGACCCGCGTCCACCTGGACGCACACCGGCACCACGGGTTTCTGCGCATGCGCAGAGGTATGTGTAGCGATTGCGACACGCCCGACTGCGTGGACCGGACGGGCCTGCGGAAGCAGGCACTGAACAACGACAGATGAACAGCGTCGATCACCACCGCAAGGTTCTGGTCACGGGGATGCGACTACACAGTTGCGTCGTTCGAGGTGTTCATCTGTGCAGCCGAAATTGACGGAAGAGGACACAGCGTGGCGGGACAAAAGATCCGCATCCGGCTCAAGGCCTACGACCATGAGGCGATCGACGCGTCGGCGCGCAAGATCGTGGAGACCGTGACCCGTACGGGTGCACGTGTGGTCGGCCCTGTGCCGTTGCCCACCGAAAAGAACGTGTATTGCGTCATCCGCTCGCCGCACAAGTACAAGGACTCGCGCGAGCATTTCGAGATGCGTACACACAAGCGACTGATCGACATCCTCGACCCGACGCCGAAGACCGTTGACGCCTTGATGCGCATCGATCTGCCGGCGAGCGTCGACGTCAACATCCAGTGAGTGGCGGGAATCATCAGATGACTCAAAGAAATGTGAAGGGAATCCTGGGCACGAAGCTCGGGATGACCCAGGTCTTCGACGAAGACAACCGGGTGATCCCGGTGACCGTCGTCAAGGCCGGACCCAACGTGGTCACCCAGATCCGCACCGAAGAGACCGACGGTTACACCGCCGTGCAGCTCGCCTATGGTGCCATCGACCCGCGCAAGGTCACCAAGCCTGTCGCCGGCCAGTTCGCCAAGGCCGGGGTCACCCCGCGCAGGCACCTGACCGAGATCCGCGTCCACGACGTGTCCGACTACACCGTCGGACAGGAACTGACCGCCGAGATCTTCGCCGACGGAGCACTGGTCGACGTGACCGGCACCTCCAAGGGCAAGGGCTTCGCCGGTGTCATGAAGCGCCACGGCTTCAAGGGCCTGGGCGCCAGCCACGGCGTGCACCGCGTGCACCGCGCTCCCGGTTCCATCGGTGGCTGCGCCACCCCCGGTCGCGTGTTCAAGGGCATGCGGATGGCCGGACGGATGGGCAACGACAAGGTCACCACTCAGAACCTCAAGGTTCACAAGGTGGATGCCGAATCAGGCCTGCTGCTGATCAAGGGAGCAATCCCCGGTCGCAAGGGCGCTGTTGTCATCGTTCGTGACGCAATGAAGGGCGGTGCGTAGCCGATGAGTGTCAACACTGAAAAGCAGCAGACCCGCACGGTCGACGTGAAGGCCTTCGGTGGCAAGACCGACGGCACCGTCGAGTTGCCGGCCGAAATCTTCGATGCTCCGGCGAACATCTCGCTGATGCACCAGGTCGTCGTCGCGCAGCAGGGTGCCGCCCGTCAGGGCACGCACTCCACCAAGACTCGTGCCGAGGTTCGCGGTGGTGGCGCAAAGCCGTACCGCCAGAAGGGAACCGGCCGGGCTCGTCAGGGTTCGACCCGGGCGCCGCAGTTCGTCGGTGGTGGAACCGTTCACGGACCACAGCCGCGTGACTACAGCCAGCGCACCCCCAAGAAGATGAAGGCCGCCGCCCTGCGCGGAGCCCTCTCGGACCGGGCCCGCAACGAGCGCATCCACGTGATCACCGAATTGGTCGCCGGACAGGATCCGTCGACCAAGACGGCTCGTCAGTTCCTCGCGGAACTGTCGGATCGCCGCAAGTTCCTGTTGGTCGTCGGACGTGAAGACGTCGCCGCATGGAAGAGCGTGCAGAACCTGCAGCATGTTCTGCCCATCGCACCCGATCAGCTGAACACCTACGACGTGCTCGATGCCGACGAGGTCGTGTTCAGCCGTGAGGCACTCGGCGTCTTCATCGACGGCGCCAAAAAAGATGAGAAGGAGGCCTGAGAAACATGACAGTTCAGGCAAACCCCCGCGACATCATCCTGGCGCCGGTCATCTCCGAGAAGTCCTACGGACTGATCGAGGACAACGTGTACACGTTCTTCGTGCATCCGGAGTCGAACAAGACCCAGATCAAGATCGCCATCGAAGAGATCTTCGGCGTGCAGGTCTCGAGCGTGAACACCGCCAACCGTCAGGGCAAGCGCAAGCGCACCCGCTTCGGCTACGGCAAGCGCAAGGACACCAAGCGCGCGATCGTGACACTGACCGCAGACAGCAAGCCCATCGAGATCTTCGGAGGCCCGGTCGGCTGACGCCGCTCGGACTCCACCGAAGAAGTAGAGGACAAGAAGACTCATGGCTATTCGTAAGTACAAGCCGACGACCCCCGGTCGTCGTGGCGCTTCCGGCGCGGACTTCTCCGAAGTCACTCGTGACACCCCGGAGAAGTCGCTGGTTCGTCCGCTGCATGGTCGCGGTGGACGAAATGCCCACGGCCGCATCACAACCCGTCACAAGGGTGGTGGCCACAAGCGTGCCTACCGTCTGATCGACTTCCGTCGCCACGACAAGGACGGCATCAACGCCAAGGTCGCTCACATCGAGTACGACCCGAACCGCACTGCGCGGATCGCGTTGCTGCACTACGTCGACGGTGAGAAGCGGTACATCATCGCGCCCAAGGGACTCAAGCAACACGACGTGGTGGAAAGCGGTCCGACCGCCGACATCAAGCCGGGCAACAACCTCCCGATGCGCAACATCCCGACCGGTACCCAGATCCACGCTGTGGAGCTGCGTCCCGGTGGCGGCGCCAAGATGGCTCGTAGCGCCGGTGCCTCGATCCAGTTGCTCGGTAAGGAAGGCCCCTACGCCACGCTGCGTATGCCTTCCGGTGAAATCCGTCGTGTCGACGTGCGCTGCCGCGCCACCGTCGGCGAGGTCGGCAACGCCGAGCAGAGCAACATCAACTGGGGCAAGGCCGGCCGTATGCGTTGGAAGGGCAAGCGCCCGACCGTCCGTGGTGTCGTGATGAACCCGGTCGACCACCCGCACGGTGGCGGCGAGGGCAAGACCTCCGGTGGTCGCCACCCGGTCAGCCCGTGGGGTAAGCCCGAGGGCCGTACCCGCAAGAACAAGGCCAGCGACAAGCTGATCGTCCGTCGCCGGCGCACCGGCAAGAACAAGCGATAACAGGAGGGAGTTAGAGAATGCCACGCAGCCTCAAGAAGGGCCCCTTCGTCGACGACCACCTGTTGAGCAAGGTCGACGTTCAGAACGAAAAGGGCACCAAGCAGGTCATCAAGACCTGGTCCCGTCGGTCCACCATCATTCCGGACTTCATCGGTCACACCTTCGCCGTCCACGACGGCCGCAAGCATGTACCGGTGTTCGTCTCGGAGTCCATGGTCGGTCACAAGCTCGGCGAGTTCGCGCCGACGCGCACCTTCAAGGGACACATCAAAGACGACCGGAAAGCGAAGCGTCGGTAGATGAGTACTGAAACAACCAATCCGACCGCCAAGGCGACCGCGAAGTTCGTGCGTGTCACGCCGATGAAGGCGCGTCGTGTCATCGACCTGGTTCGCGGCAAGAACGTGGACGAGGCCCTCGACATCCTGCAGTTCGCGCCCCAGGCTGCGAGCGAGCCGGTTGCCAAGGTGCTCGCCAGCGCCGTGGCCAACGCGGAGAACAACCTCGACCTCGACCGTCGCACCCTCGTGGTGTCGCAGGCGTTCGCCGACGAGGGTCCGACCATGAAGCGGTTCCGTCCGCGCGCCCAGGGGCGTGCCTTCCGGATCCGTAAGCGGACCAGCCACATCACCGTCGTGGTGGAAAGCATCGCCAGGAGCGACGCGGCCGCCGGCCGCAATCGCCGGAAGGGAGCTCAGTAGTGGGCCAGAAGATCAACCCGCATGGCTTCCGTCTCGGTATCACCACGGACTGGAAGTCCCGGTGGTACGCAGACAAGCAGTATGCGGAATACGTCAAAGAGGATGTCGCCATCCGCAAGCTCCTGGCCACCGGCCTCGAGCGCGCCGGCATCGCCAAGGTGGAGATCGAGCGCACCCGTGACCGGGTTCGCGTCGACATCCACACCGCCCGTCCGGGCATCGTCATCGGTCGCCGCGGCGCCGAGGCCGACCGGATCCGTGGCGACCTGGAGAAGCTGACCGGCAAGCAGGTCCAGCTGAACATCCTCGAGGTCAAGAACGCCGAGTCGGAAGCTCAGCTGGTGGCACAGGGTGTCGCCGAGCAGCTCAGCAACCGCGTGGCTTTCCGCCGGGCGATGCGTAAGGCCATCCAGTCGGCCATGCGTCAGCCCAACGTCAAGGGAATCCGGGTCCAGTGCTCGGGTCGCCTCGGCGGTGCGGAGATGAGCCGCAGCGAGTTCTACCGCGAAGGTCGGGTGCCGCTGCACACGCTGCGCGCAGACATCGACTACGGCCTCTACGAGGCCAAGACAACCTTCGGCCGTATCGGCGTGAAGGTGTGGATCTACAAGGGCGACATCGTCGGTGGCAAGCGCGAGGCACTCTCCTCGTCGGCTGCTCCGGCTGAAGATCGTCGTCCGCGTCGTCCGGCCCGCCCGAAGCGGAGCGGTTCGTCGGGTACCACAGCGACCAGCACCGAAGCTGGACGTGCGGCCACCGCGACCGCAGATGCGCCTGCGGCTGTCGACGCTCCAGCGACAACGCCTGCCCCCGCGCAGGCCGAGAACCAGGAGGGCTGAGGCATGTTGATCCCTCGTCGGGTCAAACACCGCAAGCAGCACCACCCCAGCCTGAAAGGTCAGGCCAAGGGCGGCACCAAGGTGACGTTCGGTGACTACGGCATCCAGGCACTGGAGAGCGCGTACATCACCAACCGTCAGATCGAGTCAGCTCGTATCGCGATCAACCGGCACATCAAGCGTGGCGGCAAGGTGTGGATCAACATCTTCCCCGACCGCCCGTTGACGAAGAAGCCCGCCGAGACCCGCATGGGTTCCGGTAAGGGTTCGCCCGAGTGGTGGGTCGCGCCGGTCAAGCCGGGTCGCGTGCTGTTCGAGATGAGCTACCCCAATGAGGAGACCGCTCGCGAGGCCCTGCGTCGCGCGCAGCACAAGCTCCCGATCAAGACCCGCATCGTGACCAGGGAGGAGCAGTTCTGATGTCTGTCGGAATCGCCGCCGCCGAGCTCCGCGAGCTCAGTGACGAAGAACTGGTCGAACGTTTGCGTGAGTCGAAGGAAGAGCTGTTCAACCTTCGGTTCCAGATGGCCACCGGTCAGCTCGACAACAACCGCCGGCTGCGTACCGTGCGTCGCGAGATCGCGCGCGTGTACACCGTCATGCGGGAGCGCGAGCTCGGCCTGGCCTCAGGACCCGAAGCCGAGAGCGGTGACGACGCATGAGCGAGGACCAAAAAGTGACTGAAACGTCCACCACCGAGGAGCGTGCACGCCGCAAAGAGCGGATCGGGTACGTCGTCTCGGACAAGATGCAGAAGACCATCGTGGTCGAGCTGGAAGATCGTGTGAAGCACCCGCTTTACGGCAAGATCATCCGCACCACCAGCAAGGTCAAGGCTCACGACGAGAACGAGACCGCCGGCATCGGCGACCGCGTTCGCCTGATGGAGACCCGCCCGACCAGTGCCACCAAGCGCTGGCGTCTGGTCGAGGTCCTCGAGAAGGCCAAGTAAGCCAAGCAGTTTCACGAAAGCGGCCCGTCCCCTTGTTGGGGCGGGCCGCTTTTGGTTGCTTGTTCACCGACAACGTCCCCGTGCCGGTGTGCCGGGGGAGTAGTGCCCTCCGTGCATGTCGACGGGGCCGTTGTTGGTGGGTTTGCGGGGGCGTTGAGAAGCGAGCCAACGCCCACGTGCATGCCCCACGCCCGTGTTTGAACAGGGGCGCGACGCTCAGAAGCGGGCGCGACCCCCGTTACTGCCTGCTGAGCGCGAGCACTTCTTCATCTGACAGCGGTGACGACGGGTGGTAGCTCAGACAAAGGGGCGTGTTCACCTTCTGGAAAGTGCCACCGTCTGGTGCTACGTAGAACTCTCCGGTACCGAGTCGTCCGATGTCGGTGATCCGGGTTCCCTTGGCGGCAGCCATGTCAGCGGCCGCGGCGATCTGTGCTGGACTGCTGAGTCTGCCGAAAAACTGCGTGGACGCATTGCCGACGATTTTGTTGTCAACCCCCTTGGGGGACTGGGTTGCAAACACCAGGCCCAGACCGTACTTCCGGGCCTGTGATGCCAGAGCGATCGTGCTCTGTGTGCAGGTGGTTACGCGGCCTGCCGGAACGAGAGTCTGTGCCTCGTCCATGACGAACAACGCGCCCAATGGTCGATTGCCCGCCGGGTTTTTCTTGATCCAAGCGAACAGCGCCAACTCGAGCTGATTCACAAAACTTTGTCGTTGTGTTTCGTCGGGAATCCCGATGAGGCTGATGACTGAGATGCGCGCGCGTTTTCCTGACGCCGGTGTCAGCAACACCGCAGGGTCGACGGCGGTGCCCTCGCCGCCCAGCATTGGATTGTTGATCATCGCCGCCCGCAAGTGCTCTGCCATCGGCTGAGCCAGTTTGGCGGCGCCGGTAAGAGTACTCATGTCGTCGGTGAAGTCTGCCAGGAACTCGACATAGGTCGACAGCGAGCCACTGGACTGTTGCCCGTATTGCGCCATGGACTCACGGAGGACTGCCTCTTGGAGTTTGCCCCTGGCGCCGCCAACACCTGCGTGCGTCTTCAGCGCTGACACGGCCGCTTCCACTGCGAGTTCGAACTCGTCGGGGTTGTCACGTACGGCGGCGAAGTCGGGCAGGGGTTGAAAACTCAACGGCCGCCCCGATGTTCGTCGCGGCGTCCAGATGACGGTTTCGACGCTCGCGGCGTACTCAGCTGCCTTGGCCGCGTCGTCGCCGGTCCAACCGGCGGGCGGGTCGGGCCACGCGGTACCGAGTCTGGCGAGGTCGTTGTTCGGATCCAATACGATTGCCGAAACGCCGTGGAGTGCGCACTCTTCGATGAGTCGCCTGATCATCACTGTCTTGCCTGACCCAGATCCGGCAAAGATGACTGTGTGCTTGCGAAGTGCTTCGAGGTCGACTGTCGCTTCTCGACCTGACCGCGCGACGCCAAGCCGAATACTTGTGGAAACCGGCGCGACAGGCGTTTCGGCCGCAGGTTCGTCTTCGGCCGATTGATCGCGGACGACAGGGATCTCGGTGGTTGTTTCAGCAGGTGCCTCAGGAGTCGGCGGAGCGGGATGCCTCTGCTGATCGTGTGAAGGTGATTCGGCTGCGACGGTTTCCGGAGCATGCCGTTCCGGCACGGTGCCAGCGGGCACGGACAACGTTGTCGCCGCGACCATATGAGGTTCGCTCCCCGCGTCGCCGAGGGCAGTACTGAGAATCTCGATGTCGTGGGCAGGGCGGCGCTCGCGCAGCCAGGTGTCGAAGCCGACCGGCGACTTCTTTGTCATCTCGTTGAGAGCGCTGAGTTTTGCGATGTCATCTGATGACAACGCGAGCACCTCGCCGCCGTTGGCGGTGAACTCGTTGACCATGTCTGCGGTCAGTTGCCCGCTAGGCCAATCGTTATTGCGCAGTACGAACAACTGCCGGCGCGGAACGGACGCGGACAGTCCCGCGTGGATCGCGGCATGGCGCAGACGCGACTGGACCGAACGAGCGTTGGTTGCGGCGATCGCACGGAATGCCCAGTGCTGTTCATCGTCGGTGTCGGAGTCCAGGGTCTGGCGTAGTCGGGCATGGAGCCTGAACCCTCCGCCGATGTGGTCGAGTGTCAGAGCGTCAGAACCGGATTCGACGATCCACGCTCGCAAACCTGCGTTCAGCAAGACTGGAATTACATCATCTTCCTTCTTCGGGTCCAGTGCGGGTGCGGTGAGTGCGTTGCTGATGTGGCGCTGATAAGTCTCATCGAAATCGGCGGCAGGTCGCTTGTCCGCGTCGATGGTTTTCGGCATTGACGGAGCATTGGTGACGCTTGCCGGCTGGTCGACCAGCGACTCGAGTTCCGTTGCTTCGTCGGCGTCGAGGCAGTCATTGATGTGTCGGTCTACTCGCTTGATCAGCAGTCGGGCATTGAGTTGCGACGCTGCGGCGAACGCCTCGTCCTTGACAGGCCAGGTCGGGTAGGGCGGCGTGAACCCCGAAGACGCAAAGGCTTTTGTTAGTCGCCGTTCGACAAGCGTGCGAGCAAGGGTGCCGCTTGGGAGCCCTTCGAGCCTGAAGTTGGCCCGGAATCGGTCGGGCACCGATGCAGTTGCACGTGTTTCTATGACCGTCCAAACGGACGGTAGGCACGAAACTACACACACAGTGCGGAGAAGCACTTCACGTACAGACATCAGGCCATGGGCCAATAGGTCGACCACGGTATTGGCGTAGGAGTCGGAACTACCTTCAACGTCGGTTCCGGATTGAGCCTGAGCGATCAGGGTGTCGATCTGGTCGATGGCGAGGACCGTCGGCCCGGTTGCTGACATGAATTCCGAGATGGCGCGAACGGTTTGATCGTGCGGCAACGCCCGCGGCGGCAGGTGCCACGCGGCACGTTCAGCTGGGTCAATCTCTTGAATGTTGTTCTCGAGGTACGCGATACCAAGGTCATTCAGGCGTGAATCCGGTGCTGCGGTCAGCACCAGCGCCCGCAGGATTGCGTGATGGCCGCGGATCAGCGCAGGCAGAGGCTTACGAAGACCGTTGACGAACTCATCGAGCACCTCTGGGGTGACAGTGGTCTCGCCAGAAATTGCACGACGTCCAGCGCGTGTGGTGGCAGCCAGGTCGGCGAGACGCCGCATCACCTCGTGGAGTTGAGTCTTGTCCACCGGCGGGTTGATCTGTCGATTCAGCGAATCGAGCACGGAGCTGAGCAGAGTTCGCCAAAAGTCACTCGGGTCAAGCAGATCGAGCATGACGAAGTATCCCTGCTGCTTCTGCACGTATTCGCGAAGCTCGCCCAGGAGGTGTGTTTTGCCCGTCCCGGCCGGCCCCTGCAGTACTACTCCGAGTGGGCTCGGGCCGCGACTGTCCCTCGCGTCGGCGATGGCGCGTTCGATAACTCTCCATGCGTTGGCATGGAGGCCGTCAACGTGGATGTCATTGTGAGATATCCACACGTCGTCTCGGGTGTAGGCGGAGTTCGAGAAACCGCTCCGTGCGGTTGCAAGGGCTTCGAGCGGGGATGTCGTCACACGGGCTCCACATAGATGAGGTGTTTGTTCTGACCGCCGATTGACACCGCAGCGGCGCGATCGTCCGGAGTGAGCGATTTCTGGTTCTCTTCAGGGATCAGCGTGATTCCCGGTCGGGTGTAAAGCGATATCAGGGCCGCGTCGAGGTCGGACCGATCGACCTCGCTCAGTACCGGACGTAGTCGGCGGAGAGACACCCATGCACCTGGCTTGACTGCCAGAGATCGATACGCATCGATGACCTGTGCCTCGACATCGTTTGCCAAATCGTCCGACCCCGATGGAATCGGCGTCGTCTGAACAGTGTTATCGACCGCCCCGACGGCTTCAGTTGCCGGCACAAAAACATCCGCCAGCCGGAGATTCTCGCGAGCAAAGTGGCGACCCAGACCGGCCAGCACAGTGAAGAGCGCCTTGCCTTGGGGAGTAGTACCCGCCGGCGGTTGTGCCCCGAGTAGTTCGTTGGCCTGGGCCCACCCCCGGTCCGACAGGGAATGCCGGTGGGGCACCTTGGAAGTGTCGCTGTCAATCAAACCCAGGCTGTTGAGTTTACGGCGGGAGTCGGCGCGGAGTTCTGGTCCCCGTTCTTTGATCTCTTTATTGGTGAGAGCGTCGGCCTCGGCCATCAGGACAAATAGGACAATCATCTCCGTACCAGTGAGGTCCGAAGTGGTCACGGAAGCTCCTTTTCAGCGAGGCGGCGGTTGTGCAGCTTCTCGATTATGGCGGCAACCCAGGCAGTGTCGCTCAGCACCTGATCGTTGGTAAAGCGGAGCACCATGTACCCGGCGAGCTGAAGAGTGATGTCGCGACGCCGGTCCTCGGCGTATTTGGTCTTGGTTCGATGGTCGGCGCCGTCGATCTCGACTATCAGCGAAGCTTCATGCCACACGAGGTCAGCACGGACATACGGCTTCAGTGCGCCGGTGTCGACAGGTTGATTCCATCGGCGGGCGTGGGCCCATTGTTGTTGGGCTAGAAATACTTCCAGTCGCAATTCGGCTTGACTGCCGGGATGGGGGCGACCGGACACGGCGGGATATGTGACGGGCGGGAGCGCCCACGGAAACTCCTCGCCGGTTTCGATGGCCAGGAGAGCCGGCCTTACCGCGATTGCTGGGTACCGGTCGACTCCCGACATTGTCCGACCAAGTAGCCAAACGCCGACGTAACTGCTCATCCAGTCACTTGCTGACGCCAGGTTTTGTTGCTGCGCGTAGGACAACTCCTCCTCTGCGTACAACGCAAGGACCAGGCGGTCGCGTGCAAAACTGTCAGCTAGCACGCTTACGACGCCGGCCATTCGAACGGCTGGCGAATACCGTCGAGCGAAGTCCAGGAGGTCCTCACCGACGTGGTGGGCAACGGCGTTAGTCGTCAGATCGACGAGATACGGCCGGTAGTGCTGGCTCGCTCGGGAGAGCTCGACCGCCAGGGCTTGCGCGGCAACGCGATCGAGGGTGCCGCCCCCGGGCCACGCCTCGGCACCGGGCAGCCACGCTGGGTAGAGGGTGTGTGCGGTCGATTCGAGATCGGACAGCACCTCATCAACGATCGCGGAAGCTCCGCCAGCGGGCGACAGGCGGAGTATCAGAACCGCCGGACCGTCGTCGGGGAGGTCATCAAGTGCAGTGGCCAACGATGGCGGCTCGACGTTGACCAGGCGTGCGATCCCCGACGACGCAACAGTGGACCAATCCATGTGTCAAAACGTATCTGCAGGAGCTCGAATATGCGCCCTGGCGCTCGACTCTGTGCGTCATGCCCGTTGTCGAACAGGGGCGCAGCGCCCAATGCTGGGCGTGTCACTTGCCGCCGATCACCACCGGCAGCAGGTTCCACGGTCGATCGGTGAGCCAGTCGACAACGTTGGACAGCCCTGGTGTCTCGTCGGCATCGAGGTCCTCGAGAAGCGGATCCCGTGTGGGGTCGTCCTCGGACACACCGGCATTGGGTGAGGGTTCGTCGCACACGATCATCGTGTTGTCGGCTTCGCCCCATGCCTCCTCGAACTCGTCGAGCGGGACTTCCATGCGGTCGCCGTCGGGATGCCCTGGGTCGCTGAGGTAGACCACACCTTTGTCGGTGTCGATCTCGCTGATCACCACGCAGTGATCGCCCCCCTGGTCGCGACCTCTGGCTTCATCGCGCTCCTCCTGCTCCGGATCCCAGTACTCCCCGGAGTCGACGTACAGCATGACGCCGCGCCCTTCCTCCAGAGCCGTCGCGAGGTCGTCCATCGTGCCCGTCTCGACGGTGGCCGGGATCCCGTTCTGTTCGAGTAGGTCCGCCGCAGCGTAGATGGGCATGCCGTTCTCGATCTCGCCGTCGAGGAAATAACCGTTGTCCTGAGCCATCTCGACAAAGGCTTCTTCGCTCTGGATGTCTTCGCCGCTGTATTCCGCAACGATCTGGGCAACACTCGCCGGTACGCAGGTGCCGTTCACGGCTTGCTGGAACCAGTGCTCGGAGTATTCGTCGGCATCGCCGCCGCCAACCCCGTCAGAGGGTTCCGTGGGCTCATCCGGGGGAGCGGAATCCTGGTCGGGCCACAGTTCGGTCAGTACCGACTCGAGTTCATCCAGCACGCCGGTGTCGTCGGCCGCCGACGCTGTCGAGCTGTCCTGCGCGCTGAATTCGGCATCGCCCTCACCCATGGCTGTTCCCTTCGATCAGATCCGATGTCGATTGGATCGGCGTCAGGGCCCGAATGTTCCCGTGACAAGCGAACCCGGAATGTCGGGCGTCCAGGAAGCTCACAGCCAGGTGCCAGAGTTCTACGAGTTCGCGCTTCTACCTTGTGAGGAGTCGGCCTCGGCAGGACCGGGTCGCGCTTTAAGGAAGGGAGGTCAACATGCAGGTCAAGAAGGCATTCACGCGGACGGTCGCAACGGGGGCAATCGGCCTGGCTTCGCTGGGGGTCGGCGGGGCAGTGGCCGAGGCGACAGCAGCGCCGGCGGCGACATCATCAACAACGACGCAGGAGGGCCCCACCCAGACGACCTCATCGTCGCCGGGCGCGGTCAAACGCCCGGATCTCGCGACATTCACCTTTCGCGGACAGGAGGTCACTCCCGCCTACGACCGATACAAGCGTGATTGGGGCTTCTGGTTCTTCGGCTTCTGGGTCCCGGTTGTTCTGTGACAACCGCTCGGCAGCCTCGGTCAGCGCGACGAAATAAATCGGACCACGGTCCGGTTATGATGATCGTAGCTTCTACCGAGGAGGTAGCCATGCAGTTCGGAATCTTCACCGTCGGCGATGTCACCGTCGACCCCACCACCGGTGTCGAACCCACCGAGAACGACCGGATCAAAGCCATGGTCGCGATCGCCAAGAAGGCGGAAGACGTCGGCCTCGACGTTTTCGCCACCGGCGAGCACCACAACAAGCCGTTCGTGCCATCGTCTCCCACAACGATGCTCGGTTACATCGCAGCCCAGACCAAGACTCTGCAGCTGTCGACGTCGACCACACTGATCACCACGAACGATCCGGTGAAGATCGCCGAGGACTTCGCGATGTTGCAGCACCTGGCCGACGGTCGTGTCGATCTGATGCTGGGCCGCGGCAACACGGGGCCGGTCTATCCGTGGTTCGGCAAGGACATCCGTCAGGGCATCCCGCTCGCCATCGAGAACTACCATCTGCTGCACCGACTCTGGACCGAAGACGTGGTGGACTGGCAGGGCAAGTTCCGTACGCCGCTCACCTCGTTCACCTCCACGCCGCGACCGCTCGACGGCGTCGCGCCATTCGTCTGGCACGGGTCGATCCGTAGCCCGGAGATCGCCGAGCAGGCCGCCTATTACGGGGACGGCTTCTTCGCCAACCACATCTTCTGGCCCAAGGAGCACTTCCAGCAGCTGATCGGTTTCTACCGCGAGCGCTACGAGCATTACGGCCACGGCACCGCGTCCCAGGCCATCGTGGGACTGGGCGGGCAGTTCTTCATCCGCCCGAAGTCGCAGGACGCCGTCAACGAGTTCCGGCCTTATTTCGACAACGCACCGGTGTACGGACACGGCCCGTCGCTCGAAGAGTTCACCGCAGACACACCGCTGACCGTCGGCAGCCCCGCGGAGTTCGTGGACAAGACACTCGGTTTCCGCGAGCACTTCGGCGACTACCAACGTCAGCTGTTCCTGGTCGACCATGCCGGGCTGCCACTGAAAACCGTTCTCGAACAACTAGATCAACTCGGTGAGGTACTGCCGCAATTGCGGGCGGGATTCGCCGAAGGGCGCCCCGCGAACGTTCCGGACGCCCCCACCCACGCATCGCTGATGGCCGCACGAAGCGCTGCGGTCACCGAGGAGGACACAGTCGAGGCGGAGGCGATCAGCCGATGAATCCGACTCGTGTGGTGGTCGTCAGTGCCGGGGCCGGTGAACCGTCGTCGACTCGGCTACTCGCCGACAGGCTCTCTGCTGCGGTTAAGGCGCAACATGATTCGGTTGTCGTCGAGACGGTCGATCTGCGGGAGATCGCGGTGGACGTCGCCCGGAGCATGATCGCGGGGTTCCCGGTGGGTGCTGCGGATCCCGCGGTGAAGGCTGTTGTCGAAGCCGACGCGGTCATCGCGGCGACGCCGGTGTTCAACGCCTCCTACAGCGGATTGTTCAAGTCGTTTTTCGACATCATCGGCAAGGACAGTTTTGCGGGTAAGCCGGTGCTGATCGCTGCCACCGGTGGTAGCCCGCGCCACTCGATGGTACTCGATCATGCTGTGCGACCGATGTTCTCGTATCTGCGCGCTGTGGTGGTCCCGACCGGTGTGTACGCCGCGTCCGAGGATTGGGCGGGTACCTCCGGGGACACCGCCACGCTTGCCGACCGCGTGGATCGTGCCGCCGGAGAGCTGGTGGCGCTGTTGGGCGGCACCCGTACGACGGCATCGCCGGTTGACGATGACGAAGCCGGGATCGCCAACTTCGCTCGGCTGCTGGGGGAGTCCTTCCACCAACCCAACTGATCGCGCGATCGGCCACGGACACATTTCCCTGGCATCAGCGCCCCCGGCACCACTGCCGGGGGCGCTTTCGCGTCGGCGAATGGTGGACAAGCGCCGAAACTTGGGATCGGTAGCCGCTCGGCCGGGCTTTAGTTATCCCATGCCGGAGCCACACCGAAGGCGCCGCACAACGAAAGGGAAGACCAATGAAACGAGTCCTCACAGCCACCCTCGGACTGATCGCCAGCGCAACCCTGCTGATGGCCTGCTCGGACGACAGCAGCAGCAACGCAGACAGCAGCCCCGCGGCCAACCCGGTCGCGACCAGCCAGTCGAACGGAACAGAGGTTTCCACCGGCGGCGACACCGAGGTCAAGGTGGAGGGCAAGGATCTCGCCGGCGTGGACCTCAACTCTGTGGGCTGCGTGAAGCAGGGCGGCAAGATCAACGTCGGCAGCGGCTCCACCGGTGGCCAGCAGGGCCTCGGAATCGTGATGACGGATGAGGCCACCCCGAAGGTCGAGTCGCTGGGACTGGTGGTCGACGGCAACGCACTGGCCGTGACCAACGGGATGGGGATGTCGGTCGGTTCGGCGAAGGTCTCGGTAGACGGTGACACCTACACCATCACCGGTGAGGCCGAAGGCGCTGACATGAAGAACCCGACGGCCGGAATGATCAAGAAGGAGTTCAGCATCAAGCTGAGCTGCAACTGATCTGAACCGGTGAGAATGCGGCGGACGTGCATCGCACGTCCGCCGCTTTCGTATGTGGTGCCCGTGTATGCAGTTGCCCGCTGGTCGGCGATCAATATGATGCAGCCATGTCGGTGGCCGGTGATCTCGAGCGTGCGCGCAACCTCGCCTGTGCCGACGACCACGCTGCCGCCCGCGATCTGTTGTTGTCGCTGATCCCGAAGATCGAACAGCTCGACCGAGACGACCTGATGCTCGAGGTGTTCGCCCAGCTCGGAGCGATCTATCTGACCCGCGGCGCTCACGACGGGGTCGTGGAGTGTGTCCGCAGGATTCGCGATTGCGTCGGTATCTACTCGGAGATACTCGTCGGGAAGATGCCCGACGCCGCGGTGCAGGTGACGATGTCATCCGACGACATCACCCGGATGGTCCGTCGCTACACCGGGCGCGCGGAGGTCCTCGACATCGGCCTGGCATCAGCGCGCGGTGACCACGACGAAGCGGCGCTGCGGCTGGCGCATCTGGGCAACGCAGTGGGCGAGCCCGATTCGGACCCGGACCCCGACCCCGACCACGGGTTTCATGTCGCACACGCACGCATCCTGTGCGCGATCGCGCTCGGTGATGTCGACGAGCACGTTGCTGCCGCGCCCCTGTGGGAACTCGGTCTCGAAGAGTTGATCATCGTGCGACGAACCGCGTCGGAACCCGGGCCGCCCCCACCGTCCGATGCCTGGAGCCGGCCGGGCTCGGTAGGTGCCGACCGGCTTGCGGTGGACGCTGGGATCGGCTACGGCAGATTCTGTGTGCAGACCGGACGGCTCGAGGAGGCCGGCTCGCATCTTCGTCGTGCGGGTGCGCTTGCGTCGCAACGCGGCTGGCCTTTGGCATCGGCGCGCAGCGAACTCGAACGTGCGGCTCTCGCCTGGGCTCGGTCCGACCATGCGGACACCGAACGCCTGGCCCAGGCGGCGTACCCGGTGTTGGCCACGTATGCGGTCGCGCATGACGTCTCCAGATGCTGGTTGTACCTGGGGCTCACCCGGATGGCCGCGGGCGAACTGCAGGCAGCCGACCACTGCTGGGAACAGGCGCAGCGGCACTGGGACGAACTGGGTATACCCCTTCATCGTCACCGGATTTTGATGCAGCGCAGTTGGATACCGGTGTTCCGCGGACAATTCGACCGCGCCCGGGAGATGGTCGGGCAGGCCCGGATGCTCTTGGACGCGACCACTCATGCGACCTGGCTGCACCACGCCCGCCTCGATGACCTGATGGGATCGATATGGCGAGCAGAGGCCCTCTCCGACATGGGTTTCGACGGCATCGGTGATCCTCTCGCCGACTGGAATGCAGTGGAGGCGCGGGTTGCCATGTCGGAGGGCATCACCACGGCGGCCGACGGGTCGGTCGGCCATCTCTCGGCCCAGCCCAAATTCGAACAAGCCGCCGCGCTGAAAATACCCGCGGCGCTTGCGGTCGACAGTGTGCGGCATTCGATGCCCGACGCCGAGGCTCGTTCGCGCTGGGCCCAGTCGGTCTCGGCCCCGGTGATGGCCGGCGCCTTCGCTGTGGCGTGGGAATGGGACAACACCTCATTGGTCGCCGAGATGATCGAATACGTGAGTGCACGGGGAACATTCGGCCTCGACCCGAGAGTGTCCGATGCTGTCGGCGGTGAGTGGGCACTGACCGCCACGGGGGCCACACCGTTGCACTCCGTCGCCGGCACCGACGAGAACCGTGCGGTGGCTGCCGGGGCCACGACCACTGCGGTCACCGGCGGTCTGACCCGGCTGGGTCCGTTGCCCCCGCTGCAAATGGACCGCGGTGCCGGCGCGATCCTGGCGGAGTATCGACGGCTGGCCGCCGAACGCTACGGACGCACGGTCACGAGCGGCGAGCCGATGTGGCCCACGTGGAGATGACCAGCGCGCCACCAACAAGATTGGTCCTGCGGTTTGCCGACGTGGGAGTTGCGACATACGCCAGCCTGCGGGTGGTGGGCGAGCCCGCACGCACCGTCACCTGGGTGGTGGAGGAGCCGTTTGTGTTGGCCGCGATCGAGCAGGTGGCCGATGCACTGCCCTCGCCGCGCGACGGCGAGACGATGGTGGATGCCCTTCGGCGGTCACTCCTGTCGGGCCCATTTTCCGATCCGTCGACCGAGTTGCGTGCGTCGTACCATCTCGGGCTGCTGTTGCTCTCACAACAGGCATGGTCTCTTTTGCTCGAATGTGTGGCGGCCGTTCGCCCGGTTCTGCATCTCACTCCCACGGCGCGACTGGCACAGATCCCGTTCGCCCTGCTCGCGTTGCCATCGGTATATCCCACCGCCGACCAGTTGGTGCGTGCCAAGGCCGGGGCTGTGTTGGCCACCGGGGAGGTACTCGCGCGACTGCCCTGGAAGGCAGACGATCTCACCGCGTACACCGAGGGTTATCGGTTGATGGAACTGGTGGATCTCGTGATGTCGCCCCCGGCGAACATCGTCAACGCCCCGAGACGCCCGGCGCGCTGGGAGGAGCGCCGCACCTCACCCCCGGTTCTCATCCTCGATCCCCGCGTGCCCGGGCAGACACCTTCCTCGCCTCTGGGCTCGGTGTTGGGCAGACCGTCGCCGGACAGCCTGGTGTCAGAACACTTCGCCGGCGCACTGGCGCGCCATACCGTGTACCCGCCGGTATCGGACACGGTGGAGTTGTTCAGGCGCCGCGACACGGACCGGAACTGGTTGTCGGTTGTGTTGCAGGACAGGCCGAGCAGGATGCTGTTCGTCGGTCATGCCAGTGCGGCCTCGAGCGATGTGGGCTACGCCGAGCGGTCGGCGTTGCACCTGTCGTGTACAGCTCTGCACCCCGGACTGGCGGATCCGGTGAACAGCCATCGACCGTGGACGGCCGCCGACCTCCTCGCCGATACCGGGCGCTGGCCGATGCCTCCGCGAGTGGCCTTGGTGGCGTGCGCATCGGGCACCGATCACCGTTTCGACGAGCCGAACGGTTTGGTCGCGGCCATGATCCTGGCCGGATCGGAGCTGGTGACGGCGACGTTGTGGTCGTTGCCGACAACGGCCGGATATCGAAGCCTCGCCGACGGCGATACCGACATCGATCCCATGGGGGAGTTGATCGCAGCTGTGGACAGCGCCCACGAGAGCGATGACCCGGTGGTGGTACTCGGGCGGTGGCAGCGTGCGCAGATGAGACGCTGGCGATCGGGGGATGTCACTGCGCACCCGGTGTTCTGGGCATCCCTGGTCACCTTCGCAGTGCCCGATCACCGAGCGTGAGGTAGGCGCTGCGCCGGCTCAACTGCGTGGGACGCAGACCGCGACACGGGAGGAATCAGTGGAACGGTAGTAGGTGTCGATGATGCTGCCGGGCTCGACCTTCGCCACGGAAGTGGCCGGGATGAACGTCACCTCGTGTGCGGGGAACTGGCCACCTTCGGGACGGTTGACGATCAGGTCGAGCTCGACCTGACGGTAGTCCTCGCACACCTGGCCGGTCGGCTTCATGGCCGTCACCACCGCGTGTGACCTGACGCCCCGCCGGATGAGGTCGAGTTTGACCGCCGTGGTCAATCCCTTACGGATCAGCATGGTGTCGAAAGCCGCTCGCGCTGCGGTCATGTCGTCGGCCAGGATGACTTCGGACGGTCGCTGCGGATCGAATCGGACGGCGAGCACCACACCCGGCCACAGGGTGGCACGTGAGCCCTCTGCATCGAATCCGTGATGATTCAGATGTCCCCGAAAGTGGCGTCCGGACACCGTTTCGACGTCGACGATGATCGTGGGAGCCGCTTCACTGTGGTCAACCCAGGCCCTGTCGCCAACCCGAGCCCTGTCACCGACCGGCGGCGCTTCCTCGAGGGCATGGACTGTTGCGATGCCGATACCTGGTTCGTCCAGAGGCACGGACTTCGGCTCGTGGTGGGAGCAGCGGCTCTTGCGGGACGACGGACGCATCTCGCCGACCGACACCAGAGCCGCGCCGGCGAGGGCAACGGCCCCGACCGAGAACACTGCGGCGCTCGGCAGAAGGAATGCAACGGTCGCGATCAGCGCGACCGTAGCGCACGACGCCAGGGTCGCCAGTGCGGGAGTCGAGATCGGACCAATTACGGGGCGGGGTGCTTGTTTCATGGATCAAGGGTCACTGCAGGTGCCGGCTACCGAACCCAACTTCTCGAGCCACGCGGCTCTGGTCGAGCGCACAGTGCCTCGTCTAGCATCACCTGGTGACTACCGGGTACGACGTGGCGACGGAGGTCGCCCTCGCCCGCCCACGTCGGGCGGTCATCGACGAGGCCTGGCGCCGGCTCGGTTCCGGTGTGGAGGTGCTCAGCGGCAGCGACGGTGGCCCGCTGCGCCGGACCGTGAAACGTATTCTCGATCCGCTGGTGCTGCGGCTTCGTGTGAATCCTCAGTTCTCGGCGGCGATCCTCGCCCCCGACGTGGCGCGCGACCTACATGACGTGATCATCGCTCACGGCGATCAATTGCTTTGCACCGCACAATGGTTCGAGGTGCTCAAGAAGAGTCGCAGGCGGCTGCGCATCACCACCGGTAACGCGCAGGAACTCTATTTCCCGGTCTCGTACGAGCTGGCCGTCACCCGCGGTGCGCCGACGGGGGACGTGGAGGCTGTCGCCGATGCCGTTCTTCGTGACGTCCACTCGGATCGGGACCGTACCGCGACCGCAGCTCTGGACAAGCATCTGGCTGCGTCCCAGACCATCTCGACCCTCACTCGACAACTCGAGAGGAGCTGGCGCGACGTGCGTCCCGGTGGGGCGATCACCGGGCCGTTCCTGTCGGGATTGAGCACCGTACTGGCGGAGACGGGCGACCATCGGGCGCGGGCGGCACGGCAACGGGTGTGGACGGCCCTGGTCGCCGACGACACGCCGTTCAACCTGGGGGCGGGTGCACGGGTCGATCCTGCCGCGTTGCCCTGGCGGCTGGTGGACCTCGGTCTGACATCTACTGAGCCGCAACGACGTCCGCATCTGACGGAGAGGTCCTCCGGGGAGCGGCCGCTCGACCGGGCCGTGGTGGACCGTGTCCGCGCCACACTGCGTCGAGCGCTCGACCGCGAGGAACTCCCCGACATCCCGCTGTTGTGTGCCGAGGAGGTGGACCGGGCGTGTTCCCCATGGGGTCTGCTGGCAGAGGACATCCAGGCAACTCTTGTCGCCGGCATCGAGGTGGCTGTGGAATTGATGCCGCTGGACGAAAGACACAGCGCCCGATACGGATTGGCGGCGCTGATCCAGGCCCGGCTGCGCAAGGAGGCCTACGTGTTGCACGCCCGCCGGTGCCTTGCCGCGGGCGCCCCCGTTCATCCGCGTCAGCAGCGGGTCGTCGACGACCTACGCGCGTTTCGCCGCCCGTATCTCGGCCGGCTGTGGGCCCGGCTGCACGGTCGTGATGTGTGGCAGGAGTCCTGCGACGATGTCGAGGACATCCGATCACTGCTCGATGGGGTCGCCCGGTCGGCGAGTCTGGACCAGCGGCAGCGGATCAAGGCCATGCTCGCGAACGTGAGCGGGTCCGAGATCGAGGTGGCCGGGTGAGGGTCGTGCCATGAGAATCGGAGTCGAGTCGGGGTTGTGGACCACCGGCAATGTAGAGCGTGCACTACCGCTGGTAACGGTGCTCGAGGTGAGCGGCGCGGTGATGTCCTGGACGCTCGACGATCAGAGCACACCACAGATCGAGTTCACCGATGCATCGCGTGCCGACTGGCTGTGGCGAGTGGTCGGTGAACGCGGCCATGTCGCGGTCGCGGCGGTCACCGACGGCCCGACCGATTCCGCGGTGGCGATCGAACTCGACGGCATCGACGTGGACACAGAGGCCGTCGAGATCCCCCGACGACTCGCCTTGGGGCATTGGCTGCGCAGATGGTGGCCCGCCGGTGTCGGCGATGGCATCACCGCTCTCGACCTGCCTCTGCTCGACGCGGAGATCGCGATTCTCACCTCCGCCGCGGAGATCTTCTTCACCGACGACACCATCGATTCTGGTGTGGCCGAACTGCTCTCGCCACACGCCGCAGCGCTCACCGAACATGTGCGTTCGGGCGATCCACGTGTGGTCGAGATGGTGCGTCGATGCGTGGATCTGGTGGAGGAGGTGGGCATCGGCGATCCGGTCCACCGATCCGAATGGGCTGAGCTCTCGGCTCTCACTGCGCACATGGACGCACTCGATACGCCCCCACGAGGACGTCAGGATGATTACGCCCTGGCAGCGGGAAGTGGTTCGGCGCCTCGAACCGACGCGATCGCCGCCGGCACCGACACGATTCGCTGGGGTGGTGTGCCTGCGGGAATCTTCGATGCTGCCGAAGACACCGTCGACTGGTATGTGCGAGCCGACCCGGCAGCCACCGTGATCGTCGCGGCGGCGGTGGTACCGGGCGCCGACCCGGCGGGCATCGATGTGTCGGTGCGCGCCGCCGGTGTCAGCGGCTCGGCGGTCCTGGGATCAGACGGCCGGGCACATGTCCCGCTGGTGGACACCGACGGCGAGCCGATGAACGATGACCGGGCGTGGTCCCACGACTGGTCGTCCACGTCGGTCACGGTCGGGGTCCCTGTCGAGGAGACACGTGAAACCAGGGACCGGGTGCGAGCATTCGCGCGCCGACGGCTCGGTGTGCCAGGGCCGGATGCGTTCCTGGCGGAGATCCTGGCCGCGGAGGCCGACTACTGACAGTCGTTCACCGGTCAGCGGCTGGCGACGGTCCGGTAGCGCCACAGCGACAGCGGGACGAACACCAGCAGGATTGCCAGCGAGGTGATCAGTGAGTATCCGACGGCATGGTCGGCCACCCAGCCGGTGGCCTGCGGGAAGTCCGGGGGCGCGGAGTTGCCCAGCAGATCACGAGCTGCCGTGGCCACCGCGGTGATCGGGTTCCATTCGGCGATCGCCTTGAGTGGTCCGGGCAAGCTCTGAGCCGAGATGAACGCACTCGACAAGAACGTCGCCGGGAACATCCACACGAAGCCGACGCTCTGCGCCACCTCGACGTTGCGGGCCATCAATCCGGTGAAGGCGCCCACCCACGACATGGCGAAGGCGAGCAGAAGGATCAGACCGAGCGCGAGCAGGGCATCGGCGAAGCTGCCGCGGATACGCCAACCGATGACCAGTCCGGTGATGGCCATCACGGCAACACTGACGATGCTGACCACGAGATCGGAGAGGGTTCGGCCGAGGACCACCGCCAGCGACCACATGGGCAGGGTCCGTAGCCGATCGACCAAGCCCGACTGCAGATCGCCTGCCAGTCCGACGGTGGTGAAGGCCGAGTTGAAAACGACCGTCTGCGTGAAGATGCCGGCCATCAGGAACTCGCGATAGGACGCCCCGCCCAGCGTTGCACCGAAGACGTACGCGAAGAGGAACACGAACATGAACGGCTGAACGGTCGCGGAGACCAGCAGGGTCGGAACGCGGCGGATGGTGAGCAGGTTGCGTCCGGCCATCACCGAGCTGTCGGAGAAGAGTCCGCCACCGGACATCGTCGGTGTGGATTTCGAGGAGGCGGCACGCGGTGCGCCGGTCCTGGCGGATCGGGCCTCGGTGGTCGCGGTCATGCGGCGTTCTCCTCGGGGTCGGGCGTGGGATTGGACGTGAGGGAAAGGAACACGTCGTCGAGCGTCGGTGCTTCCACGGAGAAGTCGTGCACCGCGACACCGGCCTCGGACAGCGCCTGGATGATCGTTGCGGCGCTGGCAGTTCCGTCGCTCACGGCAACCTGCCACTCGGTGGAGTGTGCGGTTCCGTGCGGTTCTGAGGACCCGTGCTGGGACAAGACGCGGTGCACCAGATCCCGGTCGATGTCGAGCCCGACCTCCACGGTCAGCAACGTCGACTGGCTCGCCGCCTTCAGCTCGGCGGCCGAGCCCATCGCAACCACTTCGCCGTGATCGATGACGGTGATGGTGTCGGCCAGTGCGTCGGCTTCTTCCAGGTACTGGGTCGTCAGGAGCACTGTGGTGCCGCCGCGCACGAGCTGACTGATCAGAGCCCACATCTCGCGGCGTCCGCGCGGGTCGAGTCCGGTGGTGGGCTCGTCCAGGATCACCACTCCGGGCTGCGCGATCAGGGCACCGGCCAGGTCGAGACGGCGGCGCATGCCACCGGAGTAGGTGCGCGCCGGGCGGTCGCGCGCCGACTCGAGGCGGAAGTCGTTGATCAGTTCGTCGGCACGGGTGCCGGCTGCACGTTTGGTCATCCCGTAGAGACGCGCGACCATCCGGAGGTTCTCCCAGCCGGTGAGGTTGCCGTCGACGGCCGCGTACTGACCCGATACGCCGATGCTGCGGCGCACCTGCGCCGGATGCGCGAGCGCGTCGATGCCGAGTACGTGCGCCGTGCCCGCATCCGGCTTGAGCAGGGTGGAGATGATGCGCACGGTGGTGGTCTTGCCCGCGCCGTTGGGACCGAGCAGCGCGTGCACGGTTCCACGACGCACCTTCAGATCCACACCGCCGAGTGCCTGATGGGATGCGCCGCGGCCGAAGCGGCTCCCGAATGTCTTGAACAGGCCCGACACCTCGATGGCGAACTCGGACCCGTTACCCACCGTGTTGTCGGGCGCCTCACCGTCGGGCCCGTCGTTCACCGGGTGGTCGAGATGCGTCTTCGTCTCCTCACCCATTGATCCACCACTCGCCGTCGCGAGCCGAAGCGGCGACGGCCTTGCGTTCAGGCATGGATCGCTTCAAGCTCGCCGGCGCGATGTCGCGCCAGTTCTGCTCGACGAACTGCAGGCAGTCCTCGCGTCCGGACGGCCCGTGCTGCGAAGTCCACCCACCCGGGACGGGAGCGAAATCGGGCCACAGCGAATGCTGACCCTCGTGATTGACCAGGACGCGGAAGGTACCCCGCTCGTCATCGAATGGATTGATCATCATTGGTCCTTTCATCAAGTGTTGCAAGGTGATCGCCGAGTGCCCCGGCGACTGGATGGACGTGATCACCGTCGAGTAGCTGGCTGTGCCGGCAGTAGGCGACGGTGTGCCCGATGTCCCCGGTGACGTGGTGACGCCAGTCATCGACAGCGGGCCGTCCGGGCGGTGGGTCTTCGGACGCGGTGACGAACATGGCTGCGCCGTCGTACACCCGCGGTGTCCACTCGCGGGCCACCGCAGTGGCAGCGACGTAGGCGTCGTACAACGACTCGAGATCCGTGACCGACAGATGCGCCAACGGGCCCTCGGAAGCGCGGATGATCTCGGTCGCCTCGTCGATGCCGATGTCGCCGCCCACATCACCGGTCAGCTCACCGTCACCGAAGCCGAACTCCGTCAGCAACTCTCCGACCGACGGAGTCACATCGAGCTCGGGACGGCCGGGGATCACATACGAATCGAGCAGCATCAGCGTCTCGACCTGGTGGCCTTGCTCCCGTAGTTGCACCGCCATCTCATGCGCGATGGAACCGCCCAGCGACCAGCCGATCAGGTGATACGGACCCTCGGGCTGCACGGCCCGGACCTGCTGCAGGTAGTACGCGGCGAGGTCGGGCACCGACCGAAGTCGGGGACCGCCCGACAGCGCCGGGTTCTGCAGTCCGTACAGGGGCCGGTCGGAATCGAGATGCGGCAGCAGAGCGGTGTAGCTCCACGCGACACCGAGCGCCGGGTGCACCGCGAAGAGCGGAGCCCGGGTTCCCTGCGCCCGCAGGCCGATCAGCGGAGCCAGCGCCGGGTCGATTCCCGGCGCGGACCCGGTGTCAGCGGGATCGCTGTCGGTGCCCTGCTCGTCGATCCGTGCCGCGAGTTCCTCCGGGGACGAGTCGCTGAACATCCAGCCGACCGGAACCGCGATACCGGCCTCGTCGCGGAGCGTCGCGATCACCTTGGTGGCCAGGAGCGAGTTGCCGCCGAGATCGAAGAACCCGTCGACAGCGCTGACCGATTCGACGTCCAGGGCTTTGGCGAAGGCCTGCGCCACAATGGTTTCCGTTCCCGGCGCCGGTTCGCGTCCGGGCTCGGACGAGAACTCCGGCTTGGGGAGCGCGTTCTTGTCGAGTTTGCCCACCGGTGTCAGGGGCATTGCGTCGATGACCGTGATCGCCGACGGCACCATGTGACGAGGCAACTTGTGGGCCAGCTTGTCGCGGAGAGCGGCGGTGTCGATGTCCGCACCGTCATGGGCCACCACATAACTGAGCAGCCGTGCGGAATTGCCCGCTTCCTCACCGGTGTCCACGATGGTCACCGAATGCTGTACCTGCTCGAGGCCGGACAAGACGGCGTCGATCTCACCGAGCTCGATGCGGAACCCGCGCACCTGAACCTGGTCGTCACTGCGGCCGACGTACTGCAGTGTGCGGGTTGCCGTCCAGCGCACCACGTCACCGGTGCGGTACATCCGTTCGCCACCGACACCGGTCGGATTGGCGACGAAGCGGGCCGACGTGAGATCGGGGCGCCCGAAATAGCCACGGGTCACCTGATCCCCGATGAGGTAGAGCTCACCGGCCACCCCCACCGGGGTGGGGTGCAGGCGGGAGTCGAGCACAAGCGCCCGGACGCCGCGGTTGGGCGCCCCGATCGTGATCGGGGCGTCAGGTGCCATCGGTTCACTGCTGGTGGTGATGATGGTGGTCTCGGTGGGGCCGTACACATTCAGCATCAACCGGTCAGCGGACCACCGGCGGACCAGATCGCTGCCGAATGCCTCGCCACCCACCGCGATGGTGCGCAGTCCGCGGACCCGTCGATGATCCAGACTGGCCAGTGCCGCGGGCGTGATGAAGGCGTGGGTGACCGCGCCGAGCTCGAGGAAGTCGGCGAGCTGATCGCCACCGAAGACATCGGTCGGGCTGACCACCAGCGCGGAGCGCCCCGAGATGGCCAGCAACATCTCCAGGATCGACGCGTCGAAACTCGGCGATGCGAAATGCAGTACCCGCGAGGCCGATTCGGGCGACATCTTCGCCTTCAACTCGTCGTGCACGGCCGCCAGACCTCGATGGGGCACCATCACACCCTTGGGCCTGCCGGTGGAACCGGAGGTGTAGATGATGTACGCCAGCTGATCGTGCCGCGTACCGTGTCCGACCTCGGCCGGGGTGAGGGGCAGTGCCGACATGGATACAGTCGCCCCCTGCACCGCAGAGTCGTCGAGAACGAACCAGTCCACCGCAGGGGGCATCGACTGTGCGTACTGCTCGATGGTGATACCCACGCGCACCCGGCTGTCGGCGAGCATGTGCTCGATGCGGCCTGCCGGGTACGTGGGATCAACCGGCAGGAATGCCGCGCCGGTCTTGCTGATGGCGATGGTCGCGATGATCGCATCCACCGACCGCGGAATGGCCATGGCCACCAACGAATCCGGGCCGAGTCCGCGTCGCAGCAACAGCCTGGCCAGTTTGTTCGATCGGGTGTCGACCTGCCGGTAGCTCACACTCGTGTGAGCGTCGATCAATGCGGTGCCGTCGGGATTGTCGTTGACCGCCGCGGTGAACAGCTCCACCAGTGATCTCGGCTTCGGGGCGGGCAGACCGCGCACCGGGGCCAGGGTGGCCTCCTCGACGAAATCGGTGACCGGCGTGTCGCCGACGGGCATCGTCGGTGAGTCGGTGACCGCCCGGAGAACACGGATCAGTCGGGCCGAGATGGCCTCGGCGGTCCGCTGGTCGTAGCGCGACCGTGCGTAGGTCATCTTGATCCGCGCCTGACCTTCGGCGCCGGGGTTGATACCGGTGACGGTGAACTGCAGGTCGAACTTCACCGACTCCGTGTCGACCTCGGTGACCTGGGCCAGAAGTCCGGCGCCGGCATCGAGGTTTCCGCCGAGGCTGGTCTCGGACCAGTCGTGAACCGACAGAGCGACCTGGAAGAGGGGATGACGTCCGGGCACCCGCTGAGGGTTGACGGCGCTGACGACATCGTCGAACGGTACGTCGACGTGCGCGAGTGCTTCGAGATCGCTCTCGCGGATCGACGACAACAGCTCGGTGAACGACGCCGCGGGATCGAGTGTGCTGCGCAGTGCGAGGGTGTTGACGAACATGCCCACGACTCTTTGCAATTCGGGCTCGAACCGGCCGGCCACGGGGGTGCCGATCAGCACATCGGACCCCGAACCCATGCGGTACATCAGAACCGCGAGCGCGGCGTGCATCAGCATGAACGGGCTGACACCTTCTCGGCGTGCGAGTTCCGCGATGGCGCCGCGCAGATCATCGTCGATGGTCAGCACCGTGTGTCCGCCACTGTGTGCGGCGGCGGCATCGAGGCCGGCGGTTGTCTCTCCTTGCGAAGGGATCGTCGAATCGACCGGGGCATCGGCGAGTACACCCCGCCAGTAGTCGATCTGCCGGGCCGCAGCGCTGCCGGGATCGTCGGGTGAACCCACGGTGGTGTGTTGCCACAGGGTGTGGTCGATGTAGCTGACAGGCAACGGATCGAACTGCGGTGCCTCGCCCGAGCTGCGCGCGCGGTAGGCGAGCATCAGATCACCGAGCAGCGTCGGCAACGACCATCCGTCCGCGGCGATGTGGTGGAGCACCACCACCAGCGTGTGGCTCAGGGGCCCTGTACGCAGCAGCCGGACGCGGATGGGCGGCTGGTTCGACAGGTCGAAACCCTGTGCAGCGGTGGTCAAGACCAGGCTTTCCAGGTCTGCGGTGTCGTGATTCTCCACCAGCAATCGGTGACCGATCACCTTCGCGGCGTCGGGCTCGGGCACCTGGGTGGCCTCCCCGTCGACCTCGGGGAACAGGGTCCGCAGACTCTCGTGCCGCTCGACCAGGTCGATCAACGCCGAATGCAGTGCGTCGACGGACAATTCACCGTGGAACTCCACCGCGAAGGGCACGTTGTACGCCGCCGACTCCGGATCGGTGCGGGAGAGGAACCACAGGCGCCGCTGCGCCAGTGACAGCGGTGCCGACGTGGCGTGGTCGCGGTGGCTCAGCGTCGCTCGCTCACCTCGGTCCGCAGCCACGTCTCCGGTTGCGGCAAACCCGGCGAGGTCGGAGACCGTCGGATGGTCGAAGACAACCCTCACCGGCAGTTCGGTACCCAATGCCCGGTTGATCCGGCTGATCAACTGTGTGGCGGTCAGCGAGGTACCGCCGAGTTCGAAGAAGTCGTCGTCTGCCCCGATCTGGTCGGCCGGTACGCCGAGCACCTCGGCGAACAACGTGGCAAGGGCCTCCTGGGCATCGCCCGCCACGGGGCGGCGCTCGGTGTCGGTCCCGCCGACCACGGGCTCAGGGAGGGCAGCGCTGTTCAGTTTGCCGTTGGGGGTCAACGGGATCGAGTCGATCGGTGTGATCGAAGCAGGCACCTGATGGCGCGGCAGTCGGGCCTGCAGGTGGCGCTTCACGTCGTCGAGATTCACATCGTCGTCGACGGGGACGACATAACTCGCCAGCGTGGCACCTTCCCCGCGACCGCGCACCACCGTCACCGCGAAGCGGATGTCGGGTCGTGCGGTGAGTGCGGTGTTGATCTCACCGAGCTCGATCCGGAACCCGCGGAGCTTGACCTGGTTGTCACTGCGTGAGAGGTAGGTGATCACGCCGTCTGGGTTCACCGTCACCACATCGCCTGTGCGGTAGAGCAATCCGCCCGGTTCACCGTAGGGGTTCGCGACGAACCGCGTGGCCGTCAGACCCGCACGCCGAACGTATCCACGTGCGAGACCCGCCCCGCTGAGATACAGCTCACCGGGTACACCCGCCGGCGCCGGCCGCAGTGCGGCATCGAGAACCACTGCGCCCTCACCACGTACGGGCGTGCCGATCGGAATGGGTCCGCTCGGCAGAGGCCGGCTGTCGTCGCCGTTGATCGTGGCCATCACGGACACGACAGTGGTCTCGGTGGGGCCGTAGGCATTGAGGAACGTGCGTCCGGGGGCCCAGGTACGGACGAGGTCGGGACCGCATGCCTCGCCGCCCACAGCCAGGGTGCGGAGATCAGGCAGATCTGCGCTCGGAACGGTGGCGAGGGCCGCGGGTGTGATGAACGCGTGGGTGATGCGCTGCGACCGCAGGAACTGCTCGAGTTCGGACCCGCCATAGATTCGTGGCGCGATGACCATGGTGGCACCGGCCGAGACTGCCAGCAGCAGTTCGAGCATCGATGCATCAAAGCTCGGGGACGCGAAATGCAGGGTGCGCGAATCGCTGTCGACCCCGTACCGCTCGCGTTGTTCGGCCGCCAGCGGTGCCAGACCACGGTGGGTGACCGCCACGCCCTTGGGCACCCCCGTGGAGCCCGACGTGTAGATCACGTACGCGATGTTGTCCGGCTGGGCCCACCTGTGACGGGTGAGTCGACGACCACTCATGGTGTTCACGGCTGCACCGAGCTGGCCGTCCAGGCTGATCCACCGGACACCGACGGGAAGATCATGCGCGGTCGCCTGATCGGTCAGGCCCACGACGGCGTTGCTGTCGGTCACCATGTGTTCGATGCGCTCAGCCGGATAGCCCGGGTCCACCGGCAAGAAAGCTGCGCCGGTCTTGGTGATCGCCCACATCGCGGCCACCGAGGTGGCACCCCGCTGCAGGGCGATGGGAACGATGTCCTCGGGGCCGATCTCCAGGCTGAGAAGGTAACGGGCCCAACGGTTCGACCACTCGTCGAGTTCCCGGTAGGTGAGCACCTGCCGACCGTCGTCGGTCAGCGTGCCCGGACCGGCTTCCGAGGCCGGCCACTGGCCCGCGTCGAAGACGAGCGCCGGCGCGTCCGGGTTGCGGCTCACGGCATCGGCGAGCAGATCGGGCAACAGGGTCTGCTGGTCCGACCAGGCATTGCCCGCCTCGTCGGTTCCCGCGGCGACACCCTCGGGCCACTCGCTCTCGGTCAGCACATCGAGGTCGCCGATGGTGATCTCGGGGTCTGCGACGACGCTCTCGAGGACGCGGACGAAGCGCTGCGCCATGGCTTCGATGACGGCTGCGGGATATTTGTCCCGCGCGTAGGTCAGCCGCATCATGTGCCCGGTGACCCGGAGCTCCAGATCGAAACGCGTTCCCGCGGTGTCGATCTCTGTGACGTCGGCGATCAGGTCGCCGAGCTGGAGGGCAGGACCGGATTCGTCGGCGAACGCCAGGGCGACCCGGACGAGGGGATCCTGCTGGCGGCGGTCGTCCGCGACAGCGGTGGCCAGTTGGTCATAGGGAACGTCGGCGTGCGAGAACGCGTCGATGTCGGTGTCGCGAACGCGGTCGATGAGCTCGGTGAACTGCGCACCGGACGTCACCGGCGTGCGCAGCACAACGGTGTTCACGAACATGCCGACCAGGTCGGCGAGATCGGGGTGGTCGCGTCCGGCGACCGGGCTACCGATCACCACATCGGAATCGGCGCCCTCGAGATGGACGTCGGAGTGGGTGCTCAGGCGGTGGAGTAGCGAGGCAAACGCGCTGTGCATCACCATGAACAGGCTTGCGTCACGCGAGCGGGCGACGCTGGACAGTCCGTCCAGGACCTCAGGGGCGATCTGGAAGTCGACCGTTCCACTGCCGTGTTCGCCGGTGTCGGTGTGAGCGAGAATCGACTCCCGGCTCACCCCTGACAGGGTGTCGCGCCACCAGGTCAGCAAACCGCTGATCCGGCTGCTCGGATCCTGGTCGTCCCCGAGTGCAGCCCGCTGCCACTCGGCGAAGTCACGGAAACGAACGGGCAGCGGGGCCAGGTCGGGTGTTCGTCCCGCGCACCGCGCTTCGTATGCGACGGCGAGATCGGTTGCCAGTGGACGCAACGACCAGCCATCGGCGGCGATGTGATGGATCACCATCGTCAGCACGTGGGTGTCGACATCCGTGCGGACGAGTTCGGCCCTGATCGGCGGCGAGGTGCGCAGATCGAATCCTTCGACGCCCAATGCTGTTTGCCGCTCGGCCAACTGATCGGCCGCCGATTCGGAGACCGGTAACTCGAACCGCGGGGCTTCGAGCACCTCGACCTGTGGCCTGCCGTCGTCCTCGGGATAGATGGTGCGCAGCGGTTCATGGCGGGCGACCACATCGGAGAGTGCGAGTTCGAGCGCCGCCACATTCAGGGCGCCGCGCAAGGTGACGGCGAAGGCGATGTTGTACGCACCGGATTCGGGTTCGAGTCGATTGAGGAACCAGAGTCGTGAGGCAGCGAGCGCGGGAACGGAGTCACGCCCGAACGGCGGGCGTTCACGGGCCACGAGTTCGGGCAGAGGTGCTGCCGCGTCGTCGCCGAGCTCTGCTGCACAGGCCCGGGCGAGGCGCGCGGTGGTGGGGTTGTCGAAAAGGGTGCGGACCGGGACGCGGCGTCCCAGCAAGGCCTCGAGACGCGCCACCACCTGAGTGGCCATCAGCGAGTTGCCGCCCATCTCGAAGAAGTCTTCGCTGCGGCCGATGGTGGCGACATCGCGGCCGGTCACCTGCGCGAACATAGCGGCGATCTGCTGCTCGCGGAGGCCGCGTGGTCCGCCGCCGTTGTTTGTCGGGCTGTCCGCGGAACGCGACGGTTCGGGAAGCGCCCGGTAGTCGATCTTCCCGCTGGGGGTCACCGGCAGGCGATCGATCACCATGATGGAGCGCGGCACCATGTGACCCGGGAGTTGAGCTGACAACCGTTCTCGCAGCGAATCGGCCTGCAAGGTGTGTGCGGTCACCGGGCTGACGTACGACACCAATTCCGTGGTGCCGTCGCGGCCCGGCCGGGCGACCGTGACGGCCTCGGCCACCAGGTCGTCACGAATGAGGGCTGCATCGATCTCACCGAGCTCGATCCGGAAGCCACGCACCTTTACCTGGCTGTCCGCACGCCCGAGGAACTCCAGTTCACCGGCCGATGTCCAGCGCACGAGGTCGCCGGTGCGGTACATGCGGTCGCCGTCGCGCCCGAATGGGTTGGCCAGGAACGATTCCGACGTGCGCCGTACCCGTCGGTGGTATCCGCGCGCCAGGTGTCCGCCTGCGAGGTACAGCTCACCAACGGCGCCGGTCGGCACCGGCTGAAGCCGTTCGTCCAAAACCAGCAGATCCATGCCCCGTACCGGTCCGCCGATGCTCAGGGTCTCATCGGGTGCGATCGGGTCGGTGATGGTCGCGGCCACGGTGGCTTCGGTGGGACCGTACGCGTTGAACAGCCGACGACCACGGGCCCATCGGGAAATGACCTCGGGGTTGGGATGCTCGCCACCGACGATCACCGTGGACAGGGCAGGCAGCGCGTCCGATTCCATGGTTGCCAGCACCGACGGCGTGACGAACGCGTGCGTGACCGACTGGTCGGCCAGCACGTCCTGGAGTTCGTTGCCGCCGAGAACATGTGGCGGAGCGATCACCATGGTCGCGGCTCCGCCGACCGCCATGAGGACCTCGAGGACCGAGGCGTCGAAGCTCGGCGATGCGAAATGCAGTGTGACGCTGTCGGTCTCGACACCGAACCGCTGCACCTGTTCGGACGTGAAGTCGACCAGGCCGTGATGGCTGACCACCACACCCTTCGGCACACCGGTGGTCCCGGAGGTGTAGATGAGATACGCGGGGTTGTCCAGTGTCAGTGGGCCGACCCGGTGGTGTGACCGGACCGGGTTGTCCGGGGCTGCACGCAGTTGCTCGAGCAGTTCGGGGTGGTCGACTGCGATCGCAGGGGTTCCAGGGGGCGCCACCGGCGAGTTCCGCACGGTGAGGCACAGTTTCGCCCCGGAATCAGCCAGGATGTGGTCGATGCGCTCGGCCGGATACCGCGGATCCACCGGCACCCAGGCAGCGCCTGTCTTGGCGGTGGCCCACAGCGCGATGATCCATTCGAGCGAACGCGGGACCGCGATGGCCACGAAGTCCTCCGGGCCGATGCCCTCCGCGATGAGGAGGTGCGCGAGGGCGTCCGAGCGGGTGTCGAGTTCGACGTAGGTGAGTTCGCGGCCGGCTTCGCGGACCGCGACCGCGTCGGGATTGACCGAGACCGCCTCGGCGAGGATGTCCGGCAGCACCCGCGCGCGACGCGGGGTGGGACCGGTGGCCGGTACAAGCGCCATCTCCTCCGCGCGACCGAGGATGTTGATGTCGCCGATCGGCCGGGTGGGGTCGGCGAGCACGCCGCGGGCGACCTGCTGCAGTCGTTTGCCCAGTGTGCGGATCGTCGCGTGGTCGAACAATTCTGCGGCGTAATCGATCTCGACATCGAGGCCGGCCGGCTCGCCGTCCGCCGTGTACTGCTCGGTGACGGTGAACTGGAGGTCGAACTTGATGACCCCGGCGCTGATCGGTGCAGCCGACACGGTGAGACCCGGCAGTTCGAGGGAGATGTCGGTGTTCTCGTTGAGAGCAACACTCACCTGGAACAGCGGATGTGCTGGATTCGAACGGTCGGGATTGACGGCCTGCACAACTTGTTCGAACGGGGCGTCGGCGTGCGCCAGTGCATCGACCGTGATGGCCTGCAGGCGGGGTACGAGATCGCCGAAGCTGTCCGACTTGCTGATCGATGCGCGCAGTACGACGGTGTTGACGAACATGCCGACCAGTTGGTCGAGGGCGTCGTCGCCGCGGCCGCCCACCGGTGTGCCCACCGCGACGTCGTCGTCGTTGGCCATCCGACGCAGCAACGTCGCGACCAATGCGTGGACAACGGTGAACAGCGTCTGCTCACCCGGCGCCTGTGCGGCAGCGAGTAGTCCGCGATGCACGTCGGCATCGAGTTCGACGGTGTGGCCACCGGCGCGCATGGTTGGGTTCGCCGGCCGCGGCCGGTCCGTCGGCAGATCGGTCTGCGCCGGCATGTCGGCGAGTGTGAGAGACCAGTAACGAAGTTGCGCCGCAATGGAATCGGGGCTGCTGTCATCGGCCAGTTGCTCGGCCTGCCAGATGCTGAAGTCGCTGTACTGCACGGGCAGCGGCTGCCAGTCGGGCTGGTGACCGGCCGAGCGGGCGGTGTAGGCGATCGACAGGTCGCCCGCGAGCGGGGCAAGTGAGAGTCCGTCGGCCGCGATGTGGTGCAGGACGACGACCAGCACGTGTTCGGTGTCGGACATGCGCAGCAGCCGCGCACGGATCGGGACCTGCTGACCGAGGTCGAAGCCCTCACCGGCCAGCTCACGGCTCACGCGTTCGACGTCCGATCGGCTGACGTCGGTCTCGGCGAGGTCGAGGTCCACCGCGTCCACCGCCAGAACGCGCTGGAACGGTCCGTCGTCGTCGAGTGGGAACACCGTCCGCAACACCTGCTGACGTTCGGCGACATCGACCAGTGCCTGAGCCAGTGCGTCGTGATCGAGCGTGCCACGAAGCGTCAGGCGGAACGGGATGTTGTAGGCGCCGGATTCCGGATCTGACCGGTTGATGAACCACACCCGCTGCTGCGCCGCCGACAGCGGGATCCGGGTGTCATCGGTGGTGACCGCCTTGATGGTGGTGACGGCTCGATCGGGTCGGATCAGTGACTCGTCGACGCCCATGTCCCGCAACGCCGCCGCCAGATCCGAAGGTGTGGGCGCCGCGAACAGGGTCTTGATGCCGATGCGCCGGCCGGCCAGCGCGGTCAACCGGGCGACGATCTTGGTGGCGAGCAGTGAATTGCCCCCGAGATCGAAGAAGGATGCCTCGGCGCTGACGGTCTCTCGTCCGAGTATGCCCGAGAACAATTGGCACAGTGCGAGTTCGAGGTCGTCGCGAGGCGCGACCGCTGTGTCCTGGGTGGGTACGAATACGGGATCCGGCAACGCCCGGCTGTCGAGCTTGCCGTTCGACGTGGTGGGGATCTGGTCGAGTTCCACGATCACCGAAGGGATCATGAACTCGGGCAATGTCCTTCGGAGTGCGCGGCGGATGTCGACCGTGTCGGGGGATGCCCCGCCCGACGGCGTGATGTAGCCGACGAGCATGGGATCGCCTGAGCCCGGGTCCACGCGGACGACCACCACGGCCTCGCCGACGCCTCCGGCGCCGGTCAGCGCTGCCTGGACCTCGCCGAGTTCGATGCGCTGGCCACGGATCTTCACCTGGAAGTCGCTGCGCCCGATGTAGTCGAGAGTGCCGTCCGCACGCCACCGGACGAGGTCGCCGGTGCGGTACATCCGTCGACCCGGCTGATGAGGATCGGCCACGAACCGATCAGCCGTCAGGTCCGGGCGTCCGACGTACCCACGGGCCAATTGTGTTCCCGCCAAGTACAGTTCGCCGACCGCGCCGACAGGCTGGGGGCGAAGCTGCTGGTCGAGAACATATACCGCTGTGTTCCACACCGGGCGTCCGATCGGCACGGAGGCGCCGGTGCTCGAGGCACTGTCGTTCTCGAAGGTGACGTCGACGGCGGCTTCGGTGGGACCGTAGAGATTGTTGACCGGAGCATTGCCGACGCGGCGGAACCGCACAGCAGTCGCCGTGGCGAGGGCCTCGCCACTGGTGAAGACCAGCCGCAGGTTGTCGAGCCCATCGCGACCTTCTGCGGTCTGCGGATCGGACTCGAACGCGGAGACGAAGGCCGCGAGCATCGACGGGACGAAGTGAGCGACCGTCACGGCATGCGCCGACATGACGTCGCGCAAGTACCACGGATCCCGGTGTCCGTCAGGGGTGGGCACGATGAGATGAGCGCCTGCCGCCAGAGGCCAGAAGAACTCCCACACCGATACGTCGAAGGTGGCCGGGGTTTTCTGGATGACACGGTCGTTCTGGTCGATGTGATATTCGTGCTGCATCCACTGCAGCCGGTTTGTGATCGCTCGATGACTGACCGTGACGCCCTTGGGTTTACCGGTTGAGCCCGAGGTGAAGATCACGTACGCAGGGTGCTCGGGACGCAGGGGTGCGCGGCGGTCGGCGTCGGTGATCGCCCGGTGGTCGAGGTCCGAGGTGTCGTCGAGGCCGACGTCGAGAACCGTCGCGGTGGTCTCGGGAGCCTGCTGATCGGTGGCGACCAGCACGATCGACGGAGCGGCCGTGCCCAGGATGTGCTCGATGCGGTCCGCTGGGTCGTCTGGATTGATCGGCAGATACGCGGCGCCCGATTTGATGACCGCATGGATGGCGACCACTTGTTCGACACTGCGGGGCAACGTCACCGCCACCACCGACTCGGGCCCCGCACCCTCCGCGATCAGACGTCGTGCGAGGCGGTTCGTATGCCGCGCCAGGTCTGCGTACGTGAGTGGGTGCGTGGTGTTCCCGGCCGACTGAAGGGCGGGTCGGTCGGCGTGGTGTTCGGCTGCCGCATCCAGGAGTTCCGTCAGCGTCTGCGCGGGCAACTCCCGGTAGGTGTCGTTCCAGACGTGCAGAAGCTGTCTGCGCTCGTCGGCGGGTACGGTGCTGACCTGCGCAATGGTGCGGTCGAGGTCGCCGCGGACGATGTCGGTGAGCAGGGCCTCGATGCGCCGGTGGTGATCATGGACCTCGTCGGGCGAGTACCGATTGGGATTCGCTTCGAGGTCGAGCATGATGTGCTGATTGCCGAAGTTCTCGTAGACGTTGAACGACAGATCCTCGACAGGTCCGGTGGACAGCAGGTGCACCTCACCGCTGACCGATCCGAAGTCGATGTGGCTGAAGAACAGCATCACGTTGACCATCGGCCCGTAGAAGTCCCGCTCGGTGCCGGTGTCGCCGAGCAGCTCCCGGTTGATGTCCTCGTGGCGGAAGCGCTGGTGCTTGAGGCCGTGTTTGATGTGCAGATTCGCCTGGGCGAACAGTTCACGGATCGTCATGGACGGTTCGGTGGGGACCTCGATGGGCAGGACGTTGGACGTCATCCCGGCGCTCACGCGCAGCATGTCCGAGGTGCGAGCGGCCACGGGGAGACTGATGACGGTCTCATTCCGGCCGGTCAATCCGGAAAGGTACAGGGCGACAATGGCAGTGATCGCAGAGGCCGGCCGCACGCCACAGGCCTTGGCCGCGGCACGCAGGTCCGCGGCGAGTTCCTCGCTGAGCTCAGAAGAGGCGATGATGGCGGTGAGGGCGGCGGTCAGGTCATCGGTCTCGGCGCCACGCCGCAGCACCTCGCTGCGGGTGAGTGACGCCCGCGCGGTCGCCGCGACGTCGGGGTCGATGCTGTCGAGCTGGTCTTTCCAGTACTGGCGGTCGGTCTCGAACCGTTCTGATGCGCGGTACTCGCGGTCCATCTCGGAGATGTGCAGCATCGAGGCGGAGGTCGGGGGTGTGTAGTCGCGTCCTTCGACGATCGCACCGTAATGTGCGGCGACGGCGGTGAGCATGAACATGGCCCCGTAGCCGTCGAAGGCCAGGTGATGGCCCCAGCAGTACCAGATCACATGCTCGTCGGCGAGTTGGAGTACGTAGGTCTCGAGCAGGTGGTCGGTGACCAGATCCACCGGTTTGAGTCGGTGGGTCTTCATCCAATTCAGAGCTGCGGCATGGGGATCGGCGTCGTCGCGAAGATCGACGTAGCCGAGCTCGACTTCCCGGTCACGATCGACGGTCAGTACCGGCTCGTCGTCGGTCTCGATCACGCGCAGCAGCGCCGACTCGGTGTCTCGGGCGGTCTTGTGTACGGCGTCGGCCAGTACGTCGAGGTCCACGGGCCCGCGCAGTTCGACATAGGCCGATACCGACAGCGGAACCTCGGAATCGAACTGGTGCGCGTACCAGATTCCACGCTGAGCTGCGGTCATGGGGAATGACGGCTGTGTAGGTGCCTCGTCCGCCTGCCTGTCCTCGTTGCCCAAGGTGAACTCTGCGACGACCAGATCCTGGTCGGTGCCAATGGTTTCAGGCATGCCTGTACCGCTAAAGGCTCGCTTCACAACGCCCCTCCCGTAACTTGGTCGCTCGTTGTGCAGTGTCTTGCGTAGTTGTTCGGTACTGACGCTGCAATAGATTGGTCAGACTGACTATTTTTATCGCCCCGACGGAGTCTGGCCTGGTGACAGCCCTATCGCTGTTCGGAAATACTTTGTTACAAGCGGGGTTACACGCACGGCGGGCTAGTTACCCACGGTCGCAGCACAATAAACGGGGAACGTTCAGCAGATGGTCACCCGGTGTTTGCACACAGCTGTTATCGAATGATCTTCGCGGTCACGATTGCCGTTAGTATCTCTATGATTTCGTCTGGTTCGGAGTCCGATTGCATGCCTGCTTCGGTGCGCCGCTCGTAGTCGGCGATCAACGCGAACATCGCCGTGGCGACGGCTGCGACCCGCCGGTTGCGGGCTGTTCGATCGGCATTGATCGATTTGGTCAGTCGTTCAAGTACTTTCGGCCATTCCGTGTCATGGCGCTGCAGTGTCTCGTCCGGCCAGGCCGTTCTGATGACCTCGAGAAAGCGTGCGTAGTGGGTGCCCTTCATCTGCAGGATGGGTAGGACCAGGACGCTGATCAGGTCGCGGATGCTGGGCTCTTTGTTCTGTGCGGCAAGGTCTTTCAACATTTGTGACCGCACGAGCTCCATGGGTCCGAGACGTCGGGCGACGATCGCGGCGATCAGTCCTTCGCGGTTCCCGAAGTGATACTGCACGGCTGAGTTGTTGCGATGTCCGGCTTCGATCGCGATGTCGCGGAGCGGGACCTCGTAGCCGCGGGTGGCGATCAATCTCTCGGCGGCGTCGAGCAATTCTCGCTTGCCGCGGTCGGTTCCGGTGTCCGTCACTGTGGCCCCTCCCGTCCCATTCCGCCGAGTCGGCCCGAATGAAGTTCGTAAGCCACATCACCGTTAAGCGGCCATGCTTATATTGAACGATGATTACCGACCCGCTGCACAAGAAAGTGGTCTTTGTCACTGGCGCCTCGTCCGGTCTGGGATCCGCTGTGGTCGAACTGTTTTCTGCGCGCGGCGCAGAAGTGTTCGGCTTCGCCCGTGATGCCGACCGCCTGGCGACAGTGTTCGACAGCGTGCCGGGCGGCCGGTTTCAGATCGGCGACCTCGTCGATGCGCAGCAGTGTCGGCGTGCGATCGAGGCCTGTGTGGATCGGTTCGGCAGGATCGACGCACTCGTGAACGTGGCGGGCGCACACACCATGCGTCACACCACGGAGGTGACCGACGACGATTGGCAGCGCGATCTCGCTGTCAATCTGAGTGGTCCTTTTCATCTGATCCAGGCGGCATTGCCTCAGCTGATCGAGAACCGGGGGAGCATCGTCAACGTCTCGTCGGTGGCGGGGGTCCAGGGTCAGGCGTACTCAGCTGGCTACTGCGCTGCCAAACACGGTCTCGTCGGCCTCACCCGAGCGCTTGCCGTGGAGTACGCCCACACGGGACTGCGGGTCAATGCGGTGTGCCCTGGAGGGATGTTGACCCCACAGGTCACAAACTTCGCGCCGCCCTCGAACGCCGACTTCGACCTGGTGATGCGAGCGGCGTCACCGCGAGGATTCGCCGACACCGCGGACGTCGCGAAATTGATCGCGTTCCTCGCCAGCGATGACGCCGCAGCCGTGCACGGTGCGGTCTACGCGGCCGACAACGGTCGGTCCGCGGACTGACTCAGTCGCCGGTCCGTTGCCACGGATTGGTGTGGCCGTCGGGGATCAGCCCGTCGAACATCGCACGCATGTCGTCGGACAGTTTCATCAGTTCGACGTAGGACCCGATCGGACCGCCGCCGATGTAGGCGAACTCCATCCCGACGCCCTCGAACACACCGTCCTGGAGGATCTCTGTGCCCGCAGCCTTCAGGTCGGCGATGGCGGAGTCGAAATCGTCTGGGAGCCAGGCGATGTGGTGAAGGCCCGGCCCGTGCGCATCGAGGAATTCGGTGTAGAGATTGACTCCTGAGACGGGCTGGATCAATTCGAGCTGCTGACCGCCGGCGTATCCCAGCGATACATGGATCGAGTAGTCGGCGGGCGCGCCGCGGTAGGAGCATGCGTCTGGGCCGAATGCCACGTCCGGGATGCGCAACCACGATCGGACGCCGTAGCGGTCGGTGAACTCCTTTTCAGCGGCGTCGATGTCGGCCACGACCCACGCGACCTGAAAGATCGGCCCGTCGGCAACGTTCACCTCAGGAACCGATCGCCAGCGCGAGTGCCATGAAGAGCATGAGGACAAATGACGTCATGAGGCCGCCGATGGCGATGCCTGTCCATGCCTGGGCCTCGCCTGTCTCCCCGGTGTTCTTCATCTGACCCAAGCCGACGAATCCCATGATCACCGCCGCGGGGGCGAGCAGCGCTCCCAGGCAGATGAACGTGGCGGGTACGGAGATGAGGGCGCAGATCATGGCCGCGTTGGCCATCGAGTTCGTTCGGGGGCGGGCGGTCGCATACGGGTTGACCGGGTACGCGTAGAGGCCGGGTGAACCGCCTGGATACGTCAGCGGCGGATAGGCGCCGGGGTACGGGGGATATGCGGGGTCGAGGCTCGCGAGCGGATCTCGGAATCCGCCCGATCCTTCGGGGTCGTACGACGGCCAGTGGCCGGATGACCATGAGTCGGTGGCGATGGGCTCCGTGCTGTGCGTTCGACCGGCGGGCGTGGCCTTGGTGAGATCAGGCCGTTGACGATCGGAATCCTGGCCTTGTGTCATCGGTGCGCTCCGCTCGTTCGGCTGTCCATCGCCTGCTCGTGCCAGCTTATGCGCCGCCCACCGGGAGCCGGCGAGATCAGTGGCGCATTCGGCGTCACGGCGGTCGCCTGAGACGACGAAGCGCGGTGCCCGGCCACCGAAGTGACCCGGCACCGCGCATCGGTTCCGATCAGGTTGCGGTCGCGTCAGCCGCCGTGCGTGGACCCCATGGAGGCGAGGTCGGTGACGGACGATCCTGCAAGCTTCCAGGTGCCGTCGGCGTAGACGTAGTCGATGGGCATGGCCACCGGCTGCGGGGTGTGCGGGCTCGCCACCTCGACGTTCGCGGTGGCCTTGTTCTCTCCGTTCACCGTCACCGTTGTGACAGTGAACTTGTCCGGGGTGTAACCGGCGGTGGTGAAGCCGCGCGACAATCCGGTCAGCTGTGCGCCGATGGACGGATCCGTCGAGTCGACCAGCTTCGCCGAGTCGGCAGGCGCGGTCTCGGGCGTGAGGACCGTGCGCAAGATCTCCTGTGCCGTGGAGCTCTCGAGGGTCGACCCCGACTCGGTGGCCGTGCCGGACGTGTCCGCAGAGCTCTGGGATGTCGCCGAGGCCGTGGTCGAGGATGCGGATTCGGACTCGCTGTCGTCGCTGCACGCGGCGACTCCGAAGACGGTCAGGCCGACCAGGGCGATGCCGGCCACACTCTTGCGAAAGTTCATATGCACTCCTAGAACCGATTAAGTAAGCCAACACTAACCTAGGTGCGCGCGACGTGTCCGACGAGGTCAGGTGCACGTCCGGCGGATTTCGATGCCTCGATCGGCAGTACGGGTGCTTCATCGGCAAGTTCGGTCTGACCGGTGCGGACGACTAGTGACCCTTGCGAAAGATGTTGTGATTGAGCCTTTTACGGCATCAAGCGCTAGATTTGCGGTGCCGGTCGCCATCCGAGGAGGGGGTTGCGGTCGGCGCAGTGCACACGATCGCGGCGGGTCGTCGTCGACACGGCGTGCGCTGCGACGGTCATCACGGAAGGGGGAGCGAAGTCCATGACAGTCGAAGATGTGCATCCGGGGCGCACTCCCGGCGCGGGGGGCCAGGCGGATTCGGTGGCCGTACCCACCCTCTCTCCGCGGGAGGTAGAGGTGCTCCTGGCCTGGTTTGCGGCCGACTCCAAAGTCGAGGCGGCAGCATCGCTGTTCATCACGCCGGCCACCGTCAGCACCCACATCACCCGGATCCGGGGCAAGTACGATCTTGTCGGCCGACCGGCCCGTACAAAAGCGCAGCTGCTCGCGCGGGCCATCCAAGACGGGTACACGCACCTCGACGACTGGTGAAAACCCGACGTCAGTGTTGTGTCTCGGGTCCTTCTCGCAGCAATTTGGTTTCCACCTGCTGGTTCTCTACACTTGAGCGGTTGCCTGGGCACAGTTGTGCCCGGGCGGCGAGACCGCGTGCGTCGGGTCGGAAATTCGGCGTGCAAGAAGTAAACCAGGTCAAGGAGACTACAAAGTGATCCAGCAGGAGTCACGCCTGCGGGTCGCCGACAACACGGGTGCCAAGGAAATCTTGTGCATTCGCGTGCTCGGAGGCTCGTCACGGCGCTACGCCGGCATCGGTGACGTCATCGTCGCCACTGTCAAAGACGCCATCCCCGGCGGAAACGTCAAGCGGGGAGAGGTTGTCAAAGCGGTCATCGTGCGCACCACCAAGGAGCGCCGCCGTCCGGACGGTTCGTACATCCGTTTCGACGAGAATGCCGCCGTCATCATCAAGAACGAAAGCGATCCTCGCGGAACCCGCATCTTCGGCCCGGTCGGCCGTGAGCTGCGCGAGAAGAAGTTCATGAAGATCGTCTCGCTGGCTCCGGAGGTGCTCTGACATGAAGATCCACAAGGGCGACACCGTGATCGTCGTCTCCGGTAAGGACAAGGGCGCCAAGGGCAAGGTCATCGAGTCCTACCCGCAGCGCAGCCGCATCCTCGTCGAAGGCGTCAACCGCATCAAGAAGCACACCTCGGCCTCGCAGAACGAGCGCGGCGCATCCTCGGGCGGCATCGTCACCCAGGAAGCCCCCATCCACGTCTCGAACGTGATGGTCGTCGATTCCGACGGCACCCCGACGCGCATCGGCTACCGCACCGACGACAACGGCAAGCGCGTGCGCATTTCCCGCAAGAACGGGAAGGACATCTGACATGAGCACAACTGAGAAGATCCAGCCGCGACTGAAGCTTCGCTACCGCGAAGAGATCAAAGACGCGCTGAACAAAGAGTTCGCCTACGACAACGTCATGCAGATCCCCGGCGTCGTCAAGGTCGTGGTCAACATGGGTGTCGGCGACGCCGCCCGTGACGCCAAGCTGATCAACGGCGCCATCAAGGACCTGGAACTGATCACCGGTCAGAAGCCAGAAGTTCGTCGGGCCCGCAAGTCGATCGCACAGTTCAAGCTGCGTGAAGGCATGCCCATCGGCGCCCGCGTCACCCTGCGTGGCGACCGCATGTGGGAGTTCCTCGACCGCCTCGTGTCGATCGCACTTCCGCGTATCCGTGACTTCCGTGGCCTGAGCGATCGCCAGTTCGACGGCAACGGCAACTACACCTTCGGTCTCAACGAGCAGTCGATGTTCCACGAGATCAACATCGACAACATCGACCGTCCGCGTGGCATGGACATCACCGTCGTCACCACCGCGACCAACGATGACGAAGGTCGGGCACTGCTGCGTCAGCTCGGCTTCCCGTTCAAAGACCCCAACGTGAAGGACAACTGACATGGCAAAGAAGGCTCTGGTCAACAAGGCCAACAAGAAGCCCAAGTTCGCCGTGCGTGGCTACACCCGCTGCAACCGTTGCGGTCGCCCGCACTCGGTGTTCCGCAAGTTCGGCCTGTGCCGAATCTGCTTGCGCGAGATGGCACACGCGGGCGAGCTGCCCGGCGTGCAGAAGAGCAGCTGGTGATCTGGTAGCCACCAGGCTCACCGTCAGGCTTTGACGAAAGGCGCTCCACCTTCGGGTGGGGCGCCTTTCGCGTCGGCGGGGAGCGCGTGGTCAAGGTCTGTTCTTGTGTCGCTGTGTGTGACGTCGCTGGGCTCGGTTCGGTCCGGTGTGTGGGGTGATGACTCGCGGGCCCCTCGGTCGGTTGTCATCGCTCGGCAGGACGCCCTTGAGCAGCTGATGTTCGGGGCGCAGAGCGTAACCCTCCTCCCACGGGTGCTGCCCATACTCGTCCGGCCAAACGACTTGCAGCGCAGGCGAATCGGGAAACAGTTCGTTTGTGATGATCAGATCGTCCTTGTCGATCAGCTCGATCAGGCGGACGGGGACATCGATCGATTGCAGTGGCACGTCGACCCTCTGGTCGACGATGTCGGTCCACTCGTATCGGTGGAGCACGTTGCCGAGCTCGTTGAGGACCGAACCGCTTGTCCTGGCGTCGAGCCCGTACACGACGAGTTCGGGTAGTGAATGCAGGCCGAGGCCGGTTGTGTAGGCGAACGAGCAGTCGGGCGGCTCGCACTCGGGTGAGTTGCACTCGCACTCCTCGCTCACGGCTGTTACGGCCCAGCCGTGGGCGCGGATCCTCGAAATGGTGGCGTTCACTCGCGGATCGCGGTGCCAGCGTGGAAGGCCTCGGATGGCTGCGGCGTGGTCGGACATGTTCGCTCCTTCGTTCGGTTGCGACCACTAGAGCAGTGGGGTCGGACAAGTCACCACGATCGACCCGCTGCATGGCTGCCGAGGGAAATGTGCCCTTCACTGCAGGTCAGGGGGATGATCTTGGTGCGACTGGGGCCGTCCACATTGTTGGTGCGTCTGATCGCCATGGAGATCGGTGTCTACAGTCGTCCGGAGCTGCAGCTGCAGGGGCTGGATGGGTGGCAACTGCGCAAACAGGTTCGCGACGGTTCGCTGATCAGGCTGCGCCCCGGCTGGTACGCAACGGAGACGGCCAATGCTGTTGTCGTGGAGGCTGTTCGACGCGGCGGTGCGCTCAGCTGTGTGTCGGCCCTGCGCCATCACGGACTGTGGGTGCCGCCGGGCTACGACCGCGTTCACGTGCGGGTCAGTAAATACAACAAAACGCACGGCACACGTTCGTGCCAGGGTCACGGGCGGCCGATGCCGGTCACCACGGCGGTCGACTCGATTCCGGTGGCGCTCGACTGCGCCGCCCGGTGTATGGGTGCCGAGGACTGGATTGTCGTCTGCGACTCTGCGCTGAACCCGGGCGGCCTGACGGTCGCCGGGCTCAAATTGGCGATGGGCACTGTGACACAACGAATTTCGAACCTGATGGACAAGTGCGAACCGGAATCTCAGTCGGGGACCGAATCGATCACGCGCCTACGGCTTCGTGCAGCGGGGTTCACCGTGGTCGTGCAACCGGTGATCCTCGGGATCGGCCGAGTCGACATGCGGGTGGGCCGGCTGCTCATCGAGTGCGACAGCCAGAGGCACCACACCAGCCTGGAGAACTACCGCAATGATCGTCGTCGCGACCGAAAGGCCTTGCTGGACAGGTGGCTGACGATGCGGATCACCTATGACGACGTCCTGTACGGCTGGGACGAGGTCCTCGCCGACATCCGGTCCATCACCCGGACCGACCGCCATCGCTTTCGCACCACGATCGTCCCCGTCGGTGGTCGCGAAGGGTTATCTGCCCTCGGTGACCGTGCTGCGGGATGGAAGGTGGTGAGGTCAGCGGCCGAGTAGTCCGCCGAGCCCACCCTGCACACCGGATTGCTGCCCACCGCCGGTTCCGCCGATGAGTCCACCCGGCGGCATCTCGGACGGCTGCACGACCACAAAGCCGTGGCCGCTGAACGCGAGCGTGAATCGCTCGCCGGTGCTCCGTCCCATCAGGGTTCCGAGGTTGAACGAGTCGTTGCGCTTGACGCTTGTCTGCAAGCTCGACGACCACGCGACCGCGGCATTCGGGTCGGCATAGGTCTGCTGATCGACGGTCAGCACCACCGGGTTGCCGTCGGTGGTGATGGCGATCCGTCCGCGGCCGGTGAAGACGCAGTTGAACAGACCGGCATTGCTCTGTGCGGCTGCTCCCTGCATCCGTTTGACGTCATAGCTCAGCGTGGAGTCGAAGGCGAGGACGTTGGCGCCGTTGATGGTCAGGCCGTCGGTCCCGTCGAGGTCGATCAGATGGACGTCGCTCGCGGCGTCGGCAAGGAACAGATCGCCGCGTCCGGTGACCTTCATCAGCGGGACACCCTCGCCGATGAGGGTGTTGCGGATGGCCCGGCCGATACCCCCGGATCCGAGGGCCTCGAACTTCAGATCCCCCTGGTAGGCGACCATCGACCCGGATCGGGCCATCACCTCGCCGTTCATGCCGACCCGGCACATCTTGCTGCCCTGCTTCTGGATTCCGGTGCCCGACACCTCGGCATGTGCCGGCGCGAAAAGGTCACTGTTCATGGCGTGGACTCCCTGATTCTGGGGTGATGGCGAGTTCGTCGGCTGCGACACCGGCTGCGCCGGGGCGTAAGACGATGCAGCCGGGGGCTGTGCGGGCGGGGTGGGCTGCCCGGCCGGTGGCCAGGGCATGGGGTCGGGCGCGGAGGGGGTGGTCACCGGATCGTCGTCGACCTGGATGCCGAAGGCTTTCGCGAGTCCGGCGAGTCCGTCGTCGTACCCCTGTCCGACGGCCCGGACCTTCCACGCATCGCCGCGCCGGTACACCTCCATGCACACCACCGCGGCCTCGGTGGTCAGACGTGCCGGGGTGAACGACACGGACGGCACACCTGCGCCATCGCGCAGTTCGGCGCGCAGCGTTCCCGCGGTGGCGAAGGTGGTCGGACCGTTGCCGTCGAGACTGGCGGTGATGGCGATCGTCTCGATGTCGGCCGGCACCCGGCCGGTGTCGATGCTGATGACGTCGGACGCGCCGGCGTCGCGGTAGCTGACACCGGGCCCCGACGCCTGGTTGTAGAAGATCAGGTCGTCGTCCGAACGCACCCGGCCGTCGCGGCCCAGCATGACGGCCGACGTGTTCACCGGAGATGCGCAGGTCACCGACACGCTGATCTGCGGCGACGGGATCGCGGTGTTCTCTCCTGGAGCGAGTTCTCTCATGGTGTGTGCCATTGTTCCAGGTACATGCTCGGCGCAGCCGCGACCGACGGATTCACACTAAAGTCGTGTGGGTGCCGACCGCGCAGGAGAAGGTCGACAATTTGGCCTGAGCAGCGCCGTTCCCTACACTAGAACGGTTGCCTAGGCTGACCCGTGCCTTCGGTCGGTCAGAAACACCCAGGTGACCACTTTTTCTTGGCTTCCGGCTTTGAAAACTCCCGAGTGCATCCGTGCATTCGGGGGAGCACTACCCCCGACTGGCTTGCCAGTCGGACTGAACTGCCCTGACCGGCAACGGTCGGTCAGGGACACGTAACTCACTTCGTAGTAGGCCCACGATGTGACGTGCAAGGCCCGCGACGGCCAGGCGATCGCCTGGAGGTCAACGGAACCGGTATGCGCATGCTGCATGGGAACCGCCGCGAGAAAGGTTGACGGTCTGATATGACCATGACTGATCCGATCGCAGACTTCTTGACCCGTCTGCGCAACGCCAATTCGGCGTTTCACGATGAGGTGAGCCTGCCGCATTCGAAGATCAAGGCCAACATCGCCGAGATCCTCAAGCGCGAGGGCTACATCACGGACTACCGCAGCGAAGATGCCGAGGTGGGCAAGAACCTCGTCGTAACGCTGAAGTACGGCCCCACCCGCGAGCGGAGCATCGCCGGTCTCCGGCGCGTCTCCAAGCCGGGTCTGCGCGTGTACGCGAAGTCCACCAATCTGCCAAAGGTGCTCGGCGGCCTGGGCGTGGCGATCATCTCCACTTCCTCGGGTCTGCTGACCGACCGCCAAGCCGCCAACCAGGGCGTGGGCGGCGAAGTCCTCGCGTACGTCTGGTAAGGGGCAAAACTAATGTCGCGTATTGGAAAGAACCCGGTCGCAATCCCGGCCGGAGTAGACGTGAAGATCGACGGCCAGACCGTCAACGTCAAGGGCCCCAAGGGGCAACTGTCAGTTGACATCTCGGAGCCGATCAGTGTCGCAGTCGAAGATGGCACCGTTGTGGTGACCCGTCCCAACGACGAGCGACGTAACCGTGCACTGCACGGCCTGAGCCGCAGCCTGGTGGCCAACCTGGTCACCGGTGTCACCGAGGGCTACACCCGAAAGATGGAAATCTTCGGTGTCGGTTACCGCGTGGCACTCAAGGGCAGCGACCTCGAGTTCGCGCTCGGTTACAGCCACCCGGTGCCCATCAAGGCGCCCGAGGGCATCACCTTCGCGGTGGAATCGCCCACCAAGTTCTCGGTTTCGGGAATCGACAAGCAACAAGTCGGACAGATCTCGGCGAACATCCGCCGCCTGCGCCGTCCGGACCCCTACAAGGGCAAGGGCGTTCGCTTCGAGGGTGAGCAGATCCGTCGCAAGGTCGGAAAGACGGGTAAGTGACATGAGTGAAACTGTGAAGACCAAGCGTCTGCCCCTGGGCAAGGACGTGTCCACCCGTCGTCGTGTCTCCAACGCCCGCCGGCACTTCCGGCTGCGTAAGAAGATCAGCGGCACTCCCGAACGGCCGCGGCTCGTGGTGAAGCGCTCCTCGCGCCACATCCACGTGCAGCTGGTCGACGATCTCGCCGGCAACACCGTGGCCGCAGCCTCGACCATCGAGGCCGACGTCCGCAGTGCCGGTGGCGACAAGTCGGCACAGAGCAAGAAGGTCGGCGAACTGATCGCCGCCCGCGCCAAGGCTGCCGGTGTGCAGGCCGTGGTGTTCGACCACGGTGGCCACGGCTACCACGGTCGTATCGCCGCTCTGGCGGATGCCGCCCGTGAGGGAGGGCTCGAGTTCTGATGATTGATACGAATACTTGCAACGGAAGGACCATCTGATGCCGGGACGTCAGCGTCGTGACGGCGGTACCGGAAGCGGACCCGCCGGAAGCACCAGCAATGACCCCAACGCCAACAACGCGGGCGGCGACCGCCGCGGCGGTGGCGGCAACCGCGACCGTCGCGACAACCAGCGCGGTGGCGGCCGGGAAGACAAGAACCAGCTCGAGCGCGTCGTAGCCATCAACCGCGTCTCCAAGGTGGTCAAGGGCGGACGTCGGTTCTCCTTCACCGCCCTGGTGGTCGTCGGTGACGGCAACGGCTTGGTCGGTGTCGGTTACGGCAAGGCCAAGGAAGTTCCCGCGGCGATCCAGAAAGGTGTCGAAGAGGCTCGTAAGAACTTCTTCCGCGTCCCGATGATCGGCGCGACCATCACCCACCCGGTTCAGGGCGAGGCTGCGGCCGGAGTCGTGATGCTCCGTCCGGCCAGCCCCGGTACCGGTGTGATCGCCGGTGGCGCGGTGCGTGCCGTGCTCGAGTGCGCGGGTGTCCACGACATCCTCGGCAAGAGCCTGGGCAGCGACAACGCCATCAACGTCGTGCACGCAACCGTGGCAGCGCTCAAGCTGCTGCAGCGTCCCGAAGAGGTGGCTGCACGTCGTGGCCTGCCGATCGAAGACGTCGCACCGGCCGGTATGTTGCGAGCCCGAGCAGGACAGGGAGCGTAGTGAAATGGCAGAACTGAAGATCACCCAGGTGAAGAGCACCATCGGTTCCAAGCGCAACCAGCGTGACAGCCTGCGGACCCTCGGACTCCGGGGCATCCGCAAGACCGTCACCCGCGAGGACAATGCCCAGAACCGCGGCCTGATCAATGCGGTCCGGCACCTCGTGACCGTCGAAGAGGTTTAGTTCCATGACAATCAAACTGCATCATCTCCGGCCCGCCCCCGGGTCGAAGACAGAGAAGACCCGCCTGGGTCGCGGTGAGGGTTCCAAGGGTAAGACCTCGGGACGTGGCACCAAGGGCACCAAGGCACGCAAGAACGTGCCTGCCGGCTTCGAGGGCGGGCAGATGCCCATCCACATGCGGCTGCCCAAGCTCAAGGGTTTCAAGAACCGCAACCGGGTCGAGTACCAGGTTGTCAACATCGGTGACATCGCCCGGCTGTTCCCCGAAGGGGGCACCGTGGGTGTCGACGAGTTGGTCGCCAAGGGTGCCGTTCGCAAGAACGAACTGGTGAAGGTTCTCGGCGAGGGCGAATTGTCGGTGGCCGTGCAGGTCTCCGCCAACAAGTTCTCGTCGTCCGCGAGCGAGAAGATCGCTGCCGCGGGCGGGTCCACGACTGTCCTGTAGGGCAGACGTCGATCACCCACCACCCAGGACTCGCTACAGTGGCGGGCGGCGCGTTTGCAACTGCGCGCGCCGCTCGCCACTTCAGTGGTCGCACGCCGGATCCCCGGCGCGTGACTGTTAGAGTCCAAGAGTTGTTTGTAGCCCGGTGCAACGCTGCTGCCGGAGCGACATTGCCCAGGAGGAGTTAGTGCGTTCCGCCGTCATATCGGCCTTCAGGACACCCGACCTGAGGCGGAAGATTCTCTTCGTACTGGGAATCATCATTCTTTATCGTCTCGGCGCGACCATTCCGTCGCCCGGCGTGGATTACAAACAGGTTCAGCAGTGTCTTGACGCGGCGTCTCAGGGCGACTCGGCCGGCATCTACTCGCTGATCAACATGTTCTCCGGTGGAGCCCTGCTCCAGCTGTCGGTGTTCGCCATCGGCATCATGCCGTTCATCACCGCCAGTATCATCGTTCAGCTATTGACCGTGGTGATCCCTCGTTTCGAGCAGCTGCGTAAAGAGGGCCAGTCCGGCCAGGCGAAGATGACGCAGTACACGCGGTATCTGACGCTCGCCCTGGCCCTGTTGCAGTCCACCGGCATCGTCGCTCTCGCCGACCGTGGCGATCTGCTCCCCGAGTGTGAGAACGGTGATCAGATCCTTCGGGATCAATCGATCTTCGGGCTGTTCATCATCGTCCTGGTCATGACTGCGGGCGCGCTCGTGGTGATGTGGTTCGGTGAATTGATCACCGAGCGTGGCATCGGCAACGGTATGTCGCTGATGATCTTCGCCGGTATCGCCGCCCGCATCCCGTCCGAGGGCAAGACCATCCTCGACACCCGTGGTGGCCTGGTCTTCTTCCTGGTGTTGCTGGCCGCATTGGCCATCGTCGCCGGCGTGGTGTTCATCGAACAGGGGCAGCGCCGCATCCCGGTGCAATATGCCAAGCGGATGGTCGGCCGCAAGATGTACGGCGGTTCGTCCACCTACCTCCCGTTGAAGGTGAACCAGGCCGGCGTCATCCCCGTCATCTTCGCATCGTCCTTGCTGTACCTGCCGAACCTGATCCTCCAGCTGACGCAGAGTTCCACCGAGGAACCCTCGTGGTGGCAGCGTCAGATCCAGACGTATCTGGTGGACCCGAGCAATCCGGTCTACATCCTCGTCTACTTCTTGATGATCATCTTCTTCACGTACTTCTATGTGGCGATCACGTTCAACCCACAAGAGCGTGCGGACGAGATGAAGAAGTACGGCGGCTTCATCCCCGGCATCCGCCCGGGTCAGCCGACGGCGGACTATCTCGGCTACGTATTGAGCCGGATCACTCTGCCCGGCTCCATCTACCTCGGCACCATCGCCGTGTTGCCCAACCTCTTCCTCGAGATCGGCAATTCGGGATCGGTGCAGAACATCCCGTTTGGCGGTACCGCGGTGCTGATCATGGTCGGCGTCGGCTTGGACACCGTCAAACAGGTCAATTCGCAGCTCATGCAGCGCAAGTATGAAGGGTTTCTCAAGTGAGACTGGTGATTCTCGGCCCGCCCGGCGCCGGCAAGGGTACGCAGGCAGAACTCATCTCGGAAAGCCTGGGAATCCCGCACATCTCCACCGGAGACCTGTTCCGCGCCAACATCTCGCAGGGCACCCCGATCGGGCTCGAAGCGAAGAAGTACCTCGATGCCGGCAATCTGGTGCCGTCGGAGATCACGATCGACATGGTTCGGGCTCGCGTTGCCGAGCCGGATGCCGCCCAAGGTTTCATCCTCGACGGTTTCCCCCGTTCGACCGACCAGGCCGATGCGCTCACACACATCCTCGATGAGCTCGACACCAAGCTCGATGCGGTGTTGTCGTTCGGCGTCGACGAAGATGTTGTGGTCAAGCGGATGCTGGCTCGCGGACGTGCGGACGACACCGAAGAAGTGATCCGCAACCGTATGCAGGTCTACCTCACGGAGACGGCGCCGCTGCTCGAGTACTACGCCGACACGGTCAAAACCATCGACGCCATGGGTGACGTCAACGAGGTACACCAGCGCGTGCTGCGGGCCATCGGCGCCTGAGCATCTGAGAGTTGTAGGTTCTGATGGGGTTTCGTAGACCCAAGCCCGTTCCATTCCGTTCGGCGGGCGAGGTGGATGCGATGGCCGCTGCCGGTGAGGTTGTCGGCCGCGCGCTCGTCGCCGTACGCGAAGCCGCCAAGGCAGGTGTCTCCACCCTGGAACTGGACGAGGTCGCCGAGACTGTGATCCGCGAGGCCGGGGCTGTCCCGTCGTTCCTCGGATACCACGGGTTCACCGGCTCCATCTGTTCGTCGGTGAACGACGTTGTGGTGCACGGCATCCCGTCGAAAGACGTGGTACTCGCCGAGCACGACCTGGTGTCCATCGACTGCGGTGCGATTCTTGACGGCTGGCACGGTGACTCGGCGTGGACCTTCGGGGTCGGTGACCTGTCGGCGGCCGATCAGGACCTCAACGATGCGACCCGCCTGGCGATGGAGGCAGGTATCGCCGCGATGGTCGACGGCGGCCGGCTCACCGACATCTCGCATGCGATCGAGACAGCCACGCGTGCTGCGGAGAAGACCTACGGCCGGACCTTCGGCATCGTGGACGGATACGGCGGTCACGGCATCGGACGCGAGATGCATCTGGACCCGTTCCTGCCGAATGAGGGCAAGGCGGGCCGGGGCCCTCAGCTGGTGATCGGCTCCACGCTCGCGATCGAGCCCATGCTCACCCTCGGCACGGTGGAAACCACCGTGCTCGACGACGGTTGGACCGTCATCACCAACGACGGCACCCGTGCCTCGCATTGGGAGCACACCGTTGTGGTCACCTCCGACGGTCCTCGCATCCTCACCGTCCGCCCGTAATCCCACAATGGTGGGATCGGGCGGATAAACCTGCAGGTCGGGTGCACCAGAACCCACCAACATCGGGACTTCTCAGATCTCCAGCATGATGGTCACTGGGCCGTCGTTGACGAGGCTGACCTGCATGTGGGCTCCGAATCGACCGGTTGCGACGTCGGCTCCCGACGACCGCAGGGCCTCCACCACCTCGTCGACCAGAGGCTCGGCCACCGGGCCCGGCGCCGCTGCGTTCCATGATGGCCGACGCCCCTTTGCCGTGTTGGCGTACAAGGTGAACTGACTGATCACCAGAATCGGCGCGCCCAGGTCGGCCGCGGACTTCTCGCCGTCGAGGATTCGCATCCGCCAGATCTTGTCGGCGAGTGTCCTGCTGATGTCGGGTGTATCGGTGTGGGTCACGCCGACAAGCGCCACCAGACCCTGCCGGCCTCCGTCGAGTTCGAGGCGGCCGACCACCTCGCCGTCGACACTCACGGACGCCTCGGTGACCCGTTGCAGAAGTGCTTTCATCCGGCCAACCTATCGGGCGGCCGACCACCCGATGGAATGGCACCGGACCGCGCAGGGTTGAACGGGCTATGACTGACTTCGGCAACTATGGGGTGTGGGCCGGGTTCTCGGCGATTTCCCCGGATCAAGCACGGCAGATCGAGAAGCTCGGGTACGGCACCATCTGGCTGGGTGGTTCGCCCACATCGCTGGCCCCGGTGCGTAAGCTCCTGGCCGGGACGGAGACGGTCCACGTCGCCACCGGCATCGCTGCGATCTGGAACACCGATGCGGCCGAGATCGCGAAGCAGTACAGAGAGCTCGAATCCGACTTCCCGGTCGGTTTCTGCTCGGCGTGGGCGTGAGCCACCCCGAGGCGATCGCGGAATATCGCAGTCCGTACGACTCGCTCGTCGACTACCTCGACGTTCTCGACGAAGGTGGAGTGCCGGTCGACCGGAGGGTGATCGCTGCACTCGGGCCGCGCATGCTGCGCCTGGCTCGCGACCGCGCCCTCGGTTCGCACCCTTATCTGGTGCCGGCTGCCCACACGGCGTACGCGCGGGAGATCCTGGGGCGGGGTAAATTTCTGGCACCTGAGCACAAGGTTGTGCTGACCGACGACGCAGCGCTGGCCCGTTCGGTGGGTCGACCATTCGTCGACCGGCCGTACCTGCATCTGCAGAACTACACGAACAACCTCAAGCGCTTCGGCTTCACCGACTCAGACATCGCTGATGGTGGCAGCGATGCGCTGATCGACGCCCTGGTGGCGCACGGCACCGCAGAAGTGGTCCGGGAACAGCTCGACGCGCATCTGTCGGCGGGAGCCGACCATGTCGCCGTGCACGTACTCGGTGACGGTGACATCGTCGAGGACCTCGCCAAGCTGATCTGACCTCGGGGCGGGGCCTGCGCTACTCGCCCGAGGCGACCATGTCTGATGTCGCCGACAGCTGGTCACGGATGGAGTCGGAGCTGCGGTCGAGGGCGGCAACCTGAATCGGCACGCCGGTCATGTTGGCCATCCCCGCCAGGCGCTCGAGATCCTCGGGGTCTGACGAGATGAGCTTGTTGACGTTGACCCCGCCGGTGCCGAGGTCGTTGCTCGCGGCGTCGTTCGCTTTGGTCCACCCGCCGTTCCCGTTGTGACCCCAGCCGTGTGGGATGGCGACGACGCCCTGTTTGATGTCGTCCGTCAGCGTCACCGGAAGCGCGATCTGACCGTGCCGCGAGGCGACACTGATCAGCTCGCCCTCCGCGATTCCTCGGTCGGCGGCATCGGTGGGGTGCATGCGGGCCGCATGAGTCCTGCCGCCGCGCAACAACATCGGGGCGTTGTGCTGCCAGCTGTTCTCCGAGCGGATCTCGCGCATGCCGATGAGCCGTAAAGGGTAGCCGGGGTCGGTATCACGCTCGAGGCGGTCGATCTCGGCGAGCAACTCGGGCGCGTCCAACCGGATCTTGCGCGCTCGATGGGTGACGATCTTGCGCAGCTGACCGGGCTCGAGATCGTCTGCGACTATCTTGCCGTGCGGGAACTTGTCGATCAGCTTCTCGAAGGTCAGGCCACCGCGGCGGAGACCGAAACGGTCACCGCCGATTCCGATGCGCACCACCAGATCGGAGAGCCTCGTCGGGGTCCAGGGCCTGCCGACCAGATCGGCGAACTTGTTGAACAGGTGCAGCCCGCCCAACAGCGGTGCCTGTTTGGCAAGCGACGCCACGAGCTCGTTGATGATCTCCCATTCTTCGCGCGCTTCCCCGCGAGGCGGGATGACGGCTTCGGTGGCCTGTTTGAACGGCGTGGTGAACAGGGCCTGGAAGGGGAGGAGGAAGTCGGACCGCTCGTACATCGTGGTGGTGGGCAGGATGTAGTCGGCGTGAGCGTTGGTCTCGTTCTGATAGAAGTCGAGCGACACCATCAACTCAAGGTCGCCGAGCGCCTTGGAGAGTTCGTCGCCGTTGGGCACCGACAGGACCGGATTGCCCGCGCTCACGAACAGGGCCTTGAGTTGTCCTTTGCCCGGGGTGAGCATCTCCTTGGCCATCACCGAGGCCGGAGCGGTGCCCAGAACCTGCGGCAGATCGCCGACCCTGCTGCGCCGTCCGTTCCACGCGAACCGCGAGACATGCTGCAGCGCTGCCACTCCCAGGCGTTGTCCGGGAATGCCCAGATCGCCGAACATCGATCCGCCGGCGACGTCGAGGTTGCCGGCGACGAGGTTGACGATGTCGAGCAACGCGGTGGTGAGGGTGCCTGCGCGACCCAGCGACGTCCCGATCCGGCCATAGATCGCGGCGCGGTCGGTGACCACCAGCGTGCGGGCCAGATCGCGCACGGTCTGGGGATCGATGCCCGTGCGATCGGCGGTCATTTCGGGCGCGAAACCGGCGGCCAGTTCTTTGATCGACGCGATTCCGGTGGATTGCTCGGCCAGCTGATCCTCGTCGGCGAGCTTCTCGGCGAACATGACGTGCAGGAGCGAGAGGAGCAGCAGCGCGTCGGTATCAGGGACGATCGGCTGCCATTCGAACTCGCGGGCGGTCTCGGTGCGGCGAGGGTCGATCACCAGCACGCGTCCACCGCGGTTCGTGATGGCCTGCAGGCTTTCCCGGATACGCGGTGAACTCATCACACTGCCGTGGGAGACAACGGGGTTGGCGCCGATGATCACCAGGAACTGCACCCGGTTGATGTCCGGGATGGGTGCGGCCACCGGGGTGCCGTAGAGGAAGTGACTCGCCACGAATCGGTTGTTGACGTCCTGTGAACCGGCCGAGTAGACGTGCGGTGTGCCCAGCAACGTCGTTAAGTTGGCCACCCAGAGTGTGTGGCCGGTGGAGAATGTTGCCGGATTGCCGAAATACCATCCGATGCTCCCGGCACCGTCGCGGCGGTGGATGGCGCCGAGGCGAGAGGTGATGTCGGACATGGCGGTGTCCCAGGAGACCTCTTCGAACTCGCCGAACTCGTTCTTGCGCAAGGGGTGCAGGACGCGGTCGGGATCGTTGACGATCTCCGTGAAGGCGATGCCCTTGGGGCAGGCGAAGCCTTTGGACAACGGGTTCTGCTTGTCCGGCCGCAGCGATAGCAGCTTCCCGTCCTCGACGGTGGCGATCATCCCGCAGAGCGGTTCGCAGATCCTGCAATAGGTGGTTTTCTCTTCTTGCACGCGCTGCCTCCTTGTGACCCCGTTCACATCTGACAACGAGTGTTTCACGATTGCGGGGCGTGCGCCAGCGGTGTCAGATGTCGAGGGCCTGATCGCTCGGTGTCGCACCCACGGTGGAGGCGCGGGCGACCAGCTCCGGCTGGAACAGGATGTGCTCGGGACCGGCGCCCGGAGCCCTTTTCGTCTCGGCGAGCAGCAGGTCCACGGCGTGAGTCCCGAGCTGACCACTGGGCTGACGGATCGAGGAGAGAGGAACGACGGCGGACTGTGCGAAGTCGATGTCGTCGTACCCGATCAGCGCGATGTCGCCGGGAACCGACACGTCTCCGAGCATCGTCAGTGCTTGCAGTACGCCGATGGCCAACAGGTCGTTGGCGCAGAAGATGGCGTCGGGACGGTCGGCCGCCGGTCGCGAGCGGATGCCCTCGCCGGCAGCGCGGCCCGCGAGCACGCTCAAGGTGCCCGTCGTGATGACCTCGAGCTGGGCGCCCTGGACCTCGGCGACCGCCTCGCGTGCACCGCGCAACCGGTCGGCGACCTGGTGAAGACCTGCCGGTCCGCCGATGAATGCGATGCGCCGGCGACCGATGGCGCAGAGATGTTCGCAGGCGAGTCTGCCCCCGGCGACATCGTCGACTGCCACCGACGAAAACGGGCTCCCCTCGCCGCGACGGTCCACCAGGACCACCGGGGTCCCGCGTCGGTGGAGCTCGGCGAGACGGCTCAGGTCGTCTCCGACGGGGGAGACCAGGACGCCGTAAACGCGTTGTTCGTCAAAGGTTTCGACGTATGCGCGTTCTCGTGCCGGGTCATCGTCGGAGGTCCCGAGGAGTACGGTGAGCCGGTTCTCGGCGGCCCTGCGTTCTGCCGCCCGCGCCAGGTCGGTGAAGAACGGGTTACCGACGTCGAGGACAATCAGCCCGACACACCGTGACCGGCCCGCCTTGAGCTGCCGGGCCGCATCGTTGCGGACGAATCCGAGTTCGGCGATGGCTCGATGGACCCGATCGACGGTGGTCGGGGCGACCTTCTCCGGTGCGTTGAGGACGTTGGAGACCGTCCCGACGGACACCTCCGCCGCAGCGGCGACGTCGCGAACGCTCACCGCCATCGCCGTACGCTCCTTTCGACATCGCCCACGGGACCGCAGACCGGGTGATCGGTCGAACGGGTATCTGCCCGAAAGGCTATCGGGTCGTCTCCGGCGACGGGGCGTGTGCGGGCATCGGGGCGAGCCGGACGAGTTGGGTGACGTGCCCGGGATTGAGCTCTTCAAGACAGGTGACACCGAGCAGTCGCATGGTGCGTTCGATCTGCTCGGCGAGGATGTCGACGGCACGGTTGACGCCTGCCTCGCCGCCCGCCATCAAGCCGTACAGGTAGGCGCGGCCGATGAGGGTGAACCGGGCGCCGAGCGCAACTGCCGCCACGATGTCCGCGCCCGACATGATGCCGGTGTCGAGGATGATCTCGGTGTCCCGGCCTACCTCGGCTGCGACGTGGGGCAACAGGTGGAACGGGATCGGGGCCCGATCGAGTTGCCTGCCGCCGTGATTGGACAGCACCAGCCCGTCCACCCCCAGGTCGACGACCGCCTTGGCGTCGGCCACCGTCTGAATGCCTTTGACCACCAGCTTGCCGGGCCACTGGCCGCGGATCCAGGCCAGGTCGTCGAAGGTGACCGTGGGGTCGAACATCGTGTCCAGCAGTTCCGCGACCGTCCCCGACCAGCGGTCCAGGGACGCGAAAGCCAGCGGTTCGGTGGTCAGGAAGTCGATCCACCATTGGGGGCGGGGCAGTGCGTTGATGACGGTGCCGGGTGTCAGGGCCGGCGGTATCGACATCCCGTTGCGCTTGTCCCGCAGTCGGGCCCCGGCGACCGGGACGTCCACGGTCACCAGCAGGGTGTCGTACCCGGCCTTGGCTGCGCGGTCGACAAGCGCCATCGAGCGCTCGCGTTCCTTCCACATGTACAGCTGGAACCAGTTGCGGCCGAGCGGGTTCGCGGCCTTTACATCCTCGATGGATGCAGTCCCCATGGTGGACAGCGAAAACGGGATGCCTGCGCGCGCGGCGGCGTGGGCACCGGCGATCTCGCCTTCGGTCTGCATCATCCGGGTGAAGCCGGTTGGTGCGATACCGAACGGCAGCTGCACCGGGCCGCCGAGCACGTCCCAGCCGGTGGAGACCTTGGATACGTCTCGCAGGATCGCCGGATGGAACTCGATGTCGGCGAAGGCCTGACGGGCCCGGGCGATCGACAGCTCCGCCTCGGCCGACCCATCGGTGTAGTCGAACGCTGCGCGCGGGGTCCGGCGTTTGGCGATGGCGCGCAGGTCCTCGATGGTCAGCGCGGCCTCGAGACGTCGCTTCTTGCCGTTGAACTCCGGCTTCTTGAACTGCATCAAGGGGGCGAGGTCGTGGGGCTTGGGAATCTGCCGCTTCATCGTCATGCCTTTCTCAGAGCCGCTGGTCGCGGATCATACTGCTGTGGGGGGAAGGCTGCCGCGACCATCGCGCGAGCAGCGGCGAGATCGGCGCCGATCAGTTGTTGTGTACGAGCCGAGATCAGCACGTTGCCGATGGCGGTGGCCTCCACCGGACCGGCGAGCACCGGCAGACCGAGCCGATCGGCGGTCAGCTGGCACAGCAGACGGTTCTGGGCTCCACCGCCGACCATGTGCACGGTGCGTACCTCGGTTGCCGAGAGCTGCGCGGCCTGTTGCACGCGTTCGGCAAAAGCGGCGGCCAGACTCTCCAAGATGGCGCGCACCATCTCGGCATGCCCGTTCGGGGCCGGTAGGCCCCGCTGGGTGTACCACCTCGAGATGCGCGAAGGCATGTCGCCAGGGGTCAGGAACTCGTCGGCGTCGGTGTCGAAGACTTGTGCCGGAGGTTGGGCGAAGGTGGCCCCGTCGATCAGGTCGGGGAGGTCGATCACGGTGCCCCCGCGTTCCCATTGCCGGACCGATTCGCTGAGCAACCACAAACCCATCACGTTGCGCAGGAAGCGGATACGACCATCGGCACCGACCTCGTTGGTGAAGTTCGCCGAGCGGGCGGCCTGATCCACCACCCGGTGGGCCAGTTCCACACCGACCAGGCCCCACGTGCCGCAGGAGATGTAGGCGGCATTGTCGGGGTTCATCGGTACAGCGACGACGGCCGATGCGGTGTCGTGGGATGCGACCGCGTTCACTGTCACACCCCCTGGCACACCCAGACCCGAACCGACCGACGGCAACACCTGCCCGAGTTCACAACCGGGCTCGATCAGCGGACCGAACAGGTCTGTCGGGACGCCCAGGGTCGACATCAGGTCGTCGTCCCAGTGCCCGTGGATGTCGAGCAGCCCGGTTGTCGAGGCGTTTGTGCGCTCGGTGCGCATCTGACCGGTCAGCCAGTATCCGATGAGGTCGGGGATGAGCAGTGCGTGGTCGGCCAACTCCAGGGTGCCGCACGCCTTCTCCGCGGCCAACTGGTACACGGTGTTGAACGGCAGGAACTGAAGTCCGTTGCGCGAGTAGAGGATCTCCGGCGACACGGCGTTGTGGACGATCTCTGTGCCGACGGATGATCGGTCGTCGCGGTAGTGGTAGGGCAGACCGAGCAGGCGTCCATCGCGGAGCAGTCCGTAGTCCACCGCCCACGAGTCGATCCCGATGCCCGCCAGATCGGGTGCCCGCCTCGCGGCCAGTGCCAGCCCCTCTCGGATGTGCGCAAAGAGTCCGGGCACATCCCAGTGCAGGCCCGTCCGGGTCCCGTCCCAGATCGGTAGGGGCCCGTTGGCGAAGCGGGTGAGTTGCTCGATGCGCAGCTGTCCGCCACCGACCTCGGCGAGCATGACCCGGCCGCTGGTGGCGCCGAGATCCACCGCCACCAGCTGCCGTGTCGGCCCTGACCTCGTCATCGCAGGAAAGCCGCCGCCACACCGGCGTCGACCGGCACGTGCAGGCCGGTCGTGTGCGACATGTCGGCGCTGCACAGGACAAACGCCGCGTTGGCGATGTTCTCCGGCAGTACTTCACGTTTGAGCAAGGTGCGCTGCGCGTAGAACTCACCGAGCTCTTCCTCCGGCACTCCGTACACCGCAGCACGTTTGGCGCCCCATCCACCGGCGAAGATCCCCGAACCGCGGACGACGCCATCCGGGTTGATGCCGTTCACCTTCACGCCGTATTCGCCGAGCTCTGCCGCGAGCAGGCGAACCTGATGTGCCTGGTCGGCCTTGGTCGCCGAGTAGGCGATGTTGTTCGGGCCGGCGAACACCGAGTTCTTCGACGAGATGTAGAGGATGTCACCGCCCATCTGCTGCTCGATGAGAGCCTTGGCGGCCGCCTTCGACACCAGGAAGGAACCACGGGCCATCACGTTGTGCTGCAGGTCCCAGTCCGCGGCAGTGGTGTCCAGCAACGACTTCGACAGTGAGAGGCCGGCATTGTTCACCACCAGGTCGATACCTCCGAAAGCCAGCACACACGCGTCGACCGCCGCTTGCACCTGCTCTTCGTCGGTGACGTCGGCACGGATACCGATTGCCACGTCGGACGAACCGATCTCCTCGGCGGCTGCCCGTGCCTTGTCGGCGTCGAGATCGGCGATCACCACACAGGCACCCTCGGCGGCCAGGCGCTGCGCGATGGCCTTGCCGATACCCGAAGCTGCCCCGGTGACAAGCGCGATGCGTGTTGCCAGCGGCTTCGGTTTCGGCATCCGGGCCAGCTTGGCCTCTTCCAGCGCCCAGTATTCGATCCTGAACTTCTCGGCCTCGTCGATGGGGCGGTAGTGCGAGATGGCCTCGGCGCCGCGCATCACGTTGATGGCGTTGAGGTAGAACTCACCGGCAACCCGCGCGGTCTGTTTGTCTTTTCCGTAGCTGAACATCCCGACCCCGGGGATCAACACGATCGCCGGATCGGCACCGCGCATGGCGGGGGAGTCGGGTGTGGCGTGCCGCTCGTAGTAGGCCGTGTAGTCCTTGCGGTACGCGGCGTGGAGCTCCTTCAGTCGGGCGATGCAGTCGTCCACGGATGCGTCGGCAGGCAGATCGAGCACCAACGGCTTCACCTTGGTGCGCAGGAAGTGATCGGGGCAGGAGGTGCCGAGAGCTGCCAGCTGTGGATGCTCTGCCGCAGAGAGGAATTCGAGGACGGGATCGGTGTCCGTGAAGTGACCGACCTGAGGATTGTCGGTGCTCACCAGGCCGCGCAGTGTCGGCGCCAGTGCCGCCGCCTTGGCCCGCCTCTTGTCGTCGGGCAGCGGCCCGAACCCACGCAGCGCCGGGCCGAAAGGCTGCGGTCGCCCGTTGCGGGCGATGTACTCTTCGGCCGCCCTGATGATCTCCAGTGAGTTCGCCTCGGCCTCCTCGGACGTCTCGCCCCACGCTGTGATGCCGTGTCCGCCGAGGATGGTGCCGATGGCCTGCGGATTGCGACGTTTGTGTTCGGCGATGTCGAGACCGAGCTGAAAACCCGGTCGCTGCCACGGGATCCAGATCACCCGGTCGCCGTAGATCTGCTTGGTGATGGCCTCACCGTCTGCAGCGGTGGCGATTGCGATCCCGGAGTCGGGATGCAGGTGGTCGACATGGGCGGCGTCGACGAGACCGTGCATGGCGGTGTCGATCGACGGCGCAGCGCCACCGCGCCCGTGCAGCGTGTAGTCGAACGCCGCGACCATCTCGTCTTCGCGCTCGACACCGGGGTACACGTCGACCAGGGACCGGAGTCGATCCAGGCGCAGAACGGCCAGGCCTTTCTCGGTCAGGGTGCCGAGGTCGCCGCCGGATCCCTTGACCCACATCAGGTCGACGTCGGCGCCGGTGACGGGGTCGATGTCGGTGCCTTTGGCAGAGGTGTTGCCGCCGGCATAGTTGGTGTTCTTGGGGTCGGAACCGAGTCGGTTGGACCGCTTGATCAGCGCGCTGACGGTGGGGTTGGTACTCGGGCTTGCTGTTGTCATCGGGTTTCCTTCGGTCTCAGGCGTTCCAGGACGACTGGGTGCCGGAGGCACGCTCAGTCGCCATCTGTTCTCGGTAGCCCGACGCCGCGAACGCGGCCATCGGATCGGCGGGCAGTCCACGTTCGGTGCGCCACTGGGCCAGCATCGGTCTCACGTCCGTGTAGAACGCGTCCATCATTATTCCGTTGGCACCCAACACATCTCCCGCTTCTTGTGCGGCGGCCAGCGCGTCGGTGTCGACGAGCAGAGCTCTTGCTGTCATCTCCTGCACATTGAGCACGGAGCGGATCTGCCCGGGGATCTTCTCCTCGACGTTGTGGCATTGGTCGAGCATGAGGGCCACCGGGGAGTCGGCGTCGAGACCGCCGCCGCGGATCACCTCGCACATGATGCGGAACAACTGGAACGGGTCGGCAGCCCCGACGATCAGGTCGTCGTCTGCGTAGAAACGTGAGTTGAAATCGAACGACCCGAGCTTTCCCAGGCGCAGCAACTGGGCCACGATGAACTCGATGTTGGTGCCGGGTGCGTGATGCCCGGTGTCGAGGCAGACCATCGCTCGCTCGCCGAGTGCACTGACCTGCGTGTACGAGGTGCCCCAGTCCGGCACGTCGGTCATGTACATGGCCGGCTCGAAGAACTTGTATTCGAGCACGAGTCGCTGACCTTCACCGATGTGCTGATAGATGGTTGCCAGCGATTCGGCGAGGCGATCCTGCCGGCCCCGGATGTCGCCCTGCCCGGGGTAGTTGGTGCCGTCGGCGAGCCAGATCTTGAGGTCCCGCGACCCGGTCTGGTTCATCACCTCGATGCATCGCAGATGGTGGTCGATTGCCTTCTGGCGCACGGTCTTGTCGATGTGGGTGAGGCTGCCGAACTTGTAGTCGTCGTCCTGGAAGGTGTTGGAGTTGATGGTGCCGAGCCGCACGCCGTGGTCGGCGGCGTACCGTCCCAACGCCGAGAAGTCGTCGGTCATGTCCCAGGGGATGTGCAGCGCAACCGAGGGTGCCAACCCGGTGAGGCGGTTGACGACGGCGGCATCGGCGATCTTCTCCTGGACGGTGCGAGGCGTGCCCGGGGTACCGAAGACCTTGAAGCGGGTCCCGGAGTTCCCGAATGCCCAGGACGGCAACTCGATTGCGAGGTTCTCCAGGAGGGACCCGGGCGCGTTCACAGCTGTCATCGGTGTGGAGTCCTTGCGATCGTCGGGTGATTGAAACGTTTCAATACTGACATGTCGAGGTGATGCCATAGCTACAGACCCCCACCCGTGGGCACCGAGGCGGGCGCCGGTCGGTCAGCGGGCTCGGACGGAACGGGATGATCGGCAGCCACGTTCGATGCGGTCGCCAGTTCCGGACTGAGGGGTTCGCCGTAACGCTCGACCTCGATCTGCTGCAGTGTCTTGCCGCGGGTGTTCGGGGCGGCGATCGCACCGATGATGAGGGCGACGGTCAGCAGGGTCACGAGCAACAAGCCGACCCAGGCCAGACCGACGGCAGCGAGCAGGGTGGGGAAGAAGTAACTCAGTGCCCCGGTCGCCGTGCGGACCACGAAGAACATGAAGCCTTGTGCACTCGCGCGGTACGGGGTGGCGAACAACTCGCTGGCCCAGAGGCTGTAGAAGGCCTGCGCGCCGATACCGCTCGAGATGCCCCAGCAGATCGCGAAGATGAGCAACGTGGGCAAACCGCCGTCGGTGAACAACACCAACACGCCCCATCCGATGATGCCGGGGACGGCGCCGGCCACATACAGCGTGCGCTGCGAGACGCGGTCGCCGTAGCGCATGAACCCGAAATAGGTTGCCAGAACGGTCATTCCCCACACCAGGACCTGTAGCAGGTTCTGCTGCACCTCGCTGTCGAGGCCTGCGGTCTCGTACACCCGGGGCATGAAGATGCCCGCCTGGCCCGCCACGGTGTTCCAGAACCCGTAGATGCCGATCAGGACGAGCAGTGCGGTGATGTTCTTCTTGCGCGAGAACAGTCCACGCAGACCGTTGCCACCGCTGACGCTCTGTGCCTGGTCTGTGGTCGTGTCATGGCCCTCTTCGGTCCAGATCTTCGATTCGACGAGGCCTTGCCGGATCCACCAGACGATGGCCGCGACCACAAACAGATGCAGGAAGATCAACCGCGAACCCAGCAACTCCAGCGGCGCCAGTGCGGCGGCCAGGGCGAAGCCGATCAGTGGCCCGACGGACCACGCCAACTGTGCTGTTCCGACATGGCGGGCTCGCGCGCCCGAGGGCGCCTGTTCGGCGATGTACGTCCACGATGCCGGGACTCCCGCACCGACCGCCAGGCCGGTCACGACAAACGCCAGGAGCAACATGGTGAAGTTCATCGCGAACGCGGCGATGAGCACACCGACCATGTACAGCAGCAGGTCGTAGGTGTAGATCGCCTTGCGGCCGTACCGGTCACACAGTGGCCCGCCGATTGCCGCGCCGACGGCCGCACCAAAGGCGTTGGCGCTCAGCGCGGCGAGAAGGCCGACCGCGAAGTTGCTGATCCCGAACTCGTCTTGCCAGAATCCGAGGCTCGTGGCGATCGCGATGATCGAGCCGGCCTCGATGTAGTTGGACATGGCCACGGAGATGGTTGCTTTCCATCCCGTGGTCTTCTTGGCCCCCAATTTCATGGGTACTCCTTGTGGGGTGAGTCTTGTGCAGGGTAATTGGTTGATGCGATCTGGCGGATGCCGATGAGACGCAGCCGCGACGGGATGGGCAGGGGATCTCCCCTCAGTCGAGGTGGAAGTAGTCGGTGAGTCGTTCGAGCGTCTGATCGGGTCCGCGACCGGCGGGGTCGGTGAAGTACTCGGCCATCGAGGACTGCCAGCGGGCGTTGACATCAGTCGCGTCCATCTCGGCCACCGCACGGTCGAAGTCGTCCGTCTCGAGGTAGCCGACGACCAGTCCGTCGCCGCGTCGCAGGAAAAGCGAGTAGTTGTGCCAGCCTGCGGTGCGCAGGGCATCGAGCATCTCGGGCCAGACGTGCTCGTGCGCCGCGAGGTAGTCGTCCACGCGTTCGGGTCGCAGGTTCATGGTGAAACACACTCGACGGCGTGCCGGTGGTCCGTCTCCTGCCCGGGAGTCCGTCAGATGAGTGGTCGGGGTGGGAGCCATCGTGGGTCCTTGAGCTGATCGGGCATCCGGTCGGGGAGCCGGCGGATGAGATGGGAATGAACGTATTTGAAACGTTTCAAATCGTTGTGATTGGAGTCACCGTAAACTGATGGGGGATGGCCGTCAAGAGGTGACTTCGTGAGCCTTCGGAACCCCGGCCACTGCTCTCGTGGGCAAAAGGCGACGCGACGAGGTGCCGAAAACGCCCGGTCGGCGGGGATCTGAGCGGCCCGAACTGGGCGTATTTGTCCTGAGCTGCGCGAACGCGTAATGTAGATCAACGGTGCGCCCGCGCGCCGGGTTGTTTTTGTGCCCAGATCCGCAGAGCTCGTTCGAGTCCCCTGCCAACTGAGACTCGAAAGCCCGGGACAAGTGCGTGCCAAGAAGGTAACCGAACAGAATTGTTCAGGTGTGGTCAACACACCAGAATCGTGGAGGCTATGGCCAAAGAAGGCGCGATCGAGGTCGAGGGCCGTGTTGTCGAACCCTTGCCCAATGCGATGTTCCGCATTGAGCTTGAGAACGGCCACAAGGTGCTTGCCCATATCAGCGGCAAGATGCGGCAGCACTACATCCGCATCCTGCCCGAGGACCGCGTGGTCGTGGAGCTCTCGCCTTATGACCTGACCCGCGGCCGCATCGTTTACCGCTACAAGTAATCGACCGGTACCTCGGCCCGCTGCGCGGGCGAGAGGGCCAGTGCAACATGCCCGGTACCGCCGGGTGTGAACACCAACGACAGGCGTGGCCCCAGGGCCACGCCGCAGGCTTTGAAGGAGATCACTGACGTGAAGGTTCAGCCGAGCGTCAAGCCGATCTGCGAAAAGTGCAAAGTGATCCGGCGTAACGGCCGAGTCATGGTGATCTGCGAAAACCTGCGCCACAAGCAGCGCCAGGGCTGATCAGCACTTGTAGGAGATCGCTTGTGAGAGCGACACAACTCAATACAGGCACGACAGAAGACCTTCCAGCACCAGCGGCCATAAACGGATGACCGCCTACCCCCGGCACGGAGGCCGGGGCCCCTCGCAGAGTAGGGGACGGACTGGGAGCAGACCTCCGAGAACCAAAGGAACCGCCACATGGCACGTGTTGCTGGTGTTGATCTTCCGCGCGAGAAGCGCCTGGAGATCGCACTGACCTACATCTACGGAGTTGGCCGCACCACCTCCAAGGAAATCCTCGACGCCACCGGGCTCAGCCCGGATCTGCGCGCCAAGGACCTCACCGACGAAGACGTCTTGAAGCTTCGTGAGTACCTCGAAGCCTCGGTCAAGGTCGAAGGTGACCTGCGCCGCGAGGTCCAGGCCGATATCCGTCGCAAGATCGAAATCGGTTGCTACCAGGGCCTGCGCCACCGTCGTGGCCTGCCCGTCCGCGGACAGCGCACAAAGACCAACGCTCGGACCCGCAAGGGCCCGAAGAAGACCATCGCCGGGAAGAAGAAGTAATCCATGCCTCCTAAGTCACGTAGCGCTGGCCCGAAGAAGGGCACTCGCCGTCGCGAGAAGAAGAACGTCCCGCACGGCAGCGCGCACATCAAGAGCACGTTCAACAACACCATCGTCTCGATCACCGACCCCGCCGGGAACGTCATCGCATGGGCATCCTCGGGCCACGTCGGCTTCAAGGGCTCACGTAAGAGCACCCCGTTCGCCGCGCAGCTCGCTGCCGAGAACGCTGCCCGCAAGGCGCAGGAGCACGGCGTCAAGAAGGTCGACGTGTTCGTCAAGGGACCGGGCTCCGGTCGCGAGACCGCGATCCGCTCACTGCAGGCCGCCGGCCTCGAGGTCGGCACGATTTCCGATGTCACCCCGCAGCCGCACAACGGTTGCCGCCCGCCCAAGCGGCGCCGGGTCTAACGGGAAAGAGAGAACTAGAAAATGGCTCGTTATACCGGACCCGTCACCCGTAAATCCCGTCGCCTCCGCGTCGACCTCGTCGGCGGAGACCAGGCGTTCGAACGTCGCCCTTACCCGCCCGGCCAGCACGGCCGCGCGCGGATCAAGGAGAGCGAATACCTGCTGCAGCTCCAGGAGAAGCAGAAGGCCCGCTTCACCTACGGAGTGATGGAGAAGCAGTTCCGTCGCTACTACGAAGAGGCCAACCGTCGCAACGGCAAGACCGGTGACGAGTTGCTGAAGATGCTGGAGACCCGTCTCGACAACGTGGTGTACCGCGCAGGCCTGGCCCGTACGCGTCGCCAGTCGCGTCAGATGGTCAGCCACGGCCACTTCACCGTCAACGGTGTGAAGGTCGATGTGCCCAGCTACCGCGTCTCTCGCTTCGACATCATCGATGTCCGCCCGAAGTCGCTGCAGACCACCCCGTTCCAGATCGCCAGGGAAATCCAGGCCGATCGCAAGGCGCCGGGCTGGCTGCAGGTTGTCCCTGACACGCTGCGCATCCTGGTGCACTCGGAGCCTGAGCGCGCGCAGATCGATGTGCCGCTCACCGAGCAGCTCATCGTCGAGTTCTACTCGAAGTAACCGCCGTTCGTCGCTGGGCAGGGTTCCGCCCTGCCCAGCGTCTGGCCGGCCCCTGGCAGCAGACACAAGGGTCTGCTGTCGCAGTCGAGCGTCATATAGCGGACGTTCACACAGGAGGAAAAATCTATGCTCATTTCACAGCGACCCACACTCTCCGAAGAGGTCATCTCCGGCGATCGTTCGAAGTTCGTCATCGAGCCGCTCGAGCCGGGTTTCGGGTACACGCTCGGCAACTCGCTTCGCCGCACCCTGCTCTCGTCGATCCCCGGCGCTGCTGTCACCAGCATCCGCATCGACGGTGTGCTGCATGAGTTCACCACCGTTCCCGGGGTTAAGGAAGACGTCACCGACATCATCCTGAACCTCAAAGGCCTGGTCGTGAGCTCCGAAGAGGACGAGCCGGTCACCATGTACGTGCGCAAGCAGGGACCGGGTGCAGTCACCGGTGCCGACATCGTGCCTCCGGCCGGTGTCACCGTGCACAATCCCGATCTGCACATCGCCACCCTGAACGACAAGGGCAAGCTGGAGATCGAGCTCGTGGTCGAGCGCGGTCGCGGTTACGTCCCGGCCGTGCAGAACAAGGCCTCGGGCGCCGAGATCGGCCGTATCCCGGTCGACTCGATCTACTCGCCGGTCCTCAAGGTCACCTACAAGGTGGAGGCCACCCGCGTCGAGCAGCGCACCGACTTCGACCGTCTGGTCCTGGACGTCGAGACCAAGAACTCGATCACCGCGCGGGATGCGCTGGCCTCGGCCGGCAAGACCCTCGTCGAGCTGTTCGGGCTCGCTCGTGAGCTGAACATAGAAGCAGAAGGTGTGGAGATCGGACCCTCGCCCGCCGAGGCCGATCACATCGCGTCGTTCAGCCTGCCGATCGAGGATCTCGAGCTCACCGTCCGCTCGTACAACTGCCTCAAGCGCGAGGGAGTGCACACGGTCGGCGAACTGGTGGCCCGCACCGAGTCGGATCTTCTCGACATCCGCAACTTCGGCCAGAAGTCGATCGACGAGGTCAAGGTCAAGCTGCACGCACTCGGCCTGGCACTCAAGGACAGCCCGGCCAGCTTCGATCCGTCCCAGGTGGCCGGATACGACGTGGCCACCGGCACGTGGTCAGATGACGCCGCTTTCTCCGATGCCGATGCCGGCGAGGATTTCGCGGAAACCGAACAGCTTTAATCGCAACCCAGCTCACGGCCGAGAGGCCGAGAGTTAACCCTAGGAGTTCGAAATGCCCAAGCCCACAAAGGGTACCCGCCTCGGTGGGTCGGCTTCGCACCAGAAAGCGATGCTGGCGAACCTGGCCACCTCGCTCTTCGAGCACGGCCGGATCACCACCACCGAAGCCAAGGCGAAGCGGCTGCGTCCGTACGCGGAGAAGCTGATCACGCACGCCAAGGCCGGCAACCTGGCCCACCGTCGTGAGGTCCTCAAGGACATTCGCAACAAGGACGTGGTGCACACCCTGTTCGCGGAGATCGGCCCGTTCTTCGCCGACCGCAACGGTGGCTACACCCGCATCATCAAGACCCTGCCGCGCAAGGGCGACAACGCCCCCATGGCAGTGATCGAGCTGGTTCGGGAGAAGACGGCTTCGTCGGAGGCCGATCGGGCCACCCGCGCTGCTGCCTCGAAGCAGAAGGCTTCCGAGCCTGTCGCCGAGGTTCCCGCCGAGGTGTCCGAGGGCGACAATGTCGTCGAGGCCACCCTGGATGAGGCCACCGACGCACAGGTCGAGAACGCCGACGCCGTCGCCGAGGGCTTCACCGAGGAGACGACAGCGGAGAGCGCCACCGAGATCGTCGACGAAGGCAAGGCCGAAGGCTCCGACGACAAGAAGTCGGCCGAGAAAGATTCTGGCGCCTGAGCGAGAACATGCCTGACGAGCCCGCCACCGGAGTTTCCGGTGGCGGGCTTCGTCATTTCGTCTCGCCGGTCCGGCTGCGTATGCAGATCGGTTATGACGGAACAGATTTCGCCGGATGGGCCAGACAACCCGGGCAGCGCACGGTGTGCGGGGTTCTGGAGCAGACACTGTCCACCATCGTCCGCGAGCCCGTCACCCTGACGGTCGCCGGACGTACCGACGCCGGCGTGCACGCCACCGGTCAGGTCGCCCACTTCGACGTCTCGGGCGAGGCGTTGCAGACCAGGTCGATCGCCGGTGAACCCGCGAACCTCGTTCGACGGCTGGCGAAGATGTTGCCGCCCGACGTTCGGGTGAAGGATGTCGAGACCGCACCTGCCGAGTTCGACGCCCGATTCTCGGCGCTGCGCCGGCACTACGAATACCGGCTGGCCGATGATCCCTGGGGTGCCGAGCCGGTGGCTGCCCGCACCACGGCGGCATGGACACGGCCCCTCAACGTGGACAGGATGCAGCAGGCATCAGCAGAACTGGTGGGTCTGAACGATTTCGCCGCTTTCTGCCGACGGCGTGATGGGGCGACCACCGTTCGTGACCTACAGCGATTCGAATGGGTGCGTGACGACTATGGCGTGCTCGTGGCCCAGGTGAGTGCCGACGCTTTCTGCTGGTCGATGGTGCGCTCACTCGTGGGTGCGGTCGCCGTGGTGGGGGAGGGCCGACGGACACCCGAATGGTGCACCGGACTCCTCCGACAACGGGCTCGATCCAGCGAGGTGCCCGTTGCACCGGCGTGCGGCCTGAGTCTCGTCGGTGTGGATTACCCTCCGGATGAGCAAGTCGCCGAACGCAATTCCGTGACCCGCGAGGTCAGATCGGCGATCGACCCGGCCGGGTGCTGCGGCGACTGACCGCTTCCACGGGCCTCCCGTGGATCTCCAGGCCGCTCCATGGTCAGGGACGCAGCTTGAATCCCCGCGGGTCTCGCACCGCGCCGGTGAACATCATGATCGCATCGATGATCACCCAGATGCCGAGGCCGAACAACACCAGCCAGCCGACCAGGACGATGGTCAGCAGCCAACCGACGAACAGCGTGATGAGCTGAGCGACGGCGATACCGTTCGAGCCGAGGTAAAAGCGGCCGGCGCCGAAACCTCCCAGAAAAAGCTGCAGCAGGCCGGCCGTCGCTTTTGACTTGTCCGACAACGGTTCTCCGGTGAATGGGTCACGACCGAACGGCGCGCCCGGGTCGCCGCCGAATCCGTACCCGGGCCCGTAAGGCTGGTTGTAGATCGGCTGCGGAGCGAACTGCGGCGCCGGAAATGGCTGCTGCTGGTAATGCGTCTGGTCCCACGGCTGTGACGGGTTCGCCGACCGCGTCGGATCGTATGGATCAGGAACGCCGGAATCGTCGTATGGCATGGGATAGTTCATTCTCGTACCTCGCTGGTCGACCGGATGGGTCAGGAGTTGTAAAAGGGTTCGCCCCGTCGCGATGCGGTGGTCGAGAAGTCCTCGGCGACCGTGGCCGCCAACTCGACAAATGCCCTGCGGGTCGTCTTGCCGAGAAGATCGAGGTCGACCTCCGCGCCCTCGGCGAGGTGGTCGTCGAACGGGATCTGCTGCACCGCGCGACAACGGGTGAGGAAATGAGCGCTGAGCTGGCCGGTGTCGATGGTGGAGGCCCCTGGGCGCGACGAGCTGAGTACCACCACCGCGCCGGAGACCAGATGCCCGAAACCGTGCGCCTGCAACCAGTCCAGGGTGGCACCGGCGCTGCGGGCACCGTCGATCGCGGGCGAGGTGACGAGGATGAGTGAATTGGCCATGTCGAGCACACCGTTCATCGCCGAGTGACTCAACCCGGTGCCGCAGTCGGTGATGATGATGTTGTAGAACCGCTGCAGCACCGTCATCACGCCGCGGTAGTCGGTCTCGCTGAACGCCTCGGCAACCGCGGGATCACGTTCGGAAGCAAGAACTTCCAACCGGCTCGGCGCCTGGGAGGTATGGGCCCGCACATCCGAGTACCGGTAGATCGATTCATCGGAGAGCAGGTCGCGCACGGTGGACCGCGTCTGCTGCGGAATGCGCTGAGCAAGCGTGCCCAGGTCGGGGTTCGCGTCCACAGCGATCACGCGATCGCCGCGCAGAGAAGCGAACGTCGATCCCAAACCAACTGTGGCGGTGGTCTTCCCGACGCCGCCCTTGAGGGAGAGGACCGCTATGCGGTAATCGCCGCGCACCGGCTGGTTCACCCGGTCGAGGAGTTGCTTGTAGATCAGGTCATCCGGGGACTCGCCGGGATTGATGGCGCCTGCTGACAACTTGTGTACGGTGCGTCGCCATCCACTGGCCGGGGCGCGCCGTGCCTTGCGGAGCAGCGCCACCTCGTCGAGGGTGGCCGGCCCCGACACCGGGGGCTGGGGTGTGAATCCCGGCGGGCCGGGATAGGTATGTGGCGCATGGTTCTGGGGAGTCATGTGCTGGGCAGGACCAGGGCCGGTCTGTGATGCCGGTTGCGGTGGTGGGGTGTGCGGTGGCGGCATCGTCGAAAAGTGTTGAGACGGTGCGGGGCCCGGTCCGGTGACGAACGGCGGAGTGGCGAAGTGCTGGGCGGCCTGCTGATCCGGGCTCGGGTACTGGGGCGGGCCGGGATGGTGCGCCGGGCCGGAATGTGGCGGGCCGGGTTGCGGCGCCGGGGCCGGGGCCGGCGAATTGCTCTGCGACATCAGTGGATCGAATGCCGTGGGCGGGGGCCCGTCATGCGCGGCGTCGAAATGCTGCGGGACTGCTGTCGGCACCATGTCCGGCGATGGACGGTTGTGCGGCGTGGGCGTTGGGTGTCCGTCGTGAGTCGATTGTCGTTCATCTATCGGAGGTTCGGAGGCGCTCGCGGGCGCCTGTCCGTGCCTGCCCGGTGAGTGTTCGCTCGACGGTTCCTGCAAATGGGCGTCGGGTATGGGCGACGAAACATTCTGTGAGACAGCGGGATCGGTGTCCCGGGGCGCGCCGAACGCGGCGACATCCACCTCTGCGGCGCCCTGCAGCCACGGCGGAGCTGCCGGCACGTCGGCATTGTCGAAACTCAAAGTACTGCCCCCTGTTGCACGATCGAACCCCCGGACACAGTTCTTCGATCTCCCCGAACTGCCCCGCACCCCGGCGTGCTCACGGCGCCGGCGACATCGCCGGCCCTGTCTTGCACACCGCCTGCACGGACTATAGACCAACGGGCGGTTCACCGGATGTTCTGGACTGGCGTTGTCGGCGCCTGTGGGTACTATCTGCAACCACAGGGGAGAAGAAATCTAGGGGGGAACGTGGCTGCCGCGACTTCGCGTACCGGGAACATTGCCGTTTTGACCACTGATCAGGGCTTGCCCACATCGGTCAGGATCGAGCCCGCTGAGCTCCGGAAAGACCCGGGCCTGTTGGCTGCCGAGGTGCTCAGGCTGTGTCAGCAGGCCGCGATGAAAGCCGGTGTCGCGCGGCGTGACGAGCTGCGTGCCGGTGGGGTGAGCAACGAGATCATCGATGCGATGAACCTGCCGCGTCCCGACGACCTCGCCCGGGCCGAGTACGAGGACGACGCGGTCGCCGGTGCTCCCGGTAGCTGGATGAGGTCGGTATGAGTTCGGCCATGGACGAACTCGAGGCGCGGGCGCGGGCGCAGCTCGACGGACTCCGCGTGGTCAACGAGAAGCTCGCTGCCATCTCGGTGCGGGAGACCTCCCCCGATGATCGTGTCACCGCCGAGGTCGATGGGGTCGGCGCGCTGACCGGCTTGTGGTTCAGCCCCACCGCACACGCCATCGGCGCGACAGAGCTGGGTGATCTCGTGGTCGCCACCGCGTCCACCGCTGCCGCTCACGCTTTTGCGCGGCGTGCTGCGGTGCTCGAGGACTTCAACGAGTCCTTCACCGAGCTCGTCGCCAGCCGGCCGGGCGCCGGGCGTCCCCGGTCGCCGATCGGAACCACACCGCATTCGCCGGCGTCCTAGTTCGCGACGCAGTCATCAGCACGACCGGCGTCGGCCGGTCCGCTACTGCAAGTACATGCTTCACCATTCACATCAACGGGGGTTCGATGTCCGAGATCACTGCTGTTCCTGCTGCCATCGAGGCGTTCGGTGACACGGCGGCACTCATGTCCGCTGCCGTGGCCAGCGCGGGATCCATCAACGCCGCGGCGAACATCGCTCAGATGGTGCCGGTCTTCGGTTTGATCGGTCAGGAGTTCCTGCTGGCGTTCGCCGGGGCCCAGGCCAGCCACCTGCTCGGGGTCGGTCAGCTCGCAGCGGTGCATGCGGGGACCGCAGCCGCTGCGCTGGCAACGGCATCGGAGTTCACGGACACCGATGATGGGGCCGGCCGAGAGTTCACCGCCATCCAGTCGGCGCTGTGAGAAAGCGCGACCAGTGACCGAATCCGAGCCTGCCCCGCCTGCTTCATCTCCTCCTGTCGACCCCACCATCAACGACCTCCTGCAGGCGAGTCCGCTGGGTCCCATCCTGGACACCCCGGTCAGTCAGGTGCTCAAAGACCTGGGAATAGCCGGTCTTCCGCAACTCCCGCCTGCTCCACCGATGCCTGGACTGCCGCCGCTTCCGCCGCTTGATCTGGACGTCCTCGTCAAGCCGCTCACCGACCTGCTCGGTGGTTTCGGTACGGGGAACCTCGGCGGTGGGGACTTCGATCCGACCTCGATACTCCAAGGGCTCTCCCAGATTCTCGACCTGTCGATGTCCATGGGTTCGGGGGCGCTCAAGGCGCTCGACCAGGTCTGGACGGGCCAGGCGGCCACTGCCACCGCAGCCAAGAGTGTGCAGGCGAGCGCTGATACGGCCGCTCTGTCCGCCCAGGGAACCACGATGACGGCCGACACCCAGGGTGCCGCGGCTATCGTCGGCACCGGCCTGGCGCTGGTACAGGGAATCATCGCGAAAACTGTTGCCATCATTGCCGCTTCGGCCCCTTTCCTGGTGACGCCTCCGGGACAGGCAGTGGCACTCGGTGCCGCTGCCGATGGTCTCGCCGAGGCCACCGCCGTGGTCGCGGCCACGCGTGCAGAGCTGTTGGCGCCGACGGGGCACATGGTCGTGAACGGACAACCGGTGCCCGTGACCGGGGCACCGATGGCGGGTCCATCGCCGTTCTCCATCGCCGGGACGGTGCTCGACAGTGTCGGCAAGCCCATGGTCGCGGGCGTCGGGCAGCTCGGCGAGATGGCAGGTCCGGCGGGCAATCAACTGCTCAGAACCCATGAGGCGCAACTGAAGAAGTCGGCTACCGATCCATCAATGGATCCCGTGAGAACCATGCCTGCCGGCCTTGCAGGTGGCCTGGGTGGTGGTGGCGGAGGCGGCGGTGGCCTGGGTCCAGGAGGCGGCGGGCCCAGTGCGTTGAGCGCACGTACCACCCCAGGACTGATGAGCGGCGCCGGACCGGAAGGTGTTCCGGCAACAAACAATCGCAATCAGAGCACGGTGGTCCCGGCTGCGATGGGAAGCCCGATGGCGCCGATGGGTGCGATGGGAGCCGGTCGCGGAGCTGGTGCGTCAGACGACCAACACGAGACCGCGGACTACCTCGTCACCGAGCTCAACGGGACTCAGATCATCGGGGACATACCGGACGTCGCGCCCCCTGTGCTGGGAGAAGTGCAAACCGAAGACCGGGAGTCCTCACCTGACGTGCGGTTGCGCCTGGGACCGTCGGGCAGAGACCAGGAGATATGACACCGATGAGCAACGGAGAAACGATGACCGGATCGCAGTTGAACGTCGACCCCGATGAGTTGGTTCGCGCGGCAATGGATCTGGACCGATTGGCCGATCAGTTGGGCAGTGCTCTGACACAGCACCTGCCGACGCTGTCCGTCGTTCCGGCCGGCCGCGACGAAGTGTCGACCGTCGCCGCACAGACCCTGACGGCAGTCGGGGCCGACTTCGCGGCAACCACCTCGGCCGGGGTGAACGAGCTACGAAAGATCGCGGCCGTGCTGCGGGCTCAGGCCCGCGGCTACCGCGGTGCCGAAGAGAGTATCGAGGAGGCTTTCCGGCTGTGACCGGCTTCACGGGGGTGGTCTGGGAGGCGCGGCCTGCGCAGCGTCTCGCCGCGGATCTCGTCGAAGGTGGCGCCGGGGCGACACCGTCTGCGCAAGCGGCTCTCGCCTGGGGCTGCGTAGCGGGGGTGCTCGCCGACGCGGGACTGGACTACGCGGCAATTATGACGCGCCTGGGAACCGGTTGGGAATCTGCGACATCCGACCACGCGTTCGCCAGGCTCGCCGACTTCACGACCTGGTTCACCGAGGTTTCCGCGGCTGCCGTGGAGAACGCGGGGAAGGCCACGGCTCAATGCGCCGCCACCACCGTTGCTCATGCCAACATGCCCAATCTGCCTGAGATCGCTGTGACAAAGGGTATTCGAGACACAGCGGCTACCGTGGGTGCCGCCCTGGGCGCGCCGATCGGCGGCGTTGCGGCAGATGCCGAACGCGCTCTGCACGACCAGAAGCAGCGTGCTGCCCGGGTCATGGACACGTACGAGGCCGCGAGTGCACCTCTTGCCGAACCGTGGCTTCCGCCGCGTCTGATGGAGGTCGTCTCGTCCACTGCGCTGGCCGGCGAACAGATGTCACGCCCGCCTGCGCACGTCGCGCCGGTATCGGCGCCCACCTCGACGACATCCCCCGGGCCACTGCTCCTGGGCGGATTCGCGCCGGCCCCTCACGCTCCACGTGAGAAGACTCGTTTTGCCACAACGGTTCTGGCCGGCACCACAACTCCGTCCGCGGCGACCGAAGCTGCGGGCCAGCCGACACCGCAGCGGTCGACAACGGCGATGACGCCTGCGCCCCCGGTCTCGTCGCTCGCGACGGTCGGCCATGAGCCGGCACGTGCGGCCCGGTCGCCGCAGGGCGCGGGTATCGACGCCGCGGCCGTCACCCAGGACCCGACCGGTCGGGTCGGTGACGAATCGGGGTGGGCAGCCGAGGTCATCGACGCGCGATACCGCACGGGTGCACTCGATTTGCCGCCGGCCACCTCGGTCCCGGCAGTCCTCGGTGCCCCGGACACAGGACGATGACAACGATGTGGATCAAGGACATCGCGCCGGAGTACCACGTGACGCTCAGTGATATCGACTATCTCTCACAGGTTCTCGACATCCAGACGTGGCCGACGGTGCTCGACGTGACGCCGATTCACGACACCGCAGTGGAGCGAGCCGCGGCGCATGCCTCCGCGTCACGAAGGCTGCTGGATGCCGGAATCATGAGCAGAGATGCCTGTTCGGATGCCGGCGTGACCGGACCGCTGGCGGACGCACTGACCGTCCTTGCCAATCCCGAGGCCGTTGTGGAACTCCGGCGGTACGGCATCGAGATGTCGGCGCGTATGTGTCTGGCCCGGAGCGGCGGCAGACATGTTGTGGCACATCGACGGCCGGACGGACTCACCATCCGGATGCTCGGGACGGTCGACGCGAGCGAGGTCGGGCCGCTGATCGCCGCTGAACTCGGTGCGAGGTCGGCGGCGGACGTGCAGTCGATCAGCGCGCCCGCGGCCGAACTCCGCGAACGACTCGATCGCGCGGCCACGGCGGCCGACTTTGCGGATGCGCTGTACGCCGTCGGTGCGGCGCACGCTGACGCAGCCAGGTACGCGGCGGCATTCGAATCGTGTGTCGGCCATACCGAGATCATCGCGCGGGAGTCAGGCCCGGGCAGAAATCTACGAACGTCAGGCGCGGTCGCGGTGTACGACACCGCCCGTGGCCGGATCGTGGCGAGTCCGACCATGTCGCCCGACGGCCGGATCTGGACGACGCTGTCCGCGGGCACACCGCACCGCATCGCGCAGGCAACCGACCTGTTGATGGAGACGTTGCCGACCGGCAGATGGATGCCGTGATCGGGGGGAATCGAGAGGGGGAGCAGATCCCGTCGTCGACGCGAATCGACGAGCGGGAGTCAGTCGCTGTACACGCGGACGTCATCTGATTCCGCGGCAATCACACACAAAAGGGGAAGCATCATGAGCACCGGAACCAACGGTCTCGATCTCGACGTCGCGGCCGGGTTGGCCTCGACGAAATCGGTGGGGGACATCGTCGACGACATGGGCACCGTCCTGGCCCGCATCACCGCAGACGCCGAAGAGGCGCTTGCACTGTGGAAAGGCAACGCGAGCGGGGCCTTCCAGGGCGCGGTGACCGCTTGGAAGGACGAGGCGACACAGTTGCGAACAGCTCTCGACACCCTCAAGACGTCGCTGTCGACCGGCTTCAACGGCTACGACGCCGATGACCAGGACAACGCCGGCATCTTCAACAACGTCGCCGGATCCGGGCCCGCGCTCAAGCTCTGAGCGCTCCTACTTCCACCCAGTCAGAAAGCAGACCAAACATGAGCATCATCCAGTACAACTACCCGCGGATGGAAGAGCTGGCATCCCAGCTCAACAGCAACTTCAACCAGCTCGAACACCTCGCCACCACCTTGAAGTCCGAGGTGTCCCGGCTGCACGAGAACTGGCAGTCACAGCAGGCATCGCAGGCATACGGCGCCGCTCAGCAATCGTGGGACACCAGCTTCACCGACTCCCGCGCGCTGCTGACCGCGCTGTCGTCGAAGGTCACCGAGGCATCAAGCAACATGCAAGCCGCCGACCAGCGGACGGCCGGCTACTTCAGCTGATCGTCGCACCACCTCGAACATCCCGAAACCCGCCGGCCACCTGAGTCGGCGGGTTTCGGCGTCTGGCAGGTGGGTTGAGAGGTGCGGCGATTCGTGCCACTGCCGCCGAATCGCGCCGATTGACCGGGTGCCGCAGAGCCGCCAATTTCGTTGCCGTAAGAATCTTCGTGTGCATCGCGGCGGATTGGGCAATCTACGCCGGTTGCGTCCGATAGTTTGCAGACAGGCTGCACGCTGGGGCACGCCGCGTTCGAGTGAGGGAGTTCCTGCATGGGTAATCCGCTGACACGGACAAAGTCCGTAGAGCAATCAATGGCTGACACCGAAGAACCCGGTTCGCAGCTGAAGAAGAGTTTGACCTGGTGGGACCTCACGGTCTTCGGTGTATCGGTCGTCATCGGTGCCGGCATCTTCACGATCACCGCGTCCACCGCGGGTAACAAGGCCGGACCGGCGATCTCGCTGTCATTTGTGATGGCCGCAGTGGCGTGCGCATTGGCGGCCCTGTGTTACGCCGAGTTCGCTTCCACGGTTCCGGTGGCCGGGTCTGCATACACCTTCGGGTATGCCACCTTCGGTGAGTTCCTGGCCTGGATCCTCGGTTGGGACCTCATCCTCGAGTTCGCGGTCGGCGCCGCGGTGGTGTCGAAGGGGTGGTCGAGCTATCTCGGCACGGTCTTCGGATTCGCGGGTGGCACAACGGAAATAGCCGGGCACACCGTTGACTGGGGTGCGTTGGTGATCGTGTCGGTGATCACCGTCCTGTTGGTGCTCGGCACCAAGCTGTCATCGACGTTCAGCGCAGTGATCACTGCCATCAAGGTGACGGTTGTGCTGCTGGTCATCATCGTGGGCTTCTTCTACATCAAGGCCGACAACTACAAGCCGTTCATCCCGGAGTCGCAGCCATCGGAATCGGGCGGCAAGTCCGTTGACTCCACGCTGTTCTCGTTGATCACCGGTGGTGGTGACTCGAGCTACGGCTGGTATGGCGTGCTGGCGGCGGCATCGATCGTGTTCTTCGCGTTCATCGGATTCGACGTGGTGGCAACAACTGCCGAGGAGACCAAGAACCCCAAGAAGGATGTCCCGCGAGGCATCCTCGGTTCCCTGGCAATCGTGACGGTGCTGTACATCCTGGTCACGATCGTGGTGACCGGCATGTTGAGCTACAAGGAACTGGCGACATCGGCGGGTAACGGCGAACCGAAGAACCTGGCGTACGCGTTCGGACAGAACGGCGTCACCTGGGCAGAGAAGGCGATCTCGATCGGTGCCCTGGCCGGACTGACCACGGTGGTGATGGTCTTGATGCTGGGCCAGTCCCGGGTGTTGTTCGCGATGGCCCGAGACGGACTCCTGCCGCGCTCGTTGTCGAAGACGAGCAAGTTCGGCACACCCGCCCGAATCCAGATCATCGTGGGCGTCGCAGTCGCGATTGTCGCGGCGTTCTTCCCGATCGAAAAGCTCGAAGAGATGGTCAACGTCGGCACGCTGTTCGCCTTTGTCGTGGTCGCGGCCGGAGTCATCGTTCTCCGACGCACCCGCCCGGATCTGCCTCGAGGGTTCAAGGTGCCGTTGATGCCGATCCTGCCGATAGCGGCAATCGTGGCCTGCCTCTGGCTGATGCTGAACCTGTCGGCGCTGACGTGGATCCGGTTCCTGATCTGGATGGTCATCGGCGTAGCGGTCTACTTCCTCTACAGCCAGCGTCATTCCATGGTGGGCAAGCGTCAGCGTGGCGAGATAGACGACGCTGTCGGGGACGCGGCGTTGGCCGCAGAAGCGAAAAGAGCGGGACCGAATCGGCCGTAACTGCTGACTCGCACAGAGCCCCGGTCGAGAGTGCGACTCTCGACCGGGGCTCTTTTGTGAACTGGGGCACTTTACAAATAACACGGTATGTATAGACAGCAGACGTGACACTGGCTATTGTCAAACTCATCACGTTCTACTCGACGAGGAGGTAGTTGATGAGCACCGATCTCACGGCACAGGGTGGCCAGGGGGTGTCGCCGGCTCTCGAGTGGAGAGACCGCAAGCGGTACCTGTGGTTGCTCGGCCTGATCCCCCCGACGGCACTGTTTCTCGCGGCCGGGCTGATCGCCGGCTTCAACGCACTCGGATGGAGTGCGGTGTCACCGGTGTGGTGGTGGATCGGACCCCTGCTCGTCTACGGTCTGCTACCCGTCCTCGACATCTTCTTCGGACCCGACGGTCAGAACCCTCCCGAAGAGCTGATGGAGCAACTGGAGAACGACAAGTACTACCGGTATTGCACCTACGCCTACATCCCGTTCCAGTTCGCAAGCCTGATCTTCGCCTGCTATTTGTGGACAACCAGCGATCTGAGCTGGCTGGGTGTCGACGGCGGACTTGGGATCATCTCCAAGATCGGTGTGGCGCTGTCGATCGGTGTCATGGGTGGCATCGGCATCAACACCGCTCACGAACTGGGCCACAAGAAGGATTCGCTCGAACGCTGGCTCTCGAAGATCACTCTCGCGCAGACGTTCTACGGTCACTTCTACATCGAGCACAACCGGGGCCATCACGTCCGTGTCGCGACGCCCGAGGATCCGGCCAGCGCCAAGTTCGGTGAGACGTTCTGGGCGTTCCTGCCACGTAGCGTCTGGGGTTCACTCACCTCGGCGTGGAAGCTCGAACGCACCCGGATGAACCGCCTGGAGCACTCTGTCTGGAACATCCGCAACGACGTGCTCAACGCCTGGCTGATGTCAGTGGTGCTCTGGGGCGCGCTGACGATCATCTTCGGCTGGGAGATATTGCCGTTCATGGTGATTCAGGCGGTGTACGGGTTCAGCCTGCTCGAGACGGTCAACTACCTGGAGCACTACGGACTGATGCGGCAGAAGCTTCCGAGTGGCCGGTACGTACGCGCGGCACCCGAGCACAGCTGGAACTCCGACCACATCTGCACCAACATCTTCCTGTACCACCTGCAGCGTCACAGCGATCACCACGCCAATCCGACCAGGCGTTACCAGGTTCTGCGGAGCTTCGACGACGCCCCGAATCTGCCCAGCGGCTACGCGAGCATGATCACGCTGGCGTACTTCCCTCCGATCTGGCGCAAGGTGATGGACCACAGGGTGATCGACCACTACGACGGCGACCTCACCAAGCTCAACGTCGTACCCGGCAAACGGGAGAAGATCCTCGCCCGAGCGGCTGGGAGCAAGCAGCGATGAGCGCGTACCGATGCCCGGTCTGCAACTACATCTACGACGAGTCGGCCGGGGCGCCGCGCGAGGGTTTCCGGCCGGGCACAGCGTGGACCGACGTGCCGGACGACTGGCCGTGCCCCGATTGCGGGGTCCGCGAGAAGGTCGACTTCGAACCAGCCCCTGGGCGCTGACCGCAACGGCCGAATATCACCGATGACAACGCGACAAACACCTCACCACCAAGGACATCACCATGAACTACAAGCTGTACGTCTGTATGCAATGCGGGTTCGAGTACGACGAGGAAAAGGGTTGGCCGGAAGACGGAATCGCGCCGGGAACGCGCTGGGACGACATCCCGGACGACTGGAGTTGCCCAGACTGCGGCGCCGCCAAGGCCGACTTCTACATGGAGGAAGTAACGCGGTCTTGACGGCCGGTGCGCTGGTGCCGGGGTGGACCGCGTTCGGGTGAGCGTGCGAACGCGCACACGGGCCGACGAGCACACTGCCGCCGACCGATATCCTGACCGCATGTCCGAATTCCCTGTCGAGCCGGCGTCGGCACGCCACGCATCACGGGGCACAGCATCAACGGAGGTCGGTTCGGTCCCGGCGCCGCAGACCCCCTTCGCGCAGGCGAGCAAAAAACTGTTGCGGGACAGCCTTCTCGACGGGATGCGCGAGCTCCTGCGCACCCGCGATTGGTCGGCGGTCACCATGGCCGATGTTGCGGCGGCCTCCGGGGTCAGCAGGCAGACCGTCTACAACGAGTTCCGTTCGCGACAAGGGCTCGCCTCGGCGTATGCCCTGCGGTTGGCCGACGAACTCGTGGACCTGGTGTCAGCAGCGATCCTGGCGCACGAGGGGGAGGCGAAAATCGCTTTGGCCGAGGGGTTCTCGGGCTTCTTCGCGACTGCCGCCGATGACCCGCTCATCCAGTCGTTGCTCACCGGGCAGGCGAAACCGGACTTGCTCCGGCTGATCACCACCGATGCGGGACCGTTGATCACGCAGGCCAGCGCCAGAGTGGTGGTGTTGTTGCAGACGAGCTGGGTCCAGGCGGACGAGACGGCGGCGGTGAGGATCGCCCGTGCCATGGTGCGGATGGCACTGAGCTATGTGTCGATGCCTCCCGAGGCCGACCGCGACGTCGCAGACGATCTGGCCGAGATCTTTGGGCCGGTGGTGGATGCCGCAGCCGGGGGCCGAGTCGGTTCATCCACCCGTTAGCCTGGTACCCATCATCCAAGTTGGACTTGAGGAGTGGTTAATGACATCGGTCCAGACCGGTTCGCTCACGGCGGACAACCGCAACGGTATCGACTTCAAGGTCGCCGACCTTTCGCTTGCAGAATACGGGCGTAAAGAGATCGGCCTGGCCGAACACGAGATGCCGGGCTTGATGGCACTCCGACGCGAATATGCAGATGTGTTGCCGCTCAAGGGAGCTCGGATCTCCGGATCTCTCCACATGACCGTGCAGACCGCTGTGCTGATCGAAACCCTGGTGGCTCTCGGCGCCGAAGTGCGTTGGGCCTCCTGCAACATCTTCTCCACCCAGGACGAGGCCGCTGCGGCAATCGTCGTCGGACCTCACGGCACCGTGGACGAGCCCAAGGGCGTCCCCGTGTTCGCGTGGAAGGGCGAGAGCCTCGAGGAGTACTGGTGGGCTGCCGAGCAGATGCTCACCTGGCCCGGCGAACCGGCCAACATGATCCTCGACGATGGCGGCGACGCCACCATGCTGGTGCTGCGTGGCGCTCAGTTCGAGAAGGCCGGGACGGTGCCACCCACCGACGACGACACCGATTCGGCTGAATACAAGGTGTTCCTGGCGCTGCTGCGCGAGCGGTTCGAAACCGACAAGGGCAAGTGGTCGGCGATCGCGGAGTCGGTTCAGGGCGTCACCGAAGAGACCACCACCGGTGTGTTGCGGCTGTACCAGTTCGCCGCCGCCGGCGAGCTGACCTTCCCCGCCATCAACGTCAACGACTCGGTCACCAAGAGCAAGTTCGACAACAAGTACGGCACCCGCCACTCGTTGATCGACGGCATCAACCGCGGAACCGATGTCCTGATCGGCGGCAAGAAGGTGCTGATCTGTGGCTACGGCGACGTGGGCAAGGGCTGCGCCGAGTCCCTCGCAGGCCAGGGGGCCCGCGTGCAGGTCACCGAGATCGACCCGATCAATGCTCTGCAGGCGTTGATGGACGGATACGACGTCGTCACGGTCGAGGACGCGATCGGCTCCGCCGACATCATCATCACCTCCACCGGCAACCTCGGCATCATCACCTTCGAGCACATGAGGCAGATGAAGCACCACGCCATCCTCGGCAACATCGGTCACTTCGACAACGAGATCGACATGGCCGGTCTGGAAGCGTCGAAGGACATGACCCGGATCAACATCAAGCCGCAGGTCGACCAGTGGATCTTCCCCGACGGCAAGGCAATCATCGTCCTGTCCGAGGGTCGTCTGCTCAACCTGGGTAACGCCACCGGCCATCCGTCGTTCGTGATGAGCAACAGCTTCTCGAACCAGGTCATCGCCCAGATCGAATTGTGGACCAAGAACGACGAGTACGACAACGAGGTCTACCGGCTGCCGAAGGCCCTCGATGAGAAGGTCGCGAAGATCCACGTCGAAGCGCTCGGCGGCAAGCTCACCAAGCTCACCAAAGAGCAGGCCGAGTACATCAACGTCGATGTCGAAGGGCCGTACAAGCCCGAGCACTATCGGTACTGATCCACATCTGAACAGGTAACGACCACCACCGAAATGGTGGGTCCAGGGGCATCACTCGGTGACCGCCTCGGGGCCCACCATTTTGTTGTCGGGGCTGTGGTGGCGATCAGCCGGTGATGATCCCGCCGCCTTCTGGTTCGTCGGCGGTGGAACGCTCGGACAGGCTGGGGCAGAAGCGCCACTGATCCTCTTCGTTCCGGAATGCCCAATGCACCTCGCCTGTCTCTGACTCGATCGTCATCACGCCGTCGATCTTGCCGACGATGCCGCTGACCGTGACGTCCTGGATGTCGATGCGGGCGGTGATCGACCCATTGCGGTCGAAGAGCTGCTGATACCCGGCCACGGACTCGGTTCGTGAGTCCGCGGCGCAGGCCATGTCGTGCAGCCCGATCGCGTCCTGGTCGTTGATGAGCTGAACCCGCTTTTTCGCAGCGGCCTGGACGGCATTTTCCTCGGCCGTACCGTCCAGTCGGCCGGTTGTGGTGACCGGGCCCTGGGTGGATGAGGACGGTGCTGCGAACGGGTCGCTGCTGTTGCCGCCGTTGAACGAAAGGGCAGCGGCCAACGCCACGGCCAGCACGACCACCACGCCGATGACTCCGGCGACGATCAGTCCGGTGTGTGAACCTCGTGGAGGTGGGGGTGGAGGCGATCCCCATGGAGCCGGCTGTCCGAAAGGCCGCGCCGGCGGCGGGGACGGGTTCCATTGACCGGAGGGTGCGGGCCCCCACTGGCCCGGCTCCGGTGCCTGCCATGGACCGCTCTGTACTGGTCCGTTGCCGGCACCATGACGACCGCTCGGTGGGCCGGAAAGTTGTGAGCCGCCTTGACCGGGAGGCTGTTGACCGTGTGGGCCGGGTCGTCCGTGCGGCTCCGACGGACCTGGGTCACGCCAGGGCGACGAGCCCGGTGGTGGGTGGGTCAAGGAGTCCTTCCCGAGGACCGCTCAGATTTCGCGGGTCGAGCAGATCAGCCAGTCCCCGGAGCGGTTCTCCATGTCGAAGGTATAGCGATTGGTGTCGAGGTCGGATTGGTTGTCCGGGTCGACGAAGGTCAGTGACACGGTTGCCTGCGCGCTGTCCCCGGTGACATCGATACCGGTGACCGAGTTCAGCTTCATGCCGACGGTGGCGGTGTCCTTGGCCTGGATGTCCTCGATCGTCGCCTCCTCGGCGCCACAGGTGACCGCGATCGCCGCGTCCCAGTCGCGTGCGGTGAACGCCGTCGTGTACTCGCGCACGGCCGTTTCGATCTGCTCCTCGGCGTCGGCGGTCGACGTCTGCGAACTGTCGGTGGTGTCCGACGATCCGGTGGACTCCGAGGTTTCCGTCGAACTCGTCGGCGAGGCTTTCGGGTCGCCGTCGTCGCCGCCGAGGACCAGGAACAGCACAACCCCAAGGGCGATGACCACGGCCGCGGCGATCCCGATCCCGATGATCCAGGGCGTCTTCGACGGCTTCGGTCCGGAGGGAGGGCCGTATCCCGGGCCGCCGGGGCCGCCTCCCGGTGGAGGCGGGGTGGCTCCGTACGGCTGCTGGTAACCGCCGTACTGGCCGGAGTTGTACTCACCCGGGCGGTACTCGCTTGTCGGTTCGTACTGCGGTTGTCCGCCGCCGGGCGACGAGGGTTGTCCCCAGCTGGGCTGTTGTCCGGCCTGACCGCCCCAGGTGGGTTCGCCGGGCTGGCCCCAATTCGGCTGCTGTCCCGGTTGCCCGCCCCAGGTCGGTTCACCCGGACCCGAACCCCACCGAGGGTCGCTCTGGTTGTCGCCCGAGCCGTAGGGGCCTTGCGGTGGTTGCGTCATCGGGGCCTCCGGGCGAGATCGGGAGCGGCTGGGGTGTCAGCTCGGTGTGTGGTGAATAGCGTTTGCGCAGCGGGGGTTTGCTGTGTTCGAACATTACTGGGGATACCGGCACCCACCAACAGGGGAGTCGACCACACGCCGGGTCGTTGCCGACATGTGATGGTGGTGAGAAGGCGGCTTCCGTGGAATCAAAGATAATGGATAGGCGATTCACTATCGCTTGGTTGGCACATCTTCCAGCCGGTTTGTTCGCGACTGAAGTGTGTGAGTTCGGCAGGCCGGGCGGAGATGGCCCCGTTGGTGGGCCCGGCGATCGCCAGTGTCACGTGTGCGGTTGCCATCTGGTCGTCACCGGATCCGATGAACTGGATGTCGGCTATGCGGGTGACACGGACGAGCGCTCCTTGCGCAGGCGCCCCGAGGGCCTGGACGATCTGGTGGGCCACGACGCCCTGCTGATCGCAGTACGTGAGCGAGAGCGCGGCCGTGTCGCGGCGATTGAGTGCGTCGATCTGCTGGTGGACCAGTTCGCGGATCTGGCTCTCGTCGCCGGCCGCGGCCGGTCGCAGAGCAAGAGCGGACCACACCAGCACGATGTTGAGAACGAGGACAATCAGGGCGAGCAGCGCAGCGGTGCGGACGGGTACGTGCTGAGTCGGGTGGGGCAGCGTCAGGCTCATGCGCGCTGGCCTCCCTCCACCCGGATCGTCCCGCGCAGGTGGTCCTCGAGAACGACCTCAGGTCTCTGATCGAGAGGCTAGTGACGCAACCGGATGCGGCAACGTACATAACGGCTGTCGTTGCAGTGTCTTGACCGAGTTGTGATCGCTGGTCGGCACTTGACTATCGCGCAAAACGGGAGGTCGTCGCTAGATGGCGATCAATCGGTCCGCGAGCTCGGGATCCGCCTCGGTGCCGAGGCGCGACCACGGGGACATCCAGCCCATCTCGGCGAGCGCGCGGTAGACGAGCCCGGTGCGTTCCTGGAGCTCGTGGTCGCGCTCGTAGTGGTCGCGCAGGCGTGAGGCATCCAGCTCGGCGCGCGACTTGGCCCTGCCGATGGCGACGTCGGTCGGAACGTCTAGCAGCAGATGATGATCGGGTACCGGAAGTCCGAACCTGCTGAACTCCAGAGTCGTCACCCACTGCACCACTTCGCCATCGGCATCCTGTCCCAAACGGGCTGCGCTGTAGGCGGCGTTCGACGCCACGTAGCGGTCCAGGATCACGGCGTCGTTGGCAGCCAACAACTTTCGTAGGTAATCCGCGGCGTCGCGGCGATCGAGTGCGAACAGGATCGCCATGGCGTGCACACTCGAACGCAGATCGCCGTGCTCGCCGTGCAGTGCTTCGGCGGCGATGTCGGCGGTGACGGACTCGCTGTACCTCGGGAACGTCAACGTCTGTACCCGATAACCCTGTGTGGCCCAACGGTTGACGAGTCCGGTGACCAACGTGTGTTTGCCGGCGCCGTCGAGACCCTCCACCGCTATCAATACGCCCACTCCTGCAGGGTAGCCGCGTTCCGCGACCAAACGCCGCAGCCCGGTGGGATGGGCCGGTCGGCGCGTCAACCACACATAAGGGCCCCGGGGTGACACGATGAGACGATGAAACCCAGGATTCTGGTTGTCGATGATGATGCGGCATTGGCGGAGATGCTCACCATCGTGCTGCGCGGAGAGGGTTTTGAGCCCTTCGTGGTCGGCGACGGCACTCAGGCGCTCACGGCGGTCCGCGAGATCCGGCCGGATCTGGTGCTGCTGGACCTGATGTTGCCTGGGATGAACGGGATCGACGTGTGCCGGGTGCTCCGGGCTGACTCGGGAGTCCCGATCGTGATGCTGACCGCCAAGTCGGACACCGTCGACGTGGTCCTCGGACTCGAGTCGGGCGCCGATGACTACATGATCAAGCCGTTCAAACCCAAGGAATTGGTCGCGCGGGTGCGTGCCCGCCTACGCCGCACCGAGGACGAGCCGGCCGAGTTGCTCTCGATCGGTCCGGTCGAGATCGACGTTCCCGCGCACAAGGTGACGCGTGAGGGCGTGCCCATCTCGCTGACCCCGCTGGAGTTCGATCTGCTGGTGGCGCTCGCTCGCAAACCCCGTCAGGTCTTCACCCGGGACGTGCTGCTCGAACAGGTGTGGGGCTACCGGCACCCGGCCGACACTAGGCTGGTCAACGTGCACGTACAGCGCCTGCGGGCCAAGGTCGAACACGATCCGGAAAACCCAGAAGTGGTTCTCACGGTGAGGGGGGTCGGCTACAAGGCCGGACCACCGTGATCGGACGCCCTCGGCGCCGCATCAATGGTTCGTTCGGGCCGTGGATGCGTCGGGTGGGCGCGGTCGGAAGGATCGTCGGACAGCTGTGGCGGCGTTCGCTGCAGCTGCGTGTTGTCGTGTCCACGCTCGCTCTGTCTTTTGTGGTGCTCCTCATCCTGGCGTTTGTCCTGACCAGTCAGATCACCGATCGGTTGCTCGACCTCAAGTTGCAGGCGGCCACCGAAGAACTCGACCGCACCCGGGTCGCTGTGGAACGCGACCTTTCCGGCGCCGATCCGAACACCTCGCTGGTCAACCGGCTGCGTCAGACCCGGTCGATCCTCACCGACCGCGATGTCGACTCGGGCGATTCATCCGGTGTGGTGGGTACCTTCGACACGGTGTTGCTCGCACCAGGCTCCGGACCCACCGAACCGACAGGCGTCGGACCGGTGGGGGAGATCCCGGAGAACCTGCGCCAGATGGTGCAGGGCGGCCAGATCGCCTACCGATACTCGTCGGTGACGGGGTCGAGTGGGCACCAGAGTCCCGCGCTGATCATCGGCAGCCCCACGAACTCCGACATCCCCGGCCTCGAGCTGTATCTGGTCTTCCCCCTCACCAATGAGGAGAACACCGTCTCGCTGGTGCGGGGCACGATCTTCACCGGTGGAATCGTTCTGCTCGGGCTCCTCGCGGCCATCGCGATCCTGGTGTCGCGGCAGGTGGTGATCCCGGTCCGATCGGCGTCGAGGATCGCGGTGAGGTTCGCGGACGGACGCCTCAAAGAACGCATGCCGGTGCGCGGCGAGGACGACATGGCCAGGTTGGCGATGTCGTTCAACGACATGGCCGAGAGCCTGTCGAAGCAGATCACCCACCTCGAAGAGTTCGGCGGTCTGCAGCGGCAGTTCACCTCGGATGTCTCCCATGAACTGCGCACCCCGTTGACCACCGTGCGGATGGCCGCCGACGTGCTCTACGAGAGTCGCGAACAGCTCGAGCCGGTCCTCAAGCGTTCGGTGGAACTCCTGGACAAAGAGCTTGATCGATTCGAGACGCTGCTCAGCGAGTTGCTCGAGATCTCCCGCCACGACGCCGGTGTGGCGGAACTCGCCGCCGACAGGCTGAACATGTCGATCCCGATCGATGCCGCGGTGAGGACGGTGCAGCACCTTGCCGACGAGACGGACACCGAACTGATCCTCGATCTTCCCGACGAACCCGTGATCGCGGAGATCGACCCACGACGGGTGGAACGTATTCTGCGAAATCTGTTGGCCAACGCGATCGACCACGGCGAACAGCGGCCGGTGACGCTGACGATGCGCAGCGACGGTGATGCCGTCGCCGTGACGGTACGAGACCAGGGGATCGGTCTACGGCCCGGTGAAGAGAAGTTGGTGTTCAACCGATTCTGGCGGTCTGACCCGTCGCGGTTCCGGAGGTCGGGCGGCACCGGCCTCGGGTTGGCCATCAGCGTCGAAGATGCGCGACTGCACCAGGGCCGGCTCGAGGCCTGGGGAGAGCCGGGGCAGGGCGCCTGCTTCAGGCTCACGCTTCCGCTGGTCCGTGGACACAAGGTGCTCGGCAGTCCGCTGCCGCTCAAGCCGCCGTCGATGCGACGCAGCCGGGATTCGGGGCAGACCCATGTATGAGCGATCGAGGACCCTGCGGACCGGGATCGTCCTGGCGGTGATCATCGCTGCCGCGGCCCTGCTGTCGTCGTGTGTGTCGATCCCGAACAACTCCAGTCCGCAGCCGCTGGGGTCGCTCGAACGGCACCAGCCCACCCGCAACGTCCCCACGCCGCGCCCGGACATGGACCCCGAGGCCTTGGTCCGCGACTTCCTCAAGGCGTCGGTGCAGCCGGGATCGGGCCATCTCGCGGCACGTCAGTTCCTCACGCAGGAGGCGTCGAACTCCTGGGACGACCAGGGCGGGGCACTGCTGCTCGACGAGATCAACGTGCTCAGTGACAACCGCACCGACGACACCATCACGGTGCGGGTGAACGGCGAGAACACGGGTGAACTACAGCCCAGCGGTCAACTGATCCCGAGCTCGGGACGGATCGAGACCCGGTTGTCGCTTCGCAAGGTGGACGGGCAGTGGCGCATCGACGGTCCGCTCCCGGTCGGGGTGGTGATGGACCGCGAACAGTTCGAGTCGTCGTACCGGCCGCACGTGCTCTACTACCCGAGCACCGACGACCAGCACCTGGTGGCCGATCCCCGGTGGATGTACTCCGGCGGCGACCAGCTTGCCGACCAGCTCATCGGTTTGTTGATCGCCGGACCGGTCGACGACCTACGAGGCGCCGTCACCAACGAATTCCCGGCCCGGTCGTCGCTGCACGGCTCGATCGAGTCGCTGCCGACGGGCGGGATCAGACTCGATCTCGCCGGCCTGAACGGTGTGGGTGACGCCGAACGTAATCGCCTTGCGGCGCAGATCATCTGGACGCTCAGCGAGTCCGACATCACCGGACCGTACGTGATCGACGCCGATGGCGCACCCCTCGACGAACGACACTCGGGCGGATGGCAGACCAGCGATGTGGAGTCGCTCGATCCCAGCCCGGCGCCGGATTCACCCATGGGACTGCACATCATCCGCGGCGGATCGTTGTCGCTGGTGGCCGACAACGCGGTCACACCGGTGCCCGGGGCGCTTGGGTCGACGCGCAGTCTGCTGTCGGCCGACATCTCCGCCAACGGCAGGCGGGTGGCGGTGGTGTCGCAGAATACGGCGCCGGGTCCGGCGCCGCGCCTGGCGCTCGCGGTCGGCGACTACGGCGCCGCGGTCACCCCGGTGCTCGAGGGCGAGATGATCACCCGGCCGTCGTTCGCCGGTGACGACCAGACGATGTGGGCAGTGGTCGACGAAACCCGGGTCACGCAGGTGACCCAGGGTGCCGGTGGTGGACAGATCACCGAGACGGAGGTCGACTCGTCGGCCATCCGGGCGGTGGCCCAGGGGCCGATCACCGAACTGCAGGTGTCGCAGGACGGTGCCAGGGCCGCGATGATCGTGAACGGTCAGGTGGTGCTCGCCGTCATCGAGGACCGGGCCGACGGCAGGCCGGTGCTCACCAACGCGCAGGGCGCCGCGGCGCTCAACATCTCGGGTGCGGTGTCGCTCGACTGGTTGAGCAGCGAGATGCTCGTGATCGCGAGGAATGCGTCCGATGGACCGGTGGTGCAGTTGCGGATCGACGGCACGCCACCTGGGGCGCTGCCGAGTGGCAACCTCAGCCCGCCGGTGACCGCGGTGGTGGCCGGCCAATCGACCATCTATGCCGCGGACAGTCGCGGAGTGCTCAGGCTCGGGAGCACCAACGATGAACCCGACCAGTACTGGAGTGAGGTCACCCCGACGATGGGGTCGGGCGCCATCCCCGTCCTACCTCACTGAGCCCTGCTGTGGATAACCACCGCTCTGTGGACAGCCACTGCTGACACAGTCGCGCGCCGGTTGTACGAGTGGTTGTCGCCGCCATGATGGCGGCATGGTCAGACGTGTGGTCGATGCCCTCGCCGACCTGGTGGTGCCGCGACTGTGTGGCGGCTGTGGACGTCCTGGTCTGAACTGGTGTGCGCAGTGCGCATGCCTTCTCGCCGATGCACCCACGGCTGTGCAGACCCGTGTGCCACTCGCGGTGCCGGTCTATGCCGTTGGTCCCTACACCGGGCCGCGCCGCCGGGCGATCCTCGAACTCAAGGAACACGGCCGCGCCGATCTCGCCGCGCCGCTGGGACGGGCGCTCGCCGAAGCACTCCGGATCCTCGATGGTTGGTCGGAGTTGCCGATGGCCACGAGCCTGGTCCTCATCCCGGCTCCGACGAGGAAGCTCTCGGCACGTCGGCGCGGTGGCGATCCCGTGACAGCGATCTGTCGGTCCGCCGCGGCGCACCTGGGGTCGGCGGTGGTGGTCCTCCCGGTCCTGACGACGTCGCCGTGGGCCCGGGATTCGGCCGGACTGTCGGCGTCGGCCCGCAGCGCGAACCTGGCCGGCGCGATAGGCATCGGCGTGCGTGGCCTCCGCGACGTCGCGACCGCGCGGGCCGGCGACACCGCCGTCGTCTTGGTGGATGACGTGGTGACCACCGGAGCCACGGCGGCCGAATCGATCAGGGTTCTCGATCGAGCAGGAATCGGCGTCCATCTCGTGCTGGTGATCGCTGCAGTGTGACGGGGTTTGCTGTGCGTGTCATGTGTTGTCGCCGAACATATTTCGTGGTGTGGGGGTAGGGGTCCCGAAGCTGGGCGGCGCGCTGCCGGAGGTGAACACCTGTTGACGAAACTGTGGCGAACACCTGCCAGGCGGACTAACGTCAGGGGTGCGATCTGATTGCCAGACCCAAGGCCACCGACGGTGGCGACGGGGGGAGGTGATGCCGAACATTCAGACCGGTACCAGGTCGCTTGCGGCCGCGGTACCGGAAGTCCTGTTCACCGATCCAGGAGGTATCGCAAGTGACGACAAGTGTCGGCAGGAATGCCGTTTCCGAATCCAGCGTCGACAAGCAAGCGAGTGTCGACCCCGAAGCCGCAGGTGCCCCCGAATCCGCCGCGCACGATCCGTTTGATCCCGGCATATACATACGAACCGAATCCTCCGACGCGCCGTCGCGACCTGATGCCGAAGTCCAGGTCAGTGGCCGCAACGTCGAGATCCCCGACCACTTCCGCATCCACGTGATGGACAAACTCTCCCGGGTGGAACGTTTCGATCCCACGATCTTCCGCTTCGACGTGGAACTGCACCACGAACGCAACCGCCGTCAGTCGAAGATCTGTCAACGACTCGAGATCACCGCACGCGGCAAGGGCCCCGTGGTTCGAGGCGAAGCCTGCGCCGACAACTTCTACGCCGCCCTGGACGCAGCGCTCACCAAGCTGCAATCCCGTCTACGTCGCACCAAGGACCGGCGCAAGGTCCACCATGGCCTGCGCACCCCGATTTCCGTTGCCGAAGCCACCGCCGCTGCTGATCCGCTCCTGAACGGCAATGCACCCGCACCGGCCGGCGAGGTCGACGACGACCGATGGGCCGACCACAGTCCCGAGGCCGCGGGCCCCGGTCAGATCGTCCGGATCAAGGAACACGACGCGGTTCCGATGACCGTGGACGACGCGCTCTACGAGATGGAACTGGTCGGTCACGACTTCTTTTTGTTCCATGACAAGGAAACCGACAAACCCACGGTTGTGTACCGGCGCCATGCGTTCGATTACGGATTGATCCGTCTGTCCTGACCATCGAGAGGCACCTGATCTGCCTCGCGTGACCGCGATGGCGCTGACCGTGGCTACCATGGAATCCGACCTGCTCCGAATCTGCAGGTCGGATTTCGTGTGTAGTCAATTGGATCGAGGATAAAACCAGTGCTCAACAAGCTGCTGCGCGTCGGCGAAGGCCGGATGGTCAAACGCCTGGATGCCATCGCTTCGCATGTGGAGACGCTCGACAACGAGACCGAGGCGCTGACCGACGAGCAGCTGCGGGCCAAGACCGACGAGTTCAAGGAGCGCTACGCCGGTGGCGAGGCGCTCGACGATCTCTTGCCGGAGGCGTTCGCGGTCGCCCGGGAGGCTGCCTGGCGGGTGCTCTCGCAGAAACACTTCCACGTTCAGATCATGGGCGGCGCCGCCCTGCATTTCGGCAACATCGCCGAGATGAAGACCGGTGAGGGCAAGACCCTCACCTGTGTGCTGCCCGCCTATCTCAATGCGTTGGCCGGCGACGGCGTGCACGTGGTGACCGTCAACGACTACCTCGCCAAACGTGACTCCGAGTGGATGGGCCGCGTGCACCGCTTCCTCGGGCTCGAGACGGCCGTCATCCTGACCGGGATGACGTCTGATCAGCGCCGCGAGGCATACAACGCCGACATCACCTACGGAACCAACAACGAGTTCGGTTTCGACTATCTCCGCGACAACATGGCGCACTCGCTGAACGACCTGGTGCAGCGCGGGCATCCGTTTGCCATCGTCGACGAGGTCGACTCGATCCTCATCGACGAGGCCAGGACGCCGCTGATCATCTCCGGGCCCGCCGACTCGTCGAGCAAGTGGTACGCCGAGTTCGCTCGCATCGCCCCGCTGCTCAAGAAGGACGTGCACTACGAGGTCGACATCCGTAAGCGCACCATCGGTGTGCACGAGGAGGGCGTCGAGTTCGTCGAGGACCAGCTGGGCATCGACAACCTGTACGAGGCGGCCAACTCGCCGCTGGTGAGCTACCTGAACAATGCGCTCAAGGTCAAAGAACTCTTCGAGCGCGACAAGGACTACATCGTCCGCAACGGTGAGGTCCTGATCGTCGACGAGTTCACCGGCCGCGTGCTCGAGGGCCGGCGTTTCAACGAGGGTCTGCACCAGGCGATCGAGGCCAAAGAGCGGGTGGAGATCAAGGCCGAGAACCAGACCCTGGCCACGATCACCCTGCAGAACTACTTCCGCATGTACGACAAGTTGTCGGGCATGACGGGTACGGCGCAGACCGAGGCCGCCGAGCTCGACCAGATCTACAAACTCGGTGTGCTGCCCATTCCGACGAACAAGCCGATGGTGCGCGTGGATCAGACGGATCTGATCTACAAGACCGAGGAGGCCAAGTTCGATGCGGTGGTCGACGACATCCTCGAGCGTCACCAGAAGGGCCAGCCGGTCCTGATCGGTACCACCAGTGTCGAGCGGTCCGAGTACCTCGCCCGGCAGCTCAAGAAGCGCGGCGTTCCGCACAACGTGCTCAACGCCAAGTTCCACGAGCAGGAAGCCCAGATCATCGCCGAGGCCGGCCGCAGCGGTGCGGTCACCGTGGCCACCAACATGGCCGGCCGTGGCACCGACGTCGTGCTCGGCGGCAACCCCGACATCCTGGCCGACATCCGCCTGCGCAAGGCCGGGCTGGATCCGGTGGACACCCCCGAGGAGTACGAGGCCGCGTGGGACGAGATGATCGAGCTCGTCAAGAGCGAGGTCGCCGACGACGCGGAGAAGGTCCGGCAGGCCGGCGGGCTCTACGTACTGGGTACCGAGCGGCACGAATCCCGCCGAATCGACGACCAGCTCCGTGGTCGTTCGGGCCGTCAGGGCGATCCCGGCGAATCCCGTTTCTACCTGTCGCTCGGGGACGAGCTGATGCGCCGATTCAACGGCGCAGCCCTCGAGGCGATCATGAACCGGGTCAACCTCCCGGACGACGTGCCCATCGAGGCCAAGATGGTCACCAAGGCCATCCGCAGCGCACAGACCCAGGTCGAGCAGCAGAACTTCGAGGTCCGTAAGAACGTCCTCAAGTACGACGAGGTGATGAACCAGCAGCGCAAGGTGATCTACGCCGAGCGTCGCACCATCCTCGAGGGCGAAGACCACCGCGAGCAGGTCCAGCGCATGATCGACGACGTCGTCGGCGCCTATGTCGATGCCGCCACGGCCGAGGGTTACGTCGAGGACTGGGACTTCGAGCAGCTGTGGACCGCGATCAAGACGCTGTACCCGATCGAGATCGACTACAAGGAACTGGTCGAGGAGAACGAGTTCGGCGAGCGCAAGGAGATCAGCGCGCAGGAATTGCGGGACATGTTGATCGCCGACGCCCATGCTGCGTACGAGAAGCGTGAGAAGGAGATCGAGTCGATCGCCGGCGAGAACGCGATGCGCCAGCTCGAGCGGACCATCCTGCTCAGTGTCCTCGACCGCAAGTGGCGTGACCACCTCTATGAGATGGACTACCTGCGCGAAGGTATCCACCTGCGCTCGATGGCGCAGCGTGACCCCGTGGTCGAGTACCAGCGCGAGGGTTACGACATGTTCACCGGCATGCTCGAAGGCCTCAAAGAGGAGTCGATCGGCTTCCTGTTCAACGTGGCCGTCGAGGCGACACCTGCGCAACCGGCCGCCGCAGTTGCACCAGCTGCCCCCGCCGCGCCTGCTGCCCCCACGGCCCCGGCTCCTTTGCCGACCGAACAGCCGGCCCCGGCGCGTAAGCCTGCTCCGGCAGCCCTGCGCGCCAAGGGGATCGACGACTCGGGCGATGCCGCACTGACGTACAGCGGTCCGTCGGAGACCGGCGGCACCGCAGTCCGCCAGACCGGTTCGTCGAACGGCCAGACGTCAGGTACGCGCAAGGAGCGGCGCGCTGCCGCACGCGCAGGCACCAAGACAGGTGGGCCCAAGCCGGCCAAATCGCGCAAGAAGCGGTGACACAAACGGCGATCTGAGGTCGCCGTCAGCGTCACCTCTCGGGACAAAGGAACCCGGATACCGCAGGGCACGTCGTACTGCTGGTATCCGGGTTCCCCGGTTTACCGGGCCGGCCACCAGTGCCGGTCGTGTGCCGATGGGTCCGGGGGGACCATGACAACAACAACGCTCGGGCCGGCCACGGAGCTCGCCCCGACCTCAGGATCGAGCTCACCCGCGCACGAGGGTCCGCTCACGGGGTCTCGGTCGACTGGGGAGGCCCGTGCGTCCACCGCGGAGGTCGTGGATGGCGCACGTCTACGGGTGACCGCCGCACCTCGCTACGAACCGGAACCGGTTGATCCGAGTCAGCCGCGGGTGATCACACTCGGCAGGCCGGCTCCGCTCCGTCGATCTCCGGTACCCGTGGTGCCCGACGGCGTCGACCTGGAGATGCGGCAATTCGCCATCGGGGCAATCAAACTCGTGCTCGAGGTGATGAACCGTCGCCGTCCCGTGACACAGTTGTCGGCAGTGGCGATCCCGCATATCGCCGACCAGTTCCGCACGCTGCTGTCGTCGGGAACCGAACGGGGTGGCCCGCCTGCGGCGTTGCTGCGCCTGCATACGCAGAGCATCCGGCCGGACGTCGCCGAAATCACCGTCGTCTACGGACGGGGCGACAGAGTGTTCGCGATGGGCGCTCGTGTGGAGCGCCGCCGGGTGGTGATGCGCGCAGCCGAACCGGGGGGAGCACGCCGGCGAACGCAGCGCTGTCTCCTGACCGCAGTGACCGTCGGATGATCGGCGACCATGCGCTCGCCTGCCACGACGCCGCAACGCCGGCGTGGCGGACAGGTGGGCCCGTTCGGCCACCGACGGCTAGCATCGAACTGTGAATCGGCTGTCGCCCCAGGACTCGATGTACTACTACCTCGATGAGCGCGGCACCACCACGCAGGTCGGATCGCTCCTGATCCTGGAACGTCGTCCTGGGGGACTGGACTACGCGAGTCTGCTGACGACGGTGGAATGCCGCCTGCAACTGGTACCCCGATATCGGCAGAAGATCCGCGAGGTGACGCTGGGGTTGGCGCGGCCGGTATGGGTCGACGACCGCGACTTCGACATCACCTATCACGTGCGGAGGTCGGCACTGCCGAGCCCCGGCGCCGACGATCAGCTGCACGATCTCGTGGCGCGCCTGATGTCGCGACCGCTCGAGCGCAGTCGTCCGCTCTGGGAGATGTACCTCGTGGAGGGCCTCGCAGACGACCGTATGGCCATCCTCACCAAGACCCATCGGGCGCTGGTCGACGGGCACGAAGCGCTCGAGATCAATCAGGTCATCGTCGACGACACCCGGGAACCCGCCCAGATGCCCGAAGACCTCTGGCTTCCCGACCGGGAGCCGAGCAACAGCGAGCTGGTGGTCGGGGCGATCACCGACGTCATCACCCGGCCCTGGGAGATGGTCGACCAGGTGCGAGCCGCCACCAACCAGGTGACCTGGGTAGGTCAGGCAGTCACGGCGACGGCCCGCAGGGTGGAGACGGTGATGAAGATGGCGGCCAGCACCGCGCCCGCGAGTCCACTCAACGGTGCGACGGCGCCCACCCGTCGTTTCACCGTCGCCTCGTTCGCGGTCGAGGACTGCGTGGACATCGCCGAGCGGTACAGCTGCCAACCCAACGACGTGATCCTCGCTGCCATCGCGGGGGCCATCCGGCGGTGGCTGCTCTCCCGCGAGCAAGCGGTGGACCACGTCGAGACGATCCGGGCGATGGTCCCTCTCTCGGCGTACCCGGTCGACAACGACGCGTCGGAGTCCGACGCCGACAGGGAGGCCCGTGGCATGGCCACATCGGCCGAATGGATGGCAGGCGGTCTACACGGGTTTGTCACGGATCTCCCTGTGGGAGAAGCCAATCCGGCTGTGCGCCTCTCACAGGTCGCGCAGCTGGCCGAGCGGCATTCGCAGTCGGGCCGGCGGGGGTCGGTGGGGGTGGAGCCCTGGATGCCCGAGATCGGGCCGGCGACCTTTCACGCGATGAGCGCGCGCGCGACAGCCTCGCTGTCGCGTCGGTCGTTCAATCTGCCCATCACGATCGCCCGGGGCCCGAGGTCGGCGCAGTACCTCGGTGGCAACGAGATCCTCGCGATCTACCCGGTTCCCGTCCTGGTGCGCAACCGCGCGCTGGCCGTCGGCCTCACGTCGTACAACGGCCGGATCTACTTCGGCCTTAATGCCGATCGCGGTGTGATGTGGGACCTCGGCGCGATGGCGGAGTACCTCACCGACTCGTTTGACGAATTGCTTTCCGGCGCGCGCTGAACCCGTGCCGGTCCCTCGAGAAAGGTCACATGAGAATCTATCTGCCCGCCACACTGTCGATGCTGTTCGAGCTCAACCAGTCCGGTGAGTTCCGGCCGATCGGCGGTACGGCATTCGCGCTGACCCCGGCGCTGCGAGAGGCGTACCACGACGGTGACGACGAGGAACTCGCCGAAGCGGCCATCCGTGAAGCAGCCAGGGCGTCGCTGCGGTTGCTGGCAGCAGAGAACGACGATCGGTCCGACGAGGACGGACAGGCCCAGCTACCTGCCCGGCGTGTGGTGATCGCCGCCGACGTCGACGAGGTGAAACTGCGGCCCGACCTCGATGTCGCGGTGGTCAAGGTCCCCCCGGTGGTGGACCGCTCGGCGATCGCGTCGGTTCTCATCGACGGTGGTGATGCCGAGGACAAGGTGGTCCGAGCTGCCGGGCTGGTGGACTCCGCCGACCTCGGCGACGAGGACTCCGAGCTGGCGATCGGCGACGTCGAGGATTTCGACCTGGGTTGGTATGCGACGCAAGAGCTTCCGTTCCTGCTGGAGCTGCTCTAGGCGCGCCGGCGCCGACCTCCCTGTGCGCCCGTTCGACGCGTAACCTACGGTTGCGTAAGTTTGCGCCCGAGAATTGACGGCAGCAGTTGAATGGAGGCACTTCAGATGGGTTGGCGAGAACGTTTCGAGGCACCGGTGCGGGGCATCGCCAGCAGCAACCGGGCGGCCAACACCGTGCGGGCGGTGGCGGCAAGGATCACCACCCCGTTGTTGCCGGACGACTATCTGCACCTCGCGAATCCGCTGTGGTCGGCGCGTGAGCTACGCGGCAAGATCGTGGAGGTCCGGCCGGAGACGCCGGACTCGGCCACCATCGTCATCAAGCCGGGGTGGGGATTCTCGTTCAACTACCTTCCTGGGCAGTACATGGGGATCGGGGTGCTCGTCGAGGGGCGCTGGACCTGGCGTTCGTATTCGCTGACGTCGGTGCCGCAGACCTCGGGAGGTGCCCGTAGCCGGGTGGTCACGATCACCGTCAAGGCGATGGCCGAGGGTTTCCTCTCCGGGCACCTGGTTCGGGGTCTGGCACCGGGCACCGTGGTCCGGCTCGCGCCGCCTCAGGGTGAGTTCGTGCTTCCCGCCGACCTGCCCGGGAAGCTGCTTTTTGTGACCGCCGGTAGCGGCATCACCCCGATCATGTCGATGCTGCGCACGATGGAGTCGCGCCATCAGCACACCGATGTGCGACTGATCCATTCGGTGCCGACGGCGGATGACCTGATGTTCGGCTCGGAACTCGAAGCCATGCAGGCGAGCGGGTTGCTCGACGCCCACATTCAGTTCACCCGCAGTGAGGGCAAGGTGGACATCGAGCGTCTCGACGACCTGTGCCCGGATTGGGCGTCCCGACAGACCTGGGCCTGTGGTCCGGCCGCACTGCTGGATGCGCTGACCCACAGATGGACCCAGGCGGGGCTGCGGGACCACCTGCACATCGAGCGGTTCGCGTTGGAGCGTGGCGAGGTCGGTGCCGAGGGTGGCACAGTGACGTTTTCTCGGACCGGCAAGACGGCGACAGTAGACGGTGCCACCACACTGATGACGGCCGGCGAGGATGCCGGCGTGCAGATGCCGTTCGGCTGCCGGATGGGTATCTGCCAGAGCTGTGTGGTGATGCTCGAAAAGGGCTGCGTGCGAGATCTGCGCAGCGGCGCCGAACACGTAGAGGGAGAACGGGTTCAGACCTGCGTCAGCGTCGCGGCAGGGGATTGCACCCTCGAGGTCTGACCCGTAGAACGCACACCGACCCCCGATGATGTGCGGTTCTGGCGGAACTCACCTGGAGGTTTGTTCGCCAGAAGGGCACATCTTCGGGGGTCGGGAAGTGTAGCGGGCCTCTAGCGGGCGGAGCCGGTCCGGCTGGAGGTGCTGGTGCGGCGGCTGCCACCCTGGCCGGTGTGGCCGCGGGTACGGCCGTTCTCGGCGCGACCACCTTCGGATCGTGCGCTCTGTCCACGGCCACGACCCTCATACGGTGCGGAGCCGTTGGCGGTGGGGCGAGGACGACGCGAGCCGGCCGAGCGGCTGCCCGGCGCCTTGGCGGTCCGGTTCGGGACGTTGCTCACGGCAGGCGGCGCAATCAGGTCGGCCGGTTCGCCGACGAGTGTCTTGAGCTGCTCGGAGTCGGCGGTCACCCGGATCGGGGTGGCCTTGATCGCGGCCTTGCGCAGCAGTTGCGACATGTCGCGACGCTGTTCGGGAAGGGTCAGGGTCACCACGTCGCCGGCACTGCCCGCGCGAGCTGTGCGGCCCGAACGGTGAAGGTATGCCTTGTGCTCGGTGGGCGGATCCACGTGCACAACCAGTTCGACGTCGTCCACGTGCACGCCGCGTGCCGCGACGTCGGTGGCGACGAGCACACGGGCCTTACCGCTGGAGAAGGCGAGCAGGTTGCGATCGCGGGCACCCTGCGACAGGTTGCCGTGAAGGTCGACGCTGGGGATGCCGGCGTCGGTCAGCTGCTTGGCGAGCTTGCGCGCCTGATGCTTGGTGCGCATGAACAGGATCCGGCGACCACGCCCTGAGGCGAGTGCGAAGACGACGCCCTTCTTGGAGTCCTGTCCGGAGACCTCGAAGATGTGGTGGGTCATCGCGGAGACGTGCGAGGTTGCCTCGTCGACCGAGTGCATGACCGGCTGGTTCAGGAAACGCTTGACGAGCTTGTCGACACCGTTATCGAGGGTGGCCGAGAACAGCAGTCGCTGTCCGCCTTCGGGGGTGGCGGTCAGGATGCGGGTGACGCCGGGGAGGAAGCCCAGGTCGGCCATGTGATCGGCCTCGTCGAGGATGGAGATCTCGACGCGGTCCAGACGCACCAGGCGCTGGCGCATGAGGTCTTCGAGGCGGCCCGGGCAGGCCACGACGATGTCCACTCCGGCGCGCAACGCGGAGGCCTGACGACCCTGCGGCACGCCGCCGAAAATGGTGGTCACGGTCAGTCCGAGAGCTGCGGCCATGGGCTGCACCACTGCGGTGATCTGCGTGGCGAGCTCACGGGTGGGGGCGAGGATCAGACCACGCGGGCGGCCGGCACCGGCCGAGGTGCCCTCGGCGAGCCGGGCCACCAGCGGAATGGCGAAGGCGAGGGTCTTGCCACTACCGGTCTTTCCGCGACCGAGTACATCGCGGCCGGCGAGACTGTCGGGCAGCGTGTCGGCCTGGATGGGGAACGGGGCGGTGATGCCGCCGGCGGTGAGCACCTTGACCAGGCGCGGGGGAACGCCGAGGTCGGCGAAAGTGGTTGAGGCAGGACTGGATACAGAAGTCATCAAAAAATCACGTTTTCCGTGTTACGCGGTGCTCCGAGCTCGATTCACCGCTGGTTGGCGCGACTGCCGCTGATCAGGGCCGAATATCTCGGCCACCATTCGGTGGGCAATAACGATCGCCGTGTGAAAGCTCGGTGGGGTTGGTCAACTCGCACATGATGCGCATCGAATCTCTTCGGGTGCGACGGTGCGAGGAAGCAGTTCCACGACGGTTCCGCGCATATGGCGCGGAGTACCCGTCAACTATAGCCCGCGATCGCCGAGTTCTGGGTATCAGCGCCTGCGTGACCTGAGTCTCACCGCACTGGACAGCCTCGGGATCGGAACCTACGATTGCGTAAGTTACGTTCCCGTAGGTTGCTCTCTCGATCCGGTTCGGCCTCCCCCCAATCCTCGAGAAGAGAGGTTTGATTCAGATGGCAATAGCTGACATCCCCGAGTACGCCCACCTGACCGACGCCGATGTCGAAGCGCTCGGCGCGGAACTCGATGCGATCCGCCGCGACATCGAATCCGTCCGTGGCGAGAAGGATGCCAAGTACCTCCGCAACACCATTCGTTTCCAGCGTGGCATGGAGCTGACGGGCCGCGCGCTGCTGTTCGGCGCCCGCGATCGCAAGCTGTGGGCACTCGGTGCCGGCGCCCTGGGCGTCTCCAAGATCGTCGAGAACATGGAACTCGGCCACAACGTGATGCACGGTCAATGGGACTGGATGAACGATCCGGAAGTGCATTCGACCAGCTGGGAATGGGACAACACCGGTCCATCCGCCCACTGGAAGCACACGCACAACTTCATCCACCACAAGTACACAAACGTGCTGGGGATGGACGACGACGTGGGCTACGGATTGATCCGTGTCACCCGGGATCAGCGGTGGAAGCCGTTCAACCTGGGCAACCTGGCCTACAACACGCTCCTCATGCTGTTCTTCCAGTACGGCGTCGCCGTCCAGCACCTCGAACTCGGCCGGGTCGCCGCGGGCAAACACCCCAACCCCGACGAGTTCAAGAAGGACCTCAAGGACGTCGGCATCAAGGTGGGCCGGCAGATCGGCAAGGACTACGTCGTGTACCCGGCGCTGGCCGGTGCGGCCAACCGCTCGTGGACGAGCTGGGGACGGGCGATGACCGCCACGCTCGCCGGCAACACGATCCGCAACATCTGGACCAACGCAGTGATCTTCTGCGGGCACTTCCCTGATGGGGCCGAGAAGTTCACCAAGCAGGACATGGAGAACGAGACCCAGGCGCAGTGGTACTTGCGGCAGATGCTGGGCAGCGCCAACTTCCATGCGGACAAGCCCCTCGCCTTCATGAGCGGCAATCTCTGCTATCAGATCGAGCACCACCTGTTCCCCGATCTGCCGAGCAACCGGCTCGCGGAGATCTCCGTGCGGGTTCGCGGACTCTGCGAGAAGTACGACCTGCCGTACACCACGGGCCCGTTCCTGGTGCAGTACGCGAAGTCGTGGCGCACCATCGCCAAACTGTCGCTACCGAACAAGTACCTCAAGGCGACCACCGACGACGCACCTGAAACGGCGTCCGAACGGCGCTTCAAGTCGCATCCCGAGCAGCGACTCGTCGCCGAGATCGACCCGGCCACAGGCCGCCGCCGTGGATTGCGCAGCGCGATCAACAGTCTTCGCGGTCGCCGTTCACCGGTGATCTCCATCCGTAAGCGCACTCAGACCGACGGCGTCAGGGCTGCCTGAACGTACCGGGTCGCCCCCGACAACCCCGGCGTGGACAATGGTGGAACACCACCAGTCCACGCCGGCTTCATCCGGTGGACAACGCCGACAAGGAGTTACAAGGCGCGATGGCAATCACTGACATCAACGCGTATGCGCATCTGACCGAAGCCGACGTCGAGGCCCTCGGCAACGAGCTCGATGCACTGCGACGCGAGATCGAATCCGACCGCGGCGAGCGCGATGCCAAGTATCTGCGGCGCACCATCGCCGCACAGCGGTTCCTGGAGGTCGGCGGTCGGCTGACACTGCTGGGAAGCCGCAACCGGCTGCTGTGGCTCGGCGGAACGGCCATGCTCTCGGTTGCCAAGATCATCGAGAACATGGAACTCGGCCACAATGTCATGCACGGCCAATGGGATTGGATGAACGACCCGGAGGTGCACTCCACGTCGTGGGAATGGGACATGGTGTGCGCTTCGACCCATTGGAAGCACTCGCACAACTACATCCATCACAAGTACACGAATGTGGTCGGCATGGATCACGACGTGGGCTACCGGGTGCTGCGGGTGACGCGCGACGAACCGTGGCAGTGGAAGCACCTGCCCCAACCGTTCATCAACCTGTTCCTTGCTGCCACCTTCGAGTGGGGCATCGGTCTGCACGACTTGGAGATCCGCGAGTATCTGGCGGGGAACAAGCCGAAAGAGATTGCGGTCCCGCAGATCAAGGACTTCTCGAAGAAGGTCGCCAAGCAGCTGGCCAAGGACTACGTGATCTTCCCGCTGCTGTCGGGCAAGGCTGCTCGTCGTACCCTCACCGCCAATCTGACGGCCAACCTGGTTCGCAACTTCTGGGCGTACCTTGTCATCTTCTGTGGTCACTTCCCCGATGGCGCCGAGAAGTTCAACGAGGAAACGCTGATCGACGAGACGCACGGCCAGTGGTACCTGCGGCAGATGCTCGGCACCGCCAACTTCAATGCCGGCCCGGCGATGGCGTTCATGAGCGGCAACCTCTGCTACCAGATCGAACACCACCTCTTTCCTGATCTACCGTCGAATCGCTACGCCGAGATCGGTGTCCGGATCCGGGAGCTGTGCGAGAAATACGACCTGCCGTACACCACGGGGTCGTTGCCGAACCAGTACTGGTTGACGTTCCGCACCATCTGCAAGCTCGCGCTGCCCGACGGTCTGCTCGTCGACACCGCCGACGATGCTCCCGAAACCGCCTCGGAGAAGAAGTTCGCGGGCCTGCGCGGGGCAGCTGCGGTCAGTGGTCGACGGCTCGCCGCCGACAAGCGGGAGGGCCTCAAAACCGCTCTCGCCGAAGCGCGTTCACGGCGCAGGGCCCGCGCACAGCAGTCGCGCGCCTAGTCCCAGTGGTTGGCCACGCTCAGCGCGGCCAGTAGTTCGCGCACAGCCATGGCGCGGCGGTGATGCTGGCCCTCGAGCGCGTCCAGAGCGCATTCGGGGTCCGCGGGCGGACCGAGGTGGGTGCAACCACGGGGACAGGCCTCGATGGCGACGGCCAGGTCGTCGAAGGCCTTGATGACGTCCTCCGGGCCGATGTGGGCGAGCCCGAACGAGCGGATGCCGGGCGTGTCGACAACCCATCCGCCGCCGGGCAACGGCAGCACCACCGACTGTGTCGAGGTGTGCCGACCCTTGCCCACACCTGACACCACCGCGGTTGCGCGGTAGGCGTCGGGAACCAGTCTGTTCACAAGCGTGGATTTGCCGACGCCACTGTGCCCGATCAAAGCGGTCAGCTTGCCCTGCAACAGTTTCTGCGCGGGTTCGATGGGATCGTCCCGCCCGGCGATCAGAACCGGCAGGTCGAGGTCGGCGAACGCCGCCCGAAAGGATTGGGGGTCGGCCAGGTCCCCTTTGGTCAGGCACAGTACCGGGGTGAGGCCGCCGACATAGGCTGCGGCCAAGGCGCGTTCGACGAATCCGGTGCGTGGCGGGGGGTCGGCGAGTGCGGTGACGATCAGCAGTTGCTCGGCGTTGGCCACCACGATGCGTTCGTACGGGTCGGTGTCATCGGCCGTGCGCCGCAACACAGTTCGTCGCGGCGCCACCCGGACGATGCGCGCCAGGGTGTCCGCCTTGCCGGAGAGGTCGCCCACCACCGAGACGTCGTCACCGACCACGATGGGGGTGCGGCCGAGTTCGCGCGCGCGCATGCAGACAACTCTGGTGTCGGGGTCGTCGGCGAGTACGCATCCCCACCGTCCGCGATCGACGGAGACCACCATGGCCGTCTCGGCATCCTCATGTGTCGGACGGGTCTTGGTGCGTGGCCGAGTGCCCCGGCCCGGGCGTACCCGGACATCGGTCTCGTCGTACTGCCGCTTGCTCAAGCGTTGATCATCCTCGCCCACATCGCCGGGAAGTCGGGGAGTGTCTTGGCGGTGGTGCCGATGTCGTCGACCGAGACGCCCTCGGTGACCAGACCGACAAGAGCGCCTGCAGTGGCCATCCGGTGATCGGCGTACGCACGCCAGGTTCCGCCGTGCAGGGTTCTGGGCTCGATGACAAGACCGTCCGGGGTTTCGCTGCACCGCCCACCCAGCCGGTTGATCTCGGCGGTCAATGCCGCGAGGCGGTCGGTCTCGTGGCCCCGCAGATGGGCGATGCCGGAGAGTGTCGAAGGTCCTTCCGCGAGTGCGCACAGTGCGGCGACGGTCGGGGTCAGTTCGCCGACGGCGCTCATGTCCCACGAGATTCCTTGCAGCGCAGTGGGTCCGGTGATCGAGAGAACGCCGTCCTCGTTCTGGCTGCGGCACCCCATCGCCTCGAGGATCTGGACGATCACCGCCCCTGGCTGGGTGGTCGTCACCGGCCACCGGGGAACCGAGATCGTCCCGCCGGTGGCTGCAGCGGCGGCAAGGAAGGCCGCGGCGTTCGACAGGTCGGGCTCGATCTGCCAATCGACGGCGCGGACCGTGCCCGGTGCCACCTGCCAACGGTTCGCGGTCGAGACGTCCACCGCGACACCGGCTGTGGCCAGCATGTCGATCGTCATCGTGATGTGGGGGGTCGACGGGACAGGGTCACCGACGTGGAGGATCGTGAGCCCGTTGTCGAAGCGGGCCGCACTGAGCAGCAGGCCCGAGACGAACTGCGATGACGCCGACGCGTCGATGGTCACCTCGCCCCCGCGGACCGAACCGGTCCCGGTGATGGTGAACGGGAGGGAATCGCCCGCGACCTGGACACCGATGTCGCGCAGTGCCCCGAGGATGGTGTGCAGCGGCCGGCTGCGGGCCTGTTCGTCACCGTCGAACTCCACGGCGCCGTCCGCCTGGGCAGCCAGCGGAGGCACAAACCGCATGACCGTGCCGGCCAGCCCACAATCGACCTTTCCGCTGTGCATGGGCGCGGGGGTGATGGTGATGGTGGCGGGATCGTCGGGATCGATGTCGACGCCGACACCGAGCTCGGCCAGCGCATCGAGCATCAGGTCGCTGTCACGGCTGCGGAGTGTGCCGGTCAGTGTCGACGGACCGTCGGCCTGCGCCGCCAGCACCAGTGCCCGGTTGGTGATCGACTTGCTGCCGGGGAGGCTGACAACGGCGTCGACGGGCGCGGGAGCGTGAGGGGCGTTCCATGCATTCACCCAGACAGTCTTTCATGCCTTCGCAGCAGGTCCGATGGTCCGAGGCGGCCTCGGGGCGCTGTGGGCCGAGGGTGGTCTGCCGAATAGCTGACAAGACGGGAATTTGGGGCCGTTTGCCCGCTATGTTCTTTCCATGAACCTTCGCCCAACTCGCCCCGCCGCGCTCGTCGCACTATGTGCCGCAGCCGTTTTGACCCTCTCGGCGTGCTCCGACGACTCGTCGGACAGTGCGGATCCGTCCGCGAGCGCGCAAACGTCCTCGAGTTCAGAGCCCACGGCCGCCGAACTCGACGCCCGTGCCGAAGACCTGATGCTCCCCGAGTCGGAGTTCCCTGGCGGCGGCACGTATGTGGTCATGGACAAAGCCGCGATCGAAGCCGACAACGAGTCCGATCCCGAGGTCACGCCGACGGGCTGCGCGAACATCGCCGATGAGACCGACGCCAGCAAGCAATTTGACCGGGCGAAGGTCAAGTACGACCTCGAAGACGGCAGCACCATCGAAACCCAGGTGATCCTCGGGCAGGACGGTTCCTTCGAGGAGCTGGAGAACGACATCGCCTCCTGTCCTGCGATGACCATGCGCGACGACCTCCCGGACGGTTCGCAGTTGGTCGCCGAGATGGAGAACTCGCTCGAAGACCCCCAGGGCACCACCGTCCCGGCGAAGACCGTCGTGAGCACCGGCACCGCGACCGTGGGTGCCGATGCCTTGCCGCTGACCATCCGGTCAACCGGGGCCTACGTCGACGGCGTCACCGTTAGCGTCGACGTGACGCTCATCGGAGAGGACGCCGGCAGTTGGGGCAGCGCCGACGAGGCGGCAGTGGTGGACCTCCTCAACAAGCAGATCGCCATCGTCCAGGACGCAGCCAACGCCTGATACCGACCGAACCGACGCCCTCTCGACCTGTCGAGGGGGCGCTGGTGTTTTTGGTGCGGCCCGTGCCGGGACATGCGTCACTGCCGCGGTCGGCGCTCGCACGGGGGGATAATGGGTGGCATGTGTGGGCGATACGCCACGACGGCGAGTACATCAGATCTGGTTGCCGCATTCGACGCTGCTCTGGCCGCCGAGGACGCGGCCAAACTCGACACTCCGTCCTACAACGTGGCTCCGACGACGACGGTCCCGACCGTTCTCGAACGGGCCGAACGGTCCGAGGCCGATCAGTCCCTCCGACGATCGGAGTCGGTCCATGCCACCGATGGCGACCCGGCCGTACAAAGGCAGTTGCGGGCACTTCGCTGGGGACTGGTGCCCAGTTGGGCCAAGGACCCGTCCATCGGCAGTCGGATGATCAACGCGCGATCGGAGACGCTGACCGAGAAGCCCTCGTTCAAACGGGCCGCCGCGAAACGCCGCTGCATCTTGCCGGCGGCCGGCTTCTTCGAGTGGACCAAGGGAGAGGACGGCAAGAAGCTGCCGTTCTTCATGCACGACCCCGACACCCCCATCCTCGGCTTCGCGGGTCTCTACGAACTGTGGCCCGACCCGGGCAAGGCCAAGGATGATCCGGACCGCTGGTTGTGGACCACGACGGTGATCACCCGTCCCGCGGCGGATGCGCTGGGCCACATCCACGACCGCACGCCGGTCATCGTGACCCCGGACATGCGCGACGACTGGCTGGACTGCTCGAGCGGCAAGGTCGATGTGGCCCGAGACCTGCTGGCGGCCCTGCCCGAGCCGCATCTGGTGCCGTACCGGGTGTCCACCGACGTGAACAACGTCCGCAACAATCGCGCGGATCTGATCCAGCCGCTCTGAGGGTCCGCGCAGCACGGTTCCTCAACGCTTCGGCAGTCTCGGCGCTGTCAGGAAGTGATGTCTGCGACGACGGCGTCGGTGACGGTGATCAGGTCGGCGGGGGACAGCTCGATCTCGAGGCCGCGTTTGCCCGCACTGCAGAACACCACGGGCCACAGCTCGGCCGTCTCGTCGACAACGGTGGGCAGCGGCCTGCGCTGACCGATCGGTGACACCCCACCCAGGACATAGCCGGTGACCCGCATGACGTCCTTCGGCTCGGCCATCGCTGCTTTGCCGCCGAGCCCCAGGGCGGCAGCGGCGGCCTTGAGCGAGAGCCGCGTGGGAACGGGGATGACCGCCACGGCCAGCGCCCCGGCCACATCGAACACCAGCGTCTTGAAGATCTGGTCGGGTTCGGCGCCCACCGCGTCGGTCATGAACGTGACGGCTTCAGGACCCCAGGCGCCGTCCGAACTCGCCGAATATTTGTGAACGCGGTGGTCGATGCCTGCGGTCTGCAGGGCCAGCAATGCCGAAGTCGCTGCCATGGGGATCCATTGTCCTGCCCGAGATGGGTGTTCGGTCCGGCCACCCCGTTGTCGTGACGAGAGTGTCCTGAGAGCCACTGATAAAGCCCAGGGTGGGCGAAACCTGACGTCTTCCGGAACAAGGTGCGCGGTGATGGTGTTCTTTACTGCGAAGGAGGTGTGGTGTGCACAGCAACTCAGCAGATACCGGGTCGGTAGGCTTGCTCGACAGACCTGATTTTCCCGCAGGTCTCGAAGGGATTGTCGTGACCGAAGCCGAAACACCGGAAGAGCTCCCAGAGACCCCGGAAGAGCAGTACGCGCGATTCGAGCGCGATGCTCTGCCGTTGCTCGATCAGATGTACGGGGCCGCGCTGCGGATGACCCGTAATCCGGCCGACGCCGAAGATCTGGTGCAGGAAACGTATGTGAAGGCGTTCACCGCGTTCAAGTCGTTCCGCGCGGGGACCAACCTGAAGGCGTGGCTGTACCGGATTCTCACCAACACGTACATCAACGGCTATCGCAAGAAGCAGCGACAGCCCGCGCAGTACCCGACCGACGAGATCACCGACTGGCAGCTGGCGGCCACCGCCGAGCACACGTCGGCAGGTCTGCGGTCGGCCGAGATCGAGGCGCTGGACGCCCTCCCGGACGACGACATCAAGGCAGCTCTGCAGGAGCTGCCCGAGGACTTCCGGATGGCCGTGTACTACGCGGACGTCGAAGGCCTGCCCTACAAGGAGATCGCCGAGATCATGGACACCCCGATCGGGACCGTGATGTCGCGACTGCACCGGGGCCGTAAGCAATTGCGCAACCTGCTCGGCGACGTCGCTCGCGAGCGAGGATTCAACAGAGGAACTGGCGGCCGATCGGCCGGTGGCCGCAAGGGTCACGAACAGGAGGTTGCCGGATGAGTACCGGGAATGCAGGCGATGGAGTGGGACGCGACGCGCGTGCCGACGAGGCCATCGACGAAAACGACCGGCTCGACTGTTCGGCGGTGATCGCCGATGTCTGGCTGCTGCTCGACAACGAGTGCGACCAGAACGCGCGGGCGCGGCTTCAGACGCACATCGATTCGTGCGCGCCATGCCTGGAGCACTACGGGATCGAAAAGCAGCTCAAGAGTCTGGTGAGCCGCAAGTGCGGTGGGGATCAGGCACCTGAAGGCCTGCGCGAACGCCTGACCCTGGAGATCCGCAAGACGGTCATCGTCCGCGAGACCCGCGGGTAGTTCCGCGACGCACGGCCCCCCAAGCAAACGATCCACTTATCTGAAGACAGTCCGCCATGCAAGCGGATCGTCCTCGGATAAGTGGATCGATTGTTTTTCGGGCACTCTTCGATGAAGCGCCCAACGCTCAGGCGTTGGGGCGCTTACCGTGGTTGGCCGCGTTCTTCTTGCGGGCCCGCTTCTTACGTCCACGTTTTCCCATGACAGTCTCCTTTCGACAGCGCTCCATTGTGACACGAAGGGGGTCGCCGCCGAGAATCGCGGATGGTCTTCGTGCGATAGGTTGATACCGCAGAACATCAACTTGGGAGGACGGCATGGCAGAAGAGGTCGTGGCAGAGATTGTGGCGAGCGTTCTCGAAGTGGTCGTCACCCCTGGTCAGGCGGTGGAAGCCGGTGACACCATCGTCCTCTTGGAGTCGATGAAGATGGAGATCCCGGTACTCGCCGAAGAGGCGGGCACGGTGACCGAGGTCAAGGTCAACGTCGGCGACGTGATCCAGGCCGGGCACCTCATCGCGGTCATCGACAACTGACCGCCGATCTCGCGGTCGTGATGTCGACCGACACTGACGTGCGCACCGCTCACACTCTGAACAAGCGGGGACTGTCCTGATGTCGACGCTGTCCGAGCTGCTCGCCGAACACACCGAGCTCTCCGGCGCCGCAGGTGGCCATCTCCAGCGTGTGGTCGCCGAGTGGCAGTTGCTGGCCGACCTGTCGTTCGCCGACCTGCAGATGTGGGTTCACTCGCAGCGGGCCCAGGACAACGCAGACGACGGTACGTCCGGCGACACCACCCAGATGGTCTGTGTCGCCCAGTGCCGTCCCAACACAGCGCCCACCGTGTTTCCGTCCGACGTGGTCGGTACATCGATCACCGTCGACGAGAATCCTCAGGTGTTCGGTGCACTGGTGAGTGGCCGTATCTTGCGTGAAGAGGATCCGACGTGGGTGGGATCGGTGGCGATCCGGCGAGAAGCGGTGCCCGTCAGGTTCGAGGGATCGGTTGTCGGAGTGCTCGCCCGGGCCATCAATCTGACGCAGCCGAGGCTGCCATCACCGCTTGAGCTCTCATACCAGGACTGCGCAAATGATTTGTGCCAGATGGTGTCTGAGGGCACGTTCCCGCAAAATGAGGGCAACCCGCGCGGGCTGTCCACGCCGCGTGCCGGCGACGGCTTCATTCGCGTCGACGAACACTGCGCCGTGCAGTACGCCAGTCCCAATGCACTGTCCGCCTATCACCGGATGGGGTGGACGTCCGAGCTCGGCGGCAACAACCTCGCCGATGTGACCGTGTCACTGCTGACCGATCCGTTCGAATCCGAAGAAGCTGCCGCGATGTTGCGCGCCGCCGCCGAAGGGCATGCCGGCATGCGGATCGAGGCGGACGCGCACCGTGCGACGGTGCTGATCCGCGCTGTCCCACTCCGGCCCCGCGGCGAACTGGTCGGCGCCGTGATCCTCGTGCGCGACGTCACCGAGGTCAAGCGCCGGGACCTGGCCTTGATCAGTAAAGACGCGACCATCCGCGAGATCCACCACCGGGTGAAGAACAACCTCCAAAGTGTGTCGGCGCTGCTGCGTCTGCAGGCCCGCCGTACCCCCAACGAAGAGGCCCGGCAAGCGCTCGGCGAGGCGGTACGCCGGGTCGCCTCGATCGCGCTGGTTCACGAATTGCTCTCGGGCAGCGTGGATGAGGAGGTCGATCTCGACGTCGCCATCGACCAGCTCGTCCCGGTGATGGCGGATGTGGCGTCCGGTGGCAGTGACGTCGTCGTGCGCCGGGTCGGAAAGATCGGTGTGGTGAAGAGTGATCTCGCGATGCCGATGGTGATGGTGCTCACCGAGCTGATCCAGAATGCGGTCGAGCATGGCTTCGCGCCCGAACAGTCAGGTCTGGTCTTGATCGAGACCTCCCGCACCACCCGCGAACTCGTGATCACGGTGCACGACAACGGGATCGGGTTGCCACCGGACTTCGATCCGCAGAAGTCCGACCGGCTGGGGTTGCAGATCGTGCACACGCTGGTGCAGATCGAGCTGTCCGGCACATTGGAGCTGCGCAGCGGAACCGATGGTGGTACCGATGCCGTGCTCACCGTTCCGTTGCGCTGAAAAGCGCTGACGCTCTTTCGTTTTGAGCCTGAAACAACACAAACCCGGTGGCTGGTGTGCCACCGGGTTGGGTTGTCTGTGTCGGGTGATCAGTGGGCTGTGATCACCCAGGTCGGGTTATACGGAACTGCGTGTGCGACTGCGTGCATTGCGCCGCTTGAGCGCACGCCGCTCGTCTTCGCTCATTCCGCCCCAAACGCCTGCGTCCTGTCCGGACTCCAATGCCCAAGTGAGGCAATCAGCTGTAACCGGGCAGCGGTTGCAGACGAGCTTCGCATCAGCAATCTGCGCGATGGCCGGGCCACTGTTTCCCACCGGGAAGAACAGCTCCGGGTCCTCGTCGCGACAAATTGCGTTGTGACGCCAGTCCATCCCTCTGCTCCTTCAGGCGCTTCTTCGCGCCGCTCGTAACCGTCAGTTCATGCGTGCGTAGTTATTGTTTCCGCACTGTTGCTTGTGAATACTTTCACGAATCCAGATGAAGTCAATGGTGTTGCGTTAACACGTGTGCAATATCACTGTGTAGGGGGTGCCTTCATTGGTCCACCTCCCGTTGTACTACTGTGCGGACGGTTCTGCCTGTGATTTATCAGGCAAACATGGTGTGACCTCGGACTCTTTACAGATGTCCAACGATCAGCTAACACGCGAACGAGAGCGCATCACTCGGGCGGAGCGACCACTTCCAACGCACCGGGCCTGCAGCCGAACGTCAGGGCGGTACGCGTCCCGAGGTATTCGCCGTCCATCTGCATGTCTATCGGTGCCGTGCTGCTGACCACCACGGACGGGACGTCGTCGGCCCTGAGCAGGTGGCGTGCGCTCGGCTGCGCCGTGCGCGAGAGCAGTTGGCGGGCGAGCGGAAGGTTCCGTAGCGGACTCATCGATCTCGACGCGAAGACGCCCAGCTGTCCATCGAAGCTGGTGTCCGGATTGGTCTCGATGGGCCGCGCGCCCAGATAGGTCCAGGGGCGGGAGTTGGAGACGAACAGATAGTGGACGCCGTCTACAGGTTCGGCGTCGGGAAGGGTGACGGTCAGCGTCGGCTGCCCGCCCGCGGCCCCGATGAAAGTACGTACTGCGGTCCACAGATATCTCGTGGCGGAGGCCCGGTGACCTGCCACACGCTGTTCGTCGATCGACTTCACCACCTGGGCGTCGAGACCCAGGCCCGCGTTGAACAGAAACCAGCGGTCATCGGTGTGGCCGAGACTGACTCGGCGCCGTGCCCCGCCGGCGAGCAGGTCCACGAGCTGGCCGGTGGCCTTGAGCGGATCGGGGTCGATACCCAGCGCCCTGGCGAACACGTTTGCGCTGCCTCCCGGCACAACCGCCACGGCAGGTGAGGGCAGGCCGCTCGACTGAGCCGATCCGGGCGGGTCGATGACGCCGTTGACCACCTCGTTCACGCTGCCGTCGCCGCCGTGGACCACAACGACGTCGTAACCCTCGAGCCGAGCCTTCGACGCCAGTTCGCCGGCATGTCCACGGTGGGTGGTGTGTTCGACGGTGATCTCGACAAATGGGGTGCGGTGGTCCCCGGGCCGGCGCAGTGACGCAGTCAGGGTGCCCACCAGCGCATCCCGCCCCGCCTCGGTGGTCGAGGTGGCGAAGGGATTGACGATCAGCATCGCGCGCACGAGAAGTGAGCCTAGCGGGATGTGGGGATCCACCGCCGACGCGATCCTCCACCGTCCGGCCGATCGCAGACCACTAGGCTGGTCCGGTGCCGGAATCAACTCCTCCGATCAACGTTCGCCGGGCAGGCGCCATCGTGGCGCTCGAGGGCGCCGCCTTCATCGTCTATGCGATTGTCGCCGTTGTCCGCGGCCTGATGGGCCACGAAGAGGAGGCGATCAGTGGGTACGGCACCGCAGCGTGGTTCGCGATCCTCGGCGGCGGCATCTTCGCAGGCGGGCTCGCGCTGCTGATGGGCCGGCGATGGGGGAGGGCGATCGCGGTCATCGCCCAGGTCCTGCTGCTGCCGTTCGCCTTTGCGCTGATCACCGACAGCGACCTGCCGGTTCTCGGTACGCCGGTCCTGATCGCTCTGGTGGCGGCACTGGTATTCCTCTTCAGTCCGTCGTCGATGACGTGGTTCGCTGCCGCATACGCGATCGACGGACCGGACGACGGCGCGGAAGATGCTGTCGCAGACAAAGATTCGGCGCCAAAACGCGCGCAGTCACGCAAGAAAAAGCGTCGCCGGTAGCGGCGCCGCGCTCGGTCCCCGATATTCGGGGTGGCTGTGGTCAGGACACGCCCGGGCCGGTCACGTGACGGTTCGCACATGGGCCGGGCGGCCGGCATCCACGTAATCGGCGCTGCGATAGCCGGTGATCCCGAGCGACTGGATCTGATGGGTCTCGCCGTCGAAGCCGAGAACCGCCAGCGATGCGGGCAGCATCGCGAAATGAGCGCCGAATCGGACCGGTGCGCCGATCCACCGTGCGAGCAGCGACCGCGAGAAGTGTCCGTGGCCGATGACCACCACCGATCGATCGCGTAGATACTGCACGAGATCGTCGATCACACCGTCCATCCGGTCACTCATCTGCTGCGGTGACTCACCACCCGGTCCGCCGCGATTCCACACCGTCCACCCCGGGTCGGTCTCGCGGATCTCCGGTGTGGTGAGTCCTTCGTATCGGCCGTAGTCCCACTCGGCGAACTCCTCGCCCGTACGGGTGATGGTCAATCCGGCCAGTTCGGCGGTGTGGCGGGCGCGCAGCCTCGGCGACGACAGCACGAGCGGATCGGTCAGGAGCAGCTCGTCGAGTGGCGCCCGCAGGCTCTGGGCCTGCTGTTCACCGAGCTCTGTCAGAGCGATATCGCTCGACCCGGTGTGCTTTCCCACCTTCGACCACTCCGTCTCACCGTGCCGGATGAGGATGAGGCGATGGATTGCCGAAACTGCAGCGTTCTCTGCGGACAAATTGCTCGGTGGGCGCATAGGGTCAAGGGAACACAGGCTGCGACGGCACCGCAAGCCATCTTCTGTTCCTGACCGGCGGACAGAACATGTAATTGTAGGCGCTGTCGGAGACGGAGCAGGGCGACGCTCGATCAGCTCTTCCAAATGCGTGGCCGGAGGGAGTCAAGCAAATGAGCAAGGTACTTGCCGTGGCGAATCAAAAGGGTGGCGTCGCCAAGACGACAACCGTGATCTCGCTGGGGGCGGCGCTGGCGGGGATGGATGTGTCGGTCTTGGTCGTGGACCTCGATCCGCAAGGCAGCCTTACGTTTTCGTTGGGTCACGACCCCGACAAGTTGCCCGTCTCGGTGCACGACGTGCTGCTCGGCGAAGCGGAGATCGCCGACGTACTGCTCGACACCGAAGACAAGATGACCTTGCTGCCGGCGACCATCGACCTCGCCGGCGCCGAGGCCCTGTTGCTGATGCGGCCGGGGCGCGAGTACGCGCTCAAACGGGTGCTGGCAAAGGTGGCCGACGACTACGACGTGATCATCATCGACTGCCCGCCGTCCCTCGGCGTGCTCACCTTGAACGGACTCACCGCGGCGGACGAGGTGATCGTGCCCCTACAGTGCGAGACGCTTGCGCATCGGGGTGTCGGTCAGCTGCTGCGCACGGTCACCGAGATCCAGCAGATCACGAACCCTGATCTTGCGCTGCTCGGCGCGTTGCCGACCCTATACGACGCCCGCACCACCCACAGTCGCGATGTGCTCGCCGACGTCTCCGATCGGTACGACCTCCCCGTACTGGCTCCCGCGATCCCGCGCACGGTGCGCTTTGCCGAGGCGTCCGCGACCGGGGTCAGTGTGCTCGGGGGTCGCAAGAACAAGGGGTCAGAGGCCTACCGGGAACTCGCGGAGAACCTGTGGAAGCACTGGCAGGTGGGAGCCGACCTGGTGACGATCGACGCGGAGTGATCCCCACTCGGCCTAGGCCGCGGAGGGTTTCAGTACCGAGATCGTCGATCCCCATTGCTGGACGACGTTGTCGCCGATCAGGCCGAGTGTGATGATGCCGCCGGCGTAGCCGCTGCGCTGCACCGGGATCGACCGTATCGGCCTGCCGTCGACGATGTTGTGTTCGCTGATGCCCGACGCACTGGGCAGCAGCAGAGAACCTGCCATCACCACGCCGGGCCCCAGTGTCGCCGGTACCTGGAATCGGGCTTGCAACGTGCTCGCGTCCAGGACCAGCGTGGCCTCGCCGGTCCAGAAGGTGATGAGCCCGCCGGTACTGACCGGCTTGCTCTCGGCACCCACCGCACGCCCCAGCAGGGTGGTGCGGCCCCGCAGGGTGCCGTCGAGTGCGTAGGTCTCGAGCATGGGGCTCGGCGACGAGACGTAGACGGCCACGCCGTTCGCACCGACCGCCACCACGCGGGGTGGTGAACCGAGTTCAGCGGTGATCAACGTCGACCCCTGCTCGTCCAGTTTCTCGTCTTTGTCCAGCGTCGCACCGAGAACCGTCAATCGGTACCCGGGTTCGATCCCGCACCGCTCGACGACTGCCACTCGGCCGGAACCGATTGCGCTGGATAGCAACTCGCAGCCGGACCTCGGTTGTGCGCCTGGGTTCACGGGTGCGTCCACGCGACCGTATTCGATGGTGCGCACCAGATCGCTGCGCCACGTCTCCAACCGGGTGTCGCCCTGTGCCAGGAAGTAGTCCTTCTCGACGCTGAAGTCGAGAGTGCTGTCGGCGTCGCTACTACGGGACGCCGCGCGCTGCCCGGTCGCGGAGTAGAGAGCTGTCACCTCGCTACAGCCGCGGGCATTGCGATACACCGCGATGACGTAATCGCGTCCTGAGCCGGGCCAGCCGGCAACCCCGCACAGCGGCAGGTCGCGGCGATACGACCAGAGTTCACGACCCGTCGACGGGTCGTGTCCGATGACGGTCCCACCGTCGCCGGTGACCACCACCGGGCCGATCACCACGGGCACTGTGGTCGCGTTGCTGGCCGCGCGCCAGGCCTCGGTGAGACCCGACGGCACCGACGATGCCGAGGTCGGAAGAGGTGCGGAGTTCTGAGCGGGGTCCGAGCTGGTCCCGCGCACGGCGCTGGTGGACCAGATGGCAACGCCTGCAACGACGATCACCACAACGATGACCGCGGCCACCGCGAGATCGACCCGTGTCCGCCGCTCAGGCTTTGGCACCGTCAGTTACTCCGAGGTACTGCTCACGGTCTCGCCGTTGCCTTCGCCACCCGAGGTCTGCCCGCCACGGCGACGTCGACGACGCCGGGGACGGTCGCCGCCCTCGGTGCCCGGTCCGGAGGTCTCCGACGGTGCGGTCGAGGCGGCCGGCCCGGTGCTCGCGGACTCGGTGGTGGTGGTTGCCTCGCCGGACACTCCGGCGCCTTCGCCCGGTGTGCCGCCGCGGGTGCGCCGACGCTGACGAGACGGACGCTGGCCCCCCTCGCGCTGGCCGGACTCGCGGCCTGCGGATTCTCGGCTTCCGGATTCGCGGCGACCCGACCCCGAGGAACGTCCACCCGAGCGGGGTTCACGTTCTTTGCGGTCTTCGCGCGTCGCGCCGCCCGATCCGATCCGGCCGTTGGCCGTCTCCGGGATGTTGAGGTCGGAACGCAGATGCGGTGAGCTGGAATAGGTTTCGGCGGGCTCGTCCTTGGCCAGGTCGAGCGCCTTGCTGATCATCTCCCAGCGGTGCAGCTCGTCCCAGTCGACCAGCGTCACGGCGATACCGGTCCGTCCGGCGCGCCCCGTGCGGCCGATGCGATGCACGTAGGTCTTCTCGTCGTCGGGGCACTGGTAGTTGATGACGTGGGTGACGTCGTCGATGTCGATTCCTCGGGCGGCGACATCGGTGGCCACGAGTACGTTGATGCGCCCCTCGCGGAAGGCGGTCAGGGCCTTCTCGCGCGCGACCTGTCCGAGGTCTCCGTGAACGGCACCGACGGCGAACCCGCGCTCGGCGAGGTCATCGGCGACCTTCTGGGCTGTGCGCTTGGTCCGGGTGAAAACCATTGTGGCGCCGCGACCCTCGGCCTGAAGGATGCGGGCGACGAGCTCGGCCTTGTCGAGGGCGTGCGCGCGGTACACGTACTGGGTGGTGCGCTCGTGGATCGCCGAATCGTTGGCGTGCTCGGCGCGGATGTGCGTCGGCTTGGTCAAGAATGTGCGGGCCAGGGTCACGATCGGTCCGGGCATCGTGGCCGAGAAGAGCATGGTCTGACGGGCATCCGGCAGCGAGCTCATGATTCGTTCGATGTCGGGGAGGAATCCCAGGTCGAGCATCTCGTCGGCCTCGTCGAGAACCAGGACCTGCACCTTGCCCAGGATCAGGTGGCCTTGGCGGGCGAGGTCGAGCAGACGCCCGGGAGTACCCACCACGACGTCGATGCCGATCTTCAGCTCGCTGATCTGATGCTCGAACGGCCGGCCGCCGAAGATCGAGAGCAGGCGGATGGGCCGGTTCTGCCCATCCGCGGTGTCGACGTGCAGACCCTTGGCGGCCACCTCGAGGTCGTCGGTCACCTGGATGCACAGCTCGCGCGTGGGCACGATGATCAGCGCGCGGGGAGTTCCGTCTAGCTTGCGGATGCCGGGTTCGCCGGCGTCCGCGGTGGCCTGCGACACGCGCTGCAACAGGGGGACGCCGAAACCGAGGGTCTTGCCCATGCCGGTCCGTGCCTGGCCGATGAGATCGTCGCCCGCCATGGCCAGGGGAAGCGTGAGCTCCTGGATCGCGAAGGTGTTCGTGATGCCGTCGGCGGCGAGGGCGTCGACGATCTCTTGCCGGACGCCGAGTTCGGCGAAGGTGGGGGAGACGTGGTCCTCGGCGACGATGACGTGCTCTTCGGCCTCGACGACGTCGTCCAGGGAGACTGCAGTCTCGGTGTTCGTATCTGAGGTGTGATTGTCGGTGTTCAGTTGATTGCCTTCCGCAAAGTGCTTTCCCGCGCGCACTGCAAGAATCAACCAACAGGTCAGCTCTGGATCCTCGATCTGCCGAGGACTCGCATGACCGGTATCGGGCGAATCGGGCCGATTTGTTCAATCGGGCTGCCGTCGGTGCGCGCACAATGTCCGTGTGAGCCAGCTAAGGCGCTTGGCTTACTCCTCGCAGTGTACGTGTCCTCGACAAATTGCCAACATCGAGTCGGCGTCCCGCCGGATGTCCGTCCAGCCTGCCCGCGTGCTGAGTCGCCGCGGACGGTGAGCTGCTGACTACACTGGAGACCATGTCGTCTGGTTCACAAACCGAACCGCCGGTGTCGGATGTCGCCACCTCGGTTCCCTTCGATCACCCCGGAATCACCGAACTCTTCGGGGTTCTGGCGTGCGGTGAACTGGCCGCGTTCTACCGCCTGACCTCCGAAGCCGTGATGGCCCCGGGAATCCGGGGACGCGTGGCGATGGCCAGCATGGCCGCCGCGGAGATGACCCACTTCGAGATCCTGCAGGACGAACTGCGTGCGCGCGGGGTGGACGTGTACGACGCGATCGAGAAGTACGAGGCCGTGCTCGAGCGGTACCACGCCTCGACGGTGCCGAGCAGTTGGCAGGAGTCGCTGGTCAAGGCATACGTCGGCGATGGTCTGGCCGCGGATTTCTATCTCGAGATCGCCGGCACCCTGCCGTCTGAGGCCGAGGCCGTGGTCCGCAAGGTGATGTCGGAGACCGGGCACTCGGACTTCGCCGCGTCCGCCGTCCGCGACGCGGTCGCCGCAGACCCCGACCTGAAGTCGCCTCTCACCCTCTGGGGACGCCGGCTTCTCGGGGAGGCGATCACCCAGACGCAGTACGTGCTCGCCGGCCAGGAGGAACTGACCGAGCTGCTGTTCTCGGTCCAGTCCGATCTGAACCGGATCGTGACGTTCTTCGATTCCATCCAGGAGCGTCACGCTCGCCGGATGGCCGACATGGGCCTGGGCTGAACCGTCGCCTCCGGGCTGACGTCGTCGGCACTCGTGAGTACAGCTAGCCTTGAAACGAGAGTCGGGACCTGTTCACCGAGCTCGACCTGTGAGATCCAATCGTGAAGACCTGTGGAGGATTCTGTGGCCGTTGATGTGAAGATCGGGATCACCGACAGTGCACGCGAGATCGTGGTGCACACCGATCAGAGCAGTGATGACGCCCATGCCGCGGTGGAGTCCGCGCTGGCCGGCGGCGATCAGTTGCTGCGTCTGCAGGACGACAAGGGCGCACGTTTCCTGATCCCGGTCACCAAGATCGCCTACGTCGAGGTCGGCATCTCCGATGCACGCAAGGTCGGTTTCGGCGCCATCTGACGCTCGGCAGACGGGCCGGGCTAGTTCTCGAGGATGCCGGAGGACTGCTGAAGCGGCACTCGGGACAGCCCGCCCCAGAGCATGGTCACCGTGATGTCCACGGCCTCTTCTTTGGTCACCGGACGCTTGGCGTCCAGCCAGTGCCGGGCGTTGACCTGGCTGGTCCCCACCAGTCCGGCCGCCAGCATCCTCGACCGGTGCGGATCGAGCCCCGAGTCGTGCATCACCAGTCCGTAGACGGCGTCGACGCACGCTTCGGTTGCGCCTTCGACACGCCTGATCGCGGCCGGATCGAGGGCGTCCGAGCGGAAGATGAGCCGGTATCCCTGGCTGTCCTCGTCGATGAAATCGAAGAACGCCTGCACGGCGGCACGCACCCGATGACGGTTGTCGGTGGAACTGAGCAGGGCCCCGGTGACACGGTTCACCATCGACTCGGCGTGGGAATCGAGCACCGCGAGGTACAGGTCGAGCTTGCTCGGAAAGTGTTGATAGAGAACAGGTTTGCTGACCCCGGCGTGTACGGCGATCTCGTCCATCCCCGCCGAGTGGTAGCCGCGTTCGACGAAGATCTCGCTGGCGGCGTCCAGCAGCTGTAGTCGCCGCGCGCTGCGCGGCATCCGGACGCTTCGACGTCCGCCACCGGCGGTGGTCGAGTTCGTTCCGGTGCCTGCGGCAGCCGATTCAGTCATGGTCGCCAGGGTATATCCGCCCGCGATGTGCGCCACCGGTGGTTGCCTACAGATGAATCGTGGATGCCTGTGAGAAGGTTTAACGGTGACTGGTGCTGGCGGCTCGGGACCGACGGAAACGCGGCGTACACCGCGCGACACCGCCGATCCCGAACGGACCCGTCGGACCGCCGGCTCCGACCGGAAGCGGCGAAGTGCCGACCCCGATCAGACCAGCAGGACCGTCGATCGGGCGCGCCGCGCCGCCAGGCGTGCGGCAGAGGCCGACGCCCACCTCGCGAACCAGGAAACCGACGTACACCGTCCCGTCTCCGGTCGGCCCGCCCCTGACCAGCCGTTACGTGCCCGCTGGGATCCCATCGACGAACCGGGCAGGCCGCGTGCGGACCGTGCGAAGGACCGCAAGAAGCAATCGGCGGTTGGTCGATTCGTCAGCACCTACGGCTGGCGGGCGTACGCCATCCCGGTCCTCGTCGTGCTGACGATCGTGATGATCGTGCTCACCGTCCAATCCCACCAGGACGGCGGTTCCGACCGGGTTGTCGACTCCGATCCCGATGCCGTTCGCAACACCAACGTGCGGGATCAGACCACCGCGATCGGGGCACCCCCGAAGTCGGTGCCCTTGGAGCAACTGCCTGCCGGTGTCCTGCCCGCCGGCGGTCCCTTCACGGAGAAGGGCGCGGCCGGTTATCACGTGGTGCCCGGGACCACGACTCGCGTAGGCGCCGGGGGGCAGGAGTACACCTACACCGTCGAGGTCGAGAACGGCCTGGCGTCGGGCGACTTCGGCGGCGACCCCACATTCGCCAAGTTGATCGACACAACACTCGCCAACCCGAAGAGCTGGATCGGCGACGGCATCGTGTCATTCCGTCGGATCGACAACGGTGAGCCCGATTTCCGGGTGACGCTCACGTCCCCCGACACCACGCGGCAGTTGTGCGGTTACGAGATCAAGCTCGAGACCTCGTGCTACTACCCGCCGGAATCCCGGGTCACGCTCAACGAGGCGCGATGGGTCCGCGGCGCGACGTCGTATCAGGGTGACGATCTCGGCTATCGGCAATATCTGATCAATCACGAGATCGGGCATGCGATCGGGTTCGAGGCGCATGAGCCCTGCAAGATGAACGGGTCTCTGGCGCCGATCATGATGCAGCAGACGTTCGGTACCGCGAACAGCGAGATCATGGCGCTCGATCCGGATATGAAGGCCAACCGCGACTACGTCTGCAACCCAAACCCCTGGCCTTTCCCGGAACGCTGAGCTCGGCCACCGCACAGGCCGACCCCGCCGGAATCTTCCCGGGCAAATGCTCGTTGCACCTACGTGGGGTGGCCGGACCGACGACCATCACCGTCACGCGCACTTCGTGAGGAGCCCGAGATGTCAACGTTGCCGCCACTGGTTGAACCCGCCGCCGAGCTGACCCGCGACGAGGTCGCCCGATACAGCAGGCACCTGATCATCCCCGACCTGGGTGTCGACGGGCAGAAACGTTTGAAGAACGCCAAGGTGCTGGTGATCGGTGCGGGCGGACTCGGTTCCCCGGCGTTGCTCTACCTCGCGGCAGCCGGCGTCGGAACGATCGGCATCGTCGAGTTCGACGAGGTGGACGAATCGAATCTCCAGCGGCAGGTGATCCACGGGCAGTCCGATGTCGGCCGGCCGAAAGCCGATTCCGCGCGCGACTCCATCCTCGAGATCAATCCGCTCGTGACGGTGAACACCCACAAGGTGCGACTGGACAACGACAACGCGATCGAATTGTTCAGCGCCTATGACCTGATCGTGGACGGCACCGACAACTTCGCGACGCGCTACCTGGTCAACGATGCGGCCGTCCTCGCCGGCAAACCCTATGTGTGGGGTTCGATCTACCGGTTCGAAGGCCAGGCCTCGGTGTTCTGGGAAGATGCGCCGGACGGCCTCGGTCTCAACTACCGCGATCTCTACCCCGAGGCCCCGCCGCCCGGGATGGTGCCGTCGTGCGCCGAGGGCGGCGTGCTCGGAATCCTGTGCGCATCGATCGGGTCGATCATGGGAACCGAGGCGATCAAGCTCATCACCGGTATCGGCGAGACGCTGCTCGGCCGGCTGATGGTGTACGACGCGTTGGACATGCGGTACCGCACCATCAAGCTCCGGAAGGATCCGGAGGCGCCGAAGATCACCGAACTGATCGACTACGACGCATTCTGCGGTGTCGTGTCGGATGACGGTGTCTCGGCTGCGGCCGACTCGACCCTGACCGCCGTCGAACTCAAGCAGCGGCTGGACTCCGGCGAGAAGATCGCCCTGATCGACGTGCGTGAGCCGGTGGAGTGGGACATCGTCCGGATCGACGGCGCCACCCTGATCCCCAAGGGCGACATCGAGTCGGGCGAGGGGTTGGCCCAGCTGCCACAGGACCGGCCGGCGGTGCTCTATTGCAAGACCGGAATCCGGTCCGCCGAGGCGCTGGCCGCGGTCAAGAAGGCCGGTTTCTCCGACGCCACCCATCTGCAGGGCGGGATCACCGCGTGGGCCAAGCAGGTCGATCCGGCCTTGCCGGTCTACTGACCTATCTGCCACCTGCGGCAGGTACGGGCGCTGGTGCGGCGACACCTGCGCTGCCTGCTCTGAATCTCGCGGTCACGCCGGTAACGTTTGACGGGTGACCTCTGACTTGACCTCAGTCGAGCCTCCGGAGCATGTGCTGCAGACCTTCGGGCTGACGCAACATCCCGTCGTGGCTCTCGGTGAGGGCTGGGAAGGTGGTTGGCGCATCGGCGAGACGGTGTTGTCGCTGGTTCCCGACCACGCCCGGGCTGCCTGGTCGGCCAAGGTCAGAGAAACCCTGTACGTCGAAGGCGTCCGCATCGCGCGCCCCGTGCGATCGTCCGACGGCCGCTACGTGGTGTCGGGCTGGCGAGCGGACACCTACATCGCCGGAACTCCGGAACCGCGTTACGACGAAGTCGTCTCGCTGGCCGACCGGCTGCACGAGGCGACCGCCGAGCTCGAACGCCCGAGATTCCTGATGCAGCCTCCCGCGCCGCCCTACAACGACGTCGACGTGTTCACCGCCGCCGACCGCGCCGCCTGGGACGACGTACCGTTGCGTTCGGCGAAGGCCGCGGGCATGGGCGACCCCACGTCACCCGACGGGGTCACCAGTCTGGAGATCCTGCACACCCTCGCAAAACTGCGCACCAAGGTGTCGTCGCCGTCCCAGCTGGTCCACGGTGACCTGTTCGGCACGGTTCTCTTCGCCGGCGCCGCGGCCCCCGGGATCACGGACATCACGCCGTATTGGCGACCCGCGGCGTGGGCGGCCGCCGTCGTGGTGGTCGATGCGCTCGCCTGGGGCGGCGCAGACGATGGTCTCGTCGACCGCTGGGAAGACCTGCCCGAGTGGCCGCAGATGATGTTGCGGGCCGTGATGTTCCGTCTTGCGGTGCACGCGTTACATCCGCGATCCACCGCTGGAGCCCTTCCCGGCCTGCAGCGCGTAGCCGACATGGTGCGCTTTCTCGTCTGACAGCACCCTCTGAGCTGGGGATACTCAGTTCGGCCCGGCAGCTGGCGGGTTTTTCTGTTCCCGCCTTCTCACGTTCGGTGACGAACCGGAGTGAGAACACTGTGATTGTTCGGTCACTGAATGCAAAATTGCGGCAACACCCGTTTCCTACGGTTCTCCTCAGGCACCCGCCAATTCGCGCCGGACCCCTGAGGAGGGCCTAGTGACCGTTACTGGCACCAAACGAAAGCACTACATCACCGACTGGGATCCAGAGGATGTAGAGGCTTGGGACAACGGCAATGCTGCCATCGCCAAGCGCAATCTGATCTGGTCCGTCATCTGCGAACACGTGGGATTCTCGATCTGGTCCATGTTCTCGGCTCTCGCGCTGCTCCTCGGACCGGAATACGGCATCAGCCTCGACCAGAAGTTCGTCATCGGCGCCACCGCGACATTCGTCGGTTCGTGTCTGCGGATTCCCTACACCCAGGCAACCGCCATCTTCGGCGGCCGTAACTGGGCGATCTTCTCCGCGGTTGTCCTGATGATCCCCACGGGTCTGACGTTGATGCTGGTGATGAACCCCGGTGACTTCGGGTTCGGGTGGTTCCTCTTCGTCGCCGCACTCACCGGCTTCGGTGGCGGCAATTTCGCCTCCTCAATGACCAACATCAACGCCTTCTACCCGCAGCGGCTCAAGGGCTGGGCCCTCGGCCTCAACGCCGGTGGCGGCAACATCGGTGTCCCCGCGATCCAGCTGGTCGGTCTGTTCGTGATCTGGGTGGCCTCGGACAAGCCCGAGATCCTCTGCGCCATCTACCTGGTGCTGCTCGCGGTTGCCGGTGTGGGTGCAGCGCTCTACATGGACAACCTCGACCACCAGACCTCGAGCGGCAAGGCGATGCTCGAGACGCTGAAGTACAAGGACACCTGGATCATCTCGTTGCTCTACGTCGGAACATTCGGGTCGTTCATCGGATTCGGATTCGCCTTCAGCCAGGTGCTCAACATCTCGTTCACCGCCAACGGCGCCACCAAGCCGGCCCTCGCCGCAGCCCAGATCGCCTGGATCGGACCACTGCTCGGGTCGATCAGCCGGCCTTACGGTGGCAAGCTCGCCGACAAGATCGGTGGCGGCAAGATCACGATGTACTGCTTCATCTCGATGGTGGCCGCGTCGTCCATCCTCGTGGCTGCCAGTGCCCTGTCCGATGCCAACGACAAGAAGATCACCGGTGGCACCCTCACAGCTTTTGTCATCGGCTTCGTGTTGCTCTTCGTCATCTCGGGTATCGCCAACGGTTCGGTGTACAAGATCATCCCGGCGATCTGGGAACACAAGGCCAAGGTCAACCCTGCGCTCAATCCGCTCGGCAAGGCCAACTGGTCGCGGTCGATGTCCGGAGCCCTGATCGGTATCGCCGGAGCGTTCGGTGGACTCGGCGGCGTGGCCATCAACCTGGTGCTGCGAGACAGCTACAAGTCGAATCAGTCTGCCACGCAGGCGTTCTGGATCTTCCTGGCCTTCTATGTGGTGGCCGCCGGCATCACCTACTGGTTCTACGTCCGCCGGTCGATCGAATCGACCGACAAGACCCGTGCGCTCGAGGACTCGTCCACCACCACACCGGTCACCGCCTGATCATGACTGCGCAAACCGTGTCCATCGATCTGCCCCTTGGCGAGCCGGGCAACCGCTCCGCCGGCGAGCTCGCCGCGGGGTCGGTCGGGACCGCCACACACTGCCCGTATTGCGGTCTGCAGTGTGCGATGAACATCAGCGGCAACGGAGCCGCCGATGCCACGGTCACGCCGCGGCAGTTCCCCACCAATCGGGGCGGTCTGTGCCAGAAGGGTTGGACCGCTGCCGATGTGCTGCGCAACCCCAACCGCCTGACCGCCCCGTTGGTGCGGCGCAACGGTGTCTTGACGCCCACCACGTGGGAGGACGCGCTCGACGTCGTCGCGTCCGGATTCGCCCGGGCCCGCAGCGAGTACGGCGCTGACGCGGTCGGGATCTTCGGCGGCGGTGGACTGACCAACGAAAAGGCTTACCAGCTGGGCAAGTTCGCCCGGGTGGCACTGGGTACGTCGAACATCGACTACAACGGCCGCTTCTGTATGAGTTCGGCCGCGGCCGCGGGCATCAAGTCGTTCGGACTGGACCGGGGATTGCCGTTCCCACTCGCCGATCTCGGTTCGGCAGAGTGCATCGTCATCCTCGGCGGCAACGTCGCCGAGACCATGCCGCCGATGGTCGGTCATCTGATGACTGCTGCACGAGCCGGCGGGCTGGTGGTCGCAGACCCACGCCGGACCGCCACGGTGGAACGGGCGGTCGCCGACGGCGGTATACATCTGCAACTGTCGCCGGGCACGGATCTGCCTCTGGCACTGGGGCTCGCGCACATCGCGGTCACCGAGGGTTATGCCGATCTCGACTACGTCGCGGACCGGACCAACGGCTTCGACGACTTCTGGCGCGCGGCTGCGCAATGGTGGCCCGAACGTACCGAGCGTGTCACCGGGGTCCCGGTGAGCGCGTTGCGGCGCACGGTTGCGATGCTCGCCGGCGCCCGCGCGGCGGGCAACGGTGCGTATGTGCTGACAGCACGTGGCGCCGAACAACATTCGAGCGGTACAGATACGGTCAGTGCTGTCATCGGCCTGTCACTGATTCTCGGCCTGTGCGGCCGTGAGGGCAGCGGATACGGCTGCATCACAGGTCAGGGGAACGGGCAGGGTGGCCGCGAACACGGCCAGAAGGCCGATCAACTACCGGGCTATCGCAAGATCACCGATCCCGCCGCCCGCGCGCATGTGGCCGAGGTGTGGGGCATCGACCCGGACGATCTGCCCGGCCCGGGCAAGAGCGCCTACGAACTGCTCGAGTCACTCGGACAGCCCGGCGGACCCAAGATGCTGATGGTGCACGGCGCGAACCTGGCCGTCTCGGCGCCGCGGGCGGGGCACGTGGTGGAGCGACTCGAATCGCTGGAGATGCTGGTGGTCAACGACTTCTTGCTGTCGGAGACAGCCCAGTTGGCCGACGTGGTGCTGCCGGTTCTGCAGTGGGCAGAAGAAGAGGGCACCATGACCTCCCTGGAGGGCCGGATCCTGCGCCGTCGCCAGGCGGTTCCCGTTCCCGACGGGCCCCGCAGCGAGCTCGAGGTCCTTTCCGAACTCGCGGTCCGCCTCGGTCAGCCGGCACACCGCTTCAAGACCGACCCTCGCGAGGTGTTCGACGAACTGCGCGCGGCATCGGCGGGTGGCGCGGCCGACTACACCGGGATCACCTACGAACGACTCGACGACGACGAGGCGCTCCACTGGCCGTGTCCGGAGATCGGCCATCCCGGCACCCCCAGGATCTTCCTCGACCGGTTCGCCACCGACGACGGCCGCGCGAAGTTCATCGCGGTCGACTACCGCGGACCGACGGAACCGGTGAACGCGCAGTACCCGCTGGTGTGCACCACGGGCCGGGTGCTGACGCACTACCAGTCCGGTGCGCAGACCCGCTACGTCAAAGACCTCGCCGATGCAGCCGGCCCGATGTTCGTCGAGGTGAACACCGACACCGCAGAACGACTCGGGGTCGCTGACGGTCAGCAGGTGCGTGTGACCTCGCGGCGGGGGACGATGACCGCCGCGGCACGCTGCGTCGAGTCTCTGCGACCGGACACGGTGTTCCTGCCCTTTCACTATGCGGGTGACCAGCGGGCCAACCTGCTCACCAATCCCGAGTTGGACCCCACCAGCCGCATGCCCGAGTTCAAGGCGTGTGCGGTGCGGTTGGAGGCGTTGGAGCCGCCGGAAACGGCGCGCAGCGGAACTCGACCAAGATCTGGGGAGGTGTCATGACCAGGCGTGTGGTGATCATCGGAAACGGAATGGCCGGCGCCCGACTGCAGGAAGAACTGCATCGGCGGGATCCCGCGGGTGAGCACGTCACCAGCGTGGTCATCGGTGACGAGCCCGGATCGGCGTACAACCGCATCCTGATGTCGAACGTGGTGGCCGGGCGGATCACACCCGCCGACACCAGGCTTCGCGCCGACGACTGGTATTCCGAACGGAACCTGCAGACGCACACCGGTGTTCGGGTCCACCGTGTGGACCGCAACGCCAAGACCGTGCACTGCGACGACGGCACGGTGCACGGCTACGACAGTCTGGTCTTTGCCACCGGCAGCCGTGCTTTCATCCCGCCGATCGACGGTGCGCTCGCGGAATCGGGTCGCCCGATCGAAGGTGTGATCGCGTTCCGTAACCTGGCCGACTGCGAATCGATCGTGTCCTCGCTCAGCGAGGGAACACGAGTGGTTGTCGTCGGTGGCGGCCTTCTCGGACTCGAGGCCGCGCGCGGCGCGCTGCTGCGCGGGGCCCAGGTGACGGTTGTCCATCCACGGAGCTTCCCGATGGAGAAGCAGATGGACGCCGCCGGCGGGGCAGTGCTTACCCGTGTGCTGCGTGAGATCGGGATGGACGTGGTGCTCGGCAGCCGGGTCACCGCGGTCCGGGACGAGCCGGGAACAGGCCGGGAAGTGGTGCTCACCGACGGCTCCACCCTGGGCGCCGACCTCGTGATCGTCACCGCAGGCATCGCTCCCAACGTCGAGCTCGCCACCGCTGCGGACCTCGCTGTCGAACGCGGTATCAAGGTCGACGATCATCTGCGTACAAACGATCCGTCGATCTACGCGATCGGCGAATGCGCCCAGCACCGCGACATCGTCTATGGCTTGGTGCAACCGGGCTGGGAGATGGCCGAGACGGTGGCACAAAACCTGCTCGGTGACCAGCAGGCCGTCTATGAGGGGACGCAGCAGATCCTGCGTCTGAAGGCTCACGACGTGGATCTCGCGTCGATGGGGGAAGTCGACACCGATCCCAATGACCTCGAGGCCGAGGTGTTGACCCTGTCCGACCCTCATCGTGGGCGTTACGCGAAAGTGGTTGTGCGCAAGGATCGTCTGGTCGGCGCGGTACTGCTCGGCAATCCCGAGGTGGTGGGCACCATCACGCAGTTGTTCGACTCCGGCGCGCCGGTGCCCAGCGATCGGATGCGCCTGCTGCTCGGCCACCTCATCGGTGGCGCAACCGAATCGGCGAGTCCGGCCCAGATGCCGGGCGACGCGATCATCTGCCGGTGTAACTCGGTGTCCAAGAAAAACCTGACCGATGCGTGGCGCAAAGGTGCGCGTAGCCCCATGGCGATGGCCGATGCCACCAGGGCCACAACGGGTTGCGGCAGTTGTGAATCCGTTGTCGAGGGACTTTGTGAATGGCTGGCAACAGCCGATGCCTGAGAGACCAACAGAAGTACTAGGAGGGGTACCAGTGCCCAGCAAAACAGTTGTGGTGGTAGGCCATGGGATGGTCGGCCACCGGTTCGTGCAGGAACTCCGCGAACGTGACGTCACCGACCAGTGGCGTGTGGTCGTCGTCTGTGACGAACCCAGCCCTGCCTACGACCGCGTAGGACTCTCGTCCTATGTCAACAGTTGGGATCCGGACGCGCTGGCGCTCGAGGGCAACACCTATCCGGGCGACCCGCTGGTGACGCTGTTGGTGGGCCGGTCGGTCACCTCCATCAACCGGGTCGCGCGTACGGCTGTCCTCGACGACGACTCGAGCATCGTGTTCGACGCGCTGGTGATCGCGACCGGTTCGTATCCGTTTGTGCCGCCGGTACAGGGAGCCGATTCGCCGAACTGTTTCGTCTACCGCACACTCGACGACCTCGACAAGATCCGTGCCACCGCAGAGGCGGCGCCGGCAGGGGCCAACGCGGTGGTTGTCGGGGGCGGCCTGCTCGGGCTCGAGGCGGCCAACGCACTCAAGCTGCTCGGACTCAAACCACATGTGGTGGAGTTCGCGCCGCGGCTCATGCCGCTGCAGGTGGACGAGGGTGGCGGCGCGCTGCTCGCGGGCCTCGTCACAGAACTCGGGGTGAGTGTGCACACCGGTGTCGGGACCACGGCCATCGAACCGGCCGGCGACAACACCCTCCACGTCACCCTCTCCGACGGCAGCAGCATCGACAACGCTGCCCTGCTTGTGTTCTCGGCCGGGATCCGGCCCCGCGACCAGCTCGCGCGCGATGCGGGGCTCGAAGTCGGTGAGCGCGGCGGCGTCCTGGTGGACGACGGATGTCGTACGGCCGATCCCGACATCTACGCCATCGGCGAGGTCGCCGCTGTCAACGGAGTCTGCTACGGGCTGGTTGCCCCGGGCTACAGCACCGCCGAGGTCGTGGCCGACCGGCTCCTGGGTGGCAAATCCGAGTTCCCGGGCGCGGACCTGTCCACCAAGCTCAAGGCGCTCGGCGTGGATGTTGCGAGTTTCGGCGACGCGATGGGTGCCTCCGAAGGTGCGCTCGAGGTGGTCTTCAACGATCCAGTTGCCGGTACCTACGCCAAAGTTGTTGTCTCCGATGATGCCAAGACCCTTCTCGGTGGGGTGCTCGTCGGCGATGCCGGCCAGTACGCGCTCCTCAAACCGATGGTCGGTGGCCCCTTGCCCGGCGATCCCGCAGCGCTGATCGCACCGGCTGCCGGCGAAGGTGTGGGTCTGTCGGCCCTCCCGGATTCCGCCGAGATCTGCTCATGCAACGGGGTCAGCAAAGGCGACATCTGCGGCGCGATCGCTCATGGCGCCCAGGACGTCACCGCGGTGAAGACGTGCACCAAGGCGGGCACCACCTGCGGTGGCTGTATCCCGTCGATCAACCGATTGCTGGCCGATTCCGGTGTCGCGGTGTCGAAGTCGTTGTGCGATCACTTCCACCAGTCGCGCAGTGAACTCTTCGAGATCGTCCGGGCGACCGGTATCCGGACCTTCACCGACCTCGTGGCACGGTACGGCAAGGGCGGGGGATGCGAGATCTGCAAGCCGACCGTGGCCTCGATCCTCGCCTCCACCTCGAGCGACCACATCCTGTCGGGAGAGCAGGCCGCTCTGCAGGACACCAACGACCACTTCTTGGCCAACATGCAGAAGAACGGCACGTATTCGGTGGTGCCACGGATGCCCGGCGGTGAGGTCACCGCGGAGCAGCTGATCGTGATCGGCGAGGTGGCCAAGGAGTTCGGGCTCTACATCAAGGTGACCGGCGGCCAGCGGATCGACATGTTCGGGGCCAGGGTGGAGCAGTTGCCGCTCATCTGGCGCAAGCTCGTCGACGCGGGCATGGAGTCCGGTCAGGCCTACGGCAAGAGCCTGCGCACGGTGAAGAGTTGTGTCGGTACGAGCTGGTGCCGCTACGGCGTGCAGGATTCGGTGGGCATGGCCGTCGACCTCGAAAAGCGTTACCGCGGTCTGCGTTCGCCCCACAAGATCAAGTTCGGGGTGTCCGGTTGTGCCCGAGAGTGTGCCGAGGCCCGCGGTAAAGACGTGGGTGTCATCGCCACCGAACACGGCTGGAACCTGTATGTGGGCGGTAACGGTGGTCAAAGCCCCGCGCACGCACAGCTTTTGGCCTCTGGCATCGATGACAGGACGCTTGTTGCCTACATCGACCGGTTCCTGATGTTCTACATCCGCACCGCGGACCGGCTGCAGCGCACGGCGCCGTGGATCGATTCGCTCGAGGGTGGTCTCGATCACCTCAAGGCCGTCGTGTGTGATGACAGCCTGGGAATCGCAGCCGAACTCGAAACGGCGATGGAGTCGCATGTCGCCGGGTACAAGGACGAATGGTCCGGAGTCCTCGAAGACGAGGAGAAGCTCTCCCGGTTCGTCTCGTTCGTCAACGCACCTGCCCAGCCGGACCCCACCATCGAGTTCTCGGAAGGTAGCGGACGCAAGGTACCGGTACTCTTGGGAACACCGCAGCCCGGCGTACGCCCGCCGGCGAACGGAGGAAGCTGACCATGAGTCTCGTTGATGACACTCGGGTTGATGAAGTCGCAGCCACATGGACTGCGGCGTGCCCGTTCGACCAGCTCGTACCAGGGAGGGGAGTGGCCGTGCTCCTGCCCGGGGACGAACAGGTGGCCTTGTTCCGCCTCACCGACGACACCCTTCATGCCGTGGGGAACATCGACCCCTTCGGGCGTGCAGCGGTGATGTCTCGCGGCCTGGTCGGGGACCGCGCCGGTGAGCCCACCGTGGCCTCGCCGTTGCTCAAGCAGGTTTTCTCGCTGGTCGACGGACGTTGCCTCAGCGACGAATCCGTTGTCCTGCCGGTGTACGACGTACGGATCAAGGCCGGTCTCGTCCAGGTCAGGCCCCATCGAGTGCAAACGCCGATCGCGTGAGACATGGAGGTCTAGTGAAAGCGGGTGATCGAATCGCCGACTGCGAATCCGGTCCATTGACCGGATTCACGATCGGCATCACGGCGGCCAGGCGTGCCAACGAGTTCGCCGCGTTGCTGGAACGACGCGGCGCGCAGGTGGAGCACGCCCCGGCGATCGAGATCATCCCGCTGGCCGACGACGCAGAGTTGCGGTCGGTCACCGACCAGATCATCGCCAACGCACCGGAGATCGTCGTCGCCACAACCGGTATCGGGTTCCGCGGGTGGATGGAGGCGGCCGAGGACTGGGGTGTTGCCGAGCGATTGGTCGCCGCACTCGAACCCACCCGGCTGCTGGCGCGCGGGCCGAAAGCAAAGGGCGCGATCCGCGCTGCCGGTTTGCGGGAGGAATGGTCGCCACCCAACGAATCGTCGAGTGAAGTTCTCGAGCACCTGCTCGACGAGGGTGTCGAGGGCACCCGGGTGGGCGTGCAGCTGCACGGCGCCACCACCGAGTGGGAGCCACTGCCCGACTTCTGCGAGGTGTTGCGCGAAGCGGGTGCAGAGGTGCTGCCGATCCCGGTCTACCGGTGGCTGCCGCCGCAGGACACCACTGCGATGGACCAGATGATCTCGGCCATCGTGGGTGGTGAGATGGACGCGGTGTCGTTCACCAGCGCTCCGGCCGTTGCATCGATGCTCGGTCGGGCCCAGGACACGGGGCGGCTCGATGCGCTTCTGGACGCTCTGCGAACCGACGTCCACGTCATGTGTGTGGGGTCGGTCACCGCCGGCCCGCTCGCGGCGTTGCGGGTGCCCACCTCGCGGCCGAATCGCTTTCGCCTCGGTGCTCTCGCCCGGCACATCGCCGAAGAGTTGCCCCGCCGGGTGCCGACTCTGCGCGTCGCCGGTCACGACATGTCGATCCGCAGCCGTTCGGTGATGGTCGACGGCGAGCTCCGGCCGCTGTCGCCGGCAGGTCTGACCCTGCTCAAAGCACTCGCGCGCCGCCCCGGCAGGGTGGTGTCACGGCATGCACTGCTCACCGAACTCCCCGGAGGCGGCGGCGACACCCACGCGGTGGAGACGGCCATGGCACGCCTGCGAGCGGGCCTCGGTGACCCCCGGATGATCCAGACCGTTGTCAAACGTGGCTACCGCCTCTCTGTCGACGTCGAGTACGAGGAAGGGGAAAACGCATGAGAATCAAGGGAATCGACGCGCAACCCATCCTGGTCGCACATGGGACCCGCTCTGAACACGGCGTATCGATGATCGCGGACCTCGCGGACAAGGTCTCGGCCCAGATCGGCAGTACGCGCGTTGCGTTCGTCGACGTACTCGGCCCTTCGCCGTCAGAGGTGTTGCGCGGGCTCGACGGGCCAGCGGTGGTCGTCCCGGCGTTCCTGGCCTCCGGCTATCACGTCCGCAAAGATCTTCCCGAGCACATCGAGGCCAGTGGCCATCAGGGCGTCTCCGTCTCGCGGTCGCTGGGTCCCGATCCCGAACTGGCGCGGGTCTTGGCGTTGCGTCTGTCCGAAAGTGGCTGGCGCCGAGGCGATTCGGTTGTGCTCGCCGCGGCGGGATCTTCCGATCTGTTCGCGCTCGGCCAGGTCCGGCGTGCCGCCAACCTGCTGGGCACGATGATCGGCGAGCCGGTTCCGGTCGGGTATGTGGCCACTGCTCAGCCGCGCATCGCGGACGTCGTCGCCGACACCAGGGCTCGCACCGGGCGCCGCGTCTTCATCGCCTCATATCTGTTGGCGCATGGGCTGTTCCACGATCGGCTCCACGACGCCGGCGCTGATGGTGTGGCTCAGCCCCTGGGTACCGACCCCCGTGTCGTCGACCTGGTCGTGCGCCGGATGAGGTCGGTGCGCCCCGTGGTCGCCGCCGGTCTCTGAGCACCTTCCCACCACAGAATTCGCGCCACCTCCCGACGTCCGCGCCGGCTACAACCGGCGCGAACCTCGGCAGGTGGCGCGAATTTTGTGGGTGGTGGGGCGGGTCAGGCCAGGTCGGCTCGGGCGACCTTCATGTCGACTCGGCCGTCGAACACCGGAACACCCTCGGCGCGTAGGTTTTCGAGCTGGCGGTCACGCAGGTGCGGAGCCGGTGTGCCGGCGGCGCTGATCACCCGGTGCCACGGTAGATCAGCCGAGTCGGTTCGCATGATCCATCCGACGATGCGGGGGCTCGACAGGCCCGCAGCCGCTGCCACGTCACCGTAGGTGGTCACCTTGCCGGCAGGTACCGACGCCACGATCGCGCGTACGCGTTCGACCTGATCGTCGGTGATCTTCGCCATCAGCTCTCGGATCGTGGACGCGCCAGGGCCTCCGCGACCAGGCGCGCGGTCAGTTCGGGGCGGGCGAAGGGAACCATGTGGTCGCAGTCTTCCTCGTACAGCGAGAAGAGCTCGCCCTGTTGTGCCGCAAGCGCTTCGAGTAGATCGGCGGTGACGTACGGCGGTTGCACGCGCAAGGCCTGAACCAGATCGACCGGCATGTGCGGTGGGGGTAGCACAAAGGGGCGGGCCAATTCGCTCCATGTGGTGACCACTGTCCCCGGGTGGACGCGCCAGCTCATCCGCTCACCTGCGGTGGTCAGGTGGTCGGCGACCTCTCGATCCAGCAGTTCCGGAGGTAGTTCGGCCCACGACTCGCCCAGCTTCTCCGCACGTGCGGCTGCCTCACCCGGGTAATCGTGGTGGGTGATGTAGCTGGTCGCGATGTCCATGAGCCGGGCGGGTTCGAGGCCGATGGCCGGGTCGAGCAGCACCAGCGACCGGATGTGATCGGGGACCAGTCGCGACAGATGCAGGGCAAGTGCTCCGCCGAAGGAATGACCCACCAGGACCACAGGGGAGGACGCGTGGGCCTCGACCACGTCGGCCAGGGCAGCCACGTGTGCGTCGATGGACCACGGCGGTTCCCAGGTCGAGAATCCGTGTCCGAGCAGGTCCGGGGCGATGATCCTGGCGTCGGGCAGCGCTGCGGCGAGGTCCGCCCACCGTTTGCCGTGGCCGGTGACGCCATGCAATGCGAGGACGGGGTCGCCGTCTGCGGGGCCGTACAGTTCCACGTTCAAACCAGCCATGGGACCAATCGTGCCCGACCGTGGTCGGGCACGCAGTACCGACCCGGGCGCGGCTGGGCGATGGTGGTGCGGTCGACATGTCGGTCACCCGTGACACCATCGTGGAGGAACCAGAGGAAGGAGACCGTGTGCCAGCCATGACGACGCGACTGGTGTCGGCGCCCATCCCTCCGGCGCAACCGCGTACCTGGCCAGAGCGGGTGCAGTTGTTGATCGACCGTCCCGGCGGCACCGCGTCACCGGGTTTCCACCCACTGCGGGTTCACGGAGGCCCGGGCACGGGAAAGACGTCACTGATCGTCGACCTCGCGGTGGCCCGTCTCGCCGACCCGGCGATCGATCCGGAGTCGCTGCTGGTCCTGGCCGCCGGGCGACGGGCAGCCACCGAGTTGCGTGAGCAGATCACCGCGCGACTGCTGGCTCAGCGCGCCGGGGGTGCGGGCCGTGCTCCGCGGGCCACCCGCGAGCCGATCGTCCGCACCGTGCACTCCTATGCGTTTGCGGTGCTTCGCCTGCAGGCGGCCGCACACGACAATCCGCCGCCGCGCCTGATCACCGGCGCCGAGCAGGATGCGGTGTTGCGGGAACTGCTGGCCGGCGACATCGAGGACGGTGCCGGCTATTGGCCGCCGCGATTGCGGCCGGCTCTGGGCACCAACGGATTCGCACAGGCATTGCGGGACATGATGATGCGGGCCGCCGAACGCGGTGCGGGGCCCGAGGACCTGATGGCGCTGGGCCGCAGGCACAAGCGTCCGGAGTGGGAGGCGGTCGGCAAGGCCTACCGTCAGTACGAGCAGAGCGGTCTGCTGCGGGGGGCAGTCGGGCTGGAGGCACCTCAGGCGACCGCGCCCGCAGTCGACGCCGCAGAGCTGGTGGGCTCTGCTCTCACAGCTTTCGCAACCGACCCCGATCTGCTGCGGCGCGAGCGAGCACGGGTGCGGTATCTGCTGGTGGACGACGCCCAGCACCTCGATCCGCAGGCCGCCACCCTCGTCGAGCTGATCGGGGCGGGAACACACCAGACGGTAGTCGCCGGCGACGGTGACCAGGCGATCTACGGCTTCCGCGGGGCCAGTTCGCGGTTTCTCGACGAACTCGACGACCCGGATCGAGACATCCTGCTCGACAACAACTTCCGGTCGAGCAAGCCCATCAGCGACCTGGGCGCGGCGATCGCCGCGCGGCTCCCGGGTCCCCGTCGGCGCCGAGCCGAGGCCGCCGACCGGGGTGGGCCGGTGCCCGTGGTCAAAATCTACGGATCGGCCGCCAAAGAGGCCACGGCCATCGCCGACATGATGCGCCGGGCGCACCTCTACGACGATGTCCCCTGGTCGGAGATGGCGGTCATCGTCCGATCGGTGCCCCGCGCGATGGCGCCACTGCGGCGCGCGCTGCGCTCGGCCGGTGTGCCGGTGATGACACCGGCCAGCGAGATCCCACTCGCGCGTCAACGCTCGGTGGCGGCGATGCTGCTGGCTCTGCGCGCGGTGTCGGAACCGCTGGAGCCGGAGGAAGCGCTCGAACTGCTTGCAGGACCCATCGGAGGAGCCGACCCGGCTGCGCTGCGTCGGCTACGGCGTGGACTGCGTCGTATCGAGACCGAATCCGGCGGGGACCGCGACTCAGCATCGGTCATCGCCGAACTGGTCACCGGCCACCGGGTGCGGGTCGAGCATGACCCCATCGACGTCGACCACTACCTCGACGGGCTGACCGACGCCGAGAAGCAGCCGCTGACAAGGGTTCTCGCGGTCATCGGCGCAGCTCGCGTGGCGTACGAAAACCGCCGCGGTATCGAGGAGATCCTCTGGGAGGCGTGGCAGGCCACCGGACTCGGACCCCGATGGTCGAATCAGGTGATGCGCCGTGACCACGGACCCGGTGGTGCGCAGGCCGATCGGGACCTCGATGCGATGGTGGCGCTGTTCGACGCCGCAGCGAGCTTCACCGACAGCCTGCCTGCCGCGACACTCGGTGGGTTCCTGGATTACCTCGGGGCGTTGCAGATCCCCACCGAATCCCGCATGGCGCAGGCGTCATCGGACGCCGTCACGGTGTTGTCCGCCCATGCGGCCACCGGTCGCGAATGGGATGTGGTGGCGGTCGCGGGTGTTCAGGACGGTTTGTGGCCGAGCCTGCGCAGCCGGGGGAGCATTCTCGGTACCGGACAGTTGGTCGATCTTCTCGATGGCGTGGATGCCGATGCGCTGGACACCATCTCCCGCACCGCGATGGCTCTTGCCGAGGAGCGTCGACTGCTGCTGGTGGCATGCACGCGGGCTCGCGATCGACTGATGGTCAGTGCTGTCGACGACGGGAGCGGAGATGCCGCGCCCTCACGGTTCATCGGCGAATTGGCCGCGATCGTCGAGAAGGGCGCCGTGGACGACGATGAAATCGAACTGGAGCTCCCGGTGGAGCCCGGTCTGCGACGGGTGCTGTCGCTGTCGTCGCTGGTCGCCGAGTTGCGTGCCGAGGTGTGCGCAGACACCGATACGCCTACGGAGCGGGCGAAAGCCGCCGCAGACATGCTCGCCGAGCTCGCCGACGCCGGTGTTCCGGGCGCGCATCCCGACCAGTGGTACGGGCTTGCTGCTCCCAGCTCGGAGATCCCTCTGTGGTCGGAGTCGGCTGGGCCGCTGACCCTTTCGCCGTCCAGTGTGGAGGCGCTGGGCACCTGCTCGCTGCGCTGGATGCTGGAGCGGTACGGCGGCCGCGACGGCGATTCGCGGCCGGCCGTCGCCGGAACCCTTGTCCACACACTTGTGCAGGCAGTCGCCGGAGAGATCCCACCCGACGATGTCACCGCTGCACTGCGGCGGGTCTGGGACCAAGTGGATGTCGGGGCACCATGGTTCTCGCGCCGCGAACTCGAACGCACCGAGGAGATGCTCACCAACTTCCAACGCTGGCTCAAGGTCTCCCGCGAGACGCTCACCGAGGTGGGTGTCGAGGTGGACGTGGATGCGCGTATCGAACCCGCCACGGTCCAGGACGCCGACGGAGACACCGTCGACATGCCCGAGGTGCGGTTACGCGGGCGCATCGACCGGCTCGAACAGGACAGCGCAGGACGCCCGGTGGTGGTGGATGTGAAGACCGGCAAGACCACGCTGTCGGTGCAGGCCGCCCAGGAGCACGCGCAGCTGGCCACCTATCAGCTCGCCTTGCGGCTCGGTGGTGTGCAGGCTGTCGGCCCGGTCGAGCCAGGTGGGGGATCGCTCGTCTACGTCAACAACTCGAACAACAAAACCGGTGCGGCGCAACGCGATCAGCCGCCCTTGTCGGAAGAGCAGGTGGAGCAGTGGCTCGCCGTGGTGCGGGCGGCCGCCCACCGCAGTATCGGGCCGCAGTTCGTGGCCACCGTGAACGACGGATGCGGGCACTGTCCACTCACCGCGAGCTGCCCGGCCCAACTCGACGGCAGGACCGTGACCGATGGCTGACACCGGAACGATGACGAGGATCTCCGCCCGGGTCCTGTCGGCGGCGCTCGGTCTGCCCTCGCCCACCGATGAGCAGGTCGAGGTGATCGAGGCGCCGATGGAGCCCGTGCTGGTGGTCGCGGGGGCGGGTGCAGGCAAAACCGAGACCATGGCTTCCCGGGTGGTGTGGCTGGTGGCCAACCGTCTGGTCGAGCCGGACGCGGTGCTGGGCCTGACCTTCACCCGAAAGGCCGCCCAAGAACTCGCCGCGCGCATCCGCCGGCGGTTGTCGATGCTCGCGGGATCGCCGGCGATGCAGAACTGGGACCCCGACGGCACGTTGCGTGGCCGGCTTCGGTCGGCAGACCCGCAGGTGAGTACCTACCACGCCTACGCCGGCCGGCTGATCGCCGACTACGGACTGCTCCTGCCTGTCGAACCCTCGGCCACCTTGCTCAGCGAAACCGAACTGTGGCAACTGGCGTTCTCGGTGGTGGCGGGGTGGACCGATGACCTCGAGACCACCAAAACCCCTGGCGGCGTGACCGAATCGGTACTGAAGCTCTACAGCGAGCTCGCCGAGCACCTGGTGGACCTCGACCAGCTCGCCACCGCGGGCGACTCGCTCTACGAGCTCATCGACACCCTGCCCCCGACCGGTAGGCAACGCCCTGAGCCGCCTCAGAAGCTCCGGTCCATCCAGTCCGTCATCGATGAGCGGCGGGCGTTGATGCCGCTGGTGGCCGCGTTGGGCGCTGCGATGCGCGAGGCGAACGTGCTCGACTTCGGTAGCCAGATGTCGCTGGCTGCCCAACTCGTCGCACGTCACCCGGAGGTGGGCGAATCCGAACGCGCCGCCATCGGCGCGGTGTTGCTCGACGAGTACCAGGACACCGGACATTCCCAGCGCGTGCTGCTGTCGGAGCTGTTCGGAACGCCGCCCGGGGTGCCGCGGGGCGCCGGGATTGCGGTGACCGCGGTCGGTGACCCGATCCAGTCGATCTATGGCTGGCGCGGCGCGTCGGCTGCCAATCTGCCTCGCTTCACCACCGATTTCCGTTGCAGCGACGGAACTCCCGCGCAACGCCTGGAACTGCTGACCAGCTGGCGCAACGCCCGCCACGCCCTCGACATGGCCAACGCCGCGTCCGAGGAGCTGCGACGGCGGGGTGTGCCGGTGAGCATCTTGCGGCCGCGTGACGATGCCCCGACCGGGACCATCACCATGGCTCTGACCGAGACCGTGGTGCAGGAGCGTGAGTGGATCGTCGACCAGATCGAAGACGAGTACAACCGTGCCGAGGGTCCACCGCCGACGGTGGCGATCCTGGTGCGCCGCAATGAGGATTCGGCGCCGCTCGCGGCCGAACTCACCGATCGTGGCATCGCGGCGGAAGTGGTCGGCATCGGCGGCCTGCTGGGTGTACCGGAGGTCCAGGACGTGGTGGCGATGCTCCGTCTGATGGCTGATCCCATGGCAGGGACGGCTGCCGTGCGACTCCTCACCGGACCGCGGTGGCGGCTCGGGGCGCGTGACATCGCTGCCCTGTGGGCGCGTGCGCGCGACCTCGCCGCCGGTACCAACATCGTCACCGGCACGATGACGAGTCTGGAAGAACTCGACAGCGCGCTCGATTCCGCGGTGCCGACCGAGGTGGTGGATCAAGCCGGTCTCGGTGATGCACTGGCCGACCCGGGTCCGGCGCAACGGTATTCACCCGACGGGTACCGCAGGATCAAATCATTCGGTCACCAGCTGACCATCCTGCGGGCCCGGATGGGGCAACCGTTACCCGAGTTGGTCGCCGAGGTGGAGAGGGTCATCGGCGTCGATGTCGAGGCGCAGATCCGGGCACGGGGTCTGCGAGGCAACATCACCGGGCGCGAACACCTCGACGCCTTTGCCGAGTACGTGGCCGACTACACCGAGCGGTCGGCCGCCACCCTGCCTGGACTGCTCGCCTTTCTCGAGTCTGCCGCCGACATCGAGAAGGGTCTGGAACCGGGCAAGGTCGAGATCGCCGAAGACCGCGTCCAGATCCTCACCGTGCACGCGGCCAAGGGCCTCGAATGGGACGTGGTGGTGATCGCACATCTGTGCACGAACAACTTCCCGGGTGGAAAGGCCGACGGGACCTGGCTCGGTAGTGCGCGGGAACTACCCGCGGAGTTGCGGGGCGACCTCGCCGAGACACTGGGCGCCGAGGGCTTCCCACCGCTAGAGCTGGCCGAACTCGAGAACCGCAAAGAACTCGAGGACGCAATCGAGGCCCACAAGGACGCTTTGCGCAACCGCAAGCTCGAAGAGGATCGGCGACTGCTGTACGTGGCCTTGACGCGGACCAAGAGGGCATTGGTCATCTCGGGGCATCACTGGTCCGACGGCGGTGACAAACCTCGTGGCCCCTCGATCTTCTTGACCGAGTTGCACGACATCGCTTCTCGGCTGATCGAGACCTCGAGCGACGGCGCACCGGGATTGACCATCGCGGGCTGGGCGGCGACTCCCGAAGAGAACGCCGACAATCCGTTGGCGGCGTTGACCGCCGGCGTGCCGTGGCCCGCTGATCCACTCGGTTCCCGCCGTCCCGGCGTCGAACTTGGCGCCGACCTCGTGCGCGCCGCGTTGCGATCCCGCGGCGAGCCGGCCCTCTTCGACATGGGCGCCGAACCCGAGCCCGACCTGTCGGCCGACGACCCGCAGGTCCGCGATTGGGCCAACGACCTCGCGGTGCTGCTCACCGAACGGGAAAGTGGCCTCGGCACCGACATCGAGGTGACGATGCCGCAACATCTGTCGGTCAGCCAGCTCGTCGAACTGGACAAGGACGAGGAGACCTTTGCCCGGCGCCTGCGCAGGCCCTTGCCGTTCAAACCCAATCCTCTGGCCCGCCGCGGCACCGCCTTCCATGCCTGGGTGGAACGCAGGTTCGGCGCCACCCGACTGCTCGACATCGACGAGTTGCCGGGAGCGGCCGATGCCGAAGGGGGCTCGGACGCCGACCTGGAGGTGCTGCGGGAGCAGTTCCTCCGGTCCCGGTGGGCCGCGAGGAACCCCATCGAGGTCGAGGTGCCGTTCGAGACGGTCATCGCCGACACCATCGTCCGGGGCCGGATCGATGCGGTGTTCTCCGAACCGGACGGCGGCTTCACCGTGGTGGATTGGAAGACCGGTGCCCGACCCACTGCGGCACAGGAGAAGTCGGTGTTCGTCCAGCTCGCCGCCTACCGGGTGGCCTGGGCGGAACTGACCGGCGTCGACCTGGAGAAGGTGCGGGCGGCGTTCCACTACGTACGGTCCAACACCACGCTCGAACCCGCGAACCTGCCCGACCGCACCGGACTGGCCGACCTCATCAGACGTGAGAAGCGAGAACGCCCCTGATCCGGTCAGACCTTGGGTGCGGTCTTCCAGACCCGCCATCCCGCCCACACCATGGGGAACTGGAAGGGCAGGCGGGCCCACGCGACCAGCCGGTAGGGCAGCGGTTTGTTGCGGTAGATGCGCACCATGTTGATGTTCCCGGGGTACACGCCGATGAACAGCAGAACCGAGAACAGTCCGGCGAAGCGACGGGTCCGGGGAGCGAGAAGGGCGCCGCCGACCGCGAGTTCCACAACGCCGGAGCCATATGTGTAGGCACGCGGATTACCTGGCAGTTCCTCGGGGATCAGGTCATCGAACGGTTTGGGTGCGAGGAAGTGCAGGGCGCCGATTCCCAGCAGGCCGATGCCCATCCGCTTCGCCAGCGTCGCATCATCGGGAAACGTCAACTGCCGCAACTTGTGCTTGCCACTGTTCATGCGTCCACCATGCCTGATGGCGACGAGATCGGTGTTGATTACCACCGGTGCGGAAAAGGACTACAGTCCCCACTTGTGCGTACGCAATTTTCCCGGCGCCGTGTCGGCGCCTTTGTCGGGAGGCATTGATGCCCGCAGGCAGGTTCCGCCGGCGGTTCAAGAGCGAAGAGCTGACCGACATGCCCGACCACGCGCTGGTCGGTGTCGTCCGTATCCCCGAGATGCAGTCCAGCCCGGGTCGGGCGATCTCTCGTCGGGTCATCTTCGCCCTGGTCGCCCTCTTCGCGGCCGTCTTCATCGTCTACCTCGACCGCGACGGTTATCGAGACGTCCAGGACAGCGAACTCTCGTTCCTCGACTGTCTGTACTACGCCACTGTGTCGCTCTCGACCACTGGCTACGGCGACATCACCCCGTTCACCCCGGAGGCACGACTGATCAACGTGCTGGTGATCACGCCGCTACGCGTCATGTTCCTGATCGTGTTGGTCGGCACCACGTTGGAAGTGCTGACCGAGCGATCCCGTCAAGCTCTCAAAATTCAGCGTTGGAGGAACAAGGTGCGTAATCACACCGTGGTGATCGGGTACGGGACCAAGGGCAAAACAGCAGTCAAGGCGATGATCGCCGACGGCCAGAAGCCCTCGGAAATCGTTGTGGTGGACGGTGACCAGACAGTGCTCGACAACGCTGCCGCCAAGGGGCTGGTGACCGTGCGCGGCGACGCGACCCGATCCGACGTGCTGCGACTTGCGGGCGCCCAACATGCGTCCTCCATTATCGTGGCCGCGAACCGCGACGACACAGCAGTCCTGGCGACGTTGACCGCACGCGAACTCGCGCCGAACGCGAAGATTGTCGCGTCCATCCGTGAAGCGGAGAACACCCATCTGATCCGTCAATCGGGCGCCGACTCGGTGGTGGTGAGTTCAGAGACCGCCGGCCGCCTGCTGGGGTTGGCCACCAGCACTCCCACCGTCGTCCAGGTGATCGAGGACCTCCTCACACCTGACGAGGGATTTGCGATCGCGGAGCGGGACGTGGAACCGGACGAGGTGGGTGGGTCGCCCCGGCATCTGTCCGAGATCGTTCTCGGCGTGGTGCGGGGCGGCACGCTGCACCGCATCGACGACAGCAAGGTCGACGCGATCGAACACGGTGATCGACTGCTCTATGTGCGGCAGGGCCAGGGATGACCGAACTACCCGGCCGAGACGAGATCGATCCGAGGCGAGAGGTGAATTCGCTTGCGGCGATTTGAGTTCGACAAGCCACCGATGTTGTCGCGCGCGGTGTACAACCGTGCGGACGAGATCAGGCACGACAAGCAACGACTGACAGAAGGATGGCCGCACGCCCTACTCTTGCAGATCGACCCGTCGGGCCGGTATCCGGTGGGCGAGGACGGTCTTGGCTGGATCATGGCAGTGGACGTCGGTGACGAACCCCCGCCGGAGGCGGTGTTCCTCGGCCTGCATCCCGAAGAGGGCACCGATATGTGGGCCATGCGGTTCGACGTCATCGACGGGCCGAAAGACGACCCGAGGCGTGGAGCGCAGCTCCTCGGCGCCGACGAGGCCGGAATCCTGTCCACCGCGCTGGGAGTGCTCAATTGGCATGACTCAGCCCGTTTTTCACCGGTCGACGGCAATCCGACCGAGCCTGCGAAGGGCGGCTGGGTCCGCCGCAACACCATCAGTGGCCGCGAGGAGTTCCCCCGAACGGACCCGGCGATCATCACGGTGGTCCACGACGGCGCCGACCGGATACTGCTGGGCAGACAGTCGCAGTGGCCCGAGCGCTGGTTCTCGACGCTGGCCGGGTTTGTCGAACCCGGCGAATCGCTGGAGCAATGCGTGGTGCGCGAGGTGCACGAAGAGGTGGGTCTGGACTGCTGGGACCCGCAGTACGTCGGGTCGCAACCGTGGCCCTTTCCCCGGTCCCTGATGGTGGGATTCGAGGTCACGGCAGACCCGGATCAGGCTCTCGATTTCATCGACGGCGAGATCGCGGACGCCGAGTGGTTCAGCCGCTCAGAGGTGCTCGAAGCGCTCGAAGCGCAGCAGGATTGGCTGGGAGCCGACGGCAAACCGATCATCGACGATGCCCGGCTGAGATTGCCGGGATCGATCTCGATCGCGAGTGCGCTCATCCGCGCCTGGGCGCATACCCCCGCAGACACAGACCGCCCGGCGTCCCGCGTCGGGGGAGCCGGGCAGTCGGAGCCGGGGCGGTTGGTGCCACCGCCCGATACATCTGGCGGGGCCTAGACGCCGAGCTTCTTGCGGACGTCGGCGACCGTCGGGTTCGTCGCGGTGCTGCCATCGGCGAACTTCACGGTGGGAACCACGTGGTTGCCGCCGTTCACACTGCCGACGAAGTCAGCGGCGCTGGGGTCCTGCTCGATGTCGATTTCCACCCACTCGATGCCCTGACTGCGCAGGCCCATCTTCAGGCGCTTGCAGTACCCGCACCAGGTGGTGGTGTACATGGTCAAAGTCGCGTTGTCGGTAGTCACGCCTACATAACACCACGACTGCCACAGCTGTTCCCCGTCCGCTGCGGCGGGCGGACGTAGTGGTGTCGGCCCTCGTTGGAATACTGGGCACATGGACTCACTGGACCCCGAACAGCAGGCGGCGGTGCTCGCCCCTCGCGGCCCGGTGTGTGTGCTCGCAGGCGCCGGCACCGGTAAGACGCGCACGATCACCCGGCGGATCGCGCACCTGGTCGGCGACGGTCATGTGCGGGGCAGTCAGGTGCTGGCGGTCACGTTCACGGCGCGCGCTGCCGGAGAGATGCGGACCCGGCTCCGTTCACTGGGAATCGCCGGGTCGGGTAACGCGGTGCAGGCGTTGACATTCCACGCCGCGGCCATGCGGCAACTCAGGTACTTCTGGCCGCAGGCGATCGGCGACAACCAGTGGGAACTGCTCGACAACAAGTTCCCCGTGGTCTCCCGCGCGGCCCGCTCGGCTGGGGCGCCCACCACCACCGACTCGCTCCGCGACCTCATCTCGGAGATCGAGTGGGCAAAAGGCTCGTTGATCGGCCCGGATCAGTACGCGGTGGAGGTGTCCAAGTCGCGGCGAGAGGCGCCGATGCCGGCGGAACAGGTCGCGCTGGTCTACGAGCGTTATGAACAACTCAAGGTGTCGCCCTCGGGAGATCAGCTCCTCGACTTCGACGACCTGCTACTCATGACGCGGGCCATCCTCGACGACCATCCAGTGGTCGCCGAGGAGTTCCGTGACCGGTATCGCTGTTTTGTGGTCGACGAATATCAGGACGTCACGCCCGCACAGCAGGCGCTGCTCAATGCCTGGCTCGGTGAGCGCGACGACCTCACGGTGGTGGGCGACGCCAATCAGACGATCTACTCGTTCACCGGCGCGACCCCGAGTTACCTTCTCGACTTCTCCCGGCGCTTCCCGGAGGCGATGGTGGTCCGCCTCGAGCGCGACTACCGATCCACCCCGCAGGTGGTCGGTCTGGCCAACCGCGTGATCGGAGCCGCCCGCGGTCGCATCGCGGGTACCCGCCTGCAGCTCATCGGGCAACGACCGCCCGGACCCGCGCCGGATTTCGCCGAGTACGACGACGAGCCGGCTGAAGCCGCCGCCGTCGCGAAGGCGATCAAACGGTTGATGGCCCAAGGTGTTCCCGGATCCGAGATCGCGATCCTGTATCGCATCAACGCCCAGTCCGAAGCCCATGAGCAGGCGCTGACCGCGGCCGGCATCCCGTACCAGGTACGCGGAGGCGAGGCGTTCTTCGCCCGATCAGAGATCCGGCAGGCGATGCGGGCCGTGCAGCAGACCGCCGGCCGTGACGACCTGCCGGCCGAGGCAGATGTGGTCACCCTGCTGCGGGCCATCCTCGTGCCGCTCGGTCTGAGCGACGACCCGCCGGCCGGCGCCCAGGCTCGAGAGCGTTGGGAGTCTTTGCGGGCCTTGCTGAATCTGACCGAGGAGATGGTGCACGAGAACGAGCACCTCACCCTGACCGAGTTGTCCCGCGAACTGGCAGCCCGTGCTGAAGCGCGGCATCCACCGACCGTGCAGGGTGTCACGCTGTCATCGCTACACGCCGCCAAGGGGCTCGAATGGGACGCCGTGTTCCTGGTGGGCATGGTGGATGGCTCCGTGCCGATCAGCCAGGCCATCAACGCCGGCGATGTGGCAATCGAAGAGGAAAGGCGGCTGCTGTACGTCGGAATCACCCGGGCGCGCGAACACCTGCAGCTGTCGTGGGCACTCGCGCGCAATGAGGGTGGCAGGCGTTCGCGACGGCGTTCGAGATTTCTTGCCGATCTCGTCCCGGACGACTCGCCCGCCTCCCGGATCGCCGAACCGAAACGGAAACGATCGGGGCCGCGCTGCCGCGTCTGCGGGAAAGCGCTTCTCGGCAAGACCGCGTCGCTGTTGGGTCGATGCGAGAGTTGTCCGTCCGACCTCGACGAGGGTTTGCTGGTCGCTCTCAAGGAGTGGCGTAGCGGCAGGGCCAAGGAACAGAAGGTTCCCGCCTACGTGGTCTTCTCCGACAACACGCTGATCGCGATCGCCGAGCAGCAACCCGGGGATGTGCCTGCGCTCGTTGCCATACCGGGGATCGGCGCCAAGAAGCTGGACCAGTACGGCGAGGATTTGCTCGCTCTGGTCCGCGACAACGGCGGGGGCTGACCGGTGGACGATCCTTCGCCTGAGATCTCGGAAAAACTGCAGGTCAAAAATAGGTTGTGCAATCTCGGCGTCGACGTTTAGGCTGATCCACATCACCAAGGCGAGGGGCTACTCGATGTGTTCGAGTGATCACCGAGCCACCACATCGCACCGAATGTGCATCTCGAACGAGCAGGAAAGGACAGGAACCGTGAACGATTTCATCAGCGCCGCCGGCGTGTGCGAGTCGTGGCATCTGCCTGTCCAAGGCCTGCGTCCGCGACCCGGACATACCCCCGCAATCGCCGCCATGAAGCCGGAACTCCTGGCTCCGAAAGCAGCGATTCCGGCGGTAAACCGCTCAGCGCTTCCCGTGCGACCCCGACGAACGACGATCTGACACAGATCAATTCATTCGAGGCCACGGCGAGTCGCAACAGCGAACCCGTGGCCTCACTTGTGTGAAGTGGAACATCTGTAGTTCCCCCACTGTGAGCCCGGGTTTTCAAGACAAATCCGAGAGCATATTCGACAGTGGAGGAACTGATGACCGAGTTACTCGAGTCATATATAGGCGGCGGGCTCGCACTGGACATATCCAAGACCGAGTTGCCATGCCAGTACGCTGACGCGGACCTGTGGTTTTCCGAGAACCCGAGTCAGCTCGAGCAGGCGAAGGCGTTGTGCGCCGATTGCCCACTACGACGGGAATGCCTGGCCGAGGCACTCGAACGCGGTGAGCCGTGGGGCGTGTGGGGTGGAGAGATCTTCGATCAGGGTGTGGTGATCGCCCGTAAGCGTCCCCGCGGACGGCCACGTAAGAACCAGACGGCGGCATGAGCCCGTCGGCGCGACGACAGAGCGGGCGGTCTGTGAGAAATACACGGACCGCCCGCTCGTGTGTCTGAATCAGCTGGTGCCTTCTACTCGGCCAGCCCGTCGACCCATTTCTCCATGATCGCCCGATAGGGGGCCTCTGCGTCGAGTTGGGCTGCGATACCCACACAGCCGCCGAGAACCCGGAACACCATCACATATTCCTTGGGACAGTTCAGGTTTCGTGATGTGCGGTAGACGTCGCCACGTGGATCCGAGGCTGCGCCCGCCGCCCGCTGCAGCCATTTGCGGGTGAAGTGGAACGACTCGCTGTAGAGCGGATCGACGTACGGACGCAGGTACGCCTCGAGGTCACTCGGGGTGACCTTGTCCTGATGAGAGCGCTGAATGAAGTTGGCTCGCACCATTTCTTCTTTCAGCTCGTCGTACTTGTTGTCGCGGCACAGCCGGAGGATCGGTCCGGTCGCCGCAGGCAGACCGTTCGGGTAGATGCCCACGGCGCCGAAGTCGAGAATCGCCATCCGGCCATCGGCGAGGAACTGGAAGTTCCCCGGATGAGGATCGCCATGGACCAGTCCCACCCGCTTCGGTGAGCTGACCTCGAACTCGGTCATCTTCGCCGCGGCGGCGTTTCGCTCCTCCTGTGTGCCGTTCTTGATCACCTTCGACATGGGTGTTCCGGTGATCCACTCCGACACAACAACTTTGGGGGCAGAAGCGACCACCCGAGGCACCACGAAATTGGGGTCGTCGGCGAATCCCTTGGCGAAGGCCCGCTGGTTGTTGGCTTCCTTCGTGTAGTTCAGTTCGTCTTCGGTGCGCTCGATGAGCTCGTCCATCATCGACTTGACGTCGGTGCCGGGGGACAGGCGCTTGAGCAGTCCGGTCATCCGCGACATGGTCTTGAGATCGGCTTTGAGGGCGTGGTCGGCGCCGGGGTACTGCACCTTCACCGCGACGTCGCGGCCGTCGTGCCACACCGCCTTGTGCACCTGGCCGATGGACGCCGAGGCCGCCGGTTCGTCGGAGAACTCCTGGAATCGGTCACGCCATTTGGTGCCCAATTGGTTGTCGAGCACGCCGTGCACCTTGGCGGCGGGCAGTGGTGGCGCTTCTGCCTGGAGCTTGGTGAGAGCGTCACGGAAGGGTTCGCCGAACTCCTCGGGGATCGCCGCCTCCATGATCGACAGCGCCTGACCCACCTTCATGGCGCCGCCCTTCAGCTCGCCCAAGACGGCGAACAGCTGCTCGGCGGTCTTCTCGAGCATGTCTGCGGCGATCTCATCACGGTCCCCACCTGCCAACCGTCTGCCGAACCCCGTCGCCGCCCGTCCTGCCACCCCGAGCGGAAGCGAGGCGAGCTTGGCATTGCGCCGTGCTCCACCTCGTGTGATCTCAGCCATTGAGTTTTCCCCTTTCCCGATTCTTCGAGCTTAGATCACGCCGGCACGCCGCAACCGCATAGCGGGTGCGGCGTCCACTGTCTGATCTGCAGAGATGATGCATTCGGCCGCAACTCGATCGTCGCGTTCACAGTGGTGGGTGGATCGCGGTCCGGCGATGCCGATGCCGACGCTGCAGCGCTGGTGACAGCTGTGATGTGTTCGATCTGCGCCACGGTCAAGGCCACGGTGCCCGCGATGGTCGCCGGACTGGCCCACCCGCGTTGACCGAACAGCTGGGCGCTGATGATGGGCCACTCGGCGTCGCGGTCGCGCCGGTGGTGGTCAGCGCACACGAGGCAGCTCGTGAGTCCCGGCAACACCAGCGGCCCGATCACTCCGGATCCGTCGCGCAGCCGGACGGTCAGGTGCGGGACCCGCGACTTCATCAGATCCGCTATCAGCCAGGGGTCGTGCGTGAGGAAGTCGGTCAGCACCACAAGATCGGCCGACCAGGTTGCGAAGGCCTTCTCCGTGTCCGGGTGGTCAGGTGCGAGTCGAGGTCGCCGAACCGATTGCCGAACGCGGTGGCCCCCTGCCGCGACCGCTCTGGCGACTGCGCTTGCCAGTGGTCCCGAGCCGTGCACACGGATGGTCAGTGGGCGCTGGGCCCCCGCGTGCGGTAAGTAGTGTCCGATCCCGACCGCAACCAAACGGTCGAGAATGCCCCGGACCTCGTCGAGGTCGAGCCCGATGTCCGCCGCCGCGGCCGTCACCTCGGTGACCGACCGGGGCCCGGTCATCCACCGCAGCAGTCCGACCAGACGGGCGGGGGCAACGTGGACCGGCGGTTCGAGCACAACGGCGGTGTCCGGGTCGCATCCGACCTGCACCCGTCCGCCGGGACGCAACACGATCACCGTCTCCGGCCGTAACCGGGGCAAAGACATCACAACAGCCATGGCCGCCACTCAACCACCGCGAGGTGGTGACCGACGCCTGCCGACGTCAGTTATCCACAGGGCAAAATGCGGCTCGAGCAGGACGTATGTGGCCCGGTAGAACTCAGGCGCCCGGCGACTTCTGATCGCCCTCGTCGTCGGTGGGCGGGCGTTTCTCGGCTCGTTTGGCCTCGTCCGCGATGGTCTTCTCGAGTTGGGCGATCGGGTCGTCGAAGGCGTCGACTCCGCCACCGATCACCCGGTCGATGAACGCCGCCGGATGGTCGAGATCGTCGGCGTCGGGAACCAGGTCGGGGTGCGCCCACACGCCATCGCGCGTGGTCACGTCCGACGACTCCAGCAGCTTGCGCCAGAGGTCGGCGGCTTCGCGCAACTTGCGCGGGCGTAGTTCGAGTCCGATGAGGGTGGCAAAGGTCTCCTCGGCCGGTCCGCCGGTGGCCCGTCGCCTGCGCATCGTCTCGGTGAGTGCGCCCACCGACGGAATCCGGTCGTGGAGAGCTTGGGAGACAACGGTTTCGACCCAGCCCTCGATGAGCGCCAACAGCGTCTCCAGGCGGGCAAGGGCGTGTTCCTGAGCGGGGCTGGTCTTCGGTTCGAACGCCGCGCCGCCGCCGAGGAGGTCCTGAAGCTTGCTCGGATCGGACAGAAGCTGGGCCGGATCGATGCCCGCCGCGGCGTCCTGGATGCCGGAGAAGTCGATGGAGATCCCGCGTGCGTACTCCTCGACGGTCGCCAGCAGGCGCTGGCGGAGCCACGGCACGTGCGAGAACAACCGCACATGGGCGGCCTCGCGCGCCGCCAAGAACACGATGATCTCCTGGCTGGGCTGTTCCAGGCCCTCGCTGAACGCGGCGATCGCTTCGGGGAGCAGCACAGCCGTTCCGGTGGGAGCCAGCGGCAAGCCGACATCGCTGGACGTCAGTACTTCTTTCGCGAGCTGGCCCAGGCCCTGCCCGAGCTGGGTTCCGAAGGCCATCCCACCCATCTGGGTGACCATGCCGAGCATGGGGCCGGCAAAATCTCGAGCTTCTTCCGGCAGGTTCTTGGACCAGGTGGTCGCCATCTGCTCGGCGACCGGGTTGCACAACGTCTTCCACACCGGCAGCGTCTTCTCGAGCCAGTCCACCGGCGTCCATGCCTCGGTGGTGGTGACTCCCGCGGGCAGTGTGGTCACGGCGTCGAGCCACACCTCGGCCAACCGGACCGAATCGGTGACCGCAGACTTCTCCCGGTCGCTGACCGGGGTGTGTTTGCCGATCTGCTGGCGGGCCAGCGAGGTCGCCACCTGATAGTTGACCGGCTCACCACCGCCGCCCGTGCCCATACCGGCTCCCATGCCGGACAACATCTGACCGAGCTGCGAGAGCATCTGCCCGAGCTGATTGGGATCGAAATCGCCGGGTTTCTTGCCGCGCTCGTCACCGTCCCCGTCGTCGCCGGACGAAGGAGAGAAACCGAAAGGCAAGTCATTCATACCTCTACGGTACCGGCGCATCAGCCCGGATCCTCCTGCCAATCCATCCGCTCTCGGCGAACGGTCACCCTCTACGCTGGGCCTGGTGAAAATGCAGTCCCTCAGAATTGCCCCGGAATACCGGCGGGTCACCACGTTGCTGGTGGCGTTGGCGTTCCTGGTCGCATTCGTCTTGCTGGGAACGCTGGTGAAGGTGCCCTACGTGGCACTGGGGCCGGGGCCGACGGTCAACACGCTGGGCCAGCTGAAAGACGGATCGAACGGCGAGATGATCGATGTCGTCGCGATCGGTGGGACGCAGACCGACCCGACGACGGGCAACCTCAACCTGACCACCGTCTCGGTGACCGACAATCTGACGCTGTTCCAGGCGATGGGATTCTGGTTCTCCGGTGACGATGAGCTGCAGCCCCGCGACCGGGTGTACCCGCCGGGCAAGTCCAACGACGAGGTGGACGCAGAGAACAAGCAGCAGATGACCGGCTCGGAGAACTCCGCGACGCTTGCCGCACTGAACTATCTGGGGCGGCCGGTGGAACAGGTGGTCGGTGGTGTCGACGACAACGGACCGTCGGCGGGCAAGCTCGAACCGGGCGACGACATCGTCGCGGTCGACGGCGTGGCCGTCGAAGACCCGAACGCCCTTCGGGCCGCGCTCGGCCGGTTTGCCCCCGGCACCGAGGTGACGCTCGACGTCGTTCGCGACGGAAACCCGGTCACGGTGCGGGTGACCTTGGGTGCCAATCCCGACGACGAGTCGAAGGGGATCCTCGGCGTCACGCTCGCCGAGGAGAACGGCGACCCCGGGCTCGACGTGGATTTCAACGTCGGCGACATCGGCGGACCGTCGGCCGGGTTGATGCTGACTCTGGCCGTGATCGACAAGCTGAGCCCCGGAGAGCTCACCGGAGGCGACTTCATCGCCGGCACCGGGACGATCACCCCGGACGGGGACGTGGGCGAGATTGGCGGCATCACACACAAGATGCGGGCCGCGAAAGATGCGGGCGCCGAAGCATTTTTGGTCCCGTCCGGCAATTGTGCCGAGGCGAAATCGGACACACCTGACGGGCTGACCCTGGTCAAGGTCGACACCTTGCAGAACGCCGTCGACGGATTGAAGGAACTCGAAGCGGGTCGCACGCCACCGGGTTGCTGACCTCAACCCGGCCCGCCCTGAGCACTGTTCGCCCGACTATTCCTCCGGCGGGGTGTTCTCCAGTGTTCCGGCGAGAGCGGCCAGCAGGTTGGGCGCCAATTCGGGGTGTTGCAGCAGTTCGATCGGGGCGTCGGGATCATCTTCTGTACCCGGGGCAAGCTGCAGGAGGCTCAGTGCCCGTCCGTCACGCAGTACCGCTGCGGCCAGACGCGCCCCGCGACTCTCCGGATGCGCTTCGGCGGCGCTGCGCGCAGCGTGGTCGGCAGCGTCGGGATCGGAGAGCAGCGGGCCCAGTGCCTCGTCCAGATCGCTCTCGGCCTCCGGTGGCAACACGATGATCTCCTGGACCAGGGCGCACCCCTCGACTTCCAGTGGCCAGCTGGTGGTGGCCAGAACATGCTCGAGTTCGGCCATGCCACTGTCGGGCGACACTGGCAGCGGGGCCTGCTCGATGAGCGTGAGCTCGGATGTGTCGTGGTCATCGACCCAGTCCGGTTGGGTGTCTGCCAGCAACGCCGTGGGCACGAGCGCGAACAGCTGCGGCGGCTGACCCCAGCCGGCGGCATCGACGAACTCCAAGACTTCTCGGATCGCGCTTCCCAGGGCGTCGGGGGAGAGGACGGGCGGCTGCGGATCGGTCACCGCACAATAGTGACATCTACGGCTCCGTATGCGGCGAATGATCCGGTCGAACACACCTGTCAGCGGGGCCGGGACCCCCGTTTTCACCCGCCGGTGAGCAACGCCATACACGCACAGGACGGTTCACAGCTGCGATCGGTACTGTTCTAAGTAATGCGGAGTAGAGGGGCCGATACCGGCCGCTCTCTCGGCTTTCAACGCTCAGCGAGGCAGCGGGGCGCCGCAAAGTAAAGTGTTGGTCAAGACCGGGTGCGGTGCCCCCGGCATAAAAGTTGGAGTAGAACACGTGGGAATCCGGGGTCCGGCAGCAATGCCGACGTTGTCGCGGCGAAGCAAGGCGCTCATCGCCACTGCCGTCATCGTTCTGGTGGTGTTGCTGGTGGGGCCGAGGCTCATCACCATCTACACCGACTGGTTGTGGTTCAAGGACATCGGCTACAGCTCGGTCTTCAGCAAGATCATCTGGACGCGCATCGCGCTGTTCGGCATCTGCGGCGCCATCGCCGGACTGATCATCTTCGGTGCGTTGTGGCTCGCCTATCGCAGTCGGCCGGTGTTCGTTCCGACGAGTGGGCCAGGCGATCCGATCGCGCGCTACCGCACCGTGGTGATGAGCCGCATCCGGTGGTTTGCCATCATCCCGACGTTGCTGGTCGGCCTTCTCGCGGGCCTGGTCGCGCAGGGCTCGTGGTCCACCGTGCAGATGTTCCTCAACGGTGAGAGCTTTGGCAGCAAGGATCCGGAGTTCGGCCTCGATGTCGGCTTCTACGCGTTTGATCTACCGTTCTACCGCTTCGTGCTGAACTACCTGTTCGTCGTCGTGGTGATCGCGTTTGTCGTCAGCTTGGTGACCCATTACATCTTTGGCGGGATCCGTCTCGCCGGACGCGGCGGAACGCTGACCAACGCAGCGCGAATCCAGTTGGCGGTCATCGCCGGTACCTTCCTGTTGCTCAAGGCCATCGCGTACTGGCTCGACCGGTACACGCTGCTGAGCAGCACCCGTAAGCAAGAGATCTTCAACGGCGCCAGCTACACCGACATCAACGCGGTGCTGCCGTCGAAGTTGATCCTCATGGCGATCGCCGTGATCTGTGCGTTGGCGTTCTTCGCCGGTGTGGTCCTTCGCGACCTTCGTATCCCTGCCCTGGCCACCGCCATGATGCTGTTGTCGGCGTTGGTCATCGGCGTGGGCTGGCCCGCAGCCATGGAGCAGTTCTCGGTGAAGCCCAACGCGGCCGAGAAGGAAGCCGAGTTCATCAACCGGAACATCGAGGCCACCAAGGCGGCCTACGGAATCGGTGACGACAGGGTGAAGACCCAGGCGAACTGGACCGGTGAACCGGCCGATGCCGATCAGGTCGACGCCGACGCACCGACGTTGTCGAACATCCGGCTCCTTGATCCCAACATCGTGTCGCCGGCCTTCGCTCAGCTCAAGCGGCAGCAGAACTTCTACGGCTTCCCGTCCCAACTTGCCCTCGACCGTTACACAGTCGACGGCGAGATGCGTGACTTCGTGGTCGCCGCAAGGGAACTCGACCCCACCAGGTTCGAGGCGAACCAGCAGAACTGGCTGAACAAGCACACCGTCTACACCCACGGCAACGGCTTCATCGCCGCTCCTGCCAACACCGTGAACGAAGCCGTCTCCAGTGAGAGCGACGTCAACGGCGGCGGTGAGCCCGTCTTCAACGTCAGTGATCTGAGCAATTATCAGACCGACGACTACAAGGCGAACGCGCCCATCAAGGTGACGCAGCCCCGTATCTACTTCGGTGAGCTGATCTCCAAGGTGAATCCCGACTACGCGATCGTCGGCAACACCGGTGCGCCGCGGGAGTTCGACACCGCGGACACACCCAAGTACACCTACCAGGGCGACGCCGGCGTGCCGTTGTCCAACTGGTTCAACCGATTTGCCTACGCGGTCAAGTACACCGAGCGCAACCTGCTGCTCTCGGGGGCCATCAACGAAGAGTCGAAGATCATCTACAACCGTGATCCTCGTGACCGTGTCAAGAAGGCCGCACCTTGGCTGACCGTCGACTCCAAGACCTATCCGGCCGTGATGTCCGACGGCTCGGTCAAGTGGATCGTCGACGGGTACACGACTCTCGACGCATTCCCCTACGCGCAGAAGACGTCGCTCGAAGATGCGACCACCGATGCGCAGCAGCTCAATCAGGGCCAGACCGGACGCACTCAGGTCAACCGGCAGGTCTCGTACGTCCGCAACTCGGTGAAGGCCACCGTGGACGCCTACTCGGGCGAGGTCACGCTCTACCAGTTCGACGACAAGGACCCCGTCCTGAAGACCTGGATGAAGGTGTTCCCTGATTCGGTGAAGTCGCGGGCCGAGTTCGACAACGCGGAGAACGCAGACCTGCGTGACCACGTGCGCTACCCGGAGGATCTGTTCAAGATCCAGCGTCAGCTGCTGACGAAGTACCACGTGACCAACCCGCAGACGTTCTTCCAGGGAGACGCCTTCTGGTCGGTGCCTGCCGATCCGACGGACAGCGCTGCAGTCACACGGGGGCTCGATCAGCCGCCGTACTACTTTGTCGCCTCCGATCCCGAGACGAAGAGGTCCTCGTTCCAGTTGACGTCGGTGTTCAACGTCCTGAAGCAGGAGTTCTTGGCGGCGTACGTGACCGTGTCCTCCGACCCGGAGAACTACGGTCAGATCACCATCAAGAATCTTCCGCCGAACACGCAGCGTGAAGGTCCCAAACAGGTCTTCAGTGCGATGGAGACCGACACCCGCGTGGCAGAGAGCCGTAAGAACCTCGAGAACACCGCGGATGTCACCTTCGGCAATCTGCTGACGTTGCCGGTCGGTGACAACGGGGTCCTGAACGTGGTGCCGATGTACGCGCAGGCGAAGTCGACAGCGGGTACGTTCCCACGTCTGGTCCGTGTGATCGTGCGGTACGACGACAGCAGTGGGCAGCCGCCTCGGGTGGGTTATGCGCCCACCGTCGCGGCAGCGCTCGCAGGTGTCGGGATCGATCCGTCGTCCGTGACGCAGATCCCGGGCGCTGAGAGCGCGCCGGTGGTTCAGCCGGGTACTCCACCGCAGCAGGGGCAGACCCCGACGCCGCCGCCGGCAGACGGTCAGGCCGCGGTACCGCCGTCGCCCCAGCGAGACGCGATCGTCAAGCGGATGGACGATGCCCTGACCGCCATGCAGCAGGCCCTCTCGGCGGGTAACTTCACCGCCTACGGTCAGGCACAGACGGATCTGCAGGCTGCGGTGCGCGATTACGAGAATCTGCCGACGGGCTAGCATTTGCCCAGTTCAGAAGCGTGACCGGCGTTACAGGCGGGCGATTTGCACTTCGCAGGTGCCCGCCTGTAACGTTGTGTTTACCGCCGCGGGGTGGAGCAGCTCGGTAGCTCGCTGGGCTCATAACCCAGAGGTCGCAGGTTCAAATCCTGTCCCCGCTACGAAGACAAGAACCCGCGTTCTGCATCACGCAGAACGCGGGTTCTTGCTATATCCGGGCGGTGTTCCAGTCGGTGGCGAAGGGGCCCCGATCAGGATGGGTCTTCGTGGGTGACCGCCTTGTAGCCGCGTGCACCAGCTCGATCGACCGCAGCTTTCACGAGGCCGAAGATCAGGCCCTGCAGTGCAGCGGCAACCAGGACTTCGGTGTTGCTCCTCTGGAGGTCTTTGGGATCAGGCGCCTTTGCGTCATTGCCCAGACGCTTCCAGACCTGAGCGAATGCGGCTGACGCCACGACACCACCGAGGACGCTGGTGGCTATCGACAGCGGCTTGTAGGCGGCTTTGGACACGGCGCTCATACGATCTCCCTCTTCTTCGAACGGCGACGACGGACAACAACGAGCAGGACGAGCAGCACTGCCCCGATCGCGCCGGAGGTCGCCAGGACCTGCTGGTTGTCTTTGGCTTTGATCTGCGCGGTGTGGGCGGTGTCTGCGGCAGCCGTTTTGACGCGGGTGGGTACGTCGAACTTCTGCGCCAGCGCGTCCACGGTCTGGGCCAACTCGGCGCGCTGTTCCTCGACCGGAGGCACATCGGTGGGCGCAGTGGTTCCGGGTTCGGGTGTTGCGCCCGATGACGTCGGTTCGCTCATCAGAGATGCTCCCTCACGGTGTTGATGTCCCTCTGGATGCTGTGCACGGTTGCCTGCGGTGCCGGCGGCACGGCCTTCTTGGCCCGAGACGCGCCGATCGCGGCAGCGATGGCTCCGATGACGACCAGCACGGCCGCGACGATGAGTGCGGCGAGCCATGGGTCCACCGCGGTGGCCAACCCCAGGACGGCCGCTGCGATGAGTGTTCCGAAGCCGAACAGCAGCAACAGGGCACCTGCTCCGGAGATGCCGACGCCGATGCCGAGCTTTGTACCTTTTGTCTTCACCTCATCGAGTGCGTTCCGCACTTCTGTCTTGACGAGGGTGGAGGTCTGCTCGGAGAGGCGTTCTATCAACTGGACGGTCGAGAGATCTGTCGGTGGGGGCTGATTCATCGTTCCTCCTTTGACTGCGGGCTGCGACGCAGTGATCAGCTCAGCCGACCTACCGAGCCGCGAGTCACGGACAGACGGTGGTTACCCCGGGCAACATGTGAGCAAACCGGACAACAAAAGACGATGTGATCCTTCAGAGTGCCGCGGCGGCGGGCTTTTTCATCTTGCGCACGGTTTTCCCGTCGGCGTATTCGCCCAGCGCGGTCATCACCCAGCCAGATGGTTCACGAACCATCTTGCACATCAGTACGCCGGTGGTGGGGCCTGAGTCGGAGAGTTCGAATCGGACCATCTCCTGGCCGCTCCCGTGATCGACGAGCCTGCAGAAGGCCCGCCCGACGTCGGTGAATCGCTGGCCCGAGAAGGAGTTCACGGTGAACACCAGGCCGGTGACCGAATGGGGCAACCGCCCCAGGTCCACCGAGATCACCTCGTCGTCGCCCTCACCTGCGCCGGTCAGGTTGTCACCCGAATGTGCCACCGCCCCATCGAGTATCGACAACTTCAAGAACCAGCAGGTCGCCACGACCTTTCGGTTCGCATCGAAGGCGATGCACGACGCGTCGAGATCGATCCGGCCCTTGCCTGCGACCGGATCCCACCCGAGTCCCATCCGGACCTTGCTCAGCATCGGCTTGCCGAACTTCGTCAGCACAACCGACTGGCTTTTCTCGAGGACCACGTGACCTTTGTCGAGGTTCGGCCGATGGTTCGCCGAGTTGGTGAGGGTCGCCACCGGGACGGCGGGAACCGCCACCTGCTCCACCGTCGGCGCAGTCTCGGCCGGGTCGTCCACGCTGATACCGAAATCTGTTGCGATCCCGGCCAATCCATCTGCGTAGCCCTGCCCGACCGCACGCAGCTTCCATCCGCCGCCGCGCCGATAGACCTCGAAGACGATCAGGGCGGTCTCGCCGGAGAGATTTGCCGGGTCGAACGTGGCGAGCAGGTCACCGTTCGCCGCATCGATGACGCGGGCATGTGGATTCGTCCCGGCGAACGTGGTGGCCGGGGGATCGAGGCTGGCCGTGATCACCACCTTGTCGATGGCCGACGGAACGGCGGCCAGGGTGATGCAGACTGCGTCGGGACCGTGCGCAGTACCGGGCATGTGACGCAGCCCCGGCCCGACGGGCGCGTTGAAGAAGACCAGGTCGGCGTCGCTGCGCACCTTGCCCGACGGGGCCACCAACAGCGCCGACACGTCGAGTTGCCGTCCGCTCACCCCGACCTCGATGCGGACTTCGGCGGCCTGCAACGCAGTGTTCGCGCCCGCAGTCATCGGGATGCTCATTGTCGCGGTCCGCCCTTGTTCGACTCGTGGCCTGTGGGCCCGGGAAAGGACTGTCGCAACGAAGCTACCGAAGTCCGGCGATCGGTGTGGGCGTGTTGTCGATTCGATACCTCCGGGCAGATTCGCCACGGCCCGTCGGGACGAATCGGGTGTTGGTTATTGTCCTTCGAGCACAACCACTCACCTCTTCACAGAACACGGAGGGCTCCTGTGCCCGAGCTCGATGGTGCTGCCACTGCGCTGGTACTTGTCTCGACCGCGATGGTTCTTCTGATGACTCCGGCGCTGGCGCTGTTCTACGGCGGCATGGTGCGCAGCTTCAGCGTGCTGAACATGATGATGATGAGCTTCATCGCTATTCCGTTGGTCGCGGTCGCGTGGCTGGTCGCCGGCTACAGCCTTGCGTTCTCAGACGATGCGGGGTTCGGCCTCATCGGTGGCGTGGAGTCGTTCGGGCTGGCCGGGATCGGTCCGGAGTCGTTGCACGGATCCATCCCGACCTTGTTGTTCGTGACGTTTCAGCTGACGTTCGCCGTGATCACCGCGGCACTGATCAGTGGGGCCATCGCCGACCGTGCCCGCTTCGTCGCCTGGATCGTGTTCGTACCGATCTGGACCCTACTGGTCTATGCGCCTGTGGCGCACTGGGTCTGGGGTCCCGGCGGCTGGATCGCCGAGCTCGGGGCGCTCGACTTCGCGGGCGGTCTGGTGGTGGAGGTGACCTCGGGTGCTTCGGCGCTGGCACTTGCCCTCGTCTTGGGGCCCCGCCTGGGATTCCGCCACGACACGATGCGCCCGCACAATCTGCCCTTCGTGCTGCTCGGCGCGGGACTGTTGTGGTTCGGATGGTTCGGTTTCAATGCAGGCTCCGCGCTCGCGGCCGACGGCATCGCGGCAGCCGTCCTGCTCAACACCTTGATCGCGGGCGGCCTGGGAATGGTCGGCTGGCTTGTGGTCGAGACCAATCGTGATGGGCACCCGACCAGTTTCGGCGCCGCGTCGGGCATTGTCGCCGGGCTGGTGGCGATCACGCCGTCGTGTGGATCGGTGGGTCCCCTCGGGGCGGCCGTTGTCGGCCTCGCAGCCGGAATCGTGTGTGCCTACGTGGTGTTGTGGAAGTTCAAGTTCGGCTACGACGATTCACTGGATGTCGTCGGCGTGCATTTCACCGGTGGTGTGGTCGGCACCTTCCTCATCGGGCTCTTCGCGACCTCGATGATGACGTCCGATGCCGAAGGGCTTTTCTACGGCGGCGGACTGGCTCTGCTGGGTAAACAAGTGATTGCCATCTTTGCGGTAGCTCTTTACACATTCTTGATGTCATTCGGAATCGGGAAGGTCATCGATTGGACCATCGGGTTCAGGGTGTCGGCGAAAGATGAGCGAGAAGGGGTCGACTTCTCCGAGCACGCCGAGACGGCCTACGCCGACCTCGAGCGCTGATCGCCACCTCTGGGGATTGGATCGACACAAATGGCTATTCGGCCATTGTCGATCAGCAGTGTCGGGTAATTCGTAGACCGGTCGATATGATCGTCACGTTCAGAAATTGCCGCTGAACCTTGTTGCGGTGAACCTTCGGGCGAACGGTCGCCGCCTTTATGCTCGAGCCTGAGCGTTAGTGGTCCAAGTCCGCCCATTGTTTGTCTGAGATGCGCGACTGACTTCGCCGGCGCTCCGATAACTGCATGTCAGCCGCAGCTGCACCGGCCGAATTGACGCCATGCCTTTTAATGGACTCGCACACTTTCCAATTGATGTGTTCGGGTAATGGCGCGAAAAGAATGCGCGCGCTGCTTTCGAAAATCGAAGATAAAAATCGCATTCCGCGAAACTTTTTGACTCCTTACTTTCATACTCGGGGCAAGCGGGTCGGACTGGCTGGCCCTTTTGTGTAGGCGAGGTTCAATTATGAGTTTGACGGTCACAAAACGTAATCGCCGCAAGATCCGAGCGATTCTTGCGGCGGGTTTGGTGCTCGGCGTGGGAGCGGCGGTGACACTTGCGGCCTGGAGTGATTCAGTCTGGGGCCAGAGCGAGTTCGCCACCGACAAGTGGAACGTTCAGGGCAGTTTCAACGGTGGCACCAGCTGGGGTGAGTTCGCAACGGGACCGACGGCCGGCACCTTTACATTCCCGCTGGCCGATGCCACGAGCCTCACGCCCGGTGAATCGGTCAAAGCCCCGGTGTCGCTGCGGGTCGGGCCGGCGGCATCGGCATTGAATGCTTCGGTGACCCTCGCTCCGTCGGGCAACACGTCTGCGTTGGCCGGCGAACTCGAACTCACCGTCACCGAGGCCGCCAGCTGCAGCGTCGCGGGTACCACGCCCGCAGGCTGGCCGGCAGGTGGAAGCGTGGCGACGGCCGGCGGAAGTACCCCGATCATCCTCAACGGCGACATGACCCCGCGGCACTTCTGTTTCACTGTGACGCTGCCGGCCGACGCGGCGCTGCTCAATACGTCGACAACAGGGCAGGTTCTCTGGGAGTTCAAGGCAACCAGCGTCGAACCGTAGGCATCTGCCGGCCGCCGGGCCAGTGGTTCATGGCAGAGCCCCGGCGGCCCGGTGGCCCTGATCTCTTGCGCGTCCGCGTCGTGAAGTCCGGAAATCTATAGGAGTCCTTGATGTTTCATGCTGATCCGGTCGCCCACGCCGAGCCTCCCTCAGCCCCGAGACGGCGATCCGCGCTGTCGGTCGTCAGCAGTGTGATCATGAACCTGCTCGCGGTGGGAGGGCTCGCGTGCATCGTGATGGTTGTCCTGGCCGTGGTGTTCAACGTCTCGCTCATCATGTTCAAGACCGGGTCGATGGCCCCATCCATCCCGGCGGGATCGCTGGCCGTCGTGCAGACGGTGCCGGCGGCGTCTGTGGACGTGGGCGACGTGGTCACCGTCAAACGAGCTGGTCAGTTGCCGATCACGCACCGGGTGATCAAGACCTCGCCGGGCGCCGACGGCACAACGATGCTCGAAATGCGTGGTGATGCCAATTCATTCGACGACCCGGGTGGCTATCAGGTCAAGGAGGTACGCAAGGTCCTGTGGTCGGTACCGGGTCTTGCCAAGGGTGTCATCTGGCTGTCGAATCCGTTTGTCCTACTGGCGATCACAATTGGCGCTGCGTTGCTGGTGCTCTGGGCCTTCTGGCCCCGACAGAGCGAGGACGACGTCGATCCCGATGACGGTGTTCCCGACGGCCGAATAGCAGTGCCCGAACGTGGTGCAGGCGCCCATTCTCGGATCGAGGCCTGAACAGTGGGTGGCCATCACAGCAAGGCACTCGGCAACAGAAACGCTGGGCAGCGGCGCCGCCGGCGTCTCATCGGGGTGGCGGCACTGGCAATCCTGGCGGTCGTTGGCGCATCCGCGCTGACCGGGGCGTTCGCCGATCGGACACTGGCCGCCTGGGGAGACAAGGTTTGGGGGGCAAGCACATTCGGTGTCGACCCGGCATACGTCCCCACCGGGTGGGCACGGGCATCAGCGGGAGCCGGCACCATCGAGCGCCCCAGCCGTTCGCCACTGAGCACGGTGGCAACGTTTTCGGGTGGCTCGGTGACCCGCGCTGCTCCCCAACAGGGAAGCTCGACGTCGTCGAGCACGGCGAACGGTGGGTTGCCGTGGCCGGGCAGTGTGGACTTCAGCCTGACTTCCTCGCAGTGTGTACGCCACGCTGCCGGGACACAGTGTGGATCTGCGCCGGCCGACGCCGTTTCGAGCGCAGCCACCAGGACATCGAATCTGAACTTCGAATACGAAGGCGACGGTTTACTCGGGGTGAGCTTGTTGGGGGTGAGCAGTCCCGTTGGATTGTCGGCTTCTTGTCGACCGGGTCAGCTGCTGGCTCCGACCCCCAGCGGGCGGGTGACGTTTCTCTACAACGGATTCCTTGTGCGCGAAGTGCCCGTTCCGACTGTTGCCAACGGGCCGCCGAGCTACGGGATAGGGACGGTACGGGAGATGTGGATCTGGTGGAAAGTCGATCAGACAGCGACCTCCATCCGGTCGGAGCTGATCATGACGTGGACCCAGCCGTACGTCTTTCCGGCCACGCCTGAGGTGAATCTGCGCAACGTTGTCCTCGCCCGCGCCGAATGCGGCACCGCAGGTCAGCCCCCGCCGCTGAGCGCCCCGTCGGCGCTGAGTTCGCGCCAGGCCGCGCAGACGACGTGTCCGGCCGTTGCCCAAGACGGGGGCGAGGAGGTGGCTGTTCCCGATACAACGACGACCAGGGTGACGAAGACGAGTACCCCGACCACCACGCCCGCCCCGCCCGCTGTGGACGCTGACGAGGACGCGCCAGTAGATGACGGGGCAGCCGACTGCGGTGGTACTGACCCCACAGCTTCCACTGCTGAAACCAGCGCGACCGGTACTCCCACCAGCACGCCCTCACCTGACGAAACAGGCTCGACCACAACCACATCCGACACAGTTGAGGCCATGCCGGTGAAACCACCTCCGGAAGGTGCAGCCGACACCGCAGAAGCATCACCACCGCTGACGGTGCCGGACGGACCCACCACACCCTCACCCGGGGAAGAGTTCGCCCTTGTCGGAACGGATGGTGCTGACTTGGGCGCAGCGCGGATCGACGAGGTCGTGGTCGATCAGAGCTGCAACACTTCTCCCGCGGTGACCGTGGCGGTGCGGATGACGGTGACCCCGTCCACGCACACCGGTGAGTACGCGCTGAACGGTGTGGAGTCATCTCAGTTCAGTCAGGGCAACGGTTCTGGCGCGCCGATTTCGAGCTGGGGTCAACCGTGTGGATCACTCGGGCAAACGCTTTCCACCTTGACTCCGGGCCGCACCGCGGCCGGCTGGGTGATCTTCGAGGTCCCCGATCCTGTCGCGCCCGTGCTGTGGCAACCGAATGGCACGGCTGGATGGCTGATTTCGCTTCCGATCCTGTCGGCGACGCCGTCCGAGACCCCGCCCCCGCCACCCATCTCACCGTCGTCTACCTCACCGTCGGCGTCGTTGCCGGCGGTGTCTCCGGCCCCTGAGCAGAGCGAGGGGAGTGACAAGGAGGCGCCGGGATCGACCGAGCCGGATGAGTGACTCGGGGCGCGAATTGTCTGCGACGCACGCCAACCCGAACGGCGGCAGTCACGGCAGTTCGGCAAGCACTCGATCTACCGCTCGTGTTGTGCCGTCGCCGGGGGCAAGGCGGTCACCGATCGCCTGCGCCGATGTGGAATAGCCGGGCTCGTCGAGGATGCGCGACAACGCCGAGGCGATGCGAGCGGCCGACGCCTTTTTCCGCAGAACGATGCCTGCACCCGCTCTGGCCACGGATCGACCCACCATCGGCTGGTCCAACAGTGGGTGCATCGGCATCACGATGAGTGGGAGTCCGTGGGCGAGGGCCTGGAAAGTTGTCGAGTGCCCGCCGTGACCGATGACCGCGACGCACTCCGGCAGGACGTCGGCATGCGGGACGTACTCATGGAGCTCGGCGTTGGCGGGCACCCGCAAGCGGGACGGGTCGATGGCGGGTCCGGTGGTGGCGATCAGCCGGATGGGCAGGGTGGCAGCAGCGTCGAGGATGTTCTGCATGGTCTGCTGCTGGGCCGGGAAATAGGTGGTGCTCAAGCTGGCCAACACCGTTGGGGGAGTCTGCGGGGTGAGGGGTCTGGCGGCCGGTTCGGCGGGCCCGGCCCAGAAGATGTTGCCTACTGCGCTGCGGCGGCGTCCGGCAGGATCGAGTGCCTCGTCGGAGACCACCACCTGCAGATCCGTGGAACCCCAGATGTGACGTGAACTCAAGCCGCGCAGGCGGGCGACAACTCCGATGGGTCCGCGGCGCCACGGCCCGTCGAGATAGGCGTAGTAGGCGTGGAACAGGGCGATGGTCGGCTGTGGCAGAGCGTTCAGCGCGGACATCACCGGCAACAACATGCAATCGACAACCACCAGGTCGGCCGCACGTGAGGCAGCGACGGCGTCATCGACCAGAGTCCGGGTGGTGAAGAGCGCGAGGTAGCCCCACAACGTGGACGCGGTGCTCTTGTGCCTGCTTGACGACCACGACGGCGCCTTCGAGTATGCGATGAACTCGAACCCGGCGGCCTCGACCTTGCGCCGCTGCTGTGCGTGGCCGAGAACGGTCACGTGGTGTCCTCGCCGGGCGAACTCCCGCCCCAGCGTGATGACCGGCGGGAAGTTCCCTCCCGCATCGAAGGTCACGAACAGAATGCGGGCGGGCTGCGTCGGCGTCGGCACGGCCTGAGCTTATGCAGCCGCGAGTATCGCCGACACCATTCGAGATACCCGGCGCTGCGCTGTGCTCCTCGACAACGTGCGGTCGCGGCACAGCAGCTTCCAGGTGTACACATCGGTCGCCACCACCAGCATGTCGATGAGCTCGGTCCGTGCCGCAGCCGACCGGTCGGCCAGCTGTGGGGCGAAGACGGTACTCACCCATGCGCGGTGGGCCTGACGTTCGGACTCGGTGAGCTGGGCGGCGCGGCGGTCCCACCCCTCCTGACCCAGGAGCATGATGACCGCGTCCCCGTGGTCGTCGAAGTGGTCGAACAGCACCTCCAGAGCGGCCCGGACGTCGCCCGGAGGACTGGATCGATGTGATCGGAGTTGTTCGGCGACGAACTCGGTGGCGGCATCCAGCAGACCATCACGGCTACCGAATTGGCGCAGGACGGTCTGCACACTCACGCCGGCGCGAGCGGCGACCTCGGGGAGCACAATCGTTGCGAACGGCTTCTCACCGGCGAGTGCCACGGTGGCCTCCAGTGCCCGCCGCCGGGTCAGACCGGCGGACTCGGCACGCGAACGCATGACGTAGTTTCGCGTCGTTTTCATCGATTCCGACGCTAACCGCAGAGTTATTTCGTGTCAACGTGCGCTACCTCGAAATGAGGGCCTCCACATGCATCTCGCCCGGACCGCGAGTGCGGTCCGGGCGAGATCGGTTCTAACGGGGGTCAGCTGTAGAGATTCTGCCCGCAGACGGGCCAGGCGCCGACGCCCTGCGAGGCGAGCACGTTCTCGGCCACTCGAATCTGTTCCTCACGGCTTGCGTCCGACGCAACGCCGACGCCGCCATTGGCCTCCCAGGTCGACTGGCTGAACTGCAGTCCGCCGTAGTAGCCGTTACCGGTGTTGATGGCCCAGTTCCCGCCGCTCTCGCATTGTGCGACGGCGTCCCAGTTGTGGGCACCCTCGGCCGAGGCAGTTGCTGCGAACGCACCCATCGGTGCGAGCGTCAGGGCTCCGGCGATCGCCGTGCGGGCGGCAAGCTTGCGCATGTTGGTCATGGTTCCTCCTCTGCCGCTTGCCCAGAACATCAGGCGAGCGGGATCGTTGTATCCAGGACTTCCGTGTTGCCGTCTTCTACGACACGTTCAGCGACGTTACGTACTCGAAGCGTTGAGGTCACATCGGGGTGGTGGGTACGAACGTGCGCCTCGGGCACTTGATGATTCGTCGTCAATGCTGGTCAGATCGGTGTTCTCGAGGCGTTACAGGCCGGGGATGCAACCGAAAAAATGTGATCGTCGACACGGGTCAAATGTGATGTGGCACATGCTCTGGGCGGGCGGTCATGCCTCAAACCTTGCCCGAGGCAACAAAAAACCCCGTCCGTACCCCTCGATGCGGACGGGGTCCTTCGTCCATCAGATCACTTGAGTTCTGCGCTCGTCTTCCCGAGAACTCGACGTGCGATGATCAGGTTCTGGATCTGCTGGGTTCCCTCGAAGATATCGAGGATCTTCGAATCGCGGGCCCATTTCTCCAAAAGGGAGCGTTCCGAATAGCCAAGGCTGCCCGCGAGTTCCACGGCCTTGGTGGTCACGTCGGTGACGGTACGCCCGGCCTTCGCCTTCGACATCGAAGCCTCTTTGGAGTTCGGCTCCTTGTTGTCGGCCATCCACGCTGCCCGCAGTGAATGCAGGTATGCGGCTTCGAAATCCGATTCCATGCGGATGAACTCTGCTGCAGCGGCGTGCTGATTGTTGGCCGGCTTGTCGTAATCGATGTCCACGCCTGCTTCTTCGAGCAGTGTTCGGAGCTCCTCGAGCGCCGCCCGCGTCACACCGACAGCCATCCCCGCGACCATCGGGCGGGTGTTGTCGAAGGTCTGCATGACCCCGCCGAAACCCTTTTTGGTGTCGACTTCCGGTGACCCCAAGAGGTTTTCGGCCGGAACGCGGCAGTTCTCGAAACGGATCGCGGCAGTGTCGGAAGCCTTGATGCCGAGCTTGTGCTCGAGACGCTCGATCGTCACACCTTCGTGTTCACGGGGAACGACGAAGCTCTTGATCGCCGCACGGCCGGCGCTCTTGTCCACTGTGGCCCAGACGACGATGTGGTCGGCGCGGGATCCGGCTGTCACATAGATCTTTTCGCCGTTGATGATGTAGTCGTCGCCGTCCCGGGTCGCGGTGGTCGAGACCGCGGCAGAGTCGGAGCCGAAGCTGGGTTCGGTGATGGCCATCGACGCCCAGACCTTGCCGAACTTCTTGAGCTGCTCTTCGGAGGCGACGGCCGCGATGGCGGCGTTGCCCAGCCCCTGATAGGGGATCGACAGCATCAGACCGAGGTCGCCCCACGAGGTTTCCATCGTGTTGAGCACCGACTGCATGTTGCCGCCGTTGACGACTGCGCCTGCGGGCAGTTCTTTCTTGTTCTTCTGCTGGCTACGTCCGCCGTCGGCGCCGGCTCCGGCCGCCCCGGCTTCATTGAGTCCGTCGTACAGACTCGCCAGGGTGTCGAGCTCGACCGGGTAGTCGTGTTCGCGGAGGTCGTACTTACGAGAGATGGGCCGGAAGATCTGCGCGGCAGCCTGATGGGCCTGGTCGACCGTCTGATGCAGCTTCCGGGGAAGTTCGAGATTGATTGCCATGGCTTGATGTCTTTCTGTGCAAGAGTGTCGGGTCGGATGGGGGAGCGGTCGTCAGATGACGACGATGCCCTCGCCGATGGCCGCACCGCGCAGATCGCGGAACCAGCGCTCGACCGGATGTTCCTTGGTGAAACCGTGTCCGCCGAGCAATTGCACTCCGTCCGAACCGATTTGCATACCCTTGTCGGCGGTGAGCTTGCGGGCCAGCGCCGCTTCGCGGGCGAAAGACAGTCCCTGCTCGGCACGGGCAGCTCCACGCAGGGTGACAAGCCGGATCGAATCGAGCTCGGTCGCCATGTTCGCGACCATGAATGCGACGGCCTGACGGTTGGAGATCGGCTCCCCGAACGCCTCGCGCTCGTTCACATAGGGGATGACGTAGTCGAGGACGGCATGGGCCGTACCGACTGCCAGCGAGGACCAACCGAGCCGAGCCAACCGGACCACGTCGCGGTAGTCGGTGAAAGCGCTGTCGCCTTCTTCTTCACCGAGCAATGCGGTGGCGGGCACGGTCACGTCGGTGAGCAACAACCGACCGATACCGGCGGCGCGCACACCCATGCCTGGATCTGCCTCGACGACAAGGCCTTTGGAATTCGACTCGACGATGAACAGGGCGGGGCGGCCATCGAGCTGTGCGCCGATGATGAACAGTTCCGAAGACGCCGCAGCAGGCACAAACGATTTGACGCCGTTGAGGCGGTAGCCGCTGGGTACCCGGGCTGCCTTGGTCTGCAGCGACATTGCGTCGAAGAGCGGGCGTGGCTCGGCGATGACGACGGCGGCCTGGGGCACGTTCTCGCCCGCGAAGTCCGGCAGGTAGGTCTTCTGCTGCGCGTCGCTGCCGAACTGGGTGAGCGTGGTGGCGACACCGCTGGGTGCCAGCAGCGGCAGTGCCAAGCCCATGTCGCCATAAGCCATCGCTTCGGCGACGAGCGAGTTTGTGACCACGCCACGCTCGGTGGCGGCGCCCTCGAACTCTTCGGGCACATTGATCATCGTGATACCGAGTTCGGCACTGCGAGCGAGGATCTCGGGTGGGGCTGCGGCTGCGGCGTCGGCGTCGTGGGCTGCCGGGCGCAAGATCTCGCCCGCGAACTCCTTGACGGTGTCCGCGATCATCTTCTGTTCGTCGTCGGGGAACAGGTTGAAGTAGTCCTTGGGGGTGGTGGACAAACGCTTCGCCTTGTCGCCACCCTGGGCGCGGGAGAAGGCGCGGGTTGCGGCGCCGATCGTCTTGAACCCGGTCTTGGTTCCCTCGTACGCGATGCGGTTCAGCGGCTCGCGAATCTTGTACTTGTCGGCGAAGTCGGAGCCGGTCACCGTGGTCAGGACTCGCATCGCTGCTCCGATGGCGCTACGGCGGTGGGGGTTCTTGCCCACAGCGGAGGTGTCGCGGGGCTCGGTATGAGTGCTCATTCTCACCAGCTTGTCTTCTACGTGTTGGGCGTGAGGTGTCGGTCGGACGACCGCGTCTCACCGATCTTACCGGTCGGTAAGAAAGCGGACAGCACGGACCTTACTACTCAGTAAGGTCGGTTGTCACGCGCCCGTTCGGGCCGCCGGTCACAGATGGGTGCGGCTACCAACCGATTAGCAATGCGAACTATTGTTTGCGCAGCTCACGGGGATTTCTCCGGCCGTCATTCAAATGTTCAGAATATGGTCCAGGACCAGCCGAAGTCCGGTGCCGTGCCATATCCTGCTCCTCATGACACAACCTCCTCCCGGGTATCCGGCACCGCCACCCCAGCCGCAGGGCGGCCCGTACAACGACACCTTCTACGCTTCGATCTTCGGCCAGGAGCAGGGCCCGATGGGGTACCAAGACCTCGCCGGGCTTGTCCGCTCCGGACAGGTCAAGCCGGAGACGCAGGTGCGCACCCAGTCGAGCAACTGGTTCCCGGTTTCTCAGGTGCCCGGCCTGTTCTCGGACAAGGAATGGCTCACCGCCCTGCTGATCTCCGTATTCGTCGGCGGTCTCGGCATCGACCGCTTCTACCTCGGCTACACCGGCCTCGGTATCGCCAAGCTGCTCACCTGTGGTGGCCTCGGCATCTGGACACTCATCGACATAGTCTTGATCGCTATGCGCAAGCTCCCCGACTCCAACGGTGTCCCCCTGAAGTGATGGCTTGACGTGGCGGCCCCGCCCACCGCAGACCGGCGGCAGTCCGAACGAAATGTTCGGATTGCCGCCGGTCTCGGTCTGGGTGCGGTCGCCACAGCGTTCCTGATCAGCCCAGCTCTCAGCACATCGGGGCCCACGCTGTGCCCGGTACGACTGGTCACCGGGCTGCCTTGCCCCGGTTGCGGGCTCACCCGCAGCTGGACGGCTGCCGCCCACGGCCAGTTCTCTGATGCCTTCGCCTACAACTTTTTCGGCCCGATCAGCCTTGCCGCGACCATGGTGTTCGTTGCGCTCGCCGGCGTACTGCTGGCGCGGCGACGATCGGTGGCCGGTCTCGCGCGAGCCGTCAAGCATCCCGTTCTCTGGGCGGTGATAGCCCTGTGGATCGCATACGGCATCGCGCGCGTCGTCGACCAGGTTGTCGGTGGTGGTCTGTTCCCCGACGTCTCGTGATCGGCTGGAGCCGTCACGTCAGGTCGAGCGCGTCCTCTCCGGGCAGGACAATGAAGTCGGTTGCGGGATCACTCATCTCGGACAACCGGCTGTAGTGCATCTTGAGGCCCGCATCGCCGAGTAGGCCTTGGTGGATGGGGAAGGCCACCCTCGGCGAGACTGCGCGCAGATAGTCGATCGCCTCGCTGATCTTCATCCACGGCGCCATGGTCGGCATGGCCAGCACGTCCACCTCCACCTCCGGCACGAACAGCGAGTCCCCGGGGTGCATCAGTTGTGCCCGACCGGCATTGTCGCCCAATAAATAGGCCACGTTGTCGATGGTGGGGATGTCGGGGTGGATCACCGCGTGGGTGCCGCCGGTGATGCGAGCCGTGAGGCCGCCGACGGCGAACTCGTCGCCCGGGTGGGCTGCGGTCCACGAGCCTGCGACATCGTCGTCGTTGAGCTGACGGGTTGTCTGCGGATCCGCGTACAACACCGCGTCGGGATTGCCGGCGACCAGATCGGGCAACGCCGCGACGTCAACGTGATCGGGGTGCTGGTGCGTGATCAGGATGGCGTCGAGCCCCGTGAGTCCGGTGAACCCGTGCGAGAAGTTGCCGGGATCGAAAAGGATTGTGGTGCCGTCGTGTTCGACCAGGATGCAGGAGTGCCCGAAGTGTGTGATCTGCATGGTGTCAGTATGCGCCGTCGCCCTGCGTTAGCGAGGAGAGAACGGAAGCATGCAACGTGCCGTTTGTGGCGATCGCACTCCCGCCATGGGGGCCGGCCGTTCCGTCGAGCGAGGTGAACGTCCCGCCCGCCTCACGCACCAGGATGTCCAGCGGCGCGAGGTCCCACAAAGACACCTCCGGCTCCGCGGTGATGTCGACCGCGCCCTCGGCCACGAGGCAGTAGTTGTAGAAGTCGCCATAACCGCGGACCCGCCAGACAGCGTCGGTCAAGGCGATGAACTGATCCCGGATCCCGCGGTCGCGCCACCCCGACAGGCTCGAGAACGCGAGGCTCGCCGCGTCGAGTTCGGTCACCTGCGACACCGTGATCGGCCGCGCCGAGCCGTCCGGACGCTGCGCGAACGCGCCCTCGCCCGCCGAAGCCCACCACCGGCGCGCGAGAGCGGGCGCGCTGATCACACCCACCTGCGGCACCCCGTCGACGAGGAGCGCGACCAGGGTGGCCCACACCGGCACCCCGCGCACGAAGTTCTTAGTGCCGTCGATCGGATCGATCACCCACTGACGACCGCTGATCTGCGCCTCGCCTCCGAACTCTTCGCCGAGAACCGCGTCGTCGGGACGCAGGTCCGCGAGCCTCTCACGCAGCGTCGTCTCGACGGCGAGGTCGGCGTCGGACACCGGGGTCAGATCGGGTTTGGAGTCGACGCGCAGATCCACTGCGCCGAAACGGTCGATGGTGATGGCGTCGGCGGCGTCGGCCAGCGCCAGCGCCACGTCGAGGTCGGACTGCGTCGGCGAGTTCATGGACGCTAAAACTACAGACACCTGCTTGCCGGCCAGTGTCGCCAGGTCGTCCGGCTAACCTGATGACAACCGACAGGCGTGCCGCGAACGACCGGACCGGCGACCGCTTCCGACCCCAGGAGTGCGATTTTCATGTGGTTCTCGATAATCATCACGCTGATGCTCGCCGGGTTGCTCGCGGTGCTGTTGATCCAGTGGCAACGCGGACGGTCCGGTGGCGCCGCTGCCCCTCGCGAGGGCAACGCCGCGTTCACCGACCGGGTGCCCGGCACCCTCACGCTGACCGGGGTGGCGGACAAACCCATCGAAGGTGACAAGAACCACCAGGCCTTCTGCACTGTCTCGGGCACGATCACCGGGCCGGACACAGCGCCGACCGATGTCTACGGCCGGTTCGTGATGCCGATGTCGTCGGCGTGGCCGCAGATCGGCGACCAGGTCCCGGTCACCTACAAACCGGGTAAGGCCGAATCGACCTGGCAGATCGCCGGGTCGATCGGCGGTGGTCCGGGCACGTCGGGCCCGGACCTGCGTAAGCACTGATCCTCGAGAGTCCCGCTGCGGCGGTCGCCGCCATGGTCTTGAAGGACCGGTAGCCTGGGTGACCGTGCATCCAGACGTTTCAGCAGACCTCGACGCCCTCGACTCGACCCTCACCACAGTGGAGAAGGTGCTCGACCTCGAGGAGCTCCGGCGACGGATCGACGAACTCGAACACCAGGCCGCCGATCCGGAGCTGTGGAACAACCAGGAACACGCCCAGCAGGTGACCAGCGAGCTGTCCCACGCCCAAGGTGAGCTGCGGCGCGTCTCCGAGCTGAGGCAGCGACTGGAAGACGTGCCACTCCTCTACGAATTGGCCGAATCCGAGGAAGGCGCGTCCCAGACCGAGGCGATGGCCGACGCCGACGCCGAACGCGTCGCACTACGGGCCGACATCGAGGCGATGGAGGTCAAGACGATGCTGGCGGGTGAATACGACCACCGTGACGCGCTGGTCAACATCCGATCCGGCGCCGGTGGAGTGGACGCCGCGGACTGGGCCGAGATGCTGATGCGCATGTACATCCGCTGGGCGGAGAAGCACAACTACAAGGTTGAGGTGTACGACACCTCCTACGCCGAAGAAGCCGGACTCAAGTCGGCCACCTTCGCAGTCAAGGGGCCGTACATGTACGGCACGTTGTCCATCGAGATGGGCACCCACCGGTTGGTGCGGATCAGTCCGTTCGACAACCAGGGTCGTAGGCAGACGTCGTTCGCAGAGGTCGAGGTGCTCCCTGTGGTGGAAACCACAGACCACATCGAGATCCCGGAAACCGAACTGCGCGTTGACGTTTACCGTTCATCCGGCCCTGGTGGACAGTCGGTGAACACCACGGACTCCGCTGTGCGTCTGACGCACATTCCCACCGGTATCGTGGTGACCTGTCAGAACGAGAAGAGTCAGTTGCAGAACAAGGTAGCCGCCATGCGCGTGCTGCAGGCCAAGCTGCTCGAGCGCAAACGCAAGGAAGAACGCGCCGAGATGGACGCCCTCAAGGGAGACGGCGGATCCAGCTGGGGCAACCAGATGCGGTCATATGTGCTGCATCCCTATCAGATGGTCAAAGACCTACGGACCGAGTTCGAGGTGAACAACCCCACCGCGGTTCTCGACGGCGACATCGACGGGTTCATCGAATCCGGTATTCGCTGGCGGATGGCACAGAACGCCTGACGCCGCACAACGCCTGACCGCACCACCCGCCTGAACCGGTGTCCACCGGCCGCGTGCTTCGAGTAGGCGCCGGACGGTATTGGCTCGATCCCAACACACGACCCGGAGGAGCAACCCGATTTGATGCAAGACCTCGTCGCGCTCGTGACCGCAGCGCCGGAAACCCCGGCCGGTACCAGCCGCTTCGTCCGATGGCTGTCCCTACAGGGACTCTCCATCGTTCTCTGGGTGCTCGGCGCCCTGCTCGCGACCCGATTCATCCAGTGGGTGGTCGGACGGATCACCGCGCGCATCGACTCGCAGTTCACCGAATCCGATGCCCTCGTGCGCTCGGAGGCGATCAAGCATCGCCACTCGGTGGCGCAGATCCTCGCCTGGGCGGCGATCGCGATCGTGTACATCATCGCCGGCTTCAACATCGTGCGGCAGTTCAACGTCCCCATCACCGGATTCGTCGCGCCCGCGACAGTGCTCGGTGCGGCACTCGGTTTCGGTGCGCAGCGCATCGTGCAGGACCTGCTGTCCGGATTCTTCATCATCACCGAGAAGCAGTACGGATTCGGAGACGTGGTCAGCCTGGCCATCGTCGGCGCGACCGAACCCGCCGAGGGGACGGTGGAGGACGTCACACTGCGCATCACCAAACTGCGCTCCGCCGATGGCGAGATGATCACCATCCCCAACGGCCAGATCGTCAAGGCCATCAACCTGTCGAAGGACTGGGCGCGGTCGGTGGTGGACATCCCGTTGCCGATCGGTGCCGACATGAGCAAGGTGAACGACCTCATCGCCCAGATCGGGCACCAGGCGTTCACCGACTCGCGCACCCGCAACCTGCTGCTCGATGAGCCGACCGCGATGGGCGTGATCGACATCGAGGTGGACACCATGACGGTCCGCATCGTCGCCCGCACCCTGCCGGGCAAACAGTTCGAGGTGAGCCGCGACCTCCGCTCGCGCATCGTCCGGGCATTCGGTCGCGCCGGTATCGCACTGGCCCCGGGCAGCGTCATCGAAACCGATTCCGTGTCACCCGTCGCAGCCGAGGAGGGAAGCCGATGACCGACAACCAACAGAACCCGGACAACGAGCCGTTGAACTCGGCGAACATCCCCGCCGGCGGTGCGCCCACGCCGGCCGCCACAGAGACCGAGGACCGCCCAGCGTGGTGGCACCGGATCCCGCGCACACTCTTCGGCGGCAGGGTTCGTACCACCACAGCAGCGTTGGTGTTGCTGTTCATCGGCGCCATGCTCCTGTACGGCCAGCGGTCGGAGTACTACAGCAATCTCGACGACGAGAAGGCGCAGGCGACGACCAGCCGGCAGCAACAGGTCCCCACCACCACACCGCCGCCTCCGGAGACCACCGAGGAGACGACAGCAACCGCTACGACGACCACACCCGAGACCACCGAGTCGTCCGTGGAGGTCGAGCCACCCTCGAGCTCGTCGACCATCGAGACCACGGTCCCCACGCAGACCGAGCAGCCCCGGGGCGGGCTGATCCCGGGATTGGAGATCCCCACCCCCAGCATCGCGAGGTGATCTCGGTGCCCGGGCCCGGGCAAGTCTGAGCCGGATGGCCAGGATCCGTGGTTACACTGGCAGACCGTGATCAGCGTCAAGAATGTGACGATGCAATACAAGGCATCGACCAGGCCCGCCTTGCGAGATCTTTCTCTCGAGGTGGACAAGGGCGATTTCGCGTTTCTCATCGGCCCCTCCGGATCAGGTAAATCCACCTTCTTCCGGCTCCTGTTGAAGGAAGACAAACCCACCTCGGGTGATGTGTATGTGGGCGACTTCCACGTGAACAAATTGCCGGGCAGACGCGTGCCGAAGCTTCGCCAGTCCATCGGATGTGTTTTCCAGGACTTCCGTTTGCTGCAGCAGAAGTCGGTGGCCGAGAACGTCGCGTTTGCCCTCGAGGTGATCGGGAAGCCGAAGAGCACCGTGTCGAAGGTGGTTCCGGAAGTCCTCGAGTACGTCGGGCTGTCCGGCAAAGCGGACCGCATGCCTTACGAGCTGTCGGGCGGTGAGATGCAGCGCGTTGCCATCGCCCGCGCCATCGCGAACCGGCCGCTGCTGCTGCTCGCCGACGAGCCCACCGGCAACCTGGATCCCGACACCAGCCGGGAGATCGTCGAGGTGCTCGATCGGGTGAACCGACGCGGGACCACGGTGGTGATGGCAACACACGACCGCCAGATCGTCGATGCGATGCGGCGCCGTGTGCTCGAGTTCAGCAACGGCCGTCTCACCCGTGACGACGCCCATGGCGTCTACGGGCTCGGCGGCTGAGCCGACTCCGACCCTTCGACCTTCACCTACTTCTGTAGTCCCGACCGGGAGGACACCCGAACTCACATGCGCGCGAGTTTCATATTGAGCGAGGTCCTGAACGGACTGCGCCGCAACGTCACGATGACCATGGCGATGACCATCACCACCGCGATCACGCTGGGCATGTTCGGCGCCGGGTTGCTGGTGGTGCAGATGGCCGACAAGACCCAGGACATCTTCCTCGACCGGGTGGAGATGCAGATCTTCATCTCCGATCCGGTGACCGACGCCGACCCCGACTGCAAGGCCGCGCCGTGTGCGCCGCTGCGTGAGCAGATCGAAGCTGCCCGTGGCGTGGAGTCGGTGCAGTACATCGACCGCGCCGAGGCGTTCAAAGACGCCAAGACCAAGACGTTCGCGAACAACCCGGACATCGCCGCGCTGGTGCGGGAGAACACTCTTCCCGCATCGTTCAAGGTCAGGATGGCGGACCCGAATCAGTTCGGTGCGGTCCTCGATCAGTTCAAGGATGCCGACGGAGTGGACGGCGTCCTCGATCAACGTGAGCTGGTCAAACGGATCTTCAGCGTCCTCGACGGGGCACGTAATGCTGCCTTCGCCATCGCGTTGGTGCAGGCGATCGCCGCGATCTTGTTGATCGCCAACACTGTCCAGGTGGCTGCCTACACCCGACGCACGGAAGTGGGCATCATGCGCCTGGTGGGTGCGACCCGCTGGTACACCCAGCTGCCGTTCCTCCTCGAGGCGGTGGTCGCGACCGTGGTGGGTTCACTGCTGGCCATCGCGGGACTATTCGGAGCCAAGGCGTTGTTCTTCGACCGGGCACTGCAAGACCTCTACGGGGTGAACATCCTGGCCAAGATCCAGACGGCCGACGTGTTGTTCGTGGCCCCGTGGCTGATCATCATCGGCGTGGTGCTCTCGAGCGTGACGGCATACGGCACGCTGCGGTACTACGTCCGCGAGTGACACCGCCGTTCTCGGCCGGCAGACAAATCACGCGACGTCCGAACGCAGCGTGTGTAGTGTTGCGTGGCTCGGTGAAATGAACAGCTCGGCGCACCACCAGCGCATGAAGACGGGACGAAGGTAGGTGAATCGATGAAGGAAAAAGGTCGCAAGGCGATTGCGACGAACCGTAAGGCGCGGCACAACTACGCCATTCTCGACACCTACGAGGCGGGCGTCGCGTTGCTGGGCACCGAGGTGAAGAGCCTGCGCGATGGCAAGGCGTCACTGGTCGATGCCTTCGCCACCGTCGACAACGGCGAGGTGTGGTTGCGGGGCCTTCACATCCCGGAGTACGGCAACGGTTCGTGGACAAACCATGCTCCCCGCCGCAATCGCAAACTACTTCTGCACCGCCGCGAGATCGATGGCCTGATCGGGAAAATCCGTGACGGCAACCTGACCCTGGTACCGCTGTCGATGTATTTCAGCGATGGCAAGGTCAAAGTGGAATTGGCGCTGGCGCGCGGTAAACAGGCTCACGATAAACGGCACGATCTGGCCCGTCGCGACGCCGAACGCGAGGTCACTCGTGAATTGGGCCGGCGCGTCAAGGGAATGCGTTAAAAACACCCACCGCATATTCGGCGTCGCCGCCTGAATTGATCTTGGACAATTCATCTATTTGTCCACCGTGCTTTTTTCTGCGATTTGTTCGTGGTCCGCGCGCACAGGTTCCGTTCGAATCGCCGATCGGGCACTGTGTCGGACTTTCGAGTTGAGAGCCATGGCTCCTCGCCCGGCGGGTGATCGGGCGCCGGCCGAGAGTCGCTCGGCCGCAAGCGGACACGAACTACCTCATCGCACGGTCCGCCGTGTCCCCGGACCGCATTGAGCGATGAAGATCACATTCATGTGCCTCGGTGGCCCAAACCTCAAGTGCTGAGCCGACGTGGACCATTTCGTTCACCTGTCGCGCCCAGCAATTTGTGTGCGCGTGCCTTTCTCGCCGCGCGCCGTTCAATCGGATGACAGATGATCGCCATGTGTCATTTCTGGAAAGCCCTCGTTGATGCGGGTGGCCAATCGGCCGTTTTCGGGCACATCGTAAAGAACATGTCGCCCTTTGTGGTGCGTGTCAAAACAGGAGCAACCGAGCATGAATCGAACGCGAGGCCACACCGGTGGCCTCACCTCTTCACCGGCCAGACGCCGTTTACGGGGTTCTGTGCTGGGCGCTGCCGCTGTAGCGGCAGCGGCGATCTCGCTGACCGCCACACCGCAGGTCGCATCGGCCCGGCCGATCAGTGACTGCCCGGACCTGCACGTGGTGGTGGTACCGGGCACGCTCGACTCGAGCGTCAACCGGGACCCGCACCAGCAGGCCGGAGTTCTGGCCCCCACGATCGAAGAAGCCGGGCGTGGGGTGCCCCCAGGGGAAATGCAAACCACCTACGTTCCGTACCCGGCAGACTTCGGCTACACCGCCGACGGGACCACATACGCCGATTCCTCCGCGCGAGGAGTCGAGGCCACCAACGCCCAGATCCGCCAGATCGGGGCACAGTGCGGACCGGGCACCGACATCGCGATCGTCGGTTACAGCCAGGGCGCCGATATCGCACACAAGGTCGCCGCGGACATCGGCGAGAACCGGGGGCCTGTGGCGCCCGACCGGGTACGCGGCGTGTACCTGATCTCCGATCCCAACCGCGCCGCCGGTACGGGTCTCGTACCCGGGGCGCCGGGTCTTCGGGCACCCCTGAACGGGGCTCGCACGTTGTCCGGTACCACTGAGGTCGCGGTCGGCGGTGGCATCGGGTCGGTTGGATCGGCCGGATTCGGTGCGCTCACCGGTCGGGTCGTATCTCTCTGTGAGACAGGCGACTTCGCGTGCTCGATTCCCGAGGATGCACAGGTGGTCCGGACTGGCGCGAACATCGCCGAACAGATGCACATCGACACCACCGACCCGTCAGGCATTGCGTCTGATCTCGGGAACGCACTAGTCCGTACGGCACTGCGGACCGGTGCGTACGTACTCGCCACGCCGGACTGGCTGTCGGGTTCGGAATCGCTCGGCCAGGCGGTGGAGAAGAACAGTTCGCCATCAGTGGCCGTGCCCACCCCGGACGATCTGTCTGTCTCCGGAGTGCTCGGCTTCGTGGTGGATCTGCCCGTCTCCTGGGAGGCGAGACTCCAGTACGAGAGGGAGGCCGGCCTCCGCGACAATCTCGGGCTCGTGACGATGGCAACCGAACCCAGCTACTGGTACCCGGGGCCGAGTCACGTCAGCTATTTCGACCAGCCTGCCGATTCGTCGGGGCGCACGGGCTCGGAATACGTGAGCACGTGGTTGCGGGAGTCGGCGGTGAACGACTCACCGGCGGGCGACACTCCGGTGGCGTCCATCGATTCGACGGTCGAGCAAGGGTCGGTTTCGTTGGCCGATCAGGCACCGGACGCAGTCGAGATCGCAACCGCCCTCGTCGAGAGTGTGGGCGTGGTGGCACCGCAGCTTCCCGAGGTGGTCGACGTGGTGCTGGACTCGGCAGAGAAGGTGATCAACTCGCGCGACCCGCTCGCCGAGGCACTGGCAGTGATCGGTACAGCCGTGCAACCGGCCTGATCACAGCACCCGAGAGGGTGACGACACTGCGGCCCGAATCGAAATGGGAATGATTCGGGCCGCAGTGCTTGTTACGATGTATGTCTGCCGTACTTCGGTGCGGTGGAACCTATCGAGGGGCTGAACGGTTTCGACTGCGTGCGTCAAGGTAGGGGAAGCGTGTCGGTGCAGGCTAGAGACCACCGTAAGCGTCATAGCAACCAATTAAGCGCCGATAAGAATCAGCGCGACTACGCCCTCGCTGCCTAAGCGACGGCTGGTCTGTCGGCCCGGGTGAGCTCTCGCCCCGGGTACCGGCATCATTCAGAGAGCTAACCGTTGCGGGCGGTCGCGGACCGCAATGGGACATCAAACAGCGACTGGGATCGTCATCTCGGCTTGTTCGCGTGACCGAGAGATCCGAGTAGAGGCTTAGCGAACTGCACACGGAGAAGCCCTGCTGAAACGGCGAAGGACCCGGGTTCGATTCCCGGCAGCTCCACCGTCAGATCACGGATACGGGGGGAGAACCAAACAATGGTTCTCTCCCCGTTTCTGTGTCCAGGGCACAACCAATGAGGAGAGTACGACGATGACTCAGGTTCCGAACATCACTCTCAACGACGGGAACACCATTCCGCAGCTGGGCTTCGGTGTCTTCCAGATCAAACCCGAGGACACCGCCGATGCGGTCAAGACGGCACTCGACATCGGTTACCGGCACATCGACACCGCAGAGATGTACGGCAATGAAAAAGAGGTGGGCGAAGGCATTCGCGCCTCGGGTATCCCGCGCGACGAGATCTTCGTGACGAGCAAATTGAACAACTCGTTCCACGAGCCCGATGCTGCGCGTAAAGCGTTCGACACCACCCTGTCCGATCTCGGGTTCGACTACATCGACCTGTTCCTCATCCACTGGCCGCTGCCCACCCAGTACGGTGGCGATTACGTCTCCACCTGGAACACGATGATCGAGTTCGCGAAGTCGGGCCGTTCGAAGTCCGTGGGTGTGTCGAACTTCCAGGTGGAGCACCTCGAGCGGCTCGCCAAGGAGACCGAACTGGTGCCGGCGGTCAATCAGATCGAGGTTCACCCGTATCTGGCCAACGACACCGTGCGCAAGTACGGCAGCGACCACGGCATCGCGACCGAGGCGTGGTCACCGATCGCGCAGGGCAAGGTTCTCGACGATCCGGTGATCACCGACTTGGCCGCCGAGGTCAGCAAGAGCCCGGCACAGGTTGTGTTGCGCTGGCACATTCAGCGTGGCGACATCATCTTCCCGAAGTCGGTGACCCCCAAGCGGGTGCAAGAGAACTTCGCGCTGTTCGACTTCGAACTCGACAGCGACGCAGTTGCCAAGATCGACGCGCTCGACAAGGGCGAGGACGGTCGGGTCGGCCCGAATCCCGACACGTTCGACTACGTCGGCTGACCGCTCAGGCTGACCCCTCAGGCCGAAATTCGCTCCGCTCACTTCGAAACGCTCCGGTTGCAACCGGAGCGTTTCGTCGTAGGTGGCGCGAACTTCGACTACAGGAAGCTGCGGACGAAAGTCAGGGCAGTCGATTGCCACGTCCAGACGTGGTCGAGCATGGCGTGACCGCCGCCCTCGATCGGCACGAACTCGGCGTCGACCCCACGTTCGCGGAGTTGGGTGATGCCCTTTTCCGTCCGGGCCGAATACGTTCGCTGGTCGGCAGTCCCGTGCAGCGCCAAGACCCGTGCCTCGCCGTGGATGTACTCCCAATCCGCGTGCTGCCACCACGGCGCCAGGGCGAGAACGCCGGCCACCCGTTTGTCGGCGGCGAGGTGCGCGGCGACCCTGCCGCCCATCGAATGCCCGACCAGGATCACCGGGGAATCCGGGTGCGCGTCGATGAGGTGGTCCAAGGCGGCTTGGGCCGGAGCGAGGGGACTGTTCTGCTCGCCGTTCCACCCGTGGACGTCGTAGACGGCCTGGTGAACCACCACTCGTGGAAGCGCACGCAGCGACAGCGTGAACGGGTACATCCGCATCGGCGCGGGTTGGCGTCGGCTGAACGGCGTCGTGGAGTTGTCCGTGCCACCGGGCAACACCAAGACCGACGCCGCCGCCGGCAAACCGGGTATCAGCATGTGCTGGGTGCCGGCGCCCCTGCCAGGCGGTCGTTGAGGTAGCTCAATGCGATCGGGACACCGGCCGCGATGGTGGAGCCGTGGTCACCGGGGACGATCACTGTCTGTACCCGCGTTCCCTGTCGGCACCAGTGGGCGGCGGTGGCCAGCACCCGGGACGTGGGAGTGAGCTGATCATCGGCACCCTGGTAGAGCAGCACCGGCATTCGCGGCGCGCCGGGGAACATCTGGACGCTGTTGCGATTGAGGGCATCCACGCCTGCCTGAGTGTTGGCGAGAGTTCCGGTGTTGACCACGTCCGCGATCTTCATGTTGGCGCCGGCATCGATGATCTGGTCGGTGCACGCGTTGCGGATCTGGTTGGCCAGCGCGACCCCCCGATCGTTCAGTTGCTCAGACAACGACACCTCGTTCGGATACTCGCGCTCGAGGCCGAGGGAGGCTGCGAAGCCCAGGCCGAACAGCGGGTTCGGGGCCACCCCCAGCGTGCGGGCGATCGCTTCGAGATTCACCGGTGTGCCACCTGCGGACAGACCGACGAAATCGAGTTCCGGGGCGTACGTGGGTGCCAACACGCCTGCGTAGGCAGTGGCCATGGCGCCACCCGAATACCCGGCCAGGACCGTGCGAGAATCGCCGACCCGGAATCCGGGGCTCGACTGGACGGCCCTGATGGAGTCCAGCGTGATGGTGCCGCCGAGTCGGGCCGCCCCGTATGCGCTGGTCGGTCCGAGGTGGTCGGGAATGTTCACCGCGACGCCACGCGCCAGCGCCAGACCGATGAGCTGCTGCTCCTGCAAACCGCCACGGAAGATCTGATGCGACGGCGCGCACTGCGGCCCGAGCGAGTTGGTGAACGGCTGATACGACAGCAGGTCGTGGCGGGCCCCACCGTCGGGAACGATGACCGTCGTGACAGCGGCGATCGGCTCGCCCTGCGAATTGGTGCTGCGGAACAACACCTTCTGGGCGCTGGACCCGGGGAACGGACTCGGCAGCGATTGCACGCGGAGCACGTCTCCGTTGGCTGCACCCTCGATGCCCGCCGGCTCTGCATAAAACGGATCCGAATCGGCGGTCGGCATGAATGGGGCAGCGCTTGCGGGCGCAGCGGTGAACCCGATGGCAGCGGCGGTTGCGAAGACGGCGACCGCGACTTTCACTCCGAGCCCACGCCGAAACAACGTGTGAACGCGCATTGATGTGCCTCCGTCACCCCGACCGAGGTCGTCCGCCCAGACGTTTGGAGCGGTGTTCGGGAGGAGTGTAACCCGCGTCAACCCCATGGCGACCGCGATCGGTGGCAGAATTCGGATGGTCCAGTCAAAGACGCCGAGGATTGTGACCGCCGCCCGCCGGCCGGTCGCAGACAACCGGAAGGATTTTCAATGGCTCACCCGCGTGCGGGGACCCTGGCACTACCGGAAGATCTGATTGATGTGTCGGCGGTGATCGACGCCTACTACTCGGAAAAGCCTGACCCGGAAAACCCGGCTCAGCAAGTCGTTTTCGGCACGTCGGGCCATCGCGGGTCCAGTCTCGACGGTGCGTTCAACGAGGACCACATCATTGCGACCACCCAGGCGATCGTCGAGTACCGCACCGTCGCCGGCATCACCGGACCGCTCTTCATCGCACGCGACACCCACGCGTTGTCGCTGCCCGCATGGCAGACGGCCATCGAAGTCCTCGTGGCCAACGACGTCCGTGTCCTGGTGGACAACAAAGACCGATTCACTCCGACACCGGCGCTGAGTCATGCGATTCTGACGCATAACCGCGGCGGAGGACCGAGTGCCGATGGGATCGTCGTGACGCCGTCCCACAACCCGCCTCGCGACGGTGGCTTCAAGTACAACCCGCCCAACGGTGGACCTGCCGACACCGACATCACCTCGCAGGTGGCCGCTCGCGCCAACGAGTTGTTGCAGAGCGGTGTGGGCAGCGTCAGACGAATCCCGTTCGAGCGGGCCAAGGAGTCCGAGTTCTACGGGACCTATGACTTCGGCGCCAACTATGTGGACGACCTCAATTCTGTGGTCGACATGGACATCATCAGGAACTCCGGTGTGCGCATCGGTGCCGATCCGATGGGTGGCGCCTCGGTGGGGTACTGGGCCGAGCTGGGTGCCCGTTACACACTGGAACGACTGACTGTCGTCAATCCCATTGTGGATCCCACGTTTTCGTTCATGACGCTCGACACCGACGGCAAGATCCGGATGGATTGCAGTTCCGCGAACGCGATGGCGTCGCTGATCGACGCGCGGGATTCCTTCCAGATCGCCACCGGCAACGACGCTGACTCCGACCGGCACGGCATCGTCACGCCCGACGGCGGCCTGATGAATCCGAACCACTTCCTCGCGGTGGCCATCGACTACCTGTTCACCCACCGGCCCGATTGGCCCAAGGGTGCGGCAGTGGGGAAGACCCTGGTGTCCTCGTCGATGATCGATCGGGTGGTCGCGGGGATCGGCCGGCAGCTCGTAGAGGTGCCGGTGGGTTTCAAGTGGTTTGTGCCCGGACTACTCGACGGTTCGGTCGGTTTCGGTGGTGAGGAAAGCGCGGGCGCGTCATTCCTTCGCAAGAACGGGCAGGTGTGGACCACCGACAAGGACGGCATCATCATGGCGCTGTTGGCCTCGGAAATCCTTGCCGTCACCGGCATTTCACCGTCCGAACGGTATGCGCAGCTGGCCGAGCAATACGGCGGGTCGCCCGCGTATGCGCGTCGCGACGCCCCGGCCACGCGCGAGCAGAAAGCGGTGCTCGGCAAGCTGTCGGCCGAGCAGGTCAAGGCGACCGAGCTGGCCGGCGAGGAGATCACCGCAGTGCTCACGGAGGCGCCGGGTAACGGCGCAAAGATCGGTGGACTGAAGGTGACCACCAAGAACGCCTGGTTTGCGGCTCGGCCGTCGGGTACCGAAGACGTGTACAAGATCTACGCCGAATCCTTCAACGGCGCAGACCATCTGGCTCAGGTTCAGAACGAGGCCCAGGAACTGGTGGACGGTGTGCTCGGATCGAGCTGAGAGACCAGACGCCGCACGGTCTTGTGCGCCCCGCTCCGGTTCGAACCGAAGCGCGACACGCAAGGCCGTGCGTGGACGGGGTCAGCCGCTTGCGGGTACCCCGATCGCGAATCCGACGAGATAGGTGGCGCCGGCTGCGATGACACCGAAAAGGAGTTGTCGCAGCGCGCCTTTCCAGATCGGTCGGTCGGTGATCCGGGCAGCCAGCCCACCGACGAGGATCAGGCCGGCGGCACCCACGAGCAATCCTGCGGTGAGCGATTCGAACCCGAGCAGATAGGGGATCAGCGGTAACACCGCGCCGATCGAGAACATCACGAACGACGAGACCGCTGCCACCTTCGGTGACGGCTTCTCATCGGGATCGACACCGAGTTCCTGCGTCAGGTGCAGGCTCACGGCCTTGTCGGTGTCCTGGTGGATCTCGGTGGCCGCCGCCGTCGCGGTCTGTTCCGACATCCCCATGTCGATGAACGCTTCGACCAGTTCGTGCAGTTCTTCGCGAGGGTGCTTGCGCATCTCACGACGCTCGACAGCTACCTCCGCGTCCACCTGCTCGTTCTGGGTGGAGACCGAGGCGAACTCACCCAAGGCCATGGAGAAGGCTCCGGCCACCAGCCCGGCGACTCCGCTGAGGACGATGGTGTGGCCGCTGGCGCCCGACGCGCCGACACCGGCGACAAGGCTGATGTTGGTCACCAGGCCGTCCATCGCGCCGAACGTGGCGGCACGAAGTCGACCGCCTGCCACGTTGGCGTGGGTGTGTCCGACCTCTTCCACACCCACATCCGCAGGATGCGGTGTCTGGTCCGGGGAACCTGGAATCGTCACCACGAGATGGTATCGGCCGACACCTGTCGACCTCGGCTTCGCACATGTCTGAAGCTTCCTGATTTGCTAAGCGCCCTCTCAGGCGGTGGTCGTTAGGCTGGTGCGCGTGTGGAGATACGTCGTGAGCGCGCCGGTTCGTATCGGCTTGGCGGCGGTATGGCTGATCGCCGGTGGCATCAAGGCGGTTGATCCCGACCAGTCCGAGATCGCGGTGAAGGCGTATCACCTGTTTCCGGATTCGACCGCGTACGCGGTGTCGCTGGTGCTACCCATGGCTGAGATCGCATTGGGACTGCTGCTGTTGATCGGGTTGGCCGTACGTCCGGCGGCCATCGCCTCGGCGGTGTTGCTGGTGCTGCTGATCGCGGCCATCGTGTCGGTGTGGGCACGGGGATACACGATCGACTGCGGTTGTTTCGGAGGCGGTGGGGAAGCCGATGTGTCCTGGCGGAACTACCTCACCGAGATCCTTCGGGATGTCGGGTTCCTGGCACTCGCAGCATGGTTGATCGTTTTCCCGCGAAGCCACCTGGCGCTCGGCCCTGGCTCGCGACACAGGTGGCCCGCGACGACCACGACGATGACTCCAACGACCCCGCGACGGCCGCGGGTGTAGATGATGAAATGGCAACCGAGGAAACGCATTGAGCAGCAACAACAAGCGACCCGCTCCCAAGACGGCGAAGTCGAAGTACCAGCCCCAGGCGCAATCGAGCACCACCACGTATGTGCTTGCCGGCCTCGCGGTGTTGGTGATCGCGGCTGTGGTGATCGGCGGCATCATCTGGAACAGCCAGCGCAACAAGGGCGGCGCCGACAGCGCCGTGTTGTCCAACTCTGCGACCTTCGTGGTGGGCAGCCCGACGGCTCCGCACACCATCGACATGTTCGAGGACTTCCAATGCCCGGCGTGCGCCAACGTGGAGCAGCAATCCGGCCAGACCATCACCGACGCGGTCAACAGCGGCCAGCTGCAGGTGCGGTTCCACATGCTGACCTTCCTCAACGAGCAGTCGGGGTCGGGTGACTACAGCTCCCGGGCAGCGGGCGCGATGAAGTGCGTGGCCGACGCCGAGAACCAGGACGTGAAACTTGCCTTCCACTCCAAGCTCTTCGCGGTGCAGCCGAAGGAAGGCGGCGACGACCACGACAATCAGACGCTGGCCGGGTTCGCCAAGGAAGTCGGCGCATCGGATGCCACCCAGCAGTGCATCGCCGACGGCACTCAGGTCCAGGCTGCCGAGTCCATCGCCGACGAGTCGCAGACGCAGCTTGCCAAGGCGCTCGACGGTCAGGTCGGAACTCCCAGTGTGTTGCAGGACGGCAAGAAGGTCACCATCACCAACGGAACCGGCTGGGTCGATCAGATCCTCGGCGGCGCAAACAACTGACAACACCGCACCCCGGTGAACGCGGGGGAGGACCCGGCCGAAGTCGCCGCTATGGCGGATTTGGCCGGGTTCGCGCGGATGGTGTAATTTCGATCGAGCACGCAGCACCAGGGCAAACAACCTGGCGTGGGTGCAAAAACCGAATACGGGGCTATGGCGCAGCTGGTAGCGCACCACACTGGCAGTGTGGGGGTCAGGGGTTCGAGTCCCCTTAGCTCCACTTCGCGAAGGGCAGATCAGGCACTATTCTGATCTGCCCTTTCGCGCGTGAATCTCCACTGATTTTTGCCGTCAACGCCACCACCCGCGATTGCCCGCGAGCTGAGTTCGGTGTTGACGACGGCACCAAGTGACCTGCCCGACGGGTATCAACCACTTCTCGTACAGTCCGCGTGTTGTGAGAATGGCACTCGCGCCCACAGTGCTATTTGGTCCAGAATGGGGTCTGGATAAAATAGCGGTGGTGGAGCGCGCAGCTATTTCGTCTGCGGCAAGGAGGGACCAGGTGGCGTACAGGACGTTGAAGTCGATCTTTCATCAGCGAGATCGTGTTGGTGCCGACGCTGAGGAACAAGCTCGACGAGATTCGCCTGCCGCCCTCCACTGGGACCTGATGATCGGCGGACACTCGATGTTCGCACTGATGACACCCCAAGTCGCAGCCCTGATCGAACGGATTATGAGCTTCGAGCCGACGATTCGAGCCGAGTGGGAGGGGCTGCCGGGCGCGGCGCGCCGCCACTATCTGGATCGCATGGTGATCGACGAAATCCAGGCGACGAACGAGATCGAACACGTCCGCTCAACCCGGAGGGAGATCAGCGAGGCAATCGAGGCCGTGCGGGCGGAACGACCCATTACGACTAGGCGGTTCGCGGAGATGGTGCGGCTCTACCTCGCCATCGGCGACGACGAGGCCGAAAGTCCGCAGAAGCTCGACGACATCCGGGCTGTCTACGACGCGGTGACTCGGGGCGAAATTCGTGACGAAGATGCCCCCGATGGGCGGCGGTTCCGGCAAGGACCGGTATCGATCGAATCAGGAACCAAGGTCGTGCACAGCGGTGTGCTGCCCGAGTCGGCGATCGACGACGCGCTGACTCTCATGCTGAGCCAGGGGCGCGACGACTCGATCCCGCGACTGATCAGGGCAGTGGTCTCGCACTTCATCTTTGAGTACACGCACCCCTTCTACGACGGGAACGGCCGAACCGGGCGCTACCTTCTCGCACTGGACCTTCGGCAGGTGCTGGCACCGTATGCGAGCCTGGCGCTGTCGGCGACTGTCGCCGACAACAAGGATCGCTACTACCGAGCGTTCGCCGACGCGGAGAATCCGTTGAACCGCGGAGATCTCACGCCCTATCTGATCGACATGCTGGAGATCATCGCCGAGGCGCAACATCGTTTGCTGCTCGACCTCTCGGAGCGTCGGCGGAAGATTGACACCATCGCGGCGCGCATCCGCCTCCTGCTTGAAGATGAGCAATTCCCGCTGAGCTTAGGACTCGATCGCGAGTCGGCGCCGCCGGTTGATCGCGACGATATCGATGCAGTCCTGTACACCCTGGGCCAGGCTCACCACTTTGATGCGAACCGCACCGTCAAATTGAAAGCCCTCGCCGACGCGGCTAAACGATCGAGTCAGTTCATCCGCCCGCGACTACAGCGCCTGGACGATGCCGGGATCATTGAAACGGTGACTAAGAAGCCGCTGCGCTTCGGGCTCACCGCGCGGGGCGTATCGCTCCTCGAGCTGGATGGTGAGTGATTCGTGCCACCGAAGCCCACCGGTAACAACTTTGCGATCACGAACGAGGAATCAAAGAAGACGTTCGTTCGTGAAAGGACCCCGCTGCTGTGAACCTGCCGAAGAGATCTGGGCAACCGGGTCGGGTGTTCCTCATCGCGGCGGCGATACTGCTTGTCGTTGCGGCGGCGTTCGCGTTCTGGCCGGTGGACAACTCGCAGGGCACGGGCTGCGGGAGTTGGGCGTTGAAGGACGACTCGTCGGCGGTGACAAAGGACGCCGAGTTCAACCTGGGCGACACCACCAAGGACTTGACCCGGGCGCTGGCCGATCGGTATCTCGGCGACAACTCCGCCAACAGTCTCGGGCTCAGCGACAACACCAGCCAAGTGCAGGCATGCGAGTCCGCGCGCGGAGACCAGACCAGCGAGGTCGTGATCTTCGGATTGGCCGGAGCGGCTGCACTCGTGGTCGGGCTGATCCGGCGGTATCAGCCTGCGCGAGCCACCTGACCGGCCACTGATCGGCCACAGACCTACTGCGACAACCACAAACGCCTTGACCCCGGCGATAGTGTCCGACATATGGACAGCAATGCGGGAAAGCCCCGACGTATCGACTCGTTCAAACTCTTGTCGTTCGCTTCGCACATCGACGACAACACGATCGAGCAGGCGAAAGAGACCGCGTCGATGCCGTTTGTGCACCCACATGTCGCCCTCATGCCAGATGCCCACTCCGGCAAGGGTTCTGCTGTGGGAACTGTCATCCCCACCATCGACGCGGTGATACCCGCAGCAGTCGGCGTGGACATCGGCTGCGGAATGATCGCACTGAGGACCCGGTACAGCGAGGACGACCTCGCAGGCCGTGATCTGTCGGCACTGCGCGCATCGATCGAATCGGCCATCCCGCTGTCGCCGGGTAACTACAACCACTCGCTCGACCGGTTCCCGTTCACCGCGCAACGGGTGGCGTCGCTCGCCGCGGATGCAGAGGGCAACCGGGTGGACCTGTCCCACTCACCCAAGTGGCGTGAGCAACTCGGCTCGCTCGGAGGCGGCAATCACTTCATCGAGTTGTGCATCGACAACGCCGGCGGCGTCTGGTTGTTTCTCCACTCTGGTTCGCGTGGCGTCGGCAACAAGATCGCGCAGAAGCACATCAAGATTGCTCAAAAGTTGTGCAAGCAGTGGCATATCGGGTTACCCAACGCCGATCTCGCCTACTTGCCGGCAAAGACACCGCAATTCGACGCATACCTGACCGAACTGTCGTGGGCCCAGCGGTTCGCGTTCGAGAACCGTGCGGAGATGATGGACCGCTTCAGACAGGTGTTCGCGGACTGGGTCGGCCACGACGGCGATCCTGCCGACATCGCGACGGACTCGGTGAACTGCCACCACAACTACACCGTGCAGGAACGCCACGCGGGTAAGGACGTGTGGCTCACCCGCAAGGGCGCCATCGACGCACACGAGGGTGTGCGTGGTGTGATCCCCGGTTCCATGGGCACCCGCTCATATGTCGTGCGGGGCAAGGGGAATGCAGCGGGCTTGTGCTCGGCTCCGCACGGGGCCGGACGCCGGTTCTCCCGTACCGAAGCCAAGCGCCGATTCAGCGAGGCAGATCTGGACAAGGCGATGGTCGGCATCGAATACCGCCACGGACCCGAGTGGATCGACGAGATCCCGGCGGCCTACAAAGACATCGACGTTGTGATGCGTGACGCTCGAGACCTCGTGGACGTCGAGTTCGAATTGCGTCAGGTACTGAACGTCAAGGGAACCTGAGTCCCGCGAGGGTGGTTCATTGCTTCGGATCCCGGTCCGCGGCGGCCGCGTCATCGCGTTCGCCTTCGAGTAACCGCATCACCCTTGCGGCGCTCACACCGTGCACCACCACCGACAGCACGATCGTGAAAGACAGTGTCGCCCAGAGCATGTTTGCCTGTGGCAGGTCGGTTTCGGAGACCGCGTAAGCGAGGTAGTAGATCGAGCCAATGCCTCGGACCCCGAAGAACGCGGTGGCTCTGCGTTCTTTGGGGCCGAGGTCGGCGCAACCCTGCAGCGACAGCCAGCCGACCACAGGTCGGATGACAAACACCAAGGCCACACCCACCAAGACGCCGCCCCAGGTCAGTTCGGCCAGCAGTCCGGAGGTGAGGGCAGCGCCCACGAGAAGCAGCACAACCAAAGTCAGGACGTGCTCGAGTTGTTCGATGAGACTGTGCATCTCCTCGTGGTAACCGCTGGACCGTTCGACGTTGCGGATGGCCAGCGCGCAGGCGAACACCGCCAGGAAGCCGTAACCGCCGACGAGTTCGGTGATGCCGTACACCGCGAAGGTTGCGGCCAGTGCGACGATCGGCTCACCGCGATCGGCCAGCCGCGCGTGTTTGATCGGGAAACGAAAGAATCCACGGCCGAGCAGGTCACCGGCGAACCAGCCGACCAGACCACCGATCACGATCTTGCCAACCAGCTCCCACGCCAGCCACGGCACGATCCAGTCCTCGATCGGCCCTTTGGTCGCCAGGAATATTGCCAGGTACACAAACGGGAATGCGAGTGCGTCATTCAGGCCGGCCTCGGACGTCAGCGCGAATCGGACCTCGTCGTCCTCCTGGTGAGAACCCTCGCCCGAGGTCGGTCCCTCCACCTGGACATCTGAGGCCAGCACCGGGTCGGTTGGCGCCAGGGCGGCGCCGAGCAGAACCGCCGCGGCGGGGGTGAGCGCAGCGGCCCACCAACCGAGTACCGCGACGCCCGCGATGCACAGCGGCATCGCGATGAGCAACAGGCGCCAGGTCGAACTCCAGGTGCGCCAGTTGAGTGGCCGATCGATGGCCAATCCCACGCCCATCAACGCCACGATGACGCAGGCTTCGGTGAGGTACTCGGTCACGGCGGGATGGGAGAGAGGGGAGACCGGGTCGGTTCCGGTGTCCCCGACGATCAGTCCGGTGATCGCTCCGATCGCAAGGACGATCATCGGGGCCGACAAGGCGCGGTCTCGGAAAAGTCGGGGAACGGTCGCAGCGAGTAGCAGCGCGACGCCGGCCGACACGTAGACGATTTCGACGTTCAGCGCGGGCGCTCCGGGGTGTGTGGTCTGACCATGACCACTCCGTACCCCGAAGGGCCGGTACCGAACCTCAGTACCGGACTCGGCGACGGATCAGAAGGGCGAGATCACGCCTCGGCGTGGATTTGCGACCTCAGCCGCAGGATCCCGTCGCGGAGCCGGGTCTTGAGAGTCGGTACCAAGATGCCGAGACGCTTCGCGGTCTCTCTGTGCGTCAGGTTGGCGAAGTACACCATGTCGATGCTCTGACGCTGGCGGCTCGACAGCTTGCTGAGGTGCCGCCGGATCTGAAGGTGTTCCTCGCGCAGCAAGAGGGGCTCATCGGCTCCGCCCTGCGGGATGTCGACCGAGAACATCGCAAGGACCGCGGTCTTCTTGCGTAGCCGTTCTTCTGCTCTCACCCGGTCGATAGCCCTTCGGTGGCAGATCATCATGAGCCAGGACAGGGGCCTACCCATCTCCGGCTGGTATTGACCGGCCTTCTGCCATACCTCGATGTAGACCTCTTGAAGGGTTTCCTCGGCGTACCCGATATCCCGAACGGTCTTGTAGATCACCCCGAACAGCCGTGCTCGGGTGGCGTCGTGCAATCGCCGAAACGCCGCTTCGTCTCCGCTGGAGACACGCTGGAGAAGTTGACCGAGGTCGACCTCTGACTCCGTCTCGGGTACGTCGGTCATATTTCCATATAGGAACATGTTCTCAGTCCGTTACAGTCGCAGCTGTCCATCGCCCGGCCCCGAGACGGGTTTGAATTGTGTGTGGAGTAGTCCAGCAAGGGCTTTCGCGTACCGCTGGTACTCGCGCAGCCCGGTGTGGTCGGTGCTACTCGTCAGTAGAAGTTGGTTTGACCGACCTAAACGTCGCTCTCAATCGTGTTTTTCGACGCAATTCGGATTGGTGCAATGCGGATCTGTCTTGGTCTTGTGGATGTCGCCCCCGAAAGTCCGGAACTCTTTCACCTCGACCTCCATCTGCTGGCCGCAGTCTGGACAATGGTGAATCACTGGTTTGCTATAGGTCTTGGTTGCCATGCCCCACCGTAAGACTGTGATGTAGCTCACGTCTAGGCCCAATCGGCAGAGACTTCCTGTCCATCGCCTGTTTGTCGGCGAGGTGCACAGGGTATCCGGATCGGCGAGTGCAGAACGCGCCAAAAGCACACGTGCACAACACTTCGACCGGGAGGTTGCAATGGCAAACGAACTGAGTGGTCAGAAGATCGCATTCTTGGTCGCGCCGGAGGGTGTCGAGCAGGTGGAACTCACCGAGCCCTGGGAGGCGGTCAAGAAAGCGGGCGGTACGCCGTCCCTGGTCTCTCTTGAATCAGGGCAGATCCAGGCTTTCAACCATCTCGACAAAGCTGACCAATTCCCCGTCGACAAGGTGGTCGCCGAGGTCCCCTCGGCGGACTTCGACGCGTTGGTCTTGCCGGGAGGTGTGGCCAATCCCGACAATTTGCGGATGAACGACGAAGCCGTCAAGTTCATCTCCGGCTTCTTCACCGAGGGCAAACCGGTTGCTGCGATCTGCCATGCCCCGTGGACACTCATCGAGGCCGGTGTGGTGTCCGACCGCAAGCTGACATCCTGGCCCAGTCTGCGCACCGACGTCGCCAACGCTGGTGGGCAGTGGACCGATGAGGAAGTGGTTGTCGACAACGCCGGTTCGAACACCCTGATCACCAGCCGTAAGCCGGATGATCTACCCGCATTCTGCGAGGCGCTGATTCGAGAGTTCGCCGCCGACAACAGGTGATATCGGGCATCATCACCCTGAAATAGGGGGAACCGTGCGAGCACCCACCAAGACCGCGGATTTGCTGACCCTCATGGGGAGCGCGAACAACACGGCGAACGTCATCATGCAATTGGCAATGGCGCCTGTGGGCCACGGCGTCCGAGAAAGTCGGGTCGACTCCGGGAATGTCTTCATTCACCCCGTGAAGCGGGCGCGGACAACTTTTTCCTTTCTCGCAGTCGCGTTGATGGGCGACGACGAGGACAAGGAGTTCGTGCGGGAGCAACTTCGATCCGTTCATCACCAAGTGGTGTCCACAGCGGCCAGTCCCGTGAAATACAGCGCGAATGACCCACGCCTGCAACTCTGGGTTGCCGCGTGCCTGTATCGCTGGTTCGTCGACCAATACGAGTTTCTATACGGACCGATACCTCCTCGCCAGGCTGATGCCATTTACCAAGACGCCGCCACACTGGCGACAACTCTCAATGTGCGACCGCACATGTGGCCGGCCGACCGAGAGCATTTCGAGCGCTACTGGGAGGAGCAGCTCGGGTCGATCCACATCGACCCGGCGGTGCGCGAGCATCTGCTGGCCATCGCGGACCTCAGTTTCCTGCGAGGTCACGTGGGTCCGGTGGGCACTTTGCTCCACCTGACTCTCGGAAAGCCCTACCTCTTCATGACCACAGGTAGCCTGCCCCAGCCGTTCCGTGACGAGATGGGCTTTCGCTGGTCGCCCGCTCAGCAGCGTGCATTTGACGACATCCGGCGGATGGTGGCAGTCGTCGATCGATACGCGCCAGTGCTGAAGCTGATGATGCGGGCGCAAGTGTTGGACGTGCGACTGCGGCGACGCGCCGGGATCCGGGTGTTCTGAGGTGCCGGCAGCCAGGCATGCTGGGTGACATGAGCGCACACCCGATGTTTCCCCTGGGGATGACGCTGCTGCCCGGCGAACCGTTGAGCTTGCAGGTGTTCGAACCTCGCTACCGGACGATGGTCGCCGACTGCACGTCCGCGGACGGCGACAACACCTTTGGCGTCGTCTTGATCGCTCGAGGCCACGAGGTGGGCGGCGGCGAAGAACGCGTGGACGTTGGCACACTTGCCTCCATCGAGGAATGCAGTCCACGCCCCGACGGCCGCTATCACCTGTCGTGCGTGGGTACCGAACGATTCCGGGTGAGGTCGTGGCTGCCCGACGACCCGTATCCGAAGGCCGACATCGAGCTGTGGCCGACGCCGCAGACCGATGAACTGAACCTCGACCTCGAGCCGGTGGTCCACCGACTCCACTCGTTGGCCGAGGCGCTGATGCGTATCCGCGGGATCGCGGTCGGCGATCGCCTCATCGAACCGCTCGACAACGACGAGACGGTGGAGACGAAGGTCTACGCCACTGCTGTTCGCCTGGGTCTCGGCCCGGCCGATCGACTGCGCATTCTGTCGGCTCCGACGACTGCAGAGCGTATCGATGCCCTCTGCCAGGCCCTCGACGACTTGATCGCGGTCATCGAGTTCTCAGGACTGCCGAGCAATTGACCGCCTGAGTAGCGGTGGTCAGCTCGATCCGGAGCTTGCCGCGACCAGAATGACAAAGCCGATGATCCCGATCACCGAGATCGCGATTCCGATCCAGCCGAGGATCTGCCCGGCCTGGGCCATGCCCTTGCCGCTCTGCGTTCCCTGAGATTGGTCGATCTCTTTGATCGCCTTGTTGCCGAAGATCACCGCGGGAATGCTGACCAGGCCGCACACGAGCACAAATGCACCGATGCCCAGCACCAGCGAGATGACCGCACTGGTGTTGGTCTGGGCGACGGGGGTGTAGGGATACCCCGCGGGGTTGAACCCGGGCACCTGACCGTAACCCGGCTGGCCGTAGCCCTGTTGCCCATAGTTCGGCTGGCCGTAGCCCTGCTGGCCGTAGTTGGGCTGACCGTAGTCGGGCTGGCCGAAACCGGGCTGCTGGTAGCCGAATCCGGGGTCCGCGGGCGGCGGGTTGTCGCCGGCGCCCGGATCCTGTTTGCGCAGCGGATCGTTGGCGGGCGGCTCGTACGGCGGGGGATAGGTCATGGCCGTCACCTTTCAGGCTCGACTGGGGCGCTCGGGCTCAGCTGGAGTTGGTCAGGCAGCGGCCCGATTCGTGTGCGAGTGTATCCGGCTAGCGCCCGGGTGTGGCGGTGGATTCATCGCCGCCCTCGGTCAGTGCGGCCGGAGCCGGGTCGGCGCCGGACAAGGCGCGGTACTCACCGTCGCGTAGGGCAAACCCGTTGAGTGATCGGGTGTTCAGGCAGTACAGGCCGGAGTCGTCGTTCAGGCATTGGAAGGTGCCGACGGAGATCGTGGATCCGGTGGGCAACACCGAGCCCCGAACCCACACCCACGGTGTGTCGGCACAGGTCCCCTGGGTGGGGGTGTCGGTGAGGACAACGTAGTCGGCCTCCCAGTTGCAGTAGTCGCGGGTGGTCGTGGAGTCGCCGGCAGGGTTGGTGGGTTCGCATGCAAGGGTCGGCCGGTCACGCTGCACGGTGGAGCAGTTGACCGCACCGTCTGCGGTTGCGAAATGAAACTGCGAGGTGTCCTCTATCGGACCGTCCTGTGTCTGCGCGGCCTGGTGATACATGCTGTTGTCGACGCGGGGCGCGGTGCTGATCGCGGTGGCAACGGTGAAACCCTGCGACCGCCCGGCCGTGGTGCTCCGTGTGGTCGTGGTGGTGGAGGACGCCGATTGCTCGGTGGACAACTCGTCGGTGGGCGGCAGTTCCGTGCGGGTGGGGCCGTCCTCCGGAAAGCAGCCGCCGAGCACCACCGCGGTCGCGACGGCTGCGATGGCCACGGCGATCGATCTGTTCCACATGTCCGTACCCTTACCCGTGTGTCGACACCCAAGATCGTGCTGTTCTACGTCTTCACGCCGCTGGCCGATCCAGAGGCAATCCGCCTATGGCAGCAAACTTTATGCGAGTCGGCAGGTGTGACGGGCCGGATCATCATCTCTGAGCACGGCATCAACAGCACCGTCGGCGGCGACATCACCGCGGTGAAGCGCTACGTCCGCGGCACCCGGGCATATCCGGCGTTCAAAAATGCAGACATCAAGTGGTCCGACGGCGCCGGGGACGATTTTCCTCGCCTCAGTGTCAAGGTGCGTCCGGAGATCGTCACATTCGGGGCGCCGGACGAAGTGCACGTCGACGACGGTGGCGTCGTCGGCGGGGGTGCCCACCTCACGCCCGAGGCTCTCCATCAGCTGGTCGCGGACCGCGGAGACGACGTCGTGTTCTTCGACGGCCGAAACGCGATCGAGGCGCAGATCGGTCGTTTCCGCGACGCGGTGGTGCCACCGACGCAGACCACGCGCGACTTCCTGGAGGTCATCGAGCGCGGTGACTACGACCACCTCAAGGACAAGCCCGTGGTCACCTACTGCACCGGCGGTGTGCGGTGCGAGGTGCTGTCGGTGTTGATGCGCAACCGCGGGTTCGGTGAGGTCTATCAGCTGGACGGCGGAATCGTCCGGTACGGCGAACAATTCGGCGACGACGGCTTGTGGGAGGGCTCGCTCTACGTCTTCGACAAGCGGATGAGCGTCGACTTCTCTGACCATGCGAAGGTCATCGGCCATTGCACGCGGTGCGGCGCAGCCACCAAGAACGTCGCCAACTATCCCGACGCCGACGGCAGAGACCTCGTTGTCGTCTGTTCCGACTGCCTCTCCGGACCGGAGCGATGAAGACCGTTCCTGTTCTGATAGTCGCGGGGTTCCTGGGTGCCGGCAAGACAACTCTGCTCAACCACCTACTCCGCAACCGGGCCGGTCTGCGAATCGGGGTGGTGGTCAACGACTTCGGAGCAGTGAACATCGACGCGATGCTGGTGGCGGGTCAGGTCGACGGCACGGTGGCCCTCGGCAATGGGTGCATGTGCTGCACGGTTGACGATGAGGGTCTCGAGGCCACGTTTGCCGCGCTGACCACTCCGCGCGCCGGTCTGGACCTGATCGTGGTGGAGGCGAGCGGCCTGGCCGAGCCGCGCAATCTGGTGCGGATGGTCGCGGCGAGCACTCATCCGCGAATCGAGTACGGCGGTCTTGTCTACCTCGTCGATGCGGCGAATTATGAGGCCACCCGGGAGCGTCATCCGCAGATCGATCAGCACGTGGCGCTCGCAGACATGATCGTGATGAACAAGGTGGACCTGGCCCAGGAATCGTGTGTCGACCTCGTGCGCGACCGGCTACGCGAGCGAAACGCCATGGCGCCGATCGTCGCGACCAGCGACTCCGCGATCGACGTCGGGCTGTTGTTGGATGCTGACGAGAAGCTCGTGGATGACAAGGCTCCGCGGCAGCTGGGTCTCGACGAGATGCTGCTGGCCGAGGATCTGGGCGACGAAGACGACGGCGATGAGCACTGCGGTCATCTGCACCACGACTACCAATCGGTGTCCGTGACCGAGAGCGCCCCGATGAACCCGCGGGCGCTGGCGGCTTTTCTCGAACAACCGCCTGCGGGTGTGTTCCGTATCAAAGGATTCGTCTGGTTCGACGTGGTGGGGCATCGGCATAGGTACGTCCTGCACACCGTGGGGAACTACGTGACGGTCCACGCCCAGCGCTGGGAGAAAGACGAGCCGCGGCGTACCGAACTCGTGGTCATCGGGGTGGGTATCGACGAGGAGCAGGTGCGTCGGGTCTTGCTGGAGGCTCGCGCCGCCGGCGACGTCGACAAGCAGGCCATGCTCAGCCTCACCCGCTACCTGCGGTAGCGCAGGGTACCTGCGGATCTGCCTGACGCGACCTGTGCCGCCGCACAGTTAGGCATCGACCAGATCACAAGCCAACAACGGTTTCTGAGCGGCAGGTCGGCAATTTCCCAAAAGTCTCAACTACTGCTTGACTGTTACTGAAGTGAATATTGTGACTGATGTTGCGCCCAGCGGGTGGAACTCGGACTCGATTTCAGGCGTACTCGAAAGGAACACCGTGACCAAGAAGAACCTCCGCGTCGCCGGGCTCACCGCCCTGGCGGTTGCGGCCTCCCTGATCGCGATGCCCACTGCGGCCAATGCCGAACCTGCACCGGCACAAGGGAACACACTGGCAGGCAAGACTGTTTTCCTCGATCCCGGCCATCAGGGATCGGCTGCGGGCAACGACCTGAACAAACCGGTTCCCGACGGGCGTGGAGGCACCAAGCCGTGCCAGACCACCGGAGCCACCAGCCCGGACGGGGTGCCTGAGCACAAGGTCAACTGGGACATCACCCAGCTGGTCAAGGCTGGACTCGAGAGCCAGGGCGCCAAGGTTGTCCTGAGCCGCCAGGACGACACCGGGTGGGGAGGGTGCATCGACGAGCGGGCCAACGCGGCCAACGCCTCGAACGCCGACCTGGCCGTGAACATCCACGCAGACTCGACCTCGCCCGGCACCGATGCGGGTAAGAGTGGCTTCCACATCATCGTCCCCGAACTGCCCATCCCCGACGCGGCCGTGAACGAGGTGCAGTCGGGCAAGGGGCGCAAGGCCGCCGAGCAGATGCGTGACGCATTCAAGAGCGCGGGTTTTGCGCCTGCGAACTATGCCGGCGCACAGGACGGACTGCAGACCCGCGCGGACATCGCGGCCGTCAACCTGACGAAGGTGCCAGACGTCTTCGCTGAGCTGGGCAACCTGTCGAACCCGGCTGATGCCGCTGCGTTGTCGGGTGCCGAGGGCCAGCTCAAGTACGCCATCGCCATCGTCGACGGCACCATCAGGTACTTGCTGACGGGTGCCACCGCACCGACCCCGACGACCGCCCCCACCACGGGCACCACGCCCACCACAGCTACGGCGCCGACGACCGGAACCTCGCCGACGACGGCCGCGCCCTCCACCACCACGCCGTCGGCGACCACCCCGTCCACACCTGCGCGATCGACGACGACACCCTCGACGGGCACGCCGAAGGCAACCACGCCTTCGACCACACCGAAGACGACCACCACGACTCCCTCGCCGGGTATCGCATTCCCACAGCTGCCTCTGGCCGGTCAGCAGTCCACAACGCCGACCACTGAGCAGAGCGACGGAATCGATCTGAGTGGCCTGCAGGCGATCCTGCCGCTGCTCGGACAGCTGACGCAGACCGACGATCCCGAGGCCATCGAGGGTCTGCTGTCGAGCGAGGGAAGTGACGTCGCATCACAGGTGCTGCAGGCGATGTTGTCGGTCGTCTACGAGATGTTTGGCGGCAAACTCCCTATCTGAGTACGGACGTGACCCGTAGGGTTGGGTCATGAGTGTTCGAGATCTGTTGGTGATGAAGGCTCCAGTGCCCACCTTGCAGGGCAAGCGGGTCCTGATTACCGGTGCGGGGAGCGGGATCGGCAAAGCCACTGCCGTGGCGGCCGCGCGTGAGGGTGCAGCGCTTGTGCTCACCGACATCGCCGCCGACAATCTCGACGAGACAGTCGCCGAGATCAAGCGCGCCGACGGCAAGATCCTGTTCCATCGTCCCGGTGACGTCTCGGACTACGAGTGGGTGCGCCGGTTCGCCCAGCAGGTGGACGCCGAGGTGGGTGTGATGGACGTGGTGATGAACATCGCCGGTGTATCTGCCTGGGGCACAGTGGAAAACCTGGAGCACCGTCACTGGAAGAAGATGGTCGACGTCAACTTGATGGGCCCGATCCACATCATCGAGTGTTTCGTTCCGCAGATCGTCCGCCGTGGCCGTGGGGGCCATCTCGTCAACGTGTCGTCGGCGGCGGGCTTGCTCGCCCTGCCGTGGCACGCGGCATACAGCGCCAGCAAGTTCGGGGTGCGCGGTGTGTCCGAGGTGCTACGAATGGACCTGCGCCGCCACAAGATCGGGGTCTCGCTGGTGTGCCCCGGCGGTGTCGACACACCACTGGTCAACACCGTCGACATCGCCGGCATCGACCGGGACAACCCGAAGGTTCAGCGGCAGATCGAACACTTCCACAAAGTGGCCGTCTCTCCCGAGCGTGCCGCCCAGGCCATTTTGCGTGGGGTGCGCAAAAACCAGTTCATGGTGTACACCTCGCTGGACATCCGGTTCGGCTACTGGGTGGCCCGCAAGTTCGCCCTGCCGTACGAGGTGGTCATGCGTATTGCCAACAACCGATTCGACCAGTTGGCAAGAGCGAGTGGTCGTAACCTCGAAGCTCTTGCCGTGCAGTCGGATTCGAATACTAGGTCGTCCACCAGTCGTCAAAAGGGCTGACCGGTACCGTTCGCTTGTGGCGGGTGCGCAGAAACAGTGATTCGATCCGCTCGGCCACCTGACCGTCCACCTCGTGGCCCTCGAGGTAGTCGTCGATCTGGCTGTAGGTGACACCCAGCACCTCTTCGTCCGGCAATGCCGGCCGATCATCTTCGAGGTCGGCGGTGGGAACCTTCGAGGTCACCGAGTCGGGTGCACCGAGATGCCGGAGGATTTGTGCTCCTTGCCGTTTGGTCAATCCGGTGAGGGGAGTGATGTCCACGCCTCCGTCGCCGTATTTGGTGAAGAATCCGGTGACGGCCTCCGCCGCGTGATCGGTACCGACGACCAGGAGGTTGTCGTGGGCGGCGATGGCGTACTGCAACACCATGCGTTCGCGAGCCTTGATGTTGCCGCGCACCAGGTCTTCGAGTGGTTCGCCGATCGTCTGGACAACTTCCTCGGCAGTGGCGTCTGATCCCGGTTTGACGTTGCACACCACCGACCGGTCGGGCGCGATGAACGTCAGTGCGATCTGGGCGTCGTCTTCATCGGCTTGTTCGCCGTAGGGAAGTCGCACTGCGACGAAGGTGGCTTCGGTTCCTTCTGATCGCAGGCCCTCGACCGCCAGCTGGCACAGTTTGCCGGTGAGGCAGGAGTCCTGACCGCCGCTGATTCCGAGGATGAATCCTGCCGAGCCCGCAGCCTTCAGGTACTGCTTGAGGAAGGCCACTCGCCGTTCCACTTCTGCTCCGGGGTCGATGGTGTCCGACACCTCGAGCTCGGTGATTATGCGCTTCTGCAGGCTGGCCATGAGGCGATGGTAGTGCGCCCTAGGGTGATCCGGCACGCTGGACGGGTGAGCGCAGACGAGTACCGCAAGCATCAGCCCGGAGTGCACCCCGATTTTTTCATGGCCGAGGCGGCCGGTCTCCGGTGGCTCGCCGCCGCCGGAGCTCCCGTCGTGCGGGTATTGGATGTGGGAGCTGACCACATCACCTTGGCCAGGGTGGTGACGTCGGCGCCCGGCAAGGCCGCCGCACGCGACTTCGGGTCCGCTCTGGCGATGATGCATGATGCGGGGGCCGACCAGTTCGGAAGCGGGCCACCTGATTTCGACGGCCAAATGTTCATCGGCCGGCGTCCCATGCCGTCAGACCCGACCGTCACGTGGGGCGACTTCTACGCCCGCCAGCGAGTGCTCCCATTTCTCGACGATGCGGTGTCTGCGGGAAACCTCGGTGGGGCCGACGAATCGGACACCAGGGCGGCGTGTGAGTTGATCGCCACAGGGGCGTTCGACGACGATGAGCGCCCAGCCCGGATCCATGGTGATCTGTGGAACGGAAACGCGATGTGGACATCGAAAGGGGTGGTGATGATCGATCCTGCCGCGCACGGCGGACACCGTGAGACAGATCTGGCGATGCTGGCGCTGTTCGGCTGCCCGGAATTGGGGGCGGTCATCGACGGGTATCAGGAGGCTCACGCGCTGGAACCCGGCTGGCGCGAGCGGATTGCGCTGCATCAGCTACATCCTCTGGCGGTGCACGCCGCCGGCCATGGTCCGCATTACGGGGTCGAGCTGGGCCGGGCCGCCCGTCGCACGCTGGAACTTGCGCCTTGAGCAGCATCTTGGTGGTGTCGGCCACCCGATCGGAAGCAGCCTACGTACCTGCCGATCTGCCGCTGCTCATCTGTGGGATCGGCAAGGTCGCCGCTTCGATCGCGGTGACCCGGTCGTTGGCGGCCCATCCCGACCCCGCGTCGGTGACCGTGATCAACGTGGGCACTGCCGGGGCGCTCCGGCCTTCGATGGCCGGCCTGTATGTGCCCTCGGTGGTGCACCAGCACGACATCAGCAGCGCCGCTCTCACCGCGATGGGATACCCGGTGGTGGACCGGATCGAGCTGCCTGATGGGGACGGCAGCGAACTGGCCACCGGAGACACCTTTGTGGCCGACCCTGCTCACCGCGATGCGCTGGCACATCGGGCTGCACTGGTCGACATGGAGGGTTTCGCGATCGCCCGGGCTGCCGAAGAGTTCGGGGCGCGGTGCCGCCTGGTGAAGGTTGTCAGCGACGACGCAGATGAGCACGCCATGGATTGGCCGGCCAGGGTGGATGCGGTGGCAGGACTCCTCGGCGACTGGCTCCGAACCCAGGTCGCGGTCGCGTCCTGACCGGGGGACTCAGCTGGGTTCGCGGTACCGGAGCCGGGGGGCGTCGGTCAGATCATCGGGCGCCCGGTAAGCCCGTGCGCCCGGAGGCGGTGGGTCGTACGTCGATGCACGCCGACGACCAGGCTCGGGGGCTTCCGGAACAGCCCGGCGGCGTCGAGGGGCCGCGGCCGGATCCGATGCCCGGTTCGCAGCGCGTTCGCGCGGCTCGGTGGATCGGGCGGTGCCCGCGCGAGGCGCTTGGCCACTTCGGGACCGCGAGGTGGTTGCCGGGGGTGGCGTCGGCTGGTCGGATCGACTCGCACGGGTTCTCGCCGGAGTGTCCGTGGATGCGGCAGGGCGTCGACCCGTGGCCGGGCGACGATCGCTCTTGGTGAGGACGACTGTCTTCTTGGGATGGGTGAACCACACCCGCGCCGCGGCGATCGCGAGCACCGCGACAAAGGTCCAACCCATCAGAGGAAAGAGCTTGGCCACCGGAAGAGCCACGTTGAAGATCAGTCGCTTGACGCCGGAGTCACTGTCGGACACCAGGAAGTAGAGGGTCACCACCGCGACGACGAACAGGATGAGCGGGGGTTGTGTGACGGCGGTGAACAGCGCGCGTCGGCGTACCGCGAGTACTGCGGCGATGCAGCCGATCACGTAGAGGGCCCGGAATCCGAACCCGAGACTGGTTTCGTCACCGGCGAGCGCGAGGACCGCACCCAACACCGTCAGGCCACCGGCGAGCAACACCGCGCCCCACCACGGAACCCCGGGTGCGGTGGGAAGTGCGGATTGCTCATCGAGGGGAACCCCCGAGCGAGAGCGCGGGCCAGAAATCACATGTCGACCGTACCGGTAAACCCTGAGAAACCCGGTAACGAACCCGTGGGATCGAACTGTGGCGAGTATCGCTAACGGGGGCCGTCGAGCGAGGCCCGGCCCGGCAGACCCGACCCGGGAACGCTCCCCACGCGGGCTCCCGTGGACGTCGTGGTGATCGCGTGCGCGCATGTGAAGTCTGCCGCCCGCGCCAGCGTCCGCGGTCCGCGCCGGTTCGACGACTGCACGGCTCGCTCCCGTATCAGCAGGGTGCGCACGTGGTCGGCCGATCCGATTCCGCTGCAGCCTGGCTGTTGCCCGGTGGTCCGAGTCGCGTTCACGACGGCCGCGGTGACCTTCGCGTGTGTGAGGACACTGCCGAGCGAAGCGGTATTCGCCGGCTCGACATTCGCAGCCACGGTCGCCGCCGGTGTGATCACCTGGCCGGTCAGTTCCTGGTCGGCGTTACCTCCGGCCGCGAATGCGAAAGCTCCCACGGCTGCGGTGGTGAGGAGCCAGCCACTGACGACGCCGGCGCTGCGAAGAGTTCCGGATGACGGTGTCTGAGGAACGCGGCTGACATGCATGTGACTGACTCCAGGTTTTGAAGGGAACTGGAATCACTGTGGCTTCTGCCGCTTGGACTGGGCTTGAAGATGACTAGGAAGCCACGCGACCTGGCCTTCCAAGTCGTCCTGTCCATTCCAAGAAGGCCGGTCGGTGCACGTCAGACCAGCCCGGCACCGGTGCGTCTGGGCTGGGAGTCGATCGGAACCGGCGGGGCGAGGTCATCGAGGTCGGCAAATGCGTCGAGTTCGGACAACTTGCGGGCGGTGACGGTGATCCGTGAATCGATGGTGCCGATCGCACCGTTGTAGGAGTCCACGGCCTTGGATAGCGAACCCCCGAGCTTGTCCAGGTGGCGGGTGACCATCCCGATGCGTTGATACAGCTCTTTGCCGAGATGGTGGATCTGCTGGGCATCTCGGGTCAGAGCTTCCTGACGCCAGCCCAGCGCGATCGTTCGGAGCAGGGCAACCAGATTGGTGGGGGTGGCGATCACGACGTTCTGGTCGAATCCGAAGTCGAGGAGGTCTGGATCGGCGCGGCACGCCATCTCCAAGATGGCCTCACCCGGGACGAACAGCACCACGAACTCCGGTGAGTTGCCGACCGATTCCCAATAGGACTTCGACGACAGGTGCTGCACATGGGCGCGCAGAGCGCGGGCGTGCGCGCGGTAGCCCTGCGCGCGTGCGGTCGGGTCGGTGCTGTCAGCGGCTTCCAGATATGCCGACAACGGCACCTTGGCATCGATGACGATGTCTTTGCCTCCGGGAAGGTGCACCACGAGGTCGGGCCGAACGCGGCTGGAGTCGTTGGTGGTTCCGGCGGCCTGCGTCGTGAAGTCGCAGTGCCGCTGCAGACCCGCCGCCTCGATCACGCGCTCGAGGTGCAGTTCGCCCCACCTTCCGCGGGCTTGTGGGGAACGCAGCGCTCCGGCCAGTTGTTCGGCCTGCGACCCCAGATGTGCTGTGGTCTGGCGCATTCCGGTGACCTGCTCGGAAAGGCCAGCATAGGCCGCGATGCGGTTGCGTTCGGTACGGCGCAGCTCGCCCGCGAGCGAGTCGAGCGTGTCACGCAGCGGGCCGACGATGTGCGAGACCTGCTGCCCGATCGCCCCGGACTGGCGACGGGCGGCATCCTCGCTGGCTGCCGACAGCGATCGGACCAGCAATTCGTGATTGGCGTGCGCGGCTTCGGCCTCCGCCCGCGCGACGGCCACTTCGGTGTTGGATCGGCCGGCGTGCACAAACCATCCGAGTGCGAATCCGATCACCAGCCCGAGGACGAGCAGTAGAACTGCGGTGGTACCCATGGTGTTGATGGTGCATCAGGGGTCGGACATCGTCGGGGAGGCGCGGTGGTCTCAGGCCCGTTCTTCGTGGGCGATCAGCCATCGTTTGACGTCGAGGCCGTACCGGAAACCCCCGAGGGTCTTGTCGGTACGCAGCACTCGATGACAAGGGACGAACAGGGCCGCGGCGTTGCGGGCACATGCGCTCGCAGCAGCGCGGATTGCGGCGGGCCTGCCGCTGCGGGCGGCGTACTCCGCGTAACTGACCGGAGCCCCGGCGGGCACTTCTCGCAGCACGTCCCAGGCATGTTCGAGGAACTCACCTGATCGTTGCCGGACAGGGATGTTGTCGATGGCCGTCAGGTCGCCTTGGTGATACGTCTTCGCGGCAGTGGTGACCTCACCCAGATCGGGCTTGTCCACCAATGTCAGCGGGCGGATCGACTTGTGGACAAGGGCTTTGAGGTATTCGGGATCGTCGGACCATCCGGAGGCGAGCACCCGACCGTCGCTGTCGACGATCATGGTGAACGGTCCGGTGGGTGTCGAGATGGTGGACCAGGCAGCTGTACTCATCAGATCTTCTCTCTTGTGGGTGCAGGGATGGAGGTGGGTGTGGGCGCCAGCATCGGAACCGTTCGCGCGAGTGCATGGGCCCACAGGTGCATCGATGCGTACGAGCGCCACGGCGACCAGTGCCCGGTGGCGCGAAGATCGATCCCCAGGTCCGAAGCCGAGCGTTTGAGCACCAGGTCGGTACTGAGCAGCACGTCGGGATTGTTGAGCAGGCGCATCGTCACGTAGTCCGCGGTCCACGAACCGATTCCGCGTTGGGCGAGCAGCTGGGTACGCACCTCTGCTGCCGGCATCCCGGGATGGATGGTGAGGCGGCCGTCGGCTACGGCTCGGCTCACGTCGACGATGGCCGAGGTGCGGGCGGCCGGCCCGGTGAGCACCTGCACTCCTCGTTCGGTCACTGCGTCGGCCGTGGGGAAGAGGTGAGTGATGTCGCCGACCGGCTCGGCCAGAGGTTGCCCCAGGGCCGCAACCAGTTTGGCGGCGTGGGTCCGTGCGGCAGGTAAGGAGATCTGCTGGCCGATCATCGTCCGTAGGAGAACTTCGAAGGCGTCGGTACATCCGGGGGCTCGTATGCCCGGGCGTTCGGCGATCAGGGGTGCCAGAGCAGGGTCTGCCGCGAGGACCTCGTTGGCCGCGGCCACGTCGGCGTCCAGATCCAGCAACTGCCGGATGCGATGCACGGCGACCCCCAGGTCGCGCATGTCGTGCAACCGGAGGTCGGCGCGGACATGGTCGGACAAGATCTCCAGACCCACGATCACCGGCCCGTGCGGCAGCGACATCGAACGTCGGTAGATACGGCCATCCCAGCTCTCCACACCCGCCACGGCGTGTCCCGACAGGAACCACCGCAACCAGGGTGGTGTGAAGGGCTGGCGGACAGCGAGTTTGAGAGTGACGGCACTGCCGGTGGCGCCGGGTGCGTTGGTGGCTCCCTTGGCGCGCAGAGCGGTGGGCGTCTGCGCGAACACCTCGCGCACCGTGTCGTTGAACTGCCGGATGCTGGCGAAGCCCGCGGCGAATGCGATGTCCGACATCGGCATCGTGGTGCACTGGATGAGCATCCGCGCGGTGGTGGCCCGGTAGGCCCTGGCCAGGGCGAGTGGTCCGGCGCCGATCTGTTCTCCCAGAACCCGCCCGAGTTGACGTGGGGAGTACCCGAGGTGCTGGGCCAGGCCGTTCACGCCGCCCCGGTCCACGATGCCGTCCTCGATCAGTCGCATGGCGCGTGAGGCGAGGTCGGAGTTGATGTTCCAGCGCGGCGAACCCGGGACGGCATCGGGGAGGCAACGACGGCAGGCGCGATAACCGTTCTGCTGGGCGGCTGCGGCGGTCAGGACAAACGAGACATTGCCAGGCTTGGGCGTGATGGCCGGGCACGACGGCCGGCAGTAGATGCCGGTGGTGCGCACCGCAACGAAGAACTGACCATCGAACCGGGCGTCGCGTGCCTGTAGCGCGCGGAAGCAACGGTCGAAGTCGAGTTGGCTCGCACTGATCGCGGCGGTGGGCATGGCACCACTCTGGCAGTATTCCGACGCTGTTACTAGCGGGAATCGGACGCGGCCGTCACGGGGGTACTGGGCCGTTCACGCAAGCCTGGCGGCCCGCGTGAGACGCTGTGTCCCAGATCACGTATGAGCTGTGGCGGTTGTCCTGAAACTGCCGACTTTCAGCCTCTTTGCGCAGGAAAAGGCGGACAAAACGTCCAACCCGTGCCAGAGTGGAAATATGTACGTAACACGATGGGGACGCAAAGAGGCGCCGTTGTCGCAGTTTCCCGGCTGGGGTGTCGAGATCATGATGGGTCTCTACGGCGAACAGTCGGTGCGGTCGGCGATCGAGGCCGAGAAAAACGCTGCCGCGGGGTCGGTCCGGCCCGCGGCGGGTACGGATCTGCCGCAGCCGAAGGACGTGGATCCGGTGCAGCAAGACCTCGACGCGGTCGGCGGGATGTTCCGCTGGCTGCAGCGTCGACGCGCCTAAGGCATCACTCCATGGTGTCGATGCCGGCAAGTTCGACGCCGCGGAACCGGGCCAATCTCTCGGCCTCGGCAGCGATGGCTTTCTGCATTTTGGTGGTGTGACGGACCCACGGCTCGACCTTGATCCGTAGTTTTTTGCCCGCCTTCGCGGGACGCCAGGTGGCCACCGGTTCGGCTGCCGCAAAAATCACTCCCGGTCTACCCAGGACCGGCCACACGGCTTTACGGCGATCAACCTCGGGGACCAGCATCTCTCGGTCGCGTCCTTGCAGCAGAGCGTCGTAGGGTCCGACGAGCCGGACAGCCGTCGGCTGTGGGGGATTGGTCAGGAGGTCGATCGCGTCGATCAACGCCGATTTGCCCTGGCCTTCGACGTCAACATCGAGAACGTCATCGGGCCAGTGCGCCTTGACCTCTTTCACCGGTGCGTCCAAAAATGCCGCCACCTCTTGTGCCGTCGAAGGACCGTAGAACCGCAGGTAGTTGCGGATGAGGTCGAACCGTGGGGACGCGTCGGCACCCGGCCTGCGGAATTCGTTGGGACGCAGACCTTTCACCCTGTGCAGCACCGGTGGACTGGTGTTCGGGACCAGTTCGAGACCGGCCTGCAGAGCCGCGAGCCGAAACGTCTGCTCATGCGGGTGCACCGCACCGCACGGTGTGCAGTCCCGTAGGTGGTGCTCCGGTAGCTCGGTGGTCAATCGGCTCGACATCTCGCCCTTCACCATCGTGTCGGCGACGATGGCGCGCATCGTGGTGGCCAGCTCGCGAAGCGCCACGAGGGTGTCGACACCCGCGTCCTTGAACTTCTTGTTGGCGTCGAAGATCCGTTTGGCGGCATCGAGCGACGAGTAAGGACTGACGGCCACCGCGACATCACCGAGGTCGGCCCGCCGGTAGTAGTGTGGCGCTCCACGCACCGTCCAGGCCACCGTGAGACCCTCCATCGCGGCCGCTGACATCCCCCGGATCGTCAAAGCCCAAGGCGCGCCGTCTGGTCCGGTGTCCTGGACGCCGAAGTCGAGCAGATCGCAGTCGTCACCGGTTCCGGCAGGACGTTCGAGTTGCTGAGCGAACCACCGGGCAGCAAGAACCTGTTCGCGACGGATTGACTGCATGATGACCTCCTCGTGACAACCGTACGGAGCACCGGCGACATCCTGTGAGCCGTTCGATGTCGAGTTCGGTCCCGGTCGGCGTCGTATGTGACGATCACACCATGGCAACAACACCGTCGGACGACGCGTCGGAGCAAGTTCGGCCCAAGGTCACCAAGTCCGTGACCGGTCCACGCCGCCGGTCGCACCCCACCCGCGGCAGGGTGATCGGGAACGGTATGGCGTGGACGGCCAAGCACAGCCTCCGGATCATCTTGATCACGATCGCCGCATGGATCGCCGCGTGGGTCATCGGCAAGTTGTGGACGATTCTGCTGCCCATCGCCATTGCGCTCATCGTCTGCACGGTGCTGTGGCCGCCCGTGCGTTGGTTGCGGTCCAAGGGGGTTGCGCCTGCCGCGGCAGCCGGCCTGGTCCTGGTTCTCGCGCTTTTGGTGGTGGCCGGGGTGATCAGCGCTATCGCACCGTCCGTCGTCGACCAGTCCACCGATCTGGCGAACCAGGCCACGGAGGGTGTCGAGAAGGTGCAGGAGTGGCTGCACGGTCCACCGTTCCGGTTCAGCGAAGACCAGCTCAACAATGGCGTGGACGCCATCACCAGCCGCATCCAGGACTCGAGCGCGACCATCGCCTCGGGTGTGTTCTCCGGCGTGACTGCGGCGACGTCTGTTCTGATCACGCTCTTCACCGTGATCTTCCTGGTGTTCTTTTTCCTCAAGGACGGACCGCGTTTCGTGCCGTGGCTCCGCCGGGCGAGCGGCCAGCCCGTCGCCGAGCACCTCGCAGAGGTGATGACGAGGGTGTGGTCGACGCTGGGTGCCTTCATTCGAACCCAGGCGTTGGTCAGCTTGATCGACGCCGTGCTCATCGGACTCGGCTTGGTGATTCTCGGTGTGCCACTTGCGTATGCGCTGGCCATCATCACGTTCATGGGTGGGTTCATCCCGATCGTCGGTGCGTTTGTTGCCGGCGCTCTGGCGGTGTTGGTGGCCTTGGTGGGCAACGGGGTGTGGACTGCACTCATCGTGCTGGGCATCATCGTGGCCGTGCAGCAGTTGGAAGGAAATGTGCTGCAGCCGTGGCTCCAATCGCGGTCGATGAACATGCACGCCGTCATCGTCTTGCTGTCGGTGTCTCTCGGTGGATCGCTGTTCGGCATCGTCGGTGCCTTCTTGGCGGTCCCGGTCGCGGCGGTCGGCACGGTGATCCTGCGGTACCTCGACGAGCAGATCGCCATCCGCGCCGGCGAGACGGTGCAAGCGGAGGAAGAAGACGATGAGCTGGTGGTCCCCAAGGGTGAATTGCCCACCGATCCCGAACCCACCTAGGCACTCGCGCGGCGCCGGGGATCGTACGGCGCGCCGACGTGCTCCGGGCGGCAACTAGACTGGTCGGTTGTGAGTCTTACCCTCGGTATCGTCGGACTACCCAACGTCGGCAAATCCACCCTGTTCAATGCGCTGACCCGCAACGATGTGCTTGCCGCGAACTACCCGTTCGCCACGATCGAGCCCAACATCGGTGTGGTGGAGTTGCCCGACTCGCGGCTGGCCAGGCTCGCGGAGATCTTCTCCAGCGAGCGGATCCTGCCGGCCACGGTGTCGTTTGTCGACATCGCGGGCATCGTCAAGGGCGCCTCGGAGGGCGAGGGGATGGGTAACCAATTCCTCGCCAACATCCGCGAAGCCGAAGCCATCTGCCAGGTGGTGCGTGTGTTCGCCGATGACGATGTGGTGCACGTGGACGGCCGGGTCGATCCGGTGTCCGACATCGAGGTGATCGAGACCGAGCTCATCCTCGCCGACATGCAGACGCTCGAGAAGGCGCTGCCGCGGCTCGAGAAGGATTCGCGCAAGAACAAGGACCTCGTCGAGGTCGTGGCGGCTGCCCAGGCCGCGCAGAAGGTACTCGACGAAGGCAAGACCCTGTTCTCACAGAAGGACTCCCTTGACTTCGCGAAACTCCGTGAGCTGCATCTGATGACCACCAAGCCGTTCCTCTACGTGTTCAACGCCGACGAGTCCGTGCTCACCGACGCCGACCGCATAGCTGAACTCAAAGCTGTTGTGGCCCCGGCAGACGCGGTGTTCCTGGACGCCAAGGTGGAGAGCGAATTGCTTGAACTCGACGCCGAGGATGCCCAGGAACTTCTTGACTCCATCGGCCAGGACGAGCCCGGCCTGCATTCGCTGGCTCGCGCGGGATTCCACACCCTGGGCCTGCAGACCTACCTCACTGCGGGACCAAAAGAGTCGCGCGCATGGACAATTCACAAGGGCGACACCGCGCCCAAGGCTGCCGGTGTCATCCACACAGACTTCGAAAAAGGCTTCATCAAAGCCGAGATCGTGTCCTTCGACGACCTCGACGCCGCCGGTTCGATGGCTGCGGCCAAAGCTGCAGGCAAGGTCCGGATGGAAGGCAAGGACTACGTGATGGCCGACGGTGATGTCGTGGAGTTCCGCTTCAACGTTTGAGGCTGCGGGTCAGCCGGACCTAGATGCTTGCCAGGCACCGCGTGCGCTGACCACGGCAAACTCCTATATGCGCATCAGCCTCGCTGACAATTGACGCCGGGTCTTCGTGGTCGCCGGCTCGGTCGGCGTTCGACTCAAAGATTGTCAGACCTCGAACGTATATTCGAGTCATGAGTTGGGCGGGGGCCACCACGATGGACGCTGAGGCGTCGGAGTTGTTGTCGCGGGTGCAATCTGGTGAGCGTGAGGTGAACCGGGCGTGGGCGCGGCGGCTCGATGACGGCCTCGAGTACTACCGGTATGTCTCCAGCAATGACGACGAGAACGGCACCCGGGCGGCGGCGTGTGAGATCGCGGTGGCGTGGCGGTGCTCCACGGGTCAGGCTGACCATTTGCTGCGGTGTCGGCGGTTGTTGGACCACCTGCCGGCATTGGCGGACGCCTTCGATGCCGGCGAGGTGAGTGTCGGCAAGCTCAAGGCGCTGTATCACCGCGCATCTCGGGGGTATCGAGACGCGTTGATCGATCTTGATGGCGTCCTGGCCGAGGACGCAATGTTGCTGAGCGACAATGTCTTTGCTGAGGAGTTGGATCGTCATCTGCTGCTGTTCGAGCCGGATGTCGCGGATGATGACGACGTTGCCGATCCGGCCCGGCGAGTGGTGGTACGTCGGCGCGCGGGTGGGATGGCCAGTCTGATCACTGCATGCACCGCGGAGGAAGCGGTCCGGGCCAAAGCACAGCTCGACGAGATGGCGCCGGATGATCGGTCGGGACAAGTGGATGTGGTGTTGGACGCGATCGCAACCGGTCATGAGCAGATCGAATCCGCTCCTGATCTGTCCGACGGGACTGACTCGGAACAGAAGCCTGCGCGCCTGGCGCCTCGGGCATGGACGGAGTTGGTGGTGGACCTGCCGACAGTCCTCGGGTTGTCCGCGAATCCGGGGTACCTGCTCGGGTACGGCCCCCTCGACGGTGTGCAGTCGCGGATGTTGGCGGACAAGTCGCGGTGGCGAGGGTTGGTGACGATCGGGGAGCAGGCAGTGTCGGGACTCCTCAACCTGTTCGCCACCGCGGACGGCTCGGCTATCGCCCGCGAGGACATTGCGGCCGTGTTGATGAACTCGCTCGATGGCGGAAGCCGGATTGTGCCGGGGGAGAAAGCCCTCGGGGTGCCGCCGCCAGTGAAGGCGCCGCCCGATCAGGATGGGCATGGTGGATGGAGTGTGCCGCCGCCAGGTGCGTTGCGATATCGGCCTGGAGCGAAACTGGCTCGGATGGTGCGTGCGTTGGATGGGCACTGCCGCTATCCGGGGTGCCTGGTGCCCGCCGACAGATGCGAACTCGACCACATCGTGCCGTTCAACCATGCCGACCCGCTGGCCGGTGGATGGACCATAGAGGCAAACCTGGAATGTCTCTGCAAAGAGCATCATGACCTCAAAACGCTGGGCATTATTACGGCGACCTGATCGGTGACCGCGAGACCTGGATCAACACACGCGCCGGACAAGAAGCCATCACCCGACCTGCAGTTCGGCAGGCAGGCACGTAAATCTATGGCTACCGTACCCTACGGGGGTATAGTTGACTCCGGCCGACACGAGGAGGGTGAGATGACGCGCACGCAGCGCACTGGCTCCGCCTTTGTCGGCTCAGCCGCCACCGTCGCGGCATCGGCGTTTGCAGCGCTCCTGGCAGTTCTCCTCATGCACTCGGTGCCCATGGTGCACGCACCGGCGCATGGCGTCACAGGCGCGCACGCCGCAGTCACCACCCACCACGAGTATGCGGGCTACACAACCATGGACCCGCCGGCGATGGCAGCGGACGGCACGCACTGGAAAACACATGCGGCCACGGCCCTCTGCATGGCGTTGATAACCGTCGCGTCGGTGTTGCTGATCGTGCGGCGGTTGCTCGGACACCAAGGTGCCGACGCCGCACCGCGAATCCACCTCCCTGGCAACGGCAGGTACGCCTCTCGCGCCCCACCCTGGGCCACGCCCTCCCTCGAAAAGTTGTCGATCTTGAGGATCTGATGGACCCCCGCCCGTTTCCCGCGGGTGAGTCCTCGTCAAGGCGTGTGTATTTCGCACGCCGATCCCTATGAACATTCGAAGGAACAATCATGTACAAAACACGTTCTCGCCGAACCGGTTTCGCGCTCATCGGCATCGCGGCGTCGGCAACCCTGCTTTTTGCGGGGTGCAGTTCTGACAATGGTGACCACGACATGGACTCGATGTCCCACCCGTCATCTGCCACATCTGCCACATCTGCCGCTCCGACAGCCTCGAATACGGAACAGGCCGCCGCGTTCAACGACGCCGATGTGATGTTTGCGCAGATGATGTACCCCCACCATGCGCAAGCCGTGGAGATGGCCCAACTGATCGAGGGCCGGACCACCACTCCCGAAGTCGTCCAACTCGCTGATGCCATCGAGTCGGCTCAGGGTCCGGAGATGGAGCAACTCGCCCAGTGGTTGAAGCAGTGGGGCCAGCCTGATCCCAGCGCAGAAGGTGAAGGCCAAGGCGACATGCATCACGGCGACGACGCCATGAGCGGGATGATGTCGGAACAGGAGATGACCGATCTGGCGGCCAAGAGTGGCACAGAGTTCGACCAGGCGTGGCTGGCCATGATGATCGAACATCACATCGGCGCCATCGAGATGGCAAACGCCCAGATCGCCGACGGTGAAAACCAAGCCGCCAAGCAACTCGCAACGACGATTGCGGCGACTCAGCAGCAGGAGATCGACACCATGAGGTCGCTCCTGCAGTCCTGACCGTTCACAGGAATCAAAAGATCAAGCAAAGGCGCTCCGGCTTCGGCGGGAGCGCCTTTGTTGTTGAAACAACTCCTCGACACATACCCCTGGGGGGTATATATTCGGGACATGGACACGATGCACAACCACTCGGCTCACGCCGAACATCACGCAGCTCATGAGGGAATGGACCATCAGGGTGGTCATGCCGGGCACGCGGGGCATTCCGGCCACGGCGATCACGTCGGACAGTTCCGCCGATTGTTCTGGATCATGCTCGCGCTCGCAGTCCCGGTCGTCGGGTTCTCGGGCATGTTCGCGATGCTCATCGGCTACGAACTACCCGACCACGGGTTCGTCTCGTGGATCTCGCCGGTGCTCGGCACAGTCATGTTCGTGTGGGGCGGCCGCCCGTTCCTCAGCGGCGCGGTCGGCGAGATCCGGTTGCGGGCCCCCGGAATGATGCTGCTCATCGCTCTTGCCATCACGGTCGCGTTCGTCGCCTCGTGGGGCGCGAGCCTCGATGTGCTGCACCATGATCTGGATTTCTGGTGGGAGCTGGCGCTACTGATAGTCATCATGCTGCTCGGGCACTGGATCGAGATGCGGTCGCTGGCACAGACCACGTCGGCACTCGACTCGCTGGCCGCACTGTTGCCCGACGAGGCAGAGAAGATCGACGGTGGCACCACGGTGCTCGTAGCTCCCGCGGCACTCCGTCTGGGCGACGTGGTTCTCGTACGTCCGGGAGCGAGTGTGCCGGCCGATGGAACGATCATCGACGGGACCGCCGAGGTCGATGAGTCGATGGTGACGGGCGAATCGCGCACCGTCGGCCGGACGGTAGGGGACGCTGTGGTTGCCGGAACCGTCGCCACCGATTCTGCTCTGCGCGTTCGCGTCACGGCCATCGGTGACGACACCGCGCTGGCAGGGATCCAGCGCCTGGTGTCCGAGGCGCAGAACTCGTCGTCGCGGGCGCAACGCCTCGCGGACCGCGCGGCTGCGTGGCTCTTCTGGTACGCGCTCGGCGCCGCAGCCCTCACCGCAATCGTCTGGTCGGTTCTCGGATCCACTGACGACGCGGTGGTGCGCACCATCACCGTGCTGGTGATCGCGTGCCCCCATGCTCTGGGGCTGGCGATCCCTCTCGTGGTTGCGATCGCCACCGAACGCGCTGCTCGTGCAGGTGTGCTGGTCAAAGACCGCCTCGCTCTTGAACGCATGCGATCGGTCGACGCGGTGCTGTTCGACAAGACCGGCACGTTGACGCAAGGGGAGCCGACGGTTGTCGCGGTCCATGCACTCGGCACAGCGACTGAAGACCGTGTGCTTGCCGTGGCCGCGGCGGTGGAGTCCGACAGCGAGCATCCGTTGGGCAAGGCGATCGTCGAGGCCGCCAAGGCGCGTCAGCTGCAGGTTCCCTCGGCCGAACAGATCCGGGCGTCGCCGGCTGAAGGGGTTTCGGCGTCGGTGGAAGGTCAGCATGTCCGGGTCGGGGGCCCGCGCATGTTGGAGCGGTACCAGCGCGCCGAGGTCGAGGTCGCCGAGAAATGGCGTGCCGACGGAGCCATCATCCTGCACGTGCTCGTCGACGACGAGGTGGTCGGAGCACTGAAGTTGGCCGACGACATCAGGCCTGAGTCGCGGGAAGCCGTTGCGGCACTACATCGACAGGGCATCGAGGTTGTCATGATCACCGGTGACGCCGAAGCCGTGGCCCGGTCGGTCGCGACGGAGCTGGACATTGACCGCGTGTTCGCCGGAGTTCGGCCGGAGGACAAGGCGTCGAAGGTCAAAGAACTGCAGGACGCCGGTCGCACGGTCGCCATGGTTGGTGACGGGGTGAACGACGCGCCCGCGCTGGCCCAGGCCGATGTGGGCATCGCCATCGGCGCCGGGACCGACGTCGCGATCGCATCGGCAGGGGTCATCCTGGCCGGGGACGATCCGCGTTCGGTCGTGTCGGTGATCGAGTTGTCCAAGGCGGGCTACCGAAAGATGAAGCAAAACCTTTGGTGGGCAGCCGGTTACAACCTGATCTCCGTGCCGCTGGCTGCTGGACTGCTGGCCCCGATCGGGTTCGTGCTGCCGATGTCTGTGGGCGCCATCCTCATGTCGGTGTCGACGGTCGTGGTTGCACTCAACGCGCAGCTCCTGCGTCGGCTGGATCTGCGGCCGGACGCCCGCGATGCAGGGAACAAGGCCGAGAACGCTGGGCAAGGTGGAGCAGACATGGCAACATCACGCTTGTGACCAGCGACTCCGCCGCCGCGCAGAACCTTCGAGACCTTGCTCTGCTGCGACGTGTCCGCGATCGGATCGACCGCGAGTACGCAGAACCACTGAACGTCGAAGCCCTTGCCCGAGGAGTGAACATGTCGGCAGGTCATCTCAGTCGCCAGTTCAAGCTCGCCTACGGCGAGTCGCCGTACTCCTATCTGATGACCCGGCGAATCGAGCGTGCGAAGGCGTTGCTCCAGCGGGGCGATCTGAACGTCACCGAAGTGTGTTTCGCCGTGGGTTGTTCATCGCTGGGAACGTTCAGCACCCGCTTCACCGAGTTGGTCGGGATGTCGCCGAGCACCTACCGGAGTGAGGCCGCCGGTGAGACCGCAGGGATGCCGTCCTGCGTCACGAAAAAGGTGGCCAGACCGATCAGGAATCGAGAAGCCAAAGGCGTCGCTGCCCAACTAGCGTGAGCGCCATGGACATCAACATTCATTCGAGTTTCCTTCCGCACACCGACCCCGAGGCTTCCAAGGCCTTCTATCGGGACACCCTCGGCTTCGAGGTTCGCAATGAGGTCGGCTACAACGACATGTACTGGATCACGGTCGGACCGAAGGGTCAGCCCGACGTCAACATCGTGCTGACCCCGCCGGGTGCCGACCCGGGCATCACCGACGATGAGCGGCGCACGATCACCGAGATGATGGCCAAGGGCACGTACGCGAGCCTGCTGCTCGCCACCAAAGACCTGGACGACACGTTCGAGCGTGTGCAGGCAAACGGCACCGAGGTGGTGCAGGAGCCGACGCAACAGCCGTACGGCATCCGGGACTGCGCGATCCGGGACCCGGCAGGCAACATGATCCGTATCCAGGAAGTCGCGTGATGACGGACAGCAAGCACGCGGACAGCCGCAAAAATCGCGGTAAGTCGCCGGGGCGGTTGTCGCGGTGGATGCAGCAGCGCACGAACAGTCGGACGATCACGCGCATACGACGGGGCAAGGCGACCTTCATGGGTATGGACCTTCTTGTCCTGCACACCGTCGGCCGGCGTACGGGGGAGCCGCGGCAATTGCCGGTGACCTGGTTCGACGATGGCGACGGTGCCCGGCTCATCATCGCGTCGGGCGGCGGGGGCCAGAATCCTGATTGGTACGCCAATCTGATGGCCGCTCCAGACCGGGCGTCGATGGAATTGCCCGGTCAGGACGTCGTCGCGGTGACGCCGCGACGACTCGAAGGTCCTGAGCGCGAACAGGCGTGGCAACGAATCGTCGAGGCACAGCCCCGCTACGCGAAGTATCAGCAGAAGTCCGACAGGCAGTACCCGGTTGTCCGGCTCACCCCGCGCTGATCCTCAACCGGCACCCAGGGTCAGAGAAACCCAGTACGCTGTACGAAACTAGACCGAGTCGGCGCTCTGCCGCGACGTCGCGCCAACAGATGGAGACCGGAGCAGCATGGCCACCACCAAGAAACCGCAACCGCAGGAACCGCACATCGCCGACACCCACGACCTGATCCGCGTGCAGGGTGCTCGGGTGAACAATCTCAAAGACATCAGCGTGGAGATCCCGAAGCGCAGGCTCACGGTGTTCACCGGTGTCTCCGGTTCGGGCAAGAGTTCGCTGGTGTTCAGCACCATCGCTGCCGAATCGCAGCGCATGATCAACGAGACGTACAGCGCTTTCCTGCAGGGGTTCATGCCCACCTTGGCGCGTCCGGAAGTCGACGTCATGGACGGTCTCACCACCGCCATCATCGTCGACCAGCAGCGAATGGGATCGGACCCGCGGTCCACCGTCGGTACGGCGACCGACGCCAACGCGATGCTCCGAATCCTGTTCAGCCGCCTCGGCAAACCGCATATCGGTTCCCCACAGGCATTCTCGTTCAATGTCGCGTCGATCTCCGGCGCCGGTGCGGTGACGATCGAGCGTGGGGGACGGGAGACAAAGGAGAAGCGGACCTTCAGCATCACCGGTGGCATGTGCCCGCGCTGTGAGGGGCGGGGGTCGGTGTCCGACATCGACCTCACCGCGCTGTACGACGCCGACAAGTCACTCAACGACGGCGCCATCACCATTCCCGGGTACAGCATGGAAGGGTGGTATGGCCGAATCTTTCGGGGCTGCGGCTACTTCGACCCGGACAAGCCGATCAGCAAGTTCACCAAGAAGCAGTTGAATGATCTGCTCTACCGGGAACCGACCAAGATCAAGATCGACGGCATCAACCTCACCTACCAGGGGCTGATCCCGCAGATGCAGAAGTCGTTCCTGTCCAAGGACATCGATGCGCTCCAGCCGCACATCCGGACGTTTGTCGAACGGGCGGTCGCCTTCGCCACGTGTCCGGAATGCGATGGCACGCGGCTGAGTGAAGCGGCCCGCTCGTCGAAGATCAACAAGATCAGCATCGCCGATGCCTGTGCGATGCAGATCAGCGATCTCGCCGAGTGGGTCCGTGGACTGGACGAGCCGTCGGTGGCCGGTTTGTTGTCCAACCTGCAGCAGACCCTCGACTCGTTCGTCGAGATCGGGCTGGGCTACCTCTCACTGGACCGCCCCTCAGGCACCCTGTCCGGAGGAGAAGCGCAGCGCACCAAGATGATCCGGCATCTCGGATCATCGCTGACCGATGTGACCTACGTCTTCGACGAACCGACGATCGGGCTGCACCCGCACGACATCGAGCGCATGAACGGTCTGCTGCTGCGGTTGCGCGACAAGGGCAACACCGTGTTGGTGGTGGAGCACAAGCCGGAGACCATCGCGATCGCCGATCACGTGGTGGATCTCGGTCCGCGCGCCGGAACCGAAGGTGGTCAGGTGATGTTCGAGGGCACCGTGGAGGGATTGCGTGCCAGCGACACCCTGACCGGGCATCACCTCGACGACCGGGCGCAGCTGAAACCCTCGGTGCGTGAACCGTCGGGCGCTCTGGAGGTGCGCGGGGCCGATGCCCACAACCTGCAGAAGGTCGACGTCGACATTCCCCTCGGCGTGCTCGTAGTCCTCACCGGGGTCGCCGGATCGGGCAAGAGTTCGCTGATCCAGGGCTCGGTGACCGGTCTCGACGAGGTGATCTCGGTGGATCAGGCCCCGATCAAGGGGTCGCGGCGAAGTAACCCGGCCACCTACACCGGACTGCTCGATCCCATCCGCAAGGCCTTCGCGAAGGAGAACGGTGTCAAGCCGGCGCTCTTCAGTGCCAACTCCGAGGGCGCCTGCCCCACCTGTAACGGCGCGGGTGTCATCTACTCCGACCTGGCGATGATGGCCGGGGTGGCCAGTACCTGCGAGGAGTGCGACGGCAAACGGTTCCAGGCCGCGGTGCTCGAATACACCTTCGGCGGGCGCGACATCAGCGAAGTGCTGGGCATGTCGGTGGCCGAGGCGGAGGCGTTCTTCGGCGATGGTGATGCGAAATTGCCTGCAGCGCACAAGATTCTCGACAGATTGTCCGACGTGGGGCTGGGCTACATCAAGCTCGGACAACCGCTGACCACGTTGTCCGGCGGTGAACGGCAGCGGATCAAGCTGGCCACCCAGATGGCCGGCAAGGGCGGGATCTACGTGCTCGACGAACCAACTACCGGCCTTCACCTCGCCGACGTGGAGAATCTCCTCGGCCTGCTCGACCGGCTGGTCGAGTCGGGGAAGTCGGTCATCGTCATCGAGCATCACCAGGCCGTGATGGCCCACGCGGACTGGATCATCGATCTGGGGCCGGGGGCCGGTCACGATGGTGGCCGGGTCGTCTTCGAGGGCACACCCGCCGATCTCGTCGCGGCTGGATCCACCCTCACCGGCGAACACCTCGCGGCGTACGTCGGGGCCTGAAACGGCGTGCTGAGGCCGGTTCGCGCGCCGTAACAACGAGTTGTGCATGTGCGATGATCTGATCAGCTGCACACAGTGTGCTCGCGCTCGGTCCTGCCCCCGGAATCATTGCCCGCAGGGGTCACATGCGCGTCGGAGAGGGATGGGCGGCGCATGGCCGGATTCGTGGACGACCCGCAGATACTGCGTGCGATCCTCGAGTTGTCTCCCGACCTGATCGTGGTGTCCGAGTTCTCCGGGCGGGTCCTGTACGTCAACCCGGACGGTCGGAGACTGGTCGGGTTGGACGAGTCGCCGGATCGTGAGCTGTTCACGGAAGACTTCTTCACTCCGGCGGGTTTGTCGATCTCGGATGAGGTCGAGGAGAACCTGAGGTCGCGGGGGTACTGGCGTGGTCGCAGTGAGTTGCAGCATTTTCAGACCGGTGCCCGCATCGCGGTGACACTCACGACGTTTGTGGTGGAGCGGTCCGACGGCCAGCCATCGGTGATCGCAACCATCGTTCGTGATCGCCGCCGGGGAGATGAACGTGATCGCCGGCTGCGCGAGGTCGCCGACGCTGCAGCTCAGTTCGGCGCCGAACAGAAAGCTGTCGCCGAGCTGAGCCGGCTCGCGCTGGAGGCCGAACTCCCTCAACTGCTGACCGCTGCGACCGCGGCAGCGGTGACGCTGGTCGGGGTGGAAACCGCCATGGTCACCCGAGTGGACGAGTCGGACAGCACACGTCTGAGCCTCGAGGCGGTCACCGGCCCGCGGGGAGACGGCTTCACCGTGCCCGCGGGCAATCACTCGCTCATGGGCTACACCTTGAGCACTGGCGATGTGGTGGTGTGCCCGGACCGCCTGGCAGAAACCCGTTTTCCCACCGAGGTCATGAAGAGCTACGGCCTGCGTAGTGGTGTCGGCATACCCATAGCCGGGGCGACCGCGCCGTGGGGAGCACTCTCTGTCCACAGTGCTGACGCGCGCGACTATTCCGATCGCGACATCACGTTCCTCCAGACCGTGGCAGACGTGCTCTCCGCCGCTATCCGGCGCATCGAGCTCGACCGCCAAGTGCGCCAGCGCAGCATGCATGACTCTCTCACCGGCCTCCCCAATCGCGCTCTGGCCTACGCGTGCATCGACGCAGCCCTCGAACGGGCAGACGCCACCGATACCCACGTCGCGGTGTTGCTCCTGGACGTCGACGACTTCAAACTCATCAACGACAGCCTCGGCCACGAAGCGGGTGATCTCGCCCTCGTTCGGTTCGCCCAGCGACTCAGAACCGCTGTGCGAGAACAGGATGTGGTGGCCCGTCTCGGCGGCGACGAGTTCCTGATCCTCTGCGAACAGGTGCGCGGCATCGCCGAGGCACAGCAGATCGCCCACTCCATCACCGAGCTGCTGGGCGCTCCCTACGCGCACGGCAGTGCGCCGACGCCGTTCAGTGCCAGCATCGGTGTCGCCGTCAGCGAACCGGGCTCGTCCCGGAGGGAACTGATTCATCGGGCCGATCTCGCGATGTACCGGGCGAAGGACATGGGCGCCGGCGGCCATGCGGTCTACGACGATGACGACGTGTACGACGCCGAGCGGATCCGGTCGTTGTCCATCGATTTGCGGTCGGCGCTCGAACGCGGCGACCTCACCTTGCACTATCAGCCACTGGTGGAGATCGCGTCGGGACGGATCGTCGCAGTCGAGGCGCTCGCGAGATGGAACCATCCGGTCCATGGCCCGGTCAGTCCGGTGGAGTTCGTGGCTGTTGCCGAAACAACAGGATTGGCAACAGATCTCGGAACATGGGCATTGGCCGAGGCGTGTGCGCAGGCGGCCAGGTGGCGAGAGTTCACCACCGTGTCGATCCGGGTCAACGTGAGTGCGCTGCAGTTGCGCGACCCGGCTTTTCCACAGGTGGTCTCACGGGTACTGGCCGCGACCGGCCTCGAAGCTGCCGCGCTCGGACTCGAGATCACCGAGACGGTATGGGTGTCCGACACCGCAAGGGTGGCAGGCACACTCACCGAGCTACACAACATGGGGGTGTCCCTGTTGCTCGACGACCTCGGCAGGGGACACAGCTCGATCTACTACCTGGATCGCTATCCGGTGTTCGAGTGCTTCAAGATCGACAAGTCGTTCATCGCAGACCTTCCGGGTGCCCGACCGGAGGCGATCGTGTCCGCGATCGTGGGCCTGGCACGAGCTTTCGACGTCACCGTTGTGGGCGAAGGTGTGGAGACCGCCGAGCAGCTCGAGGCCCTGCGGGCGTGCGGTGCGGATTATGCGCAGGGTTACCACCTCGGCCGGCCAGCCGCTGCGGACGACGTGACCGCAACGTTGCGGTCAGCGATCGTGTGACCAGGCGTAGGACTCGACGCCAACAGGAGATGAACTCGGATCTGCTCGTCCTGCCCGGGAGCCGCCCGTGCGTTAGGTTTTCGCGGTACCAGACGACAGGGCGATGGGATGGGTGTGCGAAAGAATCTCTTGGCGACAACGATGGCCGCGATGATCGCTACGGTGGGACTGGTCGCGTGTGGCAGCGACTCGACCGGTTCGACCGAGAGCGCGACACCCTTGCCATCGGCATCCGGAGCGGAGTCGCCGAAATCCTTTGACTTGCAGGCACATCGCGGTGGACGCGGCGAGTACACCGAGGAATCGCTGCATGCTTTCGACCAGGCCCTGTCGCTCGGGGTCAGCACCCTCGAGTTGGACATCGTGCTGACCAAGGACAACCAGCCGCTCATCTGGCACGATCCGAAAATAGACGAGACCAAATGCGCGGACACCGCAGCGGCGACACCGGGTGACCCGCAGTTCCCGTACGTCGGCGACCTCGTCCACGATCTGACCCTCGCGCAGATCCGAACCCTCAACTGCGACAAGGTGCTCGCCGGCTACCCCGAAGCGCAGCCGGTGGCCGGGAACAAGATAGCGGTTCTGCCAGAACTGTTCACACTCGTCGAGACACGGGGCGCCGACGCGGTCCGGTTCAACATCGAGACCAAGATCGAGGCGGAGAAGCGGACAGACTCGGCGACACCGGAGGAGTTCGTCGACGTCACCTTGGCGGCCGTGAAAGAGGCGGGAATGGTTGGCCGGGTCAGCATTCAGAGCTTCGACTGGCGCACACTGCCGCTGGTGCACGACGCCGAGCCGGGCATTCCGTTGGTGGCGCTCTGGGATGAGACCACATGGAAGAAGAATTCCCAGTGGCTCGGCCCGGTCGACTTCGACGCGGTGGGCGGCGATGTGATCAAAGGGGCTTCATCGATCGACGGTGTGACGGTGTTGTCGCCCGGTTATGTGAACCCGTACCCCGACGGACAGGTACCGCCCGCGGGCTACACGCTGGTGGCCGATGAGGACTTCGTGTCCCGAGCGCATGAATCCGGGCTGGCCGTGATCCCTTGGACCATCAACGATCCCGCCGTGATGGACGCACAGATCGAAGCGGGTGCAGACGGCATCATCACCGACTATCCCACTCGCCTGCGAGAGGTGATGGCCACTCGCGGGATGACCCTGCCCGCGCCTGCGTGAGCCCCTGGCGGTTGGCCTAAGCGTTGTCGAGTGACGTCGACAGCCCGGCGAGCCCACTGCCGACCGAGTTCCCGACCTTTGTGGCCGTGACTGTCCCGAACTCCACGGGCGCATCGACGGTCGCGCCCGCATAGGCGAAGATGCCATAGATCCCCGCGGGGGCCTCCGGTGGAACCGTGTATGTGACCGTCTGTTCCATCGTCTGCCCGGGTTTGAGGTCCACCGGAATCGGTGCGAGAACGCTTGTGCCGGTTGCGCTGCCTGGTTGCACCACGTCCACCCACACCTGCCCGACGTAGGGTGCGTCGGCGGGTGCGGAGACCATCAGCTTTGCGTTCAGGGGACCACCGCCCTCGGGTAGTTCGGTCGGTGTCTCGGGGGAGAGGCTGACCTGCACCGGCAGCTTGGTCTGCGGAGATGCCGGCCCCGTCGATGCAGGCGAGCCGTCGCCGACCTCCGGCCAGCCGTTGGCCCACACGATGCGGTCAATCATCCCTTCACGTCGCTGGGCGCCACTGGGCAACTCGAGGTCATCGCGTGGAACGGCGTGATACACAATCCAATCCGCTCCGGCGTCGTCGGTGACAACGGTGTTGTGCCCGGGTCCGGCCCATGCCTGACTGCCGGCGAGGATGAGCGCGCCGCCGCCGGCGTTCAGGTCGTCGCCCTTGCGGTCGAGGTATGGTCCGGTGAGCGACTGCGAACGGCCGGCAAGAACTCGGTATGCGGTATCGGCGCCGTTGCAGCAGTTGCCCGCCGAGACGAACAGGTAGTAGTAGCCGTCGCGGAAGATGATCTCGGGACCTTCGAACCGGTCGTCGGCCACCCGGACCGGGGCTCCTGCCGCCGCATTCCCCTCCGGGTTGAGCGGTATCGCATACACGCCGTGGAAGTTGCCGACGAACATGGTCTTCGTCTTTCCGTCGTCCCAGAGGAACGGATCGATGGTGCCTTCGACGCCGACGTCCTGCGCACAGAACACCGGATGGCCCAGATCTGTCCAGGGTCCCGTCGGGCCCGGCGCGGTTGCCAGGCCGATGCAAGGATTCTTCTCGTCGTAGAGCGCGTAGTACAGCGAATAGGTGCCGTTCGACTCCGAGATGTCTGGGGCCCAGGCGAGTCTGCCGGGTGGGTGCCAGCCTGGCGCCTCGTCGAACACATCGCCCACGTACTTCCAGTCCACCAGGTCGAACGAGGTGAAGACGGTCATGTTGTGCTCGCCCTGGCCGTCGCCCCAGTCGTCGGCGGTGGCGTACATGTAATACCGGCCGTCTTGCGCGCGGATCACGGTCGGGTCGGCCGCCACCGGCTGCACGATCGACTGGGCCATCGCGGACGGCGCCGGTGCGAGTATCACAACGAGCACAGCCAGGAGCGCGGGAACAGCGAGACGGCAGGCGCTTGCCCAACGGCGCCCGACTGTCGGTCTCGTGCTCGAATCCATCGGTTCAGCGGCCGGAGCCCCCCACGCGTGCATGTCGCTCCTCGCCACAACTCACCATTCAGGTCGCGGCAAACATATCCAGCTCAAGTTGAGGTCGAGACTTCAGCCACGCTGCGACACCTTGCTGTGACGAAACCGTGTTCGGCCGGTTATGGCGTCCAGCGCGGCAAAGTCAGACGAACTGCAGGGTCTCGATGATCAACCGGGTGGCAGCGCGGCCCTCTGGGGTCGGTGTCAGCGGGTAGATGTGCAGGCCGGAGGGGCAGGTGTTGAGCTCTACTTCCGAACCTGCCGCGCTCGCTTGCTCGTGGAATCGCAGGGCATCCGGGTACAACATGTCGTGGGTGCCGATGTGCACCGTCGTCGGGGCGAGCCCACCGAGGTCGCCGTACATCGGGCTGACCTCCGGGTGCGTCAGAGGTTTGTCCGGAGCCCACACCCGTGCGGCCATGTCCAAGGTGGACCGATTGAGCCATGGGTCGTGACGCTCGACGCGCGCGATGTCGGGATTGCTGAGGGACAGGTCGAGCCAGGGGGAGATGAGAACGAGGCGTTGGGGCGGGCGCAAGTTCCGGTCACGCGCGGTCTGTGCCATCAGCAGCGCCAGGCCGCCGCCGGCGGAATCGCCGACCAGTGCGATGGGCGACCCGGGGTGTTCGGTCACCAGTCGCTGATACACCGCAGTGATGAACGGAAGGGCGTCCCGATGGTCGTAGCGGGGAGCAAGCCCGTACATCGGCACCTCGACCCGCATGCCGGCGTCGGCCAGCTGCGCGATGAAAGCCCAATGCTGGGCACTGATCTCGCTGACATACGCGCCGCCGTAGAAATACAGCACTGTGGTCTGGGGGCGGACGCGACGCGGGGTGACGCTGTAACTACGGAAACCGCCGATCGAACGGCGTTTGACGATGTGCGAGGTGTACATCGGTTCCGGGGGCGACACGACCTTCTTCGGCCGGTAGATCTGTCGGCGTGCGCGCTCCGCGGTGCTGGTGAGGGACAACCCGTTCAGCCTCAGCATCGTCGACAGTGCTTTCATCTGGATACTCATCTGTGTCGAGATTAGACCGTGGACCTGTGTTCAACCTGCAGCAACGTGTGAGATTTTGCTGATGATCCAGGCGAGACCTATCTCACGGTCGGGTGGGTCGTGGAATCGGCACCTGGCCTCGGCGGTTGATGTGTGGCGTGACCACACCAGCACTCTTCACGCCCATGACCCTGCGCGATCTGACCGTCGCGAACCGCGCCTGGCTTGCACCGATGTGCCAGTACAGCTGCTTTGCCGAAGACGGCGTGCCCACGGACTGGCACCTGGTCCATCTCGGCGCCCGGGCCACCGGCGGGTTCGGCCTGATTCTCACCGAAGCCGCCGCAGTCACGCCCGACGGGCGGATCAGCCCCCAGGACGCCGGCATCTGGAACGACGACCAGGCCGCAGGGTGGCGTCGAATCGTGGACTTCGTACACGAGCAGGGTTCGGCGATCGGCGTCCAACTGGCGCACGCAGGACGCAAGGCTTCGACGTACGCCCCGATGGCCGACGCCGAGGGCAGCATCGCCGAGGCAGACGGAGGCTGGGTGACCAGCGCCCCGTCTGCTGTTGCATTCGAGGGCTGCGCCACGCCGTCGGCCCTGACCCGCGATGGCATCGCAGGCGTTGTCGATGCGTTTGCCGCCGCGGCGTCCCGGGCACATGAGGCCGGCTTCGACGTCGTCGAGATCCATGCTGCTCACGGGTACCTGCTCCACGAGTTCTTCTCGCCGTTGTCGAACATCCGCGAGGACGAGTACGGCGGCGATTTCGAAGGCCGCACCCGGATCTTGCTCGAGGTCGTCGAAGCCGTTCGCCGTGTGTGGCCTGACGGGAAGCCCCTGTTCGTGCGTCTCTCGGCGACCGACTGGACAGAGGGTGGGTGGACGGTGGACGACAGCGCTCGGCTGGCCGCACTCGTCGAACCGCTGGGAGTCGACCTGATCGACGTCTCCAGTGGCGGGAATGTCCTGGCAGACATCCCGGTGGGTCCCGGCTACCAGGTCGACTTCGCCAAGGCCATTCTCGAGCAGTCGGGTGTTCCCACTGCGGCGGTCGGCCTGATCACCGAGCCGGGGCAGGCGGAGAAGATCCTCGAGGCAGAGTCTGCACACGCTGTACTGCTGGCCCGAGCTGGTCTCCGTGAGCCGGCGTGGCCACTGCGCGCGGCGCACGAACTGGGTCTGACCTGGCGAGAGGCCCCATACCCGCCGCAGTACACGCGTGGCGCCTGGCGTTGATCGATCCCGGGTTGCGCCTACACGCGATATCCCGACAATCGAGTAGGTGCCCCCGGATCTGCTGAGCCGCCCCGTCGATCGGTTCGAACGAAGGCTACGACGAGTGTCGGCGCTGTGCGTGGTGATCGCCTGCATGATGTCGGTGCTCACAGGAGTCCTGGTGTGGGACATGGCTGAACGGTCACCCATCGCCGAGCCGGTGGCGGCGGTACGAGCGGTGACCGATGAGGCGGCCATGCCCGCCACCGCCCAGACGATCGGTACCCCGGCCGTGGCGGTCCGGGCGCACTGGGAGTGGGAGTCGCAACGACGTGACGGTGTGATCGCAGTACCGGCGGGTACCCCCGCGGGCCGTAACCGCGACATCCCCGTCGACGAGAACGGCGACTGGGCACCGGCCGGTGCTGCCTTCGGGGGACCGATCCCACGAGTGGGACCCGCGGTGCTACTGGCGATGCTGGTGGGCGTAGGCGGAATCGTTGTGATCCGGCAGGTGACCCGCAGAGCGGTCGAACAGCGACACGACCGATATTGGACCGAACAACTCGCCCGCTTCTTCGCCACCCGGCCGGACTGACGGATCAGCAGCAGCGGCCCTGCGGATTCCGGTCCTGATCGCGGTACCGGGTACGCCAGTAATCGCGCTCGGTCATCGGGGCATCGGCCGGGTGGTGTGCCCGGTGATGGGCGAGGTAGCGCTGATAGTCGCTGTCACCCATCATCGCTCCCACGTACCAGCGCACCGCATCGGTGCCGCGGCGGAGTACGTCCATCACGGGGCCGGCCTCGCTCCCTTGCTCGTACCGTGCCCGTCCGGATTGCCCGTCGCAGACGCCGTCGAGACCCTGTCGGTTTTCTCGAACTCGGCCCATTCCCGCTCGATCTGCTTCTCGGTGGATGTGGCAATCAGGCCGCGGGGGGCAAACCTCTTCGACTCCACTGGCGTGTCTTCCGTGGTGGGCAGTCCTCCTGCCCGAATCGCCTTGACGCACACAAACGCTGCCGCGATGACGACGATCAGGACCAGTACCGCGAACACGATGGACAACGTGCCCTGGATGAAGGTGTTCCGGATGACGGCATCCATCTCGCCGACGTTCTTGGCGGTCTTGAAGGCGGTCTCCCCGCGGTCCTTCGCGTTCTGGAAATCGCTGTGCTGCTGCCAGTACCCGATGGCGGGATTGCTCGAGAAGATCTTCTGCCATGAGGCGCTCATCGTGACGATCAGGTCCCACGCCAGTGGGATGCCTGGAATCCAGGCCCACTTGAACAGCCCGCGCTTGAGGACGATCACCAGCACAATCGTCAGTGCGATGGCCGCGAGCAACTGATTGGCGATACCGAACAGTGGGAACAGGGTGTTGATGCCGCCGAGCGGGTCGGTGACACCCATCAACAAGATCGAGCCCCACGCCGCGACAACGATAAAGGTGCACAGCCACGCGCCCGGTCGCCACGACGGATCCTTGAATCGCTTGCCGCCCTTCACATTGCTCAGCCCATCCGAGAGCATGAACCGGGCCACACGGGTTCCGGCGTCGACCGTGGTGAGAATGAACAGGGCCTCGAACATGATCGCGAAGTGGTACCAGAAGGAACGCAACGACTCCCCGCCGAATGCGCGCTGCATCGTGTCGGCCATACCCATCGCCAACGTGGGTGCGCCGCCTGTTCTGGAGATCACCGAACTCTCACCCACAGCCTTGGCGTCCTGCTCGAATTGTGCGGCCGTGGCAGGATCCCCGGGAAGATTGAGGCCGTTCACGTAATCGGCTGCACCCTGCGGAGTCCCGTCGGTCAACGCCTTCGGCGCGTTCATCGCGAAGTACAGATGCTGGTTCAGGATGCAGGCGGTGATCAGGGCCATGATGGCGACGAAGGATTCGGTCAGCATGCCGCCGTAACCGATGATGCGCGCCTGGCTCTCCTTCTCCAACAACTTTGGCGTGGTACCCGAGGCGATCAACGAGTGGAAGCCCGACAGTGCGCCGCAGGCGATGGTGATGAACAGGAAGGGGAACAGCGAACCGGCGAAGGCCGGACCCTGGCCGTTGTGTGCGAACTCGCTGACCGCCGGGGCCTGCATCACCGGTCGTGCGATCACGATGCCGGCCGCGAGCAGCACGATGGTGCCGATCTTCATGAAGGTGGACAAGTAGTCGCGCGGCGCGAGCAGCAGCCACACCGGTAGCACCGCTGCGGCGAACCCGTAGATGACGATGGCCCAGCTCAGGAATACCGGCGAGAGGCTGAACATGTCTGCGCCCCAGCTCGACTCGCCGACCCATCGGCCGGAGATGATCGCGAACATCAGCAGCACGAAGCCGATCAGGGACACCTCTGACACCCGGCCGGGACGCAGGAACCGCAGGTACATACCCATGAACAAGGCGATGGGGATGGTCATCGCGATCGAGAACACACCCCACGGGCTCTCGGCGAGCGCGTTGACCACAACGAGTGCCAGGACCGCGATCAGGATGATCATGATGACGAACACCGCGATCATCGCCGCGAAGCCACCGACGTCACCGAGTTCGTCGCGGGCCATCTGGCCGAGGCTGCGGCCGCGGCGCCGCGTGGAGATCGACAGCACCAGGTAGTCCTGGACGCAGCCGGCGAACACTGCGCCGATGATGATCCAGATCGTTCCGGGCAGGTAGCCCATCTGCGCGGCGAGGACGGGTCCCACCAGTGGCCCAGCGCCGGCGATGGCTGCGAAGTGATGCCCGAACAACACCCGGCGGTCGGTGGGCATGTAGTCCTGGGCGTTGTCGAGGACTTCGGCCGGGGTGGCGTGATCGTCGCGGGGCCGAACGACTTTCATCTCGATGAGGCGCGCGTAGAAGCGGTAGCCGATCACGTATGTGCACAGTGCCGCGATGACAAACCAGATCGCATTGACCGTCTCGCCGCGGACGAAGGCGATGATCGCCCAGGCGCACGCCCCGATGATCGCGATGATCGCGAACATGATGCGTTTGCCGACGGTCATCGGACTTCGGTCGACGATGGCGACGGGGGGAAGATCGGGGTCGGTGCGGATGAGATCGATGTGGGGATCTCGGTCGCGTTCCTGAGTGACGGTCACCGTGGCTCCTGTGCGTTGTGGGCGGTAGGAGGATTCACGCCTGCTGTCTGCCGCAAGCGCTGTATCCGGCGCCACCCTGACCCATGGGTTCACGGACCAGTGTGGCGCCGGTCACTCTACGCCCGGCTAGGAACAGTGATTTTCAGACCCCTTTCCGTGCCGAACGACCTCACTCACCGGTTGATGGTGCTCTTTCCCAGCGCGAGTCCACCGAACGCGATGACCAGCCAGACCCCGCTCACCACACCCGGGAACCCGGGCAGCCCGAATGCGCCGACGGTGACGACGACCGGAAGTACCGCCAGCACGCTGACCACCCCGATCCAGCGAGAGACCAGACGCTCGCCGAATGCCATCCAGGCGACGGCGCCCGCAGCGACCGTGACGCCGAGGTATCCGATGAACGAGCCGAAGTCGTTGAGAACGTAGAGCACGTACAGTCCCGACTTGTCGAAGGCCTCGTCCTCGGAGCCGCCGTTGTACAGACCCATCGCGCCCTTCCAGCCATAACCCAGGGAGAGGGCACCCGCCGATGCGGTGAAGCCGAGTGGGACGACGCGCGCTGCGGTGCTCGACGGGGTGCGGGGTTCGACGTGGCGCTTCCACGCGGCGGCCAGCACCAGGAGCAGGGCGACAGTGAGGTAGCCGGTGACGATCGATGCGTGGGCTTTGCCGCTACTGACATCGTCGACAATGTCCGCGTTGTAGGGCGTGTTCTCGTCCCACTCGGGATGGAGATCGAAGGCCAGAGTGGCTGCCAATGCGCCGATTCCGGCAGCCACGCCCACCCACGGCCAGCGTCCCCTCGTCGCCGTCTCCGTGGTGTCGGCCAAAGCCTGTGTTGTTGGTGTGGTCATCGCTGTTCTCCTTCTCGGGGTGCGGGCCGATTCCGTCGGCGCTGTCGGTGGAACTGTCGGAAATGGGCATGGCAGAACTGTCTGGGGGGACGTGTCCCGGCCGACAGGGACGCCGGTCCCTGGTTGCCGGGAAGTTCGCGTCTGCAGCGGTTTTCTGCGAACCGGCGTGCCACGATGACCTGGTGAGAGCTACCGCCCACGGTCTCGCCGACAAGATCGGTGACTCCGCGCTTCGCCGGATCGCGCTGGTGCTCGGGGCCGGCGCGGTGACGTGCATCGTGGGAGCGCTTGTGCTCCACCGTGAACTCACCGAACGTGTGACTGCCGAGCCGATGTTCGCGAGTGATCTCGTGCTCGGTTCGGTATGGCCTGTGGCGGGTGTTGTGCTGCTGTGGCACCAGCCGCGAAATCGCTGCGGCTGGCTGTTGGTGTCGACGGGGTTGATCAGTGTCTACCTGCTCCTCGGCCAGTACAGCGTCTGGAATGCGAGAGTCTCGTCCCTGCCGGGTTCAGCGATGGCCGACTGGGTTTCGATGTTCGGCTTCGGCGTCTACTTCGTTGTGCTCCCGCTGCTCACATTGATGTTCCCCGGGGGCGGATTCGGGTCGCGGCCCGAGAAGATGCTGGCAATCTCCGCGCTCTCGGCCGCGATGGCGGCCGTCGGCGCGCGAATGGTGGTTCCAGGTCGCGCTGATGTCGACGCGGCTGTGCAGAATCCCATCGGTATCGATGTGCTGGAGCCGCTGAACTACGTGACGTTGGTGAGTTCGTTTTATTGCCTGGCGGTGGCGACGCCGCTCGCGGTGGTCGCGCTGGTGTTGCGGACGCGACGCGCGGTCGGGGTGCAGCGGGCGCAGTTGCAGTGGTTCATGGTCGGCGGCATCGTCATGGCCTGCGCGCTCATCTTGGCGCTCCTGCTCGGTGAGACCGGGCCGGGCAACACGGCGTTTGTCATCGCGCTGCTGGCGCCCCCGGTGGCGGTCGTGTCGGCGACCCTGCGTTTTCGTCTGGTCGACGCCGAGTTCGCCCTGAGTCGTTCGATCGTGCTGGTCCTCGTGGTCGCTCTGGTGGCCGCGGGCGGCGGCCTGATGCTGTGGCGACTGGATCCAGAGCTGGCAGGATCCCGAGCCGGAGTCGCCGTTGTGGTGGTGCTTGTTCTGGGAGCGTTTGCCGTGCGCGTAGTGCTCCAACGGGTGATCGACAACTGGTGGTTCCCGCAACTGCGCGGCAGCCGCACCCTGGCGCCGCGGATCTCCGAGGCGGTGACGCTGTCGTCGGAGCCGCGTGAAGCGCTCACCGACTTGATCTCGGCATTGCGTACGGAGTTACGTATGCCGTACGTGGCCTTCGACGGTGTGGTGCGGGCCGAGCAAGGGATTCGGCCTGCCCACGTGGTCACCATCGACGCAATTGCGCTGGGACGCAGAGTCGGTCAGCTCGAGGTCGCACCGCGGCGCGTCGGTGAGGGGTTCAGCGCTGAAGAACGCCGACTCCTCGAACAGGTCGCGGCACACGCAGCGATGATGGCTTACGCCACGTCGCTGGTGGCCGAGACCGAGCACTCTCGTGCCCGTATCGTCGCGGCCCGGGAAGAGGAACGACGACGGCTGCGCAATGATCTGCACGACGGGGTGGGCCCGGGTCTTGCGGGGATCGCCCTGCAGATGGATGCACTGGCCGCCGAGCTCCGCCGGAAGGGTGATGATGCCCACGCGGACAAGGCCGATGGGATCCGGGACCGGGTCCGCGAAGCCGTGGTCCAGGTACGTGCGGTGTCTCGTGGTCTGCGGCCACCGGTTCTGGATCAGCTGGGTCTGGCACAGGCGCTGCGTCAACTCGTGGACGGTCTCGGTGCCATCGAAGGCGTTGTGCAGCTCGATGACATGGGTGAACTGCCTGCGGCCGCGGAGGTCGCCACCTACACCATCGCCGCCGAGGCGGTCACCAACGTGGTGCACCACAGCGCGGCGTCACGGGTGAGGATCGATGTGGAATGCGACGAGGAGAACCTCGAGCTCCGGGTCAGCGACAACGGTCGAGGAATGCCCGGCCGGCCGACACCTGGCGTGGGATTGATGAGCATGCGGCAGCGTGCCGCCGAAGTGGGTGGCCGCGTGGAACACCTTGCCGCCCAAGGGGGAGGAACGGTGGTGCGGTTGGTGGTGCCCATCGCGTCTGTCGCTGTGCCGAGAGAGGCTGTGCGTCAATGACATCGGTGCTCGTGGTTGACGACCATGCGCTATTTCGCGCAGGTATGCTCGCGGTGCTGTCGGCGATGGACGACGTCGAGGTCGTCGGGGAAGCCGCCGACGGCGAGTCGGCGCTCCGGGCCGTCGAAGAACTACGGCCGCAGGTGGTGCTCATGGACTTGCGGATGCCCGGTATCGGTGGGCTCGCGGCCACGGCGCGGGTGGTGGACAGGTATCCGGACGTCGCAGTGGTGGTCCTGACGATGAGCGAGGACCCTGACTCGGTCTTCGCAGCCCTGCGGGCCGGCGCCCGAGGCTATCTGCTCAAGGAAGCCGAGGCCGGTGATGTGCACCGCACGATTGCGGCGGTCGCCAGGGGGGAGGCCGTCTTCGGACCCCGCGTCGCCGAACAGGTGGTCGGGTTCTTCTCGGCGATGGCCCCGAACAGTGCTGGACCCCAGGCCTTTCCGGAGCTGACGAGCCGTGAGCGCGAAGTCCTGGAACTGATGGCCCGGGGTTTGGACAACGCTGCCATCGCCCGCCGGTTGTTCCTGTCCGAGAAGACCGTTCGCAACCGGGTCAGTGAGATCCTGGCCAAGATGCGTGCTCGGACGAGGGCGGAGGCGGTGGCCAGGGCGAGGGACGCAGGTGTGGGAGGACAGCCCGCCTGACGCGACGGGGTGATGTCGGAGGCTGGTGGTAGCCTGCGCCCGACGGGCGTGTGCGCTCTCCGAGTTGGCGAAAGCTGTTGCTCGACAGCATAAATCTGCAAATCGGGTCTTGCGAACATGTGTTCGAATGCGGTAATATGAAGGCATCAATCGGGCAGCTGGCGCAGAGTTCGATCGGCGCACCTGCTGTGGGGGTCCCTGGGGAGGGGTATGAGGATGCGGATTCTCGATGTGGTCGACGATGTGATGGGGTTGGTCGTTCCGGATGACCCACCGGGTGTTGTGGGTCTGATCAAGGACTTGATCACCCTTCGCAATGCGACCGAGTGCAAGTTGTCTGCTGCAGCAGCTCATATCGAACGGCTGGGGATAGCGAAGAAGTCAGGGACCACCACCTCGAAGTTGTTGCAAGCCAATGGGGTGGCTCCAGCGGTTGCGTCACGGTGGTTGCGGATCGGGACCGGACTGACCGGTTTGGATCGCACCGCCGGTTACTTTCGCGATGGATTCCTGTCGACCGAACATGTTGATGCGGTGGTCAGGGGGCGCGCGCACGTCGCGGCCCGGGCCGGCTCCGAGATGGTTGCCGAGGAGCGAGTGGACATCGAACGGAAATTGTTGAGCCACGCCATCTCCGGCGCCTCACCCGACGAGGTGGGCAAGGCCGCGCGCAAGCTCGGAAATCAGGTCTCTGGGAACACGGGTGGGCTCCCGGCGTCCGAGGATTCGGCGATGAACACCGTGGACTTTGCAGTTGTCGACGGTCGGTTCGTGGGAGAGTTCGATCTCGATGCGGTGATGGGGGAGAAGATGCGATCTGCCCTGAACGTCTGGAGCAAGCCGCGCCCTGAGCCCGACGGAAGTGAAGATCGCCGGTCCCCGGCGCAGCGCAGAGCCGATGCCCTGCACCAGCTATTGGACTGCGGTGGTGGACGAACATCGGCGCCGGCCCCGAGAACGGAAGTGATCGTGACTGTTCCGGCCGATGAACCCGATCGCGCATCGTTGCGGTGGATGGGTCCCATCACCGAAGCCACTGCCGCCGCGCTTGCCTGCGACTCGTCCATCACATCGGTGACCTTGGACGGCCAAGAGGTGCCGATTGATTTGAGCCCACCACGCCGCCTGTTCACCGGGCTGCTGCGCAAGGCGATCATCATCCGGGACGCGTGCTGTGTGAAATGCGGGGCACCCGCGGAATGGTCCGACTGCCATCACATCGTCCACTGGCAAGAAGGAGGCCCGACCACCCTGGAGAACGGGTGCCTGTTGTGCCGCACCTGCCACCGCGCAGTTCACAACACGGGCTGGGACGTTGTCATGGGGCCAGACAGACACCCATGGCTGCTACCGCCCGCTGACGTGGATCCGCTGCGAAAACCCCTGCCGGCCTACAACCGTAGGACGCTCACCCTCGCTGCGTGAATGCGGCCGAACCGCACAAAGCTGCAAACCCACACCGAACTGCTGGGCCGATAGGTCGATAGACCCACTCGCAACCCGGCCCACGGCCGGAACTGCGATGGAACATTGACAACTCCACAGTGTGAACCGCCCGCGATCAGCGGACGGTACGAGCCAGAGTCAGACCCCGGGCGAGTCTGCGGATGTTGTCGGCGATGTCCCGAACCCGTCCCACGAAGGTGTCGTGCGTGACGCCGGACGAATGGGGCGTCATCAGCAGATTGGGGAGTTCGGCAAAGGGCAGATCGCCCGGCACACCGCGACCATCCGAGCCGGGGTACGAGTACCAGACGTCGATGGCGGCCGCACGAATGGTGTTTGTGCTGAGGGCATCGTAGAGAGCCTGCTGCTGAACAAGTGGCCCCCGTCCGACGTTGATCATGACTCCATCTGAACCGAGGGCCTCGAACTCCGCGGGACCGATCATTCCTCGGGTATGAGCGTTCAGCGGTGCCGAGACGACAACGACGTCGGACTCGGTCATCAAGCGGCTAAGGTCGGTGGCATCTCCTGCCCATGACAGGCCGTGTGCTTCGGCGTCGACGGTGCCGCGGCCGGTAACCGCCGACGCGGTGCACCCCAACGTGCGCAGCAGGTTCCAGCTCTTCGACCCGATGTGGCCGAACCCCACGAAGCCGATGTGCGCGTCGCGCATGGTGAGGGGCTGGGGAAGGGAATCGTCGTACACCGATGTCGCCCACACTCCTTGGCGGAGTGCCCGATCGTGGGCGAGGAAACCACGGCGCAGCATGACGGACGTGGACAACACGTATTCGGCGATCGAATCCTCGTGATGGAACGTGTTGGCGACTTTGGTGCGAGGCCCGAGCGCGTCGAATGCGACATTGTCGGTGCCCGCCCCTGCCACGTGCACCAGTTGCAGTCGCGGGGCGGCGGTTGCCATTGCTGTGGTGAACCTGCCGCCCACGTACACATCGGCTGCCGGGAGATCGCTGATGATCGCCCGCTCGTCGAAGCGTTGGTGCCACCGGACCTCACTCTCGGCAGGCAGCAAGCTCTCGAACAACTCACGATGCGGCAGCAGATTCCGGTCGCCGGCGACGATCACCATCCGCCCCAATGGATCGCTCATGCCCGCACCAGCGCTGGACGCTTGCTGTCGAAACTCCAGCCCGGTACCAGGAACTGCATCCCGACCGAATCATCGCGGGACCCCAGACCCTCGCGGAGGTACAGCTCGTGTGCGAGCTCGACCTGGTCCATGTCGAGCTCGACACCGAGTCCGGGCCGGTCGGGAACCGTGAGGTGACCGTCGATGATCTCGAACGGCTCCTTGGTGATCCGCTGACCGTCCTGCCAGATCCAGTGGGTGTCGATGGCCGTGATGTCGCCGGGTGCGGCAGCGGCAACGTGGGTGAACATGGCCAGTGAGACGTCGAAGTGGTTGTTGGAGTGCGATCCCCACGTCAGGCCCCACACATCGCAGAGCTGCGCCACCCGCACCGATCCGGCCATCGTCCAGAAGTGGGGATCGGCCAATGGGATGTCGACCGCTCCGGATCGGATGGTGTGCCCCAACTCCCGCCAGTCGGTGGCGATCATGTTGGTGGCGGTGGGCAGCCCGGTGGCCCTCTTGAACTCACTCATCACTTCACGCCCGGAGAAGCCGCCCTCGGGTCCGACCGGATCCTCGGCGTAGGCGAGCACGTCGCGCAGTTCGCGGCAGGTCTCGATCGCCTCCGAGAGCAGCCAGCCGCCATTCGGATCAAGCGTAATGCGCGCGGCCGGGAAGCGTTCGGCGAGCGCGGTCACCGCGGCCGCTTCCTCCTGGGGGGCGAGAACCCCGCCCTTGAGTTTGAAGTCGGAGAAGCCATAACGATCGTGCGCGGCCTCGGCGAGGGCGACGACAGCCTCGGGGGTCAGCGCCTCCTGGTGCCGTAGTCGAAGCCAGTCGTCGGACTCACCGGAACCGTCGAGGTAGTCGAGTCCCGTCTTGGTGCGGTCGCCGACGAAGAACAGATATCCCAGTGCCTGCACGCGCTCACGCTGCTGGCCGTCGCCGAGGAGGGCGGCAACCGGCACTCCGAGATGTTGGCCCAACAGGTCGAGCAAAGCGGATTCGACAGCGGTGACGGCGTGGACAGTGGTGCGAAGATCAAACGTCTGATTGCCTCGCCCACCCGAGTCACGGTCGGCGAAGGCGCGCCGCATGTCGCCGAGAATTGCGTTGTGGTCGCCCACGTGGCGTCCGACCACCAGGTCGATTGCGTCGCACAGGGTCTGACGAATTGGTTCGCCGCCCGGCACCTCGCCGACCCCGGTGTTCCCGTCTGCATCGGTGATCATCACCAGGTTCCGGGTGAAGAACGGAGCATGTGCCCCGGACAGGTTGAGCAGCATGCTGTCGCGGCCGGCGATCGGGATCACCCGCATCTCGGTGACCGCGGGAGCACCACGCGATACTCGCGATGTGGCTGATGACGTCATGGTGGAGCCTTTCGCTGTTGTGATTTCAGATGATCTGCTGCCCGATGAGCAGGACAGCCCCCACCGAGGAGATGGCGATGGAGACCCGGCGTAGCCGCACCGGGTCGAGCAATGTGTTGACGAATCGAGAGGCCGCGTAGCCCAGCACAATCGCCGGGATGAGAATCAGGAACATCTCGGCGTTCTCCCGTTCGATGGCACCGGCGGCGGCCAGCACCGCGATGGACATCAACGACCCGACCAAGAAGAACGCGCTCATGTTCCCGCGCAGCCGGGGGCCGCTTGATCCCTGCAACACCAAAGCCATCGGCGGACCACCGATCGAGGTCGCGGTGCCGAGCAGGCCCGACGCAGCGCCCGCTGTCGCGAGGTTTCGTCGCCGCGGCGGTGGCGCCCAACCCATCGTCGCCATGACAACACCGGCCAGCACCACGGCCGCGAGCAGCAACGCGAGCCCGCGTTCGGGCAGGAACAGCAGCAGCAATGCCCCCGCGATGGTGCCGGGGACACGGCCCGCCAGCGCCCACCCGGTGCCCCTGAGGTCGAGGCTCTGCCGTTCGCGGACCACCACGAGCAGCGTCACCACCACCGCGGACATGATCAGCGTGCCCGGGATGAGCGATGGATCGACCAGGGCGACGATCGGTGCGGCAAGCATCCCCATGCCGAACCCGATCGATGCCTGCATGCAGGCAGCAGCGAACACTGCCACGCTGATTACGACGAGAGCTGTGATGCTCACCCGACCGCAGCGGGCATACCGAGCGACACCGCGTTGCGCGGGTGGAAGCACTCAGCCACGTGTGCCGGACCGCTCAGTGCCGCCCGGATCGACTTGCTCTGTGGAACGTCGGCGGCGACGGGCGGCGCCGACTCCGCGCATTCGGAAGTCGCGTGCAAGCATCGAGTACGAAAGCGGCAGCCCGACGGCGGATTCAGCGGCGAGGGCACTTCGCCCTCCAGGATGATCCGGGTGCGCCGGGTTCCGGGGTCGAGGGTGGGCGCCGCGGACATCAGAGCTTCGGTATAGGGGTGCATCGGGGTGTCGAAAACTGCTTCGGTAGGCCCTGTTTCGACGATGCGACCGAGATACATGACGGCGACGCGATCAGCCACGTGCCGCACGACCGACAGGTCGTGCGAGATGAAGACGTAGGAGATGCCGAGTTGCTGCTGCAGGTCGTTGAGCAGGTTGAGCACCTGGGCCTGCACCGAGAGGTCCAGTGCCGACACCGGCTCGTCACAGATGACCACCGACGGGTTGAGGGCCAGCGCTCGGGCGATTCCCAGCCGCTGGCGCTGTCCACCGGAGAACTCTTGTGGTGAGCGGTGCTCGTCGCTGGGGCGTAGACCCACCAGATGCAGGAGTTCGCGCACCCGAGCGGCCCTGTCTCGCTTGGACTTGTAGAGGGTCTTGTGGGTCCGCCACGGCTCGGAGATGATCTCGGCGGCCGTCATCCGGGCGTTGAGTGAGGCATACGGATCCTGGAACACCATCTGGACGCGGCGACGCAGGGCGAGCATGTCCTTGCCCTTGAGGGTGTACGGATCGACGCCATCCCAGCTGACCGTCCCGGCGTCGGGACGCTCCAGCATCATCAGAGTGCGGGCGAGAGTTGATTTGCCACAACCGGATTCACCAACCAGACCCAGCGTCTCACCGGGGGCGAGATCGAGGTCGATCCCGTCGAGCGCCTTGAGCTCGGTCTTGCCGTCTTTGCCCGCCGGCACCCGGAACGTCTTGGTGAGGTCGCGGACCTCGAGGACCGACGATCCCGTCGATCTCGGTTGTGTGGACTCAGACATTGCCGACCTCCTCGGTGAAATGACATGCCGCGGAACGGCCGGTGGCGATTGACTTCAGTGCAGGTCGGGAGGTGGCGCAAATGTCCTGTGCCAGGGGGCATCGGGCCTGGTACACGCACCCGGTCGGGATCGAGTGCAGGTCCGGGGGAGTGCCACCGATGGACTTGAGATCGTCGCCCCGTTTGGCGTTCACGGGCACCGAGTCGAGCAGCCCCTTGGTGTAGGGGTGTCTCGGACGGGAGAACACCTCGGCGACCGGCCCGGTCTCGACAACGTTGCCGGCGTACATGATTGCCACGCGGTCGGCCTGCTCGGCCACGAGTGCCAGGTCGTGGGTGATCAAGATGACCGCCATGTCGAACTCGGCCCGCAGGTTCTGCAACAGGGACATGATCTGTGCCTGCACGGTGACATCGAGCGCGGTCGTCGGCTCGTCGGCGAGGAGCACCTTGGGGCTCAGGGCCACCGCCATCGCGATCAGCAGTCGTTGGCGCATGCCGCCCGAGAACTGATGGGGGTAGGAGTCGACTCGCGACTCGGGCTCGGGGATGCCGACGTGCTCCATCAGCCGGATGGCCTCGCGTTTGGCGGCCCGCGCAGACATCCCGCGATGGATACGGAACGGCTCGGCGAGCTGGGTACCGACCGTGTACACGGGGTTGAGCGCGGTCAGCGCGTCCTGGAAGACGATTGCCAGTTCGGTTCCGGCGACCTGGCGGCGCTTGCGTTTGCTCGCCGTCGTCAGGTTGGTGTCCCCGAGCATCACCGTGCCGTCGGTGACATCCGCGATCGGGTCCAAGAGCCCGACCAGGGCTTGGGCGGTCATGGACTTGCCACATCCGGACTCACCCAGCAGGGCCAGCGTCTCGCCGCGGCGGGCGACAAACGAGACGTGGTCGACGGCCCGCACCACCCCGGTGGGCGTGCGCAGGTCGACGGTCAGGTCGGTGACGTCCAGGGCGATCCGCTCGTCGGCGGTGGTCGCGCCGGGATCGGCGATGGCTGGTGCGCTCATGCGACTGCCTTTCGTGAGGAGAACAGACGGCGGCGGGCACGCGGCACGGTGAGGCGCCAGCGCTGGCCGGGATCGGTGGCGATGCGGGCCCACGCCGCGAGGATCGTGGCGGACACCGTGGTCACCACGATGGCGAGACCTGGGAAGAACGACAGCCACCATGCGGTCTGCAGGTAGGTGCGTCCCTGCGACACCATCAGGCCCCAGCTGATGTCCGGCGGCTGGATTCCGATGCCCAGGAAGCTCAGCGACGATTCGGCCAGCATGACAAAACAGAAGTCGAGGGTGGCAACGGTGAGCAGGGTGGGCAGCAGGATAGGCAGGACATGCGAGCGGATGATCGATCCACTGCTGGCGCCGAACGTGCGGGCGGCATCGACGAAGACCCTGCTCTGCAGTTCGGCCGACTCCGCCCGTGCGGTACGCAGATAGATGGGGATGCGTGTGAAGGCCAGCACCAGAACGATATTGGCTGCACTCGGCGAGAACACGTAGAGCACCACGACCGCCAGCAGCAGGGAAGGAAAACTCATGATCACGTCGGCGACCCGCATCGCGGTGGTCTCGCGCCAGCCGCGGTGGTAACCGGCCCACATGCCGATCACCGAACCGATGACGCAAGAGATCACCACGGCGGGCAGGGCCACCATCATCGTGGTTTGACAGGCGACGATCAGACGGGCCAGCATGCTGCGACCGAGCGGGTCGGTGCCGAGCACGTTCATCCAGCCGGTGTCGAGGTTGAACGGGGCCAGATTCGACTGGTCGAGGTTCTGATCGGTGGCGGCGCTACCCACCAGCCACGGCCCGAAGCAGGCGACGAGAAGGACAAAGGCGAGGATGCCTGCGGCGACCGTGGCCATCGGATCCCGCAGCAGCAGTCGCCAGAGGGGCATCCTGTTGGACGGAACCTTGCCTGCGGCAACGGAATCGCCGGTGATGTCTGTGGGCGCGACCAGCGAACCGGTGGGATCGGTGACTGTGGACTCGGACGGTCCGGTGACAATCGACATGACGTTCTCCTAGACCTTGACCTTTTCGCGGACCCGCGCGTCCAGCAGCGCGTAACCGGCGTCGATGACGACGTTGAGGATGAAAATGCTGACAGCGGTGAGCAATACGGCGGCTTGCAGCACTGCGAAGTCGCGTTGCAGGATCGAATCGATCATCAGCTTGCCGATGCCGGGCCAACCGAAGATGGCCTCCACCACCACCGCACCGTTGACCAGCGCGACTGCGAGGTCGCCCGCCACGGTCAACGCCGGCGCGGCGGCGTTTCGCAGCGCATGGTGCGTGACGACGCGCATGTCGCCGGCCCCTTTGCTGCGGGCAAGTCGCACATACGGCGCGGAGAGCGCCTGCACCATCGCGCCCCGGACCACTTGGGTCAGGACTCCCAGCGGCCTGATCAGCAGTGTGGCGATCGGCAGGATCCAGGAGAGGGTGCTGCCCGTACCGGACGTGGGCAGCCAGCCCAGGACCACCGCGAAGATCCAGATGCCGGTGATGGCGAACCAGAAGTCGGGGACGCTCGCCGCCGTCATCGACAGCAGCGACGAGAAGCGGTCGGCAAGTGAGTTGGGCCGGAAAGCCGCCCAGCAACCCAGGATCACCGCGCCGACGATGGCCAGCAGCATGGTGAAGAACGCCAGCTGCAATGTCGCGGGAAATGCCCGCAAGGCCATCTCGGCCGCCGACTCGCCGGTGCGTAGCGACTCGCCGAAGTCCAGGTGGACCACGCCGCCCAGGTAGTCGAGCATCTGGTTCCAGACGGGCTTGTCGAGACCGTTCTCGGCCGCGAACTCGGCACGCTGATCCGGGGTCGCAGACACCGGGAGGTAGAGGTTGGTGGGATCACCGGTGAGTCGGGCGAGCAGGAAGACACCGAAGAGCACGACCAACAGAGGGATGAGGCTGGTGTACATGCGGCGTCGCAGGAAGGCGAACATCTCTCACCGCTTTCTCGAGGACATGGGGCTGGTCATGACAGGTTCCTTCAGGTGGTGTGGAAAGCGGGGGTCAGTCGTTGCCGGAGGCGGTGGCATGGGTCATCTCGGCCAGTCGCATCTCGTCGCCGGTTGCCGAGTTCGGTTGGTAGGAAACAGACGGAGCCTTGGCCAGTACCGCGTTCATGTGAGCGAGGTAGGCGTACTGACGGATCTTGCTCGGTTCGTCGGCGAGGACCGCGGCGAACGCCCCCTGGCGGGCATCGCCTGTCTGGTTCTGGGCCGTCTCTATCTCGGCGTCGAACTCGGGCGTGCCATAGGTGCTCTGGTAGCCATCGCTCAGCAGGTATTGCTCGGCGGTGAACTGGGCATCACCGGCCTGGTTGCCGTGCTGGATCATCAGCAGGATCGGTCCCTCGTCGGGGAAGGGCCGGATCTGGTAGAGCATCTGGCCCGAGGTGTCCATCATCTCGATCTTGACGTTGAGACCGATCTGGTCGAGTGAGTTCTGGATGACCTCGATGGTCTCGTTGATCTTCGGGTACATACCTGTGCGCCCGATGAGCTTGATCTGCTTCTCGACCGGCACCCCGTCTGCTTTGGCCTCGGCCACAAGCGTTTTCGCGCGGTTGAGGTCGTAGGGGGTGGCAGAGATCGTGTCGTTGAACCCGATGATGCTCGGGCCGACGAGCTGTGCCGCCGGATCTCCGAGGCCGCGGAAGAGGGCCTTGATGATCCCGTCGCGATTGATCGACAGGTCGATGGCCTCGCGTACCCGGTAGTCGTCGAGCGGTGGTTCATCCGCCTGCATCCGCAGCGCGGTGGTCTCGTTGTTCGGGTACGACACACCCAGGTCCCCGGCGCCGTCTTCCGGGCCCAGGTAGGTGGCTATCTCCGCCTCGTCGTTGGTCACCATGGCTGCGCGCACGCTGCCCTCGGTACGCCACTGGTACACCGCACGGCTGTACTCCGGGGTGGGGCCGGCGTACTCGGGATTGAGCGCGAGAGCCAGCTTTTGGCCCGGATCCCAGTAGTCGACCCGGTAGGGACCGGTGCCGATCGGGATACGCACCTTGTCCGCGGTGTCGGTACTGGTCGGGACCATCTCGATGAACGAGACACGCAGCGGCAGAATCGGATCCGGAGTGGGGGTGGTCACTGTCACCGTCGCCGGATCGGTCGCTTCGACGACAAGTTCGTCGTCACCGAACACGTAGCCGTCCACCTCGCAGCCGATCGTGGAGTTGATCGTGCGATTGATGGAGAAGGCGGCGGATTCGGCATCGAAGGGCGTGCCGTCGCTGAATCTGACGCCCTGGTGGATGCGGAACGTCCAGGTGTTGGGAGAGGTCTGCTCCCATGAGTCGGCCAGCTTCGGCTCGAGGTCACCGGTATCGGGATTGCGTTCGATGAGCGGCTCGGTGATGTTGGACCGGACCACGGGACCCGTGGCCGTCAGCGAGGCGTCGCACGGCTCGAGCGTCGGAGGCTCCTGCGGGAGCACGATGCGCAGGGTGTTCGGGTCGGCAGCGTCGGTCTGTGTCGAGTTGGCGACCGAACAACCGGTGGCCAGAGCGGCCACGGCGGCCATGGCGACGACCGCCCGTACGGAATGGCGTCGGGATGCCGGCTGCGGGGCTGCGGCGTGCATGGGTCCTCCGTTGATGATGGTGAATCGCGTCGATCGAGACGCTGACCGTTTGTGACGGTAGCCACAACCTAGAAGTGCCCCGAGGAGGCGTCAACAGTCCAAAAGGCCTGCAAACCGCCATTTCTGTCGGTGATGGGCGTCACTGGATGTCTCATCTGGTGACACGACTCACCTGCAATATAGCCTCTGACCTGCCGCATTACGGATTGCTTGTCGCCGAGCCCACTCGGCGACCAACCCAGTGATGCCGTTTGGGTATCAGTCCATGTTATTTACGAGTTGGACAGGTATTCCTGAGGCGGCTTACCGTACGGGTAACTCGATGAAGACCATGATGGTCTTTCCCTGTCGTCAGGAGGCACGATGGCCGATGTCGCACCAGTCGCGGCACGACCGGCGAAAAGCACTGCACCACAGCAGTATCGCGACTCGGAGGACGAGGCGGGACGGGTGCTGCAGGTCGGCCCGCTCAAGCCGTCGCTCGCTGAGTCCCTGGCAGCCGGCTACGGAGCGTTGTTGCTCCCTGACGACAGTTCCCGAGAGGGCTTCCTCGCCACTCGGGGCGATGCCGTCGCCGCTGTTGTCACCTCTGGCCGCACGGGCGTCGACGCGGCACTGATGGCGCAGTTGCCGAACCTCGGCGCGGTCATCCACTTCGGCGTTGGTTACGACACCACCGACGTCGAGGTTGCCCGGCAGCGGGGCGTGGGCGTGAGCAACACCCCGGACGTCCTCACCGATTGCGTTGCGGACACCGCGGTGGGACTGCTCATCGACACGCTGCGCGGTTTCTCTGCTTCGGACCGCTACGTGCGGGCCGGCCGGTGGGCGAGCGAGGGCAACTTCCGCCTGACGCGCAAGGTGAGCGGCGCCCGAGTCGGAATCATCGGACTCGGCCGCATCGGTTCGGCAATTGCCGAGCGTCTCAAAGGCTTCGGGTGCAGCATTGCTTACCACAACCGCCGCGAGATAGTCGGCTCGCCGTATCGGTACTCATCGTCGCCGGCCGAACTGGCGGCATCGGTGGACGTACTCGTCGTGGCGGCCTCAGGTGGTGAACACACCCGGCAGCTCGTCGATCGTGATGTCCTCGAGGCGCTGGGGCCCAACGGCTTCCTGGTGAACGTGGCGCGGGGCAGCGTGGTCGACGAAGAAGCGCTGGTCGACCTGCTCACGTCGGGCGGTCTGGCCGGCGCGGGTCTCGACGTGTTCGCCGACGAGCCGCATGTCCCGGCTGCGCTCGTCGGCCTCGACAACGTTGTCCTGCTGCCCCATGTCGCCAGTGGCACCACCGAGACACGCGCCGCGATGGAAGCCCTGACGCTGGCCAACCTCGACGAGTATCTCGCCCAGGGCACGCTGAGGACGGCCGTGCTGCAACCTCAACCGAAAGGAAGGCCGCGCCCATGAGCGTTGTGCTGAGCTATGTGCCCTCTACAGAGGGGCGCGGTGCGTTGTCGTTCGGCTTCGCCGAGGCACGCATGCGCGGAACGGATCTGATGGTCATCGCCGAGGACGACAGCGGATCGTCTCCGGAGTTCGAATCAGATCTCGACGCTGCGCGCCAGGCCGCCGGGGCGGCCGATGTGGTTTTTGCGATCGAGCCAAATGATCCGGCCCTCTCTCACGCCGACAATCTCATCGACGCGTCGTATCGCGACGATGTCGAGCTCATCGTGATCGGTATCCGTCGCCGTTCACCGGTTGGCAAATTGCTGACCGGCAGCGCCATGCAGCGGGTTCTGCTCGATGCGCAGTGCCCCGTCGCCGCAGTCAAACCCCCGGTGCGCTCGGCTGTGTGACGACTGCTTTACAGTTCGAAATCATATCCATTCACGTTGCGGTAGAACGTCTTCCATGATCCGGGCCAGTGCCGGATTCGGATTGTCCGGGCGCCACGCGGCATTCATCTGAACCGGGCGGTCTCGAACCGCTGTCACCTCTTTGAAGACGACGCCCTCAGGGTGCATGGTGGCGGCTGATTCGGGCACCAGCGCCATCCCGAGACCGGACCTGACCAACACCAGCATGGTGTGCACCTGGGTGACGTACTGGACGTAACGTGGTGTCGCGCCGACGATGGTGAACGTGCTGATCAGCAACTCGTGGAAATAGCGGGCGTCGACGGGGGAGTACATCACCACGGGACGGTTGTCGAAGTCCTCGATGGTGAGGTGCTCAGCATCGATGAGATCGTGATCCGCGGGCAAGGCGGCGATCAGCCGCTCATGATGGATCGGCCGGCTGCTGATACCTGGGCGGGTCATGATGGGGCGCACGAGCCCCAGGTCGAGCTCTCCGCCCGACAGTGACTCGATCTGGGCGGAAGAGACCATCTCGCGCAGAACGAGTTTGACGTCGGGTAGTACCTCCCGGGCGGTGGCCAGCAATCGAGGCAGTACTGCATGAGCAGATGCGCCCGTGAATCCGATGATGACGGTGCCGAGATCGCCGGCAGGCACCCGGCGCACGGTCAGGACTGCGCTCTCGGACAGCCGCACGATGCGGCGGGCGTCGGGCAGGAAGGCTGACCCGGCGGCAGTCAGCGTGACCGAACGACTGGTCCGGTCGACGAGTTGCACCCCGAGTTCGTTCTCCAGTTGCTGGATCTGCCTGCTCAGTGGCGGCTGCGTCATGTGAAGACGTTCGGCAGCTCGGCCGAAATGGAGTTCTTCGGCGACGGCGATGAAGCAGGTGAGGCGAGCCAGCGAGAACATTGATCCACTCCCGGTATCGGAATTGGGCGCGTCAGCGGCCCAGTGGATCAATGTACGCGCCGGTTCAGCGCCGGACGAGCGGGTTCACCAGCGTGGGCAGGTGTTCTCGAACGACGGGTCGATGGTTTTCATGTAGCCGGTGTCGTCGCGGTCCCGGATGCCGCAGTCGAGATACTGCTGGTGCAGAGCCGCGAGGGCATCTTCGTCGATCTCGACACCCAGTCCCGGACCAGTCGGAACCGGTACTGCGCCATCGACGATGGACAACGCTCCTGCTCGTACGACGTCCTCGGTCTTCCACGGCCAATGAGTGTCACAGGCGTAGGACAGATTGGGCGTCGCGGCGGCCAGGTGGACCATGGCGGCAAGGCTGATGCCCAGATGCGAGTTGGAATGCATCGAAAGGCCCAGACCGAAGGTCTCACAGATCCCGGCGAGCAACCGCGACCGTTGCAGGCCACCCCAATAGTGGTGGTCGGAGAGAACCACGGACACCGAGTTCTGCCGGACCGACGGTTCGAGCTGGTCGAAGGCGACCACGCACATGTTGGTCGCCAGAGGCATTTTCGCTTCCGCCGCCACTTGGGCCATGCCCTGCAGGCCCGGTGTCGGGTCTTCGAGGTACTCGACGACGCCGGCGAGTTCGGATGCCACCTCGATCGAGGTGTCGACCGTCCACGCCGCGTTGGGGTCCAGTCGCAGCGGCAGGTCGGGGAATGCCGACCGCAGCGCCTTCATGGCCGCGATCTCCTGTTCGGGAGGAAACACACCGCCTTTGAGCTTGATCGCCTTGAATCCGTACGTGCCGATCATCCGCTGCGCCTGCCGGACGAGACCCTCCGGGTCGAGCGCCGCACCCCACTCGTCGGGGTCTGCTCCGGGATGGGCAGCCCATTTGTAGAACAGGTACGCACTGAACGGCACCTCGGTGCGCACGGCGCCGCCGAGGAGATCCGATACCGGCCGGCCCAGGGCCTTGCCCTGGATGTCGAGGCACGCGACCTCGAAGGGTGACAGCACCCGATCGGTGGTGCTGGCGGTGGTGATCATGCCGGCCACACCGTCCCCGCCGCTGACCGACAGCGTGCCCAGGGTGGCATCGATGGTCGTTCGCAGTGCGTTGAGCGCGAACACATCGTGTCCGGTGATCGCCTTCGCGGACGCCTCGAGCCGAGCCAGATGCGCGGTGTCGGCGTAGGTTTCGCCCAGCCCGACGATTCCGGCGTCGGTGTCGAGCTGGATGATCGCTCGGAGTGCGAAGGGCTGGTGGACGCCTACGGTGTTGAGTAGCGGCGGATCGGCGAAAGCGACCGGTGTGATGCGGGCGCCGGTGATCCGGATCGGTCCAGTGGGCATCAGACCGCGACGGCCGGTGACAGGGCGCCTTCGAGGACGGCCCGGCCGGCAGCGGTGATCTCGATGAGCTCCTGCTGGTGCGCCTGTGTCAACGGCACGAGCGGTGCGCGAACCGGTCCGGCATCGAGACCTTCCATCGTGACGCCGAACTTCACCATCGACACCGCGTAACCGGGGACCTGGTTGCGCAGGCGGACCAGCGGGTGGAAGAACTTGCGCAACAGAGCTTCTGCGAGTTGGTCGTCCCCGGACTCCAGGGCGTTGTAGAACGCCAGCGCGATCTCAGGGGCAAACGCGAAGGTTGCCGACGAGTACAGGGTGACGCCGATGGCGCGGTAGGCCTGCTGGGTGATCTCGGCGGTGGGCAGACCGTTGAAGAACAGGAAGTTCTTGCCTGAAGGTGCCAGGGCGTCCTTGACGGCCATCACGATGCGGGCGACGTTGTCCAGGTCGCCGGTTCCGTCTTTGAACCCGATGACGGTGGGCAGCTGCGCCACCTCGACCGCGGCAGCCTCGTTGTAGACGGCCGAACCGCGGTTGTAGACGATGAGCGGGAGGTCGGTGGCGGCAGCGATGGTGCGGGTGTACTCCACGAGCCCGGCGGGCGGCATCGTCACGAGGTACGGCGGTAGGAGCAGGATGCCATCGGCGCCCGCGGCCTCGGCACTACGTGCGAATTCCTTTGCCTGGACCAGCGATCCGCCGGCGCCGGCGAACACGGGCACCCGTCCGGCCACGACCTCGACCGCCGTTGCGACGATCTTGCTGAACTCGTCGAGCCCCAGAGCATGGAATTCGCCTGTGCCGCAGGCAACAAAGACGCCACCGGGTCCCGCGGCGACACCCTTGTCGAGGTGCTCGGCGAGCAGGGTGTAGTCCACATCCCCGGACGGGGTGAACGGGGTGACGGGAAAGAACAGAACTCCGTCGAGCATCAGATTTCTCCTTGAATGGGTGGGGTTGGTCAGTCTTGGACGAGGCGGCCGTCGATGCGGCGCCACAGCTGATCGGGGTTGCCGTCTGCGATCGCCGACGGCAGCAGTGCGGGTGGGACGTCCTGGTAGGCGACCGGCCGCAGGAACCGCTCGATGGCAAGTGATCCCACGGACGTGGTACGCGAATCGGACGTCGCCGGATACGGGCCGCCGTGGACCATGGCGTGACCGACCTCGACCCCGGTGGGCCAGCCATTGAACAGGATCCGGCCCGCCTTGAGTTCGAGAACACTCATCAGCTCGCCCGCCGCCTCGAGGTCGTCGTCGTCGCAGTGCACCGTTGCGGTGAGCTGGCCTTCCAAGCGTGCCGCGACGGCGCGTACCTGGTTCGCGTCAATGCATTTGACCACCAAACTGGCCGATCCGAATACTTCCTCCTGCAACACTTCTGATGCCAGGAACGTATCGGCGTCGGTGCTGAAGACAGCGGCACCGCACGTGTTCGGCCGGTCGGTCGTCTGGGCCTTCGCCTCGGCGGTCGCTGCGGTCGACAACGCCTCGACGCCGTCGGCGTAGGACCTCGCGATGCCGGGGGTGAGCATCGGTGCTGGGGCCGACGCGGCGATCGCGTCGCTCGCAGACCGCACGAAGTCATTCAGCGCGGGGCCGTCCACGGCGATGACCAGGCCGGGGTTGGTGCAGAACTGCCCGGCACCCATGGTCAACGACCCCACGAATGCCTGCCCGAGGTCGGTGCCCCGGTTCCGCAGGGCGGACTCCATCAGGAACACCGGGTTGACCGAACTCATCTCGGCGTAGACGGGAATGGGCTCGGGCCGGGCTGCGGCGGCAGCGACCAGAGCGGTTCCGCCAGAACGTGATCCGGTGAATCCGACGGCCTTGATCCTCGGGTCTGTCACCAGCCGGGTACCGAGGATCGGTCCCGAGCCGTAGAGGAGCGAGAACGTTCCGGCAGGCATCCCCGTGCGGGCGATTGCCTCGGTGATGGCGCGACCGACCAGTTCTGAGGTACCGGGATGAGCGTCGTGTGCCTTCACGACCACCGGGCAGCCGGCGGCGAGGGCAGAGGCCGTGTCGCCGCCTGCCACGGAGAACGCGAGGGGAAAGTTGCTGGCGCCGAACACTGCCACCGGTCCGAGGGGGATCTTGCGTTGCCGGATGTCGGCGCGCGGCAACGGTGTGCGATCGGGTTGTGCGGGATCGATGCGTGCACCGTTCCAGCCGCCGTCTCGCAGTACGCCTGCGAACAAACGCAATTGTCCTGCGGTCCTGCCCACCTCGCCGGCGATCCTGGGGCGGGGTAGACCCGATTCGGAGCATGCTCGGTCGACGAGGGCGTCGCCGAGAGATTCGATGTTCTCCGCGATCGCCTCGAGGAATTCGGCGCGGACGGTGGACGTGGTCGACCGATACCGGTCGAAGGCAGCGGCGGCAGCCGCACATGCGGCGTCGACGTCACTGTCGGACCCGTAGGAGTAACCGGGTTCGAGGACGTCGCCGGTCGCCGGGTCGAGCCCGTGCACGGTGTCGCCCTGTCCGGTGACAAAGGTGCCCGCGATGATCATCTGCCCGGTCAGAGTGTTCAGCTGCGCCTGCTCTGTCGCGCGATCTTCTGTCGTCGTCATGTGCCGACTCCTACCTCTTGTGCGTACTTGTTCGGCCATGGCGATCGCGGCCGACCTGCGTCGTCGACCCAGACCACGCCGCCCAGCGGCAGGCGTGACCTGGGTCATACATCGACCGTAGGCCGCTTATTCATTCATGTCCAAGTCAAATATGGACGTGTTCAATAGCCAAGTTGTATCGACCGACGTGGGCGGACGGTTGCGGTCAACAGATGGGCGCCCGATTTGCCCGCGGCGGTGACGTACGTTCGTCGGATGGAGCGAATGACACCCATCGATGCCCAGATGTACTGGATGTCGAGTCGAGTTCCGAACGACCAATTCCTGCTGTTCGCCTTCGACGGTGAAGTCGGCAACCTCGAGTCGGCCATCGACGACGTGCTCGGGCGCGCGGCGTCGAACGTCGATCTGACCCTGCGGGTTGCCGACCCAGGGTGTGCCTTCGACTACCCGTACTGGGTTCGTCACGGGGTCGGACCAGATCACGTCGCAGTGCACCAGTTGCCGCAGCCCACCTGGTCGGGTTGCCTTGCGGCCGTTCAGGATCTGTTCGCAGATCAGCTCGATCTCCGCGACAGCGTGTGGCGTCTGCACGTTTTCGAGGGTGTCGGGGACGTTCCCCGCTGCCAGGGACCGGCGACAGTGGTGGTCCTGCAGATCGGACACGCCCTCGCCGACGGTCGCCGTGCGACGGGCGTGGCCAGGAGTCTGTTCGTCGATGTCGGAGGACAGCGCCGCAGCGTTGCCGCGAAACCCGAGAGCGGCTACTCGACGGTGCGGGCGGCAACGGTCGCGGCGATCCGGACACCCAAGCAGCTCGGCTCATTGGGTTTGCGCGGGCTGAATGCTGCTGTGACGCACCGAAGGCTGGTCGCGGACGTGGCCGACGGATCCGTGCCCGCGCAGGCCGATGTGCGGCCGGCACTACCCACCAACAACAGGCCGGAGGGTCGCCGCGCGATCCGCACGCTGGTCCGTGACCGCGACGACTTTCCGGGGCCCACCGTCACCGTCGGAGCTCTCGCAGCCATCTCGCTGGGGTTGTCGGAGCACCTCGCCGGCCAGGGTGTCGCCACTGCCACGCTCGGTGCCGAGCTGACCGTCGCAAAACCGGGAAAACCCCTCGCTCGCAACCACTTCCGGAACGTCGGTGTCGAACTGTTCAGCACCACGCCATCATGGGAACGAAGAACCGAGCAGATCGCCGAGGCGCTGATGCATCGTCGATCACGTGGTGCTCATCCCGCGTTGCGAGCAGCCGACGAAGCCTTCGCGACGGTACCCGCTCCTTTGTTGTACTGGGGAACAACACAATTCGACCCGACTGCGGTTGCACCGATGGTCATCGGGAACACGGTGGTGTCGAGCATCAACCGCGGCCCGGCCGACCTGACATTCGGCGGGGCGCCGGTTGTGTTCACCGCCGGCTACCCGGCCCTGTCGCCTGCGATGGGCGTCACCCACGGGGTGCACGGAATCGGTGACACGGTGGCGATCAGCGTGCACGCCGCAGAGTCGGCGATCGGGAACATCGACGACTATCTCGAATCGCTGAGTGCATCCATCGCATGGAACCGTATCGTCGCCGGACGGTGACCGACCGGCTCCTCTGCGGCCGCCCGTTGCTTGGCGTCAGTGGTCGTCGCTTCCGTTCTTGGTGCGTACCAACCGTTTCGGCAATCGGCCGACGAGTTCGCCCAGCGGGAGCACGGCCTGGCCGAGGACTTCGGCGGCATCGTTGAGCTGATCCACCGTCTCCTGCAGTTTTCGGATGTTCGGCGCGAGTTCGCCGATCACCTCGACGAGTTCGGTCAACCGATCCAGTGGTCCGCCCGGCGCGATGGTGCGCTCGATCGCGCCGTTCTCGCCCAGGAGTTGCTCGAGCAAACCCTCTTCGGCGACAAGTCGGTCCATGAAGCCTTCGTCCTCGGCAAGACGGTCGAGCAAACCGCCCGTCGTCGTCAGCTTCGCGAGGATCCCGTCCTCGGCGAGAAGGCGGTCTACCGGGCCACCACGAGAGAGGAGGCGATCGAGAGGTCCACCGTCTTCGGTCATCTGATAGAGCACGCCGTCGTCGGACAGCATCCGGTTCACCAGTCCGTCCTCGGACACCAAGCGTTCCAACGGCCCGCCCCTGGCTAGGACGCGACCCAATGAGCGGTCGTCTTCGAGGAGCTCGGCCACCTGGCCGATCAATTGAAGGGGACTGCGGCCGGGAGGTCCCTGAGACACCCCCAACGCCACCGTGATCTCGTGCTGCACGTTTTCGATGGCGATACGACTGACCGCCACGCTGGCCTCGACGGCCGACAGGGCCGCCCCTGCGATCGCGAATCCCAACCGGGTCGGGAGTTCGATCACCAATCTGGCATCCATGCCGTTCACCCTAAGACGTCCCCTCCACGCCGGTGGCCGATCACCCTGCTTTGGCCTTTGCCTTCTGTTCCTTCTTGAAGGCTCGCACCTTCTGCAGGGATTCCTCGTCCACCACGTCCGCCACCGAGCGGTACCCCGCCTTGCTGTAGTCGCCGACCGCTTTCTGCCAGCCGGCCGGGGCGACACCGCACTGCTTGGCGAGCAGTGCGGTGAAGATCTTGGCCTTCTGGGCACCGAAACCCGGCAGTTCGTTGATGCGTTTGACCAGATCCGGTCCGTCTGCCGCCTCGTTCCAGATCCGGGCGGTGTCGCCGCCGTACTGTTCCACCACGATAGTGGCCAGGGCCTGCAGACGTCCGGCCATCGACCTGCCGTAGCGGTGGACGGCCGGAGGAGTGGCACACAGGTCGGCAAACGAGTCGGGCTCGGCGGCGGCGATCGCGGCGGGATCGAGATTGCCGAACCGTTCCCTGACCTTGGCAGGCCCGGCAAATGCTCGCTCCATCGGGAACTGCTGGTCCAGCAACATCCCGGCCAGCAGCGCGAAGGAATCGGTACTGAGCAACTCGTCGGCGGACGGGTCGCCCGTGATGTGCAGACTGGTCATGGACACGAAGTCTAGTGCGGGGCACCCAACCCACATCGACGCGCGCGAGGACCCGTCGCACCGAACCCCGATCGCCGGTGACTCGGTGGTGATTGAATGCTCGACAGGACGGTCCGGGTCGGGGAGAGCGGAGTCGGTCATGTGGAGACGTACGCGAGTTGCGGCGGCGGCCCTGGCTGCCGCGGCCACGATGTCTGTGCTGGCCGCCGGCCAATCCTCGGCCGAGCCGTACACCGAACCCAACCTGGTCGACACCGTGCGCTGCGACAGCGCCGACCCGTGGTCGCCGGGCCGGCTCAGGATCGACATCGACGTGTACAACGATGTCGTCTTCCCGCCCGACGGGGCGCGTGGGCCTGTCCTCTACCTCAGTGCGAACAGCTCGCGTCCTGGCTTCCTGCTCGACTACAACGTCGAGGCAACCGTCCGCTGGGTCAACACCACCACCGGAGCGCGTGGGACGAGGATCATCCCGGCGCGGGGCCGTTCGGCCAGTTGGGAAGGTTCCCTGCCGACCGGCCGTGGCCACGTGGCCTACGTCGTGACCCAGAAGATCGGCGCACTCGCCTTCATGCCCATGGTGAACCCGCAATCGTCGACCTGTCGCGGCGCTGCAACGGTGTGACCACCGGTCGGGTGGCGCGCTGGAGTTCCCCATCTCGTGGGCGCGTAAACGCGTGCCGCCCCCGCTCGCCGGTGACCGACTTGTGACCGACTGTCTTTCGGGGACTTGCGAACTCGCCTGACATGACAGGAGTAACGTCAGCTCTTGGCGTATGTCGTCGGCGGTGATTGCCGACCGCCGTCCGGAAGGTGGGTACCCCCCGATGTCCACAGGTGCAGCCAGTAGATCCAGCCGGCCGGTCGGGGGTGAGGCCCACGTCGCCAAGGTCATCGGTGTGACCGTCGCCGCAGCCGTCGGCGGATTCCTCTTCGGTTTCGACAGCTCGGTGGTCAACGGTGCTGTCGAATCCATCGGCACACATTTTGAGCTCAACTCGTTCATGAAGGGCTTCGCGGTCGCCATCGCACTCCTCGGGTGCGCGCTCGGCGCCTGGTTCGCCGGTCGGCTCGCGGACATCTGGGGCCGCAAGAAGGTGATGCTGCTCGGCTCCGCGTTGTTCATCGCCTCGTCCATCGGCACAGGGTTGGCGTGGTCGGTTCCAGACCTGTTGATCTGGCGTGTGATCGGCGGCCTCGGTATCGGCATCGCGTCGGTGATCGCTCCGGCGTACATCGCCGAGATCGCCCCCGCCCGATACCGTGGTGCACTCGGATCCCTTCAGCAGTTGGCCATCACGATGGGCATCTTTGTCGCACTGCTGTCGGATGCGCTGCTCGCCGACAGCGCCGGTAGCGCATCGAGCGATCTGTGGTTCGGTATCGAGGCGTGGCGCTGGATGTTCATGGTCGGCGTCATCCCCGCCATCGTCTACGGCGTTCTGGCCCTACTGATTCCGGAATCACCCCGGTACCTGGTGGGGAGCAACCTCGACGAGGAAGCCGCCCGCATCCTCACCGAAGTGACCGGTGAGCCCAACCCGCTCGAACGTGTCAAAGAGATCCGGCTGACGCTCAAACGCGAATCCAACGTGTCGATCAAGGACATCCGCGGGCCTTCGTTCGGTCTGCATCCCCTTGTGTGGGTGGGAATCTGGATCGCGGTGCTGCAGCAGTTCGTCGGCATCAACGCGATCTTCTACTACTCCACCACGCTGTGGCAGTCCGTCGGATTCAGTGAGAGCGAGTCGTTCAAGACGTCGGTGATCACCGCCGTTGTCAACGTGGTGATGACCTTCGGGGCAATTCTGTTCGTCGACCGCATCGGCCGCCGCAGGCTCCTGCTGATCGGTTCGGTCGGCATGGCCATCGGTCTCATACTGGCGTGCGCGGCCTTCACCCAGCAGCAGGGCTCGGGTGACGACATCACCCTCCCCGACAACTGGGGAGTGGTCGCCCTGATCGGTGCCAACCTGTTCGTGGTCGCGTTCGCTGCCACATGGGGTCCGGTCATGTGGGTGATGCTGGGGGAGATGTTCCCCAACCGGATCCGCGGTGTGGCGCTCGGTGTGTGCACCGGTGTGAACTGGCTCGCGAACTTCACCATCTCGCTGCTCTTCCCGGAACTGAACTCGCGCCTGGGCCTGGCATGGATCTACGGGTTCTTCGCGTTCTGCGCGATCGTGTCGTACTTCTACGTGCACTTCAAGGTTCCCGAGACCAAGGGTATGGAACTCGAGGACATGGACACCCTCGGCGACGTCGAGGCCGCACTCAAGGCCGAAAAGGCCGCGGCCAAAGAGAAGTAGCGCTACAGCGAATCGGTGAACAGCGGCGGCCGTCCCTCTTTGCGGGCGGCCGTCGCTTCTTGGAAGTTGGCGGTCAGCAACCGGACGTAGAGCTGGCCGAGGCCTTCGGCCTGCATGTGCGCGTCGAGGCTCGAGGCCTCCATGCCCGACCAGAGCGTTCTCTTGGTCAGTTCGATTCCCGGGCGGGACAATTCGGCGATCCGGTCAGCGACGCGGCAGCACTCGTCGAGCAGGTCGGCGTCGGGAACAGTTCGCGATACCAACCCGATACGGGCGGCTTCGTCGGCGTGGACATCCCATCCGGTCAGCATCATCTCCGCGGCGTGTGAGCTGCCGACGGCTCGCGGCAACAGGTAACTCAAACCCAACTCGCTTGCGGTGAGCCCGTTGTTGATACCCGCCGCACGGAAATAGGCCGCTGCGCCTGCGATACGGATGTCGCATGCCAGCGCCAGACACAGTCCGCCACCGATCGCGGCGCCGTTGACGGCGGCGATCACCGGCTGATGCATGCGGCGGATCGCCTTGATCGTCTCGTCGAGCAGCTCCAAGGAACGAAGCGCGATCGTGGGGGCGGTCAGCCCGTCGATCCCGGGTATCTTGCCCGCCGACTTCTGGTCGGCGCCAGAACTGAACCCGCGTCCTGCGCCGGTGATGATCACCGCTCGGACGGCATTGTCCGCACTGATCTCCTCGAGCTTTTCCTTGAAGGGAAGCATGACGTCAAAAGCCATGGCATTCATGCGTTCTGGGCGATCCAAGGTCACCAGGGCAATGTGTTCGCGGGGATGGTCCACCCGGACATACGACATTTCGCCATGGTGACACGAGCCGGGTTCCCTGAGGTGCGAATCAGGGAAGTCGGCCACAAAGATCAGGGTCGATCCCCGATGGCAGGGGCGCTCGACGTCCATACATTGGGACAGGTGAGAGCGGCTCGGTGTCGCTGGGGGACTGAACAGGAAGGAATGACATGAACGAATTGGTTCGGGTTTCCGAGGGCAGGATGCTGGGAGGCGTGTGCACCGGCATCGCACGACGGTACGGCTGGGACGTGAATGCGGTGCGCGTGGCATTCGTGGTCTCTTGCCTGCTGCCGGGGCCGCAGCTTGTCGTTTACCTGGCTCTCTGGTTGGTGATGCCGATGCAGGGCAAGACCGTTCCCGCCGGCGGGGTCACGCCGGTCTGAGGATGCCTGCGGCGTGGCGCCGCCGGGCCAGTGAGTCGACGCCGTCGAGCAGGAACATCTGGGCGACGAAGTAGGTCGACAGCACGGTTGCCTCGCTCATCGCGCGTGGGAGATTGCCGCGCAACAGATACCGGCGATTCATGAGGATCGCATCGGACAGCATGAACAGGATCCCACCCGTTGCCAGTCGGCGGGTGGGATCGCCTCGTGTGCCCGACGACAGGCACGGGTCGGCGGCCGTGGCCGCCATCACCGACAAGGCTGCTCCGTAGGTACCGAGTACGGGCAGCAGCCTGGGCTGGTTCAGGATCAGCAGTGCGGCAACCTCGTTCATCACCGCGGACCGGGGGAGCAGTCGTCGACGTGTCGGCCGGGCACCGTGTCGGGTGAACAGACCGAGGTAGGCCAGGTGTGCCGCGCCGAACATGGTTGCGCCGGTCTGTATGTGCCGGTCTTTACCGGGACCGTCGGCGAACTCTTCGCGATACATGAAGTAGTCGCCGGCTGCCGAGGCGACGATCGTGGCGGCCAGCAATGCGTTGTCCGCCGGGGCCCGTCGCCTCGTGCCGCGGGCAACGGTGATCGCCAACATTCCCAGCGCTGCCGGCTTGACGACAGCGACCACCGGCCGGTGGCGAACAGCTCCAGCTGCCGCCACCAACACGGTGGTCACCGCAAACGCCTTGCGCTCCGGATACTTCCAGCCGGATACCTGCATGTCTGGTCAGCCCGCGAAGAGTCTCTCGACGAACCCTGAGGCATCAGGCAATGCGGCCGCAGCCGTGCCCTGACCGTCGGACGGATACGTCCGGATCGTCACGTTCTGTCCCGACGCCTGAACCCTGTTGATGAAGTCGAGTGTGTACGGCAGCACAACCGTGGTGTCGAGAAGGCCCTGTCCGATGAACACCGGCTTGTCGTAGCCGCGATCAGGAACACCGAGATAGGCGTCGACGACAGGCCTGATGTTCGGGATCGACGCGACCGGCTTGGTGAACAACTCGTTGAGTCCGGTCGAGGCGACCGAGCGCTGCAGTTCGGCGGAACACACCTTGAGGGCCTTGTCCACGAGTGCCTTGCCCTCGGTGCTGAGGTAGGAGTTCAGATTGAGCTCCGGGTACGAGCCGCGGATACCGGCGATCGCATAGAGCACCTCGGCGGTGAGATCGGTGGGCAGCGGTACGGGGATGAAACCCGGTCCGGCACTGAGCACCAGTTCGCCCAGGTTGGCGGGCACGCTGGTGGTCACCGCGCCCCGGAAGTCGAGCTCTGGGCCCTGCCACGCGATGGCGTTGCGCGCAGTCGCCAGCGCCGAGGTCGCCCCACTCCCGTTCCCGTTGACGATCCACTCGTCGGACAGGTCCGGGGTGATGTCGTGGGCGGCCTTGACCGCGTCGACGATGTTGCGTGCCTTGATGTCGCCCTGCAGGTCCGGCGTGGCCCCTTCGACACCGAGACCGGCGTAGTCCGAGGCGACCACGGCGTAGCCCTTGCGGAGCCAGGGGGTGATGTCGTTCCAGTGGGCGGCGGACTCGGTCTTTCCCGACCAGGACGGCGCGCACTTGTCGGCCAGGCCGACGGTGTCGTGCGCCCATGCGATCACCGGCCAGCCGCCTTCGGGCGCAGTGCCTCTCGGCAGGTACACCGCGGCACTGCTGATCTCGCTGCGATTCTCGGCCGCGGTGGTCCAGTACGTGAAGCGGTCGGCGCTGCCGGCGCCGGTGACCCAGCGGTCGTCTGGCAGGCCGATGTTGGCGTGGACGGTGCCCGAGGTGGCGGTCGGCGCGGCGGCTGCCACGCCGGTCCCGATCGCGGCGGCCACGGTCGCGGCCAGGGCAGCAACGGTCAGACCGCTGACACCCATCCGTCGCAGTGCTTGTGTGTGAACACTTTTCATGACTTCTCCTACAAGAAAACGCTGATACCGAGCTACGCCTGGGTGATCCCGATCATCGGGAAGAAGAAGCAGCTGCGGTTTCCGTTCTGGACGGTGCCGAATACTGCGGACAACACTGTGCCGTTGCCCGTCTCCACCGGTGCCAGGCGGGCACCCTTGACGCTGACGTTGTTCACCACAGCCGAGATGCGCTCGGCGATCGCGGTGCGGATTGCGGCCGGGAAGGAGGCTGGGACGTTCTTCATCAGCAGGTCGACGATCGTCGTGCCCACCGGCGCCATGTCCGCGAAACCGCCCTTGAGGGTGTTCACGTTGAACCAGGCGACCTGCATTCCGGTGGCTGCGCCGTCGGCAGTGATGCCGGCCGGGAAGAAACCGAAGAGAGTCTCACCGTTTTTGATGAGGTTGGCGTCGAGTCCTTCGGGAAGCTTCAGCCCGGGCAGGAAGTAGGGGCCCGGAATCGCTCCACCTACTGCGGGGACCAATCCGAGCGGATTGGATTCGGTCGGGGCTGTGCAGTTGAAGGCCGCCGACGGGTTGATGAAGCTCTGGATGCCGAGCTTGCGCAGGCTCTCGTTGGCTTCGGCGAGAAGGCCGAACATGTCCGAGGAGTCAGCTGCCGGCGTGGCCGCGGTGCCGGCGACCTCGGTCGGCACCTGACCTGTTCCGCCCAGGAGTGCTTTCGCCGCGGCCAGGGCGGTCGGATCTCCCGAGGTCTTCTTCAGCGTTCCGATCGCCGAGGTGAGTTCGGCGTCGCTGGGGGTGTGCTTCGGAGCGGTGAGGGTCGTGTCGATCGGTGCCGCAGGCTCAGCCGAAGCCAGGGCAGGCATCAGCAGCGCTCCGGACGCTGCGATCGCTAGTGCGGCGACGCCTCGGCGAAGCATTGGTGAGCTGGGCATGGTTCCCCCTTGAAGAGAATGATGATGGGCCACCTGTTACCCGTGTGACAGATGTGGCCAATGGTGCGCTTGTTACACACAACCATGTGATTCAAGTAGAAGGCAAGCTGCGACGCCGACCTGTGATGCAACTGCTACCGTTCCGGTTTCCCTGCGGGTCAACGGAACTCGGCGGGATTGTTCGCAATGATAAAAGAAACAGGCGCCGACCAGATGGTCGGCGCCTGTTGCTGTGCGGGGGGAGGGCTAGATGTTCATCAAGCCGACGGTCGGGATGATGGTGCAGCTGACCACCTTGCCCTCGGTCTTTGTGGTGACGTTGCCGTAGATGGCCGAGATGACCCGGCCCTTACCGGTTTTCGCGATCGTGGTGAAAGTTCCGGGGCCCTCGGCGACGTTGATCTTCTCGTTGCGCTGCAGGCTCTGCTGGCCGGTCTTGCCGGTGTCGATGTTGACCCAGGCCACGGTCAGCGGGGCTTCTTTGTTGTTCACTGCGGGCCCGGTGCCGAGGCTGGTGTAGACGAAGCCGGCTTCGCCGCGGGCGGGGCCGGGAGCGGGTGCCTGCTGCGGTCCTGCGGTCGCGAGCGCGGTGCCCACGGAGTTGCCTCCGGGAATGCACCCGTTGCCCAGGGTCGGGTAGAGGAATTGCTGGATCACGGGTGCGCCGGGGCCGGTGGGAATGGCGGGACCGCCACCGCCGGTGCCCTCGAGGAAGCTGATGACACGATCCCAGATCTTGGCGAGGTCTGGCGGCAGTCCGGAGTCGGCTGCCAGGGTCTTGGCGTTCGCCATCAGATCGGCATTGACCTTGCCGTCGGGGCCCGGGGTCGCGGCCGAACCGATGATCGCCGGGACGAACGCGCCCAGCGACTGGAGTGTGGCCTCGCTGACCTTGGGTGTCGGCGCCGGGGCCGGTGCGGCAGAGGCCGTGGCCGGCAGTGCGAGCGCAGCGCTGGCGGCAACCGCGACGGCCGTGACGACCCGGCGGGCGGAAAGGTTGGGCAACGGCTTGCGTGAACGCTTGCTGCTGCGACCTGTCGGCTCACTGAATAGCACTGTGTGGTGTCCCATCTTGCGTTGATTGCCCGCGATCTGACGGCTGGTGTGTAAATCGCCGTGCTGACGGTAACCGTTCCGTGACCATCCCGCCAACAGGGGGACGCGCCGCGAGAATCGATTTCTGTCGCCAGGGGACCATAGCGTGTTACTGGAGTGACTCATGGGGCTGGAGACACAATTGTTATGTGTCATTCGGGCCACGACCTCGCGCACTGGGCGAGAGGGCTTCGTCGAGTGCCTGGTTAGATCATTGATGACCAGCACCACCGCACCTCTGGAGGCTCGATGCGTCGACGACATCAACTCGTAGCAGCGCTGATCGCTGCCGCGGTCGCCACGACCGCCTTGAGCGCCTGTGGCGACTCGGACACCAGCGATGAGGTGGTGTTGCTCACCCACGACTCGTTTGTGCTGCCGGACGAACTCCTGGCCACCTTCGAGGACCAGACCGGACTGACCCTGAAGGTGGTCAAAGAAGCCGATGCGGGTCAGTTGTCCTCTTCGGTCGCCCTCACGGCCGGATCGCCTCGCGGCGACGCCGTGTACGGCATCGACAACACCTTCGCGTCCCGGGTCATCGACGCCGGCGCCCTGGTGGAGTACACCAGCCCCGACAACGCGCTCGGACCCGCCGACGACGCGTTGCCGCCCCCCAACCTGCTCACCGCCGTCGACCGGGGAGACGTCTGCGTGAACGTGGACAACACCTGGTTCGCCGACCGCAACCTGCCCGCACCCCGGAACCTGGCCGATCTCACCGATCCGCGGTACCGCGGGCTGACCGTCGCCATGGATCCCGCCACGTCATCACCCGGAATGGCGTTCCTGCTCGCGACCATCGCCGCCTACCCGGATGGGGTGAACGGCGGATGGCAGGGCTACTGGCAGCGACTGCGCGACAACGAGGTGGCCATCGCGCCCGGATGGACCGAGGCCTACAACCAGGAGTTCACCGCGGGTGAGGGCAAGGGCTCCAAGCCGATCGTCGTCTCCTACGCATCGTCGCCCGCGTTTCTCCCCACCACCACCGCTTTGCTCGACACCTGCTTCGAGCAGATCGAGTACGCCGGCGTGCTGCGCGGCGCGTCGAACGAAGACGGCGCCAAGAAGGTCATCGACTACTTGATCAGTGAGCCCGTTCAGGCGGCGCTTCCCGAGTCGATGTACGTCTACCCGGTCCGTGAAGGAACACCTCTGCCCGCCGACTGGGCTCAGCACGCTCCCGAGCCCGAGTCCGCCGCAACCATGCCCGCCGACGAGATCGCGACGAACCGCGAAGCGTGGCAACAGGAGTGGCGCACCGTGATGGGCCGCTGATCGAGGTGCCGACGGCTCGGCCGGCACATTCGGCCATTGCCGGCCGAGTGGCGGTGACAGCTCTGGGCGCCGCCCCGCTGGTGTTCGTGGCGGTGATGTTCGGCTGGCCACTCGTGGCCTTGGCGGAGCGGGCGTTCGCCGACGGCTCCGCGTCGAACCTGTGGCAGCTCCTCGATGGCGCCAACGCCGCACACCTGCTGTGGTTCACCGTCGCGCAGGCGGCCGCGTCCACTGCCCTCACCCTGCTGATCGGCCTTCCGCTCGCGTGGGTGCTGTCCACCTATGAACTCCGAGGTGCCCTGCTGCTGAGGGTGTTCGTCACCGTCCCTTTTGTCCTGCCCACTGTTGTTGTCGGCGTGGCGTTCTCAGCTCTGCTGGGTGATCGCGGTCCGCTCGCCGGACTTGATCTCGCCGCATCGGTCTGGGCAATCCTTTTGGCGCACATGTTCTTCAATGTCGCAGTGGTGGTGCGCACGGTCGGGTCGGTGTGGTCCGGAATAGATCCTCGTTCCGAGCAGGCCGCCCGGACTCTCGGAGCCGGACCCGTTCGCGTGTTCCGCACGATCACCTTGCCCGCGTTGGCCCCGGCCATCGCCTCTGCGGCATCAGTGGTGTTCCTGTTCTGCGCGACCAGCTTCGGGGTCATCCTGATACTCGGTGGCGGCAGATTCAACACGCTGGAGACCGAGATCTACCGGCAGGCAATCGGCTTCTTCCAGCTACCTGCTGCGGTTGCGCTCTCGATGGTCCAGATCGTCGTGGTCGCGGTGGTGGTCTCGATCAGCGCGATCCTCGGTCGCCGGGCCCGCGCGACAGCTGCTCCGCGATATCGCAGGCGACCACGCGGCCGTGAGTGGCCGGTGATCGGCTTGATCCTCGGGGTGTCCGGGGTGATCCTGCTGGCCCCACCGGCAATCCTCGTGCTGCGCTCGGTGCGACCCACCGTGGGTGGGAGCTGGAATCTGGACGGTTACCGGGCGCTGTCGGGGTCGGTGAACGGTCAGACGCCACTGGACACCTTGCGGTATTCGCTGGTCAGTGCGACGTGGGCGACGGTCATCGCGATGCTCCTCGGTCTTGCCGGCGCCGTTGCCATCTCCCGGGCGAGGGGGTGGTCGGGCAGTGCTGCCACGGTGATCACCATGCTCCCGCTGGGGGTCAGCGCGGTGACCGTCGGCCTCGGGTACCTCGTTGTCCTGACCGCGATGCCGCGGGAGGTGAGCACCTCGCCGGCCATCGTGCCCGCGGTGCAGGCCCTGATCGCGTGCCCACTGGTCATCCGGATCCTCGTGCCGGCAATGGGTCTGATCGACGGGCGGCTGCGTCAGGCGACGGCCACCCTGGGAGCCGGTCCGTGGCGGGTGTGGTGGACCGTCGACTTCCCGGTCATCAGGCGCGCACTGTGCGCTGCAGCGGGTTTCGCTTTTGTCATTGCGCTCGGGGAGTTCGGGGCGACCAGTTTTGTCGCTCGTCCCGACACCACGACGGTGCCGGTACTGATCGGTTCGTCCCTTGCCCGGCCCGGGTCGGGCAACTTCGCGACCGCGATGGCGTGCTCGGTGATGATGCTGGTGGTGACTGCCGTGGTGGTCACCCTGATCGAGGTCGTCCGCCGCGAAGAACGGGGAGGCGAGTTCTGAGATGCTCCAATTGTCCTCTGTGACAGTCGGTTATCGGTCCGAAACCGTCCTCGACGACCTCAGCTTGTCGATCGGCACCGAGGGATCGGCCATCACGGCACTGCTGGGTCCGTCGGGATGTGGCAAATCCACCCTCATTCGTGCCATCGCCGGCCTGGAACCACTGACCGGCGGCACGATCACGTTCGACGGAGCTGATCTGGCGCCGATCGCGACCCATCGGCGCGACTTCGGGGTGGTGTTCCAGGACGGACAGTTGCTGCCCGGGCGCAGCGTCGCAGACAACATCGGATACGGATTGCGTGCCCGACGTTGGCGTAGAGATGCCACCGCCGCCCGGGTGGCCGAGATGCTGGACCTGGTTGATCTCTCCGGCTACGGGAACCGGCAGGTCGCCGAGTTGTCGGGTGGGCAGCAGCAGCGGGTGGCCCTGGCCCGCGCTCTTGCCCCTCGTCCTCGCCTGTTGTTGCTCGATGAACCCCTTTCGGCCCTCGATCGGCAACTTCGAGAACGGCTCGCCGTCGAGATCGCCGAGATCATCGACGCCACAGGCACTCCCACCATCGTGGTGACCCACGACCACACCGAGGCGGCGTTGATGGCCGACCACATCGCCGTCATGGACCGGGGCCGGATCATCCAGCACGACGACCCGGCGTCGTTGTGGCGCGCACCGCGAAACGAACGGGTCGCTCGGTTCATCGGGTGCACAACCATCTGCCGAGGGACCGTCCGCGCGGGTGTGTTGGACAGCGACCTCGGTGCGGTCGCACTGGATGTTCCCGATGGGCAAGTGCGAATAGGGCTTCGGCCGGATGCCGTCACGGCCGTACCGCTTGCTGATGCCGGGCAGTCGGCGCCCGTCGGAACGGTGCGGCATGTGGCGTCGCTGCCGGAGGGGACACGAGTGCGGCTCTCGGTGGCGGGAATCGATGTCGATGCCGTGAGCAGCGCTGCGGTGTCGTTGGGTGATCGGGTGGCGATTGCGCTCGACGCACACCGGCTTGCGGTCATCACCGAACACAGCACGGAGGACGCCGATGCGTGAAGTCGTCGCCGGGGCAGTGATCGGGGATGGTCGGCTGCTGCTCGCGCAACGGACCTATCCCACGGAGGTCGCCGGGTTGTGGGAACTGCCGGGCGGAAAGGTCGAGGCGGGGGAGACCCGTGAACAAGCCCTGCGCCGCGAACTCGGCGAGGAACTCGGCATCGAGGTACGAGTCGGTCGGCAACTAGGGGACCCCGTACCGTTGCGCGCCGACCTCGTCCTCGTGGCGCTGGCCGCTGATCTGATCCAGGGGTCGCCCCGGCCGGCGGAACACTCGGCCGTGCGGTGGGTCGAGACCCCGGAACTCGAGTCGATGGCGGCGCGGGGTGAACTCGTGCCTGCGGACGCTGCCTGGCTAGATGACCTGATCGAACTGCTGGCCGTCAGGCAGCGCGGGAACGAACCTTCTTGAGGGCTTTGGTGAGTTCCTTGTTGGACATGCCCTGATCAGCGAACTTCTGCATCTTGTGAATCACCACGGGGCAGCGAAGGCACCGGGTGGACGATCGGCAGCACTTTTTTTTCGCCTTCATGCTGCAGACATCTGCCGCCTTCTTCTTGCCCACTGCTGACCTCTTCGCGTCGGTGCGTACCCGGAAAAGTTAGGTTAGCAGCACCTTAATTCTAGGGTCGATGTGTCCTGTGACGGCGCTCTCACCGGGGTACCGGATACCCTGTATTGGTCTGAGCACCTCGCTCGACCTTTTTGACATGCCCACTTCACGTCCGGAGAACTTCAGTGACTGCTGCCCCCAATTTCCGCAACGTCGCGATCGTTGCGCACGTCGACCACGGGAAAACCACCCTGGTTGATGCGATGCTGCGGCAATCGGGCGTTTTCGAGGAACGCGCCGAACTCGTCGATCGTGTGATGGATTCCGGCGACCTCGAGCGGGAAAAGGGCATCACGATCCTCGCCAAGAACACCGCGGTGCACCGTCGTCAGCCCGACGGCACCGAAGTGGTCATCAACGTCATCGACACCCCCGGCCACGCCGACTTCGGTGGTGAGGTCGAGCGCGGCCTGTCCATGGTCGACGGTGTTGTGCTCCTGGTCGACGCGTCCGAGGGTCCGCTGCCGCAGACCCGCTTCGTGCTGCGCAAGGCACTTGCCGCCTCGCTGCCCGTGATCCTGCTGGTCAACAAGACCGACCGACCCGACGCCCGCATCGCCGAGGTCGTCGAGGAAAGCCACGATCTGTTGCTCGACCTCGCTTCGGACGTCGATGACGAAGCAGCCGAGGCCGCCGAACTGGCCCTCGACCTGCCCGTTCTCTACGCCTCGGGCCGCGCCGGTATCGCCAGCACGAAGGCGCCCGAGAACGGCAACGTCCCCGAAGGCGAAAACCTCGACGCCCTCTTCGACGTTCTGCTCTCGTACGTGCCGGCCCCCAAGGGCGATCTCGACGCGCCTCTGCAGGCCCACGTCACCAACCTCGACGCGTCGGCCTTCCTCGGTCGCCTCGCGCTGGTCCGTCTCTACGCCGGCACCTTGAAGAAGGGCCAGACCGTCGCTTGGCTGCGTGAGGTCAACGGCGAACCCGTCACCGAGCGCGCCAAGATCACCGAGCTCTTGATCACCGTCGGTGTCGAGCGGACGCCCGGCGAGGTCGCCGTCGCCGGCGACATCGTGGCCGTCGCCGGCATGCCGGACATCATGATCGGCGACACCCTCGCCGACATCGATCACCCGATCGCGCTGCCACGGATCACGGTCGACGAGCCGGCGATCTCGGTGACCATCGGCACCAACACCTCGCCGCTCGTCGGTCGGGTCAAGGGCCACAAACTCACCTCTCGCATGGTCAAAGACCGCCTCGACAGCGAACTGATCGGTAACGTCTCGCTGCGCGTCCTCGACATCGGCCGTCCCGATGCCTGGGAGGTCCAGGGTCGTGGCGAGCTCGCGCTGGCCATCCTCGTCGAGCAGATGCGCCGCGAAGGCTTCGAGCTGACCGTCGGCAAGCCGCAGGTGGTCACCAAGCAGGTCGACGGCAAGCTCCACGAGCCGTTCGAGCACCTGACCATCGACGTCCCCGAGGAGTACCTCGGTGCGGTCACTCAGCTGCTGGCGGCCCGCAAGGGTCGCATGGGCGACATGACCAACCACGGCAGTGGCTGGGTTCGGATGGAGTTCATCGTGCCCTCCCGCGGACTGATCGGTTTCCGGACCGACTTCCTGACCGAGACCCGCGGCACCGGTATCGCCAACGCGGTGTTCGACGGCTACGCGCCGTGGGCCGGCGAGATCCGCGCCCGCCACACCGGCTCGCTGGTCTCCGACCGCGCGGGAACGGTGACCCCGTTCGCGATGATCCAGCTCGCCGATCGCGGAACGTTCTTCGTCGAGCCGGGTGCCGACACGTACGAGGGCATGGTCGTGGGTATCAACCCGCGCATGGAGGACCTCGACATCAACGTCACCAAGGAGAAGAAGCTGACCAACATGCGTCAGTCCTCCGCCGACGTGATGGAGACCCTGGCCAAGCCCATCAAGCTCGAGCTCGAGGCCGCGATGGAGTTCTGTACCGACGACGAGTGCGTCGAGGTCACCCCGGAGGTCGTCCGGGTACGCAAGGTCAACCTCGACTCGAACACCCGCGCACGTGAGCGGTCGAAGACCAAGGCCCGCAACCAGAGCGTCAGCTGACTCGCTGTGTGAGCTGACATCGGGCGAAGGATCGACGACGGGGAGTTGATGACGGGCGACGCTGCCGGACAATCGCGGTTGGACACCAAGGCGCTCAGCGCGCTGAGGTGCTTGGGGCTCGTCGCGGCGTGTCTCATGCTCGTCACGGCGTGCGTCGCCGACCCGCCGCCCCCTGTGCAGCAGACCAACTCGGTTCCGCCCGAGCCCACCGAGCCGTCGGGTCAGGTGCTGTACGTCGCCACCGACTCGATCGGTATCGGCTTCAACCCGCACCTGGCCGCGGACCAGTCGGCGGTGACCACCGCGGTCGCGGCGATGACGTTGCCCAGTTCATTCCGGCCGGTCGCCGACGGGCCACGGGTGGGATGGGTGATGGACCCGGCTCTGCTCACCAGCGCGGAGGTGACCGGCACCGCGCCGTTCACGATCACCTATCGCATCCACGAGGACGCCCAGTGGTCCGACGGGCTGCCGATCACCGCAGAGGACTTCATCTACCTCTGGCAGCAGATGTCACGTCAACCCAACGTCACCGCGCCCGCCGGATACCGGCTGATCACCGATGTCCGCAGTGGCGGTGGTGGCAAAGAGGTCACCGCGACCTTCGCGGCGCCGTACCCGGCATGGCGGGAGCTGTTCAACGACCTCCTTCCGTCGCATGTGCTCAAGGGCGCTCCCGGCGGCTTCCAGTCGGGCATGGACAGCGGCTTCCCTGCGTCCGGTGGCCCCTTCACGATCAGCGGCATCGACCACAGCCGCGACGAGGTGCGGATGATCCGCAACGACCGGTTCTGGCTCAAGCCGGCAATCGTCGACCGGCTGACCCTCCGGCGCGCCGGCACCATCAGCCAGGTGGCGGATTCGATGCGCTCAGGCGACACGCGCGTCGCCGCGATCAGCGGCGGGCCGGCCCTGGGCGCCAACCTCGGCAGCATCGGCGGTGTCCAGACCGGGAAAGTGGCCCAGTCCCGCACGCTCGGGATCACGGTGAACACCCGGACCGACTCGATGGCCGATCTGGATCTGCGGCGGGCGGTGCTCGGTTCCATCGACACCCAGCTCGTCACCTACGCCGGAGCGGACGACACCGAGGTGCTGCCGGCCATGAACTCGGTGTACGCACCGTCGGACCCGGGTTATTACCCGGTTCCGCGCACGGTTGCCACACCTCAGCAGATCGATGGGTGGATATCGGCCGCCGGATATCGCCGGGGGCTGGCCGAACCGCCACCGACCCCGTCGGACGAATCGATCCCGTCGGATGCGCCGGGCTCGACGACAACGGAGACCACCACTGCACCCGGTTCGTCTGACGTGTCGGGCACATCCACCCCGCAGACCCCAGCCGGCGATCTGCCCCGCCTGCCCGTGGGCGTCCAGCAGGTGGAGCGGGACGGTGACCCTCTCATCGTGCGGGTTGCCTCGGTCAGCGGCGATCCACGGACCGGCGCCGCGGCCGCGAACATCGTGGACCAGCTGGGCCGCTCGGGAATCCGCGCCGAGACCGTCAGCCTGTCCACCGCCGACCTCTACAGCTCGGCTCTGACCGGCCGTCAGGTCGACATAGTAGTGGGCTGGAGCCGCGCGGGCGAGTCGCCGGCCACCGCACTGGCATCGAACACCGAATGCCTCAGTACCGAGGCGACCACGGAGACATCGGCCTCGGGTGAACCCGGTCCCAGCCCGTCGGCTACACCATCTCCCGGCCCCACCGAGTCGGCGTCGAGCTCGTCGCAGGCACCCGAGGAGCGCACCGAACCGCGGTACACCAGCAATGTGTCCGGTCTGTGCGACCCGGCACTGCAGGCCCTGTCGGCGCGGGCCATTTCGGCCGACGACCCGACCGAGGATCTCCGCGGCGCCCAGCGACTCCTCGACGACCAATCTGTGTATCTGCCCGTCTATCAGGACGTCCTCACCACGGCGGTATCGCCGCTGGTGACCGGCGCACCTGTCACCGGGCCGGTTCAGACGGGTATCTTCGGTGGGTCCGCGGGCTGGCAGCAGCAGACCGGAAATTGAAAAGAGAACTCTCACCTTGAACCGTTTGCTGTTCGTGCACGCCCATCCCGACGACGAGACCATCACCACCGGCGGCACAATCGCGAAGTACCTGGCCGACGGAGCCGAGGTCACCGTCGTCACCTGCACGCTGGGTGAGGAGGGAGAGGTGATCGGGGAGCAGTGGAGTGGTCTGGCCGCAGACGGCGGTGCCGATCAGCTCGGGGGCTACCGGATCAGCGAACTGACCCGGGCCCTGGCGGAGCTGAGCGCTCCGGCGGCCGAATCCCTCGCACCGGTGTTTCTGGGCGGCGCCGGCCGGTGGCGTGACTCGGGTATGGCAGGGGCGCCGTCGAACGACCACCCGCGGGCATTCATCGGCGCCGGTACCGTACCGGCCGAGGTCTTGGCCGAGCTGATCTGTCAGACGCGTCCGCAGGTCCTCGTCGGTTACGACCCGGTGGGAAGTTACGGGCATCCCGACCACATCCAGGTGCATGCGATCTGCGCCCGGGCCATCGAGCTCGCGGCAGCGTCGGAGACCCGGCCATGGACGGTGAGCAAGCACTACTGGACGGTGACCGAGGAATCGGCGCTTGCCGACGGGCTGGCCTCTGCGCAGACGCGGGTGCCTTCGGGCTGGCGGATGCCGCTGGCGGGAGAGCTGCCCAGTCATCCTGATGCCGAGGTCACGACGGCCATCGACGTGCGAGAGGTGTACGACCACAAGGTCCGGGCACTGGCCGCTCATGCGACACAGGTCACGGTGTCAGCGTCGGGTACCGAGTACGCGTTGTCCAACAACATCATTCAGCCCATCTTCGCCGAGGAACACTACATCTTGGTGTCCGGGGTCCAGGGGCCTACGGGGCCGGGGGGCCGTGAGCCGGACCTGTTCGGGGGGCTGTGATGCGCAGGGCTCTGCTGGTTTTCCTCTGGCTGGACGGATTCCTGGTGGGCATCGCCTCGGTGGCGTTCCTCCAGCTGACCATCGGCACCGTACAGGTTCCGATCAGCGCCGTGGTGGCGGCAGCTGCGAACTGTGTGCTGCTGTGGTGTTGCGCGACGCTCACCGAGACCACGGCCCGATTCGGTGCTCTCATCGCGTTCGGTCTCGCCTTCTTCGTGGCCACCGCAAGTGGCCCCGGGGGTGATGCTCTGATGCCTCAGGACTGGCGAGCATTCGCGCTGCTGGGGCTGGGTGTGGGAGTTCCCGCATTCGTGTCGTACGCCGGATTGTTGCCCGCCGCCGACACCGGCAAGGCCACCCCGGTCGCGGGGGCCAGGGAATGATCGGGCAGCCGGGGAGCATTATCGGATGGTGACCCCAGACCAGCTGACCTCAGAGGCGCAGACGGACGGGCAGGTGTCTGCAGCGGTACAAAACGCGTTGCAGCAGGCCCGCGAAGGCGCCCTCAGCCCGGAACAGGCCACCACGTTGCTTGCAGTGCGCGGCCATGAGCTGCAGCAGTTGTGTCGCATAGCCGCCGACCTGCGTGACGTCGGGCTCGCAGAAGAAGGACGCGACCGCCAGATCACCTACTCGCGCAAGGTTTTCATCCCGCTGACACGCTTGTGCCGCGATCGCTGCCACTACTGCACCTTCGTCACGGTGCCGGGCAAACTCAGCCGCGCGGGCCACGGCATGTTCCTCGAACTCGACCAGGTTGTCGAGATCGCCCGGCAGGGCGCTGAATTGGGTTGCAAAGAAGCACTGTTCACCTTGGGGGACCGGCCTGAAGACCGGTGGCCCGAAGCGCAGCAGTGGCTCGACGAACGCGGCTACAGCTCCACCCTCGACTATGTCCGTGCCGCTGCGATCCGGGTTCTGGAAGAGACCGGCCTGCTGCCCCACCTCAATCCCGGGGTGATGAGTGCCGCAGAGATGTCGCGGCTCAAACCGGTCGCCCCATCGATGGGCATGATGCTCGAGACCACGGCACGCCGTCTCTTCACGGACCGGGGGAACTGCCACTACGGCAGTCCGGACAAGGACCCGGAGATCCGCAAGCGGGTACTCGTCGACGCCGGCCGGATGTCCATACCGTTCACCACGGGGATCCTCGTCGGAATCGGGGAGAGTTTCGCCGAGCGTGCCGACTCCTTGATCGAGATCGGCAAGATACACAACATCTTCGGCAACGTCCAAGAAGTCATCGTCCAGAACTTTCGGGCCAAGCCCGACACCGCGATGCGCGGGGTCGCAGACGCCGAGTTCGAGGAGTTCCTGGCGGCAGTCGCGGTGGCGCGCATCGTGCTCGGGCCGCGGATGCGAATCCAGGCCCCGCCGAATCTGGTCTCTCCTGCCGAGTGTGCGGCTCTGGTCTCGGCGGGCGTCGACGACTGGGGTGGTGTGTCGCCGTTGACGCCCGACCACGTCAATCCCGAACGGCCCTGGCCCAATCTGGAATCCCTGGCCGAGATCACCACCGCCACGGGCTACACCCTCACCGAGCGCGTCACTGCGCAGCCGCGTTACGTCCTGCAAGGCGCGCCGTGGATCGATCCGGCTGTCGCGGGCCACTTGCAGGCGGTGGCGGATCCGACGACCGGCCTGGCCGCCGACATCCGTCCGAGCGGTCGGCCTTGGGGTGTGGTTCGTGAGGCGGGCCGAGCCCCGGCTCGGGGCGTGCCGGACTTCGCCGCGGCTTTGGACCGTGCTCACGCCGACCCGGCCGGCTGCAGTCCCGACGACTACCTGACCTTGGCGCAGGCCGACGGCGAGGAGCTCGATGCTCTTGTCGCGCTGGCTGATTCGCTACGTCGACAGACTGTCGGCGACGACGTCACCTACGTGTCCAGCCGCATCATCAACACCGTGTCCGTGTGCGAACCCGGCTGCCGATACTGCGCGACCTCCACCCACTCGGCTCTGTCGGCCGAGGAGGTCGCCGACCGGGCCTGGGAAGCATCGATCGCCGGGGTGGATGAGGTCTCCATTCGAACCGGCTCCAACGCCACCGCCGCAGATTGCTGTGAGTACATCCGCGCCATCAAGTCGCGGGTGCCGTTCATGCACGTGAGCCTCCTGGTCCCCGAGACGATCGGCGTCGCGGTCCGTGCGGGCGGGCCGGTGGCCCACAGGCTCCTGGCCGAACTGCGTGACGCGGGCCTCGACCACATCGGTGGCGCAGCAGGACTCAGCATCGGGACAAGTGCGCTCTCGGTGGCCCACGAGTTGGGGCTGCGTTCCACCGCGACCCTGGTCTACGGCCACGGGGACGGTCCGTCCGACTGGGTACGTGAGTTGGGCCTGGTGCGCGAGATGTTCGACCGCACCGAGGGATTCATCGACTTCGTGCCGCTTCCGTTCTCACACGCCGGAGCCCCCGCCCCGTCTGTGGATGCCACCAAACCGACGATCCGCGACAGTCGGGCAGTGCACGCTCTGTCGCGTGTGATGTTGCACGGTCGGATTTCGACGATCGGAACCAGTCTGCGCGGTCTCGGGGTGGCGGATGCGCAGTTGATGCTGCAGAGTGGCGCAAGCGATCTGGGGCGGACGGCAATCGAGGAGACCATCGCGCGATCAACCGGGTCGCATCATGGCCTCGCGTGGACACCCGCAGAGATGCGGTCCATGGCTGGAGCAATCGGCCGACCAGCGCAGGAGCGAATCGTCGCCGGCGTCCGAAAAGAGAGTGCCGCATGAAGTTACCGCTGCCACCGGCGAAGCACCTGAGTGATCACGAGGTCGCCCGGTTGTTGTACACGGCCACCGGGTTGATCGATCCCGCCCTCGGGGCGGTGGAGCACCTCGATCCCCTGGGGATCAAGCACAGAACGTTTCGGGGACCCGAACAGCAGGCCATCTCGGCGTCAGAGGTGCCCGCCGAGGGGATCGCGAAATTGATTGCGGCGTTGGACGACTCACTCGTCAAGGTCACCGATGCTTCTGGCTTCCCGGGGACGGCGAAATGGGAGGGCTGGACCGCTGATCAGCGCCGCGACTGGTGGGTCGGCCGTATGGGGACAGTGACCACGGCCCTGGTGGCGTACCCCGGGGTGTTCGGCGTGATCGCCAATCGGTTGCCGATCCAGGTGATCGCCGGATTCGTGCAGCAGGCGGTCGTGCTGTGCGCGGTCGCACGGGCATACGGCATCGACGACCGTCATGCGCAGACCGACCTGCTCGCCCACGTTCTCTGCCGTCGGAAACTGGATTCGCGTGCGTTGCTGCGCAATCGGTCCGCAGACGAAGGTCACGCCTCGGTGTGGGACAGGCTGGCCACATCACGTGCCATCGTCGGTGAGTTGGGTCGTCGTCCGTCGCCGCGTCAACCCTGGCGGATGCTGGGTGCCCTACCGGTCATCGGCGCCGTGGCCGATTTCATCGGCGAGCACTCCGCCCTTCGCCGGGCCACGGACTCCGCGGTGGAGAAGATTCAGCACAACAGCTGACCGCGGGTCAACGGGCAGGCTCGGCCAGCCCGGCTTCGACGAGTGCCTCGAATCCTCCGACCACGTCGGTGGCCCGGTGGAGGCCGAGTTCCTGCAGCGACGCGGCGGCCAGACTCGACGTGTATCCCTGCGAGCACAGCACGATCCATTGGACTTCATGGTCGACCGCTTGGGTGATGCGGGCGTCGGAAGTGGGATCGAGTCGCCATTCGAGAACGTTGCGTTCGATGATGAGGGCACCGTCCACTTCGCCCTCGGCGGCGCGTTGGGCTGCGGGCCGGATGTCGACGAGCACTCCACCCTGTTCGACGGCGATCGGCACGTCCGCCGCTTCCAGGCGCACCAGGGCCTCCCTCGCACGGGCCAGCATTTCATCGATCGTCAGACGTGTTGCCACAGAACTCATGCTGCCCCACCGTCGGTGAGGACGGTCTTGGTCCGGCGAAGTGACTGCGAACTCATGCTGCCCCGCCGTCGGTGAGGACGGTCTTGGTCCGGCGGAGTGACTGCGAGTCGGTGACTTCGTAGTAGGACATCGCGGTCAACGGTGGTGAGTACGCGTGCACGCTGAGCGTCGGCTCGCTGGTCACCTCGCGGGTGGGGCTGCGGACCACGTCGTGGACCCAGCCCAGCGGGAACGAGGCCTGGTCGCCTTCGTCGAGAGTGCGTGCCCGGAGGGTGGATCCGGTCCACCGGTATTCGGTCAGTGCGCCCGACAGCACAGTGAGCGCGCCCAACGAACCGGCATGATCGTGCAGGTCGGTTGATTCGTCGGGTGTCCAGCTGATCAGCCAGATGTCGACGTCGTCGTCGTAGTGCAGACGTGTTGCCCACCGGTTTTCCCGGTCCCAGTACTTGGGCAGCAGGTCGTCGTGGCGGCCGTCGAGTACGTCACTCGCGCTCTGGTCGGTCAACCGCAGCAGATCGGCCGGTCGCAACCGTGTCGGGAGGTGGTGGGTGGGTAGTGCGGCGGTGGAGAGCGGACGGTTCAGTGTGGAGGTCATGACAGGTGCTCCTGGGAAAGGTCGAATGGTGCGTGGTCGCTGGGTCAGCGACAACACATTCGGTTCCACAGGGGCATCTGGCGCACGGTCACGTCACCCAGGATGGATTGCGCCCGCCGGAGTGCACAGGGTTAGGACCGTCGTGATTTCAATCGAGGCCCGACTGATGGGGAGAAAGGCCACCTTGCCTCACCCGGTTTTGACTTGGTATGTGCAACGCGGATACTAGGAGGCGACAAGCGGGCAGTCTGCCGTCCTTTTTTTGTGGTGGAGGGCGTGCCCGCTTTTGAGCGCGTGCAGCCCACGCGCGAGTAGCGAAGACGAGGAGGGTGGTCGGTGACCTATATCATCGCTGAGCCTTGCGTTGATGTGTTGGACAAGGCATGCGTCGAGGAATGCCCTGTCGACTGCATCTATGAGGGCGAACGGATGCTCTACATCCAGCCCGACGAATGTGTCGACTGTGGTGCCTGTGAGCCGGTGTGCCCGGTGGAGGCCATCTTCTACGAAGACGATGTGCCGGACGAGTGGGAACCGTATGTCAACGCCAACGTCGACTTCTTCGATGATCTCGGTTCGCCTGGCGGTGCCAGCAAGGTGGGGAAGGTCGCGTACGACTCGCCGTTCGTCAAAGCGCTGCCTCCGATGAACACCGAGGACTGACTGCCCGATGACAGTGGTGCGTGGCCGCGAACCGGTTTCCAGGCGGCTTCCGGATTTCCCCTGGGACACCCTCGCGGCCGCGAAGGCCCGGGGGACGGAGCATCGCGACGGCATCGTCGATCTCTCCGTGGGAACGCCGGTGGACCCGGTTGATCCGCTGATCCGGTCGGCACTGGCCGAGGCGTCGGGTTTTCCCGGCTACCCGGTGACCATCGGGACGCTCGAGGTCCGCAGCGCCGCGGTGGCCGCTCTTGCGCGCCGGCACGCGGTTCCCGGTCTCGACGAGACCATGATCTTGCCGGTGATCGGCACCAAAGAGGTCATCGCCGGTCTGCCGTCGACCCTGGGTATCGGACCGGGCGATCAAGTGGTGATTCCCGAAATCGCTTATCCCACCTATGAAGTCGGTGCCCTGCTTGCCGGTGCGGAGCCGGTTCGCGCTGATTCGCTCACGCAGCTCGGACCGAGTTCGCCTGCCCTCATGTACCTGAACTCGCCGTCGAACCCCACCGGGAAGGTCCTCGGGCTCGAGCACCTCCGCAAGGTCGTCCAGTGGGCGCGCGAGCGCGGGACGATCGTGGTGTCGGACGAGTGCTACCTGGGCCTGGCGTGGGACGACGAACCGCTGTCGATCCTCGACCCCCGGGTCACCGACGGTGATCTGACCGGTCTGCTGGCGGTCCATTCGTTGTCCAAGACGTCGAACCTGGCGAGCTACCGCGCTGGTTTCCTCGCCGGCGACCCGGCGCTGATCGGGGAGCTGCTGGCCGTGCGCAAACACGCGGGCCTGATGGTCCCGTACGCGATGCAGGCGGCGATGGCCGCAGCGCTCGGCGACGACCATCACGTGGACGCCCAGCGGGAGCGTTACCGCGCCCGCCGCGAGACTCTTGCGGCGGCCGTTCGCAGCGCAGGGCTGCGGATCGATGAATCGGCCGCAGGTCTGTATCTGTGGGCGACCCGGGACGAGCCGTGCCGAGACACCGTCGACTGGCTTGCCGAGCGCGGCATCCTCGTCGCCCCAGGCGATTTCTACGGCCCGCGTGGCGTGCGCCATGTACGGTTCGCACTGACCGCCACCGACGAACGGATTACCGCTGCGGCCACCCGCCTGGCATCCTGACCTGCAGATATATCACCTGTAGCCAATCTGAGACCGTTCCGTTACCCCATTTCGGCGACTTTGGGCGAAGCTGTGATCAACCAGCTGGATCGATTGTCGAAACAGCTACCGCTACAAGGGATTCGAATGGCCGGCGCCGTCCACTCGTGAACCGGGTGAGGAGGCGTGATGAGCACACAGCTGACCGGATCATCGATCGCGTGGCGTGCCCCGATCTCCGACCTGCTGGGCGATCTCGCGGATGCGGGGTCCCTGCGCTTCACCGAGGTGGTCGCCGAGAACATGACGCCCGGCGCGTTGCCGGACGGAGTGATCGATCTGCGCGCCCGAGGAGTGACGATCGTGGCGCACGGTGTCAGCCTGGGCCTCGCCGGAGCCGATGTACCCGACCCGGGGCGTTTGCGCCGACTGGCCGAACTCGCACGTGAACTCGAGTCGCCGGTGGTCAGCGAGCACATCGCGTTCGTCAGGGCCGCCGACTCGCCCGATCCTCTTCATGGCGACGTCCTGGAAGCCGGTCATCTGTTGCCGCCTCCCCGAACACGCGCGGCGTTGACAGTCCTGTGCGACAACGTCTCCCGCGCCCAAGACGCAGTGGGTGTACCGCTGGCACTGGAGAACATCGCGGCGCTGATCGCCTGGCCGGAGGATGAGTTCGACGAACCCGACTATCTCGCCGAGATCGTCCGGCGCACAGGGGCACAGTTGGTCCTGGACGTGGCCAACCTCTTCTCGAGCGCCGTCGCGCAGGGGACTGATCCGCTACAACAGTTGCTGCGATTCCCGTTGTCGCACATCGCCTACGTGCACACCGCAGGCGGGCGTTATCGCCAAGGTCGATATGTGGACACCCATGGCGATCCGATGGTGGACGATGTGACGACGTTGCTCACGCAGTTCGTGGCGGGATGCCACCGGGCGCGGGTCCGGGTTCCCGGGATCATGCTCGAACGTGACACGGACGTCAGACCCGAGACGGTGTTGCCGGGCTTGCGCGCGATCGACGCCGCGATCGAGGAAGGCCGGGTCCGTGAAGTCGACCACTGCGCTTGACCGAGAACGCGCGGCGCTCGCCGCCCGTCAACGCGAGGTGGTGGGTGACCTACTGGCAGGCCGGGTCCCCGCCGGCTTCGACCGCGTCGGATCGATGCTGACGAGCGACATCCTGGTCGGGAAGCGAGCTTCGGCGGCGCTGCGTGCAGGCCCCCAACTCGAAGCGCTCCCGCGCTGGCGTTCGCGGTTCGGTCAGTTCGGTAGAGAGAACTCCCTTCGTGGGTGCGCGCATGATGACGTGGCCGCTTTCACGTTGTGGCTCGAGCGTCGCGAGGATCTGGACCCCGAGGCAGCGGATTGGCTCGCGGTCGAAAAGGTGTACGCAGGTGTCCGTCGGATCGCTTGGGTGCGCTACCGCGGTCGTCGAGAACTGGTGATCGGAATGGGTTCGGCGACATGGCATCTGTCAGGGTCGCGTCCAAGAGTTGTCGACGAGGAGGGGTTGTCATGAACGCACTGTTCATAGCTCTGGCGGTGGGTATACCGGCTCTACTGTTCGTCTTGCTGACCCGATCGGTGCAGCCGGGGCGCCGCCGCAGGCGTCGTGGAGGCTGGTCCGGCGACGGTGGTGGGTGGATCGGCGGGTCCGATGGGGGAGGTCACGGCGATGGTGGGTCCGGCGGTGGTTCGTGTGGAAGCAGTTGCGGCGGCGGTGGCTCGTCCAGTGGTGGCGGTGGCTGCGGGAGCAGCGGTTAGAGAGGCGACGCGATGACAATTCTGATCGTGATCGGTGCGTGTTTGGCCGGCGGGGCGTTGATCGCCCTCATCGCCGTGGTCGGTTCCCGCTCGTCCAGATCAGCTGATCGGTATCGGGCTCCTGGCCGGGGGCGTGGGTACAACAACAGCTGCGGATCGGGCCATCAACACAACTGCAGCTCGAGCAGCTCGTGCAGCAGTTCAGGATCGTGCAGTTCGGGGAGTTCCTGCAGTTCCGGAAGCTCCTGTGGCTCAGGGTGCGGTGGTGGCGGAGGCGACTGACCGTCGACTCCGCCCCACCACCACCTCGAGCGTCAGTTCGCGTGGAGTGCCGCGTTCAGTTCGATTCCATCGCCCTTCCATGGGACAACCTCCACGGCGCCGGTGGTGCTGTTGCGACGGAACAAGATGTTGCTCTTGCCCGACAGCTCTCGTGCCTTGACCACGGTGCCGTCGGGTCCGGTGACCTTGGTGCCCGCGGTCACGTAGAGGCCCGCTTCGATCACGCAGTCGTCTCCGAGCGCGATACCGCACCCGGAGTTCGCCCCCAGCAGGCAACGCTTGCCGAGAGAGATGATCTCTTTGCCGCCGCCGGACAGGGTGCCCATCGTCGACGCACCACCACCGACGTCCGACCCGTCACCGACGATGACCCCGGCCGAGATCCGGCCCTCGATCATCGACTGTCCGAGTGTTCCGGCGTTGAAATTCACAAAACCCTCGTGCATCACCGTTGTTCCCTCGGCAAGGTGCGCGCCGAGCCGTACACGACCGGCGTCCGCGATCCGGACTCCGCTCGGCACAACGTAATCGACCATCCTGGGGAACTTGTCGATGCCGTAGACCGTGACCTGGCCACGGGCCCTGAGCTTGGCGCGGGTGAGCTCGAAGCCTTCGACGGCACAGGGGCCGAAGTTGGTCCACACCACATTCGACAGCTTCCCGAAGACCCCGTCCATGTTTGCGCCGTGGGGAACGACGAGTCGATGTGAGAGCAGGTGCAGTCGCAGGTAGGCGTCGTGGGCGTCGGAAGGTGCATCGGCCAGCACGATCGAGGTGCGGACCGCCACGGTGCGCACACCGCGGGCGGTGTCGCTGCCCACGAGAGAGGCGAGGTCGGCGGGTACGTCGTCGCCTTCGAGGAGAGTCGTACCGGATTCGGTCACCTCGGTGAGTTCGGGCGAGGGATACCAGGTGTCGAGGACCGCCCCGTCATCGGTGATGGTGGCGATGCCGATGGCTGAGGCTCCAGATGCGTTGGTCACGGGTCATGAGTTTACGCGGAGCGGCTTCACGCAGGACAATCCAGAGTGTGTCCGAATCCGTCACCTACCGCGAACGTCGCTCGTCGCTGGTGCCCGCGACGATCTGGTGGCGAAGCGGCCCGGCAGGTCCCACCGAGATATTGCCGGATGGGTGCATGGACCTGATATGGACGGGCACAGACCTGATGATCGCCGGACCGGACACCGGACCCGTCGTCGTGGAGGGATCGCGCACGGCAGACATGGCCGCTTTGCGATTCGAGCCGGGTATGGCCCCGGTCGTCTTCGATTGTGCCGCAGATGAACTGATCAACAGCAGGGTCGCGCTCGACGATGTGTGGCCGGCCCGGGTTGCACGCCTGCTCACCGAACAGGTGGCATCCGCCGCGGATCCTGCAGCCGTACTACAGAGATGCGCCGCCGACAGCCTCGCCCGGAGGCCGCCCCCGCGATGGCTCCGTCCGGCGACGGCACTGTTGGCGGAGGGTCAGCCGGTGAGCCGGGTCGCCGACGAGGTGAGCGTGAGCCCTCGTCAACTCCAGCGATGGTCGCGGCACCACTACGGATACGGCGCCAAGGCGCTCGCGCGGATCCTCCGGGTGGATTCTGCGCTGGATGGCCTACGGGCCGGGGCCCCGCTCACACAGGTGGCCCACTCGACCGGGTACGCCGACTACGCGCACATGTTCCGCGAGGTCCGGGCGGTCACCGGGAAGGCCCCGACCCATTTCGCGCGTGGTCAGGTCGAGGGGGCGTAGAAGTCGACGCTGTTCCCATCGGGATCGACGACGGTCGCGTAGCGCTGGCCCCAGAACGCGTCGAACGGTTCGAGCCGGCCCGTGTGGCCGGCAGCGGTCAGTTCCGCGTATCTGGAATCCACCTCGGCCGGGTCAGCGCATTCGAATGCCAACGAGATCCGTCCACCCTTTGCGAGCGCCGACCATGCGGGGTCGAACTCGGCGATGCTGTGGGCGGTGTCGAGCAGGATCCGGAATCCCCCGAATGCAGTCGACTCGGTATGAGGGGCATCGACCCCGTCGTCTGCGAACTCGAGACCACACGCTCGGTAGAACGCGACCGAGGCGGCCATGTCATCGACCACGATGGACAGCGCATTGAGGATCGGCTTCGGCGTTTTCATGAGCGTCAACGTATTTGCGTGCCCGGGCATCGGTCATGAATGTTTCGGACAACGTGGACAACTCGTGCGGGGGAGCGGTGGGCGACTACGGTGAACCACGTGAGTATTCCGGCCCTTGACCTGCGCGCCGACCCGATCGACCTGACGGCGGCGCTCGTCGACATCCCCAGTGTCAGTCATGACGAAGCCGCGATCGCGGATGCCGTGGAGATCGCGATACGCGAGCAGACCTCCGGTTTCGAGGTGCTGCGCCGCGGCAACCGGGTGCTCGCCCGCACCGATCGCGGAAAGGCCCGTCGAGTGGTGCTCGCCGGCCACCTCGACACCGTCCCCATCGCCGACAACGTCCCGAGTCGCCGTGAGAAGGCAGGCAGTGACGGTGATGTGCTCCACGGATGCGGCACCGTCGACATGAAGTCCGGCGACGCAGTTTTCCTGCACCTCGCCGCCACACTCGACGACCCGAACTGCGATCTGACCCTGATCTTCTACGACTGCGAAGAGATCGCCGCGAAATACAACGGCCTCGGTGTCATCGAGCGCGAGTTGCCGCAGTGGCTCGCCGGAGACGTCGCCATCCTGGGTGAGCCCACCGCCGGTCAGATCGAGGCGGGTTGCCAGGGCACCCTGCGGGTGAGGTTGAGCACCCCGGGTGTGCGCGCTCATTCGGCTCGCTCCTGGCTGGGCGACAACGCGATCCACAAGCTCGGTTCGGTGCTCCAGACCCTGGCCGCCTACCAGGCGCGCCGAGTGGACATCGACGGGTGCGAATACCGGGAAGGTCTCTCGGCCGTGCGCATCGAGGGCGGTGTCGCGGGAAACGTCGTGCCCGACGTGGCGAGCGTCGACGTGAATTTTCGGTTCGCACCGGACCGGTCGGTGGAGCAGGCGACCGACCACGTCCGCCAGCTGTTCGCGGACGAGATCGCCTCGGGCGCAGTGACCTTCGAAGTGACGGACTCGGCGGCGGGAGCGCTGCCCGGACTCGGGCATCCGGCGGCCGCGGCCCTGGTCGCGGCAGCAGGCGGAAAGTTCCGGGCCAAGTACGGGTGGACCGATGTGTCCCGGTTCTCGGCGCTCGGGATCCCGGCGGTCAATTTCGGGCCGGGAGACCCAAATCTCGCGCACAAACGCGATGAACGGGTGCCCACCTCGCAGATCACCGAGGTGACCGACGTTCTTCGGCGATATCTCACCGCCTGACCGCCTGCTCGGGGGCCGACATCTGCCGACCGTTGCTAGCGTCGTGGCATGTCAACACCCGACCGAGACACCCGACTCAGCTATCGCGGGGCGGCCCGGATCCGCGAGGATCACGACAAGCCTGTTCAGACCACGGACCAGCGCCTGCTGCGATCACCCGATTCCGCACGTGACCCGTGGAGGGTGCTGCGCATCCAGTCCGAATTCGTCGAGGGTTTCGACACCCTCTCGACGGTCTCGTCCGCGGTGACCGTGTTCGGTTCGGCCCGCGTGCAACCGGGTTCCCCGTTCTACGAGTTGGGCCGCGAGCTGGGTGCGGCGCTGGCCGACGCGGGATATCCGGTGATCACCGGTGGCGGACCCGGCCTGATGGAAGCGGTCAACCGCGGCGCCTGCGAGAACGGTGGTTACTCCATCGGGCTCGGCATCGAGCTGCCGTTCGAGCAGAACCTGAACGAATGGGTGGACCTCGGCATCAATTTTCGGTACTTCTTCGTCCGTAAGACCATGTTCGTGAAGTATGCGCAGGCTTTCATCTGCTTGCCCGGTGGCTTCGGAACGCTCGACGAGCTCTTCGAGGCTCTCACGCTGGTGCAGACCCGCAAAGTGGTCCAATTTCCGATCGTCTTGTTGGGCAAGGACTTCTGGGAACCGCTCCTGGCCTGGGTCCGTACGACGATGGCCGGTGAGGGCCTGGTGTCCGAGGCGGACATCGAGCTCCTGCAGGTGACCGATTCGGTGACCGAAGCAGTCGCGATCGTAAACGAATCGCGCCAGCGGCAGGCCAAATCATGAGTGCGATCTGCGTGTATTGCGCGTCCGGACCGGTGCCTGCCGAGTACCTGCAGCTGGCGGCCGAGCTCGGCACCGCCATCGGCAGCACCGGGAACACGCTGGTGTCCGGGGGTGGCAACGTGTCCATGATGGGTGCGGTGGCGCAGGCGACCCGCGACGCCGGTGGCCACACCGTAGGGATCATCCCCAAAGCGCTGGTGCACCGCGAAGTCGCGGACACCGACGCCGATGAACTCGTCGTCACCGACACCATGCGTGAGCGCAAGCAGCAGATGGACGACCGGGCCGATGCGTTCATCACCCTGCCCGGAGGTATCGGGACACTCGAAGAACTCTTCGAGACGTGGACGGCCGGCTACCTCGGTATGCACGACAAGCCCGTGGTCCTGCTCGATCCCGGAGGACATTACGACCCGCTTGTGCGGTGGTTGCGCGACCTGACGGCAACCGGGTTCGTCTCCGCGCATGCACTCGATCGGCTTGTCGTCACCAAGTCGGTCCGCGACGCTTTGGCAGCGTGCGATATTTATCTGTGAATATCGGTAACCTCATCGCGAACGTGCCGTGCGGAGCTCTACGGAGCTCGTTTGGGGGCACAACGGACAAGCATCGGAGCTCAGGTGGCAAGTGAATCCCGGACAAGTGTTGGACTTCTCGACGTCGCGAAGGGCGCGCTTGCAATGGTGCCGGATGTACCCGGCATCGTCAGGCACGCACCGGGGCTGATCCTTCGCAGGCCGTCGGCGGAGTCGACGATCGGGTCGGTGTTCAACTCGCTGGTGGCCAAACACCCCGAGCGGCCTTTCATCCGGTTCGAGGGCAATTCCATCACCTACGGTGAGGCCAATCGCCGGATCAACCGCTACGCCGATTTCTTCAGCAAGAACGGTGTGGGACAGGGCGACGTCGTAGGCGTACTCGCGAAGAACCATCCGCAGACGCTCCTGGTGATGATCGCCGCGGTGAAGCTCGGTGCGGTGGCGGGGATGCTGAACTACAACCAGCGTGGGAAGGTGCTCACCCACAGCCTCGGGATCCTCGAGGCCACCGTTCTCGTGGTCGACCCGGAGGTTCGCGAGGCCCTCGAATCGATCGACGACGATCACGTGCTGCCCTCGGTCACAGTTGATTTCGATGAGCTCAACGAGGCCACCGAAGGTCTGAGCGAAGAGAATCCTGCGGTCACCGCCGGGCTTCCCGCAAAGACCAAGGCGTTCTATATTTTCACCTCCGGCACCACCGGGATGCCGAAGGCCAGCATCATGTCGCACTACCGCTGGATGACCAGCATGGACGGCATCGGCGGCATGGGGGTGCGGCTTCGCCACAGCGACACCATGTATTCGGCGCTGCCGCTCTACCACAACAATGCACTGACAGTTGCGCTGTCGTCGGTGCTGGCGTCGGGCGCATGCCTCGCCATCGGCAAGTCGTTCTCGGCGTCCCGCTTCTGGGACGACGTGATCCAGAACCGGGCCACTGCGTTCTGCTACATCGGCGAACTCTGCCGGTACCTGATGGCCCAGCCCGAGAAGCCGACCGACCGCAGCCATGGTGTGAAGGTGATCGTCGGTAACGGCATGCGGGCCGAGATCTGGGAGAAATTCACCCAACGCTTCGGCATCGAGCGGGTTGTCGAGTTCTACGGCGCCTCCGAGCTCAACCTGGCATTCATCAACGTGTTCAACCTGACCCGCACCGCCGGGTTCTGCCCGCTGCCGTACAAGGTCGTCGAGTACGACCACGAGACGGGCGACCCGAAACGCAACGGCGACGGCCGCCTGACAAAGGTCTCGAAAGGTGAAGCGGGACTGCTTATCTCGGAGATCTCCGACCGAGTGCCCTTCGATGGCTACACCGATGAAGAGGCGTCCAACAAGAAGATCATCACCGACGCGTTCAAGGACGGTGACCGGTGGTTCAACTCCGGTGACCTCGTGCGCGATCTGGGTATGTCGCACATCGCCTTTGTCGACCGGCTCGGTGACACCTTCCGCTGGAAAGGCGAGAACGTCGCGACCACCGAGGTCGAGGGTGCGCTCGCAGGCGTCGACACTCTCGATCAGGCCGTGGTCTACGGCGTGGAGGTGCCGGGCAGTGACGGCAAGGCCGGAATGGCCTCGGTGACCGTCCGCGAGGGCGCCGACCTGGATCCGAAGGCGCTCGCGAAACACCTGTACGACGAGCTGCCCCAGTACGCGGTCCCGCTGTTCCTCCGGGTCGTTGATCAGCTCGAGCAGACATCGACGTTCAAGAACCGGAAGGTCGAGCTGCGCGATCAGGGTTACGCGGACGTCGGCGACGATGCACTCTATGTTTTGACCGGTAGCGAGGACGGGTACATCGAGTTCTACGATGAGTACCCCGATGACGTTGCCGGAGCCAAAGTCCCCCGCGGATAAGCCGATCCCGAGCGCGCAGACCGTGAGGCCTGATGCGTGGTCGGCGCATGCGCCGGTGTCGCCGACCCTCTGTGGCCGTGCGGTCGCCACGGATCGTGCGTTGGTCATGGCGATCGTCAACCGGACACCTGATTCGTTCTACGACCGTGGGTCCAGCTTCACCGACGATGGCGCGAAGTCCCGAGTCGAGCAGGTGGTCGCAGAGGGTGCCGACATCGTCGACATCGGCGGGGTGAAGGCGGGTCCCGGTGCCGAGGTGGACGCCGCCGAGGAAATCGACCGGGTGTTGCCGATGGTCGAGTGGATCCGTGATCGGCACCCGGGTCTCATCATCAGCGTCGACACATGGCGCGCCGACGTGGCCCGCAGAGCAGTGGACGCCGGGGCGGATCTGATCAACGACACGTGGGCGGGGGCCGATCCAGACCTGGTCTCGGTGGCCGCCGAGATGTCGGCGGGCATCGTTTGTTCGCATACCGGGGGAGCCGTACCGCGTACCCGCCCCCACAGGGTTCGGTACCCGGACGTGGTGGCCGACGTGCTCGCGGAGGTGACCAAAGCTGCCGACCGGGCGGCTGCCGCAGGTGTGCGCCGTGATTCGATTGTCATCGATCCGACGCATGACTTCGGGAAGAACACCCATCACGGGTTGGCTTTGTTACGCCAGGTGAACGTTCTGGTTAATACCGGCTGGCCAGTGCTGATGGCACTGAGCAACAAGGATTTTGTAGGGGAGACTCTAGGGGTAGGCCTGGAAGATCGGCTGGAGGGGACACTGGCCGCGACAGCACTTGCCGCTTCGGCGGGAGCACGAGTGTTTCGCGTTCACGAGGTTGCCGCCACACGAAGGGTGGTCGAGATGGTTGCCGCAATAGCCGGGACCAGACCACCTGCCCGAACAGTAAGGGGTTTGGCATGACCGCTGGAAAACACGTCACTGGAAAGTCCGACCGCGTCTGGACGCCCATCGCGTCCGCGCCCGAAGATTCGCCGCAGGCCGAGTGGGCCGCCGATCACAGCTGGGACCGACCAGACTGGTCTGTCGAGGAGTTGGTGGCCGCAAAACGCGGCCGCACGGTGTCGGTGGTCCTGCCGGCGCTGAACGAGGAAGACACCGTCGCGGATGTGATCGCCTCGATCCGTCCACTCATCGGCACCCTGGTCGATGAACTCGTCGTGCTCGACTCGGGCTCGACCGACGCCACCGCCGAGCGGGCTCGCGCGGCCGGTGCCCAGGTGATCACCCGTGAAGAGGCGGTTCCCGAGGTGGAGCCGGTCCGCGGTAAAGGTGAAGTCCTGTGGCGTTCGCTGGCCGCCACCACCGGCGATCTCATCGCTTTTGTCGACTCCGACCTCATCGATCCCGATCCGATGTTCGTCCCGAAACTGCTCGGACCGCTGTTGATCAACGAGGACATCCAACTGGTGAAGGGCTTCTATCGACGTCCGCTCCGTACGGGTCAGGGTGAGGACGCAAACGGAGGCGGCCGAGTCACCGAACTGGTTGCCAGGCCGCTGCTCGCGTCCTTCAAGCCTGATCTCACCGCGGTGCTGCAACCTCTCGGAGGCGAATACGCCGGCACCCGAGAACTGCTGTGCGCCGTTCCTTTCGCCCCCGGTTACGGAGTGGAGATCGGGTTGCTCGTCGACACCTACGACCGCTACGGGATGGCCGGCATCGGCCAGGTCAACCTGGGTGTTCGCACCCACCGGAACCGCCCTCTTGTGGAGCTCGGGGTGATGAGCCGCCAGATCGTCGGCACACTGATGGGCCGGTGCGGCATCGAGGACTCGGGTGTGGGGCTCACCCAGTTCAAGATCCAGCCCGACGGCACCTTTACACCCAAGACCACCGATGTCTACCTCGCTGATCGGCCCGCGATGAACACCTTGCGGCCGATGGCCACCACGCGAGCGCGCCGCGCCTCGTAACGGCCGACCCAACCGTTACCACAGCACCAAAGACGATCCACCTGCCGAGCAGGTGGATCGTCTTTGCATATGCAGCGCCCCGGTCGGCTACCGTAACTAGAACATGTTCTAGCAAGGTGTCCGTTCACACTTCGGGGAGTTGGTCGATGTCAGGTTCGATGACGGGTAAGTCTGTTCTGGTCACGGGTGGCGGCAGCGGGATCGGCGCGGGAATCGCCGGTGCACTCGCCGAGCAGGGGGCCAAGGTGACGATCGTCGGTCGCAACGCCGAGCGCCTCGGCGAGACGGCCGACAAATTCAACGCAGCACTGGTGGACGGTTCGGTACACGCTCACGCGGGTGACATCACCGACGAGGATCAGGTCGCGCAAGCGGTGGCCGCGGCCACGGCTCTCACCGGGCGCTTGGACGGAATCGTCGCGTGCGCCGGCGGTAGCGAGACCATCGGCCCGATCACCCAGATGGACACCGCTGCGTGGAAACGCACCATCGACCTCAACCTGAACGGCACGATGTTCACCATCAAGCACGGCGGGCGCGAGCTTGTGCGGGCCGGCGGCGGGTCGATCGTGGCCATCTCGTCGATCGCGGCGAGCAACACGCACCGATGGTTCGGGGCGTACGGCGTCACCAAGTCGGGCGTCGATCACCTCGTTGCGCTGGCCGCAGACGAGTTGGGCGCCAGCAACGTTCGCGTCAACGGGATCCGGCCGGGCCTGACCCGCACCGAATTGGTGGGCATGATCGTGGACGATCCGACGCTGAGCGAGGACTACCGGGTGAGCACCCCGCTGCCTCGTGTCGGCGAGGTGGAGGACATCGCCGCGCTGGCGAGGTTCCTGCTCGGCGACGAATCGTCTTGGATCACCGGGCAGGTCATCAACGTGGACGGGGGCCAGATGCTGCGGCGTGGTCCCGACTTCAGTTCCATGCTCGAGCCGTTGTTCGGAGCCGAGGGCTTGCGCGGAGTCGTCCACACGGAGAGTGACGGAGCAGTCGAGAACACAGAGGAGGCAAGGTCATGACCACCGCACATCAGGTGTTGGGCGCCGAGGTGCAGATGCCGGTACAGGTCCGTGATGCGAGTTGCTTTGTTGCCGGGTTCACCGCCTCGGCGTCAGCGGCGCAGGCCGCGATCGACCAGACAGGGCTGCAGGTGATGCAGGTGCGCCCGGGCCGGGCGATGTGCATGCTCGTATTCGTCGATTACGTGGACGGAGATCTCGGTCCCTACAACGAATTCGGGGTTTGCCTGCTCGTCGGTGATCGGGAACGCCGTGGCGCGTCGATCGTTTCGAATCTGAGGGATCTGGCTGCCGGGCGGGCACGTGCGCTCGTGCATCGGCTTCCCGTCGACGGCGAGTTCACTCTTGCTGCGGGCCGGGGTATCTGGGGCTTCCCCAAGACACTGGCCGACTTCGATGTCGACCATCGCAGCGCCACAAAGCGGGGAGTGGTCAGCGAGGGCGGACAGATGATCGCTGCGTTGACGGTGCGGCCGGGCATCAAGGTTCCCGATTCCGGCGCCACCACGGTCTTGCGTGCCTACTCACATCTCGACGGGGTCACCAGGGAGACCCCGTGGGTGCTGAACAACACCAAGAACACCCGCACCCGCATCGGCGGCGCCGATCTGCAGCTGGGTTCGCATCCGATCGCCGATGAGCTGCGAAGCCTGAAGCTGGGACGTCGGGCATTGATGACATCGTCTGTCGGCCACCTGGAGATGACGTTCGAGGACGCCGAGCGGGTGTCATAGTGGATGGGTGCTGACGTTACTGCTCTACCTGCTGATCATGATCGCCGTGATCGGTGTCGTGTTCGCCGTTGTCTGGGTGGTGTTCGGGCGGTCGGAAGACCTTCCGCCCCTTGAACCGGGCACCACACTGACGCGGCTGCCGCGTGCCGGGATCACCGGTGACGACATCCGGTCCCTGCGGTTCGCACAGGTGACCCGCGGCTACAAAGCGGGCGAAGTGGACTGGGCCCTGGAGAAGCTCGCCAGGGAAATCGATGAACTCAGGTCGGCGCTTTACCGGCTCCAGGCGCGTGACGAGGTCGAAAGCCCAGCGCAAGAGGCAGAATAACCCGTCAGTAGTCCGTACTATAGAAGCCGACCAGCGTATAACCGCGCGGTGTCAACGGATATTGGCACCGACCGAATAAGATCAGACTTCGACGCCGACTGCGGCAGCGAATCTGAAGGGAGCAGAGATGGCGGCGATGAAGCCACGGACCGGGGACGGTCCCCTTGAAGCAACCAAGGAAGGGCGAGGAATCGTTGTACGCATCCCCATCGAGGGTGGCGGCCGACTGGTTGTCGAGCTGACCTCGGACGAGGCAGCGGCATTGGGTGAAGAACTGCGTGGGGTGACCGCCTGATCCGGTGACACGCAGCAACAACAAGGAGACGATCGACCATGCTTTCTGCAGTGGTCGATCTCTTGTGTTGTCCGGTGTGCCGGGCACCATTCGAGTGCGCCGACCGCACTCTCTGGTGCACCGGCGGCCATAGTTTTGACATCTCGAAGCAGGGATACGTCAGCCTGCTCGGGGGCGGGGGGAGCAGTTTTCGTTCGGACACCGCCGAGATGCTCGGCGCCCGAACAAGATTCTTGAACGCGGGTTTCTACGACCCGATTCTCTCCGCGGTACGCGATCAGTGCGCGCCTGGCGCAACGATTCTCGATGTGGGTGCGGGTACCGGGCACTACCTGTCGGCCGCGGTCGATGCGTCGGGCGGGCGCGGCGTCGGCATCGACCTCTCGAAGATCGCGGCGCGGCAACTCGGTCGGCTGCCCGGGGAGATCGGTGCCGTCGTCGCTGATGGCTGGCAACCCTTTCCGGTCGCCGATCAGGTGATTGACCTTGCGTTGTCGGTGTTCTCGCCACGCAACATACCCGAGTTCGCGCGAGTGCTCAGGGCCGACGGCAAGCTGGTGGTGGTGACCCCGACACCTCGCCACCTGCGCGAACTGGTAGATGCCGTGGGCATGATCGGTGTGGACAAGGACAAGTCCGAGCGGATCGGCAACAGCATGGCGGGCACCTTCGTCCGCATCGAACGCACCCTGGTCGAGTACTCGGTTGCCCTGTCGCACTCGGAGATAGCCGATGTGGTCCTCATGGGTCCGTCCGCATTCCATCTGACAACAGGCGATGTCGCCGCGAAGCTCTCCGGTCTGCCCGACCTGCTGTCGGTGACGGTGTCGACGACCGTCCAGGTGTATCAGCCTGTGGCGCAGACGGTTTCGTAGATCGACAGCGTCTGCTCGGCGATCGAGTCCCACGAGAATTCGGCTATGGCGCGTTCGCGGCCGGCTGCACCCATGGCGGCGGCCTGAACCGGGTCTGCGACCACGCGATTCACCGCCGCGGCAAGATCGTGTTCGAAGTCGCGGGTGTTGTCCTCGCTGTAATGCACCAGTAGGCCGGTGACCTCGTCTCGGACCACCTCGGGGATGCCACCGACGTTGGAGGCCACCACCGCGGTTCCGCATGCCATGGCTTCCAAGTTGACGATTCCCAGTGGCTCGTAGATCGACGGGCAGATGAATACGGTTGCAGCCGAGAGGATTTCCCGCACCTTCTCGGTGGGCAACATCTCGCGCACCCAGAACACCCCCGAGCGGGCGGCGGACAGGTGCTCCACGGCTTCGGCGATCTCCGCACCGATCTCAGGGGTGTCGGGTGCGCCGGCACACAGCACCAGTTGCAGATCGGGGTCCATGTGGTGGGCTGCGGCGATCAGGTGGCGAACACCCTTCTGCCGGGTGATGCGACCGACGAACACCGCGATGGGGCGCGTCGGATCGACGCCGATGTCGGTCAGGACCGACGTCGAGTCGGCGGCGTCCACCGGGTGCCACGTGTGGGTGTCGATGCCGTTGCGGACCACATGCACCTTGTCCGGGTCGAGGCGCGGATACGCATCACAGACATCGATCCGCATACCCGAACTGACCGCGATCACGGCATCTGCGTATTCGACGGCGTTCTTCTCCACCCAGCTCGACACGCGGTACCCACCGCCGAGTTGCTCGGCTTTCCAGGGTCTGCGGGGTTCGAGTGAATGTGCGGTCAGCACATGGGGTATCCCGTGCAGCTGCGCGGCGAGGTGGCCGGCGAGCCCGGTGTACCAGGTGTGTGAATGGGCGACCGACGCACCTTCGGCGGCCACCGCCATCCGTAGATCCGACGACAGTGTGGTGATCGCCGCGTTGGCGCCTTCGAGGCCGGGGTCGACTCCGTGGACCTGAGCGGTCTCACGCGGAGCGCCCATGCAGTGCACGTCGACCGTGGCGAGGTGGCGCAGATGGCGCACCAATTCGGTGACGTGGACTCCGGCGCCGCCGTACACTTCTGGTGGATATTCCCTGGTCATCATCGCCACGCGCATGGGTCTGACGCTAGTCGGACGAAGGCCGTAACGCCATCGGTGCACTTCAATCCCGCCGTGTGATCAGAAGTTGTGTCGCGATAGCGCAAGCGATTTCGAAACTCTCGCCTGTTGTCTCTGGCCGCGACGTCAGTTGACGGATAGGTTTAAGGGGTGATTTCACAGCGCCACGTCCTCGGGATCGTCCTCGCCGGCGGCGAGGGGAAACGACTCTTTCCGTTGACGATGGACCGCGCCAAGCCCGCCGTGCCGTTCGGTGGCGGATACCGGCTCATCGACTTCGTCCTCAGCAACCTCGTCAACGCCGGGTATTCGCGGCTGTGCGTGCTCACGCAGTACAAGTCGCACTCGCTCGACCGCCACATCTCGCAGACCTGGCGGCCATCGGGGTTCAACGGCGAATACATCACGCCTGTGCCGGCGCAGCAACGGCTCGGACCCCGCTGGTACACCGGCAGCGCCGATGCGATCTTCCAGTCGTTGAACCTGGTCTACGACGAGGAGCCCGAGTACATCGTTGTGTTCGGCGCCGACCACGTCTACCGGATGGATCCCGAGCAGATGGTCGAGGCCCACATCGCTTCTGGTGCCGAGTGCACGGTGGCGGGCATCCGGGTTCCGCGTGCGGAGGCCGTGGCGTTCGGCTGTATCGATTCCGACGACAGCGGCAAGATCACCCAGTTCCTCGAGAAGCCCGCCGATCCTCCCGGCACCCCGGACGATCCGGACGCGACGTTCGCATCGATGGGCAACTACGTCTTCACGGCCGCCGCCTTGGTGAGGGCGATCAAGGCCGACGCCGACAACCCCGACTCCGACCACGACATGGGCGGCGACATCATCCCGGCCTTCGTCGACCGCGGTGAGGCGTTCGTCTACGACTTCAAGGACAACCAGGTGCCCGGGGCCACCGACCGCGACCGCGGATACTGGCGCGACGTCGGCACCCTCGACGCCTTCTACGACGCCCACATGGACCTGGTGTCGGTGCACCCGATCTTCAACCTCTACAACCGGCGCTGGCCCATCCACGGCTCCGCGGACTATCTGGTGGCGCCTGCGAAGTTCGTCCAGGGGGGCCTCGCGCAGGAGTCGATGGTGGGGGCGGGGAGCATCATCTCTGCAGCCACCGTTCGCAACTCTGTCCTGAGTTCCAACGTGATCGTCGAAGACGGTGCCACCGTCGAAGGCAGCGTGCTGATGCCGGGTGTGCGGATCGGTAAAGGGGCGGTCGTGCGAAAGGCCATCCTGGACAAGAACGTCGTGGTGTCAGACGGCGAGATCGTCGGCGTCGACGAACAACGTGACCGCGAGCGCTTCGCTTTCAGCAACGGCGGCGTCGTGGCCATCGGCAAGGGCGTACGGGTCTAGCGACCGGATGCAGCGCTGAGTGCTGCGTCGATCAGCGCCGGGATGGCGGGGTGTTCGGTGTTCTCGGGCAGCGCGTCGATGGGCCACCAATCCAGATCCACCGACTCGTCGCTGCGGACGATGGCAGGCAGGGTGCCGTCGGCATTGTCGGCGGCAAACGCCGCGAACCGTAGGTCGAGGTGCCGGGTGGGTACACCCAGCGAGCAGGTGATCGGGTGTGTGTGGATCTGGACCAGCTCCGGTACGACGTCGAGGCCGGCGATCCCGGATTCCTCTCGCGCCTCGCGAGTGGCGACGTCGGCGATGGTCTCGTCCGTGTCCTCGCAGTGCCCACCGAGCTGGATCCACTTGCCGACCCGGGGATGCAAGGTGAGCAGCACGTGGGTACGGGCCGCGTTGATCACGATGGTCGACGCGGTGATGTGCCCCGCCGCACTCTCGCGAAGGCACCCGCGCGGTGCGGCCGCCAGGAACGCGAGCACGGTGTGACGTAACGAATCCTGGTGCGGGTCAGGCGCCTGCCATCCGGTGAGCAGTTCGGTGGTCGAGCGGTGCAGGCTCTGGGCGCTCACAGTTCCACCACCAGGTCGTCGACGTTCGCGGGGGACCTCGGTTCCAGTCGGCCGGCGGGGAATCCGATCGCCACTGCGCCCAGCGGTTCCCAATCGGCAGGGAGCCCGAGCTCGGCTCTCACCACGTCCGGCGCGAAGATCGTCGAACCCACCCAGCAACTCCCGACATCACGCACGGCCAGTGCAACGAGCAGTCCCTGCACGGCGGCGCCGGCGGCCACGGTGAACATCGTGTGCTCCGCCGCCGTCCTCCGGGCGTCCGGATAGTCGTGCCGCCCATCGCCTGTCAGCACGGGAATGACGACTTCTGGCGCCCGATAGAGCAATTGACCGCGCGCCACCCTCTTGCTGATCGACGATTCGGTCTTGCCGTCTTCGGTCAGGTCGTGATGCCACTGGAGCGCCATGGCGTCCAGCAACGCAACGCGACGCGTGCGGTCGCGCAGCCACACGAAGCGCACCGGACGGCTGTGGTGCGGTGCAGGCGCGGTCAGGGCGTCGGCGAACGCTGCCCTCATCACGTCGGCCGGTACCGGTTCGTCGGTGAAATCACGGACCGACCTGCGCATGAGGAGCGCTTGCCGTCGACCCACATCGATGGCTTCGGCAGTACCCAACCAGAACAGGTCTTCCTCGCCGGGGCGAAGGAGATCCCTTGCGGTGGTGCCGTTTTCGCGCGGAGTCAGACCACGCACCACGGCCACCGGGATCTCGCCCAGTTTGCCCTTGACGAGATCGGCGGCAGCGGCGAGTTCGTCGGCGACGGCGATGTCGGTGACGATCAGCGGATTGCCGTACTCGTCGACCGAACCCTCGTACGGGTGGGTGACAGCGATACCTGCGGCTCCGATTGCCACGTCGGTCTGTCCGACCCGCCAGGCCCGTCCCATCGTGTCTGTGATCAACACGGCCACGTCGATGCCCAGCCGGTCGCGCAGGGACGCGCGCAGGGCCGCAGCGCTGGCGTCAGGATCGGTGGGAAGCAGTGCCAATTCGTCACCGTCGACGTTGGAGCCGTCGACGCCCGATGCTGCCTGGACGATGCCGAGCTTGTTCTCGGTGATCAGTGTGCGGCCCTTGCGGGCCACCACCCGCACCGCTTCGGAGTCCACGAGGGCGCGACGGGCGATGTCGCGGGCTTCGGGCTCGGTGGGGGCCGGCACCATCCGGCCCTCGACCTTCGAGATGATCTTGCTGGTCACCACCAAGATGTCGCCGGTACGCAACCAATCGGCCGCCGTTGCCAACGCACCGGCGAGGTCGTCACCCGCCCGGAACCGCGGCAGGCCGGTGATCGGCAGGATCTGGATCGTCCCACCGGCGGCGTGGTCCTCATCCATGCGCCACACCCACGAGATCACATGCGTCGCGGACCATCTGGGCCGTCGTCTCGGGATTGCTCATCAGCAGGGGAACAGACGCGACCGTCACTCCGGGAATGTCGGCGGTGTCTCCCTGTGCGATGAGCCACCCGTCGAGGATGCCGTTCCCGCTACGCGCTCCATAGTGCCGACCGACACCTTCGGGGCTCGTCTCGACGCCGATGACCGAGAGACACTCGTCGGCCATGCCGCGCAGGGGACTGGTCCCGATGATGGGGGAGATGCCGACGACCGGTGCGGCGGTTGTCCGCAACGCTCCCCGGATGCCGGGGACCGAGAGGATTGCGCCCACACTGACCACGGGGTTCGACGGTGCCAGCAAGACGATGTCGGCATCGGCGATGGCGTCGAGAACCCCGGGCGCGGCTTTGGCATCGTCCGAACCGACCTGCGCGAACCCGTGGGTCGGGATCTGCGCCCGGTGGCGCACCCACCATTCCTGGAAGTGGATGGCGACCTTCTCGTCCTCTTCCTTGGTGACGACGACGTGGGTCTCGTGGCGGTCGTCGGTGGCGGGCAACAGGCGAACGCCCGGATCCCACCGTCGGCACAACGCTGCGGTCACATCGCTGAGCCGGTAACCCGCGTCGAGCATCTGCGTGCGGATCAGATGGGTCGCCAGGTCGCGGTCGCCCAGCCCGAACCAATCGGGGTCGGCACCATAGGCAGCCAGTTCCTCCTTGGCGTGCCACGTCTCCCCGCGTCGGCCCCAGCCGCGCTCGGTGTCGATGCCGTCACCGAGTGTGTACATGCAGGTGTCGAGGTCCGGACAGATCCGGACCCCGTGCATCCACGCGTCGTCTCCCACGTTGACGATTGCCGTCACCTCATGGTCGGCCGGGGCGCGACCGGACGCGAGAACCTCCGGGAACGGGGTATGTCCCAGGAGCTCACGTACACCTTGCAGAAACCGGGCGCCACCGACGCCTCCGACGAGAACCGTCACCTTCACAGGGAACCAGGGTAGGCGCTTGCCGAGAGTGCCAGCGAAGTGAGCCGAGTGCACGTAACGTTGCTCACGGCGACGTCGCGCAATTTGGGGGTTTTTGCGGCGATTCGATATCCTCGCCTGACTTTTCCTCGCTCTGTGCCGTGTCGAGACAACGAAATCGGGCAGAGGGGTGATAAAGCAATTTCCCCGCTGCGCTTGACCTAGACACCCAAACCCGTGTCTAATCACATCAGTGTCATTCCCTGTTTTGACAGCGAGAATTGTTGCGGGGCACGGGGATCGATCACTTGTTCGAATCCGATTGACCAACTGCACAATTCGAAGTGAGATGAGGAGGCGGGACGATGGCTCTGGAACACATGGCTACCAACAGCCTTGAACCGCAAGTCGATTCGCAATCGAATGCATCCGAAACCAACCAAACTGAACGTCCTCGCCTGAGCCTGGTCACGTCGGCATTCGATGATATGTTCGAAGCAGTCGAAGACCAGTGGCAGGACCGTGCGCTGTGCGCACAGACCGATCCAGAAGCTTTTTTCCCTGAAAAGGGCGGTTCGACCCGGGAAGCCAAGCGCATTTGCCAGGGTTGTGAAGTACGTCCGGAATGCCTGGAATACGCGCTGCACAAAGATGAACGCTTCGGAATCTGGGGCGGCCTGTCAGAGCGCGAACGTCGCCGTATCAAGCGCGGGATCGTCTAGGTCTCTCGCTTTTCTCTGCACCCCCCGCTCTGTGAGCTCGGGGCGTCTGCTCCGAAGCCGTCGACAGACTCGGCAAGAGTGGGTCTGTTCAACGCCTCTCAGGTCGGTGGCGGATCGATCGTGTCCTCGTCGACACCGAGGTGCGCAGCGACCTGCTGCACCAGGACCTCGTGCACGAGGTCCAGCAGATCTGCACCTTTTTTCGCCCTGCTCTCCAGCGGGCGGCGGAACAACAATATGCGCGCTTTGGTGGCTCGCCCCTGCGAGTCCATGCCGGACGGGATGAGCCGCGCAAGAGGGATCGGGCCATCGGCCGTCACCTCCACCGGCCATTGAACGGTCTCGGGGTCGCGCGGAAGCATCCTCGGCACGTCGTCCACCGCGATGTCCAGATCGGTCAACCGGGCGTGCCAACGCGCGTCGATCTCGGCGAATGCCTCGAGCACCACCGCATCGAACGACTGTGACCGGCTGGTCCAGGCGGGGACGTGGGTGGGCAGCAACGTCGAACGCAGTCCGCGGCCCCGCCGATCACGGACCCGGGGCACACCACGTGAGGTTCGCCGGCGCCGCGGTCGTGCCAGCGGAGGACGAATGGGAGCCATAGAGCGCAAGTCTAGGCAGTCGCGGACGGTGTGTCCTGCTACGACCCGCCAGTCGGTCGGGATAATCTTCCTCCGTGAGGCTCCCACGTCAGTGTTCCAGGCCCGGTTGCGCCAATCCGGCGGTGGCAACTCTGACTTTTGTGTATTCGGACTCGACCGCGGTGGTCGGTCCGCTGGCGACCTCGGCCGAACCGCATTCGTGGGATCTGTGTGACACGCACGCCACCCGGATCACCGTGCCGCGGGGGTGGGAGATGTTGCGCAGTGAGGGCGGGTTCGCCCAGCCTCTGCGGGACGAGGACGATCTGACGGCTCTTGCCGAGGCTGTTCGTGAGGCAGCCGGCGGTGGGGGACTGGTGCCCCGCTCGTCGCCCGTACGTGCCGGCGAGTCGATCGGATCCCATGAGCGCCCCGTGCCTCGCGGCAACGGTTCGCTCAGCGGACCCGATCCGCTTCCTCGTCCTCGACCAGGTCGCCGCGGGCACCTTCGAGTACTGCCTGATCCTGTCGACTGAACGCCGCCTGCGAATCTGCCTGTGGCCGTCGGTCTTTGCGGTTCGTCCACGCCCGCTCGCCGTAGCGGCAACCAACCATGACGAGCGCTGCCAGGCCCCAGCCGAGGAAGAGGTCGATCACGTAGTGCTCGGCCGAATACACCAGCGTGAATGCCATCACCAGTGCGTATCCGGTGTACATCGTGCGTCCGAACGCACGGGTGCGGCCCCACATGAACATGGCCAGCAGTGCGGTGACCCCGGCGTGTAGCGACGGGATCGCGGCCACCTGGTTCGACTTCTTCTGCCCGACCTCGAGCACCTCACGGACGGGTCCGATGTGCAGGACGTCCCAACCGCGACTGGAGATGCGCTCGACGTACGGCTGTGCGCCGTCGTGCCTAGGCTGCACCGGGCCCAGCAGGCCGCCGTCGGGGGCGTCCTCGACGGGCTGGGTGATGCAGAGCGGGAACGCCGATCCGTCGGCGACCTCGGCCGGGGTGCATTTGGCCGCCGCCCATGGCGGTGCGGCAGGCACCAGGATGTAGCCGATCAGCCCGATGAAGAAGATGGTGATGAGCCGCAAGACGAATCGACGCCACTGCAGACGATCTTTGAGCCACAGGAAGCCGGCGACCGCGTACGGAACGATGAAGTAGGACATGTACACGAAGCTCGTGAACACCTCCCACCACTGCGCCTCGGCCATCTTGAGGTGTTCTTGCAGCCACACGGTCGGCACGACGTGGAACATCCACCGGTCCGCGTCCACCGCGAGGTGCCACTGGGTCGGCATCCCGAGGAAGGCTGCGATACCGCGAGTGGAGTCGTAGACCGCCAGCAGCACACCGAACGGCAGCCAGTCGCGCACCACCGACAGGATGTTCCGTCGTCCGATGGATGCCGCGGCAAGCCCGAGCGCGAGGGCCACGAGAACGTACGATCGGCCGAACGACATGGTCCTGGTGGCCAGGAGCACGATGATCGTGGCGGCCCAGATGGTGACCGTCACGCGACGGACGAGGACCAGGTTCACTCTCTCGGAAACCAGACGCGCCGCCGCGAACTCGGCGAATCGGGTTCGGGCGTACCAAGATGTAACAGGGGCGTCAGTTTTTTGGGGGCTCTGCAGTTCGGTCATGATTGCGCGGCGACCCCGGTGTCGACCGAGCAGTTTTTCGCCAGTTCCAATGGATGCACATGCACCCGATGAGAAGGAGCCATTCCGTGGATCGTCCCGCACAGCTGTTCAGCCCCGAGTTGGTCAGCGCCGTCATCAAGGCCTACGACGTACGTGGTCTCGTCGGCGAACAGATCGACTCGGAGTTCGTCAGGAGCGTGGGAGCTTCGTTCGGCCGCCTCATGCGCACCGAGGGCCAGTTGGGACTGGTGGTGGGCCACGACATGCGGGAGTCGTCGCCGGAACTGGCCGCTGCCTTCGCGGACGGTGCACTGGCCGAGGGACTGGACGTCACGATGATCGGCCTTGCGTCCACCGACCAGCTGTACTTCGCGTCGGGAATCCTGGATCGGCCCGGCGCCATGTTCACCGCGAGTCACAACCCGGCTCGGTACAACGGCATCAAACTGTGCCGCGCCGGCGCAAGACCTGTCGGTCAGGACACCGGACTGGCCACCATCTCGCGCGAGCTGGTGCACGGGGTGGACGGCACGGCGGCCCCCGAGAGCACCAGGGGAACCCTGACCGAGCGCGATGTGTTGGCGGACTATGCGGCGTATCTGCACAAGCTCGTCGATCTTTCCGGTCTGCGGCATCTGACGGTCGCCGTGGATGCGGGCAATGGCATGGGTGGTCACACAGTTCCGGTGGTCCTCGGCGGATCTGAGGCGTTCACCGTGCGTTCACTCTACTTCGAGCTGGACGGAACATTTCCCAACCACGAGGCCAACCCCCTCGATCCGAAGAACCTGGTGGACCTGCAGGCGTACGTCCGCGAGACCGGGGCCGACATCGGGCTGGCCTTCGACGGGGACGCCGACCGCTGCTTCGTGGTCGATGAGCTGGGTGAACCCGTGTCGCCGTCGGCGGTGACCGCGCTGGTGGCCGAACGCGAGCTCGCAAAGAATCCGGGCGCCATCGTGATTCACAATCTGATCACTTCACGCGCGGTTCCCGAGCTGGTCACAGAGCTGGGCGGGACGCCGGTGGTGACCCGTGTTGGGCATTCGTTCATCAAGCAGGAGATGGCCGACACCGGTGCGGTGTTCGGCGGTGAACACTCCGCGCACTACTACTTCAAGGACTTCTGGAACGCCGACTCGGGGCTGCTCGCTGCGTTGCACGTGCTTGCCGCGCTTGGTGCCTCAGATCAGCCGCTGTCGGCGATGATGGCGCGTTACGAGCGTTACAAGAGCTCAGGAGAAATCAACTCAACGGTCGACGACCAGGTCGCACGCACGGCTGCCGTTCTCGCGGATTTCGGTGACGAGATCACCGAGACCACCCGGATGGACGGCGTCACCGTGGATCTCGCAGATGGGTCCTGGTTCAATCTGCGTGCCTCCAACACCGAGCCCCTGCTGCGGCTCAACGTCGAGGCGCCGACCGCGGAGCGGGTGAACGAGCTGGTCGACCGCATCCTCGGGGTGGTGCGGGGCTGAGCAGACCGCGGTGAGGGGTGGCTCGGACGGCAATTCTTCCGCTCCCGAACGGGTGCGGACCATTAGTCTGGTCTCATGCTGACCGGAGCTCCAGACCTCGACGACGTCACCGCACTGCTCGACGCAGACGTCGACGGTCTGCTGCCCGCTTCGGCGCTGGCCGGTGCGCAGTGTCGCGCAGTGTCAGCGGCCCTCAGCGAAGGAGTTCTGGAGCCTCTGGGCCACCTACGGCCACGGGCCGTCGTGATCGTCTGTGGCGTCGGGCCGGCCGGACGAGCGGCGGCCCTGGTTCTGGCGCTGGCCGCGCCTCATATCGACGTGCCGCTGGTCAAGTCCGAAACGGTGCCGTCGTGGGTGGGTCCTCTCGACGTGGTCGTGATCGCCGGTGACGATGCCGGCGATCCCAGGCTCGCCGACGCGGCGGCCCGTGCCGGACGCCGGCAGGCCGAGGTTGTTGTCGCCGGACCCGTGGAGGGGCCACTGCGCGACGCGCTGGCCGGGCGGGTGCTGGACATGTCGCCGCGGGTTCCGGTGCCTGCGCGTTTCCGCTTCACCCACTATGTATGCGCCTACCTGGCCGTTCTCGCCGGCCTGCAATCGGTCCGGGTGACCGGGCGCCACCCCGACCTCGAAGCGCTCGCCGACCAGCTCGACACCGAAGCCGCCGGTAACCACCCCGCCAACGAGCTGTTCCACAATGCTGCAAAGGAACTGGCGGCGCGGTTGGTCGGGCATCCCACGGTATGGGCGGCAGACACCCCGGCCGCGCTGGCGCTCGCCGTGCATGCGTCGAGGAGTGTCTTCGCAAGTGCCGGGATCGTCAGTACGGCAACGGATCTCGGCGACGTGCTGGCGGCGGCGCCGGTGCTGGCCAAAGGGGGCGGAGCATTGTCGCCCGACTTCGATCCCATCTTCCACGACGCGCAGATCGACGGCCCGGTCGCCGGACCGCAGGTTCGGGTACAAGTATTGACCACTCCCGATCGCGAGTGGCAGATCCGTCGTCGCCTCGGAGTGCTGCCGGATGCCGATGTGGTGACCAGTGGCCCCGCGTCTCCACCGGTCGGCGGTCAACCGGCGCCCGGCACACATGCCGACGGGCCGGCGCCAAGCGGACTGGAAGATGTTGTGCCTCTGATGATCTTGGGATCGAGGGTTGACATGGCGGGTGCCTACCTGCGGCTGGTCGGGGATCGTTGATGCGCCTGCTCGATGGTGTCGTCCGTCCCTATGCCTGGGGATCGCGTACTGCGATAGCGGCCCTGCGCGGAATGCCCACACCCAGCGCGCATCCGGAGGCCGAGTTGTGGTTCGGGGCCCACCCGGCAGCGCCCGCGATCGTTCGTGATGACGCGCGGGAGAACACGCTCTTGGAAGTCATCGACGCCGATCCGCGTGCAGAACTCGGCACTCTCTGTGCCGAACGGTACGACGGGCGTCTGCCGTTCCTGATGAAGATCCTTGCCGCCGAGGAACCGTTGTCACTGCAGGCCCACCCCAGTCTGCAACAAGCCAAGGAAGGGTTCGCGCGAGAGAACGAGCGTGGCATCGATGTGGGTGCGCCGGACCGCAATTACCGCGACGAGAACCACAAGCCCGAACTCGTCGTGGCACTGAGTGAATTCCACGCCCTGGCCGGCTTCCGTGACGTGCGCGAGACCGTCGACCTGCTGCGCGTGTTACAGGTTCCCGAGCTGGACAGTCACCTCGGAATGATTGCCGGCCAACCGGACTCGCAGGGTCTGCGGGCATTGTTCACCACCTGGATCACCTCGCCTGAGTCGGCCTTGTCCACTCTCATCCCGGCCGTTCTGGCCGGGGCCATCCGGTATCTCGAATCCGGGCAGGACCGCTTCGCGGCCGAGGCCCGCACCGTGCTGGAGATCGGCGAGAACTACCCGCTCGACCCTGGCGTTCTCGCTGTGCTCCTGCTCAATCGGGTCACGCTCGCGCCGGGGGAAGGCCTGTATCTCCCGGCCGGCAATCTCCATGCCTACCTCTGGGGCACCGCTGTGGAAGTGATGGCCAACTCCGACAACGTCCTTCGCGGTGGTCTCACCCCCAAACACGTCGATGTCCCCGAGTTGTTGCGCGTCCTCGACTTCAACCCGGTCGCTCCGGACGACATCGCTCCCTCGATCCACACCTTGAACTCCGAACTGATCTACCAGACACCGGCGGCGGAGTTCAGACTGTCGAAGGTGGAACTCGACGGGACCGGTCTACGCAGGCCGTCGTCAATCCTCTTCGATGTTCCCGGTCCGCAGATTCTGCTGTGTACAACGGGTTCGATCGAACTGAGGGGTCCATCAGGTCATCTGGTGGTGCCGCAAGGTCGGGCGGCGTGGCTGGGTGACAACGATCCCGACGTCATCGTGCATGCGGCGTCGGCGCACACCACATTCTTCCGAGGGTTGGTACCCGGACACTAGCCGTCCGGTTCGACGTGGTCAGACTCTTGAAGGAACCGGCAGCGTACTGCCGATGAATGCCATCTCATCCGGCGTCGCGACCATCGTCACCATTGCGCTGCCGGTGGGTGTGGCAACCCAGATGTCTTGAGGAGCGGCTTCATTCTGTTCCAGCCGGACGTCGGCCGGTTCACCCGGTGAGCCGGGAGGAACCACGGTGATCACGGTCGGAGCATCGACGGGCGCCGGTGCGACTCCATGAAAGACCGCCACGGTGTACTGACCCTGGGGGTTTCGCCCTCCTGCGAGTGCGAGGAGACCCGGATCCCCGACGGCGGTGACAAATTGTTGCCAGACGGCGCCATGGTCGGTGTAGACGAGGACTCGAGCGCCGACTGCGATGGCGCGCAACAACACCTGCTGAGCCAGATGTAGGCCGCCGGCGATCGATACCCGATGCGCGGGACCACCCAGCAGGTCGACCGCAACGGCCCGGCCTGCGTGGTCCGCCCCGATGAGCTGACCGCAGCCCGTTGCTGACAGGGTCACATCGGACAGGGATTCGAACGGCACCGTCTGCCTACCGATCGGGGGTAGTTCGGCGGCAGCCCCCACCGGCAGACTTGCCGCGAGCGCTGTGCGCTGACGGCCGGGCAACCCGATCAACCCGGTGATCGTCGAATGATCAAGGGACGCAGAGTTGAACCGGACGAGCGTCCGCATCGCGACCTCGCCTGGCCCTGCCGGCGACAAGCGCATCGTCACCGTCGTGGAGATCGACGGAACGGCCCATACCGCGTCGAGGACCTCGTCGAGGTGGTCGGGATCGACCGCATACGTACACATGCGCAACCGATCGGAGGTCACCGCATCCCAGTCTTCGCGCACCTCACCGGTGTCGGCGCCGTGAGCGAGGTGGCCGGTCGCGGCGGTGATCTGCGCCGCCGTGAGAATGCTGGCCGACAAACCCTGTCCCGCAAGCCGGTTGGCTACCCGGCGGGTCGCGATCATCGCGGTGCGTAGAGCGCCCTCGGAACCACCACCCCGACGTGCGACGGCGTCGGGACAGTGCGACGGGTCCAGCCGGAGCACAACAAGCACCAACCGATATGCGGTGGCAGGCAACGGGCCCAGCGTGCGCCGGTAGACCTGGGCCACCGGCCCGGTGCCGTGAGTGCGTATCCCGTGACTGATCACATCCACCGACTCCAGGCGGATGTCGAACTGGCGAACGCATTCGGCGAGGGCAGCCAGGGGGATCGGCGGAAGGCCGCGACAACCGCTGGGGTCGAGGAAACTCAAGGTGGGTGGGGGAGTGTCGATGCGCACCACCGTGACCAGAGCCGTTCCGTCCCAACGTGCACCGATCGCGTTCGATCCGGATATGGGTATGTCGAACGGTGCCTGATCCGGTTTCGAACCGTCCGACTCCGCTGCACCGATGAGCCTTCTGCGCCACAGGCCCAGTCGCAAGCCGGTGCGCTCCGCCAGCGACATACGGCCCGGCAGCGCGACAAGCGTCGCGGACAACGCGATTGCCGCCGCGATCCCTGCCCACCACAGACCGCCCACGTTGCGAGACAACACCAACGCCGCAGCGATCAGAACTTCGATCGCGACCACTACCTTCATGATCCCCCCAAGAATCATCAGCACCGCACGTCCTGGCCGAGCCCCGCTCGCATCCCCCCGGTTGCGATACGTCTTCTGCAAATCTGGTCGAGCTCCGCTGCGCTGCGCTACGTCTCCGCCACTCTGGTCGAGCTCCGCTGCGCTACGTCTCCCGCAAATATGGTCGAGCTCCGCTGCGCTACGTCTCCCGCAAATATGGTCGAGCTCCGCTGCGCTACGTCTCCGCCACTCTGGTCGAGCTCCGCTGCGCTACGTCTCCCGCAAATATGGTCGAGCTCCGCTGCGCTACGTCTCCGCCGGCCCAATGGTGCTATACGCTACACGCCGGGGAGATGGGGGGACGGCATGCCGGCTCAATTGACGACGAAGGCTCAGGTCAACGGATACCGCTTTTTACTGCGCAGACTCGAGCATGCGCTGATCCGTCGTGACGTCCGGATGTTGCACGACCCGATGCGGTCGCAGCTGCGGTCGCTCATGGTCGGATTGGTACTCGCGATACTGGTGCTCGCCGGCTTCGGGGTATATGGGTTGATCAAACCGCAAGGCTCCGTTGGTAAGTCGCAGATCATCATCAGCAAGAAGGCCGGAGCGATGTATGTGGTGCTGGACGGCCGTCTGCACCCTGTCCTCAATCTCGCATCGGCACGTTTGATCACCGGCAGCGACGAGTCCCCGAAGTCGGTCGGTGAGAAGAAGTTGACGGGATACGCGCGCGGCCCACTTCTCGGGATCCCCGGAGCGCCCGCAGCGTTGCCCGGCCCCGCCGATACGAAGCGGTCGAACTGGGTTGTCTGCGACACGACGTCGGCCGGTCAGGTCACCACCACCGTGCAAGGCGTGGCCCCCGTGCTCGGCGAACAGATCCGTTCGGCCGGCGGAGCCGACGGGCCCGGGGACGAGGCCGTTCTCGTCTCCTCCGCGGGGCAGGTCCACCTGATCGGTGCCGGGCGCCGATCCCGTGTCGACACCGAGAGCGTGCCGGTACGCCGAGCTCTCGATCTGGACCACGCCGAGGTGCGCGAGGTCAGCTCGGGGGTCCTCAATGCCTTCCCGGAAACCGATCCCATTGCGGTGCCCGACATCTCGAATCGGGGTGCCCCTTCGGCTCTCGGCCGGGACACCCCCGTCGGATCGGTGTTCAAGGTGACAGCGCTGTCGGGAGAGGCGACGTTTTATGTGGCGTTGGCGCAAGGCGTGCAACGGATCGGTGAGGTCGCTGCTGAGATCATCCGGCAGGCCGATCGATCGGGTGCTGACACTGTGCCGACACTCAATCCCGGCGCCCTGACAGGGGTGGAGACGGTCAACATCCTCCCCACGGACGACTTTCCGACGGCGCCGCCGCGATTCGCGGACGCTGCGGCCGACCCCGTCGTATGTGCGGCCTGGTCACGGTCGGTGGACGACCACGAGGCGTCGCTACGGACACTGCTCGGTTCCGTCCTGCCGCTGAGGCCACGCGACAAGCCGGTTCCGCTCAGCGGCGCCGACGGTCCCGGCCCGGGTCTCGACGCGACGTTCGTCACCCCCGGACGCGGACACTACATCCAGGCGACGGGGTCAGAACCCGACAGCACGCGAGCCGAATCCCTCTTCTACGTCAATGATTCGGGGGTTCGTTTCGGCGTCCCCGACGCTGCGACCGCCGATGTCATCGGACTCGGACGCGATCCGCTTCCGGCCCCTTGGTCGGTCATCTCACTACTCGCTGTCGGGCCGACGCTGAACCAATACGACGCACTGGTGTCCCACGACGGCATCGCGCCGAATCTGGCCGGTGCGCAGTTCGAACCACCCGGCAACTAGACGGGTCGATTCGGGACGTCCTCGACGCTGCCTGGCGAACTCAGGGTCGTGGCGGTGTCAGCGCCCGCACGAGTTCTTCCCAGCGGTCACCGATCTGACCGAGGGACATGTGGTCGTTGTGGAGCATGTGGTGGATGGCCGGCGCCTCCAGCGGTGCCAGCACCGCAATGCACATGAGTTCGAGATTGCCGCGAAAGCCGATCTGTGTGAGCAGCATTCGCGTGTGGGTGACCACAACGGTCCTGGTGGGATGGCTGAACCGCTGCGGTCCGGTGTCCTCGGCTTCGAGCAACACATCGAGGTGCGCCGCTGCCGTCGTCAGGCGGGCGCGGCCGAACGCGATCAACCGGTCCAATGGGTCGACCTTCTCGCCCGGGTCCCCGGGGCCGAGTGGTGCCGGGCCGGTGAGGAATGCTTGTTGCAGCTGGGTCTCGGAGTGGTTGAGCAGCGCGAGCATCAGGCCCGACCGGTTACCGAATCGGCGAAAGACGGTGCCTTTGCCGACGCCCGCCTCGCGTGCGACCGCGTCCATGGTGACCGCCGACGCGCCGCACGATTCGATGAGGCGGGTTGCGGCTTCCATCAGCAGCTGACGGTTGCGAGCGGCGTCGGCCCGTTCCGGCTCCTGGTCGTCGACGAGGGGGATTGCGGCAGGGTGGCGTTCGGTCAGTGTGAGGGGAAAAGGCGGTTGAGGTGTGGTGGGGGCATCGATCAACGGCAGCTCGGCGCGAGTTGCGCTGGACTGCTCGGAGTTCGCCCCGGGTGCCGGGTGCCGTGCGGGCTTTGACACACCTTGACTGTAACGCCTGCTTCGGCGAGGGAATTATTCGGACCATGGTCCGGTTGAGGCGATCGTAGGTCGAATCAATCGTGGAGGAAGAGCAGTGACAAACGAGAACAAGACGGAATCGACGAAGATCGTGGTGCTGGTCGGAAGCCTGCGACGCGAGTCGGTGAATCGTGAGCTGGCGCGCGTGGCCGCGGACAGCTCGCCGGCGGGCGTTGCGGTGGACGTCTACTCGGGCTTGGAGCTGTTGCCGTTCTACAACGAGGACCTCGACACCGAACCGGTTGATGCCGAGGTTGCCAGGGTTCGCCGGACCGTGGGAGAGGCAGACGCTGTACTGATCGTCACCCCTGAGTACAACGGCACCATTCCGGCGGTTCTCAAGAACGCCATCGACTGGCTGTCGCGCCCGTACGGCGCCGGCGCCCTCACCGGTAAGCCGGTCGGAGTGCTCGGCGCAGCGCTCGCGCAGTTCGGCGGGAAGTGGTCGCACGACGACACCAGCCGGTCGGTGGGCATTGCCGGGGGCCGGGTGGTCGAGGACGTCGAACTGCACCTCACCATCGGCAAGCTGGATGGCAAGCCGGTGGCTGAAGTGCCCGAGGTGGTCGATCAACTGCGGCACGCTGTCACGGTGCTGGTCGATGCCGTCGACGCCACCGTCGCCGCCTGAGGGCGGGGTTCGCACAGTCGACAACCCTTCTGACGGACCGCCGCGGCGAGATCGATCGACTCGCCGCGGCGGTCCGTTCGTATTCGGCGCGACATGTGACGAACGACACGCCGAGACACGCCAGATGCAGATTTTTTCGGAGCTCCCGACCTGGGACTTTCATGAATGTGATTCGCAACGTGTTGTGTCGCTCCCGTTTGTCAGACACTAGGTGTAGTGTTTGGAACACTGAACGGCACGACGGGGTTGACTCTTATGAACAGCACTGACAGGCCGGCCAGATCGAGATACGAAAGCCACGATTTGCTGCTCGAGACACATTTTCGGCAGCGATAACCGGTCCGCACACAGGGAGTTCTGGGATATGACTACTTCGGCCACCGCAACGATCACCGTCTACACCAAGCCTGCTTGCGTGCAGTGCAACGCCACCTACAAGGCGCTCGACAAGAACGGTCTCGACTACGAGGTCGTCGACATCACCGAAGATTCCGAGGCCCGCGACTACGTGATGGCCCTTGGTTACCTGCAGGCGCCCGTGGTGGTCGCCGGCGACAGCCACTGGTCAGGATTCCGTCCGGATCGCATCAAAGCGCTCGTCGCAGCCGCAGCCTGATCCACGTCGTCTCATCCTTTCTTAGCTCTACCGTCAGCACCATCGCGGAGGTCGGGACATTGGGGAAGATTCCCGTACATTCCGCGGAGGTCGGATCCGACGGCCCCCCGCTGATCGTGTACTTCTCGAGCGTCTCGGAGAACACACACCGATTCGTCGAGAAGCTCGGTCTTCGGGCGGTCCGGATCCCCCTGTTCGACCCCGAGGGCACGTTCGTCGTCGATGAGCCCTACGTCTTGATCTGCCCTACCTATGGGGGTGGGAAGGCGTCAGGAGAGCCCGGCGGATTCGTTCCCAAGCAGGTCATCAAGTTCCTGAACAACACACACAACCGTTCGCTGATCACCGCGGTCATCGCGGCAGGGAACACCAATTTCGGTGAAGAGTTCTGCCTCGCGGGCAACATCATCTCGAACAAATGCCAGGTGCCGTACCTGTACCGGTTCGAGCTGATGGGTGACGCCGAAGACGTAGAACGAGTCCGCACCGGCCTCCATCAATTCACACTCGATCAACTCGTACAGGAGCCAGCACAGTGTCGCCAACCGCAACCGCAGTAGAGACCTCGGCAAGCAAGTCAGGCGCACATGCCGACCCGTCGGGGCACAACCCGGGTGAGATGGACTACCACTCGCTCAACGCGATGCTGAACCTGTACGACGCAGACGGCAAGATCCAGTTCGAGAAGGATCGCGAAGCGGCCAATCAGTACTTTCTCCAGCACGTCAATCAGAACACCGTCTTCTTTCACAACCTGGATGAGAAGCTCGACTATCTGATCGAGGAAAATTACTACGAGCCAGAGGTTTTGGGAAAGTACGACCGCGCTTTCATCCGCGAGTTGTTCGACCACGCATACAGCAAGAAGTTCCGGTTCCCGACGTTCCTCGGCGCGTTCAAGTACTACACCTCGTACACGCTGAAGACCTTCGACGGGAAGCGGTACCTCGAGCGGTTCGAAGACCGTGTCGCCATGGTGGCCCTCACCCTCGCCGACGGGGACACCGCGCTGGCCCGCAACCTCGTCGACGAGATCATCGAAGGCCGATTCCAGCCGGCCACACCCACGTTCCTCAACTCGGGCAAGAAGCAACGCGGTGAGCCGGTGTCGTGCTTCCTGCTCCGCATCGAAGACAACATGGAATCGATCGGGCGCTCGATCAACTCCGCACTGCAGCTGTCCAAGCGCGGCGGGGGAGTGGCCTTGCTGCTGAGCAACATTCGTGAGCACGGTGCCCCGATCAAGAAGATCGAGAACCAGAGCTCGGGTGTCATACCCATCATGAAGCTGCTCGAGGACTCGTTCAGTTACGCCAACCAGCTCGGTGCCCGGCAGGGTGCGGGTGCGGTGTACCTGCATGCACACCATCCCGACATCTACCGCTTCCTCGACACCAAGCGCGAGAACGCGGACGAGAAGATCCGCATCAAGACGCTGTCGCTGGGTGTGGTGATCCCTGACATCACCTTCGAGCTTGCCAAGCGCAACGACGACATGTACCTGTTCAGCCCGTACGACGTCGAACGGATCTACGGTGTGCCGTTCGCGGACATCAACGTCAGCGAGAAGTACCACGAAATGGTGGAGGACAAGCGGATTCGCAAGTCCAAGATCAAGGCACGTGAGTTCTTCCAGACGCTGGCAGAGCTGCAGTTCGAATCGGGCTACCCGTACATCATGTTCGAGGACACGGTGAACCGCGCCAACCCGATCGACGGCAAGATCACCCACTCCAACCTGTGCTCGGAGATCCTGCAGGTCTCCACGGCCTCAGAATTCAACGACGACCTGTCCTACGCCAACATCGGCAAGGACATCTCGTGCAACCTGGGTTCGCTGAACATCGCCAAGACGATGGATTCGCCCGACATCGCGCACACCATCGAGACGGCTATCCGCGGGCTCACGGCCGTGTCGGACCAGACCGCGATCACGTCGGTGCCCTCGATCCAGAAGGGCAACAACGAATCACACGCCATCGGCCTCGGGCAGATGAACCTGCACGGCTACCTGGCGCGGGAGCGGGTCTACTACGGATCGCCCGAAGGTATCGACTTCACGAACATCTACTTCTACACCGTGCTCTTCTACGCGCTGCGCGCATCGAACCGCATTGCCAAGGAGCGCGGTAAGGCGTTCGGTGGATTCGAGCGGTCGAAGTACGCGACAGGCGAGTTCTTCGACAAGTACACCGACCGCACCTGGGCGCCGGAGACCGACAAGGTCCGAGAGATGTTCGGGCAGGCCGGGATTGCGATCCCCACGCAGGACGACTGGCGTGAGCTGAAGGCGTCCGTGCAGGAGCACGGCATCTACAACCAGAACCTGCAGGCCGTTCCGCCGACGGGTTCGATCAGCTACATCAACCATTCGACCAGCTCGATCCACCCGGTCGCCGCCAAGGTGGAGATCCGCAAAGAGGGCAAGATCGGCCGCGTGTACTACCCGGCGCCTTACATGGACAACGACAACCTGGACTACTACCAGGACGCGTACGAGATCGGCTACGAGAAGATCATCGACACATACGCCGCAGCCACCCAGCACGTGGACCAGGGGCTGAGTCTCACGTTGTTCTTCAAGGACACCGCGACCACTCGCGACGTGAACAAAGCGCAGATCTACGCATGGCGCAAGGGAATCAAGACGCTGTATTACATCCGGCTGCGTCAGATGGCTCTCGAGGGGACCGAGGTGGAGGGTTGCGTCTCCTGCATGCTGTAGTAGCTGTCTCGATGTGTTTGGCAGACAACAACTTTCATGATGAAGAACTCGTAAGCGAGGAACGATGACGTCCACTCAGAGCCATTCGCCGGCCGACGGAGCACCGATCAAACTGGTCAGCCGGGTCTCGGCGATCAACTGGAACCGGGTTCCCGACGAGAAAGATGCCGAGGTGTGGGACCGCCTCACCGGCAACTTCTGGCTACCGGAAAAGGTGCCGGTATCCAACGACATCCCGTCGTGGGGCACCCTCACCGAGGTCGAGAAGCAGCTCACCATGCGGGTCTTCACCGGTCTGACGCTCCTCGACACCATTCAGGGCACCGTCGGCGCAGTCAGCCTGATCCCGGACGCCACCACCCCTCACGAAGAGGCGGTGCTCACCAACATCGCGTTCATGGAGTCGGTGCACGCCAAGAGCTACAGCTCCATCTTCTCCACGCTGTGCTCCACCAAGGACATCGACGAGGCGTTCCGCTGGTCCGAAGAGAACCAGTACGTGCAGACCAAGGCGCGCATCGTCATGGATTACTACCGCGGCGACGACCCCCTCAAGCGCAAGGTGGCTTCCACGCTGCTCGAGTCGTTCCTGTTCTACAGCGGCTTCTACCTGCCGATGTACTGGTCGTCGCGAGCCAAGCTGACCAACACCGCTGACCTGATTCGGCTGATCATCCGCGACGAGGCGGTGCACGGCTACTACATCGGCTACAAGTACCAGCGGGCGCTGGAAACCCAGACTCCAGAGCGCCGTCAGGAGATGAAGGACTACACCTTCGAGTTGCTCTTCGAGCTGTACGACAACGAAACCGATTACACCGAAGAGCTTTACGACGATGTCGGCTTGAGCGAAGACGTCAAGAAGTTCCTGCGGTACAACGCCAACAAGGCGCTCATGAACCTGGGCTATGAGGCGATGTTCCCCCGGGACGAGACAGACGTGAACCCGGCGATCCTGTCGGCCCTGTCACCGAACGCCGACGAGAACCACGACTTCTTCTCCGGCTCGGGCAGCTCGTACGTCATCGGCAAGGCCGTCAACACCGAAGACGAAGACTGGGAGTTCTGACCCCACGCCACAATTCGCTCCACCTACGACGAAACGCTCCGGTCGCAACCGGAGCGTTTTGTCATAGGTGGAGCGAATCTGCTCAGCTGACCTCGTTGAGTTTCCCGGTGGCGACATCGAACACAAACCCGCGCAATGACGTCGTCTTGGTAATGAACGGGGACTTCTCGATCCGCGCCAGTGACTGCCGCACATCTTCGTCCAGGTCGCTGAACGCCTCGGCGGACCATGCCGGCTTCACGCCGACCTCATCTTGGATGGCTCGTTTGAAGTCGTCGTCGGTGAAGGTCAGCATGCCGCAGTCGGTGTGGTGAATCAGGATGATCTCGGTGGTACCGAGCAGTCGTTGGCTGATGGCGAGTGACCGGATCTCGTCGTCGGTGATCACGCCGCCGGCGTTGCGGATGACGTGTGCCTCACCGTCTTCGAGTCCGAGGATGCCGTAGATGTTGAGTCGGGCATCCATGCAAGCGACGACGGCGACGTGCTTGCTGGGTGGAAGGGGCAGGGGACCGGAGAAGTCGGCCGCGTACGCGCGGTTGTTGTCCAGGTATTCGTCGGTGACGGTCATGCACTCATGCTCATGGGTGCATGAACGCGCGGACAGAGTTGCAGCCACGGTGATTCCAACGCAGTCCGCCGCCATGATCAGGCCGAATGCCATCGGTGAACCCGGTGAACCCGGTGAACCGGGGGGGGCTTACACCAGTGAGTTGCCGACGTTGAAGAGCACCAAGTTCGCCGCCGACAGTCCTCCCGAGCCGAACCAGACCTCGTCCTCCACGATGCGCACGCGTCCCCAGCTCGGTGCACCCATGTCGCGCCATCGATCGCTTTCGAGGACCGAGGTGCCGTGCTCCAGCCCGGCAGGCCCGTCGAATCCGACGTAGATGACATCGCCGTCGGCAATCTCGAAGTTCTTGTCGTCTATCGGCGTCGGCTCCGGCTCACGCTGACCCGGCGGACGTTGCACACCCATGTCGGTCAGGACGCTCGCGGCGAACCCGCCGGTGCCCTCCACCGTCTCGGAGTCCTTGCCGAACCGCACGAGAGAGGCCTGGTTGTATCGTGCGCCGAGTCGGTCGCCGGTCGTCTTGGCCGCGTCTTCGTAGGCTCGCAGTCGTTGCTCACCCGCGTCACCGCGGCCCACCGCCTCGGCGACCGCCGACAACCGCTCGCGCCAGTCCTGCGCCGGATCGATCTGGACCGTCCGGACCGAGCCCACAGCACCGTCGAGTGGGGATTTGCCGACCGTCAGCAGGAGGTCAGGATTGCTCGCCGCTGCCCGTGCGACGTCTGGCCGGCTCTTTTCACCGACGGTGGGAAGATCCTGCACCGCTGTGCCCATGAACGAGGGGAGCTTGCCGCCGACGGTGGTGGATGCGACCACTTTGCCCTGTACGCCGAGCGCGCACAGAGCGTCGAGGAGGCTCGGATCCGCGACCAGGATGCGAGCGGGGTCGGGGGCGCCGGAGTCGAGCGGTGCAGGTGTCTGACATGTCTGGTTCTTGTCGCGATCGGGGTCCGCGAGATCGACCGAGGCGATGCGTGTCGTCGTCTTCACGATCGACCCTTCGCCCTCGGGGACGGACGAGTCGAGGCATCCACTCACACCTGCGCTGACCAGGGCGGCAAGCGCAAGAGTCGCCAGGGCGCGACGGCGACGGATCACTTCGCTCACAGGTTCTCTTCCACTCTTCGGTTGCGGCCCGATGACGGCTGGATCCCGAACAAACTAGCACTGGTCCGCCGGGTGGAGACCGATGTCGAAAGCGGCGTTTGCCCACCCCCGGATCGACTACGACAGTTCGTAGGACCCGATCGGCTGCGGGCCTTATGAGGGTCTAGGATCAACAGCAGCGCACATTCATGGCCGTCGCTCCAAGCGTCCTCCGCGGAACACCCTTCCGCACCTGACGCAGGCGAGAGGCCACGCAGGCAGGAGGATCAGTGACCGCGGTAGACCAGCCCACCACTCAGGTGGCTCCGGTTCGGCCTTATCCCGAGCGCACGGGTGCCAAGGGTTCGTTCATCTACA
>NZ_JNYV01000005.1 GCF_000717275.1 Kitasatospora arboriphila
CTGCACCGGCAGGCCTCGATGCGAAGTGCCGAGCAGTTTGTACTCCAGAATCGTCTTCAAGATCGCCTTGAACGCATCGTGCTGACGCTGCGCCCTGCTGCGGGTATCGCGCCCCGCCGCGGCTTCCACCACCGCTGGATCCATGCTCGGGTCGTCGACGGCACCGACCGGTGAGTTGGGGTCATCGGGGTTGTTCATCCCTGGTGCGGCCCACACATCCATCACCGTCCGAAACAACGCAAGTGTTGCCGGATCGAGGTTGCCAGTGATCTTGGCCATCATGTCCAACCCCTGCGGACCATCAGACAGGCCCCGGTTACGTTTGCGGTCAGCGTCATCGGTCAACGACCCGTCCGGATCAACCCGCGCCAACACTTCCCGACCACATACCTCGAGTTCGGTGGGAGTGGATGTGCGGGCGTTGTCGGTCATCCAGGCATCGACCACGTCATACACTTCCGGTGCTGGCTGCCCCTGCATCGACAACAACTCACCGGCAGCATCGAGTGCTTTCAACCGTGAAGAGGCATCACCACGAGACACCCGCAATTCACTCATCACAAACCGGTGCAACGTCGAATGCCCGGCCTTACGAAACAGGCCCCGATCATTGACCTCCTGCAGACGTCGCAAACCCTGAAACGTCAGTGCCCGAACAACTCTCTCGTTCACCCGCACCAACTCGGAAACCTGCACATCATCCACGTCAGCTGTTGACGTGGCAGCAATATCGGCCACCATCTCCTGCAACTGCTGATACTTCTTCACCAACAACGGCATTGGCGGTGGATCCACCGTCACCGAATCACTCATCGACAAGCCCCCCCAGCCCTCGAACCCCTTTCGTCAAGTCTACCAACAGAACCCCATATTGTCGAACAGGTGTTCGACTCCAACCCTGTCCCGCACCTACAATGAAAGGGAACCAAATGTATTGGTAGAGAGAACAATCAAGCAGCGCGCTGCGTGTAGCTGTCGACATACTGCTGGCCCGACAAACGCGAGAGGGTCGCCATCAGATGGTCCGTGGCCTCACGTACATCCGTTGGACTATCGGCCGAAAACTGCGACAAGACGAGGGGCTGCCCGACGACGACGTGCACTTTGCCAGGCCGCCATAGCCGCGCGCCAGGAGGGTTCACGCGGTCGGTTCCCTTGAGTGCCAGAGGCACAACCGGCGCACCCGTCGCCAAGGCGACACGCATCACGCCGGTTCTCCCCCGGTGCAGCAGCCCATCTCTCGATCGCGTGCCCTCCGGGTGGATGCCCCACACGCCGCCGGCACCGACGATGGCAACAGCTTCATCGAGTGCGGAAACGCTTGCGGCACCCCCTCGGCGGTCAATGGAAAGTTGCCCGGTGGCCGAGAAGAACCACCGCTGCACACAGCCACGAATACCCGTGCCCGTGAAGTACTCCGCCTTGGCGACAAAGGTGACCCGGCGCGGCAACACGAGAACCATCAGCAGAGAGTCGACCACCGCCAAGTGGTTCGCCGCCACGATCACAGGTCCGGTCGGAGGGAAGTTCGACAACCCGACAACGCTTGGACGCGCGACGAGCCGCAGAAAGGGACCGATCAAGACATATTTGAAAATCCAGTACCACATGAATCGACCTCCTCTTGTAGACAATGTCTACACCGTTGGTAGACACTGTCTACATGGCGGATCCTCCAGATACAAGAGCGCTCTTGGTGCAGGCAGGCATCGAACTCGTCGACTCTGCGGGGCTCGCTTCGGTCGGACTCAGATCGATTGCGCGACACGCGGGCGTGTCACACGGAGCGCCAAGGCGTTATTTCCCCACTCACCGGAGCCTGTTGGCGGCAATCGCAGCGGCCGGCCTGGACGATCTGAAAACAGCTATGGCGGAGTCAGATTCGGAACCGTCTACTTCACCGAACACAACACTGTCAGCGATGGCTCGCGCTTACGTCGATTTCGCCGCATGCCGACCCGGGATGTTCGAACTGCTGTTCCGCCACGATCTACTCGAAGGTGGAGGCGAAAACCTGCGCGGCACGACGATCCCCATGCTCACGACCGTGGAGGGGCTGGTCGCGACCGTTGTCGGGCGCGACCAGGCGAGCAGCCGAGCCTTGTTGCTGTGGGCGTCGATACACGGAATTGCCACGCTGACCGCGACTCGCGCGCTCGACGTGTTCGAGACAGACCTCGACGCCATGGTGACCGATGCCGTGTTTGTCCACCTGCATACAGCCGTCGAGCAGTGACCGCTACTCATCCTCATTCGCGAACCGGAGATGTTCTTCCGGCCAATCCAGGCTGAGCAGCGGATTTGCCACTTCCAAATGCGGATCGTCCAGCGAGAACGTCTTGGCGAATCCCGGACCGCGACTTCGTGTTTCGAATCGAACCGTGACCCGGCCGTGACCGCTGCCCTGGACCCACCCGTGCCCGTACTCGCGATGGTGCACATCGTTGCCGGTGGTCCAACGCAGCCGGTCGGCGTTGGGGTCGCGACCGCCCGGGTGGTACATCTCCTCCGATGTCGATTCTGCGCTTGACTCCGGGGCCTCGAAGGTGGAGTCGAGCTCGGGGAACATCGCAAATTGTTGCACCGCCGTCAGTCCCGAAAAACCAACGCCGACAAGTCGGATGGGCCCGATCTCCTGGGGATCCAACGCCAGCCGCTGCGCGGCAGCAGCGAGTACGGGCAGTTCGGTGGTCGCAGCCGCAAGTGTGGTCGACCTGGTCAGCACCGACATGTCCGACTTCTTCAGCTTGACCACCACCGTGCGCGAGCCCCGCCCATCGGCGAGCAGTCTCCGATGCGCAGACGTCGCGGCCCGCTCGACAGCACCGCGTAGATGACCGAGGTCGGTGATGTCCTCGGCGAACGTCGATTCGGCGCTGATCTGCTTGGCCGATGCACGTTCGGCGACCGGCCGATCGTCTATCCCCTGGGCCAGCAAGTGCAACCCGGGCCCCACCGTGGCACCGAGAACCGACGACACCTCCAGCGTCGACATCCTCGCGAGGTCTCCGATGGTGTCGATTCCCAAGCGCTGCAGTCGTTCCCCGGCGACCGGGCCGATGCCCCAGAGTTTGCGCACGGGCAGCCGGGCGAGGAACTCGCGCTGCTCTCCCGGCGTCACCACCACCACACCGTCCGGTTTCGCCATTCCCGAGGCGATCTTCGCAATCTGCTTGCCACTCCCGAAGCCGACCGAGGCGGCCAGACCCAGCTCGTCACGAATACGGGCCCGGAGGCGCTCGGCAAAAGCTGCGGCGACGTCGGCCGACTCGCCTGCCAGTTCGACCGGCTCGGCGAAGGCCTCATCGAACGACAACATCTCGATGACAGGAACCTGGGCGCGAATCAGGCTGAAGACCCGTAGGCTCACCGCCCGGTAGACAGATCCGCGGGGCGGGAGGACAACGGCGCCCGGACCGACCAGTCGGCGCGCTTGATGCATCGGCATCGCCGAGTGTGCACCGAAAACCCGCGCCTCATAACTGCAGCCTGCGACAACTCCTCGGCCGCCCAGTCCCCCGACCAGCACCGGGCGGCCTCGAAGTGTTGGACGGGTGAGCTGCTCGACAGATGCGAAGAACGCATCCATGTCGATATGCATCACCCACCGGGAACTGATGTTCCCGTCCTGCACCCGCACACAGTGATGGTATGCCCCGTTCGGCGGATCAGCGGAGGTGCACCGGCGTCAGTTCGAACACGGGAATGGCCAGGCCCGCAGCGGTCAGTTCGTCATCGCTCGAGCCTGCCGAGATCTTGACGGGCATCAACGACGCAACCTCCCAGCCCCAACGCTTGAGATACGGACGAAGCACCGGCGGCTTGTCCGCATGGGTCAGCTCGGTGACGCGGTAGGTCGTCGAAGTCCGACCACCGCGCAGCGTGCACTCCCCCGACGCCCGCACATTCCTCGCCCACTGCGTCTCTCCGCGAGCACCGATCAGGAATGTCCGGCCGTCCAGGCGCAACGGGTTGACCGGGATGCGCTGGATCGCACCGGTTTTGCGACCCCGGACCTCGAGCGTGCGGGCGCCGGCGAGAGTGATCCCACGGTCGGCCATCCAGGCGACAACCGAGTTGAACAGGGCAACGGACTTACCAGGCTTGTTGTAGTGGGTCGCGGCGGTCATGGTGGCTCCTGGGTGTCTCGAGTTTATGAGAGCACTGCTCTCTGTTTCTTCGAGTGTGCGCCCCCGTCGGGAGAAATGCAAGAGCACTGCTCTCTTTGTGTGAAGATGAACGGGTGCCCCAGCGATCCCCCCACCGCCAGAACACCGCAACGGAGTCGACACCGCGCGCGATGGCCCGCGCCCGTACCCAGGAACGCATCCTCGAACTCGGCCGCGATCATCTGGCTCGATATGGCGCGGCGGCGCTGTCGCTGCGTGCCATCGCGCGCGACCTGGACTTGGTCTCGTCCGCCGTCTACCGGTACGTCGCCAACCGCGACCAGTTGTTGACGCTGCTGGTGGTGGATGCGTACACCGAGTTGGCAGATCACGTGGTGAAAGCCCACGCGTCGACCGCCCCGGACGCATTCCGGGAACGACTGATGGTCAGTTGCCAAGCTTTTCGACGATGGGCGGTGGCCGAACCGGCCCGCTACGCGCTGTTGTACGGCAGCCCCGTGCCCGGCTACCAGGCACCCGCAGAATTGACCACCGAGCCGGGCACTCGCGTTGTCGGCCTGCTGCTGAAGACGTTGCAGCAGGCGGCATCTGCCGGGCGGATCGAGGATCAGCCGAGCTATGGCGACCTACCAGGTGCCGGCTTCGCGCCGATCAGGGACGAGTTCGCCCTCGACATCGACGATCAACACGTTCATACGGCGATCCTGCTGTGGGCCACCACGGTTGGGCTTACGAGCCTGGAGGTGTTCGGCCAGTTCGGATCCGAACCGCCGACCGATCTGGAGGTCCTGTTCAACCTCCAGATCGGCGGCGTACTCGATCGGATCGGGCTCGACCGCGACCAGTCGACGGGTGGTTAACCGGCCGTGGTGGCCTTCACCAGCGTCGCTTGCACACCGTCGCCCAAAGCCACCCACTCGCCGGCGGCGTTGCCGTCGTGACCGGCCACCAGGTCGAGCTCGACCGCAAGAACTTCCCCGGCGATCAGATCGCGGTGCCGCTGCGCCCACTCGACGTGGTTGTCGGGCACCGCGAGTGTCACGCGGATGCGGTCGGACACGTCCAGACCTGCCGCGCGGCGCGCTTCTTGCAGCTCGCGGATGCGGTCCTTGGCCCATCCCTCGGCCTCGAGTTCCTCGGTGACGGACGTGTCCAACACCACCAGACCCGCCCCGGCGGGCAGCTCTGCGGTCGACTCCGGCTGCACTGCAACGAGTTTGCGAGTGTACTCACCTTCGAGCAGCTCGATGCCGTCGGCGCTGACCACATCGACACCATCACGCTCGTCGATCGTGACGTTGCCGGCCTTGACCGCCTTGATGACGCGCTGGACGTCCTTGCCCAGACGGGGTCCGGCAACCCTGGCGTTCACCGCGAGCTCGACCCGGCCGTATTGGTCCGCATCGTCGGTCAGACGCACCGACTTCACGTTCATCTCGTCGGCGATCAGATCGGAATACGGCCTCAACCGCTCGGCATCCGCCGATGCCACCGTCAGCGACGGCAGCGGCAACCGCACCCGAAGCTTGTTCGCCTTACGCAGACTCGAGGCCACCGAGCAGACGGCCTGCACATCGTCCATCGCCGCAACCAGATCTGGATCGGCCGGCAACTCGTCGTCGGCAGGCCAATCGGTCAGGTGCACCGAACGACCGCCGGTCAGACCTCGCCAGATCGCCTCCGTGGCGAGCGGCAGGAGCGGCGCCGCCAGGCGGCAGGCCACCTCGAGCACGGTGTACAGCGTGTCGAAGGCCTCGGGCGCGTCGTCCTGGCCCGCCCAGAAACGCGAACGCGACCGGCGCACATACCAATTGGTCAGCGCGTCGCAGAAGTGGCGGAACTCGTCACACGCCCCTGCGATGTCGTAGGTCTCCATCTGCCCGGTCATCACGTCGCGTGTGGCGGCCGCCTTGGCCAGGATGTACCGATCGAGCACGTTGGTCGAAGCGGTACTCCACTGCGCCGGCCGGTCTGCATACAACTGCAGGAAGCTGTACGCATTCCACAGCGGTAGCAATGCCTGCCGGACACCCTCACGGATGCCGCGCTCGGTCACCACCAGGTTGCCGCCGCGCAGGATCGGAGACGCCATCAGGAACCACCGCATGGCATCGCTGCCGTCACGGTCGAACACCTCGTTCACGTCGGGGTAATTGCGCTTCGACTTCGACATCTTCTGCCCGTCGTCGCCGAGCACGATGCCGTGGGCGGCGACGGTACGGAACGCCGGGCGGTCGAACAGTGCGGTCGACAGGACGTGCAGGTTGTAGAACCATCCGCGCGTCTGCCCGTTGTACTCGACGATGAAATCACCCGGACTGTGGCCTGGTACGGTGTCCGTTCCCTCGAACCAATCGGTGTTCTCGAACGGGTAATGCACCTGTGCATACGGCATCGAACCGGACTCGAACCAGCAGTCCAGCACTTCCGGAACCCGACGCATCGTCGACTTACCGCTCGGATCATCAGGATTGGCGCGGGTGAGCTCGTCGATGAACGGGCGGTGCAGGTTGTCGGGACGCACGCCGAAGTCGCGCTCGAGCTCGTCGAGACTGCCGTACACGTCGACCCGCGGGTACTCGGGGTCGTCGGACACCCACACGGGGATGGGCGCACCCCAATACCTGTTGCGGCTGATGTTCCAGTCCTTGGCCCCTTCGAGCCATTTACCGAATTGGCCGTCCCGGATGTGCTCCGGCGACCACTCGATCTGCTTGTTTAGCTCCACCATCCGGTCGCGGAACGTGGTGACCGCGACGAACCACGACGGCACGGCCATGTAGATCAACGGCTTTCCTGACCGCCACGAATGCGGATAAGAGTGCTCGATGGTCTCGTGCCGCAGGATCTTGCCCGCGGCTTTGAGGTCCTTGATGATCACCGGGTTCGCGTCGAAGACCTGCAGGCCCTCGTAGGGAGCGACCAGGCTCGTGAATCGCCCGCCTGCATCCAGCGGTTGCACCACCTCGATGCCGTACGCGGTCGCGAGCTCCATGTCCTCTTCACCGAAAGCCGGTGCGAGGTGGACGATTCCGGTACCGCTGTCGGTGGTGACGTAGTCACCCAGCAGAACACGGTGCGCCCCCTCGTGACCCGCAAAGAAGTCGAACGGCGGGGTGTAGTGCACGTTCTCCAGTTCGGCACCTCGGTAGGTCCCCAGAACCTCGGGCTCCGAACCCAACTCGCGTGCGTAGCTGCCGAGCAATGCGGTGGCGAGCAGGTACTGCTGCCCGTCCTCCCCGCGAACGTGACTGTATTCGAATTCCGGATTGACAGCGATGGCCAGGTTCGACGGCAGTGTCCACGGTGTGGTCGTCCAGATCAGGGCTTCCACCCCGTCGAGCGCGGCAGGACCGGATTCGCTGGGATGCAGGGTCATTCGCACCGTGACAGCCGGATCCTGGCGCATCTTGTAGGCGTCGTCGAGCTTGCTCTCCTGATTCGACAACGGAGTCTGCTCGTACCAGGAGTACGGCAGCACGCGGTATCCCTGGTAGATCAGGCCCTTGTCATGGAGCGCCTTGAACGCCCACATCACCGACTCCATGAAGTCGATGTCGAGGGTCTTGTAGTCGTTGTCGAAGTCGACCCATCGGGCCTGGCGCGTCACGTACTCCCGCCACTCGTCGGTGTAGCGCAGCACCGATGCGCGGCAGTAGTCGTTGAACTTCGCGACGCCCATGGTCTCGATCTGGGACTTGTCGGTGATCCCGAGCTGGCGTTCGGCCTCCAGTTCGGCAGGCAGGCCGTGGGTGTCCCAGCCGAAGCGGCGATCGACCTTCTTGCCTCGCATGGTCTGGAAACGCGGAACGAGGTCTTTCACGTACCCGGTGAGGAGGTGACCGTAGTGCGGTAACCCGTTGGCAAAGGGAGGCCCGTCGTAGAAGACGAACTCAGGCGCGTCGGCGCGATTGTCGATCGAGGCCCGGAACGTGTCGTCGGCCTGCCAGTAGTCGAGCACTCGCTTCTCGACCTCGGGAAAAGACGGCGCTCCGGCCTTGGTTCCCCCGGTGAGATCGACCAGCGGGTACACGCGAGTTGCTGAGCCACTCGTCGATGGGGCTGATATCGGGTCCTGTGTGGTCACTACCGTCTCCTCGTGCGTCGGCTTTGCTGCCTGGCACGGGGACGAACCGATGAATCATCGGCCGCGGTACCACCCCGCTTGCGTCCGTGGGACGCCACTCTGTCGATCTGCCGGCGAGACGCCGGTAATCGTCGAGGCGTTGACGGGCCTCACCCGCCCGGTTCTACTGGGGATCGCCCAGGGCGATCCTGTTCTTCCGAGAGCTCCCCGGTGATGGCCGGATCAACGCTGATGACAAGTCTAACGCGGCTTGTCGAGATGTATTTCCTCGGTGGGCGGGTCATCGTCGTACCCGTGACCCTGCGCACCCGAATGACCCTGCGCATCCGAGTCCTGCTGATGCCCACTCTGGTCTCGCACCTGATCGGTGGACCCGGGGTCTGCCTGGTCGTTCGCGCCCGAGTCTGCCCGGGCGTCGTGGTCGGCCTGATCAGAGTTCGACCGGCGGCCGAGCCCGATCAGGTCTGCCAGCAGGAATCCGACCCCGATCACGCACACCACGATGCACGCGACCGCGAGCCAGAGGATCCCGCTGATCAGCGCCGCCACCAGCAGGACAAATCCCACCAGGGTGGCGCCCAGCGCCAGCACCAGCACGGATCAGACCCCGACGAAAATCAGTTGTTCGGCTTGCTGAATCCACCGGAGTTGGTGAAACCACCATTGCCGGGATCGGACGAGAAAGCGTCGCCACCACGTGCGTTGTCCACCGGTGCGGCGCTTCCACGCTGCTGCAACTCTTCGAGCTGGGATTCGAGGTACGTCTTGAGCCGCGTGCGGTATTCACGCTCGAACGTCTTGAGCTGTTCGATTCGACCCTCGAGTACCGAGCGCTGCTGGTTGATCGTGCCCATGATCTCGGTGTGCTTGCGCTCGGCGTCGGCCTGCAGAGCGTCGGCCTTCTCCTGCGCCTGCCGGGTCTGGGTCTCGGCGCGCGACTGCGCGTCGGCCAGAATCGCCTCGGAACGCTGGCGGGCATCGCTCAGCATCGCCTCGGACTTCGAGCGGGCGTCGCCGACGAGAGCATCGGCACGTGCGCGTGCGTCGGCAACCATGGCCTCGGACTCGCTGCGCGCGTTGTTGGTCAGACGATCCGCGGTCTCCTGGGCCAGGCCCAGCACGCGGGCTGCCCGGATGCTCTGGTCCTCGTTGGAGGACTGCTGCGGCTGCTGCTGCGCCACCGGCTCGGGGGCGGGGGGCTGCTTGGCGAAGGTCTGTGTCGCCGGCTCTTGCGCGGGCGCAGCCTTCTTGGCCTGATCCACCTCGCCTTCGAGTTCCTCGACGCGCTGCTTCAAGTCGGAGTTCTCTTCGATCAGACGCGCCAGTTCAGCTTCTACGAAGTCGAGGAACTGATCGACTTCGTCCTCGTTGTAGCCGCGCTTACCGATCGGCGGTTTGCTGAACGCGACGTTGTGCACATCAGCTGGTGTCAGCCGCATTGGTCGGTCCCCTTATACCTTGTGTCGAACATTGGTCTGCTTGTCTGGAGGTGCTGGCTGGCGTAGTCACCGCCCATGAATTCCACTTCTGACGCGACCCAGATCATGGATCAGTCAGCCATATTATTCACGATCGACATCTAGCCTGTAACTGGCGTCCATCCTGTCACACTAGAACCGTTCGTCGCACCCTTTGGTTGCTATGTCGAAATCAAACGGGTGTCAAAACGCACCATTTACTTCGGCGCGTCCCGAGTTTGTGACCCGTTCGTTATCAACCTACTCGATACTAATGCCCCCGCTTGCCATCCGGGGGTACGACCCGCAGTCGAATCCGACTAAGCGGCGACCAACGACATCGCGATGAGAACCACGATCATCGTGATCATCAGCGAGAGGTCCAGGCGAACAGGTCCGAGCGGGATCGGCGGCAGGATTCGACGAAGGGCCTTGATGGGAGGGTCCGTCGTGGTGAAGACACTTTCGATGACCACCACTGAGGCTCCGGTGGGCCGCCACTCCCGGGCGAAGGTTCGCACCAATTCGATCACCAACCGACCGAGCAGAAGCAGCCAGTAGATGAAAAGGAGGTAGTAAATAATCTCGCGTGCGATCGTCACGCCACAACTCTGCCCGATTTCGGTCCCGGATGTGAAAACGACAGGCCGGCGGGCCTGTCGGCTGACCTACTGGTGGTTGTAGAAACCGGTTTCGGCGATCTTCTTGCGATCCTCGGGCGAGACGTCGATGTCGGCAGGAGCCAGCAGGAACACCTTGGTGGCCACCTTGTCGAACGAGCCGTGCAGCGCGAATGCGAGACCGGCGGCGAAGTCGACGAGTCGCTTGGCGTCGGCGTTGCTCATCTCCACGAGATCCATGATCACGGGGCTGCCGTCGCGGAACCGCTCGCCGATCGTGCGCGCCTCGGCGTAGCTGCTGGGCCGCAGGGTGGTGATCTTGCCGAGCGGGTTGCCCTCTTCGAAGACCCGGTCGAGTTCTGCGCGCGGGTCGATGGCGAGGGCGCCGCGGGTGGAGGGGCCACCGACTGCGGAAGGCCGGGTGCCGACCGTGCGTGTGGCGAGCGGTTCGAGGCGGCCCGTCATCCGTGCCGGCGCGGGGGCAGCAGCGTAACGGTCGATCGATTCGAACTGCGGGCGCCGGGCGCCGGCGTAGGCGTACTCGGGAACGCGCTCGTATTCACCGTCACGGAAGTCGGCTTCGCGGTAGTCGCGGTCGTCCACGTCGTCGCGGTACTCGGCGCGGTAATCGCCTTCGCGGAAGTCGGGCTCGTCGCGGTAGTCGCGCTCGTAGCGGCGCGACCGCGCGGGAGCGGGATCGTCCAGGTAGTCGTCTTCGTAGTCACCGGGAGGGACCATGCCGAAGTACGCCTTGAACTTGTGGATGGTGCTCATCGCAATTCCTCTTTCAGCCGCGGCCGGTACTCGACAACTCCTGCAGTCCTGTTGCCACTGTTAGTCATGTTGTCGCTGTTACTGATGTGACTAACCGTTATGGCGAGATTAGCGGCCTGTCACCCATGATCGCGGTACCGACACGCACGCAGGTTGATCCGTGTTGCACTGCGATCTCCAGGTCTCCCGACATACCGGCGGACAGCTCCCGCGCCTCGGGGTGCTGCGCCACGAAATCGCGGTGGATGCGTGCTGACTCTGCCATCCAGCGGTCCGCCGAACCGTGTAGCGGAGCGATGACCATCAGCCCGTACAGCACCAGGTTGGGTAGTTCGGCGATCGACTCGGCCAGCCCGGCGAGGTCGCTTTCCGCTACTCCCCCACGGCCTTTCGCCTCGTCATCGTCGAGGCCGACCTGAATCAGCACCTCCAACGCGGCCGCGCGGTCACCATTGTCGAGAGCGACGCCGGTGGCGCGGTCGAGGGTTTGCGCCAACTTCAGGCTGTCCACCGAATGCACTCGATCAGCCCAGCGCGCAACGGACTTGGCCTTGTTGCGCTGCAGTTGACCGATCATGTGGAAGCGCAGATCCGTGCGGCCGGTGGCAGTTCGCACATCTTCGGCCTTCCGGCCGGCCTCGGGTTCCCGCGACTCGCCGAACTCGGTGGCACCGGCCTCGATCAGCGCCAGCACGTCGGCCGCAGGGAAGAACTTCGTCACCGGCAGCAGTGCGACGTCGGCGGGAGAACGACCGGCCGCGACACACGCCTCGTCCACACGCCGGCGGACGCCGGCCAGATTGGCCGCCAGTTGCGTCGCCCGTGCAGGGGACACCGACTCCTGATCAGGCACTGCCACTGTCCATCCAGATCACACAGGCCAGCCGGCCGGTGGGATTGTCGCGGCGATGACTGAAGAGCGCCGGATCCTCGATGGTGCACCGCGGATCCTCGGCCACCGCCGAGACGCCCGAGGACAGGAGCTGACGGCGGATCCCGGCACGCAGGTCCAGTCCGGGAGTCCCCTTGGCAGTGCGGGTGGCGCTGCCTGGCAGATGTTTTTCGACATCGGCCTGCATCTGCGCGGGCACCTCGTACTGACGACCGCTGGCGGCGGGGCCGAGGAACGCACCGATCCGGCTGACCTTGGCGCCGGCCTCCTCCATGGCCTCGAGCGTGCGGGGAATGATCCCGATGCGCGCTCCGACCCGGCCGGCATGCACCGCGGCGATCACACCCGCTGTCTCGTCACTGAGCATCACCGGTACGCAATCAGCACTGAGGACGGCCAACGCGAGGTCGGGCGTGGTGGTGATCAACGCATCGGTGGCAGGCACTGCGCCCGTCACCGGCTCGTCTACCCGGGTCACGTTGCGGCTGTGGATCTGCTCCATCCACACCATGCGCGCCGGGTCCACGCCGATCTTCTCGGCGAGGCGAAGCCGATTGCGGCGCACCGCATCCGGATCGTCGCCCACATGATCACCGAGATTGAACGACGCGTACGGACCGGTGGAGACACCACCGGACCGGGCGGTGACAACCCGCCTGATCCGTATCCCCACTGCGGGGCTCAGCGCTTCATGAACGGTGGGACATCCACCTCGTCGTCGGCCTCGTCGAGACCGTGAGCCGGACGCGACGAGCCGTTACGCGACGAGCGATCGTCGGCGAAGGGGTCACCGGCGGGCACCTGCGCGAACAGCGGGTCACGCCGTTCGGTGGTGTTGCCACCGGCCGACACCGACCCGGCGCGTGCCGAACCGACCGAACCACTTGTACGTGCTGCAGCAGTCGCAGCAGATTCGACGGGTTTCCGTGCGGGCGAACCACTGTCGAACCCGGCGGCGATGACGGTAACCCGTACCTCGTCGCCGAGGTTGTCATCGATGACCGTGCCGAAGATGATGTTCGCGTCGATGTGTGCGGCTTCCTGCACCAGCGTCGCTGCCTCATTGATCTCGAACAGGCCGAGATCACTTCCGCCGGCGATCGAGATCAGCACCCCGTGAGCACCCTCCATGGAGGCCTCGAGCAGCGGCGAGTTGATCGCCGACTCGGCGGCCTTGGTCGCCCGCGACTCGCCCCGCGCCGAACCGATGCCCATCAGCGCACTGCCGGCATTGCTCATCACACCTTTGACGTCGGCGAAGTCGACGTTGATCAGACCCGGCGTGGTGATCAGATCGGTGATGCCCTGGACACCGTTGAGGAGAACCTCGTCGGCGCTGCGGAAGGCATCCATCAAACTGACTGCGGCATCCCCCATCTGGAGCAGCCGATCGTTCGGGATCACGATCAGGGTGTCGCATGATTCACGCAGCGCGGCGATACCGACCTCTGCCTGGCCACCGCGACGCTTTCCCTCGAAGGAGAACGGGCGGGTCACGACACCAACCGTGAGTGCACCCAGTTTGCGTGCGATGCTCGCGACGACAGGAGCGCCACCGGTTCCGGTGCCGCCACCTTCACCCGCGGTCACGAACACCATGTCGGCGCCCTTGATCAGTTCCTCGATCTCATCCTTGGCATCTTCGGCGGCGCGGCGTCCCACCTCGGGATCGGCACCGGCACCGAGGCCACGCGTGGAGTCGCGGCCGACGTCGAGTTTGACGTCGGCGTCGCTCATCAGCAGGGCCTGTGCGTCGGTGTTGATCGCGATGAACTCGACCCCCTTGAGGCCTTGTTCGATCATGCGGTTGACGGCATTGACTCCGCCGCCGCCAATACCGACGACCTTGATCACGGCAAGGTAGTTGTGCGGGGGCGTCATAGCGCTCGCCTTCCTTTTGTTTCGATCCGAACCATCTGGCTCTGCTGCTCGCACCCACCGGGACGAAAACCCTCAACCTAAACCACAGGCTTAGAGTTATGTCAAGTAGTCACGTGCTGGGGGAAACGCTAGGCACCATCGGACTGTGGAGCCAGCAAGCGCTGCGGCGTGTCGCCAAGAACCGAAGAAATCGGGCTCGAAATCTACTTGAAGGTCGGATTCTGCGGGCTGGACACGTTGTACTCGGTGCCTTCCTGCCCCAGAACGTGCCGGAGTGTCTCCGCTTTTTCACCGTTGCGTTCGTCGTCGCCCCACACCACGGTGCGATTGTCCTTGAGCTGCAGCACGATGTTCACGGGCGAGGTGACCTCGATACGGGCGACCTGATCGGCCACATAGGCGGGTACCCCGGTCATCACACTGAGCGCCGCGCGGGTCGAAGGATCTCCGGAACCGGGGTTGGACGTGACCAATTCGGCCAGACCGGGCGGTGGATCCTGCTGCGCGAACTCGAAGCCCAACTTGTCCATGAGGTAGCGCTTGCCGTCACGTTCGGTGAAGACCACCGGCTGGCGTTCGACCACGGAGACGGTGATGGTCGACGGGTACTCGCGCTTGACCCGCACCGTGGCCACGCGCGGGATCATCGACACACGCTGGGCCGCAGCTGCGGTGTCCACCTGCATCAGCGGCTCGCCTTTGGAAAGTGCTGCCGCGGCAACGATCTCCGGAGACTGCACAATCGAGTTACCCGTCACCTCGATTGTTCGCACCGACATCAGAGGAGAGAAATATGCCACGGCGGTCAGTGCGATCACCACCACGATGGTCGCCACCGTGAGCAGCAGCAGTCGCAGCCCACTGACACCCCGTGGGCGGCGCGATGCTCTGGCCCCTCGGCGAGGCTTCCGTCCGACCGCACCGAATTCGTCCGAGTCCATCGGCGCGTCGGGGTCTACCGGGTCATCGGGGTCGCTGTCGCTGTCGACTTCACCACCGACGGTCACGTCGACCAGGTTGGTGAGGTCATCGGGTTCGGTCAGGTCGTCAGGATGTGACTGTTCCTCCGGGTCGACCGGAACGGCGCCCGATCCCTTGGCATCTCGATGATCGCCACGTCTGCCGCTGCCCCGGTGGGGCCGGCGCCGCTCGCTCATCGGCCACCTTTCGGCGTCCCGCCATCAGCTCTGTGATGCCCCCGCTCACGCAGAGCCTCCACGATCTCGGAGGCCTGCATCGTCACATCGCCGGCGCCGATGGTCAGGATCACATCGTCGGGAGCTGCCATGTCGGCAACCTGAGCGGGCAGCGCCGAGACATCGGGCTGAAAGGCAACGGGTTTGGTGATCTGGTCGGCGATGGTCAGACCCGAGATGCCCGGGATCGGTTCCTCACGAGCACCGTAGACCTCGAGCACGATCACCTGGTCGGCCAGACTCAGCGACTCGGCGAACTCGCGGGCAAAGGTCTCGGTGCGCGAATACAGGTGCGGCTGGAATATCGCCACCACGCGACCGCCGTCTGCATCCACCATGTCCCGGGCCGCGGTGAGCACAGCGCGCACTTCGGTGGGGTGATGGGCGTAGTCGTCGAAGACGCGTATGCGTCCGACCCGGCCACGGAGCTGGAAACGACGGTGCACTCCGGCAAAACTCTCGACACCCTCGATGACGCCCGATACCGACGCGCCCAGACAGACACCCGCGATCATCGCGGCAATCGCATTGAGCGCCATGTGTTTGCCGGGAACGGTCAGAATGATGGACCGCTCCTGCACATCGCCGTCGACATCGGTGAACCGCACCTTCGCGATGCCACCGCTGGCCCGGCTCTGCCATTCGAGCAACTGGACGGTGAGTCCCACACCACCGGCCAGGTGCGCCTGGGTACCTTCGCCGTATCCGAGCACGGACACACCACGCTCGGCCATCCGCGCAGCCACCCTGCCGGCCAGCGCAGCCGAGCCGGGATCGTCCAGGCACACGATCAAAGCGCCACCGGGGTTGATCCGGTCGGCGAAGTCATCGAAGACCTGCACGTAGGCCTCGGTGGTCCCGAAGAAATCGAGATGGTCGGACTCAACGTTGGTCACGACCGCGACGTCCGGGCTGTACTGGAGCAGCGAGCCGTCACTCTCGTCGGCTTCGGCGACGAAGACATCGCCCGAGCCGTGATAAGCGTTGGTGCCGGACTCGTTGAGCTCGCCTCCGACGGCGAACGACGGCTCGAAGCCGCAGTGCTGCAACGCGACAACGGCCATCGAAGTGGTGGACGTCTTTCCGTGGGTTCCCGCGATGAGCAGGTTGCGGTGACCTTCCATCAGCGTCGCCAACACCGCCGGCCGCAGCAGCACTGGGATACCCAGTTCACGCGCGGCGACAAGTTCGGGATTTGTCTTCGGGATCGCCGCGAAGGTCGTGACGACCACGGTGGGCCCACCCTCGAGCAATTCGAGTGCCGACCGGTCGTGACCGATCTGAATCTTGGCGCCGCGAGTCCGGAGATCGATGACGGCGCGTGACTCCTTGGCATCACTACCCGACACCTGTCCCCCGCGCGCCAGCAGGATGCGCGCCAACCCGGACATTCCGGCCCCACCGATACCGACCATGTGCACACGTGAGAGTTGCGGTGGCAGAGCCTGTTCGACACCGGTGGTCGAGGTCACGTTCATGTCGACCCCCCAGAACGATGCGCCTGCGCGAGCTCGATGCCGGCCCGAGCCACGGCCTGGGCCGCACCCCGAGCGCCTGCGCCCGCCGCAGCCTTCGACATCGCGGCCAGCCGGCCGGGATCGGTCAGCAGGGGTGGAATGGTGCGGGCCACGTAGTCAGGCGTGAGATCGGCGTCGTCGACCAAGATCCCGCCACCCGCCGACACCAGCGGCGCCGCGTTCAACCGTTGCTCCCCATTGCCATGTGGCAGGGGCACGTAGACCGCGGGGAGTCCGGTCGCCGACACCTCGGCAACCGTCATCGCACCCGATCGACAGATCGCCAGGTCTGCGGCGGCGTAAGCGAGATCCATCCGCGAAATGTAGGGCAGCGCCACGTAGGGACACTCGGCCTCGAACGGTTCGAGCGTGTTCTTCTTGCCGTATGCGTGCAACACACCGATCTTGTTGTCCGCCAACACCTGAGCGGCGCCCCGCACCGCGGTGTTCAGGCTCAGGGCGCCCTGCGATCCACCGAACACCAACAGGGTCGGCGCATCGGGGTCCAGCCCGAAGAACTCACGGGCCTGCGCACGAAGACCTGCGCGGTCCAGATCCGAGATGGATGCCCGCACCGGAATGCCGACGACTTCCGCATCCAAACCCGAGCCGGGCACGGCGGCCAGCACTCGCTGTGCCAGCCGAGCGCCGACCTTGTTGGCCACGCCTGCACGTGCATTGGCCTCGTGGATGACCACCGGCACCCGCCGCGAACGCGGGCGCATCCGGGCAGCGATATAGGCGGGCAGGGCCACGTAACCGCCGAACCCGATCACCACATCGGCGTTCACCTCGTCGAGTACACGACGAGTGGCCGCCACCGAAGCGCGAAGACGCAGCGGCAGCCTGGCCAGATCGGCGTTGGGCTTGCGGGGCAACGGGACGGGCGGGATCAGTTCGAGCCGGTAGCCACGCTCTGGGACCAGAGTGGTCTCCAGACCGCGGGCGGTGCCGAGCGCTGTGACCGCGATACTCGGATCGAGGTCGCGAACGGCATCGGCAACAGCCATCGCCGGCTCGATGTGTCCGGCGGTCCCACCGCCTGCGACCACGATCGACAACGGACGGGTCGACTCAGTCACTTCGGGTACCGCCCCAGATGCGGGTCCGGTCACCGCCACCGTTCCGGATCCCGGTAACGCGGTGCCGGGGCGCTCCCACGGCGAGGATCTTGTTGCTGACGCTGTCGGGCATACGGGTCATTGTTGCGCAGGGGCCAGGCCCGTGTCTGCGGTGGGCTGGCGGCCGAGGCATCTGCAGGCTTGCGCAGGGGCCGGGCCCGTGTCTGCGGTGGGCTGGCGGTACCGCCATATCCCCAGTCCTGCTGCGTCGGGACCCCACGCCCGCGCCTGGTCCGCTGTGGTGGCGGGTAACTGCGTGGCGGCTGCGTACCGCGGGTCCGACGCCGAGCAGGTTCGGCGACCGCGGCCCGGCGGGCACGGGTGGCCGGGCGCGAATCCTGCTTCCCCCGGCGACGATCGAGTCGTTCGCGGAGCACCTCGGCGCGGGTTTGCGAATACGGGACCGGATTGGGCAGTCGCAACATCCGACCGAAACGGCCATCTCCCCCGGCAGCCAATGCGGCAACAGCCTCGGGTTCGTGTCGTGCTGCGTTCGCGAGCAGGCCGAACATCACCAGCGTGGTGAACGTCGATGTGCCACCGGCCGACAACAGGGGCAGCTGGATACCGGTCACCGGCAGGAGGCCGACAACGTAGCCGATGTTGATCAGTGCCTGGGCAGTGACCAGCACGGTGATGGTTGCGGTCAGCAGCCGCAGGAACGGGTCCACCGAGCGCGTGGCGATGCGCAGACCCACGTACGCGAGAAGTCCGAACAGGAGCAGCACGAGAACGCCACCGATGAGTCCGAGCTCCTCACCGATGATCGCGAAGATGAAGTCGTTGTGGGCGTTCGGGAGGTAGTTCCATTTGGCGCGACTCTGGCCGAGTCCTTCACCGAAGACACCTCCATTGGCGAGGGCGTAACCTGCCTGTCGCGCTTGATATCCCGCGCCCTGCGGGTCGTCGATGTGTCCGAGGAAGCTCTGCACGCGTTCACTTCGGTACCCGGCGGTCATCGCCAGGACACCCGCCGCGACCACTCCGGTGGCGGCGAATGACAAGAACACCTTCACCGGCAGGCCGGCAAACCACAGCAGTGCCCCGACGATGACCGCGATGGTGATGGTGGTACTCAGGTTCGGCTCGAGGATGATGAGCACGCAGACCAAGAAGGAGACCGGAATCAGCGGGACCAGCAATTCGCGAAGCGAGGCGTTGTCACGCCGACGCGACGCCAACAGATGAGCGCCCCATACACACAGGGCCACTTTGGCGAGTTCCGACGGTTGGACCGACAGGCCACCGACGGTGAACCACCGCCGCGAACCCTGGACCAGGCTGCCGATGCCCGGCACCAGAACGAGCATGAGCATGATCGTCGCGACGATCATGGCGGGCGCAGCCAACCTGCGCATCAACCTGATCGGCATCCGGACGGCGAAATAGAACAGCACCACACCGAGCGCGGCGAACACCAGCTGCGTGGTGAACAGCCCATAGGACGATCCGGTCTTCGAGTACCCCTCGACCGAGGAGGCCGACAACACCATCACCAAACCGAACGAGGTCAACAGCACGGTCAGCGTGACAATGAGATGGAATGAGGCGAGCGGGCGGCTCAGGACGCCGGAGATCGCCGTGACGACGTTGCCGATGCCTTCGGCGAACGTGATGACCCTGCGTTCGGGACGACTGCGGGTAGTCGATGCACCGGCCGCCGACTTGTCGTCGGCAACCGAATCCGTTCCGGCAGAATCTTTCTCACCGGACGCTGAATCCGACTCCGTGCCGTCGACATCGGCGGCCTCGTCGAACGCCGAGTTCTCGACAGCCTGATCATCGGGCGACAGCCCGGTTGTTGTGGGTTCTTCGGGATCGAGTCCGCGCGGCATCAGGATGCCCCCAACACACGCGCACCCGGCAGGGCGCGAGCGCTGGCGGCGAAGGCATCACCACGGACCCCGTAACCGGCGAACATGTCGAGTGAGGCCGCGGCGGGAGCCAGCAGGACCGCGTCCGGTGTGTCCGGGTCGGCAACGCACATCTCCCAGGCGGCGCGCACCGCCCTGGCCATGACGGCAGTGGGGTCAGCAGTGTTCACCGCCCCATCTTCCCCTGTTACTACTGTGACTGTTGGTACCAGAGGGGCGTGTCGTGTCATTGCGTCGGCAATGATGTCGCGATCGGCTCCGATGATCACCACCCCGGCGAGCCGATCGCGAACCGCGACGACGAGGTCGTCCACCGATGCCCCTTTGAGGAGCCCTCCGGCCAGCCACACAACCCGGCGGTGTCCCCTGATGGACGCGAGCGCGGCGTGAGGGTTCGTGGCCTTGGAATCGTCGATGAAGGTCGTGGAGTCGATGACGGCAACCGGTGTGCTGCGATGACCGCCGACGGTGAACGATTCGAGGCCCGCTTCCACTGCCTCTGGTCCGACACCGATGGCCCGGCACAGCGCTGCGGCGGCCAGAGCATTCAACTGTCCCGATGGCCCGGTCGGCCGGACCTTGGCCAAGGCGATCAACGCGACAACAGAGTTGTCGCCGCTCTCGTCCCAGTCCACCCGATCAACGAGTTGTCCGTTGGAGACCCCGAGTTCGCCGGGGTGCGGGGTGCCGAGCCGGAACCCCACGGTCCGAGCACCTTCGGAGGTTGCGGCAAGGATGCCGGCGACCGGGTCGTCGAGCCCCACAACGGCAATCGGCCCGGACAACGCGACCGACTTCGCCTTGATGTAAGCCGACATCGAGCCGTGCCAGTCGAGATGGTCTTCGGCGATGTTGAGCACGGCACCTGCGGTCGGCTGCACAGATGGCGCCCAGTACAGCTGGAACGACGAGAGTTCAACCGCCAGGACGTCCGATCGCGGCTCGGCCACCAGGGCATCGAGCACCGGCAGACCGATGTTGCCGCACGCGCTCACCGACGCGCCCGCAGCGGTCATGATGGCCTCGACCATGCCGGTGGTGGTGGTCTTGCCGTTGGTCCCGGTCACCACGAGCCACTGCCGCGGCGGCCCGGTGATGCCGGACCGATCGACGTGCCAGGCCAGTTCGACCTCACCCCACACGGGTAGACCGGCATCCGCCGCGGCGACCAGCATCGGATTGTCCGGACGAAAGCCCGGAGAGGTGACGACGAGATCGAAGTCATCAACCCACGCGTCCCGCGCGAGGATGTCGTCCACCGTGGAGGCCGCGGCTCCGAGATCCACCAGTGGGCCGGTGGCCTTGCTGTTGTTGTCGCACACCGTCACCGATGTGCCCTGGCCCAGCAGGAATCGGACAGCGGAAGCGCCGGCAATTCCGGCGCCTGCCACCAGCACACGTTGTCCCCACGGCGTGCCGGTGCCGGAGACGGGCACTGTCATCCTCCGCTGGCCGCCAGGAACTCGCTGTAGAACAGCGACAATCCCAAGGCACAGGCGATGGCCGTGAGCAACCAGAACCGGATGATGACCGTTGTCTCCGCCCACCCCGACAGTTCGAAATGGTGGTGGAACGGCGCCATTCGGAAGACTCGTCTACCGGTGGTCCGGAACACGGCGATCTGGATGACAACCGAGATGATCTCGGCGACGAACAGTGCGCCCACCACGACCATCAGCAGTTCGGTGCTCGTGGTGATGGACAGCCCGGCCAGCATGCCTCCGAGGGCAAGTGATCCGGTGTCGCCCATGAATATCTTGGCCGGAGCGGCATTCCACCAGAGAAAGCCGAGGCAGGCGCCGCCACCGGCGACCGCGATCAACGCCAGGTCCAGAGGGTCGCGGACCGTGTAGCAGCCGGGTTCGGCCGTCTTGGGTCCACCCACGCAGGCATTTCGGTACTGCCAGAACGTGACCAGCACGTACGAGCCGAGGACCATCGCCATCGATCCTGCGGCCAGACCGTCGAGACCGTCGGTGAAGTTCACCGCGTTCGACCACGCCGACACCACCAGCCAGCAGAACACGACGAACAGCACCGAGCTCATCGTGATGGCGTCAATGTCGCGCACATACGACAGCTGGGTGCTGGCGGGCGTGTAGCCGGCTTCGTTGCGGAACTGCAGTGCCAGGATGCCGAAGAGCAGGGCCGCGATCAGCTGGCCTACCGATTTGGCCGTCTTGTTCAGGCCCAGGTTGCGTTGCTTACGGATCTTGATGAAGTCATCGAGGAAACCGACGATGGCCAAGGTGGTCGCGAGCGACAGCACGAGGACACCCGAGGCTGTCGGTCCGCTCCCATCGGTCAGGAGGCCGACGAGATGAGCGCCCCAGTAGCCCGCCCATAGTGCCGCGACGATGGCGACGCCGCCCATCGAGGGCGTACCGCGTTTGGTCTGATGGCTTTTGGGGCCCTCAACCCGGATCTCCTGGCCGAACCCCTGCCTGGAGAAGACCTTGATCAGCACCGGCGTCAGCAGAATCGCCACAGCCAGCGAGATCACGCCCGCAATCAGGATCTGCCTCACCTATAAGTCCTCACCTGTTCGAATGCCATCAGTTATTCGGACCCTTGTCGCATCAGGAGTTTGTCGGCCGGGACGTGCTCGTCCAACGCCTCGACCAGCCCCAACTCGCGCCCACCCATGACCAGCACCACGTCGTGCTCGCCGAGTTGCGCGTCCAGTATCTCCAGCGCCTGCTCCGTTGCCGACACCAGGACCGCTTCGGAGCCCCACGATCCTTCCATGACCGCTCCCTGGTGCAATCCGTGCATCGCCCGGGAGGTCCCCACACAGATGATCTGACCGATGTCCAGACGCACAGCCAGCCGTCCCAATTCGTCGTGGGCGACCACCCAGGACGTCATCGCGGATCGATCGTCGGGGTCGAAGTCGGCAGGTTTGTCGAGTTCGCCCAGCACAGCCCAGCTGCGCCGGCCGGGTGCGGCATGCACGGCATCGGCGAGCTGTCGCAGTCCCGCCCGCACGCTTGCGGTGTCAAAGGCACCTGATGTCATGACCCACCTCCCGGAGGCGAACCCGGCCGGATGACGAGGTCATCGATGGCCTCGGCCAACACCTTCCGGTCGTCGAACGGGTACTTGACACCATCGATCTCCTGCCCCGCCTCATGGCCTTTGCCCGCGATCAGCACCACGTCGCCCGGTTCCGCCCAGGCCACCGCGGCGCGGATTGCCTCACGCCGGTCTCCTATGTCGCGCACCGGCGCGGCGCCAGGCGGCCGCGCGGCCTCTGCCACGTCATGAGCCCCCGCCAGCACCTGCGCGCGGATGTCGTCGGGACGCTCGGTGCGCGGATTGTCGTCTGTGATGACAACGAGTTCGGCGCCACGAGCGGCAGCTGCGCCCATCAACGGCCGTTTCCCGGTGTCCCGGTCCCCGCCGGCCCCGACCACAACGGCCAGTCGTCCGTCGATCTGGCTCCGCAAGGTGGCGATCACCGCCTCGAGCGCCGCGGGCTTGTGGGCATAGTCCACCACGGCCAGAAAAGCCTGGCCGCGATCCACCTTCTCCACCCGTCCGGGCACCGCCACTCCGGCGATCGCGTCGATCACCGTCCGGACCGAGATGCCGATGTGGTCGCAGATCGCCAGCGCGGTCAATGCGTTGGCGACGTTGTAGCGCCCCGGCATCGGAACCGTCATGGAATAGGTGTCGCCGGACGGACCGGTGACGGTGACGCTCTGGCTGCCGTCGGCGGCGACCTGCGAGTCGGACGCGTGCCAGTCGGCCGCGACACCGGTGGTCGACAGCGTGATCGCGTCAGGCCCGGCAACGCCGGCCATCTCCCTGCCCCACTCGTCGTCGACACACACTACCGACCGCAAGGCGCGTACCGGTGAATCAGGTTGGAAGAGCAGAGATTTCGCGTTGAAGTAGTCCCGCATGGTCGGGTGGAAGTCGAGATGATCCTGCGACAAGTTGGTGAACGCGCCCACCGCGAAGGCACAGCCGTCGACCCGGCCGAGTGCCAGCGCATGGCTGGACACCTCCATCACCACCGAGTTCACCCCTTGCTCCACCATCGCGGCGAGAAGGCCCTGCAGCTCCGGTGCTTCCGGGGTCGTCAAGGCGCTCGGCTGGCGGATGCCCGCGATCCTCGTCTCGACCGTGCCGATCAGCCCCACCGACTGTCCGGCCGCCATCAATGCCGCCTCTGTGAGATAGCTGGTGGTGGTCTTACCGGAGGTCCCGGTGATCCCGATGACGGTCAGACGCCGCGACGGCTGCCCGTAGATCCGGGAACTCAGATCGCCGAGAACCTGCCGCGGATCGGGATGTACCAACACCACACAGTCCAGCGGGCTGTCGAGACCCTGGATGATCGCGCTGCCCGCCGGATCGGTGAGCACAGCGCTGGCGCCGGCTGCCAGCGCATCTGCGGCGAACTGGGCACCATGGAAACGGTTGCCGGGCAACGCCGCGAACAGATCTCCACGACGCACATCCTGGGCACGCAGGGTGACCCCGGTGACCGGTGTCCGTTCGTCGACCGAACCGATCAGATCCATCCGTGCGTGGCAGGCGGCCGACAGCACCGACACTTCGGTCGGGGCGACCACGGCAGGGCGCAGCACCGAGTCATCGGAAGAAGACATTCGATCAACATACCGCCGACGGGTCACTCGGCTCGCAGCACCAGCGGCGGCGTCGGCTGCGCCGACATCGGCACCTGCTCGCGCTGCAGCATCCAGGACGCAATGCTCTGGAACAGCGGGGCAGCACTCTGGCCGCCCGTGCCGTCACTGCTGCGGGTGGGGGCGTCGAGCATGATCCCGATGACGTACCGGGGGTTGTCGGCGGGGGCGATCCCGGCGAACGTGATGTTGTAGCTCGACTGCGAGTAGCAACCACAATCGGGGTCGACCTGCTGGGCGGTACCCGTCTTCCCGCTGATCTGATAGCCCGGGACCTCGGCTTTGGCGCCGGTACCCATCTGAACGCCCATCGGGTCGTTCTGGATGGTCGCGCGGAACATGTCCCGCACCGTCCGAGCCGTCTGCGGGCTCACCACCTGCACACCCTCGGGCGCCGGCAGCTGGCCGTCCTGGCCTGTCCCCTCGATCGACTTGATGATGCGGGGCGGAATGCGCAGACCGTCGTTGGCGATCGCCTGGTACATCGCCGTCATCTGCAGCAGGGTCATCGTAAGGCCTTGTCCGATGGGCAGATTGGCAAAGGTGCCTCCCGACCACTGGGACCGCGCCGGCACCACGCCGGCACTCTCGGCGGGGAGCCCGACGTCTGATCGCTGACCGAGGCCGAATCGCTTGACCATGTCGGCGAATCGGTCCTCACCCACCTCATCGGCGAGCATGAGTGTTCCGACGTTCGACGACTTACCGAAGATTCCCGTGGTGGTGTAGGGCTCGACACCGTGCGCCCAGGCGTCCTTCACCGTGACATCGGCCATGTCGATACTGCCCGGCACCTGATGCACCTCGGTCGGGTTGGTGATCCCGTATTCGATGGCGGCAGCCGCTGTGACGATCTTGTTCACCGACCCCGGTTCGAACGGCGAGGTGATCGGCAGGTCACCCAGCTGGGCGCTGTCCTGCTCGTCGAGCGGCTTGGCGGGGTTGAAGGTGCCGTCGTTCGCCATCGCGAGGACCTCGCCCGTCTTCGCGTCGAGCACCACCGCCGACGCGTTCTTGGCCTTCGACAGCTTCTTGGCCTTCTCGACCTCGTTCTGGACGTACCACTGGATGTCGGAGTCGATGGTGAGTTCGACGGTGCCGCCGTCGACCGATGGATGGAGGTTCCTCGAGCTGCCGGGGATCACTGCGCCATCGGAGCCGCGGTCGTAGGTGCGTGATCCATCGGTGCCCGAGAGGATCGAATCCATCGAGGACTCCAGCCCGATGAGACCGTTGCCGTCGAAGTCGACGTCGCCGACGATGTTCGCGGCCAGTGACCCACCTGGGTAGAGGCGCACGTCCTGTCGCTCGGACCCCACCTCCGGGAATTCGTCGATGATCTTGCCTGCCGCCTCGGGGCTGATGGCCCGGGCGAGGTACACAAAGTTCTCGTTGCTGCGCAACAACTCTTTGATCGAATCCTGGTCGTACTCACTACCCAGTTCCGCACTGATGCCCGCCGCGATCTGGTCGATGCGTTCGTCGACACCAGGCAGGCTCGGGTTCTTCTTGTTCGCCTCTTCGATCTCCTTGCGGACCTTCACAGGCTGAAAGGTCAGGGCACGGGCGTCGTCGGTGTACGCGATCGCCTTCCCGTTTCGGTCCTCGATCGCTCCCCTCTTGGCGGGGAGCACCTCGGTGACCGCCCGTTGACTCGCCGCCTCCGCGGACAACCCCGAGGCATCCACGACCTGAAGCATCACCATCTTGATCGCGACCACCGCCACGATCAGGACGATCACCACGCTGGCGAGTCGATGCCGCACCAGGAACTGGCGTCCGGCCCGCAGTGCCTGTTGATTCGAATGCTGGGAACCACCGATCGGGAAGCCGGACCGACTCGCCGCCGACCGTCCCGCCGCCACATTGTCGCCCTCGCGGGCACCGGCTCCGCTCTTGCCTTGCCGACCCCTGGGCCGCCGCGCCGCACCGGCGCGGTCTCGGCCGGTGGCCCGCTGGCGGGCGCGCCGATCGTGATCGCGTGTGGGGCGCGTCATCGCGGGCATCCGGGGCCACGACGCCCGTCGGCGGTGGCGTTCGTCGCTCGGGAGCACGTCATGGTTGTCAATTCTCTGCTCCGCTAACGGGTTTGCCCCGAATTTGAGCCCGGCGCGCCGCCGGTTGGGGGAAGAACATTGGTGAATCCGGGTGTGGTGGCCGGATTTGCCGGAGTCTGTGGCTGCGCCGGTATCGGTCCGCTGGTCGACTCCTCCGGCGACGCACCGTTCACGGGGGCACCCTGCTCGACCGGAGCGCCTTGCTGAACCGGGGTTCCTTGCTGAACCGGGGTACCCTGCTGGCCCGGTACCGGGGCAGGTGACGTCGACGATGGATCCGAGTTCGCCGAGGAGGTCGAACGCGGAGTGTCGTTGAGCGAAGGCGCTTTTGGTCCGTCAGCCGGCGTGATATCGCCGACAACCGTCGATCTGCCGTCGGTGCCGACGACCAGGCGCGGTACGTCCGTGACGGGAATCATCCCGAGACGCCCTGCCTTGTCCGACAATTCGGGCGCAGAATCGCCTGACTCGTAGGTCTTGACGAGTGCGTTGAGACGGTCCGACAGCTGCTCGTTCTGCTCTCTGGCCACACCGAGTTGATACGAGTCCTGCGCCGATTTCGTCGACAGCCACAAAGTGAGCGCCAGACCTGCCAACAGCAATCCGACCACCACCACCGCAAAGGGGATCCGCCGTGCGGCCTTGATCGGTGACGTGACGAGACGAGCGACAAGATTCGAATCTCGTTCGTTCGCAACGGTTTTACCCGTCGCCCGCAGGGCGTCGCGTCGGTCACGCGACCGCACTGGCGCATTCGGCTCGCGCACAAGGCGTTTGCGTCGACGCTCGAGGGCCCTTTGCGCGGCAGCCGAACGCTGCCGCGTACCGGGCTCGGCCGTGCGACGACTCCGGGCACCGGGCTGATCATCGACTACGGTCACGGATTCCTCCTGGCGATTCGTTCGACTGCACGTACCCGCACCGAGGCCGAGCGTGGATTCTGTTCGATCTCGGCGTCCGAGGCACGCTCCGCTCCGCGGGTGATGAGCTCGAACTCGGGTGCGGTACCGGGCAAGTCGACGGGCAGCCCGCGCGGCGACGTCGATGTGGTCCTGGCGACGAACTCACGTTTGACGATCTTGTCCTCGAGTGACTGGTAGGACATGATGGCCAGCCGGCCTCCGACGGCCAAGTTGTCCAAGGCGGCAGGCAGTGCGTTGCGTAGCGACGTCAACTCACTGTTGACCTCGATCCGCAGTGCCTGGAATGTGCGTTTGGCGGGGTGTCCACCGGTTCGGCGCGTTGCTGCCGGGATGGCGCGGTACAGCAGTTCGACGAGCCGTCCGCTTGTCGTGAACGGCTCGGTCTCCCGCTCGCGCACGATGGCCGAGGCGATCTTGCCTGCGAACCGCTCGTCGCCGAATTCGGAGAGTATGCGCGCGATCTCCCCGTGTGAATACGTGTTGAGCACGTCGGCGGCGGTGAGGTCGTCGGCCGGATTCATCCGCATGTCCAAGGGCGCGTCGACCGAGTAGGCGAACCCTCGTTCGGGTTGATCGAGCTGCATGGAGGAGACACCGAGATCGAACAATCCCGCGTCGTACGATCCGACACCCGCCTGCCGGAGCGCTTCGGCCACGGCGTCGTAACGCTCGTGAACGAAAGTGATGCGGTCACCGAACGCCGACAGTCTGTCTCGGGCGAGTTCGAGAGCATTCTCGTCTCGATCGATCCCGATGATCGCGGCACCGGGGAAGGTCTCGGCCACGAGTTCGGTGTGGCCGCCGGCTCCGAGGGTGCCGTCCAGATAGGTCGCGCCTGTGCCGTCGTCGTGATGACGGGTGAGTGCGGGAGTGAGGAGTTCGACCATTCGCGCCGCCATCACCGGGACATGCCCGAATCGGCCCTCGACGTGATCCACGGTACTGCTGCCCTTCGTGCGGTGTGGGTACCGGAAGGACCGGCACCGCGGCGTCGATGGAATGCCGAACTCCGCGTAGAGCCGAAGCTCGAGTGGCGGGTGGATCCTGGTCCCTGCCCGATCGGCGAACCTGGCGCTGGGGAAGTGCGTCAGGGTCGGATCGGGCAGAGGCCTCGATGCACCCACGTGAGTTCTCTTCTGGTCCCGGCCTACAGAACCGTGTCCAGAGCGTCGAACCCAACGCTCGAATAGTTCTCCTCGTGCTCGTCCTGGTAGTCGCGCCAGGTCTGCGCGTCCCAGATCTCCAAGTGGCTCATGTTGCCGATCACCACACACTCTTTGGCCAACCCCGCATATCTGCGGTGGTCGACCGACAGGGTTATCCGGCCCTGCCCGTCGGGGCGTTGCTCATCGGTCGCCGAACTGAGTTGCCGCTGGAAGGCCCGGGCAGCGGGATCGTTCTTCGAGGCGGCCAGAACTCGTTTGGCCAACTCGTAGAAGTCATCTCGCAGATACACGGCAAGGCTGCGGTCTTGACCTTTTGTGATCATCACGCCTCCTGCCAGTACGTCTCGGAACTTCGCGGGCAACGTGAGCCGCCCCTTGTCATCGAGCTTGGGCGTGTAGGTGCCGAGGAACATAGCGTCAGCCATGTCGACACCTCCAGCCCGAGGTCAGTGGGGAAAGTCCGGTTCTCTCCCACCAACGATCACCACTGTACCCCACAACACTCCACTTTCCACCCCAAAGTCGGGGCCGAACCCGACTGCTCGCCTAAAACTGCAGGTGAAAACCGAATCGACGGTGGGGGGTAAAACCTGCCATGGCGTGTCAGCGCCGGATGACCAGCGCTAGAGCGCGACACAGGTGCCCCTCCAGTCACAACCGCAGGAGAAACCGGCCATGGTGGGAGAAAGTGGGGAACGGGGTGGAGAGTGGGCGCTCAGCCCTTTTGAACAAACAAAAACCGCGTATCGCTGATGCGATACGCGGTTTGAGAGGTCTGTCGAGGGGCTTGCGGCCTACTCCTCTTCGAACCGACGATTGAAACGCTCTTCCATCCGCTCGGAGAACTTCCTCCCCCGTTGCTCACGTCCGGACGGGCCACCACGTGGCGACTGGGGTCCCGAAGCAGCATCGCGAGTCGGAGTTGATCCGGCACGCGATCCCCACAGAGCCAGCAGTCCGGCACCGAACATCACGAGGAAGCCGATCAAACTGATGATGGGGAAGCCGCCGAGTCGAACCTCGACGACAACTCCGCCGATCAGCAGGAACAAGCCCACGAGGAACAACACAGAGGCCTGTAGACGACGCCGAGCAGTGGAACCGCCGAAGCGACGCGACCGTACGTTCGAAGCAAACTTCGGGTCTTCGGCGTACAGAGCGTTTTCGATCTGTTCGAGCATGCGCTGCTCGTGCTCTGAGAGTGGCACCCGCCCCTCCTTCAGCACATGGTTTCGGTAGGGCTCACGGGGAGGCAGATTCCGGTTGCCCGAGTCCACTTTGGTGGGCTCACCTGAAATGATACGAGGTGTTGGGATTCTCGACCACCATTCCCTGGCACGAGTTGGTGAAGAAGGCTCTGAACGGCCGAAATTTGCGACATCAAGCCGCTCCCGCTGGAAAATTTGACGACTTTCCTTGTTCGCGACGCACGATTTCCATCTCGACAACGTGGAGGAACTCGTCGACACGGACGCGCAGCTCGTCGATCTGGGCCGAATCGACGGCGCGGATGCCGGCTTCGGCGTCGGCGCGCAGCCGCGACAGACCCGCGAAGTAGGTTGCCCAACCGGTCATGTCCGGGAGGGCATGCGGCAGACGGGACCAGGCGCTGCGTGAGCCGCGACGACGGGTGGGCCGTTCGGCCACGGCGAGCGCGGCGCCGGCGCCCCGAAGAGCGGCTTGATAGAGGGCACTGAACTCGTCGGTGGGGTCTGTGACGATGTCAGACTCCCGCAGCCGAACCTCGGCGCGCTCCAGGAGATCGCGTGCCGCGATGATCTGCGTCGGCTCGAGCCTCGAGGCTTCGGACGTCCGGTTGCGAGCTGAGCCACGTGAACGCTGGGCGGTTGTCGGCGACGACATCTGCTCTACTCCCTTCTCCCGGAGGTGAACTGTGGAGGGTTCGGTCCAATGGCCCACGCTTCCCTCGTCGACCACCGGACCGTCCTCGCGTCTTGCGGGCAACGATGCGGCGTAGCCTTTGCGGAGGTTGAAGCCTCGAACACCCGTTCGACATATTCAATATACCTACGACGGTGTGAACCCTCAAGCGAAGAAGGCGGAAACTTCAGTGGCCATCCGGCTCGTGGACCTCGCGGCCCAAGATGCTCGGACGTGGCTCCCCGACGCCTTGACGGTGTATGTCACGGCGATGAACTATCCCCCCGGCACCGAGATGCAGCGTTCTCCGCTGTGGGAAGACCACGTGCACCGGCCCGGGTGGAAAGCGGTCGCTGCCGTCGACTCGCCCGAGCGTGCGGGAGCCCGCGACAGGCTGGTCGGCATCGCATACGGCTACCGCGGTGCACGAGACCAATGGTGGAACCAGCAGGTACGTTCGGGGCTGGCCCGGGCCGGTTGCAGTCCAGAACGGATCGAAGCGATTACCGGCGACTATTTCGAACTGACCGAATTGCACGTCCATCCGTCTGCCCAAGGGCGGCAGCTGGGAGAAGCCATGTTGTCCCGACTCCTGTCCGACCGGCCGGAACCCCAGGTCCTGCTGTCCACCCCGGAGGTGACAGAGGAGAACAACCGCGCGTGGCGGCTCTACCGACGCCTCGGGTTCGTGGACGTGTTGCGCAGCTTCACCTTTTCGGGAGATCCCAGGCCGTTTGCGGTACTCGGCCGAACCCTCCCCCTCGGCCGATGACCGCCGGCATGATCGACACGGTCGTCATCGGTGCCGGGCACAACGGACTGATCGCGGCGTGCTACCTGGCCGCGGCCGGACAACGGGTCGTGGTGCTCGAACGCGACACTGTGCCCGGGGGTGCGGTGTCCACCGTGGAGCGATTCCCCGGCTACAAGGTCGACCGCGGGTCGTCGGCACACCTGATGATCCGCCACACTCCGATCATCGACGAGCTGGGTTTGGCCGACCACGGACTGCGCTACGTCGACTGCGATCCGTGGGCGTTCTCCCCCGGGACCGCGGACGGGCCGCCGATCGTCTTCCACCAGAGTCTCGACCGGACGTGTGCGTCGATCGAGGCGGCGTGCGGAGCCGCTGACGCCGATGCCTACCGGCGCTTCGTGGCCGTGTGGGGGCCCAGGTCGGACGCGATGATGTCGGCGTTCACATCCTCGCCTTCCCCCATGGCCCTGGGTCGGGCCTTCTGGGGACTGACCGGGCGGATACCGGGCGGAGGCGGAACAGCAGGCATCGGCCTGTCCCAGGAATTCCTGATGTCCGGGAATGCGTTGCTGGACAACTGGTTCGAATCCGAGCACCTCAAGGCCGCGCTGGCTTGGTTCGGGGCACAATCCGGGCCTCCGATGAACGAGCCCGGAAGTGCACCGATGGTCGGCTTCTGCGCTGCGATGCACACCACTCCGCCCGGCCGGGCCATCGGCGGCAGCGGGGCACTGAGCGAGTCGCTACTACGCAAACTCGACTCCGATGGCGGCCAGGTGTTCCTGTCCGCTGCCGCAACGGCTCTGGAGCCCCGCGGCGACGGCTGGCTGGTCCGCAGCGCCGACGGCGGCGAGCACCGCACCAGATCCGTGGTGAGCGCCTGCCACGTACTGACCACGCTGGAGTTGTTGCGGGCCGGCGGTTTCGATCGCACGGCACTGGATCGCTGGCGATCGCAGATCCGGATCGGCAACGGTATCGGGATGGCCGTGCGGCTCGGCGGTACGGACGTTCCGACCTACCCGGGCCTGCCCGCGGACACCGACGTACATGCCGCACTCGGCCTGCTGGTCACCGACCGGGGGCATCTCGCGCGGGCGTACGCGGATGCCTCCGCCGGCGATCTCCCGACGCGCCCGGCCCTCATCGCGATGAGTTACTCCGCGATCGATCCCACGTTGGCACCACCGGGACGCCACATGACCAGCCTCTGGGCACAGTGGCACCCCTACCGGTTGTCGGGTGGGCGTAGCTGGACCGACCACGCCGACGAGGCCTCTGACGCGATCATCGCCGAATTGGAACGCCACGCACCGGGTTTCACCGACTCCATCGAGCACGTCCATGTCCAGACACCCGCAGATCTCGAGTCCGAGCTCGGCCTGACCGGCGGCAACATCATGCACGTCGAGATGTCGCTCGACCAGATGATGATCTGGCGCCCCCATCCCGAATTGGCCCGTCACCGGGTACCCGGCGCGGCCGGACTCTTCCTTGCAGGCGCTTCGACCCATCCAGGCGGCGGCGTCTGCGGCGCAAGCGGCAGGATCGCGGCATCTGCCGTACTCGTCGATCGACGGTCGCCCCTCGCGAGGATCACTCGCGGCCGATGGGGATGACCTCCGGCGACGACACCCCGACGCGGGCGTCGACTCGGGGCACCGCATTGCTGTGGCTGTCCACCGCATTGCTGGCCACATCCATAGCCACCCAGATCGTCTACCCCCTGGTGGAGGGCGCCGGCCGCGACCGCGCGACCGTGGTGGTGGTGCTGGCCTCCGCGGCAGCCATGATCGCCCATTCGGCCGCCCGGCTGGGGGCACTGCGGACCCTGGGTGTGTTCGCGGCCACCGCCGGTGTCGGGTGGACCGCCGAGATCTTAGGCACCGCAACGTCTTTCCCGTTCGGGGCGTACGAATACGCACCCGGGCGCATCGGCCCGTCCGTTCTCGACGTACCAATCGTCATCGGCCTGGCCTGGACGGCCGGCGGCTACTGCATGTGGTGGATCAGCTCGCTGGTCACCTCGAACCCGGTGTGGCGGATTCCACTTGCGACCGTCGGGATGGTCGGCTGGGACCTCTACCTGGACCCTCAGATGGTCAGTGCCGGCTTGTGGACGTGGGATGACCGCGACAGCGGGCTACCCGGCGTCGACCAGATCCCGCTGACCAACTACGCGGGATGGGCGGGCGTCGCGGCTCTGATGTTCGTACTGCTCGCTACACTCGATCGCGAACCCGTCGACACCACGCCGCCGGCCCCCATCACCCCGATCGGTTGGTTCTGCTGGACCTGGCTCGGTTCGGCTTTGGCCTTTCTGGTGTTCCTCGATGATCCGGACCTGCCACCCGTGGTGCCCTACGGATTGATCGTGATGGGAGTACTCGGTGTGCCCGCTGGGACGGCACTGTGGCGGCGGACACGAAACCGTTCGCGGGACACGCTGTGAGTGCAAATGGCGCACCGGTGCCCGGATGCACCGGCCTGATGGAAAGATGATCGCGTGCCTGTGATCCAAACCCGCTCCCGTGGTCGCCGTACCGGCGGCCTCACGCTGGCCATGCTGCTGATGGCCCTCGTCGGAGCCCCACTCCTGGCGGCGTGTTCGGACTCCCCCGCCCAGTTCGGCGACCGCATGTGGGGCGCTCTGGTCCTCGCGGAGAAGGATGTCGGCCAGGAGAAAGGCCCCCAGATCGACGTGCCCCAGTCGCTGGAGACCGTGGTCAGCGCGACCGAGTTCAAACGCGACGGACTGATCGGCACCCGTGCCACATTCACCGAGGCGACTCTGGGCCAGTTCACCCAGCTGGGTGAACTCGTCGAAGATGCATATCCCGACGCGGCCGTGGCCATGGACCTGCAGGCGCAGCGTCGCGGCGACGCGGTCACGTTCCGCGGTACCGCCGACCTGCTGGGTCTGGCGCCCGGCCGCGACTATGTCGAGTTCTCGGTCCAGTTCGCCGGTCCGGTCAGCGCCACCAACGGACAACAGGATGGCGACGACGCGGTGTCGTGGAAGCCGGAGATCGGCAAGGCCTCCCCGATGACCGCGGAAGCGCGCTACGACGAACCCGGAACGGCGGCCTTCACCGGCTGGACCGGCCTGATGGCGGGCATCGCTCTGGCGGTAACCGTTCTCGTTGTCGCCCTGGCCTGGGTCAACCGGGACCAGTCCCCCCGTCCAGGTGCCCCGGCCAGGAGACCACGCGACAAACAGGGATCATCCCGCTGATCGGCAACCTCGCGGCGGCGGTGTCCATCGTCAATCTTGTTCTGACAGTGGTGAACACCCGGCGGTTCACCGATCTCGCGGCCGACGCCGACCCGGTGGCCGGGACGGTGTGGGTGTGCGTGCCGGCACGCGACGAGGCCGAGCGGATCGCCGACCTGGTGAACGACCTGAAAGTCCAGCACGCGATGGCGGACCTGCGCGTGCTGATCTGTGATGACGATTCCACCGACGGCACCGCGGAGGTCGCCGTCGCGGCAGCGGCCGGGGATCCCCGTTTCACGGTGGTCCGCAACCAGCAGCCGCCGCCGGCCGGATGGACCGGCAAGAACCATGCCCTGGATCTCCTGACCGCCCAGATCACCGACGGAACCCTGGTGTTCGTGGACGCCGACGTGCGTCTGGGCCCTGCCGCATTGCACCGCGCGATCGGCACACTGGCCAGGTCGGGCGGCGGTCTGCTCACCCTGTGGCCGTCGCAGCAGGCCGGATCCCTGCTCGAGTACCTGGTTCAACCGCTGCTCAGCTGGTCCTGGCTCAGTTCGGTGCCGTTGGCGATCTCCGAACGTCTGCTACCCCGGTCGATGGCCGTGGCAAACGGGCAGTTCCTGGTGACGTCGCTGGCCGACTACCGCCGCGCCGGCGGCCACAGCGCGGTTCGAGCCAACATCACCGAGGATCTCGCGTTGGCCCGCCGCTACCGCTCTGCCGGGATGTCGTCGGCGATCCGCAGCGGTCGTGGGGTCGTCTGGTGCCGGATGTACGACGGTGCGGCAGACACCTGGGGCGGATACCGGCGGTGGCTGAGCACCGAGTTCGGAAGCCCCGCGGGCGCGAGCATCGTCGCCTCGGTCGCCGGTGTCGTCTACGTACTGCCGGTGGTGGACCTGATCCGGGGTCGACGCCGGTCCCGTGCGTTGCTGTCGCTGGTTGCGGCGTCTGCGTCCCGAATGGTCGCCCGACACGCCGAAACCGGAGCGCTCGGCGCCGTCGACATCGTCTCGGCCATCGCACATCCGGTATCCACCGCACTGGCAGTCGCAGCGGTGGGCGACTCGCTGCTGGCCCGCCGGCGCGGCACACTCGACTGGAAAGGTCGCGGTCTCACACCACGCTGATCGACGGCCGGAGCCGGTCGGACTGTCAGGCAGCCATCACGTTCATACCGAGGCGCTCGAGGACCTCGCTGGTGGCCTTCGCGAAGTTGAGACTGCAGAAGTGCAGACACGGCACGCCCTCATCGATCAACCGCTGGGCCATCTCCGTGGCCAGGTCGATCCCGACGGCCCGCACCGCTTCACGGTTCTCCTCCGAACCGTCGCCCGCCGCCGCGGCGAGCCGCCGGTCGATGGCCTCTGGCAGCGCCGATCCCGACAGCTCGACCATCCGCCGCACCGACGCCAGTGACGTGATCGGCATGATCCCGGGAATCAGCGGCTTGGCACCCTGTTCGGGGTCCATGGCGGTGACCCGGTCGCGCAGTCGCAGGAAGTCATCGACGTCAAAGAACATCTGCGTGATCGAATACTGTGCTCCGGCGCGGAGTTTCGACACCAGATACTTGGTGTCGTGGTCGAGGTCCGGCGCCCGATGATGGCCTTCCGGGAACGACGCGACACCGACGTTGAAGTCGCCGAGTTCCTGCACGAGCCGCACCAGTTGCTCCGCGTACTCGACGCCCTCGGGGTGCTTGACCCACTCGCCGAGCGGATCGCCCGGGGGGTCACCGCGCAACGCGAGGATGTTGGTGATGCCCTTGTCCGCGTACCCACCGATCATCGCCCGCAGTTCGGCGACGCTGTGCCCGACCGCGGTCAGGTGCGCCACCGGCAGCAATGTGGTCTCCCGGGCGAGCTGACCGGTGATACGCAACGTGCGGTCGCGGGTGGACCCACCCGCCCCGTAGGTCATGGACACAAAAGCGGGGCCCATTCGTTCGAAGATCCGCACCGTACGCCACAGACGCGCCTCGGCCTGCTCATCGCGGGGCGGGTAGAACTCGACCGAAAACGGCACCGGCCCCGGATGTGGCTCGGCCAGCCGCTGCACGATCGACGGGTGGGATTGCTGCGAACTCACCTGACAAGCATACGGTCGGCGCCGTGGTCGAGACCATGTGGTGCCACAGACGTGGTCATCCCGCGACAACACGACATGGATCGCGCCACCGCTAAGGTAAAGCCGTGGCAATCGAGTTCCTGCGCGACGTCCCGATGGCGACCACCGAGTTGTTGCGGCAGGTCTTCGAAGATCGCAGGCCCATGGTGACTGCCATTTCCCCGGGTTTCACCGAAGCAGTGGATGCGATGGAGGCTTTTGTACTGCGCGGCGGTAAACGGGTCCGGCCCACCTTCGCCTGGGCCGGTTACCGCGCTGCCGGCCCGGCCCGGACACTTCCCGACGAGATGCTGACCGTGTGCGCGGCCCTCGAGCTCGTACAGGCCTGCGCCCTTATCCACGACGACATCATCGATCGTTCCGACACCCGCCGGGGTCACCCCACCATCCACCGCCAGTTCGAAGAAGGACATCGGGCTGCCGGCTGGCTCGGCGCGGCCGACCACTACGGCGAAGGCGCGGCCATCCTGCTCGGCGATCTCGCACTCGCGTGGGCGGACGATCTGCTCGCCGGCGCCGGATTAGCCCCCGACGTGTTCGGCCAGGTCACACCGGTCTGGTCCGGGATGCGGACCGAGGTACTGGCCGGGCAGCTGCTGGACATCCGGACCGAGGCGTCGGGGGACGAATCCCCTGCCGCTGCTCATCGGGTGATGCGGTTCAAGACGGCGGCGTACACCGTGGAACGGCCGTTGCAGCTCGGTGCGGTGATCGGTGGCGGCGACGAGGCGCTGGTGGATGCATTGCGCTCGTTCGGCACCGACATCGGCGTGGCCTTCCAGCTTCGCGACGACCTGCTCGGGGTGTTCGGCGATCCGTCGGTGACCGGTAAGCCGGCAGGCGACGACCTCCTGGCGGGCAAGCGCACCGCACTGCTGGCCGCCGCACTCGATTTCGCCGACACCGACGATCCGGTTGCCGCACAGAAGCTTCGGGACGGGGTCGGGCACGACCTGGGGCCAGCGGACTTGGCGGAGATCACCGGGATCATCGAGAACAGTGGTGCAGTGCAGGCTGTGGAGCAGCAGATCGACGGTCTCGTGGACTCGGCTCTGACGACCTTGGCCGCCAGCAACGCGACCCCGGCCGCCAAATCCGAACTGACCGACCTGGCAACGGCCATGACCCGGCGGCAGACCTGAATGGCTCGCTCTGGCACCGTACGCCCGCGCGCGTCGGTGGGCGACAACATTCGTCGGCTGCGTGAGTTCGGTGCGACGGCGATCGGCGGATCCGTCCTGCTCGGTTTCGCCGGATCAGTGCTCGTCACCATCGGGAGCTTCGGAGTCGGCGACATCCCGCGGAACCAGACCTCACTGCAGGATCTGGGATTGTCGTGGCTGTCGTTCGGACACGGGAAAACCCTGGCTGGGATGTCGTTCTGGCTGGGTGTGGCGGTGATGGTGGTCGCCTGGGTGCGGGTGGGCCGCACGCTCCGCGCCGCCACGCCGGCCGACGGGGCCGCACGCACTGTCGGCTGGGCAGCCGTCGCGTGGTCGGCGCCCCTGATGGTCGCCGTGCCGCTCTACAGCCGGGATGTGTACGCGTATCTGGCCCAGGGGGCGTTGTTACGCGACGGATTCAACCCCTATGCCGATGGGCCTGCCGTACAGCCCGGGGCCCTGCTCGACTCGATGGCCCAGGTGTGGGCGACCACCACAGCTCCCTATGGTCCCGCGTTCATGTCGCTCACGGGCGCGGTCACCCGGGTGACCGGCGACGAACCCGTCGTGGGTGTGCTGGTCATGCGGCTGGTCCTGGTGCCCGGGCTGTTCTTGACGTTGTGGGCACTTCCGAAGCTGGCCAGGCATTTCGACACCGACCCCGCTCTGGCTCTCTGGCTTGCCGTCCTCAATCCTCTTGTGCTGGTGCACCTGGTGGGAGGACCGCACGTCGAGCTGCTGATGATGGGCGTCCTGATCGCCGGGGTCACACTCGTGGTGACACGCAGACACGTTGTCGGCGTCGGCGTTCTCGCACTCGCCATGTCGATCAAGATCACCGCCGGTGTCGCCATCCCCTTCGTGTTGTGGATCTGGTTGTCCCACATCCGCGATGTGCGGAATGTCCGTGCCAGGGACGTGGGTCGCGTTCTCGCCTGGATCATCGGGGTGTCCGTGGCCGTCTTCGGACTGCTGACGTTGCTCGTCGGCCACGGGTTCGGCTGGCTGCTGGGGCTGACGTGGGCAGCAAAGATCATCAATTGGCTGACCATTCCCACCGCGGTGGCGCACCTCATCACCTTTGCCGCATCACCTTTCACCGCCTTGCCGCTGTTGCCGGTGCTCGAGGTGACGCGCGCGGTGGGTTCGGTTGTCCTGGCCCTGACCCTGGTGGGTCTCTGGTTGTGGTTTCGACGAGGTGAGCGTGCCGCGGTCACCGGGATGGCGTGGGCCATGCTCGCCGTCCTGTTACTCGAACCGTCCACGCTGCCTTGGTATTACACGTGGGCGCTTGTGCTGGCTGCCGCCTTCACCATCGAGCGATGGGCGGTCGTGGCCATCGTGTTCTATTCGGTGTTCCTCCTCCAGGTGTTCGGGCCGGACGACGAGATCTTCATGTACAAGCTGACCGATGTGGTTGTCGCCGTTGCCCTCTCGGCACTTGCGGGTTGGTCATTGATCCGCGAGGACCCCTTGCGTCTGCGCCGGGTGACCCGTGGACCCTCCCCGGCCCCCGTCACCGGAGCACCCGCATGATCGGTGACGGGCGACTCGAACCCGCCTACGAGCACTGCCGCAAGCTCACCGCCACCCATGGCCGCAGTTACTACCTTGGTACGCAACTGCTCTCGCGGCGACAACGTGCCGGGGTCTATGCGCTCTACGGCTTCGCGCGCATGGTCGACGACATCGTCGACACGGGATCCGGGCAACACCGACTGTCCGCACTCGACGCGATCGAGGCCGACCTGCACGCAGCTCTGTCCGACCCGGGACATCTCCCCCGCCGGCCCGAAGTGCTGGCCGTCGCGGACACCATCACCACTTTCGACATCGACCACCGGTACTTCGATGCGTTCATGCGCTCGATGAGGATGGACATCCCCGACAGCGACATCCACGTCGCGCGGTACCGGACGATGGCTGAACTGCGCGACTACATGTACGGGTCGGCAAGCGTGATCGGATTGCAGATGTTGCCGATCCTGGGCACGGTGGTCGACGGGGATGTCGCCATCACGCCCGCGCGAGCGCTGGGCGACGCCTTCCAGCTGACAAACTTCATTCGGGACGCCGGCGAAGACCTCGATCGCGACCGCATCTATCTACCTACCGACGAACTCGCGACCTTCGGGGTGGACGAATCCATGCTGCGACGGTGCCGACGCACAGGTCAGGTACCGGGTGAATTACGCCGTGCCCTGGCGCATCTGATCGCGGTGACCCGTGCCGAATATCGCCGCGCCGAACCGGGAATCGAGATGCTGTTGCCGTCGAGCCGACCGGGCATCCGAGCAGCATTCACCATGTACCGCGCGATCCTCGATGAGGTGGAACGTAGCGGCTACCGGGTGCTCACTGAACGCGTGCGGGTGTCGAAACCGGCCCGCCTTGGTCACGTCGCCCGTGCCGTGAGCACCCGGGGCCGCACGCTTGCCCGGTCCTGAGCACCGGTACCCGACCGGCCCGATCAGGAGGGACTGGTCAGAACGCTTCTGCCTGGGCCCGGCGCACCATCTCACGGGCCTGATGCCCGTGCAGTGCCTGAGCCGGGGTGATGTCGAGGTCATCGTGAGGCGTGAACAACCACCGCAAGGCCTCGTCGCGGCTGAAGCCGCCGTCGAGGAGGACATCGATGAGCCCGGGAAGATGTTTCGTGATCTCCGGGCCGTCCAAGAACAGGGCCGGGATGGCCACCTGCCCGTCACGGCGAACCGCGAGCAACTGGTGGTCGGTGATCAGGTTGAGGATCTTGCTGTTCGAGAATCCCATTCGGGAGGAGACCTGCGACACCGACAACACCTCGACGTCAGCAGGCAGCGTGTCTTCGGAAAGCGGTACGGAACCCACGGGGACGAGGGTACCCAGGCGATGGTCGACGCGTCGAATCACCGATCTGGGCGCGGGCGCCACACGTGTTCCGTGATCTTTTCTCGACACTCCCTCGCTAGGGTGGACTCGTTGTTCGTGTCCCGCCCTGCCGAGAAAGGCCCAAGTTGGTGAACGCCCCGTCCGACGTGTTGCTCGGCGTCCTGATCGAGCGTCGCTATCGGATCGATGCGCTGATCGCCCGCGGCGGGATGTCGAGTGTGTACCTGGGCATGGATCTGCGCCTCGATCGTCCGGTGGCGGTCAAGGTCATGGATCCGCGTTTCTCGGCCGACCCGCAGTTCCTTGCCCGCCTCGAGTTCGAGGCCCGGTCGGTTGCACGGCTGAAGGACCCCGGCCTGGTCGCGGTGTACGACCAGGGCGCGGACGGCGACTACGCATTCCTGGTGATGGAACTCGTCCAGGGCGGCACCCTGCGCGAGTTGCTGCGTGAGCGCGGACCGATGCCACCCCACGCGGTCACCGCGGTCGCGGCGCCGGTCCTGGGAGCACTCGGTGCCGCCCATCGTGCCGGGCTGGTGCACCGCGACGTCAAACCCGAGAACGTCCTCATCTCCGACGACGGGGAGGTGAAGGTCGTCGACTTCGGGTTGGTCCGGGCGATCGCTGCCGCCGGGATCACCTCCAACAGCGTGATCCTCGGGACAGCTGCCTACCTCTCCCCCGAACAGGTGGAAACCGCGTCGGCCGATGCTCGTTCCGACGTGTACTCAACCGGCATCCTGGTGTTCGAGATGCTCACCGGCCGAACACCTTTCACCGGCGACACCGCCCTGGGTCTGGCCTACCAGCGGTTGCACAACGACGTCCCGCCGCCGGGTTCGGTGATCCCGGGTGTGCCCCGCGAGTTCGATGAGTTCGTCCTCACCGCGACCGCACGCAACCCTGCCGATCGCTATCGCGACGGACATCACATGCGCGAGGTCCTCGACCAGATCGCGGACGATCTGCAACTGCCCGCGTTCACCGTCCCGGCGCCGACCCGCTCCGCCGAACGCGAGACCATGGTCGCGTTCCGCGACCGCCAGCAACACCGTCCCGGGGCCGCCGTCGACCCGGACCTCACCGACCCGATGCCTGCCAAGGCCGCCGCGCAACCCGACGTCCGTAACCCGACTCGTGTGCAGACACTTCCACCGGACACCCGGCATCCCGAAGGGCACGGACCGCCTCAACCGCCGACGCCCCCACCCGCCTACGCCCAGGGCCCGCCGCCCGGTTCGCCCATGTTGCTGTCGCATGCCGCCGAGTTCGAGGAACGCCGGCGCAAGTCGCGCCGCAATGCGCTGATCTGGGTGCTCGTGGTGGTGCTGCTCGCCGCGACGCTCGGCGTCGCCGGGTGGTGGCTCGGGTCGGGTCGCTTCACCACCGTTCCCGAACTGAACGGGATGGACCGCGTGGCAGCGACCGAGGCGATCGAAGACGCCGGACTCGACGTGGTGGACAAGCCGACCTACGACAACGAGCTGCCGGTCGACCAGGTGATGGCCGTCGAGCCCGCGCCCGGCACCCGCGTCAGCAGATTCTCGGACGTCGATCTGTCGTATTCGGTGGGACAGCCCAAAGTTCCGGACCTCTCCTCGGGTGATCCGCTGGCCGTGGTCGAGAAACGTCTGCGCGACCGCACTCTGACGCCCGTGGTTGCACGCCAGCAGTACAGCGCCACCGCCCCGAAGGGCTCGGTGGTCTCGCTCAGTCCCAGTTCGGGCACCACGGTTGCGGTCGGCAGTGAAGTGCAGATCATCACCAGCAGAGGCCCCGAGCCGATCTCGGTACCGGATGTGGCAGGACGCGATCAGGACGACGCCACCGCGCTGCTCAAGACGGCGAAACTCAAGGCCGGCACCGTCCGCAAGGAGTTCAGTCCGGTTGTCGACGGCGGCAAGGTGATCGGTACAGACCCCGGCGCGGGCACACTCGCGGAGCCGGGCAGCACGGTCACACTCGTGGTGTCCGACGCGATCAAGGTGCCGGACCTGTCCGGCAAGACACCCGACGAGGCGCGGCGGGTCCTGCAGGACGCGGGGCTGATCGCGCAAGACGGCGGCACGTCCACCGACGGCGACGCGAAGGCGGGCACCATCACCACCGCCAGCCCCGCCTTCGGGGCGAGGGTGGACCCTCGTGACCCGGTCGTGCGCATCTTCGTATCCGACGGCGTCGATGTCCCGAACGTCACCGGCGACACGGTCGGGACCGCGAAGAGCAAGCTCGAGGCGGCCGGCCTCTCCGTGGACAGCCGGGGCCTGACGCGCTCGAGTGTGTCTCTCGTGGTCGGGCAGAATCCGGGTGGCGGTACCCGGGTGAAGCAGGGCAGTACGGTGCAGATCACCTCGTTCCCCTGAGGTTGCCCGGCCGGCGCGCATGCCCGGTCTCCTTCGAGTGGCCCGGTGTGATGTGATTGCCGGTGACACGGGGTGCCGAACACGTCGGCTGAGATCAGACCCGCTGTACCTGACCAGATAATGCTGGCGGAGGGATGTCCATCGTGAATTCAGTTGCGCCCGGGAACGATTCGGATCACCGGCCACTGGCCGAGCAGATCGTCCTGGTGACCGGCGGGGCCCGTGGACTCGGCGCCGCCATCACCCGGGCGTTCGCTCTCCAGGGCGCGCGGGTGGTCATCAACTTCCACCGCAGCCAGGCGGCCGCCGACGCGCTCGCCGACGAACTGGGGGCCGGCCGATGCCTGGCCGTGCAGGCAGATGTCACCGATCGGAACGCCGTCCTGGACATGTTTCGCAACCGCGCGTGCGCATTTCGGAGCTCCCGTCACCACCGTGATCAACAACGCGCTGATCGATTTCTCGTTCAACGGCGATGCACGGCCGGCAGTCGACGCCATCGAATGGCAGGCATTCGACGCCCAACTACGGGGCAGTGTTGCCGGCGCCCTTCACACCACACAGGCAGCTCTGCCCGGGATGCGCGAGGCGGGATTCGGCCGCATCGTCACCATCGGGACCAACCTCGTCCAGAACCCGGTTGTGCCCTACCACGACTACACCGCGGCCAAGGCTGCACTGCTCGCGTTGACGCGGACTTTGTCTGCCGACCTCGGACCTGAGTCGATCACCGTCAACATGGTGTCCGGTGGCCTGCTGCGAACCACCGACGCCAGCGCCGCCACCCCCGAGGCGGTGTTCGATCTCATCGCCCAGAGCACACCTCTGCGACGGGTCACCACTCCCACGGAGTTCGCCGACGCGGTTCTGTTCTTCGCCTCGCCGTGGGCACGGGCGGTGACCGGTCAGAACCTGGTGGTCGACGGCGGCCTCGTCAAGGACTGAGGCACCGACCACGACGCCCGCCGGTTACCCCCGGAGCATCTCCGCGACGAGGAACGCCAGCTCCAGTGACTGCTGGGTGTTCAGCCGCGGATCACACGCGGTCTCGTATCGGCCGGCCAGATCCATGTCCGAGATGTCCTGCGCACCACCGAGACACTCGGTGACGTCTTCCCCGGTGAGTTCGATGTGCACGCCACCGGGATGGGTTCCCAGTGCGTGGTGGACCTCGAAGAAACCTTGCACCTCGTCGACCACGCGGTCGAAGTGACGGGTCTTGAAGCCGGTGCTCGCCTCGTGGGTGTTGCCGTGCATCGGATCGCACTGCCAGATCACCTTGTGCCCGGTGGCCTCGACCGCCGCGACGATCGGCGGCAGCAGGTCACGAACCTTGCCGTTGCCCATCCGGGCGACCAAGGTGAGACGGCCGGGCACGTTGTGCGGATCGAGTCGCTCGACGTACTCGGCGGCGAGCTCGGGCGTGGTGCTCGGGCCGATCTTGAGACCGATCGGGTTGGAAATCAGCTCGGCGAAGGCGATGTGCGCTCCGTCGAGCTGCCGGGTCCGGTCGCCGATCCACAAGAAGTGCGCGGACAGGTCGTACAGCACCTTCTTGCCGCTGTCGGGGTCTTCCGGGTCGTCGGCCAGCCGCAGCATCGCACGCTCGTAGTCGAGCACGAGAGCCTCATGTGAGGCGTAGATGTCTGCCGATTCCAGGTTCGAGTCGCGAACCCCGCACGCGTCCATGAACCGCAGCCCACGATCGATCTCCGAGGCGAGCGCCTCGTAACGTGCACCGGCCGGCGACGTGCGCACGAACTCCCGGTTCCAGTCGTGCACGCGGTGGAGGTCCGCGTGCCCTGCGCCGGTGAGCGCTCGCACCATGTTCATCGCGGCACTGGCATTGGCGTACGCCCGCACCAGTCGAGACGGATCGTGCTCACGGACGGACTGTTCGGCGACGAAGCCGTTCACCATGTCGCCGCGGTAGGACGGCAGCCCCAGGGCATCGGTGTCGGACGAGCGCGGCTTGGCGTACTGACCCGCGATGCGGGCCACCTTGACCACGGGCATGCTGGCGCCGTAGGTCAGCACCACTGCCATCTGCAGCAGGGTGCGGATGTTGCCCTTGATGTGCGGTTCGGTGTTGTCGGCGAAGGTCTCGGCGCAGTCGCCGCCCTGCAGCAGGAACGCCCGTCCCAGCGCGACCTCGGCGAGCTGCGCCTTGAGGCGCTCGACCTCGTTCGGCAGGCAGATCGGGGGGACACTCTCGAGCACCGTGCGCATCGCACGGGCCTTGTCCTCAGGCCAGCTCGGTTGCTGCAGCGCAGGCTTGTCCAGCACCTGCGCAAATCGCTCTGCCAGGTCTCCCGGCAGCGGCGGCAGTTCGGGCAGTTCTTCAATCGGAACGTCTACGGTCCAGTTCACCACGTGCCCAGCCTAATGCCCCGCGCGATCGAGCTGCCCCTCACCTCGGAACGCCTCGATGGCCAGCCACTTGTTCAGGTTGTGGCGGGCGTCGGCGAGCGCGTCGTGGGCGTCGTCGGGAGCCGGAGGCAATTCTGGGCGGCCGCTCAATTCCCAGTGTTGGCGCAGTTCACGGGTGTACCTCGGCATCGACCGGGGCAGGGCGGTCATCGGTCCCCACAATTGGCAGAGCACCACGTGGTCGTAGGCACCCACCCAGGCCCACAGCTCGATGCGGCCTTCCCCGGCGGTCAGGAACTCCAGCAGGTCGTCGCGGATGCGTGCGCGGCTACGCCATGCCTTGGACGCCGGCGACGGCAGCTTGGGCAGAACCTGTGCGCGCACCCACTGGCCGGCCCGGTCGGGATCGAACTCGGTGGACACCGCGTAGAACTCACGTCCGTCCTCGGCGACGACCCCGATCGACACCAATTCGATCGTTCGTCCGTCCTCGATGAACTCGCAGTCGTAGAAATAACGCACCGGCGGCTCAGGCGGCCGGCGATGTGTTGGTGGCGGGCGGCTGACCCTGCGCCTTGAGCGAGGCGGCGTACACGTCCACGTATTGTTGGCCGCTCAGGTGCATCAACTCGTACATGATCTCGTCGGTGACGGCGCGCTCGATGAAACGGTTGCCCTCCATCCCCTCGTAACGACTGAAGTCGAGGGGCTTGCCGATCTTGACGGTGATGCGTCCGAACCGCGGGATCGTCGTCCCGGGCGGGTTGAGTTCGCTTGTGCCGATCATGGCAACGGGGATCACCGGGACACCGCATTCCATCGCAATCCGCGCGAGGCCGGTCTTGCCCTTGTACAGTCGCCCGTCCGGCGACCGGGTCCCCTCCGGGTACATCGCCATCAGGGCACCGGTGTCGAGCTTGCGTTTGGCGGCCGTCAGCGCTCCGGCCGCAGCGTCGGCACCGGTGCGGTCGATGGGGATCTGACTCGAGGCGTTGAAGAACCACCGCTGGAAGGCGCCCTTGGCGCCCGTTCCGGTGAAGTACTCGCTCTTGGCGAGGAAGTACATCCGCCGCGGCACCATCAGCGGCAGATAGAAACTGTCGACCACCGCAAGATGATTACTTGCCAGGATCGCCGGGCCCTTGGCCGGAAGATTCTCCAGCCCTTCGACTTTCGGGCGCCCCAGCACTCGCAGCGCCGGCCCCATCAGGACGTATTTGAAGACCCAGTACCACATGTCTTCCCACTCTCCGACGAATCACTTCCGACCGCCACTGTCACCGACACCACATACGCACAAAACCTTACCCACCCCGCTGCGGTGGCGTCAGCGCCTGGCCTCGGTCCTCGCGATCTGGGCTGCGCCGATCATCCCGGCCGCCTCGCCCAGCTGGGTCCCGCGGATTCGCGCCATCCTCCGGTGTCCGGCACCGGTCAGCAACGCTGAGTAGTGTTCGCGCGCCTCGTCCAGGAACAGGCCCGAGGACGAACCGACACCGCCCGCGAGTACCACGAGGTCGGGGTCGAACACGTCACAGCACATCGCCAGCCCCAGACCCAGCCATCGGGCGAACTCGGCGAACGCCGCCAGCGCCAGCGCATCGCCTTCGTGCGCCGCCGCCGCTATCCGCCGTCCGGTCAGCGAGCCGGGGTCGTCCGCGATGTCGCGGGCGAGTTTGCTGTTCCACATCCCACCGTCGGCGATCAGCTCGACCACCGTGTCGACCAGAGCCGTTCCGCTGCAATACCTTTCCCAACACCCGAACTTGCCACACGAGCATGGCCGGCCGTCGGGCATCACCCGCAGATGCCCGAGTTCGGGGGCGACACCGAAGCTGCCGCGGTAGATCTCTCCGTCCAGCAGCAACCCCGCTCCGATGCCCGTGCCGATCGCGATGACCAGCGTGTTGTGACCTCGCGCGGCCGCGCCGAAGTGATACTCGGCAACAGCGGCGGCGTTGGCGTCGTGTTCACACACCACCGGCAGTCCGATCCTGCGCGACATCTCCTCCGCCACGCGCGCCTCGCGCCAGGGCAGATGCGGCGAGAAGCGGATGACCTGCCGATCGCTGGTGAGGAACCCGGCGACGGCCACACCCACCCCGATGACGTCCCAGCGTGCGGTCAGTTCGGCCACGGTGCGGTCGAGGCAGGTCTCGAGCGCGGACACCGTCGTGGGGGTCTGAGCCCGTACCGTGTCATGCACCTGCCCCTGCTCGTCGACGATCGCGGCACGGATGCTCGTGCCCCCGATGTCGATACCGATCGCCATGTCCCCGCGCTGACCCTGACGGTTGGGCGTGGACTCGTGGTCACTCACGGATCACCCCGCGGGACGTCCCCCACCGGCTCGAACAGCACGGTGATGGGCTGATAGCCGGCGTCACGGGCACTTGTGCCGGCCGGACGTCGCGGCGGGGGTTCCGGACGCGCCCCGATGACCTGCTCCAGCGCCTGCTGAACCGCTTCGAGGATGGCGATCAGCTGACTGAGCAGCTGCCACAACAGATCCCCGGCCTCGTCGATGATCGTGTCGAACGCCAAGCGGGCCTGACCGGCCAAGTCGGTGGCCACGAACGAGGCGCCATCCCCCGTCGCGCCGCCCGCCCGTCTCGCGGCCGCCCCGTTCTCGTCGAGCAGCACGGACGCAAAGTGGTCGACTCGCTCGAGGACACCGAGGACGAGGGTGCGCCAGGCCTCGGCGTCGCCTCCTGACCGGGCGCCGCCGGGCCCACCTGCGGCCCTGCCCTGCTCGTCGCTCACGCCGGCCTTCTCTCGTTCGACTGCTTGCGCCATCGGACACTCTCGCGGTGCCCGCCATTCTTACTCATCTGTCAGTTCTGCGGCCACACATCGGGATCCGGCCGAAAGCGTACGGTGAGGTCGCCGGCGTCCCAGAACGCGCCCAGGACCACGCAGCGCCGCAAGACCGACGGCAACCGTATCCGCTGCCGCACCCCGCTCACCGTGACCATCAGATCGTCACCGCTGCGGCCGAGCTGCAGTCCCGATGGATCGGGAAGTGACTGCGTCCATGTCATCCGGTAGACCGAATCGAGTCCGGACCCGGACTCTCGTTCGACCGTCGCGGCCCGTGGGCCCACCGCAGCCATCTGCCCACCGGACAGATCGACGCCGAGCTTACGCAACGACAAGACAGAATCGATCGGCCCGGACAGCCACGGCACGCACACCACTTCGGCCTCATCCTTGGTCGCCCGCAGATGATCGAGCGCCTCCGACTGAGCAGCGATCTGATGGTCGAGCCACGAAGAACTGCCGGGCGCGTCCGCCGTATGCGTGTCGACCGACAACACCTCGGGCAGAACACGATTGGCCAGGATGGTCGACACCGGCAACCCCATCACCTGCAAGACGGCTCGGGCACGGTCCAGCGAGGCCGCACCGTCGCGGTCGACCCCGACCACCACGTGGACGTGCACACCGGACGCGTCGAACAGCAGCTCGTCGACGTCCGCGCAATCGCGCACCAGGGCATCGACCATCCCCACGACGCGGGCGATACGTGCGTTGTCCGCTGCGGCCGCCAAGCGCCGGTGACGCGGCCACAACCTCTCGATCATGTCGGCCACCATCTGCGGAACCCGCATGAGCTCGAAGGGGTCGACCCCACCGGACATGTCGATCACCACCTGCGCCCAATCACCTGACGCTGCCTCATCGCGAATCCTGCGCAGTGCCAGCAATGATTCGACTCCGGGCATCCCGAGGATCTCCTCGGGGTCCAGGCCGGACACCACCGCGCCGGCCCCGGGCACACCCGTACCGGTCAGTTCCCCGGCGGTCAGCGCAGAACGCACCGAACCCCACATCTGCGAAACCATCGCCAATGTGTCCAGTTCGAGTATGTCCACCTGTTGCGAGGCAGGGACAGGCTCGCCCGGAGAAGCGAACACGCCAAAGATCGCCGAGACGTCACGGAAGCGGCCGAGTGACACCAGAAGCGTCTTCCCGCGTCGTCCGGACCCGCTGTGGTGTTGCGGCAGGCCGACGGCACCGGCGGCGGCAACCGTCGACGTTCCGGCACCACCCGGCCCGAGGACGAGGTGGATGGGCGCTAGATCGATCAGTCTTCGACTCTCTTCTTCAGTTCTTTCAGGGCTGCGTCGGTGATGGCCTTCTCAGCCCGCCGCTTGAGCTGGCCGATCATCGGTATCGACAAGTCCACTGTCAGTTCGTAGGTGACCTTCGTCGACCCGGGTGCCTGCTGCACCAACCGATAACTACCGTGCTGCGCGGTCTGCAGATCGCTGCTGACCAGGTCCCAGCTCACAGAGTGCCCATCGGCGGCCCATTCGTAACTCAATTCGTAGGTGTCCTTGAGGACGCCGGCATCGAGCACGAACCGAACCTGCTTCGCGCGACCTCCGGGGCCCGGGACGGTCACCTCCACCTTGCGCGCCGCCGAAACCCACCGCGGGTACTGCTCGAAATCTGCGATGACCGCCATGATGTCGGCTGCATCTGCGTTGATCACGATGGATTGTTCGGTGCGGTCGGTCATCGCGAACCTCCCGCGGCCGGTGCGCCGGCTGCCGGTCCGCCGACGTGGCGGGAGTGCTCGAGGCGGTCCTTGACCTCGAACGACATGACGCGACCGGCCACTCGGCGCCGATGGTTCATCCGCGCCAGCTCGGTCCCGCGCGCCCTCGGCTCGGACGGGAGCGTCCCCGTCGGCTCCGCGTGCAGGAAATAGTGCAGCACGAAGCCGTCGAGCACCCGCTCGAGCCACAGCTCGGTCGTCCCCTCGACGGGGCCCGACACCTTCCAGCGCACACCTTGCTCTTTTCGGTCCTGAACCACGGTCAACCGCAGATCAGGCCACCATCGGCGCCAATTGGCGCGGTCGGAGATCATCTCGGTCGCCGATTCGGGCGGCGCCGCGATGAAGGTTTGGTCGGCAACCTGGATACTGGTCACCGCATTAGCTTCACATACCGGCGTGCCGGTCCGATCACAACCCTGCTCACCATGACGCGCTGGGGGGTTGTGGTCACAGCAACTGCCGGAGCCGGCCGGCCATGTGCTCCCATCGCCACCGCGACTGGACCCAATCCCGTCCCGCAGCGCCCATCGATGCGCACAGGTCCGGGTCTCCCAACAGAGCCGTCAGGGCTTCGGTGATCTCTCTGATCGACCGGCCGTCCACGACCAGGCCGGTTTCGCCCTGCTTCACCGTCTCCGGGGCGCCTCCCGACTCACCGGCGATCACCGGGACCCCCGACGCAGAGGCTTCCAGGTAGACGATGCCGAGACCTTCCACGTCCAGTCCCCGACCTCTGGTACGCGCCGGCATCGCGAAGACATCCGCGATGTTGTGGTACGCGGCAAGCTCGTCGGCAGGTACCGAGCCGGTGAACAGAACGTGCTCGGCGACACCGACTTTGCGTGCCAGGTCCCGCAGCCGCTCGGCATCGGGACCGCCCCCGACGATCACCAGCGTGGCGTCGCGGATCTCTGCGCGGACCTCGGGCAACGCCCGGATCAACATGTCCTGCCCTTTGCGTGGGACCAGTCGGGACAGACACAGTATCGTCGGCGCGTCACCGAGTCCGTGCAACTGCCGAAGACGTTGCCGGGCAAGGTCATCCGGCTTGAACCGCTCGATGTCCACACCCGGCGGTAGGTGTTCGAGTGCCGCGCGGGGGCCGAATGCCGCACTGAAACGGTCACGCGTGTACTTGCTCACGTATGTGATCACGTCCGTGCCGCGACCGATCACGCCGAGACCCTGCCGCGCCACCGGAAGCATCGACCAGCCGACCTCGTGCCCGTGCGTACTGGCGATCACACGCTGTGCGCCTGCGCGTCGCATGGCCGGACCGAGCACGGCCAGCGGGGCTGCCGCCCCGAACCAGACCGTGTCGACCTGATGCGCCCGAACCAGATCGGCTGCCCGCCGCGCAACCGCAGGCGTGGGCAACATCAACGTCGTGGGATGGCGGACGACCTCGTAGTCCTGCTCCGCGTCGAACCGGATGTGGCTGTCTTCGCGCCATCGCGGCGCATAGACGACCACATCACCGGCGGGCAACCGCTCGACCAGGTTTTGCAAGTACGACTGGATTCCCCCCTGCCGGGGCGGAAAGTCGTTGGTGACCAACAGCGTACGGTGCATTGGCTCACCGTAGCGGCGATCAGGGTGACGCAGTGAGCCAGCCACGCCACTGATCGACGAGTTCCTCGCGCGAGATCCCCAGAACGATGTTCGCGGCGATGTCCTGGGACTTGACCACCAGCTGAGGGTCGGTCGGCTGATCAGCGCCGGCCAACGCCACATAAAAACGTTTGAGTTTGTCGTCACCGAACTTGTCCGCGATGAAGGCCGCCACAGACCACGCGGACTGGTAGGACAACGCCGCGTCGGGACTGCCCGGAGAGAAGTTCGCATCGCTGGGAAGGTCCGCAGGCACCTCACCGGCTGCGACCTGCCCGGCCAGAGTGGGGGCGGCGTCGGCGAGGCGGGTGTACGTCCCTCGGCGGCCGACATATTCGGCCACCCCTTCGGTCACCCAGACCGGGGCCGCCTGAGCGGTGACGGTGCGAGCGGCGACGTGGAACAGCTCATGCCGGAGCACCACCGCGAGTGCGTTCGGATCCAGTTGCGCTGCTTGAGGACTGAAGACCACACGTTGCCCCAGGGCGGTCGGTCCAGCGGGATCGACTCCTGTGAAGATCGAGACGGCCGCGGCAGCCTGGGCGTCGGCGGTGGCAGCACCGGTGAGCGATCGGAACTCGTCGTCGGTGGGGGCAGCGATGATCCCCGCGCCCTGCGGCCACTTGGTGCCCCAGAACTGCGTGACGGCTCCGGCGGCGGCCGGCAGCAGTTCCTTCAGGCGGGCGGTGAAGCCGGTGTCGGGCCCGTTGGTCAACACCAAGGACTCCCCCGGGGCAGTGGCAACGGACGTCGCCGACGGTGAGGGGAACTCCCACACGTGTCCCGCAGGCGCGGGCTGTCCGAACAGCGGCCCCGCGTCGGCGACCATCTTCCAGCCCTCCGGGTACTGGGCCATCACCATCGGGAGGTCGAGCACAACCGGGATCGAGTCGATCCCCTCATAGCCGTATCGCAACTGCACGGGGGCCACCCAGGAGTCGCTGCTCCCCTGCGCGTCGAGACGCTCCTGCAGGTCGGCGGGGACAAGACGCTCGAACTCGCGGCTCGCCGACAATCGGAACTCGAAAGCACTGAGCGGCAAGGCCGGCAGACCCGCTGCCGATGCACCCGTCCGCTCACGCAAGGCAGTGGACGCCGAGGCATCCAGTTGAGCCAGAGCCGACTCGGCATCCCCCTCGCGCAGGGCATCGGTGTAGGCCTGCAAGGTCAGGGTGACCCCCAGCGACCGTGACTGTTCGTACGGATTCTGCGGACGCGCGGACGGAGTTGCAGCAGGTGAATCAGTGTCCGAGCCCGAAGACGACACCAGCACCGTCGCGACGATGCCGACGACGGCCACGAGCACCACGGCGATCAGGACCCACAGCCACTTCCGGCGCAGCGGATTCCGGCGCTCGGACGTGGCGTCCGCTGCCGGTGCGGCGTCGAGGTCCTCGCGCTCTGGGGACTCGCGCTCGGAAGTCACAGGCGATCCGGCGACTTCAGTATCGACGGGCCGAGTTGTACGGGCCGGCTCCGTCGATCGGAGCGACCTTGACCGGGACACCGAATGTCGAGGCGTGCACCACGTAGCCGTTACCGATGTACATGCCCACGTGGGTGGCGTCGGGGTAATAGATGATCAGATCACCGGGTCGCAGAGCATCTCGCTCCACCGGGGTGCCGCCCGCCAGTTGCGCCTGACTGGACCGCGGCAGCGTCTTCCCTGCTTGTTTGTACGCCCACACCATCAGTCCGGAGCAATCGAATTGATCCGGCCCGGTGGCGCCCCAAACATAGGGATCGCCGATCCGGGTGAGCGCCGCACGAACAGCGATGACCTCGGGGGCCGTCCCGGCAGGCAACATGGAGGCGTCGAATTCGATCTTGGGCCCGGCCAGTGCAGCGAGCTGCTTGCCGGTCAACGACTCGTACATCGCCCTGATCTCGGTGGCCTTGAAGATTCGTTCACTCTGCTTGGCCTGCAGGTCTGCGCTGGTCTTCTCGGCGGCCGCCACTGCCTGCTCGGCCTTCGTCTTCGCGTCCTGCGCCACCTTTTGCGCTTCCAGCGCTTTGTCGTTGGCGATCTTGAACGTCTTCACGTCGGCAACGGTCTGACGCGAGATCATCTCGAGTCCGGACATCTGGTCGAGCAAGGATTGCGGCGAGTCACTGACGAGGACGGCGTAGAGACGATTGACCCGCGCGCCCCGGTAACTGGCGTTGACCAGCGCATCGACTGCGCCCTGCAGGCTCTCGGCCTGCTTCTCCTGCTCGGCAAGGGTGCGCTCGGCCGCCAGGGCGGCCTCGTTCGCCGCCGCGACAGCGCCGCGCTGGTTGTTCAGCTCGATCGTGGTGTTGTGAATGGCCTCGGTGGCCTGCTCGGCCTCGCGGCCCAGCTGCGTGTATTCGGTGAGCATGTCATCCGGGCTCTGCGGTCCCGGTTCGGCACCGGCCGGCGCACCTGCGCCCAGTGCAACCGCCAACGCCAACACCACAGCCGCGATCACGGTGTGCATGACGGCGGCATAACGCTTCCGCACCACGACGATGAAACTCCTCAACACTTCACGCGGGCCAACCCGAGCCCTTTACCTCTGTGTGTACCGAACAGATCAGCTGCCCACTCGGTACGTCTTGTTCGACCGATCCCGCTGCACTGACCAACCCGGCCAGGCTACACAGGCCTTCGCCCCACCGAGCGCGGACGGACAGACTGTCTGCGACCGGGTGTTCGGAAGCCATTGGGCGGGTGCCGCTCGAGTGCGGCCCCGCCCAATGGTCGTGTTCAGTTGTGTAGATCAGTAGCGACGGATGTCGACGATCGACTGGTCGTTGAGACCCATCCGACCGACGGGCACGCCCTCGGTCGAGGAGTGGACGACCTGGCCGCCGCCGACGTAGATGCCCGCGTGGCCGCCACCGTTGTAGATCACGACGTCGCCGGGCTGGATGTTCGCGGCGTCGACGTGGGTGCCACCGCCGAGCTGGCCGTAGCTGTCCCGGGGAATGGTCTGACCGGCCTGCTGGTGCGACCAGTAGACGAGACCCGAGCAGTCGAATGCGCTGGGGCCGGCTGCGCCGTAGACATACGGCGAACCGATCTTGCTCACTGCGGCATCAGCGGCGATCTGGCCTGCGGGCCGGACCGGCTGCGCTGCCTGCGGCAGGATGTTGGGGGATTTGAACTCATTGGGGATCTGGTTTTCGGCCAGGCCCGGGATCTCGAAGGTTCCGACACCGGGAACGGTGATCGGAGCAGCCATGGCCGGCGCTGCGGCCATTCCCATGGTGCCGAGAGTGATCGATCCGGCGATCAGTGCGCCCCGGGCGCTCTTGATGCCCCGGTTCGGCTGTTGCAAACGATGTTTCGCCACGAAGCGATGTCTCCTGTTTCTTCCCTATCCGCCTACCGGGTTAGCTGTCGGATTCGGGCCGGAAGATGGCCCTACCCGGTGAACCCAGAAGTCTGAAGACCTCAGGGTTCAGTGGGATTCACCCCGGATGTGAACTCGCATTCGCATCAGTGGTTCCCCGGTTCACCAGGACGGTGATTGAGCGGCGACCCTACGATCCGCTCCGGTTGGAGCGGACGCTTTCGCAAGGTCTCAGAAAGGTTACGAAACCGTGATGGTCCGTGTCCACTAGGGGACCGACAGGAGGCCGACCGGCGTGTCGGGTCATCCAGCTCGCAGATGACCGCCAGATCGGGGAACAAAAACCCTGTTACCTGCGTTGACTGCCGCATCCTGACTGTGACGGTCAGACTTGCCGATCATGCCCGCAGCATGGAACAACGCAATGGCGTCATCGATGCGCGCCTGGTGGTCAATAACGAATTCATCACAGCGAACTTCGTCGTTTGCGCTGTTGGGGACACCTACGGGACCCAGGAAAACGGTCATCATGCAGTCGTCGCAGGCGACCCGACGGCCGGGGCAGGTGTTGCAGTCTATGAGCATTGTGATCTCCGTCTCATTCGGTTTAGGGGGCCTTTTCTCAGGGTTCTCAGGGTTCTCCCTGACGTCCGGAGCCCTCTGATTCGACCCCGATGGCCGAACGCTAACTCCACGGTCTGACAAGCCATCTCGCACTGCGCCACCGCGGCGATGTCGGTGGTTCGAACTAATGTTCGCGGTGTGAGTGTTGTTGGTGAGGCTGCTGGGACTCAGTTGTGTTTTGACGATCCCGTACTGGACCACCCCGACGACGTCCCCCTGCGGGAGACGACATTCGTGGTGGTGGACCTCGAGACCACCGGGGGAAGCCCGATGGGCGACCGGATCACCGAGATCGGCGCCGTGAAGGTCCGGGGCGGCGAGGTGCTGGGCGACTTCGCGACTCTCGTGGATCCACAGCGCGGCATTCCCCCACACATCGTTCGACTCACCGGCATCACCGAAGCGATGGTCTACCAGGCCCCGACGATCGACCAGGTTCTCCCGGCCTTCCTCGAATTCGCCCGCGACTCCGTGATCGTGGCGCACAACGCCCGGTTCGACACCGGCTTCCTGCGCGCCGCTGCCACCGAGCTGGGCCACCCGTGGCCGTTTCGCCGGGTGCTGTGCACCGTGAAGCTGGCCCGTCGCGTCCTGACCAAAGACGAGGCACCGACCGTCAAACTCTCGGCTCTCGCCGACCTCTTCGCCGTCCAGACCCGTCCGACCCACCGGGCGCTCGACGACGCCCGTGCAACCGTCGAGGTGATGCACCGGCTCTTCGAACGGGTCGGGAATCTCGGCATCCACACCTTCGGCGACCTCCGCAACTTTCTGCCCGGTGTCTCTCGCGCCACGCGGAACAAGAGGGGCCTGGCAGACCACCTGCCGTCCGAGCCCGGCGTCTATATGTTCCGTGGCCCCTCTGACGAGGTTCTGTATGTCGGCACCGCAACCGACCTGCGCAGGCGGGTACGCAGTTATTTCACCGGCTCGGAGAACCGGACCCGGATACGCGAGATGGTGGAACTGGCGACGCGCGTCGACCACGTGCAGTGTGCCCATCGGATCGAGGCCGGGGTGCGCGAACTGCGCCTTCTCGGCGCTTACGCGCCGCCCTACAACCGCCGTTCGAAGTTCCCGCATCTCGGCTGGTGGATATGCCTCACCGAGGAGGCGTTCCCGCGGTTGAAGATCAGCCGGACCCCGACCGCGACCTCGGTCGGCCCCTTTCGTTCCCGCGCCACTGCCTATGACGTCGCAGACCTCATCGCCGACACATGCGGCCTGCGCACGTGCCGTACCGCACTGCGGGCCACTGCACTTCATGTGTGCGAGGTGGGCCCGGGCGGGCGGCGCGTGGTCGGCGGTTGCCACGCGGCCACCACTGAACCACTTGCCGCCGAGGCATATCTCCCCCGAGCCCGAACCGTCGCCGAGCTGTTCAGCGGCCGAAGCGACCTCCCGATTCAGCTGGCTCTGGACAAACTCGAGTCGCTCGCCCGTGCCGAGCTCTTCGAGAACGCCGCGCGGTTGCGCGATCGCCTCGACCACCTCATCGCCCACCTGGAACGGTGTCAGCGGCTGGCTGCGCTGGCCCGCATCTCAGAAATGGTTGCCGCCGCACCCGATGGACGCGGCGGATGGGACCTGGCGGTGATCAGGCACGGCCGCCTCGCAAGCGCCGGGGTCGCCGCGCGGGGCGTTCCGCCGATGCCCGTGGTCGCCGCGCTCGCGGCCGGTGCGGAGACGGTGATCCCCGAACCGGGACCGCTGTACGGCGCGCCCCACGAGGAAGTCGCGTTGGTGTGCCGGTGGCTCACCGGGCCAGGTGTTCGAATCGTCTGTGCCACCAGCGGGTTCAGCCTGCCGCGGCACGGTGGCGGCCGGCACGTCCACTGGCGCGACAAGGTTGGTACGGCGCGTCGCACCATCACACTCGAGGGCGACCTAGGCTGAGTCAATGATTACCGCCATCGTCTTGATCCAGACCGATGTCCATCAGATCCCGGAGACCGCTCAGGCTGTGGCCGACATCTCAGGGGTCACCGAGGTGTACTCGTGTGCCGGTGACGTCGACCTGATCGCGAAGATCCGAGTCCGGGACCACGCGGAGATCGCCGACGTCGTCACCGCCGGGATCAGTCGGCTGCCGGGTGTGAAGCACACCGCCACCCACATCGCCTTCAAGAGTTACTCCAGCGCCGACGTCGACGCCGGTTTCTCCATCGGCGAGTAACAAAGGAACAGCCGGTTGGCCGCCCCGGTCGGTGGCCCACCGGGGAGCCCGCCGGACAACCCCATGGAGGGGCACGTCAGAGGGCGTTGCTCACGCGCACCCAGTTGTCGAGCAGGGTCGCGGCCGCGCCGGAGTCGATCGCGTCGGCGGCCACGTCGATCTGCGTGCGCAGCTGTTCGTGCAGATCGGCGTCGCGGTCGGGACGGTAGGCAGTCAGTGCTCCGGCAGCATTGAGCACCACGGCATCGCGTACCGGCCCCGTCGCTCCGGCGAACAGGTCCCGAGCGACCTGCGCGTTGTGGTCCGCGTCGCCGCCTCGCAGTGCTTCCAGTTCGACGCGGGCCAGACCGATTGTCGTGGGGTCCACCGTCTGTTGGTGCACGGCGCCGTCGACGACCTGCCACACGGTTGACGTCGTCGTCGTGGTCAGTTCGTCGAGGCCGTCATCGCCGCGGACGACGAGTACCGAATGACCCCGATCAGCGAATGTCTGCGCAAGTACCGGCGCGAGATCGGCAAAGGCGCACCCCACCAATCCGCTGGTCGGCTGTGCCGGATTGGTCAGGGGGCCAAGCACATTGAAGACCGTCGGAATGCCAATTTCCTTGCGGGGGGCCGCCGCGAACCGTAACGCGGGATGAAACACGGGGGCGAAGCAGAAGGCGATGCCGGCCTGGCTGACACAGGTGGCGACGCCATCGGCGGTCAGCGCGATCTTGACGCCCAGCGCCTCCAGGACATCGGCGCCACCGCTCTTCGACGACGCCGCGCGGTTGCCGTGCTTGACCACCGGCACACCGGCTGCGGCCACCACCACCGATGCCATCGTCGAGATGTTCACCGTGTTCGACCGGTCGCCGCCGGTCCCCACGATGTCGACGCAATCGCCCGTTGTGGCCACCACACTGGAGTGGGCGAGCATCCCCGTTGCCAGGCCCAGCAGCTCCCCGGGGGTAGGCCCCTTGAGCTTCATCGCCACCCCGAAGGCGGCGATCTGCGCCGGGGTCGCGTTGTCGGTCATGATCTCGTTCATCGCCCACTCGGCACCGTTGGGATCCAGGTCGTGGCCATCGGCCAGAACACCGAGAATCTGCGGCCACGTACGGGCCGGAACGTTCGAGTGGGTCACAGTGGCAGCCTAGCCACCCCCCGCAAGCTGATTCGTCGGCGGTTGCAGCACCTGCCAGCCCACCGCAGAGCCGCCGTGCCGCTGGGCCAGACCGGCCATCCGGGAGCGTTCCTGCGACACGTGCAGGGCATCGATCAGCTGTACGCGAGCCAGTGCCACCACCTCGTTGCCGCCGGCGGCCTCGACACCGGTTCCCGGCGGAACCGGAACGGGTCCGTAATGGTCCTGGGCCGCGAGTTCCAGAGCTCTTGGGACGGCCCCGGACGGCAGCACCAGCAGGTGCCGCAGAACCGACTGTTCGTGCTCGCGCCAACCGCAATCGGCGAGCACCGCCGACGCCGCCTCCGCGTCGTCGAAACTCTCGGCCGTCACCACGAGAGACGGATCGTCGGCAGACAACTCCCCGTTGGGCTTTCGGCCGCCGCCGAGCCGACCGGACCATCGTTTCCACCGGGACAGTTCGACCGGGTTCCCGTTCACGTCGCGAGGCACCCCACCAGCCTTCCAGGTGTGTGATTTCCAGCTCTCGGACACGCCGGGAACAGGGCATATGCATGCGTCTACCTGGGTCGGCGCGACCCGCCGGAAAAAATTCTGGACCCAAGTAGTCAGCGCTTACTACGAACCGTCATACTTCTGGGGTGACTAGCGCTGCAGCACCCACAGGATCAGCTATCACCCAGCGCGTGCACTCGCTGAACCGACCCAACATGGTCAGCGTCGGCACGATTGTGTGGCTTTCGAGCGAGCTGATGTTCTTTGCCGGATTGTTCGCGATGTACTTCGTCGCGCGAGCCGGAAACTACGGCAACTGGCCGATGGAGCCCACCGAGCTCAACCTGACGTTGGCGATCCCGGTGACCACCGTGTTGATCCTGTCGTCGGTGACATGCCAGCTCGGTGTCTTCGCCGCCGAGCGTGGCGACGTCTTCGGCCTTCGCCGGTGGTACACGATCACGCTGATCATGGGCGCGATCTTCGTCGCCGGTCAGGCGTACGAGTACTACCACCTGGTTCACGAGGGCACGACGCTTTCGTCGAGCGCCTACGGCTCGGTGTTCTACATCACCACCGGGTTCCACGGCCTGCACGTCATCGGCGGTCTCGTCGCCTTTGTCTTCTTGCTGATCCGCACGCGGTTGAGCAAGTTCACCCCGGCTCAGGCAACCGCCGCGATCGTCGTGTCCTACTACTGGCACTTCGTCGACATCGTCTGGATTGCCCTGTTCGCGACCATTTACTTCATCCGGTAACGCGCACCACACTTTCGCCCAGGCAGAGTCAGTCCGCTTAGCAGAGAGACACAGATGAGTTCATCTCCCCCACCCACCTCACCCGGGGATTCGGTTGAGGGCGCCCTGAGCGAGGGCGCAGGCAGGATCGACGCGAAGAAGGCCAAGGCACGCCGCAAGTTGCGACGTCGCGCATCCGGCATCCTGCTGTTGCTCGCAGGTCTTGTGGTCGCCGGAGGCCTGGCCACCGCGATCACCCCGGACCCGCAGGTCGCCAAGGCGGACAGCGAGTCGAGTGCGGCGCTGATCCAAGATGGCCGCAAGCTCTACGAGACGTCCTGCATCACGTGCCACGGCGCCAACCTCGAAGGTGTGCTCGACCGCGGACCGTCGCTGGTCGGCGTCGGCGATGCGTCGGTGTACTTCCAGGTCTCGTCCGGGCGCATGCCCGCGGTCCGTGGTGAGGCTCAGATCCAGCGCAAGCCTGCCAAGTTCACCCAGGCCCAGATCGATCAACTCGGCGCCTACATCCAGTCGGTCGGCGGCGGCCCCCAGGTCGTGTACGCCAAGGATGCCAACGGAAACGTCATCTTCGAGGACGGCTACCCGGTTGTCGAGCAGGAGCAGTTGCGCGGCGAGAACATCGGCCGCGGTAGCGAGCTGTTCCGGCTGAACTGCGCGTCGTGCCACAACTTCACCGGTCGCGGTGGCGCACTGTCGTCGGGCAAGTTCGCGCCGGTCCTCGACCCGGCCAATGAGCAGCAGATCTACACGGCGATGCTGACCGGACCGCAGAACATGCCCAAGTTCTCGGATCGTCAGCTCACCGACGAGGAAAAGCGGGACATCATCGGCTACGTCAAGTACGCGACGCGCCCCGAGGCACCGGGCGGGTACGCCCTGGGCGGCTTCGGACCGGTCTCCGAGGGAATGGCGATGTGGGCTGTCGGCGTAGTGGCTATCGTCGCCGCCGCGATGTGGATGGGATCACGCACATGAGCGATCAACACAAATCTGTCCCCACCCAGGACGAGCTCGACGGGATGAGCAACGACCAGCTGGTCAAGCTCGGAACCAATCTCGATGGTGTGGAGATCATCCACCGTCGGGAACGGTTCCCCGAGCCCGGCAGCAAGGCTGAGAAGCGCGCGGAGCGGTCGGTCGCGTTCTGGTTCCTGCTGGCCGGCCTGTCAGCAGTGGCCTGCTTCGTGATCTTCATCTTCAACCACTGGGAATTCGTGATGCCCGGTGGCGACCACTACTGGCAGTACATCTTCAACACTCCCCTCCTGGGCGTGACCTTCGGATTGTCGATCCTCTCCATCGGCGTGGGCGCCATCCAGTTCACCAAGAAGTTCATCCCCGAGGAGATCTCGGTCCAGGACCGCCACGACGGTGGCTCCGCCGAGGTCGACAAGAAGACCGCTGCCGCCATGCTCGGCAACACCGTGACGTCGTCCACGATCGGTCGTCGCAAGATGATCATCGGTGCCGGACTCTTCGGACTCGGAACCTTCGCCGTCACCGGCCTTGTCGCTCTGGTCGGCGGGATCATCAAGAACCCGTGGGCGGAGGGCAAGGATTCTCCGCTCTGGAACACCGGGTGGTCGCCGATCCACAACTCGCCCGAAACCCCCAACGAGACGGTCTTCCTGCGTCGCGACACCGGCAACCCGCACCAGGTGGTCCTCGTCCGGCCAGAAGATCTTGATGCCGGCGGCATGGAGACGGTCTTCCCATGGCGGGTCTCGGATGGCGTCGGAGAGACCGAAGAATCTCGGCACAAGCTCCTCGAAGGACTGCGTGCGGTCGACAACCCCGTGATGTTGATCCGCCTGCGTCCCAACGATGCGGCCCGGGCCATCAAGCGCAAGAACCAGGAAAGTTTCAACTACGGCGACTACTTCGCGTACACGAAGGTCTGCTCGCACCTCGGTTGCCCGGCATCGCTCTTCGAGCAGCAGACCAACCGAATCCTCTGCCCGTGTCACCAGTCCCAGTTCGATGCCCTCGAGTTTGCCAAGCCGATCTTCGGTCCAGCTGCTCGCGCGCTCGCGCAGTTGCCCATTACTGTGAATGAACAGGGTTATCTGGTGGCGGCCGGCGACTTCATCGAACCCGTCGGGCCGGCGTTCTGGGAACGCGGCCAGGGGAAGGACAGACCATGAGTAAACTCGCGCAACGCGCAGAAGAGGTCGACAGCCGGTATCACCTGGCTCCCGGTCTCCGTCGGCAGATCAACAAGGTCTTCCCCACCCACTGGTCCTTCCTTCTCGGCGAGATCGCGCTCTACAGCTTTGTGATCCTGCTGATCTCGGGTGTGTACCTGACGTTCTTCTTCGATCCGTCGATGAGCGAGGTCGTCTACAACGGCGCCTACGAACCGCTCAACGGCGTGATGATGACCAAGGCGTACGCGACCACACTCGACATCTCGTTCGAGGTCCGCGGCGGTCTGTTCGTCCGACAGCTCCACCACTGGGCAGCACTGCTGTTCGCGGCGTCGATCATCATCCACATGGCGCGCATCTTCTTCACCGGTGCGTTCCGTCGGCCACGTGAGGCCAACTGGGTCATCGGCTGCATGCTGCTGCTCCTGGCGATGTTCGAGGGCTTCTTCGGATACTCACTCCCCGACGACCTGCTCTCGGGCACCGGCGTCCGCGCTGCCATGTCGGGCATCGTCCTCGGAATACCGCTTGTCGGTACCTGGATCCACTGGGCCTTGTTCGGCGGTCAGTTCCCGGGCGACATCATCATTCCGCGGCTCTACATACTGCACGTGCTGCTTTTCCCAGGGATCATCCTGGCCCTGATCGGTGCACACCTCGCACTGGTCTGGTACCAGAAGCACACTCAGTTCCCCGGCCCCGGCCGCACCGAACAGAACGTTGTCGGCGTCCGCATTCTCCCGATCTTCGCGGCGAAGGCCGGTGCGCTGTTCGCGGTCACCTTCGGCTTCCTCGCGATCATCTCCGGCATCTTCCAGATCAACCCGGTGTGGGTCCTCGGACCATACAACCCGGCGCACGTGTCGGCCGGTTCGCAGCCCGACATCTACATGATGTGGACCGACGGACTTGCCCGCCTGATGCCGGCGTGGGAGGTCTACTTCGGAAACGCGTACACGATCCCAGCGATCTTTTGGGTGGTTGTTGTCATCGGGATCATCATCACCGTGATGTTCGCCTATCCCTGGATAGAGAAGCGCCTCACCGGCGACGATGCCCACCACAACCTGCTGCAGCGGCCTCGCGACACCCCGGTGCGTACAGGTATCGGCGCGATGGCACTCGCCTTCTACATCGTGCTCACCGTGTCGTGCATGAACGACATCATCGCGTACAAGTTCCACATATCGCTCAACGCGACCACGTGGATGGGACGTATCGGCCTGATCATCGTGCCGCCGCTCGCGTACTACATCGCTTACCGCTGGGCCCTGGCCCTGCAGCGCAGTGACCGCTTCGTGCTCGAGCACGGTATCGAGACCGGAATCATCAAGCGTCTCCCGCATGGTGAGTACATCGAGCTGCATCAGCCGCTCGGACCTCTCGATGATCACGGTCATCCGCTTCCGATGCCGTACGAGGGTGCAGCGTTGCCCAAGCGGATGAACAAGCTGGGCTCGGCCGGACACCCCGGTAGCGGTTCGCTCCTGGTGGCCGACCCGCCGGAAGAGCAGCAGCGTCAGATCGAGCTCGACAGCGAAGCCCACCACGTCGAGAAGGATGCGCTGCGCGCTCTTCAGGCTCGTGGCGGAAGCCCGTTCACCGACTGATCTGCAACACCACAAGAGATCCGGGTCCCATATCGGGGCCCGGATTTTTTGTGCCCCGGTTCTTTGTGTAGAGGTTCCTCAGACATGGCACCTCTCCCCTACCCCACCGCCATGCTCGCGATCGGTCTAGACGGCAGGGTGCAGTTTCAGCGCCTCGACAACGACGGGGAAGACTGAACCACCGGGCGCACAGCGGCCGGTCAAAAGACGATCTGGACCCGGGACTCCCCATTCGAGAACACATGAACAAGCGGGTTCAGCGGCGGCGCTACTGGGCCGGCAGGATCACCAGAGGTCGCCGGAGCGCCAGTCGCACATCAGGCGACCATCGGGCCGTCCGATCTCACCGAACACATGAACGCCTCCGCGGTCGTCAGGCGTCGTGATCGGGCCGGCTGGCGTCAGCGCCCCGAGTTCGCCCTCCCAAGGGCGCCAGCCTCGTGCACGATAGAGGGCTTCGCCCGCCGCACTGGCGCTGAGCGCCCCGAAGTCGTAGGCGTCGACGACTATTCGCTCGCACGCTTCCATCACCTGATGGCCGAGACCCTGTCGTTGCCGTGTCGGGTCGACTGCGACTGCTTCCACGTACCCGACGCGATGTGGTTCTGCGTCGACGACCATGGATCTGGCCACCACCGCCGCGTGGGCCACCACGTCGCCGCTGTCGGACGCGACCATGACGTGCAGGCCGCCGAGGGCGTGGTCGTAGTCGGTGTCCGCGAACTCACCGTCGAAAGCGCGGTCGAAGAGCTCACGCAGGCGACGGCGCTGCAAAGCACTCAGCTCCCAGGTGTGCCGTATTTCTACGGACATCCCAGGAGCTGAGTGCAAAGAAGGATCGATGTTGTTCTGCTGGTCAGTGCTTTTCTTGCCCGGTGTGGTACTCGAACACCAGGCCGGCGACCGCACCGATGATGCAGGCGGCTGCGAAGCCGACAAACCAGAAGTTGCTTGTTGCCATGGCCACGGCGAGCACTGCAGCGCCGAGCGCGATCACCACGGGCCACCAGCTGCCCGGGCTGAAGAATCCCAATTCGCCGGAACCGTCGGACACCTCGGCGTCTTCGTAGTCCTCGGGGCGGATGTCCACGCGGCGAGCGACAAATCGGAAGTACGTTCCGATGATCAGGGTCAGGCCGCCGGTCATGACAAGACCGGTGACTCCGACCCATTCGACGTTCTTGCTGGACAGTCCACTGGCCAGCCCGTAGGCGATGGCGACCAGGAAGAAGAACCCGGTGAGTACCTCGAAGAGGCGCGCTTCAATTCTCATCTCGTGGCTCCTGGGTACTAGTTCGAGGCCGTCTGGGTGCCGCGGCGGGTGTCGAAAGGCTTGGTGGTCAGCGCTGTGGCGGGCTCACCGATCGATTCAAGTGCCTGGGCGTTGGTGGCGTTGGGGTTCGATTCGCGGAACTTGATGTAGCGATCGAACTCCTCGGGACTGACGGCACGCACCTCGAAGTTCATCATCGAGTGGTAGGTGCCGCACATCTCGGCACAACGCCCAACGAAGGCGCCTTCGCGGTCGATCGAGCTGACCTGGAAGCGGTTGTCGGTGTGATTCTCCTCCGGGAAGGGGAACACGTCACGTTTGAACAGGAACTCGGGGACCCAGAACGAGTGGACAACATCGTTCGAAGCGATCTCGAACTCGATGCGCTTGCCGGTCGGCAAGACCAGGACCGGGATCTCTTCGGAGTTACCGGTGGTCTCGATCTTGTCGTACATCAGGTATTCGCGGATGTTGTTGCGCTCCGCGTCGATTGCGTTCTGTTCGTTGTGGCCGGCCTGCTCGGCCTTCTCGCCGGCGTGCTCTTCCAGCTCGGCCCGCTGGTTCTCGTATGGGTTCTCGCGGGTGCCGTCGTAACGGGAGCCGTCTTCCAACTGCACGGTGCGGTAGCCGAACTTCCAGTTCCACTGGAAGGCAGTGACATTCACAACCACATCTGGATCGGACTTCTTCGCCTCGACATCGTTCTGCACGATGATCGTGAAGTAGAAGAGCACCGCGATGATCACGAACGGGATAGCCGTATAGGTCAACTCGAGCGGCACGTTGTATGCGGTCTGACGCGGGAACTCGTCACCACCTGGCTTCTTGCGATGGAAGGTGACGGTCCAGAAGGTCAGCGCCCACACGATGATTCCCATGACGAGGGCAGCGATCACCGACCAGGTCCATAGGTGACGCATGCTTTCGGCCTCGGGCGTGATGCCCTCGGGCCAGCCGAACCGCATCACTTCTTCAGCGCTGCAGCTCGACAGCATCATCGCGCCGACACCCAAGAACAGGGTCGCGCTGATCTGCTTGATTCGACGTCCGCGGTGCTGACGCTTAGTCGATGCCGGAGGTCGCCCACCGTGTGCCAATTTCACGCCTTCCTACCCTGCCCAGACTGCAAACAGCCACACCGCCACCCACGATTGGTAGCTCGTGTACTACGCAGCGTAGACCAACCGCCCGCAACATTCGTATCGGGGTTTGCGTTCGTGTCACCGACGCCAGGAAAGCCGAGGACGCGCATGGGCCGGGCGGGCGGAGGTGGCCGTTGTTGCGGCATACTCGGGCATGTTCGAAGTGCTGTCCGGAGGACGAATTGAGGCTTTCTCGTGTGTGGTCTGCTAGGTCTGTTGTCCAGCGACGCGTCTGCGGGAGAGTCTGCCGAATTGGTGGCCGCGGCGTCGCAGTGCATGCGCCACCGTGGGCCTGACGAGCCGGGTGGAACGTGGCACGACGCGGATGTCGCTTTCGGGTTCAACCGTCTTGCGTTCATCGACATCGAGCACTCGCATCAGCCGCTGCGCTGGGGTCCCGCGGACAATCCGGAGCGGTACGCGTTGGTCTTCAACGGCGAGATCTACAACTACCTAGAGCTTCGTGAACAGCTGAGCCGGGACGAAGGTGCAGAGTTTCGCACCCAGGGTGATGGTGAGGCCATCGTCGCCGCCTTCCATCACTGGGGTCCTGACGCGGTCGCCCGGCTGCGTGGCATGTTCGCCTTCGCGATCTGGGACACCGAGGAGCGGTCGATGTTCATCGCCCGCGACCCCTTCGGCATCAAGCCGCTCTTCATCGCGACAGGCTCAGGCGGAACGGTCTTCGGCAGCGAGAAGAAGAGCCTCCTCGAACTCCTCGACCGGATCGGCGTCGCGGACGGTCTCGACCCCCGCGCAGTCCAGCACTACACGGTGCTGCAGTACGTACCGGAACCAGAAACCCTGCACGCGGGCATTCGTCGCCTCGAGTCCGGCAGCTACGCCACCATCAAGCCCGGACAACGACCGCAGGTGCGCCGCTACTTCACTCCCCAGTTCAAGGTTCGTCCGTTCACACCGGACACCCAACAGAAGCGATACGACGAGATCGCCGCCGCGCTCGAGGATTCGGTCGCCAAACACATGCGTGCCGACGTCACGGTGGGTTCGTTCCTCTCCGGAGGCATCGACTCGACGGCCATCGCGGCGCTGGCGATCAGACACAACCCGGACCTGATCACGTTCACGACCGGGTTCGAGCGCGAGGGCTACTCCGAGGTGGACGTGGCAGCCGAATCGGCCGCGGCCATCGGCGCTCGGCATGTCGTCAAGGTCGTCGGACCTGCCGAGTTCGCCGCCGCGATCCCGGAGATCGTGTGGTACCTGGACGACCCCGTCGCCGACCCGGCTCTGGTGCCGCTGTATTTCGTGGCGAAGGAAGCACGTAAGCACGTCAAGGTGGTCCTGTCCGGCGAAGGTGCCGACGAACTCTTCGGCGGGTACACGATCTACAAAGAACCGTTGTCGCTCAAGCCTTTCGAGCGGCTACCCCGAGGACTGCGGGTGGCAGCGGGCCGGTTGTCGGACCGCATACCCGAGGGCACACGCGGTAAGAGCCTGCTGCACCGCGGCTCGATGTCGCTCGAAGAGCGGTACTACGGGAACGCACGCAGCTTCGACGACGCGCGGCTACGCGCTGTCCTGAAGGATTTTCGACCGGATTGGACCCACACCGATGTGACGGCTCCGATCTACGCAACCTCGCAGGGCTGGGACCCGGTGGCGCGGATGCAGCATCTCGACCTGTTCACCTGGCTTCGCGGCGACATCCTGGTGAAGGCCGACAAGATCACCATGGCGAATTCGCTCGAGTTGCGGGTCCCCTTCCTCGACCCCGAGGTGATGCGAGTCGCCGAGGCCCTGCCCTTCGACGAGAAGATCTCGCACGGCACCACCAAGTACGCGTTGCGGAAGGCCCTCGAGCAGATAGTCCCGGCGCACGTCCTGCACCGCAAGAAGCTGGGCTTCCCCGTCCCGCTGCGTCACTGGCTGGCCGGGACCGAACTCTACGACTGGGCTCAGCAGACCGTCGAGAAGTCTCAGACCGAGCACATCTTCAACAAAGACGCGGTGCGGCAGATGCTGACGGAGCATCGCGCCGGAGTGGTCGACAACAGTCGACGACTCTGGACGGTGCTGATCTTCATGGTGTGGCACGGGATCTTCGTCGAGGGCACCATCACGCCCCAGATCGAAGATCACCGCTACCCCGTCAAGCTCTAGCCTCGGCTGGGCCGGGGCGGTCATCTCACGCCGGGATGACCGCTCCGATCTCGGCAGCGGCCTCGTCTCCGTACGCGCCGGCAATCCTTGCCAACGCTGATTCGCGGTTCCACGTCCAGTCTTGCGGCGCAATGGTTTCCAGCACCAGAACGGCGACCATCGAACCGAGCTGGGCGCTGCGCTCATGACTCAGACCCGCTGCGTTGCCGACGAGGAACCCGGCCCGGAATCCGTCGCCGACACCGGTCGGATCGACCTTCTCGGTCTCGGGCACCACCGGCACGTGGGTGCGTGTCCCGTCGGCCTCGACGATTTCGGCACCACCGCTGCCCAGCGTGGTGACACGCAGGCCTACCATCTCGGCGACCTGGGCATCACTGAGCCCGGCCTTCTGACGTAGCAGGCCCCACTCGTACTCGTTGGTGAACAGGTAGGTGGCCCCGTCGATGAGTTCGCGTACCTGTTCACCGTCGAGTCGCGCGAGTTGCTGCGAGGGGTCGGCGGCAAACGGTATGCCCAGCTCACGGCACTCCTGACTGTGCACGATCATCCCCTCGGGATCATCGGCACCGATCAGCACCAGCTCGGGCTTGCCGAACTCCTCGGCGAGCCGGGCGAGCGAGATCTGGCGGGATTCGCTCATCGCTCCGGCGTAGAAACTGGCCAACTGGGCCATCTCATCGTCGGTGGTGCACATGAAGCGTGCCGTGTGGGCTGTCTCCGAGACGCGGACACCACGCGTGTTCACACCGTTGTCCTCCAGGAACTTGCGGTAGTCGTCGAAGTCACTGCCCACCGACCCCACGAGCAACGGCGAACCACCCAGGACACCCATCGCATACGAGATGTTCCCGGCGACACCGCCGCGCCGGATGATGAGTTCCTCGACCAGGAAGCTGAGAGAGATGTGGTCAAGATGTTCGGAAAGCAGCTGCTCGGAGAACTTCCCCTGAAAACGCATCAAATGATCTGTTGCGATCGATCCACAAATGGCAATGGCCACGAAAACGAGCCTTTCTGTTCACCCGGTGATGGGGCTAACGCTACATACGCCCACAGACGAAGCAGGGCATACCCCGAATCCGTCGAAAGTATGGGCGGGCGCCTCCGGCCCGGCCGGCATGACAACTGCCGAGACAGGACAACGGCCGCATCCGAGTGATCGGATGCGGCCGTTGCCGAGAGCCAGAGCCCCGTCGGGGCTGGGCGTCAGTTGAACGAGTCGCCGCAGGCGCAGCTGCCGGTCGCGTTCGGGTTGTCGATGGTGAAGCCCTGCTTCTCGATGGTGTCGACGAAGTCGATGCTCGCGCCCATCACGTACGGCGCGCTCATTCGGTCGACGGCCAGTCCGACGCCGTCGAACTCGACAACCAGGTCGCCGTCGAGGTTGCGGTCGTCGAAGTAGAGCTGGTAGCGCAGGCCTGCGCAGCCACCGGGCTGAACCGCGATGCGCAGCATGAGCTCTTCGCGACCTTCCTGCTCGCGCAGGGCCTTGGCCTTGGCGGCAGCGGCATCGGTCAGAATCACACCGTGGGCAGGCGCTTCGGTCTCGGTCTGCACAGCGGTCTCATTCGATGCGGTCATGGATTCTCCTCAGTGTGCGGGGCGTAGGCGTGCGATCGGCACAGTTGCCAGGTATCGGATGCGAACTTCCAACGCCTATAACCGTACTCCTGTCCCACCTATTCCCGCGTCACGCGGGCGGGCGAAAGCGCCGGTCACCACTCCTCGGCGACGTGCCGCGCGAGTCGGCGCAGCTGGTTGTCGGCATCATCCATCGCGAGCTGGACCGATCCTGCGATGTCGACGATCGAGTCAGCCCTGGCGATGCCCGCCTCGGCGATCTGCGCGGGCGTTAGCGTCACCTGGCCTGCCAGCACAACGGTCGGGATACCTCGCCGCCGCGCGGCGGTGGTGAGCGCCGCGACGACCTTGCCCTTGAGGGTCTGTTCGTCACACCGCCCCTCGCCGGTGATCACCAGGTCCACGTCGTCGATCAGTTGCTGTTGACCGGTCGCCTCGGCGATCACGGTCGCCCCGGACACCCTCGTCGCCCCGAGCGCGAGCAGCGCGGCGCCCAGTCCCCCGGCCGCACCTGCGCCTGCATCCTCGGTGATGTCGCGGCCGGCGAGACCGTTGAGTGAGGTGGCCCATTCGGCCATGCCTTCCTCCAACAAGGAGACGGTCTGTGGGTCGGCGCCCTTCTGCGGCCCGAACACATTTGCCGCGCCACTTGGACCCAGCAGCGGGTTCTCGACATCCGAGGCAGCCACCAACGTGACCGAACTCAGCAAATGTGCGGCACCGTCGAGACCACCCAGCGCGTCGATCAGACCACGACCGCCATCGGTACTCGCGCTGCCGCCCAGCCCTACAACGATCTCGGTGGCGCCGGCGGCCACCGCGGCGGCCACCAGCTGGCCGACCCCGAACGTGTCCGCGGACAGCGCGGTCCGTGGAGTGGGGCCGCCTCCCAACTGGTGCAGCCCGCAGGCCTGCGCACATTCGAGATAGGCGGTCGCACGGTCTCCGCGACGATCCAGCAGCCAGGCGGCCCGAACCGACGCTCCGAGTGGACCTGCCACCGTCTCGCTACGGCGATCGCCGAAGCGGCTGGCCAGGACATCGACGAATCCTGGTCCACCGTCGGACTGAGGCACCGATATCAACTCGTCGCCGGGGCGTCCGAGCTTCCACCCGGCCGCGATGGCCTGGGCGGCCGCGACCGCTGTGAGGGTGTCACCGAAGGAGTCCGGGGCGATCAAAGCCTTCATGGAGGGAGTATAGGAACGACAAGGCAGCTCCGGCAGCGCAGCGAAGACGCCGGCTGCCCGGCCGGCGGGGAGTCCTGCACCACCCGGGGATCAGAACTGCCGCCGGGGAGATAATCTGACGGGGTGAAATTGCCCTGGAAGAAGGACGACGTCGAAGGCGACACCGTCGACACGACCGCCGGTGAGACAACGGTGGAAGAAACTGCGGGCAGTCGCAGGTACACCGAGGGCAAAGGTCGCCCGACTCCCAAGCGGCGTGACGCCCAGGGCAAGCGACGCGGACCGGTCAGCCCGGCCCCCCTGACCCGCGCCGAGGCACGGGCACGGAAGAAAGAACTCAAGGGGTCGAACGTCACCCTGACCAAGGCCGAGAAAAAGGACCAGGCCGACGCCCGCCGTCAGCAGCGCGCCGATCAGCGTCAGAAGATGATGGAAGGCGACGAGCGGTATCTGATGCCGCGCGACAAGGGCGAGGTGCGTCGTTACGCCCGCGACATCGTCGACTCCCGCCGGAACTTCGCCGGGATGTTCATGCCCTTCGCCATCCTGCTGATCATCGTCATGTTCGTGCCGGCCATCGCGGTGTACGCCACCCTGCTCATGCTGGTCTTCGTGATCTTCCTGGTGATCGACGGAGTGTTGCTGGGGCGGATCCTGAACAATCGCGTCCGAGAGCGGTTCCCGAGCACCGAAGACGGCGGATTCAAGCTCGGCTGGTACGGATTCAGCCGCGCGATGCAACTGCGGTTCATGCGGGCACCAAAACCGAGGGTCAAGCCGGGTGACGCGGTCTGAGCGACGATGCGCACTCTGATCCTTGGTGGAATTCGTTCAGGTAAATCAGCTTTCGGCGAGGGACTGCTCCCGGCAACCGGCGTCCGATACATCGCCACCGCGGCCGATCCGGCAACGGGTGACCCACAGTGGTCACAGCGCATCGCCGCCCACCGGTCACGACGGCCGGCCGGTTGGCAGACGGTGGAGTCCGCCGACGTCGCCGGTCGACTTCGGTCCGACCCGGACGTGGCGACTCTTGTCGACGATCTCGGCGGGTGGATCAGCAGACAGATCGACGATGTGGGCGGCTGGGACGACGACAACTTCGACCTCTCCGACAAGATTGCCGAATTCGTTTCGGCGGTAGCCGATTTCACCGGAGACCTGGTCATCATCAGTCCCGAGGTGGGCCTGTCTCTGGTGGCGCCGACGCCCGCGGGACGGCTGTTTCAGGATCAGCTGGGGATTCTCAACAACGCCGTGGCGGCGACGTGTGACCGGACGGTCCTGGTCGTCGCGGGCAAGGTCCTCGAGATCGGCGACCCGCAGCCGGCTGCCACCCGCGCGGTCAGCGCGGCGCCCGTCCCGGTCGAGGCATCGACAGCCGATGACATCGAGGCCACGTCGACAACCCCACAGACCGAGGGGTCCGACGATTCCGGGCAGCACGCCGGCCTCGGCACCGCATCGGAGTTCGAACTCCCCGAGCAATTCGACTTCATCGCCGCACCCGACCGTGATGCCGCCATTGCGGCCAGGGCACGACAGGGTGAACTGACCAAACCCACCGGCTCGCTGGGTCGGCTCGAAGAGATCGCAGTGTGGGTCGCTTCATGCCAAGGAGCCTGTCCCCCATCGCCTTTCGGGCAGCCGACTGTTGTTGTGTTCGCCGGCGACCACGGGGTCGCCCGCGCTGGGGTGTCGGCGTACCCACCTGAGGTGACGGCACAGATGGTCGCCAACTTCACCGCAGGTGGTGCCGCGGTGAACGTGCTGGCCAGACTGCACGGCGCAAAGGTCAGGGTCGAGGATCTCGCGGTCGACGCCGAGACCCCCGAAGCCATCAGCCGGTTCAAGGTACGGCGCAGCTCGGGAGACCTGACCATCGAAGACGCACTGACCACCGAGCAGACCCGCGCCGCCCTCGCCGCCGGGCGGGCCATCGCCGACCAAGAGATCGACAGTGGCGCCGATCTGCTGATCGCCGGCGAGATGGGTATCGGCAACACCACTCCCGCAACGATTCTCGTCGGTCTTCTGACGGACAACGAGCCCGTCGTGGTGGTCGGCCGCGGAACCGGCATCGACGACAACGGCTGGATCCGCAAGACTGCGGCGGTGCGCGACGGGATGCGTCGTGCGCGCCCCCACGGCAGGGTTCCCCTCGAGTTGCTGCGCACCGTGGCAGGCGCGGAGATCACCGCGATGGCGGGGTTCCTGGCCCAGGCTGCGTTACGGCGCACACCGGTCATCCTCGACGGTCTTGTGGTCACAGCCGCTGCGCTGGTTGCCAACGACATGGCGCCCGGTGCCCGCGAGTGGTGGTTGGCCGGGCATCGATCCGCCGAACCGGCTCACAGCATCGCGCTCAAGCAGCTCGATCTCGAGCCGCTCCTGGACCTCTCGATGCGCCTCGGCGAAGGCAGTGGCGCTTTGACCGCTCTCCCGGTGGTGCAGTCTGCGGTGGCCACACTCGCCTCCATGGCCACCTTCGCCGAAGCCCAGGTCACCGGCGCACCGGAACCCACGCGCGCCGCTCGATGAGCCTTCGCCGCGCACTGCGCGGTCCCCAGACCGCGCTGTCCTGGTTGACCATCCTGCCTGTGGCGGAACCACCGGGCCCGTTCGACCGCGCCTTGGGCGGCGCGGTGATCGGGTCCACGCCCCTGGTCGGTGCGGTCCTCGGCGGCATCGCCGCCACAGCCGCGTTCGGGTTGTCGTTCACCGATTTACCGGTGTTGATGCTCGGTCTGTTGATCGTCGGGTTGTTGGCGGTCCTGACCCGGGGCATGCACCTCGATGGGCTGGCCGACACCGCCGACGGACTCGGCTGTTTCGGTCCGCCCGAGCGTGTTCACGAGGTGATGCACAGTGGCAGCACCGGTCCGTTCGGCGCAGCGACACTGGTGCTCGTTATGGCTGCGCAGGCAACCGGATACGGCGCCCTCATCGAACAGGGAAACTGGGCTGCGATCGTCTTCGTGGTCTTCCTCAGTCGTGTGGCCCCCGTGATCGGATGCCGGATCACGTTGCACGCCACCGAGAAATCCAAGTTCGGTGCGTTGACCGCGGGCACGCAAAGGCTGACCATCCCGTTCTGGGTTATGGGGGCTGTGGTCGCCGGGTTCGCCATCGAGCCGGTACCGCCCATCCCCGGTGCGTTCACCGCCGTGGTGGTCGCAGCCTTCGCCTGGGCATTCACCGCGCACTGTTCCCGACGGTTCGACGGCGTGAACGGCGACGTTCTCGGCGCTCTCGTCGAGCTGAGCGCGCTGATCGCCCTGTGCGGGATGTTGATCGGCTGACGGGCCGGGCGCCGACCTCAGCCGTAGAGCTTGGTCATCCAGCCGTGCGTGTCGGCGAACGTCCCGCGCTGTATGCCGGTGAGGGTGTCGCGCAGGGCCATCGTCACCTTGCCCGGCTGGCCGTCGGCGATCGTGTAGTCGTCGACGTCGCCCTTGACGTGTCCGACCGGGGTGATCACCGCGGCGGTGCCACAGGCGAAGACCTCAGTGATCTCGCCCGATGCCACGCCTTTGCGTAGCTCCTCGACGCTGATCTTGCGTTCACTGACGTCGAACCCGGCGTCGGTCGCCAACTGCAGCAACGATTCCCGGGTGATCCCAGGCAACAGAGATCCCGACAGCTCCGGGGTCACGAGCTTGGCGTCGGCACCGGACCCGAACACGAAGAACAGGTTCATCCCGCCCATCTCTTCGATGTGACGACGCTCGATGGCGTCGAGCCAGACCACCTGGTCGCATCCGTGCTCGGCGGCCTGGGCCTGGGCGAGCAGCGACGCCGCGTAGTTGCCACCGAACTTGGCCGCGCCGGTACCGCCGGGCGCCGCCCGCACGTACTCGGTGGACAGCCAGACACTCACCGGATGAACGCCGCGGGGGAAGTACGCGCCGGCAGGCGACGCGATCAGCAGGTACCGGTACTCGGTCGCGGGCCGCACGCCGAGACCGGGCTCGGTGGCGATCATGAACGGGCGCAGATAGAGCGACGACTCGCCGCCGGCTGCGGGCACCCACTCGTGATCCGCGGCCAGCAGGGCCTGCAGCGAGGCCATGAAGTCCTCGGTGCTCAGTTCGGGCATGGCCAGCCGACGCGCCGAACGCTGCATCCGTGCTGCGTTGGCGTCGGGCCGGAACGATGCGATCGTCCCGTCGGACTGCCGGTAGGCCTTGAGACCTTCGAAGATCTCCTGCGCGTAGTGCAGCACCATCGCCGAAGGATCCAGGGCGATCGGGCCGTACGGGACGATGCTCGCGTCGTGCCAGCCCTTGTCCGCGCTGTAATCGATGATCACCATGTGGTCGGTGAAATGCCTGCCGAATCCCGGGGCTTCCAGGATGTCGGCGCGGCGCGACTGGGACACCGGCTGGGGATGCTCGGTCCGGACGAACTCCAAGGTCATCAGGCAATGGTAACGCTCACCCGTGAGCCGATTCCGACCACCGATTCCGTGTGGCCCGACCACCCCCGGTCCGCAGGCGAAATGGGTGGGGTCAGCCGGCGTTCGCGGTCACGAACGGCGGCAGCACCACCTCACACTCGAGAGCCCGCCCCCGGACATCGATCACCACGGTGTCGCCTTTGGCGACACCGGCGGCACTGTCGATGAGCGCCAGGGCAATTCCGGTCTTGAGCGTCGGAGAGAAGGTGCCCGATGTGCATACGCCGATCCGGTCACCGCCTGCTGCCGACAACACGGGCAGATCGGCACGCGGCACGCCGCGCCCGGTCGCCCGCAGCCCCCACAGTCGGCGCACCGGGCCCGCCTCTTTCTCGGCCAGCAGGGCGTCGCGACCGAAGAACTCCGGCTTCTTCCATCCGACAGCCCAACTGCAACGGGCCTGCAGTGGACTGATGTCGACCGACAGTTCGTGTCCGTGCAACGGGTAGCCCATCTCGGTGCGGAGGGTGTCGCGAGCCCCCAATCCGGCCGGCTGCCCGCCGGCCGCGACAACAGCGGACAGAAGGGCATCGAAGACCGGTGCGCTGTCGTCCCACGACGGCAGCAACTCGTAGCCGCGTTCACCGGTGTATCCGGTCCGGCACACCCGCACCGGATACCTCGCGTCACCCACCGCCAACTCGGCATCGGCGAACGACATGTAGTCCATCTCCGTCGGCACGCCCAGATCCGCGAGCACCTGCGCTGAGCTTGGACCCTGAACCGCGATGACACCGAAGTCGCGATGACGGTTCCGGACCTCGATCCCTTCTGGGGCAACGGCCGCAAGCGCCGCGACCACTGCAGCCGTGTTCGCTGCGTTCGGAACCATGAACACCTCGTCGTCGGACACCCAGTAGACGATCAGGTCGTCGATGACCCCGCCGGTTTCGTTGGTGCACAACGTGTATTGGGCCTTGCCCGGCGCGATCTTGTTCAGATCGTTGGTGAGGGTGCGGTTGACGAACTCCGCAGCTCCCGGTCCGGTGACGGACGCCTTGCCGAGGTGACTGACGTCGAATATCCCGACCGCCTCACGCACGGCGGTGTGCTCGGCGACGGTGCCTGCATAGGACACCGGCATGTTCCATCCGCCGAATGCCGCGAAACTCGCGCCCAGTGTGCGGTGCGATTCCTCGATCGGTCCGGCCAGCAATTCACCTTCACTCATGGCGTTACGCTATCGCGCCCACGGCGGGCCCGGGAGCGAGGCGAACTAGGATCGACAATCGGGAAGCATGTCGGCTACGAGTGGGAGTGAAACGTGAGCAAGTCAAGCACGAACCGTCGGCTGGGTCCGGAACTGTCTCTGGTGACCCAGATCGGCAAGGGCGACGACGTTCTGGTCATCGGATTGACGACCGCCGAGGACGACGGCACTCCCACATTGGTGATCGGCGACGGACTGCTCGACGATGCGCAAGCAGGCGCAGTGGACTCCGCGCTGTCTGCGGTCGGGGCCACCGGCGCGGCCGGCCAGCTCAACCGGATCCCGGCACCTCCCGGACTCGGCGTCTCCTCGGTCCTCGCGGTCGGCCTGGGTGCCCCGGCCAAACTCGATGACAGCGAACACGTTCGACGGCAGGCAGGTGTTGCCGCCCGCAGCCTCGACGGGGTGGCCAGTGTTGTCACCACGCTGTCCACGATCGATCTGACCGCCGCCGCCCAGGGCTTCTTCCTCGGCTCCTACCGCTTCGACGAGTTCCGTTCGAAGGAACCGGAGAAGTCCGGGGTCACCGCGGTCAAGCTCCTGGTGCCCGCCGCGGACAAACAAACCAAGAAAGAACTCGAGCGCGCCGAAGCCATCGCCACCGCGGTCGCGACCGCCCGCGACTTCGTCAACACCCCGCCGAGCCATCTGTACCCCGATGAGTTCGCACAACGCGCCAAGGCCCTCGGCTCTGCCGCCGGCCTCAAGGTGGAGATCCTCGACGAGGCAGCCCTGGCCAAGGACGGCTACGGCGGCATCATCGGGGTCGGCCAGGGCAGTTCCCGGCCACCGCGCCTGGTGCGGCTCACCCACACCGCGGGCCGCAAGGCGAAAACCGTTGCGCTCGTGGGCAAGGGCATCACCTTCGACACCGGTGGCATCTCGATCAAGCCGGCAGCCGGCATGGACCACATGACCTCGGACATGGGCGGAGCTGCGGCGATCGTGGCCACCACCATCCTCGCGGCCAAACTCGACGTGGGCGTCAACGTCATCGCCACCGTCCCGATGGCCGAGAACATGCCGTCCGGCACCGCCCAACGTCCCGGCGACGTCCTCACCCAGTACGGCGGCAAGACCGTCGAGGTGCTCAACACCGATGCCGAGGGCCGGCTCATCCTCGCCGACGCGATCGTTCGCGCGTGCGAGGACAACCCTGACTACCTCATCGACACCGCAACACTCACCGGGGCGCAGATGGTGGCGCTGGGGACACGCACACCCGGTGTGATGGGCACCGAGGAGTTCCGTGACCGTGTCGCGACGATCTCCCGCTCGGTGGGCGAATCAGGTTGGGCGATGCCGTTTCCCGAGGAATTGCGTTCAGATCTCGACTCCCGGGTCGCCGACCTGGCCAACATCACCAATCACCGTTGGGGCGGAATGCTCTCGGCCGGCGTGTTCCTGCGCGAGTTCGTCGCCGACGGAGTCGAGTGGGCGCACATCGACATCGCCGGACCTGCGTTCAACACCGGAGGCCCGTGGGGCTATACCGGTAAAGGCGGTACAGGCGTCCCCGTACGCACCATCTTCGCCGTGCTCGAGGAGATCGCTGCCGAAGGGTAGAGCAAAAGGTAGGGTTTAGACCGGCGGTTCGGCCCACCAGGAAGTACCGCCACAACGCCGCGTCACCAACACCGGTGGCCCGGACTCAGACCGCAGACCGTACACCGGATCTCGAAATCGAGGAGTCGACAACGATGGCCTTCTCCGTCCAAATGCCCGCCCTGGGTGAAAGCGTCACCGAGGGCACAGTCACCAGGTGGCTCAAGCAGGAGGGTGACACGGTCGAGGCCGATGAACCGTTGCTCGAGGTGTCGACCGACAAGGTCGACACCGAGATCCCGGCCCCCGCCTCAGGTGTCCTGACAAAGATCGTCGCCCAAGAGGACGACGTGGTCGAGGTCGGCGGCGAGCTGGCCCAGATCGGCGAGGAAGGCGAATCGGGCGGAAGCTCCGACGACGCCGACTCCGGCGACGCCGGTTCCGACGAGGCGCCCGCCGAGCAAGAGGCGGAGCCCGAACCCGAACCAGAGCCTGAGTCCGAACCCGAGCCGGCCAAGCCCGCCGCTTCGGGGTCGGGATCGAGCGAAGGCACCGACGTCACCATGCCCGAACTGGGCGAGTCCGTGACAGAGGGCACCGTGACGCGCTGGCTGAAAGAGGTCGGCGACTCGGTCGAGGCCGATGAGGCCCTCGTCGAGGTGTCCACCGACAAGGTCGACACGGAGATCCCATCGCCGGCGGCGGGCACCCTGCTCGAGATCGTCGCCCAGGAAGACGACGTGGTCGAGGTCGGCGGGCGTCTGGCGGTCATCGGTTCAGCCGACGCCAAACCGTCCGCACCCGAGCCTGAGCCGGAACCCGAGGCGAAAGCCGAGCCGGAGCCAGAACCCGAGCCGGAACCTGAGCCCGAGCCAGAGCCCGAGCCCGAGGCGAAGAAGCCCGAACCGGCCCCGAAGTCCCAGCCCGCCCCGAAGTCCCAGCCCGCCGAGAAGTCGGCCCCTGCGTCCAGCGGTGGCGACAGCGGCTCGAGTCCATACGTGACGCCGCTGGTCCGCAAACTCGCGGGCGAGAACAACGTCGACCTGAACTCGATCAAGGGCACCGGTGTCGGTGGGCGCATCCGCAAGCAGGATGTGCTCGCCGCCGCCGAGGCCGCGAAGACCCCGCCGGCAGCCGAGAAGTCCGCCGAGCCCGCACCCGCGGCGCAAGCGTCTTCGTCCGCGGTCGCACCGCGGCCCGAGCTGGCCCAGCTGGTCGGTACAACGCAGAAGATCAACAGGATTCGCCAGATCACGGCCAAGAAGACTCGCGAGTCCCTGCAGGAGAGCGCTCAGCTCACGCAGGTCTTCGAGGTCGACATGACCAAGATCGTGACGCTACGCAAGGCTGCGAAGGAAGGCTTCAAGTCGAGCGAGGGCGTGAACCTCACGTTCCTGCCGTTCATCGCGAAAGCTGTCGTCGAGGCCCTCAAGGCCCATCCCAACGTCAACGCCTCGATCGATGAGGACGCCAAGGAGATCACCTACTACTCGAAGGTGCATCTCGGTATCGCTGTGGACACCGAGCAGGGTCTGCTCTCGCCGGTCATCCACAACGCCGACGACCTCTCGGTCGCCGGACTGGCGCGGGCGATCGCCGACATCGCGAGCAGGGCGCGGAGCAACAAGCTCAAACTCGACGACCTGACCGGTGGCACGTTCACCATCACCAACATCGGCAGCCAGGGCGCATTGTTCGACACCCCGATCCTGGTTCCGCCGCAGGCCGCGATGCTGGGCACCGGCGCGATCGTCAAGCGCCCTGTGGTCCTCACCGGAGCCGACGGTTCCGAGTCGATCGCGGTGCGGTCGATGTCGTATCTGCCGCTGACCTACGACCACCGGTTGATCGACGGTGCCGACGCCGGACGCTTCCTCACCACGGTGAAGCATCGTCTGGAAGAAGCGGCGTTTGAGGCAGATCTCGGCCTCTAACCGATGCGCATCGCCGTTGCGGGATCATCTGGATTGATCGGCACGGCCCTGGTGGACAGTCTCACCGGGGCCGGCCACCAGGTGGTCCGTCTCGTTCGCAGACCGACGACGGCGCAGAACGAGATCCATTGGCAGCCTGAATCTTTCGGCATAGATCCCAGTTCGCTGCGCGGCGCCGATGCGGTGATCAACCTGTGTGGCCGGGGCATCGGCGACCGGCGGTGGTCCGGGCATGTCAAGCAGCAACTGCGGGACAGCCGGATCATCCCGACACAGGTGCTCGCCGATGCCGTGCGGGCCGCACGGATACCGGTACTGGTGAACGCCAGCGCCACCGGATACTACGGCGACACCGGGTCGACGGCGGTCACCGAGGAGAGCCCGTCCGGGACGGGTTTCCTCGCCGACCTGACCACCGACTGGGAAGCCGCGGCGATGTCGGCATCGGTGCCTGGCGAGCACCGCGTCACTCTGCTCAGGATCTCGCCGGTGATGTCGCCGACGGGCGGAATCCTCGGCAGGCTCCGACCTGTGTTCCGGCTGGGTCTGGGAGCGAAACTCGGTGACGGCCGTCAATATCTCCCCTGGATCAGCCTCGTGGACGCGGTCCGCGCGATCGAGTTCGTGCTGGACCGGTCGCTTGCCGGGCCGGTCAACATCTGTGGCCCGGCGTCGGTGACGAACAACGAGTTCACCAAGGCATTCGGTCGCGCTCTGGGGCGTCCGGCTCCGTGGACGGTCCCGGGTTTTGCGCTCAAGAGGGGTGCCGGTGAGATGGCCGAGGAAATGTTGTTGGGGGGCCAGAACGTTGTACCTACTGTGCTGACCGGCAATGATTTCGACTATCGGCATCCGACCATCGCCGCGGCGTTGGCGTATGCCACCGGCCGCGAGGGCCGAGGAGCGGCAGGATGAAAAAGCGATGACCAGTGCACGACTGTCCCGGGACCCGATCGAGGTTCGCCGACTGGGCCGGGTGGACTACCAGGAGACATTCGACCTGCAGCATCGGCTCGCTACTGACCGTGCCGACGGTGTGCTGGACCACGACATACTGCTGTTGCTGGAACACCCGCCCGTCTACACCGCCGGCAGGCGAACCGAGGATGCGGACCGGCCGACGGACGGTTCACCCGTCATCGACGTGGACCGCGGCGGGAAGATCACCTGGCACGGCCCTGGCCAGCTCGTCGCCTATCCGATCGTCGCGCTCGCCCAGCCGGTTGATGTCGTGGACTACGTGCGTCGGCTGGAAGAGGCGATGATCGCCGTGTGCTCGCAGCTCGGTCTTCCGACGTACCGGGTCGACGGCCGGTCGGGCGTCTGGGTGCTCGGAGACGCAGCCGAAGGCGGAGCTCGACCAGAACACGGAGACGGAGCAGGAGGCGGAAGTGCGGATCGGAAGATCGGTGCCATCGGCATCAGGGTCGCTCGCGCTGTGGCCCTGCACGGGATCGCCATCAACTGCAATCCGGATCTCGATGCGTTCGGTTCGATTATTCCGTGCGGCATCCCCGACGCCGGGGCAGGTTCTCTGACAGGCGAATTGGGTCGCACGGTCACAGTCGACGAGGTGCTCCCCCTGCTGGAGAAGGCCGTGGTCGACGCGCTCGACGGCACCCTCCCGGTTAGCGACCACCCGGCACCGACCGAGCCCTCCCCGCAGGTCTTCGCACCTGCCCGCACCGGCGTAGCATCGATCCAGTGACCGTTTCGCAGGACAAACCATCTCAATCCAGCGCCCCCGGGTCCGTTGGTCCCAATGGGCGCAAGTTGCTCCGGCTCGAGGCGCGCAACGCCGAGACGCCGATCGAGCGCAAGCCGTCGTGGATCAAGACCCGCGCCACCATGGGCCCGGAGTTCACCGAACTCAAAGCCCTGGTGAAGAGCGAGGGCCTGCACACGGTCTGCGAGGAAGCGGGATGTCCCAACATCTATGAATGCTGGGAAGACCGTGAGGCCACCTTCCTGATCGGCGGCGAACAGTGCACCCGTAGGTGCGACTTCTGCCAGATCGACACCGGTAAGCCGAGCGACCTCGACCGTGACGAGCCCCGCCGGGTGGCGGAGTCGGTTGCGACGATGGGGTTGCGCTACTCCACCGTGACCGGTGTGGCGCGCGACGACCTCCCTGACGGCGGTGCCTGGCTGTACGCCGAGACCGTGCGTTACATCAAGCAGCTCAACCCGAACACCGGCGTCGAGTTGTTGATCCCCGACTTCAACGCCGACCCCGACCAACTCGCCGAGGTGTTCGCCTCACGACCCGAGGTGCTGGCCCACAACGTCGAGACGGTGCCGCGAATCTTCAAGCGCATCCGTCCCGCGTTCCGCTACCAGCGCAGCCTCGACGTGATCACCGCTGCGCGCGACGCCGGCCTGGTCACCAAGTCCAACCTCATCCTCGGGATGGGCGAGACACCGGACGAGGTCCGCGAGGCCATGGCCGATCTGCACAATGCCGGCTGCGACATCCTGACCATCACGCAGTACCTGCGTCCGTCACCGCGGCACCACCCGGTCGATCGGTGGGTCAAGCCCGAAGAGTTCGTCGAGCACTCGACGTTCGCCGACAACCTGGGGTTCGCCGGTGTGATGGCAGGACCCCTGGTGCGTTCGTCGTACCGCGCCGGCCGTCTGTACGCCCAGGCGATGGCTCACCACGGCCGGGAGTTGCCCGCCGAGATGGCCCACCTGACCGACGGTGGTAGCGCCACCCAGGAAGCCACGTCGCTGCTCGCTCGCCTCGCCCGCTGACCCGGCACTCCGCCGCCACCGGACGTTGACCGTCGGGTTGGGACGGCCTGGTCAACTGATTTGGATGGTTCAGTATCCTGGACCACATGGCTAAGGCACCAAAAGCGACAAAAGAGGCGAAGGCAGCAGCGAAGGCTGCCCGTAAGGAAGCGTCGCGGGCCCGCCGCAAGCAGCTCTGGCAGGCGTTCCAGATGCAGCGTAAAGAAGACAAGCTGCTGCTGCCCTACATGATCGGCGCGGTTGTCCTCCTGGTCGGCCTGGCCGTGCTCATCGGTGTGCTCACCGGATCGCTGGTGTTCGTTCTGCCGCTGGGCATCGTTCTGGGTGTGCTGATCGCTTTCATCATCTTCGGTCGTCGTGTTCAGAAGACGGTGTTCACCAAAGCGGAGGGCCAGGCCGGCGCCGCAGCGTGGGCGCTGGACAACATGCGTGGACAGTGGCGGGTCAAGCAAGCGGTCACGGGCACCGCCCATCTCGACGCGATCCATCGGGTCATCGGCAAGCCCGGGGTCATCCTCGTGGCCGAAGGCGCGCCCCACCGCACCAAATCGTTGCTGGCACAGGAGAAGAAGCGGATCGCCCGACTGGTCGGCGATACACCGATCTACGACGTGACCGTCGGCAACGAGGAGGGCCAGGTACCCCTGAAGAGCCTCGAACGTCATCTGAACAAACTGCCGAACAACATCAACAAGGCCCGGATCGACGCCCTGGAATCACGTCTCGCGGCGTTGGGCGGGAAGCAGCCCGGACCGGGAATGCCCAAGGGACCGATGCCGCAGGGTGCGAAGATGCGCAACGTCCAGCGCGCCGCCCGCCGCCGATAGTTCCTGCGCACGCCGCACTTTCCCCGCACAGAACAGAACAACGCCACCCGTTCTGGTCACATCCACCTTGCAGAGGGTGGATGGGCCGAAACGGGTGGCGCTGTCGTCGGTGTGTGTGGCGGGAGGCTAGCGCGTACGGACCAACGCGGTACCGGTTGCCCGATCGTGCAGTCCCCGGCCATCGGCATCATTGATCAGAGGCGGAACCAGGAAGACGATGAGGATCTGCCGGCCCAGCGACCGCAGAAGTCCCACCCGCTCGCCCCCGTCCACCCTGGCCACCCGCAAGCCGGTGATGAACTGGCCCGGGGTGAAGCCGAATGCGGTCAAGGTCACGGCTCCGACCACAAACCAGACGAGCAGGACGATCGTCGACAGCGACGACGACTGCAGGTCCTGGACAAACAACAGCGAGATACCGCCGCACATCAGCCAATCGACGAGCAGACCCACGCAGCGGTGCCACGACGACGCCAGCGCCCCGGGTCCCGATTCGGGCAATCCGAGCTGTTCACCGCGGTAGGTGCCGTCGTCGACACCATCGTGCAGAGCCGACTGGGGGCCCGAGAGCCACGATCCGGTGATTCGTCCCATTGCCCAATCATAGATGTGCTGCCGAATCCGTCGGACCCGGCGCGACTCGCCACGACACGCCGTGATCGGTACCGTCGTTGCGTCGCGGACTTCCCTACGTAACACAGGCGAAACACCGAGGTATCTGCCAAGCAACCTGGTGTCAATACGGTCAGCGGTGATGATCCGCCGCTCTAGAGTGGCAAGGACAGTCGTCAGACCCAGGTAGAACCCAAGAATCGGTCTGACTACAACGGGTACGAGTGAAGGAGTCACCCACAGGTGTACAACACAAAAGAAGAACTGCTCGAGGGCATCAAGTCCGAGGGCGTCGAATATGTCGACATCCGGTTCTGCGATCTCCCCGGGGTGATGCAGCACTTCTCCATCCCGGCATCGGCTTTCGATGAGAGCGTCTTCGAGGACGGCCTGGCATTCGACGGATCGTCGGTGCGCGGCTTCCAGTCGATCGACGAGTCGGACATGATGCTCCTCCCCGACCCGGCGACTGCGCGGATCGACCCGTTCCGCAAGGCGAAGACGATGAACGTCACCTTCTTCGTGCACGACCCGTTCACGCGCGAGGCCTACAGCCGCGACCCGCGAAACATCGCCCGCAAGGCCGAGGACTACCTGGCCAGCACCGGCATCGCCGATACCTGCTTCTTCGGCGCCGAGGCCGAGTTCTACATCTTCGACTCGGTGTCCTTCAGCTCCGAGATCAACGGCACCCACTACCAGGTGGAGTCCGAATCAGGCTGGTGGAACACGGTTTCGCAGACCAACCCCGACGGTTCACCCAACCTCGGCTACAAGGTCCGCCAGAAGGGCGGGTACTTCCCGGTCGCCCCGTACGACCACTACGTCGATCTGCGCGATGAGATCTCGACCAACCTCCAGAAGGCCGGTTTCATCCTCGAGCGCGGCCACCACGAGGTGGGCACCGCCGGACAGGCCGAGATCAACTACAAGTTCAACACCTTGCTGCACGCAGCCGACGATGTTCAGCTGTTCAAGTACATCGTGAAGAACACCGCATGGCAGAACGGCAAGACCGTCACCTTCATGCCCAAGCCCCTCTTCGGCGACAACGGCTCGGGCATGCACGCTCACCAGTCGCTGTGGAAAGACGGCAAGCCTCTGTTCCACGACGAGGCCGGCTACGCGGGACTGTCGGACCTGGCCCGCCACTACATCGGCGGCATCCTGCACCACGCCCCGTCGCTGCTGGCGTTCACCAACCCCACGGTGAACTCCTACAAGCGGCTCGTGCCTGGCTACGAGGCCCCGATCAACCTGGTCTACAGCCAGCGCAACCGCAGCGCCTGCGTGCGTATCCCGATCACCGGCAACAACCCGAAGGCCAAGCGCCTCGAGTTCCGTTGCCCGGACAGCTCGGGCAACCCGTACCTGGCGTTCGCCGCGATGATGATGGCCGGCCTGGACGGCATCAAGAACAAGATCGAGCCGCACGAGCCCGTCGACAAGGACCTCTACGAGCTCCCGCCCGAGGAGGCCAAGGGCATCCCCCAGGCCCCGACGTCGCTCGGTGCGGTCATCGACCGCCTCGAAGAGGATCACGAGTACCTCACCGAGGGTGGCGTGTTCACCGAGGACCTGATCGAGACCTGGATCTCGTTCAAGCGTGAGAACGAAATCGAGCCGGTGCAGATCCGTCCGCACCCCTACGAGTTCTCCCTGTACTACGACGTCTGACCCGCCTCCGGCGAAGGACGTCTGACCCGCCTCCGGCGAAGGACGTCTGACCCGCCTCCGGCGAAGGACGTCTGATCCGCCTCCGGCGAAGGACGTCTGACCCGCCTCCGGCGAAGGACGTCTGATCCGCCTCCGGCGATCAGCGCCTGAGTACGTCAACCCGGCCGGCCCGGTGAACTGTTCCTCAGTTCACCGGGCCGGTCTGGCGTATCCAGGCCCACACCCTGCCCACGGAATGAACCGACGAGCGCACCGGTTGGCGTGAAGAGGTCACCCGTCACAACATCGCAGGGAGTCAATCGTGAAGATCGGCATCATCGGAGCAGGTTTCATCGGCGGAACGCTCACGCGTCGCCTCACCCAACTGGGTCATGAGGTCCGGGTCGCCAACTCGCGCGACCCGCAGACGCTCGCCGACCTGGCGTCGGAGACCGGTGCCACCGCGGTGTGGGCGTCGGAAGCAGCCGAGGACGCCGATCTCGTGATCGTCAGCATTCCGCAGAAGAACACTCCCGACCTGGCGCCGGGCATCGTGTCGGCCCGCAAACCCGGCGCGCCCATCATCGAGACGAACAACTACTACCCGCAGCAGCGCGACGGCAAGATCGACGCCATCGAAGACGGCACACCTGAAAGCGTCTGGGTTTCACAACTGCTCGGCGAACCGGTCTACAAGGTGTTCAACGGCATTTTCTGGAAACACCTGCTCAACAAGGGTGTTCCGGCCGGAACACAGGGCCGCATCGCACTCCCGATCGCAGGCCCGGATGACGAGGGCAAGAAAGTCGTCTCCCAGCTCGTCGACGAACTGGGCTTCGATCCGGTCGACGCCGGAAGCCTGGAAGAGTCGTGGCGTCAGCAACCGGGCACCCCGGTGTACGGCAAGGACTACGGGATCGACGGCACCATCGAAGCGCTTGCGCAGGCGACGCCCGAACGCACCGCCGAGTGGCGCGCCTGACCCCACGAACGACGTCCGCCCGCGCCGAATGATTCGTCGCGGGCGGATGTGTTTGTGTCACAGCACATTCGCCGACCGCAGTGATCGGTCTGCGATCGGCAACTGCTACGTTGCTCGGATGACCTACAAGCGTTTGCTCCCGGCCCTCATCGTGTCCTCGACGCTGATGCTGGCCGCATGCGGCTCCGACGTCGACTCCGCCACCTCTGAATCAACCGCCGCGGGGATCACCACCACCGCAGCACCCGCGGGATGCCCGACAGTGGCCCCGGAGTCCGACGTGGCACCGGAGTGGACGTTGTCAGGAACCACCGGTGAGGTCGCTGTCACCGGCTCCACCGACACCACCGCGCCCGCCATCGAGGTCACCACACCCTTCTCCGTCAACCAGACGACCGTTCACACGCTGACCGAGGGTGACGGCGCACTTGTGCCCGACACTGCCGAGGTGACGGTCTGCTACATGGGCGTGAACGGCCGCGACGGCACGGTGTTCGACAGCAGCTACGAGCGCGGCGTGCCCGTCGACTTCCCGCTCGACCAAGTCGTCCCAGGATTCCAGAAGGCCATCACCGGCCAGAAGGTCGGATCCACCGTGGCCGTCGCGATGACGTCTGCCGATGGGTACGCGAACGGCAATCCCCAGGCCGGTATCGAAGCCGGCGACACGCTGGTTTTCGCCATCAAGATCATCTCCGCCGAGAGCTGATCAGAGGGCCAAGAAGTGAGACCGCCGCCGACTCGGTAGCAGAGAGTCGTCAGCTCGGTACCAGTGCGACCACGAGCGCACGATGGTCGGACCTCGTCACCGAGAAGGTGGACAGCGACGTCGCGGTGAATCCGCGCGTCACCACGTGGTCGATGCCGATCAGCGGCGGGTAGCTCCGGTCGGCCGGGTAGGTCAACTGCACACCCTCCCCCGCCTGCTCGGTCGCATCCCGGAATCCGCGCTCCAGTAGCGACCGATACTGCGCGTGGTCCCATGTCGCGTTGAAGTCTCCGCTGACGATCACTCGATCTCCGGTGACCCCGTGCACCGTTTCGCGAAGGCGTTTCATCTCGTCCACCCATCGATCCGGGTCGTAGGGGTAGGGCGGGATCGGATGCACGGCGAAGACGGTGGTGCCGGGCGCGTCGGGAAGGTCCACGTCCGCCCGCAGATTTCCCAGCGCGAACCCGTTCAGTTCAGCAGTGTTGCGGAGCGGGTAACGGCTGAATATGCCTGTACCGGTGCCACCTTCGCCGGGTACGACGAACTCGTACGGCATCATGCCGCGTAGATCTGTGCCTTCGAGTTCAGCAAGGGACTCGGGCGTGAGCTCCTCGACGGTGAGCAACGCCGCCCCGGTCGCCCGGACCCGCGACACCACTTCTCCGGCATCGGCCTCGCCGAGCTTGAGGTTCGCCTGCACCACTGTCACCGACCCGCGAGTGGGTGCATCGGCCGATCTGAACAGCGGCGCCTGGGTCCAGATACCCACCCCCAAAAGGACAATGGCCAGCACGGTGGAGATCCACCGACGTGTCACGGCGAGGACGAGGATGGCAGGAACGATGGCGAGCAACATCAGCGGTACGGCACTGGCAGCAGCGATCGCCACCTGCCCACGGCCTGGGAAGAAATGCAGCCACACCGCCGCCAGGGCAACCGCTAGCAGCGCCCAGCCGATCACCACGGCAAAGAAGTAGAGGACCTTGAACGCGGCTCCCCGGTCTGCCAGACGCTGCGAGCGCCGCCTCACCCGCCGAATACCTTCAGTACCACGGCTTTTGCCCGCCGGGTCACGCGCAGATAGTTGTCCAAGAACTCCCCCGAGTCGTCATCGTGCCATCCGGCCGCAAAAGCAACCGCGCGCAACGTCTTTCCCGGCGCCGGCAACTGGTCCACTGCCTTGCCGCGTACCAGCACCAGCGCATTGCGTGCCTTTGTCGCCGTCAGCCACGCCTCCTTGAGGAGGTGGACGTCATTCTCCCCGAGCAGTTCCGCCGAGCCGATGGCGTCGAGACATTGCAAGGTGGATGTGTTGTGCAGGGCCGGGATCCGGTGCCCGTGCCGTAACTGCAACAGCTGGACCGTCCACTCGATGTCGGCGAGGCCACCTCGTCCCAGTTTCGTATGAGTTGCCGGGTCGGCTCCGCGAGGAAGACGTTCGGCATCCACCCGGGCTTTGATCCGCCGGATCTCACGGACCGCATCCGAGGACACGCCGCCCTCCGGGTATCGGATCTGGTCGGCCATGTGCAGGAAGGCGACTCCGAGGTCCTCATCGCCGGCGACCTGGTGTGCTCGGAGCAACGCCTGGATCTCCCAGGCCTGCGCCCACTGCTGGTAGTAGGTCGCGTAGGCGGCGAGGGTGCGAACCACCGGGCCGTTTCGGCCTTCCGGGCGCAGTCCGGTGTCGACCTCGAGCGGAGGGTCGGCACTCGGTGTCCCGAGGAGTTGGCGTACCCGGTCGGCGATCGAGTTGGCCCACCGGACTGCCTCGGACTCGTCCACGCCCTCCACGGGGTCGCAGACGAAGAGCACGTCGGCGTCCGACCCGTAACCCAGTTCACCGCCACCGAGCCGGCCCATGCCGATCACGGCCATCCGGGCCGGAGCGGGTGATTTCCGTTCGGCGACCGAGGCTTTGGTGACCACCGTCAGCGCGGCGTTCAGCACACCGGCCCATACCAGCGACAGCGCTCGGCACACCTGCGGGACGTCGAGCATGCCCAGGATGTCGGCCGAAGCAACCCTGGCCAGTTCGGCTCGCCGGTGTGAGCGCGCCACTGCGATGGCCGATTTCAGGTCACGCTGCCGGACGGCCGAGGCGACCATGCCGCCGACCACGTCTTTGGGATCGACCTCGATGAGCTTGGGACCCAAGGCACCGTCGGCGTACAACCGGATCACATCCGGGGACCGCATCAACAGCTCGGCTGCGTAGGCCGAGGTGCCCAGCACCGTCATCAACCGTTCGGCGACCACACCCTCGTCGCGGATCAGGCGCAGGAACCAGTCGCGATCGGCCGCGGCGTCGCAGAGCCTCCGGTAGTTGAGAAGGCCCGCATCCGGATCTGGTGTGCGACTGAGCCATTCGAGCAACGTCGGCAGAAGCAGTTCCTGGATCTGGCCCCGGCGTCCGGTCTCGGAGACCAGCGCTTTCAGATGCCCCAGCGCGTTCTGCGGTTTGCTGTAGCCGAGTGCGCCCAGACGCCGGATCGCCGATTCGTCCGACAGCCTCAGCTCGTCCTTGTCGAAACGTGTGACCGCTTCGAGCAAGGGGCGGTAAAAGATCTTCTCGTGCAGGCGGCGGACCCGATGCGACTGTCGTCGGATCTCTTCGCGCAGCACGCCCCCCGCATCGAGGTCGCCGGTGGGTCTGATGTGCGCGGCGCGGGCAAGCCACCGCATGGCCTCCACATCGGTGAACTCGGGAAGCGTATGCGTGCGCTTGAGCCGTTGAAGCTGCAGGCAGTGTTCTAGCAAACGCAAGAACTCGTAGGAGGCAATGAGATTGGCGCCGTCGTCGCGGCCGATGTACCCGCCGTCCCGCAACACCGTGAGGGCCTCGACAGTTCCCTTCACCCGAAGCGTTTCGTCGACGCGGCCGTGCACCATCTGCAAGAGCTGAACGGCGAACTCGACATCGCGCAGTCCACCGCGACCGAGTTTGATCTCGCGCTCGCGCATGTCCTCGGGCAGCATCGACTCGACCCGGCGGCGCATTGCCTGCACGTCGATGACGAAGTCTTCGCGCTCAGAGGCCTCCCACACCATCGGGCTCACGGCGTCCACGTACTGGCGGCACAGTTCCATGTCGCCGGTCATCGGCCGCGCCTTGAGCAGGGCCTGGAACTCCCATGTCTTGGCCCAGCGCTTGTAGTAGGTGACATGCGCATCGAGGGTTCGGGTGAGAGCGCCCGCCTTGCCTTCCGGCCGTAGCGCGGCATCCACCTCGAAGAAGGCAAGCGATCCCACGCGCATCATCTCGCCGGCGATACGGCTGGTCTGCGCATCGGCGGGCTCACTGACGAAGATGACATCGACATCGCTGACGTAATTCAGTTCGCGCGCACCGCATTTGCCCATGGCGATCACACCGATGCGACAGGTCAGCGAATCGTCACCGCAGACCTCGGCAATGGCGACCGCCAAGGCCGCCGTGAGAGCCGCGTCGGCGAGGTCGGCCAGAAAGTTGCTCACATCACTGAACCACAGGACCGGTTCGTCCTCCACGGTGGGCGCGAGGTCGCGGGCGGCCACCTGCAGCAGCAGGTCCCGATAGGCGAGCCGTAGCGCAACCACCGCTTTCGGGCCTGTCTCGCGTGCCCGGAACAGCAGGTTCCCATTGTCTTCGTGTCCCGACTCGGGTTGTGCGCCAACGGCATCGAGCATCGACTGCAGAACTTCTGCCGGTTCAGGCAGGTCCTTGCGGGTCAGCAATCGCCAGGCATGGTTCTCGGCGACGAGGTGGTCTCCCAGCGCGGTCGACGACCCGAGTACGGCGAAGAGACGTCCCCGGAAACCGCGGTCGGTGCGTAAGAGCCCGTCGATGTCCGCCCATTCCGGGCCGACGGCCGCGTGCAGCCGGACGAGCGCTCGGAGCGCGATGTCCGCACTCGGTGCGCGCGAGAGCGCCCACAAGAGATCGACGCTCTCTTCTGCATCCCAGCCGAGCGTCGCCAGATCCGCAGCCGCTGTTGCTTCCAGCAGTCCGAGTCGGCCGACACTGGGCACTCGAGATCGCGAGGCAGGTGGGTTCACAACACACAACGGTACTGGTCGAGCTGTCGGCGGCACCATCAGCCCACACGGGCCGGCGCCGCCGGAGAGTTACAGGGCCAGGTAGTTCTTCAGTTCGAACGGCGTGACGTGGCTGCGGTACTCGGTCCACTCCGCCCACTTGTTGCGCAGGAAGTACTCGAAGACGTGTTCGCCGACGGCCTCGGCGACCAATTCGGACTTCTCCATCTTCGTGAGAGCCTCGGCCAGACTGCCGGGCAACTCGCGATAGCCCATGGCGCGTCGCTCTGCCGGGGTCAGCGCGAACACGTCGTCTTCGGCGTGTTCCGGGAGCTCGTAGCCTTCCTTGATTCCCTTGAGCCCTGCAGCCAGCAATACGGCGAAGGTGAGGTACGGATTGCATGCGGAGTCGGGGCTGCGGACCTCGATCCGACGTGAGGAGGCCTTGTTGGGCGTGTACAGCGGCAGGCGAATGAGCGCCGAGCGGTTGGCCGCGCCCCAGCTGGCGGCAGTCGGGGCCTCGCCACCGTGAATCAGGCGCTTGTAGCTGTTCACCCACTGGTTCGTGATGGCACTGATCTCGTCGGCGTGGTGCAGGATGCCGGCGATGAACTGTTTTCCGGTGTCCGACAGCTGCATCGGGTCGTCGGGATTGTGGAAGGCGTTGGTGTCGCCCTCGAACAGGCTCATGTGGGTGTGCATCGCCGAGCCGGCGTACTCGCTGAACGGCTTGGGCATGAACGTCGCCCAGACGTTCTCACCGATCGCGACCTCTTTGACGACGTAGCGGAACGTCATCACGTTGTCGGCCATGGACAGGGCGTCGGCGTACCGCAGGTCGATCTCTTGCTGTCCGGGTGCCCCCTCATGATGCGAGAACTCCACCGAGATGCCCATCGACTCGAGGGCTTCGATGGCATGGCGCCTGAAGTTGGGCGCCGAATCATGTACTGCCTGATCAAAATAGCCACCGCTGTCGGCGGGGATCGGGATCGACCCGTCGACACTGGGCGGGTTCTTGAGCAGGAAGAACTCGATCTCGGGGTGCACGTAGCAGCTGAATCCTTGATCGGCGGCCTTGTTCAGCTGCCGACGGAGGACGTGGCGCGAATCTGCCCAGGACGGTTCACCATCGGGCATCACGATGTCGCAGAACATGCGCGCGGAGTGGTGCCGCCCGGTGCTGGTGGTCCAGGGCAGGATCTGGAACGTGGACGGATCGGGCTTCGCGATCGTGTCGGCCTCGGACACCCGTGAAAAGCCCTCGATGGCCGAGCCGTCGAACCCGATACCCTCGGCGAAAGCGCCTTCGAGCTCGGCAGGCGCGATCGCGACCGACTTCAGATATCCGAGAACGTCGGTGAACCAGAGGCGAACAAAACGAATGTCGCGCTCTTCAAGGGTCCGGAGCACGAATTCTTTTTGGCGATCCATGACATCGGAGCCTAGGAGCGCGGTGTTAAATCGATGTTACAAGCGCGCATCAACCAGAATATCCAGCGGATTTCACCCTGGAATCTCAACATTTGAGGTCTTCTTCCGGAAGTGTGAGATCTACGAAGTAAGCGGTGATCGCGTCATCCACACAGTCATCGCCCTGCAAGGATGCCGTGTGCTGATCGCCTTCGAACGTGATCAGCCGGGCGCGTAACTGCCGCGCGAGCTCCACACCAGCCTGGTAGGGAGTCGCCGGGTCGTTGGTGGTGGATACGACGACCGTGGTGGGCAGGTCGGGGACATCGAGTTCATGGGGCGTGCTCGTCGGTGGCACCGGCCAGAACGCGCAGGCATCACGGGCGCCCCGGCCGGTTCCGCGACCGTCGTCGGCGAACGGCGCCACCCTGCGGGATTCGACATCAAGACGATCGATCTGGGCCTGATCGGTCAGTGGTGGGTCGTCCACGCAACGCACCACCGTGAAGGTGTCCAAGGTGTTGGTGTACGCGCCCGTGGAGTCGCGGCCCTCGTACAGGTCGGCCAGCCGCAGCAACGTACTCCCGGTGCCCTCGGTCAGCTGCGCCAAGCCCTCTCGCAGCGGTTCCCAGAGCGTGTCCGAATACAACGCCTGGCTCACCCCGGTCATCGCGTCGCCGTAGGTGAGTCGACGGTCTTGCGTCGTCGCGACCGGCGCGTCGATCAGCGGCCGGGTCAACTGCTGGAACCGTGTCGTGGCCTTCGACGGGTCCGGACCGAGAGCACAGTCGGAGTACCGGGCGCAGTCGGCAGAGAACGCATCAAACGCCGATTGGAAACCTTCTCGCTGCGCGAGCGCATCCTCGACCGGGTCGGCCGACGGATCCACTGCTCCGTCGTTGACCATGGCCCGGACCTTGGTCGGGAACTGCTCGGCGTACGTCGCGCCGATGCGGGTGCCATAGGAATAGCCCAGATAGTTCAACTGCTCGTCCCCGAGTACCGCACGGAGGACGTCCATGTCCTTGACCACGTCGTCGGTACCGACATGCGCGAGGTACTCCGTACCCAGGCGTTCGGCGCACTTCTGGGCGAACGACCGCGCACGGTCCTCGATCGCGGCGATGCCACCGGGCGTCATGTCGACGAGGGTCTCGGCCCGTTCCGCGTCGCGTTCCTCGTCGGTCAGGCAACGGATCTCCGGCGTCGACTTGCCGATGCCCCGCGGGTCGAACCCGATCAGGTCAAAACGTTCTGAGACGTCGAGACCGCCGAGGAAGTCGGCCTGCGCCGCGATGAACTCGACCGCGGAGGCTCCCGGTCCGCCCGGGTTCAGTAGCAGCGAGCCGATCTTGTCGCCGGACGCCCGCAGCCGGAACATCGCGATCTGTGCCACCTGCCCCTCGGGGTCGGCGTAGTCCACCGGGACCGACACGGTCGCGCAGTCGCTGCGGTCGGCCGGGTAGCCGTTCAGCTCCTGGTCGGCGAAGTCGGTGCACGGACCCCAGCGGACCTCTTGTCCGTAGAACCGGTCGAGGTCCGGAGTCGGGGCCACACCGGTGCTGAACGTTGCGGTGGTCGGTGTGCCCGACACACCTTCGGTGCATGCGGCCGTCAGCAACAGCGCCATCAGGATCGTGACCACGCCGACGACTCGTCGCGGCCGGGTCGGCCCATGATCCACGAGCCGGGTCGGCCTCTCATCCATGCTCACCGTCATCATCGTGCCACGCGAACGACGCCGCACAGGCCCGCTGCGAAGTCGGTGAGGTTCCGCCGAGATCACGTCCGTGTGACAAGTTCCACTGCCGACACCATTTCTCCTCGCGCCGCGGAGTGCCACACTGGTGGGGTCATCCACCCACCCGGGTACCCGCGGATGCGGGACTCGAGGCACGAAAGAGACAACGATGTCCGAAAATTCGGTTTATGGCGCTGCTCCCTCCGCACCAATTTCTGGCGAGGCAGCCACTTCCTCCCCCCGCCGCCGCATCACCCGCGTGCATCACCTGGGCCAGATGAAGTCTGAAGGCGAGAAGTGGTCGATGCTCACCGCATACGACTACTCCAGTGCCCGGATCTTCGACGATGCCCAGATCCCGGTTCTCCTCGTCGGTGATTCCGCGGCAAACGTCGTCTACGGCTACGACACCACCATCCCGGTCAGCATCGACGAACTGGTCCCCCTGGTCCGCGGGGTCGTGAAGGGTGCGCCGCACGCACTGGTGGTCGCCGATCTCCCCTTCGGCAGCTACGAGGCCGGACCGCAGCAGGCCCTGGAGTCCTCGATCCGATTCTTCAAAGAGGGCGGCGCCCATGCCGTCAAACTCGAGGGCGGCGAACGCGTCGCCGACCAGATCGCCACCCTGACCGCGGCAGGCATCCCGGTGATGGCACACATCGGGTTCACTCCCCAGAGCGTCAACGGCCTCGGCGGTTTCCGCGTTCAGGGCCGTGGCGATGCCGGCGACCAACTGATCGCCGACGCCATCGCCGTCCAGGAGGCCGGCGCATTTGCTGTGGTGATGGAGATGGTCCCTGCCGACCTCGCCGGACAGATCAGCCGCAAACTCACCATCCCCACCGTGGGCATCGGGGCCGGTAACGAAACCGACGCACAGGTACTCGTGTGGCAGGACATGGCCGGCTTCACGCACGGCAAGACCGCCCGGTTCGTCAAGCGCTACGCCGACGTCGGCGGCGAATTGCGCCGTGCCGCAGAGCAGTACGCGGACGAGGTGCGTCGCGGACAGTTCCCCGGACCCGAGCACAGCTACTAGGGGTTTCAGCTCGGTCGGCCGCAAATGCGGGCCCGTCCGCGGGCGGACCGGCATAGTGGTCGGATGCGCGATTTCTATCCGGCCATCGAGCCGTACGCCTCCGGACATCTTGATGTCGGTGACGGGCAACAGATCTACTGGGAGCAGAGCGGCAACCCGGGCGGCAAACCCGTGGTGTTCGTCCACGGCGGTCCGGGCGGCGGTACGTCACCGAATCAGCGACAATTCTTCCACCCCGACGCCTATCGGATCGTCTTGTTCGACCAACGGGGATGTGGGCAGTCCCGGCCCCACATCGCCGACGGCGCCGACTTGTCCGTCAACACCACCGGCCACCTGATCGCCGACATGGAGAAGTTGCGCACGGAGTTGGCGATCGACCGGTGGCAGGTGTTCGGCGGTTCCTGGGGGTCGACGTTGGGACTCGCCTACGCACAGCGGCATCCCGAGCGGGTCACAGAGCTTGTCCTCCGTGGGATCTTCCTGCTGCGCCGCAGCGAGATCGACTGGTACTACAACGGCGGCGCCGCCAACATCTACCCGGATCTGTGGGAGTCGTACCTCGAACCGATTCCAGAGTCGGACCGCGACGGCGACCTCGTCGAGGCCTACCACCGGCTGTTGACAGGCGACGATCGCGCTGCGGCGGTGCAGGCCGCAGTGGCGTGGACGACGTGGGAGAAGTCGACCAGCTACCTACTTCCTCAGCGCGCCAACGCAGACGAGGACGGCGACTCCGAACGCTATGCACTCGCCTTCGCCGGCATCGAGAACCACTACTTCACGCACCGGGGTTTCCTCGACGAGGGGCAACTGCTGCGCGACGCACATCGGATCGCACACATCCCGGGTGTGATCGTCCAGGGTCGATACGACGTGGTGTGCCCGGCACGAAGCGCCTGGGACCTTCACCGTGCATGGCCGGCGGCCGAGTTGCATATGGTGGACGATGCCGGGCATGCGTCGTTCGAAACGGGTATCCGCCACCAACTGATCGAAGCAACCGACCGCTTTGCCGGTCTCGACCAACAGAAAGGAAGAACCCGGTGAGCGCCGACGAGGTTCTGGAAGTCGAACTCAAGTACGACTTGAATGCCGGAGCGTCCGTACCCGATCTGACCACTCTCGACGTGGTGCATTCGGTGTCCGGACCGGTGGTCGAACATTTGGACGCAACCTATTACGACACCGAAGCTCTCGATCTGGCCAGCAACAAGATCACCTTGCGCAGACGGGCCGGAGGACACGACGAGGGCTGGCATCTCAAACGTCCCGCCCCCGCGAACAGCAATGGCCGCCGCGAGCTACACGCCCCGCTGGACTCGGTGACCGACGCCAGCACCGAAACGCAGACGGACCATTTCGCGGCCGTGGTGCCCCACGCCCTGGCCGACCAGGTCGATGTACACGTCCGAGGTCGGCGCCTGATCCCCATCGCGACGATCGCCACCGTCCGGCACATCACCGAACTGCGCGACGAGGACGACAACGTGCTGGCCGTCCTGTGCGACGACAACGTGACCGCCCAGTCACTGCTCCCCGGCGGACACGCCCAGAGCTGGAACGAGTGGGAACTCGAACTGGTTCACGGGAACGAGAAGCTGCTCAAGAAGGCCGATAAGTTGTTGCGCGCCAATGGAGCCCGCACCGCGTCCAGTGCATCGAAGTTGGCCAGGACGATCGGGCCGACCCCCACGGGCAGGGCCCACTCCATCGGGAAGAAACCCAGCGCTCTCGAGCTCGTCATCTCCGAGCTGGCCGAGCACCGCGACCACCTGATCGCTCAAGATCCCCTCGTCCGCGAGAATGCGCCCGATTCTGTTCATCAGATGCGGGTGGCGACCAGACGAGCGCGTAGCGTGCTGCAGTCGTTCCCGCATGTGCTGTCCGCTGACACGGCCGAGCATCTGGGCGGCGAGCTGAAACATCTCGCAGCAGTTCTCGGCGAAGCCCGGGACGCCGAGGTACAACTCGAACGCAACGAACATCTCCTCGAGAACGAAAAGGCATCGGAGTCGATCGTCACCGCACTGATCGACGACCAACGCGAAACGCACCGCATCGCACTCGAACTGGCCATCGACTTCCTGCGCTCGAAGCGGTATTTCGAGCTGCTCGAAGAGCTCGACCGCACCATCGCCGAGCCCGAAGCCGGCGAGGATGCAGAACTCACCGCCGCCGACGCGCTCGACCACGCGGTCAAACGCAGCGCCAAGCGTGTCGAGAAGGCTCAGCGCAAACTCGAGGAACTCACCGACGGCACACCTGAATGGGTGGAGCAACTCCACACCATCCGCAAACGCGCAAAGCAGTTGCGGTACAGCGCCGAGTCCGGTGAGCAGCTGCAGAGCAACAAACACCGTAAGGTCGCAAAGGTCGCCAAGGGTGAACAGAGCGTGCTGGGCGATTTCCACGATGCAGAAGTCAGTCGCGAGCACCTCGCATCGCTGGCATCCGCATCGGCCGTGACCCCGGCTGACGCCTTTGTCTACGGACGCCTCGACGCACGTGAGGAGTCCGCGGCCAAGGCTGCGCTCGCCGAGTACGACAAGATCCGCTCGGCTCGGTGATCGCGTGGCCGACCATCACGGCACGGCGGTGAAGACCACCGTCGGTTCGTGAGGGTCGGCCTCGGTCAGCCTCACCTGGATCCGAGTGCCTTCCGGTGGGTCGCCGAGACAGCTGCCGAACACCGCTGGGTCAGAGATGAAGACCTGGGCGTGACGGTTACCCCGCTTCCCGTGCAGGACTGTGGCAGTGAAACTCTCGCCCACCCGGCTCGACAACAGCATCGCCTCGGCGAGATCGAGGCCGGCCCGGTCGGCCTTGCCGGCGACCGAACTCGAACTACGCATCACATCGGGAAGAGTCGGCAGCGCCGTGCGAACCCATGGAGGAATCGACTCCCCCGACGCGAGCGCCAGGCACACCTCGGTCGCGAAACGATCGGCAAGCCGGCGCAGCGGTGCCGTCACATGCGCGTACACACCGGCGATACCGCCGTGGCCGGTGACCGTGTCCGGCGGGATCTCCCCCAACATCGCCAGATAGTCACTGCCACGCAGAAGAGTGGTCGCATCCGACATCAACGCCAGGGTGCTCGGAGCGGCCGAATCGAGCCCGGCCAAGAAGGCGCCCGCCGAAACACCTTGTGCCCAAGGCACATCCAGAGCCGAGGCGGATGCACGCAGTTTGTCCACGTCTTCCGGACGGGCATCGGGCAGGGTCCGCAAAAGCCCGGTCTTGGCCTCGAGCATCATCTGGCCGGCGCACATCCCGGTGAGCAGCGACACCTGCGAGTTCCACATGTCGGCGCGGGTGCGGGGTTGCACCACCAGCTGCCAGTCGCCCCCGGGCCCGCGGACGACCTCTTGTTCGGGCAACCCCAATTCGATGGCGCCGCGGCTGATCGACAGTCTGCTGCGACGTTCGCCGAAGGCGGGCAGCGCCGCGATCGAGGGGTGCAGGCGACCTGTGTCCGCGTCGCGCTGCACCGTTGCGTAATCCAGACGAGCCACCGAACGCACTGACGCCCGGTGCACGTCCACCGACGTCGGCTCCCCCGCGGAGTTCACCTTGATCCGCCACAGCACCGCGGGCCGCGTCTGATCGGGCAGCAACGACCCGATGTTCTCCGAGAGCGGCCGAGGATGCAACGGCACGTTCCCGTCGGGGAAGTAGACGGTCTGCCCTCGCCGGCGCGTCTCCTGGTCCAACGGCCCCTCGGGAGGGACGAGCGCGGCGACGTCTGCGATCGCGTAGTGCACCACGAAGCCGTCACCGTCGGAAATGATGTGGACTGCCTGATCCAGATCAACCGAACCGGGCGGGTCGATGGTGACCAGTGGGAGGTCGGTGCGATCGGTGCGGGAATCGGCGAGCCGATCGGTTGCGTTCTGCGCCTGTTCCTGTGCGGCGGCGCCGAAGTCCTCGGACAACCCCAGGTCGGTCCGGATGGCGCCGAAGTCTATGTCCGCTGCGCGGAGTCTGCGTTGCACCGCCCAAGACTAACGGCGGGCTCCCCCGGCAACGGCTCTGTCGGGCCAAACATTCGGATGTGGGCGAACGAGCCGGCCTGTAAGCCGGATCCTGTACCGGCGACCTTGCGGTCGCCGGTGGCGGCCATCCATCTGGGTACACCGTCGCCGGGTACCTCGAGCGGTCCACCCGCAGGCTCGGGCGAGCCGCCCTCGAACACCTGCGCAGCCGCACCAGTTACCTGATGCGACCTTCGACCTTGCTCCGGGTGGGGTTTACCGAGCCATCACGGTCACCCGTGATGCTGGTGCGCTCTTACCGCACCGTTTCACCCTCACCGGCTTTCGCCGGCGGTCTGTTTTCTGTGGCACTGTCCCGCGAGTCACCTCGGGTTGCTGTTGGCAACCACCCTGCTCTGTGGAGTCCGGACTTTCCTCGACCGCGGGCAGGTCGCTGAGGCAACTGTTCCCGCGATCGCGGCCGCCCGGCCGACTCGTTCGCTCCATCACTGTACGTTCCCTCCTGTCCGATTGGTCCACCCGACCGGACGCAGGGAACAATCAGCGCGTGGATGTTGCGGCTCTGGTGCTGTTGGTCGCGACACTGGGGATTGCTGTCTGGCGGCCGAAAGGGCTTCCCGAGGCCGCAGCCGCAGTTCCGGCAGCAGGACTCGCGATCGCGATCGGCGCGGTGGCCCCTGATCGGGCCTGGGCCGAGATCCGAACCCTGTCACCGACCGTCCTGTTCTTGGCGGCCCTGCTCGTGTTGTCGCACGCGTGTGCCGCACTGGGGATCTTCACCTGGCTCGCCAGGACCATCGCGCGCCGATCGGTTCCAGCCGCAGGCACGCCGGCGCCGAAGTACCGGCTCCTCGGTTTCGTCTTCGTGGCCGGCGCCCTCACCACTGCCGCCCTGAGCCTCGACGCAACCGTGCTGTTGCTGACGCCCGTCCTCCTGTCGATGACCCGGACGCTACGGGTGGCCGCGCGTCCGTACAGCTACGCCTCTCTCACCCTGGCGAACTCGGCATCGACGCTGATGCCCGTATCGAACCTGACCAATCTGCTGGCATTTGCCGCGACAGGCCTGGGTTTCGTCGAGTTCACCTTGTTGATGGCGCTGCCGTGGCTGGTGATCGTGACAGTCGAGTACATACTGTTCTGCTGGTACTTCCGTGACGACCTGAAGACCCTCCCGCGTCCAGAACACACCGAGGAACCCGGCCCCGCCCCCACGGCAGCCTTGGCCGTACTCGCCGCCACACTGTTGCTGTTCGGGCTCAGTTCGGTGATCGGTATCGAACCGGTGTGGTTTGCCGTCCTCGGTGCCACGGTGATGGCAGCGTTGGCAATTCGCTCACGCAGCACCTCCGTGGTCGAGATCGCGCGGTCGGCAAACGCAGGATTCCTCGCCTTCGTGTTCGCGCTCGGTGTGCTCGTCGTCGGGATCGCCGACGGCGCGCTGGGCTCCCGGCTCGCCGAATTCCTCCCCGACGGAACTGGCCTGCTCGACCTGCTGCTCGTCGCAGTCGTGTCGGCGGTGATCGCCAACGTGATCAACAACATTCCCGCAACCCTGCTGATGCTCGCCGCGCTCGGTGCCGGATGCCCGACTCCCCTGGTGCTCGCCATGTTGCTCGGCGTCAACATCGGCCCGACGCTCACCTATCTCGGATCGTTGGCGAACATGTTGTGGCTCAAACTCGTCCGCGTCGGCGGTCAAACCGTGACGGTCAAGGAATTCACCGCAGTCGGCCTGCTCACCGTTCCCGCCGCCCTCGTCGCCTCCGTGGTGGCGCTCTGGCTGGTGACCTGAGGCACTGGTCGAGCTCCGCTACGCTTCGTCTCCAGCTCCCGATGGTCGAGCTCCGCTACGCTTCGTCTCCGGTCTCTTGGGTCGAGCTCCGCTACGCTTCGTCTCCGGTCCGCCTGTGTACGGCCTGCAGCGTCGCGATCAGATCATCCACGATCTCCGAATGCGCACCGGGCGAACGAACAACAGCAGACACCGGAACCCTCAGCGCGCGTTCGCGATCCCGCGTGAAGGCGATACCCGCCAACGGCATCCGTTCGTACAGCACCGTCCATTCGTCGGGATGATTCAGCAGTTCCATGGTGGCCGTGTGATCCACCGGCAACGGCGGCGCCTGACGAGGGCGATCCAGTCCATGCCGGTCGAATGCATCCCGGATCACGTTGTGCAACAACACCTGATCGCGCGCAGGCGGCAACAACAGCGGATAGGCACCCAGTTCGGCCAACGGGACGTCGCCGGTGCCCGCGAGCGGATGCCGATCCGACATCGCCACCACCAGATCATCCACCCACAGTCGCTGCACGGCCAGGCCCGGGCGTTCGATATCACCTCGGATCAACGCGAGGTCGACGTCACCACCGAGTACGGCCTCGATGCGCTGATCGAAACTCTTGATGATGAACTCGATCTCGACATCGAGATGCTCGGTTCGCAGTTGCGCTATCGCGGCCAGCGACTGCTGAGCAAATGACATGTTCGCCGCCATCCGTACCCGGCCACCGGGTGCCCGTGCCGCGGCCGTGATCATCGATTCGATGCCCAGCATCTGCCTGGCGAGCGGAAGCACCTGCGCGCCCAGCTCGGTCAGCCGCACGGCCCGGGTGGACCGTTCGATCAACTTGGACCCCAGCTCGTGTTCGAGCCGGGCAACCTGATGACTGATCGCCGACTGCGAGATGAAGCAGCGCTGCGCCGCCCGGCTGAAGCTCAGCTCCTCGGCGACAGCCACGAAATACGTCAACTGGCGAAGCTCCATGTGAGCAGCATATATGCCGAATCGCGATAAGTCCTATCTTTAGAATTCGTTTGATAAGGGGCTGAAGAGGGATTACTCCTTGATGAGTCGACGCTGTACTTGGCAGATGTCGCACTCAGGAGATAAAAGGATCATGGACGCACCTTTCGCAACGACCAGCACGAATCAGCAACTCGACGCCGACGTCGCCATCGTCGGATCGGGTTTCGGTGGGCTCACCGCAGCGCAGCGGCTCGCCAAGTCGGGTCTGCGGGTGGTCCTCGTCTCGAGCACTCCCGAGCACCTGTTCCAGCCGTTGCTCTACCAGGTTGCCACCGGCGTCCTGAACAGCGAGGAGATCGCCCCGGACGTGGCCGGCATCCTCCGTCGCCACAAGAACATCGAGGTGCGGCTGGGAACGGTGACCGCGGTGGATCCCGATGCCGGGCTCCTCACATTCCGCGGCGAGGGCGCAGCCCAGACCGTCCGGTTCCGCTACCTGATCGCGGCCACAGGTGCCACCCAGTCGTACTTCGGTCGTGACGAGTTCGCACGATATTCCTTTGCGCTCAAGACGATCGACGACGCGACCCGACTTCGCGCACAGATCCGACGCTGCTTCGACGAGGCCGCGCGCACGGACGATCCGGACCTGCGTCGCCGGTTGCTCAGCTTCGTGGTGGTGGGCGCCGGCCCCACCGGCGTGGAGGTGGCCGGCCAGATTCGCGAATTGGCCACGCGGTATTACAAACTCGATGACGTCTCGGTCTACCTCGTCGAGGGCGCGGGGGCCGCGCTCCCCGTGTACGGGGGTTCGCTGTCCGCCTATGCGCAGAAGGCCCTGGAACGTGGCGGTGTCGAGGTGGTACTGAACGCCTTTGTCACCGAAATGGATTCAGAAGGCGTCACCGTCAAGATCGGCGACGGGGCGGCAACGCGTCGCATCGCAGCCGACACCATCGTGTGGTCGGCCGGAGTGCAGGCAAGCGCCTTTGCGGGCGTACTCGCCGAGGTCACCGGAAGCGCGACCGACCGCGCCGGCAGGCTGTTGATCAACCCCGACCTGACGGTCGGTGGCTACGCGAACGTGTTCGCCATCGGCGACATGACGTCGTTGAACGGCTACCCCGGTCAGAGCCCGGTGGCCATGCAGGAGGCGCGCCACGCTGCGGACATCATCAGCCGGAAGAAGCAGCCGGGCACCCCGTTCCAGTACTTCGACAAGGGCAGCATGTCGGTGATCAACCGCTTCAGCGCGGTGGTGGCCATCAACGAGCGAATCCGGTTCGGCGGCTTCATCGCCTGGCTGACGTGGCTGGCAGTGCACCTGTTCTACCTGGTGGGGTTCCGTAACCGGTTCGCGGCCATCGCCTCGTGGCTCTTCGCCTTCGTGGGCAGCAACCGTCCCGGATTCGACCAGGCCGACCGGATGCCGGCGGAGAAACAACGTCGCCGCAAGGCCAGTTGAGTCAGATCTCGCCGAGGTGGTTGGTGTCGTTCACCAGTCGCACCGACGCACCGCCGTCGGGATAGAACTCGGCGAGGCTCAGCGACGCCAGATCCAGGTGCAGTCGATAGAGAATCGACGGACCCACATCGAGCGCTGAACGCAGCAACACCTTGATGGGTGTCACATGGGATACCACCAGAACAGTCGACGACTCGTTGCCTGCGACGATCTCTGACCGTGCCTGCAGCACTCGTTCGGTGACGGTGTCGAAACTCTCGCCCCCGGGCGGGGCGACGCTGGTGTCACCGAGCCAGGTCTTGAAGAGCTCGGGATCGCGCTCTGCGGCCTCTCGGAACGTCAGGCCCTCCCACTCCCCGAAGTCGGTCTCGATCAGACCGTTGTGCACCGTGACCGGCAAACCCAATGCGGTAGCCGCGGATTCGGCGGTCTCCCTGGCCCGGCCCAACGGAGAGCTGATCACAGCACTGACGTCCGAGGGGGTCCGTGAGGCCAGCCGCTTGGCCGCCAGCGCTGCTTGTTCGCGGCCCAATTCGGTCAGTTCGGGGTTACCCCTGCCTGAGTAGCGACGCTCAACCGACAGCGCTGTCTGCCCGTGCCGTAGCAGCAACAGACGTGTGGGAGCGCCGCGCGCGCCCGTCCACCCCGGCGACATCGCCGGCGCTTTTACCGTTGTGCCGGTGTCGGATTCGGCCGACGAGGCAGGAGTCACACCTGCAGCGGCGTCCATCGCTTCGTTCGCCAGTCGATCTGCGTGCCCGTTCTGGTTGCGCGGTATCCAGACGAACTCGACGTTGTCGAACCGTTCGGTCAGGCCCTTGGCCTCGCGAGCCAGCGGGATCATGTCCGGATGCTTGATCTTCCAGCGGCCCGCCATCTGCTCGACAACGAGTTTCGAATCCATCCGCATCGTGACCTCAGCGGCCCCGAGCTCGGCAGCAGCTGTGAGCGCCGCGATGAGGCCCCGGTATTCGGCCACGTTGTTGGTGGTCACCCCGAGCGCCTCTTTGCGTTCCGTGAGAACCGCAGAGTGGTCGGCGTCGAAGACGACCGCCCCGTAACCGGCAGGACCGGGGTTGCCGCGTGAGCCCCCGTCTGCCTCCGCTATCACCTTCACCGGTCCCTCACCCTTCGTGCCGTCGGTGCACCGTCGTCGCGTGCGATGTCGTCGAGCGCACAGGCGCCGCGGTCATTGCCGGGTCAGACCGGATTCGTTGGTGCGTACCAGGATTGCGCCACACTCGTCGCATCGGACGACCTCGTCGGCCGGGGTGGCGGCGATGCGGCCGAGCAGACCGCGGTCGAACTCCATGCGGCATCCGCCGCAACGGCCGGCCCGGAGCAATCCGGCTCCGACCCGTCCCGCCTTCGTCTGCCGGTCGTAGATCGCCATGAGGGCGGCGTCGGCGTGTTCGAGCAGCGCGTCACGCTTGGTCTGCGCCGCCGCCTCTGCCTCCGCGATCTCGGCCAACGCGACCTCGCGGCGAGCCGTGGCGTCGTCGATCAGCCGTTGGGTGTGGGCCGTCATCGCCGAGGCGCGCTGCTCGTCCGCGCTGACCGCTTCCTGCTGCTCCATCACCTCGAGCATCTCGTCCTCGAGATTGGACCGGCGACGGATCAAACCGGCGACCTCGTGCTCGAGTTCGGTCAGTGCCTTGGCAGGCAGATTGCCTGCCGCCAACTGCTGGTTGTCCTTGGCCTCGCGCATCGACATCGAGTTGATCTCGTTGTCGAGCCGACGCGATTCACGCAGCAGGTCTTCGGCGGCGATCTGGGCGCGGATCGCCTCGTCGCGCTGGGTCTGCAGCTGTTCGGCAAGCCTGCTCAACTCGGCGTTCTCTGGAAGGACTGCCCGCCGATGCGCGATGCGGTGCAATTCGGCATCGATGTCTGCGATGTCCAACATGAGTCGTTGGCTGGCCGGGTCTGCTTTCACCAGTGCCCTTTCGTTTTATGCATGGATGTGCAACCGTACGCGGTCTGCGACGACCTACTCGGTTCAGCTCCCGCCGCCCTCATCCGCCGTGACCCCCTCGATGGACGGTCCACGGATCGGTCGGGTTGGCGAACACGGCGGCCGAGAGCCCCGGCAGCTCGGCACCCAGGAGATCGACAACCTGCTCGCACCAAGGAAATTCGGTGCTCCAGTGGCCGGCGTCGATGAGCGCCGGACCACCCCCGCGCAGATGTTCGTCGACCGGGTGATGGCGTAGATCCCCCGTCACGTAGACGTCCGCTCCGGCGGCCCGCGCGGCCCTGAGCAGCGAGTCGCCCGCTCCACCGCAGACCGCAACGGTCCGGACCGCCTGTTCGGGATCACCGGCGGCGCGTACCCCTGACGTCGACACGGGCAGGGCGTCGGCGACGAGCTTGGTGAACGCGCCCAGCGTCAGCGGTCCGGCGAGCTCACCAACCCGGCCGAGTCCCTCCCCACCGATCCCTGCGGCCGGCTCGATGAGATCGAAGGCCGGTTCCTCGTAGGGATGGGCTGCTCGCAGCGCGCCGAGAACGGCTGCGCGCACCGTTCTGCGTGCAACCATCTCGACACGGTCTTCGGCAACCTGGGTCAGCTCACCGCGCGCACCGACCGCCGGGTCCGCATCTGCGCTGGGAAGGAATTGTCCGGTTCCGGACGTACTCCAGCAGCAGTGGCTGTACTCCCCGATCTCGCCGGCTCCCGCAGCGAACATCGCTTCCCGTACGGAGGCGGCCTCGGCGGCGGGAACGAACACCGACCACTTGTCCATGGCCGCAGCAGGTTTCGGGTCGAGCGGCCGCAGGTCGGTCAGTCCGAGCGCGCCGGCCAACGCATCCGACACTCCCGGGGATGCCGAGTCCGCATTGGTGTGCGCGGTGTACAGCGCGCACCCGTTCCGGATCAGCCGGTGGATGAGCCGGCCCTTGGGGGTATGGGCGCCCACCGTGTCGACGCCACGGAGGAGCAGGGGGTGGTGTGCCACGATGAGGTCGACCCCTCCGGCCACGGCGAGATCGACCACCGCCTCGGTCACGTCCACGCAGCACAGCACCGAACCCACCGTCTCGGCAGGGTCACCACACACCAGACCCACCGAGTCCCAGTCCTCGGCGAGCCGTACCGGGTATGCCCGTTCGAGTACTTCGATCACGTCTGCAAGGGCGGTCATCAGCCCACCTTTCCGATCGCATCGATCAACCCGGAGACAGTGCTCTCGTCGCGGACCGCGAGCCGGAGCATGTCCGGCCCCATCCCGACGAAGTTGGCGCAGCTGCGCACCGCATACCCATGATCGCGCAGCCGTTCTTTGAACGCAGTGCCGTTCGGGACGGCGATCGTGACAAACGACGCCGAAGGCCGTCCCAACACCTCGACACCTACTCCCCGCAGTGCCGCGATCATCGAGGCGCGATGCGCCTGTACCTCCGCAGCCTGCGCCGCCGCGTACGCAGCACCCTCGGGGCCCGCACACACCTCGAGCGCGACCAGCTGCAGCGTCCCCAGTGGCCAGTGCGGTCGGGCCCGGGCCAGCCGGCGCAGCAACAGGGGGTCGCCCAGGAGGTAGCCGGCACGCAGCCCGGCGAGTGCAAATGTCTTCGTGATGCTCCGCAGAACCAGCACACCGTCGAGACGATCACCCGCGAGGCTCTCCGGCTCCCCGGGCACGATGTCGGCGAACGCCTCATCCACCACGACGACGCGACCGGGACGTCGCAGGGCGTCGATCGCGGCGCGGGGGTGGAGCACGGACGTGGGATTGGTGGGGTTGCCCAGCACCACCAGGTCGGCGGACTCGGGCACGAGATCGGGGTCGAGGTCCCACGGCGGCGGGAGCACCACCTGCTCGATCGCGACGTCCGCTGCGCGCAAGGCGCGCTCGGGTTCGGTGAACGAGGGTTGCAGAAGAGCCGCCAGCCGGGGCTGCAACTGCGGCAGCAGCGCGAAACCCTCGGCGGCCCCGGCCAGCAACAACACCTCGGACGGGTCGCGGCGGTGATGCCTGGCGATGGCCTCCACGGCCCGTCGCTCATCGTCGGCCCCGGGATAGCGGGCGAGGTCACCGATGCGGGCGTTCAGCGCTTGCAGCAGGAAGTCGGGGGTGGTGCCACGCACGTTGACCGCGAAGTCGACGAGTCCGGGCTCGACGTCGCGGTCGCCGTGACGAGCAAGGTCCGTGAGCGGCTGCCCCGCAGGAATTCGGTGTTCTCTCCCGGTCGGTGCGCTCGGCGATTTCACAGTTGTCGAGCCTACGGGCAGGATGGACTGGTGAGTTCGCGCATCGACACCAGCCTCCCCGACCCCGCTGATCTGCCCGACCCGGCCGCCGCGTCGACGGTGCTCCTGTTCGACCTCGACGGCACCATCACCGATTCGTTCGCAGGCATCGAGAAGAGTTTCCGCCATGCCCTCGACACCGTGGGCGCACCGCAACCCGATGAGTCGGTGGTGGCCGGGATCGCGGGGCCACCCATGATCGACAGCCTTCGGCGGCTCGACCTCGATGAACCAACCGTCGATGCCGCGATGAAGGCGTACCGCGAGCGGTACGTCAGTATCGGCTGGCTGGAGAACTCGGTGTTCGACGGTATGGACGGACTCCTCGCCGACCTGTCCGCGTCCGGCCGCAGGCTCGCGGTGGCGACCTCCAAGAATCAGACCACCGCCCGGCGGATCCTCGAGCACTTCGGACTCGACAAGCACTTCGAGTACATCGCGGGGGCATCCGACGACGGCTCACGGCGCAGCAAATCCGACGTGATCGGGCACGCACTGACCTCCCTGGGGATCACCGACGTCTCCGATCACGCGGTGGTGATGATCGGCGACCGTTCGCATGACGTTCACGGTTCCGCCGAGTACGGCATTCCCGCGGTGTTCGTGCGGTGGGGATATGCGGTGTCCGACGAACACACCGACGCGGCGTGGGCTGTGGAATCGGTGGACCAGCTCCGCGGGTTGCTCCATGCCTGAACGCCTGCACGTCACCTTCGTCTGCACCGGGAACATCTGCCGCTCACCCATGGGGCAGAACATCTTCCGGCATGCGCTCGACGAGGCCGGGCTCGCGGAGCAGGTCCGGGTGACCAGTTGCGGTACGGGCCACTGGCATGTCGGCGATCCCGCCGACCTCAGGGCCCGTACCGAATTGACCTCGGCCGGGTACGACGACGACCACACCGCAGCCCAGATCGGACCCGAGCACCTCGGAGCCGACTTGTTGCTGGCGATGGACAGCGGGCATCTGCGTGCACTGCAGGAACAGGGCGTCAGCGAACGAGCACGGCTGCTGCGCAGCTTCGACCCCGACGCCGATGGGCCGGATGTCGCCGACCCGTACTACGGATCGGACGACGGTTTCGCCACCGTTCGTCAGCAGATCGAGGCCGCCGTCCCGGGGCTCCTGGCCTGGGTGCGCGAACGCCACTGACCCCGGACCCCCGCGGTCAGAGCACGGCCGGTGCGATCAGTCCGTGGATGAAGCGCATCTTCGACAACACCTGTTGCGGGAGCACAAACGGGTACAGATCCTGATGCCCCATCGATCGGTTGATCTGGTTGAGCGCCCACGTCAGTGGGAGCCACAGGTCGATGATCTGGTCGAATCCCACATCGCCGAGCAACACGCTGTCGAGGGTGGCTCCTGCCGGCGCCATCGCGAATGCCGCAGCGGTGTCGAGGGTGTCGCGGATGTGCAGGTAGTGCGCAAACGTCTCGGCCCAGTCCTCGGCGGGGTGCATCGTGGCGTAGGAGGAGACGAAGTTGCGCCGCCAGTCCGTCGGGGGTCCATCGCCGTAGTGGCGGTCGAGGGCCGCCTGGTAGTCCTCGTCCGGGTCTCCGAACAGTTCCTCGAAGCGTTCCCGGTGTTCACCTGAGCCGACCAGGACCATTTGGTAGTAGTGCCCGATCTCGTGACGGAAGTGTCCGATCAGGGTGCGATAGGGCTCGTCCATCGACACCCGCAACTGCTCGCGGTGCACATCGTCGCCCTCTGCGAGGTCAAGGGTCACCACCCCGCTGGCATGTCCGGTGATGACCGGGTTCTCGGCGCTGGACAGCAGATCGAACGCGAGGCCCGTGTCGGGGTCCACGTCGCGGCCCCGAATGGGAAGCCCCAATTCGTCTAGTTCGAGGATCACCCGGCGTTTGTTGGTCTCGGCAACCCCGAACGCCTCCATCGCGGTGGTGTCGGTGTCGGCGGGCCGCGTTCGGGTGAGCCGGCATGACTCGCACAGAGTCGACGGATTTGGTTCGCCTGCAGGTGTTTTCGCGCCGGGTTCGACCTCCGGGATGATCCAGTTGCAGGAGATGAGCGCGAAGTTGGTGCATCGCACCAGCTTTTGTCCGTCGAGTTCGGTGGTCGCCTCGTCGTCGAGCACATACATGGTGCGCGTCGGCATGTGGAATCCGAGCGGGCTCTTGCAGTTCAGGCACAACGTGTTCTCGAACGACAGTCGCTGACCACACTTACGGCAGACAAGATCGCGCATGGGTGACGCTCCCCTCGTGGTGATGATGACGGCGTGATGCCGGCCCGTCGCCGGGCGGACCGCAGTTTTTGCACCGTCCCACTGCGTTGAGCGTAGTCGCTGGTCCGACCGCGTCGGACATGGCCGATCCGGGAATCGGACGCGACACCGTGTCGGACCTGGTGGATGGACTCGGTACCGTGGTGATGTGCGTGTCCTGCGAAACTTCCTGCGTCCCGGATGGATCGCGGTTGCCATCGTGGTGATCGCGTTCGCCGTCGCGTGCTTCTGGGTGCTGGCCCCGTGGCAGCTGGGTAAGAACTCACGCACCGAGCATCAGAACGACCTCATCAAACGAGCGGAGTCGTCTCAGCCCGTTCCGATCGGCGACCTCTATCAAGATGGTCGTCCGGTCGAGGACGCCGAATGGAGCCGTGTCTCGGTCACCGGCAGGTACCTGCCGGACAAGCAGGCGGTGGTACGGCTGCGCTCCATCGAAGGGTCGCCCGCCTATGAGGTACTCACCCCGTTCGCGGCCGACTCCGGCGACACCTACCTGGTCAACCGCGGATACGTGAAGCCTGTCCAGGGCACGGCCCTGCCACCGATCATCTCGCCGCCGTCCGAGCAGGTCACGCTGATCGCCCGGATCCGCGCGGCGGAGGGAACCAGTCCGGGTCGTGAGCCGCGCACCGAGGCCGGCGCCACACAGGTCTATTCCATCGACCCGGTGGTCCTCGGCCGTGCCGTCGACGTGCCTCTGGCCGCCGGTTACCTCCAGCTGACCGACGACCAGCCCGGTGGACTCGGCGTCATCGATCTCCCCCAGCTCGATTCAGGCCCGTACCTCTCCTATGGGTTGCAATGGCTTGCCTTCGGCGTGATGGCGCCGTTGGGGCTGGGCTACTTCGTGTGGTCGGAGGTCAAGCAGCGGAAAGCTGCGAAGACCGGCGCCCCGATACCCAAGAAGCCACGCGAGCGGGGCCGCCGGACGCGGGAGGCACTGGCCGCATCGTCCACCGGGGCAGTGGTCCATTCGGAGGCGCGTGGGCCGATCGGCTCAGGTCCGACGAGCGCGCCGGACGACAAGCTGTCCGACCGCTACGGTCGCTAAGGCGCCGATCTGTACCCGGCGGGACAACGCCGCGGCGCGGTACAGGTCGCGGCCGGTGGGAGCACGACCGTCGCCCAACGTCGGGCGAATCTCGGTCCGGTGCCGGTAGACCGTGACACCGCCGAGCTCCACGCCGAGTGCTCCCGCAAACGATGCCTCGACCACACCCGCATTGGGACTGGGGTGTGCCGATGCGTCCCGACGCACCGCAGTGGCCGCCCCGGCCCGGTCGTCGCCGAGCGCCACCACCAGCAGTGCGGTCAGGCGGGCGGGCAGGAAGTTCGCCACGTCGTCGAGTCGAGCGCTTGCCCAGCCGAAGTTGGAATACCTGCTGTTGCGGTATCCGACCATCGCATCGAGCGTGTTGATCATCCGGTACGCCAGCAGTCCCGGGATCCCGGCGATCGCTCCCCAGACGAGCGGACCCACTGTTGCATCCGAGGTGTTCTCGGCGACGGACTCGAGCGCGGCGCGGGCCATCCCCTCTGCGTCGAGACTGTTCGGGTCACGGCCGCACAGACTGGGTATCAACGCGCGGGCGCCCTCGAGGTCGTCGGACGCCAGCGAGTCGGCCAGGCGCTCGCCCACCGACGTCAGGGAGGTACCGCCCAATGTCGCCCAGGTGATCAGCGCCGTCGGCAGCACCCCGGTGCGGCGGCCGATCATGCCCGCACCGGTGACCACTCCCACGCACGTGACGGTGAACATGGTTCCAGCCCACCGTGAGTCGCGATACAGGATGCTCTCGAGCCTTCCCGCGGCGATACCCATGCCGGCCACGGGGTGATAGCGGATCGGGTCGCCCAAGATGCGGTCGAGGAGATATCCCGCGGTCAGCCCGAGGGCGCGGTCCCAGCCAGCAGTCACCATGGTGTGCTCATCCTAGAACTTGGTGAGGCGCGCCCAGCCACCCCAGCAAGTGAGGGTACCCTCAATTCTGCTTGGTGCCGCTTCAACGACGCAGCGGTGCCCGGCCCACCCGGGGGCGCTGGTTCCGACATCACGAACAATGGTGAGCTAATGAGAACTACCAACCTGCCAGACGGCCTTGACTACGCCGGCGACCAGCGATTGTGGTTGTCGAGTTTCCTGGCCGGTTTCGATGCCGGCTCGACGACCGATGGCGCCGTCGCTGCCGACCGCGAGGCAATTCTGGCCGCCGCGCGGGCGGCACTCGCCGAACTCGACAGCGGGGTGTCGGCCCCGGAGATCCCCGGCGCCGAGGAGATCGCAGACCGCCCGGCCAAGCCGAAAAGGTCGCCGTGGACCCGCAAGAACCCCTATGCCGCCACGCTTGTCGCCAATCGACCACTGCGCGGGTCGGACTCGGCCAAAGACGTCCGTCATGTGGTCTTCGATCTCGGCGACAGCGACATCGACTACGAAGCGGGCGACGGCCTCGGCATCCGGCCGGTGAACGACCCGCACCTGGTGTCGGCGTTGATCACCAGGATCGGGGCAGATCCGCACCAAGTGATCACCACTCGCGCCGGCGAGTTCACCCTGGTGGACGCGTTGACACACGAGTACGAGATCTCGCTGCCCACCCGCGACCTGATCGACTTCATGGCCGAACGGTCGCGCGATGCCGAACTCGATCACGTCCTGTCCACCGAGGAACGTGAGGCCCTTGAGGGATGGCTGTGGGGCAAGGACGTCCTCGACCTGCTCGACCTCGAACCCGCGCTGGAAATATCCGCGACCGAGCTGCTCGAACTCCTCAGACCACTGACCCATCGGGTGTACTCGATCTCGTCGAGCCCACTGACACACAAGGGGATGGTTCATCTGACCGTGTCCGCGGTTCGGTATCGCTCGGCGCAGCGCGACCGCCGAGGGCAGTGCTCGACCTACCTCGCCGACCGGCTCAAGGCGGGCGACACGGCCGGTGTCTTCTTGTCGAAGAACCGCTCGTTCCGCCTGCCGGACGACGACTCGGTACCGGTGATCATGGTGGGCCCGGGTACAGGCGTTGCCCCGTTCCGCTCTTTCCTCTACGAACGCAAGGCTCGCGGCGCTCGGGGACGCAACTGGCTCTTCTTCGGGGACCAGTTCCGGGCAACGGACTTCATGTACGAAGACGAGATCGTGCAATTCCGCCGCGACGGCGTCCTCGACCGGCTTGATCTGGCGTTCTCACGGGATCAGGAGCAGAAGGTCTACGTGCAGGACCGGATGCGGGAGAACGGCGCCGACCTGTTCACCTGGCTGCAGGATGGTGCCCACTTCTACGTGTGCGGCGACGCCGCGCAGATGGCAAAAGATGTGGACTCGGCGCTTCACGACGTGGTCGCCGCGCACGGCGGGTTCGATGCCGAGACCGCGGAGGACTACGTCAACACCCTCAAGAGGGAGAAGCGGTATCTGCGAGATGTGTACTGACCTCTGATGGGCCGCGCATCGCGACAACCCAAGGCCCGCAACGATTCCGGCGGGCCGCAGCCCGGCGTGTACCCGATCGACACCGGCAGCTGCGAGCTGGTTCGTGACCACCTCACCGACGGTTGGATACTGAACGTCAACGGCGTGCAGAGTTCTCACATCAACCTCTCCGACCCCACCCAGCTCGACTTCGAGTACATGCAGTGGATGGCCGCTCTCATCGGTGACCGCTGGCCGGCCTCGAGCCGACTGCGCGTTCTTCATCTCGGCGCCGGCGCCTGCTCCATGGCTCGCCATCTGGCTGCGAACTATCCGCAGGCCCGGCAGGTCGCCGTCGACATCGACGACACACTGGCTCGATTGGTCCGGGAATGGTTCGATCTACCTCGGGCTCCCCTGCTCCGACTGCGGGTGGGTGACGCCCGCGAGGTCACCGAATCACTCACCGACAACAGCCGTGATCTGATCATTCGGGACGTGTTCTCCGCCGCGGTCACCCCACCGGCACTGACCACCGCCGAGTTCACCGCTCAGGTTCGTCGGGTGCTGGCCCCTGGCGGTGTCTACATGGTCAATTGTGGTGACACCCGCGACCTTTCACTCGCCCGATCCGAGGCTGCCACCGTGGGGACCTTGTTCGAGCACCTCGCGATCATCGCCGACCCCGCCATGCTCAAGGGCCGTCGTTACGGCAACATCGTGATCGCTGCCGCCGACACCCCGCTCGGCGAGTCACCCGCAGTTGCCCGGACACTCCTCGGCGGCGGCGTTCCGGCGCACATCTGGCTCGACCCGAAGGTTCGTTCCTTCGCCACGGGTGGTCGCGTTCTGCACGATCAGATCGGGTGACACCAGCAGCACAAGGGTGTGATCACGGCCCGATGTTGCCGCCGTCGGTCGCGATCTTGTACTCGGTGGCCGCCAGCGACAGCTCCAGTTCGCGGATGCGCCGGGTGATCGTGTTGCGTTGCTCCACCATGATGTCGAGGCGCTCGGCAACCGTCCGCTCCCCTTGGTCGGCCAATTCCACATAGTGCTGCAGATCCCGCATCGGCATGCCCGACAAGCGCATTCGGGAGACGAAGACCAGCCGCCGAACGGCGGCGCCATCGTAGGCACGGTGGCCGGCAAGATCTCGCGGCACCGTGACCAGGCCGGCTCGCTCGTAGTAGCGAAGTGTGTGCGCGGACACGCCGAGTAGTTCGGCCACGTCCGCGATGCCCAGCGGGCCGTCCACGTCGCCGGTGTCGACCAGGCCGTGGACCACCTCGACGGTCATCGACTCGTCGCCGCCCTGCAGCGCCTCGAGCGCTCGACTCATCAGATCTCGGGTCCCCATGATCCAACGCTAGACCGGTCGAACCGATTCCGGGACGCCCGGAAAGTCCGCGCTCTCGGACAGTGCGGCGATCTTGTCGAGTTCCTCGAGTCCACGTCGGTGAGCGGTGGCGAGCCGACGTACCGCTTCACGTCCGAGTGGGACCCGCAACGGCGCGCTCTCGGCGTCGACCAACAACCGGATGATGTCCGCCGCGCGGGCGGGATCGCCCTCCTGCTTCCCGTTCACGGCCAGCATGTCGGCGCGCACCGTAGCCAGCAGAGGGCCATAGGTCTTCGATGGCGATGCGAGTTTGAGTACGTCGGGTGCGTTGAAACCCGTTCGGAATCGGCTCGGCTCGACGATGAGAACTCTGATCCCGAATGGTTCCACCTCGCCGGCCAACGCTTCAGACCACCCTTCGAGGGCGAACTTGCCCGCGGAGTAGGACCCGGCACCCGGGAATGACACGCGTCCGCCTTGGCTGCTGATCTGCACGATTGTTCCTTGGCCCTGCTCTCGCATACCGGGCAGTACCGCCCGCACCAGGGCCGCAGGACCGAACAGGTGCTGGTCGAGCATGTCCCGCAATTGCCGGTCGTCGATCTCCTCGGCTGCTCCGATCTGCCCGACTCCACCGTTGTTGACCAATACGTCAATGGCACCGAAGCGCTCCACGGCGCCGGCGATGAGGTGGTCCGCAGACGCGGTGTCGCGCACGTCGTGGCGAACCGCCAGCAGCGAGTCGGGATGGACCGTGAGCAGATCGGCGATCCGCTCGGGTCGTCGCATCGCGGCCACCACGCGGTCCCCTGCGGCCAACGCCGCTTCGGTGAGGGCCCGTCCGATGCCCGAGGATGCGCCGGTGATGATCCAGTTCTGTGTCATGGAGGCGACGCTAGGTCTTCGAGCGCACTCGAACGCAAGCCGACGGGCCCTACTGGTTTCCTCGACACAAAAGGGGGTAATCGTCGCGCACCGGCAGGGGCAGGAGGAGATGCGATGAACTTCATCGATTCGGCCAGACAAGCTGTGCAGACCTTGGCAGAGGAAGCGACGCAGCGAGGCAAGGAGTTGCTCGGCGAGAGCACGGCCCATAGTGAACCCGCGGGCCCGGTCACGGTCACGGTGGCCGCGGGCCAGGATGCGGTGAAGGCGGTGTGGCGTGACAGTGCGCGACTGTCACAGGTCTTCGGTGACGTGGCGTCGGTCGGCGAGATCGCCGACAGCCGAGCGACATTCACGGTAACCACGCCACAGGGCGACGTCACGCTGACCACCACGGTCATCGATGATGCCGACGGCATCCGGTTCGTGGACTCGTCGTCCTCTTCTGGCGGCACCGAGATCGTCGTTGTCCGCCTCACCGACGCGCCGAACGACCTGGGCACCGAGGTGACCCTCCGATTACGGCTTCCAGCACCCGATTTCGCGGCCAAGACAGCCGCCTTCAAGATTCTCTATCGACTGCGCGCCCTGGTGCAGACGGGCGAGATCCCCACCCTCACACCGACCCCGGCGGCCCGGCCGGGCGACCGCTGAACGGAGGAATCATGCGTGCTCTGTGTTGGACCGGCGTCAATCAGCTGAGTGTGGAGACCGTCGACGATCCCACCCTGATCAATCCGCACGACGCGATCATCGAGGTGTCGGTGACCACCACGTGTGGGTCAGACCTGCACTTCTTGAGCGGATATCTACCCGGCATGCGCGAGGGGGATGTCATCGGTCACGAGTTCATGGGCCGGGTGGTCGAGGTCGGTGCCGACGTCACCGCCACCACTGTCGGCACGCGGGTCGTCGTCCCCTCGTTCATCGCCTGCAGCAACTGCTGGTACTGCAATCACGAACAGTATTCGCTGTGCGACACCACCAACCCCAACGCGGACCTGCAGCGGCCGCTGCTGGGGTACCCCACCGGCGGGATCTATGGCTACACACACCCTTTCGGCGGATACCAAGGATCGCACGCCCAATACATCCGGGTCCCGTTCGCCGACCAGAACTGCTTCACCGTCCCCGAAGGCGTCACCGACGAGCAAGCGCTCTTCGTGTCCGACGCCATCCCCACCGGTTACATGGGAGCCGACTTCTGCGACCTCTCACCGGGAGACACGGTGGCGGTGTGGGGATCGGGTGGGGTCGGGATGATGGCGGCCGCCAGCGCCCGACTGCTCGGCGCGGAACGCATCATCGTCATCGACCGCATACCTGAACGGTTGCAAATGGCCCGCACTTTCGTCCAGGCCGAGACCATCGACTACACCGACGTCGACAGCGTCCCGGACACCCTGCGTGAGATGACCGGTGGCCGCGGACCCGATGCCGTCATCGAAGCCGTGGGCATGGAAGGCCACGGAACCGGCGTACAGCAGGTGTACGACAAGGCCAAGCAGGCGCTGCGTCTCGAGACAGATCGGGCGACCGCTCTGCGTGAGGCGATCTACGCGGTGCGAAAGGGCGGCACCGTCTCGGTGCTGGGTGTCTACGGCCTCACCGACAAGTTCCCGATGGGCATGATGCTGAACAAGGGGCTGACGATGCGGGCGGCGCAGCAGCACGGGCAACGTTATGTCCCGCGACTGCTCGACCACATCGAACAGCGCCGGCTCGACCCCACTTTCCTCATCACCCACGACATGCCGCTCGCCGATGCCGCCGACGGCTACATGAAGTTCAAGGAGAAGTCGGACAACTGCGTACGCGCCATCTTCCGCCCGTGAACGGAGGCTTTGTCAGAGGCCGACGTTAACCTCCCGGCACAACGATCTGCACCAGCCAGACAGCCAAGGAGGACGCCATGCGTCAGCAATCCGATCCGGTCGATTTCGCCCACCGCGCGATTGCCAAGCGCTATTGGACGGTCACCGCGGTACGTGCAGCCGTCCAGGTCGGATTCCCGTCGCTCGCCTACACCACCGGGCTGACCTCGCTGGCGCACCCCGAGCTGATCATCTACGGACTCGAACCGGGCACCGCCGGATCCATCCTGAACACTGTCGGACACCGGATCGCGAGAGCCGGGGGCAGCCTCACCGCCGGTGAACGCCTGTCGGGTTTCTTCGACAACGACCTGGACCTGGTGGCCATCGAAGCACTCACCACCTCGGACCTGCGCGTCGCGAACCGCGTCTACGGCAGTGTGTCGGCGTGGCAACTGGTCTGGCCGGATTCGGCAGGGCTCTACCCGTGGAGTGCCGGCTACGGCATCGCCAAGACCGTGCAGCCTCTCGCCGGTCTGCCTGCTGCATGACCTCGGATGGGATCGGCTGATAGGCCGACATCAGATGCGTGTTCGGCGCACCATCGTCGATACTGAGCGCCATGGTCACCCTGTCGCGAGGCGCAAACACACCCATCTCTTCCGGCGTACTCACTGTCGCGATCACCGGAGCGGCGCCCGGCGCGGTTGACGTGATGGCGTTTCTTCTCGGCGACAACCACAAGACGCGAACCGATTCGGATTTCATCTTCTTCAACCAGCCGCAGTCGGCCGATGGCGCGGTTGTGCTGTCGGGTGGCACCACCCTGACGGTCGACCTCGCGAGAGTGCCTGCCGACGTCCACACTGTTGCCGTTGCCGTCGCCTGCGACGAGGGGTACTCGTCTCCCCTGTCGGCGCTACCCGCTCTGGCGGCCTCTGCGAGCGGCACCGGGTTCCAGATCGAGCTACCCGCGGCCGGGTTGAGTACCGAACGTGCCGCGGTGTTGGTCGAGATCTATCGGCGGGGCGGTGAGTGGAAGATCCGCAATGTCAGCGCCGGATGGGATCGCGGCTTCGCGGATCTGGTTCGGGAACACGGCGTGGAGGTCGATGACGAACCCGCGGCCGCATCGCCCGCCCCGGAGGTCCCGGCGGTGAGATCTGTTGCGGGCGAGGAGAAACTATCCCTCGACAAGCGCCAGCGCCTCGACATGCGCAAGCGTGAGGTGCACAAGGTGCTGCTCAGCAAGAACGCGGCCGGCGTCCGAGCCCGGGTGATTCTTGTCATCGACAAGACCGGGAGTATGTCCAGGCAATACTCCGGCCGGGTGGTGCACCGCGTGGTCGAACGGATGCTGGCGGTGGCCACCCAGATCGATGACGACGGCCAGTTGGAGCCGTACATGTATGCCCGTGGTTTTGCGCGTGTCCCCGACATCAGTGTGACGAACGTCGAGTCGTGGACCGAGGAGTTCCTCCACTTGTCGGGTGTTCACGGGGGCATCGACTACGACGCGATCGGAGCGTCGAACGATGAACTGCCGATCATGAACGAGATCCTCAACACGGTTGTCCCCGGACGGCCGGTCCTTGTCCTCTTCTTCACCGACGGCGGTTTCCGGAAAAAGGGACCGATCAGCGAGCTGATGCGTACCGCGTCGAGCGCGCCGGTGTTCTGGCAGTTCGTCGGGATCGGCAGGGCCAACTACGGAGTCCTCGAACGACTCGACGACATGGAGGGCCGCATCGTGGACAACGCCGGCTTCTTTGCTCTCGACGACATCGATCAGGTGTCCGATGACGATCTGTACCAGCGTCTGCTCTCGGAATTCCCTGATTGGGTACGGGCTGCCAAGACCGCAGCCATCCTGCCCTAGAGGATGCAAACCGCTGTGTGGCCTTGTCACGCACTCCGCCGAGGAGTTTGCGCGTGACAAGGCCACATCTCGTGATGGGATCAGCTGCGCGACGCCGCACCGATGGCCCGCACACCTGCGGCAATTCCTCCGACGGCCACGATGAGGGCCGCGACCACACCGGAAAGCACCGTCTTGGTGTCGAAGTCGCCGACGAACAGCGCGCGCTCTGCTTCCACCACGTAGTGCAACGGGTTGATGTTCACCAACACCTTCATCCATCCCGGCGCGTCATCGAGTGGGAGCATGGTGCCCGACAGGATCAGCATCGGGAACATCAGCGTCTGCTGTACCGTCCAGAACACCCAGTCCTGTTCGCGCACAGCAAGAGCCAGTGTGTAGGACAAAGCCCCGAGTCCGACGCCGAACACGCCGAGGATGAGGATGCCGATGGCTGCTCCGCCGAGGTTGATGTCGAAGCCCAACGGCAGACCGACCAGCAGGATGATCACGGCCTGCGCTGCGAGCGGCACCATTTCTTTCAACGCGCGTCCGATCAGCAGCGAGCTGCGGCTCAATGGCGTGACGAGCATCCGTTCATGACTGCCCGAGTGGATCTCGTCCATCAGGTTGGAGCCGGTCATCGACGTGCCGAAGATCGCGATCATCGCCAGCACACCCGGAATGAACCAATTCCACACATTGCCCGAATCACCTGCACCCGGAACATCTTTCAGAAGCGGACCAAACAGGGCAAGCAGGATCAGCGGCTGCACGAGACTGAAGATCACGGTGAACGGATCCCGGATCGCCGGCCGCAATTCACGGGTGAGAACAATGGAACTGTCGCGGACGATTGATGTTGTCATCGGTTTCTCCTGAAGACTTGGCAGAGGGTTTGAGGGAAAGGTGTTCAGGCGGCCGCGGTTTCGCGCAGGCTTCGCCCGGTGAGTGAGAGAAAGACGTCGTCGAGGGTTGGGCGCGTCGAGGATGCACTACGTACCTCAACTGCCCTGCCCGCGGCTGCGGTGATCACCTGGGGCAGCACCTTGTCGGCACCGACAACCTGCAGTTCGACGGACTCGCCGATCACCTCGGCGCTGCGTACCGCATCGATCGAGGTGGCGATCCGGGCCAGTTCTGCGGCCCCGTCGGAGGAGTCGGCGGTGAGGCTGATGCTGTCGCCGGCAAGAGTGTCCTTGAGCGCTGCCGCGGAGTCGTCGGCGATGACCGTGCCCTTGTCGATGACGACCACTCGCTCGGCCATCGCGTCGGCCTCGTCGAGGTAGTGCGTGGTCAGCACGATCGTGGCGCCGGTCTCCGCGCGTAACCGCTGGATGTGCGTCCACAGGTTGGCCCGGCTCTGGGGATCCATGCCCGTGGTCGGTTCATCGAGGAAGATCACCGGAGGGCGGTGCACGATGCCGAGCGCGATGTCGAGTCGGCGACGCTGACCTCCCGAGAGAGTGCTCACCTTTCGGCTCTCCATCCCCGTGAGGTCGAGAGCCGCGATCAATTCGTCTGCGCGGAGCGAACTCTCGGCTTTGCCGAATCCGTAGCACAGACCCTGGGTGATGAGTTCTTCACGCACGCGCTGGTTGTTGCCGCCACCGTTGCCCTGGCCCACGTAGCCGATCTTGCGCCGGACCGCATCGGGCTCGTCGGCGATGTTGTGACCGGCCAGCCACGCCGCGCCGGACGTGGGACGCAACAGCGTGGTGATCATCCGCAACGTGGTGGACTTACCCGCCCCGTTGGGCCCGAGGAATGCGACGAGTTCCCCCTCCTTCACCGCCAGATCGATGCCCTTGACAGCTTCCACGGTGCTCTTGCCCTGCTTGAAGGTCTTGGTCAGTCCCACCATCTCGATGGCCGGCATGTCGTGTGTCTGAGTCATGTCTGTTGTCCTCCCGAAGTGAGTCGCGAACTGCGATGAGGAGAACCTATGACCCATTGCGGACAGTAACGGTCCGCAATATCTGGCATTGTCGAAAACATGTTGGATACCTCAGCGCGACTACTTCGGCTCCTGAGCCTGCTTCAGACCCGTAAGGACTGGTCGGGAGCAGACCTGGCAGCACGGCTCGGCATCACCACCCGCACCGTGCGCCGCGACATCGACCGGCTACGCGAACTGGGGTATCCGGTGGACGCCAGTGTGGGTGTCGGCGGCGGGTACCAACTAGGCGCCGGAGCCGAGATGCCACCGCTGCTTCTCGACGATCACGAGGTGCTGGCGGTGGCACTGAGTCTGGGCGCCGGCGCAGCCAACTCGGTCACCGGCCTCGATGAGGCGTCGGTGCGCGCGATGTCGAAGTTGCGTCAGGTGATGCCGTCGCGGCTTCGGCACCGGCTCGATTCGCTGCAGGTCGACGCCACCCCCACCCGAACCCGGGTGGCGGTGGATGCCGGCGTTCTCGCCGACGTCGCGTCGGTCTGTCACCGGCGCGAGCGACTCCGGTTCGACTACAAAGCCCGTGACGGAGCAGAGAGCAGGCGTGAAGTGGAGCCCTATCGCCTGGTTCGCAGCGGCGCGCGGTGGTACCTGCTCGCGTGGGACCTCGGCCGAGATGACTGGCGTTCGTTTCGCCTCGACCGGCTCACCCCGAAAATACCGACGGGGCCGCGCTTTTCACCTCGGCCGCTGCCCGAAGGCGGCGCCGCGGCATTCATCGCGCGCAGCCTGGGGTCCGTGTACCGCCAGGCCAACGCGCGGGTGCAGATCCACAGCCCCGTCGAAAAGGTGGCCGACATGGTCGACGCCGAGTGGGGCGTGGTGGAATCCGGCGACACCGACAGCTGCGAAGTACAGCTCTACGGACAATCTGTTGCGTCGATCGCACGGTGGCTGTACGCATTCGACGCCGATTTCACAGTCCTGTCGCCCGCCGAATTGCGCGACGAATGTGTGTCACTCGCCGAGTACCACCTTCGGATCGCCGACCGTTACCGCAACGCCTAACGCCGGCTTCCGGGCGAGGCGCACAACCCATCGACCGTCTTGGCGAGGTCGTCCGCGAGATGGCGCGCGTCCTGGAACACCCGCTTGGCGCCGGCACCCCGGAGGGCATCACCGCCGATACCGCCGGTCAGTACGGCCACCGAACGAACACCCACCTTTGTCGCCGCGATGGCATCCCAAGTGGCATCGCCGACCATGACCGCGTTCGAGGCACTCACCCCTGCGCGCTCTACCGCGATCTTCACGACGGTCGCGTCGGGTTTGGCGGTTTCCACGTCTTCCCCAGACGTCACCGCATCGATGTGATCCTCGACCTCGAGCAGATCACGCAGGATCTCCAGTTCCTGTTGCGGCGCCGAAGTCGCAAGGACCACAACGTATCCGAGCTCTTTGGCGCGCCTGACGACGTCACGCCCACCGGGCAAGATGGTCAGTGAATCGGAACGACGGAGATAGGCCTCGGTGTGTTTGCTCGACGCCGCATCAGCCAGATCCGACCTTCCCGGCGCGTCCGCTCCCACTCCCGCGATGTCCAGGAGTTCATCAACCAGGAGCGACCCATCCATCCCGATGCGGCGATGGATCTCCCAGTGTGGAACGGTGAGATCGACCTCGGCCAACGCCTCATGCCAGGCCGCGACGTGGGCGTACACCGAGTCCACGAGGGTGCCATCGATGTCGAACAGGACAGCTAGTTTCCCGCCTTCGATCTCTGCCATGCCCTACGCCTTCTGTTGCATGTCGGAGCGAGCCGGATTGCCCTGGTCCGCGGCCTTGGGGTCGGCCTCCTCGGCCTTGACCGCCACACCATCCCGGATCGCCTTGCCGACACCCGGGTCGATGCGCTCCCAATACTCGAAGGCCCGGCCGAGCACCGGCTCCTCTACCCCGTTCAGCAGATGGCCGACAACGTTGTCCACCAGCCGATCTCGGGCATCCTGATCCATCACCTCTCGGATGAGCGTGCCGGCCTGACCGAAGTCGTCGTCCTGCGGGTGGTCGACGTATGCGGTGCGCACGATGTCACCATCGGCTGCCCAGCCCGGCTCACCCTGGAAGTCGTTACGCGCGGCAGGACCGCCTTGGGAGTTGGGCGCGTACACGGGATCGGACACGTTGGTGACCCGCATCGCGCCGTCCTTGGAGTAGCTGTGCACCGGATACTTCGAGGCGTTGACCGGAATCTGCTTGTAGTTCACGCCGATTCGGTATCGGTGTGCATCCGCATAGGCAAACGAGCGCGCCAGCAACATGCGGTCCGGACTCAACCCGATCCCGGGGACGAGGTTGTTGGGCTCGAATGCGGCCTGCTCGATCTCGGTGTGATGGTCGGTGGGGTTCCGGTCGAGCTTCATCCGGCCGACCTCGATCAGCGGATGGTCGTCGTGCGGCCAGACCTTGGTCAGATCAAACGGATTGAACCGATACGACGTTGCGTCGTCGAACGGCATCAGCTGCACCTTCATGGTCCACGTCGGGAAGTCGCCACCGTCGATGGCCTCGTACAGATCACGGGTGTGGTAGTCGGTGTCGGCGGAGGCCATCTGGTCGGCCTCGTCCTGGGTGAACGTCTCGATGCCCTGGTCGGTCTTGAAGTGGTACTTCACCCAGTGCTTTGCACCGGAGCTGTTCACCCAGAGATAGGTGTGGGAGCTGTAACCGTTCATGTGCCGCCAGGTCCGCGGAATCCCGCGGTCTCCCATCAACCAGGTGACCTGGTGCGCCGACTCCGGGGACAGGGTCCAGAAGTCCCATTGCATGTCGTGGTCGCGTAAGTTGTTGTCCGCGCGCCGTTTTTGTGACCGGATGAAGTGCTGGAACTTCAGCGGGTCCTTGATGAAGAAGACCGGCGTGTTGTTGCCGACCATGTCGTAGACACCCTCGCTGGTGTAGAACTTGAGCGCGAAACCGCGGGGGTCCCGCCAGGTGTCGGGGCTTCCACGCTCGCCCGCCACGGTGGAGAATCTCGCGGCCATCTCGGTGACGGTGCCCGGCTGGAAGACCGCTGCGCAGGTGTATGCGGACACATCAGCGGTGACCTCGAACGACCCGAACGCGCCACTGCCCTTCGCGTGGGGCTGCCTTTCGGGCACTCGCTCGCGGTTGAACTGGGCCATCTGCTCGATCAAGTAGTGATCGTGCAAAACGATGGGACCACCGGCGCCCACTGTCAGCGAGTGTTCATCGCTGGTGACCGGCGCGCCGGAATCCGTTGTCGTGTTGAACCGTTCGTCTGCCATGCGCGCCTCCAGGGCTTGCTGTTCGATCGGTCTGTCGACCCGAGGGCTACAGGCCGACTCTTCGTAGCCTAGCGACTGGCCTACCGCTTTTCATTGCTTCGACGGTCGCCGACCCGCTGATACTCGCCGCGACCAGCTGCTTCTCCCCGCGGGTCACGGCCGGCGTTCGGCGTCGGCCGAGCCGACGACCGCGGCATCGGTCGCCGATCCCGGGTGCGGCTGTGGTGTGAGCCGAGCGATGTCGGCCCGCAGGTCACGGACCTCGTCGTGCAGCGCGTCGATCTGACGCTTGGTGGCCGCAAGATTGGCTTCGTCGGTCTCGTTGACGCGTTCGACGATCCAGGTGGCGATGCTGGCCGTGACGACGCCGATCAGGCTGATGCCACCGATCATCAGACCGACCGCGATCATTCTGCCGGTGAGCGTGGTCGGCGCGTAATCGCCGTAGCCGATGGTGGTGACGGTGGTGATGGACCACCACAACGCGTCTTCGAAGTTGCGGATGGTGGCGTCGTCGCTTCCCCGCTCGGTGTCGAGGATGGCCAGCGACGCTACGAAGATCAGCATCAGGCAAGCAACAACCGTGTATGCCAATACCCGCCCGCGGATTGCCTGACCGGCAACGCGATGGAGTACGGCGAGTACCGCGAGCAGCCGCAGCAGACGTAGCGGGCGCAAGACGGGTAACGCGACGATCAGCAGTTCCGGTAGGTGCCGGACGAACCAACGGAGTCGTTCACCCGCGAGACCGAGCCGCACGAGATAGTCGAGGACAAAGCCGGCCCAGGTGATGAAGATGACCGCCTCGAGGAGGTCCTCCGCCGTTCCACCCGGTTGGGCGAGTACTTCGACGGCGTAACAGAGCACGAACAAGACTCCGGCGATGGCCAGCGGCCACTCGGTCAGATGGATCCACCGGTCCTGCTGTGAGATCGCAGGGCTGTGCGCGCCATCGTCGACCTCTGTGGCCACCTGGTCCCCTCACGTCGCGAACGCCCTCCCGATGGGTGTGACCCCGCGCGGGCTGTTCGATTCGCCCATTTCAGCAAATTGTTGACGGTCACCGCATGAAAACAGCTGTGCCGCGGACCAGCGGTCCGCGGCACAGCGTTGCCAGAAGTGAGACTCAGGCAGTCACCGGCTTCTTCGTGGTGTCCACCTTTGTGCCGGAGTCGTCGTCCTTGTCCCAGCTGTCGTGGCCGTCGTCGACCATCGTCAGCTCGTCGAACGGATCGTCACCGCGCAGTACGTTGTCGACCTGATCCTTGTCGATCGTCTTGGTCCAGGAACCGACAAGCATGGTTGCCACGGCGTTGCCGGAGAAGTTGGTCACCGCACGCGCTTCGGACATGAACCGGTCGATTCCGACGATGATCCCGACGCCGTCGAGGAGTTCGGGACGGTGGCTCTGCAGACCGCCGGCGAGCGTGGCCAGGCCCGCGCCGCTGACGCCGGCCGCACCCTTGGAGGCGACGATCATGAAGACCAGCAGCGAGATCTGCTCCCCGAGCGAGAGCGGCTGACCCATGGCATCGGCCACGAACAGCGAGGCCATGGTCAGGTAGATCGCCGTGCCGTCGAGGTTGAACGAATAACCGGTCGGGACAACAACTCCCACAGTGGTGCGTTCGACACCGAGGTGCTCCATCTTGGCGATCAGGCGCGGCAACGCCGACTCCGACGAGGAGGTGGCGAAGATCAGGAGATATTCACGGGCGAGGTAACGCACCAACTTGAAGATCGAGACGCCGGCGACAAAGCGAAGCAGTAGACCGAGGATCCCGAAGACGAAGATCACGCATGTGACATAGAAGCCGAGCATCAACGTCAGCAGTTCGGTGACCGCACTCCAACCGGTTTGGCCGACGACGTTCGCGATCGCGCCGAAAGCGCCGATCGGGGCGAGCCACAGCACCATGGCGAGCACCTTGAACACGATCTTCTGCAGTGTCTCGATGGCTCGCAGTGCGGATTCCCCCGACTTGCCCAGACTCTGGATGGCAAAGCCGACCAGCAGTGCGATGAACAGGGTCTGCAGCACACTGCCTTCGGTCAGTGCCGAGAGCATCGACGTCGGGATGATCGACTGGATGAAGTCCAGCGTGCCGCCCGATTCGTGGGCCTTGTCGGCGAGTTCAGTGCCCTTTCCCATCGCCGAGGGGTCCAGGGTCAGGCCATCGCCGGGCTTGAGCAGGTTGCCGACCACGAGTCCGATCGCCAGCGCGACCGTCGACATACCCAGGAAGTAGGCGAACGCCAGGCCGCCCACCTTTCCGACGGTGGCGGCCGCGCGCACCGATCCGATGCCGAGGACGATGGTGCAGAAGATGACCGGGCTGATCATCATCTTGATCAGGCTGACGAACATCGTGCCGAGGACTCCGACGTCCTTGCCGACCCCGGGAGCCAGGATGCCGACCAGGACACCGGCGATCACGGCCACGATCACCGCGATGTACAGCCAGTGCGTTCGATCGCGTCGTTTCGGAACGGCAGCGTCCCCGTCGGCCTGACGATCGTGTGTGGTTGTCATGATCGAACTTCCTTCTGACTGGTGACAAGAATGGGTCTGCAAGGATGGTGTTCTACGGGGGTGAGCCAGGTCACTATTTAGTTCATTACGTTCAACCGACGGAGAGGTTTCATGGCCAGGTTGGTGCCCCGTTCACTTGCCGGCCAAACGTTTGTGCTGCAGCTGGTGGTGATCGCGGTGATGGTCGTGGGCGGCAGCGCGCTGGCGATCGTCGACGCGAGACGCGACGGTGACGCTGCGGCGCGGTTGCAGGTCACCGGCATTGCCAGCGCGCTGGCCGAATCGCCGGCGACCGCAGCGGCCATCGAATCCGGGACCGCGACCGCGGTGCTGCAACCGGTGACCGAACGGGTTCGGGCAGATACCCAGATCGCGTTCATCACGATCATGGCGCCCGACCGGACACGATTCACCCACACGAATCCCGAACTCATCGGCCGGCCGTACATCGGGACCATCGAGCCGGCGTTGCAGGGCCGCACGTTCACCGAGGTCTACACCGGCACTCTCGGTCCGTCGATCCGCGCCGTCGCGCCGGTGCGCTCGTCGTCCGGCGAGGTAGTCGGACTGGTGTCGGCCGGGATCACCCAGCAGACGCTGTTCTCGCGCTGGCAGCAGCAGTTGCCGCAGATCCTGCTGATCGCCGCCGGCGCGTTGCTCGTGTCCCTCGTCGGGATCTGGGCGATTCGCCGTCGCCTGCTGCGGCAGACACATGGGTTGGCTCCCACCGAACTGCAGGTGATGTATGAACATCACGACGCCATCCTTCACTCGGTGTCGGAAGGATTGATCGTGCTGGATCGACATGGCGTGGCCCTGGCCAATGACGAAGCCCGGCGCCTGCTGGCACTGCCCGCCGGCGAGGTGGACAAACAAAGCCTGCCCGCATTTCTCCGGTCGTACTCCCCCGGCGCACGCGATGAAGTCCACGTGACCGGTGACCGGGTACTGGTGGTCAACAGGTCTCGCGTCCCCGGCAATCGGTCGCCGGACACCGAGGTGGTCACCATTCGTGATCGGACCGAATTGCAGGGCGCCCTGGGCGAACTCGACTCGATGAAGGTGTTCACCGAATCGCTGCGATCGCAGGCTCACGAATCGGCGAACCGCCTGCACACCATTGTGACGCTGGTGGAGATGGGACGCGGCGACGAGGCCGTCCGCTTCGCCACCACCGAATTGGAGTTGTCGCAGCAGTTGGTCGACCGGCTGTCCGAATCGGTCGGTGAACCCGCACTGGCAGCCCTGTTGCTGGGCAAGAGCGCTCAGGCCGATGAACGGGGTATCGAGTTGACGATCACCGACGACACCGTGATTCCCTCGGACAACGAGCACGCTGTGTTGTCGGGCCAAGAACTCGTCACCGTGGTGGGCAACCTTGTCGACAACGCCTTGGATGCATGCGACCGGTCCGACCCCTGGGTGGAGGTGACCGTACGACAAGATGGCGAACATCTGCTGATCCAGGTCGCCGACAGCGGCCCGGGAATGGATGCCGAGGAGTTCAGCAAAGCCAGGCAGCGCGGGTACTCCACCAAGTCCGGTGGCGAATCCGGCAGGCGTGGACTGGGTTTGGCGCTCGTGTCCCAGGTTGTCGATCGTCACAAAGGCACCCTCACCGCCGAGGTGACGTACGGGTCGGTTGTCACCGTCACCTTCGGGCCGCAAGCATGATCAACGTTCTTGTCGTCGAAGACGAACCGTTGATCGCCGAAGCCCACCGCACGTATCTGGGCCGGATCGACGGCTTTTCCGTTGTCGGTGTGGTGCATACGGCGCAGGACGCCATGCGGTCGGCCGCCGAGGCCGCGACAACGGCAACACCCATCGATCTCGTACTCCTCGATCTGGGACTGCCCGACGCCAGCGGGATCGACCTGGCTTCAGCACTGTCAGGGCTACGCCCGGCCCCCGACATCATCGCCATCACGTCCGAACGAGATCTGGAGATGGTGCGCGCCGCCGTGGCCCACGGGGCGCTGGCGTACCTGCTCAAACCGTTCACGTTCGCCGCTTTCCGCGACCGCCTCGAGCGGTACCAGCGTTATCGACAGGCGTTGCCCGCAGGCACCGACGCGGCCAGCCAGATCGAGGTCGACCGGGCGATCGCCGAATTGCGGGGCACCACAGACAAATCCGCGGCCCCAAAAGGCGCGGCACCCGGCACCACCGACGAGATAGCCCGCCGGATCCGCGACAGCCCCGAAGGTCTCACCGCCGCCGAGGCCGCCAACCAGGTCGGGGTGTCGCGGGTGACGGCCTGGCGCTATCTCGAACGCCTGGCCGACGAGGGAACCCTCTCTCGCCATACGGACTACGGCAATGCCGGTCGGCCCAAGATCCGCTACCAGTGGCGGCGCTGAGCGGCTACGCACGCCACCCCGTCGCCATCGCGGTCGAGTGCGGCCCGATAGCCGGCTTCTCCCTGCATGATCGGAGCAGCACCTGCCGCTTTCACCGCTGTGCAGTTCTCGTAGAAGACCGCTCCGGCGTTGGAATCGGGTGCAACGGGCACGTACACCGGTGTCGACGTCCGCGGCATGACAGGCAGTGGCGCCTGAGTCGCAGTGTTCGTGTCCGGAATGCCGCGGGTGACCGGCACTTCCACGATGGAGGTCACCACTGAGGTCACGATTCGGGTCGGCGGTGCCGCGGTCGTGGTCGTGGTGGTTGACGTTGTCTTCGGCGGTGACGTCACCGCAGGTGTCGACGTTTCGGCCACATCTTTCGGTTTCTCGTCAGCCTTCTCCTCCGAAGGCACGACCAAGCCGACGATCACGAAAAAGGCGAAGACTGCAGCGACAATCCACGGCCATTTCCGCTTTTTCTTCGGTGGCTGCCCATATGGGGAACCACCGGTTGGCCGATCCCAGTTGTCGGGCATGGAGAACTGCTGCGTCATGAGAATGAAAACCTTTCGGAAGGGTAATGAAATGCGCTGCTACCAGCGACTTCCCCACCGGTCCGAGCCATTCACCCACCTATATCGGTGGGCCACCAGTTCGTTACACACACGGCCCGTCTGTGGCCTTTTCGAGTTGTAGCTGCTTTCCCCCGCCTCCTCCTGTCCGCGTTGCAATGTTGCCGTGGGACCATGCCGCGGAGTTTGCAGTCGGTGATCAACGGGTATCTGCCGGACCGAGTCAGATCATGGTCGTAGCGATGAAAGGACAACCGATGGTGTCGGAAACACACGTCCGGGAACTTCTCGAGAGTTCGTTCGAGGATGCGCATCTGATCTTGGAGATGGGTCAGCTCTCGGTCATCGACGGCGCGAGTGCAGAGAAGGATGAGTCGGCGCTGGTAGTAGCCACCGCGCGCGAATTGCGCGAGAGTCATGACGTCGCGCACGTCAACGACGAGGAGCTGACATCCATCGCCGCGCTCCTCGACGACCGGATCGCCAAGCTCGGAGCCTGATCGCCGTACGCGTCACAGTGCACTCGAATAGCGGATGGCGGTAGGGCCAACAGCCCGTGAACAAACTAGATGGTCCGACGTGCGCGCCGTACGGTCAAAGGTATGAACCCCGAGGATCAAGAGCAGCAGCAGATCGAGCAGATCGCCGACAAACTCGCGGACAAGCACGCGGATGTGCCGACGGAAGCTGTCGCCGAGGTCGTCGAGGACGCGTACCGGAAGTTCGATGGCCAACCCATCCGCGACTTCGTCCCGCTTCTCACCGAACGCAGGGCAGAAGAAGAGCTCGGTGGAAACCCGGTCGCCACGCCCGAGTCCCTCGAAGAATCGAGCTGAGGGCTACTACGTCGAGGAACCGGGAAGCGACATCACGCGCTTCCCGCGGTCTCCTTTGGCCGACCCGCAGACTGCAGAGCGCGAAGGTCTGCGGCCTCGGCTTCGAGATCTGCGTGACTGATCACGCGCGCCATCACCATGGCGACAAAGATCGAGATCAACACCCAAGCGGCTACGGCGACGCTTATCCAGATGAACACGTCGAAAGTATGGCCCAATATCCCGAATTGGGAAACTGTTCTTTTGGAAGTAACTTCGAATTGATCGTGACGATCAGAGTTTTTGATTCTGACGATCAGAACCGTCGGATTCCAAAGCCTGTTCGAACAATGTCGAATCAGATTCGCGGCCCTGTTCGCACCCTGATCGTCCCACCACGACAGCCTTCCTGCAAGGTTGCCCCTGGCTGGCGAGCCGCGGACCAGCGCGCTGTCTTGCGTGCGGCACCGGGCCGGTGTGCGGTCGCGAGACTCCGCAGGTCGCCTCGCCGTAGCTTTCCAGAGCCGCAGCGTGGCGGTGTAGCCGTCGGGTTCATTCGTCTCGCCATCGCGCATCGCCCGACCGACCACGTCGGAAAATTCAATTGCGAACCCATGCTAAACGGGTTGAATTGGTTCTGCGAACAAATTAGTCACCAACTCATATCGATCTTCGCCGACAAAGCCGATTGCCTAATTCAGTTTCACCATTGCGGTGATTCGAAACAGGCCTGTGGCAATCGGCGCCCGTCCAGCACCCCCACCGTGGACACACCTGCTCACCGAGTCAGGGTGTCGTACGCTCGCACCTGTGGGCATAACGAACGACGATGTACAGCACCTACGGCGATGCGTGGATCTGGCACGCGAAGCACTGGCGGCCGGCGATGAACCCTTCGGTTCGGTGCTCGTGAGCGCAGATGGCCGAACACTTTTCGAAGACCGCAACCGCGTCAAAGACGGCGACAACACCAGACATCCCGAGCTGACGATCGCGTTGTGGGCAGTGGAGAACATGGAGCCGGCCGCGCGAGCCGCGGCCACGGTGTACACCTCCGGAGAGCATTGCCCGATGTGCGCCGCCGCGCACGCGTGGGTCGGGCTGGGCCGAATTGCCTATGCGGTGTCGTCGTCTCAATTGTCGGAGTGGCTCGCGGAATGGAATGCTCCTCCCTCACCGGTCGCCGGGCTGCCGATCAACACCGTTGCGCCCCAATTGCCGGTAGACGGACCGGCTGATGCTCTGGTCGACGAGATGCGGGCCCTGCACGCACAGCGATTCAGCGTTTAGCCGGAACCCTGTCGCGGTCTCCGACCGGCGGTGTGTAGCACCCACCGCTCAAGTCGGTTCAGATCTCGCCCGCCGACGTCCCTTCGTGGCCTCCACCGGATCGATCGACCCGCCCGACCATTCGGCGGCCATGGCAAGACTTGCCTCGCGGCCCGAATGAACGTGATGGAACGCTGATTCGGCCGCACGGTCGGCGTCGTGGGCTGCGATGGCGGCGAGAATTTCCTCGTGCTCGTGGCACTGACGGCCCGGATCCCGGTCTTTTGTCAGATGAAAGAGCCACTGCGTGCGCGCCTCCAGAGGGCGCAGTAACGACTCCAGCAGAGGGTTCGCGGACAGGTCGACGATCATTTGGTGAAACTTGGCATTGGCCGCTGCGATTGCTGGGCGGTCCCGCTTCAGCGTCGCGGTACGAGCGGCTTCGAGTTGCTCCGACAACCGGGCGAGACCCTCCTCGTCGGCACGCTCGGCAGCGAGCCGGGCCGCGAGGACTTCCAGGCTCTCGCGGACGTCGAACAGATCTCGGACATCGTTCTCGCTGAAGGGCGAGACGATTGCACCTTGTCTCGGCACCAAAACCACCAACCCGTCCTGCTGCAGCAACTGCAATGCCTCGCGCAGCGGGATACGCGAGACATCGAGTTCCGCGGCAAGATCGCGCTCGACCAGTCTTGACCCCGGCGCGAGCCGCAGATCTACGATCTGGCGCCGAATCTCCTCATACGCGTGCTGGCGCAATGACTTTCGATCGTTTGCCGAACCCGTCAGCTCTTCTACCGCAGGCATGAACACCAAGTCCTCTCGCGGATTTCGCCTTGTTCAGCCGAGTCTAGCCAGACCCACTTAGCGGTATACCAATAACTAACCGCCTCGTAATCGGATGGAAACACTCAGCCCCCACTCTTCTCGTAACGGTATACCGCTAAACCACAGCGGCCGACGACAGGAGAACACGATGAGATTTCGATCCACAACCGTCCGCGTACCGGTGGCGCTGCTCGCGGCCGGAGCCATTGCGGTAGGAATGTCAGGGTGCGGCACATCGGGAGCCGACGCCAACGACGGGAGTCTGTCCGTCGGAGTCTTCTTCCCCGGCTCCGTCACCGACACCGGGTTCATGGAGTCGGGCTACCTCGGATATCAGAGGGTCGAGAAGGCACTCGGTGATCAGGTGGACCTCAGCTATGTCGAGCAAGTTGCACCAGCCGACTACCAGCAGGCATTGCAGCGCTTCGCATCTGAGAACGAATTGGTCATCTCGGTCGGCGGCCAGACGGACGCCGACGTGCGAAAGATCGCCCCTCAGTTCCCGGACGTGAAGTTCGTCGAAATCGGTGGCCCTTCCGACGCCGAACCGATGGACAATCTCGCTTACTACGATCCGCAGCAGGCCGAGGCCGAATTCCTTTCCGGCGCAGTGGCAGCGGCATCATCGACCACCGGAACGGTCGGATTCGTCGGAGGCGTCGAGTTGCCGGCCATCGTCAATGCGGCCAAAGCGTTTTCGAACGGGGCGACGTTTGTCCGACCCGACGTCAAGGTTCTCAGCCCCCAATATGTGGGCGACTTCAACGATCCCGCCAAGGCCAAACAGGCTGCGGGCACCGGGTACGCGGGAGGTGCCAACATCCTCGGTCAGATCGTCAACCTCGGCAAACAAGGCATCGAACAAGCTGCACGCGACTCGGGCAACCGCATGGTCGGCGGACCGATTCCCGGAGATTGCGCAAACCCGGTATACGCAGGTTTTGTCCGCACCGACATCGGGACCGAGATCGAATACGCCGTCTCTTCAACGCTCGACGGCTCTTGGGAGGCTGCACAAGTTCCGTTCGGTCTGACAACAGACAAGGGTGGCAGCGACTTCATCCTTTGCTCCGAAGACCCCGCCGCCACCAAGGCGCTGACCGACGCAAAGGCGGCGTTGACATCCGGCTCCGTCGCGGCCTACTGAACCGGCCGACGCGATGACCCCAGCAACCAGCCCGCTGTTGACGCTCGACCGAATCGGTAAGTCGTATGGCGGTGTTCGCGCGCTCGACGATGTCACCATGGCCGTCGAACGCGGCACGGTGCACTGCATCCTCGGAGAGAACGGTGCAGGCAAGTCGACACTGTGCAACGTCGTGTACGGAACGGTGTCCGCAGACCAGGGCAGTATGACCATCGACGGAACCCCGTACCGCCCTTCGACACCGGCGGCGGCACTCGAGTCCGGCGTCGCCATGGTGCATCAGCACTTCTCACTCATACCCACCATGACGGTAGAGGACAACCTGCTGTTGGGCCGGCGGGGGTTTCGCCAGCCACACGATGAAGTGGAGCAGGGCCTGGCGCGCATAGCCGATTTGTACGGATTGACCGTGGACCGCACCGCTCGCGTCAGAGACCTGCCGATCGGCGCACGACAGCGGGTCGAGATCGTCAAAGCCCTGCTTCGCCGGCCAGACCTCATCCTGCTCGACGAACCGACTGCGGTGCTCGACCCTGGTGAGATCGACTCGCTGATCGAGACCTGCAATGCCCTTGCCGCCGATGGCAAGTCGGTTGTCCTGATCACCCACAAACTCGGGGAGGTCGCCCGCGTGGCCGACGCGGCAACCGTGCTTCGCGGCGGGACGGTCGTCGGCGGAGGTCGACTATCGCAGACACCGCTGGACTCATTGCTCGACCTGATGCTCGGTGGCGCACAACCTGTTGCGTCCGAACGACGTCCGGCATCGCCCCCGCATCACACAGCACCCTGCTTGGAAGTCAGGGGTGTAACGCTGTCCCGCCCAGACGGCAGCACTGCCCTGTCAGACGTCGATTTGACTGTCCACTCAGGAGAGATCGTCGGCATCGCAGGTGTCGAAGGCAATGGCCAGTCGGAGCTGGCGGCAGTGTTGTCCGGGTCCGTCGCCGCTGATCGCGGAACAGTCAGTGTCGACGGACTCGACATCACCGAACACACTCCGGCGCAGCGCACCCGTGCGGGCATGGGTGTCATTCCCGAAGACCGGCATGCCGAGGGCATGATCGCTGAACTATCACTCGCCGAGAACTATGCGCTCGGCCGATTGAGTGACTACGGGAGCTGGGGCCTCCTGGATCGCCGACGCATGAGAGCTGATGCCGCGCAGGCCATCACGGAGTACTCGATCCGCGCCGATGGTCCCGACATCCCCATCGGATCATTGTCCGGCGGCAACCAGCAGAAGGTTGTGCTGGCCCGGGAATTGTCGACCCCGGGGCTGCGCGTTGTCGTCGCGGCGCAACCCACCCGCGGGCTCGACGTCGGTGCCGTCGCTTTTGTGCTCGACCGCCTTCGGGCCGCCGCGGCGTCTGGCGCCGCAGTGTTGGTGATCTCCAGCGAGATCGACGAGCTCGTCACACTCTGCTCGCGCATCGTCGTCGCCTACCGCGGCACCATCCGCGGGTCTATCGACTCCGAGTCTTCCTCTGCCACAAACGACATCGGCGAGCTCATGATGGGGGTGGCAGGATGATGCCGACGGCTGGGCTGCTCCGTCCCAAACTGCGGCATGGCGATTGGGCCCACAGTCCACTTGTGGTCGCCGTCGTTGCCCTGGTGATCGCCGCAGGCATCGGACTGCTGTTGGCCGCAGGCGCTGGGGCCGGACCCGCCGAGGTCGTCGACGCCCTCATCCAGGGGACATTCGGCTCGCCCTTCGCGGTCGGCACCTCGCTGAACAACGCTGCCATCATCATGTTCATCGCGGCGGGCTTCACCGTCGCTTATCGGGCCGGTCTTGTGAACGTCGGGGGCGAAGGCCAGATCTGTCTCGGCGGCATTGCTGCCACCGCGGTGGGCGTGACCATCCCCGACGCCACACCTCTCTTCCTTGGAGTCACGCTGGCGCTGGTGGCTGCCGTATTGGCCGGCGCATGTTGGGCGGCCATCGCGGCGTGGCTCTATGTGCGGCGCGGTACCAGCGAGATCATCACCACCCTGCTGCTCAACTTTGTCGGACTGGCGTTGGTTGTGTTGATGGTCCAGGAGCCGCGCTTGCTCCGGCAACCGATGACCTCGTCGGAAACGCTCCCCCAGTCTGAGTCGCTGAGCGAAGCGAGCCACCTCCCGCTACTGGGATTGACCAAATCGCCGGCCACCGTGGCCATCGTCATTGCACTCCTTGCCATCACGGCAGTCGGAGTGGTCCTGCGGCACAGCGCAATCGGACTACGGCTCCGCTCGGTGGGACTGTCACCGACCGCGTCGGCCCGACTAGGTGTCCCGGTTGATCGCGTTCGTTTCCTGGGGCTCTCCACCGCAGGTGGGTTCTCGGGGCTTGCCGGCGGAATCCTTGTCACGTCCGCCCCGTTCGTCTTGGCCGAAGGGTTCTCGTCGGGCTTCGGTTTCACCGGACTCGTGGTCGGTTTGCTTGCCCGCGGGTCGATGACAGCAGTTGCCGGGGTGTCGCTGTTCCTGGGATTCCTGGTTGCGGGCGGCATCAATCTGCAGCTGGCCGCGGGAGTCCCGTCGTCCACCGTGACCGTGGTGCAGAGCGTGCTGATCATCTTGATCGCCGGCGCTGCCCTGTGGACCACCCGGTCGAGATCAGTGGCGCGGCCCGAGACCACGTCAGCACCCGCCATCACAGCCCCCGCAAAGGCGGCGTCATGAACATCGACATGCTCACCCAGGTCCTCACCAGCGGGGTGGCGTTCGCGATCCTGCTCATCGTGGCCGCAGCAGGTGAATCGATCAGCGAACGTGCAGGCGTGCTCAACCTCAGCATGGAGGGCATCATGCTCACCGGCGCTTTTGCGAGCGTGCTGGCCTCCGCCACACTCGATTCGGCGATACTCGGCCTCATCAGCGGTGTGCTTGCGGCGCTCATCTTCGGCATCATCCAGGCGTTGCTGACGGTGCGGTTCAGAGCCGACCAGATCGTTGTCGGAATCGCCGGCAACGCTTTGGCGCTCGGGTTGACCACCTACGGCGCCCGCATCTTTCTCGAGGACGGCAAGGGCCAGGGTGTGCCCGGCTTCGACGGCGTCGACATCCCTCTGCTGACCGACATTCCCATCATCGGTCCGGCCCTGTTCGGACAATCAGTCCTCGGCTACCTCTGCGTGCTCGTGGTGATCGCGCTGGCGCTGCTGTTCTCCGGCAAGACCATGGCGGGTATCCGGGTGGATGCCGTCGGCGAGGACGCCACCTCGGCCGGGTGGACGGGATTGTCCGTCAACAAGATTCGAGCCGCGTGCGTCTTGCTCGCTGCCGCAACAGGCGGTCTCGCGGGATCTCAACTGGCCCTGTCGGAAGTGCAGTCGTTCAGCGAGAACATGACTGCCGGCCTCGGGTACCTCGCCGTGGTCGCAGTGATCGCGGGGCGCTGGAAAGTGATCGGAATCGTGTGGGCGTGCCTGTTTTTCGGGATCGCCCGATCGCTTCAGTTCGCCTTGCCTGCCGTCGGAGTCGACATCCCTTACGCGATTCTGCTGATGCTGCCGTACGTCATCGCCATCGTCGCGATCAGCGGCGTGGTCGGTGGCCGCCGAGCCCCGTCGTGCCTCACCGTGCCGTACGCCGGCCGTTCCTGAACCTCTTTGCCCCGGAAGGCGACATGACCCTCATCCTCACCCACTCCGACATCGACGCGCTCATCGACCGGACTTCGGTCTACCGCGCCGTGGAGCAGGCTCACGCTGATCTGACATCAGGTGCTGCGAGTAACCCCGCTCCCCCTCAGCTGCCGATCGCCGACGACGGCACCGCGCTCCCGATGGTCGCATCGTCGAACCCGTTGCGCGCCAGTGTTGTCAAGATGTTGTCGGACATGCCGGCCAATGTCGGCCGCGGGCTCCCGAGTCAGCGATCGACCATCCTGCTGATGTCGGCGCAGACCGGCGAGTGCGAAGCAGTACTCGACGGCCGGCTCATCACAGCCATCCGTACCGCTGCGGCGAGCGCGGTGGCGACGGCTCACCTTGCCACGCAACGGAGCTCGATCCTGGGGCTCATCGGCGCCGGAACCCTCGCAGTGGAGCACGCCCGCGCCATCTGCCGCATCCGGAACATCGAGAAGGTGCTGGTGTGGTCGCGGTCGGCGTCAACCGTCGACAGTTTCCGCCATCGGACAGCCGATCTCGACATCCAGATCGAATACGCTGAATCCCCTCGGTCGATCCTCGCCTCCGCCGATATCGTCTGCACACTGACGCCGTCGCGTGAACCGATCGTCGAGGGCGCCTGGTTCCGCCCGGGCCTGCACCTCAACGCCGTCGGCGCTCCTCCCCGCGCAGACCACCGTGAGATCGATGGCCCCGGGATCGGCGGCAGCCGACTGTTCGTCGACAGCATCCCGACGGCACTCACCAAGTCGGGAGATGTCCTGTTGGCGATCGCCGAGGGCCACCTTCAGGCGCAGGACGTCGATGTCGAACTCGGCGATGTGATCGTGAACCCCGCCCTCGGCCGCCGAAGCGACGACGACATCACCCTGTTCAACTCCGTGGGGATCGGCCTACAAGATCTTGTGACCGCCCGGACGCTGGTCGATGTGGCGACGCAACAGGGTGTTGGCGCGAGTGTGCGGTTGAATGCGTGAGAGGTCGGTGTAGATGATGGTGCGCGCAAAGGGGTCCGAACCTCAGGGCCAAACAGACAAAAGGGTCTTTTAGCTCCAAATGAGCGGCTCTCGACGTTGCCAGAATAGTCGGCGACCTGATGAAGCCGCTGGGCGTATCGCCCGGGGCAACAGAAACCCTCAGCCGTTCCTCCTGCGGGGGCGAAGAAAGTGGAGCTAGGGCAATTGGTGCGCGTTTCAGGTGCGTGTGGCGCGCTCGCTAACCCGCGCATTCCTGGGTCCATCCTGTGGTGCCGTCGGTGAACATCGTAGTGCCGGTCTGGTAAGTGGGCCCGTTCATGCAGTAGTCAATCTCCTTGCCTGGGAGCGGCGTTGGTTCACCCGTAGGTGCTGCTGTATATCCGATCGGCGGCTCCTCGCTCACGACGGGAGCCTCGATCGGTGCCTCGTAAGTTGGCTCAGCCGTTACTTCTGGTGTCGCGTCGGTCTCGACCGGGGGTGCGAGCGGACCGGGTGTCTGTGGGTGATGACAACGAAAGTGGGGTCCTCGGAATCCCTCTTCGTATCGGCAAAGCCGAAGATCCTGACATCCGCCGATTCAGGTACCTCGAACACGCAGGTCATCGGCGAGGAAAATCCGGGTTGGAGGTTCTCATTACACTCGGGAGTGCCTTGGAGTTTGTACAATTCGTCGACCGGGTCGAACATCCGGTTGGTCGCGTCAGCGGCGAACACTTCGATGGGCCAACTGCATGTCAGATCCATCGAAACCTGTCCGACATTCTCAACGGTGGCGTCCACGCGAACGAACTTCCCGCCCGCCCGAGGAGCCACGTCGCCGTAAACGTCATAGCCGCTGTTCTTCCGCATGCTGTTGGTCATCATCGGGATGGTTGGTGGGTTGGTTGCGCTGGTGACCGTCAGCTTCACGCCGCCGTTAGTAGCAACTTCTCCGATCTTGAATGTCTCTACTTCAGGTGCGGTGGTCGTCGTTGCAATCGCAGCAGTCGCTTCGGCCGACGAAGACGATGGTGCGTCTTTGCCTCCGCTGGAACATCCCGCAATGAGGAGTGAGAGTGCTGCGACAGCCACCAGCGTGCGCTTCATGTTGGAACTTTCTCTGTTGTCGGGCGGCGACCCGATGCCTGTAGGCGCCGCAACTCGCGGAATCCAGCTGGAGGCCGGTGTATCAGAATCATCTATCACTCAGTTGGGTTTCTGGAGATAACGGACTGCAACCATCCGAACAGCTCACCGATCGCTAGCTTTCTAATAGATCGCAGGAAGCGAGCCGGAGGACGGACGGCCCGCTGTTGGCGGTGACGGTGGCGGTGAACGTGCCTGTAGACGGTGTGTGGTGGACGACCAACGCACCGCGCTGCTCCGCTGGTGTAGCAATTCTCGACGGCCGCACGGGCCAGATGGCCACGCGTTCCAATCATCGTTATCGCCTTGGCAGGGTCATCTGGACGCTGGCTTCACGACGAAGACGTATGCGCACTACCAGAACGACTCGCTGAGCCTGGCTGCTGAGAGGCCTCGGACGCTTATGACACAACGGGCGAAAACGGGTCTAACCCTCCAAATGCTGTGCGCGCGGGGGGATTCGAACCCCTGACCGCTGGTGTGTAAGAGCGAAATCGATTGGTTGTCCAAAGTCAGTCCAGGTCCGCACCATCAGCACTGACCAGCAAGAGTCGGCCCGCAGCGTCAGTTCCATATCGGCGTGGTCGTGCCGTTCTTGGCATACTGCCGACACGCTGCGGGGTTCAGATGACGAGGCGCGCAGCGATCGCTACCGTCATCGCATGAATCGGGGACAGTTAACGTGGGCGGGTTGCAAGAGGATTGTGCCGACGTGGTGTCTGTGGACAGCATCCGGCGTGTTCATCGTCGCCGGTGTCGTGTTGGTCGTGTGGGCACTGGCGCTTGATGGGCTGACGCAACCCGAAGCAACTATCACGACGGGAGTGCTCGCGATCTACGCGGCCGGTGTCGCGCTCCTCGGGGTACATCGACAAATCCGGTCGAACGAGCGGATCAACGAGCGGAACCGCACGGCCGACCACGAGCAGGCGAAACGTGCTGAGCTCTTGGAAGTCGTGCGGGACGCGATCACTCAGATGATCATGCTCACCAATTCGCTGATCGAGTTGAACAATGCACGCCGCGCACACGTGCTCGAAACTGAAGGACCGTATTGGGACAACGCGCGGCACCGAGTGATTGAAGCCGAGCTAACTGCGTCGTGGTCGATGCTCGCAGCGTTGGGTCAGAACGAAATTGCTGGACAGCTGGCCGTCTTGCTCGACCATGCGGGCGAGTGTCTGCGGCTCAACTTAGATGACGAGACGTCAGCCGAGCAGCGGCTTTTCCAGATTGAGGAGTGGCTGACGCCTTACACGGACGCGTCCGCACGCACCTTGGTCGCGTTTCAGCAGTTACTCGGTTCCGAGGTGGCACCATCCGCCGCGTGGAATCCGCCGACTTCGAAGTACTACATGCCGGCTGACGAAACCCACAGTGCGGCGGGGCAAGCAAGAAAGCCGGGTGGTGAGTGATGCCCGACAAACCTGACGAGGCGACACCTGACGAGGACAGGACAGCCGACGAGGCCAAGGCGCCACTGGAAGCCGGTCGCGACCAGCAGCCGGCACCTACCGCAAATACCTCGTCACGAGGGTCGGTAATGCATCGTCGGGCAGGCCGTGCTCGAACCGCGATCGTGCGATGGTCGCGACTCACGACACTGCGCGTGTACGGGCACGTATACGACGAACGCGCTCGAATCGGCGGGCGCATCTCTGCTCCCGGGATAGGCGGTGAGCAAGTAGCGGGTCAGGCCTATTCATCGACTACCGGGGGCTCCCAATTTTCGCCGGTATGTTTTAGCGGGTCGGACCTCACCGCTGCGGCGATAGCCTCGGCGAAGGCAATCCGATCTGCTACGTAGCCACCAAACGCCGACTCGCAAACTACGTCGAAATCGAACAAACCGCTGATCGAATTTGTCTCCAGATGCCGTCTTGCAGTCATCCAGCCTGGTCGCGTGATGACCGATTCTCGCGATGAGGTGTCGACCACGATTAATTCTGCGCTGGTCACTACGGCGGGAAAAGCCAGATCGAAATACACCCAGCGGTCGCGTGCGGTTCGGTCGCCCGCGCCCGCGATACCGACATGGTCCTTTTGAACTGCTCGGATCGCCTTAGCCAGCGGAAAGACTAGTGAGGTGAAGATGCCGCTGTTGTTCGCTGACCACGCACCACCCTTAGTACGTTCGAGCCGTGTTAACTGGCTCGCTCGGAAGCGCTTCTCCCCGTGTCGCTTAGCCACTTCGTCAAAACCGAGCGCGCCCCACGCAGGCAGTAGCCGATACGCCTCACGGCCACTGAGGTTAAATCTCAGCTCTTCGGCGGGAAGCTTATGCTGGGTCGGCTGCTTAAACTGCCACTCGGGCAACGTCTGCCCAACCCCGACGTAGGGCATGGACGATTGCTTGCACTCTATGAGAAAGTGCACTGCGACGACGATCTTCTCCGCCTCGAGGCGGAGCACCTGCCGATAGCCGTAAGCGTCGAGTTCACGTGATTTGCTCGGATCATCAACATCCTTGAACGCCCACCCGAGCCGTGGATGGCAATCCATATCCGCAAGCACGTGTGCGACAGTCTGCTCCAGTAGCCATCCAGCGCTTGTCAGCGCATTCAACAAGTCCGGATCCGTGGGCGAATCAGCCATGTCGGGCATGCTATCTGCACACAGCGCCGACTTGGCCAGAAGCCGGGCGTTTAGGAGTGCCAACAGAAGCGACAGACTGCCCGTCCCCACCCTGCTCTGACACACTCGCGGCACACTGCGGGGATTTAGCACACTGGCATCGATCTAAAAATTACGTCGCCGCCTGCATGAATGATGGTGCGCGCAGAGGGATTTGAACCCCCGACCGCTGGTGTGTAAGACCAGAGCTCTACCGCTGAGCTATACGCGCGGGGCGACCGGTACGAAGGCGAGTTCGACCGGCCGCGACGGCGAGAGAAAACATGGACTCGCCGCCCGTCCGACACCCGAAGGCGTCAGACACCTTCAAGAATCTAGCGCGGCCAGGGCTTTCTCCCAAAGCGACTGGTCACGGACCTGCCCAGCGGCCATCTGCTCGGAGAACGCGATGTGTCCGGTCTTGTCGATGACAAAGGTGCCGCGGTTGGCGTAGCCCTTGTCCTCGTTGAAGACGCCATACAGCTGAGCGACGCGGCCGTGGGGCCAGAAGTCCGCGAGGATCGGGAAGAGATACCCCTGGGCCGCCGACCACACCTTGTGGGTGGGCGATGTGCCCACCGATACCGCGATGAACGCCGAGTTGTCGTTCTCGAAGTCCGGCAGCCGGTCGCGCACCATGCTCAGCTCGCCTTCACAGGTGCCGGTGAACGCCATCGGGAAGAACACCAGCAGCACGTTCTTCTTACCGAAATGGTTGGACAGGGTGATGTCCTGATTGTTCTGGTCACGCAACGTGAAGTCAGGAGCCGCGGTTCCCACCGCGAGCTCCTGATGAACGGAGTCGGTCATGCCTTCTTGCCGGCTCGCGTCTTCGGTTGAACCAGACGAGATCCCAGCCAATCACCGAAACTCACGGCACTGGTCTGGGTGAGGCCCGCGGTCGGCGCGGCTTCGGCGACCTCACTGGGGTCGACGTAACCGTCGCTTCCGGTCTTCGGCGACAACACCCACACGAACCCATCGTCGGCGAGCGGCGTGATGGCATCCATCAGGGCGTCGACCAGATCGCCGTCACCGTCCCTCCACCACAGCACCACCATGTCGACGACCTCGTCGGAGTCGTCGTCCACCATCTCGGCGTCGATGGCATCCTCGATGTCGGCACGCAGGTCGTCGTCGGTGTCCTCGTCCCACCCCAGCTCCTGCACGATCATGCCCGCTGTCACTCCCAGCTTCTGGGCGCGATCACCATCTGAAGCGGCAACCAACGCGACGACCTCCTGTCAGTAGAAAAATAGGCGAACACTGTCTGTGTCCGCTTCGATGACTCAAGCGAACAGGGTAAACCCCCAAGTTGCAAGCCGAATGGCACCTTTTTCAACCGGCAACTTTCCCGCACGCGTCCACAGCCTTGTTCCTGGCGTCGATCCACTTGTCCGCCGGATCGTTGAGGCCGGCCCGATATTCGTTCCTCACCGCGGTCACCAACTCGCGGTTGCGGTCGAGAAAATTCCGCACCAACGTCTGCACGGGCTGCTCGACGCCGGCCACCAGTTTCGCAGTAATTGCCTGCTCACCGGCGGTGAGCTGGTCGATCACCACCCGACTGCTGTCGCCCATCTGCGAATAGGACTGCACGTCATTGAGTTTGGTGACGAACTCGTTGTAGCCGTTGAGCATGGTCACCACGGTGGTGGTGAATTGCGCGCAGAGGCCGACCGTCAGCGTGCGTGCAGCCTCCGCGGCCCTCGACGATTCTGCGATCTTCGATTGCTCCGCCGCGACGGACACGTCGCTCTGATAGGCACGCACGTCGTTGGGGTCCACGCCACTGGAACCGTCGACAGTGGTGGCACATCCGGTGAAAAGTGCCCCGGCCACCACAACGCCGGCCACCCACCTGGACTTCACAGAGCAGATACTGCCCCATGTACCGCTCGAACATCCAGAGCAACACATGTAGGTTCGGCTAGTTTGCCGTCCTCCGATGCCAACGAACATCACATGCGGCACGATTGAGAGAACGCCGAGGACCTCACCAGGGTCCAGCGCCACATTTGGTTTCTGGCAGTCACCCTGCCGGACGACTCGAGGAGAAGACCAGCGTAGTGACTGACAGCACGAAAGCACCGAAGAACCAGCAGCGGGTTCGCGTCATCCGAGAGGGAGTCGCGTCCTACCTCCCGGACATCGACCCGGATGAGACCACCGAATGGCTGGCGTCCTTCGACGGTCTTCTCGAGAACGCCGGACCCGGCCGGGCCCGGTACCTGATGCTTCGCCTGCTCGAGCGCGCCGGGGAGAAGCGGGTCTCGATCCCAGCCCTCACCTCGACGGACTACGTCAACACCATCCCCACCGAGAGCGAGCCCTGGTTCCCCGGTGACGAAGAAGTCGAACGCCGTTTCCGCGCGTTCATCCGCTGGAATGCCGCGATCATGGTGCACCGCGCACAGCGTCCCGGCGTCGGCGTCGGCGGCCACATCTCCACCTATGCTTCGTCGGCCGCCCTGTACGAGGTCGGTTTCAACCACTTCTTCCGTGGCCAGGACCACGCCGGTGGCGGCGACCAGATCTTCATCCAGGGTCACGCCTCCCCCGGTATCTACGCGCGTGCGTTCCTCGAGGGTCGCATCGACGAAAAGCGGATGGACGGGTTCCGTCAGGAGCACTCCCACGCCGGCGAGGGCGGTGGGCTGCCGTCGTATCCCCACCCTCGCCTGATGCCCGACTTCTGGCAGTTCCCGACCGTGTCCATGGGCTTGGGCCCGATGAACGCGATCTATCAGGCACGGTTCAACCACTACCTGAACGACCGCGGCATCAAGGACACCAGCGATCAGCACGTCTGGGCATTCCTCGGCGACGGCGAGATGGACGAGCCGGAGTCACGCGGCCTGGCGCACGTCGCCGCAACCGAGGGCCTCGACAACCTGACGTTTGTCGTCAACTGCAACCTGCAGCGCCTCGACGGTCCGGTGCGCGGCAACGGCAAGATCATCCAGGAACTCGAGTCGTTCTTCCGCGGAGCCGGCTGGAACGTCATCAAAGTCGTCTGGGGTCGCGAGTGGGACGAACTTCTCCACAAAGACCGCGACGGCGCCCTCGTGAACCTGATGAACAGCACTCCCGATGGCGACTTCCAGACATACAAGGCCAACGACGGCGCCTACGTCCGCGACCACTTCTTCGGCCGCGACCCGCGGACCAAGGAACTCGTCAAAGACCTCAGCGACGCCGATATCTGGAACCTCAAGCGCGGCGGCCACGACTACAAGAAGGTGCACGCGGCCTATGCCTCGGCGCTGGCACACAAGGGCCAGCCGACGGTGATCCTGGCGCACACCATCAAGGGCTACACACTCGGCAAGCACTTCGAGGGCCGTAATGCCACGCACCAGATGAAGAAGCTGACCCTCGACGATCTCAAGGACTTCCGCGACAGCACGCGCATCCCGATCAGCGACGCCGAGCTCGAAAAGGATCCTTACCTGCCGCCGTACTACCACCCCGGCAACGACGCACCCGAGATCCAGTACATGCTCGATCGCCGTAAGGCGCTCGGCGGTTTCCTGCCCGCTCGACGCACCAAGAGCAAGGTGCTCAAGCCGGATACCGCGCCGGCACTGAAACTGGCCGCGAAAGGTTCGGGCAAGCAGCAGGTCGCCACGACCATGGCCGTCGTCCGCATCTTCAAGGAACTGATGCGCGACAAGGAGGTCGGCAAGCGCCTCGTGCCGATCATCCCCGACGAAGCCCGCACCTTCGGCATGGACTCCTGGTTCCCGTCGCTCAAGATCTACAACCGCAACGGTCAGCTCTACACCTCCGTCGACGCGGAGCTGATGCTCGCGTACAAGGAGAGCTCGGTCGGGCAGATCCTGCACGAGGGCATCAACGAAGCCGGTTCCACGGCATCGTTCACCGCTGTCGGTACGTCGTATGCAACACACGACGAGCCGATGATCCCGCTGTACATCTTCTATTCGATGTTCGGCTTCCAGCGCACGGGCGATGGACTGTGGGCGGCGGCCGACCAGATGGCACGAGGATTTGTCCTGGGAGCCACCGCCGGTCGCACCACACTCACGGGTGAAGGTCTGCAGCACGCAGACGGGCATTCGCTGCTGCTCGCGGCGTCGAACCCGGCAGTGGTGGCCTACGACCCTGCGTTCGGATACGAGCTCGGGCACATCATCGCTGACGGCCTGCGCCGGATGTACGGAGAAGATCCCGAGAACATCTACTACTACATCACCATCTACAACGAGCCGATCAGTCAGCCGGCGCAGCCCGACAACCTCGACGTCGCCGGACTGCTCAAGGGCATCTACCGCTACGCCGAAGCTCCCGAAGGCAAGGAGTACCCGGCGAACATCCTGGTCTCCGGCATCACCATGCCCAGTGCCCTCAAAGCACAGGAGTTGTTGGCCGAGGAATGGAACGTGGGCGCAAACGTCTACTCGGTGACGTCGTGGAACGAGTTGTCCCGTGATGGTGTGGAGTACGAGAAGGCATCGCTCCGCGATCCCGACGGTGAGCACCAGCAGCCGTACGTCACCGAGGCGCTCGCCGAGGCCGCGGGTCCGTTCGTCGCGGCCAGCGATTTCATGCGTGGGGTTCCCGAACTGATCCGCGCCTGGGTCCCGAGCACCTACCTCACCCTCGGTACCGATGGATTCGGTTTCTCCGACACCCGGCCTGCCGCGCGCCGGTTCTTCAACGTCGACGGTGAGTCGATCGCGGTGGGTGTGCTGTCGGCGCTGGCCCGCGACGGCCACATCGAGGCCAAGGTCGCTGCCGAGGCCGCCGCGAAGTACAAGATCGACGACGTACTCGCAGCGCCGAAGCAGACGAGCGACCCGGGTCCCGGCGCCTAGGCCGAGTCCCACCCCGCCCGACGAAGGGATCGCCTGCGGGCAGCGTCCGACCTGAAACCGTCCCGCTGACATAGATTGGTCAGATGGACGAGTCACGTGCGGTCGAGCAACCCGCCGGCGATCTCTTCGGGCCGCGGGGTGCCCATGTGCCCGCCCCGGCCAACGTGCACGACGCACTGCCGGACACGCTGCTCCGCCGGGTGAAGCAATACAGCGGCCGGTTGGCCACCGAGGCGGTGCACTCGATGCAAGACCAATTGCCGTACTTCGCCGACCTCGAGGCAGGGCAGCGAGCCGATGTGCAGTTGGTCGTGCAAACCGCGGTGGTCAACTTCGTCGAGTGGCTTCAGGATCCTGAAGGCAACGTGAAGTTCACGGTGCAGGCGTTCCAGGTGGTGCCGCAGGATCTGGCCCGGCGGATCAGCTTGCTGCAGACCGTCGAGATGGTCCGGGTGGCCATGGAGTTCTTCGAGAAGTGGCTGCCCCTACTTGCCCGAAACGACGCCCAGCTGCGGGCACTCACCGAATCGGTGTTGCGCTACGGGCGCGAGATCGGGTTCGCGGCGGCATCCATCTACGCGTCCGCAGCCGAATCGCGCGGTGCGTGGGATTCGAGGCTTGAAGCGCTGGTGGTCGACGCCGTGGTGCGCGGCGACTCCGGACCCACCTTGCTGTCGCGAGCAGCCGCGCTGAACTGGGACACCGAGGCCACCGCAACGGTGCTGGTGGGCATGCCGCCACCCGAGCGCAACGTGTCGGTTCCCCTGGCGGTGCACAACACCGCCCGTCAGCACGACCGCGCGGCGTTGTCCGTCGTCCAGGGCAGCCTCCTGGTCGCCATCGTCAGTGGGCCGGTGGCCGTGAGCGAGCCGTTTGTCACCGATCTGCTGAAGCTCTTTGCCGAGGGCCCGGTGGTGATCGGCCCGACAACACCCAATCTGGGGGCCGCGCACGCCAGCGCCATCGACGCACTCGCCGGTATCGAAGCAGTGGCGGGTTGGCCCAGCGCTCCGCGGCCGGTGCATTCCTGGGAGCTGCTGCCGGAGCGGGCACTGCTCGGCGATCAGACCGCGATGACCACCCTCAACGACTCCCTGATCACTCCGCTGACCAAAGGCGGCGACACTTTGACCGTCACGCTGGATGCCTACCTCGACTCCGGAGGGTCGGTGGAGTCCTGTGCCCGTGAACTCTTCGTTCATCCAAATACTGTCAGATATCGACTAAAGCGGATTTCGGACATAACTGGCCGCGATCCGATGAACCCGCGAGATGCGTACGTACTTAGGGTTGCCACAACTGTCGGCAGATTGGCACGAGTTCGACACGACATGCGCACAGTTTTCTCTTCAGTCACACGGGCAACAGGACACTAGGGGCCAAGGTGACAATTGTGCATCACTTCACATTCGGCTAACGCATATCGATGTGGTGACGATGCAGGCACGCTGATGTGGTCATTTGTGGGAACCCCACAAAGGCCTTGCTCAAGGTTCATCGCGTCCAACACCCTCACCACAGGCCGATAGGGTGTTCTCTTGTCAGGTGCTCTCCTTGCTTGCGCCCGGACAGGGTTCCCAGACCGTCGGTATGCTCACCCCTTGGCTAGAGCTGCCCGGCGCCCGCGACCAGGTTTCGACCTGGTCGAAGATGACGAAACTCGACATCGCACGACTCGGCACCACCGCCACGGCTGACGAGATCACCGATACCGCCGTCACCCAGCCGCTGGTCGTGGTGTCCGCACTGCTCGCATTTGACGAACTCTCCAAACGCTCTCCCCTGCCGGTCGACGCTCTCGTCGCCGGCCACTCTGTGGGCGAGTTGGCCGCAGCTGCCATCGCCGGCGTACTGACTGCCGATGAGGCCGTGGCCCTGGCCGCTGTTCGTGGCGCCGCAATGGCAAAGGCATGTGCCCTCGAACCCACCACCATGGCTGCGGTGCTCGGTGGCGACGAAGCTGCCGTCCTGGCCCGTCTCGAAGAACTCGATCTGGTTCCGGCCAACCGCAACGCGGCGGGACAGATCGTCGCTGCGGGCGCAGTCGCGGCCATCGACGAGTTGATCGCGAACCCGCCGGAGAAGGCGCGCATCCGTAAGCTCGCGGTCGCCGGCGCCTTCCACACCAAATACATGGAGTCTGCGCAGGAAGCGGTGGCCCAAGCTGCCGCGGACATCGTCCCGCAAGACCCGAACAGGACGTTGCTCTCCAATTCCGACGGCCAGCCCGTCACCTCCGGGCGCGATGCGCTCGACAAACTGGTCGCCCAGGTCACCAGCCCGGTGCGGTGGGACCTGTGCTCGGCGACGATGCGCGACAAAGCCACCACCGCGCTCGTCGAGTTGCCGCCCGCCGGCACACTCACCGGAATCGCCAAGCGCGAACTCAAGGGAACTCCCACCCGGGCCCTCAAGACCCCCGACGACCTCGAGGGACTCACCGATCTTGGATAGCGGTGGCGACGCACCTCGCGTCTCCACCCCCGGAAAGTGACAGACCGAGCACGCAGGTCGTCACAGTCCAACGCGGCGTTCGCACGCCGTCCGGAAGACACCCGCAATACGAAGAAGAAGGGAGCCACATAGTGGCCGCCGCACAGGAAGAAATCATTGCCGGACTCGCTGAGATCATCGAGGAGGTCACCGGCATTGAGCCCTCTGAGGTGACTGTGGAGAAGTCGTTCGTCGACGACCTTGACATCGACTCGCTGTCGATGGTCGAGATCGCAGTGCAGACCGAAGACAAGTACGGCGTTAAGATCCCGGACGAGGATCTGGCCGGACTGCGCACCGTCGGTGACGCCGTGTCGTACATCCAGAAGCTCGAGGCTGAGAACTCCGACGCCGCTGACGCGATCCGCGCCAAGATCGAGGCCGACAAGACCACCGGTGAGTGATTATCAGTGACTAACTCTCTTCGCGATTACTCCACCCTCGGCGGGAATTTCCCGAACGTCGTCGTGACATCGATGGTTGCCACCACTTCCGTCGGCGAAGACCTCGATTCCACGTGGAAGGGTCTTCTCGCCGGAGAGAGTGGCATCAAAACGCTCACCGACGACTGGGTCGAGGAGTACGACCTCCCGGTCCGGTTCGGTGGGCGGCTTGTCAAAGATCCGACCGACGAGGTCTCGCGGGTCCAGGCCCGCCGCATGGCCTACGTCGAGCGGATCGCCTACGTGATGGGCAAGCGTCTCTGGGTACATGCCGGCGAGCCCGACGTCGAGAAAGATCGTCTCGGGGTTGTCATCGGCACCGGACTCGGTGGCGGCGACGCTCTGATCGAGGCCGACAGGGTCATGAAGACCACGGGCAACTACCGCAAGGTGTCCCCGCTGGCAGTACCCATGTCGATGCCCAACGGTCCCGCCGCGGTCGTCGGCCTCGAGATCGGGGCCAAGGCCGGCGTCATCACGCCGATTTCCGCCTGCTCCTCGGGATCTGAGGCCATCGCCCACGCGTGGCGACAGATCGTCATGGGTGACGCCGACATCGTCGTCACCGGTGGCGTCGAGGGTCACATCGACTCGGTCCCCATCGCGAGCTTCGCGATGATGCGTGCGATGAGCACCCGCAACGAGGACCCGGCCGCAGCCTCGCGCCCGTTCGACAAGGACCGCGACGGCTTCGTCTTCGGCGAAGCCGCTGCACTCATGGTCATCGAGCGTGAGGACCACGCTCGTGCCCGTGGCGCGCACATCCACGCGCGCGTGCTCGGTGCGGGCATCACATCCGACGGCTACCACCTGGTCGCACCCGACCCGGAGGGAACCGGCGCCGCACGGGCAATGAAACGCGCGATGTCGACAGCTGGGCTGAGTGCATCGGACATCACCCACGTCAACGCCCACGCCACGTCCACCTCGGTGGGCGATACGGCTGAAGCGTTCGCGATCAACGCGGCCGTCGGCGATCACGCCGCGGTCTACGCACCGAAGTCTGCCCTCGGGCACTCCATCGGTGCGGTGGGGGCACTCGAATCGGTTCTGACCATCAAGGCCATCGAAGAGGGAGTCATCCCTCCGACCCTGAACCTCGACAATCAGGATCCGGAAATCAACCTCGACGTGGTTCACGGTGAACCCCGTTACGGCCAGATCGAATACGCCATCAACAACTCGTTCGGATTCGGTGGGCACAATGTCGCGCTCGCCTTTGGGCGCTACTGACCCGTTGCCCCCTGTTCCTTCACGACAGGGCGCTTGAAGATCTACCTGTAAGGAGATTCCATGACCACCATGGCCCCGATCACCAAGCACGAAGAGTCGGTCGATCCACGAGATCCATTGCTGCGCTTGACCAATTTCTTCGACGAAGCGTCGATGTCGTTGCTGCACCCCCGCGACAAGTCGGGAGTGCAGGCTGCAGTCGGGCGAGTCAACGGTGTTCGCACCGTCGCCTACTGCACCGACGGCACCGTGATGGGTGGGGCCATGGGGGTGGTGGGATGTAAGCACATCGTCAACGCCATCGACACCGCCATCGCCGAGCAGGCACCGGTCATCGGTATCTGGCATTCCGGCGGAGCGCGGTTGGCCGAAGGCGTCGAAGCACTGCACGCCGTCGGCGAGGTGTTCGAGGCGATGGTTCGCGCGTCGGGCTACGTCCCGCAGATCTCCGTGGTGGTCGGTTTCGCAGCCGGCGGCGCCGCATACGGCCCGGCCCTCACCGACATCGTGATCATGGCCCCGGCCGGACGCGTGTTCGTCACCGGCCCCGACGTGGTCAAGAGCGTCACCGGCGAGGTCGTGGACATGGAGTCGCTCGGCGGCCCACTCACCCACGGCAAGAAGTCGGGCGTCTCGCACATCACCGCAGATTCCGAGCCCGACGCCTACTGGCGAGCACGCCGGCTCATCGCCACCTTCAGCCAGCAAGGACACTTCAGCCGTCAGAAGGCCGAAGCCGGCGACACCGACCTGCGGGCCCTGCTGCCCGAGTCGAACCGTCGCGCGTACGACGTCCACCCGATTGTGCGGGCCCTGCTCGACACCGACATCGCGGCCGACGGCGAAACCGAGATCTCGAGTTTCGAAGAGCTGCAAGCAAAATGGGCTCCGAACATCACCATTGGGTTCGGCCGACTGTCCGGCCGAAGTGTCGGCGTCATCGCCAACAACCCGCTGCGCATGGGCGGCTGCCTCAACTCCGAAAGCGCCGAGAAGGCCGCACGCTTTGTGCGTCTCTGCGACGCATTCGGCATCCCCCTGATCGTGATGACCGACGTCCCGGGCTACCTCCCCGGAGTCGGCCAGGAATGGGACGGCGTCGTCCGACGTGGAGCCAAACTGCTCCACGCATTCGCCGAATGCTCGGTTCCCCGCGTCACCCTGGTCACCCGCAAGATCTACGGCGGCGCCTACATCGCGATGAACTCGCGTGCCCTCGGTGCCACCGCAGTGTTCGCATGGCCGGGATCCGAGGTCGCCGTCATGGGCGCCAAGGCCGCGGTCGGCATCCTGCACAAGAAAGCTCTGGCAGCAGCGCCCGACGACGAGCGCGAAGCACTGCACGAACGTCTCGCCGTCGAGCACGAAGCCATCGCCGGCGGCGTGGGTCGCGCACAGTCGATCGGCGTGGTCGACGAGATCATCGATCCCGCCAAAACCCGCAGCATCATCGCCGAAGCCCTCGCATCGGCACCGGCACGGCGTGGACGCCATAAGAACATACCGCTCTGATTGTTCGCTTTGGTGTGGGCCTAGGTGCGCGCTCTTCGCTCGTCACGTGGCCGCTTCGCGCCGCGTTCCTCACTGCATCGCACGCGGCCCACACCTTCGCTCACGGGCCGCTTCGCGCCGCGTTCCTCACTGCATCGCACGCGGCCCACACCTTCGCTCACGGGCCGCTTCGCGCCGCGTTCCTGACTGCATCACGCGCGGCCTACGCCTGCGCTCACGTAGGGGGGCTTCAAGAGCACCAACGACACCGGCCCGGACTTTTTCAGTCCGGGCCGGTTTTGTTGTCTTGTCTACGCGTTCAGCCCACGCGCTGATGCAGCCAGGTGACCTCTGCGCCATCGCCGCCCATGCGGAATGACTCGAGGGCCTCGTCCCACGCGGTGCCGAGCGCAGCATCGAGCGCGCCGGCCAATTCCATTCCGTCGGTGTGCGATTCGATGAGTGCGCGCAATTGCATCTCGCCCACGATCACGTCGCCGTTGGCGCTCATCGAACCGCGCCACAATCCGAGACCGGGTACATGGCTGAAGCGTTCACCGTCCACACCTTCGCTGGCGTTCTCGGTGACCTCGAAACGCAGGACCGTCCATTCACGGAGGGCATTGGCCAGTCGAGCACCTGTACCCACGGGCCCCACCCAGTCGACCGTGGCACGCTGCAACCCCGGCCCTGCGTCCTGCGCCGACCATTTCAGGTTGGCGCGGGCGTCTAGGGTCGACGAAAGAGCCCACTCGACATGTGGGCACAACGCGACGGGTGCGGAGTGTATGTACACAACACCCGATGTCACGTCCGCAAACTGATTCAGATTGCGCACTTTCCACCTCCGGTTTCGACGAGAACGTCTTCCCCAACGTCTGTCGCACCAGGAGCAGATATCACACCTTTGGTGTTTATTGTGCCTTAAGTGACCCGTGTTGCGCTAGTGCACGGTGATTTCAATGTGTCAGCGACTCGACAACTGAATCGTTGAACTCGCTCCACAACGGCTTCGCCCACGGCCCAAAATCGCGGTCGGTCAACACAACGCACGCAGCCGACAACGCCGGATCGACCCACAAGAATGTGCCCGACTGACCAAAGTGCCCAAAGGTCCCCGGGCTATTGGCCGCACCGGTCCAGTGCGGATCCTTGTTCGAGCGCAATTCGAACCCCAGACCCCAATCGCACGGCCGGTGCTTTCCGTACCCGGGCACGAATCCGTCGAGCCCGGGAAACTGCACCGACGTCGCATCGGCGAACAACGAGAGCGACACCAATTTCGGGTTGAGCAGCTCGACCGCAAATGCCGCAAGGTCCCCGACCGACGAGTGCGCCATGTGCCCCGCCGACCCTTGCAATGATGTGGACCCCATGCCGAGTGGCTCGCACACGCCTTGATGCAGATAGTCCGCGAACTCGATGCCCGTCTCCGCCCCGATCAGATCGGCGAGCACCTCGAATCCTGCGCTGGAGTAAATCCGCTGCTCCCCCACACCCGCCGTCGGGGCACGGCCCTCGAACGGCAGGCCCGATGCGTGCGCCAACAGATGGCGAACGGTGGAGCCTTCCGGCCCGGCCGGCTGATCGAGCTCGATCGCCCCTTCTTCGACCGCAACCAGAGCTGCATGTGCTGTCAGCAGCTTGGTGACCGACGCGAGCAGGAACACCCGCTGCTGGTCGCCATGGCTTTCGACGACCTCTCCGCCGGCGACCACCGCAGCCGCCACCGTGTCGACCGGCCATTCCTCGAGTTGTCTGAGCATGGGTTCATGCCATCACGACCCAGGCGGCACGAGCAACACGCCGCAGCTACACACCTTGGAAATCGTTGCGGCGCAGCGGTTGGGCACCTTCTGTGCAGGCGCCCGACCACACCCGAGAGACAGAAAAAAATGGGGCCGGCGAGTGTGCGCTCGCCGGCCCCGGTGAGAGGGTTCGGGTTGATCAGACCGCGTGATCTTCGTCGGTGAACCGGATGACTCCACGAATGTTCTTGCCGTCCAGCATGTCCTGGTAGCCCTCGTTGATCTGATCGAGACGGTATTGGCGGGTGACCATGTCGTCGAGGTTCAGCTTGCCCATCTTGTACAGCGAGAGCAGCTGCGGGATGTCGAGCTTGGGGCTGGCGCCACCGAAGATCGTTCCCTGCAGGTTCTTCTGGAGCAGGGTCAGCATCGCGAGGTTGAGGGTGACGTCGGACTCCATCATGTTGCCCATACCGGTGAGCACGCAGGTGCCGGCCTTGGCCGTGATGCCCATCCAGAGATCAACATCCTTGCCGTGCACCTCACCGACGGTGACGATCACTTTCTTTGCCATCTGCCCGGCGGTCACCTCGGCGATGGTCATGGCTGCCTCTTCGACACTGGCGAATGCGTGCGTGGCCCCGAACTTCATGGCCTGCTCGCGCTTCCACTCCACCGGGTCGATCGCGAAGACATAGCGCGCACCCGAGAGCACAGCTCCCTGGAGAGCGGAGATGCCGACACCACCGATGCCGACGATCGCGACATCTTCACCCGCCTGCACGTTCGCACTGTGGGTGGCCGAGCCGTAACCGGTGGGAACACCGCAACCCACCAGGCAGGCGACCTCGAACGGGATCTCTGGATCGATCTTCACCACCGAGGTCTCGTGGACCACCATGTATGGCGCGAACGTACCGAGCAGGGTCATCGGGTAAACGTTCTCGCCGTCTGCGGTCTGCACGCGGAAGGTGTGGTCGGACACCGCTTCTCCCTGCAAGAGCATGGCCCCCATGTCGCAGAGGTTGCTCAGCCCGGAACGGCACGACGGACATTTGCCGCAGGAGGGAATGAACGAGAGGACCACATGGTCGCCGACCTGGAAGTCGGTGACGCCTTCGCCGATCTCGTCCACGACTCCGGCGCCCTCATGGCCGCCGAGCACCGGGAACCCAGCCATCGGGATGCCGCCGGTCACCAGGTGGTGATCGGAGTGGCACATCCCGGCGGCTTCCATCCGGATCTTGACCTCGCCCTTGCGGGGGTCACCGATCTCGATCTCTTCGATCGCCCACTTCTCGTTGAAGTTCCGGAGCAAAGCGCCTTTGGTCTTCATTCAAACCCTCCACTCGCGGCGCCCGACGCGGCACCGCTCTTCTGCATTGAAGGTGACCACGTCACCACGGTTCGACCACTGCAGTGACGACGGTCACTGGTCTCCAAGAAGTGTAACGTGTTTCAGTTTTCAGGGCCAGAACGGGTCTTGACCTGTGTCAGAAGACTTTCCGAAAAGCGAGCAAACGGCAAGAAATTACGAGGACCCCCGACCGTCTCGCAAAGAGTCGATCGGGGGTCCCGCGGTGTCACCTGGGTGTCAGTGCTTGAGACCGGCGTCCTTGCCGCCGTACTCCTTACGCAGCGACGGCTTGACGACCTTGCCCGACGCGTTGCGTGGCAATTCGTCGATGACGATCATTTCCTTGGGCTGCTTGAAGCGCGCGAGATGTTCGTTCAAGAACTCGATCAGTTCGTCGAAGGTCAGCTCTTCGCCGCGCTTGAGCACCACGATCGCGACAGGTACCTCACCCCAGCGGTCATCGGCCTTGCCGACCACCGCTGCCTCGAGAATCTTCGGATGGGCGAACAGCGCATTCTCCACCTCGGCGCAGTAGATGTTCTCGCCGCCGGAGATGATCATGTCCTTCTTGCGGTCCACGACGTAGATGAAACCCTCATCGTCCATGCGGACCAGGTCGCCGGAATGGAACCAGCCGCCGGCGAATGCGTCGGCGGTGCCCTGCGGGTTCTGCCAGTAGCCCTCCATCATCGTGGGACCGCGGTAGACGATCTCGCCCACTTCACCCGGAGCAACATCGTTCATCTCGGCGTCCACCACACGGGCCTGAACTGCCGGGATCACCTGGCCCACCGAACCCAGCTTCCGGAGCGCGTCCTTGCCCTCGAGCACACAGGTGATCGGCGACATCTCGGTCTGACCGAACACCGCGACGTTGATCGCTTCGGGGAAGGTGTCGGCCATGGCCTGCAAGACCGTGTCCGACGCGGGAGCCGCACCCCACGAGATCACACGCAACTTGAGGTTGCGGGGCTTGGCCTGCTGCACCGCGCACACCAGCTGCCATTGAGCCGGGACCAGGAAGATCGAGGTGATCCCTTCCTTCTCCAGCACGTCGAGCAGCGATTCCGGATCGAAGGCCCCCAGGGGGTGGATCACCGTACGGATGCCCATGTAGAACAGCGGGGCCATCGCACCCATGGCGGCGATGTGGAACATCGGTGCCACACAAGAACCCACGTCGTCGTTGCGGATGTGCAGAGCCGAGATACAGGTAACCGCCTGCGCCTGCATGTTCGCGTGAGAAAGCATGGCACCCTTGGGATTACCGGTGGTTCCCGAGGTGTACATGATCATCGCGATCGAGTTCTCCGGCACATCGATCGCCGGAAGGTCGGAGGGGTCCTCTGCAAGAAGGAGCTCGTAGTCGAGCGCGTCGGCGACGTCGGACGGGCCGACGATGATCAGGTTCTCGATGCCATCGGCGCCCTTGCGGACCGCATCGGCCAGCGGCGCCAGCAGCGACTCGGTGATGACAACCTTCGCACCGCTGTCGGCCACGAGGAATCCGACCTCGGGAGGCGTCATCCGGATGTTGACCGGCACCGCGATCGCACCGATGAGGTTGGCGCCGAAGATCGCCTCGACGTACTCACTGCGGTTCAGCATCAGGATCAGCACACGGTCGCCGAAACGCACACCGCGCCGGTACAGGGCTGCAGCGAACGCGACCGAGCGGTCGTTGAGTTCTTTCCACGTGGTGTCCTGCCCCTGGAAACGCAACGCCACGTCGTTCGGCTTCATCGTCGCGTGCCGCCGCACGTGGGTGTTCCAGTTGTTCCGGCGCGACCGGAAAGGCTCTTCTACCAAGTGGTCTGATTGGGCCAACGTGGTGCTCGTCATGTTCTGCTTCCTGTCGTGGAACCGCCCGTTCGCGTCGAACGGGCCATTGTTGTCATTTACTGGTTGGACGCCGATACGGGATTACGCGCCTTGCCGCGGGAGGCGAATGCTTCGATGAGCGCCGCGAACTCGGGCGACTGCAGCAGTTCGATCTGACCCTCACGTTCGAGGTCGAGTGCGAGGTCGAACCCAGCCAGCGTCTGAGCGTCGACCGCCTGCTTGGTCAGCTCCAACGCCCGTGGCGATGCGGCCAGCAGTTTGTCGATGACCGTGTCGACCTTGGCCTGCAGCGCATCCGGTTCCACCACCGCCGTCACCAGACCGTCTGCCCAGGCCTGTGCCGCCGGCAGTTTTTCTCCGAGGAGCGCCATCGCGTTGGCCCGGGCCCTGCCGACCGCGGCAGCGACGGTGGCGGTGGCGGCACCGTCAGGCATCAGCCCGATGTTCACAAAGGCCAGCAGGAAGTAGGCGTCGGACGCGGCGTAGACGAGATCCGAGGCAAACGCGATCGAGGCGCCGATACCGACGGCCGCCCCACCGACCACGGCGACCACGGGAACCTTGATCGCGCGAATGGCGCGGACCACGTCTGAACCGGTGTCGATGGTCTGCTCGGCACGGGCCCTGGCGTCCTCCGGCGACTGCGGTGGCTCGGCTGTCGCCATCGCCACGATGTCTGCCCCGGTACAGAAGTCGCGACCCGGTGCGCCCAGTACAACCACACGCACGGAGTCGTCCCTTGCCCACGCGGTCATCACCTCGATGAACGCCACACTGGTCTCGGAGGCCATGGAGTTCTTTCGCTCAGGCCTGTTGATCACCAGCCGAGCCACTCCACGTTCGTCGATCGACGTTGTCAGGCCGTCTTGCCCTTGCATGTTTGCCACCCTCGGCTCAGATCTGGCAGCTGCGACACAGATCACGTGAATCCACATTAACTTCTCAGATCGTGGTCGGGGGCGTCAAGTGACGTCGCACGGTGCCTGTGGCGGCGCACAACACAGGCGGACCACCGCTGCGCCCACCCGGTACCTGCAGCTAGCATGATCGGATGGCATCTGCCAACGGCCGGTTGAAGACGGCCCAGACAATCAACGGCGACACGCCGAAACCTCGGCAACGACCGAAGGATCGACGCGATCAGATCATTCGCGTCGCTGCCGAGTCGTTCAGTCAACGAGGATATTTCGCGACGGGCGTGGACCAGATCGCCGGCGAGGTCGGGATCAGTGGACCCGCCTTGTATCGCCACTTCCCCAACAAGTACGCGCTCTTCTCAGAGACGGTGCGGACGCTCGGCGCCGACCTGGAACGTGCCGTCGAAGTTGTTCCCGAGTTACCGGAAGACCCCGAACGGGAACTGCGCCTGTTGATCACCGAATTGACCCGGACCACGATCGACAACCGGTCGCGGGGGGCCCTGTACCGGTGGGAGGCGCGATACCTGACTCAGCCTGATCGGCAGGCGCTGGGCGAGATGGTCGGTCGCATGCACACCCGCTTCGCCACGCCGCTCGGCAGGATGAGACCAGAACTGACCGAGACCAATCCGACCGTCGCCGGCCGGCTCAACACCGATGCCAGATACCTCAGCGGATCGGTGCTGAGTGTCATCGGTTCGATCACCACGCACCGGGCGTCGCTGCCGCGCAAACGCATCGAAGCGATCCTCATGTCCGCGGCGATGACGGTGGCTCGCACCGAACTCCCGCCCGTGGAGGCCCCTGTCGGGGACGCCGCCGCCGGCCCGGTCGGAATGGCGATGGCGTCCAAACGCGAAGCCCTTCTGACCGAGGCCATTCGGCTGATGCGTGGGCGCGGTTTCCACGACGTCACGATGGAAGAGATCGGCGCAGCCGTCGGCATGAATCAGTCTGGCGTGTATCGGCACTTCGACACCAAGGTCGCGATGCTGACCGCCGCTTTCCAACGTGCCAGTGAACGCCTTACGGCCGGGATCAGCGACGCCCTCGCGGAATCGGCTACCCCGCGAGAGGCCCTCGACAACCTGGTGTCGCGGTATGTCGAGATGTCTTTTGTCAACAGTGACCTGCTGAACCTGTACCTCTCGGAAATCGGCAGCGTGCCCGACCCGCTACGCGCCGAGCTACGCGACCAGCAACGCCGCAATGTCGAAGAATGGGCGCAACTGGTCGTCCAGATCAGGCCGGATCTCAACCCCGTGGAGGCACGGTATCTCGTGCATGCCGCCACCAACACCGTTCTGGACCTTGGGAACTGGGAACGCTACGACGCACGTCCCTCCACCCGCAGACGCATCGAGGCGGTCATGTCGGCGATCCTTCTCGGCAACGGGCAGAACATCACCTGACCTGCTTCAGATCACCTTGAAGTCGGCCAACTTCCAGCCGTCCGGCATCCACTGGAGTGTCACCTCGACGCGCGACTGGTAGGGCACGCCGTCCGGGAACTGCTCCGCGGTCCCAGGCGCCGTCACGGTCTGGTCGATGGCCAGAAGGACAACTGCCTCGGTGGACGACACCGAGACCACACCGGCAGAGACCACGTCGGCCTTGGCGACCGCCTGCGCGTTCGCCGTCCCTTCGCGGGCCTGCCGCGACCCTTCGATGAAGTCTCGGGCGAATGCCGGTGTGGAGATCTCGGTGATGCGCTCGTCGAGCGCGGCAAAGTTTGCCGAGTCATAGGTCAGGAGCGTGGTTGCGTACTCGCCGGCGAGCTGAACTGCGCCCGGGCGCAACTGGTTGACCTGGTCTGCCGAGTCGGCGCGGCTGTCCGCATCTCGGTAGAGGTAGACGAAGACACCTGCGGCGGCCAGTGCGACAACGAGCAGTACCGACAGCACCCGAACCGTCCAGCGACCATCGCCGAATCGCTCGAGTTCGGCATCGGCGGGCGCTGATTCGACGGCCGTGTCCGGTGCGGCGGCGGCTGATCGCCGCCACCACCGGCCAGACCGTCTGCGCGCGCGAGCCTCCTCCTTGGCACGGCGCGCTTGGGCAGCAGCCCGCATCTTGTCGCGGTTCCGGCGGTTGGCCTCGAGGAACTCCGCAGAATCGAACGGAGAGGGATCGCTCCCGGCCGCGGTGTCTCGGCCGGGGTTCGACGAAGTCGTGTCAGTGTCGGGGATGTCAGAAGCATCGGGCGGCGTCGAATCGGCACCACCACCGCCGGTTCCCCCCAGCTTGGCTTTCGGGCTCATGCCGACAATGTAGGCCCTGTGGCCCCTGACACAGCAACTCCGGAACATTCCATCGAGACGGTTTTTCCGGCTCAGCAATCAAATATATTTGATGTGATACCTTCGCGACAGCAGGCCACGAACTGATCTAGGAGCCATTTTCATGTCGATTCTCACCCCCGAGCAGACCGACTTCGCCAAGTCGGTCGCCGATTTCTGTCAACGCGAAGCCGGGACCCGCGAGCAGCGCGACGCCCTCACCGCCGCCGGTGCCGAACTGCACTCGGTGGAGCTGTACAAGAAGATGGCTGACCTCGGCTGGGCGGGCATCCTCGTCCCCGAGGAGTTCGGCGGAGCCGGAGCCGGCAATGTCGAGATGTGCATCCTCCTCGAAGAGGCCATGCGCGGCAACGCCCCCATCGGCGGCATCGGCCCCACCTTGATCGCCGCCGGCGCTTACCAGAAGTTCGCCGACGAGCAGCTCAAGAAGGAAGTTCTCGCCGATGTCGTTGCGGGTGAATCACTTTCCATCTCGATGTCGGAGCCGGAGGCCGGATCCGATGTCGCCGCACTGACCTGCCGCGCAGAGAAGGTCGACGGCGGCTGGGTCATCAACGGGCAGAAGACGTGGTGCTCCAACGCGCACTTCGCCAAGAGCATCCTCCTCGTGGCACGTACCGACCGCACCGGCAAGAAGCACGAGGGGCTGACCTTCTTCCACATCCCTGCCGGCACCGAGGGCCTGGAGATCAAGGGCATCGACACGCTCGGCGGCCGAGAGGTCAACGACCTCTACTTCACCAACGTCCGGGTTCCCGACAGCGCAGTGGTCGGCGAGGTCGGAGGCGGCTGGATGCAGCTCATGAGTGGCCTCAACACCGAACGCCTGATCCTGGCTGCCATGCAGCTCGGTGTGGCAGAACGGTCCTTCGCCAACACCCTTGAGTTCGTCACCGAGCGCAAGCAATTCGGCCGCCCGGTCGGCACATTCCAGTCGCTGCGTCATCGGCTGGCCGACCACGCAACCGAGATCGAGTGCACCAAACTGCTCGTCTACAGCGTGGCCCAGAAATCCGACGCCAATCCCAAGAAGATGCTGCCGCGTGAGGCATCGATGGCCAAGCTCAAGGCCACCGAGGTGTCGAAGGCGATGACCATCGACGGCATGCAGATGATGGGTGGTTACGGCTACGCGACGGAGTTCGATGCAGAGCGTCTGATGCGGGGTGCGATCATATCGACCGTGTATGGCGGAACCAACGAGATCCAGCGCGACATCATCGGCAAGACGTACGGTCTCTGACGTCTTGACGACCCCACCGCGAGCGACGATGCGCCGGCGACCTGGCCTCTCCGAGGAGGTCGCCGGTCATCTGCGTCACCTGATCATGTCCGGGACGATTCGGCCCGGCGAGTTCATCAGGATGGACGAGACCGCGGTGGAACTGGAGGTCAGCGTCACCCCCGTACGAGAAGCCCTGCTGACGTTGCGGGGCGAAGGCATGGTCAACCTGGTTCCGCATCGGGGGTACGTGGTCGCCGACCTCACCCGCCAGGACGTGGCCGACATCTTCTGGCTGCAGAGTGTGCTGGCCGTGGAACTGGCGGTGCGGACTGCTTCGACCATCACCTCTGCCGAACTCGACCGCCTCGCCGAATTGAACGAGGCCCTGCAGGACGCGCTGGCCGCCGGCCGAGTGTCCGAGATCGTGTCGGCCGAGTTCGAGTTCCATCGGGTGCACAACCGAATCGCCAATGGCGAAAAGTTGGCGTGGTTCCTGCTCAACGCCACCCGGTACACCCCGCAGGAGCTCTACGCGAACGACCCACAGTGGGGGCAGGTCGCCTACGACAGTCACCTCAAGCTCATCGACGCGTACCGGCGTGGCGACCGCGACGAGGTCGTCGAACAGACTCGCCGGCAGTTCACCGACGGTGCCGAGCGGCTGATGCGCCACCTCGAGAGCATCGGGTTGTGGTCCGACGACGCGAATGACGCGGCTGCCCCGGGCTGAACCGCCCGACAGGACCGTGAAGTTCGCTGGGTGATCTACCCGCTCGGGTGTCGAAGGTGCACCGATGTCTCTATCGTCGGTGTCTATGTCTGACATCTCGGTGCGAGTTCTCGGCGCACTCACCGTCATTCGCGACGGTGAACCGGTCACCCTGGGTGGTCCCCTCCCCCGCGCCTTGCTGGCGAGATTGATCATGTCGAACGGCCACCTGGTTCCCGACTCCACCCTGATTCAGGATCTCTGGCGCGACAACCCGCCTCGTTCGGCCCAGCTGACGCTCCAGACATACGTGGCAGCTCTCCGCAAAGCCCTCGAACCCGAGCGCGGACGGGCAGCACCGGAGATTTTGGTCCGCCGGGGCACCGGGTATGCGCTGGTGGTCGACCCCGGCCAGGTCGACGCCGCCCGATTCGAGACGCTTGCCACCGCGGGCCGTGAACAGTTGGCCGCCGGGGACAGCGAATCCGCGCGGCGCACCATCTCCGAGGCACTCGAATTGTGGTGGGGTCCGGCGTACGCAGATGCGGCAAATTGGGACTTCGCGGCCATCGAGACGGTGCGGCTCGAACGTCTGCGGGCAGATGCAACCGAAGACCTTCTTGCCGCGCGATCTGATTGCGGCGAGTTCACCGCCGTCACAGCGCAGCTCGAGTCGATCATCGCGATCGATCCCCTGCGCGAACGTGCCTGGGAGTTACTCGCCCTGGCCCACTATCGAGCCGGCAACCAGGGCGACGCCCTCCAGACACTGCGCGAGGCACGCAGCCGGATCGCTGACGAGCTGGGCGCCGATCCCCGGCACAGCCTCCTCGAACTGCAGGACGCCATCCTCCGGCAGGACCCAGCCCTGATGCCACGCGAGCGACAAGCGGCAACCGTCACCGCGCCCGGGCCAGTCGGCAATCCGGAACGTCCGACCGGCAACATCCCGTTGGCATTGACCTCCCTGGTCGGCAGGGAAGAACAGATCGAACAGATCAGCGACCTCTTGAACTCACAGCGAATGGTCACCCTCACCGGCCCGGGCGGGATGGGTAAGACCCGCGCTGCCCTCGAGGTGGCCCGTGAACGCAAAGATGCCGATGGGCCCTGGCTGATCGAGCTCGCCGGGGTCACCCGTCCCGGTGACACGCTGGACACCGTCATCGCGACGCTCGGACTGACCGTCTCCGGCGGAATCGGCGTACTCACCTCACTCTTGCACGACCGCAATTTCCTTCTCGTTCTTGACAATTGCGAGCATCTGCTCGACGAGGTCGCCGCACTCGCCACCACGGTGCTGCAGACGTGTCCGAAGATCCAGATCCTGGCCACGAGTCGAGAAGCAATCGGTGTCGCCGGGGAGACCGTCTACGAGATGCCGCCGCTGGACGATTCGGCGGATCTCTTTCTCGAGCGGGCGGGCTCGGCCGCGGCCGATGCCGAGCATGCTGATATCGAACACCTCTGTGCCGCACTCGATCACATGCCTCTGGCCATCGAGCTCGCCGCCGGCCAGTCCTCCACCCTCTCTGTTCGCCAGATCATCGACATGCTCGACGACCGCTTCGATGTGTTGCGCGGCGGACCCCGTACCAACAAGCGGCACGCCACCATGCAGGCAGCCATCGACGGCTCGTACTTCTCCCTCACCGACAGTCAGCAGCAACTGTTCTGCGATCTGGCGGTGTTCAGTGGCGGATTCGATCTGGACGCGGCGAGACAGGTCACCCGGCACCGACATCTCCTCACCGACCTCAACGCCCTGATCGACAAATCGATGCTCAAGGCCGTCGGCGGAGATCCACGGCGGTATCTCATGCTCGAAACACTGCGCAGTTACGCCCTCGTGCAACAAGATCCGGATCGAGCGACAGAACTCGAACTGGCGCACACCGCGTGGGTGGTTGCGGTGGCCACCGACGCCTACCTCGGACTGCGCGGCCCGCGGTGCCTGGCGTGGACGCGCAGGCTCGGTGCCGACATGGACAACATCCGCGCCGCGCTGTCTCGGGAGAGCACCTCACCGGAGACGTACCTCGAAGTGGTCGGGAACGTGTACTGGTTCTGGTACCGCCGCGGGCACACCGACGAAGGTATGCGGATGCTCGCACCCGCTCTGACCGCCCCCACCGACATCCCGATCGCGACGAGGGTCCGAGCCATCGCCGGCCGGACCATCATGAGCTACCTGGCTGCCGATCTCCCGGCGTTGTTCGCGGCCCTCGGCACTCTCGGCGAGGTGTTTGCAACGTTCGACGTGGACTCCCCGCACGCAAGCGAACAGGTTGCCCGCGGCGACGCAGCGGTCACCCTCGCCTTTTTCGAATCCGGGTCGGGGCTGGTGGATGCCGGCCGGGAGCATGCCGCCATCGCGCTGGAGATCGCGCGGCGATACAACTACCCCTGGACTGCAGCCGAATCCTTGATGTCGCTGGGCACCGCAGATTTCCGTGCCGGCGATCACGCCGCCGCTGCAGCGCATTTCACCACCGCGCTGGAGACTGCCCGCGGTTGCGGTTATGACTGGTGTGCCGCCTCGATCCTCTGGATCCACGCCAAAAGCGATATTGCACAAGAGAACTGGAACGGCCCCGCCGAACGAAAACTCGGACACATGCTTGCGTACTGCGAGCGGGCCGATGACCTCACCTCGGCGATGGTGGGCCTCTTCACACTCGCCTACGTCATGTTCCGCCGCTCTGAGCCGGCTGCGGCTGCGCAGCTGATCGGAGCCGTGGATGACCTGACCGAACTCACCGGGTTCTCACCCGAGCGGATGGATGTGGTGGAGCTCGCGGCGTTCGGGGCCACCATGCGCGACGAGATAGACCCGGATGTGTTCGCGGTGGAATCTGCCGTCGGGCGAACCCTGGGTCTGGCCGGCGTCCGGGACCTCGTGTACCACTGGGTCGGCGTACCCGACGTCAGGTGACGCGGTCTTCCTGGCCATTCTCCGGCTCGAGTGGACAGGCCCCGCAGCCGGTTCCATACTGGTCAGCAATGGTCTCCACCAGGAGGTTCAGCATCCAGCACGCCCCTCGGCACCCCGTTCCGATCACCGGTCGACGCCTGCCGGGTTCGGCCGGCGAGCGATGACTGCGCAGCGGGTGGACGTCGCCATCGTCGGTGCAGGACTGATGGGCGCGTGTGCCGCGTGGCAATTGACCGGGCGCGGGCTCTCGGTCGCGTTGATCGAAGCATTTGATCTCGGGCATACCCATGGCAGTTCGCACGGGCGCTCCCGGATCTTCCGGCGCGCGTACCCCGATCCCCTGTACGTCGCGATGACCGGTTTGGCACTGGAGAAGTGGCAGGCGCTGCAACAGGAATCGGGCACGACTCTGATCACCGGTACCGGTGGCCTCGACCACGGGGTCGAGCGGATGCCCGCGACGCTGGCCGACCAAATGGCCCTGCATGGCGTCGACCACGAGTTGCTCTCCCCCACCGAGGCCGCCCAGCGTTGGCCGGGCATGCGGTTCGACACCGACGTGATGTTCCACCCATGTTCGGGCGTGATCGACGCGGAGAGCACCGTGTTCGCGGCCGCGTCGCTCGCGGCTGCCGCGGGCGCGCAGATCCTTCCCCGGACCCGAGTCGTCGACGCGAATCCGACACCGACGGGCGAGGTCACCTTACGTACGGCCGGCGGTGATCAGATCATCGCCGACGTGACGGTTCTCACCGCGGGCGCCTGGTTACCCGACTTCGCCGGCGCACTTCTCGAGTTCGGTCGGACTGATGACAAGTTGTTGCCTCCCTTGACCATTCGTCAACAACAGGTGTTCCACTTCCCGATGCGGCCTGGCCACCCCACCCTTCCCACTTTTGTCCACATGGACGGCCGACAGATGTACGGTCTGGCCTCGGGCGAGGACGTTCCGGTGCCGGCGATGAAGGTGGCCCGATTCGACGACGGCGTCGCCACCACTGCCGACAGCCGGGACGGTCGCATCACCGATGAGCAAAGACAAGACGTCGTCGACTACGTCAGCGAATGGCTGCCGGCCCTGCATCCCGAACCGATCGCCGAGTCGAGTTGCCTGTTCACGATGACCAGCGATGAAGACTTCATCCTCGACCGCAGTGGCCCCTTGGTGGTCGCCTCACCCTGTTCGGGACACGGGGCAAAGTTCGCGCCGCTGATCGGGAGCATGATCGCCGATCTGGTGACCGGCCAGGCACAGCCGGCACCTCGTTTCCGGATGGATCGAGGCGCCGGGATGACGCCCACCTGACCGGACGTCGGATGCGTCTGTGATCAGCGCGCCAGCGCGTCCGCTAGTTCGTGCAGGTAGTTCGACACGGGTCCAAGAGTCAGCAATCCGCTTCCCGCTCCGGCGATCTCGCCCTCGGCCGGTAAAAGCGCCTGATGGGCACGAGCCATCATGCCGCGGTCATTCACAGCGATCGCGCCCCGCGCGGTGAGACACCACAGCGCCTCCTGCAGATGGTCCGGCGGCGGATCGGCGAGGCGTCGAAGGGCTTCTGTCGCCTCGTCTTTCCGGTGATGAGTGGCCAGGAGGAGCGGGCGCACCCAGGGTTCGTAGGGCCCCCAGTCCGTATCGCCTCCGTCTGAAGCCTGCGGCGGATGCGCCCGCTGAAGACACAACGACAGGAGAGCCAGAGCAAGCAGGCCGTGATGCAGTCCGGGCATACCCGCGTTCTCCAAACCGGAGGCTGCCGCACGGTATGCCACAATGACGTCGTCGAACGGCGCGTCGGTCAACGCGAGCCGCAGCGCCCGGAACCACTGTGTGAAGACGGCCACCAGCGGTGATTCGTAGCCTTCGGCGAGCCGATCCACCGCAGCGGCATGATGGTCGGCGCCCGTCAGATCACCGATGGCACAGCAACTCTGCATCGCTATCAGGTGCCCCAACACCTCGTACGTGACCAAGTCGTGCCGTGATGAGAGGGTGATCAGTTCACTGGCGATGGCGGCGCGCCTACCGGCCAGCCCCGCGCGCGAGAACGACTGCATGAACGCTCCGTTGAGCGCGAATGCCAAAAGGCCCGGATCATCGACGCTACGCGCGATCTGTTCGGCTTCGCGGGCGGCGGCCGCTGCTCGCTGATCCGATGATCCCCTGGTCTCCAGGGCAATCGTCGCCAGCAATCTGGCGCGGATCGAGGCTACGGGCCCGGAGGGCAAGCTCGCCAGCGCCCGCTCGGCCGCAGCGACAACTGCTGCCGCGTTCTCCGGATCGTCTGACCGTGACCAGATCGCCGGGACGTCATATGCCCCGATCACCTTGGCCGTCAGACCAACATCACCCAGTTCCTCGGCAGCAGCAATCGTGGCGAGTCGTTGTTGCTGCGCCACCCGCAGCCCTTCGCCTCCGGTGGTGGCGAGACTGCGCAGGAGGTCGACGGTGGAACGCAGCCGAGCTCGCGAGCCGGTCGCCACAGCCCGGTCGTATGCCGCGGCGGTCTGGGCCCACACTCCTTGCGCGCTCTGCCGGATCGGCGAGGTGGATCCCAGATTCGGCGACTGCCGCAAGATGTCGGTGTACTAGTCGGCGAGGGCGGGTCCCGGCTCGACGCCCAACTGATCGACCAACAGCCCACGAGCCCGCCGGAGAACGGTGAGCGCATCCCCCTGTCGGCCCGTCCGATACAAGGCGAGGGCCAGCAACCGCCAGCCTTCCTCGCGCCAAGGATGTTCTGCGACATGGGAATCGAGATCGGGAATCGCCTCGGCGTCGAGACCCAGGTCGAGGCGAGCCATCGCCAGGAGTTCCACCGCGTGCAGGCGGACCTCGGTGAGGCGGGATCGTTCAGAGCGGCTCCAGTGTTCGTCGAGAAAGTCCGCGTATGCAGGGCCACGCCAGAGTGCCAGCCCGTCGAGCAGTGTGGTCAGCGCGTCCTGTGGGCTGAGGTCTCGTACCGACTCGACGGCCTGCCCGAATCGCCATGCGTCCACATCCGATGCGCGTGCACGCAGCGCATAGCCGGTTCCCTCGGTCACGAGCAGTCGGGCCGGCGACCGTGGTGCCCGTTCGGGTTCGATCGCTCGTCGCAAGGCGCTGACGAATGTCCTCATCGCGCCGACGGCGTCCGGCGGCGGGTCCTCCCAGAGGTCGTCGATGAGCGTTGCCAGAGGCACACTCCTGCCCCGGGCGATGAGCAACCGGGCGAGTACGGCTCGATGGCGGGGTCCTTTGAGGGCGATCGTGTTGCCTTCGCCGTCGTGGGCTGTGACCGACCCCAAGACGCTGAACTCGATCGACACCTCACCATTGTCCCCGCCGAGTCGGCCCTGCCGTGGCGAGGGGCGTCGCGAGGCTTTGCGCTGACTGGATGCTCATCGGAACGCGGCACGGTGACGAGGTACATCCAACGTTCGCCAGAGAGGCCACCCATGAAGCCGTCCATTCCCGACTTCCGGTACCAGGAGATCCCCGTCGCCGACGGCGTCGCACTGAATGTCGCGACCGCAGGTACGGGTAGCCCGATCGTGCTGCTGCACGGATTCCCGCAGACCCACCTGATGTGGCGTCACGTTGCGGCGGATCTGGCCGCGGACCACACCGTGATCTGTCCCGATCTGAGGGGATACGGCGACAGCGACAAACCCTCCGACACCGGTGCCTCCACGTATTCCAAACGAACCATGGCCGCGGACATCGTGGCGGCCGCCGCGGCGCTCGGTCATGAGCGGTTCGCGCTGATCGGGCACGACCGCGGCGCGCTGGTGGCGTTCCGGGCCGCCCTCGATCATCCGGGCGTCGTGTCCCATCTGGCGTCGCTCGATGTGCTCCCCACGCTCGACATGTGGGACGTCATGCACGGAACCTCGGCGGCAGTGGGCTTTCACCTCTACCTGATGGCACAGCCGCCCGGCCTGGCCGAGACCATGATCGCGGCGAGCGCCGACGCCTTTTTCGGCTACTTCCTCGACATCTGGACGCGGGATCCACAAGCCATTCCCGGCGACGTGCGTAATGAATATCTCGCCGCAAGTGCGAAGGCGGTGCCCTCGATCGTTGCCGACTATCGCGCCTCGGCCGGCATCGATGTTCAGCACGATCTCGAAGATCTGAACTCATCCAGGCGGTTGTCGATGCCGGTGACGGTCATTGCTCAGGACTGGGGCTCAGCTCTGGGTTTCGATGCCGAGGCACTATGGCAGAAGTGGGCAATCGATGTGCAGCACCGCATCATCGAGAGCGGGCATTTCATGGCGGAGGAATCACCGGACGAAATCTCCGGAGCAATCCGCGAACTGCTGTTGCGATAGTTCGCCAAGAGAGATCCGCGCACATAGCTGACAGTTCGATACACCCTGCATTACCGCGTGCGCGGATGTACTTTCATTCGGTGACTTCTGCGAACAAATCGCCCTTGGGCTCGTCAGCGCGCTCCACCCTGGCGTGGTTCTGCGTCCTCGCCGGCGTACTACTGACCGCTCTTGCGGTCTACGACCTCATCGACGGCGAACGCAACGTCAGCTTGTGGGTCGGGATCGTCTGCTGGCCGATCGTGGCGATCTCGGGTGCACTGCAGCTGGTTCGGATTCGTCGAGAAGGCTGAGTTCGCGGGCCTTCTCGCAGCCGATTCCACCGCCCGCGGACTGCGGCTTGGTCCATGATGGTGCGATGGACGATACCTCGAACCGCGCACCGGATGACCTGAACGACGACGAGCTCATCGCATTCATCCACGACCACACAAAGCTTGTGCAAATGGAGTTCGATTCACTCCAAGCAGACGGTGATCGCGCATCCTACGACGACAGAATCGCCCAATTGGACAATGCAAACAAGATCGCCGAGCAGCGTGGACTCGAAGTTCCGCGACACGCTTGATCGGTTGGAGTTGAATTTCGGCGGTGAGTTGCGAAACGGATTCGCAATCGACCCATCCAGACCCATAGATGAGTCGAACCACTGGTGCCGGGAGATCCCCCGACCCTTCCGGCACGAATGCCCCTTGGCTCGCGCCAAGGGGCATTTCTGTGTTCGCGGTGGTGGGGCGGGCGGGGCTCGAACCCGCGACCAATGGATTAGCGATATCGAAATCGCAGCGTGTCCGGTTGCATCCGAGTGTCAGTGCGCCAGCATAAGATTCAACCCACGCTTGACGCCGATCGTTTCCATATGCTTCTCACGGATTCTCGGCTAAAAACGTCGAATAAACGATGGATAGAGCCCGCCACAACCGAGGAGTGTAATCAACGTTATGACTGAGTGGAAGCGACCGCAGAGGGTCGGCGAAGTGAAGGTCGGGCCGTCGTCCAGGGGCGCTGGATACGTCACAGTGACCTTCACTGTGGCACCACGCCAGCCGGCCGGCTGGGCTGAGGACTTCGAGCGATGGGTTGAACAGAACGGCATCCTTGCGACGATTGCCTCGTCAGGTATGCATGGAACGGGCGTACACCTCACCGCCGATCAGAGCGCTTTCGAGATCGCAGTCGGGGAGGTCGACAAGGCGATCGACTACGCCAACGATCAGTACGAGAACGTACAACTGCCTCTAGAGCGCGAGGCAGCTGAGTCGGCCGCGAAAGAGAAGGCGAATCAGGAGCAGCTTCAACGCGAGTTGGATCAGCGCGCAGCGAAGCTCGCACGGCCTGGTCCGGACCAGGCGTGGTGACAATAACCGGGATGACTAAGCGGTCATACTGGCTATCCGTCATCGCCATTGCAGCTGTCTCGGTCGCCATAGGCGGTCTTTTCGGTTGGTTCGTGCGCGGCGGCTGGACCCCAGAATGGGTAAGTGCGGCTGGCGTCTGGGTTGGCGCAGCAGGAACAATTTGCGCGGTCGTTGCAGCTTTGGGAATCGCTATCCGTGATGGGCGCCAAGCGCGCGCAAGCCGTGAGTTGGATCTTGCCGATCGGCGCCAACGCGAATCGGCACAGGCTGCGAGCGTCCTCGTCCAGATCCGGGGTCAGGGTGGCCTGGCTTTCGAACTCACCAACTACAGCGACATGCCAATCCGGAACCTCTATCTTGAGGCCGTCTCGGTCGCCTGGAAGCAGGAGACCAAGGACAACGGAGCACCTGTATACCGGCCGGTCGAGTGGAGCATGAAGACCACAATCCCCAGCAACATACGGGCCACGCCGATGTTGTCGGCCGGCGAGAGCCACACGTTCTATGTGGAGCTGGATACCGGCATGTCATTCCTTCAGGCACACCGGGCTATTGCCGCCTACGAGGTCGAGGTTCACCTCACGGACATAGCGGGGCGTCGGTGGCGGAATGTAAACGGAAAGGTGGCGCTGATTCGGGAGGCCTCCGCACTCGATGGCTCCTAGCGAGGCGCGCCCTCTCCTGGTCAGGCCCTGTTTTGCACGTAGGTTTGAGCCGTCCGTAAAAAAGACCTGACTCGGAAACCGAAGGGTCAGTTTTCTGGGGGGTCGAATGATTACGGCGGGGTGGTCCGACAAAGACGCCACCCTCGGCTGTAGGACCCGAAGGTGGCGTCTTCTGCGCTGGTGTCGCACCTGTCGGCCTGGGTGTGAAAGCACCGTTGTTAGGCCGTCTCGCGGCACCATCCCTTCCCGTATCGGCGACGAACGTGCCGGGGGTGGGGTTGACGCAGGTCTTGTCAGGCGATGGCGATCTCGGCGAGTGCGCCGGATACTGCGCCGCTGACCGCGGTGCCGATGACGGCGCCTGTGCTGGCGGTGGTGACCTTTCCGTCTGCGGATGCTTGGACATCAGCACCGGCACTTATTGAGGCAGAGGTCTGTACTCGCACGACGCCGCCGCGTGCCACGGTCAGTACTTCACCGGCGGCTGCGTCATGGGTCGAGACTCCGAAGGGTCGGGCTCCTGCTGCGGAGTGAGCGACGGCGATGTTGCCGTCGACTCGGTTGCCGCTGACCGACACGAAGCGGTTGGTGGCAACGGTGGCCGTGGCTCGGGTGGTGATGTCTTGGCCGGGTGCATATACGCGGGTGGGTGTGGGCATGGTGGTCTCCTTCAGAGTTTCCAGGTGGTGGGGTCGAACGGTGCACGGTCAGCGAGGACCGGCTCGAGCTTGTCCATGAGGATGGCGGTCGAGGCGTTGGCCTTGATGTTGCGGATCCACTTGGCTCGGTTGCGAGGGCTGACCCGACCTTCGTCGATGGCCTTGTCGACTCGGGCCTCGACACTCGACATCAGGCGCCGGTCCCGATGCCGGTGATCTTGCGGACGGCGCCGGGCTTGTTGACCGCGAATGCTGGCACGGCGAAGCTCTGGAACCAGGTGGAGCGGGTTGCGCGGTCGTCGTACTTCTCGGTGTTGAGGGGGCGCTCGAATCCGAGCTTGCCGGCCTTGCCCTTTTCGACCATGTACGCGGTGCCGCGCGGCACGAGGGTGGACGTCTTGACGGTGTCGATGCCAGCGGCCTTGAGCACTCCGTCGAGGGATTCGCCGTACACGCTGGTGAGCTCGAACTCTTGCCAGGGGTTGAGCAGCAGGGCGTTGAGCTTGCCGACACCCAGCTCGTCGAGGCGGGTGAGCAGGTTGGCCTGGGCGAAGTCGCGTGGTGGTCGCTCGTTGTTCGGCGTCAGGTTGGCCTCGGGCCCCACGGTGATGACGTCGGCCCACTGTGATGCTGCGGTGACACCGGCGATCGAATGCTTAGCCAGCGCAGCGTCGATGGCCGCGATGGCCCGCTCGTCGATCTTGCGTGCCAGGGTGTTGCCGGCCTGGGTCATCTTCGCTGACAGTGCGAGCCGGTCATTGCGGTCCTGCTCTTCGTCAAGGACCTGCATCTTCGATCCGTAGTCAGCGACGACTGCGAGGTCTGTGGTCAGATCGCCGGACACCACCGGGTACTCGGCGCCTGGTGCGCGGAGCTCTACGTCGCCGGTCTGGAAGTTGCTGCCCTTGAGCAGGACGGTGAAGTGGATTCCGCCACCCTCAACCTTGCCTGCCGAGCCGGAGAAGAACAGGTCAGTGACCAGTTGCTCGGCTGCGATCTTCGCGATGACGTCGTTGATCTTGGTCGGATAATTGACCATCTGCTTCACGGTCAGTTGGCTGTCAACCAGGCTGGGCACCAATGGGTTTGCCATCAGGTCTCCTTCGTTTCAGAGTTTGCCGGCGGCCTGTCTGGCTGCTCGGTGGGCTGCGATCTCCTCGGCTGGGATGAACCATCGTCCTGCCGAGAATGTCGCGGCGATCCTGTTGCGGCGGATCAGGTACCGAACCCCGGCGCTGGTGAGTCCGAGTTGCTGGGCTGCGGTGCTGACGTCGAACAGTGGATCTGAACCTGACAGTAGGAGGTCGACCACATCGCACTCAGAGATGCTCACGACTTCGTGAGTATCACTGTGAGCCAACAGTTTCCGACGGATGGACTCCAGTCTCGGTGAGAGCTTAGAGCCGCGGGGACCAGCGAGTTCGGCCAGCTTATCGAGCGCAGAGACCAAGTCTTTTGCGACCTGCTGACTGACCAGGACACCGGCCGCCGCGGTGATGTCCTCAGCCATCGGCGAGGCCGTTCTCTGCGATCTCCATCAACAGATCGGTGATGCGTTGCTCGGCGTCGTCGGTGGCAACCAAGGCGGCGACGCCAGCGAGCTGGTAGATCAACTCGACCGGGCGGCAGTCGTCCTTGGTGGCCTCGAGGATCGCAACGATCCCGTCGGTGTCACGGCGGATCGCTGCCAGGACCAGCGCTGCGGCGTTGCGGACGTCCTCGACATTCGGAGTGAGTTCGGTGTAGTCGTCGTCGGTCATTCCGAGTCCTCCTCTGACAGTGTCGGTTTCGCGGAACGTGCGTCACGAGCCTTGGCGCGGTGAGTGGGCCAGCGGTCGCCCGCTCTCCTCGGGCCGGGACCGTCGAGGTTGTCGAGTTGTTCGTCGAGCAGGGTGGCGTACTTCTTCGGTCTCATCGGGGTCTCTTCTCGATAGCGTCAATTAGGTCATTGGCGAGCTCGACCGCTTCAGCGCGGCTCATGTCGTAGCGGACGGCGCCCAGACGCATTCGGATCGGGCGTGCACTGGAATCGGTGTGGGTGACTTCAGCGCTCACCGACGCGGCGCAGATCCTCATTCGCCGGCCTCTGAGATGTGACATGTCCGCAGGAACTCAGCGCGCGTCCAGACGCGTCCGCGCGATTCAGCGCGGTGTTTGAGCTTGGCGAGCCACTCGCTGTGCGCTTCGAGTACCTCGGATCCCAGATGCGACCAGGCGAGCAGTTCGGCACACAAGGCCCGATTCCAGTACGGGTAACCGGCGAGTCCGTCGACCACGGATTTGCGGGCGAACTCGTCAAGCTGCTCGCGCTGTGCGACGTCGAGCGAGTTCCACCACTCGTCGATCTTCCGGCGGTCCTCGCTCATGCCGACTCCATCTGTGGTGGCCGCCCGCGTCGTTGCGGTTGTGGCGGGATCTGGCCGGCGAGAACACCGTCTGTGGGCCGCTCGGTCGTGGCCCACTGTCGGCATCGCGTGCGCGCCGGACAGGTCGAGCAGATACCAACGGCGGCCGTGTGTCGGTCGAGCACGTCGCCGGGGTCCTCGTAGGCGACTGGTGGGTCGAACAGCTCGTGGCGGCCGATGCACGCGGCGTCCGGCATTTTCGGGGTATCGACCAATATCTGTGCCATCAGAGCAATCAGGTCGGGTGGCGATTTGCTCATTTTTCGTCCGTTCTTGTGCGGGCGTCCGCGCGCAGGGGTGTCCAGGGGTGTCCAGGGTGTCCACGCTGCAGGTCAGGTGGTGTTTTTGCGTCGGAAATCGAGGGTGTCCAAGGGTGTCCAGAGGGTGGTCGGGACACCCTTGGGGACACCCTTGATACCGCAAGGTTGTCCCGGTGTTCTTGCAGATCAGAGGGCAAATGGACACCCTGGACACCCTTGGACACCCTCACCCGGCCTCCTGCTCGGAATCGGGGTCGAGATGCCGCTCCCATACGTCGAGAAAGTCAGCTCGGTGGTACCCGCGTTTTCGGTCACCGGGGACCGTTGAAGCGTCCCGACGGCGGGCGCGGATTCGGTGATCTTTGAGCTTCATACCGAGCTTGGTCGGACTCAGATCGAACTGTGCCCACGGCGCTTCGTCGACCTTCTTGAGCTCATCGCACAGCGCCTGCGACGGAAGAAAAGAGACGCCGGGATGGTTGTCGAAGACCTCTTTGATGTCTGCCAGAAGTGCCGTCGCGAGGTTGTCCGAGTCGTCATCGCCAGACGCATCACAGAGCGCCTTGGCTGCCATCCGGGCCATCTCCGGCCACCGCCCGCCGGCAGCGTCTGCGACCGCGATCAGCGGCTCCCAGACGTCGGCCGCACGGTCGGTCACCGGAATGTCCGTGGGTGGTGTTGCGGCGACAGTGTCGCGCACCTGAGCCGCCCAGGCCGCGATGTCCTCGCGCACCGCGTGCAACACCGGGACGTCAGTGCCGAGTCGGAACTGTTGAACGGTCTCGGTGGTCTTGCGTCGCTTCATCACCACGACGATCGCGCGGTCCTCGATGGTGTCGGGCATCCGGCCGATGCCTGCCACCGCAGCGGGCGCGAACGTCGCGAACTGCTGGGGTGCGTGGCTCGGACCAACAGTGCGCCCGATGAAGTTGCCTTGTCGGAATCCGGCATTGAGTAGTGCGCGCAGGTCTTCGTTCTGCTCGGCTTTGACCTTCGTGCCGAAAATGGTGTCGGCCTCGTCGAACAGCAGGGTCGGTGGTTCATCAGGATCGATCGAGCGGAAAATGTACGGCGTGGTCGCGCTGATCGTTTGAATCGGGTTGTGCACCAACTCCGTCACGACCTCGAGGAGCCGCGACTTTCCTGACCTCTTCATCGCCGACCGGACAACGAGCCGCGGCGCAAAATCGAAACTGGTGATGAGGTGGGTGTAAGCGACCCACAGCGTCACACCGATCAGAGCCGACTCAGACGGCAACACACAATACGTGCGAATCGTGTCGTGCACCTTCATGAGGATCTGCGCTCCGCTCTGCTGATCCTGGTTGACGGCGCGAAGACCTCCCCGTGTCCGTTGGCGTTGGCGCGGTGCGCTTTTCTTGGCGGCATCGTTCGGTGTCGGCATCAGGCGGTCCGCCGAACTGTCCACGGATTTGCGGCCTCGAACGCGGCCCGGTCGCGACCGTGTCGACCTATGGCTTGCCAGTCCGCAGCATCCGAAACGGCCTGTGCCGCCTCAGCTCGTGCGGCCTGGTCGAGCTCGGCGTGAAGGGCCTGCAGCTCTGCGGCGAGATAGATGGCCCCGACACGGCCGGGGTCAGTGGCCGGCAGTGCCAACCAGGCATGTGAGCCGACAGCCGGCAGAGGACCATAGCGGGCGGCACGTTCGATCACTGGCCACAATTCTGCGTGAGCCAGGGACCACGACACTTCGCGGGATTCCGTTGTGCCTGCGAGCAATTCAGGCGGGCCGTACGCCTCTCGTATTCTCTGCACCGACCAAGGTGGTGGCGTAATATCTCTGACAGACATCGCGTCTACTTTCGTTTGGTGAGTGCCCCGGGGCCGGGTGTGGCCCCGGGGCTCTTGCGTTCCTGGTGTCGGTGCAGCGGCACCAGGAAGTTCGATCAGTCTCGGTATGTGTCCATCACGTCAGGGCGTGCCTTCCATAGCGGTTCGGCAATCGCGATGGCCCTCGTCAGGCCGGCCAACGCCTCCCGAGCCTCAAAGAGAGACATGTCCGCTTGCCTGTCATCTCCGACCGTGACCGAGATAAGCGGCACCACATCTTCAGTGGGAGTGAAGGAAACCCCGACGATGACCGGTACGCCTGGGCACACTCGGCTCTTCTGGAATGCACTCATCGACGCCGAGAGGCTGACCTGAGTGAAGTGCTCGCCTCGACATGGATATTCGTCGAATCCGTTCTCGCACCAGTCGAATCCGGGGCATTGATAGGCGCTCACTGGGCCACCTCGATCAGCTGGTCGGCGTATTCGAGCAGATCGCCGATGCATTCAGGTTGGATCGACGCGAGCCGGTCGAGCAGGACATCACGACGCAGGTCGTCAAGGTCCGTCTGGCTCGCGTCGGTGGGTAGATGTAAGCTCATTGTGTTCTCATTCCTTTGGTGGGTTGATGGACATCGACCTCGTCGCCGGTTGCAGCCGGGGCGGGGTCTTCTTTCTGGGCTCCGACGAGATCCTCTGTGTTGTCGTCTTCAACTAGACCCAGATCCTCAGCGGCCTGGATGTCGCTGTAGCGATCCATATCAGGCGGCACTCTTCGGATCATCTTTGAATTGCGCTTCCTCCCAATCGATCACGTCTGAGAGCTTGTATCGGCAAAACCGACCAATCTTGGCGAAGCGAGGTCCGGCCCCTTTGCTTGCCCATTCAGCGAGCGTCTTGGGTGGCAGCTTCAGTCGGCCAGCCAACTCCACCCGGGTGAGCCAATGGTCCGAGTTTGAGTCCATGCGATTTCCTTTCGTGATTCCGTCATTCAAACGCTCTATTGTTCGCGTTCCCGTCAAGATGTACCAGACCTTCGTGATTCCCACAAGAACCCGCTAGAGTCTTCGTCATGACGAACGCGGACTGGGCGGAGCAGCAGGCTCGACGAATAGCGGCGACAATCAAGCACCTTCGAGGATCACGGTCAGGGCAGTGGCTGTCCGACCAGACGGCTGCCGCTGGCCACCGCGTCTCGAGAACCTCAATCTCTGAGTTAGAAAGCGGTAAACGGAAATCTGTCTCAACGGCCGAATTGAGCGTGCTTGCATGGGCTTTGAACGTTCCGCCCGTGAGGTTGTTATATCCCGATCTGCCGGACGGCCCAGTCGAGATGCTGCCAGGGCAAGAGGTCACCTCGATAGTCGCGGCGACGTGGTTCTCGGGCGAGACTACTTTCGCTCCGCAGGTGGGCCCCCGCGACGAGACAGAAGACGATGACGAGTGGCTCGAAGACGCGGCGCGTGCAGCTGAAGTGAGCAGGGGGGCGCGTCTGATTAACCTATCGCGCAGGCGAATCCTGCTAGAGGAGCAGATTAAGTCGTTGGCGAGCCTGGCCAGGCAGGCGCAGGATTGGGGCACCGACGGCGGTGACTTCGTTCGAGATTTTAGGGCGGACATCGCGGCCGCTCAGAAGGAAATTGAGTACATCAATGGGGAGCTTCGGGCTACCCCCGGCGCTGTGGTCGTCGACAATGGCGGGTAGGCCACCCTTGCGAATCGGCGCGCACGGGAAGATCACGCGGATTGACCTCGGCGACGGTATCTGGTTAGCGCGGTGCAGATTTCGCGATGACGATGGGATCGTTCGCATAGTCGAGCGACGCACCCCGCACGGTGTCGACGACAAATACGGCGCCAAGGCCGAAGGTGAGTTGTTGGACTCATTGGAGGGCCGGCGCGCACCGGGTGATGGTCAGATCTCAGATCGCACCCTCTTGACCGCCGTCTGCAAACTTCACCTACAGCGGCTCGAGGACGAGGGGCGTTCTACGGCAACGATCGACACGTACAACTTCGCCGCCGAGAAGGTGAAGACGTGGACGGCGGGCATCCGCGTGGGCGAGTGCACCCCCGGCCGCATGGACTCAGTGCTGCGGGCGATGGCAAAGACTCACGGTCCAACCATGGCACGGCAGGCTAAGACGATCCTGCGGGGCGGCCTGTCGTTGGCTGTGCTCCAGGGAGTGCTGGAGACCAACCCGGTCCGCGAGGTGTCGGCGATCAAGTCGAAGGCTGCGCCTAAGGGGGCGCGCGCGTTCACCGGTAACGAGATCCGCAAGATGCTTCTGGACCTCTACGCGGATGAGTACTTCATCCGCAACGACATCGCAGATCCGGTGACACTGTTCATCGCGACGGGTTTACGTCGGTCCGAGCTCCTTGGGGTTCTCTGGTCAGACATCGACGAGGAGGCACGCACGGTTCGGGTGACCGGCAAGGTGGTGCGAGTGAAGGGCCAGGGCCTCGTCCGATTCGCTGAGACAAAATCTGACGCGGGCGCACGGACAATCGCGCTGCCTCAGTTCGCCATGGCAATGCTCAAGCGTCGCGGAACTGAGCCACACCCAAGCGACGACGGCGTGGTGTTCCCGTCCACCACAGGCACGCTCCGGGACCCAAACAATTTCGGCAAGCAGTGGCGCGTGGCGCGCGAGAAACTCGGCGTGCCTGAGACCACCAGCCACAGTTTTCGGAAGTCCATCGCCACGCTGATCGATGACGACGGTCTATCGGCAAGGATCGGCGCGGACCACCTCGGCCACCGGCACGTGTCGATGACCCAAGACGTCTATATGACCCGTGGTCGTGTACATCCAGAGGTCGCTGACCTGCTAGATCGGGTGGCTATATCCGATGAATAAACGATGGACGCCCTCCCTCGGTATCCGAGAAAGGGCATCTGACGTGGGGCGGGCGGGGCTCGAACCCGCGACCAATGGATTATGAGTCCACGGCTCTAACCAACTGAGCTACCGCCCCGAGGCTGCGTCATCGACGCAGCGAACGTGCTGATGCTACCGAGCCGCGCGCACCACGTCGTACTCGACCCGCCGCGAGCCCCACCGGCGCGACCCTTGGATACAAAAGAGCCCAGGTGGTCCGGCGAAAACCGGTCTACCTGGGCTTATCTGCTCCCCCAACTGGACTCGAACCAGTAACCGTCCGATTAACAGTCGGAAGCTCTGCCAATTGAGCTATGGGGGAATATCTGACGCGAGCGCCGAACAATGACTTTAGCCTACAGGTGCGGGGACATGCCAAATCGCCTGCTCGCCGGGCGTCCGACCAGGCGAGTTCCGCGTGCGGAGACCACATCAGGCAGGATGGGGCGAGCAATCGCGAACACGGCGCCGTGTTCGCCCGTCACCTGCACTGGAGGCAAGACTTCCTATGGTTCGATTCCTCGCCGCTGTCAGCGTCGGTTACGTCCTCGGGGCGAAAGCCGGTCGCAAGCGCTACGAGCAGATCAATCGCGCCTACCGCACCGTCGCCGCATCGCCCGCCACCAAGAAGGCTGTGGACGTGGGCCGGCAGAAGTTGTCGGAGAAGCTCAGCACCCAGCCCAAACTCACCGAGTTGCGCGAGATCGACGACACCACCACTGTGTTGGGCCCCGACGAGGTCCGCAACAACTGACCCCAACCGGTCAGCCGGCGTCCTGGGTGGGCGCCACGGCCTGCTCGAGCAGGCTGCGTCGATAGGCCTCCAAGGCCACCAGATCGCCGAACAGCGCGTTGTAGGCATCAGGGTCGTCGCCGGGTGACATACGACGTAGCTTCGACTTGAGGTCGGCGATCTGGGCCCCGACCCACACTTCTTGCAGCCGCGCCAGCACGCTGCCGACGTACTTCGGGATCATGTACTCCGACACCGGCATCGACTCGACGGCGAGTTCGGTCACCAGCGACTCCAGCACAGCGCCTTCAAGGCACTGACTGACGCTGTCCACCCACTGCGCTCCCCCGTGCGACGTCCCCGTGCCCCCGGCAGTGGCGATCGCTTCGCGGATGACCTGGTACGCGGGCTCGGTGAAGCATTCGGGCGGCAGGGAATCGAACACCGTCCCGGCGATGGCGGGGTACTGCAATGCCGCCTTCAGCGCCTCACGTTGCGCCCACAACCGCGGATCGGACGGACGCGGCCGAACCACGGTCGGCGTCTTCGAGTCGGCCTTCGGCCGATCTGCGTCCTGCACTGCATCAACCCGGCGGTCTCGATTCTTCGATGTGTCCGCGGCGCCGGACCGGGCCGCTTTGGCCTGCTTGCCCGCTTCTTCGCGTACCCGCCGCAACACCTGCGAGGTGTCGTCCCAGCCGACCCATCCGGCCAGCTGCCGCGCATACTCGTCCCGCAGCGCCACGTCGCGGATCCGGGCGACAACGGGCACCGCCTCCCGCAGCGCGTGCACCCGCCCCTCGGCCGTATCCAGGTCGTAGTTGCCCAGCAGCGCCTTCACCGCGAACTCGAACATCGGGATGCGCCTGGCGATGAGATCCCGGACGGCCGCATCCCCGTGTTGCTGGCGCAGCTCGCACGGATCCATCCCGTCTGGTGCCACGGCGACAAACGTCTGACCGGCGATGCTCTGTTCACCCTCGAATGCCTTGAGCGCGGCGGCCTTTCCGGCCTCGTCACCGTCGAAGGTGTAGATCACCTCGCCACGGAAGTAACTGTCGTCCATCATCAGTCGACGCAGCAGCGCGAGGTGGTCCTCACCGAATGCGGTGCCACACGAGGCGATCGCCGTGGTCACGCCGGCCTGATGCATCGCCATCACGTCGGTGTAGCCCTCCACCACGACGGCTTGATGGCCCTTGGCAATTGACTTCTTCGCGTGGTCGAGACCGAACAGCACCTGGGACTTCTTGTACAACATGGTCTCTGGCGTGTTCATGTACTTGCCCATGTTGTCGTCGTCGAACAACTTGCGGGCACCGAAACCGATGACGTCGCCACCGAGGTTGCGGATCGGCCAGAGCAGACGGCGATGGAACCGGTCGATGGGGCCGCGCTGTCCCTGCTTCGAGAGCCCCGCGGCCTCGAGTTCGGCGAACTCGAAACCCTGAGACAGCAGGGCTTTGGTCATCTTGTCCCAGCCGGCCGGCGCATAGCCCAAGCCGAACTTCAGCGCCACAGCGCCGTCGAACGACCGCTCGGTGAGGTAGTCGCGGGCGGTCTGGGCTTCGGGAGTCTTGAGTTGCTCCGCGTAGTACTTCTGGGCGGCGGCATTGGCCGCCACCAGTCGTGCCCTGGTTCCCCGATCACGGGCGACGCTGGTGCCGCCCCCTTCGAAGCTGATCTGGTACCCGACCCGGTCCGCAAGTTGCTCGACAGCCTCGACGAAGCTGACGTGTTCCACCTTCTGCAGGAACGTGTAGACGTCGCCGCCTTCACCGCAGCCGAAGCAGTGGAAGTGACCGTGATTGGGCCGAACATGGAACGACGGCGACTTCTCGTCGTGGAAAGGACACAGTCCCTTGAGTGAATCGGCGCCGGCCTTGCGCAGGGCGACATACTCACCGACAACTTCCTCGATGTGTGCCTTTTCGCGGATAGCGGTGATGTCGCGATCGGGAATTCGGCCTGCCACGACAGCAAGTCTAGGCCGCTGCGGGCGACCGGTACCCGCCCCCCGAAAATGGTGGCTTTCGGCGAGGCCGACCTGCACAAACGCTCACCCGAACCCACCAGAACCGGGCTAGCCGAGGTGGGCTGACGCTCCGAGGTTCTGCTTGTCCATGCGCTCGAGACGGCCCTCGGTCATCGACGCGATCTGGTCGATGATCACCCGCATGCGTCCCGCGTCGTCGGTTGCCTGGTGCCACGCGGGAACCAGCAACGGGTCGAGACCACCGGGGGCGGCGTGCACCAGCCAGTTGGCGACCCGGTGGATCCGGTCACGCTGGCGGGCCTGATGGGCGCGATGGCGTGGATCGGAGAAGATGAACCGCAACGCCAAGGTCTTGAGCACCGCGACCTCGGCTGCCACGGCAGGCGGGATGACCAGATCCGCTTGATAGCGGCTGACACCGCGCTCCTGAGCCTCTCGACGGGTCATGCTGATCGCGGCGGACGCGAAACGGCCGACCAGTTCGCTGGTGAGCCGTTTGAGAGCCACCGAACGAGCCAATGTCCCGTCGTACTCCCCCACCTCGTTCACGATGTCCATGCCCCACAGCCGGGCCGCCGCATCGATCAGCACGTTCTCTTCGAGACCGGGGAACTCGCGCAGCCCGACCGCGGCCAGGTCGCGCTGATCGGTGGGGTTGCCGAGGCTCCGCAGGTCGATGCGGCCGGCCATCACGCCGTCCTCGACATCGTGCACCGAGTACGCCACGTCATCCGACCAGTCCATCACCTGACATTCGAGCGATTGCCGGGTATCGGTGCGGCCGTTGCGGATCCAGTCGAGCATCGCTGAATCATCGCCATAGGCGCCGAACTTCGCACCGGGAGACGGCCGCGTCCAGGGATACTTCAACGTGGCATCCAGGGACGCCCTGGTGAGGTTGAGCCCTGCGCTGCGTCCTTCCGCGTCAAGGATTTTCGGTTCCAGCCGCGTCAGGATACGAAGGTTCTGGGCGTTGCCCTCGAAACCGCCATACTCGCTGCTGACCTCGTCCAACGCGCGCTCACCGTTGTGGCCGTACGGCGGGTGTCCGATGTCGTGCGCCAGGCCCGCAAGGTCCACCAGGTCGGGATCGCATCCCACCCCGATCGCTATCCCGCGGCCGATCTGGCCGACCTCGAGGGAATGGGTGAGCCGGGTACGGGGCGTGTCACCCTCGTGCGGACCGACGACCTGGGTCTTGTCGGCCAACCGACGCAGCGCAGCACAGTGCAGAACCCGCGCCCGATCCCGGGCGAAGGCACTGCGATAGTCGTTGCGGGTGCCGGCGAGTCCGGCCACCTTCGAGCCTTCGGGGACCAGCCGCTCTACATCGGCCTCGTCGTACTCGGCTCGTAGGACCGGCGGGGGCGTTCCCGCGGACGAGTCAGTCAAACACCCAGCCCCGGGCGATGGCGAAGTCGGTGACCCGCTGCCGGATCGCCAGGATCTGCGCGGCGGTCAGAGTTCCCGAAGCGTCGAGGAGGAGCTCGGTGATCTCCTCCGAGAAGGTGCCCGCATCCAGGGTGGCCGCATCGTTGTGCCGCGGCTTCCGGCGGTCGTCGCGGCTGTCGTGCTTGCGATCCGGGCGTCCGCTGTCGCGCCCGCCCTCTGAACGCCGCGGACGCTCCGGAGCAGACCCGGCTGGTGCCGCACCGGTCACCACAAGATTGATCGCCTTGGATCCACGGTCGGTCTCTTCGATGTCGAACTCGACGGCCGCACCCGGTTTGAGCGAATGCTCGTCGATGTCGATGTCGTTGATGTGGAGGAACACATCCGAGCCACCGGCGTCGGGTGCCAAGAACCCAAATCCCTTGTTGGGATCAAAATGAACGATTTTCCCGCTTACAGACACAACTACCCACTCTCCTGCCGTCACTCTCGGCCGCGCCCCATGCGCGCCCAGACGGCTTGCTACAGAACCCGAGTATCCCAGATCAGACGGATTTCAGACAGTTCAGCTGCCGAATCCGTCCACGGCGCGACCACACCGGTCGTCAGCGATTGTCTTTCTTCGCCTGCCGACGTTTGCCCGCAGCCTTCGACGACGCCGCAATCTTCTTGCGGCCGGGCGACTTCCGCGTCTTGTCAGCGCGGGTGGTGCCCTCGGAGATCACTGTGCCCTTGCCGTCGGCAGGGCCGCTGAACGAAGTGCCCTCGCCCTTCGCATTCGACAGGCGTTCCTTCTTCAGCTCGGCAGCGCTGCGTTTCGCGACAACACCCAGCTGCCTGCTCACCCGGGCCAGAGCGGCCTCGAAGGCCTCCGCCTTGGCCGCATTGTGCTTGGTGGCGGGCCGGGCGGCACCACGTCCACCCTTCGCTCGTACGGATTGGGCAGCGGCCTGCCGATAGTTCTTCACGTGTTTGTTGCGGGCCCGCCGAGTTCGCATGTGCAACTCGATCAGGGAGTCCTCGTCCAAGTCGGTCAGTTGCTTTCGCTTGGTTTGACGAACCAAGCGGTACTCGTCCTCGGACAGAGACTTCAAGACCTTCTTCATGACCCGCTCCTGACTGATCGGCGCCGCTGCCTACGGCGATCATAGGCAGCGGCGCCTGCGGTCAGCAGCCGATCAGGCGGACGGCCAGATACTCGACGACCTTGTCCAGGGCGACTCGCTCCTGGGTCATGGTGTCGCGCTCACGCACTGTCACCGCATTGTCCTCGAGGGTGTCGAAGTCGATGGTGACGCAGAACGGTGTGCCGATCTCGTCCTGGCGGCGGTACCGCTTGCCGATGCCCTGGGCGTCGTCGAAGTCGACATTCCAGTTCTGGCGCAGTTCGGCGGCGAGGTCTTTCGCCTTGGGTGACAACTGCTCGTTGCGGGACAGCGGCAGCACGGCGACCTTCACCGGGGCCAGTCGTCGATCGAGCTTGAGAACCGTGCGGGTGTCGGTGCCGCCCTTGGCATTCGGGACCTGCTCTTCGGTGTACGCGTCACAGAGGAAGGCCATCAGCGAGCGGGTCAGGCCGGCGGCCGGCTCGATCACGTACGGCACGTAGCGCTCACCGGACGCTTGATCGAAGAACGACAGGTCCTCGCCCGAGTGCTTGATGTGGGTTCCGAGGTCGAAGTCCGTGCGGTTGGCCACACCCTCGAGCTCGCCCCATTCGCCTCCGGCGAAGCCGAAGCGGTACTCCACGTCCACCGTTCCCTTGGAGTAATGCGACAGCTTCTCTATGGGGTGGTCGTACAGACGCAGATTGTCCCTATCGATGCCGAGGTCGGTGTACCACTTGAGCCGGTAGTCGATCCAGTACTGATGCCAGGTCTCGTCCTCGCCGGGCTTGACGAAGAACTCCATCTCCATCTGCTCGAACTCCCGGGTACGGAAGATGAAGTTTCCCGGCGTGATCTCGTTGCGGAAGCTCTTGCCGATCTGCCCGATGCCGAACGGCGGCTTCTTGCGCGTTGTCGTCATCACATTCTTGAAGTTGATGAAGATGCCCTGCGCGGTTTCCGGTCGCAGATAGTGGAGGCCGGCCTCGTCGTCGACCGGGCCGAGAAAGGTCTTCATCAGACCGGAGAACGCCCGGGGTTCGGTCCACGATCCGGGCTGGCCGGTTTCCGGGTCGTTGATGTCGGCCAGTCCGTTGGGCGGAAGATGGCCGTGCTTGTTCTCGTAGGCCTCGATGAGATGATCGGCGCGGTAGCGCTTGTGCGTGTGCAGCGACTCGACCAGGGGGTCGCTGAAGGTCTCCACGTGGCCAGAGGCTTCCCACACCTGGCGCGGCAGGATCACCGATGAGTCGAGACCGACGACGTCGTCGCGCGAGGTGACCATGTTCCGCCACCACTGCTTCTTGATGTTGTCCTTGAGCTCCACGCCGAGAGGGCCGTAGTCCCAGGCCGACTTGGTGCCGCCGTAGATTTCTCCACACGGATACACCAGCCCCCGTCGTTTACAGAGGTTGACGACGGTTTCCACGAGATTGGTTTTGCCTGCCACGCGACTAGCCTAACGGTCGCGCGCGGGGCCTCTCTCCCCCGGCAGCGCGCGGCCGGGACACGGCCGCGGACGTCCTGGCCGAGCGCGCCACGTTTGACATAGCGTCCAACGCATATGAAAATGGTTGTCAAGAGCTTTCGTTCGTTCGAACCCCGGGAGTAGTCGTGACAACCCAACCCCTCAGCGGCCGTTCCGCCGGTACCGGCCAATCAGAGATGGCTGCTGCCGCGGGAACAGTCAGGCCATCCGCCGAGAACCGTGTCGACAAACAGGTCCTCGACGCTGCCGGCGAATTGCTCCGCGCGCTGTCGGCTCCTGTCCGGATCGCGATCGTTCTCGAACTGCTCTCCGGCGGACGATGCGTGCACGAACTCGTAGGTGCATTGTCGGTACCGCAGCCGCTGATCAGCCAGCATCTACGGGTGCTCAAATCGGCGGGCGTCGTCGAGGGCCGCCGTTCGGGCCGAGAGGTGCTGTACACGCTCGTCGACGACCACCTCGCGCACATCGTCACCGATGCGATCGCACACGCGACCGAGGAGTCCACGAACGGTGAGGCCCGGCCATGAGCTCAGGCACCGAACAGCGTCCGGTCACCGGCGTCCGATCCACCAGGCAGCGCAGCGCCATCGCCGAATTGCTCTCGGGCAGCGAAGAATTCCGGTCCGCGCAGGACCTCCACGATCAGCTCAAGGCCTCCGGACAATCCATCGGGCTGACAACGGTGTATCGCAACCTGCAGGCCTTGGCCGACGCCGGTCAGGTCGATGTGCTGCGGACCGATTCGGGCGAATCGGTATACCGGCATTGCTCGTCGAACGATCACCATCACCACCTGGTCTGTCGCGAGTGCGGCACCACCGTGGAGGTGCAGGCCGACGTCGTCGAACAGTGGGCCACCGAGGTCGCGGCCCAACACGGGTTCGTCGACATCAGTCACACGGTCGAGGTGTTCGGCCGCTGTAGCGCCTGCTCCTGAACCGGCCGTCGAAACAGCCGAGACACCGGTCATCCGCGGATCCGGGCACCCACCTCGGCCCCTACACCGAGCACCATCATCAGCATCGTGCGCAACGCTTCGTCGGACAGGGTGCCGGCCGGAAACGTGTAGTGCAACAACACATCTGCGGTCACTTCGTGCACCGCGAGTTTGACGGTGCCGAAATTGGACGATCCCGACGACTGCTCCACGTCGGCTCGGAGTTGATCGGTCACCGGTAGGTCCCACGCGAGCACCTGGGTCAGGGACAGCACGTCGAGTCCGGGCGCGAGAGACAAGGCACGCATCGAGACCACGGTGCCCTGAAAATACACGGTGAGCGAATCATCCTCGCCCGGCTGCACCGAGACCTCCGACGCCAGCACCTCGGCGGTTCGCGCGATGAGTCCGGCCTCGTCCTGCGCCTCAGGCACCGGAAGACCCCGGCACGCCACCGAAACGTCGGTCGCGGCTTGCGTATTCGACGCACGCATCCCACAGGTCCCGGCGATCGAAATCAGGGAACAGTTTGTGCTGATACACCATCTCTGCGTAAGCCGATTGCCAGAGCAGGAAATTGGAGATGCGCTGTTCCCCGGAGGGGCGCAGGAACAGATCCACGTCCGGCATGTCGGGTTCATCGAGATATCGCGCGAAGGAGGCCTCGGTGATGCGTTCGGGGTCCAGCGTTCCGGCGGCTGCGCGACGGGCGATCTCGCGGGCGGCATCTGCGATCTCTGCCCGGCCGCCGTAGTTGACGCACATCGTCAAGGTCATGGTGGTGTTGTCCTTGGTCAGCTCCTCGGCGACCTCGAGCTCACGAATGACGCTGCGCCACAGCCGTGGTCGTCGTCCGGCCCAGCGCACACGCACACCCATCTCGTGCATCTCGTCGCGCCGACGCCTGATGACGTCGCGGTTGAAACCCATGAGGAAACGGACCTCGTCCGGACTGCGGCTCCAGTTCTCGGTGGAGAACGCGTACGCGGACAACCACCCGACACCCATCTCGATGCACCCGCAGACCGTGTCCATGAGCACCGCCTCGCCGCGCTTGTGGCCTTCGGTGCGCGGGAGACCGCGGTCGGTGGCCCAGCGGCCGTTTCCGTCCATGACGAGGGCGACGTGTTTGGGGACGAACTCGGCCGGTATCTCCGGAGGCCGAGCGCCCGACGGATGCGGGTCGGGCGGACGGATCACCCGTGATGTCGCATCAGCTGCGGCCTGTGCCTCAGCTTGCCGCGCCGCGCTGCGTCGTCGCTGGATCACTGATGTCCTTTCTGGCAGGGGCGATGGGCACGCCGGCGGGGATGAGCCCCCGGTGTGGCGCCTCGCGTTCGATCAGCGGCAGTGTGCGCAGCTGGCGTTCGAGATGCCATTGCAGATGCGCTGCGGTCAAACCGCTGGCCTGCCGCCGAGCCGATTCGGTGATCTCGGTGGTGTGTTCCCACTGGCCACGGTAGAGCGCATCCATCAGGTCGAGTACCCCGGGTGAAGGCGTCGCCGAACCGGGTGGGCGGCAGTGCACACAGACCGCACCGCCGGCCGCCACGTGAAAGGCACGGTGAGGCCCGGGATCACCGCAGCGCGCACAGTTCTCCAGCGCCGGCATCCAGCCGGCGAAATCCATCGCGCGCAACAAAAATGCGTCGAGTACGAGCTCTTTGGGCCGATCCGCCGCCGCGACCGCTCGCAACGCACCCACCGTCAACCTCTGGAGGCGGGCCGCCGGGGCCCGTTCTTCACCGGCCAGACGCTCCGCGGTCTCCAAGATCGCACAGGCCGTGGTGTACCGGCCGTAGTCGGAGACGATGGCCGAGGCGAACGTGTCGAGACTGTAGACCTGGGTGACGATGTCGAGGTTGCGACCCGGGTGGAGCAACACGTCGACGTGCGCAAACGGTTCGAGCCGGGCACCGAACTTCGAGCGGGTACGCCGCACTCCTTTGGCGACGGCACGGACCAGCCCGTGCTCCTTGGTGAGCAGCGTGATGATGCGGTCGGCCTCGCCCAGCTTGTGCTGGCGGACGACCACCGCCTCATCCCGATACAACCTCACCCGGACATTGTTCCACCGGGCACCGACCTGCGTCCGATCCGACATGCCTCACCAGGCCCCCGATCGGGTCCGGCGATCACGCCAGTTGCACGATGGCCGTCGCCCTACCGAAGATGCGGCTTCCGCGAGCGGTGGCGTTGAGCACGATCGTGGCGGTCCGGGTCGACTCGTCGAGCTCTTTGATCTTGCCGGTGTAGGTCACTTCTGCCGGCGTGGTCGCCTCGACGAACACCGGCCGGGTGAAACGCACGCCGTACTCGATCACAGCCCCGGGGTCGCCCACCCATTCGGACAGATAGCCGCCGCCGAAGGCCATGGTGAGCATCCCGTGTGCGACGACGTTGTCGAGGCCGGCGAGATCGACCACCTGCTCGCTCCAGTGGATCGGGTTCTCATCACCCGACACCCCCGCATAGTTCACCAGATCGCCGCGGGCGACCTGCACGGTGCGGGCCGAGATCTCGTCACCGACGGAGACGTCGGCGAACCGCCGCTTGGGTTGCGGCGCAACGGAGTCGGCGACTTCCAGCGCGCCCGTGTCGTCCTCCACGAGATGCACGATCGACGAGCCGATCTCGCCGCCGGCCTCGGTGGCGGCACGCATCAAGATACCCTCCACGGCCTGGGCGATGTTCTCGTCGACAACCCCGCCCGAGCGGGCGACCGCGGTGGTCCACCCGGTCTGCACAAGGGCGCCGGTTTGATCCGACATGTCGGTTCTCAGGACAAACGAGTCCTGTCCGTGCCCGGCCCGGAAGGCATCGAGAGTGATCCGGCAGGTGATGTCGTCGCCCGCGCGCAACGGCCGATGCTGGCGGATGCGCTGTTCGGTCTGCAACACCTGGCTCAAGTCGTAGCCGGGCAGGAACTGTTCGAAGACACAGCGCTGCGATATGCCGCCCAGGATGGCGGTGAAGGTGACCGGCGCCACCAACCCCTCGTGTCCCAGAGCGCGCGCGACCCGCACGTCGTAGTGCGCAAGGTGGTGGTCCTGCACTGCCCTGGCGAACTCCCGGATCTTCTCCCGTCCGACCTCATAGGTGTCGGACAGGCGGTAGGGCCGACCCAGGAGGGAGGTTGCCACGTCTGCGGTTGGAACCGCTTCTTGCTGCACGCTCATTGCTGCGCTGAAAGAGGCTGCTGCTTGGACAAACTGAACTGCATGACGTCGATATAGCCTTTCCGGAAATAGTCCACACATCCACTGAGGTATTTGACGTAGGTGTTGTACACCTCGGGTGAAGCGATGGCGATCGCCTGGTCTTTCTTCTCTTGCAGCGTGGCCGACCAGATCTCCAAAGTCCGCGCGTAGTGCTGCTGCAGAGGGTGGATCCGCTCGACGGCGAAGCCTGCGGCCTCCGCGCCGTCGACAACCCACTTGGGTTCGGGCAACTGACCTCCGGGGAAGATCTCGTTCTGGATGAATTGGGCGAACTCCAGCACTTCCCTGTTGATCGGGAGACCACGCGCACGGATGTCGTGACGATTGTATTGCGTGATGGTGTGTAGCAACATTCGACCGTCCGCGGGAAGAATGTTGCGACACTTGTCGAAAAATGCGTCATAGCGCTCACGCCGGAAATGTTCGAACGCGCCGATGCTGACGATCCGGTCGACCGGTTGGTCGAAGTCTTCCCAACCCTGCAGTCGCACTTCGGCACTGCGACCGGTGTTACCCCGGTGCTCGAGTAGCGATGCCACGTGGTCGTGCTGGTTCTGGCTCAACGTCAGGCCGATGACGTTGACGTCGTACTGGTCCAGTGCTCGCAGCATCGTCGAACCCCAGCCACAACCGACATCGAGCAGAGTCATACCGGCCTGCAGATCGCATTTGCCCAGCGCAAGATCGACTTTCGCGCGCTGCGCCTCTTCGAGCGTCATACCGTCGCGTTCAAAATATGCGCAGCTATATGTCCTGGTCGGGTCGAGGAAAAGCTCGAAGAACTCGTCAGACAAGTCGTAATGAGCTTGGACGTCGTCATAGAAAGGAGTCAGGTCATTCGTCATCGCGGCATGGCCTTTCAGCGTTCGAACACGTGGAATTGCCGTGCCGCTGATTGGACACCGCGTCACCGGCATCAGCCGATGTCCCTACCGCTGCGGCGCATGCCCCAACTCACTCGCCGCCGTCACGGATTGAACGTGTTATTCCCCACTAAGCGACGGATCAAACGTCATTTAATCGCCAGTATTTGATACCACGCGTATTCAGATGGCTGATTTCGACGATTCCGCAAGGTGGCGAGGAGCCAATCCCCCGGGTGCACGCAGCCAGCCCTTGCGGTCGTACAACTGGGTCACCACGGCGCCCAGTACCAACCCGATGACCAGGCCCACGCCGGTCATCACCAGCGCTCGACCGAGCCCGGCAGAGAAGTTGACGTCGAAGTACAGGATCGCTCGCGTGCCCAGATATACCTGATGCATCGGTTCGAACCACGCGAGCCAATGGAACACCGAGGGGGTGGCCTCCAGCGGGACGGTGCCCCCCGAGGACGGCAGTCCCAGCACCACGAACACCACCATGTTCACCAGCAGACCAAAGGATCCGAGGGCCGCGGCCACCGACATGCACGTCACCCCGACCGCCGTGATCACCAGAACCCCGAACATCCAGAGGGCGAAGGCATTGGAGAGATCCATCCCGACCACTCGGCACACCAGCAGATATACCGACGCCAGAACCAGAGCGATCACGAACATGATCCACCACTTGATCACCAGGGTCCCCCACCGCGAGATCTTCAGCGGAGCCATCAGTCGATACAGGGGTCCGACCTCCATCGGACCGAAGCCGAGCATGCCGTCGACGAGGGTCTGCACGATCACCGACCCCGTGAACCCGGCGAGCACCAGCAGCAACGCAAAGTAGAACGCCGTCAGTCCGTTGCCGGCGTTGCCCGGGAGTGGATCAGCAGGGTCGATCCGGATGTCGATGGGAGCGGCCAACCCGAGCAGGGACGCTCCGGTCACGGTCAACCCGGCCTGTTTGGCCTGATCGATGACCCCGGCCGCCAACTGCTTGCCGAACGTGGTGTTGGCCTCGGTGAGAGCGGTATCCGCGTAGGCGGTGACTATCGAGGACGCGAGTGCGCCGGCACCCGGATTGGTCCAGACCTGGATCACCGGGCGATCGACCTGGGTGAAACCCACAGCCGATCCGGCGAACTCGATCGATGTCGAGGTGAAGTTCCGCGGGATGACAATCGCCCCATAGGCCTCGGCGTTGTCCAGACGGCGGAACGCGGTGTCCGAGTCGACCACCTGGAGATCGAATTTCTGTGTGTCCGAGCCCTTCTCGAGCCCAGACACGATCTGCGCGCCGAAGTTCTGCTCCGGTCCCTCGCCGCCCCCCGGCGCGGGCAACCGACCCCCGTCGTCCTCGTTCACCAAGAGCACCGGGAACTTCTCGAGGTGTTTCTGCGGGTCGGCCACCGAACCCACGTACGTCGCGGCCAGCAACGACATCAGCACCACCACCGCGCCGACGGGAACGAGCCAGAGCCACGGTGAACGGATTTTGCGCGCTACGTCCGGATCCATCGGGCTCCCTCGATCGTCGTTGTCGCGCGCCCGTCAGAAGCCGAGTCGTCCCAACTGCTTGGGGTCGCGCTGCCAGTCCTTGGCCACCTTCACATGAAGGTCCAAGTACACCTTGGCACCCAGTACTTTCTCGATCTGAACGCGGGCCACCGTGCCGACCTCTTTGAGTCGAGCACCCTTCTTCCCGATGATGATGCCCTTCTGGCTGTCGCGTTCCACGTACAAATTCGCGTGCACGTCGACCATCGGGATCTGCCCTTCCGGAGCCTCCCGTTCGATGATCTCCTCGATCACCACGGCGAGGGAATGGGGCAGCTCGTCGTGGATTCCCTCGAGTGCGGCCTCGCGGATGAACTCGGCCATCAAGGTGGTCTCGGGTTCGTCGGTCAATTCACCGTCGGGGTAGTACGCCGGGCCCGGCTCCATCAATCCGCGTAGGACGTTGACGAGCACGTCCAATTGTTTGCCCTTGGCAGCGGAGATGGGCACCACCTCGCTGTCGGGTCCGAGCAGTTCGGACAATGCCATCAGCTGCTGAGCGACGCGGTCGGGTTTGACCTTGTCGATCTTCGTGACCAGGCCGACCACGGGCGTCTTCGGGGCCATCTCTTTGAGCTGCTGAGCGATCCAGCGATCCCCGGGCCCGATCTTCTCGTCGGCAGGGACACAGAATCCGATCGCGTCGACTTCCGAATACGTGTCGCGCACAAGGTCGTTCAGTCGTTTACCGAGAAGGGTGCGGGGCCGGTGCAAACCTGGGGTGTCCACCAGGATGAGCTGGGTGTCCTCGCGGTTCACGATGCCCCGGATCGTGTGCCGGGTGGTCTGCGGCCGACTGGAGGTGATCGCGATCTTCTCCCCCACCAGCGCGTTGGTCAACGTCGATTTACCGGTGTTCGGCCGACCGACAAAACAGACGAAACCGGACCGGAAGTCCGAGTCGCTCTCTGGAACACTCACGCTGGTACCGCCAGGTGCCGGACATCGCCCGAAGAGTCCACTGCCAGCGCGTACGCACTGGCGCTGACCTCGGTCAGCGGTGCCAGACCCGGATCCTCGCCCACATCGGCACCGGACGCGATGACCGCCGCCTCGAATCCCTCGGCACCGCTGGCCACGGCCATCGCCACTGCCACCTGCAGCGCCGACAGCCGGAGGGAGGTGAGAGCGACAGCACCGGCGGCATACGTCCTGCCATCGGTGTCCCGCACCGCCGCGCCGGTGTCGCCGCCGGATCGAGCCATCGCACCCCGCGCCAACGTCAACAGTTTGCTGTCCTCGTCATCGAGTCCGGAAGCCGCTGGTCGGCTCATGACGCCTCCTCGTGTAGCTGGGTGGTGCGTTCTGCGGTGTCCGGCTGGTGGTCGGCCGTGTCGACGTTCTCGGCTTCGGAGACGTCGCGCTTCTTCTTCCGCTTCTTCTTCTTCTCGAGTTCTTTCTCGGGAACCCGGTGCACCACAACCGACGTGATCCGTACGCGCCCCTGCCGATTCGGCCCGCCCTCGGCGATCAACTCGAGTCCGTGCAATTCCACAACGGCTCCGGGCAGCGGAACCCGGCCGAGGACAAGGCCGAACAATCCACCGACGGTCTCCACGTCGTCTTCGTCGAACTCCACGTCGAACAACTCCGCGAGGTCCTGGACCGGCAGTCGCGACGACACCCGGTATCCGTCCGTGCCGTCGTCGAGAGCCTCGATGGGCGGGGTCTCGTCGGTGTCGTACTCGTCGTTGATCTCGCCCACGATCTCCTCGAGCACATCCTCGATGGTCACCAGACCGGCGATACCGCCGTACTCGTCGACCAACAGCGCCATGTGGTTGCGACTGCGCTGCATGTCGGCGAGCACCTTGTCCAGGGGCTTGGAATCGGGGATGAACTCGGCTTCGCGCATCAGTTCGCGTACTTCCACCGCAGTCGGCTGAGCCGGTGGAAGTCCGCGCTGCACCAGGTCTTTGAGGTACACCACCCCAAGAACGTCGTCGGGGTTCTCGCCGATCACCGGCAGACGGGAATGTCCCGACCGTACGGCCAGCGACGTGGCCTGGGCAGCGGTCTTCGTCGCCTCGATCCACACCATCTCACCGCGGGGAACCATCACCTCGCGTGCGCTGGTGTCGCCGAGGTCGAACACCGACTGGATCATGCGTCGTTCGCCCGCGGCCACGACACCGGTGAGCTCGGCCATGTCGACCACCTCACGCAACTCGACCTCGGTGGCGAACGGTCCGTTGCGAAAGCCCTTTCCGGGGGTGATCGCGTTACCGAGAGCGATCAGCAGCCGGGTCAGCGGGGTGAGCAGCACCCCGATGATCTGCAGGACAGCCGCGGAGTTCACCGCGAACGAGTAGGCGTTCTGGCTGCCGAGGGTGCGTGGGCCCACTCCGATCACCACGTAGCTGACCACTGCCATCACGCCGATGGCCACCACGACACCCCAGGGGGTACCGAGCACCTCGACGGCGTATCCGGCGGCGAAAACCGTTGCGGCAGTTTCGCAGACGATGCGCAGCAGCACGGTCAGAGCAACGTACTTGGACCGATCGGTGAGCACGTCGCGGAGCCGGCGAGCGCCAGGACGGCCGTCTTTGACCAGGTCCTCGACCCGCGCGGGCGACACCGTCACGAGTGCGTTGTCGATGGCCGCGAAGACGCCGCCGATCGATACCAGCGCAACTGCGGCGATCAGCGGGGCTATATCAGCGGGCACTGGTGATCAGCTTCCCTCGGAGGTCGGTGAGTCGTCGTCGAAACCGGTGCTGTGCAGCAGCTTCGCGTCTCGCTGGGCCATCCGGGCGGCACGGGCGCGAGCGCGCCGGTCGTCATACCAGTCTTCGATGATCTGGCCCTGTAGACCGAACATCGCCTTCTCTTCGTCGGGCTCGGCATGGTCGAAGCCGAGGAGGTGCAGCACGCCGTGCACGGTGAGGATGGACAATTCGTGGTCGGTGGAGTGCCGGGCGGTCGCGGCCTGCTCCGCCGCGAACTCCGGACACAGCACGATGTCACCGAGCATCGAAGGCCCTGGTCCTGCGGTGTCGGGGCGTCCGCCCGGACTCAGTTCGTCCATCGGGAAGCTCATCACGTCGGTGGGACCGGGCAGGTCCATCCAGCGCATGTGCAGCTCTGCCATCGTCTCGCTGTCGACCAGCACCATCGACAACTCGGCCGCCGGATGTACATCCATGCGGCCGAGCGCGAAGGTGGCGACGTCGATGAGCATTTCTTCGGGCACGTCGACGCCGGACTCGTTGGAGACCTCGATACTCACAGGTCTCCGCCCGTCGTTCGGGGTGAGTCCGCGTTCATCGGTGACGCCCGCCGGCTGCGGCACGGCGCTGTGCGCGATTGCCGTGCAATTCTGCCGCTGCCTCATCTCGGCCATAGGCGTCGACGATGTCGGACACCAGGCGATGGCGTACGACGTCGGCGCTGGTGAGGTGCGAGAAGAAGATGTCGTCGATGTTCTCGAGGATGCGGCTTGCTGCACGCAGCCCACTCTCGGAGTTGCCCGGCAGGTCCACCTGGGTCACGTCGCCCGTCACCACGATCTTCGACCCGAAGCCGAGCCGGGTGAGGAACATCTTCATCTGTTCGGCCGTGGTGTTCTGCGCCTCGTCGAGAATGATGAACGCGTCGTTGAGGGTGCGGCCACGCATGTAGGCCAGCGGTGCCACCTCGATGACCCCGGCTTCCATCAGTTTCGGGATCGCCTCGGGATCCATCATGTCGTGGAGGGCGTCGTGCAGCGGCCGCAGATACGGGTCGATCTTCTCGTGCAAGGTGCCCGGAAGGAACCCCAGACGCTCGCCGGCCTCGACCGCAGGACGGGTCAGGATGATCCGGCTCACCTCTTTGGCCTGCAACGACTGCACAGCCTTGGCCATCGCGAGGTAGGTCTTGCCGGTACCGGCCGGACCCATCCCGAAGACGATGGTGTTCTTGTCGATGGCGTCGACGTAGTGCTTCTGGTTGAGCGTCTTGGGCCGGATGGTCTTGCCGCGCCTGGAGATGATGTCCAGACTCAGCACCTCCGCAGGCGAAGCCCCCGACCCATCGGTCAGCATGCCGATGCTGTGGCGGACGAGGTCCGGCGTCAACGGGGTTCCGCGCCGCACCACCGAGGACAGTTCGGCGAGAACGCGCTCGGCGATCGCCACGTCGGCGGGTTCTCCGGTCAGCTTCACGGCGTTGCCACGTACATGGATGTCGGCGGCCAGATCGGACTCGAGCTGCTTCAGATTCTTGTCACCAGCGCCCAGCAATCCGAAGATGACATCCGGTGACACTTCGAGGGTTGTTGTCACCGTTGTACGCGCCGATGTCCCGTCCGCGTCGTCGCTGGTTCGGGTCGCGCTGTTGTCATCTCTCACGAAGTTCTTTTCTCCTGCTCTGCCGCTGGGTTCGATTGATTCTACGTCGATGAAACGCCCGGTTTCACGTCAATATTTCGCCTGCTCGCCGAAGGCGGACCTCGCGCCGTCAGATACCGAGTACCCGGACCGTCTCCCGATGACCCCTGCTGCGCGGATTGACGAACACGTCATGACCCTCACCGGGGACCACGATCAGTTCGGCCGACTGGCCGGCGTGCACCACGCGGTGCACGTAGTCGCGACTCACCTCGACCGGCACGGACTCATCGAGCTCGCCGTGGATCGCCACGACGTGGGCGGGAAAGGGTGCCTGCTCCACCGGGGAGGCGTCGCGGTAGAGCTGCGGCGCCTGCTTGATCGAAGCCCCCATCAGCGCGCGCAGTGACGGGCGCCCGGCACGTCCACCCGACTGCAGATCGAGCGGTGCTGCTTGCGCGATCACCGTGGAGATCGCTGCTCTCTTGGTCGCGGCGCCCAGCTGGGCCACGGCCCACACCCCGAGCTGGCCGCCCGCCGAGTGCCCGATGACGGTGACCCGCGACCAGTCGGCTGCGGACGCGATGTGCTCGGGCAAGGCGTATCGGACCGGGCCGTCGAGCGCGGCGATCGCGGCGACGACGTCGTTGCCCGTGCGTGGCCATCCGCCGCCTTCTTCCCCGACGCGGCGGTACTCGATGTTCCAGACCACAGCTCCGCGGGCGGCGAGATCGCGGGCGATGGCGGTCTCGATGGTGAGCCCGAACTCGGTGCTCCAGTAGCCGCCGTGCACGAGGACGATGACCGGCACACCGTTCTCGGCGGGCGATGTCGGCAGGTAGACGTGACCGAACTGCGAATTACGCTCGCCGTAGGCAAGTTTCACCCTTTTGACCTTCACCTCCACGGCGTGCCCACCGCCCACCGCGGGGTCAGCGCGCCGATGGCACCGAGCGCGACCGCTGCGGCACTGGAGGTGCGCAGCACCTCGGGTCCGAGCAGGACCGCGACCGCACCAACCGACACCAGGGCATCGATTTCCGAATCGTCGAGTCCGCCTTCGGGTCCCACGATCAGCATGATCTCCGCAGCGCTCGACAGGTCCAGCGCGGCAAGGCTCGTCCGGGCACTCTCGTGCAGGACCGCGACGATGCCGCCGGCCGCGACGACCTGTTGTGCGCGCGCCACGACGTCCCGCGTCGCCGCCAGGTCTTCCACCTCCGGGATGAAGGCCCGCCGGCTCTGCTTGGCCGCCGACCGAGCGGCCGCCCGCCACTTCGCCACACCCTTGTCCGCTTTGGGCCCAACCCATTTCGCCACGCAGCGCGCGCTCTGCCACGGCACGATCGCGTCGGCACCAGCCTCGGTGGCGAGGTCGACAGCGAGCTCGGATCGTTCAGATTTGGGCAGGGCCTGCACCACGGTCACCCGCGGTCGGGGGGCGGACCTGCCGACGTGATCGAGTACCCGCGCCTGAAGCGACGCCTTGCCCTCGGTCGTGATCACCTCGGCCAGCCCGGAGGTTCCCAGACCGTCGGCCACGATGATGCGTTCGCCCGGCGAAACCCGGGTGACGGCGACGGCATGGCGACCCTCGTCGCCGTCCACGGTGGCGATCTCCCCGGCAGGCGGCACGGTGCCGACCCAGAACAGCGGCGGACTCATGACGGCGTTCTCGGCACGGCCCTGCGTCAGCGCCCAGCGAAGGCGTTACGCAGCCGCGAGAACAGTCCCCCGGTGTTCGACGATCCGGCGTGCACCAGTTCGATCTGGTCCTCGAGTGTCAGCTTCCGGAACTCCTTGAGACGCTTGGTCTGTTGCGAATCGAGGCGCGTCGGCACCACCACGTCGAGGTGCACATGCAGAGTGCCGCGCACCCCGGTGTGCAGGTGCGGCATTCCCTGACCACGGATCTTGGCGATCTGGCCCGGCTGCGTTCCGGGTTCGATGACCACGCGGGTGGAGCCGCCCAGGATCGTGTCGATGTCGATCTCGCCACCGAGGGCGGCGTCGACCATCGGGACGCGAACGGTGCAGTGCAGATCGTCGCCGTCGCGGACGAACACGCTGTGTTGCTTCTCCTGGACCTCCACGTAGAGGTCGCCGGCAGGACCGCCACCGGGCCCCACCTCGCCCTGGCCGACGAGACGAACCCGCATGCCATCGGCGACACCAGCGGGGATCTTGACCGTGAGGGTGCGGCGCGAGCGCACTCGTCCGTCACCACCGCATTTGTGACACGGATCGGGAATGGTCTCACCGGCGCCCCCACAGGTGGGGCACGGCCGCGACGTCATCACCTGGCCGAGGAACGAGCGTTGCACCGACTGCACTTCGCCTGCGCCACGGCAGGTTTCACACACGACGGGCTTGCTGTCTCCGTTTGTGCCCGACCCGGTGCACACGTCGCAGAGAATCGCCGTGTCGACCGTCACCTCTTTGCTGACACCCGCCGCGCACTCGTCGAGGTCGAGTCGCATCCGCAGCAGCGCATCGGAACCTGCTTGGACGCGGCCACGCGGACCCCGTCCGCCGCCGCCTCCCGCGCCACCGAAGAACGCCTCGAAGACGTCGCCGAGGCCACCGGTGAACCCGCCGTTGCCGAAGCCCCCGAAGCCACCGGCGCCTGCCGATTCGAGCGGGTCACCGCCGGCATCCACGATTCGCCGCTTCTCGGGGTCGGTCAGCACCTCGTAGGCGGCGGTCACGTCCTGGAAGCGGTTCTGGGCCGACTCATCGGGGTTGACGTCGGGGTGCAATTCGCGCGCCAACTTGCGGTACGCGCGTTTGATTTCCTGGTCGCTGGCGCCTCTGTCCACACCAAGGATCCCGTAGTAGTCACGTGCCACGGCGATGCATTTTCCGTTCTTTGATTCATCTCCGGGAGCACCGAGCAGGCGCGTCCGGATGGGTTTTTCAGGTCAGTGTGCGGCGTTGCACGTCATCGATCGGCGAGTACCTCGCCGACGTATCTGGCAACGGCGGCGACGGACGCGATGGTTCCCGGATAGTCCATCCGGGTCGGTCCGAGCACGCCGAGACCACCGAACACAGTGCCCGAGGCACCGTACCCGGTGGAAACCACGGCGGTGCCACGCAGGTTCTCTTCTCGGGTCTCCTCGCCGATCTGCACCGTGACGGTGCCGGTGTTCTGTGTGGCGGCCAGCAGCTTGAGGACCACCACCTGCTCTTCGAGCGCTTCGAGGACCGATCCCATGGCGCCGGCCATCGGCGCGAAATCGGCGGCGGCCCGGGTCAGATTGGAGGTGCCACCCATCAGCAGCCGATCGGCCGATCGCTCGACCAGTGTCTCCACCAGGACGGTCGCGACCCTGATGAACGGCTGACGCAGGTCTTCGGGCGCCTTGTTGGCCAGCTCCGCGACCGCGTGGGAGGCGACCTCGAGCCGCTGACCGTTCAGCGCGGCACCGAACATGTCGCGCAGCCGGCTGATGTCTTCGTCGTTCAGGTCGGAGCCGAGGTCGACGATGCGCTGTTCGACACGGCCGGTGTCGGTGATCACCACCAGCAGCAACCGCGCCGGGGTCAGTGCGACCACCTCGAGGTGACGGACCGAGGACGACGAGAGCACCGGGTACTGGATCACCGCGACCTGCCGCGTGAGTTGCGCCAGCAACTGCACCGACCGCCGGAGTACGTCGTCGAGGTCGACGCCGGAATCGAGGAAGCTGAGGATCGTGCGCCGCTCCACCGGTGACAGCGGCTTCACCTCGCTGATGCGGTCGACGAACAGGCGGTATCCCTTGTCCGTCGGAACGCGGCCGGAGCTGGTGTGCGGCTGGGTGATGTACCCCTCGGCCTCCAGGACGGCCATGTCGTTGCGGACGGTGGCGCTGGACACACCGAGGTGGTGGCGATCGACAAGTGCCTTGGAGCCGATCGGCTCCTGCGTCGCGACATAGTCGGTGACGATGGCGCGAAGTACTTCGAAACGACGTTCATCGGTGCTCGACATGAGCAGTTCACCTCCAGCCCTCGGCTTTGGACAATGGGCACTTCACAGCATTCGTCAAGTCTACGGCGACGGAGAACCGATACGGTGAACCGGTGATTTTCAAGGGCGTCCGCGACGGGAAGCCGTACCCGGACCATCAGCTGTCCATTCGCGATTGGGCCAAGATCCCGCCGCGCCAGTTGCGGCTCGATCAACTCATCACCGTCACCACGGTGCTCGCGCTGGACAAGCTGCTCTCGGAGGACTCGACCTTCTACGGAGACCTCTTCGCACACGCCGTGCGCTGGCAGGGCGACATCTACCTCGAGGACGGCCTACATCGCGCAGTCCGGTCGGCGTTGCGCAACCGGCACGTCATCCATGCACGACTACTCGACCTGGACAACGTGTCCGAACTCACCCGCGAGCCGAGCACCGGTGTCGAGAGTGTCAGCCCGCCAACAGGTCACGGACCACGCCATCAGCCAGCAGACGTCCACGGTTGGTCAGAACCAGGGACGATCCGACCCGTTCGGTGAGTCCGTCGGAGATCGTTCGCGCGGCCCGCTGTTGCTCGTCGGGACGGAGTTCGGACCACGCGAGCCCGACCGAACGGCGGATCGCCAGCATCACCCGTTCGGTGTGCTGATCGTCCGGAGTCAGCTGTTCGTGGCCCGCAACCGGTAGTTCTGCGGCCGCCACCGCAGCGGCATACCTTGCCGGGTGTTTGTGGTTCCACCAGCGGACCCCCGCGACATGCGAGTGCGCCCCGGGCCCGGCACCCCACCAGTCGGCGCTGTCCCAGTAGCCGAGATTGTGCCGACAGAACGCGTCGGGCACCTCGGTTCGCGCCCAGTTGGACACCTCATACCACCGAAGTCCCGCGGCCGAGAGGCGCTCGTCGATCATCTCGTACCGGCTCGCGAGCACGTCGTCATCGGGAGCCGGCAGCTCTCCCCGACGTACCCGGCGGGCCAGCGCGGTGCCGTCTTCGACGATCAGCGCGTATGCCGACACGTGGTCGACCCCGGCATCGAGAACCGCATCGAGGGACGAGGCGAGATCCTCGTCGCGCTCTCCGGGGGTGCCGTAGATCAGATCGAGGTTCACATGCCCGAGCCCGGCGGCCCTGGCCTCACGCGCGGCGGTGACGGCCCGGCCGGGGGTGTGCGTGCGGTCCAGCACTGCGAGAACGTGACCCGCGGCCGATTGCATCCCCAGTGACACGCGGGTGAACCCGGCCGCGAGGATGCCCTCGAAGAACTCGGGCGACGTCGATTCGGGATTCGATTCGGTGGTGATCTCGGCCCCCGGCGCGATGTCGAAGTGAGTCCGCACCGATGCCATGACGCGCCCCAAACCCTCCGCGCCCAGCAGGGATGGGGTCCCACCGCCGACGAAGATCGTCGACACGGGCCTGGACGGATCGAGGTGGGTCGCCGCCATCGACAGTTCACCGTCGAGTGCGGAGAGCCACTGCTCCGGTGATGAGCTGCTGCCCAGCTCGCCGGGTGTGTAGGTGTTGAAGTCGCAGTAGCCGCACCGCGTCGCGCAGAACGGGACATGGATGTAGAGCCCGAGAGGGGTCTCGGATCGCGACTTCGGGATGAAGGTGTTCGGCATCGTGGTTCGATCATCCCAGTACCGGCGGCAAACATCAGAATCAGCGCAACTGGTGAGGGGCGAATCCATGACGGGACCCGGTGGGTCGGGCGACTTCATCCAACTGCCGAAGAGCCTGATCGTCTGGGCGATGGTGCGGTCGGTCGGCACGGTCGTGGTCTATCTGGCGGCGTACTTCGCGGTGCCGTGGACAGTGCTCGACGGCTATGGGGCGGTGATCCTGGTGGCGGCGTTCCTGGTGGTCGCGGCCCTGACAGCCGTCTGGCAGATCGGGCGGATCCTGCGGGCTCCAGCGCCCGCGGTCCAGGCGATCGAAGCTCTCGCGATCATCGCCCCGCTCTACCTGCTGGGCTTCGCACTCGGATACTTCATGCTGTCGGCGAGTGACCCTGCGCAGTTCAGCGAGCCGCTGTCCCGGATGAGCTCGCTCTACTTCACCCTCTCGGTGTTCGCGACCGTGGGCTTCGGGGACATCACCGCGGCCGTCGATCTGACCCGCGCGATCGTGACGGTTCAGATGGTCCTCAACCTCATCGTCGTCGGCGTGGGCATCAAGGTCATCGTCGCGGCCGTCCAGTGGAGCAGGATAAAGAAGAAAGAATCTGGCGGGGAGGAATGACCATGACTCGACCGGTGTTGACACCTGAATACGTCGGCGTCGACCGCGCCGACGGACTTCGGCTCAGAGTGAGCCAAAGTAATCCCAAGTAGACGCATCGAGGAAGGCCGTGGCACTATGGGCGACGTGACTTCTCAAGGGGTGTGGCTCGCGATGCGACGGCACATCGATCTCAAGCGCGTATGCAGCGCTTTCTGTCTTAACTGACAAGCGGCACAACCCACGGTCCACAGCCCGGACCGCAGATGGTGACAAGCCCGCGCCACGCTCTTCCCTTGTACCAAGCCTTTGCAGGACTCCCGGGTGCCTCGAGCCCTGATCACCCATGCTGCCCGGAGTCCGCCAGACAGGAGAATCAATGACGTCGACCGCAGACGCCCCCGGCAAACCGGCGCGGCGGGCACGTCCGACGAAGCGCCGCGCCGAGGGCCAATGGAAACTCGGATACCGGGAGCCGCTCAACCCCAACGAGCAGGCCAAGAAGGACGACAATCCGCTCAACGTCCGCGCCCGCGTCGAGAACATCTATTCCAAGCAGGGCTTCGATTCGATCGACAAACAGGATCGGCGAGGCCGGTTGCGTTGGTGGGGTCTCTACACCCAGCGCGCCGAAGGTTATGACGGCACCTGGACCGGTGACGACAACATCGACCTCCTCGAGGCCCGCCATTTCATGATGCGGGTCCGCTGCGACGCCGGCGCACTGACTGCCGAGCAATTGCGCACGATCGGTCAGATCTCCACCGAATTCGCTCGCGATACAGCAGATCTCTCCGATCGTGAGAACGTCCAGTACCACTGGATCGAGATCGAGAACGTCCCCGAGATCTGGCAACGACTCGAGGCCGTCGGCCTCAAGACCACCGAGGCGTGCGGGGATTGCCCCCGCGTGGTGCTAGGTTCCCCGCTCGCCGGTGAGGCCGTGGACGAGATCCTCGACCCCACACCCGCGATCGACGAGATCGTCCGCCGGTACATCGGCGACCCGAAGTACTCGAACCTCCCCCGCAAGTTCAAGACGGCGATCTCCGGCCTGCAGGACGTGGCCCACGAAATCAACGACGTCGCCTTCATCGGCGTCAACCATCCCGAGCACGGGCCCGGACTCGACCTGTGGGTCGGCGGCGGGCTCTCGACCAACCCGATGCTGGCGCAGCGGGTCGGTGCGTGGGTCGCACTCGACGACGTCCCGGATGTCTGGGAAGGCGTGGTCTCGCTGTTCCGCGACTACGGCTACCGGCGTCTGCGCACCAAGGCCCGGCTGAAGTACCTGCTCAAGGACTGGGGCATCGAGAAGTTCCGCCAGGTGCTCGAGGACGAATACCTGGGCCGCAAGCTGATCGACGGACCGGCGCCTGCCCCGCTCACCGCACCGCGCGACCACGTGGGTGTGCAGAAGCTGAAGAACGGCCTCAACTCCGTCGGGTTCGCGGCCATCGCCGGACGTGTGTCGGGCTCCAAGCTCACCGCTGTCGCCGATGCCGCAGCCCGGGTCGGCTCCGACCGAATCCGCTTCACCCCGTACCAGAAGCTGGTTGTTCTCGACGTCGCCGACGACAAGGTCGAGCAGCTCATCTCCGAACTCGCGCCTCTCGGGCTGATCGCCAGGCCGTCGCCCTGGCGGCGCAACCTGATGGCATGTTCGGGCATCGAGTTCTGCAAGTTGTCGTTCACAGAGACGCGTAAACGGTCGCAGGTGCTGGTGCCCGAGTTGGAGTCGCGGCTCGCCGACATCAACGACCAGCTCGACGTCCCGATCACGGTGAACATCAACGGCTGCCCCAACTCGTGCGCCCGCGCACAGATCGCCGACATCGGATTCAAGGGCATGCTCGTCGAGGACGCCGATGGCAACACCGTGGAAGGCTTCCAGGTTCACCTCGGCGGCAGCCTCGGTCAGGATTCGGCATTCGGCCGCAAACTCCGTCAGCACAAGGTGCTCTCCGGAGAGATCGGTGACTACATGGACCGCGTGGTCCGCAATTTCGTGAAGCAACGCAGTGACGGTGAGCGTTTCGCCCAGTGGGCGGTTCGCGCCGACGAGGAGGATTTGCGATGAGTACCGCAGTTCGCAGTGAGACGGAGTTGCGCGATCTGGCGGCGGAAGGTGCAGCACTGCTGGGCCCGGACGCCTCAGCACACGACCTGATGCGCTGGACCGCAGACACTTTCGGCACCGATTTCATCGTCGCGTCCAACATGCAGGATGCGGTGCTCGTGGACGTTGCGGCCTCTGCCGTCACCCCCGAGCAGTTGAACGGCAGCAAACTCAAGGTGCTGTTTCTCGACACCGGCTATCACTTCGCCGAGACCCTCGGCACCCGCGACGCCGTCGAACAGGTCTACGGCGTCGAGATCGTGAACGCCAAAGCCGAGCAGAGCGTCGCCCAGCAGGATGCGGTCGTGGGACGAAACCTGTTCGCCTCGAATCCCGGCGAGTGCTGCCGGTTGCGCAAGGTGGTGCCGCTCAAACGTGAGCTGTCGGGCTATCGGGCCTGGGTCACAGGCATTCGCCGAGTGGAGTCCCCCACCCGCGCCAACGCGCCTCTGATCTCCTTCGACGAGGCGTTCGGGTTGGTGAAGATCAATCCGCTCGCCGCCTGGACCGACGACGAGTTCCAGGACTACATCGCCCGCAAGGGCGTGCTGGTCAATCCCCTTGTGGACGAGGGATATCCGTCGATCGGATGCGCCCCCTGCACCACCAAGCCGATCAACGGCGCCGATCCCCGAAGTGGCCGATGGGCCGGACTGGCCAAGACAGAATGCGGGTTGCACGCGTCATGACAATCGACCAGAACACCGACGTACTGCCCGTCGAGACCGCGGATGAGTTCAGCACACTCGACGCCCTCGAGTCCGAGGCGATCCACATCTTCCGGGAGGTGGCCGGCGAGTTCGAACGTCCGGTGATCCTGTTCTCCGGTGGCAAGGATTCGACGGTGCTGCTGCACGTCGCACTCAAGGCGTTCTGGCCTGCGCCACTGCCGTTTTCGCTGCTGCACGTCGACACCGGGCACAACCTGCCCGAGGTGCTGCAGTTCCGCGACGACGTGGTGGAGCGGCACAGCCTGCGCCTGCACGTCGCCAAGGTCGAGGACTACCTGGCCGATGGCAGGCTGACCGAACGCCCCGACGGCATCCGGAATCCGCTGCAGACCGTTCCCCTTCTCGACGCGATCACAGAGAACCGGTTCGATGCCGTGTTCGGTGGTGCCCGCCGGGACGAGGAGCGTTCGCGCGCCAAAGAGCGGATCTTCTCGCTCCGCAACGCCTTCGGGCAGTGGGACCCCAAGCGCCAGCGGCCCGAACTGTGGAACCTCTACAACGGTAAGCACGCACCCGGCGAGCACGTTCGTGTGTTCCCGTTGTCGAACTGGACCGAACTGGACGTCTGGCGGTACATCGCCCGCGAGCAGGTGCTCCTCCCCTCGATCTATTACGCGCACGAGCGCGAGGTCTACTCACGCGACGGCATGTGGATGACGCCCGGCCCCTGGGGCGGACCCGCCGACGGTGAACAGATCCAGAAGCTCTCTGTCCGGTACCGGACCGTAGGCGACGGATCGACCACCGGGGCCGTGTTGTCCGACGCGTCCGACAACGAGGCCGTCCTGGCCGAGGTCGCGGCCTCGCGCCTGACCGAACGCGGCGCCACCCGCGGCGACGACCGGGTCTCGGAGGCCGCGATGGAAGACCGTAAGCGCGAGGGATATTTCTGATGAGTGCTTCACCTGATCTGCTGCGCCTGGCCACTGCCGGCAGTGTGGACGACGGCAAGTCGACGCTAGTCGGCCGGTTGCTGTACGACACCAAGTCCGTGCTGGCCGACCAGATCGACGCGGTCACCCGCGCCTCGGTCGACAAGGGCCTCGATCAACCGGACCTGTCACTGCTCGTCGACGGTCTGCGCGCCGAGCGCGAACAGGGCATCACCATCGATGTCGCCTACCGCTACTTCGCCACACCGACGCGTTCGTTTGTGCTGGCCGACACGCCAGGGCATGTGCAGTACACCCGCAACACGGTGTCCGGCGCGTCCACTGCGGGCCTGGTCATCCTGCTCGTTGATGCCCGCAAGGGTGTCATCTCGCAGACCCGTCGGCATGCCGCGGTGATGGCCTTGCTGGGTGTGCCCCGACTTGTGTTGGCAGTCAACAAGATCGACCTGGTCGACGACCCGGAAAAGGTGTTCGGCGAGATCCGGACCCAGTTCACCGACATGACAACCTCGCTCGGTTGGAGTGCCGATCGGGTCGTTTCGATCCCGGTGTCGGCGCTACACGGCGACAACGTCGCCGTGCGTTCGGACAACACGCCCTTCTACGACGGACCGACACTGATCGAGCACCTCGAGTCCGTGCCCGTCGAAGACGACCGCAAGCCGGTCGGTTTCCGCTTCCCTGTGCAGTACGTGATCCGGCCCCGCACACCTGAGTACCCCGACTACCGGGGATACGCCGGTCAGGTCGCCGCTGGACGGGTCACCGTCGGCGACGAGGTGGTTGTCCTGCCTTCGGGCACCCGCACCACCGTCGAACGCATCGACACCGCGGACGGTTCGCTGCAGTCCGCCCACACCGGGCGCAGCGTGACCGTGCTCCTCGCGGACGACGTCGACGTCTCGCGCGGTGACGTGATCGCCGCAGTCGCCGATGCGCCAGAACCCATTTCGCAGTTCAGTGCCACAGTCTGCTGGCTCGGCGACAAGGCTCTGCGCCCCGGTGCTCGACTGCTGCTCAAGCACGGCGCCCGCACCACCCAGGCGATCGTCGGCGAACTCGAGGTGCTGTTCGACGAGCAGGAACTGGTACTGCGCGATCAGCCCGAATCGCTGGAACTGAACCAGATCGGCCGGATCTCGGTGCAGACCGCACAGCCGATCAGCGCCGACGATTACAACACCAACCGCGAGACCGGCAGTTTCCTGTTGATCGACCCGCAGGGCGGCAACACCCTCGGCGCCGGACTGGTGGGCGACGCCCTGTCGCAGCTGCACCTGAAAGAACTTGTGTGACAACACTTGTGCTCGCCGCCCATGGCAGCCGCGACCCCCGGTTCGCGGCCACCATGGAACGGATCACCCATGGTGTCCGCACCCGGCTCCCCGGGGTCGATGTGCGCCTCGGCTACCTCGACCTCAATTCCCCGAGCGTCGCCGACGTCCTCGTGGGCTGCACTGGCCGGGTGATGGTCGCTCCCCTGCTGCTGTCCAACGCTTTTCACAGCAAGGTCGGTTTTCCGGCGATCGTCTCCGACGCCTGCGCCGCCAACCCCGACATCGAGGTCCGGCAGTTGCCGCCGCTCGGAGATGATCCCCGGATCGTCAGCGCGCTGATCGGCCGGCTGGACCAGGCAGGCATCCGCGCCACCGACGGCGTCGTGTTGACCGCGGTCGGATCCAGCGATCCCACTGCCGACGATGCCGTTCGGGCCCGCGCCGCAGAACTCGCCGTCCGGCTCCGGACACCGTTGGTGCAGACGGTCTTCGCGACCCGACTGGGCCGGGATCACAACAATCTGCATCAGGCTCTACGGAGTCTGCGTCGCGGCGGTGCACGGCGTGTTGTTGTCAGCCCGTATTTCCTGTCCGCAGGATTGCTGACCGAGCGCGTCGACGCGGCCGTAGACCATCTTGCCCCGGGGTCTTTGGTAGCCGGCCCGATCGGGGCTCATCCCGACCTGATCGACGTCGTGTGCGACCGCTTCCGCGACGCGACCATGGCCACCCCGGCTCCGTTCTCTGCGTTCAGATAGAACGCTTGGTCGCCGCTTTCTCGGTCAACGGCAACCCATGGTAAGTACCTGCCAAGGCCGCCCCGGCCGCGAGTAGTGGCGCGGTGTCGCGCAGGGTCCGGGTCATCACAAAGGCCCCCTCCAACGCGCAGATGATGGCGATGATGACCTCCCTTGCCGTGTCCGGATGGACGCCTCGACTCTCGAAATACGCCGTTCCCAACGTGATCCAGTCACCGAACACCGATGCTGCGGCCAACCGGAGCGATTCGTCGGCATTTGCGACCTCACCGGCAACGGTGGACACCGGACACATGTTCGCAAAACCGGTCTGCTCGATGTCCTCGGCAGCCAGGGCGAACGCCGCTCTGATGCCGTCTCCGAGGTCGGTCTGGTCAGCGAAGACCGCCGGGATGATCGCGGCGTAGGCGACGCCCGCGTTCACCAGTGCCTCACGGGCGATCTGTGCCTTGCCCTCGGGAAAGTGATGGTAGATGGACCCGATCGGCGCGCCGGAGCCGGCGACGATCTGCTTCATGCTCAGTGCTGCGTACCCGTGCACCCGCATCAGTTCGACCGCCGTGGTCAGGATCGTTTCGCGCGTTCCTCTTGCCATCAGCACCTCCGCGTCCCATACTAGAGCAATCGTTCTAGAACGATTGCTCTAGTACCGGGGAGGTCACCATGCAGACAGTGCAGCTGAGCGCAGGAACCATCGAGTACCGCGAGGTGGGAGATCCGGAAGGCCCTCCCGTGGTGCTCACCCACGGATTGCTGATGAACGACCACCAGTGGGATCTGGTGCTGCCACTCCTGCCTGACAGCTTCCGCTACCTGTTGCCTGTGCTGCCATTGGGCGGCCATCGCATCCCGATGGACCCCGATGCCGACCTGACGATGCCCGGAATGGTCGGCATCCTGTCCGAGTTCTTGGCGGCACTGAACTTGCAGCAGGTGACGCTGATCCTGAGCGACTGGGGCGGCCCGTTGTTCTTGCCCGAGCTCACGTCCGGTGAACGGATCACCCGCCTGGTGGTCTGCCCGGCCGAAGCGTACGACAACTTCCCACCGGGGTTCCCCGGCAAGGTGGTGAAGGTCGCGGTCTCGGTACCGGGCGGAATCCTGTTCGCGCTGCACCAGTTTCGCAACCGCTTCTTACGCCGGACTCCAATGGTCCTCGGGCTGATGGCAAAAAAACGCATTCCGGACGACATCATCGCGCAATGGACCGATCCCGGGGTGGCATCAGCCGACGTCCGCCGAGACGTACTGGCCTACTGCCGAACGAAATTCGACAAGGCAGCTCTGATCGCTGCAACCGAGAAGCTGCGCGACTTCGCGGGGCCTGTGCTGATCATCTGGGCGCCTGAGACCAACGTGATGCGGCGCGAGCACGGGCAACAGCTCGCCGACCTGTTCCCCAAGGGCACCCTCGCCGAGGTCGACGACGCCTACGTCTTGATCATGCTCGATCAGCCCCAGCGCACCGCCGAGCTCATCGGTGAGTTCCTGGTGAGCACCTGACTCTCGCCCGGGGGCGTACACACGTGAAAACGACCCAACCGGCCGGCTGGGTCGTCTTCACGTCAAAGGGTCAGGCGCGCAGCTAGGCGAGCGCGGCGTCGGGCACCCGAGTAGCCCTGACGTACACGTCGTCGCCATCCTTCAGGCCCAGCGCCGCAGCATCACCACGGGTGATCTGGGCGTGGAAATCCTCGTTCGTGGCAGCGTTCTCGAGTTCGACACGCACCTCGAATCCGAGGTACACCACGCGCTTGACCCGCGCCTTGAGTACTCCGGTCTCCGCCGCGTTCTTGTCTGCGGACGCCAGTGCGAGGTCGGGGGTTCGGCCGACGCGGATGTCGTGTGGCCGGACGAGTACCCCGTTCAGCTTTGCCACCGAGCCGAGGAACGACATCACGAACTTGTTGTCCGGCCGGTCATAGAGGTCTGCCGGTGAGCCGATCTGCTCGATGCGTCCCTTGTTCAGCACTGCGATACGGTCGGCGACGTCAAGCGCCTCCTGCTGATCGTGGGTGACCAGCACGGTGGTCACCTGGACCTCGTCGTGAAGCCTGCGCAGCCATGCCCGCAGATCCTCTCGGACCTTGGCATCGAGTGCGCCGAACGGCTCGTCGAGCAACAACACCTTGGGGTCCACGGCCAACGCTCGCGCCAGCGCCATGCGCTGTCGCTGTCCGCCGGACAGCTGTGCGGGATAACGGGTCTGGAAACCTGCCAGGCCCACCACCTCGAGCAGCTCGTCGACCTTCGCCTTGATCTCGTTCTTGGGCCGCTTACGGATCTTGAGCCCGAACGCCACGTTGTCCCGCACCGTCATGTGCTTGAAGGCCGCGTAGTGCTGGAACACGAACCCGATGTCGCGGCGCTGTGGGGAGATCCGCGTGACATCGTCACCGTTGATGAGCACGGTCCCCGAGTCGAGCTGATCCAGTCCTGCAATGGCGCGCAGAAGCGTCGACTTGCCCGATCCCGACGGTCCGAGCAGTGCGGTCAGCGAGCCGACCGGGATGTCGATGGACACGTTGTCGAGGGCGGCGAAGTCGCCGTAACGCTTGTTCGCGTCGATAACCGAGATCGTCATACCAGTTCACTCTCCTGCGTTTTCGGGGCTGTCTCGGCCGGGTCCGCGGCAGCGTCGGACTCATTGCTCGCCTGTCGGCGCTCGATTTGATTGGTTCCGGTACGCCGCTGCACGAGTGTCATCAGCAGCAGCACGATGATGGCGATGATCATCAGCAGCGTCGCCGCCGCGTAGGCGCCGTATTCGTTGTAGTCGTCGGTGTACCGCGACGACACCAGCAGCGTGAGGGTCTGAGAGATGCCAGGCAGATTCGACGACACGATGATCACCGCGCCGTATTCGCCGAGCGAGCGCGCGATGGTCAGGACCACGCCGTAGGAGAGTCCCCATCGGATGGCGGGCAACGTGATACGCCAGAAGGTCTGCCAGCCGTTGGCCCCCAGCGTCGCAGCAGCTTCCTCCTGCTCGGTTCCGATCTCGCGCAGCACCGGTTCCACCTCGCGGACCACGAAGGGCAGTGTGACGAAGATGGTTGCGAGCACCATGCCCGGCAGCCCGAAGATCACCCGGAAGCCGAGGCTCTCGACTCCGCCGAACCAGCCTCCGTACCCCCACAACAGGATCAGGGCGACGCCGACCACGATCGGCGAGACGGCAAACGGCAGGTCGACGATTGCCTCGACGACGCCTCGACCGCGGAAACGTCCACGTACCAGAGCCATTGCGGTGAACACACCGAAGACCACGTTCAACGGGACCACGATGAGAACGATCAGCAGACTCAGCTGCAGAGCGGAGATCGCCGCGGGTGTGGTGATCCAGTCCCAGAACTGGCCGATGCCGTGCTCGAACGACCGATAGAAGATGAGTGCCACCGGAACCACCAGCAGCACAAAGAGATACAGCAGTGCGATCACACGCAGGGTGAGCCGCGGGAATCTGGAGATCTTCATCAGTTCGCCTCCTCACGGCGCGAGGTCCAGCGGCCGAGTACTCGCAGGACGAGCAGCACGACAAAGGCGATCAGCAGCAGGGCCACCGATACCGCGGCGGCATCAACTGGTGAGTCGATCTCGAGTTGCTGCTGGATGTATTGCGACGCCACCTGGGTGTCGCCGGGGATGTTGCCGCCGATCAGCACAACCGAACCGAACTCGCCGATGGCGCGGGTGAAGGCCAGACCTGCACCCGAGAGCACCGCCGGAGCCAGTGACGGGAAGATGATCCGCCACCAGATGGTCCAGTTGCCTGCGCCCAGAGACGCGGCTGCTTCTTCGACCTCTTTGTCGATCTCGATCAGCACGGGCTGCACCTGACGGACGACAAACGGCAACGTGACGAAGGTCAGCGCGATCACCAGTGCCGGGCGGGTCGCGTTGAGTTCGATGTCGATCGGACTGCTCGGTCCGTACAGGGAGAGCAGTACGAGGCTGGCGACGATGGTGGGGAGCGCGAACGGCAGATCGATGAGCGAGTTGACGATTCGCTTGCCCGGGAACTCGTCCCGGACCAGGACCCAGGCCACGATGGTGCCCATCACCACGTTGATCAGTGCCACGAGCAGTGAGACGAGGACCGTCACCTTCAGGGCGTCGACCGCGCCGTCGTCGCTGACGGCGGCCCAGAATCCACTCCAACCGTCGTCGAACGCCTCACTGGTGATCGCGGCGAGCGGCAGGAGCACGATGATGCTCAACCACAGACCGGCGATACCGATGCTGAGCGGCCCGACGCTGCCCCATCCTCGCTTGGGTGGACCTGATGAAGCGGGTGGCTTCAACGGCGTCACTGTGGCGGTCATACCTTGCCTCCGGCGTCGTAGATCTCGGTGATTGCCCCGGAGGTGCCGAACAGCGCTTTGTCCACTGCCGGCCAGCCTTTGAGGTCTTTACCTTTGTTCTTCGCGGCAGTGCCCTCGCCGAGGACCTTGCCCAATTCGCTGATCGTCCACAGTTTGGTGATCACACCGGGGAACAGATCCTTGGTCTCCTCGATGACCGTCGGGTCGACGGGACGGAAACCCTGCTGCGCCCAGAGCCGTTGCGCCGGTGGGGTGAACAGATAGCTAACGAAGGCGTTGGCCGCCTCCTTCTCCTTGCTGAAGTTCACCACTGCGACCGGGTTCTCGATCTTGAACGTCTCGGGTGGAATGACGTAGTCGACGCGCTGCCCCGGCTTGGCGGTGGGGTTCTGGTTCTTGAGGAAGATCGCCTCGTTCTCGTAGCTGATCAGCACATCGCCTTGACCCTGCTCGAATGCGGTGGTCGCCTCACGGCCGGACTTGGGCTGTACCCGGGTGTGGTCGCGGACGAGTTCGGCCACGTAGTCCAGCCCGGCTTGCTCGTTCAGCCCACCGTTGCTCTTCGCGGCGAACGGTGCCAGCAGATTCCATTTGGCCGATCCCGAACTACCGGGGTTCGGGGTGACAACCTGGACACCGGGCTTCAAGAGGTCGTCCCAGGTACGAATGTTCTTCGGATTTCCCTCGCGGACCACGAGCGCGACCACGGACCCGAACGGGGTACTGCCGTTGGGGTACTGCTCGGCCCAGTCCTTGTCCACCACCCCTTCTTTCACGAGGCGGGTGATGTCGGGTGCGACAGAGAAGTTGACGACATCGGCCGGGACGCGGCGGGCGACCTTACGTGACTGGTCGCCGGACGCGCCGTACGACTGCGAGAAGCCGATGCCCTTGCCCTCCTCGGTGTCGCGGAAGGCCGGGATGATCGCGTCATAGCCGATCTTCGGCACCGCGTACGCGAAGAGGTTGAGGTGCCGTGAACCGCTGGAGATGTCCTGGCCGCCGGGCTCGTCGGTGGAACCGCCGCCGCAGGCCGAGAGCACCAGCGCGGACACGGTCAGCATGGTGAGGATCCCGGCCGACGATCTCCGAGCGCGCCTTCGCGTACTCGTTCGGCGGGAGAGACGGAAAAGCACGGTTGTGTCCCCTTGTTTCAGGTCGGATGTGTTCGAGTCGAATCAGCGCAGGGCAATGCCCCGGAAAACGTGTTCAGCGACAGAGCGCGTCGAAAACGCAGCGGTAATCGACCGCGAACAACGCCAGGGTGTGGCGTACGCGGTAACCGACGGCTGCAGACATAGGCCGAAGACTAGCAGGATGAATTGGTCGGCAAACTCACCAAAAGAGGGCCGGATGAGCCCCTGCTCAGCCGAGCAACAACCAGGCCACCACTACCAACAGGATCAAACCGATCAGGGCCATCGTGACCTTCGAGCGCGGCATCAGTGTTCTCCGGAATCGGATTCGGTGGACTCGCGCCGGTCGACAACCCGAAATGAGGTGTCTACCAGCAGATTCATCAGATAGGACAGACCGATGGCCAGCGGTACGACCACCGCGGCGCAGACAAGAATCTGGGGGACGAACGACAACGACGTCAGCCACTCCTCGACGCCGTCCCACCACGTTGTCATCGCATCCACCACAACAGCCTAGCCCGACGACTTTTGTTCACCGTGATTCAAAATCGGCCAGGACTGTGTTCGGTGGAGTCGGACGCTGTGCGGCTCGCCCCTACGAGTATCGCTGCATCGGTGGCATGGGGCATCGCGCAACCGCATGATAGAGCGATGACAACCCCAACCGAGGGCAGCAGCATCTCTGACCTCACCGGCAACACAGCGGTCCCCCGCCCGCATGTGAGCCATTCCGCCCTCAGCGGCGCGGCCCCCCATCAGTCCGCTCCAGTGGTGCAATCTGCGTTCCCACCCATCGGTGACTACGCCTTCTTGTCCGATTGCGAAACCAATTGCCTGATCGCCCGGAACGGATCGGTGGAGTGGATGTGCGTTCCGCGGCCGGACTCCCCCAGTGTGTTCGGGGCGGTGCTCGACCGTAGTGCCGGACATTTCAAACTGGCCCCTTACGGGGTGAACGTCCCCGTCGACCGGCGGTACCTTCCGGGAAGCCTGATGGTGGAGACCACCTGGCAGACCGATACGGGTTGGTTGATCGTGCGCGACGCACTGGTGATGGGACCGTGGCACGACAACGATGCCCGCTCCCGCACCCACAAGCGGACACCTACCGACTGGGACGCCGAACACATCTTGCTGCGGACCGTGCGGTGCGTGAACGGCACCGTCGAATTGGCGATGAGCTGCGAGCCGGCATTCGACTACCACAAGGGTGGCACGAAGTGGGAGTACTCCGGGCCCGCGTACGGAGAGGCTATAGCCACCGCAACCGGTGTGACCGGCGACTTCCCGGCACTCAAACTCACCACCAATCTCAAGATCGGCCTCGAAGGTCGTGAGGCCCGGGCCCGCACCCGGATGACCGAGGGAAGCGAGATCTTCGTCGCCCTGAGCTGGGGTAGTCCTCCCGCCCCGCAGACCTGGGAAGATGCGGCCCAGATGATGTGGGAGACCTCCGAATCCTGGCGGCAGTGGATCAACGTCGGCAGCTTCCCCGACCACCCGTGGCGAAATCATCTGCAGCGCAGCGCACTGACCCTCAAAGGGCTCACCTACTCGCCCACCGGTGCACTCTTGGCCGCTGCGACCACCTCGTTGCCGGAAACACCCAAGGGCGAACGCAATTGGGACTACCGCTACGCGTGGGTTCGCGACTCCACATTCGCCCTGTGGGGCCTGTACACCTTGGGCTTGGACCGTGAGGCCGGCGATTTCTTCTCGTTCATCGCCGATGTGTCGGGAGCAACGAACGGCGAGCACCATCCCCTCCAGGTCATGTACGGGGTGGGCGGCGAGCGGACTCTCGAGGAATCCGAGCTCAATCACTTGTCCGGTTACGACGGGGCACGCCCGGTGCGGATCGGCAACGGCGCCTACAACCAGTCACAGCACGACATCTGGGGCACGATGCTCGACTCGGTCTACCTGAACACGAAGACCACCGAAACTGTCTCGGAGACATTGTGGCCGGTGTTGAAGGCACAGGTCGAAGAAGCCATCAAACATTGGCGCCACCCCGACCGCGGGATCTGGGAGGTGCGTGGCGAACCGCAGCACTTCACCTCGTCGAAGGTGATGTGCTGGATCGCACTCGACCGGGGGGCCAAACTGGCTGCCATCCACGGTGAGACGTCGTACGCCAAGACGTGGGCCGAGAAGGCTCAGGAGATCAAGGCCGACATCCTCGAGTTCGGGGTCAACGACCGCGGGATCTTCACCCAGCGCTACGGCAGCGACGCCCTGGACGCATCTCTCCTGCTCGTGCCGTTGCTGAGGTTCCTGCCCGCCGAGGACCCGCGCGTGCGCAACACTGTGCTCGCGATCGCCGACGAACTGAGCGAGAACGGTCTGGTGCTCCGGTACCGGGTGGAGGAGACAGACGACGGCTTGTCCGGCGAAGAGGGCTCGTTCACCATCTGTTCCTTCTGGCTGGTGTCCGCCCTGGTGGAGATCGGTGAGCTGCCGCGGGCAAAAGCCTTGTGCGAGCGTCTGTTGTCGTTCGCGAGTCCGCTGAAGCTCTACGCCGAAGAGATCGAGCCCACCACCGGCCGCCAGCTCGGCAACTTCCCGCAGGCCTTCACTCACCTGGCGTTGATCAATGCGGTGATGCACGTGATCAGGGCCGAGGAAGCTCAGGGCCACGGGATGTTCATCCCCGCCAACTGAACCCGATGATGTGCGGTTCTGGCGACGAAACCGCCAGGTCGGCACCGCCAGAACCCCACATCATCGGAGATGTTGCGGCGATCAGACCATCGGCGGGTTGAGTCGGGCGAACCCCTCCTGCCGGTGATACGGAAAGTAGGGGTAGGGCGCCTCGCGAACACTGACCGCATCGAGCCGGGCGATCTGTTCGGCGTCGAGGCGCCAACCCACAGCACCCAGGTTGTCGCGGAGCTGCTGCTCGTTGCGAGCGCCGACGATCACCGAGGAGACGGTGGGTCGGCGCAACAACCAGTTGAGAGCGACCTGCGCGACCGTGTGCCCGGTCTCGGCTGCGATGTCAGAGAGCGCATCGACGATGTCGAAGAGCAGCTCGTCGTCGACGGGCGGGCCCGCATCGGCGGTCGCGTGCAACCGGCTTCCCTCCGGCAGGGGTTCGCCACGTCGGATACGGCCGGTCAGTCTGCCCCAGCCGAGTGGGCTCCACACGATGGCGCCGACGCCTTCGTCAGCCGCGAGCGGCATCAGCTCCCATTCGTAGTCCCGCCCGACCAGCGAGTAGTAGACCTGGTGCGCGACGTACCGCGAATAGCGTTGGTGGTCAGCAATTCCGAGAGACTTCATCAGTTGCCACCCCGAAAAGTTCGAGACACCCGTGTACCGGATCTTGCCCTGCTGCTGAAGGAGGTCGAGGGTGCTGAGCACCTCGTCGATCGGCGTCCTCGAGTCGTAGGCGTGCAGCTGGAACAGATCGATCCGGTCGGTCCGCAGCCGCGTGAGCGCGCGCTCGACGGCACCGATCAACCGCGATCGCGACGACCCGTGGTCGGACGGCCCGTCTCCCATCGGCAAGCTCGCCTTGGTGGAGATGAGCACATCGTCTCGGCGACCTTCGATCGCCGCGCCCAGAACCTCCTCCGAGGCTCCGGCGGAGTAGACGTCTGCTGTGTCGAAGAGGGTGATACCCGCCTCCAGACACACGTCGACGATTCTCCGGGCCTGGGTGACATCGGTGTCGCCCCAAGCTCCGAAGAGTTCGCCCGCGCCGCCGAATGTGCCTGCGCCGAAACTCAGTTCGGACACCACCAGGCCTGAATTGCCCACGCGCCGATAATCCACGATCTACCTCCTTAACGGAACATCTGTTCCTTTAGTGACGGTAGCACGACAGATCGGTTAATGAAACGGCGTTCCCGTTACACTCATGGCATGACTGAGCCAGGGATGGTCAGACCAGGCGGCCGAACGGCGGCGGTCCGCGCTTCGGTTCTCCGTGCGACCGGAGATGTACTCGCCGAATCAGGCCTACCCGGCCTCGACCTCAGCGACGTGGCCAGTCGTGCCGGTGTGGGCAAGACCACCGTGTATCGCCGGTGGGGTTCGGCGCCCGGCCTGGTGGCAGACCTGTTGTCGGAGATGGCCGCCGAATCCGTGCCGCGGGCAGACACCGGCACCCTGTCCGCCGACCTGCACGCCAATGCCGCACTGGTGCGAAAGACCCTGTCGGACAAGCGTCAAGGTCCGTTGTTCAAGGCGATCATCGCGGCGGCGACCTGCGACGCGCGCACCGCCGACGCACTGGCGCATTTCTACGACACCCGCGTCGCCGAATGGGCACCGTGTGTACTCGACGGGATCGCCCGTGGAGAAGCGCCCGCCGGCACCGACGCCACAACTGCGATCCGGCAGGTGTCAGCACCGCTCTACTATCAGTTCCTCACCTCGACAAGGCCACTGAAGAAGGTCGATGCCGAACGCGCCGCCGAGTCGGCACTGGCCGCGATCGCGGCGGGCGTGCTGGTCTCAGGCCGGTAGCAGACCGCGCCGACGCAGCAGGGGTTCGATCTCGGCGGGACGGCCCAGGAGTTCCTGGTGCGCGGCAATGGGATCAACGCTGTCGCCTCGAGAAAGCGTTGTCTCGGCGAACCGGGCCCCCAGATCCGAAGACAGGCCACCGCCGGAGAGGAACCACTGTTCGGTTTCGGCGTCGAGGACCTCGGACCAGATGTACGAGTAGTAGCCGGCCGAATATCCGCCGCCGAAGATGTGATTGAAGTAGGCGCTGCGGTATCGCGGCGGGATGAGGTCGGCCGCGGCACCGGCGTTGGCCAGTGCCGCCTTCTCGAAGGCCTCGACGTCGTCGATGTCATCCTCGACGGTCACCCGATGCCAGGCCATGTCGAGGATCGCGGCCGCCAGGTACTCGATGGTGCCGTGCGCCGACTCGACGTCCGCGCTTGCCCTGGCGGCCTCGGCGAGGTCATCAGGGATGGGTTGTCCGGTCTCGTGGTGTTTTGCGTACTGTCGCAACACCTCTGGGTGCAGCGCCCACATCTCGTTCACCTGTGACGGGAACTCGACGAAGTCCCGAGGGACCGATGTTCCCGATTGCGACGGGTACCGCACCGCCGACAGCAAGCCGTGCAGTGCGTGTCCGAACTCGTGGAACAGTGTGGTGAGCTGGTCCATGGTGAGCAGGCACTTCTCACCTTCATCGGGTTTTGTCAGATTGAGTACGTTCACGATCACCGGACGGGACTCGAGGAGCAAGCTCTGATCGATGAAGTTGTTCATCCAGGCGCCGCCCCGCTTGCTCGGACGGGCGAAGAAGTCGCCGAGGAACAATCCGATCGAGGTGTTGGTGCGGTCGAACACCTGCCAGACGCGGACATCAGGGTGATACGTGGGCACGTTGTCCAACTCGACGAACCGCAGACCATAGAGTCGGCCGGCCGCGTAGAACACTCCATTGGCAAGCGCGCTGTCGAGTTCGAGGTAGTCCGACAGCCCGCTCAACGAGACCGCCGCACGCTGTTCTTCCTGCCGCGCAAGCCAATACGTGAGATCCGCCGGACCTATGTCGGTGCCGACGGTCTCGGTGATGGTGGTGAGCTCGCGCCCCCCTGCCCGCATGGCCGACGCGATCAGGTCTCTCAGCAGTTCCTCGACGGCCTCGGGGCTCGGAGCGGTCTCTTCCGCGATCACGTACTCGGCGTGGTCGCGATAACCCAGTAGACGTGCCCGTTCGGCACGAAGACGGACGATGTCGAGGATGAGTGCCCGGGTGTCGTTGTTGTTGTCACGCGAACAGCGGTTCACCGACGCCTCGTACAGCCGGATCCGGGTGTCGCGATCCTCCAGCACGGCGAGAGCGGATTGGCTCGACGGCAATTCGAGGGTGAGGAGGTACCCGGTGTCGTGTCCTGCATCCTGCGCGGCGCGGCGCGCAGCCGCGATCTGGCCGTCGGACAAACCGGCGAGCTTGCCCACGTCGTCGACGAGCACCGCAGAGTCGTTGCTGTCGTTCAGTATTCGCTGACCGAACTCGGTCGTGAGGGTGGCAAGGCGCTCGGAGATCTGCCGCATCCGGGCCTGGCCGTCGGCGTCGAGACCGGCCCCGGCGCGGATCGCGTCGCGATGGCGCCGTTCGAGCAAACGCAGCGATGGCTCGTCCAGACCGAGGCCTTCGCGGGTCTGGAACAACGTGTCGATCCTGGCGAACAAACCGGCGTGCAGTGCGATGGCGTTGCCGTGCGCGGTGAGCTTCGGTGCGAGCTCGGTGGCGATCGCATTGCGCTTGGGGTTGGTGTCGGCACCGGTGAGGTTGAAGAAGATGCCTGCCGCCCGCGCCAGCGCCTGCCCGCTGCGTTCGAGTGCCTCGATGGTGTTGGCGAAGGTCGGTTCGGCGCGAGCGCCGGCGATCTTCTCCACCTCACGCAGGTGCTCGGCCATCGCCTCGTCGAAGGCGGGCACGAAGTCGTCGTCGGTGAACGACGGGAAGTCGGGCAGACCGTGCAGATGGGGACTTCGGGCCAGGACCGGGTTAGAGGGCATGGCCCGATGGTACTGCGGTGCTTGACTTTCGGTCCTGATTCCCTCCGGCCTTATTTGCCCTTGGGTTTGTCGCTCGACGCATCCGACGACAGTGCAGCCACAAACGCCTCTTGCGGGACCTCCACCCGGCCGATCGTCTTCATCCGCTTCTTGCCCTCTTTCTGCTTCTCGAGCAGCTTGCGCTTACGGCTGATGTCGCCGCCGTAGCACTTGGCCAAGACGTCTTTGCGGATCGCCCGAATGTTCTCGCGCGCAATGATCTTGGCGCCGATCGCGGCCTGGATGGGGACCTCGAACTGCTGGCGGGGAATGAGTTCCTTGAGCTTGGTTGTCATCTTGGTGGCGTACGCGGCGGCGCCGTCCTTGTGGACGATCGCACTGAAGGCGTCGACGGCTTCACCCTGCAGGAGGATGTCCACCTTCACCAGGCTCGACACCTGCTCGCCTGCCTCCTCGTAGTCGAGGCTGGCGTAGCCGCGGGTACGCGACTTGAGCGAATCGAAGAAGTCGAAGATGATCTCGGCCATCGGCAGGGTGTATCGCAGTTCCACGCGGGTCTCGGACAGATAGTCCATCCCGCCGAGTTCGCCACGCCGGGACTGGCACAGTTCCATGATCGAACCGACGAATTCGCTCGGCGCGATCACCGTCGTCTTCACGATCGGTTCGAAGATGTTGCGCGCCTTGCCGTCCGGCCAATCGGACGGGTTCGTGACGATGTGCTCGGTGCCGTCCTCCATCTCCACGCGGTACACCACGTTCGGTGCGGTGGAGATCAGGTTCAGGCCGAATTCCCGTTCGAGTCGTTCGCGGCTGATCTCCATGTGCAGCAACCCGAGGAAGCCGCAACGGAAACCGAACCCCAACGCCACCGACGTCTCTGGCTCGTACGCCAGTGCGGCGTCGTTGAGCTGCAGCTTGTCGAGGGCTTCTCGCAGGACCGGGTAATCGGACCCGTCCACCGGGTAGAGACCGGAGTAGACCATCGGCCGTGGCTCGCGGTAGCCCGTCAGCGGGGTCTCCGCGCCATGACGCGCAGAGGTGATGGTGTCACCGACCTTGGACTGGCGGACGTCCTTCACACCGGTGATCAGATAGCCCACCTCGCCGACGCCCAGCCCCTTGGACGGCTTCGGGTCCGGCGAGACGATGCCGACCTCGAGGAGTTCGTGGGTGGTGCCGGTCGACATCATCTTGATCTTCTCGCGGGGCACGATCTTGCCGTCCACCACACGGACGTACGTGACGACGCCGCGATAGGTGTCGTAGACCGAGTCGAAGATCATCGCGCGGGGCGGGGCGTCGGAATCGCCGACCGGAGCCGGGATCAGCCGCACCACCTCGTCGAGCAGCTCCGTGACGCCGACGCCGGTCTTGCCCGAGACCCTCAGGACGTCGTCGGGTTCACAGCCGATGATGTGAGCGATCTCGGCTGCGTAACGGTCGGGGTCGGCGGCCGGCAGGTCGATCTTGTTCAGGACCGGGATGATCGTGAGGTCCTTGTCCAGCGCCAAATACAGGTTGGCCAACGTTTGAGCCTCGATGCCCTGGGCCGCGTCGACGAGCAACACTGCGCCTTCACACGCTTCCAGCGCACGTGACACCTCATATGTGAAGTCCACGTGGCCGGGGGTGTCGATCAGGTGCATCACGTAGTCGGTGCCGTCCACGTTCCAGGGCAGCCGAACGTTCTGGGCCTTGATCGTGATGCCGCGCTCACGTTCGATGTCCATCCGGTCCAGATACTGCGCCCGCATGTCGCGCCCCTCGACCACACCGGTGACCTGCAACATCCGGTCCGCCAACGTCGACTTGCCGTGGTCGATGTGAGCGATGATGCAGAAATTCCGGATCTTCGCGGGATCGGTGAACGTGGTGTCGGAAAGCCTGGGAATTGAACTCACTCCTTGCAGTGGCCGAGATACCCGTCCAGTTTCTCATGCGCAGGCACATCGGCCATCCATCGGCGGTCTCGACGCTAAAGTTCAGGACGTGAGCGTCGAGGAGTGGCAGTCAGAAGGTGTGGCCGGCGCATTGCATCGGCCCGATGGCGACCCGCTCGCCGTGGTCGTGCTCGCGCACGGTGCGGGCGGTGACCACAATGCGGTCATCCTGCGCCGCATCGCCGAGGAATTGTGCGACCGCCGGATCGCTGTCGCCCGCATCGACCTGCCCTACCGTCAGAAACGACCCAAGGGGCCGCCTCATCCGTCCGGCGCGGCAGCCGACCGCGCAGGGATAGCCGCGGCGTGTGACGCCTTCCGGGGTCAATCGACCGGCCCCCTGATCGTCGGCGGGCATTCTTACGGTGGACGCCAGGCCTCGATGACGGTGGCCGAGAACCCCGACATCGCCGATGGACTGTTGCTGACCTCGTACCCGCTGCACCCACCCGGACGACCGGAGAAGATGCGCACCGATCACCTGCCCTCCATCACCAAGCCGGTCCTGGTGGTCCACGGCGCCACCGACCCGTTCGGCACCACGGACGAGCTGACCGAGGCCATCGCGATGATCCCGTCACCGACCCGATTCCTCGATCTCCCCAAGGTCGGCCACGACCTCAAACCCGATCGGTCAGGCGCGCCGCGGCTGATCGCCACCGAGGTGCTCGACTTCTTCTCGATAGGCTGACGGCGTGGCAGGCACCTTGGGACAGATGGCGATGTCGTTGATCCGTCGACACGGGCCGCGCATGGTGCGCGAACTCACCCGCTCTGCGGCCACACGGCCCGGCCGGGAATCTGCGCCCTCACCGAGTGGGAACCGGGTGACGCGCACGTCGCCGACGGCCACACACGCGCGGGAGATCGCTTACTCTCCCCGCCTCGACGGCGCAGCCGATCCCGGCGAGGTGGTGTGGACCTGGGTCGAGTTCGAAGATGATCCAGGCCGAGGTAAGGACCGTCCGGTCGTGGTGGTCGGACGGGAGGGACCCGCTCTCCTCGGACTCATGCTGTCCAGTCAAGAGCACCGGCGCGACGACGCGAACTGGATGAGCATCGGGACCGGCGAGTGGGACAGCGCCCACCGCGAAAGCTTCGCCCGGCTCGACCGGGTGCTCACGGTGCCCGAAAATGCCATCCGCCGCGAGGGTGCGATCGTCGATCGAGGCCAATTCGACCGGATCGCAACAGTTCTGCGAGACCGGTACGGGTGGCGTTGAATCCGGCCACCCACGTCTGACTCAGGACAGCGGCGCCTGCGTCCAGTTGTTGACGAACTCGAGACCGCTGCGCACGAAGAGCTGCGAGACCGGGCACCGTCGTTCGGTTTCGGCGACGAACTCGGCGAATTGTTGCTCGCTTGCGTCTGATTCGACCACGGCCGACACGGTGACCTTGTCGAAGTTGGCGTTACCTTCGGCGCCTTGCACGAGGACTGCGGTGTCGAGATCACCCTGCACCTCGAAGGTGAACTCCCCCAACGCGATCCCGAGGTCTTTGGCAACCAGCGACGCGGTGACCTGATTGCACGACGTCAGTGCGCCGAGTGCGTAGAACAACGGGCTCGGGGCCTTGTCCTCACCCCCGAACGCTGGGTACGCATCGGTGTGGAACTCGTGAGCCGAGCCGCCGGTGACAAGACGTTGCGCGACCCCGCTACCGGTTGCGCTGACAACAAACGGGACAACGGATCGCATTGCTGCAGTGGTCATTGCACGACTGTGACACCGGAGCGGCCGCCCACCGAGGGTTTGGCGCACAGCGAGCGAATGGGTGGCGATCACGCCAAACGGGTGATCTCTACCTTCACCTCGAGGTCCTTGGCGCCCGCGCCTGTGTAGATCCCCTTGAGCGGAGGCACGTCAGAGTAGTCGCGGCCCACACCGACCGACACATGCTGCTCGGAGATCGCGAGGTCGTTGGTGGGGTCGTACCCCCACCAACCGCCGGTCCAGGCCTCGACCCAGGCATGGCTCTGCCCCTCGACCGTGCGATCGATGACTGCCGACCTGCTCGGGTGCAGATAGCCGGACACATAGCGCGACGGAATGCCGAGGCTGCGCAACATCACCAATGACAGGTGCGCGTAATCCTGGCAGACGCCTTTTTTCTCTTTCCAGGCCTCGACCGCGGAGGTGTGGACGCCGGTGGTGCCGGGAACGTACTCCATCTCGGTGTGCACCCATTGGCACACGGCGAGCACAGCCTCTTGAGGGGTGAGCCCCTTGGTGAGGCGTTTGGCCACCTGACCGAGCTGCCTGCTCACCGGTACGTACCCGGTGTTGCTCAGCACCTCGTCGTATCGGTCGATCACCGACTCATGGTGCAGCGATTCCCAATCGAGCAATTCGTCGTCCGAAGGCATTGCGTCGGGCTCGGTTTCGACCACCGACAGGCCCGACACCTCGAGTTCCTCGTGAGGAGCATGCAGGTCGAAGGCGGTGACCGCGGTCCCCCAGTAGTCGGTGTACCGATACGACCTCGTCGCGGGGATCGTCTCCACGCGGTTGATGATCACGTTCTGCCGGGTATCGCTCCGGGGCGTCAGCCGGGCCTCGTTGTACGAAGAGGTGACCGGGGCGTTGTAGGCAAATCCCGTCGAATGCACGACCCGCAATCGCCAGCTCACAGTTCACTCTCCTCGATGAATCGGTCGACCGAATCGCTTGCGGACGTATCCGCCCAGGCGACATACGGCGACACGTGAAAGTACTGGGCCGTCACGGCCTCGCTGACCTCGCGGCACGTCTCCTGCAGATCGAGCAACCGGGTCTGCAAGTCGTCCAACAACATTCCAGGCTGCATGAACTCGAGCCCGCTTCGTGCGCGGCCCAGGAGACGTTGCGCCTCGGCCTGCGCACCCACCCGGCTCGGCCGGTTGTCGAGCTCGATCAATTGCCGTTCGGCCAGGCTGATCGCGTGGAACACCGATCGCGGGAACAGCCGGTCGAGGAGCAGGAACTCGACCACCCGGGTCGCATCGAGTGCGCCCCGGTAGGTCCTTAGGTAGGTGTCGTGTGCACCCGCGGACCGCAGCACCGTCACCCACGCCGGTGACCCCGACCTGTCACCTGCGCGCGACAACAACATCCGGATGGTCATGTCCACACGCTCGACCGATCGGCCGAGCAGGAGGTAGCGATAACCGTCGTCGTGGCTGAGGGTGGCGTCGGCCAGTCCGGCGAACATCGCCGCCCGGTTTTTTACGAAGGACAGGAACTCGTACGGCCCCAGCTTGCGCGACGCCCGCTCGGCGTCACCCAGGCCGTTGTAGGTGGTGTTGAGACATTCCCACATCTCACTCGACGTGACTTCGCGTGCGCCCCTTGCATTTTCCCGGGCCTGACCCACGCTGTCAACGATGGAGCCTGGTTCCTTCTTCGAGTATGCGACCCGGTCGGTCAACGACCAGGCATCCAGTTCCACATCGGCGGGGGGCAACTCCATCCCCAACACCTGCAAGACCAGCCGACACCGGCCGTCGGGATCAACCGTGGCGTCCTCGAGCAATTGGTGTACCGCCACATCGAGGATCCGGGCTGTGTCGTCGGCGCGTTCAACGTAGCGTCCGATCCAGTACAGGGATTCGGCGTTGCGTGCGAGCATCATCGGCGGGCACCACCCTGCTGCGACATCGACTGGCTCTGCGTCTGACCGGTCGGACCCTGATTCTGGATCTGACTGTGTCGACCGGTCACACCCGCCTGCTGTTGCTGCTGTTGTTGCTGATCCTGCATGGCGGCGGTGTCCGGCCCCTGCTCGGTGGGAGTACTCGGAGCCCTGAGGTCTTGGCTCCGGACGAGTTCGTCGCCCGAGAGTTCGCGCTCCTCACCCGAGGTGCGGGTCGCGAGCACCCAGGTGTCCTTGGAGCCGCCACCCTGGCTCGAGTTGACCACCAGACTGCCTTCCGGGAGCGCCACCCGGGTCAGCCCGCCGGGCAGCACCCACACCGACTCGCCATCGTTGACGGCGAACGGACGCAGATCCACGTGACGCGGCGCCAGCTTGCCACCGATCTTGGTGGGCACCGTCGAGAGCTGCACCACCGGCTGCGCGATCCAGCCACGAGGGTCGAGTCTGACCTTGCGGGCCAGCACGTCCAGTTCCTCCGATGTGGCATCGGGACCGAAGACGATGCCGTAACCCCCTGATCCCTCAACGGGTTTCACTACGAGTTCGTCGATCCGGTCGAGCACCTCCTCGCGCTCGTCGTCGAGCCAGCAACGCAAGGTGTCGACGTTGCCGAGGCTGGGCTTCTCGCCCAGGTAGTACTCGATGATCTCGGGAACGTAGGTGTACGTGAGCTTGTCGTCACCGACCCCGTTGCCGACGGCACTGGAGATCACCACGTTGCCGGCACGTGCCGCGTTGAGCAGTCCGGCGACGCCCAGCATGGAGTCGGGACGGAACTGCATCGGGTCGAGGAAGTCGTCGTCGATGCGGCGGTAGATCACGTCTACTCGCTGCTCCCCCTCCGTGGTTCGCATGTACACCACGTTGTCGCGGCAGAATAGGTCGCGGCCCTCCACCAATTCCACACCCATCTGCCTGGCCAACAGCGAGTGCTCGAAGTACGCGGAGTTCGCCACTCCGGGGGTGAGGACAACGACGTTCGGGTCGGCCTCGTTGAATGCCGCCGACGCCCGCAGGGCCCGGAGCAGATGGGTCGAGTAGTCGCCGACAGCCCGGACCCGGTGTGAGGCAAACAGATCCGGGAACACCCTGGCCATGGTGCGACGGTTCTCCATCACGTACGACACACCCGATGGCGAGCGCAGGTTGTCCTCGAGCACCCGGAAGTCACCGTGCTCGTCGCGGATCAGGTCGATGCCGGCGACGTGGATACGAACCCCGTTGGGAGGCCTGATACCCACCGCCTGGCGATGGAAGTGCTCACATGAGGTGATCAGCCGTTTGGGAACGACCCCGTCGCGCAGGATCTCCTGCTCGCCGTAGATGTCGTCGAGGAACATCTCCAGGGCTTTGACCCGCTGGGTGATTCCGCGTTCGAGCTTGGCCCATTCACCTGCCGAGATGACTCGGGGAACCACGTCGAGCGGGAAGGGGCGCTCCTGCCCCGACAGCGAGAACGTGATGCCCTGATCGATGAAGGCCCGACCGAGAGCGTCGACGCGGGTGTCGAGGTCGGCACCGTCGTAACTGCCCAGGGACTTGTGGATCCCCCGGTACGGTCCGCGAACCTCGCCGTTGTCGTCGAACATCTCGTCGAACGCGCCGTCATAAGGGCCCGCGGCGTAGCCGTTGAAGATGCCGCTCGGCTTCGCAGCGCCCTTCGCCGCGGTCTTCTTGGCCGGCGGCTTGGAACCGTTGCCTTTCGGCCCGGCCACCTTTGCCGGCTTCTTCTTGCCCGTCGTGGTCTCGGCTGACACCTTGGTACCGGTGGCACGAGTGGCCACGGCGCGCTTTGACCCTGCTGCGGTTGCCGCACTCATGTGAACATCGTGCCGTAAGTGGCTGGTGTTGGCAGTCTTGCCTGCGGTATCCGCTACCTGCGCCGCTGCGATTTGGGTGCACACCGGGCCGGCTGGTAACGTAGTGCGCTGGTGCTGACACCAAAACCCGTATCGCTGAGCTAAGGAAAACACACGCGTGGCAAACATCAAGTCGCAGATCAAGCGGAACAAGACCAACGACAGCGCACGGCTGCGCAACCAGTCGGTGAAGTCGTCGCTGCGGACCGCGATTCGCTCTTTCCGCGAGGCCGTCGCAGCGGGCGAGAAGGACAAGGCTTCCGAGCTGCTGGTCAGCACCAGCAAGAAGCTCGACAAGGCCGCGAGCAAGGGCGTCATCCACGCCAACCAGGCAGCCAACAAGAAATCGGCGATGGCTGTCTCGCTCAACAAGCTCTGATCGAGCCCGCCCGATGACCGGGCACAACTGAACTTTTCATAACTCGCTCACCCCGACGATCCCCCACGCGGTCGTCGGGGTGAGCGTCGTCTGTCATCACCGCGTTTTTCGGACCGAAGCCGTTGACCGTGCCGAAACTCTCGTTCACTGGGCCCTAGTTCGCATCGACCGTGCCGAAACGCTAGTTCACCGTGCCGTAAGTCGAATCGAGCGGGCTGAGCACCTCAGTGTTCCCGATCGCTACAGGCGAATCGAGATGCTCGTTCCCACTTTTCGGCACGGTCAGCGGCTGTTTCGGCACGGTCAGCGGCTGTTTCGGCACGGTCAACGGCGTCAGCGACGACGAGAGGGACGCAGATCGGCGACCGCGGCCACCGCGCGTTGCAGACTGTAATCCGCGTCGGCGGCTTGACCTTTCACCTCGCCGTTCAAAGTTGCCACCACGGTCATGGCCTTCGCGATGGACACCGAGTCCCATGCCGACGCCTGGCCCTGCACCTTCTTCACCCGCCACGGCGGCATGCCCAATTCGGACGCAGCCGAATACTGATCCATCCTGCCGATACCGCGAACCCGGGCGATCGCATGCACCGCTTCGGCCAACGCATCGGCGAGCAGAACGTGCGGAACACCGTGATGATGAGCCCACTGCAACGATTCCAGCGCTCCTGGCCGGTCACCGGTGACCGCCTTGTCTGCGACTTCGAAGCCGGTGATCTCCGGGCGACCCGAGTAGTAGCGGGCAACCGCGGCCACATCCACCTTGCCCCCGGTGTCGGCGGCCAGCTGACTGCACGCTGCAGCCAGCTCGCGCAGGTCTGCCCGTACCGAATCCAAAATCTTCTCGATGACGTCGGAGCCCGCCTTCACCCCGTGACTGCGTAACTCGTTGCGGACGAAATCCGCTCGCGCCGATGGTTTGAGCGCAGCGCAGTCGTGTTCTTCGACACCCGACTTCCGCAGGGCAGCGACCATGGATTTCGCACGCCCCGATCCTGAATGGACCACCACCAGCGTGACGCCTTCAGGTGGACTCGCTGCCACTTCGGTGACCAGCTTGGCCGGTTCCTTCCCGGCTTCACCGGCGGCCTCCAGGATCACGATGCGGTCTTCGGCGAACAACGACGGACTGAGCAGTTCTGCGAGTTCGTGTTCGGTCGCATCTCCGGCGCGCAGCCGCGTCACCGGGATATCGCCGGGATTGTCGACCGCCCCCCTGACGGCGGCAACGATGCCCGCGGTTGCCCGCTCACAGAGGAACTCGTCGTCGCCCAACACCAGATGCACACTGCTCACCCGGTCATCGTGCCAGAGACCGACGACAGGTCACCACAGAGTGATCGTGGCCATCGGAAGAAAACTCAACTGCTCGGCCACCACCACCATCCACCACAGGGCCGGACCGACGAACCGGACCAGCAACGTTGCCAGCGGCGGGCAGAGCACCACCAGTGCCGCAGAGGCCGTACCCAGCACGGTGATGGGCGGGACCGCCAGGGTCACCGCGATGTTCGCGGCGATCGCCACCAGGCTGATCTGACCGCTGATCATCACGACGATCGGAAGGGTGACCACCTGCGCCGCGACGGCGACGGCCAACACTTCGGCGAGACCACCCGGAACGCGGTGACGTCGAAGCCAATCCACGATCGGCGGTGCCATCACGATCAGCCCAGCGGTTGCCGCGACCGACAGCATGAACCCCGGATGGACGGCAAAGGCGGGCCAGACTAGCAACAGCACAACGATGGCCGTACACAGCGCAGGCATCGCCTGAGCACGTCGCCTGACCAGCAGTGCCAGCAATCCCACCGCACCCATCACAGCTGCCCGCACCACACTTGGACTCGGTCGGACCAGCAGCACGAAAACCACGATGGCGCAGGCGATCACAGCCACCGACAGACGGGGCCCGGCACCCGCTGCTCGCACGGCCAGGAGCAAAGCACCGATGATGATCGCAAAATTGGCTCCCGACACGGCCGTGAGGTGCGACAGCCCGCACGTTCGAAATGCGGTCTTGAGGTCTTCGTCCAGAGTCGAGATGTCCCCCAGCACCATTCCGGGCACCAATCCCGATTCCGGCGTGCCCAGTGCGCGTGAGGCCGTCTCTTGGAACCGGGTACGCACTTCTGCTCCGGCGCGCTGGTACCAGGGCGGCGCTCTCACGCGGCTCGGCGGCGCGGAGACGGTCAGCGTTGCCACGGTGAGGTCAGGGCGCCGCGGCGCGGACACCTTGGCAACAGTCGAGAGTGTTTGTCCCGGAACAAGACCGGACCATCCGTCCATCGGCCCCAGCACGGTTGCCGCCACGTCGGCGACATCCCGGCCCCGCACCGCCACCACATCGACCGCAAGCACCACTCGATCCGTGCCGGCGATGATGCGCGGGTCGTCTGACACCCGAAGGGTCATGGTTGTCTTGCTTCCGCGCATCGACTCGGCCGCCAGCGGGTGCTCGGCCAGTTGGTGCTGACGCACCACCAGCGCCCACCCGAATCCGGCCATCGTTCCGGCGACCCCCAACACCACCGGCAGAACCAGCAGCCGAGACCCGCGTGCCGTCCAAGCGATCGCCACGAGCGCGAACACACTGGCCGATACGCTCGCCGCAACCGTAATACCAAGGGGACCAATGGTTCCCACAACCGTCATCATCCACGCTCCGACTGCCGCGGGCACCAGCCGCACGTCGAGACCCACCGACGTGGGCGCCCGGACGTCGGTGCCGTTCACACCGTGACCTTGTCCCTCAGCTTCTCGAGGCGGGCGGGACCGATCCCGTCGACTTCGGCCAGCTGATCGACCGAGGTGAAGCTCCCGTGGGCCTGCCGCCACGCGATGATCGCGGCCGCGGTGACCGGGCCCACCCCGGGTAGCGTGTCCAGCTCGGCTTCGGTCGCCGTGTTCAGGTTCACCGTGCCCGCCCCATCGGCCGTTCCTGCCGGACCGGGCCCGGGTGGTGCGGTGCCGGCAGCGGCCGGCGGACTCCCGGCACCGTCCACCGCGACGACGGCACTGCGCATCTGAAAGCCTCCCGCCGGATCGGTGAAACCGACGAGTACCTGATCGCCGTCCCGAAGTGGCTGAGCCAGGTTGAGACTCAACAGATCTGCGTTCTGCTTCGCTCCCCCCGCCTTGTCGATGGCGTCGGCGACACGAGCTTGTGGAGGTAACCGAACCAATCCGGGACGGTGCACCAAACCGACCACGCTCACCACCAGTTCCGCCGGGGGCGCAGCGCTCGACGCCGGTGGCGCAGTGTCCACCGGGGCTGGGACTCCTGCCGATTCCGGGAAGCTGACGGGAACCTCTGGTCCCGTGTCGGGCCCGGCGAACGCGGTGTACAAGGCGATCAGAGTTGCCACGATGCCGACCGCCACCAACCCGATCGCCGCTGCCGGGGTCGAACGCCATCGCCGTCGCAGCGGTCCGGCATCGATGTCGTCGGGGTCGTCTGTCCAGTGACCACGTGCGCCGCCGGCCGCACCCGCCGTCGGGACATCGCCACCGCCATCGGGCGAATCCGGGTTGTCGTGCATCCACTGCGCCGAACCGAGCCAGGCAGGGGCCATCGGTTCTGCCACCGGGACGGATGGTTCAGGCGTGTCCGACGCGATCGGCGAGGCCGTCAACCGGTCCAGGTTGCTTCTCATACCCGAACCGTAGAAGGCAGATCTCTGCGTTCAGATCAGAGCGCCGCCCGGCGACGCGGTGCTGTGGACAACCCGGCGGGTGTTGACAAACTCAGTCGACATCGATGTGGTCGAGCGACGTTGTCACAGCGATCCCCACCGCACCGCTCCCCACATGTCGCGACAACACAGGCCCGAGGTCGGATTGCACCAGCGAGGTGATGGTGAGCTTGGACTGCAGGGAGTCGATGATCTGCTCGGCCAATTCGGGTGCGTCGCAGTGCTGTACACCCAGCGTGATGGGACGGCGTTCGGCGACGTCCACGGCCGTGTCGATCATCTTGGCGATCGCCTTGGACATGGTTCGCTGTTTTTCCTTGAGCGCCAGCGTGCCATCGACCACCCGAAGTATCGGCTTGATCGCGAGGGCCGAGGCGAACAGGCGGGTGGTGGCACCGATGCGACCACTCGACCGCAGGTTCTCGAGTTGCTGTACACACAGCAGACACTCCGTGGTGGACCCCACCCGGATCGCTGCCTCATACGCCCGGTCCATGTCGGCGCCGGTCTCCGCGGTCTGCGCGGCGGCGATCGCCGCAAACCCGACCCCCAGACCCACGGTGCGGGAATCGACCACTCGGATCCGGCCCTGGAACTTCTCGGCCGCCAGTCTCGCCGAGCCCCATGTCCCGCTGAACCGACGCGACAGATGCACGGCGATCACGCCGTCGCCGTCGCTGAGGTCGACCGCCTTCTCGTAGGCGGCCTCGAGATCGGCCGGGGAGACGCCGGACGTGGTGGTCTGCGGATCGTTGAAGATGTCCGGGCCGATGTCGTCGACATCCTCGAGGAGATCCTGATCGGCGGTCAGCACATGCATGGGTACCTGCTCGATGCGGTACCGCTCGCGGATCGGTGCGGGTAAGCGGGCCGACGAGTCGGTGACGATGGTGACGGTCACAGTGCCACGCTAGTCGCGGTCGCGGCGGCGACGGCATCGCCCACCAGGTCGGCAACCTCCCGATGACAGCCGAACCCCCAGTGGATCCCGTCCGGGTTGCCTTCACCGTGGTCGAAATGGCGTGCCGTCGGCTCCAGCAGGTCGACCAGGGGGACCTGCGCCTGCATAGCCCAATCAGTGATCGCGCCAACGGTTTTCGGTCGCCCGGCATGCACGTTCCTGTAGTACGGGCTCCGATGGGTGGACGGCAGGCAGGCGACCACCGGCAGGTCGGGCCGAACCGCGACCAGGGCCTCGTGGATCTTCGTCAGGTAGTCGGTGGTCAACGCGGGCGGCAACGCCAACGGCCATCCGAGCGGCGAGAGTCGCGGCTGCAGCCACCCGTATGCGTTGCGAACCTGCTGCCGCAGCGCCGGGGGACGGATGTACCGAATCTGCTCACGGAGCGCCGTCGGGAGCGGGGACGGCAACGAATCCATCCCTCCGAAGGCGAACACCACGGCCTTGGCCCTCGGAACCGCCGACCAGATGCGCGGGTCCTGGGTGAGGGCCCACCACACGTCACGACTGGTCCACCCGATGCGCCCGAACAACTCCAGACGCAGATCCAGGCGTTCGGCCGCCAGAACCGGCCAAATCCGGGAGTCATCGGCAGGTAGACCACCGGTGGGTCCGTAGTAGGCCAGCGAGTCGGACAGGACCAGCAGGCTGTCGCGGACCGGCGGTCGACCCGGCGAGTTGCCGTCGCTTGAACTCATCAACAGGTCACTGCACTGCGTCGTCGGCGACCTCGGCCGATGCGTTCCACACATCGAGCCGCCACGTGGTCTCGTCGTCGGCACCGTGACCGCTCAGCTGAACCCAACTCGTGTTCGCGAGACCCCCGAGCACGGGCCAGTGGCTCACCGGCAACCGCAACAGGCCCGCCGTCATCGCAGCGATGACCCCGCCGTGAGCCACCAGGACCACGGGGGCATCCGCGTCGTCGCCGCGACCCCAGTCCCCCAACTCGGCCACCAGTTCATCGACCACCGGCATGCTGCGCTGGGCCACATCGGTGCGACTTTCGCCACCTGGCGGTCGCCATGAGGCATCGTCGCGCCACACCTTGCGGGCCCCGGGCATCTCGGCGTCCACTTCATGGTGGGTCAGACCCTGCCACTCACCGAGATGCGTTTCGCGCAGCCGACGATCTGTGGCAACCTCCATCCCCACCTGATCGGCCAGGGCAGCCGCGGTGTCGCGGGCCCGCCGCAGATCAGAGGAGATGATCAACCGAGGGCCGCGAGCAGCCAGCACCTTCGCCGCCGCGGCGGCCTGCCGGACTCCGAGTTCGGACAGGTCGGTGTCGAGTTGTCCTTGCATTCGGCTGCCTGCGTTGTAGTCGGTCTGACCGTGACGCAGGAGAAGCAGTCGCCGTACAACCGGGGTCATCCGTTCGACGCTCGAGTCGTGGCCGTCTGGCCGAAGCGACTCATTCACCAAGGTCACCCCGATCGCTGTCACCGGCTTCCGCGGTGGATTCGATTCCAGGGATCTCGATGATCGGGCAGTCTTTCCACAGCCGTTCGAGGGCGTAGAACTCGCGCTCCTCGTTGTGCAGCACGTGGATCACCACGTCGATGTAGTCGAGGAGGGTCCAGCGGCCTTCTCTTGTCCCCTCCCGACGGACTGGTTTGTTGCCGGCCTCGCGGAGCTTTTCTTCGATCTCGTCGACGATCGACGCGACCTGACGTTCGTTGTCGGCCGATGCGATCACGAAACAGTCGGTGATCACGAGCTGTTCGGACACGTCGATCACGATGACGTTGGCGGCCAACTTGTCGGCGGCCGCGTGGGCGGCCACGGTTGCCATGGAAACCGCCTCGGATGACGCTGTCACTGAATGCCTTTCGATTGGTATAACTTTCGCTTGCTGATGTACTGCACCACCCCGTCGGGAACGAGGTACCACACCGGACGGCCGGTGCCGGCACGCATCCGGCAATCGGTCGAAGAAATGGCCAGCGCCGGTATCTCCATCAGATGAAGGGTATCGGGCGGCAGCTTGTCGAGGTGTTGGTCGAGATGTGCGGCGCCGAGTTCATACCCCGGCCGACTCACGCCGACGAAGCTCGCGAACTCGAACAGACCCTCCCAGTTCTGCCACGACAGGATCGATGCCAACGCGTCGGCGCCGGTGATGAAGAACAGCTCCGCGTCCGGGTTGAGTGTGTGCAGGTCGCGAAGGGTGTCGACCGTGTAGGTGTCTCCCTGGCGATCGATGTCCACCCTACTCACCGAGAACCGGGGGTTGGCCGCGGTGGCGATCACCGTCATCAGATAGCGGTCTTCCGGCGGGCTCACGTTCCGGTCCGACCGGTTCTTCTGCCACGGTCGTCCGGTGGGGACAAAGATGACCTCATCCAGGTCGAACCGGTCGGCAACCTCGCTCGCCGCCACCAGGTGACCGTTGTGGATCGGATCGAACGTGCCGCCCATCACCCCGATCCGCCGACCGCGCGGCTGCTGTCGGTCTGACGCGATCTCGGGCATAGGGGCTGAGTGTACTGAGCGTGTGAGGTCCACAGCAGATCAGACCGGCAACAGGTTGGCGATGACCTTGGCGAGTTGACCGGCGTTGCGACATTCGTGCATCTCGATGACCGCCGAGTAGGTGCCGGCCACCGAGTCCCCCGTGTCCCAGTTCACCGCGGCTTCCGGATTGAGCCAATAGGCATGCCGGGTGCTCTCGACCATGCGCGTGAGCGCATCGAGCTGGGGGTCGTGGTAGTTGTTGCGCCCGTCGCCCAGGATCAGCAGGGCGCCCCGGCGCGTGAGGGCATCGAGGTGGTCGTCCGCAAATCCGCCGAACGCGTGACCGTAGTCCGAGTGGCCGTCGCGGGTGATCAATCGGGCGCCGGCGAGCATCTCTCGGACAGCTGTCGCGAAATCGAGATCGGGCCCGTCGAAATGCTCGGTGACCTCGTCCACGGTGTCGACGAAGGCGAACACCCTGACCTTTGAGAACTGTTGGCGTAGGGCGTAGACGAGCTGCAGGGTGAACTGCGAGAACCCCGCCACCGAGCCCGAGACATCACACAGGACAACCAATTCGGGCCGGCCGGGCCGAGGTTTGCGGCGCACCAGGTCGATGGGCACACCGCCGGTGGACATCGACGCCCGCAAAGTTTTGCGTACGTCGATCGACCCACGGTGGGCGCGTCGCCTGCGGATCTCGAGGCGCGCCGCCAGTAACCGTGCCAGCGGAGCAATGGTGCGACGGACCTCCGCAAGATCAGCGGCGCCGGCGGAGAGGAAGTTGACCCGTTCGGGAAGATTGGGGACCGCGTACTGCGAGACCTGCTCGCGCCCGTTCCGCTGGGCCATCCGGCGCCTGGTCTCCTGTTCGATCAGCGACCTGAACTTCTGTACCCGGTCGGCCGCTGCCCGCCGGTACAGCGGTTCGGTGCCGGCGGTCTCGTCTCCCGCGCCGGCTGCCATGGCGGCGGCGATCTGCGCGATCAGGGTCTGGGGATTGATCGTCGACATCGCCTGATAGGTGGAGAACGCCGGACCGCGATTGGATCGGTAACTGCCGAGCTGGGCCACGGCCATCGCCGCGAATGCGGCGAGTTCGGCCTGCGCCTGCGGTGAGTCGTCCGCCAGCAGCTCGGCGAGCCGTTCACGCACCGCGTCCACGTCGATGTTCCCGTCGGCATCAGGCGTGAACGCGTCGTCGTCGACGCCGCTGCGTTCGCCCATACCCAACGGGAACCAGAGGTCGAAGACCGAATCGAACACCCGGCGGTGTCCGTTGTCGTGCAGGAGTGTGCACGCCATGCCCTCACGGAAGCTGTCCCGGTCGAGCAGATCCAGCACTGCCGTCGCCTGGCCCGCATCGATCAGGTTGGCCGGTCCGACGACGATGCCGCGGGCCCGCAGATCATCCACGAATCCGGTGAGCTGGCTGATGAACGGGGCATCCACGGGCGCGCTCAGCTCAACTTCAGCTCTTTGAGCGCCGTGGCGAGGTCGGGACGATGTTTGAGGACCACGCCGAGGGTCTTCGCGATGACCCCCTCGTCGATCCGTGACCCCGGCTTCTCCCCCACTCCCAGGGCCAGCAAGGTGTTGGCCCAGTCGATCGTCTCGGCAACCGACGGCTTCTTACGGATGTCGAGGGTGCGGAGAACTCCGATGATGCGCACCAGTTCCTTCGCGACGGATTCGGCGAGCTGCGGGACACGACTGGCGAGGATCTCGCGCTCGCGGGCTGCATCGGGGAAGTCGATGTAGAGGTACAGGCAGCGTCGTTTGAGGGCTTCGGACAGTTCGCGCGTCGCGTTGGAGGTGAGCAGGACGATGGGCCGCCGGTCGGCGGTCACGGTGCCCATCTCCGGAATGGTGATCGCAAAGTCGCTGAGCACCTCGAGCAGCAGGCCCTCGATGTCGACGTCGGCCTTGTCGACCTCATCGATCAGCAGCACCGTCGGGCCGGGCTGCGAGATCGCTTTCAGCAGCGGCCGGGGCAGGAGGAACTCGTCCGAGAAGATGTCGGCTTTCGTCTCGTCCCATCCGCGCTGCCCTGTCGCCTGGATGGCGAGGATCTGCTTGGCGTGATTCCACTCATACAGTGCGCGAGCCTCGTCGATGCCCTCATAGCACTGCAGTCGCACCAGATCGGCGTTCGTCGACTGCGAGATGGCGCGCGCGAGTTCGGTTTTACCCACACCGGCCGGTCCCTCGACCAGGAGCGGCTTGCCCAGCCGGTCGGCAAGGAACACCGACGTGGAGGTCGCGTCGTCGGCGAGATAGCCGACGCCGGCAAGCGTTTCGCGGACGCCGGGCACATCGGTGAAACTAGGCTGTACGCCCACAGGTCACTCCTCAGGATCGAAAATCAGGTGTCGGCCGGCTCGTCCACCGGGTCAGCGAGGCCGCGTCTGGCCGTTCCCCCACGCGATCCACTTCGTGGACGTGAGTTCCGGGAGTCCCATCGGTCCACGGGCATGCAACTTCTGCGTGGAGATACCGATCTCGGCGCCGAAGCCGAACTGTTCACCGTCGGTGAATGCGGTGGACGCGTTCACCATCACCGCGGCGGCATCGACGCGATTGGTGAACTCTTCGGCGGCAGCGAGGTCCGTGGTGACGATGGCCTCGGTGTGGCTGGTGCCGTACCGGTCGATGTGGTCGATCGCCTCGTCGATCCCACCCACGATCTTCACAGCGATGTCGAGGGTGAGGTATTCGTCGGCCCAGTCCTGCTCGGTCGCCGGAACCATGCCCGGTTCGTCCCCGTGGATGGTCACCCCCGAGGTCTGCAAGACCTGGGTCAGTCGCGGCAGGGCGGTCTCCGCGATGGCCCGGTCGACCAAGACGGTCTCGGCGGTGTTGCACACGCTCGGTCGGCGGGTCTTGGAGTTGACCACCAGATCCTCGGCCATGTCGAGATCGGCGGCTGCGTGAATGTAGATGTGGCAGTTGCCCGTACCGGTCTCGATGGTCGGCACGGTCGCGTTCTCCACGACTGCTTTGATCAACCCGGCCCCGCCACGTGGAATGACCACATCGACCAGTCCACGAGCCCGGATCAGATGGGTAACACTCGACCGGTCGTCGGACGGGAGCAGTTGGACGGCATCAGCGGGCACACCAGCGGCGGTCAGCGTCTCGCGCAGGATGCGTACCAGCTCTGCGTTCGAACCCGCCGCGGACGACGACCCACGAAGAAGCGCTGCGTTACCCGATTTCAGCGCGATACCGAATGCGTCGACGGTGACGTTGGGCCGCGCCTCGTACACCATCCCGACGACACCGAGGGGCACGCGGACCTGACGCAACTGCATCCCGTTGGGCAACGTCTTGCCCTGGATGACGTCGCCGATCGGATCGGGCAGAACGGCGACTTGCCGCAGGCCCTGGGCGATGCCCTCGACGCGGTCGGCGGTCAGACGCAGGCGGTCGATGAGACTGGCCTCCACACCCGCAGCCTCGGCCCGGGCGACATCGCCGGCGTTCGCCGCCAGGATGGCATCGGTCTGGACGAGAAGAGCCTCCGCTGCGTCATGCAGCACCTGGTTCTTCTGGATGGTCGTCAGTCGGGCCAGCATCCTGGACGCAGCTTTCGCCGCGGTCGCCTGGGCACGAACGATCTGTTCGACATCAGCCGCAGTGGTGATGGAAGCACTCATCGGTCCAGGATAAGGGTTCGGGGAGTTCATCCCTGATCGACGTCATCCTGGCGGCCGTCTTGTGCGCTGTCGAACGAGCCATGGCGGCCCGCTCCCCCTGCGAACCGAGAAGCACCGGCCACGGTGTCGCTTGCCAACGACGTCAGTCCGTGCGCGAACTCATTGCTCAGTGCATCTCTCTCTGCCATACCTTCCTGCTCGATCACCGACAGCCGGTCCTGACGTAGACACGTCTGCGGGAAGGCAGCGATCTCGCGCGCGAGATGCTTCGCGGCGTGCACCGCTTCGCCGTGCGGCACCACCCTGTTCACCAAGCCGATGTGATGCGCTTCTGAAGCCGAGACCGCCCGTCCGGTCAGGATGAGATCCATCGCATGCGAGGTGCCGATCAGGCGCGGCAACCGCACGGTGCCGCCGTCGATCAGCGGCACACCCCAGCGGCGACAGAACACGCCGAGCACCGCGTCATCCTCGGCTATGCGCATGTCGGCCCACAAGGCCAGTTCGAGTCCGCCGGCGACCGCGTGTCCGCTGATGGCCGCGATCACCGGTTTGGACAGTTGCATTCGGGTCGGTCCCATCGGGCCGTCGCCATCGGGCGCCACCCGGTTGACCTTGTCTCCCGTCGCGACCGCTTTGAGATCTGCACCGGCGCAAAAGGTTCCACCCTCTCCGTGCAGTACCGCGACCGCGGCGTCGGGATCGGCGTCAAACGCGCGAAAGGCGTCCGCCAGCGCTGCGGCGGTCTCGCCGTCGACGGCGTTGCGCACCTCGGGCCGGTTGATGCCGATCGTGGTGACCGATCCTTCGCGGCGCACCACCACTGTGTTCGTCATGTGTCTCCCTTGGCCGGATGGGTCCGAACGTATCGCCGAAACCGCAGCGGCGACGCCTCTTCGACGCACATGCGCGCCGGACCTACCTGGGGTAAGCGACGTAGTCCGTCGCTCTGGCTGCGGACCGGCGTGCTGCCGACTGCAGATCCGATCCCGCGGCCAGGTATGCAGCAAGAGAACCGACGAAGTGGTCACCGGCTCCCGTTGTGTCATGTGCGTGCACCTTCTCGACGTCGAATGACTCGACCGAGCCGCCCGTGGCAACCACCACCCCGCGGGCGCCGAGAGTGATGACCACCGACCGCGCCACCTCCAGCAGTCGCCGGGCCATGCCACCGGGATCAGTGAGCAGTCGGTCGCCGCAGTAATACTCGGCCTCCACCGCGTTGACCACCAACGGGTCGGCCACGCTCAAGATGTTGTCGTCCAGCGGAGCGACCGGGCTGGGGTTGAGGATGAAACGGCAGTCGCCTGCCTCGGCCCATCCAGCCACGGCCGCTGTCACCGATCGTGGTGATTCCAGTTGCGTCAGAACCACTTTTGGGGCGAGAGCGTCGAGCGCAGCGGTTACATGGTCCGCCGAGAGCTGATCATTGGCGCCGGAGATGACGATGATGCTGTTGTCGCCATCGGCATCGACCTCGATGACGGCGCGGCCACTGGCGCCGGCCACCTCGACGACGTGGCGGGTGTCCACGCCGGCGGCGTCCTGGTGCCGGCGCATCGTTGTACCCGCGTCGTCGTCGCCCACTGCACCGATCAGGGCGGTGGGGCCGATGTCTGCCGCCGCGAGAGCCTGATTCGCTCCTTTACCGCCGGGTCGTTCGACGTAGCTCGTGCCCATCACCGTCTCGCCGACCCGTGGCCGGCGGTCGGTGCGGACGACGAGGTCCAGGTTCAACGTGCCAACCACTGCCACGAGGGCCGTATCGGACCTTGAAGATGTCGACGTCTGAGGATTGTCCATGTCCACCATCGTCCCTCACTGTCACAGATTCAACAGGTTGTCAGGGCCTTTCGGAGCACGGGATACGACGCGCGGTCGAGATACAGCCCGTAGGCTCGCACCACCCTGACGAACTGGGTTGCATACTGACAGTGGAAGGCCGCGTTGGCGGGCATCCATCGCGAGGGTTGCTTGTCGCTCTTGTCCTGGTTCGCTTCCCCGTCGACCGCCACCAGGTTCGCCGGATCGTTCGCAAACCGTTGTCTCACAACGGCATTCCAACGACGCGCACCCATCGACCAGGCGTAGGCCAATGGCACGATGTGGTCGATCTGCACCTTGGCGCCGGACCCTTTGCCCCGCCGGAAGACAATCCAGCGCCCGCTGTACGGGCTCTGCAGTTCACCGGAGGCCACCGCTCGCGGACAGCTGTCGATGGCCGTGAACACCTTGTCGCGCAGGTCCCGATCGAGGATGTCGTTGCGGGTGTCGCATCCGTTGCCGGCTCCGCGCGCATCGGTACCGTCGGTCCACGCCTCGCCGAAGGAGCTGCGTTCGTAGTCGGTCGATTTCGGGCGCTCCGCGAGCGCCGGGATCAACGTCAAGTCGGCCAGAACCGCTCGGGCATCGGTGGACGCGATGTGCGAATCCACCCCGGTGAGCCCGTCACTCGCCGCGAACACCGCCGCCATCGCGAAAGCGAACAGCGCCACCCACCACTTCAGGGCAACGGTACCGCCGTCACGACTTGTCCAGATAGGCCAATCGGACGGGCCCGAGGATCGAGTCGACGAGACCCGCCATCGGCTTGTGGTCGACGAGCGTGAGGTCGCGGCCCACCACTTCGTCGGCCAGCGCGCGGGTGTCCTCGATGAGGTCGCCGTCGGTGAGGAGAGAGAGGAACTTGAGCGACGAGGTCTGCCCCGATTGGAGGGAGCCAAGCAGATCACCTTCCCTCCGCTGCGCCAGGTCGACGATCGACAACGCGAATCCGTCATTGGACTCCGCGACAGCCCGTAACCGTTCCATCGCCGGCGACATCTCCGCCGCACCGGTCACCAGAAGACACAATCCGGGCAGACCACCACGGCCGACGCGGCCCCGCAATTGGTGCAGTTGGCTGACCCCGAAACGCTCGGCGTCCACGATCACCATGGTGGTCGCATTGGGCACGTCCACTCCCACCTCGATCACCGTTGTCGACACCAAGATGTCGATGTCCCCTGCGGTGAAGTCGGCCATCAGCAGGGCCTTCTCGTCCGCGGGCAGTCGACCGTGCAGGAGGCCGAGGCGATGAACACCCAACGGCCCTTCGCTCAGCGTCGTGAACATGTCCACCGCGGACGTGGCCGGTTCGGCTGCGGCTTCGGCGCCTTTGCGCTCCGACTTCTGCCCGGCCGCAGTCCCGTCGTCGCCGATCCGGGCGCACACCACGTACACCTGTCGACCGGCCTCGACCTCCTCGTTCACCCGCTCCCAGACACGCTGGACCCACTTCGGATTCCCACGCGGGACCACACTCGTGGTGATGGGTTGACGACCACGCGGCAGCTCTCGGAGCGTGGAGGTCTCGAGGTCTCCGAACACGGTCATGGCCACAGTGCGCGGGATGGGCGTCGCGGTCATCACCAGCAGATGCGGGACGATTCCGTCGCGTCCACGGGACCGCAACGTATCGCGCTGTTCCACACCGAATCTGTGCTGCTCGTCGACCACGACAAAACCGAGGTTGAAGAAGTCGACGTGTTCCTGGAGGAGCGCGTGGGTGCCGATCAAGATGCCCACCTGGCCGGTGACGGTTTCCAGAAGCGCGATGCGTTTGGCCGCCGTCTTCATGGATCCGGTGATCAGCGCGATCCGGGTGGCTCCCTCCTCACCGTCGAGCTCACCTTCGCGCGCGAGTCCTCCGAGCATCGCCTCGAGCGTCCGGAGATGCTGAGCGGCAAGGACTTCCGTCGGAGCCAGTAGCGCGCACTGGTAGCCGTTGTCGATCACCCTCAGCATCACCAGCAGCGCCACCAGGGTTTTGCCCGACCCGACCTCTCCCTGGAGCAGCCTGCTCATCGGCGCGACGCTGGACTGATCGGCCGCGGCGATCGGGGCTGCGAGGTCGGCGCTGATCTCGTCGATCACGGCCGCCTGACCTTCGGTCAGAGTGAAGGGCAGCCGCGCGATCATCTTGTCCTCGAGGCCACCGGGTACGTGCCGACAGACAGGGCCGGCCGCACCGCGGTCGACGTGGCGTCGCTGCGCCAATGCCAGTTGCAACGCGAGCGCCTCGTCGAACTTGAGTCGGGCACGCGCCTGGTCGATGTCGTTCTGCCCCTCGGGCACGTGAATCTTGCGAAGCGCCTCGTCGGCACCGATCAACCCGCGGGCGAGCCGCTCGGTGTCGGGCAACGGGTCTTCGATCGGATCGAGTTGGCCGAGAACGGCGCGCACACACTGCCAGATGGTCCACGCCTGCAACTTGGCCGTGCCCCGGTACACGGGGATCACATCGCGCAGGAACTCGGAGAAGTCGATCGACCCATGTTTTTCTCCGCCGCCGTCTCCTGCGTCCACCGCAAGCGCTTTGGCGATCCCCGCCATCACCGCCGACCCCACCGCATCGTCGGCCTCGATCGAGGTGCCGTCCTCTGGCAGCAGCAGCCAGTTCGGGTGTGTGAGCTGTAGTTCGTTGCGGAAGTACTTGACCTCGCCGGCCATCATCACCCGCGTCCCCTTGGGGAGCTTCGCGGCGATCCACGGCGAGTTGAAGAAGGTGACAGCGATCCGGACGTTCCCGTCGAAGACAACGAGTTTGACCATCTTCCGGCGGGAATTGCGGATCGGGATCGTCTTGTTCTCCTCGACCCGGGCCACCACGGTGAGGCGCTCACCGGGTTCGGGTTTGCGTTCGCCCGAGAGATCACCTTGTTTGACGTAGCGGTCGGGAACGTAGCGTAGGAGCTCACCGACGGTCTGCACCTTGATCTGTTCCTCGAGCATGTCGGCTGCTTTGGCGCCGAGTACCGTCTCGAGCGAGTCGGACAGCGAAACCACTAGCGTGCCATGCCTATTCGACTCCGACCTGCAAGAGCTCGCCGACCTGGCCGCCGGGGTAGCTGACGAACTCGACCCCGGGGTGGTTGGTGTTCACGTGGTGCTCGAGCTGCTCCAGAACCCCTGGTTCGAGGTTGCGGCCCGCCAGCACGCTGACCATCTCGCCACCTGTGCTGAGCAGCAGATCGATCAGACCTGTCGCAGCGCCGAGGATCTCCCTGTCGATCACCAGGACTCCGTCGCCGATGAGTCCGAGATGGTCACCCGGCCGGCAGGTTCCGGCAAAGGTCAGGGCCGTCTCGGTGGCCACCACCACCGCGCCGAAGCGCGTTGCGGCGGCTGCTTCTGCCATCGCGTAGGCGTCGTCGTCGGCCAGCTCGGTCGGGTCGTGGACTGCCATCGCCGACAGACTCTGCACCATCGACCCGCCGGGGAGGATGACCACCGAGCGCTCCCGCGAGCGGGCAGCGGCAGCAACGGCGACGAGTTCCTGAGCCGGCAATGCCCCATTGCCCATCAACACCACATGTGCACTGTCGACCTCGATGATCGCCTTGGCCAACGCGTCTGCATCCAGTTCACCGGCACCGTCGGTGTCGGCGCGGACCACCACGGCCCCCTCCTGTTCGAACAACTCGGCGGCCTCGTCGCCGGTGACGACGGCGACGACCGCGCGTTTACGTTTGGGAAGGTGTCCGGAGTCGTCGTCCTGGCCTCGATGGGCATCGAGCAAAAAGCAGCTGATCCGGATGTCGGAGACCCTTCCCAGGGCAAGTCCCGCCTCGATCGCCGCACCCGGTTCACAGGTGTGCACGTGAATCGAGAATCGTTCACCTGCTTCGTCATCGGCGCTGTCGCCGACGATCACCACCGCATCACCGAGACCGTCCAGGTCGCGCCGCAACGTCGAGATCTGCTCTGCGGCAGCGCCTTCGAGGAGGTACATCACCTCGAAGTCCATCTCATCGTCGCTCTCGCACGTCTCGCCGATCTGGTGTCCGATGCGGTCACCGCCACCGGCAAGCGCGCCCTGATAACGACGGCGACGTGCAGATACACCGGTGAGTACCTTGACCAGTTCGTCGAAGATCACGAGCAGACCGCGTCCACCGGCGTCGACCACCCCGGCCTGAGCCAGCACGTCGAGTTGGCCGGTGGTGAGGTCGAGATCCTCCGCGCAGCCGTCGGCGATCGCCCTGGCGAGGTCGGCAGGCGTCGCCTCGATGTGTTCGGCGGCATTGTGCGCCGCACGCCGCAGCAACGTGAGGACGGTGCCCTCACGCGGCTGGCTCACCGCTCGCGTGGCGGCCAGCGATCCGAGACGCAGGCCCGCGACCCACAATTGGTTGAAGGAGACCCGGCCACCGATGGAGTTGACCTCGGCAGCGTCGGCCAATCCGACGAGGACCTGCGAGAGAATGATGCCCGAGTTACCTCGCGCCTTGCCCACGGCACCATCAGCCATCGCCCTGGCGACCGTCGCCGTATCGGCGTCGGCCGGTACCTCACCCACTGCGTCGGCTGCCGCCATCATCGTGTGCAGCATGTTGCTGCCGGTGTCCGAATCCGGGATGGGGAAGACGTTGAGGTCGTTGATCTCGGCGCGGACGGCGCCGAGCCCTGCCACCGCACCCTCGATCCAGTCGCGCAACAACCCGGGATCCATGGCGGGTACACCAACCTGCTCCGTCAATGTCCGCACCTCCCCTCATGTGGTCTGTTCCACAGACTAATCTGAGGGGACGACCAACCGGACCCGGCCGTATCAGCGGGACGGGGACGTGAGGCTATTTGGATCGCGGCCCACCGAGCCGCTATCCTTGCAGGGTTGCCTATCGGACGCCGGCGTCACGCCGAATACCGAGGGGCCATGACCACCAGTTTCTCACTAAGGAGTTCGACGATGGCTGCCGTCTGCGACGTATGCGCCAAGGGCCCCGGCTTCGGTAAGTCGGTCTCTCACTCACACCGGCGTACCAACCGGCGCTGGAACCCGAACATCCAGACCGTTCGGGCCCAGATCGCTCCCGGAAACCGCAAGCGCCTGAATGTTTGCACCTCATGCCTGAAGGCCGGCAAGGTCGTCCGGGGCTGACCCCGTGTCCGACACACGGCCGGAGTCGGCCGTCGAGTCCGATTCCGTCCAGCTCAGCGACGATGGCGTTCTGCGGATCGCCGTCGCGTCTGACAAAGCGGGCAACTCCCTGGACCGCGGTTATTTCAACCGCGGCACCGAGGTCTTGCTCCAGGTGGCGCGTGGCGAGATCAAAGCCGGTGCCATTCTTCTGATCGGCACCGGCGCCAACTTCTGCGCGGGCGGCAACGTCCGCGATTTCGCGGCTGCCGACGATCGACCTGATTTCCTCGGCGGTCTCGCCGGTGACTTCCACCACTTCATCCGAGCCCTCGTCGGAGCCGATCTCCCGATCGTCGCAGCGGTGCACGGTTGGGCCGCCGGCGCGGGGATGAGTTTGGTGACGCACAGCGACGTAGCCATCGGTGGCACATCCACCAAGATGCGTCCGGCCTACATCGGGATCGGCCTCAGTCCGGACGGCGGCCTCACGTGGTCGCTCCCCCGGGTCGTCGGAGCCGCCCGTGCTCGCGACATCATCTTGACCAATCGGATCGTGGACGCGGCCGGTGCACTCGAACTGGGTTTGCTCTCACGCATCGTCGAGGACGACGAGGTTCTGGCGACCGCAGAAGCCGCTGCATCCGCGATCGCGGCCGGCCCGTGGCGAGCGTTGTCCGCCACCCGGGCACTTCTCACGAACTCCCCGACATCCACGCTGAGCGATCAGCTCGATGCCGAGGCCGCATCGATATCGGCACTGTCCGGCCAGCCCGACGGAGTCGAAGGCGTCGACGCGTTCGTCGGCAAACGCAAGCCGGACTTCTCCTCCATCAACGGCAAGTAGTCGGCGGTACCGGACTTGCTGTGACGGCGCCGTTCATGGCAGGCGCCAGTCCACCCCATCGGCACCCTGTTCGGCGAGCGCTGCATTGGCACGCGAGAACGGCTTCGACCCGAAGAATCCGCGACTTGCCGACAGCGGCGACGGATGGGGCGACGTGATCGTCGCGACCCCGGGCAACCAGGGCGCAAGTGACGCGGCATCTTTCCCCCACAGAATCGCCACCAGCGGCCGATCTCGGGCCGCCAAGGCCTTGATGGCACACTCGGTGACTGCCTCCCACCCCTTGCCGCGATGGCTCGCCGGGGTTCCGGGCGCGACCGTGAGAACCCGATTGAGCAGCAGTACCCCTTGATCTGCCCAGGGCGTCAGGTCCCCATTCGACGGTCGCGGAAATCCGAGATCGGAGCCGTACTCGGTGAAGATGTTCCCCAGGCTGCGAGGAACCGGTCTCACCTCCGGTGCCACCGAAAAGCTCAGTCCAACAGCATGTCCGGGCGTCGGGTAGGGATCCTGGCCCACCACGAGAACTCTCACCTCGTCGAAAGGACGGGTGAACGCACGCAGGACGTTGGGCCCCGACGGCAGATACGTTCGCCCTGCGGCCAACTCGGCACGCAGGAACTCGCCCATCCGCGCGACATCGTCGGCCACCGGTTCGAGGGCTTTTGCCCAGCCCGCGTCCACGAGTTCGGACAGTGGTCGCCCGTCGGACATATCGCTCCTCACCGTGGGAAAGTGCCGATCACCTAGTCGAGCCGCCTCAGGGCGGTTCTATAGTAGGCGGCATTGTTGGCATACAGATCGACGTTCAGGTCGATGTGACCTTCCGGAACCTGGTAGCCCTGACGTATTTTCGCCGGAACACCGAGCGCCATCGAACGGTCGGGCACCTCGAATTTGAACGGCACCACTGCCCCGGCACCGACAATGGAACCGGCTCCGATCCGAGACCCGTTGAGTACCACCGACCCTGAGGCGATCAGGCAGTTGTCGCCGATCACGGCGCCCTCGATGTGCGCGTTGTGCCCGATGGTGCACCGCGCCCCGATCACCGTTGCGTCCACGAGTGTGCAGTGGATGACGGTGCCGTCCTGGATGTTTGTCCGCTCGCCGACGGTGATGGTTCCGTAGTCGCCCCGAAGCACGGCGCCGGGCCATACCGAGACCCCCGCCTCGAGCGTGACGGCTCCGATCACCACCGCGTCGGGATGGATGTAGACCCCTTCGCCCAGTTGCGGTTCTCGGTCATCGAGTGCGTAAATCGCCATGGCAGTCACAGTATCGCGGGCGCCCCGGCGGTCGACCGCAGCGGTCAGAATGTCCGCCAGCCGCTATCGAGGTCGGACACATCTAAGCCCGAGACCACCACCGACGGGCCGCTTTCAGCCGCATGCACCGACCCGATCGCGGTCCACCCCGTCGGCAGCTCACCGGGCGCGAAGGCAGCCAAGAGTTCATGGTCTTCTCCACCGGCCACGGCCCAGCGGACCGGGTCGACATCCAGCTCGGCCGCTGCCGCGGCCAGGTCGGGGAGCACCGGAATGGCAGCGGGGTCCACCCGAAGCGACAGACCCGACATCCTTGCCATCGTGTGCAGTTCACTCGACAAGCCGTCCGAGATGTCGGTCATCGCGTGCACGCCCGACTCCGCCGCGGCCAGGGCCAGCTGCAGGTGCGGTCTCGGAACGCAGTGCGCAGCAACAAGATCGGAAAATCCGGCGACGCCTGCCAGCAGGAGAGCAAGGCCCGCGGCGGATCCACCGAGCGGGCCCGATACGGCGAGAACGTCGCCGGCTACCGGTGTGGAGAGTCGAACCGGTGCGCGGTCGTCCATCGCACCGATCGCCGTCACCGCGATCACCAGTTGATCGCCCGCGGTGAGATCGCCACCGACGACCTGCGCCCCGTACCGCGCTGCGGCCTCACGCATTCCGTCGCGGACACCGACCAGAGTTGTGGTGGGGGTTCGATCCGGGCACGTCAGCGACACCACAAAACCGGTGACCCTGGCGCCCATCGACATCACGTCGGCGGCATTGGCCACCACCGCTTTGGCGCCCACCTGACGTGGCGTGCTCCAGTCGAGTCGAAAGTGCTGTCCGTCGACGAGTGCATCGGTGCTCACCACCACCGGTCCGCTGCCGACGAGAACCGCGGCGTCATCACCCGGGCCCACGATCACCCCATCTGCAGGAGCGGAGTCGTTCTGTGCGGTGAACAACGCGATCAGCTCGTGCTCACCGACGTCGCCGACCGTGCGGACGGGATCGCTGGACAGGTTCCCTCACCGCCCCTCTGTTCATCTCGAGTCTGTTGATTGGCCTCTGAGCACCGTTGTCGGTGAGAATATGTGCCAGTGTATTTGGGTCAGCCACCGGTTGATCGCAGTCGCCAGCGAAAGGAACGCCGTGGTTCAGGCATACATACTGATCCAGACCGAGGTCGGAAAGGCCGCCGTGGCAGCGGCCACCATCTCGGAGATCGACGGCGTCGCCTCGTCGGAGGAGGTCAGCGGCCCTTACGACGTCATCGTGCGCGTGGATGCGACCGATGGGACGCACCTCACCGAAGCGGTGGTACCGAAGATCCAGCAGGTCGAAGGAATCACCCGGACGTTGACCTGCCCGGTGGTGACCGGTACGCCGAGGCAGGGGTGAGCGACTCGTCGACGCGCCGGCTCAGTCCGGCCGTGATCGCCAGCATCGTAGCGATCCCGGTCATGGTGATCGTGGGTTTCATCACCTATGCAGTGGTCGGCACAGACGGTGCAACCTCCGACGACACCCCGCTGAAAACGATGGCAGCACCCGAACAGGACTCTCCGGAGTGCGCGAAACTCATTGCCGCCCTTCCCGAGAGTTTTGAGGGATTCGGCAAGCGGGAGACCGCTGCGGATGGCCTGGTGACCTGGGCGCCGGGCGACCAGGTGGCCGGACCCGTCCAGGTGCGTTGCGGAGTCGATCGGCCCGAATCGCTCTCGCCGACCTCTGGTTTGCAGGTCGTCGATCCGGTGCAGTGGTTCTCGGTGTCGGCGACAACCGAGGCCAAGGGCTTCCTCTGGTACGCCGTCGACCATCGACCCTACGTGGCCATCTGGCTACCCGAGAACGTCGGAAATGGCCCCATTCAACAGGTTTCGCAACTGATCGACCAGAACCTCACGAGCGCACCCATCGACTTGGGCGGCTGAGGACGTCACGTCACTCGGGCTTGGTCCGCCGGCCGAGCAGTGAATAGATGGCCTCGGTGACCGTAAGGCCCTCGTGGCAGACCTGGTGAACCGCTTCGGTCAAAGGCATGTCCACACCGTGTTTCTCGGCCAGTGCCCGTACCGACGTGCACGACTTCACACCCTCGGCGACCTGACCGTTGGTGGCTTCTTGAGCCTCTGCCAGAGTCTTGCCCTCCCCCAGCCTGCTGCCGAATGTGCGATTGCGCGACAGCGGCGAGGAGCATGTGGCGACGAGATCACCGACCCCGGCCAGCCCGGCGAGTGTTTCCGGTCTCGCCCCCAGCGCGACCCCCAAGCGGATCGTCTCGGCCAGACCGCGAGTGATGATCGATGCCAGGGTGTTCTCCCCGAGGCCGACACCGGACGCCATCCCACATGCGAGGGCGATGACGTTCTTGACCGCGCCCCCGATCTCGCAGCCGACCACATCCGTGTTGGTGTACGGCCGAAAATATCTCGTACTGCACGCCTTCTGGATGTCGCGCGCCCGGGACTCGTCCTCACACGCGACCACGGTCGCGGCGGGTTGGCCGACTGCGATCTCGCCGGCGAGATTGGGCCCCGACAGCACCGCGACGCGATCTGAGGCGGCACCGGTCACCTCGGCGATCACTTCGCTCATCCGCAGCAGCGTCCCGGTTTCCACGCCTTTGGACAACGACATCAGGGTTGCGGTATCGGCGAGGTGCGGCAGCCAGGTCTGCATACTCGCGCGCAGCGACTGGGAGGGCACGGCACAGACCACCAGGTCGGCACCCGCGAGAACCTCGGCGAGGTCGGCGCTGGCGCGCAGGCCCTCGGGCAGAGGTACCTGTGGCAGGTAATCGGGGTTGGTGTGGGTGCGGTTGATGGCGTCCGCCAGTTCAGGCCTCCTCGACCACAAGACCGTCGGGGTGCCCGCGTCGACCAACACCTTGGCCATCGCAGTGCCCCACGAACCCGAGCCCATCACGACCGCCTGCATCACGCCACCACCTTCTCCATCGTTCTCTGCCGTCCGACTGTGTCGACATCCGCTGCCCGGACCGACCCGATTCTCTCGAACGGTCCAAGACTAGAGGCCACGGAGGTGGTGGGGTGCCTTTTCCCCCCGCGACCACCGGCGACCATGATGGAGGTCATGGATACGCGATCGATCGCAGTCGTCATCGCGGTCAAAGAGCTGAGCGCAGCCAAGACACGGCTGTCGCCGGGCGTCGACGGCAACGCCCGACGCCAACTGGTGCTGGCCATGCTGACCGACACCCTCGCAGCGGTGCGAGCCGCGGGACTCGATCAGGTGGTGGTGGTCAGTCCCGACACATCGGTGGCCGAGGCCGCGCAGGCGAGTGGCGCTCGCACTGTGGTGGACCGCGGCGACGTGCTCAACGGCGATGTTCTCAACGCGGCGTTCGCGATCGGCATCGACCACGCTCTGTCGTTGTGGCCCGGCAGCCGAATCATGGTGCTGCAGGCCGATCTCCCCGCCGTGAGGCCCGAGTCGCTCACGGCCGCCATCGACCGGTCCGCGGATCTGGAGCGGGCCTTCATCGCCGACCATTCGGGCACCGGCACCACCGCACTGTTCCTGAACGCAGCCGATCTCAGCGCCGCCGACACCCTTCGGTTCGGGGCCCATTCGGCCCGAGAACATCGTCGCCGGGGTGCGGTCGAACTCACCGAGGACTCCGGTCGCTGGCCGGACCTTAGGATCGACGTCGACACCGTCGAGGATTTGCTGACCGCACGGCGCCTTGGCCTGGGAACTTCCACCAGTGCGGTTCTCGAACGCTTGCAATTGGATGAACAAACCTGATCTCCCGGTGTCGGGGCCCTGACAGATAGGCCATGATGGTCTGGTGAGCACAGCCGAATCAACGACCCCCGCTCCCCGGCCGCGATCGTCGATGCCGGCCGCCCCGCCGGCAGCCACCGCCGCCCCCACCGCCACAGCGGACCTTCCCGAAGACCGTTACCTGAACCGGGAACTGAGTTGGCTCGACTTCAACGCCCGGGTTCTGGCGCTGGCAGAAGACACCTCGCTGCCCTTGCTCGAGAGGGCAAAGTTCTTGGCCATCTTCGCCTCGAACCTCGACGAGTTCTTCATGGTGCGTGTCGCCGGGCTCAAGCGCAGACACGAAACCGGCCTGTCGGTACGGTCGGCCGACGGGCTGTCACCGCGCGAGCAGCTCGCACTCATCGCACAGCGCACACAGGTGCTGGCCGAACGCCACGCCCGGGTCTTCCTCGACTCGGTCCGCAAGGCCCTGGCGGACAACAACATTCACGTCATCACCTGGGACCAGTTGACTGACGACGAGCGCCGCCGGATGGCCGAGTACTTCCACGAAGAGGTCTTCCCGGTTCTGACGCCACTCGCGGTCGACCCGGCGCACCCGTTCCCGTACATCTCCGGCCTCAGCCTCAATCTGGCGGTGACCGTCAAGGACGTCACCGAAGGCGGCGAACATTTCGCGCGCGTCAAGGTGCCCGACAACGTCGACCGCTTCGTTCAGGTCGATCGGTTCATGCCGCCGGAATTCCGGCAGAACTACGCGAAAACCGCCGACACCCCGGCGAAAACGGTTCTGCTGCCGCTGGAGTATCTGATCGCAGCTCACCTCGATCAGCTGTTCCCCGGGATGGAGATCGTCGAGCACCACGCTTTCCGCATCACTCGCAACGCGGATTTCGAGGTGGAGGAAGACCGCGACGAGGATCTCCTGCAGGCACTCGAACGAGAACTGGCGCGGCGACGTTTCGGTTCGCCGGTGCGCCTCGAGGTCGCCGACGACATGACCGAGCACATGCTCGAACTGTTGCTGCGTGAGCTCGACGTCGACCCGGCAGACGTCATCGAAGTTCCCGGGCTGCTCGACCTGTCGAGTCTGTTCCAGGTGGCCGCCGTGGACCGTCCGGCTCTCAAGGACCCGCCGTTCGTCCCGGCCACCCACCCGGCTTTCGGTGAGCGCGAAACACCCAAGAGCATCTTCTCGACCCTGCGTGACGGCGACGTCCTGGTCCATCACCCGTACGACTCGTTCTCCACGAGTGTGCAGCGGTTCCTCGAGCAGGCCGCGGCAGATCCCCAGGTGCTGGCGATCAAGCAGACGCTGTACCGCACCTCGGGCGACTCCCCGATCGTGAACGCATTGATCGACGCCGCCGAGGCCGGCAAACAGGTTGTCGCGCTTGTGGAGATCAAGGCCCGCTTCGACGAGCAGGCCAACATCAAGTGGGCCCGACAGCTCGAGCAGGCCGGCGTGCACGTCGTCTACGGACTCGTCGGGCTCAAGACACACTGCAAGACATGTCTCGTCGTGCGCCGTGAAGGGTCCACCATCCGCCGGTACTGCCACATCGGAACCGGTAACTACAATCCGAAAACCGCGCGGCTCTACGAAGACGTGGGCCTGTTCACCGCGGCCCCGGACATCGGTGCCGACCTGACTGATCTGTTCAACACCCTCACCGGCTACTCACGGAAGGTGGCCTACCGCAACCTGTTGGTCGCCCCGCACGGAGTGCGGGCGGGCATCATCGACCGGATCCTCGGAGAATGTGAACGGCGTCAGGCCGGTCACACCGATGCTCGGATCCGGTTGAAGATGAATGCTCTGGTTGACGAGCAGGTCATCGACGCCCTGTACCGGGCGTCGCAGGCCGGTGTTCCTGTCGAGGTCGTGGTGCGTGGGATCTGTGCGCTGCGGCCGGGCGTTCCGGGTATGAGCGAGAACATCACCGTCCGCTCGATACTCGGACAGTTCCTGGAGCACTCACGGGTTCTGCATTTCCAGTCCCTCGACGAGTTCTGGATCGGCAGCGCCGACATGATGCACCGCAATCTCGACCGCCGCGTGGAAGTGATGGCGCAGGTGCGCGATCCACGACTGACCCGCGAACTCGACGACGTCTTCAACTCGGCGATGGACCCGACCACCCGCAGTTGGGTGCTCGGCGAGGACGGCGGCTGGACGGCGTCGCCTGCCGCGGGTGAAGAGGTACGTGATCATCAGCGCCAGATGATGCGTCGCAACCGTAGCCGGGCCGACCTGATCCAGTGAGCAAAGGGGCAGACGGCAAGAACACTGTTGTCTATGCGGCCGGCGGAGTCGTGTGGCGCGAGAACTCCGCCGGTGACGTCGAAGTCGTGATCGTCCACCGCCCGCGGTACGACGACTGGACGCTGCCCAAGGGCAAGGTCGAGCCGGGCGAGACATTGATCAGCACCGCGGTACGGGAGATCAAAGAAGAGACCGGTTACGACGTCCGGCTGGTACGGCACCTACGCATGGTCAGCTACGACCTACGTGGACCCGGTCGCAAGCACGTGCATTACTGGTCCGCCGAAGCGGTCGGCGGCAGCTTTACACCCAACCACGAGGTTGACGAAATACGTTGGCTGCCAATTGAATTGGCTGCCGAGCAACTTTCCTTCCGGCTGGACCAGAAGGTCCTGGCAACTTTCGAACAGCTACCCGCACGACTCGATACGGTCCTGCTGGTGCGTCACGCCAAGGCGGGCCGCAAATCTCGGTACCACGGCGATGACCGTCTGCGACCGTTGGAGAAGGTCGGCCGAACCCAGTCCGAGGCATTGCTCGGACAGCTCCTCGCGTTCGGGCCCACGCACGTGCACTCCGCTGACCGCGTCCGGTGCGAGCAGACAGTGGCACCGCTTGCTGATGAGCTGGGTGTGTCGATCATCAGTGAACCCAGCCTGGCCGAGGAAGCGTTCAACGAAGATCCCAAACCGGGGAGACGGCGGATCCGAGAGATCGGTTGCGAGAGCGGGATCCATGTCGTGTGCAGTCAGGGCAAGGTCATCCCGCCGCTGATGAAGTGGTGGTCGGCGCACGACGGTGTGAAGCTGCCGCCCGCACGAAATCGTAAGGCGAGCGTGTGGGTGCTTTCTTTGTTGGACGGCAAATTGGTTGCTGCCAACCACATCGACAGCCCACTGCCCGGCAACCCCGGCACCTGATCTCAGGACGTCCCCCGTTGCCTTGTCGCAGGGGTGGCCACACAACGCAAAACAAACCCCGGCGGAGGGAAGGTCCGCCGGGGTTTGTTCGGTCTGATGCTGGTCTGGCTACTTGCTTGTGCGCTTTGCAGCGGTCTTCTTGGCCGGAGCCTTCTTGGCAGCGGTCTTCTTGGCCGGTGCTGCCGTGGTCTTCTTGGCAGCGGTCTTCTTGGCCGGTGCTGCCGTGGTCTTCTTGGCAGCGGTCTTCGCGGCGGTCTTCTTGGCCGGAGTGGCCGCCTTCTTGGCCGGAGCCGCCTTCTTGGCGGCGGTCTTCTTGGCCGGTGCACTGCTCGAAGCAGTTGCGCTGCCCCGCTTGACTGCTGGTCCCGACGCGCTCAGCTTCTGCTTGCCGGAGACCACCAACTTGAACTGGGCGCCCGGACGGAATGCCGGAACCCAAGTCGGACGGACCTTGACTGTTTCACCGGTGCGGGGGTTGCGGGCAACCCGTGCAGCGCGGCGACGCTTTTCGAAAACACCAAAGCCGGTGATCGTGACGCTCTCGCCTTTGTTCACAGCGCGAACGATCGTATCGACGATGTGCTCAACGGCATCTGTAGCCGTCCGGCGATCGGTCCCCAACTTCTTTGTCAGTTCCTCGATGAGCTCTGCCTTGTTCATGGATTCAACCTCCGCAAACTGTTGGCCCACTTTGGGCCAGCTACAGGACACGGTAAACGTCAAATGGCAAAACGTCCACGATCCACGCCAAATTCACCCGGCGTGGCGAAAGGTTTGTCCTCTAACAGGTTACGTCAGAGGCCGGCTTCAGGCTCCCGAGGGAGGGACCGGCAGGGTTTTCGGTTTCCATACGGGCCTTACCTTTTCATACGCAGAAATGGCTTCGACCTGCCGCAATGTCAGTCCGATGTCGTCCAGACCCTCCATCAGACGCCACCTTGTGTACTCATCAATTGCAAAGCGCACCACTAGGTCCCCTGCGGTGACGGTCTGATCTTCAAGGCTCACCGTCAATTCCAGTCCGGGCTGCTCTTCGAGCCGTTTCCAGAGCAGTTCGACGTCCGACTGCTCCACCTGCGCGGCCACCAAACCCGCTTTTCCGGCGTTCCCGCGGAAGATATCGGCGAATCTCGACGAGATGACAACCCGAAATCCGAAGTCGGATAACGCCCAGACGGCGTGCTCGCGCGACGACCCGGTGCCGAAGTCGGGCCCGGCCACGAGCACCGAGCCGCGGTTGTACGGCTCGGTGTTGAGGACAAAATCGGGGTCGTTGCGCCACGCGGCGAACAAACCGTCCTCAAAGCCCGTGCGAGTCACCCGCTTCAGGTAGACCGCCGGGATGATCTGATCTGTGTCGACGTTGCCCCTGCGCATCGGGACGCCGATGCCGGTGTGCGTGGTGATCGGTTCCATCGTCTGTTCTTTCTTTTCGGCCTGTGAGATTTATCGGACGGGATCGGGCAGATCCGTGGGCGCAGAAAGCCGACCTCGGATCGCAGTGGCCGCCGCCACCGCCGGGGAGACCAGATGGGTTCGGCCGCCCTTGCCCTGTCGCCCTTCGAAATTCCGGTTCGATGTGGACGCACACCGTTCGCCTGGCGCCAGCTGGTCCGGGTTCATCCCCAGACACATCGAGCACCCCGCCTGTCGCCACTGTGCGCCCGCGGCATCGAATATCTCACCGAGGCCCTCCTGCTCGGCCTGCAGCCGCACACGGGTGGACCCGGGAACGATCAGCATGCGCATCCCGTCGGCGATCTTGCGACCGTCGAGGATCTCGGCCACCGCACGTAGGTCCTCGATGCGCCCGTTGGTGCACGATCCGACGAAGACGGTGTCCACCTCCACATCACGCAGTGGGGTTCCGGGCTTCAAATCCATGTACTCGAGCGCCTTCTGCGCCGAGGCGGCCAGCCCCTCGTCGGTCATCTCGGCCGGGTCCGGCACCGTGGCACCGAGAGGTGCCCCCTGTCCGGGGTTGGTCCCCCAGGTGACGAACGGCGTCAGCGACGCCGCGTCGATGTGCACCTCGGCATCGAAGACAGCGTCCGGATCGGTACGCAATTGCCGCCAATTCTCCACCGCCGCGTCCCAATCGGCACCCTGCGGGGCGTGCGGACGGCCCTTGATGAACTCGAAGGTGGTGTCGTCGGGAGCGATCAGACCCGCGCGTGCACCGGCCTCAATCGACATGTTGCACACGGTCATCCGTGCTTCCATCGACAGCTTCTCGATCGCCGATCCGCGGTACTCGAGGACGTAACCCTGCCCTCCGCCGGTGCCGATCTTGGCAATGATCGCCAGGATCAGGTCCTTGCTCGTCACGCCGGGCGGCAGCTCGCCGTCGACGGTGATCGCCATTGTCTTGAAGGGGCGCAACGACAAAGTCTGAGTCGCCATGACGTGTTCGACCTCAGAGGTGCCGATGCCCATCGCGATCGCACCGAAGGCGCCGTGGGTCGAGGTGTGGCTGTCGCCGCAGACCACTGTCATACCCGGCAGGGTGAGTCCGAGCTGTGGACCGATGATGTGGACGATGCCCTGTTCGGCGTCGCCCATCGAATGCAGTCGGATACCGAACTCTTCGCAGTTGCGGCGGAGGGTGTCCACCTGCAATCGCGAGATGGGGTCGGCGATGACCTTGTCGATGTCGACCGTCGGGACATTGTGGTCCTCGGTCGCGATCGTGAGGTCGGGCCTGCGCACCGGACGGTTCGCCAGGCGGAGCCCATCGAATGCCTGCGGACTGGTCACCTCGTGCACGAGATGTAGATCGATGTAGATCAAATCGGGGTTGCGTGAGGATCCTTCTCCCTCACCGCGGACCACAACATGCTCTTCCCAGACCTTTTCGGCCAGGGTCATCGGACGGTCGGTCACCACAATCACCACTTTTCTGTCTTACCGAGTTGGGGCTGGCATCTCAGTATGCGAGAGCATAGTATCGGCTTGTGAGAAATGATACCGCATCGGCCACCTCCAGTGGCATCGGCGTTCTGGACAAATCCGTTGCAGTTCTGCACGCCGTCGCCGAGGGCCCGTGCAATCTGGGAGAGCTCTGTTCACGCACCGGCCTGCCCCGCGCCACCGCGCACCGATTGGCGGTCGGCCTCGAGACCCATCGACTGCTGGCACGCAACACATCCGGCCTGTGGTGCCCCGGTCCGGTCTTGGGCGAATTGGCGGCCGGTGCCACCGACACGGTCCGCGAGGCCGCAGCTCTGGTGCTGCCGAGGCTTCGCGAGATCACCGGGGAAAGTGTGCAGCTCTATCGCCGCGAGGGTGCCGACCGCATCTGTGTCGCGGCGATCGAACCGCCGTCGGGACTTCGGGACACGGTCCCGGTCGGCGCGCGTCTGCCGATGAACGCCGGTTCCGGAGCGAAGGTCCTTCTTGCCTGGGCCGATCCGGCGACCGCGCGATTGTTGTTGGGGGAGAACGGATTCAGCGAGCGAACATTGCTCGAGGTGCGACGACGCGGCTGGGCACAGAGCGTCGGAGAACGCGAGCCCGGCGTCGCGAGTGTGTCCGCCCCGGTTCGCAGCCCCAGCGGCGAGGTGATCGCGGCCATCTCGGTATCCGGCCCCATCGACCGTATGGGCCGGCGTCCGGGATCGCGATGGGCCGCTGACCTGCTGGCTGCAGCCGATGCGATCAACAAGCGGCTGTAGCGCGGCATTAGTGTGTGAGAACACGTTCATCTGAGATGGAGATTGAGGGTCGTCGACCCATCACTCTCCCGCGGCGAGAGGGCACCGAGTGGGTACGAACGAGCGCGGCAAGATTGTCATGAGCGAGGACGAGATCTCGACGTTCATCGTCCAGAGCCGAACCGCGACACTGGCAACGGTGTCCGCTCAGAGCAGGCCGCACCTCGTCGCGATGTGGTACGCGGTGATCGACGGCGAGATCTGGTTCGAGACCAAGGCCAAGTCACAGAAGGCGGTGAACGTGCGCCGCAACCCGATCTGCACCGTGATGATCGAAGACGGCCTGACCTACGACAAACTCCGCGGCGTCGCGATCGAAGGCACGGCATCGATCCACGACGATCCCGACACCATCCTGAAGGTCGGGATCAGTGTGTGGGAACGGTACAACGGCCCGTACACCGAAGAGATGCGACCGTTTGTAGACCAGATGATGAACAAGCGCGTGGCGGTCCGGGTCTCACCCGACCGCGTCCGCAGCTGGGATCACCGCAAACTGGGTATGCCCGAGATCCCGTTGGCCGGCAGCACAGCTGAGTTCCTGAACCAGCAGTGATCGCGTGCACCGACCGCCGAGTGTGTGATCACTCGGCCAGGTGCGCGGCGATTTCGTCCAGGACCGGGTCACCGTCGGCGGCATTCTGGACCTGATCGCGCCACGACGACAATTTCGCATCCCTGGCGTGGATGTCGTCCGCACTCTCGGTGGCGCTGGTGGTCGATGACGTCCCCGGCATATCCGGTGATGATGATCCGATCCTCAGGTCGAGTTCGGCGAGCAGCTCGTTCTTCGTCATCTTCTTGGTCATTGGCCAATCCTGCGTCAGGCACGTAGCTTTCTTCAACTCGTCGCCCGATCGACGGCATAGAGACGCACACGCGGTGGATCCAGTCAGCTGTCCGACGGCTTTTGTACGCTCATCGGGTTGACCCCGTACTCGAGGAGGTACCGATGGTGCACTATCTGCGCCTCGTCTCGGACTCTGGTCGCGAGTTGAACTACCGGCTCCATCACGATGCCGATCCCGACTCGATCCAGACCTGGCTCGCCGAAGGCGTTCGAGCGCAAGCGTTCGTCAACGTCCCGATCGTGATGGACGGCCAGGTGGAGATCACCACGCTCGCCGTGCAACCGGGGCGCTGGGCGGCCTGGATGGTGTTCCACGTCGCCCAACCTCTCTGACGCGACCGCACCCGACAAGACACCAAGGAGACGCTGCCGTGGCAGATCCCGTCTGGCTCGCCGACGTTCTGCGCGCAGAGGGTGTGGAGACCGTGGAGTATCCGGGCTGGCTTGACCGCGGCCACGGCGATTTCGGCCAGATCACCCACGTCATGGCACACCACACCGGTGGTAATGCCAGTCCCCGATCCATCGCCGAGCATCCTGAATTGGGACTGAGTTCCCAGATACACCTTGCCCGCAACGGCGTCGCGACAGTTGTGGGCGCGGGCATCGCATGGCATGCCGGTCCTGGCGACTGGCCCGGCATTCCCACCGATGACGCCAACCGGGTCTCCATCGGGATCGAGGCGGAGAACAGCGGCACCGAAGGATGGTCCGCGGCGCAGTACTGGGCTTACGTGAAGGTGTGTGCAGCGATCTGCCGTCAGCTCGGACTGGGCGCAGATCGCGTCATCGGTCACAAGGAATGGGCCGGCCGCTCGCAGGGGAAGTGGGACCCGGGCGGTATCGACATGGACGCGTTTCGGCAAGACATCCAGCAACAGATCAACCGAGGCCCGACACCGCCGGCGGTCAACCAGATCGATGAGGTCCAGAAGGTCGCGGGTTTTTGGCTGGGAGAACGTGAGACACCCGGAGAGATGATCTGCGGATCAGACGGCGCAGGCAGGTACGCGAAATTCCGCGCCGGCTACGTCTACTGGCACCCGCGGTTCGGCGCACATGCGGTGAACATGCGCATCTTCGAGTACTGGGCCGGATTGAACTGGGAGAACGGTCCTCTGGGATACCCCGTGCAGGGTCACACCTACGTGGAGGGGGTGGGCGACATCCAGGCGTTCGAACGCGGCGTCGTGTTCCGCAAATTGGGAGACGACCCCGGACACCATGTTCACGGCGTGATCGGCGACGCGTACTACCGCCGAGGGGCCGAAACCGGTGAGCTGGGTTGGCCGGTGTCCAACGAGTACGAGTACAACGGCGGCCGAGCACAGGACTTCGAAAACGGCTCGCTGGCCTGGCATCCCACCGGGGCCGTTCGTATTTCCACACCGTCCACCGACTGAACCGGGGAGACTGGCCCCGCCGACCCGAAACTCTGCTGCCGCGACCCAAAACAAAAGACCCTCTCCCCTGCGTTGCAGGTGAGAGGGTCTTTCTGTTGTAGCCCCGACGGGATTCGAACCCGCGCTACCGCCTTGAGAGGGCGGCGTCCTAGGCCGCTAGACGACGGGGCCAGAACTGTCACAGCTGAGCTGTGAACCGCTGGGGTACCAGGACTCGAACCTAGAATGGCGGTACCAGAAACCGCTGTGTTGCCAATTACACCATACCCCAATGGGTGCTTTCCAAGCCGCTTGTGACCGCCGGAAAAGCGCCGAAAAGAAGGGTATCAAACCCCCCGCCAGAACCTACAATCGCCAGCTCAGAACGGGTTTTCAGCAGAAGTTTGCCCGGGCTTGCCGCAAACGCTCGAGACTGCGCGCCTCGCCGAGCAGCTCGAGCGACTCGAACAGTGGCGGGCTGATGTGGGATCCCGTCACCGCCACCCGCACCGGGCCGAACGCCTTGCGCGGCTTGAGCTCCAGCTTGTCCACCAGCGCATCTTTGAGGGCCGCCTCGATCGCGGGGGTGGTCCACTCGTCCAGAGCGCTCAGAGCGGCGATGGTGGCGTCGAGCACCGGCCCGGCGTCGGCTCCCAGGTTCTTGCGCGCAGCCGTCTCGTCGATGGCGAAGTCGCTGTCGGGAACATAGAGGAACGCGATCAGACCCCATGCGTCACCGAGAACCTGGATGCGGGTCTGCACCAGATCGGCGACCACGGTGAACTGTTTCTCGTCCACAGGCTGGGTCAGCAGCCCAGCGGAGACCAGGTACGTGCGCAGCCGGCCGGCGAAGTCGTCCGGAGCCAAGCGTCGAATGTGCTCGGCGTTGATTGCGTCGGCCTTCTTCTGGTCGAACCGGGCCGGGTTGGAGTTGACCTGACGGATGTCGAACGCCGCGATCATCTCGTCGAGGGTGAAGATGTCGTGATCGTCGGCGATGCCCCAGCCGAGTAGCGCCAGGTAATTCAGCAGCCCCTCGGGGATAAATCCCCGGTCGCGGTGGTGGAACAGACTCGATTCCGGGTCGCGCTTCGACAGCTTCTTGTTGCCTTCGCCCATCACAAATGGAAGGTGACCGAATTCTGGTGTGCGCTTTGCGATTCCGATCCGGGCCAGCGCCTCGTACAGCGCGATCTGGCGAGGCGTGGACGACAGCAGGTCCTCGCCCCGCAGTACGTGGGTGATGTTCATCAGGGCGTCGTCGACCGGATTGACCAACGTGTACAACGGATCACCGTTGCCGCGCGTCAAGGCGAAGTCGGGGACCGTGCCCGCCCGGATCACCGTGCGGCCGCGCACGAGATCGTCCCACTCGATGTCGCGGTCGGGCATCGGCAAACGCACCACCGAGGTTCGGCCTTCGTCGCGGTAGGCCTGCTTTTGCTCATCGGTCAGCGTGCGGTCGAAGTTGTCGTAACCCAGTTTGGGGTCGCGGCCGGCCGCCTTGTGACGGGCCTCGACCTCGTCGGCCGTCGAGAAGGCCTCATACGCTTCGCCGGCCTCGAGCAGCTTGGCCACCACGTCGAGATGCTGCGCCTTGCGCAGCGACTGACGGTACGGCTCGTACGGGCCACCAACCTCGGGGCCTTCGTCCCACTCGAGCCCGAGCCACCGAAGGGCGTCGAGCAAGGACTGATACGACTCCTCGCTGTCTCGCGCCGCGTCGGTGTCCTCGATCCGGAACACGAAGGTGCCGCCGGTGTGCCGCGCATGGGCGAAGTTGAACAGCGCGGTGCGCACCAGACCGACGTGGGGGGTGCCGGTCGGTGATGGACAGAAACGGACGCGGACCTGCGAATCACTCATGTCCCCAGGCTATCGCTGACCGCCGGCCGGCCCTCGCCCGGTCGTGGCTCAGCGGGCGTGCTGGTCGAGGAACCCGATCAGCAATGAGTTCACCTCGTCGGGTTGCTCGAGATACCCGTAGTGTCCGGCCTTCTCGACAACGCGGTACTCGGCACTGCCGATCGCGTCGGCGACCTCGCGCGCAAGGTGAGGTGGCAACGTCCGATCGTCGGCGAAGCCGACCACGAGAGAAGGCGTGCTGATGGCCGCATAGGCCGACAGCCGGTCGCTCTCGCCGTCGTGCAACGCCAGTTGCGCACGCACTCCCGCAGTGTTGGATTGACCCGAGAATTCGATGACGTCCAGCCAATCCCGGACCGCGGCGTCATCGTCGAGTGTGTGTCGCGACAGGTTCAGGTGCGCGGTGATCGCAGCGTGATAGCGCGGCGGGAGCGTGATGCCCTGGTCATACAGGGCACGCTCACCCTCTGAGATCGCCTCTTGGAGAGGCCCACTGCGGCCGTACGTGGCGATCATCGCCGCGCACTTGACGAGATCGGGACGAGCCAGCGCCAACTCCTGGGTGATCTTCGCTCCCAGCGAGGTGCCGATCACCGCGGCCGGGCCCGCACCGATGAACTCGATCAGTGCAGCGGTGTCGGCCACCATGTCGGCAAGAGTGAACCCACCGGGACACTCGCTCGACGGAGAGATCCCGCGGTTGTCGAACGTGATGACCCGGTAGCCGGCCTTGACCAACGCCGGCTGCTGGTGCGCTTTCCACACCCGGCCGGGGCTGCCCGTCCCCATCACCATCACGACCAGAGGACCGGTCCCCGCGTCTTCATAACTCAGCTGAATTCCGTTGACCTGAGCGGTCTTGGGTTGTGGCCGCACGTCACTTGCCCCGATCGGCGATCGGATTGGTGAGGGTTCCGATGCCCTCGACCGTCACGCTCACCGTCTGGCCGGCGTTCATGGGGCCGATACCTTCTGGGGTGCCCGTCAGGATGACGTCTCCCGGGAGCAGGGTCATCACCGCGCTGATCCACTCCACGATCTCACCGACGTCGTGGAGCATCAGACTGGTCCGACTGCGCTGCCTCACCTCGCCGTCGAGTTCTGTGCGGATCTCGAGATCGCCTGGGTCGAGCTCGGTTTCGATCCATGGGCCGAGAGGACAGAACGTGTCGTGCCCCTTACCGCGGGTCCACTGACCATCGGCCTTCTGCTGATCGCGAGCAGTCACATCGTTACCGACCGTGTAGCCGAGGATGACGTCTTTGGCGGCAGAGGCCTTCACATCACGGCACGGTCGACCGATGACAACGGCCAGCTCGCCCTCGTAGTCGACCCGCTCCGACGACTTGGGTCGCAGAATGGGCACCTGGGGACCGATGATCGACGTGTTCGGCTTGATGAAGATGACCGGGTTCGCCGGCACGTCCGTCTCCATCTCCGCCGCGTGCGCGGCGTAGTTCTTACCGATGCAGATCACCTTGCTGGCCAGGATGGGCGCCAACAGCCTGGTGTCGGCCAGTTGCCAGCTGCGGCCCGTGAACGTGGGTGTGCCGAAGGGATGCTCGGCGATCTCGCGGGCGGTGGCATCACCGCCTTCTCCCTCGATACTGACAAAGGCAACCCCGTCGGGGCTCGCAATTCGACCTAGACGCATGGTCGCCACACTATCGCACCGGCGCCGTCTCACAGGGCGGGAGCCGGGTTGGTTGCATTCCCTAAGTGTTTTAGAATGTGGACGATATGTTTCATATGTTGAGATCGATGGAGGTGTGCGGTGCCTACGGAAACCAGACGTCGGGCGATGCTCGCCGCTTCCCTGACGGCAGCAATGGCAACCACGTGCGTGGTCAGTGGAATAGCTTTCCTGATCCCGGAGCTGCACCGGTCCGAGGGGATGTCGCTGACGGCCGCCTCGACCCTTGCCGCGGTCCCCATGGTCGGCCTGCTGCTCGCGACCATCGCCTGGGGCGTTGCGCTGGACCGCTTCGGTGAACGTCGCATCTTGCTGCTGTCGCTGACGTTGACCGTCGCGGCCACCGGATCCGCCTGCCTGGCCAACGCTTTGGAAGCGCCGACCGTGATCCTCGGCGCGTGCCTACTGGTCGCGGGAATCACTTCGGCGGCGACCAACGGCGCCGGCGGGCGCATCGTCGTCGGATGGTTTCCTCCCGATCGCCGGGGCACCGCGATGGGGGTCCGGCAGATGGCGCAGCCGTTGGGCATCGGGGTCTGCGCGTTGACGATCCCGGTGCTGGCCGAAACCTTCGGCGTCACCGCAGGTTTGGCTGTTCCTCTGGTGGTCACAACATTGGCGGCCGTATTCGTGGCACTAGTGATCGCAGACCCACCCCGTGAGACCAAGGCCGACGGATCCGCGGTCGAGTCCCCGAATCCCTATCGTGGGAGCAGTTTTCTGCCGCGAGTACACGGCGTCAGCATCCTGCTGTCGATTCCGCAGGGGATGTTGTGGACCTTCGTCCCGGCGTGGCTCATCGTGCAACACGAATGGTCAGCCCTCAGCGCCGGGATACTGGTGACGATCAGCCAGGTACTCGGCGCATTCGGTCGTATCGCCGCCGGGCGGTGGTCGGACTCGTGGGGGTCGCGTACCAAACCCATTCGACTGATCGCCGTCGGCGCGGCTGCCTCGGTCGGCTTGCTCGCGTTCACGGACTGGCTCGACAGCCCGACCGCAGCCATCGTCATGGTTGTCGCGAGCGTGATCACCGTGGCGGACAACGGGTTGGCCTTCACCGCCATCGCCGAATTCGCGGGCCCCGGGTGGAGCGGGCGTGGACTCGCGATCCAGAACACCGGCCAGTATCTCTGGATGGCTGGATCCACTCCCCTGTTCGGAATGGCGATCGGCGCCTTCGGCTATCCGGCGGCCTTCTTGATCTCCGCGGCCGCGCCGGCCGTCGCGATCGGCTTGGTCCCGGCCGACGAAGAGCCACCAAACAAATCCGCTCCACCTACTTGCGTTCGCACCGCTTGCGACGGGAGCGAACAGAAGTAGGTGGAGCGGACTTTCGGAGGAATCCGATTCAGCCGAGTGCAGCCTTGATCCGGGTCCCGACCTCGTCGGTGGTCACCGGCTGATCGCCGCGGCCCGCGAGGTCGGCAGCGACCGCTTGGTCGATGCGGTCGGCTTCGGCGTCGTGACCGAGATGGCGCAGCAGCAGTCCCACCGACAAGATCGCAGCCGTCGGATCGGCCTTGCCCTGCCCGGCGATGTCGGGTGCGCTGCCGTGAACCGGCTCGAACATCGACGGGTTGGTACCGGTGGCATCGATGTTGCCGGACGCCGCCAAGCCGATACCGCCACTGACCGCCGCGGCGATGTCGGTGATGATGTCGCCGAACAAGTTGTCGGTGACGATCACGTCGTAGCGCGACGGGTTGGTGACCATGTAGATGGTTGCCGCGTCGATGTGGTTGTAATCGACCGTCACTTCCGGGAACTCGGCCGCGACCTCGTCGACGGTGCGCTTCCACAGCGACCCGGCGAAGGTCAGCACGTTGGTCTTGTGGATCAGGGTGAGGTGCTTGCGGCGTGCCTGCGCACGCGAGAAACCATCTCGGACAACACGTTCGACGCCGAAGCGAGTGTTGACACTGACCTCTGTGGCGACCTCGTTGGGGGTGCCCACGCGGATCGCGCCACCGTTTCCGGTGTACGGACCCTCGGTACCCTCACGGACCACCACGAAGTCGATGTCAGGATTTCCGGCCAGCGGCGAACGCACGCCCGGGAACAGCTTGCTGGGGCGCAGGTTCACGTGGTGATCGAGCGCAAATCGCATCTTCAGCAGCAGCCCGCGTTCCAGGATGCCCGGCGTCACCGACGGGTCCCCGATCGCACCGAGAAGGATCGCGTCGTGTTCGCGGATGGCGGCGAGGTCGCTGTCCGTGAGCAGTTCGCCCGTGCGGTGGTAGCGCTGGGCGCCGAGGTCGAACTCCGTCTTCTCGACTCCCGGAAGGACCTGATCGAGAACGTCCAGCGCCTGCCCGACGACCTCGGGTCCGATGCCGTCTCCCGCGATGACAGCCAGCTTCACGACAGGTCCACCTGCTCGATGAGGGTGGCGTCGACGGCCTCGCCGATGGCCTCGACGACAGCTGCCGGGACTTCCTGGCTGACACGGAGCAGGATGGTTGCGCCCTCACCCTCAGCGTCCTGGGAAAGGCCGGCAGCCTGGATGTCGATACCGGCGTTGCCCAGCAGCGTGCCGATCTTGCCGAGCGATCCGGGCTTGTCGCCGTAGGCGACAACGAGGTTGCGGCCTTCGGCACGCAGGTCGAAGTTGCGGCCGTTGATGTTCACGACCTTCTCGACCTCGGCCGGACCCGAGAGGGTGCCGGCCACGTTCAGCACGGTGCCGTCGCCGAACACAGCGCGCAGGTCGACCAGGTTTCGGTGGTTCGGGCTCTCGGACGCGGTGGTGACCTCGGAGGTCACGCCACGCTCTGCTGCCAGCGCCGGAGCGTTCACGAAGGTGACCGGCTCCTCGATGACTGCCGAGAACAACCCGCGCAGGGCCGACAGTCCGAGGACGTCCACGTTCTTGACGGCGATCTCGCCGCGCACGTCGACGGTGAGGTTGGCCGGAACCTGACCGGACAGCGCGCCGACGAGGACGCCGAGCTTGCGGACGAGTTCGAGCCACGGTGCGACCTCATCGTCGACAGACCCGCCCGTGATGTTGACCGCGTCGGGAACGAAATGGCCGGCCAGGGCCAACCGAACACTCTTGGCGACGTCGGTGCCCGCGCGGTCCTGGGCCTCCGAGGTGGACGCACCGAGGTGCGGGGTGACGACGACCTGCGGCAGCTCGAACAGCGGCGAATCGGTGCACGGCTCGGTGGCGTACACGTCGAGCCCGGCAGCGAAGACCTGACCGGACGCGATGGCGTCGGCGAGAGCCTGCTCGTCGATCAGACCGCCACGGGCGGCGTTGACCACGATGACGCCCTTCTTGGTACGGGCCAGCTGCTCGGCGCCGATCAACCCGAGGGTTTCCGGCGTCTTGGGCAGGTGCACCGAGAACATGTCGGCACGCTCGAGGAGTTCGTCGAGGCTGACGAGTTCGATGCCGAGCTGCGCGGCGCGAGCCGGGGACACGTACGGGTCGTACGCGATGATGTTGGTCTCGAAGGCTGCCAGGCGCTGCGCGAACAGCTGCCCGATCCGGCCGAGCCCGACGACACCGACGGTTTTGCCGAAGATCTCGACCCCGTTGAAGCTCGACCGCTTCCATTCGTGCTGACGCAGCGTCGCGTCGGCTGCGGGGATCTGTCGGGCCGCGGACAGCAGCAAGCTGACGGCGTGCTCTGCGGCGGTGTGGATGTTCGAGGTCGGCGCATTGACGACCATGACCCCGCGTTCGGTGGCAGCCGGCACGTCCACGTTGTCCAGGCCCACTCCAGCGCGGGCGACGATCTTCAGATTGGGGCCGGCGGCCAGAACCTCGGCATCAACCTGAGTGGCCGATCGGACCAGGATCGCATCGGCGTCCTTGACGGCTTCGAGCAATTTGGGACGATCCGGGCCGTCGACCCAGCGCACCTCGACATCCTCACCCAGTGCAGTAACGGTGGACTGGGCCAATTTGTCGGCGATCAGGACGACTGGGCGGCCGGTGGGACTCACGGTGATTTTCTCCTGGTGTCGGGCCGCGCCCGGTGCTCTACCGGGAGCAAACTCAGTTGGCAACTCCAGCGATCAGCTTAGAGGCCCTCTCCTGCGGATTTCCCGCGGGTGGGTAGACCGACAAGCATCCGACCTGCGCGATTAAAGAATCTTCATTCGCGTGCAGGCAATCTAGCTCCCTGTGACTTGCGTTACGGTTATATTGCATCCGGGCGGGGGGCGCTCAGGTGGCCCGCACACACGATTGGGGAATCGAAATGTTCAGGAAACTGCTCGCCGTCTGCGCTGCGATCGCAATGGCCGCACTCGTGCTGGTGGGGGCCGGCACGGCGAGCGCGGATCCCGCCAAGGTCACCCTCGGAGGCGGGTCGGGAATCCTCATCCTCACCGGGGGCAACACCGCAGCCGCGTGCACACTCACCACCATCGGCACCGACAACCGGGGCGACCTCTACGGGCTGACGGCGGCACACTGCGGCGAGGGCGGCCAGCGGGTCATCTCCGAACAGTTCCAAAACCGCGGTCTACTCGGCCGCATCGCGTTCTCCAACCACAAACTCGACTACGCCATCATCAAGTTCGACAACACCAAGGTGACCCCCACCCGCACGGTCGGCAGTGTCACCATCCGCGGCGTCCAGACCACTCCCCCGGCAGTCGGCAGCATCGCCTGCAAAGAAGGCCGCACAACCGGCAACACCTGTGGCATCACCTGGTTTTCCAACGGCACCGAACACATCAGCCAGATCTGCGTTGTCGAAGGCGATTCCGGAAGCCCCGTTGTGGTCGGCGACAGGCTCATCGGCATGGTCAACGCCTACTACTTCGTAGGGTGCATCGGCCCGGAGACCGGCACCAACATCAAGGCGCTCCTCGATGACATGCCCAAGCGTGGGGTCGAAGGTTTTAAAGTCTTCTGAAACCTTGAGGCTCAACTGACAACAACGCAGTCGGCCCGCGTTGTCTGGACTGAGGAGCGAGGGAGCGCAGCGACTGAGTCGACGAGGGAAGACGACGCGAGAAAGGGCCGCCTGCCCGCGAGCGCCAGCGAGCCAAAAACACAGCTGGTGAGACGAAGAACAAACGCAACCACAACAAAACAAGCCCCGGTCCAAAGTGGACCGGGGCTTGTTGTGAAAACTACTGCGTATCAAGCAGTTTCGGTGATCGGGCGATCAACCCAGCTCATCAGGTCACGCAGCTTCTGACCGGTGACCTCGATGGGGTGTTCGGCGTTCTGCTTGCGCAGGCCTTCGAGCTCTTTGTTGCCGCCTTCGACGTTGGCGACCAGGCGCTTGACGAAGGTGCCGTCCTGGATGTCCTTGAGGATGCCCTGCATACGCTCTTTGGTACCCGAGTCGATGACGCGGGGACCGGAGACGTAGCCACCGAACTCGGCGGTGTCGGAGACCGAGTAGTTCATGCGGGCGATGCCGCCTTCGTACATGAGGTCGACGATGAGCTTGAGCTCGTGCAGCACCTCGAAGTACGCCATCTCGGGCGCGTAGCCGGCTTCGACCATGACCTCGAAACCGATCTTGACCAGTTCCTCGGTGCCGCCGCAGAGCACCGCCTGCTCGCCGAAGAGGTCGGTTTCGGTCTCTTCTTTGAACGTGGTCTTGATGACACCCGCGCGGGCTCCACCGATCGCAGCGGCGTAGCTCAGGGCCAGGGCCTCGCCGTTGCCCTTCGGATCCTGATCGACCGCGATGAGGCACGGCACACCCTTGCCGTCGACGTACTGCCGACGCACGAGGTGGCCCGGACCCTTGGGGGCGACCATGCCGACGGTGATGTTGTCAGCCGGCTCGATCAGGTCGAAGTGGATGTTGAGGCCGTGACCGAAGAACAGCGCGTCGCCGTCGTTGAGGTTGGGCTCGATCTCGTCTTTGAAGATCTTCGCCTGTGAGGTGTCCGGGGCGAGCACCATGATGACGTCGGCCCAGGCGGCGGCCTCGGACGCGGTCAGGACCTTGAGGCCCTGCTCCTCGGCCTTGGCGCGCGAAGCACTGCCCTCGCGCAGGCCGATCACGACCTCGACACCGGAATCACGCAGGCTCAGCGAGTGAGCGTGTCCCTGGCTGCCGTATCCGATGACCGCAACTTTACGGCCCTGGATGATCGACAGGTCGGCATCGTCGTCGTAGAACATCTCGACTGCCACTTGGTTTTCCCTTCTTCGGTGATCCCCCGGCCCTCATTGGCCAGGGACTAATTCTTTATTCGACTCGAACTTGTGATGTGGTGACGAACTCGGCCCGAGACGAGCCGAGCGCATTCCGGCGAACGCCTCAGCGTGCCGCCGACATGCTCTTCGGACCGCGACCGAGCGCGACGATGCCCGACTGGGCGATCTCGCGAATGCCGTACGGATCAAGCATTTTCAGCAGTGCCTCGAGCTTGTCGGGAGTACCGGTCGCCTCGACGGTGATCGATTCCGGCGACACGTCGATGACCTTCGCCCGGAACAGGTTGACCACTTCGATCACCTCTCCGCGCGCCGACGCATCCGAGCGCACCTTGATCATCATGAGCTCGCGGGCCACGGAGGTGTCCGGGTCCTGCTCGACGATCTTGATCACGTTGATCAGCTTGTTGAGCTGCTTGGTGACCTGCTCGAGAGGGAAATCCTCGACCGCGACCATGATGGTCATCCGCGAGACACCTTTGAGTTCGGTGGCTCCCACGGCGAGGGACTCGATGTTGAACCCGCGGCGCGAGAACAGGGCCGAGACGCGGGCCAGGACACCTGGACGGTCCTCGACGAGCACGCTGAGGGTGTGATGCGTCGTCATTTCGTCTCGTCTTCCTCGTCGCTGTAGCGGGTGGTCTGCACCGATTCGACACCGGCGATGTCTCCGCCGGCCATCGTCCGGTGGATCTCGGCCGGTTCGGTGGATGCCGCCTCGTCGTCGTCGAACAACGGCCGGATTCCGCGGGCCGCCATGATCTCGTCGTTACCTGTGCCCGCGGCGACCATGGGCCACACCTGGGCGTCGGCACCGACGACGAAGTCGATGACCACCGGACGATCGTTGATCGCACGCGCCTCGGCGAGCACGGCATCGACGTCTTCCTCGCGCTCACAACGCAATCCGACACAGCCGAGTGCTTCGGCGAGCTTCAGGAAGTCCGGGATCCGCACCGACGACTCGGAATGGTGAGTCGAGAGATTGGTGTTGGAGTACCGCTCGTCGTAGAAGAGGGTCTGCCACTGCCGGACCATGCCCAGATTGCCGTTGTTGATGACGGCGACCTTGATGGGGATGCCCTCGATGGCGCAGGTGGCCAGTTCCTGATTGGTCATCTGGAAACAGCCGTCGCCGTCGATGGCCCACACCTCGGTGTCGGGCATACCGAGCTTGGCGCCCATGGCAGCCGGGACGGCGTAACCCATGGTGCCAAGTCCACCCGAGTTCAGCCATGTACGCGGCTTCTCGTACGAGATGAACTGCGCGGCCCACATCTGGTGCTGTCCGACACCCGCGCAGTAGATCGCGTCCGGGCCGGCGGTCTTGCCGATCGCCGAGATCACGAACTCGGGCGACATCGAGCCGTCGGCCGGGCGGTCGTAGCTGAGCGGGTAGGTGCGGCGGATCCCGTCGAGGTAGCTCCACCAGGTGCTCAGGTCCGGCGCAGCCGCGGTGGTCGCCCGCTCGTCACGGATGGCCTCGGTCAGCTCTGTGATCACCGCACGGCAATCCCCGACGATCGGCACGTCCGCGTGCCGGTTCTTGCCGATCTCGGCAGGGTCGATGTCGGCGTGGATGACCTTGGCATCGGGAGCGAACGAATCGAGCGCGCCGGTGACACGGTCGTCGAAGCGAGCGCCGAGGGTGATCAGCAGGTCGCTGCGCTGAAGGGCCGCGACGGCGGCAACCGTTCCGTGCATTCCGGGCATTCCGAGGTGCAGCTTGTGGCTGTCGGGGAACGCGCCGCGGGCCATGAGGGTGGTGACCACGGGAATACCGGTCAGTTCGGCCAGCTCGAGCAGCTCAGCGGAGGAGTCGGACTTGATGACCCCACCACCGACGTAGAGCACGGGTGAACGCGACGACGCGATCAGCCTGGCGGCTTCCCGGACCTGTTTCCCGTGAGGTTTGGTGACAGGACGGTAGCCGGGCAGATCGAGCTGCGGCGGCCACGAGAACGTGGTCTGTGCCTGCAGCACGTCTTTGGGGATGTCGACGAGAACCGCTCCGGGACGGCCACTTTCGGCGATGTGGAACGCTTCGGCCATCACCTTTGCGATCTCCGCACCACTGTTGACCAGGAAGTTGTGCTTCGTGATCGGCATGGTGATACCGGAGATGTCGGCCTCCTGGAAGGCGTCGGTACCGATCAGCGCGCGGCCGACCTGCCCGGTGATCGCGACGATGGGCACCGAGTCCATCTGCGCGTCGGCCAGGGGCGTGACCAGGTTGGTGGCACCGGGACCGGAGGTCGCCATGCACACCCCAACGCGTCCGGTGGCCTGCGCGTAACCGGTGGCGGCGTGGCCGGCCCCCTGCTCGTGGCGGACCAGGACGTGGCGGACCTGCTTGGAGTCGAACAGTGGGTCGTAGACCGGGAGGACCGCTCCGCCGGGAATGCCGAAGACAGCATCGACGCCGAGTTCCTCGAGGGCGCGCACTACTGCCTTGGCACCACTGACCCGCTCCGGTGCCACAGTTCGACGGGGACCGGTTGCGGACGGGGCTACCGGCGAACCATTCCCTGGCGTACGCCGCGGGGCGACGGGCCCCTTGGCCTGCTGCGTTGTCTGACCACCGGGGTGGGACCCCGGCTGGGTGCGTGCTGCTGGTGCGCTCACTGCACCTTCCCTCTGTTCGGACACCACGGCCCTGGGCCGTATGCGTCGGTGGACAACAAAAAACCCCCGACAGCCGTTGCTGTGCGAGGGTGGCGCGTCGATGCTTTGTGAGTACTCGTGGGAGATACCCGGTCAGGCGATGACGCGCCGGCCGAGTACGAGAATCTGTTTTTGCATCACAGTTAGCCAGGCTAGAACTGCGGATGCAGTGAGTCAAACTCCTTGAGATCCGATCCCACATCGTGGGATTGCCTCGACGACCAGGCAGCACGGTTGCCTCCATCGCCGATTCCGTCTGCGTCATCAGGGATGCCACAATGTCTCGGTGTCCGAGACCGAATCGATCGAGCTGCCCGCGGTGTTCCGCATCACTCCGGTCGCCTACTTTGCTGCGTTCATGATGGCGGTGACGTCGCTGGCCCTGGCGGGCGCATCGTTGCGCTATCTCGGCTGGACCCTGGTGGTCCCGATCCTGCTGGCCTTGTGGATCCATCGGCTGCGCACCATCGTCACCGAGGACGGGGTCACCGCCGTCAGTCTGCGGGGTCGCCGGTCGGCAACATGGGACCAGATCGCCGGACTGCAATTCCCCAAGTGGGGCGCTGTGCGTGCAGTCCGGACCGACAAGTCCAAACTCGTGCTTCCCGCCATCACCTTCCGCGACCTACCCCGCCTGTCGGCGGCCAGTCGCGGACGCATACCCGATCCCTACGCGATCGACAGCCCCGAGCAGGAACGGATAGCCGAGGTCGAGGAGCACACACCCGAGCCGACCTCGTCGACCGAGGACACCATCTCCGACAACGATGGAGAGTCCGGCACCAAACCCGGCGAGGGCACGACCACCTGAGTCCTGGAGGTCTCTCCGCCGGACCCGTCCGCGTCGAGATGATCTGCGTCGAGATGATCTGCGTCGACTCCGCGTGCGCCGAAACCCGCACTGAGCACTGCTGAATCCTTACGGCCGCGCAAATGCGGCCGCGCGCACCGGAGTACGGTTGACCGCGCAACTATTCCGTGCCGCAGCCCGGCCGGATCTGGTCGAGCAATCGAGGAATCAGCAGCCATGCCGAATTTGAGGTCACGCACCACCACTGTCGGACGTAATGCGTCGGGCGCCCGCTCGCTCTGGCGCGCCACCGGGATGACCGACGACGATTTCGGCAAACCGATTGTGGCCATTGCCAATTCGTACACCCAGTTCGTACCCGGCCATGTGCACCTCAAGGACGTGGGCGAGATCGTCGCGGACGCTGTTCGTGCTGCGGGAGGCGTGCCGAGGGAGTTCCACACCATCGCTGTCGACGACGGTATCGCGATGGGCCACGACGGCATGCTCTACTCGCTGCCCAGCCGGGAGATCATCGCCGACTCGGTGGAGTACATGGTCAACGCCCACACTGCCGACGCGCTGGTGTGTATCTCCAACTGCGACAAGATCACCCCGGGAATGCTGAATGCGGCCATGCGGCTCGACATCCCCACCGTCTTCGTCTCGGGCGGCCCGATGGAGGCCGGCAAGGCGGTTGTCGTCGGAGACACGGTGCATCCCTCGTCAGACCTGATCACGTCGATCTCGGCCTCTGCCAACGACGCCGTCGACGACGCCGCGCTTCGGGAGGTCGAACTCGCCGCGTGCCCGACCTGCGGTTCGTGCTCGGGCATGTTCACGGCCAACTCCATGAACTGCCTCACCGAGGCGCTGGGACTGGCCCTGCCGGGCAACGGTTCCACCCTCGCGACCCACGAAGCGCGCCGCAGTCTGTTCAGCAAGGCCGGACAGGTGATCGTCGAGGCAGCGCTGCGGTACTACCGAGACGATGACGAGTCGGTGCTCCCCCGGAACATCGCGACTCCCAGTGCATTCCGCAACGCCATGGCGCTCGACGTGGCCATGGGCGGCTCGACGAACACCGTTCTGCACGTATTGGCTGCCGCCCAGGAAGGCGAGGTCCGCGACTTCGATCTCACGGTCATCGATGAGATCAGCCGTCGGGTGCCCTGCTTGTCGAAGGTGTCGCCCAACTCGGACTACCACATGGAAGACGTGCACAGGGCCGGCGGAATCGCCGCCATCCTAGGCGAACTCCGTCGGGCAGGACTGCTCGACGACACCACCAGCACGGTTCATTCGCCGACGATGGCTGCCTTCCTCGACGACTGGGACATCCGCGGCGGCAAGGCAACCGACGAGGCCTTCGAGCTGTTCCACGCCGCCCCCGGCGGCGTTCGCACCACCACACCGTTCTCGACCGCGAATCGATGGAGCTCTCTCGACACCGATGCTGCCGGCGGATGCATCCGCGACATCGAGCACGCCTACACGGTCGAAGGCGGGTTGTGCGTGCTGCGCGGCAATCTCGCCGAGGACGGCGCGGTACTCAAGACGGCCGGCATCGACGAGGAACTGTGGCACTTCCAGGGCCCGGCCCGCGTGGTCGAGTCCCAGGACGAAGCCGTCCAGGTCATCCTGAGCAAGACCATTCAGGCCGGTGAAGTGCTGGTGGTGCGGTACGAAGGTCCTGCTGGTGGGCCCGGCATGCAGGAGATGCTGCATCCCACCGCCTTCATGAAGGGCACGGGCATGGGCAAGAAGTGCGCGCTCATCACCGACGGGCGTTTCTCCGGTGGTTCCTCGGGCCTGTCGGTCGGCCACATCTCGCCGGAAGCCGCCGCGGGTGGTGTCATCGGACTCATCGAGGACGGCGACCAGGTGCTGATCGACGTGAAGACCCGCAAGCTGGAGGTGCTCGTCGACGACGAGGTCCTCGCCGATCGCCGAGCGAAGATGGATGCATCCGAACGCCCGTGGCAGCCGAGGCAAGCCCGCGATCGTAAGGTGACCACCGCGCTGCGCGCGTACGCCAAGCTCGCCACGTCAGCCGACAAGGGTGCGGTCCGCCAGGTCGATTGACCGGTCCAGATCGGCCCTGAGATCGGTCCGTTGCGAGGCCGCCGAGGGACATATGCCCCCGGCGGCCCGTCACGGCGACGAGGTTGGCGAAGGGCCTGACTACTGGGCGGGGTTACCCGGCGATTCGAACGGGTTGGTTCCGTTGAACAGGAACCAGATCGCCACCGGTGCGGCGATGCCGACAACAAGCCAGGCGACCGAACCGATGAACGGCCGGGTGGCCCAGCCCCGGTTGAAGTCGAGAGAGATACGGCCTGGCCCGGTCAAGATGATCACCGCGGCCGCCAGACCGAGGAACAGTTCGTACTCGATGCCCTTGTTGGTGAAGTCGGGGTCGACCGCGAAGAACCACACGCCGCCCGCGAGAGTCGATTTGAACAGCGCGGCGACAACCATGACGCCCAGGACCGCCGCGCCCGCGATGGGGGTCAGCAGTCCGAGCACCAGCATCAGCCCGCCGATGGTCTCCGATAGCGCGCCGAGCACGGCAAGCCACTTGGCGGCATCCGGGTTGAACCCGATGTTGGTGTTGGCCGAGTTGACGAGGTAGTCCTCAAAGCCGCTGAGCCGGGGGCCGTTCCACCACCCGAACAGCTTCTGGCTGCCATGGGCCATCGCGATCAGGCCGACACCCACCCGCAGGACAAGCAATCCCAGATCGGTGGTCCCTCGCCGCACGGGCGCCTCGGTGACCACCGGACCGACGGGTTCGGGCTCAGCCGGGCCGCGGGTCGCGAAATCGTCATCGTCGTCGTACCGCGGCTGCGGGCCGTGCTGACGATGGAAGTCGTCCCGGTCCACACCCGCCGTCGGAATCCGGGTTGTCGCGGTTGAGGGCGCCGCTGCGGCGGGCCTGGCCACCACATCGGTGTCCTGACGGGACAGATCGTCGTTGGCGGCCTGCGCACCGGCCGGCGTCGCGCCGGCAGGCTGCTTGCGCATGGTCGGGATCTGCTCGGTCTCTTCCAGTTCCGCCTCGTCCTGGGCGAACTGACCACTCTCATCGGAGCGAGGCGAGCGGTACGGCGCGTAGCCATAGGCGCCGGTATCGCCCTCCGGCCTGCTCGCCTGCGGGTCGCGCGCCGCACTCTGCGGCACTCCGATCTGTTCGGTGGGCTCGTCGTAGGGGCTCGACCCCTGGCCGTCAGGATCTCGTTCGGTCACAGTTCGACCTTAGAGGCTCACCGGGCAACCCAAGTGTTCGCCGGGCCGGGCGCGCCCGATCAGTAGGGTGGACGCCATGACAATGCACCACGGGTCTGCGATCGCACGGATCGTGATCATGCTGGTGGCGGCAGCCACCGTGGTGACCGGATGTGCCGACGGCTTCGCCGAGCAGGACCGCAACCGCGACGCCGGCCAGTTCTCCACCAACCCCAACCCGCCGTTGCAGCAGCAGGAACAGACACCGAGCAGTCCGCCACCGACCGATCCGGGCGCTCCGACGGGTCCGTGCCCAGACCCCGACCCGACCGTCATCGCCACGTGTCTCGACACCACCAGCGGCGTACTCCCAGGAAATGCCGACGCGACGGCGACCGTGGTCGCGCAACGCACCACGGGAAAGATCGTGCGCACCAAGCGCGGCGGCCCAACTCAGGACGTGGCGTCGTTCGAGGTCGATGCCTCCGGCGACGGCGGCCTGCTGGACTTCGCGTTCTCCCCGGATTTTGCGCAGGATCAATTGCTCTACGCCTACATCACCACCCCCACCGACAACCGGGTTGTCCGGCTGGCCCCGAATGATGTGCCCAAGCCGATTCTCGTCGGCATCCCCAAGGGCCCGGTCGGGAATATGGGAACCATTTATTTCAAGAGTCCGACCGAATTGCTGGTGGCGACCGGCGACGCCGGCGATCCACAGTCGGCGTCTGACCCGTCATCTCTGGCGGGCAAGATTCTGTCGGTCACGGACCTGGCATCGGGTAGCACCACCCCACCCCGGGTGCTGACGTCGGGACTGGGATCGAATCCGGCTCTGTGCCCCGACGTCGCCACCGGTGCGCTGTACCTGACCGACCGCGCCCCCGCCGAGGACCGCCTCCAGCTGATCAGCGCCACCGGTGTGGCGCGCACGCTGTGGACCTGGCCCGACAAACCGGAAACCGCGGGATGTGCTGCGGTCAACGGCATGATCATGGTGTCGCAGACCAGGACTCAACGACTTCAGGCCCTGGCGGCACCGACCGAGGAGAAGCCCACCACGGCTGAACCGGTCACCGTGCTGGAGAAGCGATATGGGTCGCTCGGACGCCTCACGGCTGTAGCCGGTGGCCTCTTTCAGGTCGCGACGGTGAACAAACAGACCGGTACGGCCGGCCCCACAGACGATCGGGTGATCATCATCCCGATGCCGCAGGGGCCCGCCGACACCAACATCTGATCCGCTACTGGCAGGCGGCCAGTACCAGTTCCTTGACCCGGGCCGGATCGGCCTGTCCCCGTGTGGCCTTCATGACATCGCCGACGATCTTGCCTGCGGCGGCCACCTTGCCGCTGCGGATCTTCTCCGCGATGTCGGGGTTGTTGGTCAACGCCTCGTCGACTGCCTTCTGCAACGCAGAGTCGTCGCGCACGACCTCCAGGCCCCGGTCGGCGATGATCTGTTCGGGTTCGCCCTCACCGTCGAGGACTGCCGTCACGACCTGCTGCGCGAGTTTGTTGGTGAGTTTGCCCTCGTCGACGAGAGCGACAACTGCCGCAACCTGCTTCGGGGTGATCGGCAGATCCGCCAGCTCGGTACTCCGGGAATTCGCCTGCTGGGCCAGGAACGAGACCCACCAACCGCGCGCGGCGTCCACCGACGCACCGGACTCCACCGTCGCGATGATCAGGTCCACGGCGCCGAGGTTCACCAGGTCACGCATCACCTCGTCGGACAGACCCCACTCCTGCTGGATCCGTGCGCGCCGCAGCCATGGCAGTTCGGGGATGGTCTCGCGGAGTTCCTCGATCCATGCCGAATCGGGTTGCACCGGAGGCAGATCCGGTTCGGGGAAATAGCGGTAGTCCTCTGCGGTTTCTTTGCGGCGCCCGGCCGAGGTGGATCCGTCGGTTTCCTGGAAGTGCCGGGTCTCCTGAATGATGTCGACTCCGGACTTGAGCAGCGCACCCTGGCGCCGCATCTCGTACCGGACCGCGACCTCGACACTCTTGAGTGAGTTGACGTTCTTGGTCTCGGTGCGGGTACCGAACTCGGTGGCGCCCTTGGGCATCAACGACAGGTTGGCATCGCAGCGCATGGAGCCCTGGTCCATACGGACGTCGGAGACACCGAGCGACTTCAGCAGATCACGTAGTGCGGTGACATACGCGCGGGCGACCTCCGGTGCCCGCTCCCCTGCCCCTTCGATCGGCTTGGACACGATCTCGATCAGCGGCACGCCCGCGCGGTTGTAGTCGAGCAGCGAGTGGCTCGCGCCGTGGATGCGACCGGTGGATCCGACATGCAGAGACTTGCCGGTGTCCTCCTCCATGTGTGCCCGCTCGATCTCGACGCGCCAGGTGGTGCCGTCGTCGAGCGCGACGTCGAGGTAGCCGTCGTACGCGATGGGGTCGTCGTACTGCGAGATCTGGTAGTTCTTCGGTTGATCCGGGTAGAAGTAGTTCTTCCGAGCGAAGGTGCTGGACGGACGGATCGAGCAATTGAGGGCCAGGCCGATGCGGATCGCCGACTCGATGGCCTTCTCGTTCGCCACCGGCAGCGAGCCGGGCAGGCCGATGCAGACAGGGCACACCTGGGTGTTGGGTTCGGCACCGAAGGTGGTGGGGCAGCCACAGAACATCTTGGTGTTGGTGCCCAGCTCGACATGCACCTCCATGCCCATCACGGGGTCGAATTCGGAAATGACATCGTCGTAGTCGAGCAGTTCGGTCATGCACCGAGTTTAACTGGCCCCCGCACCCCCGATGATGTGCCCTTTTGGCGGCGCTCACCTGGGCTTTTACCCGCCATAAGGGCACATCATCGGGGTGGGCAGTCAGCCGAAGAAGGCCGCGGCGTCCTCGTAGCGGTTCTGGGGAACGAGTTTGAGCTCTTTGGTGGCCTCACCGATGGGAACCAATCCGATGTTCGGCCCTTGGAGGCTGACCATCATCCCGTAGTCGCCGTTGTGCGCGGCGTCGGCGGCGTTGACCCCGAATCGGGTGGCCAGCACCCGGTCGTAAGGTGTCGGTTTGCCACCGCGCTGCACATGACCGAGCACGGTCGTCCGTACTTCCTTGTTGATCCGGCGCTCGATCTCGACGGCGAGCTGTTGAGCGACTCCGGTGAACCGCTCGTGTCCGAACTCGTCGAGTCCACCTTTAAGCACCGAGAAGTTGCTGCCCTCGGCCGGTTTGGCCCCCTCGGCGACCACGCAGATGAAGTGCGAGTCACCGCGCTGGAAGCGGCGTTTGACCAGACGGCACACCTCTTCGACATCAAACGGTTGCTCGGGGATGAGGATCATGTGTGCACCGGATGCGATGCCTGAATGCAGCGCGATCCAGCCGGCGTGGCGGCCCATCACCTCCACCAGCATCACGCGCTGATGCGACTCGGCGGTGCTGTGCAGACGATCGATGGCGTCGGTTGCGACGGTCAGCGCGGTGTCGAACCCGAACGTCACGTCGGTGCAGTTGATGTCGTTGTCGATGGTCTTGGGCACTCCGACCACCGGGACACCTTCATCGGACAGCCAGGACGCGGCGGTCAGCGTGCCCTCGCCGCCGATCGGGATCAGCACGTCGATGCCGTTGTCGTCCAATGTCTGCCGGATCTGGTCGAGTCCTGCGCGCAGCTTGTCCGGATGTGTGCGGGCAGTACCCAGCATGGTGCCGCCCTTCGCGAGCAACCGATCGTTCCGGTCGTCGGCGGCGAGATGGATCCGCCGGTCCTCGAGCAATCCCCGCCAGCCGTCGAGGAATCCGACCACCGCCGACCCGTACCGGACCTCGCTGGTCCGGACCACGGCCCGGATCACCGCGTTCAATCCTGGGCAGTCACCGCCACCGGTTAGCACTCCAATGCGCATCTGGTGTTCCCGCTCCCTTTTCATCTGTGCTCAGACTGTCGTCTCTGCTCGGACAGCACGCGCTCTGCGGGCGCCACTGGCTTCAATTGTGCAACCGAATGCAAGCTCCGGCTCAGCGCACGCCGTTTTCGTAGGCATAGACAACCGCTTGCGCGCGGTCGCGCAGCTGCAACTTCGAGAGCAAGTTGCTGACATGGGTCTTGACCGTCTGCTCGGCCACAAAGAGATGGGTGGCGATCTCCGCGTTCGACTTGCCCTCTGCCACCTGCTCGAGCACCTCGCGTTCGCGAGGGGTCAACCCGGAGAGTTCGCTCGACGGGGCGCGGCGAGGGCGTTGTCTGCTGGTCACCTCGGCGATCAGCCGGCGGGTCACCGACGGTGCCAGCAGTGCGTCACCGGCTGCCACCACGCGGACCGCACGCACCAGCTCTTCGGCCGGCGCATCTTTGAGCATGAAGCCTGAGGCACCGATCCGCAGGGCCTGATAGACGTAGTCGTCGATGTCGAAGGTGGTGAGCATCAGGATTTTGCTGGACACCTTGGCCGGTCCGGAGAGCAGTTGTTCAGCTGCTGCGAGGCCGTCGAGGACGGGCATGCGCACATCCATCAGCACCACGTCCGGGTGGAGCTCGCGGACCGCCGTCACCGCGGCCTTGCCGTCCGGCGCGTCCCCGACCACCGAGATGTCGGACTGTGCGGCGAGCAGGGCACCGAAGCCCTGTCGAACCATTGCTTGATCGTCCGCAATGAAGACCGTGATCGACACGTCGACAGCCTACTTTTCCACCATCCCGGCCTGCAGACCCGACTGTCCTGAATCATCGACCACACCCGGCGCCCGAATCGGCAGGCGTGCCTGCACAACAAACCCACCGTCGGGTTGCGGCGCTGCGGACAGCACACCACCGACGGCCTTGGCCCGCTCGATCATCCCCGGAATACCCAGTCCTCCTTCAGAATCGAGCCCGATGGGTTGTTCCGTAGGAGCGGTGTTGCCAATGGTCACCGCGAGTTCGGTTCCCTTGACCGTCACATCGACACGCACCTGCGACCCCGCCGCGTACCGGGTGGCGTTCGCCAACGATTCCTGCACGATCCGGTACGCCACCAATGCACACGCGTCACCCACCTCGTCCGCGCCGACGGCCGGGTAGTACGTGACGTCGATCCCCGCGCCCCTCGTCGCGGAGATCAGTCCGTCGATCTGCGCCAACCCCGGGTTCGGGTTGCGCGCAAGTGCATCGGCGGCCGAATCGTCTTCGAGACGAAGCACACCGAGCATGGTGCGTACCTCGTCGAGGGCCTCACGCGCGACGCTGGCGATGGCATCGAACTCGGCCGCAGCCGCGTCGTCGACACCTTCGATCCGGTACTTCGCGGTCTGTGATTGCACCACCACCACCGACATCCGGTGAGCCACAACGTCGTGGAGGTCGCGGGCGATGCGGGTCCGTTCCGAGAGCACCGCATTCTTCGACTTCTCGGTGTCCTTGAGTTTGGTCTGCTGGGCGAGTTGGGCACGGGAGCGCACGATGATGCGGATCAGCACGCACATGATGCCGGCGACGGCCAGTCCGATCACCCAGCCGACCTCGGCCTCACTCGGTGCAACCGAGAACATCACCAGTGCCGACACCAGCCAGATCACCGGCAGAAGACGTAGCGGCGCCTTGAGATAGGCGAGAACCGTGAGCACCACCAGTTCGATGAAGTGCACCACCTGGATGGAGTAGTTCCACGTGTCGAGCCGATCGATGGTCAACCCGATGACCTGTGAGGACACCACCGAGATCGCCCAGCCGAGTGTGGGATTGGCCCAACCCAGCATGATCGGGAGGGCGGCGAACGCCGCGACGACGGGCATCAGCGCTGGCTGCACATCGTGCGTCACCGCCAGGGTCGGCCACGCAATGGCGTACATGATGAGCGCGACGAGCGTGAAGAAGATGTTGACCTTGCGACTCAAGAATCCGATGACCACCGGGTCTGCGGTGATCGGCAGTTTCTTGGCTTCGTCGACCACATAGTCGGCGGCAGCAGTCAACAGTTTCATTCGTTCGACAGTAGCCACACATTCCTCGTCCGACCCCATACCTGAGAGTGAGATCTGCACCGACCCGCAGGTAGCACGCGCACCCTGCGTGCACCTCGTAGTAGCCACCGGACAACGCGTCCGACGACCGATGTGCACGGGTGCTCTCCATTTCTACGTTCAATTCATGCGAGCCGTACACAACCGAATCTTTCTGTCCAGCTTGGTGATCTGCTTCGTGGTGGCCTTGGGGCTGTGGCCCGCAACCGCCGCCGCAACTACATCCGCAACGGGGATGTCGCCCGCCGAGGCCGCTGACATCCGTACCCCGGCCGGCGCGGCGATTGCGGCATTGACAGGGCCGAGGCCCGCCGATGCGATCGCAGTACTGCCCGTGGAATTCGAGGCAGAGATGGGTTATCGGCCCGAGGTGGTCGATGGCATGCCGATCGATCCCGCAGGCGCCTGCTCATCGCCCATCCCGTTGCCCGACCGGTTCGAACCGCTGTGCAAGACACACGATTTCGGGTACGACCTGCTGCGCCTCGCCGACAAGAACGGCGTTCCGCTCGCCGGTTGGGCTCGGGTGGCACTCGACACCATGCTCGCCGAGCGCATGCATGAGGTCTGCGACGATCCCGCATGCAACTGGGCCGCCGATCTCGCCCGGGTGGGGTTGAGCTTCAACACCTGGCGTCAGCACTCGGGCGTCCCGGTCGCGCGGGAGTCCTTTCCGACGATCGTTGCATCCACCTTCGTCCGCGGTGGCGAGTCGCTCGCATCTCTGGTGGGTCTGGCATGAAGGCACGCACATGGCCACACCCGTTGGTGACGGCCGGCACCACAGCAGGCGCGGCAATCGCTTTGGCCCCCGGCTCGCTCCCCCGCGAAGCACTGATCCAGGGCGTGCTGCTCGCGGCGTTCGCCGGCATCGGCGCCCTCATCGGCATGCTGGCGTCCCGCTTCGTCCCGTGGCCGGCCGGCCGCGCGAGGAAGGCCACTGCCGTCGCCGGGGGCCTGGTCATCGTTGCGATGTTCGTACAGATGATCTGGTGGCAACTCGAGCTGCGATGGGCTCTGGGCACAGAGACCCTCGACCTCGGATGGGTGGCCGTGGCCGCCGCGCCCTCCGGGTTGGTGGCCGTGGGTGTTGCCCTGCCTTCCCGTATCCGCATGATCGGCGCGGCGCTGGCTGCCGCCATCGCGCTCTCGGTCGCCCCGTCACCTGCCGGTGCTGCGGGGTCAGGCGAGTCTGTGGCGCACAAGTTCACCGCTGTCGGCGCCCAATCCACATCGCTACGGGTCTACGGGGAACTCGACACCGGCGACGTCACCGACCGCGCGCAGAATCTGGTGGAACGCTGGCAGGCAGCGGGTGGGATGCACCGCAGTGCGGTGGTGGTCGCTGTACCCACCGGATCGGGGTGGGTGGACCCGGACGCTCTGGTCGGGATCGAGTCGCGAATGGCCGGAGATGTGGGAGTTATTGCCCTGCAGTACAGCGACATTCCGTCTTGGCAGGCTTTTCTGTCGAGTTCCGCACCGGCCCGCGACAGCGCTATCGCGGTCACGGCCGCGCTCATCGATGCCGTCAACCGGTCGGCCTCGCCCAGCCGCCCGCACATCTACCTCTACGGCCAGAGTCTGGGCGCGGTCGGCGCCGACGCGGCACGGCAATGGGCACAGGACAACCGGTCCGGCGCGTTGTGTCACACAGTGCTCGCGGGCGCCCCGGCGGGCACAGCGTCACTGTCGGCGCCGTCGACCACCGTGTTGGCGAACGGATCGGATCCCGTGGTGCGCTGGTCCCCGCGGTTGATCTGGCAACCGCCGGCGCTGGCGTCCGGCATCACCCACGATTTGCCGACACCACCGTGGCTACCGGTGGCCGGGTTCGTCCAGGCCAGCGCGGACCTGATCTGGGCACTGTCGTTCCCTGCCGGTCACGGTCATCAGTACGGGACCGAGCAGGGTCAAGTCTTCCCGCTCTGCCCCGAAAATGGTGGGTAAGGGCGAGGCCCACCTGGGGAAATCCTCGCCCGAACCCACCAAAATCGGGTCAGACGATCGGGCCCCGGGCCGCCTCGTAGGCGGCGCCGACGCGATACAGCCTCTCGTCGGCCATTGATGGCGCCATGATCTGCAGTCCCACCGGGAGTCCGTCGTCTTCCGACAGGCCCGAGGGCACCGACATGGCGCAGTTGCCGGCCAGGTTCACCGGGAGGGTGCACAGATCGAACAGGTACATCGCCAGCGGGTCGTCGACCTTCTCTCCGATCGCGAACGCGGTGGTCGGGGTGGTCGGCGACACCAGAACGTCCACGGTCTCGTACGCCTTGGCGAAGTCGCGGGCGATGAGCGTGCGAACCTTCTGCGCCTGACCGTAGTACGCGTCGTAGTAGCCCGACGAGAGGGCGTAGGTTCCGATCATGATGCGGCGCTTGACCTCTGGGCCGAAGCCGGCCGCGCGGGTCATTGCCATCACCTGTTCGGCGCTGTGGCTACCGTCGTCGCCGACCCGCAGTCCATACCGCATCGCATCAAAGCGTGCGAGGTTGCTGGACACCTCGGACGGCAGGATCAGATAGTAGGCACCGAGTGCGTAGGTGAAGTGCGGGCACGACACCTCGACCACTTCGGCACCACGCTCACGCAATGACTCCACGGCCGCGTTGAACGAGGACAGCACGCCGGTCTGGTAACCGTCACCCTGCAATTCGGCGACGATGCCTACCTTGACACCTGAAAGGTCTTGCGAAGCGCCGGCTTTCGCGGCGGCGACCATGTCACCGACCGGCTGGTCGATCGACGTCGAATCCCGCGGGTCGTGCCCGGCGATCACCTGGTGCAGGAGCGCGGTGTCCAGCACGGTGCGCGCGCACGGTCCGCCCTGATCGAGCGACGAGGCACATGCCACCAGGCCGTACCGCGAGACGGTGCCGTACGTCGGCTTCACACCCACGGTCCCGGTGACCGACGCCGGCTGGCGGACCGAACCGCCGGTGTCGGTGCCGATGGCGAGCGGCGCCTGGAACGACGCCAGTGCCGCCGCGCTGCCGCCACCCGACCCGCCGGGGATCTTTGTTGTGTCCCAAGGGTTTCGCGTGACCCCGTATGCCGAGTTCTCGGTGGACGATCCCATCGCGAACTCGTCCATGTTGGTCTTGCCGAGGATCGGGATGCCCGCAGCGCGCAGCCGTGAGGTGACGGTGGAATCGTACGGAGGTACCCAGCCCTCGAGGATCTTCGAACCACAGGTGGTGGGCGCGTCGGTGGTGGTGAACACGTCCTTGAGGGCCAGCGGGACACCGGCAAGCGGCGATGCCGGGGACTCGCCCGCAGCAATGGACTTGTCGACGGCCGCGGCCGCCTGCAGTGCTTCGTCGGAATTGACGTGCAGGAAGGCGTTCAGCTCACCGTCCACCTCGGCGATCCGGTCGAGGTGCGCGCTGGTGACCTCCACGGCAGACAGGTCACCGGCATGGATCTTCTCCGCCAGTTGGGCGGCGGACAAGCCGGTGATCTCGCCGGACTGGCGGGTGGGTGCGGTCACTGTTCTTCTCCAAGGATCTGCGGCACTGCGAACCGTCCCTGCTCGACCGCAGGTGCACCCGAGAGGGCTTCCTCGGTGGTGAGACTGGGCACGATGGTGTCGGGCCGTAAGACGTTGGCGATGTCTGCCGGATGTGCGGTGCCGGGGATGTCGGCCGCGGCGACTTCCGAGATGTTGGCGACGTGGGACAGAATCGAATCGAGCTGACCGGCGTAGTGGTCGAGTTCGTCGTCGGTCAGCGCCAGCCGCGACAACCGGGCGAGATGCGCAACCTCATCACGCGAGATGGCAGACACGAGAGATGCACCCTTTCTGTTCGAGGGCGGCCCACGATGATGTCGGCCCGAACCCCGGTCCAGACTAGTCGGCGCCGGTCCCCCGATCGCCTCAGGTGCCGCGAGCCCTACAACCAGCGTTTGAGTCGCGCGGTGATCCACGGCAGCAGCAGGTACACCATCAGCGGTGTGCTCACCAATGTGGCGATCAACGTCTTCACCACCAGCGGCGTGTCCCCCAGGTGGGCGATGATGCCGATGTTGATCGCCAGACTGAGCGGAAAGAAGCCGAGCCAGATGGTGATCGCCTGCTTCCAGCGTGGTGGCGGAGCGCCCATCACGCGTACCGCCTGTGTCAGCGTGGACTGCGGCTCGAACCATCCTTCGATGCCGGACAGGCGATGGGTGGCGTACTCCACCGCGATTCCCTCCCCACGGGAGAGCCAGGCCTTGCGCACCGGCGACGACACCCAATCGTCGACCTGTGCGTGGTTCTCGAACCGGTACATGACGTAGTACTCGCCGGGCACCTTCGATGATCGCAACCACCCTCCGCCGAGGAAGCCCGGGAATGTCCGGGCCAGTGCGATTCCGGCGTCGGTCCAGGCGATGAAGTCGTGTTCTCGATCAGGCTCGATCCGGCGTGCCACGGACGTGGTCACGTCGGAATGATCGCGCGCATCGTCGATTGCCATCCGCTCATTATCGAGCCCGACCGGCAACCGCCCCGAACTCTGGGCCTGCGTCGTGATCAGGCGAATATCCGGCGGGCGGATGATGGGTCGCCGACGTATCGTCTCGTTCATGATCATCGTCACAACAAATGACATCCCCGGCTACCGGATCACCTACACCTTCGGTGAGTGCTTCGGGCTGACCGTCCGGTCACGCAACATTGGATCGAACCTCGGTGCCGGCTTCAAGGCGATGGCGGGTGGTGAACTCAAGGGAGTCACACAGCTACTCCACGATTGCCGCCAGGAAGCGCTGCAGCGCTTGGCGACCGAGGCGCAGCAACGCGGCGCGAACGCCGTGGTGGCGTTCCGGTTCGAGACCACCGAGTTCGGTGGAACCGGTATCGAGGTGTGCGCGTACGGCACGGCAGTGGGCGTCGAAGCGCTCCCCGGGACCACTCCTCCGGCCTGATCTCCAGACCACTGAGCGCCGGCCACTGAGGGCGCGCCACACGGCAGGGCCGACGTAGCGGTGGGAGAATGTCGACCGTGTCCTATCTGCTGCGCGTCTACCTCCAGGACCGACCCGGATCCTTGGGCCTCCTGGCCGTCTCCCTGGGTTCGATCGGTGCCGACATCCTGTCGCTCGACGTTGTCGAACGCGGCGAAGGGTACGCAGTCGATGACATCGTCGTCGAGGTTCCGCGCAGCTCGCTGCCCGACACCCTGATCACTGCCGCAGAGAAGGTTGATGGTGTGCGGGTGGATTCGATCCGCCCGTACACCGGCGTCCTCGAGACCCACCGGGAACTCGAGTTGGTCAACGAGATCGCGGCCGCCGGCCGCGATCGGCTACAGGTCCTGGTCGAAGCGGCGCCCCGGGTTCTGCGGGTTGCGTGGGCCACCATCATCACCTCAGGTGCCAACGGGGCGATCCAGCTCTTCGGGAGCTCTGGTGCCCCGGAAACCCAGCTCACCGATGCGAGTTGGCTGCCGATCGACCACGAGGCCGAGCTGGATCCGGACTCGCCGTGGGTGCCGCAGTCCTGGCGCGACATGGACACTCGGCTGGCCGCCGCGCCCATCGGGTCACCGGGCAAGGCGTTGCTCCTCGGTCGACCGGGTGGCCCGGACTTCCGTCCGTCCGAGATCGCCAGGATCGGCTACCTCGCGAAGATCGTCACGACGGTGCTCAGACAACCATGACCCGGTCGGCCGCGTCATCAGTCCTACGGCGCGTCACCTTCGTTCACGTCGGCGGGTGATTCGTCGGTCTCCGCCGGCGGAGGCCCTTCTGCCAGAAGCGTTTTGAACCCGTCTTCGTCGAGAATGGGTACGCCGAGCTGTTCGGCCTTGTCCGCCTTGGTACCGGGCGAATCCCCGACGACAACATAAGCTGTCTTCTTCGACACCGATCCCGACGCCTTGCCCCCGCGCACCAGGATGGCCTCTTTGGCGCCGTCGCGGGAGAAGTCCTGCAGCGAGCCGGTGACCACGATGCTCAGGCCTTCGAGCGTGCGCGGGATGGAAGCGTCGCGCTCGTCCTCCAGTTGCACACCCGCGTCACGCCACTTCCGGACGATCTCACGATGCCAATCGACCGTGAACCAATCAGCGACGCTCTGCGCCAACGTGTTACCGACTCCCTCGGTACCCGCTAGTTGCTCGGCCGATGCTCCCTCGATCGCCTCGAGGCTCCCGAACTCGGTGGCGAGCGCTCGCGCCGCGCTGGGTCCGACATGCCTGATGGACAAAGCGACGAGTACCCGCCATAGCGGCACCTTCTTCGCCGCGTCGAGGTTCGCGAGTAAGCGATTTCCGTTGGCAGACAGTCCACCACCCTGGTTGTTGAACATGTCGACCCGAGCAAGATCGTCTGCCGTCAGAGCGAAAAGGTCACCCTCATCCTTCATCACGCCGGACGAATAGAGCGCACTCGCGGCCTCGTAACCGAGCGCCTCGATGTCGAACGCCCCACGCCCGGCGAGGTAAAACAACCGTTCGCGCAGCTGCGCAGGACATGACTCGCTGTTGGGGCAGCGAATGTCGGCGTCGCCGGTTTTCTCGAACCGGAGCTCTGTTTTGCACTCCGGACAGTGGGTCGGCATCACGAACTCACGTTCGGTCCCATCACGAAGGTCGACCACCGGCCCCAGGACTTCGGGAATGACGTCACCGGCTTTGCGGATCGTGATGGTGTCCCCGATGAGGACCCCTTTGCGCTTCACCTCTGTGCCGTTGTGCAGGGTGGCGCGCGAGACCGTCGACCCAGCCACCGTGACCGGCGCCATGAAAGCGAACGGCGTCACCCTTCCGGTGCGGCCGATACCCACCTTGATGTCGAGCAGTTTCGTGGTCGCCTCTTCGGGGGCGTATTTGTACGCGATGGCCCAGCGCGGCGCGCGCGAGGTGGACCCCAGCCGACGTTGAAGCGAGATGTCGTCCACCTTGACGACGATCCCGTCGATCTCGTGTTCGACGTCGTGGCGGTGTTCACCCCAGTAGGCGATCTTCTCCAGGATGGCGTCGGCGCCGGCGAGTTTGGTGGTGTGCTCGGAGACCGGCAGTCCCCAGGCACCCAGCGCCAGATAGGCGTCATGGAGTGTCTTGGGCGGCGTTCCATCGATCCGGCCGAGCCCGTGACAGATCATGCCCAGTCGTCGTCTGGCGGTGATCTGCGGGTTCTTCTGCCGGAGGGACCCGGCGGCAGAGTTGCGTGGGTTGGCGAACGGTGCCTTGCCCGCCTCCACGAGCGACGCGTTGAGCGCCTCGAAATCCGCTACTCGGAAGAACACCTCGCCGCGCACCTCGAGCAGATCGGGTATCGGGTAGTCGTCGGAGGGGGTGAGCCGGTGCGGTACGTCGTCGATGGTCTTGGCGTTGAGCGTGACGTCCTCGCCGGTGCGTCCGTCGCCGCGTGTGGTGCCGCGAACGAGGACACCTTTTTCGTAGACCAGGGCCAGGGCTACGCCGTCGATCTTCAGCTCACACAGGTATTCCAGATCCGCGCCCGCGTCAGCCTCGACTCGGGACACCCAGCTGCGCATCTCGTCGGCATCGAACACGTTGTCCAGCGACATCATTCGCTCGAGATGGTCGACGGCCTTGAACTCGGTGGCGAAACCGCCGCCGACCAACTTGGTGGGCGAATCGGCGACAGCCAACTCCGGGTACTGGTCTTCGAGGCCCTGCAGGCGGCGCAACAACGTGTCGAACTCACCGTCGGTGATGACGGGAGCGTCTTTCACGTAGTAGCGGAACTGGTGGTCACGCACCTCCTCGGCCAGCTGCGACCACTGCTCTCTGGCCGCAGAAGGAGTCGGCTCCGCGGGCGTCTGCTCACTGATGTCTGCACTGTTGGCCACCCCTCGAAGATAGTCCAGAGGGCTGACACCGAAACCGGACTCGCGGGGTTCGATTCATCGGTATGGACTTGTGCGGTGGAGCCCCCGCGGGGCTCTAGCGGCCGATGGATCGCAGGTAATCCCCCACCGTGACCACGGCCTGCGGGTTCCTGGGGCCCTCCACCAGGGCCGCGTAGGGCAGCGCCATGATGCGGCCCTCTCGGACCGCGGTCGAGCCCGACATCAACGGGTGCGATTCGAGCTGACGGATTTTCGCGGCGACGGAGTCGGCCGGCCCCGCCCCGTAATCGACGATGATGATGACCTCGGGATCACGCTGGGCGGCAGCCTCCCACGAGGTGGTGGTCCACGAGTTGTTCAGGTCATCGAAGATGTTGCGGCCACCCGCCTCGCTGATGATCTGTTGGGGTGCAGCGGTTCTGCCCGAGGTGAAGGGTTCGGGGGCGGCGCTGTCGAAGAGGAAGACCCGGGCCGGGTCACGGTCTCGCGGCACAGCCTCGTTCACCCCGCGCACCAGGTTCCGGTACTCCTCCACCAGGTTGTCCGCACGCTCGCGGACCCCGAAGATGTCACCGAGGTTCTCCAGATCGGCATAGAGCGCATCGAACGGCGACATGATCCCCCGGCGCGTTGTTCCGGGCTGACGACATGCCTCGGTGAGTTGGTACGGGACGGCGCCGATCTGTTTGATCCAGTCCGGTGTCAGACCGGTCGACTCCCGGAAGCCGTAATTCCACCCGGCGAAGACGAAATCGGGGTCGGCCGCCTGCACGATCTCCCGGGTGAAAGCCTCGCCGAGTTCGGGAGTCGATTCGAAATCCGCCTTCCAGGGCGAGGTCTGCACGTCACGTTCTTTGCCGGGATAGGTGGTGTACCCGACGAGCCGGTCGGCCAATCCGAGCGAGAACATCATCTCGGTGATGCCGGTGTCATTGGTCACCACCCGGGTGGGCGTCCCCGAGACCGTCAGTGGCGCACCGCAATTTGTCACCGTCACCGTGGGCCCGCCGGACGGGGTCTTCTGCTCCACGTCGGCGCCACACGCGCTGACTGCCACCGCCATCGCGATCATCACAAGGGCACAGCGATTTCGGTACATTCAGCTCTCCTCGTGGTGTGCGTGATCCGGCACAGGTTTGTACCCGTCGAAGATGATCTGGGGAACGCCGAGGCGGGGATGGGCGACGATGTGGCAGCCGATCGAGAACCACCGGTTGATCACGGTTTCGGTGAAGACCTCGTGAGGGGTTCCGGCACACACCACCGCTCCGTCGACGAGCACGAGGACACGGTCGCAGTACTGCGCGGCCAGATTGAGATCGTGCAATGCCGCTATCACCGTGATGCCCAACCCTTTTGCCGCGCCGAGCACGCCGTGTTGATGTTGCACGTCGAGATGATTGGTCGGTTCGTCGAGCACGAGCACCTGTGGTTCCTGGGCCAGAGCACGGGCGATCAGCACGCGCTGCTTCTCGCCGCCGGACAGAGAGGAGAACAATCGCGAGCGCAGATCCCCGGCATCGGCCTTGTCCATCGCCTCCCCGATGGCCTCGTCTTCGGCGACACGGTCGCGGGCGACGATCCCGCTGTGTGGCAATCGCCCGGTAACGACCACCTCGCGCGCTGTGAAGTCGAAATGCAAGGTGTTGTCCTGTGTCAACGCGGCCACTTGACGGGCATTGTCGCGCATGCTGATGGCACGAATGTCGCGCTCACCCACCACGATACGACCGTCGGACGGTTTCAACGCCCGATACAGACAGCGCAGCGTCGTGGATTTGCCGCTGCCGTTGGGCCCGACGATCCCGACGAACTGACCCGCCTCGACGGTCAGGTTCATGTCGCCCACCACCAGACGGCCGCCGATCTCGACGTCCACGTGATCGAACTGCACGCGCATCAGATCTGCACCATTGATGCATCACGGCGTCTCATCAAGAACACGAACACCGGTACCCCGACTGCCGCGGTGATCGCCCCCAGTGGCAGCTCCTGTGGCGGAACCACCGTGCGCGACAACAGGTCGGCAGAAACGAGGAAGACGGCGCCGAGCAAGGGCGTCACGATGATGAGTCGCCGGTGATCGGCGCCGACGAGCAGTCGCGCCACGTGTGGGACCACCAGACCGACGAATCCGACCGCGCCACACACGGACACGAAACAACCCGTCATCGCGGCCGCGATGACAAACAGGAGGATCCTGAATCGCGACGCGTTCAGTCCCAGTGCGGCACTGACCTCGTCGCCCATCGACAATGCGTTCAGGCGTCGCGCACACAGGGCGATGGACACCATTCCCACCGCGGCGACGACCACCACCAGTGGAACCACGCCCCAGCTGACGCCCGACAGGCTCCCCAGGAGCCAGAACATCACGCTGCGCGCACCGTCACCTTGCGGTGCCATGAAGATCAGCACGGTGGTGACCGCCGAGAAACCGTATCCGAGCGCGGTTCCCGTCAACACGAGCCGCAAAGGCACCAATCCGGCTGCCGATCTCGCCATCAGATAGACGAGGGCGGTGGCACCGAGGGCGCCCAGGAACGCTGCGGTACTCAGCGCGTAGATACCCAGCGCGCCGAAAGTGCCGAACAGGACAACTGCGGTTGCGCCGACGGATGCGCCCGAGGAGATCCCGAGGACATACGGGTCTGCCAATGCGTTGCGCACCATCGCCTGTACGAGCAGACCCACAGCACTGAGTCCGGCGCCGACGAACATTGCCACGATCAGTCGCGGCATTCTGGAATCGACCACTATCCGGTAATTGGGCACGTCGTCCGCGGGTATTGCGCCTCCGACCAACTCGGCCCAGAGGAACGAGGTGGTGTCGCGCCAGGGAACGTGAACGGTACCGAACATGAGTGCCACCACCGACACTGCGACCAGCGCAAAACACAACCCGACCACCAACGCAGTCACCGAATGAGGGCGCATCGCCGCACTTTCCGCTGTACCCGATGCCGGTCGACCCGTACGCATGCGTCAGCGAATGAAGGCGCGCGCGAGCGCACCATCACCGCGTCAACCGTGTCCCTCGGAGTCGACGGGCGACCACGCCGGCGGCGCGGTCGCGTTGGCAGGTCTTCGGACTCGTGGACATGGCACCGTACTTTCGGTGTCTCCTACCGGCGGTCGCTTCCCAGGCATACACCCAGTGCTGGTGACCGCGTTCGTTTCCACTAACCGCTGCGGGGCAGTTCCGGATCTTCACCGGATTCCCTCTTACGATCCGCCGGTCACTGACCGACGGAAACCAACGCCCGGTCAACCTAACATTTCACCGGCACCCGAACAGACACCGGTTCTAGACTGTCGCCATGCCCCACCCGATCATGTACTCCGAAGACGACCCGGTTCTGATTCGACTGCGCACGATCGCACTCGCGTTCCCGGATGCGACGGAGAAGATCGCACACGGTCGCCCGACGTTCCGCGGCGGGAAGATGTTCGGCATGTACGGCGGCGGGGTCAAAGGTGGACCGCAGTTCGAGCAATCGCTGCTGTTCAAGGTGGAGCAAACCGAACGCGTTGCACTGGAACAAGACTCGCGATTCTTCTATCCGGCGTACGTGGGACCGTACGGATGGATGGGGATCGACCTGTCGGCACGGCCGGACTGGACGGAGGTGGCCGAACTACTCGACGCCAGCTACCGCTCTGTCGCGACCAAGAAGCTGATCGCCCGGCTCGACGCCGGCGAGCGCCCCGACGAACTGACCTGACGTCATCGCTCGGTTGCTGCGCCGGGGCCGGACTCATCACCGTCCTCGGCGGGCTGGGTGCCCGCATCGTCACGGCCATGGCACGGGAGCGGCCAGATGAAAGTGCCGCCCTGCATCGCGGTCCGAAGCCGCGTCGGTCTCGCGCATATCCGTGCGCGGCAGGCGAAGTTGTCCATACCTCATCAGAGGCTGCACAGGCTATGAATGTTCCCAATGTTCCCGATCGACCGGGGTCGGATCGCTATACCGCGGTCGGGTCGGCGAGCAAACCGGCCGCCGCCGTGGTGCACAGCGAGAGCGCCGTCTTCGCCCAGGCGGCATCGGCATCGGACAAACCGCACGCGGGACTGATCACCACCTGCTCCGCCAGGACCTTCCGGGAGAGCCCGATTCGGTCGGTCAGAGCGGCGCACGACGCGGCCACCTGTTCTGCGGCGAGTTCGGTTGCGGGGGCAGCTGTCGGCACAGCGCCCAGGATGACGTCCCGACCGTCGTCGAGCAGCTGACCGATGCCGTCGAGGTCCGCCGTACGGATCTGGGCGAGATCCACACTGACCGCAGCAAATCTGGTGCGCTCCAACAGCTCCCACGACATGTTCGCCGAGCAGTCGTGCATCACCACCGGCCTGCCGACGACATCGATGAAGCCGTCGTACTTCTCGGCGAGCACAGCGACGGGTACGGGCCTGATGGTGTCGAAACGGGTGAGCGGCTCCACCGAGCCCTCGATCACCCGCCCGATCATCGGCTCGTCGATCTGGACGATCACCTGAGCTCCGGTGCGGCGACGGACCTCGTCGGCATGCACTCGCAGGCCCTCGGCCATCGAATCCACGAGATCCGACCATGCCCCGACATCGTGCAGGATCTTGTGACCGTTGCGCAGTTCCACCGACGCGGCCAATGTGAACGGCCCGCACGCCTGCAGCTTGACGAAGCGGTCGGTCGCGGCCATCCCGGCCCGCTCCCAGGCCTCTTCGAAGGCGTCGAGGTCGGCGTTCAGAAAGTCACGCGCGCGGCGGGTCAATCCGGATTTGCGCGCCGACAGGCGGTAGCCGGAGGCCACGGTGTCCATCGGCATGTCCACCAGCAGGGCAGCCGACCGCCCGATCATGTCGGCCCCGAGCCCGCGCTGCGGCAGTTCGGGAAGAAACGCCAGCTCGCACTCGCCCAGGCTGATGCCCGCGGATTCGATCGGATCGGTACCCGGCATCGATCCGACACCGGTTCCGGTGCCTGCCGGCAGGACGGTCACGTGGTGGCGCTGCTGACGAGATCCGACGGGACCGAGCCGGTGACCGCGATTCGTCCACTGCCGAGGACCAGGTCACCCGACACCGAATCCGGCTGGTACAGCACCGCCGCCTGCCCGCGGGCCACCCCGGTGAGGGGACTGCGCAGGGTGATGCGAATACCCGGGCCCTGTCCGTCGACACCGTCTGAAGGCTCAAGCTCGACGGCCTCGGCCACCGCCGGCGCCAATCCGCCGTGCGCCCGGACCTGGACCATGCACTCGAACGGTTCGGCGGGAGTCTGTCCGGACGTCCAGATGGCCTTGCGGGCGATGATCGTCCACACCTGGAGATGCTCGGAGGAACCCACCGTCACGGTTCCGGAGTCGGGATCGATCTCGGTCACGTATCGCGGTTTGCCGTCGACAGCCGGTGCATCGATACCGAGCCCCTTGCGCTGTCCGATGGTGAACCCGTGGACGCCTTCGTGCTGGGCCAGTTCGGCACCGGAGTCGGCGTCGACGACCTTGCCGGGCCGGACACCGATCGTGGCACCCAGAAACGCCCGGGTGTCACCGGTGGGGATGAAGCAGATGTCATGAGAATCGGGCTTGTTGGCAACGGACAAGCCGCGAGCAGCGGCCTCTTCCCGGATCTGGTCCTTGGGTGTGTCGCCCACCGGGAACATCGCCCGCGACAGCTGCTCCGGAGTCAGCACGGCCAGCACGTACGACTGGTCTTTGTCGTGGTCGACCGCCCGACGCAACCGGCCGCCTTCGAGCCGTGCGTAGTGGCCGGTGGCAACCGCGTCGAAGCCCAGGGCGATGGCGCGTTCGGCCAGAGCCGAGAACTTGATCTTCTCGTTGCATGTCAGGCAGGGATTGGGGGTCTGCCCGGCCGCATATGCCGCAACGAACTCGTCGATGACGTCATCTTTGAAGCGGTCGGCGAAATCCCAGACGTAGAAAGGGATTCCGAGAACATCCGCGGCCCGCCGGGCATCAGACGCATCCTCACGCGAACAGCAACCTCGGGATCCGGTCCGCAGCGCACCCGGCGCAGTGGACAGGGCCAGGTGTACCCCGACCACGTCGTGTCCGGCGGCAACCGCCCGTGCGGCAGCCACCGCCGAGTCGACACCACCACTCATTGCTGCGAGTACTCGCATCAGCGCTCTCCTGCCATTGCCGTGGCCATCCCGGCGGCGCGGGCGCGGGAGACCACTTCACCGATGACAGCGCCTACGGCGTCGATGTCATCGCGGGTTGTCGAGGGCGCCAGTGAGAACCGCAGCGAACTGCGGGCCCGCGCAGTGGATACGCCCATCGCGGTCAGCACATGAGATGCCTGGGCCACGCCTGCGGTGCAGGCAGAGCCGGTGGAACACTCGATGCCGTTGGCGTCGAGCAACATCAACAGCGAATCACCCTCGCAGCCTGGGAACGACACGTGCACGTTGCCCGGAAGCCGTGCCGAGCCGGTGGGTCCGTTGACCACACAGTCGTCGGTGTTCTCGGTCAGCACCGCGAACAGATGGTCGCGCAGATTCGTCACTGCCGAGACGGTGACCGGCAGCTCTCGCACCGAATGTTCAAGCGCTACAGCCATTCCCACGGCAGCAGCGACGTCGGGGGTACCCGAGCGCACGTCCCGTTCGTGCCCACCACCGTGCAGCAGCGGTACGCAGTCCACGTCGCGGCCCAACAACAGCGCGCCGATCCCGTGGGGACCACCGAACTTGTGTCCGGCGACGCTCATCGCCGAGAGGCCGCTGGCGGCGAAATCGAGCGGAAGGTGTCCGGCCGCCTGCACCGCATCGGAATGCATGGGAACGCCGTACTCCCGGCAGATCGCGGCAAGCTCTGCGATCGGCTCGATGGTGCCGACCTCGTTGTTCGCCCACATCACACTGACCAATGCTGTGTCCTCTGCGTGCGCGGTGAGCGCGGCCCGCAGATCTGCGGGGTCGACAAGACCCTGATGGTCGACGGGCAACCAGGTGACCTCGGCTCCGGCAGTGTCGGCAAGCCAGAGCACCGGGTCGAGAACGGCGTGGTGTTCGATGGATGACGCAATGATGCGGCGGCGGCCGGCGGCCGACGAACCCGGCTTGTTCCGCGCCCAGAAGATGCCCTTGACCGCGAGATTGTCGCTTTCGGTTCCGCCCCCGGTGAAAATCACCTCAGACGGTCGTGCACCCAGCGAGGCCGCGATGGATTCCCTCGATTCCTCCAGGTGCCGGCGGGCGCGCCGTCCTGACGCGTGCAGCGACGAAGCGTTGCCCGCAGTGCCCAGGATCTGACTCATCGCCACGATTGCTGCAGGCACCATCGAGGTTGCCGCTGCGTGATCGAGGTAGATCGGGGCCCGGTCGGAGGAATACATAACCAATCCAGGATAACCGCTCGCAGAGCAGGTTCTATTCCGCCGGCGTCTGGACAGCGCCCCGACACCGGGACCGTCCGGGTGGTCAGCTCACCATCGCGGTGGCGATGCCCGACGAGAGGCCGATCAAGGACGGTTCTCCGAACACGATCCGCTCGCAGCGGTCGGCGAGCTCACGTCGGTCCGATCCCGGCCATTGGGGTTCGCAGAGACGCACGTGCACGGTCAGACCCTTGGCCCGCAGGACCCGGCCCATCGTGTCGGCGATGTTGTCGGTTCCGATGAAGGCCGCGACCGGGCTGATCGCGCCGTCCGGTGTGTGAAAACTCACCACCAAAGGCTGGACCGGAACCCCCGTTTCGACCGCGGCCTGGAAGATCGCGGGACGGAAACGACCACCGCCGCGACCGCATCGCGTCGTCCCCTCGGGGAACAACCCGACCTTGTCCCCCGCTCGGAGTCCGTCGACGGCGTCCGAGATGACGGACGGGAGGTCGCGCAACGACTCACGGCGGATCGGGATCACACCCAGGCGACGGGTGAGCGTTCCGATCACCGGCCATCGGGTCAGTTCTGCCTTGGCCACGAAGCGGGCAGGGCTGACGGTGGCGATCGCGAGGATGTCCAGGAACGAGATGTGGTTGGCGACGATCAGGCCCGCGCCCACGGCCCGCGGATCTCCCGCCGACAAGTCGCTGTGCCGGACGCGTACCCGGATGCCGATCGAAGCCAGCAACAGGACAGCCATCCACCGCACGTACCCGGCACGCGCCGACCGTGGCAGCAGAGGCACCAGGACCCCTAGGGTGACCGCGACCGCCACTGTGGCCATCAGTACGATGACGCGCCAGCTCCTGCGTACCCGCCCCGCTTCGCAGGCCGAGGTGGCCAGGCAACTGCTGTCACAGGCACTTGCCGGAAACCAGCTGTGCCGAGCGGGCGCGCTCGTCACCATCGGGCCGTCTGTCATCTGGGTACCCGCTCGGCGGCCTGGCGGAGCCGGTCCAGGTACCTGGTATTCGCGCGTTCGCGATCGATCACCGTGAAGAAGTCGGCCACCCCGAAATCGGGGTCGTAGGCCGGTTCTCCGCACACCCAGGCCCCCATCCTCAGATATCCACTGAGCAGGGGTGGGAATGCCAGACGTTCGGGCGGTGCGATGTCGTCGAGCCGCAGGCCGCCGAGCACCACCGGCCTGTACGGGTACACCTCCCAGGGACCACGGTGCCGGTCGCGCACGAAGTCCCGGATACCGCGGACCTGAGCGCCGGGCCGGTCGCGGTCACTGTCCTTGCAGATCGGCACCGAGGTCGCACCCATCAGGTACCGGTAGCCACTGAGATCCAGATATCTCAGGATGCCCGCCCACATGAGAGCCAGGACCGATCCGGACCGGTGTTCGAGGGCAACACACGCCCGGCCCATCTCGACCGTTTGTGGCGCAATCGAATCCAATTCGTGGACGTCGAATTCCGTAGCCGTGTAAGGGCCTTTGGCAGCGATGGCACCCGGCGGCGGCAGGAGGCGATAACAGCCGACCACGGCGCCGGTCAGGTTGTGGCGCACCATGAGGTGGTCACAGAACTCGTCGAACGGGTCGCAATCGCGTCCGTCGGTGACTCCGGCCATCGCGCCGCCGAAACCCGGCTCGTTCGCGAAGACCTGGAAACGCAGACGGGCGATGACGTCGATGTCGGAAGGGTCGGTACTCAGATACAGGCTGTAGTCGCGCCCGGAGACGAGTGCGGTCGTGCTGATGACTGCGGGTGTCCTCATGGGCACAGGTGTATCGAGCGCGTCGGACCGGTCGGAATCGGCGGCGTGTCGTGTCGGTGCAACGTGCATGAACAGCAGATGACCCCCCGGCAAGGTGCCAGGGGGTCATCTGTGGTTCAGCTGCGAGCGGTGTTACTTGCGCTTCTTGACCGCTTCGGTGAGCTGCGGTGCCACGTTGAAGAGGTCACCGACGATGCCGTAGTCGGCGATCTCGAAGATGGGAGCCTCTTCGTCCTTGTTGACCGCCACGATGGTCTTGGAGGTCTGCATACCCGCACGGTGCTGGATGGCGCCTGAGATACCCAGAGCGACATACAGTTGCGGCGACACGGTCTTACCGGTCTGGCCGACCTGGAACTGGCCTGGGTAGTAACCGGAGTCGACCGCCGCACGCGAGGCACCGACAGCGGCACCGAGTGAATCGGCGAGTTCCTCGACGACAGAGAACTTCTCGGCACTGCCGACGCCGCGTCCACCGGACACGACGATGGTGGCCTCGGTCAGTTCCGGACGGTCACCGCCGACGTTCGGCTCGACCTTGGTGATCTTGACCGCGTTCTCGGGAACCTCGGGCACCTCGACGTCGACGCGCTCGCCTGCGCCGGCCTGCGGGGCTGCCTCGACCGCGCCGGGACGCACCGAGTACACCGGGACGTCTCCGCCGGCCTGTGCCTCGGCGGAGAAGGCGCCGCCGAAGATGGAGTAGACGCCCACTCCGCCTTCTCTGACCTCGACCACGTCTGCGTGGACGCCTGAACCGAGCCGTGCGGCAAGGCGGCCGGCGATCTCTTTGCCGTCGAAGTTGGCGGTGACGAGGACACCGGCCGGGGAGACCTGCTCCACCAGGGTGCCGAGGATGTCGACCTTCGGCGTGATCAGGTAGCCGTCGACGTCGTCGGACTCGGCGACGTAGATCTTCTCGGCGCCGAACTCCTTGAGCTCGTCGGCGATGGCGTCGGTTGTTCCGGGCTTGGCAGCGACGACAACAGACGGGGTGCCCAGTGCGCGGGCAGCGGTGATGAGTTCGGAAGTGACCTTCTTCAGGGCACCTTCCGCGTCCAACTCGGCGAGGACGAGTACTTCAGCCATTTGTTAACTCCTTGCGGTGTGGTCGATGTCGGGGGATGTGATCGGCGGGGATCAGATGATCTTCTGACCGACCAGGAACTCGGCGACCTTCGTGCCGCCGTCACCCTCATCGACGACCTTTTCGCCCGCGCTCTTCGGCGGCTTGGGGGTCGCGCTGGTGACCGTCGATCCGGCATTCGCCAGTCCGACCTCTTCGGCTTCGACGCCGATGTCGGCAAGCGAAAGAACCTGAACCTCTTTCTTTTTCGCCGCCATGATGCCCTTGAAGGACGGGAAGCGAGGCTCGTTGATCTTCTCTCCGACGCTGACGATGGCGGGCAGGGTGGACTCGAGATGGAAGATGCCCTCGTCCGTCTCACGCTCGCCGGTGATCTTGTCGCCCTCGATGGTGAGCTTGCGCATGTGCGTGAGGTGCGGGAGCTCGAGGTACTCGGCGATGATGGCCGGCACCGCGCCGACGCGACCGTCGGTGGCCTCGTTGCCCGCGATGACGAGTTCGACGCCCTCTACGGTGCCCAGCGCACGGGCGATGACCCATGCGGTCTGGATGGCGTCGCTGCCGTGCATCTGGTCATCCTTGACGTGGATGGCCTTGTCGGCCCCCATCGACAGGGCCTTACGGATGGCGTCGGTCGCGCGATCCGGTCCGACCGTCAGCACGGTGACTTCACCGCCGTCCGCTTCTTTGATCTTCAGAGCCTCTTCGACGGCCTTCTCGTTGATCTCGTCGAGTACGGCGTCGGCGGCTTCGCGATCGAGGGTGTAATCACCGTCGCTGAGCTTGCGCTCGGAGTAGGTGTCAGGGACCTGCTTGATCAGAACGACAATGTTTGTCATGGGTCTTCGTCGACCTCCTGCGTAGGGTTCTGGACAACTTACCCGTCGGTAAGTACTCCTGTTTCTTTACCACCTTAGCGCGCACTTCGGGCAGGTCGAACACCCGATTGCACGGGAATGAAGTCGGTCACACTGCCTTGCCGAACCCCGCATCACGAGGGTCACCGCGAGGTCCGCCTCCGGCTCCACACACGGCCCACTAGGCTCTGCTGGATGGTCAGCCCCACGCATGGATCCAACAACGCCGTCGGATCGCCTGCCCCGATCGGCGCGGAGGACGGCGCAACAGCCCCCGAGCAGGGTTTATCGCTCACCGGGGAGCGGACGGTTCCCGGAATTCCCGAGGAGAACTACTGGTTCCGCCGCCACGAGGTCGCCTATGAGTTCATCGCCGACCGTTGTCGCGGACGCGATGTCCTGGAAGCCGGCTCAGGCGAGGGATATGGCGCCGACCTGCTCTCCGCCGTTGCCCGATCGGTGACGTGCGTCGACTACGACCAGTCCGCCGTCGAGCACACCCGGGCGCGCTACCCGCACCTCACCATCCACCAGGCGAACCTCATCGACCTACCCCTCGCAGACGCCTCGATGGACAGCGTCGTCAACTTCCAGGTGATCGAACACCTGTGGGATCAGCCCGCGTTCGTGGCCGAGTGCCTGAGGGTGCTCCGACCCGGTGGTGAGTTGCTCATGTCCACGCCGAACCGGATCACCTTCTCCCCTGGCCGCGACACCCCACTCAACCCGTTCCACACCCGGGAACTCGATCCCGCCGAACTCCACGAACTGCTCGCCGCAGCGGGCTTCTCCGTCATCGAGCAATTGGGCGTCCGTCATGGCCGGGGACTCCGCGAACTCGACACCAGATGGGGTGGCTCGTTCATCGACGCCCAGATAGACCGGGCACTGTCCGGTCAGGCCTGGCCCAGCGACTTGACCGCAGACGTGGCGGGGGTGAGCACCGCCGACTTCGACATCTCCGGAACCGATCTCGACAACAGCCTCGACCTGCTGTTCGTCGCGGTGAAGCCGTGACCGAAGCCGGTCTTCGCGACGACGGGGTCGCGGACGCCGTCCCCGGCATGTTCGCCCTGGTCCTGCACTCGCATCTCCCCTGGCTCGCCAATCACGGCCGATGGCCCGTCGGCGAGGAGTGGCTGTACCAATCGTGGGCCGGCTCCTATCAACGTGTGTTCGCAGTCCTGCGGGGACTCGCAGCAGATGGATACACAGACCAACTGAGTCTCGGGATGACGCCGGTGCTGGCGGCGCAGCTCGATGATCCGCATTGCCTGGATTCGATGTATCAATGGCTCGCGGATTGGCAGCTGCGGGCGGGTGAGGCCGCGGTCGCCGACAGCCCAGACGGCCGGCCCTCCGACATCAACAACCTCGGTGCCCGCGAATACCGCAGTGCGGCAAAAGCTCTCGACGACTTCGAAAGACATTGGCGCCACGGCGGTTCCCCGCTCATCCGGTCGTTGGTGGACGCGGGAACCGTCGAGTTGCTCGGCGGCCCGCTGGCACATCACTTCGGCCCCCTGCTCGATCCGCGCCTCCGGGCGTTCTCCCTCCGGGAGGGACTGGCAGATGCGGGCCAACGCTTCGGCGTACGTCCGCGCGGGATCTGGGCACCCGAGTGCGCTTACGCACCCGGCATGGAAGAGGATTACGACGAAGCCGGCGTCGAGCACTTCATGGTCGACGGCCCTGCATTGCACGGGGATACGGCACTCGGACGCCCGGTCAGCGGGAGCGATGTGATCGCGTTCGGCCGGGATCTGCCGGTGTCGTACCGGGTGTGGTCACCGCGATCGGGGTATCCCGGACACAGCGCCTACCGCGACTTCCACAGTTACGACCACAGATTCGGGCTCAAGGCCTCGCGGGTGACCGGCCGCTCCGTCGCCGCCGGCGACAAGAAGCCGTACGAACCAGAGCGCACCCACGCAGTTGTGCAGCGTCACGTCGACGACTTCGTCACCAACGTCCGAGCCCGGTTGATCGCCGAGACCGATCGGATCGGAAGGCCGGCACTGGTTGTCGCCGCCTTCGACACCGAGCTGTTCGGCCACTGGTGGCATGAAGGCCCCCAGTGGCTCGATGCCGTGTTGCGTGCACTCCCGCGCGCCGGTGTCCGTGTGGGCAGCCTGCAGAGCGCCAAAGTCGGGGGCTTCGTCGGCGATCCAGTCGACCTTCCCGAGACTTCCTGGGGCTCAGGCAAAGACTGGCGGGTGTGGAACGGGCCGCAGGTCGACGATCTGGTCCGGATCAACGCCGAGGTCGTCACCGCGGCTCTGGCGACCGTCGACAAACGCATGGACGATCAAGGCCCCGGACGTGACCGGGTCAGTGATCAGATTCTGCGCGAGACGCTGATGATGCTGTCGTCCGACTGGCCCTTCATGGTGTCGAAGGACACCGCAGCCGACTATGCGCGCCGGCGCCTGTACACCCACGCGCACGCTGCCAGGGAGATCTGCGACGCCGCCGACCGGGGCCGCGAACAGTGGGCCGAAACCCTCTCGGCGCGTTGGAGTCTCGCCGACAACGTATTCCCCGGACTCGACGCCCGCCGATTGCCGGCCGACGCGATCACATGAGAATCCTGGTCGTCTCCTGGGAGTATCCCCCGGTGGTGGTCGGCGGCCTCGGAAGGCACGTCCACCACCTGGCAACCGAGCTCGCCCGAGCGGGACACGACGTGGTGGTGTTGTCGCGACAACCCACGGGCAGCGACGGACTCACACACCCGGGTACCGACACGGTGTGCGACGGGGTTCGCGTGATCGCTGCGGCCGAAGATCCCCCGCATTTTGTGTTCGGTGAGGACATGATGGCGTGGGTCCTGGCTCTCGGCCACACGCTCATCCGCGCCGGTCTCGGGCTCGGGAATCCGAAAGACGTTGCCGGCGAGGGCATATGGGTGCCCGACGTCGTGCACGCCCACGACTGGCTCGTCGCTCATCCGGCGATAGCTCTGGCCGAACACTTCGACGTGCCGTTGGTGAGTACCTTCCACGCCACCGAGGCGGGCCGGCACAGCGGATGGGTCAGCGGACGGGTGAACAAGCAGGTCCACTCGGTGGAATGGTGGCTGGCTGCCGAATCCGACGCCGTGATCACCTGTTCGGCGTCGATGCGGGACGAGGTGCATCGGTTGTTCGGCCCAGAATTGGCCGAGATCCACACCATCCACAACGGCATCGACATCGATGCGTGGCCATTCGCGCGCCGCGTCGCGCACGACGGCCCCCCGCGCCTGTTGTTCGCGGGGCGCCTGGAATACGAGAAAGGTGTCCAGGACGCCATCGCGGCCCTTGCACGCATTCGGCGCACCCACCGCGGAGCGGTGCTGACGGTCGCCGGTGACGGCACGCAGTTGTCGTGGCTGCGGGAGGTCGCCCGCGACCACAAGGTGTCGCGGGCGGTCCGTTTCGTCGGTGCCGTCGACAAGGCGGGACTGGCCGAACTGATGAAGGACTGCGACGTGATGGTGCTTCCCAGCAGATACGAACCGTTCGGGATCGTCGCCCTGGAGGCTGCCGCCACCGGCGCCCCGCTGGTCACCTCGACCGCCGGCGGTCTCGGCGAGGCCGTCACCGACCGGGTCACCGGGCTCAGTTTCGCCCCGGCCGACGTCAGTGGCCTCACGGCTGCGATCCGCGCCGCTCTCTCCGACCCCGCGGCCGCTCAACAGCGCGCCATCGCCGCGCGCGTCCGGGTGTCACAGGGATTCGCCTGGAACCAGGTGGCGGCGCGCACGGTGGCTGTCTATGAGAAGGCCACACGGCGCCCTCGGCGCCCACTGGGGCGGCCGACCATCGTCGACAGGCCATTGCCGGAGCGGGACCCGGCTGGGCCGATCTGATCCGTCGACGTGAGGGCCATCCGGCGTGCCGATTCGATCCCCCCTGGCTTGAACCGCCTGGGTCTCAATCCCCTTGGGCGGCAGCCTTCTTGCGTTCGATGTCGGCGAGAGCACGCTCCAGTTCGGCTCGCTCGGCAGCATTGCTCGCCCAGTCGTCCATGCGGTTCTTCACCACTCGCGCAGGCGCACCGACCGCGATGGAGTAGTCCGGGATCGTCCCCTTGACCACCGCGTGAGATCCGAGCACACAACCCCTGCCGACCACGGTGTTGCGGAGCACCGACACCTTGGCGGCGATCCAGGTGTCCGGGCCGATCCGCACGGGTCCCTTGACGATCCCCTGGTCTTTGATGGCAACGGTGATGTCGTCCATCCGGTGGTCGAAGTCGCAGATGTAACACCAGTCCGCGACCAGCGTCGATGCGCCGATCTCGATGTCCAGGTAGGTGTTGACGACGTTGTTCTCACCGAAGACGACCTTGTCGCCGATGCGCAGCGAACCCTCGTGGCACCTGATCGAGTTCCCGTCTCCGATGTGTACCCACCGGCCGATCTCGAGCCGGGACAGTTCAGGGGTCGCGTGGATCTCCACGTTCTTGCCGAGGAACACCATCCCGCGCAGGATCACGTGTGGGTTGGCGAGTTTGAACCGGAGGAGCCGCACATACCGCACCAGGTACCAGGGTGTGTACGCCCGATGTTCCAGCACCCACCGCAGCGATTCCCGGGTGAAGAAACGGGCCTGGTCCGGTTCCCGCCGCATTCCAGCACGCCACCGGCGATGCAGCGGTGCGTTCCACATGCTCGTCATGGATACGAACACTAATGGACGCCGATACCCGATCCTGCGGGTCACTCGCGATAGGCTCAGGCCCGATCTGCCGAAGCAACGAAGAGGAGCACGATGGGGCGCCGGACCACCGCACGAGCTGCCGCGGCCCTGGTGATGTTGCTGGCCGTTCTGCTCTGTTCGTGCTCTGACGGTGTCGACGACGTGCGTTCGGTGGCCAGCGCAGGCTGGTCCAGCTATGGAGGCAACGCCCACAACTCGAACTTCGTGTACCCCAAGACCGGCGAACTCGAACTCTCGTGGTCGCGGCCGGTCGGTGGGCCCATCTCCTCACCCCTCACGATCTCCGGTCGATCCAACGTAGGCGTCACGGCCGCCACCCCCGGGGGCTGCAACACATTCCTCTTCGACCAGCGGGCCGGACGGAAGAACTTCTGCAAGTACTACGGGCCGGGCATCGAACTCAATTCGATGCTGTTCGATCAGTACGAGAACATCTACATCGGTGACGCCGGCATGTTCTACGGGCTCAACGGAGCAGGTGATTTCCGGTGGCGTTTCGGCGTCGTCGGCGTGCCGCTCTCGGCAAAGTTCGCGGCGCCGGGGCTGGTGCTGATGGTGAGCCACCTCGGCCAGATCCTGCTGTTCGACTCGCAGACCGGCAAACTTGCCGCACCGGGTATTGCGTTGCGTCCTGATGCCGACCCGGCACAGCCGCTGTACGGCCTCGGCGACTGCGTCTCGGGTGGTCCCCGTTGCCCCGTGCAGGCGCCTCCCGCAGTCGATTCCGATCGCGAGCGCTTCTATCTGAACTACTGGCCCGAGGGTGTCATCGCATCCGGGGTCCGCGGCTACGACTACTCCGAGGAGAACGGCACCCGCTCGATCCGCGAGTCGTGGAAAGCGGAGATCCCCGGCGGCGTCATCGGGACGCCGACGTTGTCGGCAGACGGCCGCACGCTCTACGTGTTCAACCGCCTCGGCAGCATCTACGCTCTCGACGCCCTCACCGGAACGCCCAAATGGGACTACTTCGTGGACAACTACGGTTTCGGGACCATGACCGTCTCACCCGACGGCCTGATCATCCCGACCGGACTGCTCAACGCACCGGTGCGCGCCTACCGAGATCTGGGCGACAAGGCCGAACGAGTATGGCAACGCACCGATGTGCAATCGGTGGGGCTGTCGGCACTCACCACCTCCGGAACCGCCTGGACAGTGGTGCGCGAGAACAACGCGGACGAACTGACATTGATGGAGGTCGATTCCGCCGACGGTGCCACGGTGCGGAAGTTTGCGATCCCCGGGTCCGTCGGCTTCACCACGGGTGTGGCCGTGTCGAACACGGGCCAGGTCGCGACAGCAACCAACCTCGGTGAGGTCTACTTCTACGACGCACCAAAAGACAACTAGACCGCACCAATCGCGGCGGTGATCAGTGTTGCCGCACCCCGGCTTCGCAGATGAACATCACCCCGCGCCGCCCGATCCTGGTGATCACCACAGCGTGTGCCGCAGAACCCTTGAGCTTCAGTCTTTTACGCAGCCGGTCGGGGTCGATGTCGACACCGCGAACCAGGATTTCCAGGGTGCCACAGCCCAACTCGCTCAGACGTCGCTTGAGTTGCTTCTCCGAGAAGTTGAACTGTTCCATCACCCGCCATCCGCGTTCACCCGTCGGCAGATGATCGCCGCTGAGATAGGCGATCTGGGGGTCGAGTTGCCACAGCCGGTGGGCTTTGGCGAAGTGGCGAACCAGACCGGCCCGGATGACGGCGCCGTCCGGATCCATGATCCAGTCCCCTGCGTCATCGACCCCTGCATCGTCGTCGGCAGCGTCGGTGATCTCGAAACCTGAGCCGTCCGTACGGATCACGGTGGCCCGGCGCTTGACGCCAGGGCGGGGGGCGTTCCACAGGCACGCTTCGCGCACGGCGCCGTTCAGCGAGATGATCTGTACTTCGCCGGCGAATCCGTAACGATCGCGCAAGAGTCGGTAGTCGAGCCCGGGCGCGCACTTGACCACCAGTGACCGGCCGGCGTAGACGGTCAGCAGTTCCAGGAGCGGCGGCGCGGTGTCCTCGATCCGGAAGCTCCGGCGACCCCCGCTGCGGCGGGCGGGGTCGGCCACATAGACGTCGGCAGCACTTGTCGGCGTGAGCGCATCAGCGCGGGCCAATGCGGCCTGGGGTACGTTGTGCGCCGCCATCGCCAATCTGATCTCGTCGATGTCGCTGCCGATCACGCCACCCAACCCGTCGGCGCGCGCGAGCGACGCGAGATCGGCGCCCACCGAACAGGTGACGTCGTGGACGGTGGCACCGGGATACCGGGCAGCCAGTTCAGCTGCCCGGTGATCGGCGACCGGGTAGGCGGTGGCCTGTTGCAGCGCGTCGGAGGTCAGCAGCCAGCGATCCGGGTCACGCAGTTTCCCGGCCGCCCGACGGCGGCAGGTGACCGTCTCCACCAGCGCCGCCTGTCGTCCGGGATAGGCGGCGGCCAGGCGTCCGATATCACTCATCAATGAATGCGGCTGCAGAGCAAGCGAATCCGCCAACCGCAGTGCCTCGCGTCCGGTTTCGGATCGGAGGAACGCCACATCGTCGGTCGAGAAGTCGTAGCCCACGGGTATAACAGTATCCGTGCCGAAACCGAGGAGAACGTGAACCGACCCGAACAGGGCCGCCACCTGGCGCTCACGTTGTTGAGCGTGCTGGCAGTCGCCTCCTGTCAGATCGAGGACGCGCCCGCCCCGCCCGGGAGTCAGACCGCGGCCCGCCCTGCCCAACCTGACGCGCCGACGGCCCAGAGCCCCGCGCTTGCTCAGCTCGACTCGCTGACGGTCAAGGGCCGAGCGCCCAAAACCGGCTACAGCCGCGAACAGTTCGGGCAGGCCTGGACCGACGACGTGAACGTCGCGCAGGGCCACAACGGATGTGACACCCGCAACGACATCCTGCGTCGCGACCTGACGGTTGTCACGACCAAGCCCGGTACCCGCGAATGTGTCATCCTCACCGGCGTCCTGGACGACCCCTACACCGGCCGTCGCATCGACTTCGTCCGAGGTGAGAAAACCTCTCCCGCAGTGCAAATCGACCACGTGGTGGCGCTGTCCGACGCCTGGCAGAAGGGAGCGGCGCAATGGGACCGCGCCAAACGGACAGACTTCGCGAACGACCCGGCCAATCTGCAGGCCACCGACGGGCCGACCAACCAGAGCAAGGGCGCAGGCGACGCGGCCACCTGGCTTCCACCCAACAAGTCCTACCGTTGCACCTACGTGTCCCGGCAGATCGACGTCAAGGCGCGTTACAGCCTGTGGGTCACAGAGGCCGAGAAAGAAGCCATGGCCCAGATCGTGGCCACCTGCTGATCGACTACACGGACCGAGCTGTCGCGTGAGCGCCTGCATCCTTTCCCGACACAGGAGAGCCCGGATTTACTCCGGCTTCGTGCCGGTGATGATCACGTTGTAGAAGAACCTGGGCGGCACCACTTTTCGCAAGATGTTCTCGTCCACCCAGGTGAGCCGCTTCCAGCCGCCGAACGCGAACCGCGCCCAGCCCCAGCCCAGCTTTTCCGGCGGAACGGCGGCCTCGAAGGTCCGAACCGGCCAGCCCAGCATGGCGGCGGCAAACTCTTCGGTTGCGGTCTTCACGTTCACAGCTCCGGCAGATGTGGACATCCGCTCCAGGTCGCTGGGATCAAAGGTGTGGATGTCGACAACCGCCTCGAGCGCAGCAGCGCGCGACGACTCGTCGAGTTCGGCCTGCGGTCGGCGCCAGCCTTGCAGCGGCCCCAGTTTGGTGACCTTCGTCGTGGCTGCCCACGTGGCACGCGAGAGCCACCGTGCGTAGAAGTCACCGATGGTCGACGGTTCGCCGGCGAAGATGAACCGTCCCCCGGGTTTGAGTACTCGCAGCACCTCGCGCAGCGACTTCTCGACGTCCGGGATGTGATGGAGCACCGCATGACCCACCACGAGGTCGAAGGTGTTGTCGTCGTAGGGAATCGTCTCCGCGTCGGCGACCCGGCCATCGACGTCGAGGCCAAGGTTCGCCGCGTTGCGCAACGCCACCTTCACCATGCCCGGCGACAGATCGGTCACCGAACCCTTTGTCGCGATCCCACCCTGCATGAGATTGAGCAGGAAAAATCCCGTGCCACAACCCAATTCGAGCGCGTGCCCGTACGGCAACGGCTCGTCGGCCGCAACGGCGTCGAAGCGACCCCTGGCGTAGTCGATGCAGCGCTCGTCGTAGCTGATCGACCACTTGTCGTCGTAGGTCTCGGCTTCCCAGTCGTGGTAGAGAACCTGCGCGAGCTTGGTGTCTGCAAGTGCGGCCTCGACCTCGTCCGCGGTGGCATGCGGGTTGGGAGCGGGATCACTGGTAGGCGAAGTCATTGGTTCCACAACTGCTTTCGGATCGATACTCATTTGCCCGTGAACTCTGCCTTGCCGGGGCCGTTCTCGACAAACGACGCCATGCCGATCGCCCGGTCGTCGGTGGAGAACAACGCGGCGAACAGATGCTCCTCGATCTTCAGGCCGGTGCGCAGGTCGACGTCGAGACCCTGGTCGATGGCCGCCTTGGCCGCGGCAAGCGCCACGCTGGCCGCGCCCGAGAACTTCGACGCCCACCGAAGCGCCGCGTTGTAGACCTCGTCCGGAGCGACGACCTCGTCGACGAGCCCCATCTGCAGGGCCTCGGCGGCGCCGACGAACCGGCCCGTGAACACCATGTCCTTGGCCTTGGCGGGCCCGATCAGCCGTGCCAAGCGCTGGGTGCCCCCACCACCCGGGATGACGCCGAGAAGGATCTCAGGAACGCCGAGCTTCGCATTGTCTCCGGCGATCCGGCGATCGGCACCGAGCGCAACTTCCAGCCCGCCGCCGAGGGCGTACCCCGTGATGGCCGCAACGGTCGGCTTGGGGATGGCGGCGATGGAACTCAGACCGTCCTGCAACTGGCCGGCGACCTTACGCATCTCGGCGTAGGTCATGTCGTTCATCTCTTTGATGTCGGCCCCTGCGGCAAGCACTTTCGGTCCGCCATAGACAACAACCGATTTGATGTCGTCACGGCGGGTGGCTTCGCGGGCGGCGTCGGCCAATTCACTCTGCACCTGCCGGCTCAGAGCATTCATCGGGGGGCGGTTGAGAAGAATCGTGCCGACCCCGGGGAACTCGTCGGACGTCTGCAATGTGACGAACTCAGGCATGTATCGGAGGCTACCGGGTGTCCGGTCCATCCCCTACTGTCGGGGGATGGCAGCTAGCTCGCACGGCGAGCCGATCGAGATTTCCGTGGGCGACCGCGTCGTGCGCGTATCGAGTCCTGAGCGGGTGTACTTCCCTGCCCGGGGCGAGACCAAGCTGGATCTGGTCAATTACTACCTCGCCGTCGGTGACGGAATCGTTCGCGCCCTGCTCGACAGGCCTTGCATGTTGCACCGGTATCCGAAGGGTGTTGCCGGACAGAAGGTGCATCAGAAGCGCATTCCGTCCGGAGCACCTCCCTGGCTCGAGACGGTGAACATCTACTTCCCCCGATTCGGCCGGACGGCCGACGAGGTCTGCGTCACCGAATTGGGCAGTGTCATCTGGGCGGTCCAGATGTCGACCGTCGAGTTCCACCCGTGGAACTCGCGTCGTTTCGACACCGAGAAGCCCGACGAATGGCGCATCGACCTCGACCCGATGCCCGACTGCCCGTTCGACCGGGTGCGCCGCAGTGCACACGTCGCCCATGAGGTACTCGATGAGTTGGGCATGACGGGCTATCCGAAGACATCCGGCGGCTCGGGCCTGCACATCTACGTTCGGATCGAGCCCGAGTGGGGTTTCGCCGACGTCCGCCGCGCGGCGCACGCGTTTGCCCGGGAGGTGGAACGCCGCGCCCCTGACGACGTGACCACCACCTGGTGGCGCAAGGACCGCGACCCCGCCGCGGTGTTCGTCGACTACAACCAGAACACCCGCGACCACACGATCGCGAGCGCCTACTCGGTTCGGGGCAACCCGGAGGGAACGGTGTCGACCCCGATCCGCTGGGACGAGATCGACGATGTGGAACCGAAGGAATTCACGATCGCGACGGTTCCGGCGCGGTTCGCCGAACTTGGTGACCTGCATTCGGCGATCGACGACCACGCCTACCGGCTGGACACACTCCTCGAATGGGCCGACCGCGACGAGCGTGAGGGTGCCGCACCGCCGCCCGAGCCCGAGTAACTCCGCCGACCGGGCCCAAACTCCCGTCCACCGGGCCCAAACTCCCGTCCACCGGGCCCAAACTCCCGTCCACCGGGCCCAAACTCCCGTCCACCGGGCCCAAACTCCCGTCGACTGGGCCCAAACTCCCGTCGACTGGGCGCAAACTCTCGTCGAGTGGGCCCAAACCGCCGGCCACCAGCCTCTTACCGCGAGCGATCAGCGACGAACCTGCTGCTCACAGAGGACGATTCTGCGTATTCGGCACGGTCGACGGCGGTTTCGGCCCGGTCGACGGCGGTTTCGGCACGTTCGACGGCGGTTTCGGCACGGTCGACGGCGGTTTCGGCCCGGTCGACGGCGGTTCGGCCCGCTCGACGACGGTCGATTCAGGCCAGGTCCGTGCGGTAGCGGCGGTAGTCGGATTCCCCGTCAAACCGGACACGCATCCGCTCGCCGGTCGACACGACCTCAGGGAGGATCGTTTTGATGTCGCGTTCGGCCACGAGCAGGTCGGCAAGACTGCTGTAGGAGCTGATCTCCTTGAGTTGGGTCCAGGTGGGCGGCAAGAGGAAGTGTTTTCCGTCGTCCCAGGCCTCGAGCGCCGCCCGAGGCGTCGCCCACGCTGTCTCCGCGGCCTCGGTGGTCTCACCGTCTGCCTGTTGGCCTTCGGGCAGAGCAGCAAGGAAGAACCTGGTGTCGTAGCGACGGCTCTCCCCGATCGGCGTGATCCAGTGCGCGAGCGGACGCAACAGGTCCGCGCGCAACGACAGGTCGTGCTCACGGAGAAACTGGGCGAACGACAACGATTTGTCGACGAGAGCTGCCCGCTCGGCGGTGAGGGCAGAGGTGTCGGGGAACGTGCCATCCGGGCGTGCGGCGAGCAGCACACCGCATTCCTCGAACAGCTCACGAACGGCCGCGCATACCAAAGCCTGTGCTGTGGCGGCATCGGTGTTGAATCGCTCCGCCCACCAGTGCTCGTCGGGCCCGATCCATGCGAGATCAGCCTCGGCGTCGCGGCGGTCCACGCCGCCACCCGGGAACACGGTCATCCCGCCGGCAAACGCCATCTGCTTGACCCGCCGCATCAGGAAGACCTCGATGGGCCGCCCATCCACTCCGCCGCGGACGAGAACCACCGTTGCCGCGTCGCGCAGAGGGACGGACTCGGGATCAGAGACCTCTCCGAACGTCATTCGGCACGCCGCCGATGGCCACCCGCGCGACGTGCCCGCCGAGCGAAGAAACGACCGCCGGTGTTGGTCAGCACGATTGACTGGCTGAAGGCACTCGAGAGGTTCTCCGACGTGACCACATCCTCGATCAGGCCTTGGGCGACCACCGCACCCTCCTTCAGGAGCATCGCGTGTGTGAACCCGTTCGGGATCTCTTCCACGTGATGTGTCACCAGAACGATCGCAGGGGCGTCGGGATCGGCCGCGAGGACCTCGAGTCGCGCAACCAATTCTTCGCGCCCGCCCAGGTCGAGCCCCGCGGCCGGTTCATCGAGAAGGAGCAGCTCGGGATTGATCATCAGGGCACGCGCGACCAGAACCCGTTTGCGCTCGCCCTCGGACAACGTGCCGAAGGTGCGGTCGGCGAGGTGTTCGGCACCCATCGATTCGAGGGTTTCCAGGGCCTGTTCGCGGTCGACCTCGTCGTACTCCTCTTTCCATCGGCCGAGCACCGAGTAGCCGGCGGAGATGACGAGGTCACTCACCCTTTCGTCATCGGGGATGCGTTCGCCGAGCAACGCTGACGTGACGCCGATACGAGTGGTGAGCTCCCTCATCTCGGTGCGACCGACCTGCTCACCCAGCAAGAAAGCGCTTCCACTGCTCGGATGGGTCTGGGCGGCGGCCATGCGCATCAGCGAGGTCTTTCCGGCCCCGTTGGGACCGAGGATCACCCACCGTTCGTCCAGTTCCACCTTCCAGGTGATCGGCCCCACCAAGGTGTTGCCGGAGCGTCGCAGGGCGACATCCTCGAAGTCGATCAGCAGGTCCGGATCCGTTTCACGCACCCCCCTATCGTGCCGCACCGGGACACGAAGGCGGCGCAGGCGGGCCGAACACGTTCGGCACTTTGGCGACCGGGTTTGCTGTCCTCGAGGTCAGTACATGGTGAAGTCGGCAAAGTCGAAGCCGGGCACGACAATACAACTGACCAGCGACGGTTCGTCTCCATGCGGCTGCGCGCGCTGCCATTCGCCAGGCGCGACGATGTACTGCGGGCGATGACCGGCGATGATGTCGGCGCCGACCAGCACGGTTCGTTCACCGGCGGGCTCAGGTCCGTCACCACCGAGACCGAGGGCCACCGGCGCCCCGCGGTGATACAGCCAGATCTCAGCACTGCGCACGGTGTGCCACGCGGATTGCTGCCCCGGCAACAGCAGGAACAAAATTGCCGTCCCGGCCGCTCGCTCAGCCGGATACCCCTGCGGCAGAGCATCTTTCGGGATGGTCAGATCGCTCACCCAGGTCTGCCGGTAGAACCCGCCTTCGGGATGCGGTTCCAGTTGCAGTTGGGCGGCCCAGTCGGGGAGCTCGGTCATGGCGCCAGACTAATCGGCGGAGACGGAGCGCAGCGGAAGTCGACCAGGATCACCGAGAGCCCAGGCCGTCCTGCCCTATTTCGGCGATCACGGTCACCGAGCCCGGCGCGATCTCGGTGAAGCCGGCATCACGCACCGCAACCGCATGACCGGTGAGGTCGGCTTCGATCAACCGGGTCCAGTCGGTCGGCGACGCGGTGCGCACCCGCACTGGGCATCCATCGGACCACCATCGCGCGGCGTCCTCCGAGGACATCAACCGGACGACCAGCATCGCAGCGTGACCGACCTGTGCGGCGAGCTTCCCGACCGTCATCTCGAGAGTCGGATTGACCCACAGCACCGGTCCGGTGCCCACGTCGGCATCGTCGCCGGGCACGTCGGTACCCCCGATCTGGAGGCGTCCGATCCGCCGATCGATGTCGCCGACCGGTCCGGGGACGATGGCCCGGGCCTCGGCCGAACCGCATCGTGCGGTTACCCCCGGGACTTCTTGTGCTGCAGTCCAATGCGATCCACGTGCGCGGCGCGCGATCTTACGGATCCGCGCGTCGCACCACGCGTCCATCGGTTCCGACCACGGGCCGTCGCCGCCCGAGCGCGGATCGAGGCAGAGTACCGCGACCGCGGAAGCCGCAGCGTTGAGTAGCTCGGTCCTGGGCGGAGGATCGGTCTTGGGGATGTGCAGCACCATCGGCATCGCCAGCACCCGACCCGGATCGACCGGATCCGAACCGCCACCGACGTATTCGGTCAGGCGCCGGTACCGCTGCACAAAAGTGTTGTCGGCGTCGGGCGCGACCATCAGTTCAGCGGCACCCGGCGCAAAACACCGTCGACGGCGTCCGCAGCCTCGATCTCGTCGCGTGTGACACCGAGGATGAAGAGGACGGCGTCCAGGAACGGGTGCGACAGCGCGGCGTCGGCAACTTCCTGCAGCGCCGGTTTGGCATTGAAGGCAATTCCGAGGCCGGCGACTGTCAGCATGTCGATGTCGTTGGCCCCGTCCCCGACCGCGATGGTCTGCTCCATCGGCACACCGACGCTGTCGGCAAACGCACGCAAGGCCTTCGCCTTCCCGGCCCGGTCGACGATCTCACCTTTCACCCGGCCGGTGAGCTTGCCCTCGGAGATCTCCAGCGTGTTCGCCTTGACGAAGTCGAGCTCGAGTTCATGGGCCAGCGGTTCGATGACCTGCCGGAAGCCACCCGACACCACGCCACAGTGGTAACCCATACGGTGGAGGGTGCGGATGGTTGTCCGGGCACCGGGAGTGAGCTGCAGCTCCATCGCCACTTCGTCGAGCACCGATACGTCGAGACCGGCAAGTGCGGCAACGCGCTGGTGGAGAGACTCCGCGAAGTCGAGCTCGCCTCGCATGGCAGCCTCGGTCACTGCGGCGACCTCTTGTTCGCGGCCTGCCCGGGCCGCGAGCATTTCGATGACCTCACCTTGGATCAGGGTGGAGTCGACGTCGAACACGATGAGGCGCTTGGCCCGCCGGGCCAGACCGCCTCGCTCGACGGCCACATCGATGCCGTACTTGCTGGCCACGGCGGCAAGTCCCTGACGCAACGCGGCATCGGCGGCGACGCTGTCCTTGTCGACGCTGATGAGTAGTTCGAGTCCGGTGACCGGATAGTCCGCGATTCCGCGAATGGAGTCGATGTTGCCGCCCTGGCGGGCGAGCTCGCCGGCTAGTGCGCTGAACCCCTTGGCGCTGACCGGACTGCCGAGGATCACCACAGCGTGGGTGGACAGCCTGCGCTCGCCGTTGACCGCTCCCACCTCGACGGTCACATCGATTCCGAGGGAATCCATGGCCTGCTCGATGACCTCTTGCAACTCTTCACTGTCGCCGATGCAGCTCACCAGCACACCGAGGGTGAGGCGACCGCGGATCACCACCTGCTCGACGTCCAACACGCTGACGTTGCGGGTGGACAGGGCTCCGAACAACACCGACGTAACGCCTGGCTTGTCGTGACCGGTGACCGTGATCAGCACCGAGGTGCCGAGTGGTCTTGCTTCTTCCGAGCTTTGGCTGATGTTGTATCCCACCGTCAGAACGAGTTGGGTTCGGTGGATGACTCGGTGCCACCGACTGTCAGAGGATCGCGCTTCTTCTCTTCGGCTTTTTCGCTGGCATGGCCGACGTGTGCTTCTTCACGCATCCGGTCGACCATGTGCGGGTAATGC
>NZ_JNYV01000006.1 GCF_000717275.1 Kitasatospora arboriphila
CTCGCTGATCGACCCGAACAACGTCTCGTAGATCGAATCCTCGGAGATCTCCACAGGGGGAAAGGGACTCTTGAAACTCATGATTCTTCGGCCTCCGGCGTTGTTGTTGACGATCAGTCAACAACAGTAGCAATGCCGGTTGTCAGGGTCTGCCGAATCGGACAGTTAGTCGTCCAGACCGACGTCCGACGACGGGGTGGCCGCGTCGAATGCCTGCGGCCGACCGTTGTCGCCCTCTTCGCGACCCTTCTCCACGCCTGCGATCGGCGTGCCACCGGCAGAGGGCGTCCCATCGCCCCCGGAGAGGTGCGCACCGCCTTCGCCGCGGGCGCGCTCACCGTGCGACCGCGGCGCACCGCCGTCGCCGTTGTGCGACGGCACCGATCGACCCGGTGCCCCATCCGAACCGTCACTGTCGATGAGGTGCTCGAATGCCTTGAGGTTGTTCAGCGACTCACCGCGCGAGACCCGCCATGCCCATTCGCGCCGGATCGAGGTGATGAACCCGATCTCCAGGAGCACGTTGAAGTCGCCGTCGGCCGCTTCGAGGACCTGCCCGAGCAACCGGTCCAGTTCGGCGTCGGTGATCGACTCCGCCGAATGCCTGCCGACCAGGTAGATGTCGCCCGAGTTGTCGAGCGTGTACGCCACGCCGTAGAGCCGTCGGTTGCGTTTGAGCATCCAGCGGTAGACACCCTCGTGGTTCTCGTCGGGTTTGCGGCAGACAAACGCCTCGATCCGCAATCCGTGTGGGGCCACGGTCAGCAGCACCGTGGTCTTGAGCTTCTTCTCACCCGGTAGCTCCACCACGAAGTAGTCGGCGTCCTTGCCGCCGGAATCCTTACGGCTGAAGGTCATCTCGCGCTGGGTGAGGAATTGGTCGATCGTCGAACCGAGCTCTGAGGTGATCTGTGATGTCATGTTCGTGCCCCATTTCTTCGTCCGGCGAACCGGCGTGCCATCCGGGCCAGAGGTCGGGCTTCGGGTTCGGCCACGACTGCCTGCGGAGTGGTTTCTTCTGAGAGGTTGCCCAGCGACTGGGTTGTACCCGGATCGGGCGCATTCGATACCTGCACGCGATTTCGCCGGAAACTCTCGATGGCCCTGCCGTAACTGTCCAGCAGTTGATCCGCGGTGTGATCCCACGAGAAGTTCTGGGCGTGCCGGTGCGCGGCCTCTCCCATTGCCGCGAGGGCGGCTTCGTCCCCCAGCAGACGGTCGAGTTCCCCGGTCCAGCGGTCGATTCCGTGCCCGTCCACCAGGACACCACTGACGCCGTTGTCGACGGCCACCCCCAGCCCGCCCACATCCGCGGCGAGCACGGGTATCCCGGCCGCCTGCGCCTCGATGGCGACCAATCCGAAGCTCTCCGAATAACTGGGCACCGCAACCACATTCGACGCGCGGTACACCTTGGCCAGCGACTCGGGCGACTGCGGCGGGATGAACGTGACGGACGACTCGATGCCCAGGTCACGACTGAGCTCGATCAGCGACGTGGGACGTTCCAACCCGGAGCCGGACGGCCCGCCGGCCACCAGTACCCGGAGTTTTAGTCCGTTCGAGAGTCCGCGACGGATCAGCGGCGCCGCGGCCCGGAGCAACACGTCCGGAGCCTTGAGTGGCTGGATCCGGCCGACGAACGTCACGACCACCTCGTCGGGGTCCAGTCCGAGGTCGAGCCTGGCGTCGATCCGAGGCCCCGGCGTGTAACACTCGAGATCAGCGCCGGGGGTGACCACGTCGATCCGCGACGGGTCCGCGTGATGGATCGAGATCAATTGCTGCGCTTCGGTTTCGGTGTTGACGATCAGGCGGTCGGCCTCATCGACGACCTGCTGCTCACCCACCTGCCGCATCGGCGGTTCGGGGGTGTCGCCCTCGGCGAGCGAGGCGTTCTTGACCGCGGCGAGAGTGTGCGCGGTGTGCACGAGAGGTACTGCCCATCGGTCGCGGGCCAGCCAGCCGACCTGTCCGGACAACCAATAGTGCGAGTGGACGAGGTCGTAGTAGCCCACCGGCCGTCCCGCCTCGGCCCGCAGGACACCCGCCGTGAACGCACACAACTGTGTGGGCAGGTCCCGCTTGTCCAGCCCCTCGAACGGACCGGCCACCACGTTCCGCACGGTCACCCCCGGGGCCGCCTCCACCACGGGCTCATCGGCCGATGATGTTGCGCGCGTGAAGATCTCGACCTCGACACCACGCTGCGCCAGACGTTTGGCGGTCTGCCACACGTAGACGTTCATCCCGCCGGCGTCTCCGACCCCGGGTTGGGCCAGCGGGGACGTGTGCACCGAGATCAGCGCCACCCGCCGCGGAACCGCGGGACCGCCGGCCGGGCTCACGACCGGGCTCCCCTGGCCGGGTCGTAAGACCGGATGGACTCCGCCACGAAGCCCTCCACCTGACGCGCGAATGTGTCGGGGTCGTCGACGAACGGTGCGTGACCGCCGCCTTCCCAGAACTCCGCGGTGGCTGCCGGTATGAGCGACGTGGCGTGTTCGGCACACGAGATGTCGGCCACCGCATCGGCAGTGCCGTGAATGACCAGAGCGGGCACATCGAGAGCCGCGAGGACATCGTCGTGGTCGGCGCCGCGGCCGAACAATGCGCTGCGCACCGCGGGCGCCGTGGCCAGCGATGTGCCGAGGAACCGCTGGATGGTGGAACCGTCGCCGAGCGGTGTCACGGCGGCGACGAAGTCGGACAGCGCCGCCACCGCCACCTTCGGATCGTCGGACAACGCATCGGGCAATGCGGCGCGCATCGCAGGCCCGATCCGGCCACCGGGCTTACCCCGCCCCATCGAGGTGGTCGCCCCCACCAGGACTACACCTGCAACGGTGTCCGACGCTCGCCCCAGGGTCGCGAGGTGGTCGCACACGACCAGCCCGCCGTACGACCAGCCGAGCAGGAACACCGGCTGGCCGGGCCCGACCTCGGCGGCGAGCACTGCAGCGACATCACCTGCAAAGTGCGCCGGTCCGAAGTTCTCGGCGGTCGTCGCACCCGGGGGTACGCCGGACTCGCCATGCCCGCGCAGATCCATCGCGACGACCCGATGCTCGCGCCCGAGGAGCTCGAGTAGGTGATCGCCCCAGCAGGTGGATGACTGTGCCCAACCGTGGATGAGCAGCAGTGCCGGGCTGTCTGCGTCGGCGGCCCGCCCGGCGACCCGATAGCTGATGCGCGTGCCGTCGGGTGCCTCGACCTGGCCCATGGTGGTGCCCATGAGTCCACACTAATGGTGTGGCTCAGGGGGCACGGACCAGCGACCGCGGTCACGGAATTAACCGGACCGCGGTCCGGTTACACTGGCTCTACGAATCACCTCCAACCAAGGAGCACGTCATGCCCGCCGTCACAGCCGATACCTTGACCCTGCCCCGCATCGCAGGCCCCGTCGCCACGGACACCGAGCGGCCCGTCAGGTCGGTGACCACCGGCCCGCGTGGGTACGAGGGTGAGGGCTTCCCTGTCGTCCGGGCCTTTGCAGGCGTCTCCAAGACCGACCTCGACCCCTTTGTCCACATGGACCAGATGGGGGAGGTCGAATACGAACCCGGCGAACCGCGTGGAACCAGCTGGCACCCGCACCGCGGATTCGAAACCGTGACCTACATGATCGACGGCCGGTTCGCCCACCAGGATTCCCATGGCGGTGGCGGCCTGATCGAAGACGGCGCCACCCAATGGATGACCGCCGGGTCGGGCATCTTGCACATCGAGACACCGCCCGCAGAACTGGTCGAGAGTGGTGGACTGTTCCACGGGGTGCAGCTGTGGGTGAACCTGCCGAAGAAGGCGAAGTTCGCCACTCCGGCCTACCAGTCCATCGAGGGCAACCAGGCCGCCCTGCTGAGTTCGCCCGACGGAGGTTCGCTGGTGCGGATCATCGCAGGCGACATCGACGGTCACACCGGCCCGGGGTCGACCCACACACCGATCACGTTGGCTCACGCCACCATCGAGCCCGGCGCGGCCCTGAACCTGCCGTGGAACCGCGACTTCAACGCACTCGTCTACGTCCTGTCCGGGCGCGGCACCGTGGGACCCGTGGGCAATCCCATCCAGCAGGGTCAGCTCGCAGTCCTCGGACCCGGTGACCGGATCTCCATCTCGGCTGCGCAACAACAGGACTCGAACCGTCCCGCATTCGAGGTGCTGCTGCTCGGCGGTCGACCGATCCGTGAGCCGGTGTTCCAGTACGGGCCGTTCGTGATGAACTCCCGTGCCGAACTCATCGAGGCCATGGACGACTTCAACGCCGGCAAGTTCGGCCACATCCCGCCGGGTGCGCTCATGCCGCACACCTCGGGAGCCTGACACCACAACGGGTTGACACATTGGTCCAAGTGTCTCATTGTTGAGACATGCGGGCCAATGTGTCGTATCCAGCCGAATTCACTCTTCGCTCTGGGCAGACATGGCGTGACCCCTGGGCGATGTACACGGCGCTGCGTGACCACGACCCGGTCCATCGCGTCCGTACCGACCGTCCCGACCGCGACTTCTGGGTGCTCACCCGACACGCCGACGTCAGCCGCGCCGCCGACGACTGGCGCACCTTCACCTCCGCCGCAGGCCTCACCGTCACCTATGGCGAACTCGAGAGCCTCGGCCTCGTCGACAATCCACCCATGGTGATGCAGGACCCGCCTGCGCACACCGACTTCCGCAAGCTGGTGGCCCGCGGGTTCACCCCGAAGCAGGTCACCGACGTCGAGCCCGCGGTGCGGCGTTTTGTCACCGACCGGCTCGACGTTCTCCTCGACGCCGGAGAAGGCGACGTGGTCGCAGACCTGTACAAACCCCTGCCGTCGATGGTTGTCGCGCACTACCTGGGTGTGCCGGAGTCGGACCGGCGCGCGTTCGACGGCTGGACCGAGGCGATCGTCGGCGCCGACAGCTCAGATCTGGCACGAGCGGGCGAGGCCGCGTCGGCGGCGGTCGTGGAGCTGATGGGGTATTTCAGCACGCTGATCGCCTATCGGCAGGAACATCCCGGCGACGACACCGTGTCGCATCTGGTGAGGGCGGGAGTCGGCGAGGACGGCAACACCGAGGGGTTGCTGTCGATCCTCGCCTTCGCCTTCACCATGGTCACCGGGGGTAACGACACCACCACCGGAGTGTTGGGCGGCGCCACCGCGCTACTCGGCGAACACCATGGACAACGGCGCGAACTGGCAGACGATCCCGGGCTCATCACCGGGGCGATCGAAGAGTTCCTCCGTCTCACCTCACCGGTCCAGGGCCTGGCCCGGACCACCACCGTCGACACCGAGTTCGAGACGGATGCCGGGCCGGTGACCATTCCGGCGGGCCGCAAGGTCTTGCTCTGTTATGGCGCGGCCAATCGCGATCCGCGGGTCTACGGTGACGACGCGGACCAACTCGACATCCATCGGCGCCCCCGTCAGATACTCACGTTCAGTCGAGGCGGTCACCACTGCCTCGGCGCGGCGGCTGCACGGATGCAGGTCCGGGTGACTCTGGAAGAGCTGCTGAGGCGCTGCCCCGACTTCGAGGTCGACGCCGATTCGATCACCTACGCCAACGGCAACTACGTACGCCGTCCGACCAGACTGCTCGTGCGGACCAACCGGTGACGGCCGCCTCCTGGCTGGGCGAGAGCCGATCGGCCATCGCTGCCGGCCGCATACTCGACGTAGCGGCCGAGCTCTTCGCCGAGCACGGGGTGGACGCGGTCAACATGAACCAGATCTCCGCCGCCGCCGGATGCTCGCGGGCCACGCTCTACCGCTACTTCCCGTCCCGCGCCGAACTGCAGATGGCCTTCGTCGAACGCGAGGCCCGTGCGCTGTCACGGCAGATCGCCGAGCGTGCAACCAACGTCGCCGACCCGGCACAGCGGACCACCGACGCGATCATCGCCGCGGTCGAGGCAGTGCGCGCCGATCCGGTGTTGCACTCCTGGTTTCGCCCCGGCTCGGCAAGCGTGGCGGCCGAACTCGGATCGTCGTCCGAGCTGATCAAGAAGATCGTCACGGCGTTTGTCTCCGACGACCCCGCAGGCGGCTCCGCAGACCCGAGCGCCGATGACGCGTTACGAGCGCAGTTCATCGTACGAATGGTTCTGTCTCTGTTGACAACTCCCGGCACCGACGCCGCCGAGGAGCGCGCGGTCATCGAACGGTTCGTGACGCCGGCCGTCGTGGCACCAGGCTGATTTCGCTTCGCTGTCGGTAACGGTTATCATTAGCGTCTATCCGATGGAGCCCCCGCCTTGATGAGGCGGCCATCGTCTCGACGTGAAAGGTCACCTCCCGATGCGCACCTGGTCCCGACCCCTGACGGTTGCCGCCGCCGTCTCCCTCACCGCCGCCCTGGCGGCCGGATGCTCCTCGGACGACGGGGGCACCACCGCCGACGGCAAGGTGTCCATCGTGGCTTCCACCGACGTCTGGGGCTCGGTCGCCGCTGCGGTCGCCGGCGACAAGGCCGAGGTGACGTCGCTGTACAACTCCCCCACCGGAGACCCGCACGAGTTCGAACCGAACGCACAGGACACGGCAAAGGTCTCCGAAGCGGGTGTGGTGGTCCTCAACGGCGGGCACTACGACACCTACATGGAGGACGCGCCCAAAAGTTCCGGCGCGGTCGTGATCAACGCCTTCGAACTCGCCGAGGGCGGGCACGAAGAACCGGGCCACGAAAAAGCCGGGCATGAAGAAACGGGCCACGAGGAAAGCGGCACCGAAGAAAGCGGCACCGAGGAGTCCGGCCACGATCACGGAGCGGGTGAGGCCAATGAGCACGTCTTCTACGATCTCGCGGTCGCCGGGCTCGTCGCCGACAAGGTGGCCGAGGCCCTGTCGGAGAAAGACAGCGCCAACGCGCAGACCTACCGCGACAACGTCACCGAGTTCAACAATCGGCTCGACGAATTGACTGCCCAGGTCGCCGCCATCAAGACCGCGAACCCCGATGCCCCGGTGGCCCAGACCGAACCGCTCGCCTACTACCTGCTACTCGACGCCGGTCTCAAAGATGTCACCCCCGCCGGTCTGCAGGACGCGGTCGAGGCCGGGCAGTCGCCGTCGGCCCGCGACATCGCGGCCACCCAGGATCTGCTGCGGGGACGCCAGGTGCGCGCCCTGATCTACAACACGCAGGCAGTTGACGAGGGCACCAAGGCACTTCTCGACATCGCGAACAGCTCGGGCGTGCCGGTGGTCGACTTCACCGAGACCCTGCCCGCCGGAACCACCGACTACATCGAATGGCAGAAGGCTAATGTTGAGGCCCTGACGTCCGCCCTGGCGTCCGATACGACGACTCCCTGATCGACCTCGTGTTCGACCAGACCGACACCAAGCAGTTAGCGCAGTTCATGACCCAGCCCGAACCGGCATCACTTCTGGACAACAGCGGTGCCGCCGTCACGATCAGTGGCGCGCGCCTGATGTTCGGGCAGCGGGTGCTGTGGGACGAGTTCGACCTGACCGTGGCCCCCGGCGAGTTCATCGCAATCCTCGGCCCCAATGGGTCGGGCAAGACCTCTCTGCTCAAGACGCTGCTGGGCCAGTACCAGCTGAACGCGGGAACGGTTGCGGTGCAAGGCCGCAGCCTGCGGGCCGGCGACAGCACCATCGGGTACATCCCGCAGCAGCAGACCCACGACGAGGGTGTGCCACTACGTGGCAGAGATCTGGTCGGCCTCGGTGTGGATGGACAGGCGTGGGGCATCGGGTGGCGAAACCGCAAGCGCCGCAAAGCTCTTGTCGACGATGCGATCGCCCAGGTGGACGCACGTGAGTTCGCCGACGCCCCGTTGGGACTGCTCAGCGGCGGCGAACAACAGCGGCTCCGGGTTGCGCAGGCCCTGTCGGGCGATCCTTCGGTGTTGCTCTGCGACGAGCCGCTGCTCAGTCTCGACCCCGCCAACCAGAGCCGGGTGGCCGCGCTGATCGACCGCCGTCGCCGCGACCACGGAACCGCTGTCCTGTTCGTCACCCACGAGATCAACCCGATCCTCCCGTACGTCGATCGCGTCGTCTACCTCGTCGACGGCCGGTTCCGCATCGGGACACCGGCGCAGGTGATGACGTCGGAAACCCTCAGCGAGCTGTACCAGACGCGTGTTGATGTGCTGGAGGTGCAGGGCCGGCTCATCGTCGTCGGCGCCGACGAATCCGCCTGCCACGGTGACCATGTGTCCGCCGAACTCGACCACCTCTCCACCCGCGACGTCGAGGTGAAGGAATGAAGACCCAGTGGTCGGACTTCTTCGACTTCGACGCCACGATGAATCTGCTCTCCTACGACTTCGTCCAGCAGGCGTTGGTGGCGACCGCGCTGCTCGGCATCCTCGGCGGCGTCCTGGGCCCGATGGTCGTGAGCCGTCAGATGTCGTTTGCCGTCCACGGCACCAGTGAGTTGTCGTTCACCGGAGCCGCTGCTGCTCTGCTGTTCGGTTTCAGCGTCAACCTCGGGGGCGTGATCGGGGCGATCGTCGCGGCCGTCATCTTCGGTTTGCTGGGTAACCGTGTGCGCGAACGTGATTCGGTGATCGGCGTCGTGATGGCTTTCGGTCTCGGACTGGCGGTGCTGTTCATCGCGCTCAACCCGGGACGCATCGGAACCGGGTTCAACCTGCTCGCCGGGCAGGCCATCAATGCGGGCACCCAGGGCGCCGAGGCCGTGGTCATCACCACTGTCGTCGTGGTCGCGGCGATGGCTGTCATCTATCGGCCGCTGTTGTTCGCCAGCACCGACCCCCGCGTGGCCGAGGCCCGTGGAGTGCCGATGCGGCTGCTCTCGGTGGTGTTCGCGGTACTGCTCGGCGCGGCTGTGGCCCAGAGCGTGCAGATCATCGGCGCCCTTCTGGTGATGTCGCTGCTGATCACCCCGGCCGCAGCCGCCATGCGGGTGTCGTCGAACCCCACGGTGGTACTCGGGTTGTCCATCTTGTTCGCCGAGATCGCCGCGGTCGGCGGCATCGTCTTGTCGCTGGCGCCAGGGCTGCCGGTCTCCGCCTTCGTCACCACCATCTCGTTTGTCATCTACCTGGTATGCCGCGTGGTCGGCTCCAAACGGTCCGCCGGCTCTGGACGCCGGCGGGTTCCAACCTCCAGCAAACCGCTGCTCGGCAGCAGTTTCTGAGAACTTCGCCTCCCGTTTGTCCGAACCTGCTCAGCAACGCCGCGCCCAAGCGGCCGATCGCCTAAGCTCTCAACTCGGGTGACGCTGAGAAGAAGCGGCCCGGATCGGAAGGCAGGCGATGCGGTATCAGTTGCTCGGACCGCTGTCTGTGGTCCGTCGCGCCGACCACTCGCAGGTCGTGGAGCTCGGGTCGCCCAAGCAGCGGATGGTGCTGGCGCTGTTGCTCCTCAATCGCGGCACCGTTGTCTCCATCGACCGGCTGTCCGATGCGATCTGGGGAGAAGACGCACCCCCGAGTGCCACGTCCAGCCTGCAGGCCTACATCTCGAATCTGCGCCGGGCGCTGCGTAACGACGCGGTCGGCACCTCACCCATCCGGCGGCAGTCGAACGGGTACATCTTCGAGATCTACGATTCCGAACTCGACATCGACGAGTTCCTGGACCTCGCCAATTCGGCCCGCCAGGCCTCCGACCGCGAGGACTGGGGGCCGGCCCTCGAAACGTCCGATCGTGCTCTCGGCATGTGGCGCGGACGGCTGCTCGACGGTTTCGGTGACGAGAGCTGGGTTCAGACCGAGGCGGCCGGACTCGAAGAACTCCGCAGCGGGTGCCGGGAGAACCGGATCACCGCGCTCCTGGCGCTGGGGCGCGTTCCTCAGGCACTGGCGGATGTGGTGGCACTGCAGACCGAGCAGCCCTATCGCGATCGCAGTTGCTGGCTGCACATGATGGCACTGCACCGGGCGGGCCGCTCGGCCGAAGCCCTCGATGTGTTCACCGAACACGCGCGCAGACTCGACGACGACCTCGGGCTCGAACCGAGCGCCGAACTGCGCGAGTTGCAAGGCGCAATCCTGCGCCACGACCCGGAGTTGGCGGCGTGGCCCCGTAAACCGAGCTGGTCCGGGGCCAGCGAGATCCGTTCACCCGAACCCGAGGCGGTCCCGGACCAGCCGGCCCTGGCCTCGCCCGCCGCCTCGCACGGCAAACTCGTGGGCCGCACGCGCGAGATCGACCACATCAGCCGACTGCTCGATGAGGTGGTCGCAGGGAACACCCGCTGGCTCATCCTGATCGGCCCACCCGGCATCGGAAAGACACGGCTCGCCGACGAGGCCGCCCAGCGGATGCACGCCCTGGGCGGTCGCGCTGTGTGGGCCCGCAATCCCGAGGAGGGCGCACCGGCATGGTGGCCCGCCCGCCAGCTCGTGGAGGCACTGGGCTGTGACCCCGCCGAGATCCTCACCACCCAGGACGGCGTGGACGCCGACACTGCCCGCTTCACCACGTACGACCGGGTACAGCGCGTCATCGAACAGAGTTCGGCCACAACACCTCTGGCGGTGGTGATCGATGACGCCCAGTGGGCCGACGCGATGTCGGTGGGCGCGCTCGCCTCCATGGCGACCGCTGTGCACGGGCACCCGGTGGGCTTCATCATCACTCTGCGCGAGGGAGAACACGGGACCGCCCTCGGCCGGCTTCTCAGTGCGGTCGCCCGCGGAGGTGGCAATCGGCAGATCGTCGTGTCGGCACTGGCCGATGACGATGCCGCGACACTGGCCAATGAGATCGCCGACGAAGCGCTGTCCGACACCGAGGTCTCCCGCCTGATCAGGCGCACCGGCGGCAATCCGCTGTTCGTCTCCGAATACGCACGCCTGTCCAAGGACGAACGCGACGCCGGCGAACTGCCCCAGGCAGTTCGCTCCGTGCTCGGTTTGAGGCTGGCCGGCCTCGATCCTGCTGTGTTGCAAGTGCTCCGGATGGCCGCAGTCATCGGGGACGCGATCGACGTGGCGCTGCTCTCGGCCACCACCCGCCTCGACATCGACTCCCTCGCCGACCATCTCGACGAGGCTGCCGACGCCCGCATCATCGCCGCGGCACCGGGCACCGACGGTTATGCGTTCGCCCACGGACTGCTTCGCGAGGAAGTACTCGCTCAGATGCCGACGCTGCGTCGTAAACGGGCGCACGCCAAAGTCGGCGAAGTGCTCGAAGGCGCATCAGGTCCGGACGTGTTGGGAAGGCGCGCACAACATCTCATGGCCGCTCTGCCTCTGGTGGAGGCCCGCGATGCGGTTGCGGCATGCATTGCGGCGGCCACCGCTGCCGCCGAGCGATGGAACTCCGAGTCGGCGGCAAACTGGTGGCATCAGGCACTGGTGGCCTACGACCTGTTGCCCGCAGCCGATCAGGACGACGCAGAGCGGGACGGCCTCACCGTGTCCTATCTCGAGGCGTTGTCACGCTCGGGCCGTGGCCAGACCGTACTCGACACGGTCGAAACGGAACTCGCCATGGCCATCCGCAACGAGAAGACCGCGACCATCGGAAAGCTGGCCGGCTCGCTGCTGCGTTCGGGTGGCGGGTGGCCGTGGGTGACCCCGGGCAAGGATCCCGCGCCGTTGCTGGCCCTGCTGTTTCGCGCCGAACAGATCGTCGCGGACGAATCTGCCGCGCGCGCACAGGTTCTCGGAGCTCTGTGTGTCGGGCACAGCTATCACCCCGACCCCACGCTTGCGCCCGAGTTGATCGTCCGCGCAGAACATTTTGCGGCCATCGCGGACGATCCCGAGATCACGGCCGAAGTGATGATGGCCCGGCTGATCACTTTCTCCGGCGTCGCCACCCATGCCGCCGAAGCCATCGCCACAATCGGTGACCTGCTGACCTTCACGCACAGTCAGGCTCGATTCGACACCGTGATCGCACACTCGATCGCGACCATGGCCGCGTTCACCCTTGGCGACGTGCACGCGGTCCGAGGCCATCTGCTCCAGGCGATCAACGGCAGCGAGGAGCTGAACCTGCCGATCTTGCGCGCACAGCTCCGCTGGATGGAGGTGGTGGTGGCGGTCTGGGACGGCGACTTCGAACGGGCCACCCGTCACCGGGCCATCGCCAAACGTGTCCACGAGCAGACCGAGCTGTACGTGACCGGACAGTCCAACATGTCTCTGATGGGATTGCGCCGCGAGCAGGGCCATCTGTCCGATGACGAGGCGTCGATGGCCCGCGACCTGATCGAGGGTGTGGCGGCCAGCGCCGAGGACACCGACATGATCGGCGTCATCGCGGCCGGGTTGGCCACCGTCCCCGGTGCTCCGGTGGACCGGAACCTGGCCGAGAAGCTCATCCGGCAGCGGCAGGACACCCGCGGCGCACATGTGTGGCACACGCTTGGTCACGCGACGGCTCTTGCCCACTTGGTGGCGCAGTTCGAGCTCACCGACTTCGCCGCAGATTTCGTCGCCGAACTCGAACCCTTCACCGGGTGCATCGGCGTGATCGGTCAGCTCGGTTCCGTCGGCCCGGTGGATCTCGCGCTCGCCAGGCTTCACATGTTGCTGGGCGACACCGCCGCCGCAACCGAGGCGGTGGCGGTCGCGGCGGAGGTCGCCGAGCGCAATGGCGGGCAGCCGACCCTCCTTCGTTGCCGGCTTCTGCAGTGGCACCTGCGTCCGTCGGCCGAACGACATCTCGACGAACTCGATGACATCGGCGCCCGGGCGGCCGAGTTCGGCATGGCCGGTCTCCTCGAAGACGTGCGCGAAGCGCGTGAGCAGGCCTGACGCTGACCTGCCGCCGGAATCCCCGAACAGATCCGGTCCACTTCTTGACGTTTCCTTGGACTCGTCGCCAAGCAAATGCCAAGTGATGTGACGCAACCTGTTGCCATCGACTTCCCCGATGACGAGAGGTGTCCGCACACGATGACCACGACCACCGAGAGCACCCACGCCGACCCGGCCACCGAACTTCGCGCCGCCGTGTCCGGTGTGGTCGCCGGACCTGCTGATCCCGAGTACGCCCGTGCGACACCCTGGAATGTCTCCGTCCCGTCGCAGCCCTGCGCTGTTGTGTTCGCCGCGTCGCCTGCCGATGTCGCGGCAACGCTGCGGGTTGCCGAACGGCACCACCTGACCGTCGCGGTCCAGGCGACCGGACACGGAGCGCTGCCGATCGATGCGAGCACCATCCTGGTGCACACCGCCGCGCTGAACGAGTGTGTGGTGGATCCGCACACGCGAACGGCCAAGGTGGGCGCCGGGGTCCGGTGGCAACAGGTCATCGACGCAGCCGCCCCGCACGGTCTGGCGGCCCTGGCCGGTTCGTCACCCCATGTCGGGGTGGTCGGATTCCTCACCGGTGGCGGCATCGGACCACTGGTACGTTCTGTCGGCCTGTCGTCCGACCATGTGCGGTCCTTCGAACTCGTCACCGGACGCGGGGAGATTCTCCAGGTCAGCCCGGACAACCACGCGGAGCTGTTCTGGGGTCTGCGCGGCGGAAAGGGCACCCTCGGAATCGTCACCGCAGTCGAGATCGATCTACTGCCCATCTCCGGCTTCTACGGTGGGGCAGTGTATTTCGACGGATCCGATGCCTCCGATGTCCTGCGAATCTGGCGGGACTGGAGCGCGGATCTACCCGAAGACGCGAACACGTCGATCGCGCTGTTGCAGTTGCCACCCCTCCCCGGGGTGCCGCCGCAACTGGCCGGCAAGTTGACGGTGGCAGTCCGATACACCTCCCTTGCCGAACCGGCGGCGGCCGAGGCCCTGTTCGCGCCGATCCGCGCGGCGGCGAGTCCGCTGATCGACGCGGTCGCCCCGATGCCCTACGCGGCGATGGGGGCCATCCACGCCGATCCCGTCGACCCGATGCCGACGTCCGAACGCAGCACACTGCTCAGCGAATTGACCGACAGCACACTCGATGCACTGCTCGACCACGCCGGCCCGGACTCCGGTTCCCCGCAGGTGGTTGTCGAGCTGCGCTTGCTCGGCGGTGCCATGTCGCGCCCAGGGTCGCACCGCAGCGCCTTCTGCCACCGAGGTGCCGCATTCAATCTGATGGTGATCGGGGCCCTGGTGCCACCGATTGCCGAGCATGTACCCGGCCACGCTGCCGCGATCATGGGTGCCGTAGCGCCGTGGTCGGTGGGAGAACTGCCCAACTTCGCACCCGGCGCCGGGCCGGACCGCCTGGCGCGGTGCTACGACGAGGACACCCTGATGTGGCTCGGAGCCCTTGCCGAACAACATGATCCACACGGACTGCTACGGATCGGTCAGGTGGTCCGGTCGGTGACGCCGTCAGGGAATTGATTCCTCGGTGCCGCCGGGATTGCAACGCGTCGCGATCATCTCCGATTCGGTGACCACGGGGCGCCACGGTTCCAGGTTCCAGCTCGTCTTGTCCGGGTCGACCATCCGCGCGAACCGCCAGTGGCAGGCGTACTGCTCGCGCATTCCCGGGGTGTCGGCCGTGGGGTCGAGCCCGACCACCTCGGCCCAGCTGGCATCGAGATCGCCGGCGCCCTGCGTGTTGCGTCCTGACTCGGTGGGAAACACCTGCAGACTCGCGCCCTGCTCGGTCTGCGTCCAGGCGACGTGGTCGATGAACGGCGGCAGATACGCAGGGGTGGACGGCGTGGTCGCTGCGGTTGTCGGCGAGGCGGTTGTTTGCGCTGAGTTTGTCGGGGCCGACTCACTGACAACCGGTTCGGTGGTCACCGTCGGGTCGGGATCAGACCCGCCGCATCCGGCGACGACGATCATCGCCGCCGCGAGTGTGCCCAACCATGCTGCACGCCTCAAAACACAACCCGGACAACCATCTCCGCGACCACCGCAGGTTTGGCCGTGCCCTCCACGGCAAGCGTGTGACCGAACACGATCTGGATCGCACCGTCGCCGAGGTCGGTCGCCTCGGCGAGGGTGGTGGTGAGACGGACCTTCGACCCCACCAGGACCGGAGACGGGAAACGCACCTTGTTGCTGCCGTAGTTCAGGGCCATCTTCACACCCTCGAACCCGTAGATCTGCGCGCCCAGCATCGGAAGGAGAGACAGGCTCAAGAACCCGTGGGCGATGGTGCCGCCGTAGGGGCTCTCCGCTTTTGCCCGCTCGACATCCACGTGGATCCACTGGTGATCACCGGTGGCCTCAGCGAACTGATCAACCCGCTCCTGGGTCACCGTGATCCATTCGCTGCTGCCCAGTTCACTGCCCACAGCGGTCAAAACCTCAGTGGCGGAGCCAAATACGCGCATTCGCATCTCCCAGCTTCAGTCGTTCACCGATGTACTGCTCTCACACGTTCTCAAGGGTTTCCTCGGCGGCTTCGGCGCCGGGGACCTTCGCAGCGTAGTCGCCGAACCCATTCCATGCCTCGCGCCGTGCCCGCATCGGATCCACCTCTACGTACGAGTGCTTGTCGAAGATCCTGGTGGCGCGCACCTTCGGTGTGTAAGGGGGCCAACTGGACAGCGGCTCGCCGGTTTTCGCGAACGACAGCCATTGATCCTGCACCTCACCGGTAACGCGGAGAGCATCTCGCCGATCACCGAGCTGGGTCAGCAGCCGACCGGCTTTGCCGCGGTAGATGCCGAACACCGCAAGCAGTTCGGACGCGTGGGTGGCACCGAGACCCATCCACCTCATCACCTTCGGCGAGTAGTCATATCGGTAGGCGTAGGTGGGCGCATGCTCGGAATGCGCCTGTGTTACTGCCACACTGCCCACCCAGAAGATGTAGTCGCCGCCGAACTGCACCATCGATCGCGGGCTGGGGTAACCGTTGTAGGCCGCCGTGATGCGATCCTGCGCGTCGGGTTCGGTGTTGGCGAACATCTCCGTGATGACCTCTTCGGTGGACAGCATGCCCTGCGGCAGCCGCTTGAAGAGTGTTCCTTCGTTCTTGTTGGTGCCGATGATCATCGGTACCTGGTGCGCCGAACCGTCGGCGAAGGCCTCCACCGGCGCGACGGGTAGGTAGTCCCCATCGACGACAGGTCCGAACGGCAGCAGACCAGGGGTGTCTTTGGTGACCCACCGGGCCAATCGGTGCCCGGCACGGCCGATCTCGGCCAGCGACGCCGAGGCCAGGGCTTCGGCCACGTCCGAGATCCCGGTGTCGGCGGTCAGCAGTTCGCCCATCTTGTCGGCGAATCGCTGTGCGTAGTGCTGGTGCAGGGTCAGCATGGGCGCCGAACTCTCGGCGATGGCGCGGTGGAACAGGCCGCCGGCGGCCGGTGTGGCCATCAGCGTGGTGACGGCATTGCCGCCGGCGCTCTCGCCGAAGATGGTGACGTTGTCGGGGTCGCCTCCGAAGTCGGCGATGTTGTCCTTCACCCACTGCAGTGCGGCCACCTGGTCACGCAATCCCAGGTTGGTCTCGAAGGGGCGTTCCGGGGTCGAGTACCCGGTGAAGTCCCCGTAGCCCAGCGGACCCAGCCGGTAGTTCATCGACACGAAGATCACGTCGCCACGCCGGACGAGGTCGTGGCCGTAGTAGAGCGGGGTGGCGGTGGACCCGAGGATGTACGCGCCGCCGTGGATGAACACCATCACCGCCCGCGGCTTGTTCGACGTGCGTGCCGGTGCCACGACGTTGACCGTCAGGCAGTCTTCGCTGACAGGTTGCTTGCGCCCGCGCTCGACCAGCGCATATTTGGGATTCTGCGGCGCAGCGTTCCGGAAACTGTCGGCTTTGAGCACACCTTCCCATCCGATGGCCGGCTGAGGTGCCCGCAGTCGCAGGTCACCAACCGGGGGCGCGGCAAACGGAATGCCGCGCCAGCGGACGATGTCGCGGTCGCGGACACCCTCGACGACCCCGTCGGACAGGGTCACCCTCGTACTAGTACTCACCATGTTTTCGACCCTATCGGTCCAATAGCGGTCACTCGCCCGCTATCGCGCTCATTCGCAACACGACACGGCCGGTGATCTGAAAAACTCGAACGCATGACCACCGAGTACACCGGATACGTCAAAATAAACCACCCGTCTGCCGACACACCGGTGTGGCATCAGGTGGCCGGCGAGGGCGACGCGGTGGTTCTGCTGCACGGCGCGTTCTCCTCGGCCGCGGACTGGGGCGGACAGTTCCAGCCCCTGGTCGACGCCGGGTACACCGTCTACGCCCCCGAGCGCCATGGTCACGGGCACAGCGCCGACGTCACCGATGAGTTCCATTACGAGGACATGGCCGACGAGACCATCGCCTATCTCGACGGGATCGTCGGCGGGCCGGCGCACCTGGTCGGCTGGAGCGATGGCGCCGTCATAGCGTTTCTTGTTGCCCTCAAACGTCCCGATCTGGTGAACCGGATGATTGTCCTGGGGCAATACCTGAACTCGTCCGGGCGGTCCAGTGGCGGATTACTCGATTCCATCGACGACATCGATTCGGAGATCGTGCAATTCTTGCGGTCCGACTACGCGGAGACCTCGCCGGACGGCGATGAGCATTTCCCGGTTGTATTCGAGAAAACGACCACGATGATCGCGAACGAACCCGAGATGGCGCTTTCCGACTTGAGTGTAATCACCGCACCGACTCTGGTGATGCAAGGCGATCACGACGAGGTGACACTCGAACACAGCGCGGAGATCGTGAGGGTACTGCCCAACGCACGTCTTGCGGTTCTGCCTGGCACACATCTGATCCCGATCGAGACCCCCGGTGTTGTCAATCCGGTCATCATCAGTTTCCTTCGCGGCGATCCGGCTTGACGATTTCGTGCGGTGACCCGGGCTGACTACCGTTACGATCGTCAGGCATCACCCCAAACCTTCTGTGCTCCAATGCGAGATAAGGCCACGTAGCCGTGACAGATAATTCCGATCAGAACAAGACGGTCTCGCCGGTCGTCACCCAATCGAAGTTCGGACGCGTTCTGTCGGCCTTCCTGAATTCGCCTTTCGCCGGCATGACCCCATGGATCGTGATGGGTTTCATCAATGGTCCGGGGCGGTTCGAGGAAGCGGCAGCCGTCGCGTTCGGCCTCTCGCTACTCATCGTCATCGGCGGCCACAAGCGCGGTAGCAAGATCAAGTTCCTCGAGGTCTTCGACCTGGTCTACTTCTCTTCGATGGTGCTGCTCGCCCAGTTCGCGGCAGCCAGCGTGCTCGATTGGCTGGAGATGTGGGGCGGGGAGATGACCAACATCGCGCTGGTCTCCTTCGCTTTGGGCTCGATCCTGATTCGCCAGCCCTTCACCATGCAGTATGCGAAAGAGTCTGAGCCGGAAGAGATGTGGGACAACTCGGTGTTCATCCACATCAACTACATGATCACCTGGTCGTGGGTCCTCGGATTCGGGGTGGGAGCGGTCGCCGGGTTCTACGGCGACGCCGTCCTGCAAGACAACAACAACTTCTGGACCGGCTGGATCATCGGCTTGGCCGGTACCATCTTCGCGATCTCGTTCACCGAGTTCTACCCCGAGTACGCCGTTGCCAAAGAGATGGCAAAGGGCGGAGAAGACGTGGTGCCGCAGTCACTGGCGCGGCTGTGGGATTGGGTGCCGATCTTCGTCATCGTCACCGGCGTCGCCGGTCTGGTCACCGATTCCACCAGCACCGTGCTCGGCATCGTCATCATCGTCGTGGGCGTCGTGATCAAGGTCGCGATGAACGCTTTGGTGCCAGACAAGAAGAAAACGCAGAGCCGGAGCTAGGGATCACGAACGGCGCTGACGCGCGAACTCCGCGAGCACCACTCCGGCGGCGACCGACGCGTTGAGGCTTTCGACATCGCCGGCCATCGGGATGGACAGGATCGAGTCGCAGGACTCGCGAACCAGCCGCGACAGACCCTTGCCCTCGGACCCGACCACGATAACGGTGGGACCCGAACCGTCGTAGTCGTCGAGGGTGACGTCGCCGTCGGCGTCGAGACCGACCAGCTGCACACCCGACTGAGCCCACTCCTTGAGTGTTCTGGTGAGGTTGGTGGCCTGCGCGACGGGCAGCCTTGCGGCCGCACCCGCACTGGTGCGCCATGCGACGGCGGTGACCGAGGCGCTGCGGCGAGCCGGGATCACCACACCGTGTCCGCCGAATGCGGCGACCGAACGGATCACGGCACCGAGGTTTCGCGGGTCGGTGATGTTGTCGAGGGCCACCAGCAAGGGAGGCTGACCGCTGTCGATGGCCAGCTGCATCAGATCTTCGGGATGGGCATAGCGGTACGGCGGTACCTGGAGGGCGATGCCCTGGTGCATGCCGTTCGAGCTCATCCGGTCGAGTTCGGGCCGTTGCACCTCGAGGATCGCGATGCCTTTGTCGCCGGCGATCTGGACGGCTTCGGTGACGCGCTCATCGGCATCGCCCCCCAGCACCACGTACAAGGCAGTCGCCGGGACGCCGGCGCGCAGGCATTCGACCACCGGGTTACGTCCGAGAACGTATTCCGGCCCATCGACGTCGGACTTGCGCTGAGGACGCCGCCCGCCGGGTGCTGAGGCCTTCGCCGCAGCCTTCGCACGCTTGTGAGCGGTGTGATAGGTGCGGTCGACAGCTTTCGGTGTGGCGCCCTTCGCTTCGAGACCGCGCCGACGCTGACCGCCGGATCCGACGGTCTGCCCCTTCTTGGTGCCGCCCTTGCGGACGGCGCCCTTGCGTTTGGAATTGCCGGCCATCAGTTACCAACCCCTTCGGTAGGTCGGGCCGATGGCCCCGTGGTTCGGGCCGTTGCCTCGTGGTTCACCGGTCGGACTCCATGTTCTGTGTCGTTTTCTACTTGTCCGTCAACGACCACTGCGGTCCATCCGGTGTATCTGTCACGTCGATCCCGGCCTTCGCCAGCCGGTCGCGCACCTCGTCGGCGACGGCCCAGTTCTTCTCCGCCCGAGCGGCGGTGCGTCGGTCGAGTTCTGCCCGGACGAGAACGTCGAGCGCCGCGGTGAGCGCCGTGTCGTCGCGGCTGTCCGCCCAGTTCTCTGCCAACGGGTCTACTCCGAGCACATCGAGCATGGCTCGGACCGCCGATGCCGACTCCAGCGCGGTCTTGTGGTCACCGCTCTCGAGCGCAGTGTTGCCCATCTTCACCGTTCCGTGGATCTGCGCGATGGCCGCCGGCACTCCGAGATCGTCGTTCAGAGCGGCTGCGAACTCGGCGGTCACGTCTCCGACGGGAACATCGCCGACGCGCGAAACCGTCCGGTGCACAAAGGATTCGAGCCGCTTGTACGCCTCGGCGGCATCTTCGAGAGCACGTGGCGAGTATTCGAGCATCGACCGGTAGTGCGCGCTGCCGAGGTAGTACCGCAATTCCACAGCCCGAACCTGCTGGAGCATCGCCGGGATGGAGACCACGTTGCCGAGAGATTTCGACATCTTCTCACCACCCATGGTGACCCATCCGTTGTGCAACCAGTAGCGCGCGAACGGATCTCCCGCCCCATGACTCTGGGCCACTTCGTTCTCGTGATGCGGGAACACCAGATCCATTCCACCGCAATGGATGTCGAACTCCGGACCGAGAAGTGTGGTGGCCATCGCCGAGCATTCCAGATGCCATCCCGGGCGCCCGCGGCCCCACGGCGTGGGCCATGAGGGTTCGCCTGGCTTCACGCTCTTCCACAGGGTGAAGTCGCGTGGATCGCGTTTCCCGGTCCCGGCGCTCTCACCCTGATGGACGTCGTCGAGGCGATGACCGGACAGCGAGCCGTACTCGGGAAGACTCCGGACGTCGAAGTAGACGTTGCCGTCGGAGGCGTAGGCGTGACCGCGGTCGATGAGCCGTTCCATGTACTCGACCATCTGGGTGATGAACCCCGTCGCCCGCGGTTCGGCAGACGGCGGCAGCACACCCAACTGGTCGTAGGCCCAGCTGAACTCGCGCTCGTGAGTGGCAGCCCATTCCCACCACGGCCTGCCCGCATCGGCGGCCTTGGTCAGGATCTTGTCCTCGATGTCGGTCACATTGCGCACAAACGCGACGTCGTAGCCTTCGTGGGTGAGCCAGCGGCGCAGGACGTCGAACGCGATGCCACTGCGCACGTGACCGATGTGGGGAATTCCCTGCACGGTGGCGCCACACAGATAGACCGACGCATGACCGGGACGCAGTGGCGTGAAGTCACGTACATCTCGGGCGGCGGTGTCGTAGAGGCGCAGGGTCACGATCGGCAATCCTACTGGTCAAGCAGCAGGGCTGTGGCCACGGCGGCGATGCCCTCACCGCGACCGGTCAGTCCGAGGCCATCGGTGGTGGTCGCAGACACCGACACCGGCCCGCCGACGAGTTCGGTGAGCACCTGCTGGGCTTCCGCGCGGCGGGGCCCGATCTTCGGCTTGTTGCCGATCACCTGCACTGCCGCGTTCCCGACGCGCCATCCCTCCGATTCGACGAGTTCGCGGACGTGGCCGAGCATGCGGGCGCCGCTGACGCCATCCCACTCCGGACGTCCGGTTCCGAACACCGAACCCAGATCGCCGAGTCCGGCGGCCGAGAGCAGGGCGTCGCACAGGGCGTGCGCGGCGACATCCCCGTCGGAGTGACCGGCGCAGCCGTCCGCGTCAGGAAAGAGCAGCCCGGCCATCCAGCACGGCCTGCCCTGCTCGACGGGGTGGACGTCGGTACCGATGCCCACCCTCACGTTCGTGCCTCCTCGGCCAGCAACCAGGAGGCGAGGCGGAGGTCCCACGGGGTGGTGATCTTGAAAGCCAACGGATCTCCCGCGATGGTGTGGACGGCGACGCCATGGGATTCGACGAGCCCGGCGTCGTCGGTGAAGTCGGCGTCAGCGCTGGCATATGCCGAGGTCAAGACATCAAAATCGAAGCCTTGAGGAGTTTGGATCGCACGCAGACTCGTGCGGTCGACGGTTCCGGTGACCACACCGGCAGGATCAACGGACTTGATGGTGTCCGTGACGGGAGTCCCCGGCACCACGGCCCGGGCTCCGGCGAGCACGGCCTCCACGACGGAGATGAACAACGTCGGCGGGGTGAGGCAGCGGGCCGCATCGTGGACCAAGACCACGTCTGCGGCGGGGGCGGCGGCAAGAGCCGCTTGCACCGAGTCGCCTCGTTGAGCGCCACCTGCCACCACGGTCACTTCGGGGAAGTCCGCCCGGACCTGGTCTACGAGACCGGCCGGGACGGACAACACGACATGCTCGACGACCCCGCTGGCCTGCACACCACGCACAGCGCGATGCAGCATGGATTGGCCTGCGAGGTCGACGAATGCCTTGGGCAGTCCGGCACCGAGCCGCTCTCCGCGACCGGCAGCCGGGATCAACGCGACAGTAGATGCCAAGACGACCAGACGCCCGCTCTACGAAGCGGCGGCGAGAACCTCGTCGAGAATGATGGAAGCCTTCTCGTCGTTGGTGTTCTGCGCGAGCGAGAGTTCATCGACGAGGACGCGGCGCGCACGGGTGAGCATTCGCTTCTCACCAGCGGACAGACCACGGTCCTGCTCACGACGCCAGAGGTCGCGCACGATCTCGGCAACCTTGATGATGTCGCCCGAGATCAGCTTTTCCTGGTTTGCCTTGAAGCGGCGAGCCCAGTTGGTCGGCTCCTCGGTGTGCGGTGCGCGAAGCACATCGAACACCTTTCCGAGGCCTTCTTCTCCGACCACATCGCGTACACCCACATATTCGAGCTTCGTGGAAGGAATCTGGACCGTCATGTCGCCGTCCGCAACCTTGAGGACGAGGTATTCGACAGCCTCACCCTTGATGGTCCGGATCACGATGTCTTCGACCAAGGCAGCACCGTGATGGGGGTAGACAACGGTGTCACCAACTTTGAAATTCAATGTTTCATGCCCCTTTCCATTCCCCGAGTCTACCACGGGGCCTCCCGCGTCATCGGACAACGATGCAGGTCAGCGGCGTAGGCATGGTCCGCCAAGCCTTGACGATGCCTGAAAAGTGTGCTGGGACACTGCCCGAACTCCCTCATCGACGGCCCGCGGGGCACCTCGACCTCGAACGCTCTCCACGGCGATTTCGGCACCCCATCGCGATTTCTCGCGACCGGCCCACTACGCTCCGTAGTGCACGCACTGCGCAGTCGATCTGAGCGGGTTCTCGGGCCACCTGAGCCGACTGACGAGCGGGCGCCGCATCAGGACCTACCTCGGAGGAAAACCGGTGTCAGTGGAGAGAGTTTCGGTGGAACGAGAGTTTGGGCCAGCCCGTAATGTCCGGCGACGCCGGGTGGCTTCGGCCATCGCCGTCGGGGCGATCGCGACCGGTCTGGCACTCGGCACCACCGCGTGCGGTGCGGGCCAGACCTCGCAGACCGCCAACCAGGCCTCCGCCGTCAACGGCAACTCGGCCACCGTCGGTCCGCTCGCCCTGCGCGACGTCGCGGTTGTCTTCCCCGAGTCCGGAGATGTGGCCTTCGCCAACGGCGGGCCGCTCGAGATGTCGTTCCTGATCTCCAACACCAGCCCGGACGTCGCGGACAAGCTCGAGGGGATCGAGTTCGCAAGCGGCGACGGCAAGGTCACCATCGACGGTCCCACCGAGATCCCGGCCACCAAATCGCTGCGGGCCGGCACGCCGGGACTGCTGCTCACCACCAGCGCAGAGCCGGAAGACCCCAGCGAGAAGCGCATCACCGTCACCATCACGGGCGCCGCGAAGACCATCACACCGGGCCTCACGGTCCCGCTGACCTTCGATTTCCAGCAGGCCGGCGAGACCACCCTCAACGTGCCGGTCGACGCCGGGCCGCTGCTGCCCCGCCAGGACAAGGCCCGCGGCGTGGTCGAAGAAGACCACGGCGGAGGCCACTAGTCCGCTCCGGCGGTTCGGTGTCGGTCACCGTGGCTAGAGTTGCGCGGTGGCCAAACCCAAATCGACATATCGGTGTAGCGCCTGCGGATACCAGGTCGCAAAATGGGTGGGCCGCTGCCCGGAATGCGGCGAATGGGGCTCTGTCGACGCGGTCGCCATGGCCACCGGTGGTGGAGCGGGCATAGGCGGCGGTAAGTCCGCCACGGTCGCGACCATCCCGAGCGCGCCGGCCCGGCCGATGAGTCAGATCGACGTCAGCCACACCGCAGCTTTTCCCACCGGCATCGGAGAACTCGACCGCGTCCTCGGCACCGGCGTGGTCCCCGGTTCGGTCATGCTGCTCGCCGGCGAACCCGGCGTGGGCAAATCCACGCTGCTGCTCGAGACCGTCAAACGTTGGGCGCTGCAAGGCAAACGCGCGCTGTACGTCACCGGCGAGGAGTCCGCGGGCCAGGTGCGCCTGCGCGCCGAACGCACGGGGGCGGTACACGACGAGATCTTCCTCGCCGCCGAGTCCGACCTCGGCGCGGTGCTCGGTCACGCGGAGGCGGTCATGCCATCGCTGATGATCGTCGACTCGGTGCAGACGATGGTGGCTCAAAACGTCGACGGAGTGAACGGCGGTGTCACCCAGATTCGCGCGGTGACAACGGCTTTGACCTCACTGGCAAAGAACTCGGGCATCGCGGTGATCCTGGTCGGGCACGTCACCAAGGACGGCACCGTCGCAGGCCCCCGCTCGCTCGAGCACCTCGTGGACGTGGTCCTCTCGTTCGAGGGCGACAAGCATTCGACCCTGCGAATGGTCCGCGGCATCAAGAACCGGTTCGGCGCGGCCGATGAGGTCGGCTGCTTCGAACAGCGTGAAGACGGCATCCACGAGGTCACCGACCCGTCGGGACTGTTCCTGCATCACCGCGACATCGGCGTGGCCGGAACCGCGATCACCGTTGCCATGGACGGCAAACGGCCGCTGGTCGGCGAAGTGCAGGCACTGGTCTCGAAATCGAGTCTGGCCAACCCGCGGCGTGCGGTTGTCGGACTCGATTCGGCAAGGGTCGCAATGATTTTGGCGGTCTGTTCGGCTCGTGCCCATCTGCCCACCCACGACCAGGACGTCTACGTGGCCACCGTCGGCGGGATGAAACTCAGCGAACCTGCGGCCGACCTCTCGGTCGCGCTGGCACTCAGCTCCATCCTGGCCGACCGGTCGTTACCCGGGTCCATGGTCGCCATCGGCGAGATCGGCCTCGCGGGCGAGGTGCGCCGCGTGGCCGGCGTCGGCAAACGAGTGGCCGAGGCCAAGCGCCTCGGCTTCAAACACGCCATCGTCCCGGCCGGTTCGCTCGATCTGCCGTCGGGCATGAAGATCACCCAGGTGGCCGATCTGCAGACCGCGATGCGGACGGCACTGAAAGGTCCTGCCAGCCCCTACCGCTTCTAGACGCTGCTGCTTCCCCGGTCGTGGCGGGCGATGCGCTCACCGTAGAACTCGGCCGCCCCACTCGCCTCGAAGCTGTCCTTGAAGTGCTCCAGGGGCTTGATCTGCACGAAGATCGCGTGTGCGGCGCCCACTGGCTCGGTGTCGTCGCCCAGGTAGGCAACGGCACGCGAATACAGCTTGCGCCGAACGGTGCCGACCGTCTCGGCCTCCAGACGCAGTTCGCTGCCCACCGGGATCGGCTTGGCGAAGTCGATCTCCAGGTGCGCGGTCACGGCTATCGCGCCCACCATCCAGTGCGTCAGGCCCATCACCTCGTCGAACGCGGTGGACAGGATGCCGCCGTGGATGACGCCGGGGCCTCCTTCGAATCGGGGCTCGACCTGCATCCGGGCGGTTACGTCGGTGCCCTCGCCCGCGATTGCCTTCATGTGCAGACCGGCTTCCGAGCGGTCACCGCAGCCGAAGCACATCGGGTTGTGCGCCCGCACCACTTCACCGGCCGCCGGGGCCTTGGCCGAGCGTTCGGCCGGGACCAGCTCGTCGGGCAGCACGAAAGTTGTTTTCACAGACAGCTAATCTAGTCTCCATTCATGGACAACAGAAAGGCGCCTCATGGCTGAGGTTCCGGCCTCGGACCTGCTCCGCACCACGATTGCCCGATTGGCGCCGGGCACTCCCCTGCGAGACGGCCTCGAACGCATCCTGCGTGGCCGCACAGGCGCTTTGATCGTCATCGGACACGATCCCGAGGTCGAACGAATCTGTGCCGGTGGCTTCCATCTGGACGTCGCCTTTGCGCCCACCCGGTTGCGGGAGCTGTCGAAGATGGACGGCGCAGTGGTGCTGTCCACCGACGGCGCCAGAATCGTGCGTGCCAATGTGCAATTGGTGCCCGACCCGTCCATCCCGACCGAAGAATCGGGCACCCGGCATCGTTCTGCCGAACGCACTGCGATCCAGACCGGTTACCCGGTGATCTCGGTCAGCGCCTCGATGTCCATCGTCAGTGCCTACGTGGCCGGAATCCGATATGTCGTCGAGGGATCGGATGCGATCCTCTCGCGCGCCAACCTCGCTGTCGCGACTCTCGAGCGATACAAGACCCGACTCGATGAGGTCAGTACCGCGCTTTCACGATCGGAGATCGAAGATTACGTAACGCTGCGCGATGCGATGACCGTTGTGCAGCGCCTCGAGATGGTGCGCCGGGTGTCCGAGGAGATCGAGCACTACGTTCTCGAACTCGGCGTCAACGGCCGTCAGCTGCGCCTGCAGCTCGAAGAACTGGTGGGCGACAACGACTCTCAACGCGAACTGGTGGTGCGCGACTATTTCGCCAGCCCCGAGCCCGCCAGCACCATGGAGGTCGAGCAGGCCCTCACCGCCATCGAAAACCTCACGGACACCGACCTTTTGGACCTTACCGCACTGGCCCGGGCTTTCGGCTACCCGAACACGATCGACGCCCAGGACACCGCGATGAGCCCGCGGGGTTACCGATTGCTGGCCCGGATCCCGCGTCTGCAGTTCGCACACATCGACCGGCTCGTCCGCAGCTACGGCACGCTGCAAGCGCTACTGGCCGCCACCGCCGCGGACCTGCAGGCGGTCGAGGGCATCGGCAGCATCTGGGCCCGGCACATCCGCGAGGGATTGTCGCGGCTCGCCGAGTCCAGCATCGAACGATTCGATTAGCAACTGCCCGGCCCGCCACGGTTTTCTGGGAGGTGTGGCCCGCGTGCTCTGGACGGAGGAGCGAGGGAGCGCAGCGACTGAGTCGACGTAGGAAGAGCTCGCGAGTGGCGGCCACACCGACAAGCGAGCGGAGCGAGCAGATGTTACGGAGGTGTGGCCCGGTTGTTCTGGACTGCCGACGAACGAGCGCAGCGATGTGAGGAGAAGGGAAGAACAACCGACGACGGCCACACCGACAAGCGGAGCGAAGCGGAGCAAATATTACTGCGCGTTCGGTCGATTCACGTTGAACGTGATCGGGGCACTGGGCTTCTCACCGATCTTCGCGATGGCCTGGTAAGCGCCCGGAGCAACGGGTTGCCGCGGGGTCTCGCAACCGGGACTGCTGGTGGTGCCCGACCAGTCGATGGTGTCCTTGACCTGCTGCCCCGGCTTGAGGAGCTGGTTGTTGACGCCTTCAACCGGCGCGCAGTCGCCGGACGACCAGATGCGGCGGTCGCCGGCCAAGTTGAGCACGGTGACGTTCTGCATTCCCTTGCCGACGTCGCGGGTGCAATCGGACAGCCCCGCGTTGGTGATGGCAATGGTGAAGATCGGCTGCTCGCCCTCGACGTAGGCCGGCTTGTCGGTGTACAGCACCACCGAGATGTTCTGGTCGGGACACAGGCCGCTGGCGGGGACCGGTTGCGGCGTCTCCCCGACCGGGGTGCCGCCCGGGATTCCGGGGGCACCTGAGGCACCGGGCTGCTCGGGATTTCCCCCGGCGACGTTTCCTCCGCCGGAACCACCCGAACCGCCACTTCCCGGCGCAGCGGACTGCGATCCGGACGGATCCTTGTAGGCCGACGGCAGCGCGTAGCTCGACGAGGCATTCAGCTCGGTGCTGTTGGCCGTGTTCTTCCCGTTGTCGTCACCGGTCACCCAGAAGACGAGTCCAATGATCACGGCAAGCACCACCACCAGGACGCCGACCGCGAGTGCGCGTCGGCGCCAGTAAATTTCCGGCGGCAGGGGGCCCTGAGGATCTAGCACACCCCGACGCTAGTGGTACAGCGCCGGGGTGCGGCTCACCTCGGGCGGCGTGTCGCATTTAACCGGTGTGCGAGACATCTCAAAGGCGGTGGATCACGACGCCAGGCTGGGCATCTCCGGATCCTCGCCGATCTCGCCGAGTGTCCCGTTCAGGCGCACGACACCTTCGGCGAGTTCGTAGGTAAGGCCCACGATTCCCAGTGCGCCACTCTCGATCTTGTCGGAGATGATGCGGCTGCGCTGAACCATCAGGCGGCCGGTTTCCTTCACATGCCTGGCTTCGAACTCGTCGACGCGGGTGAGACCTTCGCTGCGGCCGGCCAGGATGCTCGGCGTGACGCGTTCGACGACGTCGCGGATGAATCCTCCGGGGATCTGCAGGTCGTCGAGTGCGTCCAGTGTCGCCCGGACGGCGCCGCAACTGTCGTGCCCGAGAACCGCGATGAGCGGGACGTCGAGAACCTCCACGGCGTACTCGATCGACCCCAGCACCGCCGAGTCGATGACGTGCCCGGCGGTGCGGATCACGAACATCTCACCGAGCCCCTGATCGAAGATGATCTCCGCGGCCACTCGCGAGTCGGCGCACCCGAAGAGCACCGCCCGCGGATGCTGCCCGGCAGCGAGCCGGGCGCGGTCCTCGATACCCTGACTGGGATGAAGCGACTTGCCTGTCACGAAGCGTTCATTGCCTTCACGCAGCGATTTCCATGCCTGAGCGGGGGTTGTTTGAGCCATGGCTGACATTCTGCACTCCCCCTCTCCGGTCCCGCCCACCAACTTGCTCTGTTGGTTCGATGAGGCCGAACGCGATCTTCCCTGGCGACGTCGGGGCGTCACGGCCTGGCACATCCTGATCAGCGAGATCATGCTCCAGCAGACGCCGGTGTCACGGGTGGCGCCGATCTGGGAACAGTGGATCGAACGGTGGCCGGTCCCGTCGGCGATGGCCGCGAGCCCGGTGGGCGAAGTGGTGCGGGCCTGGGGCAAGCTCGGCTATCCCCGCCGCGCGATGCGGCTGCACGCATGCTCGGCTGTACTCGCCGCCGAGCACGGCGACGTGGTCCCCGGTGATGTCGACGTCCTGCTCACACTGCCCGGCATCGGCGATTACACGGCCCGCGCCATCGCGTGCTTTGCCTACGGCCAGTCGGTGCCCGTGGTCGACACGAACGTCCGGCGGGTCGTCGCCCGGGCTGTCCACGGCCGTGCCGAACCCGGCAACCCCGCACGCGCCGACCTCGTTGATGTCGCGGGCCTGTTGCCTGCCGACTCACGCGCGCCCCGCTTCTCCGCGGCCCTGATGGAGTTGGGTGCGCTGGTCTGCGTCGCCAAGAATCCGCGCTGCCAGCTCTGCCCTCTCACCGGGTGCCGGTGGGTCGCGGCCGGACGACCCGCGCACGATGGGCCTGCCCGCAAGGTGCAGAAGTTCGCCGGAACCGACCGTCAGGTGCGCGGACTGCTGTTGGATGTGTTGCGGGGCAGCGACATCCCCGTCGAGCGGGCCCGACTCGATCTGGTGTGGACCACCGACACAGCACAGCGCGATCGTGCGCTCGACTCGCTGCTCGTCGACGGATTGGCGGAGATCACCGACGATGGGCGGTTCGCGCTGGCCGGCGAAGGATGATCGCTGGACCGATCAGGTCAATCCGGACAGGAACGCCTCGACTGCGCCGCGGTACTCGTCGGGCGCGGAGTCATGGATCAGGTGGTCGGATCCTCTGACCCGCAACAGGATTGCGTTCTCGTGGGCCTGCGACATCGTGTGCATCTGACCTGGCGGGGTGACACTGTTCTCGGCCTCGAGCAGCAGGCTCGGTACCGCCACCGCATCCCACTGCTGCCAGAAGTCACGACGACCCCACTCTTCGGCGATCTGCGCCCAGACGTCGAGACGACCGTGTAGCGCGCCGTCATCAAATGCCTCGTAGAAGTAGCGGCCGGCCACCTCTCCGAACATCTGCTGCGCGTGCGCAAGCGTGTCGAACCGGTCCGGCCACGACTCGAACCATGGGCGCCACCCCGCGGTGGTCCGACCACGAAAGTCCGGGGCCATGTCCTCGATCACCAGAGCAGACACCAACTCGGGGTAGTCCGCAGCAGCGCACCATGCATGTAGGCCGCCCATGGAATGCCCCACCAGAACGGCCGGACCCATGTCGATCCATGTCAGGACCTCGGCCAGGTCACCGACAAACCGCTCGGTGCAGAGGTTTTCGGGCGACGGCTCTTCGATGCTCTTCGCTCCGCGATGCCACGCCGCGTCGTAGGCGAATACGCGTCCGTACCTGCGGAGCCAGGGGATCTGGCGCTGCCATGTGCGGCCGCGACCCATCAACCCGTGCAACAGCACGATCGGCGGACGCCCGGGCATCCCGCCGTAATCGATGAAACCCACGTCCGCACTCACGGGGTAGAACCTTATCGGCTGCGTCGGGGCAGGACTCCGGCCAGAGTCGCTGCCGGCCGAGAGCAGGCAGGCATGGCAGCCGCAGGGAACAGTTGAGGAGGACACTCCGCCGGTAGGGTGATCGCCATGGCTGTTGTGAAGATCAATGCGATTTCCGTTCCAGAAGGCGCCGGACCCGAGCTGGAGAAGCGGTTTGCCCATCGCGCCCACAGTGTCGATGGCTCGAAAGGTTTCCTCGGTTTCCAGTTGCTTCGACCGGTCAAGGGCGATGACCGCTACTTCGTGGTGACCCAGTGGGAATCCGAAGAGGACTTTCAGGCCTGGGCGGCGGGGCCCGCACGTGAAGCGCACGCCGGCGAGCGCGCCAAGCCCGTCGCCTCGGGTGCAGACCTGCTCGAGTTCGACGTGGTCCTGGACGTCAAACCGTCCTGACCCCTGCCACCACGGTGGCACCGCGTTCGGCGTCGGAATGGACGGACGGTGAGAGCCCGGCCTGAGTGACCACTTCTCGGGCCGGATCGACCTGCGCTGCACTGACTTCCATCACCAGTCGGCCGCGTGGCGCCAACCACCCCGGCGCCTGCGCGACCACCTTGCGCATCAGGTCGAGGCCGTCGGGGCCGCCGTCGAGAGTCGCGGCCGGCTCGAAGTCCCGGGCTTCGGGAGGCATGGTCGAGATCGCGGCCGTGGGAACGTACGGCACGTTGCACATCAGCACATTCACGTGTCCCCGGAAATGCGCAGGGAGCGGTCCGAAGAGGTCGCCGCAGAAAACCTCGCCGCGACCCGCCAGATTGATTCGCGCGCATTCGGCCGCCACCGGGTCGATGTCGGCGGCCGCAACCTCCGCCTCCGGATGTCGCGCCGCGTACAGCGCGGCCAGTGCCCCCGAGCCACAGCACAGATCCACGACGACGCTGTCGGGCGGCGCTCCGTCCGCCGCGACTTCGACCAGCAGCAAAGACCGCTGGCGCGGAACGAACACACCTGGCAGCACTGTCACCATCAGTCCACCGAACTCGGCCGCTCCGACGATGTACTCCAGCGGCTCGCCGCCCGCCCGACGCCGCACCAGCTTTTCGAGCGCGCCTGTATCGAGGGCGTCGCCGACCAGGATCCGTGCTTCATCTTCGGCGAAGACGCAACCCGCCACCCGCAACCGCGCCGCCACCTGGGCCAGCAGTGCGTCGGATTCCTCCACCTGTGTGACGGTAGTGGAGTGGGCACGGGGGTGCGCTCACAAAACCCGCCCACGCTCGCTCCGCGGAGCGAGCAACCCCCAGCACCGCGAGCCGACCCAACCCCCTCATTCGGCACGAAGCGAAAGATCAGACCCGTATCGCAAAACTGGAACGTGTTCTAACATTGGGCTGAAGTGATAACCAACTGGAGGACCAATGACGGACACCGTTGACGCGGCACCCACCACCTCGCGTGACTACGCAGAGCTCTACATCGGCGGCAAGTGGACCAGCGCCCACTCCACCGATGTCCTCGAGGTCTACTCGCCGGCCACCGGCCAACGTGTCGGTAGCACTCCCCTCGCCGATGAGACCGATGTCGACACCGCAGTTCGGACGGCCCGAGCGGCTTTCGACTCCGGCGTCTGGCGCAACAAGACCCCCGAAGAGCGGGCCGCTGTGGTCGCCAAGGTGGCCGACCTGATCGACGAACGCGGCGGCGAGATCGCCGAATTGGTGTCGTCGGAGATGGGGGCGCCCCCGTCAGCCGTCGCCACCTTGCAGCAGCTCCCGGCAACCGGAGTGCTCCGCGAATACGCCAAGGCCGCAATCAATTACACCTGGCACGAGTACCGCGACGGTCTGTTCGGGAAGACGCAGATCACCCGTGAGCCCGTCGGGGTCGTCGGCGCGATCACCGCCTGGAATGTGCCGCTGTTCCTGATCTGCAACAAACTCGGACCCGCATTGTCGGCCGGTTGTTCGGTGGTTCTCAAGCCCGCTCCGGAAACACCGTTGTCGGCCAACGTGATCGCCGAACTGTTCACCGAGGCCGGCCTGCCAGAAGGCGTGCTCTCGGTGGTTCCCGGCGGACCCGACACGGGCAAAGCGCTTGTCGCACACCCCGACGTCGACAAGATCACCTTCACCGGCTCCACCGCCGCGGGTAAAGCAATTGGCGCAGCATGCGGCGAGCAGCTCAAGCGCTGTTCGCTCGAATTGGGCGGCAAATCGGCGGCCATCGTGCTCGCCGATGCCGACCCTGCCGAGATCGCCGGCATGCTCACCTTCACCGGTCTGATGAACACGGGGCAGGCGTGTGTTGCGCAGACCCGCGTCCTGGTTCCGAGTGCCAAGCGGGAGGAGATCGTCGGCGCCATGGTCGAAGCGGCGAAGCTGCTCAAGCCGGGCCTCCCCGACGATCCGGAGGCCCAGCTCGGACCACTGATCACCGAGAAGCAGCGCAGTAAGGTCGAGGACTACATCCGTCAGGGCAAAGAGGCTGGTGCCACAGCAGTTCTCGACAGCACCCGCCCCGAGGGCCTCGAGTCCGGCTACTACCTGAGCCCGACCATCTTCACCGGTGTCACCAACGACATGACGATCGCCCGCGAGGAGATCTTCGGTCCGGTCATCTCTGTGATCGATTACGACACCGAAGAAGAGGCCGTCGCCATCGCCAACGATTCGGACTACGGCCTCGCCGGCACGGTGTGGACCGCCGACGTCGAACACGGTTTGGAGATCGCCGCACAGATCCGCACCGGCACGTACGGCGTCAACTGGTACGCCATCGACCCGGGATCGCCGTTCGGTGGTTACAAGAACTCAGGCATCGGGCGCGAAAACGGTCCGGAGGGGCTCGAGTCGTACCTCGAACACAAGTCGGTCATCCTCCCGATGGGTTACGACCCGAACGCTTAGTTCGCACTTCCTCCGACTGCAGCCAGAACCTCCGGTTGCAGTCGGAGGAAGTAACCCAAACCGGAGGAAACGCCAAAGCCTCCGACATCAGTCAGGCCCCCCGATCCACGATCGGGGGGCCTGACTGATGAGTAGGGCCAGTACCGCTCAGGGGGTGGGCACCGGCGTCTCGGCAGGTGCCGGGCTCTGGGGAGGCGCAGGTTCCGATGGCACCGGAACCGGCACCGACGACGCACCGGGCTTGTCGCCTTCTTCCGCCAGTCGAGCCTTCACCGAATCGTCGGTGAGGATGTCGATGTTGGTCACCAGCCACTGGTCGCCCGACCGTTCCATCGAGTACTGCAGCCGACTGGCGTTGACCGACACCAAATCCTTACCGCCTTTGGTGACCGACTGGTTCATGAAGATCAGAAGCAACGCCTTGTCGCGGCTCGACGTGACAACACCGGCGTCCTGAATGGACACCTCAGATTTGACCTGTTGCTTCTGCACTTCCGCAACGAGGTTCGCCTCTTTGATGATCTCGTCGTACTGCTGCTCAGCCGGGCCCGACAACGACTTTCGCGTATCGGCCACGTGCTGCTCGACATTGTCGGGTTGGTAGCCGAACATCAATGTTGCTGTCTGCTTGCCTGCCTCCAGCGCCTCGCCGCGGGCGTCCTCGGCGAGTTTGGTGTCTCGGTAGTGCAGACCCACGATCGTCGTGATGATGGCACCGGCCACCAGCAGACAGACGGCCAGCACTGACACGGTCCACAACAAGAATCGACGCGACATCTAGGTCACCCACTCGACGTTGGTGAGTTTGAGTTCACCGTTGATACGCGTGATCTCCAACTTCCATCTGAACACCTGCAACACCGTCTGCTGATCAGTCACGTTGGGCTGGTTCATCTCCCAGCTGAAGACCATGATCACCGACGCGGTACTGCTGTCACTCGCCGTGACGGCCTCGGAGATCACCGCGCCCTTGGTCGACACGTTCTCGGACTTGATCATGTTGACGGTCTGCTGGACGGATTGGCCGACCTGCTCCATCGCCTTGCCACTCGTGTCGTCCTGGAACGACTTGATCGCGCCATCGATGTTCTGCGGGTTCAGGGTTGTCAGATTGGTGACCATCTGCCGCGCGAAAGCCGAGTACTCAGCCCGCAGTTCATTGCGGTCATCGATCTTCTTGGTACCCAACACGAACAGGGTGGACGCCACAGCCATGGCCGCGATCAGACCGACGGCGGTGATGGCAGCCAGGACCACACCCATCCCCCGCAGACCCACACGCTTCTTCGCAGCCGTCGAGGGCCGATCCCCCTTGCGAACCCGCCCCTTGGTCTTCCGTGGCCGACCGGAGTCCCCGCGAGCCGCCGATCGACGTTCGCGGTAGGAAACTCCCGTCGAGACAACGACGTCGTCGTCCGTGGACGGTTCCGTAAACCCCCCGACATCGTCGGACGCGGCCGCGGCTGTGGACGCCGGCGGTGTGGGAGCCGACTTTCGCTTGCGTCCCACCGGTGCGGACTTGACCGGCTTTCCGGTCGGCTTCACCTTGCCCGGTTCGTCCCCGGAAGAAGGCACATCGTCCGGGTCCTGCCCGTCCGCTACACCTGGATTCGTCGCCGGCTCAGCCTTCCCGACCTCCTGCGGAGGCCCGGCAGCCCGGCTCGCTCGCCGACGCTTCCGCTTTGCCTCGTCGCTGGAAAGGCTGGTCGAGCTCCGCTCCGCTTCGTCTCCAGACCCACCGGTCGAGCTCCGCTCCGCTTCGTCTCCAGACCCACCGGTCGAGCTCCGCTCCGCTTCGTCTACTCGTACCAGAATTGCCCTGGGTCGTCGCAGACCCGGTTCCGGCATTGTAGGTTTTTCCGTCGGGACCGATGTAGTCGCCGCTGACCGGATCGTAGGTCGTGGCGTACACCGACGGGCTGCCGTCGTCGGCGCCCGGTCCGGCGCTGGTCAGGAACCCTTGCGGCACATCGATTCCCGGCAAACCGCGCGGCAGGGGCACGTTCTCACCGATGGGAACGTAGCCGGTCCGGCACTCCGCCGGCGTCGACGCCCGACGGCCGGGGATTTCCACGCACGGGAAGTTGCGGGTACCGCGCACACCGAGATTGGAATCCTGCGGCACCCGGCACAACATTCCCGGTGGCAGTTCACGGGGGGTCTGAGCCGAAGCGTTGCGGTCCGGGGTCATCGGCAGGTAGCCCACCGTGCAGGTACCCGGATCCTGGAATCCCAGCGCGAAGTCGACGTTGGCGCCGTTACGGGCGTCTTCGGTGTTCAGTGCGGTGATGAGCGAGGCGATCAACCGAGGGTAGATCACCACGATCTGCCGGAGGTTCGGGTGGTAGATCGCAAGGGTGCGAGCAGTGGTGTTCAGGTTCGAGAACATCAGGGGCAGCGTCTGATTCATCGACGCAAACAGTTCCTGGGTCTGCTTTGCGACCCCAGGGCCCTTCTGCAGGATGTCCCTCAGTTGAGGGTCGTTGGCCCGCAGCTGATCTGTCACCTCGGCAAGATTCGCAGTCCAGGCGCGGATGTCGTCCACCGTCGCCGTCTGCGTCTCCAACAACGGCGCCGCCTGCTCGATGAGCTTGACGATGGCATCCGAGTTCTTGTTGGCGTCACCCACGAGCAGGGCCATCGAGTCCAGCAGTCGCTGCAGGTCTTCACCCGTGCCGTTGAACGCGTTGAAGGCCTCGTCCATCACCCGGCGCAGCTGTGTGTCCTGGACACGTTCGAGCAGCCCGTTGGCCTGGTCGAGCAATGTACCGACCTCGACAGGAACCGTACCGCCCTCGATCACGGCACCGTCCTGCAGATTGCCGGTCGACTCGACGCCTGGCTTCGGCATGAACTCGAGGTACTGCTCGCCGACAGCCGAGACACTGTGCACCGATGCGGTGGAGTTGTCGGGGATCTTGGTGTCCGAGTTGATCGAAAGTTTTGCTGTCACGCCCTCTTCGGTCAACGTCACCGACTGCACCTTGCCCACGTCGACCCCGCGGTAGCTGACGTTGCCGTTCTGGTAGAGACCACCGGTACTCGGCAACTCCACCTCGACGTTGTATTCGCCGACGCCGACCATGCTGGGCACCCGGATGTAGAACACGGCGACGGCGATGATGGCCAAAGTCGTCACGATCGAGAAGATGATCAGCTGCATGCGGACAAACGGTGTGATCCTCATGGGCCCTCCTCCCCGGTTGGTGACTGATCGGCGGCAGGTGTTTCCGGTTGGGGCGCAACCGGAAGTGTCGGACTCGTCTCAGGCGGGGCATCGGCGAGAGGTCCGGTGAAGGGGTCGTCACCCCTGCCCGCGGCGCCGGCAGGCTTACCGAACATCCCTTCGGGACCGTAGAACTGGCTCGCGACACCAACACTCGCGAGGGCACCACGCTGCAACCTGCCGAATGTGAGGTCGAGGTTGATCACGGCGTTGAGATAGTCGCCGCGGACCACCTGCGGAATCGCCGACTCGGCAAACGGGAAGGTGAGCAGGATTCCCAGCGATTGAGTCAACGAGGGACCGGTGGACTGTAGTTGATCGAGAACCGGGACGAGGTTGCTGACAACCACCTGGATGTCCTCGGAGTTCGCCTTCAAGATGTCGTCCGTGGTGCGGCTCATCCGGCTCAGGGCCCCCAGCGCATCGGTGAAGTTCACCCGTTGATCGACGAGCAGCTTCAGGATCCGTGGACCGTCGGCCAGCGCCCGTTCGACAACCGGGGTCTGCTCGTTGATCTGGCCGGTGAGTCGATCCAGGCCTTCCATCGCCCGGATGATGTTCTCGCGCTGCACGTTCAGTTCGCCGACCAGCGTGTTCAGACGTGGCACCAGATCGCGCAACACGTCCTGCCGTCCGGCCATGGCGGTGTTGAGCTCGTGGACGATGTCACCGACCTGCGCGAGCCCGCCGCCGTTGAGGACCACCGACAGCGAGCTGAGAACCTGCTCGGTGGTCGGATACGTACACGCGGACACCTGCTGCGCCGAGTTGATGTCGGGGATGGGCTCGGCGTTGGTCGGCTGGGCGATGTTGGACTGCTCGGGGCAGTCCGCCGCCGGGATCTGACCGCCGGGCGCGATGGTCCCCTTGTCGGCGTCCTCGGGCTGCACGATCTGCAGGTTCAACGAGTCGAGCACGCTGGTGAGACCGACCATGACGTACGAGCCGACCGGGACCTGCGTGCCCTTGTTCAGCCGCAGCGTCAACTCGGCCTGCCAGTTCTTCACCTCGATCTTGCCGACACTGCCGACCGTCGCGTCGTTGATGAGCACCGGTGCGTTCTGAACAAGGTTGGCCGCGTTCGGGATCAGCGCTTTCAGCTCATACGAGCCCGCGCCGGTTCCCTCGGCACCGGGCACGGGCAACGAGTTCAGCCCGTCGAACGAACACCCCGAAGCCACCAGTGCCGAACTGATCACCACCGCCCCGAAAACGCTGCGCAGAGCCGACTTTCGTGATGAACCGGTACGCATCAGCCCTCACCCCCGAACGGGACGAGGAGTTGCGCGAGGCCGGGGTTGTTGTACTTCTTGCGGGTCTCGGCATCCTGATCGCGGATGCTCTGCTGCGCCCTGGCCTTGACACTGGCGTTCTGGTACTGGATCTGGTCGGGTCTGGCGTCGATGCCGCTGACCGGATTGATCAGTGCGGGAGGGTAGTTGACGGAGATGGACGCGAGAACCGGGGCCAACACGTCGACACACTTCTCGACGTCGCCTTCCTGGCCGGGGCGGTCGTTGGCCTGGATCGAACCGCACAGCAGGTTGATCAGGTTGCCACCCATGCCGAGACCGAAGATGCCCGAGAGGGATCCCTGCAACGGGTTGTAGATGTTGTAAAAGTTCGACAGCTGGGTCGGACCGGAGTGCAGCAGCCCTCTGATCTCTTCGTCCTTTTGCGCGAGCACGTTGGTGGCGTCACCGAGCCGGGCAACCGAATCGCTGAGAGTGGCACCGTTGGTGTCGATGAAGCTCTTGACGTCACTGAGCGCTGTGTCGAGATTGGTCAGCGCACCGTTCAAGCTCTCGGTGTTGTCGGCCAGCACCTGACTGACCGATGCGATTCGCCCGTTGAACTGCACCAGTTGTTCGTGACTCTGCGACAGCGCCTCGGTCAGCGCCTGCAGGTTGCGAATCGTGTTGAACAGGTCGTCGCGGCCGTCGGCCAGCGTGCTGGTCACATCCGAGAGCTGTTGCAGTGACTGGCGAATGGCGGTGCCGTTGCCGTCGAGGTTCGCATCCGCGACATCGACTGCCCTGGCCACGGAGCCTGGATCGGCTCCGTCTGGGCCCACGGCCTCGGTCAGTTTGGTCAATTCGGACTTGATGTCGTCCCACTCGACGGGCACGGCGGTGCGTTCCATCGGGATCGCTCCCCCGTCCTTCAACGCCGGACCACCCTCGTACACCGGGGTCAGCTGGACGAAACGGCCCGACACCAGTGACTGCGCGACCACCAGCGCCTCGGCGTCAGCCGGGATTGTCTGGTCGCGGTCGACTTTCAGCTCCACCTTCACGTCGCCGTCGCGAGGCGTGATCTTGCTGACCGACCCGACGGTGACGCCAAGGATCTTCACGGCGTCGCCCTCGTACATCGAGTTCACGCTCGCGAAATAGGCGGTGTAGGTCTTGTACGCCACCTTCTGGAAGCCCACATAGACCACCACCAGCACGATCACCACGGCCACGACGATCGCTATCGCCTGCCAGAACCGCTTGCTCAACCGTCCCATGCCCATCACCCGTTCGGTCCTGGGTAGCGGGGCGGCGGAGCCGGCGCGATCGTCGAGTTCGGGTCGTTGGCCGCATCCGGTCGGGTGGAGATGGCCGGCGGGATCGGGAACGCGTACTGGAAGGCGCGGTAGGCCTCAGGGTACTTCTGCTGCATGATGTTCAAGAACACCTCGGTGTAGTCGCCGAAGGTCGGGATGCCGACGAGCGATGAGAAATACGGGCCGCTCGCCACCGCTTCGCCGAGTGTGTTGGCGTAGGGGCCGAGTTCGTCGAGGGTCTGCGCCAGCGTCTCCTGGTTGTCCTGCAGAATCGCCAGAACACCATTCAGCTTTTCGAGTACCGGCTTGAGCTGGGCATTGTTGTCATTGATGAATCCGCTGATCTGGGCGGTCACGTTCTCGGTGCCGGAGATCAGTTGCCCGAGCGCATACCGTCGGGCCTGCAGCTCGCCGAGCAATGCGTTGGCATCGGTCAGCAGCGTGTTGATCTGACCACTGCGTTTGGCGATGACGTCGGTGACAGACGATGCGCGACTGAGCAATTGGTCCAGCGACTCGTCGCGGTCGGCGATCGCCTTGGACAGGCGCGCCACACCATCGACAGCGGATCGGACCGATTCCGGGGTGTCGGAGAACGTGTCGGTCAACGTGTTCAGCGCGTCATTGAGTTGATCGGTATCGGTCTCGGCGATCGTGTCGGTCGCACCCTCGAGCGCATCGGTCAGCGAGTAAGGCGCCACCGTGTTGCGACTGCTGATCTCGTCGCCCGGCTTGAGCTGCCCGGTGCCGTGCGGGATCAACGTGAGATTGCGCCTGCCCAAGACGGTTTCGGTCTTGATGGCAGCCTGGCTGTTGGCACCCACCCGGACCGTGTCCCTCATGTTGAACGTGACCTTGGCCTTCTTGCCGTCATCGGTGTCCGCGAGCGTGATGCCCTGGACGGCGCCCACGTCGACACCGGAGACCACCACGATGTCGCCGCTGGCAAGGCCGCCTGCGTCATCGAAGTACGCCGTGTACACGCTGCCGTTTGCCAGGAACGGCAACTTGTCCATCTGCAGCGCGACGATCACGACGAGAGCGGCGATGAGCACACCGATGAATCCGACACGAGCGCGGTCCGGTTCGCCACGCTTCTTGCGGCGGGCCTCATCCGCTTCGTCCGCGGTGGTCCGCTGACCTTTGAACAGTGCTGCCATCATCGGGGATCACACCTCCCACCCGGGTTCTGTTTCACACCGGTGGTGTCGATGTTGTTCCACACGATCTCCTGGCCGCCGGGAGCGGTGAAGATCAAGTTGACCTGGCACAGCCAGATCTGCAGCCACGCACCGTAACTGCCCAGATTCGACAGTGCCTTGAAGTCACCCGGCAGTCGGCTGATCAGCCCGCGGACGTAGGGCTCACCCTTGAGCACCTCGTCCGAGACCTCGCCGGTGGCCGTGATCATGGACTTGAGGTCGGCGCGATTGGTGGCCAGCACGTCGTTGAGGTCGTTGGTGACCTCGGAGGCGTTTGTCACCGCCTCTCCGATCACGTTGCGTTGTGAATCCAGCCCGGAGATCAGCAATTGGAGTTGGTCGAGCGAACTGTCGAAGCCGGCGTTGTCGGCGTCGATCGTGCCCAGCGTCGTGTTCAAGTTGTCGATCACCTCCCCGATCAATTGATCCCGATCGGCCAGCGAGTCGGTGAATGTTGCCGTGTTGCGCAGCAACTCACTCAACGCGGGTCCCTGGCCCTGGAACACCTGGATGAGCGACGCGGAGAGTTCGTTCACCTCTTCGGGATTCAGGGTGCGGAAGAGAGGCTTGAACCCCCCGAGCAGTTTGTCGAGGTCGAGCGCCGGCTCGGTCTGACCGATCGGGATGGATCCGCCGTCGCCGATCAGAGCCGAGGGGTCCCCGGTACCTTCCTGGATCTCCAGGAAGCGGTCACCGGTGAGGTTCTCGTAACGGATCAGCGCCCGAGCCGATTTCGGCAGGCGGTACTTCTCGTTCACATCGAACTCGACGACGGCTTCGTTGTCCGGGTTGAGACCGACAGAGCCCACCTTGCCCACCTCGACACCCGCAATGCGGACCTTGCTGCCTGATTTGAGCTGCGAGGCACTGGTGAAGGTGGCCTTGTACCCGAAACTGGATCCGCCCCGGTACTGGCTGAACACCACGACGAGCACAACGAAGATGAGCACCATCACCACGGCGAAGCTACCCAGCTTGATGACGGTGGCGCGAAACGCGCGCTCTCTCGAGACCGCCACCTCACACCTTCCTGTTCTGCTGGGTCATCGACGAAACCTCATATGTCTCAACCACGGGGCACCGGTCCGAACATGACCTGAAAGAGCTTGGTGGGATCAGCTTTTGCGGTCGTACGTGGCTGATACGGGAATGCCGCGTTGTCGCCGACGTAGAAATCGGTGTGCGCCGCGGAATCCGGATCGCTGAGACCGTCCTGGCAAGTCGGCGGGCCGTCCACGTTCACGCGGGGCAGGTCTTCGGGGTACCGGTACGGTTCTTTGCCCGGCAACAGTCCGGCGTTCAAGGCCACGTAGCCGGTTTCGATACCGAACACCGGGAGGGCCTTCTGCCCTGCTGCCGCGGTGGAGGTGATGAAGCAGGCCAAACCGGGTGCCTGGTAGCCGAGCAGGGCCGCGGTGGGATTCAGGTTGGACAGGGTGGAGATGATCGTCGCCTTCGACGGTGCGATCACCCCGTTGATCGTGTCGGCCATTCCGGTGACGTTCATCAGGAGTGCGTCGAGGTCGGACGACTTGTCCAGCAACGTGTTTCCGGTGAACGTGAAGTTCTCGACAACCTTGAGCAGGTCAGGCATCACATCGGCGTAGACGTTGGTGAACTCGCGGCCGGCCTCGATGTCGCGGCTGAGGGCATCGATGTGCGGGTTGGTCTTGCGGAGCAGATCGGAGAGGTCGGCGAATCCTTGGCCGATTTCTTCACCCCGGCCGGACAGCGCAGTGTCGATGGCCCCGATGGTGGCGTTCAGCTTCTCCGGCTGCACCTCGGCGAGCACGTCGACCAGTCGCTGATAGATGGTGTTCAGTTCCACCACGACGTGGTCGGTCTCGATCGTCGAGCCACCGGAGAGCCGCGCCTTGGACGGGTCCTCGGGGATCTCGAGGTTGACCGACTTCGCACCGAAGACCGTGTTGGACTTGATGTCCGCGTGAACGTTCGCCGGGATGTACTTCAGCTGATCGGGGTTCATGTTCAGCTTCAGCGTCACACCGTCGGCTGATTCGCTGATGTCACCCACCCGGCCGACCACCACGCCGCGAAGCCGCACCTTGGCATCGGGGTTCATGACCAGCCCGGCACGATCAGAGGTCAACGTCACCGGAACTGTCGAGGAGAAGCTGCCCAGGAACTGGAGACCGGCCAGCGCGCAGACGGCGATCAGCGCCACCACCATGGAGGTGGCCGCGAGCTTCTTGGCCCATTGGGGTCGTTCGATTCTCTGTGACATGGCTACCCCGAAAGGTTGAACTTTCCGTCGATGCCGTAGATCGCCAGTGACGTCAGCAACGTGATGACCACGACGACGACGAGTGAGGCGCGCACCGCGTTACCGACCGCGATGCCGACCCCGACCGGTCCGCCGGAGGCGTTGAAGCCGTAGTAGGTGTGAATCATCATGACAGCCACGGCCATACAGATCGCCTGCACAAACGACCAGAGGATGTCGGTGGATATGAGGAATGTCGAGAAGTAATGGTCATAGACGCCCGAGGACTGCCCGTACAAGAAGACCGTTGCGAATCGGCTTGCCAGGAACGAGGCCACCGACGCCAGTGAGTACAGCGGGATGATCGCGATCAGTCCGGCGACGATGCGCGTGCTGACCAGGTACGGGATGGATGCGATGGACATCGCCTCCAGGGCATCGATCTCTTCGCTGACCCGCATGGCGCCGAGCTGGGCCGTGGCACCGGCCCCGATCGTGGCGGCCAGACCGATGCCGGCGATGACCGGGACGGCGATACGGACGTTGATGAACGCCGAGAAGAATCCGGTGAGGGCTTCGACACCGATGTTCGACAGCGAGCTGTAGCCCTGCACCGCGATGGTTCCGCCGGTGAACAGGGTGAGGAACCCGACGACGACAACGGTGCCGCCGATCATCGCGAGAGCGCCTGAACCCATGCTGATCTCGGCGATCAGCCGGAGCGTCTCCTTCTTGTAGCCGCGGACGGCACGGGGGATGCTGATCAGGCTGTCCCAGTAGAAGAACGCCTGGTCGCCGATCCTGTCCCAACCACCGCTGGCTCGTTTGAACGCCACGCGAGTTGAGCGTAGTCGGACGGTTTCCGGAAGAATCATCGCCGCTACCCTGCCGTCGCTTTGAGGCCCACGGCGGTGACGACCACGTTCACCACGAACAACGCCATGAATGAATAGACCACGGTTTCGTTGACCGCGTCGCCGACGCCCTTGGCGCCACCGGCAACGTGCAGACCGCGGTAACAGCCGACGAGTCCGGCCGCGAGTCCGAAGAGCGCCGCCTTCACCATCGAGATCATCAGTTCCGGAAAACCGGTGAGCAGAGTGAGGTTCGCGATGAACGCACCCGGGTTCACGTCCTGGAGGTACACCGAGAAGACGAATCCACCGCCGATGCCGATGGTGCACACCAGGCTGTTGAGCAGGACGGCCACCATCGTGGAGGCGATCACGCGGGGAACGACGAGGCGGTGGATCGGGTCGATGCCCAGAACCTGGAGCGCGTCGATCTCTTCGCGGATCGTGCGGGCTCCGAGGTCGGCGCAGATGGCCGTGGCGCCGGCGCCTGCCACGATCAGCACGGTGACGATCGGGCCGATCTGGGTGATGGTGCCCAGTGCCGCGCCCGCGCCGGAGAGGTCCTGTGCGCCGAGCTCGCGAAGCAAGATGTTGAGGGTGAAACTCACCAGAACGGTGAACGGGATCGCCACGAGGACAGTAGGGACCATCGACACCCGGGCGATCGCCCACGACTGTTCGATTGTCTCGCGCCACTGGAACGGCGGGCGGAAGAGTTCACGGGCCGCGCTGACGCTCATCGCCACGAAATCGCCCACGCTCTCGAACGGGACAGCCAGTCTACGGTTCACCAACTCTCCTTTAACTGCGGCAAAGACCCGGATCGAACGAGGCTGCTCGATCATAACGTGTTCTAGTTCTGATGTGGAGGAATCGTCAGACTGTCAATTAGGAAGTTTTCCCCTTCGAAGCCATCCCCGACGCCTTCGTTTTATAACACGTTCCACCGGTCCGATCCGTGAGGGATTACTGCAGTTCCGGGTGGTTCGTCGCGAACTTATCACATGTCCAGTTGCTCGAATCGGCTTATTCGAGGCGTTCACAGGGAGTGTCGAAACCCCTGTTCAAGAAGGTTGCGGCGCTAACCGAACAACGCTTTGCCGGCCGAGAACGTGGCGTCCGGATCGCGTCCTACGAAGTACTCGGACATCGTCTTGGAGAGATCCGATCGGTCCCAGGCGTCGCCGCCCGCCTCGAACGTCTGCTCCACCGTGGGCGCCGCCATCAGGGTGACCTTTGGACCGTAGACGACGAACACCTGACCATTGACCCCATCGGAGTCCGGACCGGCAAGGTACTGCACGAGGGTGACCACATGGTCGGTGGACAGAGGATCGACGGTGCCGTCGGGCGCCTCACCGAAGGTGCCCTCGGTCATGGCCGTGCGGGCACGGGGGCAGATGGCGTTGGAACGCACACCATAGGCGGACAGCCCGCGCGCGGCCGTCAAGGTCAGCGAGGTGATACCGGCTTTTGCCGCACCGTAGTTAGCCTGTCCGACGGGACCGGTCAGTCCGGCTTCGCTCGAGGTGTTGATCAGGCGGCCGAACACCGGCTCGCCGGCCTTCTTGGACTGACCGCGCCAGTACGCGCCTGCGTTGCGGCTCATCAGGAAGTGTCCGCGCAGGTGCACGCGGATCACCAGGTCCCAGTCGTCGTCGGTCATGTTGAACAACATCTTGTCCCGTACGAGACCGGCGTTGTTCATCACGACGTGCAGGCCACCGTGTTCCTCGGTCGCGACCCGCATGATCTCGGTGGTCGTCGCAGAATCCGAGATGTCTCCGGCGACAGGCACTCCCACCCCGCCGGCGGCCTTGATCTCGTCGAGCACGTCGCTCTTGTCCAGGGCGCCGGCGAGGTCGTTCACGATCACCGTGGCGCCGAGTGCACCGAGGCCGATCGCCTCGGCGCGACCCAGGCCCGCACCAGCTCCGGTCACAACGGCTACGCGACCATCCAGATCACTCACGAACGTCCTCCATCTCGGCGTTGCTGCGCGGGACCGCACTCACAGGCCGCGGTTCCCGGCTACGTCTGCTCGCAAATGTAGAACGTGTTCTCACTCTGTGCCAAATGTTTGAAGATATTCACAGGTTGCGAGCGATCCGACACACGCCCGCAACCACCGGTCATTCCTCGATCGACAGAGCTGACTTGGGGCAACTGCCGACCACCTGGCGCATCTCCTCGCGTCGCTCTTCGGGAACATCCTCCTGAAGAATCACCAGGTAGTCGTCGTCGTCGAGATCAAAAACGTCCGGCGCCATCCCCACGCACACACCGTTGGACTCGCAGAGATCGAAATCGGCTTTGATCTTCATGAGATGAGTTTCCTTCCATCGCCTGGCCACGGTGGCCACTTGTTGACGGGCAGCCAACTTACAGGTTAGAACGTGTTATAGAAGAGTGCGACCGGATTGGTCCGGTCGGCTCCCACGCGCACCCGAAACCTTGGAGCACCGATGCGTATTGCCTACACCGACCAGCAACAGGAACTTCGGCGCGAACTCCGGGCGTACTTCTCCAAGTTGATCACGCCGGAGCGGCGAGGGGCACTCTCATCGACATCTGGCGAGTTCGGCGAGGGCAACGTCTACCGCGAGGTCGTCAGCGAGATGGGGCGCGACGGCTGGCTGGCGCTGGGCTGGCCCAAAGAGTACGGCGGCCAAGATCGTTCGATGATGGATCAGCTGATCTTCACCGACGAGGCGGCGATCGCCGGAGCACCGGTGCCGTTCCTCACCATCAACTCCGTGGCGCCGACGATCATGCACTTCGGCACCGAGGAGCAGAAAGCCAAGTACCTGCCGCCGATCGCGTCCGGCGACGTGCACTTCTCCATCGGTTACTCGGAACCGGGCGCAGGCACCGACCTCGCGTCGCTGCGCACCACCGCCGTCCGCGACGGCGATGACTTCGTCATCAACGGCCAGAAGATGTGGACCAGCCTCATCCAGTACGCCGACTACATCTGGCTGGCCTGCCGTACCGACCCGGAGGCGAAGAAGCACAAGGGCATCTCGATGCTCATCGTCCCGACCGACGTCGAGGGCTTCTCCTACACACCTGTGCACACCATGTCCGGTGTGGACACCAGCGCCACCTACTACGAGAACGTCCGGGTACCCGCCGACGCCCTGGTGGGTGAACTCAACGGTGGTTGGCCGCTGGTCACCAACCAACTCAACAACGAACGGGTGTCACTCTGTAGCGCCGCGCCGATCCAGACCGCCTTGCGCGAGACGGTCGAATGGGCGCAGAACACCAAAGATGCTCGCGGCCAGCGGGTCATCGACAACGAGTGGGTGCAGATGAATCTCGCCAAGGTGCACGCCAAGGTGGAGTTCCTCAAGCTGATCAACTGGAACATCGCCTCCGAGGCAACCGGGGGCGGATCACCTTCGCCCGCGGACGCCTCGGCCACCAAGGTCTTCGGCACCGAGTTCGCAACCGAGGCCTACCGTTTGCTGATGGAGGTCCTGGGGCCTTCGGCGACCCTGCGTCAGGGCAGCGCAGGCACACATCTGCGTGGTCGACTCGAACGTTTCCACCGGTCATCGCTGATCCTGACCTTCGGCGGCGGCACCAACGAGATCCAGCGCGACATCATCGCGATGCTCGCCCTCGGCCAGCCCCCCGCCCGCCGCTGACCGGTCCGGATCGCCACCGAACCGACCCTGGCAGGCACCACTTCCGGCGGCGCTACCGTCTCACCGAGGAATCAGGAAGCACACCATGGATTTTCATCGCAGTGAACAGACCACCGATCTCGCCGGGCTCACCCGCGACATCGCCAAGAAGCTGGTGACCACCGACCGCCTCGTCCAACTGCAGGGTGACACCTCGGCTGGGGCCACCACGGTCGCCTTCGACCGAGAGTTGTGGTCGCAGCTGGCGTCCTCCGGGTTGCTCGGGGTCGAACTCGCCGAAGAGGTCGGTGGCGCGGGGCTCACCATCGTCGACAACGTGGCGGTGGCCGAGGAACTCGGCAGAGTTCTGGCCCCGGTTCCGTTCGGTCCGGTTGCCATCGCCGCGATCCCCGCCGTCGCCGAGTTCGGGACCGACGCCCTCAAGCAGCAGTGGCTGTCAGATCTGGTGTCGGGTCAGAGGCTGATCACGGTGGCGCTCGACGAGGATCTCGCCGACGACCCACTCGAGCCGGTCGCCACGGCCACCGCCGAGGGTGACGACTGGATTCTTCGAGGCCTCAAAGTGAATGTGCCGTATGCCGAGGTCGCCGATGCCGTGATGGTCAACGTTCAGGGCCCCGATGGGGTTTCGGTGTTCGTGGTGGATGCCACGACCCCGGGTGTCACCATCACGCCCACCCCGTCCACCGGGTTGACGCCCAGCGCCGCAGTGGAACTCGACGGGGTCCGGGTCGATCGCTCCCGCGTGCTCGGATCCGCCGGCACCGCTGCGGTCGCCTTTCTCCGCGACCGGATGACGCTGGCCCTGTGTGCCGAACAAACCGGGGTGCTCGAACGGGCTCTGGAACTCACGGCAGACTACGGTCGCGAGCGGGAACAGTTCGGCCGGGCGATCGGGTCGTTCCAGGCTGTCGCGCAGCGGCTCGCCGACGCCTACATCGATGTCCGTGGACTCAAGCTGACCACCCTGCAAGCCGCCTGGATGGTGTCCGAACATCTTGAAGCGGGGAAAGAGCTTGCCACGGCCAAGTTCTGGGCCGCCGATGCCGGCCACCGGGTGGCACACACCGCTGTCCACGTGCACGGTGGCGTCGGTATCGATGTCGACCATCCGCTGCACCGCTACTTCCTGCACGCCAAGCAGAACGAGTTCGCGCTCGGATCGGCGCCTGTCCAATTGCGGCGTATCGGCGCGGCTCTGGCCGCCGAACCCGCCTGAGACGATGGCAGATGGTCCCGGCACGGTAGGGGAAATGCTGGCGCCGCTCGCGAACGTCGACGATGCGGGGCTGTACTTCGAGGACGAATTCATCAGCTGGCGTGACCATCTGCGCCTGTCTGCGGTAAGGGCGGCCGCGCTCGACGGGTTGCTCGAACCGGGCAAGCCGCGGCATGTTGCGCTTCTGCTCGAGAACATCCCCGAGTTCAGCTACCTGCTCGCGGCGGCTGTGATGGGCGAGATCGCGATCGTGGGCCTCAATCCCACGCGGCGCGGCGCTGCGCTGGCCGGGGACATCGCCACCGCGGACTGTCAGGTTGTCATCGTCGAGGACGCAACCGCGGGCCTGCTGGCCGATGTCGATCTGGACGGAGTTCACGTTCTGGACGTCGACTCCCCGCAATGGTCCCGGCTGCTCGAGCCCCACGTGGATGCACCCGCGACGTTCAGGGACTGCGACCCCGACACATTGCTCATGCTCATCTTCACCTCGGGGACCAGCGGGGACCCCAAAGCGGTGCAGTGCAGTCACCGCAAGTTCGCCGTCGGCGGCTCCATGTTGTCCGCGAGGTTCGGATTGGGACCGAAAGACGTTGCCTATCTGTCCATGCCGATGTTCCACTCGAACGCGATCATCGCCGGGTGGATGGTCGCGGTGGCGGGCGGATCCTCGGTTGCCCTGCGCCGACGGTTCTCGGCCAGTGCGTTCCTCGATGACATCCGCCGCTTCGGCGCGACCTACGCGAACTATGTGGGCAAACCACTGTCATACGTCCTGGCGACCGAACCGCGTCCTGACGACACAGAGAACCCGCTCCGAATCCTGTACGGCAACGAGGCGTCGCCTGCTGACATCATTGCGGTGACAGAGCGTTTCGACGTCACGGTGATCGATGGGTTCGGTTCCACCGAGGGTGGGGTCTCGATCACCCGTACCCCTGACACTCCGCCCGAGGCGCTCGGTCCCCTGGTCCCGCCCACCGAGGTTCGACACCCGGACACCGGCAAGGTATGCGAGACAGCACGATTCGGTGAGCACGGTGAGCTGCTGAACCCGGACGAGGCCGTCGGAGAGATCGTCAACAGCTCAGGTGGCGGACTGTTCACCGGCTACTACCGCAATCCCCAGGCCGACGCCGAACGCATGCGCGACGGCATCTATCACACCGGCGACCTCGGTTACGTCGACGACCGGGGATACGTGTATTTCGCAGGGCGACTGGGTGATTGGGTCCGCGTGGACGGCGAGAACATGGGTACCGGCCCGATCGAACGGGTGCTGCTACGCCACGAATCGATCGCCATGGCCGCCGTGTACGGCGTACGGGCCGACGTCGGTGACGAACTCGCGGCGGCGCTGGTGGCGCCGGGACTCACGGCCGACCAGTTGACCGGTTTTCTGGCCACACAGTCAGACCTCGGTCCCAAGCAGTGGCCCACCCGCGTTCGGTTGGTCGATGACCTTCCCCGCACCGACACCTTCAAGATCCTCAAGCGCACGTTGGCCTCCGACGATGCGCCCCCCACCTGGGTGCGCGACGGCCGTGATCTCAAGTACGTCGCCGCCAACCCCCGATAGTGGTGGGTTCGGGTGAGCATTTGCCCAGGTGGGCCTCACCCGAAGCCACCATCATCGGCTAGCTGCGGGTGACCCGCTCGAGATACTTGGATCGCTTGTCCTGGTCGTAGGCCATGAACATGGAATCGAAACCGAAGCGTCGACCGTAGATGTTCTTGAGGAACCTCGGGGTCACCATCCACCCCAGGGTGGCCATGCTCTGCTTCGGGATCACCACGCGGTCGCGGCTGGTCTCGATGCTCTGGACTATCTGGCGCGCAACGTCATCGGGCTCGATGGGCGGCATCAGGGCGGTGGTCTGCAACCCGTCGATGAGGCCGGTCTTGGTGAAGTTCGGCATCACCGTGAGCACCCGGACGCCCTGCATGCTCAATTCCCCGTCGAGGGCCTCGGAGAACGCGATGACGCCGGCCTTGGCGGCGCTGTAGATGCTGAGTCCGGGCAGCGGCACCAATCCGGCAACCGACGCCACGTTGACGATCTGGCCGTCGCCGCGCTCGACCATCCGGCGCGCCGCGAGTCGGCTACCGCGGACCACGGCGAGTAGATCGATCTCGAAGTTGCGCTTGATCAGCGAGTCGGAGAACTCCAGAAACGGGCCGGTGGGCATGATGCCGGCGTTGTTGATCAGCACGTCGAACCGGCCGAACTCCTTGTCGACCCGGTCGAGGAATGCGGCGAACGATTCGTCGCTGGTGACGTCGAGCGGGTAACCCTCGCAGCCGAGGTTTGCCGCCGCCTTGCCGACGACCTCCTCGTCGATGTCACCAAGGACAACCCTGGCCCCGCGTTCCTGCAGCAGTTCTGCCGTGGCGAGACCGATTCCCCGGCCACCGCCCGTGATCACGACAACCTTGTCGCGCAACGTGATCGCGCGACCGGTACGACCGCGTTTCACCGACACCATTCGCTGGATGGGACTGCCCATGATCTCCTCAATTCATCTGCTGACGGCCGCGACTCATCACCTGGTCGCGTGCCGCGGCCACCTGGGCCGGGTCGAAACTTGCCATCCACGCCGCCGAGTTGCGTTCCTCGGTGGCCAGCTGGGCGTCGAGTTCGTGCTGCTGCGCTTCGCGATACGACGAGAGAAGCGCCGACACCGCACGCTGGTTGTTGTTGCCGATGTCGGCCGCTAGCGACAACGCGGACGACATCAGGTCTTCGTGTGCGACCACCTCGGTGACCAGACCGACCCGCAGGGCCGTCGGTGCGTCGACGAAGTTGCCGCTCAGGCTCATTCGGCGGGCGAAGCCCCAGCCCACCGCGGCGGGCAGCCGAGCAGTCAGGCCCCAGGCGGGCATCATCCCGACTCGAGCATGCGTGTCGGCGAACCTGGCACGCTCGGAGGCGACGAGGATGTCGCACGCAAGTGCGAGTTCGAGGCCGCCGGTGACGGTGGCGCCGTTGATCGCGCCGATGACGGGTTTGCGTAGCGGTATCCACGGAAATCCCAGTGGCACGCCAGGAACGTTGACCTCGTCCCAGCCGCCCTCGGTACCGAGCATCCGGAGATCGACGCCGGCACAGAATGCCGGGTCGGCACCGGTGAGCACAACGGCATGCACGGAATCGTCGGCGTCTGCGTCGGCAAGTGCTTCACGGAGCGCGACGATCAACGTCCCGGTCAGCGCATTGCGCGCGTCAGGCCGGTTGAGTGTGATCAGCGCTGTGGCGCCGGACTCGGTCTCGACGCGCTCGGAGAGCACCAGCGGTGAATCCTGTGCAGCCATGGTTGTGCCTCCTGCGCCGACAACTCCCGGAACTCGGTGAGCCGATGGCTGGAACCATATCTGATCACACCCGTCCCCAGAAAAGAGTCGGCGTCCTCACCCCGATCCCAGGTCGCACTTCGGCTCATATGTGCAGGTCAGTGATAACAACGCCGAGAGATTCGCGAAATCAGACTCAGCCCAGCAGCTCGAGGGTGCGGGTATCGGGTTCTCCACCGAAGTACTTGTGCAGGACAGCCGTGAAGACGTCGTTGGTACCGCTTGCCTGAGCGAACAGGGTCATGGACGAACGCAGTTTCAGGTTGTCCGGGTGCCCGAAGATCTCCTCGGCGGACCGCCCGTCGATGTCGGCGACCAACTGGGTGCACTCGTACAGACGCGGTCCGAGCACCTCGTCCGCGAGATATGCCCGCGCCTCGCGCAGATCGGCGATGGCGTAGTGCTTTGCGGTGGCACTGTGCGCGAGCCCGTCGATCTGGGGGAAGACGAACCACATCCAGTGCGTGCGTTTACGCCCCGACCGCAATTCCTCGACCACCTGGTCGTAGACGGGCTCCTGTGCCTCGATGAAACGGCTCAGATCGGCGTCACGGGTCATGGACTCACCTCTTGTCGGATGTCGAAGGGGCGACTCTCGCTCCATGAGATGGATGCGCGAATCGCCCCTTCGGCAAACGTCTGCGGTTCGATCAGTGGCGGGCCTTCTCCAGACGATCGACGGCGGCGTCGTACTCTTCGACGAGCCCCTTGATCAGTTCCTCGGTCGGGGTGATGGCATTCATCCGGCCGACGATCTGACCCGCGGGCATGGCTACGACACCGGGGTCGTCGGCACCCGAGATCCGGGCGTGCGCCTCGGCCACCAAGATGTTCTGCAGCGGCATGGGCAGCGGCTCGGGCGCGTTCTCCGCATCCCAGGCGTCGGTCCACTTCGTCTTGAGCAGTCGAGCGGGCTTACCCGAGTAGATGCGGCGGCGCACGGTGTCGCGTGACGTCGCGTTCAGAATCGCCTGCTGGATCACCGACGGCCCCGCGCCCCGCACGCCGAGTTGGTACTCCGCGGCGGTCAACCAGTAGGTGCCCATCCACACCCCGGTGGCGCCCATGGCCAGCGCGGCAGCGATCTGACGACCGCTGCCGACCCCTCCGGCTGCCAACACGTGCGCCGCATCCCCTACGGCGTCAACGATTTCTGGCCACAACACCATGGACGTCACCTCACCGGTGTGACCGCCCGCCTCGTGCCCTTGGGCGATCACCAGGTCGACCCCGGCCGAGACATGGCGCAGGGCATGCTCTTTGGCGCCGGCGAGCGCGGCGACCTTCACCCCGTGGGAGTGCACATTCGAGATGACATCCTCGGGCGGCGAGCCCAGGGCATTGGCGATGAGCTTGATCTGCCCGTACTTGTCGGCATGCGTCATCGCGACGTCGACGTGTGAACGCGCCACCGAATGCAGCCAACCCAGAACGCCTGCACTGACCCGGTCACCGTCCGGCAACGGGGGCACTCCCAGATCGTCGAGAGTGCGCTCGACGAATGCACGATGCTCCGGCGGGATCATGGAATCGAGGTCGACTTGCGACCCCTCGGTGGGGATCTTCGCCGGCATCACCACATCTACGCCGAACGGTTTGCCGTCGGTGTTCTCGCGCATCCAGTCCAGGGTGGCGTCGAGCTCTTCCGCCTCGTTGAACCGGACGCAACCGAGCACACCCATACCGCCGGCCCGGCTGATCGCAGCGGCGACGTGCTCCGACGGTGTGAAACCGAAGATCGGGTATTCGATCCCGAACTCGTCTGACAGGGAGGTACGCACCGGTTAGGCCTTTCGTGAAGAAGTGGAGAGGGTTTCGTCGGCAGGTCGCGACTCGGTGATCTCGGTACCCCACCGGTAGTTCGGCTTTCCGGCGGGCGACCGCTTGATCTCGTCGACGAACCACACCGAGCGCGGGCATTTGTACCCGGCGATGTCCTGGCGGGCGATCTTGTTGATCTCTTCGAGCGACGGGCGGACGCCGTCGCGGGTGGCCACCACCGCGGCGACCCGCTGCCCGTACCGTTCGTCGGGTACACCCACAACAACGGTGTCGAAGACCTCGGGGTGGGCCTTGAGGGCCGATTCGACCTCTTCTGGATGGATTTTCTCGCCACCGGAGTTGATGCACACAGATCCGCGGCCGAGCATCGTCACGGTGCCGTCGTCCTCCACGCGTGCCTGGTCACCCGGAATGGAGTACCGGACACCGTTGTAGACCTTGAACGTCTTGTCCGACTTCACCGGATCGTTGTAGTACCGCAGCGGGATGTGCCCGGTTCGGGCCAAGATGCCGATCTCGCCACTGCCGGGTTCGATGATCGAACCATCTTCGCGCAGAACAACTGTCGACAGGTCGGCCTTGACGCGCGGACCACCGCCGCTGTGCGAGGTCTCCTTGGAGATGATCCCCATCCCCGAGAACCCGGTCTCCGACGACCCGATCGCGTCGATGATGATCGCATTCGGGAACTTGTCGATGAACTGATCCTTGACCGATGCCGAGAACAACGCCGCCGACGATGCCACCGACACCACCGAGCTGAGGTCGTAGTCCTTCTCGCCGAGAGCGTCGATCATGGGGCGTCCCATGGCATCTCCGGTGATGAAGATGACGTTGACCTTGTGGCGTTCGACGATCTCCCAGGTCTGGTGCGCCCCGAACTCCGGGTAGACGATGGCCTTGCCGCCACCGAACAGCGCCTGGAACACGGCCCATTGGGAGCCACCGTGGATGAACGGCGGGATCGGGAATCGGACGAGCTGCCCACCTTCGGCACCCGTCTTCGCGAAGTGCCACTCGTCGTTGATGGGTTCACCTGTGTACCAGTCGATCCCACCACCGAGTACCCGGAACACATCCTCCTGGCGCCAGACGACGCCTTTGGGGTTGCCGGTGGTTCCGCCGGTGTAGAGCATGTAGATGTCGTCGTCCGACCGCGCCTCGAAGTCCCGCTCGGTTCCGCCGTCGGCAACCGCCTTCTCGTAGGGCAGCCCATCGACGGCGGAGATGTCGAGATCTGACCCGTCTTCGATGACGATGACGGCACGCAGCTTCGGCGCCTTCGACAACACGTTCGCCACCTTGTCGACGTACTGGCGCTCGACGATCAGCACCTTGGTGTCGGAGTCGGTGAGGATGTGTTCGAGCTCGCTCTCGACGTACCGGAAGTTGACGTTGACCATCACGGCCCGCGCCTTGAAGATCGCGACCATCGACTCGACGGCCTCGATACCGTTTCTGCTGTACAGGCCCACCGACTCGCCGGGCGCCACCCCGAGCGTCCGAAGGGTGTGCGCCAGCCCGTTGGCCCGCTGTTCCAGTTCTGTGTAGGTCTCGCTGCGGCCGTCGGTCTCGAGAGCCACGCGGTCGCCCATCAGGTCGACGGCATGCTCGATCAGGTCGGCGATGTTGTAAGCCATACCTCCAAAACTAGAACGTGTTACCGTTCGGTGGCAAGGCCGGGGCGAGATCCGCATCACACGGCCTTCGTCACGTCGTCATGCCATCGTTCAGGAGCCCAGATGTCTGATTCCGCCCCCCACTGTCTCGTCGAGAAGCGCGATCACACGTTGATCGTCACGATGAACAGGCCCGAAGTCCGCAACGCCCTGTCGGGTGACATGTTGGCCATCATGGGAGAGGCCTGGGACCAGGCCGATGAGGACAACGAGATCCGCACCGTGATCCTGACCGGCGCGGGTGGCTACTTCTGTGCCGGCGCCGACCTGAAGAACATGAACAAGTCCGCTCCCGGTGACTCATTCAAGAGCGGCGGCTTCAACCCGAACATGCTCGACTCCCTCCTCAAGGGCCGCAGGGTGACCAAGCCCGTCATCGCGGCCGTCGAGGGCCCCGCGATCGCCGGCGGCACCGAGATCCTGCAGGGCACCGACATCCGGGTTGCCGGCGAGAGCGCGAAATTCGGTGTGTCCGAGGCCAAATGGGGCCTGTACCCACTCGGTGGCAGTGCAGTTCGCCTGGTCCGGCAGATCCCGTACACCGTCGCCGCCGAGATACTGCTCACCGGCCGGCACATCACCGCCCAGGAAGCGCTGGACTACGGATTGATCGGCCACGTGGTGCCCGATGGCACCGCACTCGACAAAGCCCTCGACATCGCCGCGCAGATCGCCGCGAACGGTCCGCTCGCCGTGCAGGCGATCCTCAAGGCCATTCGCGACACCGAGGGCATGCACGAGAAGGACGCGTTCAAGATCGACGCCGAACTCGGCGTCAAGGTGTTCATGAGCAAGGACGCCAAGATCGGACCGAAGGCGTTCGCGGAGAAGCGAACCCCCGAGTTCACCGGCCAGTAGCGATACCTGCCGGGGTGGTCGAGTCCAGTCCGTTCACGCCGTGACAGACGAACTCGACAACTGTCTCGGCGGTGGCCTCGATGTCGACCACCGCACTGTTGTCCAAGATGATCGGCAGGACAGCACCCATCAGGCACGACAGCACCGCTTCGCCTGCGATGTCGATGTCCAGACCGTCCCGTAGATAACCGTCCTCGATGCCGTGACGGATGTACTGTCCACACAGATGCCCCAGTTGGGCGTAGCTGCCTGCCAAGGTATCCATCGCCGCAGCATCGATCCCCGGGGCCTCCATGGCGAGGAACGTCAAGACGTGCGGGCGTTCGAGCGCATATTCGAGCAGACGTCCGACCAACCCCCCGAGCCCGGTGATGAACTCGTCGCGCGTGCGCGGACGCGGACGGTGCAACTCGGCCACGGCGACCATCTCGGCGAGTTCGCGTGACAGCAACGCGTCGAGGGCGTCGCGCTTGTTGTCGAAGTAGTTGTAGAAAGTGCCGTGGCTGCAGCCGATCCGGGCAACGATCTCGGCGACCCCGACATCGCTGTATCCCCGCTCGACGAACGTCTCCAGTGCCGCGTCCAGCAGTTGGATCCGACGCTTCCGGGTGCGTCGGGTATCCGACCGCACCGTAGGCTGCACCACTGTTCCATCCAGCCTTTCTATCGTTTCAGTATTCCGTGCAGAGCGATCTCGGCTGCGCCGTCGACGTACCGGGTGCGTTTTGCCACGTCGATGCCCCGCCGCAGCGACATCACGACGCCGGGCAGAGACATCATCATCAACATCCGGGCGACCACGGGCTTCTGAGCGCTGGACAACACCAGCCATCCGCGCTCGATCGCCTGTGTGAGCGATTGCAGCACAACGGCATTCATCATTCCCTCGAGGCCGACGACCCTGGCCTTGAGTTCCTTGTCGATGGCGCTGGCCTGCACCCCGATCAATCTCAGCATCGCGGGATCTTCGTCGATGACGTCGTACAGACGGTCAGCGATGATCTGGAACCGTCGGAGCAGCTCGGTCGGCGAGGTCGGCTCGTCCTCGAGCATCGAGTACGGATCCACCGAATGGAACAACCGCTCGACCGCCCAATCGAACACGTGGTCCAGCAGTTCACGTTTGCTGCTCACGTACCGATAGACGGTGCCCTGACCGATACCCGCCTCCTGCGCGATCTCGGCGATACTCGTGCCCTCGTAGCCGCGTTCGGTCAGCACCCGAAAAGCAGCCTCGATGATCTGGGTACGCCGCTGATCTGCCAGGCCTGCAACCTTGGGGCGCCCTCTGGATCTACGTACTGGAGCGTCAGCGTTCATGGACGTGGGTTCAGGCCCGCACGACTCGACTGCCGAGGAATCCCACATATGCGGCCAACCCGGCCAAACCGTAAACGCGGGTCCGGCTGTCGGAGATGGCCAGGCCGATCAGCGTCTCACTTGCACCATTCGCGTAAATCCATTCACGCGTGTTCTCGGGGAATGCAGGTTTGGTGATCGATTCGAAAGCCTGCGGAACAACAAAGTGCGCCAGTCCGGTACCGGCGATTCCCCAACCGATCAACTTCGGCAACACAGACGTCGTCGTCTTTCCGGTTTTGTAGGCGGTTTTCGCCGTCACCACCGCCGGGCTCTTAGAAGCAACGGCCGCAACCACATGCGCCGCCTTCGACTTCTTGCTCCGCTGCTTTTCAACAATTTTCAATTGCCGCACCTTTCGTCGCGATCACACTATCTAAGCCTCTCTATCGCTCGCCGGAGACGTGGCGCTACACACATGTACTTTTGTCTCTCAAATATTCCGCCGTCGATCGGCAACCTGGCATCGGGCGCAAAATGCCCGGTCAGAAAAATACGCGATGTCGCAGTGTCACTTCGATTTCGGTGGGCCGGCATTCTGCTCGGAAAAATCGGCGCCGGACCGCCTGGCTCACGCCCTGTCGATGTCGAGCAACTGCGCCATCGCGCCGGCCCGAGCATGGTCGGGAAGGCCGGCCAGAGCACCGAGGAGGGCATGCTCGGCCATCTGCCGGACATCGCTTGCGGAGATGTCCTCACTCGCCAGCCATGCGTGACACGCGGTCCTCAGCATCACCAGCCAGCTGTGCACGGCGATGCGCAGGAGCTCCGGGTGGTCGCGGCCGGGATCGATCACGGCCAGTATTCGGTCCTCCTGTGCCCTGGTCGCTTTCTCGATCAGGGCGATCACCGCGGGATCCGAACTCGCTGCCCCCGAATAGATGGCCTGGGAGCCATGCCGATTGGCTCGGCAACTCGCCAGATAGGCGTCGATCCCGTGGCGGAGTTGCTCCAGGAGTGGCAGCTGCGGATCGGGTGCCGTGTCGGCAAGCATGCGCTCGGTGGCACGTCGGACCAGCTCGGCGAAGAAGGCCCGCTTGGTCGGGAAGTAGTGGTAGAGCAGCCCGCGGGAGACACCCGCCAGCTCCGCGACCCGTTCGATGTGGACGTCGTCGTAGTGCTGCTCGGCAAACAACTCGGCACCGAGGTCGAGTAGTTGGGCACGCCGCTGCTGCGGCGTCATCCGCGTTCTCACACCCATGCAGCCGAATACTACTTGACACGGGTTCAATAGCGGACCACCATGGCTATTGGATTTCGATTCAATAGGGGGCGGACATGGTGACCAGCACCGATCTCGGCACGCTGAACGATTTGGTGGGGCCCAACACGTGGGCAGATCAATTCCCGCATCCCCCGGGCCGGCTGCCCGTGGTCGGCGATCTTCGTTCGGTCGACCCCGAGGGTCCCGTCGTCAGCATGCTGGACTGGCCCGCCGATGTGTGGCCGATCGCGCAGTTCCGGGTGTTCCGACACCGCTTCGTCATGATCGGGTCCGCCGAACTCACCAGGGAACTGTGCGACGAATCCCGGTTCGAGAAGGTACTCACGCCGGCAATCGCAGCGCTTCGAGATTTCGCCGGCGACGGATTGTTTACGGCGGCAACCGATGAGCCCAGCTGGCGTCTGGCACACGACCTCCTGATGCCCGCATTCAGCAAGACCGCCATGCAGAATTACCACCCGCTGATGGTGTCGGCCATCGACGAACTCTTCGACTTCTGGGAAGGTCGGGGCGACATCATCGACGTCGCCCCGGACATGACCCGCCTGACGCTCGAAACGATCAGCCGCGCCGCATTCGGCAAAGACCTCGGCTCATTCGAACGCGAAACCCCTCACGACTTCGTCTTGGCGATGGTCGCCGGCCTCAAGACCGGCAGGCGCACGGGCGGGTTGTCGGGACTACCGGGATCCAAACCGATCGTCTCGCTGCTCCATCGGGCGAACGCACGGCACAAACGTTATGTCGACTCCATGCTCGACGACCTGATCGCCGAACGCCGCAGCCGTGCCGACGAGGGCGAGGTAGATCTGCTGGCGATCATGTTGCGTGCCAACCGCGATCGAGGAGAGACCACACTCGACGACGAGAACATCCGCCACCAGATCGTCACATTCTTGGTGGCGGGCCACGAAACCACCTCAGGAACACTGTCTTTCGCGTTGCACTATCTGTCCCGAAATCGCGAGCTCCTCGAGCGCGCACAGGCCGAGGTCGACGAGATCCTCGGCGACAATGAAGCCGTGCCCCAGTTCCAGCAGGTCGCCAAGTTCCGTTTCGTCCGGAGGGTGGTCGACGAAGCCCTGCGATTGTGGCCGACGGCACCGGGGTTCACCCGCGGGCCGATCGAGCCAACGGTTGTCGGCGGCCGGTACGAGATGTCGCCCGGGGACTGGGCCGTGGTCCACCTGCCCAAGGTGCATCGCGACCCCGAGGTCTGGACCGACCCGCTAGGTTTCGACCCCGACAGGTTCGCGGCCTCTGAGGTCAAGAAGCGTCCCGCCCACTCCTACAAGCCGTTCGGTACCGGCGAACGCGCCTGCATCGGAAGGCAATTCGCCCTCCACGAGTCGGTTCTGATGCTCGCGCGATTCATCGCACGATACGACTTCGAACCCGCCGACCCCGACTACGAGTTGTCGATCACCGAACGCCTCACCCTCATGCCCGACGGTCTGCGCCTGCGTATCCGTCGTCGCTGACGCCCCATTTCAACCTCGCGCACCGTTTCAATCCTCGCGCACCGGTTCATACCAGCGCGCGATACACGAGACCGTGCGAGAGGAATCTCCACAGCCACCGGGTTATCCACAGAAGGTGGCATCGAGGAGCACCCCGGTCCACCGCGGCACGTCACGCTGGTGTCATGGACACAACTCGATGGCATGGCGCGGTCACCCGCGGTGAGCTGATGGGGCTCGGGTACACGCCGAGCGAGATACGAAGCGCATTACGGGCCGGCATCGTCTATGCGCTCGCGCCTGGGATCTTCGCGCTTCCGACGCTGCGGGCACTGCCGCGCGAAGAACAACACCGGGAATTCTCGTGCGCGGTGGCCCGCCGGCTCGATCACCGGTATGTCCTCGGTGGACACTCGGCCGCTGTGCTGCACGGGCTGCCGCTGTGGGAGGTGGACACGAGTATTGTCCATCTATCCTTGCCGACGGGTAATTCGCATTCGGGCTCACGCACGTCCAAACACGTTCGTGTGCAACGGGATGCGCGCCCATCCGCGGTGATGCATGTGAACGGAATACCGGTGGCGACGCCCGCACGCGCTGTTGTCGATCTCGCCCGGCGGGCGTCGTTTGCCTCTGCTGTCGTCACCGGGGACGCGGCGCTGCATCGTGGCTTGTGCACGAAGGCTGATCTGGAGGCCGAGCTCGATCTCATCGTCGGATCTCCTGGGTACCCGCAAGCCTGCCGAGCGGTGGCGATGATGGACGGCCTCGCCGAATCCCCACTGGAGAGTCGTAGCCGGGTCGACATCTTCGACGGCGGACTGCCGAAGCCGACACTGCAGCTGGAGATGGTCGACGCCAGGGGCGGCTTTGTCGCACGGGTCGACTTCGCATGGCCCGAGCAGCGAGTTGTCGGCGAGGCCGACGGGCTGGTCAAGTACAACCACGACGACCTCAAGGCGGTACTTCGGCGCGAGAAGTACCGAACCGACAGGATCATCGAGCAAGGCTGGCGCGTGGTCCGGTGGTCGTCTGCCGATCTGGCAACGCCCGGTCTTGTCGTGGGACGGCTTCGAGCAGCTCTCAGCAGACCGCGCGCAGCGTAGTCACGACTGGCGCACCGGCGTGAGCCCCGCGCACCGGATTGAACCAGTGCGCGAGACTCGTACCCGTGCGTCACCCAGACGCGGCGAAACTTAGAACATGTTCACTCAGACGAGGGTGCCCAATCGGGTGATCTGGTCGACGTCGCGGGTGGTGACCATCAGCATGCTGACGCCGGCTTGTTCCCACCGTTTGATCTGCGACCGCACCTCGTCTTCATCGCCGACGATCAACGTCTCGAGGACCATCTCGTCGGGAACCGCGGCGATGGCCTCTTCCTTGGCCCCGGACAGGAACTTCTCCCCGATGTCCCGGACCACGTCTTCGTAGCCCATCCGCTTGTAGACCTCGGCGTGGAAGTTCTGTTCCTTGGCGCCCATACCGCCGACGTACAGCGCCGTCGACGGCCGGTAGGCGTCGATCACCGCGGCCGGGTTGTCGGTGATCTCGACCTGCACGGTGGCCGCGACCTCGAAGGTGTCGCGGGTGCGCCGCGCCCCCGCCCGTGCGAAGCCCTCGGCCAGCCACTGTTCGTACATGTCCGACAGCCGCGGGGTGTAGTAGATGGCCAGCCAACCGTCGGCTATCTCCGCCGACAACGCCACGTTCTTGGGTCCCTCGGCCCCGAGCCAGATCGGCAGGTCACTGCGCAGAGGATGGGTGATCGGCTTGAGCGATTTGCCGAGTCCTGTCGAGCCCGGCGCATCAGACGGATACGGCAGCGGATAGTGCGGCCCGGGGTTGGTCACGCGGTCTTCACGCGCGAGGACGTCGCGGATCACCTGCACGTACTCGCGGGTGCGCGCGAGTGGTTTGGCGAACGGTTCGCCGTACCACCCCTCGACCACCTGCGGACCCGACACACCCAGACCGAGGATGTGCCTGCCGCCCGAGAGATGGTCGAGCGTCAGCGCGTGCATGGCGGCCGATGTCGGTGGCCGCGCCGACAGCTGCGCGATGCCCGTACCCAGCTTGATGGTGGACGTCTGCGACCCCCACCACGCCAGCGGCGTGTAGGCATCCGAACCCCACGACTCGGCGGTGAACACCGCCTCGTATCCGGCGGCCTCCGCCGCTGCGATGAGAGCCGGCGCGTCCGGGATCGGCGCGGCCCCCCAGTACCCCAATTGCAGACCGAGCTTCATGGCCGCGACCTCCTGTTCGGTCAACTCCTTGCGAGAATAACTAGAACCTGTTCTACTCGATTCCGTGAGCGTGAACCAGATATCTGCCGGATTCGCAGCCCTAGTCGCCCCGATCGAAGATCCAGACGATCCAGTTCTGTCCGCACCGTTGAGCAACTCCTTTGATTACACCCGGTCCCTCGGGCCGGTACTCGGGCGGTTCGCCCAGGGGTTGCTCGACGGCAAGGTCATCGGTGGTCGAGCCGCCGACGGGACCGTCTACGTACCCCCGGTCGAGTTCGACCCCGGTACGCACAAACGGATCGAAGACTTCGTCGAGGTGTCGCCGACCGGAACCGTGAAGTCATGGACCTGGATGGCCGAACCGTTTGAGGGACAACCTCTTTCCAAGCCCTTCGGATGGGCTCTGATCCAGCTCGACGGAGCGGACACCAGCCTGCTCCATGCAGTCGCCGTCGACTCCCCCGACGAACTGAGCACCGGGATGCGGGTGCACGCCGTCTGGAACACCGAGCGCACCGGCCGCATCGACGACATCGCGCACTTCGCCCCCGGCGAGGAGGTGGCATCGGTACCGGACAACACCGCCGAGGTGCCGCACCCCGGCGTGATGATCACCACGCCGATCGCCCTGACCATGAACCACACCGCCTCGATCGAAGAGACCTGGTATCTGCAGGGACTCAAAGAGGGCAAGCTATACGGCGGCCGCACCGGTCCCGACGCGCCGGTGTACTTCCCGCCCCGCGGCGCCGACCCCACCGACGGCAACCCGACCGGCGAGGTCGTCGAGGTGTCGGACAAGGGCACCGTCACCACGTTCTGCATCGTCAACGTGCCGTTCCTCGGTCAGCAGATCAAGCCGCCGTACGTTGCCGCCTACGTACTCCTCGACGGATCGGACATCCCGTTCCTGCACCTGATCCTCGACATCGAGGCCAGCGAGGTGCACATGGGTCTTCGTGTGGAAGCCGTGTGGCGACCACGCGAGGAATGGGACTACACGTTGCGAAACATCAGCCACTTCCGGCCGACGGGCGAACCCGACGCCGACTACGACTCGTACAAGGACCACCTGTGAGCAGCACATACCGCGACATGCCGCCGATCGCAGTGATCGGATTCGCGCACAGTCCACACGTCGACGAGACATTCGGCACCACCAACGGCGTCGAGATGCTGGTGCCCTGTTTCCAGAAGCTCTACGCCGAGCTGGGCATCACCCGCACCGACATCGACTTCTGGTGCTCGGGGTCCTCCGATTACCTTGCCGGACGCGCGTTCTCGTTCATCTCCGCGATCGACTCGATCGGGGCCGTTCCGCCGATCAACGAATCGCACGTCGAGATGGACGCCGCGTGGGCGCTGTACGAGGCGTGGGTGAAGATCGCCACCGGCGAGGTGGATGTGGCTCTGGCCTACGGATTCGGCAAGCCTTCGGCATCGCACACCGACCAGGTGCTGGCGTTGCAGACCGACCCACACACCGTCGCCCCGCTGTGGCCGGACGCCCGTTCGCTCGCGGCCCTGCAGGCCCGCGCGGGCCTCGACTCGGGAGCATGGACCGAAGCGGACATGGCTGCCGTGGCCGCGCGTGGCACCGACCGCTCGGTGGAGGACCTGCTGGCGTCCGACTACGTCTCCGATCCCCTTCGGGCACATGATGTCTGCCGCTACACCGACGGCGCCGCGGCGATCATTCTCGCCAGCGAACACCGCGCGAAGCAGCTCGTGGCCCGTCCCGCATGGATTTCCGGCTGGGACCACCGGATCGACACACCGAACTTCGGTGCACGGGACCTCACCAAGTCACCGTCGACCAAGCTCGCCGGCGATGCCGTCCTCGGCGACAACCGCAAGGTCGACGTCGCCGAGCTCCACGCGTCCTACACACATCAGGAACTGATTCTCAAAAACGAGCTGGGACTCGATGATTCGACGATCATCAATCCCTCGGGCGGCGCACTGGCAGCCAACCCGCTGTTCTCCGCGGGCCTCGAGCGCATCGGCTTCGCCGCGAGCACGATTCTCGCCGGCAACGCCGACACCGCATTGGCCCACGCAAGCAGCGGACCGCTGCTGCAGCAGAACATGGTCGTCAAGATGGAAGGCAAGAACTGATGGGCCGGTATCGGGCTGCGGTGCAGGGCACCGGGCAGACCAAGTACGTGGCCAAGCGCCACGACGTGTCGATGGCCGGGATGTGCCGCGAAGCGATCGACAAGGCGCTGGCCGATGCGCAGGTGACGATGGAGGACATCGACGCCGTTGTCGTCGGCAAGGCTCCCGACCTCTTCGAGGGCACGATGATGCCCGAACTCGCCATGGCCCAGGCGCTCGGCGCCGAGGGCAAACGGCTGATCCGCGTGCACACCGCCGGATCGGTCGGTGGCTCGACGGCGAACGTCGCAGCCAGCCTGGTCACCTCGGGTGTCCACCGGCGGGTGCTCGCGATCGCGTGGGAGAAGCAGTCCGAGTCGAATGCCATGTGGGCGTTGTCGATTCCGGTTCCCTTCACCATGCCTGTCGGCGCAGGTGCAGGTGGGTTCTTTGCCCCGCACGTGCGCTCCTACATCCGCCGCTCCGGCGCACCCGAGCACATCGGCGCGATCGTCGCCGCCAAGGACCGCCAGAACGGCGCGCTCAATCCGCTGGCCCACCTACATCAGCCCGACCTCACCGTGGAGAAGGTGATGAGCTCACAGATGCTGTGGGATCCCATCCGCTACGACGAGACGTGTCCGTCGTCGGACGGCGCCTGTGCCGTGGTGATCGGCGACGAGGAGACCTCCGACGCCAAGGCGGCCGACGGTATCCCTGTTGCGTGGATCCACGCGTCGGCGATGCGCACGGAACCGTTGTCTTACTCGCACCGCGACACCGTCAGTCCACAGGCGGGCCGCGACGCCGCCGCCGCATTGTGGAAGGCCGGCGGCATCTCCAATCCACTCGAGGAGATCGACGCCGCAGAGATCTACGTGCCCTTCTCCTGGTTCGAGCCGATGTGGCTCGAGAACCTCGGCTTCATGCCCGAGAACGAGGGCTGGAAGCTCACCGAGGCAGGCGAGACCGCGATCGGCGGCAAACTGCCGGTCAACCCGTCCGGTGGAGTGCTCTCGTCCAACCCGATCGGCGCCTCGGGCATGATCCGCTTCGCCGAGGCGGCCATCCAGGTGCAGGGCAAGGGCGGCGACCATCAGGTGGTGGGCGCGCGTAAGGCACTCGGCCACGCGTACGGCGGTGGCTCGCAGTACTTCTCGATGTGGCTTGTGGGCGCGGACAAGCCCACCCACTGACCCGACCGCCTGCTGGACCAACCTACGGAGATGTCGTGACCAAAGCAGAACCGGCGTACCTCAACATCGATCGGGAGAACAACCCCGCGGTTGTCGCCGGACGGCGCTCTCGCGAATACGTCGCCTCGCGGGACAAGGAAGCCTGGGTGAAGCTGTTTGCACCCGACGGCATCGTGCAAGACCCGGTGGGTCCCTCGATGTTCGACGAAGAGGGCATCGGCTTCACCGGCCACGACCGGATCAGTCAGTTCTGGGATCTGTCGATCGGCACCACCGAGAGCATCGAGTTCGTCTTCGACGAAGAGATCATCTGCGGCAACGAGGTTGCCTACATCGGCAAGATCGTCACCCACATCCACGGCCACATCTCCGAGGCACGTGGCGTGTTCACCTACCGCGCCAACCCGGACGGCTCACTGGCCGCTCTGCGCGCGTTCTGGGAAGTGGAGAAGACGATCAATTCGGTGCGCAAGGCCTGAGGTCCGCAGCCCGGAAACGCCCGAAGGTCCAGTGGTGCCGGCCTGCGCGTGATGGCTGGCACCATGGGTTCATGTTCGAACGTGTGCGGCGTGGTGCCAGACAAAAACTCCAGCGTGCTGTGTCCGAGGTGGTCGACGACTCGAGCCGGGAGACAAATACCCTCGTCGAACAGTTTCACAGGCAGACAATGGACTTGCTCTCGGAGACCCGAGAGGAAGTCGTTGCTCTGCATCGCCGGGTGAATCACCTCGAACAGCAGGTCCGCCGCGACCTCACCCACGTGATGGACACAGATGCCGCTCGCCAATCAGGTGACTTCGTCCTCGCGCACATGCCGAAAGCTCCACAGTTCTGGCACCCTCACGACACACTGCGGTACGCGCTCTCCCAGGTTCACATTCCTGGTATGGCACTGGAATTCGGGGTCGCGACCGGTACCACCCTGAACATCATTGCCGCAGAACTGAAAACAGAGCACCGCGTCTTCGGATTCGACGTCTTCTCAGGACTGCCGGACACGTGGCGGAGTGGCTTCGCTGCCGGCGAGTTCGCGCAGGACACGTTGCCGGACGTTCCCGGGGCGGAGTTGGTACCGGGATTGTTCGAGGACACGCTGCCCGATTTCCTCACCGAACATCGCGAGCCGGTGTCGTTCCTGCACCTCGACGCAGACCTGTATTCATCCACCGCAACGGTGCTCGGTCTCGTCGGACAGCGGCTGGTGGCAGGCACGATCATCGTGTTCGATGAGTTCTTCAACTACCCGGGCTGGCAGCAGCACGAGTACCGGGCGTGGCACGAGTTCGTGAGTCGCACCGGCATCGAGTTCGAATACCTCGGCTACACCGCCAGCCACGAACAGGTCATCGCGCGGGTCACGGCCCCGGGCGTTCGTCCGTGAATGTCACTCTGCCAGAACACAAGAAGCCCCGGACGTGTCGTCCGGGGCTTCTCGTAGATGTCGTGCGCCTCAGGCGTTGCCGTAGTTGACCGACAATTCTTTCACACCGTTGATCCAGCCGTGGCGCAGACGGCGCGGCTCGGCGAGCTTGGTGATGTCGGGCATGTGGTCGGCGATCGCGTTGAAGATCAGGTTGATCTCCATGCGGGCCAGGTTCGCGCCCACGCAGTAGTGCGCGCCGTGGCCACCGAATCCGACGTGCGGGTTCGGGTCACGAAGGATGTTGAACTCGAAGGGGTTCTCGAACACATCCTCGTCGTAATTGGCCGAGCCGTAGAACATGCCGACGCGCTGGCCCTTCTTGACGGTCACACCACCGAGTTCGACGTCGTGGCGGGCCGTGCGCTGGAACGCGTTGACCGGTGTGGCCCAACGGACGATCTCGTCTGCGGCGGTCGCGGGGCGATCACGCTTGAAGATCTCCCACTGCTCCGGGTTGTCGAGGAACGCGTTCATGCCATGGCTGATGGCATTACGGGTGGTCTCGTTACCGGCGACGGTCAGCAGGATGACGAAGTAGCCGAACTCGATCTCGTCGAGTGACTGGCCGTCGATGTCGGCGTTGACGAGTGCGGTGACGATGTCATCGGCCGGACACTTCTTGCGCTCTTCGGCCATCGTGTACGCGTAGCCGAGGATCTCGGCCGAAGAGAGCTGAGCCGGGGTGAGCCCTGACTCAGGGTCCACCTCGTTGAACTCCGGGTCGTCGGCGTTCATCATGTTGTTAGACCAGTGGAAGAGCTTCTCGCGGTCGTCCTCGGGGACACCGAGCAGATCCGCGATCGCCATCAGCGGCAGGTTGACCGCGACATCGTCGACGAAATCGCCCGTTCCCTTGGCAGCGGCGTCCTTGACGATCTTCTGCGACGCATCCTCGAGCTTCTCCTCGAGAGCGTGCACCGCCTTCGGGGTGAACATCTTCGCCACCAGCTTGCGCAGACGGGTGTGCTCGGGCGGATCGTGGTTGATCAGCAGCGCCTTGGTGACGTCGAGCTGCTCCTGCGTCATCGAGTCCTCGAAACGCATGATCACGCCGTTCTCGGCGGTAGACCAGTTCTCGTTGTTCTTCGAGATCGCGCGCACATCTTCGTGCTTGCTGACGACCCAGTACCCACCGTCGTGGAAACCGCCGCCCTTTCCTTCTTCCTGGGCGTTCCACCACACCGGCGCTGTCTTACGCAGCTCCGCGAATTCCTTGACCGGGATGCCTTGTTCCAACAGGTCTGGGCTGGTGAAGTCGAACCCTTCCGCGAAAGGGCAAACCTTCTCGGCCTGCGTCATTGCAACCACCTAAATGCTAGACATGAACGTGTTCTAGTCGATGGTAGAGCAAGATGCGTCACAGTGGCTACTACCTGGTGAAATAGGACTTGTGTCCAGTTGGCAACTTGTTCTAGTTTTGGAATCAGACATCTGCATTCGAAGGGATTTGACATGGGAAAACCGGTGATTGTCGAGGCTACTCGCAGCCCGATCGGGAAGAGGGCCGGTTGGCTGTCCGGATTGCATCCGGCCGAACTCCTGGGGCTCACCCAACGGGCCGTCATCGAACGGGCCGGGATCGACCCGTCGGAGATCGAGCAGGTCATCGGCGGATGTGTGATGCAGGTGGGCGCGCAGTCCAACAACGTCACGCGCACGGCCTGGCTGCATGCCGGGCTGCCGTGGCAGGTGGGCGCTACCACCATCGACTGCCAGTGCGGATCGGCTCAGCAGGCCAATCACCTGATCGCCGGCCTCATCGCCACCGACACCATCGACGTCGGTATCGCGTGCGGTGTCGAATCGATGACCACGGTGCCGCTGGGTGCGAACGTCATGCTCGAAGGCGCAGGCGAACGGCGCCCGGAGTCCTGGGACATCGACATGCCCAACCAATTCGAGGCGGCCGAACGCATCGCCACCCGGCGGGGCATCACCCGCGCCGACGTCGACGCACTCGGTGAGCGCAGCCAGCGTCTCGCCAAGCAGGCCTGGGACGAGGGCCGGTTCGACCGCGAAGTGTTCGGTGTCAAAGCTCCCGAACGGACCAAGGAGGGCGAGTTCACCGGCAACATCCTGGACGTGAACCGCGATCAGGGCATGCGCGACACCACGCTCGAGTCGCTCGGCAAACTCCGTCCGGTCATCGAAGGCGGAATCCACACCGCGGGCACGTCATCGCAGGTCTCCGACGGCGCCGCCGCGGTCCTGATCATGGACGAGGACAAGGCGAAGGCACTCGGCCTCAAGCCGCGCGCACGTTTTGTCGCCCAGGCTTTGGTGGGCGCCGAGCCGTACTACCACCTCGACGGGCCCGTGCAGTCCACCGAGAAGGTGCTGGCTAAGGCCGGGATGAGCATCAACGACATCGACCGCTTCGAGGTCAATGAGGCATTCGCGTCTGTCCTGCTCTCGTGGGCTGCGGTCCACGGACCCGACATGGACAAGGTCAACGTCAACGGCGGCGCGATCGCGCTGGGCCATCCCGTCGGATCCACCGGGTCGCGACTGATCACCACTGCACTGCACGAGCTCGAGCGGTCCGACACCTCGACGGCTCTGATTACGATGTGCGCGGGTGGGGCGCTCTCCACCGGAACCATCATCGAGCGGATCTGAGGTCGCGTGCCACAACAAGAAGCTCCCAAAGCGCTCAACAGCAAGGCCGTCAGCACCATCGTCAAACTCGGCTCGCGGGCGAACACCAAGATCTACAAGTTGACCGGTGGACGGGTCGGGTCGAAGTGGCGGGTGGGCGCCGGGTTCAAGGAACCCGCGCCGGTCATCCTGCTGACCGCGATGGGCCGCAAATCGGGCAAACCGCGCACGGTGCCCCTTCTCTATCTGCGTGACGGTGCCAACGTGGTGGTGGTCGCCTCGCAGGGTGGGATGGCGTCGAACCCGGCCTGGTACCACAACGTCAAGGCCAATCCCGATGTGAGCGTCCAAGAGGGACGCAAGACGGTCGCCATGCGAGCGCGTGAGGCCGACGACCAGGAACGGGCGCGCCTGTGGCCCAAACTCGTCGAGGTGTACGCCGACTTCGACAACTATGCGGCCTGGACCGAACGCAAGATCCCGGTGATCATCTGCGAACCTCGGTGATCATCTGCGAACAAGAATGAGCCCGGTGTCACGCAGCGGCGCGGCCGGGCGGACAAGAATTCATCCCGGGGGCGCCTGAAATTCTCGAAGAAGCGCGATGGTCGGTGGAACTGGTGTGTCAGGATTCGAGGCGACATGTCTGCGATTCCAGAGTCTTCACGCGCCAGTGCCCCCGCCTCATCGGCTGACCACCTGACCTCAGGCCCAGCCGTCAGCGGCCCCTCCCGACGAACATTCCTGGGCGGAGCCGCGATCGGCGCGGTCGGCGTCCTGGGTACGGTCTACGCCGGCAGTGCGGCCGCCGACGGAACGAAGGCTCCAAGCGCCAACGTCTTTCGTCACGGTGTGGCATCCGGCGATCCGCTGCCCGACCGGGTGATCCTCTGGACCCGCGTCACCCCCACACCCGATGCCGTCCCCGGGTCGGGCAAGGGGGCTTCCACCAGCGTCCGCTGGGAAGTCGCCACCTCACCCGACTTCGGATCCGTGGTCTCGTCCGGCGTCACCACCACCGGCCCCGAGCAAGACCTCACCGTGAAGGTCGATGCCGGCGGTCTGGCCCCGGACACCAACTACCACTTCCGTTTCCACGTCACCGGCGGGCCGGCCGCCGGTTCGACGTCGCCGGTGGGCCAGACGAAGACCGCTCCCGCCACTGCCGCGGACGTGGCAAAGGTCCGCTTCGGCGTGGTGTCGTGCTCCAACTGGGAAGCCGGCTACTTCAGTGCCTACCGGCACCTCGCGGCTCAGCCAGGGCTCGACGCCATCGTGCACCTGGGCGACTACATCTACGAGTACGGCACTGCAGAATTCGGTGGGGGCACCGGCGTCGTGCGCCCCCACGACCCGCTGCACGAGATCGTGTCGCTGGCCGACTACCGGACCCGCCACGGCCAGTACAAGTCCGACTCTGACCTGCAGGCCGCGCATCTCAACCTGCCGTGGATCTGCACCTGGGACGACCACGAGTCGGCCAACGACGCCTACGCCGGAGGCGCCGAGAACCACGACGCCAGTGAAGGCGACTGGCCCGCGCGCAAGGCAGCCTCCGAGCAGGCCTACTTCGAGTGGATGCCGGTGCGTCCGGAGGTCGACGCCGGTGGTCGCCATCTGTACCGGCGCCTGCGGTACGGCAATCTGCTCGAGATCTCGATGCTGGATCTGCGCACCTACCGCACCGAACAGCAGTCCATGCTGTCCAACAAGGTCGACAGCACATCGGCGAGCATCACCGGTTCGGCACAGATGTCGTGGCTCACCAACGGCGTGGTGTCCTCCCCCACGCAGTGGAAGATCGTCGGCAACCCGGTGATGATCAGTCCGATCCTGATCCCCCCACTGGAGCCGGCCACCACCGCAGCGCTGACCGACCTGCTCGGCGTGCCAAAGGGTGGCATCCCACTCAACTCCGACGCGTGGGACGGATACACCGCCGACCGCGATCGTCTGCACAAAGCGTTGCGCGACAACAACGTCGAGAACACCGTGTTCATCACCGGCGACATCCACATGTCGTTTGCCTGCGACGTGCCCGTGGACGCCGCGAACTACCCCGGGGCGGGCACGGTCGGCACCGAACTCGTGGTGACCTCGGTGACGTCGAACAACATCGACGACATCGTCGGCGCGCCCGAGTACACGGTGGGAGCGGCCGCCGCCGTGGCGATGACCAACATCAACCGGCACATCCGCTGGGTCGACACCGACGCGCACGGTTACGCAGTCCTGACGGTGACTCCGGCTGCCACACAGATGGATTGGTTCTTCGTGAACAACCGCGCCGACCCCCGATCGGGACAGCGCTATGGCCAGTCGTGGCGGGTGCCGAGCGGCACGCAGCGAGTGCAGCCCTCTGGTTCACCAGCCCAGTAGTACCGGCCCGACCTAGGATTCCTTGATGACCAAAAACCCGTCCTCGCCGAACAACGGCATCCGCCGGCGGACATTCCTTGCCGGATCGGCCGCCGCCGCAGGCGCAGGCCTGGTCCTGTCCGGACCTGCGCGAGCGGGTGGCCTCCCGTCGGGTCGGCCGGGTTTTCCGCAGACCGGTTCGTCGGTGCGGGTGCTGATCACCGGCGATGCCGGTACCGGCGAAGCCCCGCAGTACGCGGTCACCAAAGCCGCTCGCGCGCTGCACGCGCAGGATCCTTTCGGACTGGCAATCGGACTGGGCGACAACATCTACGAGTCGGGCCCGAATGGTCCCGACGACAAACAGTTCGAGGAGAAGTTCGAGAAGCCGAACACCGGCCTCGACTTCCCATGGGTGATGGCGCTGGGCAACCACGACACCACCGCGGTCTTCCCGGGTGACGGTGGCTGGTTGCTGCGCGGCGATGCGGAGGTTGCGTACCACTCGCGATCGAGCCGCTGGTATATGCCGCGCCGCTACTACTCGGTGGCCGTTCCCGAGCAGGCGCCGGTCGTCGAGTTCTTTGTCCTCGACCTCAATCCGATCGCCGCCTATATCCCACCGTTCTTGGCGCCTTACTGGGAACCGAACGGCACCTACATGACGGCGCAACGCACGTGGCTCCGCGAGGCTGTCGCGGCATCGACGGCTACGTGGAAGATCGCGTGCACCCACCACCCGTACATCAACAACGGGCCGCACGGCAGTGCTGGTGGATACGACGGGATCCCCATACCTCCCATCAACGGCGTGCTGGTCAAAGAGTTCTTCGAGCAGGAGATCGCCGGCCGATTCCACTTCTTCATGTCCGGCCACGACCATTCGTTGCAGGTCTTCGACCCCACCATCGCCTCCAAGGGAACACGCCAGCTGGTGTCGGGTGCGGCGGCCAAGACGGTCGAAGACCGCTCGTCCAAAGAGCATCCGGCACTGTACGAGAACTTCCGTGACCGCGGATTCATGACGATGGACATCACGGCCTCGGGAGTGGATCTGCGGGTGTTCACGGTGGACCTGGCCACGGGAACTCCCACTCAGGTGTTCACGAAGTCGTACTCCGGCTGACCGCACCGGCCGATCCCTAATAGGATCGGGGCATGACTGATCCAGACCGTGCCGCCACCCGCCGTGACATCACCGCTGCCCTCGAGGCCGCCTTCGAACGCCGCCACGAAGTGCTCGATGCCATCGTGGAGGCGGAGGACCGGTCCGCGGCCGTCTCGGCCATCGCGAACCTCCTCTCCGTGCCCACCATCGGCGCCGAAGCAGTGCTGGGGATGTCATTCGACCGCCTGACCGTGTCGGCACGGCGGGCCAATGCCGCCGAGCTCGAAGATCTGAACAGCAAGCTCACGTTCACGCAGACCGAACGGCCCGCGGCCACCGCAGAAACGTTGACGCTGCGGCCCTTTGATGACAGCGATGCCGACCTGTTCGCCGCACGCACCTCCGATGTCGGGGCCGCGGGCGACGGGAGCGGTACCCCCGCATCGGGCATCGACGACGAGATCGCCGCCGCCCGCAGTCGCATGAAGGCCGAAGAAGCCGTGTGGCTCGTGGCCGTCGAAGGCGACGACAAGGTGGGCATCGTGTTCGGTGAGCTGTCGGGCGGCGAGGTGGATGTCCGGATCTGGATCGCACCCGAGCACCGCAAGCGCGGATTCGGCACGGCAGCTCTTCGTCGTTCACGCTCCGAGCTGGCCGCGTACTTCCCCGGCGTCCCCATGGTCGTCCGGGCCCCCAGCTCCTGACCCGCAGGCGGTGTCTCAGCGGTGGGGGACGCCGAACTTGGCGATTATCTTCTTGATCTGTCCGGACTCGTCGAACTCGAAGCTCTCGATGACCTTGGAGCGCAGGCCGAGCGGTTTGGGCTGGACGTTCACGTAGAACGTGACGTGAACGGTCCGGCCCTCCACCCGAGCCTGGAACTCGGTGATCGCGTGGATGACCTTGTACTGCGGTCCTCGACTGAGGCTGCGGCGCAAATGATCACCGCTGCGCCCCGTTTTCACGCCCATCTCGATACGAACGCAGTCGGGGTGAAACGGTACGGCGGACGGGTCGTGGCTTGCCAGCGCGTCCACATAGGCTTTCGCGCCGGCGATCAGGTCGGCGTCGGAGCTCATCGCTTATGCCCCAGAATCATCGGGCACCGTAGACCGGCATGGGCGTGGGCGCCTCGGCCAGGATGTCGGAGACAACCGGTCCGAGTTCCGCGGGATCCCATCGAGCGCCCTTGTCCCGCTTGACGCTGCGCTGCCAGCCGTCGGTGACGGAGACGGTCCCGCCCTCGACCTCGAACACCCGGCCGCTGACACTGCCGGCCTCCTCGGAGCCGAGCCACACCACCAGGGGGGACACGTTGGCCGGGTCCATCGTGTCGAAGGAGCCGTCCTCGGGCGGCGCCATCTGCGCGGCCATCGCGTCACCTGCGCTGGTGGTCATGCGGGTGCGGGCCGACGGCGCGATGGCGTTCACCGTCACGCCGTATGCCTTCATCTCTGCGGCAGCCTGGATCGTCAGTTCGGCGATGGCAGCCTTTGCGGCCGCGTAATTCCCCTGCCCCACAGAGCCGTACAGACCGGCGCCCGACGACGTGTTGATCACACGAGCGGCCCGCGGATTGCCGGCTTTCGACTCGGCGCGCCAGTACGCGGCGGCATGACGCAACATCGCGAAGTGACCTTTGAGGTGCACTCGGATGACGTTGTCCCAATCTTCTTCACTCATGGAGACCAGCATCTTGTCGCGCAGGAAACCGGCGTTGTTGACCAGGATGTCCAGTGCCCCGAAGGTTTCGATGGCCGTGTTCACCAGGTTCTGCGCGCCGGCCCAGTCGGCCACGTCGTCACCGTTGACAACTGCTTCGCCGCCCGACGACTTGATCTCTGCGACAACCTGTTCGGCCGGGCTCTCGCCGGTGGTCGACCCGTCGAGCCCCGCGCCGATGTCGTTCACCACGACCTTGGCGCCTTCGCGCGCATAGGCGAGCGCGTGTTCGCGACCGATCCCCCGTCCGGCACCGGTCACGATGACCACTCGGCCGGCCACGATTCCACTCATCAATTCGCTCCTCAATCCGTTCGATATCGACTCAACAGATGCAACTCTGGTTCACCCAGGTACTTCGTTCGTCCCCACGTCCCAGAACGCCAGGCGTTCGCCCCCGCCGTGTACTTCCAATGTCGACCCGGTCAGGTACGAAGCCAGCGGCGACAACAGGAACGCTGCGGCATTGCCCACATCGGATGGCAAGGCGAGACGTCCCATCGGGATGGTCCGGCTCACCGCGGCAATGCCGTCTTCATCGCCGTAGAAGAGATCGGCCTGTTCAGTCCGCACGGCACCCACCACGACCGAGTTGATCCTCACCCGCGGAGCCCATTCCACGGCCAATGTTGCAGTGAGAGAATCGAGTCCGGCCTTGGCAGCGCCGTACGCCGCGGTGCCCGGTGACGGGCGGTGTCCGCTGAGACTCGAGACGTTGACGATCGACCCGCCGCCTTCCTGGCCGAGCATGATCCGGTGGGCCGCCTGTGCGACGACAAGCGGAGCGAGCAGATTCAGTTCGACGATTTTGGAATGAAAACGCGGGGATGCGTCGGCCGCAAGGGCGAACGGTGACCCGCCGGCGTTGTTCACCACGGCATCGAGTGCGCCGTGCCTTGAGACGATGTCGTCGAGCATCGCTGCGACCGCCTCGGCATCGCGGATGTCGCAGCTCGCGAACTCGGCATAGGGAGTGGAATCGGGATCGTCGGCAGGTCGCCTGGCGCACGCGATCACCGTGGCACCCAGCTCGGTGAGGACCGAGCTGATACCTGCACCCACTCCCCGGACACCACCGGTGACCAGCACAACCCGCCCGGACAGCTCCAGGTCCATTCAGTCTCCCGCTTCGCTCGGTTCGTTCGATGTTAAAGTACCAAGCAATTGCTTGGTTGGTCTACAGCCCGACGGTACGCGAGGAGCATCGATGCCCATCACCACCACCACGGTCGAACCAGGGATAGTCACGGTCACGGTCGACTTTCCCCCGGTCAACGCCTTGCCATCGGCGGCCTGGTTCGAACTCGGCGAGGCCATTACGGCCGCGGGCCGAGACCGCGCCACCCATGTGGTGATCCTGCGGGCCGAGGGTCGGGGCTTTAACGCCGGAGTCGACATCAAGGAGATGCAGGCCACCGAGGGATACGACGCCCTCATCGCCGCCAACCGGGGATGTGCGGTCGCCTTCGCCTCGGTCTACGACTGCGAGGTGCCGGTCATCGTCGCGGTCAACGGATTCTGCGTCGGCGGCGGCATCGGCCTGGTCGGCAATGCCGACGTGATCGTCGCTTCGGACGACGCCGTGTTCGGACTTCCCGAGGTCGACCGCGGTGCGCTCGGCGCCGCCACCCATCTCGCGCGCCTCGTCCCGCAGCACACCATGCGAACCCTGTACTTCACGGCGCAGAACGTCACCGCCCAGCAACTCGAGCACTTCGGGTCGGTGCAGCGGGTGGTGCCCCGCGCTGAACTCGACGAGGCCGCGCTGGAGATCGCCCGCAAGATCGCCGCCAAGGACACCCGCGTGATCCGGGCAGCAAAGGAAGCGATCAACGGTATCGACCCGGTCGACGTGAAGACGAGTTACCGCCTGGAACAGGGATTCACGTTCGAGCTGAACCTCGCCGGTGTCGCCGACGAACACCGCGACGCCTTCGTGGAGACCGGAAAGCCCAAAAGCGCAACGAGTGAAGGGGCCTGAACACAGTGGCAACCGACAAGACCAGCAGTCTCGACGACATCGTCGGCGAGATCGAGAGCGGCATGACCATCGGGATCGGTGGCTGGGGTTCACGCCGCAAGCCGATGGCACTCGTGCGGGCCCTGGCCCGATCGAACGTCAAAGACCTCACCGTGGTCACCTACGGTGGCCCCGACCTCGGGTTGCTCTGTGCCGCAGGCAAAGTGACCAAGGCCTACTACGGCTTCGTCTCGCTCGACTCGCCGCCGTTCTACGACCCCTGGTTCGCCCACGCCCGTACCACCGGCGCCATCACCGTCCGTGAGATGGACGAGGGCATGGTGAAGTGCGGACTCGAAGCCGCCGCATCGCGCCTTCCGTTCCTGCCCATCCGTGCCGGACTCGGATCAGACGTGTTGAAGTTCTGGGAAGGTGAACTCGAAACCGTCACCTCGCCGTACCCGGACGCCGACGGACGCAGCGAGACCCTTGTCGCGATGCCGGCCCTGAAACTGGATGCGGCGTTTGTGCATCTCGACATCGCCGACAAACACGGCAATGCCGCCTACACCGGCGTCGATCCCTACTTCGATGACCTGTACTGCGGTGCGGCGAAGCGCCGCTACCTCGAGACCGACAAGCTGGTGAGCACCGAGGAGCTGGTGGCAACCGTTCCCGTGCAACGACTTCTGCTCAACCGGCTGAACGTCGACCGGGTGGTGCACACGCCGAACGGCGCTCACTTCACCTTCGCCGGCGACTACAAACGCGACGAGGCGTTCCAGCGCTTCTACGCCGAGTCCGCCAAAGACCCTGCCAGTTGGCAAGAGTTCTCCGACCGATTCCTCGCCGTCGACGAAGAGCAGTACCAAAAAGAGGTCGAGGCATGGAACGCCGAACGAAAGGCCGCACAGTGACATCACCCGCGAGTTCCACCGAATCGAACGTCACCCGGGCCGAGATCTGTGTGATCGCCTGTGCCGAGATCTTTTCCGGCGCCGGCGAGACCATGGCCTCCCCGATGGCCACCACCCCGCTCATCGGTGCCCGGCTGGCCCGTCTGACGAGCGAGCCCGACCTGCTCATCACCGACGGCGAGGCGTTGATCTTTGCCGACACCCCCGCTGTGGGTGCCAGTGGCCCGATCGAGGGCTGGATGCCCTTCCGCAAGGTCTTCGACGTGGTCGCGTCGGGTCGCCGCCATGTTGTGATGGGCGCCAACCAGATCGACCGCTACGGCAACCAGAACCTGTCGGCGTTCGGTCCACTGCAGCAGCCCACCCGCCAGATGTTCGGTGTTCGCGGGGCGCCCGGGAACACGATCAACCACCCGACGAGCTACTGGGTCGCCAAGCATTCGGCCAGAGTGTTCGGCGGGGTTGTCGATGTGGTGTCGGGTGTCGGATACGACAAGGTCGACCCGGCCAATCCGGCGTACCGGTTCCTCGACATCCATCGTGTGGTCACCAACCTCGGGGTCTTCGACTTCAACGGTCCCGACCACACGATGCGTGCGTTGAGCCTGCACCCCGGGGTGAGTGCCGATGAGGTCGCCGAGAACACCGGCTTCGAGGTCGCGGGTCTTGCCGAGGCCGGCGTCACCCGCACCCCGTCCGACGAGGAATTGCGTTTGATCCGCGAGGTTCTCGACCCGAAGGGGCTGCGGGAGAAAGAAGTCAAACCTGTGGAGGCCGCAAAATGAACGCTCCGACGCCTGCGCCAGGGCTTGCGACCCGATTCACCGAACTCGTCGGGATCAAGTACCCGATCGTGCAGACCGGGATGGGCTGGGTGTCGGGGCCATCGTTGACGTCGGCGACATCAAACGCCGGCGGATTGGGCATCCTGGCGTCGGCGACGATGACGTACGAGGAACTCGAAACCGCTGTCGCGAAGACCAAATCGTTGACCGACAAGCCTTTTGGCGTCAACATCCGCGCCGACGCCACCGACGCGCCGGAGCGGATCGACCTGCTGATCCGCGAGAAGGTGAAGGTTGCGTCGTTCGCGTTGGCGCCCAAGCCTGATCTCATCGCCAAGCTCAAAGACAACGGTGTTGTGGTCATCCCTTCCATCGGTGCGGCCAAGCATGCTGTGAAGGTGGCGTCTTGGGGTGCCGACGCGGTCATCGTGCAAGGCGGTGAAGGCGGCGGACACACCGGACCCGTGGCCACGACCCTTCTGCTCCCCAGTGTGCTCGATGCTCTGGGCCCCAACGGTATTCCGGTGGTTGCAGCGGGTGGCTTCTTCGACGGTCGCGGACTTGTCGCCGCGCTGTCATACGGCGCCGAGGGTGTCGCGATGGGCACCCGCTTCCTTCTGACCTCGGATTCCGCTGTGCCGGATGCGGTGAAGAAGGAGTACCTGGCCCGCGGGCTCAGCGACACGGTGGTGTCGAAGAAGGTCGACGGAATGCCGCACCGGGTTCTGCGGACCGAGTTGGTCGACAAGCTCGAATCTGGCAGCGCTCCCACAGCCCTTGCGGCCGCAGCGAAGAACGCCAACAAGTTCAAGCAGATGACCGGCATGAAATGGTCGGTGATGCTCAAAGACGGGCGCACCATGCGCAAGTCGGGCGAACGCACCTGGCAGCAGATCATCATGGCCGGCAACACCCCGATGTTGTTGCGCGCGGGCCTAGTCGAAGGCAACACCGAAGCCGGCGTGCTGGCGTCGGGTCAGGTGGTCGGGATGATCGATGACCTCCCCAGCTGCGACGAGTTGGTTCAGTCGATCATGTTGTCGGCGTGGACAAATCTTGAACGTCTGGGGAAGTTCACTCCGGGAGTCTGAATCAACCCACCCTGAAAACTGTCAAATAGCGGGCCGCCGAGGGACATGTTCCCTCGGCGGCTTTGTATGTGACGGTTTTCAGGGTCGCGACAAGCGCCTCAGGTGATGTCAGACCCCGTCGCTAAAGTGGTCGTATGTTGTTGGTCGAGGGGGGAACTCGAGTCACACAGTTGGCCGAGGGATTGAGAACTGTTCAACGCGAGGAGAACCGCCGGTTCGCACAGACGATCGCCGACGTCGTCGAGCTGGCGACACTGCGAGTCCAGGAAGAACTGGCCGTATCAGGCGACCTGGACAAGGCCGCACGCATTCCGGTCGTCGAAGTATCCCTGCTGCTGAATGTGTCACGCACCATGGCCGGCGTTTACATCGACAATGGCCTACAACTTCGCGATCGATTCCACGCGACGAGGACAGCGTTCGAAGAAGGCGACATCGGATTCACCCACGTCCGCGAGATCGTCACCGCACTCCAGGGTCTCGACGACGAGATACTCGACCGCGTCGAACCCGAAGCCATACTGATTGCCCAACAGGGACTCTCACGCTCAGTCCTGCGCAACGAACTCGACCGCATGGTCATCGCAGTCGACCCCGACGGGGCAACAGAACGACGCAAAGCGATGCAACCGCACCGCGACTACCGATCCTCCCGCGACCTCAACGGCCTCGCCCACATCTCCGCGACCATCACCGCAGCCGAAGCCGCCGAACTCGACGCACAAATCACCGCAGTCACCGGCACCGTATGCACCCGCGACCGCCGCCAACCCCACCAGCAACGCGCCGACGCCTTCGTCGCCGTCATGCGCGGACACACACACCTCGACTGCACCTGCGAACGCGACCAATGCCCCGAAAAGCACCGCGAACCCCTACCCGCACCACCCAAGCCCAGGATCAAAATCCACACCGACGCAGCCACCTTGGCCGGCCTGACCGGGCAGGTCCCCACCATCGACGGCTACGGCGTGATCGACCCCGCCCTCGCACGCGAACTGGCCGCTGACGCCACGTGGCAAGGTCTCTACAAAGAAGCCGACCAGTTCGCCCGCGGCCGACATCGGAAACCAGGGAGCATTGCCCCACCACCTGGGCTCCTTCCACCCGACGGCCACGGCGGACTCCCCGAACCGCCCCCAGGCGCACTCACCTACCAACCATCACAAGCCTTACGCGAAGCGATCATCGCCCGCGACGGCACCTGCCGCACCCCAGGATGCTCGACAACGGCATCCGAATGCGAAATCGACCACCTCATCCCGTTCAACCACGCCGACCCCCGATCCGGCGGCTGGACCATCGAACACAACCTCGGCGCCATCTGCCGCCCCGACCACAAACGCAAAACACTCGGCTACTGGATCGCGCGGATGCACACCGACGGAACCATCACCTGGACAACCCAATACGGGCAAACAATCACCACACAGCCGCACGGACTCGACGCTGCAAGAACGGTCACAATTCCGGCGGTCGAGGCTGCCTGAGTGACCGGTTCTTCAACACCCTCGCGCGGTAGGCCGACAACCTCTGCCAACTCGCCTGCTGCAGCGCCAAGGTGAGCCACCCCGCAACGGCCATCCCCGCCAAGTTGATCAGCAACTGCGCGAGACTGCCCACCACGGTGCCGCCGAGACCAAAGGTGATACCCAACGCCATGTTGCCGGCGGCCGGAATCGTGGTGACCGAGATGAACACCCCCGACAAGCCACCGAGCCTTGCCGACGTCAGCGACAGCACACCAGCGGCACCCGCAAGCATCGCCACGATGAAAGACCACTTGTCGGGCGAGTAGATGAACTCGGTGTCCGGCCGCGCCTCCACCACGTCGATCACCGTGATCCACCCCAGTGCGCGGGCGATCAACGCAAAGACTGTGGTGGCCACGATCGCGATCACAAAGCCGCCACTCAAGGTGGCCACCGCGCGCCGCAGCAACCCGAACCGCCGGCGCACCAGCGCAACTCCAAGAGCAGCAACCGCACCGAACTCGGGGCCGAGCACCATCGCGCCGATCAGGAGAATTGTCGAGTTCAGCACAATCGCAATCGCGCACAGCAGCGTCGCGAGAAACATGAACATCGAGAACGTCCAGTTGAACTCGGAATCCTCGTACGCCTGCTGGGTGACCTCGGTCCAGACCACCGCGTCCGCGCTCGCGCCAGGAGTGACGCGTTCCGCGTCGAAAGCCTTCTGCGACATCCAAGTCGGCACTCGAGCAATCTGCACCGAACCGAACCGATGCACTCCCAGATCCCGCAGTTCGTCGATGATCTCGTTCACGCCCTCGCGGGCTACTTCGACCTCGAGCACATCACCCGCCGGTTTGACCGACGAACCGGCGAACACAGCGACGTTGCTGACCGCCGAGTCATGGATCAGCATCTCCACGATCTGCTCGGTGAGCTCGGTCGGCGTGACCACCCGCATGTGCAGCATCGCAACAAGAGTGCCACGTCAGCGGGGAATGATCCCATCTAGCACCACACTGAGGTACTGCTCGGCCACCTGATGCGCGGTCAGCTCACCACCGGGCCGATACCAGCGCACCGCAACCCACACGGTGTCACGCATGAACCGGTAGACCAGCTCGACGTCGAGATCGCGACGGAAACTACCGTCGGCGACACCACGATTGAGCACGTCTTTCCACAGGGTGCGGAACTCGACATTGCGGTCGCGGATGTAGGCGAAGCGGTCCTGCGTGGACAATCGTTTGGCTTCGTCCTGATAGATCGCGACGGCGTAGTGGTCGCGGTCGATGCTCTCGAACGAGGCAACAACCAACGCGCGCAACGTTTCTCGCGCGGGCATGCCCGCCGCGACAACCTCGTGGTAGGTGTCGAAGAGCGAGTCCAGGAAACTACGCAGGATCTCGTCGACCATCGATTCCTTGGAATCGAAGTGGTGGTACAGACTGCCGGAGAGGATGCCCGCGCTGTCGGCGATGTCGCGCACTGTGGTTGTGCGCAGCCCGCGCTCGGCGAACAACGAACTCGCCACCGTCAGCAACTCGTCGCGCCGCGACGTTCTGGTCCGGCTGTCCGCCAGGCCTGACTCTGATTCGATCCGCTTTCGGGTCGCCGCCACCCGCCTCACCTCCAAGAGCTCAAGCCTAGCAAGCGCTTGGTTGTTCAGACGTCCCACCTGCACGAAGCGGGTGGCATGCGATCCGTCGGTAGAGCTAGTGTCCCAGCTTCTTACGAGCCCGCGCGTTGAAGAACTTCCACAACTTCAACTGCGTGTTGGCGTTCTTGGTGTCCTTGGCCGTGAACGGCGCCGACATCATCTCGGACACCGCGATCTTCAACGTCGAGAATGCCACCGCCCGGGTATGGGAGAACGTGTCGAAACCATACTTGCCGTGGTAGCTGCCCATACCACTCTGGCCGGAGCCGCCGAACGGCAGATCTGGCCCGAACATGTTGATGGCGAAGTCGTTTCCGTTGATCGAACCCGACCGGGTGGCGTCGGCGATCTTCGCGAATCGCTCATTGCGGTCACCGTGCCAGTACATGGTCAACGGATTCGGATGACTCGTGACGTGGGCGATCACCTCGCCGAGATCGCGGTAAGGGTAGACGGTGAGGACAGGACCGAAGACCTCGTCCTCTTCGATCTTCATCCCGGCCTTCACTCCGGTGAGCAGGGTTGGCGGAATCTTCCGAGCTTCCGCGTCCGGAAGACTTTCGCCGGCCGGGATCACCTGATGCTTGGTGGCGCCGAGTGACACGGCATCGTCGATGAGGTCGACGATCCGGTTGAAGTTCTTCTCGTTGATGGTCGAGGTGTACTGCGGGTTGTTCTTGATCGACGGAAGGTTACTGCGCCAGCGAGCCAACACCTTGTCGGTGAACTCCCCCAGCTTCGCTTCGGGCACCCACACGTAGTCGGGGCACAGGCACACCTGACCACCGTTGACCAGGCGCGCATCAGCGATGCGGTTGGCCGCCTGCTCGATGTCGGCGTCGATGTCGACGATCACCGGGTTCTTGCCACCGAGCTCGAGCGTGACGGGCACAAGGTTCTTGCCGGCCTCCGCGGCCACCGATCGACCCACATCCGGCGAGCCGGTGAAGAACATGTGGTCGACCTCGAGCTTGGCAAAATCTGAACCGCCGCCGTGAGCGCTGGTCAGCACAGCGAACTCCTCGAGGCTGAAGTACCTCGGTGCGTGTTTGGCGAGAACCGCGGTGGTCTTGGCGGTGACGGACGACGGACGCACCAGCACTCGGTTGCCCGCAGCGAATGCCGAGCCGGCCGGCACGATGGTCAGGTTGAGGGGGAAGTTCCAGGGGCCCATGATGCCGACGACACCCTTGGGGTCGTGGCGGACCTCCTGGCGGAATCCCGCCCGAGCCATCAACTTGCCCGGAGTGGACGTCGCCATCCACTTGGTGACATGCCTCTTCTGATGCGAGAGATCGATCATGCATCCGGCGATGTCGGCGGCCATCGACAACTCGCGTGGTCGAGTCCCGAAGTCGGCATTCAACGCCTCGGCGAGCTCTTCGGCATTGTCGAGCAACAGGGCCTGGAGGCGAACGATCCGGTCGATGCGAGTCTGCGCGTCGGGGATTCCGTCACGCAGGAACGCGGCCCGCTGCAGCTCGAGCAACTCCTGCAGCGACAGCGTGTCGGCTGATTTTTGCTCTGTGACCTGCTTTTTAGCTACGTCTGCCGGTTTGGTCATAACGCGGACCTCCAAATTGCCCTTGGTTACACACGAAACGTTGGAACGATTTTCCAAGTATGTCGCAAACCAGTATGCGCCAACTCACACCAGAGGCGCCAGTGACCCGGGGGCAAAGAGGAGGTACGCGCTAGATCACCTGTGACCCGGACGCTGGTGAACTACAGCCGCTCGATGATCGTGACGTTGGCGGTGCCGCCACCCTCACACATCGTTTGCAGGCCGTAGCGGCCTCCGGTGCGCTCGAGTTCGTGCAGCAACGTCGCGAACAGCTTGGCGCCGGTGGCGCCGAGGGGATGTCCGAGGGCGATGCCGCCGCCGTTCGGGTTGACCCGGGCCGGGTCGGCGCCGGTCTCCTTGAGCCACGCGAGCACCACCGGCGCGAAGGCTTCGTTGATCTCGATGACGTCGATGTCATCGATGCTCAGGCCGCTCTTCTCCAGTGCGTACTTGGTCGCGGGGATGGGCGCAGACAGCATCATCACGGGGTCGTCACCGCGCACCGAGATGTGGTGGATGCGCGCGCGGGGAGTGAGGTTGTACTGCTTGAGTGCTTCCTCGGACACCACGAGGGCAGCGGATGCGCCGTCGCAGATCTGGGAGGCGACAGCAGCCGTCAGCGACGAGCCCTCGGCCAGTACCGGAAGTCCGGCCATCTTCTCCAGCGATGTCTCGCGGGGGCATTCGTCGACGACACAGTCTCCGAGCGCCACGGTCTCCGCAGCGAAGTGGCCCTCATCGATGGCACGGCGCGCACGCTGGTGCGACTGCAGAGCCCACTGCTCCATGTCTTCGCGGCTGATGTCCCACTTCTTGGCCATCATGTCGGCGCCGGCGAACTGGGAGATCTCGGCATCGCCGAACCGCTCGTCCCAGCCGACCGATCCCTTGAACGGGCCTTCGAATCCGTACTGGACGCCGGCCAGCATGGCGGCCGAGATGGGGATGGCGCTCATGTTCTGGACGCCGCCCGCGAGCACCACGTCCTGCGTGCCACTCATCACGGCCTGCGCGGCGAAATGGATGGCCTGCTGCGACGACCCGCACTGGCGGTCGATGGTGGTGCCGGGGATGTCGAGGGGCAAACCGGCTGTGAGCCAGGCAGTTCGGGCGATGTTGCCGGCCTGCGGCCCGATGGTGTCCACGCACCCGAAGATGACGTCGTCGACGACCATCGGGTCGATGCCGGTGCGCTCGAGCGTCGCCTTGATGACGTGCGCGCCGAGATCGGCAGGGTGCACCTTGGCCAGTGAGCCGTTGCGCTTGCCGACCGGCGTGCGTACGGCATCGACGATGTACGCCTGAGGTTTGGACATTGTGTGCTCCTTCGATCAAAAAACGTGGCGGTTCGATCTGGTGGGTCAGGCCCGCTGGCTGGAGATGGAGACCACTTCACCGGTGAGGTAGGTGGTGTAGTCGCTGGCGAGCATCGCGATGGTCGCCGCGATCTCCCAGACCTCGGCGGCGCGCCCGTAGGCCTCGCGGGAGGCGAGGTCGGCGAGCAGCTCTTCGCTGGTGACCTTCGCGAGGAAGGGATGGCGGGCGATGGAGGGAGCCACCGCGTTGATTCGCACGCCGTACTCGGCGGCTTCGATCGCCGCACATCGGGTCAGTGCCATCACCCCGGCTTTTGCTGCGGCGTAATGGGATTGGCTGTGCTGTGCACGCCAGCCGAGAACCGACGCATTGTTCACGATCACGCCGCCGTGGGGTGCGTCGCGGAAGTAACGCAACGCCGCGCGGGTCGCGCGGAAGGTGCCGTTCAGCGTGATGTCGATGACGCGGTCCCACTCGTCGTCGTCCATGTCGACGACCGGGGTCTCACCACCGAGTCCGGCATTGTTGATCAGCACGTCGATACGGCCGAGTTCGGAGGCCGCGGACTCGATCAGGGCATTGACCTCTGAGGTCTTCTGCACGTTGCACACCACGGACGCCACGGTCTGGTCGGCGAACTCACCCTTGAGTTTGTCCACGGTCTCGCCGAGCCTGCGCTCGTGCCAATCGCTGACCAGCACATCGGCGCCTTCAGCCAGAGCCCTGCGCGCGGAGGCGAACCCGATCCCGGTGCCCGCGGCAGCCGTCACCACAACCTTGCGGCCGGCGAGCAGGCCGTGGCCTGGGATCTCTTCCGGCGGCGTCGCCAGCGGACTGGAACCTTGCTGAACTGTCACGGTCGTGCCTCTCGAGGTAATCCGAGCACCCGCTCGGCAATGATGTTGCGCTGCACTTCATTCGAGCCGCCGTAGATCGTGTCGGCGCGGGTGAACAGGAACAAGCGCTGCCACTGATCGAGTTCCACCTGGTCCGGCTCGAAGATGTTGTTGGGTTCACCCTCGCTGGTGCGATCGGGTGCGATGAGCGACGGGGCCCCCTGGACCGCCATTGCGAGCTCGCCGAGGTCACGATGCCAGTTGGCCCACAACAACTTCGACACCGAGGCCGCTCCCCCGGCGCCGCCGGTATCCACCACGGCCAGTGTGCGTTGTGCGTGGGCACGCATCACCCGGAGCTCGAGCCATGCCCGGGCGATCCGCTCCCGGATCACCGGGCTGTTCGACGACCCGTTGGCCTTTGCCATCTCCACGATGTGTTCGAGTTCGCGCGAGAAGCCCACCTGCTGGCCGAGCGTGGACACACCCCGCTCGAACTCGAGCAGACCCATCGCCACTTTCCAGCCCTCACCGGGTTCGCCGACAACAAGGCCGGCCTCGGTGGTGGCGTCGTCGAAGAACACCTCGTTGAACTCGGAGGTACCGGTGAGCTGCTGGATCGGCCGGACGGTGACGCCGGGTTGATCGAGCGGCACGAGGAGAAAACTCAGTCCCTTGTGACGCGAGGACCCCGGCTCGGTGCGGCACAGCACAAATGCCCACTGGGCGACGTGTGCCAGCGAGGTCCAGATCTTCTGCCCGTTGATGACCCACTTGTCGCCGTCGAGTGTGGCGGTGGTGGAGATGTTCGCCAGGTCCGACCCCGCGCCCGGTTCGGAGTAACCCTGAGCCCACAACTCGTCGACCGTGGTGATGCCCGGCAGGAAACGTTTCTTCTGTTCCTCGGTCCCGAAGGCGATCAGCGTCGGGCCGAGCAGTTCCTCGCCCACGTGGCTGACCCGGGCCGGCGCGCCCGCCCGGGCGTACTCCTGATGAAAGATGATGCGCTGCTCGATGGACGCGTTGCGGCCGCCGTGTTCCACGGGCCAACCGAGGCACGTCCACCCCGAGGCGGCCAGCAGCCGGTCCCACGCGAGCCGCGGCCCGTAGAACTCGTGTTCGCTGCCGGGGCCGCCGCGTGACTTCAGGTTCGCGAACTCGCCGGTCAGATTGTCGTCGAGCCACTGTCGTACGGCAGCCGCGAAATCGGCCGCCGAACCATCCCATTCACCCAGGTCCACGCCTCGGTCAGCGAGGTTGATCGCCGTCATGTGAACCAGCGTAACCGACCAAGCACTTGCTCGGTTAGCGCACCCAAGCAAGTGCTAGGTTTTGGCTTCAGAACCTGCGCTGTACCAGGTGGTACTAGCCTTTTACGCAGGTGTGAGCTCCGGGAGGAATCGTGTCCATTTCAGCAGATCAGCCCACCCCAGACCGGCTCGACGTCGACGCCGTCACCACCACACCGCAGGCCTTGCGCCGAGCCGCGCAATTGTGGCCGGACGGTCTGGCGATCATCGACGACCAGTGGGGCGAGACGGTCGAACTGACCTGGTCCGACCTCCTCGCTGCCGTGCGCACTTTCGCGGCCGGCCTGATCGCGGAGGGCATCGAGGCCGGTGACCGGGTCGCCATCTGGGCACCGAACAGCTTCCACTGGCCCATCGCCGCGCTCGGCGCCCATTTCGCCGGCGCCACCCTCGTCCCGCTCAACACCCGTTACACCGCGGCGGAGGCGCTGGAGATCGTCCAGCGCACCAAGGCCAGGGCGATCGTCGTGGTCGGCCATTTCCTCGGCACCGACCGGGTCGAGCAACTATGCGCAGAGGCGGGCGGTGACCTCGCTGCTGCATCCGACCTGGCCGTGGCCATCCGCGTACGACTCGAGGCCGATGACCATCGGGGTGCGGTCGCTGTCGACTGGAACGACTTCCTCTGTGCAGCAACCGACGAGGGCAGGGCCGAAGCCGACGACCGTGCATCTGCGGTCGCTCCCACCGACATCTCCGACGTGCTGTTCACCTCCGGGACCACCGGCAGGTCCAAGGGAGCCCTCGCCGAACATCAGCAGACGGTCGCCGGCGCTCGCGCATGGGCCACCAACGGGAAACTGGGGACCGACGACCGCTACCTGATGGTCAATCCCTACTTCCACACCTTCGGCTACAAGGCCGGAATCCTCGTGTGCACCCTGATGGGCACCACGATGATCCCTCTGGCGGTGTACTCCACCGATGCGGCGATGCGGCTGATCGAGCAACGCAAGGCCACCGTGTTCCCCGGCGCCCCGACCATCTTCCAGACCATCCTCGACGCTCCGCAGCGCCCCGAGTTCGACCTCTCGTCACTGCGGCTGGCAGTCACCGGCGCCGCGATCGTGCCCGTGGTGCTCGTCGAGCGGATGCAACGCGACCTCGGCATCGAGACCGTCATCACCGCCTACGGCCTGACCGAGGCGAGCGGCTTCGTCACCACCTGCACACCCGACGACGACGATCAGACCGTGGCCAACACGTGCGGCCGCCCGTTCACGGGCATGGAGATCAAGCTCTCGGAGAACGGCGAGGTGCTGGCCCGCGGCAAGATGGTCATGCGCGGCTATCTCGACGACCCCAAGGCCACCGCAGAGGCGATCGACGCCGACGGCTGGCTACACACCGGCGACATCGGAACAATCGACGAGCGCGGAAATCTCTCCATCACGGACCGCCTGAAAGACATGTACATCAGCGGCGGATTCAATGTGTACCCCGCAGAAGTCGAGCAAGTTCTCGCCAGAATCGACGGGGTGGCCGAGGCTGCCGTCGTCGGTGTACCTGATGAGCGATTGGGAGAAGTGGGGCGCGCTTACCTCACGTTGTCACCGGGCGCGTCCGTTGACGAAAAGTCGGTCATCGAGTACTGCCGTCAGAAACTCGCGAACTTCAAGACTCCGCGTTCGGTCATCATCATCGACGAGTTCCCGCGCAATGCCGGCGGCAAGATCCTCAAGCGCGAACTGCACTGAACCCGGCCATGCCTGTCTTCGCGAGCTTTGTTCCGCTGATGAACAGTTTGTCTCACTTCGACTATCCGCAACTCGAAAGGGACAACGGTTTGTCACACAAGTTCACAAATGATCGCGACGGTCATGAATGTTTTCGATTCTTTTCTGAATGCGCACTAATACAATTCGAAGACAACCACAGGAGAAACAAATGACGGGCGGCCCGATTCCTCGGGCCGCCCGTCATTTTGACTACAGTTGTGGTCAGTTCAATGCGTCAGTGCGCCTCGTTGTACGCCTCGACGACATCCGCGGCAATACGCCCGCGCGATGACACCTGGTGGCCGTTACGACGGGCCCAGTCGCGGATTGCCGCTGTTTGCTCGCGATCCACAGATGCCTTGGTGGCGATCCCTTTCGCGCGCTTACGGCCACTCACACGTCGAGCGTGCTCAGCCCATTTCGCCACGTCGTCACGCAGCTTGTCAGCGTTCTTGCTGGACAGGTCGATCTCGTAGGTGACGCCATCGACGCCGAACTCCACGGTCTCGTCCGCTGTCTTGCTGTCATCAACATCATCTACGAGTGTGACGGTTACCTTCTTAGCCATAATGCTCCATTCTGATGGCTCCCGGATCCAACTTTGACAGTTCCGGCACACAACGCAAACGAACAATATTCATGGTGGCCGCCTATCGGCCGCCAGCATAGCGCGAATGAACCGTCAACGCTAATAAGAGGAAGTGTTTTCCAGTAACGTCATTGCTGCGGCTTGACGAGTGGAAAGAGGATGGTTTCGCGAATGCCGAGACCCGTCAGAGCCATCAGAAGTCGGTCAATGCCCATTCCGGTACCGGTCGTCGGCGGCATGCCCTGCTCCATGGCCGCAAGAAACTCTTCATCGAGCACCATTGCCTCATCATCACCGGCACGAGCCAAACGGGCCTGGTCGACGAACCGCTCCCGCTGAATCACCGGATCGACCAATTCGGAATAACCGGTTGCCAATTCGAACCCGCGGACATAGAGATCCCACTTTTCACTCACACCCGGCTTGTCGCGGTGCTCACGCACCAGGGGTGATGTCTCGACCGGGAAATCGCGGACGAATACCGGCCCCGACAACCCGTCGCCCACCTGGTGTTCCCAGAGTTCCTCGACGAGCTTGCCGTGGCCGTAGCCCTTGCCTGCCGGGATCTCGAGCCCCACATCGGCGCTGATGGAGAGCAGTTTCTCGACCGTCGTGGCCGGGGTGATCTCCATCCCGAGCGATTCGGAGAGCGAGGGATACATCTCGACCGACTTCCATTCCCCGCTCAGATCGTTGATCGATCCGTCGGCCATCTCCGGGGTCAGTGTGCCGAGGGCAGCCATCGCCACTTCCTGGATCACCTCACGTGTCATCGTCGCCGAATCGTCGTAGGTGCCGTACGCCTGGTACGTCTCCAGCATCGCGAACTCGGGCGAATGGGTGCTGTCGGCGCCCTCGTTGCGGAAGTTGCGGTTGATCTCGAAGACCCGCTCGATACCGCCGACCACAGCCCGCTTGAGGAACAGCTCCGGGGCGATGCGCAAGTAGAGGTCGATGTCGAGGGCGTTGGAATGGGTGACGAACGGCCTCGCGGCCGCACCACCGTGCAGCGTCTGCAGCATCGGTGTCTCGATCTCCAGGAATCCCCGCCGCTCCAGCGCCGCGCGCAGTTCCCGCAGGACCGCGACGCGTGTTCGCGCCATCTCGCGGGCCTGGGGCCGCACGATGAGGTCGACGTACCGCTGGCGGACACGCGTTTCCTCGTTCATCTCCTTGTGCGCCACCGGAAGTGGGCGCAGCGCCTTGCTCGCCATCTGCCACGTGTCGGCGAGCACGCTCAATTCTCCGCGGCGCGAGCTGATCACCTCGCCGTGTACGAAGACGAAGTCACCGAGGTCCACGTCAGACTTCCAGGCGGCCAGCGACTCCTCACCCACGCCGTTCAAGCTGATCATGGCCTGCAGCTGCGTGCCATCGCCTTCCTGCAGTGTTGCGAAGCACAGCTTCCCGGTGTTGCGGATGAAGATCACCCGGCCGGCGATGCCGACGACCTCACCTGTCTGGGTGTCGGGCTCGAGGTCTGGGTATTTTGCGCGGAGCTCGGCCAGTGAATGGGTGCGCGGAACCGACACGGGATAGGCCTGACCACCCTCGGCGAGGATGCGATCGCGCTTCTCGCGCCGAACTCGCAACTGCTCCGGGGTCTGGTCTTCGGTGTTGTCGACTGCTGCATTTTTCCGGCCTTGGCCACGGGCTTCATTCACGCCAACGACCCTAGCGGCCGAACCTGGGTTGGCCATATTCGACGGGTCGCCAGGTCGGCGCGTGATCAGTGCGCGGAGAACATGCTCCACTCGCGCTCGGTGTGACCGGCGACCGGCCGCCGGTCGGCCGAATGGGCGAGCGCCATCTGGCCACCGGCAACAAACCGGGCGCCGGGCACCCCCGCGGCCTGCAGGTGCCAGGTGAGCATCTCGGCGTCGTGACCGTCCGCCCCGATGAGAAGCCAACGGCTGGAGGCGTCAGCGCAACGCAGCGTCTCCCTCGAGCCCGGGATCAGGCGGTCGAGGATTTGATCGGCGGGAATTGCCAACGCGCCGAGGACGATTCCGTCCCGATCACGTTCCTGCTGGCTACGGATGTCGATGGCCACAGCACCGCTGCGGAGCAGGGAATCGACGTCGTGCGCCGCGACAGACAGCGGAGCAACGGGGTATGCCGACGTGGGCCGACTGGACAGAGAAGGTGCGGGTGCGGTGAGCACAGACATGGCTGGTGCTTTCGTGAATGATCGGCAGCAGATCGGCCGAAGAACGGGCGTAGGGGTCATCAAGAGGCGTTTCAGCCCCGACAACACTCCTGACAGCTCCGCGTGATCACGGTGGAGATTGTGCCACAGCGATCACGATTGCACCACCGTCACCCGACCGCGGCAACACCTCAGTCCGGACGCGAGCCCGCCGAACGCCCCTTTGCCCGGACATCGCGCTGCCGCTCGTACACCAGCCGCAACCCGTCGAGCGTCAGAGTGGGCTCGTGGTGCTGCAACGTCACACACTCGTCGAAGACCAGCGGGGCGAGGTAGCCGGTGGCGATCACCGCGATGTCGTCGCCGTCGAAACCCGACACTTCACGCCGTACCCGGGACACGAGCCCGTCCACCTGACCTGCGAATCCGTAGAGGATGCCCGACTGCAGTGCTTCGACGGTGTTCTTTCCCACCACCGAGCGCGGCGGCAACAACTCGACCTTGCGTAGCGTCACCGTCCGGACGGCGAGGGCCTCGACCGCCAGATCGATGCCAGGGGCGATCGCCCCACCGAGGAACTCGCCTTTCGCCGACACCACGTCGACGAGGGTCGTGGTTCCGAAATCGACCACGATGCAGCCGCGACCGTAGGCAGAGTAGGCAGCGAGCGCATTGGCGACGCGGTCGGTCCCGACCTCTTTGGGGTTGTCGACCAACAGCGGAACCCCGGTTCGCACACCGGGTTCGAGTAGCACGTGCGGTCCGGCCCCGAAGTACTTCCCGACCATCACCCGCATCTCGCGCAGCAGAGACGGCACCGTCGACAGCCCGACAACGGCCGTGACCTGTTCCACGTCCGGCCCCAGCAGGCCACGGATGGTCAGCGCCAGCTCGTCGGCGGTCATGCGCGACTCGGTCCTCATCCGCCAGTCGCGCACCAGCCGCGAATTGGTCCCGATGCCGGCATAGACACCGAGGTGGATGTTCGTGTTGCCGACGTCCAGCGCGAGCAACATGTCAGGCGGGGGTGCTCGACAGCACCGGGTGGCGGGGGTCGAGCAGATCCGAGCCTTCCGGTGCGTGTGCCGGGTCGGCACCCTGTTCGACGATGCGGTTCGATTCGTCGACGAACACCACCTTGGGCTGATACTCGAGGATCTCGCGGTCATCGAGTCCGCCGTAGGCCATCAGGATGACAAGGTCGCCCGGGTGCACCAGATGTGCTGCGGCGCCGTTGATACCGATGATCCCGGACCCACGGGGACCCGAGATCGCGTAGGTGACCAACCGGGCGCCGTTGTTGATGTCGACGATGGTCACCTGCTCACCCTCGAGCAGACCGGCGGCGTCGAGCAGGTCCTGGTCGACCGTGACCGATCCGACGTAGTGCAGATCGGCCTGGGTCACCGTGGCGCGGTGGATCTTCGAGGTCATCATGGTGCGGATCATGCTGGGTTCTCTCCTCTTTCGACGAAACCGGTGCCGATCGCGACACCCACGTTGTCAATGAGCCGGGTGGAGCCGATTCGCGCGGCGACGAGCAGCCTGCCGTCGCCGCGGGCCGGCGGTTCCTCGAGGTTCGGGCCGCGCAGTTCGAGGTAGTCGACCGAGACGTCCGGGTGCAGGTCGAAAACGCCGCGGGCCGCGTCGAGGATGGCCTGCTCTCCCCCGGCGGCCGCATAGGCGCCCGCGATCAGCGCTGCCGACAGGGTCGTCGCCAGCTCACGCTGAGCCGGATCGAGGTACCGATTGCGCGACGACATGGCCAATCCGTCTGCTTCGCGCACGGTGGGAACGCCGACGATCTGTACGTCGAGGTTCAGGTCGGTGACCATCTGCCGGATCAACACCAATTGCTGGTAATCCTTCTCCCCGAAGTAGGCCTCCATCGGCGCGGCAATGTTCAGCAACTTGAGCACCACGGTCAGCATGCCTGCGAAATGCGTTGGCCGAGAAGCACCTTCGAGCTCTCCACCGAGCGGTCCCGGGTGCACGGTGGTGCGCGGTCCCGTCGGATACATGTCGGAGACCTTCGGGGCGAAGACCAATTCGACGCCGGCCGCCCGCAGGAGATCGCAGTCCTCATCGAATGTCCGGGGGTAGGCGTCGAGGTCTTCACCCGCGGCGAACTGCAACGGGTTGACGAAAATGGACGCGATCACCACCGCGTCGCCCTTGCGCTTGGCGGCACGGACCAGTTCGAGATGGCCTGCGTGCAGCGCGCCCATGGTGGGAACCAGCACCACCCGCTTACCCGTCGAACGCAGGGCACGGCTGACCTTGTTCAGCAGCACTGGATCACGATGGACCGTCAATTGCCCAGCGGTGAAAGGTTTCTGGCCCGTGAGGTCACCAGTGGTCATCGATGTTCGTCCCGTCTGCTGTCATTTCCCAAGTCGTCGTCCCTGAGTAACTCGACCAGGTCCTTTGGTGGATCGGTGTACGTGGCGGCGCGGCGGGCGAGCGCACGATATCCCTCGGCGATGCCCGGATCAGCGGCCGTCAGCGCCTGCAGATGCCGGGCCACCGCCGCCGCGTCGCCGCGAGCCACCGGGCCGGTCAACGCCTTCGGGCCGATTTGCAGACTGTTGTCGAGCGCCGCGGTGAGCAGGGGCCCCAGGATCCGTTCCGGCCGTACGTCTTGGCCGTCGACCACCTTGCGCAGCGCTGCCACGGCGTCACACACAAGCGCGACAAGATGATTCGCACCATGAGCCAGGGCAGCGTGATAGAGGGTGCGGTCTTTCTCGTCGATGCGGACCGGTTCGGCGCCCATCTCCAGTACCAGCGATTGTCCGATGGCCAGACCCACCTCGTCCGCGGCAGTGACACCGAAGCAGCAGTTGCGGATCCGGTCCGTGTCCTCTTCCGTCCCGATGAACGTCATGGCCGGATGCAACGCCAGCGGGAGCGCTCCGATGTCGGTGAGCGGATCGAGCACGCGTACACCGTGTGCGCCCGCGGTGTGGGCGACGATGGTTCCCGGCCGCACCGATCCCGACTCCGCCAGATCGGAGATGACAGACGCCAATCGGTCGTCCGGGACCGCGATGACAAGGAGCTCGCACTGTGAGGCGACGTCGGCCACGGCGCGGATCTCGGACTCGGGGAGCCGCTGTGCCGCACGTGCGCGCGAGGCCGGGGACGATGCGGCGACGGCGCCGACCACGTGTTCGGCACGTTCGAGGGCCTGACCGATGGTGGTTCCCACTCGACCCGCCGACACGATGCCCACCGTCAGGCGGGCAGGCGCGGGCCAATTGGTAATCCCCGTCGAGGTCACCGTCGTCCTCCATTCGTTCCAGTCCCTCTGACTTCTCCCCTGGCCGATGAGTCGAACGCGGCTGGGGATGTGTCAGGCACGGGTACCAGACGTCTCGCAGCGAGAATAGAACCAGGCGGACACATATTGCCAATGCCTGTGATCGGGCTCACCCGATCAGACGTCGGCGATCAGCTACGCCGGCGGCGGCGTCCACCGGCAGGTGCCGATGATTCGAATCGGGTGAGCAACTCCGAGACCGACCGTCCGGACGCATGTGCACCTGGATGGTCCGCGGACTGCTCGCCGCCATCGGCCAGCAGCGCGTTGGGGATGCCACCTTCCGCGGGTACAGCCACCTCCCACTCGTCGGTGGGGGTTTCGTCCACGAACGGCCCGGGGGCCGACGGCTCGACCTGCGCCTCGGGCGTTCCGTCCGCCTCCTCAGCACGCTTTTCGTGCGCGCCGGCCACCTGCGGCTCAGCGGTACGGGCCACGTCCCCGGTCGCGACGACCTCCGGTGCTGCGTCATCGGCGCGACGCCGGCTACCCGCATGGCGTCCGGACGGTGTCTGCGCGTTGGTGGTGTCGCCGGGGTGGTCCGACGTCACCGCGTCCTGCTCACCGGCGTCGGACGAGTCTTCGGTGTCGGTCGCGTCGTCTGCCGGTGTTTCGGCAGGCTCCACGGGCACCGGATCCTCGTCGGACACCACCGGGATGACCTGGGTGCTCTCGTTCGGGTTGTCGTCGCGCCGGCGATCAGCCGGGGGTGCCGTGGACGCAAAGTCGCGTTCGGCCACGGTTCCGTCATCCGGGACCAGCGGCGCCGGCGGGAAATGCTGCTCGACGAAGCCGGCCGGGGCGTACGGATTGCCCGCCCCCTCATGACGGTTCGCGCGGTTCTCGAGTTCCGGCAGACGTTCACGGACCAGGGCGATCCGTTCGTCCGGGAGCTCCCCGAGCAGCTGCTCGAGGCTCGACCGCAAGGACTGCAGCTCCGCCTTGAGCGCGGACAGTTCCTCACCCGACTGTTCGCCGATCTCCTTGCGAACCTGTGTCTCGACGCCCAGTTCGTACTGACGTCGAGCAGAGATCTCACGCTCGAGCTGCAATTCGTAGACCAGTCGGAGGTCACGGGCCTTCGCGTCCGCGGAATCGGCCTGCCGGCGATACTTCGTCACCAGGATGGCGCCGATGACAGCGGCCCACAACGCGGTGATGACGGCCAGCGAGGCGGCGATGCTCATCTCCGAGGTGAAGATCATGAAGATGCTGGAGCCGAGCGCACACAACAGCAGCACACCGAGTAACCACTGACCAGGACCACGGCGGGCTCTTCTGGCATCAGCCGATCGGCCGGCAGAGGTGGTCATGGTGGCAAACTTACCTGCCCGACTGTGTCGCGTTTGCCATCTGGTGCGGCAAGTCCAGTTATCGATTGTGTTTGTCGAGAGATCCGCACATCTCGCGAGATGCCGCGGCTACTCAGGTGGCCAGGTCGTCCGAGGGATCGTCCGGCGTGCGGCAGCAGTACTCGAGCCAGAGTGCCGCACCGACAAGCAGCACGCCACCGATCAGGCCGACGATCGTGCCCGGGCGATCATGATCTGCCGCCGCGAGATCGTCTTGCCGGGTGAGCAGATACCCCAGCGTTCCGGTCCACACGCCGACGGCGAGAGCACCGAGAATGGCCGAGGCCTTGGCCAGCGCCAGCACGCGCGCCGCCGTGATCGGATGCAATTGGCCGCTGTGCGAGCCGATTTCCCGGTCATTGACCCGGGCACGCACCACAAACGCGATGACAACTTCAAGTGCGGCAAGCACATACAGCACGATGCCGGCCAACAGGGGCAGCGGCGGCAGCGATCCGTAGCTGACCCGGACCACCAGGAACACCACAACGGCCGCCACAACCGCGAGCATGGCGAGATCCCGGATACGGGTGGGGCCCATCGCGTTGTCGCTGCCGGGATCGGGCTTGCGGCTCGTCACGTGTGTTTCCCTGCTTCGGTACCGGCGATGGTCAGCGTGTGTTCGGTGAGTCGAACCCCGTCGCGGTCGGCCGGTGTCAAAGCGGCCAGCAGATCCGACACCGGAACGTCGGAACCGCGATGACGGAGCACCGCTCCGGGATCGGCGTCCAGCCAGGGAATCAGGACAAATGCCCGCTCGGCCGCACGCGGGTGGGGCAAGGTCAGCACCGGATCCGTCGACTCGACAATCACCCCGTCGTCCGACACCGAGATCACGTCGACATCGAGAGTTCGTGGCCCCCACCTCTGGTCGCGCACCCGCCTCGCCTCGTTCTCGAGATGCTGACCCACCTCCAGCCAATCGCGTGCGGTCCGGGCGTCATCGTCGACCAGCAGGGTCGCGTTCAGGAAATCCTGCTGCTCCACCCCACCCCACGGTTCGGTGGCGTAGACCCGTGAGGCCGCCACCACCCGGCCACCGAGACCGTCGCAGACCGACTGCAGATGGGCGAGCCGGTCCCCGATGTTGGAGCCTATCGAGAGCACCGCACTGCTCACTGCATCCCCTTGCGGGATCGGCGAGCGACGACCGCCACGTCGTCGAACTCCAGATCGATTGGCGCAGACGGCTTGTGCAACGTCACCTCACACGCCAGGACGGCGTCGAGGTCTAGCAAGATCTTGTCGGCTATCTCGGCCGAGACCGTCTCGATGAGGTTGCGCGGTGTGCCGGCGATGATGTCGTGGGCGGTGTGGGCCAGTCCCCCGTAGTCGATGGTGTCGGCGAGGTCGTCCGTCGCCGCGGCCACCCGCAGGTCGGCCCACAGGATGATGTCGACGATGAAATCCTGGCCGTCCTGCCGCTCGTGGTCGAACACCCCGTGATTGCCCCGAACCTTCAGTCCGCGCAACTCGATTCGATCAGCCATCGTGCCCTTTCGCTACAGCGCCCCCAGCGGAGAACGTGGTCGGACCGGTGTCGGCGCCGCGCGGCCCGCCCGCCTGCCAGGCGTCGGCGACCAGCACCGCATCGCGGCTGGCGCGCACATCGTGTACCCGCACACCCCACGCACCTCCCGCGGCGGCGAGTGCGGTCAGTGCGGCGGTGGCGATCTCGCGGCCATCCGGCGGACGTGGGTTTCCGTCCCGGTCGGCGAGCAGGGTACCGAGGAAACGCTTGCGTGACGCGCCGATCAGTACGGGAAAACCGAGCCCCACCAACGTCGGCAGTGCGTGCAGCAGGGCCCAATTGTGCTCGGCTGTCTTCGCGAATCCGAGACCAGGATCGAGGATCAACGCACTGGGATCAACACCGGCAGACGTGGCTGCATCGACCTGCGCAAGCAGTTCACCGCTGACCTCGGCCACCACGTCGCGATACACGCCGGGTTCGCCGGTCCGATGGACAAACGACGGGTCGGAAGGACGCCAGTGCATCAGGATCCACGGAACACCCGCCTCGGCGACAACTCCCGCCATGTCCGGATCGGCACGTCCCCCGGACACATCGTTCACCACAGTTGCGCCCGCAGCGATCGCCTTGTCGGCGACTTCCGCGCGCATGGTGTCCACGGAAGTCCGAACACCTTGCGCTGCCAGGCCTTTGATGACGGGTGTGACCCTGGCGATCTCGAGACCGGTGTCGACGCGGTGCGCACCGGGCCTGGTGGACTCCCCGCCCACGTCGATGATGTCGGCCCCCTGCGCAGCCAGCGACAACCCATGGGCGATGGCGGCATCGGTATCGAGGTACCGGCCACCGTCGGAGAAGGAATCGGCCGTCACGTTGACGACGCCCATGATGATGGTGCTCACGCCGTCCACCCCATCACGACGTCCACCACGTCAGGTCGCCGGGGCTTTCGGTGATGCCGGCCCCTCACGATGCTCCTGGTGTGGTCGCGCAGGTCAGCGGGAGATGAGGTCGAGGGCTTCGCCCCGCGAGACCGCGCTGGTCTTGAACTGACCGCGAACCGCAGAGGTGGTGGTGGTGGCGCCCGGCTTGCGGATACCGCGCATCGCCATGCAGAGGTGCTCGGCTTCGATCACCACGATCACACCGCGCGGATCGAGTCTGCGGACGATCGCGTCCGCGATCTGCGTGGTCAACCGTTCCTGGACCTGCGGTCGCTTCGCGTATAGGTCGACCAGACGCGCCAACTTGGACAGGCCGGTCACCTGACCGCCGGGGCCGGGGATATAGCCAACGTGCGCGACACCGTGGAAGGACACCAGGTGGTGCTCGCAGGTCGAATACATCGGGATGTCCTTGACCAGCACCAGCTCGTCGTGACCGACATCGAAAGTGGTGGCCAGCACGTCGTCGGGGTTGACGTGCAGGCCTCCGAACATCTCGACGTAAGCACGTGCCACCCGGGCGGGTGTCTCCTTCAGACCGTCGCGGTCCGGGTCCTCGCCGACGGCGATGAGCAGTTCACGTACGGCACGTTCGGCGCGCTCGGCGTCAAAGGGGGCAATCGCACCGTTCTTGGCGGGTGTCCCATTGGTCTGTTGTGTCATTGCCCATTCTGTCCGTTCGGGGAATGCCCATTCTGGCCGTGACCGTCATTCCCGCCGTCACCCTGGTTGCTCCCGTTGTACCCGCCATGGCCGTTCTGACCATTCGGCGGCCGGCCATGAGAACCGGGCTGGCCGTAGGGGTTACCCGGCTGTCCGTATGGATTGCCTGGTTGCCCGTATGGGTTGCCTGCCGGGTAGGAACCGTTGTGGCCCGGTGCACCATTCTGCCCCGTGCCGCCGTTCTGGCCCTGTCCGCCGTTAGGCCCACCGTTGGGGGGCCAGCCCGGAGCCGACCAACCCGCGGGGGCACCGTAATCGGGACGGGTGCCTCCTGGGACCGCACCTGCCTGCCCACCTTGTTGCGGGTAGGGGTTGCCCGGGGATTGCGGCGGATACTGCTGTTGCGGAAGCTCGCCCGGACCGGGCTGCATGTGCGACGGTCCGACCTTCGCCAGTTCGGGCGACTTCGGGGGCTCGGGTGGCCAGGGCTCACCGCGCTCCTTGGCGAGCTCACCTGGCGTCTTCACCGGCGGCTTGTCGCTCGGGGTGCGTTCGCCGAAGTCGTTGAAGGTGGTGATGCGAGGGCGCTTGACCACCTTGTCGAAGATCTTCTCGAGATCCTTGCGGGTCAGGGTCTCGCGCTCGAGGAGTTGCGTGGCGAGCTCGTCGAGGGTGTCGCGGTACTCGGTGAGGATGGCCCACGCCTCGGTATGAGCTGCCTCGATGAGGCGTCGCACCTCGTCGTCGATCTCACTGGCGACCTCGGGTGAGTAGTCGGCGTGCGAACCCATCGAGCGGCCCAGGAACGGGTCACCCTGCTCCTGCCCGTACCGCACGGCTCCGAGCCTCGCGCTCATGCCGTACTCCGTGACCATGGCGCGAGCGATCTTGGTGGCCTGGTCGATGTCAGAGGACGCGCCGGTGGTCGGCTCGTGGAACACCAATTCCTCGGCAGCACGACCACCCATTGCCATCACCAGACGAGCGATCATCTCCGAACGGGTCATCAGGTCTTTGTCCTGCTCGGGCACGGCAAGAGCGTGGCCGCCCGTACGTCCGCGGGCCAGGATGGTGACCTTGTAGATCGGGTCGAGATCGGGCATCGCCCAGGCGGCGAGTGTGTGCCCGCCCTCGTGGTAGGCCACGATCTTCTTCTCGTGCTCGCTGATGATGCGGCTCTTGCGGCGCGGACCACCCACCACACGGTCGACGGACTCTTCGAGCAGTTCGGCGGTGATGGTGGTGCGGTTCTCGCGGGCTGCCAGCAGTGCGGCCTCGTTGATGACGTTCGCCAGATCGGCACCCGACATACCCGGGGTGCGCTTGGCCAGACCGTCGAGGTCCGCGTCGGCGTCGATCGGCTTGCCCTGGGCGTGGACGTTGAGGATCGCCTTGCGGCCCGCCATGTCGGGGTTGCCGACGGGGATCTGCCGGTCGAAGCGTCCCGGACGCAGAAGTGCAGGGTCGAGGATGTCGGGCCGGTTGGTGGCCGCGATCAAGATGACGCCCGAACGCTCACCGAATCCGTCCATCTCGACGAGCAACTGGTTGAGGGTCTGCTCGCGCTCGTCGTGTCCTCCGCCCAGGCCGGCGCCGCGCTGGCGTCCGACGGCGTCGATCTCATCGACGAAGATGATGCAGGGGCTGTTGTTCTTGGCCTGCTCGAACATGTCGCGCACACGTGAGGCACCGACACCGACGAACATCTCGACGAAGTCCGAACCGGAGATGGTGAAGAACGGCACACCGGCCTCACCTGCGACCGCGCGGGCGAGAAGCGTCTTACCGGTTCCGGGAGGACCGAACAGCAACACGCCCTTGGGGATCTTGGCTCCCAGAGCCTGGTAGCGGGCCGGGTTCTGCAGGAAGTCCTTGATCTCGAAGAGCTCTTCGACCGCCTCGTCCGCACCTGCCACATCGGCGAACGTGGTGGTCGGCATGTCTTTGTTCAACTGTTTGGCCTTGGACTTGCCGAAGCCCATCACGCCGCCCTTGCCGCCACCCTGCATCCGGTTCATCACGAAGAAGAACAGGCCGAACAGCAGGACGAGCGGAAGGATGAAGATCAGCATCTGCATCAGGAACGACTCTTGGTTGACGTTCGTCTGATACTTCGCACCCGAGGCGTCGACGCGGTCGAAGACCTCTTCGGTGGTGCGGGCGGGGTACTTGGCGGAGATCTTCTTGTCGCCGCCGGCCTGCGACGGGTCCTTGAGCGTCATCCGTAGCGTCTGCTCGCGGTCGTCCATCTGCACCTCGGACACGTTCTTCGTGTTGAGCTGCGTCATCGCCACAGAGGTATCGACACTCTTGTAGTCACGATTGTTGTCACGGAGCACGGTCCAGCCCCAGATGGCCAGCACGATGATGGCCACGATCGCCAGGTTGCGAAAGACAGTCTTGCGGTTCATTGAGGTGTGTCAGCCGACCCCGACGGCCACTATCGGCCCTCTGTGATTTCGGCGCGTCCTTCCAGTCGGGATGTCTGAATCATCAGGCTACCCGTCAACGATTCATCGTGGTCGCGCGTTCCCCGTGGGCGAAACAGTCCAGGCCCCGCGCTGGCCGGCGCCGCCGCTCGAGAAACTCGGGGAAGCGCGGACTGCAAGGCGCGCAAACGCGAGTTTTGTGCGCGGCCGCCGGCCGCGCTCGCAAAACCGGGGCACGCTCGGACTGCAGAGCACGCAAACGCGAGTTTTGTAAGCTGGCCGCCGGACGCGCTCGCAAACTTGGGCACGCTCGGACTGCAGAGCACGCAAACGCAACTATTGCGCGCTGGCCGGCGCCGCGACTCGCGAAACTTGGGAACGCTCGGACTGCAGAGCACGCAAACGCGAGTTTTGTGCGCTGGCCGCCGGCGCGCTCGCAAGATTGGGGCACGCTCGGACTACGGAGCGCGCAAACGCGACTATTGCGCGCCGGACATCGGGCACGCTCGGTGCGCAGACGTCAGTACCCGGGAGCTACTCGCTGCCAGGGGCGGGCGGCCTCGATCTGGGCGGCGAGCTTGAGCAACGTCGACTCGGATCCCGGGCGGCCTGCGAAATGAACGGCCACCGGGGTCTTGGACACCGGGTGCACACCGAAGGGCACCGACATCGCAGGCCATCCGAGGAGATTGAACAGTCCCTGGAACGGCGCGTAGTTGATGTTCGCCCACATGTTGGCCGCCCAGCTCTTGCTGCTCCACGCCTTCGCCTCGAGGGGTGGGGCTGCGAGGGCGGGGGTCATCAAGACGTCGGCCTGGTTGCGGTCGAGGTAAGCGAGCACCTTCTGCTCGATGGTGCTGGCCTGGACGTCGTGTACCAGATCAAAGCGTTGCACCGCCCTGCCGAGCGACGTGTGAATCTTGCTGCGCGACTGCAACTTCGACAGATCGCCGCCCGCCTCGGCGAAGTCGTCCGCGTCGGCGGCAGCCCCTGCCAGCCATCGCAGCAGCAGAGGAGCCGGATTGCTCGGGTACGGGAGCTTGGACTGCGGCACCCTGTGGCCGTGATCGGCGAGCAATGCGCTGCAACTGGACACCGCCTGCGCAAAGTGTTTGTCCGTCCGACCCACGGCCAACGGAAAGTTCGGCGCCACAACGATTCTGAGCTTCCCAGGGTCGATGTCCGTCCCGGCGGCGGCAAGGGCCATGTCGTCGGCCATCACCCCGAGCATCAGTGCGCCGTCGGCAACCGTGGTGGCAAGCGGCCCGTTCTCGCTCATCTTGAACCAGCCGTTGCCGCCGAATTCGCTGGGCACCACTCCGAGGCCGGGCTTGAAACCGAACAACCCGCAATCGGCGGCAGGGATGCGGATCGAGCCGAGGCCGTCGTTCCCGTGCGCCAACTCGACCTGCCCGCTGGCCACCGCCGCAGCCGCTCCACCGGACGAGCCGCCTGGGGTTCGCGCCGGATTCCACGGGTTACGTGTCACGGTCTGCTCGTTGTCGGTGGTCCCCCACAAGCACAGCTCGGGTACGGCGGTGAGGCCGATGACCACTGCGCCCGCGGCTCGAAGCCTGCGGACCACGGTGTGGTCACTGAGCGCAGGTGCTCGACTGGTCGCGGCCGACCCCACGGTCATCGGCTCGCCTGCGACGGACACGTTGTCCTTGATGGCGACCGGCACACCGGCCAAGGGCAGCTCGGCCAGATCCGGGTGGGCCGTGAGCAGTTCCGCCTCGGCGACGGCCTTTCCGGCACGGACCTTGACGAATGCGCCGATGGAACCGTCGCGATCAGCTATCCGCGACAGCGCATCCCGAGTCACCTGCACCGGATCGAGTCGACCGGTCCGGACACCTTCTGCCGTCTGTACCGCACTCACCGAAGCGACCTCTAATCGGAGTAGACGTTCGGGTTCAGCCGACCGACGTACGGCAGATCCCGGTACCTCTCGGCGTAATCGAGTCCGTACCCGACCACGAATTCGTTCGGGATGTCGAAGCCGACATCCTCGACGTGTACGTCCACCCGCACGGCGTCGGGTTTACGCAGCAGTGTGCAGACTTCCAATGACCTGGGGTGACGGGTACGCAAGTTCTTCACCAGCCACGAGAGCGTCAGCCCGGAGTCGATGATGTCTTCGACGATCACGACGTCGCGGTCGTGGATGTCGCGATCGAGGTCTTTGAGGATGCGCACCACACCCGACGACGACGTCGAGGACCCATAGGAACTCACCGCCATGAATTCGAGCTGCGACGGGATCGGCAGCGCCCGTGCGAAGTCGGTCATGAACATCACCGCACCCTTGAGGACACCGATGAGGACCAGGTCATCCGGAGTGTCCCGGTACCGATTTGCCACCGTCTCGGCGAGCTCGGCGATGCGCCGCTGGATCTGTTCCTCGGTGACCACAACTGCTTCGATGTCGTCCCCATATGGATCGCGCTGTTCGCTCACGGACATCATCATGCCTCAACGGCCGCAACCCGGGTCGCGCAGCCGTCGGCCGGCAGCTGTGTAGACCCAACGAATGACACCAATTCGCGACAGCCAGATGGCTTTCCGTGGCGACTTCTCGTTTGTTTTGCGAATTGTCCCCATTTCGGCCAAACTCCCATTTGGCGACCGTTAGCATTGCGTTGCCTGAGAACACATGGTCATCACACGGCGTCACCATCCCCTCAGCCCAGGGGCCGGTACGTCGCCCCTGCTTGTTTCGATGTGGGGATCGAAATCGGTTCGGGCATTCAAGCAATCAGAGGGGATTTGTAGTCAATGAGGTTTCGGAAATCAGTGGTCTCGGCCATGCTGGTACTGGCCACGACCGCCAGCGTGCTGACGGCAACGCAGGCGAATGCGGCCCCGCCCGCGAAAGACATCGGCTATTCGGCGAATATCGTCGGTGATCACGTTGTGTTGAAGACCGACATCGGTTCGCTGCGGACCTCGGGCGGTCAATTCCAGATCGTCGACAACAAAGGCAACGTCGCTGCGAGCATTCCCCTCGCCTACAACCTCAACGACAAGCAATTCCCCATCAACGCCGACATCAACGGCCGTACCGCGACCCTGACGCCGGTCCGCGACGCTGCAGCTGCTCAACCCATCAAGGTCAGTGACGCCGTCCGCAAGCAGGCCGCTGCCCCGGCCACCCGCGAGCAGCGCGATATCCAGGCGATGCAGACCCTCAGCCAGAGCATCAACACCGCGTCAGCGGTGGGTGGGCTCGTCGGAACGATCGTCGGCGGCGTCATCGGATGTGTCGTAGGGCTGCCGGTCGGAGGCGTCGGGTGCCTGCCCGGCCTCGTGACGGGAGCCGGTATCGGAGGCGTCGTCGGAACCATCGTCGTGGGTGGTCCGGTCCTCATCGGTGCCGCCATCCAGTTCTTCAACACCATCAATTCCCCGTTCGTCCCGCCGGCCAACTGAGGCTGCCGGAACACAGTTCAACGCACGCGGCGTTCGACGACGAGTCGGGCGCCGCGTCGCGCTATCTCCAGCCTGTGCTCGGGGTTCCCACCGACCGCCACCGGCCCTTGCCCACGCCACCGCACCAACAGGGCGTCCACCGCATTCACCACTGAGCCGGTGGGTTCCGTAGCCCCTCGCGCGACGAGCCAGCGCCGCAGCAGTCGCCGCCGGATCGCTGCCGGTCTGGGTGTCATCTCCGCGCACACGATCTCGTCTCCGGCGATGACACCGGCGGCGTCGTCGGCCATGTCCTCGAGTACGTCGATGTCGTCCTGCAACTGTGATGCCGTGCGACCCAACGATTCGACGACCCCGCCGTGCAACACCTGCTCCAGCAGGGGCAGTACCTCGGTGCGCAACCGAACCCGCGTGAACCGCGGGTCGGTGTTGTGCGGGTCGTCATGCGGCGACAACCCCAGGTCGGTACACGCGGCCACCGTGATCGCACGCCGCAGACCGAGCAACGGGCGACCGAACGGCGGAATCCACGCACGCATCCCGGCGATGGACCGCGGCCCAGACCCTCTGGCGAGGCCGAGGAGAACGGTCTCCGCCTGATCGTCGAGGGTGTGCGCGAGTAAGACCGGCTTGCCCGCGCGCGCCTCGTCGAGTGCGGCATAGCGAGCACGGCGTGCTGCCGCCTCGAGACCACCGCGACCCACCACGTCCACGGGGAGTACCGTGGCCTGCGCACCCATCGCCCGGGCCGACTGCGCCGCCTCGTCGGCGACTGCGGCCGAGCCTTCCTGGAGCCGGTGGTCGACCACCAGGGCGTGCACCTGCAGGCCGGCGTGCACGGCAGCGGCGGTCAGTGCCAGCGAATCTGCCCCGCCCGACAGCCCCACGCAGACAGCGGTCCCGTCGAGATGATCCTGGGCGAACGACGCCACGGCGCCGGTGACCTCGGCGATGGCGCCCGAGTTCACCCGGGGGTTCACAACACCCGGTCGATCCACAATCGTGGCTTTTCGATCTCGGCGGGCAGCGGCATGGTCTCCGGCCCCGTCCAGATCGCATTGAAGCGGGTCATGCCCACGGTCCCGACGACTTCATCGACAAACGCTTTGCCGCGAATGTACTGGGCGAGTTTGGCGTCCATTCCGAGGAGCACACGCAGCAACCGTTGCACGGGATTCTGTGGCCGGCCCCGACGTTTGTCGAATGCCGCGCGAATCGTATCGACGGTCGGGACGTGCTGCGGTCCGACGGCATCCATGACGTGATCGGCGTGGCCCTCGAGAAGTGTTCCCAGCATCATCATCCGCGTGAACGCCTCGTATTGCTCAGGGCTCTGCAGCAACTGCATCGCACCGACAATGCCCTTTTCCCGAGGTTGGTCGCTGCGCATCGCAGCGCTGACCCGCGCGACCAATTCACTCGCGGATTCCGCGGTTTCGGCGGTCAGGGCTTCGACATTGGACGACATGTAATCGCGCAACCACGGATTAGCGGAGAACTGCACCCGGTGCGTCACCTCGTGCAGGCACACCCACAACCGGAAGTCCGAGGGTACAACCCGCAACGACCGTTCGACGGCGATGATGTTGGGCGTCACCAGCATCAGGACCCCGTCCGAGCCGGTATCCGGGTTGGCGGTGAACGGGTCGTATTGCCCGAGGATCGCGCCGGAGAGCAGCGCCAGCAGTCCGCCCGCCTGGACTCCCGCGACGCGGCCGGATATCCCCGGCTTGCCGTCGGGCTCAGGTCCCTCGAGCATCGCCGACATCGACAGCGCAGCGGCCTCGATCCAGCCACCGCGGTCGAGGATCTGGGCCGCGGGCACGGCCAGACCGTCGGCCAATCCGGTGACCTCACGGACGGGACCTTCGGCAGCGGCCGACGACCGCGCGAGTTCCTGTTGCGCCGCAGAGATCGTGTAATCGGTGGTGACAGGCCCCGGACGGGCGCCCTTCTTGCCCACCGTCGCGGCCAGTTGCCAGTCGATACTCATCGGCATCCACATTCCCGCAGTGCCACTGCGATTGCATCGAGCGCCGGGCGGGCCGCATCTGGCGAACTCCCGTTGGACATCAGCGCGAAACTCAGGACCCGGCCTTCTCTCGTCTGCACCACACCCACCAACGCGCTCGCCCCGGTCAGTGTTCCCGTCTTGGCCCTCACCCAGCCGGCACCGGACTTGTTCTGGGTGTCGAAACGTTCGGCGAGGGTGCCGGTGGCGCCTGCGACGGGGAGCATGTCGAGCAGGGGCCGCAGCTTGGGTTGTGCGTCCCCGGCACCGGCATTGACCACCTGATCGAGCAGGGCCGCTGAGACCCGGTTGTCCTCGGACAGCCCACTGACGTCGGCGAACACGGTGCCGTTCATGTTGAAGCCGTAGTCGCTCAGCGTCTTACGTACGGCCTCGATGCCGCCGGCCATCGTCGGGCGACCACCGGTGGCCTTGGCGATCTCGATGGAGACGGTCTCGGCCAACACGTTGTCGCTGGCGCGCATCATGTCCCCTAGGCGCGTCACGAGAGGCGCCGACTGCACCTGGGCGATCACCCGGGCATTCGCCGGTGCGGTCGCCTCGGTGGGCGCGGCGTCCACTCCGAGCGCGTCGGCAAGAGCGGCGCCCGCGGTCAGTGCCGGAGTCGAGGTGCGCGGCGAATCGATGAAGAGCGGGTCGTTGCGGCCCGAGTCGGCGATCAGCGATTCGATCGGGGTGATGTTCCCGGCCGCGATGTCGGCCGGATCCCAGCTCGGCGCCATGGTCGGACCACTGAACGCGTTGGTGTCCACGGCCACCGAGGTGACGCTGACGCCGGCCTTCTTGATCTGGTCGGCCAGCGCGCTGATCCGCGGAGCGTCGGTGAAGAAGGTGTCCTGCCCGTCCGGTTGCACCGACAGCGTCGGGTCGCCCGCGCCCACCAGGATCACCTGACCCCCCGCGCCTGCGACCACCGTGGTGGTCACCCTCTGCTCGTGCGGCAGCGCCAACAGGGCAGCCGATGCGGTGAGGACCTTGATCGTCGAGGCCGGGATCAGCGCGCGATTCGGATTCGTCGACCACAATTCGGCGCCGGTCAGGGCGTCGGAGATCTCGCCACTCAACTCACCGAGATCCGGGTTGTCCAACGCCTGGGTGAGTTCGGCGCGCACCCCTGCGGGTGTCGGCGCAGGCGCGTCCGCACGCACCGGATTGATCCTCGGTGTCAGCGACGCCGGCGATGGCTGGGGCGAGGCACCCGCGGGGAGGGCGTCGGAGCCGTCGTCCACGCGGAAGGCTATGACCAGCGCGATGGCTGCCACAGCGATGAGAGCCACCAGGGGAACGAGAGTCCACCACAGTCCTTTGCGGCCCAGCGAAGTGCCTGCCACCGATACCTCCGGTCAATTGTGCCGCCGAGCGCGGCGGATAGTTGTGTCCACAGTATCGTTGAGTCGATTTTCGGACCGGATTCGCTGAATGCATCAGGAGGAAGCGTGGACTTCGACGTCACGATCGAGATCCCCAAAGGACAACGCAACAAATACGAGGTCGATCACGAGTCCGGGAAGGTTTATCTCGACCGTTATCTGTACACGTCGATGGGCTACCCGGCGGACTACGGATTCATCGACAACACCCTCGGCGAAGACGGCGATCCACTGGACGCCATGGTCCTGCTGCCCGAGTCGGTCTTCCCGGGCGTCATCGTCCGGGCCCGGGTCGTCGGCATGTTCCGGATGACCGATGAGGCGGGCGGCGACGACAAGTTGCTGGCCGTTCCGGCGAAGGACGTGCGCTGGGACCACATCCAGGACATCGGCGATGTGCCCGAGTTCGAGCTCAAGGCCATCGCGCACTTCTTCGAGCACTACAAGGATCTCGAGCCGGGTAAAGAGGTCACGGCGGGCGGCTGGACCGGCAAGGCCGACGCCGAGAAGGTGGCGCAGGAAGCCATCGAGCGACTCAAGGCTCACCCGCATGAGGCGAACGAACCGTCCCGCGGCTGATCTGCACTCACGCCCGGAGCACAGCAGGGCCCGACTCCACGGAGTCGGGCCCTGCTCGCGTTCGGCCTCAGGATTCGGCCTCAGGATTCGGCGGCGGCCTCGTCCTTGGCTGCTTGCATCCCCGACTTGGTCCGCAAGGGAACCTCTTTCCAGAAGAACACCAGCACAAGCGAGATCAGCGAGACGATGGACACAGTCAAGAACACCGTGTCCATCGCGTCGGCGAACCCGACGCGAATCGGTCGCGAGATCGGTTCGGGGAGTTTGGAGATCACCGAGGTGTCGTCCATGACACTGCCGGTCTGGGCATCCGGGTCGGCGGCTGCAGCGATCAGGCCCTTCCCGAATGCGGCGACCTGTGCGTCCGGACTCTGCGCGGCGGCAGCGACGGCCTGCCTGAACTGCGGGGTGTCCGCACTGTCCTTGAGCCCATCGGTGACGTTGGGCCCCATCAGCGAGAACAGGATCGAGAAGAACACCGCGACGCCGAGCGTTCCACCGATTTGACGGAAGAAGGTGGCCGAGGCGGTGGAGACGCCCATGTCCTTGGGCGGCAACACATTCTGCAAGGCCAGCGTCATCGGCTGGAGTAGATTGCCCAGTCCGAAGCCGAGGAAGAACGCCAGGGTCATCACCAGTGCGACCGGGGTGTCCACGCTCAGCAGGTGCAGCAGGAACGTCGAGACGGTGATGAGGATCGATCCGATGATCGGGTAGATCCGGTAGTGGCCGGTGCGGGAGATGAGCTGTCCGGATGCCACCGAAGCGATCATCAAACCGAGGACCATGGGCAACATCTGCAGACCGGCGACGGTGGGGCTCGAACCTCGCAGCACCTGGAAGTACTGCGGCAGCATCGAGATCGATCCGAACATCACCATGCCGACCACCACGGAGATGACGATGCCCTGCGCGAAGATCCGGTTGCGGAAGATACGCAACGGGATGATGGCGGCTTCGCCCATCCGATGCTCGACGTAGACAAACCCTGCCGTGCCCACCACTCCGGCCGTGTAACAGGCGATGGCCCACCCACTGCCCCAACCCCATTCGCGGCCTTGTTCGGCGACGATCAGCAACGGGACCACGCCCAGCGCCAGGAGCCCGGCTCCCGACCAGTCCACCCGCCGGCGGGCGCCTCTGATCTGGTCGTAGTCCAGTACGCGGTAGACCACCACCAGGGCGATGAGACCGATCGGCACGTTGACGAGGAACACCCAGCGCCAGCCGGACACGAAGAGAATCGACTCCTGGCCGGCGAGCAGGCCACCGAGCACGGGGCCCACCACACTCGACGTGCCGAAGACGGCGAGGAAATATCCCTGGTACTTCGCCCGCTCGCGCGGGGGGACGATGTCACCGACGATGGTGAGCGCCAACGACATCAGGCCGCCGGCACCGAGTCCCTGCAACGCGCGGTACCCCGCGAGCTGATACATCGAGGTCGCGGTGGTGCACAGCAGCGAACCGATGATGAAGATGGTGATGGCCGTCATGAACAGCTTCTTGCGGCCGTACATGTCCGACAACTTGCCGTAGAGCGGGGTCACGATGGTGGCCGTGACGAGATACGCGGTGGTCACCCACGCCTGCAGCGAATAGCCTTGCAGATCATCGGCAATGGTGCGGATGGCAGTGGAGACGATGGTCTGGTCGAGTGCGGCCAGGAACATCCCCAGCATCAGTCCGCCGAGGATCGTCAGGATCTTCTTGTGCGACAGCTCAGCGCTCCCGGCCGGAGCGGAAGCGGGGGTGTCGGTCAACTCGGTTGCCTCTCCGCTGGTGCACAGGTCAATGCATCTTCGGCACTGTCGACGAACCGGCCCATCAACCGGATCAGCGTGTCGATATCGTCGTCGGGCCAATCCGCCATCAACGACTTGAGCTCCTCACCGCGACGCTGACGCATGGCAGCCACCCGCTCACGGCCGGAATCGGTGGCCACCAGGATGGTGGCGCGGCCGTCCTGCGGGTCGGCCTCGCGACGGACATAGCCGAGGCGTACCAGGTGAGCGACGTGACGGCTGATGGTCGACGGATCGGCATACAGGGCCCCGGCCAGTTCTCCCGAGCGCGACGGTTTGTCGACCAACCGAAAAAGACACTGGTAGGCGGCCGTTTCGACGATGCCGTCCGGGGTGCGCAGGCGGGTGGCCGCCAGTCGATCACGGATTCGTGCGTATCGGGCGAGCACCTCGATGAAATCCTCAACCTGGTCCGAGCGGGACATCTTCTGCAACGAGCCTTCCCACGAAACGCATCAATCTAGCCGGCAGCACGAGTTTCACACAGCAACTACTTGTGCGTTGCAAGTATGCTCTGGGCCGGTTGCCATCTGCAACCAGCGGCGTCGCCCGGTTCGCCCCGCAGACCCCGGCACACTAACCTCGGATGTCGTGACACCCTCTCCGCCCGCCTCCCGCCCGCACTTCACCTCTATGCCGGATCTGGCGTTGCGTGCCCTCGGCGGAGCAGTGATCTGGGCCAATGACGACCTGTTCGCCGAAGCCCAGAACCTGATCAAGACCCCAGCGGCCGAGTACCAGCCCGCAACGTTTGGTCACAAAGGTCAGGTCTACGACGGTTGGGAAACCCGGCGGCGTCGCGAAGAGGGCGTCGACCAGGCCATCGTCCGGCTCGGGGTTCCCGGCGTGATCTACGGCGTCGTGGTGGACACATCGTGGTTCGTGGGAAATTACCCGCCCTACATCTCTGCGGAAGCTGCTGCGGTGGAAGGCATTCCGACCGCACTGGAGCTGGTCGAAGAGACCGAGTGGACAACGATCGTCGACCGCGTCGAGGTCAACGGCGACACCCGCAACCCGTTCCGCGTCGACGCCAAGGAACGGTTCACCCACGTGCGGCTCTCGATCTATCCCGACGGCGGAGTCGCCCGTTTCCGAGTACACGGACGCGGTATCCCCGATCCGAAGTTCTTGTCCTACGGGCACTTCGACCTGGCGGCGCTGGAGAACGGCGGCATGATCACCTCGTGCTCCAACATGTTCTACGGATCGCCGAACAACCTGCTGATGCCGGGTCGTGCCCGCACCATGGGTGAGGGATGGGAGACCTCACGTCGCCGCGATTCCGGAAACGACTGGGTGCAGGTGAAATTGGCGGGTGAGGCTACCGTCGGTCTGGCCGAACTCGACACCAGCTACTTCCTCGGCAACGCCCCGGGGTCGGCGATGATCCGTGGTCGCGACGGCGAGAACGGCGAGTGGTTCGAACTCGTTCCGCGGACACCACTGCAGCCCGACACCCGGCACCGCTTCCTCGTCGACGTGGACCGACCGCTCACCGAAGCCCGCATGGACATCTACCCCGACGGCGGGATGGCCAGGCTCCGACTCTTCGGTCAACTGACGGACAGTGCCCGAGAACAGATCGTCGACCGCTGGGAACACGGCGAAAGCTGACGCACCCGTACGGCTTTCGCGGTAGCGGATGGGCGGGTCAGGCCGCGACAGACCTCTTGGTCAATTGCGGCAACACCTGTTCGGCGATCAATGCCGCGCTGCTCCGGCCGACGTCCACCGAGTCGTCGGCCGATCCAGCCGCAGAATCGATGGGCCGGAGGATCACCGCATCGGCGACCTCGGCGGTGTAGATGTCCAGGATCAGCGTCAACAGGCCATTGGCAGTTCCGACGTAGCGCACGGTGTCCCCGAACCTCGACTCACCGAGTCGCAACAGTGTCGCTCGCGCGGTCGCGGCATCGTCGGCAATCAGCACATCGAGCTCGAGAGCGACCACCAGATCGGCGGGCTCATTGCCGAGGCTGGTCCACGCCGCTCGCATCTGAGTTCGCTCCCGAATGCCGCCACGCAGTTCTGGCTGGCGGATCCGGCGGATCACCCCCGCATGCGCGTCGCGCGGACGAGGACCACTCCATGCGATGGGATTGTCGTCGCCGTCGATGGCGACGAGCAGTTCTGGCCGGTTGCGTGGTGCACCGACGGCTTCATATGTCATGACTTCTCCTGCTCGAACACCACATCTGCCAGTGAATCCAATTGCTGCGCAACGTCGTACCGACCGGTCTCGAAACCCCAGCGAAGCGCGAACGGCGCCTCGCGTCCTGCCACAGCGACCGAGGCGATGCCCACACGATCGGCAACGTCGGCCCACAGTCGGAGCCGCCGAGTGCCGGGCAGCCGTTGCAGCGCCTCGTCGAGAGTGTCCGACAACGCCTGTTCGTGCAGCCCGATCCACTCGAAACCCAGGCCCGCGACCTCGTCGCAACCCTGTGCGAACCCGCCCAGCGCAGACGGCTCCGCGTCGACACCGATGACACCGCGCAGCCAATCCGGCCGGCCGACGACGGCGGCGGGCCCGTGGCCTGCCAGTTGCCGTCCGGTGAACACGACGTAGTCGATGCCGTGGCTGGTCATGTTGATCACCCGGCGGGCCGCGAGTTCGCTTGCGTCCACGAGGAACCGGGCCCCATGGCGATGGGCCACCGCAGCGAGCTTCGACAGCGGCAGGACCTCACCGGTGGACGGGGCAACACCCGGCACGATCAGCAGTGCCGCAGGCCGGACGGAGAGCTCGCGGTCCAGGGCGGCGAGGGTGGTGATGAGATCCACCTGAGCGGCAACGAGTCTGTCGGCGGCGTGGTCCCCGGTCCGACGGTCTCCGAGACCGGCCGTCAGGTCGAGGATCACGGACTGTCCGGGTGCCACGTCGACCACTTTGCGCACCGCGTCATCCGCGTCGGAGGCGAGCACCACGGTGTCGCCGGCCCGGGCGTGCACGAACTCGGCCAGAATCGTGTGCGGATCGCGCGTGGAGGCCATGGCCGGGCACGTTTCCTTTCCGGGCGGGAGGTGAGAACTGGTGGCCGAAGCGAGTCGGCCCTCCAATGTCAACAACGATGTCGCCGGATTAATTGCCGTGTCAAATAAAACCCCGGGTGAATGTTATTCGGCGCTGGTAGAGCCTATTTCGGACTTGTCGCGCTGACGCCACCAGCGGAAGGCGAAGTACCCGAGAACCACCACAGCCGCTGCGAACCCCAGGTACAGCAGCAAGGTGGCCCCGATCGTCTCGCCGACGGCGTAACCGGTCACCCCGACCACCACCACCCACACGACGCCGCCCAGGACGTTTGCGAAAAGGTACTGCTTGGTGGGCATCTGACTCATCCCGGCCACAAACGGCGTGACCGTGCGGACGTAACCGATCCAGCGTGCCCCGATCACCGCCACCACACCCCCGTTGCGGATCAGCTCTTCGGCGCGGTTCCAGCGCTCCTCACCGATCCACGAGCCCAGTCTGGAGTGGGTTATTCGTTCCCCTGATCGTCGACCCAGCATGTACCCGGTCCAGTCGCCGAGCACCGCGGCGAAGCAGGCACCGGTGATCAGCCAGCCGATGTTCGTCGGGCCGATCGCGGCGGCGACGGCACCCGCCAGCAGAACGGTCTCACCTGGGAGGATCAGGCCGATCAGCGCGGCGGCCTCTCCGTAGATGACCCCCCACACAACGAGATACACGGCCCAGGGTGGAGTGGACTCGACAACCGAGATGACCCAGTCGACCAATGAGGAAAGGATGTCTCCACCCTCCGATCCGAAGAAGGCACCGGGGCCGGTGCCGTGCAATGACGCCGCTAGAGCGCCTGGTCCATGTCGTGCAGCAGGTCGTCGATACCTTCGAGTCCCACCGACAGTCTGACCACGGAGTCCGACAGTCCGATCGCGGCGCGACCTTCGGGACCCATAGCCCGGTGAGTCGTGGTGGCGGGATGGGTGATCAGCGACTTGGAGTCGCCGAGGTTGTTGGAGATGTCGATGATCTTCAGCCCGTCGAGCACCTCGAACGCCCTTGCCTTGCCCGATACCGACCCGCGGTCGGCCAACTCGAAGGTGAGGACCGTACCGCCGCCGGACATCTGCCGGGTGGCCAGGTCGTACTGCGGATGCGACTGCAGGAACGGGTATTTGACCCACGCGACGCGCGGATCCTCCTGCAGGAACTCGGCGATCCGGAGCGCAGAGGCCACCGAGTGGTCCACCCTCAGCCGCATCGTCTCGAGACCCTTCAGCAGGGTCCACGCATTGAACGGGCTGAGCGCCGGCCCGGTGTGCCGCATCAGGGTCTGCACCGGACCGTCGATGTACTCGGCGTCACCGAGGACGGCTCCGCCCATCACCCGGCCCTGACCGTCGATGTGTTTGGTGCCCGAATAGACGATCACGTCGGCGCCGAGATCGAGCCCCCTCTGCAGCAGCGGTGTCGCAAAGACGTTGTCCAGCACCACCTTTGCGCCAGCCGCATGGGCGAGTTCGCACACCTTCTCGACGTCGACGAGCGTCTGCATCGGGTTGGACGGGGTCTCGAAGAACACGGCGGTCGTCGGTGTCGAGAGCGCTTGTTCCCACTGTTCGAGGTCTTCGCCGTCGACGAAGACGGTCTCCACACCCCAACGCGGCAAGATCTCGTTGCAGACCACGAAGCAGGACCCGAACAGACTCCGTGCTGCCACCAGCCTGTCCCCGGCCTTGAGCAGCGCACCGAGGGCAACGAACACAGCGGCCATTCCACTGGCGGTGGCAAAGCAGGCTTCGGCACCTTCGAGCAGTCGGAGGCGTTCCTGGAACATCGCGACGGTCGGATTCCCGTAGCGCGAGTACACAAACCGTTTGTCCTCGCCGGTGAAGGCGCGCTCAGCGGCAGCAGCCGACGAGTAGACGTAACCCGAGGTGAGGTACATCGCCTCGGACGTCTCCTCGAACCCCGAGCGGTCGAGACCACCGCGAACCGCGAGCGTATCCGGCGACACCCCGTCGGGCAGTTCGCTGATCACATGTTCCTCCATGGCAGATGAGCACCCCGGCCGGTGAGCCGGTTCCTCAGGATTGGCGCCAGGGCAGCCCCAGCGCCTTCCAACCTACGGCCCCGCGATGACCGGCCGAATCGAGGCCGCCTTCGAATCCGTCGGACACGTTGTACGCCTCGGAGATCCCGTCAGCAGTGGCGGCCTCTGCGGCACCGATCGACCGCTGACCGGAACGGCAGAGGAACACCACCGGCTGGTCGTCGGCGATGCCGGCCTCGCGCAGTTGGCCGACAAAATCCGGATTGCGTTGTCCGTCAGGAAATGTGACCCACTCGATCAGTACGGTCTCCTTGTTCAGCTCGGTGAGGTCCGGAATGCCGACGTAGCTCCATTCGGCCTTGGTTCGCACGTCCACCAGCACGGCGTCGGGGTTCTCCGAGAGAATCGTCCACGCCTGCTCGGGCGTGATGTCTCCTGCATAACTCACGAGCACACCTTCCAGTCGCCGTCTTCGTTCACCAGCACCACCCCGGTGATCTGGGTCTCGTCCTTCTCCTTGCGAGACCAGTGGATGTTCGCGGTTGCGCGGTCGCCGTTGACAACCGTCTCGGAGATGTCGTCGATCTCGATGGCTCCGTCTGCGTCGCGGGCGTCGGTGTTCTCGATGGTGAACTCGTCCTCGGTGGGGAAGTCAACCGATGAGAGGTCTGCGGCACAGGTGGCGGCGCGAAAGTTCGAATAGTTGACGGCGTTCTTCGCGGTGTAGTGGTCGTTGATGGAGCGGGCCACCTTGGCCTCCTCGGTGAGCCGTTCGTCCGCCGGGCGCACCACGTAGGTGACGCCGATGGTGCCGAGCGTCAGCACGACGATCACCACCGCGATGAGAAACGGCCACATGGTCCGGCGTTCGTCGCTCGGCGGCCCCGACTTACCACCTTCACCGGACGTCCCGGAGTTCCTTGATGCCATGGTCGCGAGCTTATAACCCGCATTTGCCGGATGCCGCGCCGCCGTGAGACGCTGATCCGGATATTGGTGAGCCAATCCTAACTTGATCGACGCCGTCGGGGGCGAACTCGACCTCTGGATTGCCGGACGTAAGGACTACAAAAGTGCGTATCAAGACAACCCGGTTGTCGCGCGGGTTCGCCCGCACGGCCGTCGCCACGGTGGCCGTCGCCGCCCTGGTGGGAACAGCCGCATGCTCAGCTCCCGACGAAGACAGTGACAGCTCAGGTGCTTCGGTCTCCGCGGAAGCCGGCGCCCTGCCCGTCACCATCACCCACAACCTCGGCGAGACCACCATCGAGACCGAGCCCAAGCGCATCGCGACGCTCGGCCCCGGCGATTCCGACATCCTGCTGGCCCTGGGCATCAGACCCACGACCATCGTTCCTTTCGGTGACCCGACCGGTAAGACCGCGATCGCCCCGTGGAACGAAAAGTACATCGCCGAGAACACCCCCGAGGTGCTCGGACTGGCCGCACAGGATTTGAACGGTGAGATCCCCAAGGCACTGGCCACCAACCCCGACATGATCGTCGCGGTGAACAACGCGGTCACCCAAGAGCAGTACAACAACCTCACAAAGGTCGCACCCACCCTCGTACGCGAAGCGCAGTACCAGGACTGGCTGATCCCCTGGGCCGCTTCCACCGCCGAGATCGGCAAGGCAGTCGGCATGCCCGAGAAGACCCAGGAACTGATCGACCAGACCAACCAGAAGTTCGAGGACGCCAAGGCGCAGTACCCGAACATGGTCGGCAAGAAGTCGGCCGTGATCATCGCCGGCACCGACGGCTCCATCTCCATCTACGGCCCCGGCGACGGTCGCGGACAGATGCTGACCAACCTCGGCCAGGTGTTCCCGAAGGAACTCGAGCAGCTCGTGACCAGCGGCTTCTACGGCACCATCTCGAACGAGAACCTCAACCTGCTCAACAACCTCGACCAGGTCGTGGCCATCGACTGGGAGGGCTCCAACGAGCGGATGAAAACGAACCCGGTCTTCAACAACCTCGACATCGTCAAGCGCGGGGGCGTCATCTACCTCGACCAGCAGACCGGAACCGCGATGTCGGTGCCGACCGTGCTGACCATCCCCTGGGCTGTCGACCAGATCGCCCCGCAGCTCGGCAAGTAGGCGCTGCTGGACTCGGCACAACCCGAGGTCACAGCTTCGCTGGACTCGATACAACAAAAGGTCACAGCTGCGCTGGACCTGGTCTGGGATGAGGTTTTTTGTTCCGGCCAGGTCCAGCGCCTACCGTGGTGGGCAGACTGTCCACAACGCCAGCACCAGGCAGGTCGCCCGGCTTTCGGCAGCGACCCCAACAGAACGAGAAAGACACTCCGACTCATGAGCGATCAGAACCGTCCGCTTCGCGTGGCCATCGTCGGTGCCGGTCCGGCCGGCATCTATGCCGCTGATGCCCTGATGAAGTCGGAGAAGGCCAAAGACCGTGGTGTCTCGATCGATCTGTTCGAGCGGATGCCGGCACCGTTCGGACTGATCCGCTACGGCGTGGCACCGGATCATCCGCGCATCAAGGGCATCATCACCGCACTGCACAAGGTGCTGGACAAGCCGCAGATCCGGTTGATCGGCAACGTCAACTACGGCAGCGACATCGCCTTGGAAGACCTGCAGCAGATGTACGACGCGGTCATCTTCTCCACCGGTGCCACCGACGACCGGGCGATGAACCTGCCCGGCATCGACCTCGACGGCTCCTACGGCGCCGCGCAGTTCGTGGCCTGGTACGACGGACACCCCGACTTCCCACGCACCTGGCCTCTCGAGGCCGAAAAGGTCGCCGTCATCGGTGTCGGCAACGTGGCCCTGGACGTGGCGCGCGTACTGGCCAAGACCGGCGACGAACTGCTGCCCACCGAGATCCCCGCCAACGTCTACGAGGGCCTCAAGAACAACAAGGCCACCGAGGTCCACGTGTTCGGACGCCGCGGACCGGCTCAGGCCAAGTTCACCCCGCTCGAGCTCAAAGAACTCGACCACTCACCCACCATCGACGTGATCGTCAATCCCGAGGACATCGACTACGACGAGGGCTCCACCGTCGCCCGCCGGTCATCGAAGATCACCGATCAGGTCGCAACCATCATCGAGCAGTACGCGATCCGCGACCCCAAGGGCCGCCCGCACAAGCTGTTCCTGCACTTTTTCGAGTCGCCCGTGGAAATCCTGGGCGACGACGGCAAGGTCGTCGGGCTGCGCACCGAACGGACCGAGCTCGACGGCACCGGCAACGTCAAGGGCACCGGCAACTTCACCGACTGGGAACTGGGCGCGGTCTACCGGGCCGTTGGTTACCTCTCGGACAACCTGCCGCAGATCCCGTTCGACGACCAGGCCGGCGTCATCCCCAACGAAGCGGGCCGCATCTTCAACGACGGCGCCCACATGACCGGCATGTACACCACCGGCTGGATCAAACGCGGACCCGTCGGACTCATCGGCCACACCAAGGGCGACGCCAACGAGACCGTCGACTGCCTGCTCGACGACATGCACGAGGGCAAGCTCCTCGAACCGGCCGAACCCGGCGAAGACGCGATCATCAAGTACCTCGAGGACAAGAACGTCGCCTTCACCACCTGGGACGGCTGGTATCGGCTCGATGAGCACGAACGCGCACTCGGTGCAGCCGAGGGCCGCGAACGCGTCAAGGTCGTCGAGCGCGAAGACATGCTCGCAGCCTCTGAGCCCGACAAGGTCAACAGGGCCTGACGGTCGGGTTGGGGTCGCGGCCGCTGCCGGTTCTGCGAGCGGCGGTAATTGTCGGCTCAGGATTCTCGCAGAAGCTCGGGCTGTAGCGCGCGCTTCTGCCGGTTTAACGAGCGACGGTCACCGCCAGCTCGCGAACCTCGCAGAAGCTCGGGCTACAGAGCGAGCATCTGCCGGTTTAACGAGCGGCGGTCACCGCCAGCTCGCGAACCTCGCAGAAGCTCGGGCTGTAGAGCGCGCTTCTGGCAGTTCACCGAGGGGCGGTAACTGCCGGCGCACGGTCCTCGTCCTAGCTCGGTCTGCAGACCGCGCATCTGCCGGTTAGCCGAGCGGCCGAAGCGCCAGCGCCCCAACCTCGCCGAGCCAACCCCTAACCGACAGCCAACTCCAACGCATCCCGCACGAACTCCGCGTATCGGCGATGGTCGACGCCAGGGGGTGCGTAGTTCTTGCCGAACCGTTCGTCGTCGACGTACATCTGGCCGAGGCCACGCACGTAGTCGGCCGACACTGTCGCACCGCTCAGTGCGAGCCACTCCAGATGACGGGCCGCCAAGTGGCGGGCTCGCTCCCCTGACGGGTCCTCCCCCGCATCGGTGAGCTCGATCCACTGTGCAGCGATGTCCCGATGTTCTGCGGCGAAGTCTGCACGCTGCTCATCGGTGAGTGAGCGATACCAGCGATCGGATGTCGCGTAGGCGTCAGCGCCCCAGCGACTTTCGACCTCCTCGCGATGAACGGTGTGGTCGAATCCGGCGAATGCGTCGGTGGGCATGATGTCGAGTCCCTTCTCCAGGTGGGTGATGGTGTGTTCGACCGACGACATCTGGGCGTCGATGGTGTCGCGTCGAGACCGCAGTGTCGTGAGGAGTTCCCCGAGCGCTGTTCGTGGATCTTGTTGTCCGGCAAGCACGTCAGCGATTCGCGGCAGCGACAGACCCAACTCGCGCAAGATCAGGATGCGCTGCAGGCGGACCACTGCTGCCGAGTCGTAGTACCGGATGCCGCCGGCGCCCGTCCGTGACGGCAACAGCAGCCCGATCTGCTCGTAGTGCCGCAACGTGCGCGGCGTGACGCCCGAACTACGGGCGATCTCCCCGATCGGGTGATCCATCTCGGCCTCCTCAGGCGGTCGAGAACCACTGTGCCCGTTGACGCTGCGTCAACCGCAAGGCCTTTGTGCAACACGCGCACCTGGAGACGCAAAGATCCCTCCCCCAGACAGATCGTGTCCGGGAGAGGGATCGAGTGGTGGTGCTGTTCACCCGCCGTGGGTGGGTGCTGGGTGCGAGCGTCAGTTCGGGATGCTCTGAACGCTGAACCAGTAGCCGATGTTGTTCTGCAGCGGGTCGATCTCGCTGGAGATCGTGTAGCCGGAGATGGACGTCGGGAAGCAGCCGAACCACTTGGTCTCGATGGTCAGGGACTGGCCCTTCTTCAGGACCGGGGCGAACTTCTGCGCGCCGTTGAACTCCTGGAGCGTGACGTTGGGCCAGTCGCGGCCGTATGCGGTGACCTTCATCCAGCGCTTGGTGTGCCAGGCGTTCACCCAGGGATCACCGGGCTTGCCCCACTCGCAGCTGACGCCGCCGGTGAGGTCGAGGTCGAACGGGCCCACAGGGGCGGCCTGTGCGGGCGCGGCAGCAACCACGCTGCCCGCGGCAATACCCACAGTCGCGGCTACGGCTGCGGCGGCGCGAATCAACTTCTGTTTCATTCTTCACTCCTCCAGGTCTGGCCACGGATGTGACTCATGAGGTTATCGCCTGATGACAGCCTGAGTGTTAGCCAAGAAACAGATAAGAAACACGGTGTCTGTGATTCGTTACCGTTCCGTGATCCAAAGTCATGGACCGCGGGAAGATTTCGCAGTACCGGAGAAGGTTAGGGTAACCTGCCTACCGTCGACGTCGTCATCCCGACACCGGCCACCCGCACACACATGCATTGAACTACACAAGACAGGTCCGGCAGATCTTGGTCAACAAATCGCGACGCATACCCGGGGTGGTACTGCTACTGGTCCTCCTGGCCATCGTCTGCGCGGCCTCGATCGCGATCGGGTCCCGCGTCATTCCCCTGCCCGAGGTCTGGGACGCGTTGTGGGCGGACAACGTTCCAGGAGCGCCCGACGCCGTCGGAATCGTGCACGACCTGCGCATCCCACGCACCGTCTTGGGCCTGGTGGTCGGTCTTGCGGTCGGCGCCGCAGGTGCGCTCACACAGGGCCATACGCGCAACCCGCTGGCCGACCCCGGCATCCTCGGCGTCAACGCGGGCGCCGCTTTCGCAGTGGTCACGGGCGTCTACGTCCTCGGGATCACCACACCCATCCAGTACATGGGTTTCGGGTTGCTCGGCGCGGTGGTGGCCTCGTCACTGGTGTTCTTCCTCGCGTCGGTGGGCAAGGGCGCGAGCCCGTTGACGCTGATCCTCGCCGGCACCGGACTCTCGGCGATGCTGGTGGCGCTGACCTCCGCGATCGTCCTGATCGACACCGCATCGCTCGAAGCCTGGCGCTTCTGGCAGGTGGGGTCGGTCGCCGGACGCGGATTCGACGTCATCTTCGCCACGCTGCCGTTCATCATCCCGGGGCTCATCCTGGCCATCGCCAGCGGCTTCTTCCTCAACATCCTGTCCCTGGGCGACGAGATGACCAAGGCCCTCGGGTCACGAATCGTGCAGGTGCGGATCGTCGGCATCCTGGCGATCACCCTGCTCGTCGGGTCGGCGACCGCAGCGTGCGGGCCGATCGTGTTCCTCGGCCTGGTGGCTCCGCACGTGGCCCGGTTCTTCACCGGCCCCGACTATCGCTGGGTGGTGCCCTACTCGGCGCTCATCGGTGCCGTCGCCCTCGTCGGTTGCGACGTACTCGGCCGGATGATCGCCCGCCCCGGCGAGATCCAGGCCGGCATCGTCCTGGCTGCCGTCGGCGCCCCGTTCTTCATCGCCCTGGTACGCGCAAAGAAGTTGGTGGCGGTATGACCGTGAAGTCGGTGGCGGCATGACCGCAGTGGCCGATCCCCCCGAGCACAAGCCGGCACCGCTGCCGGCCCGGCACCTTCGCCGCACCACGGTGCGGGTGGCCGGTGGCTCGTTTGTCGTGCGACCGTGGGCAACGGGCGTGGGGCTTGTGCTGACCGCGCTGGCCGTCGTTCTGTTCGCGGTCAGCATCGGCACCAGCGATTTCCCGATGTCCCCCATCGATGTCGGGCGGATCCTGCTCGGCGGCGGAACCCGCGCGGAGAACGTCGTCGTCTTCGACACCCAGTTGCCGATCGGCCTGGTGAGTCTGCTGGTCGGGATGGGTCTGGGGATGTCCGGTGCACTCACCCAGGTGATCGCCCGCAACCCCTTGGCGACGCCCGACATGCTCGGCATCACCTCCGGCGCGAGTGCGGCCGCGGTGGCCGTGATCGCCTTCGGATCCACGTGGGCCTCGTGGCTGGCCGACCTCGGTCTCGCGCTCGCCGCCATGCTCGGCGGACTTCTCACCGCCACCGCGATGTACATCCTCACCTGGCGCAAGGGCATCGACCCCATCCGTCTGGTGCTCGTCGGCGTCGCGCTGACGTGGGGTCTGCAGGCCGTGATCGCCTATCTGCTCACCCGCGCCAATGTGGATCAGGTGCAGCGGGCGCAGCTGTGGATCGTCGGATCGGTGTCCGGTGCGGGCTGGAAAGCGGTGTGGCCCCCGTTGATCGTGCTGATCCCGGCCATCCTGATCGTCCTCGCCCAGTCCCGAAATCTCTCGATCCTCAGTCTGGGCGAGGACGTGTGCCGCGGGCTGGGCATCCGCGCCAACCCGGTGTCAGCGCTCATCCTCATCGTCGCGGTCATCGTGGCGGCGGTCTGCGTCTCCTCCGCCGGCCCGATCGCGTTTGTCGCCTTGCTCGCACCACAGATCGCGATGCGGCTCACCCGGGCGGAAGTCCCGGGACCGATCACCGCCGGGCTGACCGGTGCGTGCCTCGTGTTGGGTGGAGACCTGTTGTGCCGCACGGTGTTGCCGGCCGGACTCCCCGTCGGTGTCGTCACCGCAGGCATCGGCGGCCCCGCCCTCATCTACCTCATGGTCCAGATCAACCGAAAGGCCTCGGTATGAGTGCCCTGTACTCGGAACAGTCCGCGGGACGCATTGCGGCCACCGGCCTCCAGGTCGGCTACGGCGACCGACCCATCATCGACGATCTCGACATCTCGATCCCCGACGGCAAGGTCACCACCATCGTCGGCCCCAACGGGTGCGGTAAATCCACGCTGCTGCGCTCGCTGGTACGTCTGCTCAAGCCGACCGCGGGGCAGGTGCTGCTCGACGGCCGCGACATCGCGACGCTGCGCACCAAAGACGTGGCCAAGATCCTCGGGCTGCTGCCCCAGAACCCCGTTGCCCCAGAGGGTTTGACAGTTGTCGACCTGGTCTCGCGAGGTCGTCACCCCCACCAGTCCTGGTACAAGCAGTGGTCGCCGGAAGACGAGGTCGCCGTCGCGCAGGCGCTGGAACTGACCGACTGCACCGACCTTGCCGAGAGGACCATCGACGCGCTGTCCGGTGGTCAGCGACAACGGGTCTGGATCGCTTTGACGCTGGCACAGCAGACCGATGTGGTGATGCTGGACGAGCCGACCACCTACCTCGACCTGTCACATTCGATCGACGTGCTCGACCTCGTCGACGACCTGTGCCGCATGCACGGCAAGACCGTGGTGATGGTGCTCCACGACCTCAATCTGGCTGTGCGCTACAGCGATTGGCTGGTGGTGATGAGGGAGGGAGAGATCATCCGAGAGGGAACGCCCTCCGACGTCATCACCACCGATCTGTTGCAGGAGGCCTTCGGGTTGTCCTCGCAGGTGCTTACCGACCCGGTGTCGGGTGGGCCGATGATCGTGCCCATCGGTCGCAAACGCTGACATACCCACCCGCGGACTAGAAAGCGAACGCCGCTCCGAGCCACAGGGACGCGGCGAGCAGGGCGCCGGTCAGCTCGATCACGATGGCCAGTCCCGCGGCCTTCGTCGCAGCGACGGCCCCACGCCAACCCGCTTCGATGCTGCCCAGCCGCGCCCACTCGGCAAGGAACGCGCCGAGCACGAACCCGATCGGCAGGCCCACCACCGGGATCACGAAGAACCCGACGATCCCGAGCAGACCGCCCAGGACCACCGTCCGGCCGGGCACCCCCGAGTCCTTCATCGACTTGTTCGCGAAGACGTACTTGACGATCGCCGAGACGCCCAGCAACACGGCAGCGGCCGCGAACACCAGCCAGCCCGCGCCACCGACGACAAAAGCCCACACCCCGATGGCAACGAAGATGAGGCTCAGTCCGGGCAGCACCGGCACGACAACACCGCACAACCCGAGAAAGATCACCAGGGCGACGATGACCTCGCCGACAAAAGGCACGTGTTCTCCCCGCTACCGGTTCTCGTCGCCCGAGCCGGCGGATTTGTTCAGCCGAGGACCGGCCGGCGGTCCGGCCTGTGCCGGGGCAGGAGTCCTTGGCGGCGAGGGCTGCGCTCCCGGCGGACGTCGGGTGACCCGTGTCATCCCTGGATCGGGAGGGGACGACTCGCGCGGCGCTTCCTCGCGGATTGCGGCCACTGCACGGGTGTCTGCCTGCGGTGACGTGCTGATCGGCCGCACCAGGCGGGCCGCTTCGCCGGCCCGGGCGCGGGCGGTCTGGATGTCGTCCGCAGTCGCGATCACCACGCCCATCCGGCGACGCGCAAAGCTCTCGGGCTTGCCGAACAACCGGATGTCCGTTTCCGGGACAGCCAGGGCGGCAGCAACGTTCTCGAAGGCGATCGCCGGTTCGTCCAGGCCGCCGTAGATCACCGCTGATGCGCCCGGCGAGGCCAGCGTCACGTCCACCGGCAATCCGAGGATCGCACGCGCATGCATGTCGAACTCGGACAGTCGCTGGGTTCCGAGGGTGACCAGACCGGTGTCGTGCGGCCGTGGGCTGACCTCGGAGAAGTACACGTCGTCGTCTTTGACGAACATCTCGACACCGAAGATGCCGCGGCCACCGAGCCGGCCGTCGCCGAGCGCCGAGGCGATGCGTGCGGCCACCGAGGTAGCGCCGCCCAGGGCGGTCTCACTCATGGGCTGCGGCTGCCACGACTCGACGTAGTCGCCCTGTTGCTGTCGGTGTCCGATCGGTGCGCAGAAGTACGTGCCGAGACGGCCGGTGTTCGGATCGACGGCTCGCACGGTCAGCAGGGTGATCTCGTAGTCGAAGTCGACGAAACCCTCGACGATGACCCGTCCACCCTGGACGCGGCCGCCGGCGACGGCGTGGTCCCAGGCCCGGTCGACCTCATCCGGCCCACGCACCACACTTTGGCCCTTGCCCGACGACGACATCACCGGTTTGACGACACACGGGAACCCGACACGGCTGGTCGCGGCGCGGACCTCGTCGGCCGAATCGGCGAACGCGTACGGCGACGTCGGAAGACCCAGCCTCTCGTCGGCCAGCCGACGGATGCCCTCGCGGTTCATCGTCAAGGCCGTGGCACGCGCGGTGGGGATCACCTCGGTCAGACCGTCTTCGTGGACCTCGACGAGGACCTCGGTGGCGATGGCCTCGATCTCGGGGACCACGAAGTCGGGTTGCTCGGCCTCGATCACGGCACGCAGTGCGCGCGGGTCGGTCATGTTCACCACGTGTGAGCGGTGGGCGACCTGATGGCCCGGAGCGTTCGGATAACGATCGACCGCAACCACTTCGACGCCGAGCCGCTGGAAGGCGATGATCACTTCTTTGCCGAGTTCCCCGGCGCCGAGCAACATCACCTTGGTGGCGCCTGGGGTCAGCGGAGTGCCGATACGGTCGGGCACGGCAGAGATGACGACGCCGCTTCCCGAGGTATTGGTAGACACAGAGACAAGGCTAGCGCCTCCGCACGGCCGTTTTACACCTGACGATCACCGGGCGCGGACGGCCGGGGCCGGGTCAGCCCATCTGGGCATGCCGATAGCACCAACGCCACGTCTCGCCGGGCTCGGCCGAACGCATCACCGGGTGCCCGGTGGACTTGAAATGTGCGGTCGCGTGCTTCCGCGGACTGGAGTCACAGCAGGCGACGTGTCCGCAGGTCAGGCATTTACGAAGGTGCGCCCAGTGATCGACGCCCTCGGCAACGCAGTCCTGGCATGCACCTTGGGAGTCGACCGGTGGGTCCGCCGACGGATCCTCGCTGGTCTGGGTGAGTTCGGGACACAATTCGTCCGCCACGTCGGCAAGCAGCGTGGACGGTTTGATGTTGCGGTGCATGACCGACCGGATGGGGTTGCGCATCAGGTCCTTCCTCATGTGGTTCGCGAGTGGGCTCAGGTCGCAGGCCTCGGCGGCGGGAGACGTCTGCGGCGAGAACATTTCCATTCTCCCGTATCTTTGGCTGGTTCGGTCGGGTGTGCGCTGAGGGAGGAATTCGGGCGGTGGACGAAGGACTGTTGATCGTCGCCGTGGTCGCGGTGATCCTGGCCGCCATCTGTCGCCGATTCGGTCTCTCTGCCCCGTTGGTGCTGGTGGTGGTGGGGCTGGGGCTCGGCTGGATCCCAGGTCTTCCCGAGTTCACCCTGGAACCGGAGCTGGTCCTGTTCGCGGTGTTGCCACCGCTGCTCTACTCGGCGGCCCTGGACAGTTCCTATGTGGCGCTGCGCAAGAACGTACGCGCGGTCGGACTGCTGGCCGTCGGGCTGCCGCTCGCGACCACCGCGGGCGTCGGAGTGGTCGCGTACTACGCCGTCCCCGACCTCCCCTGGGCCGCCGCCTTTGTCCTGGGTGCGGTGATCGCGCCGCCCGATGCTGTGTCTGCGCAGGCCGTCGGTCGTCGCCTGGGTCTGCCCCGGCGTGTGATGACGCTGCTGGGCGGCGAGAGCCTGCTCAACGACGCCACCGCTCTGACGGCCTACCGCTTGGCGCTGGCCGCGGCGGTCGGCGCGACCACCACCGTGTGGGACGGCATCCTGGCCTTCCTGATCGCTGCCGTCGGCGGCCTGATCGTGGGACTTGCTGCCGGGCTGGCGGTCGCCTTCATGCGCCACTTCCTCACCGATCCCCCGATGGAGACGGCCCTGGGAATCATCGCGCCGTTTGCGATCTACTTCGTCGCCGAGGAGATCCATGCATCGGGTGTGATCGCGGTTGTCGCGGCGGGCCTCTATCTGGGTCAGCGGTCGGTGCGCGAGGGATACGCCACCCGCTTGCAGGACAACGCCGTCTGGCGTTCGATCGACGCCATCCTCGAGTCGTTTGTGTTCCTGCTCATCGGACTCCAGCTCCCGCAGGTCATCGAAGGTCTGGGAGACCGGTCGACCGCCGCGATCTGCTGGGCCGCGGCCGCCGTCTTCGCCGCGACCATCGCGATCCGCATCGTCTGGGTGTTCGGGGCGACATACGGTGCCCGGCTGTTCCCACGAATACGTGAGCGTGAACCGTATCCACAGCCCGGCGCGGTGTTTGTGGTGTCGTGGGCGGGCATGCGCGGGGTGGTCAGTCTTGCTGCAGCCTTTGCCATTCCGCTCACCGTCGACGACGGTTCACAGTTCCCGGCCCGCGACGCCATCTTGTTCCTCACCTTTGTGGTGGTGGTCGGGACCTTGTTGTTGCAAGGAACCACGTTGCCGTTGCTCATCAGGTGGCTCGGTGTGCAGGGTGATGAGAGGCAGGCCGATCTGGTGGGCCTGGCCCGCGCCCAGGACCGCGCCGGCCGGACCGCGTTCGCGCGGCTCGAGCAGATCAAGGCCGAGATACCCGAGGGTGACGCCCGCCTGGAGCAGGTGAAGATCTTGGAGCACTGGATCCGGGCGCGCAAGAACCTTGCGTGGGAAGGACTGGGCCGGGACTCCGACGAGATCGGTGAGAGTCCGACGGAGGCGTACAACCGGATCCGCAACGAGCTCATCCAGATTCAGCGCGAGGTGTTCATCGACGAACGCGACCGCGGGCGGATCGACGACGAGGTGCTGCGGAGCGCGTTGCGGCAGCTCGATCTCGCCGAAGGTCTCGGCGACAGCCGAAAGCAATTGTGACAGTCGAAAGCAGTTGTGACAGTCGGCAGCCGAAAGCAGTTGTGACGGGCGGTCTGTCAGTCGGTTGAGGTCTGGGTCGCGTACACCTCGGTGGCCTCGGAGCGGCCGCGTAACACCGTCGAGTCTTGGTGGTGCCATTGTGCCGCTTCGGATTTCGAGGCCGCCTCGACCGCGCGGCCCGACGAGAGAGGGCGGCCCGGGTCTTTTTTCGCGAGTTCACTGAGCCGGGCGGCCTCGTTCACGGCGTCGCCGATGACGGTGTACTCGAAACGCTGGATGGCGCCCACGTTGCCCGCGACCACCGGACCGTAGGCGACCCCGATGCCCGCCTGCAGTTGCGGCACCTTGATGGCCAGTTCCTCGCTGATCTCACGCGCGGCGACGAGGGCCGATGCGGCGGAATCGGACAGACCGATCGGGGCCCCGAACACGGCGAGCACCGCGTCGCCCTGGAACTTGTTGACCAGTCCGTCGTGCTTCTCGACGGTCGACACCACCACGGCGAAGAACTGGTTCAGGATGTTCACCACATCGGCGGGCGGGCGGGTGGCGGCCAAGGTGGTGGAGCCGATCACGTCGATGAACAGCACAGCAACTGTCTGTTCGCTGCCGCCGAGTTCGGGGTCCTGCGCCAAGGCGGCCTCGGCGACCTCCTTGCCGACGTGACGGCCGAACAGGTCGCGCAGGCGCTCGCGTTCGCCGAGACCGGCGACCATCGAGTTGAAGCCCGCCTGCAGGTCGCCGAGTTCGGTGCCGTCGAAGACCACCACCCGTACGTCGTTGTCTCCGCCGCGAACCCGGCTCATCCCCTGCCGGACGGTACGGATGGGCGCGACGATGCTGTCCATGCTGAGGAAGTTGAGGATCGACCCGGTGAACAGTGCGGTGGCGCTCAGGACCGTGACGGCGATGAAGATGTCGACCTTGGTGGTGTCGTCGCGGAACAGCCCGAAGATGACCACGAGCATCACCCCGACGATGGGGATGCCTGACCCCACCGACCAGGTCAGCATTCCGCGTGTGCGCAGGCTGCCGCGGCGGGCAGCGCGGACGTGCCCGGCTTCGAGAGCCTGGGCCGCCACAGGCCGGAGAGAGAACTCGGTCAGCAGATACGCGATGGAGCACACCACGGCTGCCGAGAGCCCGACCACGAATGCGATCTTGGGGATGAGGGCAGCGTCGTAGACCCCGTACGCGGTGGTGAACAGGATGCCTGCCACCACCCACAGCGCGGCCTGCAGCCTGGTGAGCAGTGCGGGCGCCTTCAGTGCTGCGCGCGCCTGGGCCGCCGTCGGTGGTTCGTCGCGCAACGCCCACCGGAGTCGTCGCAGTACCCGCGTGGTGCCCACCCACAGTCCGATCAGGAACGCGAGCGACACATAGACCGGCACGACGATGAAGTTGACCCACCACAGACCGGACTGCAGCACGCTCGGCTCGGGGATGCCGATGGTCACCAGCAGGATCACCATGCCGGCACCGATGGCGTTGGCGGTGAGGACGCCGACGGAGATCAGGAGCTGGATCCGGATCCGCTTCTTGTGGATGGAGTCCTGCGTGGACCCCAGGAGGATGGATCCGTAGTCGGACTCGCGCCGCCAGAGCCTCATCGGCGCTCCGGTGTGGTGCGAGTGGGTTTCACGCCGGTCAATCTACTGCGGATCGGCGCTCACCAGGCAGGCGGTACTCCTGTTTGGGCCTGCCGGTGGCGCCGTAGCGCAGGCGCATCGCCAGCTTTCCCGACGCCACCATGTGGGCGAGATGCCGCCGGGCCGTGGGCGGCGAGATGCCGACCGCCGCGGACACCTCGTCGGCGAACATCACCTGGCCCGATTGCGCGAACGCCGCCAAAATCAGTTGCTCTGTGTGCGAGCCACTTTCGGAGCTCTCCCGCGTGACGCGGCCGAACCGCAATGCGCTGACCGCGGCGTCGACAGTGCTCTGGTCGATCGCCGGTGCAGCCAGGATGCGCCGGTACTGCGCGTAAGCGGACAGTCGACGCGCGAGTTCGGTGTTCTCGAACGGTTTGATCAGGTACGTCAGCGCCCCGCCGCGGAACGCGCGGCGGATGGCAGCGCTGTCGGTCTCGGCGCTGACGACAAACGTGTCGCAGCCGATCTGGGCCGCCAGTTCGAGTCCGGAACCGTCGGGCAGGTGGACGTCGATGAGGGCGAGGTCGACGTCGGGTTGTTCGGCGAGCACCGAGAGGGCCTGCTCGCGACCGCCTGCCGTGCCTGCCACCGAGAACCCACCGACGGCCTCGACGATGGACGCGTGCAGACCGGCGACCCGGAAGTCGTCGTCCACGATGAGCACCTTGAACTCCCGGGCTGTCACCGCACCGGCTCCTCGTCCAGCGGTTCGGCCGGCTCGTGCGGGCTCAGCATCCTGGGCAGCCGCGCGACGAAGACGGCGCCACCGAGGACGTTGTCGGGTTGCTTTGCATCGCCGCCCGCGTCCACGAGCGTCAGGTCCCCGCCGCGGGTTCGCGCCAGCTGTCGCGACAGCGCCAGACCCATCCCCCGCCCGCCGGGCACGGAGTCGTCCTGGTGGGTGGTGACGCCCTCGGTGAAGACCTGCTGCGGATCGGCGAGCCTCACACCGGGCCCGGAGTCCGACACGACCACCAGCAAGGTGTCGTCTGCGACGATCAGTTCCACCTCGACCTGGGCGGGTGCCCCGCCGGAGGCGGCCTCTGACGTCCCGCCGGAGGCGGCCTCTAATGCCCCGCCGGAGGCGGCCTCTAGTGCATTGTCGATGAGGTTGCCCACGATGGTCGTTGCGGCCACCGGGTCCTGCAATGTGCCGGAGACCAACGTCTGTGGACCCAGCGTGAGTAGTACGCCGCGCTCGCGGGCGGAGGCTGCCTTGGCGTCGAGGAATGCCCGCAGGTGCGGCTCGTTGATGTTCTCGCTGCCGGGCAGGTCGATGCCGTACGGACCTGTGCCCATCACCTCATCCAGATAGTCGAGCGCCGCGACCGCATCGCCTTGCCGCAGCAAACCGGCGGTGACGTGCATCCGGTTGGCCGATTCGTGTCGCTGAGCGCGCAGCGCATCCGTCATCGACTTGATCGAATCGAGTTGTCGGGTAAGGGCTTCCACGTCGGTGCGGTCCACCACCGACAACACGATGCCGAGATCGGTGCCGTCGCGCCGCACCCGGTGGGAACTGACCAGCACCACACGGTCACCCACTGCGGCCGACCGCGGCGTCTGCACGGGCGTGGTGGCCACCTCGAGTACCCGTGCGGTCAGACCCACCTCGGTGACCGGGGTGCCGATGTCGGCGGTCACGCCCAACAGGGTGCGCGCCTTGTCGTTGATCACCCGGACCACACCGGACGGGTCGATGGCAACCACACCTTCACCGATCGAGTGCAGCACCGCCCCTTGCTCACGCACCAGCTCCGCGAGTTGATCCGGTTCCAGGCCGAGGGTGAGGCGACGCCACCGCCGCGCGAGCAACGCCGAGCCGATGACACCGGTGACCAGCGCGGCAAGGGCGATGAGGACAAGGGCGATCACGTCACCGCGCAAGTCGTCGCTGATCTTCTCCGTGGAGATCCCGACGCTCACGAGCCCGACCACCTCGGTGGAGTCCGGGGCGAGGACCGGCACCTTGGCGCGCACCGATTCGCCCAGCGTTCCACGGTCGGTGGCCAGATCCTCACGACCGCCGAGCGCACGGCCCGGATCGGTACTGAGGGGGCGGGTCAGTTCGGTTGCGTCGGGGTGCGCAAGCCTCAGTCCACGATTGTTGGCGATCACCACGAAGAGGGCGCCGGTGCGGTCGGCGACGGCGAGTGCCTGGGCTTGGAGCGGTCCGTCGGCCAGGGCGCGCTGGTCGAGGGAGTCGCCGCTGCCCGCCGCCACCTCGGCACGCACCTGATCGTCGGTCGCCACCGATCTGGCGATGGCGAGTGCGCGCTGGCCGTACTCCTCACGGAGTTTGTCGTCGCTACCGGAGATCACGATGCCGAAGCCGACCCCGAGACTGACCAGGATCACCACCACCTGCAGGAGCAGGACCTGGTTTCGCAACCGCATGGACACAGCGTAGGCACCCGCCATCCGACGGGTGCCCACGTTGCCTGCCAACAGTTTGGCCATCGTGTTGTCGATCAGACGGGGATGGCTCCCACAAGGGTGCCGACCACAAGCATCGCGACCGAGACCGCCGCAGCCCGCCACAGCACCTTCTTGTGGTGATCGGCCAGCGAGACCCCGGCGAGCGACACCAGCAACAAGATCGCGGGAACCAGCGGGCTCTGCATGTGCACGGTCTGGCCTGTGATGGATGCCCGCGCCATTTCGGCGGGGGTGATCCCGTAGGTGGCGGCGGTTTCCGAGAGCACCGGCAGCACACCGAAGTAGAAGGCGTCGTTGCTCATCAGGAACGTGAACGGCATCGACAGGAGGCCGGTGATGACGGCCAGGTGCGGTCCCATCGAATCTGGGAGCACGGAGGTCAGCCACTGTGCGATCGCCTCCACCATGCCGGTGCCTGCGAAGACCCCGGTGAGGACGGCCGCCGCGAGGACCATGGCCACCACGGAGACGATGCTCGAGGAGTGTCTGGTGATCGCCTGCTGCTGATCTTTGATGTGCGGGAAGTTGATCACCAGCGCGATGCCTGCGGCCACCATGAACAGCACCGGGATGGCGACGACGTCCATTCCGAGCACGGCGAGCAGGGCGACGGTCAGCGCCGCGTTGATCCAGAAGAGCTTGGGCCGCAACGTTTCCCGATCAGGGTCGAGAGCGCCGGCGACGATGCCGGCGTCTGCGGTGTCACCCGAATCGGTGTTCCGGAGCTCATCGGAGCCTGCACCGAATGCGCCTGTGCCCGAACCACCGGTGCCTCGGCGCGGTCCGCGACCACGACCACGGCCGCCGCCGTTGCCTCCGCCACTGCCGACCAGGGCGTCGGCGGATTCACGGGCCAGCACCGATTCCTTGATGGTGATCGAACCGATCCTGCGGCGTTCCATCAGGCCGAGGTGGTAGGAGAACAGGAGCACGATGACAAGACCGACAACCAGCGACGGGATCATCGGGATGAACACCTCGGACGGTGAGATGCCCAGTGCCGCAGCGGCACGCGCGGTCGGCCCACCCCACGGGAGGATGTTCAGGGTGCCGTTGGCCAGACCCGCGGTGACCGTCAGGACCACCGGACTGACACCCAGCTTGAGGTAGAGGGGCAGCAGAGCAGAGGTGACGATGATGAATGTGGTGGAGCCGTCACCGTCGAGGGAGACCACCATCGCCAGCAACGCCGTTCCCACCACCAGCCGTGCCGGATCGGCCTTCACCGCCCGGACGACTCCGCGCACGATCGGGTCGAACAGGCCGACGTCGATCATGATGCCGAAGTAGATGATGGCGAAGAAGAGCATCGCCGCTGTCGGGGCCAGGTCCTCGATGCCGTCGGTGATCATGTCGCTGATCCCCAGGCCCGCGCCGGCGAACAGACCGAAGGCGATCGGGACCAGGATGAGGCCGACCACCGGAGTGGTCCTCTTGGTCATGATGAGGAACATGAAGGTGGCCACCATCAGGAGGCCCAAGGCTACTAACATGACAACGCTGCTCTCGGTTGGCGACTGTGGACGGCGGGAGTGATCTCCGCTACATCCGAAGTCTTGAGGTAGCGCACGTCACAGTCACGCTTGAGCGCGTAAGTCGCGTTTTGCGCGTTTTGCTCACCGTTCGAAACTCAGCACGAAACGGGTTGAGCTGCAGGTTTTGTCCGTCACCCCGGCAGCAGATAGTGAGCTGTCAGCGTTTTCCACAGCGGAAGATGCGGATCGTTGCGGGGGTCGCGTCTGTCGATGAGGTAGGGCATGGCCGCCCCGCGCATGCCGGAGAGCAGGATCGGATACAGCTCGTCGTAGCGCGGCGCCGACGTCAGAACCGGCCCGAGAAATGATGCGACAGCGGCACGGACGGTCGGGCCCAGTTCACGTTCTGCGGGGAGCAGTGCACTGCGCAGGTTGGCGTTGGTTCGCGCGGCGGTCCAGAGTTCGATGGACGCGACGAAGTACGGCTGGTGGAATGTCGACCATCCGGTGTCGATGCCGAGGGAGATCCGCTCGATCGGATCCTCGGGCCAGTCGACCTGGCGGGCCAGGTCCTCGATGCGCGCCTTCGCGAGGTGATGCACGGCCGCCATCAGCAGATCATCACGAGACGGGAAGTGATGCAACAACTTTCCGCGCGATACCCCTGCGGCCTCCTGGATTGCGAGGGTGCTCGCCTGGGAGTAACCCCTGTGGATCAGCACCTCGAGCGCCGCGTCGAGTATCTGATTACGACTACGCGTGCCCTTGGACTCCCGTGGTCCGAGATCGACTGCGACAGGATCAGATTCGGGCCCGGTGGTCATCCGGTGATGCTACCGCGGCTCACACGTCCATGATGTGCGGCAGACCCGCCCGGTAGCGGTCGCGGTCGGTCTGCTTGAACGGGTCCAGCAGCGGGAGTTCCCAGAGCGGGTGCACCGCCACGCGAGCGGCGTTGCTACCTGCCGCGTCGAGGATTGCGTTGGCCACCCGCCGTCCCGACTCGTTGGCACCCTCCATCGTCGCGAGGTCGATGTTCGTGCGCACGTGGTCGCCGCCGACGAAAAAGTTCGAGATGGCGGTGTCCGCGGTGGGCCGGTGCCGGTAGGAATCGGCGGTGTTCACCATCAACGGTGTCGCGTTGGAGATGCCGGGTTCCCAGGTGATACCCGGATCGAGATGCCAGCTCACCAGTTCCTCGTCGCGCAGGATCGGCTTCGAGCCACGGTTGAGAGCGCGGCTCATCTGCGCCCAGACCTCCTTGGCGACCTCGTCTTTGGTGCACTGTTTGGCGGTCTTGCCGTACAGGATTCCCGGGGTGTCCCAGTCGGAGATGTCCACCGACAGGCAGTCGTGTACCCGTCCGTCGCCGTAGATCCTCCCGAAGTCGACCTCCCACGGCGCCGCCTGGAACAGGCCGGTCAGGGCCCACGGAGTCCCTAGCGCCGCAATGTGACTCGGCACCACCTCGGACCGACGTGACAGGTAGTACTGGATCCCCACCATCCAGTCGTCGACCAGGTGGTTGATGCCCTCGAGCGCCGGCGCGGCCGCAAGGAGATCCGGCCGCAGGAGCGGCTTGAGCCGGTCAAGCGGCATGGCGGCGACGTACCAGTCGGCGGTCACGGTCGAGGTAGCACCGGCGTCGCCGGCCACGCGGGCGCCCGTGATCCGTCCGCCCTGCACGTCGAAGCCGGTTGCGGCCTGACCCATCACGAACCGCACGCCCCGACCACTCAGGTACGCCACCCACGGGTCTATCCACGCGTGATTGGTGGGAGCGTTGAGGATTCGGTCCACCCCACCCCCGACGATGGTCCCGGCGTACTGCGAGATCAGACCGGTGGCCGAGGTGACCAGCGCGAGTCCGATCTGCCCGATGGTGCGCGCCGACCCCATGTCGGGTTTGGCCGCAACAGTCGCCCGGGTCAGGGCACTCACCAGATACTTCTGGTAGGCAGCGGATTTGCCGTTGGCCTTGACGAACTCCATCCAGGACTGCTTCTCCCACTGACCGATTCGCCGTTCCTCGCAACTGGTCGCGATGACGAGTTCTCGCTGCACGAAGAACGCGAGTTCGTGGGCGGGTACGTCTCCGGCGATCTTCAGCGACGTCATCAAGGTGTTGCGGAGATTGTCCAGATCGGCGATGGCGCCGGCATGCTGCACGAGCCCGTCGATCGACTGTGGTGCGGTGATCGGTGCGTAACCCGGTTCGTCGAGGGCCACCACCGCACCCTCGACATTGATCAGGTGTCGGTCCCTGACGTTTCCCCCACCTGGCAACGGGATTCGCGCCATGGTGTCCGGAACGTGTTGATAACAACCGGGAAAGAAGCGGAAACCGTGCTCCCCCGGCAGCGCCATCCGTCCGCCGGCGGCGCTGCCGGGCACGTCCATGCTCCGTGCCTTACCCCCTAGGAAGGCAGGTTCATAGACGGTCACCGAGAAACCACGCTCGATGAGTTCTTGGGCCACGGCCAGTCCCGACATCCCGCCGCCGAAGACCGCGACCTCACGGCCGCCGCCTCCCGTCGGTGGGACCGCACGGGCACCCGGTCCGACCAGCGACGGCACCACAAAGCTGGTGCCGATAGCGCTGGTCGCCGCCGCGGCCCCCTTGAGCAGGGTGCGCCTAGACACCCCTCGGTCGCCCGTTGTCGCACCCACCATGATCGAGACCCCTCCCCAACAGTCAGTACTGACTGTTCCCTGAGGGATGTCTATCACAGCGTTCGCCGCCGTTAGGACGGTTCGGCAGATCAGTCCCGGGACGGAACCCGGGCGAGCCACAGGGACCGGGCCCTGCCATCGGCTAGAGGATGTCGCGCCGCACGATGGTCTGCTCGCGGCCGGGCCCCACGCCGATGCACGAGATGTGCGCGCCGGACAGCTCTTCGAGTCGGAGTACGTAGTCCTGCGCATTCTTCGGCAGGTCGTCGAAGGTGCGGCACTGTGAGATGTCCTCCCACCAGCCGGGCATCTCCTCGTAGATGGGCTTGGCGTGGTGGAACCCGGTCTGAGTCATCGGCATCTCGTCCACCCGCTCCCCGTCCACCTCGTAGGCAACGCAGATCGGCACGGTGTCGAGACTGGAGAGCACATCGAGTTTGGTCAGGAAGTAGTCGGTGATGCCGTTGACCCGGGTGGCGTACCGGGCGATCACGGCATCGAACCAGCCGCAGCGACGCGCGCGACCGGTGGTGACGCCCACCTCGCCGCCGGTCTTGGCCAGGTAGGCACCCCACTCGTCGAACAGCTCGGTGGGGAACGGCCCCGACCCCACCCGCGTGGTGTAGGCCTTGAGGATTCCGAGCACGGTCGTGATCCGGGTCGGGCCGATACCCGAGCCCACCGCCGCGCCACCCGATGTGGGGTTCGACGAGGTCACAAAAGGATAGGTGCCGTGGTCGACGTCGAGCAGGGTGCCCTGCGACCCTTCGAGCAGCACTGTCTCGCCGGCCTCGAGCGCTTGGTTGAGCAGCAGCCTGGTGTCGGCGATGCGGTGTTTGAAACCGTCTGCCTGACCCAGCACCTCTTCGACCACGTGCGCCGGGTCCAGGGCACGGCGGTTGTAGATCTTGGTGAGGATCTGGTTCTTGATCTCGAGGGCAGCCTCGACCTTCTGGGTCAGGATGCTCTCGTCGAGCACATCGGCGACCCGCACGCCGACCCGGGCGATCTTGTCCTGGTAGCAGGGCCCGATGCCGCGGCCGGTGGTGCCGATCTTCTTGTTCCCGAGGAATCTCTCGGTGACCTTGTCGATGGCGACGTGGTACGGCATCAGCAGATGCGCGTCGGCCGAGATCATCAGACCTGTGGTGTCGACGTCGCGATCCTCGAGACCGCTGAGCTCGGTGAGCAGCACCCCCGGGTCGACGACCACACCGTTGCCGATGACGTTGTTGACTCCCGGAGTCAAGATGCCTGACGGGATCAGATGCAGCGCGAAGGTCTCCCCGTTGGGCAGAACCACCGTGTGACCGGCATTGTTGCCGCCCTGGTATCGCACCACCCATTGCAGTCGACCACCGAGTAGATCCGTGGCTTTGCCCTTACCTTCATCGCCCCATTGGGCGCCGATCAGCACGATCGCAGGCATTTATGCGCTCCTTCCGGTTCGAGCGTGACGTAGACACACCGAACCGTGGGACAACCCTACTTGTTCGGACCGACGATTACGCGATCCCGGTGGCGCAAGCCCCTCTCGGCGCCGCGCCGAGCCCATCCTCGGTGCCCGCCAGTACGATCGCGGACGGGCGTGACGAGGATGATCGCCGCAGGTGAAGAGACGAGTGAGGTGACCGGTGGCGCCACAGGGTCTACGAGTGATCGCCGAGCAAGACGCGGCCGACGATCTCATCCCGCCGGGCGTCGCCACGGTCCGGGCGGTGCGCGAACGCGCGTCGATCATCGGTGCCGTCACCGCCACGCTGGCCGACCCGGACATGCGACGAGTTGTCGTGGTCGCCGGGCCCGAGTTGCCCGACGCCTTCTGCGCTGCCGTGGTCGCACGACTCATGCTCGTCGAACGCCTCGACGTCGAGGTCGCCCTCGTCCTGCCCGCCCCCACTCTCGCCACCAAGATCTACGAGCTGCCGTTCGGGGCGCCGGCCGTCGAATTGGCCCAGAGCGGCACCGCCGTCGAACTACCACTGGTAAGGGACGATGCGGCCATCGTGTTGCTCGGCCGCGCCCACCAGCGCGGCGTCGACGGCGACCTCGGCGGCGAGAGTTACGTCGACAACGACCTGCTCTACCGCGGGCGGACCAAGGGAGTTGTCATCGAACCGCTGATGACGATGCCCGGGGTCAGGGCCAAGGTCGACCGTCGCTGGCGTTCGTCCTGGCTCACCGGCAGGGCCGTCCAGACCGGCGCACCACAACTGGTCGTCGACCGCGATGGGATCCCCGGTCCCCGGCCGGTCAAGAGGTCGACCTTCTACCGCCATCACGTCAACTGGAAGTTGGTCCGCCCTTGAGCACCACCACCACCGAGATCATCCGCTCGGTGCGTCCTGGTCCGGTGTTCCTCGCCGTTGTCGCGGCCACCGCGCTGGGCGGTGCACTGCTCTGGACATCGGGCCGGGACAACGACCCCGTGGCGGTGATCGGGGCGCTGCTGCTCGTCGTGGGCGGCTGGGTGATCTCGCTGTCGCTTCACGAGTTCGGGCACGCCGTCACCGCGTTCAAGTTCGGTGACCGCGGCGCCGAGCTCCGCGGCTACCTCACACTCAACCCTCTCAAGTACGCCCATCCCGGCCTGTCGATCGGGCTGCCGCTGGTCATCATCCTGTTGGGCGGCATCGGTTTTCCCGGTGGCGCCGTATACGTGAACAAGTCGGGATTCACGCGGGCCCAGCGCAGCCTGGTCTCCGCTGCGGGCCCGTTGGCCAACATCCTCATCGCCATCGTCCTGCTCGTGGTCATCTCCGGCCGCGACAACGCGGCGCTGATCGGTGAACTGAACTTCTGGTCGTCGCTGGCGATGCTGGCCCTGCTGCAGATCACCGCCGCAGTGCTCAACCTCCTGCCGATCCCCGGACTCGACGGCTACGGGATCATCGAGCCGTACCTGTCCGACAACACGCGCCGATCGGTGGCGCCGGTCGCACCGTTCGGGATCCTGCTGATCTTTGTCATCCTGCTGGTGCCCCAGCTCAACCGTGCGTTCTTCGACCTCGTGTACTGGTTGTTCGAATTGTCCGGGGTCAGCAGCTTTCTGGCGTCGTGGGGCTGGGACTTGTTTGTCTTCTGGAAGTAGGGGGTAGTCGCCCCCCAAGCACGGCGCCGGAACCTGTCGTAGTGTGAAAAATCCGTGTGCTGATGCGAGGAGGACCAGTTGCAGATCCGTCCAGGTGCGGCGTACCCGCTTGGAGCAAATTACAGCGGAGCCGGGACGAATTTCGCGGTGTTCAGTGAAGTTGCCGAACGTGTGCAGCTGTGTCTGATCGGCGACGACGGCGAGGAAACGCAGATCGATCTGCTGGAGCAGGACGGCTTCATCTGGCACGGCTTCCTGCCGGACGTGGAACCCGGGCAGCGTTACGGCTACCGGATCCACGGGCCCAACGACCCCGCGCAGGGTCTGCGATGCAACCCGGCCAAGCTCCTCCTCGACCCTTACGCCAAGGCGATCGACGGCAAATTCGACTGGGCGCAACCAGTTTTCAGCTACATGTTCGACGACCCGTCGACGCCCAACAACGAGGACTCCGGCCCCTACATGCCTGCGTCCGTGGTGATCAACCCATTCTTCGACTGGGGTGTCGACCGTCCGCCTCACCACGCCTACGCCGACACCGTCATCTACGAGGCCCACGTGAAGGGCCTCACCCAGACCCACCCCGCGATCCCGGAGGAGTTGCGCGGTACCTACGCCGCGATCGCGCACCCCGCGATCCTCGATCATCTGACGAACCTGGGTGTGACCACTCTCGAACTGATGCCGGTCCACCACTTCGCGGACGACTCAGTGCTGCAGGACCGCGGTCTCTCGAATTACTGGGGTTACAACACCATCGGGTTCTTCGCCCCCGATTCCAAGTACTCGCGGGGCGACTCGCGGGTTGCGCCCGTCCAAGAGTTCAAGTCGATGGTCAAGGCCGTGCACGAGGCGGGCATCGAGATCATCCTCGACGTGGTCTACAACCACACCGCCGAGGGCAACCACATGGGTCCGACCCTGTCGTTCCGCGGAATCGACAATGCCGCGTATTACCGTCTGGTCGAAGATGATCCGCAGTACTACATGGACTACACGGGCACCGGGAACACCCTGAACGTCCGGCATCCCCATGCCCTGCAGCTCATGATGGATTCGCTCCGCTACTGGGTCACCGAGATGCACGTCGACGGCTTCCGCTTCGACCTCGCGTCCGCTCTGGCCCGCGAGTTCTACGACGTCGACCGGCTTTCCAGCTTCTTCGACCTCGTCCAGCAGGACCCGGTGGTCAGTCAGGTCAAGCTGATCGCCGAGCCATGGGACGTGGGACCCGGCGGATACCAGGTGGGCAACTTCCCTCCGCAGTGGACCGAGTGGAACGGCAAATACCGCGACACCGTGCGCGACTTCTGGCGCGGCGAGCCTGGGACGCTGGGTGAGTTCGCTGCTCGCATAACAGGTTCGGCGGACCTTTACGAGCACACCGGACGGCGGCCTGCCGCGTCCATCAACTTCATCACCGCGCACGACGGCTTCACCTTGCGAGACCTCGTCTCCTACAACGAGAAGCACAACGAGGCCAACGGTGAGGACAACAACGACGGCGAGAGCCACAACCGCTCGTGGAACTGCGGTGTCGAGGGCGAAACCGACGATCCCGAGATCCTCGCGCTGCGTGCCCAGCAGAGCCGCAACATGATCGCCACCCTGCTGCTGTCGCAGGGTGTGCCGATGATCAGTCACGGTGACGAACTGGGACGGACGCAGGGCGGCAACAACAACGCGTACTGCCAGGACAGCGAGCTGGCCTGGGTGGACTGGGAAAACGTCGACGAGGACCTCATCGATTTCACTCGTCGTGTCGCCGAGCTGCGGTCGAACCACCCGGTGTTCCGTCGCCGACGCTTCTTCGAGGGCCGGCCGATGCAACGATCGGCCGACAAGCTGCCCGACATCGCCTGGCTACGACCCGACGGCAGCGAGATGACCGAGGATGACTGGAACGCCGATTTCGGTCGTGCGGTCGGACTGTTCCTCAACGGCAGCGCCATCCCCGAGGTCGACGATTTCGGCGACCGCATCATCGACGCCTCGTTCATGGTGTTCCTGAGCGCTCACTACGAACCCATCGAGTTCCCGCTGGACACCAAGTACGGCGAGCAGTGGGAGGTGGTGCTCGACACCACCGTCGCGGGCGACGAGGCCGAGAAGCCACTGACGGCGCCGACCACGGTCACCGTCGGTGCGCGGGCGTTCCTGGTGCTGCGCCGCATTGAACCCGAAGACGACTGACCGGCCCCAACCCCGCCCACCGGGCCGAAACTCCCGTTCACCGGGCCCAAAACGCCGTCGACCGTGCCCAAATCGCCGTCGACCGTGCCGATGCTCCCGTTGACCGTGCCCATAACGCCGTTCACCGGGCCTTAATCCTCGTTGACCGTGCCGTAATCCTGGTTGACTGGGCTGACGAGCCCGGTTGCCTCAGCCTTCGGGTTGACTGCTCGCCACGGCAGGACACGGCGGCCCACTCAAACGCGCATTTCGGCCCGGTCAACGGGAGCTTCGGCACGGTCAACGGGAGCTTCGGCGCGGTCAACGGGAGCTTCGGCACGGTCGACGGCGTTATCGGCACGGTCAACGGGGTTTTCGGCCCGGTCAACGGTTACCAGGTGATCTTCTTGTGGCAGTCGCCTTGAGTTCCGGCCGGATCCACCTGGATGGTGGCGTGGTCGAGGCCATGGCGTTCCAGGACTTCCCTGGCGGCGGCGAGCACCGCGGCGTTGTCGGCTGTGGCGGTCACGTGCACCGTTGCCACGTCCATGCCGGTGGTCAGCGTCCAGACGTGGAGGTCGTGCACTTCGGTGACACCGGCCAGTTCGCTGAGTTCGCGCTGGATCCTGTCCACGTCGACGTGGACCGGGGCCTGCTGCGCCAGGATTCGAAGTGCGTCGAGGGCAAGGCGGATGGCGCGAGGGGCGACCCACAGCGCAATCAGTACTGCCACCACCAGGTCGGCGTACGGCCAACTGGTTGTCATCGTCACCACGCCTGCCACCAGCACGCCGATCGACCCGACGGCGTCGGCGAGCACTTCCATGTACGCGCCGCGTACCGCGATGCTTCCCTTGGCGTCCGCGCGTAGCAGCAGCATCACCACCAGATTGGCCGCGAGGCCGATGAGCGCCACCACCACCAGGGTCCCGCCCGGTACGTGGGGATCGGTGCCGATGCGCTCGATGGCCTCGTAGAGGACAAACACGGCCACGCCGATGAGCAGCACGGCGTTGGCCACGGCGGTGAAAACCTCGGCGCGGTGCCAGCCGAAGGTCTTGACCCCGCTCGAACTCCCGTGCCGGGCTAGTAGCAAAGCGCCCAGTCCCATCACCATGGCCACCACATCGGTGAGCATGTGGCCCGCATCGGCGATCAGAGCCAGCGAGTTGACGGCGATGCCGACGGTCAGTTCGACCGCGAAGAACACGGAGATGATGACTGCCCCGGCCACCATCGGCCATAGTCGCCGCTGGGTTCCGTCGTCACCGGCGCCGTGCCCGGCGTGACCGTGGCTGTGCGTGTGGCCCATCGTGTCCCTTCGCGGTCAGTGGACCCCAAATATATGCATGACTACGCATGCGTCGCAACTGTCAGCGCAGCGTGGCGATCGCCGAGACGCGGGAGAGTCCGCACACCATCAGCAGATCAACGATCGTGGAACGGATCTGCGCCAAGATCACCGTCTCCGACAGCGCGCTGCCCTCGACCAGTTCTGGCTTCGAGCGACGGGCGATGCTACGCAAGACCCTGGCCGCAGACGCCGGGTCGGGCTGCTGGCCGGGGTCGGCCAGGATCATGTCGTTGACCACCTCGAATGCGTGCGCGAGGCTGACGATGAGTTCGACGATCTCGGGCTTGATCGGCTCGTTCTTGTCCATCGCGCTCGCCGCCCGACGTGCCAGCACCCGAACGTTTCGCACAGCATTGTCGATCGGATCGGCGACGGCGGTGATGCGTTCGAGGCGCGACCGACTGTTCCAGTACAGCGGGGAGATGACACTGATCTCACGCCCACCAGAGATGTCCGACCGCATCGCATCGATCTCCGGCTGGGTTCCGCGCGCCTCTTCGAGCGCTTCGAGCAGCAGGTCGCGGTCCATCCGGCGCAGCCCCTCGGCCACATCTGCGAGCACATCGGACACCGTGGTGAGCACTCCGGCGGCGTCGCGGCGGGCCCGCAGCACCGGATGGGTGGGAACCACCGCAACCACCACGATCGCCACCACACCGCCGATGAAGGCGTCGATGACGCGGTGGAACCCGTCGGCTCCTCCTGGCGGCAAGAGCGTTGCCACCAACACGGCCGAACTCGCGGCCTGAATCGGCACCAGCGGACCCCGGTCGAGCACGATGGCCACCACCATCGCAATGGCGACGACCACCATGATCTGCCAGGTGCCCGATCCGATCGCCGCGATGATCAGGTCGCCGACCGCCACGCCGACTGTCACGCCGATCGCCACCTCGAGGGCGCGGCGCCACCGCTGCCCGAGAGACAGACCCAGCGAGATGACCGCGGCGATGGGAGCGAAGAACGGCCGCTCGTGGGCGAACACCTCGGTGGCGAGGTACCAGGCGAGGCCGGCCGCCAAGGAACATTGGAGGATCGGCAGGATCGCCACGCGCAGCCGATGCAGAGGGGCGCGGACGCGGGCCGGCAACCGTTCGCGGGCGAACACCGCGCGAACGGTCAGCAGACGGCCGTCCGAGCCGCCGGTGTCAGGCGAGTCCGAGCTCGCCGGCGGCTGCCGGGTCACTTTCGTTCAGCAGATCGAGGCAGCGCCGGTATTCGTCTTCCTCACCGATGGTCTGCGCCGCCCGGGCGAGCACGGCGACGCAACGCAGGAACCCGCGGTTGGGCTCGTGACTCCATGGCACGGGGCCGAACCCTTTCCAGCCATGCCGCCGCAGCTGGTCGAGCCCGCGGTGGTAGCCGGTACGTGCGTAGGCGTAGGCGGTGATGGTCGCGCCTTCGTTCATGGCGGCTTCGGCCAGGTAGGCCCAGGCGATCGAGGCGGTCGGGTGCTGGGCGGCGACCGCAGCCGGGTCGGAACCGTTCAACAGGTCCGATTCGGCTTCGTCGTCTCCGGTCAAGAGGGTGGGCTGAGGGCCGAGAAGATCTCCGAACGACGTCATCGGACCATTGTCGCAGCTCTCGATCGGGTGCGGGCGACCCCTCCGGCCGCCAGTTCATTCGATAGGGTGGGCGCGACGCTGCGCGGGGGTGACTGTCCGAAGGTCGGCCAGGTTCCCGTGCACTGTGAACAGTGTCGGTCGAGGAACAGGGCTGGGTGGATGTCACATCCTGACGATGAAGGCAATTCTGTTGTACGGAGGGCCTTTTCGGCAGTTCGTAAGCTTCGCGAAGGAAGATCTGGTAGCGGGGCCGAAGCAACACGACGCCCCGGTACATCCACAACATCTCCTGCGGGGCAGGAAAAACAGGGGGGTCTGTTGTCGCAGGGAAAGTCCGATGGCGAATCTCCACAGGGGGCCGTGAACGATTCGGCCGACAGTCCGGTGACCGACACGGCGAGCGCGACCCCGGAGTCGGCATCGGACACCGGCGCCGCTCCCGCCGAGCGCCCGACGCCCCCTGTCGAATCCCCTGTCGAGCCGGACGCTGATACCGCGGTGGACAACCGAGCCGACGCCGCAGATCAAGACTCCCCTGCCACCCCGGACACCGCCGAGACGGCAAGCCAGGATCCGGTGGTCGACGCGGTGGTCAATGAAGCTCCGGCTGCCGAGGGCGCCGATAGCTCCGACCCGGCCGTCGAGACGGCAGAGGCCGAGGACGACGTTGAAGTCCCGCCCTCCGCAGAGGATGAGGCCACCGCGTCGGACGAGCCCACCGATACGTCCAGTGACGACGAGCAGCCTGCGGACGCGAAGGACAACAGCGCACCGGTGGCCGATCCGCACACCGATGAGCCGGTGGCCGATGAGCCGGTGGCCGATCAGACAGCCGACAGTCAGGCGGTCGAAACTTCCGTTGAACCGGAGGCGGCGCAGGATGCTCCCGAAGAGGCGCCTGCACAGACGGTGCCTGATCGCGCCGAAGCCGAAGCCGAAGCCGAGGCCGTGCCGGCAGACGAGCAAACCATTGCAGACGAGAAGACCGGCGCAACCGACAAGGTTGTGCCGGACGAGAAGGGGTCGGCGGACGAGAAGGCACCGCGTCAGGACACTGCTGGGGAACAGCCCGGCGGCGACCCCGCCCCGGCGCCCAGCGAGGCCGTGACCGCCCAATTCGCCGCTGTCCCGGCGGTTTCCACGTCGAAATCCTCGGCATCACAATCCGACTCGACGCCGAAAGACGAGCCCGTCGGATCACCCGCCGATGAGAACGAGACGGAGGTGCTGGCTGCCGCTGCGGCCCCTGCCGACGTCACCGACCAACCGACGGAGCGGATCAGCACCTCGAAGGCGGCGCCGACGGGGTCGACGACCAATTCGAACACCAGGTCACTGTCGAACCCGGGATCGCCGTCCACGCAGGTGCCCGACTGGAAAGCGGAACCGGCTGCGCCGCAGTACATCCCGCCTGCAGGTGGCGCACAGCAGAATCGAACCGCCGGCGGACCCAAGAAGTCGCGGAAAGGTCTGTGGTTCGCTCTCGCCGCACTGGTCCTGATCGCAGCGGTGGTCGCGGCGGTCATCGCCGTTGTCGCCTCCGGAGACGAAACCAGCGAGGTCCCCGCCGACATCGCGGCCGCGCGGGCGCTCGAGTACACCACCGCGCTACGCGACGGCGACATCATCACTCTCCGACAGATCACGTGCGGCGAAGCGCAGCAACGCTTTACGAGCATGTCCGACCAGGAGTTCGCCGAGGATCACCGGATCCAAGAGGAGAACAACGAACTGGTCGGCGTCGACGGTGTCAAGGCGTCGAAGATCGTCAACGACGGCAACGGAGCTGTTGTAGAGGTGATCGCCTACAAGACGCTCACCCCTGACGAGAAGCTCGACGTGGCACTCACACTGAGCAAGATCGACGGGGAGTGGAAGGTCTGCAAGGCCTGATCGGACTGTGACAACCGCGCCTTCGTGGTCGTTCGGGCGTTAGGCTTGGTCGGTGCCCTCACCGCAGGACCGGCCATCACCACCTCCCCATCACCGTGTAATCGACGCGGCGACCATCCCATTGCGTTCGCAGCGACCCCCGGGCCCCGTTCGACGTAGCGGGTTCGAGGCACCGCCTCGACCGAGCGACACCGCGGCCCGACCACCGCAACCGCCTGGCCGTCCATGGCAGCCGCCGGCGCCATACGGCGTCCACGCGCCGGCAGACGTTCCTTTCCGGGACCGTCCTCAGATGCCGGTGGAGCAACAACAAGCCGCTCCGAGGCCGGTGATCGTCGCCCCGGCCCGAATGACAACAACGCAGCGACCGCACCGCCGGGTGGATACCTCGGTCTTGTGTGCGGCCGCTGCGTTGATATTGCTCGGACTGGCGATCCTGGTGGGTATCGCGCTCTGACCCACCAGGACCGCTCACCCGGTCTTCGTCTCGGCTGTCAGGCGCTGATGGACTTGCCGACCGACTTGAGGTCGGTGCAGGCCTCCACCACACGCTCGCTCATCGACGTCTCTGCCTTCTTCATGTAGCTGCGCGGGTCGTAGAACTTCTTGTTGCCCACGTCGCCGTCGACCTTGAGGACGCCGTCGTAGTTCGAGAACATGTGGCCGACGATCGGACGGGTGAAGGCGTACTGGGTGTCGGTGTCGACGTTCATCTTGATCACGCCGTAGCTCAGGGCTTCCTCGATCTCGCTCTTGAGTGAGCCCGAGCCGCCGTGGAACACGAAGTCGAACGGCTTGGATCCGTCGGCCAGACCCAACTTCTTGACGGCCACGTCCTGGCCGGTCTTGAGCACCTCGGGGCGCAGCTTGACGTTGCCCGGCTTGTAGACGCCGTGCACGTTTCCGAAGGTCGCGGCCAGCAGGTAGCGACTTCCGGAGTCGCCCGCACCGAGTGCCTCGATGGTGGCCTCGAAGTCTTCGGCGGTGGTGAAGAGCTTGTCGTTGATCTCGTTCTCCACGCCGTCTTCCTCGCCGCCGACAACACCGATCTCGACCTCGAGGATGATCTTCGCGGACGCGGCCTTGGCCAGCAGATCCTTGGCGATCTCCAGGTTCTCGTCCAGCGGCACTGCGCTGCCGTCCCACATGTGCGACTGGAACAGCGGGTTCTGGCCTGCGTCGACGCGCTCCTGGGAGATGGCGAGCAGCGGACGCACGTAGGTGTCCAGCTTGTCCTTGGGGCAGTGGTCGGTGTGCAGGGCCACCGTGATGCCGTACTTGGCGGCCACCACGTGCGCGAACTCGGCCAGCGCCACCGCACCGGTGACCATGTCCTTCACTCCGAGACCCGAACCGAACTCGGCGCCACCGGTAGAGAACTGGATGATGCCGTCGCTGCCCGCCTCCGCGAATCCTTTGAGGGCTGCGTTGATGGTCTCCGACGAGGTGCAGTTGATCGCGGGGAAGGCGAAACCGCCCTCTTTCGCCGCGTTGAGCATCTGTGCGTATTGTTCGGGCGTTGCGATGGGCATGTGGCCTCCAGCCGAGGTTCGGTGATCTTCGCTGACCAGTATTGCAAGGACCGTCTGCGCCGGTGAGCACCCTCCCGCCGTACGGCACAGCGCCGCCTGGCGGGACCGGCCGGCAACAACCGGTACCCTTGGGTCCCGTGATGGAGACTGTCCTTGCCCAAACGACCGATGTGGCGTTGATGCCTGGGTTCTTGGACCCGATCAATCTCCTCAATTCCTTCGGGACCTGGATGCTGGGTGGGCTGCTGCTCATCGTGTTCATCGAGTCGGGTCTGCTGTTCCCGCTGCTGCCCGGCGACTCCCTGTTGTTCACGGCCGGATTGATCGTGGCCGCCAAGTCGAGCGAGATCGAGCCGTTCGCGCCGCTGTGGGTGTTGCTGCTCACCATCCCGATAGCCGCTTTCCTCGGCGATCAGGTCGGCTATTTCCTCGGCAACCGGTTCGGATATTCGCTGTTCAAGCCCGATGCGCGGGTTTTGAAGAAGAAGTACATCGATGAGGCGCACGAGTTCTTCGAGAAGCACGGCCCCATCACCATCTTCCTGGCGCGATTCGTCCCGATCGTCCGTACCTATGCGCCGCTCGTGGCCGGTGCAGCCCGGATGAAGTACACGACGTTCCTCGCCTACAACATCGTCGGAGCCATCGCCTGGGGTGCGGGCGTCACCCTGCTCGGTTACTTCCTCGGCCAGATCGAGTTCATCCAGAAGAACATCGACATCATCTTCCTGATCATCGTGTTCGTCTCGGTCCTCCCGATCATCACCGAGCTGTACAAGCGCTGGCGCGGCCGCGATTCCCAGAACTCAGACGATGCTGTGGCAGATCCCACCAACGCCCCTTCCGATACCCCGAGCTGACCCCGCCCCGCCGCTCGAACACCCAAACGCAGGGTTTGTGTCTCCTTGCAGGCACTGCAGCGCCTGCGTGCGGTGACAAACCCTGCCTGTGCTGGATCAGATGATCCCGCCCGTTCGAAGGCCGTCGCGGAGTAGGGCCCGGAACCGTCTCCGGTCGTGAAGGATCTTCCAGTCCCAGCGAACGACAACGAAGCCATGACGCAGCAAACGATTGTGGCGTTCGCGTTCGGCGTGCCAGGACGCGTCGGCTTCCTGGCCGTCAGCTGTGTACTTGCCTCTCCCATCGAACTCGCCGATGACCTTTCCGTCCCAGTCGAAGTCGCTACGGGCAAGGAAGATCCCGCCCGGCGAGAAGAACTCGTGCTGAAGCCGCGGTAGTGGGATGTCCCCCATCTCGATCATTCGCGCCCGGCTCAAGGACTCTCCGGCGGTCTCGGCTTTCTCGTCGGCATGGCCGAGCGCGTTACGGAAGTTGGCGATGCCTCTGCTCCCGGCGAGACGAGCCGCCAGATCTTCCAGCTGGGCTCGCGGTACCCCTCGACGGAGTCCGCAATCCACCACCGTCAGCGCACCGGCAAAGTCGGCAGCGCACGCCACGTCCGCGACCGTTCGCGCCATCGACGTGACCCGGAACGAACCCACCTCCACGATGTCCTCGTCGAGGAGCTGTCCGCGGTGCAGGTATACAGATCTTCCGCGTTCAGCACCGCGGTCCACGATGAAGTGGACCTGTCCATAGTCGCGGCCGAGCGTGTCCACCTCGTGCAGGACGGCGGCAGATTGATGACTCAGCACTCTCTGGCCCCTGGTCCGCCCGGCCACAGCGACGACCCGCCGCAGGTAGCTTTGCTCAGGCGTGAGGTCCGACTGGGGTTCGCAGTAAGCGCCTCGGACCACACGCTCGAGTTCGCCGCGGCTCGTCGCCCGTCGCAGCGTGTGATCTGTGCTCGCCCCAGTACCAATCTGCACGGACCGCAGGATCAGGTTCACGTCGTCGATGCTCTCCACACCGCAATGGTCAGACATCCTTCGGTACCTGCTGAGCCCATCACCCAACCGCGGCCTGATGCTGTGGATGACTGTTCCACTGTGGAGAACTCGACCTGTCCACGCGCACGCAGGGTTTGCGGCAAAACGCAGGCGCTGCAAAACCGGCAAACGAACACAAAGCCTGCAGATTGGAAGGGGGCGACTACCAGGCCTGATCCAGGTCGGCATGTTGCCTGATCCAGGCATGCATGGCGATACCGGCAGCGACACCGGCGTTGATCGAACGGGTGGAACCGAATTGGGCGATGGAGACGGTGAGGTCGGCGTGGGCCTGGGCGTCGGCGCTCACCCCGGGTCCCTCTTGACCGAACAGGAGCACACATTCTCGCGGAAGGTCCGCGGTCTCGAGCGGCACTGACCCCGGGGTGTTGTCCACAGCCACCACGGCAAGCGACCGAGAGCGAGCCCATTCCATCAGGGCACTCACCGAATCATGATGCAGCACATGCTGATAGCGGTCGGTGACCATGGCGCCTCGCCGGTTCCAGCGTTTGCGTCCGACGATGTGGACCGCGGCGGCCGTGAATGCGTTGGCGGTGCGCACAACGGTGCCGATGTTGCCGTCGTGCCCGAAGTTCTCGATGGCCACGTGGAAGGGGTGGCGGCGCGCGTCGAGGTCGGCGATGATGGCCTCGCGCGTCCAATACCGGTAGGCGTCAACAACATTGCGCCGGTCACCCTCGGCCAGAAGCGTCGGATCGTACCGTGGATCGGTCGGCGGCTCGGTGCCGTATTCCTCGGACCACGGGCCCTTGCCGACCGCCGGCTCGCCCCACTCGGTGGGCCCAGGCTCGGCGGTGGACTCCTCCTGGCTCACTCAGGCCAGGCCGATGTCGCTCAACCCGAGCAGCGAGCGGTATTCCACACCTTCGGCCGCGATGATCGCGTCGGCTCCGGTGGCCCGGTCCACCACTGTCGCCACCCCGACAACGGTGGCGCCGGCGTCACGGAGGGCACGCACCGCGGTGAGTGGTGAATTGCCGGTGGTGGTGGTGTCCTCGACCACGAGGACACGCTTGCCCACGATGTCGGGCCCTTCGATCTGCCGTTGCATCCCATGGGCTTTCGCGGCTTTGCGCACCACAAATGAGTTGATCGGCCGACCGGGGGCGTGCATGATCGCGGTGGCCACCGGGTCGGCGCCGAGGGTGAGTCCGCCGGCCGCTTCGAAGTCCCAGTCGGCGGTCAGTTCCCGCAACAACATCCCGATCAGCGCAGAGGCCTCGTGGTGCAAGGTCGCTCGCCGGAGGTCGACGTAGTAGTCGGCCTCGGCGCCCGACGACAACGTGACCTTGCCGTGGACCACAGCGATTTCTTTGACGAGTTCGGCCAACCGCTCACGCGCCACCGGCGTCGCGTCGGCGCCATCACGATCGGTGACGGTCACTGTGGTCCTCCGGGTCGGGGGTTCCCCGGCGGGCCGGGCTGGCGCGGTATCGGTCCTGACGTGCGTACGGGCGGAACAGGTCCGCGGGGGAGCGGCCCGGCGCTCCGGGTCATCGGACCTGATCCCTCGTTGCGACGGATCGGGGCGGCCTCGCGTGCGTGGGCCCCCGATTCGGTCCGCGGCCCCGGACTGCGCTGCGGTCGCGGCAGATCCTCGCGGCGGATGTTCTCGGTACGGGGGTCGGCCAGGCCGCGACGCGCGCGCCCGGTGGGACTCGACGGGTCCCGCGGGTCCGGCGTGCTCTGCGGATCGACGACGGGCGGCAGCACCCGCAACAGGTCTGTGAAGCGGCGAACGGTCTCCAGAGCGACGTCGAGACGTTCGGGGTCGTTGGTGATCGGCATCGACCCGAGCGACCACGCCCCCTCGTTCCAGAGGATCTGGATGTAGTCGGGAGCGTTGGTGGCCAGGGCGACCATACGGCGATCGCACACGCGACGGGCGACATCGAGGTGACTGGAGAACATCACCCTCTTACCCATCGCGCCGAGCAGTTCGACATCGTCCTCGGCCGGCGCGAGAGTCTTCTCGTGCCGCAGATCGATCGTCACGTTCGATTCGGTGGTCCGGCGGATGGCCACGATGGTGGCGGTCTCGGCCAGGTCGAAGACGACGGTCTCTTCGCCGTAGTAGCTGCCGTAGGCCAGATCCTGGACCTCGATGTGGTCGGGCACATCCATCGCCGCCCGCCCGAACTCCGACTTCAGGGCCGGATCGGAGTCGCGGTATTTGAACCCGTGCTGATCGCCCCACACTGCTCGTTCACGGCGCACCCCGGTCGTCCGCTTGCGGTCGAGCCACAGCAGAGCCAGGGCGCCGGCCAGCGCGAGGGCGGCGATCAGGAAGTAGACGGCAGTCATCACCGGTCAGCTTACCGTGGGGGGTCCGATTCGATACGCAGGCGAGGTTGCCGAGACCCGCACTCGCCCAGCGGGCCCCGCGAGGGCGTCAGTTCTCGGGGATCGAACCGGAGACCCGGCCGTCCACGATGAGGTCGGCGATCATCGTGCCGTCGACCTTCACCACCCGGACGACAACCAGGTCACCGACGTCGAGGACGCCGAGCGAGCTGCCCTCGGTGGACTGCACGTGGGTGTCCGGACTGAGGATGAAGTGTTGTTTGCGGCCGTCGGCGGTGTGGACGTCGAGGGAGTCGGAGCTGATCTTGTCGATGGTGCAGAGCACCACCTTCGACCGTTCGGTGCTGAGGGCCTGGGGAATCTCTTCGGTTGTGGTCTCGCCCGAGAGCACTCCGGCCTGACTCGGCGGTTCGCTCGGGGTGACGTACTTGATCTGTGTCGACGCCTGGCCCTGATCGCTGCGCTCGGCTCCGAGATGGATGCAGTAACCCAGGGCCACGCCCGCAACCGCCAGGCCGGCGATGCACAACAGCGTCACGACCCTTGTCGAACGCGGCGCGGAATCAGTCACGTGTCCGAACATAGAAGCAGAGTCTGAGATCCGTCTGTGAATAGCGACAGCGGGGCCTGACTTGTCACCTCTGTCAGGAGTTTTCGCGTGCCCTGACGTAGCCGGCCTGCTTGTCGACGACGTTCATCAGCGGTTCGCCGGCGATGTAATGCTGGAGGTTCTGCAGGAACTGACCGGCCAGTTCATCGCCCCACCCGACCACATCCCCGCTCATATGCGCCGAGATGTGCACGTTCTCCATCTCCCACAGCGGGTTCTCGGCGGGCAGCGGCTCGGTCTCGAAGACGTCGAGCGAGGCGGCTCCTATCGATCCCGTCCGCAACGCGTCGATGAGCGCCGTCTCGTCGACCAACTCCCCTCGGCCCACGTTGACCAGGTGCGCGGTCGGTTTCATCGAAGCCAGTACCGCGGCGTCGATCATGCGGGCGGTCTGGCGGGTGAGCGGTGCAATGGCGACCACGACGTCGAAGTCGCCGACGTAGGAAGCCAGGTCCGCGGTGGCCCGCACCACACCGAAGTCGGGGTCGTGCGCACGTTCGGTGCGACCCGCACCGCTCACCTGCAGGCCGGCAGACTGTAGAAGGCGGGCGGTGGCGCGGCCGATCCCGCCGGTCCCGATGACGAGTACCGAACGTCCGGCAGTCCGGGTGGTGTCGCGGCGGATCCACCGCTTTTCCCGCTGGAGGGTTTTCGACAGATGCAGCTGCTTGTCCTCGGCGAGGATCGAGCCGAGGACGAACTCGGCGATGGGCCCGTCGAAGACCCCGTGGGCGTTGGTGACGGTGACGTCCGATCGGCGCACGTCATCGAACAGCATTGCGTCGACGCCTGCTGCACAGACATGTACCCACCGGAGGTCATCTGCGGCCGACCAGTTGTCCCGTAAGGCCGCGGAGAAGAAGTCCCACAACAGCAGAACGTCTGCACCGGCGAGCGCCTCACCCAGATCTGCGGTGGTGCATTCACGCACCGTCGCGATGTTGCGGATCTGCTCCAGGTTGCTGGGCGGGGCGAGTCCTTCGCGACCCAGGAGTGCGACCACCGGTGGTGTGTTCGGCGTTGCCATGGGCCCAGATTAGGGCAGCCCGCCAGAGTGGCCGTCGGCGACTGTCCAATTGTTGACAATCCATCAATCTGCCGTCACCGTGTACCCATGAGCCGCGCCACCCTCAGCCCTGCCCTGAAACAAGCCACGCCGGTTGTCGTCGATCACGCGAAGGGGTCGTGGATCCACGGCACGGACGGGCTCGATTACCTCGACTTCACCACCGGCATCGGCGTCACCAGCACCGGGCACTGCCATCCGAAAGTGGTTGCCGCAGCCCAGGAACAATGCGGCAAGATCATCCACGCGCAGTACACCACCGTGATGCACAAGCCGCTGCTCGAGTTGACCGACAAACTCGGTGACCATCTGCCCACCGGGCTCGACTCGGTGTTCTACGCCAACTCCGGATCCGAGGCCGTGGAGGCCGCGGTCCGGTTGGCGCGGATGGCCACGGCGCGACCGAACATCGTTGTCTTCCAGGGTGGTTTCCATGGCCGCACCGTCGCTGCCGCGACTCTGACCACCGCCGGAACCCGCTTCTCCGCAGGCTTCTCCCCCCTGATGGGCGGCGTGCACATGGCGCCCTTTCCGTACGCCTACCGGTACGGCTGGGACGAGCAGACAGCAGTCGACTTCGCTCTCCGGGAACTCGACTATCTGTTCGCCTCACGCGTCGCCCCTAACGACACTGCTGCCTTCCTCATCGAACCGGTGCTCGGTGACGGCGGATACCTGCCCACCCCGCCGGCATTTCTCGAGGGACTCCGCGAACGCGCCGATCGATACGGCATCGTCCTCATCCTCGACGAGGTCCAGGCAGGCGTCGGGCGCACCGGCAGGTTCTGGGGACATCAGCACACCGACGGCCTGATTCCCGACATCCTCATCACGGCCAAGGGCATCGCCTCCGGGTTCCCGATCTCGGCCATCGCCGCACCCCGCGACCTGATGGCGAAGGCGTGGCCGGGTTCCCAAGGCGGCACCTATGGCGGCAATGCGGTGGCCGCGGCCGCAGGCGTCGCGACACTCGAGGTGATCGCCGAGGAGAGCCTCGTCGACAACGCGCGCATCCGCGGCGACCAGATGCTCCGCGGACTGGCCGAGCTGGCTCCGAAATTCCCGCAGATCGGCAATGTGCGCGGCATCGGCCTGATGGCCGGCATCGAGTTCGTCGACGACGCGGGCGCGCCCGACAGTGTTTCGGCAGCCGCCGTCCAACAGGCGTGCATACCTGAGAAGCTGCTGACGCTGACGTGCGGACCGATGGGCAACGTGGTTCGCCTCATCCCCGCCCTGGTGATCTCAGAGGACGAAATGGCCACGGGTCTGAACAGATTCGAGGCCGCCTTGACCGCGGCACTGGGATAGCGGGGGTGATGGACCCCGAACTGTCCGGCTCCCGTGTCGCCACTGATCTGCAAGCGCTCGGGCTGAGCGCCGACGCCTCGTCTCGCCGTCTCATCGAATACTCCTACGACGCCTCGAACTACCGACTCAAGCCCCTCACGGTGGTCTTCCCTCGGGACGATCGCGAGGTGGCTGCGGTGGCCGCCTACTGCCACCGGCATCACCTCACGCTTACCGCCCGCGGTGGCGGAACGGGCATGGGCGGCAACGCAATCGGGACCGGCGTGGTGCTGGACTTCTCGCGACACATGAACAGACTCATCTCCGTCGATCCGCACGGCAGGACCGCGGTCGCGCAGGCCGGCATGGTGCTCACCACGCTGCAGCACCAAGTCGCGGCCCAGACCGACGGTGAACTGACCTTCGCGCCGGACCCCTCCAGCCAGTCCCGGGCAACCCTCGGCGGCGCCATCGGCAACGACGCCTGCGGCAACCACTCGGTGCGCCACGGGCGTACCACCGACCACGTCGAGGCATTGAACCTCGTCACAGCCGATGGATTGCGGCTCACCGCATTCCGCGACGGGTTGAGCGCAACCGACCCCTCCGACACCGAAGCGGTGGCCCGGGCAGCCCAACTGGGTGCGGCGATGCGCGAGTTGACGGCGGCGAACATGGCCATCCTGAGAACCGAGATGGACCGGATCCCACGCCAGGTGTCCGGCTACCACCTCGGTAAATTGCTGCCCGAGAACGGTTTTGATGTGGCACGCGCCCTGGTCGGCACCGAAGGCACCTGCGCGATCGTGGTCTCGGCCACCGTTCGTCTTGTGCCCGCGCCCACCAGCGCCCTGCTCCTCTGTCTCGGCTACCGCAACGTGGTGGACGCCGCCCGCGACGTACCGACCCTGCTCGAGTTCAAGCCGTCGGCCATCGAAGGTATCGACGAGCGCATCGTCGAGACGATGCAGGCGCGTCGAGGCGACGACTCCGTGGTGGGCCTGCCACAGGGAAATGCCTGGCTGTACGTGGATCTCGACGAGGAGAGCAGCTCGAACGTGCCGCAGGCGGCGCAGGACCTTCTCGACAAGCTCTATACAAATGGGCGACTGGTGGACGGCCGGACCGTGCCCGACCGCGAGCAACGGGTCTCGCTGTGGCGTATCCGGGAGGACGGCGCCGGATTGTCGTCACGGCTGGTGGCACCGCAGCAGGTGAACCCCGAAGACGGTGGCGACGGCGGCAGCTACGAATCCTGGCCCGGCTGGGAGGATTCGGCCGTTGCCCCCGAAAGGCTGGCCGACTATCTGGAAGGGTTCACCGCACTGCTCGACCACCACGGACTGACCGGCGTCATGTACGGACACTTCGGCGCCGGTTGCATGCATGTCCGGATCACCTTCGACCTCCGCAGTGCGCAAGGCCGGACGGTGATGAGGAAGTTCTGTCATGACGCCGCCGAACTCGTAGTGCGTCACGGGGGCTCGCTGTCAGGCGAACACGGCGATGGCCGGGCCCGCTCGGAGCTGTTGCCCCTGATGTACTCGCCCCAGATGATCGAGGCCTTCGGTGCCTTCAAGCGCATCTGGGATCCGGCAGGCATCCTCAACCCCGGCAGCATCGTCGATCCGGACCCCATCGATGCGAATCTTGTGCTCGCCGATGTGCCCAGCCGCGTATGGCGCACCAGTTTCGATCTCGGCACGCCCGGGACCCGGGACGATGGACAGCCGGGCCTGGACCCCTTCGTGCACGCCGTCCAGGGGTGTATCGGTGTCGGCCGTTGCCGATCGGATTCCGGTGGCGTGATGTGCCCCAGCTATCGCGCCACCCGCGACGAGAAGGACTCCACGCGCGGCCGGGCCCGTGTGCTGCAGGAGATGGTTCGCACCGCACCCGACATCGAATCAGGCTGGCGCGACGAGGATTCTCGCGAAGCCCTCGACCTGTGCCTGTCATGCAAGGCGTGTTCCACCGATTGCCCGGTGGGCGTCGACATGGCGACGTACAAGTCTGAATTCTTCTCCAACTACTACCGGCGGCGCCTGCGACCGCTGTCGCACTATTCGCTCGGCTGGATGCCTGCCTGGCTGGGAGCCGCCACGGCTCTGGCCCCCGTCATCAACAGGATGCTGTCGGGCCGCCTCGCCGGTCCCGCATCCCGGGCCGGTGGGCTTGATCCGCGACGCACCATGCCCGCCTTCGCCACCCGCAAACAGGTGCACAACGCGATGGCCGATCTACGCACCGACCCGACGTCCGACGTGGTGCTGTTCGTCGACTCGTTCACCAAGGCGTTTCGGCCACACGTCGCCGGTGCCGCGGCGCGGGTCCTGGAATCGGGAGGACAGACCGTGAGCTGTTCGGCCGACCAGTGTTGCGCGCTCACCTGGATCTCCACCGGACAACTCGATCACGCGCGAAAGGTGCTGACCCGCACCGCCGCTGCTCTCGACGACGGAACCGACCGGCCGATCGTGGTGCCCGAACCGAGCTGCGCCGCTGCTTTGCGCAAGGACCTCCCGGAGTTGGTGCACAGCGAGGTCGCCCGCCGGGTGGCTTCACGGATCCGGAGTTTCGCCGACGAGGTCGGCCATCTACTCGACGACGGGTGGGAACCACCCGTGCCGTTGCCCTTGGACGTCGTTGTGCAGACCCACTGCCACGAGTACTCGGCGTTCGGGCCCACCGTGCAGCAATCGGTCCTGCGCAGACTCGGCGCGACCGATGTGAAGCAGGCCGACGGATGCTGCGGTGTGGCAGGCAATTTCGGCTTCGAGAAAGGCCACTACGACGTCAGCATGGGCGTGGCCGAACAGGCGCTCGCCCCAGCTCTGCGTACCCGGGACCAGTCCACACCGGTCCTCACCGACGGATTCAGTTGTGCGATGGCCGTTTCGCATCTCTCTGCCACCGACGACACCGTGCCGGCCGTCGAGTCGGTCCACCTGGCCGAATTACTCGACCCGGCACGCTCATCCGAGACCACTGAGGAGGTTCGACCATGACAACATCCACCGCCACACCCGCGACCCAGAATGCCGAACGGCGTGCCCGGGCAGCCGAGCTGATCGCTTCTCTGCCCACCGGCCTGTACATCGGCGGCGAATGGGGGCCAGCAGCCGACGGCGCTACCTTCGCGGTCGAGAACCCCGCCACCGGTGAGGTCATCGCCCACGTCGCCAAGGGTGCACAGGCCGATGCCGCTGCGGCCATCGAATCGGCCGCGGCCACCCAGAAGAGCTGGGCAGCAACACCACCGCGCAAGCGCAGCGACATCCTCCGCCGGGCATACGAGTTGATCCTCGAACGACAGGAGGATCTGGCGCTGATCATGACCACCGAGATGGGCAAGCCGCTGGCCGAGGCGCGAGGTGAAGTGGCCTACGGCGCAGAGTTCTTCCGGTGGTTCTCCGAAGAGGCAGTCCGCATCGACGGTGGACACACCACCACCGGCGACGGTGCAAACCGCATCCTGGTGACGAAGGAGCCGGTGGGACCGTGCATCCTCATCACCCCGTGGAACTTCCCACTGGCGATGGGCACCCGCAAGATCGGGCCGGCGATCGCAGCCGGCTGCACCATGGTGTTCAAGCCTGCCGAACTCACCCCGCTCACAACGCTTGCCCTCACCGAGATCCTCACGCTCGCCGGCTTGCCTTCCGGTGTGCTGAACGTGGTCACCACCGACGACCCCGGTTCCGTGGTGGAGACGTGGATGGACAGCGGCCTGGCCCGCAAGGTCAGCTTCACCGGTTCCACCCAAGTGGGAAAGTTGCTGCTGGAGCAGGCATCTCGAACTGTGATGCGCACGTCGATGGAACTGGGCGGCAACGCACCGTTCATCGTCTGCCCTGACGCCGATCTCGACAAGGCCGTGGGCGGCGCGATGGTCGCCAAGATGCGCAACATGGGTGAGGCCTGCACGGCGGCCAACCGGATGTTCGTGCATCGCAGCGTGGCCGATGAGTTCGCCAGAAAGCTGGCCGAACGGATGGGCGCGTTGAACGTCGGCAACGGTGTGGACGAAGGCACCCAAGTGGGGCCGCTCGTCGAGCGCAAGGCCGTCGACAAGGTCCGCACCCTGGTCTCGGACGCCGTCGAACGAGGGGCCACCGTGGTGGTGGGCGGTGAGGAGGGTGCTGATGCCGGCTACTTCTATCAGCCGACGGTGCTCTCGGGTGTTGACCCGCAGTCCGAGCTGATGGGCACCGAGATCTTCGGGCCGGTGGCACCGGTCATCCCCTATGACACCGAGGAGGAGGTGATCGAGATGGCCAACAACACACCGTGGGGTTTGGTCGGCTATCTGTTCACCCAAGACATCGATCGGGGACTGCGGATGTCGTCGGCACTCGAAGTCGGAATGGTGGGTCTGAACACAGGTTTGGTCTCCAACCCTGCAGCACCCTTCGGTGGGGTGAAACAATCCGGATTGGGCCGCGAAGGCGGCCGGGTCGGGATCGAGGAGTTCCTCGAGATCAAGTATCTCGCCATACCGAGGACCTGATCAGACCGGCACAACCGCGAACGTTCACCGAAAGGTGTGAGGACACAGTATGTATCTCGGATCGCAGCTGTTCACCGACGCCGAATACGAGCAGCGGCTGGCAGCTGTCCGCAAGTTGATGGACCGGCAGGGGCTGTCGGCGATCATCGTCACGGACCCGGCAAACATCTTCTATCTCATCGGGTACAACGCGTGGTCCTTCTACACCCCACAGATGTTGTTCGTACCGATGGACGGCGACATGGTGTTCTTCGCGCGAGACATGGACGCTCGCGGTGCGCATCGCACCACCTGGCTGCCCGACGAGCAGATCGTCGGCTATCCCGAGAGCTACATCCACAGGCCCCACGTGCATCCGTTCGATTGGGTGGCATTCGCCTTGCGGCAACGCCATCTCATCGCGCCGGCGTCGCGAGGCGGCTCCGTCGGCTTGGAGATGGACTCACACTTCTTCTCCCCCAAGGCGTATCGAGCGCTGTTCAACGCGATCCCGGAGTGGAAGCTGGTGGACTGCTTCGAGCTCGTGAACTGGGTGCGGTCGGTCAAATCGGATGCCGAGGTGCAGCTGATGCGGCAGGCGGGCATGGTGTGCTCGGAGGCGATGCGTGCGGCCATCGACACCATCGACATCGGAGTGCGACAGTGTGATGCAGCAGCGGCGATCTCGCAGGCGCAGATCACCGGCACCGATCAATTCGGCGGCGACTATCCGGCCATCGTGCCGATGATGCCCACGGGCGAAGCAGCCGACACCCCCCACCTCACCTGGCATCAGGGCACTTTCGTCGGTGGCGAGGCAGTGGTGGTCGAGCTGACGGGCGCCCACAACCGGTACCACTGCCCTCTCGCCCGCACCGTGTCACTCGGGCCGGTGAACAAGGATGTCGACTACGTTGCCGGAGCCACCGCAGAGGGCCTCAACAACGTTCTCGACGCCATCGCACCGGGCGTGCCGACGCGGGAGCTCGCCTCCACGTGGAACTGGACCCTGGCCAAGTACGGACTCGAAAAGCCCTCGCGGCTCGGCTATTCGATCGGTATCGGCTACCCACCCGACTGGGGTGAGCGCACCATCAGCATCCGGACCGAGGACGAGACCATCCTCGAAGAGAACATGACATTTCACATCGTCTGTGGAATGTGGATGGACGGCTACGGATTCGAGTTGTCCGAGTCGGTGCGGGTGAGCGCGACCGGGGTCGAGACGTTCACCAGCTTTCCGCGAGACCTGATCCGCAAGTGACCTGATGAGAAGTGAGAGGTGACCGCATGACCGCAACCGATCTGTCCCACTCCAGCCGCACCTTCCCGCTGGCCGGCCGGGCCAAAGATCTGGTCGGGTCGATGATCGACTCGTCGACGTCGCTGCTCGCCGCGCAGAAGCACGACATCGTCCGCTTCGCCATGGGTTCGCCCGCCGACGAGGCGGTACCCGCCGACGAGTTCCGCGAGATAGCCGGCAGCATCCTCGACCACACGTCGTTCACCTACGGCGCTTCCGAGGGCGAGCCGCGCCTGCTCGATCTACTGGTCAAATACCTTGCCGGCACACCTGATCCGGCCTCCGAGGATCGGCTTGTCATCACCACCGGCGGTATGCAGGGACTCGATCTGGCCTGCAAGTTGTTCGTCGACCCCGGCGACCTGGTGATCGTCGAGTCGCCCACGTACACCAACGGAAGCGCCACCGCCCTGTCGTACGGCGCTCAGCTACTCGAGGTGCCGGTGGACGACGAGGGACTCATGGTGGACCAGCTACCGGATCTGGTCGCACGAACTCATCGAACCCCCAAGGCCATCTACACCATCCCCAACTTCCAGAACCCGAGTGGCGTCACCTTGTCACTGGAACGTCGAATCGCGTTGCTGGAGTTGGCCCACAAGTGGGGCGCGGTCATCATCGACGACGATCCGTACGCGCTGCTGCGCTTCTCCGGCGAGGACATCCCCACGTTCCGGACTCTGAGTCCCGATGACCCACTGCTGTTCTCGGTCCGCACGTTCTCGAAGATCCTCGCTCCGGGATGGCGCGTCGGATGGGTGGACGCCGACCCCGCCCTGCGGCAACTGCTGATCAACGGCAAGCAGGCGATGGACACATGTACCAACGTGCCCAACCAGCACATCGTGGCCGAGTACATCTCGCGCGGTGGGTTGGAGGACCATCTGGTGATGCTGCGCGACCTGTACCGCATTCGTCGCGACGCGATGATCGCCTCTCTGCACACACATCTGGGCGATGAGGTGGCCACCACACACCCCGAGGGTGGCTTCTTCCTCTGGGTGACATTGCAAGGGAAATATGCCGGTATCGACACCCGCGAGCTGTTCGAGATCGCACTGGCCGAAGGTGTTGCGTTCATTCCGGGACCGGCATTGTCGCCCGGCGGCCATTATCGCAACGCTCTGCGGCTGTGCTTCGCGTCCAGCACACCCGACCGCATCGACGAGGGTGTGAAGCGGCTGCGTACCGCACTGGATCTGGCACTGGCGGCATGACCGAACGGTCTGTTCTCGAGCTGATCGACGGGCCTGAGTTGGTGGCACTGACCTGCTCGCTCATCGACGCGGGCGGCGAGAATCCCGGCGGTACCGAGCAAGAAACGGTCCAGGTACTCCACAAGGCCTGTCACGAACTCGGTTTCATCGTCGACAGCTGGGAAGTGGCCCCGGGCAGACCGAACTTGACCGCGACACTCCCCGGCACCGGCAACGCGCCCGGTCTCATGATCCTCGGCCACTCGGACGTGGTACCAGCCGGTGACGGATGGACACGCGACCCGTTCGAATCCACGGTCGACGCGGGGCGGATCTACGGTCGCGGCGCCACCGACATGAAAGGTGGCCTCGCGGCGGCAATCATCGCGATGGCGGCGTTGTCGCGGTCGGAGGTGGAACTACCCGGTCCCGTCCAATTGGCCTGCACCGTCGACGAAGAAGACCTCGGCATCGGCATCCGCGATTTTGTGGCCCGGAACGATGGGTCGTACCGATTCGCCGGTTGTGTGGTCGCCGAACCGACCGACCTCGAAACCGTGATCGCTTGTCGCGGAGCCTCTTACCTCGAGGTCCGGGTGACCGGCCGGGCCGCACATTCGGGTCGCCCGGCAGATGGCCGCAACGCCATCGACGCTGCCGCCGCGATCATCGACCTCGTCCGTGCCGACGCCCGCCGACTTGCGCGCTCGCCAGATCCGCTTCTGGGCTCGGGAACCTGGAACACCGGGCTGATCGAAGGCGGGCAGGGCATCTCGGTGGTCGCACCGCATGCGACCGTCAGCTTCGACCGCCGGCTGATGCCAGGGGAAGACGCCTACGCTGTGGCGTCCTGGCTACGCGGCGCGATCACCGAAGCGGGCATCGACAGTGACGGCATCACAGTGGACGTCGAGGTGACGATGTCGATGCCTGGTTTTCAGACCACCATCGACCACCCATTGGTCACCGAGGCCGCTCGTGCCGTCGGCGACGCCGGTGGCCATACCGAGATCACCGGCTGGACCGCCGCGTGCGACGGCGGCTTCATCAGCCAGGACCTCGGGATCCCCGCCATCGTCCTGGGCCCCGGTGGTCTCAACGATCAGGCACACCGCCCGGATGAATCGGTCTCCATACACGAATTGGTCACCGCTGCAAAGGCTTACGCATTGCTGGCGCTGCGCATGATCTCGTCCACGAACGGGCCCTAACCCCCGCCCACCGTGCCCTTATTGCCGTCGAGCGGGCCTTTAATAGCGTCGAGCGGGCCCACAATGCCGCCGACCGGGCCGTTGAATTCCGTCGAGCGGTATGTCAGCCATCCTGCACGGCGGCCGGCGGTTCGACGACGATTTCGCGGTCGAGACCTGCCGCAGTGCAACGGGCCAAGGCCGAAGCCGTGGCGACATATGGGTCGTCGGAGCGGCACTGAACCCGGCGACCTCACCCAGGTCGACGGCTTGTCAGTCACATCAGTGGTGCGCACCGCCGACCGGGTCCCGCTCGACGGGTGGAAGGGCCCGCTCGACGCGCTGTTAGGGCACGATCGACGGCATCAAGGGCACGCTCGACGGAAATATCGGCACGCTGGGCGGGATCAAGGGCACGCTCGACGGGAATATCGGCCCGCTGGGCGGGATCAACGGCCCGGTCGACGGTCAGCTGTTGTGCACCAGCTTCTTCTCGGCGTCGGTTTCCTCACCTGGGATGTCGGTGCCCCGAATCGAGAAGCCTGCCGTCTCGCGCAGGAAGGGCAGCGCGATCATGCCGATCGCGCAGGCGAGCATCATGTAGCCGGCCGGGAACAACTCCCAACCCTCGTTCTCGGTGACCGCGTCGTTGATCAGCGGCGCCGTGCCTCCGAACGCCGCCGTGGCCACGTTGTAGGAGATGGCGAACCCGGCGTACCGCACCTGCGTGGGGAACATGGCCGGGAACGTTGCCGAGATGGTCGACAGCTGCGGGATGTACAGCAGCCCCAGCACCAGGAATCCGACGATGGCCCAGCCGAAGCCCTGCCCCATCAGCCAGTACATCGGCAACGCGAACACGAACAAACCGATCAGCGAACCCCACCACATCGGCTTTCGGCCGATCTTGTCCGACCAGGCACCGAAGAACGGGATACACGCCATCATCGCCAGCTCGCCGATGAGGATGACAACCGTGCCGGTGGTTTCGCTCATTCCGATGGTGGTCTTGAGGTACGTCGGCTGATATGCCAGCAACGTGTAGTTGGCCACGTTGAGGGCGATCACCAGGCCGAACATCACCAGGATGGGCTGCCAGTAGTTGGTGAGCAGATCCTTGAACCGCGTCCACGCGGTGCCCTCGATCTCATCCTTCTGCTCGAGTTCCTTGAAGACCGGGGTGTCTTCCATCTGATTTCGCAGATACAGACCCACCAGACCCAATGGCAACGCGAGCAGGAACGGGATGCGCCAGCCCCAGGTCTCCATCTGTTGGTCGTTGACCGCCAGTTCGAGCAGCAGCACGATGGCGGTGCCCATCACGAACCCGGCGAGCGTGCCGAACTCGAGGAAGCTCCCGTAGCGGCCGCGCTTCTTGTCCGGCGCGTATTCGGCCATGAACGTTGCCGCTCCGCCGTATTCGCCTCCGGTGGAGAATCCCTGGACCACCCGGAGTGCGATCAACAGAATCGGCGCCCATACGCCGGCGACGGCATGCGTGGGCAGCAGTCCGATGAGGGCGGTGGCGCCCGAGATGAGCAAAATGGTCATGGCCAGCACGGCTTTTCGGCCGATCCGGTCTCCGATCGGACCCCAGATCATGCCGCCGAGCGGTCGGAGCACAAATGAGATCGCAAATCCCAGCATCGTGCCGATGGTCCCGAGGTCGCCGGGAAAGAAAGCTTGCGTGAGATAAGTCGTGGTGGCGGCGTAGACGCCGTAGTCGTACCACTCGGTCGCGTTGCCGATGGCGGATGCGCCGATGGCCTTGCGTAAGAGCTTCTTGCCTTCCGGTGAATCCGGATCCGGAAATCCTGGTGCAACGTCTGAATTCGTTTTCGCGATGTTCGGGCTCATTGATACCCCCTTCAACTGAAGACGTCGGGCTCTGGTGTCTTCGAGGCCCACAGATTCCTGCTACTTCCGCGTTTTGAAAGCAGGTGACTAGGCGTTTGTCGGTGCAGGCCTCCTCGAGGGTGGTGGCCGCGGCAGGTTGCCGAAGCCCGATCTATCTTCCCGATGCCGGTCGGTTTACGGGCACGTTCGGACTCGACGTTATCGCTGCGCCACCGAACTGAGATACGGCACCCGGTTCGGCGATGATTCGCCGCAACCCGTCCCGCATGTGGTCGACCATCAGTTCGTCGGCCGATTTCGTGTCCCGCTGGGCAATTGCCGAAACGATGCGGCGGTGTTCGGAGATCCGCTCTTCGGCGGATACGTAGGTGCCTCGCATGGCCCCCAGACACATCCGTGTCTCGACGAGAATGGTCTCGTGAAGTCGCGAGAGCCGGGGGCTACCTGCGAGTTCTACGAGTTCGTGGTGAAATGCCATGTCCGCGTCCGCAATCTGTGGACCGTTGGGGTCGTCCGCGTGCCGCTCCATCTCCTCGACTGCGACGGTGAGGACGTCGACGGCGTCGTCGGGGCGGCGCAGGATCACCTGTTCGAGTGCGGCGCGCTCGACCGCGGCCCGGGCGACGTACATGTCCCTGATGTCGTCGTCGTCCATCGTGATCACGAACAGACCGCGATTCCGGTAGCTGACCAGCAGCCCTTCCTGCGTCAACCGCTGCATGGCCTCGCGCAGTGGACCGCGGCTGACGCCCAGATCGGCTGCCAGGCCCGATTCGGTCAGTTGCGAACCGGGAGGAAAGTCGCCTTTGGCGATGGCTGCACGCAGTTGACGGGCGATGATGGCCGGAGTCGACTCCTGGACCAGGGGTTCGAGCACCCGAGACCTGGCCACGCGCCCGCGGGCACCGCCGGACTTCTTGATCTCATCGGACATGAGTCACCGCACCCAAACCCCTCGCGTTCCGTCTTCGTAGATTGTTGACAATCTACCGCAAAGGCGGGCACACACAACCTGCCTGCCGGTTTTTCGGCGGCGACGGGAACACCCAGGCCATTCAGTTGCTTGCGGTGATCGCCAGCCCCACGGTGCCCTTCTTGCCTCTGCGCAGCAGGCTGCCCTTCACGGTGGCCCAGCCGAGCAGTCCGTATTTCTTCTGCACCACCTCGCGCGCGTGATCGGTGCCGGCGGCATCGAGAATCGCCGCTGTACCGGACACGGGTTCTCCGTACGTCTGCTTGCCCCGCACGTCGCACGCCTGGACCACCACGTCCGGGTTGCGGCGCAACCGCTTCACCTTCCATGAATCGGTCACCGTCCACATCAACAACTTGTCACCATCGAGTGCCGCCCACAGCGGTGAGGACACCGGCGTCCCGTCTTTGCGGAACGTGGTCAGCTGCACATACTTTGCGGTTCCTGCCTGCCCAAACGGTGTTGTCATCACATGCCCTTCGTCGCCAGCCCTTGTCCGCAGATGCTACGCACACCGGTGACAAACGAGTGTCGACGCGGTCGGCTTGAACACCCTGGTCCACCGACGAGCATGTGCGGTGGCCATTCGAACGCGTGTTCGACAAATGTCGCTTATCACGATAGTCTGGAGATACGTTGATCGAGGCCCGGGGGGACCAACCGATGACCGATACCACTTCTCTTGATCCACCGGCGACGCCGGTGTTGATTGGCCTGTATCGAGACCTGAGTTCTGTCCTGGACCGAATAGCGGGTGCGTCATCGTCAGATCTTGACGACGCGTCGGTGTGCGAGCTGGCACGAATCAACGAGAAAGCTGTTCGCGCCCTTGGATTTCAAGGTTTACAACGGCTACTCGAAGTGTCAGATCGGGGCGCATTCCGCAAGGCCGGGCACCCGACATTGCACCGCTTCGTGATGAGTGAGTTGCGGGTTACCCGCGGCGATGCGTCATCCCGGCTGAAGGCATTGGATGCCGTCGCCCGGCTCCACTCCCTGCAGGGCGAGGTGCTGCCGCCGAAGTGCCCTGCAGCAGCAAAAGCACTGGCAGAGGGAGCAATTGGTCTCGCGCACATGGATGTCATGCTTGATGTGCGCAAACACATCCCCAACAAGGCCGCGCCCGAGGTACTCGACGTTGTCGATGCGTGGATGGTCGACAACGCGCGCACGATGAATCCGACCGACCTGATCCAGTGTGGTCGCGAGGTCCTGGCGCGGGTCGACCCCGACGGTGCACTGACCGACGAGCAGGACCGCAAACGCAATCGCGGGTTGAGTGTGGGCGAACAGGGCGCAGATCTGATGGCCAAGATCACCGGCACCCTCGATCCGCAGACGCTCGCACTGTTCAAGACCGTCCTCGATGTATGGGCTGCCCCAGGTATGAACAACCCTGATGACCCCGAGTCCCCGGTCGGAGCCGTCGACGATCCGGGCCACCACAAAGCACTGATCGAGTCAGCAGCCCACCGTGACACCCGCACCACCGCCCAGCGCCAACACGACGCGTTCAAGGCAATACTGCGCACCGTCCTGGAGTACAAACTTCTGGGCACGTCCCATCGCGGGTTGCCGGCCCAGGTGATCATCACGATGACAAAGCAGCAACTCGACGACGTGGCAGGCGTCGCAACCACCGCGTCGGGGGTGGATCTTCCGGTCAAAGACGCTCTCGAACTCGCGGCTCGCTCAGACAAGTCGTTGGCTGTGTTCGCACATCACTCAGCCGAAGTCCTGTACTTCGCCCGAGCGAAACGCGTTGCCCAGCAAGGTCAGCGGTTGGCATTGTTCACCGCCTATCGTGGGTGTTCACATCCTGGCTGTCGCCAACCGGCCACCTGGGCCGAGATCCATCACGTGCACGCGTGGATTCTGGGCGGCCTCACCAATGTTGATGAGCTGGTGCCGGCCTGCCCCGCCCATCACGCGATGATCGGCGACGGTCCCGACCAGTGGCAGACCGTCATGATCACCGAAGGCGCCGACACAGGCCGGGTCGCCTGGATCCCACCGGCATGTGTCGATCCCGATCACGTACCGCGGGTCAACCGCGCCAACCACGTGGGCGAAACCGTTGATGCCGAGTGGACCGAGGTCATCACCAAACGCGACAAAGCGCTCAGAGACCACGAACATCGCCTGATGCACCAGAGCCATGCGCAGCCGCCAGACCTCCCGCCAGACGACAATGCCGACGCGAACGGTGAGGGCTGAGGGGCCGGAGCAAACTGGCCAGACCGGCGGTTTGCGCCGGACGCAAAGGGGTAGTCTGCGCAACAAGTTTCTCGCAGCGCAACGAGAGGGCAGATCATCATGCCGACAACAACCCCACTGCCTGCTGTGTCGTCGCCCGGCGTCATCCTGCGGCAAGTACATGTCTGCACGGGCGCTCAGCTGTGAGCACCACCGAGAAGAACACGGGCGGATCGACCACGTCGTCGTCGCTGGGTACCAGCCTCAAACCCAGACACATCACGATGATCTCCATCGCCGGCGTCATCGGCGCCGGGCTGTTCGTCGGGTCGGCGAATGCGATCGAGAAGGCCGGGCCTGCGGTCATCATCTCGTACGCGCTTGCCGGGACACTTGTGGTGCTGGTGATGCGCATGCTCGGCGAGATGGCCACCGCCAACCCCAACACGGGTTCGTTCTCGGTGTATTCGCACCGGGCACTGGGGCGCTGGGCAGGCTTCTCCGTCGGATGGCTCTACTGGTGGTTCTGGGTGCTGGTGATCCCTGTGGAGGCCACCGCGGCTGCAGAGATCTTCAGCAAACTCATCGGCGGCGAACAGTGGATCTGGGCCCTCGCCGTCACACTGTTGCTCACCGCCACCAACCTCATCAGTGTCGGGAACTACGGCGAGTTCGAGTTCTGGTTCGCCTTGATCAAAGTTGTTGCCATCATTGCGTTCATCGCGATCGGCGTGGTGGCGATCCTCGGCTTGTTCCCGGGTTCGGAGACCAGCGGGGTCAGCCATCTCTGGGAGCCCGACGGCTTCCTTCCGAACGGATACACCGCGATCATCTCGGCCATGCTGGTGACGATGTTTTCTTTCATGGGCACCGAGATCGTCACCATCGCCGCGGCCGAATCACCCGATCCGGAAAAGGGCATCACGCGCGCGGTGAACTCGGTGATCTGGCGCATCAGCATCTTCTACATCGGTTCGATCTTCGTGGTGGTGGCCCTTGTGCCTTACAACCAGCTCGAGGACGGCTCCTACCAGACCGTTCTGGAGACGATAGGTATTCCCGCGTCAGCGCAGATCATGGACGTCGTGGTGCTCACGGCAGTCGCATCGTGCCTCAACTCCGCGTTGTACACCGCATCACGGATGTTGTATTCGCTCGGCGAACGGCACGAGGCTCCCGCCGCGGTCAAGAAGCTGACGGCCAACGGGGTCCCGTGGGTGTCGGTGCTCGCGTCGATGGTGCTGGGATTCCTCGCAGTCATCGGCAATTACGTCCTCCCCGACAAGATCTTCGGCTACCTGCTGGCCACCAGCGGCGCAGTTGCGCTGTTCGTGTACCTGTCCATCGCGGTGAGCCAGCTGGTGCTGGGCAAGTCGATGCGAGCCCGCGATCAGGTTCCGGCTGTGAGGATGTGGCTGTTCCCGTACCTCACCGGACTGGTCATCGTATTCATCGTCGCCGTGCTGGTACTGATGGCGTTCGACTCCGATCAACGCGAGGCCATCACGTTGTCGACCATCTCGGCGGTCATCATCGTGGCCATCGGCGTCTGGATGCAAAAACGGCACGGCGATCGCGGGTACGACGCCCCGGATGCAGCAAAGGCCGCGGCCCCTGGTGCACCCGGACCCAAGAAGTAGTTGCCTTTCAACCCAACGCATGGTTAGGCTCTCCTAACTCAAGTTGGGTTTCGTGAAGGGTGAAGCATGCGCCGGGCGTTCAATCATGGAAAAATCATCGGCAGCGTGGTGGCTGCGTTGTCGCTCCTGGCGGCAGGTTGTAGCTCCCCAGACGACGAATCCTCCGACAACGGAACTTACGAACCGGTGGTTGTCGAGCACCAGTTCGGTTCCACCACAATCGATTCTGACCCGATGACGGTGGTCACGTTGACGGGCAGCTGGACCGATTCCCTCATCGCGCTCGACGAACCGATCAAAGCCCGGTACGTGACCGAGGGGTACGCCGGCGAGAACAACCGATTCGAGTGGACTCCGGAGAACGACGCCGAGGTCATCACCTTTTTCGGCACGGAATCCATCAGCGTCCCTCAACTCGCTGCCCTCGCGCCAGATCTCATCCTCGCCGGTTATCTCGGCAGCGAGGACGAATACAAGCGGATCAGCCAGGTGGCCCCGACCATTCCGGTGATGGCCAAGGATGCGGTCATGGACTCCTGGCAAGACGTGACCTTGACGGCGGGCCGAATCTTCGGCAAAGAAGACAAGGCACAGTCACTGGTGGACGATGTGGAATCGCAGGTCGCCGACTTCAAGACGGATCATCCTGCAGCACAGGGCAAGACGTTCTCGTTCGGACAGCTGACCCAAGAAGGTCAAGTCGGTGTGGTCGCCGACGACACCGATCCGGTCAGCAAGTTGATGTCGTCGATGGGCATGGTTCTGGACCCCAAGGTCAAAGAGGTCGCCGAAGGCCAGACCCGCGTACTGATCTCGCGTGAACGCACCGATCTGTTGAACTCCGACTTGCTCATACTCTGGCCACTGAGCGGCGATCCGGCTGCGTTCGAAGCGCTACCGGGCTGGTCGAATCGGACAGCCGTCAAGAGCGGTGCGGTGGTGTACGTGAACAACAACAACGCGGCGGCACTGAGTGAGCCGACGATCTACTCCGTTCCCTACGCGTTGAACCTCATCGGGGCGGCGGCGGACAAGATCCCCGGCTGATCACATCCCACGCGCCGCGAGCTCCTTCGACGTCGCCCAAGCCGCGATGTCGCCGCGACCGATGGCCACCGCAAGAAGTTCCGGGAAAGCGTCGGGTGTGCATGCAAAAGCCGGTATCCCCATGGCGGACAGCGCCGTTGCGATGTCCCGATCGAATGCCGGCGCACCCTCATCGGACAGCGCCAGCAGCACGATGACCTGCACTCCGGCCGCTGTCATGGCAGCGACCCGGGCCAGCATCTTCTCGCGGAGCCCGCCCTCGTAGAGGTCGGAGATGAGGACGAAGATCGACTCGGCAGGTCGGGTGATCAGGCCCTGGCAGTAGGCGATCGCCTGGTTGATGTCGGTACCACCGCCGAGGGTCGCGCCGAACAAGACGTCCACCGGGTCTTCCAGTTCGTCTGTGAGATCCACGATTTCGGTGTCGAATAGCACCAGGGACGTCTTCACCGACCGCATCGACGCCAGCACCGAACCGAAGATCGACGCGTACACGATCGACGACGCCATCGATGCCGACTGGTCGATCGCCACGATGACGTCGCGACCCAGACGTTGGGCCCGTCGACCATGCCCCACCAGGTGCTCGGGGATCACCGTTCGGTAATCCGGTTGATAGTGCTTGAGATTCCTGGCGATCGTGCGATTCCAGTCGATGTCACCCGGTCGCGGACGATGCGTTGTTGCCGCCCGGTTCAGCGCACCGATGACGGCCGCACGCGTCTGATCGGCCACTCGGCGCTCGACGTCGTCCACCACCTTGCGGACCAGAGCGCGCGCCGATGCCCTCGACGTCTCCGGGATGGCCTTACCTAGCCCGATCAGTGTGCTCACCATCTCGATGTTCGCCTCGACGGTATCCATCAACTCCGGCTCGGCGAGCAGTTTGGTGATGCCCAGACGTTCGACGGCGTCCCGCTGCATCACCTGAACCACGTTCGAAGGGAAGTACTTTCGGATGTCACCCAGCCAACGGGCCACCGACGGCGCCGACCCGCCCAATCCGCCTCTGCGCGAACGGTCCGACTCATAGAGGGCGGCCAGCGATCGATCCATCCCCTGCATGTGTCCGGGATCGGGCGTCCCGAGCGGCTCATCCGCCGCAGTGCCCACCACCATTCGCCAGCGTCGGAGCCTGGTGTCTTCGACCGGGTCTGATTCATCGAGAGACATCTGCGCCCTCCTTCGCCGCTGGCGTGGACTCCGGAGCAGACAGCCCGAGCAGTGCGGCGACAACGGCGACAGCGGGCGCCGCACGCTCCGGGTCGACCGACGACGGAGCCGCCACCTGCACCACACCTCCGCCGATACTCTTCACCGATTCGGCGATGTTGCGGCGGATCCCGGCCTCGAACACACTGAACGTGCGCCGCAGCAACGGGACCAGCTCGGTGAACTGCTCGTCGGGCAGTCCGGCCAACCAGTGGTCGATGACGGCCAGCAGCGACCGATCGTGCACCAGCAGCAGGCCTCCCCCACCGATGAAACCGTCGATCCAGGCAGCCTTGTCCGCGGGCACAGCACCCACCGAGAGCGCACGATGCAACCGCGTTGCCGCCTCATCGCCGTCGATCTCCCTGGAGTCGAGCAGGATTCGGACGATGCGACCGACCAGAGAACCGTGCAGATCCCGACGATCGGCAAGGCCGCGGAGCACGCCACGCCAGTTCGCTGCTTCTTCTCTGGCCACCCCACCCTGTTCGAGCAGCGCAGTCACCTCGTGCACCTGATCGATCAACGTGCGGAATTCGGCGGCAGCGTCCGCGCCGAGTCCGGTGATCGCAGCGGGCAGTCCCGCAGAGACCCGGACCAGCAACGATGTGGTGACGTCGGCAAGGGCGCTGGTGTCGGTGCCCCGCACATCGCCGTAGCGCAAGGCCCGCGACAGGGCAGGCAGAGCACTCATCAGATGCTCCACATCGCGGTCGAGCGCAGCGCGGTCGCGTAAGGCGTTCAGGACCTGGCTCACCGCTTCGGGGAGGTCGGCGAGAAGCGCCTGCTCGAGCACAGCGGTGACCCCGGACAACCTAGATGCCTTGACCGCGCGCTCGATCAGTCTGTTGGTCGCGGCAGCCTCCACCGTGGTCCCCCACGCCGATGCGACCACGATGTCGACCGCGAAATCGGGCTTCCACGCCACGAGCCAGCCCTCCTTGAAGGTGCCCGAACCGCTCACGTCTTCCGGAACGCCCCAGTCGATGGATAAGGCCGCAAGCCGATGCAGCAGAACCGACTTCGCCAGATCAGGAGGTCTGCGCAGGTCCAACACGAGTTCGCGCACCATGGGTTCGATCTTGAGCCGGGCCGAACGGGCGACAGCCCGCAGATCCGCCTCCAGAGGTACCGTCGGGGCGTCCGTCGGCGTGGACCCCAGCTGCTCCCCGATCACCAGCTCGTCAGTGATCAGCCGCATCACCGTGTCGTCGCCGTCGCACATCACCGCCTCGGTCGCCTCGCTCACCTCCGCTAGCCCCGGCAGCGGTCGCCGCCGGAGCGTCGACAGACTCTCGGCGAGCCGGGCGGCCTCGATAATGTGCGCAGACGAGATCCCGATGTCTTTGGCGCGCAACAGGTGTGCGACCTTGATCAGCCACCGGGTGATCACGTCCTGATGCTGCGTGAACAGGTGGTGGTACCAACCGGGCGACACCACCCCGGCGCCATAGCCCGAGGTGAACGCCAGTCGCGAGTGTGTCCACGGCACCCACGCCAGTTTCGCCCGTACCTTGGGAGTGCCGCGCAGCACTTTCGCATCCGCTGTTGCGGGCGGCAACTTTCCCATCAACGCCGGGGCGTGCCACGCTCCACAGATCACCGCAACCTTCTGCACGCCTAACTCTTTGAGCGCTTTACGCAGCACCTGACGCATATGCGCCTCGCGTCGTTCCTCGTGCAGTCGTTCATCGAGATCGCCCACCGCCGGAAGTTCATCGCGCAACGCGCTCATCGCCTCGGCAATGGCATCGAAACCCCCACCATCCGAGCGAGTTTCGATGACGTCATCCCACCATCGTTCCGGATCGTCGTACCCGGCCGCGTCGGCGAGCACTCCGATGGGATCGGTCCGTACGGGGGCACCCGCGTCGAGCCCACCCGGTTCGGCCAGGTCAAGGGTGAGGTCATCGTCCGCCGGTTCGGTCCCGCTCCGGCCACCACCACCGCTGTGGGCCAACACCATCGAGGCAGGGAGGTCACAGAATCGGACCGGCCGGGCATTGTCGACGGCCCAGCGCATGGCCTGCCACTCGGGAGAAAACGCAGCGAAGGGCCAGAATGCCGCAACCGCCGGTTTGGTTACCGCATACGCGAGGATGGCGACAGGCGGCGACATCTCGTCCGACCCGACGAAGCCAACAAGTGGGTCGGCATCCGCCGGTCCTTCGATCAGCACGATGTCCGGGTCGATGCGCCTCAACTCGGCCAGAACGCCACGGGCCGAACCCGGCCCGTGGTGCCGTATCCCGAGCACGTAGGTGCCCGGGCCAACATCTTCGGGACGCCCTGTGTCGAGCGCCTGCGGCGACGTGGTGTCGACACTCTGCTCCGACACCGCCGTCAAGATCCGACCTCTCGGCACGCCCGGTAGAAGTCGGCCCAATCCTTGCGTTCGCGCACAACGGCTTCCAGGTACTCCGTCCACACCACCGCATCGGCGACCGGGTCTTTGACCACGGCGCCCAGGATTCCTGCGGCAGTGTCGGAGGGTCGGAGTACACCGTCCCCGAAGTGGGCCGACATCACCGCACCGTGCGTGATCACGGAGATCGCCTCGGCCGTCGACAAGGTGCCGGACGGCTGCTTCACCCGGGTCCGGCCGTCAGCCGTGAGCCCCGACCGCAGTTCGCGGAACACCGTGACCACCCGGCGGATCTCGTCGGACGCACTCGGGATCTCCGGCAGATCCAGCGTCTGCCCGAGGGCTTGGACGCGCTGCGTCACGATCGCGACCTCCTCGTCGGCGGTCGCGGGCAGCGGCAGGACCACCGTGTTGAAACGACGACGAAGGGCCGACGACAGATCGTTCACACCGCGGTCCCGGTTGTTCGCGGTGGCGATCACCGAAAATCCTTTGGCCGCTTGCACTTCGGTGTCGAGTTCGGGTATGGGGAGCGACTTCTCCGACAACACCGTGATGAGCGCATCCTGCACATCGGACGGGATGCGGGTGAGTTCCTCGATACGTGCGATCTTCCCTTCGCGCATCGCGGTCATGATCGGTGATGGAACCAGTGCCTGCTCACTCGGGCCCTCGGCCAGCAGTCGGGCATAGTTCCATCCGTAGCGAATCGCTTCCTCCGGAGTACCGGCGGTGCCCTGGATCAACAGGGTGGAGCGGCCGCTGATGGCGGCTGTGAGGTGCTCGGACATCCACGTCTTGGCTGTACCGGGTACCCCGAGCAGCAACAGCGCCCGGTCGGTCGCAAGTGTCGCGACCGCCACCTCGACCAGGCGCCGGGGCCCGATGTATTTGGGAGAGATCGTCGTTCCGTCGTCCAGCGTGCCGCCCAACAGATAGGTCACCACCGCTGCTGGGGACAAGTTCCAGTGTGGCGGCCGGGGCCGGTCGTCGGTGCCGGCGAGCGCCGTCAGCTCGTGCGCATACAGTTGCTCTGCATGAGGTCGCAGGATGTCTGTGTTCACCGTGGACGCATCAGGGTCTGTCACTTCATCTCCTCGGTGATCGCGGCACGCAGGATCAGCGCCCACTTGAGTGGTTCGAGCAACTGGGGCCAGCCGCCCTTCATCCGGTCGGCGACCGCGTCGATCTGTTCGATCCATCGGTGGCCTGGTCCGACGGGGAGGCCGGTACGCAGGTGGTCGACCAGCCCACGCCAATGCCAGAGTTGTGTTCCAGAACCCGCGATCGCTTCCCGCAGAACGAGGTTGAGGGCTGTCGCGGCGACCTCGTCCGGCCACGGCACCGGTAGGTGTGGCAGCACTGCTCCGGGCGGGCGTCGGTTGCGTAACCACCACACGGCCGCCTCAGCCCTCTCTGCCTCGTCGAGCACTCCGACAAGGCCGGGTTCGGCGCCTTTCCATCGGTACAGAGCCCGGGCCCACGTCGCGCTGTGCTGCGCGACGGCGGCAGCACTCCACGCGCCGAGGACGAGGTCGGCGTCGTCATCGGCGACCGCCTCGACCACAGAGTCCGGATCTTTGCCGAAGATGCCCTCCCACAACGACAGTGGTGCTCTCTCGAGAACCTGGCGGGCAAGCCATGCGCCCGCCCCGGTTCCCCGCGGCGGTGTGGGATCGATGCCGTCACGGCGAGCGGCCTGGTCGGCACCCTCGGGTAGTACCAGTGCGATACGCCACCGGCGGCCACCACCGGAACCCACCAGGACAGCGCGGGCCCGGTCGATCATCCGTTTCTGCAACCCGGAGTCGGGAATCCTGTTGAGCAGGCGGGCGGCACCGGCCCGCACCGATCCCTTGCGGTCGTCGAGGGCCATCTCGAGAAAAGCCTCGTCGGTGGACGACAGCCCGACCCCGAGCGCGCCGAGCAACGCCGCCCTGACGTCACCGGGCTCCGATGCCCAGGTCTCCTGAAGCCGGCGCAAGGCGTCGGCCGAATCAGCTGTACGCCAACGACGCAACACCTCCACCCTTGCCGGCGTGTCTCCGAGAGACCACACCTCCTCGACATCGACATCGGGCTCGGCAGCGAGATCTCGGGCCGGGAGGATGCCGGGGATGTCACTGACATCGCTGAGCCACCGCCCCCGTTCACCGACCAGGACCGCGACTGCAGGTCTGATGCGGACCTGTCTGGCGGTACGTTGCAGCAGTGCCGGGATCATCGCCGGCGGCACTCGCAGGTCGCGGGCGGCCATGGATTCGATGGCCCAGGTGGCCAGCTCTTCACCGGAATCGAGTGCCTGGCCGAGCAGTCCGGCAAGCCGCTCGTTCATTACCGGACGGTCCTCGTCCGGTGCGGGCGCCATCGCGTCCACGTGAGGGCCGGCCGGCATCCCGGCCCGGACGGCCACCGTGTCGAGGGCCGCGATGGAGAAGACCGCTGCCACGGCATCTGTGCGGTCGATCCGGCCCACCGGTTCGGCGATGGCCGGGTCGAAGTCGGTCATCTCGAGCGCTTTGCCACCCACCCCCACCGTGGCCGCGGACACCAATTCGTCCCAGGCGTTCACGCCGCGCCTATCTGCTGCACCGAAAGTGGTTCGGTTGCAATCGGATCAAGCCCTTCCGATCCCAATTCGCCGAAGACCTGCACCGCGTGGCCGCCGGAGATGGCCAGCAGGGTGTACCAGCGGTCGTCGGAGGTGTCGAGCCTCACCGACGCGCCGTCATCGTCGACGAGCAACCTGACCCCGTCAGCGACGGCGGGGCGCCCGACAATCGCCACCGGAAACGACTGCAGCCAGGGATCTTTCGCTATTGCGTCGGCCCGATCGGCGAGTGCGGCCGAGACGGTGTCGCCGAGCAGGGGTACCCCCGAAGCGGCCAGATCAGGCGGCCTCATCCCGAGGTCGCCGTCGGCAACCAGCGCGCGCAGCGGCGGCGACCCCGGATAGAAGTACAGCGGACCGTCGAAGACCATGCCCGCGAGGAACCGGCCGTCGAGCCCGGCCGTGGTGGGCGCGAACGACAACACCACCGCGCGCCTTCCGGTGCCGCTGCCCCACAACCAGATCCGGCGGGTGACCAGCTGCTCATCATCTCGGTCACGAACGGCCACGATCTTCCAGGTGTCGCTCACGGGTGCGCTCGCCAACACGTCGGCCCGGGCAACCGGGTAGCCGACGTGCCTGCGAACGTTGGCGGCCATCGCCGGCTCGAGGTCACGCAAGGATCGATGTGCCTGCACCAACAACCGAAGCATCGCCAGTTCTCGGAGCAGCCGCTCGGGCCAGCGGGTGCCCGTCACCATCGCAGGCAGCTCACGCACCCGGCGCGCCAGGCCAGGTGCCTGCGCATCGACGAGTCGCGCCGCCACCGGATCGAAACGCCGGTAAGGATCCGCCTCCGCACCGGCCAAGCCGCTGCGCACCTGGTCATCGAGCCACATCTCGAACTCGTCCAGGCCGCCGGCGACGCGGAGTTCTCGCTGCTGTGCAGTGCGGGCGGCACGTTCGGGATCTTTCGGTTCCGCTCGGACGGGACGCGACGGCGCTGCGGCGGCTTTCGCTGTCCGCTCATCAATCCACGGTCTGGCAAAGTCTGCGACCTGCGGTTCTTCAGGCACACCACCCGCAGCCCAGAGCAACATCAGCCCGAGCGCGTGCTTGCAGGGGAACTTCCGCGAAGGACAGGAGCACTTGTAGGCAGGACCGCTCAGATCGACGATCGTCTGGTAGGGATTTCTGCCACTGCCCCGGCACAGCCCCCACAACACGTTGTCGGTGCAACCTTGCGAGGACCACGGCGCGGATACGGAGAGTTTACGGCCCGCCGCCTGCGAACCCGGATCAGGGGCGAGCGCCAGTACCTGCTCGGCCCGCCATCGCTGTGTGCCCACACTTCCAACCAACCACAGAGCCCGGACAACCGCATCGACCGGGAGTTCAGAGGTTCTTGGCGACCTCTCGGAACGTCTGGTACGTGGCTTTGAGCGTGTCTGCCGCCACGGTCGAATCGGTCATCGAGCCGGCCTGCCCGCAGCGCCAGGTGTCGAGCGAGATGTGCATGAGCGACATGTACACCGAGACGATGACACGCACCCGTGCGTCGTCGGCGGGTACTTCCATCCGCTCCGCGATCTTGTCGGTGATGCTGCGGAGCTTCCTGTCGCCGAGCTCCATACTGCGCGCATTCACAGACGGCGCGTTCTGGATGATGCGGTTCATCGTCTCGAACCGCGAGAGATCCACTGCGCCGACGGGGCATCGACCGCCGAGGATCTGCACCTGTGCGTTGATCAGTGCCTCGATCTCGTTACCGGTTCGCGGTTGCGCGTCGAGGGAGTCGGTCATGGCCACGATCATGTCTTCGACCGGCGCGAGCACAACGTCCTCTTTGGTCGCGAAGTACCGGTTGAACGTACGGGGCGAGATGTCCGCAGCGTCCGAGATCTGATCAACCGTGGTGGCCTCGAAGCCTTGTTCGTCACACAACTTCAGGGCAGCCGCGATCAGCCGATCACGGGTCTGCACCTTCTTGCGTTCCCTGAGACCGGCCCTGACCTGGCCAGTTGCGGCTTGTACGAGTGTCACGTCCACATGATAACTCGACATCTCAGAAAATGCTGCGGAGCGCGCCAATTGGCAATGTCCGTATTTTGTCTCTTGACGACTTCTGTCTGACTCTGCCACTATTGCCGAGGACCCAATCACCCCCTCTTCAGATATGAGGATCTCGTGGCTTCACCCGACACCGTCATCTCACAGGATTCACCTGACAGCGGGCTCGCAAAAGACAGCGCGGCCGCACCCAAGCCGAAGGGCGACTCGCGCCGATGGTGGGCGCTGGGCATCATCGCCCTCGCCCAACTGATGGTGGTACTCGACGCCAGCATCATCACGATCGCCTTGCCCTATGCGCAGGTCGACCTCGATATCTCCGATGCCAACAGGCAGTGGGCGCTCACCGCGTACACCCTGATGTTCGGCGGCCTACTACTACTGGGCGGCCGGATGGCCGACTACCTTGGCCGCCGCCGGATGTTCCTGATCGGCCTGGCCGGTTTCGCCGCATCATCGGCCATGGCCGGATTCGCCTGGGACGCAATGTCCTTCTTCGCCGGACGCGCGCTGCAGGGTGTGTTCGCAGCCATTCTCGCCCCCGCAGCCCTGTCCCTGATCACCGTCACCTTCACCGAACACCGTGAACGTGCACGCGCTTTTGCCGTCTACGCAGCAGTGTCGGGCGGTGGCGCCGCGATCGGCCTCATCGCAGGTGGCGCGCTCACCGAGTACCTGTCGTGGCGCTGGACCATGCTGGTCAACACCCCGATCGCGATCATCGCCGCCATCGGCGGACTGTGGCTGGTGATCCGGGACATCCCCACCAAACGAACCGGCGGCTATGACCTCCCCGGCGCGATCACGGTGACCCTCGGCCTGATCAGCATCGTCTACGCGTTCACCAAGGCAGCTGAATCCGGCTGGGGCGCAGCATCGACCATCTTCTTCTTCGTCGCCGGCGCAGTGTTGCTCGCCGTGTTCGTGGCAATCGAGATGCGCACGTCGAATCCGCTGCTGCCGCTCCGTATTCCTGGCGAACTCAACCGCGGTGGCGCCTACCTGGTCGCCTTCATCATCCCGACGGCGATGTTCGCGATGTTCCTCTTCCTCAGCTACTACTTCCAGAACACCCTCGGGGAGACACCGCTGCGGGCCGGAGTCCTGTTCCTTCCGTTCCCGATCGCTTTGATCGTGTCAGCGGGAGCGGCCAGCTCCCTGCTGCCACGATTCGGTCCGCGACCGCTGATGATCGCCGGCACCATCTCGGGTGTCCTGGGCTATCTCTACCTCGCCCAACTGGATTCCGACTCGTCATGGCTGGCCCATGTGCTGCCCAGTGAGCTCCTGATCGCCCTCGGCATGGGGCTGGTGTTCGTGGCCATGCAAGCAGTGGCATTGCACCGCATCGACGTCGAGGACTCGGGTGTCGCGAGCGCCCTGGTGAACACCGCGCAGCAGGTCGGCGGTTCGGTGGGAGTTGCGCTACTGAGCACGATTGTGGCGCAGGTCTTCTCGAACGATTCGGGCAGCGCAACGCGAATCGGGCAAGACGGGAAGCCGGTTCCCGTCGATCCAGAGGCCTTCATCTCGGCCAGCATCCACAGCTACGACGTGGCGTTCTACTGGGGAGCCGGGTTCATGGCGCTGGCGCTTGCGGTCACCGTCTTCATGATCCGCATGAATCGGCACGCCCTGGGCGACGAAACCCAGAATGCCGCGGTGGTAGCCGCCTGATCTTCATCGGCCGGAGAACCGGGTCGTGCCCTCGCGGGCGCGGCCCGGTTTTTGCTGCCGGCGAACCCGGCGCACCGTTCCGTGAGCCGAACTAGCTGTCGTGCGACACCCTTGACCCTGACACTGTGTCAGCCTGCAACGTGGGGACCGCCATGAAAACCATCGGAGATTTCGCCAAACTCGGCCGGGTATCGGTGCGGATGTTGCGGCACTACGACTCGATCGGTCTGCTCACACCGCAGGTCATCGACCCGCACAGTGGATACCGGTTCTATGAGGTGTCCCAGCTGGAACGGCTCAACCGCATCGTGGCGCTCAAGGAGCTCGGTCTACGACTCGAGCAGGTCCGCCGCATTCTCGACGGCGAGCTGACCGGCGCGGATCTACGCGCGATGCTGCGGTTGCGTCAGGTCGAACTCGAGTCGCAGATCCGCCAGGATCAGCACCGGCTCGCCCGGGTGGAGGCAAGGCTTCGACTCATCGAATCGGAGGACAGCATGTCAGAACCCAACATCACCACCAAGACGGTTGATCCGGCCACCACCATCGGCCTGCGGGCCCTGGCCGACAGTGTCACCAGCGAAGACATCGGTCCGGTGATCCAGCCGCTGTACCCACGGATCATCGAAGCCCTGGGCGCCGCCGGGCAGACGCCCGTCGGACCGAGCGTCGCGTACTACGCTCCGGCACCGGAACACTCGCCCGACGCGGTGTGGGTCCACGCCACCTTCCCGGTGGCCACCGACTTCGTTGCCGGGCTGGAGAAGTTCGACATCCCCGGCGGCGAGGTGGCCTCGATGATCCACCTCGGGTCGATGGATCAGATCGACAGCACCTACCAGACACTCAACCGGTGGGTCGGCGAGCAGGGTTACAGACTGACCGGTCAGGGTCGAGAGATCTACCTCGAGATGTCAGATGACCAGAGCCAGTGGGTCACCGAGGTGCAGGTCGACTTCGTTCGCTGAGTCGGCTCACCCCTCGCGGCGCGAGAACGCAGGCTTTGCGTCCACCCGCAGGTGTTGTGCAACACCTGCGGACAGCAAGAACCCCTGCACCTGAATGGTGCAGGGGTTCTTGTGCCTTCTGACGAGCCCGGTCAGCCCAGGATCAACGTCTCGCCGTCGGCGCTGGTGTTCACCGGCACCACGTCGCCGTCGGTGATGTCGCCGGAGAGCAGAGCCCTCGCGAGCTGGTCGCCGATTGCCTGCTGAACCAGCCGGCGCAGTGGCCGGGCCCCGTACAGGGGATCGAAACCGCGTGTGCCGAGCCACTTCTTGGCGTTGTCCGAGACCTCCAGGTGCAGTCGTCGCTGTGCAAGCCGCTTCTGCAACTGGCCCAGCTGGATGTCGACGATGGACACCAGTTGCTCCTCGGTGAGCGAGTCGAACACCACCACGTCATCCAGCCGGTTGATGAACTCGGGCTTGAAAGCCGAGCGAACCGCTGCCATGACGTGGTCCTTGTCGCCGCCTGCGCCGAGGTTCGACGTGAGGACCAGGATGGTGTTGCGGAAGTCGACCGTGCGGCCCTGACCGTCCGTCAACCGTCCCTCATCGAGTACCTGCAACAGCACGTCGAACACGTCGGGGTGGGCCTTCTCGACCTCGTCGAACAGCACCACCGTGTACGGGCGACGCCGAACCGCTTCGGTCAACTGACCGCCGGACTCGTAGCCGACATATCCCGGAGGCGCACCCACGAGCCTTGCGACACTGTGCTTTTCGCCGTATTCACTCATGTCGATGCGCACCATCGCACGTTCGTCGTCGAAGAGGAACTCCGCCAGCGCCTTCGCGAGCTCGGTTTTACCGACACCCGTGGGTCCGAGGAACAGGAACGATCCGAGCGGACGATTCGGGTCTGCGACACCGGCCCGAGCGCGACGAACCGCATCCGACACCGCCTCGATGGCCTGCTTCTGACCAACGACCCGCGATCCGAGTTCGTCTTCCATCCGCAGCAGCTTGGCGGTCTCGCCTTCGAGCATGCGGCCGGCCGGAATACCTGTCCAAGATGAGACGACCTGCGCCACATCGTCGGGTCCGACCTCTTCCTGCAACATCACGTCGCCGTTGACCGCACCCGACTTGGCGGCAGCCGCGTCGAGTTCCTTTTCCAGGACGGGGATCTGGCCGTATCGCAGCTCTGCCGCACGTCCCAGATCTCCGTCTCGTTCGGCGCGCTCGGACTCACCACGGAGGTGCTCCAAACGTTCCTTGAGATCTCGTACCGCGTCGATGGCCTGCTTTTCGCCTTGCCAGCGCGCGGAGAGCTCATTCAGCTTCTCGCGGTGATCGGCGAGTTCCTGGCGCAGCTTGTCCAGACGCACCTTGGAAGCCTCATCGGTTTCCTTGGCGAGCGCGACCTCCTCGACCTCGAGTCGACGGACCACACGCTCGACCTCGTCGATCTCGACCGGACGGGAGTCGATCTCCATCCGCAGACGCGACGCCGCTTCGTCCACGAGGTCGATTGCCTTGTCAGGCAGGAACCTTGCGGTGATGTAGCGGTCACTCAGGGTCGCGGCGGCGACGAGTGCGGAGTCCGTGATCCGGACACCGTGGTGCACCTCGTAGCGCTCCTTGAGCCCACGCAAGATGCCGATGGCGTCTTCGACCGAGGGTTCTCCTACGTACACCTGCTGGAACCGGCGTTCGAGAGCGGCGTCCTTCTCGATGTACTGGCGATATTCGCTCAGCGTGGTTGCACCCACGAGCCGCAGTTCACCGCGTGCCAGCATCGGCTTGATCATGTTGCCCGCGTCCATGGCGCCCTCGCCGGTGGCACCGGCGCCGACGATGGTGTGCAGCTCATCGATGAACGTGATGACTTGGCCCGCAGAACCTTTGATCTCTTCCAGAACGGCCTTCAGCCGCTCCTCGAACTCGCCGCGATACTTCGCGCCGGCGACCATCGACCCCATGTCCAGGGACACAACGGTTTTGCCGCGCAGGCTCTCGGGGACGTCGCCGGCGATGATGCGCTGGGCGAGCCCCTCGACGATGGCGGTCTTGCCCACGCCGGGCTCACCGATCAGAACAGGGTTGTTCTTGGTTCGGCGGCTGAGGACCTGCACCACACGACGGATCTCGGTGTCGCGGCCGATGACCGGATCGAGCTTGCCTTCGCGTGCGGCCGCGGTGAGGTCGGTGGAGTACTTCTCCAGCGCCTGGTACGTGCCTTCGGGATCGGCGGTGGTGACGCGGGCGTTGCCGCGCACGGCCACAAACGCATCGCGCAACGATTGCGGAGTCGCGCCCAGGTTGGCCAGCAATTTCGCGACGTCGGAGTCGCCGGTCGCCAGCCCGACAACCAGGTGTTCGGTCGAGACGTACTCATCGCTCAATTCGCCGGCGAGCTGCTGGGCCGCCGAGACAGCCGCGATGGACTCTCGACTGAGTTGCGGGGTTGAGCTGGCACCGGATGCCTTAGGCAGCCGGTCGACCAGCTGTTGGGCGGCAGTGCGCGCCTGAGCGGGATCAACGCCGACCGCCTTGAGCAGCGGCGCAGCGATCCCGTCGGACTGATCGAGCAGCGCGACGAGCACATGAGCCGGTCGAACATCGGGGTTGCCTGCGGCGGCTGCCGCCTGCACCGCGGCCGACAATGCGGCCTGCGTCTTGGTAGTGGGGTTGAAACTGTCCACTCGTGCACCTTCCTTCGGTAATAACAAGCAGGTACGGGCTCCTAGTGTGCCCGTTCAGAAGGTGTAACGCACCAAGAGTTGAGTCTGTTCCGCTCAACTAGAAAATTCCATCGCATTGCCACACCTGACCCAGCAGTCGGCCGACGACTCATGCCGCGCGGTGAACGCAAACCCTTGCGACGTTCACCCGATTCAGATGAGGCGCCGCTCAGACCGCAGCCGGATGCTCAGAACGTGGGTCGGAGATGGCGTCGCGGTGTCCTGACGCAGACCCGGGCCGGTGCCGAGACAGATGCGACGAAGAGGAAATCAATGAGCACGTTGTCGAGTGATGTTCAGACCCTGAGTTACGAAGCCTACGTCTACTTCTATCCGCTGGTGATCATGGATGTAACCCGTCAGCAGATGATCAATGTGGAGGCGGACGCCAAACCCGGTTTGGGACCGGCCAACACTTTTCACCACATGCGGACATTTCCGTCCGCGGAGTTTCGCGTGGTGGTGCGGCCGAACTTCGACACCTTGTACTCGAGCGCCTGGCTCGACCTCACGGCCGGCCCAGTCAAGCTCAAGGTCCCCGACACCGACGATCGTTACTACATGCTGCCGATGCTCGACATGTGGACCGATGTCTTCGCGAACCCGGGCAAACGGACCACCGGCACCGCAGAGCAAGAATGGGTGATCGTCGGGCCGCACCACACCGGTGATCTACCTGCCGGTCTGCCCCGAATCGTCGCTCCGACTCCTTATGTGTGGATCATCGGTCGCACCCAGACGAACGGGCCCGCTGACTACCCGGCCGTCAACAAGGTTCAGGACGGCTTCACCCTCACACCTCTGGCCGCCACACCTGATCATCCCGTGGATCCCGATCTCGACGAGAGGGAACCTATGACGATCGTGAACACCATGAGCGCCATCGAGTTCTTCACCCGTGCGGCGGAGATCATGAAGACCAACCCGCCGCACCTCACCGACGTTTCGATTGTGTCGCGGACAGCCGGTCTCGGTCTGGTCCCCGGAGAGGACTTCAACCCGGACGCCCTGAGCGGTGACGAGCGCGCCGCACTCGAAACCGGGGCAAAGGCCGCGCTCAGCGACATGTTCGGGGCTCTGTCCACCCTCGGTACCAAGGTCAACGGGTGGATTGCCTTCACCGACACCATGGGTGTCTACGGAAACTACTACTTGAAACGCGCCGTCATCGCGCTCCTCGGACTCGGCGCCAATCCGGCGGAAGACGCTACGTATCCCCTACTCGGCGAGGATGCGGACGGCGACACGGTGTCGGGCGAACTCAACTACGTTCTGCATTTCGACGCAGACGAACTCCCGCCGGTTTACGCGTTCTGGTCGGTGACCATGTATGACGCGGAGGGGTTTCAAGTCGCAAACGAGCTCAACCGCTTCGCGTTGGGCGACCGCGACGACCTGGTGTACAACAGCGACGGGTCGCTCGATCTCTACCTTCAGCACACCAACCCAGGGCCCGAACACGAAGCGAATTGGCTACCGGCCCCACACGGTGAGCTGGGCGTCACCATGCGCCTCTACGCGCCCAAACCCGAAGCCCTCGACGGCCGCTGGCACGCACCGGCCTTGGTCAAGGCTTGACGTCACCTGGTTGACGGCGTGGGCCGCGGAGCGCCGAAGGCGGAAACATGACGTGGGCACTTCCCGTGATCGCCGGGGTCCTCCTTGCCTTCGCGGCGATCTCCGGACGCATCACGGGCACCCCGATCTCGGCTCCGATCGTCTTCACCGCCGCCGGTCTGATCTTCGGCATGCACGGTGCCGGACTGATCGATGTGGAAACCGCCAGCGAGACCGTCAAACTGCTCGCCGAGGTGACACTCGCACTGGTTCTGTTCGTCGATGCTTCACGCGTGGACCTGTCTGCACTGCGTCACCAGATCTCGGTCCCAGCCCGCCTACTCGGAGTCGGGCTACCACTCACCATCGCCGCCGGGTTCGGTGTCGCGTTGCTGATGTTTCCCGACCTCGGCGTTCCTGAGGCGCTGCTCCTCGCCGTGATACTCGCGCCCACCGACGCCGCGCTCGGGAAGGCCGTGGTGACACTCCCGGGGCTGCCGACACGGGTACGCCAGGGTCTCAACGTCGAGAGCGGGCTGAATGACGGCATCTGCGTACCGTTGTTCCTGATCGTCCTCGCGATCGCGCAAGCCGAGTCGGGCGCGATCGGCGACGGCGCCGCAGCCAGACTCGTCACCGAACAGATCGGGTACGGCACCCTGGCGGGTATCGGTGCCGGGGTGATCGCGGCGGCAATTCTGATCGTCGCCGGCCGCCGGCTGGCAGTGGAACCGTTGTGGGCACAGATCGTTCCCGTGTCCGCCGCCGCTCTCGCCTATACGGTCGCCGTCCCGATCAGGGGTTCGGGCTTCATCGCGGCGTTCGTCGGCGGCCTCGTGTTCGGAGCGATCCGCAAGCGAGCGGGTGGGGAGGTTTCTCATCTCATCGAAGAGCTCGGTGACCTCTTCAATGCCATCACCTTCATCGTTTTCGGTGCGGTGCTGCTGTCACCGGCCCTCGGTCACCTGTCGTGGCAGGTGGTCATCTACGCGGTTCTCAGTCTGACCGTCGTGCGGATCGCGCCGGTCGCCATCTCACTCATCGGTATGCACGAAAGGGTCCCGACCGTCGCGTTCATCGGTTGGTTCGGTCCACGCGGCCTCGCCACCATCGTCTTCGCGATACTGATTGTCGAGGAGACCGACAACCTTCCGCACCAGGACGTGCTGCTGACAACCGCGATCATCACCATCGGACTATCCGTTCTCGCACACGGGGTCTCGGCCGCACCGCTGGCCACTCGCTATTCGACGTGGTGTCACCGCCATCCCCGGCCCGATCCCAGCGCGTAGGTCGGTTCGCAGGGGCTCGGATGTCATCCGATTGGGGTGATGCGCACCCGACGCTCCTGCCGGAAGGTGACAAGCGCGCGCCTGCAGTCGTCATCGGCGCACCACTTGACGATATGAGGCTGATCATGGTGGCTCCCAAAGTTGATGAACCCCTGGACACTTCCGAGCGGGCCGAACTCGAGCGCTTGCGCCGCCAAGTCGCGGAAGGTCGACGCGACGTGGTCGATGGGCTACCCGCCCCGGTCCAGAAGTCCACCGGACATCGGGGGCTGCGATGGACCGCCGCAGCCCTGCTGCTCGTGATCGTTGCCGTACTTGCGTTCTCGGCCGTGCTCGCCCGGTTCGCGCGCAGCGAAGTACTCGACACGGACCGCTATGTCGAGACAGTGACACCGCTGGCCCAGAGCGGCACACTTCAGACCGAGCTGGCAACCCAGATCACCACGGCGATCATGGAGCGCGCCGACATTGCGACGGTCACCAGCGACGCTCTGAAGGCCCTCACAGCGAACGCCCCCGACGTGCCGCCTGCCGTGGTCGGACTGGCACCCGTGCTCACCCAGCAGGCGCAGTCCTTCATCGATCAGACCGTTCGATCTCTGTTGGCTTCAGACCAGTTCGAAACACTGTGGACCCAGGCCAACAAACGGGCCCATGAGACCCTGGTGGCCGTACTGACCGGCGAAAATCGGGCAGCTGTCGTTGTCGACGATTCCGGCACGGTCAGTATTTCGCTGAAGCCGATTGTCGAGAACGTTCGCAGCAGACTGCAGGATCGAGGCTTCGCATTTGCGGACAACATCCCCGACGTCGACAGGTCGTTCGTGATATTCCGGTCGCCTGACCTCGTCAAGGCGCAGAACGCGGTCTCCGCGCTCGACAAAGCATCCACCGTCCTGCCGTGGCTGACTCTGCTGGTAGGTGTGGCCGCAGTATGGGCTGCCCCGAAAGGTGAGCGTCGACGGGCCTTTTCGCTCTTCGGCGTGACCCTCGCGGCAGCGATGGTTCTGCTGGCGATTTCGATCAGTGTCGGCCGCGCACTCTATCTCGATGCGGTACCGGCCGACGTGCTGTCTGCGTCCTCGGCCGAAGTCCTGATCGACGCCCTTCTCGTCCCATTGCGCACAACTCTGCGTGCGGTGGCGGTGTTGGCGATCGTCATCGCGTTGGCCGGCTACTTGAGCGGGCCCTCCCGGTCGGCCCAGGCTCTTCGGGCCGGATTCTCGAAGGGCATCACCTCCGCAAGGGGAAGCTCCACCCGCCCTCCACACGTGATCGAGTCCTACGTGGCGGCATATCGACTGCCGCTGCGACTGGCCATCGTCGCCGCCGCGATCGTGGTCCTCGTGTTCTGGGACTACCCGTCAGGCCTGGTCGTGTTGGTGACGGTCATGGTCGCCGTGGTCGCATTCATCGTCGTGGAGCTCGTGGCGCGGCCGGCCGTCGGCTACAAACCGCACACCGACACTCGACAACCGGCCGAATCGTCGGTTCCTAATGCGTGAGAACCACTTTGATGATCGTGATGATCGTCGCCACGACGGCTACAACAACTCCTGATGCGATCGTTCGCCATGACACGTCTTTGGACTGCAGCCGTTCGACGACCAACCCGAGTACCGCGATGCGAAAGATGATGACTCCGGCAGCACACAGTTGTGCCCCAGGAGGGTCGAACAGCCCGATCACATCAAACGATCCGACAAACAGAATGATGAAGGGCAGCGTGCCCGAGGTGATGATCGGCACCGCGTCACGCAGAACTGCTCGCATGTCCAGTGGCTTCTGTGGCCCTTCACCCTCGCCCTCGCGCCGGGCCGTCACGCCGTGGGACAGCCATTCGGCGAAGATGTGCGCGGCGAAGGTCGAGACAGTGGTTCCGAGAACGAGCCACGCCGCCAACCGCTCCTCCACCGAATGCGTGTCGGAGACGACCACCACCGACAGTACGAGGATGTTGCCGTAGGCAAACGCCGAGACCCGACGCGCGGCGCGTTCTGGCGGCAGGCGTCTACCGCCGTCCTGCCGAATCAATGAGGTCAGCCACCCGGGGTCGTTCACGGAATGTCCGGCCAACCCCGTTCAGCGAGAACGTCTCCGTTCTCGATCGCCTTTGCAAGTTGCGCGTGGTCGGTCGCGTTCTGATCAGCATACGAACTCGAAAACACCACCATCGCTTCCTCGACTTTGTCACTGCGCCCAAGGTAGTCCGCGATCGCCGCCGCATCGCCACTACGAGCATGTGCGCGAGCAAGAACATGACCGCAGGCCGCCGCGAACTGCGCAAGCTGTGGAGCCACACCCTCGCCCTTCGGGATGACCTTGCCGTCGCGGAATTGGCGAACGTAGAAGTCCATATCCAGAAATGAAGTCCAGCCGACGAACATGTCGGTGGCGCTCTGGATCAACCGCTGCCCGTGCACCACCCGGGCACCGTGATTCTCGTAGTTACTCTTGCCCAGGAACGGTTCGTAGACCGACGGGCCGGCCTGCTTGACCTGCAAAAACAGCGGGTCACCGCTGCGCCGCTCCTCGAGCAGGGTCAAGAACACACGCATACCCACACTGCCGACACCAACAACCTGCCGGACGGCGTCCACCGCGTCGTAGCGGGTCAGCAGATTCTGCAGGTGATCAGGTATCGACTCGTGATACCTGCCCATCACCTCGCGCAGCACTTCCTCGGCGGCGTCGCCGAGCCGGTGGGTTCGGTACGGCGGGTCCTCGGTGATCACCCGCCGGCCATCGACATCAGCGAGCAGCTTCACCGACACCCCCCGGCTCGTCCGCTTCTTGGCCTTGCTCTCGATGATCGCGTCGACGTCGGCCTCGGTGTCCTTTTTGGCATACGCCAACAACTGGTCAACATCGATGCGGTCGTACCAGACATCGATCTGAGGCATGGCGGAGTACTCGCGAATGTGCCTGCGGTAGTTACGATAACCGGCGCGTACCGCTTTGTGCCCCAGCGTTTCCGGTATCCCGTTGTCACGCGCCAGCACGATCAGGCTCGCCAGGAATCTCTTGAGATCCCACTCGAACGGACCAGGCAAGGTCTCGTCGAAGTCACGCAGATCAAATATCAGGTTTCGCTCGGGCGAGGTCCACATACCGTAGTTCAATACATGTGCATCGCCGCACATCTGAACCATGATGCCCGTGTGCGGGGTGGATGCGAGGTCGTTCGCCATCACCGCTGCCGCGCCCCGATAATACGTCCACGGCGAATGACTCATGCGCCCATGCCGAATCGGCAGCAGATCCGGAGCGCGAATATCGCTCTGCGCCAGAATGGTCCGCAGCGCGTCGTGGCCGCGGGTTGACGGGGCCCACTCCCCCAGCTCCCGGCGCGGGACGCGCAGACGCGACATACGACCTGCGGTTTCGTGTTCAGGCGCCGGTGCGTCCACCGGATTCGACTCGTCCACTGTCAATGTCATCGCAACCGTCTCATCAGATACTCGTCTCAAATGGGCAGCAGACTCCTCACGAAGCCAGGATCTTCGCCTTCTCGGCCTCGAACTCGGCGTCGGTGAGTACGCCCTGAGCCCTCAGTTCACCGAGGTCTCGCAAGGCCCCGATGCGGTCGACACCCTGCGCAGAGGGCGCTGCTGACGGCGGCGCGTACTGCGGAGGGGTTGCATATTGCGGGGCTGGGTTGGCGAGTGGCGCAGGCGCTTGTTGCTGTTCTTGTGCCGCCCAGCGCTGGCTTTGACGGCGCGACACCCTGTTCGACACCGATGTCGCCGTTCCGGCGACGATTGCGGTCCGTGCGACTCCGCGGAGAAGTCCGGGCATTTGTCTGGATCCTTCCAACTGGAAAATCAGGCGTCGAGCGCGTCAAGAGACGCCAGGATCGCCTGGGTGGGTATGCGACCGGAGCCGACGAGCTGCGCTCCGCCACGGCGCAGCGCAGCCGCAAACGGTGCAGCCCATCGGTTTTCGTAGATCAGGACCACGCCCGAACAGCCCGGATCCAGGATCGAGGCCGCCTCGGTCAGATCGGCGTCGTCGATCAGTCCGGATGCTGCGCCGGCGAACACCGTGATGTCGACTGCGCCATCGAGATCGAAGTCGTCAAGCGACACACCCACCACAGAACCGTCGAGTTCCTTGCGGACAAAGGTCAGGTCCATCACCCGGATCAATCCGCGGTCGACCATATCCAACAGTAATGAGAATGCTGTGCCGTCGGGTCTGGCGTCTGCCGGGAACTCGACGACCAGGTAGTCGATCGGCCCCAGATCGCCGTCGTGTGGTTCGGTCACCATGAATCCTCCTCCTGAGTCTCGATTAATCGGTCCGCCAGGTGGTCACTGCCCAGATGACCACCACGTCCAGGGCGATGACAAGAATGGACCACCACGGGTAGTAGGGCAGCCAAAGGAAGTTTGAGACGATCGACAGACCCGCGATGACAACCGCCGCGAATCTCGCCCATGTGGCGCCAGTCATCATTCCGACCGAGATCGCCAAGCCGATGATCCCCAGAATGAGGACGATCCAGCCCCAGGTGGTGAGATCGAACTTGTAGGTGTACTCAGGCCCTGCGATGAAGATGTCGTCTTTCGCCAGCGCCGAAATGCCCTGCAACACCGCCAACAATGAGACGACGAACAGCAGGATCGCAGCTGCGAACGTGGTGCCTCCGGCCAGACCTTGCCTCACCGGGTGCTGCTCGTAATCGGCGGCGGTCCTTCGATCGGTCGATGTCATCGTATTCCTCCAATGAAAGTGCGAACCCGTCAACTGAGTGTGCTCAGAGCACCTTTGGGAGCTCTCATCCTTTTCGGATGAGTGCGTGTCAATCGAGGGCGGCCGTGACGCGCTAGGCGCTCAGCGCTTTGCTCTTCAACTGATCGAACTCAGATTGATCGATGCTCCCGTTGTCGAAGAGCCCTTTGGCAGTTGCGATCTGGTCCGCCGGTGACGTCCCGGCGACCTGTCTGATGTAGGAATCAGCCTGTTGCTGCGCAGCCGCTTGCGAGGCCGCCGCACGCTCGGCCATGCCGCTACCGCGAACTATCAGGTAGACGAACAACGCCAGATATGGGATCACGACCAAAAACAGAATCCATGCCGCTTTGGCCCATCCGGAGGTCTTGTGGTCACGGAACAGATCGACCAGAACGTTGAAAAAGATCATCAGATACGCCACGAAAGCGAAGATCACGATCGTGTACCAGATGAAGTCCCAGAATGAATCCCACATAGTTGGACCGCGCTTTCTGTATTCGGACGGCCCCGGGCCGGAGTCGAGTTCGATCATGGTGGCACCGGGTTCCAGGCGCCGCCTCACCCGACCTGGGTGATGCGGTGATCTCCGGTTCCGAATTGGATCGGACATGGAATCGCCATTTGATGGCGGGGCGCGTGTCGTGGAGGTCTGGTGTGCTGGTCGCTCTTCTCGCCATGCTCGGCGTCAACCTCATGGTTCTCGTTGCACTCCTCGTCGCCCTGGTAGCGCGTAAACGGTGGTTGACGCGACGACAGGGCGCGTTCCGTGGCGCCGTGCGGGTCAAAGCTGGTGAGCACGTCGGGATGACCTCGAAATGGAGGCGCGGTTATGGATATTGGGTTCGCGACGTTCTCGTGTGGACAAAAGCACCATTGCTGGTCAGGACCGTCCACGTAGCGACCGATGACATGGTCGAACGCCGACCAGCCGGCATCAACGAGGTCAAGCGCCTCGGCGAACACCCGGCCGTCATCCGTCTGGTGGTGGGCGATACCACCGTGGAAGTCGCCGCATGCCGCGAAGACACCGACCAACTGACGGGACCCTATTCACCGGCGCGCACCAACGATCTACCGTCTGGTCGGCCGCGAACACTGTGATGCCGATCGACACGCCGCAGATACGCATCAGCCGAAATTGCTACTACAGCAGTTGGTGTTGCCGGGCTCGCTCCACCGCTTCGCGACGATTGTTGACGCTCAGTTTGTTGTAGATCCCGCGCATGTGGGTTTTCACGGTGTTGACCGATATGAAGAGGTCAACTGCGATGTCTGATGCTCGCAGAACGGTGGGTAGGTACTGAAGGACGGCCATTTCACGTTCGGTGAGCACAGGTACACCGGCCTGCTGCATCGGCGAGGGATCGACCGGAGGTTGCAGGTTCAGGACGATGTCGGAAAGGAAGCCACCGTAGTTCTTGTCCAGATGTTCTTGGCGGTGCAGCTGAGTTGCGATCTGTGTTCCGGCATTGACGAACGGCGCGATCAGGCCGGCCGGTTCCGCCAACGCCAAGGCGTCTGCGAACCGCGCAATGGCTGCGACATCGTGATGAAGCCGCAGCCTCGCAATCGACTCGAGGATCGCGGCCTCGGTTGCCTGAACGCGGTAGCCATCGAATCTGTGCGCCGGACCGAGTGCTGTGATCGCTCGATCTGGGTCCGCCAGTGCCAGAAGCGCTTTTGCACGCGAGATGCGTTCGAGCGCCGACGCGAAATCGACTGAGTCGCCGGGATCTTCGATCATCGCGAGAACGCCCTCCGGCTGCCCGGTCAGAAGAAGAACGTCAGCGTGCGCCACCCGAGACCATCGGCTGAGCAGGTCCGTCAGCGCCCCCATGCTGTTCTGCTCGGCGAGCAGGCGCCTGAGCCTCCCGTGCGCCTCGGTGAAGTCGCCCCGCGAAGTCGCCACGGCCACCGCCGCGATTCGAATCATCACTCGGCTACCGATATCGGTGTTGGGCAGGGGAACCGACGACAATGGCGAGTCGATACAGTTCTGCGCATGGTCGAGATCGTTCAACTGGATGTTGACCAGGGCCTCAGCCGCGACCGCGGCAAGCAGTTGCGGTTCATTGAGCCAACCCCGTCGTTCCGCCAAATCCGTGATGCTCGTCGTGAGGGAGCGCGCACTGTGCACATCGCCGACCATGGCATGGGCGAGCGCCAGGTACGACATGGCGGCCATTGCCATCAACCCCATTCCTGCTCGTTCCGCCTTTGACCGGGCTCTTGCCAGATCCGCACACGCCTCGCCAAAGCGACCCTCGAGCACCATCCCGATGGCACGGTTGTTGAAGGCAATGAGTGCATAACCCGGAGCAGACGGGATATGTTGTCGCGGCATACCTTCGGCAAGATCCATGAGATGACTGGACGCCTCCACAATGTTCACGGGAGCGAATGTTCTCGCATGGACCATCCGGGCGATCGCGATCAGTATCACCGCAGCCGGTTCCTGATCCTCGGCCTCATCGAGCAACTGAGCGGCACCCTCGGCGTGTTGCGACATCGAATCGAAGTCGTGTTCGTGGTACGCGCACACCATCGCCGCAAGCAACGTGGGCACCGATGGCCGCCGCTTTGCCTCTTCATCGGCCAACGACAATGCGGATGTCAGCGACGACGCCTGCGGCGACAGCATCAACGGCAACGCAGCGCCACCGAGTACGCGTAGGACGGCCACCCAGTCGCCTGCGAGGGAGTAGTGCCGGATGGCGACGGTCATTTCGTTCTCGGTTGTGAACCACTCAGCAGCCAATTTGTTCAACTCGATCGCGCCATCTGGGTTCTCAGCTGCGAATCTGTCGCGCAACAGTTCGAGCAGCAGTGGGTGGTAACGAAACCAATTCGGACGATCGGCCAGGCGCACGGTGAGCGCATTCCGCGCCACCAGCGTCTCCAACACCAGTTGGCTGTCGGAACGCCCCGTCAGATGCCGCGCCAGGTCTGCGGTCAGCTGGTCCGCAACACTGGTTGCAAGAAGAAAACGTCGATCACCCGCGGGCAGTTGATCCAACACCTCCTCGAGCAGATATTCCGCGACCATGTGGTTGTTGCCACCGAAACTCCCCAGCCCAGTGTCGACCTTCGTCCCTGGGTCGCTCAGATTGAGAAGTGCCAGACGGACTCCCGCCGGCCATCCCTGAGTTCGATCCAGCAGCTGCACCAGGTCGTGTGCCGCCAACGGATGTCCGCTCAATGCGCACACCTCACGCGCTTCGGCGACCGTGAATGCGAGGTCCTCGGCGCTGATCTCGGTGATCTGATTGGCAAGTCGTAACCGTGACAGCCGAAGGCGCGGTTCTGCTCGAGTCACGATGACCAAGTGCAGCTGCGGAATTTGTTGCTCGACAACGCGACTCATGAAGTCGAGTACCTCGACATCCGTCACATGATGAAAATCGTCCAGTACAAGCACGACCGGCGTCGGCAGCCGGGTCAGAGCCTCGAGAATGCGGTTCAGTTCGGGAGCCCCGAACTTCGTGCCCGGCGCAATCTCCCAAAGCGGACCCGTTTCGGGGAGGACGCCGGAGATACGCAAACAGTCCAGCACGTCGGTCCAGAACCCCCGTGCGGTATATGACTTCGTGGTCGTCAACCACGCCACCGGACCAGGTGGGTGTCCCCCTCGGACCCACGCTGTGACCGCCAACGTCTTCCCGTATCCGGCGCCGGCACAGACCAGGGTGACCGCACGTGTCGATCCGGTCGACAACCGTGAATCGAGACGAGGCCGCTGAAGAAACCGCGGTGGCAATTCCGGTTGAGAAGTCTTCAGCGTCAGAACACCCGTGAAGTCGTTCGCCATCGCCCGACCCTTTCCTCGGCGACCTTTCTGCACCACCCGCTAGTGCAGCACATTCGGCAACGGGGTGTCGACTGTTCATCCACTTTGGGTGACGACACCGCTAAACCGCTTCGCGAGTATCTGTTGAAAGCCTTTAGGAATCGTTACTCACGTTGACGAATTCGGGCCCCAGTCAAGGAGGTCGGGAGATTTGCAACACCAATCCGAGCTGGGTCCTGTCGACTACCTGGTAGTCGAATTCTCAGATGACCGCCACGAATTCGATTCCGCCCTGGCGTCTTCCATAGCCGAGTTAATCAGACGGGATGTCGTTCGAGTGTTGGATCTGCTTGTCATCGTCAAATCTGTGGCCGGCGAGATCGACGTGATCGAGTTCGAGGAGCTCGATCAGCCTGAGCTCACACCCGTCAACCGCACGCTGGCCGAGATACTGGCTTTCGACGACATCACAAATCTGGCAATGGCGGTCAGGCCCGGGGCCACCGCCGGGGTCATCGTCTGGGAACACACCGCCGTTGTCCCCGTTTCTGACACCACATGCGAGATAGGCGCGCAAATTGTCGCCCAAGGCCGGATTTCCGCCCCTGCCATCATTGCCACTCTCAACGCAGATCCTCCCGGGGAGAGATGACATGGCCCCCCGCCCTGGGCGGATCCACCGTCGCGCGGTCATCGGACACCCCGTTGTTCGAAGCCAACCGCCACCCGCCGACCCAGCGGGGGTCGTCAACGGTGCCATCGAACGCCGCCGGGCATTTGACCCTCATTCTTCAGGCTCACACCAAGATGCGCCGACTCGTCCCGCTGCCACTGATTCGGCTATCTGAGACGCGAGCGCAGAGAAGAGATTCCGAGTCGACATGACCGAGACGATCTTGCAGAGCTGGAACGATGGAGCGGCCAAGCGAGCGATCATCGATTTCGTGACTGCAGCAGTAACTCCGGGAGGGAATTTTGTTCCCGAGCGAGACCGGATAGCCGCGTTCGACAACGACGGCACCCTTTGGTCCGAACAACCGTTACCACCACAATTCGATTTTGTCTTCCGGATATGGAGCGAAGAGGTTGCGGCAGACCATTCGCTCGCCACGAGGCAACCGTACAAAGCGCTTGTCGAGAACGACACCGCCTTCTTCGCTCGTGTCGGCGCACAGGATCCCGAGGTGATCGAGACACTGGGCGCAGCGTTCGCAAGGTCGTGGGCCGGGACCAGCCCAGAGGAATTCGACGCACAAGTCCGCGCTTGGCTCAAAACGGCGAAGCAGCCCGAGTTCGGGGTGCCATACGTGGAATTGATCTACGCACCGATGCTCGAGCTTTTCGATTATCTGAGAGCCAACGACTTTCGCATATTCGTCTGTTCGGGTGGCGGACGCGACTTCATGCGTGTCTTCGCTGAGGAAACATGGGGCATCTACAAGGAGAACGTCATCGGCACGGCCGCTGACTACCGGTACACGGACGGCGCGATCCTCCGTACCGAACACAGTCTCGGCGGTCTCGATATCGGCCCGGGGAAGCCGGAACACATCTTCGCCCAGACCGGGCGTCTCCCCGTTTTCGCCGCCGGGAACGCCGACGTGGACATAGAGATGCTGGAGGCCGCCAGATTCGCCTTGCTGGTCATCCATGACGACGACAAGCGCGAGTTCGCCTACTTCTCGAACGCCGAGAAATCGGTCACCCGCGGCGAACAACTCGGATGGACCATTGTCAGCATCAAGGACGATTGGAACACCGTATACGGTCCGAAAAAGGCTTGAACTCATGTAGCGGCGCGGTCGAGAACGGACGATGACACCGTCGTGACGGGTCGTTCGCGGACAGGTCCACGTGGCTCACGGATCGGCGACTACCGCAACCAGCACGGTGATGGACAGGATCACCAGCAGGCAAATGATCATCCAGATCGGAGCCGGCCCCGGCATCGGACCTCCATCACGAAGCGCGATCTGGGTTTTTCGCCAACGCAATCCACCTACAACTGCTGACAACAAACCCATCGCAACCAGGCCGATTCCGATTGCCGCACGGATCGCCGACGACGAAAACCCCGGAAGAACATTGACCACCGCCACGCCGGCAGCGATCAGGCCGAGCGACGTCCGAACCCAGGCCAGCATCGTCCGCTCGGCAGCCAGGGTGAAGCGGGCGTCTACCGCACCCGGCGGAGTGTGTTCTTGCTCTGGGCCACTCATGACCGCATCACCTCTGTTTGATGGATTTCTCTGTCAATGGTCTCACCCGCGCCCGCACACCCCCTGGACATGTAGGAACCGACTCGTCGCAGCATGTGGACCCCGGCATCCGTCCGAACGACATGACACTCCGGGTTCGCACGGCATCCGCCTGTTGCCGTCAGAATTCTGTGTCGCAGATTGCGCACCCTTGTGACCGCAACCACAATTGTGATATCTCTGATACAGAGATATCAATCTCGTTTCACTGCATCACTGGGATAAAACAATTCAGGGTCGGGAAGGACCAAATGTTGTCTGCAATCTTCTATTTCATCGAGTCCATCGACAATGCGCTGTGGGATTTCGCGGAAACCATTGTCACCGGCAGTGATGCCTAGGCCGTTTTCCGCGTCTGGCCCCAGGGCATTGACCAGCTGATCCATGGCCGTGTGCAGCCACCGCTGCACACGGCCATGGTGGCTCAAGAGGACTTACCGGAAATGCACATCGCGATTGCCGCGCCGTCGAAATGGGCGTAGGCGGTCGCCGAGGGATGGAATCAACGAACAAGACCTGGAGAATTGCACAGCCAGCTAGATCGATTCGATTCTGCCGGCGGCAATCCCGCATCTTCGCGCGCCGTCGTCAACCAGACTTTGCCGACTGGCCTACGACAACATCGTCACATGATTCCGCGTAGATACGCAGCCAGCACCCCGACCGCTTCTCGTCGAGCGTCCGGAGACGGGGTCGCGATCTGGGTGAAGACGAGGGAGTCGATGAGCCGCATGAGTTCGCGTGCACGTTCCCCGGGGTCGCTCACACCGAAGCGGGACAGAACCAGTTCGATGGCGGCCGCGGCGCCCGCCTGCACAGCGGACTCACTTGACAGTGCGCGGTGTAGTTCGTCGTCCACCGGTAACTCGATCAGCAGCGCATAGCGTGCGCGCATGTCCACCGGTCGGCCGACGAGTGAGTCCATCAATTGGGTGGCCGCGGCGGTGAGCGCGCCGATCCGGTCACCAGCGCCATCCGGTACCGAGGTCTCGAGGCCGTGCAGACTGCTGCCGGTGTCTGCCCCGCTGCGCTGCGCCAGCCGACTCGCCGCGAGGCCGAGAAGCGCCTGCCGCGTCGGCGCGTAGTACGACGTGGACCCCTGGGGTATTCCTGCGGTCGAGTCGACTGCGCGATGGGTCAGCCCGCGCAGTCCCTGGGCCGCGATCACGCTGATGGCCGTATCGGCGATGACACCAACCCGCGATTGGCCGCCCTTTTCCGATGTCATGCGATGACTCTACAGCTGTTGCATCGGTCCTCTACATCTGTAGAGTTGAGCAAACAGGCGCACTACACGTGTAGTAGGAGGAATCATGAAGGTCGCAGTGGTGGGCGCCGGCATCGGCGGATTGTGCGTGTCCGTCGGACTACAGCGCTACGGTGCCGACGTCACCGTATTCGAACGCTCGGACCAGGTTCGCGCAGGCGGGTCGGGACTGTCGGTCTTCGGCAACGGACTTCGGGCACTCGAATCTCTGGGCCTCCGACAGCAATTCGAGGTGATCACGTCGCCGAATGCTGCGACCTATCGCAGCGGGCAACGACGACCCGATGGGCGTTGGTTGGCCACCGTCCCGCCTGATGCCGTCACCGACTTGCGGATCGTGCATCGCACCGATCTGCACACCATGGTGCTTGCCCGTTCGCAGCCTGGAACTATCCGGTGTTCGACGGAGGTCATCAGTGTGCGATCAGATGGAACCGTACTCGTACGCGAGGCGCCCGGTTCGTCGAGCGAACACCACTTCGACCTGGTGGTGGTGGCCGATGGGCTCTTCAGCAACGTCCGTGCTCGTTGGGCCGAAGACCCCGGCGTCCGCTACGCCGGATACAGCGCTTGGCGCGGTGTCACGTCCGCGCCGGTCGACTTGCGGGGCGAAGCAGGCGAAACCTGGGGAGAGCAAACGCGTTTCGGAATCGCGCCGTTGGCCGACGGACGCGTCTACTGGTTCGGTGTCGCGACCATGCCGCGGCGACGATCGCAGTCTGCATCGGACGAGTACGCCGAACTGAAGCGACTGTTCGGCACCTGGCACTCCCCCGTTCCCGAGCTGATAGACACCACCGATCCCGAAACCATCTCGTTTCTCCCCATCGACGAACTCGCCGGCGACCTTCCGTCGTACCGACATGGCCGCTGCGTCCTGCTGGGTGATGCCGCGCACGCCATGACACCCAATCTCGGCCAGGGAGGCGGCCAGGCGATGGAAGACGCCGCAACGCTCGCTGCACTCCTGTCCCCCATTGCCGCGGCCGCCAATCCCGATGAGCGCACCATCAATTCGATTCTGGACAGCTACGACGAGGCACGCCGGCCACGGACCCAGACTCTCGCCAGACAGTCCCGCCGACTCGGGACACTCGCGCACGTCCGCGGCCGTGGCCTCACGGCCGTTCGAAACCTACTGCTGCAGAACACGCCACCGTCGGCGCTACGGGCGCAACTCAGACGAACGCAGGATTGGCATCCACCCGTTGCCGGCCTGATTCCCGACCGTATGGCACCGCTGTCCGAGCGCCGCGAACCGGCCCTGGTGCACAAGCTCAAGAGCACATTGGGAGAATAGATCGCGGCGTACCGCCTGGGCGCCTCTGGATTGGGTGACATCGAGAGCGAGATGCAGGTGCTTTGGTGATCGGTGTGCCGGCGGGCCTGCGACGGGTGGCCGCGTTGCCCGCTCCCGTGCGTTTGATGCTGGCATCGATGGTGCTGTTCAACATCGGCTTCTATCTCGTGGTGCCCTTTCTCGCCGTTCACCTTTCCGAGGGTCTCGGCTTTGCGGCATGGATCGTCGGGCTGATTCTCGGTCTGCGCATGGCTTCTCAGCAGGGAATGTTCTTCGTCGGTGGCAGCCTTGCCGACCGGTTCGGTGTCAGGCGGATCGTCCTCATCGGAATCGCCGTGCGAATCGTCGGGTTCATCGCCGTCGGTTTCGCCGAATCCCTTGTCGGAGTTGTTATCGGCGTGCTGCTCATCGGGTTGGCGGCCGCCCTGTTCGCGCCTGCGGTCGAAGCGGCAAATGCCAGCTATGGTGCGCTGCTGGAGCGGCAGAACATCATGCGCCGCACCGAGCTGTTCGGCCTCGAGCAGATGTGCAGCCGCACCGGAACTGTTCTCGGGCCACTCCTGGGCGCAGCTTTGCTCGGCGTTCCATTCGCGTGGACCACCTGCTCGGCCGCGGCGCTCTTCGCCGGGTTGTGGATTGCCTTCTTTCGGTGGTTTCCTGCGACTGTGACAACGTCGGCAATGCAGCCGGGATCGGTCGCCCCAGCCGACCCCCGGATCTGGGCGGTGTGGCGGTCGGTGTTGTCGCACAGGGTTTTTCTTGCCTACGCCGCACTGTGCGCGGCGCAGCTGTCGGCGTACAGCTTGTTGTATCTGATGCTGCCCGCTGAACTCGAGAGCATCGCCGGCAACCAGAGCGCATTGGGCTGGTTCTATGCCGCGGCAGCGTTGATGGTCATCGTCTGGCAACGACCGGTGGTCCGGCTCGTTCATCGCCTCGGCCATCCCCGGTCGGTGGTCGGCGGTCTCGCCGTGATGGCAGTGTCATTCCTCGTGCCTGCCGCCGCAGACGGGCTCACCCACAAGACAGCATGGCAATACGCCGCTGTCGCCGGATGGGTTGCACTGCTCCACATCGGCCAGATGCTGATGGTGCCCCCGATGCGCGACACCGTCGCAGCCCTTGCGGGCGAGCACAATCTGGGCGCGCACTTCGGAATGCTCAACAGCATCGCCGGACTCGGATGCCTGATCGCCTCCGTCGGAGTCGGAGGCCTGTACGACCTGACATCTGATGCCAACCTCGCGACGGCGCTGGTGTGGTGCGCCGTGACAGCGGCGGTGACCGGCGCTGTCGGTGGCCTCATGCTGTGGTACCGGCGCCACCCTGACGCCGGCCCAGCAGCGGTTGCCGTCTAGGTCCAGATCGGTGCCTCGTTGATCTGGTCGACGAACGCATCGAGAACAAACGGGATGGTCAGCGGATTGGGCATCGACACCGCATCGGAGACAATCGGATCCAGCTTGACGAGCCCTCCCGAGCGCACCACATCCAGTCCCATGAACAGCGGCGATGCCTCCATCTGAACTCTCGCCCGTTCCCAGTTGTCGAACAACAGCAGGTCGCACTCGAGCAACGAGACGTTCTCCGCCGAGATGTCGACGTAGAGTTTGTCACCGAACTTGTCGGCGATCCCGACGGGAGGCACAAACCCCAATCCCGTCAACAACTGGGCACGCGCGGACGAAGGGCTGTACGCACGGAGATTGCCGTCAGCCCACCGAGCGACCACAGTGGCGGTGCGGCCGACGAACTGCGGATTCTGTTCGCGTCGTTCGACGATGAGGTTCTCGGTGTCCTCGACAGCCTGCGCGGCAGCCTCGGGCAGCCCGACCGCGGCGCCGATCCGGTTGGTCACGTCCTGCCAGGGAAGCACCCAATCTGTCTGACCCGCGGCGTGCAACACCGTCGGAGCTATACCGGACAACTGCCCGTAGGTCGATGCGTCGATCGCATTGTTCACTGCCACAATGAGATCGGGTTGCGCAGCTGCCACTGCGGAGATACTGAAATCAGAGGTCGCGTTCTCCAACGCTTCGGGATCTGCGCCGGCCACGCGAGGCTCGGCCCACCGCCCGATTCCGTCATCGGTTGATCCGGTCCACACCGGGACCAACACAGGAATGACACCCAGCGACAAGAGCACGTCCGCGTCGCCGATTCCCACCACAGCGATGCGTTTGGGTGCTTGTTCGATGGTCGTCGCGCCGTGGACGTGATCGATCGTCACCGGAAATGCGCCGGGCTCTGCAGACACGGCGACGTCCGAATCGGTTGGGTCGCTGCTCGACGAACATCCGGCCACCACAACGCCGGCCGCCGCGGTCAAGGTCAACGTCAACATCTGCCGACGATTCATCACATACATCCCACAGCCACCTTCTTGAGCGTCAGTTAAGTATGGACACCCTAACTTATCGACCGATGGTCCGGTCAACGTCTCTATGACCGCAGGTGAGCCAGCACCGCGAGCACTCGCCGATGCCCGGTATCCGATGTGGTCAGTCCGAGCTTGGCGAAGATGTTGCCGATGTGTTTGCTCACCGCGGTGTCGCTGACCACCAGCTTGCGGGCGATGTCAGCGTTTCCGAGGCCTTCGGCCATCAACCGCAACACCTCCGATTCGCGAGGTGTGAGCGATCGGATCGGGTCGTCGGCTCGGCGACGGCTCATCAACTGCGACACCACTTCCGGGTCCATCACCGTCCCGCCGGCGACCACGCGTTCGAGCGCGTCAACGAACTCTTCGACTTTGCCGACCCGCTCCTTGAGCAGGTAGCCCACCCCCGACGCACTGCCCGCCAGCAGTTCACCGGCGTATCTGTCCTCGACGTAGGCGGACAGGACCAGCACGGGAAAGTTGTGCACCCGGCGACGCGCCTCGATGGCCGCCTTCAATCCCTCGTTGGTGAACGTCGGCGGCATGCGGACGTCGAGCACTGCGCCGTCGGGCGGGTCCGCGTCAAACGACTCGAGGAACTGCTCGGCATCTGCGACCGCAGCGGTCACCTCGATCCCGACGCTACGCAGCAGCAGCGCGAGCCCCTCCCGTAGCAGGGAGTCGTCCTCGGCGATCAAAATCCGCATGGCAGCTCCACTTCGAGTTCTGTCGGCCCGCCTGCGGGGCTGTTCAACGTCATCGTTCCCTCGAATGCTGCCACCCGGCGGCGAATTCCCGACAGTCCACTACCCGCGGTCTCCTCGGCCCCGCCGCGGCCGTCGTCGACAACAGAGATGACCATCGTGTTCCCGTTGTCGTCGCCGCGGGTGCTGATGGTCAGGTGCACGGTCTCGGCGCCGCTGTGCTTGGCCACATTGGTCAGCGCTTCGGCCACCACGAAGTAGGCGGCAGCTTCCACAGCGGCTGGTGCACGCAGCAGGTTCCGCACATCCAGGACGCAGGTGATCGAGGAGCGTCCGGCCAGAGCTGCGACTGCCCCTTCGAGGCCGAGCTCATCGAGGATCGGCGGATAGATGTCGTGCACCAGGGTACGCAGTTCCGACAGAGCATCGGACGCCGCGTCTTGTGCCCGAAGCAGTTGCGGCAGAGCTTGTTCGGGGTCGACACGCAGCGAACGTTCGGCCAGACCGAGCATCATCACCACCGCGACCAACCGATTCTGGGCACCGTCGTGCAGATCGCGTTCGATGCGCCGCAATTCGGCGGCGTGTGCATCGAGCGCCGCGGCCCGACTTTCGGTCAGTGCCGTAACCCGTTGCGTCAGTTCGGTTTCACGCCTGGGTGCAAGGAGTTTGGTGGCCATGCCCGCGATTGCACGTGCCAGCGCAGGGATCAGCCACCAGGCGATCACCGCGTAGGCGAGCGCGATGAACGGCATGGTGGCGGCCAGGGGCCACGACGTGACCAGATAGATGTTCCCCACCGGCTCGTCGGCGGGCATCGCCCACCAGTACGCCGGTATCAACATCGAGTTGATGGCCGCCAGCGGCAGGACCACGGCAACGAACCCTGCGACGAGTGCAGCGAATGCGTGGCCGGTGACCCATGCCAGGTCGCGGCGAAACGGCGATGACCACAACATGGTTCGTAGATCGCTGAATCCCAGGCGATCCTCCATCGGAGGGTATCGCTCAGGAATCACAACGTCGGTGTAGCGCCCGGTGCGACGACGCGCCTCGCCCGCCCAGAAACGCAGCACCCGCACGTAACCGGGCACCAGCAGCCATCCGACGAAGAGGATCAGCAACGGCGCGATGATCAGCGCGCCGAACACGAACACCAACGACACCAGCGCCGCGGCGCCTTCGACCATCAAGAAACGACATGCCCGCCACCACTTCGCGGCCTGTTCGCTTCGACTCATCGCTCCAGGATGCCGTAACCACCGCGCGAAAACGGTATAGCGGGCTACACCATTGGTTGGGTGGCCAGCGGGATGGTCCGGCGGCTCGCCGGTTCATAGCGTTGCTGACATGACTGCAACAGCACCCGTTCAACCCCTGAGATCCTTGTCGCCGACACCCGCGCTGCGCCTGGACACCGTCACCAAATCCTATTCATCAGGCCGTGGCCAGATCACCGCACTGGACTCCGTCAGTCTCACGTTGCCGCCGCAGGGATTCACCGCGATCATGGGCCCGTCCGGCTCGGGCAAGAGCACGTTCCTGCACTGTGCTGCCGGACTCGACCAACCCACCAGTGGCTCGATCTGGCTGGGAGACACCGAGATCAGCGCCCTCAAGCAGAAGGCGCGCACCACCTTCCGACGCGACCACATCGGCTTCGTGTTCCAGGCCTACAACCTGCTGTCGTCGCTGACCGTGGAGCAGAACGTCACATTGCCGCTCCTGCTGGCCGGCCGAACCGCCGATCGCGCGCGTGTGGAGAACGCGCTGGCGTCGGTGGGGCTCGCGAAGATGAGCCGACGTCGTCCCGCCGAACTCTCCGGCGGGCAGCAACAGCGGGTCGCCATCGCGCGTGCGCTCATCACCCGACCGCGCGTCATCTTCGCCGACGAACCCACCGGGGCGCTCGACAGCCGGACCGGTCATCAGATCCTCGGACTCCTGCGCGGTGCGTCTACCGATCTGGGACAGACGGTGGTCATGGTCACCCACGATCCGATCGCCGCGGCGCAAGCCGACCGCGTCTTGTTCCTCGCCGACGGCCGCCTGGCCGGCCACCTCGAAGGACCGACCGCCGAGGCCATCGCTCGGTCGCTCACCGACCTCGGGCAGTGGTGACCATGCAACGTTCACGCATGGGCAGCATCGCTGCCGCGAACCTGAGAGAACATCGCAACAGCTTCACGGCCGTATTCGTCACGGTCTTCTCCGCCGCCCTCTTGGTGTGCGCACTCGGAGTGATGTTCGAGTCCGGGATTCGCGGAGGCGTCACACCGCACCGACTTTCCGGCGCCGACGTGGTGGTCGGGGCTCCGCAATCGCTCGACATCACCGAGGACGTCGACCAGCCCTACATCGAACGCGCGCGGCTTCCCGAGTCGACGGTCGCCGAGCTCTCGGCGCTACCCGGCATCCGGTCGGCGGTCGGCGACATCAGCGCTCCCCTCACCGACGACAGCGGGCGGGCGTTCGATGCGCACGGATGGTCGTCGGCGGTCCTCGCGCCGTACAGCATCACGGCCGGCCACCCACCGGCCGGACCGGACGAGGTGGTGATGACGGGCCCAGCTGACCTGGGCCAGGAGGTGACGCTGCGTCATGGCGGAATCGCCCACGCGTACACCGTTGTCGGTGTGGCCGGCACATCCACATCCGAGCCCGGTGGCCGCCCGGCGACCGTGTTCCTGGACGACGTTCGGATGCAGCAACTCTGGCCGCATACCGGCACGGTGGCGACGATCGGTCTGATCGGACAGGACGGGGTGGACGCCGAGACGCTCGCCTCCCGAGTTCGTGATCACCTGCCCGGAGTGGAGGTGGCCACCTACACCGGTCGGACACGTGCGGACGCCGAGTACGTCGACATCGGCGCGGCGCGCGGCGAGCTGGTGGCGCTCAGCTCGGCACTTGCCGGGGTGGCCTTGATGATCGCTGTGTTCGTCGTGTCGAGCACGCTGTCGTTGTCGGTCCAGCAGCGCCGCCACGACTTTGCGCTGCTGCGGGCGACCGGCGCCACACCGCGTCAGATACACAAACTGATCGGCGCCGAGACGTGGGCCATCGCCTGTGTGGCGGCACTTCTGGGAGTGGCACCCGGCTATCTGCTGGCCGGTGTCCTGCGGGGCCGATTCGCCGACGCCGGCATCGTGCCGCCGGACTTCTCGCTTGCGTACGGACCGGTCCCGGCTCTTGTCGCAGTCGCCGCGGCGGTGGCGACCGCCCGGCTCGCTGCGGCGGTCGCCGCTCGACGACCGGCTCGCCTCGACCCCATCGATGCGCTGCGCGAGTCAGCGGTCGAGCCGGAGAAGCTGAGCCGGACCCGCGTGGTCCTCGGACTGGCGGTCGGGGTGAGCGGGCTGGTGGTCGCAACCCTCCCTGCCTTCATCCCCGGACCTGCGGCGATGGCCGGTGCCGGGGGGTCTGCGGTTCTCCTCGTCATCGCTCTCGCCCTTCTGGGTCCGGCCCTCGTCTCGGGCGCCATGCGCGTGGTATCCGGCCCGATGCTGCGCACCGGTTCGGCCGGGCCGGTGTTGGCGGCCGCCAACCTCAACGCCCACGGACGTCGGCTTGCCGCGGCGATCACACCGCTGGCCTTGGCGATCGCGATCGGGGCGGTACAACTGTTCAGCCAGAGCACGGTGGCCGCAGCAGCCGAACGCCAATCCGAGCGCGGCACCACGGCCGATCTGGTTGTGACCGGTCCCGGCGGCATCAACCCCCAACTCGCCGGGACGATCGCGTCGATGGACGCGGTGCGGGCGGTCAACCCGGTCACCCGCACCAAGGCCCTGTTCACGACGGACAGTTCCGAGGCCCCGACCACCGAGGCGTATCCCGTGCAAGGCATCGACGCCGCGAGCGCCACTGCCACGATGGATCTTGATGTCCGGGAGGGCGACCTTCAGCAGCTGACCGACGGCGCGGTGGCGCTCAGCCGCGACGCGTCGTCGGCGATGAGCGCGGATGTCGGAGACACCGTGACGCTGCGGATGGGAGATGGCGCTGTGATCACGCCACGGGTTGTCGCAACCTACGACCGAGGTCTCGGCTTCGGCGATGTGACCCTCCCGGCAGCGCAGGTACGAGAGCACACGACGACCGGGCTGGTCGACCAGGTGTTGGTGTCGGCGGCACCGGGACGGGTCGACGAGGCGCAGCGGGCCATCGTAGCCACTGGTGGCATGACCGTGATGAGGAGCGACGGATTCGCCGGGGCCATTCGGCAGGACCAGCGGGCGCAGGACTCGGTGAACGTCGTGGCGCTCGCGGTGCTGCTGGGTTTCCTCGGCATCGCGGTGGTCAACACCCTGGTGCTGATGACCTCGGCGCGGCGTCGCGAGTTCGCATTGCTGCAACTGCTCGGTGCGGGTCCACGGCAGGTACCCGGCATGATCCGTCTCGAGTCCCTGATCGCGGTGGCGGTCGCGGCATTCGCGGGCACGGTGATCGCCTTCCCACCTCTGGCCGGCATCGCGATCGCAGTGTCGGGCGTGCCGTTCCCCGTCTTCTCGCCATCGGCCTTCGGGGTCGTCGTCGGCGCCACGAGCGTGCTGGGCTTCGCCGCCATCACTCTGACGGCCCGCCGGGCGATACGCCTCGAACGCCAGGTCAGAGGCCTTTAGCTCGGTTCACGATCAATAACAGTAGGTTAAAAAATTGTGCACAACAGGTGACCCGCGGGCCGCCGACAAGGGACAAACAGACGACTTCCGCATTACCACGGGCACTAGACGGCGCGACTTATGTTGCCGCAGAATGTTATTGAATCCTTATGGACATCCAAGCCCGCCGACGACCTATGGCAGCCCTCGTCGTGCGGTGGCTCGCAGAAGCTGCCACAATGTCATCCGGGTTCACACTCTAGAACTGCAGCGGTGTAATCCGACCGTGGTCAACCCGTCCGCGGTCCAACCGAACACGAAAGGAAAGTCATGACCTCGACTTTCGAACTTGCATTGCTTGACGTCTTCCAGTTCCTCATCGACAACGCTGAATTCCTCGGCGGCCTCGCAGGCTGATTCGGTTCTCGAACCGACGCTTGCCCCGATCCGCGTCCGCGGCATCTGCCCGTCAGGGCCGGATCGAACGGTTTGCATCATGCCCCGCTCTGTACAGAGCGGGGCATGATTGCCTTCTGGGGGTCAATGAGCTTGTCGATGCTGATAACTGACAGCCCTGCGACATCCGCTGTAGCCGAGCTCAGATGGTCGTGGGCACGGGAATCTGATGATGCCATCGGCCCGTGGCGTGGTGACCGCAGTTTCACCGCGGCCGTCGGGTCGTGGACCGACGACCCCCAACGCACGGTCTGGGTTGCGCACACACCGGACCACGCCGTCGGAATGGTGTGCCTGACCGAATACACGCGTATGCCGAGCCCCAGGACCGGCGCCGCCGGCAGCTGGGGCTATCTCGGCCACCTCTATGTGCGGTCCGAGTACCGAGGCGCCGGAATCGGCGCCCAACTCATCAACTGTGTTCTCCGCACTGCAGAGCATCGCGGATACCGCAAAGTGATTCTCTCGCCCACCGAGCTGTCGATACCGCTGTATTCACGGCATGGGTTCACCCGCGACAATGATGTGATGGTGCGGTGACCCGTCCTCCATCCGGCCCCAGGCGTTGTCCGTGTGCCAGTGGACTGGTCTGGGACGACTGCTGCGGGCCTGTGGTGTCCCGGGTCCGTAGTGCGCCGACCGCCGAGGCACTGATGCGTTCTCGGTTCAGTGCGTTCGCCATGGGTGACGCGGACTACCTGTTGTACAGCTGGCATCCCCGTACCCGGCCCGACGTGGTGGACCTCGACGCGTCGATGCGGTGGTACCGACTCGACATCGAGTCCACGGTGCGCGGGTCGCTCTTCGATTCCGTCGGCGAGGTGGAGTTCACCGCGTTCTACCGGGTCAAAGGTTCGGGAGCGGGGACGTTGCACGAACGGAGCCGGTTCGAGAGGCACGAAGGTCGCTGGGTGTACGTCGACGGTGTGGTCGCGCCCGACTGACCACCCGGCCGCCTCAGTGGGTCTGTTCGGCGTCAGTGGGTCTGTTCGGCGTCGTGGTCGGGGGTGACGTGCCGTCCGGCCAGGTCGTGGAGTGCGATGAACACGCGCTTGGATGCCTCGGCCCACGGCATGAGGATCGGGAACACATGGAACATGCCGCGCTCTTCCATCGCGTGCACCTTGACCCCGGCTTTGTCCAAGCCGTCGGCGAACTTCCTGATCCCGTCGCGAAACATCTCGTCGCCGCCCCAGCACACGAAGGTCGGTGGAAACCACTCCGGATCTGCCATGGCGTACACCGCGGACACACGCTCGTCGTTCGGCTGGACGCCCTGCAGGTACGGGGTGACCGGAATGTTCCAGGGCAGGATGTCGTACTGGGCGTTGTCGGTGATCGACGGATGATCGAGCTCGAGATCGATTTCCGGGGAGAACAGGGCCAATGCGGCCGGAACGGGCAGTGATCGGGAATGTAGATACGAGATCAGGGATGTCGCGAGGCCGCCGCCGCCGGAGTCACCGGCGACCACGAGGTGCTCCGGATCGACTCCGCGGTCGAGGAGACCTTGGAAGACGTCTGCCGCGTCGTGCACACCGGCGGGGAAAGGGAACTCCGGTGCCATCCGGTAGTCGGCGATGAACACCTCATAACCAGTGATCTTCACCAGCGATGCGGCGAATGCTGCGTACATGATCGGGGACGTGCCGATGTATCCACCGCCGTGCAGGTAGAGGATCGTGGCGCCGATCGTCTGCTTGTCGTCGCAATTGTCCACGTAGGCATCCGAACTGGCCTTCGCACGACACCAGATGCCGTCGACCCCGCCGATCGTGTCATGTGTGATCTCGACGCTGTCGGTGAGTTCGATGAACGGAGGCATGACGACGCGGCAGATGTCGTCGAGGATCTTCTCCATCGACCTGAACTCCTCGATGGGCAGCCCCATCGAGTAACCCATGAAAGATCGGACGACCTGCCGGGTGACCGACTGCCCCAGGTTGTCCAGCAGGCCGCCGGGACCCTGCCACGGGCGTCGAAAGGGCACTCTGGCAAGGCCATTCAGCAAGCTCTCCGCCAGCCCGACGACAGTCAGAGCCGTAACCGGCATGGACGCCGTCTGAACCTCGGGCCGGTCAGCCATCACCATGTCGCCCATCCTAAGGCCGGCCGGGGATCGGGGCCGAAGTCGGCCGAGACCTCAGTTCATCGGGCATGCGGATAACCTCCTCATTCTCGACGGGCCGGACGGCGTATTGATCGATGTCATCACCCCCATTCCGCCCGCCGACGACTTCGTGGACAAGTTCGCCGCGGCCGAGGCGGACTGACCCATCACCCGTCCACCGCGATCAAAGCCGGCCGCAGTACTGAATATGCCCACGACTCCAGCGTGCTCGGAGTGGTACTGATGACGTCGCGAGGGTTCTCGGGCGAGAAGTCGCCGCGGAAGCCACGCAACATGCCGACAACCCCGTCCACCTGGGCGGGCGTCATCCCGAATCCCGCGAGTTGCTGTGCCACAACATCATCCGATACCTGCTGGGCAACGATCTCGCGGCCCGACGCGGCGGAAAGAATCTCCGCGACCTCGCCGAACGACAAGTCGGCCGGACCCAGAACTCCTTGCGTGTGGCGTCCCGTCCAATCGTCTGACAGGAGTCGAGCGACAGCCACATCGCCGACGTCGCGGGGGTCGACAAACGAAATCCGTTGGTCGAGAGGCAGCGTGGTGGCCAGAATCCCATTCCGGAGGCTCTCCAGGTCCATCAACAAGTTCGTGAAGAAATACCCACATCGCAAGTGAGTGACGGCAGCACCGGTGCTGTCGAGGCGGTCCTCGGTCTTCCCCAGCCCGTCGATCTCACCGAAACCATGCCTTGCCTCTGCGCCGACACTGCTCTGGAACACCACGCGCTCGATGCCGCATTCCACGATGGCGCGGGCGGCGCTGGTACCCATGCGGTCATATCCCACAATTGGGTCATCATCGTCGGTGGGCGGATCGACCCAGTACAGTGCCCGCGCCCCCGAGCACGCCCGCGCGACCCCGGGGGCATCGCCGAGGTCCACCTCAACGACGTCCGCCTTTGTACGTACTGCGGCTGGAACTTTCGCGGCATCACGCACAAGCAATCTCGGACGTACTCCAGCCTGGACGAGCAGTTGCGTCACTCGCGACCCAACCCGACCGGTTGGGGTTGTCACCACAATCGTCATGACGTCACCTTCCTTCTGCACTCGCGTGTCGACATGATGCAACACAGCACCGACAAACCAGGTTCTTCAGCAACCGGGTAGCAGGGTGGACGATGGCTGCCTGGCTCGAATGTCGCTTCTGCCAATCTCTTCCGGCCAAGCGGTTGGCCGGCGCGGGCCGTATGGGCACGATTTGAGAGGGTCACCGGGCAATCGATCCGCCCGACCGATGAGGTGCAGAGGAGCCCGCAACGGCTATCCGACCACAAGTGGCGAGGCCCTCGACGCCTGGATGCGTTGATGCGTTGATGCAGCACGGTCAGGCACCGCTTGCCCCGGCGCGGTGTCAGACCCGGTCGTTAGACTGGACGGTTCGGAGGTGCTGTTCGCCCCAAAGACGCTGGGTTGCAACGAAATAACTTCACTCGAACACTTGTGCGAACCTGCGGTTTGTTCTATCGTCATGTCATGGATATCGGGGGAATCCGCACAGCGCTGGCTGTGGTCGCGCAGGGGTCACCACCTGAGGCCGATGATGAGTTGGCCGAACAGGTGGTGGCGTTGATCAAGATTCGCCATCTTGTTGATCACGTCTTGTCAGTGTGGGTGGGCGCACTGGACCGGCGGGGCGTGGCCAAGAGATCTGGTGAGTCTTCTACCGCGTCGTTGTTGATGGCCGGCGGGCTGGCGCCGGGGTGCGCCCACCGGATGGTGCGGGTCGGCCGGGCATTGGTGTCGTTACCCCGGGTGGCCGATCATGCTGCGGACGGTGACTTCTCAGGCGAGCATGTCGATGCAATCGTGCGGGGCATCGCACATGTGGAACGTGCTGTGGCGCAGTTACCTGGCCCGGCGCGTGAAGCATGCGTGAATCGTTTGTTGGGGCAGGCATGGTCAGGTGCCACGCCTGCCGAGATCGGGGAACGAGCCCGGGGAGACGCGTTCGCCCTGGCTGTTGACTCCGGTGGCGTGCCGGTGGCGGAGAACACCGATTTGAACACTCTGACGCTGGCCCCAAGTACCGATGGGCGGATGCGCGGCCGGTTCGATGTCGATGCGATTCTCGGCGAGAAGCTCTTGACGGGCCTCGATCCACTGACGCGGCCGATTCCGGGCGAGGATGGCACACCTGACCAGCGGTCGACGGCGCAACGAATGGCGGAGGGGCTCGAGCGGTTGATCGACGCCTACCTGCAGGCCGAAGATCGGCCCACGGTCGGTGGTGTGCGTCCCCATCTGACGATGACCGTGGATGCCCGCGAGTTGGCCGGGGAAGGCGCAGCTCCACCTGATCCGGCCGCGCCGGCCGACGAGTACACCCGGTTCCTCGACGACAAGGGGTTTCGGCCCGCGTTCCGGTTGCAGTGGATGGGTCCGGTCAGTGGCCAAGCGGCGCGGATGCTGGCTTGCGATGCGACGTTGACGTCGATGATCTTGAACGGTGAGCGGGTACCGCTTGATGTCGGCCGAGAGCATCGCACGGTCACCCCGGCAATCCGTAAAGCGTTGCTGGCACGCGACTGTGGGTGCGCGTTCCCCGGCTGCGGGCGGCCCGCCGGGTGGACCGATGCCCACCACATCGAGCACTGGTCAGCCGGCGGGTGCACCAGCCTCAGCAATACCGTCCTACTGTGCCGGCACCATCACCGGATGATCCACCGCCAAGGATGGTCCGTCGCCATAGGCAACGATGGGCATCCGTGGTTCACGCCGCCCAAAAGTGTTGACCGCGAGCAAACTCCGATACCTGCGCATCACCGGACCACCAACACAGCTGCAGCCGCCTAGAACGCTCGCCTACACCGGCTCTTTGACAACTTCATAGTGTGAAGGGCGAGTGGGATGCTCAGGTTTGCAAGGGCAGCAGTTCGTCGACCATCTGGTCGAGGAACTCGGCGATCGACTCGACGGGCACCACCGGGCGCACCACGAACTTGGTGATACCGGCGTCGACGAAACGGCTGACTTCGGAACGGGCCTCGTCCCAACCACGGCACACCAGCCGTTGCGGGTCGACGAGGTCTTTTCGCCGACGTGCAACAGCGGCGATCACGGTGTCGACGGCGGTGTCGTCGGAACCGTGCGGTGCGACAATGAGATTGGTGCCGTAGTGGTCGGACTCCACCTCCCGGCCGGCCTCTGAGGCCGCGGCTTCGATCTGCCGGCGGCAGTCGGCGGCCTCGTCGGGAGTGACGAAGCTGCCCAGCCATCCGTCGGCCAGCCGCCCGATCCGATTCATGCTGACCGGGAGGCGCCCGCCGAGCCACAAGTCGAGGGGTTTCGCCGGCCGTGGTCCAACAGTTGCCTCGTCAAGGTGAAAGAACTTGCCATGGAAAGTCACCGACGGTTCGATGAGCAACGCTCTCACCACGGAGAGCGCCTCCTCGAAGACCGCGCCACGCTGACCTGGAGGTACGGGGTACATCGTTCGGTCGGACACCGTCGCCGGCTGAACGCCGAATGCCGGGAGAATCCGGCCTGGAGCGGTCGCTGCGAGGCCCGCCAACTGTGCGGCGACCAGCGCCGGGTTGCGTCCGGGCAGGACCAGCACCCCGGTGCCGAGTTTCAACTTCTCGGTCCGGCCCGCTGCGTAGGCCAATCCGATCAGCGGATCGACGTGGTGTGCAGATGAGGCCTGATCCGACAGCCACAGCGAGTCGATGCCACGTCGTTCGGACTCGTTGGCGAGCTCAGCCAGGGCGGGACCTGCTGCGAGCGAGCGATCCGTGGACGAGACAACTCCGACTCCGATGCGAACCTTCATCCGTCAACGGTCGCACACTGCCGCAGGAACGAAGCAACCGTCAGGGCGTGGTGGCGAGTGTTGCCCCGTCGGTCACCGGCCGGCCGTTCGCCTCGGGACTGGTCCGGTCGATGATCGCGGCGGCGACGTGCGCCGCATCTCGGTCGATCCCATGGAACCGGCCCGACCCCCACGTGTACATCCAGGGCAATCCGATGAACGAGAGCCCAGGTACGGCGGTGATCCCCCGCGTCTGCATCGGGCGACCGGCACCGTCGAACACACTGGCCTCGATCCACCGGTAGTCGGGCCGGTAGCCGATCGCCCAGATGATGCTGGTGACACCTGCCTCGGTCAGATCGAGCGAGGTGGGCTCGGAGTCCGGTTCCCAGACCGGCTCGTACCGAGTCGCCGGCGGTGCGTCGATGCCCTCGCGTTCGATGTGCCGATCGATGTCCTGGCAGATCGAGTTGTACACGGCGTCAGCCGAATCGAGCGATGCACGAAGGGTCGGCGCGAACTCGAGCCTTGCGTCTTTGCCGTTCTCCAGCAGTCCGTACAACTTCATGCCCTGCGACGCGAACTCGCGCAGGTCGATGTCGCGGCCACCATCGCGGCCGGTGACGTAGTGATTGGTCTTCTCGCGCGCGGCCTGGCCGCCGGGATACTCCTGCACACCGATGTCGTAGACGCCCATGTCGGCGAGCCATGTCATGCAATCCCGGCCTCGGTAGAAGCGCGCAACGCGGGGCGCCTTGCCCATCGCCAGATGCACCCGACGGCCGGCCAGGTGCAGGTCTTCCGCGATCTGCGCGCCGGATTGGCCGGTGCCGACAACCAGTACGGCTCCCTCGGGAAGTTGCCCCGGATTGCGGTATTCCTCCGAATGGAGCTGCACCACAGCGGGGTCCAGAGAACGGGCATACGGCGGCACCACCGGGACGGGGTATCCGCCGGTCGCGACCACCACGTCGTCACACGTCACCGTCTCCGATCCGGCCTCCGACAACAGGGTCAGCTCAAAACCGCCGCTGTGGGCCTGACGAAGCCGGGTCACACGGGTGTTCGTGCGCAGCGGAGGAGTGAAGGTGTCGAGCCAGCCGTTCAGCCACTCGACCACCTCGTCACGCTTCATGAAGCCATCAGGATCCGAGCCCGCATATGTGTAGCCCGGAAGTCGGCAGTGCCAGTTGGGTGTCACAAGTGTGAAGTTGTCCCAGCGGGTGTCGGACCACGCGTGCACGGGGGTCTTGGCCTCGACGACGAGGTGCTCGATGTCTTGGCGCCCCAGATACCAGCTGACCGACAGACCGGCCTGCCCGCCGCCGACGATCACCACCGGAATGTGTTTTGCTGCCTCAGGCATGTGCCAACTCCCGCCAGGTCGCGGTGCGGGCTTCGTCGAGTTCAGTCACCCGGGAGTACACGTCTGGTCGACGATCACGAAGATGGAACATTCCGCCCCGCATCTGCTCGAACGCCGCCGTGATGTCCACTTCGGCCACCGCCATACCGCTGCCGAGCAGAGTGGTCGCGAGGATGTTCCCGCCGGGGTCGACCACCTTGGCGTTACCCACATAGTTGAGAGACCCGAACGTGCCCGACTGGTTGGACGCCACCCAGAACACCTGGTTGTCCAGGGCTCGGGCGATGTCGAATTGGTTGAACCGGTATGTCCACCGGTCCTCCTGCAGGTTGTCGGCGCGGGCGGTACGGGCGGCCGGCCAAGCCGACAGACTAGCGATGATCTCGGCACCGTCGAGCGCCATCACGCGTGCCGCTTCGGGAAATGCCTTGTCGTAACAGATCTGCAGCCCGATGCGGCCTACCGGCGTCTCGAAAACGGGATACCCGTCTCCGGCGGAGTACGACATGTTCTCGCCGAGTGGCTGATGCACCTTGCGGTAGGTGCCGTAGACCTGACCACCGTCGAGCAGCGCCGCGGCGTTGTACCGCGTTTCCCCGTCGTCTGCCAGCTCACAGAAGCCGATCGCCACCACGAGGTCCCCGACGATCCTCTGCACCTTCTGCAGTTCGGGCCCGTTCACCGAGATGGCCGGCGGCAGTGACCGATCGGTGTTCTTTACGGTGTCGCCGTGATTACCCAACGACGACAGGTAGCCGCCGATCGCCGCCTCGGGCAGGGCCAAGAAGTCGACGCCTTGCTGCCTGGCCTGGTCGGCAAGCGTGGCGATCAGTGCGTAGTTCTGGTCGAGATCGCGGGTGAAGTTTGCGGAAACGCCTGCGAGGATGGTCATTTCGGCGTCCTCAGACCATGTAGGTGGAGTTGATGATGGCACCCTTACGGGCATAGTGAATCAACGCATCCTGCACATCAAGCGGATGAGCCGGAATCACACCCTCG
>NZ_JNYV01000007.1 GCF_000717275.1 Kitasatospora arboriphila
GCGGTCGGACAAATCACTGGCGGTGTTCGCCAACCACACGGCCGACGTCCTGTACTTTGCTCGGGCCAAACGCACTGCCCAGCAGGGTCAGCGGTTGGCGTTGTCCGCCAAAGACCGAGGATGTACCAGTCCGGGTTGTCGTAATCCGATCTCCTGGACTGAGATTCATCACACCAATGCCTGGGCCGATGGCGGCTTGACTGACATCGACGTGCTCGCGCCCGCGTGTCCGCCTCACCACGCGATGATTGGGCCTGGCGAGGATCAATGGCAGACGGTCATGGTCACCGACGGCCCCGACGCTGGCCGAGTGGCCTGGATCCCGCCGGTCTACATCGACCCCGACCAACACCCACGAATCAACCGCGCTCACCACACCGACCACACCATCGAGGCGGCATGGCAGCACATCGTCGCCGAACGCCATGCGGCTCTCGACGACCGCGAAGAACGCATGCAGCTCCAGCAACACAACCGGGCCGAGTTGATGGTGAACCCAGACAGTGACGACACGGGTGACAGCGACGATTCACCGAATTGATCCGAGTAGTAAGCGGCCCAAGCGCACATAAGGCGTCGGCGCGCGAGCTCCGGGGGCCAGACGTCTACTCGGCGGTGAAAAACGCCGCGACATCGGCGTGCCCGGCGCCACCGGCGAGCAACGCCTGCAAGGCAATCCGCGCCTGAGGCCCCCGCAACCACGGCGAGATGATCGCGCCACGGGCGGCCAGGTCCACAGCGCCACCGCCGCCGCCATATGTCGCAACGATCTCTCCCCGAGGAACCCGAGAACACACGACCACCACAACGCCGCGAGCGATGACGTCGGCCACCGCATCCACCACCCGCGGGTGCGTGTTACCGGAACCCGTGGCAACCAACACAATTCCCGTCGCGCCAGCGTCCGCGCACCAGCTGACCATCGAGGGGTCGACGCCGGGATACAACATCACGATGTCCACCCGCGTGCCGGCGATGGGAGTCGGCGTGAGCAGAGGCCGGGGGAGATCGGCGCGCACGGTGGCAAAAGGTACATCGGCGGCACTGTCGAACTTGGCGGTGCCACGAGTCGGTACCAGCGTGCCACCCATCGCGATGAGAACCCCGCGGCTGCGAGACAAGGGATCGACCGCCGCAGCGATGGCAGCAGACAGGTTCGCGGGACCATCGGCGTCAGGTGAATCCGCGGGACGCTGGGCCCCGGTCATGATCACCGGCCGGGGATCGGCGTGCATCAGATCGATGAGCATCGCCGTCTCCTCCATGGTGTCGGTGCCGTGGGTCAGCACCACGCCCGTCACCGATGGATCCTCGAGCTCGGCCACTACCGCCGACCGCACCGCGTCGAGGTCCTCCGGCAACAGAGACGAGGAATCGAGGTGGAGCACCTCGCGGGCCCGAAGCTCGACGCCGGCTTCGGCACTGCCCGCCACCAGCTCTTCAGCGGCCAGCGCCGGACGCGCGCCATCGGCAAATCGGCGACTGGCGATGGTGCCACCAGTGGTGAGAATCGACACCAGAGGTTGTGTTCTGACCACGCCGCCAGCTTCGACGGCTAAACCGCTATGCGTCAACTCGACATGTTTTTGGCATAGTGGGGCAGGACCGACGGCCCAAGCGGCCGACCGACTAGTTCTCACTGCCTCCATTTCGGTGGTAGCGGTGACAATGAGTAAGGACGGATTTTGAAGCTTCGCAAGTTCGTGACCGCCGGCGTCGCACTATGCGCCTTTGTTTCCATCGCTGCCTGTTCAGATGACGGCGGTAGCAGTGACCCCACCACCACCACGACCACCACCACCTCGGATGCCGGGCCAAGCGGCTCCACCGCCCCAGGCGGCGACGGCGTCCTCACCGACCCCAAGAAGCCGCCGACGGCCGCCGCGCTCAACGACATGCTGGTGACCGCACTCGACCCCAACATCCCGAATACCGAGAAGACCGAACTCGTCGAGGGATCGGATGCGGATCCGGAGATCTTCGACAAGCTGATCGCGGGTATGAAGGCCAACCCCGACGTCACCTACGAGATCGTCGCCCCCGTGCGTCCCGCCGGAGCCAACCAGGCCAAGGCCAACGTCAAGATCAACTTCCCCGACCAGCCGCAGACGCAGGTCGAGGCGCTGATCGCCTATAACGAAGGACGCTGGAAGCTGTCGAAGACGACGGTGTGCCTGCTGCTCAGCGGAGCCAACGAGAAGAGCCCGATGTGCCCAGCAACTAGCTGACACCCACATCAGAACCAGAAGCGCCGCAGACGACATGTCGTCTGCGGCGCTTTTTTGTGTCGACGTCAGTTGACCGGCGACCACGCCGAATCGAAGCCGAGCAGCTGACTGAACGGTTGTGCTCCCTCGGCACCGACGAGGGTCCGGCCACCAGAGATCTTCAGCTGGCCCGAAATCGGAACGCCCCTGGCCAAATCGATGACCACTGAACCGGCCCCCGTCATCGAGTAGGCGTCGATGGTCAACACCCCACCGTCGGGGAGCCGAAACGCAGAGTCGGTGGGCGACTCGTCGATGCTGTAGTCGATGGTCAGCCGCTCGCCCTCGCGGGCGGTGAGAGTGGCGGTGATCGTCTGACGCACCGTCGCCCCGGCGTTCACCGTCCGAACGGCCTGCCAGCGCGCCCCGACCCCGATCGGCTCGGTCGGCAGGGTCACAGACCGCTGCAGCGTAGCGACCAGCGCTTCTTCGACGGCCTGACGGGCACTGTCGTCGGCTTTCTCGGTCGGCAGTATTCGCAGCGAGATGGGCGCCACGCCGGGCCCGATGCTCATGCCCGCGCGCGAGCCGTTCTGGGCCTCGAGCGCCTGGTCCAGGGCAGTGTCGGGGGAACCTGCATCTCCGATCCGGAGATCGATGTCGGTTGCGTCCGTGCAGTTGACCCTGACCGTCATCGGCAGATCGACCGTGGTCGCGCCCGAGTCGGCATCCTGCTGCCCGGGCGCAGAAGCAAACGTGGACGTGGTGACCAACTTCGCCGACTGCGCGGTCCCGCGATCGAATCCCGCGACCGGCACCGACCTGGGCTCGGCGCCGTTCGTCTCCACCGTGACCTTCGCCGGAGGCACCGGCAAGAGCGCCGCAGAGCTGGAACCCGCCGTCGAATCGGTGGCGCACCCCGACGGCGGCGGAGGCGGCGGTTCGTCATCGGAACCGCAACCGGCGAGCCCGATCGCCACAACCGTCACCGCGGAGATCACAACCGGCGTGCTGAGCAGACGGGACGACAGGGGGCCGGAGGTGGCGCGGGCCAGAGCTGGATGGGACACGGCAGCCAGCGTATCGACCGGGTCGTGGATGATGGACAGGTGACAAGCGAGAAAGGGTCCAGACCGTCGAGCGAACCCCGGCCGTCGAACGAGCCCACGCCATCCCCGGCGGACAACCCGGCCGACAGCACGTCGGGCAACCCGGCCGACAGCACGTCGGGCAACCCGGCCGACAGCACGTCGGGCAACCCCACCCGTCCCAGGATGTGGTTGATCCTCTTGGTCGTGGCGGTCACCGTGCTGGTCGCCGACCTGATCACCAAAATCGTCGCGGTCGCCCTGATCGAACCCGGCGACCCGGTGGAGATCATCGGCGACACCGTCACCTTCAAACTCGTACGGAACAGTGGCGCGGCATTCTCGATGGCCACCGGCTATACGTGGATCCTCACGCTGATCGCGCTCGCCGTGGTCGCGGGCATCATCCGCTACAGCCATCGGCTCGGCTCGATCTGGTGGGCGCTCGGTCTCGGTCTTGTGCTCGGCGGTGCTCTCGGTAACCTGATCGACCGCATCTTCCGGGCCCCAGGCCCGCTGCGCGGCCATGTGGTCGACTTCATGTCGGTGGGCTGGTGGCCCGTGTTCAACGTCGCCGACTCCGCGGTGGTGTGCGGCGCGATCGGTCTGGTGGTGCTCACCCTGTTCGGATTCGAGTTCGACGGAACGCGTTCGGGTGGAGCGAAAGACGCCGACGACCCTGCCCACTCCGACTCGGACACCGCGACCGGCTCGGCGCAGAGCGACCGTCAGGCACCCGATGCGTGAATCACGGTCTATGCCGATCCCGGACGGAATCGACGGAATGCGCACCGACGCAGGCGTTGCCCGCATGCTCGGATTGTCGAGGACGGTGGCGGCTCAGCTCGCCGACGACGGGGACATCAGTGTCGACGGTTCACCGGTCGGCAAGTCCCACAAGCTTGTCGGCGGTCAATGGCTCGAGGTGCTGTTACCGGCACCGGCCCGCGTGCTCACCATCGAGGCCCAGCCGGTCGAGGGCATGGAGATCATCTATTCCGACGACGACATCGTGGTGGTCGACAAACCGGTCGGCGTCGCGGCACACGCGTCGGTCGGATGGACCGGACCCACGGTGATCGGCGGATTGGCCGCTGCCGGATTCCGGATCTCCACCTCGGGGTCGCACGAACGGCAGGGCATCGTGCACCGCCTCGATGTCGGGACTTCCGGGGTGATGGTCGTCGCCACGTCGGAACGGGCCTACACACTGCTTAAGAGGGCTTTCAAGCAGCGAACTGTAGACAAGCGCTATCACGCTGTGGTGCAAGGTCATCCGGATCCACCCACCGGCACCATCGACGCCCCGATCGGTCGCAGTCGCGGCAATGACTGGAAGTTCACGGTGTCCGCGGCGGGCAAGCCCAGCATCACCCACTACGACACCATCGAGATGTTCCGCGCGGCAAGCCTTCTCGACGTTCATCTGGAAACGGGGAGGACGCACCAGATCAGAGTGCACTTCTCGGCTCTCCATCATCCGTGCTGCGGCGACCTCACCTACGGTGCCGATCCGGTACTGGCCAAACGGCTGGGGCTGGAGCGCCAATGGCTACACGCCCGCGCACTGTCGTTCGCCCACCCCTCCGACGGTCGTCTGGTGGAGTTCACCAGCCCATACCCCGACGACTTGCAGCATGCGCTTGATGAATTGCGTGCCGGCTAGCAGGTGAAGGTCGCAGCTCGCACCACCGTCGTGGCGGTCGCCGTCCTGGTGTTCGTCATCGGCGGGCTCTATGTGGTCGGGCGGCTCAACCCTGCGCCGACCGCCCCCGTCACCACCGACATCCTCGGTCCGGAGAACGGCGAACAGGTGTCGGACTACATCGCCCGGGCCACGCGTTCGCTCGAGGGGACGACCTCGCCGGACTCGTCACGCTGGGCCCTGGTGTCGTTGTCGGCGCCGGTGAGTGTCGGTGCAGCATGGGATCTGGTCGGTTCCAGGCCGCGGGTCATGCTGTCGCAGAACATCTTCAACGTGTCGATCGATCGCGTGCAGACGCCCACCGTGGTGGTGCCGACCGGCAACACCAGCGAGTCGTTCGCCGCGTCGGCGGTGGTGGGCGCACAGGCCGTGATGAGTCGGAGGCCCGGTACGCCGAGGGCCGAGCAGGTGAACGAGGTCGCGGCCCGACGACTACAGGCGAGCTGTTCATGCCTGATCGGAATCGTCGTGCGGTCAGATGTCGGGCAACTCCGATCGATCGCCGGGGAATTGGGTGTCCGCGCGGTCCAGGCGCTGCCACCTGATGCGCTCGCAGGCTTGTTCACCGTCATCCCGCTGCTGCCCTCGGCCACCACGGTGGTCGGTCCGGGGCCCGACGATGGCGAGGTCCCGGCCACCTAGGTCGTTATATGGTGTCTTCCGAAGACGGCCCTCCCGCGGACGGAGGCCGGTTAGGGGAGGTCATGTTGCAGCCGGGATCCTGGATAGCGGGGTACCGGGTGGAACGCGCTCTCGGTAGTGGCGGTATGGGCGCCGTCTACCTGGCCAAACACCCCGAGCTTCCCCGCAGCGATGCCATCAAGGTTCTCGGCGAACAGGTCGGCGCCGACGAACAGTTCCGCAAGCGCTTCTTGCGCGAGGCCGAGGTCGCGGCCGGACTGGACCATCCCAACATCGTCACCATCTACAACCGCGGCCGCAACGACGGCATGCTGTGGATCGCGATGCAGTACGTTCCCGGCACCGACTGCGCGCAGGAACTGCATCGGGCGCAGGAAAAGGCCGGTTCGGACGTCGGTCTGCCCCCTGAGCGCGTGGTGCGGATCGCCGGTGAGATCGCCAGAGGACTCGACTACGCGCATCGCAAGGGTCTGCTGCACAGGGACATCAAACCGGCCAACATCCTCCTCTCGGAGGTGGAGAGCGACGAATACGGTGACGGGATCGAGCGCCGATACTCGCTCCAGGGTGACGAGCAGCGCGTGCTGCTCACGGACTTCGGTGTGGCAAAGGCGGCAAACGAAACCGAGTCGCTGACCGTGGTGGGCACCGTCCTCGCGACACTGTCGTACGCGTCACCCGAACAACTCAAGGGCCAGCCCGTCGATCCGCGCACCGACCAGTACTCGCTGGCCGCCACCGTCTTTCATCTGATGGCAGGTCGAGTGCCCTTCCGTGGCGACAGCACAGCGGACGCGATCAGTGGTCATCTGAGCAAGCCGGTCCCCAAGCTCTCGGAACTGGTTCCGTCGGTGCCGCCTGCCGTGGACTCGGTGATCGCGAAGGCCATGGCCAAGGAAGCCGATGACCGATTCGCGAACTGCCGGCAATTCACCGATGCGTTGCAGTCCGCGTTGCGGCAGGCACACGGGCCCGTCGGATACCCGGCCCAGGCGGCACACCGACCCATCACCTCCACGCCGCCGCCGATGCCCATCGCACGCCCTGACGCCGGAACGCCCCCGACCCACCAGCGGTTTGCGCCGTCACCGCCGCCGCAGCATCTTGTCTCCCAGCAGTACGGTCAGGGATTTCAACAGACCCCGGCCCCCACGGCTCATGGAAGGTCTGTGCACCCGCAGTCAGGCCAAGGCGCTGCCGGACACAACACCGGTGCGCCGTCGGGTTCCAATGCGGTGATGATCGCGCTGCTCGTGGGACTGGTGGTGGTGGCGATCGCGATACTGATCGCCATCCTGCTCGTGGCCTGAGTTGTCACATCAGCACCATGCGTCACCACTCCGGGAGGCGTCGGACGCGCCTGCCCGCCGGCGTCGGTACCCCCGCCTAGACTGAAGACCTTGCGTCACGGCCCCGTCTCCGGTGGCCGGCGCAGGCGCTCGAGAGTTCGAAATGAGAGGCGACGCGTGTCGGATTCGTTTGTGCATCTGCATAACCACACTGAGTACTCGATGCTTGACGGGGCGGCGAAGGTCAAACCGATGATCGCCGAGGCCACGAGGTTGGAGATGTCCGCGATCGGCATGACCGACCACGGAAACATGTTCGGCGGCAGCGAGTTCTACAACGTCGCCACCGACATGGGTGTCAAGCCCATCATCGGTATCGAGGCCTACATCGCGCCGGAGTCGCGCTTCAACACCAAGCGGGTGCTCTGGGGAAATCGAGAGCAGAAGGGCGACGACGTCTCGGGTTCGGGTGCCTACACCCACATGACGATGGTGGCCGAGAACGCCACCGGTCTGCGTAACCTGTTCAAGCTGTCGTCGCTGGCATCCATCGAAGGCCAGCTCGGCAAGTGGTCACGAATGGACGCCGAGCTGATCGCGGCTCACGCCGAGGGCATCATCGCCACCACCGGCTGCCCGTCCGGCGAGGTTCAGACGCGTCTGCGTCTCGGCCACGAGCGTGAGGCGCTCGAAGCCGCCGCCAAATGGCAGGACATCTTCGGGAAAGAGAACTTCTTCCTCGAATTGATGGAACACGGCCTGGAGATCGAAGGCCGGGTCCGCGACGGGCTGCTGGAGATCGGCCGCAAGCTCGGGATCCCGCCCCTGGTCACCAACGACTGCCACTACGTCACCAAGGGCCACGCGGCGAGCCACGAGGCCCTGCTCTGTGTGCAGACAGGCAAGACCCTGTCCGATCCCACGCGCTTCAAGTTCGACGGCGATGGCTACTACCTCAAGTCGGCCGCCGAGATGCGCGAGTTGTGGGACAAAGAGGTGCCCGGCGGCTGCGACAACACCCTGCTCATCGGCGAGAGGGTGCAGAGCTACGCCGAGGTGTTCGAACACCGTGACCGGATGCCGGTGTTCCCGGTGCCCGAGGGCGAAACGCAGCAGACGTGGTTGCGCAAAGAGGTGGCCCAGGGTCTCAAAACCCGGCGGTTCCCGGACCGCGAGGTGCCGCAGGAATACCTCGAGCGAGCGAACTACGAGCTGGACGTCATCATCCAGATGGGCTTTCCCGCCTACTTCCTGGTGGTCGGGGACCTCATCAGGCACGCCAACGAGGTGGGCATCCGGGTGGGGCCCGGTCGTGGTTCGGCCGCCGGTTCGCTGGTGGCCTGGGCGTTGGGCATCACCAACATCGACCCGATCCCGTACGGGTTGCTCTTCGAGCGATTCCTCAACCCCGAGCGTGTGTCGATGCCCGATATCGACATCGACTTCGACGACCGCCGCCGCGGCGACATGGTGCGTTACGCCACCGAGAGGTGGGGCAGCGACAAGGTCGCACAGGTCATCACGTTCGGAACCATCAAGACCAAGGCCGCGATCAAGGACTCCGCCCGCGTCCAGTTCGGTCAGCCCGGATACGCCATCGCCGACCGCATCACCAAGGCGCTGCCGCCGCCCATCATGGCCAAGGACATCTCGATCGCGGGCATCACCGATCCCACGCACGATCGGTACAAGGAGGCCAGCGAGGTCCGCCAGCTCATCGAGACCGATCCCGATGTCAAGAAGATCTACGACACCGCACTGGGGCTCGAAGGGCTGATCCGCAACGCCGGTGTGCACGCCTGCGCGGTGATCATGTCGTCCGAACCGCTGACCGAGGCGATCCCGGTATGGAAGCGCCCGCAGGACGGCGCCATCATCACCGGCTGGGACTACCCCTCGTGTGAGGCCATCGGCCTGTTGAAGATGGACTTCCTGGGGTTGCGCAACCTCACGGTCATCGGCGACGCGATCGACAACCTCAAGCTCAACCGCAACATGGATCTCGACCTGGATTCGTTGCCGCTCGACGATCCCAAGACCTACGAGTTGCTCGCCAGGGGAGACACCCTCGGCGTTTTCCAGCTCGACGGCGGGCCGATGCGTGAGCTCCTCAAACGTATGCAGCCCACGGGATTCGGCGACATCGTTGCGGTGCTCGCGCTGTACCGCCCCGGCCCGATGGGCATGAACGCCCACAACGACTACGCCGACCGCAAGAACAACAGGCAGCCGGTCACCCCCATCCATCCCGAGCTCGAGGACCCGCTCAAGGAGATCCTGGCCGACACCTACGGCCTGATCGTCTACCAAGAGCAGATCATGCAGATCGCCCAGAAGGTCGCCGGTTACTCGCTCGGACAGGCTGACCTGCTCCGTCGGGCCATGGGTAAGAAGAAGCTGTCCGAACTGGAGAAGGCGTACGCCGGCTTCCGTCAGGGAATGCTCGACAACGGATTCTCCGAAGCCGCGATCAAGGCACTGTGGGACACCATCCTCCCGTTCGCCGGATACGCCTTCAACAAGTCGCACGCGGCCGGCTACGGACTGGTCTCGTTCTGGACCGCCTATCTCAAGGCGAACTACCCGGCCGAGTACATGGCCGGTCTGCTCACGTCTGTTGCCGACGACAAGGACAAGGCCGCGATCTACCTGGCCGACTGCCGGCGCCTCGGCATCACGGTGCTGCCACCCGATGTCAACCACTCGCAGCAGAACTTCGCGGCCGTCGGCGACGACATCCGATTCGGACTCGCTGCGGTGCGCAACGTCGGAACTGGTGTGGTCGCCTCGATTCTTGCTGCGCGCGAAGAGAAGTCGAACTTCTCGAGCTTCTCGGACTACCTGGCCAAGATCAACGTCACGGCCTGCAACAAAAAGGTCACCGAGTCGCTCATCAAAGCAGGCGCGTTCGACTCACTCGGTCACGCCCGTAAAGGGCTGTTCCTGGTCCACGCCGACGCGGTCGACGCTGTCCTGGGTACCAAAAAAGCCGAAGCCGTCGGCCAGTTCGACCTGTTCGGCGACGCCGGCGGTGACGGCGGTGCGATGACCGACGACGCCTTCGCCGTCAAGGTTCCCGACGAGGAATGGGACACCAAGCACAAGCTCGCCCTGGAGCGAGAGATGCTGGGACTGTACGTCTCCGGGCATCCACTGAACGGGGTCGAGCACGTCATCTCTGCCCAGACCGACACCTCGATCAGCTCGCTCCTGGAGGGCAACGTCAAGGACGGGGCCCAGATCGTGATCGGCGGCATCATCTCTGCGGTGACCCGACGCGTAAACAAAAAGGGCGAGTCATATGCCGTGGTGCAGATCGAGGACATGGTCGGTGGGGTCGAGGTCTATTTCTTCCCGCGTGCCTACCAGGCGTATGGCATGGACATCGCCTCGGATGCGGTGGTGCTGGTGAAGGCACGGGTCAATCTGCGCGACGACAGCATGATGATCTCCGCCAACGACCTCGCGGTTCCGGACCTGTCTCATGTCGGCGTCGGGAAGCCGATCTCCCTGACGATGCCCACCAGGCTGTGTACCGCGGACCGCGTCAGTGCGCTCAAGCAGGTACTGGTGCGCCATCCCGGCACCGCCGATGTGCACGTGCGCCTGATCAGCGGCGACAAGGCCACCACCCTCAAACTCGACGACCAACTGAGGGTCAACCCCACGTCGGCGCTGATGGGTGACCTCAAAGCGCTGTTGGGGCCCTCCTGCCTGGCCACCTGAGGTTTCTCGTACGGAATAGGCTCGGGCGACCCCGAGGTTGTAGCTGATCGAACCGAACGTCACTCCAGCGGAAAGAAGCAGAGCCGATGCCACTTCAGGGCGAGTACGAACCGAGTACCAGCGATTGGGCGCGCGAGCAGGCCGAGAAGTACGAGAAATCCGGCGGCACCGAGGGCACCGAGCTCAACGGTATGCCGGTGGTGGTCCTGACCTCGGTGGGGCGCAAGTCCGGCAAGCTCCGCAAGTCGCCGCTGATGCGCGTGGAGAACGAGGGTAAATACGCCGCGGTTGCCTCGCTCGGTGGCGCACCGAAGAACCCGGTTTGGTATTACAACGTGGCGGCCAACCCGCATGTCGAGCTGCGTGATGGCCCGGTGGTCAAGGACATGATCGCCCGCGAGGTCACCGGTGACGAGAAGGCCGAATGGTGGGAGCGCGCCGTGGCGGCATTCCCGCCCTACGCCGACTACCAGAAGAAGACCGACCGGGCGATCCCGGTGTTCGTGCTCGAACCCGCTGAGTAAATCGCTGGAAGTTCAGTGAGACCATAGGGACCGTGACCACACGACACACCGCTGATCCGACTCCGCACGCCACCGCTCCCGACCTCGACGCCGATGCGATCGAGGCGGCGGCGGAGCGAATCGGCAACGTGGTGGTGGCGACCCCACTGCAGCTCAGCGAGCGTTTGTCCGCGAACACGGGCGCACAGGTCTACCTCAAGCGTGAAGATCTGCAGTCGGTCCGTTCGTACAAGATCCGCGGCGCCTACAACGTGATGTCGCTTCTCACCGAGGCCGAGCGTGCAGCCGGTGTGGTGGCGGCGAGCGCGGGCAACCACGCCCAGGGCGTCGCCTACGCAGCGCGCACGATGCAGATCCACAGCCGGATCTACGTTCCCACCAACACACCTAAGCAGAAGCGTGACCGGATTCGTTGGCACGGAGGCGATTTCGTGGAACTGATTGCGGTCGGGGACACCTACGATGCCGCGGCTGCGGCTGCCCAGGCCGATGTGCTGGAGACCGGTGCGACCTGGATCCACGCGTTCGACGACACCCGTACGGCGGCAGGTCAAGGCACCATCGCCAAGGAGATTGTCGAGCAACTCGGCGTCACCCCCGACCTGGTGGTGATACCGGTCGGCGGTGGTGGGGCGCTCGCAGGCATGGTGACGTATCTGCGTGCGCACAGCCCGGAGGTCCGTATCGTCGGGGTGGAACCCACCGGTGCGGTGTCGATGTCGGCCGCTCTTGTCGAGGGCGGCCCGGTCACCCTGACCGACATCGACCCTTTTGTCGATGGTGCGGCTGTCAAACGCATTGGCGCACTGGGTCATCGAGTGATGGCGGCGGCCGGCGCAACGGTGGCCCAGCATCCCGATCTGCCACCGTCCGGCACCGTGCATCGAGGACACGAGCAATTGCCCGCCGGGGCCACACACATCACCCACGTCGATGAGGGTGCGATCTGTTCGGCGATGCTCGAGCTCTATCAGAACGAAGGCATCATCGCCGAGCCCGCAGGCGCGCTGGCAGCGACAGCACTCGACGATCTTCCGATCGAACCCGGCTGGTCCGTGGTGTGCTTGCTATCCGGTGGCAACAACGATGTGTCACGCTACGGCGAGATCATCGAACGGTCACTGGTCCACCGTGGCCTCAAGCACTACTTCCTGGTCGACTTCCCGCAGGAACCCGGTTCCCTTCGCCGGTTCCTCGACGAAGTCCTCGGACCCGACGACGACGTCACCCTGTTCGAGTACGTCAAACGGAACAACCGTGAGACCGGAGCCGCGCTCGTGGGCGTGGAGCTCGGGGCGCCGGAAGGCCTCGGCCCGCTGCTCGCCCGGATGGACGCTTCGCGGCTCAAATGCGAACGGCTCGAACCGGGTTCGCCGGCATACCGCTACCTCACCTGACCGCCCGTCGGGCAGTCAGATGAGGCCGCGTGAACGTCAGTCGCGCCGGATGATCAGCACACTGTGCCCGGCCAGAGTCGGTGACGTGACGTTCCTGCCCGGTTCGATCCCATCGGACGCGCCGTTCTCGAATGCGAGCAGAACGGTGCCCGAGAACGGTGGTTCCGCGGGCGCCTCGGTCAGGGTCACGATCGTCGAGAGTGCTCCACGGTGCATGGCGAACCAGGTGTTGCTGTCGTCGAAATCGATTGCGACCGAGTCGAAGTCGTCGTCGGAGTACTCGAGCTGACTCTTGCGGAGCGTGATCAGATCGCGATAGAACCCCAGCAACGCGGCGTGTGGCTGCTCGGCGAGTTCGTCCCAGTTCAGCTTCGACCGCGAGAAGGTCTCCGGATCTTGGGGATCGGGCACGTCGGCCGCATCCCACCCGTGTTCGGCGAACTCGGCCTTACGGCCGTTCGCGGTGGCCTCACCGAGTTCTGGTTCGGGGTGGGAGGTGAAGAACTGGAACGGGGTGCTGGCTGCCCACTCCTCGCCCATGAAGAGCATCGGCGTGAAGGGTGAGGTGAGCACCAGTGCTGCCTTGACCGCAAGCTGGCCCGGATCGAGGTAGTGCGAGGGCCGGTCGCCGATCGCGCGGTTACCGATCTGGTCGTGATTGCAGGTGTAGACCACCAGCGAAGTGGTGACCACCCGTTGATGGTTGATGGGCCTGCCGTGCCTGCGCCGCCGGAAGGACGAGTAGGTGAGGGCGTGGAAGAAGCCTTCTCGCAGAACCTTCGACAGGCATTCGAGACTGCCGAAGTCGGCGTAGTAACCCTGTCGTTCCCCCGACACGGTGGTGTGGATGGCGTGGTGGCCGTCGTCACTCCACTGGGCGGCGAGGCCATATCCGCCGTCATTGCGGGAGGTGATGAGTTTGGGATCGTTCAGGTCGCTCTCCGCGATCAAGGACAGCGGCCTGCCGACCCGGTGTGACAAAGCATCGGTACGCATCTGCATTTCCTCGAGGAGGTGCAGCGCGGTGCGGTCGACCAGGGCATGCACGGCGTCGAGTCGCAGTCCGTCGACATGGAACACCTCGAGCCAGCGCAGTGCCGAACCAAGGATGAACTCGCGGACCTCGTCGGAGTCGGCTTCGTCGAGGTTCACCGACTGCCCCCACGAGGTGGCACCTTCGGTGAGATACGGGCCGTAGTTGGGTAGGTAGTTGCCCGACGGGCCGAGATGGTTGTACACCGCGTCGATGATCACGCCGAGCCCCCGCAGGTGGCAGGCATTGACGAAGCGCGCGAGGGCGTCGGGACCTCCGTAGGTCTCTTGCACCGCGTACCAGCCGACGCCGTCGTAGCCCCAGTTGTGGGTGCCGTTGAAGGTGTTGACCGGCATCAGCTCGACGAAATCCACGCCGATGTCCACCAGGTGGTCCAGTTTGGCGATCGCAGAATCGAGTGTGCCGTCGGGAGTGAACGTGCCGACGTGCAATTCGTAGATGACTGCGCCTGCGACGGGCCGGCCTTGCCAGTCCGAATCGGACCAGATGTCCGGGTCGATCTCGTGCACTTGAGACAGGCCGTGGACGCCATCGGGTTGTCGCGGTGAGCGAGGGTCGGGGAGTGGGTCGGTGCTGTCGTCGATGAGATAGCCGTAGCGGGCGCCGGGCGAGGCAGGTACAGGACTTTCCCACCAGCCATCCCCGGTCTCGCGCATCGAATGGATGTCGCCGTCGATCGTCACTCGCATCTGCTGCGCCGTCGGCGCCCATACCGGTAGAGAGGTCACCTCTAAACCGTAGGTGCTATCCATCCGCGCCGCCGAGGTGGTCGCCCGGCGCGTCCATGATGTGGACCGCGCGGATCGACGCCGGAACGGCTTAAGTTAACGACAAATCACGGCAATGGTAGGACTGCGAGAGCTTTTGGGCTAATGTGAGCACGCGCGCTTTCAGATCGTGGTGAACACGATCGCCGCTGCGTACGGCAGCGGTGCGACGAAAGAACATCGTGTCGGGTCGGAAACGTTGGTTCGTCGGCGATTTCGATTAGCTATATGGCACTATGAGCGAACTCATACGCAGGGTGTGCGTATGACGGGGATCACTGAGGCAGGGTGTGAGTACAGAAACCGCGGCGTCACGCAGCAGGCGAACAGCCTCGGCTCGTAGTGCAATGCTGCCCGCCAAGCGCTGGTTCCGCGGCCACGTGATCGCATCGTTCGAGACCTTCGGGCGGCAGATGACGCTGTTCCTAGAGGTCTTCAAGGTGCTGTTCGTCGACATCGTGAAGCGACGGTTCCCTTTCGGTGAGTTCATCCGCCAATGCGCGTTCATGGCCAACACCTCCGTCATCCCCACTCTTCTGGTTGCCATCCCGGTCGGTGTGATCGTCTCCATCCAGGTGGGCAACATCGCCAACCAGATCGGCGCCACCTCGTTCTCGGGCGCGGCAACCGGTCTCGGCGTGATCAGGCAGGGCGCTCCGCTGGTCACCTCTCTTCTGCTTGCCGGCGCAGTCGGGTCGGCCATTGCTGCCGACCTGGGCTCGCGAACCATCCGCGATGAGATCGACGCGATGCGGGTCATGGGAGTCAATCCCACCCAGCGGCTCATCTCGCCGCGACTGCTCGCCACGATGGTCGTTAGCTTCCTGCTCTGCGGATTCGTGTGCTTCATCGGCTTCGTCACCGGCTACGTCTTCAACGTCTACTTCCAGGGAGGAACGCCGGGTAGTTACACCGGCACCTTCGCGTCCTTTGCATCTCCGGCCGACCTCGCGTTCGCCATCACCAAAGCAGTGATCTTCGGCGCGATCGTCGCCGTGGTGGCCTGCGACCGCGGGCTCACCACGAAAGGGGGACCCTCAGGTGTCGCCAACTCGGTCAACGCGGCGGTGGTCAATTCCGTGATCCTGTTGTTCACGGTCAACGTCATCCTCACCCAGATCTTTGCGATTGTCGTCCCGGCAAGGGTGGTCTGATGGTTGCCTCCAAGTACACGCCGCCTGCCCTCAAGCCAGTCGAATGGGGCAAGAAGGTCTATCAGTCACCCCGCGACACATTGGTGTTGATGGGGCACCAGGTCACCTTCCTGGTCCGGTCGGTCGGTGCGGTCCCGATTGCCTTCAAGCACTACAGCAAAGAGATCTGGCGACTGCTCTCCGACGTCACCTGGGGTAACGGCGCCATCGTGGTGGGCGGCGGAACGATCGGCGTGATTATCCTGCTCGGCATCATGGGCGGTGCAACCGTGGGTATCGAGGGCTATACAGCCCTCAACCTGCTGGGCATGTCGCCGGTCACCGGTGCCATCTCGGCATTCGCGACCACCCGCGAATTGGGACCCCTGCTGGCTGCGGTCGCGTTCACAGCGCAATCCGGGTGCCGCTTCACCGCTCAGTTGGGTTCGATGCGGATCAGTGAAGAGATCGACGCCCTCGAGTCGATCGCGATCCGGCCGATGCCGTACCTCGTCACCACCCGCATGATCGCCGCCGTGATCGCCATCATCCCGCTGTACTCGGTGTCGCTGGCCGCGAACTACCTGGCTTGCCAACTCATGTTCCAAGTGCAGAGCGGGCAGGGCCGCGGCGCATACCTGTCGTACTTCTACCAGTTCATCCTGTCCAAGGACATGGTGTTCTCGGTGATGAAGGTCGTGGTGTTCGTGCTGCTCACTACGTTCATCCAGTGCTACTACGGTTTCTTCGCATCAGGCGGACCAGAGGGTGTGGGGGTGGCAGCCGGCCACGCGATCCGGCTGTCGATCATCGTGCTGGTCTTCGCGAATCTTCTTTTGACACTTGTTTTCTGGGGCCTGTCGCCCGGCATCAGGATTTCGGGGTAACACATGTTCGTCGACACCACCGGACGCAATCCGTCTGTGACCCAGTACTTTCTGCGCGGCGTCGCATTTGTCGTGGCGCTCGTGCTGATCCTTTTTGTCCTCATGCTCAGGTACCAGGGCACTTTCGAGGAAAAACTCGAGGTGACGGCGACTCTCGACGATGTCGGCGACGGTCTCACCAGTCAGGCGGACGTGCGGTACAACGGTGTCATCATCGGCAGCGTCAAGTCGATCGAGACCGCGAGCAACGACCTGTCCGACGTCCTCATCGAGGTGGCCCCTGAGCAGGCGCAGGGCGTACCCGCCAACGTGACGGCACGAACGGTGCCCAGCAACCTGTTCGGCGTCAACTCGGTGGAACTCATCGCACCACCTGATCCCAGAGGTCACCTGTCGAACGGGAGCAAGATCACCGCGGACGAGTCCAAGGAGACCATCGCCCTGCAGACCGTGCAGAACGATCTACGCGAACTCTTCGTCGCCGTCCCGCCGGAGCAGATCGGTCGCGTCCTCGGAACCATCGCCGATGCGCTGCGTGGCGGCGGAAACGTCTTCTCCGCCTTCGTCGGATCGCTCAACCAGTACTGGCAGCAGATCAATGCCCAGTTCCCCGATGGCGCGCCTCCCGGATTCGACAACTTCAACCGGGCCATGCAGGGGATCGAACAATCGACACCGCAACTACTCGACACCATGGGGCGTGCGGTGATCCCGTCCATCACGATCATCGAACGCCAACGCGACCTCGCGAGCACGCTCACCGCGGCCCAGTCAATGATCGACCGCATCCAGGAGTTGTTCGCGCGCAACGGTGATTCGGGCATACAGATCGTGCAGAACCTGAACACGATGACCGGCGCGGTGGCCGTCGACTCCGAGGCGCTTCCGGGCGGCATCCGGGCGCTCAACCAGCTGGCCGGCAAGGTCCTGACCGTTTTCACCGGAACCAATGGGAAGCCGCAGTTGAACATCGGCGTCAGCCTGAGCCCGTTCTTGCAGTACAACCGCCAGAACTGCCCCGTGTACAACGGCGGTGAGTACGGCATTACCCGGGGGCCGGGATGTACCGGACCCGGGACCGGCACCGGACCGACGAACTCCGGGCCCCTCGTGGTGCGGCCTGCCGGAGCTGAAACCGAGACGAACACCGACGAACCCTCCCTTCCCAAGGCGGTCACAACGGGCACCGACAACGAGACGCTGCGCGCCGCACTCGATCGCGAACCCTCGGCAGCCGACACGCTGATGCTCGGCCCGCTGGTCCAGTCGGTGCGGGTACAGCAGAACACCGGCGGTGAGGGCTGATGGGTTACCGCAAGCCTCTCATCGGGTTCAGCCTGTTCGCCGTGTTGGCGCTGCTGCTCACGTACACGATCTGGTCGACGCTGGAACGAGCCGTCCCGGGTCAGACCAACGGGTACACCGCCTATTTCAGCGACGCCTCGGGTCTGCACCCAGGTGACGACGTGCGGATGGCCGGGGTCCGGGTCGGCCGGGTCTCGGACATAGCCCTCGATCGCAACCGGGCCAAGGTGACGTTCGATCTGCAGACCGACCAGACCATCTTCTCCAACACGCAGGCGTCGATCCGCTACCAGAACCTCATCGGACAGCGCTATCTGGGACTCGATCTCGTCGAAGGCGTAGAACAGAAGAAGCTCAAGCCGGGGTCCACTCTCGAAGAACCGTCACAGGATTCGTTTGACGTCTCGGCGTTGCTCGCGGGCTTCCAGCCGGTGTTCGACACTCTCGAACCCGAGCAGGTCAACCAGCTGTCGGAGAGTCTTGTGCAGACCTTCCAAGGCAACCAGGTATCGCTCAGCTACACGATCGAGCAGATCGGAAAGTTGGCCGCAGACTTCGGAAATCGAGATCAGGTCATCGGAGCCCTCATCACCAATCTGAGCGCGGTGATGGGAGACCTCAGCTCGCAGGGTGATCAGATGCAGGTACTGGTGAAGAACCTTGCTGGTCTGATCGAGGGGCTGAACGGCAACTCGACGTCGCTGGGTGCTTCGGTCGACAGCATTGGTGACGCGACGAGCCGCCTCGGTGGGCTGCTCGGCCGGATCCGTCCTGATGCCGAGCAACTCGGGCAGAGCTTGCGGGACACAACCGGCCGCATGATCGGCATCGGGTCCAAACTCGATCAGCTGGCAATCGATCTGCCGCTGTTCCTGGTGCACTTTCCCATGGTGATGGGACAGGGCGCCTACCTGAACATCTACGCCTGCGAACTGGACGTATCAATCGGTGGTGTTCTCTTCCCACCGGGGTTGATCAGCCAGATCGGCGGCACCCAGCACTCGGTGGTGTGCCGATGAGCCCCGGGGAGGCACATGCTGTGAAGCCGAACATGTTGCGCCGCAGCTGGTCCGAGCATCGATATTTCTGGCTCGGAGCGATCGGGTCGGTGGTTCTGGTCCTGATCGTGGTGTCCACGTTCGCGATCTCGGAGTCCGGAATCGGTAAGCGGGAGTACACCGCCGACTTCTCCCAGGCCGGCGGTATCCGCCCCGGTGACAAGGTCCGCGTCGCCGGCATCGACGTGGGGGAGGTCTCGAAGACCACCTTGGCCGGCGATCACGTCGCAGTCGCCATGGAGGTGCAGAAGGACGTCGAGGTGATGTCGGACGGTTCCGCCGAGATCAAGCTCTCGACGCTGCTCGGACAACGTTACGTCGACATCAAGGTCGGTGAATCGACTGCTCGACTCAGCGGCTCGAGGATCGCCCGCACCCAGGTGCCGTACGACCTGCAGGAAACCATCGAGCGGGGGACCCCGATCCTGTCGGGGGTGAACGCCGAAAGCCTCAGCGACAGTGTGGATGCGCTGAACAAACAGTTGGCCGGCGCGCCGGGGATCACCCGCACCACGTTGGATTCCCTGACCGAGATGTCCAGGGTGATCAGCAACCGCAGTGATCAGATCAACCTGCTCATCAAGGACACCAACTCCGTCACCGAGATCGTCAACAGCAGCCAGTATCAACTGTCGGTGATCGTCGGTCAGGGCCAGCTGCTGGCTCAGAAGATCGCCACCCGACAGCAATTGGTGATCAAGATGCTCGATGGCGTCGCGGATCTGTCGAATCAGATGTCAGCCATGGGCGCGGAGAACAACAATCAGTTCGCGCCCTTGATCGCCAACCTCAACACGATCTCCGAGGGTATGGAAAAGAACCGCGACAATCTCCGTCACATGCTCGAGGTCCTGCCGCTCACCGTCCGGGCGATCGCCAACACCACCGGATCCGGTCCGTACGCAATGGGTTATCTCCCGTGGGGCATCTTCCCCGACAATTGGCTCTGCGCAGCGAGGGTGGTCGACGGATGTTGAGCACCCAGAATGTCTCGCGTCGAGCTGCGAGTACGGTACGCCGTTCGGTGGTGATGACGGCGCTACTGATCACCACCGCACTCCTCGGTACCGGATGCACGCTGATCCCCGCCGAATTGCGTCACGCAGCGGGCGAGTCGATCAAGCTGACCGCCTACTTCGACAGTGTGGCAGGTCTTTACACCGACAACGATGTGGATGTGTTGGGCATGCCCGTGGGTCGTGTCCTGTCGATCACGCCTCAGGGTGACCGGGTCAAAGTGGAGTTCACCGTCGACAAGTCGATACCCATCCCGGCAGACGCCACCGCCGCGATCATCAACACCTCGTTGGTGACCACCCGTCACATCGAGTTGTCGCCCACCTATACCGAAGGTGCGAAGCTCGAAGACGGTGGCACCGTGGCCAATGCGAAGAGCCCGGTGGAGATCGGGGAGCTCTTCGACACCGTGGACAACCTCGTGGAGGAGTTCAAGGCAGACCCGGATGGCAGTGGGCCGCTCGGCGACATGCTGACGATCTCGTCGGGCATCTTCGGCGGCAACGGCGAGCGGATGGCCGTTGCGCTGGAAGAACTCAACAAGGTCGCGCAGGTCGGCGTCGACAACGGAGATGCACTCGTCGAGATGATCAAGAAGATCTCGATTCTGACCACGGCCCTGGTGGACAACTATCCGAAGATGACGGCGTTCTCGTCGGCCATCACCCAGGTCTCGCAGATGCTGGGTGACCAGTCGCCGGGTCTGCAGGCAACCATGCAGGCGCTGAACCAGACATTGAACAACACCGCCACCTTCCTCGAAGGGAACGTCAATGTCGTCGACAGTTCGATGGGCCGGCTGGCCGCACTGATCAGCAATCTCAGCGATTACTCGCGTCAACTGGTCGACACGATCGATGTCGCGCCGTTGGCTTTCGACAATCTGGCCAACTCGGTGTCCGTGGAGCAGAGAGCGTGGCGCGCCCAGTTGCTGATCGACAAGTCGTTGCTCGACACCGAGCTGCTGTCGACCTTCTGTGAAGCCATCAACTTGCAGGAAAATGGCTGCCGGACCGGCAAATTGAAAGATTTCGGCCCCGATCTGGGTGTGTTCTCGGCGCTGGTGGAGATGACAAAATGACACGCAGACGATCGGTGATGCAGGCCCGGGGGGCAGTCGTGGCGGGCCTGGCGGCAACGATGTTGCTGTCCGGTTGCGGCTCCATCCCCGGCTTGACGATCGACCAGATCCCGCTGCCGGCGCCGGGAGGAGTCGGTGACGGCTACGAGATCAAGGGTTCGTTCGGCAACGCGCTGAACCTGCCGTCGCAGGCCAAGGTGAAGCTCAACGGCAACGACATCGGGCTGGTGGAATCGATTTCGGCGAACAACTACGCGGCCGACGTCACGATGAAGATCCGCGAGGACATCAAGCTGCCGGTGGGCACCGGGGCCGAACTCCGTCAGGGCACACCTCTCGGTGACGTGTTCGTCGCGTTGAAGCCACCGGAAGGTGATGACACCCAAGGGACCATGGCGCCCGGCGACGAGCTGACAGGCGAGACGTCCGAGGCGGCAACCGTGGAGGATCTGCTGGTCACCGCGACCGCATTTGTCGACGGTGGCTCCGTCAAGAACCTGACCGAGATCATCAACGAGTTGTCGGACGCGCTCGGCGGCAAGGCGCCCGAGCTGACCGGCCTGATCGATGGCATGACCACAGGCATCAGCCGCCTCGCCCAGAACACCGTCGAGTTCGACACTGCGCTCGAATCGTTCAACGGACTCGCCGAGGACCTGTCGAACGGGCGGGAGCAGCTGGTCGCCTCCATCAACACGGTCGGTCCTGCACTGGACGTGGTCAACGGTCAGATCCCGGCCCTGGTCACCACGCTGGACAAGACCAGTACGGTCACCGATGCGCTGAACGATTTCCTCGACACCCAGACCGAGAATGCGGTGGAGATGACCAACAACCTGCTGGTGGACATCGATGCCCTGGGCGAAGCCGTCGGAGAACTCGGACCATTGGCCGACAAACTACGTGTCCTGACCCCGAAGTGGGTTGATGCCACCCCCGGCACGGCGGCCACGGTGAGTGCCAGGCTCTGGTATCTGTCACCAGGATTCGGGTTCGACTCGGGTAGCCGGCTACCGGAGATGGAAGATTTCAATCAGGGTGTCAACAGCTTGAACCAGACGCTCACCCGAGTCCTCGCCCGGCTCACCGGAACCCGCGGATGTTGTGGGTGAGGGGACGATGATGACATTCCTCCGTAATCACCGGATCCTGCTGTCCAACCTCGCATTGATCCTGGTGATGCTGATCGGGTTCGGCTATCTCACACTGGGCGTCCTCCGCTGGCGTCCGTTCGACGACAGTTATTCGCTCACAGTTGAATTCGCGAACTCTGGCGGTGTCCAGGAGACTTCCGAGGTCACGCTCCGGGGCTCGCGTATCGGTGAGGTGGACACCGTTCGGGTCACCCCGACGTCTGTCGAGGTCAAGGTCACGATCGACAGCAAATATCAGATCAACACCGATTCCGAGGTCAAGGCTCTGGGACTCTCCGCGGTCGGTGAGCAGTACGTCGACTTTCAGCCACCCACCTCGGACGGCCCGTACTTCTCGAACGGCGACAAGATCTCGTCGGTCCAGACCTCGTCGACGGTTGCGTTCCCGAAATTGCTCGAGTCGACGGTCGGAGTGGTCAAACAGATCGATCCGGTCAAACTGCAGACCACGATCGACGAACTCGACATCGCACTCGACGCCGGTGGTAAGAATCAGCTCCGCGCCTTGTTCAACAGCGGTGGTGTGATCTTCGCCGACCTTTACCGAGTGCTGCCCGAGACGGTGACGCTGATCCAGAACACCGGCACCATCCTGGAGACGACAGCAGACGTTCAGCCCGATCTCGGCCGGCTCACCGGAGGGATGAGCGGATTGATCGACGCTCTCGTGGCCTCTGACGAGGAACTGCGTACGTTCCTCGGTAGCGGGCCGGCGCGGCTGACCACCCTGGCGGGCTCGCTCAATCAACTGCAGGATCCGCTGACCGATGTCCTGAAACAGTTCCTCGACATCGCCCAGCAAGGTGCGCTCCGTGCTCCCGCGATGGTGAACCTGCTCCCGTCGATCCGTGATGGTGCCACCACCGCGCAGGCGATGTTCCACGACGGAGCGTGGTGGGCGTTCGGCTCGATCTATCCGCGGCCGTACTGCGAGTACCCGACGATGCCGCAGCGGCCCACCCAGATCCTGGAGAGCTCGGTTCCGGTGAATATGTACTGTGTCACCGAAGATCCGACTCAGCAGATCAGGGGAGCCGCGAACGCACCACGGCCGCCGGGCGACGACACCGCCGGGCCACCGCCCAACATGGACCCCAACGCGCGCACCGCGCCGCTGGGCTGACAGCCGACCCTTCACGGTCCGGCAGATGCCGTCACCGTTCTCGAGACCTGTTGTGAGGTAGAAACGCCGTTATGGCAGACAAAGATGTATCAACGCCCACCGGCGACGGCGATGACGCCGACAAACCGTCGGTGAAGAAGGTTCCATCGGGCAAGTCCCGGCGGGCGAAGCCGGATGTCGCCGAGTCCACCGCCGGAACATCGGGATCGGCCACGTCGTCGTCCGCGAAGAGTTCTGCCGCCTCCGCCGCAGCGTCGACCGGAGCGGACACCAAGCAGGCCAAACAGATAACCATCAGTGTCTCGGCAATCGGCAAGGTGGCAGCCGGCGCGTTGCTGATCGCACTGATCGCGGTGGCGGTGTTCTTCGGGCTGAAGTGGAAATCCGACCAGGACAAGATCGCGGCGGCCGAAGATGCCAAACAGGCCTCCGACTACTTCGTCACCCAGTTGCTCAACTCCATGAACACCACCACCGCGGGCGAGTACGTCGACACGATGTCACCGCTGACCACCGGTCAGTTCAGGGACAACCTGCTCAAGGAGCGGGAGAAGACCCAGGCCGACATCACGCAGATGCAGTTGAAGATCACGCCGTCGATCTGGTCGTCGGGTGTGGTGTCGGCCGAAGAGGATTCGGCGACCACACTGATCATCGCCGAGATCACCGGAACCAGTAGCGTTGCCACCACACCGGTGACCAACGTCGGCATGTTCCGTCTGACGTTGGAGAAGCACGACGGTAAATGGCTGGTGTCCCAGATGGATCCGGGTCCGTCCAGCTCAGGTGCGGGATCGGCGGATCCAGGAGCACCGGTTGATCCGAATGCCCCCGCGGATCCGAACGCTTCGGTCGTGCCGAATGCACCGGTGGAGCCTGCGCCGACCCCGGCGCCGGCCGGGTGACCGCTGATCGTCCTGCGCTAGAGGCTGATCCGCTCGCCGGTCTCGGGATGGAACAGGTGCACCTTTCCGCTGTTCTGCCGCAGCCGGACCGCTTCGCCGAGTTTGGCGGGTGACCGCTGGCCCGATCGTGCCACCAGTGTCAGCGGCCCGCCCTCGAGACTTCTGACATGCGGGTCGTCGAGCGTGGCGTACACGTACGTCTCGCTGCCCAGTTCTTCCATGAGCGCCACCGTCACACCGAGTCCGTCGCCACCGTCTCCGAGGGAGAGTTCTTCGGGTCGAATGCCCACGGTGACCTCCTGCAGACCGGACTTCTCGATCAGCGTGGTCGAGTCCGCGTCGAGGTCGATCCTGGACCCGGCGACGGTCACGGCACCGTCGCGTACCGGCGCGGTGAACAGGTTCATCGCGGGCGACCCGATGAAGCCGGCGACAAATGCGTTCTTCGGTCGGTCGTAGAGCTCGGTCGGTGTGCTGAACTGCTGCAGCACACCGTTTTTGAGCACCGCAACGCGGTCACCCATGGTCATTGCCTCCACCTGGTCGTGGGTGACGTAGACGGTGGTGGTGCCAAGTCGTCGCTGCAACGCAGCGATCTGTGTGCGGGTCTGCACGCGCAACTTCGCATCGAGGTTCGACAAGGGTTCGTCCATACAGAAGACCTGCGGTTCGCGGACGATGGCACGGCCCATCGCCACCCGCTGGCGCTGGCCGCCGGACAGCTTGCCCGGCTTGCGGTCGAGGTAGTCGGTGAGGTCGAGGACCTTGGCAGCCTCGGCGACCTTGCGCTTGCGTTCCTCGAGCCCGACACCACGCATCTTCAGCGCAAAGCCCATGTTCTCGCCGACCGTCTTGTTCGGGTATAGCGCATAGTTCTGGAAGACCATGGCGATGTCACGGTCTTTGGGGGCCACACCGACCATGTTGTTACCGCCGATCTTGATTGCCCCGCTGTCGATTTCCTCGAGACCGGCGAGCATGCGCAATGCGGTGGACTTTCCTGAACCCGAGGGGCCGACGAGGACAACGAACTCGCCGTCTTCGATGTCGAGGTTGAGTGAATCGACGGCCAGTGAATCGGCGCCCGGGTAGACGCAGCAGGCGTTTTCGTAGCTGATGGTTGCCATTGTGTGCTCCTGTTTATTTGATGGCCCGGGCGGAGCCCGAATGATGTGCTCTGCCGAAGCTCACTTGATAGCTCCGAAGGAGAGGCCTCGGACGAGTTTGTTCTGAGCGATCCAGCCGCAGATGACCACGGGCAGAGCGGCTATCACCGAGGCGGCGGACAGCTGGGCCCAGAAGAGCCCCTGCCCCGACATGAACCCGGTGAGGGCCACCGGCATCGTCTGGGCGTTGACGGCCGTCATGTTCACCGCGAAGAAGAATTCGTTCCACGAGAATATGACGCAGATAAGTGCGGTGGCCGCGATTCCAGGGGAGATCAGCGGAAGGATCACCTCGCGAACCGAGGTCCAAAGACTGGCGCCGTCGATCTCGGCGGCCTCCAGCAGTTCGCTGGGTACCTCGAGGAAAAACGATCGCATCATCCACACCGCGATCGGCAGGTTCATCGAGGTGTACAGGACGATGAGTGTCCAGACGTTGTCGAGCATCCCGATCTGGCCCACTATGACGTACAGAGGGATGATGACGGCGACCACGGGAAGCATCTTGGTGCTGATGAAGAAGAACAGGGCATCGCTCGTCTTCTTCACCGGACGCAGCGAGAGTGCAAACGCGGCCGGGATGCCCAGCAGCAGAACGATGATCGTCGACACCGTCGTCACGAACAGTGAGTTCAGCAGCGCGGTTCCCACGCCCGCGTCGAAGACCGCCTTGAATTGGTCGAGCGTCGGGGTGAAGAAGAACGTCGGGGGATTGGTCGCCGCATCGCTCTCCTGCTTGAACGCGGTGAGCACCATCCAGGCGACCGGGAAGAAGAACCCGATGGCGATGATCCAGGTGAAGGCGGTCAGCAGGCTCCCGCCTCGGTTGCGCCGCTTCTTGATGTCCTTGATGTCGGTATGTGCTTGTGCCGGTGTGTTGTTCACTGCGGTGGACATCAGGCTGCCTCCTCTTTCCCGCTGAAACTCTTGAAGATCAGGCGAAGGGCGAGGCTCGACAAGATGATGGTCGCGACCACGGTGACCACGCCCATCGCGGCCGCCTGTCCGACATCAAAACCGAGGAACGCGCGTTGGTAGATGTAGAAGGGCAAGTTCGAACTGGCGACACCCGGACCTCCTGAGGTCATCATGTACACGGCGTCGAAGGTGTTGACCAGGTAGATGGCTCCGAGGACAGATCCGAGTTCGATGAACCTGCGCAGGTGAGGCAGTGTCAGTTCCCGGAACAGCCGAAAGCTGGTGGCGCCGTCGACGCGAGCGGCCTCCTGGATGTCCTTCGGCATCGACTGCAGGCCTGCGAGGATCAGCAACATCATGAATGGTGTCCACTGCCAGACCAGTTCGGCCATCACGCTGGCGAGAGGAAACTCGCTGAGCCAGTCGACGTCGCCGAGACCGAATGGGCTCAGCGCCCAGTTGACCAGTCCGTTGGTGGGGGAGAGCAGACTCGTCTTCCACAGCAGCGCGGCGGCCACCGGGGTGACCAGGAACGGGGTGATCAGCAAAGTGCGGACAATGCTGCGCCCGATGAACTTGCGGTCGAGGAGGATGGCGAAGAACAAGCCGAGCAGAACCGAGATGACAACGGTCCCGACGATGAGGATCACGGTGTTGAGTGCCACCGTCCGGAACTGGCTGTCGGTGAAGACATCGACATAGTTGTTGAGCCAGTTGAACTCCCGAGACCCGGGACGGACCAGGTTCCATGACTGGGTGGAGTAGTACAGCGTCACGATGAAGGGGATCTGCGTGACGATGATCATGAAGATCAAGGCCGGCAGCAGCGGTCCCCGTCGTCGCCATCCCTCGGCGCGCGAGATCCTGTCCCGCTTGGACGTTATCGGCGGCGGCGCGGAACCCGGATCGTGCTCGGTGCCTCGCTCTGCGAGTGCGGTGGCCATGTCCTCACTGCTCCTTCTTGTAGGACTCGCCGACTACCTCGGCGTACTTCTGGGACTGTTCGAGCGCTTCGTCGACAGAGATCTGTCCGGCGATTGCGGCGCTGATCTGCTGGCTCACCCGGGTGCCGAAGTCCTGGAACTCGGGGATGGCGAGGAACTGGATTCCGGTGTAGGGCACGGGGTCCACTGTCGGTTTGTTCTGATCGGCGGCCTGCATCGAATTGAGGGTCGGCTCGGCGAAGGCGCCCGAGATCTCCTTGTACGCCGGCAGCTCATAGGTGGAGAGCCGGCTGCCGGGCGGGACGCTGGCCGCGCCGAGTTGCTCGGCCACCATCTTGATGTAGTCCTTGCTGGTCATCCATTCGATGAACTTCCAAGCGTCGTCCTTCTTCTTGCTGCTCTCGGGGATACCGAGCGACCAGGCGTACAGCCAGCCGTTGCCGCCCTTGGCCATGCTGGGAGCCATGGCGTACCCGACATTGCCCGCGATATTGCTGTCGTCCGGGCTCTCGAGCACCGAGACCGCGGAGGTCGCGTCGTACCACATCGCAACCTGGCCCTGCGACATCAAGTTGGCGCATTCCTGGAAACCTGTTGAGGCGGCACCGGGTTCGCCATATTGACGGACGGTGTCGACATAGAACTCGACTGCTTCCCTGACCTGTGGACTGTCGAGCTGAGCATTCCAGTCCTCGTCGAACCAGCGTCCACCAAAGGCGTTGATCACGGTGTCCAGCGGTGCCAGGGTCTCACCCCATCCCGGCTTGCCGCGCAGGCAAATTCCCGACACCTCGCCCTTGTTGAGGGTCTTGGCTGCCTCCTGGACCTCAGGCCATGTCGGCTCCGGGGGCATGTTGATGCCCGCGTCGGCGAGCATCTGCTTGTTGTACATGAGGAACGAGGACTCACCGTAGAACGGTGCCGAGTACATGTTGCCGTCGTAGGACAGTGCCTCGCGGAGGGTCGGGATGAAGTCGTCCTGGTCGTATCCGGGGCTGGAGACCATGTACGGGGTGAGATTGACGAGCCAGCCGTTCTCGGCCCAGGTCGCCGTCTCGTAGTTGCTGATCATCACCACGTCGAACTCGCCGCCGCCGGTTGCCACCGAGGCGGTGATCTTGGCGCGTGCCTCGTTCTCGGACAACGTGACGAACTTGAGCTTGACGCCGGGGTTCTCCTTCTCGAACTGGGGAGACAAAGCGATCGCATCTTGCATCTGAGAGTTGGAGACCAACGCGATGGTGACTGCCTCACCGCCGCCGTCCGTGAAGGATCCGGCGCCGCTGCAGGCTGAGGCCGTCAGCGCAACGGTTCCCGCGAGGGCAAGGGGCGCAAGGGCTCTGCGCCATCTCGCCCGTGTTCTCGGCTTCGTCGAGTCAGTCATCATTGACCTTTCTCTTGCGTGATGAGCCAGTGCGCAGTGCCCAGATCGGTGATCAGTGTGGTGGCGAGGCCACCTCGGAGGGCACCCAGGATCGACTCCCGGCGGTGGGTTCCACCGGAGATGAGCATGGTGGTGGGGCAGGAACGGACGGCCTCGAGTGGAACGGAGACCGTGCGGTCGACGAGTGACGATTCGACCGTGACCCCGTCCTTGTCGTAGAACCGCCCGCCGATCTCGCCGACCGCCCCGAGTCCGGTCAATTCGTCGAGGATGGCGGCGTCGATGTACGCCCCTTCGAAGAGGGTGGTGGACGTGGTGACCGACCCGACACCGAACACCATCACATCGGCTTCTTCGGCGGCTTTGAACGACTGCGACAGGATGGAGTCCCGCTGCAGCGCATTCACGGTGTCGGGATCGGCGTAGAGCGGGGCAACAAGCCGAAGTGGTTGTGCGCCCAGGCGTTCAGCGAATCGGGACAGTGCGTGATCAACGCCGGTGTGGTACTCGACAGAGGTCATCGAGCCGTCCATCTGCACCACCCGCCGGCAGCTGGCAGAGCGGGGAGTGATCGAGTCGGCCACGGCGACCGTTTCCGGACCCCATGTGAAGCCGAGTGTGCTGTTCGGCTCCAGTCTCCGGATGAGAACCGACGCTCCAGCCCGTCCGAGCGCGGAGTCACCGGTCTGCGTCCCGTCGGCGAGCTGGTCGATGATCAGGGCTTCTTTGAGCCCGAACGCAGTCTCGAGATCGCGCTCCTCGTCGGTGTGGATGGAGCCGGCCAGATGCGGGGGTGCGTCGATGACCACGCGCACCAGGCCCTGGGCACGCGCCCTGGCGATGAGTCGGCCGGCGGTGGGGCGGGAGAGGCCCAACCGTGCGGCGACCTCCGCCTGGGTGAGCCCTTCGAGGTGATACATCGTGGCCGCACGGACAAGTAGGCGCAGGTCTTGCCCGGTGTCGGCGGTGGGCTCCAGCGGTGACGCGTTCACGCGTCCTCCTCATCGAGATGTGTGTGAGCAAATGCTCACTGGTCGTGCATATGCTCAGTAAGCTAACATCCAGAATGTGACCCACGCAACACCCACAAAGGATCGGCGAATGACTCCAGCCACGATGACCGCGAGTGTCCTGACCGCACCCGGCCGTCTGACCATCGAACAGCGAGAGGTCCCGTCGCCCGACCCCGGGGACGTATTGGTCCAGGTGAGCGCGGTAGGGGTGTGTGGATCCGACACCCACTACTACCGACATGGACGGATCGGTGACTTCGTCGTGTCGTCGCCGTTGGTGCTGGGACACGAAGCCGCCGGGCGGATCGTGGCGGTCGGCAGCGGCGTGCCGGAGTCGCGGATCGGGGAGCGGGTGTCCATCGAACCCCAACGACCGGACCCCGATGACGAGCCGACGCGACGCGGACAGTACAACCTGTCTCCGCACATGCGGTTCTACGCAACTCCGCCCGTGGACGGTGCACTCGCCGAGTTCGTGACCATCGGGTCGGCCTTTGCCCACCCTGTGCCCGACTCGGTGAGCGATGAGGCGGCCGCGTTGTTCGAACCACTGTCGGTGGCGATCGCTGCTTGCCGTAAGGCAGAGGTCGGGGTCGGTGACGGCGTGTTGATCACCGGTGCGGGTCCCGTCGGTCTGCTCTGTGTCCAGGTGGCGCGGGCGGCGGGTGCCACCCGCATCGTGGTGACCGACGTGAACCGAACGCGACTCGCGGTCGCGGCCGGATTCGGGGCAACGGACGTGTTCACCCCGGATGAGCTGGACACCACGATCGGCGTCGACTCCGTCATCGACGCATCGGGTGCGGAATCGGCGATATCGTCCGGTATCGCTGCCGTCCGACCCGGTGGCCGCGTGGTCCTGGTGGGCATGAGTGCGAACTCGACGATGGCGTTTCCCATCTCGCTTGTCCAGAATCGTGAACTCGTTGTGACAGGGGTCTTCCGGTACGCCAACACCTGGCCGATCGCGCGCGAGTTGGTCACCTCGGGCAAAGTCGATCTCGACTCGATGGTCACCGGGCGCTTCGGTTTGTCCGAGGTGGCCGAAGCCCTGGATGCCGACCGGCAACCGGGGAGTATCAAAGCTGTTGTCTACCCGGGCAGGCTCGGTGGATCGGCAGAGGCGGGGGCATCGTGAAACTGGACAACGCAAGTCTGACCGATCTCGTGGCGGTGCCGAAACCCGAGTACGACCGGACCCAACTGGGCTGCGGCATCGTGCATTTCGGTGTCGGCGGATTTCATCGTGCTCATCAGGCCATGTACGTCGACGCGTTACTCACCTCAGATCCGGCTTCGCGGGATTGGGCGATCTGCGGCGTAGGAGTGCTACCGGGTGATGTGCACATGCGAGATGCGCTGGTACCCCAAGATGGGCTCTACACGTTGACCCTCAAGCATCCCGACGGGACGGTGCAGACCTCGATTGTCGGCTCCATCGCCAAGTATCTGTTCGCACCTGACGACCCGGCAGCGGTGATCGACAAGCTCGCCGACCCGGCCACCCGAATCGTGTCGCTCACCATCACCGAGGGCGGGTACAACTTCTCCTCCGCGACAGGGGAATTCGATCTGACCAACCCGGCGATCCAGGCCGATCTACGGCCGGGTGCTGTTCCTTCGACGACGTTCGGCCTCGTCGTCGAGGCCCTCGGTCGACGTCGCGACGCCGGGCACCCCTCGTTCACGGTGATGTCGTGCGACAACATCGAGGGCAACGGGGACATCGCGCGCAAGACCTTCACGGCCTTTGCGGGCAGCAAGGACCCCGGTCTGGCCGAATGGATCAGCGACAACACAGCTTTCCCGAATTCGATGGTCGACCGGATCACCCCGGCCACGCCACCCGAACTCGGCGATGAGGTGCAGGCGCGCACCGGCATCACGGACCGATGGCCCGTGGTGGCCGAACCTTTCACCCAGTGGGTTCTCGAGGACTCGTTCTCGGCCGGCCGTCCTCGACTCGAGTCGGTCGGTGTGCAGGTGGTCGCCGACGTGGGACCGTACGAGCTGATGAAGCTCCGGCTGCTCAACGCGGGCCACCAGACCCTGTGTTACTTCGGCCATCTGATGGGCTACCGGCGTGTGCACGACGCAGCGCAGGATCCGTTGATCCGCCGTCTCCTGCTGGGCTACATGAACAACGAGGCTCGGCACACGCTGTTGCCCCTGCCCGGTGTGGATGTCGACGCCTACATCGAGACGCTGATCGAGAGGTTCTCCAACCCGTCCATCGCCGACACCATTGCGCGGCTCTGCCAATACTCGTCGGACCGGATTCCGAAGTGGTTGTTGCCCGTCATCCGTCAGCAGCTCCAGGCCGGTGGGGACGTGGTGTTGGCTGCGGCGGTGGTGGCCAGCTGGACCCGCTACGCGGAAGGGGTGGACGAAGCAGGCGAGCCGATCGACGTGGTCGACCCGCTCGCGGATTCGTTGGTCCCCCTCGCGGTCCGGAGCCGCAACGAACCGTTGGCGTTTGTGCAGAATCGTGAGCTGTTCGGTGACCTCGCCGACGAGAACCGATTTGTGCGCCCCTACCTGTGGACGTTGGAGTCGTTGCGTCGCAATGGTGCTCGGGAGACGTTGCAGCAACTGCTGGTGGAGAACAACGACCCCCGTGGAGCCTGACGGAGCCGCCTCGATTCACTCGGATGCCGCGTCGTCGTCGTGGCTGACGATGTTGATGACGTTGCCGTCGGGTGCCCGGACGAAGAACCTGCGCACGTCCCACGGTTCCGTGGTCAACGGGTGGACGATCTCGAACCCACGTCGTTGAGACCGAGGTAGTCCGAGTAGAAGTCGCGCGTAACGGTGATGTCGGGCACCGACAGATTCGCTGTGACACCGGTGGATTTCATGGGCACTCCTTCGGCTGTGTTGTGGTGACAGTGTCGGCAGCGCCGACATCAGTCGCGTGACAGGTGGCCGAGGGCACCATGCCCTCGACTCGTACCCACGGGGACGATGTCGGTCTCGGCGGTGTCGGAGTCGGTGTGCGGTCAGTTCCGGCCGAGGGTCAATCCGGATGCCTCGTGGTACTGCTCGACCACATGAGGTGTCGGATCGGCCTCGTAGACACGTTCGTCGGCGGCCGACCAGCGAGGTGGTTCGGACGTGGGGGCCAGCGTCCAGGCGGCCTGACGAGCGGCGCCGAGCGCCACGTATTCGCCCGGTTCCGGGACCACGACGGGGCGGGCAAAGATTGCCGGGGCCAGCTCCCGGATGGCCGCAGAGCGTGCGCCGCCACCGACGAGGATGATCCGATTGATCTCGATGCCTTCGTCGCGGATCCGATCGGCGCAGTACTGGAGCGAACACAGCACACCTTCGACGCCCGCCCGGGCGATGTTGGCGCTGTTCAGGTTTCGTCCGGTCATGCCGTGCAGGGCTCCGCGCGTGCGCGGCAGGTTGGGGGAGCGTTCCCCCTCGAAGTACGGGACCAGGGACAGCCCGTCGGCGCCCGCAGGCGCAGACAGGGCAAGGTCGGACAACGTGTCGAAGTCGACGTCGAGCATCTTGGCCACGGCCGCCAGCACGGGGGCCCCGTTGAGAGTGCACACCAGCGGCAATTGCCGGCCCGTGGCGTCGGCGAAACCGGCAACAAGTCCGGCGTAGTCGGTCGGCGCACTGTCGCTCACCGCGCTGACAACTCCAGAGGTGCCGAGTGACACGATGCAGTCGCCGGGGACGGCACCGAGCGCCAGCGCCGCCGCTGCGTTGTCGCCGGCGCCCGCACCGATGCCCGCACCCGACCGCATGGCGCCACCGTTCTGTGCTGGGCCGACGATCCTGGGCACCATCGGCGCCCGGCCTCGCATCGCCAACTCCAGCAACCGAGGCTGGTACTCATCGGCCGCTGCGCTGAAATAGCCTGTGCCACTGGCGTCGCTGCGATCGGTCCACAGGTCGGCCAGGTCGGTACTGCCGGTGAGCCTCCAGCTGAGCCAGTCGTGGGGGAGACACACCGCAGCGGTGCGATCGGCGTTGGCGGGTTCGTTGTCGGCGAGCCAGCGCAGCTTGGTGGCGGTGATCGACGCGACCGGGACCACTCCCACCTCGTCCACCCACTGCTGCGGCCCGCCGAGGTCGGCGATGAGTTCGTCGGCGGCGGGACCGGACCGGGTGTCGTTCCACAGCAGCGCCTCTCGCACCACCTCACCGGATTCATCGAGACACACCATGCCGTGTTGCTGCGCTCCGACGGATACCGCTGCGACGTCGTCGAGCCCCCCGGCAGTTTCGATCGCCGACCCGAGGGCCTGCCACCACTGATCTGGATGCACCTCGGTACCCGTGGGGTGTGGCGCGCTACCCGAGCGCACCACGCGGCCGTCGGCTACGTCGCACACCACCACCTTGCTGGATTGGGTCGACGAATCGATTCCTGCGACCAACATGGTGTCCAACTCCTCAGTGCGCGCTCGCGTTGGTGAAGCCCGCAACCAGGACGCTGGTCACTCCCTCACACGCTCGAAAATGCCGACCGGCGTGGCCAGCCCTGACAGCGTCACATTACCGTCGACGTCGGTGCCGGTGATCTGCTCCCGCCACGTACCGGCGGGGAGTTCGACATGGGTTTGGGCCCACTGCTCGGCGTCGAGGTCGACGGTCCAACGACGCGCCGCGACGATCACTTCGATCTCCCCTGCCGTCGAGGTGCGACCGAAGACCACCAGATGATCGGCGGCCGGGCCGGTGCCAGACAGCGGCTCGTACCCACCTTGGACGAACACCTCCGGCCGACGCCGGCGGAGGGTGAGGGCCGCACGCACCACGCGGGTCTTCGAGTGTTCGCCATCGCGGGTGTAGTCCACGGCCCGGCGGTTGTCCGGGTCGACGAGGGAATCGTCGAACCACTCGGTGCCCTGATAGACATCGGGGATTCCGGGCAGCAATGACGCCATCGCCTTCTGCACCAGAGCATCGGATTCGATGTGAGGCAGCATCTCCTGCACGAGCTGGGTGTACTCGGGCGCACACGGGCCGTCGAACGAGGCATCGATCCAGGCATGTACTGCGGTCTCGAACTGTTCGTTCACGTCGGTCCACGTGGTGCCCACCCCGCCCTCGCGGATCGCCTTGGTGGCGTACTCGTGGAAACGGGTTCGCAGGGCCCCGGTGATCACGCCGTCGACCGGCCAGATCCCGAACAGGTTCTGGCGCAAGAAGAGTCCGGTGACCCCGGCGGGCGCGGGGTTGCGGGACTCCGAACGGTCGACGAAATCGGTCCACCTCTGCGGGATCTGGGACAAGATGCCGATGCGCGCCCTGACGTCCTCACTCCGCTTGGTGTCGTGAGTCGACAGCGAGGTCAATGCCCGCGGCCAAGTCTTCGCCCGAATCACGTTGGCGGCGTGGAAGTCGTCGATCGATTCACCGAATGCCGCCGGGTCGCCGCCGACCTCCTGCAGGCTGACCAGCCGGGCGGTCCGGTAGAACAGGCAGTCCTCGACGCTCTTCGCGGTGACGGCGCCGCACACCTGGGCGAGTCGGCTGCGCGATTCGTCGTCGGTGGCCACTGCCGAGGCGAGCAGTTCGAAGGCAGTTGCCAGGGCCGGCAACCGTTCTCGCTCACTTGCGATGACCGAGTCCAGAGTTCCGGCGAGTATCGGGTAGTCGGCCCGGTAGACGCCCAGACCCGCGATCACCGCACCGATCGCCGAGTCGATGTCTTCGCTCGAAGGCACCTCGCGATCGCCGGCCGTCGCGGTGATCGCCCGTCGTAGGCGGGCCCGTTCGGCAGGGAAGGTCTCGTCGAGAATCGACAGCTTGAGCTGTCGTTCCGCAGCGTGCAGCCAGAGCTTGTCGCCGCGATCACCGGTGTATTTCTGATGCAGCTGACCGAGAGCCGGTTCACCGGTCGGGTCGATGAGCACCGCGCCCACCGACCGCATCGTCTCGTAGCCGGTGGTGCCGTCGACCGGGAGGCTCGGATCCAGAGGCTCGTCGTGGGCAAGGATCTTCTCGATCAACAAGATCCGGTCCGGTCCGATGTCCGCACGCAGCCGCTGCAGATAATCCTGGGGATCTGCAAGACCGTCCGGGTGGTCGACGCGAAGACCGTCCACGAGGTCTTCCGCGACGAGCTGACGGATCAGGTCGTGGGTGGCCGCGTAGACGGCGGGGTCCTCTTGTCGCAATCCCGCCAGGCCATTGACGGAGAAGAAGCGGCGATAACCGATGACGCCGATGTTCCACGGCACCAGCCGGTAATGCTGCCGGTCATGGACCTCTTGGGCGGACTGGCCGGCATGGGTGCCGGGGGCGAGCGGGAACCGGTGTTCGTAGAAGGAGAGTTCTGGTTCGTCCCCGGTTGTGTCCACCTCGAGCGATGCCACGTCGTCGGCGGAGCCGAGGACCGGCAACGCGATCTTGCCGTCGGCGCCGTTGTCCGCCGACCAGTCGATGTCGAAGTAGTCGGCGTACTCGGAGGTCCGGCCGTTGCGCAATACGTCCCACCACCACGGGTTCTGGCGAGGGTCCTCGACACCGGTGTGATTGGGGACGATGTCGACGATCACACCGATGCCGCGGTCGGCTGCAGCCGACCGCAGTTCCCGCAATCCCTCGATCCCACCGAGCGACTCGGCAACTGCGGGCGGCGGAACCCAGTCGTACCCGTGCATCGACCCCTGTTGGGCAGTCTGGATCGGCGACAGGTACAGATGGCTGACGCCCAGCCCTTCGATGTGGTCGAGCTGTTCAATTGCGTCGGCGAAGGTGAACTCGCCGTGCAGCTGAAGCCGGTAGGTGGCCGTCAGCGGCAGGATCATGGGAACTCCAGCGGTTGTCGAGCCAGGCCGGTATCGGTGTCCGGCCAAGGCGTTGGCACAAGATCGAAGATCAATTCACTTTGCGGAGTACCAACAACGACCGTTCCCTAACCAACAGTGCGCTGCCGGCTTTCGCATTGACCGTGCTCGAGCCGGTCGGGTGGGCGGTGTCGAGCTCGCCGGTCCACTCGTCGGCGTAGAAATCGGTCGGCACCCGGAAGACAATCGGTTCGTAGTGCGCGTTGAAACACATCAAGAAATCGTCGTCGACAACCAGCCGTCCGCGGACGTCCTTCTCGTTGATACCGGATCCGTTGAGGAAGACGGCCAGTGATTTGCCGAAACCGCTGTCCCAGTCCTCCTCGGTCATCTCTTCACCGCTGGGCGTGAGCCAGGCGATGTCACGCGCCTGGTTGCCGGACCGGATCGGGCGTCCGGCGAAGAACCGGCGCCTGCGGAACACCGGGTGCGTCGACCGCAGGGCGATGACCCGTCGGGTGAACTCGAGCAGATCCGAGTTCGTCTCCGCCAGTTCCCAATCCATCCACGCGATCGGCCCGTCCTGGCAGTAGACGTTGTTGTTGCCGTTCTGGGTGCGGCCGATCTCGTCGCCGTGGGCGATCATCGGGGTGCCCTGGCTCAGCATCAGCGTCGCCAAGATGTTGCGTTGCTGACGCGCACGAAGACGTTCGATGTCGGGGTCGTCGGTGGGACCTTCCACACCGCAGTTCCACGAACGATTGTGGCTTTCGCCGTCCCGGTTGTCCTCGCCGTTCGCCTCGTTGTGTTTGTCGTTGTAGGACACCAGATCCCGCAGCGTGAAGCCGTCGTGCGCCGTCACGAAGTTGATGCTGGCGCTGGGGCGGCGCCCGGTTGCCTCGTAGAGATCGGACGAGCCGGTCAGACGCGATGCGAACTCTCCGAGCGTCGCGGGCTCGCCGCGCCAGTAGTCACGCACGGTGTCTCGGTACTGCCCGTTCCACTCGGTCCACAGCCCTGGGAAGTTGCCCACCTGGTAGCCGCCCTCGCCCACGTCCCATGGCTCGGCGATCAACTTCACCTGGCTGACCACCGGATCCTGTTGCACCAGATCGAAGAACGCGGACAACTTGTCGACGTCGTGTAGCTCGCGTGCGAGTGTCGAGGCGAGGTCGAACCGGAAACCGTCGACGTGCATCTCGAGCACCCAGTACCGGAGCGAGTCCATGATCAGCTGCAGCGTGTGCGGATGGCGCACGTTCAGACTGTTTCCGGTACCCGTGTAGTCCATGTAGTGCCAGGGTTCGCCGTCGACGAGTCGGTAATACGCGGCGTTGTCGATGCCGCGGAAGGCGATGCTCGGACCGCGATGGTTTCCCTCGGCGGTGTGGTTGTAGACCACATCGAGGATCACCTCGATCCCGGCCTCGTGGAATGCCCGCACCATCGCCTTGAACTCTGGGACCGCACCGCCGGCCCGCTGGTTGGCCGCGTAGTCGGCGTGGGGCGCCATGAAGCCGAAGCTGTTGTACCCCCAGTAATTTCGCAGACCTTGATCCAGCAGGGTCTGGTCCTGGAGGAACTGATGCACCGGCATCAGTTCGATGGCCGTGACACCCAATGACGTGAGGTGGTCGATGATCGCCGGGTGGGCGAGGCCGGCGTAGGTTCCGCGGAGTTGTTCGGGCACTTCGGGATGGGTTGCCGTCATGCCCTTGACGTGGGCTTCGTAGATGATGGTCTCGTAGTACGGCCGGTTCGGAGACCGGTCGTGCTGCCAGTCGAAGAACGGGTTGATCACCACCGACGTCATCGTGTGCCCCAGCGAGTCGAGCCTGGGAGGTTCACCGAAGAGGGGGTCGGGCGTCGATTCTGATCGCGGTTGGGGCGTGAGCTCCTGTGCGGGTGCTGCCGAGCCATCGTCGTCGTCGTCATCCGCGGACTCGAGAGTGGTTGCAGTCGCGACGTTTTCGATGTCGGCGGGCGGGTCTGTGAGCGGGTCTGACGCTGCGGCGTCGCCTGTCGACGCAGCGACATCGAGCGAACCCTGCGTGTCGGTGTCAGCGTCCGCCGGAGGGCTCGGGTCGACGCCGCGGTTCGTGTCGGCCGTGGGCTCGGTCGACGCCTGTTCCTGCGGAGTTTCGTCGAGCACGATGGGGTACGAGTATAGGGACGCGTCGCCGTCGAACTCGCCGTGGAACGCCTTTCCGTACGGATCGACCAACAGCTTGGAGGGGTCGCAGCGATGGCCCTGGCGAGGGTCGTAGGGGCCGTGGACACGATAGCCGTAGAGCTGACCGGGCGATATCGACGGCAGGTAGGCGTGCCAGACGTAGCCATCGACCTCTTCGAGGGGCACGCGTGTCTCAGACCCGTCAGGACCGATCAGGCACAGGTCCACGGCGGTGGCCACCTCGGAGAAGAGCGAGAAGTTGGTACCCGCTCCGTCGAACGTCGCGCCGAGGGGATAAGCGCTGCCCGGCCACACCATCAGCTCCTCGACCACGCCGCCCGTGGCGTCGGCGGTGGTGCCGTGTACGGCCACCGCGACGTCGTCCGAGCCGGTCGAGTCGTCCACGGTTCTGGCGGACGACGCGTCGCTTCCGGGGGTTGATGTCATGGGCACCCTCGCATTTTCATGTTGATGACCCTACTGTTCGCGGAGGCCCGCGGCACTGTCAGTGCGGAGCCATCGCTCCAGATCACCGGAAGAGTAGAGGGTGCTTCAGGTCCAGGGCAGCGCGGCTTGCATCTGACGCTGCAATTCGGCTGTGAGACTGCGCACATACGTCGCGCTCAAGTGGTGCCAGTCGTGGTAGACGGTGATGTTCCCGACCACGGCAGGGCAGGTCGTGTCGTTGCACATGCCGTCCGTCAGGTCGAGCGGCAAGACGTTCGGGTGGTCCGCCACGATGTCGAGCGTGGGATTCGTCGGCGCGAAGGAGGCGGAACGCGCGGTGTCGCAGTTGTCGCTGTCGCGGGTGTTGGCCAGGCAGTCCGGGGTGTTGATCGGTCCGTCGGCGTTGTGGGGCCACGAGCTGTCGCGTATCCCGAGGATGGGGATGTTCGCCTGGGCGAACTGGTCGAAGATCGGCAGATAGTCGCCGGGCACCCAGTCGCCGGGCCCGTCGTCGCGCGGCCGGGTTGTGTTGGTGAACAGTGCATCCGGCTTGTCGGCGATGATCTGTGGGACCACTTTCTGCACCCAGTCATGACACTGCGGATAGGGAACTCCGCGTTGTTTCGGCACCAGCTCGGTGGACAGCGGACAGCCCATCTTCAGATAGGTCTTCACCTTGAAGTGGTTCTGTTTGCCGATGATGTCGAGCGCCGTGATCCAGTATTCCGCGTGCGAGCCACCTGCCAGCGCAATCGTCTTGGTGGCCAACGGATCGCCGTACACCCCGACGTGCACCCCGGTGTCATCGAAGTCGCTGATGTGGCCATTGAACGAGGTCACCGGCAGGTCGTTGACGACCTGCAGTGCAGATGGCTGGGGGTCGACGTGGGGAACCGGGGCGTTGTCGAGGAGCGCCCGGGCGCCGGGATAGACACGGGGATCGAGCTTGGTGGTGTCCACCGTCATGTGGGTCACGTGGTAGTCCCAGGCCTTGAAACCGACCGTCATGACCACCGCGCTCACGATCAGCACGCCGGTCACCACGGTGGTGTAGTCCAGGAGTCTGGCTCGCCACGGGTTCACGGTGGCTGCGTGCGTCGGGTGGTGGTGACGCGTCGGGGTGCCCTTATGCGGCGGATCTTCTTTGTGGATCGACACCGACCGGGGCGCTCGCAGTGGCTCCTCGATGTACCGCTTGGTCAACCACGCCATCGCGATGGACACCGCGATGAGAACGGTGCCCTCGACGATCGACGCATGGTTCTTGTCACGCCACGTCAGATAGAAGATCAGCAGGGGCCAGTGCCACAGGTAGAGGGAATAGGAGATCGACCCCAGCCACACCATCTGTCGGGCGGACAGAGCGTGATTGACGACCGGCTGTCCGGACTTCGGGCCGTGCTGCAGCGCGGTCGCACCCGACCAGATGATGGCGAGTGTCGACAGCACCGGAACCAGCGCCCACGGTCCGGGATATTGCTCGACACCCACGATCCACCAGCCACAAGTGATGATCAGGCCCAGGGCGGCGACGGCGACGATGTTGCGGATGACGTTGGGAACCCGCCATTTCGGCATCCAGACGGCGAGTAGACCGCCGGCGAGAGGCTCCCACACGCGGGAGATGGTGTCGTAGTAGTTGAACTGTTGGTTGACGTCCATCCGCATGTGCGCCCAGTAGAACGACACGGCGGCCACCCCGAGGAGCGATACGCCGATCAGGATGCGGATGACCGTGGGGTCGGCCAGCTTGCGCACTCCGGCACGCACCAGCACCGTGATGATCCCGGCGACCGCCAGGGCGGTGAGCATGGTCAGCACGAAGAACTGGCCCTGTACCGACATCGACCACAGATGCTGCAGAGGACTGTTCGCCGAACTGGCCGCTGTGTAGTCCTGCGAATTGAACGCCAGATGCCAGTTCTGGTAGTAGAACAGGCTCGCGATGACCTCTTGACCCGTCGCCCGCCAGCGGGTCTCGGGGAAGATGAGCAACGTACCGAGACTGATGACAACCAGGATCAAGACGAGCGCGGGCAGCAGTCGCCTGCCGAGCCGGGTCAATCGCTTGACCGGGTTGATCACGGGCCAGAGTCCGGCCTGCTCGTTCTGTGCGCTGACGATGACGTGCCGCAGCAGCGAGCCGACGAAGAAGTACCCCGACAGGGTGAGGAACACGTCGACACCGCCGGACACACGCCCGAACCAGATGTGGAAGCACGCCACCAAGACGATGGCCAGGCCCCGCAGACCATCGAGGTCGGTGCGGTAGCTGGGGACCGTGTCGGCGGGTACCGCCGGTGGCCTCTTCTCAACGCTGGGTGCGGCTGTCAACTGCTCTCTAGTCTCACTTGTCCGGTGGCGCTGAAATCGGTGTGGTCACAGCAGCGGGGTGGGCGGTTCCGGCACGTAATCTACCTGTTGCACCTTAGAATCCCCGGCCTGGAACGCCGCGGCGCGCTCATTAGGGTGGGTAGGTGCCCACATTGCCCGAATCTCAGATCAACCGGCCTCCCATGGCGGAAGAACAGATCACCCGAATCGACTCGGAGATGGTCTGGCATCCCTACGGGACCATGCCGCATCCGGACCCCGTTCCCCGCGTTGTCCGATCTGCGTCGGGTGTCCGCCTGACCTTCGCGGACGGGACCACGGTCGTCGACGGCATGAGTTCGTGGTGGGCCGCGATCCACGGTTATCGGAACCCGGTGCTCGACGCTGCGGCGCGTACCCAGCTCGACTCGATGGCGCATGTGATGTTCGGTGGCCTCACTCACGAACCCGCAGCCAGGCTGGCCGAGCTGCTCGTCGAGATAACCCCCGATCCGTTGCAGACCGTGTTCTTCTGCGACTCCGGGTCGGTGTCGGTCGAGGTCGCGGTCAAGATGGCCCTGCAGTACTGGCGAGCCCGGGGCGAAGCCGGGCGCACCCGCCTGCTGACGTGGCGCGGCGGCTACCACGGCGACACCTTCACCCCTATGAGCGTCTGTGACCCCGAAGGCGGGATGCACTCGCTGTGGACCGACGTGCTGACCAATCAGGTGTTCGCATCGGCGCCGCCGTCCGAGTTCAGCGTGGAGTACGTCACAGAGTTCGAAGACCTCGTGTCCGAGCATCGCGGTGAACTCGCCGCCGTGATCGTCGAACCGGTGGTCCAAGGTGCCGGCGGGATGCGATTTCACGATCCCCGTTACCTCGGCGAGCTGCGCCGGATTTGTGATGAGCAGGGTGTACTCCTCATCTTCGACGAGATCGCCACGGGGTTCGGCCGGACCGGAGAGTTGTTCGCCGCCGACCACGCCGGCGTGTCCCCGGACATCATGTGCATCGGCAAAGCGCTCACCGGTGGCTATCTGTCCATGGCGGCAGCGTTGTGTACCCGCGACATCGCCGACACGATCTCGCGGTCCGATGTGGGGGTACTGGCACACGGGCCCACATTCATGGCGAACCCGCTCACGTGTGCGGTGGCCGTGGCGTCCACCGAGTTGCTACTCGCGTCCGGGTGGCGCGAGCGGGTCGCCCACATCGCCGCCCGACTACGGGAGGGGCTCGGGCCTCTCGCCGATCTGCCTGGCGTCCGTGACGTCCGGGTGCAGGGCGCCATCGGGGTGGTGCAACTCGACCACCCGGTTGACATGGCTGCGGCGACGGACGCCGCGGTGTCGGCCGGGGTGTGGCTACGTCCGTTCCGCGACCTCATCTACACGATGCCGCCATTCATCTGTACCGACGACGACCTCGAGGTCCTGATCGATGGGGTGTCGGCTGCGGTCCGTGCCTGCACGGCTCAACCCTCGCCCGCCGCAGCCGAAGCGCTGTGAGACTCTGTTCGTCAGTGAAACCACTTGCCCCGACCGACAGAAACACCGATTCGGACAGCGCCCTGGACTGGCTGGCCGAGGCTGCCGACGTCCGTGAGGCCGCCGGGCTGCACCGCACGTTGGTGCCCCGCGTGGCCGACAATGCGCTGATCAATCTGGCGTCCAACGACTATCTCGGCCTGTCCTGCGATCCCCGGGTCCTGGCGGGCGCACACGCCGCGCTCGACACCTGGGGTGCGGGGTCCACGTCGTCGCGCCTGGTCACCGGCACGACCTCCCTGCACGAGGCGCTGGAGAGGGATCTGGCCGAGTTCCTCGGTTACCCGGCGGCGCTGGTCTTCTCGTCCGGATATCTCGGCAATGTCGGGGCGGTGGCCGCTCTGATGGGCCGCGGAGACGTGATCATCAGCGACGGTGGCGCCCACGCGTCGCTGATCGATGGCTGCCGGCTCTCGCGCGCACGAGTGGTGGTGGTGGATCGTGGCGACCATGAGGCCGTCAGGCGCGAGCTCGCCGAACGCAGCGAACAGCGGGCCATGATCGTCACCGATTCGGTCTACTCGATCGACGGTCAGATCGCACCGGTTGCCGAGTTGTACGCCGCGGCCCGCGAGCACGGAGCAATCCTGCTGGTGGACGAGGCGCACGCGTTGGGCGTCCGTGGCTCCGGCGGGCGCGGCGTGCTCGACGAGGTGGGTCTGGCCGGCGCCCCTGATCTGGTGGCCACCACCGTGCTCTCGAAATCCCTTGGCGCACAAGGGGGAGTGGTGCTCGGTACAGAGGCGGTCCGCGACCACCTCATCGACCGGGCCCGTAGCTTCATCTTCGATACCGGGCTGGCGCCGGCTGCGGCGGGAGCCGCCCAGGCCGCCCTCGCGGTGCTCCGCGACGAACCGGGTCTGTCCGAACGGGTACGGGCGAACGCGGCACTGCTGGCGCACTTGTGTGGCGGCGAACCGCCAGAGGCTGCCGTCGTCTCGATCATCGTGGGCGATCCGGCCCAGGCTCTCCTGGCGGCGCAACGGTGTCGCGAACAGGGTGTGCTGGTCGGGTGTTTCCGGCCGCCGTCCGTACCGCCCGGAACTTCTCGCCTGCGTCTCACCGTGCGCGCCGACCTCACCGACGACGACATCCGCACGGTGGCCGGCGTGGTGACCTCCGTGCTGAACGGGCTCTGATCCGTGAATCTGGTCATCACCGGTACGTCCACCGAAGTGGGCAAGACCATCACCACTGCGGCCCTCGCTGCGGCGGTGATGGCTCGTGGCCTCGACGTCGCCGTGTGCAAACCCGCCCAGACCGGGGTCGGCCGGGACGATCCCGGTGACATCGACGAAGTGGTACGTCTCGCGGGGGTCCGGACGACGGCGGAAGGTGCCCGTTTCCGCGATCCACTGGCCCCCGAGCGTGCGGCCCGTAACGAAGGCGCCCAGCCGGTGCAGTTGTCCGGCATCGTCGCGGCAGTCAACGGTCTGGCCGGGTCCGATGTTGTCCTCGTCGAGGGCGCCGGCGGCGTACTGGTCCGGCTGGCTCCCGACCTGACCATGCTCGATGTCGCCGATGCCATCGGCGCGCGTGTGCTCGTGGTCGCTGCGCCCGGACTGGGCAGTCTGAACCACACCGAACTCACCGTCCGGGCGATCACCGGGGCGGGACTCGAGTGTGCCGGGGTCGTGATCGGGTCCTGGCCCGTCGAGCCGGATCTTGCCGAACGATGCAATCTCGAGGACTTGCCGCAGGTCACCGGCGTGCCCATCGTAGGGAAAGTGCCCGCCGGGGCGGGTACTTTAGACCGTCAGGCCTTCGTGTCGCAGGCAGTTGGATGGTTCGATCGTGAGTGGCTGACTTCCATGTGTCCCACCCCAAACTGAGCGCCCACGGTGATAGGGCACACTGAGACCGCAATATTCATGACAAGAGGGAGGCCCCACGTGACCCAGGCACCAGTACGCACAGACATTCTGGACGTCGCGCGCGAGCAGGTGTTGGAACGCGGTGAAGGGCTCACTCAAGAGCAGACACTGCAGATCCTGCAGCTGCCCGACGACAAACTGACCGATCTTCTCCAGCTCGCGCACGACGTGCGGATGAAGCACTGCGGGCCAGAGGTCGAGGTCGAGGGCATCATCTCCCTCAAAACCGGCGGTTGCCCGGAAGATTGCCATTTCTGCTCGCAGTCCGGCTTGTTCGCATCACCCGTGCGCAGTGCGTGGATCGACATCCCGGCTCTGGTCGAGGCTGCCAAGCAGACCGCCAAGTCCGGTGCCACCGAGTTCTGCATCGTGGCGGCGGTACGCGGTCCCGACAAGCGGCTGATGGCTCAGGTCGCTGCCGGCATCGAAGCGATCCGCGCCGAGGTCGACATCCAGATCGCCTGCAGCCTGGGCATGTTGACCCAGGAGCAGGTCGACGAGCTCAAGGCCATGGGCGTGCATCGCTACAACCACAACCTCGAGACCGCGCGCTCGCATTTCCCGAACGTTGTCACCACCCATAGCTGGGAAGAGCGTTTCGGCACCCTGAAGATGATCCGTGAAGCCGGTATGGAGGTCTGCTGCGGCGGCATCCTCGGCATGGGCGAGACGCTGGAACAGCGAGCCGAGTTCGCCGCGGATCTGGCTGCGCTCGATCCCGACGAGGTTCCGCTCAACTTCCTCAACCCGCGTCCGGGTACCCCGTTCGGGGACCTCGACGTGTTGCCGGCTGCCGAAGCCCTCAAAGCCGTGGCCGCCTTCCGTCTGGCACTGCCTCGCACCATCCTGCGGTTCGCCGGTGGCCGGGAGATCACCCTCGGTGACCTCGGCGCAAAGCAGGGCATCCTCGGCGGGATCAACGCGGTCATCGTCGGCAACTACCTGACCACCCTCGGCCGTCCGGCCGAGACCGATCTGGATCTGCTCGAAGAGCTGCAGATGCCGATCAAGGCCCTCAACGACTCGATCTGACAGTTCGCATCTCAAGGAACGCTCCGACGATGACCGACATCCCCGCGCCGCTGGCCGCGCCTCTCACCTTCGGGGTGTACACGGGCGTGCGGTTGGAGCTCGAGCACCCGGACTCGGTGCCCAAGGCCGCGCAGTTGGGCCTGGAGCCGCCGCGATACTGCGGCCAGTGTGGGCGCCGGATGGTCGTTCAGGTGCGTCCTGACGGATGGTCGGCGCGCTGCTCACGACACGGCACGGTCGACTCGGTGGAGCTGGCGCAGCGTTGACCGGTCCGCGCCGGGCGTTGTCGCCTCCTGCATCGGCGGCCGCGCTGGTCGTGGCGGGGATTGTGTTGGTCGCGATCGCATGGGGAGTGATCTGGGGCCTGCTCACCCCGGGCATCGACGGCCGGGTGACCGAATCGGGCAGGGCGGTGGCCACCGGCGACGCCGGCACCGAGTTCTCTGCCCTGGCGATCTTCTTCTGTGTGGCACTGGCCGCCGGTCTGTTGCTTGCAGTGGTGCTCTGGGTATCTCCGTCACTCCGTGGTCCGTTGGGCGTGGTGGTGTTGACCGTGTCGACGATCACCGCCGGTGTCGGGGCGGTATGGGTGGGCGATGCCATTGCGCGTCTGCGCTTTTCGGGTCGAGATGGGGTGGCGGTAGGGCAGGAGTTCACTCAGCCGCCCAGCCTGCGCATCGTCGGCGCCCAGCTCGACATCTCCGGAGGAGTCGGATTCTCGTGGGCCCTGCTGGTGATCGCGCCTCTGACCGCGCTGGTCACCACCATCTTGCTGGTCGCCCTCGAACGCGGCGAACCTCGTGAGTCGACGATCGACGAGGACGCCCCCGTCGAAGCGAGTGCGTCACACGGACAGTGACGCGCCGCACAGGCACTTGCGCGGAAACAGTTGTAGTTTCACAATAGTTTCGTGACCAAACCAGTCGAGGATCTCAGCCGCAATCGCAAGGTGGCGATTCTCGCTACCTGCTGTCTCAGCCTGCTGATCGTCTCGATGGACGCGACCATCGTCAACGTCGCGATCCCGTCGATCAGGAGTGACTTCGAAGCCACGCCCACCGAATTGCAGTGGGTGATCGATGTCTACACGCTGGTGTTGGCCAGTTTGCTGATGCTCGCCGGAACCACCGCGGACCGATTCGGGCGGCGGCGGGTGTTCCAGATCGGTCTGACGTTGTTTGCTCTCGGCTCGCTTCTGTGCAGCCTGGCACCCAGCGTCGAGGTCCTCATCGCCGCCAGATTCCTCCAGGCGGTGGGCGGTTCGATGCTCAACCCGGTGGCCATGTCGATCATCACCCAGACGTTCTCCGGCCGGGTCGAACGTGCTCGGGCGGTCGGTGTCTGGGGCGCGGTTGTTGGGGTCTCGATGGCGCTCGGCCCGATCGTGGGCGGCGTGCTCATCGACCTGTTCAGTTGGCAGTCGGTGTTCCTGATCAACCTCCCGATCTGCCTGATCGCGGTGATCGCCACCATTGTTGTTGTGCCCGAATCGAAGTCGCAGCGCGTTCGCGGACTCGACCCCATCGGACAAGGCCTGGCGATCACGTTCATGGCTGGTGTTGTCATCGGGTTGATCGAAGGACCCGGCATGGGCTGGACCGATTGGCGGACGATCGGGATCTTTGTGGTTGCGATCGTCGCATTCGGCGGTTTTTGCGCCTACGAACTGCGCCGGACCGACCCGTTCATCGAACTACGGTTCTTCCGCAGCATCCCGTTCTCGGCGGCCACCGTCACCGGCATCTGCGCCTTCGCCGCCTATGGCGCATTCCTGTTCATGATGTCGATATACCTGCAGGGGATCCGCGGCTACTCCCCGGTCGAGACAGGTCTGATGTTCCTGCCGATCGCGATCGGCACGGTCATCTGCTCGCCGTTGTCCGGCCGCCTGGTGGGCCGCTATGGAACGCGCCCATCCCTGGTGTTCGCGGGTGTGATGCTCGCATTGGCGTCGAGCCTGCTCACGCAGCTGGGACCGGACACCCCCAACTGGCAGATGCTGATCGTCTTCGGCATGTTCGGGGTCGGTTTCGGAGCCGTGAACGCGCCGATCACCACGGCTGCCGTCAGCGGGATGCCACGCGAACGCGCGGGTGCCGCGTCGGCGATCGCGTCGACGAGCCGCCAACTCGGGATCAGCGTGGGGGTGGCGCTGTCCGGGACCATTGCCGGATCGGTGATCGCGGCCGGGCCCGACTCGCCGGTGTCCGTCTCCGCGATGGCTCCGCTGTGGTGGGTGGCGGCGGGACTCGCCCTCACCATCGCGGCATTGGGGATCTTCTCCACCACCGAGGCGTCGGCGCGCACCACGTCGCGGGTGGCCGACCTGTTCGCCGAGGCTGACGAGAAGCCGATCGTCCAACCGACGCATCGCACCCCCACCGGCGGCAGGAGTCGGTGATGGGGGATCTGCGTGACGAGGTGTGGCGCACGATGACGTCGTTGGTGCACAGCAACCGCGAGACGTGGCGTCGCGCGGTGATCGATCGAACGGGGCTGCCGTTCAGTCGATTCAGGATTCTGAGCCGGCTCGACAGCGGTCCACTCACCATGAAGCAGCTGGCGTCGGCGGCCACGGTGGATGCCCCTGCCGCCACGGTGGCCGTGACAGAGTTGGAGCAGCGGGGACTGGTGGACCGTCGAACGGACCCGGCCAACCGGCGCAGCAAGGTGGTGTCGCTGACCGAGGCGGGGCGGGAGATGCTCGATGCGGCACGAGCGGTCGAGGATCCGGCGCCCTTGCCTTTCGACGCGCTCAGCGACGACGAGGTCGCTTCCCTCGCGGTCCTCCTGACAAAACTGGCCGAACACACGCGGACCGGGTGAGCGGCTCCGCGGCGGGTCAGGGCGGCGGGCGAAGCGTCGCGAACTCGTCGGTGATGCGCAGTTGTTTGTCGGCGAAACGGTAGAGCGCCGGTGGCCGCCCACCCGATGGGCCGGTTCGCCCGACTGTTCCGGTTGCGGTGATCACGCCGCGGCGGGACAAGATGCGCAGCAGATTGGTCGAGTCCACCGGGTAGCCGAGGGCGGCGCAGTAGACGTCGCTCAGTGCCGACATCGAGAACTCGGCGGGCGCGAGTGCAAACGCGATGTTGGTGTACGACAGCTTCGCAGCCAGTCTCGACCGTGCCCGTTCGACGATCTGGCTGTGGTCGAAGCTGATCTGAGGTAGTTGCGAGACCGGGTGCCACCGGGTGTCGGGTGGCAGATTCGGCTGTGAGTCGGACGGCACCATACCGAGATATGAGGACGCGATGACGCGCGGTCCGGGCATCCGTCTGGGGTCGGAGAAGACAGACAGTTGCTCGAGGTGGGCGACTTCGCGCACGTCGACCTTCTCGGCCAACTGCCGAAGCGCCGAGGTCTTGAGGTCTTCGTCGGCGCGAAGGCCACCACCGGGCAGCGACCACGACCCGGCCTGCGGGTCGAACGCCCGCTGCCACAGCAAGACCGAGAGCTGGGGAGCGTCGGAGTCACCCGATTCGCGCACCTGGAACACGGCGCAGAGCACTTCATGGAAGACGCTCGGCGCAGGCATGGCTGCGAGTGTAGTGGGTGTCCGGTGACCTGTTTGACCATGTCGAAGGGGTCGCGGATGCGGCCTTTCGGTGACCCGTGGCGGGCGAGTGCTACGATCGGGTCGAGGTTTTCGATCTACAGTCGAAAACCCCAGCCCAGTAGCCCAGGCCGGCCACCGTAGGTCGGCGCCACGAACAGGAGGTGGTTGGACATGACCACCACGGAACTCCCGATCGGCTCTACCGCACCTCTCTACACCGGAGTCGACCCCACGCCCGAATGGTTCGCCGAGATCAAGCGCCTGGCCAAGGCACGCAACGCGACCTTGCTGGCCCACAACTATCAGTTGCCTGCCATCCAGGACGTCGCCGACCACGTGGGCGACTCCCTTGCGCTGTCGCGCATCGCGGCCGAGGCCGAGACCGATGAGATCATCTTCTGCGGCGTGCACTTCATGGCGGAGACGGCCAAGATCCTCAGCCCCGACAAGCGGGTACTCATCCCGGACGAGCGGGCCGGATGTTCGCTCGCGGACTCCATCACCGCCGAAGACCTGCGGGCCTGGAAGGCCGACTACCCGGATGCGGTGGTCGTCTCTTACGTCAACACGACGGCAGAGGTGAAGGGTCTCACCGACATCTGCTGCACGTCGTCGAACGCCGTCGATGTGGTCAACTCCATCGACCCCGACCGTGAGGTGCTCTTCCTTCCAGACCAGTTCCTGGGAGCCCACGTCAAGCGGGTGACCGGCCGCACGAACATGCAGATCTGGGCCGGCGAGTGCCACGTGCACGCCGGTATCAACGGTGATGAGCTGACGGAGAAGTCTCGGACCCACCCGGACGCCGAGTTGTACGTGCACCCCGAATGTGGTTGCGCCACTTCGGCTCTCTACCTCGCGGGCGAGGGCTTCGTGCCGGCGGACAAGGTCAAGATCCTCTCCACCGGTGGGATGCTCGACGCCGCCCGCGCCACCGGCGCAACACAGGTCCTGGTGGCCACCGAGGTCGGCATGCTGCACCAGCTGCGCAAAGCCGCTCCCGACGTCGACTTCCAGGCAGTCAACGACCGCGCGTCCTGCCCGTACATGAAGATGATCACCCCGGCCGCGCTGCTGCGTTGCCTCACCGAGGGCAAGGACGAGGTGCACGTCGACGCCGCCACGGCCGAGCGCGCCCGGCTGAGCGTGCAGCGGATGATCGAGATCGGCAATCCGGGGTCGGGGGAGTGACGGCGGACAACCCCGCCGGCACCGCTGAGGTCGCCGCACTGATCGCGACCGCACTGGACGAGGATCTGCGCTACGGACCCGACGTCACCACGGCCGCAACGGTTCCCGAGGGAGCAGTTGCGACCGTGGCCCTCGGGAGCCGGCAATCCGGTGTACTCGCCGGCCTCGACGTTGCACTACAGGTGTTCGATGCGGTGATCGGCAGCGGCACGTACGAGGTGCTCGACCGCCTCGAGGACGGCGCGGTGGTCGAACCGGGCACGGTCGTCGCGACGTTGCGGGGCCCGGTCGGCGGGCTGCTTGTCGCTGAACGCACTGCATTGAACCTTCTGTGTCATCTGTCGGGGATCGCCACCGCTACCGCGCAGTGGGTCGCCGAGCTCGATGGCACCGGCGCCAAGGTTCGTGATTCTCGAAAGACGTTGCCCGGCATGCGATCCCTACAGAAATACGCGGTGCGGTGTGGCGGGGGAGAGAACCACCGCATGGGGTTGGGCGACGCCGCACTGATCAAGGACAACCACGTGGCCGCGGCGGGTTCTGTCACGGCCGCCCTGCAGGCGGTGCGTGCCGCGTCGCCGGACCTGCCCTGTGAGGTCGAGGTGGACTCGCTCGAACAGCTCGACGAAGCGCTGGGGCTGGAGGCGGAGCTTGTTCTGCTGGACAACTTCCCGTTGTGGCAGACCCAGATGGCGGTGCAGCGCAGGAACTCGCGGTCGCCGAAGACCAAACTCGAGTCCTCGGGTGGTCTGAGTCTTGATGTCGCCGAGGACTACGCCCGGACCGGTGTCGACTACCTCGCCGTCGGAGCGTTGACCCACTCGGTCATCGCACTCGACCTCGGGTTCGACTGGGTCGGCGACTAGTCCTCCGCAGGAGGTGGGCTCGTCGGCCCGAGTTTTCGACCAGGGGCCGGGGACATATGCGTCTGTACGATTGAATACGGCGCTCGACGCCATTCATTCGCACCACCCACCCATCCCCTGGAGGTAGAACACGTGCCGACCGTCAATGCCTACGCCGCGATGTCCGCGACGGAAGAGCTGGTCCCCACCACCATCGACACTCGTGAGGTGGGTCCGCACGATGTTCGCATCGCGGTTGCGTACGCCGGCATCTGTCACTCGGACATCCACACCGCTCGCAACGAGTGGGGGTACACCGCATACCCCGTGATCCCCGGCCACGAGATCGCCGGAACGGTCTCCGAAATCGGTGCCGAGGTGACCAAGTACCAGGTCGGCGACCGAGTGGGCGTCGGTTGCTTCGTCGACTCGTGCCGCGAGTGTGAGGCCTGCATTCTCGGGCAGGAGCAGTACTGCACACGAGGGATGGTCGGTACCTACAACGCCACCGGCCGCGACGGCAAACCCACCACCGGCGGATACGCACAAGAAGTGGTGGTCGATGCCAACTACGTGCTCCGGATCCCGGACTCCCTGGGACTCGACGTGGCAGCTCCGCTGTTGTGCGCCGGCATCACCACGTACTCGCCGTTGCGGCACTGGGGTGCGGGGCCGGGCAAGCGGGTCGCAATCATCGGTCTGGGGGGACTGGGTCACATGGGCGTCAAGATCGCCGCGGCCATGGGCGCCGAGGTGAGTGTGATCTCGCAATCTCTCAAGAAGATGGAAGACGGACTGCGGCTCGGCGCGCAGCACTATTACGCCACCGACGATCCGACGACGTTCAAGCAACTGCGCGGAAAGTTCGACCTCATCATCAACACGGTGTCGGTCAACTTCGACATCAACAAGTACATGGGCATGCTCGCGCTGAACGGCACGCTGGTGGAACTCGGGCTGCCAGAGAAGCCGATCTCGGTCCGGGCGATGTCCTTGACCGCAAATCGGCGTTCGCTGGCCGGCTCGATGATCGGTGGCATCGCCGAGACCCAGGAGATGCTGGACTTCTGCGCCGAGCACGATCTCGGTTCGGAGATCGAGGTCATCCCTGCACAGCAGATCAACGAGGCGTACGAGCGGGTGATCGCTTCCGACGTCCGCTACCGGTTTGTCATCGACAACTCGACGCTGTGAACCCGCCGGTGGTCATCTGAGCGTCTGACGCGCCTGTCGCCGGTCCCTCGATCTGGGATCGGGAACAAGCGCGCCGAGCAGGAAGTTGACGATCGAGATGATCACCGACCCCCACACCGCGGTCCAGAACCCGTCGATGCTGAGCCCGAACTCGGTGGAGTCGGTGATCCACGCGGTCAGCAGCAACATCAAAGCGTTGATGACCAGCGTGAACAAGCCCAGTGTGAGGATCAGCAGGGGGATCGACAGCAGTTTCACCACAGGCTTGATCGCGGTGTTCACCACGGTGAACACCAGGGCGATGAACAGGACGATCAGGACCTGCGCGGACGTGTCGCGGCCGTCGGTGGCGATGGAGATGCCGGTGACGAGCGCCGCGGCCACCCAGATCGCGATGGCGTTGATCAGCAGGCGGACGACGAAGACCATGTCCTGATCCTAGGGCCGCCGGTGAAAACGGCTGGCCGCACCGCATATCCTTGAACTCGGATCCATAGCGCACTGTGGATCGCCGACCCACCCGTCAGGAGTATTCGCCGATGCTTGCCCGCACCGACCTACGCGGTGCCCGTGCCACCACTGCTCAACTGCGCCGTGCGATGCCGCGCGGCGCGACCGACGTCGACGCAGTCCTCGGACAGGTCAAGCCGGTCATCGACGCGATCCGCGACCGCGGGGCCGAGGCCGCCCTGGAGTACGGGAAGAAGTTCGACGGCGTCGCGCCCGACACCGTGCGGGTCCCGGCCGAGCTGATCGACCAGGCTCTGGCCGCCATCGACCCGGACGTTCGCGCCGCACTCACCGAATCCATCGACCGGGCTCGGAGAGTGCATGCCGACCAGCGCCGCACCGATGTGACAACTGAGGTCAGTCCAGGTGGAACGGTGACCGAGCGCTGGATCCCGGTGAGTCGCGTGGGTCTGTACGTGCCCGGCGGCAACGCCGTGTACCCGTCCAGCGTCGTGATGAACGTGGTGCCTGCCCAGGAAGCCGGCGTCGACACCCTGGTGGTCAGTTCCCCGCCTCAGGCACAGTTCGGCGGTAGGCCACACCCGACCATCTTGGCGGCGTGCGCGCTCCTCGGGGTCACCGAGGTGTGGGCGGTGGGCGGCGCGCAGGCGGTGGCATTGCTCACCTACGGCGGCACCGACACCGATGGCACCGACCTCGAGCCGGTCGACCTCATCACCGGCCCCGGCAACATCTACGTCACCGCCGCAAAACGGTTGTGCCGCAGCGTTGTCGGGATCGACTCGGAGGCAGGCCCCACCGAGATCGCGATCCTCGCGGACGATTCGGCGAACCCGGTCAATGTGGCCGCCGATCTCATCAGTCAGGCCGAGCACGATGTGATGGCTGCGTCCGTTCTGGTCACCGACAGCACGGTTTTGGCCGATGCCGTGGAGGCCGAACTCGAAGTACAGATCGAGCGCACCACACACAGCGAACGGGTACGCACCGCGCTGAGCGGATCGCAATCAGGCGTGATCCTCGTCGACGACATCGAACAGGGGCTGCGGGTGGTCAATGCCTATGCGGCCGAGCACCTCGAGATCCAGACCCGCGACGCCAAGGGTGTTGCGGCGCAGGTGCACAGCGCCGGCGCCATCTTCGTCGGCGACTACTCGCCGGTCAGTCTGGGTGACTACTGCGCGGGTTCCAATCACGTGCTGCCCACGTCGGGGTCGGCTCGGTACAGTTCGGGACTGTCGGTACAGACGTTCCTGCGTGGGGTCCACGTCATCGACTACGACGAGGCCGCTCTCAAAGAGGTCTCCGGGCATGTGCAGACACTTGCGCGTGCCGAGGATCTGCCCGCCCACGGCGAGGCTGTCCGACTGCGGTTCGCCGGAGCGGCGGACAGCACCGGTGGCGAGCAGCAGTGAGCGCTCCCAGTAGCCGCATCGGGTTGGACGACCTTCCGCTCCGCGAAGCGCTGAGGGGTCAATCACCCTATGGCGCACCGCAGCTGGAAGTCCCATACCGGCTCAACACCAACGAGAACCCGCACCCACCGTCGCAGGCACTGGTCGACGACCTGGCAGAGTCGGTGCGTGCTGCGGCAAGTCAGTTGCACCGCTATCCCGATCGCGACGCGGTTGCCTTGCGCACGGATCTGGCCGCATACCTCACCACCCGGACCGGCGTCCGGCTCGGTGTCGAGAACCTGTGGGCAGCAAACGGATCCAATGAAGTGCTGCAGCAGTTGTTGCAGGCCTTCGGAGGGCCCGGACGCAGGGCACTCGGATTCGTACCCTCGTACTCGATGCATCCGATCATCTCCACGGGTATCGACACCACCTGGATCGAAGCCAAACGCAGCGCCGACTTCTCGTTCGACCTCGACGTGGCACTGGCAGCGATCGAGGAACTGCGACCCGACGTGGTGTTCCTGACGTCACCGAACAATCCGACGGGTGGCTCGATACCGCTGGACGAGATGCGGGCAGTCGCGGCCGCCGCTCCCGGCATCGTCATCGTCGACGAGGCCTATGCGGAGTTCTCCGCGGCACCGAGCGCTGTGGCGCTGATCAACGAGTTCCCGGCCACGGTTGTGGTCAGCCGGACCATGAGCAAGGCGTTCGCGTTCGCCGGAGGACGGCTCGGTTACCTGGCCGCCGACCCGGCAATGATCGACGCCCTGCTGCTGGTCCGTCTGCCGTATCACCTCTCGGTGATCACGCAGGCTGCCGCGCGCGCGGCACTGCGGCACGCCGACGACACGCTCGCGGGAGTCGCGGCCATCGTCGCCGAGCGAGAACGGGTCACCGCGGGACTGACCGACCTCGGCTTTCACGTGGTCGACTCCGACGCCAACTTCATCCTGTTCGGCGACTTCGCCGACGCCACCGCCAGCTGGCAGCACTACCTGGACGGCGGTGTGCTGATCCGGGACATGCACATCGCCGGGCATCTGCGTGCAACCATCGGCCTGCCCGCCGAGAACGACGCACTGCTGGCACGCAGTGCCGCCCTGGCCGGCTCCGACCTCGTAGGAGGACAACAACAATGACACCCCAGGCTCGCGTGGCTCGGATCGAGCGCACCACCCGCGAATCATCCATCACCGTCGAGATCAACCTCGACGGCACCGGAATCACCGAGATCTCCACCGGAGTGGCCTTCTACGACCACATGCTCACCGCCTTCGGGGCACACGGCAGTTTCGACTTGACCGTCGCGGCGAAGGGCGACGTGGAGATCGAGGCGCATCACACCGTCGAGGACACCGCAATCGTGCTCGGCCAGGCGATTCGGCAGGCGCTGGGGGACAAGTCGGGTATTCGCCGCTTCGGCGACGCATGGATTCCCATGGACGAGACGCTCGCGCAGGCGATCGTCGACGTCTCGGGCCGGCCCTACTGCGTGTTCACCGGAGAACCCGACCACCTTCTCACCAGCACGATCGGCGGCAATCCGGGTGTCCCGTACCACACGGTCATCAACAAGCACGTCTTCGAATCTCTCGCGATGAACGCACAGATCGCACTGCATGTTCGCACGCTGTACGGTCGCGACCCCCACCACATCACCGAGGCGCAGTTCAAGGCAGTGGCACGCGCTCTTCGGGCGGCGGTGGAGCCAGACCCACGGGTGAGCGGGGTTCCCTCGACGAAAGGTGCGCTATGAGCAACACCGAGAGCGGCACCGAAGGCCGCACAGTCGCCATCCTCGACTACGGATCGGGCAATCTGCGCTCGGCGCAGCGAGCGCTCGAGCGCACCGGTGCCGACGTCACGGTCACCTCGGACGCCCGCACGGCCCTGGAGGCCGACGGCCTCGTCGTGCCCGGCGTCGGAGCCTTCGCCACATGCATGGAAGGGCTGCGCGCGATCAAAGGCGACCGCATCATCGATGATCGGCTCGCCGGCGGTCGCCCGGTACTGGGCATCTGCGTCGGGATGCAGATCCTTTTCGAACGGGGCGTCGAGTTCGGTGTCGAGGCCGACGGGTGCGGGCAGTGGCCGGGCACGGTCAGCGCGCTCCCGGCTCCGGTGCTCCCGCACATGGGATGGAACACCGTTGAGGCCGAACCCGATTCGGTGCTGTTCGAGGGCATGCCGGCCGATGAGCGGTTCTACTTTGTGCACTCGTACGCGGCACAGACGTGGGAACTGCATTCCGAGGGACATTTCAAACCCGCCAAGCTCACGTGGTCTGAACACGGTGGTCGATTTCTCGCCGCCGTCGAGAACGGCCCACTGAGTGCGACCCAGTTCCACCCGGAGAAGTCCGGTGATGCCGGAGCCCGGCTCCTGCGCAACTGGGTGCGGTCGTTGAAGTGAGCCCGACCTGCCCGACCGCGATCACGCGCGGACGGCGATGAGCCAGGCGCGCCAGTTCTCTTTTGCCCGGCTCGCGGTGTTCGCGCTCGGCGCCGGCACTGCGGTTCTGGTGCTCTCGGTGCCCGTGGTGATCTGGTTGGCGCAGGTCGCACCGCTGGCCGCCCTGGTCGTCGCGCTGCTGGCACTGGTGGTCGCGGTGGCAGCGATGGGTATTGTGGCCAACCGGATGGTCGACCGGGCAGCCCGTGCCGATGATGCCGAGATCGACCCGAAGAACACCGAAAGGGATTGACACACAGCATGAGCTCACGACTTGAACTGCTTCCGGCGGTCGACGTGGCCGATGGCCAGGCGGTGCGGCTGGTGCAGGGCGCCGCAGGCAGCGAGACGTCCTACGGGTCTCCGCGAGAGGCCGCATTGACGTGGCAGCGCGACGGTGCCGAGTGGGTGCATCTGGTGGACCTCGACGCGGCGTTCGGCCGGGGCAGCAACCGCGAGTTGCTGGCCGAGGTGATCGGTGAGCTGGACGTGAAGGTCGAACTGTCGGGCGGCATCCGCGACGACGATTCCCTCAAGGCGGCGCTCGCCACCGGCTGCGCGCGGGTGAACCTCGGCACCGCTGCGCTGGAGAACCCAGAGTGGTGCTCGCGCGCGATCGCCGAACACGGCGACCGGATCGCGGTGGGCCTGGACGTCCAGTTCGTCGACGGCTCGTACCGCCTGCGCGGACGGGGATGGGTGTCCGACGGTGGCGACCTGTGGGAGGTTCTGACCCGGCTCGAGCGCGACGGCTGTAGCCGTTACGTCGTCACCGACGTGACCAAGGACGGCACCCTCACCGGGCCCAATCTCGAACTGCTGCGCGAGGTCACCTCGAAGACCGATGCCCCCGTCGTCGCCTCAGGTGGGGTGTCGACTCTCGACGACCTCGTGGCGATCGCCGGTCTGGTCGACGGTGGCGTCGAAGGCGCCATCGTGGGCAAGGCGCTGTATGCCGGGCGGTTCACACTGGTGGAGGCGCTCGCGGCGGTGTCGTCATGAACGCTGAACCCGCATGACCGCCACCGACGTTCCCGGTTTCCCGGCCGACCTGGATCCGCACCGTCTGCTCGCCACCGCGGCCGACGTGCTCGACGCGGTCACCGGCCGTTTTCGCGATGGCCTGGGTGCGCCGAGCGCGGTCACCAAGGGGCACACCGACTTTGCCACCGAGTTCGATCTGGAGTTGGAGCGGATCATCTCGGCCGAACTGCAGGAGCGCACCGGAATCGGTGTGCACGGCGAGGAGTACGGCGGGCCCGACCTCACCGAAGGCACCGTCTGGGTGGTCGATCCGATCGACGGCACGTTCAACTACTCGGCCGGAGTGCCGGTTGCCGGAATCCTGCTGGCGCTGCTTCACGACGGCCTGCCGGTGCTGGGACTCACGTGGCTCCCGCTCTCGGATCTGAAGTACGCCGGGTTCGTGGGTGGTGGGCTCAGTTGCAACGGCAAGCTGCTCGATCCGCTGCCGACCCTGCGGCTTGATGAAGCGATGCTGGCGTTCGGAGCCTTCAACCTCGACAGCCGGGGGCGGTACCCCGGGTCCTTCCGGGTCGAGCTGCTCGGCGAACTCAGCAGACGGACCGCTCGGCTCCGTCTGTTCGGAAGCACCGGTTTCGATCTCGCCCTGACCGCCGGTGGCCAGATCAACGGCGCGATCAGCTTCGGCCACCACGCTTGGGACAACGCGGCGGGTGCTGCCCTGGTGCTCGCTGCAGGTGGTCAGATCAGTGACCTCGCGGGCGACCCGTGGACGGTGAACTCGCCGTCCATCCTGGCCGCGAGTCCAGGGGTGCACGGCGAACTGGTCGAGCTCATCTCGCAGCTCGGCGATCCACGTGCGTTCGAGGTTCCGAAGGGGAAATACCGATGACGGTCGCCGTACGGGTCATCCCGTGTCTGGACGTCGATGCCGGTCGTGTGGTCAAAGGGGTCAACTTCCAGAACCTGCGCGACGCCGGGGACCCCGTGGAACTGGCCGCCGCATATGACGCGGACGGGGCCGACGAGCTCACCTTCCTCGACGTCACCGCCTCCAGTGGAAACCGCGGCACCATGCTCGATGTGGTCAAGCGCACCGCCGATCAGGTGTTCATCCCCCTCACAGTGGGCGGTGGTGTTCGCACGGTCGCCGACGTGGACCGACTGCTGCGGGCCGGTGCGGACAAGGTCGGTGTGAACACCGCCGCCATCGCCAACCCAGATGTGCTCGGCGAGATGAGCCGGCACTTCGGATCGCAGTGCATCGTGCTGTCCGTCGACGCCCGCACTGTGCCCGACGGCGAGTCACCGACCCCATCGGGTTGGGAGGTCACCACCCACGGCGGCCGTAAGGGCACCGGCATCGACGCGGTCGAATGGGCCAGACGCGGTCAGGACCTCGGGGTCGGGGAGATACTCCTGAACTCGATGGACGCCGACGGCACCAAGAACGGTTTCGATCTCGGCATGATCACTGCTGTCCGGGCAGCGGTGCAGGTCCCGGTGATCGCCAGTGGCGGAGCGGGCGCCCTGGAACATTTTGTCCCTGCGGTGCGTTGCGGGGCAGACGCGGTGCTGGCCGCCTCGGTGTTCCATTTCGGCCAGCTCACCATCGGCCAGGTCAAGGACGCGATGCGGGCCGAGTCCATCCCGGTTCGCTAGCCGGCCCGTTTCAACCCCCAGGAGTTCCCATGTCGCTCGACCCGGAGATAGCCGGCAAGCTCAAGCGCAATGCCGACGGTCTGATCTGCGCGGTGGTGCAGGAAGCGGGGACCGGCTATGTGCTGATGGTCGCGTGGATGGATGACGACGCCCTCGAACGAACCCTGACCACCCGTGAGGCCACGTACTTCTCCAGATCACGCGGCACCCAGTGGATCAAGGGCGCCACCAGTGGCCACACCCAGAAGGTGCTCGAGGTGCGCCTGGACTGTGATGGTGACACCGTGCTGCTCACGGTCGAGCAGACCGGCGGGGCATGCCACACCGGCGACCACAGTTGTTTCGACGCGGACGTTCTCTTCACCTCCATCTCGTGAGCAACTCCTGTCAGAACCCATACCGACCGCACAATTCCAGCGACGCAGAACCCAGCGACACAGTGAGGCCGACATGCCGTTGATCCAGATCTCTCAGACCCCGGGACTCAGCGACCGGGTCAAGCGCGAGACCATCGCCGCGGTCACCGAGGCCTACGCCCGCGCGACGGGGAAGAACCCTGATTCCGTGTGGGTCACGATCACCGAGATACCGCGCACGCAGTGGGGTGTCGGTGGGGAACCGCTCGGTCAATAGCGGCGGCCGACCGGGGCGAAGTCGGTTGATGAAATGATGGGCGGGATGCCGAACAAGACCACAGCCGCCGCGCCCGCCGGGGGTTTCTCAGACACCACCACGCTGGCCGAGTTCCTCGACCTCGCCGCCGACCATCGGGTGGTCCCGGTGACCCGCAAGGTTCTCGCCGACGCGGAGACCCCCCTGTCGACGTACCACAAACTGGCCGGTGACCGGCCCGGGACCTTCCTGCTGGAGTCGGCGGAGAACGGGCGCTCCTGGTCGCGATGGTCGTTCATCGGGGCGGGTTCACCGTCTGCGTTGACCTCCGTGGACGGTGAGGCGACGTGGTGGGGGACCAGGCCGGCCGGCGCGCCGTCAGGCGGCGACCCACTTGCCGCACTCGCCGAGGCGTTGAAGATCCTGGCGACGGACCGGCTGCCCGGTTTGCCTCCGTTGACCGGCGGGTTCGTCGGGTTCCTGGCGTACGACGCCGTTCGGCGGCTCGAGCGCCTGCCCGACACCACCGAGAACGATCTACACCTGCCCGAGATGCTGATGATGCTCGCCACCGACATCGCAGCGGTCGACCACCACGAGGGCACCATCACGCTGATCGCCAACGCGGTCAACTGGGACGGCACCGCCGAACGCGCCGAACTCGCCTATGCCGATGCGCTCGCCCGTCTCGACACGATGACGGAGGCGCTCGCCGCTCCGGCGCCCTCGACGGTGTCCACCTATCGGCCGGTCGAGCCCGAGTTCACTGCTCAGCGCACCCGCGAGGAGTACGGCACCATCGTCACCAGCCTCGTGTCGGAGATCGAGGCCGGCGAGGCATTCCAGGTTGTACCGTCCATGCGTTTCGAGATGCAGACCGATGCCGATCCGATCGACGTGTACCGGGTGCTGCGCACCACGAACCCCAGCCCGTACATGTACCTCCTGCGTATCCCCGGCATCGGACGCCCGGACTTCACCATCGTCGGATCCAGTCCGGAAGCGCTTGTGACCGTCAAAGATTCGGTGGCAACCACTCATCCGATCGCGGGTACCCGCTGGCGTGGGGACACCGAGGCGGACGACCTGCTACTCGAAAAGGATCTGCTGGCGGACGAGAAGGAGAACTCCGAGCACCTGATGCTCGTGGATCTGGGACGCAACGATCTCGGCCGCGTCTGTGAACCGGGCACCGTGCAGGTCAGCGACTACCGGCACATCGAGCGGTACAGCCATGTCATGCACCTGGTGTCCACGGTGTCGGGCCACCTGCGTGATGACAGCACCGCTCTCGACGCGGTGAACGCCTGCTTCCCGGCGGGGACCCTGACGGGAGCACCCAAGGTGCGCGCGATGGAACTGATCGACGAGCACGAGAAGACGCGGCGTGGCCTGTACGGGGGTGTGGTCGGTTACCTCGACTTCGCCGGCGATGCGGACACCGCCATCGCGATTCGTACCGCGGTGATGACCGAGGGGCGGGCCTACGTGCAGGCCGGAGGAGGCGTGGTGGCCGACAGCCAGGCTGACTACGAGTACAACGAGGCGAGCAACAAGGCGCGAGGTGTCCTCAAGGCCATCGCTGCCGCCGAGACGATGTCGCGAGTGGGTGGCAACCGATGACCGAACCCGCCGATACGAACCCCGGCGAACTGGCGTCCGGTGAGGCGGTGGCCGGCCGTCGCGGTGGTGGACGTGGCCGGCGCCTCGGCGTGATCGCCGTTCTGCTTGGCGTGGCGGCAGTCGCTTTTTGGGCCGCCTCCCGCATGACGTGGGCTGAACTGATCGCCGCAGACGGCATGGCGCCGCCTCGCACATTCACGGTCAAAGGGTCGGACTGGACGCTGCTGTTGACCCCGCTCGCGATCGTCCTGCTGGCCGGGATCGCTGCGGCCGCCTCCCTGCGTGGGTGGGCGCTGCGAATCGCCGCCGTCATCGTCGCGGCCATTGCCGTCCTCGGGATCCTGCCCGCGATCACCCTTCTCACCGGCGATGACCACACGACCTACGCCGCGAAGGTGATCGACATGCCGACGCGGTATCAGCCGCTCGAGGTCGACACCTCGGTGCTGCCAGGCATTGTCGTGCTTCTCGGTGCGCTGGCGGCAGTGCTCGGGGCCGTGGTCATGCTGCAGACGGCGGCACTGGATGCCCCCATGTCGTCGAAGTACAAATCGCCTGCGGCACGCCGGGCCGAGCTCGAGGAGCAGGTGTTCGCCAAGCGGGAGGCCGACAAGAAGTCGGGGCGAGTCCCCGGCTCGAACGACCCCCGGGAGGGCGGAACCACCTCGCCCACCGAGGCGGCCGCGGACGGTGCGCCGAACAACGAACGCATGCTCTGGGACGCCCTCGATACAGGCGATGATCCGACCGTCGGTCCGTCCGATCGGCAACCGTGACGCGTCTCACGTACCGGCCCGGTACCCCGAATCCGAACGGTATGGCAGCGCAGCTACCCTTTGTGTACGGAAATCACGAGCAGCTGTGGCCGTTAGCGTGTTGCGCGCAACCTCGCCAGTAGCGTGAGAAAGGGGTTGATCATGAGCACGCAAACCGTCCTTGACTCGATACTTGCCGGGGTGAAAGCAGACGTCGCCGCACGTGAGTCCGTGATCGACTTCGCGTCCATCAAGGCCGCCTCGGCCAAAGCGCCCGAACCCAAGGACGCCCAAGCCGCATTGCGGGAACCCGGTATCGGTGTCATAGCCGAGGTGAAGCGGGCCAGCCCGTCCAAGGGCGATCTGGCCGACATCATCGATCCGGCCGCACTGGCCACCGCATACGAGTCCGGCGGAGCCCGGATCATCAGTGTGCTCACCGAGGAACGGAAGTTCCGCGGTTCGCTCGCCGACCTCGACGCGGTTCGCGCTGCGGTACAGGTGCCCGTCCTCCGCAAAGACTTCATCGTGGGGCCATATCAGATCCACGAGGCGCGGGCTCATGGCGCCGACGTCATCCTGCTCATCGTCGCCGCGCTCGAACAGAACGTCTTGGCGTCGCTGCTCGACCGCACCGAGTCGCTCGGGATGACGGCACTCGTGGAGGTCCACACCGAAGAAGAAGCCGACCGGGCTCTACAGGCCGGTGCGTCGGTGGTGGGCGTCAACGCCCGCAATCTCAAAACCCTCGAAGTCGACCGGGACAGCTTTGCTCGCATCGCTCCCGGGCTGCCCACCGAGGTCATCCGGATCGCCGAGTCCGGAGTACGCGGCACCGCCGACCTGCTGGCCTACGCCGGCGCCGGCGCGGATGCCGTGCTGGTCGGGGAGGGGCTGGTCACCTCAGGTGACCCGCGCGCCGCGGTATCCGAACTGGTGACCGCCGGAACCCACCCGTCCTGTCCCAAACCAGTCCGTTAGGCCTTCGCCGCAACATGACGTCTTCGTCCTCATCTGCTTCACCGTCCCAGTCGTTCTCGGATCTGCCTCCGGCCAGTGCCGGGCTCGCCTCCCGGACGTCGTTCGAACCGGATCGCGGCGGGCACTTCGGTGTCTACGGCGGACGGCACGTCCCCGAAGCCTTGATGGCCGTCATCGAGGAAGTGACCGCCGCCTACGAGAAGGTGCGTTCGGACGACGAGTTCCTCGGGGAGCTCGATCGGCTCCAGCGCGACTACACCGGTCGCCCCTCACCGATGTACGAAGCGCGGCGCCTCTCCGAGCTCGCGGGCGGTGCACGTATCTTCCTCAAACGAGAAGATCTGAACCACACTGGTTCTCACAAGATCAACAACGTGCTCGGCCAGGCGTTGCTCGCAAAGAAGATGGGCAAGAACCGCATCATCGCCGAAACCGGTGCAGGCCAACACGGTGTGGCCACCGCGACCGCCTGCGCGATGCTGGGCCAGGAATGCATCATCTACATGGGTCGCGTCGACACCGAACGGCAAGCGCTCAACGTCGCCCGGATGCGACTGCTCGGTGCGTCGGTCGTGGCGGTCGAAACCGGCTCGGCGACTTTGAAAGACGCCATCAACGAGGCGATGCGGGACTGGGTGACCAACGCCCACGACACGTACTACTGCTTCGGTACCGCGGCCGGACCACACCCCTTCCCGATGATGGTCCGAGACCTACAGCGAGTGGTCGGGCTCGAGGCGCGCCAGCAGATTCAGCAAGCGGCGGGTCGACTGCCCGACGCGGTCGTCGCCTGCGTCGGCGGCGGGTCGAATGCGATCGGCATCTTCCATCCTTTCCTCGAGGACACCGATGTTCGGCTGATCGGTTTCGAGGCGGCCGGCGATGGCGTGGAGACCGGTCGGCACGCGGCAACGTTCACCGGCGGAACCCCCGGCGCCTTCCAGGGTGCGTACTCCTACCTCTTGCAGGACAGCGACGGTCAGACCACCGAGTCGCACTCCATCTCGGCCGGACTGGACTACCCGGGAGTCGGCCCCGAGCACGCACACCTCAAGGACATCGGACGGGCCGAGTACCGGCCGATCACCGATACAGAGGCGATGGACGCACTGGCGCTTCTGAGTCGCAAGGAGGGCATCATCCCGGCGATCGAATCGGCACACGCCGTTGCCGGTGCCCTCAAACTCGGCCAGGAACTCGGTTCCGACTCGATCATCGTGGTCAACCTGTCCGGACGTGGTGACAAAGACGTCGACACCGCCGCCAAGTGGTTCGGACTCTTCGAAGTGGATGGTCATGTCTGAATCCCCGACGGCCGACTCCCGGCTCGGCCCCCTGTTCGCCCGTTGCCGCGAGGAGAAGCGCAGCGCGCTGATCGGGTACCTGCCGGTGGGTTACCCGGATCTTCCGGGGTCGCTGGACGCGATGCGCACCATGGTTGACGCCGGCTGCGACATCATCGAGGTCGGGGTCCCGTACTCCGACCCGGTCATGGACGGCCCGACGATCCAGGACGCGGCTGATCAGGCACTGCGCTCGGGTGTGCGCGTCCGAGACGTGTTCACCGCAGTCGAGGCGATCTCCGACGCGGGCGGCAGTGCGGTTGTGATGACCTACTGGAACCCTGTTCTCCAATACGGGGTCGATGCGTTCGCGCGTGACCTCGCCGGAGCCGGCGGCTTGGGCCTGATCACCCCCAACCTGATCCCCGAGGAGGCAGACAGCTGGATCGCTGCCTCAAACGAGCACCATCTCGACCGCATCTTCCTGGTGGCACCGTCGTCCACCGAGGAGCGGTTGGCAATGACACTCGAGGCAAGCAGTGGCTTCGTCTACGCAGCCTCCACGATGGGCGTCACCGGCGCCCGCGACAGCGTCTCCACCATGGCGCCCGAACTCTGTGCCCGCATCCGTCTGCACTCCGATATCCCGATAGGGGTCGGACTGGGTGTACGCAGCAAGGCGCAGGCCACCGAGATCGCCGGATACGCCGACGGCGTGATCGTCGGATCCGCTCTGGTGAGCGCGGTGGCCGAGGGCGGCGACGCGCTTCGTACACTGACTGCCGAACTCGCGGAGGGCGTCCGGGCGACGTACGCCGGGCAAGACCCGGTGTCGACCGAGGTCCCTTCGTGACCACTGAGCTGCTGGCGTACATCCCCAGCCCGTCGCAGGGTGTCTGGCATCTCGGGCCCTTTCCGCTGAGGGCCTACGCGCTCTGTATCATCGTCGGCATCGTCGTCGCGATCTGGTGGGGCAACCGACGGTGGATCGCCCGGGGCGGCCGTGATGGCGAAGTGCTGGACGTGGCCATCTGGGCGGTTCCGTTCGGTCTGATCGGTGGCCGCATCTACCACGTGATCACGGACTGGAACACGTACTTCGGCGACGGTGCGAAAGAGCCGGTCGACGCCTTCAAGATCTGGGACGGCGGCCTGGGTATCTGGGGCGCCGTGGCATTCGGCGCCCTTGGCGCATGGATCGGGGCTCGCCGCGCCGGGATCAAGCTTCCGCCCTTCGGCGACGCCATCGCTCCGCCGATCTTGCTCGCCCAGGCCATCGGCCGGCTGGGCAACTGGTTCAACCAGGAACTCTACGGAGACCGGACCGATCTACCCTGGGGCCTGAAGATCTACGAGCGGTCGGATTCCTCGGGCTTCACCAGCCCCAACCTCATCGACGGCAAGTCCACCGGCGAGGTCTATGCGATCGTGCAGCCGACGTTCCTCTACGAGCTGCTGTGGAACCTGCTGATCGTGGCCGCACTGATCATCATCGACCGCCGGTTCCGGATCGGCCACGGGCGACTGTTCGCGCTCTATGTGGCCGGCTACTGCGTCGGCCGCTTTGTGATCGAAACCCTCCGGACAGACCCGGCCACCATGCTGTGGGACATCAGGATCAACTTGTTCACCTCTGCGCTGGTCTTCGTCTGCGCTGCCCTGTATGTGGTCATCGCGCCCAAGGGTCGAGAGACACCGCACGACATCTATCACCCAGGTGCGGCCCCCGAGGCCGGACCCACCGAGCACCCCGTCGACGGGTACGTCGAAGACGAACGCGAACCGGCGACGGTTGCTGCGGCGGGCACCGCGAAGAACTCCGACGACGATTCGACCCACACCCGGCGCGTCGATCTCGACAAGCCGGCCGACTCGGCTGGACCGGTTGCCGGGCTCGAGTCGAAGGCGCCACCTGCAGCGGCCGCCGAGGCAACAACGGACAAAACGCCCGAGGTGACCGCGCCGGATGCGACCGGCGTAGCCCAGCCTGCGGCTGCCGCGGATTCCGAGACGGTGGACAAGCCTGCGACTGCAGAAGCCACCGCAGCAACAACCACCGAGACCACCGAGCAGGAAACCTCGGCGACGGACAAGTCCGAGCCCGAGACAGAACTCCTTCCGCCGCCCCCGGACGATTTGCCACCAGATCCCGACATCGAGACCCCCGGGGACCCGAAGCTCGACAAGGCCGCGAAGCCGTATCGGAAGCCCAAGCCAGACACCGCAACCGGGGCCGACGAGAGCTCGAACTGACCCGGTCTTCCCTCCACATTTGCTGCTAACATCGGAACTTACGCCACTGTGAAGTTCGCAGCGTCGTGTTCACCCCACGGGCCAGAGACGTCCTGAGGATTGCTGGCTGGTTCCCTCGCGAGGCGGGGGCTAGGCGTGGAGGTCGGATTTGCTGTTCTCTCAGCTCCCCGAAGCCCAGGGTCTGTACGACCCGGACAACGAAGTCGATTCCTGTGGTGTGGCGATGGTCGCCGACATCCACGGACGGCGTTCCCATTCGATCGTCGCCGACGGCCTTCTTGCCCTCGAGAACCTCGATCACCGCGGCGCGGCCGGAGCTCAGACCAACAGCGGAGACGGCGCAGGCATCCTGATGCAGGTTCCCCACGCCTTCTTGCGTGAGGTGGTCGAGTTCGACCTGCCTCCGGCAAACCTCAACGGCGAGAACACTTTTGCCGCGGGAATCTGCTTTCTTCCTGCCGACCCGGACGCCCGACGACGTGCGATCACCCGGGTGGAGGACATCGCCGCCGAGGAGAACCTCCGAATCTTGGGCTGGCGTGACCTGCCCGTCGAGGTGGATGAAGCCGACATCGGTGAGACGGCGCGGGGCTGCATGCCGTTCATGAGCCAGTTGTTCGTCAGCGGCCCACTCGACGACAACGGCATCGCACCGTCGGGGTTGGATCTGGACCGGCTCGTGTATCCGCTGCGTAAACGCGCGGAGCAGGTCACACCAGACCTCGAGGCCGACGGCAGCGGATTGTATTTCGCCTCGCTGTCCAGTCGCACCATCGTCTACAAGGGCATGCTCACCACGAAGCAGTTGCCGCTTTACTACCCGGATCTGCGCGATGAGCGGGCCGAGAGTGCCATCGCGATCGTGCACTCGCGGTTCTCCACCAACACCTTCCCGTCCTGGCCCCTGGCGCACCCGTTCCGGTTCGTCGCCCACAACGGGGAGATCAACACCGTTCGGGGCAACCGGAATCGCATGCGGGCCCGCGAAGCGCTCCTGGACACTGACCTGATTCCCGGCGATCTCAAGCGGCTGTTCCCGATCTGCACCCCGGATGCCTCCGACTCCGCGTCGCTCGACGAGGTGTTGGAGCTGCTGCACCTCGGTGGTCGCAGCGTGCCGCACTGCGTGATGATGATGGTGCCCGAGGCCTGGGAGAACGTGCCCGACATGGATCCCCGGCGCCGCGCGTTCTGCCAGTTCCACGCCTCCATGATGGAGGCCTGGGACGGTCCGGCCTGCGTCACCTTCACCGACGGCACGATGGTCGGTGCTGTGCTCGACCGCAACGGGCTGCGGCCCGGGCGCTGGTGGCAGACCCGCGACGGACGGGTGGTCCTTGCCTCCGAAGCGGGCGTGCTCGACATCCCCACCGACGACATCGTCGCCAAAGGCCGACTCGAGCCGGGCAAGATGTTCCTGATCGACACCGCGGAGGGTCGGCGGATCACCGATGAGGAGATCAAGGGCCAGTTGATCGGCGAACAGCCATACGAGGAGTGGCTGCACGCCGGGCTGCTCGAACTGGCCAGGCTCCCGGAGCGTCCCCGGTTCCTGCCGACCCACGAAAGTGTGGTCCGCAGGCAGGTGTCGTTCGGGTACACCGAAGAGGACCTGCGCGTACTGATCACCCCGATGGCTGCCTCGGGGTACGAGGCGCTGGGCTCGATGGGCACCGACACCCCGATCGCCGTGCTCTCACAGCGCTCGCGTTTGCTCTACGACTACTTCGTGGAACTGTTCGCGCAGGTCACCAATCCGCCGCTGGACGCGATCCGCGAGGAGATCGTGACCTCCATGGCTCGTGTGATGGGGCCCGAGCAGAATCTTCTGCACCCGAGTGCGGCGTCGTGCCGGCAGATCTTGCTGCCCTGGCCGGTGTTGAACAACGATGAACTCGCCAAGATCGTCCACATCAACGACGACGGCAATCATCGGGGCCTGGCTGCCAAGGTGCTGCGCGCGCACTACCCGGTCGCCGAAGGGGGACCGGGTCTGGAACGCGCACTCGAAGAACTGCGAAGGCGGGCCAGTGAGGCGATCGCGAACGGCTATTCGACGCTGGTGATCAGTGACCGCGAGGCCGACCGGGACAATGCACCGATCCCGTCGTTGCTCGCGACGTCTGCCGTGCACCACCATCTGATCCGCACAAAGGAACGCACCCGGGTCGGTCTTGTCGTCGAGACCGGTGATGCGCGAGAGGTGCATCACGTTGCGCTGCTCATCGGCTTCGGGGCTGCGGCAGTGAACCCGTATCTGGCTTTCGAGACCATCGAAGACCTTGTCCGCGAAGGCGAACTCACCGGCGTCACCCCGTCGAAGGCGGTCCGCAACTATTTGCAGGGACTGGGCAAGGGTGTGCTCAAGGTGATGAGCAAGATGGGCATCTCGACCGTCGGGAGTTACACGGCGGCACAGTGTTTCGAAGCAGTTGGGCTCTCCGGCGACCTGGTCAGGGAGTACTTCACCCGTACGGTGTCGCGCATCGGCGGGGTCGGACTGGACGAACTGGCCGAGGAGGTCCGGATCCGTCACCACCGGGCTTACCCGCCCAACCCAACCGAGCAGGTCTACCGCCGGCTCGAGGTGGGTGGCGAATACCAATACCGCCGTGAAGGTGAGTTGCACCTGTTCAGCCCGGAGACGGTGTTCTTGTTGCAGCACGCCAGCAAGTCCGGCCGAACCGACGTCTATCGCAAATACACCGACGAGGTGAACCGGCTCTCTCGTGAGGGGGGCACACTGCGCGGGCTGTTCGAGTTCGACACCGAGAATCGCAAACCGATCCCACTCGACGAGGTCGAATCGATCGAGTCGATCATGACGCGGTTCAACACCGGCGCGATGAGCTACGGGTCGATCTCGGCTGAGGCACACGAGACGATCGCCATCGCCATGAACAGCATCGGTGGACGGTCGAACTCGGGTGAGGGCGGCGAGGACACCGATCGGCTCTACGACCCGACTCGACGTAGCGCGGTGAAGCAGGTGGCCTCGGGGCGCTTCGGTGTCACCAGCGATTACCTCGTCAACGCAACAGACATCCAGGTCAAGATGGCGCAGGGCGCCAAACCGGGTGAGGGCGGCCAGCTACCCGCCTACAAGGTGTACCCGTGGATCGCCAAGACCAGGCACTCCACGCCGGGTGTTGCGCTCATCTCGCCGCCCCCGCACCACGACATCTATTCGATCGAAGACCTGGCCCAGCTGATCCACGACCTCAAGAACGCCAACCCGCAGGCGCGCATCCACGTCAAGCTGGTCAGCGCGATGGGTGTGGGTACGGTCGCGACCGGTGTGTCCAAGGCCCATGCCGACGTGGTGCTCATCTCCGGCCACGACGGCGGGACGGGTGCGTCCCCGCTGACCTCGCTCAAACACGCGGGCACTCCGTGGGAGATCGGTCTCGCCGATGCCCAACAGACGTTGATGCTCAACGGTTTACGCGATCGGATCACCGTCCAGTGTGATGGGGCGCTACGCACCGGCCGGGACGTCATGGTCGCGGCCTTGCTCGGTGCCGAGGAGTTCGGATTCTCCACCGCCCCGCTGATCGTGGCCGGCTGCATCATGATGCGGGTCTGCCACCTCGACACCTGCCCTGTCGGTGTGGCGACACAGAATCCCAAATTGCGAGCCCGGTTCACGGGCAAGGCCGAGCACATCGTGAACTTCTTCAAATTCGTTGCCGAAGATGTGCGTGAACATCTCGCGATGCTCGGATTCCGGACCCTCGATGAAGCGATCGGACGTTCCGATGCGCTCCACACCGCCCCCGGGGTGGCGCACTGGAAGTCGAAGGGTGTCGACCTGTCGCCGATCTTCCACATGGCCGACACCGACTCGCCGCGGCGGCGGACCCGCGAGCAGTACCACGCCCTCGACAAGGCGCTGGACCAGACGTTGATCCAGCTGGCGGAGGGAGCGCTCGAAGACGCGCACCCGGTGACCCTCGACCTGCCCGTTCGCAACGTCAACCGGACGGTCGGCACCCTGCTGGGATCGGAGGTGACGCGACGGTACGGCGCAGATGGTCTGGCCGAAGACACGATCACGGTGTCGTTGACGGGGTCAGCCGGCCAATCGCTGGGGGCGTTCCTGCCGCCGGGTGTCACGCTGAAACTCACCGGCGACGCCAACGACTACGTCGGAAAGGGTTTGTGCGGCGGAAAGATCATCGTCCGTCCGCATCCCGACGCGCTGTTCATCGCCGAAGACCAGGTCATCGCCGGCAACACGATCCTGTACGGGGCCACCGGTGGTGAGGTCTATCTGCGCGGCCGGGTCGGCGAACGGTTCTCGGTGCGCAACTCCGGCGCCACGGCCGTGGTCGAGGGCGTGGGCGACCACGCCTGCGAGTACATGACGGGCGGGCGGGTGCTAATCCTGGGACCCACCGGTCGCAATCTTGCGGCGGGGATGTCCGGTGGTATCGCTTACGTCTACCGACTCGATCCGGGCATGGTGAACCAGGCAATGGTTGCGCTGCAGAACCCGGACCCCGACGACCTGCTGTTCCTGCACGAACACATCAGCAGACACGTCGAGCTCACGGGATCGGCGGTGGGCGCGTCGATGCTCGCAGACTGGCCGCGGCGAAGCCGCAAGTTCACCAAGGTGATGCCCACCGACTACCAGCGGGTGCTCGACGCCGCCCGGATGGCCGAAGCGGAAGGACGCGACGTGGAAGCTGCGATCATGGAGGCGGCTCGTGGCTGATCCGCGCGGATTCCTGGAGGTCGGCAAGACCGAGGCCCCGACCCGGCCGGTGTACGAACGGGTCAACGACTGGCGTGAGGTCTACGTCGACAAAGACCCGGACAAAGAGAACCAGCACGTCTCCGAGCAGGCCCGCAGATGCATGGACTGCGGAATCCCGTTCTGTCACTCCGGATCTGCAGGCTGCCCGTTGGGCAACCTGATCCCCGAATGGAACGACCTGGTGCGCCGTGGCCGGTGGGATGCGGCCAGTGACCGCCTGCACGCCACCAACAACTTCCCCGAGTTCACCGGCAAGCTCTGCCCGGCGCCCTGCGAGGCGGCCTGCGTGCTGTCCATCTCGCATGCCACCACCGGCGGCAGCGTCACCATCAAGCGCATCGAGAAGACGATTGCCGAAGAAGCCTGGCGGGAGGGACTTGTCGTCCCGCAGACCTCGGCGACACTGTCCGGCAAATCGGTTGCGGTGGTCGGTTCGGGTCCGGCTGGTCTGGCGGCCGCGCAACAGCTCACCCGAGCGGGTCATGCGGTGACCGTCTACGAGCGAGACGACCGGATCGGAGGTCTGCTCCGCTACGGCATTCCCGAATACAAGATGCAGAAATCGGACATCGATCGGCGGATCGCCCAGATGAAGGGGGAGGGCACCGAGTTCGTCACCGAGTGCAACGTCGGAGAAGACCTGACCGTCGCCGAGCTCCGCGACCGTCACGACGCCGTCGTCCTCGCTGTCGGCGCGCTGAAGGCCCGCGACAACCCCGACGTGCCCGGACGTGAGCTGGGCGGTGTCCACCTCGCCATGGAGCATCTGGTGCCCGCCAATCGCGAGTGTGAGGGCGACGGGGCGTCACCGATTTCCGCGCACGGCAAACATGTGGTGATCATCGGCGGTGGCGACACCGGAGCCGACTGCCTGGGTACCGCCCACCGGCAGGGCGCTGCGTCGGTCACCCAGCTCGACTACAACCCCGAGTTGCCACCGGAACGGGACGAGAGCCTCTCACCCTGGCCGACATGGCCGTTGATCTTGCGCGACTCCGCCGCGCACGTCGAGGGTGGCGAGCGTAGATATCAGGTTGCGGTGCAACGTTTCCTTGGCGATGACAACGGCAACGTCACCGCGATGGTGCTGGCCGAGGTCACCGTCGAACGCGACGACAACGGCAGACGAAATGTCGTGCCGGTGGGGGATGAGTTCGAAATGCCCTGCGAATTAGCACTTTTCGCGATCGGGTTCGAGGGTGTCGAACGCACGGCGTTGTTGACCGACCTCGAGTTGGCGCCCAACGGCCGCGGCGCGCTGTCCTGTGGCAGCGACTGGCAGACCGACACGCCCGGGGTGTTCGTCTGTGGCGATGCCCACCGCGGGGCGTCGCTGGTGGTGTGGGCGATCGCCGAGGGGCGGGCGGCGGCGCGTGGTGTCGATGAGTACCTGATGGGCGAATCGGATTTGCCCTCACCGGTTCATCCCGCGGCGCTTCCACTCTCGGTCCGCTGACGACGGACTGCCGCGGCGGCACCCACAATGGGACCAAAGGCGGAGTTCGACGTAATTTCACGTGACGTCTTGGGTGCTTACGTGGAGGAGATCGCCTACGCGGACTAGGCTCGGCGGAGTGAATCGACGTACCAAAATCGTGTGCACCCTGGGTCCTGCAACTGCAACCGACGAGCGCGTGCGTGAGTTGGTAGAGAGTGGCATGGATGTGGCTCGGCTGAACTTCAGTCACGGCAAGCACGAAGACCACCGAGAAATGTACAACCGCGTGCGCAAGGCCTCCGACACCACCGGACATGCGGTGGGCATTCTCGCCGACCTGCAGGGCCCGAAGATCCGGTTGGGGACGTTCGCCGACGGACCGGTGCAGTGGCCCGCGGGTAAGCAGGTCCGCATCACCGTCGACGACTGTGAAGGCACCGCCGAACGCGTGTCGACCACCTACAAGCAGTTGGCTGTCGACGCCCGCCCAGGTGACCGGCTGCTCGTCGACGACGGCAAGGTGGGGCTGACGGTCACCGACATCGACCAGAACGACGTCATCTGCACGGTGACCGAAGGCGGACCCGTCAGCAACAACAAGGGCGTTTCCCTCCCAGGGATGAACGTCTCGGTGCCGGCGATGTCCGACAAGGACGAAGCCGACCTCGAGTTCGCCCTGAAGCTCGGCGTCGACCTGATCGCCCTGTCGTTCGTCCGGTCGCCGGCCGACATCGAATTGGTCCACACGATCATGGATCGCGTGGGCCGCCGGGTCCCCGTCATCGCCAAGCTCGAGAAGCCAGAGGCCATCGACAATCTCGAAGCAGTGATCCTGGCGTTCGACGCAGTGATGGTCGCCCGCGGTGACCTCGGCGTCGAGCTGCCCCTCGAAGAGGTCCCCCTGGTGCAGAAACGGGCCATCCAGATGGCCCGCGAGAACGCCAAGCCGGTGATCGTCGCGACCCAGATGCTCGAGTCGATGATCGAGAACTCGCGGCCCACCCGCGCCGAGGCGTCAGACGTGGCCAACGCGGTGCTCGATGGAGCCGACGCCGTGATGCTCTCCGGTGAGACATCGGTCGGCAAGTACGTCATGGAAACCGTCCAGACCATGGCCCGCATCGTGAAGGCAGTGGAAAGCGGACCCCGCGACGTCCCGCCGCTCTCACACGTCCCGCGCACCAAACGCGGCATCATCTCCTACGCCGCCCGCGACATCGGCGAACGCCTCGACGCCAAAGCCCTCGTCGCGTTCACGCAGTCCGGCGACACGGTCCGCAGGCTCGCGCGGCTGCACACCCGCCTGCCGTTGCTCGCGTTCACCCCGCTGCCCGAGGTGCGCAGCCAGCTCGCGATGAGCTGGGGCACAGAGACATTCATCGTCCCGCGCGTGGACTCCACCGACGCCATGATCCGCCAGGTGGACCAAGCCCTCTTGGAAATCGGACGCCTCAAGGTGGGCGACCAGGTGGTCATCGTCGCCGGTGCCCCTCCCGGCACCGTCGGCACCACCAACCTGATCCATGTGCACAGGATCGGTGAAGACGACCACTAGTTTTGGCTCGCTCCGCTCGCTTTGTCGGTGTGGCCGTCATCGCGCGTCCTTCCCTCCTCTTCACATCGCTGGCGCTCGTTCATCGTCAGTCCAGAACGCGCGTGGCCACACCTCCCGGGGCCGCTTGGGTCGCTGAAAGCTCACTCGCGAGTTTTGAGTGAGCGAGCGAAGCGAGTGATTGCCGGCGGACGGCCCGCGTGCTCTGGACGAGTGAGCGAGGGAGCGCAGCGACTGAGTCGAGCGAGGAAGAGCGCGCGACTTGAGGCCGGTCGCCCCGCGAGCGGAGCGAGCCATCAGACACAGCTCAGCTAGCATTCGTCCTGTGACTGATGCCCCCGGCTCGACGTCCGACCTGAACAAACTGCTGGCTCTCTTCGATCTGGAGGAACGCGAGACCGACGTCTACATCGGCGTCCACCCGGCTCAGGTGGGGCCTCGCACGTTCGGCGGTCAGCTGCTCGGCCAAGGGGTGGTCGCCGCGGGGCGCAGTGTTCCGCGGCCCACGCCCGTGCATGCGCTGCATGCGCATTTCATCCGTGGCGGGGACGTGACCAAACCGCTGGAATACCACGTCACCCGTCTGCGAGACGGGAAACCGTTCGCAAATCGCTTGGTCACCGCTTTGCAGGGCGGCGAAGAGATCCTGTCCATGCTGGTCGCCTTCCAGGACAACAAGGCCGGCCTGGAACATTCGGTTCAGATCCCCGAGGTGCCGTACCCCGAGGATCTGCCCACACTCGGTGAGCACTTCAAGGGGTTCGAAGATCGCATCGCCATGTTCGTCAATGCGTTGCATCCCATCGACATTCGCTTTGCGAACGACCCCACGTGGAAAGTGCGGGAGTCAGGCGACACCCTGGAACACAACCGAGTGTGGATGCGTACCGACGGCCAGATGCCCGACGACCCGCTTCTGCACATCGCTGCGCTCTGCTACGCCTCGGACACCACAGTGCTCGATTCGATCCTGACAACGCACGGGTTGTCTTGGGGCATCGACCGGTTGTTCGCCGCCACCGTGAATCATTCGATGTGGTTCCACCGCGAGTTCCGATTTGATGACTGGTTGCTGTACGCAAGTGAATCGCCGGTCGCGGCCGGCTCGCGAGGGCTGGCTTCGGGACGGTTCTTCACCCGCGAGGGATTGCTGGCGACGACCGTGGTCCAAGAAGCGCTCATCAAGTACTTCCCGCCACGCGGCTGACCCGACGCGCCGATGAGGCAGACTTGAATCATGTATCCCGCGCAGCAGACGCCGCAGTACTGGCTGGCGCCCGGACCTGATCTGCCGCCCCGCACATGGCAACGGCGCACTCGGACACCGATCATCATCGTCAGTGCCGTCGTCGGTGTTGTGCTCGCCGTCATCGCGCTCGGTGCCATGGCCTGGGGTGTGCAAGGCCGCGACTTCACCGCCGAAGGCGAAGTTGTCCTCACCGGCGGTCAGTATGCAGTGTCATCCTCTGACATCTGCGGTGGCACAGGCGAATTCGAAGACCTCAAGGTCGGTGCGCGCGTCCGCATCCTCGACGAGGAACTCACCATTCTGGAGGAAGGCGCACTCGGCGCACCTGAACTCTCCGACAACCGATGCCGCCTCGGATTCGCGATCTCCGGGGTGCCGGAGGGCCGCGGCCGCTACGTCGTCGAGATCGGGACAACCGTCCGGCACGAGGCGAGCGAGGGCGTACTCGAACGCGGCATCACGTTCGAGTTCTGAACGGAAGACTCAGAGCTCGCGGTCCACGAACTCCGGGGTCGCGCGATTCATGCCGGCTTTCCGGGCAATGGCGTGATTCTTGCCGCGCAGCAGTCGCAGTTGCAGCACCTGCTCCACCGGAAACGAAAACCGGGGAGAGCGCGACCAGGTCTTCTCGAGCAACGACTTCGTGGACGCCACCGAATCGGGGGAGCGGGACGCGATTTTCTCGATCAAGGCCATTGCCTCGGCCATCGGATCCTCGGCGACGCCGGTGACGAGCCCGATCTCCTTGGCATGGTCGGCAGAGAACATCTCGCCGGTCATCGTCAGTCGTTTGGCGATGTCGATGGTGGTGAGTTGAGCCAACGCGGCCGATGCCGACATGTCGGGGATCAATCCCCACTTGGCCTCCAAGACGGAGAAGTCGGCGTCAGGCGTGGCGAACCGGAAGTCGGCTCCCATCGCAATCTGCAGTCCGCCGCCGTAGCAATGACCATGGACCACCGCGATGACGGGGACGGGAACCCGTCGCCACTCCCATGCGGGGTCCTGAAAACCATTGGAGCCCTTCACAAGGTTCGGAATGAAGTTCCGGTAGATGCTCTTCTCTTTGCCCTGGAGGCTGGCGAAATCGAGTCCGGCGCTAAAGGATTTGCCCGCACCGCTGATGATGACTGCGCGCAGGGTGCGGTCCTTCGCCGCTTGCCGGGCTGCCCTGGTCAGTCCGGCAAGCAACGGCAACGTGAGCCCGTTGTGCTTGTCGGGCCGATTGAGCTGTACGTGCGCGATGGGACCGAAAGGTGTCTTTTCCACGCGGTAGGTCACCGAATCGTCAGCCGCGGGGCGTGTCTCAGGGTCCGCGGCAATCGCCAGAGATGCGGGTCGCGAGGTGGCATCGGTCGAGGACATTCGGATCTCCTTCGGTGCGTATTCGGTTCGAGGGTACGCCCGGAGCCGTGACCCGATGGACCGGCATCAACCCCTCCGGAGCTGTCGGTGGTGGGCGGGCTCACACTGCCGCGGCGCCGTGACCTGCGTCCGCGTCGGGTCCTGGATTCGCATCGCGCTCGTCGAGAATGAAGAAGACAAGCGTGACGGCCAGAAATCCGGCAGGCAACCAGGCGGCGTGCACACCCATCCACTCCGTCGCGAACGCGCCGACCAGAGCGCCCAGGAAGAACGAGCCGATGACTTTGGTGTAGACGGCGAGCGCGCGCTTGGACGTCTCGGATCCGGTGGTGAGAACGCCGTACGCCGATTCCACGGTGCGCATCAGGTTCCCGGTGGTCGCGACCACCATGTAGTTGAGATCGCCGATCGAGCGGAACAGCTCGATCTGCATCGCGGCCATGAAAGAGATCGGCACCGTGACGTACATGTGAGGGACTGTCTCGGGAACGAATCCGATGGCGGTCAACAACAGGGCCGAAATGCCCATCGTCCATCGGATCGGATGGGTCACCACCGAGTCGAGACGTCCAATCTTGATGTGGGTGGAGAGGGTGACACCCAGCAAAAACGCGACGATCGGCCAGATCCGCGCCACAGCGTCGGCGTAGTGCTGTTCGGACAGGTTGATGAAGAAGAAGATGACGTTCCCCGTCTGCACATTGGCGAATACGCCACCGCGAACGAGGAATGTGTACGAGTCCAGGAAGCCACTGGCGCAAGTGACGAGCAAAGCGAACCGCAGCGTTGTCGTCGTGGTCGTCGGCATGGCTCTCCCGCCCGGAATCTTCTGTCCGAGACGATGTTACGGCCGAGGCGTGCCCTCCGGGTGCCAAGCGGTGCGGGCGATCTGTCTGGGGAGTTGAATCGTGGTCGCCACATGGCATGTGGTGACAGCTGTCCGAATTGTCGGGTCATCGGCGAATCGCCTTCGGGAGCGGCGTCGCAACGCTAAATTCTGACCACAGCCGTGTTCATTATGCGTCGCGACCAACCTCCGGGAGAACTGATGAGCGAGAACACCACCGACGTCGTCTTTCACCACGCTTCGGGAGTCGCCGTGCACACCACGGCCGAAGCGTTTCAGCAGACCGCCAAGATGCACCCCGATCGTGTCGCGCTGCGTACTCCGGGCGGCACCCAGGAGATCACCTGGCGGGAGTACGCGCGCCGTGTCGAGGCGATCGCACGAGGCCTCGTGCGTCTCGGCGTCACACGTGGCGACACCGTCGGACTGATGTTGACCAATCGTCCCGAGTTCCATCTCGTCGACACAGCCATCGTTCACCTGGGAGCAATCCCTTTCTCGGTGTACAACACCAGCGCACCCGAGCAGCTCGAGTACCTGTTCACCGACGCCGCGAACAAGATCGTGATCACCGAGCAGGTGTTCATGCCCATCATCAAACAATCCGGCGTGGCGCTCGAGCACATCATCACCGTCGACGGTCCGGCTGACGGGGCCATCGAACTCAAAGACGTCGAAGCCCAGGGCGACGAGGAGTTCGATTTCGAAGCCTCCTGGCGGGCAGTGAAATCCGATGACCTGGTCACGTTGATCTACACCTCGGGAACCACGGGACCTCCGAAGGGCGTGGAGATCACGCACAGCAACGTGATCGCCGCGGCGGAATCAGTGGCCGACGAACTGCAGTTCGGATTCGATGACCGGATCATTTCCTACCTGCCGGCCGCACACATCGCCGATCGGGTGTCATCTCACGGTGCCAGCCAGATGCGTGGAATCCAGATCACCTCGGTGGCCGATCCGCGAGAGTTCGCTTCCGCGCTGCCCGATGTACGGCCGACCGTCTTCTTCGGAGTTCCCCGTGTGTGGCAGAAGGTGAAGGCCGGCATCGAAGGCAAGCTGGCCGAAGAGACGAGCCCGGTGAAAAAGAAGCTTGCTGAATGGGCACTGGACGTGGGCCGGCGTGCAGCCAAGGCCGACTTGGCGGGCACGCCGAGGGGCAGGGCCCTCGCTGCTCAGCACCGTGTGGCCGACACCCTCGTGCTGTCGAAAGTCCGTGCGGCGCTTGGACTCGACGAACTGAAGGTGGCCATCTCGGGTGCGGCGTCCATTCCGGCCGAGGTGATCGAGTTCTTCGTCGGGATCGGCATTCCCGTCATCGAGGTGTGGGGTCTGTCCGAGACGACCGGAGCTGCGACGAAGACAACCACGGACAATCTGAAGGTCGGCACGGTCGGCAAACCCGTGGACGGTGTGGAGATCAAACTGGCCGACGACGGCGAAGTGCTGGTCCGAGCTCCGATGGTCATGCGCGGTTACCGCAACAAGCCGGAGAAGACGGCAGAGGCGATCGATGCCGATGGGTGGTTCGCCACCGGCGATGTGGGCAAGATCGACGACGAGGGAAATCTGACAATCGTCGACCGCAAGAAGGAACTCATCATCAATGAGTCCGGCAAGAACATGGCACCGAGCACGATCGAGAACGCGGTGAAAGCGTCCTCGTCGCTGATCAGCCAGGTGGTCGCGATCGGCGACAACAAGCCGTACATCAGCGCCTTGGTGGTGTTGGATCCCGACGTCGCGGCGGTGCGCGCAAAAGCACTGGGTGTTCCCGGGGCGCAGATCGCGGATCTTGCCAAGAACCCTGACATCATCGAAGAGGTCACGCTGGCAGTGAAGGCAGGCAACTCGAAGTTGTCGCGGGTGGAGCAGGTCAAACGGTTTGCGATCGTGCCATCTGCCTGGGACCCGGGCGGTGACGAACTCACCCCGACGATGAAGTTGCGGCGCAAGCCGATCGCCGGCAAGTATGCCGACACCATCGTCGATCTCTTCTCGAACCCGCCGGGTGCTGGAGTCATCGACCTCGGGTGAACGCGCGCGACCACATCGGCCGGGAGATGATGGTCCGGTGACTGCAGCAGTGATCTTCGACATGGACGGTGTGCTCATCGATTCCGAGCCCATCTGGGAAGAAGTCCGCCGGGACGTGGTGGCCGAGCACGGTGGCCGGTGGCTCGACGAGGCGCAGACCGCTCTGATGGGGATGAGCACCCCGGAGTGGGCGAAGTATCTGAGTGAAGACCTCGGTGTGGGCAAGCCACCGAATGAGGTGGCGCAGATCGTGATCGACAAGATGGTCGAGCGGTATGAGGACCATCTGCCGGTGTTACCGGGCGCCGATGACGCAGTGCGACGGTGTGCCGGGCGGTGGCCCCTCGGGTTGGCGAGTTCGTCGCCCCGGCAGCTCATCGATGCGGTCTTGCGGTCGGCGGGATGGACCGACCTTTTTGCGGTGACCGTGTCGACTGAGGAGCTCAGCCGGGGTAAACCAGCGCCCGACGTCTACCTTTCGGCAGCAAGAGGGTTGGGCGTCGACCCCGCAGCGTGCGTTGCGGTCGAGGACTCGTCGAACGGGATGCGATCTGCGACCGCCGCCGGGTTGGTGCTGATCGCAGTGCCCCGGCCCGAGTACCCGCCGGCCCACGATGCGATCACTGCGGCCGCGCTCGTGCTCGACGACCTCGACGGACTCACCGAGGGCAGTGTCGCGGCTCTTGCGTGATCAGGTCGCGGTCGCCGCGACGGCTTGGCCGCGTTCTGTGATGTAGTTGATCGGGGCGATTGGGTACCCGTGTGAGGTCCGACTTCTCCACTCGATCACCAGAGTCCATGGATATGGGAGGCAGCGATGAGCGATTCACATCCGAACGAGCAGCCCGGCAGCACCGATGAGCTGGGTAAGACAGTCGACGACCTGGAAGAGAAGATCAGTCAGGAGCACGACGACTCGGGCAAGGCGGGGCCGTCCATCACCGACAGTGACCCCGGCGACAGCGCCGATTCAGATCCGAGCGGCGACACGAGCACCCCCGAGGGCTCGGCCACCGGCGAACCACCGGACTAAGTAGCCGAGGACCCGTCCGGTGTTCGAAACTCGGTGACCCTCCGACGGCCGGACGGGTACGTGCTCACAGCGTCACAACAAGGCTGGAGCCAGACGACGCCACTGCTCCCTCGGGTACACCTTGGGGTTGGTGTCGAGCACCTGCACACAGACGTGGTTGGCACCGGCGGCAAGGTGTTCTTGCACCCGACCGGCGATGGCGGCTTCGTCGCCCCACGCGATGATGGCGTCGAAAAGCCGGTCGCTGACCGATGTCAGATCGTCTTCGGTGAAACCCGAGCGCAGCAGGTTGTTCGCGTAGTTCGGCAGCCCAAGGTAGTTGCGCAGCCACTCGGTTCCGATCGAGCGGGCGTGGTCGGCGTCCGTGGTCAGGATGGCAGTCTGCTCAGGCAGCAGTAGTGGGCCGGTGCCCAACGACTCGCGAGCCCGGGCGGTGAAGTCGGGTGTGATCAGGTACGGGTGTGATCCGTTCGCGCGAGTTGCGGACAGGTGCAACATTTTTGGCCCCAGCGCGGCGAGGACGCGGGCGTCGACGGGGACAGGCTGTTCGGTCGCGTCCAGAGCCTCGAGGTACGCCTTGGTCGCAGCCAGCGGCTTCTTGTATCGGCCCGGGTCGCCCGCGTCGATGAGTGGAGCGTGGCTCACGCCGATGCCGAGCAACAAACGCTTTCCGTGCGCAGAGATCATCTGGTTGAATTTGGCTGCGACATCAGCAGGCTCGTGCATCCACAAGTTGAGGATGCCGGTCGCTATGACCGCTTTGCTGGTTGCCGTCATGAGATTCTCCACGGCGTCGAACAGCGGACCACCGACGTCAGGGATCCACAGTGCGGTGTAACCCAGGTCTTCCAATTCTGCGGCGGCATCTGCCGATTCGGCTGGATTCCCGTAGCGCAACTGCGAACTCCATACGCCTACACCTGCGAGTTGCATGGTCATCTCCTCGGTGACGCGCGTGGGCGTCGTCGGCGCTCATCAGCGCGTGGTGTGATTCGAGATCTGCTGTCCATGATGCTAGTCGATCGCTTGGTCGGTGCGACCGGCCGCTGCGGAGAACTGCGTGAGTGCGCGTGAGTAGACGGCGTCATGCATCGCCGAAATGGTTTGCCGCTCAGACTCTCTGGCGGATCTACTGGCTGCCGGTGTGCTGTCTCGTTCGGCGTGCGTGACCCTCAAGGCCTCGGTCAGGCTGGTGGGATCAAATCGGCCCAGTCCGAAACCGTATGTTCGACATGGCTTTTGGTCGGCGAAATAGCCGCAGTCCGGGACGATGACTGCCGTGCCGAGGTCATGGCACGCTTCCAGCCATCCCGAATGTGTTCCGAACCGGTACGAGAGCACCGAGACATCGATCTCGGTGAGGTAGCGCCAGAGTTCGTGATCGTCGAAGCGCTTGTGGATGCGGAGATCGATGCCGTGTTCTGCCGAGTAATCGACAAGGGTCGCCGCGAGTTCCGCGGAACGTTGGTTGCCACCAGGATCGAGGACATGGGCGTCGAGGTCCACCCGCACTCGGGTGTTCGGTAGATCGGCCGCGGTTGCCACGACGGTGTCCAGTATCGCGAGCGGGTCGAGGTTGGCCCGAAGGCTCTTCGCATGGATGCCGATGACGAACTCGGGCCTGTCCTCACGAGGCCGGCCGATCAAGGGGAGAGGGGCCACGTGCGGGTGGGGGATGACGGTTGCCTCGACCCCCCAACGGCGGAGGATCTCTGCGGCCGCACCGGTGGTGAGTGTGATGACCTCGTCGGCTCCGGGCACCAGCACTCCCAGCTGGTCCAAGTGCTGCGTGTTGTCCGCGAAGTGGGGGTTGTGCAGGTCGTGGGCGGTGAACACCAGTGGTTTGTCGTGATGGTGCAGCACATCGATGACCTCTCGGAGAAGGTCGACGGGGATCGCGTCGAATCCGAAGTGAAGGTGCATGAGGTCGAAGTCGTTGATGTGACCGCGTAACCAGGCGGGTTCGAGCCAGCGTGGTGGCCACCACGGATCGTTGCTGTCGGCGCCTTCGGGCACCGGATCGGAGAGCCTGGTCACGCGGGAATCGCCGGCGTCGAGATGGGTGACATACCGGTGCGCGGTGGGCACCGAGGCAATGGTGATCAAGTCGATGATTCTTCCGTCCGCAATTCGGATACCCGGGTGTGGAGACCCCGGCCCGACTGTTCGAGAGGAGATGCGTCCTGACATCAACGTACTATCGCGGCGCCCGGTCCAGACGCAGGGTCGGACCGCGGTGAGCAGAAGGGCAGAGGTGGACGGACGTACCCGGCACTACGGCGAGTTCTATGGTGTCGCCGACAACGAGACGATCGACGATCGGCAAATTCTGGTCGTGTGGGGCAACTGTCAGGCCGAAGCGATGAGGGTCGTTCTGTCGGGATCACCTGACCTCGCGTACCGAACGATCCGGGTACCGCCGGTGCACGAACTCGAGTCCTCCGACATCCCGCAAGTCGAATCGCTCATCCGCGAGGCCGCGGTCATCGTTTCGCAGCCGGTGCGCGGCGGATATCGCGGGCTGCCGATCGGCGGTCCGGACCTTGCCGAGATGGCGCCGTCGGCGAAGCGCATCACGTGGCCGGTGATCCGCTACGGTGGGCTGTTCCCGTTCCAGGTCATCGTTCGGCATCCTGCGAGCCCAGCTGCGGTTCCGCCCGGCGTTCCGTATCACGACCTGAGAACCATTCTTGCGGCACGGGACGGCCGAAAGTCATTTGATGACTGGGATGTTGCTGTCGCACCCGAGAACATTCTCGAGGCAGCCCGATGGAGTGTCGAGCAACTGGCTGCCCGTGAGAGCCGACAATGCGACGTCACGGTCTCCGATGTTCTGCTCGGACTCGGAGCGGACGCCGCACACACGATCAATCACCCGGGCAATCAGGTGCTTCTCGCCCTTGGCAGCCGTATCTTGGGTGAGCTCGGCGCATCTGTGCCCGAGGCACCCGCGCGAGAGCTGCTGGGCAATACTCGAGCGCCGCTGGAACAGCGGGTGATCGACGCTCTGGGCCTCAGTGCTGCCGCGCGGCTTTCGTGGCGTGTGGATGGAGAATCGCTGAGCGAAGAAGAAGTCCACGAACGGCAAATTCGTTGGTACGGCGATAATCCCGCGTATATCGACGCAGCGCTCGACCGCTACCGTGAACTCATGTCGATCTTGGGCTTGTCATGAGAGGAGCGATCGGTCACCTCGCCGTGGGACCTCAGACACATGGGGTTGTTCGCTATGCGCACTCGGTGTTCGAGGCAGCGATGGCAGTAGGCGCCGACCATCGGCTCCACCACGTGCACGGGCCGGTTTCCGAGTTCCGAGAAATCCTCGAGGACTGCGCGCTTGTGCATCTTCACGTCACCGATCGCCTGTTCGGACGGACGCCGGCCGAGGCACGAAGGGGTGTGTTGTCGATCATCGAGAGCCTGCGTCGGCCCGTGTCGGTCACCCTGCACGACCTTCCGCAGCCTTCCGACGGCGCGGCCATGTCTGCTCGTGTCGAGTTCTATCGGGCTGTCGCGCGAGTTGCATCGGGCGTGATCGTGTCGAGCCGTCACGAAGCGGACCTGTTTGCCCAGTTCGTCGATGGTGCGGTGACGGTTGAGGTGGTACCGCTCATGATCGACGACGTCCGCGCTGAAAAGCTTTCTGGAACAGATGAACTGACGGTAGGCGTCCTAGGATTTCTCTACCCGGGTAAAGGCCATATGGAAACGCTGCAGGCGATGGCGGGACTCGACCCTTCGGTCGCCTTCGTTGCCCTCGGAGGTCCGTCCGCCGGCCACGAGAACCTCGCCGACGAGTTGGGCAAGGTTGCCGCAGACATGGGGCGGCGCTGCGAGGTCACCGGGTTCTTGTCCGATGGTGAACTGCGACGAAGGTCTGCCGAGATCACCGTGCCAGTGGCCTACCACCGGCACATGTCCGCGTCGGGTTCGATCAACGCCTGGATCTCGGCGGGCCGACGGCCGTTGGTACCGCACACCGCCTACACCGAAGAGCTGGCAGCACGGTCTCCGGGCGTGGTTGCCGTCCACCCCAATGACGATGATTCGCTGCGCATTGCGATCGAGGATGGCCTGGCAGATCCGGACGCCACTTGGATCGATGCCTCGACGGTGCCATCCCCGACGCCGGCGGACGTTGCCACCAGCTACGAACGACTTCTCCGGCGGTGGAGCGCATGAGCTTGATCGAGTTGCCCGACGGACGCATGATCCTGCCGGACAACCGGTGGGACCTCGTCGAGAACTCGCCGGGAACACCGTTGGTGAGCGTCGTGATCCCGTACTACAACCAGCAACGCCAGCTGAATCTCGTACTAGAGGCGTTGACGGCGCAGACCTATCCGCAGGATCGGATAGAGGTGGTGATCGCAGACGACGGGTCCGCGCAGCCTCCCGACCTCGCCGAGTGGACCACACGGCTGTCGGTGTCAGTGGTCAGCCAGGAGGACAGAGGGTTTCGTGCCGCGGCGGCTCGCAATCTCGGCGCGTCGACATCCAAGGGATCGATCCTGTGCTTCCTTGATGCCGATACGGTCCCCGGCCCCGACTACATTCGTCGGGCTGTTCGATTGCCCACGGTGGCCCCGGACACCGTCGTCGTCGGCAGACGCAAACACGCAGACCTGTCGCGGGTGGATGCGGGATCGGTGAGCAAGTGGTTGACGGACAACGCGCACACCGGACAAGCGCACGCCCACGAACCGCAATGGTTGGTGGACGGGTACAAACGGACCCGGAACCTTCTGACGCCCGGCTGGGACGGGTACAAGTACATGCTCAGTGCTGTAATGACTTGCAGTCGTAGCCTTTTCGACGACGTCGGCGGTTTCGACGAGTCGTTTGTGCAGTACGGGGGAGAAGACTGGGAGTTCGCGAATCGAGCCTTCATGATGGGCGCGGTCTTCGCGCACGAAGGGGCAGCGCTCGCCTGGCACGACGGACCCGATTGGGGTGCGCGTTCAGTGCCGGATCGCCTGTCGGAAAAAAACATTGAAGCGCTGGCCCTCGCGCCCTTGGTCACCGATCCTGCGGCAAGGAGCGCTGGCCTGCGGTACCGGATCCCCGACGTGGCCGTGTTGATCGACACCGGCGATCACTCAGCGGTGTCGTTGTTGCAAACCGTTTCTGGTGCGCTCAGGTGCGCCGACAGCGCGGTGTGGTTGACCGGACCCCGCTCCGATGTTCTGTTGCGCGAGATGGGGATTCACGACTCGCGTGTCCTCATCGGCGCACCGGACTCGGCGGTGTTGAGCCGGTGCCGTTTCGTCGTCGACATCAGAGGGCGCGTCACCTTCTCCACTGACAGCATCGCGCGGCTTGCTGCCGAGGTGACGCCCGGTGAGGCCGGGCAGGTGAATGTCGGGTTCGATACGGGGGTTTCGGCGTCGGTCTCGTTGTGGTCGTCGCGTGCCCTGCACAGGTCGCGGCGGTGGTCGGAGGAAACTGGACGGTGCCGCGAGGAGCTGATCGAGACATTGTTCGGTGTGCGACACGTCGACTCCGGAAGTGTCGGAATCGTTGTCGCCGAGGAAGACCCATTGTTGAGTTGGTGATCCGGAACGGAAGGTCACACTCGTTCGTGATCGGAGTGAATAGCGGTCACGGGAGCAGAATCACCTTGCCCGCTGCGTGACCACCAGCAAGGTGGCGATGGGCCTCGGCGGCTTGTTCGAGTGGGTAGGTCCGGTCGATCTCGACCCGAAGGCCTCCGTCTCCGGCGAACCTGGCGAGGTCGGCGCGTGCGGCGTCGCGAATCTTCGTACCAGGGTCTGCACCCGGCCCGTTCCCGAGAAGTTTGATCCCGGTCCCGTCGGTCTTACCGAAGCCGGCGATGGTCGCGATCCGGCTTTGATCGGACAGCAACTCGAGCGATACCGATATGGCTTCGTCGGTGCCGACCGTGTCGATGACTGCGTCGAGCCCCCCTGGCGCGAGGGAGCGAACGCGGTCGGCGAGACCCGAACCGTACAGAACGGGCGTGGCACCGAATGCGGTCAGGACGTCGTGCCTGCGACTGCTGGCCGTGGCGATCACAGTGGCCCCTCGCACCACGGCGAGTTGCACGGCGCTCAGCCCGACGCCGCCTGCACCACCGTGGATCAACAGGGTCTCGCCTGCCACGAGGTGAACTGTTTCGAGTAGATGCACCGCGGTCGCGCCGACGAGCATCAGACCTGCCGCCTGCTCGAAGGGGACATTGGCGGGCTTGGCCACCACATTCGAAGCCGACGTCAACACTTGTTCTGCGTACCCGCCCTTCACCCGGAAGGCGATCACCTCGTCGCCCACGGACAACGGACCCGAGATACCCGTGGCGCCAGGGCTGATGGCGGCGACAACTCCGGATACCTCCATGCCCAATGGCATCGGAAGCTTGCCCGGGTCGGTACCGAATGCTCCGCTGTAGACCTTGTGGTCGATGGGATTGGTGCCCGCCGCCTTGACGTCGATCAGAACGTCTCCCGGTCCGGGGGTTCGGAGATCGAGGTCGACAACCTCCAGGACCTCAGGTCCGCCGTACGCATTTGCGACAACAGCTTTTGTCATGGGCGACATCGTAGATCCAGGATTGAGGACCGCAAGCGGCGACAACCGTCGCCCGTCGGGCTCAGGCCCTTTGGTACGGCCGCTCAACCCTCGGCGGTGGCGATGTGTTCAGCGACACGAGTCAACGTGGAGCGAAGGCGGTCCGCGGCGGCGATTGCGGCGAGCGCAGTGCGCTGTGACGGGTGGGGTGTGGACACCAGGCGATAGAGGCCCGGCAACTCACCCGCCCACAACGCGCGGGTGAGTCCGTGCAACGCGGGCCTTCCTACGGCCACAACTATCTCAAGCGCGGGGAGCTGGTCCATCACAGCGATCAACAAGGGCCGTGCGGCATCGATGTCGGCGAAAGTGGTTGCCCGAGTGGCCGATACCCAAGGAACGACGTTCCATTTGACACATGCAGATCGGGCCAAGCCGACCTCAGTCATCATCGAACGCATGGTGCGGTTTGAGCGATCAGCGTTGTCCAAAGAGCAAAATGCTGCCGCGCCCATCTCAGCAGTGGCAGGGGCAGGGGACTCCATCAAAATCAGGACTCGCGCTGATGCTCCCGCGTCATCGGGATCGAACCACGGGACCACTGGACTGCCGGGGCCTTCGCGCCACTGCCTCACCATTGCGTTCAACGTCGCAACATGTGGATGTTCGAGCCGCGCGCTCTTTGACTCGAACTGGGGTGAAGAAGGGGTAGCAGCCATGCCACCATCATGGCCCGCGAACAATCGGACTGGCCGTGCCGGAGAAGTGGTCCGCCCGAGCCGTGGGCCCGGTTGGGGGACATCATGCTCTAAATCCAATTAGCGCGAACGACATCAGCCTCGCCAGCCGGATGGATGCGAACCGAGCTGAGGAGGGCAACGCAGTTGCGGAGCGACAACAAACCCCCGGCCGTGGTGATGGCCGGCCGTCATCAACACATGCGGCGCCATACGAAGACGCCTGGCGTTATCAGGCTGCTGATGCAAACATCTCACGTCATCGACTAGGTATTCGGGTCGTGACGAAGTTTGCACAGAAGGGACACGCCAGGCCGTCCCGCGAGGTGACAAACTGGTGTCACTCATCGTTGGAGTCGCGGGACTAGATGCGGCGGTCGACGGCGACACATTGTTCTCGACGATGACCCGTCGACCGGCGGCCCGCGGACGGGGAGCCTGGGCTGCGAAATTCGTATTGGTTTCCGCTCGAAGTGCATTAAAGCCTCAACATCGCGCCCGACACCGGCAACACCCGAGCGCTACGACGAAGGTGTCATGTCGAGTCTGTCGGCTGGTACCCGTTCGATACGCGTCCACCCTTTCCATCCTCGTTTCTCGAGATTCGCAAAAATGGCTTTCATGACCGGCGCAGCATCAAAAGTGGTGGCGTCCAACAGATTGATGAAGGGGTCGTCGAGCCCGTCGACGTCGATCTCGCCTGCCTGCACAGCCGCGATCATCTGGCGCTCGATGATCTCGGCCGCCTCATCGACTCGCGGATCATCGACAGGCGTCGAACGCATTGCTCAGCAGCCTGTAGAGCCGCAAGGTATCCGGATCGTCCAGCTGCCTGTGCTTCGACACGATTACGTCGTCGATCTGGTCTGGTACTTGGGCTGCGATCATGATCCACGCGTCGCGTTCCATCTCGATGTAGCGTTCCTCGACGTCGAGACCGCGCAGCCGATCCAGATAATCGACCACGCTCTGCGGGAGGGCCAAGTGATCCCCTGCGGCGAGTCGGGCCAGCCGTTTACGAGTGTCTTGTAGTCGGCGGATCTCGGCGCCGTAGCTTTTTATCGATCTCGCCAAGTCCCGCGGCGAACTCGTCCGACTCTGCGTCGAGTAACTCTTCAACCCGGGCAAGTGGCACACCTGCGTCGGCCAGAGTTCGGATTCGGATCAGCCTGACAACCGCCGCTGCGTCATAGCTTCGATACCCGGAGTAGTCGCGCGCGGGCTCGGCCAGCAGCCCGATCTTGTGATAGTGCCGGATGGCCCGCACAGTCACACCCGCGTAGGTGGCCAATTGACTGATGGTGAGCATGGGTCTCAGACTGCCTCAGCCGATCTTCCGCCGGTAGGTGATTGCCGCGAAACCGTATGCGATGACGAAGATACCGGCACACCACGCCACTGCGATCCACGTGTCCGAGGCCGCAGCCTGACCGGTCAGGAGTTCTCGGATCGCGTTGACGATCGACGTCGCAGGCTGATTCTCCGCAAACCATCGCACCGGGCCGGGCATGGTCTCGGTGGGAACGAATGCTGAGCTGACGAAGGGCAGGAAGATGAGCGGGTAGGCGAACACGCTCGCCCCTTCCACCGATGACGCGGTGAGCCCGGGAATGACCGCAATCCAGGTCAGCGCAAGCGTGAACAACAGCAGGATCGCGACAACTCCAAGCCAGGCCAGCATCCCCGCGGCGGAACGAAATCCCATGAGCAGAGCCACCACAACGACGATCACCAACGAGATGATGTTGGAGACCAGTGAGGTCAGCACGTGTGCCCACAGCACCCCTGATCGCCCGATCGGCATCGAACGGAAACGCTCGAAGATGCTGCCCTGCACGTCCTGAAAGAGTCGGAATGCAGTGTAGGAGGTGCCAGAGGCGATCGTGATGAGCAGAATTCCGGGCAGCATGTAGTCGATGTATTCGACTGCGCCGGTGTCGATTGCACCCCCGAACACGTAGACGAACATGAGCATCATGGCAATCGGCATGAGCGCGGTGGTGATGATGGTGTCCACACTGCGCGTGACGTGACGCAACGTGCGTCCGGTGAGGACAGCGGTGTCCCCTAAAGACTGAATGGCCATGAGTCAATCCTTGGTCATCGGTCGAGGCTCTGCGGCCCTCGCCATTTCTGACTTGTCACCGACGATGGCGAAGAACACGTCTTCGAGTGTCGGCTGCTTCTCCACGTACTCAACCTTTGTGGGAGGAAGGTGCTGTTTGAGGTCATCGAGTGAACCGTTCACGATGATCCGACCACGATGGAGTATGGCGATCCTGTCCGCGAGATGCTCTGCCTCCTCCAGATACTGCGTGGTCAGCAAAACGGTTGTACCGCGCCCGGCGAGCTCTTTCACGGTCTGCCACACCTCGACGCGCGCCTCAGGGTCAAGCCCGGTCGTCGGCTCGTCCAAGAAGATCACCGGCGGATCTCCGATGAGACTCATGGCAATGTCCAGACGACGGCGCATCCCACCTGAATATGTCGACACTCTTCGAGAAGCCGCGTCGGCCAGCGAAAATTGTTCCAGGAGGGCATCTGCGGTGGCCGAAGGGTCTGGTAGGTGCCGGAGCTTTGCAATGAGGACCAGGTTCTCCCGCGCGGTCAAGATCTCGTCCACCGCGGCGAATTGCCCGGTGAGGCTGATCGACTCACGCACCTCGCCGGGATGTGTGGCGACGTCGAAACCATTGACGATGGCCGAACCTCCGTCGGGTCGCAGCAACGTCGACAAGATCTTCACGGCGGTGGTCTTGCCCGCCCCGTTCGAACCGAGAAGCGCGAAGATACTGCCTCGCGCCACGTCGAAATCTACGCCGCGAAGCACCTCGAGCTCACCGAACGACTTTCTGAGTCCCTCGACACGAACGGCCGGCTCACCATCACGTAGTTGGTTCACGGGTGGGTCCACAAAGTAACTGCCGCCACGGTGTCGCGCGCCGAGACCACCGCGGCACGGGTCGCGGATGGCCCACCTTGGTCGTTGCTATTTACGTCTCTCCTCATTTCCTACCTCTCCAGTAACCTGTCCCGCTGATCGGGCAACAGATCGTGGAAGTAAGGATGAATGCTTGACCTAGCGTCAAGGTCAAGCGTTTTCGGCCCAGACGCGTGATCCCGATGTGATTGCGGTAATCGGGTCCCGATCTCGGCCCCGGCGTATCTCGGTTCTGACCTCGACAACAGCCCCGTCTGACTGTCGTTCGGCCGGTCGACCCCTGCGTCCGCTGACCTGCGACGACTCCGGCCGCCCGTCATCGACACCTCTCCGTGACTAACTCTTTCGACGTTGTTAGCGACGGTAGGAGTGGGTCGGCAACGAAAGGATCTGCTCAATGAAAAGTATTGTCAGTGCTCGGATTTCGAAGTCAGCAGCCGGTGCGGCGCTCACCGCGTTCGCGGCTGTGGCGCTCATGACGGGATGTGCAGACGACACGACGGACAGCTCTGCCCCCGTCACGACCACGTTGACCGAGACACGCACCGCAGACCCTGTCATCACCTCTCCGTCGCCGGCCGCAATGGACGTGCCTGCCTCCGAGCCGGTGGGGGAGGAAGCGCCGTGCGGGTCACAGATCGATGCGACGACGATCGACGATGCGATCGCGCAGATCGCGCCCACGATGCCTGGTGTGAATTGGGTGAGGGGCGAGAGCAACGCCGGCACTTGTTCGTTGCTGGTTTTCGTGGCCCTTCATACCCAGGGTGGTACGGGCTCGTCGCCGAATCAGTTGTTGCTTTTTCGGGGCGGTGAGTTCCTTGGTACCGGCACCGCCTGCAACCTGAGCTACCAGATGATCACTGGTGCGTCCGATGATCAGATCGACGTTCGGTACCGCTACATCGTGGCCGACGAACCCAATGCCGCCCCGCAGGGCGAGGTGAACGTCGCCTACCGGTGGAACGGGTCCGGCATCGACATGATCGGCGAACTCCCCGAGGCGGTCACGGACGGTGAATGTTGAACGCCCGTCCTCGGCGCCTGAAACCGGACCACTCAGCCGGCGGAGGACATCCGCCCTCAGAGTAGTTTTCGCGATCTCGGAGGCCTCCGAACGCTTGTCACGGCGTGTGTCGTCGGAAGTCACTGACGAGCGTGGCGCGTGGTGCCGTCGGGGTAGCGCGACTGAACCTTGCCGAGCGCCAGAACTACCACCAGCGCAGCCGCCACGGGTAGGCAGGCAATCAGAACAATCCAGCTGGTGGACACACCGAGACCGATGAGCGCTCCGCCGACGATGGGTCCGACGACTGATCCCAATCGCCCCATCGAACTTGCCCAGCCGACGCCGGTTGCCGCGGTGGCCTGCGGGTACAACGACACGGCCACGGCGGCTTGCCCGATCATGCCGGCCTGCAGTCCGAGGCCCACCCCACCGAACACCAGCAGCAGGAGAGCCTTGTCTGCGCCAAGGAACGCAGACAGGATCAGAAAGACGATCGCGACCGCCGTGGTGCCGGCAAGAACCGAGGTCATCTGAAAGCGCCTGGCCGCCATGATCAACAACCCTGCTCCGACGATGCTGCCGACTCCCAGGGCCGCTGATCCGAGTGGGGCTAGCCCCTTGGTGAAGCCGTAGCTGGTCAACAACGTGGGCAGCCACGAGGAGAAGATGTAGAAAACCGAGAACACCAGGAATGCGAACACCCACAGCAAGATCGTGCGAGTACGAACCCCGGGCTCGAACAGGCGGGCAACCGATGCGCCGTGTTTGGCATGAGGCGATGCCACGGTGGGACCTGTCATACCTCGTTCGTCGGGAAGCCATCGCCACAGGAAAGGAAGCAGCAGCGTCGACGCCACGGCCCCGAGGATGAAAACCCATTCCCACCCGAAGGCGCCGACAATCTGGGAGCCCACCAGCCCGGCGATGAGCGCACCGAGTGAGATGCCCGTGGTGACGAACACCGCGATCGACTGACGATGGCGCGCCGGGTTCAATGCGGTGGCCTGAGCAACCGCCGCCGGCATCACGGCGCCGAGTCCGAACCCGGTGATCAACCGCAGCGCACTGAGCTCGATGATGGATCCACTCCAGGCCGTGAGGAATGATCCGACGGTGAACGCGACGACGGCGGCGAGGATGACGTTGCGGCATCCGAAGCGCGCTGTCAGCCGCCCGACGGCTATGTAACCCAGCGCGACCCCGAGGCTGGTCAACGACAGCGCCGGAGTGAAGTGCGAGGTGGGGACGTCCCAGTCGTCGGCCAGGGCAGGCACCGACAACCCGAGCGCAATGGTGTCGTAGCCGTCGAGCACGACGGCGATGAATGCGAGGGCGAGCACAGGCCAGTTCGGTCTGGTGATCTCGGCTGTGGTGGCCGGCTGGGTCATGGTCGGTCCGCTCATGATGGCGTCCTTGTGGTTGTCGGCGTGTGAGCGCCGGTTCGGCTGATGTTAGTCGTCCGGCTATCGGACGTTCGGGAGAAAACCTTGAGCTTCGACCTCGACGGTGAGGCCCGGTTCCACCAGTGCCGACACTTCGACCAAAGTCGAGCAGGGCAGAGGTGTGGAGAAGACGGCACTTCGGGCTCGACCGACCGCTGCCTTCTCCGCGATGTCGGTGACGTAGATGCGCAGGGCGACGATGTCGTCGATCCCCGCACCGCACGCTTCAGCAAGTGCTCGGGTCCGCCGGAAAGCCTCGACCGCCTGGGCGTAGGTGTCGTTGCCGCCGACAGGTCCGTCTGGGCTCCCCGCGTGCATTCCGGACAGGAAGAACTGACCTCCGACGACCCGGGCATTGCTGAACATGCCCGGCCGAGGCGGTTCCGGGACGCCGGGGTGACCGACCGAGGTCATCGGCTCGACACCTCGCGACGCGCATCGGACTCCTCTGTGAGGCGGGCGCGCACCTCGCGGAAGTCGTAGGTGGGGTAGAAGTCTGTCCGGAACGTGCCCCAGGCCCGTCGTTCGAGCTCGACGTTCACAGCGGGCAGACGGTCAGGAGCCAGCCGGAGCGTCACGATTTGTCCGACACCCATCGCAACAACCCAGGACACCACTTCGCAACCCTCCGGGGGGAACTCATGCCACCAGTCGTTCTCGTCGAGACGGGCCTGCAGCTGGTCCAGATTTTGACCCTGGTCGTGGCGCAGGAAGATCGTCAGCATCATGGTGGCATCGCTCATCAGGCGTTCGCCGCTGCGAGAACTTGGGCCTGCGCGACGGCGTCGGCGCGGTACAACCGCCGGATGCGGGAGACCCCCAGATCGTGCTGATACAGGTGCTCTTCGCGGTCGGCGTCGTCGGCGAGCGCTTCGAGAACAGCCCGGTCTTGTTCGAGGACCTCCCAGTGCTTTTCTTCCAGTCGTGTTCGGTAGAGGAACCGCCAGGTCTCCCGTTCCCAACCGGTCACCCGCCGGGTTCGCCAGTGGAAGATCGCAGACGTCTCACGGTCGATCGGGGTGCTCATACCGACGATGCCGAACACGCCGCCGGGGCCGGCCGCTGGGCCGTAAGGGATCTCGAGATCAACAAAATCCATGGAACCCCGGACGAATTCGACCCAGTCGAAATTCACGCCGCGTTGATCGGTCTTCTCGAAGAAGAATCCTCGGTCGGTCTCGCGGATACGGAACCGGGCCGAGATGTCCCCGCCGAACATCGAGTGGGAATTACGGTGCAGGAACGCGCCATGCATCGGGTCGAGCACGTTGTCCATGTAGAACCGCCAAGGGCCGGCCCACTCGGCGTAGTTGGGGAACCACGACACCTCGGGGTCGGAGAGCCGGTCAGGAAGCACAAACGGCGTCGGCACGGATTCTGCGGTGAGTGGCACGTAGGCAAAGATCGTGTCGGCCGCCTCGACCACGCTCAGCGACACGGTTGCTCGCCGACCTTCCAGAGCACACCCCGGCATGCCGGGAACCGAGACGACAGTGCCACTGCCGTCCACCTGGACCCCGTGGTAGAGGCAGGCGATCCGGTCACCGAGGTGTTGTCCGACCGACAGCGGGGCGCTGCGATGAGGACACCGATCCTCGAGCATGTGCACGACGCCCTGCGCGTCGCGGAACAGCACCCAGTCCACCTCGAGCCGGCGAACCGGCACCATCGCACCTGGCTCGACCATGTGCGAGGGGAGGATCGGGTACCACCGGTCGCGCAGACCCGTTGCCGCGATCTCGTCGGCATCGAGGTGTCGTCGTGTGCCCACAGCGAAAGTGGGGCCGCGATTTCGGGCGGTTTGTCTTGTATTTGTGGCTGTTTCGGTGCTCATATCACTTTCCCAATCTGCGCATCTCGGCGCGGAAGCTGTCGTCGGTCCACCGATCGCCGCCGGGACCGTGAAGGCCCAGGTCATTGAGACCCGCGACGACCTCGGCGAGAGTTGTTGCGCCGCTCGTGAACACCTCTGAGATCGAGCCCGCGAGCTTGGTCTCGTAGGGCGTGATCGGCTCCGGGTGGGTTTGGTGGACTTCGAGATAGGGCTCGCGGGCTGTGCGAGTTGTCATCGGAGGACTCCTTCGACGAGGGGGGTTGGTGGGATGGGAAGCCTGCCTTCGCGGGCGGCCAGTCCTTCGGCGATGGCGACGAAAGACGAACTCCACTCTGTGAACGACGAACGACTCGCGGTGTGGACCGGTCGGGCAGACCCGTCCACGACGACAAACACCGCGTTGTCGATGTCGCCCGCAAACAGTTGGGCGGCCGTCAGATCGGTATCAGGGCGCGGTGCCGATGCGACGACGAGTGTGGGAACCGATACCCGCGGGAGCAAGGAGGACGAATCTTCCTCCGGCGTAACAGGATCGGCCAGAACGAGACTCAGCACGACGTCGGGACACCGGATGGCGAGCCGGACTGCCTTGACGGCATCGGCACCCGCCGCGAACACATGTGTCCGTTCGCCGGCCTCGACCGCAGCCAGGGCCCCGTCGTCCCACCACAGCGTCGAGGCGTTCACGAGTGGGCCTCCGTGGGAACGTGGACTGGGGGAACGAAGGCGCCCGGTGTCGGGTCGAGTGCCGTGACGTCCACTTCGATCATCGTCGGCCCGGCCCTGTGCACGGCGTCGGCGAGGGCATCGGTGATGCTGCCGGGACCCTGGATGAGTCGGTAGGGCATGTCCATCGAGGCTGCGAGTAGGTCGAAGCGCGGAGTGTGCAGATCGACCCCGGAGCGGCGGAACCCGTTCTTTTCCTGCATGTTTCGAAGCACGCCGTATCCGCCGTCGTTGAAGACCATCACGATGACATGTGCTCCGGATCCGGCGAGCGATGCCAGTTCGCCAAGATGAACTGCCAGTCCGCCGTCGCCGACCATGACAAGCGTGGGGACCTCGGGCCGAGCGTGCGCGGCCCCGATGCCCATCGCCAGGCCCTGCCCGATCCCGCCGCCGAGGGGAAAGATGTTGGTGGCGCGTTCGTAGACCGGGAGGAGACGATTGCCCCACTGGCTGCTCGGAATGGTGACGTCCCGTGCGATCACCGAGCGGGCCGGCAGGGCCGACCGAATAGCGGCGCTGATTTCGGCGTAACCGCCGATGTAGTCGGTCAACTCGGCACGAACACGGTGACGAACGTCTTCGACCCGCTCTCGCCAGCGGTCAGTGCCGGAAGGGCTTTCGATGGCCTCGGCAAGTGCGGTGACGGTGCGTAGGGCATCACCGGCGAGCGCGACCTCGAGGGGATACACCCGGCCGAGGGTGGCCGGCTCGACGTCGACCTGGATGAGTGGCGCCGGGAGCGAGAGTGTGTACGAGGCGGTTTCATTCGAGCGAAAGTGTGTGCCCACCGCGAGCATGACATCGGCATCGTCGATGAGCTGACGGGCTGCGGGGGTGGTCGCGAAGTTGCCGATCACCAGGGGATCGGCCTCGGAGACGATTCCGCGGCCCGAGTTGCTGGTGAGGATGCCCGCACCGAGTCGGTGCGCCAACGCGGACACGGCGTCGCCCGCGCCGGCAGCGCCACCGCCAAGCCAGATGAGTGGGCTCTTCGCACGTGCCAAGAGGTCGGCGGCACGGGCGACAGAGTCGGGGTCAGCGGCCGCGACGACGCGTGACGAGCACTCCGCGGGGCGCTGGCGGTCAGGCGAAGCGAGGTACTGCAGATCGGTAGGCCATTCAACACTGGCCGGCCCGGTCGGTGCCGACTGAATATGCGCTATCGCGGATTCGAGTTCGGCGTCGGCCTCCTTGGCATCGGTGATGGTCGAGGCGTGTGCTGACACCGCCTCGAGCATCTGCGGCTGCGCCGGGAACTCGTGGATCACCCCTCGGCTCGCGGCAGGTCGACCAGGGGCGAGGTACTCGCTTTCGATCTGTCCGGTGATGTGCAGGACACGGCTACCAGCGGTCAGCGCCTCCACCATCGAGCCTGCGGCGTTACCAGCGCCGGTTCCGGTGCTGGTCAACGCGACTCCGATACCACCCGACGCTCGAGCAAACGCATCGGCAGCATTGACGGCGGCCGCCTCATGCCGCATCTCGACGAACTTAAGGTCCCGGTCGACGGCCTCGACGAGTGGAAGGTTGTGGATGCTGATCACACCGAACGCGGTGGTGATGCCATGCCGGCGCATCACCTCGACCAGTACGTCACCGCCGGTGCGGCGCTGGGTCTCGGGTGCTGGATTCATCGTCTTCTCCTGAGGTTTCGGTGAATGCATCAGACGTAGCGGTGGACTCCGCCACCGACGTCGAGGGATGCTCCGGTCATGTAGCTGTTTCGCGGTGAGAGCAATGTGGAGATGGGAAAAGCGAGTTCGTCGGCGGTCCCGAAACGACCGAGCGCGATCCTCCGGTCCTGCGCGATGTCAGCGCTCCACGTGTCGAAGTCGACACCCGAACCGTTCTCCTGAAATCGGCGTTGCCACTGCCCGGTGTCGACCAGGCCCAGCAGAACCGAGTTGACCCGGGTACCTTCGGGCGCGAGATCGTCCGCGAGGGAACGCGACAGGTTGAGCAGCGCGGCTCGGGCAGCTGCCGTGACGGCGAGCCGCAATTCGGGCTGACGCGACAAGATGGCGTTGACCATCACGATCGAACCCGCGTCGGACGCCGCCAACGCCTTTCGTGCCGCGCGAACCACGTTGAGAGCCCCGAAGATTTTGAGATCGAACTCGTCTCGGACCTCGTCGTCGGTGGTCTCGTCGAGGGTGCGCATCAACGACTTGCCGGCATTACACACAACACCGTCGATTCCACCGAGTGAATCGATGGCGCGGGTGACGAAGGTGTTCACCGACGCTCTGTCGGTGACATCGCAGGCCGCCGTGACGACATCGGTCATCGTTGCCAGTTCTGCTGTCTCGGTGCGTAACCGGGATTCGTCGCGTGCACACAGGGCGAGCGTTGCCCCTTCTGCAGCAAGCAGTCGTGCCGTCGCAAGCCCGATGCCGGAGCTGGCACCGGTGATCAGAATGCGGCGTCCCTTCAACTGCAGGTCCATCGGTTCTCCTCGTGGCGTAATTGTTCGTGTTGCCGGCGTCAGCGAAAGATGAATCCGCCGTCGACGACGATGGTTTGGCCGGTGACGAACGCGGCGTCGTCTGACAGCAGGAAGCGCACGACGCCGGCGACATCGTCGGGTGTTTGTTCGCGTGAGAGCGCGCGACCGTCGGCATAGGTCCGGTACCGCTCGTCGGGAACGGTTTCCGTCGCCTCGATACGAATCAGTCCGGGGGCCACTGCGTTGACTCGTACTCCGTACTCGCCGGCGTCGCGGGCCATGGATCGCGTCATGCCGATCACCGCCGCCTTTGACGAGACGTAGTGCACCAGACGCGGCGAGCCGTACATGGCTACGTCAGAGGCGATGTTCACGATGGCGCCGCGAGCGGCAAGCAGTTGCGGCCAAAGGTATTTGGTCACCGACCAGGTACCTCGAACGTTGACGTCGGTGACCCGGTCGAACTCGTCGTCGGCCAGCTCGAAGAAGGTCGCACCTCCGACACCGTCGGCGATCGCGGCATTGTTCACCAGGCCGATCAGGTGAGAGTCGAGACGCTCCAGCTCGTCGGCCAGGGCGCGGACGGACTCGACGTCTCCGATGTCGGTGACAACGGCGGTCGCGAGACCCCCGGCGGCGACAAGGTCTGCGGCTGCGGCATGCGCGGTGTCGGGATCACGTTCGGCGATCACCACGTGATGGCCCTCGCCGCAGAGCCGTCCGGCAATGGCTCGCCCCAGTCCGCGTCCGCCGCCGGTGACCACCACGGTCCCGGCGTTCACGGCAGCGTCCTGATGAACTCTGCGACCATGTCGGCGACGTGTTCCGGTTGTTCCTGGATGGCGACATGACCGGCGTCGGGCAAGATGCGCAGCATTGCGCTCGGGATGCGCTCGGCCAGCAATCGTGACTCGTCCACTCCGGTGACGACGTCGTGCTCACCCACGAGAACGAGTGTGGGGCAGGAAATGTTCTGCAGGTGCGGCCCGTGGTCGGTTGCTGCCATGTACTCGGCTGCCGCCCGGAACCCGGGTAGCCGCAGGGCTGCCATAGAGTCGTGAACCTTGGTGAGGATTGCGGGATCAGCACCGGGTGCGGTCAACCGTGGCGCTCTATGCAACGCGACCGTCGCGGCGCCGACCGCCTGGAGTTCGTCAATGCGGCTCAGCATCGCAGCGGCCTTCTCCGGCGTGGTGCCCGAGCCCCGGGTGCTGTCGATCAGGACAAGCCCCGCCACCCGGTCCGGCCTACGAAGGGCCACCGCAGTGGCGACGACGCCGCCCCAGGACGTGCCGAGCAGCACGACAGGGAGCGTTGGTGAGACCGCCTCGAGAAACTCGATGACTGTCGCGACCAGGTCTTCGCCGACCGACGGATCGGCAGACTCACCGTATCCCGGCGCATCGAGGCACCACGACGAGATTCCCTGTACTGCCAGGCTTTCGGCGACGGGTCCGCAGGATCGGGCCGATCCGCCGATCCCGTGCAACAACAGGGCGCGCGGAGCATCGAGCGGGTGCTCTGCGGAGCGTTCGACAGCGCGCAGGCGCTCGCAGACCGTCGATGCGGTGGTCATGACGTTCCCGCCGTCTGCAAAGCGCCGTAGAAGTAGTCGGCGTCGCGGGCCGTCACCAGAGCTCGAGCGCCCAGGTCCGGTATGCCTGCCATCGCTGAACGGACGGTCGCGGTGGGGGGACCCGCCGTTCCCCACTGGTCAGACAGTTCGGCAGTTCGACGCCACGTGCGGCAGAGCCAGGCATCCTCGTCGATCTGCGCAACCTCGGAGGTGTACTCGCACACGAGGCCGGCAGGGTCGGTGAAGTACGAGAACGTATTGTCGCCGGGGCCGTGTCTGCCTGGCCCCCACTGTGGCGAAATGCCATGAGAGCGCAAGCTTCCGATGCCTCTCATGAAGTGATCGATGGTGGGCATCTCGTAGGCGATGTGGTTGAGCGAAGCCCACGGTGCCTGATTGAGTGCTATGACGTGATGATCGGAGTTGCATCGCAGGAACGTCATCTGGCGTTCCGACCAGTCCGAGATACGCATCCCCAGCACCTGGGTGTAGAAGGCCGCGGTGCGCTCGATGTCGGTGGTGTTGAGGACGACGTGCGCGATCTTGCGGGGGACGGCCCTTCGGCCGGCGGGCTCCTGAGCAGACACGGCGAACGTGTCGGCAGACAGTTCCACCACACGTCCCTCCGGATCGACCAGTTGCAGACCGTAGCCACCGCCCGCGTCGTCGAGCAGACCCGGTGTGCGCAGCATCGGCACCCCGATTCGGTCGAGCGCTCGGGCGGCGTCGTCGACCTCGCGTGGCGTGCCGACGGCAAAGCTGATGTGGCCGAGCGCATTCAGATCACCTCGTCGCAGATCGAGGACGTGATGGTCTGTGCCGGTGGCCCGTAGCCAGAACCGGTCACCGTCCTCGTCCACGGTCGACAGGCCCCACACCTCGTGATAAAAATCGCGAGAGGCGACAGGGTCCGGAACGCTGAGGGCGACGGAACGCAGACTGCGCAACGTACACACCGGTGTGTCGGTGAGCACCGGGAGTTGGGAGTAGAGCATGAGCACTCCTGTCAGAGGTCGAGTACGAGTTCGGCAGAGCGGCAGCGGGATACGCAAGGGAACATGGTTGTGTTCGCGGCGTGTTCGGACTCGCTGAGCAGGAAGTCGCGGTGATCGACGTCGCCCTTGACGACGCCTACTTCGCATGTGCCGCAGATTCCTTCGGTGCAGGAACTCGGAACATCGACGCCTGCGTCGATCAGTGCATCGAGGACGGATACATCGGGACCCACCTGCAGCCGGGTCCCGCTGCGTTCGAGGACAACGTCGAATGCTGATTCGTCGCCGGCGGGAGCGGCGGCAGGCGGCGCGGAGAATCGCTCGGTCCGCAGCGTGACACCGGCCGGCGTGACCGCTGCGACTGCGTCGAGCAGCGCTGCCGGCCCGCAGCAATAGACCACTGCGCCGGGCCCGGCCGACCCAACAAATGAGGCCAGGTCCGCAAGGCCGCCGTTCTCGTCGTCCGCATGAACGATCGACTGCCCCACGTGACCCGCCACCTCGTCGACGAAAGCCATCGAGGTCCGGGAGCGGCCCGCATAGAGCATCTTCCATGCACAGCCGTCGTGGTTCAGCCTGCGCATCATCGTCACGATGGGGGTGATGCCGACGCCTCCTGCCACAAGCAGGTGTTCTTGCGCATCGGGGTCGAGCTTGAAAGCGTTGCGGGGGCCGTCGACCTCGATCAATGCACCTACGGACAGCTGATCATGAACGAGAGTGCTGCCGCCCCGTGACTGTTCGGCGCGCAGGACGGCGACTGTCCACAGCGTTGTATCCGTGGGATCAGAGCACAGGGAATACTCGCGAACGAGACCGCCGGGCAGATGCAGGGCGATGTGTGCACCCGGTTCCCAAGAGGGCAGCGATGCACCAGCCGGGTCGACGAGCGTGATGCTGGTGACCCCGTCGGCTTCCCAGGTCTTCTGGTGTACGCGTAGCACTCGCGACGTCGGTTCGTGCATCGCCGTTCCTCTCGGTGTCGTTGGTCGGTGAGGTGATCGGTGTGGTTGCTCGGTGTCAGCGGGTGACGCCGAACATCTCCGAGCTCGGGGGATAGGTGGGCAGCTGCGGCTTGGGTGCGCCGATGATCACGCAGAACAACGCGTCGGTGTCGCCGACATTGGCAAGGCTGCGGGGTACACCGGCGGGGACCCGGATCAGGTCCCGATAGCCGAGCCGTCGCACGGCCTTTTTGGTGCCGTCTTCGACGTCATGCACCGCGACCTCGAGCTCACCCTCGAGGACGAAGAAGACCTCTTCGACATCGTGGTGGGTGTGTTCAGGGCCAACTGCGCCGGCGGGCAGGCGCATGTTGGAGAACGTGAAGTGTTCGGACGGCAGCGTGCGATTGTCACCGTCGTGATTGCCGGTCGCGCCAGAACCGATGTATCGAATCTGGGCACGCTTGAAGCGATCCCCGCCCTTGGCTGCCTGGAACCCGAGGGTGTCCCAGTCTTCGTATCGGGTGTCGCGGCTCGCGATGCACGAGTCGATCTGCTGGTCGAGATCGGAGATGGTCTTCTCAGGGGCAGACATGATGTGTCCTTTCGATGGGTGTAGACAAGGGGTTTCGGTAGGGCTCAGGAGCGGTGTGCGATGGCTTCGATCTCGACCGTGGCGCCATAGGGCAACGCGGCGACCTCGACGAATGACCGGGCCGGGCGCGGCGCATCGAAGACGTTCTCGTAGTGGAGATTTGCGGCATCCCGCAGAGACACGTCGGTCACGAAGTAGGTGGTCTTGACCACGTCGTCGAGCGTCATGTCGATGGTCGCGAGTCGTTCGGACAGTCGGGCGACGGCGGCGTCGAGTGCGGGCTCCACGCCGGCAACCGCACGCCCGTCCTCGTCGACGGACAGTGCGCCCGAAACGAATCCGAAACCGGCGACGGCGAAAGCCGGACTGTACGGGTGCGCCGAACCGGTGCCGGTCTGGGTTGAGGTGGTCATGAACGAGCCCTTTCAATCGGAGCGCCCCAAGCCAGGGGAGCGTCGGTGAGGTCGAGATAGATGCTTTTCTGGTCGGAGTAGTGGCGAATGGCGTCGCGCCCCTTCTCTTCACCCAGTCCGCTGTCACGGAGACCGGTGAACGGGGTGGAGATGGAGAACTGTTTGTAGGTGTTCACCCAGACTGTGCCGGCGTTGATCGCGTCACCGATCCGCAACGCACGGCGGTAGTTCTCGGTCCAAATACCGCAGGCGAGACCGTAAACGGTGTCGTTGGCTTGGGTTATGACGTCGGCCTCGTCGTCGAACGGCATGATCGCAGCCACGGGGCCGAAGACTTCCTCTTGGCAGATGGTGTCCGCATTGGTCACGTCGGTGAGGATGGTGGGTGGGTAATAGCACCCGTGCTCGAGGCGATCGTCTTGAGGCGGCGCACCACCCAGGCGTACACGGGCGCCGGCAGCGACGGCAGCATCGACCATCGACGCGACCGAATCGCGGTGCTGCGCCGAGATCATCGGCGCAACGGCGGTGTTCGGATCCGTTCCGGGGCCGAGACGCAACTGTGCCGCCCGTTCGACCAGTTTGTCTGTGAAGCTCTCGAAAATGCTGCGCTGCACGAAGACTCGAGATCCGGCAATGCAACTCTGGCCGCTGGAGGAGAAGATGCCGAACAGCACTCCCTGGATCGCCCGTTCGATGTCGGCGTCCTCGAAGACGATGGTGGGTGATTTGCCGCCGAGTTCGAGGGTGATGGGCATGAGCTTGTCGGCGGCGATGTGGGCCAGGTGCCGTCCCGTCGAAGTTCCACCCGTGAAGCTCACTTTCGCCACGTCCGCGTGGCGCACCAGCGCTTCGCCGACGGTCCGTCCGGGGCCCGGAAGCACCGACAACACGCCGGGAGGTAGTCCGGCTTCCTCGCACAGGCGCGCCAGGAGCAGCGTCACCCAGGGTGCCCACACCGGTGGCTTGCTGATGACGGCGTTTCCGGCGGCCAGAGCGGGCGCGAACTTCTGCGCGTCTGAGGCAATCGGTGAGTTCCATGGCGTGATCGCTCCGACCACGCCCATCGGCCGATGGGTCGACATCGTCAGCCACGGCCCACGGGGCGTCGTCAGCGCGCCGTCCATGGTTTCCAGCGCCGCGGCCATGTATCGAAAGGTGTTGGCAGCACTGCTTGCAAGTGCTCGCGTCTCGGTCAATGTCTTGCCGGTGTCGAGTGTCTGCAACGCCGCGATCCGTTCGCGGGCGTCGTCGATTGCGTTGCCGATCCGGTGCAAGACGGCGGCCCGCTCGTGCGGGAGCATGGTCGACCAACCGCTTGTCCGCGCCGCTGAAAGACCCTCGCGGACTGCGACATCAACGGTATCGGTGGTTGCTGCGTGCAGGGTTGCGAACACCCTGCCGGTCGCCGGGTCGACCGACTGGATCAGTTCGCCTTGTCCGCGCTCCCACCGACCGGCGACGTAGATCTGGTCGATGAGATCACGAGCGGGATCGTGGGCGGCAGATGCCGGGCTGCGCGGGGCGCTCACTGCGAGTGTCATGCGGTGTCCGTTCCGACGGGTTAGACGTTCGGCGCGATGTGCGCCGTATGCGCAACTATCTTTGCGCTAAGACAGTTGTAATCCCTTAGCGCTAAGAGGTCAACGCCAGAACGCCCAGCTGAGGGCTTTGTAACGGCAGATTTACACGCACGAAATCAGCGAGACGCAGGTCACACGGGGTGTGGTGGCGATCACTCGATCGCGAAAAAAGTTTGAGAAAGTTTGTCAGACGGGGCTTGAATCAGCCGGGGAAGCCCGAATCCGCGCTGTCGTCGTGCGCCACCGAGCGGGCCGAGGTCTCGAGTTTGGTCAGGAGTGAGGCCAACGTGGAGGCTTCGTCTTCGGTGAGCTGACCAAGCATGGAATGGAGTTTGGCGAAGTGTTCGTCGGCAACCCTGTCGACGAGGGCGGCTCCCGCCGGTGTGAGTTCGACGTACACGACACGGGCGTCACCGGCGTCTTTGGACCGAGTGACCAAGCCTGCATCCTCGAGCCGTTTGACCCGAAGCGACAACCCGCCCGTGGTGACCAGCGTCTGTTCTGCGAGTTCACCTGCGGTCAATCGATGATGTGGCACCGAACGCCTCAGGCACGCAAGCACATCGAAACCGGAGTCGGTGATGTGGTGTTTGTCGAAGGTCTCGGAGATCTCGCTCTTGTAGATGAGGAAGCTCCGGTGGAGTCGACCGAAAACCTTCAGCGCCGAAACATCGAGTTCCGGGCGGGCAATCGCCCAGTGCGACACGATGACATCGACTCCGTCCATGATGCATGGACACTACCCGCATCGATTACGGCTCGGCCGGTGGCGCGGCCGGAGTCGGGGAGGTTCTGGGCTTGCCGAGACGCCTGACTCGCGCTGGAACCTGCCAGCCGCTTGCTTGCGCCGGAAGCTCCATGGGAGCGCGGGTTGCAAACTTCGACAAGAACCATGCTGGCGTGGTGCCCCCGGTCAGACTCGAACTGACACTGGACGGGTTTTGAATCCGTTGCCTCTGCCAATTGGGCTACGGGGGCGCGTCGCAGACCACACTTTAGATGACGGGCCGGGCGCGGATCCAACCGGTACTGTTGCACCACATCACGGCGCTCGACTGCGCACGGGACGGCGATTTCAATGTGGAGGTGGGACCGATGGCAACGACGGACGCAAGTGCAGCTCAGGCCAAGGAGCCGGCAGCAACGGTCCGCCGCGTCCTGGTCGCCGAAGACGATTCCTTGATCCGGATGGACCTCATCGAGATGTTGCGCGAAGAGGGTTACGACGTGGTGGGGGAGGCTCCCAACGGTCAGGTGGCCGTAGAGCTCACCGAGGAGTTGCGTCCCGACCTCGTCATCATGGATGTGAAAATGCCCGTCCGCGACGGTATCGACGCGGCAGCGGAGATCGCCAGCAAAAGGCTTGCAGCCGTCGTCATGCTGACCGCCTTCAGCCAGCGCGATTTTGTGGAGAAAGCCCGGGATGCCGGCGCGATGGCGTATCTGGTGAAACCCTTTACCAAAGCCGACCTGGTGCCGACTATCGAGGTCGCGGTGAGCCGGTACACCGAACTCAACGTTCTCGAACGCGATGTCGCCGACCTGACCGAACGTCTTGAGATCCGCAAATTGGTGGAACGTGCAAAGGGCATCTTGATGGAGTCGCATTCGTTCAGCGAGCCGGATGCATTCAAGTGGATTCAGCGCGCGGCCATGGATCGCCGCACCACGATGAAAGCAGTGGCCGAAGTGGTCATCGAGACCCTCGGCAACAAGGCCAAATAAGCGCTCTGTCAGGCATTTCCGTCGCGGCCGGGACGGTTCACCGGCCCGGCCGGTGCAGACGCGCCGAAGCGCCGGCCGGACAACCGTGTTTCAAATCGGTCACGGCCAGGCTGCAGGTGCTCTCCAGTTTCACGAACGTTACTCGCGGGCAACACGATGGCGCTAGCTTTACCCAAGCGAGTGGCGGTCGTATGCGTCGTAGAAGACGCGCCGCGCTCGGTGGTTTACCGCGAGGAGAATGTTGATGTCCCACAGATATCTCTTGAGGGGAACGATTGCCGCGGCGGTTTCCGTCATGGCAATTGCCGGCTGTAGTTCAGACGATTCTGACGACACGGCGACGACCGGGGGCGCGACCGGTGCATCCGCGTCTTCGTCCACGGAGGCGACAACCAACACCGACTGTGGTGAGAACGCCGACAAGGCGACGCCAGGACCGGTCAGCACGGCGCCCCTGAAGATCGGCACGCTGCTCCCCGCCACGGGAAGCCTGGCGTTCCTCGGACCGCCTGAGTTCGCAGGCGTCAAGCTCGCTGTGCAGGACGTGAATGCGGCAGGCGGCGTGCTCGACCAGCCAGTTCAGCAGATCGACGGTGACTCCGGAGACACCACAACCGACACCGCCAACGCCACCGTAGACCGCGAGCTCGCGGCCGGCACCCAGGTGATCGTCGGCGCCGCATCCTCGTCGGTGTCGCTGAAGGTCATCGACAAGATCAGCAATGCCGGGGCAGTGATGTTCTCGCCGGCCAACACCTCTGACGAGTTCACCTGCTACGCAGACAAGGGCCAGTACTTCCGTACCGCTCCTGCCGACACCCTGCAGGCCCAGGCGCTTGCACAGGTCATGGCCGAGGGCGGCGTGCAGCGTGTCGCCATCCTGGCGATGAACGACCCGTACGGCACCGGTCTGGCCAAGAACACCGTCTCCGATCTCGAGGCCGCGGGCATCCCGGCCGACCAGATCAAGACGATCATCTACGACCCCAACGCGCAGTCGTTCAACGCCGAGGTCGACCAGGTCAAGAACTTCAATCCCGACGGCATCGCCGTCATCGGATTCGAGGAGAGCGCCAAGATCATCACCCGCATGAACGAGGTGAAGATCGGACCGAAGGACAAGCTCGTCTTCGGTGTCGACGGCAACATGGGCAACGCCCTCGGTGAGTCGGTCGGTCCGGGCATCCTCGAGGGGATGAAGGGCACCACGCCGCTGACCAACGTCGGCCCGCAGTTCGAGGCTCGTCTGAAGACCGCCGACCCGGCACTGATCGACTTCAACTACGCCGGTGAGAGTTACGACGCCGTGGTCATCTCCGCGCTCGCAGCCGAGGTGGCGAAGTCGACCAACGGTCGTTCGATCGCAGCGAACATCAACGCTGTGACCGAGGGTGGCACCAAGTGCAAGACGTACCAGGAATGCCTCCCGCTGGCCAAGGCCGGCACCGACCTCGACTACGACGGTGTCACAGGCGAATTGGCCTTCGTCACCGCCGGTGAGCCGTCGGTTGGTTCGTACGGTGTGCTCGAGTTCGATGCCAACAACAAGTTGGTCGCCCCTGTCGCCGACTACAAGGTCGTCAAGGGCAACTGATCACCTCACAGAGGTGAATGCACAACACTGAGAAAGGCCCGGGTCGCGAGACCCGGGCCTTTCTTCTTGCACTGATTGATGAGACGCTCAGCGACGAGATTCGGCCCGAACGCCTTGCAGACAACAATTTCGCCGAAATCAGAACGGTCCGCCCCGGGCAACCGGAGCGGATCGTTGTGTGAAGCTTCTGAGTTGAGCTACTTCTTCTCGGCACTTCCCGCCAGCGTCCCGAGATACAGCTCGATGATCTTCGGATCGTTGGCGAGGTTGGTGCCGGTGTCGGTATAGGCATTGCGTCCCTGATCGAGCACGTAGCCACGATCGCAGATCTGCAGGCAACGTCGGGCGTTCTGCTCCACGAGGATCACCGAGACGCCGGTGGCGTTGATCTTCTTGATTCGGATGAACACTTCGTCCTGGAACATCGGGGACAATCCTGCCGACGGCTCGTCGAGCAGCAGTACCGAAGGTTCCATCATCAAAGCCCGGCCCATGGCCACCATCTGACGTTCGCCACCGGACAGCGCTCCGGCCTTCACCTTGCGGCGTTCGGAGAGCAAGGGGAACAGTTCGGACACGAAGGCGAAGCGCTCGTTGAACTTCTTGGGACGCAGATAGATTCCCATTTCGAGGTTCTCTTCGATGGAGAGAGCCGGGAAGACGTTCTGGGTCTGCGGGACGTAGCCCACACCCTTGGTGACCAGCACGTGCGCCTTGGCCGAGGTGATGTTGTCTCCGCGGAGCGTCACCGCTCCGACCCGCACCGGGATCAGCCCGAACAGGGTCTTGAGCAACGTCGATTTACCGGCGCCGTTGGGCCCGATGATCCCGACGATCTCACCGTCGTCGAGGTAGAAGTTGCACTCCTCGAGGATGTTGATACCCGGTAGATAGCCGGCGGTGATGTCATCGGCACGCAGCAGTGCGTTGGCCGCCAGCTTGCGGTGTTCCTCAGGCGTGGCGGCCAATTCAGCGTGGCTGAGCCCGCCTGGCGCCGCGGTTGCGCCCGATGAGGTGGGCGATTTCGAGAGGTCCGGTCCACTCATGGTTTGTCCTTTTTTCCGTGCGAGGTGGACGGAGTGATCGGGTCGGGCTGCGACAGGTCCCCGCCGGCTTGGAGGGTCTCTTCGATCGCGGCCTCGACCTGCTCTGCCAGCACGGCGGTTTCGCCGACCGGGTTACCGTCCTCGTCGAACTCGAGCGCTTGATCGTGGTGGCCGCCGAGGTACGCATCCACCACCGCCGGGTTGTCGCCGAGGCGGCCGGGAAGTGACTCGGCGATCACCTTGCCCTGTGCCATCACCACCACCCAGTCGCTGATGTCGCGGATGACGTCCATGTCGTGTTCGACGAACACCACGGTCATACCCTCGTCGCGCAACGCCTTGATGTGTTCGAGCAGGCTCTGGGTCAACGCCGGGTTCACCCCGGCCATCGGTTCGTCGAGCATGACGACCTCGGGATTGGTCATCAACGCGCGTGCCATCTCCAGCAACTTGCGCTGACCACCCGACAGCGAGCCGGCGTAGTCGTCCGCCTTGGCATCGAGCTTGAATCGCTTGAGCAATTCGTATGCGCGCTCGGTGGTTTCGGCCTCCTGCTTGCGCCACGTCCACGGCGCCAACGCCTGGAGCATGTGCTCGCCGCTCTGGTGACGAGCACCGAGCCGCACATTGTCGAGTACCGACAACTTGGACAGCGCCTTGGTGAGCTGGAAGGTACGCACCATGCCGTTGCGGGCAACCCGGTGCGGCACAACCCTTCCCATGTGCTTGCCGTTGAGCGACCAGCTACCCGTGTCGGGCTTGTCGAACCCGGTGATCAAGTTGAAGAATGTGGTCTTGCCCGCCCCGTTGGGACCAATCAGGCCCGTGATGCATCCGCGTTGGATCTCCAGATGCTTCACATCGACGGCTTTGAGGCCACCGAATGTCCGGGTGATGTTGTCCACCGAGATGATCGGGTCGGGTTTGGCCGAACCCGGTTCGGCGGTGACACCGGCGAAGAGCTCGGCGCGTTCGGCCGCGCTGAACGCCTTCAACTCGGCAAGGGTGGCCGGGGCCGCCTCGGTGACCAGCGTGGGGGCGTCCACCCCGATGCCGGGTTCGGAGGCCGATTCGGTGCCGTCGGGACCGGGGGGCTGTGTGTGACGTCCGTCAGGCATCGAGCTGGACCTCTCGCTTGTTACCGAGGATTCCTTGCGGTCTGAAGACCATCATCAGGGCTATCGCCAATCCCAACAAGACGTAGCGGGTGGCGCCGACCTGTTGCTGCGTCATCTCGAACCAGGGGTCGGGACCGGACGTGACCTGACGCAGCAAGGCATCGGGGATGGCCAGCAGGAACCAGAACAGCATCGCGCCGACAACCGGCCCGAACACCGTGGCAGCACCGCCGAGAATCAGTGCTCCGTAGGCGAAGAAGGTCTGCGCCGTGGAGTAGAAGTCGGGGTTGATCGACTGGGTCTGCAGCGCGTTGTACACACCCGCCACGCCACCGATGCAACCACCGAGCACCAGGGCCTGCATCTTGTAGAAGTAGGCGTTCTTACCCAGTGATCGGGCGGCGTCCTCGTCCTCGCGAACAGCCTTGAGGACGCGACCCCAGGGACTGCGCACGAGCAGCCACACCAGGAGACAGAGCAACAGCACGATCGCCCAGCCGACCACCATCGCCCAGAGGTCGGTGCCCTGGAACTTGACGCCGAAGAACGAGTACTGCTTGCCGTTGTCGAACGGGCTGTAGTCGAAGAACCCGTCCGCGTATCCGAAGATGCCGTTGGTGGAGTGCGTCAGGTCGTCGGAGGCGGTGGACCGAAAGACCAGTCGCAAGATCTCCGACGCCGCGATCGTCACGATGGCCAGATAGTCGGCCCGTAATCGAAGCGTGGGCAAACCGAGCACAAGGGCCAAGATCGCGGCCGCGACGATGCCGACGATCGCACCCACCCACAGAGGCTGGTCGTAGTTGTCGGCCATGATGCCGACGCCGTAGGCGCCGAGCAGGGCGAAACCGATCTGACCGAAGTTGAGCAACCCGGCGTAGCCGAAGTGCAGGTTCAGCCCGATCGCCAACAGCGCATAGAAAACCGCTGAGGGTCCGATCAATTGGGCAAACGAGGTCTGAAGTGCAGAGATGAGATCCATGAGTCAGCCGATCCTCGCTCTGGACCCGAGGATGCCCTGGGGTCTGATGGTGAGAATGACGATGAGAACGAGAAGGCCACCGATGTACTTGAGGTCGGGGTTGATCCAGTAAGTGGAAACCTGGACCAGAAGGCCCACGATCACACAGCCCAGCAGCGCGCCGTACGCCGTTCCGAGTCCACCGAGCGTGATGCCGGCGAACATGAGCAGAAGCAATTTGAAACCCATCTCCCATTGGACACGGCCACCGAGTTCGGACATCGCGAAGAGAACGCCGCCGAGGGTCGCGAGGCCGCCTGACAAGGCCCAGACGAACAAGATGACGCGATCCACGTTGATGCCGGACGATGCGGCGAGGTCGCGGTTGTCGGCAACGGCTCGCATGGCCTTGCCGATCCGCGTCTTCTGCAGCATCAGCGCCACCAGCAGCAGCACGACGAGGCTGATGATGATGCACCACAGGTTGACCGGGGTGATCGCGAAGGCGCCGGAACCGATCTGCGTCTGCACCTGGTAGTCGTCGAACGGTTCGGCGCGGTCAGAGAAGAAGATCAGGATCCCGTAGCGCATGATGAGCGCCAATCCGATCGACACCACCAGCATCGCGATGAGCCCGGATCGGCGACGCCGCAGCGGTCGCCATATGCCGAGTTCGTTGAGGATGCCGACACCTATGCCGACGATGATCGCCAGGATGGTCGCCGGTATCAGCTGGACACCTAGTTTGACGTTGATCGCCCAGGCCACCACAGCACCCAGGGTCACCAGCTCGCCGTGGGCGAAGTTGGTCAGCCCGGTGGTGCCGAAGATGAGGCTCAGGCCGACACCGGTGATCGCGATGATGAGACCGAATCTCAGACCGTCGATCGCCAGCCGCGTGAGTTCCTCGGCAGCGCTGATCTCCGTGGCGGTGCGCTCCTCACCGAAGAGGAAGATCACCGGCCGTGGAGACCCGGCGGTGACCGTGACCGCGACGGTGTCTTTCTGTACCTCGACCCCACTCGGGATGGTCGTCTTGTCGATCACCACCGAATAGGTGCCGGGCGGCAGGTTCATCGTCCATGCCCCGGTTTCCGAGGAGGTGGACGATTGGACCACGGCGCCGGCCTGGTCTTTGGCGTCGACTTTCACTTCTGCGACGGGATCGGAACCATTTCGCAGCGTTCCGAACACTCGGACGGTGTCGTCTGAGGATGGAGCTGGGGTGGCGACAGCGCTTCCGGTGCCGACTATCCCGGCAAGTAGAAGCGATGCCAGCAAGGTCAGGAGAGCGCCTGCCCCTAACTTGGCTCCCAAGACCCGTGCTCGCTGAGCATGACGGGGCATCACGCGTGAATCCTCCCGAAGGTGGTCGGCGCGCGGCACTTTTGCCGCGCGAACATCTCGTTTGGCGACCCTATAACCACCGAGGACTCGCGGCAGGGTTTCTATGTTTCCCCCGAGTTACTGTTGAGTAACTCGCCTTTGTGAGCTGGTTCGACGCCGAGAAAATTGGTTTTGGTGAGGCTTCTTGCCGGGACTGTCGGCGAAGCTCCATACACTTGCGTCGTGAGTCCCGCCCAGATCAGCAAACCCGGCCGTACATCGGCAAAATCAGCGTCCAAGGCGCAGCAGCCGACCTTGATGCTGCTCGATGGTCACTCGTTGGCGTTCCGCGCATTCTTCGCGCTGCCCGCCGAGAACTTCAAGACCGCATCAGGTCAGACCACCAACGCCGTATACGGGTTCACCTCGATGTTGATCAACCTGTTGCGCGACGAGAACCCGAGCCACATCGCGGCCGCCTTCGACGTGTCGCGGCAGACTTTCCGTGCCGAGGTGTTCCCCGAATACAAGGCGCAGCGCAGCTCGGCGCCTGACGAATTCCGTGGCCAGATCGACCTAACCAAGGACGTTCTGGGGGCGATGGGCATCCCGGTTCTGGCCCGGGAGGGGTACGAAGCCGACGACATCATCGCCACGTTGACCACCCAGGCAGCGGAGCAGGGTTTCCGCGTTCTGGTGGTCACCGGTGACCGCGACGCGCTGCAACTGGTGACCGACAACGTCACCGTCCTCTACCCGAAACGCGGCGTCTCGGAGTTGACGCGGTTCACCCCGGAAGAGGTGGAGAAGAAGTACGGGCTGACGCCGTCGCAGTACCCGGACTTCGCCGCGCTGCGCGGAGACCCGTCGGACAATCTCCCCGGCATTCCCGGTGTGGGGGAGAAGACCGCGTCGAAGTGGATCCGAGAGTACGGATCGCTCTCAGGTCTGGTGGAGAACGCAGACAAGGTGAAAGGCAAAGTGGGCGACGCCTTTCGCGCCCACGTGGCCAGTGTTCAGATGAACCGCCAGCTCACCGAGCTGGTCCGTGACATGGACCTGCCGATCGGTCCCGACGACCTGCAGCTGGCACCGTGGGACCGCAACCAGATTCACCAGCTGTTCGACGACCTCGAGTTCCGGGTGCTGCGGGACCGGTTGTTCACCACCCTCACCTCGGCCGAGCCAGAAGCCGAGTCGGGCTTTGATCTACGGGGCAGCCAGCTCGGCGCGGGCCAGGTTGCGGATTGGCTCGCCGCGCACGCGGCGCCCGGCACCGGCCGGGCAGGCCTGACAATTGTCGGGCCGCGGCAGGTCTACGGGTCGGACGTCACAGGCATCGCGATCGCTGCGGCCGATGGCGAGTCGGCATACCTCGATCCCGCCGAGATCGGGCCGGCAGACGAGGACGCGATCGCCGACTGGCTGGCCGATACCAACGCTGCCAAAGCCATCCACGAGGCCAAGTGGGCGTTCCACGCACTTCGCGGCCGCGGGTGGCGTCTCGGCGGGGTCACCAGTGACACGTCGCTCGCCGCCTATCTGGTACGTCCTGGCCAACGATCGTTCAACCTCGACGACCTCGCCCTGCGGTACCTCCGGCGTGAACTGCGCGCCGACGCCGCCCCCGACGACGGTCAGCTCTCATTGCTCGACGAGGATTCCGGCGCCCAGGCCGCGGCCGACCAGGCGATGCTGCAAGCCCAAGCCGTCGGTGAGCTGGCCGACCGCTTCGATGAGGAGTTGGCGAAGATCGACTCGGCCTCACTCCTGACGGACATGGAGCTGCCACTGCTCTTTGTCCTGGCCGAACTCGAAGCAGCCGGCATCGCCATCGATTCAGCACATCTGGAGGATCTCGAGTCGGGATTCGCCGCGCGGGTGCGCCAATCCGCGGAAGCGGCCTACGAGGTGATCGGCGAGCAGATCAACCTGGGATCGCCCAAGCAATTGCAGGTTGTACTGTTCGACAAACTCGAGATGCCCAAGACCAAGAAGACCAAGACCGGGTACACCACCGACGCCGATGCACTGCTCGCGATGTTCGAGAAGACAGGGCACCCGTTCCTGGAACATCTTCTGGCGCACCGCGACGCCACGCGGCTCAAGGTCACGGTGGACGGACTGCTGAAGTCCGTCTCGGACGACGGACGGGTGCACACCACCTTCAACCAGACCATCGCGGCGACCGGACGGTTGTCGTCCACCGAGCCGAACCTCCAGAACATCCCGGTCCGTACCGATGCCGGCCGTCAGATCCGCCAGGGATTTGTCGTGGGTTCGGGTTTCGAGACGTTGATGACCGCCGACTACAGCCAGATCGAGATGCGGATCATGGCACATCTGTCCGGCGACGCCGGATTGATCGAGGCCTTCAACACCGGTGAGGACCTCCACAGCTTCGTCGGATCTCGTGCTTTCGGCGTGCCGATCGACGAGGTGACCCCCGACATGCGCCGACGGGTCAAGGCGATGAGCTACGGGCTCGCGTACGGCCTCAGTGCCTTTGGCTTGTCGGCACAGCTCAAGATCAGCACGAGCGAAGCCAAAGAACAGATGGAGGCCTACTTCACCCGGTTCGGCGGGGTGCGCGATTATCTCCACGAAACCGTCGAAGAGGCCCGCCGCAACGAGTACACGTCCACCTTGTTCGGTCGCCGTCGCTACCTTCCCGACCTCAACAGCGACAACCGGCAACGGCGCGACGTCGCCGAGCGGGCGGCGCTCAACGCGCCCATCCAGGGCACCGCGGCCGACATCATCAAGGTCGCCATGATCGACGTTCAACGGGCGCTCGCAGAACAGAACCTGACGTCGCGCATGTTGCTGCAGGTGCACGACGAGTTGGTGTTCGAGGTCGCGCCGGGTGAGAAAGAGCAACTGGAGTCGCTCGTCCGCGCAAAGATGGGTGGGGCGATCGAGTTGTCGGTGCCGTTGGACGTGTCGATCGGCTACGGCCGGTCATGGGACGAGGCCGCGCACTGACGATCAGTGGACCGCCCGAAGTTTTTTCGGATCCGTGTCGATCTGACGGATCGTCGTTCGACGTATGGCTGAGAACCTCGAACGGAACTCTCGCAGGGACACCCTGCGATCACACGGAACAGGGAGAACACAATGCGCTACATGCTGATCATGCGGACCACTGAAGAAGCCATCGAGGCGAGCAAGTCGATGGACTTCGAGGAGATCATCGCCGCCATGGGGGCGTACAACGAGTCGCTGATGAAGGCGGGGGTACTGCTCGCCGGTGAAGGCCTCTCGGGCGCTGAAGAAGGCTTCGTGGTGGACTTCGACTCCGACCCGCCCGTGGTCACCGACGGCCCGTACGCCGAGGCGAAGGAACTCTTCAGCGGCTTCTGGATCCTGCAGGTCGCGAGCAAAGAGGAAGCGGCGCAATGGGCTTCGCGCTGCCCGCTGGGTCCGGGTGTGAAGCTCGAGGTGCGCCGCGTCACCGAGGTCGAGGACTTCCCGGCCGACAACGAGTGGATTCAGAAGGAAGAGAAGTGGCGCGAGGAGCTCGATCAGCGCACCAGCTGATCTGAGCGCAGGTGAGTTCGCCGGAAGTCATCCACCGCACCGTCGACGCGGTGTGGCGTATGGAGGCAGCCAAGATCATCGCCACCCTGGCACGGATGGTGGGTGATGTCGGTGTCGCCGAGGACCTTGCGCAGGAAGCGCTGATCCAGGCGCTGACGCAGTGGTCGGAGTCGGGTGTCCCGCGAAATCCGGGCGCCTGGCTCACCACCGTGGCCAAGCGCAGGGCAGTTGATGGCTGGCGTCGGCAGGAACGTCTCGACGCGAAGTATGTGGAGATGGCCCGCGACCTGGACTCCAGGCCAGATGCCGACCTCGAGTGGGACCCCGACCACATCGACGACGACGTGTTGCGACTGGTCTTCGTCTCCGCCCACCCGGTGCTGTCGCGGGAGGGCCAGATCGCTCTGACGTTGAGAGTCGTCGGTGGTCTCACCGCCGAAGAGATCGCCAAGGCGTTCCTCGTGTCCACGTCCACCGTTCAGCAGCGCATCGTGCGCGCGAAGAAGACGCTCAGCGCGGCTCGGGTGCCGTTCGAGGTGCCGCCCCGCGAGGACTATCCGCGCCGGCTCTCCGCCGTGCTCAGTGTGATCTACCTGGTGTTCAACGAGGGTTACGCGGCGTCGTCCGGCGATCGGTGGATCCGAACCGAGTTGTGCGACGAGGCGTTGCGGCTCGGCCGGATCCTTGCAGGACTTGTTCCCGACGAACCCGAGGTGCACTCGCTCGTGGCGTTGATGGAGTTCCAGGCATCCCGTTTTGCCGCTCGCGCAGCACGAGACGGTTCGCCGATCCTGCTGGCCGACCAAGACCGCAGTCGGTGGGACCGTACCCAGATCCGCCGGGGCGTCGCGGCGCTGGCTCGCGCCGACGCGTGCGGTCGCGGACGCGGTCCCTACGGTCTGCAGGCGGCGCTGGCCGAATGCCATGCGAGCGCGCCGACCGCCGACGACACCGACTGGTCACGCATCGTCTTGCTCTACGAGGCGCTCGGTCGCCTGTCACCGTCTCCCGTCATCGAGCTCAATCGAGCTGTCGCGGTGTCGATGGCCTCTGGCCCGGCGGCAGCACTCGACATCGTCGACGGACTCGTCGCAGACGGTACGTTGGCGCGCTCGCACCTGCTTCCGGCGGTGCGCGGCGAGCTCCTGGGGCAGCTCGGGCGGGTTGATGAGGCACGCACCGAATTGCTGACCGCTGCGGGGATGACCGGAAACCGAAGGGAGCGAGACGTTCTCCTCGCGAAGGCCCGCGCATTCGACGCGTAGCCGGACACATTGGGAAAAAGCCGAGAATCCAGCGGTACCCCCAGTAGTGTGGTTGAAGTCACACATCGCTTGGAGGTATGGACATGGCATCAGCCGGTATGAACGAACTCCATCACAGCATCGGAGCTCTGCGGCACCACATCGTCGCGCTGAAATTGCAGTACGGGGACGCCGACGCGGTGCGCCGACTGACCAATGATCTCGACCGGCTCGAGATCGACCTGCACGATTTCGAGCAGTCGCCCCCGCGCATGCTGCGACCACCGGTCAACAAGTCCGACGTGGTGTACGTACCCGACAGCAAGTCCGACGAGTCGGCATGGCTGGGCGCACAAGACGAAGGGCTGGGTTTCCACTCGCGTGAGCGGACGATGTGAGCGCCCCCGCGACTGAGCGGGGCACAACGGGAGTCTTTTCGCCGGGTCGGGCACGCATCTTGGTGCGCACCCTCCGCGAGGACCGGTGGTGGGTTCCGCCCCTGCTGACGGTGCTGGGGCTCTCCGCGTTCATCATCTACGCGACGGTGCGGTCGTTCGTCCGCAGTGCGTACTGGGTCGAGGACTATCACTACCTCACGCCGTTCTATTCACCCTGTCTCAGCGAGTCGTGCGTGCCCGGTTCGAGTCACTTCGGCACCCCGTTCCCTGAACTACCCATCTGGATTCCGCTCGGGTTCGTGGTGTTGCCGTTCCTGCTCGGTTTCCGATTGACCTGCTATTACTACCGCAAGGCCTACTACCGCTCGATCTGGTTCTCGCCGCCGGCGTGCGCGGTTGCCGAGCCACACAGTCGCTACACGGGGGAGACGCGGCTTCCGCTGATCATCCAGAACGCGCATCGGTACTTCTTCTACGCGGCGGTCATCGTGTCGGTGATCAACACCTACGACGCCCTCACGGCATTCCATGGCAAAGGTGGGGGTTTCGGTTTCGGTCTCGGCAACGTGATCCTGATCGTCAACGTGGTTCTGCTCTGGATCTATACGATCTCGTGCCATTCCTGCCGACATGTCACCGGCGGCCGCCTCAAACACTTCTCCGCCCATCCCATCCGATACCGGGTGTGGACACAGGTGTCCAAGCTCAACACCCGCCACATGCAGTTCGCCTGGATCACCCTGGGCACGCTTGTCCTCACCGATTTCTACGTGATGCTCGTTGCCAGTGGCACGATCTCCGATCTGCGTTTCGTGGGTTGATCTCTTGCCACAAAGCACCTTTCGAGCGATCTATCCACATTCGTCCCTGTCGTCAGCCCGGAGGAGTCAGCTGTAGATGACCGAAACAGAACGCCATCAGTACGACGTCGTGGTCATCGGCGCCGGTGGCGCAGGCCTGCGTGCGGTCATCGAGGCCCGAGAACGAGGCCATTCGGTGGCGGTGGTCTGCAAATCGCTGTTCGGCAAGGCGCACACCGTGATGGCCGAAGGCGGTTGCGCGGCGTCGATGGGTAACGCCAACTCGAAAGACAACTGGCAGACGCACTTCAAGGACACCATGCGCGGGGGCAAGTTCCTCAACAACTGGCGGATGGCCGAGTTGCACGCCAAAGAGGCGCCTGACCGGGTCTGGGAACTGGAGACCTACGGTGCGCTGTTCGACCGGACCGAGGACGGCCGGATCTCCCAGCGCAACTTCGGAGGGCACACCTATCCCCGCCTGGCGCATGTCGGCGACCGCACGGGGCTGGAGCTGATCCGCACCATGCAGCAGAAGATCGTCTCCCTGCAGCAGGAAGACTTCGCGGCCACCGGCAATTACGAGTCTCGTATCAAAGTGTTCGCCGAGTGCACCATCACCGAACTGCTCAAGGACGGCGACGCCATATCGGGGGCCTTCGGGTATTGGCGGGAGTCGGGCAGGTTCATCCTGTTCGAGTCGCCGGCAGTGGTGCTGGCCACCGGCGGGATCGGGAAGTCGTTCAAGGTCACCTCCAACTCATGGGAGTACACCGGTGACGGGCATGCCCTGGCACTGCGGGCAGGCGCGAGCTTGATCAACATGGAGTTCATCCAGTTCCACCCGACGGGGATGGTCTGGCCTCCCAGCGTCAAGGGAATCCTGGTGACCGAGGGTGTGCGCGGCGATGGCGGTGTTCTCAAGAATACCGACGGCAAGCGCTTCATGTTCGACTACATCCCGCCGGTGTTCAAGGGTCAGTACGCCGAGACCGAGGAAGAGGCCGACGAGTGGCTGGCCGACAACGACAGTGCCCGCAGGACTCCCGACCTCTTGCCTCGAGATGAAGTCGCCCGGGCCATCAACGAAGAGGTCAAGGCCGGACGCGGCACGCCACACGGAGGGGTGTTCCTCGACATCGCCTCGCGGATGCCGGCTGACGAGATCATCCGGCGGCTGCCGTCGATGCATCATCAGTTCAAGGAACTGGCCGATGTGGACATCACCGCCGAGCCGATGGAAGTGGGCCCCACGTGTCATTACGTGATGGGCGGTATCGAGGTGGACCCCGATACCGGTGCGGCCGCGGTTCCGGGTCTGTTCGCGGCAGGCGAGTGTTCTGGAGGGATGCATGGGTCGAATCGACTCGGCGGGAACTCGTTGTCCGATCTCCTCGTGTTCGGTCGTCGGGCCGGACTCGGTGCCGCTGCGTACGTGGAGTCGCTCGAGTCACACCCGAAGGTGTCCGACGACGACATCGACCGGGCCGCCAAATTCGCGCTCGCGCCTTTTGATCCGCCCGCCGAGGGCAAGCCCGAGAACCCGTACACGCTGCAGACCGACCTCCAGCAGGCGATGAACGACCTGGTCGGCATCATTCGCAAGGCCGACGAGGTCGAGCAGGCCATCGAAGTCCTCGCCGAGATCCGCGGTCGGCTCTCCGGGATGCAGGTGGAGGGTCATCGCCAGTTCAATCCTGGGTGGCACCTGGCAGTCGACCTGCGCAACATGCTGATCGTCTGCGAATGTGTGGCGAAGGCCGCACTGATGCGTACCGAGAGCCGCGGCGGCCATACCCGCGACGACTACCCGGGGATGGACTCGGCCTGGCGCAACACACTGCTGGTCTGTACCGCCGACGGGTCAGGCGACGACCCGGTTCCGGAGGTCTCGGTCCGCAAGAAAGAGCAGACCCAGATTCGGCCAGAACTCCTCGAACTCTTCGATTTCGACGAGATCGAGAAGTACTACACGGCTGACGAGATCTCGGGGCATCCGAATGCCGGCGCCGGGGCGTGACCGTGCACTCAGCTCCGACGAGGCAGGAGATTCGACATGGGGTATGACGCCAACTTCCGGATCTGGCGGGGGGACATCGAGGGCGGTGAACTGCAGGACTTCACCGTCAACGTCAACGAGGGCGAGGTGGTGCTCGACATCATCCACCGACTCCAGGCCACCCAGACGCCTGATCTGGCGGTTCGCTGGAACTGCAAGGCAGGCAAATGCGGTTCGTGCTCGGCTGAGGTGAACGGTCGGCCAAAGCTGTTGTGTATGACCAGGATGTCGACCTTCACCGAAGCGGACGTCATCACCGTCACCCCGTTGCGCACGTTCCCGGTGATCCGGGACCTCGTCACCGACGTGTCGTTCAACTACCAGAAGGCCCGTGAGATCCCGTCGTTCACGCCGCCGCCGGGCCTCAAGGCGGGGGAGTACCGGATGAAGCAGGTGGACGTGCAGCGCTCCCAGGAGTTCCGCAAGTGCATCGAGTGTTTCCTCTGCCAGGACACCTGCCACGTGGTCCGCGATCACGAGGAGAACAAGGAGCAGTTCGCCGGCCCCCGCTACCTGATGAGGATCGCCGAACTGGACATGCACCCGCTCGACGTCGCCGAACGTCGCGATTCGGCCCAGGCCGAGCACGGACTGGGGTTGTGCAATATCACCAAGTGTTGTTCCGAGGTATGCCCGGAGCACATCAAGATCACCGACAATGCGCTGATCCCGATGAAGGAACGCGTTGTGGACCGCAAATACGATCCTCTGGTCTGGTTGGGTAACAAGCTCTTTCGGCGCTGAGCCGTTGGTGTTCGGCTCGAGGTCGGTGTTCGCCGGGTGAGATGCCGCCCGGGGCGGCCGTCGGCCCGGCGCATATCGGCTTTGCGGTAGCGGATGTGTGGGTTCGGCGGAATCCGGGTATGTGCGACCCGAACCAACACTGCGTTCAGCACGTAGGGTTGGTCACGTCAACCGCCGAGCCGATCGACGAGGTGTGCATGCCGCTGGAGAACCCCCTGAACCCGCTCGAACCGCCGGTGCCGCCACCGGACACGGGCGACGCCGAGCACACTGCCGACGGCCATCTGGTCGAAGCGCAGTCTGACGACTTCGCTCATGCGAAACCGTTGCGCGTCGACAACGACTGGTTCAAGAAAGCGGTGTTCTATGAGGTGCTGGTTCGAGCCTTCAACGACTCCAACAACGACGGCGTCGGCGATCTTCGCGGCCTGATCGAGCAACTCGACTACATTTCGTGGCTGGGCGTCGATTGCTTGTGGTTGCCGCCGTTCTACGACTCCCCGTTGCGCGACGGTGGCTACGACATCCGGGATTTCCGTACAGTGCTGCCCGAGTTCGGCACGGTGGACGACTTCGTCGAGCTCCTCGAGCAGGCTCATCGCCGGGGGATCCGGATCATCACCGACCTGGTCATGAACCACACGTCGGACACCCACCAGTGGTTTCAGGAATCACGCACCGACCCCGATGGTCCGTACGGCGACTACTACGTGTGGGCCGACGACGACTCGGGCTACTCCGACGCCCGGATCATCTTCGTCGACACCGAGATCTCCAACTGGACGTGGGATCCTGTTCGCGGCCAATACTATTGGCATCGATTCTTCTCCCATCAGCCCGATCTCAACTACGACAACCCCGAAGTCGCGACCGCGATGATCGACGTGATGCGGTTCTGGCTCGACCTGGGCATCGACGGCTTCCGCCTCGACGCTGTGCCGTACCTGTTCGAGCGCGAGGACACCAACTGCGAGAACCTGTCGGAGACGCACGAGTTCTTGCGGCGGTGCCGCAAGGTCGTCGACGACGAGTACCCCGGCCGCGTGTTGCTGGCCGAGGCCAACCAGTGGCCTGCAGATGTGGTGGATTACTTCGGTGAACCCGAGGAGGGCGACGAATGCCACATGGCATTCCACTTCCCGTTGATGCCGCGCATCTTCATGGCCGTTCGGCGACAGAACAGGTTCCCCATCTCGGAGATCCTGGCTCAGACACCAGCGATCCCGAAATCGGCCCAGTGGGCGATCTTCCTGCGCAATCACGACGAGTTGACCCTGGAGATGGTCACCGACGAGGAGCGCGACTACATGTACTCCGAGTATGCGAAAGACCCTCGGATGAAGGCGAACATCGGGATCCGCCGTCGCCTCGCGCCGCTGCTCGACAACGATCGAAATCAGCTCGAACTGTTCACCGCGCTGCTGCTGAGTCTGCCGGGTTCGCCGATGTTGTATTACGGCGATGAGATCGGCATGGGCGACAACATCTGGCTCGGCGACCGGGATTCGGTTCGTACCCCCATGCAGTGGACGCCGGACCGCAACGCCGGGTTCTCCCGTACCGATCCGGCCCGGATGTATCTGCCGGTGATCATGGATCCCACCTACGGCTTCCAGTCGGTGAACGTGGAAGCGCAGATGAATTCCACGAATACCCTGCTGCACTGGACCAGGCGGATGATCGAGGTACGCAAGCAGCACCCGGCATTCGGCCTCGGAACGTTCACCGAACTCGGTAACAACAACCCGTCCGTGCTGACGTATCTGCGTGAACTCGCCCCATCCAACGAGGAACGTCGGTCCAGCGACGTGATCTTGTGCGTGAACAACCTGTCGCGTTTCCCGCAGGCGGTCATCCTCGACCTCTCGCCGTTCGACGGCCGGATACCGGTGGAACTGACGGGATCGATCCCGTTCCCGAAGATCGAGGGCCACGACTACATGGTCACCTTGCCGGGTCACGGGTTCTATTGGTTTGCCCTGCAGCCCGATCCAGCTGACGCCAATGTCGCCCCGGGTTATCCACTCAGCAGCGAAGCAGAGGCGGCGGTGCAGCCATGACCACCCCCGTACCCAGCGATGAACAGCTCGCCGTCGATCTCCGAAGCTGGCTGCCGAGTCAGCGCTGGTTCTCCGGCAAGGACCGAACGATCGCCCAGGTGCGGGTGGTGTTACGCGTTCCACTCCTCGACGAGGAGGGTTTCGCCGCTGAACACGTGCTGGTCGAAGTAGATTTCGATGCGGGTCCGCAGCAGCGTTACCAAATCCCGCTCGGGTTCCGGACACATTTGTCCGAGCCACTGCTGACCTGGTCGCTGCCCGAACCACCGTCGGATGTCGCTGCGGGGTACGACGGATTGCACGACCCGGAGATCCTCGCCCGGTACCTCACCGCGCTGGCCGGTCAGGAAGACCTCGGACCGCTGGCGTTCCGGACGCTGCCCGACGTCACCATCGACCTCGCCGATACGGGCCGAAGTCTGGGTGTGGAACAATCGAACACGTCGGTGGTGTACGGAGAGGCCCTGCTGTTCAAGGCCTTTCGTCAGATTGAAGTCGGGATCAATCCCGATGTGGAACTCCATCGGGCGCTCAGCGAGGTGGGGTGTGAGCACGTCGCCGCTCTGCGTGGCTGGGTCGAGACCGAGATCGACGGTGAGACCACGACGTTGGGCATGGCTCAAGAATTCGTCGAGAACGCCGCCGACGGCTGGAGCATGGCGCTGGTCAGTGTGCGGGATCTCTTCGCCGAAGCCGATCTGCACGCAGCAGAACTCGGCAGTGACTTCGCGGGTGACGCAGAACGTCTCGGTGCCGCGGTGGCACACGTACATGCCGACCTCGCAGCAAGTCTTGGCACCGAAGAGCGTCAGGCTTCCGACCTCGCGATCGATGAGATGCGTGCCCGGCTTGATGCGGCCGCCGAAGCAATCCCTGATATCGCCGAGTACCGCGATGGCGTGCTCCGCGTGTTCGACGAGGCCGCACAGGCCGGCCCGACCACGATCCAGCGGGTGCACGGTGACCTCCATCTCGGCCAGGTCTTGCGGACGCCCTGGAAGTGGCTGCTCATCGACTTCGAGGGCGAGCCGGTGAAATCGGTTGCGGATCGTCGCAAACCCGACAGCCCGCTACGTGATGTTGCGGGAATGCTGCGGTCGTTCGACTACGCAGGACACCACCTGCTGGGGGAGAAATCGCCCAATCGAACCCACCAACGTGAGTTCCGTGCCAGTGAGTGGGTGGAACGGAACTCGTCGGCATTCTGTGACGGCTACGTAGCGGTCACCGGGACAGATCCGCGCGCGTCGTCAGCGCTGTTGCGGGCGTACGAACTGGACAAGGCCGTGTACGAAGCGGTGTACGAGGCGCGACACCGGCCGTCGTGGCTGCCGTTGCCATTGAGTGCGATCGCCAGGCTCGTCGCGCACTGACCTGCGTGCCCGGCGGCCACCACTCAGGCCCTGGGGAGTAGGTGGAACTCCTCGCGGCTGTCACCGTTCCACCGTCGCAATCCGGCCACGGTGGCGGTGAAGGTATCGGGCGAATCATGTAGCGCCGCAGCGACCTCGGCGATCTGTCGAAGTTCGAGTCGTCGCGCGAGCGTCACGTGTGGGGTCCAACTCCCCGGCGTCACATGCTGTAGAGGTTCACCCGTCATGTGCACGGCGGCCGCGCGAAAGACGTCCGCATGTAGGCGTAACAACGGCAGTGACGGCACCACGAGACGCGCCGCAGTGGCGCGTCGCCCCCTGAAGATCAGCAGGGCGCCGATGTCCACGGACATCCCCACCACGTCCGTCATCGCTACGAGAGTCGAGTCGATGGCGGGGTCGATCGACTCGGCGGCGACAAGGGTGACGTGCGGCCGATTGGACGTCGACCGGATGTTGCCCTGACTGGGAAGACCTGCTTCGGTCAGCGCGGCCCACTGTTCACCGATGACGGTGTCGGTGTTCTCATCGAAGATCAGCTCTATCGAATGCGCCATCAGTGCTCACCTCCATGCGTGATGGTCGTGGACGACAACAGGTGGACGGTCGTCGTCGTATCGCTCGATCTGGACCCTCACCAACTGTCCGGTCGAGCCCTGCGCGAGCCGTGAGGTACCCACGTCAGGAGCGAGCACGTTCGGATTGCCGTGCACACAATCGGCAACGTTCGGTGCGCTGTAGTCGTACCAGGCTCCCGTGGAGATTTGTGCGACATGCCGTGCAACGTTGTCATCGAGCACCGCTCCGGCCAGCATCTGCGCAGTCTCGCTGCGGACCAGTACAACATCGCCTTCGTTGATCGAGCGCGCCGCTGCATCGTCGGGGTGGAGGCGAATCGGTTCTCGCCCCTGCACTTTCGAGGCCGCGCTGTACGCGCCGTGGTCGAGCTGGCTGTGCAGCCTCGTCTTCGGGTTGTTGGCAACAAGGCACAGCGGGTACCGACCCGAGCCGAGCCCGGCCACTTCTGGCGGCGCAAGCCAGGCCGGATGCGGCGGACAGTCGTCGTACCCGAAATCGTCGATGGTGTCCGAGACGATCTCGATCAGGCCGCTCGGGGTCGCCAACGGGTGGGCGACGGGGTCGTTGCGGAAGTCCTGGTACATCACGTGGCCGGCCATCGCGCCGCCAAGATCGAGGCGACCCTTCTCCCAGAAATGCGCGAAGTCTTCTCGGGGCCGGTATGGGTCGGGAGTCACCGCACGCCACTGCTCGTACATCTTCTCCAGCCAGCCGAGTTCGTCCAGGTTCTCGGTGAACTCTTCGTGGACTCCGATTCGTTTGCTCAGGTGGGAGAAGACGTCGTAGTCGTTCATCGACTCACCGACGGGAGAGGTGATCTGTCGCATGGCAACCATAGCCTCGTCGTAACGCCCGCAGCCGATGTCGTTGCGTTCGAGTGTGGTGGTCACCGGGAACACGATGTCGGCGTGGCGTGCGGTCGCCGTCCAGAACGGTTCGTGCACGATGACGGTTTCGGGTCGCCGGAACGCGCGTCGGAGGCGCCCGAGATCTTGGTGATGGTGGAACGGGTTGCCGCCGGCCCAATAGATCAGGCGGGTGTCCGGGTAGTTCATGGTCGTGCCGTTGAACTCGTAGCTCTCGCCGGGGTGCAACAACATGTCTGCGATGCGGGCGACCGGGATGAACTCACGCACCGGGTTGTAGCCCTGACGAAACGTGGGCAGGTCGTACGGGAGTTTGGCAGCGCCCATCCCTCCCGTCGAGCCGTAACCGTGCCCGAAACCCCCACCGGGAAGCCCGATCTGACCGAGGAACGCGGCCAGTGCAATGGAGGCCCACAGGGGCTGTTCGCCGAATGATGCCCGCTGCAGCGACCACGAGGTGGTCACCATCGTCCTTGACGACGCCATCCGTCGTGCCAGTGCCGTAATGGTCGCGGCGTCGATACCGCAGATCTGCGCTGCCCAGCGTGCGTCTTTGACCACGCCGTCCGACCGGCCGCACAGGTAGTCGACGAATCGTTCGGTACCCGCGCAGTGGTCGTCGAGAAACTCTTTGTCCCAGAGCTTCTCGTCGAAAAGCACCCAGCACAGCGCCAGCATCAGGGCGGTGTCGCTCGCCGGGGTGATGGGTATCCAGCGGTCCCGCGGTTGCAGTTCGAGGTCGTCCGCCAGCGGGCTGATCAAGACGAACTCGGCACCGCCCTCACGTGCGACGTCGATGGCACCTCGGACGAAGTGTTTGCTGACCCCGCCAGCGTTGATCTGGAAGTTCTTGGCGGGGATCCCGCCGAAACACACGAACAACTCGGTGTGTTCACTCATCACCTGCCAGGTGGTCGGCTCGTACAGCGGCTCCAGGCCGCCGACCACATGAGGGAGCAATGTCTCCGACGCTCCGTGGCTGTCGTGTGCCGTGACCGCGTGTATCCGCCGAGGCAATTGAGGAACCGGTGTAGTTGGCTCTGCGCATGGTGGAACCGGCCTGCGCTGGCCCAGCCGTACGAGCCGCCGAAAATCGCGGCGTTACCGAATGTGGAACGGACACGCTCCAATTCGCGTGCGGCGAGGTCGAGTGCGTGGTCCCACGTCACCTCCACGAACTCGTCGTCGCCCCGTGCGCCTGGACCCGGTCCGTCGGCCAGCCATCCGCGGCGGACGTAGGGATGCAGGATCCGCGCACGGCTGTCGAGTGATGCCGGGATGTTGCCGAGCAGGGCCGAAGGGTCGGGATCGTCGGCGTCCGGGATGACACGCAGTCCGTCGGATTCGACGGATGCAGTGAACAAACCCCAGTGAGAGCTGTTGCCCAGTGCTTCGTTCGGCATGTGGCCAAGTGTCGCAGCAGGCCGGTCTGGGAGCATCGGTGCCATGACACACCCGTATCGGATCGGTCTGATCGACGGCGACGGAATCGGGCCGGAAGTGGTGCCTGCAGCGGCCCGGATCGTCGAAGCGGCGGTCGGTACCGCCGGTCGCGCAGTCGAGTGGGTACCGCTCGGCATCGGACGCGCCGCGATCGAGTCGTATGGGGATGCGATCCCGCAGAAAACGCTGGCTGCCCTGGACGAACTCGAGATGTGGATACTCGGGCCGCACGATTCGGCGGGGTATCCGCCGGAACACCGCACCGGATTGACCCCGGGCGCGGTCATCCGCAAACGCTTCGATCTGTTCGCCAACATCCGTCCGGCAAAAGCCTATTCGGGGATACCGGCGGTGGACCCGCGGATGGATCTGCTCATCGTGCGCGAAAACAGCGAGGGGCTGTACGCAGACCGCAACATGGCGCGGGGCACGGGGGAGTTCATGCCGACACCGGATGTGGCGTTGGCCGTCGGGGTGGTCACCCGAGAGGCATCGACACGAATTGCGGTGTCCGCGTTCGAACTCGCGATGACCCGTCGACAACGGGTGACCATCGTGCACAAGGCGAATGTGCTGACGATGACAACCGGACTGTTCCGGGACGTGTGCCGTGACGTGGGCAGGCAGTACCCGGACGTCGAGGTCGACGAGCAACATGTCGATGCCATGGCTGCGCACCTGGTCCGTCGAGGACACGAGTTCGATGTGGTGGTCACCGAGAACCTGTTCGGCGACATCCTGTCCGACCTCGCCGCGGAGCTGGCCGGTTCACTCGGTACCGCCGCGTCGGTGAACAGCTCGGCCGACAAGGCGATGGCGCAGGCCGCGCACGGGGCGGCCCCCGACATCGCCGGACGAGGCGTGGCCAACCCGGTGGGCATCATCGGCTCGGCGGCGCTGTTACTGGACTGGCAGGCCGCACGAACCGGGGACGGCGCAGCGGCCGACGCGGCGGGCGCGATTCGCGATGCGGTCGAATCCGTGATCGCCGGTGGTGTCAGTACTCCCGATCTGGGAGGGGTGGCCACCACCGAGGAGTTCACAGCCGCCGTCCTGGAGCGCTTCTAACCCGGTTTGTCGCAACAGAAGATCGCAGTGCCCGGGAAGTAGTGTCCGCGCAGTGGACTCCACTGGCCCCACACCTGGTCGAAACCCTCGGGCCACTCCGGCTCGATCAGATCGACGAGAAGCAGGCCGGCGTCGCGGATCTCCCGGATGCGGTCGCCCAGCGTCCGATGGTGCTCGACGTAACTGACGGTGCCATCGCTCTCGGTCTCGACATACGGGGTCCGGTCGAAATAGGGGAGCATCACCGTCAGGCCGGCAGGCCCTGGGTCGTCCGGAAAAGCCCACCGCATCGGGTGGTTGACCGAGAACACCCACCGGCCACCCGGTTTGAGCACCCGCGCCACCTCCGCCATCACCCCGGCCGAATCGGCCACGAACGGGACGGCGCCGAACGCCGAGCACACGATGTCGAACACATTGTCGGCAAACGGCAGTTGCTCGGCGCCGGCCTGGACGAGTCCTGGCTGTGGACCGCCCCGGGCCATGGCCACCTGTCCGCGCCGAAGCATCTCTCGGGAGAGGTCCAGACCGATCACCCGCGCACCCTGTGCCGCAAGCCAACGACTGCACGGCGCAGAACCACAACCCACCTCGAGAACGTCGCGGTCGGTGACCTCCCCGAGAAGTCGGACGTCCTCTTCGCGCAGCCCTTCGGGGCACCACACGAAGTCTCCGTCGGCGCTTTCGGCACCGAGGAAAGCCCCGTGTTCCTCGTGGTAGTTGTCCGCATCGGCGTCCCACCAGCGGCGATTCGCCGATACGCTGGTTCGCGAGTCGATCCTGGTGCGCATCAGGGGTTGTGTTTTCGGGGTATTTGCCCAGCCCAGCGGGCCTGGCGTATCCTCAGACACGCGCGTGCCTGAGCCCGCGTGGTTCTTCATGCCGGTCACTCATCTGTGGCCACTGTTGATCCCGCATTACTGTCCCTACAACCCAACCTGTCCGGAGCCATCTAACATATGCCGTCCACGACCATTACCTCACCACAAGTAGCCGTTAACGATATCGGCTCGGCTGAGGATTTTCTTGCCGCCATCGATGCCACTATCAAGTACTTCAATGATGGCGACATCGTCGAGGGCACCATCGTCAAGGTTGACCGCGACGAAGTGCTGCTCGACATCGGTTACAAGACCGAGGGAGTGATCCCGTCCCGCGAACTGTCCATCAAGCACGACGTCGACCCCAGCGAGGTTGTCAGCGTCGGCGATGAGGTGGAAGCACTCGTCCTCACCAAGGAGGACAAAGAGGGTCGGTTGATCCTGTCCAAGAAGCGCGCTCAGTACGAGCGTGCGTGGGGCACCATCGAAGAGCTCAAGGAAAAGGACGAGGCCGTCAAGGGCACCGTCATCGAGGTCGTCAAGGGCGGCCTGATCCTGGACATCGGTCTGCGCGGATTCCTCCCCGCATCGCTGGTGGAGATGCGTCGCGTGCGCGATCTGCAGCCGTACATCGGCAAGGAGATCGAAGCCAAGATCATCGAGCTGGACAAGAACCGGAACAACGTCGTCCTGTCGCGCCGTGCGTGGCTGGAGCAGACGCAGTCCGAGGTGCGCAGCGAATTCCTGCATCAGCTCCAGAAGGGCCAGGTCCGCAAGGGCGTCGTGTCCTCGATCGTCAACTTCGGCGCGTTCGTCGATCTCGGCGGCGTCGACGGCCTGGTGCACGTCTCCGAGCTGTCTTGGAAGCACATCGATCATCCGTCCGAGGTTGTCGCAGTGGGCGACGAGGTCACCGTCGAGGTTCTCGACGTCGATCTCGACCGCGAGCGGGTCTCGTTGTCGCTCAAGGCAACTCAGGAAGATCCGTGGCGTCAGTTCGCCCGCACGCATGCCATCGGGCAGATCGTGCCGGGCAAGGTCACCAAGCTGGTTCCGTTCGGTGCGTTCGTGCGCGTCGAAGAGGGCATCGAAGGCCTCGTCCACATCTCGGAGCTGGCCGAGCGCCACGTCGAGGTGCCGGATCAGGTTGTCGCAGTCGGCGACGACGCGATGGTCAAGGTCATCGACATCGACCTCGAACGTCGCCGGATCTCGTTGAGCCTCAAGCAGGCCAACGAGGACTACACCGAAGAGTTCGACCCGTCGAAGTACGGCATGGCCGACAGCTACGACGAGCAGGGCAACTACATCTTCCCCGAGGGCTTCGACTCCGAGACCAACGAATGGCTCGAAGGTTTCGAGAAGCAGCGGGAAGCGTGGGAGTCGCGTTACGCCGAGGCCGAGCGTCGCCACAAGATGCACACCGCTCAGATGGAGAAGTTCGCCGCTGCCGCCGAGGCCGCTGCCAACGCTCCGACCGACTACTCGTCGGATTCCGCTGACAAGGTCGGTGGTGACGCCGCAACCGCGACGTCCTCCTCGTCGTCGTCGGCACCGAAGAGTGGTGGATCGCTTGCCAGCGACGAGCAGCTCGCTGCTCTGCGCGAGAAGCTGTCCGGCAACGCCTGATAGAGCACTGACAAGAACGCCCCCGGCCTTTCTGGCCGGGGGCGTTTTTGTGGTCTGGGTGCATGCATGTATCGCATTTTGACAATGATTATCATTACCGACGATCATCAAATCGTGAAATTTACTCGTGCTCCACAGATCGTGTCGCTCCTCTCGGCGGTTGGCTTGCTTGCCGCATGCGGAAGTGATGGCGGTTCCAGTGATTCGACTTCAACCCAGAGTTCGGTGGCGGCCTCGTCTGCCGTAGAACAACAATCGGCCACACCTCGGTTGGCATACACACACGAGAACGGCATCGAGGTACTCGATGCCGAGACGCTCGAGCCGGTGGGTGAGGTGGAGACCGAAGGTTTCATCCGACTCAACCCGGCCGATGACGGACGGCATCTGTTCGTCTCGCAGTCGGACGGTTTCACCGTCTTCGACATGGGAACGTGGACGCGCCAGCACGGCGATCACGGCCATTACTACACTGCCCCGCCGGCGATGACGGACCTGAAGTTCGGGGGCGAAGAGCCGGGCCACGTGGTGCCGCACGATGGCCGGATCACCTTGTTCTCTGACGGCACCGGCGAGATCGACGTCGTACCCCCCGCGGAGCTGTCCCGCGGCAACGCCGAGTCGGAAAAGCATCAGGTTCCTCCGCATCACGGTGTTGCGGTCGCACGTGAAGACGGCACCTTGGTGACCACGGTCGGCACCGAGGAGTCGCGTAACGGCATCCAGATCCTGGGGCCGGACAACGCGGTGCTGGCCGCCAACGACCAGTGTCCAGGCGTCCACGGTGAGGCGATGGCCGCCGATGGAACACTTGCCTTCGGATGCCAGGATGGCCTGCTTGTCGTGCGGGGCAACGACATTCGGAAGGTCACCAGCCCTGACCCCTACGGCCGGATCGGAAATCAGGCTGGGTCGGAATCGTCACCGGTGGTACTGGGTGACTACAAGGTGGACAAAGATGCAGAACTCGAACGGCCCACTCGGGTCACCTTGACCAACACCGAGTCAGGTGAGCTCAAATTGGTGGAACTCGGCACCAGCTACAGCTTCCGTTCACTGGGCCGCGGCCCCAACGGGGAGGCGCTTGTGCTCGGAACCGACGGCGACATCCACGTGATCGACCCGCAGACCGCCGCGGTCACGCGAAAGATCGAAGCCGTGGGGGACTGGACCGAACCTGTCGAGTGGCAAGACCCGCGCCCGACACTCTTTGTCATGGATTCGGTGGCCTACGTGACCGATCCGAGTGCCAACAAGCTGGTGGCGGTCGACCTCACCAACGGAACCAAGATCGCGGAAACCCAGCTGGACAACACCCCGAATGAGCTGTCGGGTGTCAGTGGCTGATGACGACGTGACCGCCACCGCTTGATGGTTCGGCTCCGATACGTGACACGCTCGTCGAACAAGGACCCTGACGGACTCGACCACGATCCGCCGGCGCCACAGATCGCAACCCTGCTGCGCACGCGCACCCGCCGATCTGTGACACTGACCACGTGATTCGAGTAGGTCTGACCGGCGGTATCGGAGCCGGCAAATCAACGGTGGCGCGCACTCTCGTCGATCGCGGTGCATACATCATCGACGCCGACGTGATCGCCCGCGAGGTGGTGGCTCCCGGCACCGACGGACTGTCCCAACTGGTCGCCGCCTTCGGCGACGACATCTTGGCGGCGGACGGGAGTCTTGACCGGGCAGCCCTGGCCGCCAAGGCATTTGTCGATGACGAGCAACGCAAGAAGCTCAACGCCATCACACATCCATTGGTCGGTGCCCGCGCGTTCGAACTCCTCGAGGCTGCTCCGGATGACGCCGTGGTGGTCCAGGACATACCCCTGCTGGTCGAGAACGGCAGCGCTCCCTTCTTTCACCTCGTGGTCATCGTCCACGCTGCCGAAGAGGACAGGGTGGCGCGGTTGACCGGCCAGCGCGGTATGCCCGAAGCCGATGCCCGGGCGCGGATCAAGGCGCAGGCCTCCGAGGCGGACCGCCGCGCCGTCGCCGACGTCTGGCTCGACAACAGCGGTGGCCCCGACGATCTCGCGGCCCTGGCCCACCGCCTGTGGGACGAGAGACTTGTTCCCTACGAACGCAACGTGCGCAGCCGGACGTGCGCCAGGCGTCCAGAGAACGTGGTGGATCACCGCCCGGAGTGGTCGCTCCAGGCCACCCGGCTGAGCAATCGATTACGTCTTTTAGGTGCGGAGAAGATCGTGGGCGTCACCCATGTCGGACCAACGGCATCCGCCGGGGAAAGGGCCGCCGACGTACTCGACTTCGAAGTGCAGCTCGCTCCGGACGTCGATCCGGTCGATCTCGACGATGCCCTCGCCGACGGGGGTTTCCCGGCGCTGACACCCGGACTGCACGCCAACGCCGATCCCGGCCGCGCGGTCACCATCCGTCTGACCACCCCGAGCTGACTGCCCCGAGCTGAATGACCCGGGGCCTTCCCGCCTCAGTCCCAGCTCAGTTCGGCGCCTTGCGCTGCCAGCCAGGACTCGACGTCGTGGTTGTGCTCGGCGGCACCCGCCATCGTGCGTGCAGCGATCCGCACTGCCGCCTCGGCCCGGTCGTGGGGCAACAGCCACGCCGCGTGCGCGTCGAACAGTTCGTCGACGTCCTCGAGCTCGAGCGGCCGTCCGGGGCGGTCGATCAGGTCGAGGTACCAATCCTCGGAATGCCAGCGGCCGTGTGCGTCGGGACCGGTGAACATCCCGACATCGATGTAGAGCCGCTGGTCACGCTCGAAGCCGGCTCGGTAATGGAAGATGCTGACGCGTAGACCGAAGCCCGGAAGCAACCAGGACTGCAGACGGTGGAACTCGGGGTGGTCGGCAGGGCGGTCCATGTAGAGCCCGAAGTCGGTGGTCCGGTAGGTGTCCACCTGCCGCCGGAAGCCTTTCGGATCGGTGTTCGTGCCCGCCGCGACGTCGAAGACCTCGTGTTTGGGTGGATGCAACGCGGCCATGCAGCACGCTAACCCACCGCGGCGTGACGAGATCGACGCCGAGCCGGTGCGTCTCCTGTGTTCGCGCACGGCGCATTCGGTGGGCGCCGCTTGTCGGACGTCGCGTTTACTCTGGATACATGGCTTTTGCAGCAGAACATCCGGTCGTTGCGCACTCGGAATTTCGGCCGGTCGGGGAGATCGAGCGGTCACACGCACCTTTCCAGGTGGTCAGTGACCACAAGCCGGCCGGTGACCAGCCGACCGCGATCAAAGAACTCGAGCGGCGTCTGCGTGCCGGGGAGAAGGACGTGGTGTTGCTCGGTGCCACCGGCACCGGTAAATCCGCGACAACGGCCTGGCTGATCGAGAAGGTGCAACGCCCGACCCTGGTGATGGCACCCAACAAGACGCTTGCCGCGCAGCTCGCCAACGAGCTGCGGGATATGTTGCCGCACAACGCAGTCGAGTACTTCGTCTCGTATTACGACTACTATCAGCCCGAGGCGTACATCGCTCAGACCGACACCTACATCGAGAAGGACTCCTCGATCAACGACGATGTCGAGCGGTTGCGACACTCGGCCACGTTCAACCTGCTGTCGCGGCGGGATGTGGTGGTGGTGGCCTCGGTGTCGTGCATCTACGGCCTCGGCACCCCGCAGTCGTATCTCGACCGTTCGGTTCATCTGGACGTCGGCCAGGAGGTCGACCGGGATGCGTTGCTGCGGCTGCTCGTCGACGTGCAGTACACCCGCAACGACGTGAGTTTCACCCGCGGCAGCTTCCGGGTCCGCGGCGACACCGTCGAGATCATTCCCTCGTACGAGGAGCTGGCGGTGAGGATCGAGTTCTTCGGCGACGAGATCGAGGCGCTGTACTACCTGCACCCCTTGACCGGTGACGTGGTGCGTCAGGTGGAGAACCTCCGCATCTTCCCGGCCACGCACTACGTCGCGGGGCCCGACCGGATGGAGCGGGCCATCGCCTCGATCGAGGCCGAACTCGAGGAGCGGCTCGCCGAACTCGAAGGCAAGGGCAAGTTGCTCGAGGCGCAGCGCCTGCGGATGCGCACCAACTACGACGTCGAGATGATGCGGCAGGTCGGGTTCTGTTCGGGTATCGAGAACTACTCGCGGCACATCGACGGTCGCGGCCCGGGTACCGCACCGGCAACGCTCATCGACTACTTCCCCGAGGACTTCTTGCTTGTCATCGACGAGTCGCACGTCACGGTTCCGCAGATCGGCGCCATGTACGAGGGGGACATGTCGCGTAAACGCAACTTGGTGGACTTCGGTTTCCGTCTGCCATCGGCCGTGGACAACCGGCCACTCACGTGGAGTGAGTTCGTCGACCGGATCGGGCAGACGGTGTACCTGTCGGCCACGCCGGGCCCGTATGAGCTGGGCCAGGCGAACGGTGAGTTCGTCGAACAGGTGATCCGGCCTACCGGTCTTGTCGATCCGCAGGTGGTGGTGAAACCCACGAAGGGGCAGATCGACGACCTGGTGCATGAGATCAAGCTGCGCACCGACAAGGACGAACGCGTCCTGGTGACCACACTGACCAAGAAGATGTCCGAGGACCTCACCGACTACCTGCTGGAGCTGGGTATCCGGGTGCGGTATCTCCACTCGGAGGTCGACACCCTTCGTCGTGTGGAACTCCTCCGGCAATTGCGCACCGGTGAATACGACGTCCTGGTCGGCATCAACCTGCTCCGCGAGGGGCTCGACCTTCCCGAGGTGTCGCTCGTGGCCATCCTCGACGCCGACAAGGAAGGGTTCCTGCGCAGCACCACCAGCCTCATCCAGACGATCGGTCGTGCGGCGCGAAACGTGTCCGGTGAAGTTCACATGTACGCCGACAAGATCACCGACTCGATGCGCAACGCCATCGACGAAACCGACCGCCGTCGCGAGAAGCAGATCGCCTACAACAAAAAGATGGGCGTCGACCCGCAGCCGCTGCGTAAGAAGATCGCCGACATCCTCGACCAGGTGTACGAGGAAGCCGAGGACAACGCGGTCGCGATCGGCGGGTCGGGGCGCAACTCGAGTCGCGGTCGCCGGGCCCAGGGCGAGCCCGGCCGCTCGTCGTCGTCTTCGGGTGTCATCGACTCGCGCGACGTCTCGGCCATGCCTCGTGCCGAGCTCGCCGACCTCATCGCGGCACTCACGGACCAGATGATGAATGCGGCGCGGGATCTGCAGTTCGAACTCGCGGGCCGATTGCGAGACGAGATCGCGGACCTCAAGAAGGAGCTGCGCGGCATGGATGCTGCCGGAATCCGCTGAACCCGGCCGACTGTGATCGTCATGACGATGTGCTGTTCTGCCTGGTCAGCGGTATGTCTGACGGTCCCGTCGGCCAATACCACGTAATCGAACGGCCGTTACGGGATACCCTCTCCACGGAAGATGCCGCCCGGGGTGGCAGGGGCACGGACAATCGTCGGCGCCCGTGATCTACACAGAACATTGATGGAGGATGGATGAGCGCATACCAGACCGTCGTTGTGGGAACCGATGGTTCTGAATCGTCGATGAAGGCGGTTGAGCGGGCCGGCGCGATCAGTGGTGACAAAGCGCAACTGATCATCGCTTGCGCCTACTTTCCGACCGACGATCGTGACGTTTCCGCAGTCTCGGATGTGCTCAAGGAAGAGGCGTACCAGGTTCACGGATCTGCGCCCACCGAAGAGATCCTGCGAACGGCGCGCGAGCGTGCGGCCAACGCCGGGGGCGGCAACATCTCCACCCGGCCCGTGGTCGGATCACCGGTCGACGCACTGCTGAACCTCGTTGCCGACAGCAAGGCCGATCTGCTTGTCGTCGGTAACAAGGGTCTGAACTCGATTGCAGGACGGCTGCTGGGTTCGGTGCCCGCCGACGTTGCGCGTAAGTCGAAGTGTGACGTCCTGATCGTTCACACGGTCTGAGCAGGCGCCCGCAAAGGTTCGGGCAACTCGGCGTTGTGCACAATCGCCAACTGCTGAGTTGCCCGGGTCAGCGCCACGTAGAGGTCGCCCCACCCGCGTGCCGACTGGCCGACGATCATTGCCGGTTCGACCACCACCGTGCGGTCGAACTCCAATCCCTTGCACTGCGCCACGGTCAGTACCGACAGTTCGGGTGAGTCCTCGATCTCTCCGGTCACCGCCCGGATCTGGTCCACCAGTCCGTCCGGCGCAATGATCGCTGCAATGCCGTCGAGTGATGCCGTGGCCAGTTTGGCGGCGGTGGCCGGAAGGTCGTCGACCGACGTTCGATCGAACGTCGGGGCCTTGCCGCTCGATCGGATCGAGTTCGGGGCGGCCATGTCGGGGTCGATGCGTTCGAGGATCGGCGCAGCCACCGCCATGATCTCGCTGGGCGTCCGGTAGTTCACCGTCAGGTCGTACTTACGCCAGCGCCGTGCCACGTAGGGACTGAGAACTTCGTCCCATGACGTGGTGCCCGCCGGATCTCCGGTCTGCGCAGTGTCGCCGATGACCGTCATCCAGCGGTTTGGTATGCGGCGCATGATCATTCGCCAGGCCATTGCCGACAATTCCTGGGCCTCGTCCACGATCACGTGGCCGAAGGCCCACGTCCGGTCGTTGTAGGCTCGCTCCGCGGTTGTCAGGGCAACCCTGGTGGTCTGTCGCGCAGCGAGCTGCTCGGCGTCGATCAGGTCGTAGGCCATCAAGATCTCGGGGTCCAGCTCGTCTTCGAGGTCTTGCGGTGCCGAACCGGTCAGGATGTCGAGGGCGTCCTGTGCTTCGGACAGCTTCTGTCGCCACTGGGCTCGCTCACGTTCTTCGTCACCGTCGTCGTCGACGCCGATGATCTCCGCGAGCTCGTCGAGCAACGGCGCGTCGGCCGCGCTGAACCCGCCGCGCTGTGTTCGCAGGATGGATTGGCGCTCGTTGTCGGACCATGTCGGGGTTGCGGAGGCAATCCGCTCGGGGGACGTCAACAGGTCCGCCAGCACCACCTGCGGTGAGAGCTGCGGCCAGAAATGCGCCAGCGCGGCATTGATGTCGGGATCGGCCCGCATCTCGTCGCGGATGTCGGCGATGTCCATGTTGCTCAGCAACTGCGATCCGTCGATCAGGCTTGCGCCGATCCGCTCGGCGTGCTGCTGCGCCAGTGAGTCGAACGCCGACCGCAGGAAGACCGATCGAGCGTGATTGTGCGGGCGCCGAGACGATCGTGCCCGGCCCCTGGCGCGCTGGATCACCTTGCTGCTGATCGTGAGTGGGTAGCCGTCGAACCTCAGCTCGATGGGCGACTTCGGCAATTCCTGCCGATCACGTACGGCCTGCCTCAGTACATCGACGATCGCGAGGTCGCCTTTGAGAGTGGTGGCGACGGGGTTGTCGGTCAACGATGCCCGCACGCCCGGGTAGAGGTCGCCGACTGTGGACAGCAGCACGCCGCTCTCGCCGAGGGAGGGGAGCACCTGACCGATGTAGTTCAAGAAGGTGGTGTTGGGGCCCACGATGAGCACACCGCTGCGCGCGAGGGTGTCGCGGTAGGTGTAGAGCAGATACGCCGCACGGTGCAGGGCCACCGCCGTCTTCCCGGTTCCCGGTCCGCCCTGCACCACCAGGACGCCGCGGTGCGAGGCACGGATGATCTCGTCCTGCTCACGCTGAATGGTCTCGACGATGTCGGTCATGTGCCCGGTGCGAGCGGCATTCAAGGCGTTGATCAGGGCGGATTCGTTCACCACGTCGCCGTGACCGGTGGTGTCGGCATCCTCGAGTTCGGTCATGTCGAGCCGCTCGTCGTTCACGGCGGTGATCTTGCGGTTGCGGGTTCTGATGTGGCGACGGACTCGCACGTTCTCCGGAGAGGCTGGGGTGGCCAGGTAGAACGGCCGGCTCATCGGTGCGCGCCAGTCGAGCAGCAGGGTGCTGTCCTGCTCGTCGTCGTCCAGGATGCCGATACGGCCGATACGGCGAACCTCCCCGGTCTCGAGATCGAGACGACCGAAGTAGAGGTTGTGTTCGGCGGCATCGAACTTCGTCAGATCATCGGTGTAGAGGCGCTCGTAGGACTCACGCTCGGACCGGGCCTGCGGCGTTCCGCCGGTGTCGCGGAGGGCAGACGCCAACCGCGACTGGGTGTTGCGGCGCATCCGGTCCAATCGGCCGTACACCCGGTCGAGATGACGCTGTTCAGCCTCGAACACGATCCTCCTCGTTGTGGTGGAGCAAAAATAGTGCCAAAGGATAACGCGGTGGCCCGGGAGATCGTTCCCGGACCACCGCGTCGTCAGGTGTCCATCATCGAGGGGGCCGCACCGACCGTCACAACCGGGTCGGGCGGTCGGGCGGCGAACCGAGAGTCGAGTGCGCCGCTCGCCGATCAGGCGTCGAGGTCGGATGCCACCAGTTTGGCAATGGTGTCCAGTGCCGCCTGGTCTTCGCTCTCGACGGTGACCTCGGTGCCGGCGGTGGCGCCGAGGGTCATGATGAGCAGGGCCGATCCGGCATCCACCGGTTCGCCGCCCGCAACCGAAAGAGTCACCGGGACACCGGCTTCGGCTACTGCTTCGGCGATGACCGCGGCGGGGCGGGCGTGCAGGCCGACTGACGAACCGACTGCGACGTTGGTGCTGGGCATGATTTCTCCTTTGTTGACAATTGGTTTCGTGAGTTCTGATGTCTGGTGGATCAGGCGGTGGCGAGAACCTTCGACTTCGCAGCCTGTGGCTTACGCGGCTTGATCAGCTGCTTGGCTCCGACGACACACGCGGCCGAGACCGCGGTGCCGATGGCCAGCGACAGGAAGAACCATCCGATTCCCCCGATCGCGAACGACACGAAGATACCGCCGTGCGGCGCGCTCAACGTGGCACCGGTGGCCATGATCAATCCGCCGGTGACTGCTCCGCCGGCCATCATCGAGGGGATGACACGGAGCGGGTCGGCTGCCGCAAACGGGATTGCGCCCTCGGAGATGAACGAGGCACCCAAGAGCCATGCCGCCTTTCCGTTCTCCCGTTCTGCTTCGGTGAACAAGCCGGGTCGAACCGTCGAGGCCAATGCCATCGCCAGCGGTGGAACCATGCCGGCAGCCATCACAGCAGCCATGATCTTGAGCGACGCGTCATCGGTGACCGACAGGCCGGCCACGGCGAACGCATACGCAGCCTTGTTGACGGGGCCGCCGAGATCGAAGCACATCATCAGACCGAGGATGATCCCGAGCAGAATGGCCGAGGAACCGGAGAGCCCGTTGAGCCAGTCGGTCAATCCGTTGGTGACCGCTGCGAGGGGCTTGCCGAGCACCACAAACATCAGGACACCGACGATCAGAGAGGCGAAGAGCGGGATGACCACCACGGGCATCAGCCCGCGCGCCCACTGGGGTACCCCGATCCGGCCGATCCACAGAGCGGCGAAGCCCGCGATCAGGCCACCGACGAGGCCACCGATGAAACCGGCACCGACGAACACTGCGACCGCCCCGGCGGTGAAGCCGGGTGCCAGTCCGGGCCTGTCGGCTATCGCGAAGGCGATGTACCCGGCGAGCGCCGGGACCAGGAAACTGAACGCGAGCGATCCGAGTTGGAAGAGCACTGCGCCGAGGTAGGTCTTCAGTCCACCATCAGGCAGTTGTGTCAGGGAGTTGTCCAGGGTGATCTTCTCGGCGGTGTCGGTGATCTCGTAGCCCGCCAGCAGGAACCCCAGGGCGATGAGCAGACCTCCGGCGGCGACGAACGGGATCATGTAGCTCACGCCGGTCAGCAGGATCTGCCGCAGACGTGTACCCCAACCGATACCGGTGGTCGCGGATGCGCCGTCGTTGCCGGCGGCCGCGTCACCTGCCACCTTGGCCGCAGACGGATCGAGGCTGGCTCGCAGCGCCTCTGTCACCATGGCGTCCGGCTCATTGATCGCCCGTTTGACCCCGGACGCCACCACAGGCTTGCCCGCGAATCGCTCACGGCCTTTGACGCCGACGTCCGTGGCGAAGATGACAGCCCCCGCATCGGCGATGATCTGGGCCGCAAGGGGCGTGCTGCCACTCGAACCCTGCGTTTCGACATGCACGGTCACGCCGGCCCGCTCGCCCGCGGCGACCAGGGAGTCGGCCGCCATATAGGTGTGCGCGATACCGGTCGGGCACGCCGTCACCGCGACGAGGGTCTTGTTCGGGACGTCGGAGCTGTCGGTGTCGGTCGGCTTCGTGTCGGCAGGGTCGGTGGTGGCCGCCGAAGCGGCTGGGGTCGAGGCGGCCGGCACCGTCGGACCCGGTGGTGTGGCGGGCGCGAGTACCTCCTCGACAAGAGCGACCACGTCGGTGGGGGTGGCTGCTGCTCGCAGCGATGCCACGAATGTCGGCTTGACCAAAGCGCGCGCAAGACTGGACAGCAGCTTCATGTGTTCGGAACCGGCCCCTTCGGGAGCGGCGATCAGGAACACGAGGTCGGCAGGGCCGTCCGGCGCGCCGAAATCGACTTTCGGCGACAGGCGGGCGAAACCGAGAGATGCGGTCGCGATCGACGCATCCCGGCAATGTGGGATGGCGATGCCGCCCGGCAGGCCGGTGGCCGACTGGGATTCACGTGCCAGGGCAGCGGCTTTGAGCGCATCCACGTCGGACGTGCGGCCATCTGCTGCGAGCCGGTGGGCCAGCGCGTCGATGACAGCATCTTTGGTGGTGCCCAGATCGGCGTCGAGCGCGATCAGTTCCGGGCTGATGATCGCCGGTGCGGAACCGGCTCGGATCGTCGGGTGGGACATGACTTTTCCTTAAGGGGTGGTGGAGCCGGGATCAGTGGTTGCCGATGACCGGGTTGAGCGCGGTGACGGTCACGGCGCCGGGCTGGGTGTGGTGCGGACTCGGCAAAGCCGTTCCCGGTAGCGCTGCTGCGGCGCTGCCATACGAGACCGCCCATGCGAGGCGGTCGGCCGGTCCGGCATTTTGCAGATCGGCGAGTAGATATCCGGCCAGCGACGAATCGCCGGCTCCGACCGTGCTGCGCGGCGCGATCGGGGGAGTTGTTGCGTGCCAGGCGCCTTCGTCGTTGACGAGAACGGCTCCTGCGGCGCCCAGAGTGGCCAGCACGGCACGTGGGCCGCCGGCCTCGATCAACGATCTCGCGGCCCGGGCGGTCGGCAACGGGTCGCCGTGCTCGGCGGCGAGTTCGAGTTCGGCGCCGTCCAGCCCGGTGAGCTGACCGAGTTCGGTTGCGTTCGGTTTGATGAGATCCGGTGCGGCCGAGGGGAAGCGGGCCGCGAGGGCGAGCAGCGGTTCATCGGATGTGTCCACTGCGATCTGGGTCGGCCCCACGCGGAGCGCTGTGACGAGGTCGGCGTACCAATCGGCCGGAACACCAGGGGGTAGCGACCCGGACAACACGACCCACACGGCCGAGCCGGCCAGATCCTGCAGGCAAGCCGTCAGGGCTGCCAGCGTTTCCGGTGGCAGGGTTGCCCCTGGCTGGTTGATCTTTGTTGTCGTGCCGTCGGGTTCGGTGACCGTGAGGTTGACCCGGGCTGTTCCTGGGTGCGAGATACCGCGGTGGTCGATTCCCGCCTCGTCCACTGCCAGCAGGATCGGCTCACCGGGGTTGCCGGGCAACACTGCAATCGAGCGCTTACCTGCAGCCGTGACGACGCGCGAGACATTGACGCCCTTACCCCCGGGATGCGAGGTCGCTGCCGATGCGCGATGTACTGCGCCGCGTAGGAGTGGTCCGGTCAGATTGATCGTGCGGTCAATGCTCGGATTGGCGGTGAGGGTGACGATCATGCCGTCACCACCTCGACGTCGTGTGCAAGCAGTTCGGCGCGATCGGACTCGCGCAGGGCGCTGTCGGTGATCAGGACGTCGACCCTGTCGATGGGGGCGAAACTGATCAGGTCTTCTCGGCCGACCTTCGACGAATCAGCGACCACCACAACGCGGTGCGCACTGGTGACCATCGCCCGTTTGATGGCGGCCTCATCGCTGTCGGGAGTGGAAAGACCGTGGCGCAGACTGAGTCCGTTGGTCCCGACGAAGGCGACGTCGATCCGCATCGACGCCAGCGTTCGAAGCGCGTCGTCGCCGACCACTGCCTGGGTGATCCCGCGGACACGTCCACCGAGCAGATGCAGGCGTGACCCACCGAGGCCTCCCACTCGGGCCGCGACCGGGATGGAGTTGGTGACGATGACGAGGTCCATGTCGGCGGGGAGGTGAGCAGCGACTCGGGCCGTGGTCGTCCCGGCGTCGAGCAGGATACTGCCGCCGACCGGGGGTAGCTGGTCAACGGCCGCCTTCCCGATGCGATCCTTCTCGCCGGATCGACTGTGCTCGCGTTCGGCCGTGCCGACCTCGATGGCTGTGAGCGCGGATGCGGGTACTGCACCACCATGGACCCGTCGGATCACCCCGAGCCTGTCGAGGGCCGCCAGATCGCGACGCACCGTCTCGGTTGTGACGCCGTACAGATCGGACAGATCAGCGACCGACATGCGGCCTTTCTGCGCGATCAGCGCGGCCATGGCCTGCTGCCGCTCCTCTGCGTACATCTGCCCTCCATGTGGGTTACGTTGCAAGTTGGTGTTGCTTTATGTTGTTTTATGCCCGATCGTATTGCTTTGTCAAGGATTTTGAGTAATCTGAATCACATCGAGTCGGGTTGGTGACGTAGACGCGAAAGCCCGCAGACTTGTCAGAGGAGGACGGATGACGAAGTCAACGCTGATCGGAAGCCCGCGAAGGGTGTTGCACGGAACGCCGGTGGTGCCAGGTGTGGTGGCGGGCCCGGTGATCGTTCCGGGTCCACGCGTCTCGCCGCCGCTCGACGACACCGAGATCGACCCGGCGGACCGCGACCGCGAGCTGCAGGCGTTCCGCGAGGGCACCAAAACTGTTGCGTCGCGACTGCAGGCGCGGGCCGCGGTGTCGAGCGGAGCGGCGTCCGAAGTGCTCGCCGCCAATGCGGCCATGGCAACGGACCGTGGCTGGCTGGGTGCAGCCGAGAAGCTCATCGCGGCCGGCACTTCCGCCACCGCAGCGACAGCCGCGGCCACAGAACAGTTCGTGGCCATGTTCACCAAACTCGGCGGCCTGATGGCCGAGCGCGTGACCGATCTCCGCGATGTCCGTGACCGCGTGCTCGCCGAGCTGATCGGAGCTCCCGAACCGGGGGTTCCGGAACCGGACGTTCCGTCGATCCTTTTCGCGGAGGACCTGGCGCCTGCAGATACGGCGGGCCTCGACCCGGCAATGGTCATCGGGCTGGCGACCTCGCTCGGCGGCCCGACCAGCCATACCGCGATCATCGCGCGCCAGCTGGGCATTCCTTGCGTCGTGGCGGTCACCGGCCTCGACGAGGTCGCAGCAGGGAGTTCGGTCCTGCTCGACGGCGCCGAAGGCGAGATCACCGTGTCACCCGATGCGGCCGCGGCAACCGAAGCAGTGGCGCAGTACCGGTTGATTGCCGAGCGCACAGCCGCGTGGACCGGGCCCGGGGCGACAGCCGACGGTCATCGAGTTGACGTCCTCGCGAACGTACAAGACGGCGCCGGGGCGCGGGTGGCCGCGGAGACCTCAGCAGGAGGGATCGGGTTGTTCCGGACCGAACTGTGCTTCCTCGACCGAGAGACCGAACCCACGGTCGACGAGCAATCCGCGATCTATCGCGAAGTGCTCGATGCCTTCCCGGACGCAAAGGTCGTCGTTCGCACACTCGATGCCGGGTCGGACAAGCCTTTGCGATTCGCCGAACACCCACACGAGGCCAATCCGGCTCTGGGGGTGCGTGGCATCCGGATCGCAGCCCGTGACAGCGGAATTCTCGATCGGCAATTGGACGCGATTGCTGCTGCGGCCGAAGGGGTTTCACGCCCGTGGGTGATGGCGCCCATGATCTCGACGGCTGCCGAAGCTGAGTCGTTCGCCGCAAAAGTCCGTGAACGCGGCCTTGTCCCAGGAGTGATGATCGAGGTCCCGGCAGCGGCGTTGCTCGCCGAACGGATCCTCGACCACGTCGACTTTCTGTCGGTGGGAACCAACGATCTCGCGCAGTACACGATGGCAGCCGACCGGATGTCGGCCGATCTCGCCGAACTCACCGATCCCTGGCAGCCCGCCGTCCTGTCACTGTTGGCGCGCACGGCAGTCGCCGGCGCCGCCGTGAACAAGCCGGTGGGAGTATGCGGCGAGGCGGCAGCCGACCCGTTGCTCGCCTGTGTGCTGGTCGGTTTCGGGATCACATCGCTGTCGGCGGCAGCATCGGCAGTTGCGGGCGTGGGTGCCAAGCTGGCGACGGTGACGCTGGATCAGTGCCGTCGAGCAGCAGAGGCGGTGTCGCAAACGGCAGATCCGATGAGTGCGCGGGCAGCAGCTCGCAGTCTTCTGGACTGACTGCGTTGTGGCTGCTGCCCGCGCACTCGGGGAAATCAATCGGTCGAACGTGCGAACCTACTGCGCTTTCTTTGCCTGCTTGCGTGCTTGGGCTGAGCGCTTGACGCCCTCGTCGGCTGCACGCTCGGCGAGCTGCGCGGCGTAGACACGGGCCGATTCAGCGAGCTCGGGCGCGCGGTCACGCGCGGTTGCCAGCGTCTTCTCTGCGTAGCCATTGGTGGCAGCCAACGTTTGCGACGCCGACGCGGCGAGTTCTGCCCGACGATCGGCGGCAGCACTCTTCGCCTTGGCTCCGTTGGTCAGGGCCTGCTTGGCGAACTTGGTCTGCTGCTTGGTCAGCTTGGCCTGCTGTTTGGCGGCGGTCTTACCCAGTTTCGCCTGCTTCTTGCCGGCCTGCTTGGTCAGCTTGGCCTGCTTCTTCGCAGCGGCCTTGCTGAGCGACGCGGTGCGCTCGGTGGCGACCTCGGCGAGCTTCGCGCTCTGTGTGGTGGCCTTGGCGGCAAGCTCTCCGGCCCGCTCGGAAGCGACTCCGGCGAGAACTGCGCCACGCTTGGACGCGACGTCGACGATCTCGCTGCCGCGTTCGCCTGCGACATCAGCCAGGACGGCCGCCCGCTGCGACGCCTTCTGTGCCAGTTCGGCCGCCCGCTCCGACGCGACCTCGGCGAACTTGCCGCCGCGGTCGGAGGCCACCTCGGCCAGATCGCCGGTTCGCTCGCCGACCACCTCGGCGATGTGCGACGCACGATCGGCCAGGACGCCTGCGGTCGAAGCGCTCGCAGCAGCGGTCGGCAGTACTGCACTGACCTTGTCACTGGCGATTGCCGCGGCCTTGCGTCCGCGCCATGCCAGCGACGGCTTGCCTTCGGTGTCGACGGTTGCGATCAGCAGCCCGCCGAGCAGTCCCACGTTCTTGATGAAATGAGCTTGCTGCTCGGCCCGCTCGTGCGGGTCGGTCTCGTTCCAGAAGTCGTTTCCGGCCAGCGTGGTCGGAATGACAACGCCGGCAAGTGTCAGCGAGGCGAGCCGCGGGAACTTGCCGGTCGCCAGTGCCAGGCCACCGATGATGTGGATGGCGCCGTTGATCCGGACAACCACCTGCGCGTCAGCCGGGATCAGGTCGGCGGCCTGCGGCGGGAGCTGGGTTTTTGCTTTGTCGACGAACGGCTGCGCGGTTTCGGCTAGCTGTTCCGGGCGTCGGATCGCGTCGATCCCAGTTGCGATGAACGCGGTCGCGAGCATGGGACGGGCAATGCGGCGGATGAGCATAGAAGGGCCTCCTCAAGACACTTGTTACATGGACCTGTCCCCGGGAAAGTCATGCGTGAAACCTTCCTCTCGCCAGGTGGTCCGACAGAACCTGCTTAACGGATGGACTCTGTTGACCCTATAGATCAACCAGGGCCCGTGTGATGGTCCCTCGCATTGGGTAGACATCTGCCGACCGAACGGAGGCGAGTGGTGCCCATCGAACACGGGGATGTCGGCTGCTGGGTGGTGAAGTGCAACCCGGTGACCGGGACCGACTACTTCGCGGCCATCGCTGCAGATGATCAAGCCGAGGAACCCGTTCCGAACCTCTATGCAGACAGCTGGTGCCTGAGTCCGCGGTCCGGCAGAAGCCGGATGGTGAGGACCGGCGACCTCATAGCCATATGGGTGACCGGTCCGAAGAACCCCGGAGTCTACGAAGTGGGCTGGGTGGTCGAGAACCGCGATGACCCTGTGAATACGATCGGCTTGAACTCGATCGGCGCCCCCGAACCACGAAAGGTCCACTACAAGGGCTTACGGCTCGGCGCCGACAACCATGTGCCGCGCGGGCTGATGCAGGCCACCGCGGGGCTGGACCGGTGCGAGCAGCTGCGGGCGCCGATGATGTCCAATCCCAGCTATCTCACCGTCGAGGAAGCGCGTGTGCTCGCCCGGCTCGTCGCGGACCGGGTGCCCGACGAGGCGATGACAGAGGCCCGGTGGGACTCCCTGCTCAGCTGATCACCAGCCGCGCTCGCGCCACTCGTCGAGATGAGGCCGCTCGGCTCCGAGGGTGGTGTCGAGGCCGTGTCCGGGGTAGACCACCGCGTCGTCGTCAAATCGGTCGAACAATTTGGTCGTCACATCGTTCAGCAAGATCTCGAAGTCGCCGTCCCGGTGGGTTTTACCCACCCCGCCCGGAAAGAGCGAATCGCCGGTGAACAGGTGCGTGACGTCGTCTTGGAGTGCCAAAGCGATGGAGCCATCCGTGTGGCCCTTGAGATGGATGGCCTCAAGGCGGAGGTCGCCGACCTCGATCACGTCGCCCTCGTCGATCAGCCGGTCTGTCTTCACCTGAATCGGCTCGGCATCGATGCGGCCTGCGGCGGTGGGGAGGCCCGTTGCCTCGACCACCTCTTCGAGTGCGATCCAATGGTCCGGGTGCCAATGGGTGGTGAAGATGAGCTCGATGTTGCCGTGATCGTTGATCAGCTCGATCAGCGTGTCCGCGTCGTTTGCCGCATCGATCAGCAGCGCCTTGCCGGTCTGCTTGCAGGTGATGACGTAGACGTTGTTGTCCATCGGGCCGACCGACAATTTGACGATGGTTGCCCGAGGAGTCGACTTGCGTTGAGGGACTTCGGATTCGCTGAAGTCGCCGGTGTATGTATCGGAGATCGGGGCCGCTGCGCTCATGGCTGATCACCTTACTGGTTACGGGCCCTGGAAGGTTCTGCGATAGCGAGACGGGGACGTGCCCAGGTGATGGCGAAGATGATGGCGGAGATTGGCCCCGTTGGCCAGGCCCGACAGTCTGGCCACCTCGTCAACCGGAAGGTCGCGGGACTCGAGTAATTCGCGGGCGCGGTGCACACGCTGTTTACGGACCCACACCGCAGGCGTGTCACCGGTTTCCTCGCGGAATCGGCGGTTGAAGGTACGCACACTCATGTTGGCCTGCCGGGCGAGCTGGGCGACGGTGAGTGGCTCGGTCAGGTTGTGGCGAGCCCACTCCCGTACCGCCGACGTGGAAGCGTCGCCGACCTCAGGTACTGCAGCGTCGATGTACTGGGCCTGGCCGCCATCGCGCCATGGTGGCACCACGCAGTACTTGGCCACCCGGTTCGCCACCCGCGCACCATGGTCGCGGCGAATCATGTGCAGGCAGAGGTCGATTCCTGCGGCCAGGCCCGCCGAGGTGAGAACGTCCCCGTCGTCGACGAACAGAACGTCCTCGTCGAGGTGCACCGCCGGGTAGAGCCGGCGCAGGTCGTCGGCCTTGTCCCAGTGGGTGGTCGCCGGTCGGTCGTCGAGAACCCCCGCTGCCGCGAGCGCGAAGGCGCCGGTACAGATCGACACCATTCGGGTGCCCGTTCGTACGCGCTCGAGTGCTTGACGCAGTTCGGCAGGACAGGTGCCGTCGAATCGCACCTCTTGCATCCTGGTGCCGGGGATCACGACCGTGTCCGCCGAGTCGAGAGCCTCAGGACCACGGGTGGGCACCATCTCGAACCCGGACAGGGTCCGCACGGGCCCGGTCGACAGGCCGATCAACTCGACCTCGTACAGGGGATTTCCCGCATCGTCGGCGGCCTGCTCGAACACCATCGGCGGAATCGTCGCATCGAACCCGATCACCGGCTCGAGCATCAGCACCGCGATTCGATGAGGGGTCGGGATGCGAGAAGTCATGGCGGGATTTTTACAGATGTTGTCATCTATGCCAATGGCGGCGACGATCGGCGACAGCGAGAGTTGTCCGGTGAGCATCGCCGAGACCCCGCGCGTCCGATCCGCACCCCGTCTGCACTGGGCGTGGATCGTGGCGGCCGTCAGCTTCGTCGCTCTGCTCGCAGCGGCCGGTTTCCGGTCGGTTCCCAGCGTGATGATGGACCCGTTGCACGAGGAGTTCGGCTGGTCGCACGGCACGGTGGGTCTGGCGATGTCGATCAACATGACATTGTTCGGTCTCACCGCGCCGTTCTCGGCGGCGTTGATGGACCGTTTCGGGGTGCGTCCGATCCTCGCCGGCGCACTCACCCTGATCGCACTGGGCACGGCTCTCAGCGTCTTCATGACTGCCGGGTGGCAGCTGCTGCTGCTCTGGGGCGTTCTGGTGGGCATCGGCACCGGGTCGATCTCCATGGGGTTCGTGGCCACTGTCGCCACCCGCTGGTTCGTCGAACGCCGCGGATTGGTGACCGGGGTCCTGACCGCTGCGAGCGCCACAGGGCAGCTGATCTTCCTCCCGCTGGTGGCTCTGGTCACCACTCGATACGGGTGGCGGTGGGCGGCCCTCATCGTCGCGGCAGCTGCCATGGCGGTGGTTCCGCTGATCGTGGTCTTCATGCGAAACCATCCGAGTGACAAAGGGATCAGTGCATACGGTGCGCCGATCGAGCAGCAGCTGTCGCAACCACCCGCCGCGCACACGGGCAGTTTTCGCACTGCGTTGGACGGGCTGGTGATCGGTGCGCGTACGAGGGTGTTCTGGTTGCTCGCGGCGAGTTTCGCAATCTGTGGGGCGACGACCAACGGACTGATCGGCACCCACTTCATCCCCGCTGCGCACGACCACGGCATGCCGACAACGGTCGCTGCCGGTCTGCTCGCCACCATCGGGGTGTTCGACGTCGCGGGCACGATCTTCTCCGGCTGGCTCACCGATCGTGTCGACCCACGGATCCTGCTTGCCGTCTACTACGTGGGAAGGGGAGTGTCACTGCTCGCCCTGCCCGTGCTGCTGTCTCCGCATGCCGAACCCAGCACATGGGTGTTCATCATCTTCTACGGTCTGGACTGGGTCGCGACGGTCCCGCCCACCATTGCGCTGTGTCGAACCCACTTCGCGGACCGCACACCGGTGGTGTTCGGCTGGGTGTTCGCCGCGCATCAACTCGGGGCTGCGGTGGCGGCGTTCGGCGCGGGTCATCTGCGCGACCAGCACGGCAGCTACGACATGGCGTTCTACGTCGCGTCCGGCCTCTGCGTCGGCGCCGCGCTGCTGTCCCTGGGTATCGAAAGGCCGGCGGGTGCCAACACACAACCGGCGGTGCCACCGAACCGGCACGTCCACGATAAGTGCTGATCAGACGGGTGAAATATGTGGTTGAGAGTCGGCTCGGCCGGGGTGCGATTTGCTGGGACCGGTATCTTGTCAGTGGGTGCCTCTAGCATTGCCGGGTACGCCCCTGGCTGACACCGACCTTCCGACCTGCATGCGGTCGGTACCCCAGATTCGACACCGAAAAGGACCACTGTGGCTGATCGCCTCATCGTGCGCGGAGCCCGCGAACACAACCTGCGCGGCATCGACGTCGACCTCCCGCGTGACAGCTTGATCGTCTTCACGGGTCTGTCCGGCTCGGGAAAATCGAGCCTCGCGTTCGACACGATCTTCGCCGAGGGGCAGCGTCGCTACGTCGAGTCGTTGTCGGCATACGCGCGCCAGTTCCTCGGTCAGATGGACAAGCCCGACGTCGACTTCATCGAGGGGCTGTCACCCGCGGTCTCGATCGACCAGAAGTCGACCAACCGGAACCCGCGTTCCACCGTCGGCACCATCACCGAGGTCTACGACTACCTCCGTCTGCTCTACGCACGTGCGGGCAAGGCCCACTGCCCCGAGTGCGGTTCGGCCATCGAGAAGCAGACCCCTCAGCAAATCGTCGACCAGGTGCTCGAGATGGAACAGGGCATCCGTTTTCAGGTGCTGGCGCCGGTGGTCCGCACCCGCAAGGGTGAATTCGTCGACCTGTTCGGCACCCTTCAGACACAAGGCTTTTCGCGTGCCCGGATCGATGGTGTCGTGTACCCGCTCACCGATCCGCCGAAGCTCAAGAAGCAAGAAAAGCATGACATCGAGGTCGTGGTGGACCGGTTGTCCGTCAAGTCCTCGGCCAAACAGCGACTCACCGACTCGGTCGAGACCGCCCTGGGCCTGGCCGACGGTGTGGTGGTGCTCGACTTCGTCGATCTGGAGGAAAACGACCCTCACCGCGAACGGCGTTTCTCCGAGCGGATGGCCTGCCCCAACGGCCACCCGATCGCGATCGACGACCTCGAGCCGCGGTCCTTTTCGTTCAACTCGCCGTACGGTGCGTGCCCGGAGTGCGACGGGCTCGGCATCCGCAAAGAGGTGGACGAGGAACTCGTCGTGCCCGACCCGGACCTGTCGCTTGCCGACGGTGCGATCGCGCCGTGGTCGGGCGGCCACAACGCGGACTATTTCCTCCGGTTGCTCTCAGGCCTCGGCGACGAGATGGGATTCGACACCAAGACGCCGTGGAAGAAGCTCCCACTGAAGGCGCGTAAGGCGATCCTGAACGGCAGCGACCACCAGGTGCACGTCCGTTTCCGCAACCGTTACGGCCGTACGCGCTCGTACTACACCGAGTTCGAAGGTGTGATGTCGTTCCTGCACCGACGCATGGAACAGACCGAGTCCGAGCAGATGAAGGACCGGTACGAGGGATACATGCGTGACATCCCCTGCCCCGAGTGCGGAGGTGCCCGCCTGCGCCCCGAAATCCTCGCCGTCACCCTCGACCACCAGCGTTTCGGTGAGAAGTCGATCGCGGACGTGTGTGCGCTGTCCGTCGCCGAGTGCGCCGACTACCTGTCCGATCTCAAGCTGGGCTCGCGCGAGCAGGCCATCGCCGGGCGCGTCCTCAAAGAGGTGCAATCCCGCATCACGTTCCTGCTGGACGTCGGTCTCGAGTACCTGTCGTTGTCGCGGGCCGCGGGATCGCTCTCCGGCGGCGAGGCGCAGCGCATCCGCCTCGCCACACAGATCGGTTCCGGTCTGGCCGGCGTGCTGTACGTGCTCGACGAACCATCGATCGGCCTCCACCAGCGCGACAACCGCCGTCTCATCGACACCCTCACCCGGCTGCGCAACCTGGGCAACACCCTCATCGTCGTCGAGCACGACGAAGACACCATCCGGTCGGCCGACTGGATCGTCGACATCGGACCGTATGCCGGCGAGCACGGTGGGCGTGTGGTGCACAGCGGCAGCTACAAGGATCTGCTGACCAACACCGAGTCCCTGACCGGTGCATATCTCTCCGGTCGCGAGTTCCTCGAGGTTCCCGAGATCCGGCGTCCGATCGACCGCAAGCGACAGCTGACCGTTGTCGGCGCACGCGAGCACAACTTGGACAACATCGACGTGGTGTTCCCGCTCGGTGTGCTCACCGCGGTCACCGGCGTCTCGGGTTCGGGCAAGTCCACGCTCGTCAACGACATCCTGGCCACGGTGATGGCCAACAAGCTCAACGGTGCGCGCCAGGTACCGGGCAGGCACACGCGGATCAACGGCATGGACAATCTCGACAAGCTGGTGCGTGTCGACCAGTCGCCGATCGGTCGGACCCCGCGGTCGAACCCGGCCACCTACACCGGTGTGTTCGACAAGATCCGTACGCTCTTCGCCGCGACCACGGAGGCGAAGGTCCGTGGCTACCAACCGGGACGATTCTCGTTCAACGTCAAGGGCGGTCGCTGTGAGGCGTGTACCGGCGAGGGCACCATCAAGATCGAGATGAACTTCCTGCCCGACGTGTACGTCCCCTGCGAGGTGTGCCACGGTGCGCGGTACAACCGCGAAACGCTGGAAGTCCACTACAAGGGCAAGACCATCTCCGAGGTCTTGGACATGCCGATCGAGGAGGCCGTGGATTTCTTCGAGGCCATCACCTCGATCCACCGATACCTCAAGACCCTGAACGACGTCGGCTTGGGCTACGTCCGACTCGGACAGCCGGCGCCGACACTGTCCGGTGGCGAGGCGCAGCGTGTGAAGCTGGCCGCCGAGCTCCAGAAGCGGTCGACCGGACGCACGGCCTACGTGCTGGACGAGCCGACCACCGGCCTGCACTTCGAGGACATCCGCAAGCTGCTCAAGGTGATCAACGGGCTCGTCGACAAGGGCAACTCCGTGATCGTCATCGAGCACAATCTGGACGTCATCAAGACCGCGGACTGGGTCATCGACATGGGACCGGAAGGTGGTTCCGGTGGCGGCACGGTCGTGGCGGAAGGTACGCCCGAAGATGTCGCAGCCGTGCCGGAGAGCCACACCGGGAAGTTCCTCGCGGAGATGCTCAAACCGCAGACGGTCGTGTCCGTCCCAGCCAAACCCAAGCGCAAAACGCCCGCACGCAAAGCTGCGGCGAAGCAGACTGGTCGTAAGCAAGAGGTCGCAGCGAGTTGATCGCGGCCGACCGGCTGTTCCATCCACCGAGTAGGAGTCAGCACCATGGTTGACATGAAGCCGCGTAGTCGCACCGTCACCGACGGGATCTCGGCGGCACCCAGCCGCGGGATGTTGCGGGCGGTCGGAATGGGCGACGAGGACTGGGGTAAGGCCCAGATCGGCATCGGGAGCTCGTGGAACGAGATCACCCCGTGCAACCTCTCGCTCGATCGGCTTGCGCAGGCGGCCAAGGAGGGCGTGCACGCCGGCGGTGGTTACCCACTGCAGTTCGGCACCATCTCGGTGTCGGACGGGATCTCCATGGGACACGAAGGCATGCACTTCTCGCTGGTGTCGCGTGAAGTGATCGCCGATTCGGTGGAAACCGTGATGCAGGCCGAACGGCTCGACGGGTCGGTCCTGCTCGCCGGGTGTGACAAATCTTTGCCCGGGATGATGATGGCCGCGGCCCGCCTCGACCTCGCATCGGTATTCCTCTATGCCGGCACCATCGCGCCTGGCTGGGTCAAACTCAGCGACGGCAGCGAACGTGACGTCACACTGATCGACGCCTTCGAGGCCGTCGGGGCATGTCGGGCCGGAAAAATGTCCGAGGACGATCTCGGCCGTATCGAGCGCGCCATCTGTCCCGGTGAGGGTGCCTGCGGAGGTATGTACACCGCGAACACGATGGCGTCGATCGCCGAGGCGATGGGTATGAGCCTCCCGGGATCGGCGTCACCGCCCGCAGCGGACCGCAGGCGTGATGCCTTCGCGCACCGCTCCGGCGAGGCCGTGGTCAACCTGATCCGTCTCGGCATCACCGCCCGCGACATCATCACCAAGCCCGCACTGGAGAACGCCATCACGGTCACCATGGCCCTCGGCGGTTCCACCAATGCCGTCCTGCACCTGTTGGCCATCGCCAGTGAAGCGGATGTCGATCTCGATCTCGACGACTTCAACCGCATCGGCGACCGCACCCCCCACCTGGGTGACCTCAAACCATTCGGCCGGTTCGTGATGAACGACTTCGACCGTCATGGCGGTATCCCGGTGGTCATGAAGGCTCTGCTCGACGCCGGCCTCCTCAACGGGGATGCACTGACCGTCACCGGAAAGACGTTGTCGGAGAACCTCGCTGCGATGGACATCGCTCCACTGGACGGCGACGTCATCCGCACGCTGAGCAACCCCATCCACAAGACCGGCGGGATCACCGTGCTCCACGGCTCGCTGGCCCCCGAAGGCGCGGTGGTGAAGTCCGCGGGATTCGACGCCGACACCTTCGAGGGTCCGGCGCGAGTGTTCGAGCGCGAGCAGGGCGCGCTGGCCGCTCTCGCGGATGGCGTCATCAAAGCCGGTGACGTTGTGGTCATCCGGTATGAAGGCCCGAAGGGCGGACCGGGTATGCGCGAGATGCTCGCGATCACCGGCGCCATAAAAGGGGCCGGTCTCGGCAAAGACGTGTTGCTGCTGACCGACGGCCGTTTCTCCGGCGGAACCACCGGCCTGTGCATCGGGCACCTTGCGCCCGAGGCATCAGACGGGGGACCGGTGGCCTTCATCCGCGACGGCGACCGCATTCGCGTGGACATCGCTGCGCGGACATTGGATCTCCTCGTCGACGACGACGAGCTGGAGTCACGCAAACAGGACTGGCAGCCTCTCGACCACAAGTACCAGCGGGGTGTGCTCTCCAAGTACGCCAAGCTGGTCCGTTCGGCGTCCGTCGGAGCCGTCACCCACTGACCCGCCGAACCCGAAAGTGCGCCCCCATGGCGGTGAACTCCAGGTCACCTCGCCACTGGGGCACACTTCGGGCTAGTCGGTGACGGGGCCGGTCTGCTTCTCGCCCGGGCCCTTCCCCGGTTCATCGGGATGCGCACTGGCCTCGCGGAAGGCGAGCTGCAGACTCTTGAGGCCGTCGCGCAGGGGAGCGGCGTGGATGCCGAGGTCGGCAACCGACGACTGTACGAGTCCGGCCAGTGCACCGATCAGTTTCCGCGCCTCGTCGAGGTCGAAGTGCGGACTGGTGGTCGGGTCGCTCTCGGACAACCCGAGCTTTTCCGCCGCCGCACTCATCAACATCACCGCAGCACGCGTGATCACCTCGATGGCCGGAACCTCGGCCAGGTCGCGCACCTCGGGCTCGGAATTCACGTTTTCCGTCATGACTGTTAGACTTTCACCTACGACCGCCCTGGCGTACGCCGGGGTTGCAAGTGGAGTTCACACTCCCACCGCTTGACGTCGGTGTCTTCGCAAGAAGCCCGCACAGTTGAACGGTCCGGTTTTGTCGCCGGAGGTATCCGCGTCAGCGGAATATTTCCGGTGGCCTCTGAGTTGGAGGCTGTGATCGCTGGGATGCGATAGGTGACATGAACCGGTCGGTGTGGGCCCCGTCGATGAACATTCATCGAGCCGGGGCCTTTTCGCTGAGGATCTGTCTTCACCAGTTGCTCCCGCGGTCCAACCCGACAGAAAACGTCTGCCACGAGGAACCACCTACGTACGCGGACACAAATGAGGAGGCCCCATCAGCACTGAGACTCGTATCAATGAGCGCATCCGAGTTCCCGAGGTCCGTTTGGTCGGACCGAACTCGGAGCAGGTCGGCATCGTCCGCGTGGAAGATGCCCTGCGCTTGGCTATCGAGGCCGATCTTGATCTGGTCGAGGTGGCCCCGAACGCGCGCCCGCCGGTCTGCAAGATCATGGACTACGGCAAGTTCAAATACGAGGCGGCACAGAAGCAGCGCGAATCGCGTCGCAACCAGCAGATGACCGTCATCAAGGAGCAGAAGCTCCGCCCCAAGATCGACGACCACGATTACGAGACCAAAAAAGGTCACGTCATCCGCTTCCTCGAAGCCGGGTCCAAGGTCAAGGTGACGATCATGTTCCGCGGACGCGAGCAGTCGCGACCCGAGCTCGGTTACCGATTGCTGCAGCGCTTGGGCAACGACGTCGGCGAGTACGGGTTCGTCGAGACCTCCGCCAAGCAGGATGGCCGCAACATGACGATGGTTCTGGCCCCGCACAAGGGCGCCAAGACCAAAGCACAAGCTCAAGCACAAGCTCAGGCACCGAAAGCGCAACCAGCGCAGAGTGCACCCAGTAAGCCTGCGGCAGATTCAGGACCGGCTCCGGCCGCAAACCCTGAAGGCTGACCGTCTCCCAGGCTGACCGAGAAGAAAGGCATAGCCATGCCCAAGACAAAGACCCACAAGGGAACCGCGAAGCGATTCAAGGTGACCGGCAGTGGCAAGATCGTCCGCCAGCGCGCAAACCGTCGCCACTTGATGGAGCATAAGCCCACCAAGCGCACGCGTCGTCTCGACGGCACCGTCGTCGTCTCCGAGAACGATGCTCCCCGCATCAAGCGCCTGCTGAAGATCTGACGCTCCCCACAGACCACCCGCTGGCCGGTTCCCGGCAGCCGCACTACTAAGAGGTAAATCAACGATGGCACGCGTAAAAAGGGCGGTAAACGCCCAGAAGAAGCGTCGTACAACCCTGGAGGCTTCCAAGGGCTACCGCGGACAGCGTTCGCGGCTCTACCGCAAGGCCAAAGAGCAGCAGCTGCATTCGCTCACCTACGCGTACCGGGACCGCCGGGCACGCAAGGGCGAGTTCCGCAAGCTCTGGATCTCGCGGATCAACGCCGCAGCTCGGGCCAACGACATCACCTACAACCGCTTCATCCAGGGTCTGAAGATCGCTGGGGTCGAGGTCGACCGGAAGATCCTCGCCGAGATCGCCGTCAGCGATCCCGAGGCCTTCACCGGTCTGGTTGCTGTCGCCAAGAAGGCGCTGCCGTCGGACGTCAACGCGCCGGCCGCCTGATCGAGCCCGCCAACAACATGTCCGCGCCGGACGTTCTCACCGAACGTTCGGCGCGGATTGTTTCGTACGCCAAACTGCACCGATCCGCCGGCCGACGCAAAGCGGCCGCTTTTCTGGCCGAGGGCGCGAACTCGGTGGCGGCTGCACTGCAGAGTCGTCGCGCCCGAGTCCTGCTCGCGACGGACGACGCGCAGCTCCGGCACGCTGACCTGATCGACGACGCTCAGCGCTCGGGCATAGAGGTCTGCGCGATCACCGAGGGCGCCGCGTCCAAGCTCGCCGACACGGTCACCAGCACTGGTCTGTTCGTGATTGCCGACCTCGTCGACGTACCCCTCGCCGACGTACTGGGGACCTCGCCTCGCCTGCTTGCGGTGCCCGTCGAGATGACCGACCCCGGCAATGCCGGCACGCTCATCCGAACTGCAGATGCAATGGGCGCCGACGCCGTGGTGCTGGCAGGTGACAGTGTGGACCCCCACAACGGGAAGTGTGTGCGTTCCACCGCCGGAAGCGTTTTCCATATCCCCATCGCTCGTGAGCGTGACATCGATGCGGTCCTGGCAGAACTGCGTGCCGCCGGGGTCGCGATCTGCGCAACATCCGGGAATGCCGAGCTGAGTCTGCCCGAGGCCGGCCACGTGTTGTCGGGTCCCACTGCGTGGCTCTTTGGCAATGAGGCGCACGGTCTGTCCGAGGACATCCTCGGCCGCGCCGACCATCGCATCTCGATCCCGATCAGGGGCCGGGCCGAGAGCCTCAACTTGGCTGCTGCGGCCGCGATCTGCCTGTATGCCAGCGCCGATGCGCATTCGGGTGTCGACTAACCTCGTACGGGGTCCAGCCCGACCCCCTGAACCTTTCTCTCCAACATCTGACGAGCAGGAGTTACCGCAGCCGTGGCCGACGAGTCGATCCCAATCAGCGAGGCGGACAAGTCACTCGCGACCGCAGTGGACGCCGCTGTGGCAGCGTTCTCCGACGCGGTCGACCTGCCCGCGCTCGCGGTCGCGAAGACCGAACACATGGGGGACAAGTCGGCGATCGCTCTGGCCCGCCGTGAGCTCGGCGCGCTGCCCAAAGAGCAGAAGGCCGAAGCGGGGAAGCGAGTCAACATCGCCCGTGGCCAGGTCCAGCGCGCGTACGAGGAGCGATTGGCGGTCTTGACCGCCGAACGCGACGCGGCCGTCCTGGTCGCCGAGACCATCGATGTCACCTTGCCCAGTGCGCGTCGTCCGTCGGGAGCGCGGCACCCGATCACGGTGATCGCCGATCAGGTCGCCGACGTGTTCGTCGGGATGGGCTGGGAGATCGCCGAGGGACCCGAGGTCGAGACCGAGCACTTCAACTTCGATGCGCTGAACTTCCTGCCCGACCACCCGGCGCGTTCGATGCAGGACACCTTCTACATCGCTCCACCCGATTCGCGGCAGGTGCTGCGCACACACACCTCACCCGTCCAGGTCCGCGCGATGCTCTCGCGTGACCTCCCGATTTACGTCGCCTGCCCGGGCCGCACATTCCGCACCGACGAACTCGACAGCACCCATACCCCGGTGTTTCACCAGGTCGAGGGTCTGGCCGTGGACAAGGGGCTGACCATGGCGCATCTACGCGGCACGCTCGACCTTTTCGCGAAGGCGCTGTTCGGACCCGAGACCGTGACCCGGATGCGGCCCAGCTACTTCCCGTTCACCGAGCCGTCGGCCGAGGTGGATGTCTGGTTCACCGGTAAGAAAGGCGGCGCAGGCTGGGTGGAGTGGGGTGGCTGTGGCATGGTCAACCCTAATGTGTTGCGCGCCAGCGGAATCGACCCAGACGTCTATTCGGGATTCGCTTTCGGCATGGGTCTCGAACGCACGCTGCAGTTCCGCAACGACCTGCCCGACATGCGCGACATGGTCGAGGGTGACATCCGATTCACGGTGCCCTTCGGCCCCGGCGCCTGATTTCCTTCCGAACGAAAGAGCTGAGTTCCAGTGCAAGTAGCGCAGTCGTGGCTGACCGAAGTCCTGCAACGTGGCGCGCCCGGATGGAGCGCATCGTCTGCCCAGATCGATGAAGGCTTCGTGCGGGTCGGCTTCGAGATCGAAGAGATCCGCTCGTTGCCCGTGATCACCGGTCCGCTGGTGGTCGGCCGGGTCAACCACATCGAGCAGCTCACCGAGTTCAAGAAACCGATCCGGTACTGCCAGGTCGACGTCGGTGAAGCCGCTGATCGCGGGATCGTCTGTGGTGCACAGAATTTCGCCGAGGGTGACCTGATCGTCGCGGCTCTGCCGGGCAGCGTCTTGCCAGGCGACTTCGCCATCGCGGCACGCAAGACCTACGGCAGAGTGTCCGACGGGATGATCTGCTCGGTGTCGGAGATGGGCATCGGCAACGATCACAGCGGGATTCTGGTGTTGCCCCCGAACATCGCCGCCCCGGGGTCTGACGCCCGCGTGGTCCTGGGCCTGGACGACACCGTCATCGACGTCAATGTGACTCCCGACCGCGGCTACGCGTTCTCGGTCCGGGGGTTGTCCCGGGAGCTCGCCTGCAGCTTCGATCTGGAGTTCACCGATCCCGCGGATACACCCGACCTGTCCACGAGCGCAGGTGATTCCGGCTGGCCCGTGCGTATCGACCAGGCGTCGGGGGCCACGCGGTACAGCGCAGCTGTCGTCCGTGGCATCGACCCGACAGCTCCGTCGCCGTGGTGGCTCGTCAAACGGCTGATGTTGGCCGGTGTGCGTCCGATCTCGGCCGCTGTCGACATCACCAACTACGTGATGCTCGAACTGGGCCAACCGCTGCACGCTTTCGACGCCGCGAAACTGTCGGGCGAGATCGTGGTGCGCCGCGCACTCGCCGGAGAAAAGCTGACCACGCTCGACGATGCCGTCCGCGTTCTCGACCCCGAAGACGTTGTGATCACCGACGAGTCGGGTCCCGTCGCGTTGGCGGGTGTGATGGGCGGGGCGTCCACCGAGATAAACCTCGAAAGCAGCGACGTGCTGCTCGAAGCCGCTACCTTCGACCCGGTTGCGGTCTTTCGGACGGCAAAACGGCACCGCCTCACCAGTGAGGCGAGCAAGCGATTCGAGCGGGTGGTCGACCCTCGTATCACCGATGTCGCGTTGCTCCGGGCTGCCCAGCTGCTCACCGAGATCTGCGGTGGCACAATTGATCCCGTCTACACAGATGTCGGTGATGTGGCTCCGCAGACTCCTGTCACGATGGCGTTGTCAGCGCCTTCGGCCACCGCGGGTATCGCCTATCCCGATGGCACCGCGGTGCGCCGCCTCGAGCAAGTCGGCTGTGAGGTCGCCGCGTCCGGCGACAACCTCACTGTGGTCCCGCCGAGTTGGCGTCCCGATCTACGCCAGAGCGCCGATCTCGTGGAAGAGGTCCTACGCCTCGAGGGCTACGAGAACATCCCGGTGGCCGTTCCGACGGCTCCCGGAGGCACCGGCCTGACCCCGGCCCAGCGCCGTCGACGCAGCATCGGACGCAGCCTTGCGTTGTCGGGCTATGTCGAGGTGCTGCCTTACCCGTTCATGCCTGCCGATGTGTTCGACGTGTGGAACCTCCCGGCCGACGATCCGCGCCGCAACACCGTCAAGGTGCTCAACCCGCTGGAAGCCGACCGTCCGGAGTTGAACTCCACCCTACTGCCCGGACTGTTGGAGATGGTCGGGCGCAATCTTGCTCGGGGACAACGTGATCTGTCGATGTTCGCAATCGGTCAGGTGGTGCTGGCCGGTGCCGGCGTGCACCCGGTGCCGGCGTTGCCGGTTGATCGTCGACCCAGCGATGACGAGGTGGCCGAGCTGATCGGTTCGTTGCCCGCGCAGCCGCTGCATGTCGCCGCCGTTCTGACTGGTCTGCGAGAGCCGGCAGGGCCGTGGGGCAAGGGACGTCAGGCCGACCCCACCGACGTCTTCGATGCCGTACGCATCATCGGCCAGGCTGCCGGTGTCGAGCTGACGCTGCGCTCGGGTTCCGAGGTGCCCTGGCATCCGGGCCGCTGCGCCGAGGTTCTGGTCGATGACTCCGTGGTCGGCTGGGCGGGTGAACTACATCCGGCGGTGCTCGAGAAGATGCACCTTCCGGCACGGTCCTTGGCGCTCGAGATCAACATCGACGCCGTACCGCTCAGCGAGCGTCTGGTGTCGCCGCGCATCTCGCCGTATCCTCCCGTGCTGCAAGACCTCGCAGTGGTCGTCGACGTCGATGTCGCGGCCGCCGATGTGCAGGCCGCGCTGGCCGCCGGAGCCGGTGAGCTGCTCGAGAGCATTGCACTGTTCGATGTGTTCACCGGTGAGCAGGTGGGGGACGGCCGCAAATCGTTGACCTTCTCCCTGCGCTTCCGGGCATCCGACCGCACCCTCACCGAAGACGAGGCCACTGCAGCCCGCGACGCCGCGCTCGCACAGGCGACGGCGACTGTCGGTGCACAGATGCGGAGCTGATCGACCGGGCGCCGCCGAGCGGCCGGCTGCTCGAATGGCGTGCTGGCACCAACACGAGATCGGTGATGCCCCGATGGTCTACGGACTGATCGGGCCGGTGAGGTACCGCTGGATCGTGGGTCCGAGATTGGCGACCACGTCGTCGGCCGGCAGCGAAGCGAGGGGTTCAAAACGCAGCAGGTACCGCGTCATGATCATGCCGAGTACCGCACTGCCCACGAGGTTGGCCCGCAGTCGCCCTGTGCCGGCGGGATTGTCGGCGCGTTCGGTGATCTCTGCGAGCACCACCTCGAGCACCATGGTTCGGATCAGCGTGGGGTCGGGTCCGCTGATCACCGTGCGCAGCAACGCGATTCCGGCTTCTTGCAGTTCGCCGTCCCATACCCCCACCACCGTTCGTACGAGAGTGGGACCCAGTTCGTCAATCGGGATCTCGCGTAGGGGCCCCACCACGTCGAGCGGATCGATGGGCAATTCGATCGCGGCCAAAAACAGCTTGTGTTTGGTGCCGAAATAGTGGTGCACAAGTGCAGGATCCACTCCCGCATCCGCGGCGACCGCACGAACGGATGTGCGGTCGAGTCCGTCACGAGCGAAGAGTGCGCGGGCCGACGTCAAGATCTGTCCCTTGGTGTCAGGTTCACCTGGGCGCCGTCCTGATCGTCTCGGTGCGCTCACCCCGGCATCATCTCAAGGTGTCGGCGAAGCCGGACGAGCCGGTCCATCACTCGGTCCGTCGCCGCAGCGAGGCGGCGGCCAACGCCAGTGCCGCGATGGTGCACAGCAGTACAACCAGCAGGTCCCGCCACATCGTGCCGGTCGGTTCGGCGTACTTACCCACTTGATCGAGCGCTTCCACGGCGTAGCTCAGCGGCATCACATTGCTGATCATCTCGAGCCACCGCGGCAGATCGGCTCGCGGGACGAAGAGTCCACACAGGAACAACTGGGGGATGACCACCACCGGCAAGAACTGGACGGCCTGGAATTCGGTCTGGGCAAAAGCGCTGCACAACAATCCGAGACCGACGCCGAGGATGGCGTCCAGGATCGCGATCACGAGAACCCAACCGATGCTTCCGGCCGTCTGCAGTCCGAGAATCCAGAACGACACGACACACGCAAGTGCTGCTTGGGCCATCGCGGCCGTGGAGAACGCGGCGGCGTAGCCGACCAGCAGGTCCGCCTTGCTCATGGGGGTGGTGAGCAGCCGTTCCAACGTGCCGGACGATCTCTCGCGCAACATCGCGATCGAGGTGATCAAGAACATGATGGCGAATGGGAGCACTCCGAGCAGAACGAGCGCGATCCGATCGAACGGCTCGGGTCCACCGGGAGGACCGACCTGGTTCTCGAACATGAAGTACAGCAACGTCATCAGGATCACCGGGATGAGCAGGATCATGGCGATCGTTCGTGGGTCGGCCTTGAGTTGCCGCAGAACTCGGCCGGTGGTCGAGAGGGCGATGGTGGCATTCATGATGCAGTCCGTTCGGTGATCAGGGCGAGGAAGGCTTGTTCGAGGTTGGTCTGATGTGTCCGCGCGCGTAATTCGTCCGGTGTGAGTTCTGCGATGACTCCTCCTTCGCGCATCAGCACGAGGGCGTCACAATGGTCTGCCTCGTCCATCACGTGACTGGACACGAGCAGGGTGGTCCCGGTGTCGGCCAGTGCACGGAAACGCACCCACAACTCCGACCGCAGAACCGGGTCGAGCCCCACGGTCGGTTCGTCGAGGATCAAGATCTCGGGACTACCGACGAGGGCGCACGCAATCGACACCCGGCTGCGCTGACCTCCTGACAACTGGGCAGTTCGGCGACCACGGAAATCGTCGAGACCGACGGCGCGAATCGAGTCGTTGATCAGGTCGCGACGACGATAGAGGTCGGCGAAGTAACGGACGTTCTCTTCGACGGTGAGATCCGTGTAGACCGAGGGAGCCTGCGTCACGTAGCCGACGCGTCCGCGGAGTTCTTTTGCCCCGGCCGGACGGTCCAGCACGCTGATGGAGCCGGACGTGATGCGTTGAGTGCCCACCACTGAACGCATGAGCGTGGTCTTGCCGCACCCCGATGGTCCGAGCAGACCGGTGATCGATCCGCGGGGTACCGACAGCGTCACGCCGTTCAGTGCACGAGCGCTACCGCGCCTCACGACCAGGTTGTCGATTCGGACGGCGGGTTGCGGGTAGGTGGTGGAGTCTGGCTGTGCCATGGCGGTCTCAATTCATCTCGTGTTGAATTCATTGCCTGATGAAAAAATAAACCGTATGAACGCAGCCGTCAATGGTGGGGTAGATGAATTAACTTGCGGCAACGTGCATAATGAATCACATGACTGTGTCAGTGGCTGTCGCCGGAGCCAGCGGGTACGCAGGCGGGGAAATTCTTCGCCTGTTGCTCGGCCATCCCAAGTACACCTCGGGAGAGATGCGAATCGGTTCACTCACCGCTGGTTCGAACGCGGGGTCGCTGCTGGGTGCCCATCATCCCCACCTTTTGCCGCTGGCGGACCGCGAACTCGGCGAGACCACCACCGAAGCGCTGACCGGGCACGACGTGGTGTTCCTGGCGCTCCCGCACGGTACGTCGGGGCCGGTCGCCGACGCGTTGCCGCCCAGCACCCTGGTGATCGACTGCGGTGCCGACTTCCGCTTGCAGGACTCGGCGGAGTGGGACAAGTACTACGGCGGAAATCATGCCGGCAGTTGGCCCTACGGCCTTCCCGAGCTTCCCGGGAACCGCGAGATCTTGTCCGGTGCCTCTCGAATTGCAGTGCCGGGTTGCTATCCGACAGTGAGCACACTCGCGTTACTACCTGCTGTCGCGGCAGGAATCGTCGGTCCGCAACTGACGATCGTCGCGGTGACCGGCGCCTCGGGCGCCGGCCGTTCGCCACGGGTCGATCTGCTGGGTTCGGAGGTGATCGGTTCTGCTCGTGCCTACGGCGTCGGCGGATCACACAGGCACACCCCCGAGATCATCCAGAACCTGTCTGCCGTGGGGAACTCACCGGTCAGCGTCTCCTTCACTCCGATCCTGGTGCCGATGACCCGAGGCATTCTCGCGACGTGCACAGCTCCGTCGTCCGCGACCACCGCCGAGGCGCGTGCCGTGTACGAGAAGGCATATGCGGATGAGCCTTTTGTTGCGTTGTTGCCCGAAGGACGGCTGCCGGCCACGGGGTCGGTGATGGGGTCGAACGCCGTGCAACTCAGCGTGGCCGTCGACGAACGTGCGGGCACCCTGGTCGCCGTCGCTGCGATCGACAATCTCACCAAAGGCACCGGCGGAGGCGCGGTCCAATCCATGAACCTGGCTCTGGGCTGGGACGAAACACAGGGTCTGAGCACTGTGGGTGTGGCGCCATGAGCAACGGTGATACGACTGTCAACGGCATCGAGCCCGATTCGGTTGCCGCGCCAGAGAATTGGCGAGAGGTGGCCGGCGGGCACCGGATGACCCGATTGCAGGGCGTCACGGCATCCTCAGGTTTCCGGGCTGCGGGCATCGCTGCCGGTATCAAGGCCAGCGGCAAGGAAGATCTGGCTCTGGTGTTCAACGAGGGCCCCGAGTACGAGGCGGCTGGTGTGTTCACGGAGAACAAGGTCAAGGCCGCGCCGGTGTTGTGGAGCCGGCAGGTCTTGTCCACGGGCAGGCTGCGGGCCGTGATCCTCAACTCCGGCGGTGCGAATGCCTGCACGGGTCCCGGGGGGTTCCAAGACGCGCACGCCACGGCGGAGGCCGTGGCAGAAGCCATCAGTGGCTGGGGTACCGAGACCGGCGCCATCGAGGTCGCCGTCTGCTCGACCGGTCTGATCGGTGACCGGTTGCCCATGGACAAGGTGCTGGCAGGTGTGACCGAGGTGGTACACGAGATGGGCGGTGGTATCTCGGGTGGGACCGATGCCGCGCACGCGATCATGACCACCGACACCGTGCCGAAGCAATCTGCGTTCCATCACGCCGACGGCTGGAATGTCGGAGGCATGGCCAAAGGCGCAGGCATGCTTGCTCCATCGTTGGCGACGATGCTGTCGGTGTTGACCACGGACGCGAAGGTGACCGCGGCTCAGCTCGACGAGGCACTGCGGGCGGCGGCAGCGATCACATTCGATCGGCTGGATGTCGACGGCGCCAGTTCCACCAACGACACCGTCCTGCTACTGAGTTCGGGCGCCAGTGAGGTCGAACCCACCCAGGCCGACCTCAACGAGGCGGTGCGGCTGGTGTGTGACGATCTCGCCGCCCAGATGCAGGCCGACGCCGAGGGTGTCACCAAACGAGTGGTGGTCACAGTGACCGGCGCAGCCAGTGATTCCGAAGCGCTTGTCGCGGCACGCACGATCGCCCGGGACAGTCTGGTGAAGACCGCGTTGTTCGGGTCCGACCCCAACTGGGGCCGTGTTCTCGCCGCAGTCGGTATCGCGCCCATCGAGCTCGACCCCGACCGGATTGCCGTGCGGTTCAACGGTTCACCGGTGTGTGAACACGGGATGGGTGTCCCGGGCGCGCGCGAGGTGGATCTCTCGGTCACCGATATCGACCTCACTGTCGACCTGGGAATCGGATCGGGCAGCGCGTGGATTCGCACCACGGACCTGTCCCATGCGTATGTCGAAGAGAACTCGGCGTACTCGTCGTGACCGGCGCACTCACGCCTCTCGAGAAGGCACACGTTCTCGCCGAAGCACTTCCGTGGCTGCAGCGGTTCTCCGGCAAGGTGATCGTCGTCAAATATGGCGGCAATGCCATGATCGACGACACCCTGAAGGCGGCATTCGCCGAGGACATGGTGTTCCTCCGGACCTGCGGAATCCATCCCGTCGTGGTCCACGGCGGCGGGCCGCAGATCTCGGCGATGCTGAAGCGCCTCGGGCTCACCGGCGAGTTTCGCGGTGGATTCCGGGTCACCACACCGGAGGTGATGGATGTGGTGCGGATGGTGCTCTTCGGTCAGGTCGGCCGGGAACTCGTGGGTTTGATCAACGCACACGGACCCTATGCGGTCGGTATCTCGGGGGAGGACGCGCACCTGTTCACCGCGACGCGCCGCTCGGTTCTCGTGGACGGCGAGGCCACCGATATCGGGCTGGTGGGTGACGTGACGACTGTGGATCCTGCTGCCGTCACCGATCTCATTGCAGCGGGGCGTATTCCGGTGGTGTCGACCATCGCGCCCGACGCGGACGGGGTGGTACACAACATCAATGCCGACACCGCCGCGGCAGCGCTGGCCCAGGCACTCGGTGCCGAGAAGCTGGTGGTGCTCACCGATGTCGAGGGGCTGTACACCAATTGGCCCGACCGCGACTCGCTGGCGTCGCAGATCAACACAACCGACCTCGCCGAGCTGCTCCCGCGGCTTGATTCGGGCATGGTCCCGAAGATGGAGGCGTGCTTGCGCGCAGTGGGCGGAGGTGTCGGTCAAGCGCATGTGATCGATGGGCGCACACCACATTCGATGCTCCTCGAGCTCTTCACGAGCGAGGGCATCGGCACCATGGTGGTTCCCGACCACGAACATGCGGCGCCGCCGGCCTATGGGCATGACGTGCCCGCCGTGGACCACGCTCAGACGCACCCGACACCTAGTGGGGAAAACAAATGACACACGATCGGACCGAGGCCTTGCAAGAACGGTGGTCGGCTTCGCTGATGAAGAACTACGGGACGCCGAAGGTGGCCCTGAAGTCCGGGCTCGGAGCGGTTCTCACCGATGTGGAGGGTCGCGAATATCTCGACCTTCTCGGTGGGATCGCGGTGAACGTCCTGGGGCATGCCAACCCCGGCGTCATCGCGGCGGTGACCGAGCAGATGTCCACTCTCGGACACACCTCGAACATCTATCTCAACGAACCGGTGGTCAAGCTGGCCGAAGCGCTGCTGTCGAGGTGGGGTGTCGAGGGCAGGGCGTTCTTCTGCAATTCCGGCGCCGAGGCCAACGAGGCGGCGTTCAAGATCGCCCGGCGCACCGGGAGGCCAGAAATCATCGCGGCCGAGCAGGCGTTCCACGGACGCACGATGGGGGCTCTGGCACTGACGGGCCAGCCAGCGAAACGCGCGCCGTTCGAGCCGATGCCACCAGGGGTGCGCCACGTGCCCTACGGGGACATCGACGCGATGGCCGCGGCCATCGGACCGCAGACCGCTGCAGTCTTTCTTGAACCCATCATGGGCGAAAGCGGGGTGGTGGTGCCGCCTGCGGACTATCTCGCGTCGGTGCGGCAGCTCACAACCGACCACGGCGCCCTCCTGATCCTGGACGAGGTGCAGACCGGAATCGGCCGTACCGGAACGTTTTACGCACACCAGTCGGTCGGGATCACCCCAGACGTGATCACGTTGGCCAAGGGCCTCGGCGGCGGACTGCCGATCGGAGCGGTCCTGGCGACGGGCCCGGCCGCAGATCTGCTCGAACCCGGTCAACACGGCACCACGTTCGGTGGCAACCCGGTTTGCGCGGCGGCTGCGCTGTCGGTGCTCGATCAGATCGACTCCCAGGGTCTCACCGAGCATGCTGCGTCGCTGGGCAAGTTCATCACCAGCGGCATCGACGATCTGGGCCACCCGCTGATCTCCCACACCCGCGGTGCGGGTCTGCTCTTGGCCGTTGTACTCACCGAGCCGGTCGCCGTTGCGGTCGAGGCCGCGGCACGCGAGCGTGGGTTCCTCATCAACGCTCCGGCCCCGGACGTGCTGCGGCTGGCGCCGCCGTTGATCCTCACCGAAGATCAGGCAGCTGGGTTCGTGCAAGCGTTGCCCGGCATCCTCGACGCGGCCGGGCAGGCACAGTCATGACGCGGCACTTCTTGAGGGACGACGACCTGTCGCCGGAGGAGCAGGCCCGAGTGTTGGCCCTGGCTGCCGAGGTCAAGGCACAACCCTTCGCTCATACACCGCTTTCCGGCCCCAAGGGTGTCGGGGTCATCTTCGACAAGAACTCAACCCGAACGCGGTTTTCCTTCGAGATGGGCATCGCCCAGCTCGGTGGGCACGCGGTGGTTGTGGACGGCAAGGAAACCCAGCTGGGCCGTGATGAGACGCTGGCCGACACGGGCCGGGTCTTGTCCCGGTATGTGGAGGCGATCGTCTGGCGCACGTACGGTCAGAACCGTCTCGAAGAGATGGCGTCCACCGCAACCGTCCCGGTCATCAACGCCTTGTCCGACGACTTCCACCCGTGCCAGGTGCTGGCTGATCTGCAGACGATCATCGAACACAAAGGTCGCGCTGCGGGTCTCACGCTCACCTACCTCGGGGACGGCGCGAACAACATGGCCCATTCATTGATGCTCGGCTGTGTGACGGCGGGAATGCACGTCAAAATCAGTGCACCGGAGGGATTTACGCCCGACGAACGGTTTGTCGGCTATGCGCGGGACCGAGCGGCACTCACCGGCGGAAGCGTCGAGGTTGTCGTCGACCCGAAGTCGGCCGTTGCCGGGGCCGATGTTCTCGTGACCGACACCTGGGTGTCGATGGGTCAGGAAGACGACGGACGTGATCGGAGCGCGCCCTTCCGCGCCTATCAGATCAATTCCGATCTGCTGGCTCTTGCCGATCCCCAAGCCATCGTGCTGCATTGCCTGCCCGCACACCGCGGGGAGGAGATCACCGACGAGGTCATCGACGGACCACAGAGTGTGGTGTTCGACGAGGCGGAGAACCGGTTGCATGCCCAGAAGGCGGTGTTGTTGTGGCTGCTGGATCAACGGTGACCACCCGGGCCGGCCGACACGCACGAATCATCGCTCTGCTGGCCGGTCGCGAGGTGCACAGTCAGACCCAGCTGCGGGAGCTTCTCGCCGCCGATGGCATCGACGCGACCCAGGCGACGATCTCCCGTGATCTCGACGAACTGGGTGCGGTGAAGATCCGCGGCGCCGACGGCGGATCCGGCATCTACGTGGTGCCAGAGGACGGCTCACCGGTTCGCGGGGTCAGCGGCGGCACCGACCGCTTGTCGCGCCTGATGGGGGACCTGCTCGTGTCGATCGACTCCAGCGGCGCCATGGCGGTGTTGCGAACCCCGCCCGGCGCGGCGCACTATCTGGCCAGTGCGCTCGACCGGGCGAGCCTTCCCGAAGTCGTCGGCACCATCGCCGGGGACGACACACTTTTTGTACTTGCCCGCGAGCCGATCACCGGCGCCGACCTGGCCGAGATGCTCGAGGCGCTGGCATGAGATTCTGAGCAGCACCACCCGACGAACCCCAAGACCTACAACGCACGACCGAACTACAAGGAGTAACCCCCTCATGGCGCAGCGCGTGATCCTCGCGTATTCCGGCGGCCTGGACACCTCGGTGGCCATCAGCTGGATCGGTAAGGAAACCGGTAAGGAGGTGGTGGCCGTGGCCATCGACCTCGGCCAGGGTGGTGAGGACATGGAGGTGGTCCGCCAGCGAGCCCTCGACTGTGGGGCGGTGGAGTCGGTGGTGGTCGACGCACGTGACGAGTTCGCCGAGCAGTATTGCCTGCCTGCCATCACCAGCAACGCGCTGTACATGGATCGCTACCCACTGGTATCGGCCATCTCCCGGCCGTTGATCGCCAAGCACCTGGTGACCGCGGCCCGCGAACACGGCGGCACCACCGTCGCGCACGGTTGCACCGGCAAGGGCAACGACCAGGTTCGATTCGAGGTCGGATTCGGTTCGCTCGCACCGGAACTCGAGGTGATCGCACCGGTCCGCGACTACGCCTGGACCCGTGAGAAGGCCATCACCTTCGCCGAAGAGAACGCCATCCCCATCAACGTGTCGAAGAAGTCACCGTTCTCGATCGACCAGAACGTGTGGGGCCGGGCAGTGGAAACCGGTTTCCTCGAAGATCTCTGGAATGCGCCCACCAAGGATGTGTACTCGTACACCGAGGATCCGACCATCAACTGGCAGGCACCCGACGAGGTCATCATCAGCTTCGAGAAGGGCCGTCCCACAGCGATCGACGGACGGCCGGTCTCGGTCCTCGAGGCGATCGTCGAACTCAACCGTCGGGCAGGCGCACACGGCGTCGGCCGCCTCGACGTGGTCGAGGACCGGTTGGTCGGCATCAAGAGCCGCGAGATCTACGAGGCTCCGGGCGCCATGGTCCTGATCCGCGCGCACGAAGAGCTCGAACACGTCACCCTCGAGCGCGAACTCGGTCGTTTCAAGCGTGGCACCGACCGCAAGTGGGCCGAGCTCGTCTACGACGGACTGTGGTTCTCTCCCCTGAAGTCATCGCTCGAAGCCTTCGTCGACCACACACAGCAGCACGTGAGCGGCGACATCAGGCTCAACCTGCACGGTGGTCACATCGCGGTCACCGGTCGGCGCAGTGAGGAGTCGCTGTACGACTTCAACCTCGCCACCTACGACGAAGGTGACACATTCGACCAGTCGGCAGCCAAGGGCTTCGTCCATCTGCACGGCCTGTCGTCGAAGATCTCGGCGAAGCGGGATCTGCGCTAGATGTCCACGAACCAGGGATCTCTGTGGGGAGGCCGGTTCGCCTCTGGCCCGGCCGACGCCATGGCTGCCCTGAGCAAGTCCACTCACTTCGATTGGGTGTTGGCTCCGTACGACATTCGGGCATCCCAGGCTCACGCCCGCGTGCTCCACAGCGCTGGATTGCTGTCGGACGACGACCTGCAGACCATGCAGGACGGACTCACGAGGTTGGCCGACGATGTCCGGTCGGGCGAGTTCGCACCTGCGGACAGCGACGAAGACGTCCATGGTGCGCTCGAACGCGGTCTGATCGAGCGGGTGGGAGCCGAGGTCGGTGGCCGGCTGCGCGCCGGTCGATCGCGGAACGACCAGGTGGCCACCCTCTTTCGGATGTGGCTGCGCGACGCCGTGCGGATGGTGTCGGCGGGGGTTCTTGATGTGGTGGACGCGCTGGTCGCCCAGGCACGGGCGCATCCCGATGCGGTGATGCCGGGCAAGACGCACCTGCAGGCGGCGCAGCCGGTGTTGCTCGCGCATCACCTGCTCGCGCACGCCCATCCCTTGATCCGTGATGTCGAGCGGCTGAAGGACTTCGATCGTCGCGCCGCCGTGTCGCCCTACGGGTCGGGTGCCTTGGCGGGGTCATCGTTGGGTCTCGACCCCGAGGCCATCGCAGCCGATCTCGGATTCGATTCGGCGGCAGACAATTCGATCGACGCCACGTCGTCGCGGGACTTCGCTGCCGAAGCCGCCTTCGTCTTCGCGATGATCGGGGTCGACCTGTCGAGGATGGCCGAAGAGGTCATCCTCTGGAGCACACCGGAGTTCGGGTATGTGACGCTCGCCGACGAGTGGTCGACCGGCAGTTCGATAATGCCCCAGAAGAAGAATCCGGACGTCTCGGAACTGACGCGCGGCAAGTCCGGACGGATGATCGGCAACCTCACCGGATTGCTGGCAACCCTGAAGGCACAACCGCTCGCGTACAACCGTGACCTGCAAGAGGACAAAGAGCCGGTCTTCGACTCGGTCACCCAGTTGCTCCTGCTGCTGCCGGCAATTGCGGGGCTGATCAGCACCCTGACCTTCGACGAGAACCGGATGGCAGAACTGGCTCCCGCCGGGTTCACGCTGGCCACCGACATCGCGGAGTGGATGGTTCGCGCGGGTGTGCCGTTCCGTGTTGCCCACGAGGTCGCCGGTACATGTGTCCGCGCCGCCGAGGAAAAGGGGATCGGGCTGCCCGATCTCACCGACGACCAGTTCGCCGAGATCCACCCGGCGTTGACGCCGGCGGTTCGTGATGTGCTGACCGTCGAGGGGTCGATCGCCTCGCGGGACGCACGCGGCGGGACAGCCGGTGTGCGCGTCGCCGAGCAATTGAACAGGCTGGCCGAGGCCGCAATCGGACACAGGGACTTTTAGGGTTCCCGCCGGGGGCGGCCGCTGCGGCCGGGGTAGAGTGTGACGTCAGTCACGGTCCAACCAGATGTTGTTTCTTAGGGGTGTTTGTGCGCGGCCTTCCGAACGTCAAGGAAACCCTTGATCGTGTTGTAGCCACTGCCCAGAACGGGCTGGAGGTCATCAGGTACGGCAGTCTCGAGACCGGGACCAGACCTGCTCCGTTCCGGATCGAGGAAACCGTTCCGATGTACCAGCTGCGGCGGTACTTCCCGGACGAGCCCGGCGACGGTCCGCCCGTGGTGCTGGTGCCGCCGATGATGGTGTCTGCCAACGTCTACGACGTCACGGCCGACAACGGTGCAGTCACTGTCCTCCACCGCAACGGTCTCGACCCCTGGGTGGTCGATTTCGGTTCGCCGGACAAGGTCGTCGGCGGAATGGACCGCACCCTCGCCGACCACGTCGTGGCCATCAGCGAGGTCATCGACTCGGTTCGGGAGGTCACGGGTAAAGACGTCCACCTTGCCGGATATTCGCAGGGCGGAATGTTCTGCTATCAGACCGCCGCGTACCGCCGTTCCGAGGGCATCGCGAGTCTCATCACCTACGGCAGCCCCGTCGACGTCCTCGGTGCGCTCCCGTTGGGATTGCCCGCCGCACTGGTCACCCCGGGTGCACAGTTCTTGGCCGAGAACGTGTTCAACCGGATCTCTGTGCCCGGCTGGTTGGCGCGCACCGGTTTTCAGCTCCTCGACCCCGTGAAGGCGGCCCGCAGTCGCATCGACTTCCTGCGTCAGCTCCACGACCGCGAAGCACTGCTGCCCCGGGAGGACTCGCGTCGATTCATCGAGGTCGACGGCTGGGTGGCGTGGTCCGGGCCTGCCGTGGCAGAGCTGTTGCGCCAGTTCGTCGTCCACAACCGGATGGTCGGCGGTGGCTTCGTGATCAAGGACCGCGTCGTCACCCTGGCAGAGGTCAGCTGCCCCGTATTGGCATTCCTCGGCGAGGCCGACGACATCGGTCAGCCGGTGGCCGTACGCGGCATCATGCGTGCGGCGCCGCTGTCTCAGGTGTACGAATCATCGCTTCCGGTCGGACATTTCGGACTCGTCGTCGGATCTACCGCCGGCACCCGTACGTGGCCCACCACTGCGCAATGGATCCGGTGGCAGGACGGTTCCGCCGATCAGCCTGACCAGATCGAGAAGATGCACGACAACAGCGACGCGCTTGGTGGCTCCGGTGTCAGCTTCTCGTCGCGAGTGGTCCATGGTGTGGGGACGGCGGCCGGTGTCGGCGCAGAGGCCGGCCGGGATCTGGTCGGCGCGGCGAAGTCGGTCGGGCGCACCACCGATGCCGTGCTCCGGGAATCTGCACGCGTGGTCCCGCGGCTCGTGCGGCTGGGCCAGTTGCAGGCCCGGACCACGATCTCGCTCGGGAAGTTGATGAACGAGAACGCCCGACGCAACGGCAAACAGGAGCTGTTCCTCTTCGAGGATCGGGTACTGAGCCATCGCCAGGTCAACGACCGCATCGACAACGTCGTGCGCGGTCTGATCGCGTGCGGTGTGCGTCCGGGCGAGCATGTCGGGGTGCTGATGCTGACCAGACCCAGTGCCCTGGTAGCGATCGCGGCACTGTCGAGATTGGGCGCCGTGGCAGTGATGCTCTCGCCCGGAAACGATCTCAAACAGTCTCTCCGGCTCGGCGATTGCTCCCTCGTTCTCGCCGATCCTGCCAACCTCGACGACTCTGCGGCGATCGCCGACCGGGTGCTCGTACTGGGCGGCGGCGACACCCGAACACTGTCGCAGGCCGACGGCGAACGAATCATCGACATGGAGCAGATCGATCCGGACGCTGTCGAAGTACCCACGTGGTACCGGCCGGATCCGGGCCGCGCCGGCGACCTCGCATTTGTTCTCTTCAGCAAGAACGGCGGCACCCTCGAGAAGTGGCCTGTGACCAACCATCGGTGGGCACTGTCGGCTTTCGGGGCCGCATCTGCGGCGGCACTCAGCAGCAACGACACCGTCTATTGCCTCACGCCGCTGCACCACGCCTCGGGACTGCTGACGGCCCTCGGTGGCACCGTTGCAGGTGGGGCTCGGATCGCGTTGTCCAATGGGATCGATCCGAAGCTGTTCTCCGCCGAGGTTCACCGGTACGGGATCACGGTGGTGTCCTACACGTGGTCGATGTTGCAGGACGTCATCCAGTGCGACAGCCTTGCCATCCAGCCGCACAACCCGATTCGGTTGTTCATGGGTTCGGGCATATCCACCGGGCTGTGGGAAGACCTCCTCGAACGTTTCCCGCGTGCCCGGGTGCTCGAGTTCTTCGCCACCGGCGACGGTTCGGCGATCCTTGCCAACGTCACCGGCACCAAGGTCGGGTCGGCAGGCAGGCCGGTGCCCGGTGTCAACGAAGTCGCGATAGCGGCATACGACCTGGGGGAGAGCCGTCTGATCACAGACGACACCGGGTACGTCAGAGAAGCCCGCGTCGACGAGGTCGGGGTGATGCTGTCCAAGGCCCAGCAGCAATACGAGGTGGGCGCAACCGTGCTGCGTGACGTGTTCGTCATGGGCGACCGCTGGCAGCTGTCCGAGCACATGTTCAGACGCGATGCCGATGGCGATTTCTGGTTCATGGGCCACACCTCTTCGGTGATCCACTCGGCAGAGGGTTACATCTACCCCCAACCGATCGTCGACGGGCTGTCGCGGCTGGTGCAGGTCAAACATGCGGTCGTCTACAAGGTGGGGGAGCCCGGTAACCAGCTCGCGATCGCGGCGATCTCGAAGCAGTCCGACACCGGTTCACCGACGGGCTCGGCACTTCGGCTCGCGCTGGCCGAACTGACCCCGGCCGAACGGCCGCACATCATCCGTGTGCTCGACAACATCGAGGTGACCACCTCCTACCGTCCGCGGTCGGAAGCCCTGCGTCAGGCGGGCATCCCCGCAGCCGGCGCGGGCGTCTGGTTCCGCGACGACGAGGGTCGGTACCGGAGGCTGACGCGGGCGATCGCCACCGAACGCGGTTGGCACGCCGGCGCGCGATCGGTCGCAGCGGTCGCCCACTGAGGTGACCGATTTCGGAAAGGTACCGTTGACGCCGTGTCACATGAAGCCGGACTGAACCCCTTGTTGCTGACCTTGCTGGCATGCCCGCAGGACCATGGGCCCTTGCTGGTGATCGGCGACGAGCTGATGTACAACCCCAGGCTCCGCCGTGCCTATCGGATCGATGACGGCATACCCGCTCTGTTGATCGACGATGCGCGTGATGTCGGCGACGAAGAACACGAGCAATTGCTCCAGCGCGCCACTGCCACGACCGGTCCCTCGCCCAGCTGAACCTTGGCCCAACCGACTCTCTTCGACGTGGAGCGGCTGGCGGGTGCCACGCCGCTGCAGGCGGCTCGCCGTCTACTCGGATCGTTGCTGGAGGTGGAAGCCGCCGACGGTGTGGTGCGGATGCGCATCGTCGAGGTCGAGGCCTACGGGGGCACCCCCGACAGTCGGTTCCCTGATCCTGCGTCGCACGGATACCGGGGACCGACCGATCGGAACCGGGTGATGTTCGGGTCGGCGGGTCACCTGTACGTGTACCGGTCGTATGGCATCCACTGGTGCGCCAACATCTCCTACGGCCGCGCCGGGCAGTGCGGTGGTGTGTTGATGCGCGCCGGTGAGATAGTCGGTGGCCTCGACATCGCCAGACTCCGGCGCCCGACTGCCCGTGCTGACCACCAATTGGCCTGCGGCCCAGGCAATGTCGGTTCGGCACTCGCCATAAGCCGGGAACTGAACGGATCGGCCGTCTGCACGGGGGAGTCGCCCGTCAGGTTGTTCAGGGGGCCACGTGTACCGGCCGCCGCGGTCGAGAACGGGCCGCGCGTCGGCGTCAGCACCGCCCAGGATCGTCCGTGGCGTCTCTGGGACGGGCGCAGTCTCGCAGTATCGAAGTACCGGCGCGCCGAGCCGCTGCCCTCCGGGACGCGCACCCTCCGCCTGTCGGTACCTGCGGCGGGTACGGAAGGATCGACTCCGTGACCGCTGCGATCCTCGACGAACTGACCTGGCGCGGGCTGATCGCCCAGACCACCGACATCGACGAGTTGGCAAAAGTGCTGACGAGTCCGACGACGCTCTACGCAGGGTTCGACCCCACTGCGCCGAGCCTGCACGCGGGTCACCTCGTTCCACTCCTCACGCTGAGGCGGTTCCAGCGTGCAGGCCACCGGCCCATAGTCCTCGCCGGTGGGGCGACGGGAATGATCGGCGATCCGCGCGACGTCGGGGAACGCACGATGCAGTCAGCGGACACGGTGGCCGAATCAGCGCGCAGGATCAGGTCCCAACTGGAGCGATTTGTCGACTTCGATGATTCGCCCACCGGTGCTGTGGTGGTCAACAACCTCGATTGGACGGGCAGCCTCCCGGTGGTCGACTTCCTACGAGACGTCGGCAAACACTTCTCGGTCAACGTGATGCTGGCACGTGACACCGTGCGACGCCGCCTGGAATCCGACGGTATGAGCTACACCGAATTCAGCTATATGTTGTTGCAGGCCAACGACTATCTGCAATTGAACCGCGAGTTCGGCTGCGCTCTGCAGGTGGGTGGTTCCGACCAGTGGGGCAACATCATCGCCGGCGTCGACCTCACCAGGAGGGTCGACGGCCGAGCTGTCCACGCGTTGACGGTCCCACTGGTGACCTCGTCCGATGGCAAGAAGTTCGGCAAGTCAACCGGTGGTGGGAGCCTGTGGCTGGACCCGGAGCAGACCAGCCCCTACTCCTGGTACCAGTACTTCCTGAACACCGCGGACGCCGATGTGGTGCGTTACCTCAAGTGGTTCACCTTCCTGGGTCAGGAGGAGATCGCCGAACTCGAGCAGGTCACCCTGGAATCGCCGCACAAGCGCGAGGCGCAGCGACGGCTGGCGCAGGAGATGACCACTCTCGTCCACGGTCAGGTGAACACCGGCGCGGTGCAACTGGCGAGCCAGGCGCTGTTCGGCCGTGCCGAATTGACCGAGCTCGACGAGAACACGTTGGCCGCAGCTCTGTCAGAGACCACGATTGCCGACCTGGCCGCAGACGCTCAGCCGACCATCATCGACATCTTGGTGGCGACGGGGCTGTCCGAGAGCAACAAAGCCGCTCGCCGAACCATCGGAGAAGGCGGCGCGTACGTCAACAACGTCAAGATCTCGGATCCGCAGTGGCAGCCCGCTTCGACGGATCTGCTGCACGGATCGTGGTTGGTGGTGCGTCGTGGGAAGCGAAACTTCGCCGGCGCCCGGGTCCGGTGACGGCTGTTCATGCGGTGTTACTCGAAAACACCCCTCTGACCAGGCGATTTGACGCCACGCTCACGACCGCGTAACTTTCTTCAAGTCAGCGAGTGAGGCGCCGGAGAGCGAGAGTCCGGAGCGGCCAAGAACACCGACGGGATGTTTTCCTGAAGGAACAACGCTACCACGGAGCAGCCGGAAACGGAATGTTGCGAGCAGGTTTCAGAGCTGATAGGCTGGGAGACCTGCTCCGGACGAGATTCGGAGCGGAACTTCCAAGAAAGACAATAACAAATGCCCTCCGGGATGGCACCGATTTTCAGGTGTCGAAGTCGGGGAGTGTGTGTTCTTTGAGAACTCGATAGTGTGTCGATGGATTGTTAGTGCCAATTTAGGTGCTGCATTTCTGTCACGGATGAGGCCCTTTCGGGGTTTGGTTG
>NZ_JNYV01000008.1 GCF_000717275.1 Kitasatospora arboriphila
GCGGTCGGACAAATCACTGGCGGTGTTCGCCAACCACACGGCCGACGTCCTGTACTTTGCTCGGGCCAAACGCACTGCCCAGCAGGGTCAGCGGTTGGCATTGTTCGCCAAAGACCGAGGATGTACCAGTCCGGGTTGTCGTAATCCGATCTCGTGGACTGAGATTCACCACACCAATGCCTGGGCCGATGGCGGCTTGACTGACATCGATGTGCTCGCGCCGGCGTGCATCCCGCATCACGCGATGATCGGGCCCGGTGAGGATCAATGGCAGACCGTGATGGTCGCCGACGGCCCCGATGCCGGGCGAGTCGCGTGGATCCCGCCGAAATACATCGACCCGGATCAACAACCGCGGATCAACCGGGCCCACCACACCGACCACACCATCGAGGTGGCATGGCAGCAAATCATCGCCGAACGCCAAGTGGCACTCAACGAACGCCAAGAACGTATGCAGCTCCAGCAACACAACCGGGCCGAGTCCATGGCGGGCCCAGACGACACCGCCGAAGACTCGGCAGATCAGGTCGAGGAATAGCGGCCACCGATAACCCCGGCTTTCCTGCGCTTTGCGCTGGAATCTTGTACACGGCTGTCGTGCACAGACTCAGAACCCACCCGCCACTGCGACCGCGATCAACAAACGCTCCCGACTATGCGGGCAGACCTTTCTCGTCGAGGTCGCTCGGCGGTCGGCGGCGAGAGAGGAAAGCAAGTGCAATTCCGCACGCGGCAACGGTGACCGCGGCCAGGATCACTTCAGTGGTGGTCAGCTGGCGGCTGTCGAAGCCCGATGAGCCTGATGAGCCCGATGAGCTGGAGAAGCTGTAGGCGACCGTGATGCCGACGACGGGGAACAATGTGGCTGGTCCGGCGACCGCGATAGTGCTGACGGGTGCGGTCGTGGGTAAGCAAGCTGCGACCACGTGCGCGCCCGCTACGGGAACGACAAATGCGGCGACAATTCCCGCGGTACTCCAGGGCGATTCATCTATTGCGGTCATGAGTGTGCAGGCGAGAAGCACGCCCATGGCGATCATGGGGTGCGCCCAGCGGCGTCCGGACACCAGACCACCAGCGATCAAAAGGACGAAGACAAGGAGCATCGGCCATGATCCTTGCCATTGGGGCAGGCCAGCGGCAGCGGTCAACATCGCAAGCATCGCCAGTAACACCAGACCATTGCGGTGCGGCAACCACCACACGCCGACGACGATCACCGGCAGCAAAACTATGCCGTATGCCCACGTACCGCCTTCGATGTCGTCGCCGGAACCCAGGGTGGCGATGAACCACCACCATGACAACAACGCGACGACTGGCACGGCGATCCCGAGCGTCAAAGTGGGCCCCAGAGCAGAACGCTGCGTAGCTGATCGGCCGTTCTCGTCGGGGAATCGGGCGTGTGGAGGTCCGGTGAACCTGGCGGCAGCGAACAGCACAAGCGCGGCAACCACACCGACAACCAGCGGCCAGTCGGGGGGCGTGCCGGTTGAGGTGTAGGCGCCGGAGTACGGGACCGATGAACGGTACTGCTCGAGTGGCCGGGCCAACCAAGCGCCGACCAGGGCACCAGCAAAGAGCCAACTCTGCAACGACTCTCGACTGTCTTCTTGCACTGCCAAGGATCCGATCGCAGCGATCAGCAATCCTGCGGCCACAGCGCTGACGTAGCTTGCCCAATTCGCTGTGGTGCCAACAGCAGCCACAGCACCAAGGGCCACCAAGCCGGCGCCGCCGACGAAGAAAACAAGAGAGCGACCCATCAACACACTGCCGACAACCGCGACCACTGCGCACAACGCAACACACGCGACGTCACCTTGATACAGCACACGCCATGGATCTGACTCGAACACCGACTGTCCGCCACCGAGACGGGTCAGGAGCACCACAACAGAGATGAACGCACCTACCGCGACCGCGACCGAGACCAGCGCCCTATTCACCATGCTGAATCCTCGATGTGTGCGCAGCAGTGTTGGTCTCGCGCCTGCAGCTCATATGCCGCAGTGTGTCAGAAAGCCTCATCTCGTAGGCGCGAGGGCAGTACCCGCACCCACCCAGCCGGTCGCTCTCTGCTCGCGGCGAGTCCTCGCACGCTCGTCGACAGCTTTTTGCTGCGTGTTTCTCCTAACATGACGAACGTCTTGCGTGCGGACGGCATTATGAGACGGTTCTGATGCGCTCACACGAACTCAAGGGCAACATGAAAATCTACAAACAACTTGTTTCAGCCGTCACCGTGACGGCGTTGGTCTCGCTGGTACTCAGCGGCTGCTCGTCCTCATCAGACGAGCGGGCGGCATCGTCTACGACGGCGCCCACAATGACAGTGTCCTCGGCCGACGCCGCCGAGTTCCAGAAGGTCCTCGATGACACGCGCGCCCAAGCCGGCTTTCCCGGCGTCATCGCGCAGGTCGCTTCACCCGATGGAACCTGGACCGGCACATCGGGAACCATCGGTCAGGGAAAGACCCAGGCGCCCACGCCCACCGACAAGACCCGCATCGGATCGTTGACCAAGACGATGACCGCGACGGTCCTGCTGCAGTTGGTACAAGAAGGCAAGCTCTCCCTCGATGAGACGATCGGCAAGTACGTGCCTGGTATGCCCAACGGCGACGTCGCAACCCTGCTGCAGCTGTCCGACATGACCAGCGGTATCCCGAGCTACACGAAGTCCGAAACGATCGTCAACAAGTTCTTCGCGAATCCCGAATATGCCTGGCCTCCAAAGGAACTGGTGGACGGCGTCAAGGGACTCCCGGCCGACTTCGCTCCCGGACAGGGTTGGGAGTACTCAAACACCAATTACGTGCTCTTGGGCATGGTGATCGAGAAGGTGCTGGGTCAGCCGATTGCCGACGTGTTCGAGCAGCGACTGTTCGGGCCACTGGGGATGGACGACACCTCGTTCCCCGGCGGCTCCATCGAGATCGCGAATCCACACATGGACGGGTTGACCGACCAGAACCAGCCGCCCGGGCAGAACGTCGACTCCACCCATTGGAATCCGTCGTTCGCGTTCACCGCGGGCGCGGTCATCTCGACCCTCGACGACCTGAAGAAGTGGGGGCACGCGCTGTTCACCGGTGAAGGTGTCCTCGACAGTTCAACTCAGCAGTTCCGAAGGGACTCGATCATCCGCGACATCCCACCGAACACCGCGACCGCGGGGTACGGAATCGGATTCGGCGATCGGGGCGGCTGGTGGGGCCACGATGGCGACATCCCCGGATACAACAGCGTGCTGTTCCACAACTACGATTCCGACACCACGATCATCGTGCTGACCAACAGCGACAACACCTTCACGGTCGACGGCAAAGAGGCCTTTCCGGCCCCGGCAGTATCGGCGGGTCTACAACAGGCGGTGAGCTGAGGTCCCCCCGCAAACGGTCCGTTTGTGACCCGTCGCGGGTGGGTAAAGGCCCTTCGCCTCTGACAGCACCGAAAGGACGCCATGAGCAACCCCGATTACGATGCAGCCCCACCCGCGACAACCACCACCACTGCCCCCGCGTCCGGCAGCGGCCGAAAGATCTCCACGATCCTCGGGCTCATCCTCGCTGCGCTCCTGGTGATCGCACTGATCGTCTTCGTGGTCCAGAACACCGAGCAAGTACATATCGAGTTCTTCGGACTCAACCTCGACATGGCACAAGGTGTTGCCCTGCTCCTCGCCGCCGTGGTCGGATTCCTGATCGCGCTGCTCGGCAGCGGCTTCCTGCGGCTGCGGCGCAAGGTGCGAAATCGACATCACTGACGTCCGACGGCCCTCACTCACCACTAAGCTCGGCAAGATGACAGTGCGGGCAGGAATCGTGGTGACCGGTACCGAAGTCCTCACCGGCCGGGTCACCGACCAGAACGGCCCATGGGTCGCTCGGCACCTCCTTGACATCGGCGTCGACGTCGCGCACATCACCGTGTGCGGCGACCGCCCGGATGACCTCACGGCCCAGCTCCAGTTCCTGGCCGACCAGCGCGTGGACCTCATCGTCACCACCGGGGGTCTCGGCCCGACCGCTGACGACCTCACCGTTGCAACGGTCGCCGCGTTCTGCGGACGCGAACTGCACGTCGACGTCGAGCTCGAAGAGCACATCGATTCCATCGTGCAACGGTGGCGCGGACGCATGACTTCTGCGCCCGACGCCGCGCCACTACGTGAGGGCATCCGCAAGCAGGCGATGGTTCCCGAAGGCGCAGAATCCATTCCGCCTACCGGCACCGCCCCCGGAGTGGCCATCGCCGCCGAGGTGGTCGATTCCGTTCCGGTTCGGCCCGCCATCCTGGTGTTGCCGGGGCCACCCCGAGAATTGCAGACGATGTGGCCGACGGCGCTCCAGACCGCCCCGGTGGTCGAAGCTCTGTCAGGACGGTCGGAGTTCAATCAGTCGACGATCTTCGCGTATGGCTTGTCCGAAGCAGACCTGGCGGCAACGCTGCGGAACATCGAGCACGAGGTCAGCGGCTTCGATGATCTCGAGATCACCACCTGCCTGCGGCTGGGCGAGCTCGAGATGGTGACTCGCTACCCCGAGTCGGCTGCGGGGGCGTACTCCCGATTGGAGGAGCAGATCACTGCCCGTCACGGAGACCGGATCTTCTCCACCGACGGGTCGACCATCGACGACCTGGTGGCGGCAGCACTCGCCGGCCGTCGTATCGCGACCGCAGAATCATGCACTGGCGGCCTCGTCGCGGCACGACTCACCGAACGGGCCGGATCATCGGCATATGTGATGGGCGGTGTCGTCTCGTACGCGAATGAGGTGAAGTCCGGCCTTCTCGACGTCCCCGCGGAGATGATCGCCGAGCACGGCGCCGTCAGTGAACAGGTCGCCGCACGGATGGCCGAGGGCGCGTTGAGCCGGGTCGGCGCTGACGTGGCCGTGTCCACAACCGGTATCGCCGGGCCCGGCGGTGGATCCGAACTCAAACCGGTGGGCACGGTCTGCTTCGGGATCGCGGTGACGGGTCAGCCGACCGTGACGAGGACGCGACGCCTGCCCGGCGACCGGGCGAGTGTGCGGGCACTGTCCACGACCGTAGCCATGCACCTGATTGCCGACGTCCTGCGTACACCCTGACCTCGGGTCAGAACAAGGTTGACGCGGGCCGATCGACGCACACGTCATTCGATCGGCCGCATATCGGGCTGCGATCACGTGTGGAGAACAAAATTGATTGCCCGGCCCTCCCCGCCGCGCAACACTGGGCGCGGAAGATCGAGCATCGAAGAGACGGCGAGGAGAGCGGGCCATGAAGACGTTGGGGCTGATCGGCGGGATGAGCTGGGTCAGCACCGCGGAGTACTACCGCCTGGTCAACGAACTCGTCGCGGAACGACTCGGCGGACTGCATTCGGCGCGGATCATTCTCGAATCCGTCGACTTCGGTGAGATCGAGAAGCTGAAGCTCGCAGGGCGGTGGACGGAAATCGGCGCCCACCTCGCCGCGGCGGCCGCCCGGCTCGAGTCGCATGGCGCAGAGGCGATCGTGCTGTGCACCAACACGATGCACTACGTGGCCGAGAGCATCGAGGATGCGGTGTCCATCCCGTTCATCCACATCGCCGATACAACAGCCAGGGCCATCACCGCGGCAGGTCCATCACGCGTGGGGTTGCTGGCCACCGCATTCACGATGGAATCGTCGTTTTACCGTGACCGTGTCGCCTCGCACGGTCTCGAGGTGTTGACGCCAGACGCCGCAGACCGAGACCAGGTCAGTTCGATCATCTACAACGAGCTCTGCCACAACGTGATACGTCCTGAGTCGCGCGCTCTCTATCTGGAGGTGGTCGGCCGATTGCTGGCCGAGGGCGTCGAAGGGATCATTCTCGGGTGCACCGAGGTCGAATTGCTGATCGGCCCGGAGGACGTCACCGTCCCGGTGTTCCCGACGACGCTCCTGCACGCGCAGGCCGCCATCGACTTCGCCCTGTCCGACCGGTAGGCCAGTAGAACACCGAGAACCACACACCATCCGCAGCGAACATCGCATTTTGCTGCCTGCACACAACCACTTCGTTTACGGTCGCGACAGAAGATGGCCGCGATACGTCAAGAAAGTGATTGTGCAATGGGATTCACCACGCCGACTCTGCCCAGTCTCGAGATGGACGTGTGGAGCCGCGGGACCCGTGCGGAGAAGATCCGCCCGTTGGCCCGGCATTGGGCGGAGGTCGGCTTCGGTACACCCGTTGTGCTGCACCTCTTCTACGTGGTGAAGATCCTCCTGTACATCGTGGTGGGTGGGCTGATCGCCGGGTCGACGTCCGGTCTCGGCGGCGTCACGCAGATCAGCAGTTGGTGGGACGAGCCCATCGTCTTCCAGAAGATCGTGATCTACACCCTGCTCTTCGAGGTGCTCGGCCTCGGCTGCGGATTCGGCCCACTCAACAACCGGTACTCGCCCCCGATGGGGTCGGCCCTCTATTGGCTGCGGCCGAACACCATTCGACTGCCGCCATGGCCTCGGGTGATCCCATTCACCGCGGGCAGCAACCGAACTCCCGTCGATGTACTGCTCTACGCTGCGCTCCTCGTGACGTGCGTGCTGGCTTTGTTCTCGGGCGGTCGTGGACCGGCGCCCGACCTCGGCAGCGATGTCGGCCCGCTTCCCATGTGGATCCCGACAGCCGTGCTGATCGCGCTCGCGTTGATCGGGCTGAGGGACAAGACGGTCTTCCTGGCAGCTCGCGGCGAGGTCTACGGCGCACTCGTGGTGACTTTCCTGCTCGCGGGCGCCGACATGATCCTTGCCGCGAAGATCGTCTTCGTCATCATCTGGATGGGCGCGGCCACCTCCAAACTGAACAAGCACTTCCCGTTTGTGGTGTCCACGATGATGTCGAACAACCCGATCGTGCGGCCACAGAGGATCAAGCGAAAGTTCTTCGAGCACTTCCCCGATGACCTGCGCCCGGGCCGCCTCTCACGTGTGGTGGCGCACGGTGCCACGGTGATCGAGATGGGTGTGCCCCTGATCCTCTTCTTCTCGCACGGTGGCTGGCCCACCGCCATCGCGGCCACCGTGATGGTGGTCTTCCATCTGGGCATTCTCAGTGCCATCCCGATGGGCGTGCCGCTGGAGTGGAACGTCTTCATGATCTTCGGCCTGCTGTTCCTGTTTGTCGGCCACGCGGATGTCACGCCCTCCGACGCCGACCATCTCTGGCTTGTTCTCACACTCACCGGTCTGAGCGCGGCCGTCGTGGTGGCGGGTAACCTGTTTCCCGGCAAGATCTCGTTCCTGCCGGGAATGCGCTACTACGCGGGCAATTGGGACACCACACTGTGGTGCATCACGCCCTCCGGCTCGGCCAAGATCGAGGCGGGCATCGTCTCGATCGCCAGCATGCCTGCCGCCCAACTCGAGCGCGTCTACGGCAAGGAACGCCTCGAGATCCCGTTGTATCTCGGCTACGCCTTCCGCGCGATGAACACACACGGCCGGGCCCTGTTCACCCTGGCGCATCGGGCGATGACCGGACGCAACGAGTCGGACTACCTGCTCACTGACGGAGAACGCATCTGCAGCACTGCGCTCGGATGGAACTTCGGTGACGGCCACCTCCACAGCGAACAGCTCATCGCAGCGCTGCAGGAGAGGTGTCATTTCGAACCCGGCGAGGTGCGGATCGTGCTGCTCGAAGCCCAGCCGATCCACCGCGGAACCCAACAGTATCGGCTCGTCGACGCAGCCACTGGAGAGTTCGAGCGCGGCGAGGTGCGGGTGGCCGACATGGTGACCCGTCAGCCGTGGGATGACGACGTACCGGTCCACGTGCACTCGGCAGTCGCACCCTGAATGCCGTGCGCGCTCAGCGGTATCCGTTACCCAGATCGGCACTGAACTCCTGCGCCACCGATACCAGGAACCCGGCGGTGTCGGCAGCAAACGACTCCGCTGTGGCACGCGCCGACGATGTCGAGCACGCCAATGCTCCGACCACCGATCCGCCGGCATCGCGAACCGGTGCGGCCAGTGAGATCAGGCCCACCTCCAGCTCTTGCTCGGTCAGTGCGTAGCCCTGCTCTCGCACCTTGGCCAGCTCTCGGTGGAGCTCTTCACCCGACGTCACCGTCGCCGGCGTCAGGGCGTGCGCAAAATCCGAGTTCTCGATCACCGACCGGACCACACCGGCCGGAGCCCAGGCAAGCAACACCCGACCCATCGACGTGGCGTACGCAGGGATCCGGGTACCCACCGACACGTTGATGCTCATGATCCGGCGCACCGGAACGCGCGCTGCGTACACCACTTCGGCCCCGTCGAGCACGCCGAGCGACGCCGACTCGTGAACGGTCTCGACGATCTTGAGCAGATGTGGCATCGCGGTATCGGCAAGCGAATGCGACGCTGTGTAGTGCTGGCCGATGCTCAGGACGCGCGGGGTGAGCGACCAGTGGCCGTCGCCACCGGACACGTAACCGAGCCGCTGCAGTGTCAGCAAAATGCGACGTACTGCGGGCCGAGAAAGCGATGTGGCTGCGGCCAACTCCGCCAACGTCGGGTTGGGGCGATCAGCGTTGAAGGCCAAGAGGACCGCAAAGCCGCGTTCGATGCTCTGTATGTGGTCCCGATCCCGCTCGGCCCCGACTTCGGTCACCATTGCCCCCTCGATAGTCGCGGTTCAACCGTACGCAATGCGGGCAGTTGGTGACCGATCAGGTTGTGCGTTCGAAGACCGCGGCAAGACCCTGCCCACCACCGATGCACATGGTCTCCAGGGCATACCGGCCCTCTCGACGGTCCAGTTCGCGCAGCAGGGTCGCCAGGATCCGCGCACCCGTGGCCCCGACCGGATGACCCAGTGAGATGCCCGACCCGTGTGGATTGAGTCGCTCATCGTCGGCGTCGATCTCCCATGCCTGCAGAACGGCCAGCACCTGCGCCGCAAAGGCCTCGTTCAGCTCGATCACGTCCATGTCCCCGAGCGTGAGATCCATTCGACCCAACACCTTCTCGACGGCGCCCACCGGTCCGAAACCCATCCGCCCCGGCTCCACCCCGGTTGTGGCCCACCCGGCCAACCGGGCGAGCGGACGCAGTCCGAGCGCCGCTGCCTTCGCCGGGGTCGTCACCACACACGCTGCGGCACCGTCGTTTTGACCACTGGCGTTTCCCGCAGTCACCGTCGAGTCGGCATCGACCGCACTCCGGATCGGCCGCAAAGCCGCCAGCGACTCGAGTGTGGTGTCTGCACGTGGATGCTCATCTCGATCGACCACCACTGCCGCGCCCCGCCGTTGCGGCACCTCGACGCCGACGATCTCTTCTGCGAACACCCCGTTGTCCTGCGCGGAAACGGCACGGCGATGCGATTGGACTGCCAACGCATCCTGGTCGGCGCGACTGATGCCGAACTCGGCCCGCAGGTTTTCCGCGGTCTCGATCATCCCGCCCGGGACGGGGAAGTTGGCGCCACCGGCGGTGACGCGGGCCCGTGCGAGGCGATCGGCGAGTTCCACCCCGGCCCCCTTGACGCCCCATCGAATCGAATCGGTATAGAACTCCGCCTGGCTCATCGATTCGGTACCACCGGCGATCACCACGTCACCGGCCCCGGTCATCACCTGCATGCACGCCACAAGAACTGCCTGCAAACCTGATCCGCACCGCCGATCCACCTGCATGCCGGGGACCGAGATTCCCAGGCCGGCGTCGAGGGCCGCGACCCGGCCGATCGCCGGAGCCTCACCACCCGGCGTCGCCTGACCCAAGATCACGTCGTCGATCTGATCGCCCGATATCCCGGTACGCTGCAGCAACTCCCGGATGAGAGTCGCCGCCAACGTCTGCGGTGGAACATCTTTCAACGAACCGCCGAAACGTCCGACGGGTGTGCGCAACGGTTCACAGATGACGGCGTCTGGCATGAGTGGCTCCTGAATCGGTCTGTGTGAGTTCGGTCAGCGGGAACTCGGTCTGCGGGAATTCGGTCAGCGGGAGTTCGGGGTCCGGGCGAGGTCGGCCGTGATCTGCGCGGCCGTCGTCTGTAACTGCGGGAGCAGATCGGCGTGAACGGCGTCGACGCTGTATCGAGCCGACTGGGTCGATATGTTGATCGCTGCGATCACCGCTCCGTCACGTCCGCGCACCGGCGCGGCGAGAGAGCGCAATCCCAGTTCGAGTTCCTCGTCGACGATGCAATAACCATCTCGACGGACCCGGTCGATCTCCTCTCGGAGCTCGCGCACAGTGGTTTTGGTGTGTTCGGTCAGTGCAACGGGCGAGACCCTGGCGAGGTGATCGTCCAGCTCGTGGTCGTTCAGACCCGCCAGCAGCACGCGCCCCATCGATGTCGCGTATGCGGGAAACCGGGTGCCGATGGTGATGGAGACCGCCATGATGCGACTCACCGGAACGCGTGCGACGTAGACGATGTCGTCGCCGTCGAGAATCGACACCGACGCCGACTCATGCACTTTCGCGGTGAGCGCCTCCAGGTGCGGGCCCGCCAGTTCCGGGAGGGACAGACTCGACAGGTAGCTGTACCCCAGGTCGAGAACGCGTGGTGTGAGCCAGAAGGCGTTACCGTCCGAGCGCACATAGCCGAGGTCGACGAGGGTGAGGAGAAACCTGCGCGCCGCCGGCCGGGACAGTCCGGTTGCTGCCGCGACCTCGCTGACCGTCTGCCTCGGGTGCTCTGCATCGAATGCCCGGATCACCGCCAGCCCTCGGGCCAGTGACTGCACATGATCGCCAGGAGTGGGTGTCATGCGTCCACGATATGAGCCCGGAGCAGAGCCGAGACCTCTGTTGCCCGTTCCAGGTTCACCAGGTGGGCGCCGGGGTCGAGCACCTCGAACCGGGCCCCGGTGATGCCATCGGCCAGGATCTGCACCGTGTCCGGTGGGGTGGAAGGGTCTTGCGCTCCCGCGATGGCCAGGGTGCGCACCGAGATCGACGTCAGATCGGCACGCGAATCCCACTCCGCGAGAGCTTCGCAGCATGCAGCGTACCCCTCGTCGTCGGTACCTCGCACCATGGCGGCCGCCTCGTCGACAACGCCTGGATGCGACTCGGCAAAGCCGGCCGTGAACCACCGTCCGACAACAGCATCGGTGATCGCGCCTGTCCCCTGTGCCCGCACGGTTGCCGCCCGTTCGGTCCAACCCGCCGGCTCCCCGAACCTTGCAGCGGTACACAGCAGCGACAGGCCGGCGACCCGGTCTGCCGCCGATATCGCGATGTGCTGCGCCACTGCGCCGCCGAGCGACAATCCGACCAGGTGAAACCGCTCGACACCGAGGGCGCCGAGGGTCGACAGCACGTCGGCGGCAAGGTCGTCCACCGAATACGGCCCCGGCGGAGCCGGTGAATCTCCGTGTCCACGAAGATCAAAGGCGATCACGCGCAGTCCGCCATCGGCAAGCGCTGCAATCTGCGGGTCCCACATGGAGCGGTTCGAGCCCAACGATCCGAGGAGCACCACCGTGTCCCGACCGTCCTGCGCCCCGGCCACCGTGCGCGCGAGATCAACCGACATGCACAACCCTCCTCGTTGGTGTGTACGCAAATGTGTACGTAGTGCGTACGACTGTACTTGTAGCGTACACGACGCTATCCTTGCGCCATGCTCGACAAAGTCATCAGCACAGCAACGGCCGCGGTCGCCGACATACCCGACGGCGCGTCCATCGCGGTAGGCGGGTTCGGCCTGGTCGGCGTACCCGAGGTACTCATCCGCGCCGTCCTCGATCAAGGTGCGACCAACCTGGAAACAGTGAGCAACAATTGCGGCACAAACGGATTCGGCTTGGGGATGCTCCTCGCCGAACACCGGATCCGCAGGACCATCTCCTCGTACGTCGGTTCGAACGAAGAGTTCGCCCGGCAATATCTGTCCGGTGAACTGGAGGTCGAATTGACCCCACAGGGCACCCTGGCCGAGCGGATGCGCGCCGGTGGCGCAGGGATACCGGCATTCTTCACCCCTGCGGGAGTCGGGACACCCGTCGCCGAGGGTGGTCTGCCCTTGCGATACGACGGATCCGGCGGCGTCCTCACAGCCAGCCCACCGAAAGAGACCCGCGAGTTCGACGGCACCACATACGTTCTCGAACACGGCATCGTCACCGACTTCGCCTTCGTGCACGCATGGAAGGGCGACCGCCACGGCAATCTGGTCTACCGCCGGAGCGCCCGCAACTTCAATCCCCCCGCCGCGACCGCAGGACGAATCACCATTGCCCAGGTCGAGGAACTCGTCGAACCCGGCGAGATCGACCCCGACGCGGTACACACTCCCGGCATCCACGTGCAACGTGTGGTGCACGTCGGCAAAGTCGAGGTAGGCATCGAGAAGAGGACGGTACGCCCATGAGCTGGACACGCGAACAGATGGCCGCACGCGTCGCCGACGAACTCGAGAACGGGCAATACGTCAACCTCGGCATCGGCATGCCCACGTTGGTCCCCAACTACAACTCACCCGGCATCTCGGTCGAATTGCATTCGGAAAACGGAGTTCTCGGAGTCGGCCCCTACCCCACCGAGCACGAACTCGACCCCGAACTCATCAACGCCGGCAAAGAGACCATCACCGTCAACCCCGGCGCCTCGTACTTCGACTCCGCCGCCTCGTTCGGCATGATTCGCGGTGGCCATGTAGACGTGGCGGTACTGGGCGCAATGCAGGTCAGCGCCACCGGCGATCTGGCCAATTGGATGGTCCCGGGCCAGATGGTCAAGGGAATGGGAGGCGCCATGGACCTGGTCCACGGTGCCCGCAAGGTTATCGTCATGATGGAGCACGTCACCCGCAAAGGCGCCCCCAAGATTCTCGAGCAATGCACATTGCCCCTCACCGGCAAGGCGTGTGTACAACGCATCATCACCGACCTCGCCGTCCTCGACATCACCGACCACGGACTGCGTTTGGTGCAACTGGCACCCGGCGTGGGTATCGACGACCTCCACAGCAAGACCGGGGCAACGATCCTCGTCGACACCGTCGTGTGAGCATCTGGGTGTGGCTGCAGACCATGCCTCGCACAACGCATTTCAACCACAAAAGCATTCAGCCACATCAGCCGGTGCTGAACCGGCCGATGTGGCTGAGTGTTTTGTGCTGTTTACTTGATCGAAGATCCGTGCTTGGCCAACGGGGTGACCACGATGTCCATGTACGGGAACAACGGCAGACCCCAGAGCAGGTCGTTGAGCTCGTCGGGATCGGCAACGTCGAAGATACTGATGTTGCTGTACTGACCGGCGATGCGCCACAGGTGAACCCACTTGCCCTGCCGCTGCAGGTCCTGCGAGTAGGCCTTCTCTCGCGCGATGGTCTCGCCCCGCTCGTCGGGGTCGAGATCACGCGGGATGTTCACATCCATACGAACATGGAAGAGTGCCAAGGGTTTGTCCTTTCGAGTTCGGGTGTTGTCAGTTGCGGGTCAGCGAGTTGACGACGTCCATGTCGAGCTGGACGCCAAGTCCGGGACCTTCGGGCAGCGCGACCTTGCCGTTCGAATACCGAAGTGGCTCTTGTAACAACTCGACCGAGAACAGCAGCGGACCGAACAGTTCGCTCCCATAGTTGATCGCAGGCTCCGAACACGCGAAATGGATCGACGCGGCGGTACCGACCGGACCTTCGATCGACGTGGCACCGTGACACGCAACACCGGCCGCCTTGGCGATCGCGGCGATCTCCTTGCTGCGTTGCAGACCACCACATTTGGTGGTCTTGACAGCAATCACGTCGGCCGCCCCCTGGCGCACCACATCAAGTGCGTCGTGTGGGGTCTGCACACTCTCGTCGGCCATCAGAGGGATCGGCAGCAGGTGATTCAACTCGGCCAGCACCTCGATCTGTTCACCTGGCGTGGGCTGTTCGATCAGCTCGACACCACCGTCGGCCAGAGCCGGTAGATACCGCAGCGCGGTGAACCGGTCCCACCGGGCATTGATGTCCACCCGTACCCCGGCCCTGCCTTTGAGACTCTCCGCGATGGCAAGGACTCGCGCCGTGTCGTCGGCCGGCTCGATGGCGCCCATCTTCAGTTTGAAACTGAAGTGCTCTCTGCGGTCGAGCTTCTCGGCAGCCTCGGCGAGGATCTCCTCGACCGGCGCGGCACCCAGCGCCCACGTGACATCGATGCTGCTTCGAAATGCACCACCCAGCAACGTGTGTACCGGCACATCAAGACACCGCGCCCACGCATCGTGCAGCGCTATCTCGACAGCGGCCTTCGCGAAACGAGCACCTGCGACCACTCGCTCGATGTCGAGCATGATCCCGGTGATGTCGTCTACGGTGCGGCCCACCAGCACCGGGGCGATATAGCGGTCGACGAGGACTTTCATCGTCTCGACCGACTCACCGCCCCACCACGGCCCACCTGGGACAACACCCTCGCCCACGCCGGTGACCCCACCGTCGACACGAATCGACACCAGCAGGATCGGCTGGGCGTCCATCGATGTGGTGGCGAACTTGTGTGGGCGAACAAGCGGGACGTCGATGATGCGGGTGTCGACGCCGACGATTTTCAGATCCGGCACAGCCCGCTTACCCGGCTGCCGGGTCGAGTACGAAGTCGTAGGTGACCCGGTTGATCCCGTCGTCACCCGAGGTCGGTCGCAAGACGAGTTCGGGCTTGGTGGCCGAGGCGACATCACTGTCGAGCCACTCCCCGCCGTCGAAGTACAGCTGCGTGGTCACCGATTCGTGCTCCGGTGCGGACACGATCAGGTGCAGATGCGCCGGCCGCCAGGGATGACCATTCTGGGCCGCGATGAACGCACCGGTTGGGCCGTCGGTCGGGATCTGGTACGGCGCAGGCTGAATGGTCGTCACCTGGTAACGGCCCTCACCGTCGGTGATGATCTTTCCGCGCAGGTTCCACTCCGGCAGATGATCGGCGAACTGCGAGTAGTAGCCATCGGCATCGGCGTGCCACAACTCGACGATCGCCCCGCCGATGCCTTTGCCGTCCAGATCGGTGACCTGACCGGAGAAGACGAGAGGGGTCTCCTTCGTGTCGACCTCACGCATCGGCAGCGTGCACACCGACGGCAACTCGGGCGCATCGGCCACGTAGTACGGCCCCTCGATGCTGCCCTTGGTGCCCTTACGGCTGCGCGCAAGGACTTCTTCCACAGCGTGCTCGATGAACACGTCGAGGAACAGCGGCCACTCGCCGCCCTCGCCCACATCGATGAGCCACTGCTTGAGCACGCGATATTCCGGATACGTGACGTTGTGATCAAGGATCACCTTGTGCAGCGCGCTCAACGCGTCTTTCGCGATGGCCGCGACTCGTTCCGGCGAGGTGTCGGCACTGACCCGCTCGTTCTTGAACTTGTCGGTGGCGGCAGTGCCAGATCCCACCGCGGTGGGGCTCTCGTGTTCGGTGGTCGTCATGTCGTGTCTCCTGCTCAGCAGATAGTTAAGAGGCGTGACCGCTATGCGTACAGGGCTGTCGCAGTGCGTACGTACACTGTGCGTCCAGTCACACGTGATGTCAAGCACCTGAACGCTCACCCATCACGGCGGAGCCGACGGGCAGCGTCATCGTTCGCCGACTGCACCGTTGATGAGTGGTGCTGCAACACAATGTTATTCGACTTCGTTGGCATCGCCCCGCCCTCGTGGCCATCGGTAGGCCCGATACTCCCTGCGTCTCGCTAAGGGAATTCCCAATTGCCTCGCATCTGTGACAGCAGTCACGATCACGTACGCAGAAGGTCAGCCATGTACGCATCGCGTACCCCACCTTGGAGTTTCGATGAACTATCTCAAAGGGCATGCCAGCCCCTGGATCACCGGAGTCGCGGCCTGTCCGCGGCCGACGGCAGAGGTACCCCATGACCGTGCATGAATACCCCCGCGCCGATCGTGCGGACTACTACGCGCTGAGTAGAGAGCGCACTCGACTCACACTCACCCTGAGCGCAGCAGTGTTGGCTTTCTTCCTGCCGCTGCCCATTCTCGGTGGATTCACCTCGGTACTGGACGGGGTGCTCTTCCAGGGACTCACCGTCGCGTGGGTCTACGCGTTCGCCCAGTTCGTCGTCGCAATCGTCGTCGCCCGCTGGTATTCGCATTGGTCGGCTCGGTTCGACCAGCGACTCGCGGCCCTGACCACCGGAGAGACCAGCTCATGACACTTTCTTCAGCACTGCTCTTCGGCGCCCTTGTGGTGGTCACCCTGATCATCACGTGGTGGGCGTCCAAGCGGAACAAGACAGCGGCCGACCACTATGTCGCCGGCGGCCGACTCTCCGGTAGACAGAACGGCGTCGCGATCGCAGGTGACTTCATCTCGGCCGCATCATTTCTCGGTGTGACCGGAGCCATCGCGCTCACCGGATTCAACGGGTTCTATCTGGCTGTCTTCGTCCCGATCGCTTTCCTGCTCGCGATGTTGATCGTCGCCGAACCCCTGCGAAACCTCGGACGTTTCACCCTCGCCGACGTACTCGCGACGCGGTTTCAGGGGTCGGCCGTCCGCTCGGCCATGGCCACCAGCACCGTTGTGATCAGCGTGGTCTACCTGGTTGCGCAGCTCGTCGGAGCCGCGCTCATCGTGTCGTTGCTGTTCGATATCAAGTACTACGTGGCCGTGCTCATCATCGGTGTGCTGACCACGGCGTACACCATGATCGGTGGCATGCTGGCGACCAGCTGGATCCAGATCATCAAGACGGGACTTCTGATCTGCTGCGCGGTCGCGATGTTCCTGCTGGTGCTCTTTCGGTTCGACTTCAACCCCCTGGGCCCGTTCTCGTCGGCGCTCAGCGAGTTCGGCAAGTCGTTTGTCGGCCCGGCCCGGTCGTCGGACATGGCCTCGTTCGATCAGCTGTCGCAGATCGTCGGACTGGTCTTGGGTGTTCTCGGCCTGCCGCACGTGATGATCCGCTTCCTCACCGTCCCGGATTCGAAGCAGGCCAGATCATCGGCCTACACGGCGATCTGGGTCTTCTTCGCCTTCTATCTCATGATTCCGATCCTCGGTTACGGAGCCGCCAACATCGTCGGACGTGAGGACATCGCCAAGGAGAACAAGGGCGGAAACCTGGCCGTGGCCCAGCTGGCCGAATCATTGGGTGGCTCACTGCTTCTCGCCTTTGTGGCCGCAGTCGCCTTCGTCACCATCCTCGCCGCACTCTCCGGTCTGGTCATCGCCACGTCGGGCGCGATCGCCCACGATCTCTATGCGCAGGTGTTCCGGCGCGGCAAGGTGTCCGAGGTGGGTCAGCATCGCGCCGCCCGCATCGCCACTGTGGCCACGTGCGCCATCGGTGTTCTCATCGCACTCGCGGCAGAGAAGCAGAACGTGGCGTTCCTGGCCTCCCTCGGAATGTCGATCGCGGCATGCGCCAACCTCCCGGCGCTGCTGTTGACGATGTACTGGCGCCGGATGACCGCATCTGCGGTGATCAGCGGAATCGTTGTGGGACTGACGTTGTCGATCGCGATCATCCTCGCGAGCCCGGCCATCCACGGCCCCGATGCGCCTCTCGGCTTCTCCAACCCGGCTCTCGTCGTCGCGCCGATCGCGCTCATCGTGTCCATCGTGGTCGCGCTGATGACGGCACCACGCGGAGACCGTGCAGAAGACGCCACCGAGACGTTCGACGACATGCGGATCACCGCGCTCACCGGCAAACCGCCCGTGGTGCGGACAACAGATTCCGCCCAGGTCAGCTGATCCGGGGCGGCATCCGCCGACCTCTCGACACCAGGCACCTCCCGGCCGGGCACCCAGCCCGCGGGAGGTGTCTTGTGTTGTGGACAGCCCAGACCCTCCGACTTCGTGCAGTCCCTCCGGTTGCAACCGGAGCACGTCGCCGGAGTCGGAGGGTATGGCCGGCCGCGCACAGTCCCTCCGACTTCGTGCAGTCCCTCCGACTGCAACGGGAGGAAGTGGCCGGAGTCGGAGGGTATGGCCAACGCGCACAGTCACTCCGACTTCGTGCAGCCCCTCCGACTGCAACCGGAGGAAGTCGCCACAATCGGAGGAAATGACCGGCCGCGCACAGTCCCTCCGACTTCGTGCAGTCCCTCCGACTGCAACCGGAGGAAGTCGCCGGAGTCGGAGGAAATGACCTCCCCCACAACAAAAACGGGCACCACATCGTCGCTACGATGTGGTGCCCGTATCGGGTGTTTGTTCGTCCGCTCAGTAGAGCTCGATCACCAATTTCTCCGACAACGCTCGTGACACGCAGAGCGCCATCTGATTCCCCGCGGCCTTGTCTGCTGCCGACAGGCAGTTGTCGCGGTGGTCCGGCGTCCCTTCGAGCACACCGGATACACATGAACCGCAGATGCCTTCCTCACAGGACTTGAACACCTCGATGCCGTTGTCTTCGAGGACCTCGAGGATGGACCGGTCGGCCGGGATCTCGAACTCCTCGCCCGTGTCCAGCTCCACGGCAAAGGCCTTGTCGTCACTCGAGTCGATCACCGTCGCGACGAAGTGCTCGGTGTGAACGTGATCCCCTCCGACCATCGGTGCGAACACTGCCGCGACCTGCTCCATGAATCCGTCCGGACCGCAGGTGTACACGTGGGTCGCGCTTGTCACGGTTGACGCCACCTCCGCGAGCACACCGGGCTGCTCCGACCGCGGTGTCCCGAAATGCAGGTGCACGCGCTCGGAGAAGTCGACCCGGTTCTCCAGCAGGTCCACGAATGCCGCCTGATCACGCGACCGGGCGAAATAGTGGAGCTCGAACTCCTCTCCCCACGAATAGATCTCGTAGGCCATGCTCAGCAACGGCGTCACACCGATGCCTCCGGCAATCAAGATGTGCCGGTCGGCGCCCTTCGCGATCGTGAGCAGATTTCGCGGCTCGCTGATCTTGATGTGGTCGCCGGTGCTCACCTCGTGCAACGCCACCGAACCACCACGGGACTTCGCCTCCCGCTTCACGGCGATCAGCAACGACGACGGGTCGCTCGGCGGGCTGCACAGCGAGTACTGGCGCAGCACACCGGTGGGGCCCACCACGTCGATGTGGGCGCCTGCCTCATACCGGACGAACGGGGCGCCGTCCTCACGAGTCAACCGAAGAGTGCGGATGTCCGGCGTCTCCTCGACGACCTCCGCCACCCGCACGAGCACGCTCATAGCAGGAATCCGGCCGCTGGGACCTCGTCCCTGCCGTCGATGAGGCGAATCACCTTGCGGACGATCTTGTCCTCCTGCGCAGTCGCCGCCATCCGAATCGTGTAATCGACGTTCGCTGCCCAGATGTCATGCCTGCCACGCTTGTACGCGATCAGGACCTGCGCGGCGCGAACCTCGACGATGCAGCCGTCCTCGGTGTCGACAACGCCGGCCGGGACGAAGCGCGAGACGGTGCGCGCTGTCGTCGCCGAGTCGACCGCCGCGATCGCGTAGCCCTCGGTCATCCGCGTCACGCGCAACTGACGCATTCGCGCGTCGTCGTAGACCATGTTCAGGCTGTTGGCGAAGTCTTCTTCGTCCGGGTCGATCGGGATGACGTAGAGGGCATCATCGGAGTAGAGCTGCTGCCAGGGCTCGTAGGCCTTCTGGTCCAGTAGTTCGGCCTCGCGCGCTATGAGATCGGTGGCCCGCACGATGCGGGGATCCGTTGTGGGCACCAAGGAGACAGGAAGATCGCGCCCCTCGGTGGCGGCGGCCCACGCCCCCGGCTTCGGTTTCGGCTTGGGCTTCGGGGTTGTGACCGTGTCAGTCATCGCTCATCATCTCCTTCCATTTGCTGTATGCAGCGCGCATACCGGTTTCGTCTGTGACGTGTGAGGTGGGCCACCCCTCGGGTGAGAGTTGTTCCCGGCCCAGACCACGGTTGACCATGATCGGCAGTTCGGGTCCGCCGATCGCGCCCCGCTGCACGCGGTCCCAGCCCTCCGCGTCGTCAGGGGTTCCGAAGCCGAAGGGGCCCTGGAAGTGCTCGTGCACCCTGAGCCGCTCACGGTTGACCGGGCCGACGATGTCAGCCGGGCCGTCCGATCCGAGCGCGACGTGTTCGATCCATGTCTCGTCCACCGAGATCGGCCGGATGACCCGGAAGAACGAGATCGACATCGACACATTCGGGAACAGGTTGAGGTTGAACCCTGTTCCGTGCATGGCCCGCACCAGCTTTCGGACCGCTGAGTCGTCGAGACCGGCCGACTTCAGTTCGGAGACCAGGCCGTCGAAACGTGCCTGCAGGGGCTCGCTGCCGTCGTCGATGTCGAGATCGGAGTGCTCGGGAACCATCTGCATGACCGAGTGACCGTTGCCGAGATCGTGGGTGATGGCCGCCGGGTCGGTCATGAAGCTCATCATGTCCGACGTCTCGGAGTCGACCGAGGCCATCCACGAGCGGTGGACGATCGGGAAATGATAACCGTCGGTGGTGTTCTCGAGTTGAATCTTCCAGTTACCCCGGAACTTGAATCGGTGCGTGCCGAGAACCTTGACGGGGTAACCGCCACCCTGCTTGAAGAATCTGTCCATCCAGAGTCTGGCATCGCCCAGGAATTCCTCGAGAAGCGCGGCATCGTGATCGAGCGTGGCGAACACCATGCCCGCGTACGACTCGGTCCGCAGCTTCTTCAGGCCCATGCCTTCCTTGCCCATGACGTCTTCGTAACCGTCGGGATAGGGAATACCGCGCAGCGTTCCGTCGAGTCCGTATGACCACGCGTGGTAGGGACACGTGAAGCCATTGGTGGTGCCCGAACGCTTTTCGCACACGCTGGCCCCGCGGTGGCGGCACCTGTTGAGCAGCGTGTGGATGTTGCCCTTGCGGTCACGGCTGACGATGACAGGCTGGCGTCCGACGTGCGTCGACTTGAAGCTGCCGGCTTTGGGGAGCTCACTCTCGTGTGCAACCCACACCCATGTCTTCTCGAAGATCTTTGTCATCTCGAGCTCGAAGATCTCGGGGTCGGTGTACATGCGGCCCGCTACGCGATCTTCGCGCACCAGGTCGGCGGGAGGGAGGTCAAAGACCTTCTCCGCGGAGAAGTCGATGGTCATCGTGATCGCTCCAGTGGATAGACTATGTGCATCGCAAGACGAAACAGGTTGTGGCACTGCGGCACCGGATGCGCACACCTACCGCGATCTTGCGACTTCTCGCACCTTCCCCGCCCACGGTACGGGCGCACGGCCGGGTGCGAAATCAGAAAAGACACAACCTCGGGTAGGTGATTTCCTTACCCCCGCGGTGGGCCCGGACGAGCCTCTTCGGCCGTAGACTCGGGCAGTGGCCGGCCGCATGCTCAGGCAGTGACAGTGCCGAACTCGTAGATGCCACAACCCATGCGAGGAAAGATCCACGGAATCGAAATGACCTCAACAGCCCGCACCGCCGTCGCCGGCGAGCACCGGATGACCCTCACCTGTTACAACGACACCTTCGGGTACGGATGGCGGCACGTCGATCTCTTCACCCGTGATGCATCCGGTCGGGAGCTGAACTGGGTCCACTGGACAGCGCCGGCCGACGGGCCCGACGCCGCCGACGCAGTGACTGCCCGTGTCGAGCCGACCCTGCGTCGAACCTCAGACTGGCGTCACAAGGTCAGCGCCGGCGGAATGGACTACTGGGAAGCCGATGCAGTCTGGGCGGACGACGTCGGATAGGCGCTCCCGCACGAACAACGCCCCCGGATCCGGTCGAGATCTCGGGGGCGTTTGTTTCTCGGACCGAAGGTTCTGCGTGAGAACGGTCCTCAGGGCTTCATGACCACGGAGGTGGATGGGTAGCTCTCGGCGAACTCCTCGGGCAGCGGCGCGATGAAGACGTTCTCGGTGCGGGTCCTTGTTATCTTCCAGGTTCCGGACTCTCTGCGGAACGCATTGTTCAACCGACTCGACCGCAGCAAACTCCTGCCGTCGGAGAACAACCACGGCTGCATGTGGATCCAGTGACCCTCTGCCGTGTCACCGTCGACGTGGATTTGCTCCGAGGTGAGGTAGTGCGCGTTCAACAGCAGGGCGGGATCTTGCTTCTCACCCCAGAAGTTCTGGAAGTGGGCCCGTATTGCATTGCGGCCCACCGCGCGACCGAACTGACCGTTGTAGTACTCGCCAACACCTTCCCACACGGCGTCGGCGGTATAGAGGTCGACGATCGCGTCGATGCGCTGGGCGTCATCGACTATGCCGGGGTCAGGGCAGGGCGTGTCGCACAAGAGCATGTAACGTGCCTGCAGTCTTCGTATCTCGGCCTCTGCTTCGAGTACCTCGACGCGTGCGGCGAGGGCCGCAAGCGCTTCGTCTCGACCGGCGTCGGTCGTGTTCGTCGTCATCGTCAGCTTCTCCTCATCCGGCTTCCAGCACGCGGACAACTGCCCGCGCCTCGTCTAGCCAGGCGTTGATCGTGGACCCCGTGCTCTGGGGCGGCAACTGGCCGAGGCGCAGCGTCAATGAGTACTCGCCCGCAGGGTCTCGCACTGGTAACACGATCGAGCCGACGTCGTAGACCTGCTGCTCGTCGACCTCGCGTACCCGATAGTCGACCGACGCCCGTCCGATCGATTCACGGATGTTGCGCTCCTGCGATGGGGTCAACCGGCCCTTCTCGTAACGTTTTGTTGCGTCCCGCATCTCGTCGTATGCCGCGCTCCCCTCCACGGGCAGGAACGACAGCAGATAGCCATGCTCACGCACGAACTCGAGCCGCATCCGATGCATGTCCTTGACCTCTGCACTTGCCTCGCGCAGTTTGTCGACCCAGCGCTCCTGCTCCTCGGCGGGCCGGGAGAAGACGTAGCTGTCCCCGATCGGCGGGACCATCGGCACCCGATGGGCAAGCCCTTCTTCCCGGTCGACTCCTACCCCGGTGGCAGACAACACGGTGGCCATCTCGTCGCAGCTGACCGCCGTGAACACGGACACCTCGCATCCGATCGAGTTGGCCAGCGCCTCGACCTCGGCACGAGCACCGTGAGCGGCGTGGATGGCAGGTAGGATCTCGTGATCCATGCGAGCCATCAACGACGTGGAGACGAAACTGCCGTAGCCGCCCTGGAAGAAGATCAGGGGGGACACCGGATTCGCCACCGCCATGTCGTTGACCCGGCACAGGACAATCCAATGATCGCCCGCCTCAACGGTGTTCCAGATCGTCGTGTCGATCCATGCGATCGATTCCGCCAGCACGGGGTCGCCCGACGGCGACGGGAACCAATCGATGCCGTCGAGCTTGTTCTCCCAACGCTGCGCGATGGTCAGCACGATGTCCTCCTGCTCCCCACCCAGGATGTTGATGCACAGCGACGAGCACTCACGCATCTTCGCAAAAGTGCGCGAGGTCATCATCGGCATGAACGACACCAGAGGCGGATCGAGAGACACCGAGTTGAACGTGCCGACGACCATGGCGAGGATGTCGCCTTCACTGTCGCGGCCGGTCACCACCACGACGCCGGTCGGGTAGTGTCCCATCACTTCTCGGAACACGTGCGGGTCCACCGGAGCCGTAGCGGGATGGGACATGATTGCCTTCCTGTGGTCAGGATGCGAGCTCGATTCTGTGCTGGCAGCAACGTATTGCTCACCTCCCCTACACCGGTAGGAGAGAAATCTTTACTGTTCTCCGTCGCCGCGGGCGGGCACACTGGCGGCACCGGACATGGAGGAGACAATGGTGATCGCTGAGCACCTGACACGGTCGATCGAGGATCAGGCGGCCGCCGTCCGCAACGGTGACGTGACCGCCGAGGAACTCGCCTCGGCTGTCCGCCAGGAGATCGAAGGCGCCGAAACGCGTATCGCGGCTTGGGTTCACCTGTCGACCGAGACGGGGGACCAAGCACGCGAACGAGACCGGGGCCGGGGCCGGGACAGCGAGGTACTGCCGCTGCGCGGGATCTCCGTGGGGGTCAAGGACCTCATCGACGTCGCCGGAATCCCCACGCGCGCCGGATCGTCGACCACATCGGCCGACCCTGCCCTCGCCGACGCACCCTGCGTCGCCCGGCTGCGCGAGCTCGGCGCCGTGGTCCAGGGCAAAACCGTCACAACCGAATTCGGGTACTTCGCACCCGGTCCGACACGGAACCCCTTCGCGATCGATCACACGCCCGGCGGTTCTTCGAGCGGCTCCGCGGCTGCTGTGGGAGCCGGCACGCTGCCGCTTGCCTTGGGTACCCAAACCGCAGGATCACTCACCCGGCCGGCGTCGTTCTGCGGCGCGGCAGGAATGGTTTTCGCGCAGGACACAACCGACCTGGCGGGTGTGCGCGGATTGAGCGAATCGCTCGATTCGCTGGGGATGCTCACCCGTACGGTGTCCGACCTGGCGTACGTGTACTCGTCGTTCACCGGCCGGGAACTGCAGCCGAGCAGCACAGACAGCACCGTATTCGTCTGGGATGGAACGGCACTCGGGGTCATCGAACCGCCGATGGCGCGTTTGATCGAGCAGGCGCCCACGCTCCTGCGTGAAGCAGGCCGTGCGACTGCGCCTTTGGAGTGGGACGATCAGGTCCGCGAGCTAGCCGAAGATCACCTCACCGTGATGGCCCATGAAGCGGCCATCACGCTCGACGCCGTGTACAACCAGCACGGCAGGACTCTGAGCGATCCTCTACGACAGCTGATCAACGACGGCCGGAACACATCAGAGGGTGACCGTGATGCCGCCCTCGTCCGACGTGGGCGTTTGCGAGAGCAACTCGTGGATCGCATCGGGCGATCGATCATCGTCGGCCCGGCCGCACTCGGACCGGCACCCGCGGGCCTCGCTGCCACCGGATCGCCTGTCCTGAGTCGGCCGTGGCAGTTGCTCGGGGCCCCGGTGGTGACTGTGCCCGGTGCACGTACTGTCGCCGGGCTTCCACTCGGACTGCAACTCATCGGCCATCTCGGCCACGAGGGCGAGCTCTTCGACGTCGCGATCGCCCTCGAAGCCCTACTGCGGGCGCTGCCTCCGGTTCAGGACTGACGCGCACCAGAGAGGGTAGAGTCGACTCGTCTCCATTGCCAGGTTCCAGATGCGGAGATCCGAGGAGAAATGTCCGATCAGCCAACCGATGACCCACGACCGGCAACGGTCTACGTTGTCGATGACGATCCCGAACTCTGCGAGTCGGTCGCTTGGTTACTCGATAGCATCGGCATCACACCGCGGATCTTCCACAGCGCCGACGAGTTCCTCTCGGCGTACAACGGCGACCACGCGGCGTGCATCGTGCTCGATGTCCGGATGCCCCAGATCAGCGGAACCCGCTTGCAGGAGAAGCTGACTGCGTTTGCACCCCACGTGGCGATCATCTTCGTCTCCGCCCACGGTGACATCCGGATGTCGGTGAAGACCCTTCAGGCCGGGGCACTCGACTTCCTCGAGAAACCATACGAACCGCAGCGCCTGCTCGACGCGGTGCAGGCCGGCGTCGAGAAGGCCGACAGCAGGTTCCGGCAGTTCCGTCTGCAGCAGGCGGTGCAGGTCAAGGTGGCGTCGCTGACACCTCGCGAACGCCAGATCCTCGCCCTGGTTGTCGAGGGGCTACCCAGCCAGAACATCGCCCGCCGCCTCGGGATGAGTGTCAAGACGGTCGACGTGCACCGCGCGCGGATCAAGAGCAAGACCGACGCGGACAGTATCAGCACGTTGGTGCGTGACGTCCTGCGCTTCGACGTCGACATCGCCGTCGACCGCGACTGAAGGCCCCTCGTCGCTGTTCCTCCCGACGGCGGGTCAGCGAAGGTAGAGACCCCCGTTGACGTCCCAGCATGCGCCCGTGACAAAACTCGCGCCGGCAGAGGTCAGCAAACTCACCACGTCACCGATGAACGCCGGGTCGCCGAGCCTGCCGACCGGGATACCCGCGATAACCGCATCCAGTTTCTCGGGCGGCACGGTTGCGCGGACCACCGGAAGATCATGTGGGCCAGGCGCTATGGCGTTCACCGTCACCCCTTGCGCTGCGAGCTCTCGGGCGAAGATCTTGGTGGCCGTGAGGATCGCGCCTTTCGACGACGCATAGTGCCCACCTGTCGCGGTCCCACCGTTCTGACCGGCCAGCGAGGCCATGTTGACGATCCGGCCGTACCCCTGCCCCGCCATTGCCGCGCCGAACACCTGGCAACCGAAGAAGATGCTGTTGACATTGGTGGTCAGCACTCGCGTGAAGTCCTCTTCGCCGAGGGTCATCAGGCCGGCCGCCTGGGTGACTGCGGCGTTGTTCACCAGAATGGTTGGTACACCCCAGAGTTCGCGACACTCGGCGAGCACGCGGACGAACTCTGCTCGGTGAGCCACATTCAGTGCCACCGCACGTGCGGTGGTGCCATCGGGTGACAGTTCGGCCGCAAACGACTCGGCCGCATCGACCGCGATGTCGGTGAGGAGAACCCGATGACCGTCTGCGTGCAGTCGGCTGGCAATGTGGCGGCCCATCCCCCCTGCCGCCCCGGTCACCACCGCAATACCGGCCTGTGTTGCGTGACCGGTCTGTGTGGCGTTGTCGTCTCGCATCATCGGTTCACCTCGTGGTCGGCGCTCGTGTGGTCAGTCAAGTGCGACGTCGTCGCGAATCGTCAACTCGCGGCCCATCCGGGCCTCGATCTTGAAGTACTTCCACAGGGCGTACTCGCCGATCATGGTGGTGCGAAGCAGGTTGCAGGCTTCCTTGACCGTCGGCTGATCACGCACATCGGCCAGCACGTAACACGTCCAGGGCCAACCGTCCGACGGTCCCACCATGTGCGAATCGTCGTCGAACGTGCCGATGATGTCGACGCCGTCCATGTTCTTGAGGTCCGACAGCATCGTCGAGATGGCAACCCAGACGGGGCCGATCTCGGACTTCGGCAGGTCGAAGAAGTTCTGGTTGTTGCCGATGCAGAAGAGTGTGCGTAGCGGCTCGGTGGCCATGATGTCCTACTCCTTGGTCGAGGTGAATGTTGCTGCTGCACAATGCCTGGGGAAGGCACGGTTCAGGGGAAGCTGGGAATCCCGGCGTCCAGTCCGAGGATCAGCGCGCCGGCTGCCTCGTACGTATGGGTCTGCAGCATGGCGTGCTGTGCTGGGACAAGTGCGTCCTGCACATATCTCTGCAGTGGGTGGGTCTGGTAGATCGCGCCGGTGCCCGCAAGGTCGAACGCCTGCAGCACCACAGCACGCCCGACATGCGCGGCGTGAGTTGCGCACAGCCGCAACATAGCCCGGTCCGTGTCCGAGATGGGCTCATCGGCAACAGCATTGCGCCACACCTGCTCGCTGGTTTCGTAGAAGAAGGCGCGCGCCGACCGCAACTCCGCCTCGGCCTTGGCAACTCCCGACTTGTAGGCGGGCCGATTGCCCTTCGCCTCACCGCCGGTGATGGACGACTTGGCCGCCCCCACCTCGATGACGTGATCGAGGGCTCCCCTCGCCGCGCCCAGCGCCACCACCGCAAGCACCTGTGCGGCGTAGGCCAGCGACGGATACCGGGTGAGGGGTTCGTCGACCTGCGGAGCCCCGCCCCGGACGAAGGTCATCTCGTCGGGGACGAACAGCCTCTCAGCGCGGATCGAGTGGCTTCCGGTGGCCTTCATCCCGGCCACGGACCAGTTGTCGACGATCTCCACATCGTCGGGGTGCACGAGGGCGGTCAGTGGCTTGCCTCCGGTTTCCGGCCCACCGACGAGTCCGATGCCCAGGATGTCCGCGCCGCGGCATCCGCTGGCGAACTGCCATACGCCCGAGCAGACGAAGCCACCGTCTACCTTTTCGGCCTTCTGCATCGGGAAAAGTCCACCGGCATAGGCGACATCGGGCCCCTCGGCATAGATCTTCTCTTGGGTCTCGACGGGCAGAGCCGCAAAGTAGACCAGCGCCGAACCGAAGCTCGAGACCCATCCGGTGGCCGGATCGACAGCGGAGATGCGCTCGATCAGTCGCATGAAGTCGGCGGGCGGCACGGGCTCACCGCCGAACGCGGCCGGCGTGGAGGCCCGGTAGATCCCGGCGCGTTTGAGGAGTTCGATGTAGTCCTTCGGCACAAATCGCTGCTCGTTGAACTCGTCACGACGTGCTCGGAGCACCTCGAGTGCGTGATCGAAAGCCGCGTCTCGTGCCGGACCCGCCGGTTCCGCAGACACCTTCTGCGTCACGCTCTCGGTCGTCATCGCTGTCTCCCATTCGTTCGAAATCGCTCTGCCGCAAACGCTATGGACGCGGCCGATTCCGCGGTATCGGGACTTCCCGCGTGGCGACTAAGCAATTCCTTACTTGCACCCCGGCCCCGGGCACCCGATGCTGAAGGCCTGCAAAGGAGGCGGATGTGCCCGAATTGACGGCAAGCGACTACGAGCGCCTGGTCAGGTCATTGCGGTACTGCGTCCTCGTACACGACGCGGTGACGAAAGACATCCTGTGGGCCAACCCGGCGGCCGCCGAACTCCTCGAGTTCAGTGTGGAAGAACTGCGTCCCCTCAAGGCACCGGACATGAGTGCCCGCGAACGCCGGTACCGGCGGTCGGTCGGCCGCCAATGGCTGCAGGACGCCGCGGACAACGGTGTGGCGGTCACCGAATGGGCGTACCGGGCCAAGAGCGGCCGGGTCATCCTCACCGAGGCGATCGCCATTCGCGTCGAGCTGTCCGCACGCCCGGTGGTGATGGTCCAGTTCCGCGACATCGAGCACGAAGCGCTGATGCGTAGCAACCTGGTGCGCACCGAGGCCGACCTCACCAGAACCGAGGCACGTCTGGCGGCCTTTCTGCGGAGCATGAGCGAAGGCATTCTGGTCCTCGACGACGACGGCCTGATCACGTACGCCAGTGAGGCAGCGGGCGCGTTGCTCGACTCGTCGGTCGACGACCTGGTCGGCGCACAGTTCATCGACTTCTGCCGTCCGGGAGAATCCAGACGCAGCGTGCAGGCCGCGCTGGGGCGCACAGCGCGCCACGGTGAGCCGGAGAGCATCCGCTATGAGCTGGCTCTGCCGAGTGGACGTGTGCGATGGCATTCGGGTAGTTGTCAGCACATCGAGATCGAGAACGACCTCAGCGGTTCTCTGCTGCTGTGTCATGACGTGACCGAGCACGTCCTCACCGAGCAAGCGCATCGCCGTGACGCCCAGTACCTCAATCATCTGGCCCGGTACAACGCGATGGGCGACATGGCCATGGCCATCGCTCATGAGCTCGCCCAGCCGCTCGCTGCCGCCACCAATTACCTGGCGGGTACACAGAGCCGCCTCGGCGACAGCCAGTCGGGGCAGGAAGACATCCACCGCGGCCTCGAACATGCACGCAGACAACTCGATCGGGCCAACAACATCGTGCGGAGCCTGCGCGAGTACGTCACCACTCTCGAGGAGTCACAGCAGCACACAGACCTCAACGACATCGTCGCCGAGTGTGCCTATTTCATCGACCTACGCGCCCGGGAGCGGGGGGTCATCGTGCAGTACGCACCTGCCGAAGACCCGGTCGAAGTGGTGTGCGAGCGGGTGTTGACCGGGCAGGTGGTGCTCAACCTGTGTTTCAACGCCATCGAGGAGATGGCGGAGTGGCCGGCGGAGCAACGAATGGTGTCGGTGGCGGTGCGGCGGGAGCGAGACTTCGGCGTTTTCACCGTCACCGATCAAGGAAAAGGCTTGTCACACATGCCTTCCGGCCGCATTTTCGACGGCGCGTTCACCGACAAGTCGACCGGCCACGGCATCGGGCTGGCCCTGAGCCACCGGATCATCACCCGCCAGGGTGGAACCCTGTCGGCGCGCGAGAACTTCCCTCGCGGCGCCGTGTTCGAGTTCCATCTCCCCCTCGGCGGTGATCCGGATCCGACTGGTCAGAACGCATAGCGGATAGTCAGCCACGGAGCGTGCGTCGCGATCAGCTCGACCATCGTGTGCACGGCGTCGGCCTTGACGGTGTTGCGATACCGCACGTTGATACCGCCGGACTGCGACCGCTTGGTCTGCTGGATGCCCGGAGTCCACAACACCTCTTCGGCCTTGGGGTGCCAGCCGAGGTTCACCTCGTGCAGGTCGCGGTTGTGGGTGAGCGTGATGATCTCGACTGCCGCCTGCTGTTTGAAACGTTCGTCCGTCGCATCGCCCAGACGGCGGAGCAGCTCTGTCCAGCGCTCCCGCCATCCGGCCGAGAGGACGACCGGTGAGAAGTTCAGGTGCACCTCGTACCCGGCGTCGACGAAGTCGTTCAACACCGCGAGGCGGTCCTCGATGGTCGACGTACGGATGTCCAGCAACCTCGAGTCCACCTCCGGCATCAGCGAGAACCGGATGCGGGTGCCCCGCCGCGGGTCGAGGTCGAGCAGGTCCCGGTTCACGTACTTGGTGGCAAAGCTGGCCTTGGCGCCGGACTGTCTGGCGAAGAACGCGATGAGGTCGGCGACGTTGTCGCTGATGGTCGCATCCACGCTGCAGTCGCTGTTCTCGCCGATGTCGTAGACCCAATCGGCCGGATCGCACTGGTTGGGCGCGGGCTTGGGGCCCTGCCGCCGGATGTGCCTGCCGAGGTAGCCGATGATTGCGTCGATGTTGGTGAACACGGTGACCGGGTTGGCGTAACCCTTGCGGCGCGGTACGTAGCAGTAGGCGCAGGCCATGGCGCACCCGTTGGCCGTGGACGGCGCGATCCAGTCAGCCGACCTTCCGTTGGGTCGCGCCGTCAGCGACTTCTTCACACCGAGGACAAGATCTTCGGTCTTGACCCTCACCCACCGGTCGACGTTGCCCTCGTTGCCGTGCAACGACGGGATCTGCCAGTGCGACTCGACGTCGATGATCTCGGCGTCGGGGAATCGCGCGAGCACCTGCTGGCCGCGCAGATCGGCTTGAGCCTCCGGCTCGGCCCAGATCCGGCGCACCTGCAGCAACGGCGAACGGGGGCGCGCAGACGACGAAGAGGTCACGGCAGACATCTATCACGGGCCTCTGACAACCGGCCGCCGGACAACAGACCCGCAAGCCGGCCACGGTCACTCGCCCAGGCCGTCGCCCCAATCCATGTCCCCGGAGACGGCCGCCATGGTGCTCTGACCGTCGAGCGCCTCGCGGATGATGTCGGCATGGCCGCAGTGATGCGCGGTCTCACGCAGCAGATGCAGCGCCATCTTGCGGACCGACCACCACTCCCGCTCGGGCTGCCAGGGTGCGGTCGGCTGGGGGATCAGGTCGTCGAGACTCTTCACCTCCGCGATCACGCGGTCGTAGTCTGCGGCGGCCCGGTCGTACTCGTCCAGCCAATCCGAGAGGGTCTCGCCCTCATTGAGGGCGTACGCGTCCACAGCCGCGTCCATGTCGAACTCGGCGTTCTCGTCGCGCTCGCGGATGGTCGCGGCATGTTCGCGTTCGCCGCGGGCGAGATGCTTGATCAAGCCGCCGATGGTGAGCCCACTGACCGTTGACCGCGTGCGGGACTGATCGTCGGTGAGGCCGCGTGCGGTGACCTTCAGCAGTGCTCGCTGATCGGCGAGCAGCGTCAGGATGTCGGCTTTCTCGCCGGTGACGGGGACGCTGAGGGTGACGGAGGTGTACGTGCCGGCCATGGTGTGGTCCTTTCGAGGAGGAACTGAACACCCATGACGCTAGGACCGATTGCGGCCAGAAACGGTCCGCGATTGTCCGCCGCTCACACACCGGTTTGTGGGCGGTCAGCACCCACCCACCCCTTTGCTCGCACGATGTCCCATTCGCCGTGATACTGGTAACTAGGGGCAAAACCCCTCTGAAAACGCTACGGAAACCGGAGACGAAGCAAATATGAACGCGAAGCAGCCCACCATCATCTACACACTGACGGACGAGGCGCCGATGCTTGCGACCCACGCCTTCCTGCCTGTGGTCCGTGCTTTCGCCGGTGCGGCTGACATCAACGTCGAATCAACCGACATCTCCGTGGCGAGCCGCATCCTCGCCGAGTTCCCCGATTACCTGCCCGAAGATCAGCGCGTTCCGGACAACCTGGGCGAGCTGGGCCGGCTCACCCAACTGCCCGACACCAACATCATCAAGTTGCCGAACATCAGCGCCTCGGTGCCGCAGTTGCTCGCCGCGATCAAGGAGCTCAAGTCCAAGGGGTACAAACTCCCCGACTACCCGGGTAACCCGAAGACGGACGAAGAAAAAGAAATCCACGATCGCTACGTCAAGTGCCTCGGTAGTGCGGTCAATCCCGTCTTGCGCGAAGGCAATTCGGACCGGCGCGCACCCAAGGCAGTGAAAGAGTACGCGCGCAAGCACCCCCACAGCATGGGCGAGTGGTCGATGGCGTCACGCACCCACGTGGCACACATGCGCGAGGGCGATTTCTACCACGGCGAGAAGTCGATGACCGTCGACAGTGACCGCGAGGTCAAGATGGAACTGCTGACCGAGAGCGGCCAGACGCTGGTTCTCAAGCCCAAGGTGACGCTCAATGCCGGCGACGTGATCGACAGCATGTTCATGAGCAAGAAGGCCCTGATCCAGTTCTACGAAGAACAGATGGAAGACGCCTACAAGACGGGCGTCATGTTCTCCCTCCACGTCAAGGCCACCATGATGCGGGTGTCGCACCCCATCGTCTTCGGGCACGCAGTGCGGGTGTTCTACAAGGACGCGTTCGCCAAGCACGGCGAACTGTTCGATGAGCTCGGTGTGAACGTCAACAACGGCCTGTCCGATCTGTACGACAAGATCGAGTCACTTCCGGCGTCGAAAAAAGAAGAGATCATCGACGACCTGCACAAGTGCCACGAGCACCGTCCCGAGTTGGCCATGGTGGATTCCGCCCGCGGCATCTCGAACTTCCACTCGCCTAGCGATGTGATCGTCGATGCCTCCATGCCGGCGATGATCCGGGCCGGCGGCAAGATGTACGGCGCCGATGGCCGCCCCAAGGACACCAAGGCCGTAAACCCTGAATCCACCTTCTCGCGCATCTACCAGGAGATGGTGAACTTCTGTAAGACCAACGGCGCCTTCGACCCGGCGACGATGGGCACCGTCCCCAATGTCGGCCTGATGGCCCAGAAGGCCGAGGAATACGGCTCACACGACAAGACCTTCGAGGTTCCCGAAGGCGGAGTCGCCAACATCACCGACCTCGCCACGGGTGAGGTCCTCTTGACCCAGAACGTGGAAGAAGGCGACATCTGGCGCCTCTGCATCGTCAAGGACGCTCCGATCCGCGACTGGGTGGCGCTGGCCGTGCGGCGTTCACGCGAGTCGGGGATGCCCGTGGTGTTCTGGCTCGATCCGTACCGTCCGCACGAGAACGAACTGATCACGAAGGTGAAGACGTACCTCGCCGACCACGACACCGAGGGACTCGACATCCAGATCATGTCGCAGGTGCGGGCCATCCGGTACACGATGGAACGACTCGTGCGCGGTCTCGACACCATCTCCGCGACCGGCAACATCCTGCGTGACTACCTCACCGATCTGTTCCCGATCCTCGAGCTGGGTACAAGCGCCAAGATGCTCTCGATCGTGCCGCTGATGGCCGGAGGCGGACTGTACGAAACGGGCGCAGGCGGTTCGGCGCCCAAGCACGTCAAGCAGCTGCTCGAGGAAAACCACCTGCGGTGGGATTCGCTCGGTGAGTACCTGGCGCTCGCCGTCAGCCTGGAGGACCTCGGCACCAAGACCGGCGACAAGCGGGCGACCATCCTGGCGAAAACACTCGATGCCGCAACCGGCAAGCTGCTGGAGAACAGCAAAGGGCCCTCGCGCAACACCGGTGAACTCGACAACCGGGGCAGCCAGTTCTATCTCGCCATGTACTGGGCTCAGGAGCTGGCCGACCAGACCGAGGACGAGGAACTGCGCAAGCACTTCGAACCACTGGCCAAGACGCTGGCCGAGAACGAAGACACCATCGTCAAGGAGTTCAACGAGGCCCAGGGACAACCCGCAGACATCGGTGGGTACTACGCGCCCGACCCCGAGCTCGCGACCGCCGTCATGCGGCCGAGCAAGACCTTCAACGAGGCCCTGGAGTCTGCCCAGAAGTGACGTGCCCATAGCGCTGACGGACAAAGTCGTCTGAACAGCAACCTTTTTGAAGGGACGGATCGTGGGAGACCTGAGGTCTCCCACGATCCGTCCTTTGCTCTTTCCCGGTGGTATCGGACGCGCGCATTCCATGAATGGAAAATCGGCGCGTTCTATGGCAAAGTGACTGCCGTCACACCGGCTCCAAGAACGCGGGTCGCCGCCAGACACCGGAATCTGTCTGCGCCGATGTTCGTGCCCCGCGCTGGTGAATCGAGACCAAACCAAACCCGTGTGGGTGGCATCCGCCGCAGGCACGGAAGGAATGCCTCGATGACCGAATTGACGCCGTTCTACGATGACGTGCAGTCCCACTACGACTTGTCCGACGAGTTCTTCGCGTTGTTCCTCGACCCCACCCGCACATACAGCTGTGCGTATTTCGAGCGCGACGACATGACACTCGAGGAAGCAGAGATCGCCAAAATCGATCTGGCACTGGGCAAATGCGACCTGGAGCCGGGTATGACACTGCTCGACGTCGGCTGCGGGTGGGGATCGACCCTGCTCCACGCAGTAGAGAAGTACGACGTGAACGTCATCGGACTCACCCTCAGCCGCAATCAGCACCGTTATGCCAGCGAATTGCTGGAGAACCGGTCTGCCACCCATCGCAGTGCAGAGGTGCGATTGCAGGGCTGGGAGGATTTTGACCAGCCGGTCGACCGGATCGTGTCGATCGGCGCATTCGAGCACTTCCGGCGCGAACGTTATGACGCATTCTTCAACCGCTGCACCACGCTTCTGCCCGACGACGGCAGGATGCTGTTGCACACCATCGTCGGCTTCAACCGTCACCAGATCCGGGACAAGGGCCTGCCGATCAACCGGGAGATCATGGAGTTCGGGAAGTTCATCCAGTTCGAGATCTTCCCGGGTGGCCAACTGCCCGAACCACAATGGGTGGTGGACGGCGCGCACGGAGCCGGCTTCACCGTCGAGCGCATTCATCCGCTGCAGTTCCACTACGCCCGCACGCTCGACTGCTGGTCGGACGCCTTGCAGAAGCGGCGCGACGAGGCGATCGAGATCGCCTCGGAGGACACCTACAACACCTACGTGAAGTACTTGACCGGTTGTGCCGATTACTTCCGCAAGGGATACATCGACATCATGCAGTTCAGTCTCGCCAAGCCGACCGCCCGTCCACTTCCGGCGAAGTTCTCACAGGGCTGAGGAACTGTGCCCTACTTGGACAAAGACGGCGAGGTGTCGGTTCTGCATTTCGGCGGGCACGACTCCCCCGATCCTCAGAACCGTTTCAATCCGGACTGGCTCGGGACCGTTCATGCTCTGCTCGACGAGGTGGAAGCCGAGGCCGGGCCGCGCGCCTTGGTCACAACAGGCCACGGCAAGTACTACTCCACCGGAGCAGATCTGAGCTGGGGCGCGCAGAATCCGGACCAGATCGACTGGTGCCTGAGTGAGATCCAGGCTCTGCTCGCGCGTCTCCTGGCGTTTCCGATGCCGACGGTGGCGGCGATGCAAGGTCACGCTTTCGGCGCAGGTGCATTCCTCGCCATCGCCCACGACCACTCGGTGATGCGGGCCGACCGCGGTTATCTCTGCTTCCCCGGCATCACCCTGGGTGCAGCCTACGCACCCGGGGTGCTGGCGCTGACCGCTGCGCGTCTGCCTGCACGTGCCGGACATGAAGCACTGATGACAGGCCGGCGATACGGCGGAGAAGAGGCACTTCGGTTGGGGTTGGTCGACGAGGTCGCGGAAGAGGCCGACGTGCTGACCGCCGCCGTCGCGTGGGCTCGCTCCAACGCAAACACCCGGTCAGCGGTACTCGGTGACATCAAACTTGGCCTGCATCCAGAGGTGTTCGAAGCACTGAAACAGCCGGTCAGCGGATACAACCAGTAGGGCGACAGGTGGCGGTCGCTGCCGATTACGTTCTTGTGCAGGACAACCCGGGTTCACCAGAAGGTTGTAGGGTGCCTCCGTCTGGGTAGCCGAGTACAGGGGCGGGCGGTGGCGAGAGCCGATGACAGCGACTGATCGGGACGGCCGCCCGACAACGGTGCAGCAGTACATCGACGAGGTGCCGGCCTGGCGCGACGGCACACCGGCCACCGCCGGGGCGATGACCTCGATGCAGAAGCGCATCTGGCTGTTGGCGTCGGCAGGCAAGTTCTTCGAGGGAATGATCGTCTTCATGGTCGGGGTGGCGCTGCCGCTGATCACCGCGGAGTTCGACCTCACCTCCGCCCAGGCCGGATTGACAACGGCCGCACCACTGCTCGGCATCATGATCGGCGCGAGCGCCCTCGGCGGTCTGTCCGACCGCTGGGGACGCCGCCAGATGTTCCTCGCCGAGATGGCGCTGTTCACGGTTTTCCTGGTCGGCGTCACCGTCAGCCCGGCGTTCGGCATCCTCGTCGTGTGCCTGATCGGCATGGGACTGGCACTGGGCTGCGACTACCCCACCGCCCACACCATGATCTCGGAGACGATGCCGACCAGCGTGCGCGGCCGAGGGGTGTTGGCGGCGTTCGGTTTCCAAGCCGTCGGAGCACTGGCGGGCACTCTGGTCGGCGTGCTCATCCTCGGCAATCGAGACGAGCTCTCCGACTGGCGGTGGATGTTCGCCGTCGTGGTCATCCCATCGCTGCTGGTGATGGTCGGGCGTGTGTTCATCGTGCAGAGTCCCCACTGGCTGCTCCACATCGGTCGAGTCGACGAGGCCGAAGCCGAGCTCCAGCGCCTGCTTGCCCGGGAGCCGGTGTATCCCGCCACGGTGACGTTGAACCGCGGCGATCCGGCCACCGCGGCATCCTCCGGCTCCGGCGTCGGAATGTTGCTGCGCGCACCATGGCGCCGGTCGACCATTCTCGCGAGTGTGCCCTGGTTTCTCCAAGACCTCGGCACCTACGGCATCGGTATCTTCACACCTACCGTCATCGCCGCGACTGTGGGCACAGCCACCGCGAACGAGTCGACCGTCACCGGCGTCGTCGACGCCGACCTCCAGGGCACCGAAGGTGCCGTGATGATCGACGCCTTCCTGCTGATCGGCATCGTCCTCGCTGTCGTCCTGGTGGACAGGTTCGGCCGAATCCGACTGCAGGTCTTCGGGTTCCTCGGCTGCGCAGTCGGTCTTGTCATCGCGGCCCTGTCGACGGTCATGACGGGAACCCTGCAGATCGTCCTGGTCTTTGCCGGCTTCATGTTGTTCAACCTGATGACCAATCTCGGCCCGAACTCGATGACATACCTGTTGGCAGGCGAGGTGTTCCCCACCCACCTGCGGGGTACCGGCGCCGGCATGGCGGCCTCGGTGGCAAAGGTGGGCGCTGTCCTCACCGCCTTCCTCTTCCCGATCCTTCTCGAAGAATGGGGTACGGCCGTCATCGTCCTGATCCTGGCGGGGACATCACTGCTGGGCGCCCTGATCACCTGGAAATTCCGGGTCGAGACGACGGGGATCAGTCTGGAGCAGGTCGACCGGATGCACGACCTCTCGCCGCCTGCCGGGTCCCCCAGCTCCCCGCTGACCAGCAATCGCAGCTAGCGCCGCCGGGGTTCGAAGGCATTCGGGAATCGATCTCGCAGGGCTTTGATCTGGCGCTGGACGTCGTACAACTCGCGGCGCTTGGCGTGCTGCACGGCCACCGGCACCGCCGCCCGGCCCGACAGCTCGGCCTCGAGTTGGTCTGCCCACCGCTCGAGCTGGTCTGCGAAGTACCGCGCTTGCTCTTCGCTGGGACTGACGCTATCGGACACTGACGGCATGGTCGTTGATCCTAAGCGCTGTGTAGTCGCTGATCACAAATCCTTTGAAGAGCCTCGTGCACCTCGGGGGACAGACCGGGGACACCGACATCGAGCGCATCGGACAACCGTTCGAAGTATGTCTCCGGGGTGAGTCCGAACTCGACAAAGATGTCCTCGGCCGAGCCTCCGCCGAACGGGTACCACTGCTCTGCGAACTCAACCAAACGCGCATGATCGGCGGGCGCGATACGTGGTGTCATACCTCAAGTCTGTACCGCGAGCGGCGAATTCGTGACATGGACAGAAGATCCCGATGTGGCGACGAACGTCAGACGAACAGTGCGTGAACGAGCGGCGAACTCAGCCCCGCCCATTCAGCGCCTCGCGGCGGCGTTCACCGTCGTCAGCACCGAATGAAGCCGCTCGAGCGTCTCGAGATCGACGCCCAGGGCATCGACGACTGCATCGGGAATGAGTAGCGCTTTCTCGCGGACCCGGAGACCTTGTGCGGTGAGGTCGATGACGGCCAATCGCTCGTCTGCCGGGTCGCGGCGGCGGGTCAGGTAGCCAGTTGCCTCCAGCCTCTTCAGCAGAGGCGAGAGCGTGGCCGAATCGAGCTGCAGCGCGGTGCCGATCTCTTTGACGGAGCGTGGCGACTGCTCCCACAGTGCGAGCATCACGAGGTATTGCGGGTGAGTCAGATTGAGCGGTTCGAGCAACGGCCGATAGACAGCCAGCACCGAGCGGTTGGCGACGGCCAGCGCAAAACAGACCTGTCGCTCCAGAGCCAGGGGATCCACGTGGTCTTGGTCTTGGTCTTGGTCTTGCTTCGCGCTTGCACTCACGGAACTCTTCCTCGGTTGACAGGCCGCACCGCTGCCAGCGGGTTGCTGACCCGGGTTGACATCCACACTACTGCATAGCACGCGATTCAATCGCGCCTCATCTACTCTCGATCCTACGTTGTGACCTCCATCATCATTGCTGGCTCCAGCCTCCTCGCCGGCGTAGCGTGCTATTAGATAGTGCACGATGTATCGTCGTGTGCGCCAGCCGCAAGCCAGTTCAGCCCGATCGAACTCACAGACCGGTGCCGCGGCGACGCCGGAGACCGTAGAAGTGGAGTGAGCGTGACATCTGAGGCAGACCGACCGGCCTTCTTCCAGTACGTGAAGTACTGCTACGGAGCCAAATTGCCCGACAGCATGAGTGAGTGGGTCGCCAACGACCAGGCGGGCCCCGGCGCCACCCGGCGGATGATCATTCGCTGGGCGATACCCTGCATCCTCCTGCTCGCCCCGATGTTCTTCGTGCACGCGTCGATCTACGTCCGACTGAACATGACGGTCCCCATCTTCTTGCCCTACGTCATGTTCGCGATCGCCTTGAACCGCGTGTACCGACGTCATCGTCTGGCCCAGCACGGGTTGGATCCCGACCTCGTCAACGCGATCGCCCGGAAGCGCGACGCCCATCTCTACGAAGCGTACGAACAGAAATACCGGGGCAAATAGGGCGCTCGAATCTCGTAGTACTGCACCCCGCTGGTTCACAATCGTCAATTGGGGTACTCAGCCCACATGCCTGCTGACGCTCCTGACAACTCCTCGTACGAACCACAGAACCCCGAACCGAACAACACCACGGGGCTCGAAGCCGGGGGTAGCGTCACTCCCGGTGACACCCCGCCGGCGGAAACGGGTGTCGGCGGCCCGAATCACGAACCGCCTCAACGTGGTCGTACCGGTCCGATCATCGCCATCGGCGTGATCTCGTTCATCGTGCTCATCATCGCGATCGGTCTCATCGGCCGCGTCGTGGGCCTGTTCTGATGTCGGCCTCCGACCACGCTCGAACGGCGTCCGCCCACCTTCGGTCGCTAGCCTGGTGTGATGGCTGAGATACCGCATCCACCAGTGGACACGAAGGCCGCGATAGCCGGCCTCGAGAGCACTTTCGCCGACGAGCTGACGGCACTCACCGTTCCATGGCAGGGCGCTCCCTCCCCTGACCCCACCCTGCTCGTGCTGAACGAACAACTCGCGGAGTCCTTGCACCTCGATGTCGAGACGCTGCGCAGCGCCGAGGGAGCCGCCGTCCTGTCCGGGACAACACCGCCACCCGGGGCAAAGCCCGTGGCGATGGCGTACGCCGGCCACCAATTCGGGGGATACACGCCGCTGCTCGGCGACGGTCGGGCACTGCTCCTCGGCGAACTGAAGACCGATGACGGCCGCCGTATCGACCTGCACCTCAAGGGTTCAGGACGTACCCCCTTCTCCCGCGGCGGCGACGGCTTCGCTGTCGTCGGGCCGATGCTGCGCGAATACCTCGTCAGCGAGGCCATGCACGCCCTCGGAATCCCCACGACCCGCTCGCTGTCGGTGGTCGCCACCGGACAAGCCGTTCGCCGAAACGGTCTCGAGCCGGGAGCCGTCCTCGCGCGGGTTGCGTCCAGCCACCTGCGCGTGGGCACCTTCGAGTTCGCGGTTCGACAGGGCGAGATCCTGCAGCCACTCGCCGACTACGCGATCGCCCGCCATTACCCGGCGGTGGCCGATCTGCCCGCGCACGGTCCAGACAGCCGATACCTGGCCTTCTTCGATGCGGTGGTGGATGCGCAGGCCTCACTGGTTGCGCAGTGGATGCTCGCAGGCTTTGTGCACGGGGTGATGAATACGGACAACACGACGATCTCGGGCGAGACCATCGACTACGGCCCCTGCGCCTTCCTCGACGCATTCGACCCGAACGCGGTCTTCAGCTCCATCGACCGCGGCGGCCGCTACGCGTTCGGCAACCAACCTGCCGTGTTGAAGTGGAACCTGGCTCGCCTCGCAGAAGCCCTGCTGACACTGATCGCCTCTGAACCCGACGACGCCATTGCCGCGGTGACCGACGTACTGAACACCTTTGATGCGCGCTACGCGAGTCACTACTCGGCGGGTATGGCGGCGAAACTCGGCTTGGCCGGGACAGTGGTCGAACAAGAATTGATCGACGAACTCCTCACTCTGTTGGCCGACCACGGCGTCGATTGGACGAGCACCTTCCGCGCCCTCGCCGACGAACTCCGCGGCGACTCGGCCGCTCTGGGCAATCTGTTGCCTCGTGAGCGCACCCTTTCGTGGTTGCAACGATGGCGCAGCGCCCTGGCGGACGCGGGAGTCGGAATCCCGGAAGTCGCAGAAGCGATGGACCGCGTGAACCCGATCTACATTCCGCGTAATCACCATCTCGACGCCGCATTGCGCGCCGCCACGGAGGGCGATCTCAGCCCCTTCCAGACGTTGCTCGAGGTTGTCACGCATCCGTTCGAGCGACGCGACGAGTGGTCCGAATACAGCGGGCCAGCCCCGTTGGTGTTCAGCGAGAATTTTCAGACGTTCTGCGGGACGTGAGCACAGGTGTAATTCACTCTTCCCTGCCCTCACGCACCACGGCTTTGAGGATCTCCTCGGTACGGCCGCGCGATGTATCGGCCGGACTGACGGTGTCGGGCCATGAATCGGTCTCGGACAATGCCCACTCCGACCACTCGATGATGTGGGCGTAGTGCCCGACCATATAGCGGTTGGCCAAGGTCAGCAGATGGCGACGTTCAGGATGTGAACCCCGATCCGGTTCCAACATCCGTTCGGCGTTGGAGATGAACAGGTTTCGGGCCGCCTCGGCCTGATCACGCATGTTGCGCAGGTTCGCCCGCAGATCCTCGATCGACCCTTGTTCTGCGAAGCACACGCGGATCATTCCCTCGAAGACCAACGCGGGCGGCTGCGACTGGGTGGCCAACCACTCGGTGAGTGCAGCACGTCCCTGTGGCGTGATCGAGTAGATCGTCCGGTTGCGGCGCTTGCCCGCAGGTTCGGTTCGCGCTGTGACGAGGCCGCGTTCGAGGAGTCGCTTCGGGGCGTTGTAGCGCTGCCTGTCTGCACGCGGCCACAGCGCGGAGACCCCACGTCCGACCTGCTCGGCGATTTCGTAGGCCGACCTGTCCTTGGCCGTCAGTAGCCCCAAGATCACATACGACGTCGTGTTGAGGTCGCCCTGGGCCACTGATCTCCTTCCCGCGGAGCACCGTGTTTCGTTACGACCGCGAGAGCCGATCTTACCGAGACGCTTCGTCGGGGCCGCCGCGACGCCTGCTGTTAACCGCCGCTCGTGTCCTCCGCCGCATCGTCGATGTCTTCGCCGGTGTCGGTGGCCGGGCCCGCGTAGATCAGGGGAACCAGGGACTTAGCAACCATCGCCGCAGGCGGAATGCCTTCTGCGGTCGGAGCAAGATTGCCCCATACCACGATCGTGACGTCGTTCACCGGGTCGTAGCCCATGAAGGAGTTGTAGCCGGGCATCTCGCCGATGTGTCCGTACATCGGTCCCATCTTGGCGATCCCGTAGCCATAGCTACTCCCCGATGGGTCCTCGGGATCAGACGGTTGCACGCTGTCCATCCGCAGCTTCTGGGTCTTCTCGTCGAGCAGATCACCCTTGCCGATCGCCTTGACCCAGGTGGCCAGGTCGTTCGCGGTCGAAATGCCCTGCCCCGCAGCCCAAGTCCACGACGGGTTGTCATTGGTTGTCGTCCGCGGTGTGACCGTACCCGCCTCGATCGCCGCCAGCCTCTCCGGCGACAACGACTCCTTGCCTTCACCTAACGTCTCGACGTTGCCGCTGTACGAGTAACCGTTGACGTAGGTCGCCGGAATGGAGGTGTCGGTGTTGGCCGGGAACGACGTGCCGGTCATTCCGAGTTTGGAGAAGAAGCGGTCCTGGAAGATCTGGCCGAGTGGTTTCCCGTCGAGTTGCTCGGCGATGAGACCCAAGAGGACCGTGTTGGTGTTGCTGTAGTTGTACTCGGCACCGGGCGGCGCCAAGGGCGGGTTGGCGAACGCGAGAGCCAGCAATTGTTCTGGCGTCCAGACCTTTTGGGGCTCGATGTCGAGTGCCGTGTTCAACTCCAGCGTGGCCGTGTAGTTGTAGAGTCCGCTACGCATGTCGAGTAGCTGCCCGATCGTGATGTTCTGACCATTGGGGACATCGGGTCGGTATTTGCTGACCGGGTCGTCCACGGAGATCTTGCCCTCTTGGACCATCTGCATGATGGCCGTGCCGGTCCACGTCTTGGTGTTGGAACCGATGCGCACCTTGGTATCTGGGGTCGGAGCCTCAGAGGAGCCGATTCCGAGGGTGCCCCACGACTTCGTGTAGTCGCCCTCGGGCGTCCGGACCAACACCATCATGCCGATCTCGCGGAACTCGGTCGCCATCTCGTCGACCACCTTGTCCATCGCGGCGGGGTCGAGGGGCACCAGCGCACCACCCGGCGCGGCACTGTTCGATGACGACGTCGACGAACTACTCGAGTCCGACGAGCATGCGGTGGCGACAAGAGCCGCTGTGAGCATCACGGCGACGGCCGCTGCCTTACGGTTCCGGTGCCGCCGACCTACGCGGATCGATGTTGACGGTGATGACATGTGCTCTCCCCTGGTGTCGCGGCCGCGGCGACCCGTCGAAACCCGATACGGCACGTGCCGATCCACCCCGACGTGGACGCTTCGAGCCAATGTGTCGACCATACTTCCATCAAATGCAACTTGCACGGTGTAATTTGCAGTAATTGCAGTCGGACCCAGAAAGTGGTGCGCCACCATGTCATCAGTCGAACAAGGAACCAAAACGTATCGAGCAAAGACGACGTTGGCCGCATTCGTCGTCGGTGGTCTTCTATTCGCCGCGGCATGCTCGGGCGACTCGTCGGGATCCGATGAGAAGTCGCTCGGAGGGCAAGGCCAGACAATTCCTAGCGCGGCAGCGACAATCATGGAGACCGAACCGTACGACGCCGCACGGTGGTCGTATCTGGTGGTGGACCCGGAGACCGACGAGGTCGTCTACAGCAATCTGGCCGACGAGTTCATGTTCATGGCCTCGCAGACAAAGCATTTCACCGTCGGGACGGTCTACCAGGATCTCGGCGTCGACAGACGACTGACGACCCCTGTCTACGCAACGGCGGCACCTGTGGGCGGAACGCTCAGTGGAAACCTCGTCCTGGTGGGCGCCGGCGATCTTGCGCTCGGCGGACGTAATGCACCCGACGGCAGGTTCGACTTCGCCACCGACGGCATCGATCATGTGTACGCCGATGCCATCCCGGGGGCGGTTCTGGCACCCGGCGATCCGCTCGCCGGACTCAATGACCTCGCCGCCCAGGTTGTCGCATCCGGGGTCACCCGCATCGACGGCGACGTACTCGTCGACCCACGATTGTGGGGGCGCTTCACAACGGTCGAAGGGGTGGTCCCGTCGATCTACGTCAACGACAACCTGGTCGACATCCAAGCCACACCAGGTCAACCCGGACAGCCCGCGACGATCCAGATGCTGCCTGGCAACGCGCTTTTCAGACTCGACTCGCAAGTCACCACGGGCGCAGCCGACAGCGACTCCACCATGACGGTCAGCGCGGACGAGCTCGATCCCACCCTCATCCGGGTGACCGGTTCGGTACCCGCCGGCAAGTCGACATTGACGGTCTTCCGCATCACCGACGCTCCGACCTGGGCGCGTCAGCTGTTCATCGAAGCCCTGCAGCGCAAGGGCGTGACAGTCTCATCGACTGCCAAAGTGAACGAGCAGGCCGCACTCCCGGCCGAGAACAGCTATCGAGACGATTTACGCCTCGCGAAACTCGAATCCGTACCGCTTCAGGAGATGGGCTCGATGATCCTGGCCACCAGTTACAACACGGGCGCAAACGACTTCCTCTGCCTGCTGGCGGTCGAGGCGGGGTCCCAGGAGTGTTCGGACGGTCTGCCCGCGATTCGGGAGCTCGCCACCGAGGCCGGCATCTCGCCGTCCGAGTCCGTCATCGTCGACGGTCAGGGCAGCGACCCGTCGTCGGCCACGCCCACCGCGATCACGAAGTGGTTCAAGTGGGTGGACGGACGACCGTGGGCCGACACCTTCTGGGCGGGACAGCCAATCCTGGGCGAGCGCGGCTCTCTCAGTGGGGTGGGTGTCGACAGCCCTGCGAAGGGGAAAGTGGTCGGGAAGACGGGAACGTCTGCTGACGCCGAACCTGGAACCGGCCGACTGGTGATGACGATCCAGGGATTGTCCGGCTACCTCGAGGTCGGTGACGGCCGCCGGCTGCTCTTCGTGGTCGGGGTCAGCAACGCGGTGTTCCCTGATCTCCCACGCGGGATCTTCCAGGTGGGTGACGACGTGGGTATGGTCGCGGCTGCATTCCAGCAGGCCCAGAGCAAGTGATGCCAGGACACCACCTCACCGCGTCTTGGCACACGCACGCCCCACTGCACGCGAGATCGTCAACTAGGCTTCTCACGACAGTTCGGCAGGCCTGCTGACAGCGGAGAAACGTGCCCCATGATGGACCGAAGTGAAGATCCACCGTCCGGCATCGCCGCGGTTCCCATCGTCTGCCTCTACCAGCCGATCGTCGACCTGCGCACCCGGGAGACAACGGGATACGAGGCACTCGCACGGTGGCCGAGCCGACCGGATCTGAGCCCGGGCGAGGTGTTCGGTTCAGCACGAGACGACGGCACACTCACCACCCTGGATCGTGCAGCGCAGCAGGCCGCGTGGCGTGGAGCGAGCGAGGCGGGGCTACCCGGCTCGTACACCCTTTTCATCAACGTCGAAGCCGACACGTCTTCGAGCCTGCCGCTGACCGCCGACGTGTTCACTCCGGAAGGAGACGCGGGGCCCGACCGCGTGGTCATCGAGATCACCGAGCGCGCGCTGCTTGTCGACCCCGGTCGTGTTCTGGAAATCGCCGACGAGGCCAGGGCGCGGGGATGGGGGGTGGCCCTCGACGACGTCGGCTCCAATCCGGACTGCCTCACCATGCTGGATTTCGTTGCGCCGGAGATCATCAAGATCGATGGCCCACTGACCCGAACTCGTCGCCCGACCCCGGTCCACACTGCGACCCTGGCCGCGATCGCCGCGTACATCGAGGCGACCCCCGCCACGGAGCTGATCGCGGAGGGAATCGAAACCGAGGCCGACCTCGAACAAGCTCTGGCGCTCGGCGCGACGCATGGCCAAGGCTGGCTGTTCGGGCACCCCGCACCCCTGCCCGACGTCTTTCCAGCTGTGTCGAACAGGATGCTCCCGCTCACCAACGCGCACAACACGCTGATGAGCCCACCGTCGGAGGCACTGGAGACGATCAGTCCGCGCATCGGCCGCAAGAGCCTGCTCATCACGCTGTCCCGCCACCTCGAGGACATGGCCTCGACCCTGCGGGCCCCGGTCACGGTCCTGGCCACTTTCCAAGACGCTGCGAGTTTCGGACCCGTTGTCGCAGAACGCTATTCCGCCCTGGCAGCCACACACCCCAATGCTTTTGTAGCAGCTTTCGGCGTCGACATGCCGACTCACCCGGCAACCGGGGTGGTCGGAGTCCCCCTCAGCGCGGACGACAGTCTGGTCAACGAGTGGACGATCACGGTCACGGGCCCGCACTACTTCGGAGCGCTCATCGCCCGCGACCTCGGCGACCCTCCTGACGATCCGGATCGCCGGTACGCGTACACACTCACCCACGATCGGTCCACTGTGACCGCCGCCGCCCGAGCTCTCATGCGACGGATACACCACCGGAATGATTCTGCGTCACAACATGATTCCTGAAATCGATCGTGCGACGGCGATGCTTCGTCAGTCGACGTATTCCTTCGGCACCTGCCACGTCTGACCGAACTCCCGGTCGAACGACTCCGGATGGAAAGGACTCTGCCCACCGGCGGGGTAGTTCGTCATCTCGCCGAACACCACTCGCCCATCGACGACGTACAGGTCGACCCGGACGAAATCGGTGGAGGCCGCCAGTTTCTCGGCGACGATGATCATCTCGTCCAAGCATGCCGGTGCCGCTTGGGGTTGCTCGGCCGGCGGGGGACCACCACTGAGCGGCAAGAGAGTCCAGGGCCTTCGGTAGAAGTTCTGGGTTCTGCTGCCGAACCGGCCGGTGTCGACCTGAATGAACTCGCATCTGCCGTGAAAGACGAAGAACTTGTAGTCATCGGGTACGTTGCCGACGTCATTCATCAGGAGTTCTTCGACGAGGACCCGCCGAGGGACACGGCCATACGCCCACTCCCGATTCGGGCCCTGCCCGTACAACTGCTGTAGCCAGTAGCGTGCGATCGCCGTCAATTGGCCACGGTCCGCGTGCTCGGGGCGGACATGAATGTAGGACCAGCACGCCTCCACATCGGGCAGACGCATGTCTGGATCGGCAGCGTCGGAGACCACCACGACAGCCCCGCTCCCGTGGGACGGCTTGACGACATATTGGCGCGGCAGAACCGCGGTGAGAAGCCGCTCCGGATCGTCGATGATCGCGTACACCGCAGGGAGATAGCCCGAGCCCACGGTGGCCCCGACAAGGTCTCGTACCGCGACCTTGTCAGCGAACGTCACCACGAGGCTGCGATGGTCCCGCAGCATCTTGTAGCGAACTTTCTCGGTGAAGGTTTCGGGGTTCCGTGTCTCCGCGAGCCGCCACCATCGCACGAGCTTGCTGCGTTCGCGCCACCGCGCGTGTCTCATACCCGGTCCTCAGCCGGCCACAGAGCGCTGCCGCTCCGGTGGGACCACATACATCTTCATCGGGATAGAAGTTACACACGCCTTTCCACCGGGTCAGCGGCGGCGGAACAGATCGCGGAGCCGATGGTGGTGTTCGTTGCGCCGCAAGGCCTCGGCCTCGTCTTCGAGGTCGGCATGACTGATCACACGCGCGACAACGACTGCAACACCGATCGACACGACCACCCAGACGACGGCTCCGACGCCGATCCACCACCACACGCGGGAAAGTATGTCGTACCGAGAATTCGCGCTGACAGACAATGGTCATAGTGATCTTTACGGTCAGCACGACGGTCACACCATCGTGGTTCGCCTTCTGCGCAGCCAGAAGCGCACAATGGGGTTCTACGGCAGACATCCCCTTCGGTGTCGCAAAAAACAAGGGAACTCCACATGGGCACCAGCAGTGAGCTCGATGGCGTGCTCAGCGAGCGACACGTCATCGCAATCGCCGTCGGGATGCTGATGCAGCGGTGCAGGCTCAGACGCCTCGATGCCGCGCTGCGGCTGAAGCAGGTCGCGGCCGTGTCCAAGGTGTCGTTGTTCGATGCAGCGTCGGTGTTGATCGACACACACCCGAGACCACTGCGTCCCCAATACAACTGACACGAGATTCTCTGTTGTCCGAGCGACGTCGGCGATCGTCTCGCGAATGCGGGACGAGGTCCCCGGGTCTGGGTCCAGGCAGGTTGCCCGCGCAGAAATTCGGCGGGGGTGGTTGAGTTGTCATCCAACCCGAGGAGTGTGGTCATGGCCGAAGACGACCGGCGCGCGCAGTCGGCGTCCCACTACACGCGGATCGCACCTTCTCCCGGACTCACCTCCGTACTCGCCCTCGCCGCACAGGTGACGGGGTGTCCGATTGCCATGATCAACGTGGTCGACGGGACTCATCAGTACACCGTGGCTGCGCACGGATTCGACACCGGAATCGTTGTACCTCTGGGCATGTCCGCGTGTGCCGGGGTGATCGCACGGGGTGCACCGGTGATCATTCCCGACACCGCCGGTCCGGACGTGGACGAGGCCGTCGCGGACCCGGTGCGCCGCGCAGGATTTCGTGCCTACGCCGGCATTCCCCTGCTCAGTCGCGAAGACTTACCCGTCGCCACACTGTGCGTCTTCGACAACGAGCCGCACCCGGTGCACGACTTCGATCTGGCGACATTGCAGCACTGCGCAGTCCTTGCGGGTGAAGCCCTCGATGCGGCACGATCCCAGAACAGTCGGATAGCCACCAGCGCCCGGGCACCCCGTGGTCGCCGCGATGCCGACATCAGCATCGGCGAGGTCGCCGCAGCGATCGACAACGGGCAGATCGTGCCGTGGTACATGCCGATCGTCGACCTGCAGACCGGTGAGCTGACTGCCGTCGAAGCCCTGGCCCGATGGGTGCACCCCGAGCGTGGGGTACTGGCGGCGGACGCCTTCATCCCACTCGTCGAGAACACCGATCTCATCATCGACTTCGACCTCACCATGCTGGCGCGGGCGGTCACCGACCTGCAGCGGTGGCGCAGCGAGCGCACCGATGCTGACAACATCGGAGTCGCAGTCAATTTCTCCGCCCACCACTTCTATCGTCCCGACTGCGCCGACCGGATCGACAAGGTGACTACAGCGGCCGGCATGGCTCCTTCGTCGGTCACTCTCGAGATCACCGAATCCGTTGCCGTACCCACCACGGCACTGATCGATGCCCACGTCATCGACGATCTCCGCGAGCGCGGCTACATCGTCGTGTTCGACGACATCGGCGGCCCGTGGCTACCTGCCGAACACCTGCTTGCGATCGGCGTCAACGGCCTCAAAGCCGACCGCACGGTCGGATCGTCGCTGCATACACCGACCGGGCGTGCGATCGCCCGCGCATTGACCGCACTCACCGACGAGCTCGGACAATTCCTGGTCATCGAAGGCATCGAGACAGCTGAACAGGCGCACCAGGCGCGCTTGGTCGGGGCCCGCTACGGGCAGGGCTACCACTGGTCCGCCGCGCAGCCCGCCGACGCATTCCCGATGCTCTCGAGTGCGCCCCGCCTGACGTAGACCGTGCGAGGCGGACAGCCACTTCACCCGAGGCCCGACAGAAGCAAAAAATCCGACCCTCGGCGAGGATCGGATTTCGTGGACTGCGATAACGGTGGCCAGAGTCGGGATCGAACCGACGACCTTCCGCTTTTCAGGCGGACGCTCGTACCAACTGAGCTACCTGGCCGGACGGCACCCGAACCGAATGCCAATCGAACTTGGTGTTGCGATCTCCGGCGAACCGGAGATGTAAAGCGACCCTGACGGGACTCGAACCCGCGACCTCCGCCGTGACAGGGCGGCGCGCTAACCAACTGCGCCACAGGGCCTTGCATGCTTGCCAGTGTCATCTGGCTCGCGTACCCCCTACGGGATTCGAACCCGCGCTACCGCCTTGAAAGGGCGGCGTCCTAGGCCGCTAGACGAAGGGGGCCGGTGTTCTCCGTAAGGGAGCTGAATCAGCTTAGGACACCGGCGCAGAAAATCCCAAATCAGCAGGTCAGCCCGTATTATTTGAACAGTTTGCCACCCCCGGTCGTCGGCGCACCGCATCGATCACCGCGCCCGTGTTCAAACACGTGCGCGACGACCGAACGCGTGCGGCGGCACACCGACCGACCGCGTGCCCCGACTACACGACCCTGCGCCGCCGTCTTGTAAACTTCGTTGCGCCCTGAAATGGGCACGCCCCTTTAGCTCAGTTGGTAGAGCTACGGACTTTTAATCCGCAGGTCCTCGGTTCGAGCCCGAGAGGGGGCACCACCCTTTTGAACCCAACATTTGCTGCACGAAAGACAGTTTGTTTCGCAGACAAAACGGCGCCCCGGATGCGACTGCCATCGCGGTCGCCGAGCAGAGTGCGCATCGGCGATCAGATCATTTCGAACATCGCCGAAAGGAACTTCATGTCGTCTTCTGAACTCGCCCTCACCGCACTGCTGGCATTCATCGGCCCCATCTTGGCGCTGTACGCCAACGGCAGCTGACAACGAGACGCGTGCCCGGGTGTCCACGCGCCACCCGGGCATGGCTCGCCGACAACGCATGCGTCACCCGGACCGGTGACACGACGCATTGTCAGACAAAGCTCGCTTCGATGGCCTCGCGATCGCGGACCTCATCAGTCCCCAACTGATACGTCAGGAGCGTGTGCGCCGACGTGGTACCACCAGCGACCCGCGCCTTGGCCTCTTCGAACTCGGGTGCGGTTCCCATCGCCAGATGTAGACCATTGAGCGAACTCCAGACCGCGGTTCGGCGCGCAGCGCGCTCGAGGGAATTGGGCGGGCGGTACATCACCAACTGGGCCGCCCAGGTCGGCATCGTGTCGCGGATGGCCCAATCGACCGCAGCGGGGACCGGGTCGACGAGGTTGATGCCGGTTGCCACCGCGTTCCCGTGTGTCATCGCCAATCGGGGCAGGTACGACTTCAGGCAGTCGAGCGTCTCGGCCTTGGTGGTCGGCAGATCCGTACCGCCCAGGGCGTGCCCCACCCGGACGAACTCGCGGTAGTACTCGTCGAGGTCTGCCCCGCGCAGCGGCTTCGGATGGTAGATCTCGTGTGCGGTGGCAATCCCCCACACCACCGTCGCATAATTCCACCGCAACCACTCCGGGTCGTCGGCGTCGTACGAGAGACCGTCCGGCCGAACACCTTTGATGGTGTGGTGCATCGACCGCACCGTCTTGGCCAGACGCTCGGCGGTCGCCGTGGACCCGTAGGCGGTGCCGATGAAGAATGCAACCGAATGCCCGAGTCGCACCGCGAGCCCGGCAGGATCCAGTTGTCCGGTGGGTTCACCGCGAGCATCCTTCTGGACCAGCCGTGAATGGTGCATGCCCATCCAGAAGATGCTGGGATCAAGCCGTTCGAGGTACGAGGCGCACTGCAGGCCGAAGATCAGTACGGGCGTGTGCGAGTGCACGTGCCAGGTGGCACTGTCCGGACCGAACCAGCCCGGATCACCTTCTGGACCGGCGAACTCCATGCCCCGGAAGTACTTGCTGCGGATGTCTTTGTCGAAACGCTGGTTGAGCCATTGGCCGGCTACTTGGTGCGGCAGTAGAGCAAGCATGGGGTCGTTTCACTCTCGGTTCGGCGACGTGTGTCTCCACAATAGAGTTTGGTTACGGTCGTGACCAGACTTCTCTTTGATTCGGCTGGGGCTGGAAGTACGCTTTGCCCATGTCGACCCCCACCCGATGGGCCGGCGTTCCGCTGACCGATCGTCGCGCCGAACGCCGCACACTGCTCGTCGACGCCGGGTTCGCACTGTTCGGGTCGGGCGGCGAGGCCGCACTCTCGGTCCGTTCGGTCTGCCGCGAGTGCGAGTTGAACACCCGCTACTTCTACGAGAGTTTCGCCGACACCGACGAATTGCTCGGCGCTGTGTACGACCGGGTCGCCGCCGCACTGGCGACGACCGTCGAACAGGCGATGGCCGACGCCGGCGATTCGGTCCCGGACCGCACGCGTGCCGGCATCCGGGCGGTCCTGGGCTTCAGCTCCGACGACCCACGCCGCGGCCGGGTGCTGTTCACCGACGCTCGGGCGAATCCCGTGCTGGCGTCGAGACGCGCTGCGGCACAGGATGTCCTGCGCGAACTGGTGCTGACCGAAAGCGGTCAGGTGTTTCCTGATTCCGATCCGGTGGCCACCCGAGTCGGCGCGGCGATGTACACCGGCGCGATGGCCGAACTCGCCCAGGACTGGCTTGCTGGACATCTCGGAGACGACCTCGACGCGGTGGTGAAACACGCGTTCCGTCTGGTGATGCGCTCGGCGCCGGCAGAAAAGTAGATCCCTGTCGGGTCACACCGATGAATTCGGGGAGATCTCAGGGTCATTCCTGATGGATCCGTCCCGGCCCCTGGGCAAGGATGGGTTTCGTCCCGCTCGCCATCTCGCCCCGGAGGCCGACCGCCATGGACCGTTACACGTCATTCATCATCCGTCGCCGATGGCTTGTGATCGGCACCTGGATTGCGGTGCTGATCGCCGCGATCGCCGCAGCGGCCATGTGGGCCGGCCCCACCACCACAGCCTTCACCAACGACACCCGGACGGAGTCGGGTAAGGCCGGTGAACTCCTCGAACACGCCGGCCAAGGTGACCAGGCGACCGCCGGTCAGATCGTCATAGCCGCGTCCAGCGACATACCGGGCGGCGTCCGCAACGCGGAGGTGACCCAGGCCGTGGAAGGCCTTGTCGGTGAGATCCGTTCGAGTTCCTCGGACGTGACCGTCGGCGACCCCTATGGGCAGGGTGCACAGATCTCGCCGGACGGACGCATCTCGATCACCTCGCTCGACCTGGGGACCGGCACCGACTCGGTGGTGCAAGACCGCGTCGACACCATCAAGGAGATCGCCGACAGCGCCGACATCCCCGGCGTGGCTGTGGAATTCAGTGATCCGCGCTTTGACGAGGTCCCGCCGAGTGGGACATCCGAAGGCATCGGCGTACTGCTGGCTCTCATCATCCTGCTGATCGCATTCGGCTCGGTGATCGCCGCCGGCCTGCCGATCCTGTCGGCACTGTTCGGCGTGGGGGTGGGCGCGTCCGTGCTGTTCCTCTTCCAGAACGTCATGAATGTCCCCAACTTCGCGATCTCGGTGACGATGATCCTGGGCATCGGCGTCGGCATCGACTACGCATTGCTCATCGTCACCCGCTTCCGCTCGGGGCTTCACGACGGTCTCGACACCGACGCGGCGGTCCGTACGGCGATGCTCCGAGCCGGGCGATCTGTGTTGTTCGCAGGCTGCACGGTGATCATCGCCATGTGCGGCATCCTGATCTCCGGCGGCGACCTCGGACCGTCACTGACGTTCGCGGCCATCGCAGGCATCCTCGGCACATTGATCGCATCGGTGTCGCTACTACCCGCGCTGCTGTCGGTCATCGGTACCCGGGTGAACAGCCTGTCCCTGCACTGGTTGCGCAAACGTCGTGGCAAAGACCCCGACAAGGCGCTGGAAGGCGTGTGGGCAAGCAAGTGGAGCCGACGCATCCAGCAGCGACCGTGGGTCGGTGTGGCCACAGCGGTGCTCATCCTGGTGATCCTGTCGATCCCGGCGTTCTCCCTGCGCCTCGGTTTCTCCGACGCGGGGAACCGGTCGACCGACGCGACCACCCGCGTCGCCTACGACTACGTCACCGAAGGCTTTGGTGTCGGTGCCAACGGCCCGCTTGTACTGGTTGCCGAATACCCCGACGGAACCGACCCGCAGGCTGCCCTCGGAACGTTGCAGCAGCGGATCCAGGCGGATCCCGATGTCGCACAAGGTGGGGTCACTCCCCCCATCCCCGTCGGCCAGGTCGACGGCAACCAGATCGCCGTGATGTCGGTGAACCCGGCCACCGGACCGCAGGACGAGGCCACCACTGAGCTCATCGAACGCCTGCGCAGCGAGGTAATCCCGGACAGCCTGGGACCCGACTCCGACATCTCGGTCAGTGTCACCGGCATCACGGCCGGCGCAATCGACTACGCGGACATCACCTTGAAGCTGCTGCCCTGGACCATTGCTGCCGTCCTGGCCGCCGCATTCATCCTGCTGGTGTTGGCCTTCCGGTCGATCGTGGTCCCGGTCAAGGCCGTGATCGTGAACGTGCTGTCGCTCGGTGCCGCCTACGGCGTCATCGTGGCGATCTTCCAATGGGGCTGGGCGGGTTCACTGTTCGGGGTCGGCCGGGCGGGCCCCATCGATGCGTGGGTACCGATCATGTTGTTCGTCACGGCAATCGGGCTCTCGATGGACTACGAGGTGTTCCTCGTCTCGCGCATCAAAGAGCGCTTCGAGCGGACCGGGGACGCCACCACGTCGGTGGCCGAAGGGCTGGCCAGCACGGCCCGCGTGATCACCTGCGCCGCTCTCATCATGGTCTGCGTGTTCCTGTCGCTGGCCTTGATGCCCGATCGGAGTCTGAAGATCCTCGGCGTCGGACTCGCTGTCGCCGTGTTCATCGACGCGAGCATCGTCCGATTGCTGCTGGTGCCCTCGACCATGGAGATCCTCGGCAAGGCCAATTGGTGGTTCCCGTCCTGGTTGAGCTGGCTGCCCCGCGTCGACGGTTCGCACGATGACGACATCCCCGATGTCCGATCGAGCGATGACGGCTCGCGCGAGACCGCACCGAGCGCCCCCGCGGACGCGGAGGGCAAACTGGTGAAGTGAGATCCATAGATCCATTGACCCAACCGGTGTCGCCAGCGGAGGCCCTGCGCCGAATCGCGCTGCTCCTCGAACGGGCCCGCGAACGCACCTACCGCGTAGAAGCGTTTCGCAAAGCCCTCAAGGTGGTGGCAGGCCTCAGCGACGACGAGCTGGCCGACAAGGTCAGGCGACGCACACTCACCGACCTGCCCGGCATCGGCAAGACCACCGCCGCCGTCATCGCTCAGGCCGTCTCCGGTGAGGTGCCGGACTATTTGAAAGCGTTGCAGGACGAGCAATCCGCGCCACTGGCCACCGGCGGCGCCGACCTCTACGCGATGACCAAGGGCGACCTGCACAGCCATTCGGACTGGAGCGATGGCGGATCCCCGATCGACGAGATGGTGCTCACCGCAATCAACCTGGGTCAGGACTGGATGGCGCTCACCGATCATTCGCCACGGCTCACCGTCGCCAACGGCCTGTCGGTGGAACGCCTACGCAAGCAGCTGCACGTGGTCGACGGCATCAACAACACGCTCGGAGAACGATTTCGTCTGTTCCGAGGCATCGAGGTGGACATTCTCGACGACGGATCGCTCGATCAGACCGAAGAGATGCTGGGTGAACTCGACATCGTCACGGCGTCGGTGCATTCCAAGTTGAAGATGGATGCCGGACCGATGACCCGGCGCATGGTCGCCGCAGTGCGCAACCCCTACGTGAACGTGCTCGGCCACTGCACCGGGCAGCTCGTCACCGGGGGGCGAGGCAAACGCGCCAGGTCGGTGTTCGACGCTCGGGCGGTGTTCGAGGCATGCGCCGAATCCAACACCGCGGTGGAGATCAACTCGCGCCCTGAACGAGTTGATCCCCCAGACGAACTCATCGAATTGGCGATGGAGGCCGGCTGTCTGTTCGCGATCGACTCCGACGCGCACGCACCAGGCCAACTCGACTTCAAAGCCCTCGGGTGTGAACGGGCAGAGCAACACGGCATCCCGCCCGAACGCATCGTCACGACCTGGCCGGCCGACGAGGTGCTGGAGTGGGCGGCCGGCTCGCGCGGATGAGCCCGAGTCGCGTCACGCGATGATGTCGTCGAGCCAATCGAACATGCGCTGATCGGTCAACGCGCGGGCGAGCGGCTGACAATGAAAGTTGGCTCCCTCGTCTGCGGTGAAGTGGGACAACACAGCCTTGCCGTTCAGCTTGTCGGCCAAGGCCTTTGACTGTCCTGGCCAGAACTGTTCGTCGTCGGGGTCGGTGATGAACAGCGGCGTGGTGATGGCTGCCGCCTCGTCATCGGAGATCCGGTACTTGAGCACCTCTGCGAGCGTGTCGAAGTACGTGTCCTTCTGGTAGGGACGCGCCCGGAAGTTCCACATCCGAGAGTTCTTCTTGGAGAACTTCATCCCGGTGGCCATGTTGCGGTCGAACTTCTCGCGATTGCCCTGCTCGATGAGCTTGATCATGCTCTTGGGCATGTGCGCCAACCACGACGCCGACACGTCCACCACTCCAGGGTCGGCGATGGCCGCGGCCAGCCGGTGCTCGAATGCGAGAGCACGCGGAACCCAGTATCCGGCCTGACTGATGCCGTAGAGGGCGATCTTCGATTCGTCGACGTCGGCACGGGAGCCCAGGAAGTCGACGATCGGCGTGATCACCGCCTCCCAGTCATGACGAAAGGGCACCGACCGTTCGAACAACATCGACTGCTGGCCTGGTCCATCGAAGAACAGCACGTTGTACCCACGCTCAAGAGCACCTGCCCCGCCGCAGGTCCACAGACTGCTGATCGGGCCATCGCTGCCGTTGTTCAGGATCAGCGTCGGCCGGGAGCCGTCGCCAGAATGCCGTGGCCGGAAGAAGTATCCGGGGAGAGTGGTGTCTTCGTACGGTATGTCCACCCGTTCGGTCTTGTGCGGGGTGGTGTCGACAAAAGCGTCCCAGGAGTTGCGGTGTTTGCGGAACGTGGGCAGCAGCGCATCCTCGGAGTCGAGTTCATCAACCGAGTTGACCGCCGTGGCGTAGTACGTCGCGGCGCGCAGATACGCGCGGGCGGCACTCAGATCGTGGCCGGCAGCACGCCCGGCCTCGGCCAGCGCCGTGATCCGGTCGCCGAGCCCGACCCACGCATCGAACCACTCCTGATGGGCACTCTCCCCCACCGTCGCGATCGCCGAGAGCACCTCACCGATGTCAGCAGCACCGTAGACGGATTGCCCCAACACGATCCGGACCTCGAAATCGCGGTCCGGACTTCGATAGAAGCCTGCGTTGAATGCCTCGTGCGGATGAGCGGAAAACGGCAGAGACGGCATGGCAAACAGCCCTTTCGACGACAGCTGGCGTTACGACGGTAACCCCTTTGCCGGCGAAATGGCGTTCAGCAGAAAAAGATTGGCTGTCCGTTTCACCGACTCCTAGACGGTGCGGTTGCGGACCAGCGTCCAATGGTTGTGTCCCTCGGCGCGACGGTAGGAGAGCTCGTCGAGCACGTTGAGTGCGATGGCCAGTCCCCTGCCGCGTTCGGACAGCTCGTCGGGCAACGCCACCGCTTGCAGGTCCACCCGAGCCTGCTTCCCGTCGTCGGAGAAGCGTGCCCGAATGCTCGTGGGGTCAACCTCCAACTCCAAGCGGACGGTGACGGGACCGCCGTCGCTCTTGTGGGCATGTTCGATGATGTTGGCGCCGATCTCGGCCAGCGCCAACTCGAAATGCATGGCATCCATGTCGTCCACCGGATGGCTGGCGAACAGCTCTCCGAGAAGCTGATGAATCCGCTCCACGGTGTCCGGCTGAGCGAACTCCTCGAGCACCCGCACGTCGGGCGAGTTGTCAGTCGGCATCGAACGCACTGTCCGCCGACGGGTGCGAGCGAAGCACCCGATTGAGATTGGTGAGCGTCAACACCGACTCGACCTGGGTGGACGGGGCGGCGATACGAAGATCACCGCCTGCCTGGCGAGCCACCTTCAATCCGGAGATGAGCGCGCCGAGGCCGGACGAGTCGATGAAGTCGGTCGCCGACAGGTCGATGACGATCTTGGTCGACCCCGATTCCACGAGCTTGTGCAACTGTTCGCGCATCGCGGGGGCGGCAACCATGTTGAGCCTGCCCTCCGGCTTGAGAACCACGGCACCCCCACTGGTGGTGCGCGTTTCGTAGCTGGTCATCATTCTCCTTCTGTGGTCGACCCGCGATAGCGGACCGCTTGGATCACGACACTGAGTACAACGAGGTCGAACAGCACCCAGAACAGATTCACACCGACACCGAGCACCGAGATCGAACCACGGTAGAGCTGCACTATCCCGATGAGCGATGCCACCACCAGCACGGTCATCGCCACCAGCTGGGGCCGGATCAGGTGCCACGGCACCGCGCCCTGGTCCTGCCGGGTTTTCGGCGTCACCGCGAAGCCGAGCGGGCGGTGGAAGTAGACATTGCGAAATGCGGTGGTGCACGACTTGATCCACACCGGGAACAACGCAAGGCTGTACTGCTGACCGCGCCAGGTGGACTTGCCACGTCCGATGATGAAGAACAGCAGCTGGTTGAACAACAGGAACGGGATCAGCCGGACGAAGAAGTCGAAGCTGAGTGCCTGCACCGGAAGTATGCCGAGGATCAGGTACACCGCCGGAGCAGCGATGTAGGCCACGGCCGCGAAGCCGGCGAGGTAACTCCACATCGTGGCCCAGTACATGAGCCTCTGCGGGATGCTCAGACCCTTTTGTATCAGCGGGTTCTCCCGCAGCATCACCTGGATCGTGCCCTGCGCCCATCGGAGTCGCTGCGTGATCATCGTCTTGGCGTCCTCAGGCGCCAGCCCGAGCGCGAGCACCTCGTCGTGATAGGCCGACCGCCAGCCCATCCCGTGCAGTCGCATACAGGTTGCCATGTCCTCGGTGACCGAGATCGTCGCCAGCGGGAGCATCGGCTGCGCTTCGTCGTCGCGCCCGACATCCACCGCGCGGATCATCGCCCGGATGGATTCGAGGGCGCCAAGCGGTGACCAATCACGACCGGCCAAGGCTGCGAACGCATCGTCGTCGAGAGGCGCTGCGCCCGACTCCTGCTCGGCCAGTTCGTTGAGTGCGGCGATCGCCTCGAGGTCGGCCCGCATCATTTCCATGTCGGACTCGACCAGCCCCCGTGCCGCCGCGTCCACCCGCTGTTGGAAGTCGTACGTCACGTCGGCCAGCGGTTTCTTGGCCTTGAGATCGGCGCGGGCGAGCCGAACGGCCTCGTCCACCGCGTCCAGGGCGACGATTGCCTCGGGATTGTCGTTCTTGACCTGTTTGCGGGTCTTCTTCAGGACCGCCTTGGCTGCGCGCAGCGATTCCTCGATGCCCTCTTCGATGGCACGCACATATCCGGTGATGCCGAGTTGCATCAGGGCCTCACGCCGCAGCACCGCGTTGGAGCCACAGAAGAACGCAGCGTTCCAACCGTCCTTGCCCTGCTGGATCGGCCCGTAGAACAGGGGCGCCTGGCTGCCGAGCGGATCGTTCGCCGGCACGTTGACGAAGTACTGCGGCGTCTGCACCAACGCCATCTTCTCGTCCTTGAAGTAGCCGAGGGTGCGGTCGAGGATCTGCGGCTCGGGAATCTGATCGGCGTCGAGTATGAGGATGAACTCGCCGTCGGTCTGCAGTAACGCGTTGTTGAGATTGCCGGCCTTGGCATGTCGGGGTTTGTCGACCCAGCTCTCGGTGCGGGTCAGGTAGCCGATGCCGTTCTCCTTGGCCACCTGTGCGAGCTCAGGACGGTCGCCGTCGTCGAGAATCCAGGTGGTGTGCGGATATCGAACCCGCACAGCCGCGTTGGCGGTCTCCATGACCATCTCGATGGGCTCGTTGTAGGTGGTGATGAAGATGTCGACCGTGGCACCTTCGGGTGGGTCACCGGGGTCGGGGCGACGGCGCAGACGCCACATCGTCAGACCGAAGAGCAGCGAATCGATCAGGCTGTAGGTTTCGGCGATGACAAGCGGCACCGCGATCCACCAGGCGTCCCAGTTGATCGAGACCATCCAACGCCACACCACATAGTTGATGCCGAGGATGGCGGTGACGACGATCAGAAGTCGCAGCCATGGTGAAGGGGTGGTACCGACGTCCGGTTCGGTCTCGACGCGGCGATGGGTCATGCGGCGTCGTCTCGGCGGACCGCGACCACCGTCACGTCATCGAGGGGAGGGCTGGCGTTCGCCAGGGCCGTCACCGCGGCGCACAGCGATCGGGAGTCGGGGTATTGCTGGACGAACTTCTGCACCGTCACGGCATCGCTGTCTTCGGACAGCAGGTCGAGCAGCCCGTCGGACACGATGACCAGGGTGTCGCCCGATTGCAGTGTGGTGGTCTCGGACTTCCACGAACTCAGTGGGAGCACCCCGAGAGGTAGACCACATCCGGGCAACGACTCCACACTGCCGTCGGCCCGCGCGACCAGTGCGAGACCATGCCCGGCGTCGACGTAGTCGATCCGGCCGGTCGACGCGGTCAACCGGCCGTGGAACAAGGTCACGAAGCTCTCGGTCTCGCTGAAGTCGCGGTCGAGATGGCCGGCAACCATGGTCACCGCCTCGTCGGGACCGATCCCGGGGTTGACGTCGTCGAGGGCCCGCGACGCTCCCCGCAGGGAAGCGCGCACACTCGCGGTCAGAATTGCCGCACCGAGCCCTTTGCCCATCACATCGGCGACCGTGAACATGGCACCGCCGTCGACCCGGTAGTGGTCGTAGAAGTCGCCACCGACGGCATACGCGGGCTTGCACATCGAGACGACCGAATAGCCGTCGACACCCTCGAGTGGCGGCGGAAGCAACTGCCGTTGCACCTCGGCGGCCCGATCGAGGTCATCGGCGCGTTCCAATTCGCGCTGAGCCCATGCGGCGAGCTCACGGAAAGTCGCCAACTGCGAGTCGTCGAACGTGCGTGGAACGGTGTCATAGACGCAGAACGTGCCAACTGGCTGATGACCGGGACCGTACAGCGGGTAGCCCGCGTAGAACCGGACGCCGCCTTCGCCTCCCACACCGGGAAGCGTCGCGAACTCGGGCACCCGCTCGAGGTCATCAACGATCAGGGCCGGGTCGGCAGGCTTGGTGTACGTCCGTGCCACCGTGGTCTGGCAGACCGTCTCGGCCCGCGGCACCTCGGTCAACGGCAGGCCTTCGACCATCTTGAACCACAGCCGATCTCGATCGAGGAGAGCGACAGAGGCCATCGGTACACCGAAGACCAGGCGCGCCATCCGGGTGACCTGTTCAAATCGGTCTTCCGGTGGTGAGTCCAGAATCTGGAGCTGGTCGAGCGAACGCAATCGTTTTGCTTCGTCCCCAGGCGGTAGCTCGAGCTGGATCTCGGCGATCTCGGTGTCGATACTCATCGGTTCATCGCTTTCTGCAAGGCTTCGGACATGGCTTCTGCTGACCCCTGCGAACTCTCGATGCGCCAGTCGGCCTCTTTGTCGTAGTCGAACCACACGAACCCGGCCACGCCCTGGGACTTGTCCAGAAAGCCGACGAGGTCGTCGATCCATGTCGGCTTGGATCCACCTTGTTCCGCGCTGCCCACCTCGGTGACGAGAATCGGCTTGTCCGGAGCGAACTGGCGGATTTGGTCGAACGACTCACCGAACAGAGCCTTCGGTGGCGTCCATTCACCGCCGGGAATCGAGGTGCCCCAGTTGTATCCGTCCACCCCGATGACATCGACGACGTCGGCGCCGGGGTACCAGTCCGCGAGTTCCTCGCCGTCGAGGACCACATTGGGCGCCCAGATCCAGCGCACGTTCTGCACGTTCTTGGTCGCGAAGATATTTCGCACATGCCGCCACGCCTGTACGTAGGTTTGCGGAGAGGTGCCTCCGGCCGGGCTCCACGGATACCAGGTGCCGTTCGGTTCGTGGGCGAAACGCAGGTAGACCGGCTGTCCCCAGGCCGCCAGTTCGTCGGCCCACCGATACAGGTAGTCATCGTGTGCTCCCGAGATGATGGAATCCATCGTGAAAGCCGACCGGTCGTAGCTGTCGCCGCCTAGATGCCTCCACGGTTCCCACGTCACGATCGGATCCGCGCCCTTGCTGCGGACAGCGTCAAGACCGGAGATGGGCGGGATCGCGGTGAAATCGGAGAAGGACAGCACGATGCTCGGTTGTTCGCCGACGAGGGTCGCGACCGCGGCCACCTCGTTTGTGGCGGCCAGCCCACCGGGCGTACCGACACCGAAACGAAGGCACGTGTCCTTGGAACCATCGATGGACGTCGTATCGACGACGCATGCGGATTCGGTAGAACAGGCAGCAAGACCCGACGAGGCGAACAACACACTGCACAGCAACGCGGTCAACCGCCACGCCGGCAAAGAACGCATCTACCACCTCTGTCGATGATCACCACTCGCCGAGTACGGCCACCCGGTCCACAGCTGCGTCCCTCCCCGAAAAAGACGTAACAGCCATTGTTCCTGATTTACCAGGATTGCGTATGACGAAACTCGGGCCCGGCCCGACCCACCGAAGGGCACGTCAACGACCGTGCAAGATCACCGGCGCGGTGCCGTGCGCAGCTCGACGGCGATCTCGGCGCCGAGTGCATGACCGGGGGCCAGCGGCAGGGAGTCGCCGCTCCAGAACCGGCCGGGGTCGAACCAATTCGGTTCTTTCTCGGTGGCGAGCAACCCCATCTCCTCATAGGTCAACGCGACCACTTCTGCGCAGTACGCCGACTCCAGCCCGACCTTCGACTGCTTCTTCGCGCGCCGCTCGGCCCGGCGTCGTTCGGCAGAACTACGCACCTTGTCGTCCAGAACCGGCACTCCCCGGGTGAAGTCGTTCACCGTCGGAACGCGGCCCTTGAACCACCGGCCGGCGAGCCGGGCAGTCGTCGGAAAGGCGGTCCCGTCCATTCTCGCGATCACCTTCAGGAGCAGATCCTCCTGCTCACGAGCGGCGTAGGGCGTGAGCTGCCGGATCCAGCATCGCTGACCGTACTTCTGCATCCACTGCTCGGCGGCCTCTCGGGCGTCGTTGAGTTGCACGCCTCGATGGTTGGTGCCGGTCCACATGTCGGTGAGTTTGTTGCCCAACTCGGCGTGCCACATCAATGGCGGCAGATCGTCGAGCGCGACCGCCATCGCCACATGGTTCACCGGGCTGTTGGTGAGGGTCTGGATGGCGCGGTCGGGACCCGACCGCCCCCGGAACAGCCACACATCGCCGGTCCGGGTGGAGTCGAGCGCCTCGTCGAGCGAGATGGCCGCAGGCCGCTGGGAATGCACACGCAGAGCCTAAACGCGCCACGTCGACCCGCGCAGCATCACGGCGCCGGTACGCTCGACCGGTGCGCAATGCCTGGAAGTGGATCGGTTTGGCCGGTGTTGTAGGTGTCGCCGCGAGCGGAGTCCTGGTGCGACGGGATGTCCGCCAGCGCAACGCCTATACGGCCGACGACATCCGGGCCCGCCTGCACCAGCGATACGAGGAAGCAGAGGGGACCGCCCCGAACCGGTGACGCCGGTTGCTGTGGTGGTCAGGCGAAGCGGGCGGCGAGTGCCTCGAGCGTGCCGGTGATCCCTGAGCCGTTCTTCTTCTCGAACCCGAAGACCTCGATCATCTTGGGCGACTTCGCACTGCTGTAGTCGAACGTCTCGGTGACCTGCGTGGAGTCGGGGCCGAGTGTCGAGAACTCCCACCGCCACTTGTGACCCAGCGGATGCTGCCACTCCACCAGTTTGTCGTCCTCGAAGCCCGTCACGGTCGAGGTGATCTTGTACGGAAGTCCGTACTGCTTCATGCCGACGCTGAACTTCGCGCCTCGACTCAGCCGATCGGGTCCTTTCACCGGGGTGTCGCGGACTGTGCCCGATCCGTCGAGTTCGGGGTGCCGGTGAGGGTTGGCGACCAGCGCGAAGACCTCGGATACGGGTGCCTTCACCACCACCTGCCGGGCGATCTTGCGGGGGCCGGAATCGATTGTTGTCACAGTTGTATCTGCCATGGCGCCAACGTACGCCGCGACCGCTGGTCGATGTGCGTCGAACGCATTCTCAGAGCGGGTATTTCGTCCCGGTCTCACGCTCGGCGGCACGCCACAGTTCGCCGGCCAGGTCGTAGTCGCAGGCGGTGGACGATCGCCCGGACAGCACCGGCGACCCTTTCAGCGCCCAGAGCCCATCCATCCCCACGTAGCTGCCTGGTGGAATCGGTTCGGTCAGGCAGTAGAGCGTGGACGCTGCGCCGGCATCGATGTCGTTGGCGGCGAGGGTCGCTACGGCCTTCACCACCTTGTGTACCGGACCCAGCCGGGGCTTGTTCGAGATGTTGGACGCCACCCAGCCAGGCTGACTGAGCATCGCCGTGAGCGGAGAACCACTGTGGCGCAACCTCTTGTCGAGTTCGAGGCCCCACACCATCACAGCCAGCTTGGACCGGGCGTATGCGCGGGGCGGCGACCACCGTGCGCTGCGCAGATGCAGATCGCCCGGGTCGATGGTCGCCGATCGGTGAGCATCGGAGGCCACCAGGACGATCCGTTCACGAATCTGCGGGAGCAGCAGGTTCGTCAGTGCGAACGGTCCGAGGAAATTGGTGCCGATGGCCGTCTCGAACCCGTCGCCGGTGTCAGCGCGTGTCGTCGGCACCATCCCGGCGTTGTTGATCAGGACGTCGATCGGCCCGTCGATGTTCGCCGCAGCATCGCGCACCGATGAGAGGTCGGCGAGGTCGAGTCGCACCACCTCGGTGTCGCCGCCGATCTCCACCGCGCGCCGGGCACCGAGTTCGGGATCCCGGACAGCCAGGACCACACGCGCCCCGGCACCTGCGAGTGCTCGGGCGGTGGCGAATCCGACCCCGTTCGTTGCCCCGGTGACCACCACCCGTTTGCCCTTCACGACACCGAGCCGATCGGGTAGCCACTGTGTTGCCATGGCGTCGACCGTATCTCGCAACACCACCGGCGGGCTCGGTTTGGTCCCTGCGCCGACACACCGGGCCGACCGATACGGCACAGTGAATCCATGAGCGTGAACAACACGAGGGGCGCCGACGACCTCGGACGAAGCCCGGACACGGTCCGCCAGACCATCGTCGACCGTCTTGATGGTTTCGACCACGCCACCGCCGACCTCACCGAAGGCGTCCGGGCTGCCGCTGTTGCGATCGCGGTGACCAGTCGCGACGGCGAGTACGGCATCTGGCTGACCAAACGTCCCTCGCGGATGCGCGAGCACCCCAGCCAGTTCGCGCTCCCCGGCGGACGCCTCGAGGCCGGCGAAACCCACGCCGATGCAGCGCTACGCGAGATGCACGAAGAGCTCGGCGTCCACGTCGATCAGGCGCAGGTACTGGGCCGCCTGGACGACTACGCCACCCGATCCGGGTACGTGATGACCCCGATCGTGTGCTGGGCAGGGCCCGACCGCGAGACCAATCCGAACCCCGGTGAAGTGGCCCAGCTTTTCTTCATCCCGATGTCCGACCTGATGGTGACGCCGCGGTTCATCAGCATCCCGGAGTCGGACAAGCCGGTCATCCAGCTTCCGCTGGTGGGATCGCTGGTGCACGCGCCCACGGCCGCAGTGATCTACCAATTCGCCGAAGTCGTGTTGGCAGGACGCCACACCCGGGTGGACGGGTTCGAACAGCCGGTGTTCGCATGGCGTTGATCCGGGTGTGCAGAACCGGCTGTACCCCTCGTCACCATCACGTTTCCACTCAGCACCGAAAGGGTAGGCGAACACAGTGACCGCATCGCTGAAGACTTCATCGTCCAGTTCGATCATCCGGGACCTGCCGAAGCCTGCCGGTCCTCTCTCGGCTGCGGTCGTCTCGGCGTTGTCCCGCGACCCTGAAACATCCACGTCGCTGCTCTCACTCGACGAGGCCGCCTACGACACCGAACCGTACGGTCGTGATCTCCAGCTGGCGTTGTACGTCTGTTACGAACTGCACTACCGCGGGTTCATCGGCGTCGACGACGCCTGGGAATGGAACCCCGAACTCCTCCGGCTGCGCGGCCGCCTGGAGAAGAAGTTCATGAACGCACTGCGCGCCGACGTGGAGCCGGGCGACAACGCCACCGCGGAGATCGAGGCGCTCTCCATCGAGACCCCCGACGGCAGCGGACCTTCGTACTACCTGTGCGACGTCGGGACGTGGCATCAGCTGCAGGAGTACTTCGTGCACCGCTCCGTGTACCACCTGAAAGAAGCCGATCCTCATGCGTGGGCGATCCCCCGCCTCACGGGCCAGGCCAAAGCGTCGTTTGTGGCCGTCGAATTCGACGAGTTCGGTGGCGGTCGCGGCGAGAACGTCCACCAGCAGCTGTACGCCGACCTACTCGATGCCGCCGGCCTTGACTCCGACTACCTCGCTTACCTGGAGATCGTCCCCGGCGAATCCCTGGCGTTGGTCAACCTGATGTCGATGCTCGGACTGCACCGATCGTTGCGGGGCGCGGTGGTCGGGCATTTCGCGGCCACCGAGATCACGTCCTCGCCCGGTTCGCGCCGGCTGGCGCAGGCCCTCGAGCGTCTCGACGCCCCAGACGAATGCATCCGGTTCTACCGCGAACACGTGGAGGCCGACGCCGTGCACGAGCAGGTGCTGCGCCACGAGGTGGTGGGTGACTTGCTGGCACGGGAGCCCGAACTCGAATCCGACGTGGTCTTCGGGATCCGCGCGTTCGACTTCCTCGAGGAGAAACTAGCGACACTGCTGATGAAGAGCTGGACCGAAGGAAAGAGCTCGCTGCTCGAACCGATCAGCTGATCAGATCCGGTCCTCGCGGCGAACGATCTTCTTGCGGCCACGATGACTGGTGTCGCACAGCGGGTATGTCTTGCTGCGCTTGCACGCGCACAGAGCGACCATGAATCGATCGGAGTCGACGGTGCTGCCGTCGGGCATCTCTATGCTCACCGGCCCTTGAACCATGATGGGGCCGCCCTGCACCACCCGGATCACCCGGCGATCGCCGCCTCTTCCCCTGTCAGGAACGGTTCCCTTGTCAGGAACTGTCATCGCCCACCGGCGGCCTTGTGCGCCCGGACGACCACGAGTTCCTCTTCGCGGCAACCGGGTTCGAGCATGCCCAGGGACTCGAGCCAGCGCGCATTCTGCATCAGAACCGGCCCGAACGGAATGCGTTCGCGGGCAACGACATCGGCGTTGAGACCACCTGCACGCAGTTCGACCAGCGAACTCTCGGTGTCGGCGAACTCCGACTGGACGATCATGATCGTGCCGTCGTCGGCAAGCAAATCCGGGGCCGCGACGCACAGCGGGTCGAGCAACGTGCGGCCATCGCGGCCACCGTGCCATGAATGTGTCAGTCCCACAGTCGCTGTCGAGAGACGATCTGCGGGCACGTAGGGCGGGTTCGAGACCACGAGGTCGAACGGGCCGGCTTCGAGCGCCTCCTCCAGCGAACCGAGCCGTGCGTCCACGACAAGTCCCTGCGCCTCCGCGTTGTCGAGAGTGCACTGCACTGCCTTGGGCGAGATGTCATATGCGACGACTTCAGCGGCACCGATCCGTGCGGCCGCGACGGCGAGCACACCACTTCCCGTGCACAGATCGAGCACCCGTCGCCCCTGCACCATCCCGAGACCGGCCATGGCCGCGAGCAGCAGCCGCGAGTCCTCTTGCGGCTTGTATACGCCGTTCGGCACCTCGATGGCATCCAAGGCCGCCAGGGCCTCGTCTACAGGGTCCGACACGTAGTTGGCAAGCATCGGGACACCCCGAACTGGCAGCATTGTCATGTTGTGGGCCTTTGCGGTCTCGAGGCCGCCGACGCTGATCGCCGTGGCCGCCATGGGTCTCTTATGCCCCCTATATGTGGGCGGTAAACACACCGTGCGCTTTGCCGTCTGAGCATATGGCCCCGGAACGGGTTCAAGTCCCGTTCCGGCTGACCGGCCGGCACGGAGTGATGCGGGAGTTTGCCCGCATCGGACGTCGGGTACCTGCCTTGGGACAGCGCCACCTCCCACAAGTGATGAAGGAACGCGATGAGAGTCGCCGACATAGCCGGCCTTCCGATACAGGCGGGCGCCGCTCTCCGGGGCGCTCGCCTCTTCCATCCCAATGGCGTACTGGCAACAGGCACCCTGACCAGGGTGGCCGCCGACGGTGTCGGGTTGCCGATGGCCAACTGCGACGTGGTGGCCCGGGTGTCCAAAGGCGTCGGGATGCCCGCGACGGTCCCCGACGTGGTGGGTCTGGCCATCCGAATGCCTCCCCACCCGGGCGACCACGCACCGTGGGACGTCTTGCTCGCCAGCGCTGCCGGCACCAACCTGGTGGCCAGGACGATCCCCTTTCCCGCCCGCGCGTTGGGCAGCGCCGTCCTCTCGAGTCTGCAGCCCCTGCACCACGACGGTGGCAGTTGGTGGCTCCGGGCGCGGCTGGGGTCGCAGACCCCGCAGGCCGGCATCGCCCTGGACGACTTCCGTAAGCAGCTCGGTGACGCCGGTCTGGTCTTCGACATCGAGCAGGCCCACGGCACCGGGCCCTTCGAGCCGCTCGCCCGGCTGACCCTCTCCGAACCCGCTGACGAGGCCGACTACCCGAACATCGGTTTCGATCCCACGGTGAACACCACCAGAGACGTTGATCCCGAACCGAACTGGTTATCAGGTACCCGTAAGCTCGCCTATCGTTACAGCCGCAAAGGGCGTGCCGCCGAAGGCTGAGGTGAGCACGGCAGTCTGGTCGAGTCGCGAAGGGGCCGAAGATCATGTCGTTGGACCAGGAGAAGACCGGCACCTCCGAACACCGACTCCCTGCGCTCGACCGCTTCTTCAAGATCACCGAGCGCAACTCGACACTCTCGCGAGAAATACGCGGTGGCCTGGTCACCTTCTTCACGATGGCCTACATCGTGGTGCTCAATCCGATCATCATCGGCGGGGTGCCGGGCAACTCCAAGAACACCGACGTCCTCGGTGATGTTCTCCCTCTGGCACAGGTTGCGGCGGTCACCGCGTTGGTCGCCGGCATCATGTCCATCATCTTCGGCCTGGTGGCGAACTACCCGTTCGCGATCGCAGCCGGTCTGGGCATCAACAGTCTGCTCGCGGTGTCGATCGCACCTCAGGTCACCTGGGCCGAGGCGATGGGGCTCGTTGTCATCGACGGCATCATCATCGTGGCGCTGGCCGTCACCGGTTTCCGGACAGCGGTGTTCCGGGCCGTCCCTCCAGAACTGAAGGCCGCGATCGCGGCCGGCATCGGGTGCTTCATCGCCTTCATCGGTCTGGTGGATGCCGGCTTCGTCAAACGCATCCCCGATGCGGCGGGCACAACCGTGCCGGTGAGCCTGGGCATCGACAACTCCGTGGCCACCTGGCCGACCCTGATCTTCGTCTTCGGTGTCCTGCTCATGGGTGTCTTGGTGGTGCGCAAGGTGCGGGGCGGTCTGCTCATCGGCATCGTGATCACCACTGCGGTCGCGATGATCGTGCAGACCTTCGCCGACCTGGGGCCCTCGGTCACCGACACCAAGGGCTGGAATCTCAACGTGCCCGACTGGCCGTCATCCGTCGGAGGGATGCCCGACCTCGACCTCGTGGGCGACGTCGACCTCTTCGGCGCGTTCACCCGCATCGGCGTGCTCTCGGCGTCGGTTCTCGTGTTCGCACTGGTGCTCTCGAACTTCTTCGACGCCATGGGCACGATGACCGGGCTCGGCAAGGAGGCCGAACTCGCGGACAAGGACGGCAATCTGCCCGGTATCGGCAAGGCCCTCGTGGTCGAGGGTGCCGGCGCCATCGCCGGTGGCGCGGGGTCGGCGTCGTCGAACACCGTCTTCGTCGAATCGGCGTCCGGTATCGCCGAAGGCGCCAGGACCGGCCTGGCAAACGTCGTCACCGGGGTCCTGTTCCTGGTTGCCATGTTCTTCACCCCGCTGTACTCGGTGGTGCCACTCGAGGCTGCCGCACCTGCGCTGGTGGTGGTGGGCGCGTTGATGATCGCGCAGATCCGCACCGTCGATCTCACGCGGTTCGACTACGCGCTGCCCTGCTTCCTCACCATCGTGGTGATGCCGTTCACCTACTCGATCGCCAACGGCATCGGCGTCGGTTTCATCACCTGGGTGGTGCTCGCGTCGGCGCGGGGCAAGATCCGGTCCATCCATCCCTTGCTCTGGCTGGTTGCCGCGCTGTTCGCCCTGTACTTCGCCAAGGAACCCATCGAGGCCCTCATCGGGTAGCTCTCCGTCGGCCGAGAGGCCGACATAGTTGGCAGCGGTAAACTATTCCCGATGCAACTCCCGGTGATGTTCTCGTCTCTCGGGGTACGGAACTACCGTCTCTGGGCCGGTGGCCAGGTGGTCTCGCTCATCGGGACCTGGATGCAACGCATAGCCCAGGACTGGCTGGTCCTGGAACTGTCCGGTGGCAGCGGCGTTGCGGTCGGCATCGTCATGGCCTTGCAATTCGGTCCCACGGCCATCGTGTCGCTACCCGCCGGAGCGCTGGCCGACCGGTTCGACAAGCGCAAACTCCTCATCGCCACCCAGACCACCATCGCGTTGTGTGCCCTGATCCTCGGGGTACTCGATGTGGCGGGGATGGCGACTCTGGCCTGGGTGTACATCCTCTCGTTCGCCTTGGGGTGCGTCTCGGCGATCGACGCGCCGATCCGGCAGTCGTTCACCATCGAGATGGTGGGCGCAGAGCAGTTGCCCAACGCCGTGGCACTCAACTCGCTGACGTTCAATCTCGCCCGGATCATCGGCCCGGCCGTGGCCGGGCTCCTGATCACCTTGGTGGACACCGGCCCGGTCTTCCTCATCAATGCGGTCACCTCACTGGCGGTGTTGGCCGGATTGTTCGCGATGCGCACCTCTGAGCTGATCCGCTCCGCACATGCCACCACGGACCGCTCGATCCGCAGCGGGGTGCGCTACGTGCGCCGCAACCGCCACCTCGTCGTGGTCCTGGCGACGGTGTTCGTCGTCTCCACCTTCGGGCTGAACTTTCCACTCTCGCTTGCGCTCTTGACCGCGAACACCTTCGAGGGCACCGCCGGCGGATACGGTCTGCTGTCCACGATGCTGGCGGTGGGCACACTCAGCGGAGCACTGGTGGCAGCCCGCCGGACGAAACCGGCACGGCTACGGCACTTTCTGGCCGGCGCACTCGCGTTCGGTGTCTTCGAGGTGGTCGTCGGTGTGATGCCGACCTTCTGGCTGGTGGCAGTTGTCCTCATCCCGGTCGGTGTCGCCAACATCATGTTCACCACCTCGGCGATGAACATCATGCAGCTGTCGGTCGATTCGCAGATGCGCGGCCGGGTGATGGGCATCTACATGCTCTGTTTCCTCGGCGGCACGCCGATCGGCAGCCCCTTGCTGGGCTGGCTCGCCCAGGTGACCGATCCGCGTGCACCACTGATCGTCGGTGGTGCGATCAGCGCGATCGCCGTGGCGGGGTGCGGACTGCTGCTGATGCGCGCCGGTCACATGCGGCCTTCGCTCGACCACGGCCGGGTGGTGTTGTCCTCCCACGAGTGAGGCAGGCGTTCCACCTGCGAATTACACACACGGCCGGCGTTCGGTGCCATTCTGGATGGATGATCGACATCGAACGACCCAAGATCGAAGGCTCCGTGGCGGTCGGTGAGGGACGCCGGATCGGGTTCGCCGAGTTCGGTTCCGCGACCGGCCGGGCTGTGTTCTGGCTCCACGGCACGCCTGGCGCCAGGCGGCAGATCCCGATCGAGGTCCGCGATCTCGGCGAAGCGGAGAACATCCGGATCATCGGTCTCGACCGGCCCGGCGTCGGGTCTTCGACCCCGTACAGCTACCCCAACGTGCTCGCCTTCGCCGACGATCTCGCCACCGTCGCCGACACCCTCGGCGTGGACGAGTTCGCGGTCATCGGACTCTCCGGCGGAGGCCCCTACGCGCTGGGCGTGGCCCATGCGATGCCCGACCGAGTGGTCGTCGCCGGCGTACTCGGCGGCGTGGCACCCGCGGTCGGGCCCGACGCGATCGGTGGGGGCGCCATGGAACTGGGCAAGTTCCTCGCACCCCTGCTGCAGACGGCCGGGGCTCCGATCGGGCGGGTTGTCAGTTCGGTCGTGCGAGTGGCACGACCGGTTGCCGGGCCGGCCATCGGTCTCTACGGACGACTGTCCCCCGCTGCCGACCGCGAACTGCTCCAGCGCCCCGAGTTCAAAGCGATGTTCCTCGACGATCTCCTCAACGGCGGACGCCGTCAGATGGAGGCCCCGTTCGCCGATGTTGTTGTCTTCGCCCGGGATTGGGGATTCTCGGTCGGCGACGTGACCGTCCCGGTGCGCTGGTGGCACGGCGACCACGACCACATCATTCCGCACAAGCACGGCGAACACGTGGTGCATCTGCTGCCCGACGCCAAGATGTTCACCATGCCCGGTGAGAGCCATCTCGGCGGACTGGGCCTGGCGGTCGACATCCTCGGGGAGCTGATGGCGGTCTGGGATTCGGAGACCGCGCTCGACAAACGGTGAACGACGTAGGGTGGTCTCGGGCGCCGACTGGGCGTCCGCGAGCGGAACAGGAGTGCCGAATGTCCGACTGGGTGCACAAGATCAAACAGGAAGCCAAGGAGTTCGTGGCGTCCGCGGAGCAGGAGTTCACCGTCCTCGAGGGCGTTGACGGAGTGGACCCGATGGATCGTCGCGCCGGCGACCCCGAAGCCCACGCAGCGGAGAACGCGACACCCTCGGACGAGTCCGAAGGCGCACCGAAACCGGAGTGATCGGGCACCCGCCGAGCTCACACCGGGTACGGCAGGGTGTCACCACCTCTCTGGTCGAGCATCACCGTCATCACCGATATCTCGTCCGACTGCGACTTCACCATCCCGACCGCCGCGCGCCGGATGGCGGGTTCTCCAGCAGTCCGGGCCGCTTCTGCGGCCATGTCGATCGCCCCTTGGTGGTGCCGAATCATCAACTGCAGGAACAAGATCTCGCTCTGCACATCGTCGGCCGACGACAACCGGGTCAGTTCGTCGCCACTGGCCATCCCCGGCATCGTCGACACACCCGCGGCGTGCTGATGGCCACCCGCTTTCATCCAGCTCATCGGACGCGTCGCCTGCAGCGGCGCGTCGAGCATCTGTAACCAGCCCTGCATCTGCCCGATCTCGCGCCACTGCGCCTGCTCGATCTGGGCCGCGAGCGCCCGGACGTCCGGCTGCGCTGTCGGCGCCAGTAGGTCGCACATCATGAGGGCCTGCTGGTGATGTGCGGACATGTCTTGTGCAAAGCCCACGTCCACGGCGGTCGCCGAATCACCGGCCGCCTTCGACTCCGGACCTCCGCGGTCGACCATCAATCCCACGCCCAGTCCGACGACCAAGGCCACGACAACCGCGGTGATCAGCCACAACCGTTGTCCGACAATGGCTTTCATCGGACCGGGTACACCGCCGGATCGAGCGCCAGGGCCATGAACCCGTTGTCCATGCAGGTCACCCAGAGCTGATCGCCGTGGAACTCCGGTGGTGACAGACACCAGTCGGCCGAGAGGTCGCCTCCGACGAGACGACTCTGATCGTTGATGATCCCGTCCACGGGGCTGTCGCCCTGCAGCACTGCCCGGGCGACCGCCAGCGTGCCGATGATCGGCGGAGCCGCGATGGAGCCGAGCAGAGCGTGCAGAGAGTTGCTCAACTGCCAGTTCTTGCCCGTCTGCGCGGGCGGGTTGAAGTACGCGATCTCCGCGAAGTGGTCGGGGTCGCTGATGTCGAACACTCGGACGCCCGACTGGATCCACCCGCATGCCATCGCGGTCGGATCGACCGGACGATCCACCGAGCAGTAGTGGGCGTCGTAACCGAACGCGCCGTTGGCCGTGGTGCTCTGGGCCCACCTGTTGGCGTTCTCCGGCAGATTGATCGCCAGCTTGATGGCGTTGCGCTGCTGAAGATTCGACGAGCGCGCCGCATCGAACAACTTGACGCCACCCGAACCGCCCTCGTCGACACTGAAGACGTGCGGCTGCCCGTCGTAGGTGACGTAGATGCTGTGTTGGGTGATCTGACCATCTGCCCAGAGCTTTTCACCGACGTGCGGCATGAGTTCGGGCACAATCGTTCTCGGCGTGCGGTTCTGCACCGCCGAGACGTCGATCATCGTCAGTCCCAGAAGATTCGACAGATACATGGTGTTGCCGTCCGGCGAGAACCCGAGACCGTGGGCCTCGACACCCGTGACCCCGGACCACACCACCATCGGATCACGCGGATCGGTGATGTCGATGGCGCTGACGTAGCCGGGCGCAATGCCGGTGGCCCAGTAGGTGTTCCCGTCAGGCGAGAAATCACCCTCGTGGGTGGTGATCGGAATCGGCATCGACAGCTGGGACCCGGCGCCGGTGTTGAGCAGCCGCGGGTGCGCGCAGTCGGTGGCGATGTCGTACACCGAGATGTAACCGGCACCCTCGAGAATGCCCACCCCCGTGCCCACCAGGAGTCCACGTTCCTTGTTGACCTTCAACGACTCCCAGGTGCCGCCCACCATCGCCGGTTCGCTCAGCACATCCGTCATCCGTGGATTGGCCGGGTCGCTGACGTCGATCACCTGTACCCCGGGATTGGGTCCCAAGAAGTTGGTGGGGAAGGAGGAACCCGTGTACGAACAGTGACCGTAGGTGGCACTGACGATGCCGGCGCCCTGCCCTTGATACTGACCGATCAGATCGATGTTGCAGTTGTAACCCTTGGTGCTGCGCCCGGACTTGCGGTCCGCCAAGGGCACCTCGCCCTGGATACCGGTCTCGACCTGATCACCCGGACGACAGTCCGCGACGTCCACCGCGGTCGGCCACACGTCGATCAGGTCGTTGTACCCGGGCGGGGCGGCAGCCGAAGCCGGACTGACCGTAGCCGTTGCCATCGCCAGGACCGCACCGAAGATCACCGCGATCCGGACCACGCCCTTGTTTCCCGCCCATGCGCCCACAACAAGCCCCCTCCGGCTTCACTGCTGTGCTTCGCGGGAGCGTAACGCCGCTCGGATGCGACGAGGTGCGCTTTCGGGATTTTCTCTCCCGGTGGTCAGCCCACGGGCAGGCTGTTCACCGCATCGACGAGCTGGTCGGACGTGGTGGCCTTGTCCACGGCGGAGAGCTCGATGTACACGTCGGGCATACCGTCGACCGTCAGCGCCATCCATCGCGGTTCATCCCCGCCGCCACCGCTGACCGCCCGCCCGTTCTGCCACGTCGTGCTGGTCACCCCGTCGAAGCCGCGGATGTCGTCCATCCGGCTCTCGAGTGCCTCGGGTGTGACATAGAAGTCGGTCCACAGGTCGTACTGCTCACCATCGGAGTCCAGGACACAGCGGAACCCCGCCTTGATGAACTGCTCGCCCGATCCGTCGGGCCCGTCACCTTCCTCCGGCGGCACGGCATCCATCCGCGTCTCGCATCGCATGCCGTTGTAGCCCTGCTCGTCAGGTCCCGCCGGTAACAGCTCGGGCAACCGCTGGGCCGACTCCGCATACAGCCCCCACCCGGAGCCCACCTCGACCGACGCCGAAGCACTCGGTTCGGACACGCGGCCCTTGTCGTCCACCGCCCGCACCCGGTACTCCACCCGGTCGCCGCCTGAAGGAGCCACCGCCGACATGTCGGTGAATTCGGTGGCCGGGCCCGAGTACACCACCGCCTCACCGCGACTGAGCAGATAGGAATCGGCTCCTGACGCCGATTTCCAGCTGACCTTCACCACCGGCCCCTCGGCACTGGCCGTGACCGTCCCCGGGCTCGACACCGAGTTGCCGGCACCCCGCACGAAGTAGGTGATGGTGAACGCGAGAACCAGCGCCACCACCCCGGCAACCACCAGCAGCGGCCATCCCCAGCGCTTCACAGCGGCAGCCTGTCCAGCAGGGCCACGGCGTCGGCGTCTTTGCCGCTCTCCATGGTGACGCTCAAGTCGTACACCTCACGATCGGTGTCGTCGAAGGCCAGGATCGCGGTACCCGCCCAGTCACTGGTCGGGCCGTTGCCCTGATAGAGGGTGCCGTCGGCGCCCTGATCGGTGGTCACCGATGACGTCTTCAAGTTGAGACTGTCCAGATACTCGTCGCGGACCTGGCGTGACGGGAACTGCCGCAGCTGCACTGTGTAGGTGGCAGCGGCGTCGCGGCAGAAGATGACGCCCGTCTTCGGGATCTCCTGGTCGACACTGCCCGTCCCGCCCCAGCACGCTTCTTGCCCGAAGGTGTCGGTGGACAACGGGCTCGGGCCGACGATCTCCCCGAAGGTGGACGCCATCTGTTCCAGACCGTGCCACCGTTGCGCCACCGCGACCTCGTCACTCGCCGGGCTATAGGACGATTCATCCCGATCGCCCGATCGCGCCGACACCGTGTACGAGTACGTACCCGGCAACGGCATGGGTTGTGCATACTCGGTCTTGTCCCCGACATAGATGACCGAATCACCCTGCCGCAGAACGTACTCGGACGCGCCGTCCACCGCGGACCAACTGATGTCCACGGACTCTGCGGCCAGTTCGACGGCGGGCTTCTGCGGCGCGGCCAGCGCACTCCCGCCGCCGGTGACCAGCATGCCGGCGATCACACCGAGCACCAGCGCGAGCACCACCACCGGCCCGGCGAGCATCGCAGGGCGGGTGAACCAGGAACCGTTCGACGTCGGGGTCGCCGCGGATCCGGCGCCCGCGTAGGCCGGACGTTGTCCACTCGACGCCATCCCCGGGTATCCCTGGCCCGCCCCCTGATACGGGTTCGACTGATACGGGGACGACTGATACGGGGACGAGTTCGGGTGTGACGACGGGCCCGGCGACGGATGACCGGGCGACGACTGCCCCGGCGAAGAATGCTGGGGAGTGAAGTGCTGCGGCGACGAATGCTGTCCCGGTTGATAGGGATTCGACGGCACGGGCCCGGGCGTCGCGGCCGGAGGGAAGGTCACCGCAGCTGCCGACCGAGGGTCATTCGGCTGCGGCGTACCGGGTTTGACCGGGATGGGCACAAAAGCGCTCTGCGCGCGTGTGCTCTGCGGCGCCCCACCGCCTTGCAGCGCCTCCAGTGCGGCATCGGCCAGCTCGCGGGCGCTGTCGAAACGGTCAGCGGGTTTCTTGGCCATCGCCCTCGCGATCACCGAAGCCATCGCCGCCGGGACCGCGGGATTGACGGCGGCCGGGTTCGGCGGGGCGTTGAACATGTGCGCCGCCATCAGGCCCTGGCTGGTGGGGGCGTCGAAAGGTGCTGTCGCGGTAAGTAACTCGTAGAGCGTGCAGCCCAGCGCGTACACGTCGGCACGGTGGTCGATCTCCTCGCCGCCGATCTGTTCGGGGGCGCTGTACCGCAGTGTGCCCACCGTCATCCCCACCGACGTGAGACTGCTGTCGGTCTCCTGCGCCATCCGCGCGATGCCGAAGTCGGTGAGCTTCACCGCATCCGGGTTCATCGGATCAGCACCTGGCGTGATCAGGATGTTCCCGGGCTTGACGTCACGATGCAGCAGCCCCTTGCGGTGCGCGTAGTCCAGTCCGTCGGCGACCTCGGAGATGATCTGCACAGCAAGTCGCGGATGCAACGGACCGTCGATCAACATGTGTGCCGCGTCGGTACCCGACACGAACTCCATCGCAATCCACAGCTGACCCTCGTGAGTACCCCGGTCCAGCACGTTCACCAGGTTCGGATGACTGAGGGGGGCGACCAGATCCGCTTCCCGCTCGAACCGAGCCCGGGTGTCGGGGTCACTGCCGTAGGTGTTGTTCAGCAACTTGATGGCGTCGGCTCTCGGCAACCGGGGGTGCTGGGCCTTGTACACCTCACCCATCCCGCCGCGGCCGAGCAGCTCCAGAATTTGATAGCCACCGATGTAGGAACCGATCGCCACGCTCATCTCATGCCCTTCCACCTCTCACCCACGGTCGGTGAGCTGAGCAGATAGTAGCCACCACCGACTGGGGCGGACCAGATGTCGGAGCCCGATTACACCGTCTGACCGATCACGCCAAAACAGCCCGCGTGACACGGTTCGGCAAATACGCTCAGCGCCATGAAATCTGACGTTGTCCGGGTACTGGTCTGTGTCGCGGCGGTGGGCGCCGCGGTGTCTGCAGGCGCGGGCGCCGCTTCCGCCGCCCCCGCCGGTACATGCACTGCGGTCGATCGCGTGGCCGGCGCCCAGACCTACCTCGATGCGCTCGTCGACCCGTCGTACGCCTACGACGTCCCCCTTGCCCACGACGTGGTCCGATTCGAGAACGGGCTGCAGACCGGGTTCTCCGGCGACGTGATGAAAGCCGAACTCGCTCTGCATCTGCAATACAGCGGCATCACCTCGCTCGACAACGAACAGTGGTCGGGCAGCGGCGACTCGGTTCGGGTGATCTACGACCTCGAATATGGAGTCGGCGACCTCAACGTGGCCGATGCCACCGTGGACGAAACCTTCCGGTTCAACGCCGATTGCCTGATCCAGCGCATCGACGCGACCATCACCATCGCCCCCGGTGACGGATTCTGATGGGGCGCTTTCGTCGCGCCGAACTCGAGAGCGAGTTCGCCAGGTTCGAGAAGATGGTCGAGCAGGTTGCCGAAACCCACGACTGGAACCCCTGGGCCGAGCAGTTCACCGACGATGCCGACTACGTCGAACACGCCATGGGCACTTTCAAGGGGCGCGAAGAGATCCGCACCTGGGTGATCAAGACCATGGGCCGATTCCCGGGCAGTCACATGGTCGCCTTCCCGGCACTGTGGCATGTGATCGACGAGGAGACCGACCGGGTGATCTGTGAAATCGACAATCCCCTGCGCGACCCCGGCGACGGTTCGGTGTTCACGGCCACCAACATCACGATCCTGACGTATGCAGGCGACGGGCTGTGGTCCAAGGAAGAAGACGTCTACAACCCGCTGGAGTTTGCTCACGCAGCCAAAGCCTGGTGTCATAAGGCGCAGGAGCTGGGGAACCTGACCGACGAGGCCGGCCGATGGCTCGACACGGTGGGCAAGTTCTTCTAAGGATCGCTCGCCACCAATAATGGATTGGTAGTTCAGTTTTTCTGGGCGGATCCGCATCACGTCAGTAAGATGCACCACACACGGGGATCATCGGCGCACCCAGTTCGAGCAGCAACCAGGCCACCACTGACCAGCACCGATTCAGTGGCGCGAGGGTTTCGACACACCTTTGCGCCGGCGCGAAGAACTTGGGTGGCGGTAGTGCGTTCCCGTAGCCTGGACCCTTATCACGCCTAGCCGTTCTTGGAGGAATAACTAATGGCCCGCGAGTTGACTCAACTGGAGCTCTTGAAAGAACTGGAGCCGGTGGCCGAGGAAAACGTCAATCGCCATCTGCGCCTTGCCAAGGACTGGAACCCGCATGACTACGTCCCCTGGGACGAAGGGCAGAACTTCGCGGCTCTCGGTGGTGTCGACTGGGATCCGGAGCAGTCGAGGCTCGACGACGTGGCCAAGGCCGCGATGGTCACCAACCTCCTGACCGAGGACAACCTGCCGTCCTATCACCGCGAGATCGCGGAGAACTTCTCGATGGACGACGCTTGGGGCCATTGGGTCGGACGCTGGACCGCCGAAGAGAACCGCCACGGCATCGCGATGCGCGACTACCTCGTGGTCACCCGCGGCGTCGACCCCGTCGCGCTCGAAGAAGCCCGCATGATCCACATGACCAACGGCTTCTCCTCACTTGCCACCGCGGGTGCACGCGCCGAGGAACTCGGAGAAACCAGCGCAGGCTTGCTGCGCTCGGTGGCGTACGTGACCTTCCAGGAACTCGCGACACGTGTGTCGCACCGCAACACCGGCAAGGCGTGCAACGACCCGATCGCCGACCGCATGCTCCAACGCATCGCCGCCGACGAGAACCTGCACATGGTCTTCTACCGCAACATCTGCGGCGCCGGCCTCGACATCTCGCCCGACCAGACCATCCGAGCGATCTACGAAGTGGTCTCCAACTTCCAGATGCCAGGCCTCGGCATGCCGAACTTCCGTCGCAACGGCGTCCTCATGGCCAAGCACGGTATCTACGACCTGCGTCAGCACCTCGAAGAGGTCATCCAGCCCGTTCTGCGCAAGTGGAACATCTTCGAGCGCGAGGACTTCAGCGCCGACGGCGAGAAGACCCGTGAAGAGCTGGCCGCGTTCCTCGACAAGCTGGCCGCAGACACCATCAAGTTCGAAGAGATGCGTGACCGCGCGCTCGCTCGCGAAGCGGCCAAGCGCGAAAAGGCCCGCGCCGCCTCCTAGCGGCGACTTCCCGGAAAGGCCACATCCTGACCGCCCTGCTGCCAGACACGCGCACCACCCCGGCACTGTCCATCGGGTCCATCGAGCTCTCCAGCCCGGTGGTCCTGGCCCCGATGGCCGGGGTGACCAACGTTGCCTTCCGCACGTTGTGCCGCGAACTCGAGCTCGCCCGGACCGGGACCGTTGCCGGTCTCTACGTCTGTGAGATGGTCACCGCCCGCGCTCTTGTGGAGCGCCACCCGGTGACCATGCACATGACCACGTTCGCCCCGGAAGAGAACCCGCGGTCGATGCAGCTCTACACGGTCGATCCCGAGTACACCTATGCCGCGGCCAAGATGATCGTCGACGAGAACCTCGCCGACCACATCGACATGAACTTCGGCTGCCCGGTTCCGAAGGTGACCCGCAAGGGCGGCGGCTCGGCCATCCCCTACAAGCGGCGTCTGTTCGCCAACATCGTCGCCGCTGCCGTCCGCGCCACCGAGGGCACCGACATCCCCGTCACCGTCAAGTTCCGCATCGGAATCGACGACGAGCACCACACCCACCTCGACGCCGGTCGGATCGCCGCCGCCGAGGGCGCGAAAGCTGTTGCGCTGCATGCTCGTACGGCCTCGCAACGCTACTCCGGGAGCGCCGACTGGGACGAGATCGCACGACTCAAGGAGCACGTGACCGACGTGCCCGTCCTCGGCAACGGCGACATCTTCGAGCCCGCCGACGCCACCCGGATGATGAATCAGACCGGCTGCGACGGCGTGGTCATCGGTCGTGGATGCCTCGGCCGGCCATGGCTGTTCTCCGAACTGAGCGCCGAACTGAACGGACTGCCCACCCCGGCGGCCCCCACGCTCGGCGAAGTGGCGCAGATCATCGTCCGGCACGGACAACTGCTCGCCGACCACCACGGCGAGTTCAAGGGCATGCGGGAAATTCGCAAGCACGTTGCCTGGTATCTGCGCGGTTTCCCCGTCGGCTCGGAGTTGCGCCGCGACATGGCCTTGGTCGAGACCGTCGATCAACTCGCCGAAATGGTGGGCCAATTACCCGCTGACGTGCCCTTTCCCCGCGACGGCCACGGTCCTCGCGGACGGCAGGGATCGCCGTCGGCCGTGGCCCTCCCCCTCGGCTGGCTCGACGACCCGGACGACGACTGCGTTCCCGACGGCGCCGAGGTCATGCATTCCGGCGGGTAGCACGACCAGTAGAAATACCGGATCCGGAAACCTCGGTTTCACGCTGCCGAACTCGAACACAAGAACAACGGCCGACGAACGCTCGGCAACAAGGCACATACAGGTTCGGCCAGTATCATCGTGAACGCGCCTGCCCGGCCGACATGTTTTTCGACGGGCCTGAGATACAGCCCGGTGCCCAGAAGTCCGAAGGAACATGAGTGAGCAGCGACGAGGAGCTCCGGGGACGCACACCCGAGGAACGCCGCGATCTGATTCGCCGCCAGCTCGGCGCGCCATCGGATGAGGTACTCCGTGAACCCCCCGCTCGAGAACTGCCCCGCGACGCTGCGGGCCGATTGACGGTCCAGGAACTCCTCAATCGGATGAATGCCGCCGGCTCGTCCGGACGCGCCGCACCATCCCCTTCGTCTCGAGCCGCATCCGACGGGCCGTCGCAGCGCCCTGCCGGTGAACCCCGATCCACGACAGACCGTTCCTCGACACCTCCGTCCGACGGACCGTCGGTTCCGCCACCGCGCCCACGCCGCGTCCGCCCTGCCGATGCCCCCACCGAGACCATCAGCCGTGCGGTGGATCCGGGGCCGCCGTCCGATCCCAACTCACGCGGTAGCCGCACTCCGGCCGGTGGGCCGCCCTCCCCGCCTGCGAATCTGCCGGGCACGTCGAGCCATCCCTTCGCGCGCACCGACCCCCCGCAACGGGGCGACGACGACTCACAGACAGAGGTCATCCCGGCCGCCAAGGACGACCCACCCGTCTTCCTGTCCGCCGATCCCGATCCCGAGCCGGATCCGGACGCGTCGCACGACAGCGTGGCCGACCGCGTTCAGCCGGCGGTGGTTCCCGAATCCGGCGCGGGTACGGCCCGCGGCCGCCGACATGCCGCGGCGCCCAAAGGACGCGACCGAGCCGCGCTGACCAGGAATGCCCGGGTAGGTGGCCGCGTCCTCCTCGCTCTCGCCTGCGTCATGACACTCCTGGGCACGGGCGCGGTGTGGGGCTACCAGAAGGTCAAAGACGGCAACTGGAACATCGTCGATGCCGTCAACCCGGACAACAGCGAGATCCGCGGCAAAGAACTGCAGACCGGCGACGAAACCTACCTGATCGTCGGCACCGACACCCGGTCGGGAAAGAACGGGCAGATCGGCGCCGGTACCACCGAAGACGCCGGAGGCGCCAGGTCGGACACGGTGATCCTCGTGAACATCCCGGCCGACCGCAGCCGCGTGGTGGCGGTGAGTTTCCCGCGGGACCTGCAGATCAACCGCCCCGAGTGCACAACGTGGGACAACGACAAAGGCGAATACACCGGCCAGATCGTGCCCGCCGAGACGGGCGCCAAGCTCAATACCGCCTATGGCGACGGCGGCCCCAAGTGCATCGTCGACACACTCACCGCGATCAGCGGCCTGAACATCAACCACTTCATCGCGATGGACTTCTCGGGTTTCGAGAAGGTCGTCAACAAGATCGGTGGTGTCGAGGTCTGCTCGCCGGTCCCGCTCAACGACTTCGAGCTGGGCCCCATCCTCACCAAGCCCGGTAAGCAGAAGATCCGCGGTAAAGCTGCCCTCAACTACGTACGCGCCCGCACCATCGACACCGAGGGCAACGGTGACTACGGGCGCATCAAACGCCAACAGCTGTTCCTCTCGTCGCTGCTGCGCGGAGCGCTCTCCAGCAAGGTCTTGTCCAATCCCGCGACGCTCAACGGCATCGTCGACACCTTCATCCAGAACAGCTTCGTCGATCAGGTGAACACCGACGACCTGCTCCAATTGGCCCAGTCGATGCAGGGGCTCGACGCCGGCCGCGTCACCTTCCTCACCGTCCCCACCTCGGGCACGGCCGAAGACGGCTCGGGCAACGAGATCCCCCGCGATGCGGACATCCGCGCGATCTTCGACGCGATCATCAACGACGAACCGCTGCCCGGGGAGAAAGAAGAGAAACCGGCCGGAACAACAACCAGCACAACAACTTCTCCGACGCCCTCGCGGCCGGCAAACGTCACCGTCAGCGCGCTCGATCCGTACTCGGTGAGCATGCGGGTGCTCAACGGCACCGGTACCGCCGGAGTCGCCACCGGCATCGCCGAGAGTCTGGCCAATCAGGGCTTCGGCGTCCAGGGTGTTGCCGACGCCTCCGAGAACCGCACCGACACCGTCGTCCGGTACGGCGAGGGGCAACAGGCTGCGGCGGCCACGGTTGCACAGTTGTTCCCCGGGGCGAGCATCCAGGCGGACAACACCGTGCAGTCGGGTATCGAGGTCATCGTCGGCAGCGACTACAGCGGGAACCTGGGGTCGCCGGCTCTCGCCGGGAACCAGATCACCGTCGCCGAACTGCCTCGCGAGTCGGGAACAGACGAGCTGCCCAACGACCTCACGGTCACGAACGCCGCGGATACGACCTGCGCATGAGTCGGGCGGGCGACGCCGACATCGAGCCTGTGCCACTCGTTCATTCGCAGTTCACCACCTGACCACCATTCCCACCGATCGTGCCAGTACCGTTGGCTCATGCGTAGTGCCTACATTGAGCAGATGGCCGAACTCAACGGAGTTCTGGGACAAATGTGTGCGTTGGCCGGGATTGCGATGGAGCGATCCACCCAAGCCCTGCTCCAAGCCGATCTCGCGGTCGCCGAGTCGGTGATCAGTGACCACGAGCAATTGACCCAGCTGTCGACGCAAGCCGAAGAACGGGCATTCGCCCTCCTCGCGTTGCAGGCGCCGGTCGCCGGCGATCTGCGTTCGATCGTGAGTGGATTCCAGATCGTCGCCGACATCGACCGCATGGGTGCGCTTGCGCTGCACGTCGCCAAGGTCGCTCGCCGTCGCCACCCCGCCAAAGCGCTGCCCGAAGAGGTCAACGGCTACTTCGCCGAGATGGGCCGGCTCGCCATCACCATGGCGACCAACGCGCGTGAGGTCCTCACCAGCCAGAACCCCGAGGACGCGCTGAAACTGCAGGACGACGACGACGCGATGGACGACCTCCACCGCCACCTGTTCACGGTGCTGATGGACCGCGAGTGGCGTCACGGCGTGGCTGCCGCAGTGGACGTCACGTTGCTCGGCCGGTACTACGAGCGCTTCTCCGACCACGCTGTGCTGATCGGACGTCGCGTGGTGTTCCAGGCGACGGGGCAGACCCCGGAGCAGTTCACCGAGGTCTAGCGGCCCCTACCGGGGAGCGGTGCGTCGCACCTCGGAGATCCGGTCGGCCAGTTCTGCAGCCGTCCTGAACCGATCGCTGTGCGGGGCAAGGCATTCCGACACCAGGTCGCGTTCAGCCGGCGAAAGTGTCGGACTGATCCTGGGTTTGGTGGACTGCACCGTGCGGATCGCCACCAGCGGCTGCATGTCGGGCAGTTCGCCGTAGAGGCCTTCACCGGTCAGCGTGCGGTGGATCGTGGCCCCCAGAGCCCAGATATCCGTTGCCCGCGACGGTGTTTGGCCGACAAGGGTGTCGGGGTCGGCATACTCGAGCGACGCCGACGACCCGATGCCGCTCACCGCGGTAGCCGCGGTGATCACCCGGGCCAGACCGAGATCGGACAGAACTCCGGCTGGTGATGCCGTGGTACCGGCGCGATCACCTCCGGCAATCAACACATTCGCCGGTTTGATGTCGGAGTGGACCAACCCGGCCTCGTGCATGTCGTGTGCCCCCCTGGCCGCGCACTCGAGCACGGCGAGTGCCTGGTCACGCTGCAGCGGCATCGATGGGGCAGCCATCGACCCACCCGGGAAATAGTCCATCGCGTACATGAAGAGGTCACCCAGTGCCGCTTCGTACAGACGCACCAGATGCGGGGACCGTACGGCGGCGAAACTGCGGAGTTCGCGCACACCGCGATGGAAGGCGTCCTCGCCGCAGGGGTTCGAAAAGACCTTCAGCGCAACGTGTTCGACATTCAGCTGCAGCCGGGCCGGAGGCACCGCCAGATAACACGTACCGTGGCTGCCCGCACCGAGCGCCCGGACTGTCCGGTAATCGGCGATTGCCGGGGGCAGCCGACGTGCGTCGGTACCCGATGTCGGGTCAACGAACATCGCTGATCCTCCCGTGCGGCGCCTCGAACAGCAGCGAGCGACTTCCCACCCGCAGTTCGGAACCCGGAAACAACACCGCTTCCTGTCCACGGCGCAACGTGATCCAGCCAGGGGCGCGCGGCAACCGGACGTACGTCCCGTTCACCGAGCCGGCATCCACCACCCGGACATCCCAATCCACCAGTCGCAGTTCACAATGCGCGCGCGACATCGACCCCGAGGTGTCGTTGATGCGAATGGGGTCCAGTGGTCCGATACCCGCACTTGCGACACCACCCCTGGCTGCGACCATCGGCTCGGGATCACGTCCGATCATCAGATCGCCGGCCACCACGTAGGTGGTGCCATCGTCGATGACGAGTAGCCCCAGCGGCGGTCGCGGACCCTGCACCATCGCCCCCGTCATCCGGTTGATCCGAATGCCGCATCGGGTACAGACCGGCGACCGCGGGTCGTTGATGTGACCGTTCTGGCACAGCAAGCCTTGGATCTGCACCTGTTGTTCGCGCGCCGAGACCTTCGGATCAGATGGACGCACAGGACGATTCGCGACATCGGTCGGCGCCGATGCCAGTGCGGCATCGGCCGGTCCGACCACGTCACGCGGCGGGACCAGTGTCGGCTCTGCTATTCCCCGCCGCACCGAGGCAGCTCTGCGCCGGCCACCGACGATCGGCAACGGTGCCCGGCCGGCTGCGGTGTGGTTGTCGAAGTCATCCAATCTCACCGAGAGAGCCGGTGGCAGCAAAGGCGTTTCGGCTACCGCCATCGCGGTGTCGACGAGTTCGGGACTCACCACCACCGGAACACCCGTGGGCTCGTCGGCAGCCGACGGCATCGGTGTCGCTGCCGGTACGGCGTATACCGCACTGTCGGTGGAAGGTGAGGCCGATGGCCACAGCACCACGCCGGCGCCGGGTGCCGCACCTTTTTCGAGCGAGAAGATCTCCGACGGGGCCAGACCGCCCGACCCGATCGGTCCACCGCCGAGCGGATCGTCCTCGTCGATGGTCAGGGCCACCGCGAACACACTGCTCGGATAGCTGCGCTGTACCAGGAAACCGGCGTCTGCTCCCCTGATGACCTCCGGGGTGGCGAACTCGGTGACGTAGACCCTCGCACTCGCCGCACCGTAGACGAAGACCTCCAGACCCCCGTGCCGGTCGGTGGAGACCACCGCGAAGTCCGGGCTGCTGTCCTCGTTGGCCAGCAACCACTTGGTCAGCGACCGAAGCCGCGACCCGTCGACGCGACCGGCCTGTTCGAGCGGCTCGGTGGCGAGATGCGCCAGGTCCGTGAGCGTCGCGCTGCTCCGGATCGGATCGGCGTCGATGAGCAGGAGCGACGGTCCACGGCGGAGCACGATGCCGCGGCCGGGCAGCACACTCACCGGATGTTTTGCCGTCACGGGGACCATTCTGGCAAGGAAACGGCCCCATGCGGAAACATGGGGCCGTTTTCTTCAGGTACCTGCGAGGATCAGCCGAAACGGCCGGAGATGTAGTCTTCCGTCGCCTTCTGCGTCGGGTTGGAGAACATCGTCTCGGTGTCACTGAGCTCGACCAGCTGTCCGGGCTGGCCGACGGCCGCCAGGTTGAAGAACGCGGTCTGGTCGCTGACACGTGCGGCCTGCTGCATGTTGTGCGTCACGATCACCACCGTGTAGTCCTTCTTGAGTTCGGTGATCAGGTCCTCGATGGCGAGCGTCGAGATGGGGTCGAGTGCCGAACACGGCTCGTCCATCAGGAGCACGTCAGGCGACACCGCGATCGCACGCGCGATGCACAGACGCTGCTGCTGACCACCGGAGAGGCCACCGCCGGGCTTGTTCAGCCGGTCCTTGACCTCTTCCCAGAGGTTCGCTCCGCGCAGGCTGCGCTCGGCGGTCTCGTCGAGCACCTTCTTGTCGCGCACACCCTGCAAACGCAGACCGGCCACCACGTTGTCCTTGATCGACATCGTCGGGAACGGGTTGGGGCGCTGGAACACCATGCCGATCGTGGAGCGGACCGACACCGGGTCGATGCCCTTGCCGTAGATGTCGTCGCCGTCGAGCAGCACCTTGCCCTCGACACGAGCACCGGGGGTCACCTCGTGCATGCGGTTGAGAGTGCGCAGCACGGTGGACTTACCGCAGCCGGAAGGGCCGATGAACGCCGTGACGCAGCGAGGTGGCACTTCCAGGCTCACGTCCTTGACGGCGTGAAAGGCGCTGTAGTAGATGTTCAGATCTTTGAGGTCGAGTCTTTTTGCCATTGCCTTATCTCATTTCGTCTTCGGCGCGAGCAGTTTAGAAGCCAGCGCCGCGAGTGCATTCGCCAGCGCGATCACGATGACCAGGGTCAGCGCTGCACCCCAGACGCGGTATTCCCCGGCGGGATTGGGGTTTGCCAACTGGTTGTAGATGAACAACGGCAGCGACGTCATGTTGTTCTGGAACGGGTCGTAGTTCACCGAAGCGGTGTAACCCACCAGGATCAGCACCGGAGCGGTCTCACCCATGATTCGTGCGGTGGCGAGGAACACTCCGGAGATGATTCCCGACATCGCGGTCGGGACAACAATTTTCACGATGGTCTTGGACTTGCTGATGCCCAGTGCGTACGAGGCCTCACGCAACTCGTCGGGGACGAGCTTGAGCATCTCCTCGGTGGAGCGCACAACCACCGGGAGCATCAGCAGCACAAGTGCCAGGCTGACCGCGAAGCCGCTCTGCGGCAGACCGAACGTGGTCACCCACACGGTGAAGATGAACAGTGCCGCGACGATCGACGGGACGCCGGCGAGGATGTCCACCATGAACGAGGTGGGCTTGACCAGCTTGCTGTTCGGATACTCCACCAACATGATCGCGGCCATGATGCCGATCGGGACGGCGATCACGGCGGCGATCAATGCCGTGAGGATCGTGCCCAGGATCGCGTGTCCGACACCGCCGGAGAAACTCGTCGGCCCGATCAGGAACTGGTCGCCCGACCACCACTCCGGCTTGATGATGGCTTCGAAACCCTTGCTGATGACGGTGAAGAGCACCATCACCAGGGGGATCATCGCGATCAGGAAGCACAGGGTGAAAACGATTGTGGCCGACTGGTTCTTGACGCGCCGTGCCGGCGAGACCGGCTTGTACAGATTGCCGGCCTTGACCGGACTGCTGCCATCGATCGTTGAGGTGCTCATCCGTTTACCTTTCCGCCGGAGAGAACCCGGGCGATGGCATTGACCACGAAGGTCAGCAAGAACAGCACCAAACCTGCGGCGATGTACGCGCCGGTCGGCAGGGGCTGGTTGAACTCGCCTGCGCCAGAGGCGATCTTGGAGGCGAATGTGTATCCACCATCGAAGAGGCTGAACCCGGACGTCGATGTCGCGGCCCGCAGGATGATGAGGACGGCAACCGTCTCACCGAGTGCGCGACCGAGCGCGAGCATCGACGCCGCGATCATTCCACTACGTGCGTAGGGGAATGAGGTCATCCGCAGCATCTCCCACTTCGTCGCGCCCAGTGCCAGGGCCGCTTCCTTGTGCAGGACAGGTGTCTGCTGCAGCACCTCACGCGAGATCGACGTGATGATCGGAAGGATCATGATCGCCAGCACGATTCCCGCGGTGAAGATCGTTCCACTCGAGACGTTGCCGTCGGCGAAGAGGAAGAACCATCCGAGGTTGCTGTTGAGGAAGTCGGCAACCGGCTGGAGCTTGGGTCCGAGAACCGCCATGCCCCACAGGCCGAAGATGATCGACGGCACTGCGGCGAGCAGGTCGACGACGGCGCCGAGCGGTCGGGACAACCGCGCCGGTGCATACGACACAAGGAATGTCGCGATACCGATCGCGATGGGCACCGCCAACGCCAGGGCGAACACCGAGCTCAGAACCGTGACCTTGAGCAGGTCGAGGATTCCGAACCGGAGGTTCAGGGCGTTGGTGGTGTCCCACACCGAACTCGTCAAGAAGTTGACGTTGTCCACTCTCAGTGAGGGGATGGCCTCGAAGAGTAGGTTCAGTGCGATCAACAGGATCACCAGGCAGACGAAGCCACCGGCTGTCAGAGCCAGCACCTTGAACGCCTGATCGTAGAACCGACTCCGATTTTGTCGGGAGTTCGACTTCAGATCCGATTGACTGTCCGAAGGCTCGGGAGCTGATGCGCTTGGGCTCACCGCGCCTACTTTGTCAGATTGCCCGACCGCGTCATGCACCGTCATCGCTTTCCTGCCCTAACTTATGAGAGAGATCAGTCACTGAATGGAATCGATGGCTGTGTTCAGTTGAGTGCTGAAGCCCTCGGGGATCGGGATGTATCCCTCGGCCTCGAGTGAGCTCTGCACGTCGGTGCTCGCAGCGACCTTGAGGAACGACTTCACGGCCTGGCCGGTGGCATCATCCGAGTAGTTGCTGCAGACGATTTCGTAGGTGGCCAGCACGATCGGGTAGGCACCTGCGACCGACGGCTTGTAGAAGCTCGAGGTGTCGAGGACCAGGTTGTTCGAGCCCGGGTTCTTCAGCGTTGCACCGTCGATGGTCTTGCCCACGGTCTCGACCGAGAGCGGCACGGCCTCAGGACCGGCCGAGGTGATGATGTTGGCGATGCTCAGGCCCTGGTTGGTGGCGTAGGACCACTCGTTGTAGGTGATCGATCCGGGCGAGTTCTTGATGGCGGCCGAGGTGCCCTCGTTGCCCTTCGCGCCCTCACCGACACCGCCGGCGAACGACTTGCCCGCGCCCTGGGTCCAGGTGCCGTCCGATGCGGCTTCCAGGTACTTCTGGAAGTTGTCGGTGGTGCCGGACTCATCCGAGCGGAAGATCACGATGATGTCCTGGTCGGGCAGGGACACGCCGGAGTTCTCGGCGGCGATGGCCGGATCGTTCCACTTCTTGATGGTGCCGTTGAAGATCTTGCCGAGGGTGGGGCCCGACAGGTTGACCGCGTCGACGCCGTCGAGGTTGTAGGTGACGGCGATGGGGCCGAAGACCAGGGGAAGGTTCCATGCCTCGGACCCGCAGGTGGTCGCCGCGGCGGTCGCTTCGTCTTCCTTCAGCGGCGAGTCGCTGCCACCGAAGTTGGTGAGGCCGCCGGTGAACTCCTTGACGCCGGCGCCGGAGCCGTTGGAGTTGTAGTCGATGGTCTTGCCCTCGCACGTGGTGGCGTAGGAGTTGGCGAACAGGGTCATGGCGTTGGCCTGCGCACTCGATCCACTGGCCTTCAGATTCGCCTGGCCTTCACATGTGACGCCTTCGACCTTCTTGGCCGTGTCGGAGTCTGACGCGGAGTTTCCACACGCCGAGATCAGCAGCGTTGAGGCAGCAAACACGCCCAGGATTGCTCCACTGTTTTTCAAGTTCACCTGAAGAAGTCCTTCGATTCGTGCATCGGCAGTCTGCTCGACACAGGTCGCAATGATTCACAGGCAGCCACGACGCCGTAGCGCATCGCGTCCTGCTGCGGTTTGGAAGCTACAGAGCGAGAGTGAAGCGATACCCCTGGAGAGGTGAACGAGAGGTGAACAGCCATGGTGACAAATCGGACATTGCCCTGGGCCGACGCCCGGGACGGCACTCAGCCGTATGCGACATCGATCGCGTATTGGGTGAACCCGAGCTTGGCGTAGGTGTTGAGCGCAGCCTTGTTGTCGCCCTCGACGTAGAGTTCGACCTCCGCGAGGCCACGCTGCTGGAGATGGTGCAGGCCGGCCAGGGTGAGCAATCGTCCCAGACCTCGACCTTGGGCCGTGGCGTCGACGCCGACGATGTACACCTCTCCCAGAGCGGGGGTGCCACCCTCGGCAGGGTGCACCTTTGTCCAGTGGAAGCCCAGCAAGGTGTGAGGGTCGGACGCATCGAACACGAGGAACAACCCCGCAGGGTCAAACCACTCGGCGCCCGTACGCGCGGTGATCTCGTCCTCGCTCCAACCGCCCTGCTCCGGATGCCACTCAAAGGCCACGTTGTTGACCCGCAAGATCTCCGCGTCGTCCGACGGCCCCGCGTACGTTCGCAGAACAAGATCGTCGGGCACGGCGAGCGACGGGAGTTCGGCCCCGGCCAGAGGCCGACGCAACTGCAGCAACTCGCGCCGGGCAGTGAGGCCCAGTGAAGCGGCCAGAGCCTGCGCGGCGGGCAGATTCCCATGCGCCCACACGCGACGGTTGTCGGGCACGTGCTCCAGAGTTGTTGTCAGCAGCCGTTTCCCGTGACCGCGTCGGCGGTGTTCGGGGTGCACCGCCAGCTCGATCATGGCCGGTTCGCCCTCTCGGGCAGGGGTGACGTTGGCATACCCGACAACGGTGTCGCCGGATGAGACGGTGAACTCCTTGACGCCCTCACGGCCGATGACGGCCACCGCCTGCTCGCCCAACGGCGCGACACCGTCAGTGCGGGCGGCGGCGGTCAGGAGGTCGTGGACGGGCCCGGCGTCAGCCACCATTGGCGCTCGAACTCAGTTCCGGGTCCGGGAACTCGACCTCGTCCGATCCACCCAGATCGTCGAGATCCCCGTTGTCGGTGGAGGTCTCGCCGCCACCGCGACCGCCCCGGCTGGGGCGCACCGCCTTGTAGCCGACGTTCCGGACGGTACCGATCAACGACTCGTACTCGCTGCCGAGTTTGGCGCGAAGACGCCGGACGTGCACGTCGACCGTGCGGGTGCCGCCGAAGAAGTCGTATCCCCACACCTCTTGAAGCAGTTGAGCCCGGGTGAAGACACGACCGGCGTTCTGCGCGAGGTACTTCAGGAGTTCGAACTCCTTGTAGGTCAGGTCGAGCGGGCGCCCACGTAGCCGTGCCGTGTAGGTGCCCTCGTCGATCACCAGGTCACCGAGGGTGACCTTTCCACTGGCCTCCTCGGCGGTGACGCCTCGGGTGCGCACGACCAGAAGGCGCAGGCGCGCATCGAGTTCGGCCGGACCGGTGTCGGGTAGCAGGAAGTCGTCGAGGCCCCATTCGGAGTTGACGGCCACCAGGCCGCCCTCGGTCAGCACCGCGACCACAGGGACCGATGAACCCGTACTCCCCAGCAGTCGGCACAGGCCGCGCGCAGCGGCAAGGTCAGAACGCGCATCAACGATGGCTACATCTGCGTTTCCGGCTTCCATCAATGAGGACACCTCGGTGGGCGCCACTCGAACGGTATGAGCCAGCAGTGACAACGACGGCAATACAGACTCAGGGGTGGGATCGGCTGTCAGTAACAAGAGATCCACAAACCACTCCGATCTCGATTATTCGTATATGTACGCTGCCTTACCAACGTGTGCGAGATAGATGACAGAATAGCGTCATATCGGTCGTTACCCGTTAACAAGTCCCCAGCGGGAGTCTCCACCGGCGGTCGCCGGCCGCGTCGCCGGATGGACTGAGTCCATTACAGAGGGGAATCGTTGCGCAAGCTGGCAGTCGGTGTGCTCATCACCCTCTTGGTCGCCACGATCGCCGATTTCGCATCCGCGGCCTACGCAGAGTACCGCTATTCCACCGCGCTGCGGGAGGCATCAGACCTGCAGTTTGATCCCGAGATCACCATCTCCGGATTCCCGTTCGTCGACCAGGCCGCCGGCGACACCTACGACCAGATCGGTATCACTGCGCGAGGCGCTGACCTGGGCGATGGGCGCCGGGGCGACCTGCGGTCGAAGCTGTCCGACGTGCGCCGAGCAGACGGCGAATGGGTCATCGGACAGAACACCGAACTGAATGCGGACAAGGCCACCGCGTCCCTCAAGATCGACTCGGTCAACCTCGGCCGGTTCCTCGGCATCGTCGACCTCACCGTCACCACGCCGGCGCCCGAAGACAAGGTCGGCGGTGGTGGTCCGGGCGACGGAATCCTCTCGACCAGCACCGGCGTCATCCTGACCGGGACGGTCAATGTAAGAGATCCACGTAATTCCGGTCACAGTTCCGGGCAACGCCGCGAAAAGGTGAGCGTCGCGGTGGATCTGTCCGTACGCGGCGGTGCTCTTCACATCGATGCCCGCAACCTCTACTCCGGTCCCGCCGAGCACGTGGAGTCCGACGTTCCGTCCGGGGCCGAGCCGATGGTGCTCGCCCAGTTCACCAAGACGCTTCCGGTACTGCCACTTCCGTGGTCGATGCCGGCGGCGAAGGCGGCCTCACAGGGCAGCGATGTGGTGCTCGAGGCCGAGCCCGCGCCGTTGGTCGCGACCGCCCAGGACTTCTGGCAAGGGCCATCTCGGAGTGGTCGCACGCTGCGGTAAGCTGTCGGCCATGCAACTGGGCTGTGAGTTGATGCTCACCCGCCGTCGGGCGATCGACTTCTGTCGTATCGCCAACTGTTGCTGTCTGAGCCGGTAACCGGCGGGCCGTTCCGAGATCTTCCGCGTCCCGCACGTCCGGCGTGCCCCTGGTTCGCGTTCTTCGCTCCAGCGATTCATCACGCCCCCAAGCTTCATCCTCCGAGCACCACCACAGTTGTATCTACTGCGGATCGCTTTTCGATGCCGCATCCACCACGAAAGGAAAACCATGGCTCGCTCCGACGTCCTGGTCAGCGCCGACTGGGCTGAGCAGAACCTGAAAGCAGACAAGACCGTCTTCATCGAGGTCGACGAGGACACCACCGCCTACGAAGGCGGACACATCGAAGGCGCCATCCGCCTCGACTGGCGCAAAGACCTGCAGGACGGCGTTCGCCGCGACTTCCTCAACCAGGAGCAGTTCTCGGAGTTGTTGTCGGCCAAGGGCGTCTCCAACGACGACACCGTTGTTCTCTACGGCGGCAACAACAACTGGTTCGCTGCCTACGCCTACTGGTACTTCAAGCTCTATGGCCACAAGGACGTCAAGCTCATCGACGGCGGCCGCAAGAAGTGGGAGCTCGACGGCCGTCCGCTGTCGACCGACGAGGTGACCCGCCCGGCCACCACGTACACCGCATCCGCGCCGGACACGAGCATCCGCGCTTTCCGCGACGAGGTCATCAACGCCATCGGCAGCAAGAACCTGGTCGACGTGCGCAGCCCCGACGAGTTCTCGGGCAAGATCCTCGCCCCCGCTCACCTGCCGCAGGAGCAGGCCCAGCAGCGTGGCCATGTCCCGGGCGCGATCAACATCCCGTGGAGCACCACCGCCAACGAGGACGGCACCTTCAAGGCGGATGACGACCTCGAAAAGCTCTACGCCGAAAAGGGTTTCGACGACAGCAAAGAGACCATCGCCTACTGCCGCATCGGTGAGCGCTCGAGCCACACCTGGTTCGTGCTCGATCAGCTCCTCGGCAAGAAGAACGTCAAGAACTACGACGGCAGCTGGGTCGAATACGGCTCACTCGTCGGTGCCCCGATCGAACTGGGAGAGAGCAAGTAATCATGTGTGCTGCGCCTAAACAGGGACAGAAGATGCCCGCCGGTGTCGATACCGAGAAGGAAACAGTGTTGACAGGTCAGGTCGTCGACACCGACGGCAACCCCGTTGCCGGCGCGTTCGTCCGCCTCCTCGACAACACCGGCGAGTTCACCGCAGAGGTGGTCGCCAGCGGTACCGGTGATTTCCGGTTCTTCGCCGCTCCCGGCACGTGGTCGTTGCGTGCGCTCTCGTCCATCGGCAACGGTGATGCCACCGTGAGCCCGGAGGGCCCCGGCGTGCACGAGCAGAACGTGACCGTCAGCAAGTAGAAGGTCGGATCTGACGAGCCCGGCCCGCCTCTCGAGGCGGGCCGGGCTTGTTTTGACTGCCGTGTGCCTCCGTGCACACAACTCGCGCGACTGGGGCCGGATGTGACCGTACTGACCGATCTGTGTGCACTCACGCACGCTGCCACGCTGAGGGAATCCCCACAGTCAACGACACGGCGGGGGGCGTTAGAATGCTCTGGTGGTCATATTCTTCGAAGCGTTGCTGGTGCTGGCAACCATCCTGATTTCCTGGTTTGGCCTGTACGTCCTCTACCGGCTGGTCACTGACGAATCGTGACCCGTTCGGGCGACGAAGCGATCAACCAGGCGGCGATCCGCGCGCAGGAAACCGCAGCGCGTAACGTCCCGTCGCTGCCCGATCTGCCGCTGCCGGACGACACGGCCAACCTGCGTCAGGGCCCTGACCTGCATCCCGGGCTGCTGGCGCTCCTACCCATGGTCGGTGTGTGGCGCGGCGAAGGGGAAGGCTACGACCCCGAGAACGGTGACCGCCACTTCGGCCAGCAGGTCATCATCAGCCACGACGGCGGCAACTACCTCGTCTGGCAATCCCGCACCTGGGTCATCGACGCGGACGCCAACTACGTCGGCCCCGGTGAGCGCGAGGCAGGGTTCTGGCGAATCGGCGAAGACGACGTCATCGAACTCCTCCTCACCCATGCCGAGGGCTGGGTGGAACTGTTCTACGGCAAGCCGCTCAATCAGACATCGTGGGAATTGGCCACCGACGTCGTGATCAAAGCTGCATCGGGCCCTCGTGCCGGAGGTGCCAAACGTCTGTACGGCCTCGTCGAGGACGGCGATCTCGCCTACGTAGAAGAGCGGGTCGACGCGGACGGCGACCTCGTTCCCCGCGCATCGGCCAAACTCCGTCGCTACGCCGGCTAGATGCCGACGTTCCCTGCCCGACAACGAGCACCCTGGTTGTGCCGCGCCCACACCAGTTCGGATCGTCTCCGATCTCACCGCGGGTGGACGGCTTGACCCACCGAGATGAAACCCCCCGAGAAATGGATAGACCCCCGCACCACCCACTTCTCAGCGGGCTCTCTCGGCCTGGACAAGGCCGAGGTGCGGGGGTCCGGTGACCATTGTGGATTCAGCTGACGACCGCTGGGACGCAACCGATGTGCGATCCCGATCGGGCCAATCCACCGAAACGGCCGTTAGCTGATGGTCACCTCACGTGTCCAAGAATTCAACTTCAGACCACCTCCTTCCTCGTGTACGGACGAAGTTACCCCCGGTTCGACAGGTCGGCAACCGCTTTTTCTCGTAGCGAATTCGCTCCCAGATCGATGATCATGTCGGCACGATGAGACGCCGGTAGTCCGTGCGAGACAACAACGACCGCGCGTTCACGGTCAACCAGCCCGCCACCGACATCGAGGAGTCCGGCCTGCACTCTGTCCGCCTCGGCACGGTCGAGATTTTCGCCGGGTTCGTCGATGAGCAGCACCGGCGAAGTATTGATCAGGGCGCGCGCCACGAGCAGCCGTCTGCGCTGTCCCCCGCTGATGGCGTCCGCACCCCCTTCGAGGATCGTGTTGAGTTCATCCGGTAACCCGCCGACCCAGGTGTCGAGGCCGACGGACGCCAACGCCGACATCAGCACCTCGTCGGTCGCGTCGCCGCGTGAGACGAGCAGGTTCTCGCGGACACTGGTGGTGAACACGTGACCGTCCTCCGCGAAATATCTTGGGTCCGAATCATTCTCACTCGAAACGGTGACGGTTCCCGACACCGGCTCCAACAGCCCGGCCAACGTCAGCAAGAGTGTGGACTTTCCACAGCCACTCGGACCCACGAGGGCGATCCTGGACCCCGGTTTCACGTCCAGGTCCAGACCGGCAGACCCGCCGAACACCGCCCCGCCGGGCCACCCCCATCGCAAGCCACGGACCGTCAGGTGCCCGGCCGGCAGCGCAGTCGACCGGTTCGGGCGCGCGTTTCGGTAGTCGTGCGCGCGGTCGACAAGGGCCATGATCCGCCGGGCCGCAAGCCGGCTGCGCGACAGTGTCATCGCAGCGTCGGTCATGGTGCTGGTGGAGTCGAAAGCACTCAGAGGCAAGAGGATCAGAACGCCCAACGTCATCGGGGACACCCAATCAGCCATGCCGATGCCGATCAGCCCCGCCACGATCACCGAGACCCCGACGGCAAGTGGTGTGGCGGTCGCCGCCCATGCGCTCTGCCGGGCTCCACGGTCGGTGGCGCTGCGGGCATCGGCCTCGGCAGATACCAAGTCGGACAACACCTCTGCGCGACGGCGTGTCACAGCCAGCTCGGGTCCGTGATCGAGCAGATTCATCATCGCCTCGGCGCTACGCGCCTGCGCCACGGCAGCATCCACTGCGGCACGGCGAGCACCGCGGGCGGCACCCCACGGCGCAACTGCGCCGCTGACCAGTAGACAACCGGCCAAGGCGACCGCCGCCCACAACGAGACACACGCCATGATCACGATCGCGGCGCCGGACACCACCATCGACACCCCGATGGGAATGAGGGCTCGGATCAAGGCATTGCCCACCTCGTCGACATCGGCACCAGTGCGCGACAACAACTCTCCGCGGCGCAATCCCACCGAGTAACCGGACGGTCCACCCGCGAGCGCGACGTACAGTCGGCGGCGCGCAGTCGACATCGCATCGAGCGCCACATCGTGTGTGGCCAGGCGCTCGAGGTAGCGGAACAGCCCGCGCGAGATACCGAGTGCTCGCACAGCTGTCACGGCGAGCGACAGATAGAGGACTGGCGGCATCTGCCAGGCGCGGGTGATCAACCATGCCGACAGCGCGGCAAGCGCCAGTGCGCTACCGGCACCGAGTACTCCCAGCAGCAGCGACTTCGCCACCAACTGTCTCCGCAGGCCGAGTAAACCCATCGCACGCCAGAGTGGATCCTCACGCACCACCGACCACTTCTCAACGACGGACATGGACATTCGCTCCGATCTCGACCACGTCGTCGGCTGCCGCGAGCAACGCCGGACGGTGAGCGACGACAACGACGGTGTCACCGGCGCGGGCGCGGGCCTGCAGCACCCGGCATACCTCGGTCTCGGCCACCGCATCGAGGTGAGTGGTCGGTTCATCGAGCAACAGCAGCGGCGCGGGTGACGCCAGCACACGGGCAAGGGCCAGGCGTTGCCGCTGACCCGCCGACAGCCCCACTCCCCCGTGTCCGAGCTGGGTGTCCCACCCCTGCCGCATGCCGGCGAACACTCCATCGAAACCGGTTGCCTGGCAAGCCATCTCGCGATCCGCGTCGGCGACCGGCCCGCCGAGGAGAAAGTTGTCCCGCACGGTGCCCGGTACCAGCACCGGGTGCTGGGGTAGCCAAGAGACCTGCTCCCACAGCGCTTCCCGGTCGAAGTCGGCCACCGGCACGTCACCGATCAGGATGGAGCCGGCGTCCAGTCCTTGCAGACCCAGGATCGCTGCCAGTACAGTCGATTTTCCTGTCCCGTTGGGCCCGATGACCACGGTCAGGCGTCCCGGCCGGATGGTCGCCGTCACATCGTCCGGGGCCCAGCCGTCGCGGCCCTGGACGCCGACGCCGGACAAGGTGATGGCGGCTCCGGCGACCGGTGCCGACCGGCCGACCGTTGTCGGCGCGGCAGAATCCGCTTCGATGATGTCGAATATCTCATCAGCGCTGGCCGTCCCGGCCTCCGAGTTGTGGAACTGAGCCCCCGCGGCCCGTAGCGGCAGGTAGATCTCCGGTGCGAGCACCAGGGCCAGGACACCCCCGTACAGCCCCATGTCACCGAAGACCAGGCGCAGTCCGATGCTCACGGCGACCAATGCCACGCACAGGGTGGCAAGGAACTCCAGCACCGCACCCGACAGGAAGGCGATCCGAAGCGCCTTCATGGTGCTTCGCCGATGAGCCTGCCCCAAGTCACCGATACGATCCGCCGGCTCCAGCTCGCGCCCCAGTGCGCGCAGTGTGGGTATCCCTGCGATGAGGTCGAGCAATTGGGACGAGAGGCGACTCATCGCCGCCAGCCGGTCAGCTGTGCGATCGCGGGTCATCACCCCGATGAGGATCATGAAGATCGGTATCAGCGGCAGTGTGATGACCACGATGATCGCCGACGTCATGTCGGCGAATGCCATCACCACGATCAGCACCGGGATGACCACCACCGAAAGCACAAGGGCGGGAACGTAACCGGTCAGGTACGGCCCCAGCGCCTCGATGCCGCGGGTGAGGATGGTGGCAAGACGCTCGCGACGGGTGAGCAGATCACGCGGTGCGGTACGGGCTGGGTCTGACACCACGGCCAGGGCCGCCTCGCGCAACTCGGCGATCACCTGGGCCCCCGCGCGATGGGCATAGCGGTCGTGGAGGTAGGTCGCGACCACCCGCACCGCTACCGACGCCGCCAGCCAGAGCAGATGGGACGCTTGCGCATCGAGGCTGCGCAGCCCCGGAGAGACGATCAGTTCCGACAATATCGACGCCACCATCACCGCGGTGACGATGACGGTCGCGACCGACACCACGGCCATGAGCACCGTGATCACCAGGTAGCGGCGCGAGGTCCGTGAGTATCTCCACAGGCGCGGATCGATCGGCGGTCTGGCCCGCCGCCGCCGCCCCGACGCGGTCATCTCGGCGCCTCGGCAGGCTTTCGTTCGCGTAGTGCCAACCCGATGGACGGGGGGATCTGGGATGTCGAAATGCGCTGCCGGAACACCCAATACGTCCATCCCTGGTAGGCGAGCACCACGGGGGTGATGAAGGCCGCCGCCCAGGTGATCACCACCAATGTGTGATGACTCGACGCGCTCCCCTCGATGGTCATGTTGAAGGCCGGGTCGGTGGTGGACGGGATGACGTTGGGGAACATCGACCCGAGGATCAGGACCACCACACCGAAAATGGCGAAGCACGTGGCAACGAATGCCCATCCCTCCCTTCGCATCCAGGCCAGCGCCGTGGCGGCGACGACGGCCACCGCGGCAACCGCCAGCGCCGCCCACGTCCATCCCTTGCCGTAGGCCAGCTGGGTCCACACACCCCACACCGCGGCGACGATGGTGGTCGGAACGGCGAGCCAGGCTGCGGTCCTCATGGATTCACGCTGCATGTCGCCACCGGTCTTGAGTGCCAGGAACACCGCGCCGTGGGTGATGAACAACAACGCGGTGGCAGCGCCGCCAAGCAGTGCGTACGGAGACAGCAGGTCGAGGATGTTGCCGGTGAACTGCTCCTCACCGTCGATGGGAAGCCCACGCACCAGATTGGCGAACGCGACGCCCCACAGGATGGCCGGCAGCCACGAGCCGAGCCCGATACCGACGTCGGCCCACCGACGCCACCGCGGGTCGTCGATCTTCCCACGCCACTCGATGGAGACGACCCGGGTGATCAGCCCCACGAGGATGAGCAGCAACGGGAGATAAAAGGTACTGAACATCGTTGCGTACCAGGCAGGAAAGGCCGCGAACAAGGCGCCACCGCCGGTGATCAACCACACCTCGTTGCCGTCCCACACCGGGCCGATTGTGTTGAGCATGACGCGTCGTCTGGTGTCCCCGGACACCCCGTCCTTTGCTCGGCCCAGAAAAGGCATGAGCATCCCGACCCCGAAGTCGAAACCCTCGAGTACGAAGTAGCCGAGGAACAGCACTCCGACGAGTGCGAACCAGAACTCAGCAAGGCTCATCACGTCACCTCGGCCTTTCAGTAAGCGAACGAGAGTTGTTTGACGTCGTCGGCGTCGTCGTCATCGCGACCACTGCCGTCGTCGTCGGTGCCCGATCCACCGACCGGGGGCCCGGAGTCGGTCGGTTGTGGACCCTCGCGGGTGTACTTGCGCAACAACGTGAACCAGATCAGGCCGAGCACTCCGTAGAGGAGGGTGAAGATGATCAACGACGTGAGGACGAGGTAGCCCGAGTGCCGGCTGACGCCCTCTTGTACGGTCAGGTGCACCTGCGACAGACCCGTCGGATTGGGTGCCACCATCCAGGGCTGACGCCCCATCTCGGTGAAGATCCAGCCAGAACTGTTGGCCAAGAACGGGGTCGGGATCATCCAGATGGCGAATGTCCCGAAGCGCTTCGAGTCGGGGACACGGCCGCCGCGCGTGAACCAGAGTGCGAGAAGAGCCAGCGCCGCCGAGCCGAGGGCCCACCCGATCATCGCGCGGAACGCCCAGTACGTGACAAAGAGATTCGGCTTGTAGTTGCCGGGACCGAAGTTCGCCTCGTGCTGCGCCTGCAGGTCTTCGACACCCTGCAGGGTGGAGTTGAAGTCGTAGTCGGCCAGGAACGACAACGCCTTGGGCACCTCGATCAGATGCGTGACGGACTCGCAGTTGTTCTGGGTGCCGATGGCGAGGATGGAAAAGCTTGCACCGCTTTCGGTCTCGCACAGCGACTCGGCCGACGCCATCTTCATCGGTTGCTGTTCGAACATGAGCTTGGCCTGCGCGTCACCGGTGATGGCGAGGGCCACGCCGCTGACGATCATCACCCACAGGGCCAGGCGGGTCACCGGACGGTACAGCGTCCGCGCATCGGCTACCAATCGTTCCGCCTCGGCACCTTCGGAACGCTTGGCCTGCCGCATGTTTCGCACCATCCACCAGCAGCCGATCCCCGCGACGAAGGTGCCGGCGGTGAGGAACGCGCCGGCAATGGTGTGCGGGAAAGCCGCCAACGTGGTGCTGTTGGTCATCACGTCCCACAGGCTCTTGAGCTCTGGACGCTGCTTTTCCTCGTTCCACTGCGCCCCTACCGGGTGCTGCATCCACGAGTTCGCAGCGACGATGAACCACGCGGACGCGTTGACGCCGATGGCAACCATCCAGATCGTCAGCAGGTGGATCTTCTTCGGCAAGCGATCCCAGCCGAAGATCCAGAGACCCAAGAATGTCGATTCCATGAAGAAGGCGACGAGGCCTTCGAGTGCCAGCGGACCGCCGAACACGTCCCCGACAAATCTGCTGTACTCGCTCCAGTTCATCCCGAATTGGAACTCCTGGACGATGCCGGTGGCGACGCCGAGGGCGAAGTTGATCAGCAGCAACTTCCCGAAGAACTTGGTGGCGCGATACCACCGCTCACGACCGGTGACGACCCACACGGTCTGCATCACCGCCACCATCGGAGCGAGTCCGATCGTCAGCGGTACCAGGATGAAGTGATAGACGGTGGTGATCCCGAACTGCCACCGCGAGACGTCAAGAGCGTCCATTTTTGCCTCATTCGCCGAGTCGCTACTACGAGAGGTAGTAGATGCAGCGTACGCCCGGGCGCAGATGACGAACAAGCAAAATCGGTGTGGCGCCGGGCACCTTCACCGATGCCGAACGGCGGGTCGAATCAGCCGATTGCGCGGTCTACCAGAGCCGAAAAGTCCTGTGGGCGAACAGGAGTCGTCATCGAGTAACCGTTGAGCTCGATGACGCGGGTAGCCAACGTGATGCTGGACACCAACCACACCGATTCGGCACAGATGAGGTCTGCCGGACGCAGGGCGTGAACCTCGGTCTCCCAGCCGTCCTTCTCGGCCTGGGCGAACAGGGCCTGCTGGGTGGTGCCACTGAGGATGCCGATCTCGGGTGGCGGTGTGATCAACCGTTTTCCTTCGACCACGATGACCGTCGACCGCGGGCTCTCGAGCACATAACCCTCGCTGCTGGTGTAGATGACGTCGTCGGCGCCTTGCTCGGCGGCGTACCGCAGCGCAGCCATGTTCGTCGCATAGCTGAGCGTTTTGGCACCGAGCAACTGCCACGGGGCCACCGCGGCGAGATCGACCGAGTATCCACGGGGAGCGGTGATGACCTTCACCCCGTTCTCGCGGACCTTGGCGGCCCGTTCGGCAACGGGTCCGACGGTCAGATATTCGGTGGCCGCGTTCGCCTCACGGGTGAGCCCGGTCTCGTCGCGGTCCCGCGGAGGCGCGGCGTCGACGGGCGCCGACTCCCGTCCGCGTGAATAGACCAGCCGCATGAGCCCCTCGGCGTTGCCGTTGGCCTCCGCCCAGACCCTGGCACCGGTCGCGATCGCCTCGGCCCATTTCTCCTCGTCGGGAGCAGGCAGATCGAGCGCCTTGGCGCTACGCGAGAGCCGCTGCAGATGCAGTTCGACCACGCGCGCCCGCCCATCGCGGACGAGCAGGGTTTCGAAGATGCCGTCGCCGCGGACCGCAGCGAGGTCGTCCGCATGCAGGATCGGCACGGCAGGGTCGAGTACCGCGCCGTCGACAGTCACCAAGATCGGTTGAGCCATGACGGCAAGAGTAGCGAGCACGCTCGTACGATGATGACGTGACTGTTTTGTTGGATTCATTACGCGCCTCAGGCGCAGTCGGTGGCCCGGAAAATTCCCCAGACGAAGCAGTGGCGTGGCACTTCGGTGACCCCTTCGGTGAGCAACGTGCCGCGACCACCTCTGCGGTGGTGATCGACCGTTCGCATCGCAGCGTCATCGCCCTCACCGGCGACGAGCGGCTCAGTTGGCTCAACACCATCTCCAGTCAGTTCGTCACCGACCTCGCGGACGGACGCAGCGCGGAGAACCTCAGCCTCGACGGGAACGGCCGGATCGAGGATCACTTCATCCAGACCGACCTCGACGGCACCACGTGGATCGACACCGAGGCGCATCGCGGCGACGCGTTGGCCGCGTTCCTGACGAAGATGATCTTCTGGGCGAAGGTCGAGGTCGCCAGGCGCCCGGACATGGCGGTGTTGAGCCTGCTGGGGCCGCAAACCCGTGGAGGTGCCGTCGCACAGTTGCTCGGCGTACCCCCGACGGCATCGGTCTACGACGCCGGGCCGTTGGCCGACGGCGGGTTCTGGCGGGTGATGCCGGCTCTCGGTGAGCACGCCTCCGTCGAGGCCATCGACATGGTTCTCCCGGCCGACCAGCTGATCACGTGGTGGTCGAGCCTGACCGCGGTCGGCGTGCGCCCTGCAGGTTCGTGGGCTCACGAAGCTCTTCGGGTCGCCGCTCTGCGACCCCGGCTGGGCATCGACACCGACGACCGCGCGATCCCTCATGAGGTGAACTGGATCGGGTCGCCGGATGAGATGGGTGCGGTGCACCTGAACAAGGGGTGTTATCGGGGTCAGGAGACCGTCGCCCGGGTGCACAACCTCGGCAAGCCTCCCCGGCAACTGCTCCTGCTCCACCTCGACGGCAGTGCCGACAGCCGTCCCGTCACCGGTGATCCCGTCACCGCGGGCGGACGTGCAGTCGGTCGGATCGGCACCGTTGTCGAACACTTCGAATACGGGCCGATTGCGCTCGCGTTGGTCAAGCGGGGTGTGCCGGCCGACACCGAACTCGAAACCGGCGGCACCACCGCGGCGATAGACCCCACTTCGGTACCGGCTGATGACCGGGTTCAGGCCGGACGTGCTGCGATCGAGAAATTGAGGGGCAGATGACGGTGAGCACCCGCCTGGTCGGCCGGCACAGCGAGAAATCGAGGAGCAGGTGAGTTTGGCCGAGGGCACGGTGCTGGCTGTGTGCGCGGTGCACGAGGAGCATCGCCTGGCCGGTGGTGTCGGGATCAGCGCCATCGACAAGCGGGCGATCGACGGTCCGGTGGATGTGAACGAGGACGGCCTCGACATCGACCACGTCTGCGACGTCATGCACCACGGCGGACTGGATCAGGCTGTTTACGCCTACAGCGAAGACGAGGCCCGGCGATGGGCAACGGAGCTGGATCGAGAGCTGCCGTACGGATGGTTCGGCGAGAACCTCAGGATCGCAGGCGTGGCCACGACCGATGCGGTGATCGGAGAGCGCTGGAAGGTCGGTGACACTCTCGAACTGGAGGTCACGATTGCGCGTACCCCATGCCGCACCTTTGCCGACTGGGCGCAAGAGGAGAACTGGATCAAGCGCTTCAACGCCCAGGCCGACGTGGGGTGTTATCTCCGGGTGGTCCAGCCGGGTGCCGTGACAGCGGGTGATGTGGTCAGGGTCATTTCCCGGCCGGATCACGGGGTTCTGGTGCGGCATCTGATCACCGGCCCCGACCGTGATGCTCTGGTAGAACTGCTGGCCGCCGAGAGTCTTCCGCCGAAGGTCGTGCGGGACGCAGAGCGGTGGCTTCGCAAGAAGAGCAGGTAAATTCAGCGGGCCCCCGCCGAGCCGGTCCGCATCACGCTTGCGAGCACGCTAGACTGTGTTTCACGACCATATTTGTAAACACAGAATGGGGCCGCCACGTGTTTGGCCGCCCCTTCATTGCGCGAGGGGGTCCCCTATGGGCCGCGGCCGGGCGAAGGCGAAGCAAACTAAAGTTGCTCGTGAACTTAAGTACAGCTCACCGAACACCGACTTCGACAGCTTGCAGCGAGAGCTGTCGGGTGGCGATTCCGCTGAACCGAACGATGGGTTCACGGACGATCGGTGGTCCGATGAGGAGAGTTGGCGGCGAGCCTGACGGGCGAGCCGGGGGTTCGGGCCATCTGGTTCGAACCACCACTCTTGACAACCCCCTGAGGCGACTCCCGGTCAGGGCGGGCCACTCGGCATATCCGTGATCGGGTCGCAATCCTGATCGGGCACATCCCCCCGATCAGGCCGTAGCTCCCTTACGCGTCTAGAACCGCGGGTGCTCGCCCATCAGCTCGGCAACCCCGGTCTTCTTCTTGTGATCCCCCGGGCTTGTCGTGTGGGACTTCTTGATCGATCCCAGCACCCAGCAATCCAGGTGGCGAGCGGTCAGGACGGCCAGTGCGCGGTCGGTGTCTTCGGGCGCCACAACTGCGACCATCCCGACACCCATGTTGAAGGTGCGTTCCATCTCGATACGTTCCACGCGTCCGCGCTGGGCGATCATCTGGAAGATCGGTGCCGGCGACCAGGTGCCGCGGTCGAGTTCTGCGACCAGGCCGCTGGGGATGACGCGGGCCAGGTTGTCGGCCAATCCGCCCCCGGTGACGTGTGAGAACGTCCGGACGTCGGTCTCCGCAGCCAGCGCAAGGCAGTCCTTGGCGTAGATACGGGTGGGCTCCAGCAACTCCTCGCCGAGGGTGCGCTCGAACTCTTCGACGTGCCCGCCGAGGTCCATGTGGCCCCACTCGAGCAACACCTTGCGCGCCAGCGAGTATCCGTTCGAGTGCAGGCCGCTGCTGCCCATCGCGATCACGACATCACCGGGCCGCACGCGGTCCGGTGAGAGCACTGCGTCGGCCTCGACGATGCCCACGCCGGTGGCAGACAGGTCGTAGTCGCCCTCTGCCATCAAACCCGGGTGTTCGGCCGTCTCGCCGCCGAGCAGCGCGCACCCGGCCTCGACGCAACCATCGGCGATTCCCTTGACCAACTCTGCGACGACCTCGGGCACAACCTTGCCGACGGCGATGTAGTCCTGGAGGAACAGCGGTTCGGCACCGCAGACGACGAGGTCGTCGACCACCATCGCCACGAGATCGCGGCCGAGGGTGTCGTGCTTGCCCATGGCCTGTGCCACGGCGATCTTTGTTCCCACACCGTCGGTGGACGACGCGAGAACCGGCTCGCGGTAGCCGCCCTTGAGCTTGAACAGGCCGGCAAAGCCTCCGAGTCCACCCATGACCTCGGGACGCAGCGTGCGCTTTGCATGCGGGGCGAACAGCTCCACTGCTCGCTCACCGGCATCGATGTCCACTCCCGCCGCAGCATATGAGGCGTTGCTGGGCTCGTTGTCGGTCATCGGCGTGTGGTTCCCGTTCTCGAAGTCCGGCAGCGGGGCTGCCGTGGTGGCGAATAATCCGGTCTCACGCTACCCGAGGTGCACCCGATGAGTTCTGGCGACGTGCATTGCCTACTTCGGCGGACAACGGGAAACTGCGCAAGGCGGACACTCCACCGGGTACAGAGTCATCCTCACGCCAGGGTTGACTCGCGACAGGGAACGGTGACGGTGGCCTAGGGCCGGCGGATAGCACTCACGTTGTCGTTGTCGGCGAGCACGTCGGAGCCCGTCGCGGCGTTCTTGAGCATCGTCTCGAGAACCGCCTTGCCCATGGATGTCTCCTTGGGCAGCTCGATCGGGTACTCACCGGTGAAGCATGCGGCGCAGAGGTTGTCGGCGGGCTGCTCTGTGGCGGCGATCATCTCGTCGGTACTGATGTAGCCGAGGGAGTCTGCGCCGATGGCGTGCCGGACACCTTCCACCAGATGCTCTTCGGAGTCCGTGCCGTTGGCGATCAGTTCGGCGGGCGATGCGAAGTCGATGCCGTAGAAGCACGGCCAGCGCACGGGGCTCGATGCGATACGGACGTGCACCTCGGCCGCACCCGCCTCGCGGAGCATTCGGATCAACGCGCGTTGCGTGTTCCCGCGGACGATCGAATCGTCCACGACCACAAGCCGTTTCCCTCGGATGACCTCTTTGAGAGGGTTGAGTTTGAGCCGGATGCCCAGCTGACGGATGGTCTGCGACGGCTGGATGAAGGTGCGTCCCACGTAGGCGTTCTTCATCAGCCCCTGCCCGTAGGGGATGCCCGATTCCTGGGCGTATCCGACCGCGGCGGGTGTGCCCGATTCGGGTACGGGGATGACGAGGTCGCCTTCTGCCGGGAACTCGCGCGCCAGCCGGCGACCGATCTCCACCCGGGTGGTGTGCACCGACCGTCCGTTGATGACGCTGTCGGGCCGGGCGAGATAGACGTATTCGAAGACACAACCCTTGGGAGTGGCCTCGGCGAAACGCGAGCTGCGGACGCCGTCGGCGTCGATGGCGAGCAGTTCGCCCGGCTCGATCTCACGGACGTAGGAGGCGCCGACGATGTCGAGGGCCGCGGTCTCGGACGCGACCACCCATCCGCGGTCGAGACGACCGAGGCACAGTGGCCGGACGCCGTGAGGATCTCGCGCGGCGTACAGCGTGTGCTCGTCCATGAAGGTCAAGCAGAACGCGCCCCGAAGGGTCGGGAGCAACTCCATCGCGGCCTGCTCGATGGTCGAGTCTGCCGCGCCATGGGCCAGCAGCGCTCCGACGACGTCCGAATCCGAGGTGGCGCCGCCGGCGCGCCGCGAATCCATCAGCCCGAAATCGCGGGCCTTGCTGGCCAGGTCGGAGGTGTTGACGAGGTTTCCGTTGTGACCGAGCGCCACGCCTGTGCCGGCAGCGGTGGTACGGAAGATGGGCTGGGAGTTCTCCCAGGTGGTGGATCCGGTGGTGCTGTAGCGACAGTGGCCGATCGCCACGTGGCCCTGCATCGCACCGAGGGTCTGCTCGTCGAACACCTGCGAGACGAGCCCCAGGTCTTTGAACACCAAGACCTGCGAGCCGTCGGCCACGGCGATGCCCGCAGCCTCCTGGCCTCTGTGTTGCAGGGCATACAGGCCGTAATAGGTGAGCTTTGCGACATCCTCACCGGGTGCCCAGACACCGAACACGCCACATTCTTCGCGTGGCTCGTTCTCAGGCTCGTCGGCGTCTAGCAGGTTCTTGCTGTTGATCGACAGCTCGGTCACTGGCACTCCCATGAGGTGGGCTGGTGGAGGGCGTGGGCTCAAGTCTACGGGCAGCCGAAACGCGTTAGCGAATCGCCGGAGTGTGTGTCTGTCACAACTGTCTCACCAGCACCGGAATCTAGACGAGCGGTAGCCAGTGATCGATCTCCCTGGCGCGACTCCCCGATGCGGTGACCATCCCCGAGTCGATTGCATCGACGAGTTCGAGCTGTCCCGTCACCATCAACAGCCAAGTACGCGAATTTGTTTCCACCACATTCGGCGGCGTGCCCCGGGTGTGCCGAGGTCCCTCGATGCACTGCACCGCGACGAACGGGGGAACCCGCACCTCGACCGACGAACCAGGTGCCACCTGAGCGAGGGTGCGGGCAGAGGTTCGCACGGCATCGGCCAGTTCGGCTCGTGTCGGCTCGGCGGCGGCGGGATCGGTCAGCCACGGTTCGACAAGCGCCACCGCGGCACGCATGGCTGCCGGGTCGACCGGCTTACGAGAAGGCACACCCAATCGTGGCACGCCCACCGATGCACCGAAGGGCGCGTGGTCGTCGGATCGTGTGCCGTGGCAGCTCCACGGATTCCCGAGTGGTCTGACTCTGCCGAGTGGATTTTGCGAGGCGCCGGCGTGACGGTGCCAGAACGGAGTTTCCGGCAGGAAGCTTTGGGGAGAGGTGAGGGGGCACGTGTCCTTGCCCCTTCTAATTTATAGCGCACCCAGGGGCTTGCGGCAAGACCCGGTTGAGGGCGCAAACTCACTGTCCACGGCCAACATTCGGCCCTTCCGTGCGGTGGCAGCAAGCCGTCGCGATGCGGAGCCGTCAGAGGAGATGAGCGCTTGAACCCGTTGTCCACCAGTGTTTTCGACCTGCCCCACCACCTGGCACGCAAAGCCGACCCCGTACTGATCGCGCATGATGAGCACCATTTCACCCAGGTCGCGAGGAGTTTGGAAGAGTCGATATCGAACCTGCGGGATCGCATCGACGCCGAACGGAAGGCGCCGGGAGGCGAGGGCCGGGCAGCCATGGACCGGGACATGGAGGTCCACCGGCTCACTGCGCGTCTGCGCACACTGCGGCGGTTCGGCGTGGACCTGTGTCTCGGACACATGGTGGGCGCGGACGGTTCAGAACCGGTATATGTCGGGCGACTGGGACTGACGGACAGCTCCGGGCGGCAACTGATGGTCGACTGGCGCTCCCCCGTCGCCGAGCCGTTTTTCGGTGCCACCCATGCCGATCCGATGGGCCTGACCCGACGCCGTCGCTACCGATGGTCCGGCGAGAAGATCACCGACTACTGGGATGAGGTCTTCATCATGGAAGGTCAGGTGGTCGCAGACTCCGAACGCAGCGCAGCGCTCGATGACCAGTCGGCGTTCATCGCAAGTCTGGGACAGAACCGATCGGCCAAGATGGGCGACGTCCTGGGCACGATCGCGGCGGATCAAGACGCCATCATCCGTGGCGGATCGCGCGGCGCACTCGTCGTCGACGGTGGACCGGGCACCGGCAAAACCGTTGTCGCACTGCACCGAACCGCCTATCTCCTCTATTCCGACCCGCGCCTGGGCCATCAACGGGGCGGCGTGCTGTTCGTCGGCCCGCACGAGCCCTACCTGGCTTACGTCGCCGATGTCCTGCCCAGTCTCGGAGAAGAAGGAGTGCGGACATGCACCTTGAGAGACCTTGTGCCGGAGGGTGCGAAGGCGAAGCTCGAAGCCGACCCCGCAGTGGCTCGACTCAAGGCATCGGCGGACTTGGTGAACGCCGTCGACGTGGCCGTCCGATTCTATGAGAAGCCACCGGCGAAGGGCATGACCGTCGAGACCGACTGGAGCGAGATCTGGCTGAGCGCCGAGGACTGGGCGGCGGCTTTCCGGTCACCGGACCGCGGCACACCCCACAACGAGGCACGCGAGGCGATCATGGAGGAGCTGATCGAGATCCTGATCGACAGGTACCGGGGTGACGTCGGAACCGATCAGGTCCGAAAGTCGCTGCGGCAGAATGACGATCTGCGCGCCGCGCTGAATCGGGCCTGGCCGATGGTGGACGCCGCCGACCTCGTCGGGGATCTGTGGTCTGTTCCCGCCTACCTCCGTATGTGCGCGCCCTGGCTCGACGCCGAGGAGGTCGCTGCACTGCAACGTCCTGATCCGCAGGCGTGGACCGTCTCTGACCTGCCTCTTCTCGACGCCGCCCGACACCGGCTGGGCGACCCGGAGGCCGCCTCACGAATCCGCCGCCAACGTGCAGCCCTGCAGGCCGAACAGGAACGCCGATCCGGGGTCATCGACGACCTCATCGCATCCGACGACTCCGAACTGCGCGTGATGTCGATGTTGCGCGGCCACGACCTGAGCCGGGCTCTGGTCGACGACACCGACCGGCAGGACGACTCGAGCGATCCTCACGCGGGCCCGTTTGCCCACATCGTCGTCGACGAAGCACAGGAGTTGACCGACGCCGAATGGCAGATGTTGTTGCTACGGTGCCCTTCTCGTAGTTTCACCATCGTCGGCGACCGCGCGCAGGCACGGCACGGCTTCACGGTGAACGACCCTGGATCGTCTGAGGTTCGGATGGAGTCCTGGCGGGAAAGACTCGAACGCATCGGACTCGACCACATCGATGTCGCGACGCTCGCTATCAACTACCGCACGCCGGAAGAGGTCATGACCGAGGCCGAACCAGTGATCCGGGCCGTAGTGCCCGATGCCAACGTGCCGATGTCGGTCCGTCGCAGCGGCTTCCCGGTGGAACACCGCTCCGTCACCGATCTCGACCCCATCATCGACGCCTGGCTGACGGAGAACCCGGATGGCACGGTCTGTGTCATCGATGACCATGAGGTGGACACAAGCAGATTCGGGGAGCCTGCCCGCGTCCGATGGTTGACCCCACAGCTGTCGAAGGGGCTCGAGTTCGATCTGGTCATCCTGATCGACCCGGAGTCGTTCGGTGTCGGTGTCGAGGGCGCAGTGGATCGCTACGTCGCGATGACCCGCGCGACGCAGCAACTGGTGGTGCTCACCGGTTCGTGACGGCACGACCGGCAGAACCGGGCCGCCGCGCCGGGGCGATATCCTGCGGACAGCCCAGAACCCGAGAAGGAGCGTCACCACCATCAGCGCCACCCTGCATGCCGCCGGACTGTCCGCAGGTCACGGCGAGCGGACGTTGTTCTCCGACCTGGACCTGACCGTTGCCGAGGGCGACGTGTTCGGGCTGGTCGGCGCCAACGGTGCCGGCAAGTCGACGCTGCTGACGCTGCTCGCCGGCCAGAGCACAGCCGACTTCGACGGCACGATCACGCTCAGTCCCCCGGATGCCGAGGTCGGCTACCTGGCCCAGGAGGCCGAGTTCGTCTCCGGGGAGTCGGTCCGGCAATTCCTGTGCCGCAGGGTGGGGGTGGCGCAGGCGCAATCGGCTATGGACGAGGCCGCCGCCGCACTGGCAGACGGCGGCGACGACCTGTATTCGCCTGCACTCGAACGCTGGCTGCACCTGGGTGGGGCGGACTTCGACGAGCGCGCCGAACAGGTCACCTCGGAGCTGGGCCTGACGATCGACCTGGACGCACCGATGACCACCCTGTCGGGTGGACAGGTGGCCAGGGTCGGACTGGCCGCGTTGTTGTTGTCCCGCTACGACATCCTCCTCCTCGACGAACCGACCAACGACCTCGACCTCGACGGGCTCGATCAACTCGAGAACTTCGTCCGAGGTGCTCGCACACCGCTGGTGATCGTCAGCCACGACAGGGAGTTCCTGGCCCGGACCGTCACGGGCATCATCGAACTGGACCTCGCGCAACAGCAGGTATCGGTGTATTCCGGCGGATACGAAGCGTTCCTCGTCGAACGCGAGGTGGCCCGTCAGCATGCGCGCGACGCGTACGACCAATACTCCGACACCAAGAACGCGTTGACCGAACGCGCACAGATGCAGCGCGGCTGGATGGAGCACGGTGTGCGCAACGCCCGCCGTAAGTCCAAGGACAACGACAAGATGGGTCGCGCGGTCCGGTTGGAGTCCACCGAAAAGCAGGCCGCAAAGGCCAGGCAGACGCAGCGCCGCATCGAACGCCTCGACGAGGTGGCCGAACCCCGGAAAGAGTGGGAGTTGCGGATGGAGATCGCCACCGCTCCACGGTCGGGCACCGTGGTGGCCACCCTCAACGACGCGGCCGTATTCCGCGACGGCTTCACCCTCGGACCCATCAGCACACAGGTCAACGTCGGCGACCGGATCGTGATCACCGGAGCCAACGGTTCTGGCAAATCAACGCTTTTCGGGCTACTCCTGGGCACCGTCACCCCTGACCAGGGCACGGCTGCATTGGGCGCGGGAGTCCTCGTGGGTGAGGTGGATCAGGCGCGTGCATTGTTCACCGGCGAGACCCCACTGGCCGACGCTTTCGCCGTGCAGGTCCCCGATCTCACCGAGGCCGACGTGCGCACCCTGCTCGCCAAGTTCGGTCTGCGCGGTCACCACGTGACACGGCCGGCCGATTCGCTGTCGCCCGGTGAACGCACCCGCGCCGCCCTGGCGCTGTTGCAGGCCCGCGGGGTGAACCTGCTGGTACTCGACGAACCGACCAACCACCTGGACCTGCCGGCCATCGAGCAGTTGGAGCAGGCAGTCGAGTCGTTCTCCGGGACAGTCCTGTTGGTCACGCACGACAGACGGATGCTGGCCACGGTGCGCTCGACACGCAAATGGCGCCTGGACGCAGGCCGCTTGTCGGAGACTCTGGCCTGACGGGGAGTTCTGCACAGGCCCGTCGGCGAGAACATCACGGGAAGTCCGTGACACCATGAATCAATGGGCACGGATGTGAACACCCAAGAGTTCAGCCGCGAGGACCGCCGACTGTTCCGCGAACAGGTCGGGCGATGCACCGAGGCGGTGGCCCGAATGCTGGCGAACGGACTCTTCACCGATCAGGGCAATCCACCCCAGCCGTTACTCGGCATGGAGGTCGAACTCAATCTGGTCGATCGGGCGATGAACCCGGCGATGTCGAATGCCACTGTGCTCGAGGCGATCGCCGACCCCGACTACCAAACCGAGTTGGGCCAGTTCAACATCGAGATCAACGTGTCGCCCCGCCCATTCGTCGGCGGCGACACCGTGTCGCTGGAGCAGGCTCTGCGCGATTCACTCAACCGCGCCGAGGAACGCGCGGCCGGCACCGACAACCACCTGGTAATGATCGGCATGCTGCCGACGCTGCGCCAGGAACACTTTGCGCATCAATGGATTTCGGCCAACCCCCGGTACGATCTGCTGAACCAGCAAATCTTCGCTGCCCGCGGCGAAGACATCGAACTCGACATCACCGGAGTCCCGCTGACCCCGGGTGGCGAATCCGAAAGGCTGCACACCTCGATCGACTCGATCTTGCCCGAGGCGGCCTGCACGTCACTGCAGCTGCATCTGCGGGTGGCACCTGAGGATTTCGCAGATCACTGGAACGCGGCACAGGCCATCGCAGGTGTCCAGGTGGCCCTGGCAGGCAATTCGCCTTTCCTGGCGGGCCGGGCACTCTGGCATGAAAGCCGCATCCCGGTGTTCCAGCAGGCCACCGACACCAGGCCACAAGAACTCATCAATCAGGGTGTCCGTCCGCGCGTGTGGTTCGGAGAGCGTTGGATCACAACGATTTTCGACCTCTTCGAGGAGAACACCCGATACTTCCCGTCACTGCTGCCGGTGGTCTCCGACGAGGATCCACTCGAACAGCTCGAGGCGGGGACCATCCCGGAACTCACAGAACTGCGTATGCACAACGGCACCGTCTACCGCTGGAACCGTCCGGTGTACGACGTGGTCGACGGCCACGCGCATCTGCGCATCGAGAACCGGGTGTTGCCTGCAGGACCGACCGTTGTCGACATCATGGCCAATGCCTCGTTCTATTACGGCGTGCTGCGTGGCCTGGTCGACGCCGAACGGCCACTGTGGTCGCAGATGTCGTTTGATGCCGCGGCCGAGAACCTGCAGGCGGCATCACGTGACGGGATCGACTCGCAACTGTATTGGCCGACACTCGGCTGGGTACGACCCGACGAGCTCGTGCTGCGAAAGTTGTTGCCGCTGGCCGACGAAGGGCTACAGGCGTTCGGCGTGAGCGCCGACGCCCGCGACCGCTATCTCTCGGTCATCGAGGGACGTGCCCTCAACCGGCAGACCGGTTCGGTGTGGCAACGTGCCTCGGTGCATGCACGCGAGCAGGCCGGCGACAGCCGCGAGGAGGCGCTGGCTGGGATGCTGCGCGAGTACATCGAACGCATGCATGACGGCGCGCCGGTGCACACCTGGGATCTGTAACGGTCCGAGTCTCGGCCGCGCTGTCTACCGTGCCGCGTTCTTGATGAATTCCTCCACGCCGGCAGCAGGTTTCACCCCACCGAAGTATCCGCCACGCACGTGCCTGCGCAGTGCGGCATCGTCGGTGGCCCGGGCGGCGGAATGCCACAGATAAGCGTCGTGCAAGATGATGTCGCCGCGTTCGGCGTAGACGCCCACCTCACCGCGGATCTTCTCGAATCCGAGCGGCATCTCGAACGGTGGTGTGCGGTCGGTGCGGCCGCCCGAGGGCCGCGCCGTGGACGGCACCGACACCCCGTTGGCATTGCGGTACGGCGCCGGGGTCGCCCACAGGTGACTGCCCGGCACCACCCGCAGGAATCCGTTCGCCGGGCTGGTGCCGTCGATGTGCACGGTGAAGGCAGTGCTCGGCCAGACATCGAGGCTGGGGCTCGCCTGCCAATCGGAGTGCCAGCCGATACGCGTGTAGCCCGATTCCCTTCCGGGCCGGGCATCTTGGTACACCACGCCGTTCTGTTCGTGGGCCCGGATCCAACATGATTCGCCGACAAGCTGTTTCATGATGTCGACCAGTACGGGGTGGGTGATCGCGGCGTCGACCGCAGGCGACAGCTCGCTGATGTACTCCACGTAGTTCGCGAACTTGTCGGCCTTGGCCGCCTCATCGAGGAACACCGTCGAGCCGTAGCGGTCGTCGAGTTCCCCGGACACCACCTTGCGCTGGGCGTCGACGCACTCCGCTTCGATGGCCGCGGTGTCGGCCTCGGCGAGCATCCCCCGCAACACGACGTAGCCGTGCATGTCGTAAAACCAGAGAAGACCCTCGATGTCGTCGGGTCCGTATACGCCGGGGCCTGCGGTCACAATTGTCATTCACCAGACGTTAGCCCTGGTCAGGAGTTCTCTCAGGGTGAGCGCGTGCTGTCGTCGAAGTTGTCACGTGGTCTTAATACGAGCACGTGACCAGTCCCCTCACCCCTGCGACGTAACTGGACGGTTCATCAAAACTAGAACATGTTCTAGTGTGGTGCCGAACCGCCCGGGGAGTGGCCTCAAGCCGAGCCTCGCCACAACGAAAGTGATCGTCATGAAAGCAGCAGTCACCGGAGCCGCAGGATTTGTGGGTCGCAATCTCGTCGACCGTCTGGTCGCCGACGGTCATTCCGTCGTCGCCATCGACAGGCACCACCCCGTCGATGTCGCCGACCACGGTGCGGTCAGCTGGGTGAGCGCCGACATCCTCGATCCCGAATCGATCACCGAGGCACTGACCGGAGTGGACGTGGTGTTCCACCTGGTCGCGGTGATCACGCTGCGCCACACCGACGAGAACGCCTGGCGGATCAACACCGAAGGTGTCCGCAACGTCGCAGAGGCAGCCTTGGCCGTAGGTGCCCGGCGCATGGTGCACTGCAGTTCGATCCACTCGTACGACCAGTACACCTGTGGTGGTGTCATCGACGAGACATCAAGCCGATCGGACAACGCCGAGCTGCCGGTCTACGACAGGTCGAAATGGGCAGGTGAACAAGAGCTGCGCAAGGTCATCGACCGCGGACTGGACGGGGTGATCTGCAACCCGACCGCCGTGATCGGCCCGGTGGACCACACCCCGTTCTCACGCATCAACGGGATGCTGCTGGATTCGGCGCGCGGCCGCGTACCCGCACTGGTCACCGGAGGATTCGATCTCATCGACGTGCGTGACGTCGCGGCCGGCCTGATCGCAGCGGCCGAGCACGGCCGGACCGGTGAGAACTACCTTCTCACCGGGCAGATGGTCACCATGCTCGAGGCGTTCCAGATGGTCGCCCGACAAGCAGGGCGTCGCGGACCGGCCTTCGCGTTCCCGATGAGCATGGTGAAGGCCATCCTGCCGGTCGCCGAGCCCATCTGCCGACTCTTCAAATCCGATCTGATGTCGAAGGCGGCGCTCGGGTCCCTCGAGGCCTCCCCGGTGGTCGATGGCACCAAGGCCCGCACCGAGCTCGGCCATTCGCCGAGGCCGGTCGACGAGACGATGCGTGACTTCGTGACCTTCATGGTGGCCGAGGGGCAGCTCAAGGTCGCCGGGAGCAAGGCTTCGGTCGACACCGGCGCCACACCGGCGGCCGTCTGATGGTGCCGGTGGTCACCTCAGTCCTTGGTGACCAATCCCCGGCCGGTGATCTGCGGGAGGTCCAACGCGGTCAGCAGACCGGGCTGTGCCTCCACCACGGCCTGGACGGCGTTCACCAAACGCATTGCGGTGACCAGCATTCCGGAATCGTTGTGATCGCCGTTCTCGCCGTGGTGAACGAAGTCGACCGTCATCACCGGATCGCCCGTGATCTCGATGCGGTAGCAGCCGTCGCCGTGACTGGGGATCGGCCACTCGGGTTGGGCATCGGCCTTGGTGCGGGTGACGTGTTCGAGAATGATGCGCTCGGATCCGTTGACGGTGCCGATGACCTCGAACCGCACCGCAGCCATCGTCCCCTTGGCGATGTGACACGACGCGATGTCGTAGTCCTCGTCGGCAGGTCGGCGGTCGATCCGCTCCACGAGGGGCTCATCGAGGGTCAGGTCGAGACCGGCAGCCAGTTGCCGCACGACGGGACCCCACGCCAACGACAACACCCCCGGCATCCAGAGCATTGACTGATGGTCCATGGGTTTGCCGAAACCGAACAGCTCAGTCATCGTCATCGGCTGGTAGTACGTGGAGTAATCGGCGATCTCGGCCACGCGCAGTTCGTCGATCCGCTTGGACAACGACGTCATCGCCAGCGGCAGGACGTCGTTGGCAAAACCCGGATCGATGCCGTTGACGTGGAGACTGGCGTTGCCCGCTCGTGCTGCCGCGCGTATGCGCTCGTTGAAGTCGTCGGGGAACACACCGTCCGGATAGACCAGCGCAACCGGTCCGGACGAGACCACGTTGACCCCTGCTTCGAGGAAGCTGATCAGGTCCTCGACCGATTCCATGATGCGGTCGTCGGTCATGGCGCCGTGAACGATGCAGTCGGGCCGCAACGCCAGCAGTTCTTCCTTGTCTCCGCTGGCAGCGATTCCCAGTTCGCGGCCCAGACCGGCGAGCTCGCCGACATCCTTGCCGACCTTGTCGGGATTCGACACCCAGACCCCGACGAGTTCGAGTTCGGGGCGGGCGAGCACACCGGCTATCGCCAGCTTCCCGATCGTGCCGGTTGACCAGACCACTACACGTAACGCCACTTCATGACCTCCAGGACAGAAACTAGAACACGTTTCACCCTAGACCCCGCCCACCCCGAAAGTGGTGGGTTTCGGTGAGCAAACCTGCTGGCGGCTGTCGCCGGAACCCACCACTTTCGGAGGGCGGAAGGCGACTACATCTCTTCGGCGCCCACCAGCGCGGCTTCTTCGAGACGGCGTTCGGTGGCGGCAGCGGGTTCGGGCTCCGATTGCGTCCCCACCACTGCGATGGCGGCGATGGCGACCGCGCTGTAGCCCACGGCAAACCAGTAGGGGGCTGCGTTGGTGCCGAACCAGTCCGCGAGATGAGCCACCAACAGCGCCGACACCGCCGCACCCATCCAGCGCAAGAAGTTGTATCCGGCACTCGACACCGACCGCGGACCGGTACCTGCCGCCATCGCCATGCCGGTCAGCGCAGTGTTCAGCACACCGGACGGGATCCCCGAGACGATGATCGCGGCCATCACCAACGGCTTCAAGTCACCGGCCGTTCCGATGGCCGCAACAGCCATCACGATGCCGAAGACACCGACAGCAGTGATCACGCCGAGCCGTTCGCCGAGCGCCTCGACCACCCGGGGTGCGAGCGTCACGCCGCTGAGCGCGACGCAGAGGCCCCATCCGACAAACACCAGCCCCAGGAAGATCGGTCGCATGTCCAGAACGATCGGCGCCCAGGCGATCACGGTGAAGAATCCGGCCGTATAGAACGCCGAGCCGATACCTGTCACCAGAAGCCTACGATTTCGCAACGCACGCAACGGGTCTGCGATACCCACCTTGGGGCGCGCCGTGGCCGGACCATCCTTCGACAGCTTCATCGCGCAGAGCAAGGCGCCGATCGCCATGAGGACCGCCGTACCGGCAAAGGGGGCGCGCCACGTCCATTCGCCGAGAATCGCACCGAGCAGCGGCCCGACCGCAAGCCCGACCCCGAGGGCGGCCTCGTAGAGCAGGATCGCACCGTGTTGACCGCCGCGAGCCGATCCCACGATGAAGGCGAGTGCTGTCGCCATGAACAGGGCGTTGCCCAACCCCCACGCCACCCGCAGGGCGATCAGCTCGCCGATTCCGTTGGCGGTTGCCGAAACACCCGCTGCGACAACGATGAAGGCGAGCCCGGCGATGAGTGTGCGTTTCGGCCCGAAGCGGTACGAGCTGTATCCGGTGATCAGCATCGCGAACACCTGCACGCCCATGTACACCGCGAACAGCAGAGTGACCTGGTCGGCGCCTGCATCGAGTTGCTTGGCGATCTCCGGCAGGATCGGGTCTACGAGACCGATACCCATGAATGCGATGACGGCCGCGAATGCCGTGGCCCACACCGCAACCGGCTGCCCGCGAACTGCGTCCAGAAAACCGTGGTGTTCAGCAACTTGTGACGAATCAGCTTGCCCTGTTGTCATGTTCACTCCTCTTCTTCAAATCGTGAGGGCACTCGACTCATCGAGACTCTCCAGTTGTGCGCGCAGCGACCGCAATGCGGGGACGGCGGCTCGAAGGGCTCGCAACTCGTCGGAGGTCATGCCCGCCATCGCTCGGGCGAGCACCTCATTGCGCGCCGACTGCAGCTGCGCCATCTCGCGCCGCCCGTCGTCGGTGATGCTCACCTGCACGGCCCGTCGATCATCGGGATCGGGATCGCGACGCAGCAGCCCGTGACCGACCAGCACATCCACGGCCGCTGTCACGGTCGGCATCCGCACGCCCTCGCGGCGGGCCAGTTCTCCCATCCGCATCGGTCCGTGCTCTGCCAGGGTCGCCAGGGTGGAGCCTTGCGCTGCGGTGTATTCGCCGAACGGTGACCGTCGGCGGATCGTCAGATACACCCGAGCCATCGTCGGGCGGATGGCGTCGGCCAGGTTGGTCAGCTCGTTGTCGAACACTTAGCAAGGGTAATACTTAGGACCTCGAACTATCAAGTGGAACCGCGGCTCCAGTACCCCATTTTGGTGGGTTACGGCGACCGAAACCGCAGGTCGCGGCCGCCAGAACCCACCAAAATCGGGCTAGCCGAAGAGGGCTGGGAGTGTTGCTTCGAAGGTCTCGCGCAGTTCGGTCAGCGGGATCGAGAACTGATCCTGGATCTCGACCGAATCGCTGCCCTGATCGACCACGCCGATCCGGGTCCAGGGCATCTGCCGCGCGTCGAGCATGCCGGTGAACCGGGTCTCCTCGGTGCGCGGCACCGCAACCAGAACTCGGCCCGACGACTCGGAGAACAGCCACACGAACGGATCAGCGCCTTCGGGGAGCAAGATCCGGCAACCGGTCTCGCCCGCGAGTGCGCCCTCGACGACGGCCTGCGCGAGGCCACCCTCGGACAGGTCGTGCGCAGCGGACACCAGGCCATCACGCGACGCCGCGGTGAGGATGGCAGCCAGCAGACGCTCGCGCTCGAGGTCGACAGCAGGCGGCGTGCCACCGAGGTGGTCGTGCACCACCTGCGACCAGATCGATCCATCGAATTCGTCATGGGTGTCACCGAGCAGGATCAGGGTCTCCCCCGGCTCGGTACCGAAACCGGTCGGGATGCGACGACGCACGTCGTCGATGACACCCAGTACCCCGACAACCGGCGTCGGCAGGATCGGCGTCGCACCGGTCTGGTTGTAGAAACTCACGTTTCCGCCGGTGACCGGGATGCCCAATTGCGCGCAGCCATCAGCCAATCCGCGCACGGCCTGCTGGAACTGCCACATGACGGCCGGGTCCTCGGGCGACCCGAAGTTCAGACAGTTGGTGACGGCCTTCGGGGTCGCGCCGCTGACGGCGACGTTGCGGTATGCCTCGGCCAACGCGAGCTGCGCGCCGCGATAGGGATCGAGGTAGGTGTAGCGACCCGATGCGTCGGTGGACAGCGCGATACCGCGGCCCGACGACTCGTCGATCCGGATCATTCCCGAGTCCGCATGTTCGGCCAGCACCGTGTTGCCCCGCACGTAGCGGTCGTACTGCTCGGTGATGAAGCGGCGGCTGCACAACGCGGGCGACGAGATCATCTGCAGCAAGGTCGAGCGCAGTTCGTCGGCGGTTGCCGGACGCGCCAAGTCCTTTGTGGTGGAAGCGATGACGGCGTCCTGCCAGTCCGGCCGGGCGAGCGGGCGGTTGTACACCGGGCCCTCGTGCGCCACAGTGCGGGGCGGGACATCGACCACGGTTTCGCCGTGCCAGGTGATCTCGAGACGCTCACCGTCGGTGACCTCGCCGATGTCGGTGGCCAGCACGTCCCACTTGCGGCAGACCTCCATGAACGCCTCGACGTTCTCCGGCGCCACCACGGCACACATGCGTTCCTGCGACTCGCTCGACAGCACCTCGGCCGGGGTCATCCCAGTGGCCCTCATCGGGACCTTCTCCAGCTCGATGCGCATCCCGCCGTCACCGGCAGCAGCCAATTCTGAGGTGGCACACGACAATCCGGCACCACCGAGGTCCTGGATGCCGATGACGATGCCCGCCTTGTACAGATCAAGGCAGCACTCGATGAGCACCTTCTCGGTGAACGGATCGCCGACCTGCACCGCGGGCAGCTTCTTCGGACGGCCACCACCCGTGTCGTCGAAGGTCTCCGACGCGAGCACCGACACACCGCCGATCCCGTCGAGACCGGTACGCGCACCGAACAGGATGATCCGGTTACCGGTCCCAGACGCGAACGCCAGGTGCAGGTCCTCAACCCGCATGACGCCGGCACAGAGCGCATTCACCAACGGGTTCCCGGCGTACGACGCGTCGAACACCGTCTCGCCGCCGATGTTCGGCAAACCGAGGGAGTTGCCGTACCCGCCGACACCGCGCACCACACCGTCGACCACCCGGCGGGTGTCCGGCGCGTCCGCTGCACCGAATCGCAGTTGGTCCATCACGGCGATCGGGCGTGCGCCCATGGCCATGATGTCGCGGACGATGCCGCCGACCCCGGTGGCCGCGCCCTGGTAGGGCTCGACGTACGACGGATGGTTGTGCGATTCCACCTTGAAGGTCACCGCCCAGCCGTCGCCGATGTCGACCACACCGGCGTTCTCACCGATGCCCGCGAGCATCGAGGAGCGCATCTCGTCGGTGGTGGTCTCGCCGAAATACCTCAGATGCACCTTGGATGACTTGTACGAGCAGTGCTCGGACCACATCACCGAATACATGGCCAGTTCGGCGGCGGTCGGCCGGCGGCCCAAGATCTCACGGATCCGCTGATACTCGTCGTCCTTGAGGCCCAGCTCACGAAACGGCTGGGGCTGGTCGGGGGTATCGGCGGCGACGGAAACGGTATCTACGTCTGCACTCACGGTGACAGTCTAGGCGGAGCCCAACAGGCGAGGTGATCTTGTCCTCCTCGCGGTAATGTCTCGGGCAGCGCAGCGGGAGTGGGAACTGTGCGCGGGGGGCCAGACCAGCTGATTCGTCGTTCGGCTGGTCGGTATACAGGGGGAACGACAATGATCGACGCAGGGCAGTCGCGCTCGTCTGCCGCCAAGGCACGCCAGTTGTTCGACTTCGCGGTCCGGTCGTCGGGGATACCGATCGACGGCGAGCAGTATCCGGCCGATCCGGCCAAGGCGGCGCTCGCCTTCACCCGGGCCACCGAGTGGGCGCCCATGATGGCCGACGCGTGGCTGGGGCGGGTGGCGTCCGGGGACAACTCTGCCTCCGTGGTGCTCCAGCTGTACCGCTGCCGGGCGACGATCGGCGCCGAGCAGCGTCGGCTGGGGCTTCCGCCGCGAACGTTGTCCGGCCGGTTCTCCACGGGCTTGTACATCGACTATCCGTTGGCCGACCGGACCGAGGCCATCGTCGCGTACGCGGCCACGCTGATCGCCGGCGCCGATTACCAAGGAGCGGAGGACGCCCTCGACGAGGCGGCCGACGAATGTGCCGGCCGAGGCCGGCCACCGATCGTGGACTACCTACGGGCCAGCCTGCACTTCCGCACCCAGCGCTGGACAGACGTGCTCACCGCACTGGCTCCGTCGACCACGTGGACGGACGAGTACATGAACGCAGGCGCCGATCTGATGGCCGGATCGGCGTGCGTGCAGATGGGCCTGTTCACCGAAGGTGTGCGGCGACTCGAAGCCGCGGCGAGTGGGCCGATTCCGGCGGCGGCGACGGCGGCGATGTTCACCCATGGGCTGGCACTACGCGAGCAGGGCATGGAGGCGCCGGCTCGTGAACAGTTCGAGGCCGTGTACTCCCGCGATCCCTCGTTCGCGGCCAACTCCAAGGCCCTCTCGGATCAGCGCTTCCGGTTGGTGATCACCACAGCCGAGACGATCGACTCTCGTAGCGACCGCTGGGACCCGGCCACTGCAGCAGAGACAGTCGCGGCCTCGGCCTCGGCCTCTGCTCCGGACGACTCCGAGGGAAGTCTGCTCGCGGCGGCACAGGCCGAACTCGCCGAGCAGATCGGCCTCGAATCGGTCAAGAACCAGGTGACCAAGCTGCAGTCGGCAGCCACCCTGGCGAAGATCCGATCAGACAAGGGCCTCGCGACCGGCCCACGCAGTCTGCACCTGGCATTCACCGGTCCACCCGGCACCGGCAAGACCACCATCTCGCGCATCGTCGCCAAGATCTATTGCGGGCTCGGTCTCATCAAAACCGATGCGGTGGTGCAGGTCTCACGTCGTGACCTGGTGGGCGAACACCTCGGTAGCACGGCCATCAAGACATCTGAGGTGATCGACCGGGCGATGGACGGCGTGCTGTTCATCGATGAGGCCTACACGCTGGTGCAGAGTGGCCTCTCCGGCGGCGACGCGTTCGGCCGCGAAGCCGTCGACACCTTGCTCGCGCGGATGGAGGACGACCGCGACCGGCTCGTGGTGATCATCGCGGGCTATGACGCAGAGATCGACCGGTTGCTCGCCGCGAACGAGGGAATGTCGTCACGATTCTCCAAGCGCATCAGATTCGACTCGTACAGTCCCACCGAGCTCACCCAGATCGCGGGTCTTCTTGCCCGCAAACGTGATTCGTTACTGTCGACGGAAGCGCTCCGTGAGCTCGAGATGGCGTGCGCTCCCCTGTGTCATCAGGTCGAGCTCGACGAGTTCGGCCGTGAGCGCCGCATGATCGACCTCGCGGGCAACGGGCGCTTCGTCCGCAACGTGGTCGAGAGCGCCGAGGAGGAACGCGAGCACCGTCTGACAAGCGGCACCATCGAACTCGCCGACCTCGACGACGACGCACTCATGCGCATCGAGGCCTCGGACATGCAGGCCGCATTGGCCGGTGTGCTCGGCGGGTTGCGGGGCGGACAAGGTCGGGTCCGGTAGGCCGGCCCCGCGACCCCTCAGCCGGCAGCTCGGGTCACGTCCAGGATCGACTCGGCGAGTTCAGGCCTGCAGATGACAAGATCGGGTAGGTAGACGTCGCGCTGGTTGTACTCCAGCGACAGTCCGTCGATCCGACTGCACCACAAGCCTTGTGACTTCGCCACAGCCACCGGCGCGGCCGAGTCCCACTCGTACTGTCCACCTGCGTGCACGTATGCGTCCGCCTCACCCCGAACCACTGCCATCGCCTTGGCGCCTGCCGATCCCATCGCCAGCAGCTCACCACCGATGGCCGTGGCGACCGACTCCGCGAAAGCCGGAGGCCGTGAGCCGCTGATGACCACCCGCGGCTTGTCGCCCCGCGGTGTTCTCGCCAGACCGGTGGTGGGTGGCACCGGCGCCCCATCGTTGACGTAGGTGACGCCGAGCCCCGGCAGCGAGACCGCGCCGACCGTCAGCCCCAACCCCTTTTCCCACAGTGCAACGTGCACAGCCCAATCGGCGTGGTCGTCCAGACCGTATTCCTTTGTGCCGTCCACAGGGTCGACGATCCACACGCGGTCGGCGTCGAGCCGGGACAGATCGTCGGCCGATTCCTCGGACAGCACGGAATCGCCCGGCCGTTCACGTGCGAGCGCGTCGAGCAGGAATTCGTTGGAGCGCAGATCCCCGGCCTTGCCGAGTTCTTTGCCGTTCAGCGATGGGTCTGATCGGAGTTCGACCAGGAGATTCCCGGCCTCGGTGGCAAGACGACCGGCAAGCTCTGCATCGGATGAGGTCACAGTCACACGCCCAGGTTACGGCGAATGGCCTCCGCGACGTCGGCAGGCGCACCGTCACCGGGGGTGATGACAACGTCCGCCGCTTCCGGTCGCTCGTAGGGCGAACTGATGCCGGTGAAATGTGCGACCTCACCGCGACGCGCCTTCGCGTACAGCCCCTTCGGGTCGCGTTTCTCGCAGACCTCGAGCGGCGTGTCGACGAACACCTCGAAGAAGGGCAGGCCGCGCTCGGCATGGACCTCCCGCGCCCGCTCGCGTTCGGCGGCGAAGGGGCTGATCAGCGAAACGATCGCAACCGCACCCGAGTCCGCGAAGAGTGCCGCGACCTCGGCGGTGCGCCGGATGTTCTCCCGGCGATCGTCGTCTCCGAACCCGAGATCGGAGTTCAGCCCATGGCGGAGGTTGTCACCGTCCATCAGGTAGGCCGGACGGCCTTCGGCCACCATCGATCGTTCCAGTTCCGATGCGATCGACGATTTCCCGGAACCGGACAGTCCGGTCAACCAGATGGTCGCCCCACGATGGGAGCGCTGCTCCCTGGTCACCGACGAGCTGTGCCAGACCACGTGGGAGTCATTGCTGACCGGCCCGTTGATCATCCCGGCGCCGACGGTCTTGTTCGTCGCCTCGTCCATCAAGATGAAGCTACCCGTGAAGCGATGCTGACGATACGAGTCGAACATCATGGGTTGCTGGGTGCGCAGACGGACGCGCCCGATCTCGTTGAGCCGCAAACCCTGTGGCCCCTCCTCACGATGGAGGGAGTTGACGTCGAGCCGATACGTGAGGTCGCCGATCACGGCCTTCGACTCGCGGGTCGAGCTCTGGATGGTGTAACGGTTACCCGGCTTCAACTCGGTGTCCTCGGAGAACCAGCACACCATCGCATCGATGTCGCGGCCTACGAACGGTCGATTGTTGGGACGGGCGAGCATCTCTCCGCGGGTGATGTCGATCTCGTCGGCGAGCGAGACGGACACGGCCATCGGCGCGAATGCCTCGTCGAGCTTGCTGCCGCCGGGGCCCCACATCTCGGCCACGGTGGTGCTGAATCCACTGGGCAGCACCACCACTTCGTCGCCGGGCTTGAACGTTCCGCTGGCGATGGTTCCGGCGTAGCTGCGATGGTCGGATCCGTCGCTGACCTGAGGACGGATCACGTACTGCACCGGCAGCCGGGCGTCGATGAAATTGCGGTCCGAGGCGATGTGGACGTCCTCGAGGTGTCCGAGCAGCGAGGTACCCCGATACCAGGGCATGTGTACCGACGGATCGACCACGTTGTCCCCGAGCAGCGCCGACACCGGGATGAAGCTGAGGTCGGTCACGTTGAGTTTGCTGGCGAATGCGCTGAACTCGTCCTTGATCTCGGTGAATCGTTCTTCGGACCAATCCACCAGGTCCATCTTGTTCACACACAAGACGATGTGCGCGATGCCAAGCAACGACGATAGGAAGGCGTGCCTGCGGGTCTGCTCGAGCACTCCCTTGCGGGCGTCGATGAGAACGAGTGCCACGTCGGCGGTGGATGCCCCGGTCACCATGTTGCGGGTGTACTGCACATGCCCGGGGGTGTCGGCGATGATGAACTTGCGCTTCGGTGTTGCGAAGTACCGGTACGCCACGTCGATGGTGATGCCCTGCTCGCGCTCAGCACGAAGGCCGTCGGTCAGCAGCGCGAGGTTGGCGTATTCGTCGCCGCGTTCGGAGCTGGTGCGCTCGATCGACTCCATCTGGTCGGTGAAAATGCTCTTCGAGTCGTACAGCAGCCGACCGATCAGGGTGGACTTGCCGTCGTCGACGCTTCCGGCAGTTGCCAACCGCAGCAATTCTTTCCGTCCCCGCCGCACGGGCTCGCCGATGATCATTTCCTGGTCGACGGTCATCAGAAGTATCCTTCTTTCTTGCGATCTTCCATGCCGGACTCCGAGATCCGGTCGTCGGCTCGGGTTGCACCGCGTTCGGTGAGTCTGGTGGCGGCCACTTCATCGATGACCTGCTCGACCGTGAGGGCGTCACTGAGCACACATCCGGTGCACGTCGCGTCGCCGACCGTCCGGAACCGCACCTGCTCGGTGTGCACCGTCTCGCCCGGTGCGAGTTCCACGTACGGCGTCTTGGCCAGCAGCATCCCGTCCCGGGGCACCACTTCGCGCCGATGCGCGTAGTAGATGCTCGGCAGTTCTATCTCTTCGGCGGCGATGTACTGCCAGATGTCGAGTTCGGTCCAATTGCTCAGGGGGAACACCCGGATGTGCTCCCCCTTGTTGTGGCGGCCGTTGTAGAGGTTCCACAATTCGGGCCGTTGCGCTCGTGGATCCCAGGCGCCGAACTCGTCTCGGAAGCTGAAGACCCGCTCCTTGGCGCGCGCCTTCTCCTCATCGCGTCGCGCGCCACCGAAGACGGCGTCGAAATTGTTCTCCCGGATCCCACGCAGCAGCGATGTGGTCTGCAGCCGGTTACGACTGGCACCGGGGCCGGTCTGCTCCACCACCCGACCAGCGTCGATGTCGTCCTGCACACTCGAAACCACCAGTCGGACACCGGTTTTGTCGACAACCCGATCCCGGTAGTCGATGACCTCGTCGAAATTGTGTCCGGTGTCCACATGCATGAGCGGGAAGGGAACGGGCGCAGGCCAGAACGCCTTGCGCGCCACGTGGAACATCACCACCGAGTCCTTGCCGCCGGAGAACAGCAGCACCGGCCGCTGCGCCGTCGCGGCGACCTCTCGGAAGATGTGGACCGATTCCGCCTCGAGCGCGGCCAGATGGGTGAGCTCGTACCCCGTTGTCAGCACCGTGAGAGTCCTCTCGCGTCGTTCGCCTCGCCAGGACTTGACCTGTCGAGTATCCGACACTAGTGTTTGAAAATATGACAGTGACGGTAGGCGACAGCATGCCCGTGGGTCAACCCTCGCCACCCACGCAGCGTGTGGTCCGGGTGATCGAACTGCTGGCCGAACAGACCGGCGGCCGCCTGACACTGGCGGAGATAGTCCGTCGCACAGGGTTTTCCAGAGCCACCGCCCACGCGGTGCTGACCCAACTCACCATCGACGGCTGGGTAGCGCGAGAAGACGGCCAGTTCGCGATCGGTGCCGGCTTTGTCGCCCTGGCACGGCAGGCCGAACGTGGCTATCCGTTGCGGCGCTTGGCAGCTCCGATGATCCACGAACTCGCTGCGGACCTCGGCATGCCGGCGTTCCTCGCCGAACGCGTGGCTGAACAGATCACTGTCACAGAGCTTGTCGGGGTGCCGGACATGCAGTGGATCAGGCCCGGCCGGCGCATAGCACTACGCCCACCCGTGTGCCGAGAGTTCGTCGCGTGGGCGCCTGAAGCCGAACGGCAGCGGTGGATCGACTCGGCACCGCCGGGTGCCCGCGACCGACTGCACGACGTGCTGGAAGTGATCTGCGACCGCGGGTACGCGGTGGAGCGCCTCACCGGTGACCATGCCGAGATGATCGACGCACTTGCGTCACTGCGTGATTCACCGGTCTCGGACACGGTGCGCTCACGGGTGGCGGGGTTGCTGGCCGAACTGACCACCATCGACTACCTGCCGGAGGAATCCGTCGGAGTTGTCGCGGTGGTCACGATCGGCGCCCCGATCATCGATTCCGAGGGCACAGTCATCGCGTCGATCGTCGTGTGCCCCAACCGCGAGATGAGTGCGGACGAGATGGCGCACCTGGGCACGTCTGTGGCGGCTGCCGCTGATCGCGTCGCCCACGCGCTCGCACGCTGAATGCATCTGTCGCGGCCCTCGGCGCTCATGACGGGGCCCGTTCAGCCGGGTAATATCCGCTTCTTCGCCAACGCGACCTCGCTCTCACCGACCGGCTCCTCCGACAGTTCCTCGGACCCTGGCCGCAGTCCGGCGATCACCATCGCCAGGTGCCGTCGCCATGCCGTGTCACTGACACTGCGCGTGGTCTCGACGACACCCCTGACCGCCCAGAAGACGAGGTCGAGGTCGGTGACGGTGGCGTCGATACGTATCCTGCCGGCCTCCTGCGCCCTGGCCAGGAGTTCGACGAGGATCTCATGGAACTCATCCTTGAGCGCGGTTGTGTGTTCGTCATTCCACATCCGAGACACACAGCCCCGATGCGACGCCTGAATGGCACCGGTTCCGAACAGCAGTTGCTCCAACCCGGAACCGTCGGTCACGTCTCGCGCGGCCCTGGCCATCGCCACCAGGTCGGTGAACAATTCCCGCACGAGTTCACTGATCAGGGCATCCTTGGTCGGAAATCTCCGATAGAGCGTGCCCATCCCGACTCCTGCCGCCCGGGCGATCTCATCGACCCCGGCATCGAGTCCGCGTTCACTGAACACCCTCGCCGCCGCATCCAGCAGCCGCCGGCGGTTCTCCGCGGCGTCTCGCCGCAGCACCTTCCCACCGTCTGCGGTGGCGTGCACACCCATTGCGGACCTCATTCGGACTTGTCGCCGGCGAGGGTACCGCCGGCAACCATCGCGAGTTCGGCGTGTGCCAGGTCTGCGGTGTCGTTCAACGCCGCCCCTCCACGTTTGACCGACGGGATGAAAAGTGCGGCAACAGCTCCCAGGCACACGGCGACCCCCAGCATGATGAAGCCGTGGGTGTAGCCCGATTCCTTGGGCAGTCCCGACGGTGCGGCTCCCGCGGTGACCACAGTCCCCATGAATGCTGCGCCCAGTGAACCGCCGATGGTTCTGATGTTGGCGTTCATGCCGCTGGCGACTCCGGTCTGATGGGGTGGCACCGCCGCGACGACAACGTTTGCCATGGCGGAGAACGCAAGTCCCATACCGATACCCAACAGGCACATCGCGACGAAGATGTCCGCTTCGCTGGAGTGACGGAACGCGACGAGGAAGTACCCGGCAGCGCTGACGAGTGTCCCCACCGTCAACAGGTTCTTCGAGCCGAAGCGCGCCGCCAGTCGCCCCGCGCCCAGTCCGAGCAGGAACATGAAGACGGAGTTCGGGAGCATCATCAGCCCCGATTCGCTGACCGAGGCACCGAAGCCGTAACCAGTTGATTCCGGCGTCTGCAGGAACTGCGGTAGAAATCCGAACCCCGCGTACATGCCTATCCCCATCAGCAGCGCAACGAGATTCGCTGCCCACACGGTCCTGATCCGCATCATCTTCATGTCGATCAACGGGTTGGCCGACCGCGCTTCGGCCATGATCCACACCACGACGACCACTGCTGCGATCGCCAGCAAACCGACGACCTCGTAAGAACCCCACCCCCATTTCGGCGCCTGACTCACGCCGAGCAGCAAGGCCACCAGCCAGGCCGACAGCAAGAACGCGGTCAGCCAGTTGACCTTCCCCGACGTCCGGTTCTGCGATTCGGGAATGAGGAAGTATGCCGACACGCCGGCGATGGTGGTCATGATCATCGGGATCCAGAACAGCCAGTGGAAAGTGAGCGCGTCCACGATCGGCCCGGCCAACACCACACCGAGGCCGGCACCCACCGACGTCAGGGCTGCGATCATGCCCACAGCTCCCGGCACCTTGTCCCTCGGGAACTCGTCACGGATGATTCCGAAGGCCAAGGGCAGGACGCCGCCACCGACACCCTGGATCACACGCGCAACCACCATCACCGACAACGTGCCTGCCAGGGCCGCCAGCAATGAACCGATTCCCAGCGCGGCCAGCGCGATCACGAAAAGGAGCTTTTTGCCGTACATGTCCCCGAGGCGACCCATGACGGGTGTGAACACCGACGCGGAGAGAAGGTAGGCGGTCAGTACCCACGTCACGTTGGTCTGGGTCGTGCCGAGGGAGACCTGAATCGTCGGCAGGACCGGGATCACCAAGGACTGTAGGAGCGCAAACGCTGCCACTCCCACGGTGAGGACGGCGAACGTGACCCGGTAGTGCGTCCGCTTGGGTGCGATGTCCATACAACTCCTGAGCTCGAACCGGAGTGGACACTCCGTATGCTGCTCTGAAGCTAGCACCACAAGCGGAGTCAAGACTCCGCAAAAGTCACACAGTGAGATACCGCACGCGACCGCGACAATGACAGTCCGGTCAGTCGAAGGCCGCGTTCACCTCGGCCACGGTGAGGCCGTAGTCCTCGAGAGAGTACTTGTGGACGGGTTTGCGGTCGCCCGACTTGCTCTCCTCGTCGAGTGCTCGCATCGCCGACGCCGCATCATCGGTGAGCTCGAGTCCGAACGTGCGATAGATCGTTTCGATCGTGCCCATGGGGTCGGTGCGGAAGTCGCGAAAGTCGATGTCGATGAACTGATCCGGGTTGTACTTGGACCGGGCCGCATTGAATGCATGCAGCCCTCGTGACCACAACTCGAGTTGCGTCTTGCCGATCAGTTCACCCGTGAACACGGTTGACCATCCCTCGCCCGCATGTTCGGCAAGACTGCACATCGACGGGATGATCGTCGCGGGTGGCCGGTGGGTCTGGATGATCAACGCGTCCGGATAGACGGCCATCAATTCATCGAGCGCGAACAGATGACTGGGGTTCTTCAACACCCAGCGACGCTCGGGCTGATTCAGCCCGATCAACTGGAGGTTCTTCTTGTGCCGCGTGTAGGCGTTGGTCCAGTCCTGCTTCTGCAGCCACTGGGAGTAGGTCGGCAGGTACGACAAGGATTCGTAGGAAATCGACTTCATGGTCTGACGCAGCAGCTGCCAGCACTCTTCGACGTCGGAGGCACTCATGTAGTGCAGCCCCATGAATTCCGGGTTCTCCACATGGTGCTTTTCGAGTCCGGCCTGGATCTGTTGGAAGACCGGATTCGCCTCCCAGGTGTCGCGCGGAGGCCGGGGCTGCGGGAACTCGGCAAGCCACATCTCCAGACCCTGATGGCCCGGATCTGCGGTGAGCAGCCGGTGCAGGGCGGTGGTCCCGGTACGGGGCAGGCCGGTGACGAAGATGGGTCTTTCCACCGGCGCGGAGACGTACTCGGGATTGGCGTTCCACGATGCCTCGCTGAGCAATCGGGCGACCAGCGCACCCCGGAGGAAGAAGCGGTTCATCTTGCTGCCGAGCTCGGTGAGTCCCGCATCGCGCTCGTACGACTCGAGCAGGACACCAAGAGCCTCGGTGTAATCATCCTGACCGAAGTCGTCGAGCCCACACGCCTTCGTCGCCGACGCGTGCAGATCCTCGACCGTGCCCACATTCGTTCTCGGAATGGTCATCTCGCTCCTCAGGTGTGGTACTCGCCGCAGTTGACGTCCAGCGTCTGACCGGTGATGGCGCTGGCCCAGTCCGAGGCGAGGAACACCACCGCCCGAGCGATCTCATCGGGTTCGGGCAGACGTTTGAGGTCGGACTTGGACGCGGTCTGTTCGTAGACGGCCTCCGGCGTGATGTCGTACTTCTTGGCGACCTCACCGAAGTACCACTTCAGCTGGTCGTCCCAGATGTAACCGGGTAGCACGCTGTTGACACGAACGCCCTTGTCGCCCAACTCTGTGGCGAGTGTCTGCGACATGGCGAGCAGGGCCGCCTTGGCGAGCTTGTAGCTGCCGTAACGCGGCTCCGAGTGCCGCAGGACCATGGAATTGATCATCACCACAGACCCGGACACCTTGGCCAATTCGTCGGTGAAGGCCTTGGTCATGCGCAGGCCACCGAGGACCGTGAGGTCCAGGCTCGACCGGATGTGGTCGAAGTCGGTGCGTGCCAACGACTTCATCGAAGGCAGCGAGAAGGCGTTGTTCACCAGTACGTCGACACGGCCGTACTCGGCAACCGTTGCCGCGACGAGGGAATCGACAGCCGCATCATCGGTGATGTCGGTGGGGACCTGCAACGCGACGCCGCCGGCGGCATCGATCTCCTTGGCCACCTCGGCAAGCCGGCTCTCGGTCCGGGCCGCTAGCACCACCTTGGCGCCGGCAGCAGCGGCTTGCACGCTGATCGAACGGCCGAGACCCGGCCCCACTCCCCCGACCACGACAACCTTGCCCTCGAGCAGGCCGGTGGACACGGTGGCGGTCATCCCAGCATCCTCTGCGCGAATCCGCGCTGGCGTGCGGCTATCCGCTCACGCCAGCCTGCCTCGTCGATGGTGTTGGACTCGAAGTGCGGCAGGTGGTCGGGGACGTCGGCCACGTTGACGATCGCGACGGTGGGCCCATCGGACTCGGTCAGCTCGCGGTCGACCCGCTGCCACCGGAACTGCGCGATACCCCGCTGTTTACCGGTTGTCTCGATCCAGTTGGCGATGCCCGGATTCTGCCTGCTGACCACCAGGCGGATCATTCCGTCCGGATCCACCTGCGCCTGAGCAGAATTGAGGCTGGTCTGGTGATTGACGTAGTCCAGCGAGATGTACCACATACTGCCCAGCTGGAAACCCTGGTACGGCGCATCGGATTTCGGCACCGTGATCACCATCGCCTCGTCGTCGGCGAGGTCGTAGTGACCCACCGATGAGTACTGGGTGCTCAGCCCACCCGGCGTCAGACGGGGCGCGGTCAAGGTGTTCACCGGCAGGTCCAGGTAGAACCACTTCGGAAAGTTGAACCAGGTGTTGATCCGCGACAGCAACATCTTGCCGGCCACCTGATAGCGGCGGGTGATCTGCGCAAGGTCGGGCTCCACCGGCGCGCTGCCCACTGTGTCGACCCGCTCGATCCGGATCTGCCCCTTTTCCTGCATCCAGTCGCTGTACACCTCGCGCACCGCGAGCATCGACGACCCCTCGCCGAGAACGAAGTAGTTGGGTCCCGGGTCGGCCTTGGGCGGTCCGAAGCGGAGCGTGTAGGTCCCGTCCGCTTCGATCCTCAGTCGACGGTCGTCGAAGGCGTCGTCGCCACCGGGAACGTCGGTCGCGGTGTAGTCACCCTTGAGAACCTGAAAACTGAGATCTGCTGTGTTGCCACGCTTTCCGGTGATCAGATACTCCGCGTCGGCCTGCACGTTCGCGTGGTAGTACAGCGTATCGGGATTGTCCAGCCCCATCTTCGTGTAGGGGCCCGTGGACGTGACGAAGAACGGGTGGGTCTTGCCATACGCCCATGCCATCTGCAGGCTTGCGCGGATGCTGCCGCCGAGGTAGTCGTATCCCTCGGCCAGATCCTGCTCGTTGCGGATGAAATCAGCTGAGGTGATCAGCTTCTCGGCGTCGGCGATGGCCGCGGCGAAAGGGGCGGTCACATCGTTCGTGACGGTTGTTGTCATCTCACTCCCTTGTGATGGCCGGAACTACAGCCAGGTGTCCCCGCCGGTCCAGGTGAGGAAGTTCTCGAGCTCCGCCTGGGCCGGAGTGACCCGCGGATGTTCGGTGGACAGATAACCACCACGGTAGAACAGCAAAGGCTTGTCTTGCAGCACTTCTCCCAAAGTCTGCACCCGGCCTATCGCGATGAAATGGTCGCCGCCGTCATCGACGCGCTCCAGCGTGCAATCCACCCAGGACAACGAGTGCCGGATGACGGGCAGGCCGAGAGGCGAGGGATCCCAGTCGATCCCGGCGAACTTGTCATCACCCGGTGCGCCGAAGGCGGCACTGACGTCCTGTTGGTTGGTCGACAACACGTTGACGCAGAACTTTCCGCTCTGCTCGATGACCTTCCAGCTGCGGGACGTCTTCATCGGGCAGAACAGCACCAGTGGCGGATCGAGCGACAAGGCTGCAAACGATTGGCAGGCGAACCCCACTGGGACGTCATCGGTGGTCATCGTGGTGATCACGGTGACCCCGGTGCAGAACTGACCCATGGCCGTCCGGAATTGCCGCGGGTCGAAATGATCTGAACCGCGTGGATGAGGGGACATGTCAGGCGTTCTTGAATCCGATGGAGAAGTCGTGCCCCCAGAGACTGACCGCCGTGCTCTCGCGAGCCACCCAGTCGGTGTCGTCGACTTGCCTGCCCTCGCAGCCGAATTCGACGTCGAATCCGCCGGGTGTCTTCATGTAGAACGAGTACATCAGGTCGTTGACGTGGCGGCCCAGGGTGGCCGACATCGGGACCTTCTTGCGCAACGCACGGTCGTGGGCCAGGCCGACGTCATCGGTGTTCTCCACCTCGATCATCAGGTGGACGATGCCGGTGTCGTTCGGGATCGGCAGGAACGCCAGGCTGTGGTGGCGTGGGTTGCAGCCGAAGAACCGAAGCCATGGCGGCTCGTCGCCCTGTTCCCGCCCGACCAGTTCCGGCGGCAGCCGCATCGAGTCGCGCAGACGGAAACCGAGCACATCGCGGTAGAAGTGCAGCGAGGCTGCGTCGTCGTCGGTGGTGAGCACCACGTGTCCCAAACCCTGCTCGCCAGTGACGAACTTGTGGCCATAGGGGCTCACCACCCGGCGATGTTGCAGTGCCACACCATGGAACGCCTCGAGAACGTTGCCGCTCGGGTCCTCGAAGACCACCATCTCCACGACCTGACGGTCGGCCAGTTCCTCGTCCTTGCCTTCGCGGAAGACCACGCCGGCTGCCGACAATCGATCTCGGACTTCCTGCAGTGCAGCGGCGTTGGCGCATTCCCAGCCGGAGGACACCAGACGGTCGTGCTCTCCTGGCGTGATCACGAGACGTGCGGGAAAGTCGTCCATGCGCAGGTACAGGGCGCCCTCCGTGGGGCCACTGCCCTCGGGCATACCCAGCACCTTGAGACCGTAGTCACGCCAGGCCGGCATGTCGGTGGCCTCGATACGCATGTAGCCGAGTGAACGGATCGGGCCAAGGGTTTCGGTCATCGTCGATCTGCTCCTTTGCGAGATGTCGGTGGTGGACTCAGACCATCGTGTCGCCGATGGGGATCCCGAATTCGCCGTTGCCGTAGGCGACGTAGGCCCGTTCGGCATCGTTGGCCGCGTGGACGCGGCCGGCATGTGCGTCGCGCCAGAACCGCTGGATGGGTGTGTCGTTGTCGAGGGCGTGGGCTCCGGAGTTCTCGAAGAGCCGGTCGATCGACGCGATGGCCCGGCCGGTTGCGCGGACCTGATCGCGACGGGCCTTCAACCGGAGTTCCATCGGGACTTCCTGTCCCGCGAGAAGCAGGTCGTACTCGGCCTGCAGGTTGCCCGAGAGCTGGGTCCACGCCGCGTCGATGTCACTGGCGGCCTCGGCGATCCGAACCTTGGCAAATGGGTCGTCCTTCGCCTTCTCACCGGCGTAGGCCGCGCGGACGCGCTTACCCTGGTGTTCGACGTGCGCGGCGTAGGCGCCGTAGGCCATTCCCACGATCGGCGCCGAGATGGTGCTCGGATGGATTGTGCCCCAAGGCATCTTGTAGACCGGCGCGGTGTTCTTCTTCAGGCCCGGAGCCTCGCCGGTGCTCATCGCCCGGAAGCTGAGCATCCGGTGGCTCGGTACGAACACGTCCTTGACGTCGATGGTGTTGGACCCGGTGCCCTTGAGCCCGACCACGTTCCACACGTCGCGAATGGCGTAGTCCTCGCGCGGGATCAGGAAGCTCACGAAGTCGACGGGCTTTCCGTTCTTGATCACCGGTCCGCCGAGGACAACCCAGCTCGCGTGGCCCGAACCCGAGGACCATGCCCACGAACCGTTGACCTTGTAGCCGCCTTCGACCACTTCACCCATACCCATCGGGGCGTAGGACGAGGAGATACGGACTGAGGTGTCCTTGCCCCATACGTCCTCCTGCGCCTGCTGCGGGAAGAGAGCCAGGTGCCAGTTGTGGATGCCGATGATGCCCGAGACCCATCCGGTGGAGCCACACGCCGAGCCGATCCGACGCACTGCCTCGTAGAACGTCACCGGGTCGACCTGGTAGCCGCCCCACTGCTCGGGCTGCATGAGCTTGAAGAACCCGATGTCCTCGAGCGACGCGATCGTCTCGTCGGGAATCTGACGCAGATCCTCTGCTTCCTGTGCCCGCTGTTCGATCTCGGGCAGCAGTGCGCTGATCTTGTCCAGTACCTGCGCGCCCTCTTGGCTGCGGTCGCTCATCGCGCGATTCCTAACTCTCGTTCCACAAAGTCTTCTACGGCAAGATTAGAACACGTTCTCATTTATGTCGAGTACTGCAGGTTTACCCCGATTCATGCCGTTTTGATCACTTCCCTGGCGAGTACCTGACAAGTTTTGTAACATGTTCTAGTAAGCGGGAACGCTTAAACCACGCGGCCCGGCACATGCCGACCCACAGCCGGCATCGATGAACTAGGGAGCAGACATGACGAGTACGGAGTCGGAGTTGGAGCAGGGGGCCCGCCTGACAGCGGTTGACACCAGCGCAGACGGTGGCGCGGTACGCGAGATCGACACCGGCACACCTCCGACCCGATTCGCCCGCGGTTGGCATTGCCTCGGCCTTCTTGCCGATTTCGACGACGGCAAACCCCATCCGGTCACCGTGTTCGGCACCAAACTGGTCGTCTGGGTCGCCGACGGCGAGCTCAAGATCCTCGATGCGTACTGCCGGCACATGGGCGGCGACCTGTCGCAGGGCTCGATCAAGGACGGCAACGTCGCCTGCCCGTTCCACGACTGGCGATGGAAGGCCAACGGGCGTTGCGCAGGCGTCCCGTATGCGAAACGGGCACCCAAACTGGCCAAGACCCGTTCGTGGCCGGGCATGATCCGCAACGCGCAGATCTTCGTCTACAACGACCCCGAGGGCAACCCGCCCCCCGACGACGTGATCATCCCCGAGCTCGACGAATTGAACAGCGACCAGTGGACCGGATGGACGTGGAACAAGATCGTCATCGAGGGTTCGAACTGCCGCGAGATCATCGACAACGTCGTCGACATGGCGCACTTTTTCTATGTGCACTACTCGTTGCCCGACTACTTCAAGAACGTTTTCGAAGGCGAGACCGCTGCGCAGTACATGAACTCGCATGGGCGTCCGGACGTCGACATCATGACGGCTTACGGCGACACCAAACTCGAGTCCATCGCCGCCTACTACGGTCCTGCCTACATGCTCAACCCGATGGTGCAGTACTACGGCGGCTATGCGATCGAGACGATCCTGACCAACTGCCACTACCCGATCGACAACAATTCATTTGTCCTCATGTACGGCGTCATCGCGAAGATCCCCGAGGGACTCACCGCCGACCAGGCCGACAAGATGGCGACGAAGATCACCGCCGGTATCGAGGTGGGGTTCTTGCAAGACGTCGAGATCTGGAAACACAAGAGCCGCATCGACAATCCGCTGCTGGTGGAAGAGGACGGTCCGGTCTACCAGCTTCGCCGCTGGTACGAACAGTTCTACGTCGACGTCGCCGACGTGACCGAGGAGATGACACAGCGCTACGAATACGAGATCGACACCACCAAGGCCGTCGAGAACTGGAACATCGAGGTCCAGGAGAACATTCGCCTCAAGGCCGAGCGCGAGGCCGCGAATGCCTCGACGCCCGAGACGGCTTCGGCCACGTGATCGCCGACCCGTCATGAGCATCAGTTGGTCGAAGGCTCCGGATCTCAGCACAGATCCGGAGCGCGGCCCAGCGGTTCGGGAAGCGACGTCGAGAGACAAAGAGCACTACCTACGCGGTGGGCTGCGGGAGATCGAGTGCCGCACCTGCCACGCCCACGTGATGGTGAAGAAGTACAGCCCCCACCACACGAGTGTCCAGTGGACAGCACAGGCACGAGAGCAATGTCCTGAACTCACCCGGATCCGGGCGGAAGGGGGAAACCCCGCAATGTTGCCGACATGCCCCCGACTCTCGGCCAGCATCGATCACGGTGTGAGCGAAGGGATCATCCCCAAGGAATCACCCGATGTCGACCCGGACGGCTACTACTGACCCGGACAACTCGTAAAGACAAGAACACCACTCGCGATCGATCGCGAGTGGTGTTCTTCTGTCGTAATCCTCACTGTCCGTACGGACCGGGCCTCTGATTGCCCGAACCGGGCGGGCCGTAGTACGGCCCGGGCGCTTGTCCGTAACCTCCGCCCTGTCCGCCGGGAGTACCGAACTGTTGCGGCGGTGGACCGTAACCTTGTGGCTGACCGTAAGCCGGTGGCTGACCGTACCCTTGCGGCTGACCGTAGGCCTGTGGCTGCTGCGGACCGGACACCCCGGGCCCGGGCCGATTCCCCTTACCCGCGGCCAAGGCCAGATAAGTGGCGACGCCGGCAGCGATCAAGGTGATGAACGCGCCGAGGACCACCAGCCACAGTGCCCACCCCGCGTCCACCTCAGAGGTGTCGCCGGCATCGCCGTCGATGACAACACTGCCCGGGTCGGCGATGAACACAAGGGACACGATCACCGCGACCAGTCCCAGAACCGTCCCGGCGATGGCCGCGATCGCGGGATACCTGTTGATGATCAACGGAACAGCAGCACCGGCCAGCAAGAGCCCGATGATGATCGTGGCGATGCCCGGCGCGCTGGTTTCGGCCTCTGCTTCGCTCTCGGCGTCGGCCACCTCACTCGAGTCGGCCGTGTCGTCGCCTGCGTCGATGGTCACCGAACCGAGGCCGCTGATCGACACGCTCCCCACACCGAAGTCCTGTGACGCCCAGGTGAAAAAGCTGAACAGCACGATCAGCAGGCCGCCGACGGCAAGAGCGATGCCCGGGAACCTCACCGCGGAATTGGACGACCTGGGAGCGAGCAGTCGACTCTTGACGGACGTCTGGTTCGGACCGGCGGAACCGAAGGCCGACTGATAACCGGATTGCTGCGGCGGGTAGACGGGTCCCGGTTGCTGGCCAGGTTGATAACCCCCGGGCTGGTACCCGCCGGGCTGATGGCCGCCGGGACCCCCAGGCGGCGGGAACCCACCGCTGTTTCCGGATGGCGGACCGTAGGTCATGTTCTCCCCCTGATCAGTGCATCACCGACGCGCGGACGCACGCTCGGACCCCGATCGTAGCGTTCGGTGTTCGGTGGAGACCGGGGTCCGCGAGTCGGCGGCAACGCAGGCGGCGAACTCTCACACGCCGGCGTTCGCGTCCTGCTTCTTCTTGAGTTCCAAGGCGATGTCGATCAGTTGGTCTTCCTGGCCGCCGACGAGCTTCCGACTGCCCGCCTCGATCAAGATCGCTGCGGCGGACACACCGTACTTCTCGGCGTGGCCCTCGGCGTGCTTGAGGAAAGAGCTGTAACACCCGGCGTAGCCCATCATCATCGCGGGCCGGTCGACCAGGCACTCGGTGGGCATGACCGGCCGCACCACGTCCTGCGCGGCATCGGCGATCTTCATGAAGTCGATACCGGTGCTGATGCCCAGCTTGTCGCAGACACCGACAAACGCCTCCACCGGCGTGTTGCCGGCGCCGGCACCGAAGCGGCGGACCGACCCATCGATCTGTTGAGCGCCCGCCCGAACGGCCGCAATGGAATTGGCGACGGCGATGTCGAGGTTCTCATGGCCGTGGAAGCCGATCTGAGCGTCGTCCCCCAGCTCGGCACGCAATGCGGACACCCGATCCGACACCTGCTCCAGCACCAGTGCGCCGGCCGAATCGACGACGTACACACACTGGCAACCCGCATCGGCCATGATCCGCGCCTGCTTCGCGAGCACCTCGGGAGGCTGACTGTGCGACATCATCAAGAATCCCACGGTCTCGAGCCCCAACTCACGCGCCAACCCGAAGTGCTGAATCGACAAATCAGCCTCGGTGCAATGCGTTGCGATACGACAGATCTGCGCACCGTTGTCCTGCGCCGCCCGGATATCGTCCTTGATCCCCAGACCAGGCAACATCAAGCCATGAGGTCTGCCGAATCCGCGAACATCTCTAGACACCAACCTTTTCTGCCTTCTCGGCAAGCTTCTTCTTTGCGATCTCTTCGCCCACCTTGGTGGCCGCGGCGGTCATGATGTCGAGGTTGCCCGCGTACGGCGGCAGGAAGTCACCGGCGCCTTCGACCTCCACGAAGATCGACACCCGGGCCATCCCACCGTTGACCACGCTGGGCGGGTCGAACTGCGGCTCCTGCAACAGACGGTAACCCGGCACATATTGCTGGATTTCCTTCTCGCGATCCAAGATCGCCTGAGCGATGGCGTCGGTGTCGGCATCCTCCGGGATGGCGCAGAAGATGGTGTCGCGCATGATCATCGGCGGATCGGCCGGGTTGAGGATGATGATCGCCTTGCCGCGGTCGGCGCCACCGATCGTCTCGATTCCCCGCGATGTGGCACGCGTGAACTCATCGATGTTCGCGCGCGTTCCCGGTCCCGCCGATTCCGACGACACAGACGCCACGATCTCGGCGTACACCACCGGCACCACGGACGAGACGGCGTGAACCATCGGAATGGTCGCCTGGCCGCCGCAGGTGATCATGTTGGTGTTCGGCGCGTCGAGATGCTCCCGCAGGTTCGCCGGTGGAACCACGGCAGGGCCGATGGCGGCCGGGGTGAGGTCCACCGCGGTGATGCCGGCGGCCTCGTACTTCGGGGCGTACTCACGGTGTACGTAGGCCGAGGTGGCCTCGAAGATGATGTCCGGCTTCTCTTCTGACGCCAGCAGTTCGTCAGCCCCGCCCGCCATCGTGATGAGCCCGTGGTCGGCCGCACGCTTCATGCCCTCGGAGTCTGCGTCGATACCCACCATCCAGCGTGGTTCGATCACCTCCGAACGCGCCAACTTGTACATCAGGTCGGTCCCGATGTTGCCCGAACCGATGATTGCTGCAGTGACCTTCTGTGCCACGGGTGGTGCTCCTAACCTCAGGTCTTGCCAAAGTTTGTGGTGATGTCTGCGGTGCTACGTGAAATCCAGGGTGACGCTGCCGAGTCCGGCGAACTGTGCGACGAAGTGGTCGCCCGACCGGATGTCTATCGCCCGGGTGGCGGTGCCCGGAAGAATGACGTCACCCTTTCGCAGGCGAACACCGAAGCTCTCGACCTTGCGTGCCAGCCAGGACACCGCGTTGAGCGGATGACCGAGCACCGCACTCGAGTTGCCCTCGGCGATCAACTCGTCGTTGCGGTGCAGGGTGGCGTCGATGTTGCCGGTGTCGATGTCGGAGATGCGGACGCGCTGTTCGCCCAGCACCCAACCGCACGACGACGCGTTGTCGGCAATGGTGTCGGGCAGAGAGATCTTCCAGTCGCGGATGCGGCTGTCGATCAGTTCGATCGAGGGAACCACCCACTCGACCGCCGCGATCACGTCGTCGTTGGTGCAGCCCGCACCTGGCAGATCAGCGCCGAGGATGAAACCGACCTCGACCTCGACCCGGGGATAGCAGAACTTGGTGGCATCGATCGGCGTGTGCTCGTGATACTGCATCACGTCGAGCAGGTGACCGTAGTCCGGCTCGTCGACACCCATCATCTTCTGCATCGCCTCAGACGCCAGGCCCACCTTGTGGCCTGCGACCGACGCACCCGCCTCGAGCCGTCTGCGGATGTTGATCAGTTGGATCTCGTAGGCGTCTGTGACGTCGAGATCCGGGTGGCTCACCACCGGTGGATCGATGGCGACCGCGGTCGCCTCGGCCCGGGCCAGATTGTCGGCGATACGCTGACGTTCCTGGTCGGAAACGGTCACTGGTGGCTCCTCCTGCAGTACGAGCTGGGCACTGGAACGTGTTTCTGTTTTGCGGCTGTCAGGCACTCGCCAATGCCTTCCAGGCTGGTATAGCCTGCCATGGACGTGAGTTTATAACGTGTTCTACCTAGAGGGTAGAGCTCGGCAATGCGCGAAGGGGCAATGATGAGCCGTTCGGAAGAGATTCCTGGGGACGAGATCTTCGATGTGATCGTCGTCGGTGCCGGTGGCGCCGGTATGAGTTCGGCCATCACGGCCGCCGCTCATGGCCTCGACACAGTGATCATCGAGAAATCGCCGTACTGGGGTGGGTCCACCTCCCGGTCGGGTGGAGGTGTCTGGATCCCGAACAACCAGGTGCTCAAGCGCGACGGCGTCAAGGACGATCCCGAGGCCGCACGCACCTATGTCCGCGCGATCGTGGGCGACGGTGTGGCACCCGAGCGCATCGACGCCTACATCGACCGCGGTCCCGAGGCGCTCGACTTCCTGAGCGAGCACGCGCCCCTCGAACTGGAGTGGGTCAAGAACTACTCCGACTACTACCCGGAGGCACCGGGCGGCCGGGTGGGCGGGCGCTCCTGCGAGCCCAAGCCGTTCGACTCCCGCAAACTGGGTGACGACATCAAGACCCTGCACCCCCCGTACAGCAAATCCCCCTTGAACGTGGTGGTGATGCAGTCGGACTACCGCTGGCTGAGCACAGGACTGCGCCACTGGCGCGGGCCCCTTCGCGCGATCAAGGTCGCCACGCGGTTCGCCGTCGCCAAGCTGACCGGCAAACGACTGATCGCGATGGGCGCCGCCCTCACCGCGGAACTGCTGCTCGGAGTCCGTCAGGCCGGTATCCCGTTGCGCCTGAACACCGGACTCGTCGATCTGGTCACCGAGAACGGTCGCGTCGTCGGCGTGGTGGTGGAGACCGACGGCAAGCAGAGAACCATCCGTGCCCGGCACGGCGTGGTGCTCGCGTGTGGCGGCTTCGAGCACAACGAGGAGATGCGCCACAAATACCAGCGCGAACCCATCGGATCGCAGTGGACCACCGGCGCAGAGTCCAACACCGGCGACGGCATCAACGCCGGGCTCAAAATCGGTGCGGGCGTGAGCTTCATGGAGGACGCCTGGTGGGGTCCGACGATCCCGCTCCCCCGCGGGCCGTGGTTCGCTCTCTCCGAGCGCGCACTCCCGGGCAGCTTCATGGTCAACGACCGCGGCGAACGCTTCATGAACGAGTCACTGCCCTACGTGGAAGCAGTGCACCGGATGTACGGCGGCGAGTTCGGCCAGGGCGAGGGGCCAGGAGAAAACCTGCCGTGCTGGCTGGTGTTCGACCAGACCTACCGCAACCGATACATGTTCGCATCGGTGTCGGGGCGACAGCCGTTGCCCGGCAAGTGGTTCAAGTCCGGCGTGATCACCAAGGCCGGGAATCTGGCCGAACTCGCGGAGAAGATCGGCGTGCCCGCCGACCGTCTGTCCCGAACCACCGAGCGGTTCAACGAGTTCGCGAAGAAGGGCGAGGACGAGGACTTCGGGCGCGGGGTGAGCCAGTACGACCACTACTACGGCGACATCACCAACAAGCCCAACCCCAGCCTGGGCCCCCTGAAGAAAGCGCCGTTCTACGCAGTGAAGATGGTGCCGGGCGACCTCGGGACCAAGGGCGGGATCAACACCGACGCGGCAGGCCGTGCTCTGCGTGCCGACGGGTCGATCATCGAGGGGCTCTACGCCGCAGGCAATACGAGTTCGCCGGTCATGGGCCACACCTATGCCGGGCCCGGCGCCACCATCGGGCCCGCAATGGTCTTCGGATACCTTGCCGCACTGGACATCGCCGACAATGCTCAGCGGTCGCGTGCCGCCGGCGAGAAGGCCAGCTGATGCCCATCGATCCGTCGGTCGCACTCGGCGCCGAGGTCGGCCAGACCACATTTCGCTGGAACGCCTCCGACATCGCGCTCTATCACCTGGGCGTCGGTGCAGGAGCAGACCCGCTGGACGCGAACAGTCTTCGGTATCTGCACGACGCCGAACCGAAAGTGCTGCCCACATTCGCCACCGTCGCCGCGAGCTTCCACGAGACCGAGCCACCAAAGGTCTCGATGCCCGGCATCGAGATCGACCTTGCCGCAGTGGTTCACGGTTCGCAGGAGGTGACCGTGCACCGCCCCATCCCGCCTTCGGGTTCGGCCACCACACGAACCACCATCGCCGAACTCCAGGACAAGGGCTCGGCCGCGGTCATCGTTCAGGAGTCGACGACGATCGACGACGCCGGTGAGCCGCTGTGGACTGCGCGTTCTGCCATCTTCGCCAAGGGCGAAGGCGGATTCGGCGGCGAGCGTGGGAGCTCGGACAAGGTGGCCTATCCCGACCGCGAACCGGACCGGACGATCGAGGAGAAGACCCTCCCACAACAAGCGCTTCTGTACCGCCTCTGCGGCGACCGCAACCCGTTGCACTCGAGTCCTGAGTTCGCCGAGATGGCGGGCTTCCCCCGGCCGATACTCCACGGGCTCTGCACGTACGGAACAGTGTGCCGGGCTGTCACGGACACGATGCTCGGCGGAGACGTGGACCAGATCGAGCGATATGCGGCGAAGTTCGCCGGTATCGTCTTTCCGGGTGAGACTCTACGAATCAAGGTGTGGGAAGACGGATCTCGCCTTCTCATCTCCGCAACCGTGGCCGACCGCGACGATGCACCGGCCCTCGGGAACGTGGTGCTGACGAGGCGCTGACGGTCCATCTGCTGATCGCGGGCAGGACTGCCGGACAGGTCCGCATCGCGATCGGTGGCCGGCACCGACAGCTCGGCGATACCGGTGACAAGAGTTGTAAAGCGTTGTCAGGCAGCGCTCATGAAGATGGCGACGAGCCCGACGATGACGGCGACGAGTGACGCCAGCATCGTGAGCACACGCCATGCGCGCAGCTTGACCGCCGAGACGTCGTTGACCTGAGTTGAGGCCATCGGATTCCCTCTCATGTGGGTGTGGCCGGACCCGGCTGGGTCGGTCTGTACCAGCTAGCTCATTGTCGAGTTACCAGTGTTGTTAATGTGACATAAGAGACAGTCGATGCGTGTGTGCCACACCGTGGGATCGTGATAACGATTACACAACACGAAGGTGTGTTTAGAACACGTTCCACTCGACTACTTTGAGTGGATGAAGACATCTGTGGGGGCGTCCCCGAGCGATTCGGGAACAAACGAGAAGCTCGGACTCCGAACCGTCTGGCTGATCTTCGTGGTGTGCACCGCCGTCTCGATGGTCGTGGCTGCGATGGCTGCGTTGAACACCGCGATTCCCGAGATCGCGCCGGACATCGAGGCGACATCGAACCAGCTGACCTGGCTCATCGACGGTTACACGCTGACCCTGGCCGCCCTGCTGTTGCCTGCCGGCGCTCTGGGCGACCGATACGGCCGCCGCCTGGCTCTGGTCGGTGGTCTCATCATCTTCGCCATCGGCTCCCTCCTGCCGGTGTGGATCAATGATCCGAACCTGTTCATCGCCTCGCGCTGTTTCACCGGTGTGGGTGCCGCCTTTGCGATGCCGGCGACCCTGTCGCTGATCACCTCCGGGGTGCCGGAGTCGAAACGACCACTGGCTGTGAGCATCTGGGCCGGCGTGGCCGGAATCGGGGCCATCGGCGGGTTTTTTGTCACCGGGATATTGCTCGAGTTCTTCGACTGGCATTCGATCTTCATCGCGTTCGCCGTCGCAGCAGGAACCACCGCAGTTCTCTCGTGCACCATCCCGACATCTCGCGACTCCACCTCGAAACGCTTTGATCTGATCGGCTCGATCAGCTCTGCGGCAGCCATCGCGCTTGTCGTGTTCGGTCTCATCGAGGCTCCACACCGCGGATGGGTCAACCCGCTTGTCGTCGCCGCGCTGGTCGGCGGTGTCGCCCTGATCGGGGTCTTCTGGATGCTCCAGACGAGGCGGGCCCAGCCCCTGCTCGACGTCACGCTGTTCCGCAACCGGGCCTTCTCAGCCGGCGCCTTCAGCATCATGCTCCAGTTCCTGGTCGCCTTCGGTGTGTTCTTTGTCCTGCTGCAGAGGTTGCAACTGGTGTTCGGCTACTCCCCGTTGAAGTCGGCCGTCGCGATGTTCCCCCTCGTGGTGGTCGTGATGATCTTCTCGTTGCTGGGCAACTGGGTTGCGGTGAAGATCAATCTGCGTGCCATCCTGGCCGTCGGCACCTTTTTCATGGGCGTGGGCGTCGTCATGCTGGGCGTCATCGATCACACCGAGTACTGGACGATCGCGGTGTCGCTGATCGTGATGGCGGCGGGTCTGGGAATCGCCACCGCACCGTCCACCACCGGGATCATGGTGAACACCCCTGCCGACAATCAGGGAGTCGGTTCAGCGGTCAACGACACCGCTCGAGAACTGGGCTCGGCGCTCGGAATCGCCATCGCCGGCAGCCTACTGGCCGCCGGCTACACCAAAGATGTTCAGCCGACCGCTGATTCGGCCCAGAACCAGCTGACCCAGGCCGCGAGTCAATTGCAGGCGGCCGGTCAGACGGAACAGGCGCAACAGGCCACCTCGGTTGCCGGTTCCATCGGCGAACACATCACGCGCACACTCGCCGAAGCACTGCAGGTTGCTCAGGGCATCGCGCCGCGCCAGCCCGAACTCGCGGCGCAGATCTCCGAGGGTGCAAAAGAAGCCTTTGTCGGACCGATGAACACCGCCTGCATCGTTCTCGGCTCGATCGGGATCGCCGGTGCGGTGCTGTTGGCCATCTTCACCCCGAAGGCGATGGGCGGGCAGGACGCCACAGTGGGCGAATTGCCCACCGAGCATCCTGCTGCCTCGCCTGCGGCCAAGTCGTCGACCGACTGACCGGGCCCGGGTCACCGGGCCCCTCGTGGCCGCTGAGGACTAGACCGGCGTGCCCGTCGCGTCCAGCGCAGCCTGCTTGGCCCATCGGTAGTCCGCCTTGCCGGCCGGCGTGCGCATGATCTCGTCCACCACCACCAGCAGTCGCGGGATCTTGTACCCGGCGAGCATCGTTCGGCAGTGGGCCTGGATCTCGTCGAGATCGGGCTCTGGAGCGTCGGGACGAATCGCGACGACCGCAGACACCTTCTGACCCATCCGCTCATCGGGTGCGGGAACAACCAGCGCGTCTGCGACCGAGGGGTGTGCGTGGAGGCACGCCTCCACCTCCTCGGCGAAGACCTTCTCGCCTCCGGTGTTGATGCACTGCGACCCGCGGCCCAGGAACACGATCGTCCCGTCGGCCTCCACCTGTCCCATGTCGCCGAGCACCGCCAGACGCGTCCCGTCGGGCAGTGTCGGGAACGTACGTGCCGACTTCTCCTCGTCCCGGTAATAGCCGAGCGGGACCCTGCCGATGCGGGCGATCATGCCCACGTCTCCGGTACCGGGTTCGATCACGTTGAGCTTCTCGTCGACCACGGTCATCTTCGAGGTGGGTGGCATCGCCAGCGTGCCGTCCTCGCGGACTTCGAAGGCACCGTCGTTGCCGGTTTCCGACGCTCCGAAGTTGTCGCGCAGCAACAGGTCCGGCTTGACGGCCAGCATCTTCTCCCGCACACCCACCGACCAGATCGCACCGCCGGAGGTGATGGAGAACAGCGTCGACATGTCGACCTCGTCCTTGAGCTTCTGCATCGCGTCGGCCAAGGGGGAACCCATGCCGTCCCCGACGATCAGCACCACATTGACCTTGTCGGCCTCGATCGACCGCACGACCTTCTCCGGATCGAAAGCACGCATCAGCACCAGTCTGGCGCCCAAGGTGAGGAAGGTGAACAGCGAGTAGAGGGCTGCGCCGTGCATGAGTGGCGCCGCTATCAAGAAGGACAGACCGGGGAATTCCTTGGCTGCAGCGCCGATCTCGGCAAGGTCCTTGCGGGGTTTGTCCTCGTAGGGATTGCCGCCGGACAGGGGCTTGTGAAAGAAGTCGTCGTGTCGCCACATGACGCCTTTGGGGTATCCCGTTGTTCCGCCCGTGTAGAGGACCCACAGCTCATCGCCGGTCCTGGGCTCGAAGTCACGCTCGTCCGACTGACCCGACGGATCGAACAGCCGAACGTCGACGCCGGCGTCCGCGGCGGCCACCGACAGCTGTTCGGTGATCTCGCCGATCACGAAGATCGTTCGCAACGTGGGGATCTGGCCGACGATTGTGGCGAGATTGTCCTGGTGCTCCGCTTCCTCGACCACGATCGCAACCGAATCGGAGTTCTCGAAGATGTAGAGCAGCTCCGCCGGTGTGTATCGGTAGTTGATGTTGATCGGCACGGCGCGGATCTTGATGACCCCGAGAATGGTGGTCACGTGTTCTACGCTGTTCTTGAGGAACAACGAGACATGCTCGGCCGCGCCGATACCGGCAGCGGTGAGCATGTGGGCCACCTTGTTCGATTCGACCTCGAGCTGTCGGTAGCTGTGGTCGACGCCCTCGTAAGTGAGCGCAACCGTGTCCGGAACCGCGTCCGCCACGGTCTCGAAGACATCCGCCAGATTGAACCCCATCGCGCAACTCCTAAGCTGTGAGTACCAAACCACTTGTGGGAACGCCAGTTCCGGCGGTGACGACGACCTTACTGGCACCGGGGACCTGATTGACCGACTTTCCGCGAAGCTGCCGCACGGCCTCGGCGATGCCGTTCATCCCGTGGATGTACGCCTCGCCGAGCTGGCCGCCGTGGGTGTTGAGAGGCAACCGTCCGCCGACTTCGAGCGCGCCGGGTTCGCGGACGAAGTCCTTTGCGTCTCCCCTGCCGCAGAAACCCAGTTCTTCGAGCTGCATCAACGTGTACGGCGTGAAGTGGTCGTACAGGATCGCCAGATCCATGTCGTCCGGACCGAGTCCGGACTGCTCCCACAGCTGCCTGCCGACCAGACCCATCTCTGGAAGACCGGCGAGCTCGTCACGGTAGTAGCTGGTCATGATGTATTGGTCGTTGCCACTGCCTGATGCCGCACCGGCGATGACGGCCGGCGGATGCGGCAAGTCCTTGGCCCGCTCGGCCGAGACCACGACAAACGCCACGCCACCGTCGGATTCCTGGCAGCAGTCGAGCAGATGGAGCGGCTCGGCGATGTACCGCGAGTTCTGGTGGTCCTCGAGGGTGATCGGCTTGCCATAGAAGAACGCGTTCGGATTGACCGCTGCATGCTTACGGTCCACCACCGAGATCCGGCCGAAATCCTCACTCGTGGCGCCGTACTCGTGCATGTATCGCTGAGCGACCATGGCGACGAAGGCGGCAGGGGTGCTCAACCCGTGCGGGTAGCTGAACGCGTTGTCGGTGCCCGAGGAGTTGTCCTGGGCCACCAGCGAGGTATTCACCTGCCCGAACCGCATCCCCGACCGTTCGTTGAACGCCCGGTACGCGACAACGACATCGGCGACCCCGGTGGCCACGGCCATGGCTGCCTGCTGCACCGTGGAACAAGCCGCACCACCGCCGTAGTGGATACGTGAGAAATACTTCAGCTCGCCGATTCCGGCGGAACGCGCGACCGCGATCTCGGTGTTGGTGTCCATGGTGAACGAGACCAGGCCATCGACGTCGGAGGGTGCCAGACCTGCGTCGGCGATGGCCGCGGTGACCGCCTCGGCTGCGAGCCGCAACTCGCTGCGACCGGAGTTCTTCGAGAAGTCGGTGGCGCCGATTCCGGCAATCGCTGCGGCGCCGGACAATTGACCGCTCATCCGGCAACCCCCGCTCGGCTCGTTTCCGCAACCGCGCCGGCGACGGTGCGATCCATCACCAGTGATACCTGCGAGGTGATGTGCTTTCCCAGACTGTCCGTCCCGACCACCTCGACATTCACCAGACCGTCGGCGACCGAGGTGACGGTCCCGGTCAGCGTGAGGGTGTCGTAGGCGTACCAGGGCACGCCGAGGCGCAGTTTGATCGACCGGATCTGCGCTCGCTGACCGGCCCAATCGGTGATGTATCGCTGCACCAGACCGGTGTCGGTCAGGATGTTCACGAAGATGTCCTTCGACCCCTTCTGATGCGCGAGGTCGCGATCGTGGTGCACGTCCTGAAAGTCCCTGGTGGCCAATGCGGTCGAGACCACGAAGGTCGGAGTGGCCTCGATCGTCAGTTCGGGGAGCGTGTCCCCCTCCTTGACGTCGGGAGGCGTGGCGGGCGGTACCACTTGTGTACTCACGACTGTTCTCCTGCTTTCGCGGGCTGCCAGGCATAGAGCGTCCATGCCTGGGTGTCTCCGTCCTCACCTGCCGGGAAGTCGATGAACTCCACCTGTACCGGGTAGCCCACCTCGACCTGCGCCGGGTCGACTCCCCGGAGTTCTCCGAGCATCCGCACCCCCTCGTCGAGTTCGACGAGAGCGATCACAAACGGCACGCGTCGTCCGGGCACCTGCGGTGCATGGTGGACCACGTAGCTGTAGACGGTGCCCCGGCCCGACGACACCACGTAGTCGGTGGTCTCGCCCGTCGGCTTCCACAATGCGGGCACCGGTGGGTGCTGCAGCGATCCGTCGGCACGTTGCTGGATTCGGAGTTCATGCGCACGCACGCCGTCCCAGAAGAACAGCGTGTCAAGGGATGGCGTGGGTCGCATCATCTTCGCCGGCTCGAAGTCGTCTGTGTTCGAACCGAGAGACGAGATGACCTCGCCCGCAGCCTGTTCGGGCGACGGCGCCTCTGCTGACGGCGACTTCTCGGCGGGGCGGAACTTGAGGATCCGGAAGTCCATCTCGGCCACCACCTCGTCGCCGACCTTCCAGATGTTCTTGGTGGTGAAGAACCAACCCTCACCCAGCGCGGTCTGTTTGGGGCCGACGACGTCGGTCAGCGCAGCCTCGATGGTGACGTGCTCACCCGGACTGGTGTAGCGGTGATAGGTCGAGTCACAGTTGGTCGCGACCACCGACGAATAGCCTGCCTGGTCGAGTATCTCGGTGACCTGGCCGAGTGGATCGTCCCCGGCGCGTACGCCTCCCAAGCCCCGCATCGTCCACACCTGGGCCATTGCCGGAGGCGCGACGACACCGTCGTGGCCGGCCGCACGGGCCGCGGCGTCGTCGGAGTAGATGGGGTTGGTGTCGCCGAGCGCCTCGGTCCAGTTGTTGATCATCGGGGTGTTGATCGGATCGCGACCCGAGATGGGCGCGCTGGTACCGGCAGCGCGGACCGCGTCGGTGGCCGCGATGATCGCGGCTGCATCAGATGCCATCGTGTTCAACGCTTTCCACGCGGAAGTCCGAGACCCGCGGTCGCGATCATCTCCCGCATCACCTCGTTCACGCCGCCACCGAAGGTGATGACGACGTTGCGCTTGGACTGCACGTCGAACCACTCGGCGAGTTCGGCGGTCGCGGGCTCCGAGAAGTCGCCGTGCCGGCCGAGCACTTCGTCGATCAAGCGGTGGACCCGCTGGAGTCGTTCGGTGGCAAAGACTTTGGTGGCTGCGGCGTCGGCCATGGAGATCGAGTCACCGCCGGAGGCGACCTGCCAGTTGAGCAGTTCGTTGATCCGGTAGTAGGCGTGGAGCTCGGCCAACGCCCGCTTGACGTCGGTGTGTTTGCCGGGAACCGTGCCATCGGGCCCTGGCCGACCGGCCCAGTCGGTGATGCGGGCCAGCAGACCGTCGAGCCGTCCGGCCGGCCCCAGCATGACCCGTTCGTGGTTCAGCTGAGTGGTGATCAGTCGCCAGCCGCCGTTCACCTCGCCGACCACCATGCTCGCGGGTGCGCGCACATCGGAGTAGTACGTGGCGTTCACGTGGTGGGCGTGGTCGGCGGTGATGATCGGGGTCCAGCTGTAGCCGGGATCCTTGGTGTCGACGATGATCATCGAGATGCCCTTGTGTTTGGGAGCATCTTTGTCGGTCCGGCATGCCAGCCACACGTAGTCGGCGTCGTGCCCGCCGGTGGTGAAGATCTTCTGGCCGTTGATGACGTACTCGTCACCTTGCAGTACCGCTGTGGTCTTGAGCGACGCCAGGTCGGTACCGGCGTCGGGTTCGGTGTAGCCGATGGCGAAGTGCACCTCACCGGCCAGGATGTCGGGGAGAAAACGTTGCTTCTGCTCGTCGGTCCCGTACACCTGCAGCGTCGGACCGACGGTCTGCAAGGTGACCGCAGGCAACGGCACGTCCGCCCGAGCGGCCTCGTTGACGAAGATCTGTTGTTCGATCTGACCGAAGCCCCTGCCGCCGTACTCCTTTGGCCAGCCGACGCCGAGCCACCCGTCTTTGCCCATCTGCCGGATCACCTTGCGGTAGGTGGGTCCGTGCCGTTCGGTGAGCATGGTGACCGCATCCTCGGGCGGAATGAGGTTCGAGAAGTACTCGCGCAGTTCCATCTTCAGCGCGCGCTGCTCGGGGGTGAGATCGATGAACATTGTCACGCTCCTGCCTCGACCTGCTCGGCGAGTGCGTCGAGTCGGTCGGTGGGCCCACCGACCAGGCGGGCAAGGTCTTTGGCCAGGGAAAAGTAGCGGTGCAACGGGTAGGTCAGGTCGACACCGACACCGCCGTGCAGATGGATCATGGTGCGCATGGCTGCCGGGATCTCCTGTGCCAGCCAGTATCCGGACAGGGCCAGGTCCGTTCCGGCGTCGAGACCTTCACTCAGACGCCATCCCGCCGACGTGGTGGCCAGGGTCATCGATCGGGCCACCACATAGATGTCCGCGAGCTGTTGCTGAACGGCCTGGAACGTCCCGATCGGCTTCTCGAACTGAATGCGCTCGGACACGTGGGTGGCGGTCAGCTTCATCGCGCCGGCTATCAGCCCGTCCGCATAGGCCGCGATTCCCAGGGCGTGATGCTGAGTGAGCCACACCGGGTCGCCAGCGATCATGATGTCGGCCGGCACATCCGAGAACTCGACCGTGTACTCACCCCAGCCCGACGACGACGTGGTGCGGTTGATTTTCACGCCGTCGTCCCCGGGTGACACGACCACAACGCCCGCGTCTGCGGCGACGAGGAGTGCGGTGGCGCCTTCGGCGTGCAGCACACCGGTCTTGACGCCCGAGAGCTTGCCGCCAGAAACGGCGGTGTGCGGGGTGGAGGTCATCGGGGCGCCGGGTTCGTTGATCGCGGCTGCGAGCCAGCCGCCCGCCTGCACCTTGGCGCCGAGGTCCGCCGCGACGTCGGGCGCACGTTGCACCAGTGGCGCCAGTCCGGACAGCAACGTTCCGATCGCGGGAGATATCGCGGCAGCGCGGCCGAGCGCGGTCGGTACCGGGGTCAGTCCCCCGACTGCGACGGCGTCACCGCCCTGCGCCTCGGGTAGCGGCAGGGCCAGGAGTCCGGAGTCGGCGAGGGCCGACCACAACGAACCCTCGAAGCCGCCGGTGTCGGACAGTGAGGCGTCCCACACCGACTCGTGCCTTTCCAGCACGGAGGCGATGACATCGCTCACAGTCTGGGCTGTCGAATCGAGCGTGAAGTCCACCGTTTTGCACCTCTTCAGTGAATTAGAACCTGTTCTAGTTGTATCAGAGTCGGGCGCGCGTCAGCTACGTGTTGTCGACACCCGGTCCGGCCCTCAGCGCGGCAGTCCCAGCAGGCGTTCGGCGGCCGCGGTCGCAAGGATCTGTGTGGTGCCGCCTGCGATCGACAGGCACCGGTTGAGCAGGAACTCGTCGGCCATCTCCGAGTACTCCAGACCGTCCAGCCCCCGCAGTCGCTGACCGAACTCCGGCACCGCCTGCCGGTGCCGGACACCGATCAGCTTGCGCACGCTCGAGGCGGCTCCCGGGTCGGTGCCGTTGATCGACCCGAGGACCGCGCGTAGATCGAGAACCTGCCCGAGTTGGGCCTGCACGATCAGTTCGCCCAGTTCGGCACTCTCGACAGCGTCGAGCGGGCGCCCCTCGATCTGCGCGAGCAGCGCCTCCATCTCCTTGCCGAGGGCCGAACCGCCCATCGCAACCCGCTCGTTGGCGAGCGTGGTGCGGGCCAGCCGCCATCCGTTGTTCAGTTCGCCGACCACACAGTCGTCGGGCACGAACACGTCGTCGAGGAACACCTCGTTGAACAGCGCTCGCCCGGTGATCTCTCGGAGCGGTCGGGTCTCGATGCCCTCGGACTTCATGTCGACGAGAAAGTAGGTGATGCCTCTGTGTTTTGGCGCATCGGGGTCGGTACGTGCCAGGCAGATGGCCCAGTCGGCGGTGTGTGCGTGGGAGGTCCAGACCTTCTGTCCCTGAAGTTTCCAGCCACCGTCGACCTTGGTGGCCTTCGTGCGCAGAGCTGCGAGGTCCGAACCCGCGCCGGGCTCGGAGAACAACTGGCACCAGACGATCTCGCCGTCGAGGGTGGCGCGGACGAATCGCTCACGCTGCTCGTCGGTGCCGTACTGGAGGATGGTCGGGATCGCCCATCCCGCAATCACGAGGTCTGGGCGGCGAACGCCGGCGCGGTCGAGTTCTTGATCGATCAGCACCTGCTGTGCCGGTTCTGCGGCCAGTCCATACGGCTCCGGCCAATGCGGCGTGAGGTACCCCGATTCGGCAAGCGCATGCCGCTGGTCGTCGGAGGCAGCGATGGAGTCGACGTCGGCGCGGACCTGCGCCCGGCGTTTCTCGGCATCACCGAGGTCCAGCCGGTGCACCCGGCGGACACCTTGCCGATTCAACTCGGCCACCCGCGCGCGCCAGGTGGCCGCGCCACCCAGCTGCGCCTGCCACGCCAGAGCCCTGCGCAGGTACAGATGCGCGTCGTGCTCGAAGGTGAACCCGATGCCACCGAGGATCTGGATGCAGTCCTTGGCGTTGCCGACGGTGAGATCGGCAACCGTCGCCGCGGCCACGGCCGCACTGATCTCCACCTGCTGTGCGGCGTTCGTCCGCTCGCTGCCCTCGGCTTCGGTGAGGTCGTCGATCGCCCCGGCCAGATCCCAGGCGGCCGCACTGACCTGCTCGCTGCGGCAGAGCATCTCGGCACAGATGTGTTTGACCGCCTGAAAGCTGCCGATCGGTGCGCCGAACTGCTCGCGCACCTTGGCGTACTCGACCGCGGTGTCGAGAGTCCAACGTGCGACGCCTGAGGCCTGGGCGGCGATGGCTGCGATGAGGGTCGCGCGCACATACGTGTCCGAGAGGTGGAGCACGTCGTGCGTGGGGATCACCACCTCGTCCAATCGCACCTTCGCCAGCTCCATCGAGAAGTCCAGCGCGTCAACCGAATCGGCAAAGATGCCCTCGGTTCCTGGTTCGAGCAGCACCCAGCGGTGACTTCCCGCGATGTCGATCGGCGCCAGCAAGGCCGACCCGGGGACGTATCCGGCGACCAACCCGAGCTCGCCGCTCGCCGACAGGACGCCGCGACGGGGTTCGTGGGCGGTGGGCGCCTGGCCGCCGGACAGCACCGACGTGGCCACCGCGACGCCCACCTCACCGGCGATGAGCTGCGCGAGTAACGCGTTCTCGTTTGGAGCCCCGGACACGGCCGACAACAGGGCACTGACGGCGGTCGCGGCGACAGGTCCGGGCACCAGGTCGTAACCCGTCTGTTCGAGCATCACGGCGAGGTCGGCGAACTGGGCATCCATACCGCCGCAGTGCTCGGGGACTGCAGCGCCGAATACACCGAGCTCGGCCAAGTCCGGGAACAGCGCAGGCCAGGGTTCACCGGCGCTGTTTTCCTCGGCGTCGCCACGCCGGACCGAGGTGATGACCGACACCTTTTTGGACCATTGACCAATTGCGTCGGCGACGGCGGTATGTTCTGGGGTGGAAGCAATGGTCACGGAGATCGGATCCTGCCTGCTCGGGATTGTCGGTGCGTAGTAGAACCTGTTCTAATATTGCACGTCCCAGGGGGCAGAATGAAGGGGCCCGTGTCGCAAAGTCGGAGAAGTCGCTTTTCCGGCATGAGCGATTACCGTGTACATGGTCGGTTTCGACATCGCAAAGGTGTCGTTGCCAGATGACCTACATGACCGACCGACGCGAGAAGTCGACCTGAACGAAAGTGGGACCTCGATGGCAAGCCCGATCCCGACCGGAACCCCGGCGAGTAATGCCGCCGTCGGCTCGGAGGTCGACCTCGGGTCGAATGCACAACGCGAGCGACGTCGACGCATCCTCGACGCCACGCTGGCCCTGGCCTCCAAGGGCGGCTACGACGCCGTGCAGATGCGAGCTGTTGCCGACCGTGCCGATGTGGCCGTGGGAACTCTCTACCGCTACTTCCCCTCCAAGGTGCACCTGCTGGTGACCGCGCTCGCCCGCGAGTTCGAGGCAGTCGAGAGTCGCGCGGACAAGTCGCGCCTCCGTGGCACCACGTCACTCGAACGCCTGCGGCACGTGCTCGACATGATCACCATGGCAATGCAGCGCGATCCATTGCTCACCGAGGCGATGACGCGGGCGTTCATGTTCGCGGACGCCTCGGCATCGGCCGAAGTCGACAAGGTCGCGAACATCATCGACCGCCTGCTGGCCAACGCGATGGTCGAAGGTGAGCCGACCGACCTGGATCTGAAGATCGCCCGCGTGGTGTCCGACGTGTGGATGTCGAATCTGGTGCAGTGGCTGACGCGCCGCGCGTCCGCAACCGACGTCACCAACCGTCTGGAACTCACCATCACGCTGCTGCTCGCCGGCCGCGATCAGGAACCCGAGATCAGGGACTGACCCACAAACCCACCGGGCCGATAATCCCCTTGACCGTGCCGAAAAGTCCGCTCACCGGGCCGATAATCCCGTTGACCGTGCCGAAAAGTCCGCTCACCGGGCCGATAATCCCGTTGACCGTGCCGAAAAATACCCATCGAGCGGGTCTTAGATCTCGTCGATCGTGTGCCGAAGCCCGCTCGATCCGAACAAGGGCACGATCAACGGCGGTATCGGCACGATCAACGGCAGTATGGGCCCGCTCAACGGCGGTATCGGCACGATGAAGGGTTGGCTGCCGCGTACGAGCAACAAAAGGGGCGCAACCACTTTCGTGGTTGCGCCCCTTTTGGCTGTCGTGACTAGCTGTCGGTGGACTCACCGGTCTTGGCGAGCTCGACCGGGGTGTCCGGCAGAGCGATCGGCTTCTTCGATCCGACGAAGGTGAACTTGGCGTCTTCGCCTTCGCCTTCGCCGTCCCAGTTCTCCACGTCGACCAGGACGATCTCGCCGGCACCGATCTCGTTGAACAGGATCTTCTCCGAGAGCTGGTCCTCGATCTCGCGCTGGATCGTGCGACGCAGCGGACGGGCACCCAGCACGGGATCGAATCCACGCTTGGCGAGCAGGCTCTTGGCCTTCTCGGTCAGCTCCAGTGCCATGTCCTTGTTCCGCAGCTGGGTTTCCACGCGGGCGATCATCAGGTCGACCATCTTGATGATCTCGTCGCGGGTGAGCTGGTGGAACACGATGACGTCGTCGATACGGTTGAGGAACTCAGGCCGGAAGTGCTTCTTGAGCTCGTCGTTGACCTTCTGCTTCATCCGCTCGTAGTTCGAGCCTTCCGCATTCGACTGCGAGAAGCCCAGACCCACGGCCTTGGAGATGTCGCCGGTACCGAGGTTCGAGGTGAAGATCAGCACGGTGTTCTTGAAGTCGACCGTACGACCCTGACCGTCGGTGAGGCGGCCGTCCTCGAGGACCTGCAGGAGCGTGTTGTAGATCTCCTGGTGAGCCTTCTCGATCTCGTCGAACAGCACAACCGAGAACGGCTTGCGGCGCACCTTCTCGGTGAGCTGGCCGCCCTCTTCGTAGCCGACGTAACCGGGGGGAGCACCGAAGAGCCGCGACGCGGTGAAGCGGTCGTGGAACTCGCCCATGTCGATCTGGATGAGCGCGTCGTCTTCGCCGAACAGGAAGTTGGCCAGCGCCTTGGACAGCTCGGTCTTACCGACACCGGACGGGCCGGCGAAGATGAACGAACCGGACGGGCGCTTGGGGTCCTTCAGACCGGCGCGGGTACGCCGGATCGCCTTGGACACCGCCTTGACCGCCTCGGTCTGGCCGATGATCCGCTTGTGCAGCTCATCTTCCATCCGCAGCAGACGGGTGGTCTCTTCCTCGGTCAGCTTGAACACGGGGATGCCGGTCCAGTTGCCGAGAACCTCGGCGATCTCGTTGTCATCGACCTCGGCAACGATGTCCATGTCGCCACTGCGCCACTGCTTTTCACGCTCGGCGCGCTCGGTGACGAGCTGCTTCTCCTTGTCGCGCAGACTTGCCGCCTTCTCGAAGTCCTGCGCATCGATCGCAGATTCCTTCTCCTTGCGGGCGTCGGCGATCCTGTCGTCGAAGTCGCGCAGGTCTGGCGGTGCGGTCATCCGGCGGATGCGCATCCGGGCGCCGGCCTCGTCGATCAGGTCGATCGCCTTGTCCGGCAGGAAGCGGTCGTTGATGTACCGGTCGGCCAGGGTGGCGGCGGCGACTAACGCACCGTCGGTGATCGAGACGCGGTGGTGCGACTCGTAGCGGTCACGCAGACCCTTGAGGATCTGGATGGTGTGCTCCACGCTGGGCTCGCCGACCTGCACCGGCTGGAAGCGGCGTTCGAGGGCGGCATCCTTCTCGATGTACTTGCGGTACTCGTCGAGGGTGGTGGCACCGATCGTCTGCAGCTCACCGCGAGCCAGCTTGGGCTTGAGGATGCTGGCCGCGTCGATGGCACCTTCGGCGGCGCCCGCGCCGACGAGCGTGTGCAGCTCGTCGATGAACAGGATGATGTCGCCGCGGGTGTTGATCTCCTTGAGGACCTTCTTCAGTCGCTCTTCGAAGTCACCGCGGTACCGGCTGCCGGCAACCAGCGACCCGAGGTCGAGGGTGTAGAGCTGCTTGTCCTTGAGGGTCTCGGGGACGTTGCCGTTGACGATGGCCTGTGCCAGGCCCTCGACGACGGCGGTCTTACCGACACCGGGCTCGCCGATGAGCACCGGGTTGTTCTTGGTGCGGCGGCTGAGCACCTGCATCACGCGCTCGATTTCCTTCTCGCGCCCGATCACCGGGTCGAGTTTGGCCTCGGCGGCAGCGGCGGTCAGGTTGCGGCCGAACTGGTCGAGCACCAGGGAGGTGGACGGTGTGCCCGCCTCGGTGCTGCGGCCACCGGTGCCCGCTTCCTGCGGCTCCTTGCCCTGGTAGCCCGACAGCAGCTGGATGACCTGCTGACGGACCCTGTTGAGGTCGGCGCCGAGCTTGACCAGAACCTGGGCGGCAACGCCTTCACCCTCGCGGATGAGGCCGAGCAGGATGTGCTCGGTGCCGATGTAGTTGTGGCCGAGCTGCAGCGCTTCGCGCAGCGACAGCTCGAGGACCTTCTTGGCGCGCGGGGTGAAGGGGATGTGGCCCGAAGGAGCCTGCTGGCCCTGGCCGATTATCTCCTCGACCTGGCTGCGGACGCCTTCGAGGGAGATACCCAGCGACTCGAGCGACTTGGCGGCGACGCCTTCACCCTCGTGGATCAGACCCAGCAGGATGTGCTCGGTGCCGATGTAGTTGTGATTGAGCATCCGCGCTTCTTCTTGGGCCAGGACGACAACCCGGCGAGCGCGGTCGGTGAACCGTTCGAACATTGTTCTCCCTTACGTTTCTATGGGTCGAGCTCGGCCTTCGGCTTCGTCTCCCAGTGTGTCTGGTCGACAGGCTCCGGTCTTCCCAGGGTTGGCAGTGTCGACGATGAACCGATAGCTCACCTGCAACAGCCTTGCTCCCACTGTAATGGCCGCAGGTCACCGGCACCGCAGATGTGTCGCCGAGCCCTCGGATGGCACCCCTTGATCGGGGGTCACAAATGGTCAACGTCCCAGCTTGCAAGGGTGTTTGCGCTGGGGATACGCCGTCAGCGAACGCGTTCGCTCATTCGATCGTGATGGCGCGAATCAGTCTACGGGCGACATCGAGCATCTCGACTCGGGCTTTCTCGGGCTCGGCAGACCTCGCGACATACATCGCCGCCTCGTCCACTGCGCCGATCATCGCATGTGCGAGAGGCCGTACCGGTTGCGCCGGCGCAGTGCCATCGGCGATCGCCTGTTCGATCAGCGACTCGATCAGTCCCATCGCGTAGCGGGCGCCTGCCTCACGCCACGCTTCCCAGCCGAGCACCACCGGGGCCTCGAGCAGGATGATCCGGTGCACCTCGGGGTCGGCGCACAATTCCAACCATTCCCGGACGCCCACCTCCATCGCCTCGAGTGGGCCATCGACCCCAGCCGCGACGACGGCCTCGGTGACCTTGCCCATCACCTCTTCCTCCACCTGCTCGAAGACCGCGACGAACAATTCGTCCTTGTCTGCGAACTGGTGATAGAGCGCACCTCGGGTGACGCCGGCCTGGGCGACGATCGCCTGCGTGCCGACCCCGCTGAATCCGTGCTCGGCGAACAGGGTGCGCCCGGCAGCGATCAGCGCAGCCCGCGTCGCGGCGGTGCGCTCGGCTTGAGTACGACGATTCACTTCCATGCAGCTTGTATGTAACTTCCATGCTAGGTGTACGTAAATAGCCACAGAAGGGTACCGCCATGGAGACCATCGAGCTGAATCACGGCACACTCGAATACCGGGCCGTCGGTCCGGTGGATTCACCCCACCCCCCGGTGCTGTTCGTTCATGGCGCGCTGGTCGACGGCCGCCTCTGGGATACGGCCGCCGACTCGCTCGCGGCGCGGGGATACCGCTGCCTCATGCCGACACTGCCGCTGGGTTCCCAACAGATACCTGCAGGCCCCACCGCCGACCTGTCCCCGCGCGGACTCGCAACGATGATCCGGGACTTCGCTGCCGCCCTCCGTCTCGACGACGTCACTCTTGTCGGCAACGACACCGGTGGAGCGCTGTGCCAGTTCGCGATCGACGCACATCCCGAGTTCGTCGGCAGGCTCGTACTGACAAATTGCGATGCCTTCGACACGTTCCCGCCGTTCCCGTTCAATGCACTTTTTGCCCTCGGCAGGTTCAAGCCGATCCTCAAACCTTTCGCCGTTGCACTCTCGGCGACTGCGATACGCCACTCCGCCATCGGATTCGGGCTCCTTGCGACCCGCCCCGACCCGGAATTGACCAGGTCGTGGCTGACACCGGCGCGCGAATCCGACGCGGTGCGAACCGATCTGGCCGCGTTGGCGCGCACGATCAAGCCTGCCGAACTCGACCAGGTGACGCGCCGCCTCGGCACATTCGACAAGCCGGTGTCCGTCGTGTGGGGCATGAAGGACAAGTGCTTCAAACCAGCGCTCGGGCGGCGGCTCGCCGCGCAGTTCCCGAACGCGACGTTCACCGAGGTGCGGGACGCCAGAACGTTCGTATCCCTTGATGAACCCGATGCGGTTGTGCGTGCGGTGGAGAAGATCTCGGCATCGGCACCATCGTCCAGCTGAGGCTCCATGCCGACGGACTCAATCGGCACGGATGTGCATGGCGAGTCCCTCGGACTCCCACACATGCTCGGGTGCCAGTGTCCTGTCAGGGCAGTAGTCGCCAGACTCCAACGCCCGGTAGCGAATCGGCTCTTCGTCGAAGACGGTGTCGAGTCGGTTGAGCAACCGCCGGCACTCGTCGTCGGCGCCACCCCAGCCGGGTACGTCCGTTCCGGCGATGAGGTGAGGCCTCAACGCGGATATGCCTGAGTACCACAGAGTTCCGTGAAGCAACGGGAACAACAGCAATTCGATGTCGCCGTTGATCCCTCGAGGGTCGAAGGACGATTGCCGATCACCGGCGGTGACGATCGTGAGCGCTCTGCGCCCGGCCAGTCCTCCGTCTCCGTACTTCAACGTTCGACCAGTCTCGGGGTGTTTGATCCCGTACGCGAAACCGTGGGAGAAAACGCGGTCGAACCAGCCCTTGACGATGGCGGGCATTCCATGCCACCAGAGTGGGAACTGGATGATGAGCAGATCACACTCGCGCAGGAGGTGCTGCTGCGCAACCACTTCGGGCGCTGGGCCACCGGTCCCGGAGAGCTCTGGCGAATTCAGGACCGGATTCCAGCCGAGCTCGTACAGGTCGACCACGGTGACCTCCCCACGGCAGCGCAGGTTCCGAGACGCGGTTTCCATCAGCTGATGATTCAGCGAGTCGGACTCGGGATGTCCGTAGACCCACAGAACTTTGGTTGCGTTGTTCTCTGCCACGGACCTAGTGTGCAGCCAAAGGTGCGTAGCGAACAGTACGCACAATCTTGTCCATAGGGACTGAATGGATAGTGTTATGCGTGAAGCGATCAGGAAGGCAGCGGAGGTCTGCCCCGTCGAAGTGGCCGTCGCCGTTCTGGGCGGGTCGTGGAAGATGACCATCGTCAAGCACCTGACCGAGGGCACTCTACGATTCGGCGAATTGGGAAGGGCCGTCGGTGCAGTCACCCCTCGCGTGCTCGCCCGGCAACTTCGCGAGTTGGAGGCCGACGGCATCGTGCTGCGCACCGTGTACTCCCAGGTGCCCCCCAAGGTCGAATATTCGCTGACTCCGCTCGGCGAGACCCTGTCGCCGATGGTCCGCGCACTCAACGATTGGGGAGCGAGCTACCTGGACCAGGTCAGTGCACCTTCCGAGTCCGAGGCCCATACCTGATCCACGGCCCGGAGGCGTGGACGCGGGACGGCACGACGACAAGCGGGCCAAACCTCACCTGGTGACCAGTCCGACGAGGATGACGGCGAACGCCACCGTGTGCACCACCGCGCGAATGAGATTCCAACGCACCCAAGCGTTTTCGAAGGCCGCTCTGGCTGCTGCCGGATCGGCGATGCTCGAAGGTCCACCGAGGGCGGCCAAGTCGTTGTTCAGGGGGATGTTGAACACCATCGTGATCAGCAACCCGACCACGTAAGTCACCGCCCCGGCGACGATCCACCAGAAGATCGGCTCACTGCGGTAGAACACTGCTGCCGCGGCGGTGAACGCCAGACCGCCGAAGAAGAGGAGCAGGAACAGTGGATTGACGATCACCACGTTGATGCGTTGCATCGAGGAGACGAAGACCCGATCGTCTGTCTGAGCCAGTCCTGGCATCACCGCGTAAGCGAAGGCGCAGAACAGTCCTGCGATCAGACCGACGGCCAGGACCGCTGCGATGAGAAGCGACTCGCGTAACGCCGTCATGCCTGAGCTCCGTCGAACCAGGCACCCTCGGCAAACGACTTCTCGATGAAGTCGGCAAAATCCGTGGGCGCGCGGCCCAGCAGTTCACGCACTCCGTCAGTGGTGGTTGCATTCCTCCCATCGAAGAGGGTCCCGAACAACGAGATGACCATGTCGGCGTAGTCGTCGGGCACACCAGCTTCTGCCATTCCCGCCCGGTAATCTTCCAGAGACGCTGTCACATAACCGATCTCACGATTCACGGCCGCAGCGATGTGGGCAGTGGCCTCGGCGAAAGTCAGGAGCCTGGGGCCGGTCAACTCGTACACTCTCCCGTCGTGACCTGACCTCGTCAGCACCGTCACCGCAGCGTCGGCAATGTCGTCGGCATCGATGAACGGCTCCCGGACTGCGTCCACAGGCAGCACCACCGCTCCTTCACGCACCCCGTCCGCCAGAAATGATTCGGAGAAGTTCTGTGCGAACCAGCTGCAGCGCAACACCGTTGACGCCATTCCCGAGTGCAGCACGATCTCTTCGCATACGCGTGCCTCGGGCTCTCCACGGCCCGACAGCAGGACCAGCTTGTCGACGTTCGCATCTCGTGCGACCTCGACAAACACCCTGAGATCATCTGCAGAACGTTCGACGATGAGGTCCGGCTGGTAGGTGATGTACACGGCACCGGCGCCATCGAGTGCCGGCCTCCAAGTCGTGCGATCGGTCCAGTCGAATCTGGTCGCGCCGGAGCGGCTCGCCAGTCGGGTCGGTACTCCGAGGCCGGCGAGGAGGCCGGCCACCCGACGACCGGTCTTGCCGGTGGCGCCGACGACGAGAACTGGACGTTGGCTGTGCGTTGTAGTTGTCATACATCTGAGTACAGCCCCCGACGTTGAGCATTTCCATGGCTTGAACGCTCACTTTCATGTGTAATCGTCCAATGGATGCGCTCGGAAGTGTGCTCAACGGGCCTCGCGCCGCCAATGCCTTTCTGTTGCGGGTGGTGATGACACCGCCATGGTCGGTGCGAATCGAAGACGAAGCGCCTTTGACCGTGGTGGTGGCGGTCAGCGGTACCGCCGCGGTGCGATTCGACGATGGCGAGACCACGTCGATGTACCCGGGCGATGTCGCGGTCCTCCGCGGCCCCGACCCGTACGTCTACGGCGACGTGGAGGCGCCGCCGGCCGCGTTCATCCAACCGGGTCAGCGATGCGTCCGCGCCGACGGTACCGATCTGGTCGACGAGATGAATCTCGGTGTGCGCACATGGGGCAATGACGCCACCGGCGATTCGGTGTCACTCGTGGGGACTTACGGCGCGACGGGCGAGGTCTCGGCTCGACTACTTGCCGCACTCCCCCGGCTGATCACGGTGCAGGGCAACGCCGCGCTGACGGCGCTTCTCGCCGCCGAGATGACGCGGCGAGCGCCGGGCCAAGAAGTGATGCTGGACCGCCTCCTCGACCTCCTGCTCATCGACACCCTGCGAGCATGGTTCTCGAGGCCTGAATCGGCGGGACCGACGTGGATTGCGGCGGAATCGGATCCCGTGGTGGGCCAAGCGCTCTCCTTGATCCACCACAATCCGGAGCATCCCTGGACGGTGTCCGACCTGGCCCGCCGATGCGCTGTATCCCGCGCGGCACTCGCACGGCGGTTCAACGACCTCGTCGGGGAACCACCGATGACCTACCTGACGACGTGGCGACTGTCCATGGCGGCCGATCTACTGGCATCGGGCGACCACACTCTCGAGGCGGTTGCCCGAGAGGTCGGATATGGCAGCGCGTTTGCGCTGAGCGCCGCGTTCAAACGCGTTCGTGGAATGAGCCCGCGCGACTACCGCAGATCGCTGGCCGGGTGATCAACTCCGGTGTCTGTCAAGATCCGAAGAAGGGTGGCACGAACATACACGGAACGTCTCGCGCGTCCCTTTGATCGTCGAGCGAATTGAGGACGTACAGCGCCGCCCGCTGCGAGCCGCAGATCGCAAGGTGATCACTGTAATCATGTGAACAGTTCTCTTGCACAACGATGTTCGTGACCGACCTGTCGTCACCGCCAGGAAGCTGGCCGCTGCTGTACGGCACCACGAACTCGTCGTACTTCGTGGAGATGTTGATGTAGTCGATACCGGGTAGATAGGGTCCGCCGTCAGCGTTGATCTTCGAGATGAAGTCTGAGCCTGCCATCATCTGCGGCGCCGAATAGCAGGGCAGAACCTTGGTCGGATCCAGGCCGAGCGGCAGATTGATTCGTTGCAGCACACCTTGGAAGGCGGACGTACCCTGCCACAACGGGGCGATGGACACGTACTTGCGGATCTTGTGGTGTCCGCCGAGGAACTTCGCCCAATAGCTGGGCATCAGCGTCCCCTGTGAATGCCCGACGACATCGACCTTGTCGGCGCCGGTGGCATCGAGGATCTTGTCCACGAACTCCCCGAACTCGGCTGCACTGTCCTCCATTCTCGCCATTCCGCCGATTGCCGACAGCGGCCACGGCACACCCTTGATCGCGCCGTAGGTCAGCGAGAACACGGAGAAACCCTCGTTGAGCAACAGCGGCACGTAGGTACCCCAATTGGTCTGCGCCCCACCGCCGGTGCCATGGACCAGGACCACCGGATTCGGGTGGTCGCGGCTCAGCGGCTTGTCCCAGTCGTTCGCACCGGGAAGGTGACCGCCCGGATTTCGGAGTTCGTACGGGATACCGGAGAAGAAGTTGTAGGCGACCTTGCGTTCGTGCGCAGTGTCGGCCGCGGCGGGATTCGGCACGCCCGCGAGCCCGTTCAGAGCGCCGGCCTCGGGTTGCACACGACCCCGGAGCATCCCACCCACGCGTAGCGGCACCGTCATCGCGTCACCCAGGAGGCGACCGATCGCATTGTTGGGCATGTGTCCAGGTTAAAGGGTGTGTCGTGGGCCGATGTTCACCCTGGTCGGTATGGGTGTCGTGATTGGATGGACGACATGCCCACACGCCGATCCATGCCCGGAATCGGATCCGTTGTGTTCCTGCTGTCCGTCGCGATGGTTGTGTCCGTCGGTCTGGTGTTCTCCGTCAACCCGACCGCTGACGCCACGGCGTACGGCAACGGTCAGCTCCGTCCGTACCCGAACTCACCAGAAGAGCGGTGGAGCCTGGACCTCACCAGCATGCAGACCTACGGTGAGGGCGACACCCCGGAAGTGGTGGGCACATTCGGTGACGTCTGGTTGGTGGCCTATCCGTCGGGGCTCGGCAACACATATTCGGCAATCGACCACCGCACCGGTGAACAGTTGTGGGATACGCCGATCGACGCCGGGCTGGGTTCTTGCGCGATCAACGGCAGCGGCGAGGTGGGATGCGCCCTGAATCTGGCGGACCAGCCAGACGGGTTCTATCTCGCAGACCTGGCAACCGGCCAACTGCGGGATTTCTCGCCCGACAACGACACTCAGTCGGTAACAGGTGTGGGGCCGGACTTCCTCCGAGTCAACGGGTCCGGCTATCAGGTCACCCGTAACAAGCCCGACGGCACACAGCTCTGGGCCCGTTCTTTTGCGGCGGCGGCGAAGACAGAGGTCGACGGCGAACTCGTGGTGATCAGCGCGTCGGACGGTTCCAAGCACGTCATCGATCCGGCGACAGGGGCCGACAAGTTCGGTTGCGCGTCGTGCGATCTGCGCATCTATCCCACCGGTGTGGCCCTGCAGTTCACCGATGCCGGATCCCCTCGCGTCGAGTTCTATACGCGTGGCGGCACCCGGACCTCCGTGAACGAGGGACAACAGCTGGTGTCGGGACCGGCAGTCCTGGCTGTGACCACCGGGTCCGGCCCGGGACAGGTCATGCAGACCCAGGGCGCCTACTCGGTTTTCGACCCCGCTCAGAAGGACAAACTGTGGCAGGTCACCGATCCCGAGCTGTCGAAGGTGGCCTCGCGGCCGTGCGGCTCCGTGGTCGCTTTCGCCCGCAAGGACGGAAGTCGGTCGATCCTCGACCTGCGGACCGGGGAGAAGGTGGGCGAGGTCCCGCGCCCCGAGCCGGGACAGCCCGGTACCAACATCGACTACCTCACGTGCGTCGGCCAGGGCGAGGACACCGCGGTGTTCGGCAACGCGGGTGAGCTCACCGCGTTCAACATCGGCGACGGATCCGTTGCCTGGCAGCGGTCGATAGTCGGTGGGCAAGCCGCCATCGTCGACGGATATCTCGTGCTCGAGGAGGGCACCACGCTCTCGCTCCTGGCGCCGTCGTAAAAAAGTTTCGCCAGAGGCCGTCGGATAACGCCCCGCCGGGACGACTATGAGGATGTGAGCGGCACAGCGGGGAGCACGTCGAATCGGGCGGACGGTGGACCACCGTCGGCCGGGCGGACTCTGCTCGACCTGTACGACGAGGCGCTGCCGGCCGTGTACGGGTACCTGCTGCGGCGAACACGGGACACCAGTGTGGCCGAAGATCTCGCGTCGGAGACGTTTCTGGCCGCGATGGACAGCGCACGTGGTGTGGACGCTCCCGAACCGTCCATTCCATGGCTCATCGGCATCGCCAGACACAAACTGGCAGACCACTGGCGTCGCATGCAACGCACCCCTACACCCGTCGACGAGGTGCGCGACGATCCGGCCGACGACGAATGGGACGTCCACCTGGACCGGTTGGTGGCCGAGTACACCCTTGCCCAGTTGTCGACCACGCACCGGGCAGTGCTCACCCTGCGATACGTCGACGACTGCACCGTCGGTCAATGCGCGGAGCTGTTGGGTCGCACCGTCGCGGCCACCGAGGCGCTGCTCACCCGGGCCAAGCGGGCCTTCCGCACGGCCTATCCCGACACCAACGATCCCAGTCCCACGTCGCTGCGACCGAGAGGAGGCCGGTCATGAACCCAGACCTCGACCCGTTCACCGCACTGGCCGCAGACGATGTTCCGGTCGCGCCCGACCCCGCCTTCGCGCGCCGGCTGCGAACGCGGCTCGAACGGGGACTGGACCTACCCGAAGGAGTGACCATGTCCGCAGATGTTTTGCCCGAACCTGTCGATGCCGCCGAATCTCGCACTTCCGCAACGCCCTCGGTTGTCGAGCGCCCCGGCGCGCTGCCCTATCTCACAGTCGCCGATCCCGGCGCAGCGATCGAGTGGTACGTCGAGCATCTCGGTGCGCAGCTGCGTGGTGAGCCGATCGTGATGGACGACGGGAAGATCGGCCACGCCGAGCTCATGATCGGCGGCGGGGTCATCTACCTTGCCGGCGAGTTCGCCGAGCTCGGGCTCAAGGCCCCTGCGCCACAATCGATCTCGGTCTCGCTGATGTTGCCGGTATCCGACACCGATGTCGCGGTGCGCCGGGCAGCCGACGGTGGTGCAACCGTGCAGCGCGAACCGTACGAAGGGTACGGATCACGGACCGGGTCGATCATCGACCCGTTCGGTCACCGCTGGATGCTGACGGGACCCTCTTTGTCCACTGTCGGGGAACCGAACCCGACAGAGGGGATCCGACGCGGCGATCTCGGTTACTGCTCGCTGTGGACCACCGACGTCGATCGGGCCGCCCGCTTCTACAACTCGGTCCTGGGCTGGGAGTTCGACTCCGAGACAGGTCAAGTCACCAACCTCGCGCAGCGGCTGGGTATTTCCTCTGTTCCCGGCAATCCGACGATGCTGTGCGCGTACGCCGTTGACGACCTCAACAAGGCCCGGGCAGACATCGCCGCCGCCGGCGGTTCCACCGGCGAGGTGCAACAGCTCCCCTTCGGTGATCTGCTCGACGCCGTCGACAACCAGGGGGTACGGTTTGCCGTCTACCGGCCGAACGGCGATGATCCGCGTCCTCCGGTGAACGGCACAGGTCATGGCGAACTGACGTACATGACCCATTACACCCCGGACAGTTCCCGGTGGCGCGACTTCTACGGTCGGGTGCTGGGTTGGAGTTTCACCGCAGGCAGAATCGACGACGGCTGGGAGGTCGATGACGGTCACCCGATGACGGGAATCGCAGGCGGCCAGGACCATTCGGCCGCGGTTCCGATGTGGGTGGTCGACGACATCGAGACCGCCGTCGAACGGGTTCGCGCAGCAGGCGGCACGATTGTCGAGGGACCCGCACAACAGTCCTACGCCATCTCCGCTGAATGCCTCGACGACCAGGGCAGCCCGTTCTGGCTGGCGCAGTACTGACCTCGCCGGTCACACACCCTCCGACTTCGGCCTCATCCTCCGACTGCAACCGGAGGATCTGGCCGGAGTCGGAGGTTCTGGGCCGTCAGGGGTTCAGGAACGCAGCCAGTGCGGCCGAGTACATTCCCACGTCGGCCGTTCCCATCAGCTCGCGGGCGCTGTGCATCGCGAGCTGCGGGGCACCGACATCAACGGTGGTCAAACCGGTTCGGGTGGCGGTGATCGGGCCGATGGTGGACCCGCATGGCAGGTCCGCGCGGTGCACGTAGCGCTGCAGTGGCACGCCGGCCTGCTCCGCCGCGACTGCGAACAGCGCTTCGCCTTCGGCATCGCTCGCGTAGCGCAGATTCTGATTGACCTTCAGCACCGGTCCTCCATTGATGGAGATCTGATGTGCCGGTTCGTGGCGCTCGGGGTAGTTGGGATGGGTGGCATGGGCCATGTCACCGGAGGCGCACGCACTCATCGACATCGACCGCAGATAGTCCTCACGAGAACCGCCGCCCGCCAACACGATTCGCTCGAGCACCGTGGGCAGCAATTCCGACGCGGCGCCCCGATCCGAACCACTGCCGACCTCTTCGTGGTCGAACAGGGCAAGCACGGGAATGTACTGTCCGACACCACCTTCGACAACATCGACGAGCGCCCGGGTACCGGCGTAGCAGGTTCCCTGGTTGTCCAGGCGGGGTGCGCTCAGCAGGTCGTCATTGACCCCGACCACTCGGCTCGGCGCCAGGTCGTGGGTCATCAACTCCCAACCGAGGAGCTGATCCACGCTCACCTCTGCCTGTTCGGCAATCCATTCCATGAAGCCGGGGCCGCTATCACCCACCGACCAGATGCCGTTGACGTGCCGCTGCGGATCGAGCGTCACACCCGCTCGGTCCTCGGAGAGATGTATCGCGAGCTGCGGGACCCGCAGAACAGGTTCGTCGATCTTGATCAGCCGGCGCCGGAGCCCATTGGAGTCGCGGATCGCCAGCCGGCCCGATATACCCAGATCGCGGTCGAGCCACGAATTGAGCAGTGCGCCACCATATTTCTCCAAACCCACCATCGACAGGCCGGCCGAGCGGAGACCGGGGTTCTGCTTCACCCGGAGGTTGGGACTGTCGGTATGACCTCCGACGATCCGGAAACTGCGTCCCGGTCCACTGCTGTCCCAGGCGACGATCGAGCCCCCGCGCATCACGTAGTGCCGCCCGGGTTTGCTCGGCCACTGATGCTCTTCGCTCAGCTCGCGAAAACCTGCCGCCTCGAGCGCCTTGGCCACCGATTCACACACATGGAACGGCGATGGCGATGCGTCGACGAACCTACCCAGTCCGGCCGCGTCGGCCGAGGTGGTCACCATGGTTCTGGTCAGGCCGTGGTGAGCACTGCGTCAAGAGCGGAGTAGAACAACCCGAGGCCGTCGTCACTCGGTCCTGTCAGCGCTTCGGTGGCGTGTTCGGGATGCGGCATCAGGCCCACCACGCGCCCGTTCGCGCTGGCGATCCCGGCGATGTCGCGCATCGAGCCGTTCGGGTTGTCGCCGGCGTAACGGAACACCACGCGTCCTTCACCTTCGAGTTCGTCGAGCACCGCCTCGGACGCGACGAAACGGCCTTCACCCGATTTGAGCGGGATGAGGATCTCTGCGCCCGGCTCGAAACGGCTGCTCCACGACGAAGCGGTCGATTCGACCTTCAGCCATTGGTCGCGACACAGGAAGTGCAGTCCGTTGTTGCGGGTGAGCGCCCCGGGCAACAGCCCGGCTTCGCACAGCACCTGAAAGCCGTTGCAGATTCCGAGAATCGGCATTCCCTTGCCTGCAGCCTCGACCAGAGCACCCATCACGGGGGCAAACCTGGCGATCGCGCCGGCGCGCAGGTAGTCGCCGTAAGAGAAGCCGCCCGGAACCACAACGGCGTCCACGCCTTGCAGGTCGCCGTCGCCGTGCCACAGTTCCACCGGCTCGCCACCCGCCAGGCGCACCGCTCGCGCGGCATCGATGTCGTCGAGCGATCCCGGGAAGGTGATGACCCCCACGCGTGCCGTCACGATGCGGCCTCTTGCACCCGGGTCACCGAATAGTCCTCGATGACGGTGTTGGCCAGCAACTCTGCCGCGATGCGGTCGAGCGCTTCGTCATCCACCGAGTCGTCCACTTCCAGTTCGAAACGCTTGCCCTGGCGCACGTCGGCGATGCCGTCGAACCCCAATCGACCCAGCGCGCCGCTGATCGCCTGACCCTGCGGATCCAGGATCTCGGCTTTGGGCATCACGTCAACTACCACTCGAGCCACTTGGGCGCTCCTCTTCAGCTGCGGTTTTCAGCCGTCACTCTACCGGCAATCGCTTGATGGACCGGCCCCGGAGGTTCCCGGCTCGAACTGGCCCGGAACTCTCGCTGTCGACTTCCCGCCTCAGGCAGCCCGTCGCAGCGCGGTCGACGTCATGTTGCGATACGTGACCGGCTGCGCTCCGTGGAGCAGAGCAAGATCGATGCAGTCGAAAACAGCTTTGCCCGTCACCGGCTCGCCGAGGTGTTTGGCGGCCACCGACAGCCGGACCACTCCGCCGCGGCGCGCCACCCGGACGGTGTTGCGGACGAGGAGCCGGCACCACCATGACTCGGCCGAGAAGCCGTCGCCGATTCCGAGGACCCGCGCCTTGGTCGACGTCCCGGTCATCACGTCTTCGATGCTGGTGAAGCCCAGGTTGGTACGGAATCCGCGACCGGCCAGGGCAGAGCGGGCGCCTGGCGACGCATTCCATCGGGGCGCGGCGAAGATCCGGGTACGTAGCCCGATCTGCTCGAGCATCCTGTCGGCGGCCAGCAGTCGCAGACCGGCCTCGTGCGCTCCGAGTTCGGCGAACTCGGCTCGTCGCCGGCGGCTGGGTACCTGGTTGTACCCGTGCAGCACGATCGCGTCGTCGCCGCCGCGTCGTTCGCGTAGCCATGCACAGGTATCGGCATCCTCGGCCAGGCGATAGCCGCCCTTGAGACGAGGCGCGGCGAGGAACGACAGCGGCACGTCTCGCGTGGCCACCGCATCGGCGAAGGCCTGGACCTGCGCGAGGGTGGTGTCACGGATACCGGAAACCGAGACGATCAGTTGTCCTGCCACGGCGCCCAGTATTGCGGGCACAGGTGGTCAGCCGGTTGCCCTCAGGTGGACAACACGCAAAATCAGCGCCCACGACCGCCCCGGCACACGCCCGGGACCGCTATCCGAGCGCTCGCTCGATGGCCTCGACCACCTCGGTCGCCTCCGGCTCGGTACGCGGCCGGAACCGTCCGACGACCTCCCCGTCCGCGCTGAGCAGGAATTTTTCGAAGTTCCACTGGATGTCACCGGCTTCGCCATCAGCATCTGACGCCTTGGTGAGTTCGGTGTACAGCGGGTGGCGGTCGTCGCCGTTGACGTCGGTCTTCTCCAGGAGCGGGAACGTCACACCATAGGTGGTCGAGCAGAACGTGGCGATCTCCTCGGGGGTACCGGGCTCCTGCCCCATGAACTGGTTGCACGGCACACCCACCACGGTCAGGCCGCGATCGCGGTAGTCCTCGGCCAACTTCTCGAGGCCGGCGTACTGCGGCGTCAGACCACACTTGCTGGCGACGTTCACCACGAGGACGGGTCCGCCGAACTCTCCGAGAGTGGTCGAATCGCCGGACAGTGTGCGCAGGGGAATGTTCTTGATATCAGTGGTCATTCACACAGGCTACGACGATGATGCCGTCGGGTGGCGGCAGTCGGCCGCAGCAGCCGATGTAACCGAAAACACAGTTGGTTGCGCTGGCATCAATAGTTGCGTCGGCGTTACCGTTAGCCAGTGTCACAATCAAGCGGGGTCGAAGAGACCTTCCGAACAGTGCACGAGTTCCTGACCCGGTTGTCCTGCGCCCTCGACGCCGACGCGATGGATGACCTCATCGAGACGGATCTGGGTTTCACCCACTACAAGGCCCTACTGATTCTCAACCGGCACGGTAATGCGCTGTCGGTCAACGAGTTGGCAGAGGAACTCCACCTGTCCCTCGCCGCCACCGGACGTGCAGTCGACAAGCTGGTCGGTCTCTCGATGGTCTCGAGACGCGAAGACGAGCACGACCGCCGGATCAAAAGGGTCTCGCTTGCCGAAGGTGGCGAAAAAGCAGTTGCGCTGAGCATCCGGCGCCGAGAAAACTCTGTGCGTGATGTGATCGCGAAACTCCCGAGCGATATGCGCGCCGATCTCAACAGTGCGCTGCTCCCCATCCTCGCCGGCGACTATCTGAGCACACCGACGTGCTCCGACAACGTCCGCACCGGTTCTGCCACACAGGGTTCGGCGGCCGCCACTTCGGCCGCCGCCCGATAGACATTCGAACACGATCGAGAAAGTGACCCCATGACCTCACCGTCAACAACGTCGACTGCGAGCGACAAGCTCGATCCGGCAGTGATCAAGATCGCTGCCGTGGTCGTGCTCGGCGCGATCATGTCGATTCTCGACACCACGGTTGTGTCCGTGGCGCAGAACACATTCCAGGATGAGTTCAGCACCGACCAGGCCGGTTCGGCGTGGACGATGACCGGTTACACGCTGGCCCTGGCCGCGGTCATCCCGCTGTCGAGCTGGGCCGCCGCACGTTTCGGCACCAAGAAGGTCTATCTGACGTCGCTGGTGCTGTTTGTCCTGGGCTCGGTGCTGTGTGCGCTGGCCTGGAGTATCGGCACCCTGGTCATCTTCCGAGTGCTGCAAGGATTCGGCGGCGGCATGTTGATGCCGGTCGGCATGATGATCCTGACCAAGGCGGCAGGCCCGGCTCGGGTCGGGTCGGTGATGGCAGTGCTCGGCATCCCGATGCTCCTCGGCCCCATCCTCGGGCCGATCATCGGCGGCGCCCTGATCGAGTACGCCAGCTGGCACTGGATCTTCCTGATCAACGTCCCGATCGGTGCACTCGCCTTCGCGTACTCCTACTGGATCCTGCCCAAGGACAACGAGACGTCGCGGCCGACGTTCGACTTCATCGGACTGCTCCTGCTGTCCCCCGGTCTGGCGCTGTTCCTCTACGGCATCTCCTCGAGTACCGAAGAGGGCACCTTCATGACCGCAAAGGTGCTGATACCGGCCGTGATCGGAGCAATCCTGGTTGCCGGGTTCATCGTGCATGCCCTGCGTGCCCGTAACCCGCTGCTCGACCTGCGGCTGTTCACCAACAGCAAGTTGTCGTGGTCGGTGGTGACCATGTCGCTGTTCATGATCGCGTTCTTCGGTGCGATGTTGCTGTTCCCGCAGTACTACATCGGCGTCCGCGGCGAGACCACCCTCTTGACCGGGCTGCTCATCGCACCTCAGGGCATCGGGGCGATGCTCACCATGCCGATGGCCGGTCGGCTGACCGACAAACACGGCCCCGGGAAGATGGTGATCCCGGCATCGTCCTGATCGCGATCGGACTCGGCGTCTTCATCTTCATCGGCGCCGACACCTCGTACTGGCTCCTCGGCGCGGCTCTGTTCGTCCAGGGCCTCGGCATGGGTATGACGATGATGCCGATCATGTCCGCCGCGCTGGCGACGCTCAATCCGGCTCAGGTTCCCGACGGTTCGACCCTCATGAACGTTGTGCAGCAGGCGGCAGGGTCGGTGGGTACCGCGGTCATCTCGGTGATCTTGGCCAACAACGTGAAGGGTGCAGTCGAGAGCGGCGGCGACATCGCCGGAGCCTTCGGTGACACGTTCATTGTCTCGGTGGGACTGATCGTGCTGACGCTGATCCCAGCGTTCTTCCTGCCGCGCAAGCGGATAGTGCACGACGCGGTCGATGCCGACACCGAGGCGAAGACCCCGGTGATCATGCACTGATCACTCTGGACCGCACAGTTCAGGGCAGAAAAAAGGCGCGACCCGACATCAGCCGGGTCGCGCCTTTTGTTGCGCTCGATATGTCAGACAGCGCCGGTCTGACGCAGTACCCACGCGTACTCGAAGGCAACTTCTTCCCACTGCTTGTAACGGCCACTGACACCACCGTGTCCAGCCTTCATCTCGGTCTTCAACAGGATCGGCGCATCTCCGGTTGTGCTGTCCTGCAGCCGGGCAACCCATTTCGCCGCCTCGGTGTAGAGGACGCGGGTGTCGTTGAGCGAAGTGACCGCCAGGATCTGCGGGTACGGCTTGGCGTCGACGTTCTCATAGGGAGAGTACGACTTCATGTACTCGTAGACCGTCTTGTCTGCCAACGGGTTTCCCCACTCGTCCCACTCGATGACGGTGAGTGGCAACGACGGATCGAGGATGGACGTCAGAGGGTCCACGAACGGGACCACCGCGAGTATGCCGTTGAACAGCTCGGGCGCCAGGTTCGCGACCGCTCCGATCAGCAGGCCGCCGGCGCTGCCGCCCTCTCCGACCAACTGCTTCGGTGTGGTGACACCGGTCTCGATCAGATGTTCTGCAGCGGCAACAAAATCGGTGAAGGTGTTCTTCTTGGTGAGGGTCTTACCTGTCTCGTACCAATGCCGGCCCATCTCACCGCCACCGCGAATATGGGCGATGACAAACACGACGCCGCGGTCGAGCAGCGACAACCGTGAGATCGAGAACCCTGGGTCGTTGCTCGATTCGTAGGAGCCGTATCCGTACAACAACGTGGGAGCGGGCCCGTCGGCGTGTTCACGGCGCCGGATCACCGAGAGTGGGATCTTGGTGCCGTCGCTCGCGGTGGCCCAGTCGCGGTACTGCTCATAATCGGCCGGGTCGAAGTCGCCGAGCACCTGCTGACGTTTCAGCAGTGTCCGTTCGCCGGTCGCGACGTCGAGATCGAACACCTCTGTGGGGTTGATGAAGCTCGTGTACCCGATGCGCAGCCGCGGCGCCGCCCATTCGGGGTTGCCGCCGAGTCCGGCCGAGTAGAGCTCCTCATCGAACGAGACCTCGACGAACTCCGGCGTGCCGCTTCCGTCGAGCTGCGCGATGGACAACCGCGGCAACGCTTCTCGCCGGTAGCTCAGGACCAGTTGGCCGGCGAAGGCATCGACATCCTCGATCCGGACCTCTGGGTCGTGCGGGACCAGCACCCGGGTGTCGGTGGGATCGGTGACGGGCGCATCGAGCAGCTCGAAGTTCTCGGCGTTCTTGTTGTGCAGGATCAGGAAACGATCCCGTCCGTCGATCACGGCGTGCTCCACGCCGTACTCGACTCCCTCTTCACGGGGCCACACCACGGTGAACTCGCCGGTCGGGTCAGCAGCGTCGAGGATCCGGACTTCGGTGGTGATCTTCGAACCGAGCGTGATCATCAGGTACTTGTCGCTGCGGGTTCCACCGATCCCCACCCAGTACTGCTCGTCGGGCTCGTGGAACACCTTGACGTCGGGCGTACCTGCACCGAGATCGTGGCGCCAGACGGTGTCGGGTCGCCATGCCTCGTCGACGGTCTGATAGAAGACATGGTTCCCATCGAGCGACCACAGTGCGCCCGGCGCGGTGTCACGGATCTCGTCGGCGAGCAGTTCGCCGGTACGAAGATCCTTGAAGCGCATGGTGTATCGCTCGTCACCAGCTGTGTCGACGCTGTACGCCAGCAGATTGCCGTCTTCGCTCACCGAGAGCGCACCGAGACTGAAGAAGTCGGTGCCCTCGGCCTCGATGTTGGAGTCGAGGAGGATCTCCTCCCCCGGCACACTCTGACCGGGCTCGACCGTCGGCGGCGTCCAGTCGTCGGGGCCGGCGATCGGGCATCGCGCCCTGAGTGCGTACTGCTTGCCCTCTTCGGTACGTGCGTAATACCAGTACTGGCCGCGTCGCGTCGGCACCGACATGTCGGTTTCCTGGGTGCGGCCCTTGATCTCGTTGTAGATGTCCGCGCGGAGATCTGCGAGGTCGGCGGTGCGCGCGGTGGTGTACTCGTTCTGCTGTTCGAGGAATGCGATGACCTCGGGATCCTCTTTGTCGCGCAGCCACTCGTAGTGGTCGATCACGGTGTCTCCGTGGTGTTTGCGCTCGAACGGGATCTTCTTCGCGACGGGCGGCGCGCCTGCTGCTGCGTCCTGCGAGGTGTCGGTCACTGCTCTCCCTTCGGCCAGTCATCAAATGACAGACCTGAAATACGTTCATAGGCTTCGATGTAGCGGTCGCGGGTACGTTGCGCGACTTCGTCCGGTAACGGAGGGGGCGGATTGTCTGCATCGCGGTCCCACCCGGAGTCGGGGCCGGTGAGCCAGTTGCGGACGATTTGTTTGTCGAAACTGGGCTGCACCATGCCTGCCCGGTAGTTCGCCGCGTCCCAGTAGCGCGAACTGTCCGGTGTCAAGACCTCATCGGCGAGGACAACAGTGCCTTCATCGTCGAGGCCGAACTCGAACTTGGTGTCGGCGAGGATGATTCCACGCGCTGCCGCCAGCTCAGATCCCCGCGAGTAGATGTCGAGGGTGAGGTCTCTGAGCTTTTGCGCGAGCGTTTCGCCGACGGTGGCGACCACTGCGTCGAAGCTGACGTTCTCGTCGTGCTGGCCGATGTCTGCCTTGGTCGCGGGGGTGAAGATCGGCTCGGGGAGTCTGCTCGACTCCTCGAGCCCCTCCGGGAGGGCGATACCGCAGACCGAGCCGGTGGCGATGTAGTCGAGGAGGCCGGATCCGGTCAGGTACCCGCGCGCGACACACTCGACGGGGAGCATGTCGAGCTTCTTCACCACGAGCGCTCGACCCACCAGTTCGGCGGGGATGCGGCTGTCGGTCGGATCGCCCGCCAGATGGTTCGGAACGCCCAGCGCACCGAAGTAGTAGACGCTCATCGCGGTGAGAACCCGGCCCTTGTCAGGGATGGGCGTGGGCAAGATGTGGTCGAAGGCAGAGATGCGGTCGGATGCCACCATCAGCATCGTCTGCTCGTCGATCGAATAGAGGTCACGTACCTTTCCGGCCGCGAGATGTTCGTAGGACTCCAGGCTCGGACGCATGGTTTTCAGGCTAGTCGGGCGGGCATGTCAATCGACGTCCAGGGCGGGACCCATACAAAGAGAGCCCGCCACGCACACCGCGCCATCTGTTGTCCCTGCTGTCAGAATGGCTCGGTGAGCACATCGGCTGCATCGGTCACCATCACTTACTGCACTCAGTGCAACTGGGTACTTCGGGCATCGTGGATGGCAACGGAGTTGCTGAACACCTTCGGTACCGAACTGGGCTCGGTGAGCCTGGTACCAGGTACCGGCGGAGTGTTCACCATCGAAGTCGACGGGCAGCTGGTATGGGAGCGCAAGCGCGACAACGGTTTTCCGGACGTGGTCACACTGAAGAAACTTGTGCGCGACATCGCGGCGCCCGATTGGAACCTTGGGCACGCCGATACTGCCTCCGAGTAGAACTCGAACGCCGGCGCGAGCAGGAGGTCCACGAAGTCGGAGGGTTTACGCAACCAGCAAAGCCGGCCCACAGCAAAACCTCCGACTCCAGCCAAACGCGCCGGTTGCAACCGGAGGAAGTCCACCAAGTCGGAGGGTTTACGCAACCCGCAACCCAGGCCCACAGCACGACCTCCGACTCCAGCCAAATGCGCCGGTTACAACCGGAGGAAGTCCACGAAGTCGGAGGGTGCGCGTGACCAGCAAAGCCGGCCCACAGCAAAACCTCCGACTCCAGCCAAACGCGCCGGTTACAACCGGAGGAACTCCACCAAGTCGGAGGGTTTACGCAACCCGCAACCCAGGCCCACAGCAAAACCTCCGACTCCAGCCAGAACCTCCGACTGCAACCGGAGGAACTCCACGAAACCGGAGGGTCTACTCCACCAAGAAGGCGAAACGGTCAGAGAATAGGAGCCGGCGCATAGCCGGCAGCGTCGGGATATTGATCGACGAGTGTGCCCACCTGAGCGACGACGTCGGCCACCTGGTGCTCTGCTGCGCCGATGAATGCCGATTTGTCGGCCAGCGCGGCGTCGAGCCCGGCGCGGTCGAGCGGGATCCTGTCGTCGGCGGCCAGTCGGTCCAGCAGGTCGGGATCGCGACCGTCTTCGCGCATGGCCAGGGCCACGGCGACGGCATTCTCCTTGATCGCCTCGTGCGCGACCTCACGACCGACGCCTGCACGAACCGAGGCGATGAGGACCTTTGTGGTCGCCAGGAACGGCAGGTACCGGTCGAGTTCCTTTGCGATCACCGCGGGGTAGGCACCGAACTCGGCGAGCACCGTCAGGAACGTCTCGAGCAGTCCGTCGATGGCGAAGAAGGCGTCTGGCAATGCCACGCGGCGCACCACCGAGCAGAACACGTCGCCCTCGTTCCACTGCGCGCCGGCCAGTTCGGCAGCCATCGATCCGTAGCCGCGGAGCACCACGGCGAGCCCGTTCACCCGCTCGCAGCTGCGGGTGTTCATCTTGTGCGGCATCGCCGAACTGCCGACCTGTCCTGCCTGGAACCCTTCGGTGACCAGCTCATGGCCTGCCATCAGGCGGATGGTGTGAGCCAACGACGAGGGGCCGGCAGCCACCTGGACCAGCGCTGAGACCACGTCGTGGTCGAGCGATCGCGGGTACACCTGACCCACCGACGTCAGCGACTTCGAGAACCCGAGGTGGTCGGCCACCTTCGACTCAAGCTGGGACAGTTTGTCGACGTCCCCGTCGAGCAGGTCGAGCATGTCCTGGCTGGTGCCCATCGGGCCCTTGATGCCGCGGAGCGGATAGCGGTCGATCAGCTCGCGCAAGCGGGTGAGCGCGTTGAGCAGTTCGTCGGCCGCCGACGCGAATCGCTTGCCGAGGGTGGTGGCCTGCGCCGCGACGTTGTGGCTGCGACCGGCCATCACCAGCGTGGAGTACTGGGCGGCCCGGTCGGCCAAGCGCGCCGCGGTGGCGACACCATGTGCGTGTACGTGCTCGAGCGACCGCAGGATCTGCAATTGCTCGACGTTCTCGGTGAGGTCGCGGCTGGTCATCCCCTTGTGGATGTGCTCGTGACCGGCGAGGGCGTTGAACTCCTCGATGCGCGCCTTCACGTCGTGGCGGGTGACCCGTTCACGGTCGGCGATGGAGGCCAGGTCGATCTGATCGAGCACACGTTCGTAGTCGGCGATGGCCTCGTCGGGCACGTCGACGCCGAGTTCCTGCTGCGCTTTGAGGACTGCGACCCAGAGTTGCCGCTCAAGGACGATCTTGTGATCGGCGGACCACAACCGCACCAGATCTGCCGACGCATAGCGACCGGCCAGGACGTTCGAGACCCGCGGTTTCTCGGTCGGCGATTTTGTTTCAGACACGCCTCATTATGCGACATGTCCACCACGGCGCCCTCACATGGCGGTCACGACCGGCGCATCACACCGCGGCGACGGGTGCGAGTTGGTCGATGACCTCGCTCAGGGCGGTGCGGGTCACCTTGACCACGTCCTCCACCGAGTCGGCCAGGGCCCCGATCACCACACCGTCCTCGACAGCCATCAACTGCTCGATCCCACTGGGATCGGTGCTGCGGCCCGACTTCTCGAGAACCTCGAAATGAGTGTTACGCAACGCGTTTCGGTGGTCGATGAGAACCTGTTGCAGTCGCGGCACTCGCGCACTGAGAACAACCGACTCGAACCGGCAGGTCAGACGCTCTCGCGACGTGTCCTCCCCGATGAAGACATCGGCGAGTACTTCGGCCGTCGCCTCGGCCCCGCGGCGACGCCGGGTCAGCCCCCGACCCCTCTCGATGATCGCATCGCAATCATTTGCACAGGCGGACGCCACTGCCTCGGCAACCAAATCCTCAAGTGAGGCAAAGTAATACGTCGTGGAGGCAAGCGGAAGCTGCGCTCGGTCGGCCACCGCCCGATGTCGGACGGCGTCAAAACCGCCCTCCAGAAACAATTCCCCGGCGGCGGCGATCAATCGCGCCCTTCGGCGCGTCCCCTTGGGGGTCGCTGCTGCTCTCACCCCGCCATGGTGGCAAAGGGCACGCGGCGGCGGGATCGTTTCGGCAAAAAACTGACCCCCGGCAAGGATTTCAGTGATGCTCGATCAGCCGAGAACCGGACGGAGGAGTTGCAGCGCCCGCTCGATCTCGTCGGCTGCGCCGGCGAAACTCATCCGCACGGTTCGGTGCCCCTTGCGGGTGTCGAAGTCCAGACCCGGCGCCATGGCGACCCCGGTCTGCTCGAGCACGCCTTCACACCAGCCCAGCGAATCGTCGGTGATCGCACCGACATCGGCGTACACATAGAACGCACCGTCGGGAGGTGCCACGTCGGTGATGCCGAGCGCGGCGAGGCCGCCCACCAACAACTCACGATTCCGCGCGTAACGCCGCACGTGCCCGTCCAGTTCGGCCCGTGACTCGGGGGTGAATGCTGCGACGGCAGCGTGCTGGCTGATGGTCGGTGGACAGATGGTCATGTTTGCCGTGAGTCGCTCGACGGGCCGACGCAGAGGTTCGGGCACCAACATCCAGCCCAGTCGCCAGCCGGTCATACAGAAGTATTTCGACACCGAACCCATCACCACCGACTGGCGCGACGTCTCCCATGCGCATGAGGTGGGCCGCCCGTAACTGATGCCGTGGTAGATCTCGTCCGAGATGAGCAACGTGCCGTGGGCGTCGCACCAGGCGGCAAGATCGGCGAGTTCCTCGGGCGCGAGGATTGTCCCGGTGGGGTTTGCCGGGCTGGCGACAATCAATCCGGCCGGCGGTCGGTCGAGTTGTTCGAGCATGTCGACCGTCGGCTGAAACCGCGTTTCGGGACCGCAATCGAGTTCGAGTACCTGGCAACCCAGCGCCGAAAGCGTGTTCCGGTATGCCGGGTAACCCGGCCGGGCCATGGCCACCGTGTCGCCTGCATCAAAAGCAGCGAGGAAGATCAGGGTGAATGCACCAGATGAGCCCGTGGTGATCACGACGTCGTCCGCACTCACCTCCACTCCATAGGTGTCGCGGTGATGCGCCGCGATCGCCTCGCGCAGCGGCGCGATACCGAGCGACTCGGTGTAACCCAGTGGAGAGGCACGCAAGGCGGCCGCGGTGGCATCGAGGACCGGCGCCGGAGCCGGGGTGGAAGGCTGACCGGCGGCCAACGACACGACGTCGAGGCCACGGGCCCGTCGCTTGGCGATCGCCGCCAGCACGTCCATCACATGGAACATCTCGACCTGGGATCTGTCCGATTGCGACCGCATCTGTCGAAGTTAGCGCCTGCCGTAAACGACATCGCGTCAGAGGGTCGAACGGTAGCTCGGCGCCGCGCCGCAGGTACCGTGTATCTCGCAATGACTACCACAGGCAACCGCTTCCAGCGACCCGGAAGCAACGACGACGGCACTTCCGGACTCGCCGATCTGGCGATACCCCGTCGTTCCCTGCTCACGGCCGGTGCCGGACTGGGCGCCATGGGGCTGCTGGCAGCGTGCGGGTCGGGTGACGAGTCGAAGCGCGTGGCACCTCAGCCGGCCCGCGCGGACGAACCCAAGACCACCTCCACTGCGCCGACTGTTCCGCAGAGTGGGACCGCCGAGATGTTCAGTGGCAGCTTCATCTCCGCCAAAATGCTTGGACGTCAAACCAATTGGATTGTCGCGCGGCCGGCCGGCGTCACCGGCGAGTTGCCGGTGGTGGTGGTGCTGCACGCCCTGAACACCGACCAGAGAGCGGCTTTCGGCGGGGGTCTGGAGATGCAGAACCTGATGCAGGACTGGGTGAACCAGGGTAATGCACCGTTTGCCCTCGCCGCCGTGGATGCCGCGCGCAGCTACTACCACCCCCGCGCCGATGGCACCGACGGCGGCGCGATGGTGCTCGACGAGTTCCTGCCACTGCTCGACGGCACACCCGAACTCCAGCTGCGCACCGATCGCATCGGATTCTTCGGCTGGTCCATGGGCGGCTACGGCGCACTGCGCCTGGGCGCACTGCTGGGCGCACCGCGGGTATCGGCCATCGCCGTCAGCTCCCCCGCGCTGTGGGGCGACCCCGCGACCTTTCCCCCGCGAGCGTTCGACAGTCTCGCCGACTACCAGGCCAATTCACTCTTCGGGCAACAAGATTCATTCATGAAGATCCCCCTGCTGATCGAGTGTGGATCCAGCGACCAGTTCTTCACCTACACCCGGCAGTGGATGGCGGGCCTGCGTCCACCACCGGCCTTCGGCACCTCACCCGGCGGACACACCAACCGATACTGGCGCGGCGTCCTGCCCGGGCAGATCGCGTTTCTAGGCCGAAACCTCGCGGCCTGACCGGCTTGCCGCCGACAATCAGATCAAGATACGGCCTTCTTCGGCGACAATCAGATCGAGATACGGCCTTCTTCGGCGGCAGTCAGATCGAGATACGGCCTTCTTCGGCGGCCAGGCCGATGTCGCTGCGGTAGTGCGCACCCGCGAGCTTGACTCCCGACAGTCGCTCGTAAGCCTGAGCCCGTGCGGCTGCCAGGTCTTCTCCGACACCGACAACGCTGAGCACACGCCCGCCACTGGAGACCACGGATCCATCAACCGATGCGGTACCGGCGTGCAGCACGCCCTCCGCGTCGGCACCGGTGATCGGATCGCCCGTACGGGGTCGACCCGGGTAGTTCTCGGCTGCCAGCACCACGGCGACGGCGGCCCCGGGCTCCCACTCCAGAGGCGGCAGCTGGTCCAGGTGCCCTGTCGCGGTCGCGTTGAGAGCGACGCCCAGCGGTGACTTGAGGAGAGCCAGAACGGCTTGTGTCTCGGGATCACCGAAGCGACAATTGAATTCGACCACTGCCGGTCCGTCTGCGCCGATGGCCAGACCGGCATAGAGCAGTCCCGAGAAGGGGATCCCGCGACGGGCCAACTCCGCCGCGACCGGCGCGACGACCTCGTCGACGATACGCGTGGTCATCTCCTCGGGCAGCCACGGCAACGGCGTATATGCGCCCATGCCACCGGTGTTCGGCCCCGCGTCGCCATCACCGACCCGCTTGTGGTCCTGGGCAGGTAACAGTGGAACCACCGTCTCACCGTCGACCAGGCAGAAGAGCGACACCTCGGGGCCGTCGAGGAACGACTCCAGCAGCACCGGGTGGCCGCTCTCGAGAAGGTCGGCTGCGTGGGCGCGGGCGGCAACACGGTCGGCGGTGACCACCACGCCCTTACCTGCGGCAAGGCCGTCGTCCTTGACAACCCAGGTGGGACCGAAACGGTCGAGGGCGGCATCGAGCCGGGCCGGACTGTCGACGATCTCGCTGTGCGCCGTACGCACCCCGGCAGCGGCCATCACATCTTTGGCAAAGGCCTTGGAGCCCTCGATCTTTGCTGCCTGCTCTCCTGGCCCGAAGGTTGCGAATCCGGCGGCCCGCAGGGCATCCGCAACGCCGACCACCAAGGGGACCTCGGGGCCGATGACCACCAGGTCTGCCTCGATCTCCCGGGCCAGCGCCACCACGGCGTCCGACGAGACGATGTCGACCGCATGATTGGTGGCCACAGCTGCAGTGCCGGGATTGCCGGGGGCAACATGCAGATCGGTGACCGAGGGGTCGCGGTCCAGGCCCAATACGAGGGCGTGTTCGCGGCCGCCCGATCCGATGACGAGTACTCGCACGTGCCAGACCTTACCGTCCGCTGCGATCAGCGCGAACCGGCCACCAAAGCCTCGAGTACCTTCTTGCGTCCTTCACTGCCGAGTCGCTCGTCGACCACGATGCAGAGCGCCGGCGCCAGGGCGATCACCACAAGGCACGTCACCACCGACACCCCGTTTGCTGCCAGCACCACCGCGACCGCCAGGATCGCGCCCGACCCGACGGCCAGCGCCACGTTGATTCGACTGAAGCCCAGCAGGAAGCCGTACAGCAGGAAAACCGATCCGATGAAGACCCCGACGGGCAGCACCACGGACACCACCGCGGCCACTTCGCTGATGGTTGCCTTGTGCTCGATGAACAGTGCCGCGACGTGAAGTCCCGCCCCCATCATCGCGATCGACATGAAGACGACGATGTGGAAGTACCCGAAGACGAATGCCTTGCCGCGCTGCAGGTGCAGCGCGTGACCGGCGGGAACGATGAAGTAGACCCACCACATGCCGAACGTTATGCCGACTCCGGCGAGGCCGAGGATCGCCGTCTCCAGAGTCCATCCGGCCGAGTGGACCACCGCCTGCAGCGCCACGGTGGTGCCGACGATGCCTTCGCCCAAGGTGATGATCGCGAGCAGACCGTACCGCTCGGCGATGTGATGGGCGTGCCACGGCGTTGTGCCCTCATCGCCGATGTTCTCGGCGATCGCCGGCACCGCCATCTCGCAGACGACCAGCACCCCGATCACCAGCAGGGTCTGCAGAAGGGTGGTGTCGAGGAAGATGGCCGCAATCCAAGCAATCTGCACAACACTGATGCCGACTGCGTACGTGAGGCAGGTCCGACGATAGTCCGGGCTGCTCAGGGCGGCGCGGACCCACTGGAGCACCATGGCCAGGCGCATCACCACATACCCGAGGACGAGCACCCGGTTGTCGACGACACCGCCCTCGTCCACCGACGCGAACAACGGCTCGATGCCCAGGGCGAGGATCAGGACACCGACCATCTGCAGCATCGTCGTCAGGCGATACACCCAGTCGTCGGTGTCGAATGCCGAAGCGAACCAGGTGAAATTGATCCAGGCCCACACCGCCGCGAACGTGCAGAACACGAACCCGATCACGGCGGTCTTGTAGTGCCCTTCCGCGACGAAGTGTGCAACTTCGCTTCCGGCAAACGCGAAGGCGACCACAAATGTGAGGTCGAAGAACAGCTCGAGGCTGGTCGCTGCTCGCCCGTCCTCATGCGGGTCGCGGCCAGTCATCCGGGTCACCCGGTGCCTGAGTTGGGCGACCGCCGCGGTGGCTGGACGGTTGTGACCTTCTGGCTCGCTCATCTAAAGGCACCTTCTCTGTCAGGCTGTCCTCTTTCTTGAACAGCAGTGCGAGCTTAGAAGAAGGTGCCTTCAGATGGTTGATCAGGCGGGCGTCGCGAGGTCGTAAAGCGTGACGCCGTCCTCCGTGGAGCTGGTGAAGTTGGCCTCCACCCACTCGGTGATGTCCGATCCGGTGCCGCTGCCCCTCATGCCCCCGCCGCTCATGCCGCCCATCATGCCGCCGCCCGTGGCGATGAAGTAGTGGATCTCGCCGTCCTGCACGTACTTCTGGAACTCCGCGAGCGTCGGAGACGGGTCGCTGCCGTTGAAGCCACCGATCGGCATCACCGAACGCTCGGTTGCAAGCTGGTAGCCCGAGGCACTGTTCGATCCGATGGCGGCCGCGACCCACGTGTAGTCGTCGGCGTCGGTGTTCAGCAAGGCCACCAGCTCATCGCTCGGTCGCGAGCCCTGCAGTAGACCGCCGCCGGCACCGCCGATGCCTCCCGTCCCGCCGAACAGCTCGAACGTACCGTCCTGCGGCACTTGGGCGCCCGCTTGCCCGGGGTTCGTGGTGCGGCCCTGACCGTTGGGCGTCCCCGGCACGGTGCCCTGATTGTTCGACATGCCGGGAGGCATGCCGCCGCCTGCCGCACCCCGGCCCATTCGCATACCGCCACCTGGACCGAACCCTCCTTGCGAGGAGGGGCCTGCGCTCGGGATCGATCCCGAGCGTGCGCTGCTCACCGTGTCGATGGCGTACGCGGCCGGACCCGCGAGTCCGAGGACGACCGCGACCAGCGCCGCGACCAGCGCGCCGCGCCGCGCCGCGGTGTTCCGCAGATTCGACAGGAGCAGACCCAGTGCAGCGACGATCGAGCCGAGGAGGACCACATATCTCAGCCACGACACGAAGTCGGCGGATCGATCGAGCAAGACGAAAGACATGACGCCGGCAGCCAGCGCCGCCGCAGCGAGGACTACTGGTACCCAACGCTTCTCGCGTCGACGCCAGCACTCCACCGCGCCGGCCCCCACCAGAGCGGCAACGGCCGGTGCAAGCGCCACCGTGTAGTACGCGTGGAAGATCCCCGCCATGAAACTGAAGACCGCCATCGTCGTGATCAGCCACAACCCCCAGACGACCAGCAAAGCGCGGCGACTGTCGGTTCGGGACCCTCTGCCGCGCAACACGATCGCAGCGATTCCCAAGATGAACGCAGCGGGGATCAGCCAGGCGATCTGACCACCTTGGCCTGATTCGAACATCCGGGTGATGCCGGTGTCACCCCACATCCCGCCACCTCCACCGGGGCCGGTGAATGAAGCTCCACCGGGCGCGGCGAGTTCATTGACGCCTCCCGTGGCCGGGGCACCGAACCGTTCGGCCATTCCGCCTCCGCCAGGGCTCACGCTACCGGTCTCGTTTCCGTTGAGACGTCCGAAACCGTTGTAGCCCAATGTGAGTTCCAGAATGGAGTTGTTCTGCGATCCACCGATGTAGGGCCGTGAGTCCTTCGGCCACAGTTCCACGGCCAACACCCACCATCCGGCCGACACGATCATGGCGCCGAGTGCTGCGAAGAGATGGCCGACTCTCTTGAGCCAGGTCTTCTGCCCGAACGCGATGTAGGTCAGCGCGAGCGGCGGTATCACCAGGAACACCTGCATCTGTTTGGTGAGGAACCCGAAGCCGACGAACACGCCCGTCAGGATCATCCAGCGTATCCGCCCATCGTCGATGGCTTTGAGTGTCGCCCACACCGCGGCGATCATCAGGAGCACCAGCAACGCGTCGGGATTGTTGAACCGGAACATCAACGCCGCCACCGGGGTCAGCGCAAGCGCCGCACCGGCGATGAGTCCACCCGCCGGACCGAATCGCTTGCGCACGATCCAGTACAGCAGCGCCACCGACGCAACACCCATGAGTGCCTGTGGAACGATGATCGACCACGAGTTCAACCCGAAGATGCGTACGGCAATACCGGGAATCCACAACGACATCGGCGGTTTGTCCACCGTGATCGAGTTCGCGGCATCGGATGACCCGAAGAACCACGCCTCCCATGACTGTGAGCCGGCCTGGATGGCCGCCGAGTAGAACGAATTGGCCCACCCATTGATGCTCAGGTTCCACAGGTAGAGCACGCCGGTCGCGACAACGAGGATCGCGAACGCGGGCCATTCCCACCGCGGCCGGGCCGATGCCCCCGAGGATGAATCAGGGGCATCGGGCGCCGGGTTGGCCGGTGGTAGGTCGATGAGCACGGTCATGCCGAGACCTCTTTCACAGTGCGGTGCGATGCGCGGAACACCCAGCGGAGGCCGATGAAGCGCAGGATCGTGGCAACGAGGTTGGCCACCACGAGCACGAACAACTCGGCGTGCTTGGACGTTTCCGGAGCCCAGACATGTAGCAAGAGAAGCGATCCGGCGGTCAGTCCCCAACCGAACGCAAAGATCGCGATCCCCTGGAGATGGTGTTTGGCGGCACCGTCCAGTCCGCGCACCCGGAAGGTGAACGCGCGGTTGGCGGTGGTGTTGAACACGGCCGTGATGAGTAATGACAGGAAGTTGGCCGTCTGCGCCCCGACGATCGAATGCAGACCCAGGTAGAGCACCGCGTAGGCGATGGTGGAGACCACCCCGACCACACAGAACCTGGCCAGTTGACCCACCATTCCACGTGGCACCCCGGTCACCTGCGGTCCAGGATCGTTGCGGCCGAAGCTGTCCCGGAGATCCGACACCGGCAACCGTCCACTCGCGAGAGCTCGTCCGACACGCCAACAACCCTTCACGTCCTCGGTGGCCGTCTTCACTATCTCGACCTTGCTGGCCGGGTCGTCCACCCAGTCCACCGGCACCTCGGCGATCCGGAGCCCGGCCCGCTGTGCGATGACAAGCATCTCGGTGTCGAAGAACCAGCCGGTGTCATCGACCATCGGCAGCAGATGCCGAGCGACGTCGGAGCGAATGGCCTTGAATCCGCACTGTGCGTCCGAGAAACTTGCCCCCATCGTGGTGCGGAGCAGCAGGTTGTAGCCACGAGAGATGACCTCTCGCTTCGGTCCTCGAACCACCCGCGACGAGCGGGTCAGCCGAGAGCCGATCGAGAGATCCGAATGTCCCGACACCAGCGGCGCAATCAACGGCAGCAGCGCATTGAGGTCGGTCGACAGGTCGACGTCCATATACGCGACCACACGTGCGTCGCTGTCCTGCCACATCGCCTTGAGCGCCCGGCCCCGGCCCTTCGCGTCGAGATGCGCCACGCGCACCCGCCGCCCGTCATCGATCGCCGCAGCCAGGCGGCAGGCAATCTGCAATGTGGCATCGGCGCTGGCGTTGTCGGCGATGGTGATCCTGGCGGAGTAGGGCATCTGGGTGTTCAGGTACTCGGCGAGCTGTTGCACACACCTGCCCAGGTCGAGCTCCTCGTTGAAAACCGGGACAACTATGTCGAGGACCGGTCCTGGCGGCGTGTGGTCGAAGACGATTGCGGCGGTCTCGATCGGCGCATCGTCGAGGGTGTCTGCTGTCATGGCACACACTCTGGAATCCGGACCTGCTGCAAACCTCGGGCGTAGCTGTCAAAAAGCTGTGCTTACTTGGCTCGCTCCGCTCGCTTTGTCGGCGTGGCCATCAGGCGGTTGCTCTTCCCTTCTCCTCACATCGCTGCGCTCGTTCGTCGGCAGTCCAGATCAACCGCGGCCACACCTCCGATCTGACCCGCATCCGGCCAGGTCAGTGGGGGCCACCCCTCACGCGAGCGAAGCGAGCAATAAACTCCAGCCATGGCATCTGTTTTCAGCATGATCATCAACGGCGACATCCCCGGACGGTTCGTCTGGAAGGACGACGACGTGGTGTCGTTCTTGACCATCAACCCCGTCACCGACGGTCACCTGCTGGTGGTGCCGCGCCAAGAGGTCGACCACTGGGAAAGCGTTGATCCTGAGCTGTTCGGAAAGATCAACACGGTGGCACAGACCGTCGGCCAGGCCGTGAAGGAAGCGTTCGACGCACCGCGGATGGGCTTGCTCATCGCCGGCCTGGAGGTTCCGCACCTGCACGTCCACGTGTTCCCGGCCTGGCAGCTCGAGACCTTCGACCTCGCCACCGCCGACAAGGACCCCGACCCCGCGGCACTTGATGCGGTTGCCGACAAGATCCGGGCGAAGCTACGCGAACTCGGTCATACCGATCAGGTGGCCGACTGACTCACCGGCTTCCTCAGCGCTCGCGCGGCAACCGGACCCAGAAGGTGGCACCGCCACCCGGTGTGTCGTCGACCCCGACGGTTCCGCCATGTGCGGCAACCAGGGCTGCGACGATCGACAGGCCGAGACCGCTGCCCGAGGAGTGCTCGGTGCGGTGGCGCGAGGCATCGGCCCGGTAGAAGCGCTCGAACACCTGGGCTTTGTCCTCGTCGCGTAGGCCCGGTCCGGTGTCGGCAACCTCCAGAACCGCGTCATCACCGCGGGTGCCGACCCGCACGGTGATGGTGGCCTGCGGCGGGGTGTGCCGGATGGCGTTGCCGATGAGGTTGCTCAGCACCTGCGCCAGGCGGTCGGCGTCACCCTGCACTTCCGGTAGGCCGGGGCCATCGAGCACCTGCACCGAGATGTCCCGATCGGGTGCGGTGGCCCGCGCGCTGTGCACCACATCGGAGGCGAGCGCGAGCAGGTCCACGGGCGCATGCTCGATCGGGCGATGCGCATCGAGCCGGGCAAGCATCAACAGGTCCTCGACAAGCAGTCCCATACGTCCGGCTTCGGTTTCGATCCGCGACATCAACTGCGCCGTGTCGGTCATCGCGCCCTGCCGATAGAGCTCGGAGAACCCTTTGATCGACGTCAGAGGTGTGCGGAGTTCGTGGCTGGCGTCGGCGACGAATCTGCGCATCTTGTCCTCGGAGCGACGAGCCTGTTCCTCTGATGCAGCAGTCGCGGCAAACGCGTTCTGGATCTGGTGGAGCATGGTGTTCAGCGATGCACCGAGTCTGCCGACCTCGGTGTTGGGTGCAGCCGGTGGTACTCGCTGGTCGAGGTCGCCGGCTGCGATCGCCATAGCCGTGTTCTCGACGCGCTGCAACGGCCGTAAACTGCTGCGCACCAACAGGTATCCCAGTGCCCCGACCAGGAGTACCACCCCGACGCCGATCCCGAACTGCAGCCAGATGAGCCGCGTGACCGTGTCGTCGACGTCGGTCAGTTTGATGGCGACGATGGCGGTCCCGGTCGGTGAGGATGTCATGATCACCCGCCAGTGGGGGTCGCCGCCGCCGGCCGACGCGACGGTCACGGGATCTGGCCCCAGCTTGCCCAGATCGGTGATGTCGGGTTGACCGCCGAAGTCGTTGATCTTCAGCACGGTTCCGTCGGCGCGCTGCACATACACAAAGTAGGGCGTCGGAGGACGGCCGATCTGAACGTCGTCGGGCCTGGGGAGTTCCGGGGGCAACTCTTTCGGCCTCGCCCAGGTCTGCGAGGCCTCCCGCAACGACTTGTCCGTCCGGTCCATCAGGTTGTTCTTCATCGCCGACGTCACGGCGATACCGGACACCAACAGTCCGAGCATGACCAGCACCAGCGTCAGCGCCACCAGCGACACCCGCAGGGGTACCCCGCGGCGTGGGACTGTGGCCGCCGCGGTCACCGTGGCTCGCGCATCACGTAACCCACGCCCCGCAGTGTGTGGATGAGCCGCCGGTCGCCGGTGTCGACTTTGCGGCGAAGGTAGGAGACATACGATTCGACGACGTTGACCTCGCCACCGAAGTCGTAATTCCAGACATGGTCGAGGATTCGCGGCTTCGACAGGACGGTTCCGGCATTGATCATGAAGTAGCGCAACAGCGTGAACTCGGTGGGCGACAAGGAGACCAGCTCCCCGTTCTTCCACACCTCGTGGGTGTCGTCGTCGAGCTCGATGTCGGCAAAAGAGATTCGCGGATTCTGCGCCGGCTTCTCACCGAAACCTCCGCGCCGCAACAACACTCGCAGACGCGCCACCACTTCTTCGAGACTGAACGGCTTGGTGACGTAGTCGTCTCCCCCGATGGTCAGCCCGGTGACCTTGTCTTCCAACGAGTCGCGTGCAGTCAAGAACAACGCGGGCGCCTCCACACCGTCGGCCCGGAGGCGACGCAGCAGACCGAAACCGTCCATGCCCGGCATCATCACGTCCAGGATGAGGGCATCCGGCCGAAAGGTCCGGGCGCGGTCGATGGCACGCGGGCCGTCCGGCGCCGTCTGGACATCGAAACCCTGGAACTTCAGCGACACCGACAACAGTTCGAGAATATTTGGTTCGTCGTCCACCACCAGCACTCGTGCACCCTGATCACTCATGGCACCTACTCTGCCGACCCATACTTTTGAGAAACTGCCAGCAAGCTGGGAGGTTCCTGTGAACCGGCAACCACCACACCGAGGGCCTCCTCATCCACCGAGTGTTTTGTGAAAAGGCGCTGGATACCCCGGCTTCGGGCGGGCCTCCCCCAGGAACAGCTCGAGGTCGCGCGCCCTCGCCCTTGCCGCGTCGACGGCGACCCGACCGACCTTCTCGAGCAGATGCAAGCCGATCGACCCGTCGGGCCGCTGATGCCAGCCGCCGATGATGCGGCCATCCCACCACACCGTCTGCCCGCCGTTGCCGTTGCTGTCGAACAGGTGCCCCGCATGCGGACCGAGATACCAGTCGCGCTGCTTCCAACCCATCAGGGTGGGGTCGAGTTCGGGTAGCAGCACCGCAGTCGGTGGCGCATATTCCACCTCGTCGAGGTCGTCGGCCGATACGAAACCGGTCGAGCCGTCATCAAGCTCCACCTCCACCACGTCGAGCTCCGACAGCGCTTTGCGGACAGCAGTTTTCGTCGATCCCAGCCACCACACGATGTCGGTTTCGGTACCAGGGCCGAATTGCCGCAACCATCGCCGGATCAGGTTGCGATGCCCGGTCGCCGCGTCTTCGATCGGCAGGGGTTCACCCAGCCAGTCCTGCATCGAGATCCATCGAGGTTTGGAGCGTAACCAGTTGCCGTCATTGGGACCGCGCACGACGTCGCCCGCCGCACTCAGATGACTGAGAACGCGGGGCCCCATCTGGGATACCCCTCCCCACGACTTGCCTTCACCGTGCCGGATGGCGCCTGCAAGCGCGGGCAACTCGTTGCGCAGTTCAGTCGACGAGGCCGACCGCCCGTCGGAGAGGGCACCCAGTACCGCCGCGCGGGCCTCGACTATCCACCCCTCGGGGTCGGGGAAGTTGTCGTCGCGGCGCAGGTCTCTGAGCATGTTGGTGCGTTCGCTTGCCGCGACCCTGGTGCCCACCGCGCTCACCGCGTCGGCCAGTGTGGGCCGCGGGAACACAAAGAGGGTCCGGCGCATCGCCAGTTGCTTGACCAGCGTGCGGTCGACGTAGAGCGCACGTTCCATGTCGGTGATGTCGAAGTGCGCCATCCGCGCCCATGTCGAGATGTAGACGGTCGACGGTGTGGTCGCGTGCAGACCCACCACCGCTTCGGCGACCTCCTCGGGCGAGCGGGCGTGGACAGCCGGGAGCAGCCGATGTCGGCGCATCAACCGTGCGCGACGCTGCTCGGTGCCGATCGTGAACCGGGTCATGAGCCCGGGCGAACCGCCACGGCCTCGATCTCGACGAGCTGGTCGTCGTAGGCCAGAACAGTCACCCCGAGGAGGGTGCCCGCCGGCTTGTGGTCGCCGAACTCCTCGGTGACCGCGTCCCACGCAACCACGAGATCGGCCTGCAGCTTCTCCGCGACGTACACCGTGACCTTCACGACGTCGGTCAGGTCGGCGCCCGCGTCGGCAAGGGCGTCGCGCAGGTTCGCCATGCACTGGTGCGCCTGCCGGGTGACGTCACCCGGCGCGACCGTCGCCCCGTCGGCATCGATGGGTGCGGCACCGGCGGTGAAGATCAACGCCCCCGGCGAGACGGTTGCACTGCTGGTGTGTCCACCCGAGGACCCATTGATCTGCACTGATGACATGGCGTCATCGTAACTGTCCGCTCCGACGCCCAGATTCACTCCATGTGCTCGCATACGAGTCGCTTGCACGCGGAGCGTGCGGCGGCATGTGGAGCGAATGGCGCCGTGGCCACGCACCCCTCGCGCCTGCGGGCGCAGCAGCCGCAGCACTGACACAATGCGTCCATGGGAGATGAGGTGACACCGCAAAGCGCTTACTTTGTGCTCGGGATGCCCGACCATGCTCGAGTCGGAGCCGGCCGCGACATCAGTCAGGCCCAGGTGTTCTTCGACGAAGACCACGCGGTTGCCTCGGTCGACGAACATTACGAGCTGGCTCGGTCGAACACCTCCGAGTACGTCTTGGCCGCGACGGAGTGGTTTGTGCTCACCGCCCTGATCGGCGACGGGCTCGGCCCTGCCTACGGCGACCACTTCCTCACCTACCGCACCGATGACGTGCTGTGGGCCATTGCGGGCGGGTTCACCCGCCCCGAGGAGATGACCGACTGGCTGCCGTTCATCTTTGCTGCCGAGGATCTGCACGACCACTGGTCACCCGGCGGGGTGGAGCATGGCCTCGTGCCCAGCAGCGCCAAGCGGACCGACACCATGGATCTGTCCCGGTTGTGGTTCGCACCCGTCATGTCGCAGCGGGTGTATCCCGTGCGGGCTCGCTGACACCCACCGGGTCACCCACACACGGGTGTCTATGCGAAAAATATGCACCTTGCCGGTGAAGTATCCCCATGTGCGCGAAACACGCTGAAACCCTGCCGGCAACGGCACCGCAGTCATGAGCGGTACCTCTTGGCGGTTGCCACCCCGGACCGGCGTGACGGGCGCGTTGGTGACAACTGCAGCATTGCTGCTGGTGCTCGGCGGATGCAATGACAACGATTCGTCTTCGTCGGACAGCCGCGACGGGCTGGCGCCGATCCCGACACGGACCACGCCACCGACGGCGTCCGTGGTCCCCGCAACAGATCCGGGCGGCGCACCACAGGTGTACGACTTCACCGTCCTGCCGACGTTCACGTGCCTGAAAGACACTCCCCCGCGGTCTGTGGTGACCGTCGGGTGGCGCGCACCATCGGCCACCGGGGTGGAGCTGCGCCTCGACGGCCAACTGCTCCCCGTGGGCATCAAGGACCAGGTGCCCTTCCAGGTGCCTGCTGGAGGACCGACCGGAATCGGGGCATCGGTGGTCTTCGCATGCGACGGACCGGCGCAACACACGATCGACGTCACCTGGACCGCGAACGGGATCGGCTCCACCTCACGCACCGTCACCATCACTAAGGAGCCCACCGATGGCTGAGCCGAGATTGCCTGTCCCAGCGGTCAACCGCCGACGTTTCCTCACCGGAGCCGCAGCGCTCGTCGGCCTTCCCCTGCTCGGCGGGTCGATCCTCACCGCATGCGCCTCGGGCAAGGACAACGCAGGCGGGGTCACCTGGTTCGAGCCGAGCGTCCGGACGAGCGAGAACGGTTCGCTGAGAACCCAATTGAAGGTAGCTCGCAGCGATGTGGCCATGGGCGGCGGGAAGGTCTCGGCGGTCACCTACGAGGGCACCTACCCGGGTCCGACGCTCGACGTGCGACCGGGTGACCGCATCGAGGTGTCGGTGATCAATGACATCGACGAGCCGACCAATCTGCACACACACGGATGGCACGTCTCGCCGGAACAACCGAGCGACGACGTTCTCATGGCCATAGAACCCGGCGAGACCTTCGACTACTCCTACGACCTTCCCTCAGACCATTCCGCGGGCACGTTCTGGTATCACTCGCATCAGCACACCATCAGTGACACACAGGTTTTCGGGGGTCTGTTCGGGGCCCTCATCGTACGTGGGGAGCTCGATGAACTGCCCGGCGTGAAGGGACGCCCCGAACGCCTCCTGGTCCTGAGTCAGACCGAAATGCAGGACGGCGCAATGGTTCCGGGCGACAAGAGCTCGAACAGCCTGCAACAGACACTGGTCAACGGCACCTTCCAGCCCACCACCGAGATCGCCCCCGGCGAAGTGCAACGGTGGCGCATCATCAACGCGAGTTCATTGTTCCTGCGCCTGCAGCTCGACGAACATCCGATGCATGTGATCGGCATCGACGGTTCCGCCCGGACGTCGGTGTCCACCGTCGACGTTCTGGAGGTGGTGCCGGGTGGACGCGCCGATGTACTCATCGAAGGCGCCAACATCGGCACCTACCAGATGCGGTCATTGAGCTGGGATGAGTTCGGTCCCTTCTACTCGTCGATGGTGCCCGCACCGATGCCCCTGCTGAACCTGGTGTCGAAGGGGGACACACAGACACCCGAGCCCATCCCGGGCGCACTGCTCCCCTTCGACGACCTGCGTGACGCTGCCATCGACCGCCGACGTGAGTTCGTCTTCGAGGAGATGGAACCGCGCGGGACCGGCGACACCGAGCATTTCATGTACTACATCAACGGCGCGATGTTCGACCACCATGTGGTCAACGAAACGATGACACTCGGCGACACCGAGGAGTGGCATTTCATCAACCGCACCTACGAGCCCCATCCAGTTCACATCCACGTCAACGACTTTCAGGTGGTGGCGATCAACGACCAACCGGTCGATCAGCAGCACTACCGGGACACGGCCATGCTCCCGCCGTTCGGAACACTCACCATCCGCCACCGATTCGAGGACTTCACGGGCCAGTTCGTCATGCACTGCCACATCCTCTTCCACGAGGACCACGGCATGATGCAGTTGCTGGAAGTGGTTGACAAACAAGCATGACCGACGCCGCCGGAAACCGCCGAGGCCAGCGCGCAGTCGGAAACACACTCCAGGTTGTCGCCGGACTGATCCTCGGGCCGATCGCCGTCGCGGCGATGCTGCAAGGTCTCCCGATCGAATCCGGCGCAGTGGTGCTCGCGGTGTCCGTGGTCGCCACGCTCGCGGTGGCGGGCGTCGTCGCGGCACGAATCCGCCCGGCCCGGCCCGGCGCAGTTGCCTTCGCAGTGTCGGCAACACTGGTCAACGTCCTCGTGGCGGTGGTCGTGCTCGACTTCTGAGCATCGACCCCTCACGTGACTCGAGTTCGACGTGATGGCCGCAGACCCCACGCCCACGGGGTGCCGCGCTCAGCTGCTGCCGAATGCGCCGCTGACGCCTTCCAGGAAGTCATCGAGGAGACCCTCGAGATAGCTGCCGCCGACCGGGGTGTTGATCACGAGGTCGCCATGAAGATAGAAGTCGACCCACCGGTCACCGGTGGTCTGGCCGTGATCGGTGGTTCTCACATCGAGGTACAACTTCTGCCCGGTGCGGGCCAAGACGCCGAATGCCGGGGAGTTGAAACTCGAGATCGTGAAGTCGGCGGAACTGCGGGACGGAATGTTTCCCTCGATCACTTCTCCGGCCTTGGTATAGAACTTGAGGTACGTGCCGCCGTGGCCGTCGCTGTCGTAGACAACCCCACCATCGACGTTCACGAACCCCGCGGCTTGACTGTCGTCGTAATAGCCGTGTGCATCACATCGACTGCCTTCGCGGCCGAAGGGTTGATTCTTGACACAGTGGACGCCACCTGCGCCTCCGTCGGTCGAGCGAATATGAATATTGAAATGTTTGAACTGCGCGCCCGGCGCAACAGGCTGCGCCGACGCTGAGCCCGATGGCACGAGCACACCGGCCGACAGTGCTGCGCCCACCACAAGGATGGCGGCGAATCGTCGGAAGCGAGAGAGCATGGAGCAAGTCCTTACGGTTGCGACACGAGGTACTTCTTCGGCCCAGAGGCGGACAAGCTCACTCTTCACCTGCGCCGCATGGTTTTTGCAATCATTTCCCGTCGTCATCCACACCGTTGCGCATTCTCTACGTTGCAAAAAATATGCATTCGACCCCTAGGTTGCGATGCGGGTGTGGCCGCAGCCATCCCTGCCTGTGTAAAAGGAGCCATCGAATTGTTCTCACGCCGCAGCAGCAGGACCCGGTTCAGAGCGGGCACGGTGTTACTCGTCTCGGCCGTCGCTGTCGCAACCCTCCACAACGCAGGGGTGGCGGGCGCGGACGAGCCCACATTCCCCTTCGACCTCCCGGGAGCCGGATCATCCGATGGCGCACCGGCGGACACCGGGTCGTCAGGATCGACCGGACCAGACAATCCCACACCCGACCCGAACACACCTGGAACAGGCGGGTTGCAACTGTTGTCCCCCAACGCCGGTGAGCCAGTGCTCGGGGTCCCGATCGAAACGCTCTCGGACAACCCGGCAGCCTCCATCATCGTCAACGGCGAGGGCATGCCCGCCGCATCCGATCGACAGAACCTCCTCTTGGCCGTCCTGGATGCCCGCACCCACGCCCGGCTCAATTCGGGGACAGCACCCAACAACGCCGACGGCGTCCGAGTGCTCACGTCGATCACCGAGAGCTACCGGAACCGCAATGACACGATTGTTGTCGTCAGCGGCCACCGCGGGATGACCAATGCCGGCCGCGAACCGGCCGTTGCCGATCTCTTGCGAGCTCTGGGGGCGTCGTCCATGAGCCGCGGCGACCTGAACCGGATGGAAGCCGGTGCGCCGTTTTCGATTGTCGGAAAGACCGGAGCTCCCGACGGCACAGCCTTCACACGCGTCGGCGTAGACGTGGGCGACCGCGCGGGTGCCAACATCACCGGACTGCTCCGCTGGAGTGCGTTGGGACAGCGTTATGACTTCACGCCACCGGCGCCAATACCCTTCGCGACCCGGCAGGAAGCGGGCGGTGGATCCACTGTGACCATGACGGTCGGCGCAGCCACCTACCCGTCGACGCCGAGCGGCCCAGACGGCTTCGTCATCCGCGGCTTCGACAGCCAAACTCTCGCACCCTCGTACGAGGCCACCGTGGTCACCACCAACGAGGCGGGCAATCGGGAGCTGAGTACCAAACTCGTCGCGGCGGCTGCCGAAGTCGATGCCGGTGGACGTCCGCTTCTTGTGATCGTCCAGAGTTTCGGCCGCCCCAAGCCGACCGGAGCGTGGCAGGACGGCGCCGACGCCATCGTTCGGCTGGGTGGGTCACGACTGTCATTCCTCGGTCTGGGCGGTACGAGCGACTACACCCTCGTCGGCGGAGCAGCCGCCGGATCATCCGTGGTGGAGATGGGCACGATTCTCGGTAAGCCGGGTCCCGCAACAGGTTTGATCTCCCGCGGCCACGACTCTTCGTTTCTGCCTCTGCAGTCGGGCCCGCTCGGCGGCGTGGACCTCAAGCAGAACGCCATCATGTACCAACCCGCCTTCCAGGGTGGTGCTGACCGAGCCCCGAACTTCCCATCCATCAACGCCGCTGCGGAGACGTACATCGGCTGGAAGGCGAATGTTCCCGGGTGCACATCACCAACTGCCAGCACCTGCAACATCCGGGAGAAGTACCGAACCAACTACAACGCAGCCTGGACATCGATCAAACAGGAGCTCGCGACCTCGGTCACCATGCCCACCGACCCGGCAGGCTTCACTGCCGCAGAATTCAACGCAGCTCTCACGCAGCTACGCAAAGAAGTCACGTCATTTGTTGCAGTCAAAACCTATTACGACAATCTGCAGTCGTCGATGGGACTTGTCCGCGGTGACGCGAAACTGAACGTCACGAAAATCGGCAATGACATCGTCAGAGAGGTGTCACCGCCTCCCGCGAGTACAGCTTTGGCGGACGGTTTGAAACTGATCAACGTCATCATGAACGTAGTCACGCTGGCCGCACCGGAATTGAAGGCCGTATGGGGACCGATTTCGACTCTCCTCGGACTCGGCGCCTACGTGAGCGGTGAAGGCGAGGCGAATGCGAACGCCAATTCACTGGCCAACAAGACGCGGGTACGTGCCGACCAGTTGGGTGTACAGGTCGAGGATTCCCTGTCTGCGGCAACCTACGCATTCAGCACCGTTGCCCTCATCATGGCTTCCGACTACGGCAAACTCCAAGCTGCCAACACAGAGATCATGGAAGAACGCTGGGTTGCGCCGACCCAGCCGGGTCAACTGCTGAGCGATTTGACGAGGGGCCTGCGCACCTGGTTTGCAACCACACTCCTGGCGACCACGTATCCGTGGCTGATCCGTGGCACACCCCCGCCGGTCGGACCCGGTGACGTGAACGGCCTGAGCTGTGGCAACTACACGGACTGGGGCGTGACCATGGAGCAACACCGCCCATGGAGTTCGATGCCGCGCATCGCACAGATGCAGGCCACGTGGAGTTTCGACGGCAGCGGGCCGATGCGATGGAACATGTTCTTCACCCGGGAGCGACCGACCACCGACAGAAGCAACTGGACCCCGGACTTCATCGGACCCGACACTGCCAACACCATGTTCGGTACCGGTCGAGACCAGCTGGGCATCAACCTTTACGACTTCATGAGTCCCCGCTACTTCGGGCCGACCATGCACCAGGCAAACGACGCCGCGGAAAAGTGCAATCTGTACTGAGGCGCGGGTCATCGGCGACGATTCAGTAGGGTCGACTCTGCCGGCCTGTGTCGTCTCGAAGGAGGGCTCGATGCCTGAGCAACCAGTGGTCCTGTACGACGGGGTCTGCGGATTCTGCAACCACGCAGTGCAATTCCTCCTCCGCGTCGACCGTCGACGGGAACTACGCTTCGCCGCCCTGGAAAGCGACTTCGCACGCGGTGTCATCGAACGGCATCCGGAACTGGCAGGGGTTGATTCGGTTGTCTACGTGGACAACCCGGGGACGAAGGGCGAGCGCGTGTCGGTGCGGTCCGACGCCGCACTGCGCGTGATCACCCATGCCGACCGGCCATGGCGGTGGCTGAAGGTCGCCCGGGCGATCCCCCGCCCCGTGCGAGATCGGCTCTACGACGGCTTTGCGGCCATCCGATACCGAGTGTTCGGAAAGCTCGACACCTGCCCGCTCCCCTCTCCTGAAGTACGCGCGAGATTCCTGGACTAGGACCGGTCGGTTCGTCACCGACCGGTCGCAGGTCGAAGGAATTCGCCGGCAACCGCCACGGCCGGGGCAGAGCTGTTCCCGCCGACAACAAGCGACGCAAAGGCGATGTCGCCTGCGATCCCGGCGAACCACCCGTGGGAACGGGTGTTGTCGCCGTACTCCGCGGTACCGGTCTTACCCCCCAAACCGTCGATGTCGCTGAGCTGGGAAGCGGTACCCGTCGACACGGTCTGTCGCATCATCGCCCGTAAGGCATCGACAACCTCGGGATCCAGTGGCTCCGGCTCCACGCTGGCCGTCGTCGATCGACCGGAGATGAGGGTCGGAAGAATCATCGATCCATGTCCGAGACTCGCTTCGGCGACAGCCATGCCGAACGGCGAGGCGGTGACCTTGCCCTGACCGATACCGTTCTCCACCCGCAGAGCAGCGCTGTCGGCACGTGGCACCGTGCCGGTGACCGTGGTGATCCCCGGGACCACGAAATCGACGCCGATGCCGAACCGGGTGGCAGTTGCCGGGAGCGCGTCGGCTCCGAGGCGATTCGAGAGCCCCGCCATGGTGGTGTTGCAGGACCGAGCGAACGCAGTGGTCAAGGGCACCGTCCCGAGATCGAAGTCGTCTTCGTTCGGAATGGTCCGGCCTTCGATGGTGGCACGTCCCGGGCACGGCAGCGGTGTCTGCGGTGTCGCGATCCCCTCCGACAACGCTGCCGCGGTGGTCACCGTCTTGAACGTCGAACCCGGCGGATACAGTCCGCTCAGCGCAATCGCACCTTCCCGATCCGCTGCGGCGTTTTGTGCAACCGCGAGGATCCCTCCGGCGTTTGTCGAAATGGCCACCAGCGCAGTGGGTTCGGACCGGGTTGCCACAGCCCGTTGCGCGAGCAGCTGCAGACGCCGATCAATGGACAGCTGTAGCGGCTCGGACGCTCGGGATGGCACCGCCGTGAGCTGATCGAGGGCGTTGCCCTCGGCATCCACCAACGACACCGACCATCCGGCGCGTTCGGTGATCACGTCGTTCCAGGTACGTTCGATGTCGCCCAGAACCGGTGACCGCAAGGCGCGGTCGGTGGTCAACAACTTTCCCTGGTCCACGATCGTGACGCCCTCGATCGGTTCGAGCTGTGCCCGAACGGCCTCGACGTCATTTTCCCGGAGCGTGACGACGGTGACCGCATCGCCCTGCTGCTGCTCCGCAGCCATCCGGATCGACATCTCCGTGATGGACGCATCGAACCGGCGCAGCGCCCTGGCCAACGCGGTGGATGCTGCATCAACGGCATCGCGCCGCACGGTGACCACTCCGACCGTCTGCCACTCGAGGAGCACCGCTCCACCGCGGTCCACCACCGGTGTCATCAGATCTTTGTCGTCCGAATACCGGAATGTCGAACCGGGAAGCATGTTGTCGTGCAGCAGCGTCGGATCCCAGACCAGCTTCCGGTCGCCATCGGATTCGACTGTCCTGCCGCGTGTCTCGTACCGGAGATCCTTACCCTGCCCGAAATTCCACGCCATGGTCAGACGCCCGTCGCTCCCATCGGACTCCACGTCGTCCGCGGTGACCACCACCTTCGCCCCATCGCCGAGCCCCTCGAACATGTCGTTGATCGCCATGGTTGCCGCGGCAGGATCGGTGGTCAGTTCGGCGGCGTCGCCGACGTGCCGCCCACTGAGGGCGGAGGCGAACTCGCCAAAAGTGTCTTCGGGGTCGTCACTCAGCCATGAACAGCTCGAACCGACAAGAGCAAACAGGATCAACGGAATGATTTGACGCAAGTAGGGCGATCGGTGTTTTTCGTCCACGCCCCGACTCAAGCAGGCGGGCCGCGACCCGGCAATGTCGCATCGCCTCCGCAGCCGATAGCGAATCGCTATCGGGCGTGGCAGAGCTCGCGACGATCACCGTGTCAGAGCGGGCTCCGCACTGCTGTCACCGCGATTCGCGCAGCTCGCCCGACGGCTGCCTCCACCGTTGGCAGCGACAGTTCGGCTCTGGCTGCCAGTGTGAAGACGGCAACCGCGATCGGGTGTTCGCCGGGATATTCGACAACAGCGATCTCGTTGCGGATGGCGCCGAGTGTGCCGGTCTTACCCGCGATGGTTGCCACGCCCAGCGGAAACCCCGACGAAAGACGTTGTTGCCAGGCCTGTTTACGCATCGTTGACCGAACGAATTCGCTCATCTGCGCCGACACCGCCTGATCGGTCCAGATGAGTTGCAACAGACGTGTGGCGTCGCGGGGCGTCGTCGCGCTGGCAAGAGCCGGGTCGTAGGCCGTGACGGTCATCGTCCGGTCTGCGTCGGCGAGCACCGAGAACGCCTCCACCACAGTGTCGGTCCCCGTTTCCCGGACCAGTTGTTGTTGCAGTTCTGCCATGCCACCGACCACCCTGGTCTCGGTCAGGCCGAGCGCATCGAGTTTCTCCTGCACCCGCGGTAAACCCACCCGGTCGAGGATCACGTCGGCTGCCGCGTTGTCCGAGATCACCATCATCTGTACGGCCAGATCACGCCAGCTCAATGTCACCGGGTCGTGCAAGGTCGCGATACCCGTGGGCCCCACCGCCCAATCCGCCGGGTCGACCACCACCGTGGCAGTCAGGTCGATCTGCCCGATCTCAGCCAGGTCACACAGAGCAAGCAGGAGCGGCAGCTTGTAGACCGATGCCATCACGACGGGATCATCTGCCGCCCAGCCGAATTCCCGTTCGACCGCCCGGCCGATCGTCCTGGCGTGTACCCATCCGGCGCATCCGGCATCAGCGAAGACCTCGCTCACACGCCTCGACGCGTCCGCATCCGGAGCCGGGCCGCTCACCGCGCGAGCTTCCAGAGAGCCGATTCGATTGCGTCGACCGCGGGCTGGGCCGTGCCCGGGCGGCGAACTGTACGCAGGCGCAACGCCACGTCGTCCGGGATCATCGCGACGCGCTTGACACCGCGGACCTGTGAGGTGCCCGTTGCCAGAGCGAAAGCCTCCCCGCAGGCGACTGCTGCCACCACTTCACCTTCCGAATGCGTGGGCAGCACAACCGGATCGAGACCGCGCACGTGCAGCGTGTCGATCAGCAGGTCGAAGGCCGGTGGGTTGGTGGCTCGCGGCGCATGGGCACAGGCCAGCCCGTCGAGCATCCGCACCGTCGGTTTCTTTGCCTTGGCCACCGGGTGATCCGCAGGAACCAGAAAGGAGCGGGGTATCCGGGCGGCGGGCCCCGCATCAAGACCTTCGACCACGGACGGGTGTTCCACCACTGCACAATCGAGGAGACCGGCGCGGACATCTTTGACGAGGTCGATGATGGACGCGGTGATCATCCGGAAGTGATGGTCGGGGCGCAGGCGGCTGAGGGAGACAGCGCACGCGGCCGCGATCGCAGGGTCGAGGTCGCTCGGCAATCCACATCTCAGGACATCGTGGTGCCCCCGAAGTCGACGGGCCTCGCCGACGAACCGTTCGGCGTCATCAACCAGGACACGTGCCCGCGGCAGCAGATCCCGGCCCGCGCTGGTCAGCTCGGCGCCCTGGGTGCTCCGGCGGATCAGTTCCACCCCGAGTTCCTTTTCCAGGCGACGCAGGCCTTGCGACACGGGAGGCTGGGTCATCTGCAGGCGCGCGGCAGCGTGCCCGAAATGACCCTCCTCGGCGACGGCGACAAAGAACCTGAGATGCCTGACAAGATCCACGTCACCACTGTGACACGTTGATCAGTCCGAGCGAGGCCGTGAATCGTCGGTGAGTTCTCGCAGCATGGCGAACCCGTGCTTGTCCACCGACGCCGCAGTGGCGGACAAAATCACCAGGCCTGTCCCGGCGGCTCGGTCCACCCCGATCCAGCTGGCGAATCCGCCCGTTGCTCCGTTGTGCCAGGTGATCTTTCGGCCCTTCACGTCAAGGGTCATCCAGCCGGCACCGATGCGCGCAGGACCCATCAGCTTGGCAACCGGGTCGAGAGCTGCCATGCCCGGGGAAGATTCGTCGAGTAGAGCGCAGACGAGGCGACCCATGTCCGCGATGGACGCACGGACGCCGCCCGCGGGTGCGATGGCCTCCCCTGTCCATGGCTGCTGAACCCGACCGAACCGGCTTCGGCCGACCACGGCGTCCGAGGTCAATTCGGCCGGTGTGTATGGGGCGTAGGTGTTCTCGAGTCCGAGCGGCCGCGCGAGACGATCACCCAACAACGTCTGAAAACTCTGGCCGGCGGCCTGTGCCACCGCATGCCCGAGTAGCTGAAAACCGAGATTGGAGTATCTCACCTTCGGCGACCTCAGCTTGGTGTTGCGTACCTGCGCGAGGAGCTCCTCGAGCGTCTCACCGTAAGGCGAGGCACCATGCGTCCACATCTTCACGGTGCGACGGAGCGGGTTCATGCCCGCGGGCAACCGAGGCAGTCCAGATCGATGTGTACTCAGCGATCCGAGCGTGATCGCGCCGATTTCCTTGCCCTGCACGCCGATCTCCCTGTACGGCAACGGAAGCAGCGTTCCCAACGTTGTCTCGGGTGTCACTTCTCCGCGCGAGCATGCATCTGCGTACAGCAGTCCGGTGAGCGCCTTGGAGATCGAGCCGATCTCCAGGTCGGCTGTGGTGGTGGTACCTGTGGTCGCCAGCGACAGCCCGCGGGGACCAACCGCTGCCACCGCCACGATCGGATGACGCCCACCCAGACGCCGGCGGATGCTCGAACCCAGCTCAGCATCGCCATCCATTGCGATCATGTGCGCCTCCCCAGGAAACTCCGAGCACTGTACTTCTTGTACCGCCTGTTTGAACACAGCGCACACCGGGCTGTTCACGCCTGGTCGGGTTCCTGGCGTCTGGGCGCAGCACGCACGTGCGCGCGTTCCCCCTGTTTGCCGACCAGGCTGAGGAACTCCACCGGGCCGGAGCTCGTCGCACCGAACCAATGCGGGGTGCGGGTGTCGAACTCGGCAGCCTCACCGGGCTCGAGGATTAGGTCGTGCTCGCCGAGTACCAGCCGAAGTCGCCCGTTGAGAACAAAGGCCCAGTCGTAACCCTCATGGCTTCGCAGGTCCGGTTCGACGTCGTCGCGTCCGGCGGGCAAGACGAACTTGTAGGCCTGGATGCCCCCTGGCCGGCGGGTCAGCGGAACCACGGTGGAACCGTCGCCTATGGGGATCGGACGCATGTTGACCCGCGGGTCTCCGGTCGGTGGCGCGTCGACGAGCTCATCCAACGTGACCCCGTACGCCCGGGCCAGCGGTAAGAGCTGCTCCAGTGTCGGCCGCCGTAGGCCGGCCTCGAGTCTGGACAGAGTGCTCGTCGAGATCCCCGTCTCGCCGGCCAGATCGATCAGGGTGAGGTCGCGGTGCTGCCGAAGCTGCTTGAGCCGCGACCCCACGGCATCAAGGGTGCGGTCGGTCGAAGCGTTCATGTCCTGCCACTTTGCCATTCGGCAACGAACCTTGCGATTGCGACCGACGCCACCGCACCATCAAGCAATCACCGCTGCCACCGAGCAGCCGGCACCGGTAACCCCGAGAAAAGAGCACAATGACGCACTCGTTCGACAAGAAGTACTGGGATGACATCTGGCAAGGCGACCGCGCCACGGCGATGGCGGCAGGCACGCCCAACCCACACCTGACACACGAGGTCGCGGGCCTGACGCCCGGGACCGCTCTCGACGCGGGATGCGGTGGCGGCACCGAAGCAGTGTGGCTGGCAACACGCGGCTGGCAGGTGACGGGCGCTGACATCGCCGCCGAGGCCCTGGCCCGCGCTGCCGACAGGGCGGCGCAGGCGGGAGTTGCCGATCAGGTGCGATGGGTCGAGGCCGACCTGTCTACGTGGGAACCCGAAGCCCGCTACGACCTGGTCACCACGCACTACGCACACCCCGCGATACCGCAGCTCGACTTCTATCGCCGCATCGCCGACTGGGTGGCTCCCGGCGGCATGCTGTTCATCGTCGGGCACCTCCACCACGACCACCACGGCGGGGCCGCCTCGCACGATGGCGGCCACGGCCATCACGACGCAGATGGTCAGCCGCCGGAGTCTGCTTCGGTGCGCGCCGCCGACATCACTGCCCAGCTGGACCCGACCGAATGGGAGATCTTGACCGCCCGCGAAACCCACCGGTCGATGACCGGGCCCGACGGGCGAGATGTTCAGCTCCACGACGTGGTGGTCGCAACGGTTCGTCGCGGATGAGGCCAGAACCGCGGCGCCTTCATATCTGACGCAGGCTCAGCCCATGAGGCGGAAGACATGGTCCATGGGAAACCTCTTCGTAAGAGCCATCTTTCGGGTGACCCGGACCACTCTCACCCACATCGTCAGACCGGGAGCTGTGGCGACTTTGGTGGTCCTCAGGTGGTCGCCCTACCCTGTCTCCGGGAGGTCGATGCGCCCGGTGTCTGGGCACCCGCATCGGTGGAGCCCCCTGTCAGGATTGAACTGACGACCGCTCGCTTACAAGGCGAGTGCTCTACCACTGAGCTAAGGAGGCAAACTGCGTGCGCGAGTATATCGCGACTCTTGCGGGCCGCCTCGTCGGGAACCACCGAGCGACGATCGACACCATCGAACCGTTCGAACCGGCGGTGTCCCCACGTCGGCCGATCGACCTCACCGACGATGCCGCCGTCACCGAGGTGCTCGATCTGGCGATCAAGGTCGGCGCGGTGCTTCTCGACTCCGGAACAGGCGCCATCGACACGCAAACGCAGGTGCGGTTCGTGGCGAGCATGTACGGCGTCGAGAACTGTGAAGTGGACGTCACCTACAACACCATCTGGGTCAGCGCCCGACGCGGCGCATCGATGCCGCCCGTGACCGCGATGAGAACGGTGCACTACCGCTCGCTCGACTTCACCCGTCTGGCAGCTGTCGACCGTCTGGTCCGCAAGATCCGTAGCCGCGCCATCGACCCCGGAGAAGCGCACGAGGTCATCGACTCGATCATCGCCGCCCCGCACCCGTACCGTCGCTGGATAGCCACCCTGTCCTGGTCGACGATGGCGGCGTCGCTGTCGGTGCTCCTCGGCGGTGGCTGGCTCGTCGCCGTGGTCGCCTTCATCACCACCGCCGTGATCGACCGGACCAACCGACTGCTCAACAAGATCGGTACACCGCTGTTCTTCCAGCAGGTCACCGGCGGATTCATCGCGGTGATCCCCGCCGCGCTGGTGTTCCAGTACCAGGACGCCCTCGGCGTGGACATCGCCCCCTCCCAGGTCATCGCGGCAGGCGTCATCGTGCTGCTGTCCGGTTTGTCGCTGGTCGGTTCGGTGCAGGACGCCATCACCGGCGCACCCATCACCGGCGCCGCCCGGTTCTTCGAACTGTTGATCATGACCGGCGGCATCATCAGCGGTGTCGGTATCGCGATCCGTGCCCTCGAAGGCACGGGTATCTACTTGCCGACCATCACCACCACGACGTCGTTCGATCTGGCCACCACCCCGACGCGTGTGGTCGCAGGCGGTCTGGCCGCGGGTGCCTTCGCGCTCGCCAGCTACGCCGAGCGTCGCGCCCTGTCCACCGCCTTCTTCGGCGGTGCACTCGGCGCCGCTGTGGTCGCGGCCGCCGAACACTTCAGCATCGGCTCGGTGATCTCGGCCGGCTTCGCCGCAGCCCTGGTCGGATTGGTCGGTGGTCTGCTGGCCCGCCGGGCGGTGACCCCTCCGCTTGTGGTCGCGGTCGCGGGCATCACACCGTTGCTCCCGGGTCTGGCGATCTACCGCGGCCTCTACGGGATCCTGGGCGACCAGACCGTGGAGGGCTTCACGGCCTTGGCGGCAGCGGTGGGTACGGGTGTGAGTCTGGCGGCCGGTGTGACCCTCGGCGAGTTCATCGCACGGACCCTGCGACGGCCTCGTATCCCCACCAAACCGACACGGGTCCTGTTGACCGCGCGCTCGGCCATTCGGCCCGGTCGTCTGACCGAAGAACCAGAGGCCGATCCCGACGCCGCCACCGAGCCGATGCACCAGATCCAGGCACGCCCCGGCGTGACCGAACCCCAGAACTGAACAGGTATTATGAGCGCCATGCCTGCCAAGACCAGCGATAAGACTGACCTCGCGGACGAGGATCTGGAACCCGTGGCCGACGAGACCGCCAATTCTGCCCGCCGGGTGGTTGCCGCTTACGCCACCGATGCCGATGAATGCCGAATGCTGTTCGGGATGCTCGGAATCGCGCCGGGCGAAGCCTGATTCGTGACTCCGCAGCGATCGAATGAGTCCGATACCCGCGCCGATTTCGTTGTAGTCGCGAATCGCCTGCCGGTAGACAAAGAGACGCTCGCGGATGGCACCGTGCGCTGGAAGCGCAGTCCGGGTGGTCTGGTCACCGCCCTGGAACCGATCCTGCGGTCGCAGACGGGTGCGTGGGTCGGGTGGTCGGGTGTCGCCGACGCCGCAGAACACCCCGAGGTGGAGGGACTCCAGCTCTACGCGGTGTCACTGAGCGCGCAGGAGATCGCCGACTACTACGAGGGTTTCTCCAACGCCACCCTCTGGCCGCTGTATCACGACGTCATCGTCAAACCCGAGTACAACCGCACATGGTGGAACAGCTACGTCGCCATCAACCGCAGGTTTGCCGAGGCCGCGTCCGAGGCGGCCGCCGAAGGTGCGCTGGTCTGGATTCAGGACTACCAGTTGCAGCTGGTGCCGAAGATGCTGCGCATGCTGCGTCCCGATCTCCGGATCGGGTTCTTCCTGCACATCCCGTTCCCGCCGGTGGAACTGTTCATGCAGATGCCGTGGCGCACCGAGATCATCGAGGGTCTGCTCGGCGCCGACCTGATCGGATTCCACCTTCCGGGCGGCGCGCAGAACTTCCTGTACCTCGCCCGGCGGCTGGCCGGACAGGCGACATCCAAGGGCCAGGTCGGCGTCCGCTCCAAGTTCGGCGTGGTCCAGGTCGGTTTCCGCACGGTCCGGGTAGGGGCATTCCCCATCTCGATCGACTCCGGCGAACTCGACACCCAGGCCAAGACCAAAGAGATCCGCAAACGGGCAGTAGAGATACGCGAGGAGCTGGGCAACCCGAAGAAGGTGCTGCTCGGTGTCGACCGCCTCGACTACACCAAGGGCATCGACGTCCGACTGCAGGCGCTGTCCGAACTCTTCGAGGAAGGCCGGGTCGACCCCAACGAGGTCACCATGTTGCAGCTGGCGACGCCCAGCCGCGAGCGGGTCGACAGCTACATCAAGATGCGCGGCGAGATCGAACAGCTGGTGGGCAACATCAACGGCACCTACGGACGGGTGGGACATCCGGTCATCCAGTATCTTCATCAGCCGGTCCCCCGCGAAGACCTGATCGCCTTCTTCGTGGCCGCCGACGTCATGCTGATCACGCCGCTGCGCGACGGCATGAACCTGGTCGCCAAGGAGTACGTCGCCTGCCGCAGCGACCTCGGTGGGGCGCTGGTGCTCAGTGAGTTCACCGGCGCGGCAGCCGAATTGCGTCAGGCGTTTCAGGCCAACCCCTACGACACCGATGGTGTCAAGAACGCGATCGTCGCCGCCCTCGAGCAAGACCCGGATGAGGGTCGACGACGGATGCGAGCGCTGCGCAGGCAGGTGCTCGCACATGACGTGCAACGGTGGGCCGAGAGTTTCCTCGGAGCGCTCGGCGCCGACCCCGAGACCATGTCGAGCGGCGACCGCCGCATCGATCTGGTCGAAGAAGTGTGATGAACGCAGCATTTATCGGTCCAGGGCAGGACGGATTGGACGCCAGAGGGGTCGACGGTCTTAGACTCGCTGAGTGAGTGCACAAGACCTCGACCCGGAATTGCGTCGCGCCCTCAAAACCATCGCACGTATGCCCCGGCTGCTGGTCGCCTCGGACTACGACGGCTGCATGGCCCCGATCGTCTCCAGGCCCGAGGACGCCCGCCCCAACACCGACTCGGTGCGCGCCATGCGTGCGCTGGCCGAGCTCGACAGCACCACCGCAGCCGTGATCTCCGGCCGCGCCCTCCGCGATCTGGCGACCCTGTCGCGGCTGCCCGCCGAGGTGCACCTGGTCGGTAGTCACGGCAGCGAGTTCGACATCGGCTTCGTGCACGAGATCACCCCGGCCGCCCACGAACTGCTCGACACCCTCGTCGTCGAGTTCCGTGCGATCGCGGCCGACTACGAGGGCGTCACGGTGGAGGCCAAGCCGGCCAGCACCGCTCTGCATGTGCGCAACGCCTCCAAGACCGACGCCGACGCCGCACTGCATCGTGCCCGCACCGGACCGGCCACCTGGGACGGGGTACAGGTCACCGAAGGCAAGTCAGTCATCGAATTGGCCGTGATCATCACCGACAAAGGTCAGGCACTCGACATCTTGCGTCACGAGGCCGGGGCCAGTGCCGCGGTCTTCTTCGGCGACGACGTCACCGACGAGAAGGCGTTCCTGCGACTGCACGGACCCGATCTGGGTGTCAAGGTCGGTGAGGGCGACTCGCTGGCGTCGTACCGCGTGGACGACACCGAACAGGTCGCCACAGCGCTGGCCTTCCTCGTCGAGGAGCGACGCACCTGGCTTCGCGGTGGCAATGCGGTCCCCATCGAGCGACTCACGATGCTCGCGTCACCACGCACCGTCGCCCTCGTCACGCCCGACGCCAAGATCTGCTGGATGTGCCATCCCGAACCCGACTCCGCAGCACTGTTCGGCAGCCTCCTGGGCACCGACGAGGCCGGCGAGTTCGCGGTCGGGCCGCCCATCGAGCCGGGCAAGGCGGCACCCTTGCCGCTCAGCCAGCGCTACATCGACAGCACGATGACGGTCCGCACCCGGTGGGCGGGACTCGAGGTCACCGACTATCTGCCCCACGATGTCCCGGTCGGCCGCACCGACCTCACCCGGGTCATCCGCGGCGATGTCCCGGTGCATGTTCGCTTCGCGCCCCGGCCCGAGTTCGGGCAGGCGGCCGTGCGCATCGAGACGTCCGACGAGGGGCTTCGCGTGCTCGGCTCCAACGAACCACTGGTACTCCGGTCGCCGGGAGTCACCTGGGAGATCGAGAGCGAGCGGAATCATCAGACGGCCACCGCGGTGATTGATCCGTCCCGCGGTGAGATCGTACTCGAATTGCGCTGCGGCACCGAAGATCTCGACGCCCATCCGCTGCCCGAAGCCGAGCGACGCGCCGCGGCCGAGAGTTACTGGAGCGACTGGGCAAAGACCCTGGACCTGCCCAACGTCAAACGCGATCTGATGAAGCGTTCAGCGCTCACCTTGCGCGGGCTGGTCCACACCGACACCGGCTCGATCATGGCAGCGGCCACCACCTCGTTGCCCGAGGAGATCGGTGGAGTCCGCAACTGGGACTACCGCTACTGCTGGCTGCGTGATGCCGCATTGACCGCGTCCGCGCTGGTCTCGGTCGGTTCGTACACCGAGGCCGAGGACTACCTCGGCTGGCTGCACCAGGTGCTCGGGACGGTCACCGGCCCCGAGTGGCTCCACCCGCTCTACACACTGGCCGGCACCGGCCTTCCCCCCGAGGCCGTGATCGACTCACTGCCCGGATACGCAGGATCGCGTCCCGTCCGCGTCGGCAACGCCGCCAACCAGCAGGTGCAACTCGATGTGTTCGGCCCGATCGTCGACCTGATCTCCACCCTCTCGCACGCACGCAAGGCAGCCGGTGATCCGAAACCCCTCAGGGACGAGGACTGGGATCTGGTGCGCGACATGGTCTATGCCGTCGAACGCCGGTGGACCGAACCAGACCACGGTATCTGGGAGATCCGCGGCAATCCGCGACACCACGTCTATTCCAAGGTGATGTGCTGGATGACCGTGGACCGGGCTCTCAAGCTCGGCGACGAGTTCGGCCGTCAGGTGCAACTCGGATGGCCCGTCCTGCGTGACACCATTGCGCGTCAGGTACTGCGCGACGGCTGGAACGACACCGCGCGCTCGTACACCGCGGCTTATGACGGCATCGATCTCGACGCCGCCACACTGCACATCGGGCTGTCGGGTCTGATCGATCCGTCCGATCCGCGATTCACCGCGACGGTGAACGCGACGGAGGCCGAACTGCGCAGCGGCTCAACGGTGTACCGGTACCACCACGACGACGGCCTGCCCGGCGGAGAGGGCGGCTTCCACCTGTGTGCCGCCTGGCTGATCGAGTCCTACCTGCTGATCGACAGGCGCAACGATGCTGAGGCGCTGTTCGATCAGATGGTCAAGGCCGCCGGTCCGACGGGATTGCTGTCCGAAGAGTACGACCCGGTCGCGGAACGGTCTCTCGGCAATCATCCGCAGGCCTACAGCCACATCGGGTTACTTCGTTGCGCAAGGCTGCTCGGGGTCTGACAAGCGTCGGTATCCGCCGTCGGCGGCGCCAAGTCGGTTCCAAGTGATCACCAAGCACCGCCGCGCACTGTTGTCGCATGAGCTACGCACCGCGGCACACCAGACGATTCCCACTGGCTTGTCCGGCATCGTCGCCGGCACCGGAAAACCCGGGGTCGGCGACGCCGCCCGTCGGCCACCTCACCCGATGCACCTCACCGTCGTGGCGGTCGTACGTCAGACCACGCTCCCGGTGATCGACGGCGCAGGCAACGATCAGCGCAACTGAACCTGCTCGGCATGGTCGTCGAGGGGAAGATCACCCGAGACGACCGCGCTGACCTGGTAGCTGTTCAGCACGACGTCTCCCCCGTGGTTGTCGAGGAACGCGGTGTCGGCGGCGTCGCGACCGGTCGCGATGCGCACCAGCGATTGCCGCGGCGCCAGTCCGGTGGCGTCCACCACCACCCAGCGATCATCGATGAGCGCCTCGGCCACCGCGTGAAAGTCCATCGGCGACAAGCCCGGTGCGTACACCGCGACCAGTCGGGCCGGAATCCCCAAGGCGCGCAACAATGCGACAACGAGATGCGCGAAGTCGCGACACACACCCGCCCCCGACATCAACGTGTCGGCCGCGCCGTCGATCGGGTCGCTGGCGCCGAAGATGTACGAAATGCGTTGTCGCACGAAGTCGGTCACCGCGACCAGCTGATCAGACGGAGAGGCGGTGGTGTCGAACTGCCCGGCCGCGAAGCCGAAGAACTTGTCCGCCTCCGCATAGCGACTGGGACGCAGGTACAGCGACGGATCGAAGCCGCCGACCCCAGCAGGATCAGCCTGCCCCAGCACGCGGGCGCGGTACTGGACGTAGAGATTGCCCGGCTCGGCATGGATCCAGTGAATCCGGTTCCCGCTGTCGCTGATGATCTCGTCGGGAACAATGGTGTTGCCGTTCAGTGTGATCGACAACTCGTCGGAGAAATCCAGCCCGGGCATCCGGGCGACCGCGACTTGTAGCTCTATCTCGGTGGCGGCGTTCACGGCGACGTCGAGGTACATCGATACATCGCGCTGGGCTTGAGGACTAAGGTCGGCCATGTGCGGTGGAGGGTCCTTCCGGGAGTCGCGTCATACCCTCGCGTCCTGCAAGGCTCCGATGGGATCAGCGTAGATCGCACCGAGCGACACCACCATCGCGGCACCCTCCTGCACGCGCGCACCGAACCGCGGCGGCGACAACTCCATCGGCGGCAACGTGCTCGCGGCGTCGAAGGCGGCCTGCACCGGCGCCAGCCCGTGCGGGTGTTCGGCGAACACCTGGCCCGCGAGAACCACCCGGTCGGGGTTGATCAGGTCTCGCACCAGCGCGACTGCTTCGCCCAACACCCGTGCGCGCTCATCGAGGACGTCGTTCACGTTTGCCCCCGCCGCGACAGCCTGGTCGAAGACCTTGCGACCCACCACATCCTGCAGCTTTGCGTCGGCAGAACCCGACAGCAGCGGGGCCGCGACCGGAAGGTGGCCGATGTTGCCAGGCCGACGCTGCACCCGGCCGTCGATCGTGGTGGCCAGCCCCACCGTCTCACGCACGTAGAACAGCAGGTCCACGCCGGAGCTGTCGCCTGACCCGGCCAGGAGCAACTCGGCCGCGGCCATGGCCTGCACGTGAGGGCTGACCGACACCGGGAGTCCCAGCTCGTCGGAGAGCACCTGCCCCACCGGGGCCCGTCTCCATCCGAGCTGCGCATGGTCGACGCTGCCATCGTCATAGACCTCACCGCCGACGGCCGCACCGGCCCAGAGCGGAACCCGGTGGGTGAACGACGCCGCCTCCAGCGCAGCCCGTCGGGCGATCAACGCGAGGGCCGGCCCGACGGGTCCGGTGGGTGTCGACATCGCGGCGGTCTGCAGCAGTCGGCCACCGAGGTCGGCGACGACCAACAGTGTGGACCGGGCACCGATGTGAATGGCGATTACACAGAACCGATCTCGGTCGATGGTCAGCGGGATCTTCGGTCGGCCGATGGCCCCGGCCGCGATCAGATCCGGTCGTTCGCGTACCAATCCGAGCCGCTCGAGCGCCTGCAGCTGCCGGTTGACGGTGGCTGCCGAAAGCCCGGTCGCCGAGGGCAGACGGTCACGCGTCACCGGGCCTTGGGTGCGCACCGCACGCAGGACCACCGCCGCCGCGCCGTCGCCGCGTTCGAACGACACGGTCCGCGTGGTTCGGGATCGGGTGTTCACAGCCGACTACCGCGTCCTGGTCCCATGCTGGAGAAATCTACCGGGCACCACAGCCTTAGACTGTCGGCCATGACAATTGCAGGCAGCCCAGAGTCCAACCCTGGCGAACGCAAGGTCGCCGTAGTAACCGGTGCCAGTTCAGGCATCGGGGAGGCAACGGCCAGAGTTCTTGCCGCTCAGGGCTATCACGTGGTTGTCGGCGCCCGCAGGGTGGACCGCATCGATGCCCTCGCCGCCGAGATCGGCGGAACCGCCATCGCCCTCGACGTCACCGACGACACATCCGTCCAGGAGTTCTGTGACCAGGTGCCCGCGGTGGAGATCCTGGTGAACAACGCCGGTGGGGCCAAGGGGCTTGCCACCGTCGCCGACGCGGACCTCGACGACTGGCGCTGGATGTGGGAGACCAACGTGCTGGGCACCCTGCGGATCACCAAGGCGCTGCTGCCCAAACTGATCGAGTCGGGCGACGGACTCATCGTCACCATCACGTCCATCGCTGCGATCGAGGCCTACGACAACGGCGCCGGATACACCTCGGCCAAGCACGCCCAGGCGCTCCTGCATCGAACGCTCCGCCCGGAGCTGCTGGGTAAACCGGTTCGGCTGACCGAGATCCAGCCCGGCATGGTCGAGACCGAGTTCTCACTGGTCCGATTCGACGGCGACCAGGCCAAGGCCGACTCCGTCTATGAGGGGCTGACACCTCTGACCGCCGACGACGTCGCCGAGGTGGTCGGTTTCGTCGCAAGCCGTCCCCCGCACGTCAACCTCGACACGATCCTGCTCAAACCGCGGGATCAGGCATCCGCACGCCGGAACATCAAGACCGGCTAGATCTTTATCCGATCAGCCGGCGGGAGGTGTGCCGGTGTTCTGCGGGGTCGGCGGGATGCCGGAGACGTCAGGGGCGTCGGTGGGTGTGGCCGGGGCGTTCTTGACCTCAGGATCCCCGCCGAGAGCCGACATCGACTTCCAGGTCTGCCAGTCGTAGATCCAGTCGTAGATGTCACCGTCGGCCTCGGACAACGGGATTCGGGTGTTGGTGACCTCCACCGGGTCTCCGTACATCGCGGTGTTGAAGTACTGCTCCGCGTTCGCCAGCGACAGATTGATGCACCCGTTGGTGACGTTGGACGAACCCTGCACTCCGACGGTGTCGGGGTTGGCGTGGATGAACTCACCGTTGTTGGAGATTCGTACGGCAAATCGTTCGCGGACGTTGAAGTACCCCGCCGCCGGGTTGCTCATGTAGAAGTCTTCGTGCTTCTCGCTCACCACGTGGATGCCCGATCGGGTCACGTTGCGGTCGAGGTCGCCCTCGCCATAGCTGCAGGGCAGCGTCATCAACGTGTTGCCGTCGTTCTGGACGACGATCTGGTGCGAGTCGGCGTCCGCGAGCACCACCTGGTTGCGCCCGATCACGAAGTCACTGGTGACGTCGGCCTCGCCGTAATAGCCGTCGCCGTGGTCGAGGCCGTAGAGCTTTCCGACCATCGAGACCTTGGTGCCGGGCTGGTAGTAGTCCTTGGTACGCCAATGCACCCGCGACCCACCGTCTTCGCCGAGCCAGCCCCAGCTGCCCTCGGTCTCTGGAGTGGTGGTGACCTTCAGCGCCTGTTCGACCGCTTTCTTGTCGGTCACGACCTCATCGAACTTGATGATGAGAGGCGCAGCGACACCCACCTCTTGTCCGTCGGCGATGTTGATGACGACGCCGATCTGGTTCTGCGGGGTGACGGTGGTGAAGGTGCCGGCCACGGGAACCGTCTGGCGGTCGTTGCCGGTTGCCGAGCCCGCCCACGTGTACTGGCCGCCGTAGCCCAGGGGCTCGGTGATGGAGAACGTCTTGCGGTCCTCGGACATGGTGCCCGCCACCACACGCCCGTTTGCGTTGGTGAGCTGGACGTCGGGGTTCAACACGCCGTCTTTGACGGTCACCGAGATCTTCCCGACCGGGGACGCATCCGTGGAGTCGAGGGCAGGGCTGTACGACACCTCGGCGACAGGCTCTGCGGGGCCCTTCTCGCCGGAGGCAGAGGTGCCCGATTTGTCGTCGGCCGAGCAGGCTGCGGCAGTCACGCCGGCGACGCCGACGGCAAGTGCGGTGAGAGCCGAGCGCCTGGTGAGCAGCATGCGGTCACGGGGTTCGGTCATGCGTCAGACATTACCTGCAGGCAACCATCCCAAACGACGACCAGGCCTGGTCAGCGTCCCGGGCCAGGACAGATGTCAGTCAGAGGCTGCAACCAACCAGGACAGGCTCGGGTTCGAGCCAGAGGCCGAATCGGGCGTGAACTCCGTCACGTACCTGCCGCGCGAGGTCGATGATGTCCGACGTCCGCGCGTTTCCCCGGTTTGTCACCGCCAGCGAATGCTTTGTCGACAGTCGGGCCGGCGCGTCCGTCCCGGGGAATCCCCGTCCGAAACCGGCCCGCTCGATGAGCCAGCCGGCTGACATCTTGACGCCACCCTCAGCCGGAAACTGCGGCACCTTCGCGTCGTCGCCCAGTTCGTCGACGATTCTCGTCAGAACCGTTGGAAGGTGCTCCTGCGGAACGATGGGATTGGTGAAGAACGACCCCACGCTCCAGGTGTCGTGGTCGTCCGGATCGAGAACCATCCCCTTGCTCGCTCGTAGTGCGAGCACCGCCTCCCGCACATCGGCCGCGGGTGCCCGCTCGCCTTCCTCGACTCCCAGTGTCCGGGCCAGTTCGCCGTACCGGATCGGCTGGCTGAGTCCATCTGCGTTCAGCCGGAACGACACCCGGATCACCACCTCGTCGCTTCGACGCTTGAGGCGGCTGCTGCGGTACGCCAGCTCGAGGTCGCCGGGATCCACCCAGTTCACCGCACCCGTCCGGCGGTCCAGAAGCTGCACCGAACGCATCAGCGACCCCACCTCGACCCCGTAGGCGCCGACGTTCTGCACCGGGGTCGCACCGACGGACCCTGGAATCCCCGACAGACACTCGAGCCCACCGAGATCCCGCTCGATGCTCTGTGCCACCAGCGCATCCCAGTTCACCCCGGCATCGGCGGTCACCTGATCGTCGCCCCAGTCCAGATCGGTACCGGCGATGCGCACCACCGTGCCGTCGAACCCGTCGTCGCCGACCACCAGGTTGGATCCGCCGCCCACCAGCAGCACCGGGGTGCCGGCCTCGTCGAGGTCGCGGACGGTGTCGATCAGCGAGTCGGCGTCGGGGCAGGTGATCACCTCGCTGGCCGGACCGCCCACACGCAGTGTGGTCATCTTTGCCAGAGGTACTCGGTTGTCGGTTTGTGTGGCCACCCAGCAACGGTAGCCTGCACTCATGGCGACCAAGTTGCACCATTCCATCGACTTCCCCTGTCCCCCGGCTCAGTTCGCTGCGGCAGTGGCCGACGAGCAGTACTGGAAAGATCTGGTGGCCAATGTCGCCGCCGACCTCTCCGACCTCGATTCGTTCACCGATGAGGGCGACAAGGTCACCGTGGTGCTGCGACAGCGGGTCCCCGAGAAGAACCTCCCGTCGATGGTGACCAAGATCCGGCCGGGCGATCTGGAGATCACCCGCACCGTGGTGTGGTCCAAAGGCGAGGCCGCCGAAGGGGCTTTCACCGCAGTTGTCTCGGGCGCACCGGCCAAGGTCAAGGGGTCGCAGAGGCTGATCGCGACGTCCACCGGGTGCGAGATCTCGTTCGATGGTTCGGTCGAGGTGTCCATTCCGTTTGTCGGCGGAAAGGTCGAGAAGGCCATCGCGGAGAACGTGGTGCAGCTCATCGAGGCCGAGCACGAATACACCACCGAATGGATCAACACTCACTGACCGGCGTTACGCTCTCCCTCATGGCACGACGTCTCTCCTACTCCGCCCGGTACCACCACCCTGCCAAAACGGTGTACGAGGCGCTCTCCTCGCGGGAGTTCTGGGACGCGCAGATGGAAGAGTTCCGCAAGCTGACGCCACAATCCGACATCGAGTCGCTCACGGTGGACGACAACGGTGTTGATCTGGTCCTCAAGCAGGTCCTACCCCGCAGCGAGCTCCCGGCGATCGCCCAGACGGTGATGAAAAAAGACATGATCATCACCCGCAAGGAGTTCCTCGGCCCGTTCGACCCCGAGAACACCAAGGGCACCTACGACGCCTCGATCCCCGCCGGGCCCGGCAGCCTGACCGGTTGGCAGGAACTGTTCCCCACCGAGACCGGCAGCACCATCCGCAAGACCACCGAGGTCAAGGTCTACATCCCGTTCATCAACGGCAAACTCGAGCAGCTCATGCTGGTGAACCTGGTGGACCTCTTCCGCGGCGAAGCGGAATTCACGTCGGGATGGATCGACGCCAACCTCTAGCCCCAAACCCGACGGCGCCATCACCAGGGGCACCACCGGGATCAATCGGTTGCGGCGGGTGGACCGCTGGATCGTCCATCACGACCTGATCATCGAGGCCCTGGCATCGGCCGACAGTCCCCTGGCAATCGATCTCGGCTACGGCGCGCGTCCCGACACCGCTCTTGAACTCGCATCCCGACTGCGCACCGTCGTCCCGGGCACCCAACTCGTCGGTCTCGAGATCGACCCCGGACGGGTGGTCCCGGCCCAGGACGGCGTTCGATTCGCGGTCGGCGGATTCGAACTCGCAGGCCTGCGACCCCATCTTGTGCGGGTCTTCAACGTGTTGCGGCAATACGACGAATCAGAGGTCGCTGCGGCGTGGTCAAGGATGCAGCGGGGGCTCGCACCCGGCGGATACATCGTCGAGGGAACGTGCGACGAACTCGGCAGGCGGTGTTGCTGGATTCTGCTGGACGACAAGCGGCCCCTGACGTTCACGCTGTCCTGGGACCCCGCGCACAGCGACCGGCCGTCTGATCTCGCCGAGCGCCTGCCCAAGGCTCTGATCCATCGCAACGTCCCCGGCGAGCGGATCCATCATCTGCTCACCGTTCTCGACCGATGCTGGGATGTTGCCGCTCCGATGGCCCCGTTCGGTCCTCGCCAGCGCTGGCGTCGCACGCTGGAGTTGCTGTCCGACAACGGGATCGACCCCCTGCCCGATCGCCGTCGCCATCGTGACAATGTCGTCACGGTCCCCTGGGATGTCGTAGCCCCCGCCACTTAGCCCACCCGCCGACCGGGCCGAAACCGCCGTTCACCGGGCCACAACAGCCGCCGACCGTGCCGAAACAGCCGTTGACCGTGCCGATAACTCCGTTCACCGGGCGGAAACAGCCGTCGACCGTGCCCCAACGAGCGTTGAGCGGGCTCCACCGGGCGGGTCGACCGAGCCGCCCGTAGTTTTCGCGATCATTTCAGCCCACTCGGTGCGATCGGGGCCCGGTCGATGCGAGTTTCGGCACGGTCAACGGCTGTTGGGGCCCGATCGATGCGAGTTTCGGCACGCTCGACGGCTGTTGGGGCCCGGTCGATGCGGGTTTCGGCACGGTCGACGGCTGTCAGGGCCCGGTGAACGGGGTTATCGGCACGGTGAACGGGGTTATCGGCACGGTCGGCGGCTGTTTCGGCACGGTCGACGGTCGTAGGGTGGTCGCATGCGTATCGCCCTGGCCCAGATCACCAGCGACACCGACCCGTCCGCGAATCTGGCCCTGGTGGCCGAGCAGAGCGCCGCGGCCGCGGCCGCCGGGGCCGAACTGGTGATCTTCCCCGAGGCCACCATGTGCCGTTTCGGAGTTCCGCTGGGTCCGGTGGCCGAACCACTGGACGGCCCGTGGGGGCGCGGGGTCGGAGATGTCGCACGGGACCACGGGATCACCGTGGTGGCCGGCATGTTCACTCCCGGTGACGAGGGGCGGGTGCGGAACACACTGGTGATCGCCGACCCGGACGGTGACCTCACCGGCTACGAGAAGATCCACCTCTACGACGCGTTCGGGTTCTCCGAATCGCGGACCGTCCAAGCCGGCGACGATGTGGTCACCTTCGACGTCGACGAGACAACGGTCGGTGTCGCAACCTGTTACGACATCCGCTTTCCCGCGTTGTTCACCGCAGTCGCCGATCGCGGCGCCCAGCTGATCGTGGTGCCGGCGTCCTGGGGTTCGGGTGATGGCAAGTTGGAACAGTGGCGCATCCTCGCGGCCGCAAGAGCCCTCGACAGCGGCTGCTTTGTTGCTGCCGTCGGCCAGGCCGTGCCGGCCGATCCCGACGTCGCGCAATCGTCGGCGCCGACCGGCATCGGCCATTCGCTCGTCGCCGGCCCCTTCGGAGCCGTGCACACCGAGCTCGGCAACGACCCAGAATTAGCTGTCGTTGATCTGGACTTTGATCAAGTGGACCGTGCGCGCGCAGCCATCGCAGTGCTGGCGAACCGCCGTCCCATCGAATGATCACCGTGCCATTTCCATGCCATGACCTGCGGCATTGCGATACTTAGCGAACTCTTACCCCGTTTGGCCCTCTGACCATGCATTATCGACGTGATGAACCAACGCGACGACGCCGAATCGACCCAGGCCGGGCAGCCCTCTCCCAATGCCGCCGACCGAGCCGAGGGAAACGATCTCGCCGACATAACCCAGACACCCCGACCCGATTCCGGCCCTGGCCCCCAGGCCGATCCAGGTCACGGAACCGGTACTGATGCTGCAGGCACGCACGGCGTGCCCGACAATGCACAGGATGACCCGAACCCGCCCACCGACAAGTTCGCGCCGGTCGCGGCCGGCCAGCAGCCCGACACGGCGTGGTCGCAAGGCCGCCACGACACCACTCAGCTCGAGGTGCCGCCGGACGGTTTCGCGCCGTACGACGGACCCGGGGAGCCCCCAATCCCCCCGGCCGGACCTTCCTACGGTCCAGGCGGGCCCGATGACGGTGGGGTCACGCCCCAGCGACCAAAACGCAGGCGTGGCTTGATCGTCGGAATGGTGTCGCTCAGCCTGGTGCTGCTGCTGGTGATCCTCGGGGTCGGCAGTGAGCTGTACCTGCGAAGCAAGTCCAAGGACTGCCTCGAACAGTCCTTCGGCGAACTCACCGGAGCACCGACCTCGGTGTCGCTCAGCAAAAAGCCCATGTTGATGCAGTGGATGTCGGGTGAGATCCCGTACGTCCAGGTCGACACCAGCGACGAGGGCGACTCGGCCATGAAGCTGCATGCTCGCGCAGACGACATCAGCAGCGGCGACAAAGACGCCACCGTCGGCGAACTACAGGGCAACGGTTACGTCCCCTTCAGCCGGATCATGGAGCTCAGCCAGCAGACCCAGGACCCGGCTACCACCACGGACCCGAACACCTCCGACCCGGGCTCCGGTGGTCTCGGCGGTCTCCTGTCGGCCATGGGTGGCGGGCTGAAAGTGGACAAGGTCACCGGCAACGAAGCTGCGGGCACCATCACCATCGGCGGCAACTTCCAGCTACTGATGTTCTCGCTACCTGCCGAGGCGGAGCTCAAACCGATCACCAAGGACGGCAAGCTGACGTTCGAGGTCGTCGACGCCAGCGCGGCATCGTTCGGTATCCCGACCTCGTGGGCGCAGCTTCTCGTCGACCAGGTCAGTGCCGGCCTGTTCCCCCCGATGTTCGATCAGGTGAGTTTCGACCAGCTCAAGGTCACCGATCGTGGAGTCGAGTTCGCGGTTTCCGGAACCGACATCGCCCTCCCGCAGAGCAGCGACTCGAGCAACAACAGCGAGAGCGACACCTGCAGCGTCGTCTGAGTGCCTCGGGTTGACCTCGGGCCGGTTGATTCCGCCCGGGGTCAGCTGAAAACCACGGTCTTTCGACCGTGCACCAGCACGCGGTCCTCGAGATGCCAGCGGAGCCCGCGGGCGAGCACCAGCTTCTCGATGTCGCGGCCCTGGCGCACCATGTCGGCCACCGAGTCGGAGTGGTCGATGCGGATCACGTCTTGTTCGATGATGGGGCCCGCGTCCAGCTCGCTGGTGACGTAGTGGCAGGTGGCCCCGATCAGCTTCACCCCTCGGGTGAACGCCTGGTGGTAGGGCCGCGCCCCGACAAACGACGGGAGGAAGCTGTGGTGGATGTTGAGCGCCTTGCGCGCCCAGTGATCACACAGCCCCTCCGGCAGGATCTGCATGAACCGCGCCAGCACCACCGCGTCGGGGTTGTGGACGTCGACGAGTTCGCGTAGTTCCTCGAAGGCCGCGGCCTTGTCCTCGCCGAACGGCACGTGGTGGAACGGCACGCCCATCCGCGTGGTGAAGTCCTCGAGTGCCCGGTGGTTGCCGATGACCGCGTTGATCTCGGCGGGCAGCTCGCCTCGGTAGGAGCGGCCCAGGAGATCACCGAGGCAGTGGCCTTCTTTGCTCACCAGCAGCACGGTCTTTTTCGGTACGGCCGAATCGCTTACGCGCCATTCGGTTTCCGGGCCCAGCCCGGCGACCACCTCGGACTCGAACCGTGCCCGCAGCTCGTCGACATCCATCTGCACCGAGTCGGCGCGCACAGCCTGGCGGGTGAAGAACCAGCCGTTGTCGGGATCGGAGTGGTAGGCCGCCTCCACGATCCAGCCGCCGATCTCGGCCAAGAATCCCGAGATCCGGGCAACGATGCCCGTGGTGTCGGGGCAGCCGAGAGTCAACACATAGCGGTGGCCGGCGGAATCGACCGGCGAGAGTGTGGTCACAACCAACCAGTGTGCCAAGCTCGATTCATGTCCGATACCTTGCCTGCCCCGACCGGTTCGAGCCTCACCCGGCGTGTGGTCGCCGCGATGGTGGATCACACACTTCTCAAACCCGAGGCGACCCGTGCCGATGCCGAGGCAACGGTCGCCGAAGCCGCCGATCTGGGTGTGCTCGCCGTCTGCCTCTCACCGTCGATGCTGCCCATCGACACCGGCGCCCAGCGGAGTTGTGTGGTCGCCGGATTCCCCTCCGGCAAACATCATTCGTTGGTCAAGGCGGCCGAAGCACGGCTGGCGGTCGATTCCGGCGCGCAGGAGATCGACATGGTGATCGACGTCGGCGCTGCCGTGGACGGCAGGTTCGACGAGATCTTCGCCGATGTCCTCACCGTCCGCGAGGGAATCGGCGCGTCGATCACACTGAAGGTCATCATCGAGTCCGCAGCACTGTTGTCGCTCGCCGGCCCCGACACCGTCACGGCGGTGTGCCAGGCCGCGGTCCGAGGTGGGGCATCGATGGTGAAGACCTCCACCGGTTTTCATCCTGCCGGCGGCGCGAGTGTCGAGGCGGTGCGACTGATGGCCGCGGCCGTGGGCCCCGGGGTGGGTGTCAAGGCCAGCGGAGGCATCCGTACCGCCGAGTTCGCTGCCGAGCTGATCGCGGCCGGTGCCACCCGGCTCGGCCTGTCCGGGTCCCGGGCAGTGCTCGACGGGTTCCCGGACTAACGTGGTCGTGGCGTGGCGGAGAACAGTTCCTCGATCGTCTGGTTGAATCGGTCCGGCTGCTCCCAATTGAGTAGATGCGTTGCGCCGCGCCAGGTTTCGAATCGTTCGAGCGAGCCCGTGTAGCGCAGGGCATTGGCCACCGGATCGGCCAGCCTGGGAGGGGTCAGCCGGTCCCGGTCCCCCACCACCACTGCGACGGGCACCGGCATGTTGGCCAACCCGCGCTCGACGTGCAGATCTTCCAGCGATCTGCCGACTTTTGCCCTTGTGCGCCAGTCTGTTTCACGCAGTAGCGAGTCGAGGAACTTGAGCTGCGGGCGACTGATCCCGGGGAACAACGCTCCGGCGACCGTCATACCGGATCGCATCATCAGGTCACCTCCGGGCCAGTGGATCGCCCGAAATGCGAGCCAGGCGAACTCGTATTCGGCCCGGCGTGCGAGCGTGGCCGGATCTCCGAATCGCATGGCGGCTTTCGTGACCGGCGCCGTGGCCGCGGTACCGGCGAGCATGATCGCCCGCGCGTACTTCCGGACGCTCGCCGGGAACTGGGCCGCCCAGCTCATCACCGACATGCCGCCCATGCTGTGCCCGACGATCACGGCCTTCTCACCGTCAGGTACCACCGCACCGAGGACCGCATCGAGGTCCTGCCCGAGGTGGTCGTTCACGGTGGGGTCGGACCCGAGGGCCGAACGCCCGTGACCACGCTGGTCGTAGATGACCACGCGGTAACGGTCCGCAAGTCCGTTCACCTGCGGATACCAATATTTCGAGTTCACGGCGAAGCCGTGGACGAGCACCACCACCGGAGCGTCGGCGGAGCCGTAACTGCTGATCGCGATCGAGGCACCTGCCGGCCTGTCGACAATCCGGTGTTCCACCGGTTGTCGGGGCTTACGCAGGACCGCTTGATCGCGGGTGGTCATCCGGCTGTGCGTTGCAGCAGGTCGGTGATCAGCTTGTTGTAACCGTCCGAGTTCTCGATACTGCTCATGTGCCCGATGCCCGGCCACATCACCAGCTCTTCGAGGTGGCCGTGGCTCTGTAGCACCTTGGCCATCTGCTCCGAATGCACCGGCGGAGTGAGCTTGTCGTCGCAGCCGACCACAACGACGGTGGGCACCACCAGGGCGTCGAGTCCGTCGGACACGTTCAGGTCCACCATCGCGTTCCCCCATTTCCCGCGGGAGCGACCTGGGCACGAGGCCACCATGTCGTCACAGAAGTCGACATGGGATTTGCGCGACGTGGTGTTCAGCGCGATGTACTGGGTCACCTTGCGCGACATCTGCGTCCGCGGCAGATGGATCGTGGCACCGGCGACGAGCCGACCCGTCAGGTACTCCATCGGCGAGAGTGCCTTCGGGAGATCGAGCGGGATCAGGCCGAGGTTGGGCAGCAGATGGTTGGAACACGTCGACGTGAGGATCACCGCACGCGCCACTTCTGGAACGGTCTCGGGGAACTGCTGGGCCCACGACAGGATGGTCATCCCGCCCATGCTGTGCCCGGCGATCAATGCCTTGCGGCCCGCGGGCACCACGGCGGTGAGGACGGATTGCAGGTCCTGACCGAGCAGATCGGTATTGAGCTTGGTTTTACCTCGAGGCGATTCGCCGTGTCCGCGCTGATCGTAGGCAATCACGCGGAAGCGGTCGGAAAAGGCGTTGATCTGGGGATACCAGTACTTGGTGTTGCAGGTCCAGCCATGGACCAGCACCATCAAGTCTCCGTCGGGCGGACCGTACGCCACGACGTTGATCGGAGTGCCGTCGCCGGCGAGCACTTCGATGTGTTCGGGCCCCTGCGCCGGTGTGGCGAGCAGTGGGTCGGGCTCGTCTTCGATCGGGTCAGGTGCCTTCAGGGCCTCGCGAACGATCGATCCGAGAAACGTGCCGGTGATCGCCGCTCCGGCCGCAATCAATCCTGCGCCTACCGCGGCACCGCCCACAGCCACTGATCGTGTGTTCATCTGTCCGATCTACCCATCTCTATGTCGAGCCGGATTCCGCCTGGACGCCGGTCTTCTCATCGTCTTTTGCCATCATCAGTTCGGCACCGCGATCGAGCGCCTTGGAGATCTCGGTGTCCATCGCCTTGCTGAACGCGACCTCGACGATGTCGTGCGCCATGGGCCGCACGGTGTGCACGAGCTCGGCCAGCCGGATCACTTCGCTCTCCTCGAGCTCGAGCGGCGACCCGTCCTCGAAGTACTTGTCGGTGACGATCGAGACAAAGCTTGCCGCGATGTCCTGCAGATCCTGCTGGACCCGCTCCCATCGCGTGAGCAAAACATCCAGATCGATGCCCGCCTTCACCAGGACCTCGGCGCCGGCCAGCACCTCGGGGTTGGTCACGGCGTAACCCGCACCCTCTTTGACCAGCAGCCCGAGACGCTGGCCGAGTGCGATGTTGCTGTCGGTGGCCCCGAGCCCTTTGCGGAGTTCGGAGATCGTGATGGTGGCCATCCGACGGAAGTTCTTCCACCGGCTACCGCGTTTGGGCTCCCCCTCGAGGACGTGTTCCACCTTCAGCCCGTAGCGGGCGGCCATCAACAATTCGCTGATCGTGGCGAAGGTGTACCCGCGCTCGAGCATCTGCGAGATCACCTTGAGCCGGCTCAGATGTTCAGCCGAGTACCAGCCCGTGCGCCCCTTTATCTTTGGCGGCGGCAGCAACCCACGGTCCTGATAGACCCTGATGTTGCGAACGCTGACGCCGGAGACATCCGCGAGTTCGTTGATCCGGTATTCAGCCATCCGCTCATTCTAGGTCGGGTCGTGATGCTTGACGGCGGAGGCGGGCCGGTATCGCCGGTCGTCGTCAGATGATTGCGGCCCGCTTGAGCAGCAGTTTGCCGGGGCCACCGATCAGACCGCACTCGTCGAGGAAGCGGATGGTCTTGGCAAAGCCGTCCCTGGTGCGGTCGCGGTAGTGCACATTGTTCCGCGCAGCCCGCTTGGCCTCGCGCTTGTCGAGGCCCGCGGCCTCGTACACCTTCGGGTTCACCAGGCTGTACATCACCAGGTACACGGTGACGGCCAGCGAGAGCTGGGTCATGCGACGACGCATGGGGCTCATCTCGGCCGCGATGCGCACTGTTTCCTCGCGGGCGAAGCGGATGTGACGGGCTTCCTCGAGCACGTGGATCTTGCTGACCGTGCGTGTGACCGGTTGTACGCGATCGTCTTTCATGAAATCGCGTTGCATCATGTCGAGGATCTCCTCGGCGGCAAGGGTGCCACCGAAGGCCAGGGATCCCGACGCCAGCGCCTTGAACGGCCGCGAGAGGAAGTTGACCCACCGGGGCCGCTGGTAGTTTGGGATCCCGAAGACCTCTGCCGCCTTGGCGAACATGGTCGAGTGGCGGCACTCATCCGCGATCTCGGTGAGCGCGAACTGGAAGTGGGGGCTCGCCGGGTCCTGGCGGTACGCGTCGCGGATGAGCATCTGCATGAGGATCAGCTCGAACCAGATGCCCGTGGCGCTGATGCTGGCGGCCTCGTGGTTGGTGAGGGTGATGCGCTGCTCTTCGGTCATCCGGTCCCACAGGTCCGTGCCGTAGAGACTGCACCACTCCGGGGTCATGCCGTAGAGACCGGGGACCACCTCGGCATCCCAATCGACCTCGATGAGCGGGTCATAGGACTTGCGGGCGGCCGACTTCAACAACCTCTTGGCGATGTCCTGCCGGTCGTGCACGCGGTCGAGTCTGGACGCGGGTTCGACAGTCATTGTCATCGCGGACTCCCTTCCAAAGGACGATGTGTGCTTAGGACCACAGTCCTATACGACACCACCCATTGTCAAGGTTATTCGTCAATCAATGTTGTCATCGTTTGCGGAACCAGGACTGATTCTGGATTGAGTCGACCCGGGGCCGCACGTCCACGATGTAGACGATCGCAGCGACCACGGCGATGATCCCGAGGAAGCTGATCGCGCCGAACAGCCAGATGATCAGTGTGGCGGCCGCGAGGATGCTCACCCAGATCACCTTCGTCTGGCGGTCGACCGCCGGAAATGCATCCGGCCGCTGAAGTGCGGCGTGCACCAACGACACCGCCGCCGCGACTCCGGCTGCGACCGTCAACAGCAACAGGACAATGCTCTGCGCGTAACCCATGAAAGAGATGACATCCACGGTGGCAGCCTACTGTCCGGTACGCCGAAGTTGGCGGTCGCGCCGAAGAAACACGGCGGCGGTGAGCCTGACGGCTCGTCTGTCGATGACTATCCGGTGGTCTTCTTGGCCGGAGCCTTCTTGGCCGGGGCAGCCTTCTTGGCGGGAGCCTTCGCCGCCGCAGTGGCAGGTGTGGCGGTCTTCGCGGTGGCAGGTGTGGCAGCCTTCGCCGGGGCCTTCTTGGCGGGAGCCTTGGCCTCGGCGAGCTTCTTGGCCGGCGAGTTCTTCGAGGCACGAGCCTTGATCTCGACCTTGCCTGCGGTGCCGTTGATCTTGTTTGTGGCCTCGTCGGTGGCGTCCTCGATGGCCTCTTCGATGTTGGCGGAGGCGCGACCCGCGAGCTTGGCGGCGCGCTGGCCGACGGCCCGAGTCTGCGAGGAGATGGTGCCGAGGGTGTCCTCGGTCAGGTCAACCGCGTCGTTGTACACCTTCTCGGCGCGCGAGATCTGTTCTCCCACAGCAGGAGTGGTGCGCAGGCGCTCGACGGTCTCTTCGCCGCGCTCGGCGAGCGAGTTGTAGATGCCGGTCGCGACCTCGATGTAGGCCTCGGCGACCTTGCGCAGCTCTTCAGGGGTGAACTTGGTGCGCAGCTCTTCCACGGTCGAGGGAACCTCTTCCGGCAGCGCCGTGATGCGCTCGCGGGTTTCGTCGATGCGGCTCTGCGCGGTGGTGCGGGTCTCTTCGAAACGCGCCTGTGCCTGCTCGGTGGCGGTCTCGGTGCGCTCGCGCAGCTGGGCGATCACTTCGTTGACCTGCTTGAGGGCGAGGTCTCCGGCGCCGACAGCGGCGTAGATCGGGTTGGCGAGATTGCGGTCTGACTTGGTCATGTGTTGTCTCCGGTATCTGAGGTTGGTGCTGATTGTGTTGTGTCCGTGTCGCTTTCGCTCGCAGCCCGGTTCTCTTTACAGAAGGACTCGTAGATCTCGAGCAACACTTGTTTCTGGCGTTCACTGATGGCGGTGTCGGCCATCAGCGCGTCGCGCATCGGACTCGCGGGCCGCTCTTCCAAGATTCCGGCCCGCACGTACAGCACTTCGGCAGACACACGCAGCCCCTTTGCGATCTGGGCCAGTACGTCTGCAGAAGGTTTGCGCAACCCTCGTTCGATTTGACTGAGGTACGGATTGCTCACCCCCGCGCGCTCGGCGAGCTGACGCAATGACACCTCGGCGGCGATCCGTTGAGACCTGATGAAACTGCCTATGTCCTGGGCAGCGGTGGCAACGTTGGCACCGATGTCCTGGGCAATGTCCTGTGCCGCGTTCGCGACAACCGCCGTCACCGGTTCGTCCTCGGATTCAGCTGGCGTGGGAACCATTCGGCTACTCCTTCAGGCTTCGGTTCCCTATACTGCCACGTCTGCTAGCAATTGCAAGCAATCTGCTAATTCGTGATGGAAACCACAGCCGATCGCTGGTCAGAGGCGCGCCAGCCCTGCGGCCCCGTCTCGCCCGCTAGTGGAAGAGCAGCACGGACACGGTGTAGATGGTGAGGCCGGCCAGCGACCCCACCACGGTGCCGTTAATCCTGATAAACTGCAGGTCGCGACCCACCTGCAACTCGATCTTCTTGCTCGTGTCGTCGGCGTCCCAACCACGGACCGTCTCGGTGATCACCGAGATGATCTCCTGCGAGTAGTTCTGGGAGACGTGCCGTGCCACCCGCACCATCCACTGGTTCATCTTGTTCTGCAGCACCTCGTCGTCGCGGATGCGGACGGCCACCTGGATGATCGAATCGGTCAGTGTGGCCCGCAACGTCCCGTTGGGATCGGCCAGCAATTGCTCGATGAGCGCCTTGCCCGCATTCCAGGCGGTCGACGCCGCACCGGTGACCTCATCGCGTTCGAGCATCTCGGTCTTGATCGCCTCGAGTTTCGCGATGGTCGCCGGATCGTTCTGCAGGTCGGTCGCGAGTTGGACGAGCATGTCGGTCATCGCCTGGCGCACCTGATGATCCGGATCCGACCTCACCTTGAAGGTGAACTCGACCAGCTCACGGTAGAGACGGTCGCCGACCAAGGAGTTCACGAACTTCGGGGCCCACGCGGGCCCGTCCTTGTCGATCACCCGGTCGATCAGATCCTGGCTGCCCAGAGCGAAGTCATGGGCCCGGTCGCAGACCATCTGGATCACCGGCTCCAGGCGATTCTCCGCGATCAGCTGTTCGAGCACCCGTCCGGCGGGCGGTCCCCATTCAGGTTCGGCGGCCCAGCGCATTCCCGCCATGATGAGCTGCTCGATGTCCTCGTCGTCGAGCATCTCGGCAGCGAAAGCGATACCCCGAGCCGCTTCGGCACCCACCCGGGGTGCGTTCTTCGGATCGGCGAGCCATGACGAGACCCGGGTGGGCAATGCCAGCTGCGACACCTTGTCTTCGATGACCTCAGGGGTCATGAAGTTGTCCTCGATGAAGTCGCCGAGCTGTTCGCCGATCTGGTCCTTCTTCTTCCGAATCAACGCAGTGTGCGGAATCGGGATCCCCAGTGGGTGTTTGAACAGCGCGGTCACCGCGAACCAGTCGGCGAGCGCGCCCACCATTCCGGCCTCGGACGCCGCGCGTACGTAACCCACCCAGGCAGCGACGTTGTCGCCGTCCCGATCCTCGATCCAGCGACAGAAGAAGTAGACGGCAGCGGCGAACAGCAAGAACCCGGTGGCCACCATCTTCATCCGGCGAAGCGCGGCCTTGCGTTCGGCGTCGGCTCCGCTGAGCCCGGCGATGGTCCGTTTCGGGGCGTCACCGGACGGCAAGGACGAGGGCCGGCCGGTGGGCAGCTCACCGGGCAACCGATGGCGTCCACCCGGGTCGATGGCCGGCGGCGTCGCTGGAGTCGCATTCATTTGTCCAGTGTTACCCAAAGCCGGGGTACAGAATCGCGACAGCGATGGTGACTCGGCTCTCTTTGGGTGTTGCGCAGTGCCGGGGAACATAAGCTGGACGCGACCGCCCACAACCAGAAACGACTCTGCACCGATGTCACCACGTCCCAACCCGGCCGCCGCCGCCCGCGCGGCCGTTGCTGCCGCCGCTGTCGCGGCCAGCAAAGGTGTTGCGTTACCTCAGGCGATCCGCCACCAGGTGGGCGCCGACGACGCCAAACCCGACGGCCGCAAACGCCGGTGGGAAAGTCACAAGGAAGCCCGGCGCAGCGAACTGGTCGACGGCACCCTGGCTGCGGTACGCACCCTCGGCGCCGATGCCGGGATGGATGAGATCGCCCAGGAGATAGGCGTTTCCAAGACCGTCCTCTACCGGTACTTCACCGACAAGAGTGACCTCACCACTGCCGCGATGATGCGTTTCATCGAGACCGTCCTGGTGCCACGCCTCGGCAGCGCGATCAACGAGGACGTCGGCGAGTTCGAACTGACTCGGATGGTCATCTCCGTCTACGTGCAGACCGTTGCCGACGAACCGCAGATCTACTCGTTTGTGATGTCGGGCGGATCGGGCTCGGAGGTGGTGGCGGACTCCCAGAAGCTGATCGCTCAGATGCTCACGTTTGTCATGATCAACCGACTCGTGGAGCAGGGCTCGCAAACCGGTGGTGTCGAGACCTGGGCCTACAGCCTTGTCGGGGCCATCCAGCTCGCGGTGCATTGGTGGATGGTCGAGCACCGGCTGGGCAAAGAACAGCTGATCGACTACCTCACGATGATGGTGTGGTCCTCGATTGCCGGCATCACCGCAGCCGGGGGCTCGGCCGAGTACTTCAACTCCCTGGACCATCCCCTCCCGAAGGCGCCCGGCGCTCCGGAGTGACCGCTGTCGGCGATCGTTGTCGGGCACCGGTGGCCGCGGGATAGGTTTGTCGGCATGGCTGAGCACGAGGACGACGGGGCCGGGACCTACTCGGGCCCGGCGACGGTGACGATCGACGGGCACGAGCCCGCGCAGGTTCAGGTGGAGTTGTCGGGACACTTTGATCCGCTGGCAGGTCGATACGTCTGGGCGGGACGCATCCGCGGGCTCGCTCCGGCACTGCCCGCCGAGGTGGTGATAGCCGCCGGAACCCGGGCCATCGTCGAGACTCCGGAAGGAGCGGGCGAGGGTGAGCTGTCCGCGGTGGACCTGTTCGGCGGTTTCACCATCGCGGGCGTCACCGCTCCCCCGTTCGCGCAGCTACCCGACGACGTCGATCGCGACGACATCCACATCCCGGGGACGTCGACCGGAGAGGACGTCCGATGACCGAACGCGTGGCGCTGGTGACCGGCGCCAGCCGTGGCGTCGGCAAGGGTGTGGCGACGGCATTGGGGGCCTGCGGCTGGACCGTCTACGTGACCGCACGCGGTGGCGTGACGCCCGATGAGCCACTGGGACAGACGGTGTCGGAGATCAACGCGTCCGGTGGCGCCGCGGTCGGCGTGAGCTGCGACCACTCCGACGACGCCTCGGTGTCTGCCTTGTTCGACCAGATCTCGGCCGACCATGGTCGACTCGACCTGCTGGTCAACAATGTCTGGGCGGCCCCGAAAGGGTTCGGCGGATTCAGCGACAAGTTCTGGGAGCGGCCGGTCGGTGATTGGGACACCCTGATCACGGTCGGTCTGCGGGCGCACTACGTCGCCTGCGTGGAGGCCGCGAAGATCATGGTTCCGCAGGGCAGCGGCCTGATGGTCAACATCTCGTCGTTCGGGACGCGCGGCCACCTGCATTCGGTGCTGTATGGCATGAGCAAAGCCGCCCTCGACAAGATGGCCTTCGACATGGGCCACGAACTCACCGGCACCGGCGTATCTGCGATCTCGTTGTGGCTGGGGCTGATCCAGACCGAGCTGTTGATGTCGCTGGGCATCGAGGAGTTCGCCGGCTTCCGGCTCGATGAGGCGGAACATCCACAGTTCGTCGGCCGCGTCATCGACCGGCTATGGCAGGACCCATCGTTGCCCGAACGCAACGGCCACACCTTGGTCACTGCTGAGCTCGGAGCGCAGTACGGGTTGGTGAACAACGACGGAACGCCACCAAAATCCCATCGCGAACCGTTCGGTGGGGGGCCACTGTTCCCACCCGCCTGACCCACGTATGCGTGTGTGCAAGGCGCACCGGTCAGACCGGTGCGCAACGCACGTGAGCGTGCGGTGCTGCAGGTTGGCTCACGTCCAGCCTGTCAGTTCTTGACGCCGGCCTTCGTGGACTCGTACTTGTAGAACCCGTGGCCGGACTTCTTGCCGAGTCGGCCCGCCTCCACCATGCGCAGCAACACAGGGGGTGGGGCGTACAACGGTTCCTTGAACTCTTCGTACATCTTGTCGGCGATCGCCTTGACCGTGTCGAGACCGACGAGATCACTCAGTTTGAGCGGACCCATCGGGTGGGCACAGCCGAGCACCATGGCCTTGTCGATGTCTTCCACCGTGGCAAATCCGCTCTCCACCATGCGAATCGCGGAGAGTAGGTAGGGAACCAACAGTGCGTTCACGACAAACCCGGAGCGATCTGCGGATCGGACCACTTCTTTGCCCAGGATGTCGCGGGCGAATTGCTCTGCGCGCGTGGTCACCTCGGGCGAGGTCATCAACGTGGTCACCAGTTCGACGAGTGGGAGCACCGGAACCGGGTTGAAAAAGTGCATGCCGATCACACGGTCGGCATTTGCTGTTGCCATGCCTAGCTTCATGATCGGGATCGAGGAGGTGTTGGAAGCGAGCACGGCATTCGGGTCGGTGACCACTTTGTCGAGCTGCTCGAAGATCTCGGTCTTGATCGATTCGTCTTCGATCACTGCCTCACACACCATCTGCCGGTCGGCGAAGTCGCCCAGATCGGTGGTGAACCGCAGCCGCGCGGAGGCCTGCTCCCGTTCGCGTTCGGTGAGCTTTCCGCTGCTCACGCCGCGATCGAGGGATCGCAGGATGCGGGATCTTCCGGCGGCTGCGAGCTCGCGGGTCGTCTCGTACACCAACACGTCGGCGTGCGCCCGGGCACAGACCTCGGCAATGCCTGCGCCCATCTGACCGGCACCGATCACGCCGACCCGCGAAATCTTCTCGCTCACAACAAGCTCCTAAAACCAACGAGCACAACATCTTTGAACCGAATAATCGGAACCGAGATCTTCGAACCAAAACAACTCAACATCAAAAGGCGAGAGGAGGGTAACCCTTGTGGGGTACGCCCAGATCTCACCTAGAAAACGAGCAGGCGGCCCGCAACGGTAGTCGCGAGCCGCCCACTAGTTCGCTCAAGTTCCCGAGAGGGGGTCGAGTTCTAGTGGAATTGACCTTCTTCGGTGCTTCCTGCCAGCGCGGTGGTGCTGCTGGTGGGATCGACGGTGGTGGCGATGTTGTCGAAGTAACCGGCGCCGACCTCACGCTGGTGCTTGACGGCGGTGAAGCCACGCTCGTCGGCGGCCTTGAACTCGCGGTTCTGCAGGTCGACGAACGCCGTCATCTGCTCGCGGGCGTAACCGTAGGCGAGATCGAACATGCCGTAGTTCAGCGAGTGGAAGCCGGCCAGGGTGATGAACTGGAACGTGAATCCCATTGCGCCGAGCTCGTTCTGGAACTTCGCAATCGTGGAATCGTCGAGGTGCTTGCTCCAGTTGAACGACGGGCTGCAGTTGTAGGACAGCAGCTGGTCCGGGAACTCGCTCTTGACGGACTCGGCGAACTTGCGGGCGAGTTCGAGATCGGGGGTGCCGGTCTCCATCCAGATCATGTCGGCGTACGGCGCGTAGGACTTGGCGCGCTCGATGCACGGCTCGATGCCGTTCTTGACGTGGTAGTAGCCCTCGGCGGTGCGCTCACCGGTGACGAACTTCTTGTCCCGATCGTCGACGTCGGAGGTGATCAGCGTGGCGGCCTCGGCGTCGGTGCGGGCGATGACCACGGTCGGAACGTTGGCGACGTCTGCAGCCAAGCGCGCCGCGCTCAGGGTGCGGATGTGCTGCTGGGTCGGGATGAGCACCTTGCCACCGAGGTGGCCGCACTTCTTCTCCGAAGCCAGCTGGTCTTCCCAGTGGGTACCGGCGGCACCTGCGGCGATCATGGCCTTCTGCAGCTCGTAGACGTTCAGGGCGCCACCGAAGCCGGCTTCACCGTCGGCGACGATGGGAACAACCCAGTTGTCGACCGAGTTGTCGCCCTCGACGCGGGCGATCTCGTCGGCGCGCAGCAAAGCGTTGTTGATGCGACGGACGACCGAGGGAACCGAGTTCGCGGGGTACAGCGACTGGTCCGGGTAGGTGTGGCCCGAGAGGTTGGCGTCGCCGGCGACCTGCCAGCCGGAGAGGTACACGGCCTTGAGGCCGGCGCGAACCTGCTGCACAGCCTGGTTACCGGTCAGGGCACCCAGTGCGTTGATGTAGCTGCCGTCACCCTGGGTGACACCCTCCCAGAGGATCTCGGCGCCACGGCGCGCGAGGGTCTGCTCTTCGACCACAGAACCCTGGAGGTTCGCGACCGACTCCGCGCTGTAGTCGCGGGTGATGCCCTTCCAACGAGGGTTGGTGTCCCAGTCCTGCTGGATCTCTTCGGCAGTCCTTGGTTTTCCGACGGTGCTCATATCTCGCACTCCATTTTCGTTAGCTTGCTGGTGTAGTGGCCCGCTCCGGTGGGTCCGGAGCCCAGCCGAACCTGATCGGGGCAAATTAACAACTTCTTCACCCTGGCGAGGCGGTGCCTCAACCGAGAGTGCCACACACAAATCCGCAGGTCCACAGGTTGTCTCGTGTGAATTCGGGCCAGCTTTTCCCACCGTTTTGCAAACTTTGCGAAGATCAGGCTGTGAACCGGCCTGAATTAACTACTCTCCAGTACGCAAAAAGTACGCGCGTACTGGGATTTTGCAGCGGGGCCTCCCCCTCGATTCCTGTGACCGCGAGCAACACTCAGCCCGCGCCGGCCACCGGCAGCAACAGAGATACGGTGACCACAATCACACACAGAACCGGACACGAGCTGTGCCCGGCCGATGCCACAGGGTCAGGCCGCAGCGCGAAGGACCGCGCGCTTGAACAAGTCCGAGAAGCCGAGGTCGCTCATCCCACCCTCGGACGAGATGGCCACCACTTGCACCGTGGTCCCGTCTACAACTGCATAGCCGGCCAAGGTCTGCTGGACGTCGGTACGGCCACCGGGATACGTCGTCGTCGCGGTCGACTTCACCAGCAACGACACTGACGTCGGCAACGGCGGCGGGCTCAGCCGCTGGTTGTCGGTCACCACCGTGGTGCCCGCAGTGCTCCCCTGGGTGATCGTGACGGTGACCCTGGCGCACGCGCCGGTGCTCGTCCGGACATCGGCGTCGATGTCTCGGACCGCGGTGGTCACGAGCTCGGTGATCGTGTTCCCGACCGGGGACTGGCGTGCCGATACGGCCGCGTTGCCCGCATCGAGTTGTTCGTTGAGATCGGCGTCTGCGGTGGGCCGGCATTGCGCCGGCTCGAACACGGCGGTCTGCGCCGCGGCCAGGGCGGCCGCATTCTGGTCACGGAGATCGACGATCCCCAACTCAGTCGGTTGGTATCCGTCCGGGAACTCACGGGCGGGCAGCAACTTTTCGGCAAGACTCGTCGGTTCCTCCGACGATGACAATGCGGGCCTGTCGTCTGTCGAATCGTCGCCACATCCGGCAGTGATCAGGCCCAGCACCGTCAGGACGATGACGCCTGCACCCGCTCGTCTGCGCAACACCCCCACAGGTTAGGGCAGTGCCGCCGGCGACAACGTCAGCACTGCGCCGCAGCGCATCCGTCCGGACAACTCGCTGGTCGACCTCGTTCCGGCACACCCGGCGTAGGTCGCGAGCCGCCTACGCTAGAAGGATGCCCAAGACCTACGTCGGCGCCCGACTGCGACAGCTGCGCTCCGAGCGCGGCATCTCCCAGGTTGCCCTGGCGCAGTCACTGGACATCTCCCCGTCGTATCTCAACCAGATCGAGCACGACGCCAGACCGCTGACCGCTCCCGTATTGCTCAAGATCAGCGAGGTGTTCGGCGTCGACACCTCATTCTTCGATTCTCAGGACAATGCGCGACTGATTGCCGAGGTGCGTGAGGTGGTGATGGACGAGGACGTGGGCGCCAGCGCCGACGCTCAAGAGATCACCGATCTGGTTGCCAGCCATCCCGAACTCGCCAAGGCCATGGTGAACCTGCACCGCAGATATCGGATCGCCACCGATCAACTCGCAGCCGCAACGGACGACCGGGGCGACGGCAGCATGCGCGGTTCGATCAGCGCACCGCACGAAGAAGTGCGCGACTACTTCTATCAGCGTCACAACTACCTCCACGAGCTCGACACCGCCGCCGAGGAACTCACCACCCGCATGCGGATGCACTCCGGCGACATTCGGCACGAGATCACCGACAGACTGCAGACGGTGCACGGGGTACAGATCGTGCGACGCGTCGACCTGGGCGACACCGTGCTGCACCGATTCGACCCGGCCACACGACGTCTGGAGATCTCGGGGCACCTCTCCCAGGGACAGCGGGTGTTCAAGCTGGCAGCCGAACTAGGGCACCTCGAGTGCGGCGACCTCATGCGTCAGATGGTCGACGAGGGCAACTTCACCTCGGACGAGGCCCGGCGGCTGGCCCTACTCGGGATGGCGAACTACTACGCTGCCGCCGCGGTGCTGCCCTACTCCCAGTTCCACGGTGCCGCAGAGGATTATCGCTACGACATCGAACGACTGTCGGCGTTCTTCTCGGTGTCGTACGAGACGATCTGCCATCGGCTGTCCACTCTGCAGCGCCCCAACCTGCGCGGTGTGCCGTTCACGTTCGTGCGCGTCGACCGCGCCGGCAACATGTCGAAACGACAGTCCGCCACCGGTTTCCATTTCTCGAACAGCGGCGGCACGTGCCCGCTGTGGAACGTGTACGAGACGTTCGGCTCGCCGGGCAAGATCCAGATCCAGATCGCGCAGATGCCCGACGGTCGCAACTACTTATGGGTGGCGCGCACCGTCGAGCGGCGCGCGGCGCGATTCGGCCAGCCGGGCAAGACCTTTGCCATCGGGCTCGGATGCGAGCAGCGTCACGCAGCACGGCTCGTGTATTCGGATGGTCTCGAGATCGGTCCGCAGGCCAACGTGACCCCGATCGGTGCCGGGTGCCGGGTCTGTGAACGGGTCAATTGCCCGCAGCGAGCCTTCCCTGCGCTCGGCGTCAAGCTCGACATCGACGAGCACCGCAGCACCGTCTCGCCGTACCTGGTGCGCTGAACCCGAGCCGCCAGGACCTAGACCGGATCGAGGATACGCCGCAGGAACTGCTTGGTCCGTTGGTGTTTGGGTGCCCCGATGACCTCAGCAGGTGGCCCCTTCTCCAACACCACCCCGCCGTCGGCAAACAGCACCTGGTCGGCGACCTTCTGCGCGAAGTGGATCTCGTGGGTCACCACGATCATCGTCCAACCTTGTGCGGCAAGGTCTTTCATCACGCCGAGCACCTCCCCCACCAGCTCGGGGTCCAGCGCTGACGTGGGCTCGTCGAACAGCATCAATTTGGGCTTGAGTGCAAGCGCTCGAGCGATTCCCACGCGCTGCTGCTGGCCACCGGACAGCTGATGCGGGTACTGGTCGCGCTTGTCGGTCAGGCCGACTTGCTCGAGCAATGCGTTGGCCTCGGTGATGACCTCGTCGCGCGGGCGCTTCTGCACGATAGTCGGGCCTTCGATGATGTTCTCCAGCACTGTCTTGTGCGGAAACAGATTGTGTCCCTGGAACACCATGCCCGACTGCGCCCGGTACCGGGCCAGCAGCGGCTTTGCGACCGGTGCGTCGAAATCGACGGCGACGTCGGCGATGGAGACCTGGCCGCCGTCGGGGATGTCGAGTGCGTTGAGCGAGCGCAGGATGGTCGTCTTGCCTGATCCGGACGGGCCGATCAGCGTGGTGACCGATCCGGTTGCAACGGTGAAGTCGATGCCCCGGAGCACGTGGTTGTCGCCGAATGATTTGGAGAGACCGGTGACTGTGACCAGGTCGCCGGTGGGCTCGGATTTACGGAGATCGGTCATTTGGCCACAAACCTGTCCAGTCGGAACTCGAGGCGCCCCTGCACAAAGGCCAGTGCAAGGCACACAATCCAGTAATACAGGGCGGCGGTGCCGTAGAGGGCGAAGTACTCGAAGGCGGGGGCTGCCGCGATCTGTGCAGTCCGTAGAAGCTCGGTCACCAGGATCGTCGAGGCCAGCGATGTGTCCTTCACCAATGAGATCAGGGTGTTCGACAGCGGCGGAACAGCGGTGCGCAGAGCCTGAGGCAGGATGATGCGCCGGAGAGCGGTGGTGTAGCCCATCCCGATCGTCTCCGCGGCCTCCCACTGGCCCTTCGGAATGCTGCCGATGGCCGCCCTGATGATCTCGGCAGCGTAGCCACCGACGTTGAGGCTGAACGCGATTGCTGCGGCCGGGAACGGATTGATGAGGATGTTCAATTCGGGCAGTGCATAGAAGATGATGAAGAGCTGCACCAGCAACGGGGTGCCTCGGATCAGGGATATGTAGATCCGGGCCACCGAGGAGATGGCCCGGCTCCTCGACATCCTGGCCAGTGCCACGCCGAGCGCGATGACCAGTCCGAAGAAGAAGCTGATCGCCGTCAGTGGGATGGTGACGGTGATGGTGGCCTTGGCCATCGGCCAGAGGTTGTCGGCGATGAGTTCCCACGTGCTCGGTGCTGTCTTCTCCTCGGCCGTGCCGGCTGCATTGGCGTCGAGATAGGTCTGCGAGATCTCCTTGAGGGTTCCGTCTGCCCGCAGCTCGTCCAGCGCGCCGTTGATGTTGTCGAGCAGTCCGCTGTCCTTGCGGGCGGCAAACGCCTGCTCAGAGCGCTCCCCGATGTTCGCGGCGATCTTGATGCTGGTGTCGCCGGTGGTGGCCTGATAGGCGAGCACCGAGAGACTGTCGTTGACCGTGGCCTGCACGCGGCCCTGGTTGAGCAGTTTGATCGCGGGGGTGAAACCGTCCACCGACTCGACGGTTGCCCCGGCGTCTCGTGCCACCCCGGCCCAGTTGCTGGTCTCCGTCTGCGCGGTGGTCTTGCCCCGGAGGTCGGCCAGCGACGTGATGGACGTGTCGTCGGCCTGGGTGACGATCACGCCCTCTCCGATCGCGTAAGGCTCCGACAGGTCATATTTCGCTTTGCGCTCGTCGGTGATGGTGACCTGATTGGCCACCACATCGAAGCGGTCGGCCTCGAGGGCGGCGAAGATCGAGTCGAAGGGCACCTCGACGAACTCCACCCGCAGACCGAGCTTGTCGCCCACGGCCTTTGCGACGTCGACGTCGTAGCCGACAAGTTCGCCGGTCTGAGAGTCGTGGTAACTGAACGGCGGATATGTGCCCTCTGTCCCCACCCGCAGCACACCTGATTTCTCGAGTTCGGCAAAACCACCGACATCGTCGCCGCCACACCCGGCAAGAACGGCCATGGCCGCAAGCGCGGCCCCGACCACGATCAGTATCCGACGCACGAGTCGCTCCACTCCTCGATCATCAAGCCGCCCCGATCAACTCTGCCCGAATGCCCCGCTCGGCGACCACTCGAGTACACCCGAATGCCGGCGACGCTTTCCAGGATCTCAAATGATTGCGTGCGACTCCGGGTCGGCGGCACTCCGATAGGTTGGCTTGGTGAGTTCACAACGGATCGACCCCGGAAACCTTCGTCAGCTCGGACCGTTCAACTGGGTGATCAGCAAGGGTGCCGCGCGCACCCTCGGCCTGTCGGACATGCACCTGTTCTCCACGCTGGGCCGCGGCAAGGGCCTCTTTCGTGGATGGCTGCACTATTCGGCGAAGATGATGCCGTTCGGCTCACTCGCTCGGCACGACACCGAACTGGTGATCATCAGAACCGCCCATCTACGCACCTGCGAGTACGAACTCGGCCATCACAAGCGTCTCGGGAAGCGCGCGGGCATCGACGAGGCGGAGTTCTCGCGGATCCTCCAGGGGCCGGACGCGGGATGGTCGGGCAAAGAACTGGCGTTGCTGCGCGCGGTCGACGAGCTGGTGGGTACCAAGGACCTGAGCGACGTGACGTGGAAGGAGCTGTCTGTGCATCTCGACGACCGCCGACTCATCGAGTTCGTCCTGCTCGTCGGTCAATACGATTCGCTGGCCACCACAATCGGAACGTTGCGCATCGAGCGTGACCATTGAGCGCCGCCACCGACAAGGTTCGCGGCATGCTCGACCCGGCGCGGGTGCCCGGGCCCATCGACGACGGCCGGGGTTACCTCGACCTCCTGGGGCCACCCGAGCCCGCTGCGAGCACCAGCTTGTCGATCATGCAGAACCCGGTGTTCGCCACCATCTATGAGCGGGCATGGCGGCCGGTGTTCACCCGACTGTTCAGCCTGGGCGGCACGTCCACAAAGGAGTTCGACCGGCAACTGGTCGCACGTCTCGGCCGCGCCGGCGACCGCACCATCCTCGATGTGGCATGCGGTCCCGGCAACTACACCCGCACACTGTCCGATCAGCTGACCGGGGAGGGAGTGTGCGTGGGTCTGGACTTCTCGGTTCCGATGATCGAACGGGCGGTGCGCACCAACAGCGGTCCGCGAGTGGCATACATACGCGCCGACGCACACGAAATACCTTTTCCCGACGGCACTTTCGACACCGTCTGCTGCCTGGCCGCTCTGTACCTCGTTCCCGACCCCGGTGTGGTGCTCGACGAGCTCGCCAGGGTGACGGCGCCGCAGGGCGAGGTCGCGGTCTTCACCTCACTGCGGACCCCTCTCACATCGCTTCCGGGTGTGTCGTTGGTCGCCGGCCGAAGCGGCTACCACCTCTTTGAGCGGAACGAGGTGACCGACCGACTGCGGGCAGCCGGTCTTGTCGACATCGAACAGACCGTCACCGGCCAGGCCCAGTACGTCACTGCGCGCAAACCCGGCTGAACACCTCGAGCGCCGGGGCAACGGGGTCAACTCAGGGCGTGAAGGTTTTTCGCCGTCGGTGATTTTTCGACCGACTCGGGATCAGGGTCCGTCCGCAGCAGCCGATCGGCGGTACCGGAAGTGGTCACCGTGAACCAATAGTGCTCGTTCTTGTAGTGATGAAACCGGTGGTTGCGCCACGTCGCCTTGTACAGACGGCTTTTCGGCTTGTAGTCGGTATGGATCAGATAGTGCGTCCACTCGTAGACGAGCCCCAGCACGCCCAGAGTGGTCAAGAATGTCAGTCCCAGCCCGAGCCGTCCGAACGCGAAGACGCCGATCAGGACTGCGACCGGGATCACGACGCAGAGCACCTGCCACGGGATGAAGATCAGCGGTATGTTCCGCGGATCCCGGTGGTGTTCACGGTGTTTGCGCGAGAGCAGTGAATCGACCTTCAGCGAGCCGACAGATCTCGGGCGCCAGTGGAGAACACCGACGTGAATGATCCACTCCGCCAGCGGGAACGACGCGATCATCACCGCCGGTACCACCGCGTCGGTCCAGTGCCAATCGGCCACCACGACTCGAGCTGCACCGGACCCGGCCAGCAGCACCGCGATCATCCACGGTGTGGGATGTCGCACGAACTCGCCGAATGCGGCACCGAGGGTCAGGCCGCGACGACTACTCGATCGCCCCTGCTCGTCGTTACGAACCCGGTTACGGGCTCGACGGTCAGACGTCATCGTTGTCCTCCGAATCGCTTTCTCCCTCGCGCAGCAAGGTCTCCATGTCTCCGAACGCCGACATCAAGATCGATGTGGCGGGTGCAAGCAGGGTGGCGGCCGCCTGAGTGGCCGCCGCGGGATCGCGATCCGCGATCGCCTCGACGATCGCGCGGTAACCGTCGGCGTTGCCGACTTCGTCAGCCAGCGCCACTGCGAACGCTGACAACGCCGGTTCGTAAGCGGCCCGCATGGTGTTGTACAAGAGCCGGAAGGTGATCGAATCGGCACCGTCGACCACCGCGTCCCAGAAATCGAGCGCCGCAACCTGTTGGGCCACTGGATCTGCGGTGTCGGCGAGCTTCTGCGCCGCCGATTGCGCCGCGGCTATCTGGGTGGCGTTTGCACGCTGCGCAGCCAGTTCGGCCACTTTGGGTCCGATGTGCGCCCTGACCTCCACCACCGAGCGGGCCACGGATACATCGAGTTCGCCTCCTCGAAAGAGCAGTCGCGGAAGCAGATCGAGCCCGCCGAACCTCCTGACGTCCTGAACCGTGGTGCCCCCACCCTGGCGGATGGTGACCAGACCAGCTGCTGCCACACGCTTCATGGCCTCACGAATCGCGGGTCTTGACACTCCCAGCACTCTGGCCAATTCCCGCTCGCTGGGCAGGTTCTGGCCTGCGGGCAGATCCCCGCTGAGCACCCCGTCGACGATCTGCTCGAAGACGTCTTCGGGCACGCTGCGATGTTTGATCGGTTCGAACGGCATGGCCCAACGATAGGAGCGACCTGGCTATAGGTCAAGTGGTCTTACCAATCTTGGTGGGCTAGCGTAAGGCCATGACCGACCGAACCCACGTCCACGCATTCACCGACGACGCGCTCGGAGAACACGACGCCACGTCACTGGCCGCAGCGATCGCCGCAGGTGAGATCAGCGCGCGCGAGGCAGCCGACGCCGCCATCGCCCGTGCGGAGACGGTGAATCCGGAACTCAACGCAATCGTGGTGACGGATTACGACCGCGCGCGCAGGGCCTCCGAACGGCCGACCGGCCGGGTGTTCGCCGGGGTTTTCGCTGGGGTCCCGACCTTCATCAAGGACAACACCGATATCGCCGGCCTGCCGACGGGCCACGGCTCCAAAGCCGTTCGCCCGAAGGTCAAGGCCACCACGGAGCCGTACGCCGAGCAGTACCTGTCAACGGGCATGACGATGCTGGGCAAGACCACCCTGCCCGAGTTCGGCTTCAACGCAACCACCGAATTCGAGCACCTGCCGCCCACCCGAAATCCGTGGAACACCGCCTATTCCGCCGGTGCCTCATCCGGCGGGTCGGCCGCCCTGGTTGCTGCAGGCGTGGTGCCGATCGCTCACGCCAACGACGGCGGCGGGTCGATCCGTATCCCGGCTGCCGCATGCGGATTGGTCGGCCTCAAGTTGACGCGCGGCCGCGAGGTGCAGTCGCTGCAGGGCAAGCAGATGCCGGTCGACATCGTGTCGAACAACGCGGTGACCCGTACCGTGCGCGACACCGCTGCGTTTGTCGCAGCAATCGAACAGTTCCGGCCCGCCGCGAGGTTGCCCCGCGTGGGCAAGGTGGAAGGACCATCAGAGCGACGTCTGCGGATCGGATTGATCACCGATTCCATCGCAGGCGAGCCCACCGACGCAGAGACCAAGTCGGCCGTCGACGACACGGCAGCGCTGTTGGCGTCTCTGGGCCACGACGTCCGCGACATCACGATTCCCACCGATCAGACCTTTGTCCGCAACTTCATCCACTACTGGGCTCTGATGGCCTTCTCCACCCAGCATTTCGGCGGTCGGGTGACGGGTTCTCCGTTCGACAAGTCGAAGACGGACTCGCTGACCAAAGGCCTGGCGCGGCAATTCGTTCGCCGGCCATGGCTGACGCCGTTGTCGATCCGTGGCCTCAAGAAAAGCGAGCGCCAGTACCGCGAGGCATTCACCGACCTCGACATCGTGCTGTCGCCGGTTCTCGGACACACCACCCCGGAGCTCGGATACCTCTCCCCCGCAGCCGGATTCGATGTGATGTTCCCGCGCTTGGTCAACTACGTGAGTTTCACCCCGTTGAACAACGCCGCCGGTGGACCGGCCATGTCACTACCGCTGGGTCGCACCACCGGCGGCCTGCCCATCGGAGTCCACTTCTCGGCGGCAAATGGTGACGAACGAACCCTGCTGGAGTTGGCGTTCGAGCTCGAGGCAGCGCGTCCCTTTGCCCGTATCCAGGACCAGGTGCAGGCAACCGGCTGAGCCACTCAGCAACCGAAGCGCGACTAGCTCACACTTGCCAGCGCGAACGGCAGCACCTCGACCGCACCGGCCCGGCGTACCTGGCGTGCGGCCATCGTCAAGGTCCATCCGGTGTCGGCGATGTCGTCGACCAGCAGCACTGGTCCCGCCACTTCGGAGAGCACTGCCGGGTCTGGATCGACCCACGACTCGGCAAGTGCGGCAACGCGATATGCGGAGTTGGCGGCAGTCACCGGCCGACGGTCGGGCGCGTACCGCAGCGTGCCGAGATTGGTCAGTCGGCCCAGTTCCGACAAGCGGTCGGTGACCGAACCGATCAGGATCGGGTGGGTGTCGGAGTCGAGCCCCATGATGGCCGTGGGCCGGTTCTGCCACGGCCAGGCCGCCAGAACTGCGACCGCTGCCTTGATCACCTCGGCCGGGGCCGGGGCGTCCGGCTCGTCGAGCAGCCGGCGCAGGCGCGCGCCCCACCCCAGGTCGGTGAGACGGCCGATGACCCGGCCCATCTCGGGACCGTCTTTGATCTTGCCGGACAGTTCCACACCGAGCTTCTTCATTCCCGAAGGCCATTGCTTGCGTGGGGCCAGTTCCACGCCCGGCCGTTGTAGCTGTTCGCGGGCCGCATCCAGTGCCGCCCGGTCGACGTCGGCCGAATACCGTTGTCCGGCACAGTTGTCGCACCGCTCGCACCTGCTGCCCGATTCCAGTTCGGGGTCGTCCAATTGTTCCCGCAGGAACGCCATCCGGCACCCGTCGGTGTCCTGGTAGTCGAGCATCGCCTGCTGCTCGCGGCGACGTGCCTGCTCGAGCTTCTCGTACCGCGCCTCGTCGTACGTCCAGGGCTGGCCGGTACCCAGCCATCCGCCCTTGACCCGCCGAACCGCCCCGTCGACGTCGAGTACCTTGAGCACCATCTCCAGCCGCGACCGCCCGAGGTCGACCAGCGGCTCCAACGCCGGTGTCGATTGTGGTCGCTCGGTGTCCAGCGCCTCGATGACCCTGCGCACCAACGCTTCCGGGGGAAAGGCCACCGACGCGAAGTAGCGCCAGATCTCCTGATCTTCGCTGCCCGGCAGCAGGATCACCTCGGCGCTCGCCGTGGAGCGGCCCGCTCGGCCGACCTGCTGGTAGTAGGCGATCGGCGACGACGGCGCGCCGAGGTGGATGACAAAGCCGAGGTCCGGCTTGTCGAATCCCATGCCGAGGGCCGAGGTGGCCACCAAGGCCTTCACCCGATTGGCGAGCAGGTCGGCCTCGAGCTGTTCCCGCTCGGCCGCGTCGGTGGATCCCGTGTAGGCCGCGACCTGATGGCCCATGTCGGTGAGCAGCGTCGCCACATCGCGGGCCGCCGAGACGGTGAGGGTGTAGATGATGCCCGATCCTTCGATCGAACCGATGTGTGCGGCAAGCCAAGCCACCCGCTCGGCCGAGGTCGCGACCTTCACGACCGACAGGTGCAGCGACTCGCGGTCGAGGCCACCGCGCAGCACCAGCGTGTCGCCGCCACCCACCCCGAGCTGGGCGGCCACGTCGTCGACCACCCGGTCGTTGGCGGTCGCGGTGGTGGCGAGCACCGGCACGTCCGTGCCCAGCTCGGCAACCAGGGTGCGGATCCGCCGGTAGTCAGGCCGGAAGTCATGTCCCCAGTCAGATACACAATGCGCCTCGTCCACCACCACGAGCCCGGCGTCGGCGGCGAGAGACGGGAGCACGTTGTCGCGGAAGTCCGGGTTGTTCAAGCGCTCCGGACTCACGAGGAGGACGTCGAGGTCACCCTCGGCCACCCGCTGGTGAATGTCGTCCCACTCTGTGACATTGCCCGAGTTGATGGTCGCGGCCTTGACGCCGGCCCGCTCTGCCGACGCAACCTGGTTTCGCATCAGAGCCAGCAGCGGCGAGACGATGACGGTGGCGCCCCGGCCCTCGGCACGGAGGAGCTTGGCCGCGATGAAGTAGACGGCCGATTTTCCCCAGCCCGTGCGCTGCACCACCAGCGCGCGTCGCCGCTGCACCACCAGCGCCTCGATCGCGGTCCACTGGTCGTCGCGCAACGTCGCGGCCGGGCCTGCCAGTTGCTCGAGGATCTCCTGGGCCTGCGCACGCGTTGCTGTTGTTCCGGTTCCCGTGGTCATTGCCCCATCGTGCCCTGCTGCTACGACAACGCCTCTATCGGCGCCAGTTCATCCGCCGACCGTGCCGAAACGCCCGCCGACCGGGCCCAAAACACCGTCGACCGGGCCCAAAACCCCGCCGACCGGGCCCATAAAACCGTCGACCGTGCCGAAACGCCCGTCGACCGGGCCGAAAACACCGTCGACCGGGCCCATAAACCGTCGATCGGGCCGAAACGCCCGTTGACGGAGCCCAAGTTCGCATCAAACGGTGACTCCTGAGCGGTAGCCCGGAAGTCGTCACGGCATATCGGAGGAACCAGCAGGCCGGCGATGACGTCCATGCGAAATGACACTTGGAGATCGACCATTCTGGGGACCGGATGCTGCTCGTGCGGGCGGAATCTCGAAGGCCCTCGTAGACAGAGAGTTTCGGCGGATGCATCGCGGCGTCCGGGTCAGTCCGGCCAAAAAGCTGGGCCCTTTAGACGGTATTCAGGGGGCGGTCCTTCGCGCGGGCCCAGGGGCCGTGGTCTTCGGTTTGTCGGCCGCATTTCTGCACGGCGTCAACTGGTACGACGACGAATCGCCGATCGAGATCTGCAGGAACTCGACCGGCCAGGGACGTCATCGAGGTGGTGTTCGCGTACATCGCTCTGATCTGGCGCCCACCGACGTCACAACAATCGATGGACTGAGGGTCACGAACCCGATCCGGACTGCGTACGACCTGGGCCGACGGCCACCCAGGTGGCGAGCCCTCGGTCATCTCGACGACCTGGTCAAGTCGACCGGTCTCGACGTGAAGGCCCTGTGGCGTTACGTGGCCGACCATCCCGACACCCGAGGCATCCGACAGATTCGGGCGCTGATCCCACACATTGATCCGGCGTCCGAGTCACCTCCTGAAAGCTGGATGCGGTTGCTCATCGTCGAAGGCGGATTGCTGCGGCCGGAATCGCAAATCGTCGTACACGACTCGGACGGGGTGGCGTTCGCACGTCTTGACCTCGGGTATCGACGATTCAAGCTCGGCATAGAGTTCGACGGCGCCGAATTCCACAGTTCAACCGAGCAGAAGCACCACGACGAACAGCGGGATCGCCGACTTGCCAGGTTGGGATGGACGATCATCCGGGTCACCGCAGAACGTCTACGCGAGTATCCCCAAGACCTTGTTGATGAGATCGAGACTGCGCTGCGTGCCTGCGGCGCTTACCGCTGACGGTTCGCCGGCACGGTCGACGGCAGTTTCGGCACGCTCGACGGCAGTTTCGGCACGCTCGACGGGAGTTTCGGCACGCTCGACGGGAGTTTCGGCACGGTCAACGGGGGTATCGGCACGGTCGGGGCTACATGTTGCGGTAATCGCGTGTGTACATCCTCGGACCGCGACGGGCGGGCATCGGCATGTACAACTCGATGAGCCGGATCACCCGATAGCGATGTCCCGCATAGGGTTCGAGCAGTTCCAGCATGCGGTCGTCGTCGATCGCCTCACCGATCAGCGTATGGCCCACCTGGGAGGGGATGTGATAGTCCCCGACCGGCACGGCGTCGGCGTCACCGACCGCGCGAACCCTGGTTTCTGCCGCCGTCCACGGCCCGACCCCTCGCAGCAGGTGAAGTTTGTCGGCCTTACGCTCGACGTCGTAACCCGCGGCCCGGACAATGGTCTTGCGCCGGGCTGGTTCGGCACCGCTGGCGTGCCACTCCCACTGGGGAATTTCGCGCCACACCTGTTGCGGCGGCGGCACCTTCATGCTCGGTGAGCCGGGCGCGGGCTCGCCGTATTTGCGCACGATGTACCGCCAGGCCCGCCAGGCTTCGCGGCCGGTCACCTTCTGCTCCAGGACGGCTGCCGCCAGCGCCTCCCACACCCGGTCGGTGCGGCCGATACGCAGCCCCTGACCCTGATGCGCCAGGCCGGCGATCACATCGTGATGCGCGACGAACTCGTCGGCGTTGTCCTCGCTGCCCAGCATCCGGGGCATCTGGTCGAGCAACCACTGCGCGCCGGGCCCCCACGCCCTGCCCATCACCGACTCGCCCGACCGCGACACGGCCAGCGTGCCGGGGCCGTCGGGCGTGTGGATCGCCCGCCAGATCGATCCGTTCGGTGCGTACTTGAACGACGGATCACCGCTACCGCGACGATGCAGGCTCAACGTCGCACGAATGTTCAACGGCCCCTGCGGAATCCACTCGCGGGACAAATGCGTGGGGCCCGGCGAGATCTCGCCGGGCCCTACGATCGACATGAGATGTCTAGAGGTTGATCATGTGCCCGATGGCACCGTGGAAGGTTTCCTGCATCGCCTCGGACATCGTCGGGTGAGTGTGCACGTTGCGCGCCAGCTCGGTCGCCGTCAGATCCCACTTCTGGGCCAGCGTGAGCTCGGGCAGCATCTCGGAGACATTGTCGCCCACGAGGTGGCCGCCGATCAGCTCACCGTGGGTGTTGTCGGTGATGAGCTTGACGAAGCCGGTCGGCTCGCCGAGCCCCTGCGCCTTGCCGTTCGCGGTGAACGGGAAGGTGGACACCTTGACGTCGTAACCCTCTTCTTTCGCCTGGTCCTCGGTCAGTCCGAAGGACGCGACCTGCGGCTGGCAGAAGGTGGCGCGCGGCATCATCCGGTAGTCGTCGATGATCATCGTCTCGGCGCCGCCGATGGTCTCGGCGGCCACCACACCCTGCGCTTCGGCGACGTGCGCCAGCATCAGCTTGCCGGTGACATCGCCGATGGCGTAGATGCCGTCGACGTTGGTCCGCATGTGATCGTCGATCGCGATGGCGCCACGATCGGTCGTCTCGACCCCCGTCTTGTCGAGGCCGTAGCCGTCCAGACGCGGTGCAAAGCCAACCGACATGAGCACCTTGTCGACGGTGAGCTCCCCGTCTTTGTCCTTGGAGTCGGTGTACTTGACGACCACCTGCGAGCCCTGGTCATCGATCGACTGCACCCGGGTGGAGGTGAGGATCTTGACTCCGAGCTTCTTGTACGCCTTGGCGAGTTCCCTCGACGAGTCCTTGTCCTCGTTCGGCAGAACCCGATCGAGGAACTCGACGATGGTGACATCGACCCCGTAGTTCGCCATCACGTAGCCGAACTCCATACCGATGGCGCCGGCGCCGACGATGACGATCGAGTCGGGCAGCTCACGCGTGAGGATCTGGTCTTCGTAGGTGACCACGTTCTCGGACAACTCGACGCCGGGAAGAAGTTTCACGGTGGCGCCCACCGAGATGATTACATTGTCGAACGTGATCTCGCGGTCGCCGACCTTGATGGTCTTCGCGTCGGTGAACTCGCCGAAACCGTCGATCTCGGTGATCTTGTTCTTCTTCATCAAGAAGTGAACGCCCTTGACCATCTTGTCCGCGACCTGGCGGCTGCGGTCGAACGCAGCACCGAAATCGAAGGTGACGTCGCCGGAGATCCCGAAGGTCTTGGCCTGATGATTGAAGACGTGCGCGAGTTCTGCGTTGCGCAGCAACGCCTTGGATGGGATGCATCCGACGTTGAGGCACACCCCGCCCCAATACTTCTCTTCGATTACTGCGGTTTTCTGTCCGAGTTGCGCCAGCCGGATCGCGGCGACGTAACCTCCCGGACCTCCGCCGAGGACAACTGTGTCAAAGTGTTCAGCCACGACGTCCACCCTACGTCGCCGCACCTGCGGGCGCTGACCGATACCCCTAGTGGGAGCAGTCTTCGTTCAGAGCGAACAAGCGCGGCCGCAGCGGGCGTTCAGCACGTCGGGATCCACAGCCAACGGTCAGGACGCTTGGGCATGTCGGCGTCGTCGGTGTCCGCGACCGCGTCATCGACACCGGGGCCGAACGGGAGATCGGTCACCGACCGGCGTTGCTCGTCGTCCTGCCCGTGCTGTCCCCGATCTCGCTGTGAACTCAACTGCATGCTCCTGCTGGGTGCGCGTGCGGCACATCGCCCTGTGTCACGGCCGTTCGCCGACACCATGAAATCGTCTCAGCAAGGATTCGGTGCCCGGCGGCACACGGATTGAATCAGCAGGCAAAGCCAACTAGAACGTGTTCTTGTTTGCGATCCCAAACCGCGCTACCGTCCCAAGGGTGCAGCCCACACCGTTCGAACCAGCCTCGCTAGGTCCCCTGCGATTGAAGAATCGTTTGATCAAGTGCGCCACCTTCGAAGGCGCCACGCCTGAGGCACTGGTCACGCCCGAGTTGATCGAGTTCCATCGGGAAGTGGCAGCCGGCGGGGTCGCGATGACAACAGTTGCCTACTGCGCCGTGTCGCCCGAGGGACGCACCGACCGCCACCAGATCTGGATGCGACCGGAGGCAATGCCCGGGCTACAGAAGCTGACCGAGGCGATCCATGCTGAAGGCGCCCTCGCCGCAGCTCAATTGGGTCACGCGGGGCCTGTGGCCAACCCCATCTCCAATCAAGCCAGAGCCCTGGCGCCGTCGCGGATTCCCGCGCCGATGGGCATGACCCTGTGCCGCAAGGTCACCACCGACGACATCGCATCGATGCTCGTGAAGTTTCGCCGCGCGGCCCGGATAGCGGTGGACAGCGGTTTCGACGGCCTCGAGATCCACTTCGGCCACAACTATCTGGCCAGCAGTTTTCTCAGCCCACTGCTCAACCGTCGCCACGACGAGTACGGCGGATCCCTGGTGAACCGCGCCAGGTTCTGCCGCGAGATCGCCGAGGCGGTACGCGATGAGGTCGGCGATGAGGCCGCGGTGTGGGCGAAGCTCAGCATGTACGACGGCTTCCCCGGGAGTCTGCAGGTCGATGAAGCGTGCCAGGTAGGCAGACTCCTCGAATCCGACGGGCACCTCGACGCCCTCGAACCGACCGCGGGCAGTTCTCTACTCAATCCCATGTATCTGTTCCACGGCGATGCTCCCCGCAAGGAGTTCGCCGCCTCGTTCAAGGGCGTGATGCGGTGGGGGCTCAAGGCCGTCGGCCCCTTCTTCCTCAAGGAGTACGACTACCACCCCGGCTATCTCCTGCCGCTCTCCCGACAGTTGCGTGAGGCCGTTTCCATGCCGTTGATCCTGCTCGGCGGAATCACCGACCGCGCTTCGATGGACACGGCCATGGCGGAAGGCTTCGAGTTCGTGGCGATGGGGCGCGCGCTGCTCCGGGAACCCGATCTGCCACTGCGCATCGAAGCCGATCCGTCGACGGTGTCGCAGTGCATCCACTGCAATTTGTGTATGCCGACCATCTACTCCCACACCCGGTGTCCCATCCGCACCGGTGAACGGGTTGCGCACGGTGGCGTCGTGGCACCGGCCTGACGCTCACGTGAGTCGGGCGAGCCGGGCCAGGAGATATGCGCGTTCGGCCGGGTCGGTTGTTAGCGAGATCGCCTTGTCGTAGGCGGCCGCCGATTCATCCGCGCGTCCAAGTTGTTCGAGCAGATGAGCCCGGGTCGACCACGCCGGCTGAAAGTGGCCGGTCGTGTCGCCGAGGTCGTCGAGCATGGTCAGGGCAGCCTGCGCGCCATCGACCTCGGCCGTGACCGCTGTTAACGCGACGGCACCCCCGAGGGTCGGCGCCACGGCACGCAAGACGCGGTACAGATCCCGGATGGCCGGCCAATCCGTCGTCCCAGAGACCCTTCCAGCACAGTGCAGCGAGCTGATCGCCGCTTCCAGCTGGAAACGTCCGAGCTCTCCGATGCGGTGCGCCGCGTGGAGATGCGAGATCCCGCGATCGATCAGGTGCTGGTCCCACCGGGTCGTGTCCTGCTCGGCCAGCGGCACCAGCCGACCGTGGACGTCGAATCTGGCCGGCAACCGGGCATTCGACAAGTTGATCAGCGCCGCGAGGCCGTGGGCTTCGGCGTCGTCGGGCACCAGTGCGCTGAGGGTCTCGGCGAGGTGGAGCGCCTCGGCGGTCAGCGAGTCGCGTGTCGCCGTGCCCGCGCTGTGCCAGTCGATGGCAAACGCGCCGTAGACGCCTTCGAGCACTGCCGCCATCCGTGATGGCAGCGCTGCCGCATCAGGTATGACAAACGGGATGCGCGCCGCTTTGATTCGCCGTTTGGCACGTACCAGCCTGGCCGCCATCGTGGGGGTCGGCACGGAGAACGCACGACCGATTTGATCGGCGGTGAAACCGAGCACCGTGTTCAGCATGAGTGGCGTGTGCATGGCGGTGTTGATCGCCGGATGAGCGCACACCATCATCAAGGCAAGCCGGCGGTCTTCGATCTCGTCGGGATCGATGTGGTCGATGTGGACCTGGGCGTCGCGAATCGGATCGAGGGTGGTGGTGGATCGTTCGGCCGCCGACCTCCACCGGTCCCTTCTGCGGTTGCGGGCGACGGTGAGCAGCCACGCATCGGGATTGGCCGGCACGCCATCGACGGGCCAACGCGTCAAGGCTCGCTCGAATGCGTCGGCCAGCGCGTCTTCGGCAGCGGGAACATCCCCATCGGCAGCGGCCAGTAGTGCGACCAGGCGACCGTATGAGGTGCGGGCGGCCTCTGCCGCCCGCACCTTCGCCGGTTCAGTGCTCAGGTCCACGAACCGTCGACGAAAGACGTGGCGGCAGGGCGTATCTCGATCACCCCGAACTGTGCGCCCGGGCATTTCTCCGCCCAGGCAAGCGCAGCGTCGAGGTCGGGGACGTCGATGACGAACACTCCGGCAAGAGCTTCCTTGGTGTCGGCGAACGGTCCGTCCTGAATCTGCAGACCGCCGTCTCTGCGAGTGAGCGTTGTCGTCGCGGCCGTGGAGGCGAGCACCTCGGCGGCAATCAGCACCCCTGCCGATTCGAGGGCACGGGCGTACACCTCGAAGGCCCGCTGGGCTTCGGCGATGTTCTCCTCCGACACCTCCCCCGGGTTCGGCTCGGCGTAGTTCATCAGTAGCGAGTAACGCATGGGATCTCCTTGTGTTCTGCAGTCTCAGTGTGGTGGATCGGGCGGTCGTGCACAGCGATGACGATCGAGATGGGGCTGAATCGACAGATCAGTTGCGGGGCACGGACGGCCTGTGCGGCAGACTGGGTCCGGTGAGCGACACCGATCCCTATCTCTGGCTCGAAGACGTAACCGGCGAGAACGCTCTGACGTGGGTGCGCGAGCACAATCAGCCCACGATCGAGGCCCTCACCACCAGCAGTCGGTTCGCCGACCTGGAGGCTGCCGCGCTGGAGGTGCTCGACACCGACGACCGCATCGCCTACGTACGCCGCCGCGGCGAGCACCTGTACAACTTCTGGCGCGATGCGACGAATCCGAGGGGACTGTGGCGCCGGACGACCCTCGAGGAATACCGCACCGACTCACCCGAGTGGGACGTGCTCATCGACCTCGACACGGTCGCCGCCGCCGAGGGCGAGAACTGGGTGTGGAAGGGCGCTCTCGTCCTACGGCCGGACCATCGCCGGGCGCTGATCCTGCTGTCCAGAGGGGGCGCCGACGCGTCGGTCGTCCGCGAGTTCGATCTGCGAACGCGCACCTGGATCACCACCGAGCACGGCGGTTTCGAGCTCCCGGAGAACAAATCCGACATCAGCTGGATCGACGGGGACACCGTCTATGTCGGCACGGACTTCGGCGATCAGCCCGACGGCGAGTCGTCCCTGACCAACTCGGGTTATCCGCGGGTGGTGAAGCGCTGGTCACGCGGCACCTCACTCGAAGAAGCCGAGACGGTGTACAAGGGCGCGACGAGTGACGTTGCCGTACAAGCGATGTACGACGACACGATCGGGTTCGAACGACATTTCCTGATCAGGTCCACCGACTTCTTCAATCAGGAGTTCTACGAGCTCACCGGCGGCGAGCCCACCCTCATCGACGTCCCCACCGACGCGCACACCAGCGTTCACCGCGACTGGTTGCTGGTGTTCACCCGATCGCCGTGGGAACTCCACGACGATCTGACTCATCCGACCGGCACCTTGGTCGTGTTCGACTACCCGTCGTACCTTGCGGGCGACCGCGCGGGGACCGTGCTCTTTGCACCCGACGAGCACACCAGCCTGCAGAACTTCTCGTTCACCTCCGCGCATCTGGTCCTGGTGACCTTGCGCGACGTGCAGACCGAACTCCGTTTGCTGAGCGTGACCGATTGGTCGGTGTCCGAGCTGCCCGGTCTGCCCGAGCTGGCTACCATCTCCGTACTCGACACCGACCCCGACCACAGCGACGAATTGTTCTTGTCGGCAAGCAGTTTCACCACGCCACCGAGCCTGCTGCACGGGTCGAGCACCGATGGAGTGGCCCCCATCAAGCAATCGCCCGAGTTGTTCGACGCGTCCGCGGTGTCCGCATCGCAACACTTCGCGAGGTCGGACGACGGCACGCGGGTCCCCTATTTCGTGATCAAACGGGACGATGTGTCGCAGGGCCCCACCCTGCTGTACGGATACGGCGGTTTCGAGAACTCGATGACACCCGCGTACGGCGCGATATCGGGTCGGAACTGGATCGCCCGCGGCGGCGTCTACGTGATCGCAAACATCCGCGGCGGCGGCGAATACGGTCCCACCTGGCACACTCAGGCCCAGCTCGCAGGCAGGCATCTGGTGTACGAGGATTTCGCGTCTGTGGCAAGGGATCTCGTCGACCGGGGACTCACCACCGCGGACAAGCTCGCGGCACAGGGCGGTTCCAACGGCGGGCTGCTGATGGGAGTGATGCTCACCAGTTACCCAGAACTGTTCGGCGCCTTGGTCTGCCAGGTTCCACTGCTCGACATGCGGCGCTACCACCTGCTGCTGGCAGGAGCGTCGTGGGTGGCCGAGTACGGCGACCCCGACGACCCCGCGCAGTGGGAGTTCATCTCCAAGTACTCGCCCTACCAGTTGTTGCGGGCCGATGCGACATACCCGGCGCTTCTGATGACCACCTCCACCCGTGACGACCGGGTGCATCCAGGCCACGCACGTAAGTTCGTCGCACGCATGGAGGAGCTCGGCCATTCGGTGAGCTACTACGAGAACATCGAAGGCGGGCACGGCGGCGCCGCCGACAACAAACAGGCCGCGTTCAAGTCAGCCCTCGCCTACGAGTTCCTGTGGGAGAAATTGGGCGGATGAGTCGGGCCGGTCGGTCAGCGGAGTCTGAGCAACACCACACCGTCGTCGGCCGCCACGCGCACGTACTGCCCGCTGTCCTCGATCTTCTCGAGCGCCTTGTTGGTGTCGGCCTTGTTGGCCGGGAAAAGGCCGGAGATGTTGGTGTCCACCATGATCCACTGCGCGGTGGAACGATCACGCTTCTGCTTCGGGAACAGGGTCACCTCGTGATCGGCGACGAGATGCGGAGCCAGGTTGTTGGTGGTGGCCACGGATTGGCCGTCGGGGATCATCGCGCCGAACTCGTCGACGGCCTGCGCCTGGTCACCGCGTGAATAGAAGTCGCGTTCGGTCAGCCGGTCCAAGGGCCCGGCCCAGGCCAGGACCACCGCGATCGCCGCAGCCGCTGCAGCGAAGCCGACGACGGTGCGTTGCGACATCGACCGCCCCCGCAATCTGATCAAGGCGTCGAGCATCGCGACGATCATGATGGGCATCAACGTCGCGTTGTAGTGGAAGCCGAAGCCCCAGTACAGATGGTTCACACTCAGGAAACGCCAGGTGAGGGTCGGCACTGCAACCAGGATGATCGGTGAGCGAACGGCCAGGAACAGCGTGATCACCAGCAGGAGAAATGCGGTGGAGGCACGCGCGTCACCCTGCGACACCCCGATGATGAATCCGCGCACACCCTCGGCGGGCGAGTCGGCGAACTTAGATTCGTAGGTGTAGTCGCCGCTCCCCATCGCCGGGATGATCACCTTGGCCGCGATCAGCGTCCAGGCGGCGCCCCAGATCGCGGTGCCGACGGCCCATCGATAGGACACGCGGCCGAATCGCAGCGCGACGACGGCAGCGATCACCACAACCGTGACGCCGAGATCCTCTTTGCAGAAGACGAGTGGCAGGGCGTACAGCAAGGCAGGCCGCCAGCGCTCTTCCACCACGGCGACGAGGCTGAACGCCAGCAGGGGCACCGCGAGCGCGATCTCGTGGAAGTCGAAGGCCAGTGCCTGGGCGATCCCCCATGCCAGCCCGTAGGCGATCGCGACGAAGACCCCGACCGCCATGCCCAGTCGTGTGGCGGCCAGCCGCACGATCGGAATCGCCGCGAGCGCGAACAGCAGCCCCTGCACGACCAGCAAGGTGACCGGCGTCGGGAACAGCCGATACAGCGGTCCGATCACAGCGATCCATGGCTGGAAATGATCACCGAGGAGGTTGACGTCGGTGCCTTCGAGCGGCACGACGGGGGCGCGGAAGTGCCCGTAGGCCTTCACTGCCTGCGTGAAGATTCCCAGGTCCCACCCGGTGGAGCCGAAACGCTCGTGGCGCTGGATCGAATACAGGCAGTAGATTGCCGCCAACACGGCAAACGTGGCGAGCGCCAAGATCCACGGCGGCGTGCGGACCGCGATCAGTATGTCGGCGAGTCGCGTTCGCGCCGAACCACTCCCCCCGGTGGAGGTCGACGAATCGGGAGCCGGTCCGTCCGGCTGCCGCGACGACACGTCTGTCGCAGTGCCGGTTCCGCGGACCTCAGTCACCTCATCCATGGGTCGCCTGCCAAGACATTCAGCAACCGTAACCCGAGATTCTGTGTTCGCGCTGATGGTCCCGCCTGCCGATTCGAGCCCGCCTGCCGCCCGGTGTCAGTCGGGGAGCATCGGCGCGGCCATGCCCTGATCGCGTCCGATGAGAACTGCCCGGGTCACCGCGCCCGCCCCGAAACGGTCCCTGAGCCCGTCGATGGTGATGGCCAGTTTCTCCTGGTGATGCTCGTCGAACGGCAGCGTGAGCTGGATGGAATCGTTGCTGTCGAGGTTCGTCAACGACAACCCGATCAGCGTGCAGCCCTTGTCCCGGATCATCGGCATGGCTTCGTCGAGCAGGGCACGCGCGGCCGTCATGAGTACCTGCGTGCCGTCGGTGGGTTCGTACAGAGTTCGCGAACGCGTCACCCGGGTGAAGTCGTCGAACCGCAACCGGAGGATCACGGTGCGACACACGCGTTCTGCTTTACGCAGGCGTTTACCGAGCCGATCGACGATGCCCACCATGGATGCCTCGAGATCCTCCTGGGTTTTGGGTCGCCGCCCCATCGCCCGTTGTGACCCGATCGACCGCCGACGACGCCCGACCTCCACCCGGCGTGGATCGCGCGCCATCGCAAGCGCATACAGGTGCGAACCGGCGCCGCGCCCGAGCAGCGACGCGAGAGTCGGCTGACCAACGGCCGCGAGGTCGCCCACGGTGGACAGGCCCGCGTCGCGCAGCTTGCGCGACGTCACCGCCCCGACACCCCAGAGCCGTTCCACCGGTAAAGGGTGAAGGAACTCGAGTTCACCACCCGGCGGCACCTCGAGCAGCCCGTCCGGCTTTCCCACCGCACTGGCGACCTTCGCAAGGAATTTGGTGCGCGCGATGCCGACGGTGATCGGCAGCCCGACCTCGATCCTCACCCGCTCGCGCAATCGGGCGCCGATCTCGGCCGGTGACCCACTCACCCGGTAGAGACCGCCGACATCGAGGAACGCCTCGTCGATCGAGATGCCCTCGACCAGAGGCGTCGTGTCTCGGAAGATGTCGAACACCGCCTGACTTGCCTCGACGTAGCTGTCGAAACGAGGCCGCATCACCACGGCGTCCGGGCACAGGGCGACCGCTTCACGCCCGTTCATGGGCGTGCGCACCCCGCGGGCCTTGGCCTCGTAGCTCGCCGCGAGGACCACGCCTCCACCGCCCACGATGACCGGACGGCCGCGCAACTCCGGGTGGTCGCGCTGCTCGACCGAGGCATAGAAGGAGTCGAGATCGGCGTGCAGGATGCTGGCCAGCTCCCGCGGCTCTTCGGACACGAACACATGTTCGCATGCCGGTCTGACACCACTCGTGGAGTGCTTGCCGCGACGCGAGGGTCAGTAGCGGCGACGCTCCAGCGCAACCGAGATCAGCAGGCCCACCGCACCGAGGGCGACGCCGGCGCCGACGGCGATCAGACCCACCTCCTGCATGTCACCGACGACCTTGTCGACGATGATGTCGGCGACCTCCCGGGCCGAGTCATCGGCACCGGAGACCTCGTCGAGGGCGCGTCGCTGCACGCCCTCCCCGAGGAGCCACGTAGCGATCCCGCCGAGGATCACCCCGAAGCCCACGGCCAAGAGCACAAAGCCCCGCCGTCGTGCGACCACGAGGGCGAGCACCGTCGCGACCACCGCGATGACCAACGAGCTGATCGCGAGCAGACCGATCTGGTTGCCCAGATTGTGGTACCGACCCGCCTCGAGTCCCGACTGGGCAGAATCGCTCAGCGGCACCAGGATCGGCCCCTTGATCTCGATGCCACCGAAACCCACGTCCGCGATGACACGGTTGACCATCGCCGTCAGGTCGAGGGACATCACCTCGCCCTCGTTTTCGGGCGTGGCCTCCTTGAACAGCCAATCGTGCTGCTGGATCATCGCGTCGGCGAAGTCCTGCTCGAAGTTGTCGCTCTTGGTATAGGCGTCGGCGAGCGGGGCGATCAGGCCGTCCGGAACCAGGGGCGCCTGCGACGACACCTGCGCGGTGATCTCGTCGGCGATGTACTGCTGCACGGTCGTGTTGTCCGCCAGCGGCGCCACGGTCTCCCGGAATCCGTCACGATCGACAACCCGCTCGTTCACGAAGTAGGCGGGCACGGCGACGGCGGCCGCGACGATGGCGACCAGGCACAGCACTGCGGCAAGGAAGGAACGCACCGGCCCAGGTTACAGATCGGGCGGCGTGAAACGCGGTAGGCGGGCCAACGCCGCCACACGACAATTCGTCAGTGCCATCGGTGGTCTACTCCCCCAGCAGATCGCGTGCCCGGCCGACGATGAGCGGATCCGGCTCGCCGACGATGTTGGCGTCCTTGTCGTCGTAGTCGAACAGGTTGAGCACGTACCGCATCGCATTGATGCGGGCCCGCTTCTTGTCGTTGCTCTTGACGACGATCCACGGCGCTTCTTCGGTGTCGGTCTCGGCGAACATCTCCTCTTTGGCCGCGGTGTACTTGTCCCACTTGTCCAGCGACGCGATGTCCATCGGCGACAACTTCCACTGACGCACCGGGTCCACCTGACGAATCGCGAAGCGGGTGCGCTGTTCCAGCGGAGACACCGAGAACCAGAACTTCACCAGATCCATGCCGTCGTCGATCAGCATGGCCTCGAAGAGCGGTGCCTGCCGCAGGAACTGGGCGTGCTGTTCGTCGGTGCAGAACCCCATCACGCGCTCGACACCGGTGCGGTTGTACCAGGAGCGGTCGAACATGACGATCTCCCCTGCGGCGGGCAGATGCTGCACGTACCGCTGGAAGTACCACTGGGTCGATTCACGCTCGGACGGCTTCTCCAGCGCGACCACCCGGGCACCGCGCGGGTTCAGATGTTCCATGAAGCGTTTGATGGTGCCGCCCTTGCCCGCCGCATCGCGTCCTTCGAAGACGAACACGTGCCTGCTGCTGGTGCGCTTGCTCCACTTCTGGAACTTCAGCAGCTCGATCTGCAGCAGCCGCTTCTCCAGCTCGTACTCGTCGCGACTCATCCGCTCGTCGTAGGGGTAGTCCTCACGCCAGGTGTCGATGACGTTGCGCCCGGGAAGAGTCAGGAGCCGGGGATCGTCATCATCGCGGTCGTCGACGAGGAACTGGGTGGTGTCGGCGAGGTCGACGATCTTTTGGAGGGCTTCGCGGCCGGCGACGACGCTGAAGTCGGGTCCGACGTCGGGGTGGTCGGGCCCGAAATCCGAGAGGCGCAGAATTTCATTCACCTCTCCAAACTAAACCGGACGCACCGCAGTTACATGGCCGAAGGGTGAACTGGCGGTGATGCGATCGCGGTCGACCATCGGTCGGACACCGGCACCCAGACAGGGCAAAGGGCGACACCGTGATCGGCGCCGCCCTTCGCATGGAGGTGCGGGGGTCGGTTTTGCCCCCGCAGTGTGGGTTCTAAGAGGCCGGCCGCGGGGTGGAGAGCCAGATGCCGCCGGATCCGATGCAGGCCTGCCCGGTCGAGGTGTCGACCGCTGCGGCGAAACTGCCCGAACACGTGGTGCCGTAGGGACCCGAGTAGGCCGTACCACCCCATCCGGCAATCGCTATCGATGTACCGCCCGCACGGGCCTGGCTGACGGCCATCCCGCCGGGCCCGGTGGTGATCGAGTACCCCGTGCCACCGGTCACCGCCCCGGACAGAGCGGACGTATTCGGTTGCAGGTTGTACGCATTGGCGTTTCCACCGCTGTTCGACGATGCGACGGCGGTGCCGTTGCGACTGTGGTCTTCGGCATGTGCAAAGCTGCCGGGGCCGGCCTTCGCTCCACACGCGCCGTACCCGTCTGTCCGAATCACGTTGTGCCCGTTGGCAGCAGTGCAGGTCAACGGGTCGGCCGATGCTCCACCCGCGCCTGCGAGACCGGCCAGCGCGAGAGCCGCGGTACCGATCACCCCGGCCACCCCCGCCCGCATGAAGCCGCGAGAACGAACACGAAAAACATTAGTACTGAACAACATTGGTCCCATCACGAACGAAAACACGTATCCAGTGCCCCCCGTCAAGGCATTGGCCGGCCGGTGCAGTGGTACCACGTCGGCCTTACCGAACAGACCATACTCCGGCCGCACCGGACACAACCCCCGTTCTTGTGCATCGGTCTGATCACGAAAACCTCCGTCGCCGACAATGCCCACGTCGTCGCGACTCCCCCGCGCAAAAGCGAGGGGACGGCCCGCCGGCAGGTGTACTTTTTGGTCCATGCCTGTCAACGCGAAGACCGAATTCGACATCGACGCCCCTCCCGCCGTCGTCATGGAGATCTTGATGGACGTGGAGTCGCTGCCGCAGTGGTCCGGCCCCCACAAAAAGGTCGAGATCCTCGAAGAACACGAGGACGGCGCACCCAAGAAGGTGAAGCTCGAACTGCAGGCGGTCGGCCTGACCGATCACCAGCTCCTCGACTACAGCTGGACCGAGAACACCTGCACCTGGGACCTGATCGAAGCCGATCAGCTGAGCTACCAGCATGGCCAGTACACGATCACCCCCAAAGGCGACAAAACCCATGTTGAGTTCGTGCTCGACGTGGAACTGAAGGTGAAGCTGCCAGGGCTGATCGTGAAACAGGCCCAGAAGACGGCGCTCAACACCGCGCAGAAGGGACTCAAGGAGGAGGCCAAGCGCCGCCAGCGCTGACGGCCGGGCCGTCAGCCGATACGGCCGTACAGGTGCTCGGCGTAGAGCCGGATGACCAGTCGCTTGTCCTCCACCATGGCGCGGGCGAAATCGTCCCAGTCGGGATGTTCGCCGAGTACGTCGCGGTAGAGGTCGATCAACTCCGACACGGTGTCGTCCTCGGTGGTCGCCGCTGCCACCGGGCTCAGTTCCACCCGCCCCTCGGCCACCGCGTAGTTCCAGCCGTCAGCGCTGCTCACGTGGATACTGGCGCGCGGGTCCCGACGCAGGTTGGCGACCTTTGCCCGATCCGCGGTGACCGAGATGCGAACGCACTGCTCTCGTGGATCGAAGGAGTAGCTGACGGTGGAGAGTTGCGGGACCCCGCTGCGCCGGATGGTCGCCAGGGTCCCACGGGTGTGTTCGGTGATGAACTCGGACAGGGCAGCTCGGTCGGTGGGCATACCTCGACTATCGCCCCACGCGTTCGGTGCCGCAAGTACGCGATCTCTGCACCCGCTGCGTGATCAGGCCGGAGCCAGAATCACCCTGACCGCAACGGTTCTGCCGTACCCCGTGCCGCCATAACCTCCGATGTACACCCGCGTCGCCGTACGCCAGTCACATCAGGAGCCCGATGTCAGCACCACTGGAACTGTCCACCGACGTGCTCGTGATCGGCGGCGGCCCTGCTGCGGCGTGGGCGGCGCTGCACGCCAGGCAGGGTGGTGCCGAGGTGATCCTCGTGGACAAGGGATACTGCGGAACAAGCGGCGCCACAGCGCCTTCGGGCACCGGTGTCTGGTATGTGGCCCCCGATCCGGAGTTGCGCGGCGCAGCAAAGGCCAGCCGCGAGGCTCTGGGGGGACACCTCGCGGACCATTCCTGGATGGACCGCGTCCTCGACCAGACCTACCTGAACATGAACCGCCTGGCGACCGAGGGCCGTTATCCCTTCCCCATCGATCCCGAGACCGGCCGGGAGAACCGCACGGGTGTCCAAGGTCCCGAATACATGCGGCGGATGCGAGCCTGGATCACGCGAGCAGGCGTCAGAATCCTCGACCACTCCCCAGCCCTGGAACTACTGGTGGAACCCGACGGCTCGGTGCGCGGTGCGGCCGGCTATCAACGGCATCACCATCGCGACTACTCGATCACCTCCGGCGCGGCGGTGCTGGCCAGCGGCGGTTGCGCTTTCCTGTCCCGGGCGCTGGGCACCAACGTCGACACCGGCGACGGGACGCTGATGGCCGCCGAGGTGGGAGCCCAGCTCTCCGGGATGGAGTTCTCCAACGCTTACGGCATCGCGGCAGCCGGGTCCACGGTGACCAAGACCGCCTACTACGGGTACGCCACCTTCTTCCATGACGACGGGCGCGTACTCGAGGGCGCAGGGTCTTCCGGTGGACGCTCGGTGATCGCGCGAACGTTGCTCAGCGAGAAGGTGTTCGCCCAGCTGGACCGAGCCGACGAAGAGGTACAGCGCAGGATGCGTCTCGGTCAGCCCAACTTCTTCCTGCAGTTCGATCGCCGTGGCATCAATCCGTTCACCCAGCGTTTCGAGGTGGACCTGATCGCGGAGGGCACGGTCCGCGGAACCGGGGGAATCGACCTCGTCGACGATACCTGCGCCACCTCGGTACGCGGGCTCTATGCAGCAGGTGACGCGGCGACGAGGGAACGCATCTGCGGAGGGTTCACCGGTGGCGGCAGCCACAATTCGGCATGGGCCATGTCGTCCGGCACATGGGCGGGTTCCGCTGCGGCGCAGCACGCCTTGGCCCAGCTCCCGATCGGCCAGCACGATCTGATCGGGGCGGGTCGGGCCGGCCTGCGTCCCACGTCCCGCCCGTCGCTGCAGCCCGACGAGGTGATGGCGGCGGCGCGACATCAGCTGCTCCCGCTGCGCAAGAACTACCTGCGGCATGGAGATCGACTGGTGCAAGCGGTGAACGAACTCGACACCCTGTGGGCCGGCCTGTCTGCCGACCTGGGTCCCCTCGCCGGCCCCGACCGCGTGCGGGCCAGACAAGCAGCCGCCGTCACCGCCGTGGGACGGTGGATGTACCGGTCTGCGTTGAGCCGCACCGAAACTCGTGGCATGAGCAAGCGGGAAGACCATCCCTACCAGGATCCGCGACAGCACCACCACATCCTGTCCGGCGGCCTGGACGAGGTGTGGACACGACCGCGGGACACCGCTCCGACACTGGCCCACGCATCATGATCGAACTCGTCCTGGCGGACAAGTGCATCGGGTGCGACAAGTGCATCGATGCGTGCCCCACCGATGTGTTCGACCGCGGGACCGACGGGATCCCGCGCATTGCAAGGCAATCGGACTGCCAGACCTGCTTCATGTGCGAGGCGTATTGCCCCACGGATGCACTCTATGTGGCGCCGTCGTCCGAGCCGGTCGCCGACCGGACGACGCTGGCGGACGCACCGGTCGGGTCCTATCGAGCCGAGCTCGGCTGGGGTCACGGGCGGACGCCGGGGAGCCGGGTGGCCGTCGGTCCCGCCATCCCGCACGGCGCGCTGCCACCCAGGATCACCTCCGTCGGCGACTGACCATCGTCGCACCGCTCAGTGCTGCGTCAGATGATCATTCGGGAGCACCGACGTTGAACTCGTTGGGGTCCGCACCCACGCGCACCCCGTCGTTCAGCGTGGCGATGTCGCCGAGATCGGCGTCGGTGAGCTCGAAGTCGAACACGTCGATGTTCTGGGCGATCCGGTCGGGATTGACCGACTTGGGGATGACAACGAGTCCGTTCTGCAGATGCCAGCGGATCAGGATCTGTGCAGGGGACTTGCCGTGCTGCTCACCGATCCGGGAGATCAGCGGATCGGTCAACAGGGTGTTCGGTTTGGAGTCCTTGCCCCAGCCCGAATTGCTGGTGCCTCCGAGTGGGCTCCACGATTCGACGACGATGCCATGCCGGTCCGCGACGTCGCGGATCTGCTGCTGCGGCAGATGCGGATGCAGTTCCACCTGATCGACGGCAGGCAACGTTCCGCCCCGATTCACCAACAGGTCGAGGTGGCGGGGTTCGAAATTGCACACGCCGATCGCCTTTGCGCGACCGCTCTGCGCAATCTCCTCGAGCGCGTCCCACGTCCTGAGCAATCGGTCGTCGTTCAGCAGAGGCCAATGGATCAGGTAGAGATCCACGTAGTCGAGCCCGAGCCGCGACAAGCTCTGGTCGAACGCCTGCTTCGCCGGCTCGAAACCCTGGTCGGCGTTCCACAGTTTTGTGGTGACGAACAGTTCGGAACGATCCACGGACGCGGCTGCAAGCGCACGACCGACACCCTCTTCGTTCCCATACGCGGCCGCGGTGTCGATGTGGCGGTACCCGGCGTCGTCGATCGCAGATCGCACGGCCTGCTCGGTCTCGTCGTTCGAGGCCTGCCACACCCCCAGGCCCAGCTGCGGAATGGACGTCCCCGAATTGAGGTCGATGGTCGGAACATTAGTGGTCATGGAACCAGCGTAACGAGAAGCCACGGTACGGCAGTTCCATTTCGTGGTCGGCTTACGCCGAACGGGCGTCACGCGCGACGGCCGCGATCTCGTCGACCGTCATCCCTCCCCAGATGCCGTGTTTCTCGTCGAACTCCACGGCGTGGTCGCGGCACTGCCGCACCACGGGGCAACCGTTGCACAGCGCTTTGGCCTCTGCCTCGCGACGCCGTCGGACTGCAGCGGGCTCTCGTCCTGACGGTGCGAAGAAGATCTCCCAGTCGATCCCCTGGTCGCGGCAGCGCCCGCGCACCCGCCAATCCCAGCCGCCCACACCCGATTCGGCGCCGAACGCAAACACTCCCACCAACCACTCCCCTCGGTTCATCGCTCTCTGCCGACAAGCATCCACGACGACATGCGCCGAGCGGAGTGTTGTCGCCGCCCGAGTCCGAACCATTGACATCGGTACGGCAGGCAGTCACGCAGACTTACCGTGAGCGCTCAGGTCGCGACGGGAGTCGAGCTCTTCACGCAGACGGGCGAACCAACCGCATGATGTTCCCCCGTAACGCCTGCTGTACTCGATCGCCCGCGCCGCAAGAGCCGAACGGGTGTGCCGATCATCGGGCCGACCTTCGGCAGGCGCGCACAGGTGCATCGTCGGTATCGCCTGTGGCGCTTCGGGATGCGCGGCCGCAGCCGCCATCATGAGGTGATCGGCGGACATCAGACTGTTCATGGGCATGGCACGCTCCAATAGACGGTTGATACCCATTGAGCCGGTGATCGTCGCAGTTGGCGAGGGTTAGAGTCACGCTGATCGAGACTCCGCCCACAGGAATCTCTCTCGTGACAGATCCGTTGGCAGGACAACACGCCAACAGCGAGTCCCGCCCGCCGACCCTCACCGGAGAGTTCTGAATGCCGATCACCGACAAACTGCATCTCGCGATCGCCCTCGAGGGCGCGGGATGGCATCCGGCCGCCTGGCGCGAGCCCACGGCGAGGCCCGCTGAACTGCTGACCGCGCGTTACTGGGCTGACCTGGTGGGCGTCGCAGAAGCCGGGCTGGTGGACTTCGTGACGATCGAGGACACGTTCGGTATCCGGCCGACCGGACTCGAAGCGCCCTCACCCTGCACCGACCGAGTCAGCGGAAGGCTCGACTCGGTCCTGATCGCGTCACGGGTGTCACCGCTGTCGCGGCATGTCGGGTTGGTTCCTGCCGCCACCGTCACCCATACCGAGCCGTTCCATCTGTCGAAGGCGATCGCGACCCTCGACTACGTCAGCAACGGCAGGGCCGGCGTCCGGGTGCAGGTATCGGCGCGACCACACGAGGCTGCCCTGTTCGGCAGGCGCACGTTCCCGCAGCTCGCGGTCGCCGATGCCGGCGACCCGGTGACAAACGACCCGGCGACCGCTGAGCTGGTGGCCGACCTCTTCGAGGAGGCGGCCGACTACGCCGAGGTGCTCCGAAGACTCTGGGACAGTTGGGAAGACGACGCCGAGATCCGCGACAAGGCCACCGGACGCTTCGTCGACCGCGACAAACTGCACTACATCGACTTCGAAGGCCGGTTCTTCTCGGTGCGAGGACCGTCCATCACGCCTCGACCACCGCAAGGTCAGCCCATCATCACCGCCCTTGCGCACCAGAACATCCCGTATCAGTTCGTCGGAACGTCCGCGGACATCGGTTTCATCACCCCGGCCGACGTCGCCGACGCCAAGGCGAGCATCGCCGTCATCCGTACGGCGCAGGAGCAGGCCGGCCGCGCCGACGAGATCGTCCACGTGTTCGCCGACCTCGTGGTCTTCCTCGGTGACACGACAACCGCAGCTGAAGCACACAAAGCGCGGCTCGACGATCGAGCGGGCATCCAATACACAAGTGACGCAGAGGTGTTCACCGGAACCGCCGAGGCCCTCGCCGATCGACTGGCCGAACTGTCCGATGCCGGTATCACCGGCTTTCGGCTGCGGCCCGGTGCGATACCTGCCGATCTGGAAGCCATCACCCGCGACCTCGTCCCCGAATTGCAACGTCGCGGACTGTTCCGTACCCATTACGAATCGAGCACTCTGCGAGGCCATCTCGGTCTCTCCCGTCCAGTGAACCGATTCCAGACCGCAGCGGAGTTGATCAACCGATGACCAAGCAGGTACATCTGGCCGCGCACTTCCCGGGCGTGAACAACACGACGGTATGGAGCGATCCCGATGCGGGCAGTCACATCGAGTTCGAGTCGTTTGTGCACTTCGCACGCACCGCCGAGCGCGCGAAGTTCGACTTCCTGTTCCTCGCAGAGGGACTTCGCCTGCGTGAGCAGAACGGGCTGATCTACGACCTCGACGTGGTCGGGAGGCCGGATACATTCACCGTGCTCGCCGCTCTTGCCGCCGTCACCGAACACCTCGGCCTGACCGGCACCATCAACTCCACGTTCAACGAGCCGTATGAGGTGGCCCGCCAGTTCGCGAGCCTGGATCACCTCACCGCCGGCCGGGCCGCGTGGAATGTGGTGACCTCCTGGGACGAATTCACCGGAGAGAACTTCCGACGAGGCGGTTACCTACCGAAAGAGCAGCGCTATCACCGGGCCAGGCAGTTTCTCGAAGTCGCCACCGAGCTGTGGGATTCGTGGCAGGACGACGACATCGTGGCCGACAAGGAGTCGGGGACGTACCTGCGGCGCCCTGACGCCGGCTCGTTTACGCACCGAGACGACCAGTTCGACATCTCGGGGCAGTTCAACGTCCCCCGCAGTCCCCAGGGCCGCCCGGCCATCTTTCAGGCCGGCGACTCAGACGAGGGTCGTGAGTTCGCTGCCGCGGGAGCTGACGCCATCTTCTCCAGGCACTCCACACTCGACGACGGCCAGGCGTTCTACAAGGACGTCAAAGGCCGGCTGGCCACCTACGGGAGACGCAGCGAGGACCTGCTGATCCTGCCGGCAGCGACGTTTGTTCTCGGTGACACCGACGCCGACGCCGCCGACCGCGCACACGAGATCCGGTTGCAACAGGTCAGTGGCCAGACCGCGATCAAGTTCCTCGAGCAGCTGTGGAACCGCGACCTCTCCGACCACGACCCCGACGGCCCGCTGCCGTCGATCGACCCCCTGCCGGGCGAGAACACAGTCGCCAAGGGGCGGGCCAGCGTTCGTATCCACCGCGATCCGCGCGACGTGGCGAACGAATGGCGAGCACGGGCCGAGGCGGACAACCTCACCACACGCGAGCTGATCATCGAGGTGACCGGCCGGCAGTCGTTCATCGGGTCGCCGGACACCGTCGCCCGCACCATCAACGAGTTCGTTCAGGAAGATGCCAGTGACGGGTTCATTCTCGTTCCGCACATCACCCCTGGCGGGCTCGACGAGTTCGCCGACAAGGTGGTCCCGCTCCTGCAGGAACGCGGCGTCTACCGGACCGAGTACGAAGGTTCCACCCTGCGCGACCATCTGGGACTCACGCGTCCGGCGAGCTGAACAGAGCTGGTCAGTGTTCGCGCTCCTCGAGCCGCAATGGCCAGGCCTCGTCCGGGATGTCACGCAGGCGGCATGGCTCGTCGCGGGCGGTGAACCAACCGCGGTAGTGGATGAGCTCGCCGAGGACCGGGTTGCGCACCGACGCGTCCACCCGGAACCGGTTGTGCCGTTCGTCCCAGCCCTCGATGTACCTCATCCGCGCAGCGAGTAGACCACGCATGCCCACCTTCGGGCCGGCGAGCAGCCGCATCGGGCCACTCTCGAACACCAGCGAACCGCGGGCGTCGGCGTGTGCCTCGAGCGGCCACAGCAGTTCCGGACCGTCGCCGAAGTAGTCGACAAGCCCTTCGCGGCCGTCGACGAGCAGCGAGTTCAGCCCATGTGAGCCGGTTGTGTAGTCGAACGACCGAAGCACCGCGAGACATTCGCGCCCGAGCTCGTCCTGATAGCAGTAGTTGTGCATCGTGAACGGGACGAGCCTGCTGGTTTTGGTGGGCATGGCGTTGCGTTTGCGCATGTGGAACAACATTGCGGGCAGCATCGCCGAGCAGTAGACCGACTCGAGCATCCCACCGGCCACCTGCGACAGTTGCGAGGTGGAATCGATCCCATACCGCCACTGCATGTTGGGATGCAGGTTCTCGAATTCCCGACCGAGAACATTCTGGATGACCGAACTCACCGATACCGACCGTTCCCCGTACCAGACATGAGGACTGAATGTACTACGAGCGGCCTGCCTAAAATGTTTGGTCGGACCCCGCGACCGAATACTGCCAGCAACACCCTGTAACAACCGCATCTGCGACAACCGAAGGAGCATCACGTGAGCGCTCAAGTCGAAGAGATGGAGTTCGCCACCGAGACGCGGCAACTCCTGGATCTGATGATCCACTCGATCTACTCGAACAAGGATTCATTTCTCCGCGAGCTGGTGTCCAACGCCAGCGATGCCCTCGACAAGCTGCGCCTGGAGTCGTACCGGAACAAGGATCTCGAGGTCGACACCTCCGACCTCCACATCGAGATCTCACTGGATCCCGACGCCCGGACATTCACCATCACCGACAACGGGATCGGCATGTCTCGCGATGAGGTCGTCGACCTCATCGGCACGCTTGCGAAGTCGGGTACGGCCGATGTCCGTCGCAAGCTGAAAGAGGCAAAAGAGGCCGAGGCTGCGGGCTCGGGCGCCGCCGAGGAGCTCATCGGCCAGTTCGGCATCGGCTTCTACTCGACGTTCATGGTGGCCGACAAGGTCACCCTGCTGACCCGCAAGGCCGGCGAGACCTCCGCGACGCGGTGGGAATCGGCAGGCGCGGGCACGTACACGATCGAGGACGTCGCCGAGGCACCGCAGGGCACCTCGGTGACGCTGCATCTCAAGCCCGAGGACGCCGAGGACGATCTGCACGACTACACGTCGGTGCCCAAGATCCGTCAGCTGGTGAAAAAGTACTCGGACTTCATCTCGTGGCCGATCCGCATGGACGTGACCACCCCGGTGCCGCCGAAGGCCCCCAGCGACGACGACGCCGATGACGCAGCCGCCGACGAGCCGACCGAGACCACCACCACAGAGGTGCTCAACTCGCAGAAGGCACTGTGGACCCGGCCCCGGTCGGAGGTGACCGACGAGGAATACGCGGACTTCTACCGGCACATCAGCCACGCGTGGGACGAGCCTCTCGAGATCATCCCGATGAAGGCCGAGGGCACCTTCGAGTACCAGGCCCTGCTCTTCATCCCGTCCACGGCACCGTTCGACCTGTTCATGCGCGAACGCCGCACCGGCGTCCAGCTCTACGTCAAGCGCGTGTTCATCATGGACGACTGCGAAGAGCTGATGCCCGAGTACCTGCGTTTCGTCAAGGGGCTCGTCGACGCACAAGACCTGTCTCTCAACGTCTCTCGCGAGATCCTGCAGCAGGACCGGCAGATCAAGGCCATCCGGCGGCGATTGACCAAGAAGGTTCTCTCGACGATCAAGGACATGCGGGCCAATGACCGCGAGAAATACGACACCGTGTGGTCGCAGTTCGGCCGGGTTATCAAGGAGGGCTTGCTCCAGGACGCGGACAACCGGGACGCACTCCTGGCGATCTGTTCGTTCAGTTCCACGCATTCGGTCGACACCGCCACAACGCTGGCCGAGTACGTCGAACGGATGAAAGACGACCAGAGCCAGATCTTCTACGCCACAGGCGAATCACGCGAGCAGCTGGAGAACTCGCCGCATCTCGAGGCATTCAAGAAGAAGGGCATCGAGGTGCTCCTGCTCACCGACCCGATCGACGAAATGTGGGTCGGACAGATCTTCGACTTCGAGGGCAAGCCCCTGCAGTCCGTGGCCAAGGGTGAGGTCGACCTGTCCGACACAGCGGACAAGGACGACGACGAGAAGGACAACAAGCAGTTCGACGAATTGCTCACCTGGTTGACCGGCGTCCTCATCGACGACGTCAGTCAGGTGCGGTTGTCGAGCCGACTGACCGATTCGGCGGCCTGCATCGTCGGTGAGGCACAGAGCCTTTCACCTGCCCTCGAACGGATGTACCGGGAATCGGGTTACCCGATGCCCGACAGCAAGCGCATCCTCGAACTCAACCCCGGCCACGCCCTCACCAAGGGACTCCAGGAGGCCTTCGCGGCTCGCGGCGACGACGAGTCGCTTCGGCAGACGGCCGAATTGCTCTATGGCGCAGCGTTGCTGGCCGAAGGCGGCACCCCGAAGCAGCCTGCGGCCTTCAGCAAGACGTTGGCCAACCTGCTCACCAAGACGGTGGCGTCAGCAGAGTAAGTCGGATCCGATTCACAGGGGCCCCGTCGAGCGCTGCTCGGCGGGGCTCTTTCAGCTCGATGGACCCTCAGTTCATCTAGAGGGTTCGGCGCCACATTTCAGTCAGCCAACCGCGATACCGATCGGGCGACCATCCACACTCGGCGACGAGCAACAGCCATTAACTACGGCCCGTTAATACTCGAGATCGCGTAGGAGCAAGCTCAACGTGCTTCACGCCTGGCTGTCAGGCGTTTCGCTCGCGTGACCCGACGAGGTTGTCGACTCGGGCAGCGCCACTGCATCAGTAATGCCTGCCGGGATTGCGCACATGCCGTCGATGCACGCGCCGGCGTCGGCGTCGCCGACCAGCTCGAACATCGGAGAAGGCCGATCAGGCACCGGAAGCCAACTCCTTCGCTTCGTCCCGTGCCCGCTCGAGCACCGAGGTGAAGGTTTCGGGAGCCTGGGCGCCGGACACGCCGTAGCGGCCGTCGATCACGAAGAATGGGACCCCGTTGATGCCGTATTCACGTGCCTGCGCGATGTCGGCATCCACCGCCGAGACGTAGTCGCCTGCCGCCAAGGCATTCTCGATGGCACCGCGGTCGAGCCCGACGTCGACGCCCAGTTCGGCCAGCTCTTCGTCGCGGCCGAGGTGGCGTCCCTCGCCGAAGTAGGCGGCGAACAGTCGCTCGACCATCTCCAGCTGCTTACCGTGCTGCTTGGCGTAGTGCAGCAACTCGTGCGCCTTGCGGGTGTTGGTGTGCAGCAGTGCATCGAAGTTGTACCGCAGCCCGACCTCATCCGCGATGGCGCTGACCTGGTCGAGCATCTGGCGCACCTGCCCGGCCGGCATCCCCTTGTGCTGCACGAGGAAGTCGATCTCCGAGCCGTCGAAATCCACTGGGGTATCCGGAGCCAACTCGAAGCTGTGGTAGGTCACCTCGACGTCGTCGCGGCCGGCGAAGTCGGCGAGCCCGGCTTCGAACTTGCGTTTGCCGATGTAGCACCACGGGCACGCGATGTCGGACCAGATATCCACGGTGATCGAAGCCATGTGACGTGCAACAGCCCGGTGTCGATCGGCATTCCCGACGTACGTATGGACCCGGCGGGTCAGGAGGGCACGACGCTGCCGGCCAATCCCGCACCGAGCGCAAAGGCAAAGATCTGCAGGATCAGGCCCACCAGCGGAATCCAGAACGCCATTCGGCGCCGGAACATCACGATGGATGCGGCGATGGTCGACACCACCACAACCGCCACACCTCCGCCATCTGCGACGACGTACGCCCACAGGAGATTGTCCGTGTCACACCGATCGGCGTAACAGCTGTCGGTGGCCATGGCGAAGAAAAGGCTCATGTAGGCACTGCAGACGAGGACGAGGCCTTGCAGAGCAAGCAGGCAGAACGTGGCGATGACGTCGGCGACCAACCGGGGACGCCGGGGTGAAACCGCCAGAACCGGGGTGGGGTGCGGGTACATCGTGACTGCAGGGCCGAAGGTCATGACGATGAGAGTAGGACCTCGCACGTAGGGCACGGCAGCGTGAAACTACTCAAATCCGGGGGTCTGTGTTCATCTCCCACGGCGTGATCAGGGATCGCACGAACCGGGTTCTGTCATCGAGGCGCGACGGGCACGGGGAAGAGCGCCCGCGGATTCTGCAGCAGAGCCGGCGGCATGACATCGCTGCGGGCGAGCACTCCCTCCCACCGCACCCTCCTGCGATGCGGGACGAGAGTCGTTGCACTGCGGGAGAATTGATACTCTCCCGTCAGCGTTCCGACGTGCAGATCCGGCGTGTCCGGAATCGGCACCGCGACCTCGTCGCCTACGGACAAGTCACCGACAAACGATGCCAGGACTCGCAGATCCTTGCCCGGCCGACGTCCCGGAGCCCGTTCCTTCAGCAGCGTGCGGAGATCGCCGCCTGCCGCCGCGATGACGTCGATACCGGATTCGGTCCCGAAGCCGACGATGCTGCGACGCCTGAACTCTTGGTACTGCTCTGCAGATGACGGCCGCACCACCCACACGGTGCGGTCACCGGTGCGCAGCTGTGTCGGGACTTCTGGCGGGTCGGGCCAGAAGTACGGCATCTCGCCATCCATCTCCCCGAACACAGGGACATAGAACTCCGGATCCTTCCGGACCAATGCAGCGCGGTGACTGCGGTAGAGGCGTTCGTCGTCCCACCACGGGGGCATCAGGCCATCGGCCACCAGCTCCGATTGGGGTCGCCCGACCACCTCCGGCGCGAACTCGGCGATCTGCCCCGCGGTGGTGTCGGCCCGCCCGCCACCGGTCCACACCTCGACGAAGGTCAGTCCGTAGCAAACCAAGGCAGGAGTGTGTCCACGCCACATCTGAACCGCCGGATGGCTCCCCCACCCGTAGTCGAAGAGTTCGAGCGCCCGCAGGATCTGCAGTGTTTCGACCCGCTGCTTCCCCAACCGCGGCACGTCCAACACCGCGGCCGAGCGCGCGAAGTCCGGATACGGCAAGAAGGTCTGCATGGAGTTCGCATACCCCCTCGCGGCGATTTGATGCAGTCGGGTGGTGGGGGTGGCGGACCTGACTGCACACAAGTCGCTGTCGGAGGGCCGGATGCGACGTCAGCGGCGTACTTGTGTGCACTCAGGCACGGGGCTTGTGCCTTGCTGCACACGAATCGCAGTCGGGGCGCCGGATGCGACGACGTGGACCATCCTGTGTGCACTCAGGCCCGCCTTTACCACTTTTGGCGAAGACACGTCGCCGGCCATCCACAGGCTGTGGATAGCCAGATGCGCGGATTGTGTTTTGCCGCAACCATGCTCGGATGGGGGAAGTGCGAACACGTGCGCAGCTACTAGCGGGCGGGATGACCAAACGCGAGGTCTCGCATCTGAATCGACTATTGCCTGAGGTCTACTCGACGTCCGACCCGGGATACGTCGAGCTTTGCACGGCAGTCACCTTGTGGAAGCCGACTGCCGTTCTCAGTCACACCACCGCTGCGTGGTTGTGGGGATTGCTGGAGGACGAGCCCACGATTGTCGAGGCCACCGTTTCGCCGAGCGTCTCGGTCCGCGGGCCGAGCTGGGTGCGATTGCATCGGCGACCCGGTGTACATACGGTGCGCCGCAAAGGGCTGCCGGTGGTGCCGATCGAGCACTGCCTCATCGACGTCGCCACCACGCTTGACCAGCTGTCTCTCGAGGCGCTGTTCGACGCCGCAATCGGAACGCGGGTGAACTGGCGGGCAGTCGCCCGCCTCTGCGAGCGTTCAACAGGACGCCACGGAATTGTCGCTGTCCGCGAGCAACTACGCACGTGCTGCCCTCTCACTCGCTCGGAACCGGAGAGATTGGTTGCGCGTGCGTTGAGTGCGCGGAACTTCCCACTCGAGATCAACGTCAAGGTCGGCCGCTACTACGGCGACCTGGTGTGTCGTCGCGCAAGGGTCATCGTCGAAATCGACGGACGCGAGTTCCACACCGACCCTGCAACTTTCAACAACGACAGAAAGCGCCAGAACGAACTCGTCGACGATGACTGGCGCATCCTTCGCTACTCGGCCGCGACGGCGATCGCCAACCTCGACGATGTCGTCGACGACATCATCCGCGTCGTGCGCAAACGTCGCCGAAGCAGGCGGGCCTGAGTGCACACAAGTTCCACGCTGACGTCACATCCGGCCCGGCGACAGCGACTTCTGTGCACCCAAGCACGCGCCACCGGGCCCGAGCGCACACAAGTACCCCGCAGACGTCACATCCAGCCCTCCGACACCGACTTGGGTGCACCCAACTACACACAAACGAAACCGGCCCACTCCCGAAGGAGTGGGCCGGTTCGCGTGAACGGTAGAGCGAGAAGCGTGGACTAGAAGCCCATGCCGCCCATCTCGTCGCCGCCCGGCATGGCCGGTGCAGCGTTCTTCTCGGGCTTGTCGGCAACGACGGCCTCGGTGGTGAGGAACAGAGCCGCGATCGAGGCTGCGTTCTGCAGCGCCGAGCGGGTGACCTTCACCGGGTCGTTGATGCCACGGGCCAGCAGGTCCTCGTACACACCGGTTGCGGCGTTGAGGCCGGTTCCCAGCGGGCTGTTGCGGACCTTGTCTGCGACAACACCGGGCTCGAGGCCTGCGTTGATCGCGATCTGCTTGGCCGGAGCCTCCAGGGCGACGCGGACGATGTTGGCGCCAGTGGCCTCGTCGCCTTCGAGGGAGAGTCCGTCGATGGCGGGCTCGGACTGCAGCAGAGCCACGCCGCCACCGGCGACGATGCCCTCTTCGACAGCAGCCTTGGCGTTACGCACGGCATCTTCGATGCGGTGCTTGCGCTCCTTGAGCTCGACCTCGGTGGCAGCACCGGCCTTGATCACAGCAACGCCGCCGGCCAGCTTGGCCAGACGTTCCTGCAGCTTCTCACGGTCGTAATCGGAGTCGCTGTTCTCGATCTCGGCGCGGATCTGCGACACACGACCGGCGATGGCGTCGGAGTCGCCCGAGCCCTCGACGATGGTGGTCTCGTCCTTGGTGACAACGACCTTGCGGGCGGTGCCGAGGAGTTCGACGCCGGCGCTCTCGAGCGACAGGCCGACCTCTTCGCTGATGACCTCGCCACCGGTGAGGATGGCGATGTCGGCCAGCATGGCCTTGCGACGGTCACCGAAGCCCGGAGCCTTGACGGCAACAGACTTGAAGGTGCCACGGATCTTGTTGACCACCAGGGTCGAAAGGGCTTCGCCCTCGACGTCCTCGGCGATGATCAGCAGCGGCTTGCCGGCCTGGATGACCTTCTCCAGCAGCGGCAGCAGGTCCTTGACGGTCGACACCTTGCCGGAGACCAGCAGGATGTACGGATCCTCGAGAACGGCTTCCTGGCGATCTGCGTCGGTCACGAAGTAACCGGAGATGTAGCCCTTGTCGAAGCGCATGCCCTCGGTGAGCTCGAGGCTCAGGCCGAAAGTCTGTGCCTCTTCGACGGTGATGACGCCTTCTTTGCCGACCTTGTCCATGGCCTCGGCGATGAGCTCGCCGATGGCCGGGTCACCGGCGGAGATACCAGCGGTAGCAGCGATCTGCTCCTTGGTGTCGATCTCCTTGGCGGACTTCAGCAGCGACTCGGTGACAGCCTCGACGGCCTTCTCGATGCCGCGCTTGAGGCCCAGCGGGTTCGCGCCGGCAGCGACGTTGCGCAGACCTTCACGAACGAGTGCCTGAGCGAGAACGGTGGCGGTGGTGGTGCCGTCGCCCGCGACGTCGTCAGTCTTCTTGGCGACCTCTTTGACCAGCTCTGCGCCGATCTTCTCGTAGGGATCCTCGAGCTCGATCTCCTTGGCGATGGAGACGCCGTCGTTCGTGATGGTGGGGGCGCCCCACTTCTTTTCGAGCACGACGTTGCGACCCTTGGGTCCCAACGTCACCTTTACGGTGTCGGCGAGGGCATTGAGGCCCCGCTCGAGGCCGCGACGGGCCTCTTCGTCAAACGCGATGATCTTGGCCATTACGAAGTGATCCTCCGATAGGGGGTGACACTGAAGTTCGGTGGTTGGTTCCGGTGCCCGCGACGGACGATCGGTCGTGTCATTAGGACCGATCTCACCGTTCCAACCTGGCACTCACGGTTGTCGAGTGCCAGCCACCGTTTTAGCACTCTCAGGTGCCGAGTGCAAGGTGGGAGACGAAGCCGGAGGCGGAGCTCGACCGCTGGAACAGACGAAGCTCGACCCTTCGCAGAGACTGGCTCTACGCCGTGTACAGGGCCTAGACGAAGACTCCACTGAGGAAGCCGAGAACAGCGGTCGTCGCTGCCCGTTGTCCCTGGCCCTGACCGGCGGCGGTGCCTCCGAAGGCGATGCCTGCGCTCCACTGCGCGGTGCCGGGGAACATCCCGAGTCTGATCAGATGGCCCGCATCCTCGAGCCGCACGTGCTGGTCCAGCGGATGGTTGCGGGCGGCGAGCAATTCATCGGCCATTCGCTCGGACGGCCACAGATGGTCATCGGTCCCCGAGATGCAGAGCAGGGGCACGTCGATGACCTCGCTCCGTAGCCTGGCGGGCGAAGAGGTGATGGGTCCGAGCTCATCGAGCCCCGCGGTGTACGCGTCGTGCAGCTTGAGCAGACTCGGGCGGCCGTGTGCGATGTCGCGATGGACGCGCCATGCATTGCGGATCAGCTGAGGCATCAGGGAACCGGTCGGCAGAGGTGCCCACGGGACATCTTGCCCGCCCGATGTCCAGGTGGGGGTGTCAGGAATTTCGCCATCGGGTCCGATGGCCTGCCACGACACCGAACTCGGGCTGATCAACACGAGGCCACTCACCGGCAGCTGCGTCACCGTAGCCGCCGCGAGCAGTCCTTCGGCACCCCTCGAGATGCCCATCGCGGTGATCCGCGCGCGGTCGATCCCGGGCAGCGACGTCAAGGTGGCGACCGCGTCGGCGAATCGCTCGAGAGGGATTTGGGCCAGCGGCGCCTCGGCGTGTGCCGCCGACTCGTCGACCCAGGAGTAGGCGAGCGCCGCGAAGCCATTGGAGGCCAGCGTCGCGATGGTCGCGCGCTGCGAGTCGACCCCGCCTTCGGACCCGCCGAAGCAGGCGACCGCGGGCCAGCCCGCGTCGGGCGCGGTGCCACCGGGGGTCGCCAGGAGTGCTGGTCGTCCGCCGATCTGTAGCTCGCGCACGTCGACGCCGACCTCGGACGGGAATCTCGACACCGTCCGCCGGGCCGACCTTCCGGTGGAGGTTGCCTCTATGGTCACGTGCCAGGGACCGACCGGTGGAACAAACAGGTCTGGCGCCGTGGAGTCGGAGATGTCGGGCCGCATCGCCCACAGTGGTGCATCCGGATCGGCGACCGACCAGTCCCCCTCGACCGGGACATCCCGGGCGACATCGACTGTGCCGTCCGCCGATGAGGTGAAGGCTGCCTGTGCGCGCCAGCGGCGACCGAACAGGTCTGCCCCACTGACGTCGATCTCCACGCGGACGCCGGGTTCGGCACCGGTGAGCTGCACGCCGAAACTCTCGTCATGCCGGGATGAGCTCGGCGCGGTGATCGCCAGACCGTCCGTGGTGTCGGGCGCGGGCGACGGCTGATCGACGATCGTCTCTGCACCCGCGTCCCGGGCGGACACCTCCACCGAACGCGTCTCGAACCAATTGGGGAACACCGACGACACCACCCCGGCGATGCCGAGCAACGTGAAGGGCGCGACCCAGTAACAGATGATGGAGAGTGCATCGCCGTCGTCTTTGATCGTCGCGTCGCCGTCGACGAGCGGCGGGATGATCGAGAGCAGGGTCATTGCACCGAAGGCGGCCACCCACATCCACGTCATGGCGTTGGTGATGTAACGGAATCCGTCGGTGGTGGCGGTTTTTGCATCCACCGAGTCCTCGGCGTACTCACGGACGAACGGCCGGCCGAGCAGGACACCTCCGAGTGCGATGAGGAACAGGCCGAGGTTCGACAGCGGCTGCAGCCAGCGCTCCAGGACGTCGTCGTCGAGGGTGAGGGCGGCGATAACCAGGAGCACAAAGACGACGATCGTGCCGACCTCGAGAGAGCGGAAGGGCTCGCCACGCCAGCGCTGGAAGACCTGACCTGCGATGGTGAGCGCGAAGGCGACGAGTACCGCCGTCAGGAAACCGGCGTTACCCACCAGAACCCAGAACAGAATCCAGGGCGCGAACCCGATCACAAATCCCACGTTGCTTCCCTACCTGTTCGGTTCCGCTCTCACCCCAGCGATCGGGCGGGTCGGGCTCGCGGCAGCCATGCGGTCACCGAAGGAACCCGCCGCCACAGTGCCCCGGAAAACAAAGACTAAGCCAATGAGGCACCCTGAGCACGGTTTTCAGTGCGCAGGCGACACTTCGCCTCAGGCTTCGCCCATCGCGAGCACGTCTTCGACCAACAGATCGGCGTAGGCGCGGTCAGCCGGGAGACCGAAGACCACGTGGTGGTAGAGCGGAGCGACGATGTGGTCGAGAGCCCGTCGCGCCGACGGCACATTCTCCCCGCGACTTCGTGCGCGTTCGATCATCGACTGCAGTTGAGCGTCACGGGTGTCCCAGCAGGGACATGTACCGATCTCCTTGCGGGCACCGACCATCGCTCGTAGGTACGTCGTCCGCTCGGGGCGGGTGATGTCATCGACGATCACCGTCGCCCAGGCGCGCAGGTCTCCGGCGATGCTGCCGGTGTCGGGGAGCGGTTCGTTCTTGGTGAGCGCCGCAACGGCGACCTCTTCGAGCAATGCGTCCATCACACCCCACCGCCGGTAGATGCTCGTGGGGTTCACCCCGGCGCGTTCGGCGACCTGGGGAATCGTCATGGTCTCGCGGTATCCCTCGCTCACGAGTTCGCCGACGGCGGTGTAGACAGCGGACTGCACGCGAGCACTCCGACCGCCGGGTCGGCGCGGGGCTGTTGATCGTGCGGGTGCGCTCATGCGACCATTATTGCAAATCGAATGGCTTTAATCCGCCGGATGGTGCTACCGTCTCCAAAAGCAAACATCGTTGCTTTAACCGTTGGGAGATGTCATGCACCGACCCACCCTGGGTTCGAAGGCAGCGTTTCGGCTGATCATCGTCACCACCATCGCCGTGATGTTCGGTGCCGCCGCTCCCTCGCCGCTGTATCCGGTTTATCAAGAGCTGTGGGGCTTTTCGTCGTTCACACTCACCGTGATCTTCGCCGTGTACGTCATTGCGCTGCTAGCGGGCCTGCTGACCGTCGGATCACTGTCCGATCACGTGGGCCGGCGACCGGTGATCCTCGGTGCGCTTGCGGTCCTGACCGGTTCGATGCTGATGTTCGCCTTTGCTGACGGCGTTCCGATGTTGATCGCCGCCAGAGTTCTGCAGGGTCTTGCTGCCGGGGCCATCACCGGCACACTGAGCGCCGCCCTGGTCGATCTGCAGCCCACCCCACGGGCGGGTTCGATCGCCAGTTCCGCTTCCCCTCCGGGCGGATTGGCCCTCGGTGCCGTCGGGGCGGGGATCCTCGTTCAGTACGCGCCGATGCCTCGCGAGCTGGTGTTCCTGTTGTTGGTCGCCACGTTTGTGCTCGTGGCAGCGGTCGTCGTATTCGTCCCGGAGACGTCACCTCGCACCGGCTTCACCTCCCGCCGCCACCTGTGGAGAGTGCTGCGCCCCAACGCGAGCCTGCCGCCTGCCGTGCGCGGAGCGTTTCTCGCAGCAACCCCGGCCATGTTCGCCACGTGGTCCCTTGGTGGCCTTTATCTTTCGCTGGGTTCGTCGATTGTCGCGCGCATCCTCGGCCTGGAGAACCACATGGTGGCCGGCCTGATGATCGGGGCGTTCTTCGGATCAGGAGCACTCGGCTCGGCCGTCGCATCGGGGTGGGGCGCCCACCGCAAACTGGCCGTCGGTCTGGGCACACTCGGTTCCGGACTGATCATCACCCTCGTCGCGACGCTGACGGCAAACGTTCCGGCCTACGCCATCGGTTCGGTGGTCGCCGGGTTCGGTTTCGGCGCAACGTTTGTCGGCGTGATGGCGACGCTGATCGCGGTCACCGACCCCGCCGCCCGCGGTCAGGTGTTCTCCACCCTGTTCATCGTGAGTTACACCGCATTCAGCGTTCCGGCCGTCGTCGCCGGGTTCGCCGTGATCCACGTCGGTCTACGACCCACTGCTGTCGGCTACGGCCTCTTTGTCCTGGCGATGGTGATTCTGGCTGCGGGCGCGGCGATCTGGCGTGCACGGGCCGAGCGACAGACGTCCCCGCCACCTGCGCGTGCGAGCGACGCCGAACTCGTCACGGCGGCGGCTGACACGTCGGACACCAGTAGATGACGCGGTCGAGGTCGGCGCTCCCACCGAGATCTCCCCGTTCGATCGTGGTACCGCAGCGACGGCAGGATCGGCCGGCGCGCCCGTAGACCCAGAATCGCTCGCCGTTCCGATCGACGTTGGTGACTCGGTTCGCCCGCGTGCGGTTGTATTCGAGTAGCTGTTTGGCCAGGTCGACCCACTCGGCCAAATCACCTGCTTCGCCCGTGGGAACCGCCGGATGTACCCGCCTGAGAAAGCACATCTCCACGCGAAAGACGTTGCCGATGCCGGCCAGGTTGCGCTGATCGAGCAGCGCCAACCCGATCGGCCGCTTGAGGTCGGTGGCCAGGTTGTCGACGGCAGTTTGCGCATTCCAATCGGGCCCCAGCAGGTCGGGGCCCAGGTGGCCCACCGCCTCGTCCTCGTGATCGCGCCGCAAGATCTCCAGTTTGCCCAGTTCGAAACCGACGGCCTGCACCTTTTCGGTCTCGAGGATGATCCGCGCCTTGAACCCGGGCCGGCGCCAGCGCGCACCCTTGGCGTAGATGTCCCAGCGACCCTCCATCTTCAGATGTGAATGTACGGTGCGGTCACCGACACGAATGAGCAGATGTTTGCCGCGGGCGATCACTTCATCGACCGTTCTGCCACTGAGATCCACGGTTGCGTACCGCGGCACCCGAACATCGCAGCGCGTCAACACTTTTCCGGCAAGCGCGCGATGCAGCCGGCCGGCCGCTTGATGGACGGTGTCACCTTCGGGCATGAATCCATTGATACCCCATCCCACCGTCGGGCCAGGGTGAACGGCCGCGCAGGACGGCGCATCCTACGATGGGCCTACCCAGTCCCCACCGGATCGAGAGGCACGCGTGTCCTACGGACAACCGATGACCGCCGGTGTCGTCACTGCACTTGTCGGTTTCACCAGCTCGTTTGCCGTGGTGCTCACCGGATTGCGGGCGGTCGGTGCGTCTTCCGAGCAAGCCGCCTCCGGGTTGTTCGCACTGTGTCTGGTGATGTCGATCGGGATCGCGTTCTTGTCCCTGCGATATCGGATGCCGATCACGCTCGCATGGTCGACGCCCGGAGCCGCACTACTCGCCGGCACGGCAGCCCCGGATGGAGGCTTCGCTGCGGCGATCGGGGCCTTTGTCCTCGTCGGGGTGATGGTGGTGGCGACCGGCCTGTGGCCGCGGCTCGGCTCATTTGTACAGGCGATTCCGGTGTCCATCGCCCAAGCGATGCTCGCGGGCATCGTGCTGCCCCTGTGCCTGGAGCCCGTGCGCGCATTCGCCGACGAACCCCTCGCGATTGCGCCCGTGGTGGTGGTGTGGCTGGTACTCACCCGGTACGCCAAGCGTTGGGCCGTGCCGGCAGCGTTTGCGACGGCCGCGGCGGTGATCGCAGTTGTCCTGATGACCTCGGACAAGTCCGTGTCTGCCGACTCCCTCATCCCACGATTGCAGTTCGTGCAGCCTGAATGGACGTGGCAGGCAGCCGTCGGTATCGCGATACCGCTCTACATCGTCACCATGGCCTCCCAGAACCTCCCCGGCACGGCGGTGATGGCCAGCTTCGGCTACAAGATCCCCTGGCGCGCAGCCATGCTCACAACCGGCATCGGTACCGCTGTCGCCGCACCGGCAGGCGCGCACGCAGCGAACTTGGCGGCAATCAGCGCCGCCTTGTCCGCCGCACCGAGCGCAGATCCCGATCCCCGCCGGCGCTGGATCGCCGCCGCCACCGGCAGCCCGATGTACCTCATTCTCGGCGTCGGTTCCGCGGCCATCACGGCGTTGGTCGCCGTGGCACCTGCCGGTTTGGTGGAAACCGTTGCCGGACTGGCGCTCCTGGACACCCTGGCCGCAGCATTGGCGACCAGTCTCCGGGACGAGAACTCGCGAATCGCGGCAGTCCTGACGTTTGTGGTTGCGGCCGCCGGCTTTTCGGCCCTTGGTATCGGTTCGGCGTTCTGGGCCCTTGTCGCAGGATTGGTGGTCTACGGCACGCTTAGACCCCCGACCGAGGTGACGTCTCCCCCGGCCACAACATCGTGAGCCGCCTCGTCGATGGGCACGGCCTTCGGCCTCACGCTGGAATTGCCGCCGTATTCGTAGATCTGGGACACCCTGGCCGGGAGGCGTATTCCGGAGGTTGCAGGGACGGCCCTCTAAGGTTCCGAGGACAACCAATCACGGGTGATGCGTGGAGGATGGGCGCAACGGCTGCGACACCCGCAACCTCCAGGCCAGCGACGGTCAGATCGCCCAGCAAAAGGACGACGGGGACGCGGCGACCTGGTTGCCGCCGAGCGGTGCCTACCGCTGCGCGTATGTGCACGGCAGGCGAATCTCGGTGACTCCCTCACCTACGTGTTGAAAATGGCTCTGCCAGGGTGCAGTCTGCCGGCATGGCCCGATCTTTTGGTTCCGAAGCCGCCGACGCCCTCGTCCATCAGCTGGGGAACGACATCGTGGGTGATCAGTTCTACCGATCCGAACCGTGGGATCAGCTTGCGCTTGTAGTCAACCTCGATCGCCGCAAGCAGATGTTCGGCTACGTGTATTCGGCCGGGGACTGGGAAGCCGCGAGCCCCGACGGCATAGAACCGTTGGAGACCGCACACAAGCTGCAACAGGCCATGCGCCTGCCTGACGCGTTGCCCTGGAAGAAGTGTCTGGTGACAATCGATCGCGGAACCGCCACGATCGACATCGTCTTTGACTACGAAGGAACCGAGTGGGTTCCCGACCTGACCGATCCTGAACACCTCGCTGTGAGTCTCAAACCGGTGCCGCGGAGCTGATCTCGGGCGTACCGGCGAGTGGGTCGCCTGATCACACCCCGTTGGGGTCGTGCCCAGGACCGGTCACACCCCCACCGCGATGACGTCGCCCGATTGCAACGCCAACGACCGGGTGACCCCGAGCCGGGACAGAAAATCTTCATCGTGACTGACCACGACCAGTCCTCCGCGAAAGCCCGACAACGCCTCGACGAGCTGGTCGACGCTGTCCATGTCGAGATTGTTGGTCGGCTCGTCCATCACCAGCAATTGAATGGGTGGTGACGCAAGGAGCAACCGCGCCAGAGCAACCCGGAAGCGCTCGCCTCCGGACAGGTCGCCGATCAGCCGTTCAACGGCGTCCCCGCGGAGGAGGAATTGGGCGAGGCGCCCTCGGATCGTTTCCGGATCGACTCCCGGGACGGCGGCGCTGACCGTGTCGAGGACACTCTCGGAAGGATCGAGGTCGTCCAGACGCTGCGCCAGGTAACCGATCCGATCCGTGTGAGCCACCATGTGCGCATCGCCGACGGCCGGCCCGACTCCCCACAACGTCCGTAGCAGCGTTGTCTTGCCCGCTCCGTTGGGCCCGGTGATGGCCACGCGTTCAGGACCTTGGATGACGATAGTCTCTGTAGCCGAACGAATCTCGGCCAGGCGCCGGCCTGCGGGCACATCCGGATCAGGCAGTTCGATGCGGATGTGGCGATCATCGCGGATGGACTCATTCGCCGTATCAATGGCCTCGCGGGCTTCGCGAACCTTGTCGGCCGCCTGTGTCCGAACCCGGCCGGCGGTGTTCTCGGCAGCGCGTTTGCGTTTGCCCAACAGTATCTTCGGCAGATTCCCGTCCGCGGCATCTTTCCGGCCGGACCGGGCCCGACGGGCGAGTTTGGTTTCGGCCTCGACGCGTTGTCGCTGTTCGGTTCTCAGTTTCTGTTCGGCCACCCGCAGATCCCGGTGGGCCGCCTCCTGACGGTGTCGGACGTATTCGCGGTACTCACTGAGCGGGCCGCCGAACAGGGTGATCCGGTTATCCCGCAACTCAGCGGTGGTGTCCATCAGTTCGAGCAACGCCGGGTCGTGTGAGACCACCAACAGCGTGCCGGGCCAGGCGCGCACCATGTCGTACAAACGCCGGCGGGCATCACGGTCGAGGTTGTTGGTCGGCTCGTCCAGCAAGGTGATGGGTGCAGCCGCCAACCACAGACTGGCGATTGCAACGAGCATCGACTCACCGCCCGACAACGTGCCCACCTCACGGTCCAGTTCGATGCCTTGCAGGCCCGCCTGGCGGAGCGCATGTTCGGCACGGGTGTCGATGTCCCAGGCGTCGCCCACAACGTCGAAGAGTTCAGGGGAGGTGTCTCCGGCCTCGATCGCTTTCAGTGCATCGACCCGGGCCCCGATGCCCAGCAGATCGGCGACCGTGCTGCGCACCTGCAATGTCAGAGTCTGTGGCAGATAGGAGGTTTCGCCGACCACGTCGATCGACCCCGACGTGGGTGTCATCTGCCCGGCGATGAGCCCGAGCAACGTCGACTTGCCGCTGCCGTTTGCACCGATGAGTCCGGTGCGGCCATACCCAAAGGTCGCCGTGACGTCGGACAGTGCGGGCGTACCGTCGGGCCAGTCGAAGGAGATCTCACGTAGAACGACGGCTGATTCGGTGTTCGGGCGCATGTGGCTCCCAGGGATGAGTGGTGGAAGACGCACCAACTCGATGACCGCTTGATAGCAACGGTCGAGACAGGTCGGCGCGCTAGGACGCGGGGCCGTCGACTGTCTTCACTGCATTCCTCACTGCCGGAAACAGAACGTGATCGAGTGTGCGGGACGTCGGCGAGCAACGCAACTACTTTTCCGGCACCTCCGGTGTGGGCACACTGTTCCCATGACAACGATCCGTCCGGCCCGGCCCGACGATGCCGACGCGTTGACGCAGTTGATCGCGGTGTCCTTCGAGCCCTACATCGAGCGGATCGGCGCACGACCCGGGCCGATGTCAACCGACTACACGTCGTTGATCGGACGCGGCTCGGTGTGGGTGGCCGACCGTGACGGCGATGCCGTGGGCACCATCGCGTTGACGGCGAAAGACGACCACCTGTTGCTCGACAATCTCGCCGTCTCGCCATCGGCACGCGGACTGGGTGTGGGTTCGCAGTTGCTGGAGTTCGCCGCCGACCACGCGCGCTCGTGTGGACTCGGTGAATTGCGGCTCCACACGAACGTGGCAATGACCGAGAACCTGCAGTATTACCCGCGGCGGGGTTTCCGGGAGACCCACCGCGCCACCGTGGAGGGGTTCGAGAGGGTCTTCTTTTCCCGAACACTGTGACCGCCGGTGGTTACCCTCGATGGGGTAACTGCCAGCCACGGAAAGTGCCCGATGTATCTACAGGACTTCGAATCAGCCGGAACGCTGACATTCGACGCTGCTGAGAAGATCTCCTGGAAGACCTCGGAGTTCGACACCAAGATCATGCTGGTGGTCGACCGACGCCGGGTGAATGCGAACTGTCTGGCCCTGTGCTGGGACGAGCTCGACATCCATCGCGGCACACCGGTCGCGATCACTGTCGGCGAGGGGCCGACCCGCAACGACGCCGAGGAACGCCGGGCATTGGTCGCGATGGTCGACTACTTCCAATCCATGACTGTTCCCGACTCACCGAAGGGTCGCCGACGTCGCCGGTTCTCGTTCGGCGGGCACTGACCCGGGTCGGCACCGATCCCCGGAGACGGCCGGCGTGGTCGACGGTCAGCCGTGTCGCCGATAGAACTCGAGGTGCGCTCTGGCCGCATGCGCCCAGGTCAAGCCGGTCGCAAGGGTGCGACCACGGGCCACGCGGCTCCGATCAGGTGTCAGCGCGGCGCTCAGCTCCGATGCCAGATCGGCCGGGGTGGCAGCGTAGCGAACCGTGTCGCCGAACACCTCGTGGAGCACGGGTAGGTCGCGCGTGACCACCGGGGTCCCGGCCGCGAGCGATTCCATCGCCGCCAGCCCGAACCCTTCCTTGGTGGATGGGAAAGCAAAGACCGACGCCTCGGCCACCAGTGCGGGCAACTCGTTGTCGTCGACAGGGCCGAGCACAATCGGTGAGGTGCCCAGGTCCGCCATCCGCTGGTCGAACTCGGCGCGGTAACCCCGGTAGTCGAACAGGGTCTCTCCCCCGGCGAACACGAGTTTCAGATCGGGGTGCTCGCGAACCATCAGCGCATGGGCGTCGAGCAGGTCGATGCTGCCCTTGCGCGGCTCGATGCCCCCGACCGCCAGCATGTACCGGCCCAGCCGCGACCGCCAGCGGGCGCGCCCGGCCACGGCTTCGGACGAGTCGCCTGCAGCCGCTGCGAACCGGGCGGACTGAACCCCGTTCGGGATGACAACCGGCTGGTATCCCCAACCGTCGTGAACCTCCCGTGCGACCGCTGCCGACACACAGATCCGCGCATAGGGTTCGACGATCGCCTTTTCGTGGCATGCCGCGAGAACCGGGGTGGTGAACTGGTCGAGATGGTGAATGGTGCGGATACACCGTCCGACCGCATTCGCGCTGATGCAGTCCTGCGCGTGCACGATATCGGCTGCGTCACGGTCGAATTCGGCCCGCAGCACCTCGATCGACCGCACGATCCGGTCGGTGACGGTGTCGCCGTCGCGATCGGTGAAGTGGGCCAGACGAACCGTGACAGCCGGATCCACCGGTCGAAAGAACCCTGGATCGCCGCCCCTGGCCAATGACCAGACCGTGACCTCCGCGCCTGCATGCGCCAGTGCCTCCGCGAGATTGAGGGTGTGCACAACACCACCGCGAGGCTTGGTCGAGTAGGTCACGAGGGAGATTCTCGGCGGTCGCTCGCCGGCCCATCCCGCCGTCACGACTCGTCCCGCCAGTACGTGTCGACCCGACGTTCCCGGAGATGATGAAGCACACGGCGCGCCCGGTCGACCTCCGCGTCGATGTCGATGTCGCACACCGCCATTCCACCTTTCGCCCACGTCTTGGCGAGCACTTCCCCGCCGGGGCCGACAACCTTCGCCTGGCCGAGGAACCTCAACTTGCCCATCACTCCCGTTTGATTCGACGAGACCAGCACCACCTGATTCTCGGCGGCCCGCGCTGCGTCGTACAGATCGAACAGACGAGATTGCCGGTCGTTGGGAAGCCGTGAGGCACGGTCGGTCACGCTGGCGGGCCACGCCGACAGCGCGGCGATGATCCGGGCACCGTCGAGCGCCAAGGTGCGCGCGGCCTCGGGAAAGGTCTTGTCGTAGTCGATCAGCATCCCGATTCGCCCGACCGGGGTGTCGAACGCCCCGAAGTGATCGCCTGCGGAGTACGCCAGCGATTCACCCGCAGGCTGATGAACTTTGCGGTGCACACCGAGTACGCCGTCGCCGGACAGGCACGCGGCCGCGTTGTAGCGTTGGCCGTCAACGTCTTCGGTGTATCCGACGCATACCGTCATCGGTCCTGCGGCCTCAGCGATTCGGGCCATCTCCGGTCCGTCGATGGCCACCGCAGGAGGGAGGTGATCCACATCCGGTGCCCGGAGATCACCGATGTAGCCGCCGAGTGACGCGTCGGGCAGCACAAGCAGATCAACACTGTCTCGAGAGGCCGCTTCGATGATGCCGACGATCTTGCTCACCGCACGTTCGACGTCCCGGCCGAAGTGGGCTGCCAGTGCGGCAACACGAATGGGTGGCATGGGAGAAGACTAGTGAACCGCGGCAGATGTGGGCGCGATGCTCGCCGAAGTCATCGGCCGGCGCTCTTGGGCTCGATGAGATCAGCACCGGTCATCGCGAGCACCTCGACAGCACCGTCGGGCATCCCGCGCGACACCGCTCGGATCTCCGACATCTGCGCGGCAGCCGACGTGCATGCGAACCCGAACTTTGCACGCACCCGGTCACTCGCCTCGGTGAGGGCACGTGTGGTGAGGCTGACGAACTCCGGTACGGGGTAACGCCCACCCACCTCGAGGTGATCGTGCATCACCAAAGACGGGGAATAGCACTGCTGTTCGGTTCCATTCGGCCAGCGCACGGTGAAGGTCATCTCAGGCATGGGTCAGGACCTCGGCTCGATGTGTCGGTGGTTTTTACTCTTACTCATGCTGCTCCCAACCCGGTCACAGTGCTGTGTACGGCGCTCGTGACGGCCCCGTCCGGCCAGCGCAAACCGACACCTGGGGTGTCGGTCAACCGACCACACGTCGCCGAGATAGCCGGTCCGGCATCGGGTATCGACCGACCCGGATCATCGGCGGTGATCATCGCGAAGCCGGGGAACGCGGTGACCCATTCCCCCACCGTGACACCCGCCGGCCGCGGTATGGCGGCAACGTCGAGAATCGCTCCTGTGCCGCTGGCCTCGGCGAGCATTCCCGTGGTGCCGAACAGACCCGCCATACTGACGTCCTTGGCCGCGGCCGGCGCGGCTCGCCGGACGAAGGTGCCCATCCGCTCGAGTTCGTCCGGCCGACGGACTGACGTCGAATCCCATTGCTGCCCTGCGTAACCGCGACGCCATCCGCCGCCCACATCGGCGGTGAGACGTAGGGTGTGTCCCACCCTGCCACCGCCCGCCGGCACCGGCGAGCCGGTCCGACCCAGAGCGGTCACCGACAACGACGCCGGCACCCCTGACTGCGTGTGACCACCGAGCACCGGGACATTCCACGCCTCGGCGGCTTTCGCCATTCCCCGGATGATGCGCGTCAGTTGCGAGCGGGTCGGCGCCCCCACCGCATCGAGCAATCCGACGGGCGTGGCACCCATCGCCGACAGATCGTTGAGGTTGACGAGAACTGCGCACCAGCCGGCCCATTCGGGGTCTCGCTCTACCATCGACGGGATGATGGCGTCGCATGCGGCGATCATGTCGGTGCCGGGCACAGGGCTGCCGTCATCCCCTCGGAAGCCTGCGGGGCCCAGACCGGAAGCATGCCCGGACAAGGGCGCCAGCACGTCGGCGAGCATTGCCTTCGTCCCCGCGACCAGGCGCTCGATCTTGTTGATCGGCCAGCGCATTGCCGCATGCGCGGTACCCGCGACGTCCACCTCCCCGGTGTGCTCCCACCCGAGTGATGCGAACATCGAGCGGTAACGCACCTGCACCGCCGCATCGAACCGCAACACGCCTGCATTCTCGGCGTAGGCGCACGCCGCGCGTACCAGCGCAGGCCCCACCCCACGTGCCTGATCGGTGGGAAGTACCACCAGCCTGCTTCCCGTCCACCAGCCGATGTCCTCGGCGGTGGCCGGGGCCAAACGCACGCCGCCGAGTACTGTGCCGTCGTCGGCCACCGCACACAACACCACCGTGCGCGGATCGTCGTCGAGATCATCGCGATCGGTATGGGTGAAGAGTTCTTGGGTACGCACGAACGCGTCGTGACGCAAAGCCCGGTACGACGCCAATTGTGCTGTCGTGTCGGATGGTTGGATGATGAACCCACCGGGGGCGCTGACGCGCCGTGGACCGGTGAGAATAGACAGATCCCTGGCTTCGGTACGCATCGTCAACCACCCACATTCTGTAGGACACTGCAGGCGCCGCAGGCCGCGCAGCCCGCCTTCTGGTCCGAACCTGCCATGCCGGCAGCCGTGAGTTCCTTGGCAACCCGCCGGGTGACGGCTTCGACCACATCCGCCCGCGGAGCCTGCGCGAAGTCCACATCGACTGCAAGTGAACCCGGGTGTGGACGGAACGGCACCACAAAGGGATACACGCCCATCTCGATCAATTCGCGTGCGCCGTCGACCAGTTCGTCGGGATCTTCACCGAGCCCTATGAGGAGGTAGGTGGACACCTGATTACGGCCGAACACCCGCACCGCCTCGGCCCACGCGGCCCGGTACTCGCCGATGGACACCGTGGCCTTGCCCGGCATCCATCGGGCGCGGACATCGTCGTCGAGGGACTCGATGTGGATGCCGATCGACTCCGCACCTGCCTCACGCAGTTCCGTGAGCGTCGCCAGGTCGCCCGGAGGTTCACACTGCACCTGGATGGGTAGTTGTGGGACAACCGCTTTGACCGCTCGCACACACCGCGCCAGGTGCTTGGCACCACGGTCTCTGGCCGCAGACGTACCGGTGGTCATCACCATCTGCTTCACCCCGTCCAGGCGCACCGCCGCTTCGGCGACCTCGGCGAGTTCCGCCGGCTTCTTCACGGCCACGGTGGCTCCCGCACGCAGCGATTCCTCGATGGTGCAGAAGCGACACCGCTGCGCCGGGTCGTAGCGGATGCAGGTCTGCATGACCGTGCTCGCCAGGACGTCCCGGCCATGCAGTTTGGCGATCTTCTCGTACTCCGTGCCCGAATCGGTGCGGAGGTCGTAGAACGCCGGCCGATCGATGGCCGACACATCCAGTCCCAGGTCTTCGGACGAACCATCCAGGAGGATTTGGTCACCCTCAAGGACATACGGACTCAACGGGTTCCGCGGAATCGCTGCGTTGATCCCGTTGATGACGAGATGGCCGTCGTCGCTGGGACCCGCACCGGCCGAACGCCTGACCGGCAACGAACCCCGCACTCCGAGCAACGCAAGATCCACGCGTGCCGACAACGCTGATTCCGGTCGAGCTCCGCTGCGCTCCGTCGGTGATTCAGGTCGAGCTCCGCTGCGCTCCGTCTCCGATCCTGGCATATCGGATTGCCCTCAGACCATGTAGGTGGAGTTGATGATGGCACCCTTACGGGCATAGTGAATCAACGCATCCTGCACATCAAGCGGATGAGCCGGAATCACACCCTCG
>NZ_JNYV01000009.1 GCF_000717275.1 Kitasatospora arboriphila
GATCCTGGCCCCGGACACCGGTTCGAAGTCGTCCACGAAATGGCGGGCGAGTTCGAGCGCGTACTTCTCGATCGACTCGATGCCCTTTTCTTTGGCGTACGCGTACGCGGTCTGTTTCTGCGTGTCGGTGGGCAGCACCTTCCGCTGGTCACCGTCGGTGTAAGCCGCGGCGAAGTCGCCGCGAAGGGCGCTGCCGACGTTGATGTCCTTGATCTCGTGCCTGGGGGTGTCGCGATAGATCCGCACCACCCGGTTCTCGGCTTTGAGTAGGCGAACGGACTCAGCAACAGGGGTACGTGGTGGTGCCTGGTGGTATCGGTGACGGAGAACGTGATCGCCACCTCCGGATAGAAGCCCTCGATGTGGTTGTCGGCGAACCATTTGCCGGTGTCGAAAAGCAGCCGGTAGACGCCCTCGGTGAGCCCGCGGCCGGCGAGCGATCCGATACGGCCATCAGAATCGGTTGTGCTGGAGGCGAGTTCGGCGCCATCTGAATCGTAGAGAATGACCGTGAGGCCGCTGGCCGGCTTGCCCGTGACCGCATCGAGGACGTGGGTGCTGAGGTCACTCACGACGCGGCATCCTCTCCTTCGTCGACGTATTTGATCGCCGGATCCAACATGAGTCGTAGCCGCCGACGATTGATCTTCGCCAATTCCATTCGCATGACCCGCCTTTCGGTTTCCGAATCATTGTTCATGCGTTCGTGCAGAATTGCCAGCAGCTCCGTGGCGGGTCGTCCATCGGCGAAGACCAGGTACACATGGCCGAACTTCTCCTCGTACTCGGCGTTGCACCGCTTGAGCTCGGCCAGAACAGCATCGTCTGCGCCGGCGACCCCGGACTGCTCGCGGGCTGACGACGAGTTCGTCGGCCGGTCACCGATCCGGGGGTGGCCGTCGAGCGCCTCTTCCAGGTCTGCCTCGGACAACTCGGCCAGGATCAGATCCGAGCGGTTGTAGAGGGCCTCCTCGTCCGGGAACGGCCGGCCCGCCGCCACCCGGATCGCCCAGATACACGACGTGCAGCACTGGTAGAGGGCGTGGATCGCCTGTCGCTCGCGCAACTCGTTGAAACTCTCGAGTCCTCGCCAGTCAACTCGTCGCACGTCAGGCTCCGTTCTCTCCGATTTCTCGTGGTGCTGCTGCCTTCATCGCAGCGCCCGCTCTGGTTGTTGCGCACGTCAATGGTCGAAGTCTGTGCCTGTTCAGCCCCTCACGTCCTGAAAGCGGTTGAATCGGGCCGAAACGATCGGGGTGGCGTCGGATGATCCGGCCTCGGAGTCGGTGCTCATTCGGTGGTACCTCTGGTGAGATGGTCATGTGGGTCTCGTGGGCACCGCCATCCGACGGGGTGCCATCGCTTTCCATGAGGATCTCGCGAAGTCTGCTCGTCCGCTCGGCGAGCAGAACCGATATATCCATGGCCGTCAGGCCCGGAGGAGGTCGACCGTTGGAGCGCACGGCGGGCGAGACGGCCACCGAAGACGCCGGTGACACGGCAGCACCATGGGGTGTGGGCGCGGACCCAGACGGCATGCCAGAACATGGAACGGTGGTCGGGGTTTTGTTGGCCGCCGGCGCGGGTTCCAGGTACGGGATGCCGAAAATACTTGCGCATCAAGGTGACTGGCTGCGTACCGGGGTGGATGCGCTCGGCGACGGCGGATGCGGACAGGTGCTCGTCACCATCGGTGCCGCTACCTCGGAGATGCCCAGGGGAGCGCGCGCCGTACTGGTGCCGGACTGGCGCAGGGGCTTGAGCGAGTCCGTACGCACTGCGCTTCTGGAAGCCGCTGACGTGCCCGATCTCGTCGGAGTGGTTTTACATGTTGTTGACATTCCAGACGTGACGAGCGCGCAGGTGCGGCGACTTCTGAACGCGTGCGGTCCCCGACCCGACCGGCTGGGCAGAGCCGGATTCGCGGGGTCTGCGGGCCATCCGGTCTACCTCGGGGCAGACCATCTCGATGGGGTCCTGGAGTCGTTGTCGGGGGACCGCGGAGCGGGACCCTATCTCGCTGCCCGGACCGACGTCATCGAGGTCGACTGCACCGACCTCGGCACCGGATTGGACCACGATCGTCCAGACGTCTGAAGCGCAACTGCGCCAAAATTCGCGCCACCTGCCTGCGTGCGCGCCGGTTGCAACCGGCGCGAATGCAAAGAGGTGGCGCGAATTTTCTGCGGGTTCTGTGGAACGGGTCAGTCGAAGGTGTAGCCCAGCGCGCCTCCACCAAAGCGCTGCACCACGATTCGTGCTGCCGCCAGCGGTTCGTCGAAGCCATCCCGGGCGAAGCCGGTCAATCGGGCTGCGTTACCGGTTCCCTGGGGCTCGATGGCGACCTCGGCGAGCATCTCACCGGTGGTCGGCTCACACACGGCCCAGGTGAAGCGGGTTTCCTCGTCCCAGCCGCGCTCGCAGGCGCGCACGTGATCGGGGTCGGTGATACCGGCCAGAGCCAGCGCCGGCCGATCCGACACCCGATCATCGTCACGCAACGCCCGCAGGTACCACGCGCCGGCGTTGATCTCGACAGCCTCGATGACGCCTACTTCAGCTCGAACAGGACCGTGCCCTGAGTGACCGCGGCGCCGGCCTCGACGGCCAGCCCTGTGACGACACCGTCCTTGTGGGCGGTGACCGGGTTTTCCATCTTCATGGCCTCGAGAACGACAACCAGATCGCCCGCGGCGACTTCCTGGCCCTCGGTGACCGAGACCTTGACGACGGTGCCCTGCATGGGCGCGGTGACGGCGTCACCGGACACAGCGGCGTTGCCGCCCTTGGCACGTGTGCGTGCCTTGGGCTTCTTCGTGGCGACGCCATTGGATCCGCCACCACCCAGGGCCAGATCGCCCGGCAGCGACACCTCGAGGCGCCGTCCGCCGACCTCGACCACCACGGTCTTGCGGGGCTCGTTGTCGTCGTCCTCGATGGGCTGTCCACCGGTGTAGGGCTCGATCGGGTTGTCCCAATCGGTCTCGATCCACTTGGTGTAGATGTCGAAGCCCTCGCCGTCACCGATGAAGGCCGGGTTGGACACGATGTGGCGGTGGAACGGGATGACAGTCGCCAGACCCTCCACCTGGAACTCGGCCAGTGCGCGTCGTGACCGCTCGAGCGCCTGCTCACGGTTCTCACCGGTGACGATCAGCTTGGCGAGCATGGAGTCGAACCCGCCGCCGATCACGTCGCCTTCGACGACGCCGGAATCGACGCGGACGCCGGGGCCGGTCGGCTCCTTATAGACGGTGATCGGTCCGGGAGCCGGGAGGAAGCCACGACCGGCATCCTCACCGTTGATGCGGAACTCGAACGAGTGGCCGCGAGGGGTCGGATCCTCGGTGAACTCGAGCTTTTCGCCTGCTGCGATACGGAACTGCTGGCGGACGAGGTCGATGCCGGCGGTTTCCTCGGTGACGGGGTGTTCGACCTGCAGACGGGTGTTGACCTCGAGGAACGACACGAGGCCGTCGGAACCGACGAGGAACTCCACCGTGCCCGCGCCGTAGTAGCCGGCTTCCTTGCAGATGGCTTTGGCCGAGGAGTGGATCTTCTCGCGCTGCTCGGTGGTGAGGAACGGTGCGGGAGCCTCTTCGACGAGCTTCTGGAAGCGGCGTTGCAGCGAGCAGTCGCGGGTGCCCGCCACGATCACGTTGCCGTGCTGGTCGGCGATGACCTGGGCCTCCACGTGGCGCGCCTTGTCGAGGTAGCGCTCGACGAAGCACTCTCCGCGGCCGAATGCCGAAACTGCCTCACGGGTGGCCGAGTCGAACAGTTCGGGGATCTCTTCGATCGTGTAGGCGACCTTCATGCCGCGGCCGCCGCCGCCGAATGCCGCCTTGATGGCGACGGGGACTCCGTGCTCCTCGGCGAAGGCCACGACCTCACCCGCGTCCTTGACAGGGTCCTTGGTACCCGGGGCCATCGGTGCGTTGGCCTTCAGTGCGATGTGACGTGCGGTGACCTTGTCACCGAGGTCGCGGATCGACTGGGGCGACGGCCCGATCCAGGTGAGCCCGGCGTCGATCACAGCCTGGGCGAAGTCGGCGTTCTCCGAGAGGAAGCCGTAGCCGGGGTGGATGGCGTCGGCCCCGGACTTGGCCGCGGCGTCGAGAATCTTGTCGAAAACCAGGTACGACTCGGCCGAGGTCTGACCGCCCAGTGCGAAAGCCTCGTCGGCGAGCTTCACGAACAGAGCGTCGGCGTCCGGTTCGGCGTACACCGCGACGCTGGTCAATCCGGCGTCCTTGGCAGCCCGGATGACCCGTACCGCGATCTCGCCCCGGTTGGCGATGAGGACTTTCGTGAGTGCTGTGCTGGCGTGACTTGGCACTTGATCTCCTGTTGGGCGCTGGTCGATGCGCGTCGGTGACACTGTCTGGCGATTTCGATGTGTTGTTACGTGGGCATGCCTTCCCGCGGGATGTGGGGGACGGCACTAGATGGAGTCTAAGCACCCCGCCGAACAGGCACGACTGCTGGCCCACAGATCGCTCGTTCGGTCACCGATACCTACTCGCCGGTAACGTTTTTCAAGTCGCCGATTCGCGCTCGGGGTCGCCCGTTTGCGGCCCGTAGGTGCTGCGATTGCCGACCTCTTTGAGAAAGTCTCCGAAGGCGCCGAGATAACGTCCGACCTGCCGATGGGTGCGGCCCTGTGCCGGGAAGCGCGACGAGATGCGGATGCCCGAAGCAGTGCGGTGCACCCAGATGTACACCTCTTCGTTCGAGTAGTTGTGGCTACGCAGCACCCTCGCCCGACCTGCGTCTGCCTCTGCGTGTCCGGGGGCGAAACGCAGATCGATGAACGAGACGACGAATCTGGGGTCGGGGATGTCTGTGTCTCCCGTGTGTCCGAGGATCTCGCCGACCCGCAGGTAGGGCAGGTTGCCGGCTTTGCGGACGCGCCGCATCTCGTCCGTCGCCCGGGCGATGATCTGTCCGAAATCGGTGGCACCTGAGGTGTCGAGACGAAAGGGGACAGTGGCGACGAACCAGCCGAGTGCCCCGAACCACTGTTGATCGGTGCGCGTGTGCCGGGGGATGACACACCGGAACACCGGGCCCCCGCCGAGTTCGGCGTAGACGATCGCCAGTGCCGCCATCACCCCGGACAGCAACGAGCCGCCCGCCGCTGAGCACACCGCGGTGAATCGGTTGGTCTGCTCGTCGTCGAGTAGATCCGCGGTGATCGAACCCTGGGGGATCAGATCGGTACCCGGCTGGGGTGACGGGGTCGGGGCCTCGACCGCCGTCCCGTCCTCGTCGGCGATGTCGAAGCGGGGCAGTTCCCCGCCCGAGTCGCGCAGGAAGTCGGCCCACACCGCAACGGCCTCGTGCTCGGCGCCTGCCGAGTCTGCCTCTCGCCGCTGATGGGCACTGAAGTCCACGTACGACCCCACCGGCGGCAGGTCGGGCTCCACCTTCCGTCGGTGCGCGGTGTAGAGCGCCACGAGTTCGTACTGGCCCATGATCAGGGAGTAGCCATCCACCAGAGAGTGATCGGCCGCGAAGAGCAGCGTGAACGAGTCCTCGCGAGCAACGGTGGCAAAGATGTAGGCGGGCCACTGCAGCGGCGCGGTCGCTCGGTCGAAGGAACCTGCCAGTTGATCCAGCAGGGGGCCGGGTTCGCCGTACCAGCCCACCCGCCCCATCTTCAGCTTCACCGATCCGGGCGGGGTGGTCAGCCGGGCCAGGCGGTCCGCCCAGATGACAACGTGGCTGCGCAGCACCTCGTGCCTGTCGATCCAGGTCGACAGTGCCGCGCGGATGGCCGGTACCGACATCGGCTCGTCGAAATCGATCGCGAGCCCCAGCCACGATTCGCGACCGCCCTCACGTTTGGTACGCAGACGGTATTCGAACGCGGCGCGCAGATGTTGCTCGTGATTGTGCGACGTGGGCCGCGAATCAGCCGTCCACTGCGCAAATCCGCCCTCGGTGAAGGGCGACCACTCGACCAACCCGCCAGGTTCGACGGGCTGATCCATCATCTGGATGAACTTCATGACAACGCGATCTCATCGTCCCGGCACCGGGCTCGAGGGGCCCAGATGTGCCTTGATCCGCGACAACATGGCCGACATCCCACGCAGTCGCAACGGGCTGATCGCCGATTCCAGCCCCAGCCGTGTGTAGAAGTCGCCTGGTACGGCGAGGATCTCGTCAGCACCGGCACCGTTGAGGCCCTGGTACAGGATGGACGCGAAGCCACGTGTCGTCGGCGCCTGAGGCGGCGCGCTGAAGTACAACTGCACCGAATCGCGGTTGCTCGCGTCCACCGAGAGGAACAGCGGGGACTGACATTCGGGTACGGGCTCCATCGCCGCTTCGGCGAGATCGTCCGGCAGCTCGGGTAGTTCGTCGGAGAACTCGAGCAGCAGCTGGATCTTCTCGGAGTCGGTGAGCGCCGAGAAGTCCTCGGCGATCTCATCGAGGGCGGCCGTCACCTCTTGCCGCTTGTCGAGGGGGCGGTTCCGGGTTCGATTCCGGTCACGATGGGAGCACGCACGGCGTTGCCCCATTCGGTCCAGGACCCGTCGTAGTTGCGTACCTTCTCGAACCCGAGCAGGTGGGTGAGCACAAACCAGGTGTGCGACGACCGCTCGCCGATCCGGCAGTAGACGATGGTGGGCTCATCAGATTTGAAGTCGGCGTACAACTCGTCGAGTTCGGCCTTCGGCTTGAACCGGCCGTCCGGGGCGGCTGCCTTGGCCCACGGGATGGAGACCGCGGTGGGGATGTGACCGCCACGCAGCGCACCCTCCTGGGGGTACTCGGGCATGTGCGTGCGCTCCCCGGAGTACTCCTGCGGCGAACGGACATCGATCAGTGGTTCGGTGCCAAGTGCTCCGCGCACCTCGTCGGCGAACGCACGGATCAGCGAGTCGTCTCGTTCGACGACCGGGTAGTCGGACTCCGGGTAGACCGGGACGTCGAGGGTGATGTCACGGTCCTCCGAGAACCAGGCGTCGCGGCCGCCGTCGAGCAGTCGTACGTCTTCGTGTCCGAACAGGGTGAAGACCCAGAGTGCATACGCGGCCCACCAGTTGCTCTTGTCGCCGTAGATCACCACGGTGTCGTCGCGGCGAATACCCTTGCTGCGCATCAGTTCTGCGAACTGCTCGCCGGAGATGTAGTCGCGGGTCACCGGGTCGTTCAGGTGAAGGTGCCAGTCGACCTTCTGTGCGGTGGGGATGTGGCCGATGTCGAACAGCAGCACGTCCTCGTCCGATTCGATGATCTTGAGGCCGTTGGTTCCCAGGTGGGCGCTGAGCCATTCGGTGCTCACCAGACGCTCTGGATGAACGTAGTCGGCGAAGCCGGGATTGTTGTCGATCTCAACGGTCACGTGCGGTGCTCCAAATCGGGCTGGACGATGCGTGCGGGTGTACCCCCTGAGCGTAGTGCCGACGGCAACACCGACGCAGTGGACGGGGTCGGAGGACCTGATGGCGGACGCGTCACCACTCGGTGGCGAGCCTGCGCCCGAGTTCGTCGAGGAAGGAGCCGATGACGGATACAGCCGTTTCGGTGTCCGGGTAGCGGGTGCGCAGGGCCAGCCCCCGATCTGTGCGGGAGATCCAGAACTGGACGTCGTCGGCGGTGGTGACGTTCGAGATGTGAGTCGCCCCGATCTCCTCGTGTGTGCCCGAGCCGGGCAGTCTCCGGTAGTCGACGTACGAGACCATGAAGATGTCGTCGCGACGGCGGTGGATACCGCCGATCGCCTCGAGCACCTGGGGCACCGGCACCTCACCCAACTTCACCGCCGCGCGTAACGCTGGCCCCGTGCGGGCGACGGTCTCATCGAAGTCCTCGGCCGCGACCACCTCGAGTGGTGCATTGGTGGTGAACCATCCGACCGCGTTCTGCCACGGCTCCGAGCGTCGGGTGTGTACGGGGAAGAGCATGGACATCTGTGGTCCGCCGCCGAGCCCGCGGACGGTCTGTGCCATCGCCGAGAGCACCCCGGCGAACGTGCTCGCCCCGGCGCTCCGACACCGGCTGTCGAAGCGGTCGGTGGCCTCGGGTCCGAGCAGATGACGTAGGTCGACTGCCTGCGGCGCTTTCTCACCCGGGAGCAGTCCGAGGTCGAGTGGAAACGACGGGGCGGTGTTCTTGTGCTCGTCGAAGAACGTCAGCCACGCCCGCATGCGGGGGTCGGACCGGCCGATGGGCGCCGCGTCGGATTCCGCGGCGCAGTAGTCGACGAAGTTGCCGGCCATCGGCATCTGGTCGGCGATGAAACCACCCGGTTCGGCCTTGGCCGCGTGGTAGAGCTGGTGCAGATCGCCCACGATGATCGACATCGAGTAGGCGTCCACGTGTGAGTGGTCGAATCCGCAGAACACCGTGGACCGGTCGGCACGATCGATGGCCGCCAACAGGTAGGCCGGAAAGCCGAACGGGTGGCAGGCATCGTTCAGTGAGTTCCACAGCAGGTCGCGGAGATCGGCCGACGACGTCGTCTCGATCCCGGCGCGCGCAACGAGGGTGATGTGCGACGCGTCGTGCAGTTCGCGTCCTATTCCGCCGTCGGTTCGGACGAACCCGCTGTGCAGGGTCCCGTGCCGTGCGATCAAGAGGCGGTACGCCCGTTCGAGCGCTTTGGCGTCGATTCGGCCGTCCACATCGAAAGCTGCTGCCAGCCAAATGGTTCCGTCTTCCGCGCCGGCGAGATGAAAGGTCTGGTTGAACGAGGGTGGCACCGCCGAGGCGACCACGCGATCCGCGGAGCTGTCCACCGACCACCGCAGGAGGACACCGGGGTCGGGCGAGTAGCGGTCAATCGTGGTGACGTGCAAGCGCAAGCTCCTCGACAGGGGTACTCGCAACAGCGTAGTCACCTTCGCGTGCGACGGTGGCGATCACCTCCCAGAGGCGCTGCAGATATCGCTTGATCTCGAGCTGGGCCGTTGCTGTGTCGGGGGTCTGGAGTCCGAGGTAGAGCCGTCTGCGGTCGCGGTTGAACCACATCGACGCGTTCGAGGTGCGACCCTCGCCGGTGAATATGACGCCGCGATCGTGCGCGGGCCGGCCATCACCCGGAAATCGCCGAAAGTCGAGGTAGGACAGGAGGTTCGGCGTACCGGCGACATCGCGGGGATCGACTCCTGAACGCAACAGTGCGGTGATGACCACGGGCAGAGGCACAGATGAGAGACGTTTGGCCCGCACGTGGCCGGCGTGGGCCGCCGCGGTGACCTCGGTGAACGAACCAGCGGACGCCACGTCGAACGCAACCGGTGCGAAGTTGCAGAACCATCCCTGGGACAGCGCGAACTCCCTCGACCTGGTGCCCAGCACGGCGATGGCGAAGTAGTCTGTGCGGCCGGTGAGTTCGAGTGCTGTTATCGCTGCGGCTGCGTATATGCCGCCCATCACGCCTGCGCCGGACTGTCTGCACACGCGTTCGAACCGATCGGCACCTGCGGCGTCGAGCAGGTCGAACTCGATCGGCCGCACCGGCGCGGTTTCTCCGGGCCCGAGCCCCAGGTCGAGCGGGAAACGCGGCATCGCGGCGCCGTGGGAGGTGAAGATGTCCACCCACTCTGCGACCTCGGGTGAGTCGTCGGTGAACCGTGCGGCGACGTCGTTCTGCAGGCTCGCGTAGTCGAGAAAGCTTCCCGTGGCTGCGCTGACGTGCGGGGGCGGCGCGGTCCCGTTCTTCTCGGCTTCGTACAGTGCGGCGATCTCGTCGAGCACGAGTGCCTGTGAGACACCGTCCGACAGGGCGTGGTCGCAGCCGTAATACATCGTGAAACCGCCCGGTCTGCTGATGGCTCCGAACGCGAAACCCGGCCAACTCGTGGAGATGGCCTCGGCGCCGAGTCTGGCGTGGATGTACCGCCGGAACTCGGTTTCGGTGGTGAGGTCGCCCACACTGTGCGCTTCGAACTCGACCGCGTCGGGCTCCACCAGCATGCGCGTGATCTGCGTGGTGTCGGTGCGAAACCAGGTCCTCAGTCCCTCGTGCCGAAGGGTGAGAGTGCGTAGGGCCCGACTGAGCGCCGCAAGGTCGATCGGACCGTCCACTTCGGTGGCTGCTCCCAGATATGCGTTGTGTTCGCCACCCGCGGCGGCGGTCGCGTGGCAACTGCGAAGGTGGTTCTCCTGCAAGAACGTGAGTGGGCCCGGCGCGGTCGGTGCGGCCAGGGCTCGCGCCGCCGAGGCGGAACTCGGGTGCCACTCCAGCAATGCGCCGGGGGCAGGCGTCCACCAATCCATCGCGGTGAGGATCACGTCCTGGCTCCTTGTCTGAGAGGGAGGTGTGTTCGAGGGGACTCGACTACGCGGGGAACTTGTCCTCCGAGTACGTCAGCGAGAACGGGGCAGGCGTGGAGGCGTGGAACCGGGGTTCCTGGGTCAGCTCCGCCAACTGGTTGCCGAGACCCGAGATGAAGGTCGCCACGTTCGTAGAAGCCACATCGGTGGCCGGGTAACGAGCCGAGATGTTCAGCCCCTCGGGCGTCCTGGAGATCCAGAGGTAGACCTCGTCCCCGGAATAGGCCGCGCTGCGTAGCGTGTGCGCGCGCCACCGCACCCAATCGTGCGCGCCCGGAACGAATCGCACGTCGAGGTAGGACACCACGAATCGCGCAACCGCCCGGTTCTCGAGCAACTCGGCCACCCGCGGGTACGGGTAGCGAGACAAGTCCTTGCGTTCGGCAATTGCCGCCGCGGCGGCGGACATGCAGTCGGCGAACGATTGTGCGCAGGCGACGTCGATCTCGACCGGAATGATGCCCACGTACCAGCCGACCGACTCGGCATACTGCGACTCGTGGCGGGTGTGCACCGGCATCGTGAAACGCAGGGTGTTCATGCCGGTGAGTTCGCGGGTCGTGGTCGCAAGTGCGGCAAGGACGGCCGATTGTAGTGTGAATCCGAGTCGTCTGCAGTGTGCGTTCACCACCGCGGCAGTCTCGTTCGACAGAAGCCATGACGACGTGCCCGCCTGTGGCCGGTCCGCGATGTCGCAGTCGGTGACGTGTGGTGCGCCTACGGCCTCGACGGGCAGCGGGAAGGCCGGGAACGCGCCGGTGCCGACGTCCAGGAAACGGTCCCATGCTCGTACCGCCACATGATCGGTGGTGAGGCATCCTCCGGCGAGCCGGTCGGTGACACTGAAGTCGATGTGGCTGCCGATCTGCGGCAACTGATGCTCTGCCCCGCGCAACTCGTACGCGTACAAAAGCTGTATTTCATTGATGGACAACAACATCGAATAGGCGTCCATCACCGAATGGTCGGCCGCGAACACCAGGACGAACCCGTCTGGAGGCAGGGCGCCTTCGACCTCGGTGATGGAAGCCACGAGACAGTGTGGCCACCGCAGTGCCGAGATCCGCGAATCGAACAGGCCTGTGAGGTGGTCGTGGATTTTCGATGCGTCGATGGGCCCCGCCACACGTGGTCGCATGTCGAGAACGCATCCGGCATTGGTGAGCCTGGTCATCGAGACGGCACCCGTCGTGTCGACCCCGGCGGCCACCGTGGTCCGGAGGGCTTCGTGCCGGAGCATCCAGCTTCGCAGGGTGCGGGCGAGTACCCGTTCGTCGTAGCGCTCGTGAACTTCGAAAACGCCTCCCAGCCAAGATGATTCGGCAATCTCAAGCGTCTCGCAGGTCAACCCCCGGACCACGTGGTGTTCGTGGACATAGGTCAGCGGCCGATTGTCGACCGCCCAGCACTCGCCGTCACCCTCGGTGCTCGGAGTCCATTCGGTCACCCGCCCGGACGGTAGGTGGTAATCAGCCAGTTCAGTGAATTCCATGTTGCAGTATCCGATTCGGGATGATCACGCACGACAGGGGAACCCGCGGGAAGTGGGGGGAGGTGGGCGACGCCGCACTGCGCCGGATGCGCGGGAGTATTCGCTGCGCTCCTCAACACTAGGACCGGATATGGGTCTTTGCCTCGGCAAAAGGACGTGGTGTTCGTCACGCAGGCCCGAAGTTCCTGCCATTCGTTTTGCTGCCAGGTGTCGCTGGTGTGTCGTGCTTGTGAAATACACTGCTGGACAGGGGTTTATCGACGCCAGAGAATTCGACGATGATGCAAGCGCGCGCCACGGCAGCGGTTGCCACGCAGTGTTCGACAGGGCTATGTTCGACACAGGCGGGTACGCATCGCAGCCATACTCGTCCTTCAGGTCCAGCTGGGTGGTACGGCGGCTCGATGCTGCGCCGGAACGGATTTCGGGAACGGATGTTCCGCCGATCTGTTCGTCCGCACCGGTGACGCCGGACATCGGCTAAACAGGTTGTCTGTGAACGTGATCGTCGTGATGCTTCAACAGTCGTGATGCACCAACAACTGTCAGATGAGGGAGATCGATATGGCAGTCGGTTCTGGTCTGGCCATCGAGGCAACCGGTCTGAAGAAGAGTTTCGGCGATTTCCATGCGGTCGACGGCGTCGATCTGGCGGTGCCGGCCGGGACGGTCTACGCAGTGCTGGGTCCGAACGGTGCGGGCAAGACCACCACCGTTCGGATGCTTGCGACCTTGCTGCGGCCAGATGAGGGGCGGGCGCAGGTGTTCGGATTCGACGTCGTCCGACAGGCCAACGCGGTCCGGTCGCTGATCGGGGTCACCGGACAATATGCGTCGGTGGACGAGGATCTGACCGCCGCGGAGAACCTGAACATCTTCTGTCGACTCCTGGGTTTGTCGAAGACCCAGTCCACAAACAAGACCGACGAGATGCTCGCCGAGTTCGGTCTCCAGGATGCTGCCGACCGTACGCTCAAACACTTCTCCGGCGGCATGCGACGGAGACTCGACCTGGCGGCAAGCCTCATCTCGAGGCCGCCGCTCATCTTCCTCGACGAACCGACCACCGGATTGGACCCCCGCACGCGGGCTCAGATGTGGTCGACTATTCGGGAACTCGTCTCCGGAGGGTCCACCGTCTTGCTCACCACCCAATATCTCGAGGAGGCCGACCAGCTGGCCGACCGTATCGCGGTCATCGACAACGGTCGCCTCGTCGCCGATGGCACAGCCGACGACCTCAAAGCCGCGGTCGGCACCTCCACCTTGATGCTCCATCTGATCGATGCGGCAACGGCTTCGGACGCTGCTCGGATCGCGGGCGCCATCACCCACTCGGAGGTGAGCATCGCCGGTGCGGCCGTGGCAGTGCCCGTCACCGACATGGAGCCTGTGCCCGAGGTGCTCTTCGCCCTGCGCGCGGCAGGGATCGGTGTGCGTGAGATGACCGTACAGCGGCCGAGCCTTGATGAGGTCTTTTTCGCGATCACCGGGAATCAACAGACAGAAGGCTCGGACCGCGGCCGACAAGCGATACCGGACCAGGGGAAGGACGCGGCCTGATGGGGCTGGAGACATCCACTCGCGGCACGATCTGCGTCGAGGGATATGACCCGAAGGTCGCGGCACTGTTGGCCGATCGGGTGGTCGCCCACCATGTGTCGGTCTCCGAGTCGGTGTCCCAGGCACTGACGATGGCCCGTCGTGGTCTGCTCAAACTCAAACACAACCCACAGCAGTTGTTCGACGTCGTTGTGCTGCCGATCGTCCTGACGGTGCTCTTCTCCAGCATCTTCGGCGGTGCCATTGCCGGAGACGTACCCGCCTACCTGCCGATCTTGATCCCAGGAGTGCTGGTGCAGGTCGCGGTGGCGGCATCGGTCACCACCGGCGTGCAATTACGGGAGGACCTCGACAAAGGCGTCTTCGACCGCTTCAAATCCCTACCCATCGCCCGTATCTCACCACTGGCCGGATCACTGCTCGCGGATGTCGTGCGATATGTCATCGCCACCGGGGTGACCGTGCTCGTGGGGCTCGCAATGGGATACCGGCCGGGCAGCATCGCGGGACTGCTGGCCGGATGTGTGCTGGTGATCGTCGTCGCATTCGCACTCAGTTGGATCTTTGCGCTGTTGGGGGTGTTGATGAACAAGGCGTCCACGGTTCAAGGGGTCTCGATGCTGGTGCTGATGCCGCTGACGTTTGTGTCCAACGCTCTTGTGCCGGTGGATACCCTGCCCGGGTGGATGCGGGCGTTCGCGTCGGTCAATCCGGTCTCACACTTGGTCTCGGCAGTTCGTGAACTGGCGGTCGACGGGCACTTCGGCCCGGAGATCGCATGGTCGCTGGCCGGGGCATTCATCGTGTTGATGGTCTTCGCCCCGCTGACCCTGCGCGTCTACATGGTGAAAACCTGAGCGTCCGTGGGCGTTCAGGACGGTAATGGACCGCGGACGGCAAGGGGCCGCGGCTGCCGATCACGGTGCGATTCGATCGGTGACCGGTCGTAGCAGATGCTTTGCGGCGAAGGTGTCCGACTCTTTGTCGTAGGTCCGGATGACCAGCAGTCGGCCGGCGTGGAGGAGGGTCACACAGGGCAGGTAGACCACCACGGCCGCCGCGGCGAACCCATAACGCTTGTGTAGCAACAGGGTACGTGGCAGGTAGCTCATGTATCGGACAAAAGCCGGGATGCTCGACTCCATCCGTCGTGGTGAGACCCCGACGGTGATGTCGGGCAGGAAGGCGTTCCTGCCGCCGACCGCCTGCACACACAGCCCGGTGTCCACATCTTCGAAGACGTCTCGGCGCATGCTCACCAGATCGCGTACCAGGTACCAGGTCTCGCGCCGGACCACCATGTTCGAGCCGTACAGAACGGGTACGTCTTTCACCGTATGTCGGCGTCGGCGACGGCCGCGGAGTGGGTCGAAACGGTTCTTGAGGCGTTCGACAGCGTCACCGTACGGCAGTCCGTACGCCTCGCCCCGACCGCAGAGTGCTGCCCATCGCTGTTCGGTGTCGTGTTGCAGGAACTCCACGACGGTGCGTGCCCAGTGAGGCGGTGTGATCGTGTCCGAATCGATCCGCGCGATCGCGTCCCCGGTTGCTGTGTCCAGTCCGGTGTTTCGTGCGTACACCAGACCCTGCTGCGGTTCCGAGATCAGGGAGATCTCGGGGATCTGCTTCGCGTACGACAACACGATGTCGACGGTCTTGTCGGTGGAGTTGTTGTCCACCACGATGATTTCGCGGATGAAGTCGAGCTGGCCGATCAGGCTGTCGAGGCATGGTCCGATCGCTTCCTCTTCGTTGTACGCCGGCACGACAACGGACAGGATCTTCGAGTTCATCTGGCTCCTCTGTTCGGCAGGCGCGGGGTGACGGTTTCCTCGACGATCGTGATCGCTGAAGCAACCGCGCACTCAGGCTTGATCATCGAGGTGGCCGTGGCTCGGGCAACTGCGCGGCGGCCCGGTTCGATGAGGACGCTGACCAAGGACGTCAGCTTGTCGGAGTCGATGCGGGAGATCGGCGTGGACACCCCGACACCCAACCGGGTGAGTTGTCGTCCCCACATGGGCTGGTCTGCCCCGAACCAGCAGATGCCGGTGGGCAATCCGGCGCGCAGAGAAGCCGCAGTCGAACCCGCTCCACCGTGATGGACCGCTGCAGTACACCGAGGAAGCACTGTCTTGTGATCGATGGTGGACGTCACGAAGAAGCGGTCGTCGGCGGAGTCGATGGAGAGATGGCTGCCCCCGGTGACGAGCAGGACACGTAACCCCAGTCGTTCGGCGGTCGCGACGATCGCGTGCTCGATGATGCTGGGGTCCCCGATCTTCATGCTGCCGAAGCCGACATAGAGCGGCGCCGGGCCGGCATCGAGCCAGTCGACGAGAGAGCGATGTGTCAAGTCGCTCTGCAGTTTTGGCCAAGAAGGCAGGTACTCCAGGAAGCCCACAAGAGGACGACTCCGCCCCCATTCGTCGCCGAGGCCGGGGAACAGGAGCGGATCGTAGGCCTGCAGTTCAGGCACGCCCTGCCCGGTGATGCGCGATGCGGCCGGAGTGTTCGCGCGGCCGAGCCGCAGCTCGCGGCGCAGCTCGTTCTCGGTGGATGCGCTCGTGTGCCAGAGTATGCGCTCGAGGATCGTCCAGCTGTGCGCCGTGATCGAGGGCGGTAGCCAAGGGAGCGGGGAGACCACCGAGTTCTTGCGCATAGGGCAGTAGTGCACTGGCAGATACGGAATGCCTAAAGACTCGGCGACATTGAGGATGCGCTCCTGGCCCGCACTGCCGCCGATGATCACATCGGCACCCTGTCCCAGTGCGCGTAGATCATGCTGTAACCGACTTCCGCCGCGCAGCGTGATCTCGGACACGGCTCGAAGGCGTTTCACGGGATTTGATGATTTGAGGTCTCTGGTCACGAGATCAGATCCGAGGAGTTCGTCGGTGTCGATACCGCATGGCTGGGTGGCGAGGCCGGAATCGGCCGCCCAAGAGACCAGATTGGGTGGAACGGCCAGGGTCACCTCGTGATCTCGGCGTGCGAGTACAGAACCCAGTGCCATCGCCGGCTGCACGTCACCCCGGCTGCCGTTGCAGGACAGAACAATTTTCATGGTCCTCCTCGTCCGCACAGTATCGGGGGGCGGTGTGGGTTCGGCAAATCGTAAGAGCGAGGCAGACTTACCGTGCTCGGCAGATGATGTGACGCCGGTCTTCTGACGCTGCGCAAGCGTTGCCGCTGCCCTACGATCGGTATGCATGCAACTGATGCGGAGTGGGACGTGAAGCTACTGTTCGCGTTCAGTGGCACGCGCGGTGACATCCAGCCCGCGGCCGTGATCGGTGCCGAGTTGCAGCGTCGTGGTCATGTTGTCACTTTTGCTGCACCACCCAATCTGGTCGAGTTCGCTGCCGGGTTCGGGGTGGATGTTGTCCCGTTCGGTTACGACACCCGTGAGCACATGAAGTCCGAGCTGGTGCGCACTCGGGTGCGGTCGGGTGGACCGGTCGCACGACTCAAGGCATTCAACGAGTTACGTGATGTCGGTTGGGTGGAGATGATCGACACGATGATCGAGTTGAGTGAAGGGGCCGACGCGATCGTCACCGGGTTCACCACCGAACAAGTCGCTTTGCTGTTCGCCGAACACCATGGCATAGCACTCATTTCGTTGCACCACGCGCCGGTGCGGTCGAACTCGTACTTCTCACCGTTTCCTGGAGCGCCGCTCTCCTTGGCGCCGCTGGTCAACCGGGTCAGCTGGAAGATGGTCGACGCCGCGCTCTGGGGCCTGACCCGCAAGCGGGAGAACCGAGAGCGTGCGCGTATGGGTATGGCGAGCGCGGGCAGCGACCTACCGAGTCGGATGACGAGGTACGGGGCACGAGAGATACAGGCGTACGACCCGCTGTTCTGTGCGGACCTCGCCGAGGAGTGGGGTTCCGCCCGGCCGATGGTGGGTTTTGTCGGTCTGGGGGACAGCGCCTGCGGATGGTCGGAAGATGCTGAGGGACTACGGGATTGGATTGCCGTTGGCACACCACCGATCTATTTCGGGTTCGGGAGCATGCCGGTGGAGGATCCCGGCGCATTGGTCACGGCGATCGGACGGGCGTGCCGAGGCGTGGGTGAGCGCGCCGTGGTCAGTGCCGGGTGGAACGACTTCGACGTGAGCTCCGACGACACCGTGCGCATCGTCGGACAGGTCGACCACCGGACTGTGTTGCCCGCGTGTAGGGCGGTGGTCCACCACGGAGGAGCTGGGACCACATCGGCCGCGCTGCGTGCGGCGAAACCTGCTGTGGTCTGCTCGGTGGGTTCGGATCAGCCGTTCTGGGGAGCTCAACTCGAGCGTCTCGGAGTCGGTGTCTCGATGACGCTGTCGCAGTTGGATGCGCACTCGCTCGAGGACCGGCTTCGTACGGTCCTCGATCCGGAGTACACCAGGCGCGCGAACGCAGTGGCCGCACAACTCATCTCGCCGGAGAAGGCAGCGGCGGCTGCCGCTGATCTGATCGAGGCATCGGTCGCCGACTGGTCGCCGGCCGTGGTGACGAGCCGATGACTCGTACGCGCCGGCTCGAGGCCGGGGACTTCACGTACTGGTTTCTCCACCGGGAACTCGGTTGGTCCGTGGTGCTGCAGCTCGTCTGGACATTTGACCGGCCGCCGGGCCGGGAGGCTCTGACCGCGATCAACAAGAACCTGGCAGCAAGCCCGCTGAACCGACTCGTGGCCGTCTCCGGGTTGCCCGGTGTCCGGCCGCGATGGGTGCGGGCGGATACGCACCCCGATCTGATCATCGATCTCACGCCCATCGACTCGGATCTGGTGGGGGCTTGGGCGGACTCCGAACTCGAATCGGTGCCACTCGACCCGCTGACGGGGCCGCCGTGGCAGCTACGTGGGGTGTTCACCCAACAGGGCGGATTCGCTTTGTCGCTGACCGCTCTTCACCTTGTCACGGACGGACAGAACATGGTCGGTGCGGCTGTCGACGCGTTCACTGACCGCAGGCCAGAACCGTTGTGCTCAGGGATATCTGCCGTCGGTCCGCCGCGGCAACTGATCGGCGACGGCGTGGACCTGCTGTCCGACATCGGTTCGGCCATCGGGGGAGTGGTGCGCGCAGCTGCGGCCGGCGGTGCGTCGATGTTCGACAAGCGCGGGGCGATCGACCGAACGCCGCGCCTGCCCATGCACGAACGTGCGCCCCGTGCGCACGTCTCCTGGTCGACGGTGAGTGTCGACTCCGACGTGTGGACGAAAGTCGCTGCCGAGCACGGCGGTACGCCCAACTCGCTGTTCATCGCCGTGATCTCCGGAGTGTTGCGTTCGAGCGGGTGTGCCCCACTCGGTGTCCCGATCAAGGTGGGCATTCCCGTCAGTCAGCGGACAGACGGCGACGACCGGGCGAACGCGACCGCGGGTGTGTCGGTGACACTCATCGACGAACCTGTTCGCGGTGGGACGTTGCGTCACATCCGGCGACAGTGCAAGGCCGCGTTCACCGCCCTGGGGGCCGGTCGTCGACCCGCCATGATCCATCTTCAGCCGCTGATGTGGTTGTTGCCCTCGTCGCTGATCATCAAGGCGGTGAGCAGTGGGGATGGGATGCCCGACGCGGTGGCCTCGAATCTCGGAGTGTTCACGCCAGAGCTCACCGAAGTGGGCGGGGTGGCGGCGTCAGGGGTTGCCTTCCGGGGGATCGCGCAGGGAGTGGACGCGGCACTGCCGTACCGTTTCGGCGACGGCGTGCAGTCGTGGCTACTCGAATATGGCGGAACCACAACCTTTTCCGTTGCGGCGTTCGACGAGATGCACATCGCCGACAGCGCAGAACTGGGCCGCTTTCTCGCAGAAGAACTTCGGGCGTGGGGCGTGCCGTTTCGGCTGTGGTGACAAAGCACATGTTCCAGGACAACGAGAGGGCGTGACAATGACGACGACCGAACGCCTCGTCGGTGGGTTCGATCGGGTCACCGGACCCGACGAGTCCTATCATCTCGCCGAACGGCTCTTCGGGCTCAGCGCGCCGATCCAGTTCCTGTGGGTGTTCACCACTGACCCGGGCGACTCAGAGGTGCTGCGGCTGCGAGACCAGCTGTCGGCAGGCCCGCTCAACCGCAAAGTGCGCCGTGCAACAGTGCCGTTCGCACGTGACCGGTGGGTTCGGGTCGACGACGTCCCGGACGTGGCGATCGACGACAAGCCGATCGGTGACAACGACATCGCCTCCTGGTTGGACACGCGAGTGCGTGAGGGCGAACTCGCGCCCGCAGCGGGCCGGGGCTGGAGGTTGGACGCCGCGCGGACTCGGTCGGGCAAGCTGGTGCTGTCACTGCTGGTGTCGCACATGATCTCTGACGGCGAGGGGGTCTATGCGGCACTGGCTGCGGCCCAGGCGGGCACGTCGCAGAACCGGTTGCCCACGCGTGCGGAGACCGGGGGCCGCGGTGGCCGTCGAGCGGACGTGGTGGATGCCGCCGGCCAGCTGTTGGCTGCGGCCAGGGCGCTCAGAATTCTCGGCGGCGCATTGCGGAATCGGACAAAGACGCCGAGCCCGTCGCGGCGTGCAGCGCCGTCGACAGAGTTGTCACCGGACGCGCCCGGTCCGGACACCACCCTGGTGATCCTCGATGTGGATCGTGAGCGGTGGGCAGGCACCGCACGAGAGCACGGAGGGACCACCAACAGCCTGTTCACGGCCGTGCTTGCCGGACTGGTCCAACGGACCGACATTCCGGTGGCCGACCAGCTCCGGGTGTGCATGGCGGTCAGCAAACGTGAATCCGGAGACGAACGGGCCAACGCCTCGGGCGGCGTGTGGATTCGGATCGACGGGCCGGTCAGCCCCCAGCGAGGCCTGGCCGACATCCGGGCACTGAGCAAGCAGGCGTTCATCGACTACGCCGATGCCGACTCGGACACGATGGCCGACAACATGCAACCGGTGGTCCGGCTCCTGCCGGGACGGCTGATCGGAAAGTTGATGCAGTCGGTGCCCGGCCCCGACACCACCGTCTCGAATCTCGGGGTGGTGCCGCCCGGCGCCCTTCGGCTCGGTACCGAGACGGCGGAATCGTTCGGGATCCGCGCCATCGTCCGCGGTCGACCCATTGCCAACCGACGTGCTCAAGGTCCCGCAGTGGCGGCGTGGGCGGTGGAATACGGGGACAAGGTGACCATCACGGTGTTCGGTATCCACCCAGACCACTTCGGCGATGTCGGCACACTCCGGGCGCAGATCGGTGAGGAACTCAGCTCGTGGGGGCTTCCGTACACCTTCTGGTAGTGCTCGCGGGCCCTGAGCCCTATGCGCGCCGCACTGGTCGCAGCGTCACAGTGCCGACCACAAGTCGGTCACGCTGACCCCGAGTTGGTCGAGCAGGGTCCGGACCAGCGGCAGACTGATGCCGATCACCGACGACGGGTCGCCGTCGACACCGTCGATGAACCAGCCCCCGAGCCCGTCGAGCGTGAATGCACCGGCGACCGCCAGTGGTTCGCCGGTGGCGACGTATGCGTCCACCTGCTCGTCGGTGGGTGAACCGAAACGAATCGTGGTGCCCGCGAACGCGACAGCCTCTGCGACCACCGAGCCTCCGCGTACCCGGAGCACACAGTGGCCTGTCAACAGGTCGGCAACCGAGCCGCGCATCGAAAGCCATTGAGCGCGAGCCACATCGGGGGTGTGAGGTTTGCCGGACAGGATGCCGCGATGGTGCAGCATCGAATCACACCCGATGACAACCGAGTCTTCGATCGAGGCGACGCCTGGATGGGCGGCGACATCGTCCGCCTTGGCCTTCGCGAGGGTCGTGACGACGTCGGAGGGAGATGCGGTGTCGCCGAGTTGGGCGATCAGCGCATCTTCATCGACATCCGAGACCTCGACCAGTGGATCGACACCGGCGGCCCGCAGGATCCGCAGGCGTGCGGGCGACGCCGATGCCAGGACCACCCGGGTCATCGGCGCCGACCCGTGTGCATCGGCTCAGTAACCGAAGGCCAGGTTCGGAAAAGCGTTGGGGGCAAGACCGCCGGCGGCACGCAACCGGTCGGACGGGGTGCCCCACAGGTTGCGCGGCCCCGGGTCCTCTTCCACGCCCGAACCCCCTGCCGAGGCGAAAACACCGACGACCGCGGCGATCTCGGCATCCGATGGATTCCCCTTGACGATTCGCAGGAAAGGCCGAGCCGCAGCGGCATCACCGGTGCCGTCCGCAGCGTTCGTCTCTGGCGTGTTGTCTGCACTCACAGCGGAATGTTCCCGTGCTTCTTCGGTGGCATGTTGACGAGTTTGCGCTCGAGGAGTTTGAGCGCCGTGGCGATCTGACCGCGGGTGTGCGACGGCGGGATGACCGCGTCGACATAGCCGCGTTCAGCTGCCACGTACGGGTTCACCAGGGTGTCCTCGTACTCCTGCTGCAGCTGCAAGCGCAGCGCATCCACGTCTTCTCCGTTGGCTGCAGCTTCTTTGAGCTTGCCGCGGTAGACGAATCCGACCGCGCCCGAGGCTCCCATGACCGCGATCTGGGCCGTCGGCCACGCCAGGTTCACATCGGCGCCCATGTGCTTGGAGCCCATCACGTCGTATGCGCCGCCGTAGGCCTTACGGGTGATGACGGTGATCTTGCCGACCGTTGCCTCGCCGTACGCGTAGAGCAATTTCGCGCCGCGACGGATGATTCCGTTGTATTCCTGGTCGGTGCCCGGGAGGAATCCCGGGACGTCCACCAGGGTGATGATCGGCACGTTGAAGGCGTCGCAGGTGCGGACGAAGCGCGCGGCCTTCTCCGAGGCGTCGATGTCGAGGCAGCCGGCGAACTGGGTCGGCTGATTCGCGACGATGCCGACGCTGCGGCCGTCCACGCGACCGAAGCCGACGATGATGTTCGCCGCGCGGCCGGCCTGCACCTCGAGGAACTCGTCGTCATCGAGGATGCGGCGGATGACCTCATGCATGTCGTACGGCTGGTTCGGGGAGTCGGGGATGAGGGTGTCGAGTTCGAGATCCTCATCGGTGAGGGTGTCCTCGATCGATCCCGCGGCCGGCTGTGCCACGGGGAAGCGCGGCGCCTCGGCCCGGTTGTTGCTCGGCAGGTAGCTGAGCAATTCCTTCACGTAGTCGAGCGCGTCCTCTTCGTCGCTGGCCACGTAATGCGCGACACCGGACTTTGCCATGTGGGTGTGCGCGCCACCGAGGTCTTCCATCGTGACGTCTTCACCGGTGACCGTCTTGATGACATCGGGTCCGGTGACGAACATCTGGCTGGTGCCGTCGACCATCACCACGAAGTCGGTGAGGGCGGGTGAGTAGACGTGGCCACCGGCCGCGGCACCCATGATGAGGGAGATCTGCGGGATGACACCCGAGGCCCGGACGTTGCGGTGGAAGATCTCGCCGTAGAGACCCAGGGAGACAACACCTTCCTGGATGCGGGCACCGGCACCTTCGTTGATGCCGACGAGCGGACGGCCGGTCTTGATCGCCAGGTCCATCACCTTGACGATCTTCTCGCCGTAGACCTCGCCGAGGCTGCCGCCGAAGACGGTGACGTCCTGGCTGAAAACGCAGACCTCACGTCCGTCGATGGTTCCGTAACCGGTCACCACACCGTCTCCGAGTGGACGTCGCTCGGCGAGTCCGAAGTTGGTGCTGCGGTGACGCGCGAGGGCGTCGAGCTCGACAAACGAACCTTCGTCGAGCAGATGGGTGATGCGCTCGCGAGCGGTCAGCTTTCCCTTGGCATGGGTCTTCTCGACCGCCGCCTCTCCGACTGGATGCTTCGCTTCGGCGAGACGATTGTGCAGGTCGATGAGCTTTCCTGCAGTCGTGTGGATATCCGGCGTCGATGGCACGTCCTGGGGGGCACTCGTCATGGCCATGATGCTATCCACACCCGTTTTCGCTGGTGTGAGCGGGCTAACCTGAGGCTTCTCTCACGTTTGGTTCGGTACCGAGCGACACACGTACTTCCCTCTGTTCCGTGGCGAATCGCGTCGCTCGCGCTCTACGCTCAGACCTCATGACCGACGAGCGAGCGCCCCTTGACCACGAGGCCCTTCGACAAGCGGTGACCGGCACCCGATGGCGGTCGGTTCGCGTGGTCGAGGAGACCGGGTCCACGAACGCGGATCTGGTGAGTCTTGCCGGGTCCACCGATTGCGCTGGATCCGTGCTCATCGCCGAGCACCAGACCGCGGGGCGTGGCAGACATTCCCGGCAGTGGGAGAGTCCGCCCAGAGGGCAGGTGGCGTTGTCCGTCGCCGCGCCGGCGAACACGTCGGACCAACCTCAGGCGCTCGGATGGTTGCCGCTCCTCACGGGTCTTGCGGTGGTCGAGGGTATCGCCGAGACCACGAACCTCAGTCCCAGGCTCAAATGGCCCAATGACGTGTTGCTGTTCGGTGACGACACCGCCACCGACGACGGTTACGGCGGACGCAAGGTCGCCGGGATCCTTGCCGAGCTGACCCATGGACCCAGCGGGCCCGTGGTGGTGATCGGACTCGGGATCAACGTGAGCCTCACCGAGGCGGAACTGCCCGTCCCGACCGCCATCTCACTGGACCTGGCGGGAGCCTCCGTCGACCGGACCCAGCTTGCCGGCGCTGTTCTGCGAGCGCTGTCACGACGACTGGACCAGTGGCCGGGCGATCTCGGCGCGGTGGCCGACGACTACCGGGATGCCTGCGCGACCCTCGGACATCGAGTGCGGGTGCAGATGCCCGCGGGGGAAGAGATCGAGGGGCTGGCGACAGCAATCGACAGCATCGGCCGAGTGGTCGTCGAGGTGGCTTCTGGTCAGAACGTGCCGGTCGCGGCCGGCGACGTCACCCACCTGAGAGTCACCGACTGAACGGACCAACCGGGTCGGCGGACCAACTGGGTCGACGCCGGACTGTCGCCCCACCGCAGGCCGTGGCCGTCAGCGACGTTCGTAGCTCTTGGTCCCCATCGCCGGGATCAGCAGGAGGATCGGGATACCGATCACCGCGTGCATGATCGCGGTCGAGATCCCGGTCGTCCAATCCCGCGACAGCAGCAGTGGGATCAGGATGGCGGCCAGGATCAGGAGCCCGACGATCCAGGAGAAGAACTGACTCGGCGATGGTGTGGTGAGCTGCAGGACGTACCAGAGCGCTCCGGCGAACAGGGCGCACAGGAACGCGACGATGGCGAACCAGTACTCGTCGTTCGCCATCGGATTCCACACGCCGAGCTTTCCGGTCTCGTTCACGCGCTCGATGATCAGCCGGATGATCCACGCGACGAGCCAGGCGGCCAGGCCGGTCACGATGGCGGTGGCGAGGACTCCGCCGATGAACATCGTGGGGTTGACCTGCGGCCGGTTGGTGGCGGGGCGCCGTCGCGGCGGCGTGGCCGGTGGTGGCGCAGCGGCGTAGTACGGGTCCGGAGGCGGAGCCCCCTGGTCGTACGCCTGGCTGTAAGCCTGTGATTCGGGTTCGTAGCCACGGTCGAACCGGGCTGTTCGCGGCTTGTTCGGGTCGTACGGGTCATTCGGGTACATCGTGCACCTCCCTGCGCGCGAGTTTACCGACCAGCGCTGCTGCGGCCTGAGAACGATCAGATGTCCACCGTAGCGCCCCCGGGGCCGTCTGCGTCCCCACCGACGGGCTGTCACGGCGCTGCCTGTGGTTCGGACAGGCCCGATTCTGGTTTGATTACGGCACCGACCGGGCGAGTCGCCGTTCGCCACGGTCATCAACGGGAGGATTTGTCGATGGGGTATCCGGAGAACATCCTTGCGCAGGGCGAACGTGTGGTTGTGCATCACCATCCGCACTGGAAATGCCTGCTGGCCCCCGCGCTCATCTTTGTTGTCGGGACCGCCGCCGCAGGTGTGGCGGGGGGCTACCTGTCGAGTGCCGACCTCGACTCCACGGCCAAGCTGATCCTGGGCATCGTCATCGCCGCGTTGTGGCTCGTCATCGTCCTCTGGTTCTTCGTGCGACCACTGATCAGTTGGCGCACCACCCACTTCGTCCTCACCGATCGGCGGGTGACCTACCGCAACGGCATCATCACCCGTTCGGGTATCGACATCCCGGTCCAGCGCATCAACTCGGTGGAGTTCCGGCACGGACTCATCGACCGGATGCTCCGAACGGGCACCCTCATCATCGAGTCGGCGTCCGAAGACCCCCTCGAATTCAGCGACATCCCGAACGTTGAACGCGTGCACTCACTGCTTTATCACGAGGTGTTCGATGCCCCGGACGGCAACAGCTTCCGGCGTTGACCCCCGGCGGCCGCGAACTGGTCGCGAAAAGGCCTGTGGCCGCGCGGGAATCCGATCGAATCCGGGTATCTGTGCCGCATGCGCCTAAATTGGTCTGGTGACCGAAGTTCTGCTCGCCGAAGACGATGACGCGATCGCCGCTCCGCTGGCCCGCGCCCTGAGCCGTGAAGGGTACGGCTGCGAGGTCGTCACCACCGGCACCGCTGCGCTGGAGCAGGCCAGGAGCGGCCGGTTCGAACTGCTGGTCCTCGATCTGGGACTGCCCGAGATGGACGGCCTCGAGGTCTGCCGCCGTATCCGGGCGGTTCGGCCCAATCTGGCCGTGCTCATGCTGACCGCTCGGACCGACGAGGTCGACTTCGTCGTCGGCCTCGACGCCGGGGCCGACGACTACGTGGGCAAGCCGTTCCGCCTTGCCGAACTGCTGGCCCGGGTTCGCGCGCTGCTGCGCCGCAAGCAGAGCGTAGATGTGGTCATCGAAGCCGGCGACATCCACCTCGACGCGCGGGGGCGGCGTGTGCTGGTCGGCGGCCAGGACACCACGCTCGCCAACCGGGAGTTCGACCTGCTGCGGTATCTGATGGAGCGGGGCGGGGAAGTGGTCAGCCGCGAGGAGATCCTGACCGAGGTCTGGGGTACCCCGGATCTGCTGTCGTCCAAGACGCTCGACATGCACATCTCCTGGCTGCGCCGCAAGATCGGCGACGACCAGCCCGGACGGAAGAAGCGCATCGTCACCGTTCGCGGTGTCGGCTTCCGGTTCGACCCCGACTAGATGCGCCGCCGAATTCTTCGGTCGATGATGGCCATGGTGATGGGCATCGGCCTGCTCCTGGGCGTGCCGTTGATGTTCACCGCCTGGTGGTGGGTTGACGACACCGCACATCAAGACCTCGACGACCGCCTCAAACGGGTATCCACCGAACTGCTCAGTCAAGAAGGACCCGACGGGTCGATCAGCGGCACCGTCGACCGGGACAAGTTCCGGTTGCTCGTACCCGAGAACGGCCGGTTGGAGATCTACTTCCCGATCAGCGGGCCCCAGGGCATGGAGCGCGGGCGGCTCGAGGTGGGGTCCCCGATCGACGAGGAAGCGGTCACCGAATCGCTCACCCTCGGCGAAGCCGGGTCGCTCACCCTCTCTGTGCCGCACGCTCAGGTGCGTAGCCGGCAGTGGGGAGCTGTGGGTGTGGTCTCCGTGGTGGTGGTGACCTCCGTGATCCTCGGTCTGGTGGTGGCCGCGGTGACAGCCGGCCGCCTCGCCGACCCGCTCGAGGACGTTGCCGCACGCGCCGCCCGGATGGCCAAGGGTGACTTCGGTACCGAAGGCCGGCACTACGACATCGAGGAACTCGATCGGGTGTCCTCTGCGCTCGATGCCGCCAACCGGGAGATCACCATCCGACTCGAACGCGAGGGACGGATCGTCGGAGAGGTCTCCCATCAGCTGCGCAGCAGGCTGACCGCGATCCGGTTGCGGCTCGACGAACTCTCGATCCATCCCGATCCCGATGTGGTGACCGAGGCCGAGGCAGGTTTGGCGCAGGTGGAACGGCTGACCAGCGAACTCGATGAGTTGATCACCGCCGCCAGGGGTGAACAGGTCGCCATGCTCGATCCCGTCTCCGTGCCCGAGCAGGTCGCTCAGGTGGTCGCCGACTACGAGTCGGCGTTCGAGGTGCAGGGCCGTCATCTGCGGGCCGGAGGGGTGGGGCAGTGCGCGGCCCGGGTCACACCCACCCGGCTGCGGGAGGCGTTGAGCGTGCTCGTCGACAACGCACTGCACCACGGGGCCGGGGATTGCTCGGTGGACACGCGGGAGTTGCCCGGTAGCCGCATGATCCGGGTGTCGGTGTCCGACGAGGGTCAGGGGATCAGCGACAAGAGTGCGCCCCACGTGTTCCAGCGTGGCTACTCCGAAGGTGGGTCGAGCGGGGTGGGTCTGCCGCTTGCCCGCGCACTGATCGAAGCCGACGGCGGCCGGCTTGATCTGCTGCAGCGACGTCCGGCGACCTTTGCGATCGTGGTTCCACGACACGACACAGATGATCCGAACCGATCCAGGAGGACCGGCAACAGCGAACCCCGCTGAAGTACCGCGGCGCTGGTCAGTTGTGACCGAGCTCCTCGTCGGCGAGTTCGTCCCGTGTCCGTCCGTCCTGTGTCCGTCCGTCTTTTCGCGGTGCGAGACCCCCGCGATCGTCGTCCGGACGCAGTACCGACGCGTCGACCGCGGCCGCGAGATCGGATTCGGGGAACGCGAAACGCCGCAGAGCCCAGAAGCGGAACGCCATCTGGAGCAAATTGCCGATGATGTAACCGAGGATGAAGTCGATGATCACCAGCTTGGTGACGTCAACCGAACTGCGGATGTCGAACAGGTTGTTCGCCACGAACAACGGCGCGGCCTGGAGAACCACCCCGACCCCGCTGATCGCAAAGAAGAGGAACGCCTCGTGGTGGGTTTCGCGGCCGCCGCGGTTCTTGAACGCCCACTCGCGGTTGAGGATGTAGCTGACGATGGTCGCGAGCACACCGGAGATGACCTTGGCGATGACGGGTTTGGTCTCGAGGATCGTCAGGCTCAGCGAGTAGAAGATCGCCATGTCCAGGATCATCATCGAGCCACCGATGATGGCGAACTTGATGAGCTCATGGTGACGCATTACCAGCGCTCTGAGCGGCGCAGGCATACGGGCCATGAGCCCATCGGTGAGTGACACAAGGATGGAGTCTACGAAACAAGTTCGTCCAGAAACCAATCCCGGCACGTCCCGGCGCCTCCCGTGTCGTCCGATCGACGCCTCCCGTGACACGATGGATAGCCGTGACGAGTGATCCGACCCCTGCCTCGACGGCACCCGTGCCCGCTGTTCCCACTGCCCCCGATTCAGCAGTCCCACCTGCACCGGCGTCGCCGGGGGCCAGCCGCGGCGCAGCTGCTCCGGGGATGCCCGTGGTCACCATGATCGGTGGCGGTCAGCTGGCGCGCATGACCCATCAGGCCGCCATCGCACTGGGGCAGCGTCTGCGTGTCCTGGCGGCGTCCGCCGACGAGCCGGCCGCCCAGGTCAGCCCCGATGTGGTGTTCGGCAGCCACAACAGCATCGACGACCTCCGCGCTGCGGCGCGTGGCAGCCACGCGCTGACCTTCGACCACGAGCACGTGCCGATCGAGCACCTCGAAGTGCTGGTCGGTGAGGGCGTCAGTGTGCTTCCTCCGCCGAGCGCGCTGATCTATGCCCAGGACAAGCTCGCCATGCGGCGGCGCCTCGCCGACTTCGGGGCGCCCATTCCCGCGTACGCCGAACTGCCCCAGGACAACACCCGGGAGGCACTCATCGAGTTCGGTGAGCAACATCACTGGCAGGTGGTCCTCAAGACCATCCGCGGCGGCTATGACGGGCGCGGGGTGTGGCTGGTCGACAGTCGCGAGGAGGCCCTCGAGGCGCTTGCGTCGGCACCAGCGGGTTCGTCCCTGATGGTCGAGCAGAGGATCGCGCTGCGACGAGAGCTGTCAGCGATGGTGGGACGCTCGCCGTTCGGCCAGGGCGCTGTCTGGCCGGTGGTGGAAACGGTTCAACGCAAGGGACAGTGTGCAGTGGTGATCGCACCCGCACCGAACCTCTCGGACGAGACGGCAACCGCGGCGCAGCGGCTCGCGTTGGCGCTCGCCGACGAGCTGGGTGTGGTCGGGGTGATGGCGGTCGAGCTGTTCGAGACCACCGATGGCTCGCTGCTGGTGAACGAGCTGGCGATGCGGCCGCACAACAGCGGGCACTGGTCGATGGACGGCAGTGTCACCGGCCAGTTCGAACAGCACCTGCGTGCTGTCCTCGACTACCCGTTGGGCGACACCGGAACGCGGGCCCCGGTCACCGTGATGGCCAACATCCTCGGTGCGGCGCAGGCTCCGGCCATGTCGATGGACGAACGGCTGCACCATCTGTTTGCACGCATCCCGCAGGCGAAGGTGCATCTGTACGGCAAGGGGGAACGTCCCGACCGCAAGATCGGGCACGTGAACGTGCTCGGATCGGCGTCAGGCAACGTGGACGATCCCGAACACGTGGCGCACGTGCGGGAGATCGCGGAGCGGGCGGCACACTGGATGTCGCACGCGGAGTGGACCGACGGATGGGATGTGCACGGTGAGTGAGAACGGCGATTCGGACGGTTCGGACAGCCGGCCGCAGGGGCCGCGGGTCGGCCTGATCATGGGCAGCGACTCGGACTGGCCGACGATGGAGGCCGCGGCGGAGGCCCTCGCGGAGTTCGGGGTCAGATTCGAAGTGGGTGTCGTCTCCGCGCACCGAACTCCTCAGCGCATGCTCGACTACGCGAAAGAGGCTGCCGGGCGCGGACTCTCGGTCATCATCGCGGGTGCAGGGGGAGCGGCCCATCTACCGGGCATGGTGGCCTCGGCCACGCCACTGCCCGTGATCGGTGTTCCGGTGCCGCTCAAGTACCTCGACGGCATGGATTCGCTTCTGTCGATCGTGCAGATGCCCGCCGGTGTGCCGGTGGCAACTGTGTCGGTGGGTGGTGCACGTAATGCTGGTCTGCTGGCGGTGCGCATCCTCGCGGCGGCCGACCCGGCACTGCGTGCGCAGATGGAACGGTTCCAATCCGACTTGTCAGACATGGTCCTGGCGAAAGATCAGGCCTTGCAGCAAAAACTACTCGGAGGCTAGCTGTCGGCGTCGACCAGCAGTTTGCGCCGGAAGAGGTCGAGTACCTCGTCGAGAGCGGCTCTGGTGGGCTGGCCTGGTTCGTCGATGAGGTGCTCGGTGAGCGGCGAGTGCGGTGGCATCGGAGACGGGCCCGCGGCGTCGTCGTCTATCTCGATGGCCACGAAGGCGTCGCCCAATTCTCTGCGCAGGTAGTCGAACCGGGCAGCGGGGGATAGCTTGTCTTTCCGGAACCGGACCCCCATCACTTCCAGACCTGCGGCGCACCGCCCTTTGACAACCGCGAGGTCGTCGGGCGAGATGTCGATGTTCGCCGCGCTGACCGGCCGAAACGGCATCGAGGGCTGCGCGAGGACGGGGGCCAGGAGTCGATCGTCCGCGGCCATCGCGAGGGCGAATCCGCCGGTGAAACACATCCCGATGGCGCCGACACCCGGGCCACCGCACCGCTTGTGCTCGTCGGCGGCCAGTGCCCGCAACCAGGTCACCACAGGTGACGACTTTCCCGTGGCGAGGACGGTGAACTCGCGGCTGATGCAGGTGGGGACCAGAACCGATGTCAGGACCCCGACGGATTTGAGGTACCCCAGGTTGTCCGGCATGGGGTCGAGGCCGTCGACTCCGAACAGGCTGGGGACCACAGCGGTGCACCCGATGTCGGACACCTTACGAGCGAAGTTCAGCACCTTCGGCGTGATTCCGGGCATCTCGGCGATGACAACCACAGCCGGCCCCTCGCCCCGCCGGTAGATCGTGCGCGTCTTGCCGGAATGGGTGAACTCGGCGCGGTCGAAGTCGGCGAGTTCTGCTTCGGGCGACTGCTTGGGGGTCATGGCTTCCTCACTGGCACGGCGGGTGCGACTCATCGTCAGGCTAGCGTCTGCCGCGGTCGGGCACGGCCCTGTTCTTTTCAGTTACCCGCCAGTAACTCTGGGGCGCGCAAGTATTAGGATCGACGGGAAGAACCGAGTTTTCTGGCGGATACGAGGAGTGTTCTGATGGCCGGCAACCCTGATTTTGATCTGTTCAAGCTCGGTGAAGAGCATGACGAGTTGCGTGCGGCGATCCGCGCTCTGTCGGAGAAGGAGATCGAGCCCCACGCTGCTGATGTCGATGAGAACTCCCGGTTCCCGGAGGAGGCGTTGGCGGCGTTGACGGCGTCGGGTTTCAACGCGATCCATGTGCCTGAGGAGTACGAGGGTCAGGGTGGTGATTCGGTGGCGGCGTGCATTGTGATCGAGGAGGTCGCGCGGGTCGATGCGTCGGCGTCGTTGATCCCGGCGGTCAACAAGTTGGGCACGATGGGTCTGATCTTGAAGGGTTCTGAGGAGCTCAAGCGGCAGGTGTTGCCGTCGATCGCGTCGGGTGAGGCGATGGCCTCGTATGCGTTGTCGGAGCGGGAGGCGGGGTCGGATGCGGCGGCGATGAAGACCCGGGCGCGGGAAGAGGGTGACAATTGGGTCCTCAACGGGTCGAAGTGCTGGATCACCAATGGTGGTAAGTCCACGTGGTACACGGTGATGGCGGTGACTGATCCGGACAAGGGTGCCAACGGTATTTCCTCGTTCATGGTCCACAAGGATGATCCCGGCTTCACCGTGGGTCCGTTGGAGAAAAAGCTCGGTATCAAGGGTTCGCCGACGGCGGAGTTGTATTTCGAGGACTGCACCATTCCGGGTGATCGGATCATCGGTGCGCCGGGGACGGGTTTCAAGACGGCGTTGGAGACGTTGGATCACACGCGTCCGACGATTGGTGCGCAGGCGTTGGGTATTGCGCAGGGCGCTTTGGATCAGACGATCGCGTATGTCAAGGAGCGTAAGCAGTTCGGGAAGTCGATCAGTTCGTTTCAGGGTGTGGAGTTCATGCTCGCGGATATGGCGATGAAGATCGAGGCTGCTCGGTTGATGGTGTACACCTCGGCTGCTCGTGCTGAGCGTGGGGAGAAGAACTTGGGGTTCATTTCTGCGGCGTCGAAGTGTTTTGCCTCGGATGTGGCGATGCAGGTGACCACTGATGCGGTGCAGTTGTTCGGTGGGTACGGATATACCCGGGACTTCCCGGTGGAGCGGATGATGCGTGATGCCAAGATCACCCAGATCTATGAGGGCACCAACCAGATCCAGCGTGTGGTGATGTCACGCGCACTACTGCGCTGACCCACGTCAGAAATCCTCCCGCGGTCTGATGCCTGGGCACCCGTCCGGGCGCTAGATTGACGAACATGGACTTCCAGCGGATCTTGCAGCGCTGGAACCGCTTCGCCGAACCGCGTCGGCTGCTGCTCGACTCGCTGCTGGCCGCGGCACTGGCGTTGCTCAGCGTCGTTCCCGAACTGTGGGAACACATGGGGACACCACTCGTGTGGCGTATCGCGGTCGGCACGATTGTCTGTGTCGCCGTCGCGTTCCGCCGGACCCGCCCCGACGTCTCCGGTCTGGTCATCGCCGCCGCGGCCTTTGCGCATCTGGCGGTCGACGAGAGACTCAGTCCAGCGGTGATGGTGGCTGCGGTGATCGGGATCTATTCGATGGCCGCATACGGTTCGACACGAGGCACTCAAGCCGCATTGGCCCTCGGCCTCGTCGGCTGCGTGGTGTCGTCGGGACGCCTGTATTCCGCAGCCGACGACACGGCCGCGTACGAGTTCACGGCGCCCGGGGCGGTGAGCCTGGGTGTCATCGCCGTGGGCATCTGGGCCACCGGAATGTTGCGGCGCACGCGACTTCGGGAAGTGCAGGGACTACGTGAGCGGGCCCGTCTGCTGGAACTCGAACGGGCACAGGAAGCCGAGATCGCCGCCATCGGGGAGCGCACCCGAATCGCGCGCGAGATGCACGACATCATCGCCCACACGCTCACGGTGGTCATCGCTCAGGCGGATGGCGGCCGGTATGCGGCGCAGCAGGATCCAGCGCAGGCCGTCAAGGCGCTGGCCACCATTGCCGACAACGGGCGTCAGGCCCTTGCCGACATGCGGTCGCTGCTGGGGGTGCTGCGTGACGACGGTCCACGCGAGATACGGGCGGTGCCAGGCATCGCCGACATCCCCGAACTCACCGAGTCCGTGCGGGCCGGGGGTTTGCCGGTTCGGCTGGACTCTTTTGGTTCCGCTCGCGACGTGTCGGTGGGATGCGGACTGACCGCCTATCGAATCGTGCAGGAATCGCTCACCAACATCCTCAAACACGCGGGGCTCGGAGCCTCCGCGGAAGTCGGGCTGCATTGGCAGAGCGATGAATTGACGATCATCGTCACCGATGACGGTCGAGGCGTTGCCCCTACCATCGGTGGTGGCGAGCTGCGTCCGGCCGGCGGAAAGGGGTTGCTGGGCATGCGCGAACGCGCCGAACTCCACGGTGGAACGCTGGAGGCCGGCCCCCGTGACGACGGACCCGGATACCGTATTCGCGCGTCGCTGCCCACCGGGGAGGTTCGATGACCGAGGTGATCCGAGTGGCACTCGTAGACGACCAGGCGCTGGTACGTGCGGGTTTCGGCATGGTCATCGATTCGCAGGCCGACATGACCGTGGTGCTCGAGGCATCCGACGGTGCCGCAGCCCTGGAGGCTCTGCGCCGAACTCCTGCCGACGTAGTGCTCATGGATGTCCAGATGCCCGGCGTCGACGGCATCGCGGCCACCAGGCAACTGCTCGCCGAGCAGGAAACGGGTGGGACCGGGCCGGAGAGCGTCCCGAAAGTCCTGGTACTGACGACGTTCGACACCGACGAATACCTGCTGGCCGCGATCTCCGCTGGTGCCAGCGGTTTCCTGCTGAAGGACGCGCAACCGGAAGACCTCCTGGCCGCGATCAGAACGGTGCATGCCGGTGACGCGGTGATCGCGCCGCGGTCCACCCGACGTCTGCTGACCCACGTGGCTGGCACCGCTGCGATGCCGACGCCCTCCGCACCTGTCGGTCACGCCGTGGTGCCCGACCTCGTCGATCCGCTGACCCCCCGGGAGACAGAGGTGTTGCGGGCCATCGCTGTCGGGATGACCAATGGCGAGATCGCCGCGGACTTTCATCTGTCCCTCGCCACGGTCAAGACGCATGTCGGCCGGGTGCTCACCAAGACAGGGTCACGCGACCGTGTGCAGGTGGTGTTGTTCGCCTTCCGTACCGGGATGATCGGGATCGACGACATCCTGACCCTTCACCGGTAGCTTCCATTTCCTCGTCCTGGGGGACCACTTGCGGCTACGGGTGGTCATCCCGTGGGCTGACCGGACGATCTGCAGATGTCCGCCCGCACGTCGATGTGTCGACCTCCTGATCCGAAATAGGTTTGTGCCACAACGCAAGTCGGCGTGTGACACGAGAGGTGGGGTCAATGTCAGATCCATACGCGGCAAGGACCATTGCATTACAGAAGACATACGGGCACGGCGACGCGGCGGTTCACGCGCTGCGTGATGTGAGCGTGGACATCCCCGTCGGCAAGTTCACGGCCATCATGGGGCCGTCAGGGTCCGGCAAGTCGACGCTGATGCACTGTCTTGCAGGACTGGATACCGCAACGGCCGGAACGGTGTTGATCGGGGACACCGATCTGTCGCGATGCAACGATTCTGAGCGGACCCGGTTGCGGCGGCGAGAGCTGGGTTTTGTCTTCCAATCGTTCAATCTGTTGCCGGTGCTGACCGCACGGGCCAACATCCTGCTCCCGCTCACCCTGGATCGGCGATCTCCCGACGATCTGTGGTTCGACGAACTGGTGGCGGTTCTGGGAATCGGGGATCGTCTGGACCACAAGCCGGGGGAATTGTCCGGCGGGCAGCAGCAACGCGTCGCGATCGCCCGGGCATTGCTGGGCAGGCCGCGACTCGTCCTCGCCGACGAGCCGACCGGCAACCTAGACAGCAGGTCGGGCGCGCAGGTGCTGTCGCTGCTGCAGAGCAGCAGCCGCCGCATCGGCCAGACCATCGTGATGGTGACCCACGACCCTGTTGCCGCGAGCTATTGCGACCAGGTGCTGGTGATGGCCGACGGACGGATGGTGGACCGAATCCTCGCGCCCACAGCAGATTCCGTGCTGGCAGCGATGCGTGGTCACGGCTCCGATCAGGTCTCTGCGGGTGACCCACGATGAGGGGGATCGCGCTGGCCCAATTGCGGGCACACAAGGGACGCTATGTGGCGTCGGTCCTGGCAGTGGCCATTGGTGTGGCATTCGTCGCCGCGACACCCACACTGACCGCGACGTCCACCGAATCGGTGCGCGCGTCGGTGGCAGCACAGTTCTCGACAACCGACGCGGCGGTATCGGTGCCGTCCGAGTTCGCGGATCAGACGGGAGAGCAACTCGCGAATGTTCCCGGCGTACAAGCGGTTGCGGTCGACCGTAACCGCTTGGTCACCGTGACCAGTGGCGCGAAAACCTACTCGCAGGTGGAGCTGACCGCGTTGGCACGCGACGAGCAGTTGCGATGGCAGAAACTGACGGTTGGCGGGTTCCCGCAGGGCGACCGTCAAGCGTTGGCATACGCAGGCTCGAACTTCGCGGTCGGACAACGGCTTTTCGTGCGCCCGGACGTCGACACCGCCACCGACCGGACCGCTGTGGAGATCACCGTGGTGGGTCTGGTGGAGCGTGGTGACGCCACGTCAGGCGTACCGCAGTTGTTCGCGCCCGGCGCCGCCGTGTCTGCGGTGGACTCCGGGCGGAGCGATGATCGAGATGATGTGGTGATCAGGCTCGCGTTCGCGGGGGACACCGACCGGGCGTCGGTCATGGCAGCGGTGGCCGACGTGGCCTCGACCGTCCCAGGGGCCGAGGCCATGTCGGGTGAGGCTGCCGCCGACCGGGTGGTCCAGCAGTTCACCGGAGGGTCGGTGATCCTGGCTTCGGTGCTGCTCGTGTTCGCCGCGATCACCGCCATGGTGTCGTGTCTGGTGATCGCCAACACCTTTGCCGTACTGATCACCTCACGAACCCGGGAACTGGCGCTGCTGCGGTGCATCGGGGCAGACGCATCCCAGGTGAGGTCCGGTGTTCGGATGGAGGCGTTGGTCCTCGGTGTCGTGGCCTCGGCGGCAGGTGTGATCCTCGGGATCGGAGGTGTCGCGCTGGCCACCTGGGTGACCCGGATGACCGGTGCCGAGTTGCCGCTGACCCACCTGGCGATCCCGTTCACCGCCGTGCTCGTGCCCGTCGCACTCGGCGTGGTGATGACACTGCTCGCGGCCACCGTCCCGGCGCGGCTGGCGACAAGGGTCTCGCCGCTGGCGGCCTTCACCACTGTCGCTTCGTCGGAGCCGCGAGGTCGTAACATCTTCCGGATCACTGCCGCCACGGTTCTGGTCCTCCTCGGTGCCATTGTGATGATCTGGGGGATCGGACAGAAATCAGTGCCCGCAGCAGCATTGGGCGGAGGTGCGACGTTCCTCGCGATCATGCTGTCCGGTGTGGTTCTCGTGCCGCCGATCGTCCGGGCAGCGGGATCGGCTGCCGCCCTGTTGTTCCGGCGCACCGCCGCGGGACCGGTCGCCGAACTGACGGGCGCAAACGCCGGGCGGGCTCCACGGCGCACGGCCGCAACGGCATCGGCCCTCATCATCGGCATCACCCTGACGACGATGATGGTGGTGGGCGCGCAGGTGGTGCGGTCGAGCGTGAGCACGTTGATCTCCGACATGCACCCGGTCGATCTGATCGTGTCGTCCGGTTCGCCGCTGCCGGCTCCACTGGTCGAGTCGATCCGGACCACCGAGGGCGTGGCCGCGGCAGTTCCGTTGACCCGTACGAAGTTCGATGTGAACGGGGTCGCACTGAACATCGCCGCCGTGGACAGCTCGTCCTTACCTGCGGTGATGAGGTCGGGAAGTGCCCCCACCGCGGATGAGATCGCGCTGGCACCTGAAGATCAAGCGCTCGCGGGCGTGCAGGACGGTGAGCGGGTGACAGTTCTGGCCGGAGGGATCACGAAAACGATGACAGTGGTCGAAGGCGAAGCCGGTTCCTTTGCGGATCGCGCATCGGTGGGCGGGGCGCCGGTTCCGACCGGGATGGCCGTGCGTCTGTCCTCCTTCGGGACGGACAGCATGGACACGGTCAACTCCCTCCGCGATCTCGTGGCCGCATCTGCACCGGACGCAACCTTCTCCGGTGGCGTCGAGACCCAGCAGCAGCTCGACGACATCCTCACGCTGGTTCTGCGGATCGTCTTGGCGCTGCTCGGCGTTGCGGTCGTCGTCGCACTCATCGGCGTGGGAAACACCATGGCGCTGTCGGTGATCGACCGCCGACGTGAGAATGCGCTGTTGCGGGTGATCGGCCTGAGCAGCCGGGGGGTGCGTGCGATGCTCCTGGGCGAGGCCACGATCATCGCTGCGGTGGCTTCGGTCGCGGGAGTGGCTCTCGGTACCACCTACGGGGTGGCCGGCGCGGCCGCGATCGTAGGCGCTGACCGCGTGTCCATACCCGATCTTCCGTGGGTCGAGATGGTGGTGATCGTGGTGGTCGGTGGACTGGCTGGGCTGCTCAGCGCAGCTTTGCCTGCCAGGCGCGCATTGCGCGCCGATCCCGCAGCCGCGCTGTAGGACACGGCCCGGGCAGGCCGGGTGGGCTTGACAAGAAATAGAACGCGTGTTCGAATCTGGGCATGCGGTGGGAAGGGCAGTTGCTGGACGCCGGAGACGAGAAAGAGGCGAGCGATCCGTCTCCGGCGCTGCCCGGCCTGAGTCGCGCCGGGCTGGTCCGGTCGGTGCGCACCCCCGACTTCGACGGGGTCACGTTCCACGAGGTGCTGTGCAAGAGCGCGCTGAACAAGGTTCCGGAGAGTTCGCAGGTACCGTTTCGCTGGACCATCAACCCCACCAGGGGCTGCCTCCATCAATGTGTCTACTGTTTCGCGCGAACCACCCACGAATACCTCGATCTCGATGCCGGCCGGGACTTCGACACCCAGATAGTGGTCAAGGTGAATGTCGCGGCAGTGCTGCGAAAAGAGTTGATGCGCAAGAGTTGGAAGCGTGAGCCCGTGGCTCTGGGAACCAACACCGACCCCTACCACCGGGCTGAGGGCAGGTACCGGCTGATGCCCGGCATCATTCGCGCGCTCGCCGATTCGGGTACGCCGATGTCGATCCTCACCAAGGGCACGCTGCTGCGTCGCGATCTCAAACTCCTTGCGGCAGCGGCCAAATCGGTGCCGGTGTCGGTGGGCGTCTCCCTGGCGCTGCTCGACGAGACCCTGTGCAAACAGGTCGAACCCGGCACGCCGTCGGCCCGTGCACGCCTCGATCTGATCGAGGCTGTCCGTGAGGCCGGGCTGGACTGCCACGTGATGGCCTCACCCATCCTGCCCATGCTCAGCGATTCGCGCGCAGACCTCGACAACCTGTTCGCACACCTGGCACAGGTGGGTGCAACGTCGGTCACCGCGTTTCCACTACACCTACGCGGATCCACCCGTGGCTGGTACATGTCGTGGCTCGCCGAGCACCATCCTGCCCTGGTCGGCAAGTACCGCCGGCTCTACGGTCACGGCGCCTACGTGGCCCCGGAATACCGAACGTGGTTGCGCGACAGGGTTGATCCGATGCTCGAGCACCACGGTCTCAGCGGCGACCGGCAGCCCGGACTGCGCGAGGCGGTGCGCGAGGCTGCGGCCGTCGAGACCCCGCAGCCAACGCTGTTCTGAACGAAATCGGTCCCGGAGGTTCCGCGGAGCCGGGGTCGGACTCGGCTCACGACAACGTCGCGGTGACCTTCTCGCTGCTTGCTCGGGCGGCCATTTTCTCCAGGTCCGGATTGGCAACCTGCACAAGGGAACCGCCGGCCACCAGGGTGGCGAGCAGGTTGACCACGAGGTTGTCGGCGCTGTCCCAGTGCCGGCTCGACATGATGCGCGAGCCGGCGACGATGCCGGCCTCGGCGGCGAAGATGGTCGCTTCGGTGATCACGTCGTCGACCGTGCGGTCGTCGAGAGCGAGATCACCGGGTCCACCGGGCCGGAACTGGTCCCCGTGCACGCGCACCGAGGCCGAGTAGTCGGTGAGCCCGATCGGCAGGTCACGCAACGGCATACCGAACGGATCGAGTGAGACGACGGCGATCTCCGGCGCACCTTCTACCCGCTCGAGCGACGCCATCGAGCAGAACGCAAGTGCCGCATCGTCGGAGTAGCCCACCCGTACGTGCAGACCGGCCCACCAGGCGCCGAGTAGAACCGCGGCGCTTTGCCAGTGCGCGGGCAGGTCGACCGCCACCACATCACCCGGCATCAGCCCGAACTCGTCGCGCACGAGGTTGGCCGTCTTGGCTGCCCAGTTCGCCGCGGTGATGGCGGAGAGTTCGGTGCGCTCGCCGGTCGCGTCGTCGTAGTAGGTGATCAGAGGCTGCGAGCCGTCGCTGGACAACGCCGGGTTCAGCGCGGCATCGGTGAGAGTGGTCAATTCACGCACTCCGGTCCGGTGCCGCCGGCGGTGATCGCCGGAGCCGGTGCGGGCGTTGTCGCCTCGGTGCTCTGGCTGTCCTGTTGACCGTCGTCGACGATCGAGCCCGGACCGCTGTAGGTGTCGGTGAGAATCACCCGAACCGTGTTCGGTGCCAATGTCTTGTCCTCTTTCACGGGTAGTCCGCCGAGTTGGCCTGCAACGGCTTTCGCCCCGGCGTCGTCGGTCGCAGCGGCAAGCACGGTGCTGTCGGTGGACGGGTTGGTGGCGTTGCCGGTCTCGCCGGTCCGGAACCCCTTGGATGCGACGATCTTCGACACATTGGTGGCCAGACCGTCGACGCTGCCCGAGTTGATCACGTCCACCGTGTACTGGCTCGGCACGAACTTCTTCTCGCCCGTACCGTTCTTCTCTCCGAGCAACCCATCGGTGAATGCCTTGACGGCCGCCGGGTCCACCTCGACCACGCTCTGGGTGCCGTCGTCGCTCCAGCCTTGCTCGGTGACCACCGGGATCGTCGCGAACTGCACACGTCCGCCGGACAGATCCTTGAGCTGCTCCACGAACTTGATGATGTCCCAGTCCTGGTCGATCACCACCGAACGTGACACCGCGTTCTCGAGATCGCCGAGTTTGCCGGGGTTGGACAAAGTGCCTGCCGACAGCACCTTCTGGGCCAACGACGCCATGAAGACCTGCTGCCGCACGATGCGGTCGAGGTCGCCGCGGGGCAGATCGTGGCGTTGCCGAACAAAACTCAGTGCCTCTGGTCCATCGAGTGTCTGGCGGCCGGCGGGGAAGTCCGCGCCGGAAAACGGTTCGGAGACCGGCGCCTTGAGGCACACGTCCACACCGCCCACCGCGTCGGTGAGCAGGACGAAGCCGAGCAGCCCCACCTCGGCATAGTGGTCGACCTCCACACCCGTCAGGTCGGCAACCGTGGTGATGAGTGCGTCGCGTCCCGCCTGGACGGACTTCTTGTCGGCCTGCTCGAGATCCATCCCGTCGTTGACCAGGGCCTCGCGCCGGGCTTCTTTGGATGAGCCGTACGCCGAGTTGATCTTGGTCTTCCCGATGCCGGGCACCTCGACGTATGAGTCGCGGGGGATCGACATGGCCGTTGCGGAGGACCCGTCGTTCGGGATGCGGATCAACAAGATGGTGTCGGTGTTGGTCGCCACCTCGTCAGCGGAGTGCAGCTGGGCCAGTTCTTTGTCCGACAGCGGGTTGCCCTGGGCATCGGTTCGCGAGTCGGTGCCGACCATGAGGATGTCGACGGCTCCGTCCTTACCGCTGCCCAGGCTCAGGCCACCCAGCTTGGTGATGCTGTTCTCCAGGTCGGTCATCTGGTTCCACGCATATCCGGTGGCGATCAGCACCAACACCGAGACGCCCGCCGCGATGATGCGCGTCAACGGTCGCCCAGAGTGTGCCGGAGTGGGGGAGGCCGGCGCCGGTTCACGCGGCGGTCGCCCGCCCGCGTCGGTGCGGGACCTCGGTGTCCGACCCGGTTGATCTCGGCGCTCTGACCGTGCGGCCCGTGTACTCGACGGGGAGGCGCCGTCTCCGCGCCTGGGGCGGGGCGCGTCGGGGGGCAGGGGATCACGCGGCACCCGTCGGCGTGAGGTCTCATCGGCTCGAGGTCTACGGGGAACGTCCGACTCGGTGCCGCGGGGACGTCGCCGTCCGCCGGTGGGACCCTCACCTGGAAGGGGCCGCTGATGACGGCCGCCGGTGGAGTTGGGGCGTCGCCCGCCTGACGGTCGATCCGAAGATGGACGGTCCACGGCGGTGAGCGCTCCTAACGGGTAGTGGACGGATGGCATCGGATGGAGCACGCCGCATCACCGGGAGAGTGCACCTGTTGAAGTATTGGCAATGTTACGTGCGAATCCGCCTCCGCTCTGGGATGCCGGAAGCGGCGTGTACCGGACCGTCGTGACGCGCAGCGGGTGTGAATCTCGCCGTGCGAATGGCAGAGCACCTACGCAACCGGACATGATGGACCCCATGGGTACAGGTGTGCGCTCTGTCATCGTGACCGGCGCCGGGGGGCAGTTGGGCAAACAGTTGAGTACGCGCGCCGAGGGCGCGGTACGTGCGTTGACGTCGGCGGATCTGGACATCACCGACGAGGAGTCGGTGCAGTCGGTACTCGGCGACATCGGCCCGGGGGACGTGGTGATCAACTGCGCGGCCTACACCGCTGTCGATGCCGCCGAAGACGACCGGGAGACCGCGATGGCGGTCAACGGCCAGGGACCCGGCCACATCGCCCGACTCACCGCCCGTACGGGCGCGCACCTCGTCCACATCTCGACCGACTACGTCTTCACGGGGGTTGCGTCGGGCCCGCTCGAACCGGACGACCCCACCGGCCCGGCCTCGGTCTACGGCATCAGCAAACTCGCGGGCGAGAAGGCGGTGCGGTCCGCGGATGCCGGCGCCACGATTGTTCGCACCGCATGGGTGTACACCGGCATGCCCGACTCGTCGGACTTCGTCAGCACGATGCGCCGACTGGAATCGCAGCGCGACACCGTCTCGGTGGTCACCGATCAGGTCGGTTCCCCGACGTATTCCGCCGATCTGGCCGACGGGCTGCTCGAGCTGTCCGAACAGGTGGTCCATGGCGACTCGGGGGCCCGGGGAGCGACCCTGCACGCATCGAACGCCGGCAGCTGTAGCTGGTTCGATCTGGCGCAGGCCGTCTTCGCGGAGATCGGCGCCGAGCCGGCCCGGGTCCTGCCCACCACCTCGGCCGATTTTCCTCGGCCCGCACCCCGCCCCGCGTATTCGGTGTTGTCGGGACGGGCGTGGCAGGAAGCCGGTCTCACCCCGCTTCGAGAGTGGCGCTCGGCGTTGTCTGCGGCGCTACACGTCCGGTGAGCTCGGACGACGGACTGTCCCACGGGGTGCCCGGCGACCCAGTGGTCTCCGGTTACGCTGAGCCGGTGACGACTGAGCCGGTTCCCGAGCGATTCGCAGTGGTGACGGTGACGTACTCGTCAGGCGAGTATCTGTCCCGTTTCATCCAGACGCTCGAACACGCATCGACCACCCTTCCGACGGTGATCCTCGCCGACAACGGTTCCGATGACGGCGCCCCTGAGGCGGCGGCGGAGAAGTACGACCACGTGTTGCTGCTGCACACGGGCGGAAACATCGGCTACGGCGGCGCGGTCAACCGTGCGGTGGCCGAGATCGACCCCTCCATCGAGTTCGTGGTGGTTGCCAATCCCGATGTCGAATGGGGTCCCGGTTCCATCGATCAACTCCTCGAGGCAGCAGAGCGATGGCCGCAGGCCGGGGCACTGGGACCGCTGATCCACGAGCCCGACGGCAGCATCTATCCGTCGGCCCGCCGGGTGCCCGACATCGTGTCGGGGACAGGGCACGCTGTCCTCGGAACGGTCTGGAAGTCCAACCCGTGGACTGCCGCCTACCGGCAGGCTGATGAGGACATTTCCGAACGGCCGGTCGGGTGGCTGTCCGGGTCATGTCTGCTGCTCCGTCGTCGCGCGTTCGATGCCATCGACGGATTCGACTCGCGCTACTTCATGTACATGGAGGACGTGGACCTCGGCGATCGGCTCGGCCGCGCCGGCTGGCTCAATGTCTACGTGCCAGACGCGGAGGTCCTGCATGCCAAGGGGCATGCCGCCGGCCGCAATCCCGAGCTGATGCTCCCCGCGCACCACCGCAGTGCCTACCGATTCCAGGCCGACCGTCACCCGCATTGGTGGCAAGCACCTCTGCGGCTCGCACTGCGCGCCGGTCTCGGCGCGCGCTCGGCGGTTGTCGTGGCTGCGGCCAAACGAGCTCAACGACGTGAGAAGTCCCCAACCGGATCGGCGAAAGGTACTCCGTGACCACCATCGACACCGCTCAGACGACCAACGACGACCCGGCGCGGCACAGCGACGTCCAGGCGGTGATCTTGGTGGGCGGCAAGGGAACCCGCTTGCGACCACTCACCCTGTCTGCCCCCAAGCCGATGCTCCCGACCGCGGGACTGCCGTTCCTCACCCACCTCCTCGCGCGGATCAGCGCGGCGGGGATCACCAAGATCGTGCTCGGCACATCGTTCAAATCCCAGGTGTTCGAACAGTATTTCGGTGACGGATCGAAGATGGGGTTGTCCATCACGTACGTCCACGAGTCCGAGCCCCTCGGTACCGGCGGCGGCATCCGGAACGTGCTGTCCGAGCTGACCGCGGAGAACATCCTCGTGTTCAACGGAGATGTGTTGTGCGGCACCGACGTCCGAGCGGTTCTCGACACCCACCAGACCTCCGGGGCGGAGGTGACCCTGCATCTGGTCCGGGTGGGCGACCCACGTGCCTTCGGGTGTGTGCCGACCGACGACACCGGCCGGGTGACCGCCTTCCTCGAGAAGACCCAGGATCCCCCGACGGACCAGATCAACGCGGGCTGCTACGTCTTCAAGCGGTCGGTCATCGAGTCCATCCCGGACGATCGGCCGGTATCGGTGGAGCGCGAGGTGTTTCCACAACTCCTCGCCGACGACCATCATGTCCAGGGCCACGTCGACTCCGGTTACTGGCGCGACATGGGAACTCCCGAGGACTTCGTGCGTGGCTCGGCCGACCTCGTCCGCGGGATCGCGCCTTCGCCGGCACTCACCGGTCCGCGCGGCGAATCGTTGGTGCACGAAGGCGCCGGCGTGGGGCCGGGTGCACTTCTGATCGGCGGCACAGTGGTCGGGCGCGGTGCGGAGATCGGCGCGGGCGCCCGTCTCGACGGCGCCGTGATCTTCGACGGAGCCGTCGTGGAGGCCGGCGCGGTGATCGAACGCAGCATCATCGGCTTCGGCGCGCGCATCGGACCCCGAGCCCTCGTCCGCGACGGTGTGATCGGTGACGGCGCCGACATCGGAGCGCGCTGTGAGTTGCTCCGTGGCGCGCGTGTGTGGCCTGGTGTGACCATCCCCGACGGTGGCCTGAGGTTCTCGACCGATGTCTGAGACGTCTCCCAGCTTCAAACGCTTTGTCGCCATAGGAGATTCGTTCGCCGAGGGCGTGGGAGACGTCGAACCCCGTTGCCCGAACGGGGTGCGCGGCTGGGCCGATCGGGTCGCGGAGGTGATGGCCAGGGAGGACCCCGAGTTCCGGTACGCGAATCTGGCGATCCGCGGACGGCTGCTGCCCGCGGTACTCGGTGAACAACTCGAGCCCGCCCTGGCGATGAAACCGGACCTGGCGACCATCTGCGCAGGGGCCAACGATCTGCTTCGTCCCAGCGTCGACATCGACGCGTTGATCGAGTCGTACGACGCGGCGGTCGGCCGGCTCCAGGACGCAGGCGCGACCGTGATCGCTTTCACCGCGTACGACACCGGCGGGAAATCCGTCTTCGGCGCACTGCGCGGCCGGTTCGCCGTCTACAACGAGTTGCTGCGCGAGGTCGTGGAGGAGCGCAACCTCGTGCTCGTCGACTTCTGGCGGATGCGGATCTTCCGCGAGCGTCGCATGTGGGAGTTCGACCGGATGCACATGTCGTCGGCCGGCCACGTCTACATGGCGATCGAGGTGCTGCGGGCGCTGGGCATCGAACACGATCTGGTTCCGGTGGATTTCGGTCCGGCACAATTGGTTTCGCCGACCCAGCGGCGCCGCGAGGGTCGTCAGTGGACAGTCGAGTACGCGATCCCATGGGTCGGTCGTCGACTCCGTGGGGTCTCCACCGGCGACACCATCGCACCGAAGTATCCCGAGTTGACCGCGATGGCGCCCAGCGCCGACTGACTCGGCCTCACGCGAACCCTCGGCAGGTGGGTCAGTCCGCTCAGCCGAGGTCCGTGCGTGCCTTGGCCGCTGCGAGCAGGCCCCGGCCGAGCGGGATCACCACCGGGAGCAGTGAGTCGTCGTCGGCGATCAGCAAGGCGCCTTCACGCGCGGCCTGGGCCGCGGGGTCGGTGCTGGCAGGATCTGTGACCGTGCCGTCGGCCGACGCGTTGTGCACGATGAGAATCCCTCCTCCCCGCAGCAGACGCAGGCCCTCGGCGACATAGCGGGGTTGATCGGTCACCGCGCCGTCGACGAACACCAGGTCGTAGCTCGCGTCGGCGAGGCGGGGGAGCACCTCGGCTGCCCGACCGTTGATCAACCGGGTCCGCGACGGACTGATCCCGGCGGTGGTGAAGGCAAGTCTCGCTGCCCGGTGGTACTCGGCCTCGGCGTCGATGGTGGTCAGGACGCCATCGGTCCGCATGCCGTTGAGCAACCACAGCCCGCTGATACCTGCGCCGGTACCCACCTCGACAACCGCTTTCGCGTCGACCAATCGCGCTAGCAGCGACAGGGTTGCTCCGACTGCGGGGGTGATCGCCGGCGCACCCAACTCGTCGGAACGCTCACGGGCGAGGCGCAGTGCCTCGTCTTCGACGATCGCGGCTTCGGCGTAGCGGCTCAGCACGGCCGGGTCGATGGCGGGACCGGACGCCCCGGACGGGGCGGTCGCATCTGGATCGGCGGGGGAGCTGTGGTCGGACACAGGGTCGAGGTTAGCTCCGGGGTCATCGATAGGGTCGCAGGCGCGCTGAGCAGCGATTCTGCCGCAGCGAGGGCCGCCACACTCTCAGGTAACACTCAGCCCGTTCATAGTGCCCACACACCCCCGTCGGACAAGGTCATAGGGGAACAACGAGGCAGGCTTTGATGTTGACCGAACTGGGTATGAATACTTCAGCGAATCAGCTAAAAGGGTGCGAACCAATGACCGTCCAGCGACGGTCCGCGGAGAAAGTGGAGCTGGCCGTGGCTGATGTCAACCGAGACGCCGAGAACACCGGGACCGACGCTGTTGTGGGCGAGTTGGATCTCGCCCGGGAAGACGCGGTCGATGCGGTGGTGCCCGGGTCCGGGACGGCACGGTTCGATGCAACCGGTGACACGGCTCTGATGCCCGCGTGGGACGACCTGGTTCGTGAACATGCCGACCGCGTGTACCGCCTCGCCTACCGGCTTTCCGGTAATCAGCACGACGCCGAAGACCTCACCCAGGAGACATTCATCCGGGTGTTCCGATCGCTGTCCAGTTACCGGGCCGGGACGTTCGAGGGCTGGCTGCACCGCATCACCACCAACCTGTTCCTGGATATGGTGCGTCGCCGCAACAAGATCCGCATGGAGGCATTGCCCGAGGACTACGAGCGCGTGCCGGGCAACGACCCCAATCCCGAGCAGATCTTCCACGACGCGAACCTCGACCCCGACCTCCAGACGGCCCTCGATTCGTTGGCCCCGGAGTTCCGTGCAGCGGTGGTCCTCTGCGACATCGAAGGATTGTCGTACGAGGAGATCGCCACGACGCTCGGAGTCAAACTCGGAACTGTCCGTAGCCGGATCCACCGAGGTCGCCAAGCCATCCGAGACAACCTCGCGGCCAGCGGCCACCACTCCGGTCGATCGGTCCTCGCTCACGATTTCTGAGCGCCGTCGCCGGACATCGGGCGCGTTGAAGGGAACTCCGCCGCCGCGCTGACCGTTCTTCTTCCAGGAAATCCGTCCGTTTCGATGGGTTTCGTGCGGCGTGGAATGGCCGCAGTCCGTACAGTCGAGTCCGTAGAGTCGAGTCCGGGCAGCATCGAGTAGACGGCAGCGGAAGGGGCGATCGTGATGAGCGACCACACACCCGACGACCCCGCCGACGAGACGGTCGACGAGCGAGACGAGTCAAGGGGCATGCGCAATCGGCGCCGCGTCCTGGGGTGGTTACCGACCTCGGCGATGGTCACCACCAACAAGAACTATCGGGCGCCCGGCACGCAGGGTGGGCGCAAGTTTCTGTCGACCGAACACCTCGCGACCGAGGCTGTCGCTGCTTACGTCGACGGTGAATTGCGGATGAACGCCTACATGCGAGCGTCTCAGCATCTCGAGATGTGTGCTCAGTGCCGTGCCGAGGTCGAGGCGCAGAGCGCCGCACGGTCGGCGCTCCGGCGCTCGGGCGAGATCCCGATGCCCGCGCGCCTGCTCGGCGAACTCAATCAGATCCCGACCCGGGAGATCGACCTCCGCGCGGCAGGTGATGCCGGTACGCAGGCCAAGGCTGATTCCCACCTCGACGCACCCGGATTCCCCGTTCATCGCGGTCAGCGGCGACGCGATCGTTAGCGACTGTGCCAGGTAGCCTCGGTGAGGATCTCACCGGCGCCGCCGGAGTGGTCCTCCAGCGATCAGCCGCAAGCGAGGGGTTCGAGTTTTTCATGACACCGGTGACACGGGCGGGCCGATGACCGAGACCGACAAGCACGGCTCCACGCCATCATCGAATCCCTACACGGCTCCGCCTGCCGCCGGCACAGTCGGTCAGGCACCTCGACTCGCGCCCCGGCCCAACGATCATCCTCCTGTTCCCGAGCGAACAGCCGCTGTCTTCGGTAGGCCCGAAGGGGTCACAGGGGCCTTCGCTGCCCCGGAGTACGCCCGGAGTCGTCCCCAGCAGCCTGTGGTTGCCAACCCCGACCCGGTGTTGCGCGAGGCCTTCTCTCGGCCCGAGGGTGCCGGCACCCTGCAACGCGACCCGGATTCCCGCTTCGGGGAATCAGAGGAACCCGAGTCCACACCCGACCCCTGGCGGGACCCGGACGCCCCGGCGCAACTGAGTTCGCCTGCTGTGGACACCCCACCGCCTGCCGAACCCACGGTGCCCGGACGCAAACTCGGGGTCCGCGAAGTGCTCTTCGACCGCAAGGTCAGCTGGCGGGCGCTGTCCGTGCTCGCCGTGATCGCGCTGGTGGTCGGTGTGATCGGTGGTGTGGTCGGCCGGGTCACCGCGGAGGTCACCGAACCCCTTCACTCCAATACAGTCAGCCTCTCGGGCAGCGATGACGACAACGAAGACGAACCACGTAGTCAGGTCGCCCGTGTCGCCGAAGCAGTCGAAAAAGCGGTGGTGATGGTTGATGTCCGCTTGCCGAACGGCGGGGGAACCGGATCAGGCGTGGTGATCGACAAGGCCGGCTACATCGTCACGAACAACCACGTGATCTCCATGGCGGCGAACGACCGCAGCGCGAAGCTCGAGGTGGTCTTCTCCGACCGCACCCGCGTCCCCGCCCGCATCGTGGGACGCGACATCCGCACCGACCTCGCCGTGCTCAAGGTCGACGGGGTCGACAACTTGACTGTTGCCACACTAGGCGACTCGGACAAACTTCAGATCGGCGAAGAGGTGGTGGCGTTCGGCGCGCCGCTGGGACTCGATCGCACGGTCACCAGCGGGATCATCAGTGCCACCAACCGGGCGGTACCCCTGCGGCCCGACGAGACGTCCGACACCGACGCGGTCATCGATGCCATCCAGACCGATGCCGCGATCAACCCGGGTAACTCGGGCGGGCCCTTGGTCGATGACCAGGGCCGGGTGATTGGCATCAACACTGCTGGTCTGGCCCCGGGCGGCGGATCGATCGGCCTGGGCTTCGCCATTCCGGTCAACGAGTTCCTCCCCGTCGCGCAGTCCCTGATCAAGGACGGCCGAGTGGTGCACGCGCAGATCGGTGTCAACGCCAGTTCGGTTCGTAATGACAGGGTGCTCGGAGCGCAGGTGCGCAACGTCGTGGAGGCATCACCTGCCGCGGCGGCCGGTATCCGCGAGGGCGACGTCATCACCAAGTTCGGCGATCGTGTCATCGAGGATGCCGATGAGCTGACCGTGGCCGTCCGTACGTCGGAGATCGGCACACCGGTGCCGTTCCAGTACTGGCGCGACGGACGTACCTTCGACGGCACCATCACACCCGCCGCGGACTAGACCCGGCTGCGCTGCTGCCGACCGCCCACAGCGACTTGGCAGCCCGTTCGATTCGACAGAGCCGCCGAGGCCAGTAACCTGGAACGGTGTTCAGCAGTGTTGGTTGGGGTGAGATCGCGATCTTGATGATCGCCGGCTTGGTGATCCTCGGGCCCGAGCGTCTTCCGGGTGCGGTGACCTGGGCGATGAAGTCGGTGCGTCAGGTTCGTGACTACGCCACCGGGGCCACCGCGCAGCTCAAGGAAGACCTCGGCCCCGAGTTCGATGATCTGCGCAAACCGCTGTCCGACCTGAACGAGCTGCGCGGTATGACCCCCCGATCGGTGATCACCAAGCATCTCCTCGACGGCGATGATTCCTTCTTCACAGGGAAGTTCGATTCCGGCGACGCCAAGATCAAACCGGTCTCCCAGCCTCTGCCGACCACAGACGAGAACTCTCAGGTGATCTCGCTGAACAAGGCAGATAGCGAGCCGTCGAAGCCCGAGGCTCTGGGCGCAGGCACCTCCACGACGTCACCCGGTGCCAACACGGCCGCCCCGGCGCCCTCAGGCATCGAGCGCTGGGACGCCACCTGAGTCAGCTCGTTCCCGGTCAGGTGCGCAGGCGCCGGTACGACCGCGCCGACAGAGCGATGAACACCGCACTGATCAGCAGTGGCCAACCCACAGCGAGCGGGATGGCCCACTCGGTCAACGGCCCCTCGGTGAGTCCTGTCGGATTCCCGCACAGGTCGCGAACGGCGGTTGCGGTGGCAGAGATGGGATTCCACGCCGCGATCGCTCCCAGCCAGCCCGGCATCGTCTCTGCGGACACCACCGCGGTCGACAAGAACCCCACCGGCCAGACCAGGACCTGAACGGCAGACGTCGCAGCGCTGCCGTGAAAGGTGAGGCCGAGGAAGATGCCCACCCACAGCAGTGCGAAACGCAGGAGCAACAGCAATGCGATGGCGGCAAGGGCAGACCCGACTCCGGCACCGATTGTCCACCCGATGAGCAGACCTCCGACGACCAGGACGGCAAGCTCGACGACCGAGTTGATCATGTCGCCGCCGACGCGCCCGAGTGAGACCGCAGAACTGCTGATCGGCATCGATCGGAACCTGTCCGTGATCCCTTTCCGGGCATCCGCGGACATGGCCGAGGTGGTGGACTCGACACCGAACATCATTGTCATGGTCAGCATGCCGGGCAGCAGGAAGTCGATGTAGTCACCGCGGTCGGACCCCCCGGTGCCCGGGATCTCGATTGCGCCGCCGAACAGAAACCCGAAGATCAGCAAGAGCATGACGGAGAACATCAGGCCGAAGACCGGGGTCCACGGGTCTTTGACCCAGTGGGCGAGGTTTCGTCGGGTGATGACCCAGGCGTGCGTGAACAGTGCCGGCGTGGTGGCGATGGGCTGCGTCGATGTCATTTGTCACCTCCGGTGAGATTCGTTGCTTTCGTGGGTCTTTGGGGTGGTTCCGTAGCGCTGTGGTGTCCCTCTTCGGTTCCGGTGCCGGTGCCGGTGAGATGCAGGAACACCTCGTCGAGTGTGGGTCGGCGCAGTGTCAGGTCGATGGGTGTGATGTTCGCGGCCTCGAGCGCATGCACCACCGTGGCCAAACCGATGACCGCGGAGTCGATCTCGAACGTCGCCGAGTGGGTGTGCGCGTCGACCGAGGTTGCGGGGCTTCCGACGGCGTCGGCCAGGCCAGAGGTGAGCTGGTCGAGCGAGTCGTCGGCGGTCACGGTCACGGTCACCCGGTCGCCGCCGATGCGGCGCTTGAGTTCGTCAGGAGAGCCTTCGGCGATCACACGCCCGTGATTCATCACCGAGATACGGGCGGCCAATTGGTCGGCCTCGTCGAGATACTGAGTGGTGAGCAGCACCGTGGTTCCTGCTGCGGCGACCTCACGGACGGTGCGCCACACGTCATTTCGTCCGCGAGGGTCCAGGCCGGTGGTCGGTTCGTCGAGAAACAGGACGGCAGGCGTCAGCACCAGTCCTGCCGCGATGTCGAGGCGTCGCCGCATCCCGCCGGAGTAGCTGGAGACCGACCGTCCTGCGGCATCGGTCAGGCCGAAGCCGTCGAGCAACTCGTCGGCCCGCGCGCCCGCCCTGTTCTTGGTGAGCCCGAAGAGGCGGCCGAACATCACCAGGTTCTGGCGTCCGGTGAGCAGTTCGTCGACGGCCGCGTTCTGCCCGACCAGGCCGATCGCGTGTCTGACCGATCGGGCCCCGCCGCCGACGTCGTGGCCGGCCACCGTGGCGACTCCGGCGTCCAGGTCGATGAGGGTGGCCAGGGCCCGCACGGCCGTGCTCTTGCCGGCCCCGTTGGGACCGAGCAGGCCGTGGATGGTGCCGGCCTCCACGGTGAGGTCGAAGCCGTCGAGGGCGCGGGTGTCGCCATAGCGCTTGTGGAGGCCGATCGCTGAAATCGAGGGAGGTGACGTCATCGGATCCTTACTTCGTATGCTGTACGAGGTTGAGTGCGAAAGTTCACCGTACACCACACGGGGATAGTGTGGGCGGATGGAAGACGCAGCCGAACAACCACCGAACGTCGACCGGACCCTGACTCTGCTGTGGCGGTCGAAGGTGGGGGAGCCGCAGGGGACGCGCGGCCCTCGGCAAAGGGTCAGTGTCGACGAGGTGGTCGCCGCCGGGATCGCGACCGCGGACGAGGAAGGGTTGGCCGCGTTCTCCATGCGCAAGGTGGCCGAACGCCTCGGCCTCGGCGTGATGTCGGTGTACACGTACGTGCCGGGCAAGTCCGAGCTCATCGGGCTGATGGTGGACGAGGTGGCCGGGGAGGTCGAGTATCTACCGCACCGGGGTGACCTGCGCGAACGGATGACCGTGATCGCACGGCAGCTATGGGACGAGTATCACCGGCACCCGTGGTTGCTGCACGTGCAGAAGAGCCGCCCCTGGATCGGACCCCACGCATCGGCGCGGTACGAATGGCAGCTCGCGGCCATCGAAGGGATCGGTCTGGACGACCTGGAGATGGATGCGACGCTCGCGGTCATCGCAGGCTTCACCGAGAGCGCTGCCCGCTCGTCGATCGAAGCTGCCCGGGCGCGTACCGAGTCCGGGATGTCAGACGAACGGTGGTGGGAGATCAACGCGCCCGTGCTCGCCCGATTGATGGACGGAGACGACTACCCGGTGTCCGGCCGGGTCGGTACGGCAGTGGGCGCGGAATACCAGTCCATCGGTAGCCCGGAGCGGTCGTTCGAGTTCGGGCTCGCCCGGATCATCGACGGCGTCGAGGCGTTGCTGGACCGCTGAACCCCGCGGTGAGTGCTCAGTTGCGCCGAGTGGTGTCGATCCCGAGGTTCATCCCGGCCAGTCCCCGCTTGCGGATGGCCAGGCGATCGGCCACTTGACGTAGTGCTGCGCCGGCAGCGGAATCAGGCGACGAGAGGACCAACGGGACTCCCGCGTCTCCGCCCTCGCGCAGAGCCGGGTCGAGCGGGATCTGGCCGAGGAGGGGTACCTCCGCGCCGACGGCGATGGTCAGACGCTCGGACACCCGGGCTCCACCGCCGGAACCGAAGGGCTCGATCCGGCTACCGTCGGGGAGTTCCATCCACGACATGTTCTCCACGACACCCATGATCTTCTGGCGGGTCTGCAATGCGATGGCGCCGGCGCGTTCGGCCACCTCGGCTGCTGCCTGCTGCGGGGTGGTGACCACCAGGATCTCGGCGCCGGGGATGAGCTGCGCCACCGAGATGGCCACATCGCCGGTGCCGGGCGGCAGGTCGAGGAGCAGGATGTCCAGATCGCCCCAGAAGACGTCGGCGAGGAACTGTTGCAGAGCACGGTGCAACATCGGTCCGCGCCAGACGACGGGGGTGTTGCCACTGGTGAACTGGGCGATCGAGATGAATTTCACGCCATGACTCATCGGCGGCATGATCATCTTCTCGACCTGGGTGGGTTTTGCGTCGTTGCCGAGCATCCGTGGCACCGAATGGCCGTAGATGTCAGCGTCGAGCACGCCCACCTTGAGGCCCCGATCAGCAAGGGCGGCAGCAAGATTCACCGTGACGCTGGACTTGCCGACACCACCCTTGCCCGAGGCGACCGCGTAGACCCGGGTGAGTGAGCTCGGCTGGGCGAAGGGGATGACGGGTTCGGCGCGATCACCGCGCAAACTCTTGCGGAGTTCGGTGCGTTGCTCGTCGTTCATCACATCGAGCTCCACCGACACCGATCCGACCCCCGGCACGTCGGCCGCCGCCGCGGTGACCCGTTCGGTGATCTCGGTGCGCAGCGGGCAACCCGAGGTGGTGAGGTAGATACCGATACCCACACTGGAGTCGTCGGCGACGGTGATGGATTTGACCATGCCGAGTTCGGTGATCGGTTTACCGATCTCGGGGTCGTTCACCTTGGCCAGCGCGGCGCGAATCGATGATTCGGTCGGCAACGTTGCTTGTGTCATCGGCCCCGAGTTTACGCGCGCATCAACCCCCCGCCCCCACGGGCTGCCACTGCGAGCGCGGGCGTGCTATCGCGCCGGCGGCGGTGGTGGCGGGAGCGTGGGCAGCACGATCGACGGCAGGCAGATGATCGGGCAGGGTGTGGGCGTGGTGGCGGAGGGTTTGGACGACGACGGGCTCTCACTCGGCGGAGCACTGCTGCTCGGCGAACTGGACGACGACGTGCTCGGTGGGGTCGACGAACCCGACGTCGGCGCGGGCAGGGGACCGGTGTCGGTGGGGGTGACGCCCGTTGCGTAACCGGCCGCCCACGCCAGCACGTTGGCCGCGTACTCGGCGGAGTGGTTGTAGCGCATGACTGCGCTGACCTTGGTCTTCTCGGCCATGATGTCGGTGACTCCGGCACAGAGATAACGGCCTGCCGAGTAGGTGGCGTCGAAGATGTTGTTCGGGTCGGACTTGCCGTCACCGTTTGCGTCGCTGCCCCACGAGGCCCAGGTGGAGGGGATGAACTGCATGGGTCCCATGGCCCGGTCGTGGCCGGCGTCGCCGTCGAGACGTCCTCCGTCGGAGTCGACGATCACCTCGTTACCGGCGAGGGTGCCGTTCAAGATGGGTCCTGCGATCGGCGTCAACGTGGTTCCCGAGCTGTCGACATTGCCGTTACCGGCATGCCCCGACTCGATACGGCCGATGCCTGCGAGCAGGAACCAAGGCAGTTTGCACTGGGGCGACTCGGCGCCGACCCGCTGTTCGGCCAGCTTGTAGGCCTGCAAGACGATGCCGGGGATACCCAGGGGTCCGTCGGGAAGTGCTGCCGCCCTCATCCGGGGGACGGCCAACGGATCCGGCATCGCGGGAAGCGCCGGACTGACCGCCGGGGGACGGAACTCGAGTTCTGGCCGGGCCGGGATGGGAAGGATCTCCGGGGCGGCCGCCGCGACCGTCTGATCCGCCGATACGACGGTGAGGGCGGGCGCGGGTCCGATGTGCGCGCTCGAGCTGACCGCGGCCATCAATCCCACTCCGATGACAGCACACCCGGTGAGCAGCTGAACGCGTCCCCACCGGACAGAGGAGAGGTCGAAAACATGCTTCGACGGCTCTGTTCCTTGGTTCCCGCCCTTGCCCGAACGACCCCAGCGCACTTTCGGCACTCCTGTTGACTCCCCGACCCCGAACATCACGAACTGATTGTGACCCACGATACATATTCGTTATCGATGCTCGCGGGCGAACCATACTTATTGACCGGATCGGCGCGCAGTCGCCGGCGGGCTCGGTGGGGTCGGGAGGGGTCGGGAGGGTCACCGTCAGGAGTGGACCCGTCGAGGGAAAGGGGGTCAGCTCCCGTCTTCGCGCTTCTTGTCTCCGCGTTTGCGGTCGTCACCCTTCTTGGGCTCGTCACGTTTGCGTTGGTCGCCGAGGATCCGCTCGGTGAGTTCGGTCAGCAGGTCGTCGAGCTCGCGGCGCAGGTAGTCGCGGGAGACGGTGTCGCCGACGGCCAGGCGTACCGCGGCCAGCTCCCGCGCCAGGAACTCGGTGTCCGCCTTCGTCTGTTCGGCCCGCATCCGGTCCTCTTCGAGTGAGACCTTGTCCCGGTTCTCCTGCCGATTCTGGGCCAGCAGGATCAGCGGCGCGGCGTAGGCCGCCTGGGTCGAGAACGCCAGGTTGAGCAGGATGAACGGGTAGGGATCCCACTGCAGGCTGATCACGGCGAGGTTGAGGAAGATCCACACGATCACCAGGGCGGTCTGGATGGCGAGGTACCGGCCGGTGCCGAGGAAGCGGGCGATGCGTTCGCTGTAGACGCCGACAAGATCGCTGTCGAGGTTCAGTTTCGGCATCCACCGGCGGGTTTCGGTGGGCGTGTCGAGACGGCGGGCCGACCGCGACGATTGGCGCTCGGCCCGGCCGGACGCAGCGCGGTCGCGGTCCATGGGCCCCGTCATCGTGGCCCCTCCGTGGTCAGCTCGTCCTCACCCTCGGTTTCCCGCCAATCCTCGGGCAGGAGGTGGTCGAGGAGGTCGTCGACGGTCACCGCGCCAAGCAGATGGCCGTCGTCGTCGATGACCGGACCGCACACGAGGTTGTAGGTGGCGAAATACCGGGTCACCTTCTCGAGGGAATCCTCAGAGCCCAGATGGGGCAACCTGTCGTCGATGATGCCGCCGACGAGGTTGGCCGGCGGTTCGCGAAGCAGGGCCTGGATGTGCACGCAGCCGAGGTACTTTCCTGTCGGGGTGGCGGTTGGTGGTCGCACCACGAAGGTGAGCGAGGCCGACGCCGGGGTGAGGTCTGGATTGCGCGCCCGGGCCAGGGCTTCGGCGATGGTGGTCGAGGCGGTGACCACCAACGGCTCGGTGGTCATCAGGCCGCCGGCGGTGTCGGGTGAATGCAACATGAGGCGACGAACCGGCTCGGATTCCTGGGGATCCATCAACTGCAACAGCGCCTCGGCCTCGGAATCGGGGAGTTCACCGAGCAGGTCGGCGGCGTCGTCGGGGTCCATCGCCTCGAGTACGTCTGCGGCCCGTTCGACCTCCATGTGCCCGAGCAGGTCCGTCTGGTCGTCGGTGGGCAACTCCTGCACCACGTCGGCCAGCCGTTCGTCGTCGAAGGCCGACGCGATCTCCTGGCGACGTTTCGACGGGAGTTCCCGGAGTGCGTGGGCGACGTCTGCAGCCCGCATGCCGTCGAACTGCGACAGGATCTGGGTGACGCCCTGACCCGGCAGCGACAGCGCGCTCTGGGTGAGTCCGAGTACGTGATTCCATTCCACGACATGGGTTTCCCCGCGTCGACCGAGCCGCGACCGCGCACCGCGAACCGCGACCCGGGAGATCACCCAGTCGCGGGTGCGGCGACGTTCGATCGCCAGATCGACCACCGTGAGGTCGTGACCACGAAGGTGCTCGAGGTCCGGATCATCCACTTGCACACGCGATTCCACGATCTGGCCGAGGACCAGTGCCTCGCCGGGACGCAGGATGAGGCGCCGCAGACTGACCGTTCCGGTGTTGAGCGTCACAGATGTGGGCTCGATTGCCGTGACGCGCAACATCGGAACGAAGATGCGCCGACGGGTGGTCAGTTCCACCGCCAAGCCCAGAACCCGGGGTTGGCCGGTTCCGAATCGGATCGACACCACCACATCTCGGACACGGCCGATGGATTCACCATCGGGGCCGAGTACCGCCAGACCGGCCAGCCTGGCCACGAACGCCTTGCTCACCGCTGCCATGGCTGTAAGGGTAGTGGTCGCGAGCCCCGGTCGACGACAAAGGAGTCCCATGCCAGCTGATGACACCGCGATCCGACGGTCGGTGCTGGCCGTACCCGCCAGCAGTCCGAAGATGCTGACCAAGGCGCGGGGGCTGCCGGCAGACGAGGTCTTCCTCGACCTGGAGGACGCAGTGGCCCCCTCGGTGAAAGAGGCCGCACGGGCCTCGGTCATCGCGGCGCTGGGCGCGGCGGACTGGTCCGGGCAACAGCGGGTGGTCCGGGTCAACGACTGGACCACACCGTGGACCGTCGACGACGTGGTCACCGTGGTCAAGGGCGCCGGCGCTCACCTCGACTCCATCCTGCTGCCGAAGGTCACCTCGGCTGCGCAGGTCACCGCACTCGACCTGATGCTGGGTCAACTCGAGTCGGGCTGTGGTCTGCCGGTGGGGAAGATCGGGATCCAGGCCCAGATCGAGAACGCCGCGGGACTGACATGCATCAACGAGATCGCTTCGGCCAGTCCGCGGTTGCGCTCGTTGGTCCTGGGACCCGCCGACATGATGGCCAGCCTCGGCATGCGGTCGCTGGCCGTCGGTGAACAGCCCCAGGGGTACCTGAAAGGCGATGCGCATCACCACGTGTTGATGACGATCCTCGTCGCCGCACGAACTCACGGTCTGCAAGCGATCGACGGTCCCTACCTGAAAATCGATGACGCAGCGGGTTTTAGGACAGTCGCCGAGTCCTCGGGGGCGCTCGGTTACGACGGCAAGTGGGTGGTGCACCCGAGCCAGATCGATGTGGCAAACGAGGTGTTCCGCCCGCGGCAGGCCGACTACGACGACGCCGAGGAATTGCTCGACGCATATGCACACGCGGCTACCGCCGAAGGTGGCGAACGCGGCGCCGTCCGGTTCCGCGGTGAGATGATCGATGAGGCGAGCAGGAAGATGGCCGAGGTGATTGCCGGCAAGGGCCGCGCTGCGGGCATGTCCCGTTCACCGTCGCCAGTGGACGTCTGACGACCGAATCGAATCGAGCGTTCGAACAAGGAGTGAAGACATGAGCAATCCGATGAAACCCGCGCCGGGGCCCGGCCTGCCCACGCCGCCCAAGGGCTGGCCGATCGGGTCGTACACCACCTATGCCGAGGCGCAGCGTGCCGTCGACTACCTCTCGGACGAGAACTTCGCCGTGCAGGACGTCACCATCGTGGGTGTGGACCTGATGCAGGTCGAGCGCGTTCTCGGCCGGTTGACATGGGGCAAGGTGATCGGCGGAGGTGTGGTGTCCGGCGCCTGGCTGGGGCTGTTCTTCGGACTGCTCGTCGGCATCGTGGTGGACACCAATCCGTTGGTGCCGCTGCTCTTCGGGCTCGTCGGCGGCATCGTCTTCGGCGTGGTGTCCACCTCTATTCCCTATGCGGCCACGCGCGGACAGCGTGACTTCTCCTCGACGATGCAGCTGGTCGCCGGACGGTACGACGTGTTGTGCGATCCGCGCAGTGCCGAACGCGCCCGCGACATGTTGAGTCGCCTGCAGCCGTAGCTGCCCCGCCCGGCGCAGGTCAGGGCCTTTCAGCAGTCAACGATTTGGTCTCGAGTTGGCACGATCATGCCGATTGTGTTGCGTGTCACTATTTAACGCCTATAACGTACGTCGCAGGCAATCAATGGTGTGCGCCGAGATCTCTGCGCGCACCGGCGACTCATCGAGGAGGCTGCGTGCAGTGCAACGGTGATCCACCCGCGGTGGACGACAAATCCGCAAGAGCCAAGACAATCGGTGGTCCCAAGAAGGTCGCCGCCTGGAAGAAGCTCGGAATATCTTGTGCTGCAGTGGCTGTGGCGCTGCCGGTGCTCAGCGCATGCAGTTCGGGTTCCACCCCGGGCACGCTCAACGTGTATGCACCCGCCGATGGTGCATCGTTCATCAAGCAGGCCGCCGAGACCTGCGCGGCGAATTCCAAAGGCGAGTACAAGATCAACACGTTCGCGCTGCCCAAGGCAGCCGACGATCAGCGTCTGCAATTGGCACGACGGCTCGCGGGCAACGACCACGGCCTCGACCTGATGGGCATGGACGTGGTGTGGACCGCCGAGTTCGCCGACGCGGGCTGGATCGAGCCGGTTCCTGACGAGTTGGCCGCACGCATCAAGGCCGACACCCTCGGTGGGCCATACGAAACCGCTGTCTGGAAGACCGACGACGACGAGGCCAAGCGCCTCTACGCCATTCCCACCTGGACCAACACCCAGCTCCTCTGGTACCGACCCGATGTGCTGCAGCAGTTCCTCAACAAGGACACGCCGCCGGTCACGTGGGACGAGATGCTGGCGGACAACGAGATCATCCGCAAGGCCGGTGGACCGAGCTACATCATGGTCCAGGGCAAGCAATACGAGGGTTTGATGGTCTGGTTCAACTCGGTGCTCTCCAGTGCCGGGGGCCAGGTCGTCGACCCGAATGATCCGAACAAGCAGACGCTCAACGACACCCCGGAACATCGCGCGGCCACGGTGAAGGCACTGCAGACCCTGAAGGCGGTCGCGACCGCGCCCGGTGCCGACCCGTCCATCACCAACAGCGATGAGTCCTCGGCCCGCCTGGGCATGGAATCGGGTAAGGCGACCTTCGAGGTCAACTGGCCGTTCGTGTTTCCCTCGATGCGGTCCAACGCCGGAGCCGGTGATGTGGTGTTCCTGCCCGAGGTGAAGCAGGAGTTCGGCCCCTTGTTCGCCGATCCCGACAACCCGCCGCCGGACAACGAACTCGCACCTGTGAACGACGTGGTGCGCACCAAGTTCGACTTCGCCAGGTACCCGGGTGTCCTTCCGGAGGTTCCCTCCAAGGTGACACTCGGCGGCGTGAACATCGCGGTCGCCGACACCTCGGAGCAGAAGGATCTCGCGTTCAAGGCTGCCGAGTGCATGACCAACGAGGAGTCGCAGAAGCTGTACTCCATCAGTGGTGGTACCCCGCCCACGTTGGCGGCGATCTACGACGACCCGGACTTCCAGGCCGCGTACCCGATGGGGCAACAGATCAAGACGCAGCTCGAGAGCGAGAACGCTGCGTTGCGTCCGGCATCGCCCGTCTATCAAGCAATCTCGACGTTGCTGGTGGCCAAGCTCAGCCCGGTCGGCGCCTGGGATCCGGAGACCCTGGTCGACCAGCTCGCCGATCAGGTCGACAAAGCCATCAAGGGTGAGGGGCTGATCCCATGACCGCGACCATAGAGACGCAGAACGCGCCGCAGAGCACCGGTAAGAAGAAGCCGGCGCTGAGCGAGGGAAAGCGCGCCGAACGCCGGCTGGGGTTGCTGCTGATCGCACCCGCCGTGGTCCTGATGATCCTGGTGACCGGGTACCCGATCGTGTACGCCTTCTGGCTGAGTCTGCAGAAGGCAAGCCTGTCGGCACCCGGGCAGGACGAGTTCGTCGGGTTCTCGAACTACGCGACCGTGCTGAGCGACAGTTACTGGTGGACGGCCTTCAGCGTCACGATGGGTATCACCGTGGTCTCGGTGGTGATCGAGCTGGTGCTGGGCATGGCCATCGCGCTGGTGATGCACCGAACCCTGTTCGGCAAGGGGGCGATTCGCACCCTGGTGCTGATCCCTTACGGCATCGTCACCGTGGTCGCCGCGTTCTCGTGGTACTACGCGTGGACGCCGGACACCGGCTACCTGGCCAACCTGCTGCCCGACGGCACAGCGCCTTTGACAGAGCAGTGGCCCTCGTTGGCGGTGATCGTGTTGGCCGAGGTCTGGAAGACCACGCCGTTCATGGCGCTGCTCCTCCTGGCCGGCCTGGCGCTGGTGCCCGACGACCTGCTCAAGGCCGCACAGATGGACGGCGCCGGAGCGTGGACACGCCTGACGAAGATCATCCTGCCGCTGATGAAGCCGGCGATCCTCGTCGCGCTCCTGTTCCGCACCCTGGACGCGTTCCGGGTGTTCGACAACATCTACATCCTCACCCGAGGTAGCAACAACACCTATTCGGTGTCGATGTTGGGCTACGACAACCTCTTCAAGGCATTCAACCTAGGAGTTGGATCAGCGATCAGTGTGCTCATCTTCCTGTGCGTGGCGATCATCGCCTTCGTCTTCATCAAGCTGTTCGGTGCTTCGGCACCCGGCTCCGACGCAGAAGGACGGTGACTGAGCCATGAACACTGTGATGGGCCGACGCGTCGGCTGGACCGTCATCAACCTGCTGGTTGTCCTCTACGCACTGATCCCGGTGCTGTGGATCATCAGCTTGTCGTTCAAGCCACCCGGCTCGGTCAAGGACGGCAAGTTCATCCCGACTTCCTGGACCTGGGAGAACTACACCAGCATCTTCGACACCAGTGCGTTCACCTCGGCGCTGATCAACTCGATCGGAATCGGGCTGATCACCACGGTGATCGCGGTGACCCTGGGCACGATGGCCGCCTACGCTGTTGCGCGGCTTGACTTCCCGGGCAAGAAGGCGTTGATCGGCGCAGCCCTGCTGATCGCCATGTTCCCGCAGATCTCGCTGGTGACGCCGTTGTTCAACATCGAGCGGCGTCTCGGGCTCTTCGACACCTGGGCCGGCCTGATCATCCCGTACATCACCTTCGCGCTGCCGCTGGCGATATACACGTTGTCCGCGTTCTTCCGTGAGATCCCTTGGGAGCTCGAGAAGGCCGCGAAGATGGACGGCGCCACCCCGGCTCAGGCCTTCCGCAAGGTGATCGCGCCACTGGCCGCACCGGGCATCGTGACCGCTGCCATCCTCGTGTTCATCTTCGCCTGGAACGACCTGTTGCTGGCGATCTCGCTGACATCGACGGAGCGTTCGATCACCGCCCCGGTGGCGATTGCGAACTTCACCGGCAGCAGCCAGTTCGAAGAACCCACGGGATCCATCGCGGCTGCGGCCGTGGTCATCACGATCCCGATCATCATCTTTGTCCTCTTGTTCCAACGTCGTATCGTTGCCGGTTTGACCTCCGGCGCCGTGAAGGGATAGCCAATGGCCGAAATCGTGCTGGACAAGGTGAGCAAGAAGTACCCGGACGGTTCTGTGGCCGTCAACGACGTCGACATCACCATCGCCGACGGCGAGTTCATCATCTTGGTGGGCCCGTCGGGTTGTGGAAAGTCCACCACCCTCAACATGATCGCCGGTCTGGAGGACATCTCCTCCGGTGAACTCCGCATCGCCGGCGAACGGGTCAACGAGAAGGCACCGAAGGACCGCGACATCGCGATGGTGTTCCAGTCCTACGCGCTGTATCCGCACATGACGGTGCGTGACAACATCGCGTTCCCGCTGACCCTGGCGAAGATGCCCAAGGCCGAGATCGCGCAGAAGGTCGACGAGGCAGCACGCATCCTCGACCTCGGGCAGTACCTCGACCGCAAGCCGGCCAACCTCTCCGGTGGTCAACGGCAGCGGGTGGCCATGGGCCGCGCGATCGTGCGCTCTCCCAAGGCGTTCCTGATGGACGAGCCGCTGTCGAACCTCGATGCGAAGCTGCGTGTGCAGACCCGTACCGAGATCGCCCAGCTGCAGCAGCGTCTCGGCACCACCACGGTCTACGTCACCCACGACCAGACCGAGGCCATGACCCTCGGCGACCGGGTTGTGGTCCTGCGCGCCGGCCTGGTACAGCAGATCGGTTCTCCACAGGAGCTCTACAACCGGCCGTCGAACCTGTTCGTCGCCGGATTCATCGGCTCGCCGGCCATGAACTTCCTGCCAGGGCGCCTCACCCAGAACGGCATCGAGACCGCGATCGGTGAGGTGGCGGTCAGCGATATGCGGCGAGTGGTGGAGAACGCCAAACATGCTCGCAGCAATGGTGAGGTGCTCATCGGCATCCGGCCGGAACACTTCGAAGATGCTCGTCTGGTGGACCCGCTGGCGCGGTCCAAGGGAGCCACCTTCACCGTGCAGATCAGCGTGCTCGAGTCGATGGGCTCGGACAATTACGCGCACTTCACCGTCGAGGGCGGCCAGTCGTCCGCCAAGGCGCTGGCGGACATCGCGGTGGATGCCGGCGCGCAGATGGGTAGCGGTCAACTGATCGCCCGCCTGTCACCGGAGTCCACCATCGGGAAGGGGCAGCAGGCCGAGCTCTTCTACGACACCTCCAAGGTGTCGGTGTTCGACCAGGCGAGCGGTCACAACCTCAGCCTGTAGTAAACCGATCGGCAACCGAACCCGGCGGGTCAACCCGCCGGGTTCGCTGCGCTGTAGGCGTGCTCGCAGGTGCCGTGAGCCGTACGGTCAGGTCGACTTACGCCTTCGACGAGAATGCTCACGCAGCTCATCGATGATCGCTTCGTCCCAGATGTGCTTGCGTACCAAGCGGTATCGTTCCGAGGCCAGCCACAGATAGAGCTCGGCGTCGCTCGTCACCTCGGGGAGTATCTCGGCGCGCCGAGCCATCCGCACCACAGGCAGGAACTCCTCGCCGAACCACCGACGGGCGACCTCCACCCGGCTCAGAAACGTGCCGGTCTCCTGGCTGAGCCGAAACCCCCACGCCTCCACGTTCTCGGCGCACTCGGCGTAGTCGAAGGGGTCCTCGAACGAAATGGCTTCGCGTTGCTTGCCTTCCAGCGGGACCCGGGACAAGAACAGACGCCGATGGTCTTTGAGGACAAGATCGGATCGAGCGGTGATGCCCTCGGGGGAGATGCGAGTGTGGATCACGGTCACGTACGCGTCGATGGTCGTGAGATGTCGTGAGATCGCGATCGAGACCCGGTGGTGCCCGTCGATGACGAAGTGCATGTCGCCGATGCGGTAGAGCTGCACCGGCGGCACGGATTCACCGCGCCGCTGGGCGGTGGCAAGGCGCTGCCAGCGTTCGCGTACGCGGGCCGACGTGGGCCGGAAGTAGCGGTCGAAGTCGCGGGTGCGGTCCACGCTGCCGACGATCGTGGACACCTCGACCACGGTGAGCCCGAGAAATGTCTCGCCCGTCTTACCCAGGGCCGCAACGACTTCGTCGAACGGCAAGATCGTGTTGACGTCTGCGGGTTGTCGGGTGAGCCAGGCCGACAGACGCGCCAGCTCGGCTCGTCTGCGTTGCCTGCTGAAGTCGTTCTCGGCGTCGGCGCTGGGGAATCCGGTGTCACGCGCCATGGCGTCTCCGGTGTATCCGGATTCCGGTTCCTCCGGGCTCGATGTCGAGCAGGCAGTAGCCGACGGTGTTCAGCGAGAGTGTGCTGCGGCGCAGGGTTTTGCCCGGGATCGTCTTGAGCAGGATGGTGTGATCCATCGGGGTCTGGCCGTGGGGGTGGATGTGGCCATGGAGCAGGAGCTGTGGACGTAACCGGTAGACCAGCGGGAGGAAACAGCGGAATCCGCGATGGGGGCCGTCTTCGGCGTCCCCGATGCCGCGCGCCGGACTGTGCGTGAGCAGGATGTCGACAGCCGACTTCCCAGGCATCATCCGATAGGCGAAGCGGCGTAACGCCAGTCGATTGGCCCGTTGACGCTGGGTCGCCTCCCGGTACTGATTGGGGCCGTCGTTGTACCGGATACAGCCACCCAGTCCGGCGATGCGCACACCCGCCACCGTGACGATGCGGCCGTCGGCGTTCACCGCGCCCTCCGGCCCCGGATCGCGGACCGGCAACCCGGCCTCGGTCCAGCCCGCCCGGGTCTTCTTGAAGCCGGACAGGTCCCGGTCGTGGTTGCCGGGTACAAACACGCATGGAACACCGAAATGGGCCATGAGCTTCTCGAGATAATCGAAGGGCAGGTCACCGGCAGCGACGATCAGGTCGGGCGCCAACTCCTCGGCAACCCCGTAGTAGAGGCTGTCGACGACCTCGTCCGATACCGAAAGCACACGCGCCACGTCTTCGACCCTAGACGCGGCCGGGTGATGACGCGCCGAAGACCGCGATTACGGGTCAGATGAGGGGGATTACCCTGAGCGTGTGAGCGAGTCGGAGTCGTCGGTGATCGATCGGGTGGCGGCGCACCTGCGTGAGATGTTCGACGACGTCGAACCCCAGCGGGCGTCGGTCACCTTCCTCGGGCTCGAATCGATTGACGTCCTTCGTTTTTCGATCGTGCCCGATAGCGTGGCGTACGTTTCGCTCGGCTGCAGCCGGCATCCGATGGGGGAACCGGACCAGCTGATCGTGGATCCGACCGCGGGACCCCGCGCGGAGGTGGTGATCCGGATGCGTCTGTCCGATGCCTCCGCCCGTTCCACACAGCTGCTCGGGCTGCACCGCACGGTCGCGATGCTGGCCGCGGCGCCGGCGGTGGAAGGGTTGGTATTGACCGCCGATGCGCTGATCGATCTCGGCGAACCCCTGTGGGAAGGGGCGACCTTCACAGCCGTCGTACTCGAGGACGACAAGATCGCGCCGTGCGAGATACCCGGTGACCTCGAAGACGTGCATTTCTTCCGGGCGATCCCCGTCACGGCAAACGAGGCGGCGTGGGTCCGGCTCAAAGGTGTGGACGCGCTCCGCGCAGCGTGGACCGAAGCGGGGATCGACGTGAACAACCCGGTCAGGGCGGGCGCCACCATCGGTTGACCGCCGCCCGCGGCGCATCGTCACAGCCAGTGATTGCGGCGGAACGTCCGCCAGAGTCCTACGCAGATCGTGGCCAGCAACGTCAGCACGACGAAGTAGCCGTACTCCCAGTGCAGTTCCGGGATGTTGTCGAAGTTCATCCCGTAGATACCCGCGATCATCGTGGGCACCGACGCGATCGCCACCCATGCCGAGATCTTGCGCATGTCGGTGTTCTGCTGGATACCGACCTTGGCCAATGCGGCGTCGATCAGCGATGTCAGGACCTCGTCATAACTCGCGATCCGCTCGTTGACGCTGGTGTGATGGTCCTGGACGTCGCGGAAATAGCGCCGTACCTCTTTCGGGATCAACTTGTCCTCGGACGAGGTGAGTCGGCGCAGTGCCGCGTCGAGCGGGTCGACGGCCCGTCGCAGCTCCATGACCTCACGCTTGAGGAGGTAAACGGGTTCGATCTCGATCCGGCGGCCGGGCGAGAAGACGTTCTCTTCGAGCGCATCGACGTCGTACTCGACCGCGGCGGTCACGTCGACATAGGTGTCGACCACATGGTCGGCCACGGCATGCATCACCGCGGTGGGCCCCAGAGCCAGGCGCTCGGGAAGTTCCTCGAGTTGCTTGCGAACCCCCGAAAGCCCTGTGTGGTCACCGTGGCGCACCGTGATCACGAACTCGTTGCCCGCCATCACCATGATCTCGCCGGTCTCGACGACCTCGTTCGCCACCTGTAGAGATTCGTGGGCAACGTACTTGACGGTCTTCAGTACCAGGAACAACGTGTTGTCGTATTGCTCGAGTTTCGGCCGCTGATGGGCTTGCACAGCATCTTCGACCATCAGTTCGTGCAGGCCGAATGTGTTGGCCACCCCTTCCATCTGTCTGCTGTCGGGGGAGTGCAGACCCACCCACACGTAGCCCCGCCCGGTCGAGCGCACCTCGTCGAGGGCGTGACTGAACGTGCGCAGCCCCGGTAGGCGTTTGCCGTCGACGTACACCGCACAGTCGACGACTGCACGTGACGGCGGGATGGGCACCCTGGAGGAGGGTTTGCCTGGTGTGCTGGTACGCAGATGCGGCCGTGGCGGCATGGCACCTCCCTTGTCTGTGCGTGGCGAAAGTCCACGGGGGATGCTACGCCCGGAACCGTGGCGCCCGCCGATTCCGGCGGCTGTGCAGGCCCGGGCGGCGGGATTGCGTCTGGATCATCGGTGCTGGTTGATGTCGAATCGGTGGAGTGCGGGCTGCGAACACGTCACGACCACCCGAGACAACCTCACGACTACCAGGTATGGCCGTGAGAGCTTTTGGGTTGAAGTAGCGTGATCGGCGTGACTGACCTGATGGGCAGTGAACTGCCCGCCCCCGACGCCGACGCATCGACAATCACCCGCGACGAGATCTTCGCCGGCCATGAGGGTGGCAAATTGTCCGTGAGTATCACCTCGCCGCTCGACACCAAGCGTGCTCTGTCGATCGCCTATACACCCGGCGTCGCCGAGGTGTCCCGGGCCATCGCGGCCGACCCCGAACTGGCTCGGCGCTACACCTGGACCAATCGCCTCGTCGCGGTGGTCAGCGACGGCAGTGCGGTGCTGGGGCTCGGGGACATCGGTCCGAGCGCCTCACTGCCCGTCATGGAGGGCAAGTCGGCGCTGTTCAAGAACTTCGCCGGGCTCGACTCGATCCCCCTGGTGCTCAGTACCAAGGACCCCGACGAGATCGTCGAGACGCTGATCCGCCTGCGGCACTCCTTCGGTGCGGTGAACCTGGAGGACATCTCGGCACCGCGGTGTTTCGAGATCGAGAAGCGGGTGATCGAAGCCCTTGACTGTCCGGTCATGCACGACGATCAGCACGGCACCGCCATCGTGGTGCTCGCCGCGCTGAAGGCGGCGACCAAGCTGCTGAAGAAAGACCGCAGCACCCTCAAGATCGTCATCTCGGGGTGCGGCGCCGCCGGCGTGGCCTGCGCGAACATCCTGCTCGCCGACGGCATCGCCGACGTCACGGTGATCGACAGCAAGGGCATCGTGCACAGTGGCCGCGACAACCTGCACGACGTGAAGGTCGACATGGCCGGGCGCACCAACCCCGACGGCAGGACCGGATCGTTGTCGGACGCCCTCGTCGATGCCGATGTGTTCCTGGGGGTGAGTGCCGGGAAGGTGCCCGAGGAGGCCCTCGCGACGATGAACTCCGACGCGATCATCTTCGCCCTGTCCAATCCTGATCCCGAGGTCCATCCCGATGTAGCACGCAAGTACGCGGCAGTGGTCGCCACGGGCCGCAGTGACTTCCCGAACCAGATCAACAACGTGCTGGCCTTCCCCGGAGTGTTCCGTGGAGCGCTCGATGCGGGCGCACGACGCATCACCGAGGAGATGAAGTTGGCCGCCGCCGACGCGATCGTCGAGGTCCTCGGCGATGACCTGTCCGCAGAGATGATCGTGCCGAGCCCGCTGGACCCCCGAGTGGCACCTGCGGTCGCCGACGCTGTTGCCAGGGTGGCCAAGCAAGGGTGAATTCGGCTCTACTGCAGCACATTCGACGAGGTCTGCCGGTCCTGGTGGTGGCCTGCGCGCTGATGGTCGCCGGTTGTTCGGACCCGGGACCCGCGCCGCAGGAGCTGGTGATGGGGTCGACGGCCGATACGCCGAGTCGAGTTGCCACAGCCATCTATGTGGGAGCTCTTCGCGGGGCAGGGGCGGCGGTCTCGGACGAACATCCGGTGGCCGACTACGGTGGCCTGCTCGACCAGATGGACAACCGCACAGTGGATCTGTTCCCGGCGTGGTCAGGAGAATTGCTGGCACAGCTCGATCCGGGGGCTTCGGGACGCACCTCGGAGGATGTCTACAACCAGCTCAATCAGGCACTACCGCAAGGCGTCTCGGCAGGCGATGCCACCACCGTGCAGAACAAGCCGCTGGTGTTCGTGTCCAGTGACCTCGCGGCCACGGCCGACATCGATGAACTCGCGGAATGCGCCGCACTCCCGGCAGGGCTGCCTCTGGTCACCGTGGTGGAACCGGCGCCGCAGACGATAAGCGAGCTGGCCGGGGCGGGATGCGCCTTCGGTCCCGCTCGGGTGATGAATGCGCAGGCGGCGGTCGCGGAGGTGGCCGCGGGCCGAGCCGCGGGGTTGTTCTCGGCATTGGGCGTGGTGGCCGACGACGCCGGACTCCAGGGTCTCGACGACGGCAACGACGCGATGCGGGCGCAGGATCTGGTGCCGATCTTCCGCACCGCTGCCCTCAGCCGCACGTTGTTCCGCGCGATGAACAAGGTTGCGGGCGAGTTGACCACCGCCGACCTGACCACCATGGCGGCCGAGGTCGACGGTGGTGCGGAGCTATCCGGCGTTGCTACCCGCTGGCTCGGCGAACACAGTCTGTGAGAACCGCAGCCGATCACCGAGGAATCGACCCAGGTCGTCAACTGCGGCAGCAGCCTCGGTCACCAGCGGTGCCGCGGTGTGCGCCACGTGCCACAGGGGACCGAGATCGGATGCGGTGACGTCGACCCCTGCCGCACGCAGGGACGCGACGAACTCGGTGACCTGCTCGAGCAACAGTTCACGCTGACCGATCTGGACCAGGGTGGGCGGCAGCCCCTCCAAAGGTCCCACGGCCGGCGCATACCGGGGATCGGTGGGATCGCCGTCTCCGAGGTAGGCGGCTGCGCCCTGCCGCGACCACTCGAGGTTCACGACGATGTCGGTGCCGAGATCCTCCGACACCCCAGCAGGGTTCACCCATGGTGAGATCAGGCCGAGCGCCGCGGGGGTGACCCCGTGCTCGTCGATCAACACCCGCGCAGTGGCCACACTGAGCCCGCCGCCTGCCGAATCGCCTGCGATCGCCACGGACTCGGGACTGTATCCGCGTTCGAGCAGGGCGAGGTAGGCGGCAACCGAGTCATCGACCGCGGCAGGCATCGGATGCTCGGGTGCAAGCCGATAGTCGAGGGCATAGACCTCGGCGCCGGCGGCCCGCGCGAGCGTGGTGGTCAGCGCCCGGTGGGTGGCCGGGGACCCGACGATGTAGGCACCGCCGTGCAGATACAGGACCGCCCGACCGTGTTCGGTGGCCCCGACACTGACCCGCTCGGCAGACCGATCGCCCAGGGTCACCGACCGGATCACCGAGTGAGGCACCCTCGGCAGCAGCAACGTACTCATCTCCAGCAGCTTGCGCTGGGTCTGCGGCGACCATCGCGAATTGAGGGTGAGGGCGAACAGCGGCCGGAAGATGAGTTCGCCGGCCGGGACCGAGAGGAATGGTTTCAGTTCCATGATCGCCAGAGGTCAGAGGAGCGGAGACGTGGAGGTCACGGGCGACGGGTCCGCCTTCGGCAGCAACCTGACAGCCAGCTTGCTGTTGACGATCTCGTACATGGATCCGCCGGCGCGAACCAGCAGATCGAGCACCTTGGCGTCGGCGCCGACGAGAACCCGTGGACGGTTGCGCTCGATCGCCTTGATGATGATCTCCGCGGCCCGTGCCGAGGTGGTGCGGGCCAGCTTCTTGTCGAACAACTCGGCGGTGTTCTTCTGGTCGTGCCCTTCGGACACGGTGGCGTTGCGGGCGATCGCGGTCTTGATGCCACCGGGATGGACGCAGGTGACGTTCACCGGATGTCCGGCGATCCGCATCTCTTGATACAGCGATTCGGTGAAGCCGCGGACCGCGAACTTCGCCGCGTTGTAGGCACTTTGACCCGGCATCGCCAGGATTCCGAACAACGACGAGGTGTTCACGACATGCCCGTCCCCCGATGCGATCAGGTACGGCAGGAACGCTTTGGTCCCGTTCACCACGCCCCAGTAATCCACGTCCATCACGCGCTCGTACTGCTTGAACTCGGTCAGCTCGACTTCACCGTGATGCGCGATGCCGGCGTTGTTGATGACGAGGTTGACCTTGCCGAAATGCTGGGCGACATCGTCCGCGTAGGTGAGGACGGCTTCGCGTTCGGCAACGTTGAGCAGCTGCGAATGTACTTCGGCGCCTTGCTCTTTGAGCATGCGCTCGGTCTCGTCGAGACCGGCGGGATTGACGTCCGAGATGGCGACCTTGGCGCCCTTGGCAGCGAGCTGGAGTGCCAGGTCGCGGCCCATGCCCGAACCGGCGCCGGTCACCACGGCCACTTTGCCCCTGAAGTCCTTCATGACGTCACCGCTTCTTTCAGTGTGTTGGTCGTGCCATCGCCATCGTCTGCCGCGGGAGCGATAGCGGCTGCGGTCGAGGTGTCGTACGCAGCCAGGTCGAACTTACGGGTCAGGCGCCGGTAGTTGAAGGTGAATCCGGGCCACAGCGTGGTGATGTTGCCGAACTTGTCCTTGTACCAGCTCGCGCAGCCGCCGGTTTCCCAGACACTTGTCTTGAGATTCTTCTGGATGGTGACGTTGTAATCGTGCTGTGCGTCGGCCCGCACCTCCACCCGGGAGATCCCGTACTGGCGAGATAGTTTGAAGTAGTCGACGAGGTAGTTGAGCTGGGACTCGATCATGTAGACCATCGAGGTGTGGCCCAGCCCGGTGGACGGTCCCACCATCAGGAACATGTTGGGGAAGCCGTTGACGGTCGAACCCTTGTAGGCGTTCATCCCCTCGGCCTCCCAGACCTGGGCGAGGCTGCGCCCGTCCTTGCCGATGATGTGCTCGAACGTGGGGGAGTCGGTCACGTGGAAGCCGGTCGCGATGACGATGGCGTCGACCTCGCGGCTCACGCCATCGGCAGTGATGATGCCGCTGGTGGTGACTTCCTTGATCGGGTCGGTGACCAACTCGACGTTGGACTGGTTCAGCGCGGGGTAGTAGGTGTTCGACAACAGGATTCGCTTGCAGCCGACCTTCCAGTTCGGGGTGACCTTCGCCCGGAGCGCCGGGTCGGAGATACCGCGAGCGATGTTCTGCTTGCCGATGATCTTGGCGGGTGCCAGCACGTTGGGCTGGTGGGTGAGGCCGAACGAGACCAGTTCGTGCGAGGCGTAGATGCTCGCGCGCACCGCACGCTGGAACCCGGGGATGTTCTTGAACGCCCAGTTCTCCTTGGCGGAGTAGGGCCGGTCGGCACGTGGCAGAACCCAGGGGGCAGTGCGCTGGTAGACGTCGAGTCGCCCGACCTTCTTGGCCAACTCGGGGATGATCTGGATGGCCGAGGCGCCGGTCCCGATCACTGCTACGCGCTTACCGGCCAGGTCGTAGTCGTGGTTCCACCGCGCCGAGTGGAAGATCTCGCCGGTGAAGCTCTCGATGCCGGTGACGTCGGGGAGCTTGGGCTCGCAGAGGGGGCCGATCCCGCCGATGAGGAACTCGGCCTGCCACTGACCTTTGTCGGTGTCGATCACCCAGTGGCCGGCCTTCTCGTCCCAGGCGGTCTTGATGACCTCGGTGTTCCACTGGGTCCGCGACCCCAGGTCGTACTTGTCGGCGACGCCGTTGATGTACTTGTGGATCTCGGGCTGCTGCGAGAAGGAGCGGCTCCACGAGGGGTTGAGCGCAAATGAGTAGGAGTACAGGTGCGAGGGGACGTCGCATGCCGCACCGGGATAGGTGTTGTCGCGCCAGGTACCACCGAAATTGCTGCCGCGGTCGAGGATGACGAAGTCGTCGAAACCGTTCTGCTGCAGCTTGACGGCAGCACCCAATCCGGAAAAGCCTGCGCCGATGATGGCGATCTTTACAACGTTCATGGGTACGAACATACCGCCTATTGACGAGCTGTCAATAGCGGAACGGCGAACACGCCCCCGACTATTGACGAAGAGTCAGTACTATCGGACGCGTGACGACCGCTCGGCGAACCCGGATGAGCCCACAGGCACGGCGTGATCAGCTGATCAGCCACGGCCTGCGGATGCTCGACGACCGTGCGCTCGACCAGGTGTCCGTCGAGGAGGTCGCCGAGGCGGCCGGCGTGTCGCGGGCCCTGCTCTTCCACTATTTCGAGTCGAAGCAGGACTTCCTGGTCGCCCTGACCACGGAGCAGAGCAGGCGGATGCTCGCGCGAACCGAACCCGATCTGAGTCTCGGCGATCCGATCGAGATCGCCCGGGCATCGCTGGCCCAGTACATCGACTACGTGTCGGCGAACCGTTCGGCTTATCTCGCGATCTTGCAGGGAAGCGGTGCCTCGGATCCGGCGATGCGTGAGGTCGCCGAGCACACCCGGACCGTGATGGCCGAACGGGTGTTGTCGCTGGCCGAGCTGCTGGATCTGACGCGCACACCGCTGATCGAACTCGCCGTACACGGCTGGGTCACCTTCACCGAGCAGGTGACCGTTCGGTGGCTGCAAGATTCAGCCGGCGTGGACCGCGACGCCCTCGTCGAATTGATCACCCGCGCACTGCCGCTCATCGCGACACTGGCAGCAGCCACCCCCACCACCCAATGATGGGGCCTTTTGGCGAGTAAAGCCCAGGTGGACTTCGCCAAAAGGCCCCATCATCGGGGTATGACCGGTCAGCCGAACGCGGTGTCGATGATCTCCTGCTGCTCGACGGCGTGCACCTTCGACGAACCCGACGACGGGGCCGACATCGCCCGTCGCGAGACCCGGCGCAGGCCGTTGAAGAACTCGGGCAGCATCTCCGGGAGCGCCAGACCGAAGAAGGGCCACGGACCCTGGTTGGCCGGCTCTTCCTGGACCCAGAAGATCTCTTCCATGCTGGTGTACCGGCTCAGCGCCGAGCGCAGACGCTTGTGCGGCACCGGGTAGAGCTGCTCGATCCGGACGATCGCGACATCGTCACGCTTGTCCTTCGCCTTGCGGGCGGCCAGTTCGTAGTACAACTTGCCCGACACCAGCAGCACCCGCCGGACCTTCTCGCGTTCGGCATCGGAGGTGAAGGCCGGATCGTCGATGACCGACTGGAAACGACCCTCGGTGAACTCCGAGACCGGCGACACCGCAGCCTTGTTCCGCAGCATCGACTTCGGGGTGAAGACGACGAGCGGGCGGCTGATGCCGTCGAGCACATGGCGACGCAGCAGATGGAAGTAACTTGCGGGAGTCGACGGGAGGGCCACGGTCATCGAGCCCTCTGCGCACAACTGCAGGAACCGCTCGATACGTCCGGACGTGTGGTCGGGACCCTGACCCTCGTGACCGTGCGGAAGCAGCAGCACCACGTCGGAGGTCTGACCCCACTTGGCCTCACCCGACGAGATGAACTCGTCGATGATCGACTGGGCGCCGTTCACGAAGTCACCGAACTGGGCTTCCCACAGCACGAGGGCATCGGGATGACCCACCGAGTATCCGTATTCGAAGCCGACCACCGCATATTCGCTGAGTGCGGAGTCGTAGGCGAGGAATCGGCCCGGCTTGTCCGGGTTGGTCTCGGCGACCGTACGCAGCGGCGTGTACTCCTCGCCGGTCTCCCGGTCGATCAGTACCGAGTGACGCTGGGTGAAGGTGCCTCGGCGGGAGTCCTGACCGGACAGTCGCACGGTGCGGCCCTCTTCGACCAGTGAACCGAATGCGAGCAGCTCACCGAACGCCCAGTCGACATCACCGTTACGCGACATCTCGTAGCGCTTCTTGAGCACCGGCTGGACACGTTGGTGCACGGTGAAACCCTCGGGCACGTTGATGAACGCGTCGCCGATCCGTTCCATCGTCTCTTTGCTGATGGCGGTGTCCAGCTTCACCGGTGCCTGCTGATCGGCCTCGACCGACGGGCTCGGTGCAGCCTGGTACTTCTCCAACTCGCGGACCTCGTTGAAGACCCGTTCGAGTTGACCCTGGTAGTCGCGCAGGGCGTCTTCGGCTTCCTTGGTGGAGATGTCACCACGGCCGATGAGCGCTTCGGTGTAGCTCTTACGCACCGACCGCTTGGTGTCGATGACGTCGTACATCGCCGGCTGGGTCATCGAGGGATCATCACCCTCGTTGTGGCCGCGACGGCGGTAGCAGACCAGGTCGATGACAACGTCCTTGTTGAACGCCTGCCGGTAGTCGACGGCCAGCTTGGCCACCCACACACATGCCTCGGGATCGTCGCCGTTCACGTGGAAGATCGGCGCACCGATCATCTTCGCGACATCGGTGCAGTATTCCGACGACCGCGATGCCTCCGGGGCGGTGGTGAAACCGACCTGGTTGTTCACCACGATGTGGATGGTGCCGCCGGTGCGGTAACCCCGCAGCATGGCGAGGTTCAGTGTCTCGGCGACCACACCCTGGCCTGCGAACGCGGCGTCGCCGTGCAACATCAGCGGCAGCACGGTGAACGCGCCGTCGCCCTTGTCGTGCAGGTCCTGCTTGGCCCGCACCAGACCTTCGAGGACCGGGTCGACGGCCTCGAGGTGAGACGGGTTGGCGGTGAGGGAGACGTTGATCTCGTTGTCGCCGAACATCTGGTAGTACTTGCCCTCGGCGCCGAGGTGGTACTTGACGTCGCCGGAGCCGTGCGCCTGCGACGGGTTCAGGTTGCCCTCGAACTCGGTGAAGATCTTCGAGTACGGCTTGCCGACGATGTTCGCGAGCACATTGAGCCGGCCACGGTGGGGCATGCCCACAACCACTTCGTCGAGGCCGTATTCGGCGCTCTGATCGATCACGCCGTCCATCATCGGGATGACTGCCTCGGCACCCTCGAGCGAGAAGCGCTTCTGGCCGACGTACTTGGTCTGCAGGAACGTCTCGAATGCCTCGGCTGCGTTGAGCTTGGAGAGGATGTACTTCTGCTCCGCGACGGGCGGTTTGACGTGCTTGATCTCCACCCGTTCCTGCAGCCACTGTTGCTGCTCGGGCTCGAGGATGTGGGTGTACTCCACACCGACGTGCCGGCAGTAGGAGTCGCGCAGGATCGACAGGACGTCGCGCAACTTCATCTTGTTCTCGCCGTGGAACCCACCGACGTTGAAGCTGCGATCGAGATCCCAGAGCGTCAGATCGTAGGTCAGCACGTTGAGGTCGGGGTGAGCCGACCGTGCGTCCGAATCGATCATCAGAGGGTCGATGTCGGCCATCAGATGGCCCCGATTGCGGTATGCCGCAATCAGTTCCAGCACGCGGGCGTTCTTGTCGACGGCGCCCTCGGGGATGTCGCGACGCCAGCGGATCGGCTCATACGGGATGTGGAGCGTGGTGAAGATCTGGTCGAAGAACTCGTCCGACAGCAGCAACTGATGGATGGTGCGAAGGAAGTCACCCGACTCCGCGCCCTGGATGATGCGGTGGTCATAGGTGGACGTCAGCGTCATCAGTTTTCCGACGCCGAGCGCTGAGATCTGCTCGTCGGAGGCGCCCTGGAACTCGGCCGGGTACTCCATCGCGCCCGCGCCCACGATCGCGCCCTGGCCCTTCATCAACCGCGGTACCGAGTGGACCGTGCCGATGGTTCCGGGGTTGGTGAGCGAAATCGTCACGCCCGCAAAGTCTTCTGCGGTCAGCTTGCCTTCGCGAGCCCGCCGGACGATGTCTTCGTACGCCGCGTGGAACTGCGCGAAGTTCATGGTCTCGCAACGCTTGATCGCCGCGACCACGAGTGTGCGCGAACCGTCCTTGCCCGGCAGGTCGATCGCCAGGCCGAGGTTGGTGTGCGCCGGAGTCACCACGTTCGGCTTGCCGTCGACCTCTTCGAAGTGGCGGTTCAAGTTCGGGAACGATTTGATCGCCTGGACGATCGCGTACCCGAGGATGTGGGTGAACGACACCTTGCCGCCACGGGTGCGGGCGAGGTGGTTGTTGATGACCACCCGGTTGTCGATCATCAGTTTGGCGGGCACCGCGCGAACGCTGGTGGCCGTCGGGATCTGCAGCGAGGCCGCCATGTTCTTGGCAACCGCGGCAGCGGCACCACGCAGGACCTTGTTGCTGGCCTCGGTCGGTGCATCGGCCGCTGCGGGCGCAGACTTCTTGGCCTGGGCGTCCTTCTTGGTGGGGGCGTCCTTGCGGGGAGCCGGCGCGGACTTCTTGGCTGCCGGTGCGGCATCCTTGCTCACCGATTCCGCGGACTTGTCGGTGGTCGACTCGGCCGAGGTCGTGGTCGACGACGAGGCGTCCCTGCTGTGCTCGGACTGGCCGGCAGCGGCCTTGCTCGCCGGAGTCGGGTCGACAGCCGGCTTGGCCGCGGATCCGTTGGGGGAGGACGTGGGTGCAGCAGAGCCGTTCGATGAGGCACCGGCCTTCGGCTGTGACCCAGCAGCCGCCTTCGGCGGGGATTTCGCCTCCTCGGACCCATTACCCTCTGCGCCATAACTCTTCAGGAAGTCATGCCAACTCGGGTCAACCGAGCTCGGGTCTTCTTTGAAGCGCTGGTACATTTCCTCAACCAGCCACTCGTTCTGTCCGAAGTCTGAAATCGAACTGCTGCTCACGGCAGTATCTCGCCTCAATTCCCTTTACGTATCCATGTCGAGTCCCGCGCCAGGGGCCGTCTCCGCCGCTATCACGCCGCCCGGAACTCCGTTCGAAGTATCCAGGTCTAAAGGTTAGTCCCCGAGTGCCGCCGAAGCTATGCCGGTCGGTTGCCGCCGTGTCCGGCTGTCGGTTCGCTCGCCTCGTCTGGTGTGATACCCGCCGTCCACAAGGCGCGATACCTCCCGTCCAACGCCAGGAGCTCGTCATGTGTTCCGAGCTCCACGATCTGCCCGCCGGCGACCACTGCGATGCGGTCGGCTCGCGCCGCGGTCGCCAGTCGGTGGGCGACGATCACCGAGCTTCGTGATCCGGTGAGGTGCCGGCCGGCCGCCATCACCCGTCGTTCGGTCGCCTGATCGAGCGTGGCGGTCGCCTCGTCGAGCAGCAGGAGGTCGGGGTCCACGAGTTCGGCACGGGCGAGCGCGATCAGCTGTCGCTGACCGGAGGACAGTCCCTGCCCCCGCTCACCGATCGGGTGGTTCATGGCGCCCGGGAGCGCCGAGATCATCGACAACGCTCCCACCGCTCGAGCCGCCGCGACGATCTGCTCGTGGTCGGCGTCCGGTCTGCCATAGGCGATGTTGTCGGCGACGGTGCCGGTGAACAGGTGGGGTTCCTGCGGGACCACGCCCAGGCGGGAGCGGTAGTACGACAACCGGAAGCCCCGGACGTCGGTGCCGTCCATCCGCACTGATCCGCTTGTCGGGTCGTAGAACCGGGCGAGGAGCTTGACGATGGTCGACTTGCCCGCGCCGGTCTCACCCACCAGCGCCAGCGAGGTGCCGGCGGGTAGATCGAGGTCCACGCCGGCGAGCGCATCGGTTGTCGACCCGGGATAGCGGAACCCGACCTCTCGCAGTTCGGCGTGCCCGGTGAATCCGTTCTCCGGTGTAGCCACGGCGAGTTCGGGCACGCCGTCGGGACAGCGCACGCTACTGCGGGTGGCGAGCAGATCGGAGATGCGGCGGAGGCCGACCAGCGCCTGCTGGTACCCGTCGAAGACCTGCGACAGCTGCTGGACCGGACCGAACAGCATGCCGAGATACAGGACGAAGGCGACGAGGGTGCCTGCACTGGTGCTGCCGCCGGCAACCTGGTGGGCGCCGAAAGCGATCACCCCGGCGGTGGCGAGGTCGGACATCAGGGTGATGAAGGGGAAGAAGACGGAGATCGCCTGCTGGGACACCATGCGAGCCCGAACGTACGCCGCAGCCCGTGCCGAGAACTGCGCCATGGCGAAGCCGTCGTGCGAATAGGCCTGGGTGGTGCGCACGCCGGCGACGTTCTCCTGGAAGTCGGCGTTGACCTCGCTGACCAATTCCCGTGAGCGGGTGTAGGCGCGCGACGAGATCCGGCGGAACACGACCGTCGCCACGATGATCGGCGGGAACACCACCAGCATCAGCAGTCCGAGTGAGGCGTCGGTGATGATGAGGGCAACCGCCACACCGACCACCGTGAGGGTGCTGACGATCGCGGTCGACAGACCCGTCTGCAGGAACGTCGACAGCGCATCGACGTCGGTGGTCATGCGCGTCATGATCCGCCCGGACAGTTCGCGCTCGTAGTAGTCCAGGCCCAGTCGCTGCAGGTGCGCGTAACTCCGCACGCGCAGTGCATAGAGGACGCGCTCACCGGCGCGGGAGGTGATCACGGTCATCACGGCGGTAGCCGCGAATCCGATCGCAACGGCGCCCAGACCCGCACCGGCCGCGAACCACAGATGGCTCGACCGGTCGGACGTGGCTCCGTCGATGCCATAGCGGGCGATCGTCGGGAAGGCCAGACCCACCAGGGTGTCGATGGATATGCACAGCACGACCAACGCCAGCAACCAGCGAACCGGGCGCAGCAACTGACGAAGCGAGAAGTCGGGCCGATCGGTGCGGATGTCGTTGTCGTCGACGTCCGGTGACTCGTCGGCCGGGGGGAGCGCCTGCACCGCTTCGAGGAGTTTCGGGGTCGGAGCCATTGCACCGAGTGCACCGGCCATCCCGCCACCGTCGCGAGGACCCATCGTCGCCGGTGCCGCGACCTTGCGCAGCCGCGGCTCGGGATCGGGTGCTTCGCTCGGCCAGAGCGCATCGACCGCCACCGGCTGATCGGCGGCGATTTCCTCGTCTAGGTCGTCGTCGCGGACATCTGTGCTCATCAATGAGCGGAAGAGGGGGCAGCGAGCGTTGAGTTCGGCCTCGGTACCGACGTCGATGATCCGGCCTCCGTCGAGAACGGCGACACGGTCGGCCAGGGTCAGGGTGGACCGTCGGTGGGCCAGGATCAACATGGTCCGCGTGGAGGTGCGCAGATGGGTGAAGATGTCCGCCTCGGTGCGCGCGTCGACCGCAGAGGTCGCGTCGTCGAGGATCAGTACGCGCGGGTCGGCATAGAGCGCGCGGGCCAGTGCGATGCGCTGGCGTTGTCCGCCCGAGAGTGTCAGTCCTCGTTCCCCGACGATGGTCCGGTATCCATGTTCGAGTGCGGTCACGAAACCGTGTGCGCTGGCACGTTCGGCCGCCGAGATGATGCCCGACGGCAGCGGTGGCTTCTCGTCGGTGGTGCTGTCGAACTTCCCGACGTGCGCGTTGGGGGCGATGTTGGCGGCGACGGTGTCCGAGTAGAGGAAGGCCTCGTCGAAGACCACGCCGACCGTCGACCGGAGTTCCTGCGTCTCCACCGTGCAGATGTCGAAAGTGCCGTTGCTGTTCGACAATTCGATCGTGCCGGCCTGGGGCCGGTAGAAGCGGTCGGCGAGTAGGGCGAGGGTCGATTTGCCCGAGCCGGGCGGACCGACGACGGCCACGACCTCACCGGGCGCGATGTGGAGGTCGACCCCGTTCAGGACGGGTGTTCGGGCCCCTGGGTAGGTGAAGGTGACGTTGTTCAGCGCCAGTCCCAGGGCATCACCGGGAAGGGTGCCGCGTGCGGACAGAGCGGGATCGGGTGGTTCGTCGATCACCTGGTACACGCGCTCGACGGCGGCCCGCGCGAGTTGCGCCGACACCAGCAGAGAGGTGAGGAGCCGGGCGAGTCCGGTCATCGTGGTGACGTAGGTGGCGAACGCGAGGAAGGTGCCGACCGTGATCGAGCCCTGCATCGTCAGGTACCCGCCGAGGGCGATGATCGCGACCATCCCCAGCTGCGGCACGGCTGCGAGCGACGGCGCGAAACGTGCGTTGATCTTCGCGGACCGCAGGCGCATGGAGTACAGCCGGCGACCAAGGCCCACGAGCTCGTCGACCGCCCGATCCTCCTGACCGAAGCCCTTGACGACCCGGACGCCGGTCACCGTCTCCTCCACGTGCTGGGCGAGGTCGGCGGCCGATTGTTGCGCGGACCAGGTGGCGGCGAACAGTCGTTTGCGACTGTTGAAAGCGATGGCCGACACTGCCGGGATGACCAGCAGGGCAACCACTGTGAGCAACGGTGACAGGTAGAACATCACCCCGATGGCGAGAACCACCTGCACCATCGCGCCGAGCGAGAGGGGCACCATCGCGAGAAGGCCCTGCACCAGCTGCAGATCGGTGATGCTGCGCGACACCACCTGCCCGGTGCGGATCTGATCCTGAGCCGCACCGTCGAGGCGGAGCACGCTGTTCAAGATCGACAACCGCAGCGCATTCTGCACGTTGAGCGACAGTCGTCCAGCGGTCAGCCGGCGACCGTACTGGCATCCGAATCGGACAAAGGCCAGCGCCACCATGACCCCGGCGATCGCAGCGATCGAGTAACCGTGCTCGGCGGCCCCGGTGGCTTCATCGATCGCGGCCTTGGTCAGCAGTGGGATCGTGAGGTCGATCAGCAGCGCGAGGCCGGTGACACCGAGGACGATGACAACCAGTCTGCGGTGACGCAGACATTCCCGGGTCAGCCGCCGGATCCACCCGGGTCGAACGTCTTCTGGCGGAGCGGTCAACTAGGGGACGGCCCGTCGTAGGGCGCGATGATGTGAGGACGATTCGACGGCCATTCCCTGGGAGCAGGGCCGAAGACCTTGCGCGAGTTGTTGATGATGATCTTGCCGAGTGTGCGGTTGCCGACGCCTCCGATGATCGCGCCGAGGCCGGCGGGAAGGAGTTTGCCGGCCGCCAACGGCAGTTTCTGGAGGGTGTACTTGCGCAGGTAGCGCTTGACCAACCGCTGATTGAGTGTGCGCATGACCGGTGCCGGTATGACGCCGCCGAGCGCACGGCCCATGGTTCCGCCGGACTTCGCGCCGAGGGAGTCACGCACCACCGCCAACCCGGACTCACCGAGCGCCACCGTCAGCACGAGGGCTTTACGGCGTTCGCGGTCGTCGATCGGTATGCCGTGCACATCGGCGATGGCCAGCGACAGGAGTGCCGAGGCCTCGATGAAGAAGGCGGTCTCGGCGCCCAGGGATGCCAGGGACATCACGGTGCCCACACCCGGGAACGCAGCCGCGGCGCCGACCGCTCCGCCAGATCCGGTGACAGCCATCAGGAAGCGCTGTTCGAGCCTGTTGATGATCTGTGCCGGTGACTCGTAGGGGTGTTCTTGGCGTAGGTGGTTGACGTACTTGGCGACGGCGGGTGCCTGCAGGTGCTGCGCCTGACCGACCAGGGCGTCCAGGATGCCCTCGGGTTTGCGTCCGGCCCCCACGATCTGTCCATCGCCGATGGACGACAGCTGCTTCTTGGCCATGGGTCAGGCTCCTTGTCCGGCGGGAACCACTTCGCCGTCGATGGGCGGCGGTGGCGGGGTGCCGTCGCCGAACGGTCGACCGCCGAGTTCTTCGCGGTGATGGGCGGTGCGCCAGCCGGACAGATCCGGTCCCTTGGGCACGATCCTGGTGGGATTGATGTCCTCGTGAACGATGTAGTAGTGCTGTTTGATCTGGGTGAAGTCGACGGTGTCGCCGAATCCGGGGGTCTGGAACAGGTCGCGTGCGTACGCCCAGAGCACGGGCATCTCACTCAGTTTCGACCGGTTGCACTTGAAGTGTCCGTGGTAGACAGGGTCGAATCTGACCAGGGTGGTGAACAGGCGCACGTCCGCTTCGGTGATGGTGTCGCCCACCAGGTAACGCTGCTCGCGTAGCCGATCGGAGAGCTGGTCGAGACGGGTGAACAGACGCTCGTAGGCGGTTTCATAGGCGTCCTGACTGCCGGCGAAGCCACACCGGTACACGCCGTTGTTGACGTCTTTGAAGACGACGTCGATGACCTCGTCGATCTCGCCGCGCAGATGTTCGGGGTAGAGGTCAGGAGCCCCGTCCCGGTGGTGGTCGACCCACTCGGTGGAGAAGTCGAGGGTCATCTGGCGGAACTCGTTGGTGACCACGGCGCCGGTGGGGATGTCGACGATGGCCGGGACGGTGATTCCCCGCGGGTAGTCCGGGTACCGCGTCAGGTAGGCGTCTTTCAGGCGCGGGATCTTCAGGACCGGGTCGAGACCGTCGGGGTCGAGGTCGAAGGTCCAGCTGTCCGAGTCATGGGTCGGGCCGCACAGGCCCATCGACAACACCGACTCCAGACCCAGCAGTCGGCGCACGATGATCGCCCGGTTCGCCCAGGGGCAGGCGCGGGCGACGATCAACCGGTACCGGCCGGGCTCGACCTTGAATGTCTCGCCCGCGGGTCCGACGCCGTCACGCGTGATGCGGTTGTCGATGTATCGGGTGTCCCGCACGAACTCTTCACCGGTGGTCACGTAGGTGCCGGGGGTGTCGTGTGCTGAGTGTGTCGACTCGGTGCTCATCGTTTCCAGGGTAGCCGTTGATCAGGGCTGGGCAGACGGGCTTCGGCGCGGTATATTCCGCGTGGACTATTCGGGCGAACCGAAGGCCGGGCGGGGGAGGACGATGACGCAACGCGGTGCTGCTGCCGATGTCGAACTGACCCCGTTGGCCGTTCTTGTCCTCGGGCTCGCGGCAGAACGGCCGATGCATGCGTACGAAATGGTCCAGACGTTGCTCGAACGCAACGAGGATCGATTCGCCAAGACCCGACCCGGATCGCTCTACCACACAGTCGACCGGCTGCACACCCAGGATCTGTTGCAGATCAACAGTGTTCAGCGTTCCGGCAACCGGCCCGAACGAACCGTCTACGCCATCACCGAGACAGGCACCAGGGCTCTGCGTCACTCATTGATGGCCATGCTCCGTACCCCCGCGGTCGAGTATCCGAGCTTTTACCTGGCCCTGGCCGAGGCGCACTCGCTGGGCCGGCATGAGGTCGTCGGGCTTCTCACCGAGCGACTCGGTGCGATGCGCGACGAACTCGAATCGGTCAATCGATCGGTGGCAGAGGCGTCGGAAGGCGGCATCCCCGAGATGTTCCTGCTCGATGCCGGCTGCCGGCAGGCGGTGATGCAGGCTCAGATCGCCTGGACCGAGAATTTGCGCGTTCGGCTGGAGAACGGCGACATCCTGTGGATCGAGGAGTGGTTGGCGCGCACGACCCCATCGAACAGAACAGAGGAAGACAGTGAGTAGCCCCAGCCCCACCCCGGCCATCACCACCAGACCTTGGCTCGCGCTGGGCGCGTTGTGCATCGGGTTCTTCATGATCCTCGTGGACATGACCATCGTCTCGGTTGCCCAGCCCGCCATTCAGCGGGCGCTCGATACCGATGTCAACGGGGTCATCTGGGTTTCGAGCGCTTATCTGCTCACCTACGCGGTGCCCATGCTGGTCGCCGGACGTCTGGGTGACCGGTACGGACCGAAGAACGTGTATCTCATAGGCCTCGTGGTGTTCACGGTCGCGAGTGTGTGGTGCGGGTTCGCAGGTTCGATCGAGATGCTCATCCTCGCGCGCGGTCTGCAGGGTGTCGGCGCGGCGCTGATCACGCCGCAGACGATGGCGCTGATCACGAGGATCTTCCCCGAGAACAGGCGTGGTGCGGCGATGGGTGTCTGGGGCACCGTCGCGGGTGTCGCGACGCTGATCGGGCCGCTCGCTGGTGGCGGACTCGTCGACGGTCTGGGTTGGGAGTGGATCTTCTTCGTCAACGTCCCCGTCGGCATCATCGGTCTGGCGCTGGCGTGGAAGCTGGTGCCGCAGGTGTCCACGAGCAAGCGTCACTTCGACCTCGTCGGCATGGCGCTCAGCGGCATCGGTCTGACGTGCCTGGTCTTCGGTATCCAGGACGGTGAGAAATACGACTGGGCGGCCTGGATCTGGGGACTCATCGGCGTCGGCCTGGTGTTGATGGCGTTGTTCGTCTATTGGCAGCACAAGATCTTGACCGTGCGGCGGTCGGCTGAACCGCTTGTGCCCCTGCGCCTGTTCCGCGACCGGAACTTCTCACTGGCGAGTATCGGCATCACGACGATGGGTTTTGCGACGGCCGGGATGATGGTCCCGCTGATGTACTACTTGCAGCTGGTCGCGGGTCTGACCCCGACGGAGTCGGCCGTGGTGACCGTGCCGATGGCAGTTCTCACCGGCGTGCTCGCGCCCATAGTCGGCCGGCAGGTCGACCGGGTCCACCCTCGATACATCGTCGCCACGGCCCTGCTGCTCAACGCGGTGGCCATCGGCTGGCTCGCGATGATCGCCACGCCGACCACCCCGATCTGGCAGCTACTGCTGCCCGTGGCGCTCATGGGCGCGGCGAGTTCGGGTATCTGGGCGCCGTTGGCTGCCACCGCGACGCGGAACCTCCCGATGACCAGTGCCGGGGCCGGTGCCGGCGTGTACAACACCACGCGTCTCATCGGCTCGGTGCTCGGTAGCGCTGCGGTGGGTGCCCTGATGCAGACCCGCCTCGCCGCAGAGGTTCCCGGGTTCGGGTCATCGTCGATGGATCAGGCCGGACGGCTACCGGAGTCGGTTCGGGACGGCTTCTCCGCAGCGATGGGGCAGTCGCTGCTGCTGCCGGCTGCGGCCCTGCTGATCGGCGTCGTCGCTGCTGCAGCCTTTGCCAGGCCGCGGCACATGATGGAAGCGGTGGTACCCGCGGGCGGGTCGCAATTAGGCGATGTCCCCGCCGGCACCGAGGGCGCAGCGGGGGTTCCGAAGGCGAACAGCACTGCGACGGCCGCGGCGCCATCGGGCGCGGGGGACTGACCAGCCGTGTGTCCACCGTGGTTGACGTCGGCGCTCGTCTCGGGATGTACTGTGCGCCATGCGCAGTGACGTTCCAGGTTCGCGCCGGTTGTCGGTGGAGGACCGCCGCGCACAATTGGTGAACTGTGCTCTGACGCTTGCCGACCGCGGCGGGATGAGCGCGGTGACCGTGCGTGGTGTCGCCGAGGAAGCCAAGGTCTCCCTCGGCGTGGTGCATTACTGCTTCGACGACAAGGAACAACTCGTCGCCGCGATGATCGAGAAGGTGATCGCCGAACAACTCGAGGCGCTTCTCGCTTCGGTACCCACCGAAAACCTTGGTACCGGCCGCGACGCGCTCCGGATCTCCATCCAGGAGGCGGTGACTGCGGTGTGGGCACGCGCGGCCGAATTCCCGAATCGTTGGCTGCTCATGATCGAGTCCATGCTGTTCTCGTTGCGGCAGCCGACAGAATCGGCGTCGGCCGGCCAAGCGCTGCTGCAGCACACCATCGCCGAGAAGTACGGACACACCTATCTTTCCGAGATCGGCGATCGCTGCGGGATGCGATGGCAAGTGTCCGAACGTGAACTGGTGCGGTCGGCGTTGCAGATGCTGTTCGGCACCGTGCAGTGGTGGCTCGTCGACCGCGACGATGCCGCAGCACGGAGGTCGCTGGCTTTGCTCGCCGGATGGATGGCCGACTGCGCCGAGCCGCGATAGCTCAGGGCCGGACCTGCACCTCGACCGAATGCAGTCCGGTTGCTCCGTCCGGCACCGACTGCGTCTCCGATTCGATCTGCGCTGCGCCTTCGCCGTCGATGGCCCGAACCCTCAGGCGGTGCTCGCCGGATGGGGCATCCCACTGCCACCTCCACAGTCGCCATGCGTCGATCACGTTGGGATCCAACAGTTCTGCGTCGTTCCACGGCCCGTCGTCGACCTGCACCTGTACGCCCTTGATGCCGCGGTGCTGTGCCCAGGCCACGCCTCCGACGGTGACCGGGCCGCTGGTGAGAGAGGAACCGGTCCTCGGCACGTCGATGCGCGAACTGGTCTTGATCGGCCCCTTCTCGGCCCAGCCGAGAGTGGTCCAGTACGCCTCCGCGCGATCGAATCTGGTGACCTCGAGTGACACGACCCACTTGGTCGCCGAGACGTATCCGTATAGGCCCGGGACGACCATCCTGACCGGGTAGCCGTGTTCGAGCGGCAACGGTTCACCGTTCATCCCCACCGCCAGCATGGCGTCGCGGCCGTCGGTCAATGCGGTCAGCGGGGTACCGGCGGTCCATCCGTCGGCACTGGTCGACAACACCATGTCGGCGTCCGCGGACGGACCGGCCGCAGCCAGGAGGTCCTTCAGGCGGTAGCCGGTCCAGGTCGCGTTGCCGACGAGGTCGCCTCCGACCTCGTTGGACACACAGGTCAGTGTGATGACGGCGTCGAAGGCGCTGTTGTCTTGTTGTAGCTGTTCGAGATCGAGCCTGATCTCTCGATCGACCATCCCGTGGATGCGCAGCGACCAGCTTGTGCTCTTGACCTGTGGCACCACGAGCGCGGTGTCGATGCGATAGAAGTCGTCGTTGGGGGTGATGAACGAGCTGACCTGGGCAATGGACGGCGCTTGTGTGGTGACCGGATTGCCCGCATCGGGCACGGCGAAGGCGCCGCGATCGGCTCCCACCCCGCCACCGACCCGTCGGACGGTCACACCGCCGAGTCCGGCCAGGACCGCCCCGCCCCCGACGGCGCCGGCCCGGGCCAGGAACCGGCGACGGTCGGTGGCAGTGACAGACCCGTCACCGTGCGCATCGTTGTGGTCCGCGGGTTCGCCGACCCGCGGGCGCAGTGCCCGTATCAGCCAGTGCAGTACGAGCATGGCGACCACCACCCCGGCGATCGTGGGTAGCGCCCACACGAGCGACGCGTTCGGACGCGCCACCGCCGCTGCGGCCCCGAGTGCTCCGACCAGGGCCACCATGACGAGCCCGGCCGGGGGACGCCGGTATTCGGCCACTCCGGCGCAAGCGGCGAGCATCGCCATGATTGCCGCGATGGTCACCAGAAGCACTGTCTTGTCGGCGGTGCCGAACGCATCGATGGCCGATTCCCTCAGACCCTCGGGCATGCGGTCGATCACCTCGGACCCCACGGCCTGTAAAGGCGACGAACTCCGATCGACGGCAGGTGCCAGCAAGTAGCCGACGCCGAGTCCCAGCGCCACACTGCATGTTCCGGCGGCGGCAGCGAACACCATGTGGCTGCGGGGGGAGGGGTTCATCTGCCCAGTATCCCTGCGCCGAATGGATGACAGGATTTTCCTTCACCCTGACCTACGATGTGACCTGCATTGGTGCCCAACGGGAGGAGCGCACTTTGCAACCAGGAACGGTGCCCCCATCGCAACCCTCGGATGTGTTGCAACGCCCGCCTTCGGCCTCGCTTGTCGGTGGCGCACCGTGGACACCCACGAGAGCAGACCGGGTTCGCGACTTCTTGGCGGCTGTAACGCTGTTGGCCTCGCTGGGTCTGGACTGGGACGCCGACACCCTCGCGTTGTTCCGCGTCGACGTCGCGATCGTCACGGGCCTCTCGCTGCTGTCGCTGTTGTTGCCGGCCGCGAGTCGGCGGGGAATGTTCGGGCAGACGTGGACGCCGGCGAAGCTACGTGCGCTCAAACTGATCTGTATGGCGCCCTATCTCGCAGTGGTCATGGTCTGCCTTGGCTGGGATATCGCGTGTCGCTGGACCGAATGGGATTACGGCGGTACGGGTTTCGGTCCGGCGGTATGGATCGGGCTGGCGGGAGCGGTTCTCGCGGGGCAGCCGCGTGAGGCCGATCTCTTCGATGTCTCGGGCCACGACGGCTTCGGCGTCGCAGGTCGGCAGTCGCGGGCTCTTCTTCTTGTCGTCGGCGGGCTGTTCGCGGTGATGACGGTGTCCGCTGTGGTGATCGATGTGGTGCGTTTCGTGGAGAACCTCGATGCCGTCGCAGGCCTGCGCGTGAGCGTCCTCGATCCGCTGGTCTCCGCGGCCGCAGCCGTGGCCTGGCTGATCGTGGTCGGCCGCCTGATCTTGTCGGCGGCCACCGGTAAAACTGGTTCGTCCCTGTCGCTTTCGCTTCTGGGATGGGCTGCTGCAGGGTGGGCGCTGATGGTGTCGTTGCCGGGAGGGCCATACGAATCGGTTGATTCGGTGACCACGGGCTACCTCGGTATCGGCGTCCTCGGTGGGATCGGGGCTGCCGCGTTGTCGCCTGCGCTACCGCGACGGATCGCGATGACGCAGCACGAGTACTACAGTGCGCCGCTGGGTGTGGTGATGGCGGTGTCGTTGCTCTGGGTGGCGTTGTCGGTCGCCGGGCTCACCCTGTACTCGGCAACGTCCGCCGTGCTCGCGGCGTTGGTGTTCTTCACGCTCGCCCTGGCCGGGGCCACACTCGTGCGCGACAGGATGTCGAGTGGGCCGGGGGACCAGCAGAAAGCGTTGTTCGGCTTTGCGATCGGACTCGTCATCACCGCGATAGCGGTCCTGGTGGTGATGAGTGTGCGGGTGAACTGGAACCAGCCGGCGCCCTTGGCGCTCTGGCTTGTCGGGTTCGTGGTGCCGGCGTTCATCGTGTGGCGTGAGGCATTGGCGCCGTCCCTGGCCCGAAGTGGTGTGATCCGATGACCTACCCGTCGAACCCCGACCCCGTTGCGCCGCAACCCGAACCGCCCGGACCATCACGTAACCCCGGCCTTCTCAAGGCCATTGCGATCGTGGCTGCAATAGTCCTGGTGGCGACGGGCGGATTCGCGGTGAACCGGCTACTCGTCACCCAGGTCAACGGGGCGTCGAGCGCCACGAACTCGGTGAAGGACTTCTTGGGCGCTCTCGAGGAGGAGGACTGGACGAGGCTCGGGCTACTGTTGCCGCCGGATGAGACCGACCAGCTGGCCGGACTCATCGGTGACATCGGAGACCTGCAGAGCAAGCTGGGATCCACCGGGCAGTCACCCATCGATCAATTCGAAGGCATCTCGGTGGAGATATCGGACTTGCGTCTGACGTCCGAGGCGGTGGAAGCCGACCTGACGAAGGTCTCGATCGAACGCGCCACCATCATCCTGACGATCGACGCCAGAACAATCGAGTCGCTGGCCGACCTCGTCCCCGACGTTGATCCGGCGGCGGTCGGTGCCGTCGAGATCGAGGTCTCGATCGCCGGACCCGAGGTCACCTACAAGACCACCACAGCCGACGACGTCGAGACCGGCACCGAGACGGTGGTGGTCGGTGACCGCGAGAAGGCGCCTTTCCTGATGTCGGTGCGGCGCGACGGTGGCTGGTTCGTCAGTCCCACATTCACTGCGGCCCAGTACACCGCAGAGGAACTGGGCTGGCAGACAGCTGATCCCGGTCCGTCCGAAGCCGGTTATGACTCTCCTGAACAGGCGCTGACCGGATTCGTCGAGGGCCTGGTCGAGACCATCCAGACCGCTGACATCACTCATGTCGCGGACGCGATGGGCGGGGTCGAGGCGCGACTGCTCAAGACATACGCCCCTGGAATCAATGCTGAGCTGGAGACGGACTCCGACTTCGACTTCGACCTCGGAATCGAGTCGCCGGTGACGATCGACGATCTCGATGTCGAGGTCACCAGGGGGGACAATGACCAGGCGCGCGTCCGGATCGACAAGTTCGAGGCCACCCTCCGTTCCGAGGGCACCGAGGCAACAGTTGTCTTCGACGGTGACTGCGTACGCACGGTCGGGGAGGATGACCAGGGCTGCATCTCCGACGGCGGCCCTTTTGCCGAGCGTCTGTACGGCGCGTTCGGTCATGTGGTCGCGGTACCGGCCGACGGCGGCTGGAAGATCAGCCCGGTGGCAACCTACTTCGACTGGATCGCCATCGCCCAGCGGGCCATCTCACGGGTTGACACCGACCTCCTGAAAGCCGTTGTCGGCTTGGACTTCTCGGGGCTGGCCGCGCGAGATCCCGCGGCCACGATCGGATCCGGAGACGAGGTCACCGTCGATGTCGAAGCCCTGAGCCCGGAAATCTATGCCGGGGTGTCGGTGGTCGACCCGCAACCGTCGCCGGAGCTGGTCGACTATTCGTGCAGCGCCGAGACCCAACCGGGATTGTGCGAGATCATCGTGGTCGACGGAAGCGGTCGCCGACAGGACCGCGATTCGCGCTACGACATCGACACGGGATACCAGTTCGGCTACGAGATCGCCGACGACACACGGCTGATCGTGCTCGCGGTGGCCGGACCGGTGGTGATCGAGAGCGAGCGGTACTGAAAGCCGGTGTGTCCGCCTCGACAAGCGATGCGTGACCCACCGCTGAAGGTCCAACGCTCTGTCGGACACCGCTCGTAGGATCGGACCAGTCGTCACTGTGTTCGATCCGGGCCACGAGAGGAGGTCACCCCATGAGTGCAGCTCTGCCGTTGTCGCTGCCTGCGCAGCAGGTGACCTTCATCCACACCGCGGACTGGCAGCTCGGCATGACCAGGCACTTCCTCAAGGGTGATGCCCAGGCGCGGTACACAGCAGCGCGTCAGGAGGCCATCGGACGCATCGGTCAGCTGGCCGCTACGCACAACGCCGAGTTCGTACTGGTGTGCGGGGACGTGTTCGAGGACCGGCAGGTGTCCTCGCGCGTCATCCGTCGAAGTCTCGACCACCTGCAGCAGATCGGGTGCCCGGTGTACCTCCTCCCGGGCAATCACGACCCGCTCGACGCCGCGAGCATCTACAACTCGCGCGTGTTCACCGACCACAAACCCGACCATGTCCACGTTCTCGGAACGGTCGGTGCGTTTCATGTGCGCCCCGGCGTGCAGTTGATCGCCGCGCCGTGGACCAGCAAGGTGCCGCTCGCGGACACCATCGCACAGCAGGTTTCAACGCTCGGGCCGAGCGAGGACATCCGCATCGTTGCCGGTCATGGACGGGTCGACACGCTCGCGCCCGACTCCGACGACCCGACGCTCATCCAGGTCGCCGAACTCGAACGCGCCATCGCGGACGGGTTGATCGACTATGTGGCGCTGGGAGACCGGCATTCGGTCACCGATATCGGTGACACCGGACGGATCTGGTACTCCGGAGCGCAGGAGGTCACCAACTACGATCACCGCGAGGAGGATCCGGGTCGAGCACTGGTGGTCACCCTTACCCGTGGTCAGTACATGCCGGGTGTCACCCCTGCGCAGGATGAGAACACCGTGCATGTCACTGCCGAACCCGTGGGGCAGTGGGCTTTTCGTACCGTCGAGCACGACATCAACAGCGCCGACGACATTTCCGGATTGCGGCGGCGCCTCGACGCCTTCGACCACAAGGCGAACACCGTGGTGCAGTTGGCGCTGCGTGGGTCCGTGAGTATCACCGAACGATCAGAACTCGATGCGATGCTCGAGAAGTTCTCGGATCGATTTGCCGCACTGACGTTCTGGGATCTGCGTCACGACCTGGTGATCAGACCCGACGACGAGGACTTCGCCGAGATGGCACTGACGGGGTTCATCGGCGACGCCGTCACCGAACTGTCGGAGATGGCACGCGCCACCGACTCGCAGGCAGCCGCGGCGCAGGAGGCCCTCGCCCTGCTCTTCCGGCTGGCCGGTGGTAGCCGGTGAAGCTGCAACGACTGAGGCTGAGCCACTTTCGCGGGATCACCGAGCGGGAGATCATCTTTCCCGAGGTCGGGGTCACCGTGGTGGAGGGTGCCAACGAGGCCGGCAAGTCATCGATGATCGAGGCTCTCGATCTGCTGCTGGAGGTGCGCTCGGACAGCAAGAGCGGCAAGGTACGTGCCGTCGCCCCATCCGGCCTCGATGTCGGGTCGGTGGTGGAGGCCGACATCAGCTGTGGCCCCTACCGATTCACGTACACCAAGCAGTACAACAGGGGTGCCCGCACCGAACTGGTCATCGATGAGCCGGTGAGAGAGCAGCTCAGTGGCCGCGCGGCCCACGAGCGTGTGTGCGCCATCCTCGATGAACGTGTCGACGCGGGATTGTTCAAGGCGTTGCGCCTGCTTCAGGCGGGAGACCCGGTGGTCGGCGAACTGTCGTCGAGCGCAGCGTTGTCTCGTGCACTGGACACCGCAGCAGGCACGACGAAGTCCGGAACCGACCCCGGGTCGGATGACTCGGCGTTGCTCGACGCTGTACGTGCGGAGTACGAACGGTATTTCACTGCGGCACAAGGTCGTCCTGCCCGGGAACTGGCCGCGGCCACAGCCGACGTGGAACGCGCCCGGGCCCGTCACACCGAGCTGGCCGCTGCGATGGACCAGGTGACCGCGGACGCCGCGCGCCTGGAGACGCTCACCACCACGCGCCGGGAGCTGGCGAACTCCCTGGAGATGGCAAAGGTGGAACTGGCCTCGCTCACCGAGCAGCGAGAGCAGGCGGTGGGGCTGCAACGGCGGCATGACGAGGCCCGAACCGAATTGCGCTCTCTCCAGAACGAACTGCAGTCTCTCGACCGCGAGAAGTCCCAGCGCGCCGCATCCTGCAAGCGGGTCAGCGACTGTGAGCAGACCATCGACGTGACGGTCCGGGCGGTCGAACACGTCAGAGGTGTGGCGGACACGCGACGGGTCGAGCTGACGCGCCTCGACCTAGACATGGAGGACGCGCGGCTGGCAGAGGCCCGGGCGGCCGAGGAGGTCGCCGCCGCCAGGGCTGCGGCGAAGAACAGTGCGCTGCGCACGCGCCGCGACGAGATCACCGCACTGCTGGAGCGCGTCGGGTCGCTGCGCAAACAGCTGACGGCCGCCCGGCGCCAGGTCGCTGCTGTCATCAGTGACCACGACGACCTCGACATCGCCGAAGACCTCGCCCAGCGAGTCACCATCGCGCGCGCCGAATCACGTTCTGCTGCAGCAATTGTCTCGGTCGTGAAACTAGGAGACCACGCCATCACCGTCGACGGTGTCGACACGGCAACCACCGAGTTCGCACTCACCGAGGGCACGGTGGTGGAGGTGGACGGTGTGGTGCGGGTGGCCGTGGCGCCCGGGGCCGAGTCGGCGACCCTGGCCGGCCGACTGGCCGGCGCTGAGCGGGCCCTTGCGGGTTTCCTCGACGAGCGCGGCGTCGCGGACGTCGCCGAATTGCGGGCCCAGGTGCGCCGTCGCGAGCGGGCTGCAGACGCGGTCGACAGCGTTCGGTCACAGCTGGCCGCGGTTCTGGGCGACCGTGACGAGGACACACTGCGTGCCGAATTGGCCGAGTTGACGTCTCGGATCGACGCCCAGCCGACGACCACAGGCACCGTCGACGTCGAGCAGGCCGAACGGCGTGCCGGTGCCGCCTCGGTTCGGCTCGCCGGGGTCACCCAGCAACGAGCAGAGGTGCAGAGCGAGCTGCGCAGTCTGGACAACGAGCACCGGATCCTGGACGAGCGTCTCGTCCAGCTGCGCGCCGATCGTGATGATCTCCGGGACCAGCACCATCAATTGTGCGACGGGCGTACCGATGAGGCGCTGGAGGAGCGGCGGATGGCGATCCTCGAGCACATCGCACAAGCGGAGAAGGCGATGGCATGTGCCGCCCGCGACATCGACGAGGCGGACCCGGAGACACTGGAACTGCACTACGCCAACGTCTCCGCGCTGGTGGAGCATGCAGAGCCGCGCCTGGCCGGTCTCGGGACCGAGATAGCCGAATTGCGTACGCGCATCGAGATCCGTCGCGACGATGGCCAGCTGGACCAATTACATGTCGCAGCAACCGAATTGGAAGCCGCACAGAGCGTCCTGGAGCGCGTCAGGGTCCGTGCCCGGGCGGCAGAACTGCTGCTCCACACGCTGCAGCGTCACCGCGACAACACCCGGCGCCGCTATGTCCAGCCGTTCACCGACCAGGTGCTCCGGTTGGGCAAGGTCGTGTTCGGGTCGAGCCTGGGCGTCGGGATCGATGAGGAGTTGCGCATCACCACCCGGACGCTCGACGGGGTCACCGTCGACCACGATGCTCTCTCCGGCGGTGCGAAAGAACAGCTGGGCATCATCAGTCGGCTGGCGTGCGCCATGCTCGTCGACCCCGCAGACGGCGTTCCGGTCATCATCGATGACGCCCTGGGTTACACCGACCCCGAGCGCCTGGCCAGCATGGGAGCGGTCCTGGGACACGCCGGCCGGAACACCCAGGTCATCGTGCTCACGTGCACACCGCAGCGCTATCAGGGTGTGGGCGGGGCTCACCTCGTGGCCGTGTGAACGCGCCCGGCCCATCCGTTTTGGGATGCCCACACCCGATGCGCTAGGCTGACTCTCGCCCAATGAGCCCCCGTAGCTCAGGGGATAGAGCGTCCGCCTCCGGAGCGGAAGGCCGCAGGTTCGAATCCTGCCGGGGGCACAGATTCAGGCGACATCTCCGGCTCAGATCGCTGCTCTGGTACCGGGTGTCACACGATCGGTCACGTTTTGGACCGCCTCGAGGAACACCGGAACCCACCCCGTTGCCCCCAACACGATGGCCGCGTGCCCACCGCGTGCGGTGAAGACCTGTGCGCCGGGTATCGAGTCCGCCAGCTTGCGCTGGCGGCGTGAGGGGATGATGTGGTCTTTTCCGGTCACCACCACAGCAGTCGGTACGTCGACCCCGCCGATCCAGGCCGCAGAGTCGAAACGGCCGAGCTCACCGAGCGCTTCGGGTAGCGACCAGGCACTGGTACTGCGGAACTCGACCTTGCTCCACGCTGTCGGGTTCGCCACTTCCACCGACGGCAGCTCGGGGAGGGTCTGTGCCAGCCGGTCGACATGCGACAGCGCGAAGCTGGCCAACGGATGCATCGCGGCGGTCATCAGGGGGAAGAACAGTCGCTCACCCTTTTTTCCACGGAAGTTTCTCGCGGTGGAGCAGAGCACCAGGCCCGAGACACGCCTCCGGTGCCGCTGCCACGTCAACTGGGCCACTGCGCCGCCCATGGAGTAACCGGCCACGACTGCTTGCTCGATGCCCAGAGCGTCCATCACGGCCACCACATCGTCTGCACAGTCGACGAACCGGAAACGCGACGACCGGATACCCCGCCCATGCCATCGCTGATCGAACGTGACAACCCGGTAGTGCTGCGACAGCTCGCTGAAGGTGGCCACCCAGCTCAGATACGAGGTGCACCCCAACGCGTGCAGCAACACGATCGTAGGAGCGGTGGGTGAGGGGCCGGGCACGTCGACGACAAATGTCCGGCCACGCCCGGGAAGTTCGACGATCCGGCCCTCGGGCACGGTGTCGACTGCAGGTGCGGTCGGCATGATCTGCTTCAGTCCTGCCCCCAGCCCGCTGCGTAGGGCGTCGGCACTGGTACTCGCGACCCGGTTCAGGGCCTTGCCGGCCAGCTGCACTGTCATATGGTCGTCCTCTCGCTCGAACTGCTCAGTCGGGCATGTTCGCCAGTTCATCGAGAGCCGGACGCATACGTGCCACGAGCGGACCGAGATCGTCCACCAGGTCTGGGCAGCTCAGGATCGAGACGTTGAGCCGACCGGCGTAGGACCACGCGGTCACGTTGAGGCCGATGCCTTCGATGAGTGGTCCGACGCTGAAGAGATCACTCAGCTTCGAACCGGCGATTGTCACGTCCTGCGCCGGACCCTTGACGTTGGACACGATCACGTTGAACGGCGGCGAGTGCCGGGCCGCCATGTTGTATTTCGAATAGAGCTTGAGGGCCGCACTGAAGGGCGCCGGCGGGGTGAACTGCACCCAGTCGGTGAGCATGTGAGGACCCAGGTGCTGTTGCACCTTCTTCGAGGCGGCGGTTGTCCGCGAGATCTCGAGCAACCGTTCACGTGGGTCGTCCACGTCGGTCGCGAGGGTGGTGAACAGATTCGACACCCGGTTGCCGCCGAGACGCGCGGGGCCCTCGGGGTCGTCGGTTGATACCGGGACCCCGGCCAGAAGTGATCCCGACAGGTCCTCGCCGCGCGACCTGGTCCAGTCGCGCAGCGCTCCGGCGACGATCGCCAGCACCACATCATTCACGGTGACGCCGTTGGCTTTTCGCACCTGCTTGATGTCGTCGAGCGGGAGCGCGCACGTGGCGAAGATGCGCGAGGCACCGAGAGCACCGTTGAACGATGCCCGGGGAGCGTCGAGCACCGGTCGGGGTACCGACACCGATTCTCCACGACGATGTCGCACCACCGCACTGACTCCGGACGCCGTACGCGACAGGAGGCCGTGCACCGTGCCCATCTGGCGGATGGCATCGGACAGGGCAAGTCGGGTCTGCTCGGCCTTGGTGGGCGTCGGTTCGAGATCCCAGCTGTCAGACCTCGAATCCTGTTGTGGCGCAGGGTTCTGCTCGGGATCGTCACTCTGGTCGGTGATGTTGCCCAGCAACGCGTTGGCCGCGACGCCATCGGCGAGCGCGTGGTGCATCTTGCCTATCACCGCGATTCGCCCGTCGGCCATGCCCTGGCACACATGCATCTCCCACAGCGGGATCGACCTGTCGAGCGGGGTTCCCGCGATCTCGCCGGTGACAGCCTCGAGCTCCGCCATACCCCCGGGGGCCGGCAGGTCGTGCAGAAAGAGGTGCCGCTCGGGATCGATCGGCTGGTCACAGATCCACAGCGGGTGATTGAGCGAGAGTGGTACGGGCAGAGCCCGTCGTTGCAGCGGGGGAAGCTGACCGAGCCTGGCCAGCATCTGCTCCTGGAAACGCTCGAACGTGAAACCCTCTCGCGGCTCGATGATGGCTATCTTCAGCGTGTGCATGTGCATGGTTGGCGTTTCCATGTACAGATAGCCGGCATCAACCCCTTCCATTCGCTCCATTCCGGAAGTATGGAGGGGTGCGCGGCGGGTCATCGGCGACTTACCCAAACTGTTCCGCGTTTGTCATCACGCGGGTCCGGTGAGTTCGCGTTTGACCACCTTGCCGGTGGCGTTGCGGGGGAGGGCGTCGAGGAACTCGACGTCGCGGGGCACCTTGAAGCCGGCCAATTGGGACTTGACGTGTGCCTTGAGGTCGTCGCAGGAAGCATCTTCGCCGGGCTTGAGTACCACGTAGGCCGCCAGCCGTTGTCCGTACTTGTCGTCGTCCACCCCGAGCACTGCAGCTTCGAGGACCGAGGGATGGGCGTTGAGCGTCTCCTCGACCTCCAGGGGATAGACGTTCTCGCCACCCGAGACGATCATGTCGTCGTCGCGGCCGACCACGAACAACCGGCCGTTCTCGTCCAGGCGGCCCACGTCGCCCGACAACATGAAGTCGCCGTGGAAGTCCTTGGAGTCACCCGATGTGTACCCCTCGAAGTGAGAGTTGCTGAACACGGCGATCTTTCCCACTTCGCCGACAGGTAGCTCATCGAGGTTGTCGTCGAGGATCCGCACCTCGGTACCCGCCGCGGGCCGGCCGGCAGTGTCTGTCGCAGCGCGCAGGTCCGCAGGTGTCGCCGTACTGATCAGGCCGGCCTCGGTGGCGTTGTAGCTGTTGTAGACCACATCGCCGAACCGGTCCATGAACCCGGTGACGGCGTCGGCCCTCATCCGCGATCCGCTGACCGTGGCGAAACGCAGTGAGCTCAGCTGGTAGTGGTCGAGAACCTCGGACGGCAGATCCATGATGCGTTCGAGCATCACCGGCACGAGCGCGAGCCCGGTGGCCCGGTGCTCGGCAACCAACTTCAGCGTCGCCTCCGGATCGAACTTGCGGCGCATCACCACGGTGCAGGTCATCGTCCCGGCCACGGCGAGCTGCCCGAAGCCCCAGGCGTGGAACATGGGCGCCGCGACGACGATCTTCTCTTCCGCCTTCCAAGGGATGCGGTCGAACATGGCCGCGAGCGCTCCGGCGCCCCCGCCACCGGAGCGGCGTGCGCCTTTGGGGGTCCCGGTGGTCCCGGAGGTCAACAGGACGATACGTCCGGGGGAATCAGGACGTCCCGGACGTTTGGCGCCACGATGCTTGTTGATGAGCCCTTCGACGGTGGGAGCGTCGGTGCTGCTGTCGGTCCACGCGATCACTTCGGCGAGATCCGCGACGTGCGAACGGGCGTGGGCCACGAGATCGGCGAACTCTTCGTCGTAGATGAGGACGCCGGTGTGCTCGCGAAGGAGTACCTCCGTGAGCTGAGGGCCCGAGAACCCGGTGTTCAACAGGAGTGAGTCGGCACCGAGTTTTGTTGATGCCAAAAGGCTTTCGACGAGGCCGCGGTGGTTGCGGCAGAGGATGCCGACGGTCTGGTCAGGCTCTCGCCGCAGGTCGCGCAACGCCGTGGCGAGAGCGTCGCTACGGGTGTCGAGCTGCGCCCACGTCAGGCTGCCCAGTTCGTCGACGAGGGCAGTGGCGTTCGGCCGCCGCACTGCTGCCAACCCGAGGCCGGTCATCGGTGTGGTGCCCTGACGCCAGATCACGAGTCCCATCCGCAGGTACTTGTCCGGGCGCAGCGGGGCGAGCATGCCACTGCGGACGAGTACCCCGATGGTCCACAGCATCCGGCGAATTCGGCCAATCAACTCGGTCACGACGTGGCTCCTGATCCTGTGGTCATCCGAGCACCGGGAAGCGGCGTGCCCGGGCCATCTCATCCAACGTGGATTGCATACGGTCGCGGACCACACGATCGACTTCAGCTATGTCGGGGTCGGGTCCGAACTCCGCGACGATGTCGATCGGTTCGAGCACCCGCGTCTCGATCTTGGTCGGCATCGGCAGGTTCGGAGGGAACTGCAGCGACAACCCGAACGGGAATCCGAAGGACAGCGGGGCGAGCTTGGTCCGCATGAGTTTATCGAGACGGAGGAGTTTGGCGAGATCCTCACCGCGACTGAGGAAGATCTGGGCCTCGTGCCCTCCGATGCTCACCACCGGGACGATGGGCACCCCGGCCTCGAGAGCAGTGCGCACGTACCCCGTACGGCCGTTGAAGTCGATGCGATTGGCCGAGGTCGACGGCCGGAACACGTCATAGTCGCCGCCGGGGAAGACAATGGTGACGCCGCCGCTGCGGAGGAGCTGGTCAGCGTTGCGGCGATTGGCCGGAACGAAACCGGCGCGAGCGAACAGTTGTTTTCCCTGGCCGATGAACAGCATGTCGTGGGCCAGCACGTACAGCGGGCGCTCACTGCCGAAGTGATCGAAGAACTCCACCGCGATCACCGGCACGTCCATCGCGAGGAGGCCCCCGGAGTGATTGGACACCAGCAGCGCTCCGCCATCGGGCACGTTCGCCATGCCCTTTACCTCGGACCGGAACCACCCCTTGACCGCCAATCGCAGGATCGGGATCAACCGGGTCACCCACGCCCCGTCACGCAGCTCCCACAGTGCTTCGTCAGGCTCTGCGCCCGTGGGCTCGTCGCCGGACTCCGACGGCGTCTTGTCGGTGCTCATGCGGTCTTTCTCAACGTCGGGGCGCTCACCGATGGACCGAGGAGGGTATGGCGTACACACCGCGCCCAGTCGAAAGGTTCTGGTGCAAGCGGGTTCTGGGCCAGTCGATCGGCGAGCACGCTGAGCGCCAGCGGATTGGAGACCAGTCCGATGTGGCTGCTGAGAACGGCGATGTTCTCACAGTTGTTGTCGTCGTCGAGTGCGCAACTGCGCCAGTTGAGAATCCCGTCGGTCTTGGAATAGATCGCCGTACACCGAACGGGAAGCGGTCCTCGGAGAGTGTCGACGATCTCTCGGGCGTTGCCGACCAGGCCGTACTTCCGTGCCGCGTGCTCGAACATCGCGGTCGTCCTGGTCACCTCGCCCTCCGGGCGCCACGGGGAACCGAGACAGATGACCTGCCGTACCGTGTCGGGACGCTCGTGGCCCAGCCACCGGGCGAGCAGTCCACCAAAACTCCAGCCGACAACGCTGACCGGCACTCCATAACGTTCGTGAAGTCGGTCCAGTCTCTCGGGTAACCCCTCGACGATCCGGTCGGTCAATCCGAAGTTGCGGCCGAGGTGCCATCCGTGGGCTCGGTAACCGAGGCCGCGCAGATGGGAGCGCATCCTGCTGGTGAGGCCGTCGGTCGCGTAGAAACCGGGGATCACCAGCACGGGACGTCCCTCGCCCACGCCATGGCTCGGCAGGATGGCGTCCACCACCGCCGATGTGGGGTACTCGACCATCACGCGAGCCAGTTCGAGCGCGGTCAGCGCGAGAGGCGGTTTGGGAAACCGCTCCGATGAGAGGGCGGAGTCACCGTCACGTCGTTCTTCGAAGTCGTACATGCACCATCCCCGAGCCGTGTGTGGATGGCCTCATACTAGAACGTGTTCTCGTTTCCCGCTGCCATATCGCGAGGCGGTAGTCGGATCACGCAGGTGAAGGTGCTTTTCTTACCTCTGGCGTAATCGTCTTCGGGCACCGATCACGCGACCCTAGAGGTATGAAAATCGATCGGCAAAACGCAGTCAACACCAATTTGCCCGGCGCGCCGCGTTGGTTACGGGCGGTCCTGATCATGGATCGGGCAGGCTCGTCGTGGTACATCGGACTCGGGTTCCTGTTCGCCCCGCTGTTGGTGGTGCTCGATCCGTGGCCGCCACTGGTCACCGTGGCCTGGATTGCCATCGGGGTCTTCGGGCTGTGGCTGGGCATCCTGGGCATCTTCATGGCAACCGGCCTGGCGCTGATCCTCAAGTCCGGCGAAACCGTTCCCGAGGAGTACTGGCGATCGGTCTTCGAGGACTTGCCGCGCAGCCGGTGACCTGCGACTAATTCACCGGAAGCGGTTGCGCCGCACGGGATTCGAGCATCTTCGTCATCGTGTCCGACTCCGATTGCTGAACGTTGACCATCTGCTGGGCGAGTTGCCGGACGAATTCTTCCTGGACGTGATCGCGCTCGGTGGCAAACTCCATCATCTCGGACCCGCCCTGATGATGGCGCAACATCAACTGCAGGAAGTAGGTGTCCAATTCGGCGCCCTGCAGCGTGCGCAGCTTTGTCATCTCCTCGGTGGTCGCCATGCCCGGCATCGGGGGTGAACCGGGCGCCCTCGGCCCCATCGACGTGCTCGACTCAGTGCTGCCCCCGTGACCGTGCCCGTCACTGTGACCCTGCATCCAGGCCATCGCCTCGTCGGGATTGTCGAGCGGATAGTCCCAGCGGGTCAGCCACGACTGCATCTGGCCGATCTGGTTGGTCTGCGAGGTGAGGATGTCGTAGGCAAGCGACTGCACCTGGGGGTCGCTTCCGCCGTACAACTCGATGGTCGCCATCTCCACGGCTTGCTGGTGGTGACGGATCATGTCCTGCGCGAAGCCCACCGCAGCCGAGTCTTCGGCGGGCCTGTTGTTGTCGTCGCCTTCGAAGCTGATGCGCAGCAACAGACCGACGACCACACCGAGCAGCAACATCGCGACCGCGCCGAGTACCAGCATCGCCGGTAGCTGCCGGCGTTGTGCGTCAGAAGCGGAGGTCTGTTCGGCCTCAGCCGTTCCGGTTCCGGTATCCGACCCGGTCTGAGCCTGTTCGGGGGTGTTCGAGTCGGTGCCGGACTCCGAGTCGACCATCAGCCCGCAGGTGTGGCCGGGACGGGCTGCGCCGGGGTGGGCTGCGCCGGGGCGGGAGCAGTGGTCATCGGCTGTTCCGGTGCGACCAGCCCCTCCTCGGTGGCGGGGGTGGTGCCGGTGCCGTCCATCGGGATGGCGTCAGCGGGGATCGGGCCGACGTCCGCCGGCGGCGGGCTGTTCGGGTCGAACGCACCGGGCGTCGCCGCGCAGGAGGCCCCGATCTCGGGATACGCGGTGGCGTCGGGCTGGCCGGGGTACACACCGCTGTTCGAGTTCTGCCGCAGTGCCTCGATGAACTGGTCGACGCGTTCGTCGCCTGCGGAGTCGAGCTTGAGCTGATGGCCCCACGACTGCAGCGAGATCGGCGTGTCCAGGCCCGGGTAGGGCGACATCAGCATGTACGGCTCGCCCTCGACCTTGTCCTGCAGGATGTCGAGGTCGCCGGGAGCGATGGTGTCCGGGTTGTAGGCGATCCACACCGCACCGTGTTCGAGCGCGTGGACGGCGTTCTCGGTCCGCAACTGGTTCGGGTAGACGATGCCGGTACACGCGGCCCAGACGGCGTCGTGAGGTCCGCCGAACGGAGGCGACTGGTCGTAGGCCACGCGCTGCGTCGGCTGCACGTGCTGACCGGCCGGGTAGTAGATCTTGGTGACGCCGTCGATCTTGTCCGAAGGGTCGGGATTGGACGCCGAAGGTGTGAACTTCGCGACTTCGCGCTGATCGAGATACTTGGGTACCAGGTACGCAGCCAGTCCGCCGACGAGCGCGATGATCACCACCACTGCGCCGATGGTCATCCACGGGATCTGCCGTCCGACGCCCCCCGCCTTCACCACGGGGACCTGCCCGGCCTTCTTCTTGCCGGACTTACCTGCGGTGGACGGTTTCTTGGGAATCTTGTTGCCCTTTTTATCGGCGTCGGCCATGGATCTCTTTCGGTGCAAAAACTGGGGTGAGCGAACGAGTGCGTGCCGGCAAGTGAACCGGCGACCGACAGTGTACTTGTGCGCCTCGACGGCAATCGCTGTGCAGCGAGACGGCGATTGTCAATGACGAGGTGCGGGCCAATAGGATGGTGCATCGTGACCCCCGCCGACCTCGCGGTGCTGCTGCATGCCGCCACCTCAACCGTCCTCACCGACCACGGACTCGACCCGTCCGCGCTGCCGGAGAGTGTTGTCGTGGAACGGCCGCGCAATCCCGAGCACGGCGACTACGCCACCAACATCGCGCTGCAACTCGGTAAGAAGGTCGGCGTCAACCCGCGTGAGCTGGCCGGATGGCTAGCTGCCGAGCTCTCCAGTCGTCAGGGCATCGCCACCGCCGAGATCGCCGGACCCGGGTTCGTGAACATCCGACTCGCCGCTGACGCGCAGAACGTGGTGGTCGCCGGAGTGATCGAACGTGGTGCGGCCTACGGGACCGGTACGACTCTCGACGGGCTACGGGTGAACCTCGAGTTCGTCTCGGCCAACCCGACCGGTCCGATCCACCTCGGTGGCACGCGGTGGGCTGCCGTGGGCGACGCGCTGGGCCGGGTTCTCTCGGCCGAAGGTGCCGCGGTCACCCGCGAGTACTACTTCAACGACCACGGCGCACAGATCGACCGGTTCGCGCGGTCGCTGGTTGCCGCGGCACTCGGTGAACCCACTCCTGAAGACGGGTATGCCGGCGCCTACATCGGTGAGATCGCGGCGCAGGTACTCGACGCCGCGCCCGGCGCTCTGGACCTCCCGGAGGCAGAGCGGCTCGAGACATTCCGCGCCCGCGGCGTCGACCTCATGTTTGCGCAGATCAAGGCGAACCTGCACGAGTTCGGCACCGACTTCGACGTCTATACGCACGAGAACAAGATGTTCGAGAGCGGCCAGGTCGACAAGGCCATCGCCGAACTGAAGGCAAACGGCAACCTCTACGAGAACGACGGCGCCTGGTGGCTGCGGTCGACCGCGTTCGGTGACGACAAAGACCGCGTGGTCATCAAGAGTGACGGCGAGGCGGCGTACATCGCAGGCGACATCGCGTACTTCAAGGACAAGCGTGACCGCGGGTTCGATCTCTGTATCTACATGCTCGGCGCCGACCATCACGGTTACGTCGTCCGGCTCAAGGCTGCGGCCGCGGCGCTCGGCGACGACCCCGACCGTCTGGAGGTACTGATCGGGCAGATGGTCAATCTCGTCCGCGACGGGCAGCCGGTGCGGATGAGCAAGCGGGCGGGCACGGTCATCACCCTCGACGATCTGGTGGACGCGGTCGGTGTGGACGCCGCCCGCTACTCACTCATCCGGTCGTCGGTGGACGTGAACATCGACATCGACCTCGACCTCCTGGTCAGCCAGTCGAACGAAAACCCGGTCTACTACGTGCAATACGCGCACGCCCGCCTCGCGGCGATCGGCCGCAACGCCGAGGCCCTGGGTCTCACCGCCGCCACCGACCACCTCGAACTGCTGGTGGATCGAGCCGAGGGCGACCTGATCCGAACGCTGGGAGACTTCCCCGCAGTGGTCGCTGCAGCCGCGCAATTGCGTGAGCCGCACCGTGTCTGCCGGTATCTCGAAGCGCTGGCGAGCACGTACCACAAGTTCTATGACCGGTGCCGGGTCCTGCCTCAGGGCGACGAGGAACCCACCGATCTCCACGCCGCACGGTTGGCTCTGTGCGGCGCCACCCAGCAGGTCATCGCCAACGGTTTGGCGATGGTCGGCGTGAGCGCACCGGAGCGAATGTGAACGCACACCCCGCCGGACCACGGCACGCGGAGGTCGTGGCGGCACCGCACCTGGCCGAACGGCCCAACTCTCCAGAGGAACTCGCGCAGTTGCCGGAGGCGATCTACCCGCAGGGCACCGGTCGCGATGAGAACGGTGTGGCGCAGATCGGCGGCATCGCGGTCACCGAGCTGGCCGAGAAATACGGCACCCCACTGTTTGTCATCCACGAAGAGGACTTCCGGGCGCGATGCGCCGAGATGGCCAAGGCGTTCGGATCGGCGCAGCACGTCCACTATGCGTCGAAGGCGTTCCTGTCCACCGAGGTCGCGCGGTGGGTGCACTCAGAGGGTCTCTCCCTCGATGTGTGTTCGGCCGGCGAGCTGACGGTGGCGTTGCGTGCGGGTTTCCCGGCCGATCGGATCGCCCTGCACGGCAACAACAAATCGCCGCACGAGCTCGAACTCGCGGTCACCTCGGGCGTGGAGCACGTGGTGCTCGACTCGATGATCGAGATCGAACGTCTCGATGAGATCGCCGGTCGACTCGGCGTGGTCCAGGACGTCCTCATCCGCATCACCGTGGGTGTTGAGGCGCACACCCATGAGTTCATCTCCACGGCACACGAAGACCAGAAGTTCGGCTTTTCCTTGGCCGGTGGCACGGCGATGGACGCGGTCCGACGCGTCTTCGCCACCGACAACCTCCGACTCGTGGGGCTGCACAGCCACATCGGTTCGCAGATCTTCGACGTGGGTGGTTTCGAGCTGGCCGCCCACCGTGTCCTGTCCTTGCTGCGGGACGTGGTCTCGGAGTTCGGCGTGGACAAGACCGCCCAACTCTCGATCCTGGATCTCGGTGGGGGACTGGGTATTTCATACCTGCCCTCCGACGACCCGCCTCCGGTGCAGGAAGTCGCCGACAAACTCGCCGCCATCGTCGAACGTGAATCGGCCGCACTGGGCCTACCCACCCCGACCATCGCGGTGGAACCGGGCCGCGCGATCGCCGGTCCGGCCGGGGTCACTCTGTACACCGTCGGCACGGTCAAAGACGTCCAGCTCGGTCCGGGCGGAGCTCATCGCCGCTACGTGTCCGTCGACGGTGGTATGAGCGACAACATCCGCACCTCGCTGTACCAGGCCGAGTACGACGTCCGGCTGGCGTCGCGGGTCTCCACCGCACACGCGGTGGTCAGTCGGGTGGTCGGAAAGCACTGCGAGAGCGGCGACATCGTCATCCGCGACTGCTGGCTTCCCGACGATGTCGGCCCCGGGGACGTGCTGATGGTGGGCGCAACCGGCGCCTACTGCTACTCGATGTCGAGTCGCTACAACATGGTCACCCGACCCGCCGTGGTCGCCACGCGGGGAGGCGACGCGCGAGTGATCCTGCGTCGTGAAACTGTCGAAGATCTACTGAGCTTGGAGGTGAACGAGTGACGGACAGCCGAATCAACGACAACGGGGCCCGCGCCATCGGCGTTGCGGTACTCGGAATGGGAAATGTCGGTACCGAGGTGGTTCGCATCCTCACCGACAACGCCGCTGATCTGCAGGCACGGGTCGGCGCCCCACTGGAACTGCGCGGGGTCGCCGTCCGGAACCTGAATGTTCCTCGTGACGGGGTGGACCCGGCCCTGCTCACCGACAAACCCGAAGACCTCGTCGCCCGCGACGATGTGGACATCGTTGTCGAACTCATCGGGGGCATCGACCCGCCGCGGATGTTGATCCGCGAATCGCTGCAGAGCGGCAAGTCCGTGGTCACCGCCAACAAGGCGCTGCTCGCCGATTACACCGGCGAACTCGCGACTGCCGCGGCCGGGGCGAAGGTCGATCTGTATTTCGAGGCGGCCGTGGCCGGCGCCATCCCGGTGATCCGCCCGCTGATGCAGTCGCTCGCCGGGGACACCGTCAACCGTGTCGCCGGAATCGTCAACGGCACAACCAACTTCATCCTGTCCGCGATGGACGCCGACGGCAGTGACTACGAGGAGACGCTCGCAGAAGCAGGCCGCCTCGGCTACGCCGAGGCCGACCCGACGGCCGATGTCGAGGGCTACGACGCGGCGGCGAAAGCAGCCATCCTGGCGTCGATCTCCTTCCACTCGAGGGTCACCGCCCTCAATGTCTACCGCGAGGGCATCTCCAAGATCACCGCTGCCGACCTCGTCTCGGCACAGGCACTCGACTGCACTGTGAAGCTGCTGTCGATTTGCGAGCGGATCGTCGGTGAGGATGGGCAGCAACGTATTTCGGCCCGCGTGTATCCGGCGCTGGTACCCCTCGAACATCCTCTGGCGGCGGTCAACGGCGCTTTCAACGCGGTGGTCGTCGAAGCCGAGAACGCCGGCCGGCTGATGTTCTACGGACAGGGTGCCGGTGGCGCACCCACCGCATCGGCGGTGTTGGGAGACCTGGTGATGGCTGCGCGCAACAAGGTGCACGGTGGTCGTGGCCCACTGGAGTCCACGTACGCGTCGCTGCCGATCGCCCCCATGGGTGACGTGCGGACGCGGTACTACGTCTCGATGCGGGTGGCGGACCGCGCCGGGGTGCTCGCAACAGTCGCCGGAGAGTTCTCCTCCCGGGGCATCAGCATCTCGACCGTTCGCCAGGAAGGCGCCGGCGACGACGCCCGGCTCGTGGTGGTCACCCATCGCGCACCTGATGCGGCATTGTCCGAAACCGTTGCGGCACTGGAGAAGCTGGAGGCCGTTCTGAGCGTGTCCAGCGTTCTCCGACTGGAGGGAACCAATGAGTGAGTCTGTCGCCGTGCACCGCGCATGGCCGGGATTGATCGAGGCGTACCGCGACCGATTGCCTGTCAAGGACGACTGGAAGGTGGTCACCCTGCTCGAGGGTGGCACGCCGTTGATCGCTGCACCGCACCTGTCCGAGATCACCGGGTGCGAGGTGTACCTCAAGGTGGAGGGCCTCAACCCGACCGGCTCGTTCAAGGACCGCGGGATGACGATGGCTGTGAGCAACGCCGTCAACAACGGGAAGACCGCGGTGCTGTGCGCGTCCACCGGGAACACCTCGGCCTCGGCCGCCGCGTACGCAACCCGCGCCGGCATCACGTGCGCAGTCCTCATCCCCGAGGGCAAGATCGCAATGGGCAAACTCGCCCAGGCCGTGATGCACGGCGCAAAGATCATCCAGGTGCAGGGCAACTTCGACGACTGCCTGGAACTGGCTCGCAAGGCCACCGCCGAGTGGACCGAGATCGAGCTGGTCAATTCGGTGAACCCCGCCCGCATCGAAGGTCAGAAAACCGCCGCCTTCGAGATCATGGATGTGCTCGGCAGGGCTCCTGACGTGCATGCGTTGCCGGTGGGGAACGCGGGCAACATCACCGCGTACTGGAAGGGCTACACCGAGTACCACCGCGACGGTGTTGTCGGGTCGACCCCTCGCATGCTCGGCGTGCAGGCGGCCGGCGCGGCCCCTCTGGTGACCGGCAAACCGGTCAAGGATCCCGAGACGATCGCCACCGCCATCCGGATCGGCTCACCCGCCAGCTGGAACCAGGCAGTGGCCGCCAAGGACGAATCGGGTGGTCAATTCCGGGCTGCCACCGACGAGAAACTCCTCGAGGCGTACCGGCTGATCGCAGGCCACGAAGGCGTCTTTGTCGAGCCGGCGTCGGCGGCCAGTGTCGCCGGACTCCTTGCTGCCCGTGAAGAGGGCTGGGTGGCCGCGGGTGAGCTCGTCGTCTGCACCGTCACCGGCAACGGCCTCAAGGATCCCGACACCGCGCTGGCCGGTATCCCGCCGGTGGAGGCCATCCCGGTTGATCCGGTGGCTGTCGCACGTGCGCTGAATGTGGGCTGATGGGAACCGATCATGACGGTGTGGGCAACGCGGACTGATGAAACCTCTGGCGATGACTCGCACGTGGCTGGGCTCCGTCGCGAAAGTGTCGACGTGAATCCCGTTCTGCCTCCGGGGGTCCAGGCGCAAGCGCGCGTTCCCGCGTCGAGTGCCAATCTGGGTCCCGGGTTTGATTCGCTGGGAATCGCTCTGGGCATCTACGACGACATCTCCGTCACCGTCGGCGGCGACGCACTGCGCATCACCGTCAGCGGAGAAGGCGCCGAGGGAGTACCGCTCGACGAGCGCCACCTGGTGGTTCGGGCGATCAATCGGGGGCTGGCTGCGGCCGGTGTCACGGCCGCGGGCCTGGACGTCAAGTGCCGCAACAGCATTCCTCATGCCCGTGGTCTCGGGTCGTCGGCGTCCGCAGTTGTCGGCGGGCTGGCGGTCGCTGCCGGCCTTGTTCGCTCCGCCGGTCTGGGAACACAACTGTCCACCGAGGCGTTGATCCAGCTGTCGTCGGAGTTCGAAGGCCATCCGGACAATGCCTCGGCGAGTGTCCTCGGTTCGGCCGTCGTCTCCTGGTCCGAACCCACCGCGGGTGTCCACACCTCGGACGTCGCCGGGGATTCACCGGCACTCAACTACTTCGCGAGGTCGCTGGAGCTGCATCCAGGCATTCGCGCCTATGCCATGATCCCGCAGGTCGAGTCGTCGACTGCGGTCACCCGTGGGCTGTTGCCGGACGCTGTGTCCAGGGCAGATGCGGTGTTCAATGTCAGCCGCGCGGCCCTGGCCGTGGTGGCGTTGACGACCGAACCGAAGTTGCTGATGGCTGCGACCGAGGATCGACTGCACCAGGACTACAGGGCCCCGGTGATGCCTGCGACGGCCGCGCTGGTGCGATGGTTGCGTGAGCGGCAGGTTCCGGCCACCGTGTCGGGCGCCGGGCCCACCGTGCTGGCGCTGACCGCGTCGGAACTACCACCTCAGACCCGCGACAAGGCAGCTGAGCTGGGATTTGTTCTGCAGGAAGTGGAGATTGCACCTGGAGTAGTCGTACACTGACGACGGCGGGTGCAACTTTGATTGATTCGCAGTTTGTGAACACGCCGCATTCTGTGGGTGTTGCCCGAACTACTGATCCTGGTTAGCATGTACCCGTCCAGCCGCGGATGTTTTCACCCGAGCGTGCTTCTCATCGGATGTCAAATTCGAATCACAGCCCGCGGGCGCCAGTCCGTGAAATATAAAGCGCGGCAAACGACACACGCCTCATAAGACCGCTGAAAAACTAGCGGCACCTCTCACCTGGGCTCCGGGTGCGAGAACTTTGGCCCTCGCGAATCTACCGGCGGGGGAAGGAAAGGATATCCGTTGACGGATACGGACCTGATCACTGCACCGGGCTCGGAGAACACGCTCGACCTCGGTGGAGTTGACACTCCGAAAGCCGAACGTCGTCGTGGGACCGGGCTCTCGGGAATGGTTCTGACTGAACTTCGTGGCCTGGCGGGAGAGCTGGGCATCAAGGGCACGTCGGGTATGCGCAAGAGCGACCTGATCGCGGCCATCAAGGAACGCCAGAGCGGCGGGGCGTCCAGCGCACCTGCCACCAAGACCAAGGCCGCCTCGAGCAAGGCGCCCGCAGGCAAGACCTCGGCAGGAACGGCGCCGTCGGAGGACGCGCCGACCGCCTCTGCCGAGAAGCCGCAGGTCAAGGGCGCCTCCGCCCCTGCGGAACCCGCCGCCGAAGCAGCGACGAAGACCACCGAAACCGCAAAGGTCGAACCCGAGCAGGCGGCCACCGCGGCGCCCGCCGAGGAGAAGACCGCGCCGAAGACCGACGAGTCTTCGCAAGACGGTGACCAGGCAGACGGTAATGACCAGCGACGGCAGCGTCGTCGTGGTCGCGACGGGCAGGCCGCAGGTCGAGACAACCGCGAGGGTCAAGGCCGGGAGAACCAGGGAAGGGAAAGCCAGGGCCGCGAGGGTCAAGGCCGCGACAATCAGACCCGCGAGGGTCAGAGTCGCGACAACCAAGGCCGCGACAACCAGGGCAGCGGCTCGAGCCGCGAGGGCCAGGGCCGCGACAACCGGAACCGCGACGACCGCAACCGCGACGACCAGGGCAACCGTTCGGAGCAGGGAAACCGCTCCGAGCAGGGCAACAGGAACCGCAACCGCAACGATCAGGGAAGTGGCCAGAACAGCGGCCCCCGTGACAACCGCGACAACGGTCCCCGTGACGACGACGAGGACGGCGACGGCCGCGGCGGTCGCCGGGGACGCCGTTTCCGTGAGCGTCGCCGGGGACGTGACCGCGGCGAAGGCGGCGGCGGCGGCAACGAGCGTGAGCCACAGATCTCCGACGACGACGTGTTGCAGCCGGTCGCGGGAATCCTCGATGTGCTGGACAACTATGCGTTCGTTCGTACGTCGGGCTACCTCGCCGGACCGAACGACGTCTACGTGTCGATGAACCTCATCCGCAAGAACGGGCTACGTCGCGGTGACGCGATCACCGGGGCGGTCAAGGTCCCGCGCGATGGTGAGCAGTCGAACCAGCGTCAGAAGTTCAATCCGCTGGTCCGGCTCGATTCGGTGAACGGCGCTGACGTCGAGACCGCCAAGCGCCGGCCGGAGTTCAACAAGCTGACCCCGCTGTATCCGAATCAGCGTCTTCGCCTCGAGACCACCAGCGAGCGCATCTCCACCCGCGTCATCGACCTGGTCATGCCGATCGGCAAGGGACAGCGTGCACTGATCGTGTCCCCGCCCAAGGCCGGTAAGACGACGATTCTGCAGAACATCGCCAATGCCATCTCGATCAACAACCCCGAGTGCTACCTCATGGTGGTGCTCGTGGACGAGCGGCCCGAAGAGGTCACCGACATGCAGCGGTCGGTGAAGGGTGAGGTCATCGCCTCCACCTTCGACCGCCCGCCGTCAGACCACACCTCGGTGGCCGAGCTGGCGATCGAGCGGGCCAAGCGTCTGGTCGAAGACGGCAAAGACGTTGTGGTGCTGCTCGATTCGATTACCCGGCTGGGTCGCGCGTACAACAATGCGTCGCCGGCTTCGGGCCGGATCCTGTCCGGTGGTGTCGACTCCACGGCGCTGTACCCACCCAAGCGTTTCCTCGGTGCTGCCCGCAACATCGAGAACGGCGGCTCGCTCACCATCATCGCCTCGGCTCTGGTCGAGACCGGTTCCACCGGCGACACGGTGATCTTCGAGGAGTTCAAGGGCACCGGCAACGCCGAGCTCAAACTGGACCGCAAGATCTCCGAGCGCCGGGTGTTCCCGGCCGTCGACGTCAACATGTCCAGCACGCGTAAGGACGAGTTGCTGTTGTCGCCCGAGGAGTTCTCGATTGTGCACAAGCTGCGGCGCGTGCTTGCCGGCCTCGATTCGCAGCAGGCGATCGATCTCCTGGTGAGTCAGCTGAAGAAGACCAAGAGCAACATCGAGTTCCTGATGCAGGTCCAGAAGACCGCGCCGGGAGCCATGGGCGACGACTAGTCGCCGGCTCGCAGCCACCGAACCCACCTGATCCCGTGGGCCCACCCGTCACAGGGCGGGCCGAACGGGATGGGTGGGTTCGTGCGTGGTGGCAGTGATCAGTTCTCCGGCAGGGTGCCGGGGCGTGGATCGAACGGTGGGGGATCGAGCTGATCGAATGCGCCGGAAGCCACGCACGTGGCCCCCGGTTCGGGGTAACCGGTCTCTTCGGGGGCTTCCGGGTAGACACCGCTCTGGATGTTCTGTTTCGTCGCGGTGATGAATTGATCGATACGTGGGTCGTCGGCATCGTCGACCTTGAGCTGATGCCCCCACGACTGCACCGACACCGGCCGGTCGAGACCGGGGTAGGGCGACAGCAGCGTGTAGTCGACTCCGTCGACGCGCTCGGCCAGCGATTCCACGGCCTCGGCGTCGAGGTCTTCCGGGTTGTAGGTGAGCCAGACCGCTCCGTGTTCGAGCGAATGCACGGCGTTTTCCGAACGGATGCCCGCGTTGTAGACAACCCCGGTGCAGGCGGCCCAGACAGCATCGTGTCGGCCGCCGATGGGCGGGCTGAACGAGTAACGGACGCGATCGGTGGGAACCACATGAAGAGCAGCGGGGAAGTACTGTTTCTCGACGCCTTCGATGTCGTCGGTCGGATCCGGATTGTCGGCAGACGGGCGGAAGCTCGCGGACGCCTCGGAGTCCGATGACGCGGCGACCGGATCGCCGGACCGCTCGAATGTGCAGGCTGCCAGGCCGAAGACCAGCACAGTTGCTGCAGTCGCGAGGTGTGTTGCCCGTGTCATGGATCTGCCTGCCGTAGAGGATGTCGCGGAATGAAAACGATTGTCAGGTCGTTCCACTGATCGTGCCGAGGATGTATGCCCGCCCTCGATCGCTTGAATATTAGCGATTCGCTGACGTAGTAGTGGCTCTGGCATACTGAACGGTCGAGTCCGGTTCCGGTTCACACCTTCGATCCGCGAAGGTGACCCGGCGACCATTGAAAGGGACACCAGAATGAAGCAAGGAATCCACCCCGAGTACGTCGAGACCACTGTGGTCTGCGGCTGCGGGAACACCTTCCAGACCCGTTCCACCAAGGACAACGGTCGGATCAACGTCGAGGTCTGCTCGCAGTGCCACCCGTTCTACACGGGCAAGCAGAAGATTCTCGACACCGGTGGCCGCGTCGCACGCTTCGAGAAGCGCTACGGCAAGCGTCCGGCGAAGAAAGACGCTGCAGCCGAGAAATAGCTTGATCGTCCGGCGTCTGGTCTGCCTTCACGGCAGGTCAGACGCCGTTTTCGTCGAATCGCCCGGTTGACGTCACGCCCGCCGGTCACAACTTCTCGAGTAGGAACAGGTCATGAGCAGCCCCGAGCCGTCCGCGATCGACGACATTCTCGCCGAGCATGCCGGCTTGCAGTCGCAGCTCTCCGACCCTTCGCTGCACGATGACCCCGCTGCAGCGCGCCGCGTGGGCAAGCGCTTCTCCGAACTCGCGCCGATCATGGCCACGTACACCAAACTCCAAGCAGCACAGGACGATCTGCAGGCCGCACGGGAACTCGCCGCGGACGACCCGGCATTCGCCGCCGAAATACCTGAGCTGGAGAAGACCGCCGGCGATCTCGACGCCACCCTCACCGACCTGCTGTCGCCGCGCGATCCCCACGACGGCGACGACGTGGTGCTGGAGATCAAATCGGGCGCAGGCGGCGAGGAGTCGGCGTTGTTCGCCTCGGATCTGGCGCGGATGTACCTCAAGTACTGCGAACGGCACGGCTGGAAGGCCCAGACCCTCGGACTCACCGAGTCCGATCTCGGCGGGTACAAGGACGTCACCATCTCGATCAAGTCGAGAGGCGACGGTCCGGACGGTGTGTGGGCGCGACTGAAGTTCGAGGGTGGCGTACACCGCGTCCAGCGTGTGCCGGTCACGGAGTCGCAGGGGCGTATTCATACCTCGGCTGCCGGCGTGCTGATCTATCCCGAACCCGATGAGGTCGAGCAGGTGCAGATCGACGACTCGGACCTCCGCATCGACGTGTACCGCAGTTCGGGCAAGGGCGGACAGGGCGTGAACACCACCGACTCCGCGGTCCGGATCACCCACTTGCCCACCGGGATCGTCGTGACCTGTCAGAACGAACGATCGCAGTTGCAGAACAAGGCCCGCGCGATGCAGGTCCTCGCTGCGCGCCTGCAGGCGGCGGCCGAGGAGGCAGCCAACTCGGAGGCGTCGGAAGGACGGGCGGCGCAGGTGCGGACAGTTGATCGTTCTGAGCGGATCCGCACCTACAACTTCCCGGAGAATCGCATCACCGACCACCGGATCGGTTACAAGGCCAGCAACCTCGACGCCGTTCTCGCAGGCGACATGGACGCACTCCTCGACGCCCTCAGAGCCGCCGATCGCCAGGCCCGCCTCGAGGCGGAGTGAACGCGCGCGAACATCGCAGGGCCGCAACGACCGAACTGGCCGCCGCAGGCGTCCCCAGCCCGGACGTGGACGCAACGCTTCTGCTGGCGCACGTGGCCGGCACATCCGTAGGCGGCCTCGTCACGGTCGACGAGCTGACGCAGGAGCAGGCCGATACGTACCGCGCGATGATCGACCGGCGGCGCGCGCGTGAGCCCTTGCAGCACATCATCGGTCACGTCCAGTTCGGCATGGTCGATCTAGAGGTCGGCCCCGGGGTGTTCATACCCCGGATGGAAACCGAGGCGCTGCTGTCGTGGGCGCTGGAGGCAATTGCCGACGTTGCCGAACCGGTGGTGGTCGATCTGTGCAGCGGAAGCGGTGCACTCGCGCTGTCCATCGCGGATGCTCGGCGAGGCGCCGTGGTGCACGCCGTAGAGATCGCCGACGAGCCACTCCGATGGCTTCACCGGAACCTTTCACGGATGCCTCATCAGGTCGCGGATCGAGTCGAGGTGCATCAGGGCGACGTTCGGGACCCGGCCGTTCTGACCGGGATCAGAGCTGATGTTGTGGTCGCCAACCCGCCCTACATACCCGAGACGGCCGAATTGCCGGTCGAGGTGATCGACCACGACCCGCCCCTCGCACTCTTCGGGGGAGCGGACGGGATGTCGGTCATCGGTCCGATGATCGCCACCGTCGCCCAGCTCCTCGAGGCGGGTGGCAAAGTGGCCATCGAGCACGACGACAGCACGGGGCAGGCGGTGATCGACGTGCTGACCGCCGATGGCAGGTTCGAGTCGATCGTCCAGAACCACGATCTGGCCGGACGGCCGCGTTTTGTCACCGCCACCAGAACGACGACGTCCAGCCGCATCTGACCGGCGGGTACGTCGCGGATGTGGGCCAGGGGGACCATGCAAGGATGGGACCCGTGAGCACCACGTTCGACTGCAACGATCCCCATTCTCGAACGGCCGGAATCCGGGCCGCCGTCGGCGCCGCCAAAGGTGGCCGCCTGATCGTCCTGCCCACCGACACGTTGTACGGGTTGGGTTGCGACGCTTTCGATTCCGAATCGGTCAACAACCTCCTGGCCGCCAAAGGGCGGGGCAGGGACATGCCCGTGCCCGTGCTGGTCGGCTCGTGGAGCACCATCGACGGCCTGGTGTTGTCCGTGTCGTCGACGGCGAGGGAACTGACCCGTGCGTTCTGGCCCGGCGGCCTGAGTCTGGTGGTCCACCAGGCTCCCTCGCTGGCCTGGGATCTGGGTGACACGCGGGGCACGGTGATGCTGCGGATGCCGCTGCACCCGGTGGCGATCGAGATCCTTCGCGAGGTCGGGCCCATGGCCGTCTCCAGCGCGAACATCTCCGGCCGACCGCCGGCGACCACCGCCGCCGAGGCCCGGGAGCAACTGGGGGAGTCGGTGGCCGTGTACCTCGACGGCGGACCGGCCGAGAAGGCGATGCCGTCGACCATCGTCGATCTCACGGACGTCAGTCCCAAGATTCTGCGCGAGGGTGCAATCAGTGCCGAGCAGATCGCCGAGGTGCTGGGCACCGGAGTCGAGAGCCTGCGTAGCTGAGTCGGCTCGATCCCGCTGGCGGGTCGGGTCGACCGCTTGCGCGCTTCTTGAGCGCGCGCTAGTAGCGTTGACCCGTGTTCGCGGCCTATTCGAGTTCCCTTGAGAGCAGTGGTGTGCTGATCGCAGCGCAGTCCGGCCTCACGAGCAGTGGTGCAGGCGTCCCGCTGCGGGAGCTGATGCTCGTCGGGCTCGCCGCCGCCGTCATCACTTATCTTGCCACCGGTGTCGTGCGGGTCATCGCCACGCGTACCGGCGCGGTGGCCGTTCCGCGGACCCGGGATGTCCACGCGATTCCCACGCCGCGTCTCGGCGGTGTCGGCATGTACATCGGCGTACTCGCCGGGATGGCTCTGGCCGGCGAGTTACCGGCTCTGACAAGGGGTTTCGCATACACCGACGACATGAACGCCGTTGTGGTCGCCGGTGGGGTCATCGTGCTCGTCGGAATCATCGACGACCGGTGGGGGATCGACGCCCTGACCAAGTTCGTCGGCCAGCTGACCGCTGCCGGTGTCCTGGTGATCATGGGTGTGAGCTGGTATCTGCTGTACGTCCCGTTCGGCGACATCGGCACGGTGGTGCTGGACCCACTCCAGGCGGGGTTGCTCACGATCGCGGTCACCGTCGCAACGGTCAACGCGATGAACTTCGTCGACGGCCTCGACGGACTCGCCGCCGGCCTGGCGCTCATCGCGTCGTTGGCGATCTGCGTCTTCTCGCTGGGTCTGCTCCGAGACCAGGGCGGCGACGTCAGTTACTACCCACCGGCCCTCATCTCGGCCATTCTCGCCGGCGCATGCCTCGGTTTCCTGCCGCACAACTTCCAGCCCGCCCGCATCTTCATGGGCGATTCCGGCTCGATGCTCATCGGGCTGATGCTTGCCACGGCCTCGACCAGCGCATCGGGCCGGGTGGCCACCAATGCCTACGGCCCCGCCGATGTGTTCACGTTGCTGTCGCCGATCATTCTGGTGGCGGCCGTCATGTTCATCCCGATGCTCGACATGCTGATGGCGGTTGTACGGAGGACCAGGGCGGGTGTCGGCTTCTACACACCGGACAAGATGCACCTGCACCACCGGCTGCTGGAGATCGGCCACTCGCACAGGCGCGTGGTGCTGCTCATCTACCTCTGGGTCGGACTACTGGCCTTCGGGGCGGCTGCGAGCACGTTCTTCTCGGTGTCGGTGGTGGTACCGGTCCTGGCAGCCGGACTGGTACTCGCGATGGTCGCCACCATCGTCCCGCGCCTTCGTCGACGACACCGTCAGGGTGCATCTGCCTGACCGGGTGGCGGCCGGTGGAACCGTGTCCAGTAATCTGAGACGAAGCGCAGCCTAACCGGACATTTCGGGTATGCGATGCAACGTAGTACTATCGTCTGTAGTAGCCGAATCGCCAAGGTGAGAGCCGCAATCGCGGTCAACGCACCCCCTGGTGGCAGGCCACCACAGTGTTGATATGGTCACAGGGATCGATGAGCTGTCGCCCCGATCATGTTCCAGATCGACGGGCACGGCTCTACCAGGCTGCCCCCAGAGCTAGCGAACCCGCTGGACCCTTGAGGAGAGGTGCATGACGACGTCAAGCTCCGACTCGGCGCCGGTATTCCCGGATGTCCCGCTGAGTTTGGTGCGCCCCGCAATCCTGAGTGGATTGCTGGTCGTCGTCGCAGTGGCCGCAAGCGCCTACCTGGGCCACATCATGTTCGGTATCTGGATGTTCGTCGGATTGGCCCTGAGTCTGGCCAATGCCAAGCTCGTGCAGTTGTATGTGCAAGGAATCACCGCTGAAGAGAATCCGCGCAAGCGGCCGATCGCGATCAACTCCGCCCTGCGTCTGGCGCTCCTGACGATCGTCGCCCTCGTGGTGGCGTTCCTCGCCAGGCCGGACGGTCTCGGCGTGATGTTCGGACTCGCGCTGTGTCAGGTGATCCTGGTTCTCAACACGGTTATTCCAGTGATGAAAGGACTTCGTACCCAGTCATGACAGATACGTCGTATCTCGCCGAGGCAGAGATCGAGGTCGGGCACCACACCCACGTCGATCTGTTCGGGATGACCTTCAACCTGGACACCATCATCGGGACCGCTTTTGCGGCCCTGGTCGTGCTCGGCTTGGCCTTCTACGTGCGGGCCAAGATGACGTCGGGTGTTCCCAACCCGGTACAGCTGTTCTTCGAAACCCTCACCTCCCAGATGCGCGGCCAGGTGGAGAGCTCGATCGGCATGCGCGTCGCGCCGTTCCTGCTGCCACTGGCCGTGACGCTGTTCATCTTCATCCTGGTCGCCAACTGGATCTCGGTGCTGCCGGTCCAGTACGGCAAGGAAGGCGGAGGAACCGGGGAGTGGCTCAAACCGCCGGCCTCCGATGCGAACTTCGTCTACGCGCTCGCTTTGTTCGTCTTCGTCGCGTACCACGCGGCCGGCGTCAAGCGTCGCGGTTTCCTCGGCCATCCCAAGGCCCTGATCAAGGGTCACGCCATCGGCCTGGCCCCGATCAACATCATCGAAGAGATCGCGAAGCCCGTCTCACTCTCACTCCGTCTTTTCGGCAACATGTTCGCCGGCGGCGTGATGGTCTCACTGATCGCGATCTTCCCCGCTTACATCATGTGGGCCCCCAACTCGATCTGGAAGATGTTCGACCTCTTCGTCGGCCTCATCCAGGCGTTCATCTTCACCCTGCTGACCATCTTGTACTTCAGCCAGTCAATGGAGCTGGAGGACGAGCACCACTAGCACGACCCCTTGCCGGTGCGATGCCGGCGGGGCCATAAGACCTGGCAATCCGATTGTCAGTACCACCGAAAGGGAAAAGTAAATGGATCCAATGATTGGCATGGGCGCACTGATCGGCGGCGGTCTGATCATGGCCGGCGGCGCTATTGGCGCCGGTATCGGTGACGGTCTGGCCGGTGCGCAGCTGATCGCAGGCATCGCGCGTCAGCCAGAAGCGCAGAGCCGCCTGTTCACTCCGTTCTTCATCACCGTCGGTCTGGTCGAGGCTGCGTACTTCATCAACCTGGCCTTCATGGCGTTGTTCGTCTTCGCCACCCCGATCAGCGCCGAATAATTTCGGGAAACAGGTAAAACGACACCATGGATCTCGCCGCAGAGAATTTCCTCATACCCAACGGCACGTTCTTCGTTGTCCTCTTGATCTTCATCATCGTGCTGGTGGTGCTCGGCAAGTTCATCGTTCCGCCGATCCGCCAGGTCCTCGAAGAACGTGAGGCACTGGTCTCGAAGACCAACGAGGACAACAAGGCCGCGGCTAAGAGTTTCGAGGATGCCGAATCGGAATACCGATCCGCCATGAAGGGCGCCCGCGTCGAGGCGACCGGCATCCGCGACGAGGCTCGTGCCAAGGGCAACGAGAACCTCGAGGAGATGAGGCGGCGGGCAACCGAGGAGTCGGACGCGGTTCAGCGCGACACCTCCGAACAGCTGGCCGCCGAAGGGCAGCGGGCTGCGGCGGAGGCCCGCGCGGAACTGGGCAGGCTGTCCTCCGGGCTGGCCAGCCGAGTACTCGGATTCGACGTCTCGTCGGACCCGAAGTTGTCGGCATCCCTCGATCGTGTCTCCGCGACCGAGGGCGAAAAGACCGGGACGGTGAACTGACCAGTGGATATATTCCTCGGACAACTCGTCGGCTTTGCCGTCGTTGTCTTCGTTTTCATCCGATACGTTCTTCCGCCGCTGCGTAAATCTGTTGCGGCGCAGAAGGAAACGATCGCCACGCAGGTCGCCGAGAGCGAGCAGGCCAAGGCCCGTCTCGCGGAGGCGAAAGACGCTCACGCCACAGCACTCGAGCAGGCCAGGGCAGAGGCGAGCCAGATCCGTGAAGAGGCACGCGGTGACGCTCAGGCGATCGCGGAACAGATGCGCAACCAGGCCGACTCAGAGGTCAAGCGCATCACCGAGCACGGCAAGGCGCAGGTCGCCCTCAACCGCCAGGCGCTGATCCGTCAGCTGCGCGGCGAACTGGGGTTGGCGTCGCTCGACGTCGCCGGCAACTTGGTGCGCGAGCACCTCGAGGACCCGAAGGCCAAGCAGGACTCCTTCGACAGGGTTCTGGCCGAGTTGGAGCAGATGGCCGCCGAAGGCGGTGTCGCACCGGAGTCCACATCCACGGGTGAGGCAATCGGCACCCACTCGATGCGGGCAGCGAGCCGAGACTCGGTACGCACCCTGGCACGCACGTTCGACGAGAAGACCGGCTCGGCGGATGTCGAGCAGCTACGAACGATCGGTGACGAACTCGGTTCGGTCGCAATCCTTCTCGCGGCCAACCCGGTTCTGCGCAAGCACCTGGCCGAGTCCACCGACGAGGCGCAGCACAAGGCTTCGCTGGTGGACTCGATCCTATCGGGGAAGGTGTCCGACACCACCCTCGACATCGTCAAGTCCGCTGTCGACGCGAAGTGGTCGGCCACCGCTGACTTCCTCACCGCACTCGAGCGGCTCGCCCGGCTCGCGCTGCTGACGGTCGCCGACCGCAGCGGCAAGATCGGCGAGGTCGAGGACGAACTGTTCCGGCTGGGCCGGTTGCTACTGGCAGAACCTGATCTGTCGCGACTGCTGTCCGACTCGAATGCACCTGCCGAGGGCCGGTTGCAGTTGCTCGACAGGGTCATCGGCGGAAAGGTCACGGACGAGACCGGAGCGCTGGTCCGACAGGCTGTGCAGTTGCAGCGCGGACATCAGCCGATCGACGTCACCGTGTCAGGCATCGCCGAACTGGCTGCTGCTCGACGCGGAGAGTCGGTTGCACACGTCATCGCGGCGGCACTGCCGACCGATGCGCAGATCGAGCGGCTCAGCACAGTGCTGGGACGGATCTACGGACGCGACATGTCGGTGCAGATCGAGATCGACGAGCAGTTGCTCGGCGGGTTCAAGGTCATCGTCGCCGACGAAGTCATCGAGGGTGACGTGGCCAGCCGACTGGCCAAGGCGAGCGAGACCTTGCCGAGTTAGCCCGACGGGCGCGACGCCCGACCGGACACACTCCGGCGCGGGCACACTTAGACCACAAGCGAAAACGAAAGCAAGGAACGAGTACTCATGGCGGAGTTGACGATCTCATCCGACGAGATCAAGGGAGCGATCGAGCAGTACGTCTCGTCATTCCAGGCCGAGGCATCGCGCGAAGAAGTCGGCGTAGTCGCCGACACCTCGGACGGTATCGCCCACGTGAGCGGCCTGCCGGGCGCGATGGCGAACGAACTGCTCGAGTTCTCGGGCGGGGTTCTGGGCGTGGCCCTCAACCTCGACGAGGACGAGGTCGGTGCTGTCATCCTCGGTGCATACGACGAGATCGAAGAAGGCCAGCAGGTCAGCCGCACCGGCGACGTGCTGTCTGTCCCGGTCGGCGACAACTTCCTCGGCCGTGTGGTGAACCCGCTGGGTCAGCCCATTGACGGCCAGGGCGAGATCGAATCGAACGAGAAGCGCGTGCTGGAGCTCCAGGCGGCATCGGTCCTCGAGCGTCAGCCCGTCGAGGAGTCACTCGCGACCGGCATCAAGGCCATCGACGCGATGACCGCCATCGGCCGCGGCCAGCGTCAGCTGATCATCGGCGACCGCAAGACCGGCAAGACCGCGGTCTGCATCGACGCGATCCTGAACCAGAAGGCGAACTGGGAAACCGGTGACCCGACCAAGCAGGTGCGTTGCATCTACGTGGCGATCGGTCAGAAGGGTTCGACCATCGCGGGCGTCAAGTCCGCGCTCGACGAAGCCGGCGCGATGGAGTACACCACCATCGTCGCGGCTCCCGCATCTGACTCGGCCGGATTCAAGTGGCTGGCCCCGTACACCGGTTCGGCCATCGGCCAGCACTGGATGTACCAGGGCAAGCACGTCCTCATCGTGTTCGATGATCTCTCCAAGCAGGCCGAGGCCTACCGCGCCATCTCGCTGCTGCTGCGTCGCCCGCCGGGCCGCGAGGCATACCCGGGTGACGTCTTCTACCTGCACTCCCGTTTGCTTGAACGTTGCGCAAAGCTGTCCGACGAGCTCGGTGGCGGATCGATGACCGGTCTCCCGATCATCGAGACCAAGGCCAACGACGTCTCGGCGTTCATCCCGACCAACGTCATCTCGATCACCGACGGTCAGGTCTTCCTCGAGTCGGACCTTTTCAACAAGGGCGTCCGCCCCGCGATCAACGTGGGAACCTCGGTGTCTCGTGTCGGTGGTGCAGCGCAGACCAAGGGTCTGAAGAAGGTGTCGGGTTCACTCCGTCTGGAGCTTGCACAGTTCCGTGAGCTGGAGGCCTTCTCGGCCTTTGCCTCGGACCTCGACGATGCATCCAAGGCCCAGCTGGCCCGCGGTGCTCGCTGGGTCGAGCTGCTCAAACAGGACCAGTACTCGCCGGTGTCCGTCGAGGACCAGATCGTCTCGATCTACCTCGCGGGTGAGGGCCACTACGACTCGGTTGCCGTCGACGACGTGCGCCGGTACGAGGGCGAGCTCCTCAACCACCTGCACCACGGTGCCAAGGGCGTCTACGACTCGATCGCGGGCGGTAAGGCTCTGTCCGACGATCAGGCAGAGGCACTCAAGGCCGCGGCCGACAAGTACAAGAAGTCGTTCCTCGCCAGCGACGGCCCCGGATCGGTCAATGAGGAAGATCCGGGCGCTCTCGCGGCCGACGAAGTCAACAACGAAGAAATCAAGGTCCGGAAGTCCTAGGGCAGATGATTCGACAATCCATGACCAAACCGAAAGGAGTGTGAGACACGCCCATGGCAAGTATTCGTGATCTGCGCTCACGCATCCGGTCAGTCCAGTCGACAAAGAAGATCACCAAAGCCCAGGAACTCATCGCGACCTCGCGCATCGTCAAGGCGCAGTCGCGGGTGGCGGCCGCCAAGCCGTACTCGCAGGAGATGACCGCGGTGCTCTCGGAGCTTGCTTCCGGAGCAGGCACGCTCGACCATCCGTTGCTCGTCGCCCGGGAGAACCCGAAGCGCGCAGCGGTGTTGGTGGTGACCAGTGACCGCGGTATGTGCGGTGCGTACAACTCCAACGTCTTGCGTGAAACCCGGCAACTGCTGGAGTTGCTCGAGGACGAGGGCAAAGAGACGGTTTTGTTCATCACCGGACAGAAGGGCCTCGGCTACTTCTCCTTCCGCGGGGTCAACGTCGCCGGCTCGTGGACGGGGTTCTCGCAGCAGCCTGAGTATCACAACGCGGCGGAAGCCACCGACCATTTGGTGGACCTGTTCGCTGCCGGCTCGGGCACGGAGATCGACGGGCTCGACGGCGGCAAGATCGAAGGCGTCGACGAACTGCACCTGGTGTACACCAAGTTCGTGAGCATGCTCAACCAGTCGCCTGAGGTTCGCAGGATCGCACCGCTTGTGGTGTCGGAGAGCGACGACGACGAGTCGTCCACGCCGGCGCGCAACTACACGTTCGAGCCCGGTGCGGAGACGTTGCTCTCGGCGCTGCTGCCGAAGTATGTGGCAACGCGCGTGTACGCGGCCCTGCTCGATTCGTCGGCATCGGAGTCGGCCGCCCGTCGTACCGCGATGAAGGCCGCCACCGACAACGCCGAAGAGTTGGTGACCAACCTGTCGCGCGAGGCAAACCAGCTGCGGCAGGCACAGATCACCCAGGAGATCAGCGAGATCGTCGGCGGCGCAAACGCGCTCGCGAACTAGCAGCAACAAGCCAAAGGCGGTCGCGGATCACCACCCGCGCACCGACAAAGAGGAAGAGACATCATGACCACTGCTGTAACCGAATCCGTCTCGGGTTCGACCGCAGACTCGGTGACCGGCCGGGTCGTACGAGTCATCGGACCTGTCGTCGACGTGGAGTTCCCGCGTGGCGCAGTGCCCGAGCTTTTCAATGCCCTTCATGCCGAGATCACGCTGCCCTCGGTGGCCAAGAAGTTGACGCTCGAGGTCGCTCAGCACCTCGGTGACAATCTTGTCCGCACCATCTCGATGCAGCCGACCGACGGCTTGACCCGGGGTACCGAGGTTTCCGACACCACCAAGCCGATCTCGGTGCCTGTTGGTGACGTGGTCAAGGGACACGTCTTCAACGCTCTCGGCGACTGCCTCGACACACCGGGGCTCGGTCGCGACGGCGAGCAGTGGGGCATTCACCGTAAGCCACCAGCCTTCGATCAGCTCGAGGGCAAGACCGAGATCCTGGAAACGGGCATCAAGGTCATCGACCTTCTCACCCCGTACGTCAAGGGCGGAAAGATCGGTCTGTTCGGTGGTGCCGGTGTCGGCAAGACCGTCCTCATCCAGGAGATGATCACCCGTATCGCTCGCGAGTTCTCCGGCACCTCGGTGTTCGCCGGCGTCGGTGAGCGCACCCGTGAGGGCACCGACCTCCACCTCGAGATGGAGGAGATGGGCGTTCTCCAGGACACCGCCTTGGTGTTCGGCCAGATGGACGAGCCGCCGGGCACGCGTATGCGCGTGGCCCTGTCCGCGCTGACGATGGCGGAGTACTTCCGCGACGTCAAGAACCAGGACGTGTTGCTCTTCATCGACAACATCTTCCGGTTCACGCAGGCCGGTTCCGAGGTCTCCACGCTGCTCGGCCGCATGCCGTCTGCCGTTGGTTACCAGCCGACCCTGGCCGACGAGATGGGTGAGCTCCAGGAGCGCATCACCTCGACGCGTGGTAACTCGATCACCTCGCTGCAGGCGATCTACGTGCCCGCCGACGACTACACCGACCCGGCGCCGGCCACCACGTTCGCGCACCTCGACGCCACCACCGAGTTGTCCCGTCCGATCTCGCAGCTGGGTATCTACCCGGCGGTGGATCCGCTGACGTCGACCTCGCGGATCCTGGAGGCCTCGATCGTCGGAGACGAGCACTTCCGCGTCGCCAACGAGGTCAAGCGGATCCTCCAGAAGTACAAGGAACTGCAGGACATCATCGCCATCCTCGGTATGGATGAGCTGTCCGAAGAGGACAAGGTCACCGTCCAGCGCGCTCGTCGCATCCAGAAGTTCCTCGGTCAGAACTTCTTGGTCGCCGAGAAGTTCACCGGTCAGAAGGGTTCGGTTGTCTCGCTTGCCGACACGATCGAGGCATTCGACCGGGTCGCCAAGGGTGAGTTCGATCACCTGCCCGAGCAGGCGTTCAACAGCTGTGGTGGTCTCGATGACGTCGAGGCTGCTGCCGCACGAATCTCCGGGAAGTGACCGAAATCCATGGCTGACACCGCATTTCACATCGAGGTCGTCTCGGCGGACACGCGGCTGTACTCGGGTGAGGCGACCTTCGTGATCGCTCAGACCACCGAAGGTGAGCTGGGTGTCCTCGCCAATCACGAGCCGTTGCTGGGACAATTGGTCGAAGGCGGTTTCGTGTTGATCGAGGAAGAAGGCGGTCAACGCAAAGTCGCGGCCGTGCAGGGTGGTTTCCTGTCGGTCACCGGTGAGACCGTCACCGTCCTGGCCGAGTCTGCCGAGTGGGCAGACGAGGTCGACGCCGACGCAGAACGTTCCGTTCTGGAGTCGGAAGAAGAGGGCAGCGAGCGTTACATCCGTGCGCAGTCTCGGCTGCGTGCGGTCGAAGAGCTGGGCCACGTGAAGTAGATCGTCGATCGGATGGCATCCTGGTGACCAGGGGACCATCTGGACGGCTAGCCGTTTCCCCGGTCCCCGCGAACTTCGAGGAGTTTGCGGGGACCGGGTGTTTTTTCAAGCGGGGGCAGAAGGAGGTGTCGGTTGTGCACTGGAATCTGATTGCCCTTGCGGTGTTGGTACTGGTCACCTTGGCGATGTTCTACGTGTTCTATCGCATCAATCAGCTGCGCGGCGCGGGTACTTCTGCGTTGCTGCGCGAACTACCCGCTGATGACGGTCGGGCGTGGCGGCATGGCGTGGTGCGTTATGACGACAACGCGATGGAGTACTTTCGGCTCCGCAGCATGCGTCCCGGCCCCAACCGCCTGGTTCTGCGTCAAGTTGTCGTGTCCAAAGGACGCCGCGGACCCACGCCGTCCGAGGCCGACGTGATGGACGACGACATGGTGATCCTCGAACTCGCCGACCGGGACGGTGTGTTTGAGCTTGCGCTCGACGGCGGCGCCGTCACCGCCTTTCAATCCTGGCTCGAATCCCGCCCGTCTCAGCGTGCCGAACGCACGGGCCGCGAGCGCCGCCGCTGATCTCCGACCTACTGGTCGTTCTCCGCTCCAGATTTCGCGCGGCTTCGCTGTTCGCCCGGCTGCCAGAGCACGTCTCCGCCCGGGTTGGCGACCCTTGACAAGATGAAGAGCAGGTCGGACAGCCTGTTCAGGTACTTGGCCGGCAACGCGCTCGTGTCGTCGGGGTGGGCGTCGATGGCAGCCCACGCAGACCTCTCCGCCCGTCGTGTGACGGTCCGGGCCACATGCAACAGCGCGCTCAGCGGACTGCCCCCCGGCAAGATGAACGAATTGAGCGGTTCCAGCTTGTCGGTGTAGCGGTCGCACCACACCTCTAGATCGTCGATGTAGCTCTCTAGCAGCCGCAGCGGGGGGTACTTCGGATCCGGGACGACCGGTGTCGAGAGGTCGGCGCCCGCATCGAACAGATCGTTCTGCACGCGCGTGAGGATTTCCGCGATCTCCGGGTCCGGGTTGCCGAGAGCCAGAGCTGCCCCGATCGCGGCATTTGCCTCGTCACAGTCTGCGTAGGCGATCACCCTCGGGTCGTTCTTCGACACTCGGGAGAAGTCGCTCAGCCCGGTTTCGCCGTTGTCTCCGGTTCGGGTGTAGATGCGGGTCAGGTGTACAGCCATGGATGAAATCTACCCGTCGACGCGGGCGATGACGGCACGGGCAACGGACAAGGTGACCTTTGTCCCGATGTATCTGCGAGTGCGGAGGGAACGATCGTTCGGTGCTCGGAGTGGGGAAAAGTGCGACCGCGCAACGAAATTCGCGATTTCGGTCTCGACGGAGATGCTTCCGGGTGTCTATTTCGGGGAGGGCTTGGACAAGTGGCGGGCCGTCGGGGTCGCGCTGCGACCGGTCGCTTAGGCTACGTGTCGTGGATGATCGTTTTCTGGTGACGGGGGGCGCGCGGCTGACCGGTGAGGTCGAGGTCGTGGGCGCCAAGAACAGTGTGCTGAAACTGATGGCAGCTGCCCTGTTGGCGGAAGGCACCACAACCATCACCAACTGCCCGCAGATCCTCGATGTCCCTCTGATGGCCGAGGTCCTGCGCGGACTCGGAGCGTCGGTGAGCCATTCGGGCGACACCGTGGTCATCGACACCCCGGCCGAGCCCAAGTTCCACGCGGACTTCGACGCGGTGAAGCAGTTTCGGGCCTCGGTGTGTGTTCTCGGACCCCTGATCGCAAGATGCCGTCGAGCTGTGGTCGCGTTGCCGGGCGGCGACGCGATCGGTTCCCGGCCGCTCGACATGCATCAGAACGGGCTACGCCTTCTCGGTGCGCGCAGCGTCATCGAGCACGGTTGTGTGGTCGCCGAGGCCGACACGTTGATCGGCGCGCCGATCGCACTCGAGTTCCCTTCTGTCGGAGCGACGGAGAACATCCTCATGGCAGCGGTGCTGGCCGAGGGCGTGACGACGATCGACAACGCCGCGCGTGAACCCGAGATCGTCGATCTGTGCGTCATGCTGCAGCAGATGGGCGCCAAGATCTCCGGGGCGGGCACGTCAACTCTGACCGTGGAGGGGGTGGACCGTCTCCAACCGGTCACCCACCGGGTCATCGGAGACCGCATCGTGGCCGCCACGTGGGCGATCGCGGCCGTGATGACCCGCGGCGACATCGCGGTCAGGGGTGTCGACCCTCAACATCTCCAGCTCGTTCTCACGAAGCTGTCCGGGGCAGGCGCGACGGTCACCCAATACGAGAATGGCTTCAGGGTCGCCCAGTCCGGCCGGCCCGTTGCCGTGAACTACTCGACTCTGCCGTTCCCCGGATTTCCGACCGACCTGCAGCCGATGGCCATCGCCCTCGCGTCGATCAGCGACGGGATGTCGGTGATCACCGAGAATGTCTTCGAGGCTCGCTTTCGTTTCGTCGAGGAAATGGTCCGCCTGGGGGCAGACGCCCGCACCGATGGCCATCACGCCGTGATCCGCGGTATCGAACGACTGTCGAGCGCGCCGGTCTGGAGTTCGGACATCCGTGCCGGAGCCGGCCTGGTCCTGGCCGGCCTGGTGGCCGATGGGGTCACGGAGGTTCACGATGTCTCCCACATCGACCGCGGTTATCCGGACTTCGTCGAGATCATGCGGAGCCTCGGCGCACAGATCGAACGGGTCGAGCCGCTTCCGCAGTAGTGACCGAAGCGGTGGACCTGTCCTGATGGCCAGGTGGCCGTGCTGACGTGATGGACATGAACCCCCACTGCGCGGGTCAGGTGACCTTGTTTCCGGTGTGAGCTGGGCAACATCCTTGTGAGGCAACAGTTTCCGCCCAGCACAAGGAGATACACGCCATGGCCATCGAGCTCAACCAGATCTGGGAATTCCCGATCAAGGAGTTTCACCCGTTCCCCAAGGCGAAACTGGGAGTCGGCGCTCACGACATGATCGGTGTCGAGGCCAAGGAACTGGGTATGTCGCGGGTCCTGCTGATGACAACCGGGCTCCGCGGCTCGGGCATCATCGAAGAACTCACCGGCAAGATCGAGTACCAGGGCGTGGACGTGGTGCTGTTCGATCAGGTGGAGTCCAATCCCAAGGACTACAACTGCATGGATGCCGCCGCCCTCTATCAGTCGGAGAAATGCGACGGGATCATCTCCGTGGGTGGCGGTTCGAGCCACGACGCCGCAAAGGGTGCCCGGATGGTCATCGCCCACGACGGGCGCAACATCAACGAGTTCGAGGGATTCTCCAAGGCGACCAACAAGGAGAACCCGAAACACATCGCGGTGTCCACCACGGCGGGTACCGGCTCGGAGACCTCGTGGGCTTACGTCATCACCGACACGTCCGATATGGCGAATCCACACAAATGGGTGGCCTTCGACGACACCTGCCTCGTCGACCTCGCGATGGATGATCCGCTGCTGTATTACACATGCCCCCAGCACTTCACCGCATTCTGCGGGTTCGATGTCTTGGCCCACGCCAGCGAGCCCTACGTGTCGCGGCTCGACTTCGCCCCGTCGCTGGGCAACGCCAAGTACTCGATCGAGCTCATTCGCGACCATCTACGGACCGCGGTCTACGATCCGAAGAATCTGGAAGCGCGGACCGGCATGATGCATGCGCAGTACATTGCGGCACAGGCCTTCAACTCCGGCGGACTGGGCCTGGTGCATTCGCTGTCGCACGCGGTCAGCGCCTTCTACGACAGTCACCACGGCTTGAACAACGCCATCGCATTGCCTCGGGTGTGGGAATACAACCTGCCCTCCCGTTTCGAGCGTTATGCGGAGATCGCCAAGTTGATGGGCGTCGACACGTCGAAGATGACCACGGTTCAGGCAGCGGATGCAGCAGTGGAAGAGGCCATCCGATTGTCGAAGGATCTGGGCATCCCTGACAACTTCGGTCAGTTGCGGGTCGACAGCTACGACAAGAACCGGATGAACACAGGCAAGTACGAAGGTCGTGGCGACACGATGGACACCTCGGACAAGCAGGTCCAGGCGATCGCCGAACACATGATGGGGGACTGGTGCACGCCGGGCAACCCGCGCGAGTCGACGGTCGAATCCCTGATCCCGATGGTGTCGCACGCTTTCAGCGGTTCGTACTGACACCGGCTTCGAGCAAGAGAGGACAGCATGACGGAGTTGGCGTACGAATCCCAGATCGACTCGGACGCAGCATCATTCGACAGCCCGGCAGCTCTGGCGGATGCGTTGCGCAGCAACGGCTATGTCATCGACCACGACCTCTCGGTGGTGGTTCATCTGGCGACGGTGCTCGGCAGGCCGCTGTTGCTGGAAGGTCCGGCCGGCGTCGGCAAGACCGAACTCGCCAAATCGCTGGCCGCAGCGTCGGGGCGCCGACTGGTCCGCCTGCAGTGTTACGAGGGTCTCGACGATTCCCGGGCGCTGTACGAATGGGACTACGCACGCCAACTCGTTCATGTACAGATGCTCCGGGACCGCATCACGACCGAGTTGGCAGGGTATGTCGACCTGGCTGCGGCGTCGGCGGCGCTTGCCCGCGAAGATGTCGGGGTGTTCACCGAGGATTTCTTGGTGGCCCGGCCCTTGCTGGAGGCGATCCTGTCGCCCGAGCCCGTTGTGTTGCTGATCGACGAGGTCGACCGCACGGACGAGGCCATGGAGGCGGTGATGCTGGAGGTCCTGGCCGAACAGCAGGTGACCGTGCCCGAATTGGGGAGTTTCACCGCCCGCTCGCAGCCGTGGATCGTTCTGACCTCAAATGACACCCGCGAGCTGTCGGCGGCACTCAAGCGTCGGTGCGTTCACTTTTCGGTCGGCTACCCGGATGCCGCACGGGAGCGTGAGATCGTGGCGTCGCGTGCGCCCGAGGTCGAGGAGTCTGCGGTCGCGGACGTCGTGGCGCTCGCCGGGCGGCTCCGGGCGATGCCGCTACGTAAGAGTCCATCGATCGCTGAGGTGGTGGATGCGGCGCGGGCGGCTTCGGTGCTCGGCGGGGTATCGGGTGAAAACACCCGGGCGCTGCTGTCCTTGCTCGTCAAGTTCGGTGCAGACGTCGAGACCGTCCAGGCGCAGTTGGCGGATGACGATGCCCGAGACGGCGCCCGCACTGCTGGGACTGCAGCCGTCAAGGGCGGCGGAACGCGGGGGTCGGTCACGTCCGCGGCCTTCGGAGCCGGCCGGGCACGGGCGTCGGGACGACGATGACCGCTGGTCGCGATCCCGTACTCGACGTGCTTGCCGGCGTGCTCGGACGGATGTTGCGGCGCCGAGGGGTGCGGGTGTCGCCGGCCGAGACGATCGAGGCACGCCGTGTCCTGGCCCTCTACGGATCCGAGCTGTCGGTGTTGCGCCCTGCGCTGCAGGCGGTCACCGTCAAGTACGACTACGAGCGACCGGCCTTCGACGCGGTGTTCGACGCATTGTTCGTGACCGGGCCCGCGTCGGTCGATGACCCTGGCGCCTTGCCGACCGTGCGGGGAACCCCCGGCGGATTGCCGGATGAGTTCGAATGGGATGACGAACTGCAGGGCGCCGCCCGCATGGTCGGGGCCGACGAGCACACCGACGAGATCGGCGACCTTTTCGACTCGGATCCCGAACGAGCTGAACGCCATGGCGAGTCGGCGCACCGCGAGGAGAACGATTTCACCGTCTCGGCGGGCGCGGAAGCTCTTGCGGTAGACCCGGATTCGGGTTCCACACAGGGTGGCATCACGTACACGATCGAGGTGGACAACGCCGGCTCGGCCACAGCCGGTGACCTCTCGTCGGCGCCGATGAGAGTGCGGTCGGGCATCCTCTCGCTCGTGGACGCCCAAGCTGTGTTGGACCGTCTCGATGACTACGACGCACGGCGCGTCTACGGGACCGCCGGTACCGACGACCTCGATCCGGTTCAGCTCGAACACCTGATGGCCGCGATCGAGTCTTTCGTCGAGGCGCTCACCCGGGACTCGCCGGCCGCCGAAGACGAACCTCGTCCCGGGGACGCAACGACGCCGACGATCAGCCGAGCAGACATCGATCAGGCGAGCCACCGGATCGTCCGACGCATGCGAGGTGCCCCGCGTACTCGCGCACGGACTCAGGGCCGTGGCAGGCTGGCGATCCGGCACACCCTCCGGGCGGCGCTGCGTACCGATGGAGACCCTGTCGAGCTCTATCGGCGCACGCTGGTGGCGGGACGAGTGCGGCTGGTCATCGTCGTGGACGTGTCCTTGTCGGTGCGCCCGGTCACCGGCTTCATCCTGCGGCTGGCACAGTCCCTGCATCACATCGCCGACCGGTGCACGGTCCTGGCCTTCGTCGACAAGCCGATCGATGTCACGACGCCCCTGCTCGTCGGTACCGGAGATGATGCGCTGGCGCGGATCTTGTCCGCTCCTGGCCTCGATCTTGCGGCCACGAGCGACTACGGCAGCCTCCTGGACGGATTGCTGACAACACACGGCGGTGTGCTCGACGCTCGTACGAGTGTTTTGTTTGTCGGCGATGCCCGCGGAAACGGGTTCGCTGCGCGGGCCGACCTACTCGGCGAAGTGCGCCGCCGCACGCACCGACTCGCCTGGGTCACTCCTGAGCCACGCCGATACTGGAGCCAGTCCGGTTGCGGGATGGGCGAGTACGCCGAGTATTGCGACGCCGTGGTCGTGGCGCGCGATGCAGAGGAACTTCTCGACCGTGCCGACGAGATCGGTACAGCATTGTCGTGACGGAAAGCGGGACCAGGAAAGCGATCATGAGGTGACGACACGACAGGAGATGACAGAAATCGTGATGAGCGGGCCACGTGGTCACTAGGGTCGAGAGTGGGTGCGGCGCGCGCGACCGAGTCACCGGCTGCCACCCACGGACAGGAATCGGATCATGATGCGCAGCATGCCGCCCCCACGGATCGTGAAGTTCCATGCTCCCGAGATGATCATCGGTGACGGTGCGCTGGCCGAGGCCCCTCTTGCTGCTTCCCGACTGGGGATGCGCCGGCCGCTGGTCGTCTCCGATCAGAAGATCCGTGTCACGTCGTGGTTCGACGAGTTGTCCGGCAGGATCGTGTCGGTCGGATTGCATTCGGATTGTTTCACCGGTATCTCGCCCAATCCTCGTGCCCAGGAGGTCGCAGCGGCGTTCGAGCAGTACAAACGACACGGGGGCGACGGGATCATCGCGCTCGGAGGCGGGTCGGTGATCGATGCGGCCAAGGGCGTGGCGATCTTGGCGTCGAACGGCGGCCACATCCTCGAATATGAGGGCATCGACCGGGCAACGCGTCCGTTGCCTCCGGTGGTGGCCATTCCGACCACCGCCGGCAGTGGCTCGGATGTGTCCCAGTTCTGCATCGTCAACGACCCGGCACGGCATACCAAGATCACGATCATCGGCCGGGGTTTGGTCCCCGACGTCACCGTCGTGGATCCACGGGTGCTCGCCACGGTTCCACCCGAGGTCACCGCCCAGTGCGGAATGGATGTGCTGACCCATTGTATCGAGGCCTACGTGTCCATCGCCCATAGTCGGATGACGGATACATTTGCGCTGCAGGCTCTTTCGACCACCTGGCGTCATCTCGAACGACTTGTTGACAACCCTGCCGATCCGGAGGCGTCGGTGGCCATGGCCCACGCTTCACTCGAAGCGGGCATGGCGTTCACCAATGCGATCCTCGGGGCGGCGCACGCCATGAGCCACCCTGTCGGCGGGCATTGCGATGCTGCACACGGAGCCATCAACTCGGTGCTGCTGCCGCACGTCATCCGCTACAACGCCCACGTGTGTGCCGACGGTTTCGTCGATCTGGCGGAGGCAGTGGGGCTGTCCACTCATGGAACACCGATGAGTGTGGCCGAGCGGCTCGCCGATCAGGTCTCGAGGTTTGCGCTTCGGATCGGGATGCCGGCCAGTCTGTCGCCACTCGGGGTGAACAGCACGGACATCGAGATGCTGTCGGCATACGCGCTCGCCGACTCGTGCATGACCACGAATCCGCGCCAGCCGGACGCAGCCACCGTCGCCGATCTGTACCGGGAGGCGCTGTGACGGGCCGTCCATCGGGTCCTGGGCCGAGTGACCTGGAGTCACTGGTGGGCCTGCGTTCGGTCAAAGGCAGCCACTACGCGCAGTTCAGGGGGGTCGAGCAACGCCTGACGCGCGTGGTGGGCGCACTGGAACGGATCTCGCGGGCGCTCGTGCGCACCGCGGAGGGGCCCGAGACCCTGGTGTTGTCCGTGCTCGACGCAGCGCGCGAGCATCTCGGGGCCCAGTGGGTCCTTTTCGCCTTGAGCGATGGTCGTCTCGAACGGACCGGGCCGCGCCACCTCATGATGGATGCGGACGGTGATGTGTACGCCTTCGAAGGCGCGGGTTCGGCGGGCAAGCCGGTGGGCCTACCCGACGAAGTGCTCAACCGGCTCAACGACGTCCTACGTGGCCAGATGACGAGACTGGGCCGGCCGGTCATCGAAGCCCACCACATCCACGTACCGGTCGAGTTGAACGGAGAGGTCGTCGGAGGACTGTCCGCGTGGATCTCGCACACGCACACCATCGATCCGACCGACGTGGTGGTTCTTCGGATTCTCGCAGGTCAGGCGACAGTAGCGCTTCTGAACGCGGCCCTGTTCGAGGAGAGCCGGCACCTGCTGGTGCGCGCCGAGCAGGCGTACGAGGAAAGCCGTCGTCACGCCGCGCACCTGGCCGAGCGCAACGCCGAACTCGAACGCACTCAGCGCGAACTCTCGGCGGCCATGCGCCAAGAGGTTCTCAACACCGAGCGCGCACGTATCGCTCGAGAGCTCCACGACTCGGTTGCACAGTCGGTGTTGTCGGCCGGCGTCCAGATCGAGGTGTGCCGCATCGATGCCGACCCGGCGATCGCGGGTCGTCTCGCCGTGGCGGGAAAGTTGACCAAGGATGCCGTGGAGCAGGTGCGATCGGTCATCTACACGCTCAATCACGCTCCCTCCGATCGTGCCGGTGACCTGGCCGCCATCCTGGATGAACTCTGTTCGATGCACATGCCGGATGATCTCCGGACCGAGGTCAGGGTGATCGGCCGTCAGCGAGACCTGGCCCACGATGTCCAGCACGCGATCTTGCGAATAGCGGGGGAGGCGTTGTTCAACACCGCGGTGCACGCCCAGGCAACCAACGCACGGGTTGTCCTCCTCTACTCCGAAAGCGACGTCCGGCTGACCGTTGACGACAACGGTTCGGGTGACCCCGAGTACATGCGCCGGGTGATGCGCGCCGCGACCGTGGGTGACCTGGCCGGACGGCATCACGGGCTCGCGAACATGCGATCCCGGGCCGCAGAGCTGAGTGGCGATCTGAGGATCCGTCGCTCCCGGCTCGGCGGCGTACGCATCGTGGTGGAGATCCCGACAACTGACAGGGTGGACAGATGATGGACGTGACCGACCGCGCACCCGCCGGGGGCAAACGACCGATCCGGACCATGCTGGTGGACGACCATGCGCTGCTGCGCGAGGGGATGCGCTCTCTCCTGGAACGCGAGAGTTCCATTTCGGTTGTGGGAGAAGCCGATACCGTCGGCGAGGCGCTCGAAGGCGCAGCCAGATTCGCTCCCGACGTGATGGTTGTCGACCTCAAGCTCACAGCCGGCACCGACTACGAGGGCCTGCGTCTGATCAGCGAGTTGACACGGCGGCATCCAGCGGTCGCGGCACTGGTCCTCACCACGTTCCTCGACGACGACCTGGTGGTTCGTGCCGTTCGCAGCGGTGCGAAGGGCTACGTGGTGAAAGACATCGACACCACCGAGTTGGTGCGGGCGATCGAGTCCGTGTCCAGGGGAGAAAGCGCTTTCGACTCGCGCAGCGCAGCTGTGGTGCTACGCGCGGTCACCGGGCAAGGAAACCCCGAGACATTGACCGAACGGGAGCGCCAGGTCTTGCGGTTGCTCGCCGACGGCAGCTCCAACAAGAGCATCGGCGAGACGCTGTTCATCTCTGCGTCGACCGTTAAGTTCCATATTCGCAACATCATTCGGAAATTAGGCGTCTCCAAGCGTACGGAGGCGGTGTACGCGGCCAGCAAGCGTGGTCTGATCTAGCGACCGTTGTGATCAGCCGCGAGGACGAGCCAGCCACCGTGGTCGGAGAACGTCAGGGCGTTCGGCTGTCCGGCGGTCTCGGCCCACCGGGCCAGCGTCTGCGGGGTGAGTGTGTGGTGATGGCCGAAGTGTGCGCTCGCGACCTGCTCGTAAGGAACGGCGATCACCACCCGCTGGCGGGCCACGCGAAGTGCCTCGGCGATGGCGAGGTCCGCACCGCCGGGCAGATGTTCGAGCAGGTGGATCAGGGTGACCGTGTCGACGAAGTCATCCGGGTAGGGGAGCGCAAGCGCGTCACCGCATTCGACCTGCACATTCGATGCGCGCTGCCGTGCGGCCTCGTCGAGCAGTCGCACCGCCCCGGCTGAGATGTCGCACGCGTACACGTCGGCGCAGTGGCCTGCGGCGGCCTGCAACGCGAGGAATCCGAAACAGCAACCGACCTCCAAGAGGCTCGATCCGCTGATGAGGGAGAGCGCTCGCCTGTGGATGGGTGCAAATGGCGATCGGCCAGCCGACAACTCACCCAGAGAATTGGCGTAGAAAGCGCGCCAACAGTCGCCTGCTTCATCGGCGCAGGTGAGAATCACGCCGGTCGCCGCGTCTTCGAACTGCTGTCGGCCCTCGAGGACACCGCGCTGCACCAGCCCTTCGAGCTCAGCGACCATGCGAGCGTCGGACACAGTGGCGAGGCCGAGGTCATGACCGATCTCGAGGCGACCCGTGCGGCCGTGCCTCCATTGCATGGCCCCCACCCGTTGCGCACCCGAGCCCGGTGAGCCTTGTTGCACCACAACGCAATCGGTGACATAGCGAGTCTGGGACAGGAGTGCGGTGGTCATTCTCCGACGTTATGGGGGGAGGGGAACGGAGGGTAACTGCCCAAATGGTGGGGACAGCTCGACAAATGGGCAGTCTTACGGACAGCGAAGGGCTGCGGGGTGTCAATGCGACACGCTCATCGAGTGCCCGTGTTGGTGATCACAGCAGATCGAATTGGCGAAAGTGGTCCCCGGGCCAGGAATGCGCGGCCATGGGCGCAGCGCTGACCTGCACCGATGCGCGCGTAACCAGCTGTTGTCCAGGCGATTTGACGTTGCATGTCCGACCCGCGTAACTTTCTTCAAGTCAGCGAGTGAGGCGCCGGAGAGCGAGAGTCCGGAGCGGCCAAGAACACCGACGGGATGTTTTCCTGAAGGAACAACGCTCCAAGGTCCTGTGACCTTCGGAAGCCACAATCGGCCTCAAAACCGAGAGTTGCACCGAGATTACAGAGCTGGTAGGCTGGTAGAGTTGCCTCGGAGACGGGGACAACAACAGTTAGACAACAATATCCTTACCGGAATGGCACCACATATAACGGTGTCGAAGTCGGTACGGGGTGTGTTCTTTGAGAACTCGATAGTGTGTCGATGGATTGTTAGTGCCAATTTAGGTGCTGCATTTCTGTCACGGATGAGGCCCTTTCGGGGTTTGGTTG
>NZ_JNYV01000010.1 GCF_000717275.1 Kitasatospora arboriphila
GCAGTGGATCGTGCTCGACCACAACATCGGCGGCAAGGTCTACTCGACCGTCTACGGCCACATGTTCCCCGACGACCTGCTGGTCAAGGTCGGAGACAAGGTCACCGCCGGCCAGCACATCTCGAACGTCGGATGGAACGGTGAGGTCGACCCCACCGGGCCAGGCGGGGCGCACCTGCACTTCGAGGTGTGGGACGGCGGCCGATTCGGTGGAACGGCCATTGACCCCATGCCGTGGCTCGCAGGAGCAGTCGAACCAGGCCAACCCGCCCCACGCGCTGGTGCACCGGCCGCGCCGGATGTGGTGTCGGTGGCGGACTGGGACAAGATCGCTCAGCACGAATCGGGCGGCAACTGGGCCATCAACACCGGCAACGGATTCTTCGGCGGTCTGCAGTTCACCGAACAAACCTGGAACGGGTTCGGCGGCGGCAAATACGCCCCCACCGCCGACAAAGCCACCAAAGAGCAGCAGATGGAGGTCGCGAACTCGGTTCTGGCCGGCCAAGGCTGGGACGCCTGGCCCACCACCTCCGTCCAGGCCGCGGTGCGCGACAAAAAACCAGCGCCCGCAGGAACCTTCGCTACCGCCGGACAGCCCGCAGCACCAGCCGCCCCGCCCAACAATCAAGCCCCTGCACCGGTAGCAGTGGCCGCCCCCGACACCAGCGGCGGGGATCTGAACAAGCCGATGGACCCGGCCAAGGGATCCGAAGAGCACTGGCAAACCGACACCATCCGACTGGCGCGGGCAGTGGCGCTCAAGTTCCCGCAGGTGCAAACCATCGGCGGCTGGCGGCCGGTCGACGCCTACCCCGATCACCCCTCGGGCCGGGCCGCCGACATCATGATCCCCAACTACGAGACGGCCGAAGGCAAGTCGCTCGGGGACGCGATCAACAAGTACATCCTCGACAACAAAGACTTCTTCGCCGTCGAATACACCATCTGGCGCCAGCAGTACACCCCCGCCACCGGCGAGGGAAACCAGATGGAGGACCGGGGCTCACCCACCCAAAACCACTTCGACCACGTCCACGTCACCACCATCGGACACGGATTCCCAGCACCGGGAACCGATTTCGGCAAAGCACCCGCAGGCGGTTCCGCCGGATCCAGCCGCGGCGACCAGTGCACACCCAAGGGCACCCGCGGCGGGGAAGACAACCTCGCCACCGGCACCGTGCCCGCCGAGTTCGAACCGTGGTACCGCAAAGCGGGCACCCTGTGCCCGCAGATCTCGTCGTCCTTCCTCGCCTCCCAAGGCCACCAGGAATCGGGGTTCAATCCCCGGGCCACCTCACCGGACGGGGCCATGGGGCCCGGACAGTTCATGCCGGGCACCTGGCCTACGTACGGCAAAGACGACGACGGGAACGGCAAGGTCGACCCCTACGACATCGGCGACGGAGTGATGGCCCAGGGCCGCTACATGTGCGCGATCGCGACCACCATCGACGGCTGGATCGCAGACGGCTCGGTCAGCGACGACACCCCCGGCGGCCGCGAAGCGCTCTACCTCGCGGCCTACAACGCCGGTGAAGGCGCGGTGCAACGCAACCGCGGATTCCCCACCGACGGAGCCGATTACATCACCCAGACCCGGCCCTACGCCGACATCATCCTGGCCAACAAACCCAAGTACGAAGCCCAACTCGCTGCGCCCGCGACCTCGTCGACGACCACGCCCGCAGCACCGACCCCGACCCGATAGAGGAGAGAGAACCTTATGTCCCACAGAGCCCCCAGGCGGCCGATCGCCGCCACGACCGCAGTCGCGGCCAGCATGTGTGCGGCACTGCTGGTCGGTGGCTGCGCCGCTACCTCGAGCGAGCCAGCACCCCCGACGAGCAGCACTCAGATCATCAACGGTGACCCCGCCGTCGTCGAGCTGGCCCAGGACCTCACCGCCGTGTTCGGCCCGCTCGAGTTCAGCAGTGTGCGCCCGCATGACCCGTACCCCGAGCACGCGGAAGGTCTGGCCCTGGACGTCATGGTCCCGGGGTGGGACACCCCGGCCGGACGCGAGCTCGGCGACCGCATCGCGGTCTGGGTCAGCGACCACGCCCCGGACTACCGGGTCAGCTACACCCTGTGGCGCCAGCACTACCAACCGTTCCCCACCAACGTCTATAAAGCGGCGTTGATGGAGGACCGCGGCAGCCCGACCGCCAACCACCTCGACCACCTGCACATCACTGTCAACCCTGCAGGGGCGCAGGATGTCTGAGAAGCAATCGATTCTGGGCCGACCGGTCACCGTGGTCGTGGCGGTGCTCGCGGCACTGGCCGTGGTGTTATCCGGATGCGGCGGCGACGGCTCAGACGAGCCCAGCCCCGGACCGTCGGCCGGCAACGATCACGGCCACCAGCTGCCCGGCCCACCCGACCCGGCCACTGCCGGTCCCGACGTCGTAGCGGCCCAAGCGCTGTCGATGATGTTCACCTGGCAGCCGGTCACTGATCCCAGCTCGGGCGAAGGGGTTCGCCGGGCCGCGCCATGGCTCGGCGGCGAGCTCGCAGCGGCGGCCTCCTCCACCGTGACCGCCACCGTTGCCCGACCCGATCCCCGCTGGGAGTCCTGGCGCCGCAGCGGCGACGTGGTCACCGCCACCGCCGACGTCGACGCCGGCCACATCCCCGACAGCCCCAGCACCGCTGTCCGGCTGGTCACCGTGCGCCAAAAAGTGCTCCACGCCGACGGCGACACCACACCGCTGAACCCGATGCGAGTCGAGGCCACGCTCACCCACACCGACGGTGGATGGCGACTGACCGCCTACACCGTGACCGCCGGATAACCCTGCACCGCAAACAACCTCGAAGGAGACACGCAATGACACAAGACCAAGACTGGGACACCGCCGAACAAGCCGTGACCGACGGAGCCGACCAGCTCCGCACAGCGACCACCCACCGCGACATTCGTGCCTGGGCACAAGATGCCGGGGTGGCCACCAAACGCTTGTGGCCCAAAGTCAAAACCGAACTCCGCAAACAGCTCGACATCGACTACGACCAGCTGCGCGAAGACACTGTCGCGGCCGAGGCCGCCGACGTCGCCGCTGCCGCAGCCGACGCCCCGGTCATCGAATTGTTCTGTGCCGGTGACGATGAAGTAGCCACCTACGCCGTCTGCGCCGCCGATAACGACCACGAATCCTGGTACGGCCAGTTCCACGAGAAGGACATCGTCTACCGGCCTGGCGATGAACTCTCGGCCGAACGCTCCGCGGCCGACAAAGCCATCTACCTCGCCGGCAAAGCCCGCGAAAAGGCCGGCCTGGACACCGTGCGCCTGGTGCTGCACACCAGCCACCACGAACTTTCCGCAGACATGTTGGCCGCCACCGCCAGCCGTCACCGGGTGTCGCTGACCATCGAGGTCACCGACCAGAACCCGGCGATCGCTCTGTGCCGAGCACCGGGCTACCGCACCTGGCGCGAGATCAAACTCGACAGCCTGGTCACCGCCACAGAGGTGGCGTCGTGACCAGCATCGAGGCAGTCAGCGACGCCGGCGGGAACCCGGCCATCTCGCTCACGTGGCGGGCTCGGCGGGTGGCGTGGCACCAGTTCACGCGCCGGCATCGGCGGCCGCTGGTGCTCACAGAGGCGGCGGCGGTAGTCGTGGTTGCGGCCGCGATTCCGCTGTACCTGAGTGTGGCCGGCTACCAGTGGCGGGCGGGCGGGGGAGCGACGGTGCGCGAGTTGCCGTCGAACATCGACAGCGTGCAGGCCTGGGCGCTGTGGGTCGCCTGTGTAGGCAGCAGCGTCGCAGCAATCGTGACAGTGATGCTGGTGCTGATCCGGATGACCAGCCAATGGAACACCGATCCGGCCCGCTGGCGACGAGTACCTTCCGCCGCCCTGGCGATGGCGCTCGCTGGCTCGCTGTGGGCGCTGTCATCGCTTCTCACCACCGGCGTCATCGTCAACGGCCTGGTGATGACATGACCGGTCAACCGACCGCGTTAGCGCCCTGCCGTTCCGACAGTGCCTATGCGCCAACGACGTTCGAGGCACCTCCGACGACAATCACAAGGAGAAAGACACCATGACCACACCTGGGGGCTGGCTACCCCGAGTCGCAGCACAGCTCGCCGCCGCCGGCGGACACCGGATCTGGGGGGCGTGAGATGCCAACCAGTCCTGGACAGATTCGGAATCCGAAAAGCTCTGAGGCGCCGCTGATCTTTGGTGGCCTGGGAGCAGCGGCAGCAGTGGTGGCCACCGGATGGGCGGCGTTGCAGCTGGCCGGAGGGCAGACGGTGCCGGCGAACCCGGTCACCGCGGCCGGGGACCTGGTTCGCGGTGACCTGGTGTGGTCGACCGCGGCGACAGTCTGGGCGGTGGTGATCGTGCTGATCCTCACCGCGTGCGCGGGGGCGACCTGGCGGTGGTGGTATCTGCGGGTCGGTCAATTCAAACGCGTCGACACCGCTGCCCGGTATCTGGGAACGGTCAAAGACATTGAGTCGCTAACCGAACCAGCGATCCGCGCCAAAGCGGCCGAACTGGGAGTAGTGATGCCCACCGGTGAAAACAATGCGCATTGCTCGCCGGGAGTGCCGATCGGGACGACGCTGCGTGGGTCGACCCGGCTGTTCGGGTCGTTCGAAGAGACGTGCGTGGACGTGTGGGGCACGCGTATGGGCAAGTCGACCAGCCGAATCATTCCGGCGATCTGTGAAGCGCCCGGGGCGGTCCTGACCACGGAGAACAAACGCGGCAACCTCGATCACACCCGTCTGGTGCGAGAACGGATGGGCCGGGCGGTGTGGGTGTTCGACCCCCAGCAGGTTGCCCAACAACCGGCCACCTTTTACTGGAATCCGTTGTCCTACATCGTTCCCACGGGTTCGGCGCGTACCGGCACAGAAGCATACGAAGGCGCTGACCCTGAGGAGCGGGCCGCATCGCTGGCCGAGCAATTCGCCAGCGGCGACGGAGCTCCGAGCAAAAAGGACCCGTACTTCGATCCCGAAGGCCAAGATCTGCTGGCCAACCTGATGCTCGCCTCAGCGCTGGCCGGTGAACAGATCACCGTCGTCTACGAGCGGCTGACCCGCCGTGACCGCTGCGCCGAAGCAGTACAGATCCTCAAACCGGTGTATCCGTACGTGGCCGGGGCGCTCTCGGCTCGACTGAACCTGGCCCCCAAACAGCAAGACGGCATCTTCGGTACCGCCTTGAAAATGGCTGCCTGCCTGCGGTCGACCCGGGTCAAGGAGTGGATCACCACCTGGCCAGGCGATACCCGCCCTCACCTGGACCTGCACCAGTTCGTGCGGGGCGGGGAAACCCTGTACTGCATGTCCAAGGAGGGTGTCGGCTCGACCGGCCCACTGATTGCAGCGTTGACCGTCGCTGCGTGCGAGGCCGCCGAGGAAATCGCCGCCGCCCACCCGGGCGGGCGGCTACCGACTCCGATGCTGTGCGCCCTGGACGAGGCAGCCAACGTGGTGCGGTGGCAACGGTTGCCAGACCTCTACTCGCACTACGGGTCTCGCGGCATCAACATCATGACCATCCTGCAAAGCTGGTCACAGGGGACCGAGGTGTGGGGCGAAGACGGGATGCAAAAGCTGTGGAGCACAGCCAATGTCAACGTCTACGGCGGCAACGTCAGCGAAAAGAAGTTCCTCGACTTCGTATCCGAGCTGGTCGGAGATTACGACCGCGAGGTCATCACGGTGTCCAAGTCCAAAGGCACCACCTCTACCAGCACTCACATCGCCCGCGAACGACTGTTCAACGTCTCCGACCTGGCCTCGTGGCCACGCGGGCGGGCGCTGGTGTTCTCCGCCGGCAACCCCGCGATCATCGCCAAAACAGTTCCCTGGATGAGCAAGTCCTACGCCGGGCTCATCAAAGAATCACTCGCCGTCTACGGCCCGCCGAAGAAGGCCACGGCCACGGCTGTCGGCCGGTGGTGGAGCAAGGCGTTGGGCCGCAGCACTCACACTGCTGACGCCAAAACCCAAGTACCGCAACCGAGTCTTTTGAAGGGATGACCCAGAGATGATGACTGAGGACGATTTCGACGCACTCGACGAGCTCGACGAGGCGACAGCCCCGCCACCACCGCCGGTAGCCGCTCCTGAACCGCCGCCGCTGGAGTTCGAGTCGGTCTACGACTTCGTCGAACAGCACCTGGTGTGCATCTATGCCCGCAACATCGACAACCCCCAGTTCCGGTGGTGCAAGAAGTGGTGGGCACACGCTGAGGCAGTGAGCCGCCTCGAGGCGCTGCACCGGGCCTATGAACATCTGCGCCGCGATCCCGGGACCGGAATGAGTACCTGGTGGCGCGATCACGCCGGCCCGGCGATGGCAGCGCTGCTCGACCCCCACGGCACTTTCGAGGGCTGCTCAGCCGAACTCGATCGCCACGAGCCGGTGTGCACGATCTTGCCGGTCGACCCGATGGGCGAGGCACTGCTCCGGCAGATCATGGCCGGCCGATTTCAATCAGAAGGAGTTCAGTGATGGAAGAGCACGAACAGGAAGAACGCGAACTGACCGGCGGGATGGAACGGGCGCTGGCCTCAGCGGTCGGAGCCGCCGCCTCACTGCTGGAGGCCTATTTCCGTCGACGCGCACGCGAGGCCGGCCGCAGCCCTGCCCAGCAGAGCGCCGACACCGAAACAGCCGACGAACACAAGGATCTCGACGAGGAGATCCGCCGTGAGCTCGCCGTCCGCGACGGTGGTGACGGGCAAATGTGGCGCACCGCTTCGTATGACGAGTTGAACGACCATCTGTTGCGTGAGCACGGCATCGACCCGCGGCGGATCGGGGAGCCCGCCGCGGACAAAGAGTGGGTCACCCGCGCCCCGGGCGCTGAGATCCTCGACGTGTACGACGCGGCCGAGCGGTGGGCCGACCGCTCACCGGTGGCAGCGGCGGTACGCGACAACATCGACGCCGAGCTGAGCAAATACTGCCTCGACGTCGACGAGGTCCGCGCAGCTCCCCGCGAGAGTGGCGCGCAGATGATTGAAACCCATCGCGCCGCCCACTGGGCCGAGCACGGCAACTCCACTGAGGCACACCGCGACGGTCGCCAGGTGCAACAGCTCTTGGCCCAGGCCGACACCGCCGACCGGACCGCCGAGCGCGTCGCCAGTGACCGGTCCAGCAGTGACCGGCCAGGTAGTGATCGGCCGGGTGCCATGGCACATCCGGCCGGAACGGTCGTCGTCGAGGGGACGCTGATCGACACCACGCTCTCGCGTTCGGAGCAAGCCGCCGACAGCACCGGGACCACCGACGCCGGCAAAGCCGCCGCCGTTGCCGCGCGCGATCACCCCACCCACCCCCGCAAGGCCACCACCGCGTCCACCAGCAAAGCGGCCAAAGCCCGCCCCGCCCGCACAACACCGGCCCGCGACCGCAGCCACGGCCGATGACTACCCCACAGAATCGGCAAGCCCTGGCGATCATGCACGCCACGGTGCGACACGACGACACCCGCGACTGGGCCCAGATCTCCGGGCGGATCGGGGCCGAGTTGGAGTCGGCCGGTCACAGCGTGGACGTCGAGGCGGCACCGTTGACCGCCGGCTTTGGTGACGCGTTCTGCGTCATGGTGTCCGCCGACAACGACGGGGCAGTCAGTTTCGCGTGCGCCGCTCTGGCTGCCGCACCGACCCGCTACGGCCTGCGCACAGCCAGCCTGACCGGGCGACCGTCTGAGGTCGCCGGGCCGCCTGAGGAACCCCCCTAACCCTCACGCACCGAATCCATCCAAACCCACGCCAAACTAAGAATGAGGAGAACAACACCATGCAGCACAAGAGCCTTCGCACCCGCCTCGCAGCAGCCACGATGAGCGTGGCCGCAGTCACCGCAATTGCCGGCGGTATCGCCGGATCCGGAACCGCCAGCGCCGGGGCACCACTACCTCCGCCGCAGGGCCACTTGGTAGGACCCTTCGGCTCGCCAGACCACTGCCGGGGTGCATTCGGCAGGCCCTACCTCCCGAAAACGGACTGCTTCTACAGCGCTTCGCCGACCGGATGGTTCTTCATCGGGCGCATCGGAGCCTGACCCACACAGAGCCGCCAACACGAGGGGTGTTGGCGGCTCTGCTGGCTTCTGGACCGGGCGGTCGCACCGTGAGCAAGTCGATACGGTGCGACCGCTTCGTCATTCATTGAGCACGACAGCGCACTGAAAGCTGCACTCCGAATCGGGTCTCAGCAGCACGCAGCCGCGGCAAGACGGCCCACCCCACCCCGGTAGACCGTTTGACCGACCCCCCGACGCAACTGCAAGCACTGCAACACTTGTGGCCATGACCCGGCACCGTGTGTTCTCGCTCGCCCGTATCGCTGGCCACACTGCGTGGTGGGTTTTCGTCGTGGCGACTTTCTTTGCGGGTGGCATTACGTGGACGGGTGCAACTAGTAGTTACGGTTACGGCTACTTCTTTGGCGCTACGTCTTTTGCTGGGTGGTCAGGGAATTGGACGGCCAACACTCCGATTCAAGCGCCGGTGGCCATCGCGAACTTCTCCGCATCGTCGTACCAGGACCCGTGGACGCAGTTGGAGGTGTGGTCGTTGGTGACGTTCGCGGTGGTGCTCATCGCTGCTGTGGTCGAGGCGATTGCAGTGCGCCGGGTTGTGCCGGGATCGTGACGGTCGCCGCGCCGTGCGTGGCGTTTGGACTGCTGTTGTTGGCTACTCCCGGTGTCCTCGACTCTGTCGAGTTCAGCACGATGCTCACCATGGGCGTGGTGTTGGTTGCTGTTGGGGTACGTGAGATTTGGGCGCGGCGGTTCGCCCCGCACGTACCTGTGAACGATTAACGTGCTCGACCGGAGTTGATCGCTATTTGCGGCATCTGGACCAGCACTCAGCGATGGGCCGCAAGGTGTCTTCCTGCATACGTCTAGGCGAGTTCTTGTCGCAGAATGACCTCGGCAGGTTCGCCCGGCAGCAGTAGGACGCCACTGTCCACGTAGCCACGGCGGCGGTAGAAGTGCCGCGCTGATTCATCAGATCTCGTCGAAGTCATTGCGACACTGTGGCCGTCCGCGCGCACGATGTCCTCCCATACGTCGACCAGATCGCCGCCGAGCCCGCAGTCCCTATTGTCCTCGAGGACGAACAGCATGTTCATGAACGGGATCTCGTCCCAGAAGAGCCCCCACCGTAACCATCCGAGCAATCCAGACGATTGCTCGACGACCAGCACTTGCGCGGCTTCGACCCGAGCACGAAGCACCTCAGTCCGAACATGGCGGTCGTGCGCGGCCAGGAAATCGAGGTCGTCGGCTGTTGCACGCCGGATTGTGGACTGGTCCGACATGACGTGATGATCGCATACGCCCATCGCGAGAAACCCAGCGCCGCGACGGGGCCAGCCTGCCGCGTCGACCATGCCCCATGGTCGTCGTTCACGTACTTAAAGACATGCCCTAGCGGTGCAATTCATCTGCTGTAGTCGTCGCGTTCTGGCGGCCGTTGGTAGTGATCCCGGTTTGCTGGCGGCGCCTGTGGTGCGGGCGAGCTCGGACGCTGTGTGCTGGCAGGGCCGGCGGCAGCTGCGGCGAGGTTCGCGCGGACCCGTTCGCTGTCCGCATCGGCAGCGATGGTGTCGAACTTCGCCGACGCCGCAGCGGTAGCAGCGGCGAGTTCACGGGCTCGCTGAGCATGACCCTCTGCTTCGAGGGCGGCGCTGATGGCCCGCGAGGTAGCGGCGAGTTGGGAGAACACCGCCATCCACAGGTAGCGGGGATCATCACCACTAGCGGCGAGCATCATCGCCGCGACCCGGCGCATCGACGCGCCGGGGTTGTCTGACCGTGCCTGGGCGGGGGAGCGGTGGTCCCCGGCCGCAGCCGAGAGTGCATCGGCCATCCGCGCGAGCTCGGCCGGGCGGTCACCCTCGACAGTGGTGGACCAGGCTGACATCGCCGCCGCGGTGTCGTGGGCCGCGCGTGCCCATGTCGCCGTTCCTCGCCGCTCGCCTGAGTCGCCCAGCTTGTTCACCTGCTGTTGCCACCGGCGGGCGCTGCGGGCCGCTGCAGCCCACCCTTTTGCCTCGGCCGACGCCTGCGCATTGCGTGCGGCGTCCGGTGCCACCCGCGCCCACGCCTTGACCGTCATCGACCCCTCAGGGCCGTACGTTCCCATCGGTGGCCACTGCCGGCGCAGCTCCGACAACGTCAATGCGTTGTCGAGTTTGCCGCCGCCGTGCCACACCGGGTGTCCGTCGCGGTCGCTGTACATGTGCGAGGGCAACGCAGCGGAATAGCCGGTGACCTTGTCGGTGGTTCCTGGCGCGTACCGGGGCCGCAACAACACGCCTTTGTCGCGGGCGGCCTGGATGAAGTCTCGCTCGGTCGAGGCGCCCTTGGCTGCCGTCAGCAACGTCACTCGCAGTTGCTCACGGGCCTGCTTAAACGACATCCCCGCCCGCGCTTGTTCCGCAGCTGCGGGCATCGCAGCGGCGGTCGGGTCGATGGTCTCGCGTTGATGGTGGGCCCATGCACTGACCGCGTCGGCGCGAGCTCCGGGATCAGGCGCCGACCACCGTTCCCGGAGCCGGGGCAACGTCAGATCGTTGCCGAGTTTGCCTCCGCCATGCCACACCGGATCGCCATCGCGAGTGGCGTAGTCGGCCGTGGGCAACGCCACCGAGTACCCGACCACGTCGGTCTTCGAGCCCGCTCTGTATCGGGGCCGCACCAACAAACCATGTGCCCGCGCCAGGCGCACAAACTCCGCTTCGGACTCGGCGGCTCCGGCCACCGCGCGTACCCGCCTGGCCAGCGTCGCCTTCGCCGTTTCCCGCCGGCCCGTGCGTGCGGCGATCTCTTCCTGCGCGGGGGAGCGGCCCGGTTCGGTCAGCTTGGCTGCCCGCCCGGTCGTGACCCGCAAACCGAACTCGACTTCCAGGTCACGGCACGCCTTTTGGGTGCGCGTGTAGTCCTGCCACAGGTTCGCTTTCGTGCCGTCTTCACGCACCGTGGACGCCGCGATGTGGATGTGGTCGTTGCCGCGTTCAGACAGGCCGTGGCGCACCGCGACCCACCGCACCGGTGGCCGTGGATCACCCGGCACATCGAGTTCCATCATCTCCATGAACCGACCGGCGATCTTCTCCCACTGCTCATCTGACAGCGGCGCTTCCTCGGTGTGCAGCGACAGCGAGCAGTGCCACACGTTCTCCACACTGGTGGCCTTCTCCACGGCCATCGTCGCGGTCATTCCCTGCGCCCGCAGCGCCGCCGCCGCCTTCTTCGACACCGTCGTGACTTCCACCCCGAAGGCTTTACGGGCACTGTCGAGTTCGCGGGCCAACATCAACGCGCTATCGCGGCTCAACTGCCCCTCGGGAGCGAACAGCATCATCACATCGCTGCCCCCCACCACATGGGGGTTGGTGTGCTCGTTGGCCTTGCCCGGGCCGGCCAAATAGACCAGGAGCCCACCGACCTTCGCACCTTTGGTGACGTTCGAGTTCACTGCTCGGTGACCGCCTCAATCGCCGCCGACAGCCGCACCGCTGCCGCTCGCACGGCCGCCAACGTCGCGGCGCACTCCTCCTCGATCTCGCCGGTCGCGTTGGCAACCTTCGCGATCTGGTTGACATTGCGGCCCACCGCACCCAGGTACCGGCCAACCGCGAACATCTCCTCCAGCTGCGCGTGGGTCACGCGCGGAACCTGGCCCCGCTCAAAGGTCGACGACACCAGCAACCGGGGCACCGTCACGCCCCGATCAGTTGCCAACCCCTGCAGCCGCGCCGCCTCCTCGGGAGTGGTCTTGACCTCGAACCGGACCGACCGGCCGCCGGGCACATTGTGCTGACGCGCACGAAAATCACTCACCCGCGTCACCTCCTGCCCTCATGCACCGCGTCCGGTGCTTCCTGTCCCGCCAACTCGGCGGGACCCCCCGGCTCAGCGCAGCGAACCCACCCCGTGGGGACCATCCACCAACACCGTTGATGGATGCACCGTACCGCGACTCAGGGACGGTGACAACGATTTAGCCGTGCTAAATCCTAGCTTGCTCCGCCGGGGCAAGCCTGCAAGCATCCGCGCCAGCGGATTCCGTTGGTTTCCCACCCCGCGCCTTCGGCGCGGACACACTGCATCGCCCTTCGGGCGATTCCGCCTCTCGGCGGGTACCGCCGGACCCGGTTGTGGCGTGCGCTAAGCGCGCGTCTCCGGCCGAGTCCGTGGTGACGAAACGTCGGCTTAGGACAAGCGGGGTAGCTGCGCAGGTGGAGGGAGATGAGGCCGCCTCCCGTCAGTGGTCGTATGGCCGTCGTCGGCGAATGCTTGACTGTTTGGGTGAGTGACGACGGGGAGCTGTACATGGAGCGGCTTCGCCGCCAGGAGATGAGTGAGCAAGCAGCGGCGGGCGATCCGTTCTCCACCACATCGCTGGACAAGCGGGTGCGCGTCAAGCTGTATGCGGCCTGGCGCGATCACACCGGTGCCATCTGGTGGCACCCTTCCGCGTCAAAGACATTCGGCGATGTCGAGTACACGTTCAGCAATCAGGTCAGCAACATGATCGAGAACTCACTCGGCCAATCAGACGTGCGCCCAAGCGAGATCCCCGAGCACGGGATCCAGACGTGGACGCTGTCCGACGCCGTCGTGCTCTCTGTACTCGAGGCCCAGCACCGGGTGCTGCGCGCCGAGTATGAGAACGCACTCAAGGCTGCAACCAAGGCCGGCGAGGAGGGGACCAAGGACGTCATCAATCCCGATGGTGAAGCGACGAGCCCCGAGGCATTTCGGCGGCGGGTCAACGACATCTTCGATGCGCACGGCGTTGCGTTCGCACTGACAGCGACGAGTCAGATCATCAGCCGCAACTCGGAGGTTCTGCACCACAACGTCATCACTCCAACACTGAATCTGCTGCACGGCCGCCCGGAGTTCGCGGTCGCAGAGGGCACCTATCTCAAAGCACTGAAGGAGATTCGTAACGGTGATGGCGGCGATGCCATCACCGACGCCGGCACCGCACTGCAAGATGCCCTGACCGCGTTGGGCTATTCCGGCAGCACCCTGGGCGAGCAGATGAAAGCTGTGAAGTTCTCGGGCGTTCTGACCGGTCCCGACAGCCCCCTGAGCGCCGCCGTACTCAAGATCGGGGACTGGATTGCTTCACGCCGCAATCACGGTGAAGCACACAAGGGCGACGCTGACGCCAGCCTCGACGACGCATGGTTCATCGTCCACACGGTCGGCGCGCTGATCGTGTACCTCGCCGACCGCCACAGATCGCCGGGGCCGTAGTCACGGCGTGAACGTGCGGAGCCCTTCGCTGACTTTCTGCCACGGCATCTGACCACTCGACACCGACAACACGAACTGTTCGGCGGCGTCGACATCCATGGCCGCCGGCGCCGACAGATCAACCACGTCATTGATCGCCAGGAACAACCAGGCGCTCGCCCACGCGGTGCGTTTGTTGCCATCAAGCAGCGCGTGGTTGTTGGCCAGCGAGTGCATCAACGCCGCCGCCTTGTCCCACAGGGAGGGGTAGGCGTCGAGCCCGAACGCCGTGGCTTGCGGGCGGGCAATCGCAGCCGCCAACAACCCTTCATCCCCGACAATCGGGGTGAACCCACACGCCGCCGAACCGGCCGCCAGCACAGCGAACCGATCAAGAAACACCACAGGCACGCTCACGCGAGCCGATCGTTCAACTCCGCCGACCACGACGCAATCTGCGCGGACATCTCCACCACGCGTTCGCGGTACGCACTCGACCGCTCCATCGCCGCATCATGGACAAACGTCTTGAGCGACTCCTGACTCTTGGCCGCAGCCTCGGCGAGCAAACGGTGTTCCTCATCGGTAAAAGTGATGTTCAACGACGGCATCAGTGCGGCTCCCCATTCCCTTGCAGACAGCACTCTCACTACCTGGCGGTACCTACAATGGTACCAAACTAGGTACCGACGTGAAAGGTCGAACAGATCCGTGCTGACCCCCGCGCGCGAACCTCGTCACCGGTCACCGTGCACCGCTACGATGACAGTGAGGGACCACCTGGTTCCTCAGGTTTGCGAACGCCTGATTTGCCGTCTGCGTGCACACACCATCCCGCCACTGGACGGGTAATTCCAGGCTCCGTTTATGCCGTCAACGAGAGAAGAGACAAACCGTCATGTCGTCATCGACTGCTATCAATTTCGAGTCCATCGAGGCTCAAGTCCGCGCCGAAGCAGAACGCAAAGTCACTGTGCTGCGCGAGATCATGAACACCCACAAGACACTGACTCACGAGCGCGATGCGTTCCTGGCCGCCGACTCCGAGCGTCTGCGCACGCTCAACACGTTGCTCACCGAAGCCAAGGCTGCCGGCTTCGACCACAAGACACTCAAACCGTTCGACGTCGACCCACTGGGCACCGCGAAACCGGCAAGCCCTCGTCGCCCTCGTCGCACCACACGACCCGCGTCCGTCGCGAACTCCGATCGCAGCGAACAACCCAGCCACGCCAGCGAGCCCACGACAGCGGGCTCGTCACCGGCCGCAGAGTAGCGGGGCATGTTTTACGAAAAAATGCTCATAGTCATGTGTGGTTTCGGTGCTGTCAGCGTTGTGGTTGGCCTGTTTGCTCTGCGCTGGGCCCAGGACCGCCGCGGCGCGGTGGGTTCGGTCGTGGGCGGCGCGGTGATCGTGGCCGCCACCGTGCTCGTGCTGTCGATGGGCGGGGGCACCCTGCGATGAGCCGGGACCGCAAACGCCGCCAAACCACGGAGCGGATGCGCCGGCGCCGCAAGCAAGCGCTGCGGGCGCACACCCCACCGGACACGCACGGTATGTGGATCCGGGACGCTGGGTTGTTGCCCTCGGCTGGGGTGATCGTCGACTTCTCGGCCGCCGATCACCTCGACCTCGCCGGCCTAGGGCTCGTGCAACTGGGCCAGCGCGCCGATCCGGCTGCATCGATCCCCAAGCTGCACCATCTGGCCGCCGACATCTCCGATCCACATGCGGTGGCGATCAACGGTGATGCACACCCCACCGACCACGGCCGGCAGATCATGCACGCGGTGTTCGGCGAACGACACCGCCGCGAATGGTTGACCGCGATCGGCAATCAGCATCACGCCATGCTCACGGTCGGCGACTGCGCACGCATTCTGGCGGCGTCAACCTCTGCTGAGGTGGCCGCCGCACTCGAGGACGCATGGGTGGCGATCATTGGTGTCGTCACGTACGCCTACCCCGATGGGATCGGCTACTACCCGGCCACCAACACAGCCACCGCCAGAGAGGCGTGAGGACCGGTCAGTCGCGGCCGGAGCCGGTTCCGTTGTCGCGGCCTGGATCTCGGCGATAGTGCGCCGGCGGCCGGTACGAGGTCGACGAGGGGCCTTGTCCGGTCGTCGGGCGGGTGGCCGCACGTCGAGGATTGGTGGGGTGATCGCGGGTGGCGAACCGGGCGGCCGCCCGGGCTGCTTCGTTGACGTCGGTCACTGCCGGCGACGGTGTGGGCCGGTCGATCATGATGCGCGCAAAGACAGGGGTGAGCTCGTGGTGGTGGGGCGTGTGCTCACCGAGGTCGGGAACCGAAAACCTGGACTGCTGGTTCCATAGCCGCGGGTCGATCGCCTCGAAGTCGAACGCGTACGCAGTCTTTTCAGCGAGCTGGGCGACGAACAGTTTCCCTACCCGGCCGTTGCCCTCACGGAAGCCGTGCGCGAAGTTGATGTTGGCGTACACACGGGCCGCTTGGTCAGCGAACTCCTCGGCCGACAGTTGCGGCCAGGGAACCTCTTTCACCACACGTTCGGCGTCCCGGAGGTACACCGGGATGCGGTTGACGTCGGCGAACGCCACGCCGTCTTTGGACATCGGCACCTGCCGGAACTCCCCGGCCCACTCGTACACCTCACCGAACACATGCTGGTGCAGTGCTTGCAGGTGGGCGGCATCGAAGGTGTGGGGTACCTCGATCACGCCGTCGAGGATGTCGCGCACTGCTGCGGAGGTCAGCACGTGCTCGGCGGCCGCGAGCTTGCCCGCATCGGTGATGCCCAGTTTGTTGGCCAGCACAGTTGTGCCCGGCCAAAAGTAGTCGTCCCAGGACCTCACCGATCCGCGCCCCCTGCCTACCCGTACGAGGTCAGGCGTCCGGAAATCGAGCGTCCACACGCTCCAAACCGCGCCGCACGTATTCGGCGCGGTCAATGTCCCCACGAGTCAGCGCGGTCAGATCCGCGACGTCGTCGCGGTCAGGGTTCCACCCTTCCATCACGTGGTTGGCGATGTTGTTGTGCACATTCCACTTCTGCTGCTCGGTCAGACCGGCGAACAGATCGGGGTAGCGCACAGCCCAGCCGGGTTCCTCGGTCATGACAGACATCGTATTTCTCCTCAGGTGGTGGTCGGTGGGTTCGACGATGCTTGTGCATCCAGGGCGGCGCGGCCGCGTCGCACGAACTCTTCGAGGGTGATGAGACCGCGGGTCAGGGCGATCAGGTCAGCGACGTTGTCGCGGGTCGGTTCCCACCCTTCCATCTCGTTGCTGGCGATCGTGTTGTGCACCGACCACTTCTGTTCGATCGTCAGCTCGGCGAACAGGTCGGGGTAGCGCACTGCCCATTCGGGTTCCTGAGTCATGGCGGCATCATTTCTCCTCAGGTGGGGCAGCGGTAGTCATTTATGGGGTGGCGCGTGCGCGGATCGCAGCGACCAGCGTGGCCACTTCCTGGTCGCCGGTGCTTTCTCCCCGTGAGATCCGGCGTATCGCGGCGCGGTCATCGTCAGTGAGCGGCATGCCGTCCATGTCGTGGCCAGCCTCAAACGGCAGCGAGGATCTGCTCCTCGGTGCGGGCGACAATCTGCTCTGCGGTCGGACGTGGGTTCGGCGATGTGTCATCGCGTCGGCTCCTTCGCGCGGTGGGTCTGGTCAGAACAGGACGTGTTGGGCGTCGGCGGCCGCGGTGTCGGTGAGGTGCTCGTAGGCGGCGGCCATGCGTTCGACGGCGGCGAGGGGTTCCTCGAGCTCTGCGGCGATCTGTTCCCAGCTCATGCCTTCGTCGTAGTGCATGTGCCAGGCCATCTTGTGTAGATCCTCGGCCCGCAACACCGGACCTCCTCGCATGTGGTGGCCGTTCATGCGGTGCCCTGGTGCAGGCGGGCGAGATGGTCGCGTTTGGTCAACCACAGTTCTTCGGCCCGCTGCTGATGGCCGGTGAGGCTTTCCCAGTGGCCGGCGAGCTCCTCGACGCTGACGGTCTCGCGGATCTGGGACATCCGGGCCAGAAGGCCGGCGTAACCGCGCCGGTACCACTGATCGATCACTTTGGCCGCCAGGTGCGGCAGTTCCACACCACCGATCAGCGGACCTTGAGCGGGGGACAGGATCGCGAACAAGTGCTGCTCGACACGGGCCAGGCGGCCCGTCTCGAACAGCCGAGCTTGGACCAGGACCGGGGTCGCCGGCCCGCCCTCATCCAGGACGCTGCTCACGGCCTCGAAGATCTCGGCGTGCGCCGGGCTCCAGAACGGATTCCACCGGTCGGGTCCGGTCATGATCTGACGGACCTGCTGGGCAAGGTCTTTCGGTGCCCACATCAATGCGGTCAGGAACGCAGCCTCGACGCTGGTGGTGATGGCATCTTCGGTGCTGACGTCAGCGCCCAGGTGGCTGGGGAACTGATCGACAGTGAGGGCTTCGTCGTCTGGGGCGACCTCGCCGGTCACCTCGATGTCGGTGGCCATGTCGCTTGCTGTGATGGTCATCGGGTCCTCGTTTCCGTCGCTCGTGGGCGCTCGGCCTGGGTCAGTCGGTGGCATAAGACAAGTCCGCGTACACACACCCCGGCCCGTGCGGATCACTGAGGTGCTCGTGGCATTCGCGGCAGCAGTCCTGGTCGTCGTAACGCAACGCTTCGTGCGCGGCGGACCATGGCCGCAGCTGGTGTGCCTGCTCGGCGCGCTCGGCCAGCTCCTCGAGACGGGCGGTGTCCTCGAGGTCGCCGGCGGCACGTCGGGCCTGCGCTTGCTGTCGGTAGTGCTGTGCTCGGTCGGCGTAGCTGGTCGCTGCGGTCATGGTGTGGGTCTCCAATCGAAAAGACTGCTCAGGGAAGGGAAGTGATGATGCGGTAGGCGGCTCGGATGCTGCGTGCAGCGTCGGCGATCCATCGCTCTGCATCGGGCCCGGCCGCACTATCGGCGTAGTCGGTGTCATACAGCTGACGTTCACCCAGAGCTGCCGTCAACCGGTCAGCGTGTTCCAGGTGTTCGCCGGCCGCGCGTAAGGTGGCTGCCAGATCGGCTCGGGTGGCAGCGATGTCGAGGTTGCGGGCCTCCTCGATTTGATCCATCTCGTGTGCGAACTCGGCGCTGTCAACGCTCATCTGCTTCCCCCTCTCTTCATGCCGCCGCGTGAGCAGCGAGTGCCTTGATCCGATCCGGCCGGAAACCGGACCAGTGGTCGCCGCCGGCCACCACAACCGGTGCCTGTAGGTAACCCAGTCCCATCACGTAGTCGCGGGCCTCATCGTTGGTGGTGATGTCCACGACGGTGTAGTCCAGGCCGTTCTTGTCGAGGGCCTGGTACGTGGCGTTGCACTGCACGCATGCGGGCTTGGTGTACACGGTGATGGTGTGCTCAGTCATTGTCTTGGCCTCTCGATTAGTTTCGTGCGACTGCGTTTCTATTAGCTTCATTCTAAGCGATATTGCGTTGTGCTGCAATGCTTTTCGACAATTGACCGCAATTGTTTTGAGCGTTTCCGAGCGAATTGTTGTGGTTTGTTGGAGCGGTTCAGAGTGTGGTCATTTCCTGATAACTGGCCCTCTTGTGCGGGCGGGCCGGAGGATCAAGAAAGCGGAGACAAGAACGTGGTGCGAAATAAGCGCAGCGCGTGCCGCGTTGTTGGCGCAGACTCTTGGTCCGCAGGTCCGGTCGTGACAACAATGGGGCCATCAGGGAATGCAGCAGGGGTGAGGAGCCTCGAAATCTGTTGCATCGCAGCACCTGCCGGTGGTGGTGGTCAGTGCGCCTGGTCGGCGTCGAGGTAGCCGGCCCACTGCATGATCCACCAGTCAGTGTCAGTGAAGTCACTGGTGTCACCGGCGAGGAGCTGGTGGCAGAGCTCGGTGATGTGGGTGGTGACCGGGTCAGGGTCGACAGCAACAGCAGACATAGGTGTCTCTTCTCGTTGACGGCAATAAACGGGGCAGAGCGCGTCGCCAGCGGACGGCAATTCGCCGGAGACACACCACTATGTGTACCCGATCGCTATGGATACGTCCTGGTAGATGCACAGCACAGGGCCCCACCCTTGCGGGTGGGGCCGGCGGCCGCCGCTAGCTGCTCTCGGCGAACGGGTCAGATGGTGTGCCGTCGGGCAGATGCCAGTCGGTTTCGAGCTGGCTGGTTCCGTCCCGGCGAATCGTGTGGGTGGTGATGCCTTCTCGGATGATGATCGTTCCGTCGATGTCGGCGTAGGCAGTGGTGATGGTCATGATGGGTTCTCCTCGTAGTGGGCGACGCTGTCGGCTTCGCAGTCGCTCAGTGCGGGGTGGGCGGTCAACCCCGAAGAGCAGCGGCGGCCGGAAGCCACTTTCACGCGAGCGCAGCGAGTGCGGGTGTGAAAGTGGTTGGAGCGCACGGGCGTAGCGAAGCGGAGAACGGGCGGAAGCGCCGGTGCGTGGGTTGACCGGTCGGGCCCCCGGACTGAGAGAATGAGAAGACGCGCGCCCCTTGGTGACCACAGGAACGAAGTTCGGGCCGTAGGTCCGACTACGCGGCCGGAACCGATCCCTGTCCACCAAACGGTGGCGTGAACACTCCTCGCGCGGCGGGTACACAGGTGGTGGTGGCTGCCCGTGTGAGGGGTCGGGCAGCCATCGGCCCAGCATCAGCAGGCGGGTTCGTCCCATCGGCCGGGGCGTAGCCCGGTGTCGCGGTCGCTCGGGTCACTCCACCGGTCGGCGATTTCGGCGAGGCAGTCCCACCGTTCGCGTTCGGTTAACCCTGGTGCCCAGCTGGCCCAGCGGCGGCCGGGAAGCATCGGATTGAGGGCGCAGGGGTCGCGGCGGGCGGCGGCTTTGACGCACACCGATTCCACGGTGAGCTGCTGGTCGTAATCGACTCCGCCAATCTCGCGGACGGCCTCGGCGATGGCGTCGACCACCTCGGGGCGGGTCGCGGCAATGTTGGCTGCTGCCCACAGGATCCCGGTGAACGTGCGGGCCAGCTCGTCGGGAATGACAGCGGGAACGTAGGCGCTGGTGGTCGAGGTCATGGCGGGGGTCCTTTCGATGGGTGGAGCAGGTCAGCGGGTGTGCAGTGCCGGCGTGGGCGTGGTGAAGTCGGTAACCGATAAGGCGCTGGTGATCGCGATGCCCAGGTCGTACGGGGAGCGGGGCAGCGGTTCACCCAGGTACCCCAGCCAGCGGCCGTCCAGGGTGAGCATCGACGCTGAGCGGTGCAGGGTGTTGTAGGTCAGGGCCTCGGGGTCGATACCTTCAACGGCGAATGCTGCCGGTAACCAGGTGTTTTCGTCCATGAGCTGGCGCACGGTCGTGCGCACCGCGTCGTCGGTGAATGTGCGTACGCCGTTGATCCCGTCGCACGAGTACGAACGCACCTCGGGCAGCTCGGCCGGGTCCGTGCACACCAGGTGGTCGTCGAGCTGGTCGTAGCTGTCGGTCATCCCGTTGAATTGGGCGCTTTGAAACCCAAACCACTCGCTTTCGGCTTGGAGGTTGGCTGGTCCGTCGACCCAGGCGACCCGGAGCCATGCGCTGCCGGTGCCCCGTTCGCAACGGACGGAAAACTTCACGGTGGGCCAGGTGGCGCGCAGGTGCTTACGCAGCGCGGCGGCAGTCTCTTTCGTGGTGAACTTCGGCATGGTGACCCTCCCGGCCTTGGTGCGGCAGACGTGGTGTCCGCCAACTTTTTTGCCCTTCTGGCAATGGAGATAAAGACCGGCATAGGAGGACAGAACACAAGACCGCGGGCGGAAAGTTTTCACGCGGAGCGCCAGCGGAGTGCGGGTGTGAAAAGTTTCCGAGCCCGAAGGGCCGCAGCCGGGGCCTTGTGTGGCGGACGACGCCGGTCATGATCGGAAGGCCAGAAGGGAAAACGAATCAGATCCCGGCCGAAGGCCGGTCCACTGCAGCGCCGTAGGCGGTTCCACATGGTTGCTCGCGTAGCGAGCGATGAACGCCGGCCACCTGGTCTGGCGGCTGACCTCAAAGACTGTTGGTCCCAGACGCATGTGGCTGTCTGGTGATTGTGCGGGAGCGGCGCGGGTTCGGGAGGGCTTGGTGTCGCGGCAGCACTGGGTGATACTTCTGGCATGGGACTTGGGTGGGCGGACTGGATTAGGTTTGTTTTGACACCCCTTGTTCTTGGTTTGATTGCGGCTATTGTTGCCACTAGGAACGCGAAGAAGACCCCCCACGAGCGTTTAAAGAATCTTGTTGATATTCACGACAAGATGCCCGACGGCTTGGATTCGAGCAACGTTGTCGAGGCTGCAATAGCTCGAGAGTTAGTGGATTTCGATCGCCGGGTGGCCGCGGATCAGAAAGGATTCTGGGCAGGGACAAAGGAGCGTGTCGCGCAGGTCAGTAGTGCCGGGGCCGTTCTATTGGTTACGACGGCTGTAGCTGTAGCAATCGTGGCCTTCGCGATTTTAATTGAGGTTTCCTGGCTCCCAGTAGCTGGAGCTATTCTGGGTAGTTTGTTTGGCGTCGGCGTATCTACAGGCATCTACTTCGCATCACGCGTTGAGCGAGAGTCGCTAACTTTGGATCGTGCCGCCGCGCATATAATTGCGACTTTCCCTCGGGTAGGTATTCAATTTCTGGCGTCCCGAGACGTTTTTTATCCGGAAGACGTGAAGAGCGGAATCCGCGATGCGGCAGAGCGGCTGGAAGCGATGGGCGTATTCACAAGCGACGGATCGGCAGGCTTTCGTGTTACACCGTTCGGAAAGAAAGCGATCGAGCTGAGCTTGAGTGAGGTAGACCGTCAATTTTTTGCAAACATGGCGGATGTGAAGGCTGAGATGGAAGCCCGCGAGAATGAGTCCGGGCCCGAACCGTCCGGGCAGTGATCTTTGTTGGTGCAGTGCGGCGTAGCCGCTCGGTTGATGTAGTCGAGGTTAGGAACGTTCACGGCTCGCCGGTCGACGCGCCGTGCATGAGGTTGCCTTCGGTGGTTGGTGCGGAGCGTTAGCGCAGTCACCGGCCATCGAAGGGTGAGGCAGCGCGGCGTAGCCGCTCCATTTGTGGCGGTGGTGCCGGCGGGTGGGCTTCCCGCCGGCACCACCGGGCCCGGTCAGGCGGCGGTGGTCTTGTCGGTTGGTTGTGGGTTGAGTTCTTCGGCGAGGGTGTGGACGGTGTCGAGGACTCGTTTTCCGGTGGCGGTGACCAGTTCGGTGTCTGCTTCGGCCCATTCGGCTATGTAGCCGATGCTGTAGGTGCTGGTGTCGAGTCCGAGGAGTCCGGCTAGGACGTAGGCGACTGATTCGGCTTCGACTTCGCGGATGCCTCGGTGCAGCTGGTGGCGGTCGGTGCCGGTGAGGTCGGCGTGGAGCAGGGCGTGGGCTGCTTCGTGGATCATCGTTTTGGCTGTTTGGGCGGGTTCTAGGGCGGTTTCGATGACGATCTGGCGGCTGCCGTCGCAGGTGGTGTAGCCGTTGGTGTGGCCGTCGAGCTCGCGGTGGGTGATGGTCCAGCCTCGGGCGGTCATCACGTTGTGGATTTGGGTGTAGATGCCGCCGGGGTCGGTGCCGGTGAGGCGTTGGGATGGGTGCTGTTCGATGTCTGCCCAGAGTTTCGCTTTGGGGTTGGCTTTGAGCATGCGCGGGGTGAGTTCGGTGTTGGGGTCGGTTTGCGACTCGTCGAACACGGACAGGATGGGGAATCGGGGTGCTCGGCGTTCGGTTTCTTCGCCGGTGTCGGGGTCGGTGTCGGTGATCTTTTTGGAGCTGTAGCCGAAGATGCGGATGGCTTTTTGTCCGGCGCGCACGTGGCGGCCGCGTTCGAGCCACTGGTTGTATCCGGCGACTGCGGTGGCCTCGGGGCATTGGGTGAGGATCAGGACAACGTTTTTGAAGCTGTAGGCGTGGAACGCTGCGGACTGTTCGAGAAATCGGGTCCATTGGTCGCTGTTGGTCAGGGCTTCGACCTTGTCGGCGATGGATGCGTGGAGCTGCTCGGCGAGTTCTTTGCGGGCTTGTGCTTTGTCTGCTGCGCTCACGCTGGCACGTCGGGTCATGGTGGCTCCCTCCACTCGGGCAGACCTGGTGTCCGCCAACTTTTTTGCCCTTCTGGCAATGGAGAGGTGGACCGGGCTGAGGACAGAACGGAGTGGCAGGTGATCGGACAGTTTTTCAGCGAGCGCAGCGAGTGCGGGTTGAAAAAGTGTTCGAGCCGAAGGCCGGAGCGCAGCGCAGTCACCTGTTCGAAGTGGCGGACGAACCGGTCACACTCGGAAGGCCAGAAGGACAAAAACGTGACCGTGCCGAAGGCCGGTCACGTCACGCGGATCTCGGCCGCAGGCCGATCACCGCGCGCCGCCAGGCGCTCCGTTGAGGTGACCGCGCAGCGGGCATGGTGGTGCTTGCGTCCAGGAACGCGGTAGCGACGGGTACGAAGTCGCCGGGCTCGACGTCGAAGCCTTCCCCGTGCGTGACGCAGTGGTGCAGCACGGCGGGCCAGAGCGGTGCCCAGGTCGGGGTGTGTTTCGGTCCATTCGTTCGCGACGTAGTCGGTCCACCACAGAACGAACGTGTCTCCGTCTGGGGAAACGGTGGCGTGGACGTCGGAGAGGGTGAGCGTGGCAACGGCGTTCATGAGGGTTCTCCTGGATCGGGGGTCTGTGCCGCAGCACATTTCGGGACAGTGGGCTAGGTGACGGTGCGGCAGTGGCGGCATTCCCACTGCCCGCTGACGCGGGTGCAGGTGCGTCGCTGCTCGCAGAGCCAGCACCGTTGGTTGGCTCGGGTGATGGTGTCGCCGGTCTGATCGGCGGCCGCTGCGGCGGCGGCCACGGTGAGCTGGGCGCGGTGGGCGGCGCGGACCTGCTGGTCGCGGTCGTGTTGCTCGGCCTCGGTCAGCGGCGGGCGGGTGCCGGCGCGCAGGTAGCCGGTGAACGCCCGCGTGCAGTCCGCACAGACGTCGCCTTGCTCGGCGATCGGGTTAACGCAGCCGGGGAGCACGCACCGTGCGAACAGCTCTAGCTCGATGAAGCTGGGCATGGCGGGGCCTTTCAGTCGATGATGAGCGGTAGGCGGGCCACCGGGTCGGGGGGTGGCCCGCCCACCTATGTCAGTGGGTGTGTACTTCGCCGTCTGCGGTGTCGCGGCGTAGGTGCGCGGCCAGGAACGTCTCGGCAGCGGTCGGGCTTCCAGCCGCCCGCAACGCGGCCACGGTCGCTTCTGCTTCCAGGCAGGTGAGCGCACCGCCGATGTCGTCAGCCACGTCGAGTCCGCCGAAGATATCGGCCCACACCGCCAGGGCGTCGGGTGCCTCGGCCGGGGTTCCGGCGTCGACGGCGCTGCGCCAAAACTCCAGCGCCTCAGCGCTTTGGTCGCTATAGGGCGGCAGCCCGGTTCCGGCCCACGCGGGCTGTATCTCGTGGTTGATGGAGGACAGTTGGTCCCCGCGCCACTCTTCGGCGGATCCGAGCACGGCCAGGACCGATGCGACGGCGAGCTGGGCGCGGCGCGGGTTGATGTGATCGGCGATCTCGGCAATGTCCATGACTGGGGTCTCCCTCGGGTCGGTGCGGCAGACCTGGTGTCCACCCACTGTTTTGCCCTTCTGGCAAGGGAGAGGTGGACCGGCTCAGGAGGACAGAACACAAGACCGCGGGCGGAAAGTTTTCAGCGAGCGCAGCGAGTACGGGTGTGAAAAGTTTCCGAGCCCGCAGGGCCGCAGCCGCGGTCTTGTGTGGCGGACGACGCCGGTCACACTCGGACGGCCAGAAGGGACAAAACCAGACACACCGGCCGCCAGGCCGGGCACTGTGCGCCGCAGGCGCTTCCGATCAGGTGACCGCGCAGCGGGCATTCCCGCTCGCCGCGCGGACGTGATGAACGCACAAAAGGCCCACCACCCGTTGGGTGGTGGGCCAGGCCGGCGGCGGCCGGGGTTAGGGGGCTACCTCGAGGCGCCAGTAACCGATCGTGCGGGGGAACAACTCGACCGTCTGGGTCTTGGTGGGGCTCAGGTAGGCCTGGGCGGTCGATATCGACCCGTCTGCCATCTCGACGTCGACGAGTCCAACTCGGTGGACCAGCTCGGCGTTGGTGACGGTCAGTGGTCCGTACTGAACTCCGTCGATGGTGGTGTAGACGTTCATGATTGGCCCTTTCGGTAGGTGGCGCTGACGCCTCGCAGTCGGGCTGGGCGGGGTGGCCTGTCAACCCCGAAGAGTCCCGGCGGCCGGAAGCCACTTTCACGCGAGCGCAGCGAGTGCGGGTGTGAAAGTGGTTGGAGCGCACGGGCGCAGCGCAGCGGAGAACGGGCGACACCGCCGGGGCGTGGGTTGACAGGTCGGGGTCCCCGGCCAGCCACCATGAGAAGGCGCGCGCCCCCTTGGTGACCCCAGCAGCGAAGCTCGGGCCGCCAGGTCCGACACGGACTGAGGGGGCGGGGGGATGAGAAGCCTGGCCAACGACACAACCAGGGGAGATAGTGTCGGGACCGGGGGGGAGTGGTCCCAGGACCGGGGGAATGGTCCGGTTGGCCAGGCTCTCGATGGGCACGTTAGCAGGACGAACTGACATTGCCCATCCCAGACACCAACGGGCCCGGAACGGGACAGGTTGTCTCACCTGCCCCGCTCCGATTGCCTTTAGCTGATGTCGATTTCGTCAGCTTTCATATCACCGGTGACCACTTTCTCGATGTCCGAGAGCGTGTATCCGAACGCTTCGGTGAGAAACCGCAGGTAGCGGGTGCGTGCATCACCGACGCTGCGCAGGTACTCGTGGCCACCGCGCCACGCGTCTTTGGGCAGGTTAGCCTCGTGCGCAGCGCACGTGATCGCCAACGCGATCAGCTGCGCCCGTTCGGCAGCTGCTCCGTCGAGCGCCTCAATGGGATCGACACCGCCGAGCAGCTCGGCGGCGATCTTCTTGGCGCCGGCGTCCTGGCGGGCCACGTTGTACAGATCAGCGTTGCGCCACACCGTGGTCGCCAGGAACGCTGCGACCACCGCAGCCTTGCCCTTGGGCAGGGTCTTGCGGGCGAAGGCCTCGGTGAGCTTGTCCCGGCGCACCTTCTGCGCGGCCACACCCAACTTGTTGAGCGTGATGACCTTGCGGCGTTCACGCTTCTCGGCCTCTTCACGTTCGCGCTCACGGTCGGCGCGCTCGCGGGCGATCCGGTCGGCGCGGTCCTGGGCGCTCTCGCCGTCGGCGTCCTGGGCGGCACCAGCGGCAGGGCTGGGGGCATCGCCGGGCAGGTGCACATCGGTCATCGTTGACCGGCTCCGTTGCCGGTTCTCGCTGGCTGTTTCCAGGCCATCGCGGGCCGGATCGTTGTGGTACCAGGTGACGCACGGGCTCCATTCCAGCTTCTCGGTGACCAGGCGGCAATCAACCATGCCGTCCGCCGCGACGGCGTCGAGGCCTTCGTCCTGCACGCTCCAATCGATCGTCGCCTCCTCGACTCGCTCACCGGCGGCGTTGAGGTAGATCTCTTCGTAGTCGGTCTCCACGAACGCCAGCACGTGTTCGGGGGTGAGGTCGTCGAGCTGCTCGTCGGTCACCTTCTCCCCGGTGTCGGCGTTGACCAGGCTGTAGAACTCGATCCAGGCGCTGCGGTGTTGGGGGCGTACGTCGCTGACGTGAAAGCCCTTGTCCCGCCAGTGCGTCAAACCTTCACGCAGGGCTGCGCGTTGGTCGGCGTTTTCGACCAGCTCGGCGTGCTTGTGTTCGAACCGGCCCTCGGTAGCGGCCTCCAAGAGTTCGGTGACGGCGTCGGTGTCGCCGTCTGCTTCGTATCCGGCGATGATCGCGCCCTGGTCCAAGGTGAGCAGGTCGTTGACCGCCGCCATGGCGTGTGCGGATCCGGCGATGGCCAGGGCCGCATCCACCGTCTTTTTGGGTGTGTTGGTGGTCTTGGCGATCTTGGTGCGCGACAGTCCCAGGTCGAGCAACTGCTGAAACGCCGTGGCGCGGTCGGTGTTGTTCAACTGGGTGCGTTGCTCGTTGGTTTGGAGCTGGTCGCTGATCCGCTCGATGGTCGCGGCGTCGTCGGCGGCCTCCGAACTGATGACGTAGACCGGGATGCTCGACAGTTCGGCCTCGCGGGCTGCGAGAGTGCGCAGCTGCCCGTCACGCACCCGCAACGTGCCATCGGCGTCGCGGGTGGCCAGGACCGGCAACAGCACGCCCCGGGCGGCGATCGAGGCCACGAATGCCTTGTCCAGGGTGGCGTCGGTGCGCACGTTGTCATCGATGATGACCTCGGCGGGGTGGGCGTGCACCAGCTCGCCGGTAGCGGCGGTCTCAGCGCTGGGGGTGAGGGTTGCGGTGTTGTTGTTTCCCATGGTGTTTTCTCCTATTGTGGGTGAGAAGCAACCGGGCCGAGTATCAGTCGGCCCGGCTGCTTTTCTTTATGGGCCAGAAGCGGTTTCGCTACCTGGGGTCTGTGGGTGCCTGGTCGATGGGATTGGTGTCGGCGTCGGCGAGCATGCAGGCGGCGATCACGCTCACGTTCGACAGTCGGGCAGCTTCGTCAAAATGTTTGGTGGCTTCGGTGTGCCAGGCCGCACGATGGTTCGGGTGAGTGGTTGATTCGCCCTGACGGATGTACATCGCGGCCTCGGCGGTTTCGCGGGCAATGGCCTCATCCAACGCGGTGGCCCACTCTTGGGCCTGGGCAATCATGGCCTCGTGGAAGCTGATTCCGCGTAGACCGGCGATCATGCGGACGGCAGCGAAGTTCGGTGCTGCGACGGTCAGGGCGTCGATTTCGGTGTGGAGCTGGTTGATTGACATGGTGTCCCTTCCGGTGGGGTTGTGGTGGTGGAGTTTTAGAGCTGGACGTGGTCGCAGTCGGTCTTTCCGTCTTTCGTGCCGCCGCAGAGGTGGTCTCCGCAGTCGCAGAGGTCGCGGCCGCCTGCGTAGTCGGTGGTGCCGAGGTCGAGGTTGACGCACTGGGCGTTGGGGTTCTCCATCCGCGGGCAGCTGTAGTCGCCGCAGCTACAGAACGGGCCTGCGTAGTAGTTGGTCGCGGCGTTGGGGTTTTCCTCGACCATCTGAAGCTCTTGCAGTTCGCTGATGGGGTGGCTGCTGGTGGTGGACATAACCGGGGTCCTCTCAGTGGATTCGAATAACGGTGGCGGCGGCCTGGTGTGCTTCGGGGCTGCCGATCGCGAGGTCGAGCAATGCGCTCTTGGTGGCCTCGTCGAGATCTGCGTAGGCCGGATCACCGGGCATTTTCGTTTGGTTGTAGACGTGCTCCATCGCAACGAACGGGTCATAGAACATGGCGTGCCTCCCTGGGTTGTCTTGTCCGCCAACTTTTTTGCCCTTCTGGCAAGGGAGATAAAGACCGGCATAGGAGGACAGAGCACAAGATGTGGGCGGAAAGTTTTTCAGGGAGCGCAGCGAGTGCGGGTTGAAAAAGTTTCCGAGCCGCCAGGCCGGAGCGCAGCGGAGCCAGATCTTGTGCGCCGGACGACGCCGGTCAAAATCGGACGGCCAGAAGGACAAAAGGGCTTTTCCGGCCGCCAGGCCGGTGTCACTGTGCGCCGAAGGCGCTCCGAGTAGGTGACCGCGCAGCGGGCATTCTTTCCTGCCGGCCGGTTACGTTGGGAGCATGAACAGTGCTGCAGAACTCGAGATAAGTCGGTTAGTCGATGGCAGCCGGCGGCCGCATGCGGCCGTCGATCTTGAGGTGCTGGTCTTTGGCCGGCGGGCAAGTAAGAAGGCCGGCCACCTCTGGGGAGTGTGGTGGCCGGCCGGGGGAGGGCCTGGTCGTGAGGACGCTGGGCGCGATTGTGCGGGAGCTGCGCTAAGCCGCGGGAGGGCCCGGTGCTGCGGTAGCTCTAGGTATGTTGGTGACTCATCGGTCAACCCCGTCGATCAGGGTCTTGCTTCTCGGGATCGTTTTCGATCGCGTTGGCGCGGCGGGCGCGGCTGGCATCGAGGTGTTCATCAAGTTCGGGAGAGATAGGTTGTCCCCGCTGCTTGGCTTATTGGGCGTATTGATAGCTGAGGGTAAATGATTTCGGGCGCGAGGACACGCGCGATGACGTTAGTCCGTGTGGACACCGGCCGTAGTGTGGCGACTCACGCGAGTACGTCTACCCCTCGGTCCGTCCCATCTCCAAAGACAGTCCTAAAGCCTGCGCCACGGTCTCCAATGTGCCCATACGAACGTGCTGACCTGCCTCTATACGTGCGATCGTCGGACGGGAAACGTCTGCCTGTTTGGCTAGTCGACTCTGCGACCAGGTGCGGGCGTTCCTCGCCTCCCGAATACACTCACCGGGGTTGCTACCTGCGACGCGCTCGCTCATCTCGGCGACCTCTCCTGTCGGTCCGTCAACATAGGAGTGTATCAGCTGCTGATACACTCACAGCCGTGTAACTTTTGCTCCGCGAGGCTCCGTGATCTGTCGGCCTTGGCCGCTAACGTTGAAAGGCAGCGCTCGCCCTAGATGAACATGGGGCGGGCGGTATAAAGGAGGAGCCTGTGGGAGTTCGCTACATCGGTAGCAAAGCGCGTGTAGCGGACGCGATCCTCGACTTGGCTGGGGCCCCACAAGGCGGACGATTCGTCGATGCCTTCTGTGGAACTGGCTCCGTCGCCGCGGTTGGAGCATCCCGGGGCTGGCCTGTGACACTGAACGACACGTTGCCGTCTGCCGTCGCTATGAGCGTGGGCGCGACGGTTGGGCAAGGCAATGTGTCGTTTCCGGCCCTCAATGGCTACGCAGCCACCATCCGTGCACTCAACGCGGTCAGCGCGAACCCTGGTTTTCTTCATGCCGAGTACAGTCCGGCGTCGGGAGCCGCTGGTAAAGTTGAACGCCGCTATTTTACTGAGGAGAACGCGGCCCGCCTAGACGCTATGCGCGCTCAGATTCGATCTTGGTCAGGCGCAGGACTTTTGACGAAGGTCGAGGAGGAACTTCTGCTGGCCGATCTTCTTCGGGCCGCCAACAGAGTCGCTAATATCTCCGGCACTTACGGTTGCTTTTTGAAAAACTGGTCGGCGACTGCCCTTCGGCCGGTGGTGGTCCAGGAACGGGTTCTGCCGCAGCGAACTACAGACCTGCGCGCCGTTGTGGGTGACGTCACGTTGTTGCCCACGAACTCCGAGGACACTGTCTACTTCGATCCGCCATACACCAAGCGGCAGTACAGCGCGTATTACCACGTGTTGGAGACGATCCACGCGGGCGACTCTCCGGAAGTCGGTGGCGTGACCGGGCTTCGGCCGTGGAGAGACAAGGCGTCGGACTTTAGCTACAAGACTCGCGCTCTGGACGCACTAACGCGTCTAGTCCTAGGCACGACTGCACGACAAGTTTTGCTCAGTTACAGCAATGAGGGCCACGTCCCCCGGGAACAGCTGATCAATGCGTTAAGTGAGGCTGGAAAGGTGACGGTGCACGAGGTGAAGACTATAGGTCGCTACCGCCCGAACGCGCAGGCGTCAGCCAACGCCGCCGCCGTTAACGAGTACGTCATCGAGGTCCTGCCTATCCAGTTCGAACAGGCTAAGCGACGTCCTTCTCCCGCAGCGGCGCGCGCATGAAAAGCCTTGAGCAGCGTTTGCTTTTGGCTACTGAACATCTGCTGAACGCAGCCGCGGCAGAGGTGTTGCCCAATGGCAACCGCACCGCCGCGCGGCTCACCGTGCTGGAGGCTGTTTCCGCCGTATCCGGGGGCTGGAACCTCGACGGCTTCTGGGATCTGGTGGGCGTCGATTCGTCCCGTCTTGACGTAGATCCGACCCCCTGGGCTGACAAAATCCTCACTAGCATCGCCGGTACGGGTATCCCCACGGCATCGGCGCTGTCTGCGCTTAGCCGCGAGGTGCTCCCGCCGTCGCAGCAGCGCACAACAGGGGCCTATTACACGGACTGGCGCCTCGCCGAGCTACTCGCAGCCACCGCCGTGCCAGAGGTTACAGCTGATGGACCTTGGGTTGACACGGCGTGCGGCTCGGGAATGCTGCTTGCCGCAGCTGCCCAACAGGTTCCTGCAGGCGCCGCCCGGGATTCCCTGATACGCGACCGCCTGACCGGGGCGGACCTCTCAGCGAACGCCCTTCGTGGGGCCCTTCTTTCCGTCGCCAGCCTCACGGGTGAACTCGACGCCGTTAGCGGTTTCGCAAGCCGGTTGTTACTCCACGATAGCCTCCGAAGCGCCAGCACATGGGCCAAGATCGCGCCGACCGGCGCAGCCTTAGTTATAGGAAATCCGCCTTGGGAGAAGCTCCGGGTATCGCGCCATGAAGCGGCGAAAAGCGCTGGCGCCGTCCGTGCCTACGGTCAAAGCTTCGAACGCGACGACGATCTCGCGCCCGATCGGTCCCGGCTGGTTACGTATATCGAAGAAGTTGCCTCTGGGACGCGGCTTCAAGGCCGCGGCGAGCATGACCTCTACAAGCTCTTCCTTGAACTGGGAATGGGCGTCGCAAGCGAGGACGGTGTCCTGGCGTTGCTCCTGCCCGCGGGATTGATCAGGTCCCAGGGCACTGAGAGCTTGCGCCGCGAGCTCAACTCGATGGCACAAAGCTTGTCTATCTCCGTAATCGAAAACCGTGCCAAACACTTCGCAATCGACACCCGGTTCAAATTTCTCTCCGTCGTGGCCAAGATCGGCAAGGGGCGCAAGAAGGCCATCGAGTTGAAAGTTGCGGATCGGACCGGCACTCTGCCCGCGAAATCGGTCAAGCTCAGCCGAGCTCAGCTGGCAAAGGTCAGGCCAGACTGGACCATCCCCGAGGTTCGCACCGCACAAGAGTGGGAGCTGTACTCCCGCCTAGCGAACAATGCTGTCACCGTGGGAGATCCGAACGGCCCGTGGAGCCCGACTTACCGCCGTGAGATTGATATGACCCTAAACCGTAAGGATTTTCGTCGTAAACGTGGCAACGCAGCACTGCCGCTACTGGAAGGTCGGCATGTCAGCCAGTACCGGTGGCGGGCAAAAAGCTATCGATCCGGCGAGGGGAGATCTGCCATCTGGAACCCTGAACCATTGTCGGAGAACGCTCTTAGGGCGCAGTGGCACGTTTCCCTAGACGCCATCCATCCCGGGACGATACAACGCACATTACGATCACGCATCGGGTTCTGTGACATCACCGGCCAGACGAACGAGCGTTCGCTCCTAGCAGCTCGGATTCCAGACGGCGTTGTATGCGGGAACAAAGTCCCCACGATTTCATTTGAAGACGGTGCCGTTGACCGTGAGGATCTGTTTCTCGCGCTGGCCAACTCCTTGGTCGTCGATTGGATGCTGCGCCGCATAGTGACCACCACGGTCAACTTCTTCTTGCTCGATACGTTGTGCTTACCCCATATTGACGAAAACGCCGACGTAGGGCGCGAGCTAGTTGCCCTTGCTCGGCTGTTGACCGCAGCTGAAGGGGATCCCACTGTCGATGTTTGGCAGGTGGGGCAGTGGCGGGCACGTTCAGATGCTCTTGTTGCCGCGAGTTGGGGCTTGGACGTCGGCGACCTAGAGATCGTGCTCCGTGACTTTCCGCTATTGGACCGCGGTCAACCCCCGCTTGAGGGTGAAGCGCGATCCACGGTCACCGCCGACTGCGTGCTTGCTGAACTCGCGCGCATTTTGGCCGTTCCTCACCCAAGCCTGGACCGGGCACGCGGGGCGCGGATGGCCGGGGCGACTCCATACGTCCCCGCCGAATTCGCTGTGAAAGGTTTGGTATGAGTGTTCGCCCAGTTCTGTTTGTCTACAAGGAGGTCGTCGCCGGCGACCTCCGCAAGCTCGTCGCTGAGTCCAACGATTCGAAGACAGGCGGCGGCGCCCGCGACCTGCGTCTCCCGTGGAAAACGTTCCGCTCGATCATGCATCGTATTTTCACCGAGGACGGGGTGGGACGAGGAGGTAAGCAGATCCGCGTTGCGCGTGTGACGTATCTGGATAAGAACGAAGTCGCCCAGACGACTGAGCTCGAGTACTGGCCGCCAACGTCCTCTCGTCCAACTGAAGACCGCATCTCCAGGATCCACGCAAGCCCCGCACTTGGCGGCCAGCTCCCTAAAACGGATCAGGGCCGCGTCTTTGTGGTGTTCAGCAAATTCGACGACGGTACGGTCAGATGCGACTACGCATACGAAAGCGCACTGGGCGAGTGGGCAATTGAGGTCAGTAGCCAGATCGTCGCATGTATGGCCTCTGCCGCTGCCCGGGACGGGAACCGTACGGTCCAGGGCTATTACGATTTTGTTAAAGGAAGCGGCTACTGCCATGCCGATTGAGTCGAACATCAGCCCGGAAGCCCGGGCCGTTCTCAAGGCCCTAGCGGTGCGCAAGAATGTCATTATCGCAGGCCCTCCGGGGACCGGGAAGTCTCGCCTGCTCAACGAGGTTCGCGAGCTGTTCAAGTGGGACCAAGGCCAAACAGGCAGTGCCCCGACCGGACGTATTCCGATCCCAGCTTCATCCGGTCCTATCCCTGACTGGTTCCCGAGTCCGAGCCAAGACGTCAGCCGCGAAGTGTTCCAGACAGTCTTCGACCAAAACACTAAATACCGCGACTTTATGCGGGGACTTGTGCCGAAAATCGGACAGGCTGGCGCCTTCGAGGTGACGAGCGGAACGCTCCACAGGGCCGCGCTGAAGGCGGGCCACGACGGCAATGCAACACTAGTTCTGGTCGATGAGATTAACCGTGGCCCTGCCGTTGCTGCCTTCGGCAGCGCTCTGGTCGGGTTGGAGGCGGATAAGAGGCTTCCAACCGATCGAAAGCCCACCAGTACGACACAGTTCTTTGAAATCCTCGGCGACACCGGTAGCCACGAATCGTTCGCACTTCCTAACGACCTTTACATCCTCGCCGCCATGAATGAGGCTGACACTAGTGTGGAACCACTCGACGTCGCGTTCCTTCGCCGCTTCCACATCCACAGGCTTGAGCCCGACGAGTCCGTGCTCCGCGCTCACTTCGGGCTCGGTGCCGCAGTCCCGTTGACCGACATACCGAGCCGGGCGACGGACTACTACGAAGCCCTTGCACAGTCATTCCAAAGAATCAACGAGCAGATCCTGCTCGGACGCGGGCAAGCGTACCAACTCGGACACGGGGCGCTCATGCACGCGCCCGCCGATTTGGTGAACATCGGGGCGGCTCAGGAGTACGTAGCCACCGCATGGGCCACTCTCCGCGGTCACGTCGACGAGGTGTTCTATGGCAACACTCGCGCAATCTCCGACGTGCTCCGCGCCGAAAACACTAAGAGTCCCTACTCGTTGCGTGAATCCACGTTCGCGGGTCAGACAGTTCGGCGCATCACAGGGCCCCTCCGGCCAGACTCGGCGGAACTCTACAGGCTCTTAAGACTCATCGGCACCGAATGACCGCAGTCAAGCGGCTGGTTTTACAAGAGCTTGGGGAGAGACCTGGAACGACCCAGGAGATCGCGATGCACAGCGAGATCTCCGATGGAGACGTACTTGTGCAGCTCCAAGAGCTCAACGACCGCATCCGCTACCTCCTCGGATACGACGATGATCCCATCACGGTGTCAAACGCCGGCGCATGGAAAGCAGACGGCGTGGCTGGCCTGCTGCGGCTCAACTCGCGTGTGGAACTGGAGGTCGTGCCCAAGTTTCTCGATCCATCAACCAGCTCTTGGCGCGCAGACTTCTTCCTGCTGGCCGTCTTGGTCAAGACCGGCCACTTGCTCCTCCACGACGAGATCTCTGCGGGAACCCAAGAGCGCGGCGATCTCGGGACACTCATCGCTCGCTCGCTCCTGAAGTGGTGTGCCGAAAACGAGCGCCGGCCGATCCGCGGTTACCGTCGTGTTCGGAGGACGGAGTTCGCGATCGACGGGGAAGTGGACTGGCAGAGCATTTTCCTCCCGGACGCCGACGGTTTCGGAGTGACTCGCCTGGAGCTGACCCGGCAGAACCCCTTCAACGCCACGCTGGCTACTGGGGTAGAGATGTTGACCTCTGAGGTTGCGGATGGCGACACGCAGGCTCAATTGCAGCATCTAGGACGGAAGATCGGTCCACAGTCCAAGCCACCAGCCGCATTCGCGCCGTTGCCTCAGCGCCATCAGAATTGGCAGCAACCCTACGACTTAGCGAAACTGATTATCGAGGGCCTCGGAATTAACCTCGACGAAGGTGTGTTCACTGGTCCGGGCTTCGTTCTGTCAACTTGGTCGGCCTGGGAGGCTCTATGCGAGGAGCTAGTGCGCCGAGCGATGCCAGATCACCAAGTATTTGGCCAGAAGCGATGGGTGCTCGGCCACCGCGGAACGGATCCGGTGTACGTGAAGCCCGATATTTCGCCGATGTCCGGTAACACGGTGTCCTTCCTGCTCGACGCCAAATATAAGTCTCGGCACGATCGCTCGCTTCGGATAAGTTCGGGCGATCTCTACGAGTCATTGGCGTTTTTGCGCGCCACCAAGGCGAAGAAGATGTGTCTCTTGTACCCGGCGTTGCACTCTCCTGACCATTTGCCACTAGGGGAGTGGCAGCGTTTCGACGAGGTCGAGGTCGATGACCTCACTGTCGAAGGCTTTGAGGTCCAAATGCAGGGGCTCTCCCAGAGAGGCGGGTTTGACACGCTCATCACGGGTGCTCGCCTAGCGTTAGGATCGCGCACAGGCAATCCGCGCAGCTGAGACAGGAGGTCTGGCCCGCATCAGCAGGACGCAACTGGCCGGCCTCGCGCTCATGCGGCCGGTAGGTAGTTGGGGCTGAGCGAGTTCGTAGAACCATTCGGTGCCCGCGATGGGTGAAGGTTCGTGTACTGCCAACTGGAGCCGGGGTTGTCGATGTTCATCATGGGCCGGTGGTCGAAACGATCGAGACCAGTTGCATTCGTGTCACGGTCGCCGCGGTTACTGGCGAGGCGGCTGTCCACGGCGATCTGATGCCTCTCGCCTGGCCCGTGGTCAACCGCCACAGTCCCAGAACGTCACCAGGCCAGCCTTCCCCACAAGCCACTCGAGGCAAACCCGGGCGACAAGGAGCTGTCAGCCATTCGATGGGTTGGGGGTCTCCCAGACGCGCGCGTACATCTCAGACACCAACGGCCACACCCTATTCAGACCGTCCTCGACGGAGTCTACGGTGGCAGCGAGGTGGCCGAGAAGGACGAACTCGTGGGGGATCACACGGCCTGCTGAGTCTTGACGCCCAAGCGGATCTGGAAAGCGCAGCGCGACTTGGCCGTTTTGGCGGCGCCACGCGGTCGGCGCGTCTCGAAGATCTCCGAAAGCGCGTTCGTAGTCCGCGAGCGGATCGCTGAGTCCGGCATCCAGAAGAAACCGAAAGCCCCAGGTGCGACCACGAGTGGCCCAAATCACGCTATCGGGGTACGTGGCATTCACTTTGGGTTCCTGATCACTTTGTCGATGACTCCCTGCTCGAGGTCCCGCTTGAACTGCGTCAGTGTCGCTCTCAGGTAGTCGTGCTGCGCTCGGGCCTGCTCGTTCATCTTCTTAAGTTCCGGCCCTGCCAACTGGACTGCTTTTGCCAGGATTGGCACCGCCATGGCGGCGACCTTGCCTCCCCTGTCTACCTTTGCCATCCTGGCCAGAAACTTATCGACCGGTGCGAATTTCCCTCCGGCTAGGCCAGCTGCCAGCAACTCGGCACCGTCGGCGAGCGAGTCGAGCACCTTGCGGGGGATGTCAAACCTCTCGTGCCACTGCACCCGGCGTTCCAGCGGGAGAAGAGACGCCACCGGAAGGACGAGATCGAGACCAACGCGTTGCGTGAGGTCGATGTCGAGCGTCTGCGGACCGTTGGACTTGAGTTCGAACTTGGCAGATGAGAGCAGCATGAAGTCTTCCCCGATAGACAGAGCAGCAGGAGTCTCGATGAATCCGGCAACGGTCGATCGAAGGCGTTCGACGTCCTCTGCTGCCTTGAGGATGACCAGATCACGAAATGTGTCGACGTCCCAGTCTGGAAACAGATCAGCTTTCGACAAGGCTAAGATCCACACCCGGGGGAACTCGATGATGGGCCCGTCCTTCAACAGGTCGTCCTTGAGTCGCAGAAGCCCTTGACGGAAGTTCGCCATCAGAGACGCAAGATACCGCTCTTCTTCGCCGCGGTAATCAAGCAGCTTCTGCCCGTCTACCAGCAAAAGTGCGACGTCGGACCGAAGCAGAGAACGGAAGTTGTCGGTTCGCCGGTTGTGTTCTTCCGAGCTACTGGGCTCAGCTTCGAACCATTCGCCCGGATAGTCGTGCCACGCGAGCCGGAGGACATCGAAGGGCCTCTTCTTGGCTGCGTCGTTGTCTCCCCCTTTAAGTTTGACCGAGAAATAGTAGGTCGTGGCCTTGAAACGGGTTTGCATCGGCGCAGTCGATCGGTCCCGCATGCCGAGGTAATTCTGGTAGAGCCGCACCCCCTGGCCGGTGTCATCAGCTACGAGATCCCAGAGATCGTTCTTGTACGACCCCTCCTGGGTCGGGCCGAAGAACGACGAAACCAGAACAGTCTTGCCCGACCCGCTCTCGCCGAAGACGGCAATGTGCTGCTCTCGAACTCTTGGGTACTTGGCCATGCCAGGACGCTATAACACGACCTGCGGCGCGTTACTAGTTGACTAGTACCGAGAGACAACCCACACCGACATCCGACGAAGTGTCGTCTCTCCACGAGTTGTCGACCTTCCGTCTGGCGCAGGGTCACTCATTGTTACCGGCGGCCTCCAGGTCGCAGGCGGCGAGGCGCTGACGCCATGGGCTTTCCCAGATCAATCTCGCCGGCGAGGTCGACCGCATCGGCGGCTTCTTCACGCCGCCTTGTCACAAATGATCGAGTCAGTCGTCGATGAATGAAAACGGGAGAGCCGCGGCTCGCCTCGCGGACGAGCAGCCATCCGCGCTCTAGCGCTCGCAAGCGATGGTCAGCGGACACGCTCGCAGAAGGCACGAGGCGCTCACACCAGCACGTTGTCAAGATTACTTGACATAAGGTATCTTATCGGCACACGAAATATATTGCATATCAATAGGTTTCGCGGGCTGGCGACGTAATCGCACTGCGCACTCACTTTGCTGTCGAGATCCCTGGGTCAGCCCGGGGATCTGCATAGGCGCTCGTCCCATATCCCGCGAGAACTAGGTCGTCGATGGAGCGAGTGGCGATTTTGCTGGCCGGTTGTGCGTAGTGGTGTCGTCCATGCAGTCGATGAAGGCGTTGACAGCCGGGTTCGTGGTCGTGGAGCACCACACGAGGTAGAGGTCGACTGTCGGGATGGGGTCGATCAGTTTGACCGCGACGGGTGCGGCTGGGCCAGCTGCCATGCCGGTTGCGGCTGCTGCCCGGGAGATCGAGGTGAAGGCCACGTACGGTTTCATGGCGGTTCAGCACCACAGACCCATGACACCACAGCTGGCCGACAACCAGCCTCACCAGCACGTTGTCAAGTTTACTTCTAGCCCAGTGGGAGGTAGTGCACGGGTGACCCATCAGCACCAGTTCACGAACGTCCGCCTGGCCAGCGCCGTGTCAAGTTTACTTGACATAATCATTGTGATCGGCGTGATTTGTTGTGCTGCAATGCGTCAAGTCCTTGTCAGGTTTCGGATTCACGATGAGTGGTCTGGACACCGAATCCCTGCATCGATCGTGTGAACTCGAGCGGCTCGCTGTCGACGAACGTATCTGGGGTGAAGGACTTGTCCGTCATTACGCCCCAGGCGCGGCGACGTTGCATGGCGAGGTTGCCGGCATCGTAGAGTGGGAAGACGGCCGCTTCGCGGTACGCCTTGGCGAGTGGAAATCGCTGGTCGAGGGCGTTGACGCCGACGATGCGCATGCAGTCGTAGACCACGCTCTGCATGAGGTCACCGCAGAACGTCTTGTTCATCCCGCCCAGGGCGTGGCCCTGGCCGGCGTGTTTGTCCATGTAGTGTGCGGCTTTCCAGCTGAAGTAGCGGCCGGCCTCGATGCGGCCGGCGATCTCGGTGAGCAGGTTTCCGACGGCCTGGTGGTTGATGATCGGGGAGGTGCCGCCGCCGGTGTAGGTTTTGGCCCATTTCAACGCGAAGTCGTAGGCGCTGCGGGCGACCCCGACCGCTGCGATGCTCGCGATCGGGGAGGACCAGGTGAAGTTGCGGTTGATGAGCAGGTCCCCCTCGCCGCGGGCCAGGATGTTCTGCTCGGGGACAGCGACATCGCGAAAAGTCATGGTGACGTTCTGACACGTGCGGTGGGCCATCTTATCGATGACCTCGTAGTCAATTCCGGGAGTGCCGCGTTCGACGATGAAGACGCTCAAGCCGCCGGCGCCTCCTTTTGTCCGGTCGGTGCGTGCGACGCAGACGTTGATGTCGGCTCCGTGCAGATCCCAACCGCCTGAGTTGCATGGCCAGTGCTTCTCGCCGTTGAGAGTGTAGTCGCCCGTTGCGGTCTGGTCGGCCAGGAGTTGGATCCCGGCCGTCGGGTTGGGGTGATCGAAGTTGGCGGTACCACCGCGTTCGCTGACCACCCAGCCGGCGAGGAATGATCCGTCGGTGTCCGAAGTGGCTCTGCCGAGCCATTTCTCGCGTTGTTCGTCGCTACCGAGCCACAGGATCGGCATCAGCGCCAGTCCGTTCACCAGCAGGATCGTGGGAAATCCGGGGTCCACAGCGCACAGTTCTTCGATGGCGACGAGGAAGTCGACGTTCGACGCGCCGCCGCCACCGTATTCACGGGGCAGGAACATGGTGGTGAAACCGAGTTCGGCCGCCACCTCGTACACCGGCCGCATCGCGGCGAAGGCCTCTTGCGGATCACTAAGGGCGTCAGCATATTCGGCGACCGGACGCAGTACGTCTGTGGCGAACTCGCGTGCCTGATACTTGAGCTTCTTCTGTTGTTCCGAGAGATCGAAGTCAATGGGCATGTCGTCCCTCCGGACCGTCAGCTGGTGGGTCGACCCAAGGTCATGCTCAACGCGCCGCGCAGGCCGTGATCGTTGGCGGCGATCTCTTCGAGGGTCGAGGCGTCGAGAACCTCGAAATACGCGTCCAGCGCTCTACTGAAGACGTCACGGGCACCACAGACACCTGCAATCCGGCAGTACCGAACCGGCCCGAGGCACTCGACCACGGCGAAGTCCGTCTCCATGGTCCGCATGATCTCGCCCACGGTGATCTCGGACGGATCGCGGACGAGGTGCACGCCACCGGCTCGGCCACGGACTGTCTCGACCAGGCCTGCGCCGGCAAGTCGTTGGACGACCTTGTCCAGATGGTTACGCGAAATCTTATGCGCAGCAGCGATGTCACCGACCGAACCCCGGCGACCGGGCGCCACTCGCAAGTAGAGCAGCACACGCAGTGCGTAGTCGGCGTGAGTCGTGTGCTTCATGCCCGCTGTGCCTCCATTGCCGCCCGCCAGCCGAATATTACCTTCGCGAAACCGTCCCGTCTTACTGAGCGGCACGTGAGCCGGGGCCAGCCGGTGAGATGGGTCCCTACCGGCTGGCCCCAACTGTGTGGGGCATCAGCCAGCGATGGTGCCGATACTCTCGTGTTCTTTGCCGAAGCGTACGTACTCGTCTTCCATGATCGCGCGCGGGTTGAAGGCGGGGTCTGCGATGATGCCGTGGACGCGGCGACGCTGCATACCCATGTTCCCGCCGTCGTAGATGGGGAGAACGGCTGCTTCGCGCAGGAGCTTGCCGAAGCCGTTCTTGGTCTCCAGGCTGTTGACGCCGACGATCTGCATGCACTTGTAGACGCAGTCAAACATGAGCTCGGTGACCTGAATCTTGTTCATGGCGCCAACTAATTCTGCATGCTGGTCGTGCTTGTCCAGGTAGTCAGCTGCGCGCCAGGAGAAGTACCGGGCCATCTCGATCTTGGATGCCACGTCCCCGAGGACGTAGCCAACGTTCTGGAAACCGATGATCGGTTGCAATCCGCCCGCGGTGTTGTTCTTGGCCCAGTCCAGTGCCATCTCGTAGGCAGCGCGTGCCATTCCGACGGCGGCGATCGCCGCGACCGGGCCTGACCAGGCGAAGTTGCGGTTGATGACCAGGTCGCCGTTGCCTACGGCGCCAGGCAGCAGGTTCGCGGCCGGGATTCGGGCGTCTTCGAAAACGATCTCGGCATTGGAGGCCAATCGATGCCCGATCTTGTCGAGATGCTTGAAGGTGACGCCGGGAGTGTCGCGCTCGAGGATCAGCGCGGACAGACCCTCGGTGCCGCCCTTGTCTGAGTCGGTGCGGACGATCAGTGTGCCGGCATTCACGCCGCGCTCGTCCCAGCCCGCCGATGAGGGCCAGTACTTGCGACCGTTGACGATGTAGTCGTCGCCGTCGCGCACGGCAGTCAGGCCGACACCGGCGGGCCGCGGCAGCTGGATGTCGAAGTTCGCTGTCCCGGCAGGATTCCCGGGCGGTTCGCTGGCGGTCCAGCCACCCAGGTACTCGCCGGTGGGGTCGGACGTCGCCGCGGTGAGGAACTTCTCCTTCTGCTCATCGCTGCCGTACCACGCCACGGGCATCAGTCCGAGCCCGTTGCACAGGACCGTACAGGCAAATCCGGGATCCACAACGCAAATCTCCTCGGCCGCGATCACCAGATCGACGCAGGACACACCGCCGCCGCCATACTGCATGGGGAGCATGCACATGGCGATACCGGCATGGTAGGACTCGATGTAGGCGGGCTTGGTCATCTGAAACCCGATGAGCGGGTTGGGTTCTGCGTCCGCCTCGGCGATCACCGGTGCGAGAACGTTCTCGGAGAACTCGCGCACCTCGTGTTGCAACTTTCGTTGTTCGGTGGACATTGTGAAATTGATGCTCATGTCTAACTCCATGTTTTAGTAGAGATCGGCCATCCGACCACCGACGGGCCCCGTTGCTCCTGCGATGATCTGAGCCAGATTCGCAAATCGGTATTTCCGATACCGGTTTGGTTTGGTTACTGCCGCATTGCAGCAGGTTGCGACGTGCTCACACAGAAAATGCCTCCCCAGAGAGGACAGGCGCTGCCATGCTTCGTCAACCGTCCTCGGATGAAGACCCGACGCCCGCGCGCCGACTCTGCGGCCCCGCACCCTCCCGCCAGTGACTTGTCAAGTTTACTTGACATAATATCTATTATTGGTTGCACGCCAACGACTTTCGTTGGATCTAGCTCGCGGCGGCTCGGATCATCTCGACGGCGTCGACCATGCCGTATCGCCGCTCTAGTACTTCGAGTACATGCTCGAGTGTTTCAGGAGGATTGGTGCGTCGGCCAATCATCGTCCGCAGCGCGCGGACCGCAGCGTCGGGCGACACCGCTACCGTGTCAGCAACGAACACAGGTGGTTTGATCACCTGAATCTGAGCGGGCACTCTCCCTTGGGGGAGGTCTGAGATGTTGTTGGAAACGATCGCCTCTGCACCACCGATGACAGCTGCTGCCACGAGGTGCTCATCGTCTGGATCCGGGAGGCTAAATGACCCGTCGAGCACCTCCCAGCCAACGACGCAGGCATCGTCGAACGCAGCTGCCATCTGCTCTACGAGGTGCGCTGCTCGTGCCGCGGCGCGTTCCGGATCGGCGCCTCGGTCAACGAGTTTGCGCGCCTCGTGGAACTCGAGTTCTTCAAGGATGGCGTCCGACCATAGGGGGCGATATAGGTTCTCGGCTGCGAGTGAGAGCAGGACGTCTCGTTGCAGGCTCGGCCACAGTACGCAGGTGTCGAGAACGGCTACGAACATGGGTTTATTGTGTCAGCCAGCTTTTTTCGCTGTCTTGCGACGGGCTGCGACTGCTTTACGGGCCTCGCGCAGCTGCCGTCGGATCACCTCTGGGTCATCCTCGACGTCGATAGGCACCGACGTCACCGCAATTGCGTCGTATTGCCGTGTCCGACGGGCATCTCGGTAGGCAAGCACGTCGTCAAGCAGCAGCCGATGCCGATTGCCAACCCGCTCGGCGGCGATCTGGTCGTCGTTGATCAACCGGACGATAGTAGGCCGACTCACGCCGAGCAGGTCGGCGGCCTGCTGCGTCGTGAGGGTCATGCTCTGCGGCGCCACGGTGACAGCTCGGCCTTGAGACATTGCCTCAACTACCCGCTTGAGGACCTGATGAAGGTTCTCCGGCAGCTCGATTCGATCGTGCTCGTCGACCCCGACCAGGGCGTATGCAGGCTGGGCAGTAGTCCCCGCTGACCGTTCATGGGCTTGCAAGAAACTCAACACCGGCGCCAGCTGGTCAGCATGCTCGGGCAGGAACGTCTCAGATGTGAGCGCCTGGGTTTGTGTTGCCATGCCGAACCACCTCACTATACGAACAGAACGAAAGACCTTTCGATACGTTCGAATATGCCAGATCGTGTCGGAAAAGTCCACCCCGGCCACTGGAGGATGGCCCGCCGCGCACGATGGTCACCGCTCGTCGAGGTGCCGGTCGAGTGCTGCTTCCCAAAGGTCGATCTCGTAGGCACTAAATAGATGCAAGGTGTCTTCGGTCAGGATGTAGCCGACGTCTTTGCTGGCGAGGACTTTGGCCTTGACGACCGGGTCGTCCACGCCGTCGGCAAGTCGATCGAGCATCGCGTCGAACGCATCCGCAGATAGCGGGGTAGGCACGGCGGCATCTGGGTCGGCCAGGAGCGGATCGCTCGGTCCGGGTTTGCGGCCGAAGCGGTCCACGAAGTCGCGCCGCAGGGCTTCGAGGGCGCCGGCCATCTCCGCGGCCTGGGGATGCTCCGCAGACATTGCCAGGGTGACATGGCCTGACGATGGGTCGACGTCTCGCTGGACATAGTGCGGATCGCCGTGGCGCTCGAGGACCAGCCGTGCGTGTTCTTCGCGTCGACGTTCGTCGGCGGCGAGCCGTGCTTTGCGGGCGCGGTTCTTGTCGGCTCGGGATCTACTCACGGACATAATGTTATCAACAGTGGTATGCGAATATGCCACTCTTACAGGACTTTCCGGCTTCTACCTTACATAAGGTCTCTTATGGGCGTTACCTGTTGCGGCACTTTACGTTTCGTCACCAGTAACGGAACAGACCGTGAACTCGACAGCGACAGTCCTGGCCCGCGGACCATTCACCGACATTGTGGACGTTGCGCGCCAAACGCCGCCGTGGAAGTCCCGATTTCCACAAGTCAGCGAGTGGGCGTTAACCGAACCATAGTTCGCCGGCGGTATCGGTACCGACCGCTCGAGCTACCGACGGGGGGAGCGCTTGCAGCAGCCGATCGATCTGGCCGGCACGGTGGGTAATCATGTCTGGGTCGGCAATGCTGTCTGAGCCCACCACGAATTGGTCGGTGAACTTGCAGATCAATGCACGCCAGTCAGGGTTCACGTCGCCGCCGTCAACAATGGCGTCAAGAATGATCCAGGACAGCTCAACGGTCAGATTGCGGTGCCGGGACAGGAGGGCCTCGACCAGGTCAATCTGGTCATCGGGATGCACTCGACGCGATACGCCAGCATGGCACCACACGATGCGGGTAGCCCGGTGTTTGCGAATGGCGTTCTCGAACGGCTCGATGTACTCGTGTTCTGAGGGACGCCCGGCCGAACTGGAGTCGTGATGTACCGAGATGGGAACCCGTTTGTCAGCACAGAAACTGAGCACATTGTCCATTGCGGGATGGTCCGCGACGGGGGTTTCGCCTCGGGTCAGGTTCGTCAGATCGTCGTGGCGCAGCAATACCTCACCGACGCCGGCCCAGCGGTCAGACCTGCTCCATACGGCTTCGAGATGCTCGATAGCCAGGCGGTCTGTCGGGTCGAAACCGCAGATCAAGGGCGCCACCTGAAGATCGCTGGCTTCATCGAACACAGCGAGAGCATCGAGCACGAGGACATCGGTCAACGAATGGTAGTGACACGGCGCGTTGTCATCGAGGTAGTAACTAGGTTTGAGAGGCTCGGCGGTAGACCACTTCTTCTTCACCGGCAGACCGAAGACCACAGCACGTTCCGCGCCGCCGTCGCGCAGTGATCGAACCAAACCGTCACAGTCCGCCGGGCGCTGCAGAAAATCGACAATATGAACGTGTGTATCGGTCCACTTCATGCGCCCATTCTTACCGCACCCAAGCTGGCCACAAGCGGACCAACAGCCAGACTTGAGCACATCGCTGACGGCCGGCACGACACGGCCATCACGCCACAGACGCCGAAGGCCCCGATCTGCCTCGATCTGCCTCGACGAGGAGCGAACGCCCGGCCCTAGGCCGTGTCAATTCTGTTGACGACGAATAGGCATCGTGAGTCAAATCTGCTGAGGTGCAGCCCGTTCGTCGCATATCGGTATACCTACCTGTGGATACGGTTGTTGGGCGGTGTCGTCCGGTTCGGACTCGTGGTGGTGTCCAGGCCGGTGTCGACAGGGGACGGGTCGAGCGCGGGTACCGCGATGCACGACACGGGGTTGTGAGCGTCGGGTTGGCGGTGGCCGGTGGGGTTGTCACACCTAGGGGACTGAATACTCGGGTGCGTTCTTGCGACCAGGCTGTAGGCGATCCGCCGTGGGTCACCCAACATTCGTATGATGATGGTGGCTAGAGGCTGCGGCTCGGACAGTGTGGTGCGCGGTTGGTGTTCCACCCATTTCTTTCGCGGAAGAGAGTCTCAAGCGTGCTCGAAGACCCCACCAGTTCCAGCGTGACCATCACCACGACTCACCGCGAGGATCTGGTGATTGTGACCGTGGCCGGCAGTATTGATTTGCTGACCGCGCAACAGCTGACCGACGCCATCACCATCATCGCCGCCGGTGACCCGGCTGGGCTGATCATCGACCTCACCGACGTAGAGTTCCTCGCCAGCGCTGGCATGTCCATTCTTTTGGCAGCGAAACAAGCCGTTGGCCCCACCGGCAGGTTCGCTGTCGTCGCCGGCGGCGCCACCCACACCCCCTTGCAGGTAGGTGGGCTTGGCGAGTTCATTCTGATCTGCTCCACCCTCGCCGACGCCATCGACGCGCTGAGCTGAAAAGGGAACCGTCGCTGTGCCCACCGCCCGTCCCGGTTACGTGGACACACTGAAACCCGTTGAGCGGCAAACAATTAGTGGGCATCGTTGTAGGCCCGAGTGATCGCCACGGGGATACGGCCACGCTCAGCGATGTCGTAACCCTGCCTTCGCGCCCAGACACGCACCCCACCATCAGCAGGTGGTGGGGTGTCGGGGCGGGGGTGGTGTTTGGGTGCGGTCGAGCGGGCACGGCCACCGATCCGCGTGGACTTGGCCAACACCGTCGCTAGCGATACCTGTCCGGCTTCGATCTTTTCCAGGTTCGCGGTGCTGGTATCGAGGTGATAGTCCACCCCGAGCCACGACCACCGCACCGTGTGCACCTCGTCTAGATCGAGGGGGGTGTCATCGAGATCGTCGATGTATTCGATCGCATATCGTGGCGCCATAACGCCCTACGGTAACCACACCACCGTAAAAGTCATTGGTTGAGCACAGGCGAAGCCACCACCCTGTTCCGAACGCGGGGGCGTCGAGAAGCCTGTGGCCCCGTCGGCGGTAGCCGGGCGAGTCAGGCGAGTAGTTGCATGCGCCGTCACACCGCGGATAAGGGCGGGGGTAGTGCACTAGAGGGCGGGTTGTTGAGATACTGGAGTCATGAGCGCCAACCACCGGCCCCCGGCCGCCGAGACCACCGTGTCGGCTGGAACCCGGGTACAGGTCAATCCCGCCAGCGGCGGCGGAGCCGGGGTCGTGGTCGAAGACTTTGGGCCACTACCAGCCGACGGCGTCGCACAGCTAGATCGCGACACCACGATCCGGCCACGGCGCTACGCGATCGCCCTCGACGACGGCACCCTCATCTTCCTCGACGCCCACGAGTTCACCACCCCATAAACAAATCCCACCGGACCTGCAGCCAGCCAGGGGTGGAGCGAGTGCGCCTGCCGCTGCTTAGCTGTGCAGGTTATCGATGTCCACACGTGCGCGGTAAGGTCGTCGTAGTACTCCACGGCAGTCTTTTTCGCCATAGTCGACCACGATAACCGCTCCGCCTTGACCGGTCAGGCTGGTGGAGATCTGCGTTCAAGACGACATCGGTAGTTACGTTGAACTGTTGAGGCGACGGTGACGAACGATGAAGCTGGACCGATCGCCGCGGTGGGGCGAACTACACATTGAGACATGTAGAAGGGTGACGGCCGACGAGATGGTCCGAGAATGAAGTCATTCGAGCGAACAATAGGTGTAGCGGTGGTCGTTACCACTGTTGTCGCTTTCGTTCCGCTCCTCGTTTACGACAGTCTCACCGACCCCTCGTGGTGGCGATGGCTGTGGGCCGGGGCTTTGATAGTAGCGGTGGCAACCCTTGCCCGATACCTGTGGCGGACACGGCGCCGAACTCCACCGTCCGTCAATAACCCAGACCGAAGGTGGCCCACGAAGGTCGGACGATTGACGTGCCGGTCTCGTCGTTCAAGATCTACACGACTTCAAGCGACGGAAATTAGTGATCGCTCGTGTACTTTGAGGAAGTCGTAATCAACAGGTGAGGGTGGTCCGGTGAGTTCTGAGGTCGGTGTTTCGGAACGGTTGGCGCAGATCGCCCGCCAGTTGCGCGTTGCCGGCGAGGACCAGACCTCGGCGATGCAACGAATCGCCCAAGCCGCCGTCGAGGCCATCGAGGGCGCCGAGTATGCGAGCGTGACACTGGTGTCAGCGCGTGGACTGCTCACCACCCCGGTCGCGGTGGGTGATCTGGCCCGCCAGTGCGACAGTGTGCAGCAGCAGCTAGGGCAGGGGCCGTGCCTTGACGCCGCGGCGGGCACCGAGACAGCGGTCTGGGTCGATGACATGGCCACTGAGACCCGATGGCCCGAGTTTGCCCACGCCGCCGCCAGTCTCGGTATCGCAGCGATGGTCTGTTTCACCCTGTTCGTCAGCGAGGACGGCAGCTTCGGCGCGTTGAACGTCCACAGCACCACCCCTAATTCGTTCGATGCACAGGCCCGATCCCTGGGGGAACTGTTCGCCGCCCACGCCGCCGTGGAAATGGCATCGGTCTACGAAAACGACCAAATCCGAACAGCATTGACCACCCGCGACACCATCGGTCAAGCCAAAGGCATGCTCATACAGCGCTACGCGATCGACGACTCCCAAGCCTTTCAGCTGTTGGCCCGTATGTCGCAAGAACGCAACATCAAACTCGCCGTCATCGCTCAATATGTCATCGACGCCGGCCCCGGCGCCTGACCTCGAATCACACGCCGACATCAACACCTATCGGTGCGGCCTCGGCCGGACAGGCACCGAACTAAGGGGCTTGAACGGCCCTCCTACCAGCGGTTGTCATGTTTACTTGACAGAAGGTATCTTCCCGGCGGGTTTGCAGCAGTTTGAACGGCGTTAGTAAACCCGACCTAGAACCCGGTGACGTCTATGTAAATGATGAGCGGGATACACAGGAGGCTGACCGCGACAAAGCCGATCATGAAGCTGACGATTAACCAGCGTAGTGGTTTCCACCGCCAGAAGAGTATTGCGCCGAGGCTGTAGACGACCAGGGATGGGATCGCCCACGCGAGCCAGTAGGTGATGGTCGGTCCAGGAATGTTGGGCGGTGGATCGTTGATCGGCACCGATGCCAACTCGGGAACGTTCAGTATGTCGCGTAGACCGTTCATCGACCAGGCAACCGCCAACACTGCGATGCATATCCCTGACAGCAAACCCACCGCCAGCTGAGCGCTAAAAGCAAGCTCACGCCGGAGCTGACCGTTGTCGGCGTCCACATCGGCATCTACGTCAGTGTCATGATCGCGGCTGCTGCTCATACTTCAGGTCTCGGAGTCGCGCACGGTTTCAGCCCCACCGATCCATGACACCACAGCACATCTGCGAACGACCCACCAGCGCCTTGTCAAGTTTACTTGACATAATCATTGTTATCGGCGTAATCAATTGTGGCACAATCCATTTCGTCACCAGTGACGAAACACTACTCCTGTTGCAGGGGGTGATGTGGGGAGCTGCCTTCACCGGCCGCGATCAATCTGATGCCGGTGCTGTCAGCGCGAGGACGGCGCAGTTCACCGATGCTGTGTTGTGGTCAGCTCTGTCCGGCTGCGCGATGCAAAGCGCGGTCCTCAATCCAGCTGCGGAGCTTGCCAAGCTCCGCGTGGATTTGATCGACAGTGACACTTCCCTGCAAGTATCGGTCGACCAGACGAGGTCGATCTTTGTTCAGGCGGCCGAACCACACCCGCATGTCCATCTGGGCCGCCGTAATGCCCGCACCAACCAGAGTCAACACGTCACGGGCTACCAGCTTGTAATGCAACTTCACCCAAGCGATGATCTGGTCATCATCGAGCGGTACCGAGGACACTGTCTTCATTTCGTGCCACTGCTGTGCCCGCGCAATTGCGCTGTCGATATCACCACGGCGGTACGAATCTGGTGGTTCATTATCCGTCGGGTCATACGGTGCAACCCACAAATCAAGGACCGCTTGAGTGATCGGATCCAGGTCAGGGTTGCCGATACGCTGATCGTCGTATTTGCGCTGCTCCTCGGCGAACAGACTCTCAAGCGTGACCTCACTACGTGGCCGCTGTTCCGCTAGTCGGAACGCGTCCTCGAGCGACTTCACCTTCGGCGTGTGAGGTCGCCGTCTATGGTCGGGCGTGCGCATGATCTCACCCTTCGTCGGTGGTCACAGAGTACAGCGCGCTACCGACACACAGCTGCACCCCAAAATCAATCGGCGCGTGGAGACGCAGGAAACTCTTTGGTCTAAGTTCGATCGAACCACCCGAATCTTCTGCGCCCGTTGACGAATATGAGTGTCGAGGATTGTTGAAGGGGGTGCGCATGTGGGTCGCTATTGGCACCGAAGCTTGCGGGCGTATCGAACCACTAGCAGCTGACGCGCGGTCAGCCCGGCGGTTCACAAGGAGTCGAAATTGGTGTGGTTCCCTCAGGGGCAGCCCTAGCCGAGTTACGTGGTAGTCGCGGGAGCCACCAGTTCCATTGTCCGAGTAGCCGCATAAGGGCGGGTACGAGGATGAGTCTGACCAGCAGCGCGTCGATGGCTACGGCGATGGCGAGGGCGAAGCCGATCTGTTTGAGTTCGAGCATGTTTGCGGTGATGAAGCTGCCGAAGACGACGACCATGATGGCTGCGGCTGCGGTGATGGGTCGGGCGGTGTGAGCGAGACCTGCTGCCACGGCGTGTTGGTTGTCGCCGGTGGCGGCCCAGTATTCGCGCATCCGGCCGATGAGGAATACCTCGTAGTCCATCGACAGACCGAATAGGACGGCGAATACCAGTGTCGGTAGGTAGGTTTGGATGAATCCTGGGCTGCTGAAGTCGAGCAGCGATTCACCGATGCCCCACTGGAACACCACGACGGTGATACCGAGTGCCGCTCCCGTGGCCAGCAAGTTCATCAGTATCGCTTTAAGTGGCAGTGCGATGCTGCGGAAAGCAACGATCAGAAAGACGAAGGACACGGTCAGCACCAGGCCGATGACTATTGGCAGTTTGGCGGTCATCTCGTTGTCGAGGTCGACGAACTCGGCGGTGCTGCCACCGATCAGGATGTCCGAGTCTGCCCCGACTTGTTGTGCGCTGCTTCGCAAGTCGGTGATGAGGTCGGTAGCTGCAGTGGAATCGAATGGCACCGACAGGATCAGCGAGGTCGCCAGTCGGCCATCACTGATGGTGGAAGGTCCGAGGGCAGCCACCCGCGGATCCGCTTGTGCTTGGTCGAGGTACCGCGCGACGGCGTTGTGGCCGGCGTCGGTGAGTGGCCCGCCGGAGGTGTCGGTGGCTACGAGTTCCACTGGGGACAGTGCGCCGGGAGGAAAGTGCGTGGTGAGGGTGGCTGCGGCTCGCCCCGATGGGGTTTCGGACAGTGAGGCTGTACCCATGTCCAGCCCGTAGCGAATGCCTGTCAGCGGGAGCGCCGCAAGTAGCAGGATCGCTACGGCGATGCTGCCGTAGAGCGCCGGTCGTTTCATGATTCGGTAGGCCCACTGGCCCCACCGTGTCCGGGCGGCGTCGGCCAGGTCCGCTGATAGTTCGGCGGGTTGCCATCGGCGTGGCGTTTGCCCGCAGTTGATTCTGGGGCCGAGCACGGCCAACAATGCAGGCAGCAGGCATAAGCCGACGACGAGCATGGCGGTGACTGCCGTAGCGACGCCGATGGCAATTCCACGGAAGATGGGGGCTGGGATGACGACCAGCGAGGCCAGGGAAATCATCACGATCACCCCCGACGACAGGATCGTGCGGCCAGTGGTTGCCAGGGTGCGGGCGACGGCGGCGTCGATCTTGTCTTGGTCGGAGCGGTCAACAATTGCGCCGGCGTTGAGTTCTTCGCGGTATCGGCTGACGATGAACATGGCGTAGTCGATACCTACTCCGATGCCGATCATCGTGGCCACCGACATCGTCAGCGAGTCAAAGTCGGTCACCGCGGTGAGGACAAACAACGTGCCGGCCGTGAGCAATAATCCCACCAGCGCCGCCACAACCGGCACCACCGCGGCAGTCACCGCACCCAGTGCAATGACCAGCAGAATCAAAGCCACTGGGATACCGATCATTTCTGCCCGTTGCGCGTCGCTGTTCTGGATCTCGGTTGCGTCGTTTTGGATTAATGAGTAGCCGGTGACTGCAACCTTGATCTGTGCGGTCTCAAAGCGTGACAGCTCATGTTGGAGGGTGCGTGCCACCATGGCCCGGTCGGCCATGTCACCGTCGATACCGACCAGCCCGACAGCTACACCACGGTCATTCGGCGACACCATCTGTTCCCCACCGACGTCGTAGGGACTAGTCACCTCGCGCGCACCCTCCACCGAGCGAGCTGCCGCGACCGCCTGGTCGACAACCTGACGGAACTCAGGGCTATCCACAGACACGCCGGCACCGTCGTAGACGATGACATCCTGCTCGGCTCCCAACTGAGGAAAATGCTGCGCCAAGACCGCGTCGACGTGTTCGGACTCAGACCCGGCAATCCCGAAATCCATTGCCGTCAAGCGCCGCTCCAATGGCGCAAACGCCATGGCGCAGACCACGATGATCAACGCCCAGCTCACCAGGACCGGCCACCGCCGCCGGCTCACCCATCTGCCCCACCGAGACAACACCGAGCCAGGGGCTAGACCGATGCGTGGCCGCGTCGCCACTGTGACTTTCACCATATTCGGACGATAACATCGAATATCAACGATGAATAGACCTTTTGAAGATCGGTGACAACGGCTATCATCGTCGCATGGCGATTAAAAGTGAGGGGTGTGTGCCGGCTACAGGAGGCGCGGACTCAAGTGTCGATGCAGCAGTTGCGCTGTTCCATAGTCTCTCGGACGCAACACGTTTGGCTATCGTGCGGCAACTGGCCGGCGGGGAGGCCCGGGTGGCTGACTTGGTGGCCGAGCTCGGTTTGGCGCAGTCGACGGTGTCAGCGCACGTGGGGTGTTTACGTGATTGCGGCCTCGTACAGGGCCGGCCGCAGGGCCGTCAGGTGTTCTATTCACTCTCGCGCCCTGAACTGATGGATCTGCTGGCGTCAGCGGAAACCTTGCTGGCAGCAACGGGTAATGCGGTCACGTTGTGCCCGAATTACGGTATTGCATCTGGGGTGGTCGGCGATGAGTGATGCGTGCGGCTGCGGCCATGACGAAGCCCCCGATGACGATGGAGCAGAAGCCGACCTCGCGCGGTGGTGGCAGGTCGTAGAGATCAGAGCTGCGATCGTTGCCGGGGCACTGCTCGTGGCAGCTTTGATCAGCAGCGTGGCCGAGGGACCGCAGTATGTGGAGCTGGGACTGCAAGTAGGTGCGCTGGTCATCGCCGGCTATACCTTTGTGCCTTCAACACTGCGCCGACTAGCCCGAGGCAAGATCGGGGTCGGCACCTTGATGACCATCGCCGCGGTCGGGGCGGTCGTGCTCGGGGAAGTCGGCGAGGCGGCCATGCTCGCTTTTCTGTTCGCGATCAGCGAAGGACTCGAGGAATACGCCGTTACCAGGACCCGCCGCGGCTTGCGGGCACTGCTCTCGCTGGTGCCTGACACCGCCACCGTGCGACGCGGTGGCCGTGAACTTGTCGTGTCCCCCACCGACCTCGTGGTCGGCGACACCATGATCGTCAAACCCGGTGAACGCCTTGCCACGGACGGCACGATCAGTTCCGGGCACACTGCGCTCGACACCTCGGCGATCACCGGTGAGTCGGTTCCAACCGAAGCGGGACCCGGTAGCGAGGTCTACGCCGGTTTCATCAATGGCACCGGCGTCCTGGAAGTGACGGTCACTGCTGCTGCACGCGACAATTCTCTGGCCAAGATTGTGCGGATCGTCGAGGCCGAACAGTCCCGCAAAGGCCAGGCCCAGCGGTTGGCCGACAAGATCGCCCGCCCGTTGGTTCCCTCAGTGATGATCGCTGCCGGTGTCATCGCCGGGGTTGGCAGTGCGCTCGGAGACCCGCGAGTGTGGGTTGAACGGGCCCTGGTGGTGCTGGTCGCTGCCTCGCCGTGCGCGCTGGCAATCGCCATACCAGTGACCGTGGTCGCCGCGATCGGGGCCGCCTCCAAACTCGGTGTCTTGATCAAGGGGGGCGCCGCCCTCGAGGCGCTCGGCCGAATCCGTACCGTTGCGCTCGACAAAACCGGCACCCTGACCCGCAATCAACCCTCAGTCGTCGAGATCGCAACCACCGGTGGTGCCTCACGCGCCGAGGTACTTACCGTCGCTGCGGCGCTCGAAGCGCGCAGTGAACATCCCCTCGCCCGGGCGATTTTGGCCGCCGCTGACCCGGTCACTCCCGCCGACGACGTCGACGCGGTCACCGGCGCCGGCCTCGTCGGATCTGTCGAGGGCCACCCTGTTCGGCTGGGACGGCCCGGCTGGATCGAGGCTGGCGCCTTGACCGATGACATCGATCGCATGCAACGAGCAGGTGCCACCGCCGTACTCATCGAACGCGACGGCACCGTCATCGGCGCCATTGCCGTGCGCGATGAACTTCGGCCCGAAGCACCCACCGTGGTTGCTGGTCTACGCCGCGATGGCTACTCGGTGGCCATGCTCACCGGCGACAACGCGCGCACCGCCGCCGCGCTGGCCGAACAAGCCGGCATTGAGAACGTGCACGCCGATCTACGGCCAGAGGACAAAGCCCGCATCATCAACACGCTGCGCGCCCACCAACCCACCGCCATGGTGGGCGACGGCGTCAACGACGCCCCCGCTCTGGCCACCGCCGATTTGGGCATCGCCATGGGCGCCATGGGCACCGACGTCGCGATCGAAACCGCAGACGTCGCACTGATGGGCGAGGATCTACGTCATCTGCCTTCAGCTCTTACCCACGCCCGCCGATCACGCACCATCATGCTGCAAAATGTGGGCCTCTCCCTGGCCATCATCACCGTCCTGATGCCCCTGGCCCTGTTCGGTGTCCTAGGCCTTGCCGCGGTTGTCCTCGTTCATGAAATCGCCGAGATCGTCGTCATCGGCAACGGGGTGCGCGCGGGACGCACCACACGTCTGCACCTGCCCGACAACTCGACGACCACCGACCGCCCACTAGCAAAGACCACACAATGAACATTGACGACAACGCCGCCGACCACGATCAGTCGATCGTCACCGCATCAGCACAACGGCGGCGAGTCCTGGTCGCGGTCACTGCCACCTTGGCCGCCGTCGCACTCATCCTCGATCCCATCGCCCGCAACACCCTGTCCGACGGCCGAACCGTTGACCTCGGGTTGCTCCAACTCGACCTCGCCTACAACACCGGGGTCGCTTTCAGCCTCGGCAACCAGCTGCCCACCGCGGTGATCCTCGCCCTCACCAGCCTCATCACCCTCGGCTTTGCCATCTATGCCTGGCGCACCGCATCTGAGCAACGAACGCTGCAGACCGTCAGCTTCGCCGCCATTGTCGCTGGCGCCGCCGCCAACGTCATCGACCGTCTCCTCGACGGCAAAGTCACCGACTACTTCCATACCGGGTGGTGGCCCACCTTCAACCTCGCCGACACTTACATCACCTGCGGCGTAGTCGTCCTGGTCCTCACTGTTCTGTTCGAACCCGGCGCTACCCGCATGTCCGAGAACAACAACTAAATCGCTACTGGCCCACCACCTGGAGGGTCAGTGCGCCGCACCAGTGTTGTTCTGGCGGCGAATGAATTCGGCCATACCCGGAACGGTGAATGCCACAACTCCGCGTTCAGGCGCCCAGATCAGGCCTTTTTTGATACAGGCGTCGCGGTGCGGTGCCACCGACTGCATGGAGCTGCCCAGCGCTGTGGCGATCGCAGACGACCGCGGTTGATCGGTGCCGCTCACCGCCATGGCGTGTAAATACCGCCGTTCGGTCTCGGTCGCACGAAGCCACCGCGAGCTATAAAACCCGGCATCAAGAGAGGCGTGGCCGGTGCTCACCGCATCTTCGGCTTCAAGCAGCCTGAACGGTGATTCTGTTGCCGCACGCCACAATTCGTAGCCAAAGACTTGCAGGAAATACGGGTAGCCGGCACTGGCAGTGACCACATAATCAGCGGCCTCGTCGGAAACGGCCTGACCCAGCCGAGAAATCGGTGCGACGATGGCCGCCCGCGCCTCATCGTTGGACACAGGTCCGATGGTGCGGTAGTCAAATTGGCGTTCGGCGTAGGACCGTGCATCAGCTAGCACCTGGGGGAGGTTCGGAAGTCCCGCACCGACCACGAAGAACGGCCAGCCCCGTTGCGCGGCACGGTGCTGGGTTGCTAGCAACACTTGTAGCAGCGGCGCCTCGAGCTCCTGCATCTCGTCGACGAACAACCCGAATGCGTTGCCCTCCTTGCGGAGTTCATCGCACAACTCTTCGACGAGATCTTCGAACTCGACTCCCAATGATGCCTGCGACGGTGGTGCGGCTTTCGACACACTGACCCCGGTGCCGAATGCAGTCGCCGACACCGAAAACTCCTCGGTCATCGCCCGAAGCCGATCTGCAATTGCCCGTGCGAACTTGCGGCGCCTAAGCGCCCGGGTGACGTCTTTAGAAATCCGCCTACGCAGCGCTTCGGCGCCTTCCTGACTCGTCTGCGCTTCGACCTCCACAACGACCCAATCGTTGCGCCGCGCTTGGTCAGCCATGGTCGCCAGCAACGTGGTCTTGCCGACTCCCCGCAGTCCTTGCAACATCAGCCCCCGGTCATAGTGGCGTTGCTTGGCCCGGGCGACCAGCAGATCGAAACGCTCCAACTCCCGGGCACGACCCACCAGCTCAGGCGGACGAGTACCCGACCCGGGCGTGAAGGGATTGAGACCAGATTCCACCAGCAGACACTAGCAAAGTATCGGGGTGTATAACGCGGATTCTTATACGAGCCGATACGGCCTTAGCGTCCGCCCGCCCGCTTGCAGTACGTACCGGGCCGCCACCGCCGACATAAATCCTCCGCGCGGCAACTTCGGCTGGCCGAATATATAGTTTCGGCTAGCCATTAGACTGCGGGGCATCGAACAGGAGGGCGCTGTGGTGGCAACGAGTGGAGTGCGTCCCCGGCTGGCCCGGGTTCGGGTGAGTTCCACGCTGCTCGGGCCTGCTTTCGTCGCGGCAATCGCCTATGTCGATCCCGGCAACGTCGCATCGAACATCAGCGCTGGCGCAGAGTTCGGGTATTTGCTGGTGTGGGTCATCGTGGCCGCGAATGTGATGGCCGGGCTGGTGCAGTATCTGTCGGCGAAGTTGGGTGTGGTCACGGGCATGTCGTTGCCCGAAGCGGTGCGCGGCCGCTCTTCTCGTTCGACTCGGCTCGGGTATTGGGTACAGGCCGAGCTGGTGGCGATGGCGACCGATTTGGCCGAAGTGGTCGGCGGCGCCATTGCGTTGAACCTGTTGTTCGATCTGCCGTTGCTGGTAGGTGGGGTGATCACCGGGCTGGTCTCGATGGGGCTGTTGCTGGTGCAAGACCGCAGCGGCCAACGCCCGTTCGAGCGGGTCATCATTGGGTTGTTGGCAGTCATCGCGATTGGGTTCCTCACCAGTGTGGTCGTTGAACCACCATCGCCGGCAGCGGCAGCTGAGGGCCTCATTCCACGTTTCGAAGGAACCGAGAGCGTGATGCTGGCAGCGGCGATGCTCGGTGCCACGGTCATGCCGCATGCTGTGTATCTGCATTCGGGACTGGTACGGGACCGCCACGGTGTCAACGGGCCTGGACCACTGCGGCGACGACTGCTCCGGGTGACCCGCGTCGATGTGGCACTGGCCATGCTCTTGGCAGGAGCAGTCAACATGTCGATGCTCCTGCTAGCAGCAACCAACCTGCAAGGCAGAGACGACGTCGACACCATCGAAGGCGCCCACGAGGCCATCGGGGACACCCTCGGACCAGTCGTGGCATTGCTATTCGCATTGGGTCTTCTTGCTTCTGGACTGGCATCGACATCTGTCGGCGCCTATGCCGGCGCCATGATCATGGACGGGTTGCTGCAGCGCCGGATACCGATCGTGGTGCGGCGGCTGGTCACCTTGATTCCCGCCATCGCCATCCTTGCCGTGGGCATCGACCCCACCCAGGCCCTGATCGTGTCTCAGGTCATCTTGTCGTTCGGCATCCCCTTCGCCTTAGTTCCCCTGGTGCGATTTACCAGTGACCGCGCACTGATGGGTGAGGACACCAATCACCACGTCACCAGCTCACTCGCCTGGCTCACCGCGGCGGTGATCATTGTCTTGAATGTTGCCTTGATCTATCTCACTGTCCTGGGCTAAAGCAGCGATCGCTACCGCTCGACCACCGTGCACGGTTGCCGTGGCAGCAGCCCGCCTTCGCCCACACTGACGCTCCTGCACCGCCACTCCCGATGCTCGACCATCGGCGTCGACCATCGGCGATTTCTCCAGGTTCGCCCCGGTGCCTACGCTGATGGGATGAGCACACCGCCGGCCGATTCGATCAACGTTCGACGCGCGGCAGCAGCGAGCATCGGATGGGCGCTGGCCTGGGTCGGGGCCGCTGTGGCCATTGCGGTAACGGCCATTTCTGCCAGTACCGTCCTGGATCTAGTGGGGGTCGGCGATCCCGGCATTCTGACTCGCTACGGGCTGCCCGCGGTGCAGACCATCGGTGAGATCGGTGCAGTGGTCGCTGTCGGTGGAACACTGTTCGCCGCGTTCTTCGTCCCCCCACAATCAAACGGAATCCTCGACGTCGGCGGCTACCGCGCGCTGCGGTCTGCTGCTGTGGGCGCGATGGTGTGGATGGTGTGCGCACTGCTGATGGTCCCGTTGACCGTCTCGGACACGACCGGCTTCGCGATATCGGAAGTGGTGTCGGTGGACCGGCTGATCACAGCGGTCGGCCAGGTCGCCGACGCCCGATCCTGGCTCTGGACAGCGCTGTTCGCCCTGATGTGCGCGGTTGTTGCCCGGATCACGCTGCGCTGGACGTGGACGCTGGTCGCGTTCCCGCTGGCTCTGCTGACCCTGATGCCCACAGCCCTGGCCGGCCACTCCTCGACCGGCGGCAGCCACGACATCGCGACCAATAGCCTGATCCTGCACATCGTGGGCGCATGCATCTGGATGGGCGGTCTGTTCGCCGTCCTCGTTTATGCTCGCGGACACGGCCACTTCACCGCACTCGCGGTCCGGCGCTACTCCCGAATTGCCCTGTGGTGCCTGGTCGTCGTCGGAGCCAGTGGAGTCATCAACGCACTCATCCGGGTACACCTGGACCAATTGTTCAGCACCACCTACGGGCAGCTGATCCTGGTGAAAGTCGCAGCGCTGCTCCTACTGGGTGGTTGTGGTGCCTGGCACCGGCGCACCACTATCCCGGCGGTGACCAGCAACGGGGGTGACCGTCAACCATTGATCCGCTTCGCCGTCGTCGAACTGCTGATCTTCGCAGCGACCTTCGGGATCGCGGTCGGGTTGTCGCGGACACCGCCGCCAGAGAATGTGAATCCCGCAGACATGCCGGCGACCGAACTGATCCTCGGGTACAGCCTCGACCGAGCACCCACGTTCGGGGAGATCGTCGTCGGTTGGCGCTTCGATCTGCTGTTCGGCACCCTCGCGATCGTGATGGCCGCCCTGTACCTGCGGGGGGTCTACCGGCTCCGCACACGCGGTGATGCCTGGCCGGTGGGACGCACCATCGCATGGCTGCTGGGTTGTGCCGCAGTGCTCTTCGCGACCTCTTCAGGCCTGGGCAAGTATGCTCCGGCACTGTTCAGCATTCACATGATCGCGCACATGATGTTGTCGATGCTGGCGCCGGTGCTCCTGGTCCTCGGCGGCCCGGTGACGCTGGCGCTGCGGGCCATTGCGCCGGCTGGCCGGTCCTCTCCCCCGGGCCCACGCGAGTGGATCCTGTCCCTGCTGCACAGCCCGTTCTCGCGGTTTCTGACCCATCCTTTGGTGGCGTCGGTGCTGTTCGTCGGTAGCTATTACGTGCTGTACCTCGGTGGGCTGTTCGACGTCCTCACCGAATACCATGCGGCGCACGTCGCGATGAATCTGCATTTTCTGCTCAGCGGTTACCTGTTCTACTGGGTGGTGATCGGGATCGACCCTGCCCCGCGGAGGCTTTCCCCGGTCGCAAAACTGGCGATGGTGTTCGGCTCGTTGCCTTTTCACGCTTTCTTCGGTGTTGCGTTGATGAGTACCGACAGCGTCATTGCCCGCACCTACTACAACAGTCTGATGTTGCCGTGGAACCCGGATCTGATGAGCGATCAGCGTTTAGGTGGAGGTATCGCATGGGCGGCCGGTGAAATCCCTTTGGTGCTCGTGATGTTGGCGTTGCTGGTCCAGTGGTCTCGCCAGGATCAGCGCCAGGCCACCGGCTTTGATCGCCGCGAGGATCGCGAGGGCGATGCGCAATTGGTCAGCTACAACGCGATGCTGGCGCAGATGGCCGGTACCTCAGCCGGCCCGGCGACCGTAACGGATTCGGCCGCTACCGCCGCTGCCACAGCGCCGCAGAGCCCGCCAGCGGCCACGCAGTCAGAAACCCCTGAGCGTCGCTAGAGTTGTAGGCCCAAGTGTTTGTCAACCACGTCGGCGAGTTCGTCGGTTGATTCGAAGACCTGCGGCAGGACTGCGGCCACGGTTCCATCGGCGCGTACCAGCACGGTGCAGGGATAAACCCGATCCCGACAGGGCCGCCGCGAGTCGGGCGTCGGTATCGACGACAGTCGGTAGGTGTACGCCGGTCTCGATCAGTAAATTCAGTGACAGCAGCGGGTTTTGGGAACCCTCCTGTCCCTGGACGGTGAGCACTTGCAGGCGGTCGCCGGCTCGGGCGGCGAAGTCGGCAACCACCGGCAGCTCGGTGCGGCACGGTCCGCACCAGTGCGCCCAGATGTTGATCAGTAGCGGTTGCCCGGCTGTGGCGCCGCCGAGGTCCACGGTGGCGCCGTCGGCCAGACAGGACAGGACGATCCCGGTCAACACCGACCCCGGCGCGGGCGGGGTGCCATCACCGACTGGGCAGGGTTGCAGAGCCGCCCGCTCGCGGGCCTGGGCCATGTCCTGCGCGCTGACGTCCGCGTTGATGCCCGGCAGTGGCGCACTGGGGTTGACTCCCGGATCGACTGGCTCAGAGGCAGTCTCAGAAGCTCGCGGCCAAATCGCCACAATCATCGCCACAACGATGATGAGCGCCGCGATCGATGGCCGCAGGCATGACGATCATGTCCGCTGTTACGCTCTGAGCGGCGGAGGAGATGCCGCCAAGGGTAAGGGTAAGGGTAAGGCGGGTCCGGCGACCCTCGACGCACTCGACGAGATTGCCGGGCCCGTCGTCTCTGCCCCAGGCCACCACATCGCAAAGAACCACGGTGCTGCGCACGCTAGGTCGGACCCCTCAGGCGGCCGAACCATCAGTCGGCCACAGATGCCCGCGCGGCGCCGACCACGACGGGCAGTGCCGAGCAATTCGATCTCCCCATCGGCCTCACTTGTGGCAGCAACCGCCGACGACGGTGGCATCTGATCACTGCGCTCGCCGAAACACCACCACGGCAAGAATCAGACCAGCTAGCACCGGCAGATGACTGAGCATCCGTCCCACCGTCACCTGCCCCGCACTCGCATCGACGATGACATAACCCCCAAGAACCAACCCGAAAATACCCAGCACCGCGCACAGGCCCGCCGCAGCGATCGGCCAGATCCCGGCCACAATCATCCCCACAACCCAAAGCACCCGACCATGCCGTGGACTCGTTAAAGAAATGAGCCCCCGACATCACAGGCATGTGATGCCCGGCCGGCATCATCCCGAAATCGACACCAGCGACCTGGACCGCCGCAAGACCGGTCTGAATAGCGCCCACGGCCACCAAATCCATCCGCGCCCACTTGTTGATCGGGGCCCACGCCAACGAACGCCGCAGCGAGGTCGAGCGATGGCAGGGTATCAGGCCCGCGGCCGCCATAACAGCTGCGGCCGCACGCGGGTCAGGCTCGGCGAACGTTGCCCGCCGCAGCCGACGGACCTGGTCGTCAGCCAGGATGTACCAGGCACAGCACTGACGGCACGTTTCCAGGTGCTCATCGACCCGAACCGCAGGGACCGGCTCTCCCGCTCACCATCGAGCCGAGCTGATAGCGCCTCACGCGCCACATCACAATCCACCCCCATGATCGCCCCTAACCGCGCCCGTGCCCACACCGGGGCGCTGACGACACCGACTGCCGGCGGTGACATACGTGTGAAACAGCGCGTAGTTGTGAGACTCAGCCCGACGACCCTCACACACGGCGATACTTCGCCGAGTGACATGCCCGGCATGGATACAAAGGGCTCGTCCTCACCGCTCTGCTGGATCGCGGCATCACCCGCGTCTCCGACGAATCAACTAACCGCTTCTGGCCTACCCTGTGGGGGTCAGTGCGCCGCACCAGTTTGTTCTGGCGGCAAATAAAATCGGCCGTGCCTGGGACGGTAAAGGCCACGACCCCGCGTTCAGGCGCCCTCAGATGAGGCCTTTCTTGATACCGGCGTCGCGGTGCGGTGCGCCGACTGCATGCATGGAGCGCCCGGCGATCGCGGAAGACGCGGTTTATCGGTGCCACGGGCATTGGAGGGAATAACGCTCGCCTCTATACATGGGTCAAATAACCCATGCCACGATATCGCCTCGGCCCTCGCGCGCGCGGACGCCGCCAGCACCCCGTCTCCATGGGAAGTGAACCATGGGAACGCTGGCCCAGCCTGGTGACTCTTCCAGCGGCTTAAACGTTAGGTTAGCGGTTCTTTCGAGCGCTGATTACTCGATACATCCCTATGCCCGTTGCCAACACGACGATGGCAAAGGCCATGGAGCCCCAGAGCCATGCACATTTTAAACCGTCAGAGCCGATGTGAGTCGGTGTCGACACATCTGCCAGTACCAAGTCAGAGGCAGACGGATCGCCGGTACGGCGCTGCCCCTCAACGGGTTGGCTCGTACCTTCTGACCCCAACTCCGCCACACTAAAGGTGAACTCCCCTGCTACAGACTCTCCAGCGGCTGAGTCGACACCATAGGTGACAGTGTATGCGCCGGGCTCGAGCTTTGAACGTACTTGAACAGTGACGAACGACTTATTGACCGCAGGCACCGAGATCTCGAGATTGCGCCCGACGGAGTCACTCAGCGTGATAACCGGCAGCCAGTGGCCTGATACTTCCTGGTCGAAGGCGAAATCAATCGATGACGGCGCCCGGTCAAGAACCGCGTTGGGTTGCGGATTAGTTGCCACGATCGAACTGTGCGCCGAAGCCGAGCCTGCATTAACAATGCAAACCAGAAGCGCGACCGCAGTGACCACCACACTCCGCTTGACCACCCATGAGAAGATCACGAACTCAAAATACTACGCCTGATAGTATTTGCGACAATCGGTGACCCTTCTCACTCAAAGATTCGTGAGACCGATGACCACCTCCGCAACTGCTGGCTTTGCATGACTGAATTGTCGCTCGCCTGCGACCAAGGGAGGCCACCATTGGGGTAGGTCGAGGGCGCGGCCTTGCAGTTTGAATGCTGAAGGCTGTCTAGGTGGGCAGTTGGTTCGGTAGTGCCTTGTCGGCTGGTCCGTCGACAAGAGCGTCCACCATCCGGGTGAAGTTTTCGCCCCATCCGGCTTGGTCGGTTCGGGCCAGCCCGGCCATTTCGACGGTGCATCGAGGATGCTCGGGTCCGGGTGTGGGTGTGATTCGAGCCCAGATCCGTCGGCGTTTGATCAGCAGGGAGATCAGCAGGCCGCCGAGCATGGCAATCGAGGACGCCAGCACCCATTTCTGGGCGGGATCGTGCGATACCTGCAGCGATACCCAGCGTTGGTAGCCGTCGAATTGGACGACTGTTCCGTCCGGCAGGCGGGTGTCTTGGCCGGCGAGGAGGTTGACGCGTTCTATTTTGAGGAGCCGGCCTTGGTTGATCATGTCGACGTTGAGGCTGTAAACATTTTGCGGTCGGCCTGTATCGAGTCCGGTGTCGCCCTGATAGATGTCGATGGCCACAGCCGGGTTGTCCGGGATCGGCCACGCCGAGGTCATCAAGCCGCCGTTGAAGACTGCGGTGGGTGCGAACAGTCCTTCCACGGCGATCTGTTTTGTCCGCCGCTCGTCCTCGTCGGGATACAGGCCAGCTGGCGTGTCGAAACGTGCTGCTCCACTAGACATCATTGTTTGCAGTTCGTCGGGCTGAAACGGGACGGTCTGGGTGCGGGTGCGGCCGTCAGGGAAAGTGACGGTGAACGTGGGCGCGAAGCCGTGGCCTAACAGGTAGACCCGATCGCCGGCCACGCGCAGTGGGTCGTTGACCTGGAGCGCTCGCTCGTTCCATTCATTCTTCGAGATCTCGTTGCCGCTCTGATATTTCAGGGTGGCGGTGTACATGTCGGGTTGTCCGGTCTCGAGGTAGCTGGCTTCAAACGCCTGCACCTGAATGCAGAACTCGTTGAGGCTGGTGCCGTCGACGAGATTGCCGGCTCGGAACGAGTCGTACACGGCAGTGGAGGTGTTGCACAAGCCTTCTTGCCCGTCGGCAACCAAGATGCGGGTGCCCTCGTAGCCGAACATCTTGCCCGCGGCGATCGCCACGAGCAGGGCGAGCAACGAAAAGTGAAAGACGAGGTTGCCGAACTCCCGCAGGTACCCTTTCTCGGCCGACACTTCCACTACAGTGACCGAACCACGCTCTGAGCCAGGCCCGTGCACCGTGCGCACCGTTGTGCGCCACCCTTTTAGCCGTTGTTGGATTAGGGCTGCGGTCTGCTCGGGTGTGCCATCGGTGTCGCGAACTTCGTGCCGTGGCATCCGTGCAAGGTTGCGAGGTGCGGCGACCGGCCGAGCCCGTAGCGACTTGGCATGTTCGGCGATGCGGGGGGTCAGGCATCCCACCAGTGAGATGAACAGCAAAGCGTAGATGGAGGTGAACCAGATGCTGGAGAAGACATCGAACATCTGAAGTCTGTCTAGAACGTCACCCACGGCGCCGTTGTCGGCGATGTACTGGGTGGTCTTCGTAGCGTTGAGGTCTCGCTGCGGCAGCAGGGCCCCGGGTACAGCAGCAATAGCGAGCAAGAACAGCAGTGCTAGGGCGGTGCGCATGGAGGTCAGTGACCGCCACAGGTTCCGGGCGGGCCAGAACAGGTAACGCTGCAAGTGCCGGGTCGCACGCTGGCGATCTGGCCGAGGCTTAATCAGTGTCGGCGTTGTCGTACTCACAGCGTGAGTCCGAGATGGGTATTGACTGCTTGGATCAACTCGTCCGTGGAGGCGAAGACCTGGGGCAGAACGGCAGCGACCGAACCATCAGCGCGCACAAGGACCGTCGAAGGATAGACGCGGGGAACACCCAGTGCGGCGGCCATCGCTGCGTCGGTGTCCACCACGGTGGGTAGATCCACACCAATGTCAATCAGCAAGTTCAGTGAAAGAAACGGATTCTGCGCGCCGTCGCTGCCTTGCACAGTTAGAACGTTGACGCGATCACCAGCAACGCGATCGAATTCGGCGAAGATCGGCAGCTCCTTGCGGCAGGGCGCGCACCAGTAGGCCCAAAAATTGATCACCCACATGGCGCCCGCGGTCGCGTTTCCGAGATCAACGTCCGAACCGTCCGACAAGCAGGGCACCCTCACACCTGCCAAGACCGAACTCGGGCGGGGTGTCTCGGTGCCCGATGGGCACGGGCTAAGGGCGGCCTTTTCTCGAGCGGCAGCCAGCTCTTCTGTGGGCACCTCAGCCTGCTCGCCGGGGAAAGCCTCCAAGGATTTAGTGCTGCCCGGGTTCGCCGCCGGACCCGGGTCTGTTGCATCACGCGGCCAAATCGCTGCTATCAATGCGAGCACCACAATTAGAGCGGCAACTGTCCACCGAGTTGATGAAGACGTTGCGAGCCTTTGTCGCATTACTTTTACGTATTCGGGTCGGTTGACGATTCGTGAGTGCCAACCGTGAGCGGTTCGCGGCGAGCCTCTTCTGTCTTCTTGCTGCCGTGTCCCTTACCGACGTGGGCTTCAGCGCGCATACGGTCGACCATGTGCGGGTAGTGCAGCTCGAATGCGGGACGCTCGGAACGGATTCGGGGCAGTTCGGTGAAGTTGTGGCGTGGCGGTGGGCAGCTGGTCGCCCACTCTAGCGAGTTACCGAATCCCCAGGGGTCATCGACGGTAACGACCTCACCATATCGGTAGCTACGAAACACATTCCACAGGAATGGCAGCGTCGATGCGCCGAGAATAAATGCACCGACGGAGGAGACTATATTCAGTGCGGTGAATCCGTCCGAGGCCAGGTAGTCGGCGTAGCGGCGTGGCATGCCTTCGTTGCCGAGCCAGTGCTGCACGAGGAATGTGGTATGGAACCCGATGAAGGTGAGCCAGAAATGGATCTTTCCAAGCTTTTCATCGAGCATGCGTCCGGTGATCTTGGGGAACCAGAAGTATATACCTGCGTAAGTAGCGAACACGATGGTGCCGAATAGGACGTAGTGGAAGTGCGCGACCACGAAGTAACTGTCCGAGAGCTGAAAGTCCAATGGTGGGCTGGCTAGCAGCACGCCGGTCAAGCCGCCGAACAGGAAGGTGACCAGGAACCCGATCGAGAACAGCATGGGGGCTTCGAAGGTGAGGTTTCCTTTCCACAGGGTGCCGATCCAGTTGAAGAACTTCACCCCGGTGGGTACTGCGATGAGGAAGGTCATGAACGAGAAGAACGGCAGCAATACCGCTCCCGTGGCGTACATGTGGTGGGCCCACACCGCCACTGACAGTGCCGCGATCGCCAGGGTGGCGTAGATCAATCCGGTGTACCCGAAGATCGGTTTGCGGGCGAAGACGGGGAAGATCTCTGAGACGATTCCGAAAAATGGCAGGGCGATGATGTACACCTCGGGGTGGCCGAAGAACCAGAACAAGTGCTGCCACAGAAGCGCGCCGCCGTTGGCGGGATCGAAGATGTTGCCGTCGAATTGCCGATCGAACTCCAGGGCCAGCAATGCCGCTGTCAACAGCGGAAACGCCAGCAAGATCAGCACACTGGTCACCAAGATGTTCCAGGTGAAGATCGGCATCCGGAACATCGTCATACCCGGCGCTCGTAGACACACCACCGTGGTGATCATGTTGACTGCCCCCAGGATGGTGCCCAACCCCGAAACCACAAGCCCCAAGATCCACATATCAGCACCAGGGCCCGGCGAGTGCACAGCGTCGGTCAACGGGGTGTAAGCGGTCCAGCCGAAGTCCGCAGCGCCGCCCGGGGTCATAAAGCCGGCCAACGCGACACTCGATCCGAACACGAAAAGCCAGAAGCTCATCGCGTTGAGGCGCGGAAACGCAACATCAGGGGCGCCGATTTGCAACGGCAGCACGACGTTCGCGAAGCCGATGACGATCGGGGTCGCATACATCAAGAGCATCACGGTGCCGTGCATGGTGAACATCTGGTTGTACTGCTCAGTGGACAGGAACTGCAACCCCGGTGCAGCTAGTTCGGTCCGAATCAACAGAGCCATCAATCCGCCGATGAGGAAGAACGCGAAGCACACCACCAGGTACATCACGCCTAGCGTCTTGTGATCGGTGGTGGTGAGCATCTTGTAGATGAACGACCCTTTCGGGCCGGTACGAGCCGGGAACGGCCGCGCCGGTTCCACTTTCGCTGGTTCGTCCAAAAGACTCATATGATCACCCAACTCACCGAGAACCAATCAACCGTCACACAGATACTATGCAGCATAGTAGTTAGGTGTACCAGCTCGGGGCAGGATCCAGACTGCATGGCCATCCCTAGTGAGGCTAACTACTAGCCCGGATAGTATCCGGGCTAGTCCACCCAGTACCACGTTCGCGGACGGCACCGAACAGCTGGACCGCATTGTTGCTCTGTGCGTGACCTGAAGGCGACTGCTGTGGATGTAGGGAGAACCACATTGAAGGTCACTACTGGAGGAAGGAGTCGCGCACGTTGCGTTCGGCGTCCACCGCAGCTATACCGTCATTGACCCGCTTGCGTAGGGGACGCAGAACGGATGCTGAAGCAGCAAGTGCGACGCCGAGTCCGCACATCATAGAAACGAAGAGGGGCACATCCACTCCCACCAGACGGCCACCGAAATAGACTATGGCCACCGTTAGGGCAACTGCACCCAACCGGGCACCGTTAAGAACGATGACGTCGCGGATCAGCCGACTAGAGGCAAAGTCATACACGCCGCACATACTACTATCTACTATAGTAGCAACGTGCCAGCCCAGGCCCAGCAGGTGCCGGGCGCGCCACCACGACGCGAAAGGCACTTTCCCTCACTGGTATGGGTCTTGAAACCGAAGCTACCCGAGGGTGTCGGTGTTCGAGTTGCAACCCAGTTCTGGCCGTCTGATACACCTCTTCAGACCTGAAGCACGAGTTAACAGTGCCTGTTGATCTACCGCCAGCCGAAGTAGCAGTCTCGTCTGACATCGATTAGCGGCCTTGACGTCGGCCGAGGCGTCCCACACAACCACTACGGCCTGTAATTACTATGCGAAATAGTATTATTCCGCGTTGCGATCGCGTCGAACTACCACGGCCAGCGCAGACGAGCAGCACAACGGAGAGTAGGGCAGCTAGTGGCACAACCGGGGACGGGCACCGCGCCGGCTACAACCGTGAAGCAAGACCTGGCCGTTCCCGTCGAGTCTCACCGCCTCGATCTTGACGGGCTGCGCGGGGTTGCGATCATGCTGGTCGCGTGCTTTCACATCTGGTTAGGCCGTGTCTCAGGCGGTGTTGATGTCTTCTTGGTGTTGTCGGGCTACTTTTTTGTCGGATCACTCCTGCGGCATGTCACTGCCAGCCAGGCGCCCTCCGCCGGCTGGTGGTTCACGATTTCGCCAATCCCACGTCTGATCCGGTTGGTCCGCCGGTTAGTGCCGGCCTTGGCTGTGGTCCTGATCGCGGTCGTCATCGGAACTGTAGTCGTCTTCCCTCAGACGCGATGGCTCACTACAGGGCGTGAGGTTGTGGCCAGTGCGCTGTACTACCAGAATTGGTATCTGGCCTTCAGGTCCCAGGACTACACCGCTGCAAGTTCGGTCAACAGCCCGTTGCAGCACGTGTGGTCCATGGCAGTGCAGGGCCAGTATTTTGTTGTCACATTGGTCACGGGACTTTGTATCGGCGCTCTGCTCAAGCTCGCCGCCCGTAAAGTCTCGGCTGCGGCACATCCAGCGGTTTTACGCGTAATGGTAGGCATTGCGATCACTGGTGTGGCGGCGGTGTCGCTGTATTGGGCGACGATGCGGATGGAGGTCAACCAGCCGTTCAACTACTACGACACCGTTGCCCGAACCTGGGAACCGCTGGCCGGCGGTCTCATGGCTGTCTGGGCTCCGACGATCAAGTCTTGCCGGCTGCGCAGCGCGATGGCATTCACCGGCCTAGGGCTAATTCTGACCAGCGGCTGGTGGATAGACGGACTGCGAAGCTATCCTGGGCCCTGGGCCCTGGTCCCGGTCTTGGCCACGATGGCGCTAATTCTGTCCGGGAGCGTGAGTCGCGCGGCCGCAGGCAGTACAGGTACTCCCGTTAACCGGCTACTGGCAACCGCTGTCCCAGTCTGGTTGGGATCGATCGCCTACGCGATGTACTTATGGCACTGGCCGCTGCTGATATTTTATTTGTCCTGGAGCAAGTCCAATCATGCCGGCGTTGTTGGCGGCCTATTCGTTCTGAGCACGTCGATCGCTCTGGCATGGGGAACCTGCCGGTTTATCGAGCAACCCCTACGCGCGGGCTCGCACACCGCGCTTTCGACTGCGTCGTGCGACGTCACTGAGCAGGGTGGCCAGCTACGTCGTCGCAGACCCATGACGTACACGAGCGTCACCGTAAGTCTGCTGCTCGTCGGAGTGCTGGCCTGCGGCGTTGCTATCAAAGTTTGGGACCATCATGTCAGTAGCCTTCGCGTCGACACTGCAAATCTCGACCCGACAATTTACCCTGGAGCTCGCGCCCTGCTCGACGGCATGCCAGTGGCACCCGTCGATCCGCAACCGTCGCCGCTCGAAGTGGTCAAAGACCTCCCCATCACATCGCTGCGGGGAGAAATTAGCGATTTCGCCGACCCGGAGGTCCGCGTGGGCACTTACGGAGATACCACCGCCAGCCGCACGATCGCGCTGGCCGGCGGGTCGCACTCCGAATTTTGGATTACTGCACTCGATGAGTTGGGAAAGAGAAACAATTTTAAGGTCACCACTTATCTCAAAATGGGATGCCCACTGTCAACCGACCCTATGCCCACCCAGCGGGGCGTTCCCTACCCCGGCTGTTTCGATTGGGTTCAACGAGCCATGCAACAGATCATCGCGGATCGTCCAGACGCTGTCTTCACCACCACGACCCGACCTCGCGACACTGCTCCGGGAGACTGGGTTCCCCCGACCTATTTGCCAATCTTCGCCCGATTCGCCGCTGCGGGCATCCCCGTACTCGGCATGCGCGATACTGTCTGGCCGCACAACGACGACGGTCTCATCGATACCCCAACGTGTTTGGCCGAAGGCGGCAGCGCAAACGACTGCGGCACCCCACGATCGCTCGCGCTCGAACCGACCAATCCAACATTGGCGATCCTCGCCTCCAACCCCAACGTGTTGCCGCTAGACCTATCTGAAGGTTTATGCAATAAGAGCATGTGCCCCGCTGTGATCGGCAACATTGTCGTATACCACGACTGGCACCATCTCAGCGCAACCTTCGTGCGGAGTCTGACACCAGAGTTGTGGCGACAGATGCGTACATCCGTGCCGTGGCTTACGCCGTGAAAGGGCGGATGAGGCATCGAAGAAAGAAGCCTGGCGGGCCCAGCGGTGGTGCTCTAAACACGGCCCTCGGGCGAGTCGAGTGGACGACATGGCTGTTGACCGTCTTCGTCATCACGACTCATCAGGAGGTAAACCCGGGCAACGTCCTTCGCTGGGCGGTCACCACCATTCTCGCATGGCCCGGCAACACCCGACGCCCATGATCGATCGCGCCACTTGCCTCTGACCTGCCCAGAACAAACGACACGGTTCCCCGTTCCGACACCGCCGCTGAACAACTAGCCAGGATAGTAGTAACCTGTCCGTGCTCTCCTCGATATCAAACCGTTTCCATCCTGCCCGCCGTTGGACTGAAGGACATTTCCTTGGCACGACACCGCAGAACCGATCCGACACTGCCCGTTCCTGGCATGCTTGATCTTCGACCCGCCCGTGTGGTGGCCGCGCCGGCCCCCCTCGCCACCAGATCGAGGCGGTCACAGCAGACAGTCGCGCTGGTCCAACCTGGACGGCATCGACTGCCGGGCCCTTCCGAGCCACTTGCGCCCACTCAGATTAAAACTGTCATGCCACCACACGCGTTGCGCTCTCGATCGACGAAAGCGCCCTCTGCGTTGACCTTTGCGACCCCGCCCGCCCGTCGCCATGCTGCCAGCCCTGACTATCAAGACTTCGCGCCGAGGCCTCGCCCACAGCACCCGATCATCGCCAATTATGGTTCAACCGCCCTGACACCCCTTGCCCCCTGGGAGCGGTCGCTGTGTGACGAGGCTGCTAGAGGCTGCGAGCTCGCGACAGCTAGTTTTTTGGAGCGGCTTGACAACAAGGACCTGCCGGGCACGTCGGCTCGATCGACCACTGCTGCCGGCATCAGCGGCTCCCTCGTTGCCGCTGTGGTTTTGCTCGCGGCTGGGGGCACGGCGGCTACTGCACTCGCTGATCGACCCGATCTCGCAATCACCCCGGTGGCCCAGACCATCAGCGAGCCCGTCACCGGCCAGCCCGTCACCTCGCCGCAGCCTTTCGCTGCCGCAAACACCCAAGAAGGCTCCCCCACGTCGCCGCCGATACCGCCGCTCGATGAGCTGACCACAGCCATGCGGGACCTAGTCGAGCCAAAACAAGGGCTACCTCCCGAGCCGCCCGCGCCGCCGCGGCCGCGCTCAGCCGCACCCACCTACGGAACCTTGACATCGAGCTATGGGTCGCGCTGGAACACTACACACTACGGTCTTGACATAGCCAATACCATTGGCACACCGGTGGTTTCGACCAGCGACGGTGAAATTATCGATTCAGGGCCCGCCGATGGCTTTGGGTTATGGATTCGCGTCCTCCAGGACGACGGAACGATCGGCGTGTATGGGCACATCAACGAGACATTGGTGAGTGTTGGACAACGGGTCTTGGCTGGCGAACAGATAGCGACGGTGGGAAACCGTGGCAATTCCACCGGTCCGCACCTGCACTTTGAGGTTTGGCAGCAAGACGGACTCAAACTCGACCCCGCACAGTGGCTAAGCAACCGGGGAATCGTAATCGAGTAGTCCACTAAGCGGGACTACACACGATTGTGGGGCTTTAGTGGTATGAAGCAATTGGGCACCCTGGAGGGTGACGTCATGAACGCCGTCTGGAATGGCGCTCCTGAAGCGCTGTCAGTGCACGACATCCTAGCCGTCTTGACCGACCGACAACTGGCGTACACCACCGTCTCGACCGTTATGACCAATCTCTACGGCAAGGGCTTCCTGACCCGCAAAAAATTCGGCCGGGCATATCGATACTGCGCGACGTACAGCCGTGAAGAGGTGACCGCGCAAATCTTGCGCGGCATACTCCATTCCAGCGACGACCCCACAGCAGTCCTAGTTCACTTCGCACAAACCGCCTCCTCCGAAGAGACCGAGGCGCTACGCGATGGTCTGCCTGGAAAACGGCTCCGCCAATGACCCTTGCAGTGACGCTGGCCCTGGCGGCGGCCCTCATCGGGGTGACTATGCCCCGACTCCTAACATTTCACCAAACCACCGCGTCGCCGCGTCTCATGATTATCTGCTGGCTAGCTAGTATCGCCGCATTTGTGTTTTTGGCACTGTCGGCGGTGGTGGTGGCCGCCTGGCCCGACCACGCTCCCGCCGAGAACGTCACCGATATTTGGATCCGATGCCTAAGCTCGGCGCAACATACAATGTCGCCTTGGGTATCCGAGATCGCGTTAGGCGCAGCCTCTTTCGTCGCAGTGTTTTTGTCGGGCAAGTTCACTGCTGCCGGGCGACGGCTACACCGTTCCCGAATGAAAGTCCGCAATTACCACGACGATGTACTTACAGTCATCGCCCGCATCAAACCCGATCCCGACAGTCGATACCCGGTTTTGTGGCTCGACCATCCCCTACCATTTGCCTACAGTATTGCCGGTAGCCCCGGGCTGGTCATAGCGACTGAGGGCCTAAATACGTTCTTGACGCCCACAGAAGCGGCCGCCGTCCTCGAACATGAGCGCGCCCATCTACACAGTCGCCATCACGACATCCTGGCGATCTGTGCTGTGCTGGCACGTACGGCACCTATCGTCCCTTTGTTCAGCCGCGCTCCGGCGGCGATATCCATACTCGTCGAACTCGACGCCGACCGCGTCGCCGCGCGTAAGACCAGCCCTGCCAACGTTCACTCAGCCCTATGTCGAGTCCTTGAGGTTCAAGGTGGCGAACCCTCTGTTGAGGCCATGGGCTACACATCTACCGCACCTGACCTCAAAACCACCAACGACCGACGATTACACGTTCTGAGCGCCGCCACCTTACCGACCCCACACCACCTCATCTACGCCGCTGCGGCACTCCTGCCCCTGGCGACAGCGGCCATCTCCGCGATCGTAGCGATGGCCACCCTGTCGGCGGCGTACTGTTTCTTCGCTTCCTAGCCTGCTACGCCACTCTTTGCGTAACTCGGCACTCGAACGTCCTATCGTCTGAACTTTTTTGTGCAAGCGAACCACCTGTCGCAGGTCATGTTGTCGTTTGGAATACCGTTTGCGCTGATTCCTCTGGTGCGGTTAACCAGCGATCGCACGCTAATGGGACGGGACACCAATCATCGCGTCACAAGTGCCATGGCGTGGCTAACCGCGGTGGTCATCATCGTTTTGAATGTGGCGTTGATCTATCCCACCGTAGTCGGCTAGGTCTGCTTCGACAGTCCGTCGGAAATCGCTTGCAAGACAGTGGTCCTGCTGCGAGCACGCGGCGGGTTGGTACGCTTCCGCTGATCCGAATCCCGGACCGACGAGCCGGAGCGTCGGCTATCGCCAATCGGCTTCGTCGACGGCGCATAGCTTTGATGCCTCCACCCCGTTGGCTGTCTAAGTTGAGACCGCCCACACTACGAACATGTCTTGCGAGCCGACCCGCAACCAGGCCATACTTGCACGCATGCGCATACGACTACGTAACGAGTTTTGATGGGGGCCGGACACTCGCACAGTGGCATTGAGCCCGGGGGTGCGGCCAGTGCATCTGGACGCCATGTTCGTCGCCTGTGGATGGCGTTGGGGCTGGGTCTCATTACCCTGCTGGCTCAGGTGATTGTGGGTTTGGCGACGTCGTCGCTGGCGTTGCTTTCTGATTCGGCGCATGTGTTCACCGACGTGCTCGGGGTGTCGATGGCGTTGGTGGCGGTGATGGTGGCTCAGCGGGCCGCTGCTCGAGCTGATCGCACGTTCGGGTTGTACCGGGCCGAGGTGTTCGCAGCGTTGTTCAATGCGGTGCTGTTGTTTGCGGTCGCCGCCTGGATCTTGTACGAGGCATCCCAGCGGCTCTCCGATCCGCCCGAAGTTCCGGGAGTCCCGGTCATCGCGGTCGCGGTGGTGGGGCTGGTGATGAACGTAACCGCGTTCGCGCTGTTGCGATCTGGCGCCAAAGAGAGTCTCAATGTTCGGGGTGCTTACCTCGAGGTGATGGCCGACATGATCGGGTCGTTCGGCGTGCTGGTCAGTGGGGTGCTCACGGTGCTGTTTGGGTGGCGGTACGCCGATCCGCTCATCGGGGTCGGTATTGCCCTGTTCGTGTTGCCGCGAGCATTCACCCTCGCTCGTGGGGCGCTGCGTATCTTGCTTCAGCATGCCCCGGCAGGCATCGATGTCGACGCGGTGCGCGCGGATGTGGTCGCCGTGGAAGGAGTGGTGCAGGTACACGATCTGCATGTGTGGACGCTGACCTCGGGCATGGAGGTGGCCTCGGCTCATGTGGTGATCACACCCGATGCCGACTCTGCTGTGGTGCTCGCTGCTGTCCAGCACATGTTGGCTGCCCGGCACGGTCTCGAGCACGCCACCGTGCAGGTCGAACCCGCGCAGGGGTCGGGCTGCCACGACTTGTCGTGGTGAGTGAGCAGCCCTCTGCCCCACCGGGCGCCGGCGGACTTTGCATACACCTGCACGGGTGGCCGCCCGCACGGGGTCAGCTGATGTCGGGGACTCCGAGTGCGACCAGCATGGTCATGAGCAGCAGCCAGCCGATGCCTTGCCAAATCGGCCAGGTGCCGCCGCGCTTCCAGACGCGGTAGGTCTGGGCCAATGCGCCCAGCCCGCCGAGGAAGAAGATGGCCGGCGCCCCGAAACCCCAGATGGGCCAGCCGGTCTTGTTGTACAAGATCACCGCGGCCAGACCTGCGGCCATGACGGTCGCGAGGTAGGCGCCGCCTGTGCGTAGGGCGGTGGGATCATTCCACGACTTGCTGACGTCGTCATCGTTCACAGCAGAGGGCCTTTCACAGTGGGTCAGGTTTCGTCGGCCAGGCGTTGCACGACGGGCAAGAGATCCGCGGCGGTGACCGCCCGCAAAAACACCGCCGCCGCTCGGTGCTGGCGGTCCAAGACAACGGTGGTGGGTACCACTGACGTTGGGGTTCCCAGCGCGGCGAGGGTGCGTCCGTCGTAGTCGTAGATCGACGGGTAGGTCACCGCGCGGTCGACCACGAAATCGCGGGCTGTTTCTTTGCGGTCTCGAAAGTCGATCCCCAAGAACGCAACTCCGCGTTCTTTGGTTTGGGCGTAGACCTCTTCGAGTACCGGGGCCTCAGCGCGGCAGGGTCCGCACCATGAGCCCCACACGTTGATCACGACCACTTGCCCGGTGTAGTCGTCCAGGCGAATGGTCTTCTGATCAGCGAACAGATCGGGGCCACGCAGCGCGGCAACCTTCTGGCGACTGGCGGGCGGATCGTAGAAGATGACAGTTTGCCCGTTCGGGGAAACGAACTCGAACGAATCGCCTTGGCGGACCGCATCATCGCCGGTACCGCACCCAGCGAGGGCCAGTGTGAGGGCCGCCACCACCGCGATGGCCCATCGCCACCTGGGGCGCGACGGTGGTGACGATGTCGTGGTGGTCATCGGCTGCTTCCCAACTGACGAAGAAAACGGTTGTAGGACTCGAGCTCGTCGTCGTGCTGCGCGGTCTGGGCCGCGGTGGCAGCAGAGGACATCTTTTCTTCATCGCGGCGCCACCGGGAGGCGAAGACCAGCACGATCAGCAACGCCACTGGCTCGCCGTAGGACCACGCCAGCGCTCCGGCGATGGACTGGTCCTCGACCGGATCGATGCCCCACTGCGGCGGTGGGTCAGCGAAGCTGGCTACCAGGACGGTCGGCGACATCATGAACACCACTCCGAAGAACACGTGTAGCGGCATCTCCAAGAAGATGTCGAGGAGCCGTCCGATGTTCGATTGTCGTCGCGGCAGCGGACCGATCGAGAGAATCGGGATGATGAACAGCAGACCGCTGACGAGGAAGAACACTTCCATGGCGGTGTGGCCGACCCAGGTGGTGTTGAGGGCATCGAAGATCGGTGACAGATACAGACCGTAGAAACTGAACAAGAACACCGGGATCGCGAAACCCGGGTGCAGCAGCACCCGGCTCGGCAGTGACCTGGCCGCGCGGAGGATGGCTCGCCGGATACTTCTGCCCGTGCCCTGGTTCGGTACCACGGCAAAGAGCAGCAACCCGGGTGAGCCCAGGACCAGTAGCGGGGGGACCAGGGTGGATAGGGTCATGTGCTGGAACATGAAGGCGCTGAACAGTCCGAGACCATAGCTTTCGATGGCCAGCCCGGTGACCGCGATCAGGATGAGGCACCCGGCCAGAAAACTCACCGAACGATGCCACGGCCATCGTCGACCCTGCCGGCGTAGCCGCAGCAAGGCCGCACAGTAAGCAGCTCCAAGCACAGCGCCCACCGCGGGCAACAGCGGAATCGCGGGCAGGTCCCATCCGACCATCGCCAGGAGGTTCGGCGGCGCCTGGGGCAAGTCCATCAACGCAACGCCCATCGCTTTATACCGCCATCCTTTCGCTTACTCGCCATCGACTACCGGCCGCTGACCCGGCGGCCACACCACGTAAACTACTAAGCATCGTAGTAGCACGAAGTGAGGAGCGATGACTTGACTGTGTACCGCGGTGGTGTTGCTGTGACCGGGGCCTGCTGATGAGCCGTAGCGTTAAGGTCACCTTGGGGGTGGTGTTTGCATTCTGCCTGGCTTTGACCGCAGTGTTCGTGGTGACCCGGGCCGGTGACACCGCTACCGAGTCCGACGGCGCGGTGGTGCGTTCGGACTCGCAACGGTTGACCTCGCCGGCGGACTCTGAGGCCACGTTCGTCGAGTTCCTAGACTTTGAATGTGAGGCGTGTGGGGCCATGTACCCCGCCGTGGAGCAACTGCGCCAAACGTACGGTGACAGGGTCACGTTCGTGGTTCGATACTTTCCGTTGCCGGGCCATTTCAACGCCGACCGGGCGGCGCGGGCGGTGGTCGCGGCTGCGAACCAGGGCCGGTTTGAGGCGATGTACCGGAAGATGTTCGACAGCCAAAAACAGTGGGGTGAACAGCAGGTGCCGTTGGATGATTTGTTCGCGTCCTACGCCGCCGACCTCGGCCTGGACATGACTCAGTTCCAGGCCGACTACACATCGTCGGCCACACGTGCGCGCATCGATGCCGACCTGCGCGACGGCGCCGAACTGGGGGTCCGCGGCACCCCAACTTTCTTCATCAACGATGCCGAGGTGCAGGCCGGCAGCTACGACGACCTCAAGACCGCCCTGAACGACGCTCTGGCACAGTGACTTCGATGTCGTCGCACCTGTCCGGCACCGCTGATGATCCAGGTGTGCGGGACAATCCTGGGGAACGCGCTGTGCTGTTTCCGCGGTTGCTTCGGTGGGTGCTGGGTGTGTGCGGGGTCATCGGCCTGATCGCAGCGTTCACGCTGACGGTGGAAAAGTTCGAGCTGGCCACCGACCCGGACTACACCCCCACCTGCAGCCTCAACCCCATCGTGAACTGCGGGTCGATCATGGATACCCCGCAGGCTGCGGTGTTCGGTTTTCCCAATTCTCTGCTGGGTATCGCCGGGTTCACCGCTGTGCTCGCGATCGCAGTGCTGCTCACCCCCGCCACTCCCGCCTGGATATGGATCAGCACCCAGGTGGGGTTGAGCGCGGCAGTGGTGTTCGTCCATTGGCTGATCGTGCAGAGCTTGTACGAGATCGGGGCGCTGTGCCCGTATTGCATGGCGGTATGGATCGTGGTGGTGGTGGCGTTCTGGTACGTCACCCTGCGCAACCTTGACCAGATGATCGTCAGGGGCCGGGCACGACGTCTAGTCGATGCAGCAATCAGTGTGCACTCGGTGGTCCCGGTCGTGTGGGTGCTGACCATCCTCACGCTCATCATCATCGAGTTCTGGTGGTACTGGTCCACTCTGGGCTGACCTCGTACTCCTCCCCGACGCACGCGCGCCTGGGGCGCAGTTAGATCGGCAGGGTGGTGTCGGTGATGAACATGTCCCGGACCCACACCACAAAGTGGTCCCAGATGCCGGTGATCAGCGCGATACCCACTGCCACCATCAGCAGCCCGCCCACTACCTGGATGCGCCGCGAATTGCGCCGCAACACGCCCACAGCGCGCACCGCCCACGCCGAGCCAAACGCCATCGCCACGAACGGCAGCCCCAAACCCAGGCAGTACGCCACGATCATCGCCACCCCCCGAGCCGCGGTGGTGTCAGCGGTACCGCTGGCAGTGGCGATGATCGCCGCCAGCGTCGGCCCCAGACACGGGGTCCACCCCAAAGCGAACACCCCGCCCAACAGCGGGGCACCCACCAGGTGCGATACCTGACGAGGATGAAACCGCACCTCCCGTTGCAGGACAGGAAAAGCACCGATAAACACCAGCCCCATCACAATGGTGATGACGCCACCGACGCGCTGAAGAATCTCGCGATTGACGATCAACGTCGAGGTGACACCAAAAATGGTGGCGGTGGCCAACACGAACACCACAGTGAACCCGGCGACAAACAATAGTGCAGCACCGGCCACCCGGAACCGCCGAATACCCTGCAGCGCAGAATCGTTCGACGCTGGGGAGTTCTCACCCGCGGAAATGCCGACGAGATAGGACACATACCCGGGCACGAGCGGGATGACACAGGGTGAAGCGAACGAGATGAGTCCGGCCGCCAGGCATGCACCCAGCGCCAGAAGCAGTGGCCCACCGGCCGCTGCGGTCGAGAACGCCTCGCCTACCCCGGCCACCGCAAAGTCGGACACCTGCGTCCCCCTCGCTGTTTCGTGCACACACCGGACACAGCCACCCTAACTACTACGCACAATAGTAGTTGAATTCGGGGTGCCCTCGTGGCCCCACGGACAGACTGCGTATCCCCGGGGGGACCAGGTTAGAGCGCGCTGCCGGCTACCCAGGTGTCCCAGGGCACGCTCCAGTCGCCGTTTTGCCACAGTTCCAAGGCAGGCCCGCCGGTGTTGCGTACTTCGACGACGTCGCCGGTGACCGAGAAGTCGTAGAACCACCGGGCGTTGTCGGGGTTGAGGTTGAGGCAGCCGGCGGACATGTTGGTATTGCCTTGCTGGGCAATGGTATCGACGAGCTCGTGCAAGTAGATACCGTCGTTGCTGATGCGGGTGGCGTAGTTGATCGATTGGCGATATCCGAGTCGAGAGTTCACCGGTAGCCCGTAGGTGGAGGAGTCCATGATGACCGGATTGGCCTTGTCCAGGACGGTGTAGATGCCCGGCTGAGTCCAAAAGTGGATGGTGCGGCCGTTCACCGTTTCGGTGCCGCCGCGGCCCATCGAGGTCGGCATGGTGCGCACCAGTTCCCCGTTGGCGTACACCGATACCTGCTTGGTGGTGTCATCGGCAATCGAGACGTGGGCATCGCCGATCGTGAAGGACACGCGCACGTCTTCTTGGCCGTATAGTCCGTTGCCCAGGTCCACTCCGTAGACGTCGGCTGCCACGGTGACCGCGGTGCCCGGTGCGTAGTAGTCGCGGGGCCGGTAGTGCGCGGTCTGATCATCGATCCAGTTCCATTGCCCTTCGACCGCCGGCTCGGTCTGCACTGACAGCGCTCGTTGGGCCGCGGCCCGGTCGGTGATCGGCTCATCGAACCGTACGGCCACCACCAGCCCTACCCCGTAGGCGCGTCCGGAACTGAGCGTGCCGCCGCCAGTCGTCAACAGCGACGGTTGCGTCAGGTTGTTCGGTGCGACCGTGGTGAACGCACTGGTGTGGTCGGCGGTCCGGCCTTGGGCGTCGGTACTTGTTGCGACCAGCTCATAGGTTTTGTTGTAGCCCAACGGCGTATCGGGTTTCCATGTCAGCCGGTCGGGGGTCATGATCCCTGGGATGAGGCGACCGTCGTCGTTGGTCATCACCACCTCCGCCAGGGTGCCGCCGGTGACGGTCACCATCACCGCGGTGAGCGGGTCGACATCGCGGGCACCGGGCGCGGGAGCAAATGTCACGGCGGGCGCGTCCACCGATGCCGACGCCCCCGAACGCGACGGCGGTGAGGAGGATCCCCCGTTACTGGAAGAGCACGCTGCTGCCACGCCAGTGATCAGCGCGCCGGCCCCGGCCACGAGCACACTCCGGCGATTGAGCTGCACCCCATTCCACCCAGACCGCTGCGTCGGCACTAAGAACACTCCTCCGTCGTGACTACTAGGACGATTAGTAGTTTACGGAACCAGAGCGGACATACCGGACACCGACGAAAACATTCGACAGGCCACGTTACGGGATCTCAACCCTGATTGAACCAAGGTCGGGAATTGCCGGCTATCCACTTGCGGTAACGAGACGGTGCGCCACCGCACCACGCGGTGGTGGGAGTTTGCCGTCGGGTGCGGCAGTGGAACCGATGGAGGGCGGCACAGAAAACTCGATCCGGTGCAATGGTTAGGCAGCTGCGGCGTCGAGGTCGGATGAGCCTCGGTGGACGGGCCCCGACGTGGCAGAGACAATAAAGGTATGAAACGGCTGGGAGCACTCGAAGCGGACGTCATGGACGTCCTGTGGAGCGCCGGACCGCAACCGCAGTCGGTGCACGATATCCTCGATGCTCTTGCGGATCGGCAGTTGGCGTACACCACCATCTTGACCGTCGTGACGAACCTGCACACCAAGGGTTTCCTCAACCGCGTCAAGGTGAGCCGTGCGTACCTGTACTCACCGGTGCAGACCAGGGAAGAAGCCACCTCCCAGGCCCTGCGAGACATCCTCGATCGCAGTGACGATTCGGCGGCGGTGCTGATGCATTTCGCCCAAACCGCCACCCCCGCAGAACAAGACGCTCTACGGAAAAGTCTTCGCACCAAGCAGGCTCGGCGGTGACCCTGGCCCTCACCCTGGGACTGGCCGCGGCACTGATCGCAGTGCTGATGCCGCGGCTGTTGCTGCGTCCCCTGGCGACCACCGCGCCCAGGTCGATGGTCGCGCTCTGGCTGGGCAGTATCGCCGCGTTCTTCCTCCTCGCCGTCTCGGCGGTGGTCGTGGCCGCCTGGCCCCGCCACGCTCCCGGAGAAAGCCTCACCGACGTGTGGATCCGCTGTTTGAGCTCAGCGCAACACACCATGCGTCCCTGGGTCACCGAGATCATCATCTCGGTCGCAGTGGCCGTGGCTTCCTATATCGCGGTTCGGGTCGCGATCGTCAGCAGTCGCCACCGTCGCTCGCGCCTTCAACTATTGGACTATCACCACGACATCGTGACCGTGCTGGCGCGCACCGGCCAGCAGGACGGGCCGTACCCGATCCTGTGGCTCGATCATCCATTGCCCTTCGCCTACAGCATCGCCGGCAACCCCGGATTCGTCGTCGCCACCGAAGGCCTGAAAAAGTGTTTGACCTCCTCAGAGGCTCAAGCCGTACTCGACCACGAAAGGGCCCACCTCAACGGCCGCCACCACCGCATCCTCGCAGTCTGCGAAGTGCTGGCCAGCGCGCTGCCGTTCGTGCCGTTGATGACCCAAGCGCCGACCGCGATCGCGGCCCTGGTCGAACTCGACGCCGATCAGACCGCCGCCACCGCCAGTGGCGCCGCAGTCCTACGGTCAGCGTTGAGCCGGGTTATCGAACAACAACAAAGCACAATCACCCCCCGCCCCAGCCAGGGCTGCGCCACGCACAGAGCCCACACCACCACCGACCGCCGACTACGCACCCTGGGTGCTCCCCTCACCCCACACCCGACCGCGCTGACCTACACCGCGTACGCCGTGATGCCCGCGGCCATCGCGGCCACCGCCGCAGTGGCGACCATGGCCGCGCTCTCAGCCCTCTTCTGCACCATCGTGTCCTGACCTATCGCCCTTCGGAGGCTGATCAGAGTCAGGAGTTGGCGATGCCGGGGGTTGCGGCGTCGTCGCTGAAGGCTCCGCCGGCGGCGGCACTGCCTTGTTGTGGTCATCCTTGTCGTGGTCATCGCGGGAGTGCAGCACCAACAGCAGCGCAATCGCGCCCAACCCCGCCACGACCAGAACGATCACCACCATCACCACCCAGTTATCTGCCAGCTTGCCCTCGGGATCATCGCCGGGATGCAAACCTGTTGACGGACTTGTCGACGCCGGCACACCCGTCACCGTGCCCGCTGGCGGTGGCGGTTCAACACCTGTCGCCGAGGGCACCGACGCGGTCGGCGCTGACGACGACGGGGCCACCGAAAAAGCGACCTGGCCCGTGATCGGATGTCCGTCCGCAGAGACCACCCGGTAATTCACGGTGTAGGCACCCGAACCCAGAGCGGTTTGCACCTTGACACTGACCTGCGCTCCGGTGACCGCCGGGGCAGATACCTGCACCGGCTCGCCCTCAGTGCTCAGGACCGCTACCTCGGCAAAATTTTTGGAGATGGACTGGTTGAACACCAAATCAATCGTTGCCGGAGCCTGTTCCAGGACCGCCCCATCGGTCGGGGTCGACGATGTCAGCGCACTATGCGCCGACGCCTGCCCCACACCCAGCAGCAACGTGCCCACTGCGGCGAGCGCGGCAATCGCGACCAGCCTTCCTACAGTCACCAGCCATGACGCGCGTCCAGATTCGTGTTGTCCCACGCCGCGAAACTACTATACGAAGTAGTAGTTAGCCGAAGGCGGTACACCCTCAGGCCTCGCTGCGGTGGGGGTCTGCGCATAGCTCAGTGACGCTCTCTGATCTGATGAACTCCCCTGTTTCCGGTAGGTCACCGCCCACGTCGCCCGTGGGGCGCACACTGAAGCGGGCGAGGAGTTCTCTTCGTTGGCTATCAACGGACAGGACCCCATGGACGGCGATGAGGTTCGCGCGGCCCTCGAGGTCAGTTGCACGATCGCAGTCGCCGTCGGCATGCTGATGGAATACAACAACGCGTCCTCCACCGAAGGCCTCGAGCTGCTGCACGCCATGGCGATTAGTTCGAAGATCAGCGTGCCCGACGCAGCGTGGGTGGTCATGACCACGGCCCCGATGGGCCGCCCCTGACGTGAGCAATACTGGGCTTTACCTATGCCGCTCCGATCACTTTCACCACCACCGTCATGCCACTGGTCCAACGCGGTTCTGCGCCAACATGATGCCGAGGAGGCGAACGGGCATGCCGGGTCAACAGAACGTGACTGCGCTCGTAGGTACTCCTCAGATCGCGGACTGCTAGATGTGTTTGCTCACGCGGAGGCTATGGCTTCCAATGCGGCGATAGTGGCCGAGAGTTTGGCGGACGCATCGGTGGCCACCGGCGCAAGTTCGGCGACCCCGGAGACCTCGACCATCAGGTCGGGATTCATCGCTTCGACGACCGAGTTCGATGGATTGGTGGGGTCGGTGCGGACCACGACGTTGCAGGGCAACAGCAGGCCGATCTGCCGGCTGACCCCCAGTGCGCGATGGGCCAAAGATGGATTACAGGCGCCCAGGATCAGGTAATTTTCCATGTCCGCATCGATCTTTGTTTTCAGAGTGTCTTTGACGTTGATCTCGGTGAGGATCCCAAAACCTTGGTCGGACAGTGCGGCGCGGGTTCGTGCGACTGCCTCGTCGAACGGGAGGTTGAGGACGGTGGAGATGGCCAGTGCCATAATAGTTTTCCTTCCGGGCGGGGTGTACGTGTTCGGATTCAGCGGAGTTCGGTGCGGCGTGGTAGTCCCAGGCGGTGCATCAGCAGGCTGGCCGGGCACCAGCCAACAGCGGCGAAGAGCAGCAGGTTCACTGCTACGAAGGCGGTCAGCAGCAGCCACCAGGTCGACAGGCCAGTAGCCAGGGCCAGGCTCACGAGAATCATGAATCCTGCCAGAAGTGGCACTGCTCGGTCGACCGTCCACCTAGCGGAAGTTGTTCGGGTGTTCATCGGGTAGAGGCCTTTCTGGTGGGTGCTTAGTGGGAAAACGAGATCGCGGGCAAGACCTTTCGAAGCCAGATCGGTGACCACCATGCTGCCCGTCCGGTGATTCGGAGCAGTGCTGGTAGGAGCATGAGCCTGATCAGGACTGCGTCGAGCAGAACGGCAACACCGAGGATGATGCCCATCTCTTTGGGCGGCAACGGGTCTGCCAGTGCGAAGGTGAAGAACACCGCGACCATCACCGCTGCCGCGGCGAAGATGATGCGTCCCGAATGCGCCATGCCGTCGATCTGCGCAGTATCGGCATCGCCGGTGCGTTCAAAGTGTTCTTTGGCCGTGGCGAGCAGGAAGACGGTGTAGTCCATGGCAATCGCGAAAATCATGGCGAAGAAGAACACCGGCCCCCAACCGTCGAGGAAACCTTGCGGAGTGAATCCGAGCAGTCCGGACAAGTGTCCGTCCTGAAAGATCAGCTTGGCGACACCGAACGCTGCTCCGGTCGACAGGAGGCTGACGACGGTGCCGATCAGCGCAATCAGCGGGGCTTGCAGTGAGACCAACAGCAAGGTGAACCCGAGAACCAGGATGATGCCGACAATCAGCGGGAAGTAGTCGTTGAGGGCCTGTTGCAAATCAACGTTCTCGGCCGGCGCACCGCCGACCAGCGCATCAGCGGGCAGAACGTTGCGGAGGTCATCGACGATGGTGCCGAGCTCGGCATCGGAGGGATCAACCGCAGGCAGTGCTTGCATCAACACGTAGTTGGTGCCGTCGAGCGCCGGTAGCGGAGGGGTGATCATGCTGATGCCAGGGGTTTGTGCCGCCGTCGTGGCAGCCTGCTGCGCCTGTGCCGAGGGGGTCACGATCTGGAGCATGCCAGGAGCACCGTCCCCCATCTGCTGCTGAACCAGTTCATAACCCTGACGCACTGGTGCCTCCTCGGGGACCACCGAGATCGACGGCATAGCCACTTTGAGGCCGATGACCGGAATAGCCAGCGCGATCAACACCGCCAGCGAGCCGATCGCGAACGGCCACGGGTGGTTGTGCAAGATCGTGCCCCACCGTTCGAACAACGGCGAACGATGTTGCTGGCGTTGGGCGTACGGGAGCGAAGCAGCGTTCACCTTCGGACCCAGTGCGCCTAGGGTGGCCGGGAGCAACGTCAACGTAGCCGCGAGAACAAAGGTCACCGCGAGCATGATGCCCACAGCCATCGTCCGCACCGCCGGAGCCGGCACCAACAACACCGCCGATAAACTCACCAACACGGTCAAGCCCGACAGCACCACAGCTTTACCGGCGGTATCCATCGTTTCGGCGACCGCATGGGCCTTGCTGGTGTGATGTCTGAGAGCGTCCCGGAATCGGGAGACGATGAACAGTGCATAATCGATGCCCAACGCGAGGGCGAACATCATCGCAAAGTTCATGGCCCACACCGAGATCGGCGTCACCTGATTGAGCACAACGAGGCCACCGGCCGACGCGATCAGACCCGCGATGGTGAGCAGCAACGGCAGCCCCGCGGCCACAAGCGAACCGAAAGCCAAGACCATGATCGCCAGAGTGACCGGCCACGAGAACAATTCGGCCTTGATCATCGCGTCATGGTTGGCCTTATTGAAATCGCTCCACAAGGCCGAGGCCCCTGTGGGATACACATCGACACCATCGCCGGACAGTCCGGTGAGCTCCGCCTTGACCTCGTCGACAGCCCGCACCATGTCGTCGGTGTTCGCATTCGCGCCGGCGATCAAGATGCCGGTGTGCTGATCCGGACTGATCGTCATCCCCGGTTGTGGGGGCACCACCGCTCCGAAGCGGGAGTCACCGCCGAACACCGCTGTCGCATCCGAGATCGTTTCTTGCATCACCGGGCTGTTGATGGTGTCGCGGTCAGAATGGATGACGACCTGCACCGCAGCCGACGAGTTCCCGCCGAAGTGCTGCTGCGCCAGCTCCCGCACCTGCACGGACTCAGACCCGTTGGCCTGCCATCCGGCACCGGCCAAGGAAGAAAACACCGACGGCGCGGCCGCCCCGAGACCGACGAGCACCAACAACCAGACACCGAAGACCCAGCGCGATCGCCCAGCCATCGCCGCACCCCACCGGCCCAGCAGACCAGGCGCTGAGCTCGGTGGCGAACTGGGCTCTTGTTCGGTGGTCGAGATGCCGGGCATGGAGACGATCCTTCTTTCTAGGTGAAGACTTAATACCCCCTGGGGTATGTACGCCAGCCCGACGGTACCCCCCGGGGTATCATTGGGTCAACCCTCGATCGGACCGCGTTCCCATACCCCCTGGGGTACCCTGACAGTTGTTACACAGACAGAGAGGCATGACCGGTGACCGGTGACGAAGAATCAATGGCGGCCGTACTGAACCGACTCCGCCGGGCGCAGGGACAACTCTCCGGGGTGATCGCGATGATCGAAGCAGGCCGCGACTGCAAAGACGTCGTCACCCAACTGGCTGCAGTGTCCCGAGCTCTCGACCGCGCCGGTTTCAAGATTGTCGCCTCAGGAATGCGCCAATGCATCAACGGCGCCGACGGCGACCAGGCGCCCTTGACCGAAGCCGAACTGGAGAAACTATTCCTAGCCCTAGCCTGACACCCTTACCAAACATCAGAGCTGTTGTGCGGACCAAGATACGAAGTCCTCGGACGGACTCACCTATCGACAGCGGGCCGCAAGAAGGCAATAGTCAGCAGTACGATCACCGCATCCGCCTATGCGCGATCCACACAATCGCCAACCGCTGCGGCCTCAACACACTACCCGTGGCGCAGAACGCATTTCAGCACCGACCAGGCCCGTTCGGCGTGGACGATGACCGGTTACACGCTCGCCCTGGCCGCGCGGTCATCCCGCTGTCGAGCTGGCCGCCGCACGTTTCGGCACCAAGAAGGTTTAGTTTCGGCACCAAGAAGGTCTATCTGACATCGCTGGTGCTGTTCGTCCTGGGCTCGGTCACCAACCGAGAGCTGACCTGAAACACGCACACGTGTCCGTTGCAGTAGAGACCGTGCGACCGTTCCTTTCACCACTACGCCGACAGTGACGTCGTACTGGGTTTCGGGACCAGCCCCGACAGAGAGCGCGGCGACCTGCCCGGTGAAGATTTGGGCGCCACGGCCCCAAGTACCACCTGCGTTGCGTAAGAGTCTGTCTAAGCGATTTAAGCACCCTCGTTAGAGCCAGCCAACCGGACGGGGTACAACCAATCTGGTACTTGGCGGGTAGTTCCGTCGGGGAGCCTTCGCTCGTCTATTGCGAGCAACTGTGTTGCTCGCGCACCTCGTGCGCTCACGGGAGAGCATTGTTCTCACAGGATTGATGCGTCACGCTCGGCGAGCCACGCCACTGGGTCCACGTTCTGTCCTGAGGGGTCCTGCACCTCGAAGTGCAAGTGGGGTCCTGTGGATTGTCCGCGGTTACCGACGGTGGCGATCTCCTGGCCGGCGGTGACGAATTGTCCCACCGTGACGGTGTTTTCGTTGTTGTGTCCGTAGGTAGTGATGGTCCCGTCGTTGTGCTGGATGCGAACCCACAGCCCGAATCCCTGTGCCGGGCCCGAGCTGATGACCACCCCGTCGGCGACGGCAACGATGGGTGTTCCTGTCGAGTTGGCGATGTCGATGCCTTGGTGGTTGCGGCCGTCACCGAACGGGGAAGTGATTGTCCCCGAGGTCGGCGCGACGTACTGCCGGCCGACGGTCGAAATCTCAGTTGGAGTTTCGATTGGTGCCGGCGGGCTGGAGGTGTCCGGAGGCAGTGGTGGCGTGGTCGACGGGACGGGCGCCGACGGAGTTGCCGGTGCGGCGCTGGGTACGGGGGGCGTGGATCCGATAGATGCCGTCGATTCGATGGCCTGTGTGGTGGTTGTCGATGGCGGCGGCGGCGGCAATCCAGGGGTTGCAGGCGCGGTGGCGCTGAGCTGCCCGGTGTGTGTGGGTGATGCGGGCGCAGGTGCAGGTGCAGGTGCGAAAGAGGATGCCAGAGTGTGGACGATGGTCGGGCTGTGCGGAGTCCCGGCGGCGGTGAGAGTGGCAACGATGTCACCGAAGTGCAGCGCTCTCATTGCTTCGGTGGTCTCGCTGGGATCGAGATTGGCTAGGGGGCTCAGGCATTGGGCGAGGGCCTGGGCATCTGCGTTGGGGGCACCGAGGGTGGCGAGTGACCACTGGGCAACGCATGTGCCCACCTCGCGGCCCACTCCCGCCAGGGCAGCAACGCCGTTGTCGGTGACCATCGCCTGGGCGTTCATTACCGCCAGCTGCAGCAATTCTCGTCGGATGTGGGTGCTGTCGGCGACGGATTGATCTCCCGACGCCACGTCGGCGACCTCGTCGGACACGAGCTGATGGGCGTTCATTAGAGAGAGCTCGGGTGCTGAGGCCGGCTGCTGTTCTTGCTGTGGGTGGACAAGAACTAACGCCCCGGCTGCGGCGACCACACAGCCTGTGGAGGTTGCCGCTGTCCAACGGCGGCGTGTTCGCGGTCTGCGGGAACGAACAAATACTTCAAAGCGCACGGCAACGCTCCTTTTGGAGGTGTCGGGAAGGGGCGGACCGCACGAGTTTTGACAGGGTCCACCACCGGGCGTAGACCCCACTATTGCACTCCTTTCCCAGATGCACCATAGGAAACAGCAGCCTCATCTGAATCACAAACATGTGATTACAGGAGTCGGCTCAGCGCGTGAGATCGATTGTGTGCCCGTAAATTTGGTCCACACTCACTGTTCGACGCAAGTTTCTGGCGAGGTGCACTTAGTGCGGCTGCGACGAGCGACCCCGCGTAGGCACTGGGCAGCAGACACAAGTTTCTGTCATCGGCGGGACTGTCCACTACGATGAGGGTCAATACCTCCCAGGGGTAAACCCAGAAAACGACAGCGAGCGCAGACACAAAGGGGGTGGGCGATGTCAGGGTTTGTAGGCGGTCATGGCAGCACTGATGTTGTCCTGCGTCATCGGCCGGGCCGCGGTCGCTGGTTGACCGCGGCGGCGATGGCGTGCGCCGCTTTCGCTGTACTTGTGGGTGTGTTGTTGATGCATTCGGTGCCTATGGTGCATCCTCCGGCCGGGCACGGTGTGGCCGGTGTTTCCACCGCTACGGTCACGCACCCGGCTAGCCATGACCACACCGCCCTCGCCGATCTGACCGCCCTTGGGATGCACGGCGCGGGCGTGGTGATGGATATGGGTTGCGGCGACGGCTGTACGCCGCACACCGGGATGGCGATGTGCATGGCGGTGGTCAGTGTGGTGGCTGCCCTGCTGATGACACGTCGGCTAGTGGCGCATCTGCCCACCGTCGGTGGGGCTCACCAGATGCGGTGGACGGGCAGGTACACCTCGCGTGCACCGCCGTGGGCGACACCCTCGTTGGAGAAGTTGTCGGTGTTGCGGATCTGACAGACGAAGTGCCCTGGGCACTTTCGTTGTGACGTTGTACGTGCTTATCGGCGCGTCGCGATCCCTGATCCCCACACATCCACATTTCTTTTCCAAGGAGACGATTATGTTCTTGACCCGTTCTGCCCGACTCAAAGTTGTTGTATCCGGTGCTGGTGTCGCTGCGGCCGTGGTGTTGGCCGGCTGTGGCGGTGACGGTGGCCACGACATGGATTCGATGGGTGGCGACTCGATGTCGGCGCCTGCATCTACCAGCACGACCGCTCCCTCGACTTCGACGGGGGCCACCGCCCAATTCAACGACGCCGATGTGATGTTCGCCCAGATGATGTACCCCCACCACGCCCAGGCTGTCGAGATGGCCGAGCTGGTACAGGGACGCACCACCAATCCTCAGGTCATCGAGCTGGCCGCGGCGATCAAAGCCGCTCAAGGCCCGGAAATGGCGCAATTACAGCAGTGGCTGCAGCAGTGGGGTAAACCTGCTCCGAGCGCCGATATGGGCAGCATGGACCACGGCAGCGACGGCATGAGCGGCATGATGTCTGAGCAAGATATGACCGAGCTCAAAGCCAAAAACGGCGCCGAGTTCGATCAGGCGTGGCTGACAATGATGATCGAGCACCACACCGGTGCGATCGAGATGGCCAACACCGAAATCGCGGACGGCTCTAACGAGCAGGCCAAAGAGATGGCTCGCACAATCGTGCAAACCCAGCAGGCCGAAATCGACACCATGAAGTCGCTACAAGCCCAGTCCTAACCCCTCACCAGCTGTCGTCGGGCCGGAACCTACTGATGCGGTCAGTAGGTTCCGCCCTCGACCAGTTGCCCCCTCACCCTTCTTCACCTCAGGAACGGCTCCCTCCCCCGGCCCTCTCGCCGGGGGCGCGGGGCCGCTGAGCTTTGACTTACGGAGATTTCATGCGCACCCCTCATCACCGAGGGCTCCTGGTGCTGGTGCTCGTCATGGCGACACTGGCCGCCTGTAGTTCCTCCCCCTCACCGTCGACGTTGAGTTCATCCTCACCGGCAGCAACCTCGGCGGTCGACGCGCCGCAACTGACCATCACCCCCGGCGACGGCACCACCACGGTCAAGCCCACCGACCGGGTTGAGGTTCAAACATCTATGGGCACCTTGGAATCGGTGGTGCTGACCAACGAGACCGGAGCCCAGATCGCCGGGTTCTACACCCCGGACCGAATAGATTGGAAACCCGCTGTTCCCTTGGGGTATGGCCGTACTTACACGCTGACCGCCACTGCTGTTCAAGAGGATCAACGCACCGAACGCACCATCTCGTTCTCGACGGTCACACCGGGTAACCAGACCAAACCGACCTTTGTCAGCACCGGCGGAAACCTGCTCACCGACGGCGCCACCTACGGGGTAGGGATGGTGGTGGTCGCCCAGTTCGACGAGCCGATCGGCGACCGGGCCGCCGCCGAACGTTCACTCGAGGTGCGGACCGATCCCCCAGTCACCGGTTCGTGGAACTGGGTCGACGAGCGAAACGTGCACTGGCGTCCTCGCGAGTACTACGCCCCCGGGATCACCGTGACCGTAAGCGCGAACATCTACGGGGTTCAGTTGGGAGAGAACCTATTTGGGCAAGAGGACGTATCGACCTCGTTCACCATTGGTGATGCGCACGTCTCGATCGCCGATGACACCACCAAACAAGTCTCGGTGTTCAGCAACGGTGAGCTGGTGCGCACCATGCCTACCTCGATGGGTCGCGGCGGCACCGAAACGGTCAATGGCCGCACCATCCATTTCTGGACTCAATCGGGCCCGTACACCGTCCTGGACAAGGCCAACCCGGTCATCATGGATTCCTCCACCTACGGACTCCCGGTGAACTCTCGCCTGGGCTATCGCCAGTCGATCAACTACGCCACCCGCATCAGCAACGACGGCATCTACCTGCACGAGCTTGTTGACACCATCGCCCAGCAGGGCAACACCAACATGTCCGCCGGATGCCTCAATCTCAACCCGGACAATGCGCGCTGGTTTTGCGACTTCTCGGTACCAGGCGACATCGTCGAGGTCCGCAATACCGGAGGCCCCCCACTGGAGCTCTGGCAGAACGGTGACTGGAGTGTGCCGTGGGACCAGTGGCTCGATGGAAGTGCGCTGCAATGATATTCACTGCCCAACGACGCAGGGCCGCAGCAGTGGTGTTCCTGGTGGGCGTGGTGGCGGTAGCGGCTGGGTGCACCTCCGCCGCCCCTGCCCCCCGCCAGAATCCCTCAGCTGGTGTCGGCGACGTCACCGAGGCGATCACACTGTCTCCGGAGCTGACGCATCTGCATGGGCTGCAGCTGTCCGCCGATCGCACGCTACTGGCCGGAACCCACACCGGGCTGGCTGCGATCACCCCCGCCGGCGCCACCACCGCCGTGGGCACCTCCGATGACGACCTGATGGGTCTGAGCGGGATACCGGGCACTGATGTGGTCTTTGCCTCGGGGCATCCCGGCCGGTCCAGTTCGGCCCCCAATCCCTTGGGGCTGCGGGCCAGTACCGACGGTGGACGCACCTGGCAGGATCGCTCGCTAGTGGGCGAGGTCGACTTTCATGTGCTTGCCGCCGACGAGGGCCTCCTGATCGGCTCTGATGGGGGTGCACGCCTGCTGATCTCCACTGACGCCGGCCACACCTGGAGTGCTGGAGCGCAGTTGGTGCCACGAACGCTGGCGATCAGCGCCGACGGTATCTGGGCAGCCACCGAGGACGGGATCGTGTGGCGTAGCACCGACGGCGGGCGCTCGTTTGCCCGCATCGCCGCGCCGACCATCGCGCTTCTGGCAGGCAGCGGCAGCGCGCTGTGGGCGATCGATGCCGACGGGTACGCCTGGCAACACTTCGAAAACCGGCCGTGGCTCAAGCATTCGTGGATCGGTGCTCCGCACGCACTCACCGTCGCGCCCGACGGCCTTGCCTATGCGGCGTCGACCACCCAGTTGTGGGTTCTCCAACCCCTCACTTGAATACCCTAGGGGGGTATGGTAGACATGGGGTGGGCCTTGATTGAGGGTCTCCGCGCAGGGCATGACCCGTGCGGCACTGAAGAAGAAATGGGGTTGTCATGAGTACGTCCACTGTCACTGTCACCGGAATGACCTGCGGACATTGCGCTTCGTCGGTCCGGGAAGAGGTCGGCGCCCTGGCGGGTGTGAGCGAGGTCGATGTTGACCTGAGCACCGGCAAAGTGACCATCACCAGCACCGACACCATCGAGCCGTCGGCGGTCAGGGCTGCGGTGGCTGAGGCGGGGTACCAGGTCGCCGAGTGACAACGGCAGGCCCCCGGCGCCGGACGAATGTCGGTGCGGCGCCGGGTATCTGCCCTTCCCACCCGTTACATGAGCGAGGAGAACGATTGTGAACACCGCGACCCGGTTAGCTCTGTACGGTGCGGGTCTGGTGGCCGTCTTTGTCGCCGCCTTCATCGCGGCCGGTGCTGTGGTGCCTGATCGGGTCGCGAGCGACTGGACCACTTCAGCCGACCACACCGCCCATACCCCCACCACGGACGCCGCTACTGCCCCTGCACCCGAGGCCGCACCGGTACGCGGGGTGTCGATCGCCGCTGACGGCTTTGCCTTGACCGGCCTAGCAGCCCCCACCCGCGTCGGTGAGAGCGGCGAGCTGGCATTCACCATCGCCGGCCCGGACGGTCGCTCCGTCACCTCGTTTGCCACGTCCCACGACAAACAGCTGCATGCGATCATCGTCGCCACAGATGGCAGCCACTATCGGCACGTGCACCCCACGATGGACGCCGGTGGGCGGTGGGCGTTGCCGTGGCAATGGCCCGCTGCCGGCAGCTATCGCGTCTTCGCTGATTTCGTGCCCGCGGCCACCGGAACCGCCCTCACGCTGACCAGCACTGTGACCGTGGCCGGCGAGGTAGCACCATCGTTGCCGCGGCCAGTAAGCGCGACCGATGACGTGGCTGGCTTTCAGGTCAGCCTCCAGGGAAGCCTCAGTACCGCCGGCACCTCGATGGTCACGGCCCGCATCAGCCGAGACGGCAACCCTGTGACGACCTTGCAGCCTTACCTGGGCGCCTACGGACACCTCGTTGCCCTCCGTGAGGGCGATCTGGCCTACCTGCATGTGCACCCCGAAGGCGCGTCCCCCAGTGGCCCGGACCAGCTTTCCGGTCCGCACGTGCAGTTCGCGACGGGCGCACCCACCCCGGGCCGGTATCTGCTGTATTTCGATTTTCAGGTGGACGGCCAAGTCCACACCGCCGAGTTCGTCCTGCAGACCACCGGGGCGCAACCCACGGCGCCACCGGCAGGACAACCCGCCCCGAACCCGTCTGCGCCCACCGATGCCCATGGTGGCCATTAATCCACCGCCGTTCGGCGCCCACACGCCAACGCTAACCATTCCCGAGGAGCATCCATGGTCACCGCACCTGCATCCCAGCCCGAGGCTGCGATCGAACTCGAGATCGGCGGCATGACCTGCGCGTCATGCGCCAACCGGATCGAACGCAAACTCAACAAGCTGCCCGGGGTGACCGCGACAGTGAACTACGCGACCGAAAAGGCGAAGGTCACCGCAGCCTCCCCGGACCTGGATCCACACACCCTGATTGCCGCCGTCGAGGACGCTGGCTACACCGCAGCACTTCCTACCTCCGGCCCCGCCGATGGCAGTGGCGCCGACGACGAGCAGGCGCGCCCTGATCGCGAGCTCGTCGCGTTACGTCAGCGTCTATGGGTGTCGGTGGCCCTCACCGTTCCAGTCATCGCACTGGCGATGATTCCGGCGTTGCAATTCACCTATTGGCAATGGGCCTCACTCACCCTGGCCGCACCGGTAATCGTATGGGGGGCTTGGCCGTTTCACACAGCGGCATGGACGAACCTGCGCCACGGAGCGGCCACCATGGACACCCTGGTGTCGGTCGGCACCCTGGCAGCCTTGGCCTGGTCGATTTACGCGCTGTTCTGGGGTACTGCCGGGCAACCGGGGATGACCCACGGTTTTGAGCTGACCGTTTCTCCGTCCGACGGCGCAGGCAACATCTACCTGGAAGTAGCCGCGGGAGTCACCATGTTCGTCTTGGCCGGCCGCTACTTCGAAAAGCAATCCAAACGCCAAGCAGGCGCGGCACTGCGGGCCTTGCTTGAACTCGGCGCCAAAGAGGTGGCCGTGCTGCGCAACGGCACCGAAACGCAAATCCCGATCGCCGAGTTGCAGGTGGGCGACAGCTTTGTGGTGCGACCCGGAGAAAAGATCGCCACCGACGGGGTCATCATCACAGGAAACTCCGCGGTCGATGCAAGCATGCTGACCGGTGAATCACTGCCGGTGGAAGTCAGCGAAGGTGATGCGGTCACCGGTGCCACCGTCAACGCCGGCGGCCGGCTCATCGTGCGGGCCACCCGTGTGGGCTCCGATACCCAGTTGGCGCGAATGGCCCAACTCGTCGAAGACGCCCAATCAGGCAAAGCCCAAGTCCAGCGACTCGCTGATCGCATTTCCGGGATCTTCGTCCCCATCGTCATCGCTATCGCAGTCGCCGTTCTAGGAGGCTGGATCGGTGCCGGGTTCCCGCTCAGCGCCGCCTTCACCGCCGCCGTAGCGGTGCTGATCATCGCCTGCCCCTGTGCGCTGGGGTTAGCCACTCCGACCGCATTGCTGGTGGGCACCGGCCGCGGCGCGCAACTGGGAATCCTCATCAAAGGGCCCGAAGTACTCGAATCGATCCGCGCTGTGGACACCATCGTCCTGGACAAAACCGGCACGGTGACCACTGGAACGATGACCCTGCACGACATCGTCACCGCCCCCGATGTCTCTTCCGACGATGTCTTGCGTCTGGCCGGCGCGCTCGAGCACGCCTCCGAACACCCGATCGCCCGGGCCATCGCCGCCGCGGCCGACCAAGCCGGACCGCTGCCGTCGGTGGAGTCGTTCACCAGCGTGGACGGCAAAGGCGTGCACGGTGTCATCGACGGTCACGCTGTACTGGTGGGCCGTGAGAGCTTGCTTGCCGACTGGTCCCTTCATCTCGACGACACCCTGTCCGCAGCCAAGTCTGCCGCCGAGCAGACCGGCCAAACTGCGGTGGTCGTCGCCTGGGATGGGCACGTGCAAGGTGTGCTGGTGGTCGCCGACACGGTGAAGCCGACCAGCGCCGCCGCGATCGCGCAGTTCACTGCCCTGGGCCTGACCCCGATCCTGCTGACCGGGGACAACCGCGCCGCCGCCGATCATGTCGCCGCCCAGGTCGGTATCACCGAGGTCATCGCCGAGGTCCTGCCCCAGGACAAACTCACCGTCATCGCCGACCTGCAGAAAAAGGGCAAAACAGTGGCCATGGTGGGCGATGGGGTCAATGACGCTGCCGCCCTTGCCCAGGCCGATCTGGGCCTAGCGATGGGTACCGGCACAGACGTGGCCATCGAAGCCGCCGACATCACCTTGGTACGTGGCGATCTGCGCTCGGCCGCAGACGCCATCCGGTTGGCCCGCAGAACCCTACGGACCATCAAGATGAACTTGTTCTGGGCATTCGCCTACAACATTGCCGCAATACCCCTGGCCGCTCTTGGGTTGCTCAACCCCATGCTTGCCGGTGCCGCGATGGCCTTTTCCAGTGTGTTCGTGGTCAGCAATAGCTTGCGACTACGCACGTTCACCTCCCAGGCCACCTCGACCCCCTCGCTCACGCCCGACGCACCGGCCCGGTCGCTGCAGCACGCCTGACCACCCACCCACCAACAGCTTCACCCTCGACTAATACCCCTGGGGGGTATAGGATGGTAGTTATGAACGCTTCTCATCACCACCACCAGGGCCAGTCGATGCCCACACCGGCATCGACCGGGGCACACCCGCCCGTATCGAGCCCCGGCCATGCCGAGGACGCCGAAGCTCGTGGGATGCACGGTCATACCGACCATGAGCACCCTGGCCATAACGCGGGTGACCATCAGGGCCACACTGATGACCACAGCGGCCATCAGGGCCACGCCGGGCATGGTGACCATGTGGGCCAGTTCCGGCGCCTGTTCTGGATCATGCTGCTGCTGGCCATCCCTGTCGTCGGTTTTTCGAGCATGTTCGCCATGCTGGTGGGCTACGACGTGCCCGACTCTGGAGCAGTGTCGTGGATCTCGCCGATTCTGGGTACGGTGATGTTCGCCTGGGGCGGCCGCCCCTTCCTGGTCGGCGCAGCCAGCGAGGTGCGATCACGGACTCCAGGCATGATGCTCCTCATCGGACTGGCGATCACGGTGGCGTTCGTGGCGTCGTGGGGCGCAAGCATTGGACTGCTCGACCACCAACTCGATTTCTGGTGGGAACTGGCCCTGCTGATCGTGATCATGTTGTTGGGGCACTGGATCGAAATGCGGTCGCTGGCCCAAACCACTTCCGCGCTGGACTCGCTGGCCGCTCTGTTGCCCGATGAGGCCGAGCGTATCGACGGCGACAACATAGTCACCGTCTCACCTGCACAGCTACAGGTCGGCGACGTGGTCATCGTCCGTCCAGGGGCAAGTGTGCCCGCAGACGGAAAGATCGTCGAGGGCACTGCCGAGATGGATGAGTCGATGGTGACCGGTGAATCAAAAACGGTGCGCCGCAACGTCAACGACATGGTCGTTGCTGGCACTGTCGCTACCGACTCGGGTGTGCGCGTGCAGGTTACCGCCACCGGTGACGACACCGCACTGGCCGGTATCCAACGGTTGGTCTCTGAAGCTCAGAACTCGTCGTCTCGGGCCCAACGGCTCGCCGACACCGCCGCTGCCTGGCTGTTTTGGTTCGCCCTGGGTGCAGCGGTACTGACCGCCATTGTTTGGACAGTACTTGGCTATCCGGATGACGCGGTCGTGCGCACCATCACCGTCCTGGTCATCGCTTGCCCTCACGCACTGGGATTGGCGATCCCGCTGGTGGTGGCCATCGCGACCGAGCGCGCTGCCCGCGGTGGTGTGTTGATCAAAGACCGCCTCGCGCTGGAGAGTATGCGCACCGTGGACACCGTGTTGTTCGACAAGACCGGCACCCTCACCAAAGGTGAACCCACCGTGACTGCCGTGCACACCACAGCAGGCCACACCGAAGATGAGGTGCTTGCGGCCGCGGCCGCGGCCGAAGCCGACAGTGAACACCCGCTGGGTAGAGCGATCGTGCACGCAGCCCGCACGCGTGCTCTATCTCTGAGCAGGGCCCGCGAGTTCAGTTCGTCACCGGCAGTGGGTGTATCGGCACTCGTGGACGGACGCCGCATTCAAGTCGGTGGCCCACGGCTGCTGGAGCAGTACCACCTTGCTGAACTCGACATCGCCGACACCTGGCGAACCGACGGTGCCATCATCCTTCATGTGTTGGCCGACGGAAACCCGATCGGAGCACTGAAATTAGCCGATGAAATACGCAGCGAATCGCGTGAAGCCGTCGCCGCGCTCCACAAACTCGGCGTGCAAGTGGTCATGATCACCGGTGACGCGCACGCTGTGGCCCAGTCGGTGGCCGCCGAACTCGGTATTGACCGCGTGTTCGCCGGCGTCCGCCCAGAAGACAAGGCCTCCAAAGTCAAAGCGCTCCAAAGCGAGGGACGAAAGACAGCCATGGTCGGTGACGGCGTCAACGACGCCCCCGCACTCGCCCAAGCCGACGTCGGCATCGCCATCGGCGCCGGCACCGACGTCGCAATCGGCTCAGCCGGCGTCATCTTGGCCAGCGACGACCCCAGGTCGGTACTATCGGTCATCGAGCTGTCGCGGGCGAGCTACCGAAAAATGAAGCAGAACCTCTGGTGGGCCGCCGGTTACAACCTGATTTCGGTTCCCCTTGCTGCCGGGGTACTTGCCAGTATCGGTTTCGTCTTGCCCATGTCCGTCGGCGCAATCTTGATGTCGGCGTCCACGGTGGTCGTGGCGCTCAACGCCCAGCTGTTGCGGCGACTGGACCTGCGACCGGAGATCAGCGCGACCACCGCAGGCAGCCGGTAGCCACCTACAATGCACACGCCCGACAACGAAGGACTCACATGGCTGCCAAAACCCCCACCCACGACGGGGATCACCCTGCCCCCCACGGATACATTGACGACAAGAAGAAGTACCTCGCTCGCCTCAAACGCATCGAGGGCCAAGCCCGAGGGCTGCACCGCATGGTCGATGAAGAGCAATACTGCATCGACATCCTCACCCAGATCTCCGCGCTGACCAAAGCGCTCGAAGGCGTCGCCATCGGCCTGCTCGACGACCACCTCAAACACTGCGTCGTCGACGCCGCTAAGACAGGTGGTGCGCAGGCCGACCTCAAACTCAAAGAAGCCTCCGATGCAATCGCCCGGCTAGTGCGCTCCTAAACAAGTCTCGCTTTCCTCACCCTTGGAAAGCAGCCTCGGCAATTCGCGTTCGCTCCACGACCAAAGGCCTGCCCACCCGTCATGGCTCACACCACACGCCTGCCCCACTGGTTTTCCGTACTCGTCGTCGCCTCCGGGGCAACAATCGCGTTTACCTTGGGTCTGGTTCTCTCCGCCCCGTACGCCACCGACGTCGTCCACACCCGCCAGCCACACCCACCCAACATCACCGACCCCGGCTGGCCACACCTACACAACTGGGCCTGGGCAGCGACTGTAGGTGCCGTCATACTCACCATCTTGCTGCTCGGTATCCGTCGCATAGGCCGCGACTAGCGCTGGTCACCAGACGTGCAATAAGTGGTGAAACGTTCTCCCTGTCCTACACTTATGCAACTGGTGAATTGTCACCGAACCCTTGCGGGACACGGCAAAAGTACCAGGCACACTCTCCAGGCATAGTCTGCGCAAACTCGCCGATCATTTCCTCAAGGGCATCTAGCGAGGAAGGAAAGTGGGACTGCAACTCTCGGATCAACGCGGTGATCTGTTGCGTCGTCTGCACTCAAAACGCCCCTCGTCCCACTCGACGGCCCCTGTCTAAGTCACCTAACCAGCACTTAGTCATTGCGCAGCCTCAACAGCAAACAGTGCTCACGCGAAATCAGCGGGGTTTCCGGGCCAATCCGGTTACGCAACATCCCGGCGGCAACCTCGACAGCGACTGCCTGCGGAACCTGACCTCGACCGACCAGGCCCGCAACTCTTTAAATACCGACACGCAGAAAGCCGCGACCCTGGTGGAGGGTCGCGGCTTTCGCTGTCGGGGTTGGCTAGTCGGCGAGTTTGGCGACTGCCTGGGCCCAGAGGAAGTACTTGTTGGTGCCCAGATCGCGCACGGTCTTGATGTTGAACGCCTCTTTGAGGTGCTGGGCATCGCCCGGGCTCACACCCTGCAGTGCCTCAACGGGGGCGTCAGCGAGCTCACTGATCGGCTTTTCCTCGTACGCATTGTCGAACTTGTCGGCAATTCCACCCATGAAAATGAACTCCTGTGCTCGGCTCGGTGTACCCGGTTCGGCACACCGTCACCATCGTAGGAGCGTTCGACGACCGGATCCTGTCATCAACCACTGATTTGCACCCCTATGGCGTCGTGCCCAGCACTGATTCGAAGGCAAGGCACCCGGCGTGTTTGCGAGTGTCGCGCCAGCACCTGTCATTGCGCACTTCCCCGCCGGCGGCGACATCGTGACCGCAGTACGTGTGACGTGAATGCCGCGTGGGCATCCTGAACGGGTGCCGCCTGTTCCGGATCCGATGCTCGCCACCCTGGGCGAAGCCCCATCTGGCGAGGGATGGGCGTTCGAGTTCAAGTGGGGATGGGGCTCGCGCGCTGGTCGAAACCGGTTCTGCGAGAACGTATGTGTGGAGTAGGTAGGCACCGCAACAACTTTTCTTCCCACTTCCCCGAGATCGTTGCTGGTGTGCCCGCCGGCGTTGGGCGGCCGGCAGGCGATTCTCGATGGCGAGATCGTCGTACTCAATGCGGCCGGGCGGCCCTCGTTCAGCCGACTACAGCGACGGCTGCGGATTCCCAAACCCAGCCGATAGGCCCTGCGGATGGTCCCGGCGACGTTCTACGCCTTCGACATCCTCGCCCTAGACGGCCAGGACAACACTGCCCTGCCCTATCTCGAGCGCCGCGCCCTTCTCGACGGGCTGGCGTTGGCGGACACGTCGGTGCAAGCCCCACCGTACTGGATTGATGTTGACGATCAGGTGATGCTCGACATCGCCCGCGAGCACGGCCTAGAAGGCATTGTCGCCAAACGCCTTACCTCGACCTACCACACTGGTAGGCGCTCTTCGTCTTGGATCAAATCGCCGTTGCGGAGGACAACATCGGTGGTGGTGTGCGGTTGGGATCCCGGTCCACGCGGTGGGCTCCGGGCGCTGGTTCTCGGCGCCCGCAACCCTGCCGGCGACCTGTGCCACATCGGGCATGTGGGTACCGGGTTCAGCGCCAAAGACCGGCGCATTCTGCGCGTGCAGCTCGAGGCGATCGAGCAACCGACCCCACCATTCACCCAGCCGCTCACGGCCGATGCCGGCTCGTCGATGCGGTGGGTCAGGGCCGTCTACGTCGGCGATATCGAGTACCGCGAGTTCACCGGCCACCTGCGCGCCATCCCAGCTGGAAAGGACTGCGGGACATACCCGCATCCTCAGTCGGGTGGCCCGGCGATCATTAAGGGAGGTTGTGGCCCTGTCTGCGGGCCCGATCCTGGATCCCCTGCGTCTGCTCTTCCGCTGCCGACCGTTGGGGCTGGCGGTCGGCGCCCGGCGGGAGCGGGCGGAACAAGTGGCCGGCGCAGGCCGATGCTTCCGACTTGGATTGAAGTACGTCGTGGTGTTCGAACCGGCGGGTTCGTAGCCTGGCGCAGGAGAGCGCAGGGGGTGGCTCGGATGCTTCGTGCCGCCCTGCCGGCGTGTCATTGAGGGGCTGGCTTGGCCTGGGTGTGCCTTCCTCTGCGTTCTCCGTCTTTGGTCTGGCTCAACAGAGGCATGAACGCATCACGCCACGGGTGCGCTAAAAGTCGGAGTGCCGACCGGGGATTCCCATCTCAATACCGCTCACCGAAAGGAACCCATGATCGTCATCGGTATCGATCCGCACAAGTCCTCCCACACCGCCACCGCCGTCGACCCCGCCACCAACGTCGACCTCGGGTCGTTGCGCATCCAGTCCACTCTCTCGGACTACCAAAACCTGATTGAGTGGGCGGGTCGGTGGCCTGAGCGTCGGTGGGCGGTGGAGAACGGCAAAGGCCTCGGCCATCATTTGTCGTTGTGGTTGCTTGAACAGGGTGAGTCGGTCGTCGATGTCCCGTCCACCGCGACCGCCCGTGTCCGACAGCTCTCCAGGGGCGGTCGCCGCAAGAACGATCGCATTGACGCCGCGGCCGCGGCCTGTGTCGCGGTCCTGCAGGGTGAGGGCCGGCCGATCTATGCCGAGGACTACACCAGCGTGTTACGGGTCTCGATGAACGCCGCCGCAACCTGCTGCACACCAAGAATCGGCTGATCAATCAACTTCACGCGATCCTGCGTCAGCTTTTACCTGGCGGCGCCGCAAAGAATCTCGACTCGGAGAAGGCGTTCCATCTTCTCCGGACGTTTGAGGCCCGCACCGCTGCTGACGGTGTGCGACGTGCGATCGGCCTCGAGCTGGTCGGGGATGCCCGGCGGTGCACGGTCCAGATCTCCGACATCACCGAACGTACCGAGCATGCGCTAGCCGACTGCGGATCAACCCTGACCACCATCTTCGGCTGCGGTCCCGTCACCGCTGGCCGCATCATCGCCCGCACTGGCAACCCATTCCGGTTTCAGTCCGAATCGGCGTTCGCCACCTACACCGGTACCGCCCCCGTTCAGGTCGCCTCCGCCGACACCAGCCGCCACCGCCTCTCCCGTGACGGCGACCGCACACTGAACTCAGCGATCCACATCATCGCCGTGTGCCAGAGCATCAACGCCAACAGTCCCGGCTACACCTACCTGCACTCCAAAATGGACGCCGGGATGACCCGCCGGTCAGCCATGCGCTGCCTCAAACGCCAAGTCGCAAAGAAACTCTGGCGCACCATGTGCGACGACCACCGACGATGGCAAGCACTCCAGCAACTCGAAAGCCCAGCGATGTAAACCTCGACAGATCCCCGGTCGTCGCGGCGCAACACCCGCCTGCGACGGCTATTCCGGTGTGGCGGCGAAGGGGCGGGGACCTGCTTCCCGCGTACCCCGAATCGATGTGAGTGCGCCAGGTCCCCGCTCGCCTAGAGCGTACTAGGCGTTCGAACATGGGTTCGCTAGCTGGGGTGTGCGCATGAATAAGAACCCGTGGCGACCTATTTTGGGCATGAAAAAGCCCCGTGCGTCGAATTGGGTTCGACCACGGGGCTTGCAAGAACGCCCAGGGGGTTGGAGGGCGCGCAACCAGTGGGTGCGCGGCGCCTTACGGCGACATCAGCGTCTCCATGGCAGGGATATAGGTGTTACTTCCGGCGCCAGGCCCGCACCGGCACAGCGAGGGCTTTGAGCAAGCGCTCGACGCGTCGCACCGGTGCTTCGCGGCCACCGAGGACCACGAGGTAGAGCAGCGGAAGAACACCCACCCCGAGCAGAGTGAGAGCGATCAGTCCCAGGACGCAGAACGCAGAGACGTCTCCGAACATTTGGTTACCCCTTAGGTGAGGTGCGCCGCGCACGCCGACGAGACCAGCCACCACGAGGGCGTGCCGGTCGGCGATGCGTGACAGGGTGATGGCCCGATGCTGGCCAGACGGTCAGCGGGCACAAAAAAACCGGCCAGTGGCCGGTTGTGCGCATAGTTCTAGCGCGTCATCAGTGTTGCACAGTTTCTGTGGATAACTTGTCGCTGCGGCTGGGCGAGTCTGCACCTGCGGCTTCCTCCGAGGGCGATGCCCGCCCGTGCCCGGGCAGCTCGCTGCAGCGTTCACCTGTTGTTGGTTTGCAGCGTATATCGACACCTGTCAATATTGAAGTATGTCGATACAAGAGGGATCTGAGGGCGGTGCGTGCTGTTCTCCGCTGGTGCGTGAGCCGTTGACCGAGGATTGGGCCGCTGATCTGGCGCGGATGTTCAAATCGTTGGCCGATCCGGTCCGGTTGCGGATGCTGAGCCTGATCGCCAGTCACGCGGGCGGTGAGGCGTGCGTCTGCGATCTCTCCGACTCGTTCGACCTGTCCCAGCCCACGATCTCCCATCACCTCAAGGTGCTGCGCTCGGCCGGTCTGCTCGACTGCGAACGCCGAGGCACGTGGGTTTATTACTGGGTGATCCCCTCGGCGCTGCAGCAACTGTCGGCGGTGCTCCTGGTGGAGAGCACCATGACGGTGCCGGCCGAGACCCAGGCGGAGGTCGACGCATGAGCCAGAGCACCGCCGAGCACCCGGCCGTGGTCGGCAAACTGTCGACCCTGGATCGGTTCCTGCCGGTATGGATCGGAGTGGCGATGGTCGCCGGCCTACTGTTGGGCCGAATGATTCCGGGCCTGGACGATGTGGTGAGCGCGGTCGAGATCGATGGCATCTCCCTGCCCATCGCGATCGGACTGCTGATCATGATGTACCCGGTCTTGGCGAAAGTGCGGTACGACCGCCTCGACACCGTCACCGGTGACCGCAAGCTGCTGATCGGCTCGCTGGTGTTGAACTGGGTGCTGGGACCGGCACTGATGTTCGCATTGGCCTGGCTCATGTTGCCCGACCTACCCGAGTACCGGACCGGCCTGATCATCGTCGGCCTGGCCCGCTGCATCGCGATGGTCATCATCTGGAACGACCTGGCCTGCGGTGACCGCGAAGCCGCGGCAGTGCTGGTCGCGATCAACTCGGTATTCCAGGTGATCATGTTCGCGATCTTGGGCTGGTTCTACCTGTCGGTGCTACCCGGCTGGCTCGGCCTGGAACAAACCACCATCGACGCCTCCCCCTGGCAGATCGCCAAATCAGTATTGATCTTCCTCGGTATCCCGTTGCTCGCCGGGTTCTTGACCCGCCGCTACGGCGAAAAAGCCAAGGGCCGCACCTGGTATGAGGACAAGTTCTTGCCGAAGATCGGCCCGTGGGCGCTGTACGGGTTGCTGTTCACCATCGTCATCCTCTTCGCCTTGCAAGGCGACCAGATCACCTCCAAGCCGTGGGACGTGGTGCGGATCGCGCTCCCGCTGCTGGCCTACTTCGCCATCATGTGGGGCGGCGGCTACGCCCTGGGCGCGGCATTGGGGTTGGGCTACGAACGCACCACCACCCTCGCGTTCACCGCCGCAGGCAACAACTTTGAACTCGCGATCGCTGTGGCTATCGCCACCTACGGCGTCACCTCCGGACAAGCATTAGCCGGGGTGGTCGGCCCGTTGATCGAGGTCCCGGTGCTCGTTGGCCTGGTGTACGTCTCACTCGCCCTGCGTAAACGCTTCACCCCCGCCCCCACCGCCGTCTCGTCTGTGACCAAGGAGTCCTGATGTCTGAACACCGCGCTCAACCCGAACTGTTGATGCCCCAAGCGCTGCTGTCGCGCACTGCTGCGGTTCTGTCTGAGAAGTACGAGGGTGTGTTCTCCCCGCAAACGGTGGAGCGCTACGTGTTCGAGTCCTACACTGCGCTGCGGCGCACTTCCACGATCCACAACCACCTGCCGACCTTGGCCGGCCGGTTTGCCGCCGACCGGCTCACCGCGCTGGCCCAATCCCAGGGTGAGGCGCCCAAAGATGTGCCTGAGGTGTTGTTCATCTGCGTGCACAACGCCGGCCGATCACAAATGGCCGCAGCACTTCTCAACCATTACGGCCAGGGCCGGGTGCATGTGCGCTCAGCCGGGTCGGCACCGGTCAATGCCATCAACCCGATGGTCATCGAAGCGATGGCCGAGAGCGGTTTGGATTTGGGAGCTGAGTACCCCAAACCGCTGACCGACGATGTTGTGGCCGCCGCCGATGTGGTCGTGTCGATGGGCTGCGGCGATGCCTGCGCGATCTACCCAGGCAAACGCTACCTCGACTGGACCCTGGACGACCCGCAAGGCCAATCCCTCGATGTGGTGCGCGCTATTCGTGACGACCTCGACACCCGAGTCCAGGAGTTGTTGCGCGAGTTGACCACTCCCGTGCCCGCCTAACCTCCCCCACTACCGTCTTCTCGCTTTGATGAAAGGATCTCGACTCCCATGACCACCACTCCCAGCGTGTTGTTCGTCTGTGTCCACAACGCCGGCCGCTCGCAGATGGCCGCCGGTTTCCTGTCCCACCTGGCTGGCGATGCGATCGAGGTCCGCTCCGCGGGCAGCGCCCCCGCCGACACCATCAACCCGGCCGCTGTCGAGGCGATGGCCGAGGTGGGTATCGACATCACCGCCCAAACACCGAAGATCCTCACCACCGACGCGGTGCAGGCCTCTGATGTAGTGATCACCATGGGATGCGGGGACAGCTGCCCAATCTTCCCCGGCAAAAGCTACCGGGACTGGGTCCTCGACGACCCCGCCGGTCAAGGCGTGGAAGCGGTTCGGCCGATTCGCGACGAAATCAAAGTCCGCGTGCAAGCGCTCGTCGACGAACTCACCTCCGCGTCCGCCGCCCACTGATCTGCTCGTTGTTAGACCAGGAGAGCTATGACCGACACCGTGCACGAACTGATCATCGTGGGTTCTGGGCCCGCCGGCTACACCGCCGGTATCTACGCCGCCCGCGCCGAACTGGCACCGCTGCTGTTCGAGGGCAGCCAGTTCGGCGGCGCTTTGATGACCACCACCGAGGTAGAGAACTTCCCCGGGTTCCGCAGTGGCATCACGGGCCCGGAGTTGATGGATGAGATGCGCGAGCAGGCAACACGTTTCGGTGCCGACATCCGCACCGAAGACGTCGACCAGCTCGAGCTCGCTGGGCCGATCAAAACAGTGCACGTCGGCGGGATGGCCTACCACGCTCATGCGGTGATCCTGGCGATGGGCGCCGCAGCGCGCTACCTGAACATTCCTGGGGAACAGGAACTCCTCGGCCGTGGGGTGAGCGCGTGTGCGACCTGTGATGGGTTCTTCTTCCGGGACCAGGACATCGTGGTCGTCGGCGGCGGTGATTCGGCGATGGAAGAGGCCACTTTCTTGACCCGGTTCGCCCGCAGCGTCACTCTGGTCCACCGCCGTACCGAGTTCCGGGCGTCGCGGATCATGCTCGAACGCGCCAGAGCCAACCCCAAGATCCGGTTTGTCACCAACGCCGCACCCATCGAGGTCCTCGGCGAGGGCAGTGTCACCGGACTCGTTGTCCGCGACACCATCACCGGTGAACACACCACCCTCGCGGCGACCGGGATGTTCGTGGCCATCGGGCACGACCCGCGCAGCGCCCTGGTCACCGGACAGGTTGACCTCGATGACGCCGGCTACGTGAAAGTGCAGTCCCCCACCACCGCCACCTCGAGCGATGGGGTGTTCGCCGCCGGCGATCTGGTCGATCACACCTACCGGCAAGCAATCACCGCCGCCGGGACCGGTTGTGCGGCAGCCATCGACGCCGAACGCTGGCTCGCCGACCGCGGCGACATCACCACCAACACCCTCGCTGCTGCCGACCAGCCCGTCGCCACCACCGCCTGATCAACCTGTAGAAAGCGTGCACTACATGACAATTGAGATCTTCGAACCGGCACTGTGCTGTGCCACCGGTGTGTGCGGCGACGACGTCGATCAAGCCCTGATCACCTTCACCGCCGACCTGGACTGGCTCCGCACCCAGGGCGCCGACATCGCCCGATTCAATCTGGCCAGCGAACCCATGGCCTTCGCCGAACGCGAACCGGTCACCGCATTTTTGCAGTTGTCCGGATCCCAAGGCCTGCCGCTGGTGCTGGTGGACGGTGTCACCGCGATGACCGGCCGCTACCCCACCCGCGATCAGCTGGCCTCCTGGGCCGGGCTCACCGCCCCTGTCGACACTCCCGCGACCGCACCGGCCGCAGGTGCCGGACTGCTCACCCTCACCGACACCAGCGGAGGCTGCGCTCCCGGCGCCGCCGCTGCGAGCGGTTGCTGCTGACCGTGCCTTCCCCCACATTCCTCGACCAGGCACCCCGCTTTCTGTTCTTCACGGGCAAAGGCGGTGTCGGGAAAACCTCCATCGCGTGCGCTTCGGCGATCACCCTGGCCGCCGCCGGCCAGAATGTGTTGCTCGTGAGCACCGATCCGGCCTCCAACGTCGGCCAGGTGTTCGGACTCACGATCGGCAACACCATCACCACAATCCCTGCCGTGCCGGGCCTTTCGGCGCTGGAAATCGATCCCGAACAAGCTGCCGCCGCCTACCGAGAACGCATCATCGGACCAGTCCGCGGCCTGCTCCCCGAGGCCGACCTCGCCACCATCACCGAACAGCTCTCCGGTTCGTGCACCACTGAAATCGCCTCGTTCAATGAGTTCACCACCCTGCTCACCGACGACGACAACACCTTGGCCGGGTTCGACCACGTGCTGTTCGACACCGCACCCACCGGACACACCATCCGCCTGCTGCAACTACCCGGATCATGGACCGACTTCCTCACCGCCGGCAAAGGTAACCCCTCCTGCCTGGGACCACTGTCCGGGCTGGACAAACAACGCGCCATGTACGCAGGTGCGGTCGCCGCGTTGGCGGACCCGGCCCGCACCCGCCTCGTCCTCGTTGCCCGCGCCCAGCACTCCACTCTGGCCGAGATCGCCCGCACTCACACCGAACTCGCGGCCATCGGACTGACCACCCAACACGTCGTCATCAACGGCGTCCTGCCACGCCCGGACACCGATGACCCACTCGCACAAGCCATCTACGACCGAGACCAACAAGCCATCGCCGATCTGCCCCGTGAGCTCCGGGCATTGCCGGTCGACCATATCGACCTCAAACCCACCAACATCGTCGGCCTCGACGCGCTGGCAAGTCTGCTTGCTCCGACCGCCACTGATCGCCACATCGGTACAGAACCGGAAATCACTGCCGGCATCGATGATGCCCCGCTAGCAGCGCTGATCGACGACCTCGAACCCCAGGGCCACGGGCTCATTATGTGCATGGGCAAAGGTGGTGTCGGCAAAACCACGATCGCCGCAGCGGTCGCAGTCGCTCTGGCCGGCCGCGGCCACCAGGTGCACCTGACGACCACCGACCCCGCCGCCCACCTCACCGACACCCTCACCGAGGATCTCGACAACCTGACCGTCTCACGCATCGATCCCGCCGAGGCGACCGAGCAGTACCGCCAGCGGGTGCTGGCCACCAAAGGCGCCCACCTCGACGAGCAGGGCCGCGCCACCTTGGCCGAGGATCTGCGGTCACCGTGCACCGAGGAAGTCGCTGTCTTTCAAGCCTTCTCCCGGGTCATCAACCAATCGCGACGCACCTTCGTGGTCGTCGATACCGCACCCACCGGGCACACCCTGCTGCTGCTCGATGCGACCGGCTCCTACCACCGTGAGATCACCCGGCAGATGGGTGAGAACGCCTCGTTCACCACCCCGATGATGCGGTTACAGAGTCCCGACAACACCAAAGTACTAGTCGTGACGCTCCCCGAGACCACCCCGCGCCTGGAAGCCGAAGGCCTGCAGCAGGACCTGCAACGCGCCGGCATCACCCCATGGGCCTGGGTCATCAACAACTCATTGGCCGCCGCACACCCCACCTCACCGCTCCTAGCCCGCAGGGCAGACGCCGAACTCGACGAAATTACGGCCATCACCGACGCCCACCACCGTGTTGCCGTGATCCCCATGCTGCCCACCGAACCCGTCGGCGTCAGCGCCCTACAGGCCCTAGCAGCATCGACGGCGCGCACTCCAACACCAATTCGCTACTGACCACCAGACCCAAGCGCTCCACCGAACGAAAAGGATTGCCTGCCATCATGAGTTCGACTCCTCGTGTTCTGTTTGTCTGCGTCAAGAACGGCGGCAAGTCGCAAATGGCGGCCGGCCTGATGAGCAAGGTCGCCGGCAACTCGGTCGACGTCTATTCCGCGGGCACCGCTCCCGGGTCGGCCATCAACGCACTCTCGGCCCAATCGCTCCTCGAAGTCGGTGTAGACATCTCCGCCAACACACCCCGCGCCATCGATGATGATCTGCTGGCACACATGGATGTCGTGGTCACTCTCGGCCGCGAAGCCAAACCCCCCGTCGTCGCCGGACCCCGCTACGAAAATTGGGACACCGACGAACCCTCCGAACGCGGCATCGACGGAATCGAACGGATGCGCCTGGTCCGCGATGACATCGCTGCACGAGTCGCCGACCTACACACCCGCCTCACCACCTGACTTCCAGACCCAGGCTGAGCACGAGTGGCGGGCAACCACACCGGTGCCCGCCACAGGTTGGTTGAACGCCAGCTGACAGTGCTCTAGTTGGAGGCGGCGCTGACCTGCGCAGTCTGGGAGGTACCGCAGCACGTAGACGGCGACTCGTCGCCGTCTACCTGAGTATTGTTGTCGGCCAGCAACTGTGGGCTGGTGCCGAAGGTCTCCGAGTCGGCTAGGACGGTGTAGACCTCCCACTTCTCTCCTGCCGGGCCGGTCACCCACACCTTGTCTTGGGTGGCGAAGCAACAGGTCGCGTTGATCTCTTCCTCGGTGAACAAACCCTCGCCACTCAGGCGCGCGATTTCGGCGTGCACCTTGTCGCTCGACTCCACCTCCACACCGAGATGGTTGATCGTTCCACCCTTACCGGGGTTCTCCAACAGCACCAGCTTCAGCGGCGGCTCGGTCACCGCGAAGTTCGCATAGCCCGGCTTACGTTTGGCCGGAGCAACATTGAACAGCTTCGAGTAAAACTCGACCGCTTGCTCCAGATCGTCGACGTTGAGTGCCAACTGCATACGGGACATAACTTCCTCCACCTGTGAGACATACATCAAACTACCGTCGGGACCAAGAGTGCCGACCTCTTCGACATATGTCAATAGCGTGGGTAGGATTGAGTTATGCCCAAGACACTGCCGGTGATCGACATGACCGCGCCCATCTGCTGTGCCCCAGTCTCGGCATCACCGATGGATGATGCCGCAGCCCTGGAAGTGGCGTTACGGCTCAAAGCCCTTGCCGATCCAGTGCGGATCAAACTGATGTCGATCCTGCTCACCGACGCCGCAGGAGAAGTGTGCACCTGCGACCTAGCGGTCGCCGTCGGCCTGTCCGAACCGACGGTCAGCCACCACCTCGGCCAACTCAAAAAAGCCGGCATGGTCCACCCCGAACGCCGAGGCATGAACGTCTACTACAGCGCCCACACCGACGCTCTGCAAGCACTTCGCCAGGTCCTCGACCCCTCATGCTGCCACTAGCGCAGATGCCAACCAAACTGTTCGTACCAACAGAATTCGAACGCTTCATCGCTTGACAGACACAGAGGCACCCAGGCTTTTCACACCTCATCGGCCCGCGCCTCCTGAGATAGTATCGAACCTATGTTCGACATGCGGGGGATGGCCCCCACCGTGCGAGTCTTCACTCCGCCGCGGCCCGTCATAGTCGACATGTTGTAGACGGGGTTTGTTCTATCCAGTGTCCAGCTGCCGATCTGATCGTGATCTACCATCGGGTGATACCTCCCAGGGGTAAAGAGCTAGCGAGACAAAGAACGGACGGGGGTGCATATGCCAGTGTTGCCGCGCCTTGACGGCGGGTCCATCGCCGGGTTTTCTGCGCGCCCCCGCCAGGGCGGGTGGCTGACCGCGGCGGTGATGACGTGCGCCGCGTTCGGGGTGCTGCTGGGTGTGTTGCTGATGCATTCGGTACCGATGGTGCATCCCCCCAGCGGACATAGTGCCGCTGGTCCCACGGCGGTCTCCGCTTTACACCCCGACGTCGGTCACCACGCCGAGACCAACGAGCTGGCCGCCGCGGTGATGGCCGGGTCGGGTGTTGTGCTCGAGATGGGGTGCAGTGACGGCTGTTCGCCGCATGTTGGGATGGCGATGTGCATGGCCGTCATCACGATCGCGACCGCGTTGATTGTGGTGCGCCGTCTTCTGGATCTACGAGAAAATGAGAGTTGCTCGGCCGCGTGGGCGCTGGTGATGGGCGGGTATGCCTCGCGTGCGCCGCCGTGGGCGGCGCCATCTTTGGAGAAATTGTCGGTGTTGCGGATCTGACAGACGAGGTGCCAACGGCACGTTCGTTTGACACTCGCACGTGCCTACCTCGGCGCGTCGCGACTCTAGATTCCGCTCTGCCACTTTTGTTTTCAAGGAGACGATGATGTTTTCGACCCGTACCACCCGACTCAAAGTTGTTGCATCCGCCGCCGGCGTCGCCGCGGCCGTGGTGCTAGCCGGCTGCAGCGACGACGGCGGCCACGATATGGATTCGATGGGCGGCGACTCGATGTCGTCGACGGCATCGGCCAGTGCCGCACCGTCGCCGTCGGCCGAGGCCGCCGCACAGTTCAACGATGCCGATGTGATGTTCGCGCAGATGATGTATCCCCATCACGCTCAGGCTGTGGAGATGGCCGATCTGGTGCAAGGGCGCACCACCAACCCGCAGATCATCGAGCTGGCCGCGGCAATCAAGTCCGCCCAGGGCCCGGAGATGACGCAGCTGCAGCAGTGGCTGGCGCAGTGGGGCAAACCCGCCCCGACCACCGGCGCCGACATGGGCGGTATGGACCACGGCGGCAGCGGCGGTATGAGCGGGATGATGTCTGAGCAGGACATGACCGATCTGGCCGCCAAGAACGGCGCTGAGTTCGATCAGGCGTGGCTGACGATGATGATCGAACACCACACCGGTGCCATCGAGATGGCCAACACCGAGATCGCGGACGGCTCGAATGAGCAGGCCAAGCAGTTGGCCCGCACCATCGTGCAAACCCAGCAGACTGAGATCGACACCATGAAGGCGCTGCAAACGCAGTAGGCCTGGCGCAGCGCCCCGGTCTGGCACCGCCGGTGCCAGATCGGGGTCTGGCGTTCCACGTGTCCCCTTTCTTGGCTTCAGCAGCACCGTCCTGGTCGCTACCAACCCGGGCGCAGCCGTTGCCTGGCTTCCCTTTCTCATCACTTTTCGGAGTTTTCATGCGAACCCCTCCCCGGTGGGGGCTGGCGGTGGTGGCGCTCTGTGTGGCAGCACTGACCGCCTGCACCTCGTCCCCGTCCACACCATCCTCGAGCACGTCGGCAGCCGCCTCGGCCGACCGGCCGGGCGATGATGCCCCGCAACTGACCATCACGCCCGGCGACGGCGACGCCACCGTCACCCCCACTGATCGGGTGGAGGTGCAAACCTCTGCGGGCACATTGGAATCGGTGGTGCTGACCAACGAGACCGGCACCCAGATCGACGGTTTCTACACCCCGGATCGGGTGGACTGGAAGCCAGCTGTGCCACTGGGGTACGGCCGCACCTACACCCTGACCGCGGCTGCTGTGCACGAGGACCAGCGCACCGAACGCACCATCTCGTTCTCCACGGTCACCCCAGGCACGCAGACCAAACCGACCTTTGTCAGCACCGGCGGGAACCTGCTCACCGACGGCGCCACCTACGGAGTCGGGATCGTGGTGGTGGCCCAGTTCGACGAGCCCATCGGCGACCGCGCCGCCGCCGAACGGTCGCTGGTGGTGCGCACCGACCCCCCGGTGACCGGGTCCTGGAACTGGGTCGACGAGCGAAGCGTGCACTGGCGTCCCCGCGAGTACTACACCCCCGGCACCACGGTGTCGGTGAGCGCCAACATCTACGGAGTTCAGTTGGGAGAGAACTTATTCGGTCAAGAGGACGTGAGCACCTCGTTCACCATCGGTGATGCCCATGTCTCGATCGCTGACGACACCACCAAACAGGTGTCGGTGTTCAACAACGGTGAGTTGGTACGCACTATGCCCACCTCGATGGGCCGCGGGGGCACCGAGACCGTCAACGGCCGCACCATCCACTTCTGGACCCAATCGGGCACCTATACCGTGCTCGACAAGGCCAACCCGGTCATCATGGACTCCTCCACCTACGGGCTACCGGTGAACTCGCGCTTGGGGTATCGCCAATCGATCAACTACGCCACCCGCATCAGCAACGACGGCATCTACTTGCACGAATTGACCGACACCATCGCCCAGCAAGGCAACACCAACATGTCCGCCGGGTGCTTGAACCTCAACCCCGACAACGCCCGCTGGTTCTACGACTTCTCGGTCCCCGGAGACATCGTGGAAGTCCGCAACACCGGCGGCCCGCCCCTGGAGCTCTGGCAAAACGGGGACTGGAGCGTGCCCTGGGAACAGTGGCTCGTCGGCAGCGCACTGCAATGAGGGGTCCTCGCACGGTGGCCGCCGCGTGCGGCATCAGTGTGGTGATGCTGGTGCTGCCCGGGTGCACCTCGGCTGATCCTGCTCCCGAGCGGGCCCAGCCCAGCGCTGAGGTCACCGCGCGCATCGCCCTCTCACCCGGGGTGTCACACCTGCATGGGTTGCAGGTGTCCGCCGACCGAACGTTGTTGGCCGGAACCCACCACGGGCTGGTCGCGATCGATCCCTCCGGGGCGACCACCGCGGTGGGCACTTCCGACGATGACCTGATGGGCCTGACCGGAATACCCGGCAGCGATGTGGTCTTCGCCTCGGGCCATCCCGGTAGGTCCAGCACCGCCCCCAACCCGCTGGGACTGCTGGCCAGTACTGACGGGGGCCGCAGCTGGCAAGACCGCTCCCTGTCTGGAGAGGTTGACTTTCACGTGCTGGCCGCCGCGGACGGACTGCTGATCGGCTCCGATGGCGGGCCCCTACGGGTCTCCCATGATGGCGGCGAAACATGGACTGCTGGAGCACAACTGGTTCCACGCACCCTGGCGATCACCGACGACGGTATCTGGGCGGCCACCGACGAAGGCGCGGTGTGGCACAGCATCGATGACGGGCGCTCGTTCGCCGAGGTCGCCGCACCCACCATCGGGCTACTCGCCGGGAGCGGCAGCACACTGTGGGCAGTCGATGCCGAGGGGTACTCCTGGCAACGCTTCGAGGGCCGGGCCTGGCTGCAACATTCCTGGATCGGGGCTCCCGACGCGATCACCGTCGCACCCGACGGCACTGCCTACGCCGCCACCAACGCCGACCTGTGGACCCTCACACCTCGCCCTTGAATACCCTAGGGGGGTATGGTAGACCGTAGGTAGGCCTTGATGAGGTCTCCGTGCGTCACCACCTGCACGGCACTGCAGTTACAAGAGCAAGGGGTTGTCATGAGTACGTCCACTGTCACCGTTACCGGAATGACCTGCGGCCATTGCGCGTCCTCGGTCCGAGAGGAGGTCGGCGCCTTGGCTGGGGTGTCCGATGTCGAGGTCGATCTGGGCACCGGTGCGGTCACCATCACCAGCACCGACACGATCGAGCCGGCTGCGGTCAAGGCGGCCGTGGCCGAGGCGGGGTACCAGGTCGCCGAGTGACCACAGCGGTACCCGGCGCCGGTGAGAAGTTTCTGCGGCGCCGGGTATCTGCCCCCGCTCATCCGTTTCGTGAACAAGGAGAATGATGATGAACACCGCGACCCGGTTAGCTCTCTACGGCGCAGCTCTGGTGGCAGTCTTTGGGGCCGCATTCGTCGTGGCCGCTGCTGTAGTACCTGATCGGGTCGCCCGCGACTGGACCACCTCCGCTGAGCACACCGCCCACGCCCCCACCACTACTGCTCCCGCAGGAGCCGCCGCACCGGTACGCGGCGTGTCGATCGCTGCCGGTGGCTATGCCTTGACCGCTCTGGCCGCACCCAACCGTGTCGGCGAAAGCGGTGAGCTGGCGTTCACCATCATCGGCCCCGACGCTCGCCCGGTCACCGGATTTGCGACCTCCCACGACAAACAGCTCCATGCCATTGTCGTCGCCACCGATGGCTCCAACTACCGCCACGTGCATCCCACGATGGGCGCCGATGGGCGGTGGTCGCTGCCGTGGCAGTGGCCCGCGGCCGGCAGCTACCGCGTTTTCGCTGATTTCGTTCCTGCCGCCTCCGACACGGACATCACCTTGACCAGCACAGTGACCGTGGCCGGCGAGGTTGCTCCGCCGGCGGCACGGCCGGTGAGCTCCACCGATGAGGTGGCCGGCTACCAGGTCACCCTCACCGGGGACCTTACTTCCGCCAGCACCTCGACGGTGACGGCCCGCATCACCCGCGACGGTCAGCCAGTGACCACCCTGGAGCCTTACCTCGGCGCCTACGGACACCTGGTGGCCCTGCGCGAGGGGGATCTGGCCTACCTGCACGTGCATCCCGAAGGCGCAGCACCTGCTGGCCCAGAACAGCTCTCGGGTCCGCAGGTGCAGTTCGCGACCGCCGCACCCACCCCTGGCCGGTATTTGCTGTATTTCGATTTCAAAGTCGACGGGCAGGTGCACACCGCCGAGTTCGTCCTGAACGCCGCCGGTCCGGCGGCCTCCACCCCCTCGGCACCTACGGCCAGTCCGCCCCCGGCGCCGGCACCCACCGACGCCCACGGCGGCCACTGACCCACGCGCACAACCCCGTTCAGAAGGAACACCATGGCTACTGCACCTGCACCTGCACCTCAGACTCCTGCTGCACTCGAACTCGAGATCGGCGGCATGACCTGCGCGTCGTGCGCCAACCGGATCGAACGCAAGCTCAACAAACTGCCCGGGGTGACCGCGACGGTGAACTACGCCACCGAAAAGGCGAAAGTCACCACCACCTCCGGCGATCTCGATCCCACGACACTCATCGCCACCGTCGAACAGGCCGGCTACACCGCTGCCCTGCCCACCGCGCGCACCAGCGATGGCGCCGAAGGCGGCGATCAGCGCACCCGCCCCGACAGCGAGCTGGCCGCCTTGCGCCAGCGGCTCTGGGTCTCGGTCGTGTTGACGGTGCCGGTCATTGCCCTGGCGATGGTTCCAGCGTGGCAGTTCACCTACTGGCAGTGGGCCTCGCTCACCCTGGCTGCACCGGTCATCGTGTGGGGCGCCTGGCCCTTCCACAAAGCCGCGTGGACGAACCTGCGGCACGGAACCGCCACCATGGACACCTTGGTGTCGGTCGGCACCCTCGCAGCCTTGGCCTGGTCGATCTACGCGCTGTTCTGGGGCACGGCGGGCCAACCCGGAATGACCCACGGTTTCGAGTTGACCGTCTCCCCCTCCGACGGCGCGGGCAACATCTACCTGGAAGTCGCCGCCGGAGTCACCATGTTCATCCTGGCCGGCCGCTACTTCGAAAAACGCTCCAAACGCCAAGCCGGAGCCGCACTCCGCGCCCTACTCGAACTCGGAGCCAAAGACGTCGCTGTCCTACGCGGCGGCACCGAAACCCGCATCCCCATCACCGAACTACACGTGGACGATGAGTTCGTGGTGCGGCCCGGAGAGAAGATCGCCACCGACGGCGTCATCACCACCGGACGCTCCGCCGTCGATGCGAGCATGCTGACCGGCGAATCCCTCCCGGTCGAAGTCAGCGAAGGCGACCCAGTCACCGGCGCCACCGTCAACGCCGGCGGCCGCCTCATCGTGCGGGCCACCCGCGTGGGAACCGACACCCAACTGGCGCGAATGGCTCAGCTCGTCGAAGACGCCCAATCAGGCAAAGCGCAAGTCCAGCGACTCGCAGACCGCATCTCCGGAATCTTCGTCCCCATCGTCATCGCCATCGCCGTCGCGGTCCTCGGCGGCTGGATCGGGGCCGGATTCCCCCTCAGCGCCGCATTCACCGCAGCGGTGGCCGTGCTGATCATCGCCTGCCCCTGCGCATTGGGCTTAGCCACCCCCACCGCACTGCTGGTGGGCACCGGCCGCGGAGCCCAGCTGGGGATTTTGATCAAAGGCCCCGAGGTACTCGAATCGACTCGCGCCGTGGACACCATCGTCCTGGACAAGACCGGCACCGTGACCACTGGAACGATGACCCTGCACGAGATCATCACCACCGACGAGGTGTCCTCCGACGATGTGTTACGCCTGGCCGGCGCGCTCGAGCACGCCTCCGAACACCCCATTGCCCGGGCCATCGCGGCCGCCGCGGCCGAGCAGACCGGGCCGCTACCGTCGGTGGAGTCGTTCACCAGCGTGGACGGCAAAGGTGTACACGGCGTCATCGAGGACCACGCGGTGCTGGTGGGCCGTGAAAGTATGCTCGCCGACTGGTCTCTGCCCCTCGAGGGCACGCTGGCCGCGGCCAAGACTGAGGCGGAGCAGATCGGGAAAACCGCTGTCGTGGTGGCCTGGGATGGCCGCGTCCGAGGCGTGCTCGTGGTCGCTGACACCATCAAACCGACCAGCGCCGCCGCGATCGCCCAGTTCACTGCTCTGGGCCTGACCCCGATTCTGCTCACCGGGGACAATCAAGGCGCCGCCGACCACGTCGCCGCCCAGGTCGGTATCACCGACGTCATCGCCGAGGTCCTGCCCCAGGACAAACTCGCCGTCATTGCCGACCTGCAAAAGCAGGGCAAAACAGTGGCCATGGTCGGCGACGGTGTCAACGATGCCGCCGCCCTCGCTCAGGCCGATCTGGGGCTGGCCATGGGTACCGGGACCGACGTGGCCATCGAAGCCGCCGACATCACCCTGGTGCGCGGTGATCTGCGCTCGGCGGCCGACGCGATCCGGTTGGCGCGCAAAACATTGGGGACCATCAAGATGAATCTGTTCTGGGCGTTCGCCTACAACATCGCTGCTATCCCCCTGGCCGCGCTCGGGCTGCTCAACCCCATGCTCGCCGGGGCTGCCATGGCGTTGTCCAGTGTGTTCGTGGTCAGCAATAGCCTGCGCTTGCGCGGATTCACCTCCCGCGCCACCTCGGCGGCGCCGGCCACACCCGCATCGGCACCCACCCACCGGCCGCTGCAGCATGCCTAGCCACTTCCCCACCCACCCGATCGTCACACCTCGACTAATACCCCAGGGGGGTATACGATGGACGCCATGAACGCTCCACAGCACAACCACTCGGCGCACTCACCCGCGACACCCACCGAGCACGCCCATGCTGGTGCGGTGCAGGAGCACACCTCGCATGAGCACGCCGGCCATGACGACAGCCACAGCGACCACGGTGCACACGGCGGGCATCAGGGTCACGCCGGACATGGTGACCACGTCGGACAGTTCCGGCGCCTGTTTTGGATCATGCTGGTGCTGGCCATTCCGGTGGTCGGATTCTCAAACATGTTCGCCATGCTCGTCGGATACGAGTTACCCGACAGCGAAGCAGTGACATGGATTTCGCCGATTCTGGGCACCGTGATGTTCGCCTGGGGCGGCCGGCCGTTCCTGACCGGCGCGGTCAGTGAGGTGCGATCACGGGCGCCGGGCATGATGCTGCTTATCGCGCTGGCGATCACGGTGGCGTTCGTGGCGTCGTGGGGTGCGAGCCTGGAACTGCTGGACCATCAGCTCGATTTCTGGTGGGAACTGGCCCTGTTGATCGTGATCATGTTGTTGGGGCACTGGATTGAGATGCGGTCGCTGGCTCAGACGACGTCCGCGCTGGACTCGTTGGCGGCGCTGCTACCCGACGAAGCTGAACGCGTCGACGGCGACACCACGGTCACCGTGCCGCCCTCGCAACTGCAGGTCGGTGACGTCGTCATCGTGCGCCCCGGCGCCAGCGTGCCGGCGGACGGAAAGATTGTCGACGGCACCGCCGAGATAGACGAATCGATGGTGACCGGGGAATCGAAGACGGTGCGCCGCAGCGCCGGTGACGCCGTGGTCGCCGGGACCGTCGCTACCGACTCGGGGCTGCGGGTGCAGGTCACCGCCACCGGCGACGACACCGCCCTGGCCGGTATCGGACGACTGGTCGCCGACGCCCAGAACTCGACGTCGCGAGCCCAACGGCTCGCCGATACCGCCGCAGGCTGGTTGTTCTGGTTCGCACTCGGCGCTGCGGTACTGACCGCCATCGCCTGGACCGTGCTCGGCTATCCCGACGACGCGGTCGTACGCACCATCACCGTCCTGGTCATCGCCTGCCCGCACGCACTGGGCTTGGCCATCCCACTGGTGGTGGCCATCGCCACCGAACGCGCCGCCCGCGGCGGGGTATTGATCAAAGATCGGCTCGCGCTGGAAAGCATGCGCACCGTGGACACCGTGCTGTTCGACAAGACCGGCACCCTGACCAAAGGCGAACCCACCGTCACCGCAGTCCACACAATCGCCGGCCATTCCGAGGACGATGTATTGGCCTGGGCCGCAGCCGCGGAAACCGACAGCGAACATCCCCTGGGCAAAGCCATCGTGCACGCCGCACAGACTCAGCACCTCACCCGCGTTGCCGCTAGCGACTTCACCTCATCGCCCGCCGTCGGTGTCTCGGCCACCGTCGACGGCCGCCATGTTCAGGTCGGCGGGCCCCGACTGCTCGAGCAGTACCAGCACAGCGAGCTCGACGTCGCCGAGCGCTGGCGGGCCGACGGCGCCATCATCTTGCACGTCCTCGCCGACGGGCAGGTCATCGGCGCCCTCAAACTGGCCGACGAGGTGCGCAGCGAATCACGCCAGGCCGTCGACGCGCTGCACAAACTCGGTATCCAGGTCGTCATGATCACCGGCGACGCACACGCAGTGGCCCAATCTGTCGCCACTGAACTCGGCATCGACCGCGTGTTCGCCGGCGTCCGCCCCGAACACAAAGCCTCCAAAGTCAAAGAACTTCAATCCGAGGGCCGCACGACGGCCATGGTCGGCGACGGTGTCAACGACGCCCCCGCACTCGCCCAAGCGGACGTCGGCATCGCCATCGGCGCCGGCACCGACGTCGCGATCGCCTCGGCCGGTGTCATCCTCGCCAGCGACGACCCCCGATCGGTGCTGTCGGTGATCGAGCTGTCGCGAGCGAGCTACCGGAAAATGAAGCAGAACCTGTGGTGGGCCGCCGGTTACAACCTGATCTCCGTACCCTTGGCTGCCGGTGTGCTCGCTGGGATCGGGTTCGTTCTGCCCATGTCGGTTGGTGCGATCTTGATGTCGGCGTCCACGGTGGTTGTGGCGCTCAATGCCCAGCTGTTGCGGCGACTGGACCTGCGCCCTGACGTCAGCGCCACTGCTGCACTGGGCAAGTAGCCACTTACACTGCAGACGCCCCACAACGAAGGACTTTTATGGCTGCCAGCACACCCACCCACGACGGGGAGCACGCTGCTCCGCACGGTTACATCGACGACAAAAAGAAGTACCTCGCTCGGCTCAAGCGGATTGAGGGCCAGGCCCGCGGGCTGCACCGGATGGTTGATGAAGAGCAGTACTGCATCGACATCCTCACCCAGATCTCCGCGTTGACCAAAGCGCTTGAGGGTGTGGCGATCGGCCTACTCGATGATCACCTCAAGCACTGCGTCGTTGACGCCGCCAAAACCGGCGGGCCAGAAGCCGAAGCAAAGCTCAAAGAGGCTTCCGACGCCATCGCCCGCCTGGTCCGGTCCTAGCCCGCAGCTTCCCGCAAGGCGCTCGTACTACCCGGCGAGAGTCCCGTCACGGCCGCGGTGGTATCGCTACGATCTTCGCTGACGCTTCGAGTTGGTTTCGCAGCGCATAGTTTTCGAGGGTGAGGCGTTGGATGCTGGCTACTGCGAGCTCAATATCGGACGACAGTGCTGCGTTATCACGCCGTAGGCGTGCATTGTCGGCGCGAAGTGCGGTGCGGTCGTCCGTCCGAGGGGCCGGGGGTGTGCTGGCGGTTGCGGACTTGAGTTCGGCGGCGATGCCGGGGAACTGTCGCCAGAAGGTGCCGTTGCTCAGGTTCAGTCGACGTGCCAGCCCGATGACGGTGGCACGGGTTCCCGCATCTCGAGCGTCGTCGATGTACTCGTGCATTGCTTGACGAACGTCATCGTCGGTCGGCATGTCTACGCGACGGCTCATAGTTGATCCGTGGGGTCGTACCGTTCGGTGAACTGTACGATCTGCTCTCGGCGCTGGGTGAGCCTCGTGCGAAGTAGCGGCGGAAGTGCCGGTCGCTGTGTTAGTTCCGTATCGATGGTGGTGGTCTCAGCACGTAGGGCGGCAATGTTGCCGCTGGTGAGTGCGACGTTGCGGCAATGTAGCGGCTGACATTCGCCGAGCGTGGGTGCGAGTCGCCCGTCCCTGGTTGTGGTTCGGGTGCACAGGGCTTTGTCGGGATCGAATACGCATGTCGCATACCGGCCCGGGTAGATGGCCGGGTCGTGGCGGCGCAGCAGTCGGCATTGGCGGCGGCGGTCAGTGATGATGTGCCCTTGATAGCCGATGTTGACGCCGTACTCGGTGAGACGGCGGCGGGCTTCGTCTGATGCGGGTCCGCTTAACCCGTCGTGGTGGTGGGCGTCGGTCATGGCCATCAGGTGTTCGCCGCGGGCCAGGGCCTGTTCTGCTTCGACTTCTGCGCGAAACCCGCTGTCGGACGTGCCCGCGTAGCCCTCGAACATGTGAATGGCTTGGTGCCGGTACTGGATCGCCCCGGCGACGGATCCGCCTGGCTGGCGGGCGATGAACCACGCCAGGGTGCGCCGAAATTGTCGCGTGGTCAGCCGCCACCGTGTTCCGTGTACGTCCGGGAGGGCATCGTCGCGCCCATGGACTCGGCAGTAGTCGTTGATCCATTCGATCAAGTCGTTGAGGTGGGTGTTGGTGGTAGTGGTGAGGGTGACGTGGTCGGCGACCTGGCCTCGACGCACCGCAGGGCTTTGGATGGTGGGCGCGAACAGTCGTGGTTCGTCGTCGGGCTGTAGTTGCTCGAGGATGGCAACCGCGCGGGCGACGGGGGCACCGACCACCCAGGTTGCCTGTACTCCGGTGGGGTCGTGTTCGCCTTTGAACGCAAGGCTGGTGATGAGCCACCGGTAGGGCCTGTCGTGTCGATCTCGCTTGACGGTGACGCACCTACGACGTAGGTGTTTGATTTCGCTGTCCCGCATGCCGGATAGAAATGCGATGACCACGTAGCAGGCGGCTCGCAGAGCGGTCTGCAGATGGGTGCCGCCGGCGGCGCGGTCGGTGCGGTCAGTGGTGATTTCGTCGATCCATGGTGCGCCGTCGAGGCGCCCGGTGATGGTGATGTTCAGAGCGATGGTGTCGCAGACCCCGACTTCGCGGGCTGTGTGGTCGATGAGTTCGCGGTAGGAGGGGCGGAGCAGAGTCGAGGCGTCGCACCCGAGGAGGTTCGCCAAATGCCTGCGGTTGGGTCGGCCGTTGCGGCCGGGGAGTGGTCTGCCGGTAGCGCGGTGTTGCACGAGGAGCTGTTCGAGTGCGGGCTGGACCCAGCGCCGCGTGTCGGGTTCTATTCTTCCTTCCCCTAGGCGGAGTCGGCACCACTCACGATCGGCAGCCAGAATGTCGGGCGCGAAGTCGTCGATGAATCTCAGGCTCCACGCCACCAGTGGCCCCAGGACCGCTTCCGGGATCCTGGCGGTCATGTTTTCGGTGTTACTGCGAGCACCGGTCTCGCCCCATCCCTTGATACGCCGGGGATCGAAGGTCAGCTGATCGGAAACCAGTACCGTCCGATAGCGCCAGAAGTAGCGAATCGCGACGCGGTGGTTGTCGCGGACAGCGCGGTTAAGTTGTGTTGCCATCAAATGCTGTTGGTAGGTGAGCAAGTCGTCGGACGTGACCATTGACAGTGGCAACGGTTCTTTGCCGTGTACGGCTTGGGTGTTGAGCCAGATGAGGAAGCTGCGGATGGAGGCGAACAGGGACACGATGGTGCCGACCTTCGGGAGTCCGAGTTCCCGGGTGGGCACCGGGCCGCTAAGCAGGGTGAGTGCCAGTTCTTTTGCGATGAGGCGGTAGGGCGTCGGCAGTGTTGTGAAGTCGAGGATGATCCTGACGTGGTGCTGCTGGAATGATCCTGGTGCGAGGTCCCAGACGTCGTCGATAAAGCGCGCCGCCTGCTGGCGGTCCGTTTCTGTCCGCACCGGCCGGCCGTCGAAAATCAGTCTGTCGCGGAAGGGGTGCGCGCTTGCGGGTCGGTCGTGTTTGGCTGTCATGCTGTCTCCCAGGGTGTTTCAACGAGATCGAGAAGACTGTCGGTAGCTTTGTTACGGGCGGCGACGGTGATCTCGGATCGGCTGAACTTGGGTAGCACGTCATGGTGAATCGCCGCCCACGTCGGACCGTACTTCCTCCACCAATCGGCCTCGGGGAGCTGTTGGCGGCGGGCGACCAGAGCGTCGAGGAGCCCGAGTAGCCCTGGGAGGTGATCGGGTGTGATGACACAGTTTCCGCAATGAAAGCAGTCCAGGAACGATGCTCGGCACGTGTTACCAGTCGCGGGATGGCTATCTGCGTCGATGCAGGTGGTCCATGCGGCCTCCGCGGCGGGGTGGGGCGCAGGCATGTCGTCGTCCTCGGGCCCCGATGCAGGTGAACGCACATGCAGTGCTCCCCCAGCGATTTGCAGGGCCCGCCGATGCGCCTGCAGGGCCTTCGACTCGGCCTCACTGACTGCAGTAGCGACGATGTCCTGCGCCCACTCAGCCACGGTGGGATCGCCGCGCAAATAGTTACCGAACAGCACGGGCACGGTGTTGCTCCGGGCCGACGAGGGCAGGTGCCCACCGAGTTGTTTGGTGCGGCGAACCTCCGTGCTGGTCTTGATCCTGTTGGTCGAGACCTCCAGTGGCTCGGGTTCTGCGCCCTCGAGCGCATCCGCCTCGAGGTGGTGCCGATCGCGCCACACTGTCCATCGAATCGCCAACGCCGACAGGTCCCGCGCGAACGGATCGTAGTGCTCCTCTACACCCTGGAGCCCGCGCAGGTGTCCGTTGCGCCACAGCGACCACACGGAGGTGCTGTCGCTGAATGTCCTGCTGCGGCCGGTCAGTTCGTGAAGTAGCAGATATAGGCCACCGGGGTAGTCCAGTTCTTTCCCGGGCGGCCCAATGTCCCACGTGGCGGTATCAAACCATCGGCCGCGGCGGCGTCGTTTGACTAGGCGGACTTCGACCGCGCGGGATTCGAGGATCCTATGTTCGTGCGGGAGTTCTTTGATCGTTTCGACGTTGCGTCCGGTGACGGCGACGAGCAGCGCCATCAATGGTGCGAGGTCCGGGATTGTCAGAAAGAGCTGACTTGCCAACGCGCGGCGCGTTACCCGGAACTCGCCGTCGATCCCTGGGGGACGGGGCACCACGCCGCTGCGCGCCATGTCGGCCAACGTCAAGGCCTCGTAGCGGCCATCTGCCAGTGAGCCCGATGCCTGTTCGTGCGCGCTAACCAACGACTCGGCGGTTCGGATGCGATCACGGATTGCCGCCACGTCGGTTCTGGCGGCCGCGAGAAGTCGGGTCAGCTCGCCGTCGGAATAGCCTGGTCGGCCGCCTCGATACTGGATACCAACCCGGCGGCAGGTGTGGTCGATGACGTCCTGAGCCACCTGTTCCACGAGCGGGCTGACAGAGAGGAAGCGGCCGAACTCAGCTACACGGCTCCAGGCTCTCGATTCGTGCAGTCCCCGGCCGCGATGGTGGTCGTACATTGACTCCAGATGTGCAATCGTCAAAGACCTTGGGCTCGAAGGTGGATCAGTAAGGCCGGACAGCACTAGCAATGCCTGGCGGACTGAGCGAACGTACGACTTCGCCGATCCGAGCGTTCTGATCGAGCCCAACGGCCCCAATACTCGGCGTAGAGCATCTGCCACTGCCGGGTGCCAGCCCGGCAGCGGGAAGTCAGCGACCGCGAAGGTGGTCGAGCGTTCGTCTTCCCCGTCGAACAGCACGTCGAGCCCGCCCAAAGCCCCGGGGGCAGCTTCGGCTGCTTCGTATCCCTGCGGCGGGAGAGATGCCCGGCGACCCAATCCTGTGCTGCCGCGGCCACGCTCAGTCATCGACAGCACCACGCTCAAGAGGGGCATCGATCGCCTCTATTGGGATGTGACGCAGGTCCTCCCAATCTTGAGGCACCAACGCCATCCGCGTGTGCATCTCTAACTCCGACAACGCATGTAGATAGATCTGAGTCGTCACCACCGATCGATGCCCGAGACGTCGTCGCACCCAGTCCAGGGGGTCACCGAAAATCTGGGTCCACTGTCCACGCTGGTGCACGTTCAGCTCCCCCAGTGCCGCGATGTGGCCTCGTTGTAGCTGTTCTAAGGTCACGACCGCGAACGTATGCCGCAGCAAGTGCGCGTGCGCGCTCAGCGACACCCCCGCTATCTGACATCGCTTGTTCGCCGTGGTGAACAGATCTTTCCACGTCGACACTGCGATCGGTGTGCCGAACTCTGACAACCAGAACGCGGCCGGCTCCAACCCGTTCGGTCCATCGACCAGCAGCGTGCGCCGCTCTTCTGCGGTCAGATCGTGCACCTTGATGCGCACGCGCGTGCCTGCGTCTGTTCGCACCGCTATTGGTTTCGACGGATCTGGAACTATTAGGGGCGCGGGCCACCGTTCATACCGGCCAGCTTCACGGGCCCGTTCGATCACCTCAGCGCGGTCCACCAGCATGTAGCTCATCAGATCGGCGATCACAGATTCCGGTACATAGACCCATCGGGCGGAAGCACCCTTCGCGATCGCTGTTGGCAGCCAGAAACGTTGATAGCCACCGAGACCACGTTCCAGTGGGACCTCGAATACCGTCAACGCCGCCTGCTCCGATAGCCGCAGACCAGTTCGCACCATGAGATCGCAGAAGGTTGCATTGCGCGCACCCCATCTCCCGCGAAATCGTGGATCTGGCATGCCATCCGCGGTGTACCCGCGCATGCCGACATCGCGCCACCGTCGATAGGACTGCGGCGGCAGCCACCTCACATGCTCAGACTGTCGATCGTGTGAGTACGTCGCCGGCGTCGTCGCGGACAGTTCGCGGCCGCCGGGCCCTGGGTAGATCGGCATGAACCTCCGAAGCCGGTGCGGCACCGGATTGACCGGCACCGTACCCGCGTCGACTTGCCACCCAAAGAACTTATCTGCCGCGGCGACCTCGCGGTCCCAGGTCGTACCCTTCACACGAGGACCGGCCGCATCCATTCGGCGCCATCGCCAATAGGCCACGTGATCGGACTCCTCCACATCCCGCCAATCACGCCGCCCGCGCGCTGCGAAAGCGAAGTTCAAGAACGCCGCCAGATCGCGTGCGTACCCAACCTGTGTGTTACGCGCCTTGGACTGCATCTCAGCCGAACTAAAGAATGCGTTCAGGGTGATGCTGTACTCGAATGACGGGCTCAGGAGGAACGGAGCACCAGGTACTAGCCCCGACTGCAGCAACCAGTCCTGCCAATCCACAGCGAGACCAGCAACGTCCGCCATTGACACACGCGGCATCAACTCCCCGGGGGTGACGCACACTCGCCACGCTGACCTTCGCACGGTCGGACACTACGTGGACAGATGACCAACCGTGCACAAGACATGATTGCGGCGTTGGGCTGGGCTTTCCCGATGGTGGGCGCCCGACCGGTCACCCTGACTGAGCGCGCGTACGGGCTCAGAATCGAGCACTACCAGGCGGGCGAACAGCTCGCGTGGGCGTTGTCCTCTCGCGGGGTGTGGATGGGTGTGGTGCGAGTCAGCATCGCGAGCACCAATGCCGCCGTCACGGTGGCGTCATGTCTGTGGGTGCCGGCCGAGGCGATCAGGCCTCCTCGAATGGGTACTACTCAGCCATGAGAGTTGTTGTGCGGCTTAACCGAGACTCTCGGATGTGGTCGTGGAAGTCGGTGCCTGCAGCCGCCCACGACAGCCCTGTCGAGCACTCCCCTACCGACTACTCGACCGCGCAGGCGGCGATCGTTGCCGCCCAAGAGCGGTTCGGTCCTGGGTTAACGGTGATCGTGTAACCGAATGTCCCAGCGCTACTGCGCTGAGGATACCGGCGGATCAGGCCGTTTCAGAATGATCAGGTCATCGCTGTTGGTGTAGCGGTCGTCGGGCAGCAGGACGAGCCCAGGTTGTCCCTCGCCTGGTTCAGGTGGGTACGCCATCAAACGATGTTCTCATCCCCCGCCGACAGCCCGTCCTCGGCTGCTACGCCATGACTGGTTGCCGTGCCGGTTCTTGATCAACCCCGTCGATGTCCTCGCGGTGTTCTCCCCAAGCATCCAGGATGCGGCTGACGGTGCCGTGGTGAACGTTCACCTTTTTGGCGAGCGCCCGCCGAGTCTGGTGGGGCTGAGAGTGGTTGAGCCACAGGATGTGCGCAATGGTGGACGGTTCCGTTGTCGCATTGGTGACTTCCCGGAGACGGCGGGCCGGTTCGACGAAGTCACCAACGGTTCGAGCGTCCACGGGATCGGGGTGGCCGGCTGGTGCGATCTCCTGCAGGGTTGCGAGGTGGTCTTCGACCTCTTGGACGCTTGGCGCAGCATGTTCAGGTCGAAGCCGAAGGAGCAGAACGAGACCATGGGTCGACAGGAGTAAGAACGCTGGCGGAATCGTGCCGCCAATGACGGCGACCATCGGATCCAGGCGGGCGGTCTCGGAGATATACGCGTGAAGGGCGTTGCCGGCGATGCTGATGGCGGCCGCGGTAGTCAGGAGGAACCAGAAGAACTGTCGGGAACGCCTGGATTCGTCGCCGGCAGCTGCGACCAAAGAGATGGTCGCTTGCAAAATGGTGCCGTCGACGATGACAGGTGCGATCCAAGACAGCTCTCGCTGTGGCCAGATCTCGGTTGCAATGTCCCACAACGCTGAAAAGCTCAAGATGAAGCTGCCCAGTGCAAGCAATGTCGTTACGGCGATCGCGGTGACAACCGCCATTTGCTGCACAGTTGAGCGCTTAGTATCGGTATTCACGGTCACAGGTCCAATCTGTGGTCGAGGTCCTGGCCAGTGCTGGAATCACTGGTCAGGACCGTTTGGAAGCAACCCGCTCAAGGTGCATCTACATACATGTAGACATGCATGCAGTTAGGCGAGGTCGTCCGCGGTTGGCACGCCAAGCTTGTCGAACAGCTCATCGAGCGCATCGCCGGTGATATCTGTGAGCTTGTAGCGCCGTTCGCGCACCAACCAGTCCAGGCGGCGAGCCGTGCCGATTTCGATCTGAGTGGAGAACGGAACTTTGGGGGTTCGCTTCGGCGCCGTTAGCCGCTTGCCCGCTCCCCTGTCAGACGGGGTGACAGCCGGTTTCCGGGGTGTTTTGGGTTCCGCGGCCGCCGGCTGGGTCGGCGCGGCCGGCTCGGTCGGCTCGGTCGGCGCTGTTGGCTCGGGCTCGACCTGCAACGCTGGGGGCGTTGGCACCGGATCCGGGCTGCTAACTGGGGCAACAACCGCGGCCAAGCTGGTGGCCTGCTCCCGGGCCTGACGTCTTGTCGGCCGCGTCGACTGGGGCGTAATACCAGGCGTCTTCGTCATTGACTTTCCTTCCACTTAAGCGGAGCGGGCGTTGTCGAGGCGCTTGAGGAGCTCCTTAGCCACGGCTCGATAGTCGAGTGCGGCTGTACAGCTTGGGGACCAGACGGCGATGGGTACGCGCTTGTCCTTAGCCTCCCCCACTCGAACGGTGCGGCTAATTTCGCCCAAATACTCGTTTGGCCAGTCCCGCTCGAGGTTTAAACGGATTCCCTTCGCCAGCGCCGAGCCACCGTTGTAGTTGGCGAGCAGCACATGGCGGATGTCGACCTGTGGGTTGAGGAGTTCCTGGGCGTCGTAGACGTTGTTCGCCAGAGCAGTGAGCCCCTTGAGCTCGTCTGGACCTCCTGGCGAAACGACGGCAAGGACATCCGTTGCCGCCGCGAACGCCGAAGTCGTCATGGGACCTAGTGCCGGCGGGCAGTCGATGACGATCGCGTCGTACGGGTCGGGCAACGCGTCAATAGCGACCTTGAGCCGATTCTCTCCCCCTGGGCCGAGCCCGGTCCGTTCCAACGCATAAAGACTGTCGGATGACGGTGCGACGTCGACTCCGTTTTCGGTCCGTTGGACCACCTCCGCCAGGGGCATCCGTAGCCCCCGGTCCGGCACGAGCACCTCGTACATCGTGCCGTCGTCGTCACCGAGCTCCACGCCGTACCCGTCTGTGGCGTTGGCCTGCGGATCAAGATCAATGAGAAGGACGCTGAGACCGGCGAGATGGAGTTCGTAAGCAATGTTGTTGGCGGTGGTGGTCTTGCCCACGCCGCCCTTTTGCATCGCTACCGCAAGAATGTACGAGTTCGACGACATACACACATACTGCCATGCCTGCAAGTGTGCACGCAAGACTGTTTACAGGCTGACAAGCAAGACTGTTTGCAGGTATACATACATGTATGCGTGCAAGTACGACCTCTAGGAAGGGTAGTGACCTCCCGAACGATCTGGATGCATACATGCATACATGCATACATGCATTGGATCGCTCGCGATCCGGGTTTACCTGCAGAAACTCCGGCGGGCCGGGGTTTGTCGTTTACCCCTGGCGCACGGTTGAGCCAAGCGGGCGTCCCCCTCAAGACTTCGTCACATCGTGGGGCGGCACGGGCGATCAAGTTTCGCTGGCGGGGGTGACGCGAGAAAACTGGACAATGTGGAGCTTGTCGCCAACGGTGCCTGGGTACCGCCACTCCACTAGGTTCACTGCGACCCATTTTTCTGGGTCGGAGGTACGAATCCGCACCTGAGATTTGACCCGTGCGCCGGGGGTTCCGGCCGAGAGTATGTTCTGGTTGCGCCGAAGGAGCGGCCAGTCCTCTGGGTGGATGATGTCGTTCGAGCCGTCAAGGCGGTAGTCAATCCAGTGTGGAGGTTGGGTCAGAAACTTGACCACGACAACCGTCTCGTTTCCATTTGGAAAAGCAATGAGCGCAGAAACGTTCCCATTTGGGTCGGCCTCGGTCACTCCTAGGTGTTCGAGGGCGCCTACCTGTGGATCGTGCGTGTCCGATACGTCATGCATGATGCTTCGGAGTCCAAATGCCTCGTCATCGTTGCGATTTCGCACGACTGAATGCCAACGCATCAGGTGACCCTCGTCGTGCAGGACGACGACGTCGGATTCGAGGGTTCGGCCTTCGATGGGGTTGATTGCGTGCTCGGTGAGCTCGTCAACTCCGTCAAACCGAACGACTTTCCGCATGAACTCACCGGAGTTCCGATTGCGCCGAAACCCGTCAGCGTCGTTTGTGCTCATCAGCCACGACTCCAAGCCCTGGCTGACCTGCAGTGTTTTCGCATCCCAGGTGGTCGCGGCGGTAATTCGGGGGTGGGGAATTTCTTCCTGAAGTCCGCCCACCCACAACTGGATTCCGTAGACCTGTCTGTCGTAGCTCAAGATCGGGATTGCGGACACCAGTCTTGGTCCCTGATAGCCGGGGACTTCGATCGGTTTGACCGGCTTCCCGCTTTGCCGGACCTCCTCTAGGGCTTTGACCAGCGTCTCGGAGTGAACGTTCGTGTCACGTCGTAGGCCTTGAACGTTGGCCCAATCCCGTCGGCTGCCGTCCTTGAAAACCACGGACATGGTGGGCGGGCGCTCGAGGGTTTCGATGATGTACCAGCTCATGGGGGGCCATGCTAGCTGTACCGGTCCGCACAAAAACCATGGGTGACCTGCTACTTAGCGAGGCTAGCAACTTTCACGTGGAACGGTTCAGGACGTAGCGCGCCGCGCTCGCGGATATTCAGCTGCGCTGGTGCCGGCGCGGACAGCTCAAAATTGTTGAGAATGTGCGCGATAAGCAATGTTGCTTCGTGAAAGGCGAACGCGCGGCCAATGCAACTGCGCGGGCCAATACCCCACGGCCGGAAAAACGCGTTCCGCGCCGGTTTAGGCCGGAACGGGTCGAAATCGTCGGCAGAATCACCCCACACAGCGGGATCACGCTGCGCTGCTAGGGCCAGCACGAAAACCGCTCGCCCTGCTGGGACGTGGTACCCACCCAGCGTTTGATCGCGGCGCGACACACGGAAGAGACCGGGAAGGGGAGGCCAAAGCCGCAGGACCTCGTTCAGGGTGGCGCGTATGTCCCGCAAGCCTGCAACGGCCGTATATGCATAATCCGCAGCCTTCAGTGTTGCTGCCTCCGTGCGCAGCCGATCTTGAAGGCCAGCATCTTGGGCCACATAGAACAGCGTGGTTTCAAGCAGTGATGCGGTGGTCTCGTGGCCGGCCACGAGGAACGTCAGGATTTGGTTGCGAACGTTGTTGTGGTCGAGCAACTCCCCGGTTTCCGGGTCAGCGGTGGAGAGCATCAGATCGAGCAGATCAGTCGATTTAACCTGGGCAGCGTCTGTGCGGATCTCGATAATGTGATCGACCGTCGATTGGACGGTGGCGATGTCGCTACGAAGCTGGCGTTGGCGCAATGCCTCTCGTACGTGCCCGATGATGGGAAGGTCGTTGGTGGACTCGGAGGCCCACACCAGTGTGCGACCTAGTGCATCGAGGAACGCCCGAGCGTTCTCGACTGAACCGCCTTGATCACCGAATAGGCCAAAACCCATGCTGAATCCGGCTCGTGCGATCACTTCGAGTGTCGTGTGCGTCATCGCAGTGGTGACATCGACGAGGTCCGAGTTAGAACCCGTCCAGCTGTCGCGCAGGTCGTCGGCCACAGAGAGCATCGCCTCGTGGTGCACGCGCATGGCGTCTTGGGTGAAGGCCGGCGTCAGCACTCGACGAGCGTGTCCCCATGCTGGGTCTGAGGTGCGCGCGGTGAACAGTCCGTCGTCGGCGACTTTCCGCAGGCTCAGCCCTGGTCCGAGCAGAGCTCGCGCCCAGTTGTCTTCGTTGGCGCACTCGTTCGCCAGTTCACTGCCGGCCACGATGACCAGCCGATCTTTCAAGAGTTTGCGCTGGAATATCGGCCCTAAGTCTCGTGATAGCGCCATTTCATGCTGAGTGGGCTTGTGGCGGTCCACGCTTGTGACGTCGCCGAGAAGTGGGAGTCGTCCAGGAGCATGCGGAAGCCTGCTCAGATCTGTGGCCATGGGGCTAGGTTTCCATACCGCATTCATTGGCCAACAAGGTCCTTCGGATGGGCGCAGCGCACGGCGGTATCGCCGTAGGGCAGTTGCCATCCTTGTTCGTCGCAGCGGCCACAGGTGTGAATTGCCATCTGTTTTTGGCGGGCCTCATGTTCGCGGGCGTCGTCGATGGCGGCTGGTCGGTTGTGCAGGTCGTCGTGTTTGTTGAGGATCATGGCGAGCAGGGGGATGGGGCGGTGGGGGTTTGCTGCGATCCAGTTGCCGTTGCCGGTGAGTGTGTAGTCGCGGAGCAGTGCGTTGAGGTCGCGGTCGGTCCAACCGTGGGCCGCTGGTTTGGTGAGTACGTGAGACCAGGCGGCGGGGGAGTACTTGCGCGCCCAGTGCGGTGATTGCGGGTTCTGACGCCATTTGATGGCCAGTAACGCGCCTTTCTGCTCGGGTTCGGGACGGCGGCCCCTCCTCTCGTCGGGAGCTCGGTCGCGCGCAGCGCGGCCTTTGAGTTTTCCGGCATCGCCGGTGTGGGTTAGTGAGTAGCTACGGGGGTGGGAGGTACGCCCTAAAGGGCGCTCTACGAGGTGGGGTGCCGCTTGGGTGTGACCTCGGCGTTTATCCACAACCTGCACGCCGTGGAGGGCGTAGACGCTGGCCCAGCCTTGGCTGCTGTCTCCGACCCGGTGTGAGGCCAGTCGTTCGCCTAGGGTGCGTTGGCGGCCGCGCAGGATTTCGGTTGCAAGGCCCAGGTGCACGAGGACTTTGCGGGCTCGTGAGACGGTGCGTGGTTTGTATCCGGTGATGCGGGCGATCAGCTCTACCGTCGGCCGGCAGTTGCGTCCGGTCCCGAAATCGGCATGCACTGCGTGTGCGGCGGCAATCTTCACCAGTGTTTTGAGCGCGATGTCGCTCTTTCGGGAGGTTCCGTGCGCGCCGATCAAGGGCCGGATCCGGTCGTAGTGCAGGGCATACGCAACCTGAACGTCCCAGGTGAGCCACCGCTCAGCGGTATGCCAGCAGGGGACGCCGGCGTAAGCGCGACGACCGACATCAAGGGCGATGCGGTCACGTGTGCGCAGCACCTCGAGGATCTTCTCTTTGCTCGCTCCCGGCCGCGAACGAGCAACGATCGCGGTCAAGGGGCCGAAGCGCGTGGTCGCGTGACCGCGCCGGGGTTGCTTCGGAGAAGAACCGCAGTACACCCGCGGTTTGAGAACTAGGTCGGATTCTGTGTCCGACACGTGATGTGCAGGGATTGCACGCACAAAAGGGTGCGCGGTACCCTGAGACCTGTCTGGCAAGACAGTCCCTTCGGGGTCCGAGAGATCGAGTGTGGCGCTCGACTCTCAAGCTTTAGAAAGGCTCTCCGGCTCCAACCGGAGAGCCTTTCGTTTTTTACGAGTGCTCTGTCACACCATCCTGTGATGTCATGCGGGCAACCGAAGCTGCTGCTCGGCTGCTTTGAGGTCAGGCCCGATCATCAGATCTGGGCGACCGGCCTTCTCGCAGAACACATCTGCTGCATAACGCGAGTACGCCGAGTAGCCAGCTTCTTGGGCCAAGGCTTGAAGGTCAACGGGCTCAGGCACACGAACGAGGTAACCCTTTCGGGGGCCGAGGGATCGGCGAGCCATGTGATGTCCTTTCTCTCCGAATCGAACTGAAAAGGAGCGCCAGGTCGAATACTGGCACGAATGTGTATCAGCTACAGCGAGCGACACGCGGTGTAGCTGATACAGAATGCGGGGGCTGCTCGATCAAACGTGATCCTGAGGGTCACGTTGCACGCACGACGACCCTGTGGTTTGCTTCTCCACGCAGACATTGGCATCCGATTGCCATGTCGGCACACCCCGGATCTTGGGATTCCAGACTCGGATGGTTAGACGCACTGGTCGGTCAGTCATTTTGTGACGACCGCTTTCCAGGGCGTCACTTCGTGCATCAACCATCCGGGGGGATTTATGGCGATATTAAGCAGGCGTTCCAGTGGGACGGTTCCTCGCTCGCCGGTAAGCAGCGCGCAACTCAGTTTCGTTGACAGACAACGCATCCGCCAATGCGCGCGCGGTTTGCTCACTCAACTCAGCCTCGCCGCGCTCGATCGCACCGACCATCGTGGTGCTGATGCCGGCCGCAACTCCAAGCTGAGGTTGAGTCAAACCACGCAGAACGCGCCAGTCGCCAGGAAAACGTTCATCCACGGGAACGCTCACCAGCTCGGAGAGCGAAATATCCAGCGCGCGGGCAACACTGGCGAGAACGTCGACCTGGGGCGAGCGCACGCCCATCTCCCACTGGTACAGCGTCGTTCTTCCCACGCCAGCGATGCGAGCCAGCTCGCCCTGGGTCAGGCCAGCTCGCGTTCGAGCCTCCGTGAGGGCACTGGGGGAGAAGCCTCGCAGTACTCGACGGCTCACGGAACCGCTGCTAGGCACTGGGGCGTCATAGCTAGACACTCTGCACTAGACCTCTCCTCGCAATCACTAGAGAACGCTTTGTTGAGATGTTATAGTGAGAACGATCTAGGAAGCGAACACTCTCCTGGAAAGAGGGTCTTCTTTCGAACGAACAAGCTAGAGAGACCGGAAACGTCGGTGAGTTGGCGCTCCGTACGACGTTCCCGGTCCCCTTAAACAAGGTGGTGCAGCTGTGCTGACACCGCCCTGAATTGCTCGACACCGAGTTCCTCTGAGATTTGGACGTCCTAAGGAACCCGGGGTCTATCAGCGACCGCTCCAACGGACTGCTGACCCTTCAAGGAGCCTCGAAAGTCGGGGGCGCCCTGGGAGAGGGCCTGATTTGCCGTCTGACCTCTCCCAGGGCGAGAAGCACCAAGTAAGTGTTCAAGATTTGCCGTCTAAACACTTGCCCGTTTTTTGCTGCCGTTCAACAGCTTCCCGCCTCACCGCTTTACTCGCCGCCTTCCTCACCGTCGCGGCCGTCACGGTGGGCGCTGCTGCCGGGACGGCAGCGGCTGCGCCGAGCACGCCGGGCGGCTGCCCGACGCTGTATGTCCTCGGTGTTCAGGGCACGGGGGAGTCCTCAGAAGATGCTCCGGTCGACACTGACGGCGGGATGCTCGGGTCAGTGATGCGGCCGTTGCTGGCCTTGGCGGGGTCGAAGGTGGCCCGGGCATATGTGCCGTATCCGGCCGGGTTTGGTGGAGCGGTCGAGGGCGGCAAGGAACCGTACGCGGCATCGGTGACCACCGCGATGGACCGGTTGTCGTCGATGATCACTCAGATCGCCGACAAGTGCGAAGACACTGATTTCGCGTTCGCCGGTTACTCGCAGGGCGCGCACGCGGCGGCGAACGTCGCTAAACAGATCGGTGCCGGCAACGGCCCGATCGATGCTGACCGGGTCGCGGGTGTGGCCTTGTTCGGCAACCCGGCCCGCCCGACGAACGCACCATTGTTCCCCGGTGCATCGGATCAGACCGCCCCCGAACCGGCACCCGGTAGCAGCGGCGAATCGCTCGCTCAGATCCCCGCACCCCAGCAGGGTGAGGTGAGCGGCGGGGGAATCGGCCCCACGGCAGATCAGTCCAGCGGATACGGAGAGCTGTCCGGCCGAGTGATGGATCGTTGCGCGCCCGGCGATTTGGCGTGCGCTGCACCAGCGGACTCACCGATCGTGCATCTAGTGGCCAACATCGGTGGCCAGTCCGAACTCGACCAGGCCGACCCGGTCGGCTCACTGACCTCCCTCGGTCAAGCGTTGGCGTTGACGTCGATCAAGGCCGGCGTCGAGGTCATCAACGAAGACGTCCAGGGTGAAACGCTGGCTGACCTGTCGTACTCACCGACCGAGACGATTTCTCAGCGACTGGCCACCGCCTCTGACCCGCGCACCCCGATGCCGACGATCCCCGAGGCGATCAACGCTGTGGTCAAGGTCGGCACCATCGGCTTCAACGCTGTCACCACGGTGCTGCGCACCACCTTCACTCCCGACACCATCGGCGCACTGGCAACGGTCGGCCTGGCTAATCCGCCTGCTGCCCTGGGCATTTTGGCCGCAAAGCTCGGTGCTGCGGTGGTGGACCTGGTGCCTCCGACCACGGTCAACCGGTGGGCCAACGAGGCCTTCGACGCGGTGAAGGCCAACGTCAAGGACAACGAAGAGCTCCTGGACGTGTCGACGATGATCAACTATTGGAAGACCACGGCTGCGCACGGCTCGTACACCAACGACGCCGCGACCACGACGGGGGCGAACTCGACCCTGTATGTGGCGCAATGGTTTGCAGCGTTGGCCAACGATCTCGCCGGTGACACGTTCACTCCGTACAACGCGGACGGGCTCCTGAACTACGACTCCGCCTCTCCGGTCTCTGGTGTCCCGGTGCCGTCGGTGCCCAGCTCGACCCCGGCGGTGTCGTCGTCCGAATCGCAGACAGACGAGCCCTTGACATCCTCGTCAGCGCCGTCGCTGCCGACGTTGCCTCGTCCCGCACTCACTGACAACGGTTCATAACATCCCAACCCATTCCCCACGGGGCTTCCCGAGGAGGGAGAAGGAATCTTGTTGAACGACAACACTGATGACTGGTTCGATGACTTCGCTCCGCTACCAGCGGGCCCCAGCGACACCCAGAGCGGTGATGACCAGTCGGTGGTATCTGCCGCACCAGATGCCGCCGACGTAGTGGGCAGCTCCGATCCCTCCGGAGACGAGCCCACGGGCGAGATCCCGGTGGTGGCGACCGACCGCGCCACCGCCACCACCGGGACACCCACCGGACCGGCCACCGACGCTGCAACCAGTCAGTGGGCATGGATTGCCGCACCAGAGCAACCCCCGGGCGCCGGCGGTTACGCCGATGACTTCGCCCCCTACGACGCCGAAGCATCAGAGCCACAACGGTTTCCGATGGACTACGCCACCCCTGCTGTGCAGCCGGTGGGGTCTGGCGCGCGTCCTGCACCCCGCCGCAGATCTAAACGCGGCTACGTCATCGCCGCCGCGCTGCTGGCGTGCGTGCTTGTCGTGGCCGGGATCGGCGCACTGCTGGCCTTTGGCGGCGGCGGACCCGGCAACTCCCCGACGACCGACATTCCCCAAGCCACTCCGCAGAGCACGGTCAGTGTCGGCGTGCCTGCAGCACCAGTGGCACCGGCCCAGGATGCGGACTGCCCCAACCGCAGCGAGGACGGCGTGAGCACCGGACGAGACCCCGGTGGCACCACCAGCGGCCCGGCGGTGATCAAAGCGTTTGAACATGCCTACTACGTCGAACGCAACGGTGCCAAGGCCCGCAGCTACGGCACTGAGCTGGCCCGAATGGGCACAGCAGCGTCGATGCAAGCGTTCATCGACACCCAGTTGCCGCCGGGCACGACGTACTGCACTCGGATCACCGATCGCGGCGCTGGCCTGTTCTCTCTCGAACTGAGCGAAATCCCGCCTGGTGGAGGAGAACCGCTGCTCATTCGCCAGCTCGTCCAGACCGCCGAAGTCGAGGGGCGCACCCTCATCACCGCGATCACCAAAGACACCAACCAATAGCCATCACCCCCCGATCCGCCTATCACCGCTAGATCCCTTGTTCGACAACCAACGAAAGGCAATACCGCTCATGCAAACTCCACGTCACGCTCTACCCGAGACGCCGTGCAAGGCCCCACTTCCACGCGATGCGCATATGCCGGTGCGCGCCCGGGCGATGGCCGCTGTGGTGGTGGCCGCGGTCGCGATGGGCGGCGCGGGCGCGCTCGCAGGCCCAGCGTTCGCCGACCCCGAGCAGGGTGGTGTCACCAGTGAACCGGCACCTGAACAGGGTGGCGTGATCGCCGAACCCGCCCCCGCACCGGCTCCTGCCCCAGAGCCCGCCCCCGCACCGGCTCCTGCCCCAGAGCCCGTGCCCGACTACGGGCCCGGCCTCGTGCCGTCGCCGCAGTGGGAGACCGAACCGGTCATCTACACCGAACCGTCCGGTCCGCCGTCGACTCCGTACACCCCGCTTCCGCAATCGGCACCAGCAGCTCCTGCGCCCGCGCCGGTACAGCCCGCAGGTCCCATCGCTCCCATCCTGGTCAAGGACCCGGCCGCCGAGATCCGCGCAGGCAACTACATCGTGGACCGCCCCGACTGGGTGTCGCCCGAAGCCGCGATCACCACCAACGAGTACATGGCCTACTTCGAGGCCGAAGCCGCACAGTACTTCGAGTCGATCGGCTTCCCCCGCAACGAAGCTGCACGCCGGGCCGCAGCGGCAGCGGCCGGCGCGGGCGTCGGCGGACTTGCCGGAGCGTTGGCCGCCGGCATTCCGACCGCCATCTTCTTCGGCATCGTGGGCGGTGTCGGCGGCGGCATCGTCGGCTCGGTCGTGCCGCCCACCCCCTTCAACATCCTGCCCGGTATCGGTATCGGCGCTGGTGGTGGCGCAGCACTGGGCTTTGCTGCCGGCGCAGCGGCCGGTGGCGCAGCAGGCGCTCTGGCCGGTGGCCTGTTGGGGTGGGCGCTCGGCGCGGGCGACCCGAACGCAGACCCGGCCGCCCCCTGGGCGCCGGTACCACCGCCGCCCGCACCGTTGCCCAACCCCGGCGGTGATCAGTACCAGCTGGTTCTTGATGCGCCCGCCGCGTCCGATGCGGGTTTGCCAGCGGTCGACTACACCGTCGACACCGAGGGCGATGTGTCCTTCTCGACCAACATCGCCGGCATCCCGCCGATCAGCGGTGGGTGGACTGCGCAGCAGGCCGAGGCACCGCTGCAGGCGCTGGGCCCGCTCGAGCAGCCCGCCAAGGACGCGATTGCCGGGGCCACCAAGCAGATCGGTGACGGACTCACCCAGATCGTCGACGGCCTGCACATCGCCTACCCGCAGACCCAGCCAGCCCAGTAGCTCGACACCCGAGCCCGGGCGTCGGCCACACACAACATCACCAACCCGAGAGGGAGATTTATGACAGCGACCAACAGCCCGTGGGGGTGGCTCGACAACAACGAGCCCACTCCCGCCGCAGTGGTGCCGCTTCCGCAACGGCCTCGATCGGTACCCACGGTGGCCGTGATCGGTGCCGCTGGGGGAGCGGGGGTCAGTGTCCTGTCGGTGTTGGTGGCCGACGCCCGCGCCCGAGCTGGGCAGTCGGTGCTCTGGCTCGATGCCGCAGCCACACCGGGCGATGTCGCCGCCCGGATCGCTTCACCCGATGCCGCCAGTGAATACAGCGCTGGTGGTGCACTGCTGCGCTCGAGCGAGGGCCTCGATGAGATTCCCTCGCAGGCCATCTCGACCGGCGGGTCGGTCATCGTCGATGCCGGGGTGGTGGACAAAGGCTCTGCGTGGCTGACCTCTACCACCGCGGTGGTGCTGGTGATCGCAGCCAGACCCGACACCGCCAACCGGTCCCGGTCAGGACTGCAGATGCTCGCCGCCGCCGGCGTACTTGAGCACTCCACTGCAGTGGTGGCCTGCCTGGACCCGTGGGCCAGTCACCTCGTCGGACAAAGGCTCGTGCAGTCCCTGACCGCCCGTATGGGCCGAGTTCTGCTGTGGGACTACGACCCCCACCTGGGGACCGGCGGGCCGATCGACCCCACCCGGCTCGCTTCCTCGACCACCACAGTGGTCGAGCACCTAGCCGGCCTACGCACCACCGCGGACCAACACGACAACGATCTCGCTGCGGAGGCCAACTCATGAGCGCCGCCTACGACCATTACCCATCCGAGCAACCGGCCACGACCCCGGGCACTGTGACGTGGCGGCGCGATCCTCTGCCGGTGACCGGCCCGTACCCGCCGTTGTTCGCGGTGATGGGCGCGCACGGTTTCGCCGGCACCACGACGTTGGCGCAGATGTGGGCACCGGCCGCCGACACTGGGACGTCCTGGCCTGCGCACCGCGCCACCACCCAACTGGTCATCGTCGCCGCCCGCGCGACCATCGCCGGTATCCGCGCAGCCGCCCACGTGCTGCGCGCGGCCGAACGCGGCGACATCCCTGACGGGGTCCAGGTGTGCGGACTCGTGGTCGTCGCCGCCCGACCCGGCAACTGCCCCAAAGAAATCACCCGCTATGCCAGCACCGTCTCCGAGCTGGTACCGCACCGCTACAACGTCGACTGGTGCGAGCCGCTGATGTGCGCGCCCGAACCTCACCGCCTCCCGGTCTGGACACCGCCTCGGCCCGGTGATCTGCCGCCACCGAAAAAGGCCCAGTTCCCCGACGTGGTCCCCAAACAGATCGCCGCAGTCGGACAGCAGATCTGCACCGACCTTCTCAACGACCACAAACCCTGACCCACGCATCACCCGCGCCATCGCTACCCACCCAATAGAGGAGAACACGATGAAAGACCTGCTCGCACAGACCAACACCCAGATCGCCCTGTACCTGAGTGAAGGCCCAACGAACCCCAGTCCGGCACCACCTCCGGGGTCCGACAAGTTCTTGACCATCGTGTCCTGGATCGGCTGGGGCGCCACCCTCGCCGCGATCGTGGCTCTGGTCGTTGCCGGCGCTCGTTTCGGTTTCCAGAAGTCCCACGGCACTGCATCAAACGAGGAAGCCGGGAAAGTCGCCTGGACTCTCATCGGCTGTGTCCTGATCGCCATCTCCGGGAGCCTCGTCGGGGCCTTGGTCGGATAACTGTTCTCCCACACCACGAATCGAGAAGGAACATGCATGAGCACCGTGATTGCCGAGGGCATCACCCGCGACGACCTCAAAGAGTTCTGGACGGCGCTGAACTACCTGCTGTGGTTCGGGTGCGTGATCGCCATCATGCGGATCATGTGGCTCGGCGGGCATGGCCATTCCCCAGGCCGCCGAAGGACCCACCGCCAACCCGCAAGCCCTGGCCCCGACCGGGTACGCCCACAACGGACCCGGTGCTGCGCTGGCCGCGATCTCCTCGACCATCCGGATGTCAGTGGCCGACGATGACCAGTGGGCACTGATCGCCGGTGCACTCGCTGCACCCGGCCCCGGCCGCGACGCCTGGTCGATCGAGCGGTCCCGGATCTCCATCACCAGCGACGTCCCCGCCGGTCAAGCGCCGACAGTCCTGGGTTACACGGTCACCGAGTACACCCCCGAGCGGGCGGTCATCGCGATCATCACCCGCCAACCCGATCAATCGCTCACCTCGACGACCACCACCGTCGTCTGGACCCCGCCCGGTGATTGGCGACGACTGATTCCGGATCCACAGACATCGCCCGCCAACCCGGTAGCCGTACTCGATTCGGTTCCACCGCAGATGATCCCGCTACCCGCCTGACCGTGGCCCTGCACCCACCGCTGAGGAGAACACTTGATGGGAACACCACCCCTGGCCACCGCGCCCCACTACGACGACGACCCGAACACGCCACGGCCCTGGCACCGCCGGCACTGGGTCATCGTCGCGGTCCTAGTCGTGGTGTCCCTCGCCATCGCCACCGCGACCTGGTGGGGACTACGTGGCGACGACAACGACAGCGCCGCTCCCACTCCGCCGCCGGCGGCGAGCACACCCCCGGTCAGCAACGGGCAACAAGGATATTTCGCCGACACCACTGATCGGTTCGGTCAACAGATCCGGGTGCCGCGCGACCCGTCAGGATTGGCGCTCCCTCAGGTGAACCCGAAAGCGACCCGGGGTCTCAGCGACGCGGCCTCCGGGATCCAGTGGCAGCAGATCTACGGCCGCGGTGTCGCCGTCTTCACCACCTCAGATGGCCCAACCGCCATCGGGGCTGACGGACTCGCGCAAGGAATCTCACGAACACCGCAAGGATCGGTGATCGCTGCCAGCCAGGTCCTGGGTCGTGTGTTCTACGGCCCCCCGCAGGTGCGGCAGAAAGTCATCGCGGAGCAGATAATCGGCCCGCCATCGGCGATCGCGATGCTCACAGACCTGCAGCTGCCAACTCGCCAGTACCCCGCCGATTCATTTGTGCGAGTTGACCCGCAGTACACGGACACATTCTCGCGGGTGTCACTCGCAAGCGGTCCTAACCTAAGCGCAGACTCCTCGACCGGTCAGTTTTACAGCGTGACCACCATGACGATGGTGTGGGATGCCGGCCGGTGGAAGTGGCGCATCCCGGACGACGGTTTCAGTGACGCGACCGCCTCCTGGCTGCGACGCCTCACCATTGCCGTCCTCGTAGCTCTGGCCTTGGCGGTCGTAGTGCCCTCTATCCCCACACCTGTGACGTCGCCCGGCGTCGCGCACGCAGTCGACACCTGCGACATCGTCGGCCAGGCCGCCAACGTCCTGATTCCCGGCGTCGACGACAAAGTCTGCGATAAAGCCGTTGATGCGGCCGGGGCAGTATCTGACCCAGCTGGAGCAGTCAAAGACGCTGCCAACGACGGCTTTAAGTCGATGACGGAGTCGTTGGTCAATGGCTTCTCGAAGATGATCCAGCAGTCGTTGACCTGGTTTATCCAGTTACCGACACCGGCCGCCAATCAGTGGGACCCGGTGCAAGAAATTCAGCAGTGGACGGTGCAGATCCAGCTGTTGGGTCTAGCAGCATCGATTGTCGCCGGCGGGATCCGACTGCAACTGGCGAAGCGTCAGGCGGTGTACGCCGAGGGCGAGGAACTGTTCTTCTCGTTGCAGCGCGCAGTGTTCGGGGCGTGGATGTTCGGCGGCATCATGATCGGGTTGACCGCCGGCGTCGACAAGATCTCGACGAAGATACTCGAGCTGTCGGTGACCGATGGCACCCCGGTCGAGGCCGCCAAGAACATGTTCGATGTCGCGAACATGATGGGCTACCTCGGCGTCGGCCTGGTCTTCGTCATCGCGGTGGTCGGGATCTTGGGTGCTCTGCTGCAAGCGATCTTGCTGGTGGCCCGCCAGTCCATGTTGATCGTGGTCGTGGCCATCATCCCGATCATCGGTGCCGCGTCGGGAACGAAGATGGGCAAGAACGCTTTCAGCAAGACCATCTCGTGGACCATCGCCCTGCTGCTGTGGAAACCGGTGGCCGCGTTGACCTATTCGGTCGCGTTCATGCTCGCCGGCACCAAATCCGATGACGGCGCCCAGATCCTGTACGGCGTGCTGCTGCTGACCTTGGCAGCGGCGGTGCTTCCGATGCTCACCAAGTTGGTGTCCGGCGGCATGGCCATGTCCGGCGGCTCAGGGTTGCAGGCCGCGATGATGACGATGGGTGTGGTCGCCGCAGGAGGCTCGATTGCAGCTGCCGGTGCCGGGGGCGGCGCGGGGGCAGGAGCCGGCGCTGGGGCAACACCGGGCGGACCGGCCACGGGTGGTCAAGCCGGCGCTGGGGGAGTCCCCTCGGGCGGCGGCGGCGGTGGTGGTGGTGGAAACCGTGGCGGTGGTGGCGGTGGAAACACCGGCGGAGGCGGGCGCAACAGTTCCGGTTCTGGCAGCGGTGACCAGCAGGGCTCAGGTGGCCGGTCCAGCGCAACCCCCTCAGGTGCAACACCTACCGGCGCCGAGGCCGGTGCGAGCACACCGACCGGAGGAGCCAGCGGTTCCGGTGGTAGCGGCGGGTCGGGCTCGGGCGGCGGCGGATCAACGATGGCCGACGCAGTGAGCAACGTCTCGGGCGCAATGCAGATGTCACAAGCCGCCGAAGACTTCTTCGACGACAACGCCCCAGCGATGGCAGGAGAGCCCCGATGAGCGCCAAACACAACACTTTTCGCGCACTCGCGATTCCTATCACCCCCCTCACGGTGGGTGTGACCGCCGGCATGGTGCTGCTGCTGGTCGCAGCGTTCGCGCCGGTCCCCGCCGTCTGGGTGCTCGTGCTGTACGGCGCGGGCATGGCAGCGGCTGCGGCCGGGGTCCTCGTGCAACGTCGGCGGGTGCGTCGATGAGCAGCAACGCCGACCGCAACGTGCTGATCCTCTACGGACGCTGGGAGCGACCAAGCACCACGGGCCTGTACGGCATGACCTGGGGTGTGACCGTCTTCGCCGGCGGCCTGGTCATCGCGAACATTCTGCTGTTTCTGATCACGAATTCGTTAGCTGTCATGGCCGTGTCGGTGCCGTTCTCGGCGCTGTTGGTCGGCCCACTAGTGGCCCGTATCGGTGGCCGAACAGGATGGGAGTTACTGATGTTGCGAGGCCAGTTCTGGTGGGCAAAGTGGCGGGGTGAGACCACCTTTCGTGGTGGCGCATTCGGCGTGGTTCCAGGGGTGGGCCGGATGCCCGGTATCGCCGGCGACACCCGCCTATACGAGTACGAGCTCCGCAACGGAGACCGGTTCGGCTTGGTGCATTTGAAGGCGAAAAACCATTTCGCTGTGTCCTTTTCGATTCAGCCTCGCGGCCAGGAACGGGTCGATCAGTGGCAGATCAACGACTGGGTGTCGGGGTGGGGAGACTTTCTGGCCCAGCTCGGCGGGGACCGCGGCGCAGTCGGCGCCTGCGTCGTTGTCGAGTCGGTACCCGATAACCGCTCCCGGATCACCGCAGAGGTCAAACGCATCACCCACCCGGACGCACCGGCCTATGCCCGGCAAGTGATGGCCGAGGCCGCCATGGGATCAGAAGCAGCCATCGTGCGCTCAGAAATCCGGTTGACGTTGACGTTCGGCCGGATGCGCGAGGCAGCAGGCAAAGAGGTGGCCGATCAGGCCGCCGAGATCGGCCGGAAGATGTCGTCGCTGATGGCCGCGTGCGCCCATGCCGGCCTTGATGCCACCCCGATGACAGCAGGGGAGTGGTGCGTGGCCCCGACACGTGCCTATAACCCGCAGCTGACCGAAGAACTCGAGCAGATCACCGGTGTCAGCGGCGAGGACGCGCTGCGCTGGCAAGGTGCGGGACCGGTGACCTCGGAAAACAAGTGGGACCACCTGGTGCACAACGGGTACCGATCGATCACCTGGGAAATGGCTACAGCCCCGGCAGGCCAGGTGCCCTCCAATGTGCTGCGGCCATTGTTGATTCCGCGCGCTGACGTACGCCGCAAACGGGTCGCGATGATCTACCGCGTCCACAACACGGCCGAGGCGGTCAAACTCGTCGACTCGGACTACCGCGAGGCCCTCGCCGCCGAACAGTCCAAAAAGGGTGTGGTGGCCGCCAGTGCCACCGTCCGGGTGGAGAACACCGGAGCGGCCCGCCGCGAACAAGCCCTGGGCGCGGGATTGACCCGTTTCGGGATGCTCGTGACCGCCACCGCCGGCCCTGATGAGGACCTGCCGTCCATCCGCGCCGAAATCGAAGGCATGGCCGACAGCGCTCACATCGGGTTGCGGCGCTGCTACGGCTACCAGGACGCCGCGTTCGCTGGCTCTCTGGGAATCGGGATCATCCTGCCCGAATACGCCTCCACCAGCTCCAAGATTTCCGCCTGACCAGGCTTTCTGCCGCATTCTTGAGAAAGGCCCACCCACGTGACCCTCACCGGCCGCCACAGCACGCTCGACGCTCCCGCCCAGTCCGGACCGGGCATACAGACCGCAGACCGTGACCCCGATAGCGACATCGACCCAGACGCCAGAGACACCTCCCCGGCGTTCGTGCGGATCGGTGGGGTCAAGATCCGCACCGAACGAGCTTGGCAGGAGCTCAACCAGGCGGCACTCGAACCAGGCTGGAAGGGGCGGCGTGCACGTGCGGCGCTGCGCCGTGAGATCCGCGCACGTCTGCTCTCGATCGAGCGAGTCACCGAGTTTGGTGGTTTCGATCGGCCGATCCCCGCGTCGGGAGGTCGAGGCTTTTCCGGGTGGGGCGGTGGCCGGATGCGATCTATCGCCCGAATGCCGGAGTGGCGGGCCACCTCCACCCAGGCCGCCGGCCTGTGGCCGTTCTCAATCGGCGCATCCGCACCGATGCTCGGCACCCCGCTGGGGGCGCACGCCATCACCGGCGAGGATGTCGGTTTCGATCCGATCGTCTGGTTCGACGACGCCGGGTTGATCAACGCACCCATCACTTTTGTGTTGGCGCTCAACGGTTTCGGCAAGTCGTCGCTGGTGCGGCGCATGTCCACCGGCGTGATGGCCCAAAACCACACGTCCCTGTTCATGGGCGACACCAAAAGCGAGTACTCCGACCTGACCGCGCACGTCGGCGGCCAGCACATCAACCTGTCCTACGAATCCGGCACCATCAACCCGCTCGGCGTCGGAGCCCTCGGATCGGTCATCGGCCGCCTCGACGCCGCGATCCTCGACACCACCGACCCGGACCGCATCACCACCCTGCACGCCCTGAAAACCGCTGTATGGGAGCAGGTCCGCGCCCGCCAGGTGCAGATGGTGATGGGGCTGGTGCAGCTGGTCCGGGCGATGCCGGTCCGCGATTTCGAGGAAACCCTAGTGCGGGTGGCCCTGGAACACCTCTACTCCACCGCCGGCGGCGGATTCACCCCCGACCGCCCGCCGATCCTGTCGGATCTACACGCGGTCATCGACGGCAACAGCAACGTGCTGTGGCCCAAAGTCGGCGCCGACACCGTCGAGCAGTACCGCGACATCACCCGCGCGCTGCGCCAGTCGTTGACCGCCCTGATCGACGGCAACTTCGGCCGCGTGTTCAACGCGCAAACGTCTCAGCCCATCGACCTGGACGCACCCGCGATCTGTGTCGATCTGTCTGGCATCGGAGAATCCGACAGCAAGCTGCTCGCCGCAGCGTTGATGGTTTGCTGGTCAGACGGGTTCGGCGCGGTCGAAGCCGCGCACATCCTCGCCGACGCCGGACTGGCACCACGACGCAACTTCCTCGTCGTCATGGACGAGCTCTGGCGGGTGCTCCAAGCCGGCGCCGGGATGGTCGATCGCGTCAACGCGTTGACCCGCCTGAACCGGACCATCGGCACCGCGCTGATCATGATCACCCACACGATGAAGGACCTCGGCGCGTTCGAGTCGGCCGCCGATGTGAACAACGCCCGCGGCTTCATCGAGCGGGCACCGGCGAAGATCATCGGCCCGGTAGGCCCCGACGAGATCGCCCTGCTCAAACAGGTCACCAAGTTCACCACCACCGAAGAGGCGTGGCTGACCTCTCTGGCCTCCACACCCCCGCCCTCACCGGCGACGCTGCGCAAGATCAAACGCGGTGAACGCCAAAAGCCCCAAGGTCTGGGCTGTTTCCTCCTCAAGTACGGCACCTCCGACGAACAGATCGGCATGCCGTTTCGCACCACCTTCACCGCCACCGAGCGCGGTAAAGGCGTCCACAACACCAACACCCGCTGGGGACGAGCCGGCGCGGCGAGCGGGCAGGACCAATGACCATGGGGCAGAGCTACCGCGCGATCACCGACGAGACCCGCGCCCTGGCCGTCGACAATCTCAAAAAGCTGTTGCCGCATAGCAGTTCAGTGGCTGAGGCGGTGCGGCTGGTGGCCGACCAGTTCGGGGTGTCGGACAACTCAGTGCGCAACTGGATGCGCCGGGCCGGGGTCGACCCGCACGAGCACCTCACCGACCGGCGGCTTGCTGATGCCAACGCCACCATCGCCGCGCTCACCGAAATGAACCGCGAGCTGACCGCGCACCTGACCGGCAGGGTGGACGACTAAACCATGGGGGAGGGGGACAGCGCAGCAGGAGCCGGCAAGCTCCTGGCCGGTGCCGCGGCCTTGGTCGTGGCCATACCGATGATCATCATGCTCGCCTTCACCGGCAGCGGATCTGACTGCGTCGTCCCCAGCGCTACCCCCGGAGCCGGCACGCTGGCACCCGGATCGCGGGTCCAGCCGATGAAGCAGGGCACCTACCAACTCACCTCACCGTTCGGGCCGCGCGGCGGCACCATGCACCAAGGGCAGGACTACGGCTCCCAGGACGGGCAACCGATCTACGCCGCCGCCGACGGAACGGTGAACCAATCCGGTCCTGCCAGCGGTTTCGGGCAGTGGATCGTGCTCGACCACAACATCGGCGGCAAGGTCTACTCGACCGTCTACGGCCACATGTTCCCCGACGAC
>NZ_JNYV01000011.1 GCF_000717275.1 Kitasatospora arboriphila
GAGGGTGATCGAGGTGATCACCGCATCACACGCGGCTGCTGCGGCGGTCGCTTCGGTGACCGGACCCATCCACCGCAACTCGGCTCGGTCGGGATGATCAGCCGGAACCGTCACCGCCACATCCGTTCTCGGCGCCGATATCAGCGTTTGCCCACCGCCACCACAATCAAGAAGCTGATGCAGCGCGTCCGCCCGCCGCTGCGACGCTGTGCGGGAATCTCTGCTGCCGTCGGGTTCAGGTCGGGGCCGCGACCACACATCCAGCGCGGACAACAGTTTCTCCCCGGTCACCGCATCCACATCGAAGGTCCCCGTCAGTCGGCCGTCGCTGGTAACCCCATAGTCAACTCGGTTCAGTGAGGTGTCTTCGGCTGCCGGCACACCACCATGTTCCCCGGCGACCTCGTTGCCCACGGTTCTGGCGATCCGCCCGATCTCGGCGGGTGGCGCACCAGAGATCGCGGCAGCCAGAAGCTTTCGCTCGATGTCAGACCTGAACTGTTCGGTCATCGCGGAACCGGAACGACCGCTGACGTGGTTCATACCAGTGACCAACGCATCAACATGCTCAACGGACAAGAAACCGTCCCGACCGTAACCGGCCGTGCGATCCAACCCTGCCAGTCCGGTCCCGACACGTAACCATCGCGCCGCCGTCGCCGGGGCGGCACCATTCTCCTGCAGCAACTTCGACGTCGTCGATCCGGACCGTTTGGCCAACCCCATCCGGTCGATGAGCGCTGCACCCACCGCCAACTGGAAGTCGGCGGCATTACGCAACGTGATCAAATCCCTCACCATACCCACCGCACCGGCCGCATCATCAGGAAACACCACACCGATGACCTCATCAACCAAATCCACAACACGCATCACCAGACCCCCTCCGAGACAACAATATTGGGCAACAACATCGGACGGCCGATCACAATGGTGGCGTAGTCGCACGTATCTCAGAGTCAGGTCTTGCGGACGGTCGGCTTGCTACCAATCTAGCGATTCGAACACACATTCGATAGTCATCTGTTCGGATGACCCTCCCACGGTGAAAGCCTTATGTCTGGCCGCACCGCACCATTGCAACTCGGCCGAGTACAGTCGCGACGATGAGTAGTGACGATGCCCGTTCCCAACATGATCAACGGGTGGAGTTGCTCACCGCGATCGCCGCAGCGTTGGATCGACCTCATGACGTCGTGGACGTATGCATGCAGCGCGGTGACGAAGAGGCCACGCGCACAGCGCTTATGGATCTTTTAGGTGTCACTGCACTCGGAGCCGATGCGGTGGTATCGATGCAGTTGAGACGGTTTCGTCGGGATTCAGCTGAGGGAATCCGCAGAGAGCTTGCTGAGTTGGTGCAGAACCCTCCGCACCGCTGAGGGATGATGCTCATTGAGCTCGGCAACGTGATCGCCAGCGCTACTCTGCCCTGCCTACTCAAGCCATATGGGCCGCAGCCCCTGTCTCCGTGCATTCGTCATACGTTCACACCCCGCTACGAATGCAGCGGGGTGTGACGGTCCAAAGTCATTCGCGCCCAAGCACCTTCGCGATCAACGACAGACGTTCGGCCCGCATCTTAAGTTTGAAGGCGTCAACAAAAGCCGGGTCAGCAGTACTCGGCGAACCCGCGTCGAAAGGCGGTGCAGGGTCGTACTCGATCATCAGCTGGATGCGGCGTGCCACATCCTCGCCGAAGATGGTTGCAGCGACGGTCAAGGCGAAGTCCATCCCGGAGGTGACGCCGGCTCCGGTGATCACGTTGCCGTCCTGGACAACTCGCTCACCGACGGGTTCGCATCCGAACTCGCTGAGCATCGACATCGACGCCCAGTGGCTTGTCGCCTTCTTTCCCGAGAGCAGGCCGGCTGCCGCGAGGGTGAACGAGCCGGTGCACACCGAGGTCACCCATCGAGCACCGGCAGCCTGTGTGTTTAGGAAGTCAAGCGCAACAGCATCTTCGAACAACTCGAACGCTCCCCGCCCACCGGGGACGAACAGCAGGTCGGCCTGCGGCGCTTGGTCAAGGGTGACGGTCGGAACGATGCTCCACTCACAATCGGTGGTCACCGGTTCGAGGTTGTGCCACGCCAAGTGCACGTCGGTGTCTGGGAAGTGCGAGAAGACCTGGGCGGGGCCGGTCATGTCCAGCTGCGTGACGTTCGGGAAGAGCAGCACGACGATCTGCAGTCTGGTCATGACCGACCCTAAACCAGGGTCACTACCGATAGGGCTGTTCGAGTCCGACTCTCACTCGGCTACTCGAACCAGAGCCTTGCCGAAGTTGCGACCACTGAGCAGGCCACGGAATGCTTCGGGGACGTTGTCCAAGCCGTCGGTGATGTCTTCGCGGTACTTCAGCGAACCATCGGCCACCCACTGTGTGGCCTCCTCGAGGAAGCTAGGCATCTGCTCGGCTGCGAACTCGGTCTGGATGAACCCGCGGATGGTCAGGCTCTGGGTGAGGACGGCGCCCATCAACGCACCGGACCGGTCCGGGCCTTCAGGGGCCGACGTCAGGTTGTAGTTGGCAACCAGGCCACACACGGGAATGCGTCCGTACAGGTTCATCCGGGGAAGCACCGCGTTGAAGACCGCGCCGCCCACGTTCTCGAAGTACACGTCGATGCCATCGGGGGTCGCGGCCGCGAGCTGGTCTTTGAAGTCGTCGGCACGGTGGTCGATGGCTGCGTCGAAGCCGAGCTCGTCCTTGAGGTAGGCCACCTTGTCTGGTCCGCCGGCGATCCCGACCGCGCGGGCGCCCTTGAGCTTGGCGATCTGCCCGACCGCTGACCCGACCGGGCCGGCAGCTGCGGCCACCACCACCGTCTCGCCCGGCTGCGGCTTTCCGATGGTCAGCAGCCCGGCGTATGCGGTGAAGCCGGGCATACCGAGAACGCCGAGCGCGGTGGATGGTGAGATGGCCTCTGGATCAAGCTTGCGGAGGTACTTCGCCCGCTCAATCGAGTGGGTGCGCCAGCCGGCGTACCCCAGCACCACGTCGCCCGGTGCGAAGTCGTCGACGGTCGAGGTGAGGACGCGTGAGACCGTGGCGCCCACCATGGTGTCGCCGATCTCGACCGGTGCTGCGTACGACTTGGCCGCACTCATCCGGCCTCGCATGTAGGGGTCCAGCGACAGATACAGGGTTTCCAGCGCCACCTCGCCCGGCCCCGGTTCGGAGAGATCGAACTCTTCGAATCGGAAATCGGAATCCTTGGGTTCGCCGTGTGGGCGTGCTGCCAGGACGATGCGGGTGCCGTTGGTCATGTATCTCCTCGTCGAGAATTGTTGCGGTCTCCCTCGTCAACAGCCAAGGGCGACCGTGCTGTTCCGTCGGCTGCCGAATGTGAGGCAACTCAAGTCACCATCGTCGCTCATCTGGTTCGCTACGGTGGGCCGATGAGCAGCAACACGCCACCGGCGTCCGATCTTTCCGGCCGGGCTCGACAGAACCAGATCTACACCGACGGCGTCTTTGGACGAAAGCCAAAGGTACCCACCAACTTCGGTGATCTGGAGCGCGCTGCCAAGCGCAAGATGTCCGCGAAGGCGTGGGCCTATGTCGCCGGTGGGGCGGGTGAAGGCAGCACCATGCGGGCCAACCGCCGCGCCCTCGACAGCTGGGCGATCGTCCCCAGGATGCTGCGCGACGTCTCGGTGCGGAGTCTGTCCACCGAGCTGTTCGGACAGCAGTTGCCGGCACCGATCCTGTTCTCCCCGGTGGGTGCGGGCGGCCTGGTCTTTCCGCAGGCCGACGTCCACATCGGCCGGGCCGCCGCCGAACTCGGTGTCCCGTACATCTTCTCCAGCCAGGCCAGCGCACCGATGGAGAGCACTGCCGCGGCGATGGACGAGGTGTCGCCGGGGGCGCCCCGCTGGTATCAGCTGTACTGGTCGAGCGACGAACAACTGGTGGACAGCTTCCTGAAGCGCGCCGAGAAATGCGGTGCGGCGGCCATCGTGGTCACGCTCGACACCACCATGCTGGGATGGCGGCCGCAGGACCTGAACCTGGGCTCGCTGCCGTTCGCGCAAGGGTTGGGCATCGACCAGTACACCTCAGATCCCCGCTTCATCGACATGGTGCGAGCTCGTATCGCTGCGGCGGTACCCGGTCCCAAACCCCAGGTGACGGTGGGCGCGATCAAGTCCCTGGTGTCGATGGCGAAGAACACCCCCGGCAGTGTGCTGGCGAACCTTCGCTCGCCTGTGCCCAGGGAGTCTGTACAGACCTTCCTGGAGACCTACTCGCGTCCCTCGCTCAACTGGACCGACATCGCCGGGCTGCGCGAGCGGACGTCGCTGCCGATCGTCTTGAAAGGGATCTTGCACCCCGACGACGCACGGCAAGCCGTCGATGCTGGGGTGGACGGCATCCTGGTCTCCAACCATGGCGGCCGGCAGATCGACGGATCCATCGGCTCGGTCGAAGCGCTCACCGACGTGGTGGCCGCGGTTGACGGCAAGGCGAAGATCTTGCTGGATTCGGGGATCCGCGGCGGCGCCGACGTCTTCAAGGCGTTGGCTCTGGGTGCGGACGCGGTGTGTATCGGCCGTCCGCACATGTACGGACTCGCGCTGGCCGGATCGGCAGGTGCGCGAGATGTGGTCGCCAACATCATCGCCGAGCTCGACCTGACGCTGGGACTGTCCGGGAACACCAACACCGCCGACCTGTCGCCGGCGGTGTTGAAGAAGGTACGACTAGACTAGATCAGTTTTCGGCCGGTCCGGATCCGGCGCCGGACGTCCCACAGGTAGGCGTTGAACGGGAATGCGCGCATCGGTTCGGGTAGTCGCGTCACCACGGAGCGGACGATGCGATTGTGCAGGTCGAAGAGTTGTTGTTGCCGCGGTGTCCACTCGAGGCCCATCTTCTCGCGGAACTCGGGTGGCAGGAACCCGGCGGTGAGGAACAGGCCAAAGTCGCCGATCAGCATGGACACCGGCTTGGGCAGGAACTCGAACTTGGCAATGCTGATCAGCAGTTCCCGGATGGTGTCGTCGATCTCTAGCTGCGCCACGGTGCCATCCCAGTACTCCTGGAAGTCGGCGCGTGTGGCCGGCCACATCTCGCGCGGCATCTGCAGCGTGGTGCCCATGAGAGCACCCTGCTGGTATGCCTCTTCGGTGATCGCCGATGGGTCGCCGTAGAGAATCTGCATGTCTTCCCAGCCCTTGTACAGGCAGGCAGCAACCCACAACTGCAGGCGGGGATCAAAGGCGTTGTACTCGACCGGGCTCGACTCGGTGGACCGCACCTGCGCGTGTGAGTGGCCGACGGCTTTGCGATACGCCTTGCGGTCTTCCGGGGTGCCGTTCACCGCGACCGCGAGGTACGACAGCGTGGTGCGGCCCCGCTTGATGGGGTGCTTGAACAGGTTGCCGGTGTCGACCTTGCTCTCCGCGACGCCGTATCCGACCGCAGGGAGTGCAAGTTGCATGATCACGTTGGCGGCCCCGGCGAGAGCCGAGATGCCCGGCATATCCAGCAGGTCGCCCGGTGCGCTGTCGGTCTCTGCGCGATTTCGGGTGCGGATGGGCTGCGGCATGTCGATGGACAGGGCAGCCGTTCCGTCAACGGTTCCAGACGTCATTGTCGGCCTCCAAGGTTGCTTCTGATAACAACCGTTATCTCTTTCGTATTGAAGCGGCGATCGGACCGAAAGTCAATCGTCGTTAACCGAAGGTGGAAGGATGAGGTCCATGGCAGATCCTTTGCGCCCATATGGCGGCGAGAATGGAGCTGACCGGGTCAAACGTCGCCGGGCAGCGCTGATCGAAGCTGCGCTCGAGATCCTCGGCTCGGCCGACGGGGTGGCGATCAGTGTTCGCGGGGTGTGCCGGCAGGCCGGATTGACCGCGAGATACTTCTACGAGAGTTTCGAAGACGTGGACCAGTTGGTGGGCACCACGTACGACGCCGTCGTCTTCGACATTGCCGAGGCCGCCCAGACCGCGGTGACATCCGGCGGTCAGTCTCCGCGCGAGCAGATCCGTTCGGCGGTGGGTGCCATCGTTCGGCTCATCGACACTGATCGGCGCAAGGGCCGGGTGCTGTTCTCGCAGACCCTGCTCAGCGGAACCCTGGCCACCAAGCGGATGGACGCCGCCATGATGTTCGCGGCGCTGACCATCCAGACTTCTGGCGCCCAGTTCGACGACGCGACCACCCAAGGGGCGGCCCACTTCTACGTCGGCGGGCTCGGACAGGTCCTCAACGCGTGGATCGACGGCCGAATCGATTGCCCCACCGACGAATTGATCGAACTGTGTGTGACGATGATGTTCGGTGCGATCTACGAACTGCTGCCCGAGAACGCTCAGCGCACCGATTGACCGGTGCGGCGTTCGTTCCAATGGTCGAAGACCAGCCACGCGAGCAGGCCGGTCACTGCCACACCGATACCGCTCAGGCACACCGCAATCCAGCCGCCGGCGCCGTAGGCGTAGCCCGATGAGACCGAACCTGCCACCGCACCGGCGAAGTACGTGACCATGTACGCCGTGGTGACGCGGCTGCGCTCCTCCGGCGCCAGCGAATAGATCGCGGACTGGTTCGCCAACTGCGAAGCCTGAACCCCGAAGTCGAACACCACGAGCCCGATCAACAGCGCTGCCAACGGTGTTCCGGGCCACGCGAGCGACAACCAGCCGATGATGGTGACAACCCACGCGGCCGTGGTCGCCATCCGCAGATGCCCACGGTCGGCGAGCTTTCCGAACAGCGGAGCCGCCGCGGCACCGGCGACCCCGGCAAGACCGAACAGCCCGATGGCAGCCTCCGAATAGGAGAAGTGCTCGCCCCGACTGCCTGAGAGCAGGAACGCGATCGAGGTCCACATGGCGCTGAACCCGAACATCGTGAGAAACCCGAGCAGCATTCGTTGCCGGAGCATCGTCTCGGCACGGACGATCCGGGCCACCGAGATCAGCAGTTGGCCATAGGGTTGCCGGGGACGGGGCGCGTCGGGTGGCACCGAGACGTAGACCACCACGGCCAGCACGATCATCAGGCCCGCCCCCGTGAACAACACCGATCGCCAGCCCCCGAACTCGGCGATGAGCCCACTGACGACGCGGGCCAGCAGGATGCCCAGCAACAGCCCGCTCATCACCATGCCGACCACGCGCCCGCGATCTGACGGCACCGCAAGGGACGCGGACCACGGCAACACGATCTGGGCGGTGGCCGCACACACGCCGGCCAGGATCGATGCGACGAAGAGGGTCCCGAAACCTGGAGCCAGTCCCGAGAGCAACAGGGCGACCGCTGATGCGACCATCATGCTGGGCGCCAACAACTTCCGGTTCAGCAGATCGCCCAGCGGGACCAAGAACAGCAATCCCATCGCGTACCCCAGTTGTGCGGCGGTCACCACCAGTGCCGCCGTCGACGTTGAGACGTCGAAGTCCTGGCGGATCTCCTCGAGTACGGGTTGCAGGACGTAGAGCGACGACACCGAGACGCCGCACGTGATCGCGAACAACACCACGAGGGACCCGCTGATCCCCGGCCGGTCACCCGGTGAGGCAGGGATCGTCGACGACGGATCGATGGGTGGGTCTGGCGTCGCTCGCATGATCCCCAGCCTGCCGGATACGTCGCGGTGACGTGCGATCAGAGCCCGGCGGCGACGTCGGTCAGGCGCCGGCGCGGCGGCATCGGCAGGCTTTGTACGGCGAAACGCCCAGCGGCCGACCCCGTATTCGCGCGAGCGTGATGGGGCGGCACAGTAGGTTGATGACATGAACACCGTGCCCGATCCGACGCCGCGAGACCACGGCGGCGACAGCTGGCGCGAATACGGCCGGGAAGATCTGCCTGCGCCGCTCGCGGCAGCGCTGTCGGCCTTTGCCGAACACGGATATCACGGCACCTCGGTGCGTGACATCGCCGCACGCGCAGGCTTGAGTGTGCCGGGGCTCTATCACCACTATCCGTCGAAGCAGTCCCTCCTCAAGGGTTTGCTCGAGCTCACGATGAGTGATCTGCTCGGCCGTTCCGAGGCGGCGCTTGCCGAAGCCGGCCCGACGCCGCTCGAACGCTACGACGCCGTGGTGGAGTCCTTGCTGCGGTTCCACATGTATCGGCGGGCCCAGGCGTTTGTCGGCTCCACCGAGATCCGCAGCCTGGATCCGTCGTTTCGCACCCATTACATCCAACTGCGCGACAGGCAGCAGCGGATGGTCGACAAGCTGGTGATGGACGGCGTCGAGTCGGGTGATTTCCGTTGCCCCAATCCGGAGGACGCCGGTCGGGCGGTCACCACCATGTGTGTGGGGGTATCCACCTGGTACCGGCCACAGGGACGGCTCGGTCCCGACGAACTCGTTGCGCGATATCTGCTGATCGCCAGACGGATGGTGGGGTACTTTCCGGATCAGCCGTGACGGGTGACGTCGACCGGCTTGACCGTCGAGTCCGGGCGTGACATTCTGGGCCCATTACCGAACGAGCGATCGGTCGGGCTCGCATTACGGGTTCGCCGGCGCCGCACAAGGAGGTGCACATGGCGATCAGCCTTTCCTACGATCCAGCCGTCGAGGACGTGGTCACGAAAACCCGTGAATTCGTCCGCGATTACGTGATGCCGATCGAGGACGAGTTCGCCGGTGACATCACCGCTGCCGGCGGCGACAAGCGTCGACTGGAACTGCGTGATCAGGCGCGCGACGCCGGTGTGCTCGCGCCGCACGCGCCTGTCGAATACGGCGGCCTCGGCTTCAACATGTCCGATCGGGCCCCGGTCTTCGAAGCTGCCGGTTACTCGGTGTTCGGCCCGATCGCGCTGCACATCGGAGCGCCGGACGAGGGCAACGTACACATGCTCGCGCACATCGCCGACGCGGACCAGAAAGAGAAGTTTCTGGCACCTCTGGCCCGCGGCGACGTGCGGTCGGCCTTCGCGATGACCGAGCCCGCACCGGGAGCCGGTGCAGACCCGGCAGCACTGCGCACTGCGGCCACCAAGGTCGACGGTGGCTGGAAGATCAACGGCGACAAGTGGTTCATCACGGGTGCCGACGGTGCCGGGTTCTTCATCATCATGGCGCGGACTGCGGGTTCCCCCGGTGACCGTGGCGGCGCGACGATGTTCCTCGCGCCGGCCGACACCCCCGGCATCACGGTGGGACGCCACATCAACACCATCGACCGCGCGATGATCGGCGGCCACTGCGAGGTGGCGTTCCGCGACGTCTTCGTTCCGGACGAGGACGTGCTCGGAGAGGTCGACGAGGGTTACCGCTATGCACAGGTGCGGCTCGGCCCAGCGCGTATGACCCACGTCATGCGATGGATGGGTAGCGCCAATCGTGCCCAGGACGTCGCGCTCGACTACGTCGCCCGCCGGGAAGCCTTTGGCGGCAAGCTCGGCGATCTGGGGATGATCCAGCAGATGGTGGCCGACAACGAGATCGATCTGGCTGCTGCGCGGGCGTTGCTGGTCAAGGCCTGCTACGCGCTCGACCAGGGTCAGCATGCGGGCGACGAGACGTCGATCGCAAAAACATTTGCGGCCGAGGCATTTTCGAGGGTCGTCGACCGCGCGATCCAGATGTGCGGTGGCCAAGGCGTCTCCGACGAGCTGCCATTGGCGCGCCTGCAGCGTGAGCTGCGGCCGTTCCAGATCTACGACGGACCATCCGAGGTCCACCGTTGGGCGCTCGCAAAACGGGCCGTGGGCAAGGCGAAGAAGGCGGCAGCCGCTGCCGATGCGAACGGGGCGTCCTCGTGACCGAGCTTCCGGGTATGAACGTCGACGCGCTGCGCACGTTCCTCGTCGACAGCGGGGTGCCGGTATCCGGTGAGCTGGTGGTGGAGCTCATCAGCGGCGGCCGCTCGAATCTCACATTCACTGCGCGCGATGACAATTCGCACTGGGTGGTGCGCCGTCCCCCGACGGGCGGACTGACACCTTCTGCGCACGACATGAACCGCGAGTGGACAGTCACCCGCGCACTGCAGGACACGCCGGTGCCGGTGGCGCGCACCATCGCCTTCGACAAGGAGGGGACAGCCCTGGGTGCCCCGCTCACGGTTGTCGAGTTCGTCGACGGCCTGGTGGTGCGCAGCGACGACGAACTGGACGCGCTCGACGACGACGCCGTGGAACGGAACGTCACCGGGCTGGTCCAGGCGCTCGCAGACCTGCACGCGGTGGACTACGAGGCGGTCGGGCTCGGCGAGTTCGGGCGCCCCGACGGTTTCGTGGGACGACAGGTGAAGCTGTGGGCCCGGCAGTGGGAACACGTGAAGACCCGCGAACTCGACGATGTCGCGACTTTGCATGCGGCACTCACCGAGTCGATCCCTGCGCAGACCAGCAACTCGATCGTGCACGGCGACTTCCGCGTCGACAACACCATTCTCGACGCCGGTGATCCGGGCATTGTGAAAGCCGTTGTCGACTGGGAGATGTCGACGCTGGGTGACCCGCTGACCGACGTTGCACTGATGTGCACGTACCGGGAACCGATATTCGACGCCGTCCTCGGGATGAAGGCGGCGTGGACAAGCGATCGGTACCCCTCGCCGGACGACATCGCGCAGCGGTACGCAGAGGCATCGGGCCGTGAATTGTCCGACTGGAACTTCTATCTCGCGCTCGCCAACTTCAAACTGGGAGTGATCGGCGAGGGCATCACGCATCGGGCACTGAATGGTTCGTCATCGGGGAGCGGCGCCGAGTACGCGGCCGCTGCGACCGGGGAGTTCATGGCGGCCGGACTGCGCGCCATCAAAGGGAAGAACTAGAGGGGTAAGCGAGTGACTAAGAGCGCAGAGCGCAAAGTGGCGTTGGTGACCGGTGCCTCGCGAGGTATCGGCGCGGCGATCGCGACCCGATTTGCCGCGGCAGGCTGGGATCTGACGATCAGTGCCCGCAGCCTGGAACCATTGCAGGAGTTGGCCGGCCGCCTTTCTGGCGAACACGGGGTGCGTGTTGAGGTGGTCACCGCCGACATGTCCGACGAGGAGCAGCTGCAGACCCTTTCCACCGGGCACCTCGGCCACTTCGACCGGGTCGACGCGCTGGTCCTCAACGCGGGAATGGGGCAGAAGGGGCCGATCGGTGAACTGCCGGTTCGCCGCTTCGACAAGCTGTACCAGGTCAACGTCCGCTCGGCGTACGTGCTGCTCCAGTCGTTGCTGCCGACTCTGCGCAGTACCGCCGAGACTGCTGGGGCTGCGAAAGTGGTTGCCATTGCATCGATCACAGGCGTGCACCCTGAGCCTGAGCTGTCCGCATACGGTGCCACGAAGGCGGCGCTGATCTCTCTGTGCGAAACGTTCAACCTCGAGGAATCCGAGAAGGGCGTCTCGGCGACCACCATCTCGCCCGGCTACGTCAACACCGACATGTCCTCGTGGACCGCGATCCCGGCTGCGGAGATGATCACCGCCGACGACGTGGCCACCATGGCGTTCGCGGTCACCGAGTTGTCGCGGTACGCGGTCCTTCCCGGCATCGTCCTCACCCGGCCCGGCACCAACCTGGGGCGTGCCTGACACCAGCGTTGAACTCGTGCGGTTGACGAGGCGCCGCATATGATCAGCGTTGATCGACCCATCCGATGCGTGCTGCGGTGAGGATGAATGGCACGTCGTACTGGTATTCCGGTGCCTTGCATATTGCCCGACGTGAATGAGGGTCGCGGGTGTCGGACGAAGGCCCGACGCTGGCTTGGTCTCGGTTAGTGCGCGATACGCGAGTGCATGGGATAGCGTTTAATCGCTGGTGACGAAACGCCCTTTCGCACAAGTGGTTACGCCAAGAATGGATATTGCGTCAGCGATGATCGCGAGTGGCCTTTGTTCTTGGGGTTGGCCGGTTACAACGCAATCGTGCTAGCGACACTTGTTAGTCCTGTGTCTTGTCGCTACGAACAATCGTTGACGCCAGGACGTCTGCGAGCGCGGGGTCGACCGCAGCAGCGATCAGGCGGGCCGCCGAGCCCAGCTGTTCGAGCTGGGCGGCGTCCATGGCGTCGACGACGAGCCGCCGTACCTCCTCGACGTGCGTGGGCGCAATACGCTGGAGCTCTTGCCAGCCCGTCTCGGTCATGAGTACTTCGGTTCGTCGGCCGGCGCCGCCGCACGACCGGCGCTCCACCCAGCCAGCAGCCTCGAGACGTGAGACGGCGTGCGACAGGCGGGACAGTGACCCTTTGGCCTCCATGGCCAGATCGCTCATCACGCTGACGTGTCCGGGAGCGTTCGACAATGACACCATCACGCTGTACTCGTAGAAGTTGATTCCGGCGACCTGTTTCAACTGCGTGTCGAGCCTGCCGGGCAGGGTCATCAGCACTGCGACGAGGGATGCCCAGTCGCGCTGTTGATCGGGGGATAGCCACACGTCATCCTGCGTATCCGGGGTGTCAGTCACGCGGCCATTCTAGCGAACTTGAATGTTCAACAATGACGTGTATGGTCCAACTTGCACGTTCAAGTTGACAGCTCACCCTAGGAGAACCTCATGACCCTCTTCCGCCTCGACGCCAGCATCCGAGTCGAAGGATCACACAGCCGGGCAATTGCCGACATCGTCGAACAGGAGTGGAAGGCGGGACATCCCGACGACCGGATCATCCGGCGCCACGTCGGCACAGAGCCGATCCCCGCGACGACCTGGGCCACAGCTGCTTTCGCCGGCTACACCCCTGAGGATCAGCAATCACCCGAGCAACGCGAAGCGCTCAGTGTCGCGGCCGAACTGGCTGATGAGCTGATCGCCGCCGACGCTCTGCTGTTCGCTGTGCCGCTGTACAACTTCGGAGTGTCCCAACACTTCAAGACCTGGGTGGACACCGTCATGACCGACCCGCGCTTCAGTCCGGCAGCCGCTCCGGTTCTCGCGGGCAGGCCTGCGGTGCTCGTGACGGTCCAAGGTGGCAACTACGCGGCCGGGACACCACGCGAGGGCTGGGATCACGCGACCGGTTGGATGCGTCGCATCCTCGCCGATGTCTGGAGCCTGGACCTCGAGGTCGTCGAAACCGCGTTCACCCTCGTCGGTGAGAACCCGGCGCTCGACGAGTTCACGAATCTCGCCGCAACGCTTCGTAGCGAAGCCGAGCAGCTCGCTCGGAAGCACGGACAGACGCTTGGGGGCGCTCGCGTCTGAGGTCAGAGATGCTGCGCGGCGTCCGACGCCGTGCCGGCGTCGCGAGCTTGGACTGGCTCGAGTACCGGGACGAGTACCCGGCCCGCCGGGAACGGGTAGGCACACGTGATCAGGACGATCGGTGGCCTGCAGGTTGAGGTCGACCTCACCGAAGGCAGCCAGCAAGAACGCCGGCTACCTGACGCCGACGGGGCGAAGGCAGAGTCACCAGGCGCCGGTTTCGACCAACGAAACTACCCAAGCGGCTGGCAGCCACAGCTGTCGGCGCGACATGGACGGATGTGTCACTGGAGACCTGAACCTTCTTCAGATCAGACTGATCTCTCGGCCTCGCGCAGGATGTTCCGTGTCATGGTGCGGTACACCGCGCGATGAGCCGGCAAGTGGGCATACCAGTAGACACGTCCCACGATGCCACGCGGATAGAACGCCGTGCGCAGTTCGAGTTCGCTACCGGATTCTGTTGCGGTGATGCGGAATTCGAGCCACGACGTACCTGGTGACCGCAGCTGTGACCGTAACCGCAACGTGTGCTCGGGCTCCACTGTCTCCACGCGCCACCAGTCGAGGTCGTCGCCGGGAGCCGGCGTGCCCTGATGGGACGGGCTTCCGGACGATCCGGGCCCACCGACGGCCTGATCGATTCGTGCGCGCAGCTTCCAGACCGGTGCCGTTCCGTACCAGCCTTTTTCGGAGCCCAGCCCTTCGATCGCCTTCCACACAGCCGCCGCGTCCGCGACGGTGTGGCTGGTGTGAGCATCGACGTACGCCTCTTCGCCGGCCCACGCGGGATCTGAGGGAAGCGGTTCGGACGGGGCACATGTCGGCGACGCGTTGGACCACGGTGTCTCCACCTCGCCGCGACCCACCCGGGCCAGAGCCAACTCCACGGACGTGCGGTACGGGGTCAACCCGCCGGCGGGAGGTGCGATGACATCGTCGATGTCGTGCTCGGAGGCGACCGCGTCGTGTTCGAGCGACTCGACCAGGGGACGGGCGAGACCACCAGGAATCGGGGTGACGGTGCCGACCCAGTTGCTGGCGAGCGACGGTGTCAAGAACGGGATCACGATCATCTTGCGCTTGCGCAGCCCAGCAACCTCGGCGTAGATCTGCATCATGTCGCCGTACTCGAGGACGTCGGGACCACCGATGTCCCATGTGCGCGATTCGGGAACCTTCGCGGTGGCGGCCTCCACCAGGTAGTGCATCACGTCCCTGACGGCAATCGGCTGGATCTTGTTGTGCACCCATTTGGGGGTTGTCATCACCGGCAGACGCTCGGTGAGGTGCCGGATCATCTCGAATGACGCCGACCCCGAACCGATCACCACGCCCGCCTGCAACACGATGGTCTCGATGCCCGAGGCCATCAGGACTTCGCCGACCTCGGTGCGTGAGCTCAGGTGCTCCGAGAGCTCGACACCCTCGGGGTGCAGTCCCGAGAGGTAGACGATCCGTGACACGCCTGCCTTGCGCGCGGCCTCGACGACGTTCTCCGCCGACCGGCGTTCCTCGGTACTGAAGTCCTTGGATCCGCCCATCGAATGCACGAGGTGGTAGACCACATCGACATCGGTGAAAGCGTTCTCGAGGGAATTCTTGTCGCTGAGATCGCCCTTGATCACCTTGGCGCTGCCGATCCAGGGCGCACCCTTCAACTTGTCCGGGGTCCGAGCCAGGACCCGTACATCGTGGCCACGTTCGATCAGGCGTGGTGCGAGGCGGCCGCCGACGTAGCCGGTGGCGCCGGTGACCAGAGCGCTGGGTGTCGAACTGGTGGCGGGCTGCATGAGCGCTCCGATGGTTGGGATTCGGGTTCGTCCCGAGACCGCGATCGTCTCGGTTCAAGAGTTGCTGACGACGGAATGCCCAGGTTGAGGGATCTCAAACGCGAAGGAGTTCTAACGCATGGTGACGAGCGGTCGTTTCCCCTGGTCATCGGGAGTGTCGGCGTGTGCGTGATCATTCACCGACATCACGTTGATGCCAGTGCTGCCCACGATGAGCTTGGTGATCGAGGCGTTGACCATGGTGCGGGCGATGACGGGCCAGGTTTGCGAGTCCACACCCCACAACTCCGCGACGACGGCCGCGATGGTGCCGGCCGAGGACGCCGCGAGCGCGACCTGACCGGGGCCCGCGAATGTCGCGATCTCCTTGAGTGCCTCACGGATCGACTCGCGGTATTCGGCATAGGAACCGGCCCCTGTGCTGTGGCCGTCGGCAGCCCAGGCCAGCAGTGCCTTGTCGAGATCGCGCTGGAAGTCGCGCTGGGCGTCGGCGGCCTCGGCCGACGTGCCCACCGGTGGCATGTCCCGGCTGGTCAGGTGAGTCAGGTCGTATTCGTTCCAGCCCGCGTTCACGACGGGCTCGGGAGCAGTCCCATCCTCGAACTGCGCGACGATCTCCTGCACTGTCTCCAACTGCCGAGCCAAATTTCCCGACGCCGCGAAATCGAGCCGGCCCACGCGCCGGGCGAGATGCCTGCCCACGTTCCGGGCCTGTTCGCGTCCGAGATCGGTCAGACTCCCGTAGCCGTTCTCGTCGTGACCGGCCTGACCGTGACGTACCAAGTAGATGACACCCATGGGCATCATCTTGCCGTGCGGTGGCCCGCAGCCCGGCATCGGTCGCGCCGGGTGCGGTGATCGTCTCTAATGGTGTGTCATGAGCGGTTCTCGAGACTTCCGGTTCGGGGTCAACTTCCTGGCCCGAGGAACGGCCGATGAGTTCCTGGCTCAGGTGCGGCACGCCGAGCAGTGCGGTGTGGACGTGGTGCTGCTGCCTGACCATCTCGAACTGGGGGCGCCGTTCCCCATGTTGGTCGCGGCCGCAGCTGCCGCCCCGACAGTGCGGGTCGGCAACTTCGTCCTCAACGCAGGCTTCTACCGGCCGGCTCTGCTCGCCCGCGACATCGCCGGGGTCGACCAGTTGACGGGTGGGCGCGTGGAGATCGGACTCGGCGCGGGTTATGTCGAGGCAGAGTTCGAAGCAGCAGGTATCCCGTTCGGCTCGCCCGGACAACGTGTTGACCACATGCGCGACATGGTGATCGAACTGAGACGACTTCTCGGTGACCCGGCCCGGACGCCGCCCTCCGTGCAGACACCACCTCCGATCATGGTCGCCGGCACCGGAAACCGAGTGCTGACGATTGCGGCGCGCCACGCAGACATCGTTGCCCTTGCGGGTCTCGCCGGCGACGACGCACTTGCCGAAAGAGTGGAATACATCCGGCGCCAAGCAGGTTCGAGGTTCGGCGACCTCGAACTGAACCTGATCATCTTCGACCTCGCCATCGACCGAGAGCCCGACCTCGATACGTTGCGTCACCACAACCGCGATGCCACCGATCGCGAACTGTTGCGCCAACCCAACGCGCTGCACGGGTCTCACGACGAGGTGGTCGCCCGTATCCGGCAACTGCGAGAGCAATTCGGGATCACCTACCTGACGCCGATCGAACCGTCGGCGGCAGATCTGGACGCGTTCGGCCGGGTGATCTCAGAACTGCGTCAAGGTCCGGCGAAAACGAACCTCTAGCGTTCGAGCCAATGGGTGGCGGTCAGTGGCATGGCCTCGCCCACCGACTGGTGGTCGCACCCGAAGCCCACGGTCCAGCGACCGTCGGAGAGTTGGACCGGTCCCAGCATCATCGGTGACGGGAGTTCGCCGAGGAACTCTCCGAGTGCCGCCGGCGAGAGAGCCCACAGCTCGCCGCGAATCGATGTGCCCAACAACTCATCGCGGACGAGCCCCGGCTTCGCGGGCTCGGTGTCGAGGGCGACGAGTCGGTACGCCTGGGCTGTCGCGGCGTCTCCGGCCCAACGCGCACCTTTGTCGGTGAGCTGAGCCACCAGCGGTTGGCCGCGTAGATGTGCACCCACCACGAACACCTCGGTGGCCTGGGCACCCGCCCGCTCGGGCCAGGACCGGCCGGTCGCGGGCGACCCCGTGCCGATTCGGCCCGCGATGTCGAGCACTACCGCGTCATCGTAGGCCCGGCCCACCACCGTGACGCCGAATTGTGCTGTCGATCCGTCGCTTTCGGTGACCTCACCCGCCGGGACGGACACCGCGCAGAGGTCGAACAGATTGCAGAAGTTGGTGTAGGTCCCCATCGCGGCGTTGACTCCGACGGGGTCGGCCTCGACCTCGGCCAGTGTCGGATGCATCGGTGCAGTTGGGATCAGCAGTGCGGTCGCGTCGCCGAGCACCGACATGGCGCGCTCACCCAGCGCCTGTACGCGTCGGCGATCCGACAGCAGGTCGGTGGCGCTGAACCGGTCGGCCGGGCCGATGATCGCGGCGACCGTCGGGTCCACGAGGTCGGAAGGGGATGCCGCGGAGATGAATTCGCCCACCGCGTCATAGCGCTCGGCGACCAGGGCGCCTTCGTACAAGAGCTTGGCCGCAGCCAGGAAGTCCGACAGATCGATCCGTTTGATCCGCACACCCGCGTTCTCGGCGTGTTCCACCGCGGTGTGGAAGGCCTCCTGCCACCGTGCATCGAGAGCGGGCAGCGTGGCCGGCACGGCGACCACCGGACTGTCGGGAGCAGCGAAATGCGTTGACGCCGGCCACGCAGCACCTCCGGCCATCACCCCCATCGCGCGATTGGCGAGGTCCAGATCCGCGGCGAGGATGGTCACACAGTCATAGCTGGCACAGGCCGGCAAAACACCCGCGGTGCTGACCACTCCGATGGTGGGCTTGATGCCGACGATGCCCTGCAGGCCGGCGGGCACCCGTCCCGATCCGGCGGTATCGGTGCCGATGGCGATGTCGGCGAACCCCAGGGCAACGGCCACTGCCGAGCCGGAGCTCGAACCCCCGGATATGTGGTCGGGGCGACGTGAATCACGCACAGCACCATAGGGGCTGCGCGTGCCGACCAGACCGGTCGCGAACTGGTCGAGGTTGGTCTTGCCGATGACCACCGCTCCGGCAGCCCGAAGGGCGGCGACCGCCGCGGCGTCGTGCCCGGGCCGGTATTCATAGCCCGGGCAGGCGGCGGTCGTCGGCAGCCCGGCGACGTCGACGTTGTCCTTGACCGCAACCACCACCCCGGCCAATGCGCCTCCGGCAGCGATGGAGGCAGCGTGGTCTCTTTCGACGTCCGCCTGATCGCGCAGGGTGATGAACACCTCCGGCCGATCGGCCGCGGCGATCTGGGCGTAGATGTCGGCTATGCGTGTCACGCGACTTTCCCTGTCTTCGTGGCGAACTCGCCGCCGTCGGACCAGCGCTTGCGCTCCTCGGCGCGCGCCGTCTCCATCGCTGTCCGTTCGACCTTGATGTCGTCGGCATTGTCGGCGAGGAACTGTTGATGCTCGGCCAGTGAGAACGTGCCGTCGGTGATCTCCACATGTCCTCGGCCGGCGGCCATGTCGGCCCGTAGGTCGAGCAACTCGTCGGCACTGACCGGGTACCAGCTGATCTTGTCGAAGAACCGCAACAGCCACGGGTGCTCGGGTTCGAACCCTGCTGCCTCGAGTGGGTGCCGATGGTTCCACACCTGCGTGGTGCGACCGACGAACTGGTAGCCGCCGGGACCTTCCATGCCGTAGATGCACATGTAGGCGCCGCCGATGCCGACCGCGTTCTCCGGGGTCCAGGTGCGAGCCGGGTTGTACTTGGTGGTGATCAGACGGTGTCGCGGATCGAGTGGAACGGCAACGGGGGCACCGAGATACACATCGCCCAGGCCGAGTACGAGATACTCGGCGTCGTAGACGATGCGGTACACGTCGTCGACGGATTTCAGCCCGTTCATCCGCCGGATGAACTCGATGTTCCACGGGCACCAGGGCGCGTCGGAGCGCACACCCAGCATGTACCGCTCGATCGCCTCCCGGGTCGCCGGATCGTCCCACGACAGGGGCATGTGCACCGTGCGGCTCGGCACCACCAGCTCAGACGCCGAAGGCAGCTGGGCTTCGCACTCGATGAGCCAGTCGAGCAGCACCGATTGCCGCATCACGGTGGCGTCGACCTTGACCTGAAGTGAACGGATGCCTGGTGTGAGCGAGACGAGACCGGCGGGCCGGTCGGCCTCGATCCGTTGTGCAAGCGCATGCACCCGTGCCCGGAGCGCGAGATCGAGTGTCATGTCGCCGTATTCGACGAGGACGTTGTCGTCGCCGCTGCGGCGGTAGGTCACTTCGGTGGTGCCGTCAGCGGTTCGGGTGGATCCGAGCACTCCGTCGTCGAGATCGGTACCGGACGACAGAACGGTGACCATGTTCGAGCGCCGAGCTGTTCCCAGTGCGGCCGAACTCGCCACCTCGGCAACGCGCACCGGTACGAATCGGACGGTGTCGCCCGGTTTGAGCTGACCCATCTTCCAGCGGTCCGCCGTGGTGACGGTGACCGGGCAGACGAAGCCGCCCAGACTCGGCCCATCGGGACCGAGCAGGATCGGGGTGTCACCGGTGAAGTCGAGCGCGCCCACGGAATAGGCGGTGTCGTGGATGTTGGACGGGTGAAGTCCTGCCTCACCGCCGTCGGTGCGTGCCCAGCGGGGCTGCGGTCCGAGCAGGCGGACACCGGTGCGGTCGGAGTTGAAATGCACCTCGTAGGCGGTGTTATACAGATCCTCGATGTCTTCTTGGGTGAAGAACTCTGGAGCACTGTGTGGTCCGACAGTGACGGCGAGTTGCCAGTTGTTGGTCAACGCAGGCTTCTCGTCGATCAGGATCCGGCGAGGGGACCCAGCGGCTGACGTCTGTGCCCGAGCCAGCGTGTCCCCGTCGGTCAGAGAACGTCCGTCCTTTCCGCCGAATCGCCCGAGTGTGAACGTCGCGCGACTCTCCAGGTACAGCTCCGCGTCGATCCCGCCCGCAACGGCGATGTACATCCGCATCCCGACGCCGCCTGCCGCGCCGACATCGAGGATCTGACCCGCTTTGACCTCAATCGGTGTCCACTGCGGTACCACCTCGCCGGCCACCGTCACCGGCACAGGTGCGCCGGTGACCGCGACAACGGTGTCTTCGTCGAACTTCAATTGCGGTCCCAGCAGGGTGCATTCGAGGCCGGGCGCTCCTTCTGGGTTGCCCACCGCGATGTTCGCAAGCCGGAACGACAGATCGTCCATGGGGCCGGACGGCGGTACACCCACCTGCCAGTACCGGATACGGCCCGGCCAATCCTGAATGGTGCTCTGCGGGCCCGCCCGCAGTACCGAGATGCTCGACATCTGTTATGCCTCTGGTCGTGTCACGATGACCCGCACCGAGGTGGGGTCGAATCCGTTGCAGGGGTTGTTGATCTGGGGGCAATTCGAGATCAGCACCAGGGTGTCGGCTTCGGCGCGCAATGCGACTCGCCGTCCTGGTGCCGACAATCCGTCGACGATGCCGAGCGAGCCGTCCGGATCCACCGGCACATTCATGAAGAAATTGACGTTGCCTACCAGGTCCGACTTACCCAGCCCGTGTCGCGCGCCACCGATCAGGAAGTTCTCCACACAGGCATGCTGGTGTTTGGTGTGGTGGCCGTAGCGAAGGGTGTTCGACTCCTGCGAGCACGCGCCGCCGACGGTGTCGTGGTTGCCCACCTCATCGGCGACGATGGTCATCATCGGCGCCGAATCGTGGTCGCGGATCACGGTTCCGGTGGTGAGGAAGATGTTGCCCTGGGCGGCGATGGTGGTCTGGGCGGAGTAGCGGATGGTGTGATCGGCACCGCCGAAGAACAGGGTGTCCACGGCCTGGTTCCCATGCAGATCGACGAGGGTCAGCACATCGCCGGCTTCGACGATGCCTGACCACGGTGCACGTTCGCCGATCTCGTGGTCGAGGATCACCTGTCCGTCGACGAGGGCGAGGTCGCGAGCCGATGCCGTTGTGGCAGAGGTCATCACGGTGTCCTTTCGGAGAGTTTGCGGAGGGGGTTCACGAGGTGCGGGAGACCGGATTCTAGAAGTGGGCCGCGCCCCACACGTCCTCGGAGTTGAGCACCGCTCGCTGGTATTCCGGGTCTGTGTCGGGTAGCGATGCCAGCGCGGAGTCGAGATCGCCCGGTGCCTTCCACGCCAAGATCTCCAGTGGCCCCACATCGAAACCGGGGGACGGGTCGAGAGGATGCGCGGTGTTGACGATCGCGACGGTGCAGGGGAGATGCAAGAGCAGGTCCACATACTTGTCGCGGCCGGCGGAGCCCTTCGACGTCAGTGTTCCGTCGGCTTCCACCACGATGCTGTGGAAGAACGACAGGGACGGAACCACGTCGGTGGGGTTCAGTCCGTGCTTCGCCGCCGCCAGCGTGAACATCTCACGGCCGGCCGGCGACGTCGAATGAACAGCTCCGGCACCATACTTCGCGAGGTTGCCGGCGAGGGTGCTGGTACCGCACAGGGCGTCGTGATGGCCGGAGGTGTCGGCCACGATGGTCGCGAGTGCGCGCCCCTGATCACTGAGCAGCGGGTGACCGGAGCCGAGGTACGCCTGCCAGGGCACCTTGACCGTGTCGGCGACATTGAGCCGCTCCCATGGTGCATCAGAGCGCCACAGGATGATGTGCGCACATCCGGTGCCGGCCACATCACGCAACCGCAGGCGAGTTCCGCGGGAGAGAACCTTCACCGTGTAGCGCCCACCGGGAACCGTCTCAGCCCAGGTCATGTCGTGCGCGGCGACGTTGTCGGGCAACGGTGTCCACGTCGATGCCGGCACCACCGGCATGGAGTCGGTGATGGTGGCGGCCTGTGCCCGCGCATGTTCGCGGGCCCCTGCGGTGGTGCCGGTCGAACCGGTTGTCGACTCGGTGGACGTTGTCATGACGGAGTTCCTTTTCAGTGAGAGCTGTTCGCGGAGAGCCGGATCAGATGGGCTCTGCGGGTGCGGCGACCTTCACGGGCATCGGATGCTTCTTGCCGTGTGGGAAGCAGGCGATGCCGAGCAGGATGGCCACCGCGATGCAGATCGGGCCAGCCCACTTCAGGATGGGCATCTCGCCGGCCGGGTCGAAGATCTCCGATCGCGGCCACGCCAGGTTCACGACCATGGCGAGCCCGTAGACGACTGCGAGGAGGTTGATGGGAATCCCGAACCGGCCCAGGCTGAACAGTTTTTTACCCTCGGCGTCGACGGTGGGGGTGCCGTGCGGCCAACCCTTGAGGCGTCGCCACAGCATCGGACCCGTGACGGAGAGGTAGGCAAGGTAGATCAGGATGATGCAGACGCTGGCGAGGGTCGCGAAGATCGCCGAGTTGCCCACGTTGACCACCAGGACGCCGATGCAGAGAACGCCGATCAGGATCGACGGGGCGATCGGGGTGCCGGTTCTGGGGTTGACGTGCGAGAGGATCCGGGATCCGGGAAGCCGGTCGTCGCGGGCCATCGAGAACATCAGCCGGGAGCATGCGGTCTGAATTGCCAGGGTGCAGATGAAGATCGCCACCACGACGTCGCACAGCAGGACCTTGCCCCAGAACGATCCGAGCACGGAGTCGAGGACGTAAGGCAGGCCGCCGACGGCCAGTTCTTCACCGAGGCTCGGTGCTGCCATCAGGGCGCCGAGCAGCATGAGCCCACCGCCGATGGCCGACACGGTCAACGCCAAGCGGATGGTCCGCGGTGCGACGCGTCGCGGGTTCTTGGTCTCCTCGGCGAGCTCGCCTGCGGATCCGAAGCCGACCATCACGTAGGCGGCCATCAAACCGGAGACGATGAAAGCCCAGACATACCCGGGCTGTTCGCCGGGAATGCCGGTGTCGAACACCACGTCGGGGCCGCGCTCGGCATGGGTGAACAGAGCCAAGATCACGGCGATGACACCGACGATCTCGCAGGTGACACCGATGCTGTTGACTCGGCTCATCCAGTTGACGCCGATGCAGTTGATGATGGTGGTGATCACCAGCAGGATCGAGCCGAGCAGTACAGCGTTGGACGCGCCGCTGGTGCTGGTGAGGGCAGGGTCGGAGCCGATGAGCTGGAAGCCGGTCCAGATGGACGGCATCACCACCTGCAGCGCAATCGCTGCCGCCGAGGCGGTGACGATCTGGGCGAGGATCATGAACCAGCCGCCGAACCAGCCGATCACCTCGCCGCCCATCCGGCGCGACCATTGGTAGATGGCCCCCGAGATGGGGAAGCGAGCGGCGATCTCGGCGAAGCACAGCGCTACCAGGAGTTGACCGACGTAAACCGCGGGCCATGTCCAGAAGAATGCCGGACCGCCGAACGAGAAGCCGAGTCCGAAGAGCTGGAAGATGGTCGTCAGGATGGAGACAAAGGAAAATCCCGCCGCAAAGGACGCGAATGTTCCCAGCGAACGATGGAGCTGCTGGGTGTAACCGAACGCGGAGAGATCGTCGGAGTCGCCGTTCTTGGTGACGCCGCCGCTCACTGGTGCCGAAGGTGGTTGCGCAGTTGCGGTCATGGGAGATCTTCCTGGTAGTGGGCCCATGAGCCCGGTTTATCTGTCAGGTGATAGATAAACCGTTCGCCATTTCTGTCGAGTGACAGGTTTGTTACCCCGAGGCAAACGAGTGCAACAACTGTGTTTCCGAATGCGCACTGGCCAGGTCAGGTCCGTTTGTCATCCGAGCCGCGCGGCGACGACGGATCCGCTGCGGCGTCTGACAGTAAGGTGCTCTGTGTGAGTTCGGTTTCGGCAGGGCCAGGTCGCCCGAGGTTGATGGAGCAGCGTCGCCGTGGGGATACCGCACGGGACGAGATCCTCGACGCCGCCGGAGAACTCTTCACCTCTCGCGGATACTCCGGCACGTCCACTCGGATGATCGCAGAGGCGGTCGGCATCCGGCAGGCGTCGCTCTACCACCACTTCAAGACCAAGGACGACATCCTCGAGGCGCTGCTGCAGAACACCGTGGCGCGGGCGCTGGTCACGGCGCAGCAGCTACGAGAGGCCGTCGGCGAGCCGGCGCTCGAACGGCTGCAGTCGCTTGCCAGATTCGACGCCGCTCAGCTCGCAGGTTCGAGGTGGAACCTCGGCGCCCTGTATCTCCTGCCGGAACTGCGCACCGAGCGCTTCGCCGAATTCCGCCAGGCGAGAACAGATCTGGCGCGCATCTACGCAGCGCTGGCGGGGGAGGTGCTCGGTGACCCCGACGATCCGCGCCGCCACCTGCCGTTTCGGCTCGTCGAGTCGGTGATCAGCATGCGTTCCGATGAGATGGCCGGCGCGCTCGGCGCCGACTCCCTGCACGAGATGGTCGACCTCTTGGTCGACACCATCGCACTGGTCTTGAAGTAGTTGCCGCAGCGACGAATTCGCAGGTTTTGTATCCAGTCGCAGGAGTTGCAACGCCTGCGCCGAGACGAAAAGCCTGTGTCTGTGGACGGTTGAACGCGCGACGTTGAGTTCAGAGCACCTCACCCGGCAATGCGTCGTGAACCAGGAGCGCGATCTGCACCCTGTTGTTGAACGACAGCTTCTCCAGGATGTGCGAGATGTGACTCTTGACCGTGGCGATGGACACGAACAACTCTTCGGCGATCGCAGCGTTCGACATGCCACGCGCGACCGCGATGGCCACGCGCTGCTCGCCGGCGGTGAGCTGATCGAACTGCGCTGTTGCCTTCGTGCGGCGATCACCGGGGTCGGTGAAGCGCATGATCAACTTGCGGGTGATCGATGGTGACAGGATCGGTTCGCCCGCAACAACTTTGCGCAGGGACGCGATGAGGTCGGCCGGTGGGGTGTCCTTGAGCAGGAAGCCGCTTGCGCCGGCCTGCAGCGAACGCAGCACCAGGTCGTCGGTATCGAAGGTGGTCAACATGATCACCTGTGGTGGCTGGGCCATCGAACGCAACGCAATGGTTGCCTCGAGTCCGTTGACCTTCGGCATCCGGATGTCCATCAGCACCACGTTGGCTCCGGTCTGCTGTGCGAGCGCCGTGACCGTGGATCCGTCGGCGGCTTCGCCGACGATGTCGATGTCGGGCTGCCCTGACAGCATTGTTCGCAGACCCGCACGCACCAGCCACTCGTCGTCCACGAGTAGCAGGCGGATGGGGGACGGGGTCTCGGTGCTCACAGGCTGCCCGCTTCCCAGGGCAGGCGAGCGGTCAGCACGAAGTTGCGCTCCACGACGCCGTACGACAACTCGCCGCCGGCAAGAGTGACCCGCTCGTTGATGCCGACCAGACCCGACTTGGCCCCCGGGATCGGTTCGATGGCCGAATTGGCGGCCATCGACAGTGGTTGATGGATCCTCACACTCAGCCCATCCCCGGGCCCTCCGCTGATGTGCACGGTCACCGGAACAGCACCCGCGTGTTTACGCGCATTGGTCAAGCCCTCCTGAACAATTCGATAGGCGGCCCGGCTGACCACACCCGGGACGTCGTCGAGGTCGCAGATGTCGATGGTCGCGCGGATCTGACTGCCCGCCTCCTCGGCTTCGCCGAACAGGGTGGGCAACGTGCTCAGCGATCGGGTGGGCTGAGCAAAATCCTCGGAGTCCTCACGCAGCATGGCGATCACGTCACGCAGGTCGACCAGCATCTGATGGACTCCGGCGCGGATCACCCCGGCCGCCCGGCGGATGTCTTCCGGTGGTGCGTCGGGCCTGAACTCGAGCGCGCCGGCATGCACGGACAGCAGGCTCATCCGGTGGGCGAGCACGTCATGCATCTCCCGTGCGAGCCGTTCGCGTTCGGTGGCCCGCGCATTGGCGATCCGCTCGCGTTGCTCGGCCTCGACGGTTCGCGCACGCTCGGCCAGTGAGATCAGCAGCTGCCGGCGGTTGCGGACCATGGTTCCCCACCCGACCGCCACCGCGGCCATCAGCGCCCAGAACACGAGCACGGCGAGCAGCGACTCCTGCCCTTCCGGGTACAGCCAGCGGTTTGTCATAGCCGCAACAAAGCTGGCCAGGGCCACCGAGACCGCGTAACGCATCGGCTTGTGGACGGCGAGCGAGAACACCGCCAGCAAAGCCACCCCGCCGATGGCAGAGGTGAATCCGGAGGCGACCGTCGTGACAATTGCCAGAGCCAGCGGCCATCGGCGCCGCCACACCATGGCCACGCAACCCGCCACCCCGACCGCAAGGTCGGCAACGATCATGCCGGAGATGTCGTCCAGGCGTGGGCTGATGGCGACAACGCCGATCGCGGCGGCCAGCAGGATCATCAGTACGTCGATCGCGATGTCGCGTTTGCTTCTCCGGCCGATCAAGGGGTGGGGATCGGTCTCCAGTTCGGCGCGCACGGCCCCGGGCATCCACGCGCCCCGAGCCGTCAGATCATCCCATCCATCTGTCACTGCAGCCCACCGATTCGCATCGCCTCATCATGCGCGTCGAGGTGGCACCGGGGCATCAGGCGAAAGGCGGAACTTCGGCGGGCGATGAGTTTTGGTTGCGGGCGATGTCTGTTGTGGTGTCCGCTTGATGCACAAAACAATCCTGGATCGGAGTCATCATCATGTCCCGCATGCTGTTCCTCAACACAACCGCCACCGACATCCCCGCGACACGCAAGTTCTTCGGAGAGCTCGGATTCGAGTTCAACGAGACGTTCAGCGACGAGAACACCCTGTGCCTGGTGATCAACGAACTCACCGTCGCCATGCTGATGACACCCGCCCGGTTCCAAGACTTCATCACCGGAGGCATCGCCGACACCAGCAGAGAACGTGAGGTGCTGATCGCCATCTCCGCCGAGTCCCGTGAGGCCGTGGACACACTCGTCGACAAGGCACTGGAGATCGGTGGCTCCAAGTGGATGGACGCTCAGGATCACGGGTTCATGTACGGCCGTAGCTTCCTCGACCTCGACGGCCACGTCTGGGAGGTCACCTGGATGGATCAGTCCGCCATATCGGGTTAGGACGCATTCTGGCTAGCTCGGCATCTCTGGCTGAACCGGTTCTTTGTCCGACGCCGACGGGCCGGGAGGCACGGCAGGTAGTCCGAACCGGGCGAAGTCGGCCTCCATGGTGTCGGAGAAGAAGGCCACCACATGACCGACGCCGTCGGCGGTGATGTCCAGGACCTGCAATTGGAAGGGCCTGTGCACACCGTCGGCGTCGAGCATGTACAGCCCGAACGCGGGCTGTCCGTTGGCCACCGCCGGCAGCAGCACCATGTCGCCCGCTGCGGTGGCCGGACAGTTGGAAGCGATAAGCGTACCGATGACCTCCGGGCCCTGGTACCAACCGGTGAAGGGCGGCATCTCCCAGATGGCCTTGTCGGTGAACAACGCGACGATGGCGTCGATGTCGTACGCCTCGAAGGCGTCGACCCACTTCTGCAAGAGTTCTCGCTGAGCGGCGTCTCCGGGTTCGACCACGGAATCACGCTCCGGCGCAACCTCTTTGAGCTGGGCTCGGGCGCGCTGGAGCAAGCTGTTCACCGTTGCGGTGGTCAATCCCAGCGTCTCGGCGACCTCGGCAGCGCGCCACTGGAGTACATCACGGAGGATCAGGATCGCGCGCTGGCGCTCGGGGAGATGCTGGAGCGCAGCGATGAACGCCAACCGGATAGATTCACGGGAACCAACGACGGTGGCGGGGTCCGCGGTCTCGGACAACGTCTCGTCCGATCCGGCGAACGGCTCGAGCCATGGGACCTCGTGGTCCTCGAGGAGAGCGCCCTGGGGATCCGACGATTCGCCGCCGAGTCCCGAGGGCAGTGGCCGTCGCTGCTTGGATCCGAGAGCGGTGAGGCAGGTGTTGGTGGCGATCTTGTAGAGCCACGTCCGCACCGAAGCGCGACCGTCGAACCGGTCGTAACCACGCCAGGCGCGGATGAACGTCTCCTGGAGAAGGTCCTCTGCGTCGTGATGTGAACCCATCATCCGATAACAATGTGCAAGCAGTTCACGTCGGTACGGTTCGGTGACTTCCAGGAAGTCAGAATCTACCGCGGCCTCGATAGTCATGGGGAAAAGGTTACGGGAGCGGTCTGACAACAACCAGGGTCTTTAGCCAAGGATTGCACCAGGTTGGGCGGTTTTCGGGTGTCCGGTCGAGCGATGGCCGCCGCTCGTGTAGAGGTTGGGGAATGATTCGAGTCGGCACCTCGGGGTGGGTGTATCCGCCATGGCGAAAAACCTTCTATCCGGAGGGCCTGGCCCAACGCCGCGAACTCGAGTACATCTCCCGGGTTCTGAATTCGGTCGAACTCAACGGGTCCTTTTATTCTCTGCAGCGACCGACCAGCTACCTGAAGTGGGCGGAGCAGACGCCCGACGACTTCCTGTTCTCCGTGAAGGGCCCGCGCTTTGTCACCCATATGAAGCGGCTCGTCGACGTGGACCAGCCGCTGGCCACCTTCTTCGCGTCGGGCGTGCTGGCACTCGGACCCAAACTGGGGCCGATCCTGTGGCAACTGCCGCCGAATCTGCCGTTCGACGCAGAGGCGCTCACGGCGTTCGCGCATCTGCTGCCGCGTACCACCACGGAAGCAGCCGAACTCTCCACGGGACACAGTGACCGGATCGTCGACCGGGCCTGGACCACAACCGACGCGGAGCGGCCGATTCGACACGCCCTCGAGGTCCGGCATCCGAGTTTCATGACATCCGAGCTGCCCGACCTGTTACGCGAGCTCGACATGGCGCTGGTGCTCGCCGACTCGGCGGGCAAGTTCCCCGTGATCGACGAGGTGACATCCGACTTCGTCTACGCCCGTCTGCACGGCGACACCGAGCTCTACACCAGCGGCTACACCGACGAGGCGCTCGATTCGTGGGCCGAGCGGTTCCGGGCGCGCGCGGTGGACCGTGATGTGTTCGTCTACTTCGACAACGACGCAAAGGTCAGGGCGCCGTACGACGCCAAAGGGCTGCTCGACCGCCTGCCGTGACCTGGCTCGGGTAGCGTTGTCGCTGCGCTCAACAAGCGATGGCGCGCCAGGCAACGACTGGGGTGCATGATGATCGAGCGTTTGGACAAGCTGCAGAGGCGGCACCCCACGTTGGGTTTCGTCATCGCCGTGATCTACAAATACGCGGACGATCAAGGTGGATATCTGGCCGTCCTCATGACGTACTACGCGTTCCTCGCCCTGTTCCCCCTGTTGCTGCTCTTGACCACCGGCGTCGGCATAGTGCTCGACGACAACCCCGAGTGGCAGGCGAAAGTACTCGATTCCGCACTCGGCCAGTTCCCGGTGATCGGGCCGCAGCTCGGCCAGCCCCAGGAACTCAGTGGCGGCACAGCAGGAATCGTGATCGGCATCATCGGCGCCCTCTACGGCGCCTCGGGTGTCGGCCAGGCCGCCCAGAACGCGATGAACACCGTCTGGCAGGTGCCGCGGAACAACCGACCCAACCCGATCTTCTCCCGGTTCCGCAGCCTGCTCTTGCTGACCGTGCTGGCGATGACCTTGGTGGGCACCGCGGTCCTGTCGACCTTTGCCGGACTACCCGGACCGCTGGGGGCTTTTGAGGGGGTGACCGTCGGTCTTCTCGCCGTGGTCATCAACTCGGTGGTGTTCACCATCGCCTACCGCCTGAGCACCACCAACGACGTGAGCTATCGCGACGTGTTACCGGGCGCGGCGGCGATGGCGATCGTCTGGCAGCTGTTGCAGACATTCGGAACGGTGTATGTCACACAGGTGGTGAAGAACGCGAGCACCACCAACAGTGTGTTCGCCGTGGTTCTCGGCCTTCTCGCGTTCTTCTATCTCACCTCCATCGCCGTGGTGTTCACCGCGGAGATCAACGTGGTGAGAGTGCATCACCTGTACCCGAGGGCCTTGCTGACCCCGTTCACCGACGCCGTCGACCTCACCCACGGCGACCGCAAGACATACACCCGTCAAGCAAAGGCTCAGCGAGCCAAGGGTTTCGAACACGTCGATGTCACGTTCCGCAAAAACGACGACACCTGAGCCCCGTTCGGCGCTTGTCCTTCAGATGACCCCGTGCAGCGGCGGTGGCGTCTCGTGCAGCAACGAACGACCGATGTGCTGATACTTCCATCGCACCGGGTCGTGCAAGGTGTGCGTACGCGCGTTGCGCCAGAAGTGATCCAGGCCGAGATCTGCTGCGGCACTTCGCGTTCCTGACACCTCGAAGAGTGCGCTCGACACCTCGTTGGAGGCCCGGTCGGCGACGATCTTCGCTGTCGCCACCGCAATCGAAGCCGCGGCGGCTGGCTCTGCCTTCGCGTCGGCCTCAGCGGCGAACGTGGCGTCCACCGCCTCGCCGGCGCTCTTCAGGGTTGCCTCGGCGGAGATCACCTCCACGGCCAACTCGCCGACGCGTTGAATCAACAACGGGTCGTCGATGGCGCGATCGACACCTGCCTCGAACCAGGGGCGACTGCGGTTTCGGACAAAATCGGTTGCGGCAGAGAGCGCTCCTCGAGCGATGCCGGCGTCGATCGCCACGTGCAGCAGCTGGGCAAACGCACCGTACCCGGCGGGGGCGCCCACCGCGCGAGCCCGGGCGACCAACTGGTCGCGGCGCAGGGACACTCCTTCGAACGTGATGGTGCCGCTACCCGTGGTGCGTTGGCCGAGTCCGTTCCAGTCATCGACGATGCGGACACCCGCGGCATCGGCGGGGATGAATGCCACGTACTCTCCTTCCTCGAGCCCCGTCTTGTGGTCGGGGTCGTCGAGCCGTGCCAGCACCGCGAGCGTATGGGCGTACAGCGATCCGGTGCAGTAGTACTTCGAGCCGTCCAAACGGAGTACGCCGCGGTCCGCTCTGACCGTGGTGTTGATGTCGGCCACGGTCTTGCCGCCCCGCTCGGACTGCGCGTTCGCGATCCGGCTTCCGCCCAGTACCGCCTCGAAGAGATCGCGCTGTTGCGGTGGATCGGCGGCCAGACGAAGCAGATTCAGATACACGAAGTGGCTGTGCGGGATCTGCGCGATGTTGGGATCGGCTGTCGCAAGGATGCGGACCACCTCGGCCACGATGCTCGGCGGCAGATCTGCACCGCCGAAACGGCTCGGCACCGTGATCGCCAGCAGTCCGCTGGCCGAGAGCTGATCGATCTCGCGATAGGGCAGTTTGCGGTCGCGATCGCGCGCCACCGCACCGGTGGCGAAATGTGCTGCCAGGTCGTGGGCGACCGACAGTGCCTGCTCGGCAGTGTCGATGCGAGAGGCGATCGCGGTGCTCACGATGCGCCGACGCCGGCTTCCGCGTCGGCCGCTTCGAGTTCACGAACCAGCGGCAGCACCTTCGCACCGAAGTATTCGATCTCTTCCTGGAAGTGCAGGAACCCGCCGAGGACCAGGTCGACGCCGAGTCGCTTGTAGGCGACGATCCGCTCGGCGACCTGTTCCGGCGTGCCGATCAGCTTGGTCTTGAACCCGTCGTTGTACTGCACGAGGTCCTCGAAGCTCGACTCGGCCCACATGCCCTTGCCGTCCGAGGTGGACGCGCCGGCCTGCTGCACCGAATCCCGGAAACCCTCCACTGCAGGACGATTGGCCTTCTCGATGATCTCCCGGAGGGTGTCCCGGGCCTCGGCCTCGGTGTCGCGGGCGATGATGAACCCGTTCAGCCCGAACTTCACCTCGCGGTCGTGCGCCCTGGCGACCGCACGCAGGTCGTCGACCTGCTCGGTGACACCGTCGAAGTCCTTGCCGTTGGAGAAGTACCAGTCGGCGAAACGTCCGCCGTTGCTGCGGGCCGCGGTGGAGTTACCTCCTTGGAACAGTTCGGGATTGGGGCGCTCGGGTGTGTTGAGCGGCTTGGGCTTGAGGGTGAAGTCACGGATCCGGTAGAAGTCGCCACCGTAATCGACATTGTCCTCGGTCCAGATCTTGCGGATGACCTCGAGGAACTCGGCGCTTCTCCGGTAACGCTCGTCGTGCTCAAGCCAGGGCTCTCCCAGCGCCTTGAACTCTCCGGCGAACCATCCCGACACGACGTTGATGGCGAACCGGCCGCCCGACAGGTGGTCGGCGGTGGCCCCGAACTTGGCCAGCACAGCCGGATGCCACAGGCCGGGGTGGATGGCGGCGATGACCTTGAGCTTTTCGGTGGCCCCCAACAGCGCAAGGCTGAAGGCTGTTGATTCGTGCTGGAACTCGGCACCGTAAGACGCCATGTACCGCACCTGCGACAGTGCGTACTCGAAGCCGTTGTTCTCGGCGGTCTGTGCGAGCTTCTTGTTGTACTCGAAGTCCCAGCTCGTTCGCTGTTCGATCTCACTGGTCACCAGGCCGCCACTGACGTTGGGGACCCAGTAGGCGAACTTGATCTGATCGGCGATGTGTTCGGTGCTCACGGTTTGCTCCAATGATTCTGCGAGAGGGGACAATCGGCTTGGGTGAAGGCGGGTTGGGTGAAAGGCGCAGTCCGTCAGGACGCGCCGGCCGGCGACAACGACGGCAGGAAGGCTCCCCGGACAGGCTCGGACACCCGGTCATCGGCATTGAGCAGGCCGCGCCGGATGAGCCTCGGACGCACGCCTTCCCCGAAGTGATAGGCCTCTTCCACGTGGGGATAGCCGGACAGGATGAAGTGATCGAGCCCCAGAGCCGCGTACTCCGCGATGCGGTCGGCCACCTCATCGTGTGAGCCGACCAGCGCAGTGCCGGCTCCGCCTCGGACTAGCCCGACGCCTGTCCAGAGGTTCGGGTAGATCTCCAGCGAGCGGGCATCGGTACCGCTGCTGAACGCGGCGCCTCCGCCGTGCAGTTCGAGCATTCGTCGTTGCCCTTCTGATTCCGAGCGGGCGAGGTTCTGTTGGGCTCCGGCGACCACCTGAGGGTCGAGTGCACCGAGGAGCCGGTCGGCTTCGGCCCAGGCCTGTTCCGCGGTGTCCCGCGAGATCACGTGCAACCGGATGCCGTAGGAGAGTTCACGGCCCTCGTCCGCGGCGAGCCCGCGGATCCAGTTGAGCTTCTCGGCGACGGCGTCGGGTTTCTCACCCCAGGTCAGATAGGTGTCGGCGTACTTGGAAGCGACGGTTCCCGCTGCCGGGGAGGAACCCCCGAAGAACACCGGCGGAAGCGGGTCGGGTTTGCGGGCCAGATGAGCGCCCTCGACCCGCAGATGCTTGCCCGTGAAGTCCACCGGGCCGTCGGAGGTCCACAACTGCCGGATGATGTCGAGGTACTCGCCGCAACGCTCGTACCGGGCCTCCTTGGACAGGAAGTCGCCGAAAGCGCGCTGTTCCGACGATTCACCTCCGGTGACCACGTTGAGCAGGAGCCGTCCCTTTGACTGCCACTGATAGGTCGCCGACATCTGTGCCGACAGGGTGGGGCTGGTCAGCCCTGGTCGCAGGGCGACGAGGAACTTGAGGGTGTCGGTTGTCTCCAGCAGCATCGCGGTGGACAACCACGCGTCCTCGCACCACAAGCCGGTGGGCGTGAGGACGGCTTCGAATCCGTTGACCTCGGCGGCACCGGCGAGCTGATTGAGATAACGCAGATCGGCGGGCCGATCTCCGGACATGTCAGAACCGTGACCACCCGCCATCAGATTCCGTGAGTCGCCATACGTCGGCAGGAACCAGTGGAAATGCAGGGACACGGAGGACGCCTTTCTGTTTCGTCTGGCGTTTCGTCTGAATCGACCCGTGGTCGACGACGCCAAAAGCCCGGAGTTTCGAACACAGTGTGGGCGGCGTCGACGCGGCGATCCCAGGGTTCGGATCGGTGTGATTCCAAGTCGGCGATCGCCGCTGTCGCGGGGCTATTCTCGCCGGTGAGCGCGGTGTCGACCTGCGCTCAGATCGTCACGTCCACGACCCCGGTCCGTTGGACAGGCGTCGGCGCCGCTGCTACTTTGACCTTCATGACGAGCAACGGCCACCACATCCCGGAGGTCACCTATGTGACCACCGCGCTGGGATGTCGTCTGCCTTTCGCTCGTGTCCTCTGTTGTCGAATGTCCTGACCCGAACCGCCGCGCTCGCGGCATTTCTCTCAGACATCTCCCCGCCCCGGCCATCGTTGGTCCTGGAGGCGACAACTCGATGAGGACCTTCGATGACTGCAACACTCGACCACCGCATAGCAACACCTGTTCGCCCGTCCGCTCGACCAGCCGGATCGCGGATCGTTTCGCCTGTTCGGCCCACTCATCCGCAGCCTGCGCCGGGCCAGAAGGCGCCCGCCAAGTTCGGCGGAACCCGCGCCGGGATCCACGTCGCGACACCTCAGCTTCATCTGTCGACCAAACCGGCGGCAGTTGTCCTGCGGGCGGCCCGGCTGCACGGCCCGGTGTTCCGCGATGCTGCGTCGGCCGCATCGGGGTTGAGTATCTCGACGGTGAACCGTCAGGTCAGCGCCCTGCTGAAGGCCGGGCTACTGCGCGAGCGAGCCGACCTGGCACCCGCGGGCGCAATCGGTCGTCCCCGCCTCCCGTTCGAGCTGAACACCGCCGAATACCTGACAGTTGGCATCCACATCGGTCTCAAGGTCACCTCGATCACCACCCACGACCTGTTTCACCGCGTGGTGGGCGCCATCCAGATCCCGACGCCGGCTGCGGACACTCCCGAGCAGACCCTGACGTCGATCGGATTGAGCGCGAAACGTTTCCTCTCCCGCTGGCAGAACAAGCGCGTGCTCTGGGCCGGGGTGGCGCTCGCCGGCCGGGTCGACAACGGCGGACGTGTGAGCCATTCCCGGTTGAACTGGCAGTCCGCACCCGTCGGTGAAGTGCTGGCGTCGGTGATCGGTCTGCCCATCTCGGTGGCGTCGCACGTGGAGGCGATGGCTGCCGCGGAACTCCTGCTCAATCCCCAGGCGGAATTGCTGGTCGATCCAGGTCAAGAAGGCGGCAGCTTCGTCTACTTCTACGCCCGGGAAACGGTTGGTATCGCCTTCACCGTCGGTGGAAGCGTGTACACACCCACCGCCGGGCCACCAGAGATCGGACATTTCCCCGCGGGCCGCACCGAGCTGCTCGACCCCCACCGCACCGGTCGCCTCGAACCGACCGTGAGCGACACCGGTGTGGTCGACGCCGCGATCGCTGCGGGGTTGACCATCGAGACCGTCGAAGACGTGCACCAGCTCGCTGCCGCAGGCAACGACGTGGCCCGCGCCATCCTGACCGAGCGGGCCGAAGTACTCGGCCGTGCGGTCGGCCTCATCTCCGACATCTTCAACCCCGACCACGTCGTCCTGGGCGGGCAGGCGTTCACGGATGCGCCTTCGACTCTGCCCGTGGTGGCCAGAGCTGTTCGCGAGACCTCCGTGTCCGAACGACGCGACGTGCGCGTCTCACGATCGGGTGCCACCGTGCAGCAGCAGGCCGCCGGCGCGGTTTCTCTTGATGCGATCTACAGCGACCCGATCGAGGCTCTTTCCCGGAGTCTGTGAAACGCAATCGAGCGGGCCGGATTACCGGCCCGCTCGATGTGCACACAGGGTGTTGTCAGTCCGTGGTGCGCTTACGGTAGGCGCGCAACGCGAACGGCGCGAAGATCAGCGTGAGTGCCACCGACCAGAGCACCGTGGAGAGCTCCGGGTTCTGAAGCGGCCACGGAGCACCGGCCGGCGCCGCCGGTCCGTTGCCCCACAATTCGCGCATCGCCTGCACGAGCGACGAGATCGGATTCCACTCCGCGATGGTGCGCAACCAGGTGGGCATGGGCTCTGTGGGCACAAAAGCGTTGGACAAGAAAGTGATCGGGAACAGCAATGTGAACATCACGCCGTTGACCGCTTCTGGCGACCGCATCACCGAACCGATCAAGATGCCGAACCAGATCATGGCGAACCCGAACACCAACACCAGAGCAAAGGCCAACGCGGCCTTGGCGATGCCTTCGTGGATGCGCCATCCGATGAGCAGTCCCGTGATGGCCATGACCACGATGCCGATCGACGAGTGGATCAGCGCTGCGACCGAACGTCCGACCAGAACGGACGACCGTGCCATCGGCAACGACCGGAAGCGGTCGATGATGCCCTTCTCCAGATCGTTGGTGAGACCGAGCGCGACGATGAACGCAGAGAAGGCAATGGTCTGGCCCATGATGCCGGGCAACAGCCACTCTTTGTAGTCGAATCCGGAGCCAGGACTGATCGACGCACCGAACACGTACGCGAACAACAGCACGAACATGATCGGCTGCACGGTGACGTCGGACAGCATTTCTGGCTGGCGCTTGGTGTGTAACAGGTTGCGCCGCACCATGACCAGGGATTCTCGGACCAGATCAGGCCGGCCTGCAGCGGATTTCGGGGTGGAGCGGCCGGTGTCGGCGGGTGACGTGGTGGTGGTCATGACTTGTTCTCCTCGTTGTCGGCGTCCTCGGCGCGGTGTCCGGTGAGGGAGAGGAAGACGTCGTCCAGGCTCGGGCGGGTGAGTCCGATGTCGTCGACTGCGATCTCGCTGCGTTCGAAGATCCCGGCGATGCGTGTCAGGTCGGCGAGTCCATCGGCGCTCGCGGTGAGCTGGCGTGCGGACTCCTCGACAAACACCTCGCCGCTGTTCTCGCGCAGCAACCGGGTGGCTTCTTCGAGATCGTCGGCATGCGAGACCGTGATGACCAGACTGGCCTGCCCGGCTTGTTCCTTGAGTTGTAGTGGCGTGCCGGCGGCAATGATCTTGCCCCTGTCGATGACAACGATGTCGTCGGCGAGCTGGTCGGCCTCTTCGAGATACTGCGTGGTGAGCAGCAGTGTGGTTCCGTCGTTCACCAGCGATCGCAGCACGTCCCAGAGTTCCTGGCGGCTGCGCGGGTCGAGGCCGGTGGTGGGCTCGTCCAGGAAGAGCACCGGTGGCGAGGCCAGAAGGCTCACCGCGAGGTCGAGCCGGCGGCGCATACCTCCCGAGTAGGTCTTGACCACGCGGTCCGCAGCGTCGGTCAGCGAGAACTGCTCGAGCAGTTGGTCGCCGGACCGGCGCACGTCCTTACGGGGAAGACCGTAGAGGCTGCCGATCATCCACAGGTTCTCTCGGCCGGTGAGCAATTCGTCGACCGTCGCAGCCTGACCGGTGAGGCCCATGTTGCTGCGGACGAGATCCGGGTTCTCCCGTACGTCATATCCAGCGATGCGAGCAGTGCCCGACGTCGGCTGACTCAGTGTTGTCATCATGCGGACCGTGGTGGTCTTGCCCGCGCCGTTGGGCCCGAGCAGTCCCAGGACGGACCCCGGTGGAACTGAAAAACTAACTCCGTCGACGGCGCGAACACCGTCGAATTCTTTGACCAGGTCGATGGCTTCGATCGCTAGGTCGGTGGCCCCCGTGGCAGTTGTCATGCGGGTTACCGTATCCACCGACTCTGACATCGGGCCAGCGCTTTTATCGCCGAGCTGGGTCACGGAACACTCCTCTGGTGGATGAAGGCCGAATCAGACAAATCCGGCTTCGGATGGTCTTCTGTCCTGATCAGGTGATCTGATGGTTCACGTTCAAGTGCGCTTGAAGTCAAGGGCTCGTCCCCCCGGTGGTCCGTTCATCTTGTATTCGTCTGCGACGGCGACTTTCCGTCGCCCTGTGTCGGACTTCGTCGCCGAGGTCCGCACCCGGCAGTCGTCTCAGTCGACCTGCTGCAGTTTGATCATTGCCCCGAACGGGTCGCCGATCGTGGCGAGTCGCCCGTACGGGGTGTCCTCGGGCGGGGCCACGACGGCCCCACCGAGTTCGACGGCCTTGGCAACGGTTGCGTCGACGTTGTCGGTGCCGATGTAGATGGCCCAGTGCGATGGGACCTCGGACGGCAGGTATCCGGAGGCGTCCATGATCCCGGCATAGCCCTCGCCCGGCCCCCTGTCGGGCAGACTCAGCTGGCTGTAGCGGAACTCGTCCGTGTCCCCGAGGCTGACGACGGGATTGCCGAGCACCTCGCCGTAGAACTCGACGGCTCGGGGGTAGCCGGTGGTCTGGAGCTCGAAATACGTTGCGGCACCGGCCTCCATGTGCAGCTCGAATCCGGTGTGCTGGCCTGGCTGCCACAGTCCGAACACCGCGCCGTGCGGGTTTGCGCCTGTCTCGGGGTCGCCGCCCGGGTCCATCACGATCGCCATGGTGCCCTGCTCCGGTATCTCCATCGGGTCTTGGAACACGCTGCCACCCGAAGCGGCGACGGCTTTGACGGTGGCCTCGATGTCGGAGGTCTGGAAGTAGGTGCACCAGAAGTCCGGAATTCCCGGATCTGGTTTCGGACCGAGACCGGCAATCAGCTTGCCCTTATGGGTGAACTGCGAATACCCGCCGAAGCGCTCGTCCATCTCGGTGTTGTCCCAGCCGAACAGTCGGCCGTAGAAGTCCGCGGCAGCGCCGGGGTCGGTACTCGACAGGTCGAACCAGACCGCAACGCCGTCGGAGTGGGTGGGAACTGGCATTTTTGGCTCCTCGGAAGTGTGGAAAAGGATCTCGGGAAGGTAGACACACGGCGCCGTCGGAACTCATCGCGGCGGCCTCGAACCGACTTTGGATCCGCAGATGCGGCTGAACTTTATTGACAGCGCCGCGCGTGCGGCGGACCATCGTCAGGTGAGTGATCTCAAGATTCGGCAGGCGGCAGAACTCCTCGGCCTCAGCGACGACACGGTGCGCCGGATGATCAGCGGGGGACAGCTACCCGCCCATGTCGACGGCAGCGGCCGTCAGGTGGTCGACGGCGCCGACCTGGCCAAGGTCGCGCGAGACCGGGCGCCCGGCGTGGTGTCGACTGATGCACCGGTGGCGCGTTCGGCCCGTAACCGATTCGTCGGCCTGGTCACCGACGTTCGCTCCGACCCGGTGATGAGCCAGGTGACCTTGCAGTGCGGCCCGTTCGAGGTGACCTCGTTGATGAGCACAGACGCCGTGAACGAACTCGGGCTACGGCCCGGGGAGGTCGCTACAGCGGTGGTCAAGGCCACCACGGTCATCGTCGAGACCAGGAGCAGGTGATGGGCCGGCGGAGGTCCACGACATCCGCTCGACTCTCCGAGTCGCTCAGTGTGGTGTTCGCTGCTGCCCTGGTCCTGGCAGGGTGCTCCACCAGCGGCACAGAAAGCGGACAAGACGGCAAAGCCGGCCTCACCGTGTTCGCCGCAGCGTCGTTGAAGAACAGCTTCACGGCATTGGCCGACGAGTTCTCCGAGACGCACGGCGGCGTCGACGTCTCCCTGAACTTCGACGGCTCGCAGGCGCTGGTCACGCAGATCGAGCAGGGCGCCGACGCAGACGTCCTGGCCACGGCCGACGAGAAGAGCATGGCGAAACTGGGCGAGAAGGTGGCGGATCGGCAGATCTTTGCCACCAATGTGCTCACCATCGTCACCGCACCGGGGAATCCGAAGAACATCCGTACCCTGGCCGACGTGACGAAAGACGGTGTCACAACAGTCATCTGCTCGGTGAGTGTGCCCTGTGGCAGCGCCGCTGCCCTGGTCGAGGAGAACACCGGCATCGACATCAAGCCGGTGAGCGAGGAGACGGCAGTGACCGGGGTGCTCAGCAAGGTCCAGACGGGGCAGGCCGACGCGGGACTGGTGTACGTCACCGACGCCGTCGGCGCGGGTGACTCGGTCACCACTGTCGCCGACCCCGCCCTTGCCGCGGTGGTCAACGCATATCCCATCGGGACAGTAGCCGAGTCGGAGAACGCGCCTCTGGCACAGCAATTCGTCGACATGGTCACGGGTGCGCAGGGTGCGGCGGTACTCAAGCGAATGGGCTTCGGGCCGGCGACGTGAAGGTTTCGCAATCCGGTCTCAAGGCCGTGCCGGCATGGTTGTACGTGCCGGCCGCCCTCGGTATCGCACTGGTGATGCTGCCGCCCGTCGCATTGGCGGTGAACACTCCCTGGGACGACTTCTGGGACAACATCACCTCCGAATCATCCGTGGACGCACTGGCGTTGAGTGTGCAGACGGCCGCGATCAGTACCGTCCTGTGCATCGTTCTGGGCGTTCCGATGTCGGTCGTGTTCGCGCGGCGCGGCGGCAGCACCGTGCGCGTGGTGCGTTCGGTGGTGCTGCTACCCCTGGTCCTGCCGCCGGTGGTCGGGGGAATCGGTCTCCTCTACGCCTTCGGCAAGTTCGGCCTGGTGGGCGAACATCTTTCGGCCCTCGGAATCGACATCGCATTCACCACCTCGGCCGTGGTGCTGGCGCAGACCTTCGTGGCACTTCCCTTTCTCGTCATCAGTCTGGAGGGAGCGCTGCGCACCGTCGGGGCGCGATACGAACAGGTGGCGGCCACGCTGGGGGCGTCGCCCACGCGCACCCTGTGCAAAGTGACCATGCCACTGGTGTTTCCGGCGCTGCTCTCCGGAATGGTGCTGGCGTTCGCCCGTGCACTCGGCGAGTTCGGCGCGACGATCACGTTCGCGGGCAATCTCCAGGGTGTCACCCAGACTGCGCCGTTGGCGATCTACGTGGAGTCGATCAGTGAACCGGAGCAGGCGCTTCCCCTCTCCGTGGTCCTCGTCGTGGTCGCGTTGCTCGTCGTGGTGGCCGTGCACGTGCGCGATTCGCGGCGGACGGCTGTGCTGTGACAGGCGATCTGGTCGCGTCGCTGCGCAATGAGCTGCCGGCCATCGACGTCGAACTGACTGTTCCGCAGGGGCATACCGTCGCCGTCATGGGCCCCAACGGTGCCGGCAAGAGCACACTGATGAATCTGCTGGCCGGATTGTCGAGGCCGGGTGCCGGACGAATAGCCCTGGGATCGCGAGAATTAATTGGCAGCAACACTTTCATGCCTCCACACCGACGCGACGTGTCGATGCTGACGCAGCAGGGACTGTTGTTCCCACACCTCACCGTGAGGCAGAACGTGGCGTTCGGACCGTCGGCGAGGCGCCTGCCAAGAGCTCAGATCAGGGCTCGCACCGACAAGTGGCTCGACGCCGTCGGCGCCACCGAACTCGCGGATCGCAAGCCGGCGCAACTGTCCGGAGGTCAGTCGCAGCGGGTGTCGCTGGCGCGCGCGCTTGCCACCGAGCCGTCGGTGCTGCTGCTCGACGAGCCGTTCAGTGCACTCGATGTGGATGTGGTCCACCGCATCCGGTCGATGCTCCGACAGATTCTCGCGGACCGCGCGCGGATCACGGTGCTGGTGACCCACGACGTCGCTGACGCCGTGACACTTGCCGATTCGGCGATCATCTTGGCCGAGGGTCGGATCGTGGCGCGTGGCCCCGTCCGTGACTTGCTGGCCAGCCCGATCAACCAGTTCTCGGCGCAACTGGCCGGACTCAATCTGGTGAGCGGAGTCTGGAACGGTGACGTCCTGGAAGCCGCCGGCTTTGCGGTCTCCGGATTGCTCGATGCGCCGATTACACCGGGAAGCGCTGTGATGGCGGCCTTTTCGCCGCGCGCTGTCGCCGTCTATCGGGAGCGACCCAGCGGCAGCCCGCGTAACGCCGTGAAGGCCGTTGTTGTGCAACTCGTTCCGCAGGGCGATCTCGCGCGGATCGACGCCCGGGTTGCTGACGGGACGATCCTCACCGCGACCGTGACCTGGTCGGCCGTCGCCGACCTGGGTCTCGTTGCCGACGATGAGGTGTTCCTGGTGATCAAGGCGAGTGAAGTGACCGTGTACGAGAGTCGGCACTGATACCCGCTCTTTCGCGTTGGTAATGAATCTTTCTCCGGCAGCGTGACTTTTCGGTGGTCGCCTGCTGATGGCCGGGGATGCGCCCACACCGATTCTCGGGCATCAGAATATTCCGACACCCATCGGTGATGCATCGGAAGGTGTTACGTTCACTCAACCGGAGAGAACGATGAGACTGCAGTAGTCGGGTGGGTGGCATGGCGTTCGTCGGCGGGGAGGGTACCTGCGTGTCGACGGCTGCCTGTCTGCGCACCCGGCAGTGAGCGGAAGGCCAGGAAGATGGCATTGAACGTGTTGAGCAAGCGTGTAACCAGCAGGTGTGCAATCACATTCGCCGTGGTCACCCTCACTGCGGGAACCATGGCGGCGTGCACGTCGACCGATTCCGGTGACGACTCGAACCACCTGCAGGAACTCAAGGACAAGGGTGTTGTCACCGTGGGGTTCGCGGGTGAGGCGCCTTACTCGTTCGAGCAGGACGGCAATCTGACCGGTGCCACGGTGGCACTGCACCGAGAGATCTTCGGAAACCTGGGAATCGAGACCGTCGAGGGTGTGAATGCCGATTTCGGTTCTCTCATACCCGGATTGCAGGCCAATCGGTTTGATGTCGTGAGCGCCGGCATGTCGATCTTGCCGCAGCGCTGCGAGCAGGCCGCGTTCGGCGATCCCGAATTCAACTACACCACCGCATTGATGGTCAACCAAGGTAATCCCAAGGGGCTCAAAGACATGCAGTCGGTGAAAGACAGCGGCGCTCGGTTGGCCACCATGACCGGTGCGGTCGAGTCGGACTACGCCGAGTCCCTGGGGATCGAGAGCACGCAGGTGGCCACCCCGCAGGACGGAATGGATGCCGTCACGTCGGGTCGTGCCGACGTCTTTGCGCTGACCGCCATCTCACTCAACTGGATGAAGACCAACAACCCGGGCGCGCCGGTTGACGTCACCGAGTCCTTCGTGGCGAACATCGATGGAAAGCCGCAGGTGGGTGCCGGTGCCACGGTGTTCCGCACCGATGACAAAGAATTGCTCGAGGCGTATAACGCCGAACTGGCGAAGATAACGTCGGATCCGCAGAAGTATCTGGATCTGGTCGGCGAGTTCGGCTTCACAGAAGAAGAACTGCCCGATCCCAACCTGACCACTGCGCAACTGTGTGAGGGCGTTTGATCCCGACCGGAGCGGTATCCCTCCGTGGGTGAGAACTTCGACACCTTCCTGGATGCATGGCCTCGCATCCAGGAAGGCATCCTCACGACGATCTACCTGACGCTCGGCGGCGCTGCGCTTGCCTTTGTGCTCGCCCTCCTGCTCGGTCTCGCTGCGGGGAACAAGTACGTGCTGGTCAGGGGTGTCTCCCGCGCCATTGTGGAGTTCTTTCGAGGTACCTCCCTGCTGGTCCAGTTGTTCTGGCTCTTCTACGTGTTGCCCCTGCTCGGGTTCCAGCTCGAAGCGATGTTCTGTGGAATTCTTGCCTTGGGCCTGAACTACGGCGCATACGGCGCCGAAGTGGTCCGTGGATCCATTGCGGCGGTACCTGCCACCCAGTGGGAAGGTGCTGTGGCGCTCAATTTCTCACCGTGGCAGCGGCTGCACCGCATCATCTTCCCGCAGGCCTGGGTCCAGATGTTGCCGCCGTTGAACAATCTGCTCATCCAGTTGCTGAAGGGCAGCGCGCTCGCGAGTTTTGTTCTGCTGCAGGATCTCACGTATCAGATCGAGCAGCTCCGACGAGGAACCGGCGACACGGTGTTCGCGTTCGGGATCGGTCTGGTTCTGTACTTCTGCATCGCCTACGTGCTGACGCTGGTGATGAACCTGCTGGAGGTCCGCGCAAAGTCGCGTCTCGGGGCGGGCCCATCTATGCGCGAGGTCCTGCGGCTGCGCCCTGAGCGGCCCGGCGAGAGCATCGGGGTGGGTCGATGAATGCGCAATGGAGCTGGGAACGGGCGTTCGACTCGCTGCCGGTGCTGCTCGAAGGGTTTCGGATCACGTTGCTGGCCACCGTGCTGGGCTTCCTGATCGCGGCGGTGTTGGGATTGGCCATTGCGGTGGTGCGGCACAGTGCTCCCAAAGCGGTGACGGTTCCGTTGCGCATGGTCACCGAGTTCATTCGCCTCACCCCACTCGTGGTGCAATTGCTGTTCGCCTACTACCTTCTGCCGCAGTTCTCGGCGTTGCAGATCGGCATCGTTGTACTCGGTATCCACTACTCCACCTATATGGCCGAGGTCTATCGCGCCGGCATCGACGCGGTACCACCGGGGCAGTGGGAGGCAGCGCACGCACTGTCGCTGCCGACGGTGCGCAAGTGGCGGGCTGTGGTGCTTCCACAGGCAATCCGCAAGACCACACCCGCACTGGGGAACTACGCGATCTCGATGTTCAAGGACACCCCGTTCCTCTTCGCCATCACCGTGGTCGAGATGGTCACCGCGGCGCAACAGTACGGCGCCAAGACCTTTCAGTACCTCGAACCGATCACCATGGCCGGGGTCATCTTCCTCATCGCCAGTTACCCCACATCCGTCCTGATCAGAAGACTGGAGAAGCACCTTGCCTACTGAGGGCACGTCGGGCTCGGCGCGCGACAACAACACACCGATGATCCTGTTCGACAAGGTCGTCAAGAAATACGGCGACCATGTGGTGCTCGACCACCTGGACTTCCGGGTCACCCGGGGCGAACGGGTGGCCCTGATCGGACCCAGCGGCTCCGGCAAGACGACCATCCTCAGGCTGCTGATGACCCTGGAGACGCTGGACGGCGGAGTGATCTGGGTCGACGGCGCGCCGCTTACCCACCAATACAAGGGGGACAAGCTGGTTCGTGCGTCCGAGAAGCACCTGCGTGTGGTGCGCGCCAAGATCGGCATGGTGTTCCAGCACTTCAATCTGTTCCCCAACATGACTGTGCTGCAGAACATCACCGAGGCCCCGATCCACGTGCTGGGCCTGAGCAAAGCGGAAGCGACCAGCAGGGCGCGCGAGTTGCTCGAGACCGTCGGACTGTCGGACAAGGAGAACGCCCACCCGACAAAACTCTCCGGTGGTCAGCAGCAGCGGGTGGCGATCGCGCGGGCACTGGCCATGGACCCCGACGTCTTGCTGCTCGACGAGGTGACCTCGGCGCTCGATCCCGAACTGGTGGCCGATGTGCTCGGGGTGTTGCGCACGATCGCCGAGACGACGGAGATCACGATGTTGATCGTGACCCATGAGATGGGTTTCGCCCGCGATGTGGCCGACCGCGTCCTGGTGTTCGACGCGGGCAAGATCGTGGAAGAAGGCGACCCGGTCGACATCTTCACCAACCCCCAGCAGGAACGGACCAAGACGTTCCTCAAGGCAGTCCTGTCCAAGTGAAGGCCTGTCGCGAACTATCGAACGGTCAGGAGTCGGTGACGCTCGCCGGTTTCCGGTTCGGTTCCAGGCTGCGCGCACGTAATCGCTTGTAACCCCGCACATTGAGCGGGCCGACGGACTTGAAGAAGAACCGCTCGTCATCGACCGCGTTCGCAAACGTCGTGTCGGTGAGTACTGTGCCCGGGCGCGCCGAGCTGGTGAGGCGAGCGGCGATGTTCACGGGTTCGCCGAAGACGTCGCCGAGTCGCGTCAACACGGTTCCGAGCGCAACACCCACCCGCAGCGGAGGCAGGCCGTGTTCGGCCGAGAGGTGTTGCAACGCAATGGCGATCTCGGCGCCCGCCACCGGATCCTCGGTGGAGAACATCACCGCATCGCCGAGCGTCTTGACCACGTGACCACCGCGCGAGTTGACCACCTCGAACGCGTTCGTCTCGAACGTCTCGAGGAGATCGTCGAGTTCTTCCATCCCGATCTTGCGTGAGAGGCTGGTGTAGCCGACGATGTCGACGAAACCGATTGCCATGGTGCGATTTTCGCCCTCACTCATCGAGAGCGCATTCTGCAGTGCGGCAGACAGGTGGCGGCGCCAGATCAGGATCTGCACCCGCTGGACAGCCTGGAGCATCTGGGCGAGGTCCGGACTGTCGGCGGCCCGCATCCGTTCGGCGATGTGGTGTGCCTGCCATTCGGCCAGCCGCGACATCGTCTGGCCGAGAGCACGTGCCATGCCGATCTCGAACTCCTCGGGCTGTGCCTCGTCGAGGCCATGGACGAGTTGCAAGGCCTGGACGTCGTCGGCGGTGAAGAGGGGTTCGTCGGTCTTGTCCATGGCGAACCCGAAAGCGGTCCACACCCGGTCGGCGAACTCGGTCGGGATGTTGAGTGCGGCGGTGACGTCTTCCCTGGTGAACAGTCGCTTGCCGCCGAGCAGCAGCGATTCGATCGCTTCAGCGGAGACATCCGACTCGTCGGTCATGACATCGGCGTCCGAGAGGGATCGGTTGCGGGAACCACGGGCAGGCCCAGTACGCCTTTCATCAGGTACGCAAGCAACGCAGGCATCTCGGGCCGAGTCCAGTTGCGACGCAAGCGCATGGCGTCATTGGCGATGGTCAGTGCTGCGTGCACGGTCAGTGCGGCCTCCGGGCCTGGAAGGTCGGTCTCGATCTGCTCGACCAGGTTCACCCATCGTGCCACGTACCTGCGTTGGTAGAGGATGAGTTCGCCATTGTCGAAACCTTCGAGGACGCTGCGGCTGTTGAACGAGACCGACAGGTCCGGAGTGGACGTGAGGACCTGGATGTAGGAGTCGACGAGCAGGGACAGCAGGGCTGCGGGGTTGTCGGCCACCGAGTACGCGGCGATCGCGCTGGCCTCGAGGCGGTTGGCGCTGCGCTGGCTGATCGCGATCAGGATCGCTTGTTTGCTCGGAAAGTGCTTGTAGACACTGGGGCCGGTGATACCCACGGCCTCGCCGATCTCGTCGACACCCACGGTGGCGAATCCGCGCCGCTGGAACAGTTCGGCGGCCGCGTCGAGGATCTCGTCGCGTCGGCCGGCGGGCTCGGCGAGACCCGCAGGCGGAGGTGCGATGGCGGCCGCGTGATCGGGGGTCATCTCCACCACCCGGCCGACCAGCGTCACCAGACGCGCGATGGCGCGTGAGTTCGAGATGCGGGTGCGGTGTACGGACACACTGCCGTTGACGCTGAGGATGGTCCACGCCAGTTGGTCGACATCACGTGGGGACAGGTCGGTGCGGTGACCGAAGACCGCCCCCGACCACCGGTGCAGCACGGTGCGGGTGCGCCGGGCTACCTCGTCGTTCTGCTCTGGGGACAGGTGGGCGGTGGACCAACGCCACAGCGCTGCCGAGTTCGGATTGGTGACCCCGAGCGCACACAGCTTCTCGATGGCCTTGCCGATCGGGATCTGGCCGTCCGGCGCGGGGGAGAGAGCGGTGTCGGTGCATTGCTCGATGTCCTCGACGCCCGACATCACCGCGGCGAACAGGATCGCCTGTTTGTCGGCGAAATGACGGTAGATGGAGGGGCCCGTGACGCCCGCTGCTTTGGCGATGTCCGCCACCGAGACGTGGTCGTACCCGCGCGCCAGGAACAGTTCGGCCGCGCGGTCGACCAGCTGGCGCTTGCGATCGGCGGGCCGACTCTGGCGCTGGGGGCGCGAGACGGGTGTGACGTCGGAGTTGGTGGACATTGTGAATCCACCCTAGCTCATGAAGGCGCTATTGAATGCTGCTCTGTACTCGGGGTATGGTCAAATAAGTTACAGCGCGTTAGCCTCATGTAGCTGGAGGAATATCAGCGAGGCGAGCGCCCGCGAACATCGCAGTTCATTTGAAAGGAAACCTCAGCGTGACTGATGCATACATCTACGAGGCCATTCGTACGCCTCGTGGCAAGCAGCGTAAGGGCTCGCTGCACAGCGTGAAGCCCGTCGACCTCATCGTCGGCCTCATCAACGAACTCAAGGTCCGCTTCCCGGACATGGATCCCGCCGACATCGACGACGTGATCCTCGGTGTGGTTTCCCCCGTGGGCGAGCAGGGTGCGGTCATCCCGCGTACCGCCGCCCTCGTGGCAGGACTGCCGGACACCGTGCCGGGCACCCAGATCAACCGCTTCTGCGCCTCCGGCCTCGAAGCCACCAACCTCGCGGCCCAGAAGGTCGCGTCGGGCTGGGACAACCTGGTCATCGCCGGCGGCGTCGAGTCCATGTCGCGCGTGCCCATGGGCAGCGACGGTGGCGCGATGTTCACCGACCCCGCCACGGCCTACGACCTCTACATCGCCCCGCAGGGCATCGGCGCAGACCTGATCGCCACCATCGAAGGTTTCTCCCGTGAAGACGTCGACGCGTACGCCGCCGAGTCGCAGGCGCGCGCCGAGGCCGCATGGTCGGGCGGATACTTCGCCAAGTCGGTTGTGCCGGTCAAGGACATCAACGGCGTCACGCTGCTCGACCACGACGAGCACCGTCGTCCCGGCAGCACTGTCGAGAGCCTGGGCAAGCTGAAGTCGGCCTTCGAGGGCCTGGCCGCGATGACCGGCTTCGATGACGTGGCGCTGCAGAAGTACGTCAACGTGGAGAAGATCAATCACGTTCACACCGGCGGCAACTCGTCCGGCATCGTCGACGGTTCAGCTCTGGTGCTGGTCGGCAGCGAAGAGGCAGGCAAGCGCGCCGGCCTCACCCCGCGCGCCCGCGTCGTGGCCACCGCACAGACCGGCAGCGACCCCACGATCATGCTCACCGGACCCACCCCGGCCACCGAGCTGGTCCTCAAGAAGGCCGGACTCACCGTCGAGGACATCGACGTGTTCGAGCTGAACGAGGCGTTCGCCTCGGTTGTCATGAAGTGGCTCAAGGATCTGAAGATCCCGCACGAGAAGACCAACGTCAACGGCGGTGCCATCGCGATGGGCCACCCGCTCGGCGCAACCGGCGCAATGCTGGTGGGCACCGTGCTCGACGAGCTCGAGCGCACCGGCGGCCGCTACGGCCTGATCACCTTGTGCATCGGTGGCGGCATGGGTGTTGCCACCATCATCGAGCGTGTCTGACCTCCCGGACTTCTTCCCCCTTCGCCAGAAAGAGCTTTGAATACCTATGACTGACAACATGATCGGCTGGGAGCAGGACGGCGACGGCGTCGTTGTGCTCACCATGGACGACCCGAACCAGGGCGCCAACACGATGAACGACCTCTACACCTCGTCGATGGCCGCGACCGTCGACCGCCTCGAGGCCGAAAAAGACAACATCACCGGTGTTGTGCTGACCTCGGCGAAGAAGACCTTCTTCGCCGGCGGCGACCTCAAGGACATGACGTCCGACCGTAAGGGCACGGACAAGGCTGAGCTGGCCACCCAGATCACCAACCACACCAACGGGATGAAGGCGGTGCTGCGCCGGCTCGAGACCCTCGGCAAGCCCGTGGTCGCGGCCATCAACGGTGCCGCACTCGGTGGCGGCCTCGAGATCGCGCTGCACACCCACTACCGTATCGCTGCCGACGTCAAGGGCATCAAGATCGGTCTGCCCGAGGTCACCCTGGGTCTGCTGCCCGGCGGCGGCGGCGTGGTCCGTACGGTTCGTCTCCTCGGCCTCCAGAACGCGTTGATGAACGTGCTGCTGCAGGGCCCGAGTTTCAACGCCACCAAGGCGAAGGAAACCGGTCTCGTGGATGAGGTCGTCGGTTCGGTCGACGAACTGATCCCCGCTGCGAAGGCGTGGATCTCGGCGAATCCCGAAGCGGCACAGCCGTGGGACACAAAGGGCTACAAGATGCCCGGCGGCTCACCGACCAGCCCGTCGCTGGCCCAGATGCTCCCGGCCATGCCCGCCCTCCTGCGCAAGCAGCTCAAGGGTGCCCCGATGCCGGCGCCGCGTGCCATCATGGCTGCCGCGATCGAGGGTGCATACGTCGACGTCGACACCGCGGACATCGTGGAGACGCGCTACTTCGTGTCGCTGGTGACCGGCCAGGTCGCACAGAACATGATCAAGGCGTTCTTCTTCGACCTGCAGGCCATCAACGGTGGCGCCTCGCGTCCCGAGGGCTTCGAGAAGTACACCGCCAAGAAGGTCGGTGTCATCGGCGCCGGCATGATGGGTGCGGCAATCGCGTATGTCTCGGCCAAGGCCGGCATCGAGGTCGTCCTCAAGGACATCAACATCGAGGCCGCCGAAAAGGGCAAGAACTACTCGGTCAAGCTGGAGGAGAAGGCTCTCTCGCGTGGGAAGACCACCCAGGAGAAGTCCGACGCGCTGCTCGCCCGCATCACCCCGACCACCGATGCGGCCGACTTCAAAGGTGTCGACCTGGTGATCGAGGCGGCCTTCGAGTCGGTTGAGGTCAAGCACCAGGTGTTCCAGGAGATCGAGGACATCGTCGAGCCCGACGCGATCCTCGGATCCAACACCTCCACGTTGCCCATCACCAGTCTCGCCGAAGGTGTGAAGCGGTCCGAGGACTTCATCGGAATCCACTTCTTCTCGCCGGTCGACAAGATGCCTCTGGTGGAGATCATCAAGGGCGCCAAGACCTCTGACGCCGTGCTGGCGAAGGTCATCGACTACACCCTGCAGATCCGCAAGACCCCGATCGTCGTCAACGACAGCCGTGGATTCTTCACCTCGCGGGTCATCGGCACCTTCGTCAACGAGGCCATCGCTGCTGTCGGCGAAGGTGTGGAGCCCACGTTCATCGAGCAGGCGGGCGCACAGGCCGGATACCCGGCTCCGCCGCTGCAGCTCATGGACGAGCTCACGCTCACCCTGCCGCAGAAGATCCGCAAGGAAACCGAGAAGGCACTCGCCAACGAGGGCAAGCCGGTTCCCCAGCACGGTTCCAATGCCGTGGTGGACAAGATGGTCGACGACCTCGGTCGTCCCGGACGCTCCGGCGGCAAGGGCTTCTACGAGTACGACGAGAACGGCAAGCGCGTCCGCATCTGGCCGGGTCTGCGTGAGGCGTTCAACTCGGGCACCAAGGAGATCCCCTTCGAGGACATGAAGGAGCGGATGCTCTTCGCCGAGGCCCTCGAGACCGTCAAGTGCTTCGACGAGGGTGTGCTGGAGACCGTGGCCGATGCGAACATCGGCTCGATCTTCGGTATCGGATTCCCCGCCTGGACCGGCGGCGTGATCCAGTACATCAACCAGTACGAGGGTGGCCTGCAGGGCTTCGTCGACCGCTCACGCGATCTGGCATCGAAGTACGGCAAGCACTTCGAGCCGCCGCAGTCGCTCGTCGACAAGGCAGCCAAGGGCGAGAAGTACTGACGCTCCCGGTGATCGAGGACTGACCGACAGGTCAGCGACTCAGCTCGTCACGGCCCGGTTCCCGCAAGGGGGCCGGGCCGTTGTCGTACCCGCCGGTGGGTGGGCGGACGGGGGCCAACTCGGGTCGTTTGGGCGACAGTCCGTCGCCGAGTGACCTGCCCCGCATGCGCCGGATGATCCAGGGAATGAAAAACGTTCGGGCCCAGAGTGCTTCGCGAGCGATGATCTGGGCTGCGGTCAGCTCTGGGCGTGGTGGCAGGGGAGCGCCCCAATCAGGTTCGCTGTCAGCAAGATTCAGCGCATACGCGGCTCCGGCCGCAAACCGACCATGACCGAAGGGCGACGCGTGCAACCGGTCGGGTGACCAGGACCGCGGGTCGAGAAGCACTGGGGCGCTGGCGAGATCGACGAGAACGAAGTCGTAGCTGTCGGCGAACTCGCGCATCATCTGATTGACCGCCAGAAGTCGTGACTCGATCCGCCGCGCGATGGGCACGGTCCTGGCCATATTGGGATAGGTGGAGATCAGCACGGTCGCCGAGGTCCGGGCGAGTTCACGATAGATGAAGTCGAGGTCGCGGCGGACCTCTGCGAGGCCGGTGCTGGCAAGCACGTCGTTCATGCCGAGAGGTGCGGCGATCAGGTCGGGTTCCATCGCGAGCGCGGGGTAGAGCTGCTGATCCCGGATCTGGCGCGTTCGGCGTCCGCGCACAGCGAGATTGGCGTAGCGGAAATCGGGATTGTCCTGGGACAGGCGTTCGGCGAGCCGGTCGGCCCATCCACGGTATCCGGTGACATCGTCACCGTCGCACATTCCTTCGGTCTGGCTGTCGCCGATGGCCACAAAACGTGAATAACTCACCGTGACATTTTATGTGGCGACCCAGCTCTTTCCGGTGCGCCGCTCCGCGCGCACCGCGTCAAGCTGCACGGTTATAGCTCAGAGTCGGGCATTTCGGGCGGGTTCGCGGTTTATCAACAGGCCTATTTCTGCTCCCGAATTGCTCCCGAATTCACCTTGACACCGTTGTAAGGCAAGGGCTACTTTTCGAGTGGCCCAGATCACACCCCGGACTGGGCACGCCGAATGCATTCGCATCCGGCGCACATCCCGTGTAACTCGGAGGGCCTGGCCCGGGCTTGTCAGTCGTGGCCACATGCCGCCGGGAAAGGCATTGAAATGCGCAAGAGAACCAGCCGGATGGCGGCAATATTTGTCGCGGCGGCGTGTGTCTTTTCCGTCGTCTCCTGTAGCGACGACAGCGGGTCCGACGAAGGCGGCACCACTGCGGCTGCCCCGTCGGAGAGCGGTACCAAGGCGACCGGCACTCCGATCAAGGTCGGATTCCTCAATCCGTCGAACGGTCCGATCACCCAGCCAGGAGTAGAGGTCGGCCAGAAGGCCGCGGTCAAGTACATCAACGATTCGCTCGGCGGTGTCGACGGCCATCCGATCGAGGTCACCAGTTGCGCGGTCGACGTGTCCGCACCCGAGTCGACCATCGGTTGCGCCAATCAGCTTGTGCAAGCGGGTGTCTCCGCGGTCATCGACGGCTACGACGCCGCGTCCAGCGCTGCACTTCCCATCCTCAAGTCGGCGAACATCCCACTCGTCGGCCAGATCCCGTTCGATTCGGTGACCGGTTCGTCGGCAGACAACCGCGTCTACTTCGGTCCGCCGCAGGCGTCCTTCCTGGTGGGCGTGATGCAGTCGCTCAAGGCGCAGGGTAAGAACTCGCTGACGCTGGCGAATGTGGACGTCGCAGCCGCGCGGCAGACATTCGAACGTATCCTGATGCCGCTGGGCCAGCAGCTCGGCCTGGACGTGAAGAGCGTCTACTACTCGCCGACCAACCCGAACTACACCGCGCTTGCATCCACGATCAACTCCGGTAACCCCGATGCGGGTGGTCTGATGACGTCGCAGACCGATGCCAACTGCACCAAGCTCGCGCAGTCGCTCAAGTCCGTCGGCTTCAAGAACACCATGTTCCTCGCTGCCTGCACCGAGTTCATCGAGACGATGGGTGCACAGGCTGTCGGTGCCCAGACCTACTCGCCGATCTGGCTCGAGCCGGCAAAGGACTCGGCCCCGGCCGAGATGCAGGAGAACCTGGACATCACCAAGAAGTACGTGGATGAGGCAGGCGACTCCGGCGGCTTCTACGCCTACGGCACCTTCTCGACGTTCGTGGACTTCGCCCGGACGCTGAACACCGCCAAGCCGGCCGAGTACACCGGACCGTCGATCCTCGCCGCACTCAAGGGTGTGACCGACTACCAGAGCTGGTTGGGCCCGAAGCTCAGCTGTGGCAAGGCGACCTCGCCGAACTGCACCACCGAGATGTTCGTCTTCGAGGTGGTCGGTGACAAGAAGACCGAGCCCGTCGGCGGCGGACTGACCCAGCCCAACCCGGCTGCACTGCAAGCCATCCCGGGCGCCAGCTAGTCGAACCCGCTCCACGACAGCACAAGCCACTGGGGGGTGGATCGCTCGAGACACTCGAGTGATCCACCCCCTGGCCTTGATGCCTTGATCACGCGCATATTCGCCTTGTCACGCAGATCCACACAGTGAGGTGGGCAACGACCCATGAGTCAATTCCTTCAATTCGTCGTCCTCGGCCTGGCGGTCGGGTCGGTTTACTCCGTATTCGCCACATCGCTGGTGGGCATCTATGCAGCCACGGGTGTCATCAACTTCGCGCAGGGCTCCATCGCCCTGTGGGCGGTGTATGTGGTTGCCGCACTGCGCACCGACGGAACGTATGTCCTCCCGATCGGGAGCATCAGCCTCGGCAGTGAAGACAGTCCGACGCCGATGGTCCTCGCCATCGTGATCGGTGTGGCCTCTGCTGCGCTGTGGGCGCTGATCGCGCACTACCTCATCTTCCGGCCTTTGCGCCGCGCCCCGGTGCTGGCGCAGGTCGTCGCATCGGTCGGCCTCATGCTGTTCCTCCAGGCGCTCGTGGACCTGCGATTCGACACCGAATCGCTGATGGCACTGCCGATCCTGCCGCAGACCACCTTCGAGCTCGCCGGAGCCGTCATCAACCTCAGCGACCTCCTGCTCGCAGTCGTGGCGATAATCATCGCGCTGCTCTTCTGGGCCTACTTCAGTCTGACCACCTTCGGGGTGGCCACCCGCGCCGGCTCCGAAGACGAACTCGCGGCACGACTCGCGGGGTACTCGCCCGACCGGCTCGCCGCCATCGTGTGGGTCATCACCGGTGCGGCCTCAGGTCTCATCGTGGTGCTCGGTGCGTACACCATCGGCTTGGATGCGACGAGCTACACGTTCTACATCATCCCGGCACTGGCCGTCGCACTCGTCGGAAGGCTGACGTCGTTCGGGGTCGCCTGTGTCGCAGGCCTTGTGCTCGGTGCGTTCCAGGCCGTCATCCTGTGGGCCGGCACCCTGGAGTGGTGGCCGACATGGGCACAGACCGGTGTCGGCGACGCCGTGCCGTTCATCGTCGTGGTGATCGCGCTGTTCCTGCTGGGCGGCAAGATCCCGTCTCGTGGCTCGCTCGGTGAAGCCAAGATGCCCGCGGTCTTCATTCCGAAGATCCGTCCGATCCCTGTTGTGCTGACGATCGGTGCCGTGGTGGCGGCGGTGCTGTTGACATCCGGCAGTTGGCGATTCGGAATCGTGACGTCGATGATCCTGTCGCTGATCGCGCTGTCGCTGGTGTTGCTGACCGGCTATCTCGGTCAGATCTCGCTGGCGAGTATGGCCTTCGCGGGTTCGGCAGGGTTTGCCCTGTCGAAGGTGACGACGAACTGGGGCGTTCCGTTCCCGCTGAGCATCCTGCTCTCGGCGCTGATCGCCACCGCGCTCGGAGTGGTCGTCGGCGTTCCCGCCCTGCGCATTCGCGGTGCCCAGCTCGCAGTGGTGACGCTGGCGGCGGCGCTGGCGATCCAGAGTTTCGTCTTCAACAACCCGTCGATCACCCCGTTCGAAGGCAACTTGATCTCCGATCCGAAGTTGTTCGGCTGGGACCTGTCGGTGCGCCAAGGTTCGGAACTCACGACCATCGAGTTCTCGATGATGGTCCTGGTGGTGGTGACCGTACTGACCCTCATCGTGATGCGTTTCATGGCAGGCGCCACCGGACGCGCCTTCCTGGCCGTGTGTTCGAATGAGCGGGCCGCCGCCTCGGTCGGAATCAATGTCGCCGCAACGAAATTGCTCGGCTTCGCCCTCTCGGCATTCCTGGCCGGGGTGGGTGGATGCCTCATCGGATACAGCCGCGGACAGCTGTCGGCGGCGTCGTTCACGGTGATCATCGGGCTGACCTTGTTGGCGATGACCTACGTCGGCGGGATCACGTCGGTGTCGGGTGCCTTCATCGCCGGCATCATCGGCCCCTTGGGCGTGGGATACGTGTTCCTTACCCAGACAATTGATTTCGGTCAGTACTACCAGATCATCGCCGCCGGCAGCCTGCTGCTGATGGCGGTGCTGAACCCCGTCGGCGTCGTCGGAGCCGTCAGGGAGACCGTCGACCACATCAAGGCGAGGGCCGGGAAGAACCGGAACAACAACACATCCGGACCGGACACGTCGTCGGTCGCAACATCCGAACCGAAAGCGAGCTCTCATGTCGGCTGAAGCACATGGCGCACTGCTGCAGGCCCGCAATCTGTCGGTGCGGTACGGCGGCGTCGTCGCCAATGACAACATCACCCTCGAGGTCGGTGCCGGCGAGATCGTCGGACTGATCGGTCCGAACGGCGCAGGCAAGACCACCTTCGTCGATGCCGTCACCGGTTTCACCAAGTCGACCGGTGAGGTGTCGATGGCGGGCGTCCGGATCGACGGACGCCCGCCACACCGGCGGCGGGGGACGGGAATGGCCCGAACCTGGCAGGCGGGCGAGCTGTTCGCCGATCTGACCGTGGCCGAGAACCTGGCGGTTGCGGTGCAGAAACCGGGACTCAAGGCGCTCGTCACCGACGTATTCACCGGCTCCAAGCCGCCGGCCGATACGATCGGCGAGGCGCTCGCGATGGTGGGTCTGACCGAGGCCGCCGACAAGCGGCCGAGTGAACTGGCTTTGGGCCAGCAGAAGTTGGTCGGTGTGGCCCGGGCGCTCGTGGGAGGCACGAGCATGGTGCTCCTCGACGAGCCGGCAGCAGGTCTGGACACCCATGAGAGTCGTGACTTCGGCAACGAGCTGCGCCGGATCGCCGCCAGCGGAATCGGTGTCCTGCTCATCGACCACGACATGTCACTGGTCCTCGATGTGTGCCATCGCTTGTACGTGCTCGACTTCGGCAAGGTCATCGCTGCGGGTCCTCCTCAGGAGATCCGCGACGACCCCAAGGTCGTGTCGGCTTACCTGGGCAGTGCCGAGGTGGAGGCCGAAGTAGAGATCGACGAAAACGGACAGTCCGCGGCTTCGCCTGTACTGCAGAAAGGTACGGCACAGTGACACATTCATCTGGGACGAATCCATCTGAAACGAATCCTTCGGGGACCCCTGCTTCGGGCACCGACCCGTCGTTGCCCGACACTCCCGCGACACGTCCTGCCGGGGCGCATGCAGCCGGAACCGACAAGCGTGCTCCCACAACCCGATCCGGTGATCCGGTTCTGACCATCGAAGGCCTCAACGTCGGGTACGGCGGTGTGCCGGCCGTCCGCGATTTCAATGCCAGCTTGCGCGCGGGGGAGATATTGGCGCTGCTCGGGCCCAACGGCGCCGGAAAGACCACCACCCTGCTCGCGACGATCGGTGCGCTACCCATGTTGTCGGGCAAGGTCACCGCACTCGGACAGCCGCTGGACAAACGCGTCGAGCGCAACGCCCGCCGCGGGGTGACGATGGTGCCGGACAACCGTGGTGTGTTCCACAAGCTCACGGTCTCGGACAACCTCCGATTGTCAAAACGCAAGAACGGTGCCGAGCTGAGTGACGTCTTCGAGTACTTCCCGAAGCTCAAGACCCTCAAAGGTCGTCGCTGCGGCAATCTCTCGGGTGGGGAGCAGCAGATGCTGGCCCTGGCCAAGGCGCTCCTGGCCAGACCGAAGGTGTTGCTCATCGACGAACTCAGCCTGGGACTGTCGCCGATCGCGGTGAAAGATCTGCTGCCCCGACTGCGCACCATCGCCGACGAGCAGGACATGGCGGTGGTCCTGGTGGAGCAGCACATCGACCTCGCGCTCGCGATCGCCGACTCAGCGATAGTGCTGCACCATGGCCGGGTTGCACTGTCCGGGCCCGCAAGTGACCTCCGAGGACAACGAGACAAGGTGGAGGCGGCATACTTCGGCCGGGTCGACGGCGACGTCGCGGCCACGCACTAGACACCGATTCGGTGGATGCTGCGTCAGATTCGCGTGGAGGAGGGGCAGTGCCGAAGGCGAGCAGCCAGAAGCGTGGTGGATCTCCTGCCAAGCCGAACGCAGCGAAAGCCGCTGCCCGCAGCACTCGGAACCGTCCGACCGACTCCGAATTGCTCGACGCCGCGCTGTCGGTGATCGCGGACGTCGGCGCCGAACGCGCAACGATGGACATGATCGCCGACCGGGGTGGCACCTCGCGGGTGACCCTGTACGCGCACTTCGGTTCTCGTGACGGGCTCGTGGACGCAGTCATCGACCGTGAGCTGGATGCGCTGACCGCATGGATGTTCGCCGCGTACGACAAGGGCGAAACCATGGCCTACGGCGATCGGGCGAAGTATTCGGTCGAGTCGCTGTTCGAGTACGCCCGGAAACAGCCCGAGGGTTTCCGGGTACTGCTCACCAACCGCGCCGACGACAACGTCCCCGGGCGCAGGCTCTTCGCAGCCCTGGAACCGCGGATTGCGCAACGACTCCGGGCCAACTACGCCGAACGAGGGGTGGAGGTGCAGGCCAGCGCCGACACCCTGGCCTCGCTGCTCCTCGGGATGAGCCTGGACGTGGCCTACCGCGCGGTGATCGTGTCCGGCGCGGGAATCGACGCGGCGTGCGACCTGGCGGTGACGGCGTCACTCGCGGTACTGCGTTCGGTGGAGGTCCGCCAACTCCATGCGATCGACGAGTCACTCGCAACGCGATGACTGGGCGCGACGAGAACCGACCGTGCGCACCCGCGAAACAGGAACACGTTCTAATCTAGAGCGGTGGACGTGACATATGAAGAGAGCAAAAGGGAACTGCAGACCGACCAAGGGGTACTGCGGTACCACGAAGCGGGGTCGGGTCCGCCGCTGATCCTGCTGCACGGTTCGGGACCGGGTGTCACCGGCTGGCGCAACTACCGCGGCAACATCGGCGTCTTTGCAGAGACCCATCACTGCTACGTGCTCGAGTTCCCGGGCTTCGGGGTCAGCGACCCGGTCAAAGGGCACCCCGTGCTCACCGCCGGATCGTCGGTCATCCGGTTCATGGATGCCCTCGGTATCGAATCAGCGCCGGTGATCGGCAACTCCATGGGTGGTGTGGTCGGGGTCAACCTGGCCATCAAGAAGCCCGAGCGGGTCAGCAAGCTCGTTACCATCGGCGGCGTCGGCCCGAACGTCTTCAGCTCCAGCCCCAGCGAAGGACTGCGGTTGTTGCAGGAGTTCACCGACGGGCCCGACCGGGACAAGCTGGTGCGGTGGCTGACCGCCATGGTCTACGACCCCGCGCTCATCACCGAAGAGCTCATCGAGGAGCGATGGGAAGCGGCGATCAACCCGGACGCACAGGAGACCGCGCAGATGATGTACGGCTCAGCAGCTTTCGCCATGCAGCAACAGTTCATGGCCGCATCGGACACGCCGCCCTACTGGTCGATGATGCACAAGGTGTCCTGCCCCACCCTGCTCACCTGGGGTCGCGACGATCGGGTGAGCCCTCCGGACATGTCGATGGTGCCCATGCGGCTGATCCCGAACGCCGAACTGCACATCTTCCCGAACTGCGGCCACTGGGTGATGATCGAGGCGAAAAAAGCCTTCGAGGGAGCGGTACTCGACTTCCTGGGTCGGTGAGTCGAGTCGCCGGAACCGGTCGCCGCTGTTGGGTCAGTGGGCGTCGGGTCCGGCGCTGACAACCTGAAGGGCGATCTCCGCGAGCTTGACGTTGGCATCCTGTGACAGTCGTGCCAGCAGGCGGAAGGCCTCGTCGGGGTCGAGTCCGTACCGTTCCATGATCATGCCCTTGGCCTGGCCGATGATGTCGCGGTTGGTGAGAGCGGCACGGATCTGGTCACGTTCGCGGACGGCCGAGAACGCGATCGCGGCGTGTGCGGCGAACAGTGAACCAATCGACACCGACTCGTCGTCGAACGCATTCGGCGTCGAACTGTGCAGATTGAGGGCGCCGAAGTTCTCGTTCTCGATGTAGAGGCAGAAGCAGATCATCGACTTGATGCCGAGCTCGTTGGCGCCGGCGGCGAACGCGGGCCAGCGGGAGTCGGTCGCCATGTCGTCGATGCGCACGGTTTCCTCGCTGAGGGCCGAGCGAATGCAGGGACCTTCTCCGAGTTCCTGCTGCAACTCGTCCGACTTGCCTGCGAGGTCACCGATCATCACGGGCGTCTGGACCTGGCCTTTGCCCGTCACGAGCGTGACGCTGGCGTACTCCGCGCCGGGAACCGACTCAACGGCCGACTTTGAGATAGCATGCAAAATGGACTCGGTGTCTTTACTCTCCGACCGCAAAAGCCGCGCCACGTCGGCCATCTGGGCCGACAGGGCGGTGGACGGTGGGTAGATCTGCTGTGACTCCATGTGACCTCATCCTCGCAATGCCGTTTCCCGACGACAGGGAAAGCCTACTTTCCTATGTCAAATTGCCGCGTCTCGACTGACGTGATCATACTGCCCCGCAAATAGCTGCGACGTGGGAATACTTGGCGAGATGACGATGTGAACGGCGACTCTCACAACCGGTCTCAGCCGTTGAACAAAGGACACGCTGTCGAGTATGTTGGGCGTTCTGGCGCGCGGGGGGATCGACCGAAGGAATTACATGCAGATCAACGCAACCAACCGTCGCGGCCTCGGTCGACTGACGGTCGCCGTGGCGGGGGCTGCTCTGTGTGTGGGCATCTCTGTGTCCCCCACGGCAGCCGACCCCCTGTGGCCCGGTGGCCCCGAGGTTCCGGGCGTTTCCACGCCCTCGGCCCCCAGCACCACCCCGAGCACCTCGCCGAGCGAAGACCGCCCACTCGGCCGGGCCAACTTCTCCACACCGTCGCTCGATCCCGCTGACGGTGAGACCGTCGGCGTGGCGCAGCCCGTGGTGATCAGGTTCCAGAACGCCATCGACGACAAGAAGACCGCCGAGAAGGCCATCCGCGTCGCCACCAGTCCGGAAGTGAAGGGCCACCTCTACTGGGTGGGCCACAAAGAGGTTCGGTGGAAGCCCGAGGGGTTCTGGCCCGCCGGCACCGACGTGACTGTCGAAGCCGGTAGTGCCACATCGAATTTCACGGTCGGCGAGTCATGGGTGGCCACTGCCGACGACAACACCCACACCATCACCGTGGCCGTCGACGGTGACGTGGTGCGCACGATTCCGATGTCGATGGGGTCGAACGACAACCCGACCCCCAACGGGGTCTACACCGTGGGCGAACGATTCGCCGACATGTACATGGACTCCTCGACCTACGGGGTGCCGGTCGATTCGCCCGACGGCTACCGCACCTACGTCGAGTACGCGACGCGCATCTCCAACAGCGGCATCTTCGTGCATGCTGCGCCCTGGTCGGTGGGGCAGCAGGGCAACACCAACGTGTCGCACGGTTGCCTCAACGTGAGCACCGAGGACGGCCGCTGGTTCTTCGAGAACGCACCCAAGGGCGCACCCGTCATCGTGCAGAACACCATCGGCGGAACCGTCGACCCCACCGACGGCCTCACCGACTTCACCACGCCGTAGACCCCGATCTTGGTGGGTTCGGGCGAGTGAACCCGCAGGTCGCGCTCACCGGAACCCACCAAAATCGGGGTGCTGGGGTCACCAGATGCGGACGCGGTCCCCGTCGTCGAGATACAGGGCGTCGTCGGGGCTGACATCGAAGGCCTCGTAGAAGGCGTCGATGTTGCTGATCACCCCGTTGCAGCGGAACTCCGGCGGTGAATGCGGGTCGATCGACAACCGGCGGATGGCCTCGGCGTCACGGGTTTTGGTGCGCCAGACCTGAGCCCACCCGTAGAACACCCGCTGCAGACCGGTCAGTCCGTCTATCACCGTGGCCGGCTTGCCGTCCAACGCGATCTGGTACGCCACCAACGAGATCGACAGCCCACCGAGGTCGCCGATGTTCTCGCCGATGGTGAACTCGCCGTTGACCTTGTACTTCTCGTCGAGGCCCTTGGGGGTGAAGTTGCCGTACTGGTCGATGAGTTTGCGTGTGCGGGTACCGAACTCGGCACGATCGTCGTCGGTCCACCAGTCGACCAGGTTGCCGTCGCCGTCGTACTTGGCACCTTGATCGTCGAACCCGTGCCCGATCTCGTGACCGATGACCGCGCCGATGCCGCCGTAGTTCGCCGCATCGTCGGCCTCGGGATCGAAGAACGGCGGTTGCAGGATGGCCGCGGGGAAGACGATCTCGTTCATGCCGGGGTTGTAGTAGGCGTTGACCGTCTGCGGGGTCATGAACCACTCGTCGTGGTCAACCGGGCTGCCGATCTTCGCGAACTCCCGGTCTTCTTCGTAAGCGCTTGCGCGAGCGATGTTGCCGAACAGGTCGTCCCGTTCGATGCGTAGCGACGAGTAGTCGCGCCAGGTCGCCGGATAACCGATCTTCGGGGTGAACTTCTCGAGCTTGACCAGTGCCTTCTCGCGGGTCTGCGGGCTCATCCAGTCGAGGTCGCTGATGTTGCGGCGATAGGCCTTGACGAGGTTGTCGATCAAGACGTCCATCCGGGCCTTGGCCTCGGGCGGGAAGTGCTTGGCCACATACAGTTTCCCGACGGCGAAGCCCAGGCACTGCTCCACCAGCCCGACCCCGCGTTTCCAGCGGTCGCGGATCACCTCCGAACCGGTGAGGGTCTTGCCGTAGAAGGCGAAGTTCTCGGCGACGAACTCGTCGGACAGGTACGGCGATGCCGAATGCAACAGACGCCACTGCGCCCATGTCTTCCACTCGTCGAGGGCGCGGTCGGCCCACAACGCCGCCACACCTTCGACGAAAGTCGGCTGCCCGACCACCACTTCGCCGAACGTGGTCGCAGGTTCGGTGTGCAGCCCCGAGATCCAGGAGTCGATGTCGAAGCCTGCTGCCTGGTCGGTCAATTCGGCAAAGGAGCGCAGGTTGTAGGACAGGTCGGCGTCGCGGCGGCGAACCACGTCCCAGTGCTGCGCGGCGATGGCCGTCTCCAGATCCACAACCGTTGCCGCACGCGCTGCCGCGTCGTCGAAGCCGGCGAGTGCAAACATCTTCTCCACGTGTGCGCGGTAGGCGGCCACGGTCTCGGCGTGGTTGTCCTCGCGGTAGTAGGACTCGTCGGGCAGACCGATCCCTGACTGCGTGATGTGGATCAGGTATCGGTCGGACTGCTTGGCGTCGGTGTCGACGTAATACCCGAAGAGCCCGCCGATGCCACGGCGTTGCTGCGCACCGACGAGGCGGGCCAGTTCGGTGCGGTCCGCGGCAGCGGCCAGATCGTCGAGGTCGCCGCGAATCGGCGAGATGCCCACCTCGTTGATGCGGGACTCGTCCATGAAACTGGCGAAGAGGTCGCCGATCTTCTGGGCGTCACTCCCCGGCGCTGGATCGTTCTCCGCGCATTCGGTGATCAGGTCGCGGACGTTCTCTTCGGCGCGGTCGCGGAGCACATGGAACGCGCCGTCGACGGGACGATCGTCGGGGATGATGTGCTCGCGCAACCATGCCCCGTTGACGTGCTCGAACAGGTCATCCTGCGGACGCACCGATTCATCGACCCAGCTGAGGTCGATCCCGGACCTGGGGTCCGACGCGTCGGCGGTGATGGAAGGGGTATCGGTGGAAGAAGTCACCAGACCATCCTGGCACTAGAGCCAGTTTTCGTCAGCCGACGGCCGGTGCGGCATCCTGATGGGCGTTGAGCAACAGGTGGTCGAAGCTCTGGCGAGCCGTGTCGTCGATGGTCACCGCGCCGGAGGCTGCGGCGACGATGTTCTGTGCCAGGGTTCGCAATTTTGTGTTCGTCTGCTGTGAACGCCAGGTCAGGACGTCGAAAGCCCGGTCGGCCGGGATGCCGTAGACCAGCATCAACATGCCCTTCGCCTGCTCGATCACGGCCCGCGACGCTGCGAAGTTCTTGACCGCCGCGTCCATCGTCTCTTTGAGCTCGCTGTCGTGGCCGTCGGAGAGGTCGACGTAGAAGCCCTCGGTGCCGGTCACGGCGCCCGACTCGTCCAGCATCTGGTCGCCGATGACCAGCACGTGCCGAATCCGGCCGTCGCGGTCGATGATGCGGTGACGGCTGCTGAAGGGCCGACCGTCCCGGACCAGGCCGTCGATGGCCTGGGCGACCCGCTCGCGGTCGTCGGGATGTTTGTGGTCGAGCAGGAATTGCGTGGTGGGATTCACCTCGCCGGGACGGTACCCGTGAATCGCGGCGACCTCATCGGACCACTCCCAACGCCGGTCTCTCGCGTAGAAGCGGAAACTACCCACCGTGTGTGGGGTGCCACCCAGGACATGTTCGACGGACTGACCGTCGGTGGGGTTGTTTTCCATGTAGAAGCTCCTCGGCCAACGTGCGGACAGAGTTGTAGAACCGTCGCGCTGTGGTGCAGGTTGGCGGCAAAATGAGGCCCACTATCTGGAGCTAAAGATTTTTTAGCATGAAGGTGCGATCCATCGCCACACGCCCCGCGGACGAGTCACAATGGCGGACGCACCCCCGCTCACCGCCGGTGATGCCGGATGTGGACCAGTGAGAGCCAGTGTCGGCCGATGTCGGGCCTACTACATGCCCGCCAGGGCGTAAAGAGTTGCGAGCGGGCGAACTGTATCTCGTCCTGCCCGATGTCGGCGGGGCTACTGTGACGCAGTGTTCACGACGACCCTGGTGCGACGGCTTGCGGTGGATCTGTGCCGCGTCGGCGCCCAGAGCTGTTGTCGATAGCCATGTTCGAGCGCGGTTGCGGTTTGTCGGCCGACGCCTGAGCGCGTTCTCCCGTCCCTCTTGATCGATTTTTCCGGCGCCCCCCGGCTGCCTCGTGGATCGATCGTCTTCCGCTCGATACGAGCCTCCATGTCACCAGGGGTTTTGCAGTGTCAGTAGTGCCAGCCATCTCCGAACCGACCGATCAGGACGGCGACCGGGCCATCACGCCGGTATCGTCACCCCGTGGGCGGCGCAGCTCGAAGGTGTTGTCGCGCATCGGCTTGCCGGTTCTGTCACTGATCATCTTCGTCGGGCTGTGGCAGCTCGTGGTGAGCCTGAACATCTGGAACGAGACCCTCGTTCCGGCCCCGAGTGCGGTATGGGACGCCTTCGTCCAGACGTCGACGACCAACGACGGGGTGCGGGGCTACGCCGGCAAATACCTGTACGAGCACCTCCTAGTCAGCCTCGAGCGAATCGCATACGGCACCGTGATCGGCATCGTCGTCGGGATCGCCTTCGGCTTGCTGATGGGCACGTTCGGCAAGGTCCGCGCGGTCTTCGAACCGTGGATCACGTTCCTGCGGACCCTGCCGCCGCTGGCCTACTTCTCCCTGCTCATCATCTGGCTGGGCATCAACGAAGAACCCAAGATCACCTTGCTGGCGATCGCTGCGTTCCCTCCCGTGGCCGTCGCCACCACATCTGCGGTGCTGGCAGCACCGCAAAGCCTGACAGAAGCGGCAAAGGCGCTGGGCGGCAGCAAGTTCGATGTCATCAAAGATGTGGTGGTGCCGTCGGCTTTGCCGGAGACCTTCACCGGCATCCGCCTCGCGGTCGGCGTCGCCTACTCGTCATTGGTCGCGGCCGAGTTGGTCAACGGTCTGCCGGGAATCGGCGGGGTGGTGCGAGATGCCGCCAATTACAACAACACTCCGGTGGTACTGGTGGGCATCGTCGCCATCGGAACCTCGGGGCTCATCATCGACGGCTTGCTGCAACTCATCGAGCGCAAGACCGTGCCCTGGCGTGGTCGCGCCTGACCCACGCCGCCTGAACTCCATACAGCAAGTCCCACAGAGAGAAAGAACCCGAACGAACATGAGTGATACAGCCCTGCCCGGACGCCTGCGTCGACGATGGACAACCGTGGTCGCCGCGCTCGCGGCTCTGACCCTGACGCTCGGCCTCGCCGCCTGCTCCGACGACAGCGACAGCGGCAAGACCATCACCATCGGATACCAGGCCTTCCCCAGCGGCGACCTCATCGTCAAGAACCAGAAGTGGCTCGAGCAAGCGCTGCCCGACCACACCATCAAGTGGACGAAGTTCGAATCCGGAGCCACCATCAACCAGGCGTTCATCGGCAACTCGATCGACATCGGCGCAATCGGGTCGAGCCCGGTCGCCCGCGGACTGTCCGGCGCTTCGCCCATCGGCTACAAGGTCGCATTCGTCCTGGATGTCGCCGGTGACAACGAGGCGCTCGTCGCCCGGAACGGCACGAACATCAACAGCGTCGCCGATCTGCGTGGCAAGACCATCGGAACCGCGCTCGCGTCCACAGCTCACTACAGTCTGCTGGTCGCACTCGAGCAGGCCGGTCTCAAAGCGAGCGACGTCAAGATAGTCGACCTGCAACCCCAGGCGATCCTGGCGGCGTGGGAACGCGGCGACATCGACGCCGCCTACACCTGGCTGCCGACGCTCGACGAGCTGCGCAAGACCGGCAAAGATCTGGTCACCAGCCGGGCCATCGGCGAATCAGGCAATCCCACACTGGATCTCGGCGTGGTGTCGAACAAACTGATCGAGAGCGACCCGGAAGCGGTCAACGCATGGCGCAAGGTGCAGGCCCGCGCTCTCGAGCTCATCAAGTCCGATCCCGCCGCAGCGGCCGGGTTCATCGCACCCGAACTGGGGATCGGTGCAGATGAGGCACTCGGTCAGTTGAAGCAGGGTGTGTACCTGACCCCGGAATCGATTGCGTCGCCGCAGTGGCTCGGCACCCCGGGGGCTGTCGGCAACCTCGCCAACAACCTGCTCAGTGCCGCAGAGTTCCTGGTGGAGCAGAAGCAGATCGACAAGGCGCCCACCCTCGAGCAACTGCAGCAGGCGATCTACGTCGAAGGTTTGCCCGGTGCCTTCGCACAGTGACGCCTCGACGTCGGGTGCGATCCGGCTCGACAACGTCTCGCACCGCTACGGCAAGGGTTCGGACACCGTCACCGCGGTCGGTCCGGTCTCCCTCGATGTTCCGGCCGGGGAGTTCCTCGTCCTGGTCGGGGCCTCGGGGTGTGGCAAGAGCACCCTTCTGCGGCTGATCGCGGGATTCGAGAGGCCCACCGAAGGTCGCGTCGACGTGCTCGGCCGCCCACCCACACCGGGCGACTCGGCGGGCGTCGTGTTCCAGCAACCGCGCCTGTTTCCTTGGCGAACCGTCGGCGGCAACATCGACCTTGCGCTCAGATACGCCGGTGTCGCGAAATCGGACCGGCCCGGCCGACGGGACCAGCTACTGGAACGGGTCGGTCTGGAGGGCACTGCTGATCGGCGGATCTGGGAGATCTCGGGCGGACAACAACAGCGGGTGGCCATCGCCCGCGCGCTGGCGGCCGAAAATCCGCTCTTCCTGCTCGATGAGCCATTTGCCGCGCTCGACGCCCTCACGCGGGAGCGATTGCAAGAGGACGTGCGTGCGGTGAGCACCGACACCGGCCGTACCTCGGTGTTCGTCACCCACAGCGCTGAGGAAGCCGTGTTCCTCGGATCCCGGATCGTGGTGTTGACCAGGCGGCCCGGCCGGATAGCACTCGACATCGAGGTCGATCTACCGCGAGGCGACGTCGATGCCGAAGCACTCAGGAGTTCGTCCGAGTACAACGAATTGAGGTCGGAGGTCAGTCACGCGGTGAAGGCGGCGGCTGTGTAGTTTGACTCGCTTCGCTCGCGGGCAGACGGCCTCCGTCGCGTGCTCTTCCTTCGTCGACTCGGTCGCTGCGCTCCCTCGCTCCTCTGTCCAGAGCACGCGGGCCGTCCGCCGGGCGGGGTAAGGCGGTCTGCATTCGGCGAGTTGTCTTGCTGACGCCCGCGTCTGTGCCTCGCGCCCGTGTTCAAACATGGGCGTGAAGCACAAACACGTGCGTGAGTAGGGGGGGAAGAGATTCGGGCCGTTGTTGCTGTACTCCACCAAGATCGTCCCCGAGACCTTGCGTCGAGGGCGTATTCCCGTCCGTGCATGTTGACGGGGACTTGCTGTCGCACGGCTTTGTGAGTAGGGGGGAAGAGATTCGGGCCGTTGTTGCTGTACTCCACCAAGATCGTCCCCGAGACCTTGCGTCGAGGGCGTATTCCCGTCCGTGCATGTTGACGGGGACGGCGGTGAGCATTCGGGGAATTGTCTTGCTGGCGCACGGCTTTGTGCCTCGCGCACGTGTTCAAACATGGGCGTGAAGCACAAACGCGTGCGGGAGCTGGATAGTGGGGGAGACAATCGGGCCGTTTTGCTTTCGCCCACCAACTTCGTCCCCGAGACCTTGCGTCGAGGGCGTATTCCCGTCCGTGCATGTTGACGGGGACGATTGTGGTGGGTTTTTAGGGACGCTCGCCCTGTCGAACCGGTTGGCTCGCTTCGCCCGCGGGCGGTGCGAACCTCCAGGTCACCGACCCAAGGCTGTGTGCATCTCCCAGATGAGGACTTCGGCGTCGGTGTTGGCGGTGAGTCTCTCGCCGCCCCCATCGGTGATCCGGACTGCGTCGCCGGAGTGCGCCTGGCCGGTGGATTCGAGATCCACAGACCCCGATGCCACGAAGACGTGGCCCCACGGCAGGTCCGGCAAGGTGATCGATTGGCCGGCCGAGAGCCGGGCCACGTGCAGGGCTGCCGAGCGGTTCGCGATCCGGATCGCCGAGTCGTACTTCGGCATACCCGACGCCACGGTGACGAGCGCGCCCGACTGCAACTGATCGCCGATGTCGAGTTGGTCGTAGCCGGGCTCGATGCCGGCCTCGTCGGGAAGCACCCACATCTGCACGAAGTGCACGGGGTCGGCGCCGGTTCCCTGGTGTAGCTGCCAGGTGTCGTTGCGTTCGGAATGCCGGATACCGGTGCCCGCGCTCATCCGCTGGGCGAGCCCCGGATAGATGACGCCGGAATGGCCCATCGAGTCCTGATGCACCAGCGACCCCGACAGCACCCACGTCACGATTTCCATGTCCCGATGAGGATGGGTGTCGAAGCCCTGCTGCGGGGCGACGCGGTCGTCGTTGTTCACCAACAGCACACCGTGATGTGTGTTGGCCGGGTCGTAGTTGTCGCCGAACGAAAAGCTGTGCCGCGAATCGAGCCAGTCGATGCGGGTGGTGGGTCGGTCGTCAGCGCGGACCAGTTGATGGAGACTCACCCCATCCATCTTCCGCCTGCTCGGTCGTGGTCGCAAAAGTGGACGAATAGGGCCGAAAAGCAGCTGATTTAAGGGTAGTTACTCGATTGTGACGGTCTCGTAAGCAAGTCGGAAACTACATTGGTGCCATTCACCCTGTTACAGGAGTGAAAATTGTGACTATGCGTCGTTCACCCGGCCGTTCCGCGGCCATTGCAGTTCTTGCGCTCGTCTGCGCGCTTGCCGCCACGTCTTGTGGCGCCTTCGGCAAGGAACTCGACACCGGCGCCGCAGCGATGCTGAACCAGTTCGCCGCCGCGATGGAAGACCAGGATTCGGCGGCTGCGGCCGGGTTCACATCGGCGCCGGGGCCGGCCGGCACCGCGCTGCAGGCCACCCTCACGGGGATGTCGGCACAGAAAGTCGACGTGAAGGTGGGGCACGCCCAGGAGTACACCGACGGCACCGCGACATTCGACCTCGAGACCACCTGGCAACTCGGCAACGAGCGCGAATTCACCACGAAGACGGCCGGCTCGGCTCGCAAGCTGTCCCTCGGCTGGAGGGTGAACTGGCAACCCGAACTACTCGCCGACGACATGCCCGCCGGGGGAAGCCTCCGGAACATCCGCACCGACGCACGGCCCTCGCCGGTGGTGCTCGACCGCTCCGGCAAGCCGATGCTCAACCTACAGACGATCAACGAGATCGTTCTCGATCCCGGCGCCACCCGTGATCTGGGGGCAGCGACCACGGCACTTGCCGGAGTCATCGCCCCGCTCGCGCCACTGGTCACCCCCGCCGTGATGACCCAGCAGCTCCGCGATTCGGGTAATCAGCCGGTCACCGTCGTCTCCGTGCGCGAGTCGGACATGGTGGCGCTGGCCGGCGACCCGAAGTCGGTGCCCGGAGTCTCGATCCGGAAGGTGCCGCAGCTGGTCCTGATCGACCGGCGACTGGATTCGCCGGTACTCGACGGCGTCCACGACTACTGGCAGGCCATCCGCGACGCGACATCCGGGTGGGCGGTCCAGATGCTGGCGCCCGGCCAGAAGCCGCTGGAGCTCGCCGGTGAGCAGGGGCCGGCCGGGCCGAACGTGCCCACCACCATCGACCCGATCACCCAGTTGGACGCCCTCGACGCCGTCGTCGAGGTTGCACAACCGGCGAGCATCCTGGTGCTCGACGCCAAGACCGGGGCGATCCGCGCGTCCACCCGCAACGACCTGGCCACCGAACACGGCATCACCATCGGCAGGCAGTACCCGGCAGGCACAACGTTGGGTCCGGCCGCCAAGGTCATCAACGAGGTTGCCGGATCCGATGATTCGAAGGCGGCCGCGTTGCTGGCCCAACTCGGCCTCGACGTGGACTTCACCATCCCCGGTGTCCGCCCCGAGGGCGGAGGGCAGGGCATCGACGCAAAGCCGGTGACCTTCCGCTCCGAGGACCTCACCGTGTCCGCGCTGAACATGGCGACGCTCGGGGTGGCGATAGCCCGCGGCAGTTCGATCGCCCCGTCCATCGTCGTGGGACAACCGGGCCGGGTCTCCGGGGGAGAGCTCGGGACCGTGGATCCTGCGGTGCTCGGCACGGTCGGCAAGGCCATGCGCGACACCGCCACCACGGGTGATGCCAGCGACCTGACGAATGCGTCCGGGATGCGAGCGCTCGTGGGCACCAACGGCCCGCAGGGTCCGGGCTGGTTTGTCGGCATCTCGGGCAGCAAGGTCTTTGTCGTCTACTGCGAGGGCGAGCGGTCGGGTACCGCGGCACTTGCTGTGGCGCAACGTTTCCTGACACCCCGGGTACATCCGCAGTAGTCCCGGATGGTTTCAGTGGGTCCTGGCCAGGGCGTCCGCCTGGCGGCGTGCCTCGCGGCGGTCCTTGATCACCGGAGCGCTCTCCTTGATCGACAGCAGGCACACCAGACTCACCGCCATCAGGGCTGCGGCGTAGAAGCCGACGGGGATCACACTGTCCGTTGCGCTCACCAGTCGGTTGGCGATCATCGGTGCGAAACCGCCGCCCAGCACCGCCCCGACCTGGAAGCCGATCCCGATCCCGCTGTAGCGCTGGCTGACCGGGAAGAGCTCGGCAAACGTGGTGAGGATTGGTCCGTAGACGAATCCGGTCAACGCGAACCCGATCGAGAGGACCGTGATGCAGGCGGTGAACGACCCGTTCTCGGTGACCCAGAAGAGATACGGCGCGAACAACAGTGCGGTGACCATGCCGAACCCGATCACGGGTTTGCGTCCGATTCGGTCGGACAGATAGCTGCCCAGTACGACGGTTGCGGCGTGGCACGCAAGGGCCACGGTGATTCCGAGGACAACCTCGGAGCGGACGAAGCCACGGCCGGGCGATGACTCGGTCAAGAACGAGAGCATGAACGTGAACAGCAGGAACGCATAGCAGTTCTGGCCGATGTTCATACCCGCCGCGAGTCCCACCCGCTTCCAGTTCTCCTTGACGACCGCGAGCGCCTTGGGGGCGTCGACGTCTTCTTCGGCCGTGGTCGCCACGAAATCGGGTGTCTCACTGATCTTCACCCGGGTCCAGATCCCGATCGCGAGCACCAGACCGCCGGCCAGGAACGGGATTCGCCAGCCCCACGCGATCACATCTTCCATGGGGAGCAGCAGCACGAGCGCGAACGACAGGTTGGCCAGGATTCCGCCGACCGGCGAGCCCAACGTGACAAAAGCGCCATAGAGTCCTCGGCGCTCGCGGGGTGCGTGTTCGGCGGCGAGCAGGGTGGCCCCGCCGATCTCGCCGCCTCGTGAGATGCCGTGCACCATGCGCAGGAATATCAGGATGATGGGTGCGGCCACACCGATGGCGTTGCTGTCGGGCAGGATGCCCATCACCAGAGTCGCCCCTCCCATCAAAAGGAAGGCAGTGGTCAGCGCGGTTCGTCGGCCGAATCTGTCACCGTAGTACCCGAAGATCACCGCGCCGATAGGGGCCATGATGAACCCGACCGCGAACGTGGCGAAGCCGAGGAACGTGCCGAACCACGGGTCGTCGACGTTGAAGTACACCTTGTTGAACACCAGTGCGGTGGCGGTGCCGTAGATGGCGAAGTCGTAAAACTCCAGGATGGTTCCGGCGCCGGAGGCCACCCCGATGCGAGTGGCTCCTTCGCGGCGGTCTTCGCCGGCTCGTGCGACTGGATGATTTGTGGCCACCATGTCTATGCTCCTCGTGACAGATGAAAAGTGCCGGGTCTGGCGAACATGCCAGGGTCCGGGTCTGGCGGATGGATCGATGATGCGCGCATCTCGGCGCGCTGCGAATAGGGAAAAGCCTTACTGCGCAGCCACCTTGGCTGCGACCTCGGGCCATCAGGGCAGCGTCGAGCGCAACGCCGGGCAGGCGCTGTCCTGAGAGTTGCTGTGTGCTCGGCTAAGTCGCGGGAACGAGGTCTCCGTAGCGCGGGAGTTCACCCAGTGCGTCGAGGATGCGGGCGAACTCGGCGGTCCGGCGGGCCTGGTACTCGTCGACGGTGAGCGGGTCAAAAGTATAGAATCCCTGCCCGTCGGAGATGCCTCGACGACCGGATGCCATGTTCGATTCGACGAGCTCTGCAGGCGAGAATCGTTCGCCCAGTTCGCCTCTCAAGTAGTTCGACGCGTGGTACAAGATGTCGCACCCACCCCAGTCGATGAACTCGAGGAGCCCCAGAACCGAGAAGCGGGCACCGAAACCGATTCGCACCGCACGGTCGATGTCTTCGGCACTGGCAACACCTTCGGCCACCATCCTGGCTGCCTCGTTCATCACCAACGCCTGCAGGCGCGGCACGATGTAGCCAGGAGAAGGTGAGCAGGTCACCGGGGTCTTGCCGATGGCGATCATCAGTTCCCGTGTGGCCTCGACCGCCAGCTCGCTCGTGTGGACGCCGGCGCTGATCTCCACCAGGGGGATGAGGTCGGCGGGATTGAGCCAGTGTGCGTTCAGGAATCGCTCTGGGTGGGAGACGAACTCGTAGAGGTCGGTCACTAGGAAGCTAGACGTCGTGGAGGCGATCGGTACATCGTCTTCGACGGTGTTCTCGATCCACGACAGCGCAACGCGTTTGACCTCCATGATCTCCGGGACGGCCTCGAACACCAGCTGGGCAGAAGACATCGAGGTCAGGGCGTCCGGAGCCGACACGACCGTGACCCGATCGATTACTTCTTCCAGGTCTGTGGGGTGCAAGAGCCCGAGGATGACCTTTCGCTCCAGCATGGAGCGGATCGACGCCTCCACCGCCTGCAGGTACGACCCTGTGCCGTCGCCGCGGTCACGGAGGTCCACGACGGACACCGCGACGTGTCCGAACGCGAGCGCCGCCGCGATTCCCTGGCCCATGCGCCCGGCGCCCACTATCGCGACATTCGAAATGGTCACCGAGAGAATCCGTTCCGCAGGAAGTCCGACATCGAGTCGCGATCGAGGTCGGACAGGCCGAGCGCCTCGAGCGTGCGGCCACCGGTGCCGGTGGCGCGTCCGGTGATCGCACCCGCGAGGGCGAGCAGGCCGTCGGCGACCGGTGTGGGCACCGATGCCCAGTGGCCGACCGACGACAGCAGGGCCAGCCCGATCTCCACGTCTTCGGTCATGTAGCGATGCGTGTGCAAATCGATCTTCTCGCGCCAATCCCCACTGTCCGTGAGCTTTTCGTGTGCCGCATTTCCGTACATCCACTCGTCGCCGTCGGCCGAATAGTGGTCCGCGAGAGGGAAATGTGGGGCCGAGTAACCCAGGGCGCGTCGTACCGCGATGCGCTCTGCATCCAGTGCCGATGTGACCCTGCGGATCGAATCCTGAGTGCCCTCGTTGTGGATGTCCCAGGCCGGGAAATGTTCCAATGGGCCGGCATTCATGAGGATCAGCGGTGGATGGATGATCGGCCCGGCATTCATGAGCGCTCCGCTGAGTGCGTCCTCGACTCGTTCCACCGAAGGGTAGACCTCGGTCAAGGTGGCAAGTGCCCGGTCGGTGTGGCGTGCCGGGAACACCCCGGTGGGTAGACGGGTGGCATACCCGCTCACGACCACCCTGGACTCGCCGTACTTGCGGGCGAGGTAGGGGAGCGTGCCGGTCTCCGCGAAGGCAACGTCGGCCGGATTTCCCGAATCATGCAGTGCGCGAGCAAAGATGAACGAGCCGAAGCTACCTGGCGGCAGGTACACGACCTGCCCGTCCTGCAGATGTGGGGCTAGGGCGGTGGCGAGATCATCATGTGCGAAAGCGGGTATCGGGATGACGATCACATCGGCCGCGGCGACCGCATCACGGAGATCGGAAGTCACCGATATGCCGCCACCGTCGACCGTAATCCGACGTGCCCCGCGATGGTCTTTGATGTCGAGGTGACCCACCGACGTGAGGGCGTCGAAAGCACTCTGCTCCCGGCGCCACCACGTCACATGGTGATCGTTCTCGGTCAGCTCCGCAGCCGCGGCATAGGCGCCGTGGCCACCACCGATGACACAAACCTTCATACCCGTTCCTCGTCTCTCATCGTGCCGCTCGCGCGGCTCCAATTGCGATGCGAGAAAACTACAATCGCGACCCGTCGGCGTCTCGGCTCCGGCGTCGACTGAAAAATTTCGCTGTCATGTTGCACGATTGTGCTGTGACCGACGACATCGATGATCAGATCGTGCATGCGCTGCAGGTGGCGCCGCGCGCGCCGTGGGGAGCCGTCGGGGACGTACTCGGAATCAGTGCGGCAACCGCCTCGCGGCGGTGGGACCGCCTGGTGGAGAACGGGCTCGCATGGATAGTGACGTACCCGGGGGGTGCGTACCTCGACAAGTGCTGCAGCGCATTTGTGGAAGTACACACCGCGGCGCGCCCGAAAGGTCTACTCGACGAACTGATCCGGGATCGTCACGTGGCGACCATCCAACGCACTGCCGGCGACAGCGACCTGCTGTTGACGGTGATGGTGCCCGACCTCGGTTTCCTCGGCGACTGGGTTCAGCGGCTGGCAGATACCGATGGTTCGGCCCGGACCCGTACCCGCGTGGTCATGCGTGTGCACGGGGAGAGCGAGCGTTGGCGGGTGCACGCGCTGTCGGACACCCAAGAGGCGGCGCTGGCCCAGTACCGACCTGCGCCCGTGCCGATGACACACGAGCCGGACGAGGCGGACCTGGAACTGATGGCTGCCCTGGCCACCGACGGCCGCCGATCCGCCGTCGACCTCGCCAACCTCACCGGACTCAGTGCCCCGACCGTCCGGAGGCGGTTGACCCGGCTGATGGCCGAGAGAATCCTGTCGATCCGCTGCGAGGTGGCGCATGCCTACAGCGCGTGGCCGGTGACCGCCAACGTCTGGGCCCGCGGGAACTCACGCGCCCTCGACACTCTGGTCGAGTCGCTCGACGCCTTTCCTCAGGTACGCGTCTGCTGCGAGGTGACCGGGACCGCAAACGTGATCATGACCGTGTGGCTGCACCACATCAGTGAGCTGTCGCAGTTCGAACACGAACTGGAGCGACGGGTGCCGGGGCTGACAGTGGTGGACCGGTCTGTCACGCTCGAGACCTCCAAGAGACTCGGCTCCGTGCTCGACCGTGACGGGCGCCGGATCGGGTCCGTACCAGTGGTGTTGTGACCCTGCCACCACCGCACACCGCACACCGCAGACCGCACGGCGAGCGAGAGCGCCGAACGCGCTCGCGCCGGTCCTACATGTTCAGATATCGCGGGTTGGCCACCATCAGACGATCAGTCACAGCGGCGCGTGTGGCGGCGACGACGGCCGGGTCGTCGGCGCCGATCGACCCGGAGCGGATCGCCAGGGCCAACTCGGCCTCGGTGTCGAAGCCGAGGTCAGAGAGGCGACTGCGCCGGCGTTGCTGCTGGACGCCCCCGTATGTCAATTCACGCTCGACGATGTCGAGCACATTGGCGGCGACGCGGGCCTGGAATGCGAGAGCCGGGTCGGAGGCGGTCATCACGGACGCGCGGAGGAACTCGGTGACCGCACCGACGAGTTCCGGGGTGGTCGGTCTGCCGTGTAACTCGGTCCACGGCAGTTCGGTCAACTCGGTCGGAGCGGGGTCGGCCGGGTGACCGAGGGCGAGCAACAGGTCGTGCTCCTGCTCGCAGACCCGCCGGCCGATGGCAGCGAGTTCCACCGACCGGACTTCGCCCGACAGGTGTCGCTGCGCCATCTGGGCGCAACCGATACCCCACCATGCCGTGCGGTAGATCTGCCACCAGCGAACCGCGTCCGTGTCGGGCCGCGACCCGCTGATCTCGGCATAACCGTCCAGCAGCTCGTCGATCGAACCGAAACCACCGACCTCGGGTTCGGTACCGAAGCGCCAGCACTTGACCAGAAGCCAGCCCAGGTCTTCCCTGGGGTCGCCGATGTGGGTGAGCTCCCAGTCCAGGACGGCGGCCAGCCCTCCTTCGTCGACGATCAGGTTGCCGTTGCGGAAGTCACCGTGCACCACTGCTTCCACGACCGATTCGGGTTGGTGGGCGGCCAGCCACGCCAACGCGATCTCGGTGACGGCCGACGGTGTGTCCAGGTCGAGGTAGAGGGTGCGCAGATGGTCGAGATCCGCGGTCGGGGCACTGCGCAAGGCCGGCACCGAGCCGAGCGGGATGGAATGGATCCGGGCAAGCGTCCGACCGAGCTCCGATGCCATCGAGGTGCGGGCGTCGGCATAGCGGTTGTCGCGCAGGATCTTCCGCGGAATGGTCTCGCCGTCGATGTGGTCCGCGATCAGGTACGGTGCGCCCAGTGCTTCACCGTCATCGGCGTAGTCCACCACCCGAGGTACCGGCACGCCGGCAGCGTGCGCGGCCGCGATGGCCTCGGCCTCCCTCGTCATACCCATCGGGCCGTGGCCACCACCGGGTTGACGACGCAGCACCATTCGCTGCACATGCGCGCCGTGGTGTGCCTCGAACGACCACGTCTCACTGTTCGCCCCGGCCGTCAGTCGCTGCAGCTGCTCGATCCGGACCGGTTGGCCGAGAACAGCTGTCAGTCGTTCGGTGAGGCGTGACCCGATGTCGTCGGTGCCGGGTTCCATCGGATTCACGTCTTCTTGTCGGTCTTGATCTTGTCGGGTCCGGCGAATCCGAACAGGTAGCCGGCCACCTTGCGGATCTGAACCTCTTCGGAGCCTTCGGTGATCCGGTACCGACGGTGGTGTCGATAGATGTGTTCGAACGGCATGTGGCGGGTGTATCCCATTCCCCCGTGCACCTGGATGGCGCGATCGGCGGCGTCGCAGACCAGCCTGTTGGCCCGGTAATTGCACATCGACACCTTGTCGCTGATCTGCATGTGCGGCAATCGGTCCAGCTCCCAGGCAGTCTTGCGGACGAGGCCGCGAACCATCTCGGCCTCGGTGTGCAGTTCGACGAGTGGGAACTGGATGGCCTGCCTGCTCGACAGCGGAGCGCCGAACGTGATCCGCTTGCGCGCGTACTCCACGCTGCGGTCGATGCAGTACTGAGCCGCACCGACTCCGGAGGCGGCCTGCCGGATCCGATTCTCGTGGACAAACGTCTGCGCGACCGCAAGGCCTTCGCCTTCGGCACCGAAGATCGCCGAATTCGGTACCCGCACATCACTGATGGTGACCTCGGCGTGGTCTGTGGGCATGTTGAACGTCCACCACTGGAAATCGACGGAGAAGCCGGGCAGTTCGGTGGGAACGAAGAATGCCGTGATGCCGCGGGCATCGCCGTCTTTGCCCGAGGTGCGCGCGAACACCACATCGTGGGTGGCGTTGTGCATACCGGAGTTGAATCGCTTGCCGCCGTTGATGACCCAGTCGTCACCATCGCGCCGGGCGGTGGTCTCCATCCACGTGGCGTCGCTCCCGTGGTCGGGTTCGGTGAGACCGAAGCCGATGCGGGCCTCCCCGCAGATCATGGGTTCGAGGAACTCCTCACGCTGCTCAGGGGTGCCGAACTGCATCAACATGTGGGCGAACGGGAAGTTCCCGACGATGGACGACTCGTTCTGCAGGTCGTTGTGCAGACCCAAACCCTTGTGTGCCAGATGTTCCCGGATGACGGCCATGTCGAAGTTCGAGCCGTCACGACCACCGACCTCGGCGGGCAGCGCATACCGCAGCCAGCCGGCGTCATCTGCGAGCCGATGCATCTGGCCGAGGAGCTCTTCCCACTCCCGGCGGGGCACCCCACCGCCCTCGAAATCCGTGCGTGCGTACTCGCGCCGATGGTCGAAGAACCGCATGTTGTCGTCGGCCTCTTGCAGAGGCTTGATCTCCGCCTCGATGAACTCGTCGATCTCCCTGAGTGTCTGCGTGATCGATTCGGGCAGGTCGAAATCCACTGAATTGTCCTTGCTGATCGGTGAGTGTGGGCGGTTACAGGATCGCGATGGGGTTCAACGGCGAGCCGACGGCATTGGTGACGTTCAGCGGCGGGGCGGACAAGAAGAACTCGTAGCGGCCCTCGGCTGCACATACCTCGGCGAGGTCGTCGAGCCACCACACCTCACCCAAGGTGAGTCCGAGGTCGCGGATCAACCGGATGTGCAGTGGATACAGTCGGTCGCTCGGGTCCTCGGCGGGCTCGACCTCGGTGGCGATGTTGTCCAGTGCCACGGCGGCGATCTCCTTACGGTGTATCCACTCCACGCAGTCGCGTCCGAGCCCGGGCGATCCGGCCGTCCAGAACTCGGATTTGTCTGCAAGCGAATAGAACCAGGGAACATGCCCGGTGCGTAGCAGCAAGATGTCGCCGGTGCCCACCGTGACCTCTTGCTCGGCGGCACAGGCGTCGAGGTCGCCGGGGGTGATCGCGACCCCGGGTTCCAGCCGGTCGGCGCCCTGCCACCGGGCGAGGTCGAGCAGGACACCGCGGCCGGCGAGGGAGGTCTTCAGCTGATGGATGGAGTTCCGGCCCGCACCGCCACCGGACTCGGTGTTCCCGATCCAGTAGCCGTTGTACATGACGTCGTCAGAACAGATGTGCGCCAGGCTGTCCCACTGGGTGCTGCCCTGCAGTGGCATGAAGATGTAGTCGTCGGCGCCCTGGATGCGGGGCGCGATCAGTTGGAGCTGTGAGCCGACCGTGAAGTCGGCGCCGGTGTAGCCGAACAGGTGCACCACCCCGGGCCGACTCGGGTGGACCGGGCCGGAAGCGTCCAGTGGGATTGCGCAACTGACCGTCTGTCCCGTACGAATCAGCGCCGCAGCGGCTTTGACCATGTCCGGGGTGATGAAGTTGGCGGTTCCGCGCTGATCGTCCTCGCCCCAGCGGCCCCAGTTGTTGGGCTGTGAGGTGTTGACGTAACCAACGCGCTTGCCCTTCTCGTCGACGGTGTAGTCCGGCGGGGTCCAGGCCAGTGACCAGTTGCCGCCGTCTTGTGTGCGTCCCATGGTTCTCCTGTCGGGTCGTGAGATGTCTAGGGTTGCGCCAGCTGATCGCGCAGTTTGAACTTCTGCACCTTGCCCACGGCGTTGCGGGGCAGGGCATCGACCACCAGGATCTCCGTCGGCTTCTTGTACGACGCGATCAGCGACTTGCAGTGCTCGGAGATCTCTTCCAGGGTGGGCGGGTTCGCGGGGTCCGAGGGGACGATGACTGCCACAGGGGTCTCGACCCATCGGGGGTGCGGTTTGGCCACCACGGCGACCTCGGAGACCTTGCTGTGCGAGTCGATGGCGTCCTCGACCTCGGCGCAGTAGATGTTCTCCCCGCCGGAGTTGACCATGTCCTTGGTCCGGTCGACCACCTTGATGTAACCCTCGTCATCCATCACGCACAGGTCGCCGGAATGAAACCAGCCGCCCCGCATGGCATCTGCGGTGGCATCTGGGTTACGCCAGTATTCCTTCATGACGGTGGGCCCGCGGTACACGATCTCACCGACCTCGCCGACCGGCACGTCGTTCATGTCGGGGTCCACCAGACGTACTTCGACATTCATCAGGGGCTTACCCACCGAGCCGTTCTTCCGGAGGGCATCCTCTCCGCGCAGGATGCAAGTGGCAGAACTCATTTCGGTCTGGCCGAAGACGTTGAAGACCGGCACGTCGCCGAACGCGTCGGACATGGCCTTCAACACCGACGGAGGAGCGGCCGAGGCACCCCAGGCGATGCGTTCGAGCGAGTAATCGAGCTTTCTGGCCAGTGCGGCCTCGCAGATGGCTTTCCACTGTGTGGGGACGAAGTACCCGGCGACCACCCCTCGCTCCGACATGGTCTCGAGCGCCTTGACGGGGTCGAAGTTCAGGACGTCGATGAGAATCGATGTGCCACCGACGAAGACGTAGGCGAGCATCCCCGACAATCCGCCGATGTGGAACAGCGGCAAGCCGGACAACCCGACTTCGCCGTCACCGCTCACCCCTTGCTCGAGGCAGACGTTGATGGTGTTCATCAGCAGGTTCATGTGGGTGAGTACCGCGCCCTTGGGCTTCCCGGTTGTTCCCGAGGTGTACATGATGAAAGCGGGCTCGTTCTCGTCGACGTCGATGTCGAGCGAGCCGTCATCGGTCTCCAGGAGGGTGTCGTAATCGATTGCCTGCTCGACATCCTCGTGGTCACCGCCGCTGACGACAAGGGTGCGTGATCCCGTTGCCTGCGCGGCCCTGGGCGCCAGCAGATGGTCGGCGAACAACACCGTGGCGTCCGAATCGTCGAGAACATAGACGATCTCGGCCACCGACAGCCTGAAATTGACCGGAACGACGATCGCGCCGAGTTTCAGTACGGCGAAATAGGTCTCGATCAGCTCGAGCCGGTTGAGCATCAGCACGGCGACCCGGTCGCCACGTTCGACCCCGAGGGTCTGCAATCCCCGGGCCAGCCGGTTGGTGCGGGCATCGAGTTCGCGGTAGCTCAGAGAGTGGCCGTTGTACTCGAAGGCTACGCGGTCGGGAACCTTCCTTGCGTTGCGAGCGAGCTGATCTCCGTGGGACATACGCCGTCCGGGGACCGCCGCCACCGTCGTGGTCTCGAAAGTGCTCATGCTGCTCCTCGACGTCCAGCTGGTGAACAAGCGTTCAGCGGCACCGTAGCCGATCCCATCACAGTCGCGCAGCGGTTTGTGGGACTGGCTTCGAGACCGTGCTCGGACTGCCTTTTCGCACGTGATGGTTGGTAGTGTTGGACTCGCTGGGTTGTCGCCGCCGCCAACTGGGTACTGAATGATCGTTCACCGACGGCCGAATCACACCGATGCGGGCACGGGTCGGTGCAGGAGAGTCCACTCGTGAAGGGGGCCTGATGACCGAGCGTGCGACAGGAGCTGCCGCGCAGTTCACTTCGGCGGCTGTCCGGCCGGGGGATGACCCCACGGCGCGAGCGATCCTCAGTGCCGCGGTGCAGATGATCGCGGCGCGTGGGTATCACGGGACATCGGTCCGGGACATCGCAGGATTTGCCGGACTCAGTGCGGGCAGCATCTACAACCATTTCGGTTCCAAACACGATCTGCTGGTGACCATTCTGGTCCGCGGCGGTGAGGCGTTGGTGGAGAGCACCGAGAAGGCCCTGCTCGACGCCCCGGCCAATCCGGCGGACCGGCTCGACGCGATAGTGCGCACGCACGTGGGTGTGCACGCCGAAAATCCGCTGGAGAGTTACATCGGCAACTCCGAACTGCGCAGCCTCGACGCCGTTGCTCTCGAGCGGGTGATCGCCAATCGTGATGCGCAGCAACGCATCTTCGACCGCGTCGTCGCAGATGGTGTGAGGCGCGAAGTCTTCCTCACCACCAACCCGACCGAGGCTTCCCGTTTTGTCGTCACCGCCTGCACGGCGGTCGCGATGTGGTTTCGGCCGTCAGGGCCCGCCAGCGAGGAAAAGATCATCGAGCGGTACCAGGCCGTGGCCCGCGACGCCGTCGGCTACCGACCACCCGCCCGCAGCTGAGAGCGGCCCGGGTCAGCTGTACTTGTCGGTCAGGTACCGGGAGAACGTCTCGCGCCCGAAAGGTGTTCCGGGAACCAGGTTCTCGCCGCCCCTGAACGCCGCGAAGGTCTTGCCCGGAAGCCGCACCGGGAAGTCGGGGCGGCGACGACCCGTCACGCGTTTCCACTCGGCCAGCAGTTCGGGCGCCGTCCGCTGCTCCGGTCCGCCGATGTCATCGACGCGTCCCATCGGATCGCCGGCCGCCAGGTCCACCAGCCGGGCTGCGACCTCATCGGTTGCGATGGGCTGAAAACTGATCGACGGACACAGCAGAACCGGCGAGAACCGCTGCGCGATGAACATCTGCTCGACAAACGGATGGAACTGGGTGGCCCGCTGGATTGTCAGTGGGACCGGACCGGCGGCGGCGATCGCCTCGATCTCGAGTCGCTGACGGTAGAAGCCGAAGGGGATCTTGTCGATGCCGACGATCGACAGCAGGACGATGTGTTCGACGTTCGCCTCGGCCGCCGCACTCACGAGGTTCTGCGCCACTTCGATGTCGCCGGCCCCGTTTGTGGTGGCCAGGTGGATGACGGTGTCGACTCCGTCCATGGCCTCGGCGATGCCTACGCCGGTCCTGAGATCTCCGGCGATCTTGCCGTCGCCGGCGCGCCGGCTGAGCGCTTTCACGTCGTGCCCCGCTTGCCGCAGGCGGTTGGTGGTGGGGACACCGATCCGGCCGGTTGCTCCGGTGACCAGATAAGTCGTCATGCTCAAGCCCTTCGTCGTGGTGATCCTCTCGCAGTCAAAGACCGGCAGCCACCCGCGAATGTGACAAGCTCATGCGGGCAGAAGGGCCTCGAACGTTCACCAGCGGAGGAACGGCCTGGCACGAAAGGGTGACGTCATATGGCGCAGGAAGCGGGACTGGCCGAGTTCGAGCAGGTCAGACCTCGTTTGTTCGGGATCGCCTACCGGATGATGGGTACGGCATCGGACGCCGATGATGTGGTGCAAGACACATGGTTGCGGTGGTCTCGAACCGATAGATCGGCCGTTCGCGATCCGGGGGCATTTCTGGCGACCACAGCGACTCGACTGGCCATCAACGCACTGACGTCCGCGAGGGCGACCCGGGAGACCTACGTCGGACCGTGGTTGCCCGAACCCGTGTCGACCACCGACGATCCGGCATTGGGCGCCGAACGAGCAGAGGCGCTCGAGATGGCCGTGGTGCGGTTACTCGAACGTCTGGCTCCCAAAGAGCGTGCGGCGTACATCCTGCGCGAGGCCTTCGACTACCCGCACCGCGACATCGCCGAGCTTCTGGACACCAGCGAGGCCAATGCCCGACAACTCGTGCGCCGGGCCCGCGACCACATCGCCGTCGAGAGGGCGGTGCCGGCCGACCCGGACGAGCAGGCGCAGATCCTGGGCGCATTCCTCACCGCTGCGCAGTCGGGGGACCTGGCCGCACTCGAGTCGGTGCTCACCGCGCAGGTGACGGCGGTCAGCGATGGTGGCGGCGTGGTCAGTGCCGCGCGGGTACCCATCATCGGTCGCGCCAAGGTGGCGAGGTTTGTCCTCGGGACACTCGAGAAGTTCGCCGCCGGCGCCTATTCGACGCTGGTGGAGGTCAACGGGTCACCGGCTGTGCTGACCATTCGGGATGGGCGGCCCGACACCGTGTTGTCGTTCGACATCGGGGCCGACGGGATCAACACACTGCTGTTCGTCAGGAACCCCGACAAGCTGCACGCGGTCGCTGCGTTGTCGTCGTCGATATCCCCCGACGAGGCCGTCAGGTGGTGACCGTCTGGCGACGTCGGGAGAGCACCACGCGTGCCGCGCGCCAGCCGAGCAGGAAGACACCGAGCACGATGGTTGCCACGATGATGAAGCTGAGCGCCACACCCTGATGGAACTGCTGGCGCAGGATCATGCCGATGGCCACGGCGCCGACCCACACCAGGACTCCGTCCGGGAACACACGCTCGGGGTGGAACGGGTAGTCGAAGCCGTGATCGGCGCGCATGTGCGCATACAGGTAGGCGAGCGACCATCCGATCGCTGCGCCCAGGGCAAAGGGCCAGGTGGTGCTGAACAGTCCGTGAAGCGACAGGCCTTCGGCATGGTTCATCCGACCGATGAAAGCGAAGACCAGCACCGCGAAGAAGTCTGCTGAGGCGGTGAACAATCGGCGCATAGAGGCCACCGTAGCGTTTTGCCGAGCGGCTCAGCGAACCGAATCGGGGGAATCGGGCTTGTCGTCGGACGGATGGACGACAGGCGGGTCGGGGTCAGAAGTGCCCAGGTTGCGGTCCGTTGACGTGCTGTCCAGGAGCTGGGCGTCGACCTCTTTCTCCATCAGATCGACGTTGTCTTCAGCGCGATAGGTACCCCGGAACATAACGAAGATCACCACCCAGCCGATCAGGGCGACCAGCAGATAGCTGACCATCCGGTAGACCAGCACGGCGGTCACCGACTCCGCGGCGCCCATACCGGCGGAGGTCAGCGCCGGAACCAGCACGCCGTCCACCACCCCGAGCCCACCCGGGAGAAGGGGGATGGCGGTGCCGACCGCCTTGCTCGCCGCGTAGGCGACCATCAGGCCGGCGATGCTCGGTTGGCCGCCGACCGCGTAACAGGCGAAGGCCAGACATGCGACGTCGGCCACCCAGTTGAACAACGACCAGCCGAAGGCGATCGAGGTGTCCTTGGGTTTGAGCTGCACCGCGCGCAGCTGCACGAGAATCTCGCGCCAACGGACCACCCCATGGTCGGCCGCTTTGTCGCGCACATGATTGATCCACCGCAGGATCGTGACGCCGATCCCCTCGATCGACTCCGGGTGCCGCGCGATGTACTGGGCCACGAGAGCGAACGCGATGAAACCGCTGATCGAGAAGATGATGGAGAACGGGCTGGTCTTGGCGCCGGCCAGCAGCGCGCCGCCCAATCCGAGAACCGCCAGTCCGACACCCATGAGCAGTCCCGACATCACAACCTGCCAGGAGGCCACAACAGGCGTGGCTCCCCACTTGCGGGTCTGCCGGTAGGTGAAAGCCGGCGCCATCACCTGGCCCCCGGGCATGGTCTGACTCAGCGAGTTGGCGGCAAGGATCACTGAAAGCGATTGCCACTGCTTGATCTTGAGGCCTGCCGACCGCAGGAGTGCGCGTTGGACCTGCGCGAAGCTGTCCATCGACAACATGGAGGCGAGGATGCAGAGCACCACCCACTCCCACTCGATGTCATCGATGTGGACCCAGGTTTCCTTCAGTTTCGGCCACACCAGGTAGGCCTCAACGGCCAGTACCACCAGGACGAGGGCGAGAACCACCCAACGCACCCACCAGAACCGGCGGCGGGCCCCGCGCGTCGCCGTCATGTCCAGCACCTTATCGGGCGGGTGTGCCACGGTTCGGAAATGGTCGGCCAGACGGTGTACTGGCGACGACTTCAGTTGCCCGCGTAGACGGTGTTTCGGGTCTAGTGTTGCCCGGGTGAGCGATGGAAAGACCCAGGACAGCGGTGTAGTCGATCGACTTCAGGTACATCCGGTCGTGCGGGCTGCCGCGGAATGGGCATGGCGCCTGCTGGTCATCGGTGCCGCCGTCTACGCCTTGATGCGGGTGATCCAGTCTTTTGAAGAGGTCTTCGTCCCGATCGGGCTCGCGATCCTGGGTACCGCGCTGCTTGTTCCGGTGGTGGACTGGCTCAACCGGCGGGGGATACCACGGTCCCTGGCGGTGGTGGGAACTCTCATCGTCGGGATCGGTGCCATCGCCGGGATTCTGACCTTTGTCGTGCAGCAGTTCATCGACGGTGTACCCCAACTGACCGACGAGGTCACCAAAACGATTGACGACAGCCGGGGTTGGCTCGTGGACGGGCCACTGGACCTGAGCCAGGATCAGATCGACCACCTCGGCGACGACGCGATCAAGGTGCTGCAGGACAACGAAGACAAGGTCACCTCCGGCGCGCTGGCCACCGCCACCACGGTGAGCGAGATCGTCACCGGCGCACTGTTGATGCTGTTCCTGATCATCTTCTTCCTCTACGGCGGCGGTCAGATCTGGCGGTTTCTCACCCTCGCCATCCCGCAGGCATCACGGGAAAAGGTCTGGGAGGCAGGGCAACGCGGGTTCGGCTCACTGGTCGGTTATGTGCGGGCGACCGTGGTGGTGGCGGCGGTCGACGCGATCGGGATCGGCGTCGGTCTGGCTATCCTGCAGGTCCCCTTGGCATTACCGTTGGCCTCGTTGGTCTTCATCGGTGCGTTCATTCCCATCGTCGGCGCGCTGGTGACCGGCAGCCTGGCGGTGCTGGTCGCGCTGGTCACCCAGGGCTGGGTCGCCGCCGCGATCTCGCTCGCGATCGTCGTCGCGGTCATGCAGGTGGAAAGTCATGTGCTGCAACCATTCCTGCTCGGGCGGTCGGTTCGCCTGCACCCCGTCGCCGTGGTGCTCGGTATCGCGGCCGGCCTGGTGACGGCAGGGATCATCGGCGGGCTCCTGGCCGTGCCGATCATCGCCTTCCTCAACACGGCTGTACGGACGTTGCAGGAGCGAACGGCCGAGGCGCATGGTGTTGCTGCGGCGCGGGAGGCCGCACTGCGAAAACACGGCGACGCCGAGCGCATGTACGAGGCCGAGCCCGATGGCCCACTGTGGGACCAGAAGAATGCTCCCGGTGTTCGCGGCGATGTGGTCGACGAGTCGCCGGTGCCCGGCACGCCCGGTGCTCGTGGCGAGCCCGAAACCGGTGAGACAGCGGGCAATACCGCCGATTCGAGCTGAGTTCGGTGATGTCGTACCGTCCTGGGCGGCTCGGGTCCCTCACCCGGCGTGACGCCATCACCGACGACGCCGACCCGGTGGCGCCGATGTGGCGGGCGGCGCAAGTCTTTCGCCTCCTGAGCTACATCTACGCATTGGGTTTCCAGCTCGCTGTGTTCGGGGACTACGAGCGCGTTGCCTGGAGCTGGTTCCTCTTCGCGATCCTGACCTTCTGGACCGGTGTGAGCACCATCCTCTATCTCAAGGGCACCGGCCGCCGATGGCTCTGGGTGGGGATCGAGTTGGTGGTGGTGTGTGCGCTGATCGTCGCCACCAGGTTCATCGCCTCTGCCGATTGGGCGGCGTCGAACCAGTCGTTTCCGACCACGCTGTGGGCGACCAACGCGGTGGTGTCCGCGGCCATCCTCGGCGGCCCGTTGATCGGTGCAGCTTTCGGGCTGGCGGTGCGAATCGCCAGCGCGGTGGCCAAGGGCGGTTACGACCTCAACGTCGGGCGGGACGCGACCGTGGTCGTCTTGCTGACCGTGGGAGTGGGGGTGGGGCTGGCATCGGTGACCGCCCGCCGCAATCACGTCCGGATCGAACAGGCCATGCGCGTGGCAGCCGCCGCCGACGAGCGCGCCAGGCTGAGCCGTCAGGTACACGACGGCGTACTCCAGGTGCTCGCGCTGATCAGTCGGCGCGGGGCCGAGATCGGCGGCGAGACAGCTCAATTGGCTGAGCTCGCCGGCCAGCAGGAGCGGTCGCTGCGGCGCCTGATCGCCGACATCGAACCGGCCTTGGTTCCCGGTGAGCCTGCGGAGATCGATCTACGTATGCTGCTCCGGCCCCACGCGAGCGACCTGGTCACCATCAGCGAGCCGGGTGAGCCGGTACCGGTGGATCACCGGCTCGCCGTGGAGTTGGAAGCCGCCGTGGTCAACGCCCTCGACAATGTTCGCCTGCACGCAGGCCCCGGTGTGCGCGCCTACGTGCTCATCGAAGATCTCGGTGAACAGGTGGTGGTGAGTATCCGCGACGACGGGCGAGGCATTGCCGAGGGCAGGCTGTCGCAGGCTGTCGCGGAGGGTCGGATGGGTGTGTCGGAGTCGATCGTGGCGCGGATCGAGGCGCTCGGGGGCACGGCCCGGCTCGACACCGCACCGGGGGAGGGAACCGAATGGGAACTCGAGGTGTCCAAACGGATGGCAGGCGGGAACGCGAGCCGGTCCGCAGACGATCAACGGAGGGGTTCTGCTCATGCCTGATGTGTTGCGGGTGATGGTGGTGGACGACCACCCGATGTGGCGAGACGGGGTGGCGCGTGACCTCTCCGACGCGGGATTCGAGGTGGTGGCCACCGCGGACAGCGTGGATTCGGCTGCCCGGCGCGGGGAGGCCGTTCGCCCGGATGTGGTGCTGATGGACATGCAGCTGCCCGACGGCAACGGCGCTCAGGCGACGGTGCGTCTCCTCGAGGCGTCACCCGCCACGCGGGTCCTGGTGCTGTCGGCGTCCGATGAACGCGACGACGTCCTCGAAGCGGTCAAAGCCGGAGCCAGCGGATATCTGGTCAAGAGTGCGTCGAAAGAAGAACTGTTGTCGGCGGTGCGGGCGACAGCCGCGGGCCAGGCAGTCTTCACCCCTGGGCTGGCCGGCCTGGTCCTGGGCGAGTACCGGCGAATAGCGCGAGACCCAGACCGCGGCGTTGACGCACCTGCTCTCACCGACCGTGAGACAGAGGTGCTCCGATACGTCGCGAAGGGTCTCAGCGCCAAGCAGATTGCGTCGAAACTGTCGCTCAGCCACCGCACGGTGGAAAACCATGTGCAGGCGACGCTACGCAAACTGCAGTTGGGCAACCGGGTCGAGCTCACGCGCTACGCCATCGAGAACGGTCTGGACACAGAACCCGGCTGACCTCAGTGTTGAGGTGTCCGAGCTGTCACCGTTTGACCCGGTAACGCAGGTGGGCCACTCCGGGAGCCTCCAGGACCCGCTCGAGTTCGAGCTGTGGGGTCCCGGCGTCGAAACCATCGAACAGCCGCTCACCCGAACCCAGGATGACAGGGCTCACCTGTAGGTCGATCTCATCGACGAGGCCAGCCTGAATCGCCTGCCGGGCGCACGAAGCACCGCCCGCGATGCTGATGGGGCGTCCATCGGCGACCGCCACCGCCTGCGCGTACGCGGACTCGATGCCGTCGGTGACAAAGTGGAACGTTGTGCCCTCGAGAGCGATCGGCTCATGGGCATGGTGAGTGAGGACGAAGACCGGGCAGTGGTAGGGCGGCTCATCGCCCCACCATCCGGTCCAGTCCGAATCGCCCCAGTCGCCTCGAACCGGCCCGAACATGTTGCGTCCCATGATGGTGGCGCCCATCCCGTCCATCATCTCGGAAACCACCTGCTTGTTCACGGGATGGTCGCTGGCGGGCCCGATGTGCCAGCCGTGCAGCAGCTGACCGCCGACACCCAACGGATGTTCTTCGCTCTGATCCGGGCCGGCGACATAGCCGTCCGCCGACATGGACATGGAGAGGTTGGTGCGCGGCATGAGTGTCCTTCTGGTTCAGGGGGCTGACGTGAAGTCAGACTCGTGTGGGCGACAGAACTCATCGGCAAGGTACCGCGACACCTTCCCGGGCCGGTGCTTCTCGGGCCGCCACTTCTGGCCGGGGTGGGTCGCCGGGTCGTGGTAAGTCCCTATGAGTAATGAGTAGAGTTACTCATCCGCCGCGGCGGCGCGTTCGCGACCATCGGTACATGACCGAACCGAATCAGGCCGTCATCAGCCGGCTCTCCGCTGACTTCAACTCGTTGTCGAGTCAATTCGCCCGGGTATCAAGCGAATTACTCGAGCTGGGCACCGTTCTGGCCCGTTCGTCGCAGGCCGAATCCACTCACCGTCCAGCCGCAGAGGCCGCAGCACCAGAGGCTGCTGCACGTGAGGCAGCTGCACCTGAGGCTGCGGTGCAGTCGCAAACCCAGCCCACACCCCACCCGCAACCACCCCTTGGCGCCCAGGCGCCTCGACCACCCCAGTACCCACGGCCGGGCATGCCGGCCGGCTCATACGTACCCGGCCGGGCACAGCAGGTCCCGCCGCAGTATCCGTCTTGGATGATGCCGCAACCCCCGACGACCCTGGTGCAGCCCACCGCGCAGTTCCAGAATCCCGGAGGAACTCGCCCGGCAGCCCAAGGTCCAGTGCATCAGGGTCCGGCGCCTCAAGGTCCCGCGCCCCAAGGTCCAGCAGCCCAGCATCCCGGAGGCCGGAACCTCGCGGCTGCGACGGCGGCGCACTATCGAAGCGCGCTACAGAGCCCGGCCGGCCCGCCGCCACCGCCGACGCCGTCGCTCTGGCAACGCATGACCGCTGACCCTGGCGGTGGACTGATCGGGAAAATCCTTGCCGTTGCCGGTGTTGCCGTCACGTTGATCGGCGTGGTGATGATGCTGGTGCTCGCCGCTCAGGCGGGAATCCTGCGCCCGGAGATCCGGGTGGGCGCCGGTGCCGGTCTCGCTGTCGCTCTGGTGGTCATCGCGATGAAGATGTCTGCCCGGCCCGGTGGCCGTGTCGGTGCCATCGCGCTGTCGGCAACGGGTATCGCGGCGGCTTACCTCGACGTGGTGGCGGTGACCCGCTTCTACGACTGGCTCCCGGACTACGGGGGACTGTTGCTGGCCACCGCGGTCACATTCGGTGGGCTGCTGCTGGCCCGGCGCTGGGATTCGCAACATCTGGGACTGCTGGTGCTCGTCCCGGTGTTCATCCTTGCCCCGGTGCTCACCGAGGGCGCATCACTTCTGCTCATCGGTTTCATGCTCGCCATGTCGATCGCTGCCTTCCCCATCCAGCTCGGCAAGGACTGGCCGCTGCTGCACGCGGTACGGGTTGTCGCGAGCACTTCGGTTCTCACTCTGTGGATCTGCACGATCGCATGGGGCGACGAAAGTCATCTCGCCCTCACCGCCGTGGCGATCGCTGTGAACGCAGTGTTCGGTGTGGCGTCGTCAGCAGTGTTGTTGCGCACCACGGCCCTTCCCCATCTGGGTGCTCTGCTGGGCTGCGTCACAGTGATCCCCGTACTGCTGTCTCCGATTGCCTTGAGCAGGCCCGTTTCCGCCGGTCTCATCGCCGGGGCGTCGTTGGCGCTGCTGGCCCTGGCGGCGCTCGACCGTTCGTTGCCTGCGGTGTCGCGGCACATCTACGCAAGCACGTCGGCTGCCGCAGCGGTCATCGCCGTCGTGGTCGCGTTCGAGGGCCCGGTGGTTGCCCCCGTACTGCTGGCGATGTCGATGGTGGTTGCCGTCGGTGCACGACGAGACCACGTGGCGCGCTTGATCGCTGTGGTGATCGGGTTGATCGGCGGTATGGCCTTCCTCGTGATCTGCTCGCCGGCCGATGTGGTCGAGGCGCCCACAATCGATGGGGGACAGGCCATCTCGGTGATCGTGGGCAGCGTGCTCCTGATCGCCGCCGTGTGGACCAACTTCTGGGCGTGGTACCGGTCGAGCAGTGCCCGCCCTTCTGCGGACAACGTTCAGGCCTTCGGCATCCTGTCGGCGCTCATCTCCCTGTATGCGCTCACTGCGCTGACCGTCACCGCAGGCGTCGCGCTCGGTGGACCCGACGGCGGATTCCTCGGTGGCCACGTCGCCGCGACGATCTGCTGGATGGTGGTCGCGGCCACCTTGTTGATCGTCTCGATCTCGATTGCCCGGGGACACAGGAGTTTCGGTGGACTCAGCCGGAACATGGCCGTCGGCGCGGGGCTCGGCTTGACCGCCGCCGCCGTGGCGAAGCTGTTCTTGTTCGATCTGGCGACCCTGGACGGGATCTTCCGGGTGACGGTGTTCATCGTGGTCGGATTGATCCTGCTCGCAGTGGGTGCCGGCTATGCCCGGGCGCTGGGGCAGGGTGCCGGTGAACCCGGTCGACCCAACAGCGAACCCGCGCCAGCCCGGCACTGATCAGAAGCCGGCGCAGCAACGCGCACAAAAGGGTGACCGTCACCGAACTGGTGGCGGTCACCCTTTCGTATGGGCAGGTCAGTTGTCTGACTCGGAGCCGGACTGGGAACCGGGGCCATCGGTGCGGCGGCGCAACAGATCTCGCACGCTGATCTGGCCGTCGCCGGCACCGCGGACGCGTCTGCGCCCGCTAGACGAGTCGTCCTCATCCGGCGCCGGTTCCGGTGCCGTCGGCCGCGGCGACGGCGGTGCAGGTGTCGGCGCGGGGTTCTGCGTACGTTGCGCCTGCTCGGGGTTGAGCGAGGCGATCAACGGCTGACCAGCCGGGGTTGCCGGGCCCAGGTCGGGCCGTCGGCGCAGTGGGCTGCTCGGGTCGCCGTCGGATCGGCCAGCGCGATCTTGCCGGCCCGCGGGCACGCCGCGCGGACTCGACACCGGTGGACCACTGGGCCGCGGTTCGGTCGGGCGAGGGTCTTGCTGCGGTCCGATGCGGTCGGAACGGATCGGCTGCGGACGCGGTGGTCGGCCGGGTTGGTGATGCTGGTCAGAGCCATTCTCGGACGGCCCGGGCGTGCCGTTCGCAGGAACGGGGTCACCCAGGCGGATCCCGCCGGCGCCGAGACTCCAACCGCCGGTGTCCGGACGGTTGCGGCGGGCGTTCTCCCGATTGGGTGTGCGCGGCGCAACCGGGTCCGAATCAGGGGCGGGCCTGCTCGGTGCCCGCCGGACGACGCCGCTCACCGGAGGTTCGCTGGGTCGACCGGCCTGTGGGGACTGCCCTGGCCGGGTCGGGTCGGGCCTGCGGACCTGCCCGATGCGTCCGTTGGTGTCGGCCGGCCGAGAACCGGCATCCGACGGGCTGTCGGTCCACGACGACGGCTTGCGAACGCCACCCATCGCGGGAACCGGTGTGGCGCGTGGCTGCGGTTCGGAATCCTGCTGTGGCACAGCCCGATCCGGCGCCGGACGGGACATGGGGCCGGAAGGCCTCGGAGCCGGGGGCCGTCCGATCGGACCGGAGGGGCGCGCTGCGGGGGCACCAGCGGGAACCGGTCGACGACCGTCCGTCGCAGGTTGCATCCGCATCGCCGACGTGGGTGCCTCGGCGACCACGGTGCCGGCGCTGCGGGCCCCGCGGACAGCTCGCGCCGCACGACCCGGGTCGTTCTCGTCGTCGAGGATGGTCTCGCCCAGACCGATCTTCTCCTGGATCACCTTCATCCACTGCGGGGCCCACCAGCAGTCGTCGCCGAGCAGCTTCATGATTGCCGGCACCAGCAGCATGCGGATGATGGTGGCGTCGAGGATCAGTGCGGCGATCATGCCGTACGCGATGTACTTCATCATCACGATCTCGGACAGCCCGAACGCACCGGTGACCACCACCAGGATGGCTGCGGCCGCAGTGATGATCCGGCCGGTGTGCGCTGTGCCGCGGCGGATCGCGTCGGTGGTGCTCGCGCCCTTCTGCCGTTCCTCGACCATCCGGGAGAGCAGGAACACCTCGTAGTCGGTGGACAGGCCGTAGATGATGGCGATGATCAGGACCAGGACCGCAGACATCAGCGGTCCGGGCGTGAAGTTGGCGATCGACGACCCGTGACCGTCGATGAAGATCCAGGTCAAGATGCCCAGGGTCGACCCGAGTCCCAGCGCCGAGACGAGGGCCGCCTTGATGGGCAACACCACCGAGCCGAACGCCAGGAACATCAGCAGGCTCGTCACCAGGATCAGCAGCGCGACCATCAGCGGTAGGTCGTCGAGGAGCGCGTTGATCGAATCCTGCGTCAGGGCAGGGGTTCCCGCGACGTACATGTTGAGGCCCTGCGTGTCGATGTCACGCAATTCCTTGACGGCTTCACCTGCGGTGTTCTGGTCGATGAGACCGGCAGCCAACTCGACGACGTTGCCCTCGGCCTGCGCGCCGTCGAGGGTGAACTCCTTGGTGAAACCGGGGATCTTGTTGGCCTCGTCGGCGATGGTCTGCAGCTTGGCCGCGTCGTCGCTGCTCTCCGGGTTGTACTCGATGACGAGCTTGATCTCTTCGGTGCGCTCGGTCGGGAAGAACTTGTCGAAGTTCTGCTGCGCGATGCGGTTGTCGTTGTTCGGCGGCAGGTACTTCTCGGTGATGCCACCGAACTGGATGCCCGCGAACGGGATGACCAACGCGAGGAGCAAGAGAACGACCGGGATCGCGGTCTTGAGTGGGTGGCGCATCACCCAGCCGGCAAGGCGGCCCCAGAAACTGTCCTCGACCTCTTTCTTGGTCTTGGTACGGCGCAGGAACGAGAAGCCCCACATGTCGATGCGTGGGCCGAGGATGGCCAGGATCGCCGCAAGCACGGTGATCGAGCAGATGGCCGCGAGACTGACCGACGCGATCGCGCCGTAGGCAACCGATTTGAGGAAGCCCTGCGGGAACAGCAGCAGGCACGCAAGCGCGGCGACGATGATGGTCGCCGAGAACACCACGGTCTGACCGGCCGTCATCACGGTCCGGCGCACCGCGTCCTTGGTGGTGTATCCCTCGGCCAGCTCCTCGCGGAACCGGCTGACGATGAACAATCCGTAGTCGATGGCGATACCCAGCCCGATGAGTGTCACCACCGATTGGGCGAAGATGTTGAGTTCGGTGACGTGGGTGAGCAGCTTCATGATGCCCAGCGAGCCTGCGATGGTCAGGCCACCGATCACCACGGGCAGACAGGCAGCGATGACACCGCCGAAGATGAAGAACAACATGACGGCGACCAGCGGCAGCGCGATGATCTCGGCGCGCTTGATGTCTTCGTCCATCCCCGCCGACATCGCGCCGGCCACGGGCTGCAGCCCGGCCATCTCGATGGTCGTGCCGGGTAGGTCGTACTTCTCGGGAAGGTCGTCGAAGAAGGGCTCGATCTTCTTGTAGTTGTTCAAGATGGTGGTGTCGTCGTCACCTCGGACACCGATACTGACGAACCCGTGTTCGCGGGAGGCGTCGAAGAGCCGTGCCTGCACCTGCGCCTGGGTGGCCTTGTCGAAGTCGTTCGCGGCCGGTTTGAACGGGTCCACGATGCCGGGGTCGGTGCGGTCCACGACGTCACCGTGCTGTGCGATCAGGTCTTCGACGATTCGCTCGACCTTGGTGGCGAACGCCGGGTCGTCGACCTTGGTGCCCGCCGGCGGCGTCACCAGCATGATGACGTCCGACTTGTGGTCCCGGCCGAGTACCTCGTCACGCAGCTGCGAGCCCTCGACCGAGGGGGAGCCCGGGTCGAACCATCCGGACTGGCTCAGATGCTTGTTGAGGTCGAGCCCGTAGAGGCCGAGCCCGGCCATCAGGGCAACCATGACCGCGATGACCACAAAGCGCAGCCGGTACACGAAGTTGCCTATGGCACCAAACACCGCAGGTTCCTTTCCGTACTCGCTAGTTCGTCACTCGCTGGTTGAGAGTGGTCGCGCGGGGGACGTCCGTGACGTCGCCAATCGTGCGTCGCTGTCACAGCTCGCTCATCGCTCTCAGGTGGGGCGGCCGGACAGCAGTGCCGACAACGGCCGGAACGGAGCCAGCCACGCGCCTTCTTCGGGCAACGAGTCCAGACTGATCCGGGGCAGGGGCTCCCGGAACACACCTGGAATGTCTTCTAGATCTACAAACTCCAAACTCTCCGACGTCAGTGCCCACGCTGCGTGCTCGCGGAATCCGAGCACCTGCACCGGGACCCCATCGGCGGCGACGTCCTCGAGAAGCTCGCGGAAGGCCTGCCCGTCCGCCGAGGCGACGATCAGACCCGCCAGCCCCACAGTGTGCCTGCGCATCTCGATGTGGTCGAGCATGTCCGAATCCACGTCGCTGTCTTCGTCCACTTTGGGCTTGGCGAAAACAGCGAAACCAACATTACGCAACGCCTCGACCCAGGGGCGCACGACTTCGGCCGTACCAGGGGCGATGTTGGTGAAGACGGTCGCCTCGGGGACCGCGGCGAAGCTCCTGCGGGCGCCTGCGGTGCCGTCGACCGACGGTGTGGTGGCCGCGGAGATGTCCGCTGTGCGACCCAGCAGCCAGCGTCCCAGAGCGTCGAACCTGGGCCGGTGAGCTGCGGTGGGCCTGCCGCCGAGGATCGACCCGAGACCCATGTCGAGGTTCGGTGCGTCCCAGATCAGCAGCACCCGGGCTTCCTGGCTCGCCCCCGAGATGGTGTGGGCGACCGAGTTGTCGGGTGTGCTGACGGGCTCGTCCGAATAGGATGCAGGACTCATCGGGGGACCCTTGTGAGAACGAACTCAGTGACCGGGCGGCCTTCGCGTTCGGCGCGTCCCTCGAACTTCGTGACCGGCCGGGCCGTGGAGAACGGCACGGCGGTCTCGGCCGGCATCAGCAGGGACTGACTGCCGAGCACCTCCGCGATCGAGTGGGCGTAGTCGGCATGGTCGGTGGCGATGTGCAGCGCACCGTTGTCCCGCAGCACCTCGGCGATCAGCTCGATGGTGCTCGGCTGCAGCAGACGCCGCTTGTGATGCCGAGCTTTGGGCCATGGATCAGGAAAGAACACCCGCACGCCGGTCAGCGAGGCGGGCGCGATCATGTGCCCCAACACGATCACGGCGTCACCTCGGATGACCCGGATGTTGGTGAGGTTCTCCCGGCCGATCATCCCGAGGAGTTGTGCGATCCCTGGCCGGTAGACGTCGACGGCGATCACGTCGATGTCGGGCTCCTCGGCCGCCATCGCGGCGGTAGAGGTGCCCGTTCCGCAGCCGATCTCGAGGATCAGGGGCGCGTTACGTCCGAACCAGGCCTCGGCATCGATCCGGTCGTTCTCGCTGACCTCTCGACCCACCGAAGGCCACAGCCGCTCCCAGTTGTCCTGCTGAGCGGGCGTGAGACTGCCGCGGCGCGACCGGAAGCTGGTCACCCGAGGGTAGAGACGCGCGCGTTCACGGCGGGCCGCGTCGATCTCGGCCTTGTCATCCGGAGCCGACCGCTCGTCCGGCGCCGGCAACACACTGCGTTGGGCCTTCGGGTTTGGGCTAGTCACCCGGCCATAGTCCCGCATTACTCACCGATGTGACAGCAGGGGTTTACCAAACCGCGATCAAGCCGTGTTGCGGGGAGGCGGAACCGGGCACTGCAATCGTGCGTCTGACCAGGTGGCAAGGCTCTTCGGGGGAGGAATCACATGTATCGGCACGATGATGGGCCGGCCGACTCTCGGATCGACGAGTTGATGGACCGGCTGCACGCTCTGTGCGACCACTTGCCGGGGGCCGTCGCGTTGCGCCGCGCGGTCGACGATCTGCAGGGTCCGCTGCGGGTGGCCGTGGTGGGCCGATTCGGCACCGGCCGCGACACCGTGGCCCGTGCGCTGAGGCAGTCCTACGACGTCAGCCCGATCGGACCGGGCGACGACGCGTCCGATGCGGACGCATGGCTCCACGTGCTCTCGGGCTGGCCCCGGCCGGACGACGTCGCCGCGATCGCCGACCTCGATCCACGTCGAAGCCTGGTGGTTCTCGGGAAAGCGGACTCGCTGGGGTCATGGCCGTCCGCTCGTGATCGCGCAGCGCAATGCGCAGCATCACTCGGTCGGGCGGTGGTGCCGGTGATGCCGTTGCTGGCGGTACCGGATCTGCGGATGGACGACATCGACTTCATGGCCGCCATGGCCGCGGCAGGTGAACAGGTGCCGCCGATGCAGGCCGAGTTCCTCGACGCGGGTGGGCCGCACCAGCGCCTGCAACGGCTGTCGTTGCTGCGCAGGCTCGATGCGTACGGCATCGCCAGTGCGCTGGCCCTGCTGAGCGGCGGGCCTCTGACCGCAGAGGAACTCGCCGCCCGGCTCCACCAGCGCAGTGGACTCGACGCACTGGCCGACCCGTTGACGGAGTTTGCGTCCCTTGCCGAGCACAGACGTGTCGGACGGGTGGTCGATGAACTCGAGATCATCGCGGCCCAGGGAATCCTGCGAGACGAGATCGAACACATCTTGTCCGGATCCATGTTGTCGGGAGCGCTGACATGACGACGACCGCTGACCTGCGGGAGATGCGGGCCGTGGTGGCCGGTGTCTCGGAGCTGACCGGTTCGTCTATCGGCCAGGTCGATTCCGACGTGGTGATGGTGGCAGGGCTCGGTCGCGTCGGGGTCACCTCGATCGCCGCGGCGTTGGATGCTGCAGGCATCAAGGCCTCCGAGTGGCCTGGGCCGGATCAGGTGGATCGGCCGGACGGTGATGTCCACGGAAGAGGCGGCGGCGCGGCCATTGCCCTGCTGATCGTGGATCCCTCATCAGGGGTGGGAGAACCAGAGGTCGAACTGCTGCGAGCCCTGACCGCCACCGCGCCGATCGTCGCAATGGTCTGCAACAAGATCGATGCCTTCTGGGATTGGCCCACGTTGCTCAAGGCCAATCGACAGCTACTCGACCCGCACGGACGACTGCCGATCTTTGCCGTGTCGGCCGCGGCCGCGCTGGCCGGTCATCACACCGGCTCAGGATTCGAGGCGCTGACGGGCTGGCTGCACGAGCAACTCCACCCCACTGATCGCCGCGAACGGTTGGCGACCGTGGCCGCTGATCGCACTCTCGAAGCGTTTGTCGAGGACCTGGCCACTGTCGACCATGGCTCGGACCCCGCCGCCGCATTGCTGGACGAGCGGGCAGTGCTCGCCGGAACCCGTGACCGCGGTCGGATGGACCGGTTGGCTGCATTGCGCGCCGGTGCCGGGCAGATCCGTGGTGACGTGACCGGCGCTCTCAATTCGACGACGCGAGCCATCGACGCGGGGGCGACAGCAGCTGCGGCGCGACTCAACCGTTCCGGGGAAACGTCGTTCGTGCAGTGGCTCGAGGGCGAGCTGACAGAGGTCCGCACCGGCATCCTCAACCGGCTCGACGACGAGCTCGACGGCCTTCAGGCGCGCACGATGCTCGGGCTGGAGCAGGCGGCCCCCGCGGCGCCGGCCCGTTCCTACGAGACGGTGGTCGTTCCCGCCCTGCCGGTGCCGCGCCGGGGCGCCGAGGAGGCGTTGCTCGTGGTGTTCGGGGCCTCGGCAGGTCTGGGTCTCGGCCGTCTGGTGGTCACCCCGATGGCGTCGGTCGAGACGCTCCAGTGGATCGCGATGCCGCTGACGCTTGTCCTCGGCGTGGTGATCGCGGTGGGGATGGTCCGGATACGCCGGCTGTCGACCCGACGGGCGGCGATGGCGACATGGGCGCACGACGCGGTGGGTGACGTGCGGTCACAGATCGAGCGGGAGATAGTGCGGCAGGTCTCCAGTGCCGAGTCGGTCATCGGCGGCAGACTCACCCGCCACTACGAGAGGCGGTCGCAAGGGGCGGCCGCCCGGATCGCCGAAATGGACCGCGAGATCAGGCGGGTGCGACAGGCGGCGGTCGGCCGTCGCGACGGCGACCTCGCGAAACTTGCAGCTGCGGCCGAGGTACGGGACCGACTCGACCCCCTCCTCGAGGCGATCGGACACTGATCTGGCTCGACCTCTCTCACTCGCCCCTCGGTCGGCGGGAACCGTGCCGAGGTGTTCTGCGTCCAACCCACCGGGACACTTTTTCTTCGACGGGCGGGTGGGTGCACGGTATGGACAACGACTTCCTTGCCGGATGCGGCGACAACCAGAATGAGCCGGTGTTCGTCCATCCGGTCTCGGCGCCGCCCATCGACGGCGTGTACGACAACCTCTGGATCGTCGAGAACGACAGGGTCTGGGATCTGGGGCCCGCCGACATCGACACCGACGCCGACGGGGTCGCGGATTCGCTCACGAGGCCAGGACCAGCTGGTTTGACCGTGTACACCGATAGTGATCGTGACGGTCAGGTGGATCTGATCACAGAGGTGCGTGGCGACGGCGGTTACAGCTCGCATCGGCTGGACCCCGCGACGGGGGAATGGACAGCCACCGACGTCGGTCGTCTTCGATAGTTCGGCTGGTCAGCGCGTTGATGGGCCGACTACAATGTTCGTCACTCACACGGTGAGATGTGCCCGGATACACGCCCCGATTGATGCCAGCGGGTACGCCCGAAGTAATCTGAATAAAAGGCCGCCACGGAGGGGCTGACCGGCGCAGACGATGAACCCATGCGGTTCCTGTGCCCGTCGGTCACCGGTAGGAGAGATGACACATGACTTCAGCAACCATTCCCGGTTTGGATCCCGACAGCGCGCCGACGTCGCACGCCGAACTGTTGGCCTGGGTGCGAGAAGTCGCAGAACTCACCGAACCGGAGCGGGTTGTCTGGTCTGACGGCTCCGACGACGAGTGGGATCGCCTCACCACCCAGCTCGTCGCCGCCGGGACCATGACCAAGCTGGACGAGAAGAAGAAGCCCAACTCGTTCTTGGCCAACTCCGACCCCGCCGACGTCGCACGCGTGGAATCACGCACCTACATCTGCTCGAAGAACGAGATCGACGCCGGTCCCACGAACAACTGGGTCGATCCGACCGAGATGCGCGCGACGATGACCGAGCTCTACCGAGGCAGCATGCGCGGCCGCACCATGTACGTCATCCCGTTCTGCATGGGACCGCTCGGCTCCGACGACCCCAAGCTCGGTGTCGAGATCACCGATTCCGAATACGTCGTGCTCTCCATGCGTGTGATGACTCGGGTCGGCCCCGACGTCGTCGCGGCGCTGGGCGAGGACCGCTTCTTCGTCAAGGCGCTGCACTCACTGGGTGCCCCACTCGAGGCCGGCCAGGAAGACGTGCCGTGGCCGTGCAACGAGACCAAGTACATCACCCACTTCCCGGAAGACCGCGAGATCTGGTCGTACGGTTCGGGTTACGGCGGTAACGCGCTCCTGGGCAAGAAGTGCTACTCGCTGCGCATCGCGTCGGCCATGGCCCACGACGAGGGCTGGCTCGCAGAGCACATGCTGATCCTCAAGCTGATCAGCCCGGAGGACAAGGCGTACTACATCGCCGCCGCGTTCCCGAGCGCCTGTGGCAAGACCAACCTCGCGATGATCCAGCCCACCATCCCCGGGTGGCGTGCCGAGACCCTCGGTGACGACATCGCCTGGATGCGGTTCGGCGAAGACGGCCGCCTGTACGCGGTCAACCCGGAGTTCGGCTTCTTCGGTGTCGCGCCCGGTACCAACTACAGCTCTAACCCCAACGCCATGAAGACCATGGAGGCGGGTAACACCATCTACACCAACGTCGCGCTCACCGACGACAAGGATGTCTGGTGGGAGGGCCTCGAAGGCGACCCCCAGCACCTCATCGACTGGCGCGGGAACGACTGGACCCCGGACTCGGATACGCAGGCAGCGCACCCGAACTCGCGGTACTGCACCCCGATGAGCCAGTGCCCGATCATGGCGCCCGAGTGGGATGACCCGCAGGGTGTGCCGATCTCGGCGATCCTGTTCGGCGGCCGGCGCAAGACCACCATCCCGTTGGTGAGCGAGGCCCGCAGCTGGCAGCACGGCGTGTTCATGGGCGCCACCGTCGGCTCGGAGCAGACTGCGGCAGCCGAGGGCACCGTCGGCGCCATCCGCCGCGACCCCATGGCGATGCTCCCGTTCCTCGGCTACAACGTGGGCGACTACCTCAACCACTGGATCGACCTCGGCAAGAACGCGGACGAGTCCAAGTTGCCGAAGGTGTTCTACGTCAACTGGTTCCGCCGCGGCGACGACAAGCGCTTCCTGTGGCCAGGATTCGGTGAGAACAGCCGCGTGCTGAAGTGGATCGTCGAACGCATCGAGGGCAAGACCAGCGGTGTGGAGACCCCCATCGGCATCGTGGCGACGCCCGAAGCACTGGACCTCGACGGCTTGGACGTCTCCGAGGCCGACGTCGCCGAAGCGCTCGCGGTGAACCCCGAGGAGTGGCGCGGCGAGATCCCGTCCATCGAGGAATGGTTCGACTTCGTCGGCGAGAAGCTGCCGTCGGGCATCCGGGACGAGTTCGAGGCGCTCAAGCATCGGCTCGGCGCCGATTCTTGATCCTTCAAGTCACTTCTGAACGCGCGCAGGCGGGGTGGCACCGGTAACATCCCGCCCATGAGGCGAGCGAAGCTGCGCGGTGTATTGGCAACGGCGACAGGAGTTGTCGCGGCCACGCTGGCAGCGGGTCTGGTTGCACCCGTGCACGCGGCAGCAGCACCTGTGCTGTCCGCGAAGTTCCTGTCGACGACAAACCTGCCGCTCGACTGGATCCCGGCACCCGCCCGCTTCGGGGGCATCTCCGGCATCGACGGTGACGGTCGTGGCAACTACTCGGTCATCACCGACGACACCGGCGCCAACGGACCCACCCGTTACTTCGACGTCAGCGTTCCACTGGGCCGCGACGGCATGTCGGTCGGCGCCCCCGCGTTGGTCGGCGGTGGTGTGGTGCTGGGGCCGAACAACATCCCGATGCTGCCCGGCTCCGGCTACGAGTTCGAGGCCATCAGGCACTACGGCAACTCGTTGATCGTCGCCAGTGATGGGCCCGACCCGTTCATCCGGATGGTCTCGACCCCAGGGCTCCATCAGCGGGACTTCGCACTCCCCGCTGCGTATGTCCCCAAGAAGGGCAGTGGGCTGCGGGGGCACCTGGGTCTGGAATCCCTGGCGGTGAGCGAGGGCGGCCTCATCAGCACCATCACCGAGAACTCACTCGCCCAGGATGGCCCACGGCCCACCCTGGCCGCAGGCACCAGCTCGCGGCTTCTGCAACTACGTGGCAACGGAAGTGTGAGCGGCGAGTTCGTCTATCGCACCGACCCGCTTGCCCCGGGTTCGTCGGGCCGGGCGTTCAAGGGTGTCTCGGAGGTGTTGGCCGTCAACGAGACCGACTTCCTGGTGCTCGAACGCGGTTACGATCCCGCTCGCAACTCCTACGACATCAAGATCTTCTGGACGACCAGCAACGGCGCCGACCGGGTCACGGGTAAAGCAGCCCTGGCAGGGAACGAGAAGGCGATGCCGAAGCACTTGGTCTACAACCTGAGCAGTTTGACGAACTTGAGGCCGGGCAACGTCGAAGGTCTGGCGTGGGGGCCGAGACTCTCGAACAATCGGCGCGCTCTTCTCGCCGTGTCCGACAACGGCTTCAACTCGCCTGCCGTACCCAACAAGCTGCACGTCATGGCCGTGCAATTCCCTGACTGACCTGTATTCGCTGGACCGCGACCTCACTCTGCGGTACTACTGCGAGGGGGCCAAATCATCCTCACGGCCGATTCGTCGGCGGGATGTAGGGGGAAAGATCAGGGTGGTCCCCGATGATTCGGCGATGGCATGGCAGTCAGTATTTGTACTGCCGGTAGCCAGGCATCGTGCATTAACTGACCGAGAATGAGAAAGGCCAGACATGACCGCCCCACCCACCGCAGTTGCGGCCCGCGCGAGCGATCTGAAGAAGATCTACGGATCCGGAGACACCCAAGTGCATGCATTGGCGGGTGTCACCGCGGAGTTCGTCCGAGGTGAGTTCACGGCCATCATGGGCCCGTCCGGGTCCGGCAAGTCCACGTTGATGCACTGCCTCGCCGGACTCGACACCGCGACCAGCGGAACGGTGAGCATCGGCGACACCAATCTGACCGATCTCTCCGACAAGCAGATGACGCTCCTGCGCCGGGACCGGATCGGCTTCGTGTTCCAATCCTTCAACCTGGTGCCGACCCTGACGGCCCGGGAGAACATCACGCTGCCGCTCGACATTGCCGGCCGCAAACCCGATCAGCAATGGTTCGACACCGTGATCGGGCGCCTCGGTATCGCCGACCGTCTGGGCCATCGCCCCAGCGAGCTGTCCGGCGGTCAGCAGCAGCGCGTGGCGTGTGCGCGAGCGCTGGTCGGGCAACCCGAGATCATCTTCGGTGACGAGCCCACCGGCAACCTCGACTCCAGGTCGTCGGGCGAGGTGCTCAGCATTCTTCGCGCCGCGGTCGACGAGTTCGGCCAGACCGTTGTGATCGTCACCCACGACCCCCGTGCGGCGAGCTATGCCGACCGGGTGGTCTTCCTCGCCGACGGCCAGATAGTGCAGGAGCTCCGCAATCCCGATGCCGACGAGATCTTCGAGTACATGAAGAATCTCGACGAGACCCCGTCGACCGGAGGCTTCTCGCGCGCTCCCAAGGAACTGTGATGGCATCGAATGCGATGCGCAAGGTCTCACTGAGAAACCTTGGCGCGCATAAGCTTCGCCTTGTCCTGACTGTTCTGTCGGTCGTGTTGGGCACCGCTTTCGTCGCCGGTTCGATGATCTTCACCGCGACCGTGTCCAGCGCCTTCGACGGGATCTTCGACAAGGTCGCACTCGGCGTGGACACCCAGATCTCACCGGAGGACTCCAATTCGTCGGGTGTGCCCGATTCGGTCCTCACCCAGATCGAGGACAACAAGGCCGAGCTCGGAGTGGCAAAGGTGTTGCCGCAGTACAGCGGTCCGGCCACCATCGCCAAGGCCGACGGCAAGGCGTTGCAGACGGGTGGCGCGCCCAGTGTGGGCAGCGCCTTCCAGTCGCCGGACCAACGGCTGTCCGACACCGAGAGCAATCTCATCGACGGCCGTGCTCCGACTGCCCCCAACGAGATCGCCCTCAATGATTCGTCCGCCGACGAGGCCGACCTGAAGCTCGGGTCGACCACCAAGGTGGCGGTGGGCCGTGGCAGCGGGGCGCCGATGGAGGTGACGGTGGTCGGCATCCTCGACGTGCCGGGCGCCACCAGCGGATTCACCAGCATCCAGTTCCAGGAGGAGACTGCCAAAGACCTGTTCACCGACGGCTCGCATTCGCAGGCGATCGACCTGCAGGCGGTGCCGGGTGTCAGCCCCGAGCAGTTGAAAGAACGTGTCGCAGGCCTGATCGGCGACGACTACAAGCTGCGCACCGGCGACCAGGTGCGTCAGGACGAGAAGGACTCGATCAACCAGTTCCTCGACGTCTTCAACTACATCCTGCTGGCGTTCGCCGCGATCGGACTCATCGTCGGCACGTTCATCATCTACAACACCTTCTCGATGATCGTTGCCCAGCGGGTGCGAGAGTTGGCCCTGCTCAGGGCAATCGGGGCCAGCCGCAAACAGGTCACCCGTTCGGTGCTCCTCGAGGCGTTTGTCGTGGGGCTCATCGGCGCGCTGGTCGGCTTGGCTGCCGGCATCGGTATCGCTGCAGTCCTCAAGGCCGTGACGTCCTCGACCGGTCTACCGACGACGTCGCTCCAGATCGGTCCGTCGGCGGTGATCGCCTGTCTGTTGGTGGGCATCCTCGTCACCATGGTCAGTGCGTATGCGCCGGCCAGACGGGCATCGAAGGTGTCGCCCGTGGAGGCGATGCGCGAGAGCCTCACCGATGGTCAGGCGTCACTCAAGGTGCGCACCATCGCAGGCATCGTGCTGGCGGTCATCGCACTGGCGCTGCTGGCGATCGGTGCCTCCGGTGAGGGGTCCGGAGCTGCAAGCATCGTCGGACTCGGTGCGCTGGTGATGATCTTCGCGGTGGTGTTCGCCGCGCCTGCGTTGTCACGTCCGGCGGTCACCGTGCTCGGTGCGGTGCTGGCACGGCCTTTCGGCAAGATCGGTCAGCTGGCGCGTACCAACGCTGTCCGCAATCCGAGGCGTACTGCCGCAACAGCTTTCGCGTTGACACTCGGTTTGATGCTGGTGGCGGTGATCGGCACTCTCGGTTCGACGTTCAAGGGCACGATCGACGATGCGATCGACACCGGACTGACGGCGAATCTGCTGGTGTCCGGCGATCAGGGCAGCGGGTTCTCGCCCCTGGTGGTGGAGGCCATCGCCGAGATCGACGGAGTCGAATCGGTTGTCGGCTTCGGGGGTATCCAGGCCGAGGTCGATGGTCAGGGCGTGTTCGGGTACTCGCCCGACGGTGACATGTACTCGGTCACCCCGTACGAGATGGTCGAGGGGCCGCGAACGATCGAACCGGACGGCATGATCGTCGGCGAACGCACGTCGAAGGAGAAGGGCTGGAACGTCGGCGAGACGATCGAGTTCACGAACTACGACGGCACGGTGGTCCCGGTGAAGGTGACCGGCATCTTCAAGGACAACCCGCTGATCGATCCGTGGGCGATGGGCTCGGATGCCTACGAGAAGCTGATCCCGTCACCGCTGCGGCAGGAGGTCTTCGCCGCCATCAAGACGGTGCCGGGCGCCAACGTCGACGAGGTGAGCGACCGGGTCGAAGATGTCACCGCCGACTACCTGACGGTGAAGATCCGGACGCCTGCCGAGTTCAAGGGCGAGCAGTCATCGCAGATCGACCAGATGCTGAGCGTCCTCTACGGAATGCTCGGACTGGCGTTGGTGATCGCAGTCCTGGGCATCGTCAACACGCTCGCCCTGTCGGTGATCGAACGCAAACGTGAGATCGGGATGTTGCGGGCGATCGGGATGGCCCGTGCTCAACTACGGCGGACGATCTACGTCGAGTCGCTGTTGATCGCGATCTTCGGTGCGCTGCTCGGTGTGGTGCTGGGTGTGGCATTCGGCTGGGCGCTGGTACGCACCCTGAAGTACTGGGGTCTGGGTGCTCCGGTGTTGCCGTGGAGTCTGATCGTCATCACGTTGGTCGGTGCGGCTGTCGTCGGCGTGCTGGCGGCCCTGTGGCCGGCCTCGCGGGCGGCGAAGACCAAACCGCTGGACGCGATCGACAACTAGTCCACGACACTGCAGACAACAGAACCCCCGCGCCGATTCCGGTGCGGGGGTTCTGTCCGTTTTCCGGTCGGCGCGAGCGGGTAAGCGGGCCGCGAGGAGGACATCATGAGTTCACATGGTCTGGTTTTCGCCCCGACCCCTTTACTGACCGTAACAATCGAAGCCGACGCCAGCGACGCTGCGGAGCTGCACGTCCACGCCGGAGGGCAGGGTTTCTGGATCGCCCGGATGATGGAGACGCTCGGCCTGAACACCACGTTGTGTGGGGTGTTCGGCGGCGAGGCCGGAAAGATACTGCGCCCACTGATCGAAGGTGAGGGCGTCGCGGTGCGAGGCGTGGCGATGGGCGGCGAGAACGGCTCGTACGTCCACGATCGGCGCAGCGGCAACCGCCTCGAGGTGGTGAGTGTGCGTCCACAAGTGCTCACCCGGCACGAGGTGGACGACCTCTTCAGCAATTGCCTTGCCGAGGGGCTCACCTCGGGCGTCGCGGCACTCGGCGGCCCCCATGAGGACGGGGTGATCCCGGACGAGACCTACGGGCGCCTGGCTGCAGATCTGACGGCCAACGGCATCCCGGTGGTGGCCGACCTGTCCGGCCCGACCTTGCAGAGCGCGCTCGAAGGTGGCCTCGACATCCTCAAGGTGAGTCACGAGGACCTCGTCGAGGACGGGTTCGCGAAGTCGGAGAACCCTGCGGATCTTGCCACCGCGATGGAGGAATTCGGAGAAAAGGGCGCCAGGGTGGTGGTGATCTCCCGTGGCGAGGAATCCACGCTGGCCTGGGAGGACGGTCAGTTCTGGGAGGCCATCGCGCCACCCGCCCAATCGATCGACCATCGGGGTGCCGGCGACTCGATGACCGCTGCGCTGGCCGTGTCGACCGCGCAGGGCGAGTCCCTCGAGTCGGGACTGCGGCTGGCGGTCGCGGCAGGTGCGGCAACGGTGACCCGGCGAGGACTGGCGACGGGCCACGGCGAGGTGGTCCGGAAGTTGGCCGAACGAGCCGAGGTCCGCAAGGTGGACCGGCCCGGAAAGGGCACGTCGTGAAGGTGCTGATCACCAACGACGACGGTATCGACCGCGCCGGGATCCGCGTGCTCGCGAGAGTTGCGGCCGACCTGGGTCTCGACGTGGTGGTCGCTGCGCCCGACCGGGAACGCAGCGGCGCGAGCGCGTCGCTCAGTGCCATCGAAGACGGCGGCCGGTTGCGGATGCGAGCCACCGATCTGACCGAGTTGCCCGGCGTGACGGCTTACGCCGTGGACGCGTCGCCTGCCCTCATCGCTTTTGTCGCGTGCGACGGAGCTTTCGGGTCACCGCCGGATCTGGTGTTCTCCGGAATCAATCACGGACCCAACACCGGACACGCGATCTTGCACTCGGGGACGGTGGGCGCGGCGTTCACCGCTGCCGCCCACGGCGCTGCGACGTTGGCGGTGTCGGTGGACGCCGCCGAGCCCCGCGATTGGGGCTGCGTCGCCGAGGTCGCGCGTGTCGCAGCAGCGTGGGTGGTCGACAAGGCCCAGCCCGGTTCGGTGCTCAACGTCAACATCCCCGATCTGGCCAGAGCGGATCTGAAGGGGCTGCGGCGGGCATCGCTTGCACCGTTCGGGGCCGTGCAGGCCCGGATCGGGGAACGAGATGAGGAGTCGGTGGCGGTGACCTTCGACGAGATCCGTGCCCAGGAGCAGGACGACAGCCCGCCGGGTTCGGATGCCGCCCTCATCGCGGACGGGTGGGCGACGGTGACCGCTCTCCGGGTCCCGCCGATCGAGGCCCCGGACACCGACCTCGACGGGCTTGTCCTATAGCGGATTCGTCGGGTCGGCCTTACGGAGCAGTAGCACCAAGTTGGTGCCCAGTACTTCCCGGATCAGCGGCACCTTCATCACCCACCACAGCCGCCCCGGGAGATACCGGGGAAAGGCTGCCACCAGCGTCGCCTCGCTAGGCGGCACCGAATGTGCCCACCGCAGCCCGTCGGCTGCGGTGACCTTGAACAACGATGTGCCGTAGAGGTTCTTGGGCCGGTGGCCGTGCTTATTGGTGTACCAGCGGGCCGCCCGGGCACCGCCGAAGTAATGGGTCAAACCCATCTCGTGGCCGCCGAACGGTCCGTACCAGAGGGTGTAGCTGAGCAGGACGAGGCCGCCGGGGCGAGTGACCCGCAGCATCTCGCGGGCCATGGCCCAGGGCTCGGCGACGTGTTCGGCGACATTGGACGAGTAGCAGATGTCCACCACGGCATCGGCGATCGGCAGTGCAGTCCCCGACCCGCGGACACCGGCCTGCTGGGGGAGACCGGCGGCATGCATCTCGTCCGGGTCAGGTTCGACCGACACATAGTGGGCGCCGCGGCGCCGGAACACCTCGGCGAAGTAGCCGGGACCGCCTCCCACATCGAGGACAACCTTGCCGTCGAGGCCGGCCGGGCCGCCGGGGTCGAGGCCCGTGACGCCGCGGTGCAGCGCCTCGATCAACTCCACCGAGTCATCGGCGAGGGCGCCGTAGAAGCGGTCGGGGTCGGACTGCTCGTACCGGAAGTGGTTCAGCAAGGTGGCCGAACGGACCACCGTGGCGCGCTGACGGGCACGGCGGGTGGTGTCTTTCACCAGCGAAACGATACGGGTCGGACGTCGGTGGTGATCCTGCCGCTACCCTGGCCAACAGTGAAAAACGAACAACCTGACAACGTCGCCAACGGTGAGCCCACCGCGCCCGTCCGCGAGGTGCTGTTGCTGTGCTGGCGCGACTCCGACCATCCGCAGGGTGGCGGCAGCGAGCGGTACCTCGAGCGCATCGGGGCCGAACTCGTCCGCGACGGGGTGCGCGTGACCCTGCGGACGGCCGGCTACCCGGGGGCGGCGCGCACGGAGATCCGTGACGGCATCCGGGTCTCGCGCGGCGGTGGCCGGCTCAGCGTGTACCCGCGGGCGCTCGCGGCGATCGTCGCCGGCCGGCTCGGTCGTGGACCGATGGCCGGGCTCGATCCCGACGTGGTGATCGACACCCAGAACGGCATCCCTTTCTTCGCCCGCTGGGTGATGCGCGCGCCGGTGGTGGTTTTGGTGCATCACTGCCATCGCCGCCAATGGCCGGTCGCCGGCGCCGCGATGGGTCGGATCGGATGGTTCATCGAATCCCGCCTGTCACCGTGGGTGCATCGGGATTCGCAGTACCTGACCGTGTCGTTGCCGTCGGCCGAAGATCTCGTCTCACTCGGTGTGGACGCCGGCCGGGTGTCGGTGGTGCGCGCAGGCACCGACCCGTCACCTCACGTCGATGTCGAGCCGGATCCTCGCCGGCTGGTGGTGCTCTCGCGTCTGGTGCCGCACAAGCAGATCGAACACGCGCTCGAGGTGATGGCCCGGCTCGCGTCCACCCATCCGGACGTGACGTTGGACGTGGTGGGCGACGGCTGGTGGTCGACCCGCCTTCGTGAGCGCGCGACCGAACTCGGTGTCGACCGGCGCGTGAGTTTCCATGGGCATGTGAGCGAATCCGACAAGCACCGCATCCTTGCCGGCTCGGCGCTGCATCTGATGCCGTCGCAGACCGAGGGGTGGGGACTTGCCGTTGTCGAGGCCGCCGGGCACGGTGTACCGACCATCGGGTATCGATCTTCTCGAGGGCTTACCGACTCCGTGGTCGACGGCGTGACCGGACTGCTCGTCGACGATCTCGACGAGTTGGTCTCGGCCACAGCGGAATTGCTTGATGAGCCGGCGCGATGCCGCGAACTCGGTGACAAGGCGCGAGAGCGGGCCGGTGACTATTCGTGGTCGGCGGCGGCCGCCCGGGTGAAATACGTCCTGGCCGAGACGGTCTCAGGGCAACGTGTGTCGGGCCTCGTCAGAGATTAAGTGCCGCACCGGGTTTGACCTTGAAGCTCGGCAAGTCTTCGAGTGACACCGTGGCCTCGTAGGTCCGGTCGTATCCGGTCGCGCTGATCTTCCATCCGTCTGCCGTCCGGATGTAGCGGTCGTTGTAGAACGCCGCCCCGAAGAGCATGAAGTTGAAGTCCGCGACGATGACCCGGTCCTGCAGGTACCACCGGCCCGTGGCCTCGTCGCCGTCGACGGTGATCTCCGGGTGGTCTACTCGATGCTCGGTCAGCACCGCTGCCCCGAGCGACGACTTCATGAAGTTCACGAGCTCGGCTCGGGTGGTGAACGACAGGCTGTCGCCGTAGTCGCCGGTGACGTCTTCGGCCAGGGTGGTCTCGAACTCCTCCCACGCCTTGGTGTCCAGGGCGCGGAGATACCGGTATTTGACCTGTTTGATCGCTTCGATCTGTGTGAATGTTTCGAGCTCGTCCACTGCCTAGAGCCTCTTTCGGTGCGCCGTTCGGTGGGGCCATTTCAGCACAGCTGCGAGTAATCCATTGGCGATCAGCACAATCCACACCAGATGGGCAACCCACAGCGCACCCCGGTCGACTGATGAGGGTTCGCCGATTGCACTGTGCAAACGATCGACGTCCACTCGATAGACGCGCAGATCGGCACCGTCGAACGCGAGGTCGAGCTGGGCCAGGGTGCGCGGCGCCGCGTTGATGGCCGAATCGCCCTCGATGAGAACCCATCCGACTCCCAGTGCTGCGAGCGCTTGCGGTGACGATCCGGCGAGGAGTGCTACCTCGGCGCGGGTGGCCCGTGAATCGGGTCGGTCGACACTGCGGCCGTCGACGATCAGCTCACCCGATTGCAGGACGTCGGCGCGCAGGAGTCTCGGGGCCGGATCCAGGGACACCGAATCGGCGAAGGCGTACCGGCGGTTGGTCCCCACCGGGAGCACGAGCACATCGCCATGTCCGGAGGTGATGGTGTCGGCAACGACCTGCCAGTCGCCCGGGTAGTGGATCGGGGTGAGCGTATTGCCCACACCCCACGCGAGGTCGGGCAGTGGGGCGACGATCAGCGCGGAGGCGACGACGGCGGCAAACCCCTTCGGCACGTGTCGGCCGGCCGATTGGACGGCTGACGCGGCAGCCAGCGCGTATGCCGGAACCGCGAGGGCGATCCATTTCTGGGTGTCGCGCAGCAGACCGGTGCCGGGCACCGTATCGACCAGCCACTCCAGGCTTGCCATGCCGAATGGCGTGGCCGCGAGGGCGACCAGGACAACCGAACCGACCGCAAGGCCGCCCGCTGCCCTGATCACCGGGTTGCGACGGCGGTGCCACAGTCCCGGGAGCCCGGCGAGGACCACAACCAGCAAGGCGGCGGTGGCCACCAGTGCCCACGGCGAGGTCCGGCTCTCGGGTACGGCGTCGGCGTTCCACACGCCACCGAGGCCCAACAGCGAACCGGCCGTTCCGAGCCACGGCTCCGCGCGGGCCGCGAACAGCGCGACGGATCCGGGATCAGCCGTGCCGGTGCCCGCACCCAGGAACGATGCGGTCAGCCACGGGAGGGACGACGCCGCCCAGAGCACGGACGCGGTCAGCGCCATCCGCCATTCGCGCCGGGCAAGCGCCGGGATGACCAGACCGGCGAGCAGCACAAGTCCGGCGAGTAGTGAACCGGTCGGCGTGATCCCGGCGACGGCGAGCCAGCCCGTCAGCACCGACCAGCGAGCCCAGCCGCCACCGCGGCGGACGTCGACCGCGGCGATCAGGATCCATCCGAGCGCTGCGTAGCCGACGAGCAGACTCCACTGGCCCTGCAGAAGGCGTTCGGCCACATAGGGATTCCAGACGGCGATGACCGTGGCCGCCAGCATGCCGGGCGCCCCCGCCGCGGGCAGGACTCGCTGAGCCAGTCGTCCGTACCCGACACCGGCCAGCACGATGGCCGCGAAAGTCAGTGCCTTGACCACGATTCCACCGTCGATCACGCCGGAGGCGACGGCGATCAGCCAGTCCTGCGGCACGGCCCTCGGCGCAGAATCGGACAAGCCGAGTGCCGAGTCGGTGACAAAGGAGCGGGGAGTGCTGACCATGTCACGGATCAGCAGGTATCCCGGACCGAAGACGGGCCCGAGGATCGCCATCGACAGGGCGATGCTGGTCAGCCACAGGCTGAGCCAATGCCTGCGGGTCATGCATGGACCCTAACAAGCTCTAACGGAACACCTTCGCCAGTCGGGAGACGGCCTCACCGATGACGGGTACCGGCGTCTCCCCGAACGTCAGGCGCAGGTGGGAGTGGTCGGATTCGGCGGGAAACCACGGCGTTCCCTCGCCGACCATGACGCCCTCGGCGTGAGCGGCTGCGGCGACGTCCCGATCGTCGAGCCCGTCTGGGAGTCGCACCCACAGGTGCATGCCGCCACGGGGCACCGCGGCGACCTCGATCTGTGGGATCAACCGCCCCAGTGATCCCAGGAGGGCATCCCTGCGCTCTCCGAGTGCCCGGCGCACCTGCCGGTTGTGCCGGGGCCACGCGGGAGAGTTGAGGAACTCGACGGCGGCCTCCTGGACGGGGCCGGCCACGTAGAAGTCGTCGAGCATCTTGGCCGCCCGCAGCCGCGCCAGTGCGGGTCCCCGAGCGCACAGTGCAGCGACCCGCATCCCGGGCCCGACGGGCTTGGTGAGCGAACGGATGTGCACCACATGGCCATTGGGATCCTGTGCCGTCAACGGTGGGGGCGGGTCACCGTCGATGCCGAGGTACCGCGCGTAATCGTCCTCGATCACGAACAGCGAATGCTGTTCGGCCAGTTCGATGATCTGCCTGCGGCGGTGCGCGGCCAGCGTCACCCCGCTCGGATTGGCGAACGCCGGCTGCACCACGAGCAGACGGCTGCCGGTGCGGCTGATCGCGTCGGCCAGCAGGTCGGTCCGGATTCCTTCGGAGTCCATCGGCACGGGAATGACCTCGGCGCCATGACTGCGCACGATCGCGATGAGCCCCGTGTACGTGGGACTCTCGACGATCACGGATTCTCCTGGGCGGATCAGCGCGCGGACCGCCACCGACAGCGCCGTCTGCCCGCCGGCAGTCACGATCACCTCCGACGCGTGGATCCCGTCGATCTCGGATGCGAACCAGCGGCGCAGTTCCGGACTGCCCTCGATGGGGTAGCGGCCCCAGCTCCGGGAACGTTTGATCGCCCGGGTCATGGCGACGTCGAGTGCGGCATGAGGCAGCAGTTCGTCGTCGAGATACCCGCCTTTGAGCCGGACCACCTCGGACCCGGGCACACGCCACAGGTCGAGCGTGCGGGAGAGCTCGGGCGGCATCCGGGCGCCAAGTACCGATTCCTGCCACGAGGTGTCGGCAGGCGAGCGCGGTGGCGCCGCGGCTGCAACAAAGGATCCGGCACCCGGTCTGACGTCGACGAGGCCTTCGGTGGCGAGATCGCGCAGAACCCGCTGCACGGAGTTGGGCGAGACGCGGTGCTGCTCCTGCAGCGTCCGTACCGATGGGAGCCGGGTACCCGGCGTGCTCTGGGTGATCAGGGCACGCAGACTTTCGGTCAAGACCGATACTCCGCTATCGTTGTACATGAAGAACAACGATAACAGTTCGCGCTTTTCGGTGATAGCAGATAACGGACGTCGAAAGTCGTCCACTCACGCCGGCGTGCTGCTGGGTTGTCTCGGTGTCCTGGCCTTCAGTTTCTCGCTGCCGGCCAACAAACTCGCCGTCGCCGGAATCGATGCGGTGGGGGTCACGGTCTGGCGGGCGGCGCTGGCCGGGCTGCTCGCGCTGGCGTATCTGCGGATCGTCGGGGCGCAGCGTCCGGCCCTGCACGACCTCGCCGCATTGTTGTGTTCCGGTCTGGGTGTGGTTGTCGGTTTTCCGCTGTTCTCCTCGCTGGCGCTGGAGAGGATCGACTCGGCGACCGGTGCGGTGATCCTGGGACTGCTGCCGGCCATGACCGCCACATTCGCGGCGTTGCTGGGCGGAGAACGACTGCCGTGGCTTTTCTGGGGCGCGACCGGCGCCGGCGTGCTTGTCCTCTGTGCGTTCCTGGTCTCGACGAGTCCTGACGCGCTGTCCGGGTTCGCGCTGAGCTGGGGTCACCTGTGGATGGTGCTCGGGACGGTCAGTGCCGGGTTCGGATACGCGGTCGGCGGAACCCAGGCAAAACGGATCGGCGGAGCGCAGAGCATCTCGTGGTCGCTAGTGCTGCTGCTGCCGATATCGGTTCCGTTGTGCGCGCTCACCGCCGCGACGGGCTCGTTCTCGCTGACCGGCCCGGTGGTGATCGGGATGGTCTACATCACCGTCATCTCCCAATTCCTTGGGTTCTTCGCCTGGTACGGAGGGCTGGCCCGCGGTGGTATCGCCCGCGTGGGCCAGATCCAGCAGGTGCAGCCGCTGCTCACCATCGCGTGGTCGGCGCTGCTGCTGGGCGAACACCTCGACCGGTGGATCTACCCGGTCGGTGTGGTGCTGGGCCTGCTCGTGTGGATCGCGCAGCGTGCGCGGTTCCGCGAAGCCGCACTCGCAGTCCCACCAGCGCCGGCGCCCGCCGCATCTGATGCGAACGAGCCTGTCTCCCTGCGCCGCTGATCGCTCCTGCGAGACTGAACCCATGGCGATGGGTGCGATGGCGGGAGTGGGTGGCGTGGCCGCCGGCACGATGGTCGCCAACATCTGCGCCTACCTCATCCACCTGCCGGCCACCCGATGGTTGTCGCCCGCGGAGTACGGCGAGTTCGCAGTGCTGCTCCAGGCGATGCTGGTGCTGGGTGTCCCGGCGCTGGCTCTGCAGGTCGTGATCGCCCGGGAGGTCGTGCGAGGGCGTGCCGTCGCCGACCTGATCTCGATCACCCTGCGGACCACCGCTGCGGTGCTGGTGGCCGCGGCCTTCGCAGTACCGGTGGTGATGGCGGTGGCCGATACCGGCCTGGCGGCCACGATCGCAGCTTTCTCCACCGCGCCCCTGCTGGTTCTGATCGCTGCCGGTCAGGGCATATTGCAGGGCGGACAACGGTTTTCGGTGCTGTCGTGGGTGCTGGCGGGTGTGGGTATGGCCCGCACCGTTCCCGGCGTGGTCGCGTTGGCGGTCGGCGCGGGCGCGGCCGGTGCCCTCACCGCAACCGCAGTCGGCGCAGCCATCGCCGCTGCTGTCATCTGGCTGATCGTGTTGGCGGACAAGCCCGCCGACAGCGCGATATCCGAGGGTTTGGCGCTGCGGCTCGTGTTGCACGCCTCGCAGGTGCAGCTTGTGCTGATCGCATTGTCGTCGGTTGATCTGCTGGCCGCCCGGCCGATCCTCGGCGAATACGACGCTGGGGTGTACGCGCTCGGGACGATCGCCACCAAGGCGGCGTTCTGGTTGCCGCAGGCGATCGGCGTGGTGCTGTACCCACAACTCGCAGACGTCGCGAAGACGGCCGGCGCCCTGCGTACCGCGGTCGGGTGGCTCACCGCCATCGCCGCGACCGTGGTGGTCGGTGCGGCGATCTGTGGGCCACTGGTTCCGGTGATCGCCGGGGAGGACTACCGGCCGGTCGCCCCGATCCTCTGGTTGTTCGCTCTCACCGGGAGCGCGCTGTCGGTGCTGCAAGTGGGCCTTCTGGCGGCCATCGCGCGCGACCGTACCTGGATCGGCCTGCTGAGCTGGACGGTGCTCGCCGTCGAGGTGGTGCTGGTGGTCACCGTTGCACACAGCATCGTCACGCTCGCGGTGATCGCTGCGAGCTGCGCGGTGGTCGGAACGGTGTCGACGCTGGTTGCGCTGAGCGTCACCCGGACGCAAGACCGCGGTCGTACTGTGGATGCATGAGCATCCGCCTCGGCTATCAGATCCCCAATTTCTCCTACCCCGGCACCACCGCAGAGCTGTTCCCCACGGTCATCGCGCAAGCGCAAGAAGCCGAAAGATCCGGTTTCGACACCGTTTTGGTGATGGATCACTTCTATCAACTGCCTGGCATCGGAGCCCCTGACGAGCCGATGCTCGAGGCCTACACCACACTGGGTGCCCTCGCCACGGCCACCTCGACGATCAACCTGTCGACGCTGGTCACCGGCAACACCTACCGCAATCCCGCGATGCTGGCGAAGACCATCACCACGCTCGACGTGGTCAGCGGGGGCCGGGCGATCCTCGGACTCGGTGCCGGATGGTTCGAACTCGAACACCACGAGATGGGTTACGAGTTCGGCACATTCACCGAACGCTTCGAACGACTCGAGGAAGCGTTGCAGATCATCGAACCGATGCTCCGCGGAGGCAAACCCGAGCTGGATGGCAAGTGGTACCAGGCGCACGGCACCCGCACCTCACCGCTGTTGCGCACCGACGTTCCGATCATGCTCGGCGGAGGCGGCGAGAAGAAGACGTTCGGCCTCGCTGCCCGGTACGCGCAGCACCTCAACATCATCGCGGGGGTCGACGAGTTGCCTCGCAAGCTCGAGGCACTCGCGAAGCGATGCGAGGAAGCCGGCCGCGACCGGTCGACGATCCAGACCAGTTACCTGGCGTTTGTCATCCTCGACCCCGATGGCGACAAGGCCCGCGCTCAGGCGGCAGATCTGCTGAAGGCCAGGGGAATCGACCGCGCCACCGCGACGGATGAGGAATGGGCGCAGGCGAACAGCAGGTTCTTTGTTGGTGCGCCCGACGAGGTCGCGGCACAGATCAAGGAACGCGTGATCGATGCCGGAGTGGACGGCGTCACCATCAACATGGTCACCAACGGTCACGTCCCCGGGATGGTGGAACTGGCCGGAAACGCGTTGTCCCCGTTGTTCGCCTAGGCGGTAGGCCGGCCCGCCGGACTATTCACCGGGCCGGCGCCAGGGCTCGTCGCGATTGCGGCGCAGCGAGTCATCCTGTGACTGGGGCGCATCGGACTGAGGCGCACCGGTCTGGGGCACGTCGGATTGCTGCGGCGTGACCCAGCCCGGGTCGCCCGATGGCGGTTGTTGCGCCGAACCGTCATTACCGATCCGTTGCTGATCCATGTACGGATAGTGGTCGCCGACCTCGGCGAAACCGTCCCCGCGGTCGTCGCGCACAGCGGGGATCTGGCGGGTCTGATCGGGATCGTAGGGCTGTTGCTCGTGCGAACCCATCGGTGCACCGGCGGCGGGATAGACGTTGCCGCGGTCGTCGCCCCGGTACTGCCCGATCAGATCGGTGCGCTGCTGCTCGTTCGGGTCGTACGGCGAATCCGCGGCCGGCGCAGGGGTTTTCGGTCCACCGCGCAGGAGCAACCACACGCCCGCAGCCAGCAGCAGGACGCCGAGGATTCCGATCACGATCGGGATCCAGCGACCCCAGAGCTTGATCGGATCGTCGAGACTCTTGGCGTCACTGGCCAACTGCTCCTGGGTGCTCTGGTTGTACGAGAAGACGACGTCCAGTGCGGTCAGTTTGTAGTCGAGCATCTCCTGGGGGGAGTCCTCGCTGACGTTGAGCTTGAAGTACTGCTGGACGTGCTCACGCTCGTTGATGATCGTTCCGCTGACCGGATCGACGTACAGGTCCCGAGTGGTCTTCTGGATCAGCGAGGCAGGCAGCCGGTCGTTGTTCCGGGATCCCGGGAATCCGCCGTACCAGCCGGCAGGCTGGTCGATCGAGGTTCCGGCGAGCTGCTGGTCGTTGGCATCGGTCAGGGTGCTCAGATCCATCTCGGGGACCTCTTGGGTGAAGTGATAGGTCTTCACGCCCTGGATTTCCTGCTCGTCGACAAAGGTCAACGGGTTGGTGGTGCGAGTCGGCAGATCGAAGTAGAGGTAGCTGTCGTTCTTCTCGACGCCGAACGGGAACCGGTACTGCAGGCCCTTGCGGTCGGGGAGACTGACGCTGTTCTCGCCGGCGTCGACCTGCACCTCGCTCTGTCCGCCACCGCTGATCTGCGGCTCGGCGGTCTCGCGGTTGGTGGTGATGCGGTCACGGGTGGCGGTGAGCAGCGAGCTCATGCAACCGGAGTCGGCTCCGTCGGCGGGCGGGGTGACGGTTTCGTCGCCATCGGTGTACGAGTCGATGCGGACGGAGTTGCCTGCCTGGAAGGTGACCTTGTCGGCATCGGCCGGGTCGACCACGAGCACGCGTTGCTGATCGGTCAGGTGCGCGTCGGAGACCTCGGCGCGGGGGCCTTCCAGAGAGCATCGGTTGAAGATCTTCGCCGGCAGCGCATCGCTGCCCGAGACACCCTGCTGCGCTTGACTGTCCGACACGCTGGTGATGTCGAGGTCCATCGGCGTCTTCTTCAACGTACCCACGTAATAGAGGGGTAGCGCGATGGCGGCCACCAGCAGCAGAGCCCCCAGGAAGATCGCGACCGGTCCGGCAAGGTCTCTGGCAGACATCCGAGGCCCTGTAGCCATACGTCGGTTCTCCTTCAGGTCTTCGATCGGTGCAGCTGGTGGTTTCTTGCGAGACTAACAGCCGAGGTCGGCTGGAACGGGCACGTCAGGACAGGGCGCAACACGATCGGCCACCGGTACATTGGCTGATCATGCGTCCGGATCAGCAGGCCAAGGGCTTCGTCCCCGCGCTCGAGGGAATGCGGGCGCTGGCGGCCATCGGTGTGCTGACCACCCACGTCGCCTTCCAGACGGGTTCGGTGGGCGACGACGTACTCGGTGCGGTCTGGGGTCGCTTCGACATGGCGGTGGCCCTGTTCTTCGCGCTCTCCGGCTTCCTGCTGTGGCGGCCGCATGCCGCGGCGGCCCACGATCCGACCGCCAGGGTCCCCGGCCTGGCGCGGTACCTGCGCCACCGGGTTCTCCGGATCTGGCCCGCATACGTGGTGGTTGTGGTGGTGGTGCTCAGCTTGCTCCCGGACGCGCGCCCCGCAAGCGCGACGGTGTGGCTGGCCAATCTCACCCTCACCCAGGTGTACGTCCCGCTGACGCTGACGGCCGGATTGACGCAGATGTGGAGTCTGTCGGTCGAGGTCAGTTTTTATCTGCTGCTGCCGTTGTTCGCGTGGTTCCTGGTGTGGTTGCGCGGTCCGCGGGCACGTTGGCGGGTTCCCGTCCTGCTGTCGGTGGCGGTGGTCTGTCTGGCCTGGGCGTGGGTGGCCGAACAGCTCCCGCTCGCGCAGGGTGTCGAGGCCAAGAACTGGCTTCCGGGTCATATGCCGTGGTTCATTGCCGGACTGGTGCTCGCCGAACTGGTTGTCGTACCCGCGGGCGGGGTGTTGAGTCGGGTCGGGTCGCGCCCGATCGTCATGGCCGTGGTCGCGGCCGGGGCGTTCGCTCTCTCGTGCACCGAACTCGCCGGGCCCACCGGCCTGGCCCCACTGGCCCCGTGGCAGTTCGCCGTCAAGATCGTCCTCGGCGCGGTGCTGGGATTCGCGCTGCTGGGCCCGTTGGTGCTCGGTGCGCGGCGGCCGCACCGCATCCTCGATTCCGGGCCGATGCAGGCCCTCGGCCGGTGGTCGTACTCGATCTTCATCTGGCATCTGGTGGTGCTGTCGGCGGTGTTCCCTCTGACGGGCGTTCTACCGTTCTCCGGATCGATGCCCGCCGTGTGGGCACTGACCGTGCTCCTCACGATCGGCATCTCGGCCGCCAGCTACTCGTGGGTCGAAGATCCTGCGCGGCGGTGGCTGCGTCGGTGGGAGGCCAGATCAGGTATGGCGGCGGAGGCGGCGGACCCGGAGCCGAATCAGCCATCGCGGCACGGCGATGGCGTTCCACGCGAGGATCACCAAGGCCAGCACAGCCGCTAGCTGAACCCACCAGTCCCAGCCGTTGTACCCCAGCGACGACCGCCAAGGTCCCGCGGCGAGGCCGAACGTCGCGGCCATCATGAGCGCGGCCACCCACGCGGGTGCACTCCGCCGAATGCGCAGCCGTGGACGGTTGATGAGCGCGGCGGTGTTTGCGGTCGCGACCGCGGCGGCGATGGCGAACCCGATCGGCCCGGTCAGCAGGAACACGGCGGCGCCCAAGAACAACGGGCCCGCCAGAGTTGCCCGCAAGGGGCGTGAAACCGGCAGCGAGACAGGTGTTGTGGATCGATGGGGCCAGAGCGTCATCGCGAACAACAGCACCACCAGGGCGAGCCCGACACCGATCGACCACCGGTACGGACGGTCGAGAGGGAAGGTGAGGTCGATCGTGCCGGCGTATCCGGCGGGGATGATCCAGCCCTGCTGCCAACCGCCCACCACGATGGGCGTCAGCTTGCGTCCGTCCGCGTGTGCCTGCCGGCCGACGTTCTCGCTCTCGGGCACGATGAGCACCCGTTCCTCGGCTGATGATCCGACGGTGACGCTGCGATCGATGGCCTCCCATTCCTGGACGGAAACCGGTGTCGGGACCGCACGTGGTGTGGGACCGGCGGTGAGGCTCACCCCTGCGACGCTGAACGCATCGCCGGGGTTGACCATCAGTTCCTGCTCACCCGCGGGCAGCGTGATCCGGTCGGAGCCGCACGCGGTGGCCCGGATGGGCTCGCCGGAACGCAGCTGCTGAACCGTCGCCGACAGCGAGAAGCGCTGCGCCACTCCGGCGATCGTGAGACCCGGGCCCTGATCGCAGCTCACGTCGATCCGTCGGTCTGGGTCGGCCACCGGCTGCCGATCCCCGAGGACACCGATCTCCGAGATGCCGGTGGGCGACACCTCGGCGAACCCGAGGCTGTTCACGTCCAGCAATTCGTCCTTCTCCAGCACGGTGATCGTGATCGTGGAGGTGACATGGGGATCGAGTTCGATGGTGCCATCGGCGGGGATGTCACGGACCTGCCTGCCGTTGCCCAGGTCGATGGCCAGACGTTGCGGCCGTGCCGGGAACTGACCCGGTGGCACAGTGATTCGTATTCCGTCGACCTCGCGTGGGGTCGGGAGGGTGAGTCGCAAGGTGGGTCGTTCGGCCGCCGGGCCGTTGTCCCTGGCGATCCAGGTGGTCGTCGGGTCACCGTCGACCGCGGCCGTGGCGTTGCCCCGCGGATCGGTCACGGCCGATTCCGCGGAGGCGCCGATCGAGCCGAGCCCGGACAGCAAGGCGTTGAGTGCGTCCGACGGATTGGCGGTGACCATGACCGAGGTGTCCACCGACGTCGTGGTCGGTACCGAGAGCACCCGACCGAACACCCCTGGTTCCTCGGCCGCCAGACCCAGCCCCGCCGAGCAGCGGGTGGCGTCGGGTCCGGGAACGCAGGCCGCGCGAGCGGGCAGTTCCGGTCCGAGAACCCAGCCCGAGACCTGTTGTCCGGCAACCAACTGCGGCAACACCACCCGGTGCCGGATGGGGAGATCGCGAGCAGCAGCCGCGTCGCGCAGGGTCACCTCGGAGATCGCGAACTGATTGCCGCCGGTGTTGTCCTGGGTCGCGATGGCCCGGATCTGAACCCAGCGGGTGGGTCCGCTCGGCGGCACCACCGTGGCAGGTGTGCCGGCCTTGACCCCGGTGGCGACCGTACTGCCGGCCTCGGTGGTGATGAGCAGGGTGTCCACCTCGGGGCCGAGTGCCTTGCCGACGGTGATGTCGAGGGCCAGGCGCTCGCGGGGGCGGGTGAAGTCGAGCTGCAGATACTGCCCCACCGCTGAGTCGAGACCACGGCTGACCCAGGCGGTGTTGGTGTCGCCGTCGAATGCGGCGGCAGGAGAGCTGCCCGGAGCGCTCTGTCCCAGTTGCGTTGCATCCGAAGCTGATCCGGACGCGCTGACGTTGAGTTCGCCAGGCTGCCCGTCGAGTAGCCACTCGCCGTGCACCAAGGGCTGGCCGGTCACCGGGTAATCGGGGACGGCGTTCTGGGTCAGGCGCCGGTCCTGTGGGGTCCGGATGGCCGAGCTGTGGTTGTCCACGCGCCCGAAGTCGACTTCCCGATCGGTGGGGGTGTCGGTGACCACCACGGGTCCGTCGGCGAGACCCGCTCGGCGGGCATCGGATTCGAGCAGGGCCGGACCGAGAGGCGGTTGCCCGGCGAGCGCGGCGTTGTCCTGCAGTGTTGCAAGGGCTTCGGGACCGCCGGCCACCCGAGGCATCGACGACAGCGGAACAGTCGCGGGCCGGGTCCCTGGGAAAGACACCGTCGATTCGACCGCAAAGATCTGCACCGCAGGCATTCTCGGACGCAGACCGTCGTCTGCGACCACATCCTCGATGGTGTTCGGTCCGACGTCCGGCCCGAACCGCGCGACCGGCACCATTCCCGGCGATGCCGCGACAGCGTGTTGTGCGAGCAGCGGCCGTGCCGAACGGGAGGTGGACGGATCGAGGTCGGCCCGCACCACCACGTAGGCGATGCCCTGCCCGGCAAGGGTCGCGGCCAGCCCGGGCGACGGCCTGCCGTCGGCGATGTCCCGCTGCACCGAGTCCAGGGCGCGGATGGCGCCGGGAGGGGTGAGTGGGATGGCATCACGCACAGCCCACGGTTGTTCGGTGAGTACCTGCAGAGGCTCGTCACGGGTAAGGCCCCAGGTCTGATTCGCAAACGGCGACCCCGGGACCACCAGCGCGCGCCGATCCTCATCGGCGCCGTGGTCATCGAGCCACGTCGCCGCATCTTTCCAGTACGACGGGATCGCGCGATAGCTCGCGGGCGCCGCCAGCCCGGCGGTCCACACCATCGATCCCGCGGCCAGCAAGGCAACCACCACGACCACTGCGGCCGCCACCGGTCGCGACCGTTCCGGGTGGGCGAACACCCGACCGGTCTCGCGCCAGCCGACGATGTCCGGCGTCGGCACCCGGGCCAGCAGATGGGCGATACCCAGGGCCAGCGGGATACGGATCAGCGGGTCCCATTTGTGCACGTTGCGCAGTGGCGCGCCGGCACCGTCGAGGAACACCCTCACCGACTCGGAGATCGGTGAACCGAGCTGTCCGGGATAGCCGAGGCAGATGGCGAGCAGGCCGACGAATGCGATGGTGATCAACCGGCCGCGACCCGGCATCGACCGCATCGCGAGCCCGGCCAATCCGGCGGCGGCGAGCAGACCGGTGGCGAGGACTGCGTACGGCTGCGTCGCCAGGCCGGCGCCCGCGACCCGCTCCGGCGAGACAAATGGTGTCCAGGCGCTGGTGCCCCGGAGGACTTCGGTGAGCGACACCCATTCGGTTGTCACCCTTGATGATTCGATGAAGTCGAGGAACGGGGGGCTGACGCGCGACAGGATCAGTAGTGGCACCAGCCACCACAGACAGGCCAGGACGGAACCCAGCAGCCACCAGCCGCCGAACCGGAGCCAACGGGCAGCCGGACCACGCAGGGGTGCGTGCAGCAGCCACCACAACACGGCGACGGATGCCGCGGCCAGCGTGGCGACAGCGTTCACCGCACCCATCAATGCCAGTGCGCATGCCGATTGAAAGGCGAGGCGCCGCAAGGAGTTCGTCGGCTGTGCGCGGTTCAATGCGATCACCACAGGCGCGAGCACCCAGGGCGCCAACATCACCGGCAGTGTCTCCGACGAGATGGATCCGATGGTGGTCATCACCCGTGGGCTCAGGACGAACACCAGGGCAGCACAGATGCGCGACCACCGCGATCCCACCCCGAGGGCGTCGGCGAGACGCATGAAGCCGACGAACCCGACCCACAAAAGCAATGCCCACCACAGGCGCTGGATCACCCAGGGCGGTATCGCGAGGAGATCGCCCAGCGCGAAGAATGCACCGTGTGGGAAGAAGTACCCGTAGGCCTGGTTCTGCACCTGGCCGAGCGGGGCGATCGACGACCACAGGTGGGCCGCGCGTCCGAGGAAGGCGAGGGGGTCGCCGGTCAGATCGAGCTTGGTGTCGGCAGCGATCAGGCCGGGAGATTGAACGAATGACGCCAGCAGCGCCCACAGAGCTGCAAAAAGCAGTCCCCGTTTGGTCAGTTTGTGACTCCGGCGTTGTCCCTGGTGCCGTAGTCCACCGAGCCCTTCACGAATCCGCTGTCGGCGTTGAAGCTGTTGACGTCGGTGGCGGGCTTGTCCTCGGACGTCAGTACTCCACCCAGAAATACCGCCGCGATGGCCACGACCACGCCCAGGAGTCCAGCAACGGCGCCGGCGATCAGGCGGTTGTTCATCATGGCAGCGAAGTTACCACCCGTGCTCTGGCGCGCAGGTCGGCGCGGGTATCCACGCGGCGCTTGGCGCACCCCGCCGGCACCACCAGCACCGGTCGATGGCAGTGCTTGAGGACGTGCTCGGAAACGCTGCTGTGGAGCAGTGCACGCAGGCCGGACGACCCGCGGGTGCCTGTCACCAGGATGTCGACGTCGAGGGTGTCCGCGGCGTCCACGAGCGCACCCCAGACGGTGGAATCGACCTCGGCGAGTCGTCCTTCGGCGCGAAGACCGGCGGCGATCGCCCGTTCGACTCCCCGGGCGTTGCGGGTGCGGGCATCCTCGTGGAGGGCGTCGTCGATGTCCTGGTCGACCACCGAGTGCAGCACGGGTTGCATACCTCCGGAGAGTGCGGACAGGCGTGCGCTCTGGTGCACACCCGATTCCCATGCGGTGACGACAAACGCTCGGTGGGCGGCGAGGAAGCGGCCGGCGTAGTCGATCGCACGGTCGGCATTGTCGGTTCCGTCGTAGGCGATCATGATCGTGTCTTGCTTGCCGGTACCGGACTGACTGGACATGGCGTTTTCCTCCCGTACGGGCTTGTAAGCCTCAGAATAGCGCTCAATGTAACCCACGTCACACCAGGACGGCATGCAACACTCGTGCCATGTTCGCTCGCCCCCGGCCCAGCCCGACCCGTCCTCGCGCAAGGCTTGTAAGAGCCGGTCGACCTGCGTCGACGCGCGGCGGACGGCATCGCCCCGGCCGCACTCTCGCGGTACTCGCGGTCAGCGTGTCGATGCTCGCCGCATGCGGTGGCAGCGACGGGGGCAGCGGCCTCAGCTCCACGACGGCGTACGCCCCGTCCTCGTCGACGGTGGCACCGTCGTCGTCGGCGTCCGCCGCGCCGCGCGTGGAGCCGGCAGCCTGTGGCGCACGGGAACTGGCCGAGATGTCGCCTCGGCGCAAGCTGGCCCAACTGCTGGTCGTCGGGGTGACCGGCACCCAGGATGCGGTGGACATCGTGCGCCGGGAACAGATCGGTGGCGTCTTCATCGGCAGTTGGACCGATCTCGGGATGCTGTCCGATGGCGGCGTGGCTTCTGTACAGAAGGCGGCCGAGACGCCGGTCATGGTGACGGTCGATCAGGAAGGTGGCCGCGTCTCGCGGTTGTCCGGCCTCGGTATCGACAGCCCGTCGGCGCGCGAACTGGCCGCGACGATGACGGTGGAGCAGGTGCGTGCCCTGGCCAAAGAGCAGGGCCTGCAGATGAAAGAGCTCGGCATCACCGTCGACTACGCGCCTGTCGCCGATGTGAGCGACGAATCCGACGACGAGGTGATCGGGGACCGTTCGTTCAGCGACGACCCCGCGGTGGTGACCCGTTACGCCAACGCCTATGCGCATGGTCTGCAGGACGCGGGGATCATGCCGGTGTTCAAGCACTTCCCCGGGCACGGACACGGGTCCGGTGACTCCCACACGGGAACCGTGGCGACCCCGGATCTCGACGAACTGCAGGACAGTGACCTGGTTCCTTACCGGACGTTGATCCAGCCCGGGGTGGCGGTGATGGTCGGGCATCTGATCGTGCCGGGCCTGACCGGTCCGGACACCCCCGCCAGCATCAGCGAGCCCGCGATGTCCCTGCTGCGCGACGGCACGGGATATGGCGGCAAGCCCTTCGATGGTCCGATCTTCACCGACGACCTGTCAGGCATGGCTGCCATCAGTGCCAAGTACGGCATCGAGAAGGCGGCAACCCTGGCGATCAGCGCCGGCGCCGACATCGCCCTGTGGCTCTCGACCGACAAGGTGCCCGCGGTGCTCGACGCACTGACTGCGGCGATGGGTTCCGGCACTCTGCCGGCCCAGCAGGTCGATGAATCGGTGGTCCGGGTGCTGCGTGCCAAGGGTGAACTCGACTGCTGAGAAGAAGTCGACTGCTGATCGGGTCGCCCCGGTCCCTTGACGGGCCGCGGCGAACTTACCGGCTGGTAAGGTGACATTCGTCTGAATTCAAAGGGGGTGTGGTCGTCGTGGCCGGAGGAACGAAGCGTTTGCCACGCGCCGTGCGAGAGCAGCAGATGCTCGACGCCGCTGTGCAAGTGTTCGCCGCCAACGGTTTTCGAGAGACGTCGATGGACGCGATCGCTGCCCAGGCCAGTATCAGCAAGCCGATGCTCTACCTCTACTACGGCTCCAAGGACGAACTCTTCGGCGCGTGCATCAGCCGTGAAGGCGCTCGGTTCATCGAGGCGATGAGCTCTGGGTTCGACCCCAATCTGCGCCAGCACGACCAGGCCCGCACGGTGATCTACAGCTTCCTGCGTTATGTGCACGACAACCGCGAATCATGGCGAGTGCTCTACCGCCTCGCCAGCGGTCAGGCCAAGTTCGCCGGCCTGGTGGCCGCGAGTCGCGCCCGGCTGATCGAGATGGTCGCCGATCTGCTGCGTCGGGGCACCACCGTCCCGCACCCCAGCGACACCGACTTCGAGCTGATGGCCGTAGCGCTCGTCGGGGCCGGTGAGGCTGTCGCCGACCGGATCTCCGAGGGCGACATCGACCTTGACGTCGCCGCCGACCTCATGGTCTCGATGGGTTGGAAAGGCCTGGCGGGCGACCGCCCCTGATCCGACTGCCCCTAACCGAAAATGGTGGGTTCGGGCGAGCCCCACCAGGGGAAATGCTCGCCCGAACCCACCAATTCGGGGTCAGCGGATGGTTGCCGTGAGGTGCGGATACCCCTTCTTGGGATGCAGCACCGAGAGGTCGAATCCGTCGCTGGTGCGGGTGGTGTAGAGATTCACCTTGGCGGGCAACACGATCGGCTTGCCGAACCGCACGTTGTAGGTGACCTTGTTGTCCAGTTGTCCCTCGACATTTGCCACCACGCGCGCAGCGGTCCACATCCCGTGGGCGATGGCCCGCGGGAACCCGAATGCCTTGGCGCCCAGATCACTCATGTGGATCGGGTTGCGGTCGCCGCTCGCGGACGCGTATTTACGAATCAGGCCGAGGTTGGCGACCAGAGTCGCGTCCGGGGGCGCCGGACGACGGTCCTTGGGGGCTTCGCCGCGTTCACCACCGGACAGACTGGTGCGCTGCTGACTGAGGAACGTCGCGGTCTGACGGGAGACCAGCTCGTTGCCCACCGAGAACTCGGAGATCGCGTCGACGAGCATCCCCTTGCGGTGCTCCCGCAGATTCTCCGTGTGCGTGCGGATGCTCAGCGGCTCGGTCACCGCGACCGGGCGGATCCGTTCGATGGTGTTCTCCACGTGCACCGAACCCACCGCCGAGAACGGGAAGTCGCGAGCGACAAGCAGTTCCATCACGAGCGGGAACTGCATCACGAACGGGAAGGTCAGCGGCAGGGTGCCGCCGAACCGCTGACCGGTGCTGGCGCAGTACGCGCGCAGCTGGTCGAGGTCGACCTTCACATCGGACAGAGCGAGTTCGGTGTCGGGGAGGTGCGCGTCGGCCTTGATGGGACCGGACTTGCCGATACCGGGCAGCATTCCGACCACCGCGCGACGATAGATGTCGGACGTGGCCGGAAACCCTTTCAGCTCAATGGTTTTTGGCACGTCACGCTCCCAGCATGCTCTGACCGCACACACGCACCACGTTGCCGGTCACCGCGCTCGAGGCCGGATTGGCAAAGTATGCAACGGTTTCGGCGACATCGACGGTCTGACCGCCCTGCTGCAGCGAGCTGATCCGACGGCCCACCTCGCGGGTGGCCAGCGGGATGGCCGCCGTCATCGCGGTCTCGATGAAGCCGGGCGCGACAGCGTTGATGGTGATCTTCTTCTCCGCCAGAACCGGCGCGTACGCGTCGACGAGCCCGATCACCCCGGCCTTGGACGTGCCATAGTTGGTCTGACCGCGGTTGCCCGCGATGCCGGCGATGGACGACACATCGATGACCGCGCCACCCTCGCGCAGTGCGCCGGCCTCGAGCAGGTCGTCGACCAGCTGCTGCGGGGCGATCAGGTTCACGCCGATGACCGCGTTCCAGCGGGCGTCGTCCATGTTGGCGAGCAGCTTGTCCCGGGTGATGCCGGCGTTGTTGACGATGATGTCGATGCCGCCGTGACGTTCGAGTGCGTGCTCGGCGAGCTTGGCGCCGGCATCAGGAGCGGTGACGTCGATCGGCAGCGCGGTGCCGCCGACCTTGTTGGCAGTCGCCGACAGCGCTTCACCGGCCGCGGGGATGTCGGCGGCGATGACGTGGGCGCCGTCACGCGCGAGGACCTCGGCAATGGTGGCGCCGATACCGCGGGCGGCACCGGTGACCACGGCAACCTTGCCGGCCAGTGGCTTGTCCCAGCTGGCCGGGGCGACCGCATCCTTCTCGTCGACGCGGATGACCTGGGCGTCCACGAACGCCGACTTCGCCGACAGCAGGAATCGCAGGGTCGATTCCAGTCCGCTCAAACCGGTCTTGGCATCGGGGGAGACGTAGACGAGCTGGGCGGTTGCGCCGTTGCGCAGTTCCTTGCCCAGCGAACGGGTGAAGCCCTCGAGTGCGCGCTGTGCGACATGCTCGCTCGGGTTCTTGATCAGCTCCGGAGTGGTGCCGATGACCACGAACCGCGCACTGTTGCCCGCCGACCGGATGGTGGGCGCAAAGAACTCGAACAGCTGCGACAGCTCGGACGACTTGGTGATGCCGGTGGCATCGAGCACCGCCGCACCCAGCTTGTCCGCACCGCGACCACTGGTGTTGTTCACGATCAGCTCGTAGTCGTCGGCCAAAAGCTCGCGCAGAGGCTCGATCAGCCGGCCGTTCCCACCGATCAGTACGGGCCCTGCCAGCGGGGGTTCGCCGGCCTTGTAACGGCGCAGCGTGGGCGGCTGGGGCAAGCCCACCTTGCTCGCGATGAACGCGCCCGGTCCTGAGCTGACGATGGTCGAGTAAAGGTCGGTGGTTCCTGTGGCAGACACGTGCACTCCCTTTTCTTTGCTTTTGAACGCTTCGCGTACGGCATGTGTGTTGTGTGCACCACCCGAGTCGGGCATATCCCGGGGGCGGCTCGACAACGAACTTACTCGGGAGTAAGAATACGCCATAAGAGCCATCCACAACTTGGGAGATCCACAGTGGTATCGAATAACCAGACCCGTACCGTGCGACCTGTCGCGATCGTCGGCGGCAACCGGATCCCGTTCGCCAAGCAAGACGGGGCCTACGCCAAGGCCAGCAACCAGGACATGTTCACCGCCACTCTCGACGGCCTGATCAGCAGGTACAGCCTTCAGGGCGAGCGGCTGGGCATGGTGGCCGGTGGTGCCGTGCTCAAGCACGCTCGTGACTTCAACCTCATCCGCGAGTCGGTCCTCGGCTCGGCCTTGTCGCCCTACACCCCGGCCTTCGACCTCCAGCAGGCCTGCGGCACCGGTCTCCAGGCCATCTCTGCTGTGGCCGACGGCATCGCGACGGGCAAGTTCGACGCCGGTATCGGCGGCGGCGTCGACACCACCTCCGACGCCCCGATCGCGGTATCCGAGGATCTGCGACAGTCGCTGCTGGCAGTGAACCGGGCCCGCAGCACCGTCGACCGCCTCAAGGCCATTGCCAAGCTCCCGACGTCGCTGGGCATCGAGATCCCACGCAACGGTGAACCCCGTACCGGCATGTCCATGGGTGAGCACGCCGCGATCACCGCCAAAGAGTTCGGCATCAAGCGGTCCGACCAGGACGAACTCGCCGCAGCCAGCCACAAGAACATGGCAGCCGCATACGACCGCGGATTCTTCGACGACCTGATCACCCCGTTCCTCGGGCTCACCCGCGACCAGAACCTGCGGCCGGGAAGCACCGTCGAGAAGTTGTCGACTCTCAAGCCGGTCTTCGGGGTGTCCCTCGGCGACGCCACCATGACTGCGGGCAACTCGACTCCGCTGACCGACGGCGCCTCCGCTGTGTTGCTGAGCACCGACGAGTGGGCTGCGAAGAAGAAGCTGCCGGTGCTCGCACACCTCGTGGATGTCGAGACCGCCGCGGTCGATTACGTCAACGGGCCCGACGGCCTGCTCATGGCTCCCACCTACGCGATTCCGCGTCTCCTTGAGCGCAACGGCCTGACCTTGCAGGACTTCGACTACTACGAGATCCACGAGGCCTTCGCCTCGGTCGTCCTGTGCACGCTGGCGGCGTTCGAGTCCGACGCGTACTGCAAGGAGCGGTTGGGCCTCGATTCGGCACTCGGCAGCATCGACCGCAGCAAGCTCAACGTGAACGGGTCCTCGCTGGCGGCCGGCCATCCGTTTGCTGCCACCGGCGGCCGGATCGTCGCCCAGACGGCCAAGCAGATCAAGGAGAACGGCGGTGGACGTGCGCTGATCTCCATCTGCGCTGCAGGCGGACAGGGCGTCACCGCGATCATCGAGGCGTGATCGGACGCCGGGGATTGCACATCTGAAAAAACTTTTTGAAGGTGTGTAACGCCCGGCGCCCCTACGGCGAAGTACTTGATAACTCCGGTTGAGCTGCACGACCCCCGACCCTGTAGCTCAACCGGAGCCCTATTTTTCCCGGTGTGACAATCCGCCGGTTCCTCTGGTCGCTTGTCGGCCCGGCCCGTACTGCTCTCGAAGCGAGGCTCGCGGCCTCCCGATGTGGCGTCGGCTACATCCGTCCGCCGGACGCAATAAACAGCTGTCTCTTGACGTTTGGAATCTCGCTGTATGAGTCAGCCGCCCTTGTCGGGCCGGGAGATACCAGGAGGTGGACCATGAGTTCCTACTCGCCGCCGGCGACATGGACGTCACCGACGTTCCGTGCCCACACTCGTCCGATCGGCGACGAACCCGGCCCGGGCTGGTCGGGTTATCTGGTGGTCGCGGCAGTACTCGGACTGCTGGTGTTGATGTTGATCGGCGCCACCCCGAGCTGACGTCCGGCGGGCCCGCCGCGTCTGGGTACCGGCGGGCCACGGCCACAGCCCGGTCACACCGCGGAGCGCCCGATCACACCGCAAAGGGCGCAGACACCTCGAACCGGAGACCGAAGTTGTTGAAGGTGACGGGAAGCGGTGCGTCGGGCGACAGGTGCGGTATGGAGGTCAGCGTGAAGCGCCCGCCCCGCAGCAGATGGGCGAGGAACGTGCTCGTGGTGAACAAGACGAGGTTCTCGCCAGGGCATCGGGCCGGTCCGGCGCTGAAGGGCACCAGATCCGGGCGTGCTGCGGCCCGGCCGTCGCTCCAGATGTCCGGGGCGAACGTGTTGGCGTAATTCGCCAGTTCGGGGTCCCGATGAAAGACAGGCGCCTGGATGATGACTCCGGCACCGGCTTTGGCCACCATCGAGCGGTCGTCGCCCCAGTAGGTGTCGGCTGTGGTGTCCCGCAGGATGCTGGGCGTGGTGGGCCACAGTCGCACCGATTCCAGCATGCAGTCGCGAAGGAAGTCGTACGTGCGCGGCTCCGCGCCGTCGGATCCGACCTCGGACAACGCCCGCTGCATCTGCTCGGGATGAGTGGCCAGCAGCGCGAGTGCGCGGCTCATCGCGATTCCTGCGGCGTCGAATGCGAACAGCCAGTGGGGCATCTGCCCGATGGGGTCGACCGCAGGTGTCGTCGGTATCTCGCCGAGTGCCGCTGCCAGACTTCCGGGGGCCGGGTCGGCGACGTACTGGTACAGCCGCTCGATGAACCGCTCCCGTCTCATCGGATGCGGGCGCGACAGGAATGACCAGTTGCCGGCCGCCCGGAGTTTTCTCAACAGGTCGGTGGTCTGCTCGTCGTCGCGCGCGGCGTCGCCGAACGTGATCCGCCGTACCGCTTTCCACCAGGCGATCAACAGGTCGTCGGCGCTCATGGACCCCGCTTCTGTCATCTGAGAGAGAAGGACGTCCGCTTCTTGACCGGCCACGTCCGCGATCGTGCTTGCCATCCTGTGCAGTTCACGCGGGGTGTCGAGCGCGGCGACGTTGACCAGCCGTCGTTGCTCACGGAGGTGTCCCTCCGAGATGAGAACCGCATGCGGCTGAAACGGGTTGAGCGCAGCCTTCTTCTCCCGTGTCGCCGGATTGAACGGGTCCGGCGATTCCTCGAGCACCCGCTGGACGTCGGCAGGATCGAGGATCACCAGAATCCGGCGGCCGGGCAGTACCAGCTCGACGGGTCCGGACCCGTACTGCTCGCGCAGTCGGCGCGCGCACTTGAGTGCGGTGGAGTCGGCTTGCACTCGCTCGAGCCCGGCCATCACCAGCGGTCGGCGCACGATGACACCGGCAGCGATGGCGGCAAAGCCGAGCTCCGCGAGTACGCGCAGGGCACCGGCACCGCGAATCCGGGGTACCGGAGCGATGTGCCCGGCGGACGTGTGCGCGGATGTCGTCTCGGTCATGGGGTGTGGTCCTCTCTGGCGTGAGCGCTTCGACTTCGAGGAGTCGACCCACTGGCGGCTGGTCTGGCCCTGCGGGCGATGTGGTGGCCGAATTCCCACTGCTGATGGGCTTAAACCCGATCGACAGGGTTTGAAGTGGTGCCGTTGTGGGCACACTTCGCCGAGCGCGACGCGCTGTGTGCCCGCATTCCGTGGGCTCACCGGGGTGACTTATCGAGGTGGACTGTCTGATGCGTGGGGATTCGTCATCGATCCTGTGCCTGTGGTGCGGATTCGAGCTCGCGGCGTCAAGATTTGCTGGTCCGGCGGCCGCTGCTGCCGTGGCCACTGCAAACGGCTGGTCGGTGAGCGACCACCACACGCTCTGTCCGTCATGCGCCACGGCCTTTGCGGCGATCCAGCAGAACGTCCTGGACGAAGATCGCGACTGCCCAACAACAGTTGGTTAGGGTAGCCTTCCCCGCATGGGATTTTCGTTTGCGCGGGTGGTCGAGAACACCGAGCTGAACCCGCGGCTCCGCCGGATCGTTTTCTCCGTACCCGATGTGGCCGTCCTCGAACTGCCTGACCTGGCGGACGAAGTGGTCGGCATCTACTTTCCGACCGCTGGTGGCGGCCGGCCCCCGGCGATGGAGAACCGGGACGGTGTCTGGGGCTACTACGACCAGGAGACCCCGCCGGAGGGTCGCAATTACACGGTTCGCTCTGTCGATCGGACTGCCAACACGATGGTGGTCGACTTCGTGGTGCACGACCACGGCGTCGCCACCTTGTGGGCGCAGGGTGCCCAGGTCGGAGACGAGGTCGGGATGTCCCACGCTCGAGGCTGGTACCGCCCTGAGGCAACCACCGAGTGGCAACTGCTGGTCGCCGACCTCGCGGGTCTGCCCGCGCTCGCCCGGATCATCGAAGGACTGTCTGCGCAGGCCCGGGTCACCGCCATCGTGGAGGTTGTCGACGAGTCCGACCTCGACTATCTGCCCCGGCGCGACAACGTGGACCTGATCAGTCTGGTCGGCAGCGGAAACGGTTACGGCGACAGCCGACTCGGCGAGGCAGTCGAGCAGTTCGGTCACCCCGAGGGCCGCGGGTACTGCTGGTTCGCCGCCGAGGCGAAGGCATCGCGCGCTGTTCGCAAGCACTTCCGCAAGCAGTTCGGCTGGAAGGCCGATCAGTGCGACATCATCGGCTACTGGCGATTCGACGGGGAAGCCTGGGCCAAGAGGTTCGAGCAGGTCGGTGGTGAGTTGTACGCGGTGTATGCGGCAGCGCTCGCCGACGGCAAGAGCGAAAAGGTGGCTTCGGAGATCTTCGACGACGCGCTCGAACGCGCTGGGCTCTGATCTCGTCGCGCTTCATTCCGCGGTGAACATCGGCCGCCCCGACACCGGGTCACGGCTGATCCGGGCGCGTACGTCGAACACCGTGTGCAGCAGGTCGGCGGTCAGCACGTCGTCCGGGTGACCGTCGGCGATGATCGTGCCGTCGCGCATCGCCACGATCCGATCGCAGTATCGCGCGGCCTGGTTGACGTCGTGGAGCACCATCACAACCGTTTTGTCATGTGCGCGAACGAGTTCGACGATCAGTTCCATCAGATCGATCTGATGCCGGATGTCGAGATATGTGGTCGGCTCGTCGAGCAGTAACACGCCCGTGTCCTGGGCGAGTGCCATCGCGATCCAGGCCCGTTGACGTTCACCACCCGACAACGAATCGAGGCGCCGTTCGGCCATCGACGTCACCCCCGCCATCGACATCGCCCTGGCCATCACCTCGTCGTCGCGGCGACTGAGCATGGCAAGGGGACCCAGACGCGGATACCTGCCCTGTTCAACCAGCTCACGAACCCGCAACCCTGCCGGGATCGTGGAGGTCTGCGGAAGGATCGCGAGCCTGCGTGCAACGTCGACCGTCTTGCGCGTGGCGATGGGTTGACCGTCCAGTCGAACTTCCCCATGGCGGGGGGTGAGTACCCGGGCCAAAGCCATCAGCAGCGTGGACTTGCCCGAGCCGTTGGGCCCCACCAGGGCTGTTGCGGTACCGGACTCGATTCGCAGGTTCAGGCCGTCGACGACGGCACGTCCGCGATAGCCGAGCTCGAGGTCGAATCCCTCGAGCAGCGGCGGACTTTGATTCATCTGCGTTCCTTTCGGACGAGCCAGATCAGGTACGGCGCACCCAGTGACGCGGTGACGGCCCCGACCGGGAGGCCGGTGACCGCCGGGCCACTCCCAGGCAGATCGAGTGTGATGCTGAAGGCAAGGAGATCCGCGGCCGACAGAGCGATTGCCCCGAGCACCATGCTGACGGGTATCAGATCCCGGTAGTCGCCGCCGACGAGGATGCGTGCCAGATGTGGTGCCATCAACCCGATGAACGCCACCGCGCCGGCTGCCGTGACGGCCGCTGCGGCCGCGAGCACCGCGACCATCAGCAGCACGAAACGGGTTCGCGCCGTGCGCAATCCCAGACCTGTGGCGGTGATGTCGCCGAGCGAGAGGACATTGACCCGCGAGGATGCGAGCAGAGCACACACCCCGAGTACGAGGACCCAGGGCCACAGGGCATTCCAATCGGACTGCGTACGCGCGTTGAGTGACCCGATGAGCCATCGGAGCACCACGCCCATCGGCTGCGCGTCGACGACGAGCAGCAACGAGGTGACTGCGCCGAGGATGGCACCCAGCAGGATTCCCGCGACCGCGAGCGACCGTCGGCCGACCAGGTACAGCAAGACACCGGCGGCGACTGCACCGACCAACGACGCGATGGCTGCCATGTCCTGGTGTGGGAACGCGAGTATGGCCACGACAACACCGAGTGCCGCGCCCGCCCCGACTCCGGTGGTTCCCGGCTCGGCGAGCGGATTACCGATCACGGCTTGCAGCAGTGCGCCCGAGAGAGCAAGCAGGACACCGGCACCCATGCCGACGAGTACCCGGGGGAGGCGGTACTTGAGGACGATGACCTCGTGTGCGCGGACATCCGACGTGCCCGTCAGCACTCGAAAGGTGTCGGCGGCGCCGAGGTCGGAACGCCCGATCATCAGATGCGCCATCACGAGTACGACGAGCACGACCGTGCCGCCGGCCAGGAGGGGGAGGGGCCGCAGCAGGTTCGGTTCCCTCATGCCGCCGAGTCCTGGCGGCGTAGTGCGATGAGCAGCGTCGGGACGCCGATCAGGGTGGTGGTGATACCCACCGGGATCTCGATGGGATACAGCGCAATTCGGGACAGGAGATCGGCTGTGGTGAGCAACGCTGCGCCCGCGACCGGTGTCAGCCAGAAGACCCGGCGGGCGCTGGTGGTGCGCAACGCCCACCTGCACAGGTGCGGCGCCAGCAGGGCCACGTACGCCACCGGGCCGCACACGCAAGCGACAACCGCCGCCAGGACGCCGGCGCACCCGAGCGCCGACAACCGTGCACGGAACACGTTGATGCCCAAGCCCGCTGCAACATCATCGCCGAGCGACAGCGCTGCCACGCGGTGCCGTAAGAACAGGGCTGCCGGTACGGGGACAGCGAGCCAGGGAGCGACCACTGCGACGTGCGGCCAGCCGCGATCGCTGAGGCTTCCCAGGAGATAGCGGAACAGCAATGGCAGGTTGCCCTCGGTGCCCAGGCTCACGAGCGCGATCACGAGTCCAGACGCCAACGCGGTGACCGCCGAGCCGATCAGCAGCATCGTGGTGGGGTCGTGGGTTTTTCCCACTGCCACGAGCACCGTCGAGCCGGCCACTGCGGCGCCGAGCAGGGCGACGTACGGCAGCTGGTGCAGTCCCACCGGCAGCGCGAGCACGGTCACCGCGGTCAACACCACGGCAGCGCCCGAGGACACGCCCAGGAGTTCGGGGCCGGCGATGCGGTTCTGCATCGCGTCCTGCATCAAGATGCCCGCCAGGCCGAGGGCGGCCCCGCACATCACGCCGAGCAGTGCTCGTGGCAACCGGGAATCCGCCACGTAGGGGTGAAGGGGATCGGACGCGTCGGTGAGTGCGGCGAAAGCCTCGAGTGGCGTCACCACCGGGTCTCCGGCGCACAGGGCGACCACCACCACGGCTGCCATCGCGGCCGTACCCAGCAGCAACGAGCCGATGAGCCGTCGGTTGGGTCGCCTCTGGGCAGTCGTATTGACAATGGTTATCATTTCGCTCAACATCATCTGCAAGGGAGATCGAATGCGCAAGTCCATCGCTCTGTCCACCACTCGAGGCCTCGTCGCGGCCGCATCGGCATTGGCGTTACTGGGGGCGGCAGCCTGCGGCGCCGACGGTGACGAGCCGGCCGCGGAGTCGATCGTCGTGACCGACGCAACCGGCACCACGGTCACCCTGGCGGGCCCGGCCGACCGAATCGCCTGTCTGACAATGATCTGCGTCGACGCTCTCAAGGAAGTGGGGATCACCCCCGTCGCTTACCGGGAGGATCTGGCCCTCGATGAGCGGTTCTTCGGACCCGACGCGGACATGCGAAAGATCACCGGCGGCTTCGGTGAGGAGAACGTAGAAGACATCGCCATGTCCGAGCCCGACCTGGTCATCGGGCTCGGTGGCGTACAAGACGGGCTGCGAGCAGCTGTCGAGGAGTCCGCGCCGTTGTATCTGGTCGATCCGTCTTCATGGCAGGACTCGGTCGAGTTCTTGCGCACCGTAGGGCAATTGACGGGCAAGCAGGCAGAGGCGGACGCTGCGGCCCAATCGTTTGTCGAGCGCGTCGAAACCGCGCGCCAGAAGCGCAGTGACCTCACCACGTTGTCGATGTACGGGGAGCCGGGCAGTCTCGGTGTCGACTCCGTCGAGACGCCGGTCGGTTCGCTTCTTGCCGAGGTCAGTGAGTACCCATGGCCGGCGGGTACCGACGCCTTCGCAACCGTGTCGGTTGAGCAGATCGCCGGCGTCAACCCCGATGTCATCTTCGCGCAGGCATTTTCGTCCGGCGATGACGCGGAACCGCTGTCGGCGAGACTGGCGACGAATCCGATCTGGCCCTCGGTCGCGGCAGCGCAGAACAACCGCGTGGTCGAGGTGGAGGCGAGCCTGTGGGCCACCGGCCGCGGGACCGTCTCGTTGGGCTTTGTTCTCGATGAGGTGACGGGCGAGTTGGCAAAGTCCTGACGAATGGCGCCCACGCTATTGAAAATGATTGTCAAATAGCCTAGCGTGAGTCCTGGCCGTTCGATGAGCGACCGATTCGGTTGCGATGCAGCTGAATTCACTACAAGCGAAGGAGATTCGTGAACGACAATGAGTTCTTCCGTTCCATCCAGGCGCCGGTGAGCCTGGCGACCCATTCCGCGGGCCACAGCAATGCGCTCGTCGAGAACCCGTTCGACGACGCACAGGATTCCGAGGACTGATAGGTCCTCGCATCACCTGATGTGTCAAGAGCCCGCGTGCCATTCGAGTGACGTCCCGGGTGGCACGCGGGACCGGATGAGAAGCGAGACCCGTGCAGCTGTCCCCGAATACCGCCATATATCAAGCACATCAGGGCTTTGTCCTGCGCACCGCCGACGACGAGCACTTCGAACTCACTCTGGGTGGTGACGAGGTGCACGAGCTCTTGTCGGTGCTGTCCGGCGATGCATCACCTGCCTCGAGCAGGGTCCGTGCCGCCCTGGGCGCGTTGGTCGACGCAGGTCACGTGGTCACCACCGTGTCGCGGCCCACCGTGGCAGTGCGTGGGCAGGGCAAGATCGCGGGTGCGACCTCGAAGAGGCTGGGAGCGCGCGTATCCGGTGAAAGCGCGAGCGCTGACGTCGTCTGTCACGTCAGCGACGATCCCGTTGATCCGGCCCAGATCGGCGCCGTGGACCTGGCCAGCTATCGCGACGGGATCATCCAGGTCATCACGCCGCAGGCGGTCGGTGTCGCGGACGTGGTCGGCCGGCGTCGTGCCTGCGCCATCCATCGTGACCGGATGCAGTCGCATCACCGACCGGTTGACGGCGGGCTGCGGCTGGAGTCGACCCTGCATCCGGTGTCTGATCGGGCAGCTGATGTGATCGCAGACCTCATCGTCACCGAGATCGACGAGCGACAGGGTCGGTCGATGACCGAGTCGCCGACAAGCCGTTCACAGCATCTGCTGACCACTGTCGACCTACGCACCCTGCGGATTGTCCGGCGACCTGTGTTGCCCATTCCCGCTGTGCCGCAATGACTTGTTCGCTGACCGATACCCAGGTCGACGGACTTCACACAAGTGTTCTCCTGCCGGACACCGCGCCGAGGTCTGTCCTCATCATCCGCACGCCCTACGATGCCGCCGCCTATCGGGCGGAAGCGCACGCGTGGGTTCGTCGGGGAATCGCGGTGGTCACCCAGGATGTCCGGGGACGGCACCGGTCCCGCGGCCGTTTTCGGCCGTTCGAGAACGAGGGGGCCGATGGGCTCGCGACCCTGCAGTGGGTTGCGAGCCGATCGTGGGCCGGCGCGCCGGTGATCCTGTACGGCACGTCGTACTCCGCGCACTGCGCGGTGGAGACGGCGATCGCCGCGGCAGAGACGGGGGTCGACGTCGGCGGGGTGTCTTTGGCGGTTCCCGCGCTCGGTCTCGGTGAGACGGCACGCAACATCGATGGATGCTTCTATCTGCAGTCGAGGGTGGGCTGGTGGCTCGAACACGGAGAAGGACCCGAATCGCCCGGCGCCGCAATCCCTGACGGCCTGCTCGACACGCTGCCGGTGGCCGACATCGGTCGCCGCGTCACACCGCCGATCTCAGGGTGGGAGAGAGTGATCCGGGCCGAGCGTCTAGATCGTGAACGCGGTGCCGAGGTTTCACGGCTGCGCTGTCCGTTGCTTGCCGTCGGTGGCATGGCGGATTGGTTTGCGCAGGACACTGTCGACCTCTGGACGTCCTGGGGTGGCCCGGCGGCGCTGGTCATGGGTCCCTGGGACCACAGTCTGCGCGGCTCCGACCGAGCCCGCCGCATGGAGTCGTGGATTGATGACGTGTGTGCCGGCACCCCCACAACCGGCGCGCAGGTGCTCGGTCTCCCTGGAGGAACGGTTGACCTGACCCGGTGGCCGAGCACCGAGGCGTCCACTGTTCTGCCAGGCGGGCGATTTCACGCCGACCCCACCGATCCCTTCCCTTCGATGGCTCACGGGGCAGACCTCAGCGAGGCGGCCGCGCGGCCGGATTGCCTTGTTCTCGACCTGCCGAACCGTTCTGCCGCACTCGTCGGAACACCCACTGTGCGAGTGCATCCGACTCACGGTGCCGGCCACTGGGGCGCTCTGCTCGCCATCCGGCGCCGCGACGGTCGACTCGAACAGACGGCGCACGGTATGTCCACGCACACGACGATCCACCTCACCCCGGTGGCCGCCCACCTCGACACAGGAGAATCGATGGTCCTCATCCTCTCGGCGCATTCCTTCCCCCGCTACGCGCGGGATCTCCAGTCGCGCAACGACCACCTCGCCGGCACCGAAACGCGTGCCGTCCTTCGCGAGGTCGAGTCCGTGACGTTGGACATGCCGGCATGAACCCGGCTGCGGCAGAACCGAACACATCAACCGTCCTGTCGGCCGAGGACCTGATCGATCCGTACGCCGGCGTCATCCGTGCCTTGCACCCCGTGGATCGGCTCGACGCGATGCCCGAACGGTATGTGGGACTGACCGCCGAGATCGCCGACACCAGAACGCATGGGAACTGGCCGAGTGACCTGGTGTCCCTCGGAACCACCTTCGCCGACGAGCCGGGTGCCCGTATCGCGGCGATCGGCGAAGCCGTCGAGCGGTACTGCGGCAATTACGTGCCGAAAGACCTGCTGCGGGCGACATCTCGGGAGTTACGCAGCGTGGGCGTGCGCCATCTGGGGCCCGATGAACTGAACTTCTTCGCCGAGTGGCAACTCGAGACGCCGAGATTCCCGTTCGAGCGGTTCACCCATGACACGGTGATCGCCTGGTGTGCGGGCCGCGGTGACGACGGAGAACCGACGCTGGTGCCTGCGTCCTACGTCTATCTCAACTGGCGAACCGGCACCCGTAAGCGCGACCCGTGGCTACACCATCTGAACTACGCGGGCATCGCCACCGGAGCAGGCCTGGACGACGCCGCCGCCCGAGGGTTGCTCGAACTCGTGGAACGGGACTCACTGTCGTTGTGGTGGCATCTGAACCTGCCCGCCCGCGGTATCGACATCGGTAGCGTGCCAGGGCTGGCCGACGACCTCGGTGACACGCGATTACGTTGTCACCTGCTCGAATTGCCCGCATACTTCGGTGTCCCGGTGGTCGCTGCGGTGATCCACGACCCGGAACTGGGCATCGTGGCGGGGGGTTTCTCCGCCAAGCTCGACCCGGCCGAGACCGCCCGGAAGGCGGTACTCGAAGCCATTCACAGCTGGGTGTTCACGCGGGGCCTGCTGGAGCCCGACGGCTGGGTGTTCGGCTCCATGGAGGCCGGGGTGCTCTCCCGCGGGTTGTATCTGGACCATCGGGCGGACCGCAGCTACCTCGATGCCGCCGGTGTGCGGAGTGAGCATGTCCGCGATCTCGGGGCGCAGGCGCAGGTGTGGCTGGATCCGCTGACGCAGGAAGCGTTGCTGCCGCGCTTCACCGAACCGGCCACCACGGTGGGTATCGACGAACTGCCCACCGGCGACCTCTCGGATCTCGAGCACCGACTGCGAGCCGCCGGCCACCAGGTCGTTGTCTGCGACATCACCACGCCCGACATCGCATTGACGCCGCTGCGGGTGGCGAGGGTGTGCGCCGCCGGGTTGATCCCGAACGCCCCGGCGGGGTTCCCCTACTTCGGTCTGCCGCGGTGGCGGGAGATCGCGCGCGCAGAGGCGACGGGCTGCGATCCGGATGACCCGAACTCGTTGCTGCTGGTGGCCCCTCCGAGCTTATGAACCCGTTTCGCACATTCGTGGTCGCGCGCGCGATCTGCTGGGCGGGCAACGCCGTCACGCTGGTGGCGCTGCCTCTTCTCGTCTACCAGCAGAGCGGCTCGGCACTGCTGTCCGGTGTGACGTTTGCCGTCGAGTCGCTGCCCTATCTGCTGTTCGGGCTCTTCGCCGGCGCGGTGGCGGACCGGTTCGACCGCAAGTCCATCCTTGTTGTCGCCCAGATGCTGAGTGCAGTGGCGCTGGCGTCGATTCCGCTGGCGAATGTCGCTGGGGACGTCCTGATCGTGCACGCCCTTACCGTTGCCTTCCTCGTGTCCACGCTGTTCGTGTTCTACGATGCGGCGTCGTTCGGGGTGGTGCCCGCTCTGGTCGGGCGGGACCGGATAGCCGACGCCACAGGAACATTGGTGTCCGTGGGTACCGTCATCGGGATTGCCGGACCGTTGCTGGGTGGTGTGGCGGCCACTGCGCTCAGTCCCGCCGGTGCGATCGCGATCGATGCATGCTGCTATCTGTCTGCGGCGGCACTCACCGCCACCATCGCGATTCCCCCGAACGCCGTCGAAGCCGTTCCGGGCCGTCGTATCTCGGACCAGATAGGTGAGGGGTTGCGGTACATCTGGCAGCAGCCGGTGGTGCGCGCATTGACTCTGGTGGGAATCGGTGTGAGCCTCGCCAACGGCGTGGTGGTCGGACTGATGGTGGTGGTGGGTGTCCGGCGACTGGGCCTGGGTGACGGCGACGCCCGACTGGGTGCTTTGTATGCGGCCACCGCGCTGGGGGCGTTCCTCATCAGCCTCGTCAGCGCAAAGATCCAGCGTGTCGTGGACACCGGGAAGATCACCCTCACCGGAATCGCCGTGTCCGCCGGGGCGATGCTGCTGTGGGCACAGACGCCCTGGTTTGTCGTCTCGCTGGTGACCCTGGTTGTGTACCAGGCTGCCAACACGATGATCATCGTCAACGGAATCGTTGTGCGGCAATCGATCACGCCCGACGAGTTGCAGTCGCGGGTGAATACGACGGCGCGAATGATCGCCATGGGCGGTACGCCGTTCGGCGCTGCGATGGGTGGGGCGGTGGCGCAGGTCGGCGGTGTCGGTGTGGCGGTGTCCGCCGGCGCGGTTGCCCTGCTGTGTTCAGCCTTCGTCGGCTGGCGGATGGGGGTCGCCCGCCTGCCGCTGCTCGTCGACCTCACACCGAGCGCCCACGGCAAAGGCGAGTAGTGGGACCTGGCTGCGCTGCAACGAGAGCATCTCGCTGATCTGGTTGTCATAGAACCCGGATATCGCACAGCAGGCGAGGTCGAGTGCGGTGGCGATGAGGTACAGGTGTGCTGCAGCGAAGCCGGCATCGACATGCAAGGTGCGATAGTGCCGCTCGGAATATTTGGTCAGTGTCGCGTCGAGTTCACCGACGAGAATGACGACAACCGGAGCGCGTCGGGCGAACTGCGGTTGAACGAGACCCTGTGCGAGTGCGCCGCGTACATCGCCTGTTCTGCGCCGGAGCAACCGGTGGTGGACGCGGTCGAACTCGTACACACCCACGGGTATCTCGTCGAGTGTTTGCAGCGCAACCACGTAAGCGGTGGTCGACGGTAGGCCACCGGCGCTGGGATGGAAAGTCAACAAGCGCTCCTCGCCGTCGCCGGTTCGCACGGTGCGCTGTGGACCTAGCGCCCACCGCAGCAACGCCGACAGGTCTGGGTGGCCGAGCGGGCCGTAGCTGTACCGCGAGCGCCGGTCGCGGAGGACGCCGTCGATCGGAACCGATGGCGCGTCGGAGGGTTCACTCAGCGTGATCACCCCGTCGCCCTCGGACAGCCGGATCGGCGACACGGGAGGGCCCGAGTCGGTGAGGGCATCGTGGACTGCCCGTGCGCGCTCGACTCTTGTACCCACCAGACCATCCATGGCATGTAGTCTAATGACAACGATTGTCATTAGTTCGCCGGGCAGGTAGTGTCCTGAATGCACCGAAAGCCGGTCGCGTATAAGGCGCGCAGCAGGACACCCTGCCGCGCATGGACATTGGAGCACCGTGAAGGTCCGTGCATCACTCAAGTCGTTGAAGAACCAGCCCGGCTCGCAGGTCGTGCGCCGTCGCGGCAAGATCTTTGTGATCAACAAGGGGAACCCGCGGTTCAAGGCCCGGCAGGGGTAGTCGACGTAGGGGGTTCAGTGGTCGCCTGGCCAGTCGACGTCGGCGGGTGACTTGTCGTCGCGCAATCCTTTCCAGCTGGGGTGGCGGAGTTTGCCGGTGAACTCGCGGTACTCGACATCTCCGACGTATGTCGGCGTCACCCAGCGAGCGTCTTTGGCGATGGCCCGTGGGGGAGTCTGGGCGAACGGCGGAGTTGATGTCTCTATCGCGGTGAGCATCTCGAGTAGTTCTCGCCGCATCGCAGAAGAGAATCCTGTACCCACGTGGCCGATGTAGACGAGTTCGCCGTCTGCGTTGTGAGCGCCCAGTAGCAGCGAGCCGATTCCACCCGAAGCGGCGCCAGACCCTGGAACCCATCCGCCGACAACCACTTCGGTGTTGCTGCGCAGCGGGGTCTTGATCCAGGCGGGTGACCTGCGGCCTGGTCTGTACACCGAATCGGTCTTCTTGGCCACCACCCCCTCAAGGCCGTTCTGGCGGGCGATGTCGAGCATTGTCTTGCCGTCGGTGTCGGTCCAGATGGGTGGAACGCGAACCCGTTTCGATTCCAGCCCGAGGTCGTCGAGTAGTCGGCGCCGCGTGAGGTAGGGCAGGCTCGCGACGTCGTCGCCGTCGAGCTCGAGGATGTCGAACACGTAGAAGGTCGTGGGCACATCCTTGCGGAGTTGTGCGCTCGGTTTGAGTACGTGCATACGTTGCTGAAGGCGCGCGAACGACGGTCGGCCTGTGTCATCCAACGCAACGATCTCGCCGTCGAGCACAACCGGGTGGCCGGCCACGGCTCCGGGCAGTGCGTCGACGAGTTCGGGAAAACTGCCGGAGACGTTGTTGCCATTGCGGCTGACGAGACGCGCCGAGGCCGAGTCGACAACCGCGATTGCCCTCTGCCCGTCCCACTTCATCTCGTATGCCCAGCCGGAACCAGCGGGCGGCGTGCCGAGGGTGGCAAGCATCGGAAGCGGTGCGTCTGTCATACCGTTCGAGTCTGCCGTGAGGCGAGGGATGGCACCACCCCGCCCAGCGGGGAGTTCGGGTCTGGAAAACAGCGCGTGACGCTGCAGGTCATCAAGGGTTGACCCGGTCAGGGTCCGTTCGAGTAGCGTTCGGCGTATGGCTCTCGATCACGGTGACCCCGGCGACGCTCCCTCTGTGCCACCTCCGCTGGCGGACATCGCCGACACCACGCGGCCGTCCGCGGCAGAGGAAGCGCGAACGCTCGTGGCGTCGACGAACATCGGTACGCTCGCCAGCCTCACCGCAGACGGCGACCCGTGGGCATCGTTCATCACCTACGGTCTGCTCGACGGGTCGCCGGTTCTGTGTGTCTCGCACATGGCCGAACACGGCCGCAATCTCGCGGGCAATCCCCGGGCCAGCATCGCGGTGGTGACACCCAACGCCGAGGCGGACCCGTTGGCCAGCGCCCGCATCACGCTGGCCGGTCATGTGGAGAAGCCGAGCGAGGCCGAGTACGCGGCAGCCCGCCAGGCGCACCTGGACGGGGTGCCCGCTGCGAAGTACTACGTCGACTACAGCGATTTCTCCCTCTGGGTGTTGCGCGTCGAGCGCGTGCGGTGGGTAGGTGGGTACGGCCGCATGGACTCGGCATCCGCCGAGGCCTATGCCGCAGCGTCACCCGACCCGGTGATCCCCAAGGCGGCCGGCGCGATCGACCACCTCAACAACGACCACCGCGACTCCCTGCTCGCCATGGCCCAGACACTCGGTGGTTTCCCCGACACCACCGAGGTGACCTGCACCGGCGCCGACCGCTACGGACTCGATCTACGCGTCACCACGCCGCGAGGCGTGGCCTACACCCGCGCGGGGTACGCATCGCCGATCAACTCGATCGACGAATTGCGTTCGGCCACGGTGGAACTCGCACGCCGCGCACGTGCTGCTCACTAGTTGACGAGCTGGGGATAGAGCGTCTCGATGCCGGCCGACAGACCGGCCTTGACGTTCGCGCTGATCTCGTCGGCGATCACCTCGTAATCGCCCGCCGCGAGCCCGTCGTACGCGAGCCGGACGATGTCGGCGGGATCGTTCTTCTCCGCGTCTACCGCGGCGGTCATCGGGGTGTCGGTGTAGCCGAGGTGCAGCCCCATCACGTGCGTTCCCTGCGCCGCGAGTTCGATCCGGAACGAGTTGGTCGCCGACCAGAACGCGGCCTTGGACGCGCTGTAGTCCGCGGCGAGTCCGATCCAGCTCAGTACCGAGTGCACGTCGAGGAATGCTCCTCCGCCGTTCGCGGCCAGAACCGGCGCGAATGTTCGCACCACCTGGATGGCGCCGAAGAAGTTGACCTCGAAGGTCGCGCGGATGGTCTCGATCGATGTGGTGCTCAGATTGTCGCCACCCAGGATTCCGGCGTTGTTGATCACGATCGTGGTGTCGCTCGCGAGTTCGGCGGCAGCTCGGATGGAGCGGTCGTCGGTGACGTCGAGTGCGATGGGGACGATGCAATTGTCGGGCCACTCGCGCGGACTGCGGGCAGAGGCATAGACCTTCGCGGCCCCGCGGTCGAGCGCCTGCTCCACGAACTCGCGGCCCAGGCCGCCGTTGGCTCCGGTCACCAGGACCACTGCACCTTCGAAGTCGACGGACATGTTTGTACTCTTTTCTGCTGTCGGGATCTGGCTTTGGTAATCCAAAGCCAGGGGTGATGAGTTTTATTCCGCCGAAGGAGTGATGGACCCTCGTGCGAGGAAGGTTCAGTCCCCTCTTACCTTCGTGGACCACACTGGGATCGTGATCGTCAGTCCGTTGCGTCGCCTCGCGCGTCGAACCGCCGTGCGTCGTCGCGGCGCCGGGCGCGCGCCCCGACGTTCGTTGCGCTGGCAGATAACCGTGCTGGCTGGGGCAGTTGTGGCGGTGGCCGCCGCGGTGATGGCCCTGGCCGCTTACCTGGTGGTCAGCGACGGGCTGAACGAACGTGTCGACGACAACCTGAAGTCGCGGGCTCAGTCGGTGACGACCTGGGTGAACCAGGGGATCGAAGTCGAGGACCAGGCATCTCTGGAGATGGTCGCGCAGACGATCCGGTACGGCGACAACGGCATCTACTTCGGACTCGTGCTGCAGAACGGGCTGACCGTTCGAACCGGTCCCATTCCGATCGGGCCCGGTCAACGCGATGTGATCGAGGGCAAACAGGAATCGTCGCTGTCGAATGTCGACGGTCATCGCGTTCTCGCCCAGAGGCTCACCGATGGGGTCACGCTGGTCCTCTCCAAAGACCTGACCTCCACGCATGCGGTGCTGACCCGGCTCGCCTGGGTGTTCGGCATCATCGGCGGGTGCGGCGCCATCCTGGCCGGGGTGGCGGGCACAACGGTCGCGCAGGCAGGCCTTCGGCCGGTCGACCGACTGATACGAGCATCTGAACGGGTCGCCCGAACCGATGATCTCCGCCCGATCCAGGTGGCCGGGAACGACGAGCTGGCCGGCCTCGCCTCCACGTTCAACATGATGCTGGCCGCGTTGTCGGATTCGCGTGATCGGCAGTCTCAGCTGATCGCCGACGCCGGCCACGAGCTCCGGACCCCGCTCACCTCGTTGCGGACGAACCTCGAGTTGCTGATCGCCGCGAGCAAGCCCGGTGCGTCGGCGATGTCCGAAGAAGACATGGCGGAACTGCGGTCGGATGTGATCGATCAGATCGAGGAGTTCTCTGCGCTGGTCGCCGACCTGGTGGACGTGGCACGGCCGCCGTCGATGGGGCGTTCCTAGGGTGGTCGCGGCTACTTAGGGCGCCCTAAAATTATCGGCAGGGGAGTCGCTCGGGCGCCCGAAGGTAGGATAGCCTAATCATGTGTTGAACTCTGGGCGGTCCGATCGGCTCACGATCGACACCGGCTCGCGGCTCCCGGTGTTCTTCGTGCCGCCCGCAGAGCCGGTGCGCAGCAAGCAGATCCGAGTCGATGCCGACACCACACCGAAAACGTTGGTCATCCGCACCATCTTCGGGGCCGGGAAGTACACACTGCCGGGCATGATCCTGATGGTCGGGCACTTCGTCGGTGAAGCGCTGGTGCCGGTGGTCATGGGATTGGCGATCGACCGCGCGGTGTCCACCGGCGATGTCGGGTCACTCATCGCCTGGGTTGTCGCACTGGCCGCTGTATTCCTCCTGCTGTCGCACACCTGGCGGTTCGGTGAGCGTCTGACGATGTACGCGCACGGTCTGGTGGAGCACCAGTTCCGGATGCGGGTCACCGATCGTCTGCTCGACCCTCGGGGGATGGCCGGCCCGGCACGACTGCCGGGCGTCTCCCTCAACATCGCCACCTCCGACGTGATGCGATTGTCGAGCGCTGTGTTCATCGCCGTCTTCCCCATCGGGGAGCTCGCCGCGGTCATCGTGGCGGGCGCCGTCCTGCTGTTCATCTCCTGGCCGCTCGGACTGGCGATCCTTCTCGGGGCGCCGACCCTCCTGTGGATTCTCGACCTGGCGGGTGGACCGCTGCGGGCGCGGACCGAGCACGAACAAGAACTCGCCGGCGACGCAGCGGGCACGGCCGCAGATCTGGTCGCCGGATTGCGGATCGTCAAGGGACTTGGTGCCGAACCCGAGGCCGGCCGGCGGTACCGGATGGCCAGCAGTCGTGCGCGCGTCGGTGCGATCCGCGCTGCCGGATCGCAGGGCACTTACATCGGCGTGATGCAGATGGTCTCCGCCTTGTTTGTTGTGGGAGTGGGAATCGCGGCAGGTCTGATGGCAGTCGAAGGACAGATCAGCTTCGGGGAATTGATCACGGTAGTCGGACTCACCCAATTCGTGATGGGGCCACTGAACGCACTGGGTACCAACTTCGGCGCCCTCTGGAACAGTGCGGTTCCCTGCGCGAAACGTGTGCTGTCGGTGTTGCAGGCCGAATCGGCGATCGAGTCCGGGTCCGTCCGGAACGCCGAAGGTCCGTTGTCCTTCGACGATATGACGGCCGGGCCGGTCGCCGGATTGACCCTCGAACTGCCCCCGGCGGGACTGGTCGCGATTGTCTGCGCCCCTGAGGAAACCGAAGCACTCGTCGCCGTTCTCGCACGCAAGAAGGCACCCGAGTCCGGCGTCGTGAGGCTGGGTGATGTCGACCTGTTCGACCTCGGCCACGACGTCGTACATCAGCTGGTGCGAGCAGTGCCGCACTCTGCGGATCTCTTCGAGGGTTCGGTGCTCGAGAACATCGAGGCCGGTGTGGACGACGATGCCGCTGATCGTGATTCCCGCGTCACCCGCGCGATCTTCGCGGCCGCCTGCGACGACGTCGTCGAGGTGTTGCCCGCGGGCCTCGACACCCCGGTGGGCGAGGCCGGCCGCATGCTCTCGGGCGGGCAGCGCCAACGTGTGGGTCTGGCCCGCGCGTTGGCCGCGGAGTCGAAGGTACTGATCCTCAACGACCCCACCACAGCAGTGGATTCGGTCACCGAGGCCACCGTCGCGCGGCGGCTCCACCTCACCCGTGAGGGTCTGAGCACGGTGGTGTTCACCAACTCGCCGGCGTTCCTCGAAGCGGCCGAACACGTGGTGATCATCTCCGGTGGGTCACTGGTCTACCAGGGCGATCTGGCCGGCGCGGGCCTGCTGCCCGCCGGATCCACCGGGGCCGGCCGATGAGCGCCAAAACCGGGGATGCCACACCAGAAGTCTCGACGGAGAAACTCGCGATTGCGAACTTTCGCACCACGATGGGCTACCTGGGCGTCGAGGTGCGTAAACAGATCTGGCCCCTCGTGCTGCTCGCCGGAATCATGACGGCTGCAGCAGCACTGGGGCTCGTCACGCCGAGAGCCCTCGGGGAGATCGTCGACATCGCCGACGAAGGTGGCGCCACCGGCGAGATTTGGCGCCTGGCCGGGGTCATGGCCGCTTCGGCGGTGGGTGCCGCGGTGCTCGCCGGACTCGGAGTCCGTTTGTCCGCGAGGATCTTCGAGACGATTCTGGCGCATCTGCGAGAGACCATGCTGGCCGCCTCGCTACGGCTGCCGCTTGCGCGCGTGGAGGCCGCCGGCAGTGGTGACCTGGTGTCGAGGGCCACCGACGATGTCAGCACCGTGAGCCAGGCCATCGGATCGGTGGTACCCGCCCTTCTCACTGCCACTTTCACCATCGCCGTGACGTTCGTCGGCCTGGCGGTGCTGGATTGGCGTTTCCTGCTGGTTCTCGTGGTGGTCATGCCGGTCTATGTGAACGGTGTGCGGATGTTCCTGAAGAAGGCACCCGCGATGTTTGCCGCGGAACGGGCTGCCACCGCCGAGCGGGCCCATCACGTACTCGGCTCGATCCGCGGGTTGGACACCGTGCACGCATTCGAGTTGTCGCAGTCGCTGAACGGCCGGATCGAGCGTCATTCCTGGTCGGTGGTCCGCTGGTTCATGCGTGCGATCGTGCTGCAGAACCGACTCGGCGCCCGCATCAACCTGGGCGAGTTCGTCGGCATGACAACCATTTTGATCATCGGGTTCGTGCTGGTCGGGTCGGACTCGCTCACCGTCGGCGCAGTGACCGCAGCCATGCTCTATTTCCTGTTGTTGTTCGACCCCATCGGACGGGTCATGTTGCTGGTGAACGACCTGCAGTCCGGCGCAGCCGCTCTCGGTCGCATCGTGGGCGTGATCGAGGAGGCGGACCGCGCGGCGACCACCTCGACGGCCGTCGACACCAAGCCGGCCCGGCCTGCGCCGGGGGCGCCACTGGTCGAGATCCGCAACGTCAGCTATTCGTATTCGCCGGAGCACGAGGTGCTGCACGACATCTCGCTGTCGATCGCGGCGGGAGAACACATCGCCGTGGTGGGATCATCGGGCGCCGGGAAGACAACACTGGCCACCATCGTCGCCGGTATCCACATGCCGTCCGAGGGACGTGTGCTGTTGGGTGGCAGGGACATCACGTCCATCGACCGCACCGAACTGGCGCGTTCGACTGCGCTGGTCACCCAGGAGGTGCACGTCTTCAGCGGAACGCTGGCATCGGACCTTCGAATCGCCGCGCCGGACGCCGACGATGATCAGCTCTGGGCCGCACTGGATCTCGTCGATGCGGGTCCGTGGGTACGTGCGCTGCCCGATGGCATCGAGACGGTTGTCGGCGAGCAAGGGCACCACCTCACACCGATGCAGTCGCAACAACTGGCCCTGGCCCGGATCGTTCTGCTCGACCCCGAGATGGCGATACTCGACGAGGCGACCGCCGACGCCGGCAGCGCAGGTGCGGGTGTCCTCGAGGCCTCGGCGGAAGCGGCCCTGCGTGGACGCTCGGCACTCATTGTGGCGCATCGCCTGAGCCAGGCGGCTCGCGCCGACCGCATCGTCTTCATGGAACGCGGACGGATCGTCGAAGTGGGCACACACGCCGAACTCGTCTCGCTCGGAGGCCGTTACGGCAACCTCTGGAGGGCTTGGTCTCGGGGCCGCACGCAGAGCTGAGCTTGGCCCACCTCACATTTTCGCACGCTTCCATAACTCGCCAGATAAGTATAGGCTTAGTTGCAAGCGCGGCGGTACGATGTGTCGCCCCATCGTCGGAGTCGATTGCGACTTCTCGCGCCTGACATGGCGGCAATGCCGTTGTCCCGGTGGCGTTTCGCCCCGACATCGCGAGTGAGGAGCTGCAGTTGAGTCAGCAAGATGTGTCCACGAGTTTGTCGGAGGAGCAGATCGTTGCCGACATCGCGGGAGCTCTCGGCATGGCTCCCGCCGAGGTCACGCACGACCTGGATCTCCTTGACGCCGGTCTTGATTCGATCCGGCTGATGTCGTTGGTGGAGAAGTGGCGCAGCGCGGGCTCGGCCCACGTCGACTTTCCCGTGCTCGCCTCCGATCCGGTGGTCGGCACGTGGATCGAGGTCCTGCTGTCGGGTCTCGTGTCGGCGGAAGCCGAGACGAGTGCTGACGACGCCGGCCAGGGCGTTGTCTCATGAAGATGTGCATGGCAACGGTGTCTCTCGGCGGCGGCCTGGAGGAGAAGATCGATGCGATTGCCGCTGCCGGGTTCAACGGTATCGAGTTGTTGGATGCCGACCTTCGGGAGTCGGCGATGTCCCCGGGCGAATGTGCTCGCCGCTGTGCGGACCTCGGATTGTCCATCGACCTGTATCAGCCGTTCCGGCGAGCCGAAGGCGTGTCGCACGACGAGTTCGGTGCTGTGCAAGCTCGTTTTCGACGGGAGCTGGAGGTGATGCGGGAGATCGGTGCCGACTCCATACTCGTGGTCTCCAACACCGATGATGACGCCGACAGCAGCCGTGACCTGTCGGTGGCACAGCTGGCGGCGCTGGGCGACGTGGCCGCCGAGCACGGCGTGACGGTGATGTTCGAAGCTCTGGCATGGGGTACCCACATCAGCCGGGTCGCAGATGCCTGGGAAGTGCTGCAGCGCGCCGATCATCCGAACCTGACCCTGGTGGTCGACACGTTCCACCTGATCGCCCGGGGTGAGGACATCGGCATGTTGTCCGAACTCCCAGCCGGCTCGGTGGGATTTCTCCAACTGGCCGATGCGCCTTTGCTTTCCATGGACCTCATGCAATGGAGCCGTGGGCATCGCTGTTTCCCCGGTGAGGGGCAGATGGATCTCCTCGCCCCGATCGGCACCGTCCTGGCATCGGGGTATGACGGGCCCCTCTCGCTCGAGATCTTCAATCCTGGCTATCGCGAACGCGATCCGCACGAGGTGGCCAGGGCCGGGGCAGTAGCGCTCGGCGAGTTCATCGATGAGCTGGGAACACAGGCGAACACCCCGTCCTCCACCTGGACAGACGATGGTGTGCAACGTCTTTCGGCGCAGGTGGGTTCGCTGTGAGCGGGTTGCGACCGTTGGAACTGGACGGGGTCGTGCCATATCCTGCCGACTTTGCCGCCCGGTACCGCGACGAGGGTTACTGGACCGATCAGACGCTGTCCGAGATGTTGTTCGAGACGATCGAACGGTCGCCCGATCAGATCGCGGTCATCGCCGGAGACACCCGGATGACCTATCGCGAGCTCGGGGAGCGGACGCTGGCGTTCGCGGCGGGTTTCGAAGCTCTCGGTGTCGGCCGTGGCGACCGTGTGGTGGTGCACCTGCCGAACGTGCCCGACTACCTGCCGATCCTGTTCTCTCTGTTCGAGCTGGGGGCGGTTCCCGTCCTTGCCCTTGCCGCGCTGCGCAGGCATGAGATCGAGTACTTCGTAGGGTTCACCGAGGCGGTCGCCTATGTCACCGTCGAATCCCACGCCGGCAACGACTTCGGGTCACTGGCGAGAGAGCTGAGACAGTCGTCGGCGGGCCGGCTCCACACCGTCGTCTTGTCCGAGGACGGCGCGGGTGATGATGTGGAGCAATTGCTTTCGCGCGGACTGTCGGTGCACCGACGCAGGTCCCTGCCGTCGGACGTCGCCTTCTTGCAATTGTCGGGCGGTACCACCGGTCAGCCCAAGGTGATTCCCCACACCCACGAGGACTACCTGGCCTCCGTCCGGGCCAGTGCGGACATCGGCGGGATCACCGATGGCACCGTCCAACTGGTGGTCCTGCCGATGTGCCACAGCTTTGCGATGCGCTCGCCGGGGTTCCTCGGGGTGCTCTACAAAGGCGGCACCGTGGTGCCCGCCCCGAACGGAAGTCCCGACGTCACGTTCCCTCTGATCGAGCAGCACGGCGTGACCGACGTGTCGGTGGTCCCACCGCTCGCGCTCGTGTGGCTCAATTCGTCGCTCAAACGCCGGTATGACCTGCGCACTCTGAAGGTCCTACGGGTGGGTGGGGCCAAGTTCAGTGCAGAGGCCGCCCGCCGGGTGCGTTCGGAGCTCGGTGCGACCGTGCAGCAGAGCTTCGGGATGGCCGAAGGGCTCACCACCTTCACCGGGCTCGACGAGGACGAAGAGACGATCACCACCCGGCAAGGCCGCCCGACGCTGGAGGCCGATGAGGTGCTGGTGGTGGACGACGAGGGACATGAGGTGCCCCTCGGCACCTCCGGCCATCTGCTGACGCGCGGACCGTCGACCATCCGCGGTTACTACCGCGCGCCCGAGCACAACGCCGCCAACTTCACCGCCGACGGGTTCTATCGAACGGGCGATATAGTCCGCGCGGACGAGCGCGGCTACCTCACGGTGGTGGGGCGGTCCAAGGACCAGATCAACCGGGGCGGAGAGAAGATCGCACCTGAAGAGGTCGAAAACGTCCTCCTGACATCGGAATCGGTTCACGATGTGTCGGTGGTCGGAGTGCCCGACGAGCTGCTGGGGGAGCGCACCAAAGCGTTTGTCATCCCACGGGAGGGAAGTGACAGGTCGACGCTGTCGCTCCCGGCCATCAGGAGATTCCTCACCGACAAAGGTCTTGCCGCGTACAAGATCCCGGACGTCGTGGAACTGGTCGACGAGTTCGAACGTACCGCGGTGGGCAAGGTCAGCAAACGCCACCAACGCGCACGCTGACTTCACCTTCTACTTAAGTTAGCCTATACTTACCAGAGTGAGATGTGAGGTCGTGTTCCCAATGATCGTTCGAGTTGTCGGTTCCGCTGGGAGCCCGGCAGGAGGAGTCGCTTCATGACCACCGATGAGGAGAGTGCTCCGTTCGATGTGGTGGGCGTCGGTTTCGGACCGGCGAACCTCGCGCTGGCGATCGCGATCGAGGAGTACAACGACCGGGCCCGTCCGGCAGACCGCCTGACGGCGAAGTTCGTGGAGAAACAGCAGCGGTTCGGCTGGCACCGGGGCATGTTGATCCCCGGCACCACGATGCAGATCTCGTTCCTCAAAGACCTTGCCACCCAACGGGACGTCTGCAGTCCCTACTCATTCCTGAAGTACCTGTCCGAGCGTGGCAGGCTGACGGACTTCATCAACCAGCAGAGCTTCTTTCCCACCCGGCTCGAGTTCCACGACTACCTCGAATGGGCGGCCGCCAAGGTGACGCTGCCCATCGCCTACGGGACCGAGGTCAGCTCGGTGAACTGGACCGGCGACGTGTTCGAGGTCCAGGTGCCGGGTTCGGTTCCGGTGCGCGGGCACAACGTGGTCCTCGCCGGCGGCCTGCGTTCCAAGGTGCCCGCGGGTGTCACGCAGAGCGCGCGTGTGTTCCACAACCACCGCTTGCTCGAGCACCTCCGGGAACTGCCGCGCATGCGCCACCAGAGACTGATCGTGGTGGGTGCCGGACAGAGTGCTGCAGAGGTGGCCGCTTATCTGCACGAGACGTATCCGGAATCCGAGATCCATGCGGTCTTCGGTAAATACGGGTACACGCCTGCCGACGACAGTCCCTACGCCAACCGGATCTTCGATCCGGACGCTGTTGTCGACTTCCATCAGTCGTCCGACGAACTCCGCGCGCAACTGCTCAGCTATCACCGTGGAACCAACTATTCGGCAGTGGATCCACCGCTGATCGAGGAACTGTACCGCCGCGAGTACGGGGAGCGGGTGTCAGGGCGCCGGAGGTTGTTCGTACGCGGTGCGTCGGAGGTCAGCTCGCTGGTCGAGACGGATGACGGAGTAGCCGTGCAGATCCGGCATCGACCGTCGCAGGGCGTCGACGAGTTCAGCTGTGACGCAGTCATCTTCGCGACAGGTTTCGAACCGGTCAGTCTCGCCGAGCTGCTCGGCCCGCTGGCAGCGGCCTGCGATGTGGACGACAAGGGTCGCCCCGTCGTGGACCGTCAATACCGGGTGACCACCAGCGGACGCATCAAGGGCGGGATCTACCTGCAAGGCAACACCGAGCACACCCACGGCCTCACGTCGACCCTGCTGTCGAACCTGGCAGTGCGTTCGGGAGAGCTGGTGGACTCGATCGTCGCCTCGGTCAGGCGAACCGAGGCGGAGGCCACCGTCCACATCACTTCTGAATCGAGCGAGCAGAGAGAAGGCGACTTTGTCTACCAACCCCTTTGATGATGACGAGGGCACATTCTATGTGCTCGTGAACGATGAAGAACAGTACTCACTGTGGCCGACGTTCGCGGAGGTACCGCAGGGCTGGCGAATCGTCCACGGAGCGAACGGTCACGCCGGCCGGCAGGAATGCCTCGACTACGTCGACGAGCATTGGACGGACATGCGGCCGAAGAGCCTGCGTGACGCCATGGACGCGGACGCCACGAATTCGGATGCCACGGATTCGCGGGCACGCCACAGCGTTTCTCCCTGAACAACTCACAGCATCTGACGAACCGAGGACACAAAACATGCTCCGCACTCTGGTGAACGGTAAGATCCACCGCGCCACAGTCACTCAGGCCGACCTGCATTACGTCGGCTCCATCACGGTCGACGAGACTTTGATGAAGGCCGCCGATCTCGTGGAAGGCGAAAAGGTTCAGGTCGTCGACGTCACGAACGGCGCGAGACTGGAGACCTACGTGATCACCGGCGCCGCCGGTTCAGGGGTCATCTGCATCAACGGGGCAGCGGCTCATCTGGTGAACCCGGGTGACCTGGTGATCATCATGTCGTTCCTGCAACTCGACGAGGCCGAGGTCATCGTGCATGAACCCAAGGTCGTCCACGTCGACTCGGACAACGCGATCGTGGCGCTGGGAAATGATCCGGCGCAACCGGTTCCGGGCGCGACCGATCAGTTGTCGAGCCGTTAGACACGATCGACGACCGTCTCGCATCGGCGAGCGCAAGGGAATGTGGTTTGGCGATGGGACGTGGCATGAGGCTCTCGGGTGCGCAATGGGGCGTGTGGTTCGCTCAGGAATTGGCGCCTCGGTCGCCGGTGTTCTCGATCGGGCAGCTCCTGTGGCTGCCCGCGGGGTGCGATAGCGAAATCCTGGCTCGCGCCGTGGGCATCGCCGTTCACGACGCCGACGTCCTGTGGTGCCGTTTCGACACCGGGCCGCAGGGACCGCTGCAGTCGATCCAGGTGCCGGCTGCCCCGCCGTCGATCGCGGTGCGCAACCACGTGGGCACCGCCGATTCACTTCGGGCACAGGCGCGCACGCGGATGTCCGAGGCGCTACCCCTCGCCGAGGGTCCCCTGTTCGCCGCCACGGTGTGGTCGCTCGACGATGGGCAGATCGTCTGGGAGTTCAAGGCGCACCACATACTGCTCGATGCGTACGGGCTGTCGTTGCTGACCCGTCGGGTGGCGCAGGTGTACACCGCGCTGTCGCGGGGTGCGGCCGTACCGGAGTCGACGTTCGGCACCGTGGCCGAGATGATCACGGCCGAGGACGAATACGAGCGCAGCGATGTCGCCGAGCGCGATGGTGAGTACTGGAGTGCCTTCGCCGAATCGCAGGCAGATTCCGCAGCGTCGCTGGTGCCGGCGTCGCCGAGCGAGAACATGCCCATCGGTGTGTCCGTGTCGATCGACCGGGAGGTCATCGACAGGGTCGACCAACTGGCTCGATCGGTCGGCGCCACCTGGGGTGAGGCGATGATCGCCCTCTGGGCCTGGTACGACTCGAATCGGTCGGGCAGTACCAAGGCGACCATCGGAATCCCGATGATGGCGCGGCGCGGGGTGGGCCTGCGTACCCCGATGATGCAGGTGAACGTTTTGCCCTTGTCGCTGGAGATCGATCCACACGACAACGTGGGCGAGTGGATCACCCGTGCGGCGGCCGCACTCGGCGGCGTGCGCCGCCATCAGCGTTACCGGGGTGAGCGCCTCGCCCAGGTGTCCGACGGCGTCAAACCTGCTCTCTCGCAGATCAATCTGCATGTGTTCGACTACCACGCCGATTTCGCGGGAACGGTCGCGGTCACCGAGGAACTCGGCACCGGGCCGGCCGACGACCTCAATCTGTTCGTCTACAACGACAAGGTGAAGGGGTTCGCGCTCGAACTCAAGGCAGACCCCACCCGATACGACGAATCAGAACTGCGGGTGCATCTGCGACGGATCGAGAGCGCTGTCCGCAGGCTGTCGTCGCTGTCGGCCGACGATCGTCTGCGCGCGCTGGCTCCTGCCGACCCGGTCGACACCGACCTGTTGTCGGAGTGGTTGTCGGGGCAACCCGAGGTCAGCCGCGAGGTGACGATCGACGAGCTGTTGCAGACTGCAGCCAGGAAGCATCCGGAGCGTGTCGCGGTGGCCGTCGATGATCGGCACCTCACCTATGCGCAGTTCGATTCGCAGGTGAACCGCATTGCCCGGCACCTTCTCTCATCGGGTGTGCGCACCGGCGACCGCATCGCGGTGATGGCCGCGCGCGACGAGTGGCTGCCCGTCATGCTCGCGGCAGTCATGCGCGCGGGCGCTGTGTACGTTCCGGTGGACCCGGACTATCCAGCCGACCGGATCGAGTTCCTTCTGCAGGACGCCGCACCGAGTGCAGTGCTGACCAACTGTGGCGACACTCTCGACATCGGGCGGTTCGCCGAAGTCGTGGGGACGCCGCTCATCGACGTCGCAGACCCTGCGGTGGTGCGGGACCTCGACACCGTGTCGCCGGAACCGGTCGGCGACGCCGACCGCACACGCAGACTGCTCCCCGGAGATGCCGCGTATCTGATCTACACCTCGGGCACGACCGGTCGTCCGAAGGGCGTCATGGTCAGCCACGCCAACGTCATCGCATTGTTCGACGCCGCCACACACTTCGACTTCCGCGCCGACGACGTGTGGATCTTGCTGCACTCGTACGCCTTCGACTTCTCCGTCTGGGAACAGTGGGTGCCACTGACCACCGGGGCTTCGCTTGTCGTCGTCGGCCAGGATGTCCTACGCGATCCGGTCCTCATCGGAGATGCGATCCGCAGGCATCGGGTCACCGTTCTCAATCAGACACCGTCAGCGTTCTATGCACTGATCGACACCGAACAGCACCGGACGGACAGCCCAGACCTCGCACTGCGAACGGTCGTGTTCGGCGGCGAGGCACTGAATGCAGCCAGACTCGCGCCATGGCTGGATCGCCACCCGACCACGCCGACGTTGATCAACATGTACGGCATCACCGAGACCACGGTGCACGTCACGCACACCGTGGTGTCGTCGCACGGCGATGTCGCAGGAGCGTCGGTCATCGGGCGGGCGCTGCCCGGCCTGCGTGCCGACGTCCTCACCCCTCATCTGCAGACGACGCCGATCGGCGTCGTCGGAGAACTGTATGTGGCCGGACCGCAGGTCGGTCTCGGATACCGCGGTCGTCCGTCGCTGACCGCAACAAGATTCGTCGCCGACCCGAACGGGTCCGGAACCCGTATGTACCGCACCGGCGATCTTGCGAGGTGGAACGTCGCGGGCGAGCTGGAGTATCTGGGCCGCATCGACGACCAGGTCGAGATCCGCGGATTCCGTATCGAACCGGGTGAGGTCGCCGCCGCGGTGCAATCGCATCCGGATGTGACGGCAGCTGCTGTCGTCGCCGTCGATCGGGGTGTCGAATCGAGTGGCTCCGCGAACCCACGTGCCGCAGCAGGAACGGTTCTCGCTGCCTACTATTGCGCGGCGCTCGAGTCCGACTCCGAAGGACAGCCACTCGATGCCGCACTGCGCGTCTGGGCCGAGACTGCGCTGCCCGCTCACATGGTGCCGTCGGTGTTCGTCCGGGTGGACGCATTGCCGATGACAGCGAACGGCAAACTCGATCGCCGAGCGCTCCCCGCAATAGATCTCGGCGCGCGCAGCGGCCACGGGCGTGAACTCGGCACTGCCGCAGAGCACATCATCGCCGCCGTCTTCCTCGACGTACTCGGCCTCGATTCGGCGACCCGGCTGTCGGCCGACGATGACTTCTTTGCCCTCGGTGGCGACAGCATCGTCTCCATCCAGGTGGTGTCGCGAGCCAGGCGCGCAGGACTGGTGACCACAGCCAAGATGGTGTTCGAGCAACGCACGGTTGCGGCGATCGCGGCCTCGGCTGTTCCTGCGGTTGATGGCCGTGAGGTCTTCGGACCGGACCAGGCGGCGGCGGGCGGCCACGGCGGCCTCGCTCCGTTGATGCCGATCGCCCATCGTCTGATCGATGTACCCGGATTCGATTCATTCGCACAGACATTTGTGTTCGTGACCCCCGAGGGTCTGACGTGGGAGCGGCTCTGCGACGCGCTCGACCGAGTGGTCGGACGCCACGGGGCATTGCGCGCGCGGGTCGTCGGGTCGGGCGAAGCACGCCAACTCGAGGTCGGTGCCGTCGCCGCGGATGCGGCAGACAGGCTCGATCGTGACGAGCGCATTGATGGGCAGCTCAATCGGTGGAGCACCGAGAAGTGGCAGCAGCACCTGAGAGAAGTCGCGACCGACCTCGCAGGCGCGCTTGATCCAGCGGCAGGCGTGGTGTGGCGAGCGCGGTGGGTCACCGATCCGACGAGCGCCACGGGGCGCCTCGTCATGGTGATCCATCACCTCGTCGTGGACGGGGTCTCGTGGCGGATTCTCGCCGACGACCTGGCTGCCGCGTCGTCCTCCGATGTGCGCACGCCGGATGTCGGCCTGTCGACCGCAGGCACCGGGCTGGTGGCGTGGGCCCAGGCGCTGACAAGCCAGGCCGCCGCAGGCGCTTTCGATCATCAGAGACCGCGGTGGCTGGCGATGGCCGGGCAGACCGAGGGCGTTCTCGGGCATCGCCATCTCGATCCGCAGCGTGACACCTGTGCGCATGTGCGACGCGTGAGTGTGATGATTCCCGCGCGCACCGCGACCGCTGTACTGACCGACGTCCCGCGGATCGCTGCGGGAACCGTCGACGACGTCTTGCTCGGCGCGCTGTCCGCGGCGCTGTCCCAGTTGTTCACCGATCGTGATGAGTTGTCGCACGACGGGATGGTCATCGGGCTGGAGGGTCACGGCCGCGAAGAGGGAGTCGTCGACGGCGCGGATCTGTCGACAACAGTCGGATGGTTCACATCGTGGTACCCGGTGCGGCTTCCGCTGCCTCACAGAGAGCTCGGACGATCCGAAGCCGGCGGACTGCACGGGAAGCGCGCGCTGGATGCAGTCCTGACCGTGAAGGAGACGCTTTCCTCGATACCCGACAAGGGCATCGGTTACGGAGTTCTTCGCCACCTCGCCACCGGACCGGCGACTGGGCTCGCCGCCCTGGACCACCCGCAGATCGCGTTCAACTACCTCGGCCAGTTCCGAGGTGCCGGTGTTGGTGGCGTCGGCGGTGAATTGCCATGGCAATCCGCCCCGGAGACAGCGGGATTGGGTCTGCACGTGGCCGGCGAGATGCCGGCCCCGGCGGTCGTCGACATCACCGCCAGGGCGGTCGTCACCGATTCCGGAGTCGAGCTGCACGCAGATTTCGCCTACGTCGAGTCGGTCATCGACGAAGGCGCAGTGCGTGCACTTGCCGACCGATGGACGGCGGCGCTCGCGGCACTCGCGGAGTACGCCACCTCACCGCAAGCGGTTGTGACACACTCGCCCAGCGACTTTCCCCTGGTCGACGTGTCGACGGACGACATCTCGACGTGGGAGCGCGATCACGGGGAACTCCTCGGGGTGCACCCACTGACGCCGGCCCAGCGCGGTGTCCTCTTCCACTCAGCCCTCAATGCGTCCGGCGGCGTCGATCTGTATACGGCGCAACACGTTCGCGACATTGCCGGCCCGGTACAGCCGGACAGGCTCGACGCCGCGTGGCGAGCAGTGTTGACGAGGTATCCACAGCTGACGATGGCTGTGCGGACCGCTCACGACGGCACCCCCGTCGCCGTCGTCCCGGTGACCGTGGACGAACCGTTGACGGTGATCGACCTCAGGGCGAGTGCGGATCCGGAACACGATGCCGCCACGTTCATCGATGACGACCGGGCACGGGGCTTCGATGTGGAGCATGGCTCACCCATTCGTCTGACGCTGCTGCTCACCGCCGACACAGCGGGTGTTCTTGTCCTCACATCGCACCACGCGGTACTCGACGGCTGGTCAACCCCACTGCTCGTCCAAGAGCTGCTGCGGGCCTACCAAGCGCCCGAAACCGTTGCCTCGCAGATGGACAACACGTTCTTCCGTTTCGTGCGCCGGATGGCTGAGTCGGACGCACAGCACGCCATCGACGTCTGGCAGGGTCCGCTGTCCGCGGTCACCGAACCGACCCTGGTGGCCGGCGGTTGGCAACCGGACGACACGTCTTTCCCCGACACTGCCGAGACGGTTCTCTCCGCGCCCGTGACCGCGGAACTCGCGAACCTCGCCAAGCGCAGATCGATCACACTGAACACCGTCGTCCAGGCCGCGTGGGCGCTGACACTACAGATCCATACAAACTCGGCGACAACGGTCTTCGGGTCGGTGGTCTCCGGACGGTCCGTGGACATCGACGGCATCGACACCGCCATCGGAATGTTCGTCAACACCATTCCCACGGTCGTGACCGTGTCACCCGACATGACCATCGATGCAGTGCTCGACACCGTGCACGCCTTCAACGTGGCGGTGATCGAGGGTCATCAGGTCTCGCTCACCGACATCCACCGTCTCAGCGCGATGCCGGCATTGTTCGACACGCTCGTGGTGATGGAGAACTACGTCAACGACGACACCGTGCTGGGTGAACTGCAACGCGCAACCGGGCTCTCTCTCGAGCTACGGCAGTGGCGCGATTCGACGAACTATCCGCTCACGCTTCGCGTCGTTCCCGCCGCCGAATTGTCTGTCGAGTTGTCCTACCACCCCGCTGGCGTGGACGCCGATTCCGCCCACAGGATCCTGGACATCTTCACCCGTGTTCTCGAGGCATTCGGAGCGGGGACAGACACACAGATCGCGCGACTGAACACCGTGGGCGCCTCGGAAGCTTCGGTGATCAAGCAGCTCTCGGCTGGACCTTGGTTGCAGGTACCGCCGAATACGACGGTCGATTCGCTGCTGGTCGCGTCTGCGCAGTCCCACCGCGACCGGACCGCGGTGGTCCACCGGGGTATGGAGATGACCTACGCGCAGTTCGACGCGCAGGTGAACCGGCTGGCCCGGTACATGCTCGTATCCGGTGTCGAGGTCGGTGACCGAGTGGCCCTGATCGGTGGTCGCGATGAATGGTTACCCATCTGTGTTGCGGCCATCATCCGCGCGGGTGCGGTCTACGTCCCGGTGGATCCCGAGCATCCCCGGCGACGCCGGGACCACATCCTGGCCGAGTGCACACCGACCGCCATCCTGAGCACGGTGGCCCCCGAGTCCCTGGGCCCCGACTTCCCGGGTGCCGAGGACGATCTGTCCGGCGGCGGGCGACTCGTGAACCTCCGAGATGAGTTGACCCTCAACACGATCGCTGCGGTGTCCAGCGAACCGATCAGGGAGTCGGAACGAAACCGGCCGTTGCTGGCCGGTGACCTGGTGTACGTGATCTACACCTCGGGTACCACGGGTGCACCCAAGGGTGTGGAAGTGTCGCACCACTCCCTGGTGAACCGCCTGTCCTGGGGCGCCCATCTCATCGGCGACAGCGACGATGTGGTCGGCGTTGCCAAATCCGGTCTCGGCTTCATCGACGCACTCACCGAGATGCTGCACATCGTTGTGGTCGGAGGCCGGCTGATCGTCGCGTCCGCAGATGAGGCGAAAGACCCCGCCCAACTGTCGGAGCTGTGCGCGCGGGCGGGTGTCACCGATGTGGTGATGGTCCCGTCCCTGGCTCGCAACATCGCCGCTTCCGGTGCGGCACAGGACGGCCTGCGCCGACTGACGGTGTCGGGTGAGCGACTGGATTGCCCGACAGTCGAGCAGCTCTCGTCCGCGTGGCCGGATGCGGCGGTGACGAACTTCTACGGCTCCACCGAGGTCACCGGTGACGTGACCACACACTTGTTGTCGCCGGACGGGCACGGTCCGGTGCCCATCGGTCTTCCCGTGGCCAATTCGGCTGTGCTGGTGCTTGATCCGATGCTGCGACCGACACCCATCGGCGTCGTCGGTGAGTTGTACGTGTCGGGCGTCCAGGTGGCTCGCGGCTATCGTGGGCGTCCCGGTCTGACGGCATCCCGGTTTGTCGCCGACCCCGCCGGCTCGGGCGAGAGGATCTATCGGACAGGCGATCTCGTCCGGTGGACCACCGCCGGTGTCCTGGAGTACTCGGACCGGGCCGACGACCAGGTGAAGATCCGGGGCCAGCGTGTGGAACCCGGTGAGGTCGCCGCGGTACTCGGCTCGCACCCACACATCTCGTCCGCGTCCGTGGTGGCGGTCGAACACCCTGTGTCGGGCACGGTACTCGCCGCTTACTACACAGAATGCGGCACCGAGACGTCCGACGCCCACGCTGTCGCGTCGGTGACCGACGGGTTCGACGACGACCTGCGCGAGTGGGCAGCGTCGCGATTGCCCGCCCACATGGTGCCCTCGGCGTTCGTTCGGCTCGATGAGCTCCCGGTGACCGTGAACGGGAAGCTGGATCGAAGTGCGCTGCCGGCAATCGATCTGGGGGCAAGCGGTGGACGTGGCCGTCCATTGTCGACCGAAACCGAACACACCGTTGCCAAGCTGGTGGCCGATGTCCTCGGGCTCGGGGAAGTCCGGTTGTCGGCCGAGGACGACTTCTTCGTCCTGGGCGGACACTCGCTGCTGGCGACCCGGCTGATCGCGTTGCTCAACGCGCGATGCGACCGGGGATTGACGTTGCGCTCGGTGTTCGATCACCCCACCATCGCCGGCCTGGCCGGGGCGGTGGATGCGGCGGGTGGCCCCGGTGATGCTTCGGCATTGCCGCGGCTCGTGGCCGTGAACCGCCCGGCGCACATACCGGCTTCCTCTGGCCAGCAGGCTCTCTGGGCCATCGAAGGCCTCTCGGAAGCGAGCGGCCGGTACGTCGTGCCGGTGAAGTGGTACGTGGAAGGGCATTTCGACCAGGCGGCCTGGGAGCAAGCCCTCGAAGTGGTCGTCCGCCGCCACGAGGCGCTGAGGACCCGGTTGGTGGAGGCCGGAGAACACGGTCTGGTCCAGATCGTGGAGCCCGCAGACTCCGTGGGCCGGTGGCTGACCACCCACCGTCTGCAACTGGACGGGTCGGATGACAGTGCCGACTGGGACACGGTGGAGAACTGGGTACAGAGTCCGATCGCTCTCGATAGGGACATGCCGATCCGCTCGCTCGTCGCACCGCGTGACAATGCCGGTCACATCCTCGCGGTTGCGATACATCATGCGTTTGTCGACGAGTGGTCGATGTCCACGGTCGCGAGCGAGCTCTGGGCAGCGTACGGCGCCCTGAGCAAGAGTCGGGAACCGGCTCTGCCTCCGGTTGACTTGCAGTATGCAGACTTCGCGGTGTGGCAGCAGCAGTTCGTCGACACCGTTGCCTTCGAGCGAGGCACTCAGTACTGGGCCGATACCCTGGCTGGGGCGCCCGAGTTGTCCACCCTTCCACCCGATCGGCCGCGACCGGCAACACCCACCTTCGAAGGGGGCCACACCGGACTTGTCATCGTAGAGGCGACAACCGCTGCTCTGCAACAGTTCTCTGCTGACACCGATGCCTCGATGTTTGTGGTCGTCCACGCCGCGGTCGCTCTGACCTTGCACAGGCTGGGGGCCGATTCGGACATGGTGCTCAGCTCGCCGACCGCGGGACGTCCGGACGCGGCGGTTATGTCCACGGTCGGCTACTTCATCAACACCGTGGCCGTCCGGCACCGCCTGCAACCGATGTGGACGCCGAGAGAGTTCTTGAGCGCCACCCGGGAAACAGTGCTGGGAGCTCTCGACCATCAGTTGATCCCTTTCGACAGGGTTGTGGCGGCATCAGGCGTCGGCCGGATTCCTGGAGCGAACCCGCTGTGTCAGGTGCTGCTGAACTTCGTGACCGAGCACGAACAGATCAGAGACGACACCCTCCAGCCTGCCGGCCTGTCCCATTTCGAGCGGGTCGGCGGTGTTCTCGAGACCGTCAAGGCCGACCTCGAACTCGAGTTCCAAGTGGTGAACGGCATTCTGACGGGCGGTGTCTCGTACGCCGCCGAGCTGTACACACCGGCCTCCATCGACCGTTTCGTCGACGTGTTCACCGCCGTCCTCGACGTGATGGTCCACGCTCCGGACAAGCCGCTGAGCGCTGTCGAGTTCGGCCTCGTGCCGCTGCAGGATGCCGAACGCAGCGAGAACCTGGCTGTCGAGGACCTGACCGCCGGGCACCCGACCGTGGACGCCATGCTCCAGGCCGCCGCCGGTGAGCGTCCGACGGAACCTGCGCTGGTCTTCGGAGAACAGACCTACACCTCGGCGCAGTTCGACCAGCGTGTCAACCGGCTGGCCCGCCACCTGATCCGATCCGGCGTCGAGGTCGGAGACCGTGTCGCGGTCCTGATCCACCGGCGCCCGGAACTGCCCCTTGCAATGGCCGCGGTGGTGCGTGCCGGCGCCGCGTTTGTCCCCATCGACCCCGCCTACCCACTCGAACGAATCCGGTTCCTGATCGAAGACAGCGGCGCTGCGGTGCTGATCACCGCCGGTCGCGACGACGATGGTTCGATGTACGCCCACCCCAACACATTTGATCTGGCCGATCCAGCGGTGGCGTCACGGATCGACATCATGGACCCGTCGCCCGTCGGCGATGACGAACGCTCGCGTCGATTGCATGCCGACGATTCGGTCTATGTGGTGTACACCTCGGGCACCACCGGGCGACCCAAAGGGGTCGACATCACGCACCGGGCGTTCGGTGAGCTGCTCCGTCGTCGCCAGGGGCTCTGCGAACTGGCTCCCGGTGACGTCGTGATGGCCAGAACGGCAATCGGTTTTGATCCGGCGGCGGCAGAGTTGTTCTGGCCGCTGGCCTTCGGTGGTGTTGTGCACTATCTGGATGACACCCAGTTCGCCGACCCGGCGTATATCGCTGAGCTGTTGAACAACAACCACTTCGCCTGGATCGACTTCACCCCGTCGCTCATGGAGGAGGTGCTGCGGCAGGGCACCCTGACGGAGCTGGCCCCCAATGTTCTGTCGCTGGGTGGCGAGGCGGTGCCGTTGTCGCTTGCCCGTGATCTGCACACGAGATTCGGTGTGCGGGCATGGAACATCTACGGACCGGCCGAGGCGACAATCGAGGTTGTACTCGGCCAGTTCGACCCCGGGGCCGACTACTCGGACGGGACCCTTCCGATCGGGCGTCCGCTCACCAACACCACTGCCGTCGTGCTGGATTCGTGGTTGCGAAGAGTGCCGGCAGGTGTCGTCGGCGAACTGTACGTGTCGGGCGTGCAATTGGCGCGCGGGTACCACCGCCGCTCAGGACTGACGGCCGGGAGCTTTGTCGCCGACCCACGGGGGTCCGGCGGTCGCATGTACCGGACGGGCGATCTGGCCCGATGGAATGCCGATGGCCTTCTGGAGTATCTGGGACGCGTCGATGATCAGGTGAAGATTCGGGGCCAGCGGGTGGAACCCGGTGAGGTTGCCGCGGTGGTGGGCGGCCACCACTGGGTCGGATCCGCCGCAGTGGTGCCGGTCGAACATCCGGTCGCCGGAGTGACTTTGGCGGGGTACGTGACCGCACTCGGCGATGGTGCGCATCTGTCCGACGACGTGTTCGCGGAACACCTACGCGAGTGGGTCGGCGCCCGGTTGCCGGCTCACATGGTCCCGTCGGTCTTCATGCGTCTGGACGTGCTGCCGACGACTGCCAACGGCAAGGTGGACCGCAGGTCGCTGCCTGCCGTGGACGTGGGTGTCCCGAGCGGCCGGGGACGCGAGCTGGAAACCGATACAGAACGTGTGGTCGCGACGGCTGTCGCCGGGGTTCTCGGTGTGGACGCCGACGTCGCGATGGCCGCCGGCGACGACTTCTTCGCCCTCGGTGGGCACTCGCTGACGGCAACACGGCTGGTCGCGCTGCTCAACGACCGGTGTGGATCTGACCTGACGTTGCGGTCGGTGTTCGATCACCCGACCATCGCCGAGCTCAGCGCCGCCGTGGACGCAGCGATGAAGACCGCCGCACCGGCCGCGCATCCGCAGCCAGGCAAGAGCGAACGGCCGGCGCATATCCCGGCTTCGTATGGCCAGCAGGCGCTCTGGGCGATCGGCCAGGCAACCGGGCCGAGCAGCCAGTACGTCATCGGTGATGCGCTACAGGTGGACCCGGGTATTGATGCAGAGACCCTGCGACGGGCTGTGGTGTCGGTGGTGCGGCGCCACGAAGCGCTCAGGACTCACTTCGACTGGCGTGCGGGAGATCTGGTCCAGGTCATCCGTGACGCACGCGACGCCGACGGTGTCCCGTACGACGTCGTCGACGTCACGGAGGTTGACGTTGCGCGCACGGCCGGTGAGCGCCTCGGACGGCCACGGGACGGCTCGGAGGAGTGGCTTGTCGAGTTCGTGCACCTGCGCAGTGCCGGTCGTCAGTGGTTGCTGGTGGCGGGGCACCACATCGTGTTCGACGAGACGTCGTTCGACGTCTTTCTGTCCGATCTCGACCTCGCTCTGCGGGCGGAGGGTGGCGACGTCCCTGCGCGACAACAGCTTGCCGACGGTCAGGGACGTCTGCGGCAGTTCGCCGACTGGGCGATCCAGGAACGGTCCGTGCTCGACTCCGCAGCGGGCGGGCACTCTGCTCTCATCGAGCGGATCACGACGCGGCTCGCGGACCACGTGGTGTACCCGTACCTGCCCTACGACCACGCGGGCCCTGGCCGGCCTTCGGCATCGACGGCGGCGGAAGCCGAATGTGTTGTGCCGAAACAACTCGTCGAACAGGTACAACAATTCGCCGCCCGCAGTCGTGTCACGCCGCTGATGCTCCTCAACGCCGCACTGTCTGCGGCGTTGGCATCGCACGGCGCCGCGAACAGGTCCGTCTTCGGCACGCCGGCGACCCTGCGCCAGGGTCCTGATGCCGAGCAGTCGATCGGGTACTACCTCAACACCGTTCCGGTGCCGGTGTCGACCGAACCATCCGCGACCTTTTCCGACAACGTTGCCGAATCGCGTCGGCTCCTGCTCGAATCCCTCGACGCCCGAGATGTGCCGTTCGAGTTCGTGGCATCGTCACCCGGTCTGCGCGTGAGTGCGGAGAGCACATCGCCGGTCTTTCAGGTGTTGACCGCGTACCGCGCAGCGGCACCTGATGAGTCCCACCGATATCTCAGTCGCGCGATCGATGTCCTCGATACCGGGCGCTCCGAGTCGGTTGCGAAGTTCGATCTCACCGTTGCCATCATCGACAACGGCGGCGCCTGGACTCTGTGGTTCAGCTACGCATCGGCACTGTTCGAGCCCGCAACCATCGAGAACCTGATGGCGACCACCGCATTCCTGCTGATCGCCGGCAGTCAGTCGCCGACGGCGACAGTGCAGCAATTGTGCTCGGAGTACATCGCACCCGAGCGGTCGCGACCCGGCGGGATGCCAACCGGTGACCGACAAGCGGAAGCCGTTCTCTCTGAAAGTGTCCGGCTGCCCGCCTCCCGGTTCAGCGTCCGCGACGTGCGCGAGGCCGCGTTACGGGTCCTCGGCTGGGGCCTGACCGGGTCCGGCGTGGTGCAGATGCCGCTCGCCGTGGATCGGAATGGACCGCGACCGGCAGCGACAACGCCGTTGATCGTGTGTTCGACATCTGACGGCGTGCACGCCGACGACTTCGAGATCCGCGTACCCGGTGACGGCCGCTTCGACCTCGAATCGGTCGGCGTGATCAAGACTCTTCTGTTCGCGGTACTACAAGCCCCTGATGCGGATCGCTTGCAGATCGATCTGCCGCCGACCGGTCAGATCGACGCCGAGCGTGACGCCGCGGGCGACCGCGTCGACGACCACAGTGACCGATGGCTGGCCTTCGCAGATGATGTGGACATCGCCGATCCGATCACCCTGACCGTCGATGACCGAGACCGGCGAATCGGACGCAGTGTCGTGAATGTTGATGCCGCAACAGGACCGGTCGCCCTGGCAGACCTGCGTGCGTCGGTGGTGTCGTCGACGGTGCACGCCCTGACATCCATCGATGTCCTGACCCCTGCGGACCTCGTCTCCGAAGGTGTCATCATCGACATCGAAGAACCGTCGCGCGAAGACATGCGGCAGTACATCATCGGGCGAGCGCGGCGGACGTTCCCCGTGTTGGTCAGGTGGGCTTCGGAAACAGGCGATCTCGGCGACGAAACCCGCGACGCCCTGGCGATGACCGCCGCCGAGGCCGAGGGCTATGTGATCCTGCGCGACCACAGCCCCGCGACCATCGGCGTCTTCGATGACCTTCCGGAGGCCCAGATCGCGATACGGCTCCATCATGCGGGTTCTCCTGTGGCGCCGGGCATCACCGCATCACCGGGCGACCATGCGCTGGTGCTCGATGTGGTCGTGGCCGGTACGGAGAGTTCCGGGGTGGCCGTGGCCGTGGACGTCGTGACAACGCTGGCGGTCGACGCGGTGGGCCTGGCAGAACGAGTTGCCGCCGCCCTCGCAGTAACCGGGTCGGCGGTCGGCCTTCTGACCTCACCCGACCCGTGGGCCGACGGTGTTGTGTACGAACAAATCGCGGCCCCACAACTGGTGGAGGCCGGTGCGAACCTCGCCGAAATACTGTCGGCCACGTTCGGCCAGGTCGCCGAGATCCTTCCGGTCAGTCCGCTCCAGGAGGGTCTGCTCTTCCACCTGCTGACGGCGGAGGCTGCCGACTCGACGGACGTCTATTCGTCACAGTTTGTCATCGACTTCGCCGGCGCAGTCGATCCGGATCGGTTCCATGCCGCGGTCACGGCGTTGCTGTACCGCTACCCGAACCTGCGGGCCGGATTCCATGTGCACGGTGAATCCACCTTCCAGATCGTCCAGGCCAAGGTGGAGGTGCCCTGGACGTGGTATCGGCAGGCAGATACCGCCCGGCTCGGGCGCGACTCGATCCTGCAGGAAGAACGTCGCAGGCCGTTTGCCGCGGACGCTCCGCCTCTGATGCGGTTCGCCCTGTTGCAGAACGACTCCGAGCAGTGGACGTTGTCTGTCGTCTTCGAGCATCTGCTCATGGATGGCTGGTCGAGCGGCCTGATGTTGGAGGCGTTGTTCAGGCTGTACAACGAGATCGACGTCGCCGTCGATGTGGTGCCCGACAGGATCACCCCCGCAGAGCCGTCGTTCCGGGACTATCTGCAATGGCTCCAGACCCGTGACACCTCAACCGGTTACGCAGTGTGGGCCCGCGAACTGGGCGGCATCGAATCGCCGACACTGATCCGTCCGGGCGCCACCGAGCCCGCCCGAGCCTCGCATGCGCGGGACCACGAGATGGATCTCGACGAGACGCTGTCGGCGTCGATACGCGCCGTGGCAGCTGATGCCGGCGTCACCGTTGCGACACTGCTCTATACAGCGTGGGGTGTGCTGCTGAGCAAGCTCGTGGGCCAGAACGACGTGGTGTTCGGCACGGTGGCCTCAGGCCGCAGCCCGGATCTGCAGGACTCCGATCAGATCATCGGTCTGCTGTTCAACACGGTTCCGGTGCGCACCACGGTGCGGCCGGGTAGCACGATCCGTGACCACCTACGCGCTCAGCAGCACAGCCAGCTCGAGACGATCGAACACCCCTATGTGCAGCTGTCGCAACTGCACAGCGCGGTGGGCGTGGACCAGCTGTTCGACACGCTGTTCGTGATGCAGAACCACCAGTGGATCGACACCGACGCGCAATGGTCGCAGATCGGTCCGGACGGCTCGGTCTCGGTGGACGATGTGTCGCTGCAGGACGCGACGCACTACCCGGTGTCGATCGCCTGTCATCCCGGCCGGACCATCCATCTCCGATGTGCCTATCGCAGTGACCTTCTCACCGCAGACGAAGTCGCCACCCTGATGGCACGGTTCGTGCGAGTCGTGCGCGGGTTCGTCGACGATGTGGATGCACCGATGGCCAGGATCTCGGTCCTGTCCGAGGACGAGGCCGTTGCCGGTGTCACCGCCGGCCTGGTGCGCCGGGATATCCCGACGGAGTCCATTGCGTCGCTGCTGGCCCGTCAGGTGCAGGCACATCCCGACCGGACTGCGCTGGTGTCGGGCCGGACGCACCTCACGTTCGAGGAGATGTCGGCGCATGTCCGCACGTTGGCGGCCGAACTGGTCCGACGGGGTATCGGATCGGAGGACCGGGTCGCCCTGTACCTCGAGCGCGACCACAACATGGCCATCGCGATGTTCGCCGTCTTCGAGATCGGCGCTGCCTACGTGCCGATCGACCCCGAATTGCCGCCTGCCCGGGTGGGATACATCCTCGATGACTCGGAGTCTTCGATCGTGTGCACCTCGGCGATGCTGGCGTCATCGCTTCCCGAGACCGCGCCCGAACTGCTGCTCGTGGGTGAGACCTTGTCCAGGGCCGATACACCGGTGCCCGAGACGGTGCAGCGCGCCGTCGATCCAGCCGGCCTGGCGTACATCATCTACACGTCGGGTTCCACCGGTACGCCGAAAGGTGTTGCGGTCCCGTACGGCGGATTGATCAACATGTTCTACAACCACGTCGAGCGAATCTTCCGCCCGGCCACCGAAGGCCGGGGCGGCGCGCCGATGAAGATCGCGCACACCACGTCGTTCTCGTTCGATGCCTCGTGGGAGCAGTTGTTCTGGCTGCTGGACGGACATTCGGTGTACGTCATCAGTGAGAGCATGCGCAAAGATCCTGCTGCGCTGCTGTCCTACTACGCGCAGAACCGCATCGACGGATTCGACGTCACGCCCTCCTACGGTGAACTCCTGGTCGAATCAGGCCTATTCAGCCACACCGAACCCGGCTACGACGGCATCTCGTTCTTCTCGCTCGGAGGAGAGGCGGTCCCGGAGACGCTGTGGGCGACGCTGCGTGAGCGACCCGGTCTGTGGTCGTACAACCTCTACGGCCCAACGGAATACACGATCAATGCGCTCGGCGCGAATCTCGCCGACAGTGACCGCCCGAATGTCGGCGAGCCGATCTTCAACACGATGGCACTGTTGCTCGACCGGTCGCTCACCCCGGTGCTGGACGGCGTGGCGGGCGAGTTGTATCTCAGCGGTGCCGGAATGGGCCGGGGCTACCAGGGACGGCCTGATCTGACGGCCGCGTCGTTCATCGCCCACCCGTGGCGGTCGGGTGAACGGATGTACCGCACCGGCGACCTGATGAGGCGTCAGCCCGATGGGTCGCTGGAGTACCTGGGGCGCTCGGACGATCAGATCAAGATCCGCGGGTTCCGCATCGAACCGGCGGAGATCGCCAGTGCCCTCGTCGATCGTGACGACGTGTCGCGCGCCACGGTTGTGGTCCGCAAGAGTTCGTCCGGTAAGGCGTTGCACGCCTACGTCGTTGCCGCGGGGGAGGCGAAGATCGAGGTCTCTGCCCTACGTGATCATCTCGCGGCCCGGCTGCCCGACTACATGGTCCCCGCGGCGATCGGGGTTGTCGAGAACATCCCGCTGACGGTGAACGGCAAGGTCGACGTACGCGCTCTACCCGAGATCGAACTCGCAGAGGAGGTTACGCGGGAGCCCCGGAGCGAGTTGGAGAAGACGATCGCCGCGGCCGTCGCAGACACCCTCGGAATCTCTCAGGTGTCGGTTGATGCGGACTTCTTCAACATGGGCGGTCATTCGTTGCTCGCGATGCGTCTGGCCGGACGATTGAGCAACCTACTGGGTCAACCGATCTCCGTGCGCGCGATCTTCGATCACCCGACCGTGGCGGAGATGGCGGCCGCCATCGACGGCCACGACAGTCTCGGCGGCGTCGAGAAGGCACCCGGACTGCCGCGGATCGGCGAGATCGAACGGCCGGACCAGATCCCGGCTTCCTATGGGCAGCAGGCACTGTGGGTGATCGACGAGATGGCGGGTGCGGGGTCGACCTACACGGTGACCATCCTGTGGCACGTCTCCGGCCGCCTCGAACCCATCGCGTGGGCGGCCGCCCTGCGTGACCTCGTCGTCCGCCACGAGCCGCTGCGGACCCGACTGTCAGAGGCCGACGACGGCTCGATCGTGCAGGTCATCACGTCGCCGGATTCGGTCGAGCGGTGGCTGCAGATCGACCACGTCGACGCGGTCGGATGCAGCGACGACGAGACCGTGGCGCGCATCGAGCAGTGGGGGAGCAGGCCACTGTCCGTTGCTGCGGACTCGACCTTGCGAGGCGTGATCATTCGCCGCGGCGACGACCAGTTCGTTGTGGGCATGGCGTTGCACCATGCTTTTGTCGACGAGGGATCCATCGGCTCGGTGTCCGGGGACCTCTGGAATGCCTACTGCGCACGTCGCAGCGGTGAGGTACCTGTCTTCGAGCCTCTCGCAGTGCAATTCGCCGACTATGCGGTGTGGCAGCGATCGCTGTTCGACAACGGCCGATTCGACGAGTCCGTGCGCTACTGGAACGACCAGTTGGCCGGTGCACCGGAACTGTCCACCCTGCCTCCGGATCACAGCCGGCCGACCAGGCAGAGCTTCAAGGGGATCGATCTCGAGATCTCGCTGGACGACGGACTGGTGTCGCGCGTTCGCGAGACCGCGGCCAGGCTGGACGTCTCGATGTTCATGACCCTGCACGCGGCGGTCGCCGTGGCGTTGAACCGGCTGGGTTCGGGCAGCGACCTCGTGCTGGGATCGCCGACGGGCGGCCGATCAGAGGAGACCGTCGCCGATACGGTCGGCTATCTTGTGAACACCGTGCCGATACGGCATCGCCTGCTTCCGCAGGACAGCCTCCGAACCGTGTTGCAGCGCACCAGGAACAACGTGCTGACCGCGTTCGAACACCAACGGGTACCGTTCGACCAGATCGTCGCCGCGGGGAACGGCGCACACGTCGCCGGCGCGAACCCATTGGTGCAGGTGCTGGTGAGCTATGTCGCGCAGTCCAGCGGATCGCACGAGCGTGACCTCCTTGCGAAAGCCGGCCTGGGCCTGCTCGATCCACTGGGTGGCAGTCTTGGAGTGGTCAAGGCCGACCTCGACGTCTTCTTCGTCGACGACGGCGAGCGGATCGATGCGAACCTGGCATACGCGGTCGACCTCTATGAGGAATCGACGATCAGGCGTTTCATCGAGACACTGGTGCAGGTACTCGAAGTGGTGGCCGCGGATCTCGACACCTCGCTTTCAGCTGCACAGCTGCTACCTGTCGAGTACGTCGACATCACCGGATCCGCTCAGGCCCCTGGGGCGGCGACCGTGCACGAGGAGATCACGGTCGACGGGTTGTTGCGAAGCGCGGCAGCTGAATTCGCTTCGAGCGTCGCGGTTGTACACGGCGCGATCGAGTGGTCGTTCGCAGAGCTCGACGGCCGGGTGAACCGGTTGGCCCGCCATCTGATCGGCGCGGGCGTACACGTCGGCGACCACGTCGCCGTGGTCGCGCAACGGGACGAGTGGCTGCCGGTGATGATGGCCGCGGTGTTGCGCGCCGGCGGCGTCTACCTGCCGATCGATCCCTCCTATCCCGACGAGCGAATCACCTATCTGCTCGAGGACTCCTCTCCGACTGTGGTGGTGACCAACTCGCCGGACTGGAACGGGTCGGCCGGTACCGGCGACATCCCGGTGATCGACGTCCTGGCAATCGGCAGCGGTGTCGGGGAATCGGATGCGCCGATCACGGACGACGACCGGAGCCGAGCTCTTTTCGCCGATGACGCCGCCTACCTGATCTACACCTCGGGGACAACCGGGCAGCCCAAGGGCGTTGTGGTCTCGCACCGGGCGCTGGCCAACCGGTTGCAATGGGGTCGCCGGCGGTACCCGTTGACCGGGCCGATTCTTGTCAAGACGCCGATCGGGTTCGATGTGTCGCTGCCCGAACTGCTCTCGCCGTTGGTGGAGGGTCACGCCGTGGTGGTTCTCGCGGCAGGCGATCATCGTGATCCGTGGAAGATCGTCGACGCGGTGACCCGCCACGACATCGAACGCGTGAACTTCGTGCCGTCGATGGCCGACATCCTCGTGGAGAACGTCGACGCGGACTCCGGGGCCCGGGTGGCCGAGGTCCTGCTCGCCGGTGAGGCACTTCGCTGGAGTCTGGCCGACTCGGTCGAGTCGTCGCTGGGCGCCAACGTGCTCAACATCTACGGGCCGACGGAATCGGGCGAGGTGATGTACTTCGACTGTGGAGCGGTGTCCGGTGAACAACGTGAAGGATTTGTCCCGATCGGATGGCCGGTGGCCAATTGCGCTGTGCTGGTACTCGATCCGTGGCTACGACGGGTCCCGGCAGGTGTGGTGGGCGAACTGTACTTGTCAGGCGCGCAGTTGGCCCGTGGTTACCACGATCGTTTCGGGCTGACTGCATCGCGGTTCATCGCAGATCCGACCGGAAGCGGGGGACGCCTCTATCGCACAGGGGATCTGGTGCGAACCGACGGCAATGGTGTGCTGGAGTACGTCGGACGCGTGGACGACCAGGTGAAGATCCGAGGCCAGCGTGTGGAACCCGGCGAGGTCGCTGCAGTCCTGGACGGCCACCCCCGGGTGTCGTCGGCGGCGGTGATCGCGGTCGACCACCCATCGTCGGGAAAAACCCTGGCCGCGTATTACACAACGGGCGAGGTCACTGACGACCCGGCCGCGTTCGACGATGATCTGCGCGACTGGTGCGGTTCTCGACTGCCGGCTCACATGGTGCCCACGGCGTTCACCATGCTCGACGTGTTGCCGGTGACGGCCAACGGGAAGCTCGACCGGTCCGCTCTTCCCGCGGTGGATGTGAGCGGACACGGCCGTGACGGGCGGGCTCTGTCCCCCGGAACCGAAAGAGCCGTCGGGGAACTGGTTGCGCAGGTACTGGGACTCGGTGACGTCGAACTGTCGGCCGACGACAACTTCTTCGATCTCGGGGGGCATTCGTTCACCGCTGTGCGGCTGGCATCGCGAATAGCTGCGGAGTTCGGTGTGAAGGTGGGTGTTCGCAACATCTTCGAGAGCCCGGTGGTCTCGACGATAGCGAACCTGATCGACCGGTCCACCGATCACTCGGATACCGATCATCTGCGAGACTCTGTGCTGCTGAGGCTTTCTCCGACGGCCGAGGTCGAGTACACCGAGCACCTGTTCTGTGCCTATCCCGCGTCGGGATCAGCCGTGATGTACGACCGCTTGGTGGCTCACGTACCGGACGGCGTGGCCGTGTACGGGCTGCAGAACGTGTCGCTGTTCGATCCCGAGATGGACATGGGCGATCTGGACACGACGGCGCGCTGGTACTTCGACCTCATCGACCGTGTGGCCGATGGTGGCGACATCCATCTGCTCGGCTGGTCGTACGGCGCGCACTTGGCATTTGCGCTCGCCAAACTGATCGAGAAGCAGAGCGACTCGAGACTGATCAGCCTGACGCTGCTCGACTCGGGCCCGACACCGGAACCGGGTTACATCACGGGAGCGATGTCGCTACAGGAGTCGATCGACGACTTCTGCTACGCATTCAGCATCAACCACCCTGGCGGTTTCTCGACGGTGGAAGAGCTCGTCGATCACGCCGTCGACGTGGCGCCACTGTGGCCGGGGATCCAAAAGTCCGACGTTCGAGGCATGTTGAAGTCGGGCGCGACCGCCACCGAGCATCTGGCGAGGCCGACGCAAGGACGGGTACACGCGGATGCTTTGCTGTTGCAGGCAGGGGTGGACGGCAATCTAGACACCTTTAACTGGCGTCATCACATCGTTGGAAAGGTGGAATATTCATCGACCATAAAGGGGCATCGCGAGATGCTTGACGACGACGTCGTTGCGGATTGGGGAGATCGGTTGCGCCGGTTCATCTCTGATACCCGAAGCTGAAAGACCTATTGATGAACACTCCGGAACATCTCCGGAGCAAGAATGGAGAACTGACAATGAAGAAATCTCGAAGACTGCGGCTGTGGGCGTTGTTGGCCGCGCTGCCACTGCTTTTTGTGGTCCTGCTGACCGGATGCTCGGACGATTCCGACAAAGATTCGGCCTCGGGCGAGACCCGCACGGTGGAATCCGTCGACGGTCCTGTCGAGATCCCGACCGACCCTCAGCGCATCGTGGCGTTGCGTGGCTCGGCAGAAGCGCTGCTCAGCCTCGGTAGCGACAAGGTCGTCGGCGTACCGGATCTCTACACGGCCGACTATTTCGGCAACGACACGGCCGCTTGGGAGAAGTACCAGAGCCTGCCCAAGGTCGGCACCATCTCGCAACCGGATTATGAGGCGATTCTCGCGCTCGAGCCCGACCTCATCGTCGGCAACGTTCTCGAAAAGCATTGGGAAGCAATCGACAAGGAGAAGCTGAAGGCCATCGCGCCGGTCGTGAACCTCGAGGGCGGGTCATTGCTGGTCACCGACTGGTACGAGACCTTCGACGAGGCGGCCGACATCGCGGGCATGAAGTCCGAGGCCGAGGAGCAGAAGAAGCAGTTCCACGCACGCGCCGACGAGATCCACCAGAAGTACGCCGACAAGATTGACGGCACCAAGTTCGTCGCGGTTGCCTCGTGGTCACCGGGCACCTTCTGGGATCAGAACGCCGGAACGTATGTGCCACACAAGCTCGAGGCCGCGGGTCTGACCTTCCCCACGGGCGAGGGACAGGAACGTTCGTATGAGCAGCTGGGAATGCTCAACGACTACGATGTGATCGTCTACCCGACCCGCGCAGACGGGTCCACCACACCTGAGGTGCAGGCGATGCTCGACTCCGAGCTGTTCAAGAGTCTGCCCGCAGTACAGGCCGGACGGGTTCTGGCTGTGGCATACACGGATCCGTTCACCTACGCATCCGGAATGGCCAGCCTGGACAGTTTGGAAGCGCAGTTGGAAAAGCTCCCGCAGAAGTGAGTACCTGAGTCAGATCGATGATGGCGCCGGCGTTTGCCGGCGCCATCATTGTGTCCGCCGGGATTGGCCGCTGCCGGGAACAGCGGTGTGGCAGGAGGTCAGGCCCGGTATGGCGCGAAGAGATCCCGGTACGCCGGGTAGTGGTCCTCCAGTACGCCGAGTTCCGTGGCCCGGACGAAGTTCGGATGGTCCCGATAGTTGCCGATGTCGGCGAGTTGCTTCATTCCGTAATAGCCTGCGGGAGCCGAGGAGTGGCCCACAGAAGCCGGCACCGGGCTTCGACCGAGGGAATGGATGTTGTCGACGAAGATGTCGTGGCAAGCCTGCGTCACCTCCATCGACAGTTCCTCCAGCGTCACGGACTCGGTGAGTGCGATAGTCCGTCTATCGATGATGTCGCCGGTGTCGATTCCCGCGTCGACGCGATGAAGTGTGACTCCGAATTCGCTCTCGCCGTTCAGAATTGCGAATACTGCGGCGGCAATGGGCAGGCCTCGATACTGCGGCAGCGGCCCGCCGTGAATGTTCACGATGGTCACGCCGAGTTCCAGGATCGGCTCACGGAAAATGAAGGGATTACCGGTCGAACACACCAGTCCGTCCGTACAGATCTCATCGATGCCGTCAGCCAGCTCGTTGACGTCGTCGGTGCCGGCGCATTCGAGATCGGACGCCCAGGTGGGGACTGCTTCGCCTTCTGGGTGGATGACAACGTCAACCGGTGTGCCCACCGAGGCGGCATGACCCGCGGCACGCCACAGCAGAGCTCCCGAGCCGACCAGAATCACGAGAATTCCCCTTCGCCCGCGGTCTTCGAACCCAATCGAACCTAGGGTAGCCTAAACTTCATGACGACTTTCGGGCACCCCGGGGATTCGGCCGCGGTCCAGGTGGACATTTCCGAGCTGCACGAGCGATGGAATGACCGGTCGACACCCACAACCACCGCAACCGTTCCGGAGTTGTTCGCTGCCACAGCCCGATCGACGCCCGATGCGCTTGCTCTCGTCGATGGGCGTACCCGACTCACGTACCGCGAATTGTCGGTCAAAGTGGGCGAATTGGCGCAATGTCTACGTCAGTCGGGGCTACCCGCCGAGGGTGTGGTCGCCATCGGTATGTCTCGCTCTGCCGAGATGGTCGTTTCCGTACTGGCCACGATGGCAGCCGGTGGCGCGTTCGTTCCTGTCGACCCGCACTGGCCCGAGACCCGTCGACGACAGGTGAGCGCCGACGCATCGGTGAAAATCGCACTGACAGCTGCCGACGACCGCACGGACTGGGGCACGGAGACGGTCTCGGTGAGCCTGGCCGACTGGCGGTTCGGTGATTGTGTGCCGGATGCGTCCCCGCTCCGCGTGCAGGGGAACCAGTTGGCCTACGTGATCTTCACCTCCGGGTCCACCGGGACTCCCAAGGGGGCGATGATCCGGCACGAGGCGATCTGCGAACGACTTGTGTGGCAACGTGATCAGATACTGATGTTCGGACGAGACGATGCCTCACTGTTCAAAGCACCTCTGGCGTTCGACATCTCGATCAACGAGATACTGCTGCCCCTGGTCTCGGGTGGGTACGTGGTGGTGGCGGCGCCCGGAAGTGAAAAGGATCCTGACTACCTACTGGATCTGATTGCCTCGGAACGGGTCACCTACCTGTATCTGGTGTCCTCGATGCTCGACACCCTGTTGGCACTGGATCGCGATCGGTCGACCAGGTCGGAGTCCGCGCTGGCTTCGGTCAGGCACATCTGGTGTGGCGGAGAGGTTCTGACACCTGATCTCTTCATGCGATTCCGGCAGCAGTTGTCCACCACGCTCTATCACGGCTACGGACCGGCTGAAGCGACGATCGGCGTATCGCACGTCATCTACCGCGACGAGGCCGAGAGAATCGCCACCTCAATCGGTCGTCCCAATCCGCACACCCAGTTGTATGTGCTTGACGAGCAGCTCGAGCCGGTTCCGGTGGGCGTGGGCGGTGAGCTCTATGCTGCCGGATTCCTGCTCGGCCGTGGATATGTCGGCAACGCCGCGATGACTGCGTCGAAGTTCGTGTCCAATCCGTTCGACCCCGACGGCTCACGGATGTACCGCACGGGCGACCTGGCCCGCTGGTGCGACAACGGTTCGCTGGAGTTTCTCGGCCGAGCGGACAACCAGGTGAAGATCCGCGGGAGGCGGGTCGAACTCGAAGAGATCGAGGTGATCATCTCCGGCCACCCGCAGGTGCGACAGGCGGTGGTGACACTGACGGGCACTACCGCCGGCGCCGACAGTCTGTCGGCCTATGTGACCGAGAACCCGGGCGCCACAGTGGATGTGGAGAACCTACAGTCCTGGTGCGTCGACAATCTTCCCGACTACATGGTGCCGTCGAACCTGATGGTCCTGGACGCTTTCCCCATCACCGCCAACGGCAAGGTGGACCGCCGCGGGCTGCCTTCGATGACCGCCACCCGGCAAGGCGCGTTCATCGCGCCGCGTACACCCCACGAACAGCTCCTGTGCGACATCTTCGCGACAATTCTCGGGGTGGAGAAGGTCAGCGTCGACGACGACTTCTTCGCTCTGGGCGGAGACAGCATCGTGGCGGTCAAGGTTGCCCTGGCGCTGCGGCCGGAGGGATTCAGGCTCCGCTCACAGGACATCGTCTCTCACCGCACGCCCGAACATCTGGCCACTGCACTCACAGCGTCGGGGCCGGCGACGACAGTCCCGACAACCGACGTGCCTCTTGTCGAACTCGAGGACGACGAGTCGGACGAGATCCATTCCCAGGTCGATGGTTTGCGTGAGGTGCTGCCGCTGACGGCCGTCCAATCCGGCATCTACTTCCATTCGATCGCGGTGGATGATCACGACCCCTACATGGTTCAGCAGATCGTCGAGTTGTCCGGGCCACTCGATGTCGACAGGCTCGCCGAGGCCGCAGACGTGGTGATCCGCCGCCATACGGCACTGGCGGCGGGCTTTCGCACCACGCGGTCGGGCCGGGTCGTCTCGACCGTGGGGTCGACGCCCCCACCGGAGTTCCGGACGTTGAGTTCTGTTGATGAATCGACTCTGGAGACAACGCAATTCGTGGACAGGGTTGCGTCTGAGGAACGCAGCCGCAAGTTCGATCTCACTCGACCGCCGCTGATGCGCTACACCCTGATCACCATCGGGGAGGGGCGGTACCGGCTCATCCAGACGGTGCACCATCTGATCGCCGACGGTTGGTCGGTGGCACTGATCTGGAACGACGTCATGGCTGCATATCGCGGCGAGCCGCTCGACTCCAGCGCACCGCAATTCAGCGACTTCCTGAGGTGGTGGACGCAGGGGCGAACCCCACAGAGCGAGGTGGAAGCGTGGAAGAACCACCTCGCCGACATCGGAGATCCGACACTGATCTCCGACCACCTGCCGCGCAGTGCGGGCAATGGCTTCGGTCGGCGCCGCCGTACGCTGGGGTCCGATCACCGGCAGGCCCTGACGGCGTACGCCCGATCGCGATCGGTCAGCGAGGGTGCCGTGATGACCGCGGCATGGGGTGTTCTGCTGGGCTGCGTCACGGGTCGGACCGATGTGGTGTTCGGTTCCACCACAGCGGGTCGTGGCGAAGATGTGGACGGCATCGAGCGGATCGTCGGGATGCTGCTGAACACCGTGCCCACCAGGGTGCGCTGGACCCAGCGCGACACCATGGACGACGTGGTCCAGAACTTCGTCCGCGCGGAGACCGAAGTACTCGACCACCAACACGTTCCGCTCCTGGACCTCCATTCGGCGTTGGGTGTTCGCGAGTTGTTCGACACCCTGTTCTCGATCGAGAACCTCGAACGTCCCGACGATGTCGGCGATCTGCGACTCGGGGCCATCGAGTACATCCAGGCCCCTCACTACCGGTTGACTGCGCTGGTCACACTGCACGAGTCGGTGTCGGTGGCGTTGACCAACGACCGGGCGGCAATCGACGATTCGGTGGCAGACCGGCTCGCGGATCTCTACCTCGGTGTCGTGGAGCTGATCGTCACCGGATCCGACCGCGGTACCAACGCCTTTCGTGCGATCACCGCGACGTCCCCGCTTGACCATCGCACCGTGGTGGGCACCTGGAACCCGCCATCGAAGGCCACGGAACTGGACTCGGTGGCTCAGCTCATCGAACGTCGGATCGTCGAGTCGACAGAGCTGGTGGCTCTGGTTCAGGGTGACGTCAACGTCACCTACGGTCAGCTGGGAGAGCGGGTCAACCGATTGGCGCGCTTGCTGATCGAGTCGGGCGTCGGCCCGGAGGCACGGGTGGCGTTGCTCCTCCCGCGCTCGCCCGATCTGGTCACCGCACTGCTGGCCGTGATCGTTGCCGGTGGCGCCTATGTCCCGATCGATCCACGTCATCCGACCGAGCGGATCAGCCATCACCTGAGCGACTCGTCCCCCACCGTGGTCCTGTCCACCGAGGCAATGGCGGTGACGCTTCGGACGGCCGGCGTCGACGTCCCGGGTGAGCTGATCTGTCTGGACGACGCCGCGATCAACGGCCGGGTGTCAGCCTTGGCGGCTGGCCCTGTTTTCGCGTCCGAGCGGCGAACCGAGCTGCGCGGGGATCACGCCGCCTACGTCATCTACACCTCGGGGTCGACCGGCAACGCCAAGGCCGTGGTGGGATCTCACGCCGGGTTGGTCAATCGCCTCGAATGGTCGAAGGCGAGTTGGACCGACGGCAACAGGCCCCTCGGAGGTGTCCGGCTCGCCAAGAGTTCGATCGGCTTCATCGACGGGTCCACCGAGATCTTGGGTGCGCTGTTGGCCGGATGTCGGTTGGTGATCGCCGACGAATCCGAGTCGAACGACGCGGATCGCCTGGCGGACCTGGTGCAGAGTCACGGCATCACCCAACTTACGGGGGTGCCGACCCTGCTGCGGGCCGTCGCCGAAGTGGGGGCGGAACGGATCGGTGTTGTCCGGCAATGGATCTGCAGCGGTGAGGCGTTGTCTTCAGCTGTCGTCGACGAGATAAACCGGGCATCATCGGGTGCAACGGTGATCAACTCGTACGGTTCCTCCGAGGTGGCCGGTGACGTCGCGTTCTCCTCGCGATCCGCTGCGATCGCCGGACCCATCACCATCGGCGCACCTGTGCCGGGGAGCCAGATCTATCTGCTCGACCCCTGGCTACGTCCGGTGTCACCTGGAGTGACCGGGGAGTTGTACGTAGGCGGGGCGCAGGTGGCCCGAGGCTATGCCGATCGGTGGGCCCTGACTGCTGCCACGTTCGTGGCAGACCCTTTCGGCCCGGCAGGCACCCGGCTGTACCGAACCGGCGATCTGGCCCGCTGGACCACAGACGGCTCGCTGCAGTATCTGGGCCGCCGCGACTTCCAGGTGAAGGTGAACGGCGTCCGCGTCGAACTCGAGGAGGTCGAAGCCGCGCTCGCCGCTGTACCCGGTGTGGCCGCGGCCGCTGCCACGGTTCACGAATCGGGCGAGTCGAGCCGGCTGGTGGGCTATGTGACGGCGGCAGAGGGCGCGCACCTGGACGGCCGGACGGTTCGCGACGCGGTGACCGCTGTTCTGCCCGTGCACGTTGTACCGATCGTGCTCGTCGTCGACGCCCTACCTCTCACGCCTACCGGGAAGGTCGACCGAAAGGCGCTGCCGACACCCGATTTCAGTTCACTGACCACAGCATCGCGCGAGCCCCGTGGCGCCGCCGAGGAGATCTTGGTGTCGGCATTCGCAGAGGCGCTGGGGCTGCCCACGGTCGGTGTCGACGACGACTTCTTCGACCTGGGAGGCGACAGCATCTCCTCGATCGCGGTGGTTCGGCGGGCCGGACAGCGCGGTCTGGACCTCACCATCGGTGACGTGTTCGCGCTGCGTGCGCCGGCGCGATTGGCAGAGGGGCGAACCGTGGCGCCCGACGAGTCGACCAAGTCGTCCGTGCGACCAGAGCCCGTGCCGGTGGTTCCCCCGGTTGAGCAACATCGGCTCCGTCAGTCCGGTCTCGACATCGAGCAGCACGTCCTCACCGAGGTCGTCGATCTGCCGCAGCCTGTGGAGTTCGCGCAGTTGGTGTCGGCGGTCGACACGGTGCTCCGCGAGTCCGATTGCCTGCGGTGGCGGGTGAACCCACGTCACCGATTGCTGTGGAACACCGACGCACTCCCGTACGCAGACCGTCTGGCATCGGAAAGTGTTGCGACGCTGGACCAGTCCGGTACGGACGCCGAAGGCGCTGTCAGAACAGCGCGTGACCAGGTGGTCGAGCGGGTGGACATCACGGCAGGACGGCCACTGCATGTCGCACTCCTGCGGTCTTCGCAGGGCACCCACCTCATCGTGGCCGTACACGGGGTGGTCGCAGACCGGCACACCGTCCACCAGGTGACAAATCGCTTGACCGCACTGCTGGACGGATCCGACTCCGGTGCGCCGACCCTGGGGTCCACCGCGGACGCAACGGCTGCGTTGGCCGAACGTGCGCAGTCTGCCGATGCCGATGCCGCACTGGCTGATTCCATCGATCTGCTGCTCGCCATACCGCCGGCCGACGACGTGGACGGAGACATTGACAGAGACGCTGGGCTCGTCGTACGTGTCGAGAAGCTGTCCGGTCACATGGACGGGTCTGCCGAATCAGTGGAGGCCGCCTTCATCGCCGCCATCGCGCATGGGACGAAGGCCGTACGCACGGTTGACCTCGAATGGAACCTGCGAAACCATCTGTACGGGAACGACGTTCATCCCGACGCACACGACGGACTGCCGGGTGCGTTCACCGCCGTGTACCCGGTGCAGCCGGGGATCAACGGGTTCGAACGGCCACCGTATGCGCCCTGGTACGACTTGTGGCGCTTCCAGCACAGCGTCGGACGCAAGAAGTTGCGGCGGGCACCCACTGCAGGAGTGCTGCTGACCCGCATCTTCGGTCCACTCGCCGATCCCGCTCGGCGGGAGGGCTTCGAGGCCCTTTACGGGGTGGTCGGCCGGTATGCGATCCACGGGGATCGCCTGGAATTACATGTTCTGGCCCCGGACGCCGCCGAGGTGGCGGACCGCTGGGCCGCCGCCCTGAACCCGTGAGTGTGGCACGACCGACGAAGGAGGAGCCGTGGCCGGTTCGGTGCGCGATCTGACAGTGAGCCCGATCTGTTTGCGCGAGTTCGATGTTCTGCGTGTGTGGGACGTGACGCCGGGGATGCGGCGTGTGGTTCTCGGGGGTCCGGCCATCGGCGAGCACACACGTGACGGCGTTGTCCTGCCCCCGGTGCAGACCAGCGGGTTCGACGACGACGTGAAGATCATGCCTCCCGACCCGGTCACCGGAGGGTTTCCCTTCGAAGTGCCCCGTAACACCGGTGCGGGCCTGATCGACTGGACGCCGGGCAGTTTCGAGTACACCCGTACCTACACCGTGCGCGCCTTCGACGCTGGTGCAGGCGAGTTGACCATCGACTTCGCCCTCCACGAGACCGGACTCGCCTCGACGTGGGCCCGTCGTGTGGTGCCGGGGGAGAAGATCCTGGTCGCCGGCCCCAAGCACTCGGCCGGACTGCCGACAGCAGCCGATTGGATGCTGATCGGAGGGGACGAGACGGCGTTGCCGGCGATCGGTCACTGCCTCGAGATCCTGCCGCCATCGCTACCGGCGACGGTGGTAGTCGAAGTGGCCGACCCTTCACATCACCAGGAATTGCCCAGCGCCGCAGAGGTTCACATCACCTGGCTGTATCGCAGTGAGGCCGGGGGCAGGTCGCGGCTGGCCGAGACACTCCAGTCGGTCCCGTGGCGTGACGGTCAGCCATACCTGTGGGTCGCGGGGGAAGCCATGGTGATCAAGCCGCTCCGCAGATGGGCCAAGCGAGAGAAGGGGATACCGAAGGAGTTCACCGACATCGCCGGCTACTGGCGTGAGCGAGCGGTCGCCACCGTCGCGGGCGATCCCGAGGTCATCGACGTCGCCACGCAGGCGCCCGACCCCTTCGAGCGGGTCCACGAGTATTCGGAGCTGTTGCCCGCGTGTGCGTTACGCGCAGCAGTGACGCTGGGGGTGTTCGCAGAAATCGACGCGGGTGCGGTCACCGTGCAGGACATCGCCGCCGCTTGCGGGGCACGTCCCGACCCGCTGCACAAGCTGGTGCGTCACCTCGTGGTGATGGGTCTGCTGGTCCGAGAGGGAAACATCTACTCACTCAGCGAGGTGGGCGCGGTGCTCGCCGACCCCGACACCCCGTGGGTCGAGGGATTGCGGATGGACTCCGCCGAGACGCAGATGCAGCTGTCGTTCCTCCGACTCCTCGACGTGGTGCGAACCGGTGATCCGGTCGGAATCGGTGGTTTGTCGATCGAGGATTGGACGGATGACCCCGACAGGGCCGATGGCTTTCACGGCGAGATGGTCGAATGGCCGACGTATCTCGCGCCGGCGTTGACCGAGGCCATCTCGTTCGACGGTGTGCGCACTGTCGCAGTCGTCGGCGAGGGCGGTGGTCCCTACGTGGACGCGATGCTGCGCGCGTATCCGTCGCTCGAGATCAGTGTTGTGGGCATGCCGTCGCTCACCGAGCGCATGCTCGGGGACGTGACCACCGAGAGACGGCCTCTGGTCAGGCGCGTTGCAGGCAGTCACGTCGCGCCGCTGCAGACGAAGGTCGACCTCCTCGTGGCGGCAGGTGTCGTGGAGACCCTGCCCGACGGCGACGCGGCGGTTGCGCTGACGGCGTATGCGGAGTCTGCCGGTCGGGTGGTGATCCCGACTCGGCTGATGGACCCGGAGACGACAAACGACTACGAGACGGAAGAAGATCTTCTCCGGATGTGCGTGTTCGGGTCGGGCTCTCGCACGGAGGCCGAGATGCGCGCCCTCATCAACTCGGTCGGCGTCGGCGCACTGCACATCGGGCCACTGGGGTGGGGCGCGTACGTCGTTGAATATCGAGCGAATTGAGAACCCATCTAGACTTTTGAACTCTTCCAAGGCTAGCCTTACCTCAATTGGTGGGTGGAGGCCCACACAAGCCGGGTGAATGCAGACCATTGTTGCCTCGGCTTCGAATTGAGCTTTGCGAAGCTACTTGGAAGAGGGGTGTATCCAATGGGTGCGGCGCAGCTGAACACATTTCTCGACAACACGGTTGATCGCCATTTCGGCCGCCCGGCCGTGGTGTGCGGTGAACACGAAACCGACTTCGAGCGGTTTGATGAGTCAGTGCAATGGCTCGGCGAAGACCTGGCGTCGCGGGGTATCAGCGCACGTCAAAGGGTTGGTGTCTGTGTAGGCGGCGGATGGGAGTTCCTGCTCGCATTCCACGCATTGGTGCGGTTGAATGCCGTGGTGGTGCCGATCGATCTCTACGACGAAACGTCGGTGACCGCCGCTGCCGGACTGGATCTGCATTTTGTTCTCACGCATTGCGCCGAGGACTTCCTTCTCGAAGAGAATGTCGGGCTCATGTGCGGGGACCGAATACCCCCGACATTTGATGTGGCAGAAGAGTTCCGTTTGATCGCAATTTCGCCACGGTCGCCCCTGCAGGCCGAAGGCGGTCTGATCCTCAACGACCTCGGGTTCCGATTCTGGGATAACGGAGAAGTGGCCGAACGTATCGGGGGCCTGCAAACCGATCTCGACCTGGATGCGGACGCTCGTGCCGTGGTCTGTGGCCCGTGGAGTTGTCCCTCCGCTGTGATGCTGGTGCTCGCCTGCGCCGCGTCGGGCTCGTGTGTGCATGTTGTCGACCACGTACATGATTCCGTGACGGTGCACGATGCGCTGGGTGAAGGTGACGTGTCCGTGGTCTTCGCCCCGCCGCTGGTCATGCACGACCTGATGCGCGCAGCAGACCCCTGGACCTGGGGTCCGAGGCGCCCGCGGATGGTCCTGCCCGACGGTGAGGTGCTTCCCGAGGTGCTGCTGCGCCGCCGGGGTCTGACCCGTCAGACCTGCGATGACCCGCCGGTCTACCGGTTCGGTCTTGCCGACCGGCGTCCTGCGGTTCATGCCGGCTACGACCGGAGGTCAGCCGAATTGCGTCCGGTGTCTTGACGACCCCGCCGAATCGTCAGCTGAGAGCTGAGGTGACGAGCGCGGCGAGTTCAACCTCTTTGCGATGCTCCAGTGTGGAAACAACGGTTGACACATCCGAGTCGTCGGGCAGGAAGAGCGACGTGGCAACGGCCGCGATGAGGTCGTCACGATCAGTCGACGCTGGGTTCCGGTGGCCCAGCAGCGCAAAGATCTGATCGATCGGCTCAGCCGACTCGCTTACCGAGCGACGTACGACGTCGAAACCGTCCGGTGAGAACTCGAGGAAGATCTCGTCGCCCAGGGACAGACCGAGGTCGCTGACGAAGCGCTTGATGGTTCCCACTCGGGCCTGCACGGACACCCACATCAGCGACTGTGGTCCCAGTCGCGACGGCAGCTTCAACGGATTCCCCGGGCCTACGCCGATCAGGCCCGCGAGGGCTGACGGGATGTTGAACGCCGACCCTTTGAGGTGCGCGCCGGACACCGTTGTGGCCCAACGGATGACGTCACCCTCGCAGTAGAGACATCGGGTCTTTGCGGGCGACTTCCTGTGGACGTAGCGCTCGCTGCGCCGGGTCACCACATCATCTCGCGTCACGAACTCGCCGGCCCCCGCGTACGCGCGGATGCTCGATTCGGTGACGTCGTACTTCTCGCTGATCTGCGACACCAGATCCCCGATGCCGATACTGCCGCCCGCGGCGTCGAGGATGTGACCGATCTGCCGATGGACCGGCTGGTACTGATCACCGCCCCATCGACGCAGCCCATAGGTGGTGCGATCGGTCTTGACGATCCGATCGTCGGTGACCAACGCATTGCGGACACTCGATCGGGAACGTGGCTTGCCGGCCAGCCCGGTCACGATCTCCTCGAATGTGCGGGGCGCTCCGGCGATCGACAAAACCGCGCACACCAGATCCGCAGTGGACGTCGAGCCTTTGACTACATGGTCGTCGAGCACGGTGAATCCGCTGCTGTTCAGCCATCTCGTCGCCTCGGACTCCGACAGGTTCAGTTTCGCGGCCACGATGCCGACCGGGACCAGAGCCTCCTCAGCCGCGTGCGCATCGAGGACGTCTTCGACGAGGTCGGCGATCTGCGCGGGGGTGCGGCTGATGATCCATCCGTCCACGCCGGCAAGGTCGTTCGATCCGGCGATGAGCAGCTGTCCCACGGAGACCCCGAGCGCCGGTATCGCGGTGGGGAAGAGTGGCAGGGTCTCGGCCACCCGGGCAGAGTCCGCCACCGGATCGGCCAGTGCCACCGTCTCGGCGAGAAGTCGGCGCAGGTCCACCGAACTCTCCACGGTCTCCGACAGTTGCAGCCGCAGAGTCCGGTCGAGCTGGTTCACTCGCTCGCGCGACAACCCGAGTTCCTTGGCCAGGTCGGCCTGTGTGCGGGGCTTGGCCGCGAATATGCGCTCGCGGAGGATCACCTGATCGCGTTCATCGACGGACTCGATGAACTTGAGCAGGTGAGGATCTGCCAGTACCCGGCCGCTGGTCCGGTTGTTCTCGCCGTGCGGTGCCCGGGTCGCCTCGGCCACCAGAGCTGCGATGACGTCGATGACAGTGGCACGGCCGACCCCAGGCAAGTGCAAGAGGTGGCCGGCCGAGTGTGTAAGGACATTTGATACGTCTCGAATGCTGTTGTCGTGCAACGCTGTGACGGCGTCGGGCTCCAACGCGAGCGCGGTCACGGGCGTGGCTCCGGAAACAGTCGGGAAGTCGTCGGCAAGCGTGATGTCCGCGCGGTCGGTCACATGCCGCCGCGCAACGAGTTCGCAGAAGCGGCTGAAGTTGTTGGCGTTCAGCGCCTCTGCTGGGCTCCCGTCCAGCCAGGCGTTGGGGATCAGCTCGTCGCTGGCGAGGATCGATGGCCCAGACCGGTACTCCTCGAGCCACGGCAGGAGCATGGGCCAAGCCGTCTTCGAGAACGGCCGCGCCGTGTTCGAGTCGGGCATCAGCAGTGGGCCTTTCGTGGGCTGCGGTCACGGCACGAAGTGGCCGGTCAAGATGGGCGGTAACGGAAGATTAGCCTATCTGTAAACCTGGTTAGTTGCCGCAAAGTTGCCGAACGCGCGGCTCCGGCGCGACGCGACAAAAGCCGCCCGAACTGCGACGATGCCGTCAACCGGCGGGGTGCTGTAAGGGACCCTGCGACTAGCACTAAGGTGAGGATTACCTACTGATAGATGGGGCTGAGATGCAGGACAACGCGTGCCGGGCTCGGACGTGACTGTCGGTGCCGACCCCGGCCTCCGGGTGAACCTGACAAAGAGCGCAGATGGTTCGGCGGCGCGCCGTCATGCTCAGGGATTGGCGCAGACCAACACCAGGCGGATGCTCGGATGGGTTGTCGGGGTCGTCGTCCTGGCTGCGGTCTGCATGCTCAGCATCGCCATCGGCGCCAAGGACGTGCCGTTCTCCACGGTGTGGGATGCGCTGTGGTCGTACGACAACTCCGGAGACCACATCATCGTTCGCGACCTGCGTATCCCGCGCACCATCCTCGGCCTGATCGTCGGGGTCGCGTTGGGGATCGGTGGAGCCCTCATCCAGGCGATCACCCGAAATCCGTTGGCAGATCCCGGGATTCTCGGGGTCAACGCCGGCGCCGCGTTCGCCGTCGCCCTGGCGGTCGGAGTGTTCGGAGTGGCGAGCATCTGGTCATACATCTGGTTCGCGTTCGCGGGTGCGGTGGTGGTGATGGTCTTCGTGTACGCGCTGGGGTCGATCGGCAGAGGGGGCGCTACGCCGATCCGTCTCACGTTGGCCGGAGTAGCCATCGGTGCCGTACTCACCGGCATCACGTCGGGACTCATCCTGCTCGAGCCGGAAGCCTTCGACCAGATGCGGTTCTGGAATGCGGGGTCGATCGCGGGACGCGGACTCGAGGTGTCGGGTGCGGTCGCGCCGTTTGTTGTGGTCGGGCTGGTGCTCGCGTTTGTCATCGCCCGCCCGCTCAACGCTGTTGCCATGGGTGACGACCTCGCGCGGTCACTCGGGGCGAACGTGGCTCGCACCCGGGTCATCGGAGTCATCGCGGTGACGTTGCTCTGCGGCGCCGCCACCGCGGCCGCCGGCCCGATCAGCTTTCTGGGACTGATGGTTCCGCATGTGGCCCGCTGGATCGTCGGGCCCGATCAGCGCTGGATCCTTGCGTACACGCTGGTGGGTGGGCCGATCGTGCTGCTGCTGTCCGACGTGATCGGGCGTGTGATCATCCGGCCGGGTGAGATGCAGGTCGGGATCGTCACGGCGTTTGTCGGTGCACCCGTCCTCATCTTCCTGGTTCGACGAGGCAAGGCGAGCGGCCTGTGAGCGTCGACGCGCAGAACCAGGACAAGCCGGCGCTTCCTGAAGATATCGACTTCGGACGTAAGGTCGCCGTGCTGCGCGTGCAGGGTGGCACGCTGTCGGGGCGGATCGACGTTCGCGCCGTGGCCGTGATCGTCATGTTGGTGGCCGCTGCGCTGGTGGTTGCGGTCTTTGCGCTCGGCACCGGGGACTACCCGGTGTCCCCCGACCGGGTGGTTCAGGCGATCTTCGGTAATGGATCCCGGATCGAAGAGCTCGTGGTGATGGAATGGCGGATGCCGAGGGTGCTGCTGGCCCTGATCCTCGGGGCCGCACTGGGCGTCAGCGGGGCGGTGTTCCAGTCGATCACCCGAAATCCGCTGGGCAGCCCCGACATCATCGGCTTCAACACGGGCGCCTATACGGGCGCACTGGTGGTCCTGCTGATCATCGGTGGCGGCGGCTATTACGACACCGCGGTGGGCGCACTGGTCGGAGGCATGATCACCGCGCTCCTGGTGTACCTGCTGGCCTTCAAGCGTGGTGTCCAGGGATTTCGGCTCATCATCGTGGGAATCGCCATCAGCGCGGTCCTGTCGTCGGTGAACGCCTGGCTCATCCTGCGAGCGGACCTCGAGGATGCGATGTCTGCGGCGGTGTGGGGTGCCGGATCGCTCAACGGACTGGGTTGGACGCAGGCCCGCCCTGCCCTCATCCTGTTGGCGGTCCTCACCCCGCTGCTGGTTCTGGCGTCCTACCGGATGCCGATGCTCGATCTGGGCGATGACGCCGCCAAGGCGTTGGGCATCCGCGCAGAACCGACGCGATTGGTGCTGATCGTCCTCGGTGTCGCACTCACCGCCGTTGCGACCGCAGCTGCGGGTCCCATCGCCTTCGTGTCGCTGGCCGCACCACAATTGGCCCGGAGGCTGACCCGCACGCCTGGCGTGGCAATGCTCCCGGCGGCGGCCATGGGCGCGTTGCTACTGGTGGCCAGCGACCTCATCGCCCAGCGCGCCTTCACACCCACCCAGCTTCCGGTGGGAGTTGTCACGGTGTCGGTGGGCGGTCTCTACCTGGTGTGGCTTCTCGCCCGAGAGGCGCGTCGCCAGTGACCCAACAATCTCGAGACGTCCGATGACGAGGTGCGAACAGTGGACATGAGCAAAATCGCGGACCAAGAAGTACCGTCCGCGACGCGTGGCGGCGACGGGGTGCACACCCGGTTGCAGGCTCAGGACGTCACCATCGGCTACGACAAGCGGGTGATCAGCGAATCGTTGAGCGTCGACATCCCAGACGGTGCCTTCACCGTGATCGTCGGACCCAACGCCTGCGGCAAATCGACTCTGCTGCGCGCACTTTCGCGACTTCTGGCCCCCACCAAGGGTTCGGTGCTGCTGGACGGTAAGGCGATCAGTTCGTATCCGGCCAAAGAGGTGGCGCGCCGGCTCGGTCTCCTGCCGCAGTCATCAATCGCGCCCGACGGCATCAGGGTCGCCGACCTCGTCGCCCGTGGACGTTATCCCCACCAGAAGTTGATCCGGCAGTGGTCGGCCGACGACGAATCTGCCGTGATCGAGGCGATGACGGCGACTGGCGTGACCGAGCTGTCGGGGCGACTGGTCGATGAACTCTCCGGCGGGCAACGCCAACGGGTTTGGGTGGCAATGGTGTTGGCGCAGCAGACCCCGCTGATGCTGCTCGACGAGCCGACCACGTTCCTGGACATCGCCTACCAGATCGACCTGCTCGAGTTGTGTGCCGAGCTCAACAAGACGGGCGGTCGAACGCTTGTGGCGGTGTTGCACGACCTCAACCACGCATGCCGCTACGCCGACCACATCATCGCCATGAAGGCAGGTGCCATCGTGGCGGAGGGCCGACCGGCCGACATCATCACGGCCGATCTTGTCCGCGATGTGTTCGGCCTCCCATGCCGGATCATCGACGACCCGGAGTCGCGTACGCCCCTTGTGATCCCGCTCGTCAGACGCTAGCTGTCGCAGGAGGGGTCGGCCGAGCTGTGCATCACTGCACTCGCTCGGCGATCAGGGGCACGACCGTGTCGAGCGCGTACTGGATCGACAGCACCGAGTTCGTCGAGTAGGCCCGTGAGATCGTGAGGTCGTCGAAGACGAGGTAGCGGCCGGCGGCGACGGCGGGCACCGACTTGAACAGCGGGTCGCCTTCCACCTCGGCGGCCGTGCGCTGGATCGGGAAGACCACCACCATGTCGGCGTCGAGCAATCCCAGGTTTTCGTTTGCGATGGGCACCGAGAATCCCTTGGCATCAGCAGGATCGATGGCGGGATTGGGGGTGAAGCCCAGTTTGACGAGGAACTCGACCCGTTCGGTGTCGGGCGAGTAAGCGCCCCACCCTGTTCCGGAACGAGCTGCCACCGTGACCGTCTTGCCGCGGAACTCGGGGTTCTGCCCGGCAACTTCGGTGAACCGGCCATTGAGCTGCTCGACCAGTTCGGCCCCCTTCTCCGGGACGCCCAGTGCTTGCGACACCATCGTCACCTGTTGTTCGAGGGTGGTCTTGTAGTTGTCGGCGCCTGCAGGCAACGCAACGGTCGGGGCGATCTCGGCCAACGTGTCGTATCTCTTCTGGTCTCCCGAGCTCTTGGTGTCGAGGATCAGATCCGGTTCGAGAGCGAGGATCTGCTCGAAGGACGGCTCCCGGGTTCCGATGATCTCGGGCGGGTTGTCGTAGAGTCCCTCGGCCCATGGGCCCACACCCTCGCCGCCGAAGTCGAGCCAGTCGCTTGCTCCCACCGGCTGCACACCGAGGGCAAGCGCGGTCTCGGCGTCGCCCCATCCGAGAGCGACCACCCGGGTCGGCGGCTTCTCAATCGTCACCGGGCCGAACTTGGTGGCCACGGTGACCGGGTACGCGCCGGTTAACGTACCGGATGTCGGGGATTGCTCCTGATCGCTCTCATCGGAACAGGCGGCCACGAACAGAAGGGCAATAATGCTGAACACAGCTAGGACTCGGCGGAACATGCGATGAGGCTAGCCTATGCTTAGCGAGGCTCACCATGGGGCTTGGCGCCTGATGAAGTGCTCGTCCGGCGCGGCCTTGCGCAAACACTTGAACCGAGCAAGCGCTCGGTCGTAGGCTGCGTCCGTGGATATCAATGGAGCAAGTGCAGTAGTTACCGGTGGCGCATCGGGGATCGGCGCCGCAGTCGCGCGCCAGCTCGCCGGACTGGGAGCCAAGGTTGTCATCGCTGACCTTCAGGCGGACAAGGGTGAGGCCCTCGCCAAGGAGATCGACGGGGTGTTCGTCAGTGTCGACGTGACCAAGACCGAGCAGATCGAGGCCGCCGTGAACAAGGCGACCGAGCTGGGACCGCTTCGGGCACTGGTGAACTCGGCGGGCATCGGCTCGGCGCAGCGCACCATCGGGCGTGACGGCGAGTTCTCGTCGGCCCACGACCTGGACGCATTCCGAAAGGTCATCAACATCAACCTGATCGGCAGTTTCGACGCGACCCGCCTGGCCGCGACCGCGATGAGTCGCAATGAGGCCACCGAAACCGGTGACAAGGGCGCGATCGTGTCGATGGCCAGCGTTGCGGCGTTCGATGGTCAGATCGGCCAGGCCGCATACTCGGCATCCAAGGGCGGCATCGTGAGCCTGACCCTCACCGTGGCGCGCGACCTCGCCGCTGCCGGCATTCGGAACAACACCGTTGCCCCCGGCCTCATCGAGACCCCGATCTACGGAACGGGTCCCGAATCGGAGGCGTTCAAGGCCAAGCTGGGGGAGAACGTCCTGTTCCCGAAGCGGCTCGGTACCCCAGACGAACTGGCGTCGATGGTCATCGAACTGATCACCAACTCCTACATGAACGGAGAGGTCATCCGCGTCGACGGCGGCATCCGGATGCCACCGAAGTAACTCGTCCGACAGAAGCGGTCAACATCGTCCCCCTGGACGGCCATCGAGGGAATTACTCCCTCGGTGCGCTGTCAGGGGGACGATTTCTGTGTGTCAGCTGGTGTATTCGGCGGCGAGTCGCGCGATCTTCTCGGCCCGCTTGAGGCGGGGCGGATCGCTGCCGTCGCGAACCACCCGGCCGCGGGCCTCGAACTCCGACAGGAAGTCGGTGGCCCAGGCGGTGTCTTCCGAGCTGGGGCTGGCGACGCGGTTGATGACCACCGGCTGCGACGCGTTGAGGCACAGCTTTCCGGTGAGTCCGAACGCGACCGATGTCGCCGTCTTCGCCTCCAGGACGGCCACGTCGTCGGTGACCGCCGGACCGTCGATAGGGCCTGGTAATTCGGCGACCCGGCTGGCCACCACCAGTCGCGACCGCGGGTACGCCATCACGGCGTCGTCTGCAGCGGTGCCGGTGTCGTGGCGGTAGTCCCCGCTGCCGAACGCGAGGCGCAGGACGCCGCGGGCGCGGGCGATCTCGACGGCGTTCTCCACCCCGACCGCCGACTCGATGAGTGCGATGACAGGGGTGTGGCCACCGAGGCGGTCGAATGTCTCGCTCACCTGCGCGGCAGTCTCGGCCTTTGCCAGCATCACACCGGCCAGACCCGGTGCTCCGCGTAGCCGGTCGATGTCGTCGGACCAGAACCGCGTGGTCCTGTCGTTGATCCGTACCCAGGCCGTTGCGGTATCGAGCCAGGTACACACCCGTTCGCGTGCTGCGCCCTTCCCGCGCGGGTCGACGGCGTCTTCGAGATCGAGGATCACCTGGTCGGCGTCCGATCTGGCGGCGGCGTCGAAGTCGCCCTGGGCGGCGTTGACCAACATCCACGAGCGGGACAGTTCGGGTGTGACGGATCGGGCGATCGTGGAGGGCATGTCCCTAGTGTGCGGCCGGCGCCGAAGCGGTCGCACTTTGAGTTCATTACGTTCACCCGTGAGCGCAGGGTTGGGCCGCGTGCGATGCAGGGAGGAGCGAGGGAGCGCAGCGACTGAGTGACGACCGAAGAGCGCGCAATAAGGCCCAGCCCGTAGCGAACAATTAAACAGAGTGGGCCGCCCCCTGACGGTGCGGCCCACTCTTTTCAACGCTTCGGACTAGAAGGAGGCTTCGTCGAGCTCCATCACGTCGTTGTCGATGTTCTCGATGATGCCGCGTGCGGCGGTCAGTTCGGGCAGGACGTTCTTGGCGAAGAAGTTCGCGACGCCGATCTTGCCGTTGTAGAACGCGGTGTCTGCTTCGGATGCACCGTTGTCGAGTGCGGCGAGGGCGACTTCGGCCTGGCGCAGCAGCAGCCAGGCAGAGCGCGCTCGGCCTTGAGCCGGCCGTTACCTGCTTCGGACTCGATGAACGAGCTGATCTGTCCGGCGACGTGGGCCAGTGCCTGGCCTTTGTCGCGGATGATCTTGCGGAAGAAGAAGTCCTGCGCCTGG
>NZ_JNYV01000012.1 GCF_000717275.1 Kitasatospora arboriphila
CGTCGACCGGCTCAAAGAACTCATCAAGTACAAGGGCTACCAGGTGCCGCCCGCCGAACTCGAGGCGTTGCTGCTCACCCACGACGATGTCGCGGACGTTGCGGTCATCGGCGTGATCGAGGCCGACACCGGCGAGGAGATCCCGAAGGCGTTTGTGGTCAAGCGTGAAGGCTCCGATCTCACCGGTGAGCAGGTGATCGAGTTCGTCGCCTCTCAGGTTGCTCCGCACAAGAAGGTCCGCGAGGTCGAGTTCATCGACGCCATCCCGAAGAGCGCGGCAGGCAAGATCCTCCGCAAGGACCTGCGTAGAGCCACGGGTGATTGATCGAGTGGTGGCGAGGTAATCGCACTCCTGGTCGCCGCACCATCAGAAACTGATCGCGAACGTGTCACACCAATGTCCGCCGAGCTATAACGACCGTGAAGATGGTGTCCCGCAACAGCTGCGGGGTCAGGCGCAGACCGGTCACGGTGTCGCAGAGAGCGAACGTCGCCTCGTGGCAGTGAAACTCAGTGCGCTTGGCCGACCCATCGGGCTCGAGTTCGAACCCGCCGATCTGACGCATCAGCGGCATGAGCTCATCGGGTGTCGAGCCGTTCCGCTCAGCGGCGAATAGCGTGTCGAACCATGTTCGGCTCTCGCCGTCGACCTACCGAAAGAAGTACGAGTTCTCGCTGCCGTGATGAACAACGATTTCCGGCCTGCCGAAAGTGGTTGCATCAGTTCCGGAGTCGCCCCGATATAGCCGTTGCTTTCGTACATAATTGTCCAGTCGCAGTGCTGGACGAGACCGGCCAGGAGATTGTCTGAACCGATCTCCTCCCACGACTCCAACGAGCGCAACAGGAGCGTTGCGAGGTCGCACTGGGCGGGTTGGCTGACCGTAGGCAGAGCGTCGATCCGCTCAGGCAGCGTCGCGTTGCTGATGACCGTCACACAGAATGCGTTGTTCAGCTCCGGCACCTTCTTGGTCTACGCATAGTCCCGGTATGTCACATCGCTCATGGCAGTCACCCTAGCTAGACGGGTCAAACCCAAGCCGCGGGCGGTGCAGTAGGCCGGCGCGATGCTTCCCAGGTTTGTGTCGGCAGGGTTCGTCCTTTGAGGGAGCAGTCGCCGTGTGGTGTCCAGTATTCGCGTTCGGGTTCGCTGGCGGCTCTGATGACGGCGTCGCTGGCGAGGATCCGTCCCGGCGTGTGTTTGGCGAGGTCGGTGAGGCGTGATGCCTCGTTGACCGCGTCGCCTATGACGGTGTATTCCAGGCGTTGGTCGGTGCCGAGGTTTCCGGCGAAGACGGGGCCGGTGGCGAGTCCGATCCCGATGTCGAGTTCCCCGTCGGCCAGGACGCGGTCGCGGATCTGCCGTGCGGCGTGGAGTGCGGAGTCAGCGGCATCGGCTCGGGCGACGGGCGCCCCGAAGATGCAGAGTGCGGCGTCTCCCTCGAATTTGTTGACCAGCCCGTGGTGGCTCTCGGTTGCCGCGATCACTTCTGCGAGGAGGCGGTTGAGCTTGTCGACGAATTCTTGCGGTGAGATCTGGTGGGCGAGTGCCGTCGAGTTGGTTACGTCGACGAACAGTGCTGTTATCTCCCGGATTTCGCCGGTCAGGTCGGCTCCTCGGTCGAGTGCGCGTTGCGCGACGTCTCTTCCGACGTGCCGTCCGAACAGGTCGCGCAGTCGGTCCTGCTCCTGGAGTCCGCGGACCATGTCGTTCACGGTGGATTGCAGTACCCCGATTTCGCTGCTGTCGTCGACGGGCACGCGCACGTCGAGCCGGCCCTGCCCGATGCGGCGGAGTGCACCGCGCATCTGGTGGATCGGTTGTGCGACGGCGCGGGCCAGCAGTGTTTCCGCGAGGGCCCCGGATACGAGTCCGAGGGCGGCGAGGTAGGTCGCGGCGCGGATGCGGTCGGGCGGTGCCGCATCGGGATAGTGCAGGAGCGCGATGGCCGCGGCCAATGGCAGCGCGGAGGTCAGCACCCAGGTCAAGATCAGCCGGGAGATGACTGACGTTCGTGGTGGCGCGTGTGGGGTGTCGACGGCCAGGATCGTGGCCATCACTGGACGGAGTGCACGTTCGACGAAGAGGTAGTTGTATCCGACGGTGGCAAGTCCGCCCAATGTCATGAGTAGGGTTCCGCCGAGGGCCTCCCAGACGGGCAGGAGCGCGAAGGCCGAGCCGGACATCGCGAGGATGCCCCCGGCCCACAGAGATCCGATGAGGACGGTGGACTCGGTGGGCAATCGCAGGGTGTGGCGGGCGTGGTCGGGTGTCGGCGCAGAGGAGGTGTCCAGCCACCCGAGGCTGCGTCGACGCAGGGCGAGGACGCCGCGAACTGCGACGAGCAGAGCCACGACCACATAGACCGCCAGGATCTGCAGAAGCGTTCCGAGCTGGGCACCGAATCGGTGCGGTGCGCCGCCCAGAACGATCAGCAGCGCGACGACGACGGCCCCGCCCACGCTCGAGCCCACGGTCAGCAGTGGTAGACCCCACTTCGTGCGTAACAGCACCGGAACTGGCTGGGCCGCATTGTGGGCTTCTGGTGGGTGTGGCCGCCCGGGGTGAGGACGGGCACTGGTGTGCCGCATTACCGATGCATCTTCTTTCGGTCGTGTCAGCGGTCCGGCGGGTGCGGTGACGGTCTGTCCGGCCCGTCATGGTCGAGCGCGGAGGTGAGGCGGTCGAGTAGGTCCTGGACGGCGCCGGGGGCGCCATGTTGGGCGAAGTGCTCGATCGACACGGCGATGAACACCGCGTGGGCGGTGAACAATGCGGTGCCGTCATCGGCGGTGGCGGTCGCCTTAAGGTGCAGTTTGCGGCCGTCGATCTCCCGGACGTGGGCGCTGATGCGCAGGGGCCGGTGCAGCGGGACGGGGGCGAGGTAGTCGACGGTGAGGCTCCGGGTCACTGCCGGGGTGCGGGCGATCCAGAGGCCGAAGCCGAACAGGTCGTCGCAGGCGGCGGCCACTGCCCCGCCGTGCGCGAGGCCGGGCGCACCGATGTGGCGTTCGTCGAACGTCACATCGGTGTAGACCTCGTCGCCGGAGCGGAACACCACCAGTTGCAGGCCGGCGAGATTGTCTGGCCCGCACCCCATGCAGGTCGGCGAGTGCGGCGGCAGCGGTAGCTGGGTCACGGGCGTTCCTTCTCGACGGTGCTGGCTAGCGGCGGGCGCGGGATCCGACTGCGCTGGGCCGGTTCAGCCGGGCTCCTCGATGCGCCTGCGTCCGGGGAAGCGCGGCCGGGCGCCCAGACCAGCAGGATCGCGGCACCCGCCGCCGCGATGAGTGCGAGGACGATCGCGGACTGCTCGACGCCGTGCAGGAACGCGGACTTGGCGAAGTCGGCGAGTTGCTGGCCGGCCGGTCCCGCCCGATCGGCGACCTCGAGGGCACCGGCGAGTGAGTCGGCGACCGGGCCCCGCGCCTCCGGTGGGAGCCGCGCGATCGCCGGGGCGATGTTGTGGCTGTACCCGGCGGCCAAGACACTGCCGGCGACCGCGATGCCGATCGCCGCGCCGATCTCGCGAGTGGCGTCGTTGACCGCCGCGGCGACCCCGTGCTTTTCGACCGCGGTGTCCGCGACGATAGCCGCCGTCGCCGGCGCCGCGGTCAGGCCCAGACCCGTGCTCATGATCAGCGTCGGCCACATCACGTCGACGTAGGTGGAGTCCAAATCCAGCCGGCTGATGAAGTAGAACCCCGCGGCGATGGCGAGCAGACCGGTCACCGTCATCAACCGCAACCCCAGCCGGGTCGTCATCCACGGTGCGACCGCCGACAAGAGCACCAACGGCACCATCATCGGCGCCAAGGCCAGCGCTGAACCCAACGGGCTGTATCCAAAGATCAACTGCAGGTATTGGACGAGGACCAGGAAGACACCGAACGTCACCAGGAACTGGATGGTGATGGAGAACGATCCGCTCCCGAAGCCCCGACGGGCGAAGAACCGCACATCGAGCAGCGGATGATCCGCCCGCAACTCCCACACTACGAACACCACTGTGGCCACCACCCCCAGCCCGAACCCGGCGACCACCACGGGATCCGACCAGCCGCGTACTGGGGCTTCGATGATGGCGAGCACCACTAGTCCGACCGCGAACACCACCGCGACCGATCCCATCACATCCATCAACGGCGGATTTTCCTGGCGGGATTCAGGAATGGTGAAGGCACACAACAGCAGAAACACCCCCACCGCGGTCAGGCCGACGAAGATCGACTGCCACGACCAGTAGTCGAGCAGCAGCCCCGACCCGAGAATCCCCAGCAGACCCCCGGACCCGGCGACCCCCGCCCAGATCCCGACCGCGCGTCCCCGCTGCTGCTCGGGGAATCCCGCAGTCAGGATCGACAGCGTGGACGGCATCATGAACGCCGCACCCACCCCGGCCGCGGCCCGCGCCGCGATCAACCACCACGGGGTCGATACCAACAGTGGCACCACCGAGGCCAGCGAAAACAGCGCCAACCCCACGATCAGCACCGCCCGCCGGCCGTAGCGGTCACCCAGGGCCCCGGCGGGCAACACCAGACACGCCAACACCAGCGTGTACCCGTCGACCACCCAGGTGAGCTGTGTTTGCGTCGCCCCGGTGGCTACCGCAATGTTCGGCAGCGCGGTGTACAGGGCCGCCATTGAGGCGACCACCAGGGCCACCGACAGGCACGAGACAACCAACGTCCACTTCTGCGCCCGCGACAGCAGCACTCGATTCTCGGCGGTCATGCACCCACCTCCACGTAACGCTACAGTTGGTAGCGGTTCACTACTATGAGTAGCACAATGTGGGGTGAGGAGATAGTGCCTGCACTGATCCGAGGGCACAATTACGAGTGCACAATTACGAGGTGGGCGAAAAGATGATCAACCAGAACACCGACGACGAGGACTGGCTCGTCGATCCCCGCAAGGCACGCTCACGCGCACGACTGCTCGATGCGGCGACGTCCCTGCTCTCGACCGGCGGCATCGAGGCCGTCACGGTCGACGCGGTCACCAAGGCGTCCAAAGTCGCGCGGACCACTCTCTACCGGCACTTCACTGACAGCACCCAGCTCCTGGCCGCGGCGTTCGAGCGTCTGCTGCCCCCGGTCACCGCGCCGCCGGCGTCCGGAACGATCCGTGAACAGTTGATCGAACTGCTGGACCGTCAGGCCAAGCTCATCGAGGAAGCCCCCGCCCAACTGACGATGCTCGGTTGGCTCGCCCTCGGGTCCGCCCAACCTGGCACGGCCGGGACGGCATCGCATCCCGAAGAGGACCGGAACCCAGTCAATTCTCTTCGCGCACGGGTGGTCAACCAATACCGCGAACCGTTCGACCGGATCCTGGGCAGCCCCGAAGCCCAGCAAGAACTCGGTCGCTTCGACACCAATCTCGCCCTGACCCAACTCGTCGGACCCATCGTCTTCACCCGACTCACCGCACTCCCACCGATCGGCCCGGCTGAACGCCAGCAACTCGTCGACGACTTCCTCGCTGCACGCTCCGCGCACGCGCGCTGACCGTGACCCCGCACTGATCTCTGCTTCAGCACCCGCCCGAGTCGGCGGGCTGGGGCGTCAACTCGGCGACCAGCGCTTCGACGCGGTTCTTGATCTCGTCGCGGATCGGGCCGAACCGCTTCGGCGCCTGGCCAACCGGGTCGTCAAGGACCCAATCCGGTAGCTCTTGCCGGAAAAGATGGGGGCAGCTGTCACCGCAGCCCATGGTGATCACCACATCGAGGCTTGCGCGGCATCGGAATTGATGCTGTCGGCGGGGGCGCTTCGGCGGAGCGGACCTCGATCGCATCGCCGGTATCGGATGTTCGGAGACGTCTCTGCGTTCTGCGCACTGGGACTGATCGCTCTCATCTGCTCGGAGTGGGTCTTCTTCGCTGGTCTATTTCGTGGTTCTCGGCGACCGCGAGACACTGCACGCCGCGTCGAGGCCTTGCTCAAGGCGCTCGCCGTGCCGCTGCGGGCCTGGCGCAGGAAGTAACACCCCGTTCCCTATGGGTACGGAAAACGTGATCTCGCCGTAAGGCGCCCGCCCACTCACCGGGTGCGCACCCTCCAGTCCCCGGGCGTTCTTTGCTAACCCCGTGGTCGAACCCGTTCGGCGCCCGGGGCTCTTTACGCCCAAAATCACTTCATAACAACGTGTTCGGCTGCGAATGCCGAAAATTGAGCCATTTGTTTCAGTGCTCCTTACGCAAAATCCACTGCGGGCGTGAAGCCCTCGATTAACCTTGGCTCAATCACACGAGACGGTGAGAATAGAAAGTGAAAACTATTGCAGGACAATGTATTTAACGCTATACTCGAGATAATGGGGATGGCACTGAAGAAGGGTTCGTCGAATAATGATGGTTCCAATATTGACCGTCCGCCAGCCGCCCGCACAGCGGCATGAAGAGCTGAAACCCAGTGAGCAGTTACAACGTCATAACCCCGGAAGGGAGTGCTGGGTGCCAGCGAGCTCCACAGCCTGACCGGCACCCACTCCCCTTCTCCTAAGCCTTCTTTGAACGGAGCCCACGCCATGACCACAGAGCGTCGAAGCACCTACGCCGACCGAGCAGCCCACTTCGAGGCCCTGGCTATCACCGCGCACGCCGCCGGCGACACCGATCAGGCCGCTCACCTCGAGGCAATGGCCCAACGGGCGCACAAAGCCCACGAGGACCGCGCGTGGGGGCACGCCGAGGGACTGATCTACGACCACGACGAATGCTGCATCGAATGCACCGAACACATCAGCGACCCCCACGGCCCTGGCTGCGTCTATGCCGACGCCGCCCACGCCACCGCCTGACCCGCGCGAACCAATGACTGACGAGGAGGACCCCATGACCATCACCGCCAGTGACATGGTTACCGACCCAGCGGCGACCGCCGGCGAGATGCCCGCAGACGACGAGGTCGTCCTGACCGTCGATCAGTTCCCCAGCCACCTCGGCGCCGACGTCACCACCGAAGACGCCATCACCACCAACGTCGAGGCCGCGTTCCTCACCGCACTGATGTGGGCACCAAAAGAGGTGGCCCAGCAAGTCCGTCAGATCATGACCGGACCCGACCGATGGAACCCGTTCTGGAGCCCCGCGCATGTCGAAATCTTCGACGCCGTGAGCAGTGTCCTGGACGAGGGTGGCCTGGCAACTCCGGTCCTGGTCCAGGCCCGCCTGTACGAGACCGGCCTCCTGGCCCGCGTCGAGCAGCACCTCCTGGCCATCCTGTCCCCCGCCCAGGGCCCGCTGATCGGTGGTGTGGAACTGCCGCACCTGGCCGCCAAAGTGATCGACCAGTGGTACCGCTGCGGCTACGCAGGCCTGCTGGCCCGCATGTCGCAGATCCGCGAAACCGTCAGCGTCGAGGAACTCGCCGGGCATTGGGAAAGCCTCACCGGCCACCAGCAGCGTGCCGAAGAACTGTGGCTGACCAAACGTGACCAGCTCGCCCGCCTGCACCAGGGCATCGCATGAGCACCGACTACATAAGCGGGGGTCCGGTGTTGCGGGCCGAGGATCTACACAAGATGGCCTGGCACATGCACCACGACGAAGGCATGAGCTGGGAACAGATCGCCGCCGAGCTCGAGGAACCCCTCGCCGCCGTCGAGCGGATGGCCGCCGCCTACGAACAACTCACCGACTCTGCGGCGGCTCAGGCCCAACACACCTTGTTCTAACCCGTAGAATTGCTCTAACGACCCGAGGAGCACTCGCGATGGCCACAACTACGACCCGAACCGAAGAGCAAATTGTTGCTGCGGTTGCTGCTGGGCACGAGATGGCCGGCATGCCCCTAACTGCTGCTGATGAAGCCGCTGTGCGCCGCGTTGTCCGGGGAGAAACTACCGGAGACCAAGAGGTCGCCACCTTGCTGGCGGAGCTCCGTAACCGCTAAATGCCGCCCAGTAGCGGTGAAGCCGGGCCGGTTCAGGAGAACCTTCCCCAACGCCCACTCAGCCTTCACTACCCTGATCGTGCGTATTGACCCCACCGACCGCTTGTGCGTCACAGGGTCAATCACCACCGGTGGTGTTGTCTCAGCCAGCGCACGCCCGCTGTGTATCTAACGGTGGCGACAGCAGGATGCGCAGAGCGCTTGCATGGGTGACCCCCGCAGTGGTGGTTGTCGAACTGTCTTTGGTGGCTGGTGGAGTGTTGAGTCCGGCGCGGGCGGTCTTGCTGTTCGTGCTCGCGGAAGCGGCAATCGCGGTCGTTGGGCTGACTGTGATTGTGGCAGCCGTGCACCACTATCGGAGCGCTGCAAGCACAGGGACCGGCAGTCGGTGGGAAGCAGCTCAGTCTGCGCTGCGATCAGTGCTCCCCCGGCGTGCCGCACAGGCGATTGGGATTGAAGCCAGAGCATGGTGGGCGTTAGCTCGCTGGCTGCGGCATCGCCGCCCGGGCCGCGGTGAGTTCTCCTACGGCCACGATCTTCGCCCGCTGCTCGCCATGGTCATCGGGCTGCTCGTCCTCGAAGGGATAGTCATCGAGCTTGTGGTGGCCGCCGTGTTCGGCCACGGCTGGTGGCTCTGGGTTCTGGCCGCAGTTCACCTGTACGCACTGTGCTGGATTCTGGGGATCCGCGCCTCGCTCAGTACTCTTCCCCACGAAGTGAATGCGCGCTTCATCGTGTTGCGGGACAGCATCTTCGCCGAGTACTGGCTGCCCCTTGATCAGGTAAGCCGAGCCAGGATCGCCACCACGCACAACACCGGCCGGTCCGGCTTGATCATAGATACGCACACCAGCGTGGGCAGACTGTGTCACGGCGAGGGCACCGTGTCCATCGAGTTCAATGACCCCGTACCGATGGCTGGCGCATACACGCGACGACTAGCTATCTCCGTCGACAAGCGTGCTGACTTCGTCGCTACAGTTCAGGCGTTTCAGACCAACACAGGGGGCTGAATCCATATGTCCCCGTTCACCCCCGGGTGTTACCGGGGTGCGAAGGTCAGGCGCAGGTTGTTGGGTCGAAGAGTGAGATTCTCCTCGACATCCAGTGTGCGGGTGTCGGCCTTGAGGTCGAACGCTTGCACGAGGTCTGAGAGCACGACTGTTGCCTCATGAAGCGCAAACTGCCGGCCGATGCAGGCGCGAGGGCCGGTGCCGAAGGGTTTGTACGACGTGGGTACCCGGTCGTGCAGAAAGCGCTCAGGACGGAACTCGTCTGCGTCTGCTCCCCAGACGTCTCGGTCCCGGTGCACTGCGAGCAGCAGGATGAAGATCCACTCCCCTTTCGTGAAGGTGTAGTCCCCTAGCGTCGTGTCGGTTCGGGCGGCACGGAAGAAGCCCGGCGCGGTGGGCCAGAGGCGCAGCGACTCTGAGATCACAGCGCGAGTGAAACGGAGTTTCGGTACCTCGTCAAAGGCCAACTCTCTGCCGCCGGTGATTGATTGTCGCTCCTCCCGCATCCGGCGGGCAGCGTCGGGATAGGTTGCCAGGAAGTGCGTAGCGAAAGCCAACAGATTGCCGGTGGTCTCGTGACCGGCAACGAGGAAGGTCAACATCTGGTGGCGAATGTTTTCGTCGTCGAGCTTGGTCTCCTCTGAGGTGGGGTGAAGCATCAGATCGAGTAGATCGTCGGTGCGAAGTCCAGATCGCCGCCGATCTTCAAGGACTTGGTTGACTGTTCCAAGAATCAAATCGGTGTCGGCTTTGGCCTGTTGCCGGCGCTTGCGGCCGGTGATCGAACCGATGACGGGGATCGTTGACTCCTGAGTAAACGCCAGCGTCCGGGTCAGCGCGTCAATGAACGCTTTTCGGCGGGCATCGCCGTCAGCACTGCCGAACCCGAAGCTGTGCCCAAAGCCGCATCGCCCAATCACTTCGAGGGCGACGCTGCTCGAGGTCTCCGCGAATGACGCTTGGTCTGGAACGCGCAAGAGTTCCTCACGCAAACTTTGGGACACCTCGACCATGGCGGGGTGATACGACCGCATGGAGTCTTTCGAGAACCCGCTGACAAGGGCTGCATGACCGTTGATCCATGCACTTGAGTCATTTGGTGCGGTGAAGAGCCCATCGCCGGCAACCGAGCGCAAGGCGGCGATAGGACGCCCGATGAACCGTTCCCACTTAGCCTCGTCTAACGCTTGTTCCATGAGGTTGGCCGAACCAACGAAGGTGAGATCGATCCCACCGATGATCGATCGTCGGTAGATGGGACCCAGTTGCGAAAACTGCCATAGTGTCTTCTGGTTTGGCCGTTCACGGTCCATACCTAGGATGTCGCCAAGTAGGGGAACTCGTTTAGGCGGGTGCGGAATAACGTTCGTGGACAATTGAACTCACTTCTCCATTTTCACTGTGTGATGACTGCCCGTTGTAGCAGCAGTGTTGATGTCGCTCCATGCAGCCGCGAGAGCTAGCACCTGGTCTGAGGAGCTGAGCCAACTTGGCGGACGGGTCGAGATGGGCGGAGTGCCTTTCTCGTACTCCGCCAGCGCTGTCATGAGCATCTTCGCGCGACCCTGAGGGTCGCCAGGCCATTCCGTGTCCGGGGGCAGGTGGTAATTGAGGACTCCGATGCAGTCTTCGATCTCAACGCGCATCCTGTGCTCGAGTCCTGACGCGGCTCCGAGGCCGTGGGTCTGTGGGAGCCGATACTGGGGCAGCGTGTTAGTGAGCGCAGACCACATCGGGCCCAGCACCTTAACGGCGACCGCGGCCGAGTCACGACCACGGTGGATTCGTATAGACGTGAAGATTGAAGGGAATGCGAGGACTGCGAGAGCTGCCATTACCGGCAGAAAGAACAGGTCGTTGGATTCGGCGCGTGCATCCGTTAAGCCGTTGTGGACGCCGAACGACAGGAACCACCCGACGGCCATTCGCGAGAGATGGTCGAAGGTACTGGTGGCCGCGGCTAGGAAAACCACGACACCTAAGAACACTCGTGCGCTCGTTGATCGTTCACGGATCAGACCCGCCGAGATTGCAAGTATGAGTATCTCCGCGACAGGCGTTGGGACGCTGTAGATCGTCATGTAGAGGCCGGTTCGCCAGTTCTCCAACTCTTCGACGGCCACGCCCTGGTCCCGAGCTGGCAGACTGACGAGGAAGAGCGCTAGGCCACAGCTGATTGTGATTGCAGCGAGTGCTGGCAGCAGCCCTTTCGGGGGCCGGCGTACCTCACGCCAGTACAGACCGAGCATGAGTATCGCTGCCGCCGCTGCGATCGCGGCAGTGTGTGTCATCACCCGGATATCGCTGAGCTCCAAGCCAAGCTTGAATAACGGACTATGGACCCATGGTTCGCGCAGTAGAGCCACCACAATCAACCAGAATGCAAACCACGCGATCGCCTTGTCGACGGATCGTTTGTCAACCAGGACGATGGAGCGCAAGCCGAGAATCCCTATGACCCAGACAAATAGCGGTGCGGTCACATACCAAGGCAGCGATGTGGTGGCTTGCTGCTCGAGGAAATCGCTGGCGGGCATCTAGTTTCGGAAGATAGAGGCAGCACGGTGAAACCTACCGCCGCTCTCGTCGAGCGCCTCGCCACAGCTCTGCATCGCGAGCATGGTTCCCAGAAGTTCTGCGTCTCGCTCACTAGCGTTGGTGAATCCGTCACGTCTGCGCAGAATCGACTGGATGCTTGCCGGGTCTAGCCCGTACGTCAGAGCCGAAGGTTCGAGGCGGTAGCCTTCTTCGCCTACGTGATCACACAGCACATGCCCGCACTCGTGAAAGATCTGTTGACGCTGGTGGAACAGACTGCGCTGCGCGTCGTAGAAGATGAACATCTCACGGTTTTTGTTGCGGATCGCCAACGTGCCGCACCCCGAGGCTGCGTGGTCAATAAGGTTCCCCCAAGGCTGGAGCCGAATCTCCACGTTTTTGTAGTCTTCCAGCCACCGCAAGAATTCTTGAGTAGTCCACGGCGGGTTGAGTGGGACGTCTTTCAAAATGGCAGCAAGCTTCGGCTCCAAACGGCCGCCCCCGGCCAAGCTGGACACCTGACGCCCTATCGCTCGCAGTACCACGAGCACCCCCTGCTCTTCGCTTGTCGCCCGTAACGCTAGCCGATGAAATTTTCGGCTCACCCGCCCACTTCGGACAGCCGTGCCAGCGTTGTAAACAATTTGGATAGTCGCTGGATAGTTTACGTACACCTGCACTGATACGCTGCTTAGCGTGTCGCTCCCCACGATTCGCATTGCGTACCCACAAAATGGACCCATGGCCGGACGCCCACGTAAAGACCCCTCAGGTCAAGACCTCGTTCCTTTCCGGATGAGATCTCCCGTTCTCATCAAGGAGGTCGCGAAGCGAAAGGCCAAGGCGAAGGGAACGAACCTCACGGAGTACGTGCTGGGTCTCATCCTTGCCGACAATCCCGAACTCGCTGAGCTGATGGCCCTGCAAAAGTGCGACTCTGAGAAGGCCATCGCCTTGCTCGAACAGCTGCAGCTCGATCCGGTGCAGCTCGACATGCTCCAGGAGGTGCTACCGCTCCGAAAAACGGCGTGAGCCAGCAATTTCATAAGCGGAGAGCCCTAGAAACGAAGAATCCCCCGGCTGGCACCGAGGGATCTTCTTAAAGTTTTAGGACCGAGTTACCAGCTCGATCCGAGGCGCTCACCGCACCAACTCCCCGAAGGGACTGTCTTGGCTGACAGGTCTCAGGGTACAGCGCACCCTTTGGTGTCTGCAATCCCTGCACATCACGTGTCGGACACGGGTTTGTCCGAACAATCGCCGCCTACACGGTGGGCTGAGTTGTACCGGTTGATTGTTGACCCGACCGCGCACGGCCGCGCCCTGGAACCGACTGACGCAGCTAACGAAGCGGCCTCGGTTCGTATCGGCAATCCGGTGGCATTGATCGCTGAGGCCGAGCACGCGGGAGCGGGTAAAGCGATCTGGGCTGTTGTTGCCCCGCTGCGTCCCGACTTTCTGACCATCGACATAGATCAGTGCGCTGACCAGGTTCTTCCGCTGATTTTGGAAGCTGGTGAAGAAGTCGGCGCGGCGATAGTGCACCTCGCAGCGTCTGGCACGCCAAACTCTCGGCACCTTTCGTTTGTGTGCCCCAGCTCGGCCGCCCGCGTGTTCTTGCGGGCGTGCGTGGAGAACATTCGGCGCTGGGCCAGGCTAGAGACCCATCAGGCAGTGGACGTACTGAGTGATCGTCGGGTGCTGCGTTTACCTGGCTCCATCAGTTTGAAGGGTGGTCACTTCTGCCGGCCGGTCGACGAGGCGGGTCGGCAGATCACAGCCGTGGAGGCAGTGCGTCGAGCGGCACTCGCCCTGTCGACCACACCATCGGCCGTGTCACCGCAACCAGTAGCTCAACCCGTTGCAGCTCCGGCTTCTGGCCGCGTTGTCGTAGACCCCACGCTGACCGAATCGTTTGAGCCAGCCGAGGAAGCGCCGCGCGCATGGCGTCGGCGCAAACGGCTGTCAGACCAAGAGTGGCGATTAATGATGTCTACGCCAGTCGCGCCACACCGTTCTGACCAGGCTCTAAAGGCTGGGTGGGTGCTGTGGCGCAACGGCGTCCGTTCCTGGGCACAGGCCAAATGGTGGTACACGAACTGCCCTGTCTTCACGAAGTTCGCCGCACGCGATATTCGCCGCCCGTCCGACCAACCAGGCCCTAGTGAGTGCCAGAAACACTGGCAGTCTCTCGTGGCCAGAGCGCGATCCCACCGCCCCGTGTTGACCGTTGCTGAGCAGGACGTCGTTACCCAGGTGCGCGAAGAGATCGCAACGTGGTCTGACTCCCCGGACCTCGCCGTAGGCGTACTCGCTGTACTCAAACACCGGTTCACAGACGGCCACGGCCTCGAGAATCGCCCGATAAGCGTCCGGTGCCTGGCGATGTGGCTCAACGTCCATATCGACCGTGCTGCCGCAATCAGATCCAACCTGATCGCGCGAGGGGTGCTACGAGAAGTCAGGGCGCATTCGCAGGGACCAGCGCGTGAGGCCACCCTGTTTTCACTAGCAGTTCCCCCCACTTCTAACCGGTCAAATCCCGTACATGACGTCACAGCCCCCCGTCCTCACCTCCCCCTCACGACCGGACAACCGCTCTCCCCCACCTGGGGAGTTCTCAGCCACAGCGCCTGGCTACTCCACAGCAGCCTGACCGACACACCCCAGGACACCCCGGCTCTGGCTCAGACAGCCGGCCTCCCCGCCGGCAGCTCTCGCTACGGCTGCGGTCGGCTACTACGCGCCCTGGAGCAACACGGGCTCGCGCAACGGATAGGGGCTGGACGCGGCACGAGGTGGGTGCGCGGGCCCGCCACGGTCGACGAGGCGGCCGAGCTGTGCGGCGCAACTGCGCGGTTACGTGCTCTGCGGATACGCATTAACGCGGAGCGGTCCGCTTGGCATGCGGAAAGCCGCTCTGAGCAGCTGAAAGCAGTACTGCGACTGCGCCGATTGCGCGATCGGACGAGAAGAATCAGCGGCTCTGGTCCGTCTCAGCTTGACCTAGCAGCACTGGATAGCAGCTGGGATGACACCAGAGGTTGGGAAACTAAAACGGCCGTTCGTCGGCGGCCGGTGCGATCGCGTGAAGAGATCCGTCGTCGGCCGCCGCCACGAGCTCGCTGACGGGTGGCTAGGCCCTAATGAAGACCCGGAACGGGCGGAGGACTGTTGTGCCACTCGCAACGAGTTCGACTTTGACATCGATACGAACTTCGCCGTCATTCACCGCGCCAACGACCCCCTTAACGGTCAGCTCGACGGCAGTAGCCGGCGGTACGAAAACCGGCTTAATGAATCGTGTTTCGTACCGCAGGAATCGCTCGGAGGCATCTCCGAGCCAGGTCATAACGTGGCCCAGTGCGATGCCTACGGTCAACATGCCGTGAGCGACGGGGGCTTCTAGGCCCAGGAGCCTGGCTGCTTCGGGATCGACGTGAATGGCGTTGTCGTCTTTCGCAGCGCTGGCGTACGCGCGGACACGTTGCTGATCAATGGTCTCGGTGGCTTCGAAGAGCTGAGTACCGACCTCTAGCGTGTTCATTCGGCAGGCTCCAGTGTTTCGTACGCCAAGGTCGACTTGACTCGGGCGATCTCAGCTCCGTCCGGTGCGGTCAGGATTCCGAGGGTGTCGAACTGAGTGACCGATGAACGTTGGCGGACACCAGTTACGTCGAGTCGTGTTCGGACCACGTCCCCGACTCTCAGGAGCCGACTGTAAGTGACGGACTCGGAGGTGTGCACGGCTGCGGGCACTGAGTCGAAGACGCCGCTCTCGATCAGCATTCGTACTGCTGGTTCCAGCACAGCGTTCACGAAAGTTGGCGGGGCATAGTCCCCAACAGGATGCCCGACGACCTCGCTGAAGGCCCTGACTTCGGCGTCGGTCACTTCATACGGTTCAGCCGGGCTGAAGCTCATTCCCTCTTCAATCACGCCAGTACAGTACCGATCCCATGAACGAGCGGCACTACGGCAGCTAGCTAGGAGCGCCTACGGGCACCGCGGAAGGTGAGAACAGCCCCGACTCCCGCTAGAGCCGCGCCAGCAATCCCTGCCGTCCACGGAACTATGACATTTCCAATTCGCAGTTGATCGATGTATTCGCCAGCCCTGCTCGTCTGTTGCTCAACGGTGCTGTCAGTCCACGCCATAGTCGTGTTCAACGCGTCCACACGAAAGTCCCGAATCGGTTGAGCGAGCGATGGATCCTCCCACCCAGGCGACTTGAAGTACTGGTGCTGGACTTCACTCCCGTAGAGCACCGTCCCGGTCTGAGGCTCGATCCACACGCGCCGTATGGCTTTGCCATAGCGGTGCATGAGCACCTTCTCTTCGGGATCGACTCCTGGTGCCGCTATCCCCCACCATCTCGCCGGCATCTCGATTGATGATCCGAGCGCTGGGAAGCCGCTGGGCGTATCTAGCTGCGTCTGATCTACTTCCGGTACCTCGGACACGAACTCGAGTGCGTCGAGGCCGTTAATAGTGGTCTCCCCCACGAATCGAGCAGGCTGATCCGACCTTGAGTTGACGTCGTAGTAGGGGTACGTGCCGCCTGGCTTGATATCGAAACCGAAGTGGTACTGGAAGCCATCTCGAGGCGCTTCAACGAATGTGTCGGCAGAGTCCATTGCCCGCACTCCAGTTGGCAGGGAGACCGTATGCAGCTGGTAGAGCTTGTCATTCGGCGTGCTCGTTCGGCGGTCGAGCGAGACTATGTCAACCGATGACGCGAGTAGGCCATCACCACACGGCCGTTTGGAATCCTGTTCGCGGACATCAAGGGCGACGACCTCATCGCCCTCCTGTATCCGGTCGATGATCACCGTCTGAGCAGATTGCAGCGTGACCTGGTCTTGGTCTGAGGGGTCAATAGCAACAGTCCTGCGCTGCTGGGTCAGGTGCGCGTCGAAGACCCGCAGTTTGGGCTCATTGACAGAGCAGCGGTCAAACACCCTGGCGGGCAGTGCATCATCGGGGGTAAGACCAGCCGGTTCAGAGACGGCCACTGTCGTGATGTCCAGATCTAGCGGGACAACTTTCAGCCTTGGCACCAAAGCTAATGGGACGACGACAGCGACCGTCAACAGGAACATGCCAACGAAGAGCATCCCTGGTCCGATGATGTCCGATGTGCTCTGGTTCCCCCGAATTTTGATCACAAAGTAACCGCAACCTGGCCCCTTACTGCCCGCACCACCAGCTGCCCGGCGTCGCGCCGGGCTCGGCAAGCCTGTGCGCGCCCTGCGTCTTTACCGCGGTAAAGACGCAGCGGTCAAGGTCGCCGCTCAGCGATCCAGGCATCAACTGTCTCCGACAACCATCCGCGACTTTTACCTACCTGGGCATCCTCGCGAGGCAGGAGGCCCTTTCTCAGATACCCCTTCATCGTGTTATGGCTCAGGTTGGCGCGATCCGCGAACTCCCCTAGCGACAGATACCTCATCACGGAGGGATCGTACTGCCGGAGTGTTTACCGCGGTAAAGAGCGACGAACACTTATGATTCAGGTGCGACGCGCCGCGTTGGCAGTTGGAGATAGACCCCATTGGGTCTATCGTGCAATGTGTCGTCGACACGGTCTGTGTCTTTACCGCGGTAAAGACAATCTCTTTACCGCGGTAAAGATGCCATCACGACCAGTTGGTAGCTGGTCCCCGTTCGATGACGCCCATCTACAAGTATCAAGTCCGAAGTAGCCGCCAAGCGGTGAAGCACACGGAGGTTGAAAATGTCGGTCCATGTAGTGATGAACCAGAAGGGCGGAGTGGGAAAATCCACTCTCGCAATGAATCTGGCGGCCGTGAAAGCGGACGTAATGACGACCCCAGGGTCCAACGACGGCGTTTCGCCGGTCTTGGCAGTATCGATTGACCCCCAAGGGTCGGCGGTTTGGTGGGCGGAGCGCGTCAGCGAACTCCCCTTCCGCATCGCCCAGGCGCATGACAACGCAGATATTCTCCGTGGCCTCAGGGACCTGCCCGGGGTCGAGCACGTGGTCGTGGACACTCCGGGTTGGATCGGCGATACCCCCGGAAGTACCGAGAACGGCGCCTCAGGAGCTGCGCTTGACGCGGTATTGTCCTCCGCTGACCTAGTTATCGTCCCGATCATTCCTGAGCCGCTAGCCTTCGATCCCACGGCCAGAACGATTCTGAAAGTCCTTCAGCCAAGGGGTATCCCGTTCATTGTCGTCATCAATGACTGGGATCCGCGCGACAGCAGGATTGATCTTGAGCAGACGCAGGCGTTCGTCAAATCCCAAGGGTGGCCGTTGGCAAACACGGTGGTGCGTCACTACAAAGTGCACTCTCGGGCCGCAGCAGAAGGCAAGGTCGTCACCGAGTACGCGGCAAATCGAGTGGGCTTACAGGCTCGCGAAGACTTTCAGCGCCTGTGCTTGGAACTTGAAGTAGGGACTCGGTGATGGCGCGCAAGGGAGGGCGAGTCGACCTTGCAAGCTTGGCAACCTCAGTTGGGGATAGATCCCCTGTTGATGTCACTGTTGCCGCGCCTGATGGACTCTTTCGTGCGAATGTTCCACTGACACAGCTGGTAGCGAACCCGCGAAATCCCAGGTCGGCCATTCGTAATCTCGATGACCTGGAGTCGATTAAGTTCCGTCAGCTCCAGCCTGGAACTGTTGTCAGTCGGGCAGCCTGGCTGGCCTTGTGGCCTGAGGATGAGCAGGGCCTCGATCAAGCACAGTGGGTGGTGGTCAACGGGTGTCGCCGGCTGGCTGCTGCGCACAAGTTCGGCCGCGAGGGCTTAGATGTCGTGATTCGCGACAGCCTCGCAGCTGACCGGGAAACGATCCTGTGGGCTGCGGTCGTGGAAAACATCGACCGCGAAGACTTCGACGTACTCGAAGAGGCACATGCAGTCGAGCTGATGGTCACTGAGCTCGGGGGAGCAGGTATTGCCGCCAAGCGGCTCGGCAGGAGCGAAGGCTGGGTCTCACAACGCCGTGCTCTACTCAAGCTCGCGCCCGAACTCCAAAAGTCGTTGCGGGCCGGCGAACTCGCGTTACGAGATGCCCGGTCGCTGGCCACCGTGCCACAGGCAGAACAAGTGGCCGCCTGGCAGGCCGCCCAAGAGCGTGAATCACAACAGAAAAGTGACGAGGGGGGCAAGCCCACGCCAGCACCTGCCGAACCGCCCTCCCCGAAAGCTGCTGTTCGTGCGCTTCGGCGACTACGCACAGACCCTGCGACGCTAGCGACAGCAGTTCGTGATGTCTTTACAGACGAGCAGATCGAAGAGTTGGTTTCGGCCCTGTCACATGACGAATGAACGGTAAAACGGCTGGTGCGTCTTTACCGCGGTAAAGACGCACCAGCACGTTGTGTCTTTACCGCGGCAAAGACACGGTAGGCAGGGTCATGCGGGTCACACGCTAACCGTCAACCCCGGACCGAACCGCTCCTGGGCGGCGACGATCGCTGCCTGCGCGGTCGAGTGGCCGGAAGGGGACCGCTCGGCAGGGCTATCTGCCTCGGCCGACACCGACTCCCACGACCACGTCCGGGAATCTCGGTCAAGCCGCACAACAACTCTCATAGGTGGGTAGTACCCATTCGAGGAAGACTGATCGCTTCGGCTGGTACCCACAGACACGCAGCCACGGTGACGGCGGCATTGGTGCTCGCGATGTCGACCTGCACGACACCCATCCACACGCCGCGAGAGGACAGCGCCCACGCCAGCTGCTCGCCAGGCTGGTAGTGCTCGATTCTGAGCCCGTACGCGCGCTCCGTCAGGGTGACCGGTCGGGCGCCCACCATCGGAAAAGCCCAGCCTAGCGCCGCAATCATGTCAACCATGACTCTTCGCGGGGGAAAGAAGACCCGGACCGTTGGCCCCGCCCCTCGCATATCGAACATGTTTTCGATATTATCGTATGAGGCGCGGGCCGATGGGGCGTGAAAACCCGGGAAGCGTCGGCCTGCGCCTGGCCTACTGCACAGCCCGCGACGTGGGTTTTGACCTGTCTAGGGTGACTGTCATGGGCGATGCGACATACCGGGACTATGCGTGGACGAAAAAGGTGCCGGAGCTGAACAACGCATTCTGTGTGACGTTCATCCGCAACGCGACGGTGCCGGAGGTGATCGACGCTCTGCCTACAGTCGGCCAACCCGCTCAGTGTGACTTTGCCACGCTCCTATTACGGTCGTTGGAGTCGTGGGAGGAGATCGGTTCAGACAATCTCCTGGTCGGTCTCGTCCAGCACGGAGACTGGGTCATCATGTACGAAAACAACGGCTTCATCGGGGCGACTCCGCAACTGGTGCAGCCGCTTTCGGTCGGCCGAGACATTGTTGTCCACCACGGCAGTGAGAAGTCGTTCTTCTTTCGGTACGTCGACGGTGAGAGCCGAACGTGGTTTGAAACCCTGTTCGCCGCCGATCGGAAAGGGTCGACACCTGATGAGCTTGTGCCGCTGATGCGTCAGGTCGGCGGGTTCGACCTGGAGCCCGACGAGTCGGTCAGGATCACTGAGTTTCACCACCAAGAGGCCACGTTCGCTCTCTGCGAGAGCCTGACTGGTCTGCGCCTGACCCCACAGCTGTTGCGCGCCGCCACCTTCACGGTCGTCGAGGTCGTCACCAGGCCAGGCACGCCCGCGGCCGCCGACCGTCGGTCAGCGGAAGAAGATCAGACGCATGGGATCCGGGATTGGGCCCGCAGGCAGGGCCACAACCTCCCCTAGTGGTCGCCGGGCCACCCGACCGTGGACGCGGGTATGTCGCGCAGTCCTTTCCAGCTGGGATGACGAAGGCGGCCGGTGAACTCTCGGTACTCGATATCCCCGACGTAGACGGCGCTGACCCACCGCATCAATGAACTGGCATCGGCCGCGAGCGGTTGGGTGAATGGTGGGGTCGGTTGCTCGATCGCCTCGAGCTGCACACGCAGAACGCGCCGGTCTTTGGCGCTGAAACCGGCACCCACATGCCCGATGTAGCACAAGTCGCCGGCCGAGTTGTGCGCGCCGAGTACCAGCGCCCGAAGCCCCCCGCGCGGACCGGGATCCCACCCGCACACCACCACCGAGGTTGACCTGCGCAGTGGCGATTTGATCCTTGACTGCACTAGTCAAGGGGCGAGGCTCAACCTCCGATTATGGTTAGGCGGACGATGCGCCCAGGAGCTCCTTGGTTCTGTCGCCACATTGTTGGCGGCGGGCCGACGAGGACTTCGCCGAGTCCGTGAAGCCGCTGTGCGTGGACGGCCCGGGTCGTCAGGCTAGAGCGAGGAACAGTTTCTCCAACTCGGCTTCGGTTAAGGGCGCCTGGTCACCGTCGGCGCCGTTGATGCATTGGCGCATGCCCGAGGCAACGATCTTGAAGCCGGCTCGGTCGAGCGCGCGTGACACTGCAGCCAATTGGGTGACGACATCTTTGCAGTCGCGACCTGCTTCGATCATCGCGATCACCCCGGAGAGTTGTCCCTGCGCCCGGCGGAGTCGGTTCAGTACAGCCGCCATTGATTCTTCGTCACTGGTCACCGGTCATGCCTCTCTGTTTGTGTAACGACTGCCAGGGTACCCCAGGGGGTATAGCTGCGCGGTTCGGTCGGGGGTTGACCCGACGATACCCCCAGGGGTATGTTCGGGACTTGCATATATACCCCAGGGGGTATCTAGTCGACATCTGGAGAGAAGGTTCGTTGCCATGCCCGACATCTCGACCGCCGATCAACAGCCCAGTTCGCCACCGAGGTCAGCGCCTGGGGTGCTGGGTCGGTGGGGGGCGGCGATGGCGGGGCGATCACGCCTGGTCTTCGGTGTCTGGTTGCTGGTCCTCGTCGGTCTCGGGGCGGCTGCGCCGTCGGTGTTTTCGTCCTTGGCCGGTGCCGGCTGGCAGGCCAACGGGTCGGAGTCGGTGCAGGTGCGGGAGCTGGCGCAGCAGCACTTTGGCGGGAACTCGTCTGCTGCGGTGCAGGTCGTTATCCACTCGGACCGCGACACCGTCGACAGCCCGGCGATGCAGGAAACGATCGCCAATGCCACCGCTGTGTTTGCTGGTGACTCCCGATTCGCGGCGGTGGTGCCCCCACAACCGGGGATGACGATCAGCCCGGATCAGCACACCGGCATCCTGATCGCTGGCGCAAACGCGAACACCGACGACATGGTTCGGGCTGTCGACGAGGTCAAGGGGGAGCTCACCGGACTGTCCGGCGATGGTGTCGAGGTGTATCCCACGGGAGCCTCGGCCTTGTGGAGCGATTTCAATAAGGCCAACCACGACGCGATGATCAAGGCCGAGTTGTTCTCGTGGCCGGTGACCCTGGCCATCATGGTCCTTGCCTTCGGTTCGCTTGTGGCCGCTGGACTGCCGCTGTTGCTCACCATCGCGGGTCTGGTCGCGTCGGCCGGCGGACTGGTTCTGCTCAATCAGGTCACGCCAATCTCGGTGTGGGCCATGAATTTTGCGATGATGTTCGCGCTCGCCCTGGGAATCGATTACGCACTGTTCATCGTCTCCCGATTCCGGGATGCCCTCAGAAATCACACCAACAAGGCCCACGCGGTCGCCGAAACGATGGATACCGCCGGTAAAGCTGTGGTGCTGTCGGGCCTGACCGTGTTGGTGAGTTTGTCGGCGGTGTTGCTGGTGCCGGCTCCGGCGGTGCGGACCATGGCTGTGGGCATCATGCTCGCGGTGACGTTTGTTCTCGCCGCTACGTTGACGTGCTCCCGGCCACGCTAGGCGCAATGGGTTCGAAGGTGAACGCTGCTTCGCTCCCGTACGCCAAACGCCAGCAGCATCGTTCGCCGCTGTTCGAACGGTGGGGCAAGATCCTGCACGACCACCCGTGGCCGTTCGCACTCGGTTCGCTGGCCGTTCTGATCGTGCTGGCCATCCCGGTCATCGGGCTCAAAGTGGCTATGCCGTCGATCTCGGTGGTGCCCGAGGATGCGCCAGTGCGCCAGGGTTATGAACTGGTTCAGCAGCAGATGGGCGAGGGCGCCCCCGGCATGCTCCAGATCGTTGCACCCTCGGCCCAGGCGCAGCAGGCTGCCACGGCGGCGGCACAGACACCCGGCATCAGCATGGTCACCCCTCCGCTACCGGCGCTCGACGACACCGACTACGTGATGCTGCAAGCACTGCCTGCGGTCGATCCCTCTGATGCCCAACTCGGCACCATCGTCGATGACCTGCGCCACGGACTCCCCGCTGATGCACTGGTCGGCGGCGCCCCGGCCGAGAACCTCGATCTGCAACAGGCCCTCAACGACTACTTCCCGCTGATCGTGGGCATCATCTTGGTCCTCGGGTTCGTCCTACTGTTGGTCTCGCTACAAGCCCCGCTGATCGCTTTGATCGGCACCGTCGTCAGCCTCTTGTCGACGGCGGCTGCGTTCGGTGTCGCGAAACTGATCTTTCAGGACGGCCACCTGTCCGGGCTGCTTGGGTTCACTCCGCAAGGCTTCCTTGACGGCTGGGGACCGGTGTTTTTCTTCGCGATGATCTTTGCCATCGCCATGGACTACACCGTCTTCCTGCTTGCCACGGCCAAAGAACACTTTGAACGCACCGGCGATGCCGATGCTGCGCAGATCGACGGCATGGCTCATTCGGGACGCATCATCTTCGCCGCGGCAGCGGTGATGGTCGCCGTGTTCTTCACCTTCGCACTGGCGGACCCGTTGCCGCCCAAAGAGATGGGCATCATCCTCGGTGTTGCCGTTCTGCTCGACGCAGTCCTGATCAGGCTGATGCTGCTACCGGCTCTGCTGCGCCTGACCGGGCGGGCAGCATGGTGGTCACCGACCTGGCTCCAAAAAGTTCTGCCCGCGATCTCGTTTTCCCACTGAGCACCCACCAGAAAGGGCCTCTTCCCGATGAACAATCGAACAACTACCGCTAGGTGGACGGTCGACCGAGCAGTGCCACTTCTGGCAGGATTCATGATTCTTGTGAGCCTGGCCCTGGCTACTGGCTTGTCGACCTGGTGGCTGCTGCTGACCGCATTCGTAGCACTGAATCTACTGCTGTTCGCCGCCGTCGGCTGGTGCCCGGCCAGCCTGTTCATGCACCGCCTGGGACTACCACGCAACACCGAACTCCGCTAGATCTGACCACGTACACCCATCCGGAAGGAAAGCTGTTATGTCACTGTCCATCTCCACTGTTCTCAACCTCCCGTTCGACGAGGCCGTCGCACGAACCCGCGCCGCACTTGCTGACCAGGGTTTTGGGATCCTCACCGAGATCAACGTCAAAGACACCCTGAAGACAAAACTCGATGTGGATATGGAGAACTACCTCATCCTCGGAGCCTGTAATCCACCCCTGGCGCACCGCGCACTGGGAGTCAAAAGGCAGATCGGACTGCTGCTGCCCTGCAACGTCGTAGTCCGCACAGACCCCACCAATCCATCGAACTCGATCGTTGAAGCCATGAACCCCGACCTGATGGTCGAGGTCTCCGGGGAAGCCGAACTCGCGCCGGTGGCCACCGATGCATCAGCCAAACTCTCGGCTGCCATCGCCGCGCTGGAAGCCGCAGCCTCCAAGTGAGCCAGCACGTCCAACAGTTCGCGACCTGAAGGAGTACCTATGAGCGCAATAACGTTCTACTTTGACCCAGCATGCCCGTTCGCGTGGGCTGCCTCCCGGTGGCTGCTCAACACCGCACAGCGCCGCGACGTCGAGATTGATTGGCGGCAGATGAGTTTGGCAGTGCTCAACGAGGGATCTGATGTTCCCGAGCAACAACGGCACCACATGGAAGTCCCAGCAACTGGGCCGTGTCCTGGCCGCTGCGCATGACAGGGCAGGCGACAGCGCACTCGGACCGCTCTACACCGCCCTGGGTCAGCGTGTGCACCACCAGAGTGCCGACGTCACCACAGCAATGGTGGCCGAAGCGCTCTCCGAGAGCGGCCTCGATCCCCAGCTCGCCGACAGTCTCAACGACTCCACCTACGACAGTGCAGTGCGCGTAGCTCACCAGGAAAGCCAAGACAGTCTCGGTGACTCTGGTGGTAGCCCGATCATGTGCCTCAACGGACAGTGCTTCTTCGGGCCCGTACTTACAGCCATCCCCGACGACGGCGAGGGCGACCAGCTGTTCGACGCCCTACAGACACTGGCGGCAACCAGTGCCTTCGCGCAACTACAACGACCACACAGCGGACCGCCAACGTTCAGTTCCTAGGACCGGGAGCTTGCCCGCGCTCGCAGCAGTGCACCAGAGTTGGACTGCCTGGCCGCAAGATCAGCCAGTCGTTGCGGTGACGTGCTAGAGGGGAACTCCGACGGCCGGAATGCCCAGTGGCGTAGACGTAATGGGATTTAGACGTTCGAGGTCGGTGCGCTTCTGGGCCAGGAATGACAGTGTGATCGTGAGGCCTTCGATCTCGCCGATCCATCCCTTTGCTTGGGCTATGGTTCGGCGGGTGTGCAGGTCTGCTTCGAGTTCGTTTAGCCGGTCGAGCATGTTTGGGCTGACGTGCAGCATCGGGCAGCGGATGCAGGCGTGTTCGTGTGTACACGGGGTGCCGTAGGGCCGGCCGCAGGTTCCCAGTTCGACTTTTCGTTTGTCGAAGTGTTGCTCGAACTCGCTCCACTCGCCCGTGGTGGCGGGACGGTACTCCTCGGAATCACGTTGTGATCTGCGGTGTTCGAGGTACTGCTGATAGTGCTGAACGACGTCCTCGTCGAATACTGCAACGTAACCGCGGGTTGTTTGCAGATTGGTGTGGCCGAGCACGGCGGCTCCGATATGGATGGGCAGGCCGTTGTTCACTAGCTCGGTCGCAAAAAGCCGACGCAGATCGTGTGGTGTGAATCGAAGGCCCGTGAATTCTGGGTGCTCTGCTACGACTGCGTCGCAGATGCGGGCGAGTGAAGCGCCCATCCATGCGCTGCTGTTGCAGCGCGCTACCGGTCCTAGCGTGTTCTGGAAGAGGTAGGGAAGGGCTGGCCCGATGGTGGATTCGTACGGGTCGAACCGCTGCAGTGCAGTGATTTTCCGGCCGCCAGAGGTGTGCCGGCCGATGATCGCCGCGATGATGTGGAACAACTCGGTCGACATCGGTATGACACGTTCGCGATCGGTTTTCGATGGCGCGATGACTAGGAGGGCAATCACCTCGCCCCCGGGACGGGTGTACTGGCGGACGCTCAATTGTGTCAACTCTAGGAGTTCCTCTTGCCGAACTCCAGCGAGCCGGAGCACTCCGAGTAGCGCCCAGTCCCAGAATGCGCGGTCCTCGGCATCTTGAAGACTGGTAGTCACACCGGTGGCAGCGTTGACGACTCGAACGCGGGCCGTGCCCATTCGATTCGTGTTTTTGTGGTCGCGGTCAAAGGCCACCCGGGTGAACTTTCTGCCGTCATGCTCGAATGTCTCACCGATCGCCGCGGAGTCGCCGCGTGTCAGCAACTCGAGTGTCCTTCGCCGTTCACGCTCGACATGGGCAATCATGGCGGGGAGCATTGGTTGCCGGTCGCGAGTGCGGTGAGCGATGCGTTCGGTCTGGCGGCGGCGCCCTCGTGCGTATCCGGAGGTAGCAGCCGGTGGGATGGGGCATGGTGCCGTCCAGCGAGCCCATCGTTCAGGTTCGATGGCAGCCCAGCTCTGTAGGTCGAGGTACAGCGCGAACACGTCTCACTCAAGGCCGACCATGGCGAAACGGTCCACGGGAGCACCACGCCAGAGATTCTCGCCAGAACCATCGCTCTCGTCGAGAGCTACTGTCCAGCATCGGCAACCTTGAGTTCGGACGAGCTGCACGCCGCGATCAACGAACAACTGACACTGCACGCGCCCACAATGCATCATCTTTGGGCCAAGATCCTCGAGCGCCAGGGTGGGCTCAACGCCAATATATGGACCAAAGCAGTCGTCCTGGGAGCATCCAAAACATTTACTGGCCAACGATAGTGGCGTCTTTGGCCGAACGCTCGCAGACGCGAACAGCGGCCCGTAGAAACCCAGCCCGGGCGGCGCGGCAGTACATGCCGCTACCCAGCCCGGACGGGATCTGCAACGTACCACGGGACCCATGCGAGGCGCATCGGCCATCAGATGCCCCGAGATCCACGCAAGAACGCACGGCTGACTAGAGCGCCCCCGTCTGCAGTGACAGCCGGGGGCACTCGTGTATCTGGTTGAGAGGGTTACGGGTTAGGGGATAATGACGTAATACGACACACCCTTGTTGAGGTCAGGGTGCGTCGTGAACGACATCAGCTGAAGGCCTTGACCGACGCCCCGCAGATCAACTCGTACCGGCGCGCCGGGACGTGGCCCCACGGTCAGCGGCACGACCTTCTCGCGATACTGCGTCCCGAACCACCAGCCGATCGCCACGTTGATCTTGCAGGTCGGGTTCCGGCTCCACTCAGGCTGAACGCCGTTGAATCCGCGTGAGGTCAGCCAGGCGGTGGCCTGTGCGGGTTTGGTGGGGTCGGTGTCAATACCGACGTGAATTGCGCCGTGGCACAGAGCGTTGTTGCCGACCACCCAGATGTCGTCCCCCAGGACACCCAACTTCGGTGCCGGTCCTGCCGATGCTGCTCCCGGTGTAGCCAGCAACAACGCAGCCAAAGCTGCGAACGTCACCAGTACACGTGTAGTAATCCCCTTCATCGTCATGCCAGGACAATAGCCGAAAGTCGAAAACAGTTGTGGTTCGGATCTATACGGCTACCGGTGTCACCAAAACTGGTTACATCTCGGACTTTGGCTGCGACACAAGTCTTCAGCTATCCGCAACCGCCGCGCTTTTTTCTCGGGGTCGGCGGGAGGTCGTTGTCGACCTCGCCCGTCAGGTAGGCAACCACAATTCGGGGAGCAGCCTTCATCGACCATCCGATTCAGCGCAGAACCACAATGCAAGCAAGACTATCGATCGGGGGTCATCAGAATTTTCTCCGTCAAGGTGCTGCGAAGGCTGACTTCCCGTCTGAGAGGGTCCCTCGACGGCGGGGCGGCAAACGGCCGAGGCGTGGCGCGGCACGAGAGACGGTGACGGAGAACTTGCTGCTGCCCGGTTCCCGCCGAGTTTGGTACAGTGTTGGCAGGGAGCGGGCTATCAGGCCTGCCGGTTCGCAACCGGGCGTTCCACAGAAGCGCGGAGATCCGGGTCTAACATTCCGGTCTGACTCCTTTGGAGTTGGATAGCTCAAGTCGTAGAGCCCCGCTTTGTAAAAGAAAAGAAAAAATAGAGAACGGCGCCGCTCAGGGAGTACTCCCGTCGCGGCGTCGTTCATTTTTACTGCCTTGCGACCGCGGCCTTGAGTTCGGTGACCGCCAGGCCGAGCGGGAGATAGTGATGCCGGGCGATGCCCGTTGCTTTGCGCAGCGCGAGCTCGGGGTTCTTGATGCATAGCGAGGGGGTCTGTTCCTCGACGTCGGCGATCACCATGTCGGCCCAGGTATCGCGAGGCAGGGATGTTTGAAGCATGATGTTGGTCTCCCGATCGAGGCGCTTGGTCACGGCCAACACTGTGATCATCTCGCCGTGTCCGAACTCGATGACGTCGTTCAGCGACAAGATCGTGGGGTCTCGCTTGGCGTTTGCGTACCAGCCGTCTTTGAGCTGTTGATTCCACGTCGTCAAACTGTCGAGAAGTTGTTGACTGACCTGGCCGCCGTTGTGAATGACGCAGTTGCGCATAAGTCGTAGTGCGTCGATGTAGGCGATGATGTCCGAGGTGTACGCCTGCCCTGTGGCTTTGGCGATGTTCGCGTGGAGTTCGTTGAGGTTGGCGCTGGCAGCTGCTTTGTTGCATAGTCCCTCGGCTCGCAGTAGCTCGGCACAGGTACGCAGATAGTCTTCGTGCAGGGACAGAACATAGGGGACTGCCATCATGCCGAGGTGGGCGTCGGCTGCCCCGAGAATGTCTGCCGCTCGATCGGAGCGAAGACTGAATCGCTTGATATGTGCGATGTTTGGAAAGATGTCTGGGAGTAGCAGATCCGAGCCGCGAGTCAGCTGAAGAAAATGCGCCGACAGCTGCGCGCCAGCAAGCAACCCCATCAGGGCGTTGTTCGCGGCGTCTTTTCGTTCCTCGTACTCGCGATGGGCACGAAACCGTGCGACCGATCCGGGCTTCGGGCCTGTTCTAGGCAACTGGCTTCCTTCTCATCTGTTCGTCGACCACGGTATGTGCGTTCAAGTCAAGTGCCGATACAGTGTGGTTCGTCCAACCCCTAAGACCTCGGCTATCTCAGACATATGAATACCATTGTTGCGCATGCGTTTTGCTTGGCGGATTTTGGCTGGGGTCATGACAGGTGGTCTGCCGCCTGTGCGGCCGCGTGCCCTGGCTGCTGTTAGACCGATCTGTGTTCGTTCGCGGATGAGGTTGCGTTCGAACTCGGCGATCGCTCCGAAGATGGCGAAGATGAGTCGGCCGCCGGAGGTGGTGGTGTCGATGGACTCGGTGAGGGAGCGAAACCCGACACCCCGGTTCTCGAGCGCTTCCACAGTCTCGAGGAGATGGCGCAGAGATCGACCCAGGCGGTCCAGCCGCCAAACCACGAGGGTGTCACCGGCGCGGAGGTCGCCCAGGAGGTCATCGAGTTGAGGTCGGGCAGTGGTCGCTCCGCTGGCGGTGTCAATCCACACTTGGGAACAGCCGGCGGCCGTCAGAGCGTCGCTCTGGGCCTGCGCGGTTTGCTCGGCCGTTGACACCCTCGCGTACCCAAATAGCTCGCCCATGGCTCGAAGTGTTCCATAACTCAACGACATGGCAGGTTGTGAGTCATAGATTTATGACATGAGTTTTGGCACTTGCGTCGCCCGCGAAGGGCGTTCCGATTGCGGACTGTCCCGAAAACGTTCGTTTATGGCACTTCGCCGAAGTTTCGCTGTGGCCTGGTGAGTGCCGGGGTAGCGAACCTGCGGCTTACGTGCCCTACGTTTGCTACGCTTGTTCTAATAGAACGTTGCGAACGTAGTGGAGTCGGTATGAGCATGTACGCGAGGACAGGCGATTCTTGCCCGGACTACTGGGGCACGCTCGAGGTTCTGAAGCTCCTCGACGCGGGGTGCTGGAGCGAGGCGGAACGCAATACGTTGTACGCCCGGTACGAACGCCGACGCTTGGACTGCGGGATCGGTGCACCCGTTTTACCTACGGTGGCTGTGCCGACCATGCCGATCGTTCCGGATGCTCTATTCGCCAAGATCGGCGCCGAACACGTTCTGCATCGCAACGTTTTACCCATGCTGATAGCAGTCACCACGTTTGGTGATCCTCCACGTCTTAGTGACTCGACCACTGCGCGTCTCTCAACGAACGCAGAGCGGATGTTCGCCCAGTCGCGCTTGAAATCCTTCTGGACTCGAAAGGGATTGGTACACCAGGATATTGCCTTGAACCATCGCGACAGCTGGGAGCTTGAGCCAGATGCCGCGCTGGTATTCGACCACGACTTCGACCACGGCGTTGTCGGTGTCGGCGAGTCAACGTCTAAGTTCCACAACCATTGGCTCGCCCAGGCGCACGCGCGTTTCGAGGAGCGAGCGTACGCGCAGTTTGAGAAACTCGGCACCCCGCTGGGCTCTATCGAGGGAACCCACCAGCGAATCGCAGGGTTGCCGGAAGATGTCCCCTCAACCGTCGAAGATCTGCGTACCAAGCTAACTCCGCAAGAGCTGCGGAACGCTGCCGAGATCTACTTTAAGGTGGCAACCGAGATCTACAACTCACTCGCCGAGGGACCGGACGTGGCCGCCCAGCGCTCCCATACTACTTCCGCTGTGGAAGAACAGGTCTCGTCAGCGGAGAAGGCCTTAAATGAAGCAGCTGCCCCAACCGAAGAAGTGCGAGGCGGGATCTCATCACCGCCGAGATCGGCGGGAACCGAGTCGGGTGAGCCCGGCAATAGCTTCGCTGGCGGCGGGTCCGGATCGACCAGTTCGAGGGTTGCGGAACTGGAGAAGGCCGTGGAGGCCGCCGAGCAGAATCTCGACTTGTTCCGCCGGTTGCTGACCGAGGCACGAGCACATGAGCAAGCAGCGCCCGAGATGGTTGAACTTGACGCCCCCACTGGAACTCTCGAGTACACCTTGCCAGTGACAACGAACGATACATATGGCTCGCGAGAAATTGGTGAGCTTCTATCGCCAACTAACAGTGGTCATCGCTCAATAGCGAAGCAGCGCAGGGAATCCAACGAACTCTTAGGCGTCAAGGTCGGCAACCAGTACCGATACCCTAAGTTTCAGGTCGATACTGAACGCAAAGAGATTATCCCGATCGTCGCCTACGCCAACCGGCGGCTCGAATGCAGCGCAGACCCGTGGGGCGCCCTCGATTGGTGGTACTCACCTGAGCCGTCGTTCCATGACTCTCGACCAGTCGATCTGTTGCTGACTGCCGAGGGTATCTCGGAGAAGATGGTCGACATAGCGTTCGACCTCGCGGAACAAGGCATGGTCTGACATGCCTACCAACGACTTCAATGGGCGGCTCGCGACCCTTGAAAAGGTGCCTGCCGGGACACTCTTGCACCGCATTCTGCCGACGTTCGCGCCTTACGCTGCGAACTCTTACAATCCAACCTTCGTGAATTTGGGCTATCCGCTACAGGGCCGGTTCGAGCCGGCGGCCACGGAACTTGGGGGATACACCTACGTTGCTGAGTCTGTGACCGGTGCCGTGGCTGAAGGCATCTTGCGAAACGTCAACATCCCTAAGAGCGGCATCGCTCGGCACATGTGGTTGAAGGATAAGAAGATCGCGACGATGGAGCTAGAGGAAGACATACTTGTTGCAGCGATCTACGGTCAGCACGCTCTCGCGCTGAATTTGGATGCTTCACTGCTGTGCGGTGGCGCCGATGTGTACACGGACTGTCGCGAGATCGGCACCAAGATCCTCCTGGCGCAGGAAGAAGCCCGTGGGATCAAGTACACGTGCCGTAACAACACTGCAGCAACCGCCCTAATGCTGGTCACACGGGATGGAGACGGTCCGAGGATGTCGGTCAAAGAGGAACGGGACGTCCTGGTAGATGACCAGGGCCGCAAACTGATTCTAGAAACGATGGCTACGGACTATGGCCTCCACTACCTGGGGCCAATTCCGGGGCAGCGCAGCTAACCGCCCGTCAAAGCAGGTCGTGCCGTTGTAGAACTTTGCGGAGGCCACCGGGGGTGAGGTCGCCGTCTTGCTGGAGTTCTTTCCAGGATGCCCCGGCCTGTTTGGCGGCGATTATATGCGTGTCGCGTTGTGCCAGTAGATCGTTCACCGCTTGTTTTGCCTCGTCCAGGTCCTTGACGGTGTCGCGTAGTGCTGCGAGTTCGGTGTCTTTGGTGGAGTCGGTCATCGCTGCGACTATACCGACCTAGTGGCTGGTGATCGCCGCAGTTCCTGTGCAAGGTCATTCAGCGTAGGGGAGGTACGGCGTAGGGCGCGTTGGTAGGCGGATTTGACGGCCGAGGATTGGTCGATCGTCAGGGGGTGGCCGAGTCGGGAGACCAGGGCGACCATGGAGTCGAGAGTGAGCGCTCGGCGCGGCCGTGATGCGGCCAGGCGCTCGAGTGTGCGTTCAATTGCCATCGCTGTGAGTTCGGTCGGTGATGCGTTCGCGGGCTGTGTGGGTGTAGCTGGCGGTGGCGATCGCGGCGAGGGTGAGGGCGCCTGCTACGGCCATTTGGGTGGGTGTGGTTGAGATCCAGATGGCGGCGAGGCCGGCGGCGGCGCCGAGGGCTGCTGGCCACCAGGCGTAGTGCGCGAGGTCGATGATGCGCAGCAGGGTGGTGGGTAGGTTGGCCGTGTGCGGGTCGTTGGGGTCTCCGGTGACGGCTTGGTTCCACCATTTCCGGTCCCGACGTTTGGCGGTTTCGAGGATTCCGACGCTGGCGAGGATGGTGAGTGCGCTGATGATGTAGAGGATCGTCAGGAGTGCTTCGCCGAACATCGTTGGCGTTGGTTCGATGGTGCTGGTGAGTGCGGTCAGCATGTGGCCCCCCGGTGCTGATTCTGTTGTGTGGTTGCAGAGATTTCTAGTGTCACATGGGCTCCTGACATCACGAGGCCGGCGCGGGCTGGGTGATGGCCGATGCGAGGAATGCTGCGGCGGCCGCCGCGAAGTCGGCGGGGTCGGTGTGGGCGAAGCCCTCACCGTTGGTCACGCAGTGGTGCAGCACGGCAAGGCGACTGAGTGCGGTACCGAGGTCGTGGTGGGCTTCGGCCCAGTCTTTTGCCCCGCAGTCGGTCCACCAGAGGATGAAGTGCTCTCCGGTAGCGATGACCTGGGCATGAGTCTGGGGGAGCGTGAGTGTGGCGATGGCGGGGGCCTGGACGTAGTCCACGGGTATCTCCTTGGTTCAGGCGGGTGGGGTGAGGGAGCGTGCGTCGATGTCGTAGCCGCCCCAGGGGGAGCGGCCGGGAACGGCGCGATCACCGTCTCCTGGGCGGGCGGTGATGATGGGCCAGCCGTCGGGGCGATCGCCGTAGAGGCCGGCGACTTCGACGTCCCACCGTTGCTGCTTCTTGGTGCCGTCGAAGGGGCGTGATCCGACGATGGGGCTGTCGCGCCAGCCGGGGTGCGAATGGTCCAGAGCAGCAAGCACAGCGTCGGTTTCGCTGGCCACCAGCTCCGAGCGCCAGGTGCAACCGCGGCACCGGGCGCGAAAGGGGCTGTTGTAGGCGCCGACGCACAAGCACTGTTCGGTCCAGCGGTGGTGGTGGCAGCCGGTGTGCGCGTGCATGATCACCGGCTGGCATCCGTTCATCGGGCGGGGACGGCAGAACGAGTCGCTGATGGCGAACCGCCAGGCATGAGACACCGCGATGGAGTTGAAGCGGCCCCAGTCCTGTTGCCATTGGCCGAAGACGCGGTCGTAGTCGGCCAGATCGTCGGAGTCGAAGGCGTACAGGGTGGGGATGCCGTGGGTTTCGCGTTCGGCCTGGGCGTCGGCGGCGGCCATCTCGAAGAGGTCGAGTTGGAGAGTCATCAGCTGTCGCCTCCGAGCATGGCCAGGCGGATGGCGCGGGCGGCGTCACTGCCGCAGTCGATACCGAACAGGTCGGTGTCGATGACGCCGACGACCTGCTTGCCGCTGCCGTCTTCGCCGCGTCGGGCGGCTTGGGCGGCGTCGGCGACTGTCATGTCGCTGATGTAGGTGCCGTCGTGGAAGTAGACGCTATAACTGGCCATGAGATACGTCCTTTCGATCAGTGGTCGGTGAGGGCGAGCAGGTCGAACAGGTCATCGGGTTCGGCCATAGCGTCAATCCCGAAAGCAATGCGCAGCAGCCGTTTCTCCTCGCTGAGGGTGTGGTGGGCCAGGTCGAGTTCTTCGCGGTACTCAGTAGGGGTGTAGTGCCGCTTGTCGCGGCCGCAGCGGCCTCCGCAGTTGCACCAGTCCCACCGGGCCACCCGCACCGACTGGTAGCGGTGACGGCAGTGCTTCATCTCGGCGATCAGGTCGGAGGGCAGGGTGGCGGCGAACGCGGCCAGCTCGGCGGTGGTGACCACGACTGAGCTGTGGTGATTACGGCTGTAGGACATGCCCGAGGCGATAGTCCCGTACGCGCAGCGAAAGCCCTCGCGCAGCCAGTCCGGACCTTCGTCATCGGGTTGACCGTCAGACGATCCGGCCATCGACTGCATCAGGCGGGAGATACCGGTCGCGGGGTCGATGAGGCAGTCGAGCATCTGCCAGCCGCCGACGGCGTAGCAGAGCCAGCGCTGATCTTTGCTCAGTGTTCCGGAGGTTCTTCCCATACCATTACTATACCAGGTATAGTAATGGTATGTCTACGAAAAGCTATGAAGGACATGTCTTCTCTGTTGCTGCCGACATCGACCTGTGCCAGTTCCTTGGGTGCGGGCGGCCTGTGCGGCACGACGAGACCTCGAGGTACTGCCGCTGGTGCCAAGAGGCGTTCGGGTCGGCAAGGATCCTGGACAGGGACGTGGCCGAGCTGCTGGCCGGGTCTCGATACGTGAGCGTGCACTGCCAGGAGTGCGGCTAAAGCCGCACCTGCGCGTTGACCCAACGGGGATGGAAATGTCAGGACTGCCAACAGTTTTGACTCTTTGGGTGCGGTCGGGCGCATTTCCTGGGCCGACAGTGTCTCGAAGCGCTGGGGTGAGCGTCAAGCAGTCCGTCGACACAACAGCCACGCGCTGCGCTTATTTCGCGGCAGTTCTATCGCCGGACAACTGGACCCACACCTCAGCGCCTACGAGATCGGCATATATCAGGAAATGGAAGCTATGAAACACGCTCTGATCTGCAAGAACGTTAGCGAAATGTGTTGCAGCACAACAGGATACGCGCTATAATAGAAGCAGAGACAGACCCCAGTCGCACCGAACCCGAGAGGCCGAAACCATGACTGCTACCGCCATCACCGTCTACACCAAGCCCGCGTGCGTGCAGTGCAACGCCACCTACCGGGCCCTGGACAAAGCTGGAGTCGACTACGACGTCGTGGACATCACCACCGACGACTCGGCCCGCGACTACGTGATGAGCCTGGGCCACCTGCAAGCGCCCGTTGTTGTTGCTGGAGAACAGAACTGGTCCGGTTTTCGCCCCGATCGCATTAAATCCCTGACCCAGACCGCCGCCTGAAAGGACCAACAATCATGACCGCCACACACACCATCGACGCCGAACGCGAAGAGCGCTTGGTCAACGAGGACCACGGCGCCGCGACGAACTACTACGCAGGCCCGTTCTGCGGGTGCGGTGACTACAGCTGCCCCGCCAGCGACAACCCGCACGCCCGCTGCGTCAACCAGGAGTTCCCCGGCGACTACCTGTGCTTCGACGTCGACTCTGAGGGCAACACGATCGTCGTCTGAGCCACGTTTCATCGCCAACCGCAATCACCAAATACACCAGAACGGGGACACCAGAGATGACTACAGCCACCACAACCGCCCTTCCTGACACCGACGATTGCTGCCCCGCGTGCGGCGAGCACTTCAGCGATCCTCACGGGCCGGGCTGCCCCAATGCGCCGGCCGTTGACGACGAGGAGGACCGGGCGCAGCAGGCCCGGTTGCACGCGCAGTACGAACAGCGCGCGGCCCGCTATTGGGTAGGTGCCGAACGGGCCCGGGCTGAGGGGGACACCGGGTATGCAGCCGAGTTGGAAGACCTCGCCAGTCAGTGCCAGCAGTGGGCCACCGAAGCCCTCACCGCAGTCGCCGACTGACCACACGCGCATCCACAGGGGGAGACGACGATGAGCACACCAGCAGATGACCAGGGGACAGAGCGTTCAGCGCAGGTGTTCGACCTCTACACCGGGAACCCACCCGGGCCGGAGCTGGTCGAGGACCGCGACCCCGCCGAACAGGCCGAATCGTTTTTCCTCTGCGCATTGATGTGGGCCGACCGGGACACCGCCCTGGCTGCCACCGACCACGTCCGAGCCTCGGACTTTTACGGTGCTGCCGCTGCTGAAGTATTCGGCATCATCCGCCAGATCCTCACCCACGGCGGCGAGGAGAACCCGCACACCGCTGTCGTTGTCCTGGGTGAGCTGCGTCGACGCGGCCAAGCCCACACCGCCTCCCAGCTGACCATGCTGCTCAACTACGTCGCAGACACCGCCACCGCGGCCAACCCCTGGGCGCAAGGTCCGGAGATCACCGGAGTCCAAGCACCCGCGTACGCCGCTGAAGTCCTCGCACTGGCCTACCGGCGTCTGTACCGGACAGCTGGCGAAGGGCTCATCACCGCTGCTGAAACCCTGCCCGAAGACGACCTTTTCGAGTACATGGCCGCCCACGGCCGCCGCGCCCGCGACCTGCGAGATCGCCTCGCCGCCACCCGAGCTGGTGGTCCCGCCGATGAAGGTGCCGATCGATGACAACCAGCGACAACACCCTGTACGAGCATGAAACCCCCGAATACCGTGAGCAACTGGTCTACCGGTTGCACCACGATCAGGGGCATTCGCTGTCGGTGCTCTCTGAGATGTTCGAGGTCAGCCCCGGCGAGATTCGGCAGTGGATGGACGCCTACATCGCCCGCACCGATGCCCACGCCGCGAATCTGCAACCGGGGCTGTTCGATATCTAACAATTTCACGACTGTGCCCAGGGGAGGGACACGCATGACCGATGTTGCTGCGTTCATCAAAGACCGCTTACGCGAACAAACTGCGCTCGCGAGGGCAGCCAACGCCACGTTCACCACAGACAACGAACCTGACGGTGTTCTGCAGCGGTGGGCCTGGGGCCGGCGAACTGACGGCGCGATCGCCGTACGTCACAAAGACGACCCCCGAGGGGAACTCGAACAGACCCCGGTCACCCAACTAATCGATACTTTCGGCCCCAACGAGGTCTTCAGAATGGCCAATGTTCTGCACTCGGTGGCCGCCACCGCCAACGACCAACAGCTCATATCCCTGGCGTTCTTATGGTCTGAGCATCCCGACTTCCCGTTCGACGCCAACGCCCACCACCACGCACCGAACCAGAAACCGATGGACGGCAGCGACTGATGCCTGTTGCTATGCCACCAGCACACCGTACGAAGAGGAGATCTGACTCTTGCAGTTATCCATGGTCACCGATGACAAGCCCATTGCAACCCGCGATGGCCACACGATTTACGTGGTGGAGTTCGGCGATGGCGCGACCGCACGCGTGGCCAGTAAAAAGCCGCTGGCGCCAGGCCAGTTCATGAACCTCACCCCCCCCCACCCCGACGACCTCCCCGAACAACCGGCCTACGACTGCGACGGTGTCGTCGCCGACTACCTGATCGTGGACGTGTAAGACGGTGGGCGCGAACGACCGCTGACGTAACGTTTTTCATTAAGGACAAGGGGCACCGGCAGCCTGGTCGTGCCCATGACGGGGGAGATGATTCGTGGTGTACGCACGATACGAATGGCCTCATGCGAGCAACTCCGTCGCGGTCGTCGGCATATTTTCTACTCGGAGCCCCCAGGACTGGCCTACCGGTGACTACCGGCTGGACATCGGTGTGCAGTTGGACCCGGATTTTGTGCTGGCATACCGGGCGAATCCAGATGACCCGAGATGGGCCAACGTCTATCCGCCCCATGATCCAGCGCTGGGTTTCCTGCTGCCCTACACGGCTCGCGGGATGGTCCTAGAACTCGAGACCCACGCTGCTGAGCCGCCCCTGCGCGACACGGAGGTGTGGGATTACGTCGAGCAAGGAGGAAGTGAGTTTGGACTGTTGCCAGCCCGGATTCAGCCGATGATTTTCACAGCAGAAGCTGACCATAATCGGGTGCTCGATCCGGTTCTGGACTCAATCCCCGACGGGTGGAACATGATCCGCGTATCGAGTCGCGATCTGCGCCCAGACACCGACCAGACGCTGATACGGCTCGACATCTGGCCCATCGCCGGACCCGCCGGCCGCACAGTCATCAAAGGCACGTCTCGCCATGCTCCGCCACCGCCCATAACCGCCCCGCCGCATCGCGTGGGGGAGTTGCCGCGCATGTCTACCGCGAGCGTGGGGTCCGATGAACTCAAGAACGAGTCGGTACTCATTCGCGTCGATTACGACGACTTCGAGGCATGGAATGACGTGTGCAGGGCGGCGATCGCACCTGAGCCGAACGAAGGGTTCAGGGCCGACCTCGTCGCGGTCGATAACCCTGCCTACCTCAACAATTCGGTAGAGGAGCTTCTCGAACGGATCGGTGAGCCGCCACCGTTTTATGTTTTCGTGGCCGACCGAGTGACCCTGACCCATCCCGAGCACCCCATCTTGGCCATCAACATCGGCGGCACCAAACACCCCGACGAGCACGGGCAAACCCTGCGAGTACTCCCGTCAGCGATGTCGTGGATCGAGAACAACCTGGCACTAGGCAACGCAGACTTCGCCGACTTCGTTCGATCCGCGGGCCCTGACGGGATCTACCGTGGCGAGTAGGGCCGCAGGAAGACCACTCGCCATTCCCGCAGCCGCAAAGACATTTTGCTTGATGGGCGTGGCTGTGAACGACCTCGACGTGGATGTCTGATGAGGGTAGGTGGTGTTGTGCCGCTGCGCTTTCGGGGCGTGGCGGCGTTGATGTGTCTGGGTTTTGTTGTCGCAGGCTGCAGCGAACCTGACACCGACATCCGAGTCCGCAACCCCACAGGCGGTGTCCAGACCGCTCTACCTGTGCAGGTCACACGGGTGATTGATGGGGACACCCTGCAGGTGCAGATGCCCAATGACAACGAGCGCAGGGTGCGAGTGATCGGTATCGACACCCCCGAAGTCAGCCATCCGCCGGATCAGAACGAGGCCGAGTGTTTCGGGCCTGAAGCTGCGGAGATGACTACCGCACTCGCTGGTGGGCAGGTCGTGCGGTTGGAGTCTGATCCGGTGGCCGGTGAGGAAGATCGGTACGGGCGATTGCTGGCGCATGTGTGGCTGCCCGACGGGTCGTTGCTGTCGCGGCGTCTGCTGGCCGCCGGGGCGGCACGTGAGTACACCTATCAAGGGCAGGACTACCTCTACCGCAATGAGTTTCGTTCGGATGAGAGTGATGCGCGAGCGGCCGGGCAGGGTTTGTGGGGGAGGTGCTGAGGGAGCTGCACCTGTTTGAGTGGTTGCTTGTTCGCCATAGCTGTTCGATGCTGGGAGCACTCTGCAACCAAATTGAATAGGCGTACTCCAACATGGCTACCAGTAACTCTGCTGGTCGCGGTGGCGACCAGTTGGATCTATTTGCCCAGCACAATCAGACAGAAGGCGAAGACAATGAGCGAGGTCAAAGCGGCAGTTCACCAGCGGTATCGGACCGAGCTGGCGGACCTGGACCGGGCGAGTTACGAGGACTTCGTGACCGATCGGACCGCGGAGATCGAGCAGGCGATCGCGGAGACGACGGCCTCGACCGAGCATCAGGTGATCGCGGCGTGGGAAACGTCGATGGGCCGCGAAGCCGACCATCAGGAGCGGGTGAACCTGATCAATCAGGCCCGGTTGTCGGCGCAGGAGATCGCGTTGTCGAATCTGTGGGAGGGCTACCAGGACCCGGAGGACCGGGCGCTGAGGGAGGCCGAACAGGCCCAGATCGAGCAGGCGGCGGCCGAGGAGCGGGCGATGCGAGCGTTGCCGGCGATGCAGCGGTGGACGACCTCGGTGGCCAGCGACCCGACGGTGGAGATCGAGGAGCTGACCGAGGGGGTGTGGCCGAGCGAGTCGATCGGGTTCAAGGTGTACGCGGCGAGTCTGTTGCAGGCGCGCAGCGAGGATCAGATGCGGGTGCCGAGCAGCCCGGACGATCCACTGGCGGTCGAGCTGGGTCAGGTCGTGGCCGCTCGCCGGGCCGAAGCCGAAGAGCGTCAGGCGCAGTTCCGCAATCGGCGGCGTCAGACCAGTTAGAAGCGTCCCAGGGGCTGCTGTTTGAGTCCCTGGATGATTTCCGGATCCCCACCGATCCGGCGGTGGTCGATCCCGGTGGCACGCCGTTGCCGGCCGATCCGTCCGAGGTCGAGGCGTTGCCGTTGGTGGCTCAGGACGAAATGGGTGTGCCGCTCTCGCAGCTGGCGAAGGTCCGAGCCCGCGAAGCCCGCCGCCCCGATGGATCGAGGGTGTGGATCAAAGCCACCCACGACATCGCCGGTTTGGAACCCGACCCCGAACCCACCGAGACACCGGCACCAACGGCGGCAGAAGAGCCCACCGTGGCCGCTGAGGTGGCCGCAGAGCCGGTGTTCGTGCCGCCGGTACCGTTCGCCCATCCCGGCGGGGTGTTGGTGCCCTCAGGGGAGAAGGCGAGGGCCCGGGCGAACATCGCCGCCCTCGAGGTGGCCCGGACGTGTGACACCGAGGGCCGGTACGCCCGCCCCGGCGAGCAGCAGATCCTCTCGGCGTGGTCGGGGTGGGGAGGCTGCCCGAACATTTTCGACGAGCAACGCCCGGAGTGGGAGCCCGAGCGCGCCCAGCTCGCAGACCTGCTGAGCGAGGGTGAGTACCGCGAGGCCCGCGCGTCGACGCTCAATGCCCACTACACCGACCCGGCGATCGCCCAGGTGATGTGGACGGCGTTGGAGCAGGCCGGTTTCGACGGTGGCCGGGTTCTTGAACCAGGTTGTGGCAGCGGCAACTTCATCGGATTGGCTCCGGAGTCGGCGACGATGGTGGGGGTGGAGCTCGACCCGACGACCGCGCGGATCGCGCACCTGCTCTATCCGAACGCCCAAGTCCGTAACGAGGGATTTGAGCAGACCCGCGTCCCCGATCACAGCTTCACCGCCACGATCGGCAACGTTCCGTTCGGCTCGTTCTCGGTCCCGGACCCGGTCCACAACCCTGGCCGGCACCGCATTCACAACCACTTTGTCATCAAGTCCCTGCACCTGACCGCACCGGGCGGATATGTCGGGGTGATCACCTCGGCCTGGACGATGGACTCCACCGACGACAAAGCCCGCCGCGAAATCCACGACATGGCCGACCTGGTCGGCGCGGTGCGGTTGCCGTCCAACGCCTTTGCCCGGGTGGCGGCCACCCAGGTGGTCACCGATGTGCTGGTGTTCCGCAAACGCGAACCCGGCGACGAGGTACCGAACCCGGCCACGGTCGACTGGCTGCATTCGGGGCAGGTGTGGGTCGACGGCCGGGGCGGTGAGCGCCAGCTGGTGGCGCTCAATCAGTTCTTCGATCTGCACCCCGAAGCGGTTCTGGGGGAGGTCCGCGCCGAGAACGGGATGTACCGCGACAACCAGCTCACCGTGGTCGCCGACGATCTCGCGCAGGTTCCGCAGCAACTGTCCACCGTGCTGTCGAGGCAGGTGGCCACCGCTGTCGACCAAGGTCGGGGTTTGACTGCCCGTCCGCGCGTGATGCGTGCCAGCGACTTTGACGCGGGCATGGCCACGGCCCGCGAGTTGTATGGCGACCGCACACCGATCGGGCGGGTCGAGTACGACACCGAGGCCGATGAGTTCGTGCGTCAAGGCCTTGAGGGCCGCGAGGTGGTGAAGATCCCACGGTCGCGGAGCACCGAGACCCGGCATCTGCTGCGGCTGCGTGATGTGTCCGAGGCGACGATCGCCGCGCAGCGCGGCGATGCTGACTTCGACACCCGGGAGGCGCTGCGCGCTGAGCTGGGCACCATCTACGACGGCTATCTGGCCGCCTATGGTCCGATCAACCGGGCCAAGATCACCGGTGGCCGCGACCGCACCCCCGCCGAAGGGAAAGCGAAGTTCGCTGTGGCCGAACAAAAGTGGCGGGAGAAGAACGCCGACCAGGACGGCATCGCCTACGACGGTCCGTTGCCCGAATCAGTGGCCAGCGAGCTGGAGGAGAAGGCGTGGCAGGCCTCGCCGACGATCCGGCGGCAAACCCACATCGAAGCGCTACGCCAAGACCCGTCACTCGCCACCTTGCTGGCGTTGGAGCGCTATGACTCCGAGACCGGGGAGGTATCCAAGACAGCGATCTTCTCGCGCGATGTGGTGACCAAACCAGCACCGATGACCTCGGCCCAGTCGCCGGAGGAAGCAGTCTCGATCGTGCTGGGCGAATCCGGGACCATCGACCTCGAACGCGTCGCTGACCTGCTGGGGACCAGCCGAGTGCAGGCGCGGGAGCAGATCCGCGGCCTGGTGTACGCCGACCCCGACCAGAACGGGCTGTTGGTGCCGGCGGCGGTGGCGCTGTCGGGCAACGTCCTCGCCAAACATGAACGGGCGTTGGCGGCCGCGGAGAACGATCCGGGCAACACCGAGTGGGCCGAGTATGCCGAAGCCCTGTCGGAAGTGATCCCCGAGCCGAAACAGCCGTCCCAGATCGGTGCGGTCACGTTGGGTGCGACGTGGATCGAACCGGCCGACTACGCCTTGTTCGTGCGGGAAGTGTTCGGCGCAGACGAAGTATCGGTCGACCACACCTCGCAAGGCTGGGACGTCAACGTTCCCACCTGGCAGCGCAATACAACGCTGATGCGCACCGACTACGGCGCTGACCATGCCCACCCGGACAAGGCTGTCGACGCTGTCGAGTTGTATGAGGCGTTGCTCAACCAACGCCCAATCGTGGTGAAGAACCCGGCCAAGCTACGCGAAGACACCGGTGCACCAGAGGTCGATGCCCAGGCCACGATTTTGGCGCAGGTCCAGGCCCGCAAAATCGTGGGGGAGTTCCGGTCGTGGTTGTGGTCCGATGATGAGCGCCGCGACCGGCTGGTGGGTGAGTGGAACCGCCGGTTCAACTCGTGGGTGCCGCCCAAGCACGATGGCCGGTTCCTGCAACTGCCCGGGCTGTCGCCGACGTTCTCCCCCCACCCGTACCAGCGCGATGCGGTGGCAAGGATCGCGGCGGAGTCCACGGTGCTGCTCGACCATGTGGTCGGTGCGGGCAAGACCGGCACCATGTTCATGGCTGCGATGGAGCTCAAACGTCGTGGTGTGGTGGCCCAGCCGTGGATTGTGGTGCCCACCCACCTGATCGAGCAGTTCGGTCGAGAGGTCAAGCAGTGGTATCCGGCCGCTGAGGTGTTGGTGGGCAACAAGGGCATGTCGGCCCAGGATCGGCGGATGTTCGTCGCCCAGACCGCGACCAGCAACTGGGACATGGTCATCGTTCCTGGTTCGGTGTTCGAGCTGATCAACGTCAGCGAAGACCGGCGCACCGACTACCTGCAAGCCCAGATCGACCAGCTCGGCGAGGAGCTGTCGAGCGGTCGGGACTCGATGAACCCGACCACGATCAAAAAGATCGAGACCGCCAAGAAGCGGATGGATGATCGTCTGCAGAAGTTGCTCGACAAGGACCGCAAAGACGACGGGGTGACGTTCGAGCAGACCGGGTGTGACTACCTGTTCATCGACGAGGCGCACGAGTACAAGAACAAGGCCCGCACGTGTGCGGTCGACACGTTGGCGCACACCGGGTCTCAGAAGGCCGAAGACCTGTCGATGAAGCTGGACTTGCTGCGTGAGCGGGTGCAGGACCAGGCGCGGGCGCTGGGGCACTATCTGCCGGCGGGCGCGGAGCGGGTGGCCACGTTCGCCACCGGCACCCCGATCGCCAACAGTCTGTCCGAGGCGTGGGTGATGCAGCAGTACCTACGCCCCGATGTCCTCGAGACGGCGGGGGTGCGGTCGGTGACCGATTGGGCGGCGTCGTTCACCACGACCAAGTCCGAGACGATCACCAATGCCACCGGTACCCGGCTCAAGGTGGTCACCACGGTGTCGGCGTTTGCCAACCCCCGTGAAATGTTCGCCATGGCAGCGCAGTACACCGATGTGGTCACCCGCGCCCAGGTGCCGGCGAACCTGCCGACCTATGACGGTCGGCAGATCGTCACGACCACACCGGGCCAAGAGGTGGCCGACTTCATCGCTGATCTCGAACATCGTCTGGAGAACCTCGACCCCCGCCATCCGGAGTTGGACAACACCCTCAAGGTGCTCTCCGATGGCCGCAACGTCGCTTTGGATCCTCGGCTGGCGAACATCGAACCCGATCCGGGTAACACCCGCAGCGACGCCGTCGCCGAGCAGGTCACGCAGATCTATCACGCCAACTCGGGCAACGAGTACCGCACCGAGACCGGGGCGATCTCACCGACTACAGGTGGGTTGCAGCTGATTTTCTGCGACCGGGGCACACCCAAACCAGGCGGTGGCTGGTCTGCGTATGAAGCGGTGCGCGAGGGGCTCATCGAGCGTGGAGTCCCGGCAGAGAGGATCGCGTTCATTCACGATGCGAAGTCGCCGTCGCAGAAGTTGGAGCTGGCGGCGCGGGCACGGTCGGGTCAGATCGCGGTGCTGCTGGGGTCGACATCGAAGATGGGTACCGGGATGAACGTCCAGGACCGGATGGTCGCGCTGCATCACATGGATGTGCCGTGGCGGCCGGCCGATCTGGAGCAGCGGGAAGGCCGGATCATCCGCCAGGGCAACCAGAACGAGCAGATCCAGATCTTCTCGTATGTGACGGCCGGAACGACCGACACGGTGATGTGGGGCAAGGTCGAGTCGAAGGCGGCGTTCATCGAGCAGGCCAAGTCCGGGCAGCTCGACCCGAACGTGACCGAGGTCGAAGACGTCGGCGGCGAGTCGATCTCGGATGCGGCCGCAGCGACGAAGGCAGCGGCGACCGGTGATGAGCGGTTCATGACGCTGGTGCACCTGGAGGACGAGGTGAAAAACCTTGAAGCCCTTGCGGGTGCGCACGCTGATTCGCGTCGTAACGCCCGCAGCATTGTGCGTCAGGCCGACAAGAGGATTCCCGAACTCGAGGCCGAGCGCGAGGAGCTCGAACGCCTCACTGCCCATCACGAGCAGTGGGCGGCCGGCGGGAAACTGTTCACTGTGAACGGTCAGGAGTTTGCTGAGCGCACCGACCGCAGCCGAGCTTTGCTCGATCGCGTCCAGGCCGTGCACGTGGCACTCAAGGGCCAGGGGATGGGGCGGTCGATGGAGATTGCCGAGTTCGAGGGTGGGGTGGTGGCCAAGGCGGCGCGGATCGCCCGCACCGACGAGTTGTGGGTGTGGCTCGATGTTCCGGGGCAACCGCAGTTCACGATGAAGCCTGAGCAGTTGTGGCCGCGTCAGGCGGCGCTCGGTGAGGATCCCCAGGACAACGTCGCAGCGGTGGCCAGTGGGTTGGCGACGCGGTTGGAGAACGCGTTTGAGCGGATGCCCGACAAGATCGGTGGTATCGACCGGGAGATTGATCGGTGGCGACGCGAGATCGAGGTGCAGTCCCCGCGGATGGATGCGGTGTTCGCTCAGTCGGGGGAGTTGCAGGCCAAACAGGTGCAGATGCAACAGCTTCGTATGGACATCGAGGCCTCGCAGAACACGCCCGAAGCGATCGCTGCCCGCGAGGCAGCCGACCAACGCTTGCTGGAGGCTGGCCGCGCACCAGGGTGGTCGTTGATGCTCAACCCCACCAAGGCGATGGTCGAGCAGTCACCGTTTGTGACCGCCGATGAGTTCGTGTCAGCAACCCAACGCGGGCACATGCTCGAAGCCACCCGCTACGCACGCGACCAACGCCGCAGCGGCGGCCCGAAGTCCGTTCTGGAGGCCACAGCCGCACATCCGCGCGGCCACGCTCCGAGCCGGGAACCTGTTCGAGAGAGGCCACCAACGTACGTAGATAATCCGGCTTCTCGCGGACGAACCCGCTAACCCCGGCGTAGTGCGGTCACCATGGCAATAAGCACCGCCATGGTGATTGCACCAACTCGTGTTGGCTGGTGCCGTGGTGGTCGAGGCGACGGGGCAACGGAATTGGCAGGCCTAGGCAAAGACAGGCTCATGAGAAGCGCTACGCCCGCCGGGTAGAACAGACCGACTACGACTGCTCCCCAGATGAATAGCGCATTGCCAGTTTGGTTTACGAGTGCATAGAACCCGGCGAAGAATGGTCCTACGAGAGCATAGAGACCAGTCCCTACGGTGGCCGACTTCAGTGCGCCGGTAGGTTTCAGCTTCATCTGGGGCTGCTCTACCGGGTTGGTGGCGTCGTCAATGACCTCGTTTCGGGACTTAATCGCCTCTCGTAAGATCCGTGTCGATCGATACACGAAGACCCAACTTGGAATCACCATCGCCGCTGCAAACACAATCGCGAACCAAAGTAAAGGCCAGCCCTCGGCTTGTTCCACAACATCTAAGTACTGGACCGTCGTGGCTATCAGCAACAAGTCGGTGATAGTGATGACGAAAACGGCGAGAACCCCACCAAGGGTGGGCAGGAACGCCTCGGTCCTTGCAGATTGGGTTTCGTAGGTCGTCATCATCCAGGCGAGGCCACACATGAGCGCGACCCCTCCAGTGGCGAGCATGCCACTGGCCGGCATCGCTTGAATCCATGCGCGTTCACATGCCTCATCGATCCGGACTTGGTGTGCGGAAACTATCGGGAATGGCGTGAAGGGCTGTACCGCCTTGACGTGACTGAAGAGGTAGCTGTCGAGTGCAAGAACGACCACCCCCGAGGCGAACAGTGCGATGGTGTGCCGCTCCTCGGGCCAGTTGAACATCACAGCGATAGTGGCAATTAGCAGACCAGCAAGCACGGCGGCCAAAGACGAATTCGACTCGGCAGAGGTCATGATGCTCCACGGGGCGTCACCCGTAACGCAGAAACTATCCAGGACGTCCTTCTTTAGAAGGTCGTCGGGACTGTCGGGTGTTAGTAGGTCATCGTTCAGTGTTGTCATGGCCCCCCTGTCTGCACGCAGACTAAGGATTAAGACCGTCCCGCGCGACACTTAGCGTTGGCCACGATGTCAGCTGAGGCAACGCCGTAAGCACCTGGTGCCCCCAACATTTCGTTGGGGGCACCAGGTGTTGCTGTCTGGCTGTCAGGCGTTCACCGAGCCCACTTCTCCATCGGAGTGGGACGTGTGGGCGCTTGCGGCTAGCTGGGCTCCGGACGGGGCAGTTCGTCTCTTGTTGGTGCGACGAGGTTTGCGTTCCAGGCCAACGGTCGAGATGCCTGCCTTCTTCAGCGCGGCGTCGGTGATGCCGAACTCGCTGGCGCGGACACGCAGCTGCAGGTGCTCTGCGCGGGCAGTGTCGAGGTCCTGTTCGCGTTGGAGGATGTCGCCGTAGGACGCGGCCAGGTCGCGGACGACGCGTTCGCGTTCGCTTTGTTCGGCGAGGAGCGCGTTGGCGGCGGCTTCGGGATCGAAACGGATTGCTGTGGACACAGGTGTCCCCTTTCACTCACTGGATCAATATTTGGTTGCAGAGTGCTTCCAGTGTTCCACGGGTGAGTGACAGCGGTCGAGAGCAATCAGTGCGTGGCGAGTGGTTCGGCGGTGCCGCCGACGGTGCTCGCATATTTGTGGGTGTCGTCTGCCTCTGCGTCGGTGAAGACACGAACGTCAGCGGGTCGACCGGGAACGCGAACGATCAGCGTGAGGTCAGCGATGTTGGCGCGCGCACGTTTTGACGCCTGCCGGGCCCCAGCGTTGTCGAGGTCGGTCATTGGCTACGCGGACGCTGCGTGCTTGTGTGTTGTCTCAACGAGCTGGTGCGCGCGTTGCTGAGAGATGCCGAGGATGGCACCGATGTCGCGGTAGGGGATGCCTTTGTCGGCGAGGTCGCAGGCGAGCCGGCGGGTGTGTTCGCTGGCTTCACGTTCGTAGCGGTCCGCTTTCTCTTTGAGTTCGCGAACGGTCGCCGATGCTGCGGTGGCGTCCACGTTGTCCACATGCACGCGGACGTTCACCGACACAGTGGACTTGGCGACGTCGGTGTCCACGGCGATGTAGTCGATCGCTTCGGCTTCTGCGTCAGCGAGTCGTCGGGTTTGGGTGAGCCCGTCGAGGGCGGGGATGGAGATCATCCACCACCGCCCTTCGCGGGTGACCTCAACGTCGTAGGTCATGTCGGTCTTCTCCTTGGTCGGGATTATTTGCAGTCGCACTCGGCGATTGCTTTGTTCACTTTGCGGATCACTCCGGGGCTGATGGTCTTGTGTCCGTCGGGGATGGTCATGGTGTGTCGGCCCGTCGGGCAGGCCCAAAAACCGTGGCTGCCCTTGGCATCACGCACACGCGTGAAATCGGCAGCGCGCAGTTCTTTGGTCACCTTACGAGTCGGCTGCTCCGCAATCATGACTTTAGTCTACCCCCCTAGACTGAAACAAGTCAAGTGGGGTTGATGCCTCGCGATCCGTCTGGTTCGAGCGGCAGCCGGCGGAAGTATGCAGAGTCGACTTCTTCGTATGCCGCGTCCTGATCTTCTGCCAGCGTTTCTGGCAGTGGGGTTCCTTCGGGGTCCGTTGATACTTCGAGTTTGTGGCGGATCACTGTCTCGGTTACGACGACTGGCTCGTAGAATGATCCAGCAGGAATGGTGAGGTGTTGCTCGGAGGCCAGCTCGTTGACATGGTCGAGCGTCTCGCACACCATCAGCCCAATGGCAGAGAAGACGCTGACCGCCGCTTCGTAGCGATCTTCGATGCCTAGGCCCGGCAGTTGGTGCTTGATGTCACCGTGTACCGAATCCTGGTACAGCCAGGCGTAGGCCAACTCGAGGTCTGATTGGCCGCCATCTTCCACTAGGACCTTGTAGGCCCGTGTCTGACTAGAGCGTTCGACTGCTTGCTGCCAGCGAGTGCGAATGTCCGTAGTCTTCTCGGCGATTGCGATGGGTCCCCCGCTTGTCAGGGAGTCGATGGCGTCGAGAACTTTTCCGTAGTGCAGATCGTCATTGACCACCGTGAAAGGTCGGAGGCGGGCTACGAAGGACTCAAAACTAGGCTCTTCAGGGCGGTGCCTGATGAACATTATGCGGCCATCGGGCAGGTCTTCAGCGGCGTGATAGCTCAGCTCAGCCAGGATTCGAAGTTCGTTCTGGTCAAGTGCAATTGGATGTAAAGCGACTCGCCAGGCCTCGGCGTACGAATGCCGCTAACACCTGCGTTGGGGTGGGCTTGACCTTGGCGGGCTTTTGTTTGCTCACGTCTCCATCAGACACCTCAGGCACGACGGACGTGCTCGCGCGTTCTCGGCTAGGGGTAAGGCGGCGGTCGACGCATTCTCTGCTGGGTCTGGGCTCATTGTGGGTCGCCGGCTTCAGCGTTGGTTGAAGAGGGCGTACTCGATGACATCGGGTTCAACGTTCCATTCGGGGTCGGCAGCCCAGTCTTCGGCCAGTTGCAGGTAGCGGATGTAGTCGTCGCGGTGGACTCGTCCTGATGCTGGGACTGTGCCGGGGGCGGCGTCTTGTAGGGCGGTTCGGACGACGTTGTCGAGGATGAGTGGCCGTGGTCGGTGGTCTGTTGTGTAGCCGGCGAAGTAGAGAAGTTTGGTTCCGAATGACATGTCCAGGCCGCCAATACGGTGGGTGTTGAGAAGTGCGTTCCATCCGGCGGCTGCACCGTCGTTGCTGGTGGTTTCAACGATGGCGCGGAGCTTGTCGACCGCGCCGACCTGATTGAGGATGTCGGAAATACGTCGCGGGCCGTACCCGACTTTGCCGTATCCCCACACCATCGAAATCAGAAACAGTTCAATAGGGTCAGTGTCGGCGCGGTGGTGAATGTAGGCCCGTGCGATGCCACCTTCGGTGTGGGCGTGGTGGGCCAACTGAGTGAGTGCTTCTCCGTGGTCGGCGAACGTGGTGCGCCAGGCTTCGGGATTGAACTGCACACGGTGAGAGGCCACGTCGGTGGTGCTGAAGTGGCGCAAGGCGGCGGGGATGGAAGTCACTGTTTAGCGCTATCAGCCAGCGTTGTCCGGTGTTGTCGATCCGCGGACTCGCAACGAGGCAAACAGTTCGGAGGCCGCGGTAAGAATTCGGGTGGGTATCGGGCGGGCCGGAACGATCGAATCGATGTACTGGTCGAAAGGGGCTGGCCAGATTGTCTTCATGCATTCGGTCCGCCACGACACCAGCGCCATGATCCCGTCCGGGAAGAGAGGGTTGCGCCCGAAGTACTCGGAGATTCCCTCGATGAGTTGCAGCTGGGTCAGGGTCAGCACGGCAGGAGCCAAGATGTGTCCGTCAAACTCTTCCATATGCGGCCGACTGCGAAGTTGTAGGTCGAGATCGGTGCTGTCGGTGTTGGGCACCCCGCCGTCGGGCACAACGATCAAGGGCACAAAGACCACGTCTGCTGGAAGCCCGAAGTCTTGCGATCCGGACTCAAACAACTGGCGCATCGTCTTCGCGAGTTGATCAAACTTCTCGCCGGGATTGCCGAACGTCGTCTCCATGTCGAGCGCATAGGTGTCGACGTTGCCCAGGCCTTGTGCGAGGTGGGCGTCGAGATGATGGTTCGTTGCGTCGACAACGAGGCAGTATCGGCCAGCTTTCACGACCCAGTCACAGGCCGAGGGGGTTTTTCCGCGGCGAGTAGACCATTTTGCTTGCAACTGACTTTCGCTGATGACTTCTGTCGCTGAGCGACTGTTCGTGGTGATGTTGGCAAGGGAGTCGCCGACAGTTCGTTCGAAAACATCGTTCATTCCGGCGCTGAACGATTCGGCGGGTGATCCGGGATCAGGGTCCTTCCCGAAGCGGAAGCCTGTCAGGCCGGCGAACGTCGGCCAGTAGAGCATCTGGCCGAAGAAGCGGTCGACGACCCAGTGGTAACGCAGCGCGATGATCTCTTCTCCAGACCCCGCACGCAAAAAAGGGAACCGGGTGAAGGTGAAACGTTGCTGATGAACAGAACCTTGTCTACGGTCTCGAGCGAGATCTTTTCGATACTGCCTTATGGGGCAGGACATCTCGTCAAAGCAGTAGTCGATCGCCGCCAATGATGCCCCGCTTGTCGCAAGCTCTGCTCGCGTGTACCGAAGCTTTCGCGACATGATTCCGTCGAGTAGGAACTGCCCGAGTATCTGCAGATCCGCGAGTTCCACTCCGTTGGCGGTAGCAAATGTGTCTGAAGGGGTCTCGCCGAGAGCTGGGTCTGTCACACGTTCGGGCCAAGTCCGTTGCCACGTGGCAGCAAAGTTGCCCTGGGCAACTTCGGGTTTCAGAGGTGTGTCAGCGAGAACGCTGGCCACTTCCCCGGTCATGTTCTCACGCAGTTTGGCGATTGTCTGTTCGGCGTCCATTGAGAAGATCTCGGTCTGCATCCGGGCTATCGCGTCAGCGCTCAGGGTCCCGTCCTCTGAGTACTCGTTTGTGTTGTGCTCAGAGTTGATGCTCATCAGGAGTTCGGCGATTTGGCCGGGGGTTGGCCTGGCAGCTGACGACGTGATGTTGGCCGATTCGATAACTTCCCTGAGGAGTTGAGCCACTGTGCGTGGAACAATCAGAACGTCACCTTTCGCAACTCTTTTGGCAAGTGTTGCGCCCCATGGTTCGAGGATCGAATCAACGAAGCGGCGTTCGATGCGTTGCGCCTGCTGGTCAGTCGTCGTTGCGATGTCGTACGACGACAACAGCTCAGCAACCGACGTAAGTGTCAGTTCCAAGTCGAGGGAAGCGATTAGTTCGATGCGGGCTTCGTGTGTCAGCGCGGTCAGGCCGACGTCCGGGGCCATGACCGGAAAATTTTGTTCGGCCACCATTTGCTGCATCAGCGCGACGTCGGCGTTCAGGTTTCCCGAACCTAGCTGGGCTAGTCGTGGGTCAATGTGTGGGGGACGAGGATGCGGCATTGCTTGGGTGGTCGGCGGTGGCGCTGGCTTCCGGGGCGTTGACTTCTTCGGCGGACGGTTGGGATTGCTACGCCCGTATCGCTTCTTGTTCCCGGCCATTTGTTACCCCCGCTTCGTGAGTGCCTTTCCACCTGACCATAGGTGCTGGGTCCGACTACCTGGCGATCACTAATAGCTGCTTGCGGTGGAAGTGGAGCTGCGGTTCGTCATGTCCGCCGGCCGGGTTGTCTGCTGTTGACGTCGATTGTCTGCCCCGTTGTCCTAAGCCCGAGGCCGCGCAGCGGCCGATTCTCGGCCGCGCGAAGCGTGGCCGTCTCCCGAATGCTCCGCAACGTGAGGCGGGGAGCCTTACGGACGGTTAGTCCGGCGGAGCAAGATATAACTTAGGTCCCCTAAGTCGTGGTGTTCAGCCAAGCTTGGGGCTAGGCTGAACACGAGAAGAGATGAGGTTCCGCGCTTGGGGCGCGGGCCTTCGGCACCGGGACGGCATCGACAGGGGGTTCGCGTGGCGGGGAGTACGTCGGTTCGGCGCAAGCGGCAGGCGAATGTTCCTGGTGGGCGGACTGCGTCGCCGTTCAAGGTCAAACCGACTGATGAGCAGCGGGAGTTGTTGGTGTTGCGCGCGGCGGCTGAAGGGGTGTCGGTGCCGCGGTTGTTGATCGAGTCGACGCTCAATCCGCAGTGGCGGGGTGAGGGTCCGGACGCGGTGATGTCGCGCCGGCAGGAAGCATTGGTGGCGTTGGAGCAGGCTGCGGACACCCGGAATCTGTTGCTGGCGATCGGCCGCAACATCAACCAGATCGCAAAGCATGTGAACTCGACTGACGGTGAGTTGCCGGAGGAGTTGTCGGCGGCGTTGGCGTCAGTGACCCGGTCGTGCGATGAGGTGACGCGGCGGATGCGTCAGGTGTCGTCGGGTCGCACCGCTGCGCAGTCTGCGGCGGTGACGCGGTGAGGGGCAAGATCACTCGCGGCCAGAAGATGGCCGGCCTGATCTATTACTTGCAGGGTCCGGGCAAGCACAACGAGCACACCAATCCGCACATGGTTGCCGGTCGGGGCGGTGCGGTCGAGCGGTTCATGTGGTCGGCCGACAACTCGGTTCGGGTGTTGTCGAAAGACGACGCGATCGCGATTGCCCGCGAACTCGATGAACCCCATGTACTGCATGACGTGAAGGTTCCGTGGGTCGATCCCAAACGTAAGAAGGCGGCGCTGGCGGAGGGCTACACCGAGACCGGGGCGCGGGCGATGGCGCGGGTTGAAGATGCGAATGTGTGGCAGTGCTCGCTGGCTCTGCGAGCCGACGAGGCCGAGTTGAGCGATGAGTTGTGGGGCAAGATCGCCGAAGAGTTCATGCGCGAGATGGGCTTTGACTCGGTCGATCCCACCGACGCAGGCAGCCGGTGGGTGGCCATCCATCACGGCAAGAGCACGAACGGCAACGACCACATCCATATCGCGGCGTCGATGGTCCGCGAGGACGGGTCGTTGGTGAAGTTGTTCGTGCCCCCCGCGCCGGGACAGAAGCCGCAAGGCGACGGCCCACGTTCCTCACAGGTCATCCAGATGCTCGAACGCAAGTACAACTTGCAGATCGACCGGGATGACCAAGCTGTGTCGCCGTCGTACCACCAGGCTGAGGTCGAGACCGCGTTGCAGATGCGCCCCGACGTTGATGCACCCGCCGTGGAGGCCGGCCGCACGGCCGATCGCCCGGCTACCGAGGCGGGCAAGAAAGCAAAGCAGCAGCGCGGCGAGCCAGTGCGGTTCGAACTGGCACGTCGGGTACGGGCGGCCGCCACAGCAGCCAACGACGAGGCCGACTTTGTCGAGCTGTTGGCAAAGCAGCTCGACGTAGTGGTGCGGCCGCGATGGTCGGACACCGAGAACAAAGTTGTCGGCTACTCGGTCGGATTGATGTCGGCTGGGACCGACAAAGCGAGAATGGACGCGGCGGACGTCGTTTGGTACTCGGGAACGAGTTTGGGTCGCGACCTGACGATCACACAGCTGCGTAAGCAGTGGGGTGTGGCCAGTTCGGAGATCGACAGCATGGCTCGGCGACGGTGGCGCACGCATGCAATTGGCGCACCCGCACGTGATCCCGACGCGGTCGAGCGAGCGCGCGCGAAGCTGCCGTACACGGTGCCCGACGAACCGGCAGTCGCAACGGCCGAAGGTGTCGATGCTGCCGCGATCCAGCGGCGGCAGCTAGACCAGGCGCGCCGCGAGCTGGCGGGGTGGACCGACTACGTACGGTCGATCCCTGCCGAAGACCGCGAGCAGGTCGCACGAGCGGCCGGCGTTGTATCTGGGGTGTTCGCCGCGTGGTCCTCGCGCACCGAACCGATCCCCGGGCCATTGGCCCACGCAGCGAACACATTGGCACGCACCGCCTCACGGACCTACAGCCGACCGCGCCCGGTGATGCGCACCCGGTCATCGGGCACACGCGCCGCCGCGGTGTTGATGATGGCGTCAGCGCACACCGACCCGGCGATGGCGTGGGCGATGGTCATGGGCCAACTCCTGGCCGCTGTCGAAGCGATCGCCGACGCACAAGCAGCGGCGAACAACGCCGCTGCTGCACAACGTCTGACAGCGCTCCGCCAGCAACAACTCGCTGAACGCGCCCAACGAATCGTTGGCACCACGGCAGTCCTCGAAGCTGAACCCGCACGCCGCCATCTCTCGGACGACGAGTTCGCCGCCCTGCAAACACCGACACCAACACGCGGCCCACTCGCACAACCGCCCAGCGATACGCGACACCAAGACGCCTCGCCCCGGCGAAGCGGATACGACGACGCACTCCGCCGCCGGCGAGACGGGCCACGCCGGTAGACCGTTTGACCGACCCCACGGGCTGATTGCAAGCCCTGCAACACTTGTGGCCATGACCCGGCACCGCGTGTTCTCACTGGCCCGCATCACTGGCCATAGTGTGTGGTGGGTCTTTATGGTGGTGACGCTCTTTGCGGGTGGCATTACTTGGACGGGTGCCAGTAGTTATGGCTACGGCTACTTCCTTGGCGCCACGTCTTTTGCTGGGTGGTCGGGGGATTGGACGGCCAACACTCCGATTCAAGCGCCGGTGGCCATTACGGATTTCGCTGCATCGTCGTCGTACCAGGACCCGTGGACGCAGTTGGAGGTGTGGTCGGTGGTGACGTTCGTGGTGGTGCTCATCGCTGCTGTGGTCGAGGCGATTGCAGTACGCCAGGTAGTGCCGGGGATCGTGACGGTCGCCGCGCCGTGCGTGGCGTTTGGACTGTTGTTGTTGGCTACCCCCGGCGTCCTCGACTCTGTCGAGTTCAGCACGATGCTCACCGTGGCTGTGGTGTTGGTTGCGGTCGCCGTCCGTGAGATTTGGGCACGCGGGTTCGCGCCGCGGCCGAGTGGCCTACAGAGACAATGACGGTCGCGAAGCGCGGGTGGCAGCCGGCGGCGGTAGGGTGCGCGGTCCTGCTGATATTGGCCGGGTGCGGGGGTGATTGGGATCGAACTTCGGGCTACAGCTATACCAACAGACCGCCTTCGGAGACGGTGGTTCTCGAGCGGATAGACCCTGAAGCCAAGCCCGTGGTCCAGGTTGTTTCGGGCGACACTGTGGTGGTCGATCTCGACGGGGTGGAGACGACGATCAAGATCATCGGCATCGAGGCGGCCGATGCGACGTCGTCAGACAACCGGGAACGCTGTCTGGCCAAGAAGTCGGCCGAGCACCTGAAGTCCGTTCTCCCGGAGACCGGTGTCCGAGTCCATTACCAGGACGGCCAACCTCGAACCGACGGTCAAGGGAACACTCGCGCACATCTCACTGGGCGCATGACAGCCAGCTCATCGGTGGCGGTGGAGCAACTTACGACAGGGTGGGCCAGGAGAATCTCGGACCCGGCCGACGCCATGAACCTGATCCACGATGGCATGCACATGCAGACTGACGCGGAAAATTCTGCGCGTGCAGCGCAAGTGGGGATCTGGGATCCCGATGAGTGTCGCTGATCAGCCATGGGTTGTGGAGGACGGATCACGACTCTGACAGTGCCCGCGAACCCGAACTAACCTCCCGGGTCTCGCCGCCGCGCAACTAGCCAGTAGTGGCCGCCGGCTCGGACCCGCTCGGTGTCGAGGAAGGCGTGGACTTTCCAGGCGATGCTGGGCCGGCATTGTTGAGGTCGAGAATTGTTAGTGCGAGCCGCGGCGCATCGCTGACCCTGTCAGCGGGAGCAAGAAATTCTCTTGCACTCAAAGTGGCGTAGACACAAACCCATTGGTACTCGTCGCGGGACACCTGCAATGTGACTGCCATGTCGGTAGACCCCGTTGACGTTGGTCCACTCTCACCCCAGTACAACGTGCGCGTCGTCGCACCTTCGACCTGAGTTTCAAGTTCCCCCTCGGCGTCAGGAGCGGCGCCAGCGACAACCTCGCGGCCGGGTTTTCTAGGGTTCCTGCATGCCGCTTCGATGGTGCTTGGAACTTCGGTCTTGACAGCCATGACCCGCACGAGCATCTTGTCCCTACTTCGAAGAGAGAGACCAGAGCCCGCCACCTGTATGTTCACAAGCCGGGCGTTCTCCGAATCTGTCTGAGCAGACACAACAATGTCGGGCTGTTCACGTTGAGCGATTGCCTCAGTGCCCCAGAATGCGACCAACAAGGCACCGGCCAGCACAAGCAGGGAACCAATGACTTCCGGCCCAATGATGTGGATGTCAGCGAGTAGTCGGGGCGTTTTCTCCGGTGCGAATCGCAACGCAGCAAAGGACAGCACGATGATCACCAGCCCGGAGATAACAAAGGCAATAGCTACGGGCGCCGACCAGCTGAAGTCGTCCGCCCACCAGAGTCCGAAAACAAGGGCCGCTACACCCAGTATGAAGACGATGAGGGCTCTGTCGGGGGCGGAGAGACTTGCCTTGTGCTGGGCGGCGGTTCGCGCCTGCTGTGCGCGAACGGCCGCAGCTACTGCAGGGAGTGTCACTCCTATGAGAACCAACGCAAGTGGAATAAACACGTGATTTGGTTCATCGCGAATAAACCGCGACCGCGCATCGCCTTCTAGTCCGAGGGCGATGAGGACGCCGACGATGACCGCGGTGCCAAGCGGAATGGCCATGCGCGCAGCGTCAGTGATCATCGCCCCCGTTGTCTTTGGCCCTGGCTCTGGCGGGCCTTCGGGAGCAACAGGCGGGGGCGGGCCTTGGGGAGCAACAGGCGGGGGCGGGCCTTGGGGAGCAGCAGGCGGGGGCGGGCCTTGGGGAGCGACAGGCGGGCCGGCGGGGTTGTTCACGGAATGCTCCCTTCGCCTACGAACTAGGTGCACTGACTGTAGTGCTCTTGTCGGCCTGACTTTCGTGAAACTACGAATGATCCGAAGGAAAGCAAAACTAGTTAGTGCACAGCAGTATTGCGCTACCTAGGTGTCGGTTGCGCTGCGTTGAGTTGTCGCTCAGGGTCTCGGGTCCGGCGAGGGGGCTTACGCGCTCCTGCCTCGCCTCTTCATCTGTATCGACCGCGAAGCCGTGGTGATGCTGGTGGCAATGTGTCATTGCTGTCGATCTAATGGGGCAAGCCTGGTCCCGGTGCTCGCGGTCTAAGGGGGGTGCGAGCACCTGGATGCGACGGGGGGAGTGTCGCATTGGGACCAGGCTCGGTGGTGAACGTTAGCAGTGCGCACGGACATTCGTAATGTCACCAGGAGGTGTTTCGACACACAGGGCACTTGAACGGTCAGCGGGTTGGGCCCGTTGGGTTGCGGTGAGGCGTGTCGTGGATGGGTGCGGAGGGCGCGTGTCCGTTGGTGGCTCGGGGGATGTCGTGGCGAGGGTGGTTCGCTGTGGCGTCGAGGACCGACGGCGGGCCTTGGGCGCGATCGTTGTCGCGTTGTTGCCGGCGTTGGGCTACCCGGGTACCGAGCTGATTGCCGGGCGGGTCGGTGGATAGTTCTTTCTGGAATCTCTTGGGCTTGCTCGACGAGGAACACTGAGGCTTGGGCGCGCTGCGTCTCGGAGGACTCTGGCCGAAGGATGAGGTCGGCGCATCGGGTTTCGGCGTGGTGGGCGAAGGAGCGGCGTCGGGTGCTGCCGGGGGGTTCTCTGTCGGCGTCGATCAGGTTCTGTCGGGCGTCATCGAGGAGGTAGGCGGGATCGTCGGGAATGCTCACTGGTGGAGGTCCTTTGGTTGAATGGGTAGAGCCGCCGACACGTGGGGTGTCGGCGGCTCCAGGTCCGGGTGTTAGATCGTTTCGCCCCAGAAGTAGTACGCCTGCACGGGCCAGAAGTCGTGGAAACATCCCGACACCCTGATGTAGGGAGTCATCGCCGTTTGGCAAGCCTGCATCGACGGGTACGGGCCCACTTTGTAATTGGGCCAGTTGGGATCGTCGGCGTTGGCGGTGCCGCCGCCGGCTCCCACCGCGATGGTGGCAGCGGCAGCGATTGTCATTGCGCTGGCGGCGATTTTGGAGCGTATCGAGGTCATGGTGATCCTTGTCTTTGGTTGCAGAGAGTTGCAGAAGACTGATTGCTGTATGCGATTGCTTGTGTCGAATCGTTGAATGTTGCGGCTGTGTGCCTCCTTTCGAGGTGGCCGTGCGGATCGGGCTAGTCCCGGTCGCTGAGGTCGTAGGTGTGCGCAGCAATGCGCAATCCGAAGGTGCTTGGCGTCGCGATGAGTTCAGCTGCTGCCTTGTCGGCGGCGGCGGGGTGCGCACCGTTGACGGGCGTGAGCACGAGATAGACCTCCCCGGCGCTGGCGGGGTGGGCGTCGACGGTCACTGTTCGCAGTTGCCTGGCGAGGCTGGCTGCCCAGTGGGCGTCGGGTTGGACGCCGATTGGTAGTGCGGCGCGCACGATCACCATCTCGTGCGCCCCTGCTGGCGTTGAGCCGGTGGTGTCACCGGCTGAGTGGAGGCGGCGTGGGTGTTCTCGGGTGGCCCGACGACCAGGGATGCTGTCGTCGCCGGGACGGTGGTGGCGCGCAGCAGCTCCGACATTGCTGCTGCGGTATCCGGCGGTGACGGTGAGGAAGAGCGCTGCTGGGCTGCTACCGCTTTGACTCTGTCCGGGCGGAACCCAGACCAGTGGTGCTCGCCGGTCACCACCACGGGCGCTTGCTGATAGCCCAAGCTCATCACGTAGTCGCGGGCCTTCGGATTGGTGGTGATGTCGACGGTCTCGTAGTCGATGCCAGCTTTGTCGAGCGCTTTGTAGGTGGCGGTGCACTGCACGCAGGCCGGTTTGCTGTACACGGTGATCGGGTCCGCGGGCTGTTGGGGCGATGGTGCGCTCAAGGGTGCTCACCTGCCCGAGGCGGCCGGTGTGGCCAGCAGGTCGGAGAGACGGTGTTCGTGCCAGTCGCGGTATCCGGGAGCGTCGAGGCAGATGGCGGTGGCCGGGTTCTCAGCCGAATCATCAACGTGTGAGAGTGTCACGGCCACCAGGTGTTTGACCCCGGCGCGGGCGAGCGCAGCAGCGTCGATGCCAGGGTGGCTGTGGTGGATGATGACTCGCACCATTTCCAGGCCCTGATCGTCGCGGACTTGGCCAGCAAGCCAGACAGCTTTGCGGGCGGCATCGGTGGCCACCGCCAACTCGTCGGTCATCTTGTCCCGGTCGTTGGGGTGCACGTTGCCGAACCACACCGGTTCTCCTGCAAGGTCGGCGATCGCGAACGCCGGAACGATCTCGACTTCATCTGGGTCGTCGCGGCTGGGTTTTTCGAGGAGCTCGCCGGCGGTGTACAGCTCGACGGTGGGCGCATCGGCTGATGAGTCCGACAGGTGGCGGGCTTTGTCGGCGAGGGCCGCCGCGGCGTCAGCACGCATCTGGTCGAGGTCGATGCCGAGCTGTTTGCGTAGTTCCGTGCGCACTTTGGGCCATAGCGACTTCCCGCCGTGGTGCTTCTTCTCGCAATATTTGAACAGTGCGCTGGGTGAATCGAGTTCGCGGAGCTCGTCGGCGTGTTCGGCGACGAACTCTTTGGCCTTGGTCCATTCTTCTGCGCGGGATAGCGCCATGAGGGGTGCTCCTTCTCACTCGGGGTGGTTGGTTGCAGAGATGCCGAACGTTCGTTGGGGTCAGCGAGATTGGCGGTGTTGCGGGCCCTGGGTGTTGGTGAGGTTGCGGACCTGGCCGGTGGTGTTGGCTTTGCCGGCAGTTTTGGCTTTCGCTCCGACCGCGGCCTGTGGCGGATGGGCGGAGCTGATGTCAGCGGTCATCCGAGCCGAGATCGCACCCTCGGTCGCTTCGGTGTTCTCGCGCACCCACTCTTCGGTCGCCTCCCGCCGTTCCACGGTGTCGTAGCCGGCAGGACGCTGATCTGCCGCTGTCGCTGCCGCCGCATGGAGGTTTGGGCCCGTCCCGTCGGTGGCCAGTGTTTTGACTGCTGCCACTGTCGGTTCGGCGTCGGCGGCCAGCTGCGCACCCGACTTGATGGCGTCCGCCAGCGGCGACGGCGTGCTGTCAGGGGATAGGCCGGTGGTGGGGTTGGGCATGTTCAGCAGCGAGGCAGCTGGTTCCTCGGGCGTGACCGTGTCGCTGTTGTCGCTGGTCGGCTGCGGGAGGTTGAGCAAGGGTCTCGATGGATCGATGTCCTCGACCTGGTCGTCGCGAGCCGGGGTGGGCGGCAGATTGAGCAGCGGTGACGGCGTGCTGCCAGGAAGGCCGGTCGCGCTGCGCTTCTTGCCGGCGAGCATCGCTCGGATCTCCTCGCGCGCTTTGGCGGCGGCCGGGCTGTACTCGACAGGGGTGTGGGCCGGTCCACCGTCGGCGTCAAGTTCGGCGTCGACTTGGGCGTCCTCACGGTCGGCGTCCGCAACGAGCGAATCGGCGAGGTTCTGGGCGATGAGCCGGTCACTGCCAGCGTCTTGGCCTTGCTGTTGTTCGCGTTTGCGTTCGGCATTACGTTGGGCGCGTTGGCGGGGTGTCATGTACGCCTCCGCCAACGCCGTGTCGAGGTCTTCCTCGGACACGGCGGCGAGGTTGAGTCCTTTGTCGATACCGACGCGTTCTTCGATGACCTCTGCGGCATTGATCGCCGCTCCGGACTCACTGCGCCATTCCTGGGCTTGGCGATAGGCCGTAGCGATCTTCTCGGGTGTGGCGTTCTCCCACCACTTGTCACGATCGACCCGGTTGAGCTGGTACTCAGCGATCCGGCGTGCGGTTTGGTGGCGTTCGCGATCGGCAGCCAGAGCATCGCGGGCGGCGGTGCGCAGCTGTTGTTCGCGGGCATCGATGACCCCCTGTTGCTCGCGCGCTGCACGTTCAAGTTCTTGCTGGCGTTGCTGGTGTAGGCGGGCGCGGTGCTGGGCCAATTGGGAGGCCATCGCCAACGCCACCCGCATCACCTGCCGAAACGCTCGGCCTACTTCCTGTTCATGGCCGGTATCTGTCTCACTCACAACGGGTTTCCTTTCCTAGGGGTGTGCGGGCTATCGGCTGGGCGAGGCCGCGGGTTGCGGCGTTCTACCGCCCTCGGCCAAGGGCACTGCTGGTGGGGTGGTGCGGGTACGCACGGCGTCGGTGACCTCTGCCGGGGTGTCTTCAAACAGCCCGGGCGGGGTGGGGTCGCACGGAAGCGGCGGAAGAGACTTCGCGTGGTGGGTGGCTTTGCAGCCGACCAAAGGTCCGCTCGGGGAGGTCAGCGCATTCATCAGGGGCAGCAGGTAGTCGCGCTGCCACACCGCAGGTCCGGTGCCTGGGTCGTTGCGCAGCACCTCGAACGACAGCCACAACCCTGTCAGTGTGACGACGGCTGGTTCGTGCTCGAACCAGCGTGGGCACCACAGGTAGTCGCGGCCGTGCACCACATCTCGGCGAAATACCCGGGCGATGTAGCCGGTCACGAACGCATCGAGGGTTTCAAATTGGAGTTGCGGTTCTGGCGGATACACCAGGTCAGCAACCGCTTCGACAATCGCTTCGTCCACCGCAGCAGGGGTGAACGCTTGGTGCACCGCGCGAGCGGTGTCTGCTTCGAACTGAAGGAGCAGCTCGCTGCCCTCGATCGCAGAGCTGAGCGGATCGCCGGTAGCTTTCGCAAGCACCTGTCCGATGGATCGTTGGGCAGCGTCACCTAGAGTCTCGACCAGTTTGTCCGCGATAGCTGCGACAGTTTCTGCGCCGGGGTCACGTGGTGGGGAAGGAGCGTCAAACCCGTTGTGGTTCATAGTCATCGCGCAGATCCTCCGTCGTTCAGCTCGAGGAGGGTTTTGGTGGAGGCAGCGTCGTCCTCGTCGGTGGCGTGCTGGGCTTTTTTGCCCAGCGGGGTGTTGAACCAGAACTCGGTCTCGATCAGGACCGGGGCGGCTGATCCTCCGAACGCGATGACGCGGCCGAACGGGATCGCGCCGAGGTCGGCGACGTCGAGGACGCGTTCGGTTTGGGCGCTGCGCGAGGTCGAGCCGCCACTGCCGCCGGAGCTGCGGGATACCGACTGGTACTGGTATTGGCCGATCAGTTGGGAGAAGTCGCCCAGGGGGTCGGTGTCTTTGATGCCGCCGCCGTAGATCGCGACGCCTGCCGCGTCCCAGAGCGTCGACCAGCCTTCTTTGCCGAAGGTTGCCACGCCTTGGCTCCAGGACTGGAACATCGCCGAGAGCAGGATGCCGCGCGAGCCGTAGTGGGTGTACTTCTCGGCCATGGCGGGCCAGCGCAGCACGTTGCCGGCCTCATCGAGCTGGCAGACCAGCGGCACCTGCAGACGTCCACCCTGTTCGGCGGCGAACTGTTCGGCGGCCTCGCACACGGCCACGGTGAGCAGCGTGGCGATGGGTCCGGCGGAGCTGCCATCACCCTTGCCTCGAGACAGGACGTAGGCGGTGTCTTTGGACCGCACGAACGCGTCCGGGTCGAAGTGTGGTCGGCCGTCACCGGGGTCGGTGATCCAGGCTTGGACGGTGGACATGGTGAACACTGACGCCCAGTTCAGGGCTGTTTCGAACACGCCGCCACGCTGATCGGATGGGGAGGCGACCGCGGCGCGTACTTCGTTGGCCAGCCGGGGCCATCCGTGGCGGTCGAGGATCTCAGCGGCCTCGCTGGCGTCGGAGGGGATGGCGGTCCAGGCGGCAACGATCGGTGCAGGTTTGCGGTCGAGTGCAGCAGCGAGCAGGAGGCATTTGAGCAGGCGAGAGGCTGCTTTGTGGAAGAACTCGGCGCTGCCGCCGCCGCCCCCTCCGGTGGGCACGCCGTCGACGGCCAGGACAGAGACCGCTTTTTCGGCGGTGTCGTCGTCGGTGATGTAGGTCAGGGGGTTCCACCAGAAGTCCGGTTCGTGGTTGGCGATCTTTTGGAGGTCGAACAGCCAGATCCGGCCCATGCGCCGGCGCAAGGCGCGGGTGGCTTTGACCATGTAGTCGTACTTGTTTGAGGTGGCCAGCACCGCGCCGGGCGCAGCGAGGATGCCGGGGATGATCCGGCTCAGGGTTTTACCGCGCCGAGGTCCCCAGATGTCGACGGTGCAGGTTTCCCAGTTGGAGTACAGCCGTTTGCCGCCGGCGACTGCTTTGCCGAGCGGAAGCCCCGGACCGAATGCTCGGGGGACGCCCAAGGTTGCGGCTTTGGCGAGGGCACCGCGTTCGGTGAGGAACTCGATCTGGCGGCCGCGGCCCATCAGACGGGCGGCCCGGTCGAAGTCGCGGGCTGCGGGGTTGGAGCGGCGCACATACAGCCACACACCTGCCGTAGCCAGTCCGACGAGCAGAAGCGTTTCGGCGACGGCAATCGCCGTCATCGCACCGGTCCAGGGCGTCTTGTCCTGTGCAATGGCCAACGTCAAGGCTGCCGGGTTGATTGGGGCATTGTCGGCGCCGGACAGGTGAACGGAGGACACCAGCACGATCGAGACCACCGCGAGAACGGTGATGGCGATGCCGGCGAGGACCAGCCCGGGGTCGGTGGCAGAGTCGCGTTTACCGGGGGTGACCCGGCGGGTGGTGCCCATCATGTTCATCGGTGTCTCCTAAAGTGCGGCAGGGTTATTCGGCGTTGTCGGGGTAGGTGGCGAGTTTCCAGGTGCCCTCGACCTGGCGGAGCTGGGCGGTCACGGTGAACGAGCGGTAGGGGGTGGATCCGCCGTTGAGGTGGAGGACGGTTTGGGCGACGTTGGCGCGTCCGAACGCCTCGCCGGGGCTGGTGAGGGTGGCTTGGGCGTCGGTCACGCGGGCGGTGATCAGATCACCGGAGCTGCGCCAGCCGGCCCATTCGGTGCTGGTGCGCACACCGCGAGCATCCGGGGTCTGCGCTGATCTGAGGGCGTCGCCGGTCAGGTGAGGGGCCGCGCGGCGCAGGGCGTCAGTGGGGGATTTATCGGTCACCGGTTCCCAGCTGAAGATCGCCGCCAGAGCTCTGGTCAGCGCCCCGCTGGGCACCTGGGCGTCGACGAGTCCTGGTGGGGCGGTGTAGTGCTCACCGTGCTCGTGGTCGGTGTGCGGGGGGTGGTCGTCGCCCGATCCGCATGCGGTGATGCCGAGCAGGGCCAGCACTGTGAGCACGGTGACGGCGACTGTGGTTGCGGGGGTGCGGGTCATCGTTGATCCAGTCCTTGTTGGGCGAACTCATGCATGTAGCGCACGACATTGGTGCCGTAGGGGCGGGTTTGGACGTCGTAGTCGCCGCCGGAGGGCTCACCACCGGCCTCGAGGATCGCTCCGACCCCGGCGTTGTAGGACTCGGCATAGAGCTTGTGTGCGCCGCCGTCGGCGGGGGCTTTGACGGTGCCTTTGGCGATCGCCTCGTCCACGATGCGGGCGTTGTCGCAGGAGTAGCGGCCTGCGGCCATCACCGCATCGCCGATGTCGGTGGGTGAGGCCGTGCCGTTGCCGTCATCGTCTTTGGCCCACGACGGGTAGGTGTAGTCCATGAACTGCATGGGGCCTTTGGCGCCGACGGGGGACACCAGCGAGGCGTTGAAACCTGTTTCCTGCTTACCGATTCCGGCGAGGAACGCGGAGCTGATTTGCGGGCACAGCTTCCCGGCTTTGCGGAACCAGGGCTCGTACTCCGGGGGCACTTTGCCAGCCGCGAGGTTGTCGACCCCGCCGCCAGGGGTGCCGCCGTCGGGCTGGTCACACTCGGCGGTCGGAGCGCTGCCTGAACCGTTAACCCCGGGCGCGGTGTAGACCTCGTTGCCCTTGGGTGCGCCGCCGCCGACGACGGTGACGTGCACGTGGTCGAAGTGGTTTTCGGTGGGGGTGCCGCGGTCTCCCATCGTGCTCGGGGCACCGACTGCGGGGAAATACTGCTGGCGCCAAATGGTGTATTCGACGTGGAAGAAGTCTTTGTTGTCCAGGACGTACTTGTTGATCTCGTCGCCGAGGGCGATCCCGTCCTGGGAGGTGTAGTTCGGGATCATGAAGTCGACGGCGCGACCTTCAGGGTGATCTCCGACCGGCCCGCCGCCGGCGCGCCATCCGCCGATGGTCTGGATCTGAGGGAACTTGGCGGCCACGGCACGCGCAACGCGCACCGAATCGACCTGGAGCTGGGCTTCGGTGCCCTTGGTGGCTGGTAGCGGTGGCAGCGGTCCGCTCTCGGCAGCAGCCTTGGCGTCTGGAGCGGGCGCGGGCGTGGTCGCGGCGTTGACGAAGGCCCCTGCGGGAGCGGGCGTTTTGTTGGTGACCCCGGCTTCTATGGACGTGGTCGGCCATGCGCCCCACCCTTGGGTGCCCAGGACGCGGTTGGCGACCTCCATTTGCTGTTCGCGGGTGGCTATGTCGGCGGTGGGGGCGTATTGGCCGCCGCCGTTGCCGGTCCAGGTTTGCGGATTGAACTGCAACCCACCGAAATAGCCGTTGCCGGTGTTGATGGCCCAGTTGCCGCCGGATTCGAGCTGGGCGACCTTGTCCCAGTCCGCCGCCGAGACCACGGTGGAGTCAGCGGCTGGGGGAGCACGCGCGCCTACCGGGGCTGGAGCGGGAGTCGGTGCGGGCGCGGCCGGAGGTGCGGGTTGGGCAGGTGGGGGTGCGCTGCCGGGTTCGGGGCTGTCGTTGACCCATCCGGCCGGGTCGATGGCGGTGCCGCCACCGAAGTCGCGGTGCCCACCGTCCCAGACCTCGAAATGCAGGTGTGGGCCGCTTGATTGGCCGTTGTTGCCCAGTGCGGCGATGTGTTGGCCGGCGGTGACGTGCTGGCCGGGTTTGACCAGGACGCCGTGGGGCCACATGTGCCCGTACACGGTGGACCACTTGTGGCCGTTGATGTTGTGGTCGAGCACGATCCACTGCCCGAACCCGGAGGCGTCACCGGCAGCGATGACGGTGCCGTCGGCGGCGGCGTAGATGGGTGAGCCGTCGTCGCCGGCGAGGTCGATGCCCTGGTGCATGGTGCCGTCGCGGGGCCCGAAACCCGAACTGATCACGAAGTCAGCGGTTTTCATCGGCTTGACCTGCTGGCCGGGCGACAGACTTGCGCCAGCTGGTGCGTCGATGACGCTGGAGTTCAGGGGAGCGCAGGCATCGTCGTCGCTGGCGACCGAGGACACGATGATCCCGCAGGCACCGAGAAACAAGACGATGCCCAGGATGAAGGCCATCGCCCCCTTCGCGGCGCCCTCACCCATCAGAGACCGTCGCGGTAGTGGCGGCGGGCGAGGTCGGTGAGTTCGCGGTTGATGCGCTGGGCCACCGCGAGGCGGGCTTCGTACTCGCGTTCACGCACGCCCAGGGTGTCGTCGCGGCCGACGCCGGCCAGTTTGCACCAGCGCAGCACCGTGGTCACCCCGCAGCCGATACTGACCGCGACCTCGGTGGCGGCAGCTGAGACCGACATGCCGGTGTTGCGCAGCAGTTCACGCACGGCTGAGACGGCCAGCTCCTGCACCTCGACGGGGTGCGCGGCCCGCGTCGGGTTATGGGATCCGAGGCGTTCGAGGAGGTCCTCGACCACCTCATCGCCCGAACCGTCGGTGGCGGCGTCGGCACTCATCGACGTGCCCCCGTGGCGTCAGCAGTCTGCTCGGCGGCAAGGGTGGTGGGCCGCCCCCGCTTGAACCGGCTGTTGGTGTTGTGCAGCTCCAGGGCGCGTTCGGTGGGTGTCAGGTGCATTTGTACGGGGATGCCGGGCAGGTCGCTTTCGCCGTTTTTGATGAGGAACTTGCCCATGCCGGGCGGGATGGAGTGCCCGCCGGTTTGTTCGGCCCGTTCACCGGCCGCCCACCGGTCTTCGCTGATCTCGGGGACGACCGGGTCGTCCACGCCGCGGGGAGTGGTGGCCCATTCGGCGAGGGTGGCTGATTCTTGGGCGTTGAGGTTGACTTTGCCTTCCATCAATTTGGCTTCCTCGATGGGCAGCGGAAAGCAGATCGTGGCGCGGGCCCGGTCAAGAAATCCCATGGCGCGCTGGCGATCTTCCATCGAGTCGAACGCCTGGAGGTCTTTGACGGTGTGGGTGGTGAACAGGGTGCCGGTGCCTTGTTTGCGTTGCACGCGGGTCACTTCATCGACTCGCTGCACGATGCCGTTACCGACGCCGAGGACCAGCGAGAACTCGTCGCACACCAGGTCGTAGTTGCGGGGGCCTTGCATACCGGCGTCGGTGAGTTTGTGCGAGGCCTCCACGGCCGAGAATCCGTCGGACCAGCACGCCAGGAGCACCGCTGCGCGCAGGGCGTGGTCGCTGTCGGGGATGTTGGACATGTCCACGCACACCCCGAGGGCATCGATGTCGATGGGCGTCTCGGTTTGGGCGTTGAAGATTTCCCCGAACTGCCCCGAGACCATCTGGTCCAGGGATTGACGCAGGTTCTCGGTCAGCAGCAGGTAGCGGTCGATGGCCAGTTCGTCGCTGGGGCGCCGGCCCAGGGAGCCCGAGGCGTCGAGCAGGTCGCGGGCGCGGGCGAGTTCGGGGTCGGTGTCGGTGGCGGCGGCGGTGGCATCGATCAAGGTCTGCGGCACCTTGCGCAGCAGGTCAAGCACATCGCCGGGGATGGGAGCGTGGGTGAGGGTGAACTCGTTGCTCGAGGCGTACAGCACGCGCAGTGCGGTGGTGAGCAAGGTCCGTTCGTGCGGGGCGATACGTTTGCCGGCCGAGATCTCCAGCAACCCGATCGCCGCGGACACCTGGCGGGCCCGCATTTCGCGTTCGGCCATTTCCCGGTGCGCAGCGGGCAGCCGGGCGATGAGTTTGCCGAACGCGCCGACGGCCAGCGGGTTGAGCGGATGGCCGAAGCCGACTGCCGACACCTGCGGGGCGTACGGCCGACCGGTTTCGGGATTGATGACCACGTTGCCGCGCTCGTCGCGCTGCACCATTTTGCGCATCAGGTCGGTGAAGTCGGGGCGATGATCGCCCATGATCAGCGGCCGCACCCCGGTGGCGATGTCGTACATCACCTGGCGTCGACCGAAGGTCGATTTGCCGAAACCGTTGAGGCCGAACACCATCGCTGACGGTGCGGTGATCTCGCCGGCCTCAAACCATTCGATCGCCGAAAATCCGACGATCGCGCCGGTCACCTGATGAATGCCAGTGGGTGCGCCGGTCAGTGGCGCCGAGGCGCCGATGGGAAAGGGATAGAACCCGGGCACTTGGGCGGTGGTGCCCCGAAACTCGTTGGGGCGGGGGACGTGAGCGACGGTGCCGCCGCCTTTACCGTCATAGCCGGCGTCGGTACGGGCCAGCGACGGAATGTCGAACTCGATGGGGCGTTCTTGGGCTTCGCGGCGCTGCTGGCGGCGTCGGGCATCGTTGTCCAGGCGGGATCGGGCGACGGCTGCTTTGATGCCGAGGCCACCCTGGCGGGTTTGGTCGGCGAGATCCTCGCGCTCTTCCTCCGAGTAGAGCTCCCGTTGTTTTTTCTTCTTGACCTTGGTGGCTGGGGGCGGGGTGGTCAGGGTGCCCGCGTGCAATGCCAGCACGTCCTCGTCGGCCGGGAGTGGGGTCTGCGGGTCGCGGTGACGGCCGCTGCGGGAGGACAAATCGGTAATGGTCACGAGCGCTACCTACTTTCGAGTCAAGGGCCGGGAATCAGTCCGCAGCGCGGCGGTGGCGATGGCGAGTGGGCTCGTCGGTGATGTCGCTGTGTTCGGGCAGGAGCACCCCGATGCCCATGCCGGCAGCGAACAACTCGGCGTGCCGGTCATAGCCCTTGCGCAGACCCAGGCGGCCAAAGAGGGGCAGCCCGTCGGTGACCGGCTCGATCGTGGGTGTGCGGCCGAATGGTTCGGTCGCGGTGATGATCCCGCCGAAGCGCTCCAGGTGCGGGGCGTGCAGCAGCGCCGACGGATCGTCCGGGTCGATCTCGGGGGACAGGCGGGTCGAGCGGTAGGTGACGGTGACCCTTTTGCGCGGCACCAATGCTGCTGGCGCGATCAGGGAGTGGAGGACCTCGGTGTCGAGAACATGGGGGCTGATCAGCCAGGACGAGGAGACAAAGTCGTCGTGGCACAGCAGGGTACGCACCCGGTGCGATTGCACCGGCCCGATCTCGGGCCAGCTGACCCCGTCGGTGTCGGTGATCTCGTTGTAGGCCGCGCACACCACGTCGAGCACGTCGCCCGACCCCATCGGGGTCACCGCCAACCCGGTGCCCAAGAGCGATCCGATCAGCGCGGGAAGGCGGGCGCCGACCTCCACGCCCATCTCTTCAGGCTCTTTGCGCGTGTCGTCGGCGACCGCGGCGAAGGTGACCGACACGTGCGCACGCACGGCGATGTCGGTGTCGGGGTCGAGGTAGTGGTGCCCGTCGGCCAGGAGCCACTGGCGGCGGCCGTCGACGCTGGCCGGGGCGCTCTCACACACCGCTGAGAGCCCGACCACGTCCGGAGCGTCCGGGCCCATACTGATCGCCCGATGCCCAAACAGGTCCGCCCACTGGGCCAGTGAGCCCTCACAGTTGAGCAGCACCGTGTAGTGCGCGGTCTGCTCAGCGTGCACCAACGCGAACGTGTGACCACCGGCCGAGCGGTAGTCCGCGATCGAGAGCGGCGTAGACACCTGCGGCAACCGGGCACTGGTGCGAACCAAGCGGCCTGATCGCCGCAGTACCGAGACCATCACCGGCCCCGCTCGTCATCGCGGGGGGCGGCCGCCGATCCGGAGGCGGTCCTGCGCTTGGGTGAGAACCAGTGGTGTGCGAAGACGACCATGATCAGTGCGTAGATGGGTGCAAGTGGCGCGGCCATCTCGTTGGGTACCAGCCACAACAGCGTCGTGGCACCGAGCAAGGCGATTCCGGAAAAGACGAGAACGTGGACGATGGGTCGCAGAAGGTGCTGGCGGCGAGTGGGACCGGCACTGGGAGAGTCGAACGCAGGCATGGTGTGCTCCTGAGCTGGGCGGTTAGGCGGCGAGTTTGTCGGAGACGGAGGCTTCTTCGGCCAAGATCACGCCGAGCCCAAGACCGGCTTCAAAGACGGCGAGTTGCTGGTCGTTGGCTGCGGTGAGGCGAACGGCGGCAGCCAAACCGAGGTCGGTGACGAGGGTTTCGACTTTGCGGGTGTCGCCCTCGACCGGAAGGGTCGCGGTGACGATCATCGACACGCGGGTCATGCCCGCGCCGCGGGCTTGTTCCTGGCGGGCGGCTTCGCTGGCTTCCATCCGCACCAGCGATCGTTCGGACAGTTTCCCGACATGGGTTCTGATGGCCTGGCGGGCGTCGTTGTGGTCCTTGTTGACGATCTTGGTGGCCTGGGACGGGGTGTAGGGCTGGTAGACGAAGGTGACTCGTTTGCGGGGGATTTCGGCGCGGGTGTTGAGCAGGTCGGAGAGCACGTTGGAATCGAACGGGGCCTCGGGTTCGCCGGCCATCGTCCAGTTCAGCGAGCGGGCGGCGTCGTGCAGGTAGCAGTCGTGTTGATCGGAGGCTGAGACCGGGCCGCAGTCTTCCCACCGCAACCGCATGGGCTCGCCGGTCATCAGCCCGGTCTCCAAGTCGAGTTCATCTCCGGGAGAAAACGATCGGCGCACGATGGCGCAGATCTCGCGCTCGAGCATGGGTCGCACCCGCAGCCCCGCGGAGTGGCAGTAGTCCTTGACCCGGCCCAGACGGCGGGAGATTTCCTCGCCCATGTCCGTGGCGTCGCGTTTGCGGAACGCGGTGTCCGCGCGCCAGGTGACCGCTACGCGGGCATCGAGTTTGACTTCGGCTGACGGGATTTTCTCGACGGCTTCGATGATGACCTGGCGGGCATCGACCGGTGAGTTCTCATCGAGGCGTGAGCGCATCAGGGTCGAGGCTCTTTTGCCTGATTCGGGCAGGGTTTCGATGGTGATGGTCACCGCGACCAGGTCGGGGGACTGGCCGATGAAGGTGAGCATGTCGCCCAGGCGTGCGACCCAGCGGTCACGGGTGGCTTGGACGTTCCACTCCCCGCCCTGGGGCCAGGTCCGCAGCACCAGCGTGTAGAAGTTGCGGGAGGACAGCTGGATCAGCCCGAACGGGGCGCTGCCATCGCCGGGGTGAAAGTCGAAGGTGCGGCTGGTGGCCAGCAACCCCGGTGGTGGTGTGCCGTTGGGGATCTGACTGAACGGTCCGGACCGGTACATCGATTGTCCGCGCCGTTGCTCGGCGATGACCGCGCCCTTGCCCATCGCCACTTCCCACAGTGACCGACCGCCGATTGAAATGACCAGCGGCACAATCCCCACAGCCAAAGCAGCCGGGTAGCCGAGGTACTTGATGATGGCTGGGAGCGGCAGCATGAGCACGATCACCCAGGTGAACAAGGCACCCAACAAGAGCATCGTGGAGAACATGGTCAGGCCGAACGCGCCTGCGGAACGAAACGCGTGGGCGGGCCGGTACAACAACCGCTGTTGGGAGGGCTGCTGACTCATCGGGGCACTCACTTTCGGGTGGCTACTGGGTTGGGGGAGGTGGGGTTAGCGGTCCATGGCGTTTTCGCCCCATCCCGATTGCATGCGCGGCTGCATCGAGATGGGGGGACCGCCGACGTCGGACTCGTTGCCCACTGCCGAGCCCGCCGCGCCCACCCCGGCCCCGGCCATGGCGCCAACACCACCGGACTCGGTGAGGGCTTTGAGTGGCCCGGCTGAATCGCCGCTGCCCGAGGAGCTACCGGAGTCGTCGCCACCGGAGAGGGCTGGTTGGGCCCCGGGTTTGACCGAGGGCGGCGAGGAGGGTGGGCTGTTGTTACTGTCCCCGCCGCTGCCCGGGCCGGGGTTGCCCGACGAGCTGGAGATTTGGCCGCCGGTTTGGCCGCCGGTGCGTCCGGCGATCGGTGAGGTGGCAGCGCCGCCACCGGCTCCGCCGCCAGCGCCCATGGTGGCGGCCATGGTGCCTGCCGCTGCGGCGGTGCCGATGACCGCTGCGCCGGCTGCAGCTCCTGATGCGCCCGCACCCATGGTGCCGATTGCGGGGGCCACCAGCCGCATCAGGGAGGGCAATACGAACGCGCACAACGCCATTAGCACCATGCCCAGGACTACTTGCTGTTCGTTGTCCTTCTGCCCTGCGCCTTTGAACGCGATGAAGTACACCAATGCGCCCACCGGTTTGAAGAGCAGGAACGCGACGGACCAGCCGATGAGGCGTTGATAGGTTTGCGAGCCAGGTCCGGTCCCGGAGAACGATGCAGCGACCGGCAGTGCGGCGACGACCAGCATCAGCATCGCCTGGCGCACGACCAGAAACACCAGCTGTGCCAGGGCTCCGAGGAAACCGAAGAACCCCAGGATGCCCAGTCCGGTTGTACCGAAGGCAGATCCGGTCAACAGGTTGAGTTTGAGGAAGTTCTTGATGATGTCGCCGTCGTTGTTGCCGGCATTGATGGCGTCGCTGACCAGCCAAGTGGAGAACGCATCGGAGGCTTGCCCGCCGACGGTGATCATCAGCGGAATCACCGAGACTGCCAATCCGGCCCGGATCAGTATCTTGAATCCGTCCTCGGCGTCGTCGGCCAAAGAGCGTTTGCGGTCAATGATCATCCGGAAGCCGAAGAACATCAGCGAGAACGTCAGCCCGATCACCTGGATCTGCACCATGTGTTCGTGGATGTCTTGCATCAGGGTGTTGGTGTTGTCGAGTTCAGGAGTGGGGAGTTGGATCCACCACGACAACGCCCAGGTCAGAACTGTTTGGTAGGAGTCGAGCAACGAATTGACGATCTTCTCGAAGGTGCCGCCGACCGCTGAATCGACTACGTCACCAGCTTTGTCGCCAGCGAAATCGGTGACCGCCTCGCATGCTTCCCCGACGACCACACCGATCACCGCGCCGGCACCGTCGCACACCGGATTGGCAGCGGCCGGTCCAGCTCCGCCAGTAACCATCGCGCCACCGGTAGCCAGGAACAGGGCCATGGCGACGGTGACGGCCACGCGGCGGACCCAACGCGCCACTCGGCCGCCAACTGAAGGTTCGATCACCGACGCAGGTGCCAGGGGTGGGGCCGCAGGCAACTGAGCCGCCTCGAGGGTTGCCGTCACCACTGCGACCACCCGCCGAGGCTGACGATGGTGGAGCCGGTGTCAGCGCCGTCGTTGGGCACCACCCACTTCCAGGTGCCGTCGCGCCAGACGACGTCGAAGGCGTAGGTGGCGGCGATGACGCCGTCGCTGCGGTTCGGTGAGGCGGGGACCGCGATCTGGATGTGGGCGTAGTCGGTGTCGTAGTTGGACACCTTGACCGCGATGGGGACATCGAACATGCCTGCCGGTAGCTGGGGGCGCAGCCGCTCGATCTCGTCTCGGCCATTGATCATCCGGTCCACGACCGGCTGAGACTGGGCAGTGACCACCGCCCGTTCACGCAGCACTGCTTGGGTTTGTTCGCCTGGACCCCATGCCGCGCGTTGAAAGATCTGCCAGATGGCCAGCACCGCGCCTTGCGGGGTGTGGGAGAACCCGGCTGGGACACCGGAGCTGTCGATGCTGGTGGGTCCGTCTGAGGTCGAGAAGCCCAGAGGGGTGCCGTTGACGCGTTGCCACATCAAGCCTTTCGGCGCGTCCAGTGGTGCATCGGGATCGGTGATGCTGGCTGACGGGGAGGGTTTGGCGGTTTGCGGGAGCACCTGTCCGAGGGGGTTGGTGGGTGTTTCGATCCGGCGGCCGTGTGAGTCGGTGGTGGGAATGCCGAAGGCGTCGGCCGCGAGCTCGGTGGCTGGGGCAGGTTGGGCGGAAGGTTGCCCGGTGCCTTGGGGAAATGCTGGGGGAGGGGCGCTGTTGCCGTCGTCGTTGCCCGACACCGCCGCGTAGATGGCACCGAGGATGATGGCGCCGATCAACAGTGACGACAGCAGCAACGTGGTGGTTTTGTAGCCACCGCTGTGGCGCACGTCGCGTGCGCGTTGCAGTCGGGACCGGTCATCGGCGGGGTCGGGCATCGACATGGTCAGTCTCCTTTGATCCGTACTGCGCCTGCAGGAACAGCTGAAACCGTCTGCACCGCAGGGACGGAGGGGTTGGTGTCGGGCAGTAGCAGCCCCCAGTCGCCGAATCCGGTCCACACCACCGTGGTGTGGTTGACCGCGAGCGATTGATCGGGGAGTTGGGTGAACACATCGACACCCGCCTGCTGCGGGGTGAACGCGGTGACCTGCCAGCCCAGCACGAGTGGCGCTTGACCGGCCGGTACCGGATCAGTGGTCGAGAGCTGAATACGACTGGCGATGAACGCATCTCGGGCGGGACCGGGCGCAAGCAACGTACGCACAATCTGCGGCCACTGATCGTCGGTGGCCACCGACATGCGGATGGTGGCGTTGATTGCCGCGAGCGCGGCCCCGGCCGGGATTGTTCGAACCCGCGTGGTGCGAGTTGGTCGGGGGTGCGCGGTCCCTGGTCGGCCTGTGGGATGGACATGCCGTTGAACGAGGCCCAGGTCAGGTTCGTCGGCGGAGCGTCCAACCGCACCGGAGTGGGCTGGGGCGCGGTGTCTTCGCCGCTGTCGCCGCCGCACCCTGATACCGCCAGCACGACAGTTATCAGGGCCGCGACCAGGACGGTCAGCTGAGCGCCACCGCGGCGATGTCGCCGGCCACGACTGAGATCCAGACCCCGACGATGATCTTGGTGGCCCACTCGCCGCTGCCGATATCGGCCATCGGCCGATCCTTCACCTTCTCGTAGGCGATGCTCGCCCCGAGGAAGATCAGGTGACACAGCGCGAAAAAGTTCAGCAGAGTCAGGAAGTACCCGCCGAGGGTGATGAACGGTTGGCTGACTTCCGGTGGAAGATCTGCTGCCCACACTGTGGTGGTCAGATGCATTGCTACCTCTCATGATCAGACCGGTGCGGCTTACTGCGCGGCCGTGATGATGGTGCTGGCAGAGGAAATGACGGCGGTTCCAAGGATCGAGCCGATTGCGATTTTGACGCCTTTGCCGCCGCCGTGGTCGGTGATCTTGTCCCACGCGATGTAGCCGCCGCCGACGATGAGAGCGACACCGGTGGCCAGGTAGGCCGCGAACATGGCCCACCCACCGAAGGTGTTGAACTTGTCTGACAGGCCAGGAATCGGAATCGGGTCGAAGGCCACATTGGTGACGTGCACGTTGGCTGCTTGAACGGTGCTGCGGATACTCATTGACTTTCTCTTTCTGTAGGGCCCAGGCGGGCAGGGGATGTGGCGGAAGGTGACGATGAGGTCAGGGGGTGGCGGTCTGTTGGAGGGCGGCGCGGGCGTGGTCGCGGAGCTCGCGGCCGAGGGTGAGGATGTCGGGCGCGACGTGGGTGGCTGGGTCGAACTTTTTGGCGACCGGTTCGTCGGGTCCGGCGCTGGGCAGGTCGGTGAGGGGTCGTTCGATCAGGTAGGGGTGCCAGTCGATGCGCCAGATGTGGTCGAACAGGGTGACGATCAGTTCACGATGTCGCCGCAGCGAGGGAGCGGGCTTCTTCCCGGTGAGCGAGGACTGTTTTGGTTGTGCGGCAACGAGAACCAGACCCAGGAGTCGGGTGTGTCCCGGTGCGTGGCCGGTGTGGTACTGCCTGGCCGCCACCTCGGCGGCGGCCAGGCCACGCGCGGATTCGCGTGCGATGAGGACCACGAACGGGGCTTCGTCGGGGCGAGCGGGCCATCGTTGGCCGCTGTCGCCGACGTGGGCGAGCTGGGTGGCCAGGGTGGACACTCCCGCCCCGCCGTGGCATCCCACGGCCCAGATCAACGCGGGCGAACCAGGTTCGGTGCGCCAGTCGAGCATGTCTGCCTCATCGGGGGGCCGGATGGCCCCCGCGGTGAAGGCCATCACGGGCTGGGGGCCGGTGATTGGTTGCTCGGATTGGGTGATCGGGGCCGTGCTCATCAGCTCATCGCCTCCTGGTTGGTCGCTGTGCTGGGGTGAATCGAGCGGCAGTCGTCACGCCGCGGGTGCCGGCGCGACGGTCTGCGGGTAGCTGATGTGCAGGCCATCCACGATCTGGGTGAGCCCGTCACCGATCTGTTTGGTGGCCCCGGCGATCGCGTCCTTGGCGGGTTGCTCGAGGGGGCCCAACGCCTGCAGGGGGGCCTCGGCCTGCTCAGCGGTCCATCCGACATTGATCGGTGGGATGCCGGCGATGTTGGCCGAGAAGGACACGTCACCGTCGGTGTCGACGGTGTAGTCGACTGCGGGCAGGCCCGCATCAGCTGCGGCGGGTGCATCAAGAACTAGCCGGTACTGGTCACCCTCGGGGTTGGGCAGTGGTGCTGCTGGTTCGGATTCCCAGGGGGCGGGGGGGTTGGCGTTTGCGTCGCCGAAGCCCAGGGCCCAACCCAGCAGACCACCTAGGAGTGCGCCAGTTGCCGCGCCTCCGGCGAACCCCAGCGCTGCGCCGCCACCTAAGCCGATAGCGAGGCCCGGCAGGGTGTTGAACGGGGTGGGTGGAACGGCGCTGCCAATTGCCGCGCCGCCGGCACCGCCGAGGATCGCCAACAGCACAGCGGCCGGGACACCCAGGACCACCGCTCCGGCGACCCCGCCGACAGCGGCACCGGCTGCTGCCGCAGCAGCACGGCGGGCGGCTTCTTCGCGGGGGAAGCCCTGCGACTCAAAGAACAGGGCGAGCCGCCATTCGACGTACGCCAGTTGTTCGTTGGCCGTGATGGCCGCTTCCGGGGCCACCCAGTCGGGGCGGTCGACCACGAAATTGCCAGCCCGGATTTCTGCAGCGGGATCTTTGACCAGAAGCGGTGCCAGCGGCGGCGCGGGCTCAGACGGTGCCGGTGCCGGGGTGGGCTGGGGCAGTGGGGTGTACGGGGTCGAGGGTGGGCCGGCCGGTTCGGTGTAGATGACTGGTTCGGTCTCCCACTGCGGCGATGGCAGGAGGCCGGGACCGTAGTCGGGCACTGGCTCGGGTGCTGGTGCCGGTGCGGGCTCGGGAGCGATTGGCTGGTCGGTGATGCCGGGTTGCTCTGACGTTTGCGGGACATCGGTCACTCCGGGCTGCTCGGGATCGGCAAACGCCGGACCAGCCAGGGTGCCCGCACCGCCGAGAGCGATCGCGGTCACCACCATCGCGGCCATTGCCCGGGCGCGTAGCGGTGCGGGAGTCTCGCTGAGTGTGGGGGCCGTGCAGGAAGGTGTATCGGGCAGAGCGTGCCGTGGAGATTGCATGAGCGGTAGTGCCTTTCGTTGGTTGACGAGCAGTGGGTTAGCGGTGACTTGCGGGGGTCGGAAACGATTGGTGGGAACAGGTGTCGGCATGGCGCTGCGCGATCAAGGCGTCGACCTTGTCAGCTGGCACGCCGAGGGCACCAAAGAAGCGGGCGATGTCGGTGTCGGTGTACACCGACGTATCGACGGGGTGAAGAGTGTTCGAGCACAGGTCGTTTCGTTGCACCCACGGTGTTCCGTTCACTGGTCGGTGTCTTTGGTGATGGCAGTGATGAGGGTGCGGCCCTCGACTTCGGCGGTCTGGAACAGTTGCCGCGACTTGACGGGCTCACCGGCGGCCGGGGGGAGCATGGTCAGTTCCACTCCCCACAAGCCGTCACCGCGGCTGGTGATCGCCAGGCAGTGGCGAGTTCCAGGCACCAGGCCCGAATCGATGCCGGTCTGGATTTGCTCGGCGGTCGGTACCCGGGCCAACGGTGCTGCGAACGCTCGCGCCTGAACCCCGGACCGTTGCACGAAGTAGGCGTGCTCGAAGGCCTTGATCACCGCAGGTCCACTGCTGGTGCCGCCAGGATCTCGGCCGGTGATCACGCCGTTCTCTGACCGGTTGGGGCAGTCAGCGTCCTGTTCGGGCGTGGCCGGCGGTGCGATCACCGCAGAGGGAGCCGGTGGTTGCGCGATCGAGGTACCGCTGTCATCGCTGGCATCGCCGACGAAAGCAGCCGCGGTGATGATCAGGCCCAGAACCACGACGGCAGCGGTCAACACTGCCGCCCCCATCGCCACCGTGCGCCGACTTGGCCGGCGGCGGGGAGACTGGAAGGCCACATCCGGTGCGGCAGTGACCGTGGGGCGTATCGCTGCTGGAGCTGTCATCGGCGACGACCGAGTCGGCTGTGGCCCGGTGGCGGTGATCGGGCTCATCGGTGCGGTGATCTGCGTGTCGTAGCCAGCTTCGACGGGAGCGTGTGCCCCGTCGGGGTGAACCGGGTCATCGGCGAGTTCGATGTGGGCAGGGGGTTCAGAAGCGAGCCAGCCATTGACCGCTGCGTTCTGGGCCCACACGGTCGTGTCGGGGGACCATCCGGACTGTGTGGAGCCTGGCTCTGCCTTGACCGGTGGGTCGGCCGAGGTGATCGTGTCGGGTGAGGGGTCGGTGTGTTCGCCCAGCCAATGGGCTACCTGGGGGTCGCTCGCCCAGCCCTGCTCGGATTCTCGGTCAGTCATCAGACACCTTCAATGGGCAAGCTGTGGTGATCTCGGGAGCGGTGGTGAAGTAATCGCCACCGCCGGGCACAAAGCCGCACACAGTGCGACGTGTGGGCGGTCATTGGCTGCTCTCTTCTCCGGTCATGAACGGCGGAAGATCACCGCTCACCGTTGGAGTCGCACTGGTGCTCGGGGGCTCAGAGACGCTGCTGGCCGGAGCAGTGGTCGAGGCGGTGGTCGTGGTGCTGCTGGAGGTGGTGGACGGTGCCGGCGATGACGACGGCACGCTCGGGTAGCTGCTGAGCAGCTGACCGGAGGTCCGGGTGGTGGTGCTGGTGGTCGTCTCCTCACCCGCAATGTCTTTGGCAGCCGCGGTGATCCAGTCCGCAACCAAGGTGGTGGGCGGTGCACCCGTCGGTGTGGCGGCGACGTCGCTGTAGGAGCTGTGCTGTTTGGCGGCGTCGCGATACTTCAGGAGTGAGCTGATCTCGAACAGGTCTTTGTTCGCGCCCAGTTCGGCTTTGAATGCATCGAAAGCGTTGGAGACCCAGCGTTTTTGGGTCGCCGGCGGCGCTAGAGCGACCGCGGCTTCGCCGAGTTTGGCGCCGAGGATCCCGACGACCGCCAGCGGGTTGGTGGCCCCGGCAACGGCGAGCGCACCGATTGTTTCGGGGGTAGCGACGGTCTGCACGACAGTCTTGACTGCGTTGAGTCCGATGGTGCCGACCTTGATGACCGCCGACAGTGCGTCTGAGATCGATGGCAGCGGTGTACGCGGATCCGATGCTGTGGCCAGCCGCTGCGACAGCGTCTGTGACGGCTCATAAGACAGTGACTCGAGGTTGTTCTCGGGAGCCTGGATGTCTTCATTGATCAGCGGAACTGCCGTTTTGACGGTGGTCATCGCCAGTGCTTCGGCGATGGTCGACAACGATCCGAGCGGGTCGCCGGGATTGAGTTCGCTTTGCCCAGCGATGTTGGTGACCAGGTGGGCCAAAGGGGCATTTGCTGGTGCGTCGCAGGCCAGATCGCCATCGGTGCAGGAGGACAAGTAGCGGCCGGCGATGGCGTGGTAGGCGGTGTCATCAACATCTGCCTCGGGTGCGATGCCACCGCCCTGCGGAGTACTCGGCACGGCTGCGATGACCTGTGACACGGCTTCACCAACGGTTCCCGGCACCGGTGACGGTGAGGACTGGCCTGGACGGCCTGGGAATAGCGGGGCGCCTTCGGGTCGTCCCGGGTCGCCGAAGTTCGCGACCAAAGCGAGCTGGTCGGCGTCGATGGCTGTTTGTCCATTGACGATGTCGTTGAGGACGACGCGTACCGCGTGCGCGCCCTGCGAGTAGCCGACAAGCCCGAACTTCGTTGCAGGGCAATCAGCTGCCTTGTCTTTGATCCAGTTCTTCGCGGTGGTGACCGCACCATCGACTGACTCGGCATACGGCTTGGTTCCACCCGGAACTGCACCGCCGAAACCGGCGTCGTAGGGCACGTACGCGCGGTCCATATACTCGCCGGCCTCGCGCATAGCGGGGGCCAGCACCCGCGACAAGAACCCCGCGTCCTGCTCGGGGTCCGCATCCGGGCTCGACTGCCCGGTGCCCTGAATGCCATAGACCATCAAGCCTGGGCACGAGGATTCAGCCGATGCAACGCCAGTGCCAGAGACCAGCGCCGTAGCTGCGACGACAGCCGTTGCCACGGTTGCTGCGATCGCTCTCGGGTACGAGCGTGAATGGGTGCGTTGTGCCGCCAGGCGTTTCACTTGTCGGTCCTTTCAGCATTGGGGTTGTGGTGTGAAGGGCAGGTGGCGGCCAGCCTCAGGTTGGGCGGGCGCCGGTGGCTGCTTTTCAACCACCACCGGACCGCCTACGCTGGAATGGCTCACTTTGGTTGCAGAGACCTCGGTCGCGCCCTCGGCGTGATTGAGGAACGATTGCTGAGCACTCAGCGAACCCCCGGGTCGTGCGCGTCAGACCACAATCTCCGCGTACGTCCGGGGGTTCGCCTTTTCTCACTGGGTTGCCGCCGGGAAGCTGTAGGTGCGAAATCTGCGCCGACGTTCGGTCGCGCTCGCAATGAATGGCCCAAGGGGCAGGTCGGCCCGGTCGCATCGGTCAGCGACATGCAGACAAACCCGACCGGTTGCGCTGGGCAGCCGCCAAGGGGCACTGCGGCGCCGTTAGCTATGACTGTGGCCACTGTCTGCTTGTCGATGCGATCGACGCCTTGGTCTGTCATTTCTCCCCCAACCCCGGACTCCATGGGAGCAGTCTATGCATATTTTGAGGTTAGGTTCAATCACTGAATGGTTAATTTGGGGATATTGTCGCAACTGAATGTGGCACGATTTGGGTAAGCGGCCAAGGTTTGGGCGACCTGTCGCGCCCTGGTTCCGTTACTTGAGGTTCCGACCGCATAGGCTTCTACGCGTGACGACGAGCCCTAATGCAGTGCGCTTTGGCCGCATTGTGGCTGCGCGTCGTCGGGAGCTCGGATTGACCAGCGAAGAACTGAGTGACGCGGGCGGGCCCACGCGTGTCACGCTGCGGAAGCTGGAAGCTGGTACGACTCCTCAACCTGGTCTTAAAACATTCGCCAAACTCGACAAGGTCTTGAAGTGGCGCCCAGGCTCGGCTGCGAGGACTTTCGACGGCGGGGAACCTGACCCACTCGACCAGAGGCGGCGTAAGCCGACAGTGGATTTACCGATCACAGCTACGGACACCACTGTCACGCTTCGCACCGAAGTCGTTGCCGAGCTGATCGAGAAGGTCAGTGCACTGGAGCGAATCGCCAAGCGCTTCAACGATGATCAAGATCTCCAAGGCGCAGTGACAGGTTTGCAGCTTTTTGGCGACCGGGTGTTGCGTGCCTGGATCATTGGGCAGGCCGAAATGCTCCGCCTGCGTGGGGATTCGCCTAGTGCTGACCCGATATTCACGCGAATGCTTGGCGACTATCTCAATCGCGAACCACCAGCAGATGATCCCCGTGACACCGATGACTTGCTCTACCTGAGGTGGCTGTTGGGCATGGCGGTTAAGATCTCGGAAGAGCAGGAGTCCGGTTTCGCTGCCCGATGGGAGTCGGTGGCCGGGGGCAAGTAAGGCAAAACCTGGATGGAAGGGCTCGAACAGTGGCACTCACTCACGCTGACCGACTCAATCGGCTGTTCGCGTACTACCATGCGAGGCTCGAACCAGAGCTGACTGAGCAAGCCATGGCCACGATTGTCGGCCAGGCCTTGTCGCACCGCGACGAGTACCCCGATCACTATCAGGTCGATCCGAAACTATTGGTCGACGTTCGCCAAGGCAAACGCGACCTGCCTTTAGACATAGCTGATGCCATCTGCGATCAGGTTGGCGCTCACCGTGATTACTTCCGTGGTCCAGACCATGAGGTACACGCGATAGACCAAACGCTTCGGCTCTGGACGATTGCTCGAGACCTCGGCCTCAACCACCTGGCTTGCCGATCGGTTGCTCCTGAACACATCGATTTCTTGATCGATGAGCTGACTGCTGCTCTTGATCCGTCCATCGCGCCGGTGACTGCGATCCGCTAGTGCTCGTCAGCTCAGCCCAGTACTCGTCCCAGGGCCGGGCTGTGCAGGGAGTGGTCCGCTGAGGTCCAAATGACGAGCTGTTCGCTTCGTCTGAATACGCTCGTTCATAACGCAATTCACGCCATGTTTCGTCTCTGGTGAGGGACGTCAGGACGCGACTTCCCACCGTGGCCTCACTCGTTCGCGTTGCGTTTCGACACTGGTGACCAAAATGATTGAGTCACAATGGGTTACGCCGATAACGTAGATTACGTCAAGTGCGTGACGCGATGCCGGTGAGCTAGGTGTCGGGCCCGTCTCGCTGACCCGACGGCGGGAGATTGGCGTGGCCTGGTAAGTGGCAAAAACCGGTGATTGCAGCTGGTGAGAGCGACCATGCCGAGCGTCTATGTGGAGGTCGCCGGAACGTAGTCGGCGTTATGGGCGGTCAGTCGCGGGAATTGAGGATGCGGTCGGCGAGCGCCCGTAGTTTGCGTGCACGTTCGTGGTCTCCCCGCGGGTCGCAGTCCGCCGTCGCCAGCTGGTGCATAAGGTCGGCGACCTCGACCATGGTGAGGTCGCCGTGCTCGCCGGTGATGTCGGTGACTCGGGCTACCGTGCGGCCCTCGACGGTGAGCGGCTGCATGGACAGTAAGTGGCCGCCTGGTAGCTCGATTATGCGTGCGGCGGCTACCACATCATCCTCAACGCTCATGGGTTGATTGTGCCCTACTGGGTAAGTGTGCAGAGCTGGCCTTGAGTGGCGTATCGCGCCCGCGTGGACCGGACTCGGTGGGGGCGTTGGCGGTGGATGTTTGCCGTTGTTGGCGTTGGGCACCCACCGTGGGCAGGCTGGTGCTGATTTCTGGCGCATTCGACTTCCTCGCTCGGGTCAAGCAGTGTGCCTGCGCGTCGAGGGTTTTCACCGCTGGCTTCGGCTGGTGGTGAAGGCCTCGATGATAACGGTGGCCATGTCGAACACCTCGATTTCGGACGCCTTGGCCATGTGTCGTAGGTGCCACGCTGCCTCGTCAGCCGAGAGGCGGTTGAGAATCATCCGCATGCCGGTGGCAAAGTCAATCGACTGACGTTTGAGCAGCATGCTGTGGATCTCGTGCTCGTCGAGGCAATAACCCATCGGGTGCCTTTCTGGGTTTGTATGGGCGCAGGTGGCCGTTCCGGTGGGGTCTGGTGTGCCGCCCCCGCGCTGGTTCTTCAGCATTTGCCGGCGGCGAAGTCGCGGAGTGCACGCACGTAGGTGTCTTGGCGACCGGGATCTGATGTCGTCCACCACGACGATTGTTCCCACGATGCGATGACGGTTCTGAGGTCCTGGTCGGGTGACCCGGGGTGCACGCCGGTCACTGCCTGTGTCTGTCGCAGCAGGGTGCAGGTGCTCATATAGAGGGGTGGGTCGGTGACCGCAGGAACGTTGGGGACGGTCTGGCCGGCGGCGACGATGGGTGGGGTTGCTTCGGCAGTGCTGCTGGGCGAGTCGGCGTTCTGGGAACATCCGCTCGCAACGATGGCGGCAATAGAAAATGCGATGGGCCAACGCCTCACACTTGCTGAGAATACGGGCGCGCCGGCCTGGTAGCGCGTCGTTTGCCGCAACTGACCGTCACGCTCAGCCACAATCCTCGGCTGCGAAAACTGTACTTGGTTGCTGCTAACTCAGTGATCAGTGCGGGCCGGGTAGGGCGTTCCTAATCACCAGAGCGCGTTCGCGTGGGGCAGATGTGGCCGATGATGGTGTCGGCCGAGCAGGCTGAGATCAGTACGGTCGCATCGGGTGCGGCCTGGCGAGAAGCTGCCGCATGGCGGGCGTTGTCCGACGCTGGTCCTGTGTGGGCGTGCCGCCGGGCCCACGTGCCGGAGAGGTGGAAGGAACCCGGTCGATAGTGCCGCTTCGGGGAACGGTCGATGTTGCGATCGTTGTGGCGCGGGGTGATGGTCAGCCGCGGCGACCGCGACGCGGGAGCAGCCGGTGTATCGGTGGTGGTTGTTGGGGAGGTCTTCGTTTGCGCCAGCGACGCGGTCGAGGTCGCCTTCACTTCGCACTGTCGAGGGTGCATACACCTAGTAGCAACCTGCCGGCCCTTAATGCCGACGTCACGGCCACGCAGGTTACGTTGTGGGGGCACCGTGGCGGGGTATGGGTTGGGTGGGTTGGTCGTCAAGACGTGGAAAGTAGTGCGGCACATATCCGCTGAAGGGCTGTGGCGGGGTGGTGAGGTAGTGGGTGCGGGCGCCGCCGCGGGTTTTGGCTCGGTACATGGCGTGGTCGGCGCGCCGCAGGATGTGGTCGGTGGTGCGGGTGTCGCGGGGTGGGACCAGGACGACGCCGATGCTGGCCCGGATGTGCAGGTTGTGTCCGGCGATGGGAATCGATCGGGCGAGTGCGGTATGGAGTGTGTTGGTGATGTGGGGGAGTGCGTTTATGTCGTCGAGTTGTATGGCCACGAATTCGTCGCCGCCGAGGCGTCCGAGGGTCGCGGTGGCCGGTAGGGCTTGGCGTAGTCGATGTGCGCTGGTGCGCAAGACGAGATCTCCGACGCTATGGCCGAAGGTGTCGTTGGTGGTTTTGAGGTCGTCGAGGTCGATGAACATGACCGCGAGTGGGTCGCGACGATGTCGGGCGCGTAGGTAGTAGTCGAGGGTGGCGATGGTGTGTGCCCGGTTGGGCAGGCCGGTCAACTGGTCGTGGGTGGCCTGGTAGCTCAGTTCGTTGGCGGTTGTGAGGTGTTCGGTGACATCGGTCAGGGAGATCACGAACGGGGAGTGGTCGGATTCCGGTGTCACTGGTGTGCAGGTGACGGCCATCCACACTCGTTGCCCGTTGGCGCGGTCGGCGCCGATGATGTCGTGGGTGGCTGTCCCGGTCTGCAGCGCTCGGGTCAGGGGCCGACGCCAGCGTGGGAGTTGTTCTCCGTCCACGTCGTACAGGGGATAGCGCTGAGACAGCGCGGGGTCCGTCAGGTTGATTGTGGTGGTCAGGTGCCTGCGGAACAGGTGGTTGGCGGCGGGGTTGCTGAACTGGACCTGCCCGTGGTGGTCGACGACCACGATCGCCTCGGGTAGTGCTGAGAGGGCCGCGTGGAATCGGTCGTCGCCGGCGCACGCGGCTGTCTGCTCATGGTGGTCCCGGATGTACTCAAGCAGCAACACCGCTACTGCCGGCGATGAGGTCCACTGGACATCGAGGGCAAGCGCTGTGGTGTCGGCCATCTCCCCGGTGAGCAGGCGGATCTTTAACGAAGTTCGAAGACCGGAGCTCGACGACGGCTCGGACATGGCGCTGTCGGTTGGGGTCAGGGCGGCTAGGGCCGGGGACAGATCAGACACGTGCCGTCCCACGATGTCGTCGGCGTTGCCGGCTCCCAGCAGCCGGGTGCCGGCGGGGTTGACGTACACCACCCACCCCTGCTGGTGAACCACAACAGCGTCGGTGAGGTGGGCCAGCAACAGGGGAAAGGAGTCGCCGCGATGCCATGGGCCGCCGAATCCCGGGGACACGGGTGTAGCGGCCTGATCGTCTGCTTGGGCGCCCACGTACGTTCCTGCCTGGTCATGCGGCCTTCGCGCCTGGGCCGCGGTACCTCAAGCACACTAGAGACCGCACCTGCCCGGGGCATCGGGGACAGACCCCCCATCATCAACCCGGCGTTAGGGGACGACCCGCCCAAGACTGGCAGGTAACCCCGGAAGCAGCGCGACATCTACGCTGCTTGGGTCACACGTTCATCGCGCAACAGCAGACCGGACACCAGGTCGACCGGCAACCGGCAGGCCCGGACACATCGCGGCGCTGCTCCGGCGAATGCCGCTCTCACTTTCCCCCGCTCGCTCGATCGAGTGTGAGAGCACACGACAGCTCACCAGGGCTGAGTTTCGGGGAGCGCTTTTTGCCTTCGGACGAAGCCGACGTGGTGTGAACCGGTGAGGCGGGCGACGCCGTCGGCGAGCATTGTCGACAGGCCTTCGGTCACCTCTTTGTCGGGCTCGCCGTAGACCTGCAGACTCTCGACGGTGCAGTGCTGCATGACGTCGCTGATGTACGGGTCTGACAGGCTCCAGTGACGCAGTACCGCTGCCGAGTTCGGATATAGCTGGAAGCTGTGCGCGATCAGCTCAGAGTCGTCGATGAACACCTGCACGGTGAGCTGCGGTCCGTGCTGCTGCACAAACTCCACCGCGCGGCGCACAGCTTGTTTGAACTCCTCAAGGTGCCCGGGGGTGATGCGCATGGTGTTGTGCATCAACAGGGGTGTGGCTTGTGTCTGCGTGACGGTCATGGCTCCTCCTTGGTCATTCTTGGTTCGCTGGTAGTGGAGTGTGTGGTTTTGCAGGCAGAGACTGCCCTTGTGCTGAATACCTGCCGTGTGAACGGCGCGATCGCGCCGATGCCGTGTGCGGGCGCCATCGCGAACGACAGAGCCCGTGGGCAGCGGTCGGGAGTGGGATGGTGCGGCGGTTCTTCGACGGCTGTGTGGCCATGAGGGCGACGCCGATGGCTGGGATGAGCAGGAGCAGGGCTGCGATGAGGCCGGCGCGTGCGTAGCCGGCGGCCGCGGCCTCGACCGGTTCGGTTCCCTGGGCCAGTTCATTGCGGGTGGTCATCGTCATCGCTGTGGCCAGCAGGGCGGTACCAGTGGCGGCACCGATTTGCTGTGCTGCGTTGACCAATGAGCCGGCTACACCACTGTTTGGTCCGGCTCCGGCGGTGGCGACCTCACCGGCGGTGATCATGACGACCGTGCCCCCGGCACCGAGTAACAGCATCGCCGGCAAGACGTGGGTGCTGTAGCGGCTGTTGGGCTCGAGAGCGACGAACGTGGCGACCGCGGCCGCGGTCAGCATTAAGCCTGCGGCAAGCACCACTACTACAGGCAGTCGTGCTCGAACGTGTGGGAGCGCGCAGGTGGTGACCACAGCACCCACGGTGAACGGGAGGAAGGCCAGGCCGATCTGGGTCGGCGACAGACCCAGGATGGTATGAAGAAGCGCGGTGAGCACGTACATGCCGGCGAACATGCCGATACCTACCAGCCCCGAAGCGGCATAGGCGATGACGCGGATGCGGTCGCCGAGCAGTTGCAGCCAACACGAATGGGCTGACTGCATGATGTTTTCGCAAGACGACCTGTGGCCTGGTTGTCGCTTGCGTACTGGGAGCTCGGGCTACGTTTCGTCACTGGTGACGAATCTAACTGTGCTGCAACGACTTAACGCCGATAAGATATCTTATGTCAAGTGGTAGCTTGACAACCCGCTGGTATAGCGAAAAGCGCTCGCTACCGCGCAGTCTCGCTCGATACGATTCCGACCGATTCACTTGCTGGGAGTCTGCTCCTGAGGCTGGTCGGTTGAGTTCCAGTAGAAGGGTAGGAAGCGCCTGATGGCCTGTCGGATTAGCGAGCTGGTGCTCGAGTGTCACGACCCTGGCGTTGTCTACAGCCATCGTTCGACGTGGCTGCATTCTCAGGCGGCGTGCATCTCGAATGCGTTCCTCCTCATTATCGGAATCGGCGTGGAGCCCAACGTCGACCTCGCCGCCGCCGCAGACCTTCGACCTCGCCGCCGCAGACCTTGCCGTTGACATGGCGTCGTCATCGACGGCCACGCTTGGACCAGTGATCCCGACGTCGTGGCCGCCGGGGATTGCGCCAGCCACGACATGGCCCGCTACGGACGTCGCATTCGCCTGGAGTCCGTGCCGAGCGCCGCCGAGTGGGCCAAGGTCGCTGCCGCGACCATCTGCGGAAAGCCTAAGGAGATAAAGGCGCTCCCCTGGTTCTGGTCGGATCAATACGATCTCAAGCTCCAGATCGCCGGGCTCAACACTGGATACGACGAAGTCGTCCTCAGTGGAAACCCGACCCGTGACTGCGACTTCACCTGCTACTACCTACGCAGTGCGGAGCTGATTGCGGCGGACTGCATCAATCGTCCCCGCGATTTCATGTTCAGTAAGCGGGTCATCACCCAGCAGCTCCCCATCGGCCGCGCCGAACTGTCACCCGCCGGTGCAGTGTGAGGCGACTCTGCCTTGAGGGCGATCGATGTGAGTCGGCGAGCGATACGCAATTCGAAAGGACGAACAGGTCCAAACCTCATTCGGCGCGTCCACTGACGAAAAGTCGCGGCTTCGATAGCCTGGCTCGCGAATCGGCCTTTCCCGCCGAGCTCGACATCGACCCATGGGCTATGCATGCCCCAACCTGGAACGCATCCTGGCAATTGACTGGTCTTCGACACCAACGCCCCGCGACTCGGAAAGGACGGCATATGCTCCGCAAGACCTACATCCAGGGTTACCCCCATCAGATCGGGGGCCACTGTGGTTCAGGCGCGATGCGAGATCTGCTGCACTGGCACGATCTCGGGTGGGACGGACCGCCCAGCGAAGGGCTCGTATTTACCCTCGGGGGCGCCTTGGGGTTGTCCTATCTTCGATCGAATGCCCTCGTTCCACCGCTGTATCTGGTGGGACGAGGTGCCGACTTCGAAGTCGACCTACCCCGCCGGCTCGGCGGGCAGGTCCAGGTCCTCACCACCGATGATCCAGAGGAGGGATGGTCGTGGGTACGCGACGAAATCGACTCCGGTCGACCAAGCCTGGTGTGGGGCGACATCGCCGAGCTACCGTATCTGAGGGTCCAGATGCAGATGAGCCGCCACGACATCGTCGTAATCGGCTACGACGAGGACGCGGGCGTAGCGTTCGTCGTAGACAACGACCGGGCCGAGGTGCAGGCGGTCCCCTTCCACTCGCTGGCTCGGGCCAGGTCTTCGACGTCGTTCCCACAGCCGACGCGCCACTGCACGTATCGCATTACCTGGCCGAGCGAGCTCCCCACTATCGGCGACACTGCAGCGGCAGCGTTTCGGCAGTCTGCTGACAACTTGCGTCAGGCATCGGGGGCAAGCATCGCCGATCTCACCGCAGCCAGCGGTGCCGAGGGCTTGGCCGCTGCGGCAGCGCTGGCCGCCGACGTCCACGCCTGGGCCGACCTTCCAGATGACGAACTTGAAATCTTACTGTTCGGCCTCGGCGCGTTCATCGAGAAGGCAGGCACCGGCGGCGGGTTGTTCCGACGCTTACTCGCCGAGGGGTGCGCTGAGGTCGCAAGACTGACTGGCGACCTCGCCACAGCAGACCTGGCGCAAGCCGCCGACTGCTGTGCGCGGGCCTGGACCGAGACCGCGCGCGCCGGGATCCAGCGCGGTGCTGATGTGCGAGCTCGCCTAGATGCGGTGGCCGAGGCCGCCGGTCGACTGCCAAAGGAGGAGACTGATCTTGTCGAGGCTTTGGAACTTGCGTCCAGCTCGTTGGCGACTGCAGACCACTAACCGTCGTCTCGTGGAAATAAGATCAGGAGCCCATTATGTAAGACGAAGTTGTTGTAGAGAACGGCGTTACACGGGGAACACGTTTTGTTGCGGTGGAACTTTGATATATCTCTCAAAAGAGAACGCTAGTGACAAATACACCATGGACGCATCCCGCCGGCACACTCGACGGGGTCGCTGCGCGACCAGCTCATCGAACTGATGTGAGTAGTTCGACCAGGACAACGACGCCGAGCAACGAACCGACACCGACGCCATGATCAGGACCATCACCAGGTTCGCTTCGATCAGTGAACTCGAGTGGGCCGGCAGGCTGCCTGAACATATGGGCGGTGGAGAACAGCAAAGGCCTCGGCCATCCTGTCGCTGTGGCTGCTCGAGCAGGGGAATCGGTTGTCGATGTCCCTCCACCGAGACCGCCCGAGTGCGCCAGCTCTCCCGCGCGGCGGGCCGCTGATGCGGTGCGGGCGGCGCAGCGGGACCGGCAACAGGTACTCGACTGTGAGGCGGCGGGTGACAGCCGGGGTTGCAGCAACCACAAGGTGAGCCCGGCAGGTCGTCCCACGCCGCGGCGATCGCGCCGCCGTGCGCCATCGCCGAGAGTCGTGACATGCAGGGGCGCTGCGGCAAAGAGGGAAGCTTGTCGGCTGAGCAGCGGGTAATCGACCAGTACCGCCAACCATTTGAAGCCATTCTGCAAAGCTCTCATGCCCGCGAGGAACTAGACGACTTCGACATCGAACTCGCAATGTGCCAACTTCTCGGACCGCTGGTATTTCGCACGAAGAACCGGGCTACGAAACATCGACCGGCACGACTGCGCGCACATCGTTGACGACTTCCTCGCCGCCCACCAACGCACACACACCCCTCAACCGGAACGCACGATCAACCCGACCGCAACGCAAAGAATCGGTCGAATCGCGCCGCCACTGGCAAAACAAGTTCGGCGAATGGCTCGCTGCCAAACATGGTCAGTCCACTTAGCGGCGGGACGCGAACCCGGGATGACTGAATGGCAGACCACGTGAGAAGGCGACGCCTATGGTCGCGCCCGCGCCATCGATGATTCCCCACGTCGTTTCCAACAGGTGTGCGGCGAAGAACTTGTCGTCCACCCCTTGCTCACGACCGCCGTCGGTCCACCACTGCGTCGCAGATAGACCAGAACCCAGAATGGACGCCACGGCCATGGGAATAATCGAGGTATCTGCATGAATACGCTGCAGAGATTCAGTAAACCGACCGGCGATGACCTCCATCACCGACCTCAATTGCTCCGCAACTCCGCCGCTTCCCGATCCGGAGTACTCAAACAAATGATTCGCCATGAGAAATCTGACGACCACGGGATGTTGCCCGACGAGCGCGACGTACGACTGGATAGACGAGCGAACCATGTCGTCGACCGAAGCATGTTCTTGCTCGGCAAAAATTGTGACTTGCGCCGACTCCCACATCAACGCCCCGAGCTTCGCCGCCACCGCCCCGTTCAAGCCCGCTTTGTCGCCGAAATAGCGGTACAGCTTCGGTTTAGATACCTCGGCCTCCGCAGCGATGTCGTCCATGCTGACGCCTACGCCACAGCGTTCGATGGCCCGTATGGCCGCCTCGACCAGCTGTGCGCGTACCGCGACCCGATGTTCATCCCACCGCGTGCTACGGGCATCACGCACCCGACGCTGTACCTGAGATGGTGCGGAGGAAACGCGACGGACGACTGACATTGTGGAAGCAACGATACCGGAAGGGCCCTCCCCCCGCGATCATCAGCTATGTGCGTCCGGTCATAGGCATCAAGAGTTAGCCTTTCTCCGTGGCTGCGTCCAATCGCGCCACCGCTTCGTTGAAATCGTTCGGTGCCTCCATGTTGATCATGTGACCGATCTGCGGCAACACCACGAAATCGTGCAGCTGGCCGCGCTGCTGCAGCCGTTCGGCGAGATCGGTGGAATGAACCTCGGGTGTCAACCTGTCGGCAGAGCCCACGATCACTGTCGTCGGAACCGCAAGTGAGTCGACTCCTTTGCTGACATCGATAGTGGCCAGGACCCTGCCCCACATTCCCCGAACCGCAGGGGGGCAACGCAGTACTATCTCAGAACACTCAGCCACAACGTCGGCCGACGCGTGTGGACCCATCGTCCCGTACTTCACCAACCGCTGGTTGAAGCGCGTGTCGAGCATCTCCGGCCCCGCCATGGCGAGCCCGGCTGCGAAGGCCCGCTCCAATGAGGCGCGGAATCGGCGCGGCGACCTAATCAGCGTCGATCTACTTACCAACTGGGAGGGGCCAGTGCTCGCCAAGACGGCACCGCGGGACAGGAGGGGCACCGACTCCGGGTGCTCGGCAGCCCAACCCATGACCGACATCCCGCCCATACTGTGACCGGTCACCAATGCCTTACGACTCGACGTGACGACAGCCCGCAGGACAGCCTCGAGGTCGTCGCCGAGGACCGACGCAGAGAAAGGGGTATGACCCCGGTCACTCCAGCCGTGCCCTCGTTGGTCATACACCACCACACGGTGTGTGCTGGCGAAGTGTTCGATCTGAGGTCTCCAGAATCGGCCCTGGCACGCCCACCCGTGACTGAACACCACCAGCGGCGCATCATCACCCAGCCCGTACTCCTCGACGAACAGCCTCGTGCCGTCAGTGGAGAGAACCTCGCGCGACCGCCGCGACAGTAGGCCGGCTCCCGAAGAGTCAGAGGTCATCGAAACTCACCGTCACAGCGTCGGTGAGCGGAAGTGCCTGGCACGCGAGTCGCTCACCGTCCTCGATGTCGTCATCGACGAGGATGTTGTTTTGCACCATGTCGACATCGCCTTCGATGAGTTTGCAGACACACGCGCTGCATGCGCCCTCTCGACACGAGTATGGGGCGTTGTGTCCTTGCGAGAGAAGCACGTCGAGCAGCGGCGTGTTACGTGGCCATGCCGTGGTGATGCACTCTCCGTTGAGATAAACCGTGGCCGTCGCCACACCCTCGTCGTCACTGAGTCGACGCAGTGTGGCGGTGTCGAACGGGTCACCCGCCAGGGACTGGAACACCTCGCGATGCACACCCGAATGGTCCACTCCACACGCGGCGGCGGACCTTTCCACCAGGTCCATGAAGGGGGCAGGGCCGCAGGTGAAAATCTCCGCCCCTTTGTGGTCACGGATAATTTTCTCGACAGCCTCGGATGTGGGGATCCCGTTCTCGGACTCAAGCCAGCCGACCAAAGTGAACCGCTCGGCGAACTCAGAGCTGATTTGCTGAAGCTGGCGCTCGTACATGATCGAGTCGGCGTCACGGTTCGCGTAGAACAGGACGACGTCCCCACCGCCCGACACCAGTGCCGACTTCACCAGCGACAGGACCGGCGTGATGCCGCTTCCGCCAGCGAAGAAAAGCATGTCGACGTCGAGGCTCTTCGCGGTAAACTTCCCTGACGGCGTGAGGACGGTCAGCTCCATGCCGGCGAAGACGTTGTCGCACAACCAGTTCGACGCATATCCCCCATCGGTGCGCTTGACCCCGATCTCGAGGCGGAAGTCATCGACATGAGGCGAACTGCTCAGCGAATAACATCGTGCGACGTGGCCCGTCTGGTCAGACGGGATCTTCAGCGTGATGAACTGCCCGGGAAGGTGTTTGAAATCGTCGACGATCTCGTCAGGCACCTCGAAGGCGATGCTCACAGAGTCCTTGGTCTCTTGCACGACCTCCGACACGGTCAGCGTCCGTGAGCGGGCGGTGGTGCCCGGCCGAGTCTCCTGCTCGACGGTCATTTGATGATCCCCCGCTTGCGAGCCAAGGCGTAGCCCGCGCGTGTGATGGGCGCAGCCATGTCCTGGTAGCGCGGACCCACCACGCGTGCGACAAAGTCGAAGCCCCGTGCGTCTGCGCCGATCAACACGCGGGGCTTCTTCTTGTCCATTCCTTTGAGGATGGTGGCCGCCGCTTTTTCCGGGGTGGTCCTGGCGATGTTGTTGAACATCGAGGCAATGGTGGCGGTATCTGCCCCCATTTCGGATACACCGCGAGCGTTGTTGACGATATTGGTCTTGACGCCACCGGGGTGAACGCATGTCACCGTGACCGGATACCGGCTGATTTTCATCTCTTGGCGAAGTGCTTCGGTGAAGCCACGCACACCGAACTTCGCGGCGTTGTAGGCACTCTGACTGGGGATTCCGACCAGACCGAAGACACTGGAGGTGTTCACCAGATGACCATCACCCGAGGCGATCAGATAAGGCAGGAACGCCTTCGTCCCGTTGACAACACCACCGAAGTTGATACCCATCAGCCAATCGAAGTCCTCCCAGGACATGTCGACGACGTCGACGCCGAGGGCGACGCCGGCATTGTTGAACACCATATTGACGCGCCCGAATGTCGACTGGACGCTATCTGCGTAATCCTGGAAGGCAGCCCGATCTGCCACGTCCAACACGGCGGTCTCGACCGTCGCCCGATGCGCGGTACGGCACATGTCCGCCGTCTCTTTGAGATGCATCTCGTCGACGTCGGACAAGGCAAGGCTGGCCCCGCGTCCGGCCAATTGGAGGGCAAGGGACCGGCCGATCCCCGAGGCGGCTCCCGTGACGACCGCGACCGGGGTCGCGTTATGGCCTGCTGTCGAACTACTCACTGTTGTGTACTCACTTCTCCGATGACCTACGGCTGGACTGTCAGGCGATCTCGTACTCGGCGGGCTCGAAGTCTTTCGTCGCTCGCCAGTACTGCCAGGTGAACCCCGGCCACACCGTACGGTTGACACCCTGCGAGTCCAGATACCAGCTCGTACATCCGCCGTTGGTCCACACGCCCTTGGCGAGCTTGCGCTGGATGTCCTTGTTGAAGTGTTCTTGAACCTCGGGCCGTACATCAACGCGCTGCGCACCTCGACTGTCGACGGCGTCGATGGCCTTCAAGATGTACTTGATCTGCTGCTCGATCATGAACACGACAGAGTTGTGCCCAAGACCTGTGTTGGGTCCGAGCAGGAAGAACAGGTTCGGGAAGCCCTCGGTGGTGATGCCGAGGTGGGTGTTGATACCCGTCTGGTGCCAGTGCGACGGCAGGTCCTCGCCCCGCGCGCCTTTGAGGGCGAGTTGATCGAACCCGTCCGTGACATGGAACCCTGTGGCGTAGATGATCACATCTACCGGATGCGACACGCCGTCAGCGGTGACGATCGAATCCGCGGTAACCTTCTCGATCCGATCGCTGATCACTGTCGTGTTGGGCGCGGCGAGCGCAGGGTAATAGTCGTTCGATCCCAGGATGCGCTTACATCCGATGCGGTACGACGGCATCAGCTTCCGGCGTAGCTCGGGGTCGGTGATGGAACGTTCGATGTTCCACTTGGCCACCTTTTCGATTGGCCGCATAAGGTTGGAGTGGCCGTTGAGCCCGAAGGCCAGGCTCTCTGCGCCCCAGTAGACCGACCACCGAGCGAGGCGGCGAGTAATCGAGATCTTGCTGAGCAGGGTACGAAGTGGTCCCGGCACCGCGAAGTTCTTGCGCGGAAGTACCCAAGCCGGGGTGCGCTGGAACACCGTGAGTGTGCCGGCCTCCTTCTGCACGAACGGCACGAACTGAATCGCGCTGGCACCGGTGCCAATGACGGCCACCCGCTTGCCCTGCAGATCCACCGTGTGGTCCCACTTTGCCGAATGGAACGCCTGGCCGGCGAATTCGTCGATTCCGGGGATGTTCGGGAAGTTCGGGATGTGCAGAGCGCCGACACCGGACACGACGTACTGCGTGACGTACTCCCGGCCCGACTCGGTACGCAGGTGCCACCGGGATTCGGACTCGCTCCAGTATCCGGAGACCAGTTTCTGTCCGAAGTGGATCTTCTGGGTGATCCCACGCTTGTTGGAGATCTCCTTCAAGTACTGCTCGATCTCAGGCTGTGAGGACCACACCTTCGACCAGCTACCGCGGCTCTCGAACGAGTAGGAGTACATCAGGGACGGTACGTCGCACGCACATCCCGGATAGGTGTTGTCGCGCCACGTCCCACCGACGGAGTCGGCCTTTTCCAGCACAATGAAATCGTTATACCCGCGTCGGCGGAGCTGCACGGCCATACCGAGGCCGGAGAAGCCGCTACCGATGATGAGCACCTTGGTAGTGATGGGTTCGGTCGTTCCCGAGTCTGTCGCCGTGGCGGCGCGCGGCGCGCGCTTGGTGTTGGAAGACGGCATTGAGTGAAGGTCTCCTGATCAAAGAGTAGAGCGAACGGACCTGCTCGGCGCGGGACGCGTGGCAGGCAGATGTGAGGCATTCGTCTGAGCCCAGAGAGATCCGGGCGTAGGGTCGAGAGACGGATTAGCGGCCGCGTGGACCCGGCCGGGACGGGTCAGCGCAGGTCGTCGGGGAGGCTGCGCGTTGCGCGCCACATCGCCATTGTGAACTTCCCCTCCATCATCCCGGCCTCGTGGAAGAACCGGATCATCGGCTCGGACATGAACTGCAAGTTGACGCGATAGTTGGGGCTCGTCTGCTGCGCCCACAGGCCACGCAGCCGGTTGATTCCGTTAGCCGGGTATACCTTCGGATTGATGAGCAACGGGTACGCAAAGTTCGCAATGGCCGCCAACGTGCCTCGATGCCAAGCGCGGGAGATTCGCCCGCGGCGTTGCATGCCCTCCACCATTTCCAGCCGCGCGAACGTAATGTGGCGGGCCTCTTCGAGAACGTGGATCTTCATGAGCTGGCGCAGGTGCGGCTGCATCTTCGGGTCATTCATCGCCTCACGCTGAGCGCGGTCGAGGATCTCCTCGATGAGCAGTGTCGCACCGGACACGGACGGGCCGAGAGGCACGAAGTGCAAGATCTTCGCGAAGCTCAAGAACCCCTTCGGTAACTTGTACGGTGCCACCCCCGTCTTGTTGATCAGCCGGGCGAACATCGTCGAATGGCGTGCCTCGTCGCCGATCTCGTTGAGGGCGTAGAGGGACCTTTGATCTGTCAGGGCGCCTTTGGCAGACATTCGGAGCAGCGCCGAACTGAGCAGATTCTCTGCGTACATACCGAAGCTGAGAATGCTGACGATCTCGTGGCGCCCGAGTTCCACCTTCTGCTCGTCGCTCATCTTCTCCCACAGCTTGGTGCCGTAGAGCGAGACCCGATGCTCTGGCAGGAAGTACTTTCCTTCCTCCCAAGGCGAGTCCCAATCGATGTCGATCTCCGCGTCATAAAATTTCTCGGCCGCCGCACGCAGCAGTCGACCGGCAGACCTCTGCATGTCGACGGGCTTGCGGGCGCTGACGCGCGCAACGCCTTCCGTCGAGACGTCGGGCTTGATCTCCACATTTTGAACGGTCATGTGACACCTCCGTTGTGTTCCGGGTCGAGCTGAGTCTCGACTTCATACCCGATACTCTGGGTACCCGATACTGCTAGTGTCTCCGTTAGCAGGTTCTTTTGTCAACGTTCGATGTGAAGAAAGTGGGCCTTGCGTGTCTGACAACCACGATCTCGACTACTCCGGCGAGGGCACCCTGGTGTGCCGTGGCAAGGAGATTGCTGTCGAGGTGGAGATCAAGGGCTATTTTCAGCCCCTGAACGGCTTTTACACCTGGTACGGCAGGATCGACAAGAACGATGCGCTAGACGCCCTCCTCGGGGGCAGGCGCACGGTTGCTGTCTTTGTGACACCACAGGGACGCGCCGAGTGCGTCGTGGGCGATCCTGATTTCTGGGATCGCTATCGCATCTCGGGCACGAGCAGGCCGCCGTACCACATCCCCACCACCCTGGAGGAAGTGGAGGCGATAGCAGAGAGCGAACATCACAGCTGACCGATCTGCGCAGCCGCCCTGGGGGCGTCCCCCAACAATCCAGTCCGAGAGGAAATTTGTACGTGGCCAGGCCGTCGATCATCCGGAACCGTCCATCGAGGCGTTCTGCCAGAATCGGTGAATACAGCGCTGTACTGGAAAAAGTCGCCTGGTTCACGCTGCGGCGCAAGGGGGTCGTGGCGTCGGTCTGGGTCGTGGTCGCGGTCGGCCTCGCAGTGCTGTTCCCGCAGCTGGAGTCGGTGATCCGGCAGCAGTCGGTGGACCCGATACCCGCGAGCGTACCGTCATTCCAGACGCTCGACCGGATGGGTGAGGCGTTCGATGAGAAGGGGGCCAAGACCACCGTCTTCGTCGCCATGGAGAACGACGAGGGCTTTTCGGACACCACCCGCGCCCTATATGACGAATTGGTGACCACACTACGTGCGGACACAGAACACGTCATCGCGGTCCGCGACCTGCTCGGCGACCCGCTCACGGAGAGTCAGGCGCTGAGCGAGGACAAGAAGGCGTGGTATCTGCCTATCGGTGTCACCGGGACGTTGGGCGGGCCGGACGCTGCCGACGCGGTGGAAGCGGTCCGTGACACCACGAACGAGATCTTCAGTGGTACCGGCACAACTGTTCGGGTGACCGGTCCACCTGCCACGTTCACCGACCAGCTCGCGGTCGGCGAGTCCGATCTGATCGTGATCACGATCGCCACGGTGCTGTTGATCGCCGGGATCCTACTGATCGTCTACCGATCGGTCTTCACCGCTCTCATGCCGCTGCTGGTGGTCGGCATGAGCCTGGCAGTGGGCCGCGGGGTGCTCTCGGGTCTGGGCGAAGTGGGCATGCCTGTATCACAGTTCACCTCGATGTTCATGACGGTAATCATCTTCGGTGCCGGAGTCGACTACTCCGTGTTCCTCATAAGCCGGTATCACGAGGGCATCCGGGCGGGCTACACCCCTGACGTGGCCATTGCGAACGCCACAGCAACGATCGGTCGCGTGGTGCTCGCGTCCGCAGCGACGGTTGCCCTTGCCTTCTTAGCGATGGCGTTCGCCAAACTCAGCGTGTTCAGCACGCTCGGCCCGGCGTGCGCGGTCTCCATCGCCTTCGGCTTCCTGGCCACCGTCACTTTGCTGCCCCCCGTGCTGTCATTCGCGGCAAAGCGTGGCACGGGTCTACCTCGGCGTGACCTCACCAGGCGGTACTGGCATCGGGTGGGAACGGGGGTGATCCGGCGGCCGGTCCCGCTGCTCGCGGTGAGTGTGGTGGCACTGATCGCTCTCGGCCTCATCGCGACCACCATGACGATCACCTACGACGATCGGGAAGGTCAGCCGTCGGACACCGGAAGCAACGAGGGATACGCACTGCTGAACCGGCACTTTCCCAAAGACACCATCATCTCCGAATTCCTTCTGGTGGAGTCGAACACAGACATGCGTACCGGCCAAGGACTCGCAGATCTCGATCAGATGGCGTCGCGCATAGCACAGACTCCCGGCGTCACCCGCGTCATCGGGGTGACCCGCCCAACGGGCGAGAAACTTGAGCAGGCCCAGTTGCCATGGCAGAACGACCAAATCGGCAGTCGTATCACCGAGCAGACCGATGACGCACAGTCACGCAAGGGCGACCTGGACCTACTGAAGACCGGGTCCGTACAACTCGCCGACGGTCTTGCTCTGCTGAACGAGCAGATCACCACCAACCTCGCCCCGCTGTCGGGGTTGCTCGAGCAGGCCTCATCGGCCGGCGAGCAGCTCAGCCAGTATCGTCCGCTCGTCGATCAGCTGGCTGCTGCGGCGCCCGCACTCGATGAGTTCTCCCGACAAGCTCCCGAGCTGTCTCGAGTGGCACGACAGGCACAGTCGGCTGCCGACGCCGTCGCACCAGTGTTGAGTGCACTCGATGCTCCCTGGTGCGTCCAGATCCCGCAGTGTTCGGCCTTGCAGGCACAGACCTCGGACATCCGCGCACTGGCCGACAACCAGTCCCTCGGTCGCTTCGCGGACTTCGCTACCCAGCTCGGTGGAGTCAACGGCCCGGGAACGGCGGACCTCGCGCAGTTGCAGAGCTCGTTGAACGTCCTCGACTCCGCTCTGCAGACGATCAACGGCCAGGACCTCGGCAGTGGGTTGTCGCAGCTCCAGACGGGCGTCGGAGCGCTCGCCGACGGGGCCCGCCAGCTGTCCGGCGGTGTGAGCGCATTGGTGGACAGCAACCTACAGCTGCTGGCGGGCCTGTCTCAGGTGGCCGCCCAACTACGTGCGCCCGCTCGGGACATCGGCAACACCGACTCGGCAACGGGGTTCTACCTACCCGCCGACGCGTTCAAGGATCAACAGTTCAGCCAGGTGGCGCGCCAGTTCATCTCGCCGGATGGCAAGACTGTTCGCTATGTAGTGCAGACCGCCTACGATCCGTATACCGCGGATGCCATGACGTTGGCTAACAGCCTGTCGAAGGTGGCCGAAGACGCCATGCCGAACACCACACTGCAGGGTGGGCGTGCATCTGTAGCGGGATTCCCGGCGATCAACGCCGACGTCCAACGACTTCTGGCATACGATTTCAAGTTACTCGGATTCGGGACGCTCCTGATAGTCGGCGTGATCCTGATGCTCCTGCTTCGGGCGCTCGTCGCGCCGATCTATCTACTGGCCACTGTCATTCTCAACTACGCAGCTTCGCTGGGCATCGGTGTCCTAGTCCTGCAACACATTTTCGGCAACGAAATAGCGTGGCCGGTCCCACTGGTGTCCTTCATCGTTCTGGTTGCAGTGGGGGCCGACTACAACATGCTGTTGGTTTCCCGGCTCCGAGAGGAATCGACGGCCAATATCCGGCTCGGAGTTCTGCGCACGGTCGCGTACACCGGCTCGGTCATCACCTCAGCCGGTTTGATCTTCGCGGCGAGCATGTTCGGACTCATGCTGGGATCGATCGACGTGATGGTGCAGATCGGCTTCATCATCGGTATCGGGTTACTCTTGGACACCTTTCTCGTCCGCACGATTGTCGTCCCGGCGTTAGCAGCATTGCTCGGTGAGGCGAGCTGGTGGCCAGGGAGGGTGCACCGTGCGGACGGTGAGCCGGATTCCACCGAGGCGGATGGTCCCCTGCCCGAGGACGATCTGACGGTGTCTAATCGCTGACGGCGGATTCAATCCGGCGTCAGCGTGGCAGGGGCGGACAGGTCTCGGTTCTCGCTGGGGAAGCGATACCACGACCGGTGTCGATTGCGCATTCGCGCGACGGTTTCGCCCGTGCCGTGGCCGCTTAGCGCAAAGTTAGGCATCGCTGCCGACGGCGGCCTGGGATGGCTTCTAGATGCATCGGCCAAGAGAGGTGAACACCAGACGGCGGCGGTGCATTGCACCGCCGCCGTTTGCAAAGAGATGTGTTCAGTTCGACACGACGACGAAATCCCCGTCGGCATGTTGGGCACGCAAGACCTTCTCGTCGAACTTGCCCACGCTGGTGCGTGGCACCTGATCCACGAACGCCAGTGCTGGGGGGATCCACCAACGAGGGATCTCTCGTCGGGGCAATTGGCGAGGAACCATTCCCTGAGCTGATCGGCGGTCACGTCACTGTCGTGCGCCCGGACGACCACAGCTAGGGCGGTCTCCTGCCATCGATCGTGGGGATGGCAATCACTGCGGCCTCGACCACCTGCGGATGGCCCATGATGGTGTTCTCAAGCTCCACCGATGAGATCCACTCGCCGCCGGACTTGACTACGTCCTTCGATCGATCTATCGGTGAGCGTGGTGAGATAACCGTCCGGGCTGATGTGGCCACATCGCCGGTGCGCAGCCAGCCGTCCCGGAATTTGTCGCTGTCCTCGTCGAGACGGTAATAGGCACCGGTGATCCACGGCCCCTTGCTTCCAATTCCCCAATCGACTTGTCATCACGCGGAACCGGCATCCCGGCCTCGTCGGTGAGACGCATCTCGACGCCACAGATGGCACGGCCGCAGATTCAGGGTGTGCAAGTCGGCACCCATGGCGGGAATCGCTGCGTACGCCTCCAGATGTTCCTGGTTGTTCCACAGCAAAGTAGCGACACGGTCATCGTCGCCAACACCGGCACGACGCTGAGCATTGGCCAGCTGACCGCATCGTTTCTCAAGGGACCCGTAGGTCATGGTCCGAGCCGGCTCGTTTCCGCCGTAGGTGATGACCTGCCTTGCAGCGTGATTCGTCGCGACGTGGCGGAGGATCGACGCCACCGTCAAAGGTGCATCCTGCATCGCGCTCTTCATGAAGAACTCCTTCTGCAGCTACCTTATTCCGCTGGGCCATAGTCCTGGATCTGCCAGCCCTGGGCCGTTTTCGACACGACCACCTTCAACAACGTCGGCAGTTCACTCGGTTGTGGGTTCTGCACGTTCTGCGTCTTCTGGCTCGCGAAGACCATCACCGTGTATTCCCCGTCGGTGTCACCGGTGTCACCGGTGTCACCGGTGACGCTGGTGGCCAGAACGCGTCCCGACGCCTGCACCTGGGCCTGCTGCATGATCTGGGTCAGCGTCGGCCGGACCTCGTCGTAACGCTTGATGAGCGCCTCACCCGCGTTCTCTTTGACCGCCGCGAAAAAGGCGTCGGTGTTCTCGTAACTGTAGGTCAGGGACTTGGTCGTGTAATCCGAGGCGGCCTTTGCCGCCGCGGCCCGTTGCGCGGCGTCGTTTTCCAATACCGACTTCGCGTCGTCGGCCTCGGCGTAGAGGTAGGCAAACACGCCGGCCAGCACTGCGAGCACCACGATCACGGCCGAAACGACCAAGGCACGTAATCGCGGCGCTGCTGACCAGCGACGCCCGCCTGGCGAGGGGGGATCGACGTCGCCGTCTCCCGGTTCCGCCGTGGCTACGGAAGCGGTTTTGGCGTTGTCGTCCACCAGCAGATCGCTATCCGTCGCCGCTGCTGCCGCGGCGTCCTCGACCTCAGTGGGCTCGGTGTGCGGTTCGGTCTCGTCATTTGTCATCTGGGGCCTTCTGTGTACTTGTGGTGACAGTCCGCGTGGGACATGGTTGTCACCGTGGTGACGGCGACACGGTGAGGGGGACCTCCGCGCGACCTGGTCCCGACGCCGGGAAGGTTCGGGCGAGGAGGTCGCCGATCGACCCGAAGTCGACGTAGGTGTCCGCGACCTTCGCGGTCGCCGGTTTCACCGCCCGGGTGATCGTCAGCAGATCCGGCTGCAGGATCTGGATATAGCCGCTGAGCTTTTCCACAAGCTTCAACACCGGAGGCCACTTGTCGTACGAAGTAGTTGTAAACTCGATGAACGCCCGTTGAATGCGCGCCAGTCCGTTTACGGCGTCAGGGGTGCGCACAGCTGCCGTACTGAGGACGTCCCCGGTATTGGACATGAGGCCGAGCAGGAACTCGGCGTTGTCCGCGGTCACCCGGACGGACCCATCTTTGCCGACGAAATTGACTAAACGGTGCATCATGTCGCCGATCGTGTCGAGGTCTTCCTGCCGTCCGGCGACGGCCTCGGCGACGGTCTTGTTGATGGACTCGATCGATGCCGGGTCGAGTCCATCTGCCACTGCAGCCATCTTCGGCAACACCTGGGGCACCGATTGCGACACGTGCACCGCGTCCGCGGGCACCACATCTCCGTTGTGGAAGTACCCGCCGGTGGCCGTGCCCGTGGGCACGAAGTTGATGTACTGTTCCCCCGCGAGCGACAGATTCTGGATAGACATCCCGCTGTCCTGGGGGATCTTGTGGTCCGAATCGATCGTCATCTCGACCTTAAGTGCCGAATCCACGACGTTGATGGAGGCCACTTTTCCGACGGGTACTCCCCGCACCATCACCGGCGACGTGTCCAGTAGACCGCCGGAGTTGTCGATGAAGGCGGTTAACGAGTACTCGGAGCGGGTGGGGTTGACGCGTGCCACGCCGACGACGAGGTAGCCGAGCCCTACGACGAACACGACGGCGAGAGCCACCATCGATATGAGCGTGCTGCTGCTGCGGTTCACGGCATCATTCCGATCGATTTCAACACGGTTATGAACGATTCGGCGTCACGCCGCGCCAGGTCCCGACCATCGATGGAGATGTCCGAGAGGTTAATGTCCGGCGACCCCACGAATGGAATGAGTTTGTCGCGGATGACGCGCGTTGCCTGCTCCGTGACGGACTTCGAGTAGATGTCGGAGTTGGCGATCGAAGCGATCACCGGGGCGATCGCGGCCACCGACTCCTTGATGCGTGAGTACTCCGGATCCACGATCCTGCCCGCGGCCGTAGCGAAATCACGCAAGTTGGCGATGAGTAGCGCGACGTCGATCAAGGAGTAGCCGAGGCCATAGAAGTTGCGTCCGCCCTTGGTCAGCATCCGGTCGATTCCCGACGGGTCGTCCAAGATCACTTTCAGAGTCTCATCAGCCGACCTCAACACTACGTCGAGCTGGTCGGTGTTCGAGGAGACCTCCGAGACGGTCTCCAGCGTTGTCCGATACAGGGCGTCGAATTCCTGCGGATCCTTGGGGAACGTGGTGTTCAATGTCGAGATTGCGGTGTGGATTTTGTCGAGCTCACCGCCGCCGAGGACATTCGCCATCCCGCGCATGACGTCCTCGACATTTGCTGCCGGCTCGGTCCGTGCCAGCGGGATCACCGAACCCGACCGCAGCAACGCACCCGTCGACGGCTCGACTGGGGGAAGGATGGCAACGTAGATCTCACCAAGGAGAGTGTCTTGACGCAGCTCAGCTCGCGATTCGCCCGGCAGCTGAGTGTTGTTCTTGATGCGAGCTTTGACGACCGCATGCCCGTTCTCGTACGTGACATCCTCGACGGCTCCGACGCTGAGCCCCTCTGAGAGGACTTTTGCGAGGGCCGGCAGGTTGAGTGCGCTGGTGAACTCCATCTCGATGTCGTAGCCGTTGCCGTCGGAGGTCCCTATGGTCGGCGGATTGTCGGCGTTGATCCCACACGACGTCACGAACACCATCGCTGCCATCAGTACGACCATCATGGGTCCGAAGCGTGAGCGGTTGACCGAGATCATCAGGCCCCTCCCCCCATCATCCCGGCGATCGTCCTTGACGCATCGCCGGGCCCGCAGACGCCGTTTGCCGCCGACGCGGCGCAGCCACTGACGAGGCTTCGCAAAGGCAGCGACACTGCGAATGCCCGCACGATCGACTTGGCATCGGGGTGTTTCACGATGAGGTCTGCCGTGCGGGCTGCGACCGCTGCCACCATGTCCGGCTGCTCTCCCATGCCGGCGATGAGCGGAACGGCAGCATCACCGATCGCGAATATTGGGGGCCCGAAATCCGATGCGAACCGCGAGAGGATCGGTACGAACGTCCCCGCGTACTCGACTGCCGCGCCGAACGTCTGACCGAACGCGACGATGACATTGATGGCACCCACGAAGTTGTCGAAGAGGGCGGTCAGCTCTTTGTCGTTCTCGGTTGCCACCCCCGTCAGTGTTGCGAGGTTCCCGACGATCCTGCGAATCTGTCCATCCCGCTTGGCCGGGTCGTTGATGAGCGTGGCAGAGTCCTTGATGATCCCGGCCACGTCACCCTGTGTCCCTTCCAGATTGCGGGCGACGAGCTTGAGGGACTGCAGGACGGCGTCGGTGTTCCTGCCGTTGTCCTTGACCAGGTCCTCGGACAAGTTGCTGATCGAATCGAGCGTCTGACTGACGCCCAGCGGGGTTCTCGTCTTACTCAACGGAATGCACTGATTCGTCTCATATCGGGCTCCACCGGAGTACGGCTTGCTGAACTCGATCTGACGTTCGGTCACGATGGACGTCGACACCAGAGTCGCGCCGACGTCGGCAGACAGCGGCACGCTCTTGTCGATCCGCATGTCGATCCTTACACCGGACTGACCTTCATTCTGGTGCACCCCGACGACGCTGCCCACCTTCTTGCCGAGCATGGCGACTGCGTTGCCTTTGAAGACGCCCGATGCATCGGTGAACTCTGCGCACAGGGCGCGCGTGTCGTCGGACGCCGTCCGCCCTATCCCGATACCAGCGACCACCACAACCACCACGGCGATCAGGAGCAGCAGTCTTCGGACCCAGGTGGTCAGCATTTGTCGTCACCACTCGGAATGCACACACGAACCTCTGGTTCTGGGGTGGCCGGCGCACCGACCGGCGCCTGGAGGAGGACGCCGAGGCGCTGAGTGATCTGATCGACCTGTGTCAGGGCGTTGGAGTAGCCCGGCAGCTCTGTCGACACCTTGTCCAGGAGCGTCTTGAACTGTTGCACGGACGGTTCGATCCCATCGCGGTACGCCACGAGCGGCCTCGTCAGAAGTTTGAACAGACGCCTGAGATAGTCGAACCCGTCGCGGACGTTTTGAATATCAGGTCCCAGCGTACTGGCCAGGAAGCTGAGTTGACGGAGAAAGTCGACCAGCACCTGTTTTTGGTCGGCGAAAGCTTTGACGTATTCATCGGATAGAGCGACCGTTTTGTCGAGCTGACCGTACTGTCGCTCTAGAAGGTCCATCAAACTGCTGGTGTTCCTCAGTGCGTCGGGAATGTTTGTGTTGCCGTCGGAGAACGCATTCTGCAGCAGCGACGCAGTTTGACGGAGATCGACGCCGTTCACATCACGGAACACCGGCGTCGTCGTCTCGAGTGTGTTCGAGATGTCGTAGGTACTCGATGTCTGAACAAGGGGGATTGCCCCTGACAGCGCGGTCGGTCCTGACCCTGGGTCCAGATCGAGAACTCGCCCGCCGATCGGCGTGATCAGGCGAACCGCTGCGGTAGCATCCGAACGGACAGACACCGAGTCGTCGAGTCGGAACTTGACTGTGATAACCGTTCCCGTGAGGTCCACCGACGACACCTTCCCTTGTCTTATCCCCGCTATACGCACCTGATCACCCGACTCCAGCCCGCCGGTGTTGACCAGTTGGGCCGAGTACACCTTTTGACCGGGCGGTGAGATATACACGGCCCCGGCGATCACCAGACCGACCACCACCGTCACCACCACCACACCGGCGACGATGAGGTCGCGTCTGCGTTCGGGCTGGTGATGCGATCGATTTCGATTGAACAACCTCACTGACACACCACCAATCGTTGCCCCATAAGCGCAATCTTCGCTGTATCCGGCAGGGGCAGAAGACCTTTCGAACATTGTGCCTCGCTCGGCGTGGAGTTCGTCGCAGCGGTCAGCGAGTCCATAAGGGGCTTGAGCAGTACCGCACCGTTGAGTAGACCCTCTAACTCCCCGGGTTCTCGCGCCAGACGCTGATAGATCGTCGCGAAACTCTGGTCGTACGTTGACTCAAGTTGCTCGCCGGTGATGACCGTCTTCGACATGGACCGGTTGACCTCGCGTAGCGACTCTCGCAGCCGGTCACTCACGCGGCTGAAGGCGTCGACGATCGATCCCAGCTTGTCGACGAGTTCGACCATCTCCGCTGAGCGGCCTTCGAGTTGGTCGGAGACCTGGCCAAGACTCGTCACAATATTGGTGATGATCTCAGACCGCTGGTTCCCGTAGGCGGTGATGTTGGCGACCTGCTTGAGAACAGGCGATATACCCCTTCCATCACCTTGAGCAACGCGCAACAAGTTGGCCTGCAGTTCATTGATCTCGTTGGCGTTAAGCGTGTCGAACACCGGCTTGAACCCGTTGAACAAGGTGGACACATCAAATGAGGGAACAGTCTTGTCGAGCGCCACCTGTGTGAGTGCCCCCTGTGTTTTTCCCTGTTCCGCACCGATCAATTCGACATATCGCTGTCCCAGAAGATTCTGATAACGCACGGCGGCGGTGGTGTTCGATGTGATCGTGACGTCGTCGTTCAGTTGGAAATGAACGACCGCCGTGGCCCCTTTCAGGTCGATCGCCGTCACATAACCGACCTTGACCCCTGCCGACCGCACACCGTCGCGAGGCTTGAGCCCGGATGCATCGGAGAAGACCGCAGATCGTTCAGAACTCGCTCCGTCCGAGCTGGGTTCGAGGATGGCGATGATCACGTAGGTGAGAACGCCGATGACTGCGGTGAACGCGACGATCTTGATGATGGTGGGAGTTAACGACTTGAGCTTCATCTACCTCGGTCCTCCTGCTGCAAGCGCGCTCTGCAGCGCAGGTGAGGTCTGCACTATCAGGGCGACCTGAAGTTGCACTCGCTCCCCGACCTGTGGCGTGGCCTTGTCGATGCTGTCCAGGATCTGCGGGATGGTGTAAACGGTCCGCGCGAGCCCCGATGCCGATCTGGCGACCGGCCTCGCCAAATCGAGGCCGACGTCCAGTAGTGAACTCAACGCCGGGTAGTTTTTGCTCAACAGTCCTCCGAGTCCGCCGAACAGGACCTCGCCGGTGTCGTTGAGGTTGCCTTTGGTCTGTTTGATGGCCTCGTCGGTGGCGAAGAAGTCCGCGATGTCGACGTTCATGAGGATGCCCGGAATGAACGGCTTCATGAAGTCGGCAACACCCTCGGACAGGTCTGCCGCGATCGCCAAATCCTGGCCCACTGGCCGCTGTTGGACGTCCCGAGTGAGCTGCGCGATCTGGAACATGAGTTTGCCGGTGTCGGCAAACGTTTGGGAATCGTCGACCACAAACTTCACCACAGAATTGAACGCTGGCTGATCGAGAGCATTGACCAGCTTGGAAAGTTTTCGAATCAGGGTCGATACCGAAGTTTGTTCGGACTGCTGCTTGCTCACATAGACACTGCCACCATCACGGATGAGCGCTCCCCGCCCAGGGTCGACAACCTCGAGTGCCGTCGGCCCCAGCGCGCTGGCGGACGTGTAATTCACCGCCATGCCCTGACTCAACCGGATGTCGTCGTTCGCTCCGGTGAGCTCGATTTTCACATTTGTGCTTTGGTCGCGCACCGACACCGAGGACACCTTGCCCACCGTGAAGCCCCGATACTTCACCTCCGATCCGCTCTTCAATCCGTCACCAATCGCGTCGGTGGTAATCGTCACTGTCTTGTTGTCGTCATATTTTCCGTTCGCGTTGCCCACCAGAAGATAGGCGGCAACCACCACGACGACGAGAACCCCGATCCCACGCAGGGTCAAGTTCGTTCGTGACGGCGCGCGCCCTGACGGATCTTGAAATACAGCCACTTAAACTCCTAGCCCGAAATCCTGACGCCCGAATCGAAGCCCCACATCAGCAGGGTCAAGATCATGTCCTCCACGACGATGATGATGAGACTGCTGCGGATCGCTCGACCAGACGCGCGGCCGACGCCTTCTGCTCCACCGGTGGCGTAGTAGCCCTGGTAGCTGTGGACGATGACGACCGATACCACGAAAATTAGGACCTTGATGACTGAGAACACCAGATCCTGCGGTTTGAGGAACGCATTGAAATAGAAGTCGTAGGTGCCACCGGACTGACCGTGCATAAGGATGACGACCAGTTTGGCCGCGACGAAACTGAGTATCAGCGTCACGATGTAGAGGGGAATGATAGTGGTGATCGCTGCGACCACGCGCGTGCTGACGACGTACGGAATCGGCCGCACCGCCATCGACTCGAGTGCGTCGATCTCTTCGGCGATGCGCATAGAACCGATCTCCGCAGTGAGGCGACAGCCGGCCTGGGCTGCGAAGCCGATCGCGGCGATAATAGGTGCCAACTCCCGAGTGTTGGCGTATGACGAGATGAACCCGGTAAGAGACCCCATCCCCACCAGGTCCAGCGAGGCGTAGCCCTGAATGCCGATGGATGCCCCCACAGCCATTCCGAGAATGACAAGCACGACCGCGGTACCCCCGCCGACCAGAACAGCGCCTCGTCCCCAAGCAAACTCATGTATGTACAAAAGCGTCTGTCGTCGATAGGTGGTCGCGACGTGGCGAATTCCTGCGACGGTGTCGATGGTGAACGTGGTGATGTGCCCGAGTTGTGCAGGGACTTCGGCGAGGGGCGTCACAGCACGCACGATCGGACGAGTGACAGAAGTGAACCGGGTGGATGGTATGGCGGTCACGTGTTCTCCGTCATCCGATGGTCTGCGGGACGAACATAATTGTCAGCTGGGTGATGACCACGTTGATGACGAAGCACGCCACCACCCCCAGGACCACGGTGGCGTTGACAGATTCGGCCACACCCTTCGGGCCGCCTTTCGTGGACAGACCCCGGTGACATGCGATTGCCACGACCACGAGACCGAACACCACTGACTTGATCAGTGCCACCACGATGTCCGCCGACGAGGCAAAGGATGCAAACGAGGAGACGTAACTTCCCGGCGTGATGCCCTGGACGTTGACGCTCAGGATGTAGCCGGCCACGAGACCGGTAAACACGATGAGCATGCACAACAGCGGAGCGACGATGAGAACCGCGACGAACCGCGGGGCGACGACTCGACGGGCCGGATTGAGTCCTAGCGTCTCCATGGCATCGATCTCTTCACGGACGGTGCGTGCGCCAAGGTCAGAGGCGATGGCCGACCCTGCCGCACCACCGAGCAGCAGCGCTGTCACGATCGGGGCCCCCTGCTGGATGATCCCGAGTCCACCAGCGGCGCCGGCGATGGACGTGGCCCCGACCTGCTGGGTCAGGCTTCCCACCTGCACCGAGACGATGACGCCGAACGGGATCGCCACCAGGATCGCCGGCAACGTCGTTACGGTGATGACGAACCAGGTCTGGGTGACAGCCTCCCGAAACGGAAATCGTCCGGTGACAATGTCATACACGGTCCACCGCAGTGCCTGGCCGGCGAGCATGGTCGTGTTCCCGAAGGTCGCAAGACTATCCGTCGCACGACCAGTGACTCCCGTAGCGATACTGCTCTCCTTCATATGGCTGCACAGCCCTTCAATGGTGTGCATCACAGTATCAGGTACTTCGAGTACTTCAATACATGATTCGGAGATTCCTGCCGGAGTTAGCGCACTGGCCGGGTCAACGTCGGACAGCGAATCGGTGAAGTCGTCCGTCGCCGCATTTACCGAAGCTCTCGGAGACATCGAGCAGCCCGGCCAGGGCTTCCCCGCCGGATCTCGGGGCGGTCCAATACCAGCAGCGGATGGAACCGAACGTTTTTGGCTCTTCGCAGTTGAGGGTGTAGAGGTGGTCGGCGCCGCGTGCTGCTCGTTATAGGAATGATCAGGGTGAGTGCCCACCGCGCCATCTCGATGACATCGAGGACCATCGTGGTGCGACGACGGGGGTCACAGGTACCCACCGACGCGGCCCTCGTTCAGCAGCGGTCCGAGCGGCGCTGACGTCCACCCACGAGGTTGTCCGTCAAAATACCTTGGTCGCCGAACAACTCCGAGCGCCAGGTCTTGAGCAGATAGTCTGTGGGGTTGTCGCTGGGATGGAACCCGCGACGCGTGTAGGTTCCTAACTCGCGCAATACATCTCGGTTGATCCACGGGTTGGTGCGCATAGCCGCCACGCTTCGCAGAAGACGAACCGGGTTGTACGTGGCGCGATCGGTGAGCATTGACGCCAGCGTGGACACGGTGACAAGTCCCAGAAACGTGATGTGGATCCCGCGCATCGTGCCGATACGCAGAGCTTCGCTGCCACCGATGGTCCGGTAGACGTCGAACGCCACCGCTTTGTGTTCGACCTCCTCGTAGGCGTGCCACAGCAGGAGTCCCCGCACCTCGTCGGAGGTGAGTAGCGCGCGTGCCTCGGTATTCGTGAGGAGCAGAGAGGCCAGGGTCGCCGTGTAGTGCTCGAGGCCGGCGGTCATGGCCAAGGAGAATTTGTGCGGCGCGTGACGGTAGATCATCGCCAGCGCTCGCTTGGTGAGGCGGTCATTGATCCGAGTGGGGTAACCCATTTCCTGGAGATGCTCGTTGATCTCGCGGTGCTCGCGTCCGTGTGTAGCCTCTTGGCCGATGAACCCGTCGACCTGCGCCCTCAATGTCGCGTGGGCGATCTCATCCTTGTAGTACTTCACCGACCGGATGAAGAAGTCCTCGCCCTCCGGGAAGACCGATGACAGCATGGACACGACGTGACTCATGATCAGGTCGTCGGAGACATAGTGTCGGTTCATGGAGCCCTGCGGATAGGAGAACTTGATCCGCCTTGCACGGATGGGCGCTGCCTTGAAGTCGACCACACCGGCGTCGTCGGTAGAGCTGATGGCGGGTTGCTCCGCGTCCATGCTGTCCTCCGGTCCCGTTCCGCCACACCAGAATATGTGTGTCAGCAGCCACAGCTCGATTCCCAACTATCAGTCCGCAGAGACAGTGTTGTCAATGGTCGATAAGGCCCCGATGGGGGTGCCGCGGTCGGCGAACGCACACTTGATGGCACCTGCCCAGGCCGAAGTAGACGCCCTGTGGGGCCGCGCCGAAGGACCCCAGCCGGCATAGGCTGACATCGCCAACTTGCGCTACGTACAACGCTCGGCCGACCAGCTGCGGCCGCGCGCAGCTGGTGCGCCTGGCCAGCAAGCAGTTTGTCCGGGATCGGGAACTGGACCTGGGTGCTTCAGGGTACTTGAGAGAACTAACCCGTGAACCGCGATCATTTCGCCCGCCCCACCTCCGGCATGTGGTCTTGTCTCACGACCGCCGGTGCGCTTGGCTCTGATGAGCTATCGAATCCACCTCACAGAAGGACACCCAATGCCCAACCAGACCACGTCCGTTCCCGCCGCTGCCGGAGCCGTCTTGGCCGCGACCGGCTTAGCACACTTGGTGGTGCCGCAGGCGTTTCATGCCATCACCGCGTCGGCGTTCCCGAAGGACACCACCACGTGGACCAAGCGGAACGGGGTCACCGAGGCCGTCGTGGGCACCGCGATCGCGATTCCGGCGACGCGGAAGGCGGGGCTGGTCGCACTGGGCGCCTACGTTGCGTTCCTCGGTTCGCGGATAGTTCTCGCGAGACGGTGACACTCACCCGGTGCTGGACTGATTTCGGTCCACCGGGAGTTCTGACGGGCCACCGCCGCCGGGTCGATGCCCGGCGGGGCGGTGGGAGATCACGATTGGATCTGTACGTCCCCGACCCACCACCTACGAGGTGAAGCCGGGGATCGGGTACTGCCCGTTGAGGCTGTGCTGGCCTACGTCGGCGATCTTGTATGCCTCTGGGGCGTGCCGGGTGTGGGTACGCACGTTGCGCAGAAACGGTCGAAGCCGTACTTGGGATTGATCCCGCGCCGTACCGATCACCTCGAAGATCCCGCTGTTGAGGTTGAGCGCGGCAGTGGTCGCCAACGCCTTGACCCCGGACACCTTCACCATCAGTTCGCCGCGGTCCTCCGGGTGAGAGCATCACCACTTGTCCCAGGCCCGTCTGCAGCAGGAGCGTCGCTTCGCGGGCGATGGAGTCATCGCCCTTGCAATGCGGTGGTGGATTCGCCGTGGGAGCGAAGCGTGTAGGGATCGTGAAGGTGCACCCCTCGTGAAGATCGATCCGCCGACGAAGACGAGACCAGCACGACGGTAAGCAACATCGGCCCCCATCCGGGTAGCCGGGTAACCATCCGCCACCTCGTGTCTCAGCATGACAGCGGGCTCGTCGTCAGTGACAGAAACCGGCCAGCATCCGCTGCGTGAACGGCGGAGTAGGTGCGGCGGCCGCAACTGCCAACATGTCGGCGACCGAGGTGAACTTGTCGCGCGGGCGGCGCCCTCCGCCACGCTTGATTTCGGCTTCGTCGATGGCCCTCCATCCGGCCGCGTTCACCACATCTGGTCTGCGGCTGCGCACCAGTTTCGCCAACGCGTGGGGCCTTGTGCGCGGCGCGGTCAACAGACCGGCGTTGTAATCATCGACGACGCTTTGTACCGTCTCCGCCGCGCACGACTTGTTGGTGCCGATGAAACCGTTGGGGCCGCGCTTGATCCAGCCCGCCACGTAGCTGCCTGGCACCGGCTGTGCCGTTTGCGGATCGATGACCCGGCCCCCGTCGTTGGGTATCACGGCGGCGACGTCATCGAACGGTAGATCGCGAATGGCCTTCCCGCGGTATCCGATCGATGTCAGCACCAGGCCGGCGTCGAGATGACAGATTCGATCCGAACCCGTCACTGTGAAGTCGATGCCGCTCACGAGGGCAGTGCCGAGGATGCGCGCGGGCGTCAACCGGTATGCTAACCGGATCTGCGGGCGCGTCGCGGGCACTGACGCGTCTCCGAGCTTGCTCAGTACCTCCAGTTTGTTTCGGATCAGCGGGTCCTCCGCCGTGGCGAGGTCGGCCTGCACGAGAGCTTGGTCGGTCGCATCGAGAACCACGTCGCACGTCGATGTTAGCCCGATCAATTCCGGCAGGGTGAAAGCGGACTGCGCCGGCCCGCGGCGGGCTGCGATCACCACTTCGTTGACCTTCGACTGCCGCAGTGCGGCCAGCGCGTGATCGGCGATGTCCGTGCGCGCCAATGCGTCCGGATCAGTCGTCAAAATGCGGGCTACGTCGAGCGCGACGTTGCCGTTGCCGACCAGCACCACTCGTTCATGTTCCAGCGTGACAGGGAGATCTGTGTATTCGGGATGTCCGTTGATCCACGCGACCATTTCGGTGGCCGTGCCGGTGCCGGGCAGTCCCATGCCGTCGACGTCGAGTCTGCGATCGTTCGGCGCTCCGACGGCATACACCACCGCGTGATGGTGGGCCAAGAGTTCGGAGTGGGACACATCCGATCCCACCTCGACGTTGAGGTAGAAGGTGAATCCAGGCGATCGGCTCACTTCGTCGAAAAGCCGCGTGACCCGCTTGGTGTTCTGATGGTCGGGTGCGACGCCGGCCCGCACCAGCCCATAGGGCGTCGGGAGACGTTCGAAGACGTTGACCCGTACGCCTGACTGGGTTAACAGTTCGTCGGCGGCATACATCGCCGCCGGACCAGAGCCAACGATCGCTACCGTCAATGGATCAGACTCGCGTGCATCGACTTTCGGCGCGGCGATGACCGGCGCCAGCTTAGACGTCGGCGGAACCCTCTCGCCTGCGGGCCGATCCGGGTAGAACGCCGCGTTGAGGGAGACAAACGGCAATTGTTCAGGCCGCAGCTTTGCCTGCGGCACTATCGCCCCGACCGGGCAGGCAGATACACATGCGCCGCAGTCGACACACGAGACCGGATCGATGTACAACATCTCAGCGGTGGCGAACCCGGGTTCGTCTGGCGACGGATGAATACAGTTGACCGGGCAGGCGTACACACAGGAGGCGTCGCTACAGCACGACTGGGTGATCACATGGGGCATGTACGCCGCCCTACGCTACGGCGGACACGTGCTGGCGCTGCGGCTCGCTACGGTAGCGACTCGGCTTGCCGTCGATCTTGCAGATCCGCCAAACGATCTTGGCGAGCGGATTGATCAGTCCCGTGTCGTGGCACAGCATCCGGACGTCACCGAACATGTCACGTAGCGTTTGCCGCGACTCCGGCGAATTGAAGAAGACCTCCTTGCGCACCGAGCGTGGAATATCGAACTCCTTCCAGAACTCCCGCGGCGGAACCATGATGGCCGAACACAGCACGCGCATCATCACCGGCACAAACATCGACAGCAAGAACCGCTTCCCTCGCGACAAATGCGGCACCCGCTTACGCAGGTACTCATGCGCGAACGAGATGTGCCGCGCCTCTTCGGCCACGTGGATCGCCATCACCCGCTCCATGATCGGGTGCAGCTGTTTACCCTCGCGCAGAACGTTCTTCTGCGTGTGATCGATGGGTTCTTCACCGGCGAGAATGCCGAACCAGAACGGGATCGGCAGCGGCCCGGCCATCAACGGGACGACCGGTTGGGACCACCTCAGCAATCTTGGCATCCCGGGCACGTCGACGCCGATGCGGTTCACCATCTCCTGGAACATCATGGTGTGGTTGCACTCTTCGGCGGCCTCGTGCAGGCAGTAGCGGTACTCGGGCGACCCGTTGGGCGTCCAGAACGCGTAGTCCATCAGGCCGCGGATCAGGACCAACTCGAAGTGCAGGCCGACCTTGGCAACGTTGGCCTGACGCCACATACCGATCTCGATCTGGCGCTCGACCGCTTGCGCTTGATACCACGGGTGACGTCCGAGCGGATCGGTCCCAGGAAGGATCCACCGCTCGTCATTGGGTGTCACCGCGAACTCGGGTGCATCCCAATCGATATCGATATAGGGGTTGAAATGCCGTCGCACTGACCCCTCAGACAGTGTGTTGAGCATGTCGGTGTACACGGTGTCGTCGAGCACATCCATGTTGCTACGCCAACGTTTGATGATGCCGGTTCTAGCCATAAGAAGCCTCCCCTGAGGTTGATGTTTCTACGGCTTTTATACGTACACGATACCGCAAGTATCGGATATCGGAAATGCCCCGGTCGTGCGATGACCGAAACCGCCCCGATCCAGGGCCGCGCGATAGGGAGCGGTGGCTGGCAAGACGGCTAACCAGCGAGACGCAAAGACGGCATGACGGCCTGGGCCGCGCGGTCGCTACAGGCGCGTGTGTACAGGAATGGAACGTATATGTACACGCGGAGGGTCGGACGGTGTTGAAATCATCGAATTGTGCACATGTCAGAACAGAGCGGGCGGGCGGTGTCGTCGTGCGCCGGTTGCCCCCGTGTCGCTTCGGCGGGCTCGTTTTTCAACCGGAACCGACACCTCCCTCAGGACAGTTCTTACCGCTGACAGCTGATCTTGACGGCTGATGGTGACCAGGTGATCGTAGGGGCCGCTCAACCGGCTACGACGCCGTCCTGGCCGAGCTAGATCGCCAATCGGCCAACCACCGGCCGTCAAGCACCAAGTCTGGCTTTTGTTGGTGCACGAAGGCGGCAGCGAGGGGCTCTCGCTCTGGCACGGCGGCCCACATATTTCGTGTTCTCCGGCCCACTGGGACGACGGGCAAGACGACCATCGGCCGCATCCTCGCAGCGGATGGGGGTCAATAGTGCTGCGCCTCGTGATCTACGGTCTATGCATGGTGGCAGCAGCTGTGAGATACGTGCCGGCCCGAGTCGCGCATACTGCTTTACAACGACCACGTACGCCGGGCGAGCTCGTCAATACACTTCGCACCGGGTCGCCGGCCAGGCGGCTACGGTATTCAACCGTCCTCGTCACTGGCTCTTCGTCGGGCATCGGCGCTGCGGCAGCTGAAGAGTTCGCCCGTCGTGGAGCCCACGTCTTGATGGTGGCGCGTCGTGCGCACAGCCTAGACGAGCTCGTCACGCGTATCCGGGCCGCGGGCGGCTATGCCGACGCCTGTCCGGCGGATCTCTCCGACACCGACGACACGGCTCGCCTGATCCAGCACGTGCTCGCCGAGTACGGCTGCCCAGACATCGTCGTGAACAACGCCGGGCGGTCGATTCGCCGCGAGGTCCTCGACTCGACGGATCGGCTGCACGACTATCAGCGCACCATGGCGGTCAACTACTTCGGTCCCGTGCAGCTGACGTTAGGGTTCCTACCTGCCATGAAGGAGCGCGGCAGCGGCCACTTCATCAACGTCTCCACCTGGGGGATCCCAATGGGCGCTATGCCCAAGTTCTCGGCATACGCGGGATCGAAGGCCGCGATTACCGCCTTCGGACGCAGCATAGCGTCGGAGTTGCGTGGCACAGGGGTCTCTGTGACGACCGTCTTCTTCCCGCTCGTGCGGACACCGATGATCGAGCCCACCAACGAATACCACCAAATTCCCGCGCTCACCGCGGTCGAGGCTGCGGACTGGCTCGTGCACGCGGCTGTGTATCGCGATCTGGAGGTCATGCCGCGAGTGGCACGGCTTCTCCGACGAGTGGGCGCGGCCTCGTCGAGAGTCGCGGACCGGCTTGTGGAACGTAATGCGCCCTGACGTGTGCCCCAGATGGTGGCCCACGGCGAGGTGATCAACTCGGCGAGGAGGGCCGATGTGCGACACGGGGATACCTGACTCGTCGGTGCGATCGGCCCGAGGCTCTGCTGCACGACGGTCCACTTAGCCTGGTCCCGCCGCCGGGCTGTCGGGGTGGTGCCCCGGACCTGCGATCTCGGCCAACGTGTCGGCACGACATATGCGACGCCACGCGCCACCCGACGATCATCCGGGAGTAGACGTCGGTAATGAAGCACACATACCCCACCCCGCACCAGGTCGGCACGTACGTCAGATCGGCACCCACAGATGATTGGGTGCGGTCGCGGTGAAGTTGCGTTTGACCAGATCCGGATGCCGTGGCGTATCTGGATCGGCTTTCGTGGTGCGCACCTGCTTTCCCCGGCGGACCCCTTCGATGCCGGCGAGCCGCATCAACTGGGCGACCTGGTCGCGGCCGACGGCGTGACCGCGCCCGGCGCGCGGCCGTCCACAGCTTGCGGTCACCGTAGACCCGGTAGTTGTCCTCCCCCAGCTGTTCAAGAGCCGGACCCATCACCCGCGTCACGTCGCGTCCGCGCCGACGGCGCGCGGGCCTTGGTCACGTAGTACGTACTCGGGGCCCACCGGCACCCCTGCTGAGCGCAGGACAGCACTAATGGGCTCGACCCCAAACCAAGCGGAAGTAGAACTCTGAAGCCCACACCGTGTGGAATCCGGTGCCGAGGATCGAGAGACCATATGTACTCACAGCATTCCTTCCGCTACAGGTCGCCGCCCGGCGCGCGACGCGGGAGATTAGTGCGTCGTCGGCGTATCGTCGTGGTCACTTACCTGCTGCGGAATAGCCGTCTCTACAACGTGGTTCGGAGAACTCTTACCCAACGTGCTCGTGAAGTGCTCCAGCGTGACGACGATGAAGAGCCCAACCGCCGACGCGACGCGCTGGCCGGTTGTCGCCTCTCGCAGTTCGGCCCGGACTTTGAGTTTGCGGCCCGTCCGGGACACGAGATCGGCACTGACCTCGTACCGGGTGCCCAGCAACACGGGGGCGAAGAACTCGGTGTCGAGTTTGCGAGTTACCGCCATCTCGCCCACGACGTAGAGCAGCATCCCCACCATGTCATCGAGGACGGTGACCACGGCGCCACCGTGTGCTATTCCGGGGGCGCCGCGATGTCTACCATCGAATACATGCACGGCAACCACGCCATCTCCACGCCGTCGGGCCTGCAAGCGGTATCCGTGCGGATTGTCGGTACCGCACCCAAGACACCATGGGTGGTGCGCCTCCAGTTCTGCACCGTCGACTACGTCGCCGCGGTTCTGGAATGCGTTCCACCAGTGGACCGTTAGCTGCTCATCGGTTGGACTGTCGATGACGATGCCTCCTGAAAATCAACACGCAGCTTGTTTTTGACGTCCCGCCAGAGCGCGCCACGGTCATCAAACGGGCGAATCCGAGCACTTTGACTCGTTTCGACTCAAGTTAGTCGATCTCACACCGAGAGCAAACACGCACATCAGTTGTTACTGATCGCAGCAGGCGTTCGCAACCGACATCTTTGCCCACGAGCTGCGGCAGTCAGCAGTACCGCCTTCGGGACGCAGTACGCCCTCGACCCGGAGGCTTGAGACCGCGTCTCGTCAAAGCCCTCGAAGTCGCCCCGAACTGCGAGAGGCGACGCCCGGCCACGCGCGTCGCGTCAGAGGTTGGGCTCTTCATCGTCGGCACGCCGGCCCAATCCCTCACCGTGTCTTCTGTCCCCAGCCGAGCCGCCCATTCAGCGAGGTCGCGAAGCGAACCCGCACCGCAACGCTCTCCCTTACTGTGACGGCAGGAATCAGCACCTCATCATCGCGTGTCTACCGGCGAAGCTGTCGATCCTCGGAAGGACAATCCGCTAGCCAAATCACTGCAATCGTTCATGGTCAGGCGTCAAGGACCCGCAGCACGCTGGTGTAGTCCTCGGGTTTTGGAACAGCATGGTGCGAGCGGCGATCGGGCATAGATCTCGGTGAGCTGCACACCGCTGTTCCCCTCGATGATGGGTCTCCGATCGTGATGTCGTGTCAATGAACGTCACCACACCGCCGAGCAGCCCCCCATCAGCGCGCCGCGCGACCATCTCACTGGCCTGCCCAATCGAGTCCAGCCCATCGACAGCCTGGACACTACTTGCAGTGCTCGACACTCCTCCTCACTAGATGGTTGACAAAATCGAGTGGAGGACCAGATACTGTAGGTATCTGATACTCAGGGTTTCGAGTACCTGATACCATAGTCCTGATGCGATCAACGAGGGTGACTTTGACGCCAATGGCGCTACTCCGCGGTTGGCCCCCGATTTTCGTGGCAATACCGGCAGCCACTAGTAAGTCGCCTAACCGACTGCCCAGTTTGGCACGGGGGCACTACCCACAAGATGGCCACCTATCACGCAGAGCTGGCCATCTGTGCGCAGCGAAAGTTAATTATTTGGGACAAGGTTTCGCGCATGACATTCGCGGAACACGTCCCTGTAACCAGTGTCCTGAGGAGGCCGTTTCATGCTCATCCGCCGCATTGCCCGTCCCATGCTCGCGACCGCGTTCATCGCCACCGGGATTAATGCGATCCGCCGCCCGGAACAGCTAGCCGAAACCACCCAGCCGTTTGTCGACAAAGCAAAAACCCAACTGCCCCTGCAGGCCGCGGATCTGATCCCGTCCGACGCGCAGGTGCTGGTCCGGATCAACGGCGCGATTCACATCATCGGTGGTCTGGCGCTGGCCACCGGCAAGTTCCCGCGGCTCGCCTCTCTGACCCTCGCAGGCGTCATCATTCCGACTACGCTGGCCGGAAACGGTTTCTGGAACGAGACCGATCTGGACGAGCGGGCCGAGCAGCAGGCCCATTTCATCAAGAACGTGGGACTCTTGGGCGGGCTGCTGATCACAACCGTCGACACCGAAGGGAAGCCTTCGCTGGCATGGCGCGGACGCAAGGCAGCAGCCATCGCGAGTGACAAGGTCACCGCGGTGCTGCCGTCGACCGCCGCCAGTGCGACAACGGCCGGTGTCCTGGCCGGTCGTGCGTCGCACATCGCCGAGGTCGTCACAGAACGCGCCGGCGAGCTCGCCGAGGTCGCTACTGAACGCACCGCGTCGCTGAGCAAAGCGGCTGCGGAAAAACAGGCCAAACTGGGCGAACGAGCCGGTAAGAAGTAGGCGAAGTTGGCGATGCAGCTGCCAAGCCGGAGGCCAACATTACCCATCGTCATAATTCTCACCGCTTCGTCCGCCGATTCTTGGCCAAATAGAACCGATAAGAAAACAGTCCCCGTTAGATATGCCCCTAAGTCGCAGACGCCGATAAACAGTATCGGCACTTGTTGTGTCAACAATGCCGGAGGCCGAAGAATCATGAGTTTCAAGAGTCCCTTTCCCCCTGTGGAGATCTCCGAGGATTCGATCTACGAGACGTTGTTCGGGTCGATCAGCGAGGGTCGATCAGCGAGGAGGACCTGGATCGGACCGCGCTGATCGACGCCGGCGCCACCGAGGGCACCACCTACCGCGAGCTGATCGGCCGGATCAACGCCTTCGCCGGAGCCCTGGCGGCGCGTGGCATCGAGGTGGGCGACAAGGTTGCACTGCTGTCGCCGAACACCTCGGCGTTCGCGTTCGTGTTCCACGGCATCCTGCGTGCGGGCGCCACTGCAACCACCGTCAACGCGCTGTTCACCGCGCCCGAGATCGCCAAGCAGCTCACCGACTCGGGTGCCAAGATGCTCATCACGATCACCCAGCTCGGTGACCAG
>NZ_JNYV01000013.1 GCF_000717275.1 Kitasatospora arboriphila
GCGATCGAGATCGCCGAACTCACCACTCGCGAGGACCTCATCGAGTTTCAACATCTCGAAGAGGTTGAACTGGAGGTCGCGGAGATTGCTCTTGTAATGCCCCATTGCAGAATCCTTTGCAATCGTAAAACTGCCGTTGAGAGTGGCGAGTGAGCGCCCGTGGGCTCGTTGCACGCTAAGTTACTCACCAGTAACAACTCAAATATACATCTGCATACCACGACGCACAAACGCTGTGTCGAAGAGAAAAGATGATTTGCGCCACTGCGCGGGCGATCAGTGATCTGCGGTTGACCGGCGGCGGAGCAACCGCAGCCCATAGAGCGCAGCGCCGGCAGCGAGAACGCCCACCCCCGCGATCACCGAGGTGAGTGGCAGGCTCAATCCGAGCACCAGGCAGCCGATCAGCCCGACCACCGGAACAGCTTTACGCCACCACTCCCGTGGCTCCTCGAGAGTGAGAGCGCTCAGATTTGCGATGGCGTAGTAGATGAGGACGGCGAATGCGGAGAATCCGATGGCCTCGCGTACGTCGAACGTCGCGGCCAGCACTGCGACGACGATCCCGACGACCACCTCGGCGCGATGGGGAATGTGAAAGCGGGGATGGACCGCGGCGAGGGCACGGGGCAGATGGCCGTCGCGAGCCATCGCGAGCGTGGTCCGCGAAACCCCGAGGATCAAGGTGAGCAGCGCGCCGAGCGCAGCCAGGGCCGCGCCGATGGTGACCATCGGGACCAGGGCCGGCGCGCCCGCAGCGCGCACCACGTCCACAAGCGGGGCGTTCGAGTCGCTGAGTGCATCGGCGCCCATGACGGCCAGCGCCCCCACCGCCACGAGCGCATAGATCACCACAACCACCGCCAGTGCGATCGTGATCGCCCTCGAGATGGTGCGGACCGGATCGCGCACCTCCTCGCCCAGGGTGGCGATGCGGGCGTAACCGGCGAACGCGAAGAACCACAAGCCCGCGGCCTCGAGGAGACCGGTCGCCGACAGACCCGATGTGGGATCGAGGCGTGCGGCGTCGACATCGGGTGAGGCCGCGACCGCGACCACCACGGACACGAGCACAATCAGCACAACCGCAACGAGTAGCCGGATCACCCACGCCGACTTCTGGATTCCGACGTAGTTGACCGCGGTCAGTGCCAGCGTCACCGCGACCGCAACGGCGTGTGCGTGCTCGGGCCACAAATAGAAACCGGCGGTCAGTGCCATCGCCGCGCACGACGCGGTCTTGCCGACGACAAAACCCCAGCCCGCGAGGTAACCCCAGAACATGCCGAGGCGCTCACGGCCGTACACGTAGGTCCCGCCTGCCGACGGGTACTCGGCAGCCAGTCGCGCCGACGAATTCGCATTGCAGTAGGCGACAAGGGCGGCGATGGCCAGCGCAATCAGCAGACCGGATCCGGCAGCGCCCGCGGTTGGGGCAAGGGTGACGAAGATACCCGCGCCGAGCATCGCGCCGAGTCCTGTGACAACCGCATCGCCGAGTCCGAGTTCGCGACGCAATTCCGGTGATTGCGGTGTGACGGTCATGATGCCGGATCCTCCCCGAACCGCATGTGGGTCAGTATGCCGCACGGCTCAGGCACGATGGACACATGACCGACCTGACCGACCGCACTGATCTGCCCGGACGAGATGAGCCAGGCCACGCGAACACACCGCTGGTCCGATGGCTCACCGCCGAAGGCGTCGAGCGTGATCTGGCGCCGGCTGATCTCATCGAGATCGGTCACGGTCTGCGAAAGTTCATGCTGCCGTTCCAGTTTGCGATCAACGAGATCGTCACGAAGATCGAGATCCTGCGCGACGAGTTCGCCTACCTCAACGACTACAACCCGATCGAGCACATCAGCTCGCGCGTCAAAACCCCCGAGAGCCTGCTGGCCAAGGCCCGACGCCGCGACATCCCGGTGGACCCCGAATCGCTGGCAAACCGTCTCGACGACATCGCAGGCGTGCGTGTGACCTGCAGCTTCATCTCTGATGCGTACCGGCTCACCGAGCTGCTCTGCGCGCAACCCGACGTGCGGACACTGCAGACCAAGGACTACATCGCAGAGCCCAAGCCGAATGGCTACCGCGGCCTGCACACCATCGTCGAGACGCCCGTGAACCTCAGTACCGGCCAGTTGCCGGTGAAGGTGGAACTACAGGTTCGGACCATCGCCATGGATTTCTGGGCGAGCCTCGAGCACAAGATCTACTACAAGTACGACCGCACCGTGCCGGCTCACCTGCTCGACGAACTGACCGTGGCGGCCGGAACCGCCAACGTGCTCGATCAGCGGATGCAGGCCATCCGCAACGAGATCCACGGTGTGACCGGTGAGCGGTAGGTCCTCAGCTGAGGGCTTCGCGTAGGTATTGCACGTCGTCGGCGAGACCCTCTTCGGGAGTCTCCAGGATCACCGGCGCGTCGGCGGCCCTCGCGACGGCGACGAGGACGTCGGGGTCGATGTGACCGGACGTGAGGTTGGCGTGCCGGTCGCGGGCCGAGTCGAACTCGTCGCGGGAGTTGTTCAGGTGGAGCAGGTCGATGCGGCCGGTGATCGCCCTGACCCGTTCGACGATGTCCACGAGGTCTTCGCCCCCGGCCCACGCGTGACAGGTGTCGAGGCAGAAGCCGGCGTTGTCGAAATCGCCGACGGCCTCCCACAGGCGCTCGATGTTCTCGAGGCTGCGGGCCAACGCGTTGTCACCGCCGGCGGTGTTCTCGATGAGGATCGGGACGGGGAAACCGCCCTTGTCGGCGGCCCGCTCAAAGAGCTTGCGCCAGTTCTCGTATCCGGTCGCCGCGTCTTCGTCGTCGCGGAGGTGTCCACCGTGCACGACCAGCCCGAAGGCGCCGAGGTCGGCGGCCGCCTGGGCCTGGTTGATGACCGCCTGCCGCGACGGCATCCGCAACCTGTTGTTGAGGCTGGCGACGTTGATGCGGTACGAACTGTGCACCACGACGTCGATCGGGGAGTCCCGGATCTGCTGGGCGAGGGGGTGCGGGTGAGGCTTGCCCCACTCCTGTGGATCGGTGACGAACATCTGCAACACCTCGGCGCCGAGTTCTTCGGCTCTGCCGATGGGATCGTTGTCTTGTCGTACGTGGGCACCAATGCGCATGCGTCCACCTTATGGCGTCTGCCCTTATCGCTGAACCACAGGTATTTCTCTGCCGGTGCGAGCAGAGTGGGACTGGTCAATGGGGTGGAGCAACTTTTCTTCGAAAGGTGTTAGACGTGGAACGGTTGAGTGGTCTTGACGCGTCCTTCCTGTATCTGGAGACGCGGTCGCAGTTGATGCACATCATCGGGTTGATCGAGCTGGATCCCGAGACGGTGCAAGGGGGCTATTCGTTCGCGAAGATGCGCGACGAGCTGGAACGACGGATCGGGGCGTTGCCGACGTTTCGCCGGAAGGTACGGGACTCGATCCTCAACCTCGACCATCCGGTGTGGGTCGAGGACCGCAACTTCGACATCGAGCGGCACGTGCACCGGGTGGCGGTGCCTGCGCCCGGCGGTCAGCAGGAGCTCGCCGATTTCTGTGCCCATATCGCCGGGGTTCCACTGGACCGCAGCAAGCCGTTGTGGGAGATGTGGGTCATCGAGGGGCTGGCCGACGGCAAGATCGCGGTGTTGCTCCGGATGCATCACGCCGGTGTCGACGGCGTGACCGCCTCGGACCTGCTGGCGCAATTGTGCACTCTCACACCGGAACCGCCGGAACTCGACGAGGTCTCCCTGTCCCACACCGCAGGCGACTCCTCGCTGATCGGCCTTGCCGCCGACGGCGCTCTCCAGATCGCCAGGCGGCCGCTCAGTTTCGCGCGCCTGTTGCCCAAGACCGCGCAGGTCCCGTTCGAGTGGGTGTCGCGAGCACTGCGTGGTGAGGCCATGCCGGCCCCGTTCCGGGCTCCACGGACACCGTTCAACAAGTCGATCACCCCGCATCGCAGCATCGCCTACACACAGGTGTCGCTCACCGACCTCAAGCGGATCAAGGATCACTTCGAGGTCAAGCTCAACGACGTGGTGCTCAGCGTGTGCGCCGGTGCGCTACGCAACTACCTCGATGACCGTGGTGAGCTCCCGGAACAGCCGTTGGTGGCGATGGTCCCGGTGTCGGTGCACGGCGACAACGACGACGACCTGGTCACGCAGGGAACCAACAAGGTGACCGGTATGTTCACCAAGTTGGCCACGAACGTGGCCGATCCGGTGGAACGCATCACGACGATCGGTGAGCAGGTACGCAAGTCGAAGGACCATCACGGCTCGATGGATTCCAATCTCCTGCGTGGTTGGGCGCAGTTCATTCCTCCTGCGACGATGGGTCTGGCGATGAAGCTGTACTCGTCGAACGAACTGGCCGAACATCATCCGCCGGTCTTCAACCTGGTGATCTCCAACGTTCCCGGGCCCGACTTCCCGCTGTACTACCTCGGCGCCAAGATCGACGCGATGTACCCGCTCGGGCCGGTGTTCCACGGCTCGGGCGTCAACATCACCGTCTTCTCGCAGAACGGGCACCTCAACATCGGAGCCATCGCCTGCAAAGAGCACGTGCCCGACCCGTGGCCGCTGGTGCGGGCGTTTGAACACGAGGTGAAGGCGCTGCTCGAAGCCTGCGATCCGTGAGCCCTTGATGCTGCGGGCCTAGACCGGGGCGGTCTCCTTCACGTGTGCGGTGACGCGCCGTGCTGCGTCCAGGAACTTCGGGATGAACTCGTCGGCTTCGAGCACGCAGCACGCGTGTCCGCCGTTCACCTCGACGGTGAGTACGCCGGGGATGTTGTCGGTCAGCAGTTGTTGGCGCCACAACGGGATCACGCGATCCTTCAGCGAGAGCAGGACTGCGGTGGGCACATCGATCTCGCCCAGCCACTGCTGAGAGTCGAAGTAGCTCATACCGTCTCCGAGGGTGCCCAGCCGCGACACCGGGGTCGAGAGGAATTGGCGTAGCGCCCACACGGTGTCGGGCACCGAACGGTCGTCGAGTTTGGCGGCCTGGGGTTGCACATGCGGTGGATGGATCACCTTCATCAACCTGCCGATGTTCGACATGTTGGTCTGCCGCTGAGGGTCGTGGCTGCCGAAGAATGGCCCGGTGGAGCACAGCACCATTGAAGTGACCCGGTCTGGATGCCGCCGCCAGACCAACTGCGCGATACCGCCTCCCATCGAGAAGCCGGCGACCGTGAAGGTGTTGATGCCCAGGACGTCGGCAAGCGCGGCCACGTCGTCTGCGCAGTCGTCGAGGTCGAAAGGCTTGTTGCGGATACCGCGGCCGTGCCAGCGTTGGTCGAGGGTGATCACCCGGAACTCCTGGTTCAGCTGGGGGATCAGCGGGTACCAGCACAGCAGACCGGTGGTGAGGACCGAATGGAGCAAGAAGATGGCCGGCGCGTCCTTGGGTCCGGAGTCGGTGACGAACGTCGATCCACGTCCCGGCAGATGGACCATGTGCCCGTCGGGGAGGTCGCGTACCGGGTACGGCTCGATCACCTTGTCCACCCGCGACAGGACCTGATTGCGGACCGACTGCAGCACATTTCGCACCGCACCGACGTTACGGGAAATCGGGCCCACCGGTCGGCCGGTCAGATCTTCTCGACCAGATACAGGTGCTCGGTGACGTGGGTGTTCCGTCCGCCGAGGTTTCGGCTGCCCCGGAAGGTGTTGTAGCGCTGCGTGATCTCGGTGACCGGTCCGACATCGGCGAGGATCTCACGCATCTGTTCCGGCGAGATGTATCCCTCGTTGTTGTAGGAGATCAGGACGAACCTGGTGTCGAGGTCGTCGATGAGACGCGCCAGCAACGGGCCGGCGGTGGACCGCACGTTGTACCCCGAGCGATTCCAGTCGCGGGGGATGCCCGATACGCGGCTCATCTGCGCGGGCTCCCGGTTCTCGGCGATCAGGTTGAGCATGAAGTAGTTGGAACCGTAGGGGTGCTGGTTGTACGGGGGATCGAGATACGCCACGTCCACCGGCCCGATGAGGTCGGGCAGATCGCCGGCGTCGGCCTGCAGGATCTGACGCTCGGCGTGGTGAGCACTCAAGACCGGTGGCGTGAGGACGATCTGTCGGGTGATGCGGCCCAAGGCGTCGGCGGCGGTGCCGCCGAACCTCCCGAGGCCCGTTCCGCGGTCTTTGTAGAAGCCCTTGAACACCCCGGAAGTGTTGGCGTGCACCGACGCAGCCGAGAGCAGTGGTCCGAGGAGCAGCGACCGCATCGGCTGCGGCCGGGCATGGATCAGCGCGACGTACGCGTCGAGCCGACGGGCGTTGTCCGTGGTGTAGAAGACCCGCTCGCCTCGCGCGATTCGGCTGTCGTCGGCGGGCGCGTAGTGGCGGGCAATGAAACCGTCTGTGCGAAAACCTGATTCGACCTCGGCGTTGATCTCGGCGACGGCGGACCGGATCGCCTCGTCATCGATCTCGCCTTTGTTGGTCAGATAGCATTCGCTGATGACGCGCGCGTAGCTCTCGAGGTCGTTGCTGATCACGACGTCGGATCGGGCCTTCGCGAGCCGGGACACCACGCCGCTACCCGAGAACGCGTCGAGTGTCACCAACGGCCGGCCGAGCCGTTGTTGGACCGACGCCAGTGCGTCGTCGACCATGCCGAGCAGCTGTCGTTTGTTGCCGAGGTAGGTGATCAGCTGCGTGGTCCGGTAGATGACCTCGTCATCTGCAGAAGGGGCCACGGACACAGCCCGAACCCTATCGCTCACCCGTGGGGGTTTCCGGGGCCGTCTCGGATCTCAGTCGTCGAGGCAGAGTTCGGTTTCGATGCTGATGGGTACGCCCGTGGCGATGAGCAGTCGGCATGGGGCCGCGGAGTCGCGGTAGAGGTTCAGCCATTGGTGCCCACGGCTGCCATCGGCGTAGACCGCCTCGAGTGTGCGATTGAGCCGCGCCTCGGCCTCGTTGTTGATGATGTAGCGCTGGTCGCCGTATCGCAGATACTTGTTGGGCACGCGGGTAACCTCCACCGGCTTGATCTGTTCCGTCCACGTTCAGTGTGACTCAGACCACGAAATGTGTTCACCGGTTTCATCCGGCAAGATCCGGCAGACTTCGCCTAGGTTGTTGGTGGGAACATTCTGCGAATTCTGGGCGAACAGCGGGTATCGAATGCGTATGCGGGGGCCTCGACGATGAGCACACAGGAGGTCGAGCGGTCCGACGTGGCGTCGGACAGCGCTGTGGACCGGTTGCCGATGCCTTGGTGGCGCAATCTGCGGGTGTGGCGCTGGGTTGCGACAACCCTGTGGTTGGGCGTCGTCGTGGCGCATCTGATCTTCCTCGGCCTCGCGTTCGACCGGACGCGCTTGATCTTGCTGATGTGCCTGGGTCTGGCCGCAGCGAGTATCGGGCGGCGACGGGTCACCACGGTGATCATCGATTGGCTGCCGTTCGCGGGGATACTCCTGCTCTACGACTTCACCCGGAACATCGCCCAGTGGATGGGGATGCCGACGCACTGGTCGCTCGCCGCAGACTTCGACCACATGTTGTTCGGGGTGAATCCGACGGTGTGGTTGCAAGAACGTCTGAAGCAACCCGACACGCCTTGGTGGGAGGTCTTCACCAGCGTCGTTTACATGTCGTACTTCATCATCCCGTATGCGGCTGCCGCTGTGTTGTGGCTGCGCAATCGCCACGCGTGGCGACGGTACGCGGCCGGCTTCCTGATCATGACGTTTGTGGCGCTGGTGGGGTACACCCTGCTTCCCGCCGCGCCGCCATGGGCCGCCGCCCGGTGCACCTCGGAGCAGGTCGCGGACTATCCGCGCGCACCCGAATGTATGAATCAGCTCTATGCCGATGATGGCGGACTGCTCGGGGAGCTGGAGCCGCAGAACGCGGGCGCCCAGCCCTACGTCGAACGCATCTCCGCGCGCGGGTGGGAAGTGCTCGACATCCACGCCGCGTCCAACCTGCTCCAGTTGGGCCAGGCGAAAGCCAATCTTGTTGCCGCGATCCCGTCGCTGCATGCGGGGTTGACTATGTTCCTGGCGCTGTTCATGTGGCCACGCGTGCGTGCACTCGGGCGAACGCTGTTCCTCGGCTATGCCGTTGCGATGGCCTTCACGTTGGTCTACACGGCCGAACACTATGTGCTCGACATCCTCCTCGGATGGGGGCTCGCCGCTGTTGTCGTGGTGGGCGTCGATGTTGTGGACAAGGGGTTGATCGCCCGAAGAGAACGATCGCCGGTCCCGCAGTCGGTGTGAGGTGCTCAACCGTTCGACAGCTCGGGGCGGCGGCCTCATGTGGCCACTGAATCGATCACCGCGCGGACGGCCTCTTCGAGTTGGGTCAGGCCGGGTTCCTCGATGGGATAGTGTCCGCAATTGGTCAGTCGGACAACGGTGTTCGGGCCGGGCACCTTCTCCAGGAACCGTTCGCTGAGCGCGGCCGGGGTCCAGCGGTCGGCTCCCGGATGTACCAAGGTGATCGCGGGGCCGCCGTACTGCGTCGGTGCAGTGTGTCGGTAGGTGAACCAGTCGGAAAGGAATCCGAGCGGTACGCGACCGCCACCGCCTCGGGGGTCTGCCGCGCACAGCCGGGTCAGTTCGGGGTTGTTGCTCATGGCGCTCATCCGGGCCGTCCATCGAATCGGCACCATCACGTCGCCCGCCCATCGTGACAACAGGGGGAGCGTGTGTGGAGCGCTCATGCCGAGAGGCGCCCAGCGCGATGCGGCTCCTCGAGCGGAGCGGTCTGTCGGGTCGAGCAGACAGGTTGCAACCACAGCTGCGGCAGTGCCTGTGCGGCTGGCCGTTTCGTAGGCCAGCATGCCGCCCATGCTTGCGCCGAACAAAACCAGGGGTCTCGGATCGGTCCGGGTCTCCTCCGTCACGAAGTCGCACAGCAGATCAATCCAGTCGCGGTAGCGGACCTTCGCCGGGTCGGCGGTCTCGGTGCGTCCATACAGCGGAAGATCGAGTGCCAGTACGTCTGCGTCGCCCCGGGTCGCTACCGCGGTGAATGGCCACAGCGCACCAGAATGGCCGCCCGCTCCGTGGATGATCAGCACTCGTGCCGGCGCAGACGGGTCCTGCGCCCTTGCCACGTGCACGACATGACGATTCCACGACCACCACGTGGCGACCGGTGTCTGCATCGATGCCCGATAGCGCTGCGGAAGGAACCGGGCGTATTCGGCAACGTCGCTATATTCGACTTCGTTCACCTTTTGAGCATCAACGGAGGTCGAGGCCGTGACAACTCGCATTGAAACCTCATGAGCCGTGCCCGGAAAACGCCTGTTCAGGACCGATCTCGCTTCATGGTTGACGTGATCCTGGAGGCAGCTACTCGCGTTTTCGACAATGAAGGTGCAGCCGGGACGACCAACCGCATCGCTGATGTAGCCGGAGTGTCGATCGGTTCTCTCTACCAGTACTTCCCGAACAAGCACGCGATCATGGCCGCACTGGCGTGGAGGCACCTCGAAGAGTCGCGCGAAGCCCTCACAAACCTGTGCGACCGCTTCGACACGATGGCGCCGGATCGCATCGAGATGGTGACCACAATGGTCGAGATGGTGGTGCGGCTCAACGGCAGTCATCCCCGCACCTTTGCGGTCCTGCGTGAACACGCACCGCGAACTCCCGAGTTGGTCGAGGCGTTCACGGCCCTCGCCGCTGATATGACCGCGCGACTCGTGCCGCACCTCATCCGTACCGGCACGCCATCTGCGGACGCACCTCTGCAAGCCCGCCTGCTGGCGGCCTCCATCGACGGGCAAGTGCATCAGTTGATCGCGACCGCCATCACTGCCGACGATCGAGAACGATTGTGCGCCGCCATCATTGCCGGTCTGATGGCGACCGAACAGCCGTTGTGATGCCGGCCCGGAGCGGCTGGTCAGCACGCCCGAACGATCCCAGAGATTGACTTTCACCCACATGAAGGTTGGACGCGGGAGGGTGTCAAAACGATTCATCCAAACGATCTACATACGAACGTATGTTCGATTGGCTAGATTGGTAGCACGCTGATCGTCCGCAAGACCTGACTCTGAGATACGTGGGACTACGCCAAATACTTCGGTCGGCTGTCCCAGTGTTGTTGTCCCGATGTTGTTGTCTCAGAGGGGGTGTGGTGATGGCTGTTGGTGATCTGGTGGATGAGGTCATCGGTGTGGTGTTTCCTGATGATCCGGCGGGTGTAGTGGGCGTGGTGAAAGATCTGATCACGTTGCGTAATGCTGTGGAGGCGCGGTTGGCGGCCGGTGCGGCGCTCATCGACCGGTTGGGGTTGGCCAAACGGTCCGGATCGACGACGTCGAAGTTGCTGCAGGCCAATGGTGCTGCGCCGGTGGCGGCGGCACGATGGTTACGGATCGGGGTCGGGTCAGCGGGGGTTGGATCGTACGGCCGGATACTTTGGGGACGGATTCCTCTCCGCCGAGCACGTCGACGCAGTGGTCAGAGGAGTCGGTCATGTTCGCGGCCGGATCGCGGGCGAGATGAGCGAGGCGTTCAGATCTGAGGTTGAGCGAAAACTGCTCGCTCATGCGATGTCTGGTGCACCACCCGCGGAGATCGGGCGGATCGCCCGGGCGGTGGGTAATGAGGTCGCCGGAGAACATGGTGGTGTGCCTGCGGCCGAGGACACCACACTGAACCGATTCGATTATGGGGTCACCACAGATGGTCGACTGGCAGGGACCTTCGATGTGGATGCGGTGACCGGGGAGAAACTGTTGTCCGCGCTGGATGTGTGGTCGCGGCCCCGACCTGAACCCGACGGTCGCAGAGATTCCCGCACAGCGTCGCAGCGGCGGGCGGACGCTCTGCATCAACTTCTTGATTGTGGTGGCGGTGGGCAAACGCTGATATCGGCGCCGAAAACCGAAGTCATGGTGACGGTTCCGGCTGATCATCCCGACCGAGCCGAGTTGCGGTGGATGGGTCCGGTCACCGAAGCGACCGCCGCAGCAGCTGCGTGTGATGCGGTGATCACCTCGATCACCCTGGACGGTCAGCAGGTGCCGATCGACCTGAGCCCACCCAAGCGTTTGTTCATTGGACCAGTGCGCAAAGCGATCCTGCTCCGCGATACCTGCTGCATCAAATGCGGGGCACCGGCGACCTGGTCGGACTGCCATCACATCGTGCACTGGGCCGACGGTGGGCCCACGACCCTCGGTAATGGGTGTCTGCTGTGTCGGACGTGCCATCGGGCCGTGCACCACACCGACTGGGACATCATCATGGGCGCTGACCGCCACCCCTGGCTCATTCCACCCACCGACATCGACCCCACCCGACAACCACTACCGGCCTACAACCGCCGAACCCTCACCCTCGCAGCCTGACTCAGGCTGCTTGACTCACGCGAACCAAGACCGCACCGCAAAACACCGCACCCGACGCATCGCCGGGACCGCGGACGCACCCTGACAACTCCATAGTGCGAACACTCCGCGGCGTAACCGATCTGACGCGTGAACGTCGCTGTCGCGTGGAGGACGTGCCGTGTTCAAGGTCGGGCAGTGGAAGGTTCGGACGCGGGTCAGGTGGTGCGTCGACTGCGTTGACTGTGCGACCGATCTGTCCGCTCTGGCTGACTCGGTGGATTGCCTTGATCTGGTCTGTCCGTTGGAGCGGTCGTCGCCGAGGTGTGGGAGTCGCCCTTGCCCAAGTCGTCTCCGGTGCCCAGGCTGTCCGCGTTGCCACGTTTGCGCAGGCGCCAGCCGCCGTTGTCCGTGTCGGACTCGCCGAAGTGGTCGGCGTCCACGGAGCTGTACAACGCGACCAGGACTGCACCCACCACGGCGCCGATGAACCCGATGACGGCAAGCCAGGCCAGGCCGGGCTTTGCGCTGTCGTTCAGGAAGACCACGCCGATGATGCCGGGGCCGGCAGTCTCGCCGACCACGAGCACGGCGGTGACGCCGTTGACCTGACCGAGCTGCAAGGCGACGGTGTGGACGTAGAAGCCGACTGCACCGGCGATGGCGATGGTCCACGCTGCGGGGTCGGTGAGAAGGGTGACGATGTCGAACGGATCGATCCCGCGCAGGATGCGGACCGAGATCGCGATGACACCGAACAGCAGGCCTGCGGCAGCCCCGCCGACAATCGCGCCACGCTTGCCGAGCTTGTAGACAGCGAGCAGCGCCAGTCCGGCCAGAACGCAGGTGGCGAAAAGCAGGCCGTAGTGGAAGCTGCGCTGTTCGCCGCCGCCGCCTTCATGCGACGACGACAACCCGAGCGCACACAGTGACGCCACCACAACGCACATCGCGACCCAGTCGCGACCGTGCAGCCGAATCCCCAACACGGCGGTGCCGACGAGGGCGGTGACGATGAGGTTGGCCGAGACGATCGTCTGCGACAGGAAGAGGGGAAGGAATCGAGCGGCCACCGCGCCGGCGCCGAAGCCGATCACCACGAGCGACGTACCGAGGATGAACTCTCGGGTCTTGAAGGTGTCGACCGTCGAGGAAACCGAGGGGCCACCTTCGGTGGTCAGCTGATGTTCTCGGTCGTGCTCGCGAGCCGCAACTGCCGCCTTGCGGGCCCCGAGGGCGCGTAGCACGGTCGACAGACCGTAGGCCACGGCCGCCGCGCTGGCGAACAAGACACCGATCAGGAACACCCCGACACCCTCCGTCGCCGCCCGGAATATTTAGGCCCACCCGGCGCCTGTCCGACGGCGAATATAAGCTACCATGTCGCTGGTGAAAGCCATTCTTCGGTTCGGCAGCGAGGCGCGATGAGCACTCGCAGCGGAAAAAATGTTCTCATCACTTTCGGGCGTTCATTTCTCACCCTTGATCTCGCGAGATTGATGAATGCCGGCGGGCACAATGTATTCATCGCCGATTCGATTCCATTTCCGATCACGCGCTTCTCGAATTCAGTGCAAAAAGTGTTCCGGGTACCGCGGCCCAAGTTCGAGCCGCGCGAATATGTGGACGAAATCGCGCGTATTGTGCGGGCTGAATCGATCGACCTCGTCATACCGATCCACGAAGAGACCGACATCCTTGCGATGGCGCAGGATCAGTTCCCACCCGAGTGTCGACTGCTGCTCTCAGATTTCCTGACGGAAAACCGACTGCACAACAAATACGAGTACCAAGTGCTGCTGGAGACCCTGGGCGTGCCCACCCTCAAGTACGCACAGGTCCGTGATGAGGCCGAGTTGGCTGCGTTGGATTTCGAAAGTCCATTTGCGCTGAAGCAGGTTTATTCGCGAGGTTCACAGCAGGTTTATAAAGTGAATCCAGGAGAAATACCGGACGGTCTCACATCTGATCCGCTCAATCCTTGGCTGGCGCAAGAGTGGCTCAAAGGCGACAAGTACTGCACCTATTCGGTGTGCCACGAAGGGCGGGTCTACGCACATGCGATCTACCCTGTGCGATATGCAATCAATGGTCAGTCGTGCCTCAGTTACGAGCCGGTGGAACATTCCGGAATCACCGACTGGGTGACCGAACGGGTGAAAGAAATCAATTTCACCGGTCAAATCGGATTCGACTTCATCGAACACCCGGAGCGGGGTTTGTTCACCATTGAATGCAACCCGCGTTCTACAAGTGGCATCTTGATGTTCGAACCCCATAACAGAGTCGACCGCGCATTCTTCGCCGAGAACGACGACGTGATCACTCCCGACCCCGACGTTCGCAAAATGGTGGGGCCCGGAATGCTCCTCTATGGCTGGCGCAAATCTGCACTCGAAGGCAACACGCTGCGCGGGTTCGCTCGGGATTTCCGCCATACGGACGAGATCATCACCCGACGCGACGACATCGGTCCTTTTTTGGGCATCCCCTTCGCCTTGAGCAATATCCTCACGAACTCACTCAAGTATCGCGTGGGTTTGGCAGAAGGTTTCATGCACGACCATGAATGGGACGGCGAGCAGATCTGATCGGGCCGTCAGCCTGCGTGCTGACGGCAGAACTCGACGATCCGCTCGACGCTGTCACCGGGACCGGTGAACAACCCGCCGTGGCCGGCGCCGTCGATCTGGACGAACGCCGAACCGGGGATGCGGGCCGCAGTGGCTCGGGACAGCTCGGGCGGGAAGAACAGGTCGTGTTCGAACGCCAACACCAGGGTTGGCACATCGATGGCGGCCAGGTGCTCGGGCAGTGGCTCGCCGGACTTGATCCACTCGTAGGATGCGGTCAGCTGGCCGGTGAAGCCATCAGGGCTCGCCCAGCCTCCATCGGAACCGCTGAGCATGTCCCGCCAGCCCGACACGGTCGCCGGGTCCTGCAGCAACGTGGTGTGCAATGTGGTCATCAGTTGCTCGAAAACCAGTACTGCCCGAGGTATCTCGCCGATCTGCTCGATGAGGCTCAGTTCCATCTCGCCGACGAGTGCACCGATCGGGCTGGGCTGCAGTCCGGCGAACAGGACTGCAGCCCTGACCAATTCGGGGCGGCTGCGCAGCATGGACTGAGTTGTGTAGCAGCCCATCGAATATCCGACGACGAGTGCGTCGTCGATGCCGAAATGGTCGAGGAGTGCCGCGGCGTCATCAGCCAGGTCGGCCACAGAGTAGGGCGAAGGCGGCGCCGAGGACGGAGCCAGGCCGCGCGCGTTGTAGCTGATCACGGTGAAACCGGCGTCCGCGAGGGCTGGGGCGAGCCCGCAGATGTCCCACACCATCGACGGCATCCCCAGGCCGCCGTTGAGCAGCACAACCGGTCCTTCTCCGACCTTGGTAACGCCCAGCACGGTCCCGTTCGCCAGCGTCATCGCGTCCATGATCAGCCCCTTTCTCGCGCCCCAGGACATGGTTTATACCAAGCGGGACCTGCTGGAGAAGTCGATCTGCGCGGCCGGGTTGCTCACTGCGGTCACCATCCCGGTCCCATACGGACCCTTCCGGTCGTACAGGGTGGCGGTTCCCACGGCGATCCCGTCGGCAGTGATGTGGCTGTCCGCCTCGATGCCGAGCTCGGCGCCCTCGGGCATGCGCGACAACGCCATGGTGAGGTCACAGTTGATGTAGCCGATTCCGTCGGTGCCCAGGTTGGTGACAAGACTTGTCGACTCCGCGGACTGCACCGCGTGGACAAACGGCGAGGCGGGTTCGTTCGGCAGCACGCGCATCGCGGTGCTCCACACGCGTTTGCGCGAGGCGTTCTGGTGACCGCCGATATCCCGCGTCCAGTCGGTGCCGTCGGACTGAATCCACGGATACCGGAGCGTGTTGTCGTCAGACTCGTCTGCGGGCGGGCTGAATGTGCCCGACGGCTGCCACTCGGCGCCGGGGGGCGGCGCGGAACGGCGCAGGAACACCGCCGTGGCACGTGCGACCGTGACGTCGTCCTGCCGGACCTCGGCGTCCGCGACGATGATGCGTCGACCCGAGCGGACCAGCGCCGTGGTGACAACCGTTGGCCGGTTCCGGGCGGCCTTGAACAGGTCGATCGTGATCCGGGCGGGTACGAAGTCCGGATCGGCGAAATCGCTCTCGATCGCGCGTGCCGCCGCAGCACAGACGGCGGGACCGGTCAGCTGATCCGGGCCCCAGGCGCTGCTGGACCACTTGGTGGGGATCAGCGTGCTGTCGTCGTCACCGGGGACAAAAAAACTGCGGGGTTCGGGCACGAGATCGATAGTGTCAGAGCTGGGCCGATGCGAGCGGAGCGGGTGCTTGCGACGCGGACGGCAGGTCACGGCGCGACCGACGACTGATCATCCCGAGTGTGGCCGCGGCAGCGACGGCACCGAACCCGAACATCCAGGGATAGGTGACCCCGGGAATGTAGTCGTGCAGATACGCCAGCGTGGCCGGGACCGCGAACCCGAGATAGGTGAGGGCGTAGTACACCGCTGTCAGGCCGGCGAGATCGCCCGGCTGCGCGATCCGCTGCACCTCGGACAGTCCGGCGACGAGGGCGATCCCGTAACCGGCGCCGAGCACAACAGCGGCGACCAGCACCGCCCAGATGGTCAGGATCGCCGAGGCGAGCGCTGCCAACGCCATGCCTGCCACGAGCAGGAGCAAAGCCACCTGACTGGCCCGCGCCGAGTCGGAACGGTCGATGCGGCGGGCGAGGGCCTGGATGCCGAACCCGCAGCTGAGTGTCACCACGGAGATCAGCGCTGCGAACGCCATGGGGGCGCCGCCGACCTTCGGTGCCATCAGGGTCGGCAGGATGGCCTGGCATCCGATGGCTGCGCCGAAGACCCACGGCGCCAACGGGACAACGACGTACAGGAACCGGCGATGGCTCAGCGAAGGGATCTTCAGATCATCTCGTAGGCGGGTCGGTGCAGTGGCTCTCTGACGGGTTTCGGGAACATTCCACACCCACACCGCGCCGAGCAGGCACACGCCGGCGTTCAGAACATAGGACAGCACGTGAGGCCAGGGCCCCCACTCCGCCAGCACTCCGGCCAGCCCGGCGCCGACGCCGAACCCCGCGGTCAAGCTCATCGCGGCCCGCTTGGCGCCGTTGTCGACGGACAGTTCCTTGATCCAGCTCGTCCCCACCGCCATTGCCAGGCCGATCGCGATGCCACACAGGATGCGTCCCACGGCGAGGAGGGCGACCTGGTCGGCTGCGGCTGCCAGCACCAGCGATCCGGCTGCGGCGATGAGCGCGGCGGGGCGCATGATCGGCCGGCGTCCGAACCGATCTGACAATGGCCCGCCGATCAGGAGCGCCGGGATCATCCCGAGGACGTAGGCGAAGAGCAACACATCGACGGTGGGACCGGACAGCTCGTACTCACTCTTGTAGAACACGAGCAGGGGAGTGAACTCGTTTCCGCCCCAGGCGATGGCGAACATCGCGGCGCTCACGCCGCGCCAGTTCCTCATGCCGGAGGCCTGCGCAGATCGTGCACTGCCGCCAGGTGTGCTGCGAGCGAGGCGGCGAACCCGTCGGTGTCCCCCGCCTCGATCAGGTCGGTCAATTCGTTGTGATGCTTAATGATTCGCTCCATCTGGGCCTTGTCGCGCAACACCGACGTGCTGGTCATCCGGAGTTGGCGATCGTGCAGGGTGTCGTAGAAGCCGGACAGCAGCGGATTGTTCGCGGCCTGCACGAACAAGCGGTGGAAACCGGCGTCCTCGATGGTGAACTGGTCCACCTCGGCGGCCTCGGCGAGACTCTCCAGCCGGCCGATGCTCTGGCGAAGCGACTCGACGATCGCGCTCCGGTCGGTGTGCGCCAACGCGCGGACCGCGGCGGTCTCGACCGCGTGGCGGGCCCCGATCACGTGTTCTGCCTCGTCGGCAGGCACCGGCACGATCAATGCCCCTCGTTTGGGGAAGAGCCGCATCCACCCCTGGGTCTCGAGCCGCAGGAAGGCCTCTCGAACAGGTGTCCGCGAGATGCCCAGTGCTGCGGCGACCTCGCCCTCACTGATGAGTTCGCCACCGGCCAGTGAACCGGAGAGGATCCGGCCCTTGACGTCGCGGTAGGCGCGCTCGGCGGCCGACAGGTCCATGGACACAACTTGTATCTAAGCAGTTGGCGCGCGGTCAGACCAGAGATGCGATGTGTGATCTTGGTCAGCCGGGCGATCAGGGCCGGGCGGTGGGAGCGTGCGCCAAGGCGGCCGCGGCTGCGTCACGCATACCGAGAGCTTTCCGGTGCTGACCTGCCGCCGCGAGGGCGTCCGCGGTGCGGCCGTACAGTTCTGCGGCTTCGGTGTGCCGACCGAGGCCGGACAAGGTGGTGGCCATGTGCCCGACAACGTCGACGGTGTCGGGGTCGGTGGGGCCGTGGGTGAACATGTATTTGGCTAGCAGGTCCCGGCACAGCGGTTCGCACGCCTCCCACTTGCCCAGATGCACCAGACAGCGGATGACGTCGTGCAGGTTGGACAGGCACATCAGCGAGTAGGGACCTTCGCGCCGCGCGCGGATCTCACGCAGTACCGAGAACTCGGCGAGCGCATGGGTGTACTCGCCTGCCCGGAACAGTTCGGTGGCCTCACGCTGCATCTCGTCGAGCACCCAATCAGTTTGCCGTCCGGACCCGCTGTGCTGGGCCGAAACGGGCAAGACGGGCCGAAACGGCAATCCGGGTCAAATCGGGCCACGTAGGGCAACGCGGTGGTTTCTGCCTAAGGTGACCGGGTGACGCAGCCACAAGACCCCGGCGATTCCCATCGGCACCATCACCACGGTCTCGCGGCCGTCGACCTGCATCCGGCGGTCGCCAAACTCGTGGTGGGGTTGCTGACGGCGTGTGCGATCGCAGTCGTCGCGGGTCTGGTGATGCTCTGGCCGAGCGACCGCGACCACGACATACCGGTGCAATTCCAGTCGTCTGGCGGTGGCTCGGTGGAGATCGAGACCGGGCAGGTGGTCTCACAGACGATGGCTGACTGCCTGAACTCACAGGCGGGTCAGGTTTTTGCCGGTGCCGCGACGGTGACGACCGTCAAAGACGGCCCGTGCATCCAGAACACGGTGGAACTGACATCCGGGCCCAACAAAGGTGCCAACACGCTGATCGAGGTCCCGACCAATCGGGTGCAGGCCGGACTGCAGCAGGACTCCGGGAGCGACGACCTCAGTGACGCACAGCTGGGCAAGCCCCAACCCGGCCAACCAGACCTCGCCGTCGGCGACTCGATCAAGCTGTCTCGAGCGGCCAGTGTGGACGGTTCGGAGAACTACTCGTTCTTCGACTTCGCCCGGTCCACGTCGATATGGATGTGGGCTGCGGTGTTTGTCCTGGCCATCGTCGCGGTGGCGGCATGGCGCGGCCTTCGGTCGGTCATCGGCCTGGTGTTCGCATTCGTGGTGCTGTTCGGCTTCACCCTGCCGGCCATGCTGGACGGAGAATCGCCGGTGGCGGTGGCCATCGTGTCGTCTGCGGCCATCCTCTTCGTGGTGATCTATCTGGCGCACGGGGTGAGTCTGCGCACCAGTGCGGCATTGCTGGGCACCCTCGCGTCGCTCATGGTGGCGGCGTTCTTGTCCTGGCTGTCCATCGAGACCATGCACATCTCCGGCCTGTCTCAGGAACAGACCACCAATCTGCAGATCTACAACAACGCCATCTCGCTGAACGGTCTGCTACTCGCAGGATTCATCATCGGTGCGCTCGGCGTGCTCAACGACGTCACGATCACCCAGGCTTCCGCGGTGTTCGAGCTATCGGCAGTGGACCAGACCGGGCCCCTGCACACGTTCAAGGCCGCGATGCGGGTGGGCCGCGACCACATCGCCAGCACGGTGTACACCATCGTATTCGCCTATGCGGGTAGCACTTTGCCGCTGCTGCTGTTGTTCTCCGTGTCGGGGCAGTCGTTCTCGACACTCATCACCACCGACATGGTGGCCGTGGAACTGGCGCGCTCGTTCGTCGGAGGGATCGCGATTGCGTTGTCTGTTCCGCTGACCACCGCGGTCGCCGTGCTGCTCTCGACACCGGGGGCGCGTCAAGAGAAGGAGTCGGTTGCCCAGGCGATCGAACGGCCGGCCGAACAACCTACCGAGCAGCCACCGGCGCACGGCAGGCACTGGCTACCGGAGTGAGCTCAGGCAGGTTCTGACACCGTGTTGGTGACCGAACCGATGCGGTCGATGGTGAGGGTGACCTCGTCGCCCGGCGCGATCCAGCGGTCCAATTCCAGGCCGCACCCCATCGGCAGGGTGCCCGACGTGATCAGCTCACCGGAGTGCAGATTCTCCGACTGACTTGCGTAAGCGACCACTTCGCCTGGGCTGTAACGCAATCCGTGGGTACTGGTGGACGACCACACCTCGCCGTTCACCCGCACGGTCGCCTCGAGCTGGTCGATCTCGGACAGCACCTCATCGGCCGTGACCACCACGGACCCGATGGAACTGCCGAATGTCTTGGTCTTCACCACGGGTCCGAAGACGCCGCGACGTTGCTCGTCCCACTGCACGTCACGCGCACTGAAGTCGTTGAACACGACGAACCCTCCGATGGCTGCCGCAGCCTTCTCCGGGGTGGCGTCGCGCACCGGGTGGGCGATGATCATGCCGAACTCCAGCTCGAAGTCGAGCTCGTTGCTATATGCCGGCCATGGCATCGGTTCACCATCACCGATCACCGTGAGGTGGTTGCCGGTGTAGTAGACGGGATGGTCGTAGAAAGCGGAGTTGGGGCGCAGCGGCGGAAACACCCTGTGTGTCAACCGTTCATAGCCGCGGATCAGCGGGCGGGTTGCGGGCAGGTTGCGTTGCACCAGACCGTGTGCGGCCTTGGTCCAGTGTTCCTCCCAGCCGAGGAAACATCGCAGCGAACTCGGGTAATACGGGATCGACGGCGCTGGGTCGACGGCCACGCCGACCCCTTTGCGGGCAGCACGGTCCACGATGTCGATGACGGTGGCCCGTGACCGCTCGCCGGTCGCGAGCAGGGCGAGCAGATTTGCAGGCAGGTGGGACAGCTCGTCGAGTCGGCCGCGGGAATCGAGCGCGGCGCGCAGGCTGATCCACGTCTCGGTGGGCTCATGCAAGATGGCAAGTGATGCGGGGTCGGTGAGGCGACGAATCTTCATCGGCTGCGTTCGCGTAACAATTTCCCGGCATCGGAGAAGGCGCGGGCGCGGCGCCCGAAGGTGGGCGGCGCCGGTGCCTCGCCCTTCCACAGCCGATAGAGGGTGCTCAGGTTCAGGACGATCCGCTCAGGGGAGTCCCAGTGCGCATACGGCCGAAAGTCGCTGCTGGTCAGGAGTATTCGCGCGGCCTGGATGGGGGACCGGCCGGCGTCGAACTGGACGCGCCCCTCTCGGTCGAGCCAGTCCCAGTAGTCGCGGAGCAGCTCGATCTCGGTACGCCCGCAGATGGGGCCGTGGCCGGGAACGTACGTCGCCGCGTCCAGACCGAGCAGATGGTCGAGAGCATCTTGCCAATTGCTCAGTGGGCCATGCCAAATCACCGGTGTGGCCCCGATGAACAGCAGGTCGCCCGTGAACACCACCCCTGAGTCGGGTACATGTGCGATGACGTCGCCGGGCGTGTGGGCGGGACCCAGATCCCGCAGCAACACGGTGCGTCCCCCGACGGTGATGGTCTCGGTGCCGGTGAATGTGTGGTCCGGCAGCCGGGGGATCCGGGTGGGAAGCATAGCCCCTCCGGTGACCCGACTCATGTAGGAACCCAGCGCTCCGGCCGGCCCGGGCAGTGCCGACGCGACCGAACCGAGTTTCGAGAAGCGCGCCACCGCGGCGGGTGGGGTGTCTTCCTTCATGGCGTGCAGAGCCGACGCCGAGGTGGTGATGCGCGCCGACGCCGGCAACGTGTCGTTTCCCCACCAGTGGTCACCGTCGGAATGGGTGTTGACCGCTTCGGTGATGGCCGCCGATCCGACCAGATCCGGCCAGGCCTGCGCAATCGACTCCGCGCGTGAGGTGTCCCAGACCGTGTCGATCACCATCGACGCATCGGCGCCCACCATCAGGCCTGTGTTGGTCTGGCCCCAGCCGCCGGGGAGATGCATGAAAGCATAAGTGCCACCGTCGATCTGGGTGAGGCTGTCTTGCCGAACTGGCATCGGTGGTCCTTGCAGGAGGCGGAGGTGGGAGGCGACAGTGCAATGACTCGACTGTACCGATCAGACCCCGGGTCGCGCTGGTACTCGGCGACTACCCGAGCTCCGCCGGGCGATCGATGAGATGAGACCTTCCACCGGACCGCGACCGTACCTGGCAATCCATATGGTCGAGAATGCGACCGCGACCAGGACGAAGACGATCCAGGTGAGCAGCCCCTGCCACGGGTACACCCCGTCGCGACCGCGCTCGGAGAACCGGCACAAGACGAAGATGGCCACGATGTGCGCGCTGTACACGGTGAGCACCATGGACCCGGTGGCGCGCAGCGGGAAACTGAACCGTCCGGGCCGTCGGCAGAGCAACAGGCACAGCCCGATGACCAGCATGCTGATTCCCGCCGAACCGAACACGTCGAACGGGGTGCCCGAATGTGGTTCGGCGCCCAGCATCGCCTGCAGGTCGGCCCATTCCCACAGGAAGCCTTCACCCGGGTTCTCCAAGGGCGCGTAGAACTGGGACGGCGTTTGACGCGTTCCGTCGTCGAAACCCGACAACGCCGCGGAGAGCAGGTAGGAGGCCACGGCGATGCCGGCACCGAAGCCGGCAAGCCGCCGGGCGACCATCGGCGACCGGAGATCCAATCGTCCGATGCCCAGTCCCAGAAGCAGATAGGCCGCCCAGATCAGCCCCGGGTATCCGCCGCTGATGAGGATGTCGGTCAACGCGTTGAACGGAGATCCCCACGCCCCGAGTGCGGCGTGGATGAGTGGCACCAGAAACGGCATGACCAACGCCACCACACCGGCCGCGACGAACAGCGTGGGCGGCGAGACCCGCAGCAGGGGCAGCGAGACGACAAACAGGAAGCTGTACATCACCAGGATGATCAGGACCGGGGTGCCCAGCATCTGGAGCAAGCCGCCCAGCAAGAAGATGCAACACGCTCGCACCAGGAGCTGATGGCGCGCGACCACAAGCTGTTCGGCGCCGAGAGGGGCGGTGCCGCCGGTGACAAGGGCGATCGAGACCCCGGCCAACACTGCGAAGGTGACGGCCGAGTGGCCGTTGACCACCGAACCCCACGTCTCCGGTTCGGCCCACCGCAGATCGCCGAGGTCGAGGACGTGCGCTGCGAACATGCCCAGTACCGCCAGGGCTCGCGCGATGTCGACGCCAGGTATGCGCGCGGATCGATTGGCCGTCATCCAATCATCTTCACCTACTGCGCGTGCCCGTTGGTTTCCGTGGACGCCGGGCTGGACCCCTGTTAGCGTCCGCTGTCATGAGTAGCGACGCGCAGGACATTGCCGACCTCAGGCGGCAGGTGCAGCGACAGGGTGAACTGATCGACGACCTATACCGCAGGCTGGGCCTGGACGGGCCGCCGGCACCGGCGGCGCCGACCGCCGAAACCATTCCACCTGAGATCGCCGACGCAATCCGGGCGGGGAAGATGCCACTCGCTCTGAAACTCTGGCATCAGCGGACCGGGGTCAGTCTCTCGGAGGCCAAGCGGCAGGTTGATGAATTCGCACGATCGTTGGGGTGATCGGCAGAGAATGGCTGCGTTGTCACGTATGTCAACGCGGAAACCTGCGCCGGGCGGCGTCCGAGTTATAAGTTCTACCCCATGACCAACGCCACGGGCCCCACATCGCCCCGCACCAACGCCTTTGTCCCTCAGTCCTTTCCCGATCAACTCCGCAATGCCGTGCGGGCGGGGCTGATTGCCAGCGCGATCATCGGCATCATCGTCGGCATCGTGGCCCTGGTGTGGCCGGAACCGACGTTGCTGGTTGTGGCCCTGCTGTTCGGGATCACGCTCATCTTCACCGGCGTGTATCGGCTGACCGTGGCGTTTTCGGCGAAGCTGCTGCCGACCTCGATGAGGGTGTTCTTCGGCATCATGGGTGCGATCGTGCTGATCGCGGGCATCATCTGCCTGTTCAACCCCGGTGAGTCGCTGGTGCTGCTGGCCATCGTGATCGGCGTGGGCTGGATCTTCCAGGGAGCGCAGGAAATTGCGGCCGGTCTGGCGGGTGCGCACTACGCGCCGAAGTGGTTCCTGATCGGGTCAGGTGTGTTCTCGGTGATCGCGGGCATCATCGTGCTGTTCCTGCCGGGCGCCGCAATCGCCACGTTCCTCATCGTCGGTGCGATCCTGCTCGTCGTGGTCAGCGTGGTCACGCTGCTGACACTGCCGCGAGCGGCCCACACCCCGAACCAGACTCAGTAACCCGCTGCCCAGCCCCGCACGTCGGACACGTATTCCATCGAGTTGTTGTACCTGAGCACCGCGGCGACCTGCTGCTCGGGATCACGCAGATCGAGTCCGCCGTCGCACAGGTAACGGCCGGTGGTCAGGGCGGCATCGAACAGGTTCTGGGGATCGATCACGCCGTCGCCGTTGCCGTCCGCTGCGTACCTCTTCCAGGTTTCGGGAAGGAACTGCATCGGCCCGACCGCGCGGTCGTAGTTGGGGTCGCCGTCGAGTTGACCGCCATCGGTGTCGTGGATGACGTTGTTCCCGGCAAGGCTGCCGTCGAGTACCGGGCCGAGGATGGGCGCGAGGAGCTCGCCGTTGTCGCCGACCTTGCCGTTGTTCGCGTGGGTCGACTCGACCCTTCCGATTCCGGCGATCAGCTGCCAGGAGATACCGCAACCCGGTAGTTCCTGCGCCAGCTTCGACCCGGCGGCGAAATAGGCCTCGTAATTGACCCGGGGGATCTGCCCACTGGTGACGCTTGCGGGAACCACCTCAGGGGCCGGTGCTGGTGCGGGCGCAGGCGCGGCAACTTGGGCAACCGGCTCGACCACCGGAGCGGGAGCGGGCGCCGGCGTCGACGACTGCGGGGCCTGACGGGTGTCGGCCACCTGCTTGGTGGAGTCGGTCAGCTGGTGATCGGCCTCGGCGGTTGCTGCTGCGGTGACCAATCCGATGGGTACGAGAGCTGCCAGAGCGAAAGGTGAACGCGACCTTCTTTTCGGCGCTGAATGCTTACCCAATCGGGGACCTCCTGATATGGCCTTTGTCTAGGCCTTTTACGACCGCGCCGACGGTACCCGAAACACGGCGTTAACCGTTATCGATCCGTGACCAATTGGCCGTGACGCGGGGGCATGAACCCGGGTCTTCGCAGGTAAGCCGTTAGCAAATCGAAGTTTGTGATCCTCGCCATACGATCGAGCGGACGTACTTGTCGAACCGCGGTCGGTCAGAAGCCGCCGAAGTCCCCGCCCCCGAAGTCGCCGCCCCCGAAGTCGCTGCCCCCGAAGTCACTGTTGCCGTAGTCGTCACCGGAGGCGCTGTAATCGGTACCCGCATCGCCGGAATTGCCTGGGTCTCCCGGGTCGCCGGGGTCGGTGCCGCCGTTACCTGCGTCGAGACCGTCCTGGTATCCGTCGCCATAACCGCTCTCGAAGGCCTGGGCGTCGTATCCGACACCGGCCATGCCGCTGAACATGGCATTGAACAGCAGCACCGATCCCAGGCCCCAAGCGCCGGCGACCAGGGCCGGCTTCCACCATGGTTCGGAATACCAGCCGGCGGGGATGGGGCGGCCGGCGACGCGTCCGCCGGGGAAGTAGTTCGGTGTCTGGTCCGACGGCTGGGGGGACGCCGCAACCCGGCGGCCTTCGTACTCGATCTCCCGCTTCTCGCTGACTTCACCCGAACTCTTCTGGCCCACCAGTGTGCCGATCTCGGGTCCCGGGTCCATGTTCATCGCTATCCGGGCGGCTCGTACGTAGTAAAGGCCTTCCAGCGCAGTCTGTTTGGCGAGCTCGGCTTGTCTGGGGGTGGCCGCCTGCTCGATCTGCGACCCGGCCGCGTTGAAACGTTCGGACGCATCGGCAAGTGCGGACTTGGCCGGTCCATTGGAGCCCACGAGGTTGAAGACCTGCCCGCCGAGCCGTTCGATCGCTTGTCTCGCATCGGCTTTCGCGTCGGCAAGAAGGGTTTCGTCGGCGCGGCGACGAGTCGAGCCATGGTTGCGGGCGAGAGCGACGATGCCGATCACCACAACGATCACCGCGATCAACAGGATCAATTCCATCGGGGGCCTCTCGATCGTGACGAACCAACTGCAGTACTTCCAGGCTACCGATGTCAGTTGTTCCCACTGCCGGCACGAATCACTCACCGGTTCGCTACCTTGAGGTCCATGTCGGTAGCGGAGCAGATGGTCAGAGACGAGCGCGCAACAACCGAGGAGGCCCTCGCGGTGTTCGACGCGGCCGAGCCCGTCGAGACAGAGTTCATGATCGGCACCTGGCGCGGCGCGGAACTGCAGACCGGTCATCCGATGGACGGCATGCTCGTCGCCAGTGGCTGGTGGGGCAAGCAGTTCGTCGACGGGGAGACCGTGCACCCGTTGTTGTTCCCGACCGCGGACGGCAGGGCTCTGTGGGCGCTGGACCCCAAGCGCCTCCCGGTGAGCGTGCTGCTCAACGCTCCGTTGCCGTCGCTGGAGAACCGCTCACTCGGCGGACTGGTGAACGCCGCACGCCCGTTGTTGCAGACCAAGAAGCCGAAGGCGAGGTTGCGGACCACGCAGTACCGCGGCGTCGACACCGCCACGATGGTCTATGACGCGCAGCCGATCAACGACATCTTCCGTCGCGTCTCGGACGACACGGTGCTCGGGCTGATGGACCTGCGTGGCTCGGCCAAGCCCTACTTCTTCTCGCTACGCCGAGACGATTCGCTGCCCGTCCGCGCGAACAGCCGCTGAGGTCAGAGCACATCGTCCGGAAGGGACACGTCGTGATCGCTGACATCGCAGACCTGCTGGCTCATGTGGCGCGTCTGCGTGAGGGGCGTGAACGGATCATCATCGGTGTGGTCGGGGAACCGGGTAGCGGTAAGAGCACCGTTTCCCAGGCGCTGATCGACCGGCTGGATGCCGCGGCGGTCACCGTGCCGATGGACGGCTTCCATCTGGCGAACAACGAACTGCAGCGTCTCGGGCGGGCCGACCGGAAAGGTGCCATCGACACCTTTGACGCACACGGATTCGTCAACCTCGTGCAGCGCCTGCGGGTACGGGCCGAGTCCGTGGTCTACGCGCCCGACTACGTCCGCGACATCGAGGAAGCGATCGCCGGGGCCATCGCCATCCCCAGCGATACGCCGGTGATCATCACCGAGGGCAACTACCTGCTGGCGCCGGACGAACCGTGGAACCGACTTCGCGAACTCGTCGACGAGATCTGGTATCTCGACACACCCGCGGACGTTCGGGTGGAACGACTCATCAAGCGGCACATCCGTTTCGGGAAGACTCCGGAGCACGCGAGGCGGTGGGCACTCGGGCCGGATGAGACCAACGCGCAGTTCATCCGAGGGACCCGGGAGGCCGCGGATCAGACGATCGACGTGCTCGCGTTCAGTCGCTCTCTGTGAGCCATCGGGCGGGGGGACGGGTCAGCGAGTAGTCCGCCAGGTCCGGGGTACCGAGATAACTCTTGAGGGTGGCCAGATCGAACGGCCACAGATCGACACTGCCGTCTTCCTTGAAGTACCAGCTCTGGCACCCGGTGTTCCACACCGTCGGTTCCAGCGCCTTGCGCACCTCGGCGTTGAATCGTTCGGTGGCAGAGGTGGTCACCTCGACGGTGGCCATCTCACCGCGGGCATGCTTTTCGACCCACGCCACGATGTGGTCGCACGTCAATTCCGCGGCCGTCTGCAGGTGAATACTGCCCACCGGACTGTTGGGTCCGAGGATGGTGAAGAAGTTCGGGAAGCCGGGAATGCTTGTCATCGCGAACGCGTGCGGGCCCGAGTCCCAGGCTTGATCGATGGTGATGCCGTCGCGGCCGGTGACCGAGATCGGCCGCATGTAGTTGTGGGCTCGGAATCCGGTGGCCAAGACGATCACATCGAGATCGTGATGCCTGCCGTCGACGGTGACGATTCCGGCGGCGTCGACATGGTCGATCTTGTCGGTGATCACCTCGACATCGGGACGCTGGATGGCCCGGAAGTAGTTGCCGGACAACACTTGGCGTTTGCACAGCGGCTGGTAGTCGGGCCGGAGGCGCTCGCGGAGTTCCTTGTCGCGGATGAGGTGGAGGCAGAGCCGCGCATAGGTCTGCACAGCGGTGCGTTTGAACCCCGGGTGGATGGTGAGGTCGGTGAACAATGCGCTGGCCCGGACGGAAGCTCGATATGAGGCTTGCGCCGCGGATGGATATCGCTTGAACAGAGCCGTCAGGATTCTCGGCTGACGCACTGTGGTGGGCGCCCACAACACCCACTGAGGTGTGCGCTGAAAGACCGCGAGCGATCGGACGGTCGGGGCCAACGCGCCGGTGATCTGCACACCGGTGGATCCGCCGCCGATGACGGCGACCCGCTTGCCGTCGGTCTCCAAATCGGGGTCCCACCGTGCGGTGTGCACCACCTTGCCGGTGAAGTCGTCGAGACCTGGGATGTCGGGTGTGTTCGGATGATGGAGAACTCCGGTGGCGGCGACGAGGAAGTCGGCGGTGAGCCGGTCGCCGGCCGCGGTCTCGACATGCCACTGACCGTCGTCGAAGCGCGCGCCCGTGACCTCGGCGTTTAGGCGGATGTGCGGCCAGAGGTCGTGGGTGTCGGCGACTCCGCGGTGGTAACGCTGGATGTCGTCTCGCGCCGAGAAGACCTTCGGCCAGTCGGTCTTGTTCTGGAACGAATAGCGATACAGCAGCGACGGCACGTCGCAGGCCAGACCGGGGTAGCGGTTCCAAAACCACACCCCGCCAACGTCACTGCCCTTCTCCAGGATGGTGAAGTCGTCGAAACCGGCTGCCTTGAGCTTGACTCCCATCGCGAGTCCGGACATGCCCGCACCGATCACCACGACGCGGGGATTGCTCATCCCATCGCGCATCTACGTGCCATCGATCTGGAAACCCACCTTGCGAAAGTACTCTTCGAAACCCTCGATGTGGTCACCGAGGTGATGCAGCAGCTTCGCGGTGTCGTGTTCCCACTGCGTGGTCTTGAGTCCTTGGATCTCCACCGCCCACGGCAGTACGGCCCGGCCACCATCGGCCACCACGTAGGTGAACCGGTCGACGAGAGCGCCGCACCAGAAGAAGTCGGCGAAGGCGAGACGAACCCGGCTGTCCGACAGCACCTTCGACCATTCGTATGTGCGGTCGTGGGCGCGTTCGCCGTGGTGTTCGAAGTCCAGGCTCATGCCCCAGCCCACCGTCAGGCTGATGTCGGGCTTGTACGACGCCGTGGCGTAGTGGGTGTTGACTTCGAGGCGGTAACCGTTTTTCGAGACGGTCCCGGCGAGCCAATCGTGATAGCTCGGGCCCTGGTGTTTGATCACGTACCAGTCGTCGGGGTCGGAGGCCTGGACGATGCGCCGGAACTCATCGAGTCTCACTGCGCGTTGCCCGCTCTACTTTCCCTCGTCCGACAGTCGGGCGAGATTGCTCTTGGCTTCCTCGAGTACCTGATTCGCCTCGGCGTCGGGCTCGGACAGGGCATTGCCCTTCTCGCGGAGGTCATCGATGAAGCGTTGTGTCTGGTCGGCCAGTTCGGTACTGCCGTGGTCGAGCGCACGCTGTCGCGTCCGTTCCGCTTCTTCGATGAGAGCTGTGATCTCTGGATGCAAAGTCATGTTCACGATGGTTCCACAGAGCGTGCACCTGTTCCGGCGGATCGCCGAATAGGTTATCGATCCATCGCGCTGGGTAGTCGGAGGCAAGGCAACGGTGTCACCGCGGAGGCGTCGTTGATCAGGCGCCCCCGGTTTCACAACATATGGCGGGGGCGCCGCCTTGTGTCGCGTGCGAACGTTCTAGCTAGCGGGCGCCGGACGGATGGTCGTTCTCGACCAACTGGCGCGCGATCTCGTACAGGCGAATGTTCGATTCCTGAGACAGCTTGCGCAACAAGTCGAATGCCTGAATGGCGTTGACGCTGTAGCGCTCCATGATCATGCCTTTGGCCTGCCCGATGGTGTCGCGGCTGGCGAGCGCGCTACGGAACTGTTCGCCTCGCTGCAGTGCGCCCCAGACGGTCGCGGCATGTGCGGCGAAGATGTAACCGAGATCCCGTGATTCTTGGTCAAACGCATCGGCGACCTCCGAATACAAGTTCAATGCACCGACGGTGTCGCGCGTGGTGAACAGTTGGAATGCCGCGATCGATTGAATCGGCGTCTGCTCGATGGCATCGGCGCGGAACAGTGGCCACCGTGTCTCGTCGTGCAGGTTGCTGACGTAGTAACTGTCGTGTTCCACCGCAGCGTCAAAGCATGGTCCCTCGCGGTGCTTCTGCTGCAGGGCGTCGAGCGTTCGGGGGTACTCGTCGGTGGCTGCCGGCGTGACCACGCCTTTGTTCTGCCTGGAGACCACCGTGATCCCGGCATAACTTGCGCCCGGTATGTGGTCCACCGCGTTGTGAATCAAATCGTTGAGCGCGACTTCTGAGTTGGTGGGCAGATGCTCGCTCATCTCGCGCGCCAGTTCGGCGATCCGCTTGTAGGCATCATTGTTATCGGTGCTCATTGCTTGAGCTCCATCCAGTCCCCACCGAGCACGATGCGCGATATGAGACAGATCGTAGTCCTGTCTGGTTACTCCGTGACCGCGAGCGAGTGATCGATGCATTGCAAAAGTCCCGTGGTGGTGTCTTGGGTGCGCATCCAGTGACGGAAGCCGAACTCCACAGTTGCGAGAACGCGGCAGACGGTGACGCCGGGTCGGTAGTCGAGGGTCGGGTCCGAGTCCATGCGTAGCGCGGCGATGTCGATGAGTCGAGCGCGGTCGGCCTCGGTGATCAGTGCAACGCGGTCGAGGATCCCGGGCACCGATGCGATCACCGATCGCCAACGTAGTAATTCCGCGTGGTCGGTGTCCGCGGTCTGGGTTCGTATCGCTTCGATCAAAGCCCCTGCGACGGGTTCATCGTCCGGTGTGCTCTCGAATCGGTCCACGATGGCTGCGCTACTCGCACGTAGCGGTCTCAGAAGCAGGTCTTCCTTGTTCGGTACGTGACGGTAGTACGTGCTCGGCGAGACGCCCGCCTGCATGGCGATTTCGTCTGTGCTGACTCGGTTGAACCCGTGCTTGCTGAACAGGTCCAGCGCAGCTGCGTCGATGTCGCGGCGCACCCGAGCACGCTGCTTGGCCCGCAGAGTCATACCCATGCGCCAATTGTTCCACCTTGTGCGACCTACGACCAATCTGATAGTAACTGCCATATAGAAAGTATTCGTCAAAGGGGTGGCTATGAATGAGATCGATGTGGTGGTGGTCGGTTCCGGCGCGGGAGGTATGGCTGCAGCAATTACGGCCGCCGCGGAGGGGTTGAGCGTGGTGATCGTCGAGAAGTCAAAGCATTGGGGCGGCTCAACCGCTCGGTCTGGCGGCGGGGTGTGGATTCCGGGAAACGATGTCCTCGTCCGGGAGGCGCCCGCCGATGACCTTGATTCTGCGCGCCGCTATTTGCAGGCGATTGTTGGCGACCGCGCCGACTCTGCTCGCATCAACGCCTTCATCAATCGAGGCGGCGAGGCCTTGCGTTTCTTGACTGCCCATTCGGGGCTCGATCTGCAATGGGTGCGTGGTTACAGCGACTATCACCCAGAGCAGCCAGGGGGCCGAGTCGCTGGTAGATCCTGTGAGCCTAGACCGTTCGATGCGCGAGCACTCGACGAGGACCTCACCACGCTGCAACCGTTTTACGCTCGCACTCCTATGAATGTTGTTGTGCAGCAGTCCGACTACCGCTGGCTCAGTACCGGTTTGCGTCACTGGCGCGGGCCGGTCACGATGTTTCGGGTAGCCGGCCGAACTGCGTTGGCGCGTATCCGCGGACAGAAACTCGTGGGCTTGGGGAGTGCGCTGGCCGGCTCGTTGATGTTGGGAGTTCGGCAGGCTGCCATCCCCGTGATGCTGGAAACGGCGGTCACCGACTTGCTGACCACAGACGGCGTGGTGACTGGCGTCGAGTTGGACGACGGTAGGTCGATTCTCGCCCGTCGTGGAGTTGTGTTGGCGTGCGGCGGGTTTGATCACAACACAACGCTGCGAGAGCGACACCATCGAGCACCTGCCGGTCCGCGGTTGTCACTTGGCGCAGTCACGAACACCGGCGACGGGATTGTGGCTGCGGAAAGAGTAGGTGCAGCTACAGGTCTGATGGACGATGCATGGTGGGCCCCGTCGATCCCGCTTCCCAAAGGGCCGTGGTTCGCGCTCGCTGAGCGATCGTTGCCACGCAGCATGATCGTGAACGCTCGCGGATGTCGTTTCATGAACGAATCCCTGCCGTACGTCGAGGCCGCGCATCGGATGTTCGGTGGAGTGCACGGCAAGGGGAGTGGGCCGGCCGAGAACCTGCCGGCGTGGTTGATCTTCGACCAGGCCTACCGGGATCGCTACATGTTCGCCGGAAAGCCTGCCAGAACGCCGCTTCCGCGTTCTTGGTTTGCCAATGGAGCCTTGACCAGTGCGGACACGGTCGAAGACCTTGCCACCGCCTTGGGGATTCCTGCTGCGGACCTACAACAAACGATGAGCCGGTTCAATGCTGCAGCTCGGGTGGGCGTTGACGATGAGTTCGGCCGCGGTGTGTCGGCGTACGACCACTACTACGGCGACATCACCAACAAGCCCAATCCGAGCCTCGGCGAAATCAGCAAACCGCCCTTCTATGCTGCGCGAATGGTCCCCGCCGACCTCGGAACCAAAGGTGGGATCGTCACGGACGCCAACGCTCGTGCACTGCGTGCAGATGGGCGACCGATCGCGGGCCTCTACGCGGTGGGAAATACGTCAGCAGCGGTGATGGGCCACACCTACGCAGGACCCGGTGCGACCATCGGGCCGGCTCTTGTCTTTGGCTACCTGGCAGCACGTCACATTGCGGCGGGCAGCGTGTAGCAGTCGACGAGCCACCAACATCGGCCCTGGTGAGGTGTTTCGAGGTCATATTTCCCTCGGCAGGTACTCACGGGGATGAAGTTGGTGCTCAGCCGCTTTTCTGAAGGTCCTCACGCACGAGACAAATGTTCGCCAGATCGTCGAGGGGTAAGGCCAGTACCCGGGCCAAGGCAGCGATGGTGGTGAACGCCGGGGTCGGCATCCGGCCGGTCTCGATCTTGCGGAGCGTTTCCGGCGATATGGCCGCCTCTTGTGCGACTTCGATGAGGGTGCGCTCGCCTCTGGCCTGGCGCAGGTATGCGCCCAGGCGCTGGCCGGTGGCGACTTGGGCAGGAGTCAACGGGAGGCGAACCATGCGGCGAGTCTACCTGGGCCGGTATGAAAATACCGACCTGACGGTTTAGGCTGGTATTTAAATACCGAACTTGTGCTTGCGAGAGGGACATCTGTGCTGGAACTGAAGACGCCACGGGAGATCGAGGCAATGCGTGTCACCGGGTTGTTCATCGCCGAACTGCTCGACGACCTCGCCGGGCGCGCTGCCCCGGGGGTGAACCTCCTCGATCTCGAGCACCGTGCCCGTCACCTGATCGACGAGCGCGGCGCCACGTCGTGCTACTGGGACTACTCGCCGTCGTTCGGTCGCGGACCGTTCCGCAACGTCATCTGCTTGTCGGTCAATGATGCTGTGCTGCATGGGCTACCGCATGACTACGTGCTGCGCGATGGCGATCTGCTGAGCATGGACATCGCGGTGTCGATCGACGGGTGGGTTGCCGATTCGGCGCGGAGCCTGATCGTCGGTACCCCGCGTCCTGAGGACAAACGGCTCATCGAGGCCACCGAAACGGCGCTGGCAGCAGGAATTGCCGCAGCAGTCGTCGGGAACCGTCTGGGAGACATTTCGGCAGCGATCGGCGGTGTGGCAACAGATTTCGGATATCTCGTGAACACCGAGTTCGGTGGGCATGGGCTCGGGCGCACCATGCATGAAGACCCACATGTCTCCAATGTGGGACGAGCAGGACGGGGTCTCAAGCTCAAACCCGGCCTAACCCTTGCCCTGGAACCGTGGCTGGCGCAGGGCACCGACAAGATCGTCTACGACAAAGACGGTTGGACCATCCGTTCAGCCGATGGGTCGCGCACCGCTCACAGTGAACACACGATTGCCGTGACCGACGATGGGCCCATGATCCTGACGCGTCTGGGTCGGGATAGGGCATCTGCGAATTGAGCCGATGACGGGAATCGAACCCGCGTATGCAGCTTGGGAAGCTGCCGTTCTGCCATTGAACTACATCGGCGTGCGGCGTTTGGCCGCGAGAGCGATGTTAACAGGCGCGTGCGGTGGTGGTGGTCGGCGCTCGGTCTGATGGATTGTCAGACCTCGAACGTATGATCGATTCATGAGTTGGGCGGGGGCCACCACGATGGACGCTGAGGCGTCAGAGTTGTTGTCGCGGGTGCAGTCTGGGACCCGCGAGGTGAACCGGGCGTGGGCTCAGCGGCTGGACGACGGCCTCGAGTACTACCGGTACGTCTCCAGTAACGACGACGAGAACGGCACTCGGGCGGCGGCGTGCGAGATCGCAGTCGCGTGGCGATGCACCACCGGGCAGGCCGACCATCTGCTGCGGTGTCGGGTACTGCTCGACCATCTGCCGTCGCTGGCGGACGCGTTTGCCTGTGGCGAGCTGAGCATCGAGAAGCTCAAGGCGATCTATCATCGCGCTTCGCGCGGCTATCGAGATGCGCTCATGAATCTTGACGGCGTACTCGCCGAAGACGCAATGCTCTTGGGTGACAACTCCTTCGCCGAAGAACTCGACCGGCATCTGATGCCATTCGAGCCGGACGTGGCCGACGATGGTGACTTCGTGGATCCGGCCCGGCGGGTGGTGGTGCGCCGGCGAGCAGGCGGGATGGCGAGTCTGATCACGGCCTGCACTGCGGAGGAAGCAGTGCGTGCCAAGGCTCAGCTCGAGGAGATTGCACCCGATGATCGTGCGGCGCAGGTGGATGCGGTGCTCGATGCAATCGCCGACGCCGCTGAGCCCGCCGACACGGCTGAGCCCGCCGACACGGCTGAGCCCGCCGACACGGCTGAGCCCGCCGACACGGCGCCGCCCCCGACCTCCCCCGATCGACACAAACGCGCATGGACCGAGCTGGTGGTGGATCTGCCGACGGTCTTGGGGCTGTCGACGAACCCCGGTTACCTGATGGGATATGGGCCGCTGGATTGCGAGCAGTCACGGTCATTGGCGGGCCGATCGCGGTGGAAGGGCCTGGTGACGATCGGGGAGAACGCGCTCACCGCCGTTCTCGAACTCATCAACTCTGCCGGCGATGCGCCGGTAACCAGCGAAGACCTCACGGCCGCCTTGATGAACTCGGTCGACGGCGGAGATCGAATAGTTCTGGGAGAGAGAAATCTTGGCCCACCACCGCCGATCAAGGCGCCGCCGACCCCCGACGGGCACGGCGGTTGGAGTACGCCGCCGCCCGGCGCCTTGCGATACAGACCCGGATCGAAGCTTGCCCGAATAGTTCGCGCCCTCGACGGGCACTGCCGCTATCCGGGTTGCACCGTGCCCGCTGACAAGTGCGAACTCGACCACGTCGTCCCGTTCAACCATGCCAACCCGTTCGCCGGCGGCTGGACCATCGAGGCAAACTTCGAATGCCTGTGCAAGGAGCACCACGACATGAAGACGCTCGGCATCATTCAGGTGATGATGCAAGGCAACCGCACGATCTGGTTCAGCACCCGCGCCGGCCAACAGGTCGTGACCAAAGCTGCGGTCCGCTAGATGACGCCCGAGAAATCGAGCTGCGCCAACCGCTCTGGATCGGCCACGATATTCATCGCCACCACACGGCCATCGGACACAGTGAACGCGGCGATCGACGACACCGCGTCGCCCGAGAACGCCAGCACACCGATGCCGCCGTTCATGCGCACCATCTGCGTCCGCTCGGTGAACCGCTGGAACGTGATCGCGCCCCGGGCCGCAGCCTCGGCGCCCAGCACCTCGACAGGTGCGCGGTCCGCGGCCACGTCGGTACGGATGACGATGTTCGGATCCAGCACAGCCATCAGCGCCTGCAGGTCGCCACCCCGAGCCGCAGCCGTGAAGGCCTCCACCACCCGCCGCTGCTCGGCCAGACCATGCGATCGCGGCGTCGCCCCCTGCACCCGAGAACGCGCGCGACTGGCCAACTTGCGGGCAGCCGACGGCGTCTTACCCACAATCGGCGCCACCTCATCGAATGGCATCGCGAACAGATCATGCAGAACAAACGCCAAACGCTCACTCGGGCTCAGCGTCTCCAACACCACCAACAACGCGACACTCACCGAATCGGCCAGTACCGCCTGGCCCTCCGGATCGTCGGCCGCATCGAGTGGAGCCAGGATCGGGTCGGGTACATGGACGATCTCCAGTGGCTCCTCCTGGCGGGTCCGCCTGGACCGCAACATGTTCAAACACACCCGCGACGTGATCGTGGTGAACCAGCCCCCGATGTTCGAGATCTCATCGGTGTCGGCGCCGGCCACCTTCAGCCAGGTCTCCTGAACAGCATCCTCGGCCTCGCTGAGCGAACCCAGCATCCGATAGGCCACCGCCCGTAGATGCCCGCGATTCGCCTCGAACTCGGCGAGCAGAAAATCGTTTGTCTCCATCGGTCACATTCCCCTTCTCCGTCGTGTCAGAGCTATGAACCGCCCGACACGGCCGATGTGACACAACATCGCCGCCCCGATGAAGGAGTCCGCAATGACCGCACGCATGACCAACCCCGCCACCGTTCTGCCGCAGGCAACCAAGGCCATCCCACACCTGTTCGGAGCAATGGACCAAGGCGGTCTGTCGGCCTCACTCCGCGAAATCCTCGCACTGAGGGTCAGCCAGATCAACGGCTGCGCCGCCTGCGTCCACGCCCACGCCAAGAACCTGAAGGCGGAGGAGGAAAGTGACGACCGCATCTCCACCGTGGCCGTCTGGCGCGAATCGCCCTTCTTCACCGAACCCGAACGCGCCGCGCTCAACCTCGCCGAGTACGCCACCCGTCTGGCCGACTCCCGCGGCCACGCAGTACCCGACACCGTCTGGGACGAAGCTGCCGACAACTTCGACGAGAAGGAACTGTCGGCGATCATCTTGCTGATCGCCACCACGAACTTCTTCAACCGCATCAACGTGACGATCCAGGAACCAGCAGGCACCACCTGGTGAGCGCACCCTGGCAGCTAACCTCTTCGTGTGCTGCTCTCCGACCGCGACATCCGCGCCCAGATCGCTGATGGCCGCCTGGCCATCGAGCCCTTCGACCCCGTGCTGGTGCAACCCTCCAGCATCGACGTCCGGCTCGATGGCCTGTTCCGGGTGTTCAACAACACCCGGTACACCCACATCGACCCCGCCCAGCGCCAAGACGATCTGACAACGCTGGTCGAGCGTGAAGAAGGGGAGCCGTTTGTCCTGCACCCCGGCGAGTTCGTCCTCGGATCGACCCTCGAGGTCTGCACCCTGCCCGACGACCTCGCAGGCCGCCTCGAAGGCAAATCGTCGCTCGGCCGCCTCGGACTGCTGACCCACTCGACGGCCGGGTTCATCGACCCGGGCTTCACCGGACACATCACTCTGGAACTGTCGAACGTGGCCAACCTGCCGATCACCCTCTGGCCGGGCATGAAGATCGGCCAGCTGTGTCTCATCAAGCTGTCCAGCCCGGCAGAGTTCCCCTACGGAAGCGCCTCGGTCGGATCGAAATACCAGGGTCAACGCGGACCGACTCCGTCGAAGGCCTACCTCAACTTTTCGCACGACTGACCCCGACTCGTCACCTCGACCACCCCGGCCAGACAGACATAGTCCGTACGCAGATGGGTATGACCGAACGTATGAAGGTGACAGTTTTTGGTTGCGGCTATCTCGGGGCCACCCACGCAGCATGTATGGCCGAACTCGGACACGAAGTCCTCGGTGTCGACGTGGACGAGGCGAAGATCGCGACCCTCGTTGCCGGTGACCTGCCCTTCTACGAACCCGGACTCGTCGAGGTCCTGCGTCGCAACCTCGACAACGGACGACTGCGTTTCACCACCGACTACGACGAAGCGGCGGACTTCGCCGCCATCCACTTCCTCGGGGTCGGAACTCCCCAGAAGAAGGGCGAGTACGCCGCCGACCTCCGGCACGTCCACAGCATGCTCGACGAGCTCGTCCCGCGACTGCGTGGCGAGCACCTCATCATCGGTAAGTCGACGGTGCCCGTGGGAACCGCCGCCGATCTGCAACGCCGCGCCACCGCGGGAGCGCATGAGGCGGCAACCATCGAGGTGGCCTGGAACCCCGAGTTCCTCCGCGAGGGCTTCGCGATCCAGGACACCCTGCACCCCGACCGCATCGTGCTGGGCACAGATCGCTCCAACGCTGAGAGCCACGCCGAGAAGCTGGTGCGCGAACTCTACGCAGACCTGCTCGCCGAGGAGATCCCTTTCCTGCACACCGACCTGGCGACCGCCGAATTGGTCAAGGTCTCGGCGAACGCCTTTCTCGCAACCAAGATCTCATTCATCAACGCCATCAGCGAGGTGTGTGAGGCAAGTGGCGCCGACGTCTCGATGCTGGCCGACGCGATCGGCTACGACAACCGCATCGGCCGCCGATTCCTCAACGCCGGATTGGGTTTCGGCGGAGGTTGCCTCCCCAAGGACATCAGGGCATTCATGGCCAGAGCCGGCGAACTCGGCGCCGACCAGGCGCTGACCTTCCTGCGCGAAGTGGACTCGATCAACATGCGCCGTCGCACAGCCATGGTGGAACTGACCACCAAAGTGTGTGGCGGAAGCCTGCTCGGCGCCAACATCGCCGTTCTCGGCGCGGCATTCAAGCCCGAGAGCGATGACGTACGAGACTCGCCGGCATTGAACGTCGCCGGTCAACTCCAATTGCAGGGCGCGACCGTCAACGTGTTCGACCCCAAGGCAATCGCCAACTCTCGCAAGATGTTTCCCACCCTCACCTACGCCTCATCCGCCCGCGAGGCCTGCGAGCACGCCGACGCCGTGCTCGTCCTCACCGAGTGGGCCGAGTTCGTGCACATGGAACCCGATTCGCTCGCACCCGTGGTGCGCAAGACCAACATCGTCGACGGCAGGCGGTGCCTGAACGCCGGCCAGTGGATCGCCGCCGGATGGCAGTACCACGCTCTGGGCGGCAACACGAACGCCGTGGCAGAGCTGGTCAGTCCGTAGCCTTGCGGAGGTAGTCGTCGAGCTGATGGGCGAGATCGCGGTCGAGGGCACGGTCGAGTGCGCTGTGAGCCGAAATGGTCGCGGTGCGGCGCATCTCGCCGATCAACTCTGCGGCCCAGTCGCTTTCGGAACCCTCCGAGGGAACCCAGCCCTCACCGCGTTCGGACTCGACCACGTCGCGGCCGGCTGAGATGAGGGTGGAGGCGACGGCGGCCATCTCCTTCTCGACCTTGCCGTGGACGTCAAGGATCTTCGACAGCGTCAAACCCAATTTGGTGAGCCGTCCGAAGGCGTAGACGGTCTCGCGGTCGCGCAACACGTAGTCGTCACCGTCGGCCTCGATCAGACCGAAGTCTTCAAGACTCTTGTAGTGAGACGGGTTGCGGGAGTTGAGCAATGACTTGAGGGCCTCGGACGAGATGGTCTCCGATCGCGCCTTCGACCACGGTTCGGTGACCACCTCCCGGATCCCGAGGACATCGACGAGGTCGTCGCCGCGTTGCACACCCAGGAGGAAGTCGGCGATGTGCCGGATCGTGAAACCGCGGTGCAGCAGGTCGTTGATCACCTTGAGCCGGGCGAGATGGGTGTCGGTGTAGATCGCGATCCGTCCGCGACGGGTGGGGCGTGGCAGCAGCCCGCGGTCCTGATACCCACGCACATTGCGCGTGGTGGTTCCCGCGGCGCGTGCGAGGTCGTCGATCCGGTACTCGGTCACCCCGAGATTCTAAACCGGCTGTCACGATGCCAGTTCTGACCGTGACATTGACGAATGACACAATTGTTATTGACACTCGCAACGCTGCGATGGCGGCTGAACAAGACATACAGGACAGTCCCGTGCAGAATGGCCATCGAACGGTTGCTACTGGTGAATGACTGCTACTGGTGAACGACGACGAGGAGGTCGAGAGCAGTGATCTGGCTCGACCCATCGCTTCTGCGCACGGTTCGTGACCTCCTGCACTCAGCATCCGGCCAGGTCGGACCGGCCTTTGCCCTGATCGATCTCGACGATGGCGGTCTGCGTGGTGCCGCGGTCGACTCCGCAACCGGTCAATGTCTGATGCAGCTCGACGACCATGACCTGCAGGGCAGGGCTTTCGACCGCTCGGTGGCCGACTACCTGGTTCGCACCGGCAAGGCCCCGATGCCCGAGAACGCCGAGTGGGCGCGTGAACTGCTCGATCTCATGTCCAAGGCCCGCTCGGCGCTCAGCCGTTCGGACGGGACATTCGTGATGGGTCACGAGTACGTCGGCATGCTGCGGGTGACCCGGACCGACCTCGACGATGCCCTGGCTCCCGCGGTGGCGCGTGCGGTCAGCGTGGCGCGATCGATCGCCGCCGGCTCACCTGCCCCGGTCGCGGCCGTGGTCCTGATGCCCGACCACGTGATCTGGCCCGGTTTGCAAGCGGCATTGACAACCGGACTGCATGACCTGCCCGTCCTGGCGATGCACGCGGACGTCCCGCTCGCGGTACCGGGACGGCATGCGCGGCCGGCACCGGTCGTCGAACCGGAATCGGAACTTCAGCTCGTGCAGGAACCCGAACCGGCGCCACCACCCGTGGACAACCGGCGCCAGAACCGGCTTGTGCTGATCGGTGCAGCGCTGATTGCCGGCCTGATCGTCGTCGGCGGCGCCACCCTGGTGGCCGCGCCGTGGAGCGAAGATACCGGTCAACCGCAGTCTCAGCGGTATCTGCGCACCCCGGAGACGAGCACTGCGGTGTCGGCAACGCCTGCCCCCGCGCAGTCGCCGACCGCGTCATCGGCCCCGACCACGACCCCGCCGCCCCTGCCGCCGATCAACACCGAAGCCGCGCTCGCCCCGGTGATGCGCTACACCGCACCCCCGCCGCCTCCGCCGCCGACGACAACACGGCGACCGGCACGGCCTGCGCCGAACACGATTCCCAACCCCATTCCGGGGTTGCCTCCGATTCTGCTGCCCTGAGTCAGGGTGCGACGCCTCGGCTGATCAGATCGAGGGTCTGGGTGTAGATGAACTCCCAGTGGTTGGTGGTGTCGGGAGGCCCGGCTCCATCGAGCTCCAGGCTCACGGCACCGTGCACACAGGACCAGATCTGCAGCGTGAGGTCCATCGGCTCCCCGGCCCGGATGGTGCCCGCGGCCTGTCCGTAACGAACGATCTCGGTGAGCGCACCGAGGGCTGCTTCTCCGACTTCGCCTTCGGGCGCGCACTGGCCCGAGAACATGAGCCGGTAGAGCGTCGGTGACTTGTGTGCGAAGGCGCGATAGGTGTGACCGGCGCGGTTCAACCGGACGCCGGCGTCGGAGTCGACAACGCTGCTGATCATCTTTCGCAGTTGCGAAAAACCCTCCGTGACAAGGGCATTGATCAGACCATCCTTGCCGTCGAAGTGGTTGTAGACACCCATCGGCGCAACCTTGGCCTCTGACGCGACCGCGCGCACCGTCAGGCCGCGCACGCCGTGGGTGTCCAGGACACGCAGGGCGGCATCGAGGAGCAACCCTCGGACATCTCCGGCGGGGGTCCGTGATGCCGTCCTTGGCGATTTCGATGCCACGTCGTCGATCCTTTCACACCACTCGCACGATCCCTCTTGACATCGCAGTAGCACGCTGTTCTTCTTGTATAGAACAACGTACTACAACACTAGAACAGCATCCTACTTCAGGAGAGAGTCGATGAGAAAGACAGAGCTGGTCGAACCCAAGACCGCCGCCCGGTCGCGCAATCGCTGGTGGGGCCTGGTCGCCCTCTGTGGCGCCGTGCTCCTGGTGATGATCGACAACACCATCGTCAACGTCGCGCTGCCGACCATCAGTCGGGATCTCGGCGCGAGCAACTCGGGACTGCAGTGGGTGGTGGACGCCTACACCCTCACATTTGCCGGACTACTGCTCACCGCAGGTCATTTCGCCGACAGGTTCGGCCGCCGCAAGGTACTCGTCATCGGCGTCGTCGGGTTCGCGGCGGTGTCGGTACTCGCTGCCGAATCGAGCTCGCTCGGACAACTCATCGCCACGCGTGCGGGACTCGGATTGTTTGCCTCACTGGTCTTTCCGGCCACCCTGGCCATCCTGATCGGCATCTTCCCCGATCTCAAGGAGCGGGCCATCGCAGTGGGCATCTGGGCCGGCACCACCGGTATCGCCGTGGCCATCGGTCCCGTGCTCGGAGGTTGGCTGCTCGAGCACTACTCGTGGTCTTCGGTGTTCTGGGTCAATCTGCCGATCGCCGCAGCAGTGCTCGTCGGTGTTTACCTCGCGGTACCCAGTGGCGGCAAAGCCCAGCCGGGTCCGTTCGACCTCACCGGCGCAGCGACGTCCATCGCGGGCGTGACCCTGCTGGCCTACACACTGATCGAGGGACCGAATCACGGGTGGGGATCGCTGCAGACCATCGCTGGATTCATCGGTGCAGCAGCGCTTTTGATCGGATTCGTGTATGTCGAACTGTGCTCGCGCCATCCCATCCTGGACGTGCGCCTGTTCAACAACCGGCCGTTCGCGGTGGCCTCGGGGCTGATCGCGGTCGCATTCTTCAGCCTGTTCGGGTTCATCTTCCTGATCACCCAGTACTTCCAGGCCGTCAAGGGCTACGGCCCGCTGGAGGCCGGACTGCGCACCCTGCCGTTCGCGATCGTGATGGCCGCATTCTCGCCGCTCGCAATGGTGTTCGCCCGCAAGCTGGGGCCCGGGCGGGTTGCGGCCCTTGGATCATTGACGATGGCCGCAGGGTTCGCGTTGGTTCTCCTCGCAGGCAAAGACGCCTCCTACTGGGGGCTGATCATCTGGTCCATGAGCCTGATGGCGGCGGGCCTCGCCCTGGTGCAGGGGCCGGCCACCAACATCATCACCAATTCCCTTGCACCGCAGCAAGCAGGTGCGGGCTCGGCGGTCAACGACGTGACGCGTGAGATCGGCGGCACCCTCGGGGTTGCCGTGCTCGGCTCGGTGCTGTCATCGGTCTACACATCGGGGATCGGTGACAAGCTCGATGGCAGCGGTCTGCCCCCGGAAGCCCTTGCCGCGTCCAAGGAATCGGTGATGGCCGGTGTGCAGGTGGCCTCGGCCATCCCGGGTCCCGGCGGTCAGCAGATGCTCGAGGTCATCCGTGACGCGTTTGTCGATGGGCTGCACGGTTCGGTGGTGGTGGCCGCCGTTGCTGCGGGCCTCGCTGCGCCGATCGCCTGGATCACCCTGCGGACCAGACAACTCGGTGCAGCGGTGGTGGTGGAGGACGATGCGCGTCAGGCGGAGTACTCGTAGCCGTCCTTGAGGGCTTTGCGCAGAGACAGGATCGACTCCACCCGGCTGGTCGGTCGAAGGTAGGGCGAATCGCCTTGAGCATTGATGTAGTAGGTGTTCGACCCGGCGCAGCGCGGACTCGCAAAGACCGTGCTGCGCACCTTCTTGCGCATCTTCTCGACGAACTCTTCGGTCTGCTCATCGGTTGCGCTCACCCGGCCCGCGCCGGACTCGACGGCTTTGGCGACAACCCGCACCGCGTGGGTGACGCAGAGTTCGATGGTGTCGAACCACGAGAACCCGATCACGCCGTAAGGTCCGGCGCCAGAAACAGGTTGGGAAAGTCCGGGACGGTGATGCCCTCGTAGGCATGCATACGTTCCGAATCCCAGGTGTCGCCGAGATCCTGGCCGCCGACTCCGCGGATGGTGTACGGGAGATCAAAGATCTTGAAACCGGTTGCGAGGATGAGCGCATCGATCTCCAGACGTCGGCCGTCGGCGAAAACAACTCCGCTACCGGTGATCTCGGTGATGGGCGACGTCTCCAAGTCGACGTTGTCGCGGTTGAACGTGGGGAAGTAGTCGTTGGAGAACGACGGACGCTTGCAGGCGTAGCCGTAGTGCGGGGTGAGCTTGGTACGCAACTCGGGGTCTTTGACCTGACCCCGCAGGTGACGCAGGCAGAGCTTCTCCATTCCCCGAGTGATGGCGGGCAACTGCTTGTTGTAGACCACGCCGAGTGTCTCGGCGATCTCGAACGTCGAGTCGATCAGGAAACGCGGCAGCAACTGCAGTTTCGGTGCGAACCGGTACACACCGCGCAGGCGGTCCGGGATCGGCGCGTTCGGTTTGGGCAACACCCAGATGGCCGTGCGCTGCACCACGGTCAAGTGCTCGACGTCGGGTGCGATGGTGGGGATGATCTGGATACCGGTGGCTCCGGTGCCGATGATCGCGACCCGCTTCCCGGTCAGGTCGTAATCGTGGTCCCAGGATGCGGATCGCAGCACCTTTCCCGAGAAGTTCTCCAGGCCGGGCAGCGCGGGTGTGGCCGGGGTGGACAGCGCGCCATGGCAACTGATCAGGAACCGGGCGGTGACGGTCTCGCCGGATGCGGTGGTGACGGTCCACAGATCGGTGGTCTCGTCGAAATCGGCCGCGGTCACCGCAGTGCCGAACCGGATGCGCTCGCGGATCCCGAACCGCTCGGCGATGTCGCGGGCGTACTGCAACAGTTCCGATCCCGGCGCGAACACCGCGGACCAATCCGGATTGAGTGCGAACTTATACGAGTAGGTGACCGACGGGATGTCCACCTCGACACCGGGATACTGATTGGCCAGCCAGGTGCCGCCGACGTCGTCGTTGCGGTCGAAGATCACGTAGTCGTCGATTCCGCGTTCTTGCAACTTGATCCCGGCAGCGAGCCCGCCGAAGCCGGCACCCACGATGGCGACGGTGAACTGAGGTTCGGGCACGATGATGTTCTCCGTTGCTGTTCGGGTTCAGAGGTCGAGACGAAGGTGGTCACCCTCGGCCCGTGACACGCAGGTGAGCATCACACCGGCGTCGCGTTCCGGTTCGGTGAGGATGTTGTCGCGGTGATCGACCTGCCCTTCGAGCACTCGGACCTTGCAGGTGCCGCAGAAGCCCTGCTGGCAGGAGTACGGCACCGACGGCAGAACCCGGCGCACCGCCGCCAGCGTCGACTCGGTGGCACCGACCGCCACGTCGCCGCCAGTGCTGTCCAGCGTTACCCGGAACGGGCGCCCGTCGAGAACCGGTGGGGGAGAGAACCTCTCGAAGTGCAGTTCGATGTCGGCTCTGCCCGCCAGCGCGGCACGGATGGAGTTCAGCATGGGGACGGGGCCGCAGCAGTACACCGACGTTCCCGAGACTCCTGGTGAGTCCGCGTCGTCCCCACCGAGAAGATCATGCGCGGTGGGGATGCCGTCGGTGTCGTCGGTGCGCAGCGTGATCCGGTCACCGTAGCGGGCCAGTTCGTCGACGAAGGGCAGGGAGTCGACGCTGCGGCCGGTGTACACCATCGACCAGTCCAGGCCCAGCCGCTCGGCGGCCTGCAACATCGGAAGGATCGGGGTGATGCCGATACCGCCGGCGATGAATCGCAGTCGGCGTGCCGGCGACCCATGACCGGGCAGTGCAAGGGGAAAGGCGTTGCGTGGGCCCTTGATCCGCAGCAGGTCACCGACCCGGAGTTGGTCATGAACCTCCACCGATCCGCCACCACCGTCCGGTATGCGCCGCACGGCGATCCGGTAGTGGTCACGATCGGCGGGGTCACCGCACAGCGAGTACTCCCGCATGCGGCCGGACGGCAGCAGCAGGTCGAGGTGAGCGCCGGCGTACCACGGGGTGAGTTCGCCGCCGTCGGGGTCGGCGAGGGTCAGGGCCACCACGTTCTCGTCCTCGGCCACCACCTCGCGGCCGATGATCCGCACCGTGGTGACGCGGTGGACCTCTTTCGGCACAGGCATTTTGGTGAGAGTGCTCCACAGCGGGAACCACACCTTGCCGAGCAGGGTCGCGATCCGCATGGCGGGGTCGTGCTGATACCGGTTGTACAGATGCGGCGGCGGCGCCGTCATCGACGTCGTGTGCGGGTGGTGGCGCTGATTCATGGGTGTGCGGTTCGGGCCGCAGGTGACGTCGCAAGGTAGGCGACGGCCTGGGCCGTCGACCCCACCTCCATCGGGGAGAAGTCGCGCCGGAAGTAACTGAAGGTCGCGAAAACGATGGATCGGAGGGTGGGCAGCAGTCCGTTGCGGGCGCCCGAGAACCATCCCAACCACAACCGGGGGTAGCTCACCTTGCCTGCCGGGTCGCCGTGGGCGATGAAGCGGATGCCGCGGTGGATGACAAAGAGCAACGCAGGCAGAGCGACCAGCATGGCCCGGCCACGTTTGAGGTAGCTGTCGCCGAAGTAGGTGGCCACATCGTGTGCCACACAACGATGTTCGACCTCTTCGGCGCCGTGCCACCGGAAGAGATCGGCCATCATGGGGTCGGCGCCGTGCTCGTCCCATTTGTTGTTGAGGGCGAAGTCACCGAGTACGGCGGTGTAGTGCTCGATGGCGGCGATCAGCCAGAGGCGCTCGACGAGGTGCTTGTAACGTGCCTTCGAAGAACCAGTCTCGGCGGGTCCGAGGATCTTGCGGAAAATCCATTCCATCTGGCGCTGGAACGGGCGGGGGTCGAGCCCGTTCGCGTCGAGGAACTCATACAGCACGCGGTCGTGGGCTTCGGCGTGCATCGCCTCCTGTCCGATGAAGCCGCGCATCGCAGCCGCGAGCACCTCGTCCTTCACCAGGGGCAGCGCCTCGTTGTACGTCTGCACGAACCAGCGTTCGCCCTCTGGCAGCAGCAGATTGAGCATGCTGATCACATTGGACGACACCGGATGGTTCGGAATCCAGTGCAGCGGGGTGTTCTTCCACTCGAACTCGACGTTGCGGGCATGCAGTTCGACTGGCCCCGGATCAAAAGCGTGGGTCATCGCGGTCTCCTGTTCAGAACAACTTTGCGCGGGCCATCAGACGCGAGAGCCGGGGAGTGAAGCGGTAGATGCGGTACCAGGCGTGCGCCTCGGGGGTCACCGGCACCACTGCCTTGTTGTTCTCGATCGCGCCCAGGATCGCGGCCGCCACCTTGTCCGGTGTGTAGCCGCGACGGCGGTACATGCCACTCATCTTGTCGCGCAACTGTTGTTGCGTGTCTGCGGTGGACCCGGCGAACTCGGTGGCCGCGACGATGTTGGTGTCGACGATGCCGGGACAGATCGCCGAGACACCGATGTGATGCTCGGCCAGCTCGGCCCGGAGGGATTCGCTGAACATCAGAACCCCGGCCTTGGTGGCCGCGTAGCTGCCGAGGCCCTGCTGGGGCGTGAAGGCAGCTGCCGAAGCCAGATTCACGATCTGGCCACCGAGACCACGTTCCACCATTGCCCGGCCGAAGACCCGGCTGCCGGTGATGACCCCGAGCAGATTGATGTCGATCAGCCGCCGGATCTGTTCGTCGGTGGCGTCGAGGGCGTGTCCGGCGAAACCGATGCCGGCATTGTTGATCACGATGTCGGCAACTCCGTGGCGCTTGGTCACGTCGTCGGCGAATGCGGCGAACGCGTCCTGATCGGCCACGTCGAGCCGGTAGGCGGTGGCCAGGTCTCCGCTGGAAGTGATTGCGGCAGCGGTCGACTCGGCCGCGTCGAGGTTGATGTCCGCGACGATGACCTCGGCCCCGTTGCGGGCGAGCAGAATCGCCGTCTCTTTGCCGATTCCGCTACCCGCGCCGGTGATGACCGCGAGTTTGCCGGACACAGAGGTGTTCTCGCCCCGCCGGCGCGCACGCTCGATGACGGGAGACACCTCGCCCCCGCGCATCGTCTCGATGAAATCACCGGCGATCTCGGCGAGGTATCCGGGGTTCGTGTAGGGCAGCCAGTGGCCGGTCTCGGTGTCGCGACGCCAGTGCTTGTCCGTGTAGCGAGGGGTATTGGCGAAGATTGCACTGCGCAGAGCGATGTCGCGCGTGTTCACCACCTCGAACACCGGAACCGTGGTGCTGCGTGGGTTCGGATTCGCCAGTCGCGGACGGATGTTGGCGCGGTAGTACCGCAGTCCCGACACCGCGTCGGCACGGAAAGTCGGTGCGAAGGTGAGGTTCGCCGGGTCTGTGCCCTCGACGGCTGTCAGGAGCCGTTGCCACGTCGCGGGGTGCATGGCGGCGCCGAACAGCGCTTTGGGTACCACCGGGAGCTGGAACACAGCCGTGTAACTCGACGACAGCACCTGAGACAGCGCTTGTCCCAGAGACTTCGGGGTCGGGTGACGCAAACGCTCGCGAGACCATTCGCCGAGGTGGTCGAGGTTCGGTCCCGACACCGAGATGAACGAGGCGATCCGGTCGTCGGCGCCGGGTGTGCACACGGCTTCCCACGTCTGGACCGAACCCCAGTCGTGCGCGAGGACGTGAACCGCCACCCCCGGGCTGACCTCGTCGATCACCGCGAAGAGATCGGCTGCCAACTCGGGGAGCCGGTAGGCGGCGTCGCCGTCGGGCTTGGCGCTCTCGCCGTAGCCGCGGGTGTCGTAGGCAACCACGTGATAGCGCTCGGCAAGGATCGGTGCCACCGACTGCCACAGATGGTGGGTGTCGGGCCATCCGTGCACAAGCACCACGGTCGGGTTGTCAGATGACCGCTCGCCCAGCTCGAACACGGCCAACTCCACGCCGTCGCGAATCACGGTGCGTGACCGCCAGGCGGGCTCGGTGGCCCTCTGGTTGCTGTCGATAGCAGTCATCAACTCCCCCTTGAGTGATTGAGTGAGTTAGACGTTACCAGTCGTCACACTTAAATCAAGAGGTGCTGAGCTGCGGTTATGTGGTTCTACTGCTTGTAACTCGCCAAGAAGTTGCCCATTCGCTGCACTGCGTCACCCAGATCGCGCGACCACGGGAGCGTGACGATGCGGAAATGGTCGGGGTTGGGCCAGTTGAATCCGGTGCCGTGCACAACAAGGATCTTCTCGCGGACCAGGAGGTCGAGGACAAACTTCTCGTCGTCGTGGATCTCATGGACTTCGGGGTCCAGGCGCGGGAATGCGTAGAGGGCACCCATCGGCTTCACACAGCTCACGCCGGGGATCTCGTTGAGCTTCTCCCAGGTGATGTCGCGTTGTTCCAGGAGCCTCCCGCCGGGCAGGACAAGATCCTCGATGCTCTGGTACCCGCCAAGCGCGACCTGGATGGCGTGCTGACCCGGAACGTTTGAACACAGGCGGGTCGACGCCAGCATCTTCATGCCGTCGATGAAACCCTTCGCGTGGTCTTTCGGCCCGGTGATGGCCACCCACCCGGCCCGGTAACCGCACACCCGGTACGCCTTGGACAGGCCGTTGAACGTGAGGCACAGCAGGTCCGGCGCCAGCGACGCGAGATTGATGTGCTCGGCATCGTCGTACAGGATCTTGTCGTAGATCTCGTCGGCCAGGAGCAACAGCGAGTGCTTGCGGGCCAGTTCGACCAGCTGCGTGAGAACTTCACGTTTGTAGACCGCGCCGGTCGGATTGTTCGGGTTGATCACCAGCAGTGCCTTGGTGCGCGGGGTGATCTTCGACTCGATGTCCGCGATGTCGGGGTTCCAGTCGTTTTCCTCGTCGCAGAGGTAGTGGATCGCCTTACCCCCGGACAACGCCGTCATCGCGGTCCACAGCGGGTAGTCGGGGGAGGGGATCAGCACCTCGTCGCCGTCGTCGAGCAACGCCTGCATGGTCATGGTGATCAACTCGGAGACCCCGTTGCCCAAGATCACGTCGTCGACGTCGAAGTACGGGAAGTCCGGGATCAGTTCATACCGGGTGACCACCGCGCGGCGAGCCGGCAGCACCCCCAGGGATTCGCTGTACCCCTGGGAGTACGGCAACGCGTGGATCATGTCGCGCATGATCACGTCCGGTGCCTCGAAACCGAACTGGGCAGGATTGCCGATGTTCAGCTTCAGGATCCGATGCCCCTCCGCCTCCAGGCGAGCGGCGTGGGCCGTCACCGGTCCGCGGATCTCGTAGGCGACATTACGGAGCTTCGCCGATTGCTCGAGTGGTTTGAGGTCGCGGTACACCGTCGACACGTGTGGTCTGCTCACCTGCTTATGGTGCCAGCCTTTCGCAAATCGTTTTCGGGTTCAGCGTTTACCAGGACGCTTCTTGCCTGCTGCGATGCCGAATCCCTTGGCCTTGGAGGGGCCTGATTCGGCCAGCGTCCGGCTGTCGGCCGGTGCGTCACCGTTGGTGGCAGCTGCGCCGTTGGTGCTCTCAGCGGTCGTCTCGTTATCTGCCTCTGGCTCAGCCGCAACCTCGGTCTGGGCCTCTGGCTCTGGCTGTTCCGCGGGTTCGGGCTCGGGCGCTGGGGCCGCGGCGGGCTTGGCGGCTCCCGGCTTCTTCGCTCCGGGACGTTTGGCCTTGCCGCCGATCGCCAGGCCCTTGACGGGAACCGCGGCTGACTGCTCGGTCGCGCCACCCTCCGCAGTACCCTCCGCGGCCGGTTCACTGACCTCTGGCTCGTCCACCTTCGACGGCTCGTCGGCCACCGGTGCGGGTGCGACATCCTCGTCGGGCTTGCGTGCGCCCGGCTTCGGGGCCCCGGGACGCTTGGCTCCGGGACGCGTCGCTCCGCCGCCGATGGCCAGGCCCTTGACCTGAGCGGCCGGCGGCTTCTCGCCGGCCTGGCCGGTGGTGGCCGGCTCTTCGGTGACCGATGTTGCTTCGGTCTCGGTTTCAGGCTCGGGCGCGGGCTTGGCCGCACCGGGCTTCTTGGCTGCGCCACCGGGCTTGGGAGCTCCCGGCCTTTTCGCACCGCCACCGATCGACAGCCCCTTGACGGGTGCGGCCTTGGTCTCGGTGGTCTCTGCGGTCTCAGTGGACGCGGTGGCCTCTGTTTCAGGCGCCTCGGCTGCAGGCTTCGCCGAACCCGGCTTCTTGGCTGCGCCACCGGGTTTCGGTGCTCCCGGCCTTTTCGCACCGCCACCGATCGACAGGCCCTTGGCGCCTTCGGCTGCGGGCGCGGTCGCCTTCTCGTCGGACGTCGGCTTGGCTGCGCTGCCGGGCTTGGGTGCGCCGCCGCCTGGCTTCTTGGCTGCGCCACCTGGCTTGGGTGCACCGCCGCCCGGCTTCTTGGCGCCGCCGCCGATGCCCAGTCCGCCGCCGACTTTCGGCTTTTCCTTGGTGTCGGTGGCTGTGGCCGCTGCCGCCTTGGCGGGCTCGGCTGCCGGTTCCTTCTTCTCGACCGGCTTGGCCTCTGGTTCGGCGACCGGCGCCGACAATCCCAGCGACGCTGCGCCGAGGAAACGGCCGCCGCGCTTGATCTCCGGGGCACCGCGCCTGACGGACTCGAGGATCAGCTGCGCGACGTCGAGCACCTCGACCTTGTTCTCGAGCTCGGTGCCCGAGGTCTTCGCGGTCACGCCGTCGGTCAGCATCACGCGGCAGAACGGGCAGCCGGTGGCCACCTTCTCCGGTGAGGTGCCGAGGGCTTCGTCGACCCGGTCGAGGTTGATGCGCTTGCCGATGGTCTCTTCCATCCACATCCGGGCACCGCCGGCGCCACAGCACATCGACCGCTCGCCGTGACGCGGCATCTCGGTCAGGTTTGCTCCGGAAGCGTCCATCAGCTCACGCGGGGCGTCGTAGACCTTGTTGTGGCGGCCCAGGAAACAGGGGTCGTGGTAGGTGATGTCCTTGTTGACCGGGGCCACGGGGATGAGCCGCTTGTCGCGGACCAGCCGGTTGAGCAGCTGGGTGTGGTGGACCACCTCGTACTTGCCGCCGACCTGCGGGTACTCGTTACCCAGGGTGTTGAAGCAGTGCGGGCAGGTCACGACGATCTTCTTGGCCTGAGCGGGAGCGGTACCGAACATCTCGTCGAGGGTCTCGATGTTCTGCTGCGCCAGCATCTGGAACAGGAACTCGTTGCCTGCTCGGCGGGCGGAGTCACCGTTGCAGGTTTCCCCTTCGCCCAGGACGAGGAAGTCCACGGCAGCGATGTCGAGCAGTTCGGCAACAGCCTTGGTGGTCTTCTTCGCGCGGTCCTCGTAGGCGCCGGCGCAACCGACCCAGAACAGGTACTCAAAGCCTTCGAAGCTCTCGACATCCTGGCCGTACACCGGGATCTCGATGTCCATCTCATCGATCCACTTGGTGCGGTCCTTGGAGTTCTGGCCCCACGGGTTGCCCTTGTTCTCCAGGTTCTTGAACAGGCCCGCGAGCTCGGACGGGAAGTCCGACTCGATGAGCACCTGGTAGCGGCGCATGTCGATGATGTGGTCCACGTGCTCGATGTCGACGGGGCACTGTTCGACGCAGGCACCGCAGTTGGTGCAGCTCCACAGGGTCTCGGTGTCGATGACCGCGCCCGTGGTGCCTTCGCTCTCGCCGACCAGCTTGCGCTCGGCCTCGTTGCGGGCGGCCTCGGGAATCGCATCGAGCTTGTCCTGCAGCACGTTTCCGTCGGCGTCGACCAGACCGATCTCGTCGCCGCTGATGTCTTTCTTGCCGCCGGCGAGGAGGTAGGGCGCCTTGGCGTAACCGTGGTCGCGCAGTGAGGTGATGAGGAGCTTGGGGGAGAGCGGCTTGCCCGTGTTCCATGCCGGGCACTGGCTCTGGCAGCGACCACACTCGGTACAGGTGGTGAAGTCGAGCCAGCCCTTCCAGGTGAAGTCCTCGATCTTGCCCGCGCCGAACGCGTCGACGTCGGGGTCGGCGGTCTCCATGTCGAGGACCTTGCCGCCCGATGTCATCGGCCTGGCCGCGCCGAGGGCAACCCCGCCGTCGTCCTCACGCTTGAAGTAGATGTTGAAGAACGCCGAGAAGCGGTGCCATGCCACGCCCCACGTGATGTTGCGGCCGATGACGGCGAGCCACACCATGCCGGACATCAGCTTGATCAAGGCGAAGACCGAGACCATGGTCGGGCTGGCCGGGAGCAGCTTGGCGACCTGCATGGTGAAGAAGTCCGAGCCGGCATGTGCGTGGCCGTAGGTGGCGATCTTGCCGGCCTTCACCATGATCATGCCCAGGCCCTCGAGCAGCACGACCACCTCGACGAAGTACGCGGCGCCGAAGCGCGAACCGGCGAACCGGGAGAGCCGCTCGGGAACGCGCGGGTGATTGAGCTGACGGATGATGATCAGGGTGACGATGCCGATCACGGTGCCGAGGCCCAGGAGTTCATCCAGCAGGTGCCAGGCGAAGGTGTCGCCGAAGTACGGCCAGTGGAACTTGGCGTCGAATGTCTGGCCATATGCCTCGAACCACAGCAGTGAACCGAGCAGGAACCCGATCATCACCAGCCAGTGGGCCCAGCCGACGGTTCGGAACTTCGCCATCCGCGTGTGGGCGATGAATTCGATCATCATCTGCTTGAAGCGAGGGAGCACCGGCGTGAACCGGGTGTTGTCCTTCTGCCCCTTGGCGATGGTGCGGAGCATGGTCCACACTCCGCGGAAAAACAGTGCCCAGCACACCAGGCTTGCCAGAGCAGCAATGGTGCCGATGGTGATCGTCGCGGTATTCACGGCGTCACGGCCTTTCTCTCTCGAACTGCCCGACTGATACACGTCTCTTACGTGTAGCGGTCGAATCGTTCACCCGGTCGGCCTGATGGCCCCAGATGGGGCCTGGCCCTATCGCAAGCTGTGTGGCGCTCACAGCGTCGCGTTGAATCACTCCAGCGCACGCAGTGTTCTCCACTAGGTACGTTAAGGCCTGGCTGCGCCAAGGTTTTGCGCAGGTTGTCCTAAGTTACTGATCGGTAAGGTATTTGTGATGTCCGCCATAAGTCGTCGTCGAATTCTACTGCTGATCGGCGCCGGCCTGGCCGGTGTCGAGCTGGTCGTGACCATTGCGAGCACGTGGGTGTACGTGCAGGCGCGCGACAGGACGTCCGAGGCCGCCGATGCGCCCTCGGCGTCGGTGGCGCTTGTACTCGGAGCGAAGGTGATCAACGGCGAACCCGACTCGTACGTCCGCGGCCGGCTGGACTCGGCCCTGGCCCTCTACCGCGACGGCCGGGTGCAGCAGATCCTCAACTCCGGGAACGGCCGCGCGGTGGCGGGGAACGAGCCGGCGGTCATGCGCGCCTATCTCGAAGAAAACGGGGTGCCGTCGTCGGACATCATCGACGACCCCGAGGGATACGACACCGCGGCATCATGTCGTCGCGCCCACGATCTGTTCGGGGTGCGGTCGGCGCTGGTGGTGACCCAGGGCTTCCACCTCGGTCGTGCGGTGGCGCTGTGCCGCGACGCAGGTATCGACGTTCACGGCGTACTCGCCGAATGTGATTGTCCGACATGGACAATCGCACGCAATCACCTACGTGAGACGGTGCTGGCCCGGCCGCGGGCGTTGTTGACGGTGCTGATGAGCTGAGCGACGTCGAACTTGTCGGGCATCGGCAACCGGGGACGGCCGGTCAGATACGCCGACCCGGGCATCCGACGCAGGGCCTCCACCACAAGGAGCGAGCCGGCGAGGGTGCCGAGATAGACGACGATGGTCGCCCATGGCGCGCCCATCACGTCCACCACCCACGCGACGTTGTTCCGTTGTGGGTAGAGGATGAAGAAGATCAGCAATGCATGGACCAGGAAGACGCTGAACGAGCGATTCGAGGCGTACTTCACCATGCGGTCGAAGCGGGGGGTGCTGCGCCGGTGATGGTCGGCCCAGTGCTGGCCCACCGCGTACAGGCACGCCACCGCGGCGACGAGGAACGGGAACAACGTGGGCTGAAAAGCGGCGCTCGCATCGATCGCCCGCTGATCATCACCCCACACCCGCCACCAGAAGTTGCCGACCGCGAACAACCCGGTCACCACCAGTGCGCTGAACAACCACCAGCCCTTGCCCTGTAACCACAGCCGGATGTCGTCGAGATGGACCGCCGTCACCGCGCCCGCGAACACGAAGAACTGATACGGCACGAAGGTCGCGTAGTAGTGCCACCACACCCCGGCGATGCTCGCGGGGGGCTGCCAATGCGTGATGACCGCAAAACATCCCCACTGGACGGCCGCACTGACGGCGAGCAGCGCAAGGTGGCGCCCGCGCGTGCGTCGCACCAGCCACAGCACCAGCGGGAACAGCAAGTACACCTGCAGCATCACGAACAAGAAATACATGTGGAACCCGGACAGGCCCCACTTGAGCAGATCCCAGAACTCCCCGAGGCTGCCGGGGATGTCACCGGTGCGCCCGTGCGCCCACATGTCCTCGACGGCCCAATACACAAAAGACCAGATCACAAACGGGAAGATGACCAGTTTCATCCGCCGGCGCCAGAAGTCCACCGACCGGAAGTCGACCCGCTCGAAGTTCTGGTACATCAGCACGAAGCCGCTCAGCGCAAAGAACATGTTGCGGGTGAAGTGGAGCAGCAGGGTGGTCGAGTTGACCGGAACGCTGTCCCATTCGTCGGTTGTCGCGGTCAGGCAGTGCACGAAGATGACCAGTGAGAAGGTGGTTGCCCGGATCAGGTCGACGTGGTGCAGATACGCCCGCTTCGCTGTCGGCCGGGACCTGCTGGTGACAGTCCCAGCGCCTGCGGAATCGGCGGGGGTGGTGGCGGTCATCGTCGTACAGCATGCCGCATCCACCTGTGATTACCCTCCTCGGTGTCTGAGGGATTTGTCACGTCCACCTACTGTCCATGTGGTGTGGAAAGGCTGTGCGAGATGATCCCCGACTGGGACGTGTTGACGTTGTTGCTGGTCGCGGCGCTTGCGGCGGGCTGGATCGACGCGGTGATCGGTGGTGGGGGCCTGGTGCTGATCCCGGCGATGCTCATCGCGTTCCCCACCGTGGCACCCGCCACCGCACTGGGTACCAACAAGCTCGCCGCGATCTGGGGCACCGGCGCGGCCGCCATCGCGTTCTCCCGGGTGACCGCCGTCCCACGACGCCTTGCCCTGATCTCCGTACCGATCGCCGGGGTGTGCGCGGCCGTGGGTGCGACTGCGGCGTCGCTGGTGTCGGCGGATGTGATCAGGCCGCTGGTGATCGTGCTGATGCTGACGGTCGGGATCTTCGTGGCGTGCAGGCCCTCCTTCGGCCGGAGCACCGGGTCGGGCGGCCCGCTGAGCCGCCGGCAGATGATCGCCGGATGTGTCGCGTTTGCGGTGATCGGTTTCTACGACGGCATCTTCGGCCCCGGTACCGGGATGTTTCTCATCATCGCGCTCACCGTGGTGCTCTCTCGCAGCTTCATCGAGAGTGCGGCACTGGCCAAGATCGCCAACACCGCGACGAACTTCGGTGCCCTTGTGGTGTTCGCGATCCAGGGGCACGTGTGGTGGCAGCTCGGGCTGCTACTCGCGGTGGCCAACGTCGCGGGATCACTGCTGGGATCGAGGACAGTGCTCAACCGAGGGTCGGGGGTGATCCGGGCCGCCCTGCTCGTCGTGGTCGTGGTCATGTCGGCCAAACTCGGCTGGGATCAGTTCGGGTAGTTCACTAGGCTCTGTCCGTGGCGATGAGTCCCGGTGAGGATCAGAATCGACGGTTGCTGCGCGCCCGCGACGCGATGGATCGCGACTACGCACAGCCACTCGACGTTCCCCGATTGGCGAAGGTGGCACACATGTCCGCCGCCCACTTCACCCGTACGTTCCGGGCCACCTTCGGGGAGACACCGCACCGGTATCTGCAGCGCCGACGCATCGAGCGAGCGATGATGTTGCTGCGCGATCCACTGTTGCCCGTCACCGACATCGCGGCGATGGTGGGCTTCGAGAGCCTCGGGACCTTCAGCCGGACGTTTCGAACAGTCGTCGGGGAGTCGCCCAGCGGATTCCGGGCCACCGCCACGCCGGTGAAGGTGCCGGGATGCTTTGTCAGAACGTGGTCGAGACCGAGCAGTTTTGGATAAGCGGCGCGGTCACCCCTGCCCCTAACGTTGAGACATGTTCAAAAACATCAGCATTCACTCGGTCATGGTTCTCGATCAGGACGAAGCACTCGACTTCTACGTCGGGAAACTGGGCTTCGAAGTCAAAGACGACGTCGACATGGGTTTCATGCGGTGGCTCACCATCGCCCTCCCAGGAGACCCGGATCGTCAGATCCTCCTCGAGGTCCCGGGGCCGCCGGCCCACAGCGAAGAGGTGGCCGCATCGGTCCGCGACCTCGTCACCAAGGGTGCGCTGGGTGCCGCTGCCATGCTGACCACGGACGACTGCCGAAAGACCTACGAAGAACTGTCCGCACTCGGTGTCGAGTTCACCGAAGAACCGACGGAGCAGCCCTACGGAATCGACTGTGCGCTAAGGGATCCCTTCGGCAACCACATCCGGATCACCCAACCGGCCACGGGCCCGGTCGAGATCTCGGACGAGGACATCGCCCGGTGGAAAAGCGAGGCCTAGGCGGTCTCACCACCAGCCGGGTAGCTCGCGTTGCATGTCGGCGGTGAGGGCGGGGACGAGACTGCGGACGAAGGTCGCGCTCAGATGGTGGAAGTCGTGCCATACGAGGATGTTCCCGACCACCGCGGGACAGTAGGTGTCGCTGCACATCGCGTCGGTGTAGTCCAGGAAACCCATGTTCGGGAACTGGGGCGCGATGGCCAGCGCAGGATCGGTCGGTGACATCACCAGCGACCGTTCCACCCCGCACGCCGACGGCTTCTTGCCCAGCGCAAGGCATTCCGGAGGACTCTCCTTGCCGACCGCCCACGGGTTGTCGCGCACGGCGATCACCTTCTGTCCGCGGTCGCGGAACTCGGTGAAGATGTCGAGGTAGTCCTTGGGGACGAAGTCGCCGGTGACCTGACCTTCCACCGGTCGAGTGCTGTTGGTGAACACCACGTCCGGTTTGTCCACGGCCAGGCGTGCCATCACGTCGCGCGACCACTCGTTGCATTGGTGGTACTTCTGGCCGAACCAGGTGAACACGTAGTCCGTGGTCAGCGGGCACCCCACCTTGAGGTAGGTGGTGACCTTGAACCCGTGCTGTCTGCCGATCGCATCAAGGGCGGTGATCCAGTACTCCGCGTGCGACCCGCCCACCAAAGCCACAGTGCGCGTGGCGTTCACATCGCCGTACACCCCGACTCTGATCGATCCGTCCTTCCAGCCGGAGATCACCGAGTCGTAAGACGTGATGGGCCAGTCCTTCTCGACCACCTGCGGACTGGGTTCGGGCTCCACCCGTGGCACCGGCACGCCGTCGAGGAACGCGCGTGCGCCGGGATACAGGCGCGGATCCAGATTCTGGGTATCCACCGTCATGTTCTGCACGTGTCGGTTCCAGCTGACGATGCCCGCCCCGGCGACCACGCTGAGTACCAGGAGAACTGCCGTCATCACCGTCGCCGACCGTCGCCACGGCGTCTTTCCGGCCCGGATCGGGGACTCGACGTATCTGGCTGTGGCCCAGGCCAAGAGCAGCGAGACCGCAATGATCCCGGTGCCCTCGACGATGTTCGCGCTGTCTTTGTATCGCCAGGTCAGGTAGAAGATCAGCAGCGGCCAGTGCCATAGGTACAGGGCGTAGGCGATGGAGCCGAGCCAGACGATGGACGGGTGGGCGAGCCACGAACTGACCGCGCCGGGGTCGGTGCGCTCACCGGGCGCGGTCTGACGCGAGCCACTCCAGATCAGCAACATGGTCGCGCCGACGGGCACCAATGCGAGCGTCGACGGATACTGCTGCACCCCGACTATCCACCACCCGCAACTGACGATGAGCGCCAAGGCGATCAGGCCCAACAGGTTTCGAATCCACTGCGCCATCTTGAGCCGCGGCATCCACACGGCGAGGAGACCGCCGGCAATCGGTTCCCAGCAACGGGCGATGGTGTCGTAGTAATTGAAGGGCTGGTTGATCCCGTGCCGGTGGTGCGCCCACGCAAAGGAGATCGCCGCGACACCGAGCAGGGCGGCGAACACCATCCCGCGGATGACCTTCGGTCGGCGGAAGACATCGAATCTGAGTGCGAGCACTCTCAGGACGCCGCCGAGCGCCAATGCGGCCAGCAACGTGAGCACGAAGAACTGTCCCTGCACCGACATGGACCACAGATGCTGCATCGGACTGTTCGCCGAATCGGCGGCCTGGTAGTCCTGCGATGCCAGGGCGAGGTGCCAATTCTGGTAGTAGAGCGCCGAGGCGATGGCCTCGTCACCCAGTGGCGACCATCGTGTTCGAGGCATCAGCCACAGCGACAGCACCACGATGAACAGCAGCACCGTGAGAAGCGCGGGGAGGAGTCGTCGCGCGAGCCGCCAGAGGCGTGGCCCAGGATTGATCGCAGTCGACCACCGAGCAGCGGGAGAACTGGTGGCCAGCACATGTTTGAGGAGCGACGCCACGAAGAAGTAGCCGGAGAGGGTCAGGAAGACGTCGACTCCACCGGACACGCGGCCGAACCAGATGTGGAAGACGGCCACCAGCGTGATGGCGATGCCACGCAGTCCGTCGAGGTCGTGGCGGTACTCGGTGGACTTCTTCGATGGCGCACCGGACACGACTGGTGGGTCGGTCATGGTGGCGCTCACCGGGGGAATTGTTCCAGATGTTCACCTTCACGATGAGGTGGCGCTCTGGTCGCCCCCCTGATTTGTTGCAGGGCCGTATCCCGCGGCTCTCAGCATGGACAACATCTCCGACCGGGACCCGGCACCGAGACGACGTCGGATCCTCGCCACGTGGTGCTCGACGGTCTTGCCCGATATGAACAGGCGGGCACCGATTTCGCGGTAGGTCAGACCGAGCAGCAGGTTTCGGGCCACCTCGGCCTCGCGTTCGGTCAACGGGCCGGCGGCCGGGTGTGCGGCATCGACATGTGTTGCGGTGGTCGCGACCGCTGGTGCGCCGACGAGTCGGGCGACCTGCAGCAATGAGGTGGCAGCCTGGGTGTCCTCGACCCGGAGTGCGGCCTCGCCGGCGAGTCGAGCCGCGTCCCAAGGCAATCCGGCCTGCTCGAGCGCCGACGCGGCCTTTTTCACCTCGGCCACATCGGGTTGTCCTTGCAGTACCCGCAGCCACGCCCGGCCCGCGTCGGCAAGGGCCGCGCCGAACGGCTCGCCTGCCGCGGCCTGACCGAGCTGACGCGCATAGGGGACCAGAGCCGACGGGTCGTCCGCGAGAATGGCGGCCTGCACGCCGTACCAGCTCCACGACATCGACCACGCCGGCGGCGAGCCCAGAGCGGCGAGCAAACGGTCGGCGGCCGTCACCAGGTGGGCGAGTCGCGCCGTGTCCTGGAGGCGGACGGCCGCGAGCCACAACTCGCCGAGCGGGTGCAATGCGAACAGGTCCACCTCCATCTCGGCCACCACTGGCACGGCGCGGCGCCACGCGGCGACCAGAGCACCCATGTCGCCGCGACGTCGGGCGATCGCCACGGCAAGCGCATGTGCGACCAGCTCGTCCCGCAGGTTCCGGGGCGTGACCCCTCCGAGGATTTCTGCGGCCGTGGCCAGGTCGCCGCCGACCATCGCGGTCCATCCGAGGAGGAGCTGTTCGCGTGGGGTCTGATCGCAATCGCGGGACAGTGCGGCCTTCGCGCCGGCGAGGTCGCCACTGTGCAGGCAGAGCAGCGCCGCGACGGCAGCGGCGGACTCGGGTTCGGCTCGGCGGTGCTTTGCGGAGAGGGACACCGCCCGCAGGATGGGCCCGAGGGCCGCAGCCGGCGACGACGTCAACGACGCAAGCAACCCGGAGCTGAGCAGGGTTCCGCGGGCGTTGTCGGTGGTGGGAGGCGCTGCACCTGCGGTTACCGAGAACTCTTCGGCACCCGGACGGTCCCCGGTTGCGAGCAGGGTGAGCACGCCGATCGGAGCGTCCGGTCCGGCGGCGTCGGGCCCCAGCCACCGATAGAGGTCGGCCGACCGCGAATACGTTCCACGCCGTGCCGCGACCGCGGCGGCGATCCGGACGGCGTCACGGCGATCCGAAGGTGAATCCGCGGCGAGGGCGGTGTCGGCCAATCGGGTGGCGGTGTCCAGGTCGCCGGCCAGGGTTGCGGCATCGGCCAACGGACCCCGGACGACGCCGGGGTCGGCGCCGGCTGTGAGCGCTGCGTGCCAGAGGTCGGCCGCCTGGGCCGGGGGAGCGGTGCGGGCCGCAGACAGGAGGAGGTCCGCGAGACGGTCGTCGACGACGCCTGAGCGCGCGGCGACCAGGGCCCCGTCGATGGTCAGGGTCCCCCGGTCGAGCAGCGCGTCCACCAGGGAGCGATGGGTGGACGCGATCTGGTGCTCACCCCGCACGGCGCGCAGAACCGGCAGAGCGGCGGGAAGGATCTCGTCGGTACCGGTGAGGAAACCGGACCCGCGCGCCCGATCAAGGGCTTCGATGGCTGCGGTGGGATCGATGCCCAGGGTGTCGGCGATGGTGTGCGGATCGGGCGACGGTTGCAGGGCCGCCACGGTCAGAACGTCGTGAGTGGTGGGATCAAGCGCGCGCAGCCGTTCGTGCTGCCACTTCGAGATCGCCTCACGCGCAGCCCGTTCGTCGGCGGCGGGGTCGGCTCGCAGGACGTCGAGGGCGGTGTCGATGGCTGCTCGGTTCCCGCCGGCGGTGCGGCGGATGGCGTCGGCCACGGGTGCGGACACGGTCCCGCCTGAACGGGCGATGATCGCGGGTGTGGGTAGTGGGCCCAGCGTGATGTCGTTGCCGAGGGCGGAGAACGTTCGCTGCACCTGCCGGATGTTGTTGTCGGACAGGCGCGGTTCGGCGGCGGCGATCACCGTGAGATCGCCGCGATCGGCGAGGTCGGCGAGGCGGCTCAGGCTATCGGCTTCCCAGTGGTGCACGTCGTCGACGATGACTGCGCAGCCGGGCCGGGTGGCCTCATCCTCCGGGATGGTCGTGAAAACCTGTGTGCCGGAACGGTTCAGCAGGCGACGACAATGCTGCAGCAGGTCTGATTTGCCGCTTCCGGCGACGCCGGTGACAAACGCGAGTACCGGACCCCCGGCGTGTACGGCGGACAGCAACGCTTGTGCGGCAGGCATTCCGGTGAACGCGGTGGCTCCGGGGAGGCGGTTCACCGGACTGCGGCCGACTGCGACATCACCCGCCGATTCCACCGAGGAGTCCACCGACTGCCGCGCCCGTGCCGTCGAGGACCTGGCCCGGCACACCGAGCAGACCGCCGCCGGGGTTCGGGGCCGGTGCGGGTGCAGGCGCCGGAGCCGGTGCGGGAGCCGGCGCGGGGGCAGGAGCGGGAGCGGGAGCCGGTGCCGGAGCAGGTGCGGGGGCAGGTGCCGGCGCCGGGGCTCCTCCACCGGGGGCCGGTGCGGGAGCCGGCGCGCCGTTCTGCGGAGCGGTCGGGGCACCTGGCGCGGCAGGGGCGGGGGCAGCTGTGCCGCCCCTGGGTGCCACCGTTGTCGGCCGGCCGTCGGCGCCGGTGGTGACCGTGCCGGTGTTTCTCGAGCCGGTTGAGCCGTTGGAGTCGGTGGACGAGCCTGCGGGCGAACCGTCCGGCGCGGTCGAGGAGGCGGTAGGCGAGCTGGTCACCGACGATTCGGCCGCGGCCGCTTTGGGGGCCTCGTTGTCCGTCAGGGCTGTACCGACGGACAATCCACCGGCGGTGAGCAGTGCGATCGCTGCCGCGACACCGACAACGATTGCGGTTCGCTTGCCCCGCGACATCGAAGCGGGTTCCGCCTTGACGGTGCGCGGAGCCGGCGTCATCACATGGGTGCCGACGGGAACGAGGTCATCGGAGGCCGATGCGTGCGCCGGGACGACCGCGGCCGACGCTGCCGCGGCCGCCGTCGCCGCGGTCTGGGCGATGACTGCGGCGCCGGTTGCCGTCGTGGTTGCCGGAGTGTTGTTGACCGCGACCGGGATACGGAGCATCGACGACGCCAGTTCGCTGACAAGAGGGGTGGCCGAACCGCCGCCGGCGAGCAAGATCGTGGACACCGAGCCCAGCTCGATGTCGGCCAGTTGCAGGGCCTCGATCACCAGGGCCATCGAGCTCGCCAGAGGTGCCCGCAGCAGGTCCTCGAGCTCGGACCGGACGAGCCTGGCCTCGGTGCGGATCCCCGGAAGGTCGATGGAGACAACGGTTTCGGTGTCCGAGGACAGTGCCTCGCGGGCCGCCGCACAGCGAACCCTGAGTTCGGCCAGACCCTCCATCGTCGCGGTATCAAACGGATCGATCACGTCCGTGGCACCCACCGATTCGAGGACATGGCCGAGAACGAGATGGTCGAACTGGGCGCCGCTGATCTCTTCGGACCTCAGCGGACGGCCGATGATCATCGGGTCGGCGCCGGTGCGCACCACCGCCACATCGAGTGATGAACCACCGAGGTCGTACACGACGGTGACGCCGTCGAGCTGACCCTTGTGTTCGGCGAGTGCGGCAACCGCGGCGATCGCCTCGGGAACCACGGTCACCCCGGGCAGATCCTGCTGGGCCGCGGCCGCGCGGAGGGCCTCGACGGTGTAGTCCTGCCATTCGTTCGGACAGGCGAGCACGATCGCGTCGGCATCCCAGGCGCCGGCGTCGGCGGCGAGAGCGGCCATCGCAGCGGCGTAGAGATCCTCGCCGGTGTACTGGCGACCGTCGTCGGTCACCAGGGCGACGGGATCACCCACCCGCTCGGTGAATCCGCCGACCCGGTACGGCCCGGGGCGGTCGACGAGCTCGGGCGAGGTGTCAGGCGCCAACTCGAGAATCGGGCCGCGTACGACTGCATCACCGAGACCGTCGTCGGTACCGGGTACTGCAACACAGGTGGTGCTGCCGATCTTCAAACCGAGCGATGTGGTCATGGTCTGCCGACTCCTCTGGTGCGCCTACGGCATCGACGTACCCTGTGATGCCCATCTCCCATGATGTCGCCGCAGGTAGGGAAGGTGTTACCGGCTTGCGGTGTCGCCAACCAAGTGCGGGGTCGATCCCCTAGACCCCCTAATGCACCGGGGGGCTTCCCCTAACGCCCCCATCAGCGACGCAGGGGGCGTTGGCCCGTTGGGCCGGGCCTTCAGAACTCATAGCGTGGAGACAATCTCAGCGGACCCACCTGGATCCGCCCGGCAACAGGAGAACGCCATGCCCAGCAACGCAGTACTCGATTTCATCCTCGGCCTCCTCCGCGACGAGAAAGCCGCCACCGCCTACTGCCTGAACCCGCAGGGCGCGCTGAACGCCGCAGGCCTGCCCGAGCTCTGCCACGCCGACATCGTCGCCGCGGCACCGATGGTCGCCGAATCCGGATTGTTCGCCGGTGGGTCGCGCCTGACCAACATCATCAACGCCGGCAACGGTGGCGGCATCGGTGCCATCAACGTCGGGGCGATCGGTGGCGGCCTCGCCGTTGGTGGCCTGCAGCTCGGGAACATCGACTTCGGTGACGTCAACTTCGGAAACATCGACCTCGGTGGCTTCGAGTTCGGGAACATCGACTTCGGCAGCATCAACTTCGGGAACTTCGGCAATTTCGACTTCGGTTCGATCGACCTGGGGAACATCGATCTCGGACTCATCGATCTCGGAGGTCTCGACCTCGGCGGGATCAACTTCGGTGACCTGGACTTCGCCGGGCAGCTCGCAGTGGTGCTGGCGGCCGCACTCGCCGGTGGGGTGGCGGTCGGCGGTGAGATCGCTGCCGGTCTCGGCGCGGCCATCGGTGCCATCGTCGGCGGCATCCTGGACCTCAGCGGTGGCCTCGGCGCGATCTTCGACCTCGACGGCGTACTGGACATCGGTGCGACGGTGGCAGCTGTCCTCGGCGCCGGCCTCGGCGTCACCGGTGAACTGACCGCAGGCCTTGCGGCTGCGATCAACGCGGCGCTGGCCGTGGTCGGTGGTCTCGACCTCGACGCAGCGCTCGGCTTCGCCACCGTCATCGGCGGCGCGCTCACCGCGGCGCTCGAACTCGGTGGTGCCCTTGCTGCCGGCATCGGTGCCGCCTTCGGTGCGGTGATCGGCGGCGCGATCGGACTTGGTGGTGCCCTCACGGCAAACCTGGCCGCCGCACTCGCGGCCGGTCTCGATGCCGGGCTGGCCCTGGCCGCAGCGCTCACCGGCGTCCTCGGCCTCGGTGCCGGTCTGGCAGCCCAGTTCGGTGCAGTCCTTGCCGGTGTCCTCGACGTCACCGGCGCGCTCACCGGCGCTCTCGCCGGACTGCTCGATGCGAACCTGCTGCTCGCCCTCGCAGGCGGCCTGACGGCGACCCTGCAGGGTGCACTGGCCGCGGCCCTGGCCGTCGGTGGTGACCTCGCCGGAGAGTTCGGGCTCGCGCTCGGTGCTCTGCTCGGTGCCGCGGTCGAACTGGCCGGTGTGCTCGATCTCGAGGCTCTTCTCGCCGTCGACGGTGCCCTGGCTGCCGCGCTGGCCGGTGTGCTCGGGCTCGGCGGCGGTCTGACCGCTGTACTGGCCGGGGCTCTCGACGCCGCCATCGGCGCGTTCGGCGCCGTCGACCTCGCGGCACTGCTCGCCGGTGGTGCCGAGCTGGGCCTGGCGCTCGGAACCGCTCTGTCCGGTGTGCTCGCAGTCGGCGGGGAGATCGCTGCCGGACTGGGTCTGGCCCTCGGTGGTGTGCTCGGCGGACTTCTCGAAGCCGACCTCGGGGCCCAGCTGGCCGGTCTGCTGGCCGGTGGCCTGGACCTGGGACTCGCACTCGGCGCGATCCTCGAAGGAGCTCTCGGACTGGGCGCTGTCGCAGACATCGCGGCCGGTTTCGGGGCTGCGCTGGCCGCGGCCTTCGGAGCCGGTGGCCTGTTGGCAGCCGACCTGACCGCCCTGCTCGCCGGCGGACTCACCGCGACCCTGCAGGGTGCGCTTGTTGCCGTGCTGGCGGCCGGTGGTGACCTGGCAGGCGAGTTCGGTCTCGCGCTCGGTGGTGTCCTCGGTGCCGCGCTCGAGCTGGCCGGTGCCGCGGATCTCGAAGCCCTCCTGGCCGTCGACGGCGCACTGGCCGCTGCGTTGGCGGGAGCTCTCGGGCTCGGTGGTGGTGTGACCGCGGTGTTGGCCGGCGCTCTTGATGCAGCGCTCGGTGCTTTCGGTGCTGTTGATCTGGCCGCGATTTTGGCCGGTGGCGCTGATCTGGGTGTGGCTTTGGGTGGCGGGTTGACGGGTGTGTTGGCTGCTGGTGGCCAGATCGCTGCGGGGCTCGGTGCTGCGTTCGGAGCTGCCCTGGGTGGTTTGCTCGATGCTGATCTGGGTGCGCAGCTGGCCGGTCTGTTGGCTGGTGGCCTGGACTTGGGTCTGGCGCTGGGCGCGATTGTTGAAGGTGCGCTCGGTTTGGGTGCGGTTGCTGACATCGCGGCCGGTTTCGGTGGCGCTCTGGCTGCTGTACTCGGTGCCGGTGGTGTGGTGGCCGCGGACCTGACCGCTCTGCTGGCCGGCGGTCTGACGGCGACGTTGCAGGCTGCTCTGGCGGGTGTGTTGGGTGCCGGTGGTGAGCTCGCCGGAGACCTCGGACTCGCCCTGGGCGGTGCACTCGGAGCTGCTCTCGATCTGGCCGGTGCAGCCGACCTCGGTGCCTTGCTCGACGTCGACGGCGCTCTGGGCGCCGCGCTGGCAGGGGTGTTCGGACTGGGCGGTGGCCTGACCGCCGGGCTCACAGGCGCATTCGATGCCGCCCTCGGCGCAGTCGGAGACCTCGACCTCGCGGCGATGCTCGCCGGTGGCGCAGACCTCGGGCTGGCGCTGGGTACAGCGCTCTCGGGTGTGTTGGCTGCCGGCGGAGAGGTCGCGGCAGGCCTGGGTGTGGCCCTCGGCGGCGCAGTGGGTGGTCTGCTCGACGCGGACCTCGGCGCACAACTGGCCGGTCTGCTCGCCGGTGGACTCGACCTCGGCCTCGGCCTCGGTGCTGTCCTGGGCGGCGCGCTCGGACTGGGTGGTGCAGCTGAGATCGCAGGAGCCCTGGGCGGCGCTCTCGAAGCGGCACTCGCCGCGGGTGGCGTGATCGGCGCGGACCTGACTGCGCTACTGGCCGGTGGCCTCGCCACCGAGCTGGCTGCAGCCCTGGGCGGTGTCCTGGCCGTCGGTGGCGAACTCGGTGCGGAGTTCGGTGGCGTTCTCGGCGCTGTGATCGGTGCGGTCGGCGACCTCGATGCCGGTCTCGGTGCCGAACTCGTTGCCGGCCTGACCGGCGCCCTGGGCCTCGACGCGGTTCTCGACACCGATCTCGGTGCCGAGGTGGCTGCTGCGCTCGCCGCCGGTGGCGCGCTGGCCGCCACGGTGGGAGCGACGCTCGGAGCAACGATCGGCGGAGCACTGGAAGGTGCGTTGGCCGGTGAACTGGCCGGACTGCTCGAAGGTGGCCTCGACCTCGGTGGTGCCCTGGGTGTGGTCCTGGACGGCGCCCTCGACATCGACGGTGGCCTCGCCGGCGAGTTCGGCGCAGTCCTCGGCACCGCGCTCGGCGCAGCCGGTCTGGTTGCAGCCGACCTCGGCGGACTCGTGGAGACGGAAGTCGGTGCCGGGATCGGCACCGCACTGGGCGCAGGCGGCGCCCTGGTCGGCGGAATCGACGGAGCTCTTGATGCCGGCGCGGCCGGTGGACTCGCCGCTGCCGCTGCGCTGGTCGGTGGCCTCGAAGCTGCCGGGGACGCGGGCATCGCCGGAGGACTCGGCGCCGGCGCCATCGTGGGCGGCGGTGTGGAAACCGCAGTCGGTGGTGTAGTTGCCGCAGGCGGCGGATTGATCGCCGATGCCGACACCTCGGCGAACGCGCTGCTGGGTGCGGCCACCGACATCGATGCCGGTCTGGTCGGCGCGGTCGGCGGTGCTGTGGGCGGCGACCTCGATGCGGGTGGCGCCATCGGCGGTGTGGTCGGCGGTGACGCCGCAGGCGGTCTGGGACTGGGAGGCGGCGTCGAGTCCGTGCTGACCGGAGGGGCCACCGGTGAGCTCGAGAATGCTCTCGACGGCGTGGCCGGACTCGGCGGCGGCGTCGGTGCTCCCGCACCGCTGGATCTCACTGCGGACGCGGGTACCGGACCGGCCGAGGTGACCGGAGATGTGGTCGGCGGCGTGACCGGCGGGGTGGCCGACACCACCACCGGAGTGGTCGGCGGAAACGCAGGCGGCTGGTCGGACATCGACGCCGACAACGCATTCGGCACCGGTGACACCGGACTGACCGGGGCGCTCACCGGCGACAGCGGACTGACGGGCGGACTGCTCGGCGGAGCCGACGCCGACACCACCACCGACGGAGGCGGACAGGTCGACGCGGGCGGCGCCCTCGACGACTGACGGACAAGACCCGAACTCGACAACCTGGACGAGGGGTGTTGTCGCTGACCCTGTAACACCATCGGTCCCGCACACGGTTACGTGTGCGGGACCGATGTGGTTGTGTTCTCGGTAGACCCTTCATCATTTCGACGACCAGCAGACCGGATGACCGATGAAAAGCGCCTCAGCATGAAGAGCATCGCCGGATCGTCGGCCACACCCGCCGACGGTGCACCCGAAGGCGCTCAGCCGGGCCGGCTGGGCGAGCTGTTGGGCCGGATGGGTCAGATCGCTGCCAAGTCCGGACGGCAGGACCTGGTCGACCGGCTAGAGGGAGCCCGCACCCGGGTGACCGATCCGCGCGTACGGATCGTGGTGGTGGGGCCGCTCAAGCAGGGCAAGAGCCAGTTCGTCAATTCCCTGCTGAACGTCGAGGTGTGTTCGGTCGGCGACGACGAGACCACCGCGGTGCCCACTCTCGTGCAGAACGGCCAGCAGCCGTCCGCCGAACTTGTTCTCGCGCAACCGGGCAGTGACCCCGTTCGCACCCCGTTGCCGATGGACCAGCTCACCTCCGTGACCCCCGGTCACCCGCTGGCCGAGGGACGCGACATCACCCGGCTCGAGGTCAACGTCCCCAGCCCGCTGCTGGCCGACGGCCTGGTGCTTGTCGACACCCCCGGCGTCGGTGGACACGGGAACCCGCATGCCGCAAGCACTCTCGGGCTGATCCCATCCGCAGACGCGGTTTTTGTGGTGTCCGACGCAAGCCAGGAGTTCACCGAGCCCGAGATCTCTTTTCTTCGCCAGGTGATGACGCTGTGCCCGACCGTCGCCTGCCTGATCACCAAAACCGACCTGTATCCCCACTGGCGTCAGATCGTCGACGCCGACCGGGCACACCTCGAGCGCGAGGGGCTCGACGTCCAGCTGCTGCCGGTGTCGTCGATGCTGCGGTCGCACGCACTGCGTCTCGGCGACGACTCGCTCAATGTCGAGGCCGGGTTCGTGGAGGTCTACCGATTCCTCCGGGAGCGGGTGGTCGCCCGGGCCGACCACTCGACTCGCGAATCAGTCGCCCTGGACCTGCGTTCGGTGTCCGAGCACCTGGCCCTCACCCTGGGCAGTGAACTCGCGGCGATGCGCAGTCCCGAGACGGCCGCTGCCGCGGTCGCCGAACTCACCCGAGCCAAAACTGCCGCCGAGGACATGCAGAAGCGGTCGTCGCTGTGGCAGCAGACCCTTGCCGACGGCATCACGGACCTCGCCGCCGACATCGACCACGATCTGCGAGACCGGTTGCGCGCCATCACCCGCGAGGCCGAACAGGCTGTCGACGAAGGTGATCCGGGCAAGGACTGGCCGCAGCTCACCGAATGGCTTGAGGACCAGATCGCGGTGGCTGTCGGCGACAACTTCGTATGGGCGCACGAGCGGGCGGTGTGGCTCGCCGAACGGGTGGCAGAGCATTTCGCCGAGACCGCCGAGGCCAATCTGCCGCGCCTCGACATCACCGACATCGACGGCATCTTCGATCCGGTCACCGAACTCTCCGACCTCGAGTCCGGAAAGGTCGGGATCACCCAGAAAGTGCTGATCGGGATGAAGGGCTCCTACGGAGGTGTCCTGATGTTCGGCCTCATCGGCACCTTCGCCGGGCTCGCGTTGATCAACCCGATCTCGGTCGGGGCCGGACTCCTGCTGGGCACCAAGGCATACAAAGACGACAAGGAGGCGCGCACCAACGAACGGCGGAACAAGGCGAAGGCCTCCATCCGCAAGTTCACCGACGACGTCAGCTTCCAGGTCGGCAAGGAATCGAAGGATCGGCTTCGCCACATCCAGCGGACGTTGCGTGACCATTTCACCCAGGTCGCCGAGCAGTCGGCACGGTCGATAGGTGACTCGCTGCAGGCGGCCCAAGAGGCCGCGGCGATGGCCGGCTCCGAACAGCGAACCCGAACCGCCGAACTCGAGCAGGAGCTCAAAGCTGTTGCGGCGCTGCGTAAGGTGGCGTTGCAGCTGGATCCGGCCATCGAGGCCAAGGGGGCAGCGGCGGGAACCTCGGCGGTCAGATCAGCATCGGCGGATCGGGCCGTGGAGTGAGTACCCTCGACCGCGCCCGTGATCTGCTCGACGCCGCCGAGAAGGTGTGCGGAGGTGACCGCTGGGCGGCCGCCCGGCTGGCCGACTGTTCCGACCGGCTCGACGAACCGCTGCGCATCGCCATCGCGGGGTCGTTGAAGGCGGGCAAGTCGACCCTGCTCAACGCGATGGTCGGCCAGGACATCGCACCGACCGACGCCACCGAGTGCACCCGCGTGGTCACCTGGTACCGGCGCGGAGTCAATCCCAAGGTCACGGCCCGGTACGACGGCGAGCGATCGGCCGGGATCCCCGTGTTACGCCGAAATGGCCACCTCACCTTCGACTTCGGCGATCTGACCGCCGACCGCGTCGACCGCCTCGACGTCGAGTGGCCGGCGAGGGCGCTGCGGTCGATGACCATCATCGACACTCCGGGTACGGCGTCGCTGTCGCGGGACGTGTCGGCATTGACCGTCGACATGCTCACCCCCGAGGACGGCGAGTCGGGCGCGGACGCGGTGGTCTATCTGCTGCGCACGCTCACCAGTACCGACACCGCTTTCCTCAGCAGGATCGGGGAGTCCATCGGCGGTGAGTCCGGGCCACTGGGCGTGGTCGGTGTGGTGTCGCGGGCCGACGAGGTCGGCGCGGGCCGGGTGGACGCGATGATGTCGGCCAAACAGGTTGCGGCGCGGTTCGCCACCGAGCTCGAACGCACCGGCCTGTGTCAGGCGGTGGTGCCGGTCGCAGGCTTGCTGGCTCTCGGCGCGCGCACCCTGCGACAGGTCGAGTACTCGGCGTTCGTCGCGTTGGCTGCCGTTGCGCCCGAAGAACTCTCGCTGGCGATGCTCTCGACCGACCGATTCGTCCGGCCCGAGACCCCGCTGCCCGTCGAGCCTGGTCTGCGTGCGGAGTTGCTCGACCGCTTCGGTATGTACGGCATCCGGATGGCCGTCACCCTGATCCGGCTCGGAACGCCCGACTCACCCACTCTGGCAACCGAACTGGTCGACCGCAGCGGCCTCACCGAACTCCGGCAGGTCATCGATGTGCAGTTCGGGCAGCGCGCCGATCAGCTCAAGACCCACACCGCCCTGATCGCCCTGGAACGCATTCTTGCGCACTATGATTCGGCCGAGACCGAAGAGCTGCGCAAGGCGACGGCGCGCATGCTGGCCGATGTTCACGGCTTCGCCGAGCTGCGGTTGCTCGGCAAACTGCGCACCGGGGGAATCCAGTTGCCTCCCCAGGACCGCGACGACCTGCAACGCATCATCGGTGGCTCCGGCATCGAACCCTGGGCCCGGCTCGGTATCGCCCCCGACGACAGCGTCGATCTGCATCGCAAGGCCGCGATGGAAGCGGTCCGGCGTTGGCGTACCCGCGCCGCCCATCCGCTGTTCGACCGGCCGACGGCAGTGGCGTGCACGGTCGCCGCGCGCAGTGCCGAAGGTATTCTCGCCGAGCTCGATTCGCAGTGACAACACCGTGACGCGTCTGCGTTTCGACGGCGACATCTCCGGGATGGGAACCACGGCGGGCGTCCGTATCGTGGTCGGGCACTGGCCGACATCACATCTGGGCGACTTCGCCGACGTCATGGTCGAGTTCGCCGACGGTGACCGGCTGCTCATCGCTCCGAGTGCGCAGGTGCGCGACTTCGTCACCGCCACCTACCATTTCGACCGCAGCGTGATCACCGAGGTGACCTACGAATCGGACGGTTCGCGGGTGTCGGTCCGGGCGGGCGACCTGGAGTTGTCATTTGTCGTCGGCGCGCCGACCCTGCTCGGGCGGCTGCTGTCACTGATGCCACGTGCCGTGGTCACCGCGCCGTGGTTCTGTGCCGTCAGCGACCCGATCGCCCGGGTGTTCCTGCGCGGTGTGCGAACCCGCGGCTCAGCAGGCGGAGGTCGCCGCGAGTATTACGGCGCGCGGGGTCAGCGGCGCATCGAATCGGTGGTGGCGGGGTGGCAGGGCAACGACCTCGGCGGATTGACCGACGTCGACCCACCGGTTCGTTTCGGCTTCGGTTCCACCCCGAAGAAGCCTGCGATGACACTGATCACCACCACGATCGACGAGCGCTAGCCCGGTTTCAGCGACCCGGCCTTCAACGACGGATCGGCGCGCCCTTGAGCCATCGGCTGATCGCGGGGGCGAACATCAGCGCGGTGGCGACGGCTGCTCCTGCCGCAATTGCGAGCGGCAGCCATCCGGCCGCGGCGCCGAGGACGTCGCGGGCCGGGTCGATGACCGTCCAGAACGCGACCGCCCCGATCACCGCAATCACACCGATGGTCGCGAGGAGGCTCCGGCTCGACGGCACACGGTCACGCAGCCGGAGAATCCCGAACAGGCCGCACGCCAACACCAGGAACGCCACCACACCACTGGCGATCATCGCGATCTTCACGGTGTCGGCGAGTTCCTCCTGGGTTGCCGACAGGTTGTCCTCGGCGAGCGAGCGGGTCAGCTCGGCGCGCACGTCTGCCTGGTCGAAGCCCACCATCGCGGCCGTCACCACCAGGGCCACCAGCGTGAGCAGCCAGATCACCGCCGCGATGTCGAGAACCCGCGGCCGCTCGTCAGGGATCGGTTCGTGCAGCGGTTCGATCCGGATCTCGGGACGGGCCGGACGGGGGCGCGGAGGAATCGGATCGGGCGGTGTCACGGTCTGAGCGTAACGAGCCTGCCGCCCCAACCGTGGAGTTCCGGAGGCAATGGCCCGCCTTGAGTCGGATCGACTCAACTAATTGAGATAATCGGGAACAGTATGCGCACTTGGTCCGTTACACCTCTCGAGAGACCTGAGCCGCGAAGACTCAACCCGGTTTGACGTGAATGGCATCAACCGGTAACAGTTGAGTCGATCGCGCTGAGGTTTCGGACCCCAAGAAGAGGTCGTCACAGACCACAAACGTGAACAAATTGTGCGCGCACGGTTGCGCCGCACTGCTTATAGGAGGCAACAAATGGCTCGTGCTGTTGGAATCGACCTGGGCACCACCAACTCGGTGGTCTCTGTGCTCGAAGGTGGCGAACCCACCGTTATCGCCAACGCCGAGGGCGCCCGCACCACCCCGTCGGTGGTTGCATTCGCCCGCAACGGCGAGGTTCTGGTCGGACAGCCGGCCAAGAACCAGGCAGTCACCAACGTCGACCGCACCATCCGTTCGGTCAAGCGCCACATGGGCGAGGACTGGACCACGTCCATCGACGACAAGAACTACACCCCACAGGAGATCAGCGCTCGCACGCTGATGAAGCTCAAGCGCGACGCCGAGAGCTACCTGGGCGACGAGGTCGTCGACGCGGTCATCACCGTCCCGGCGTACTTCAACGACGCCCAGCGTCAGGCCACCAAGGAAGCCGGCCAGATCGCCGGCCTCAACGTGCTCCGCATCGTGAACGAGCCCACCGCCGCCGCATTGGCGTACGGCCTGGACAAGGGCGAGAAGGAACAGACCATCCTGGTGTTCGACCTCGGTGGCGGTACGTTCGACGTCTCGCTGCTGGAGATCGGCGACGGTGTCGTCGAGGTCCGGGCGACCTCCGGTGACAACCACCTCGGTGGTGACGACTGGGATCAGCGTGTCGTCGACTGGCTCGTCGACAAGTTCAAGGCGCAGAACGGCATCGACCTGACCAAGGACAAGATGGCCCTGCAGCGTCTGCGTGAGGCCGCCGAGAAGGCGAAGATCGAGCTGTCCTCGGGACAGAGCACCTCGATCAACCTGCCCTACATCACGGTCGACGCGGACAAGAACCCGCTGTTCCTCGATGAGCAGCTCACCCGCAGTGAGTTCCAGAAGATCACCAACGACCTGCTCGAGCGCACCCGTGCGCCGTTCCAGGCCGTGGTCAAGGACGCCGGCATCTCCGTCGGCGACATCGACCACGTCGTGCTCGTCGGTGGCTCCACGCGTATGCCCGCCGTCAGCGACCTGGTGCGTGAACTGACCGGAGGCCGCGAGCCCAACAAGGGTGTCAACCCGGACGAGGTCGTGGCCGTCGGTGCCGCACTGCAGGCCGGTGTGCTCCGCGGTGAGGTCAAGGACGTCCTGCTCCTCGACGTCACCCCGCTCTCGCTCGGTATCGAGACCAAGGGTGGCGTGATGCACAAGCTGATCGAGCGCAACACCACCATCCCGACCAAGCGGTCGGAGACCTACACCACGGCAGAGGACAACCAGCCGTCGGTGCAGATCCAGGTGTATCAGGGTGAGCGTGAGATCGCCTCGCACAACAAGCTGCTCGGTTCGTTCGAGCTGGCCGGTATCGCGCCTGCACCGCAGGGTGTCCCGCAGATCGAGGTGACCTTCGACATCGACGCCAACGGCATCGTGCACGTCACCGCCAAGGACAAGGGCACCGGCAAGGAGAACACCATCCGCATCCAGGACGGCTCCGGCCTGTCCAAGGACGAGATCGACCGGATGATCAAGGATGCCGAGGCACACGCCGACGAAGACCGGAAGCGTCGCGAAGAGGCCGAGACCCGCAACCAGGCGGAGTCGCTGGTCAACCAGACCGAGAAGTTCCTCAAGGAGTCCGACGACAAGGTCCCGGCCGACCTCAAGACCAAGGTCGAAGGCTCGATCGAGGGCGTCCGTGAGGCCCTCAAGGGCAGCGACCTCGGCGCCGTGAAGTCGGCGGTCGAGAAGCTGACCACCGATTCGCAGGAACTCGGTCAGGCGATCTACGCCAGCGCCGCTGCCGAAGGTGACGGAGCTGCCGCTGCCGGTGGGGCCGACGATGTCGTCGACGCCGAGGTCGTGGACGAAGGTGCCGACAGCAACGCCGGAGAGACCAAGTGACCGGTCCGGAATCCGATCCGGCGACCGCCACGGAGGAAGCTCCTCCGGCCACGGATGCCGCGGACGCGCCCGCAGACGGCGCAGACGCGGCACCCGCTCCGGAATCGGATGACACGGTGGATGCGGCCATCGACGACGCGGTCGCCGATGTCGCGGGCTCGGACAAGGAGTCCGAGTTGCTCGCCGACCTGCAGCGTGTGCACGCGGAGTACGCCAACTATCGGCGTCGCGCCGAGCGCGAGAAGGTCAGCGCGCAGCAGTACGGCAAGGGTGATCTCATCAAGTCGCTGCTGCCCGTCCTCGACGACCTGGACCGCGCACGTGCCCACGGTGACCTCGAATCGGGCCCGCTGCGCGCGGTGGCCGATAAGATCACCGAGACACTCACCGCGGCCGGTCTCGCCTCGTTCGGGGCCGAGGGCGACGAGTTCGACCCGGCGCTGCACGAAGCGGTGCAACATGAAGGTCAGGGAGCGAACCCGGTGATCGGAACGGTGTACCGACAAGGTTTCCGTCTCGGCGACCGGGTACTGCGCACCGCCATGGTCGTGGTGGTCGACGGTCCGGAACCGGCAGTACAGACCCCTGCGGGTCAGACCAACGAAGAATGAGCATTCCGGCCCAGGCGCACCGCGCCTGGGCCGGGATCGCTACCAAGACTTTTGCACAGAACAAGATTTGAGAAAGAGAAGGAGGTGACGCCTGGTGGCTCCTCAACGTGAGTGGCTCGAACAGGACTTCTACAAAGCGCTGGGCGTTGCATCCGATGCGTCCGCCGACGACATCAAGCGGGCCTACCGCAAGCTGGCGCGCGAACTGCATCCAGATGCGAACCCCAACGACCCGGCTGCCGAAGAACGCTTCAAGCTGGTTTCCGAGGCGCACAGCGTGCTGTCCGACCCCGCCAAGCGCAAGGAGTACGACGACACCCGGCGGATGTTCGCCGGCGCGCGCGGTCGCGGTGGTGCTGCCGGATTCCCCGGCGGCTACGGCACCACGGCCGGAGGTCAGGAGTTCAACCTCAACGATCTGTTCGGTGACGCGGCAGGTGGACCGGCCGGCGGCGCAGGTGGATTCAGCGACCTGTTCGGTGGCCTGTTCAACCGCACCGCCACCCCCCGTGGCACCCAGACCCGCAGCCGTCGCGGCAACGACCTGGAAACCGAGACCACGCTGACCTTCAAAGAGGCGGCGTTGGGTACCTCGAAGACCATCACCATCACCAGTTCGGCGCCGTGCACGAACTGTCATGGCAGTGGCGCGAAGCCCGGCACCAGTCCGCGGGTGTGCCCCACCTGCAACGGCGCCGGCGTCGTCAGCCGCAACCAGGGCGCATTCGGATTCAGCGAACCGTGTTCGGACTGCCGCGGCACCGGATCCAAGATCGACGATCCGTGCCCGGTGTGTGAGGGCGACGGCGCCACGGTCCGTACCCGTCCGATCACCGTGCGCATCCCGCCCGGTGTGTCCGACGGCGGCAGGATCCGGCTGGCCGGGCAGGGCGAAGCGGGCCTGCGCGGCGCACCGTCGGGCGACCTGTACGTCAGCGTGCACGTCTCACCCGACCGCACGTTCACCCGCAGCGGCGACGACGTGAAGGTGACCCTCCCGGTGACCTTCGCCGAACTGGTCCTCGGCACCACGGTGTCGGTACCGACACTCGACGGCAGCGTCGGGTTGAAGATCCCGCCGAACACCGTCGACGGACGCACCCTACGGGTTCGTGGCCGCGGTGTCGCCAAACGCGCAGGCGGCGCCGGCGATCTGTTGGTGACCGTGAAGGTTGCAGTGCCGCCGAAGCTCGACGACGCGGCCATCGAAGCTCTTGGCAAGTACGCCGCGGCAGAAAAGGCCAGCGGGTTCGACCCGCGTGCGAATTGGGGTAAGTGATGAGCTCCCGCCGTGAAGAACGTGAATCCGCCGATCAATCGGCGCGGATGTTCGTGATCTCGGTGGCCGCCGAACTGGCGGGCATGCACGCGCAGACACTGCGCACCTACGACCGCCTCGGGCTCGTCACCCCCCAGCGCGCGGCGGGTGGCGGGCGGCGGTATTCCAGCCGCGACGTCGAGCTGCTCCGCGAGGTGCAGCGACTGTCGCAGGACGAGGGTGTGAACCTGGCCGGCATCAAGCGCGTGATCGAGTTGACCAACCAGGTCGACGCGCTGCAGAGCCGGATCCGTGAACTGGAGGCAGAGGTCGCCGCCCATCGCGCGAGCAGTCGCGGCGAGCTCGTCCCGATGCCGCGAACCAGCGCGTTGGTCGTGTGGAAGCCGCGCCGCGAGCGCGGCGACAGATGAGCACGGTATCGGCAGGAGTCCATTCCGCCTCGCATTTCGTGAGTTTCGGTAACAGCGCCTTCGATGAGAGCGATACTCAGGTATGAGCCAGGTACTCGGGATTTCGATCACCGACCTGGAGATCGCCTCGGTGGTCGCCGATTCCGGCACCGGTGAGGTCTTGGCCCGCAACTTCGTGGAGTTGACGGGCCCTTCTCCTGAGATCGCCTTCGACGCGATCTATCAGTTGGTCGAGTCAGCACCCATCACGCCATCGGCGATCACCATCGCATGCTCCGACAGCGGAATGCAGTTGGCGATCGACGACATCCTCGCTGCGAAGGTCGTGCCCGACTTCATCCTGCCGCCGAACCCGGCAAATTCTTCGGCCGGTCCGATCAAACCTGCGTGGTTCGCGCGCACGACCGTCGTCGGGACCCCACTCGCGTTCGCCGAGCTCGCGACCACTCAGTTCGGTTCACGCGGTGTTGTGGTGGTTGCCGACCTCGACACCACCGGGGCCCTGTTCACCGGCCAGTCCGTCGCACTCATCGACACCTCGGCCCGCACGGTAGTAGGGGCCAGCGCGGTGTCCGGGTTCGGCGAACGGCTCCCGGTCACCGAGCCCGAGGGCGCGCAGACCCTCGCCGATGCGATCGCGGTCATCCCGAACCCCAGCAACGCCGTCCACGGAGTTGTGGTGGTTGGCCCGGGCGCTCAGGTTCCCGGCGTCGCGCCGTCGCTCGAATACGCCCTGCAATTGCCCGTACAGCTGGTGGACGATCCTCAGTACGCGGCCGCCGGTGGTGCGGCCATGGTCGCCGCCGCCGCGGTCGGGCACAGTCGCGACAACAGTCGATGGGTGCTGCTCTCGGCGAGCGCCGGTGCCGCCCTGCTGCTGGCAGTCGGGGTGATCATCGCGGTTGTGATGACCGGTGGCAGCAACAATCCCGAGACCGTGAGCGACGACAACTCCGTCACCGCCAAGTTCTCGAGCACCAGTACCACCACCCCTGTGACCACGTCGAAGGGGTTGTCGCGCATCTCGTCTCCGACGATCTCGGTGCCCGCAAGCAGCACTCGGACGATCCCGGCTCCGCCACCGGCGCCGCCGACCACCATCACCCAGGCGCCGCCGCCGATCACCGTGACCCAGACGCCGCCGCCTGTGGTGACAACCACTACGACATCTGAGCCGCCAGAAGAGAGTAGTGAGGAGCCGGATCCGGATCCTCCGACAGACCCGTCGGGTTCGGTGAGCGTTCCAAGCTCACCGTCCGACGCGAACATCCCGGGTGGCGGGCCGCCTCAGCCCTAGACCGGGTCGTGCTGCATCAAGCTCGCTCGGATGCCCGCGATGAGCAACCGTCTTCGGGTGGTGGCCAGCATCTCCGGTGAACCCGCGAGCAGCACTTGATGATCGGTCCAGTCGCGGTCATAGCCGAGTACTGCGTCGGCGAGTTGGCCCTGCATCCGTTCCAGTTCGATCGTCTGTTCGTGCTCGCTCGGGGTGCTCCACCAGGGATCGGTCTCGTCCTCCACCACGGTGGTGATGGTGAGCCACGGGTTGGTCGCCGCGATCTGCCACAAGAACGACAGATCGTAGAGATCGGCCGGGTACCGCGCACCGTAGAACAGGTGCACATGCGGCGCGTCGACCCGCCGTGCGAGTTCGATGATCATCGCCCGCAGGGGTGCGAGCCCGGTTCCGCCCGCGATCATCAACACGTCGCGGTCGGGCATCAGGTGCAGGGTCCCGTGGTTCTGCGCGAACGTCCACACGTCGCCGACCTGGGTTTCGGTGACTATCGAGTTGCTCACCGAGCCGCCCGGAACGGCTCGGACGTGGAACTCCAGCTCACCGGCGGGGTTGGCGGGGATGGACGGCGAGAGATGGCGCCATATCCGCGGCCACTGGGGTATCTGCACTTCGAGGTACTGGCCGGCCGAGTAGGTCAGCGGTGTACGGCTGAGCAGCCGCACGATGGCCAGGTCGCGGGACAGCCGGTACTTCTCGACGACCGTCGCCTGCCAGGTGGCAGGACCCTTCGCCGAATGTGCGGCGCCCCGCATCACCCCCGTGGTGAGCATCAGCGCCTGCGACACCACATTCGCGTACTCCTCGTCCCATTGCGGGCCCATCGTCGCAGCGATCTCACGGGTCAGCGCCACGAGGAATTGCTGGTAGTGCTCCTCGGTGACCCCGAACTTGCGGTGGTCGCGGCCGAGCTGCCCGAGGAAGTCCAGCAGATGGGGATGGCTGCTGCTGTCGGGGACGGTTTCGAGTACGTAGTCGATGACCCGGAACAGGGTCGCTCGCTGATGGGCCATGTTCGCCGGGAAGAGGTCGCGCAGTTCGGGGTTCATCGCGAACAGGCGCAGATAGAAGTTCGCGGTGAACCGGTCGGCATCTCGTCCCAGCACATCGCGCACCTGCAAGAGCACATGCCGTGTATGGGTACCCACGCCGCGTCGGCCTTCCCTCATCGCGCTGCGAACAACGCCTGTCAGCATAGATACTTCCGCGACAGACCGTATTTTATTGTCTCGCGTTCCGCGCAGGAATGGATTGTCGCATTCGGTCGCGAACTTGCGATCGGTGTGCGTACAACGCTGGGTACAGTCATTCCATGGCAAAAGGACGGGCAGAGGACTCTGCGCGATCCGAAGGGGATACGCGTTTGTCCGGTGGGGCACTGCTGGGGATCGTCCCCGGCGTCATCGACACGCACATTCACCAGTGGGATCCGCTTCGGACCCCGCGTGAGGCAGCGAAGCGCACCCGCATCTACCGGGCGGCGCCGGTCCTGGGCAAGGCCATCTTCCGGTACGCCGTTGCCCAGCGCGACCGCGAACTCGTGCTCGACCCCAAGTTCGTCACCCGGCCGTATCTGCCCAAGCATTACTACGCCGACGCCGCCAAGGTGGTGCCGCTGACCGGTGTTCCGGTGGAGTCCGTGGTGCACATGCAGGCCGACTGGCGCACGGACGATCCGATGGCTGCCGCTGCCGAGACACGCTGGGTCACCAGCCTGCCGTTCGGTCAGGAAGGCGCTCCGGAGCTCGGTGCGGTGATCGCCAGGGGTGATCCGCGCAGCCCCGAGTTCGGGCAGCTGCTGGACATGCATCTGGAGATCAGTGAACTGGTCCGCGGGATCCGGTGCATGGCAGCGTGGCACCCCGACCCCAAGGTGCGCAGCTGGGCCGACACCGACGGGGTGTTCGCGTCGGCGGACTTCCTCGAAGGGTTCGGCGCCCTCGCCGATCGCAAGCTGATCTTCGAGGCGTGGGTGTACTCCCATCAACTGCGCGATGTACGGACGCTGGCACGCGAGTACCCGGACACCACCATCGTGCTGAACCATCTGGGCACCCCGGTGGGTCTGTTCGGGCCGATGGGCCAGAGCACCGGTCACACGGCCGCCCAGCGTCACGAGCTGATGCGCGCGTGGCGTGAGGACATCAGCGCAGTTGCCCAGTGCCGCAATGTGATCGCCAAGCTGTCGGGCATCGCTTTCCCGTTGCTCGGTTACGGACACCAGCGGTCGGGCAACATCGGCACCCAGCAGACACTGACGAACATGACCGGACCGCTTCTCGAACATGCGGTGTCGGTGTTCGGCCCGGATCGCCTCATGTTCGGGTCCAATTTCCCGGCCGACAAGCCGAACGCCTCGATGGCAACCATCGTCGGCACCCAGCTCGACGTGCTCGCCCCCTACGGGGAAGACCTGCTGCGCAAGGCATTTCGCGACAATGCCCGCCGGGTGTACTCGATCGACTGATCAGTGACTGGGCGGCAGGTTGGCCAGCCGTAGTTGCGACAACCTGTCGTGCACCAACGGCACGGACGACGCCCCTTCGCCGCTGGCCGAGGCCACGCGCTTCATGGATCCGCTGCGAACGTCGCCGACCGCGAAGATCCCGGGGACGCTGGTCTCGAGGAATGCCGGGGGCACGCCGTCCACCCAGAGCTCTTTCGGCACGGACCGTCCGGTCAGCAAGAAGCCGTGGTCGTCGCGGGCGACCTGCGCGGGGATCCAGTCGCAGGTGGGGGCTGCACCGAGCAGTAGGAACAGTCCGGCGGCCTCGACCCGTTCGGGTGTGCGGGTTCTGTTGTCGCACAGCGTGAGCCATTCCAGGTGGCCGTCGCCACCGCCGTCGATCACCTCGGTGTACCCGCGGACGGTGATGCGCGGGTTGGCCTGGATCTCACGGATCAGGTAGTCCGACATGGTTTCTGCGAGACCGTCGCGCCGCACCGCGATGGTGACCGCATCGGCGAAACGTGACAGGTGCATGGCCGCCTGGCCTGCCGAGTTGCCGCCACCGACCACCACGACGTGTTTGCCGGTCATCTCGCGGGCCGCGCTGGTGGCTGCGCCGTAGTAGACCCCGGCGCCGACAAGATCTTCGATGCCACGCACCCCGAATCGGCGGTAGGCCACGCCGGTCGCGATCACGATGGTGCGGGCACAGATCTTGGCGTCATCCACCCGGACGTGGTGATGGTCGGTACCCACCTCGATGCTCGTGGCGCCGCGACCACTGAAGAACTGGGCCCCGAACCGGCTCGCCTGGATGCGGGCGCGCTGGGCCAGTCGCATACCGGAGATGCCCCTGGGGAAGCCGAGATAGTTCTTGATCATCGAGCTGGTTCCCGCCTGACCTCCGATCGCGCCGGATTCGAGCACTGTGGTGGACAGACCTTCGGATGCGCCGTACACGGCAGCGGCGAGGCCCGCCGGCCCTGCGCCCAGCACCACAACGTCGGAGACGGTGCCGTCGGGGATGCTGTCCGCCGAACCGTAAACCGATTCGGCCACCTGCGCGAGAGTCGGCCGCGACAGTGGTGGGCGCCCGGCGCGGGAGAGGATGGGAAACTCGGCCTTGCCTTCGACCGAAGCGAGCAGGGCCCGTCCCGCAAGCGATTCGGGACTATGGATCTGGACGGGCATACCCATCCGGTCCAGGAAGTCGCGGATCGCGGAGAGTTCGGATGATGGTCCGTCGGTGACGATCTGGATGAAGGCGACCTCGGGTGCGGCCACCGACCAGCCCCAGTCGGACAGGTACTCGACGATCGCGGTGTGGAACTCCTCGTCGCGTTGTCCCTGGGGGATGGCGAGGTAGGTGTCGTACTTGCCCGCGGAGATCTCGCCGCGCAGGTCGTCGAACGAGGTGCCGAACTTGCTGGCCGGGATCAGGGCGATGCGCCGCGCGGTGGGCACCAGGTACCGCATCTTGTGCAGCAGCCGGGACCCGTCCCAACCCTCTTCGAACGCGGACAGTTCGGAAACGATGAGCGCCACCGGGACGTTCTGCGCGAGCAGCGTTTTGACGGTGTCGATGGCGGCTGCGGCGGTTTCGGTGAAGACGACGGAGTAGTCGCGACCGTAGCGGCTGCGGATCTCGTCGACGATGGTGTTGCGGTTGTCTTCGGTGACCACCAACACGATGGCGGGGGTCAGTCGGTCGTCGGGGCCCAGATCTTCTTCAGGTGCAAATGCGCTCACCGGTCAAATTTAGTCGGTCATTCGGGCCAGCGTGATTCCAAGTGTTTCCCGCGGGGTCGGAGCTGCCCAGAATTGCCCTGCAACTGCCCGTGGAAGGTGTACCGAATGACCCGCAAGATCCGGTTCAACGCGTTCGACATGAACTGCGTAGCCCACCAATCGCCAGGTATGTGGCGTCATCCCGACGACCGGTCGTGGGACTACAACACCCTCGACTACTGGGTTGACCTGGCGAAGGCGCTCGAGGGTGGCGGTTTCGACGGGCTGTTCATCGCCGACGTGCTGGGCACCTACGACGTGTACGCCGGCACCGACGAGGCGGCGATCCGCCAGGGCGCCCAGATCCCGGTGGCCGATCCGCTGTTGCTCGTCTCGGCGATGGCTCACGCCACCGAGCACCTCGGGTTCGGCATCACGGCGGGCACCGGATTCGAGCATCCGTATCCCTTCGCCCGGCGGTTGTCCACGCTCGACCACCTGACGCGTGGCCGGATCGGTTGGAATGTCGTCACCGGCTATCTGCCCGCTGCGGCCCGCAACATGGGTGAGGTCGATCAGCTCGAACACGATGCCCGCTACGACCACGCCGACGAGTACCTCACCGTGCTCTACAAGTTGTGGGAAGGCTCGTGGGAACGGGATGCGGTGCGCCGCGACAAGGAGCACGGTGTGTTCGCCGATCCGGCGAAGGTCCACCACATCGGCCACCGTGGTACGCATTTCAACGTTCCGGGTATCCACCTCCACGAGCCGTCGCCGCAGGGCTCACCGGTCATCTATCAGGCCGGGGCATCTCCCCGCGGAGTCAAGTTCGCAGCAGAGAACGCCGAGGCAATCTTCGTCGGGGCGCCCACCAAGGACATCCTGCGGACCCTCGTGGAGAACATCCGCGGACAGCTGGTGGCCGCAGGCCGCGATGCCTACGACGCCCGGATCTACACACTTCTGACGATCATCACCGACGAGACCGAAGAGGCCGCCCAGGCAAAAGCCGCGGAGTACCGCAGGTATGCCAGCGACGAGGGCGCCCTGGTGTTCATGTCGGGCTGGATGGGTATCGACCTGTCGCAATACGACCTCGACGAGCCGATCGGCAACGTGCACAGCAACGCCATCCAGTCGGCGGTGGCCGCGTTCAGCCAGGCCTCCGATACGGGCAAGGAGTGGACCATCCGCGACATCGCGGCATGGGGTGGCATCGGAGGGATGGGCCCCCTGTTGGTCGGTTCGGGCGAGAGCATCGCCGATCAGTTGCTCGAGTGGGCGAACGACACCGACGTCGACGGGTTCAATCTCGCCTATGCGGTCACCCCCGGAACGTTCACCGACGTCATCGAGCATGTGGTCCCCGCGCTGGAGGCACGCGGTGCCTACGACCGCGAGTACGTGCCGGGTACTCTGCGGCACAAGCTGTTCGGCAAAGGGGATCTGCTTCCCGACCATCACCGAGGCGCGAGCTTCCGGGTGGGTGGCCACAACTCCACAGTTGACGATTCTCTCCGTTTCGGAGCCGCCGCGCCTGCATGACCGACCAATGAACTCAAATCTCTGAACTGAAATTGGTAGCGATCGAAAACCGGATCTCAACGACACCCCAAATGTGCTTTGACATGCCATGATTCGGGAGAGGTCGCCGATTTGGCGAGACACCATCAAGCAAGGAGTGGTCGGTCATGTGGGATTCATTCTGGGATTTCATCTGGTACACCGTGGTGATATTTGCGTTCATCGCGTATTTGATGATTCTCTTCAACGTTCTCTCGGATTTGTTTCGTGATCACAAGACCTCGGGGCTGGTCAAGGCCGTTTGGATCATCTTCTTGATCCTGCTGCCGTACATCACGGTGTTCGTCTACCTGATCGCCCGCGGTCGCGGGATGGCCGAACGTGCGGCAGCGGCGCACGAGGCGGCGAGAAAACAAGCCGACAACTACATCAGGCAGGCGGCCGGAACGTCGCCCGCAGACCAGATCGCCCAGGCCAAGGCGCTTTTGGCAGACGGCACCATCGACCAGAACGAGTTCGAACAGCTGAAGACCAAAGCGCTCAGTTCCTGATCCGGGGTTCTTGATCCGGGCTGCCGTAGGGCTCGGTGTCGTCAGGCGTTGGCGACACCGAGTCCCATGCCGAGCATGATCAGGAGCGCGCCGTTCGCGCAATTCCAACGCCGCCGGATCACGTCGCGCCGCAAAGGCCCCGACAGACGCCTTCCGGCCATCACGACCCCGACATAGACGACAATTCCGAAGACGACGTCGACCAGCCCCAGAATGGCTAGTTCATGTGGCAGTGATGCCGTGCCGGTGGCGAATTGGGGAAGCACACCGGTGACGAAAACGATCGCTTTCGGATTGAGCAGATTGGTCCCGAGGGCATTGCGAAACGCTGTTGCCGGGGACGCCGCATCACGATCGCGGGAATCACGGCGAACGATCAGACCGACTCCGAGATAGCACAGGTAGATGGCACCGAGTATCTGGATGATGGTGAGTGCCACGGGCGCACGCGCCACGAGAAAACTGACCCCGGTCACCGCGAGGACAATGTGTACGGACAGACCCGTCTGAGCTCCGGCGAGTGCGAGCAGCCCGTCGCGGCGATTCTCTGTGGACCACCGCAAGATCAGCAGGAAGTCGGGCCCGGGCACCACGTAGGCGACAGTCAGTACCGCGAGATAGCCCAACCAGTCGATCGTCACCGTGGATCGTTGCGGCGATGACGATGCCGATCGACCCGCGCCCGGTTGCCGCATCCCGGACTGCACCAGCGTTGGTTGGGCCGCGCCCGGTGGAAGAACTGACCGCAGGCGGGGGCATGACAGACCGCGAGGTTGGCGAGGTCATCGCGCGCGATGAGGTCGACCACTGCGGCCGCTGCGTGACCCGTCAAAGCAAGCGTCGAATCGGGTTGCGCAACAACGTGTTCTGCTTCCCTCGTGTTGGCCGTGAGTAATCGGTGAACGGACGCTGCCCGCACCGTGTGGTTGATCTCGTCCACGGCATCGGCCGGCAGGGACTCTCCGGCCACAGCGCTGTGCAGGATGAGCAGGGCCGCGTCGCGAACAGACCGGAATCGCTCCAGGCAGTGTTCGTCGACGACCTCGGGGCGGCGCATCGGTGCGGGCTCCACGTCGAGCCACCCGGCGAGATCGGCCGGCGTCGCGAGCAACTCGACCCGCCGTCCGTCCTCGATCCGGACGGTGTTGGCAACATCGAGGGCCAGGTGATCCCCGAGCCACGGCCACTTCCGCTGCAACGTGTCATCCATGCCTGGAGATCGTGCCGATGAAATGGATAGGCTGTCAAAAACCATTACACGCCGTTCCGAAATGCGAGTGATGTCACGATTGCCGCCAACCGCTTCTGGGGTACTTGGCTGCTGAGGATGTAGGGAACAAGCGATTCAGACGCTCCAATACCGGGGCATGCCGCCGCGGATCACGTGCTGGTTCGGTGTCGCGGGTTCCGGGAGTGTCTACAGACGTAGGCCGAGAACATCGATCGTGGCATTCACGGTCCTGACGAACGGTGATCACATGCGGGTTCTTGTTCTGGGAGCGACCGGTTACATCGGGTCTCGACTGGTCCCGGCTCTGTTGTCGAAGGGGCACGAGGTGGTTGCCGCATCGCGCAATCGCAGCAGTCTCGAGCGCTTCGGCTGGTTCGACCGGGTGAAGACCATCGAGTTCGATGCGCTCGACGCTGGTTCGGTCCGCGACGGCATCAGCTCGGGCGGCGACATCGACGTCATCTACTACCTCGTCCACGGCATCGGACAACCCAATTTCCGCGACGATGACCGTCGGGCTGCGGACAACGTGGCCGCCGCAGCACGCGACGCGGGCGTCGGTCGCATCGTCTACCTGGGAGGCTTCGTTCCCGACGACGCCGAACTCTCCGAACATCTCGAGAGCCGGGCCGAGGTCGGAACCGCCCTGTCGGTCGACGGGGGAGCGGACCTGGTGTGGTTGCGCGCCGCCGTGGTGATCGGCGCCGGATCCACATCGTTCGAGATGGTGCGCTACATGGCCGATCGACTGGCCGTGATCCCGCTGCCGGCGTGGATGGACAATCCGATGGATCCGATTTCGGTGCGCGACGCCGTGCACTATCTCGCCGCGGCCGCCACCGACTCGGTGCCTCCGGGTGACTACGACATCAGCGGTCCGGAGCGGTCGTCGTACAACTCGCTGCTGTTCGCCTATCTGCGGGAGATCGGGCAACCGAGGGTTGGCGTGCTGCTCCCGAACATCGACGTGCGGTTGGCCGGTTTTGTCAGCGGTTTCATCGTCCCGGTGCCCAGCGGGCTCGCGTCCGATCTGGTGAGATCACTTGACTACCCGATGAAGGCGTCAGAACATTCGATCCGAGACCACGTCCCCGATCCGCCGGGAGGATTGTTGACCATCCGGGATGCAGTGCGCAGATCCGCCGAGAGTCCACTTCCGAAGCCGGTCGACAAACTCCGCGACATCCATCACCTGGCCGACACCGATCCCGACTGGGCCGGTGGCGACCTGATGCGGGTGAAGATCGGGGTGCGAGACCGCCTCGGTCCTGCCTGGAATCTCCTCACCGGGGTGGTCGGTGCGGTGACAGGGCGGCCCAAGTGATCACATTGCCGGAGAAGGTCCAGTTCCTCATCGGCACGATGGAGGACGACTCCAACGATCCGCCAGAGACGCGCGCACAGATGTTGCGTCGCAGAATCGTCGTGGTGGTCACGTTGCTCGTGGGCAGCGTGCTGCTGAGCATCTCGTTGTCGATCGATCCCGGTGACTCGTCGTTCTACCCGATGACCTTCGCCCTCGCGGCGGTCTGGGCCATCGGCGCGGTGCTGTCCGGGCCGCTGCACCTCGGAGCTTTCCCGCCACCGCGTGGTGGGCCGGTGCGTGCCGGCGTGATCGGTGTCGCCGTGGGTCTGGCGCTCGGTGCGGTGTTCGTCGTCGGGGCGTTGGTGGTCCGCGAGATCCCACCCATCGCCGATTTTGTCTCCGATGTTCTCGACCATGCCGATCAAGGCACCTTCTCCCTGATTCTCGCCACCGCCCTCGTCAACGGGGTGGCAGAGGAGATGTTCTTCCGTGGCGCGGTGTACTCGGCCCTCAAAGGCCATGCGCCCGTCATCTTCTCCACACTCATCTACATCGTCGCCACCCTTGCCAGCGGCAACCCGATGCTGGGCTTCGCGGCAATCCTGTTGGGGGCGGTGAGCGCTCTCGAACGTCGCGCGACGGGCGGCATCGTCGCATCGATGGGTACGCACATCTCGTGGACGATCATCATGGTCTTCGCTCTGCCGCCGCTGTTCTGACCCGAGCCGCTCGGCGCGAAGGCCGCACAAAACAACGAAAGTAGACATCCAAATGGCTGGTGTGAATGTGTCCGTCACGTCCGACCTCGAACCCGGTGCGGCCTGGAACATGGCATCGGATCTGAGTCGCTTCGATGAGTGGATGACGATCTTCGCGGGATGGAAGAGTCCGCTGCCCGCGCAGATCGAAGAAGGCACCGAGGTGTCGTCGCTGATCAAGGTGAAAGGCTTCCGCAACACGATCCACTGGACCGTGACGCGCTACGACGAGCCCCGCCTGCTCGAGTTGTCGGGCAAGGGTCGCGGCGGTGTGCGGATCGAGATCGCACTGAAGGTCACGCCGGAAGGAAACGGCTCGATCTTCGACCTCGACGCCACCCTGAGCGGCAGCGTCTTGAACGGCCCGGTCGGCAACCTCGTCGCGAAGGTCATCGAGTCCGACGTCCGCAATTCCGTCGCGAATCTGGTCGCGTTGCGCTGATTGTCGGCAAGGGGTTGCGCGCTCTGTAGTGGGTGCGTATGCCGGTTTTGCGAGCCGCCCCGAACCTCCGCTCGCTTAACTGGCCGACGCTCGGTCTGTAGTCCGAGCGTGTGCTGGTTTCCCGAGCTGCCCGGCGACCTCGCTCGCTCGGCCCGTCGTTGCTCGGTCTGTAGCCCGAGCGTGTGCCGGTTTCCCGAGCCGCCCCGAACCCAGCTCGCCCGGCTGACCGACGCTCGTCCCGCAGCCCGAGCGTGTGCGAGTTTCCCGAGCTGACCCGCGACCCCGCTCGCTTGGCCGGCCGACGCGCGGTCTGTAGCCCGAGCGTTTGCGGGTATTGCGAGCTGCCCCGAGCCCAAGCTCGCTTAACTGGCCGACGCGCGCTCTGCAGCCCGAGCGTTTGCCGGTTTTCCGAGCTGACCCCGCGAGACTACGCTCGCCCGGCTGGTCTTTGCTGCGCCCCGCAGCCCGCGCGTTTGCCGGCCTCCCGAGCTGACCCGCGGCCACGCTCGCCCGGCTGGTCGTTGCTCGGTCTGTAGCCCGCGCTTCTGCCGGTTTCCCGAGCTGACCCGCGGCCACGCTCGCCCGGCTGGTCGTTGCTCGGTCTGTAGCCCGAGCATGTGCCGGTTTCCCGAGCCGACCCCGAATCTCCGCTCGCTTAACTTGCCGACGCTCGGTCTGTAGCCCGAGCTTCTGCCGGTTTCCCGAGCTGACCCGCGACCACGCTCGCCCGGCTGGTCTTCGCTCGCCCCGCAGCCCGAGCGTTTACCGGTTCCACAACAAAACCCCCGCACCGGTTGGAAAACCAGCACGGGGGCTTCGGGAAAACGTGCCTACTTGTCAGGCGTCATCGTCTGGCCCTGGGATTCGCGTAGGGCCCGACCTCTCTCTACGAACTTCTGGTCGGTTGCTTCGTTCTTGTCCGATGCCTTGGTGTCCCGCGGCGGGAGTTGCAGGCGCTCTTCGGCCGGAAGTCCTGCCTGTAGCTGGCGACCGCGCTCGAGCTCGGAGTCGAACTCGGCACCGAACAGCAACGCGAGGTTGGTGAGCCACAGCCACAGCAAGAACACGATGACACCGGCAAGGGCGCCATAGGTCTTGTTGTAGTTGCTGAAGTTCGCAACGTACAGCGCGAACAGGGCCGAGGCGACGATCCAGGTGACGATGGCGAGGATTGCGCCCGCGCTCACCCAGCGGAACTTCGGCTGCTTCACGTTCGGGGTGGCCCAGTAGAGGATCGCGACAACCAGGATCACGAAGATCAAGACCACCGGCCAGCGTGCGATGTTCCAGATGGTCAGCGCGGAGTCGCCCAGGCCGATGGCGTCACCTATCGACTTCGCAACAGGACCACTCACGGCAAGCATGAAGGCAACCGCCGCGGCCATGATCAGCGCGATCAGCGTGACGAGCAGCATGACCGGACGCAATTTCCAGATCGGCCGACCTTCGTCGATCTCGTACATCCGGTTCATCGCCCGGCCGAAGGCCCCCACGTAACCGGACGCCGACCACAGGGCGCCGACGAGACCGAGGACCAGGGCGAACCCCGCACTGGGCGCGGCAACGAGTTGTTCGATGGGTCCGCGCAGGGTGTCGACCGCGGACGAGGGTCCGAGGTCGTCGACCATCTTCAGTACTGCGTCAGTGGTTTTCTGACCTTGCCCGAACACACCGAGCAGCGAGACCAGGGCAAGCAGCGCGGGGAACAGCGACAGCACCGAGTAGTACGTGAGTGCTGCCGCGATGTCGGTGCACTGATCGCGCGAGAACTCCCGCAGCGTCTTCCGAAGCACGAACATGAAGGAGTGCTTGGTTAGCTGAGTCGGGGATTCGGGCTTGCGCGGATCCTCCGGATCAGGAGACTCCGGGTCTTCCCGAACATCCTCGCGCTTGCTCATGATCAGTTCTCGCCGTTCTTGGCGTCGTCGACCACTGCTTGCTCATGTTCGGCCCGCTTGGCCAACTCGTCGTCGTTCAGATGTTTCGGCGACTTCGCGTGCTCGTGGTGATCCGGAGTGACCGTCTCGGTCGGGATCATCACGTTGTCCAAGGTGGGATCATCATTTGCTGAACTCATGGACGGGGGATAGCCCGGTGGGGGAGTGTTGAAACGCTTACGCGCCCAAATCTGTACGTTTGCAAAGTTCCACATTGGGAACCTTTACTGAGCGCCTGGCCGCTCTGCTGCGGTCGGCAAAGACAACCGACGATAGGAAATAACTGTGAGTACTACTGCTGCGGCTGTTGAAATCCTGGCTGAACGCTCCACCACCACCACCTCGGTGGGCGTGATCGGCTACATCATCATCGGCGGCCTCGCCGGATGGATTGCCAGCAAGTTCATGGGCACCGACAAGCAGATGGGCATCCTGCTCAACATCGTGGTCGGCGTGCTCGGCGCGTTCCTCGGTGGCTTCTTGCTCAGCTTCGCTTTCGACACGGCCAGCGGCGGTTGGTTCTTCACCTTCCTGACGGCACTGCTCGGAGCGGTTATCCTGCTCGCGATCGTCAAGGCAGTCACCAAACGCCGATAGAGGGCACACTTCTACCCGGCGCGGGCCAACGGTCCGCGCCGGGTTTGTTTTCTCATGAAGGATCCTGATGACTCAACTTCTGATCGACGATGATTGGACCCCCGAGGCAACCGCGCCGTTACCGTCACGGTGGAGTCGGCCATCCCTACCAGGGGACGACCCGTTCTACGTGCCACCGGCAGGTTTCGAGTCCTTGCCCGAAGGCACGCTGCTTCGCAGTCGGGAGATCCGGTTGGCGTTGCTCGGGGTCATCCCGCAGAAGGCCAGGGCCTGGCAGTTGCTCTACCGGAGCAGCGATCTGCACCGGAACGCCGAGCCCGCGGTGACGACGGTGTTGCTGCCGGCCGACGCGGACCCGGCCGAATCCCGGCCGTTGCTCGCGTACCAGTGCGCCATCGATGCGGTGTCGGCGAAGTGTTTTCCGTCGTATGTGTTCCAGCAGGGCGCGTGGTCGCCGGGGAGCGTGCCGCCCTTCGAGATGTTCATCATCGCCAATGCCCTGCAACGTGGTTGGGCCGTGAGCATCGCTGATCACGAGGGGATGAACGGCTACTTCGGCGCCCCTCGGGAACCCGGCTATCGCGTACTCGACGGCGTTCGTGCCGCGATGACGTTTGCTCCGCTGGGTCTGGACGCATCGACACCTGTTGGGGTGTGGGGATATTCGGGCGGCGGCATGGCGTCATCGTGGGTCGCGGAGATGGCGCCGGAGTACGCGCCGGAGATCAACATCGTCGGTGCAGCGCTCGGTGCGCCCGTCGGAGATCCCGGTGAGACGTACATCCGTCTCAACAGCACCTTGTACGCCGGTCTGCCTGCTCTTGTGGTCGCCGGTCTGCGACACATCTACCCTGGCCTCGAGCAGGTGATCGAGGCGCATGTCGACACCGAGGGCCGCAACCGGCTGGACATGATCGAGTCGATGTCGACGGTGGAAGCCGTGATCCGTTTCGCGAAGGACGATTTCGACAACTACACGAAGATTCCACTTGCCGATGTGCTCGCCAAACCCGAGCTGCTCGAGCTGTTCGACGACATCAGACTCGGCGACCGCATCCCGGACTGTCCGCTGCTGGTAGTGCACCCCGTGCATGACCAGATCATCGCTGTCGAGGACATCGACGGCCAGGTGGAGCGGTACGAAAAGGGTGGTGCGCACGTCACCTACGTGCGCGACCGCCTCAGCGAACACCTTTCCTTGATGGTGTTGTCGGCGCCGGTGGTGCTCGACTGGTTGTCGGATCGGTTCGACAACGAGCCACTCCCGGAGTCGGCCCGCAGCACGGTGTGGTCGACTGCTTTCCGGATGGCATCGCTGTCCGGATTCCTCGGAGTCGGTAGGGCGGCGGCGAAAACGCTTCTCTCCCGCCGCCTTTGACCGATCTTCCTCAGCTCTTGACCTGGTCGCGCAGGCCCTTGGTGGCCATTTCGAGAATTGCTTTCTGACCACGCTTGATGATGAAGCCGGGTACCGGCGCCTTCGGGTCGAGCATCATCTCGAACTCGACGTGGGTGCCCTTGTCGGTCTCGGTCAGCCGGTATTCGGCGTGCTGTGCCTTTTGCTGCGAACTCTCGACGAGATCCCAGGTGACGCCCGTGTCCGACCAGGTGTAGTCCAGGACTTGGTCGTCGGAGATGCCGAGGAGCGACGCCTTCATCTTGACCCGCTTGGGCCGCCCGTCGGGATGCCGGTCGATGACCTCCACGCTCTTGTGGATCGATGACCAGGACGGCATCGATTCCACGTCGGCGATCGCGTCCAGGATCTGTGCCGGTGTCGCGTCGATGTCGATGCTTGTGCTTCCGCTGACTGCCATGGGAAAACCGTAACGGATCCTTCGTCTATGTGACATCGGATGTGGGTAAGTTCGTTTGGCGATACGAAAACGCGAGACGCGGCATACTTCTGACGTGTCTCGAGAAGGGGGCCACCGCCGCTAGCGCTGTGCGCGAGAAGGGGGCTGCTGATGCCTTTGATGCCGATCACCGAATCGATGTTCTTGCTGGCTGAAACTCGTGAGCATCCGATGCACGTCGGCGGACTGCAGTTGTTCGTACCGCCAGACGGCGAGGCTGAGGACTTCGGCGAGTTCGTCTACGAAACCTTCTGCAAGCAGACCGATGTGGCGCGGCTGTTCCGCAAACGACCCGCTTCGCCCGTCAACGTGATGGGCACCCTGCGGTGGACTCACGACAAAGAGCTCGACTTCGACTATCACGTGAGACGTGCGGTGCTACCGCGTCCGGGCCGCATCCGTGAACTGCTCAAATACGTGTCTGCACAACATGGCGGCCTGATGGACAGGCACCGGCCGATGTGGGAGGTCCACGTCATCGAAGGGCTCGCCGATGGTCGACTCGCCCTCTACACCAAGGTGCATCACTCTCTGGTCGACGGGGTTTCGGCGTTGCGGCTGCTCGAGCGGGCGCTCAGTCCCGACCCCGAGGACCGCAACGGCAAGGCGCCGTGGGACCCGGCCCTGTTCCGCCGCCCGAAGAAGGACGGCGGATCCCGTGGATCGATGAACCCACTGCATCTGGTGTCCGACGGCGTGAAGCTCGCCGGTGACATCGCGAGTCTGGCCCCGGCAGGTCTGCGGATCGGCATGCACGGACTACGCGATCCGAACCTGGTGTTGCCGACCGGGGCGCCCAAGACGATGCTGAACGTGCCGATCGGAGGGGCCCGACGATTCGCTGCCCAGCAGTGGCCGAAGACCCGGATACGTTCGGTGGCAAAGATTCTCGAGATCTCCACGAATGACGTCATCATCGCGATGTGTGCTGGTGCGTTGCGGTCGTACCTCCTCGACCGGAACGCGCTGCCCAACGCCCCCCTGATCGCGATGGTTCCGGTGTCGATGCGCGAGGCCGGCGCGGACTATTCGGAGGGCAACGCTGTCACCACGATGCTCTGCAACCTCGGCACCAACGAGGCCGATCCCGCACGACGGCTGGCCGTGGTGACGGGATCGACGCGGCAGGGCAAACGGATGATCAAAGACTTGACGCCGATCCAGGCGCTCGGTTTCGGTGGCGTCACCATGGCGCCGCTGCTGTTCTCCACGGTTCCCGGATTCGTTCGCTACACGCCCCCACCGTTCAACATCGTCATCTCCAACGTGCCGGGATCGTCGCGGCGGTTGTACTGGAACGGGGCCCGTCTCGACGGGGTGTATCCGGTATCGATCGCGTTGGACGGGCAGGCCCTGAACATCACCGTCACCATGACGGCAGGGAAGGTGAACTTCGGACTGATCGGCGCCCGCAGCTCCATCCCTCACCTGCAGAGATTGCTGGTCCACCTCGAGAATGCGCTGACCGAACTGGAGAAGCTCGGTGGCTGAACGGATTCGGCGTTCCGGTCGTCGCCTGACGTGTGTCGGCGCGGCCGTGATCATCGGGATGTCGATGGTGGTGTCGTGCTCAAACGACGAGACGGCACCCGATGTCTGCGCGATCCCATCGGGCCCGAACGGTGGCACGGCCGCACCTGCGGCGACGGCGGCAACCCCCGACACCACCGAGAACCTGTCGACAAATCCTGAGGTCGCGACGGGATATCGGTCGAACATGACTGCGGTGCAGACCACTTCGTTCGCGGCGGCCACCGCAAATCCGCTGGCGACCCAGGCTGCGTGCGAGGTTCTCGCAGACGGTGGCGACGCCGCTGATGCCCTGGTCGCCGCGCAGATGGTGCTGGGCCTGGTCGAACCGCAGAGCTCCGGGATCGGTGGAGGCGCGTTCGCGTTGTACTACGACGCGGACGATCGGTCGGTGCAGGCGTTCGACGGCCGCGAGGTGGCCCCGGCCGCGGCAACCGAGAACTACTTGCGCTGGATCGATGACGCCAACCGGACCGAGCCCGTACCCGACGCGCGCGCGAGCGGCCGGTCCATCGGAGTCCCGGGCGTCCTGCGCATGCTCGAGTTGATGCAGTCCGAGCACGGAAACACCGAGTGGCGCAGCCTCTTCGAGCCTGCTGTCGCTCTTGCTGACGACGGGTTCTCCATCAGCCCCCGGCTGGCGGCCGCAATCGACGACTCGGCCACGGATCTCGGCGCAGACCCCGATGCGAGAAGTTACTTCCTGCAAGCTGACGGTTCGCCGAAACCTGCGGGGGAGACGCTCACCAACCCGGCGTACTCGAAAACGTTGGGTGCCATCGCATCCGACGGTGCGGAGGCGTTCTACAGCGGCGACATCGCGCAGGCGATCGTCGCCGAAGCGGGGTCGACGGCGAACGGGATGACCCCGTCGCAGATGACGATCACCGACCTGGCGAACTACGAGGCCAAAGTACGCGAGCCGATCTGCGTGCCGTATCGGGACAATCAGATTTGCGGTATGCCCACCCCGTCGTCCGGTGGGATCGCGGTGGCCTCGACGCTCGGCATCTTGTCGAACTTCCCGATGGATCAGTATCCGCCGGCCGCTCTCGATCTCAACGGCGGAAAGCCTTCGGTCAACGGTGTGCACCTCATCTCCGAGGCGGAGCGGCTTGCCTACGCAGACCGGGATAAGTACGTCGCCGACTCGGACTTCGTGCCCCTGCCCGGTGGTAGCTCCGAGGCGTTGCTCGATCCCACCTACCTCAAAGGCCGCGCCGCACTGATCAATTCCGAACGCTCGATGGGTACCGCGACAGCAGGGACATTCGACACCGGCCCGATGGGCTGGTTCGCCGGGGCCGAACACGGCACCAGCCACATCTCTGTCGTCGACGCCGAGGGCGACGCCGCATCGATGACAGCAACCGTCGAGTCGTCGTTCGGGTCGTTCCACATGGTCGACGGTTTTCTGCTGAACAACCAGATGACCGACTTCTCCGCCGAACCGACCGATCCCCAAGGTGCGCCACTGGCCAACCGGGTCGAGCCGGGCAAACGACCACGCAGTTCCATGGCCCCGACGCTGGTCTTCGAGGCCGCCGACAACGGTCTCGGGCAGCTGAAGATGGTGGTCGGATCCCCCGGCGGCTCGGTGATCATCCAGTTCGTCGTGAAAACCCTGGTGGGACTCACCGATTGGGGCATGGATCCCCAGCAGGCGGTCTCGATGGTCGACTTCGGAGCCGCGAACTCCCCGAAGACCAATGTGGGCGGGGAGCACCCGAACATCTCGGGGCCCGACGATCCCCTCGTGACGGGGTTACGGAACCTGGGTCACACCGTCGAGCTCGCCGATCAGTCCAGCGGTCTGAGTGCACTCCTGCGAACGGAGACGGGATGGTCGGGTGGCGCGGATCCCCGACGTGAGGGAATCGTCCTCGGCGACTGACGGTTGAACATCGCATGGCACGTATCGGAAGTTCTGACCTGGATGTCTACCCGCTCAACCTCGGTGGCAACACCTTCGGCTGGACCAGTGACGCGGCCGAGTCGTTCGCGGTGCTCGATGCGTTCGTGTCCGCTGGCGGCAACTTCATCGACACCTCCGACAGCTACATGGCGTCGGCGCCTGGGAACGTCGGTGGAGAGTCGGAGACGATTCTCGGCGAGTGGTTCACCAAACGTGGCCGGCGCGACGACATCGTCCTGGCCACCAAGGTGAGCCGCCACCCTGAGTTCGTGGGCCTGGCACCCGACAACATCGCGCGTGCGGCCGAGGCATCGCTGCGGCGCCTGAAGACCGACCACATCGACTTGTACTACGCGCACTACGACGACCCGGATGTGCCGCTGGCCGACACTCTGGGTGCCTTCGACGCATTGGTGAAGGCGGGGAAGGTGCGCCACATCGGTATCTCGAACTATTCAGCCAACCGGATCAAGGAGTGGATCGACGTCGCCGAGGCCAATCGGTTCGCCAAACCTGTTGCCCTGCAGCCCCATTACAGCCTGGTGGCACGCCAGCCGTTCGAGGACGAATTGCGTCCGCTCGCCGAGAAGTTCGGCCTTGGCGTCTTCCCGTACTGGGCCTTGGCGAGCGGGTTCCTCACCGGCAAATACCGCACAGCCGGGGACGTCGCAGGTGCCGCACGCGGCAAGATCGTGGAACGGTATTTCAGCCCCGAAGGGTTGGCGGTGGTCGATGAGCTCGACCGCATCGCCCGGTCTCGCGGCGTGCAGATCGCGACCGTCGCTCTGGCATGGACCCGTCAGCAGCCGACGGTCATCGCCCCGATCGTCAGCGCCAGGTCACCCGAGCAGCTCGGAGCTCTGCTCGGGTCGGTCGACCTGACGCTGACCGTCGACGAACTGGCCCGACTCGACGACGTGTCGGCGAAGGTTCCTGCCGGTCAGTAGTCGTCGTCGCCGTAGATGATGACGCCGCGGAGGTTCTTGCCCGCGGCCATGTCGCGGTAGCCCTGGTTGATGTCCTCGAGCTTGTAGGTGGTGGTCACCAGCTCATCGAGCTTGAGGGCGCCGCTGCGGTACAGATTGAGCAGCTTCGGGATCTGCGTGCGGGGACCGACACCACCGAAGATCGCGCCCTGGACCCGTTTCTGCAACAGGGTGAGTTCGAACAGGTTGAGGTCGGTGGCCACCTGGTCGTACGGTCCCATCGCGGTGACGATGACCTGGCCGCCCTTGCCGGTGAGCGACAACCCCTGCTGGACGTATTCACCTTTGACCACACCCATGGTGAGGATGACCGTGTTGGCCATGGCGCCCCAGGTGAGGTCGGCGATGTCGGCGGCGGCTTCTTCCATCGAGGCGTAGGTGTGGGTGGCGCCGAAGTCCAGCGCAGTCTTCCGCTTGTCCTCCACCGGGTCGATCGCCACGACGAACCGCGCGCCTGCGTGGGCGGCACCCTGGACCGAGTTGATACCCACGCCGCCGATGCCGGCGACCACCACGGTGTCACCGGGGCGGGTGTTGCCGATGTCGACTGCTGATCCCCAGCCCGTGGAGACACCACAACCGAGCAACGCTGCCTTGTCGAGGGGGATGTCCTTCTCGATCTTCACGACCGACGCCTGGTGAACCGTGACGTAGGGGGCAAAGGTGCCGAGCAGGCACATCTGGACCACGGGAGCGCCGTCTTTGGTGACGCGGAAGGTGCCGTCGGAGATGGCCTGGCCGGTGAGCAGTCCGGCTCCGAGGTCGCAGATGTTCTGCAGACCCTTGGCGCACGACGGACACGTGCCGCAGGCGGGGATGAACGCGAGCACCACGTGGTCACCTTCTTCGAGGCCGGACACCCCCGGCCCGACTTTGGTGATGACGCCGGCGCCCTCGTGGCCGCCGAGGACCGGAAGGATCGGGATCGGACTGGACCCGTCGACGACGTGGGCGTCGGAGTGGCAGAGCCCGGATGCGGCCAGGCGTACCTGAACCTCTCCGGCGACCGGGTCACCGAGATCGATCTCATCGATCTTCCAGTCGGTGTTCAACTCGGTCAGGATTGCGGCCTTGGTTTTCATCGCGGTGACTCTCTGCTCGCGGTCTGGCACTGTGACCCAGTCCCTGACCATCCACTTTCTGTGACCTATGCCACCTTACTGATGAATCAAGCTGTGTGCCGCGAATCGGTCAAGACCGGAAACGTCTGTGGTCAGATACATGTCCGACTGGGCTGAGAGCACCACGAAACAACCTGTTAGTCCCGGCGTGACCATCCGGAAATGGATCGGGCCTGTACTTGGTACAAGGCCGAACGCAGCACATCGATGTGCCGCGCGCCTTGTGAAACCCAAGTCCCGCACTGCCTTTGATCGCACCATGTCAGGAGACACCATGTCCGATATCGATCAGACCATCGCCGAGAATATCAAGAAGTCTTTGGCTGAGATCCCGCATCCGTCGTTGCCCAAGGGCAGCAACATTTATGGGGGGACGAAGTTGTTCCCGGACTATCAGGCCGAGAACGGGGAAACGTACTTCACGTTGGTGCATGGCATTGCTCATGAGTCGTCGGTGAGTTTTGTGGCGGTGTTGCAGGCGACGCGGGCGTTGCGGAAGGGGTTTGAGTCGGCGTTGTATTTTTATGGACCGGGTTCGATCAACTGTCTGGCCACGCGTGGT
>NZ_JNYV01000014.1 GCF_000717275.1 Kitasatospora arboriphila
ATCGCTGGTGGCCAAATGGCGTTTCACCACGACCGATGTCGATTGGGAGGCGGTCTACCCGGCCATCAAACAGATCATCATCAACCGCTTCGCGACCGTTCAATCCCTTGCCTTGCAACAGACCCTCTATGAGATCGGCAAGACGATCCTGGAGACCTACGACATGATCGCCGAGGTACGCCTGTCGGCTCCCAACAAGCATCACTTCATCTACGACCTGTCCCCGTTCGGCCTGGAGAACAACAAAGAGGTTTTCAATGCCGACGACCGTCCCTACGGTTTGATCCAGGGCACGGTGACCCGCGACGATGCGCCGGACGCAGGCCTGGCATGGAACCCCCAGATGGCGTGGCTCGGCTGAACCTGCCCGCCGGTCGCGCCGCGATCGTTCGGGGTAGTGCCGTCTACCCCCGCCCGTCACACAACCCAGGTTGCGTCCGCTGGGCCGCAGATCAGACTGGCGGGGCAAATGGGGCGGGTACGATCGGCTGGCCATTGCCGCTGTGGTCGGCGACCGCGTCTGTCCTCGAGAAGTCCTGCTGCGCAGTGAATGTGTATCTCAGAGTTGGGCGCAAGTGTCGACGTCGGGCTTGAGCGCCCCATCTGCCAAATCGCCGACGAGCCACAGGCATGCGCCTAAGCGCTGAGTATCACCGTCGGCGTAGATACGCTCAAGGATGGATTAACCCGCTCGTGTCGGCCGGCAACGCAAGGAGCCTGGCCCGCAGGTCTCGGTCGCTAGATCACCACAGCGATGCGCCTCGCAGTCGTTCGCTCGCCCTACCGTGCATTGTGGGAGTCGTCGCCAGCCATTTCATTCAGGTATCGGCGAGTCTCTGGCCCCACCACCCCCTCGTCGTCGTCAGGGATACCGAGCTCCGCCTGCAGATTCCATACAGCCACCCTCAACAGCTCACCAAACATGCCATCGAGATCCCCCTCGTAATAACCCAGACTGTTGAGCTCTCGTTGAAGTGCAAGCACTACGGGTCCATGGTCACCGAACTGGATCATGATCCTCACCTCTTCCGCGCCGACTGTAACCCGCCGAGCAACGAGTGGCAGTGCGCCCGAGGCTGTGGCACACGGAGTGCAGGCCAGTTATTAATCGCATTGGGGCACGATCTGGCCTGACGCCGCATAGTGTCCCTACGAGACCACCGACTGGGAGATGGTGCGGACACTGGGCTGCTACAACCTGGTGGCCCGGACATGGTCGTGTCGAAAACGAAGTCACCGTCGTCATAGAACACTTGTTAGGGCTCATGAGACCTCCGACGCCATAGCCGCTGCTCTGCTCGAATAGACCACCGGCGGCCTTGGCGGCGGCGCAACATGGCGAATCGAACGCTCACCCACTGAGAACACCCGGTGGATTGCAGGGCTGACACAGGATGCGGTCGGCCGCACCAGTGTGGTCTGGCCACGTGGAGATGGTCGGCGGTGGTTCACTACGCCCTGAGATCCTTGAACGCAGCCTGGTTTGAGCCCATCCCCGCACTAACGAGGTCGACGCATCACTCGACGAGCTGACGTAAAGTCGAGATAGCGGCGTAACACGTTGTACAGCAATATGTCTTGTCACAGCCTATTTGATACAACGCTTGGCAAGGCTCGCTCTAACCCCACGATCACGCAAGGGTTGTCGACCCGGCACCGGTGACCCGCGCCTTGTCAAAGTGGCTAGCACACTAGCTGTTCGGTCGCTGCATGTTGAGCGCAGATGTCAGAGGAGTGCGGCGACCTTTTGGGCGGTCTCTTCGGCGAATCCTAGATTTGGCCGGTGACGAGATTGCCGTCAACGACGGTGTAGGAGACGAACGGCAGTGTGGCCTTCTCGTAGAGCGCACCACGCTTTTAGCGGCTTCCTCGGCGTTGTTGGGAACGAGCTTGTCGACTCTCGCCAGTTTTTCTTCCTGCTAGGCGAATCCGGTCATTTCTTACCGGGGATCAGGTAGGAGCCGTCGGAGCGTTGAGTGTTGAGCAGGCCGCAGTAGCCGTGGCAGACCGAGGAGACGATGCCGCCGCGTTCGTAGATCGGCCGATGGTGTCACGGTGGTCAATGCTATTCGGACCTGGTCATTGTCGTAGACCGACGCCATTTCCACCGCGGCGTGAGCGGCGAACAGCTCTCCCAGGGATCGAGCGTCTGCATCAAACGAACCGGGGGTGGTGCTGTGCACGTTCAACGCACCCAAGCTGCCGTCCTCGCTGACGAACAGGGTAGAACAGACCACCGCTGCAATGCCGAGACTGTCGGCGGCGTGGGCAAACTCAGGCCATCGAGTCTCAGTGGCCATGTCATCGACCCACACCACGGTCTCCAGGCCCGCTGCGGCGTCCAGACACGGCCCCTGCCCAAGCTGTTGCTGCACCCTGTCGCACTGGCGTGCCAGATCACCCACCGCAACCCGGGTCGTGAGCACCCCACGCGCTGACACCAAGGTCAGGCTCGCATACTCGGCGCCGTCGATTGCCTCGACCGCAGCATAGGCGATCCGTCGAATCGCAGATGTCTGGTCCTTGCCGGCCACGCGCAACTGGCGGGCAAGCTGCGCCAACCGTGCCGAATCACCCACCGTCGAGCCCACCTCAAAACCGATCGGACCACCCTCACCTGTTGTTTCGACTTCCTCAAAGTAACACGATCGATCACAAACAGCGCTGCCGAGAAGGCCTGCGCGCTAACAGCAATAGGGCGTCGTAAGCGCCCAGCTGACGCCGGTAGAGGCTGCTGGGCGCCTGCATCGTCGGGCTAACGGCCTTCGATATTTCGTCGTTCACGGCCGTGAATAGTGGTCATTCAGACGCGTGCGATGGCGAGGTTGCGTTCGCTTCTACTGCTCGACACCGCGCCCGGGGCTTCGGTGGCCGGTGAAGGGCTAGCGAAACTGACTGATTGGCAAGCGGTCGCCAAGTCCTGGACTGCCGCGTTGGAGAAGGTGACTGTCGATCCTGACGGCGCTATTACCGCTACGCGCACGACGTTGGAGAGTGTGTGTAAGCACATCTGTGATGAGCGGTTGGTCAGCTACGACAGCGGGTGGGATCTTGCGAAGTTATATAAGGCCGCCTCCAATGCGATGGAGATATCTCCAGATCAGCACACGGAGAAGATCATCAAACAGATTCTGAGCGGCGCTGCGACAGTTGTCGGCGGGTTAGCCGGAATGCGTAACGCGCTGAGTGATGCACACGGGCGCGGCAAGGGCTCAGTCGGTCCGGCGCCGCGTCATGCCAAATTAGCAGTGAACACTGGGTTTGCAGTAGCCGGGTTCTTAATCGACTCTCTTATTGAGAAACCGTACCGCATATAACGAGTATCTGCCTGCTATTGGTCAGCCTCCGATGCTTTGCTACCGACGGACAAATGTTGCCGAGCACGTCAGCGAATAGTACTCTCCTGCAGGTCTTTTCAGACCGCTACCTTACACAAGGTATATTACCGGCGACTGTCACGCGGATCTGGGTCGACGACCGTTAAAGCGCCACCACAGGCACGTAACCGACGCCGAACGCACCTTCGCCGATTCCGGTTTCGGTCCCCGACCCGTTATGGCCACGCCGGGGCGCCGCGTTGCCACCACATTCCTGGCGATCACAACTGTTGCTGCCCTCGCACAGGCCGTCCAAATTCGTGCAACGCAAGCTAGCGACGGTTCGCCGCCCATAGTCGCCGCGGGGGTCCTGCCGCTCGCGGCCTTGTCTGCGTGTTGGTAACACGCCGACACGATGAGGCGATGCCCAACTATGGACACGGTGCATATTGCCGGGGCCACCAGTTCACAGTTGCGTGATCTCGCCGAGTTGCTCGCAGGTGTGGCGCGGGGTGCGGCTGCCTTTGACAGGCTCTACATGTCGACCCGCGCTCGGCTGTACGCACTGATCTACGCCACCGTTCGCGACAGCGGGTTCGCCGAGGACGTCATGCAAGAGGTGTACCTCGAGGTGTGGCAGAAGGTTCACCGCTACCGACCCGATATGGGCAACCCCTTGTCGTGGTTGATGATGATCTCGCACCGACGCGCTATCGACCGGGTGCGATCCGAAGAAGCACAGCGTCGCAAACTCGCCACCATGGCCACGGTGTTCACCGACATCGGACCCAACGGCCCCGACGAACACGTCATACTCATGGACGAATACCGAGAGCTACGAACACATCTGGCCGCCCTGACCGAGCGGCAACGCCACAGCATCGAGCTGGTCTACTTCGCCGACTTGAGCCCCCGCCACAGCGCCCACCACCTCAACGTGCCCCTGCCCACCTTCAAAACCCGGCTCCGCGACGCCATCCAACATCTACGCGCAGCCCACGGCCACACCCGAGAGCCGTCGGCAGCGGCATAGAACCCCCTTGTTCGTTCAACCGTCCGCGAGATGCGTGAGCGGTCTTCGGACTAGGGTTTAAGTCGTGATCAGCGATGGTGAAGCACCGCAGGTGAGGTACGACGGGCGGGCCACGTCGCCCTCAACCGGGGTAGGCATTGACCGACTGTAGTGACTCGACCAGGAACCTCACCAGTCGTGTACGCGCGCTGAACGCGGACCTACCAAGCAGTGTTGACGCTACGCTCAGCGCGTTGGGCCGCCTTGCCGTTGACACGCTACCCGGCGTCGATTATGTGGGTTTTAGCGTGATGTCCGATGCCACGGGGCTCTCCTCGATCGCCTCAACGCATGACGACGCCACGCTCTTGACCGAGCTGCAACACCTCCACGGCCGCGGGCCGTGTATCGACGTGGCCGAGGGCACAGATGTGGTCGAGGCCCGGGATCTGCACACAGATATGCGGTGGCCCCAGTTTCAGCGAGATGTACTCGCGGGCACAGCGATTCGGTCCGTCACCTCGTACCGCCTGCACACCACCCGTCACGGCGCCAGCATGGTCACCCTGTGCGCCACCGAGGCTGACGCTCTGACCCGCCATACCCGCGACGGCGGGCTCGTCTTTGCAACGTACTGCGCGGTCCTGTGGCAGGGAGCGCACCGTGAAGAGCACCTGCGCGTCGCGATCGCCAGCCGCGACATCATCGGGCAAGCCAAAGGAATGATCATGGAGCGCTACCACATCAACGACGCCCAGGCGTTCGACCTGCTGCGCGAACTGTCGCAGACCTCTAATGTCCGCCTCACCGACCTTGCCCGCCAACTTGTCAACCACGACACACCACCTTCCCCACCGTCGGCCCTACCGACGCAGTAGGTTCGCGAATATGGTCTCCTCGGCGTCGAACCAGTAGCAATGCCGGTGGTCAGCACATGACACTGCCGTAGTGGACGACGAACGCCGGTGAAGCATCCTGAGGGCGCCATCCAGATGCCGGCGGGGGTGGTCCGCGAGGCAGTCGCGCCTCAACGCTTGGCGATCGTGTGGGCCGACCGTGCCGTCGAAGCTGTGATCGACAGCTCTCACCGACAGCGGCTTCTTGCCCGTGCGCCTGCCCATTGCTGAGACCGCCGGATTCGTAGACGCGTCCGGGCCGCCAGCGCTGATACTCGTCGACAGCGACATCCTTGACCCCGATGTTGTGAATGTCCTTGCCGGCGTGCGCCGACACGGCCGGCAGCTACGGGTGTGTGTCCTGGCCGGACCATCAGCGGCCGCCGCCGGGCTCCTGGTTGCTCTGCGCTCGGGGTTCACCGACGTCGTCGACCCCGACGACCCCACCGCACTGAGCCAGTTCCTGGCCCCGTCCCCCACCGAGGGAGTCGAACGGGTCCTCGCTGTCGGGGCGCACCCCCGACGACGTCGAAATCGGTTGTGGCGCCACCCTGCTGCGCCACGCCGGCCACGGGCACCCCATCACCGTGTTGACCCTGAGCCGCGGCGCCGTCGGCGGTGACCAACACATCCGTCGCGTCGAAGCCGTCACCGCAGCGGTCGCTATGTCCGCGCAACTACTCGTGGCCGACCTACCCGACACCCGCATCGGCGAAGCACCCCGACTCGTCACCCTCATCGAGGAGGTCATCGCCCTGGTGCGACCCACCACCGTCTACGTGCATTCGGGGGCCGACAACCACCAAGACCACCGGGCCGTGCACGAAGCCACCCTCATCGCCGCCCGCCGCGTCCAACAGGTGTTCTGCTACCAATCACCCTCCTCGCGCAACGGCTTCGCTCCCACCAAGTTCGTTCCCGTCGACGAAAGCATCGACACCAAAGTCGCCGTCCTGCAGCACTACCGGTCACAATCCACCCGCCACTACCTCGACCCAGAACTCATCACCGCCACCGCACGCTACTGGGCCCGCCAACTCCCCCACACCCGCTACGCCGAACCCTTCGAAGTCATCCGCGCCACTGACCCATCACCGGGCTAGCTACAGGCCTGCCATTGATAGCCCCACAGATGTGTGGTGAGAGATCGAAAGCCCTCCCGGCCACGGCCAAACCCCTGGCCGCCCGTAGCAACTACGTGACGTAACCGATCGCATCGGCGTTCTTTGCTGTGTCACGCAACGCCTTTCGCGGACGGACCACGCAGGATGCGCGGGGGCGCCCATCCTTTCACGGTTCGTGGTGGGGCCCGCCATTTACGAATTTGGTTGCGCGTCAGTGCATGTGGCGTAGCAGTGCTCGTCCGGCTGCGGTGACGGTGTCGCGGTTGTAGGTGAGCGTGTAAGTGAATCGCCGATCATGGTCTGTGCGCGGTGTATCGGTGTGCAGGTCGCGGGCGATGAGGGCTGCGAAGAAGTGCCGGCCGAGGATCACGAGTGTCCATTCGTCGGCGAGGGGGTGGTCGTCTGCAATGGTGGTGCCGCGCACACCGGCAGCGGGGTCGGGTGGTAGGTCGGTGGCGATGACCGCAACAAGGGGGTTAGCGGCGGCGAGGGCGGCGTACCTCTGGGCATCACGGTCGGTGAAATGGGTGGCGTGCTGGAAGCTGGCCAAAATGGTCACTGGTTCTGCCAGTGTTGCGGCGTGGTGTTCGAGGTAGCGCGAGTAGCGCACCAGGACCTGTTTGGTGGCCACCTGCCGGCGGGTGATCAGTTGTGATGGCTGGTCGGGGACCGCGGCCGGTGCGGAGTTGATCGGCACTTGCTCGTCGGGGGGTATGGGCGGCCAGGTGTGTGGTGGCAGCGGTGCCGGCCGACCCAGATGCCAGCCCTGGCCCAGGGTGGCGCCTAGGTCCACTGCGCGGCGCAGGTGGGCGTCGGTTTCGATGCCTTCGGCGAGGATGACCGTGCCGGTTGCCTCGGCGTAGGCGCGGACGGTGGTAACGGCGTGGAGCTGCTCGCGGGTGGGTGCACTCGCTATCAGCGACCCGTCGAGTTTGACGACGTCGGGGGCGATCAGCGAGAGCAGGGTCAGCGAGTCAGGGTGGCGCCCAACATCATCGAGAGCGATGCCCACGCCCCGCGCTCGTGCATCGAGCACCACGTTGAGTAGTTCTGCTGGATTGTCGAGCAGGGCGCGTTCGGTGAGTTCTAGAACGATCCGCGACCCCGGTGCCGGTGTGTCGAAAATGGTGCCTGATTTGAGGCTGTCGACAAGTGCATCTGGTTCGACGTTGATGAACACAGTCATGCCGTCCTCGAGGTGACCGTGCGCGGCAATGGTCTGCAGGGCAGCGTTTCGGCATGCCCGGTCAACCTCGGCCACACGGCCCTGGTCGCGTGCGTGGTTGATGACCGCCGACGGGTCCACCCCCGGAACCTCGGGCCACCGGGCCAACGCCTCGGCCCCGACAACGGTTCCGGTGGCAAGGTGGACGATGGGCTGAAAGACCGGTCGTACCGCACGGACCGACTCCGGGGTTCGCAGCACATCGAGTACTCGAGGATCAGGCGTCGGCGGACCCGGCGCCTGTCCGGCGTCCGAGGCGCAGTGGGCATGCCCGGCAGAGTTCACGCGACGCACCCATTTCCTGTGATCATTGATCTAAATCCTGCGATCGTTACGGTAACGATAGGCGGTGGTCGGTGGGATGTCCTTGACCACGGCGTAGCGTCCCGCCTTCCTTGGTGATAATTCGCGCAGCATGCTGGTCTGTCTGATCTGCGTGTCAGCGACATACCATCATCTGGGGACCGAGGAACCGGGCAGTGATGCTGGAGTGGCAGAGAGGGATGTTGTGGCCGGTACACCACGTCCGTTCCCCCGGGGTCCCGGTGCCACCGCGTTGCGCGAGCAGACCGCTATCGCGCTGCTGCGGTGGTGGTGGGCTCAACCTTTTGAATACCAGTGGGTGCACGCCTACGCCGTCTCCCGCGCCTGGCTACGGGCGGACCGGGTGGTGATCGCGGGCTGGTATGTGCTGTGCGCGGCGTTAGGTATCACGCTGCTTGTCGGCGCCCGACCACACCTCGCGATCACTGCGGCGCTCGCTGTTGCCGTCGTTGCGTGCGGTGTTGCCGCGTTGTGGTGGTGGGTCGACCGTCCGTGGCCCAGCGAGCGCAGTTCGCTGGCGTCGGTGGCAGTCAGCGAGGTCAGCGCGTTCACTCTCGTGCTCGCTGCGCCGTCGGGCACGGCTGCGTTGGCCCTGATATCGCTGTACGTACTTCCGGGTTTCTACGTCATGTTCTTGCACAGCCCACGCGTCTTACTCGCCCACGTGGCCTGGGTGATCGCGCTTGTCGCCGGAGCCGGAACCTATGTGTGTGCGGCCACTGACACCGACACCCTCACTGCAGCGATCCTCATCATCGCGCAACTGGCGGTGGGCACAGCCGGTTTCGTTCTCAGTCAGATCGCCCTGACATTCCTGCGCGCCGATGCCCGTAACTCGTTCACCGACCCCCTAACCGGTCTGTTGAACCGTCGGGGTCTGTACGAGGCGGTGGCGTATTCGGTGACCCGCTACCCCTCGCCCGTCACTGTGAGTGTGTTGATGGTCGATGTCGACAAGTTCAAACCGCTCAACGACCTGCAGGGCCACCATCACGGTGATGTCGTGCTCGTCGACGTGGCCCACCTGATCACCGCTCGCTGCGACAGCACCGCAGATGCGTTGGCCCGCATCGGCGGCGACGAGTTCACCGCAGTGGTACACCTCGACGCTGAGGCGGCCACCGCGCTGGCTCATCGGCTGTGCACCGACATCGCAACCCTGCACCCCAACAGCGTCCTGACGGTCAGCGTGGGCGTGCACACCACCAGCATCGAGCAATGGCCACCCACCGAGACGGCTGTCGAGGAGTTCCTCACTCACGCTGACACGGCCCTGTATGCCGCCAAACGCGCCGGCGGCAACACCGTCCGCTCCTACCCCTAAGCTGCCCACCCACCGGCCGATGATGTCGGTGGCTGCCCGTGTCTAGAGAAGGGGTTATAGACCGTAGTCGGCGAGGGACACCAGGACCAGAACCCCTCCCAGGAACACCGATACTGCCGCGAGCATCCACAACTGACTCTGGCGCAGACGAGTCCGCGGTGACATCGCGTTGTCGGGGTCCGTCGGCGAGGTCGTGACCACCTCAGCCTCCTTCGCCACCGTCGCTGGCGTGACCAACCGAAGAAAAGTCTGCTCCATGAACACTCACCGCTTCCGGATCTGACGTGCGGTGACCCTCACGTAGAAACACCTAGTTACTACACACACTTTCCTCCGCACCGTCTTGTCTAAACGTTTAAGTATGCGACGGCGAACGCTGCGATCGGACGAATCGTTTGCGGGCGCGAGACGGGGCGTCAACCCGGTGAAAGCCAGAACCCCACACTGCACGAATCAGGCGGAAAGTATCGGTCTGGCAGCGAGGCGTCGGCGGCGCCGTGAGCGTTCAGCAGCCGCCATGGCACACCCCGCGTTGAGTCGTACGCGAACGGAGGCGACCCACGCCTCCAGGAAAGCGACACCCTCGTGGGCGGGCCCTGCCGATACACGAGGTCTGCCATCTGCCCGTCGTCGGGTCCGAAGGCGGATGATGGGCGCGGTGGACCGAAAACGAGACGATTCCCTTGTCCCCGAGCTGGGGGCGCTCTGCGAGGACGTGGTGCACCTGGCCAAAGTCGACGGCGCCGCTCTCACCGTCCTGACCCGGTCACGTCGCGTACGCGACCTGGTGTACGCCACAGACGCCTCGGCACAGCAGATCGATGAGCTGCAGTTCACCCGGGCGAGGGCCCATGTCTCGACGCCTTCGCCCACCGTGAACCACGACTGCTGGTCGACCTCCGCAATCGTAAAGCCACCGCGACCTGGCCCATCTTTACCACCGAAGCCTTCCAGCTCGGGGTACACGCTGCGTTCGCCTTCCCCGTGACCGAAACCGCGACCGTTGACTCCGTCGCGGTTCTTGAACTACTGCGGCGCACCCGGGGTCCCCTCACCCCCGCCCAGCACGCCGCAGCCATCACCACCGCAGCCCGCGCCGGCACCCGTCATCGCGAAACACTGGGAGCACTACCTCACCACCACAGGGGACCCGACCGAGCTTCCCGCCCGCTACCCCGACAGCTACTCCCGCGAAAACATCTACGTAGCAGCGGGAATGATCGCACAGCAACTGGCCCTGCCCGCCGACGACGCACTCGCCCGGCTACGCGCCGTGTCCTACCACCAAACACGCCCCATCACCGAGGTCGCCGACGACGTCATCGCCCGCCGCCTCACGCTGCCCATCGACCCAACGTAGAAGATTCCGCCCGGCAGGCGACCCACCCAAACACCAGTGCTCGCACCAACACCGGTCACACGCGGGAGACGCCCAGGCGTTGCTACTGGCTCGACCACCGCGTTGTCATGTTTACTTGACGTACTATCTATCGCGAAATAATATGCAGCACAATGTGTTTCGTTAGCAGTAACGCTGTTCTTGGGGGCGGTGGGCCCACACGGGGACAACCCGGCGATGTCTTTATCGCTTACCAGCTCAGAAAAGGGCACGGCGGGCCACGACCTTGGCGAGCCCCAGATCCGGAGCTTGCTTCACCGACGACAACCAACCGACGTGGCCATCGGCATATTGATGCCAGAACGCCCAGCTGACGCCAGTAGAAGCTGCTGGGCGCCTGCATCATCTGGCCAAATCCTTCATTATCTCGCTGTTCACGGCCGCCAACGGTGGATAGCGCAGCGGCACGCACGTCGTAACGACGCGATACACCGACAGTGACTGGAGCGATCCACCGACGCGGGTCGTCACGGCGACACGGCGTGGGTTCGCATTCGTCATCGTGCGCGCCGTCCCAGCGTGTGGGCGTCGCAGTGTATCGGCGTCCGTGCGAGACCATGGCAGCTCGGGTTGCGGCACCAAGCCACATCATTCGACGCAGAAGCTCAGATCTTCGGCCAGATGATGGCGGGTAGGGCGCGGCGGTCTGGTTTGCCCTGTTCGGTGACTGGGATGGCAGTGGTGATGGCAAGCGTGGTGTCGGCGAGCGCCGGGGCGATGCGTTCTAGGTGTGTGGCGAGGTCAGTGTGGGTGGCAGTTGCGCCTGGGTGCAGGGCGATGGCGGCGCCGAAGGCGTTGTCTGCGTGTGGGTCTGGTAGTGCCACCGCGTATCGGACGTCAGGATGGCCACACAGTGCGTCCTGAATGTCGACCGGGAAGACCCCCTTTTCGTTGATGGTGCGCCGATCGGCCTGTCGGCCCCGCACGTGCAGGTAGCCGTCGGCGTCGAGGACGCCGATGTCGCCGGTGCAGAACCAGCCGTCGTCGGCGAATCCCGAGGTCTCCGGTTCCACGGTGTAGGCGCTGGCCAGTGCGGGCGTCTGGACACAGATCATTCCCTCGTCGCCGGCAGTGCACGCACTTCCGTTGGCGTCGCGGATCTGGACGCGAGCCAATGGCAGCGGTGTGCCGGCGGTCCCTAGATGCGCCGGGTTGTCGAGGCTGTAGTCGGGTCCGGCAAGCATGCTGATCACGCCGAACTCGCTCGCACCGTAGGGGTTGACCAGGATCGGTCGACCCGCGCGGCGCAGAAGGCGCCGCCGCAACGTCGGCGCGCAGTCAGCCCCCACATGACTGATCGCCGAGAGCGTGGACAGATTGTATGAGGGGAAGGCTGGTGAGTCGAGCAGGTCGACGAGCAGCGGTTCGACCAGGGCCAGGTGCGTGATCTTCTCGTCCTCGATGGTCTGCAAGATGTGCGCGGGGTCAAAGTGTTTGCGAAGAACAACGTGCCCTCCGCCCATCAACACGGTGTCGACCAGCGTTTGGGCGATGTACGCCAGCGGGGTACATATCAGTTGCCGGCGACCCGGGGTTGGTCCGAGGGCGACCAACCTTGTGTATTGCGCGACGGTGCGGACGCTGGCCTTGGAAACTCCTGTGGTTCCTCCGGTGGCGACGAGCACGCATTCGTCGGAGTCGGCTGACTCTAGTGTTGGGGGCCGGGCTTCGGCATGCGAGCTGCTCTGGGCCAGTAGGTCGGGCAGCGTGCGAACGTGCCCGATGCCGAAGGTCTGCGTAATGCCGGCCGCGGCGTCAGCGGCTGCGGCGGTGTCGGGGAAGACAAGGGCGGCGTCAGCGTCGATCCTTCTCAAGAATAGCGCGAGCCGGTCGACCGATCCGGCGTCCGGACAGAACACCGTGCACGCCCCCAGGCACATGGCGGCATATCGTGCGGCGATCGCCTCGCCCGTGGTGGGGGCGATCAACGCCACGCGGTCACCGAATCCAATTCCCCTAGACGCCAACATGTGTGCGAGCCGAGCAACCAGGGCGAGCAGGTCGGCGCCGCGATAGTCTCTGCTGTCGTCGGACAACACCACCTGGTCCTCGTCCGCGACCAAACGCATCATGATGTCGTTCAGAAAGTGCCGTGAGTTCGGCGGTATGTGGCTGTGCTCGGCGACGTAATCCGACATCATTCTTCCTGGGGTCGAGGAGTGCGCGGTGTAACGATCAGGTGGAGGGCGGCAGCAGAGCGGCGATCAATGTTGTGCGCACCCACTGCTCGAAATGGTCGTAGCTAAAGTGCGCCCGCCGGACGAGTAGATCGTGCGACTGCGGGCTTGCGATCACCCAGGCCGTATCCGCTGCTGCCGCCGGGGTCAGTCCAGGGTGGAGCCGATCCGGAGGTATCCGCCCGATCATTCGCTGAAAGTCCACGCGTCGAACCTCCATCAGGTGCTGCCAGTCAGCGGCGGCAGCGGGGTCGATGGCCGCGGCCTGCGCGTACGTGAGCCAGCCGACCGCTGCTCGCTCGGCCAGCAAACGGAACTGGTGAGCGAGATGACTCAAAAACTCAGCCGGTTCGAGCTGAGCGGGTGGTAAATCGTTGAGCAGTGCCAGCGGTGTCTGTTCGGTGTGCACCCCGAACCCGCCACTGCCGGGGCCGATCACCATCGACTCCATCATCGCTTTGAGCAGCTCGCGTTTGCTTCGCCACGACGCATATAACGTCGGGACCGACACCCCGGCCCTTTCAGCGATTTTTACCACCGTGGCTGCCGCGTAACCATTCTCGGCGAACACTTCGGTAGCTGCGCCCAGGAGTCGGCGGCGTGACTGTGCCCGCGTGACCGCACCGGCTTCCTTCTGCCTACTGATCCGGTCCGATGCCACTTCCTTGCCCACTGCCTGACAGTATGCCACACTCGCTTTAGTGCCACTTAAAACCATGAGTGGTGTTGCGCTCGCCCCGCCCGGGGTCACTGCACCGAGGATCGCCATGTCGCCCACGTCGCGCTCAGATCGCCGTTCTGTCAATCACCGCGCAGTCACCGTTGTCGTGTGTCTAAGCCTTGCTGCGGTGGTGGCCGCGATGTCCTCGCTCAACGTGGCCGTACCCGACATCGCCCGGCAGACGGGCGCCACGTCGACCGATCTGTCGTGGATCATCGACGCGTACTCGTTGGTCTTCGCGTCGCTGTTGCTTCCGGCCGGGGCACTGGGCGACCGTTTTGGTCGCCGTCGGATGCTTCTGGCGGGTCTGGCAATCTTCGGTGTCGCGTCGCTGGTCGCGATGACCGTCAGCGACCCGACACACCTGATCATGTTGCGTGGGGTCATGGGGTTGGGGGCGGCGCTGGTGATGCCGGCAACACTGTCGACCATCACCAGTACGTTTCCTCCCGATAAGCGCACCACGGCGGTCAGCGTATGGGCTGGGGTCGCTGGGGGCAGCGCGATCTTCGGGCTGCTGGCGTCGGGGGTTGTGCTCGAGATCTGGTCGTGGCGGTCGGTGTTCGGCATCAACGTCGTGCTGGCCGTTATCGCGCTGATTGCCACGCTGCGGGTGGTGCCCGAATCGGCCGACGAGCACGCACCCGCACTCGATGTTGGTGGCGTGCTCTTGTCGGTCGCAGGGTTGGTCACCCTGGTCTACTCCATCATCGAAGCCCCGACCGCGGGCTGGCTGTCGGGGCGCACCGTGGGCGGCATCATCGGCGGAATGGCCGTCCTCGCTCTGTTCATCGGCTACGAACTGCGCCAGCACGCCCCTATGCTGGACCCACGAGTGTTCACTCGTCGCGGGCTCAGCGCCGGCAGCCTGTCGATTTTTGTGCAGTTCTTCGCGTTTTTCGGGTTCGTCTTCATCATCCTGCAGTACCTGCAATTCGTGCGCGGGGACTCGGCGTTGATGTCGGCTGTCTCGATGCTCCCGATGGCCGCGGTCATGATGCCTGCGGCCCGTTTGTCGCCGGTTCTGGTGGCGCGTGCGGGTTCTCGAGTGGTCTGCGTCGGCGGACTCGTCTTGGTCGCTGCCGGCCTCACCGTCTTGGCGCAGCTCGATTCAGGTACCTCGTACTGGTGGTTCGCCGCAGGCCTCATACCGCTGGGAGTCGGAATGGGTACCGCGATGACGCCGGCGACGAGTTCGATCACCGGGGCGCTTCCTTCTGCTCAGCAGGGCGTGGCTTCAGCGATCAACGATCTGTCCCGGGAGGTGGGCGGGGCGCTGGGCATAGCTGTGCTCGGCAGCCTGATGACGCAGGGGTACCGAAGTCATCTTGACTTGCCGGGCATCCCACCAGACATCGCGCAGCGGGCCCGCGACTCGTTCGCCGCCGCCTCCCGCGCCGGCGGTGACATCGCTGCCCGTGCCGATGACGCCTTCATCAGCGGCCTTCATCTCGCTCTGATCACCGGCGCCTGCGCCGTACTCGTCGTGGCAATCGTTGTCGCAGTGATGATTCCGACACGCACGACGCCGTCAGCTGTCGGGCCGATTCCCGACACCGCGCCCCGGCACTCATGATTCCCGCTGCGCGCGGTGCCGGCAGGAGTCTCAATCGCGTGCCCGCCGGACAATGTAACCACGCCACAGCTTCGAGCTACTGAAAGGATCAGCAAAACGATGCGCCTGGGATTACATGCGCTGGGGATCGGTTCAGGCGCACGGCGAGAGATCATCGATGCGGTGGCCGTGGCCGCAGAAGCACACGGCTTCGCCACCCTGTGGGCGGGTGAGCATGTCGTCATGGTCGACGAACCGGCATCTCGGTTTTCGTACACCGACAACGGTGCAATTGCCGTTCCCGCGGCCGCCGACTGGCTCGACCCCATGATCACGCTGAGCTTCGCAGCCGCGGCGACACACCACATCACCCTCGCAACCGGGGTGGTCCTGCTACCCGAACACAATCCGGTCATCATGGCCAAACAGGTCGCCTCACTCGATCGACTCAGCAACGGGCGCTTGGTGTTCGGCATCGGCATCGGCTGGTGTCGGGAGGAGTTCCAAGCACTCGGGGTGCCCTTCGCTGGCCGGGCAGCACGGACCGCAGACTATGTCGAGGCCATGCGCACACTGTGGCACACCGACCCGGCCTCCTATCACTGCGACGTCGTCGACTTCGAGAACATTCGCGTCAACCCCAAACCCTTGGCAGGCAGTGTGCCCATCATCCTGGGAGGCAACAGCGACGCGGCAATGACACGCATCGCCGCCTGGGGGGACGGATGGTACGGCTTCAACCTCGACAACGTCGCCACGGTCGCAGACCGACTAGCACTACTGGACCGGCTCTGCCGCGACAACGGCCGTAACCGCACCGACCTCACCATCGCGGTGGCCATGCGTGATCCCGATCCGGACCAAGTTCAGGCCCTCCAAAAGCTGGGGGTCGATGAAGTGGTACTCGTCGAGTCCCCACCATCGGACCCCGCGCACGTCGCCGGATGGGTGGACAACCTCGCTCATCGGTGGATCCCGATCATGCCGTCCCGCACCGCACCCTCTGCTCCCACTACCCCTTAGCTGCAAACCACCACAACAGTGGCACCTCCTGACCCGAAAGAAGGTATGACCGTGGACATGTCCGCCAAGCAGTTCCTGACCGACTGGTTCACTGAGCTCGCCACTTCGGGGTTCGATAGCGAAGTGTTTCTCGGCGCGCTGTCCGATGATCTGGTGTGGACAGCAACGGGCCACTCCCCCATCTCTGGCACCTACCGCGGCAAACAGCAGTACATCGACAACGTGTACGCGCCGCTCGATGCCCGCCTGCAACGCTGGCCACGGGCCGAGGTGGTCCGCATCATCGGCGACAGTGACTGGGCTGTCGTGCAATTCCACGGTGAGGGCGGCGCGGGTGTCAACGGCACCGAGTACACGCTGGACTATTGCTGGGTGGTGCACGTCGAGGGCGGCGCGATCACCGAAGTGATCGGGTACTACGACCAGAGCAAGGTCAACGACCTGTTCGCCTAGACCACCCCACCCCGTCGAGGGCTTCTAGGGCCGGCGGTCATGCGGCGCACGGCGGCCCAGCGGTCCTATAGCCAGCAAACACACCTATGCCCCACGCCCGATCGCTGTGGGTGCATTCGCCCGGGGCGAGCCGTCTTAGCGGTGCGGTGCGCCGTCGTAGTTGCGCGGTCCGCCGTCGTAGTCAGCAGCAATCGGGGGTGCCGTGGTGGTGTTGGTGCGGTTGGCGCCGGCGGCCGCCTGTGCGACAGCGCTGAGCAGCGCGGGGACATCAAGCGGGTCAGTGACCGCCTCGATCACCGTCAGTCCGTTCGGGTCGGCGGCGGCGAATGCGTCAGCGACGTCGGTAGCGGTGTGCGCGCGCACCGCGTGTACGTAGTTGTCGTCGCCGCCCAATGCCCGGGGCAGTTCCGTCCACCGCCACGATGCGATGTCGTTGTAGCGTTTGTCGGACCCGTGTATGGCGCGTTCGACGGTGTATCCGTTGTTGTTGACCACCACCACGATCGCCGGTATTCGGTACCGCATGAGGGTGCCGAGTTCTTGAATGGTCAGCTGTGCGGCCCCGTCACCGATCAGCAGCACCGGTCGGCGTTGCGGCGCGGCCCGGGCGGCACCGACCAGGGCCGGCAGGGTGAACCCGATCGACGCCCACAACGGTTGACCGATGAACACCGTGTCGTGCGGTATCCGTTGTCGCCCCATACCGTAAAAACTGGTGCCTTGGTCGGCGATGACCAGGTCGCCCGGCTTCAACGCCGCTGCCACGGTGTGCCACAACTGGTCTTGGGTTAGCGGACCCTGTAGATCCTGGGGTGGGGGAACCAGGTGAGCGACGGAAGCAAACGGCTGGGGATCGGCGGGAGTGATCAAAGTGGTCAGCACGTCGAGTGCGTCGGCCATCTCCACCTCGGGGAACTCGGTACCGGCCACCAGCGCGGTGTGCGGCAAGAGATCGATACGCCTGGTTTCGTCGAGGTGCTGGCTGAAAAACCCGCTGATGAGGTCGGTGAAGAACACCCCGGCAGTGATCAGTAGTTCAGCGTCTTCGATGGCTGCACGGACCTGGGGTTCGCTGGCGGCGCCGACATAGGCGCCCAGGTAGCCAGGACCCGACTCGTCGACCACTCGTCGGCCCCACAGCAGCGACGCATACTGCAGGCCACCAGTGTCCAGCAGAGCGTGCAGGTTCGATTCGGCACCCGAGCGGTGGACGTAGATGTCGGCCAGCACGGTCGGCGGGCGGTGTGCCTGTGCGATCAACGCTTGTGCCGCTGCGGCGAACCGTTGCAGGGCATCAGGATCGGATACCGCTGAGGGAATGCGCAGCGGCCCCACAGGTCTGCCCACCGGGTGTTCGGCGACGTCGGCGGGCAGCGACAGCAGACCCGGCTGGCCGGTCACCTTGATAGCTGTCAGTACCCGGTCGATTTCGGCCGATGCGTTCGCTGCGGTCAACACCCCTTGGGCCACCGTCACCTCGGCGTTGATGCGTACCGTGCGGGCCGAATCTCCGTCGCCCAACGTGTGGTGTGTTGGGCGCCGGGCGTTCTGCACCGCAACGGTGGGCGCTCCGACCAGATGCAACACCGGGACATGCTCGGCATAGCTGCCCGCGATCGCGTTGAGCGCGCTCAGTTCACCGACCCCGAAGGTCGTGCACACCACGCCGAGCCCGGTGATGCGCGCGTATCCGTCGGCGGCATACCCGGCGCCGAGTTCGTTGGCTGTGCCCACCCACTCGATGTCCGAGCGCTCCTCGATGTGATCGAGCAACCCCAAGGTGAAATCCCCTGGCACACCGAAGATCGTGCCGACGCCCAACCCGGACAACCGGTCCATCAGATAATCAGCCACCGTGAAATGACCATCACCCGACGCCGGCACCGGACTCTCGAGCGGCTGCGGGCCGTCAACGTTGTGCACTGTCAATCCTTTCCAGCCACCCCGCCGCACACCCAGCACAGTCGATGACGAGGTGAACGTACCAAACCAGCAGGTTCAGCGCGGGTCGTTAACATCGATATCGTCTAACGCCACCACCAGCAGTCAGCGCGAGCCCAGCCAAAGACAATCGGCGTCAATAGCGAGTACGGCGGCAGGGTCGGTGTTTAGGTTGGTGGATGTGCGCGCAGGTCGGTGAAGTCATCGGGTCGATGGGCAGAGCGTTGCAGCCCGCTCCCGGGCCTCTGGCATTCGGCGCGGCGAGCCGCACCCTCGTGGTCGCCGGCGCGGTTGCCGTGGCCGGCGCGGTGTTCGGTGATCTGGACGCTGTTGGGCTGATCTACTTCGCGACGGCGTGCGCGGTGGCATTCGCTCGGGCCGACACCTATCGCGGGGTGTTCACGGCACTCTTGGCCCAAGCCGCCGGCGCTGCGACTGGCCTCGGGATCGCCGCTACGGCACCCCATACGCCGACAGCTCTCGTGATCGCAGCAGCCGCGGCCGCATTCGTGTCCGGCTGGGTGGGTCCGCTGGGCCCGTCGGCACCCGCGTTCGGCATGATGCTGTCCATCGGGCTGGCATTCGGACAGTTCAGTGGGTCGTCGTTGCCATGGTGGTCCCAGACCCTGTGGTACCTCACAGGAACTGCAGCTGTCGCGGTGGTCTGGGTGCTCCCCTTGTGGTTGCGGCGTCAGGCTCGCGGACGTGACATCGCTGCGGCCGTGCTGGAATCGGCTGCGGACGTATGTGAAGCCATCGGCAGCTCTACCGCGGACCAGGCTCGTTCTCGGCTTGCCGCGGCGTCGGCGACAGCCCGTACCGCCTCGCGCAACAGTCGGGCCGAGCTGGTGGCCTTCGCTGCGGCTGCGCTGCACTCACACCGGCAACCCGTTCCCCGCACCGTGGTGACCGCGATCCGGACGGCGGCACAACAGACCAGGGCCGGGATGCCCGTGGCAGTTGCAGTTGACTTCGATACTTCGACGCCTGGCCTCGAAGCCCTTGCCGACGCCCTGTCTCCCCGACCCACCGAGCCGCCGGCGCCGCCGAACGAGCCGATCATCAAGCGTGTCGCGACCGCAGTGCGCACCCTTGTCTCCACTGATGCCTTGTTGGCGGGGCTTCGTCTCGGTCTGTGCCTCGCCGTGGCCACTGCGGCGACGATCGCACTGCATGGTGAGAGTCATTCATTCTGGCTACCGCTGACCGTTGCCGTCGTGGTGCGGCCCGAGTACGCGTCGATCTTCGTTCGGACGGTCAACCGTGTGTGCGGCAGCATCGTGGGGGCGTGTTGCGCCGGCGCAGTACTCGCAGTCGTCGCATCCGGTGCCGGAGTGGCGCTGGCGGCAGCGGTCGCGCTGGCCTTCGCGGTCCTGACCGCACCGAAGTTGTACGCGCTGAGCGTGATCGGCGTGACCGCATCGGCTTTGCTGTCGTCGAACATCGGTTCACCCGACCACGTACTCCCACTGCTCCGCGTCCTGGACACGGTTGTGGGCGCCGCCATCGCCGTCATTGTGGGCTTCCTCCTCTGGCCGCACGCACGCAGATTCAGCGGCGCCGATCGGCTGCGGCAGGCGGTGGACGCGGCGCGCGCCTATCTGAAGGATGCTGCCGACGGCGCGAGCCCCTCGATTCAGCGAACTCGTGACGACGCCTACCGAATGGTCCACCAGCTACGTGACAACACCGAACGATCCCTGTCAGAACCACCGCCGGTCAATCGCGCTGCAGGACAGTTGTTTCCACGCACCCTTAAGCTGGAACGTCTTGTCGATGACATCACCGAACTGGCCTTCGCCCGCGACTCAGGCACCCTGGTCGATGATGATGCCGAGCTCATCGACAAGCGTTTGCGCGCGCTGGAGCACTCGTAGACACCGCCCCCATCTCGACACGTCGGCTTTACTGCGGCAGCCAGGTGCCGTGGAGCCCGGCGGGCACTCGGATCGGCAGGGTGATGGTGGCCACTGGTCCTGCTGCAGGGTCGTCGGCCGCGAGTAGATAGAAGCGTGAGCACATATCCTGCGGATCGGTACCGATCGCCCCCCAGTAGTTGCCGCCGACGCCCGGCATGAAGATAGGTTCGCCAATCGCCACCCCGGGTGAGTAACAACTCTCGGAGCCACGCGTCAGATCGTGAAACCACAAGCTATCGAGATCGTTGCTGTCCGTGTCGGCCTTGCCGACCGCGGCGATGACGTCATGGTGTGTGGTGACGCGGCGGTCGTCGATGCGGGGGAACTCGAGATTAGTGCGTTCGCTGACCCTGGTGCGGCTGACGGCACCGGTCGCCGGATTGCACACAGCGCGCGTGAGATAGGAGACATTGGGCGTGGTGGCCGACGCGAAACCAGAGGGGTAGCTCCACTCGATGTAGTCGACCATGACTGTTCCGTCGGGATTGTCGAAGGCGTTGGCGAAGTGCCATACCCAGAAGGGATCGGTGTGTATCCACCGAACGGGGCCGCCGTCCCGTGGTATGAACGCGATGCGGGTGCCGTCGTCCGGACGCCATGACAACAGAGCCCCGCCCATCATGGCTCGCTCGAGGTCGAATACCAGAGGGTTGACGAACAACACGACATAAGCGTCGGTCAGCGCCATGTCGTGGATCATCATCGGCGCGTCGAGCCCGTCGACAGCGGTGGGCGGGCGGAGCTGCTGCCCGTCCGCGCCAACACTTGACCAGGTCAGATATGGCGCCTCCAGGGTGTAGTTGAACAAAACCATCTCTCCGGTGCGCGGATCTATCTTCGGGTGGGCCGTACTACCTACCCGCATAGCGCCGTCACAGTCTTCCTGGCCCAATGTCGCCAAGCTGGTGCGGTCGAGGCGGTACGGTTTGTCGGCTTCAGCCATCGCCATGAGACGCCCCGCGTGCTCGACGATATTGATATCGGGTAAGTGTCGAACGGTGCCGGCGAGTTCATCGCCCACTGCGCTGGCCGGCGGTGTGTAGCCATCGGTAAGACCCGACCAAACAGCTTGTCCTGCTTGTTCTTCGAACCGGACCATTGGGGTACGGACAAATCGATTACTGTAACTGGCCCGACCCCCGTCGAATGTGATGCGGTGCACCATCGCATCCCCGTCGAGGGGATAAAGGAACGATCCGATGGGGTCAAAGCGGGGGTTAGGGCCGTTACGCAGGTAACTGCCGTACAGGTCAGCGGGGAGCTCACCGATAATGTCGAGATCTGCGACATCAACCTCGGTGCGCTGAGGGGCGTAAACACCCGTGAGATGGGCATGGTGAGCGAGGTCGACCGGTTCGGGACGGTTGGGGTCAGGGTGTGCAATCACGGGTCTGTCCTATCCGGGGGAAGAAGGTGGTGTGCTGTTGGCCTGCTACTACAGCGTCATTTGCCGGCGCGGGTGGTACGGACGCACGGCGATGGCGTGGGTGCGTTTGATAGCGACGATGATTAGAGCGACGGGATGACCCAGTTCAGCAAAACGCTGCCGGGGTGCCCCCTGCGGCGGTGTCGATGGCTGCCAGGATGCCGGCGATGGTGTGGGAGATGGCCACGACGAAGATGACCCCAGCCCCACATCAGGCTGAGGGAACGGTTTGGCCCGAATAACTGGTGCATGCCACAGGCTTGGGTCGACGGTCTCGCGGGCGTACTGCTCGGTAAACGGGATCGTGAACGCCGAGATGGCCACGACCGCCGCGAGGATGAAATTTGATCCACCCCGGCCGAAGTGGACAAGCAACTCATCGACGTGATGATCACCGCCCGCCGCGAGTGCAGCAATGCCACCAAAGGTGACGATGCCAGCAACATCGAGGATCTTCCAACTGTGCGCACGGTCTCGTACACCGTCAAAGCCACTGCCGCCAGACAAGCACCGAGGGCTGCCAGGGCCACATGATCGGCACCGACACGCTCACCAATCACGGCGAACAGAATCCAGGGGCCCAGTCCGAGGACCATTGTTTTGGCGTTCAAGTCGAGTCCTTAGGGTGCTACGAACGACGTCTGGATAACTATGCGCTGCAGCGGAGGCGCACTCATCTGCGTCATGACAGAGATTTCTCCGCCAACCGCGTCGCTGGTGCGCGGCGCCGAGCACACGCTGCGCGGCGAGGCATCGACTGAGGTGTCGGAGACCGTCGATAACCTGGCCACGACGACGGCGGCCAGGTCGACTCAGGTTCGCAGCCCCAGAGTGGTCACAGCAGGCGAACCATGGGTTTGCACCGTTCTATGCGAGATCTTTTGGCGGACCTCAGCTTTCGCCGCCGAGTGAGTCCGGTAGCGGCCAGCTCGGCAACGGTGCCCTCGGGTGCTCCAAGTTGTCCCACCCACTGGCCGGGCGATGTACCGCGGTCGCCTCCACGCGCAGACCCGACGCGCGCAGCCCGGACACCACCCGATTCGTCGGGACACCCTGTTCTTGTCATGCTCAAACGCCGTGGGCACGTGGGCGGGAGTGGCTTTGTCGCCGACTCGCGCCGCGGCGCAGGCTGCTTCTTGTCCAACCGGCGGGCGTCACCGAGTAGTGCGCCCCGCTCGTGGCCGTTCGTGCTCACGCGAGCGCGGTGGGCCTGATGGAGTGGGGTTCGCCGTGTATCGCCCGCGCCACGGTGCCCGGCCTGGTGCGTTGGCTGTCAGCCGATGGACTCGGTACACCTCGGTGCGTCGCTGGCAGGGAAATCTGCGTGCTGTGACCGATGAATAGGCGCGCCCGACGGCCCAGGATGACGTCACACCCCATGTGCAGCAACTGTAAGGAGGGCAGCGATGCGTTTACCCGGGTTCGCCGTCGGTCTCGCCCCGTGGCTGCTGTTTCTGGTTTTGCCTCATGACCTCGCCGGCTCTGGACCGGTAGCGGCGGCCCTGACAGCGGCGGCCGTGGCCACCACGCTGACCATGTGGACCAAAAGTTTGGGCGGTCTCAATGTCCTCGCTGCCGCGGGGGCCGCGACGTTTGCTGCCATCGCCGTGGCCGGCGGCATCGGTGGTACGGCCACTCGCCGGTGGTTGACCGACTTCTCACCTGCTACCGCCCTATTCGTCCTGGCAGCGGTCATGCTGCTGTCGGTGGTCACAGTGCCATTTACAGAGCTGTATGCACGTCAGGCACTACCAAAAGACTATTGGGGGTCCCCCCAGCTACGCGCAATCAATTATAGGATTAGCCTCGTGTGGGCCTATACCACGCTGGCCGCCGCTCTCAGTGTGGTTGGTGCTCAGTTCTTCTCCCGTCATCTGTTCGACAAGCCGGGAACCTACCTCGTGTACACCTTGTCGTGGCTCATCCCGATACTGTTGATACTGATGGCGTTTCGTTATACCCAGATCACCACGCGCGGCAGGCACAGCACACCACCATGACGCGGCGCCAGCTTGAGACCACAGTAAATGAACCGCAATTCTCACGAAAAGGCCCTGGTGGCATCAACTCTGCACTGCAATACCGCGAGCACGCGCACTGCCTCTACACTCGCCCGTCGCCAGCGGTGAGCGTCATCGTCGGCCTGTCCCCGCCACGGCATGGCGTCGGGGCTCGTCGGAACTTAGCGCACGACCGGCGATCGTAGACCCCATAACCCCGATGGGCCGGGCCCATTTGTCGCACTGACTAGCGCATCGCGGCAATGCTCTCCGGCCCACCCGTGACGTACTCGGCTACCAGGCAGACACGCGCTGCGCCGGGCCGGGTCGCCATGCCCAGAACCGGGGCCCCAAGCACTGACACTGTGTGCGCGTCGCGCACCGGGTGCACACGACGACGTCGGTAGATCAATGGGGTTTACGTGGCACTCAGCATCAGCGAAACGATTGCCGCGCAGGGATGACTGTTGCCACCTGTGGCCGAGGCGGTCTGCGACGCGGTCACACCCCCGACAATGCAAGGCCACTGCCCGCACCCGACCGCGCAATCGCCGTGGGTGCGACAGCCGGAACCTCTGGGGGCGGTACGAGTTTTCTAGCAGCGTCATCGGTATGCCTCGCTTCTGCGGCGCGGGTCTGGCAGCAAAACATACGTCAACGCGCAGACGAACGTAGCCGCCGCGACCGACAAACTCGTCGTAGCAGTTCAGGACAACCAGACACAGGACCAACCTCGTGACCACGAAAAACCCTCAAGCTTAGGCGGTTCGCGCGTTGACGTCACTCACGGCCGCGGCGCCGCGACCCTCGGATCCCATGGTTTCTCCAACGCCCTTGATTGCGAATGCTATCGACACCCATGGACTACCCGCGCACGAGACCCACATCAAACATCGTGCAACGGAATGACATTCAGAGACAACACTAGGAATAGGCATGACCGTCACCACCCCCTCGTCCTCATCATCGTTCGAGTCATCTCCATTAGACCGGCTCATCAAGACCGTCACCGGTCCCGTGCTGACCCCCGCAGATTCAGGCTTCGCCACCGAGATCGCGGGGTTCAATCTCGCGACGACACCGGTGCCGGCGTTGGTGGTCGGCGCCCGAAACGCGGCAGATGTCGCAGCAGCACTGCAGTATGCCCGCGAGGTCGGACTCAGGGTCGGCGTCCGCGCTACCGGCCATGGCCCGACCACCGAGGGCACCGACTACCTCACCATCACCACCGGGCGCATGAACCAGGTCGTGGTCGACCCGGTACAGCGACTGGCCCGTGTGGGTGCCGGAGCTCGGTGGAGTGATGTAGTCGCTCACACCGCGCCATATGGTCTCACCGGCGTGGTGGGGTCCGCATCGGCCGTAGGAGTGGTCGGTTACACCCTTGGCGGGGGCTTGAGTCCGTTGGGCCGCGCCTACGGCTACGCGGCCGACCATGTGCGATCGCTGGAGGTCGTCACCCCGGACGGGAACATCCGACGTGTCGACGCAGGTGCAGAGCCGGACCTGTTCTGGGCTCTGCGCGGCGGCCGCGACGGGCTGGGTGTGGTGACCTCGATCGAGTTCGAGCTCGTTGAGCTCAACGCGGTCTTCGGTGGCGGTTTGTTCTTTGCCGGATCAGCGGCGCCCGCGGTGCTCGAGGCATGGCGGCTGTGGGCCCCCACCCTGCCCGAGGAGGCCGGCACCTCGGTGGCACTGCTGCATCTACCACCCGATCCACAACTGCCCCCGGTGCTGCGCGGCCAGTGCGTCGTGCACCTACGGTTCACCTACATAGGAGACCCGCTGGTAGGCGCTGATCTTTTGGCAGCGATGCGCACGGTTGGTCCGATCGTGCTCGATGAGGTCGGACAGATGCCTGTCGCCGCGCTCGACAGCGTGCACCGCGATCCCGTAGGTCCGATGCCGGCGATCGACAGCTCATTAGGGTTATCCGAACTGCCCGCGCCCGCCGTTGCCGCGGTCATCGAACATGCCGGCAAGCAGGCAAAGACCGCACTCTCGATCGTCGAAATTCGGCTCATGGGAGGCAAACTCGACCACCCGCAGGGCGTTGCAAACTCGGTTACCGGCCGCGGATGCGCATTCCATGTCATCGCGATCGCACCCGCCGCCGGGCCGCTCGGCCACCTCGCACCCGCCCACACCACAGCCGTGACCGACGCTCTACGCCCGTGGTCCACCGGGGCTGTACTCAACTTCGCCGGCGGTGTGCGCTGGGCCGAGCGCAGCGCGCTGTGGTCCCCCGAAGACCGCGCCCGGCTCGCGCACGTTAGATCAGCCTACGACCCCCACGGCGTCATGCGCGTCGCACCCTGACCACTGAAAATCCCAGCGTCCGCACGCTGCAACCCAGAAAGAAATGACATGAACACATATCCATCGATATCGCGCTGCAGCATCGTTGCAGTTGCGAGTTGCTCCATCGCCACCGCAGGACTGCTTGCTGCGGGCCCAGCGACGGCCGACCCGGCCGGCTCCTACCCCTTGTCCAGCTCGTCCTATTCGATCAGCCCAGCAAGTCATTCCACCCACACCGGATACTGCGCCGACGGCTACCACGTATCGGGCCAGTGGAAAGCAGGTGGTCACCTCGCAGGACCTCTGAACGCCCTGCCCCCTGAGCACCGCGAAAAGGCGCCCTTCTACGCCAATCTGACTGACAGCAACCAAGTGTGGAACGCAGACGTCAGCGCTCACGGCGATTGGATCAGCGTCTGGGACTACTCCGGACAGCAACTAAACGGAACCGATTCCCACGGCAACGCCACCTATCAGGGCGTGAGCGTCACCCTCTACAACAGCTCCCTGATCTCCCACCACGACGGCTCGTTCAGCTGGGTGTGCGACCCCAACTGACCGCCAACAACGTGCTAGACGATGTCCTGTGCAAGGCACGCTACCTGGCGATCAGCCCATCGCCGCGATCGCACACGTCACTCCAACCGAGTCAACCCAACTATCGCCGGTGCACCCCTCACAGCACGCGGTGATCGACCCAGCCTGCGGCAGATGGCGACGACGTCGCACCATCAACTCGCACGCCTCACCCACTCGTGTTGCGCCCACACCACGTACCTCACCGATCAGAACCTTTGGGTCTCAACAGAAATGGACCTATGAACCCCACCAAACATTTCGCCGCTGCCGCCGCGTGCGGGGCAGCTATTGTTCTCTCGGCCGGATGCTCGACCGGCGACCCGACACCGACATCCCCATCATCGAGTTCGGCGACGTCGACTACCAGCACGGCATCGACCACCGACAGTGGGGGCAGCGGCGGGACAACGGTCACCCCTACCGCCGGCCCGACCCACGGCGCCACAACCGCTCCTCCCCCACCGCCGACTGAGTCGATTCTGACCGGCGTCACCCGGGAAACGATTCTGACAGGTGTCACCCAGGACCCCACCCTCACGGGCGTGACCCCGGTCCAACCGTCGAACTAGCACTGCCGGGCGATACCGCACACGGTCACCTCGACGGGACCGGCAAGGGATCTAGCGAGTTACCCGGCCCGATGGACGAGCACTCATCCGGTTCGCCTGCCCTGACAAAATGTTGGTGGAGGAACACTGCCGCGTCACGCTGGAAAGGGACGTAGGCGTCGCCGTGGTTGAGACCGTTGTAGCGCATGAAGTTCACCGACACCCCTCTTGTGCAGTACGTATGGGCGAGGCCTTGTACGTCGTCGGTCACCATCACCCCATCACCGGTGACGTCGCTGTGCCCGACCGCGAGAAACAAGGGCGTCTGGGGCGTTCCGGCTGAGCTCATGATGTTGTCGTTGATGGCGCTGACCACCTCGGGTACTTGCAGAAGCGATGTGTAGGGGTCGGTGACCATCTGGGAATCGGTGAGTCCGGGATAGTCAGCTACGAACTCGGCGATGCATTGGTGCTGGACACGGTTGACCAGGTCGGTGCCGTAGGCAGATAGAAAGGTCGATGTGTCGAGGTCGTAGGCGCGGCTATAAGCGGTCACCAGCGCGGGGATGACACCCGACCAGTTCGTGCTACCGCTGATGTAGGGCAGGTTGTGGGCCAAGTCGACAGGTAGTCCTCCCGCGGCCGCGGCCACGATAGTGAGTTCGGGTGCGTACGTGGGCGCCACCTCGGCGCCGTAGTCGGTGGGTACCGACCCACCGGAGTAGCCGACAAGACCGACTGGGGTGGTGGCCGGCATGCCCAGCACCGCTTCGGTGGCCCGGACACCATCAAGGGCTGCGTAGCCCGATTGGCGTCCGATGGTCCATTCCAGTTGCTGGCCTTCATAATCGGGCACGCTGACGGTGTAGCCGGCAGCGAGGTATCCGGCGATCACAGATTGTTCGATCAGCCCCAGCCTGTTGGGGTTGTTGCCCTGCAGGGTGTACGACGGGTCGCATTGCGAGCCCAGCGCGTCATACGCCACGTGGTAGGACACGATGGCCGAGTTCACGTTCGGTGTGATCGGACGAAAAATGGTCGTGACGGTCGTTACCGGATCGCCGTGTTGATCAGTGGTGCGATATAGCGCCTGCGTGCCCACGATCGGTGTCCTCAGATCGCCGGCAGCGAAGGCGATGGGGCGGGTGCGCAACACTGTTCCCGGATCCACCGACTCCAGGGGCCCAGCGTAGGTGTAGAACGGATCGTTGCTGGGCAACGGCGCGGCCGATGCTGTCCCCGCGGTGTAGTTCGCCGTCACCGGCGCCAGGAGTACAGCGGTCACCACGCTCACCACTGCGCCGACGACACCGCGCGTTACCCGCGCCCTGGCAGTGCCAAGTCGCCCCGGCCGTGGTGGCTGCCGACGCCTTCTAGGTGGTACGGGTGTCTTCATCCACACTCCTGACGTCACTGCCGTGTTCGGTGCCCGCGCATTGTTTGCGGCAATCGTGGCACATGAGGTTCCGTTTTGCCCGGCACCTGACATCTAAGTGCAGATACCGTGTGCGGGAGATTTGCGCAGCAAACAGTCACTCGCCGTTTCTCTTCGCCCGAAGGCAGGTCCGTGGAAAAGACACCATGTCCCGGGTTGACGGCCCGGCCAGACTGTTACAGCAGCACGTTTGAGTTGCCGGGTTTGGAGTCCATCGTCGCCTCGGAAGGCGGTTCAGCTCACTGATGGTGTGTATTCGCCAGACTACGACGACGCGCTCAAATCGTGTCCTGGTGGCGGCGACGTCCGCGATGGCGATGTTGGTGCTCGACTCCAGCATCATCGCCGTCATGTTGCCCAGTATGAGCCTCGACCTGGGGCTGACTGCGATCCAGCAAACATGGACCATCTCGGCGTATCTGCTCACGCTCGCGGTCCTTCTGCCCATCGGAGGACGACTGGTCGACGCGATCGGACCCGTTCGTGGATTCGCGGTCGGTGCAGCAGGATTCGTGGTGTCCTCGCTTGTCATCGGGACCGCGCATGGGCCTGTCGAGCTGGTTTCCGCCCGGGCCGCGGCCGGCGCGGCGGCCGCGATCATGATGCCGGCCACGCTCGCCTCAGTGTTTGCCGCGTTTGCCCCCGGCGGCCGTCCCCGAGCTGTGTCCCTCTACACCGGTGCCGGTCAGGCTGTCGCTGCCTTGGGTCCCACCATCGGCGGGCTGTGTGCCCAGTTCCTCACTTGGCGCTGGGGCTTTTTGATGAACGTGCCCATCGGGGTGATCGCTGCAGCTGTGATGTGCACTGCGCACCTGCACCACCGACCGGGGAGGCGGCCTATGCGGGACGGTCTGGGCACATCAGTGCTGATCGTAGGACTCTCTAGTTGGGCAGTGGGCCTTCTTGTGCTTCCCACCTCAGGCGCGAAATCACCAGCCGTGCTTGCACTGTTGGGGGTCGGGGTCACATCAGGTGGCTTGTACATCTGGCGCGGCATACGCGGCCACGACAACCTTGCCGACCGGCAGCTGTTCACCAACCGGCACTTTCGAGGCAGTGCAGCGATACTGCTGTGCCTCGGGTTCGCCATGACAGCCCTCACGATCTACCCGGTCATCGCGCTGCAGAACGCTCTGCTGTTGACGCCGGCCGTTGCAGGTGTCGCATTGCTGCCGTTGGTCGTTCCGTTGTTGGTCGCCACTCGCTGGGCCGGTCGTCGATATGGCGCCGTTGGCCCTCGCCTGCTCGGCATATGGGGTGCACTGGCCACAGCAGCAGGGTGTGTCCTGGTCGCGGCCGCCCTGGCGACCACGTCGACGTGGTTGTTGTGTTGCGGGTTGATTCCTGCAGGCGTCGGGGTCGGCCTGCTCATGAGCCCCATGACCACAACAGCGGTGGACTCGGTTACCGAACCCGACCGCGGACAAGCATCGGGACTAAGTGCCATGCTTCGACAGTTCGGCGGCCTCCTTTCGGTCGCCGCCTTCGGCATGCTCGCCCACAACGACTCAGCGCCGCACGGCGGCGGCACAATCGGCTTCTACCTGGCCGCCGTTGTCATGCTTGCCGCAGCAGTCCTCGCCGCCACCGAACTTAGGCCCTGTCCACATCAACCATCGACGGCCTCCCTGGCACCGCAGTAACACCCCCTGCGGCCACCTCCTGAGACTCATCGGCCATGTCGGCGCGGAGGGCGTCCTTCAGCGGCCAGCCGCGGCGGCGCGGCTGGCACTCTATATCGACATCGTCGGTCAGCCCCGTGAGCGAACCACGGTGCAGACGCCGGTGGTGTCTTAGGCTTAGGAGTATGCCGCCGCCGATGGGTGCCCGCCGTGCAGTGGTTGACGAACTGACAGCCGCCCTTGAGTTGGCGGCCCAGGGTGTCGGACCGCGCACCCTTGTCGTCACCGCAGGCCCGGGCAGCGGAAAGACACACACCCTGGCCGAACTTGCCTCTGGATACCGGGCCGCGACCCGCTGGTCCACCGCCGACGAGCTGTCCTGGCGCCAGCCCTACGCCGTGGCATCGGCGTTGGTGGGCGTGGAACCACCTGCGTCGCCGCCACCGGACTTCGGTGAACGCCTCTTCGAGGCCATCGACACACTGTGTGCTCATACGCCACACCTATTGGTGGTCGATGACGCACACAACGCCGACGCAGCGAGCCTTGAGGTACTCGGCCGCGCCGCGGCAGCAGCTCGCGACCTTCCACTGGTCATACTCATTGCGCGACGGCATCTTCCGGCACGGGAATTGCTGACCCGGTTGCTCGCACGCCCACTGGTGGCCGAATGGAGTCTGCCGCGGATGGACGCGATCGATCTGGACGCGCTGACCCGCCAGGTTCTCGGAGTCTGGCCCGATGATGAGCTCTCCCAGGTGCTTGCGCGTTCTGGGGGCAATCCGATGCACGCCATCGCGTTGCTCGAGAACCACCAAGTCAGCGGTCCCCCCTCCAGTCGCGACGTTGCCGGATCACTCCTGTCGGCACCCGGTCCGGATCTGTCCACCAGCCTCGGCGACACCATCAGTGGGCAGTTGGCCCTGTTGACCGACGCCTCTCGAGACGTGGTCGACAAACTGGCGGTGTGGGGTGGCCCGGCCACGGTGAGTGACTTGGCTGCACTCGGCCAGATGTCGCCAGTGGACCTGGTCGGACCGGTTCGCACCGCGATCGACGCAGGCGTGATCGAGATGGCATCTGATGGTGCCCTGTCGTTCACCCACGATGTGTACGCAGACGTGGCGTACGGCCAGATGGCGCCGCCGCTGAGGGCGATTGTGCATTCGGCAGTGGCCCAACACCACACCGACGCCGGGAACAATCAGATGGTTGCCCACCACCTCATGGCTGCCGGTGCTGATGACGCAGAGGTTCTCGATGCGGTGACTCGCGCGCGGGGCCAGCTCGATCACGCTCCGTCGGTGGCCGCCGATCTGCTCGACAGCGCGGTGCAACGGGCGAGCGAGAAATCGCCCGCGAGCCCCATCGAACTCGATCTGGCCACCGCGTTGGCCCGCTCAGGACAACTCGAACGGGCAGCACAGGTCGCGTCCGAGAACCTGCCCAAGGCCACAGATACCAGCATCGCGGAAAAGTTCCACCATCTGTTGATTTTCACCCTCATCAACCGGGCTGGCAGCGCCCAGGTCCACGCGATCGTCACCGCCACCCTGCAGTTGCCCATCGATGCCAGAACCCGCGAACAGTTGCGGGCGATCGGCCACTACGTCGACTTGATGGAAGGAACCACACCCGTTCCACGGCAACCCTTCCCAATGTCACAGGACGGCCCGATCATCGGCATGGAAGCTGAAGCTCTGCGACGCTTCTTATCTGGCGACGTGTCCACCGGACTGCAGATCGCTTTACAGGCCTCACAAGCGGCCGGCGTCACCAGCGAGGACGGCATCGACCTCAACCGGGCCATTGAAATCTGGCCTCCGCTGCTTGAGCAGTACCTACATGGCCCGGCCGCGGCCGAAGCACTGATGGATCGGGCCTTACAGCAACGCAACGAGCGCGACATTCCCTGGTTGTCGTCCTACCTCGACTTTGTTCGGGGAATGATCGACCTCGCCCGGGGACGTCTGGACGACGCGGCCGCCACCTTGGACGACGCCTTGGACGTAGCCAGCGACGCCGGTTTGCGGTGGACCTCGCTCGGCGAAGGCAGCCGCGCGTTGATCGCGGTCTACCGATCTGACTTCTCCTTCGCTGCAACACGATTGGACACTCTCACCACAAGCGGAAGACCCAACCTGCTCGGCATACCGCTCGCTGAAAGAGTCGAGGCCCTACTGCTGGAAACGCAACGAAAACTGCGTCCCGCTGCGGACACTGCGCAGCGCTGTTGGAACCATGCTGCTGGCCTCGGGCTGTACGGATGGCTACCGACATTCGCACTCGACTGCGCCCGCATCGCCACCCGCAGTGGCCACAAACCACTGATCCATGACATCGCCGCTGTGCTCGCGAACCTGCCGCTACCGGTGGCAGAGGCGGGCGCACCCCAGGTCGACCTGGCCACAGCCCTGTGCAGCGGGTCCATCGATGCCGTTCTCACCGCCGCGACGCATGCTGCCACCGACGCCCACACTCGCGGTGACGCACTCGTTGAATCGGCGAGCTGGGAAGAAGCCGCCTGCGCCGCCGCTGCATCCGGCGACAAACAATCCGCACGCGACTATGCCCGTGCTGCGCTGGTGCTCACGCAAACGATGGGAGCGACCGGGTTGAGTGCGCGCATCATCTCACGCCTGCGTCAACACGGAATCCGCATGGACGCCAGCACCATTCGAGAGCGGCCACGCTTTGGTTGGGAGAGTTTGACGCGCACAGAGGTGACCGTCGTCGAGCTCGTGGCCTCGGGCCTGTCCGGCGGTGAAATCGCTGAACGGCTTTTCATTTCAACCCGTACTGTACAAACACACGTCTCACGTGCCCTGCGCAAATTGGGGCTTAGAACCCGCGTCGAACTCGCCGCCTATATTGCAGGCGGGCGCAGTGCCGCTCCCCAGCGCTGAAGGGGTCTACCCCGGGGCGATCGTCTACCTCACCTCGCCCGTCGATGGCAGCGAAAAGTACGTCATCGCGCAGACGATCGCGCTGCAGCGAGCCAACAAACTTGTCTTACCGGTTCCACACACCACAAAGACAGGACACCCCATGAACAAGTATCTCGCCAAGACAGCGACCGTCGCAGTGTTCGCCTCAGCCGGCCTGGCACTGGGCGCCGGGACAGCCGGCGCCAACCCGGTCGACGTGCCCAAGCCCCCCACCCCGCCGTGGAGCGAATCGGCCGACGGCCTGACCTACTGCTACGAAGGCTTTTGCGACAACTGGGACAAGCTGTCGAATTACGTGTGCACGACCGGAGCGCCCACGGCACTGATCTGCGACGGCATCATGCTCGGCGTCCGGCTACTGCCACCGCTCAACATCGGCGACCTCGTCCCCCACAACCTGATCCCCTGACCGCCACGACACCACGGAGGAACCAGTGGTCGCCCACCGCGAAAGTCAGCGGTGGGCAACCAGCCACACCACACCTCACACCCAGCGGCCCCGGCCGTGGCTCACCTGCCGACCGCATGCACGCACGAAGGACGCACGATGACTACTCACCCCCCGCAGCCTCCTGACACCGTTGTCGTGGTGGGCGCAGGACCCGTCGGACTGGTCGCTGCCTGCGACCTCGCCCGCCGTGGTATCAGCGTCCGAGTCCTCGACAAATCACCCGCGCCCACCACCCAGTCGCGCGCGGTTGCTGTCCACGCCGCCAGCCTGGAGCTGCTCGACCGACTCGGCGTTGCCGATGAACTCATCGCGACAGGGGTCAAGTCGGTCGGGATGAACATAATCAGCAACGGCAAAACCGTGGTGCACGTACCTCTGGACGGAATCGACAGTCCATTTGCCTACACCTTGATCACCGCGCAAACCGAAACCGAGCGGGTTCTCACCGCCCACCTGAACGCTCTCGGAGTGCAGATCGAGCGCGGCCGAGAGGTCGTCGGACTCACCCAGGACGCAGCCGGCGCGCATCTGACCGTGTCCACGGCAGGGTCCATCCACACACTCGACGCCGCCTTTGTCATCGGTGCCGACGGGGCGCGCAGCACCGTCCGTCATCTACTCGGCACCACACTCGAGGGCACCTTCACAGGTGAGCGGTTCATCCTCGGCGACGTCGACGCCGACCACACGCTCACCAACACGCAGATGTACACGTTCTTCCATCCAGACGGACCAGTGGTAGCTCTGCCGATGCGCGGCGGCAGGATTCGGTTCATCGCCCAGATCCACAACGAGCCCGGCGCCCCCCTCGACTCACACCCGGACCAACAGACCCTCCAAAACATTCTCGATGACAGAGTCGGCTCGGTCACCATCACCGACGCGCACTGGCTGACGTGTTTTGAGGTAAAACACGGACAAGTACCGCAATACCGCCACGGCCGAGTATTTCTCGCCGGCGACGCGGCACATATTCACAGCCCCGCCGGAGGCCAGGGCATGAACACCGGTATGCAAGACGCCGCCAACCTGACGTGGAAGATCGCTGCCGTCCTCCACGGCACCGCCGGCCACACCCTCCTGGACAGCTACCACGCCGAGCGCCACCCCGTAGCAGCTCACGTCATCGAGTTCACCACACGGCTGACCACAGCAGGCACCCTGCGAGGGGCACCGAGAGCAGCACGCAACGTCATCGCTGGACTGGTCGGCAAGTCTGCGTACCTGACTTCCAAGCTGGCCAACACCATCGAAGAAATCACCATCGCCTACCCGAGCAGCCCGGCCCTCCCCACGCACAACCCTCCGGCGACCACAGTTGCTGCCGGACACCACAGTCCTTACATAGACGACGTAAACATCCGCGCGCAGCTCGATACGCGCCAGCTCGGACACACCGTGTGGACCATCGCCCCCGACCAAGTACCGCCGGCTGCCGAACCCCACCACCTCAACCACATCCTCATCGCCGACAACGACACACCCCGCGACGGATACGACACCGTGGTCGCCGACCCAGCCAGACTCGTGGCGGGCGCTTTCGGCCTCCGAGAAGGTGGGCGCGTCATCATTCGGCCCGACGGTTACGTCGCAGACGTACGCGCGCTCGAGGACGCCACCGGCATCGCCGACTACTTCACCGCCCTCGCCCGCTGACAGGAAGAACTGACCGTGCACGCACAACCTCCACCGAACAACGTTCTAGCACTACCCAATACAGAAACAGCCCGCGCCGCACTGACCCTGATCACGGGCGTGGAAACACCGTCGATCGCCAACCACAGCGTGCGGTCCTACCTGTTCGCCCGGCTCGCTGCCCACCACCTGGGCTTGCACGACGGCCGCGATTACGATGACCGCCTGCTCTTTATGGCGTGCGTCCTTCACGACCTCGGCCTGGCCGACGACGGTGAGCACACCCAACGGTTCGAGGTAGTCGGCGCGGACCGGGCAGCGACATTTCTCACCGATCATCGCTGGAACGCCACCGATGTCGACGCAGTCTGGGAAGCCATCGCGCTGCACTCCTCGGCGCACATCGCCGAACGCCGCGGCCCGCTGTGCCTGCTGGTACGAGAAGGAGTCACCCTCGATTTCGGCGGCGCGATCGGTCCAGGCCTGGCCCCTGACGCCGTCTCTGACCACGACGCCGCCACCATTCACGACTCGTACCCACGGCTGCAGATGGCCCACGCACTGGTCGAAGCGATCTGTCACCACGCGGCCCAACATCCTGCAAGCGCACCGCGATTCACCCTCCCCGGCGAGTTGCTCCGGGAACGCGGCAACCCACCCCGCCAAACCCAGCTCGAACGCGACGCGCTCACGTCCCGGTGGGGATCATGACCACCCATCCCCCAAAGCAGCGCGTTCTGCACCTATTCCAGTCCTAAGCAAGCACGACCTGCCGCATCACACGCGGGACCTACAGCGCAGGCGCCGCCGCTAGGACCACTGTCCGCAACCTGGACATGCACGCACACAGGACCGTGCTCCACGGGCGTCGGCGCAGGAAATTTCTCAGCGGTGTGGCCCACCCAGCGATAGCCACCAGTGGGTGTCGGTTGTTTGCTCGACAGGTCCAAGAAATGTGCAAGTGCCTTGGCGCAGTGTTCGGTCATGACTACTCAAACTTTCTCGCGGACTGCGAGGACCAGGCGCGCCACGTTGGCTGTTGTGTGCGTGAGCACTGCCATGTTGATGCTCGACATTGCCGTGGTGAACACAGCATTGCCCACGATCGCGCGTGATCTGGATGCGGGGTTGAGCTCGTTGCAGTGGGTTGTCGACGCGTACACCTTGGCGTTGGCGACGGTGGTGCTCAGCGCCGGGTCGTGGGCTGATCGACGCGGCCGCCGCCACGTGTTCGTGATCGGCCTGGTGCTGTTCACGGTGGCCTCGCTCGCCTGTGCTGTAGCGCCGACGATCTGGGCGCTGGATGTTGCGCGCGCCGTCCAAGGCCTCGGCGGTGCCATCTTGTTCGCGTGTTCGCTCGCGCTGCTGGCCGATGTCTTCCCGGCCGGTAAAGAGCGTGCCGGGGCGTTGGCCGTCTACGGCGCGACGATCGGCGGCGCCTTCGCTTTGGGACCGCTGGTAGGTGGCGTGTTGACTGAATGGTTCGATTGGCGGGCCATTTTTGTGGTGAACCTGCCGATCGGGGTTGCGGCATTGATCGCCACCGTGGTGTGGGTGCCGGAGTCTCGAGACCCTCACTACCGCACCCTGGACGTCGGTGGGCAGATCACCGCGTCGGTGGGATTGGGTGCTCTGGTGCTGGCGTTGCTCCGCGGCAATGAGCACGGCTGGACCGATCCGATCGCCGTCGCCTCGTTCGTGATCGCGGCCGTAGCATTGACACTGTTTGTTGTTGTCGAATCGCGTGTGTCGCAACCGATGTTGCCGTTGTCGATGTTTCGTAGCCGCACGTTCACCGGCGCCCAGATCGCGGCGTTCGCAATTTCGGTGTCGCTGTTCTCGGTGTTCTTGTACACCACGATCTACCTGCAGAGCGTGCTCGGGATGACCCCGATCGAGGCCGGCCTGGTGTACCTGCCGGCCACGGCCGCCATGTTCGTCGTGGCCGGGGCCACCGCACAGATCGGCCAGCGGGTGCCGGCGTGGCTGATGTTGTCCGGTTCGCTGCTGCTGGTCGGAATCGGGCTAGCGATGACCACAGTCGCCGATGTGGACAGCTCCAACCTCGTCATCCTGCCGGGCATGGTGGTCGCAATGATCGGCGCAGGCATATTCAACCCCGTCATGAGTGGACTGGTGCTGGACGGAAGCGCCGCCGAACATTCAGGTCTGGCCGCCGGGATCAACGACGCGTTCCGCCAAACCGGCATCGCCGTTGGGGTCGCCGCCCTGGGTGCCCTGCTGCCGGCTGAGTCGGTGTTCTCCGGCGCCTCCCCGCACGAGTTCGTGACCGGACTCGACCGCGCCCTGTGGGTATCGGCAGCGATAGCCGTCATCGGTGCCGTCGTCACCGCCGCCATCTTGCGGGTGGGCAATGACCCTCACCCTGCCGCGGCCACCGACGAACCCGATGACCTGATGTCGGTTACGTCCTAGCGGCGCGCGGTGGTCAGCGAGTCCGTAGGCTGATTTTCTGGTCGGTTCAGGCGAGTCAGCGAAGAGGAGTTCGACGCCCGATGAGCAGTGCTGTGCGCATCAGCGTGTTGGGCCCGATGGTGGTCAGCGTTGATGGTGTGCCTGTCGAAGTCGGTCCTCGTCGGCAGCGGGCGGTGCTCGCCCGGCTGGTGCTCGCCGCCGGGCGTGTGGTGTCCACCGACCGCCTGATCGAGGATCTGTGGGACGCCGAGCCCCCGCCCAAAGCACTTGCCGCACTACAGGTGCACGTGTCGAACCTGCGACGTGTTCTCGAACCACACCGCCGGCCGCGTAGCCCGGCTCGGATCCTTGTCAGTGAGCCCCCGGGTTACAGCCTTCGACTACCACCGGAGGCCGTGGACGCCTGGCAGTTCGAGCAACTGGTCGGAGCGGCCACCTCCAGCAGCGACCACGGCGAACGACGCCAACTGCTCACCCAAGCGTTGGCCTGCTGGCAGGGCGATGCCTTCGGCGCGGTCAGCGCGGCGCAGTGGACCCAGGCCCACGTCGCCCGCCTCGACGAACTACGCCTGTCCACCGTGGAGCACCTGGCCGCCGCCGACCTCGCCGACGGTCAACCCGATGCGGTGGTGGCCAGGTTGATGGCACACACCGCACAACACCCCGAACGCGAGGAGGCCAGCCGGCTATTGGCCTTGGCCCACTACCAGTCAGGCAGACAAGCCGACGCGCTCGACACCCTACGACGGGTACGTCATTACCTGGCCGACGAATTGGGGGTCGACCCCAGCCCGGCCCTGCGCGACCTCGAGTCGGCCATCCTCAACCACCGCGTCCCTACCCCTACCCCGGCACCCGTGAGGGCGCCGACACCACCTGCGGACCCAGTCCCACCAGATCCGGCGGCGACCCCGCCACAAGCGCTGATCGCCCGCAGAAGCGAACTGCACACCATCGCCGGCCTCGCCGACAAGGCCGCTGCCGGTGCACTGCACATCGTGTGGATCACCGCAGAAGCCGGGGCCGGAAAATCCACACTGGCCGCGGCCGCGGCTTCGGCCCTGCGCACACAGGGTTGGGTTGCGGCCGTTGGTCATTGCCCAGAGGTCGACGGGGCGCCGAGCGCGTGGGCGTGGCGCGAGGTGCTCGGCGACGATGAGCCGGCGTCGAGCAGTGGCGGGGATTCGTTTGCCGTGGCCCAGGCCGTGGCGCGCAAGTTCTCCTCTGGACGCACGGTTGTGGTGCTCGATGATCTTCACCGCGCCGACAGTGCGACACTGCAGATCTTGCGTCAGGTGTGTTCATGGTTGGCGGACCGGCCGGTCTTGATCCTGGGTGGTTATCGTCCGTCCGAGGCAGGCGTCGAATTGAGGGGAACGGTCACAGCGCTGCTGGCGCACACGGCCCAGTCCATCGAACTAGGTGGATTGAGCGACGACGGAATACAACTGGTGTGCGCGGAAGCGGGACTGAGCACTCTCGACGAGGCGACAGTGCAGCTGATTCGTCAGCGAACGGACGGAAATCCGCTGTTTGTCCGCGAGCTCGCGAAACTCATCGTCTCGCGAGGTGTGTCCGAGGCGAGCGTGGCGGTGCCCGCGGGCGTCGTCGATGTCATCGCGCGCCGTATGGCGCGGTTGCCGTCGGAGGCGGGCCGCCTGCTGCGTCTGATGGCTGTGTGTGGCCAGCACACCGACATCGATACCCTGCTCGGGCTCTGGGGTGATTCCGAGGACGCGCTCCTCGATGCCATCGACACCGCCGAGGTGGCCGGGCTGATCACCAGCGACCATATCGGCCGGATCGGGTTCAGCCACATATTGATACGCGAATGTGCCTACTCTCAGATCCCGCGGTTGCGTCGAGCACGACTGCACTGGCAGACCATGCTGGAACTGGAATCACACGCGCGCGCCGACCCCGACGAACTCGCCCACCACAGTGCGCTCGGTGCCACACCGGCCACCGTCGACCATGCGCTCACACATGTGAAGGCAGCAGCTCAGCGGCGACTGCAGGCCGGAGCCCACGCCGATGTCGCACCGCTATGGCGGTCGGTGGCAGACCTTGAACAGATGGCCGGTCACGCCAGTGCGCTCGCCACCGCGCACCAGCGCGCCGGTCACCTCGAATCCCTGTGCCGTCTGGTCACCGCGCTGGCCTACTCCGGTGATCTCCATCAGGCGCGGCTGGTTCGTTCGCGGGCCTTGGACGTGGCCGAGGCCGACGGACGGATCGACCTCATCCACCGGGCGTTGACCGCTTGGCGTGCGCCGACGATTTGGTCGAACCGGGACGAACGACGCGCCGATGACCGTATGGCGCACACTTTGCGCCGCTACCTTCCCGGTAGCAGTGGTCGCGAACGGGTGTGGTTGCTCATCACGACTGTTCTCGAGGTCGAGGGCATCGAGTCGGCCCGCGCCTGCGACGCCGCAGCACAAGCACTGGCTCTTGCTCGCGACCTCGACGATCCCGAGTTGCTGTGTGCGGCACTGAACACCCAGATGTTCCTGGCCCTCGGGCCTGATCTCGTCGACGCTCTACCGCGATGGACCGATGAATTGGAGATTGTTGCCGAGCGCGCCGGGCTGATCGCCTATCGAGCGGTGGCGCACTACTTTCGGTTCCTCATTGCGTGTTCGCACACCGACCTGCCCGAAGCGGGCACCCAGGTATCACTCGCGCTCGAGTACGCCTCGGGCGGCCAGGTCGGCCAACTCGCCGTGGTGCTCTCGGCCTATACGGCGGTGCTCAGCGCCCTGGCCGGTGACCTGGACGCAGCCGGTCGAGCCTACGCCGAACTTAGTACCCGCATGATCGCGGCCGGCCTTCCCAACGGGGAGGCGATGGCCTTGATCGGGCACCTGATCCTTGGCTGGCATCGCGGTTCCATCGGACATCTGACGGAGCCGCTGGCCGCACTGTATCCGGTTGTGCCGCAGATGATCACCTGGCCGTACGTACTCGCCCTGCTCGATGCTGGACACCGCGATCGGGCCGAGCAGGTTGCCGACGAGGCGATCGCGGTCAACCGCGACTACTACTGGATGACAATGTCGGCGTTTCATGCTCGAGCACTGGTGCGGCTCGGCCGCGTCGAGCACGCCCGATCCCTGTATGCCGACCTCGCCCCGTTCTCCGGCGTGGTCGCCGGACTCAATTCCGGTACCGCGGTTCTCGGCCCGATCGATGATCTGCTCGCCGATCTCGCAGACCTCATCGGCGACACCGATGCCGCAGCGCGCCACCGTTCGTGTGCCGCGCAGACCCGTGCCCGCGTCGACGACGGACTCGCCGCTCTTACCGCCCGGTGATCCGGCGTTCGCGTCGAGCACCGGTCCATTCGAACCACCGCAACATCAGCCGCATGGGTAGCCCACCTTCCCCGAGGATGCGGGTGCGTTCGCGCCGGGTGATGTATCTGCCGATTCGCGGTACCTCGAACGCCATCGATGAACCCTTGCGCGCCGCGTCTTCGACGACCTTCCACTGTTCGGCGCTCACGTAGTTCTCCACGACCGGAAACACCACCTTTTCTTCGTCAGCGATGTGTTCGGCGAGCAACTCGTGCAACGCCTCGAGAACGTTCGCCAGCGCTCCGGCGACCTGTGTGCGCGAATCATCAGTTTCCTCACCGAATTCGATTGCCGTCGAACGAAGTTGATCCAGTATCGGGTCGAGGTGCGCGTGGTCATCCTGCAGGTCGTGAACATCGACCGCACCGCCCGCAGCGTCGATCAGTATCTGCCACATCACCTCATCCTCGATGGTGTGGTGATGGTGGATCGAGTCGCACAACTCGCCCAGATAGGCAGCTATCGCACCGGCCCGGCGCCGATCGCACGGCGATGATCCCTGCGCGATGCCCTCGAGCATGTCCGCGAACCGGCGCGCGTCGCCGATCATCGCGCGATGGGCAATGGTGATACCGAGCAGGTCCGGTGACGCATCAGCAGTAGGGGGCATGAGTTCTCCTGACAAATGGTGAATGAAGAAGTGACTGGTTCCACACTCACACCTGCCCCTTGCAGCCCACTTCCAGTCCACTTGCACACCGGCAACAAGACGCCTGCGGTAGACGCCGAAACCCGCGATTGGTTCCCAGTCGCCCACACGAGCAACTACTGCTCCAAGCCCAGGCGAACCCCCGAGTTCCCGGCGTCAGGAAAAAACAGGCGTTTCGCGCTGCTCTACACCCCGTTATCTCGGGATCACGCCGCCGAGTGCCGCGTTTCGACCCGACCATACCTCCGGGGGTGTTAGCGCCCTACGTGGCCGGACGTGACGTGATCGACCGCCCGTGCGCGGTAGGGCCTACTGCGATCTACCCGCCGACCACGCCGTCTGCATGCGTGCAGACTGAGTATGTGGGTATGTGACTAGGTGCGACGAGTTCCCACGACGACCGTGAAAGGCCAGTATGAAAGACCGTCGGGTCATCCGCTTCCTCGCACCGCTGACCACCATATTGCAGGTGCGAAGACGCCACGTGAAGCATTGGCTGCTGCCACCCCGCCTGTCGGCGTAGCCCGTCGCTGCACCGGTCCAAGACCGGGGTTTGCACGAGTCTTAGTGGGGTCGGTGTGGTGGGTCCGCGTCGACACAGCGCCGATTTCGACCGGGATGCCCAACGGGTTCTGTCGGTTGCTACCTGTTACCCCTGCCCACGGGTCTGGTCTGCCCCGCCGCTGCACGCCCCTAATGTGCCGCAAATCGGGGCTACGGTTTCCTGGCGTGATCGGCGGTGGTCAAGCACCGCGGGTGGGCAACTGGACGGTGGGATGCTTACTCACTCCGACAATGTCCTCATCTGGGCCCGTCGGCGAACCGGTGCAGCTACCGATGTGCCTTCTACGTCGTCACTGGCGCCTGTGGTCAAAGAAGGGAACCGGCCCCTTGCAAACTAGGTCGTACTGGGCGGTGTGCACGGGGTGTCGGGTCCGAAGCTGAGCCATTCCGGTAGCGCTTGGGTGAATGCTTCGCGGACTGTGGGGTTGGTGGTGGCGGTCCAGTCGACGTTCGCTGTGACTTCGGGTTCGTACTTGTTCCACTCGAACCAGTTCAGCATCTTCAACTGCGGGAACCGGTTGTGGTTGGCCTCGTCGAGGACTTGTGACCACCACGCTTGTTTGATGGCCAGTTCGTCAGGGCCAGTGGCGATCGCGGGGTTGTACAACGCGGCGGTCTCGGGGATGGCCACCGGTTTGCCGTGCTGGCGGCCGTAGACGTCGTAGAAGTTCGGCAGTGCACTGTCATCACCATTCGCACCCACGTAGTTGCCGGTCAACTGATCGACGAACTTGTTGGGCTCGGGCAATTCGTTCTCGCCCCACGGATAGCGGGCACCCCAGTGATACAACGACATTCCCACCCAGTCCACCGCGTCATCGCCCGGATAGTAGGGCGCGTAGGAGTCATCGTTCATCGTCAGTAGGCCGTCGCGGTCGGTGTCCAGAGCGATGAAGTCGGCGGTCCGTGGCGCTGGGGAGAACTGACCACCAGCGAAGGGGTAGCCGCCCCCGTAGTTCGGTGCCCACATCATCGCCGAACCCGGGGCTCGGTCGTGCACCGCGGCCGCGACCCTGGAGAAGGTGTTGCGGTAGAGCGCGGGTTGCTGGGACCACGGATACCAGGACCCGTTCATCTCGTGGGCAAAGCGCACGATCACCGGTACACCCGCAGCGTTGAACGCTGCCAGATCGGCGGCGAACGAGTCGGCCACTTGCTCGGTCACCGCTTCGAGCCCATCGAACGGTTCGAGGGTGAGGAGCATGACCTTGCCTTCGTCGTGGATCTGATCCACGGCCTGGGCGAGTCCGGCGCGGTCGGCCGCATCGTAGGGGAAGTCGGTGAAGGACACAGCAACTGCCGGATGGTGACCCAGGTTTTGCGAGTATTGGGTCAACGACATGTTTTGCCAGTCCGGGTTCACCCCCCACCACACCCCCTTGGTGGGCACAGTTGCCGCACGGGTATCGGTCACGCACCGGGCGCCTGACTCCTCAGCATTGGAGTCGGAGTTGACGTACATGTTGCCCACCCCCAACACCAACGCCGCTACCCCAGCGATGATCGGTGCCCAGAACGTCTGCACGATGTACACCGCCCGGCGACCGGCCGACCTCACACGACTCGTCATAGCTGTTGACGATAACGAACCATCGATGACGTGCGCATAGCGAAGTGTTCTTCATTCAGTCAGACTGTCTTTTATGTGGTTGCTGGCCGTGGGCATGGCGGCGTGGATCGTGGTCTCGTTCGGCGGAGCGCTGGTGGTGGCGCGGGTCATTGCGCGCGCCGACTCCTCAGAAAGAGGTTCCTGGGCCCGGCCCTCGGCGCGGGCCAGGCTTGAAAAACCCCTAATGTCCGGTTCCCAGTAAGGGGTCGACCCCCGATGTCGTGGTCAGGTCCGGCTTCTACTGTGGGCTGGTAGCGCGTCGCAGAAAGCAGGCCGCACGATCAGGCAGGACTGTAGACGTGGGGGCCGAACAAGACGATCAGGCGGCCGCAGTCGTGCCGTCGGCGTTCGATGGCCCCCACCGGAACCGCAGCGACTGCTTGAACCTGTTTCTCGCCCACACCGCCGACGCTGTCCTGGTGCACCAGGACGGCTGGGTGGTGTACATCAACCGTGCTGGCACACAACTGCTCCGAGCCCGTGACGCCAACAAGGTTCTCGGGCGGCACGTGTCCGACCTATCGCCGGCCCTGGCCGCCCTGACCCCCACCGACACTTCCCTGCCCGAGCCCACCAGTACCGTGCCCCGGACACCGGTGACGATCCGCCGGCTCACCGGGGAGATGGCCTACACCGAAGCGTTCGCCCTGACCGTCCGGTGGTCTGCCTCTCCTGCAGTAGCAGTGCTCCTGCGCGAGCCCACCAACGATCACCACGTCCACGCATCCGCCGGGGCCGCGGACGATCGCCTGCGCGCCGTGATCGCAGCATTACCGGACGCGATCGTGGTCGTCGATCATCACGGACAGGTGCAGTTCAGCAATCCCGCAGCCAACCTTCTGTTCCGCGGGCACCTGACCACCGCGATCAACCTCACCGACCCCAGCCTGTATCAGCGCTACCCGCTCTATGATGTTGACGGAGAACAACTCCCACGCTGGCGCCGGCCACTGACCCACGCTTTGCAGACCGGGACGGCCACCCACGACATCATCGGCGCCGACCGATCCAACGGGCAACGAGTGTGGATGGCCGTCACCTGCACCCCACTGACCCCGGGATCCGACAGTTCCCCGTTCGTGATCTCCCTGACCGATGTCACCGAGCACCGCACCACCGCCGACGAACTGAGCTACCGGGCCACCCACGACCAGTTGACTGGCCTCCCCAACCGGGCGCATACCATCGCCACCCTGGATTACTATCTGCGCGCCCGCCACCGCCGCGACCCCTTGGCGGTCATGTTCATCGACCTTGACGACCTCAAAACCACCAACGACACTTTCGGCCACGCCGTCGGCGATCTCATCTTGCGCACCAGCGCCCGCCGACTGCGACAAGCCCTACCGGCCACGGCCACCCTCGGACGCCTCGGCGGCGACGAGTTCGTCGCCGTACAACTCGACGACATCGACGAACTTTCCAACATCACCACCAACCTCCACACCGCGCTCGCTCAACCCATCACCATCGCCGGCCACAACCTGCACATCCACGCCAGCATCGGCGTCGTCCTCGTCCCACCCCGCGACACCCGCACCACCGACCACATCCTGCGCCGCGCTGACCACGCCATGTACCGAGCCAAAACCACCGGCGGCGCACGCACCCACTACCTCACCACCCCACCAGCACAACCCTTCAACGGGTACGTGCCGCAATACTTTCCACGTCCCCACGACCACCCCACAGAACCGATACCCCGAACTACGACATCACAGTTCTCTTAATCGAGTTGGCCGCTCATCGAGCTGCCGCGCCCACCTCGCCTGAGTGCCGGGGCATCAGACTTCCCGGCACCGGTGCGCCTTCTGGGAGTTACGCGGTAGGTCGTGCACGTTGTCCCGCCGTCGAGCACGCGCCGCGGACCGAGCCGATGACTGTTGCGACACCACGGGTGCCGTCTCCATATCCGTGAGCACCGAGGCCTCGACTCGGCGCGCAGTAGCATAAATCTCCTGCACGACAACGCCCCTCGACCTGAATCCGCGATCGAGGGGCGTGGTGTCGTTGAGGTACGGCCTTCCCTGCCCTACCCAACACGGCGACTGTAGACCCAGGTTCCGACACCCTCCCCTGTTGTCGTCCGCGAGTGAGTCCGTTCCGGGTGTGTCTATTCGCAGCCCACTCCGTCACCGTCACGGTCGAGGTGGGGGGCGTAGCCCGGGTCCCCGCGGTAGATGGGGTCAGCGCCGGCTGCTCGGACGGCGCTGCAGTTTTTGTAGCTCACATTCGGTGCGTCGTCCACCACCGGTGGTGGTGTGTACGCCGGCGGTGGTGTGTAGGCAGGAGCTGGCGGCACGAACGTTGTCGTGGTCGTACGCGGCGCTGGGATCGGTGTTTGTGTGCGGGTTTCGGCGACCGCCGGGGTGGTCGGCGGCGCCACGGTGGCACCGCAGTCGGCCAGCACGCGGGTGATGGCATCCTTTTCAGGTTGTGTCACCCACAGGGCGTACGCGGCTTTCACGTCAACCTGGCGGGTGACGTAGGTGCAGCGGTAGGACTTGGTGGGCGGCAACCATGTTGCCGCATCCCCGTCGCTTTTCTGCTGGTTGGTCGGGCCGTCGGTCGCCTGCAGGTTTCGTGGGTCGTTCGCGAAGTCCGCGCGTTTGCCGGGGGTCAACTGTTGAGCCCCGGTTTGCCATGCGTTCGACAGGGCAACGACGTGATCGATCTGCACGGCGGTGGACGTGTCCTGTCCCCGAACAAACTGGATCATCTTCGCTGTGTACGGGTCGTTGAGCGTGCCCGACTCTACGGCGCAGCCCTTCGATCCCGGCTTGACGAGAATGTTCACCAGATCGCGGCGCAGGATGTCATTGCGGGTATCGCACCCGTTCCGGCCCCCCTCGACGGTGACGTTGTCGGTCCACGTCTGGCCGAACAGGGCGCGGTCGTACCCGGTCTTTGGTGCCCGACCTTTCACGGCGAGCGAATTCAGTTTGGTGAGCGCTGCGTTGGCCGCAGGTGCGGTGGACACCACAGCGACGGGTGTGGCCGCGGGTGCGGGCGTCTCCGATGGTGGCGGTGCGACCACGGTGGTGGTTGCCGGTGCCGACGATGTTGCCGCCGCATTGGTCGAAATTTCTTCCTCCGTGGAGCCGGCCACGCCGAGAGCGGTCACCACGGCCACGAGCGCAACGGCGCTGCCGGCGATCCATGGCCAGCGCTTCTTGGGGGGCGGTTGGGGGTACGGCGAAGAGCCCGGGCGAGTGAAGTCGGTGGGCGGGTGGAACTGATCAGGCACGAAGAACCTTCCGGATGCTAACGAGTTGTGGCCGCTAGCAGGCAGATTCATGCACCAGCGAGAAGCGTCACCCAGATATAGCACCCAGCGCGCTGTCCGTTACACGATGTCTCACACCGGGTCGGCTCGCAATGATGGATGGGCATCGACCGCGACAACCCATATCGGCTCCGACTCGGCGGTAGTTGGGGCCCGCCTGGGTGCGCCGTTCGCTGACCGCGGGTCGATTTGAGGGTGTCGGCCCTGGCAGATCAGTCATGCGCGAGCAGCGAGGGGCCCTGCAGGCACGAACGCCGGCCCTGGGGAGGGAAGATGGTGCGGTGAGCGGTGAGGACTTGATGCCCCAGGACTACGCGGACGTGTTGGACCAGCTCAAGAGGCAGGTCCGCGGTGCCCGGGTGCAGGCCACCCGCGTGGTGAACACCCAGTTACTGGTGTTGTACTGGGATATCGGGCGGGCCATCCGCGACCGCCAAGACAGCCAAGGGTGGGGAAGCCGGGTCATCGACCGCCTCGCCCGCGATCTGCGGGCCGAGTTCCCCGACATGCGGGGGTTCTCCCGCAGCAACCTGCACTACATGCGCACGGTCGCCGGCACCTGGCCGCGGGAGGCAATCGTCCAACAACCTGTTGGACAATTGCCGTGGGGTCACATCACGGTGCTCATCGACAAGATCGACGACCAGGCGGTCCGAGAGTGGTATGCCGCCGCTGCTGTCACACATGGCTGGTCACGAGCGATCCTGACCCACCAGATCCGTAACCAGCTCGATCAGCGGATCGGGGCAGCGCCGACGAACTTTGACACCCAGCTCCCCGCGGCCGATTCAGACCTGGCTCATCAACTCGTCCGCGACCCCTACGTCTTCGACTTCCTCGACATCTCCGACCGTGTCGCCGAACGCGAACTGGAAACGGCGTTGATGGCCCGGCTCGAGCGGTTCCTCCTCGAACTGGGCCATGGGTTTGCCTTCGTCGGCCGCCAGTACCACTTTGAGACCGGCGGCGATGACTTCTACATCGACCTACTCTTCTTTAACTGGGTGCAGTCGCGGTTCGTGGTCGTCGAGCTCAAAGTAGGAAAGTTCGAGCCCGAATACCTCGGCAAGCTCGGCTTCTACGTGTCCTGGGTCGATGACAATCTGCGTAACCACGAGGTGCACGCACCCACCATCGGTATCTTGCTGTGCGCCGGCCGCAACGACCAAGTGGTCCGCTACTCTCTCGCCGGAACCACCGCACCATTGGCAGTAGCCGACTACACCTACGACACACTGCCCCCACTGGTCCGCGAACTCGTACCCACCGAGAATGAACTAGCCTCCGCCCTGGGCGACACCACCACCGACCCCACCTGAACCACAAAACTGAAGGTGATCAGGACTAGTTGAGTTGTCGCGCAGCATATTCGACTGTTGAGCCGATTCTTTCGGGTCACCCGAGTAGTAAGTCGTAGATCGCTGCGAATAGTGCCGCTCACCGAGGCACTCCATCAATTCTTGCGATGGTGAGCCGCCAAGCGTCCGCGCTGGTACCTCTCACCGGTTAGTAGAGCGCCTATGCTGGGCACGACTAACCACGACATGTGGGTCGTATCAATCTATTAGAGGAGCTTTGTGTGGCGCGTACAACGCGAGTAGAAGTAGACATTATTGATGATGTCGACGGTAAGCCGGTGGATCCCGATGAGGTTGTGCAGGTGGAGTTTTCGGTGAAGTTGCCTGGTGCGCGCAAAGCGCGCGAGTATGTTCTGGATCTGCGTCCGAGTAACCTGGCGAAGTTCGAGTCTGCTATCGGTAAGTACATCAACGCCGCTACCGAGGTCCGCGGCGCGGCCAACACCACAAAAACGGCACCCGCGCCCGCGCAGGGTTCACCAAAAGAACAGCTGCGAGCTATTCGCGAATGGGCACGCACCCAGGGTTATGAAGTCTCTGATCGCGGACGGATCCCTGCCGAGGTTGTCGACGCCTACCACGCAGCCCACTAACGGTTCTCACAACACACAGGGGTGCGCGATCCTCACCGTTTTGTCACTGAGACCGTCTCCTCTCACGGGTCTTTAATGCAGTGCCCGGGTCATAGTGGGCGGCTCATCAGTATCTCTGTGAACGACGAATAATCAGTTGTTCCGGCGCGTCAGGCGTGGTCGCGAGCGGCGAGTGTCGGTGGATACGGGCTCGTCTTTAGTCGAGGTGGTCGAGGAGTTGTTCGGTGCGCGCCAGCAGTGCGGCCATCTGATGGTCCAGGGCGGTGAAGACGTCGTCGAGGTCGCCGAGTTCGGCCGCCGCGCGGCGTCGGGCATCGACGCCGTCGTCGTAGGTGTCGGGCAACACCACCACAGGCGCCGGTTGCGACACCGGGTTCTGGGGTCCGGCGGTGCGTTCGCGGATGGTGTGGGCCCACTGCGTGCGGTGGGTGACCGGCCGTCCGGGTGTGTGCAGGTGGGTGCGCAGGATCGCTGAGACCGCCCGCGGCGACAGGCCGGTGGTGGTGTCACCGATCGGTGCGGTGGGGTTGCCCCACCGATCGAACGTGGGCAGCAGGGCGGCATCAGGAGTGGTGTGCTCGTGCAGCGACATGTCTTCTGCTGCCGCTCGGGCAGGTGCGTCGTAGAGGACCGGTGCCCAGGCGATTGGTGAGGGCCGGCGCAAGGTGAGTTCACGCACCGCTGCCCACCGCTTCCACACCCCGTACACCCCGAATGGGTTCTCCGGTTCGGCTTTGGCGGTGATCTGGTGGTGGCCGCCGATGTGCACCGTGCTGCTGTCGGGGTTGGTGGTGTTGGGGTGGATGGTGATGTCGCCGCACCGTAGGTCCCCTACGTCGGTGACGGGGATCCCGAGGTGGCAGACCAGGGTGAGGATGAGGGCGTCGCGGCGCCCGAACAGCCCGCCCGGCCACCCACTGACCGGCAACCGCGCGATCACTGTGGTGGCGGCAGCCTGGTGACGGTCCCGGGCCGACAACAGTGCCCGCACGGCCGTCGCCGTTCCCGGCGGGGTGGCACCGTTGAGGCGGTGGGCGGTGTTGATGGCACTGGCCCGGTGGCGCACCGTGGCCCGCGACGCATCCGGTTCGAACGCCAGAAACCGGGCCACCGTGACCGGCGAGGCGCCCAGCGGGTCCAGATCGAACGCTGTGCACCAGTCGGTGAATAGTCGCCACTGACCGCGATAGGACCGGGGCAACCGGCCGGTGATGTCGCCGGTGGACTCGTGGGTGGGTGGAGTGTGGGTCATCGCTGGGTGTCACATGCCGATGGTGGTGGCGGCGTTCTGGACGTGAATGTTGTTGTCCCGGGCGTAGTTCAGCAACGATTCGACGGATTTGTGGCCGGTTTGTTTCATGATGGTGGTCGGTTCATGCCCGGTCCGGAAGGCTTCGGTGACAAACCCCGCCCGCAAACTGTGGGCGCCGTAGCGGGTGGTGTCGAGGTCCGGGCGCGCGGCGGCCAGGCGGCGGCGCACCAGGGTGTGGATGAGTTGCCCACCAGGAGCGGACTCGGCCAGATCGCTGGAGGCGGTGACACTGCGAAACACCTCCGCCTCCGCTGGTACCTCCGGTAGGGGGCCGGCGCACACGTGGTGGGTGTGGGGGCGATCAGCAGCGAGCAGGCGAATCAAACCGGCTCGGCCTAGCCGGTCATACGCGTCATGACACGCCAGCCACCGCATGTAGGCGCAGGGGCCGCACGTTTCCAGATGCTCACCGACCGGTAAGGCTTTGCGCTGTCCCTGACCGTCTTGGTCGGTCTTGGATCTGCGGACGATCATGATCCAGCCCTCACGGGTCCGGCGCACATCCCCTACTGTCAGGCTGACGATTTCTGAGCGGCGCATCGCTCCGGCCCACCCCAACACCAACGCGGCGGTGTCGCGGCGCTCGCGGAGCTTGGTCCGCCACGACACTGCCGAGGATCGTGCGGTGGCCACCATCGCCCGCAGATCCACCAAATCCAGCGGATCCTCTGGACGGCGGGGGCGGCGCCCCGACGCTGCACCTCGGCGGCGGATCGCCGACAACGTGCCCGCGACAACCGGGCTCAACCACAACGGTGTGGACTCGCCCGCGCTGTCTGGGTGGGGGGTGTTCGCTTTGTGGACGTACTTGATCGCCGCTGCGGCGCCATCGATCGCGGCCATCGAATACGCTGCCGTCCCATCGGTTTTCACCGTGTTCTCCAATGCGAGCAGGTAGTCGGCGACCACATGGGGATGCGCCGGCAACGCCTGATGCCCGTGTTGACGGCAGTACGTCTCGAACGCCGCCCAGGCCCGCGTGTAGTTGCGGCGCGTCGACGGTGCCCGGGTATCGAGTAGTGACGTCTCCACCCGACGCAACACATCATCAGAAACGTTAGGCGCCGCAACAGAGTTCGAGACCGCAGCCAGGTCAGTCATTACGAGCCTGACCCCGCCATGTCGACGGGTGCGGTGGGCCTGCCGAACACCACCACACTCCCCACCCCCGCCACGTCATACCCAGGGCGGGTCGGCGCAGCGCACACCACGAATCGGGCACCACCGGCACCCGAGCTGCAGACCGCCCACTGGCTGGTGGTCGCGCGGTTGATCAGCAACATAAGATGGTCAATGGCCTCGGCCACCGGCCAGCTGTTCTGGGCAATGAAATCCCAATCCTCATCCGACGCCAGTACCGTCACAGGGCCTTCTGTCGGCAGCGCGATCGCGTCATCGGGATACAGATCAGCGAACACCGCGCCCACCCACCCAGGACACGAATCGACCACACCACCATCCACAACGGCCATCACACCACTAGCCACCGTCACGCACCCGCCTCCAAGCGCTCACGCGAAAACCCCACCACTGCAGCATAAAACCCTACAGACGCGTTTACGCTGGTGACACGCCCCGCATCGCGCGCTAAAGCTGATTAGCGCAGAGCCAAACGTTGCCACTAAGGGTGGACCGACGACCTTTCGTTTTTCAGATGGACGCAAACACCAGTTCAAACCGGTTTGCCCAGCTCAGACCGGCCCACACCCGGCCGATCAGACCCCTCGGGCTACCCCATCGAAGAATTTCGCCCCTTATCCCCCATGGATTTATGTCAGGTGACGATGCTCCCGCGTCATGTCCTCCGCTACGAGCGAAGCTAGACAGCCGGGCCGCGCACAGGAAACCATCTAGCCGCTCGCGGCCGGCTCCGCGACCGCAAGGAATGTGCTCTACTGCAGTCATAGTCGATCACCAGCGCTGTGACTAAGGCTAATCCGTTGTGCAATGGCGTTCAGGCGCCTCGCCCGGCACTGCTGCGCTGTTAGCCATCCAATGGGGTGGGGGTTTCCCAGACGCGCGCGTACATCTCAGACACCAACGGCCACACCTTGTTTAGACCGTCCTGGACGGAGTCGACGGCAGCGGCGAGGTCGCCGAAGAGGACAAACTCGTGGGGGATGACACGGCCTGCTGAGTCTTGACGCCCGAGCGGATCTGGAAAGCGCAGCGCGACTTGTCCGTCCTGGCGGCGCCACGCGGTTGGTGCGTCTCGAAGATCTCCGAAAGCGCGTTCGTAGTCCGGGAGCGGATCGCTAAGTCTGGCATCCAGAAGGAATCGAAAGCCCCAACTGCGACCCCGAGTGGCCCAGATCACGCTATCGGAGTGCGGGGGATTCACTTCGGGTTCCTGATCACTTTGTTGATGACGCCCTGCTCCAGGTCCAGCTTGAACTGCGTCAGTGTCGCTCTGAGGTAATCGTGCTGCGCTCGGGCCTGCTCGTCCATCTCTCTGAGTTTCGGTCCTGCCAACTGGACTGCTTGTACCAGGATCGGCGTCGCCATGGCAGCAACCTTGTCGGCTTTGGGGATTTTTGCCAGAAGCTTATCGACCGGTCCGAACTTCCCATCGGCTAAGCCGGCTGCCAGCAACTCGGCGCCGTCGGCTAGCGAGTCGAGAACCCTGCGGGGGATGTCGAACTTCTCGTGCCACTGCACCCGACGTTCCAGCGGAAGAAGAGACGCCACCGGAAGAACGAGATCGAGACCAACGCGTTGCGTCAGATCGATGTCGAGCGTCTGCGGACCATCGGACTTCAGTTGAAACTTGGCAGACGAGAGCAGCATGAAGTCTTCGCCGATAGACAGGGCAGCAGGAGTCTCGATGAGTTCGGCGATAGTCGATCGAAGGCGTTCGACGTCTTCTGTCGCCTTGAGGATGACCAGATCACGAAATGTGTCGACGTCCCAGTCTGGAAGCAGATCAGCTTTCGACAGGGCCAGGATCCACACCCGGGGAAACTCAATGATGGGCCCATCCTCCAGCAGGTCCTCCTTGAGTCGCAAAAGTCCTTGACGAAAGTTCGCCATCAGTGACTTCAGATACCGCTCTTCATCGCCGCGGTAATCTAGCAGCTTTTGCCCGTCTACCAGCAGAAGCGCGACGTCGGACCGAAGCAGTGAACGGAAGTTGTCAGTGCGCCGATTTTGTTCCTCCGACCTGCTGGGTTCGGTTTCGAACCATTCGCCCGGGTAGTCGTGCCACGCGAGCCGGAGGACATCGAAGGGCCTCTTCTTGGCTGCGTCGTTGTCGCCGCCTTTCAGTTTGACCGAGAAATAGTAGGTCGTGGCCTTGAAGCGGGTGGGCAGCGGCGCAGCCGCCTGGTCCCGCATACCGAGATAGTTCTTGTAGAGCCGATTCCCTTGCCCGGCGTCATCAGCTACAAGATCCCAAAGATCGTTCTTGTAGGACCCCTCCTGGGTCGGGCCGTAGAACGACGAAACCAGAACAGTCTTGCCCGACCCGCTCTCGCCGAAGACGGCAATGTGCTGCTCTCGAACTCTGGGTACTTGGCCATGCCAGGACGCTATAACACGACCTGCGGCGCGTAACTACGGAGTCAACCAGCCCGGTGAAACGTGACGTGGGACTGGATCTGCACTTTGGGCCGACTGGGAGGCGAGACAGGTGCCACCAGACCACCAGACCGAATGGACTGCGGCTACCAATGAGCTGACAACTCAGCGTTCATGGCTTCAATACTCGGTTTCATAGGCACTCCGATAGAGCTCAAACAGATGAGACTCGCACCGCGCGTGAGACTCTCGAGTTCGAAGGGCGTCGAACGCTGAATCCAGATTCGTGGCCCTGCTGCGTGCACTTCGATGCCGCGTGGTGTATTCAGAATCAATGGCCCGTCGCCGCGGTTTCTTTGCCGAACTCCAGCATCAGCAACAGTTAGCCGCTAAGCGCCAGGCCCAACAGCAACGGCTCGCAGTACGCCAGTACAACCAGGCGGCGCTCGCCAGACAACGCGCGGCCAGCGCGCACCGCAGAGCATCCGAAGCCGCGCGGAGATCTACTGCCGCTGAGCAGGCTCGCCTCAACAAGCAGATGGCGGCCGCCTACGTCGCCGAGTGTGAGGCCGAAGCCGCGGAAAAGACCGCCGAAGCAATCGCACATCAGCAAGAAATCGAGGAACTACTCGCAGCAACACTCGAGTTCGACGACTGGGTCGACCTGACACGACTCCGGCAAGTCTACGAACCCACACCACTCGACGCCGGCACCCTGACCGCGGAAACGCCGGTCCCCACCTACATCCCCATCCCGCCGCGACCGCACTTCTATGCGCCCGAACAACCAACCGGCCTCAGCGCAAAACTTGGTGGTCAACGCAAATACGAAGCCCAACTCGCCGCCGCACACGCACAGTACGCCCGCAACATGACCTACTGGCACGGCCAACTCAACGATCTCTTCACCCGCAACGGCGTCGCCCGCCAGGCCTGGCTCGCAAACGAATTCGACCGCCTTACCCGACTCGAACAAGCCCGGCGGGACCACACGACTGCACAGCAATCTCGGCGCGAAGAAATCCAACGAGCCAACTCCGAGCTCGACCAGCTCATCGCTGATCTACGAAACGGTGACGGACGCGCGCTCGAGCAGTACGTCGGCATTGTGCTCGCCAACTCCACGTACCCCGAAGAGTTCCAGGTCGACTACGACTATGAGTTCATCACTGCTGACCGCGAACTCGCAGTGACCGTACTCGTCCCAACCCCTGACCAATTTCCCTCGGTGAAAGCGGTCCGCTACATCAAGGCCAAAGACGAGTTCACCACTACACGACTGTCCGCAGCAGAGCTCAAGCGCCGCTACAACAGTGCCGTCCATCAGACTGCGCTACGCACGCCGCACGAGGTATTCGAAGCCGACCGCGAAGCCATTATCGACGCCATTTCCCTGACCGTTGCCGTCGATACCGTCGACCCAGCGACTGGCCACGACCGCCGCGTACCGCTCGCACAACTCGCCGTCGACCGCCAAAGCTTCCTGGCCATCGACTTGTCCCGAGTCGAACCCATCGAAACCCTGAAGCACCTGGCCGCAGCCGTATCCCAGAATCCCTACGGCCTAATCCCCCTTGCCGGACAAGGGGTCCGCGGATGAGCAACCCCCAAGACGTCATCACCGCGCTGCGCCGCACTCTCGTCGAAAAAGAGCGCGAAGCAGCCAACCTGCAAGACAAAATCACCGAACTGACCACGCAGCTCAAGCTCACGCCACCACCCCAGGTCTCCGCCCCCGCCACGCCCGTCGTCGACGAACGAGTCATCACTGTGGACGACGCGCTGGTTCTCCAGGAGGTCGGACTCTACGAGTACCATCATCCCCTCGAAAACGCCGAGGCGTACAAAGTCAGCCTCGCCGCATTGCGTTCACAGATCCGCGACTCCGTCACGGACGGCGACGCCATCGAAGTGTCAAAGCAGTTCAGCTTCAACAACTCCCTCGCCCAAGGCCGACGACTTACCGGCGACCTCGCCAAACTCATGCTCCGCGCATACAACGCCGAGGCGGAGAACTGCGTCCGCACCATCCGCGCCGGCAACCTCATCACCGCGACCCGCCGGCTCGACAAAGCAGCCGCTGACATCGAAAAGCACGGCGCCATCATGCAAATGCGTATCGCCGCGAACTATCACGGGCTTCGCACCCAAGAACTCGAACTAACTGCCGACTACCTCATGAAGGTCCAGGACGAACGCGAAGCCGCCCGCGAAGAACGCGAACGCCTCAAAGACGAACGCAAAGCCGAGCAAGAACTCGCCAACCAGCGACGGCTCCTCGACAAGGAACGCGAGCACTACCGAAACCTCCTCGACCGAGTCACCAACGCCGCCGAACGCGACGAGGCACAGCAAGAGCTCGAACGCCTCGACCAAGCCATCGCCGACAACGACTACCGCGCCGCGAACATCCGCGCCGGCTACGTCTACGTCATCTCCAACATCGGAGCCTTCGGACCCAACGTCGTCAAGATCGGACTCACCCGCCGACTCGAACCACTCGACCGCATCCGAGAACTCAGCAGCGCTTCAGTCCCCTTCCCCTTCGACGTCCACGCCATCTACTTCTCCGACGACGCCGTCACACTCGAAAACCAACTGCACCAACAGTTCACAGAACTCCGCCTCAACCACGCCAACCCACGACGAGAGTTCTTCTTCGCCACCCCCGCGCAAGTTCGCGACGTCCTAGCCACCAAACTCGGCAACCTCCTCGAATACACCACCGAACCCGAAGCCACCCAATACTTCCAATCCCGTCACTACTGGCCCTAACCACCATCCCGCCAGCTGAACCACCCACGTGACGCGGCATCGGCATCGCCATCATCTGCTTGCATCGACAGTCCGAGAGGCACCACTAATTCGGCGGAAACTGCATACGGTGAAGCCATGAGTTACACCGGGCAGTACGCCAACGGCCGCACCTACACGCTTCCCGAGTCGTGGGAGCCCGTCGAGCACGAGACCCTGCAGACTGCCGCCTCTTCCTAATCAGTGCGCCTGGTAGTGCGGCGCTGGGTCCCGGCGGGCGGGGTTGAGGTGGGCAGTGAGGTGCGTGTATTCCTCGTCAGTCATCGAGGGTTCGTCAAGGTGGTCGGCACCAGGGCGTAGGCCCGCGAGCATGATCGCAAGGATCCGGCGCCATGCGGAGTCGGTGACGCCTCGCGTCGTCTCGACCGCTCCCCGCATCGCCCAGAACATGAGATCGAGGTCGGTCAGGGTGGCATCCTCGCGGATGCGGCCATGCAGTTTGGCCAGCCGCAGGAGCTCGACCAGATCTCGACGGAACTGCTGCTTTAGGATTATCGTCTCGTCGTCGTTCCACAAGCGCGCCAGACAGCCCCGGTTCGATGCCTGCACCGCACCCGTGCCGTACAGCAGTTGCTCGAGGCCTTCGCCGTGTGGAGCGGCCAGCGCGGACTTCGCGATTGCCAATAGGTCGATGAGCAGTTGCCGCACGATCTCGCTGATGAGAGCGTCTTTGGTGGGAAATCGGCGGTAGAGCGTGCCCATACCGACTCCGGCGACGCGGGCGATTTCATCGACTCCGGCCTCGAGGCCGCGCTCACTGAATACCGCGGCAGCAGCGTCCAGGAGTCGCTGCCGGTTCTCGGCGGCGTCGCGGCGCAGCACCTTCTCGCTGGTGGCCAATGTCATTCCGGCTTGTCGCTCGAGAACGTTCCGCCGGCGACCATGGCGAGTTCGGGGTGCGGTAGCTCAACGGCTTCTTCGAGGTGGGTCTTCTTATCGCGCTTTACTGCGGGGATTAACAACGCGGCGACTGCGGCCAGGACTCCCGCGACTCCGAGCATGGCGAACCCGTTGGTGTATCCCGACTCGGCCGGAACGCCCGACGATGAGGCTCCGATGGCGACGATGCTGGCCATGAACGCTGCGCCCAAGGATCCACCGATGGTTCGGATGTTGGCGTTCATGCCGCTGGCAACGCCGGTCTGCTCTGGGGGTACCGACGCGACGACCACGTTCGACATCGCGGCGAAGACCAGCCCGAATCCGACGCCGGCAATCGCGTTCGCGATGTAGATATCGAGTTCGGTCGAGTGCAGGAACGCCAAAATGAAGTAGCCAGCCCGGCGAGCAACGAACCGGCAGCCAAGGCCACCAGCGCGATCACGAAGATGCGCTTCTTGCCGTGCATGTCGCCGAGGCGGCCCATGATCGGGGTGAAGATCGACGCCGACAGGAGATAAGTAGTCAGGACCCAGGTGACGTTGGTCTGGTTCGTGCCCAGTTGCACCTCGATGGTCGGGAGGACGGGCATGACGAGGGACTGCAGAAGGGCAACGGCCGCGACACCGACGGTGAGTACGGCGAACGTGACCTGGTGGCGCGCACGGCCGGGTGCGGTTGTCATTGATTCTCCTGGATCCACGAAAGCGGAGTCAGCGACCGAGTCCTGCGCTAAAGCTGCTTGGCGAGAATGCGGGGTCCCAGTCAACCGACGGACGACCAGCCTTTCCGCAGTGGATTTCTCTTCCGAAATGGTGGCTCAAAGCGCACTAGTCAGCTGGACGCGACGGCTACGGTGGGTCTCGCGGTCGGCATAAATCGCGACCGAGATCAGAACTATCTGCAAGACAGCCAAGGCTCGCGGAGCCCATCAGCATCGCGGGCAGGCTGCCACGACTGCGACTAGCCATCACGACCACTCGGGCACCTCTACCTTCGTGAACCAGCTGGGTCTTACGACCCAGCGCGCCGGTCCTGGGCTACCCGGTACATGGCCTCGAGCGTCGACGGACTTAGGCATGGAGGTTGGCGCGCAAGCAGATATTCAACGCGCGAATAGAAGACGTATGGTGTGACACCGAATGTCACCATAATGTCTTCAGGATCACCCCCACCATATAAGTACCATCGCTGAGCGAAATCGAGCATTCGCTTCTCTTCTTGTGTCAGAGTGGCTTTAGTGACCATCTAAAACATCCCATGACGATCAATTCGCTAACCCTTCTCTATTAGCGTCAGTTCTTGGTCCACTGTTCTCCCTATTCCGAACGGTGCAACTAGTTCTATAAAAGCTCCGGCTGCGACCTGGAAGATAAGGTTTAGCCTCGTTGAGGCATCCAGCGAAGGAGCCGACGGTCGGCTACCGAGACCAGTGCATCGAGGATCCAGGCAAGCAATGTGACCACGAGGAGCGCGGCCCAAATCTCATTGACATTGAGGTTAAACTGGCCACGAACTACCAAATACCCCAACCCGACTGAAGCACCAACAAACTCTGCAACGATGGCCGCCTGGAACGCGTAGCCCAACGTTGTCCGCGTAGAGCCGATCACCCATGATGCGAGTGACGGCCCGTATACATCTCGTATGAGTTGAGGCAACTTGGCACCGTACAACCTCAAATTATTCACCAGGTCCTTGTCGACTTCCTTGAAGCCCGTAGCCACCACAACCGTGACGGGGACCAGAATAACCAAGGCAACTAGCACAATCTTAGACGTAAAATCGTATCCCAGCCAGATTGCCAGGAACGGGTACAATATCAATCGAGGCATGCCGTTGAAAAAGGCAAGGTATGGGTTTAGCACTCGGCTCCAAAAGTCTGAAAGTCCAAGCACAGTACCCAACAGAATTCCGGCCAGCATACCGATAGCCCAGCCAATGAGCAGTACACGCAGGGTCGATAACGCAGATTCGACTATAACACCGTCTTCGAACCAAGTTTTGAGCGTGGACAGCGTCTCAGACGGAGTACCGAAGGAAAATTCGTCTAGGACCCCGGAACTTGAGCCGACTGACCAGATCCAGAAGAGGATAATGACGAGCCCAATCTGTCCGGCTAGGAGCAGTAGGGGTTTTAAAAAACGCGCCATTGGGTGTACCGCCTTTCCACGAGCTTCAGAAGCCGATCGATTACGACTGCCAGTGCCGCTACAACGAGAATGCCGGCAACGACGGCTTCGGGATCAAGGGTTTGCTGGCCAAGGGCGATACGAAAACCTATCCCTTGGTTTGAACCCAGATACTCAGATATGACCGCGGCAGTCAACGCCCATGCAGCGGATAGCTGCAGGCTCGCGATCAGCCATCCGACTATCGACGGTAGATAGACGTCCACAATCAGGCGGAATCGACCAGCCCCTAGAACCCGTGCGTTGTCCAGGATCACCTGATCGATACTTCGGACACCGGAGTAGATTCCGTAGAAAATTAGGAAGAAGATCCCGGACGCCACAAAGAGGACTTTTGACATCATGCTGAATCCCAGCCAGAGGATAAACAACGGCGCCAGCACGACTTTTGGTAGCGAATTGGCAATCGCGATGAACGGGGCGAGAAATCGATCCACTATCCGGAACGGCACGACAAGCGCAACCAGCACCAAAGCCACGGCCAGTCCAAGCGCGTAGCCCAAAGCTGCTTCTGTCAGTGTCAGCGTTACGTCGGACCAAAAGTCGGAAGCTTTTCCCCATTCGACTAACTGATCCCAGACGCCTCCGGGACTCCCCACCAGGGTTACCCAAGTGTCGTCACTCGCTAGGAGAATCCATCCACCCAGTGCAGCCGCAAGCACGACAAACTGAACTATCCGAACCAGCAACGACGTACGCTTCCGATCGCGCTTCTGTTTCTCAACCTGCGCTTGGAGAATGGCGTTGACGGAATTTGGGTCCCTGGTCGGAGGTGCGGGGGCGACGTTAGTTGACACGTGCCTGCTCCACCTCTGTACGCAGCTGGGACCAGATTTGTTCATGTGTCTCGGTGAACTTCTGCTCGAAGCGCACATCAAGTAGGTCACGGGGACGTTCTAGCGGCACTTGGTGATCGCCGATCACTCGTCCCGGCGAGGCACTCATCACAACGACCCGGTCGGACAGTCCAACCGCTTCCTCCAGGTCGTGCGTAATGAACAGTACCGCCGGTCTGTACGTGGCCCAGAGATTTAAAAGGTCATCTTCCATGATCATGCGCGTTTGGACATCCAGCGCGCTGAACGGTTCGTCCATCAAAATGATCGACGGCTGGTAGGCCAGTGTCGCCGCGATTGCTACGCGTTTGCGCATGCCGCCAGAGAGCTGGCTTGGGTAGGAGTCCGCGAACTTAGTCAGGCCGACCCTGTCGAGCCATTCGCGGGCCGTGTTGTCTGCTTCCTTTCTGCTCTTGCCGCGGTACCGCAACGGTAGAGCCACATTCTGGACTGCCGTGCGCCATGGAAGCAGGGCGTCGCGCTGGAAGATGAAGCCGACGTCACGACTGACACCGCTGACCTTCTTTCCGAAGGTCTTCACAACGCCGGCTTCCGGCACCGCGAGCCCAGCCACCAGATTGAGAAGGGTGGACTTTCCGCAGCCCGACGGGCCCACAACCGACAGGAACTCACCGAGGTTGACCTCGAGGTTGACGTCTCGGATCGCCGTGAACGGCTCGCCGTTACGCATGAATTGCCGGGTTACACTTGAGATCTCGATGGCCAGGCCTGGTTCATCAAGATCACTCGATGAGGCCGCCGATGCGGGCTGCGCGGGGGGAATCACTGAACTCCTTCGTGCCGCCGAGTGGCTTGTACTCATAGGTCGACCTCCGTAGTGGGCTTCCAACAAATGTTCATCGTGTCTGGGTCGCGGCGCGCCGGCCGTGATTGTCGTTGTCGCCTGTGCGCTGGCCGCATCTTCACAGGACCTACAACGAGCCCGTGAGGATGAACTATCCATATTGTTATCACAGTATCGGGCTGTGTCAAGCATCACTTCTGCCTCTTCCAAGCCCCTTCTGCAGCTCTTACAGCGCTGAACGTCTTGTGATTCTAATTACTATGGTTATAGTAGATGAGATAGGAGTCACACACCAGATGCCTGGCCCGGCCTGGCACCCTTTAGGAGTTACACACCATGAAACGCCTTTCCCGCCTCCGAGTCGGCATCATTGCCGCACTCATCGTCGCGCTTGCAGTGAGCGCGTGTGGCAAATCCGATGACCTACCTGAAGGAGCCCTGGCCCCCAAAGAGGTGAAGCTGGCAACCGTCGGTTCTTACCTCACCATCTTCAGCGCTGCATGGGCTGCGGAAAACACTTCCTTCAAGGAGATCGAAGAGAAGTACGGCACGAAGCTCACGTTCCAGACCTTCGGCAAAGGCGCAGACGCGATGACGGCCACCCTCGGCGGCTCGGTCGACATCAATACCGGCACTTCCTCCACCGACATCGTTGAAGCCGTTCTCAAGAAGCAAGATCTAGTTGCTGTGGACAGCCTTTTCACCGGACCCGGTTCGGTACTCATTGGCCGGAAAGATCTCGAGGCTTCACACGGCACCAACATCAAGGCGTACGACGGTGCGAGCTGGGGATACACCGCCGAGGGTTCCTCCGCCCAGTTACACGCCCAAAAAGAGGCAGAGTACGCGGGATTGGACTGGGACAATCAGAAGGGCATCGCCCTTGGCTCTGTGCAGGCTTTCGAGCCGGCTCTCAAGTCCGGTCGTACCGATATTGCAGCCATGGACACTACCTCGGCAGCGATCGCGATCTCCAACGGCTCAGGCTACCTGGTGCGCAACATGAACGACCTCACCCTGCACGGACCGGTCGTGGGGCCAATCCCAGGGAACCTGGTCGCAATACCCTCCGCCTTCATCGAGAAGTTCCCGGAATTCACCCAAGCTCTTGTCACTGCTTTCGTTGAGGGACTCCGCGAGGTACAGAACGCCAAGGATGCCAACGCCGCGTACGCCCTGATGCCCGAGAGCTTCAAGAAGGTTCACCAGAACGACGCGCAGTTTGCCGTTGAGTGGGACCTGGCTCGGCCCGCATTTCTTGGCACCGATGGCGGCTTCAACCAGGCAAACATCGATGCAATTGCCAAGTACATCGACGAGGATCCGGCCCAGGTTGAAACTGCGTTCAACGACACCTTTGTCGATGCAGCCTACAAGGAAATTGGCGTCGAGCGCGCCGACGCAGGGATCGGGCAGCCCTGACGGGAAGTAACACGAGAAGGGCGGAGCCACAACAGGCTCGGCCCTTCTCGTTCTCGGCTGTTGGGCATTCAAACGGCCACAAACGCCAGGAGTACGAGGAGGCTCTCCAGCCGGCTTGGTGACGAGCAATGAGGCGCGCTTACAACGCTCGGCATGGCCCTGACGCCTCGCAGCGGTCCCGACAGACGTTTGAAGTTTCATTCTGAGCGGATCCGCCGGCGGATCGGGAAAGAGGCATCGTGGCCGTGGCCATACCAAAGCCGATCAAACAGTCCGAGATCGTGGCACGGGCGATCACCGAGCAAATCGTCAACCAGCGGTTGCTGGAGGGCACGCGTCTCGACAACGAGAAGACGATGCTCGACACGTTCCGGGTGGGACGGAGCACTCTGCGGGAGGCACTGCGCTTGCTCGAGAGTCGGGGGCTACTAACAATTCGAGCCGGACGCGACGGAGGACCGGTGGTCCGTCAACCCCAGCCTGCTGATCTCGGTGAGGCTCTAACGCTTCTGATGCAGTATCAGGACGTCCCCTTCTCAAAGCTCTTCGAGGCACGACAGGCCCTTGAGCCCATGCTCGCCCGTATGGCAGCACTTAACATGGACGCAGCGACACTCGAGCGGCTCAGGCTGATAAACAGAGACATTGCGCAGAACGTAGGCGACCGAGAAGTCTTTCGATATCGAAACTTTGAGTTCCACCAAGTAATCGCTGCTGCGGCAGGAAGTCCCGTGCTGGAGTTGCTGACGTCGATGCTCGAATCAGTTGCCGACGGACTTGCCTTTGGGGCCGTTGCTGGCGACTTCACCCAAGAACATCGTATTGGCGCGATCAGAGCGCACGAACGCATTATTCGTGCACTCACCGAAAAGGATCCTGATGCAGCCGAGGATGAGATGCGTCGCCACCTCGACGAAGGCAACAGCGCCTGGCTGAGAGCCTATCGAGACCTGCCACCCCATCCCTGGGTGGGATCGAGCACCGCATCGGGACGCAGCTTGTAGCGACGACACGCACGCGCTGACACGGACCCGGATACGCCCTCTTGTGAAACAAGCCCAGTGACACGACATGGTCAGGTTCCGGGCTTACACACTTATTGCGCCCTCGCCTCACCTAAATCGTCGTCTTACGGGTAGGTCTGCCCTCCCTCAGGTCGGTGGGTATTTGTCCAGAGGGGAAAGCTGCGCTGCTTGAAGGGACCTGATAGAGCAAATCGCAGACGTCCCATTGAAGGTGTGCGCATAGTACGGCGGCCGGCCGCTTAACGAACCACACCCTATCCACGTTATGGCTCGCGAACAGCATTGCAAGAACACATCGCGATGCCAGTCGGTACGACCATTTTAGTCGGCGCCAGATTCGAGTTCACCTCAGTTATAGCGGGCGTGCGACCCGGAAGCGATTTTCAGACGGACACATTCGCTCCGGAAACGTCTGTTCCGCAGAGAGTTTGGCCAGACCTCGAGTCTGCGATATTGCACTCGAAACGTAGAGCCCTGAGATCAGAAATGGGCCAGGAGTCCTCACCAGGCCATGAGAAGGATCTCTTCGCGGGTGTAGCTCATCGTAGGGTGCACCTGCGCCAGATGTGCTTGCGTGCGCTCCACCAAAACATCTTCGTCCGAACCCGTGAGTACTTCACCACACGGGCAATTTAGATGCGTCTTCATAGTTCCTTGCCTTCGCATATGGGCCTTGTAATGCCCAACCCGAACCCGATCTGACGACGTTCGCCGTGACACTAATTTGATTGGTCTCGCGCACCTCCAAGACTAATGGTGGACGTCAGCATTTTTCGGGACGCCAGCGTGCTCTGTGCGTATCAGAACAGAATTCGTTGATCGCGTCAGCCATAGACATCAGACCCCGAAAGTCAGCTTCGCCGCCCGAAAGGTCACGATTAATCCGAGGCAAACAAGCCTCATTTACGAGCCTTACCGCTCCGAATGTCGCTCAATCTTGCCGATCTCGTCGACCCGGCCAGTTCTCCGGAAACGCCTCGGCGCTGCTCTCGCCACCGTTTCGAAAGTAATAACGGTTAGCGTCCGTTCAGAACTACCTCGGCGCGTCCGACAGTCACCTTTGTTTTAAGCGTTGCCTGCATCGTCAGGGAACTCTGTCTCCTCTTCCGCTGACTCGAGCGGCATGACGACGTCGTAGCGGATATAGCGCGTACCGCCTTCGGGCCCGGTAAACTCTTCCTGGATGCCGTTGGGATCCGGCTTGATTCCGTGTTCAAGCTGCTTCCGAAGCATCTTGACGAGAACACCCTGCGCGTCGTTACCGCCTTGGTCCCAGACAAGAATCGGCCGACCCAAACATAGATGCGAACCTGCACCGAAGGCCAGGCCCCAGCTCGGTACTTTCTCGTCATCTACATTGCGCCCAGGCTTATACTCGTCGCGGTCACTTCCGAACACTTCCGGGTCCCGGTCGGAAGCACCAAGCCACCCGTAGACCCATTCGCCTTTCTTGATCTCGCGACCGCTGGTAAGGACGATGTCGGTTTGTGCAACTCTCGCCAAGTAAGGACGGGTGGCGCGGTGCAGGCGCAACGACTCAGCCACCGCGGCGTTTAGAAACGCGCGATCTCCTAGTTTCGCACGCGCCTCGGGATGTTGGTCGAGCCAAGGGACGATGTCGTCGAGTGCGTAGGCCGCCATGGCAACAGGATTGTTGACCGACCCCGCCATCAACTCAACCATTTCCCGAAAGATCAGAGTGTCATCGATATTGGCGAGATCCTCCTGCACTGCGAGCAAGCTCGTAATCAGATCGCCCGGCAGTGCGTTCTTCTTCTCAACGTCGCCGACGGCATCGCGAACAAGTCGCAACCGGCGTTCAAAACTAGGCACATAGGCTGTCTCCCGCAGCCTGGCAACCGCGGCGCGCGCCTTCACCAGTAGCGCATCCTTCTCTGCTTCCGGTGCGTATTCGATGGAGAGACCTGTGACAACCGCGCCCGCAAGCTCGCGGAATTGCTCAATATCCTCTTCGGTCTCAACCTGGTCGATGCCAATCATGCCGGCCATGAGGCGCCAGTACACGCCAGCCGCGAAGGCCAGCATGTCAAAGCGGACCTCAGTCGCCCCCGGCGCAGCGGACTCAATAGTCAGCTTCATGTAATGATCAAAAGCCTCATCGAAGGCTCTGCCCTCCGCGCCCCAAGGCATCTTGGGGCTGAGCATACGGGTCAGCGCCTTGCGGCGGTTGAGGTGCGGACGCCCGTCAAGGGCGACAAGCGTGCCTTCCGTGAACTCCAAAGACTCCCTCTTTGTTGCCTGAATCGAGAAGTCACGGGTTCGTCGCAGCACCTCTTCGAGCTCACCATAAGACCTCAGGTGATGACCGTTGTCGAGATCCCACGCGACATTAGGATGCCCAGCGGGAACCGTCGTTTCGTTTGTCATGCTCTTTGCCTCCATGGATGCGGCGCTGGGGCCAGCCGGGCGTGTTAAGTGTGGTTACTATGCTAATAGTTTACGGTGTGAACTGCAACACCTACTCTAGGGTGCCACGCCGAAAGATGCATTCGCCCAGGTGAATTGAGAATGCGGTGCGCGAGGCATAGGGTCATCGCACCGGTTGGGAGAAGTGCGGTTCGTAGGAGGCGTGGACTGGCACGCGTTCCGACACCGGTCGACAAGCCGCTATCCGCCGCGAATTGCGGGGTTCAGTCAACGAACCACCCACGCTGGCTCTACGTCTCCACGACGCAGGTGAGGCACGGGATGAGGTCCGCATGTAGTAACGCGCCCTCAGTCGACCAGTAGTGCGGTGAGTTCAGAGAGATCTTCGATCTCATCGAGTCCTCTGACCGCGGCCACGATGTCGTTGGCGCGGCCGCGTGATATTACAGGTGCGACGTTCTCATGAAACTTGGCTTCGAGATCACTGGATGTGGCTGGGTTAGCGAGCCATCCCCGGGCCTCCTGTTGCGACGCAGTGAGAACTCGACCGTCGATTGTCGTGATCCGAACTTCGGTTGCAAATGAAGCGTCATCTTCGACCTCCACGGGGTGGGTGCAGACTTTATCAACGACCGCCAGCAATCGTGGATCGGTCCAGCGCTGCTCGTCGGAATAGAACGCTAGATCGTTCGACTTGTGTACGAGACGCAACGCTACGCTGAAGCCGAGAGAGTACTGGGCAGTGAGCATGTCGGTCGGCCGCCGAATTCCGCCGCAGTGTTCAATCGCAAACTCCGACATGCTGACATGAATCTCGTCGATCTCGTTGGCCTGAAGGTGGTGCTCGATTTGAATCATTTGCACGGCATCGAGTGCGGCGTGCACAGTCCCCACCGCAGGATAAAGCTTGAAAAACGTATCCATGATGTGCCACCGGGTCACGTCGATGTCTCCGATACCGCCCCCAGAGTCGTTCCCGCCAAACAGTCGCCAGATACCGCGAGGGCCGTCAAATGTGGCGGTCGGGCCGGTCAAACCTTCCTGTGCAAACAACGCTGCCATCGACCCAGACCTCGCGGCCATCCCCCCATGTGTCCGCTTGACCGTACCGCCGCTGAACGCGAACTCCATGGTGCCACCCGCCTCGCTAGCTGCTGCCCCGAGAGCGTTCGCTAGCTGGGCTGTGTCAAGATGCAAAAGACGCCCCGCCGCAGCGGCCGCACCAAACACTCCAGAGACCTTCATCGCGTGCCATCCAGCAGCATGAATTGTCGCGCGCACTGGTTCGACCGAGAGTACAGCTGCCTGATAGCCGGCAACGACGCTTGCGATAAATTCCTTTCCGGATGAAGCCATCGCCTCCGCGAAGGCGATGGCCGTCGGAATCACAATCGTGCCCGGATGCCCACATATCTTGTGGATGTCATCGAACTCCGAACTATGTCCATACGCGCCGTTGACCAGCGCCGCGAGCGGGGGTGCGGTTCTGTCGCGATGTCCTACAATTGTGCACTGCGGGCCCGAGTTCATGCGCTGCACTACCTTCAGAACTGGATCGACAGATGACAGCGTCGTCCCTCGCAGCTGAACTCCGAGCTGATCTATCAAACATTTCTTGGCGTGGTCAACGACTTCGTCTGGTAGGGCATCGTAGGTGATCTCAGCCAAATGTGTCGCGAGCTGCTGTACTGCAGTCCCCGATCTCTTCAATGTTCCCCCTTGCGCGGTCGTTTGGTTGCCCGCCGCTCAGAAGCTGGAGCGCAATCGACGGGCGCCAGATGAGGCCAAGTCGACATATGCGGGCAGCGAGTTCCGCGCCTTAGGCGACAACACACATAATCATAGTCATATTCTCGAGGGGGTCAACTAACGTATCGGGCTGCTCCGCCGCACCTTACGGGGCCGTGATCAACGCGACCGCGGCAGCAACGCCTTTCCTCAACGAATCAGCGTGCTGGGCTGCTGTCGGCCCGAACGCAGGGCTGAAGGGGTTAGCGGGCGACCACGCAGTGGCGAGGGCCATGATAGCGGTCAGCAGTTCGGCAGGCGCGAATACCGAGGCAACCATTCCATTGCGCTGCGCATCCTCGATAGCTCGCACTTTCCCGCGGTGAACTTCAGCACGCTCGGCCGGATCGTCTGTGGTCCGTTCCAGGCTCGACCAGCTCATCAGTCGAAGCAAATCTGGATTTGCAGTCGCAAAATCGAACACCTTCGCGGCGTACGCGGGCAGGTCCTCGGGCGTGAACTCTATCTCCTCATAGACCCTCAGCAGATGGGCCTGAAGTACTGCCGTGAACAGCGCCTCCTTGTTGCCAAAGTAGACGTAGATCAGGTTCTTGTTGTAACCGGCAGCTTGCGCAATCTTGTCGATGCGTGCGCCAGCGATGCCATGGGTAGCGAACTCGCTGGTTGCTGCATCAAGTATCGCCTGTCGGGTGACGTCCGCCTTGCCCATGCCCACTCCCTTCTACGTCCTCAGACTACCAGTTGACTAACTAGTTACCTAACTATAGTCTTGGGTAACTAGTTAGTTAACCCAGGAGGAAGCATGACACAGCGCACGTGGTTTATTACTGGCATCAACAGTGGCTTTGGTCGCCTCATGACTGAGCAGCTACTTGAACGCGGTGACCGGGTCGCAGGAACGGTGCGAAAACCCGACTCACTAGACGACCTAGTTGAAAAATATGGGTCGAACCTCTGGGTCGGAATCCTGGACGTCACCGACACGCTTCGCGTGCAACAGGTGGTCGATCAAGCGTTCAACGACCTGGGAACAATCGATGTAGTGGTCAACAACGCTGGATACGGCCTCTTCGGCGCGGTTGAAGAGTTACGAGTGGACCAGATCAGGCACATCGTCGAGACCAATCTGATCGGCTCCATCTTATTGACTCGAGCCGCCTTACCCCACCTCCGTGCGCAGGGCGGGGGCCGAATAATCCAGATCTCGACGTACGGAGGCCAAGCAACCGGGCCCGGGGCGTCGATGTACCACGCCAGCAAATGGGGAATAGAAGGCTTTATGGAGTCGACGGCAAAGGACGTTGCGCCATTCAATATCGGAGTAACAATCATCGAACCCGGCGGCGCGCGCACCGAGTTCCGGTTCGGCAGCTCGCAGTTGGGCCAGCCGATAGAGGCCTATGACAACAGTCCTGCGGCTATGGTGCGCCAGGTAAAAGACCGCTCGCATCCTTCTCTGGGAGATCCATCGAAGATAGCGTCGATCGTCATCGGCAGCGCGGACCAGGACCCCGCACCGTTACGAATTGCGCTGGGGAGTGACTCCTTCAAGTTTATCCACGCAGCACTCACTTCACGATTGGCTGAACTCGAGAAGCAGGAAGGTCTCGCACGTTCAACCGACTTCAGTACCGAGTAATAGCGGGGCGGGGCCGGCACGGTGCCACCACTCGCTGCCTCGCCCGCCTACTGGCTCCTGACACCGCCCGCCGCCGACCAGGAACCGGGAATCCGCGATCGGGCAGCGGGGACCAAGTGGAAGCTCTAGTCCACACAGACCACCTCTTTGCTGCGAACTGTAATCACAGCACGAAGGGCAGGGCGGTGCATGGGCGAACCCACTGTGCCGACCTGCTCCTTCAAAATGCGACCTGTGCCGTCGGCTCCGGAACCGCGAGGCGCACGTCCGCACATGACCTCGGGTTCAAAACTACTCCCAGTCGTTTTCCCGGCTGGGCATCAGAACCGCGAGGTCGGCGTTCAACGGTTCACTAGAGCCGACGCCGCGCGGCACACACTAGATCCCCTGCCAGCAAGGATCGAAATACTCTGGCAGTTAGATCAATTCAGACGATCTGGCTCCAGTGCAATCCGCCTCAAGACGTCGGCGCAACAAGAACCTCGGGAGGTCCTTGCCCCCCGAGGTTCTTTGCACCCGCCTGATCGTTACAGATCACCAACGAAACACTATGGTCGCGATCAACGGCGAAGGCCAAGCGGCACGTGGTCACTCTTTGACAGGACGGGCACCGGTTAACGGCAGTGCCTACCGTGATCGGTATTACTCATCGGCCTTGCTGTGACCTCCTTCACACGATACTATCCATGCGCATGGTATTCATCTATCGGACACGGCCACGATCCGTACCGACTAACACGTGTGTCCTACGCCAGCCTCGCGGCATTGGCAGAGACATCAGGACACGGTCTGCGGACGGCATCTGCCACGACATGAAGGAACTCTTCAATGACATTTCGTTCGAGGGGCCGGTGCCCTCGCGGCTCGCGAAAGCGGGTCGCAACAGCAGCCTCACTGGCTATGGTTCTAGGTCTAGGCTTGGTCGCGTGCACCGAGGACTCTGCTGTAAACGCTGTCGGCGGTTCCGGATCCCAGGAATGCATCGCAGCGGCAGACAAATTCCTAGAACCCTGGGAAGGGCTCCCCACGTCACTTCCTGCGTCCCCACCCGGGAGATACACCCCACTCACCAAACCGGTACCAGCAGGCGGCAAGGCAATCGCACTGACCACAGCGATTCCGTCAGCACAAGAGAGTTCCGAAGCGTTCATCGACGCGGCCAAGGCAGTTGGTTGGTCCGCTAAGAGCTTGAACTTTGATGGCTCGGTCCCGGATCTGCTCGCAAAGTTCGATCAGGCAATTGGCGAAAAGCCGACTGCCATCTGGATCCAAGCATTCCCCGCTGCGGCAATGCAGAAGCAACTGGACGCTGCAAAGGCCGCGGGCATTGTTGTTGGCATGGCGAGCGTAGTCGACCAGCCACAGTCGTACCCGGGATTCGCCGCGGTCAGCAACGGCGGCATCACGATCGAAGAAGTTAACCGATTGCATGCCTACTGGTTTATGCGAGACTCAAAGTGCGCCGGCAATGTAGCGATCTTTACTTTGCCGTTTCCCATCGTAGAGAAGGGTGATCAGGTATTCACGGACACCGTTAAACAGAACTGTCCGGACTGCAAAGTGACATCTAGCCTGATTCAGCCACAAGACCTGGGTACCCCTAAGACAGCGAGCACGATTGTGTCAAAATTGCAATCCGATCCGACTACGAAGTACGCGTTCACGGTGATTGGAAACCTTGCCAACGGTGTTGCGCCTGCCCTAAAGCAGGCGGGCGTGAACGATATTCGCATTTTCGGCTCCTCGCCCGACGCCGAGTCGATGGCCGCTCTGCGTGATGGATCAAATGCGTGGTGGGTTAACCAAAATTCTGTGATGCAAGGATGGGCGTCGTTCGATTCGATTCTGCGAGCGGTAACCTCCGAGCAGGTACAACCAGATCCCGGTCACTACCCGCTATCCGTCCTCACGTCTGAGAACGTCTCTGACGGGACTGAGGTACCGGTAGTTCCTGCGGACTACCAGAGTGAGTTCAGAGCATTGTGGGGCATGAGCTAGCACAGTTCTAGCGCGTGGAGGGTTTGCACAACAGTTGCAAACCCTCCACTGACTCCACTGGTTGTAAACTGCGTCTCCCCGAAGAATAGTGATTGATTCGGAGATGTGCAGCATAGAGGGACGCGGTCAGCGACTCGAAAAAAGCGATGGGCCAATTGTCCTTTCTGGCAACTGACCCACTTAATAAACACTAAAACCGATTCTGGCGAGGTGTTGACGAGGCGGTTACGGCCTCGACTTAGAACGACGACCACACACACATCCGGCGGCTGGTCTTAGTCCCATGAGCCTGATTCGATCGATCCACCAAACCGCCCCCGCACCTTCCGTCAGGTGGCGTATGCCCTCTGCCCGCAAGATCGACAGCGGATGACGGTGAGTGTCCTCATGTAGAAGGGAAGACAATGACAAATAGATTCCTAAGTGAAAAGACTGCTTTGGTGACCGGGGGCGGCCGCGGCATTGGCCTTGCTGTGTCACGTGCGTTGCTCGAGGCTGGCGCCGCGGTCATAATGGTGGGCCGTACCGAATCGACGCTTGAGGATGCGAGATTTCAGTTGTCAAAGCAATACTCAAAGATTTCCTATTTCGTGGGAGATGTCTGCGAAGAAGCAACTGTGGTGGATGCTGTCGCCTACGCCCGAACAAAGTTCGGATCGGTCGATATTCTGGTGAATAATGCGCAGGAAATTACCGTCGCTCCGTTACTGGACCTGTTGAGGCGAGACTTCGAGGCGGCGTGGCAATCAGGCCCAATGGCAGCGCTGGCATTTATGAAGGAATGCCATTCTGACTTGCGCAACGGAGGTGTGGTAATCAACATGTTGTCGGGGGCCGGCATACGTTGGGACATGGATACCTACGGTGCATACGGTACGGCGAAGCAAGCCCTTGCGACCATCACGCGTACGGCGGCATGTGAATGGGGACCGACCGGAATCCGAGTAGTTGGAGTCATGCCCAACGCCGCAACCGACGCATGGTCCGACTTCGAAGAAAAGTATCCTGAAGCGGCGCGCGAGTATATCGGCCGCCTTCCCCTTCGTCGGATGGGGTCTCCGGACGAAATCGGTCGGGCAGTTGCTTTCCTGGCTGGACCCGACGCCGGCTTGATTACGGGATCGATTGTAAAGCTTGACGGTGGATTAGCCCCGTAAGCCCCGCTCAGGCACAGGTACGGGCACTCTCGACGGAGGCTTGCGCTATGTAACATACATGACCGGCTCGACTGCGAATGATAAGCAACGACACGAAATCGACAATAGTTTCACTATATCGAGCAGATACAGCCCCCATTCGAGTGGAGCCTCTAAGATAGGCGCAGCGTGCCCCGAAAGCCCCAGTTCAGCGGCTTGATCTGAACACTCCGCCTTGGCCGCGACCGCCATGGTAAGAAGCCGAGTAAACCCACGGGCCAGTACCAGCCGCGACAGCCTGCGGGCGGGTAACACCCGTTGCGCGCCATGTATGCAAGAGTCGAAAAGATGCGGGTCGGAGTCGTCGTTGCCGCGAGGCGCGCCCCAGTTCGCCCGTCGATGCTCCCAAAAAGGAGCGGTGGATCGCTCAGCTTTGATTCTGAGCTGTATCAGTGTTGCGGCGGGATGGTCTGCCGGTTGGCGGGGTAAGTCCCGTCAACCTGTTGCGCGGTCCCCAAAAAGTGCTTACTGTGATCATGGTCATCGATCAGCAGTACTGAACATCTCTCCCGCG
>NZ_JNYV01000015.1 GCF_000717275.1 Kitasatospora arboriphila
GCGATCGAGATCGCCGAACTCACCACTCGCGAGGACCTCATCGAGTTTCAACATCTCGAAGAGGTTGAACTGGAGGTCGCGGAGATTGCTCTTGTAATGGGTAGAACTCGGCATCGTGCATTCGTTTCTTTAATGAGTGTCCGTATGCGGCATCAGCATTGACACCGAATCGACATGAGGCACCGACCATCAACGGGCACTGAGCGCGACAGGGAGCCGTTCGCCTGGACGAACGGCAAAGCGGGTGTGTGGTCAGGCTTCTAGTAGGGGGCGTTCTGCTGGTGGAGCGTGCGTGTCCACCGCGCCCGGTAACCGACCGAGGTTCTTTTGACCAAGCCCAGGTCTTGGAGACGCGAGAGAGCAGTGTTGATAGTCGCTCGCGACAGGTTGGCGATTCTGGCGTCGAGCTCCTTGACGAGCAGGCCATGGCCAGCGTCATCGAGTTCGTTGAGGGCCAGGATCACGACATCGTTGGCATACATCCAGGACGGATACTGTTTGGCCTGCAGCGCCGCCGCGGTGGCGACGTGAGTATGTCTGGCTGTGCTTGAAACCACGAGAACCCCCGAACCGAGAGGTGGGCGCGCGTCGTTGCGCGCCCACCTCTACGACTTAAACTGCTGTTTCCTGATCCACTGTTGCTGCGGTGTCCACCAGCATGGCCGTGAGGCTTTCGGTGGTGATGGCGGCAGGCTGAGATGCCACCGGCACGGCCACGGTGACGGCGACCGGTGACTGAGTCGTCAAAGTCTTAACTGGCTCGAGGTCGGCTGTGTGCGCCGGGCGAACCTTGCGTGTGCTGCGGCGGTGGGAGCGCCATTCGGCGAAAATGGTGCGCAGAACACGGATTCCGTCCGATACGGCATTGAGGTTGCTGACGCCGTGCATGCGGTCACGTTCGTAGCTACCTACCTCAGCAATGTCGAGGCCGGCAGCAGCGACCCGCACGTTGATGAGGGTTTCGATCTCAAAGCCGTCACCCCACTGCGGTCCGGTAGCACTGGTCGCCGGTAGCTCGAAGACGTCCATGGCGTCGCGCCAGAATGCGTTGTATCCGTAGCACAGGTCCGAGTAGTGGGTACGGAACAGAATGTTCACGATGGCGTTCAGGCCGAAGTTTCCGATGCGCCGCATGAAGGTGATGTCGCTCGATCCACCGCCCTGGATGAACCGGGAGCCCTTCGCGAAGTCCGCGCCGGCCACGAGGACGCCAACATAACGAGGAATCTCGGCAGGGTCAGTGGAGCAGTCGGCGTCGATCATGACGATGATGTCGCCGGTCGCCTTCTCGAAACCGCATGCCAGAGCGTTGCCTTTGCCTTTGCGTGTCTGTTGAACGATCACCGCATCGGGCCACGTTTGACGCGCAACTTCAACGGTGTTGTCCGTGGAGTTGCCATCGACGAAGACGATCTCATCGATGCCTGCGGGCATGCGGGCTGCTACGTGAGGCAGATTCGCGGCCTCATTCATGGCCGGGATGATGACGGTGATTCGAGGAGTTTTCGTCGTGTTCAACGGAAGACTGACGACTTTGCGGTCATTGGCTGATGTGCCCATGAGAATCTTTCTCTACTGTTCGTGGGCATGCCTAGAACGCGGCCGCCAACGCGGGACGAGCTTGGTGGGTGGTGGTGTGACAGGCGTTGTCACTGTCTACGTTGACGAATCCCCTACGGAGTAAAAGCAATCCATCGGTACTAGACGAAAGGCGTATCGTGCGGGCGCCGTATGGCGTTACCTCTTTCGGGGAAAACTTACGACTGTGACCCATATCACTGTTTGAGATGGCAGTCAGTAATTATGAGTTAGATTGTCACCTGCCAAAAGTGCCCTGTCCACACGAAACGGACCGTTCATCTCTTTGCACTACGCAGAGTGCACGCGAAGCGCCCCACCTGGGCGTCTTCACCCCCAGTCAGCACGTATTCAATTGCGCCGCAACGTGGACCACGAGTACCAGCCGCAAACCTTCTCCGGCACTAAGGATCTGACCGTCAGAATCAGATCTGAACGCCACGACGGCGCGGATGATCGTCACGGTCATAACTCTTGCGCCAGGCGAAGTAACAATAGGCTGACACCCACCGACGTTCCACGTGATGTGCAGGGCAGATCAGCCGAATTGATTTGATACTGAACATTTCCGATGAAGGGAATCAATCAATGGCCGAGGAGGCCCAAGGCGCCGCGTTCACTGCGGAGTTACGTAAGCAGGTTGTCACCGGTCTAGGGCACATGTTCGGTGACACCGAGTCGAGTGTGTGGGTAGATTTTTCTGATCACTCCAACGTTGGCGACTCTGCGATATGGCTGGGGCAAGTTCAAGTGATGCAGGAGCTAGGAATCGACATCGCTGCCGTTGTTCCCACCGCCGCGTGCACCCTGGCAGTCATCGAGCCAACGTTGAGGCGGTTTCCTGACGCAACGGTCGGCATTCAGGGCGGCGGGAACTTCGGCGGCCTGTACAGCAATCACCATCAAGCACGGCTGGCCGGCCTGCAGGCAAGCGCAAACCGAACAGTCGTGCAGGCCCCCCAATCGGTGCATTTTGTAAGCGACGCAGCCAAGAGCGAGCTCCAGCAGGCGTGCAGGGCGCCCGGCCGCCTTGCCACTGCCGTGCGCGATGAGTTCAGCCTCGAGCGAATGCGAGACCTGGACCCCGCGGCAATTCTGGTGCCTGACGTCGCACACTGCATCGCCCCTCTTACAGTTCCGCCCCCAGTCAAAGCTGTCCAGATCCTGCGGCGAACAGACCGCGAAGCCCCTCCCGCGCAGACGACTGATCTTCAAGGCAACCGCGACTGGCTACGCGATGACCGCCTGCAATGGCTGGCATGGGGCGCACGATCGGCTACCTACCGGGTACCGGCCGGACGGTCGGCCTTTAGCCACGTTCCCCCTGCGGTCTACACCCGTATCGCGCAGCGCCGAGTGTCTCGCGGGGTGGCCTACCTGTCCAAAGGGCAGACGATCGTGACCGACCGCCTACACGCGATGATTCTGGGATTGCATATCGGTCGGCGCGTCATCGCGGTCGACAACGCCATCGGCAAGTTGCGCGCCTACCACCACACGTGGCTCGAACCGTTGGGGGCGCCAGTCACATTCGCCGACAGCTGGAACGACGCTTTACGTTTGGCGCGGAGTGAAAACTAGACCCGCCGATGTCGGCGGCCGCCATCGCCGGCTTGACGACAACAACGACGATCTAGCTGCACCGAAGTTGCCCTATCCGGCGAGTGCGCCGCCAACTCGTAGCGCTGACGAACTGCGGCCGCCCGGTGGTTCACGCAATCTGGCGATCAACTCGGTATCCCTGGTGGTTGCCGCACTCGCCAATGCCGCTCTCGGCCTCATTTTCTGGGCGGCCATTGCGAAGCTGTTCGAACCGACGGTTGTGGGTGCAGCATCGGCAGTTATCACCTCGTGCGTGGCGGGTTCTGCGCTGTCGAACTTGTCGATCGGCGCGATGTTTGAGCGGTTTTTGCCATTGACCGGCGACCGCCGTAGAACCTACGCGGTGGGTGGGTTCGCTACCGCCGGTCTGTCAGCGTTGGCTGTCGGGGTGGTATTGGGTGCCGGTCTGTATCTCATCGGAGGTGTGCTGACCTCGGCCTGGCAGATCGCCTCGGTCGCGTTGTGGGTACTTGTCCTGGGCTACTTCAGCCTGTCTGATCAGTTGGCGAACGCATTGGGCGTGGGAAGGTGGGCGGCGGCGAAGAACATCTCGCATGCCACCGCGAAATTGGTGATGGTCAGCGTCCTGGGCATACTCGGTGTGACTCAGTCGGACACAATCGTATTGTCGTGGATGGTTCCGGCGGCGGTCGCCGTAGCTGTGCTTCTGACTGTGCTGTATCGGCGTGCGGGAAAACCGGCCACCGTCTCGTCACCGGCGATCGGACCGCTTCCCTCGCGACCTGAGCTGGCGCGTTACTTCGTGTCCTCGTACGTATTGGTGGCTCTGAACTCGCTGGCACCCACCGTCGTGCCGCTGGCGATCGTCGCTCTGCTCGATACAGAAGCGAACGCGTACTTCGCGGTGACCTGGGCCATGGTGGGCGCGATCTTCATCTTGATGGCCATGCTCATTGGCCCGTTCGTGGCTGAGGTGGCCACCGATTTTACGAACGCGCCCAAACTCATTCGCACCTTTGCGACGTTGATCGTGGTGATCACCGTCGGCGGAGCCGCGGCGCTCGTGCTGGTTGGACCATTCCTCCTGAGCTACCTCGGCCAGGACTACCGCTCGCAGGGCATGACACTGCTGATTTTGGGTGCGGCTACGTTGCCGTTTATGGCGATCAACATCTTCTATGCCGCCTTGGCTCGGTTGCGCCAGCGACTCGGTCTCGCAATCGTCGGCAGAGTCCTGGCTGCACTCGGCGCCATTGGCGGCGCGTTCATTCTGGTCGCCGACCTGGGCATTGCCGGCGCAGGCTATGCATACCTCGCTGGTGAAGCCGTGTCAGCGACGCTCCTGATCATTCCGTTGTGGCGCTTGCTCCGTGGGCCAACGCGGACCTGAGTACACGCTGGGGGGCGATGCAATTCGGGGCTGTGCCTGCCGGGCCGCGCCGTACAGGGCGCACGCCAACGCCACGATGCTCAGCAGAGTCGAATACACCAGGAACCGCTGCACAAGACCACGAGCGTCGTCGAGGTTGGTTTCGGCCAGACCTGAGGCGTGGACCACCCAACTTGAGCTGGCGATGAGCCCAAACAGTAAGGCCACGATCCCGGCGGGTGACGGTCGGGTTTGACGCACCACGTGAGCGCTCGCGATCACCAACGTAACCGGTGTGGAAGCAAAGAAGATGTTCGCAGCCAGCGAGTGAAGCACGACATGTGAGTCCAAAGGTAAAAACGCCAATCCGACCAAGCCGGCAGCGCCAACAACCAGAAGAGCTGCCACCACGGCATCGAGTGCACCGCTTCGCGCCCAACAGATCGCGCCCACCGCCAACGACAGCCCGGCCACAGCGATCGACGCGTTCATCAGCCACGATAAGTTCACACAACCGGCCAGTGCACTGCACTGACCGGTGCCAAGTTCACTGATGAATTGTCCGCTCCGCGAATATCTTCCACGCCACCCGGCGATCACGATCGTCTCGACAACGAAGACCTGCAGCATCGATATCCATAAGATGGCGGCCACACGCGCTGCACCCGGTATCCGTGGTGGCGTCCCCGGATGTAGATGGCGGGGTGCGGACATTGTTAAAGATCCTTGGCTGACAGCAGCCGTACCGGGTCAGAGACAGCGTTCGTCATTGCCTTCTGAATCACGTCGGCAGAGAACACGTTGTGGTGAAAGCATGCTGTGTCGGTGGCCCCACCGGTCAATCGACCGCTGGTGAAGGTCACTGCCTCAGGTGTGGGGGAGTCAACCATGGCGCAGTACTGCCGCTGTGCGGGATCAGTGGTCGTCCACCCAATAGCTTCGAGTTGTGGTGCGTTACCCATGTCAGTGAACGCCATCTTCGGACGAGGAGATGCCGGCGCCTGCGATGGTCCGGCATCAGCGTTGTGCGACCGGGTCAGGCGACGACTCATGGCCACCTTGGCGGCAGTGACCGCGAGGTTCGCAGCGGGTCTGCCTTGCGCCGCTACCGATCGCATAGCAGCGGCCAACTGCAGTGGATCGCCCGGATTGTCCAGGGGCACTTCCAAACCCGCAGCGAAGTTCGACAGGACGTGGGCCTCCTGCGGTAGGTACCGCCGGCCATCAAACAGAATGTGCACCGTTCGATACGGGTCAAGACCGACTTCACGCAACGCGCGCACTTTGGCCGCCATCAACAATGCGGCCGTCGACGTCTTCAAGTTGTTGGATTTTTTCCACGCCGCCAATTCCGCGAGCGTGTCAGCGGTGCCACGCGCATAGGCGGCAGTCGGGGCGGGGGTCCACGGGACCGTCGCTGGCTGCGACTGCTCGACGGGCGACTTCTTCGTTATCTCCAGAGGCAGCCGCGGGTTGGCCTTAATCGCTCCCAGCAGAGCTTGAGGTAGCGCGCGCGCCCGAGCCGGCGGCTGCTGCTGCCAAGCGGGTATGACGCCGGCACGAGTGGCATCTGTCAACGCAAGGCTCAGGTCCAACGTCAACCGGCCGTCGCCCAGTCCATGCTCGAGGAACACAAACAGCCGATCACCGGCGATGGTGACCCAGATCGGCAAAGACGTGTCCCGCTCAGCGATCAATCGCGTCATGGTGGCGGACAAGTCCTCATCACTGACTGGATCAATCTCGGTAATTGAGCGAAGCAACCGCCGAGGATCGAAGCGCCATTTCGTCGTCGTTGGGTCAGCGACCAACCCGACGCGGCCCTGGGGGCCGCTGCGCGACAGCGTTTCCAAGGCCGCAATCAGCCCCTCTCGCCCACCGAACTCAACGGGCCCGTATGCGGACAGAGTCCATGATCCAGCGCGCGCAACATCGAGATTCGAAACGCGATAAGTCGTAGATGGCGTGCGATCGGCCATGGGTCAACACCCTTAGAGTCGGCGCAACGGGGCGCAGGTCAACGGAGAACTTTCACACACTGAATCGGCCATCAGGTGCGAGATGGAGTGTATTGCTATGTTGGCCACGACGCGGCACAAGGGCTGCTGCGTGCTCAGGATCACTTTCAATCGCCCACAATCCGGTCCCGCGATCGCCGAACACGGAGTCTTTGTTGCTAGATGTTCTTGCGTTGACGTTGTCGGAGAAACCAGTTGGCACTGATCACAGCCTCCGCAATCTCGCCCTGCCACTTAAGGCAATGAATATCCACGTGACGTTGGCTGGTCCCCCGGATACTGCTCTGCAGCAGTGGTGGACCAAAGCCGGATTGTGGTACTTGCCCCTCGAGATGGCTCCGCGGTCGGGATTTCGGCCCAGCGGGAAATCCGGATACCTGCCTGTGCGACAGATCGCCGGCCAAGTACCGCGAACGGCGGCGTCGGTACGAGCCATCGGACGAGCAGCCCGAGATTTTGATGTCATCCATTCCAACTGGCTCTTCAGCCATATCGATGCCGCCATAGCGGGCCGGCTGACCCGCACACCGGTCGTTCTCGAGCTTCATGACCTAGTCCCAGAAGGTCCCGGCCGGCACGCGGTGAGCGCGGCCGTGTCGACGGCGACACACAGCGTGGCCGTCAGTCGTGCAGTGAAGAGGCAGTTGACCTCCACGGCCCAACGACGGACTTCTGTCATCCATCAAGGGGTCGACGGGGACCGGTTCCATCCATCACCGAGCCATGATCACGACGTGCGCCAACTACTCAGCGACGGCAATCCCACCCGCTTTCTGTGCGCGGTGATTGGCAGACAAGATCCGAACAAGGGTCTGCACACCGCGATTGAAGCGGTGGCCCAGTTGCGGCACGCAGACCTGGACGTACACCTAGCGCTCGTCGGTGCGCCAGGGGAGGATTCCGGCGACTACCAACAACAGATGCGCCAACTAGCGCAACAGCGCCTCGGATCTGCACACACCTTTCTCGACCATGTGACCGATGTCTCACGACTGCTTAACTCTGTAGATGCTGTGCTCGTACCGTCAGTCGATGAGCCCTTTGGTCTGATTGCCCTGGAGGCCCAGGCAACCGGCTGTCCCGTAATCGCCAGCGACAGTGGAGGATTGCCCGAGTTCGTTCGCCATGATGAAACCGGGCTTATAGCGAGAACTGACGATGCCGATTCTTTCGCCAACGCCCTACGAATCCTGGTAACCAACCGACCAGTTGCCGAGCGACTCAGTAACAATGCGCGCGCGGCGACCGAAAAGACTTATCGCATACAGCAACGTGCTGACGCGTTCGCCCTGCTCTATCAAAAAGCAGTTAAAGGATCTCAATGACCGCCCCTGTGTCGATTTCTGTTGTCGTGTGCGCCTACACACTGGATCGACTGGAGCAGCTGACTGCGGCCATCACCAGCGCACGAACCCAACTCCACGACTCCGACGACATCATTGTGGTCATCGATCACAATGATGAGCTGTTCGAGCAGATTACCCCGCTAGTCTCCGAACAGCTTCGCGTCGTGCCAAACGACCACGCGCAAGGACTATCGGGTGCACGCAACACCGGGGTAGCGGCATCAACAAAGGACATCGTCGTTTTCATCGACGACGACGCGGTCTGTCGTAGCGGCTCACTCGAGGCGCTTCGATCGCGGTTCCAAGCACCGAACGTGCATGCAATCGGTGGGGCCGTCCACCCAACGTGGGAGGGCGGAACGGCACCACCATGGTTCCCTCCGGAGTTCGGGTGGGTAGTTGGTTGCGACTACACCGGTCTGCCTGACCACGGCGCCGCCATTCGCAACCCCATCGGAGCAGCTATGGCCTGCCGTCGACAGTCGTTGCTGCGAGCCGGCGGGTTCGTCACCGAACTCGGACGGGTAGGAACGTTGCCCGCCGGGTGCGAGGAAACCGCCATGGGAATCGCCATCCGACGCGAGATAGCCGGGGCGACCATCGTGCGTGACGTCGACTTCGCCGTCGATCATTTTGTTCCCCGTAGCCGCCAAACCCGTAAGTACTTCACCAGCAGATGCCTCCACGAAGGCAGATCCAAAGCGGTACTGGCCGGGATCGCTGGGACCGAAGCAAGTCTGTCGTCAGAGAAGGCGTACGTGTTGCACACGCTAACCCGAGCCGTAGCTGCCGGCATTGCCGCCACAGGACGGGGAGACGCAGCAGCTCCCAGCCGCCTCGTCATGCTGTTCGCGGGGCTCCTTGTTACCGCCTGGGGCATGATCAGTGGCCGGCTCCTGCGAACACTCCGTTCCAGTCGTCGCCGTTCCAACGCCACCACGACCCTCGCCCCCACCCGGACTGCCGTTCGCGAGGGCGAGCTGGTGTCGGCCGTCATCCCATCTATTGGCCGCGACACTCTGGCCGACACCGTTCAGGCCCTGCTGTCACAGGATTACAGTCCCCTCGAGGTAATCGTGGTCGACAACAGTCCTCACACCGGCCGCGTCCAAAAGGTCCTCCAGAATGTCCACGATGAACGACTGACCATCGTCGCCCAACCCATCAAAGGAGTGTCTGCAGCGCGCAACGCCGGCATCGCCCATGCCCGCGGGACACTCATCGCCTTCACCGATGATGACGCCAACCCGATGCCGGACTGGATTGGCGCTCTGATCGCCACCTTCGTGGCAGATCACACCAATACCGTGCACGCGGTCACCGGACGAGTTGTCGGCATCGACATGGACACCATCGAACAGCAGTGGTTCGAGAAGGCCGGCGTGTTCGACAAAGGGGAGACACCACTGGTGTGGACCACCGGCACGAGCCCCCTGGTCGGAACCCTCGGCGAGGCCCCAGACAGCAGTGTGTTCTTTCCGTACACCTGCGGGGAAGTCGGCAGCGGCAATAACGTCTGTCTGCACCGGTCCACCATCGACCTCGTCGGCGGCTTCGACGAAGTATTGGGCGCAGGCACACCGACCCGTGGCGGTGAAGACCTCGACATGTTCCGACGCATTCTGGAAGCCGGTTGCACCATCGTTTACCAGCCGAAAGCTGTTGTTGGTCACCACCACCGTCCCGATATGCAAGCGTTGAGCGACCAAATGTTCGGCTATGGGGTCGGAATGTCAGCAGTACTAACAAAATTGGCGGTCACAGGAGCCTTGATCCCTGTCCTCCAACGCGTCCCCGCCGGCGGCCGATACCTTCTGCGCAACGATTCTGACCGCAACGCCCACCGTCCAGAGTCCATGCCCCGGTCGTTGGTATGGACCGAACTTCGTGGCTACATCGCTGGTCCAGCCGCCTACGCGCAGTCCTCGATTGCCACGGTGATCCGTACACGTCGGGGCGCCCCACGTGCACAGTGACGTCGTGACTTCCCCGATCTGGGTTACCCAGCCCCCGACCCGGCCACAAACTCAACCGCGTCGTCACGGCACGTCGCCGTTAACTCGTCGAGCGTTGTGGCTTTCCCTCGTGGTCGCACTGTGCACCATCGGCGTCACACTTCTATCCGCCGCCGGCGAACAGGCACTGCTCCCCGCACCGGTGCGCGCGATCGTCATCGTCGTGGCAACCTACACGCTGCCAGGCCTTCCCATCGCAGCGATGCTGCGTTTACCCGGTGTTGCCCTCACCATTGTGGTGGCCGGCCCACTGTCACTGGCGACCACAATTCTCACCGGGCAAACACAAATTGTCCTGGCATGGTGGCACCCCATCCCCGTGCAGCTGACCGTGGCCGCCGTCGCCCTGTGCCTTGCTTTGGCAGGGCTACTCACAATCGCTGGGCCCCGGGGCCCAGGAATTCGGATACCCCGAGGTTCCTGGGAAGTATGGAAACTGCGTCTCCCGTGGCTTGCTGTTGTCGGGGCAAGTTTGGTCTTTTTTGCTCTGGCCGTCCGATCCCTTGACCTCGAGGCAGCCGATGCTACCGGCATCATCACCCACGTCGGCCCGTACTACGTCATCGCGCTGCTGCTGATCAACGTTGCAGTTGTACGGCTACTTACCAGCACAGCGATCGACGTTCCCCTGGCATTGGTCGTCGTGACCGGGGTCGTCGTGATCACCGCGATGCTCACAGCCCTGGCATCTAACGCTGCGTCATTCCCCACAGCCTTTGTCCATCGCGGTCTGATTGAGATACTCACCGTTGCAGGTCAACTCCCGCCGCCCTCGGACGCACGCTTTAGCTGGGCCGGGTTCTTCTCTGGCGCCGGTCAAATGGTTGAAGCCGCCGGATTCGCCACTGCAGATCCGTTCTTGCTGTGGGCGCCGGTGGTCAACGAGCTGACCATGATTGCGCCGCTTTTGTTGATCGGGCGATTCATCAGTCCCCGACCGAAGATTGCCTGGCTCGGAGTCCTGATCTACAGCTACTTCAACTGGTACCAGCAAGACTATTTCGCACCGCAAGCCACAGCGACGTTCATGTACACCTCAATCGTTGCCCTCCTGCTGTGGCAGTACAAAGCCAGCAGGCTTCCCACCCGTCGTATCTCACGACACCGCGCGCCCAGCCGGATCCGTTTTCTCACTGTCGTGCGTCGAACCCCTGGACGGGTGTGGGGCCGTGGGCCGGGATGGACATTAGCCGTCGAAGCCGTCATCGTCGTGGTTCTAGCGGCCATGGTTGTGGCACACCAACTCACACCCATCGTGACGATCGCGTCGCTGCTGATCTTCTCCGTACTCGGAGCAACTCGCTACCGATCATTGTGGCTGGTTGCGCTGGTGCTGTTCGCCGCGTGGTTCAGTTTCGGCGCATCGGACTATTGGATCGGCCACATCCACTACCTACTGGGCGATGTTGGACAGGTGCAGAGCGCTGTGGGTGGGGGAGTTGCTGACCGCCTAGGCGCTGATCCCTCCTACCAGAACATGCAGTATCTGCGGTTGCTCACCTCTGGAGTTCTCGCAATCGTGGCCGTGACCGGATGGATCATGATCCGCCGCCAGCGAGGATGGTTACTTATCGGCCTGCTCGCAGCGTGCCCGGGCGGGTTGGTACTCGTTCAAAGTTACGGCGGCGAAGTAATCATCCGATGCTTCGTCCTGTCCTCACCCTTCCTGGCTCCTCTGGCCGCCTACGCGGTCGCACGTCTGTACAGGAAGCTGGCTGGACAGCGGGGGCCGAGAACGGTCGCTGACCAGCCTCTCGGCGTCGGTGGCGCATCGATCCCGAACTCTTCTCGTCGGCGGTCTTCATCCCGCCTGCGATACGGCGCAGTGGCTACTGGTGCCACCGCAGTACTGGTGTTGTTGTCGCTCGTGCTGACTGCCAATCGTGGACTCAACACATCGTTCGAATACACCCGCAAGGCGCAAGAGAGGATCGGCTCGCATCTTCTGCAACGAGCGCCCACCGATACCACCATCATGGCGTGGGGCCCATCGCCCACCGTGGTTGGACCACGCCTGTTCACCGAGGTCGACATCAGCCGCGTGGGATCGCTGGAGTGCCTCGATGATCTGGTTGCTTGCACCCTCGACGAGAACCCCGATTACGTGTTCACGTCGGATCAAACACGATCAGCGTTGATGTACCAGTACGGCTACCCCGGCTCACGCCTGGACAACGAGGTCAAAGAACTGTTGGACAGCGGAGAGTTTGAAGTCATGTACCGCGGCAACGGAATCGTCGTCCTGAAGCGACCTGACGTGCCATCGATCGAGGTGGCCTAGATGTTTGCCGTTTTCGAATCGTGGATCTTGAGTCTGTTCGCTGGAGTGGCCTGGGGCATCCGCATCTACGGCAGCCACGTGCTGTTTGGCATTGCCGGAGTGCTCTTCGTGGCCATGATGGTTTGGCGGGAAGTCAGCGTGCCCCATGAAGGCAGGTTTGGGCGAGACGCGGTGGCTAAGCTGCTGTTCGTGCTGCTGCTAGTGGTGCTGGCCGGCGCTGGTCTTCTGACCGCGTATCGGATTTTCTCTAACGCTATCTAGGTCGCATTGCGCCAGCCGCCATCACAGTCACCAGCCAGGTGCGTACACGTTGACCCAGTCCACTTCCATTGCAGCGTTGCTGGGTGTGCCTGCTCGCGGGCAGGTTGTGCCCAGGTTCCACTCTGCGATGCGCTGGCACGCGCCAGCCTCGAGTTGCACGCCGAGCCACATCGGCGTCGCTGGTACCCGACCATCGGACCACTCGCTCCAAATTTTGCCGTTCATGGTCATCCGGACGATGCCTGGGCCCCACTCGACACCGACTACATTCCACCGGCTGAAGTCGCCGCTGACGCCTTGCATCACTCGACCTTGGCTGCCGTTGGTGTTGCGATAGTGCACCGCAGCCGAAGCGGTGGCCCGTGTGCCGTCGACGCTTTCGAGGAAGTCGATTTCTGGTGGCCAGACTTCGTTCTTGGGCCAGAGCAGTAGGTGGAAGCTGACCTCGTCGCTCTTGTCGACTCGGAATCTCATCTCCCACTTGCCGTATTGCTGGGCCACGGTGTGATTGGAGACGCCGCCGGTGAGCCAGCGTCCGTTCTGCAGGGTCGATCCCAGCCGCAGCTTGCCATCACTGACACTTACTTGTGAAGGGTCCCACCAGCTGTGGGGGTTGCCTCCTGGCTGGCCGGAGTACTTACCCCACGAAGACCCCAGATCGCACCGGTTGAAGTCGTCGACAAAAATCTGGCGCCATCCCGGCCAGGCGGTGATGTTGCCGCGGGGAGCGGCCGTCGTTCCGGCGCTGGCCGTGCAGGTCGCCGCGCTCGCAGGCGAGGCTTGCGCGCTCCACGCGAGCATCGCCGCTGTCAGGGCGACCGCAACGAGCAAACTACTGGCGTTGACTAACAGACGTCGAATCATGGTACGGCGGCCTCTGTCTTCTGCGATCTCAAAAACGGACAGTCCTATATTTAGCACTGTCTCGTTACTGACGCTGAAGATCAGTTTGAAACATTCGAACGCGCCAGGGATGACCTTTGGCTAAACCAGGGTGTTCATTAACCGCCTATTTACACGGGCGACAACCAGCGCGCTCGGTCGCTAGTTCCCGGACTTCCGGTTCCGCGTACGCGTCCTGGTGACGCTAACAGCGAGGGCGGCGAGTGAAAGAACCGCAGATACGAGCTCGCCTGCCAGGAACCATCGGCCCACCTCTGCCAAACTCTTTCCGCTCGTGCTCAGTGAGATGCCGCCGAGGATGATGGCTGCGTTCAGGATTTGTATCGCGACAGCATGTCGTAGTCGGCGTGTAGCTCGCGCAAACGCTTGGTAGATGATGTAGATCGACGTCAGGGGCAGAACTGCGGCAGCGTAGTACAGCAGGACCGCACCGTTCGAGCGGTAGTCGTCGCCGACCACCCCGAGGATGAACGGCCCGACGGCCGCGAGACCCACCGCTCCCAAACAAGCCGCAGCGCCCAATAGGAGGGAAAACCGTTTGAGCAGCGCTAGTTGCTGGGTGGGTTCGGCGCTGGCCGCTTCAGCGACGAAGGGGCCGATCAACATGTGAAGGACGATGACGGCTGCGCTGACCATTGACCAGGCCACTGCAAAGTAGGCGTTCTCTGACACCCCGAAGTGAGCGACGACCAACAGCGGGACAACCAGCGGTACTGCCGTGCCGACGGCGAGAATGCCGACCGAGCCAGCGAAATATGACCCTAGTTCTCGCACGCCGGGAAGCTCTGCGGCCCGCTGCAGATCCACGGTCCGTATGATGCGGCGGCGGACAACTACTGCCAGGACTGCGAACCCGACAACGGCGGGGATCCACCATGACCCGATGATCGCCCAAGCGCTTGTGGAAAACGCCGCGAAGCCAACGAGTATCACCAGCTTGCCTACCGAGTGGAAAACGTTCTTGTATGCGCTCCAGCGAGCAACTTGCAGCCCGGTGACGATGTGATCTTGGAGCGCGAACGAGGTTGTCACCACACAAAAAGCAAGAAACGCAAAGACTTCGGTGCCGCCTGTGAGGAGTTTGGCGGTGGGGCCTATAAGAAGAATGAGAGCAGCGGCGCCTACCGAAAACACTGCAACGGCTAGCTGACCGACGCGGATGACGCTGCGGGTCCGCCCGTGGGCCAGGGGTAGGAACCGCTCGTACAGAGCTCCCACCGAACTACTCGAAAGCGTGGCTAACATGACTGCAGTGTTAATCAAGGCCGACGCAGCACCCAATTCGCTGGCCGGATACAACCGGCCAGCAGCGGCCCAGAAAACGAGACCGAGGAGCCCCGTTATGGCGCCTGCTGCAACAACGGCAACAAAGTTTGTTGTAAGGTTCTGGCCGGCCGCGTCATCTGTAGCCGCCGTTGTCGCCGCGCCTGGTTCTGTCACTGAGACAGTCTAGAAGGGGTAGGGCCGATGCCGGAGCACTCGGGACTGCTCGTCGTCACGGCGTAGCGCAACTACCGGATCAGTATCCGTTCTATGCATGCGCTTCGCGGTAGACATCCTCAATCTCCTTTGGAATCCGGCCTCGAATACCGACGTCATACCCCTGTTCGCGTGCCCACCGCCTCACCGCACTCACTGAATCATCTACAGCAGGGGCGCCCGTCACACCAATGGCACGACGGTGTTTGGGAGCCGTAGAGCGACGACGCCCACCCACCCGAGTGGATCGCGACAGTAAAGTCGCAACAGACACTGCTCCACCCTCGATCCTCTCCAAGTTGGCCGTGCTCGTATCGATGGCGTAATCCACTCCGCTCCACGTCCATTCGATGGTGTGGAGGTCGTCGTTATCGAGTGCGCTGTCGTCCAAATCGTCGTAATACTGCACGACAGTCTTCTTAGCCATGCAACCAACATAGTCACTGCAGGACCAGGCCGCGCGCCGAAAGAACGAGACGTCTAATCCCGCAACTGCTCACCGTCTAGCGGCCCTCGACTCAAGCGCACTACTCTTGACCCGGGGCAAGGGATCGTTCATGGAGTGAAAAGATGTCAAACGCGTGTGTGCGGTGCCAACACCCACTTTCAGCCCATGAACATCACCGCCGCGGACTCGATTGCAGCCTGTGTCGATGCCCCAGTTTCGTCCGCCCCCGTTGGTATGACCGGCTCCGACACCCTCTGCGCCGCAGCGTCTAAGCGTTCATTTCCCTAATCCTGAGACGTGGCGGCCTGGCCGAACCGGATGCGTGCACCCGTCGCGGAACATTCAGGCGTTCGCACGATGGACAACCGAAGTGCCGACGCGCACACTTTCAGTGCACTAAGTGCACCGGGTGCCGCGCTCGACCGCCCCCGACCGGTCCGGGTCGGCACCCACCTAAACGTTCAGCAGTAGAACCACGAGGCGCAGACCGTGGCGCCAGGGACCATCCGGACCCTTCATCGATGCTGCCGTTGTCGCGGCAGGTCGGCGTATCGCGAGCGGAGCGAGATCTGATTTGTATTGAGACATCACGCGGCGAACACCATCAACGGTCGCAAAACTGGCGCTACGCGTAAGAGAACTCACAAAGGGCCGCCCATCGAAGTGTGTTGTCGTCGAGCCCCCAACCGCGCGGGGTCATACGAATAGATGAATATGCTTCTTGCCGGGACTTGTTTCGCGAACTCATCACTGGATCAGTAGAGTTTAGGCGCGCCGGTGGCCGGCGCATGGCCGCTGATCGGATTTCGATGCGTGGTGCCACGACTACCAGTGAGATGGGTAACTATGGGCGAGTCGCTTACGACAACACTGCAGGATCAGACGCGGTCGGTTTTGACTCCGTTGCTACAACGCAGTCAGCCGGTGGCTCTTCTTGATTACCCACAGCATTTCAACGCTGGCGATACTCTCATTTACCGAGGCGAAATGTCATATGCAGCCGAGCTAAGCGACGGGGTGAAATATATCTGCACACGCCGAACTTATGACAAAGCCGCGATGACGAATGCCGTGCCACACGGACCACTCCTCCTGCACGGTGGCGGAAACTTCGGTGACCGGTACGCAGCGTTTCAGTTATTCCGTGAGCAGGTTATCGCGGACAACCCGGACCGGACAGTAATTCAAATGCCACAGACGATGGAGTTTCGTGACAAAGATGCTCTCGCTCGGACGCAGCGTCTATACGCACAGCATCCCAACCTCACACTCCTGATGCGTGACACCCCTGGATATGAAAAGGCCGTCAACCTGTTTCCAGACAACCGCGTACTGTTCTGCCCCGATGCGGCGTTTGGGGCGGGATATCTCGAGCCAACAGCGACAGCTAGTCACGAATACGTGGTGCTCAAGCGCAAAGACAGCGAGTCAGTTCACGGCAAGGACGCGTTGCCGCGGAGCCTTGTTTCGCGCGGCTACGTATGCGACTGGCATGCGACCATTGTTGATAACTTGAAGTGGTGGCCAGCAACGTGGTTTAGCCGCAGTGTACATCGGCTACGTCCCGTGCGGCAGCCGGTGACACCGGCTTTGCTAAGCCTGTACGAGCAGCAAGCAGACATCATTCTCCGTAACGCCATATCCATCATTTCCCGGGGCAACGTGGTGGTTACCGATCGGCTTCACGCTGCCGTTTTCGGAATACTGATGAGAAAACCGGTAGTTATGGTCGATAACGCTAATAAAAAGCTGTCACTTGCCTACAAGGACTACCTTCAACATGCACCCGACGTCTATTTAGCCACGGACTTCGGTGAAGCGACTGAGATCGCCGCGCGTATTGCGGTTTGACCACCCTCTCAAACGAAGGATGTATTGTGTCAATTTCAGTAGTCATACCCGCGTATAACGAGGAAGATTCACTGGGCGAGTGCCTCGACCGTCTGGCCACGCAGAGCCAAAGCATTGCCGAAGTCATCGTCGTTGACAATATGTCGACGGACTCAACCGCAGACGTGGCACAAAGTAAGCAAAGACTGTTCGAGAGATTGATCATCATCAAGGAGCAGCGTCAGGGTGTTATCCCAGCCCGGAATGCGGGAATGAACGCTGCGTCAAGCGAAATCATCGCGCGTATCGACGCGGACACGCGTGTGTGTCCTGGATGGGCCGCAGCGATCGCGGACTTCTTCGCTAATGTTAACTCCGATTACGCAGCCGCGATGGGACCATTCAGTCAGTATGATATGCCTCTTCAGGGAGTGCATAAATGGCTCATGAACCGCGCAGCCCAGTCGAGTGGCACAGATTCCGGCAGCGGATTCAAGGACGCGTTTGGCGTCTACGGCGCAAATATGGCCATACGAAAAGGTGCGTGGCATCAGATTCAGCCCCACCTGCATGACGAACCAAACTTGTGGGAAGATCTCGACATTTCGCTGGCGCTGCAGGCCGAAAACCTAAAGGCTGCGTTAGTGAGTGGCATGGCAGTCGAAGTATCGGGTCGACGGATGCTGACCAGCCGGCGACTGTATTGGAAGTTCACAGCAGCGAATCTTCGGACGTGGGAGCTGCACGGGCGAAAGACGCTCTCCTCACACGTCGGTGTGTGGGTCGCGCGCGCTATGTACTTATTGTTCTGGGTTCCCGCCCGTACTTATGACCCGGCCACCCGCACCCACCAGGTCCGTCGACTCTTTGCCGAGCGAGCTGACCGACCCATTGCATGAGGGGCGACGCTGCTACGAGCACCTCGACTCCGGCACGAGCAGCGTGTGGTTCATACGAATGAACTCTTGCTCCTGAGCTGAGTAGTTCGAAAGGCTGATTAAGGCCGTGAACCTCGGCGTCTCGCCTGGGCGGGCGCAGCACTTCCGACGTGGCTCCCGTCCGTCCGACCGATCGAAATGCGGCATGGATCGCACCAAGGAGAAAAGATGCGCTTACTCCGGCGATGGACCCGTCCTGCCCGATTCGCAGCTGCCGCGATCGTCACCGTGACAGCACTACTTACGCTGACTCCCGCGCAAGCGTTGGCCGCTCCTCAAATTATGGATGTTGAGTACGCGTTCCTAGACGACAATGGCTACTACCACGATGTTCCCTCTGAATATGGGAGCAAGTTGTACGTTCGGGTACGACTCGCGGGAGGTGACGACGGTAAAGCAAAGCCGACATGCGCCGCCACCGTCACTAACCAGTCGATCAAGAAAGTGGCAACTAAAACCACGATTAAGTTCGGGGTGGACGGTGACTACTTTGGTGACTGGACGACCAAGAGCCTAAAACCGGGAACCTACAATATTGATCTTTCCTGCAAAGACGCAAGGTCGAAGGATCTCACACAGCGACATGACACTGTGGCGGTGGTCGACTCCGACCCGGTTTCCATCACTGGAACGCTGAGTTGTATCGACCCCCAAAAACGGCGCACTAAACCTGTTGACGTATACATCTACAACGACCTTCAGGCAGGGAACCCCAAGCTTTCCTCGACGTCGGGGCCAGCTAAGGGGTACACGTCGAAGTTCATTTTCACAACCTATGGGGGAGGGGACTACACGGTGAACGTTATGTGCGGCGGGACCAAGAAAAAGCCGCAGTCCACCGTCACTGCGCCGGGCACATATGGTGCTGGGTCTTACAACTTTGTATTTCCGTACACGCCCGGCCAAGACGCTGTGGGCGGCGGGCCGGCGTAAGTCGGGCCCAGCACTTATCCACTGCACGAGAACAGGAATTGGCACGTGAACAGCTCACAAGGCAGCCGCACAGAACACCAGCCAGATGGTGAGAGTGTAGCCACGGGCGCTGGTGCGCCCGATACCAACGATCCCCCGCAGCGAGTCCCACTGCGAACAAGAATCTATCGCCGTATCAGTCGAGAGATCCTGCTTGCAGCCAGACTTCGGCTGTGAGTCGTAACCCCCCCACGTTTTACGTAACGCATCGTGCGGGCCCTGGGATTCACCGGCTAGTCATTCGCGCCTAGATCGAACTCACTTATCGACAGTCCGCCGCTGCGCGGAAAACAAAGGTCCGGTACGACTAGCTCGCGAGAAAGTTACCGCGGAGTTAGTGCGTTGCTAAACCTCTGTGGTATCTGATCCCGCATCGATTCGGCGTGGAGGTTGTAAATGGCGACGGACTTCGCGCTTGCTTGACCGGGAAGAAACTCCGTCAACCGTGTGGCCGAGTAGTCGGGCCGCTCGAGCAGCGCGTGTAGACCCGGGCCCAGCTCGGGAAAGGGCTTCGCCCATCTTTCGAGCTGGGTACGTGCTGCGACCGCAATCTCCTCTCGTAGAGCACTGATGTTGACCGTCGATGCGTCAACGCCCGAGCGGCGAATGCTCTCAACCGCTACGTCGTGGTAGTCGGGTATCGCTCCCGCCGCCTCATCAACGGGACTGGCACGCCGAGGCCGCGAGGATATCGGGTCGGACCTTCTACTCCGTTTTCTGCTGAAACCGAACATGTGGCGAGTTACACCCCTCTCCTCGTCGCGGAAGCTATAACGCGTTAGCACGCGTCCGCATCTGGCCGGTCGTGCTCGGACGGGAGATGCTGTCTGAAGCCCACAATCACCCCGGACCATGAGCGGCATCCTAAGCCGTAGTGAGAGAGCCCGTGTATCGCCCGATTGCATGAATCTGTACCGGCTTGACCCGACGTCCCGAGGCTCGCTTATCCGACCTACTGGCTCTTCGGAGTGCGAGCCGCCGTCAGGCCCAACGGCGTGCACGCCCGGAGAAAATCCGCACTGCGGCTAACGTCCATCGCAAGTTGACGTACTGCCACCACAAGCTGGTACCGGTCTGCGCTCGGGCGATGAGAAGTCACGGACAAAGGCTACCGACAGCGCGTGGTCGCCACCAACACTTAGACGCAACTGGGCCTGGTTTGGTCCAAGCGGCAGCTCTACGCCGGGTTTTCCTGATTGCTGGTATCGCATCGCTGGGTGGCCAAATGCCTCAATGTTTCGATGAAAGTTGTTGTTGCTGTGGGCCACACGTATGACAGTCAGATGTTGTCCCAACTGCCAGACTCGCTGTGAGCGTTAAACGAAGCTGACGGGAGATAGGCAAGTATGAAGAGGGACCACGCGTTCTTGCGCGATAGTTGCATCATCGCGCTGACGTTGTTGATGGCCGTACTGACGTGTTCGGTGTGGCCGACAGTAACTCCCGCGGCCAGCGCGGATCCAGCGGGTAATCCTTTTGCGCCCGCCAACCCGAATCCCACTACCCAATCCAGTCAGCCTGGCGCCCGGTTGTTATCGACACAGCCGGCTAACACTGTGCTCGGCGGTCTAAATCGCCCGACAGGTGTCGTCGCCATGGACAACGGTGATGTTTATTTTGCTGAGAACGGTACGGGTTCTCTAAAGGTGCTAAAGAAAAATGCCGTGGAGGCCACTACAGTTCTGTCGAACCTAGGTGAGGTTTCGTGGATGACACGAGATAAATCTGGAGTCATTTACATCCCGGAACACGGTAGATTGTTGTCCTGGAAGCCAGGGCAGGCCGAGCCCACGACGCTCGCCTCGGGTCTCAGGTATACGGCGGGCGTTGCCGTCGACAGCAAGGGAACCATCTACTTTAGTGAATTTACTGGCGGAACAATAAAGAAGATCACCAAAGGATCGTCTACTCCATCCACCGTTCTATCGGGTCTAAATCGCCCTAACGGCATTGCGATGGATTCGCAAAATAATTTGTTCTTTTTGGAGAACGGTAACGGGACGCTTAAAAAGCTTGCCGCAGGATCCACCTCGCCCACGCAGCTGCTATCTGACATCAAGTTCGGTACTGGATTAGCTGTCAGTTCCACCGGAACGGTCTACCTGGCGGACGCAAGTGCCGGGAAGGTGCGCATTTTGCCGCCAGGGGCTATTGCAGCACCTGATCTCGTTTGGGGCCTAGCCAACCCCGACGGCCTCGCCCTCAACAAGTCTGGCGACCTGTTCATCACTGATGTGGTAGCAGGCACCCTTGCGAAAGTGGTCGCGGGCGCTACGCCATTCGTAAGCGGCTACGTGGCCTTAGGTGACTCCTACTCCTCCGGCGAAGGTACGGGCGACTACATGGCCGGCACCGACACCAGCGTCAACCATTGTCATCGCTCTCCGCATGCCTACGGGCCAGTGGTCGCGGACGCAGTAGGAGAACCGTTCGAGTTCCACGCGTGCAGCGGATCCGTGACGTTCGACTTCTACGCACCGAACCACGCGAGCCCGGGCGAGCAAGGACAAGTACTCAATGTGTCCGCCGACACCAAGTATGTGACTTTAACTATCGGCGGAAACGATGTCGGTTTCGGACCGATCGCCAATGATTGCCTGAACAACTCAGGATGCAAAAAGAACAAACAACTCAACGCTGATATACAAGCACGAATCAGCGCGCTCAAGGGAAAAGGTACAGCGACGGCTCCCGACGGTGATCCGCAACAGGGGCGGCCTAATAGTGATATTGTTCGCATCAGCAAGATAATCGAAACTATTCACGCACGCGCCCCGTACGCCAAAATCGCGGTGCTGGGTTATCCGAAAATATTCGGCAGCAGTAAATCTAAGTACACGAAACAGACGTCGCCGTGGCCCGATTACGTGTGCAGGGTCGCAGGGCCAATTGGAATTATCAGCTATTCCTATGAGACCACCCAATGGATGAATGGGATACAGAAGGACTTGAACTCGGCGATCTCTTCCGAGGTGAAACGCGCGCGGCAACAGAAGATTGACGTCCAGTTCGTGGACCCCACGGCTGCTTTTAAGGGACATGGTCTGTGTGACACCGGTACCCCGTGGTTGAACGCAGTACGGCTATTGGACGTCGAGGAAAGCATGCACCCGACGAGCGAGGGCCAACGCGCCTACGCCCAGTTAGTGGCTAAATCCTTGTTCAATCAGACCCTGCCGTGATCGTGTCCGCTCTCGGCACATGCCTCTGTCTCATTTATCGTTGCACTTAGTCGTCTCGTGGGAATTACGTTCAAAAGCTCTCGCAAGGACCAGGTCTCGACCAGGTGAGTGGTTCAATCAGACGATCGCTTCCAGCTTTACGCGAGGTGCACGCTTGGGTTCAGAGTCTCGCCAGCTCAAGCGTTCGTAGGTGGTTGTTCGCTTCAAGTGGTGACGTGAGGCCCCGGCCCAGGTGATGCCGCCGGGGTCTCACGTCTGCTGAATGACGTGTCCGCGGCGAGAGCCACGGCAGCATGATCGCCGCAGGCAATCCACTGGTTAAACCGCTTAGCGCGAGCCCCGCACTGCAGAAGCCACCCCTATGAGGACTTGTTCGGTGCGTCAGGACGCGTTAGTTCATGATTATGGCCATGACGTCACATCCGGAAGGTTGGCGAGGGCGGGTTGGTGTGGTCGATGATCACCCGTCCATCGTGGCCGGCTTGCGCGCAACTCTCGATGAGCAGCCCGATCTGCATTTTGTCGCCGGCGCTGCCACCGTGCCGCAGTTGCTGGAACAAACCCGTGATTTGGATTTGGTGGTCCTCGATCTGCGACTCGAGGATGGTTCGTCGCCGCAAACTAACGTCGAGGCCCTCCTCGATGTGGGTATTCCCGCGCTGGCCTACACCTCCGGGGACGAGGCTTATTTAGTGCGGCTAGCCGCCAGTGCGGGTGTGCGGGCTGTGCTGCGCAAGAACGTGCCAGAAGACGAGCTGCTTGCGGCGCTGCGGGCGGCATTGGCCGGGCAGGAGGCCCCCACGGTGGACTGGGCGGCCGCGATCGACGCCGACGAGGATTTCGTGGATCTCTCGCCGCAACTTCGTCGCGTGCTCGAGCTGTATGCGTCCGGGGAATCCACTGCCGGAGTGGCGAAATCGATGAATCTTTCTGCGGAAACGGTCGCTGACTACGTCGGTCGCATCCGCAGAAAGTACGTGGCGGTGGGCCGTCCGGCCCCGACACGGTCACACCTGGTCTTACGAGCGATTGAGGATGGATGGCTACCGATTCCGCGACGTACACGCCGCAAGCGCTGAGGACCGAGAGTTCCGACGCGGTCCTTGACCGCACCGCCGGCCGCCGGATTTTGCGGCAGTTTGCCGTGTTCATCGCCTGCGGTTACCTGGCCTACCTCATCTTGACCACGCCAGCGATTACCGCATCCCTAAAAGTCATGCATATGGGATGGACAGTCCCCGCACTCCTTTGTGTCTTTGGACCAGGTTTGGCCCTGGGCCCCCTGGCGTGGCGCGCTCCGACCCGGCGACTGAAGATCGCGGCTGCGATCACCGCACTCGGATACGTCGTGGCAGTCGCGACCTGGTGGTTTGGGTGGACAGGGGAGCACCTCACCGGCAACACCGACATCTGGTTTTCGCTATTCTGCGGCTTGGCAGCAATCGCTGCCGCGCTGGCCCTGCCCCCGCAGTACTCGTTCGTTGTTTTGGTCGGGGTGGTCGTCTCGGCCACGGTTATCAACCACGCCGTTCGGGCACCCGAGGCCAACGGTCCGCTCGTCCCCGACATCGCCTGGGCGTTCGCGTTTTCTCTGGTGTACTTTGCCGCTGCAGTGATGGGGATGCGTACTGCTGCGGTCCTCGATGACACCCGCGCACAAGCGTATTCGGTGACCGCCGAGGCCGCGGCCGCTCAAGCGCGCACTACCGAACGGCAACGCTTCAATCAGCTGACCCATGATGGCGTCATGTCGACGCTGCTCGTCGCCGCCCGCCAGGGAAACTCCGTCCAACTGGCCCGGCAAGCACACGCCACACTCGGTGACCTCGATGCCATGCGCGAAGGCACCGACACCACTGAGAGTTTCTCCGCCGAAGAAACTGCTTCGCACATTCGATTGACCATCACCACCGCCGATCCTCGTGTGCGACTCAACATTCACGACCACGGCCGGTCGCCGGTACCAGTTCCAGGCGCAGTCGTCCGTACCATCGCCGCCGCAGCGGCCGAAGCAGTCAGAAACAGCTACCGCCACGCAAGCAGCCCCACACCAACGAGTGTCACCGTGTCCATTGATGGCCCGACGATAAAGGTCAGTGTTACGGACGACGGCAGCGGTTTCGACCCGAACACTGTTCCTACCGATCGGCTGGGCATTGCGGTCAGCATCCGCGATCGCATGTCCCAAGTCGGCGGAGCGGCCGTTATTGATTCCGCGCCGGGGAACGGCGCCCGTGTCACCCTGCAGTGGGAGCAACGGTGATGATCACGCCACCTCGGGGTGGCAACGAAGACATACGAGACCTGCTGGGCATGCGCACCCGCGGCGCCTGGCTCATCGTGGGCGCCTACATCACCGCGATGCTCGTCGTCACCATCGCGACCCTGCATAGCTTTACCACCGCCTGGCCGGCCGTGCTTGGACCTCTGATTCTCATCGCCGCGACCCTGGCGCTGATGCTCGTACCCGGCGACCCACTACCCACCTGGCCCACCGTCGCACTCACCGCAGCTGGTCCGACTGCTTGCGCACTGGTGTTGTCGGCTACCCCCGCCGTCCTGGACTCCTCGCTACAGACATGGATCCACGGCGCAGGAACCACCATCTACTGCTACATGAATGTGCGTGGTCGACGCATCGCCCCCTGGATCGGTTTCGCCGGCATGGTCGCCGTCTTCGCTGTGTGGTCAATTCGCGCCGGCCACGGAGCCGGGTACGGCGCCGGCCTAGTCATCATCGACGCCGCACCCCTGACCATGGCCGCATTGCTGTCGTTCACGCTACGTCCGACCGCGAAAGCTGTTTTCTCGCTGCGCAATCAAACCACCGCACGCATCGCCGAACTGTCGGCGCAGACTGCAGCCGCTCAGGAACGCAGTCGCCAGGTACGCCACCTTGATACGCTGGCGCGGCCACTCATGGAACGCATCGCCAGCGGCGGCGACCTCACCATCGCCGAACGGCACCAATGTGCACTGCTAGAAGCACACCTGCGTGACCGTCTACGCGCACCCATCTTGTCAACCCTTGACCTCGACGACGCCGCCTACCACGCTCGCACCCGAGGCGTCGAGGTTGTATTCCTCGACGATTCAGGGCCCACCGGCCCCGATCCCTCAGTCGTCAACACTGTCCACGCCGTCGCTTCTCGCGCACTGACTAACGCCCACGACGGCACCGTTGTTGTTCGTATGTGGCCCCCGGCACGCCCGGTCGTGGCCTCGGTCCTGACCACCACTGACAGCCGCAGCGAGCGCGTGGAGATTGCGACTTCCGGTGCCGTGCAACGAACTACGAGCACGCCGCAAGATGATCTGGACACAGACAGCGTCAGGTGACTGACCATGCGGTTCGCTAGCCTCGGTTCCCGAGGGCCAGCATTTTTCACAGAGACACGCGCTAGCACAAAGTCCGCCTGTGCCGCGCGGCCCGGCGGCACTGCGTATGGCCGAGACATGACTCGAGTTTCGTTAGTTCGCAACCGAAACCAAGCCCCTCGTTCGGGGGCCCCTCGAACAGGGTTCTATTCACGCTCGGTCACGGACCTTAGTCTTCGTTTCACGCATCCAACTGCCGCAGAGCGCGGTGCCGTCTAGGAATCGAAGTGCCATGCACACAGAGCAACTCGCGCCGATGAAACCCGCGATACTCGCAATGACAGAGCGCCGGCGAGCACCCCGGCTAAGCAACCGCGAACTTGAAGTTTTAAGGGCGTGGGTACTCACCGACAGCAAACAGGCAGCAGCGTCGCAGCTGTTCATCACACCAGCAACCGTCAACACCCACATCACTCGGATCCGCACAAAATACGCAGATCTCGGCCGGCCAGCGACGACCAAGGCAACACTGCTGGCGCGAGCTATCCAAGACGGCGTAATCAATCTCGACGACCTATGACCTCGCAGCAGTACCGGGTCGACGCACCATCCCTACGGTCCATGCAGCAGAGTCAGCTACTGAGCTCGCGTACGTACACCGAGGAGCCGTGTCGAGTGTCTGAGGGGTAGCAAATGATGTGGCGTGTAAGAAACCGGCTCGAACAGGAGAATTGAGATAGTTCATTCGTTCGCACGACGACACGTGCACAGAGGGCCCGTATTCTCCCCGTTGCGCCCCTCCTCGACGACTACGGCACTGCTCGCAGAAGGCGAACAGTCTCATTCCGTTCGGCGATACTGAAACACCCACTCTTGCATCATTAGAACGCGTAGTCCGCGACGGCTTTCGACCAGATGTCGATTCAACGTCCGCCGGAACGGCCTGCACCGCAGAAGAACGGAACCCTATGAGCCTGGCAAGAACGACGAGGATAGCGACCGTCGCCCTAGCCGCCCTCGTGGTAGCAACCAGCGTGCAGCTAACGACTGCCGCCCCTGCACAAGCAATCGAACCGGGTATCGACTGCTCTGCGGACGTGTTCTTCGTCGGAGCACGCGGATCGGGACAGACGTATTCGGTGGACACCCTCGGGCTGGGAGCCCAGGTGCACTCAGCGTTCAAACAGGTACAAACCCGGCTTAGCGGCGAGAAACCGGCCAGCCGAGCTGCCGTGCTGCCGGTTGACTACCCGGCCTTGCCGGTCGATTCGATCGGAACGGAACCGGCTGATTACTTCGCCGGATTGCAGCTCGGCGTGACACGGACGCTGGACACTCTCCGAACGTGGGCGGCGCGGCCCGACTGCCGTCACCAAGATGTGATCCTCTCCGGCTACTCGCAGGGAGCAATGGTGATGCACCGGGTGCTGCGGCAGTTGACCGACGGCACCTTCGGCGACGTCCCCAACCGAGTCGCGGGTGCGCTCCTGATCGCGGACGGCGACAAGCTCGACAGCGACAACGTCGCCGTACTTGGCTCAGCACCAAAGAACTCGCACGGTATTGGGTCGGAGTTCACTCTCGTCAGTGGAACTCGCAAAGACAAACTCCCGCCGCCCTGGAGTAGCAAGCGTGTCTTCAGCATCTGCACCAAGGGTGACGCTGTGTGCGGCGCCACCAACGTGTCCTCAACGGTGCTCTTCGCACAGGGTGGCGGTGACATACACGGACGAAGCTACATCGACGACAAATATGTGGCGGAAGCCGTTAAGAAGCTGCAGATCTCGTACTCCCCAAAGGTCGACCTCGCAACGACTCGAATCAACGGCATCTCCGGGACGTCGACATCCCAACAGGTGGCGGCCGGTGTAGGACCTGGCTGCCGCTTCACCTGGAAAGCAAAGAGCAAATGGCCAGCGTGGGCACGTATTACTGAGTCTGGGCTCGTGTCAATTTATCCGCCGACAGCGTACTCGGGGAGCGTTCAGGCAACTGTGACAAGCACCTGCGACGCGCGACGATCATCGACAACAACGGTCACGCTTCGGCTCGAAGTGAACGCCCCGGGCGCTGCCCCCACCGATGTACGCCAGATCGCCCGGTGGAAATACGGCCCCGGCGACATCACCACAACCGCCAATGGCTCGGTATACGTGGTCAAGTGCTGCAAACCACGTCAGGTGACGTCCCTTACTCGAGACGGCGCGAAAGAAACTAAACTCAGCTTCCCTCTATTCCAGAAAGGCGACGGAACCGCACGAATTGACGCCGCCGACCTCGGAGGTATCGTGGTGGCGACCCAACGAATGACCAAGGACGCCAACAAGCTGCCGACAATCCCGAACGTGGACGTCGAACTCTTGGCTCCTGGAGCCAAAAAGCCCGCCACGTTGCCGACGGTGCCGAACATGAATCTCTACTCCATCGGGATAGACAACGACCAAAATGTTTACGTCAGCGGAACTTTGGACTACAGAGTCCAGGCGGACCCGTTGTTTCCCACCCCTCTCGTACTCCGATGGCAACAGGGGCACAATACGTGGGAGAACGTGACTGAGGATTTTGGAATCTACAGCGGAGCCGGAGTTAAACTGGACGCACAACCGAACGGGGACGTCTACTTCAAGCAAGATGGAGCCCTCGAGGTCAAGAAGGGCGACTGGACGTCCCTTGTGTCCGGTACCGATGACGTTGACGAGTTCACAGTGCTCTCAGACGGATCCGTCATTTTCACCAAGACAGCGGGCAACTACGGGCGCTGGTACGTACCAGCAGGAGCGAGCGAAGCTACTGAACTCGAAACTGCGCTCACCGGCGATCCGTATCAGCTTGCCGCCACTCCCGATGGCTTCATCTACTTTGTAACCCACCTGCCGGGGGACGAGAGCGGAGTCATCCGAGTACCGCCTACCTACTACCGGTAGAAGAAACGGGTCCCAACTGGCACCGTGATGCGAACGTCGGAGCAGGTACTCGCTATTGCAATGAAGAGCATGCAACCACGAGTTACGTCGGTCATCACGCTGGTTGAGAAGTGCATCATCTGCAGACGAAGCAGTCCCTAACCACTGCCAGCGCGAGACGATATTCCCTCGCTCACACCAGGTGGCTGAGAGACGGTCAGAGCCCTGCCGCCAACTGCAGGTACTTCGCTGAACAGCAGTTCGACGGGGCTACGGGCTGTCTCTTCCCCGAAGGGCTGGCGAGGCAGTCGAGCAGCCACATCCCGCGCCCGCGGTCATGCTGGAAAAAGTCGCGGCTTGTCACGCATACGTTTTCGCGGCATCTGCAAGGATGATGCGGGCGCGCCGTGGCGCCACCCGCAGCGGTGACACACCGACTGCGTATAACACCCGAAGGGTACTGCCATGACTTCAACATTCGAACTGGCTTTGCTTGACGTCTTCCAGTTCATCATCGACACCGCCGACTTCCTGGGTCTGCTCAGTTCGTAATCCCTCCCTATGTAGCAGGACGGGCTCCAGCCCAACTGCCGGTTGAGTACCTAGATGCCCGGTTCCACCACAGACCGGGGCATCCGTGCCTACAACCACCTGCGCAAGCGGTTGCACCACTGCACACTTCATACGTTCAGTTGATGGGCTATGGGGGCCTCCAATGCCAGACTGACTTATGCACTTCCGCCGCGTCGTGGGCGCCGTCGTTGCCATTTTGTTGGCCGGGCTACTTCTTGCCGCGTGCACGGAGACATCTACTGAGAGAACAACGGAGTCGCTATCATCGTCTTCCTCGCCGCTCATCTCGCAGTCACCGACTGCGCAAATGGCGATTGCTGGTGATAAATGCGGCACCGTGCAATTTAAGGATCAACCCGGGGAAGTCGTTGTGGCGAAGGGGACTATCGATTGCGATGCGGCGCGAAAACTGATTGCCGGCGCATTCGACAACATGCTTACTAAGCAGCTTAACGGGACACAGGATTACTTGGGTTGGCAATGCGGCATGGTCGGTCCAGATTCCGAAACATCGGCTGCACCATACGACTATCACTGTGTTTCAGCAGATCGCGCCACCATCGTTGCTCACGACCTACCAAGTTCTTCCAGTCCTATGTCTACGGTGCCAGCCGCTGGTGGCACACCCTCCGATTGTGGCCCCGCCCCCGAGTTTCCCAATCTGACGGTTGCCACATCTGGCGAGCTTCCGTGCCCGGATGCAATCGCGCTAGTGTCTCGGTACGCGTCCGATCCGCGCACTCAGCGAGGGGACCGCGGAGCACAGATCGACGCCTGGTCCTGCAACATCCTCGGTGCAGCCGAGGCTGAGCGTGCAGGACATGTCATCACCTGCACTCGCACCGACGGTGCCGCAGTCACGGTCGGGCCCACCACCGGTCAAGGAGAAGTCCACGCGAACGCCTCAGATCCGTGCACCGCCCGCGTGGAAGGCGCCGATGGCGTGGTGACAATTGTTGGAGGGGCACTAACATGTGTCGACGCGCAGACAATCATCACCGAAAGAAACGGCCGAATCGGCTATTTCAAAGGCCCAAACGGAACAGCCTGGGCTTGCGGATCCGGCGATAGCCTCGCCACCTACGAGTGTTACTCAACCGGTGGACCCGAAAGATTCACCTGGGAGCCGGCAGCGTAAACGAGACGAACGCCTACAGCCACCGCGGCACCACATCGGCGCCGGTCTGCACCCAACGCTCCGCGAGTGCGGTCCGTTTCGAAGGTGACACGTAACGACGAGGGGACTTTGCGTGGCGACTGCACCGGGGGCCAGGCCGGATGCGTAAGGCCAGACTGGCGAAGCAGAAAAACCCGACGGTGCACCTCCGTTTCCACGAACCGGGCATGTTAGCCTAGCTAACATGTTGCCCGACAATGTAATTGGGCCCAAACGGCACAGCCTGGGCTTGCGGCTTTGTGGAACGAGAGTTAGGAATCGCGCGATGAGTGACCGCAGCCAAGAGGGCGCGCAGGTACTGGACACAATGGCCACCGTCTAGAGGGGTTCGACGTATCTGGTCTTCGCCCTACTCGACAGCGATCGGTATGTGGCGCTAGGCACCCTAGACATGCGGGATCCGACGAGTACTTTGATGAACCGGTATCGACCGCCAGAATGCGAGCGTTGCAGACCTGTAACGCCTCCGGTAGCGCTCCAGGTCTGCGAACCGACGTTGCGGTTCGCGACGGCTCAGAAATCTCGGAACGTCACATCGGGAATGCGTCGGCGGGTTGGGCGGGGGACCAGTGATAGCCCTGCCCGTAGCGGGCCCCGACGAGGCGTGCCTGGTGTGCCTGTTCAGCGGTCTCGATGCCTTCGATGACCAGGAATTGGCCGAGCTCGGCGGTGAGTGCGGTCAAGGCCCGGGCAATCGCACGTCCGGTCGGCGTGTGTAGCGACGACCCGACGGTGCGGTCGGCCTTGAGGCCGTTGACGCCGATCGCAAGCAGGTGCTCGGCAGGTAGCCACGGGCCGCCGATGTCATCGAACACGACGATGTAGCCGCGCTCCCGGAGATCGTCGATGACGTGGGCATCGATGAGCGCCGTGGTGGGTACGGCAACGGATTCGGTGATCTCGAGGGTGACCGAAGCAGGGGCCACGCCGGCCGCTGTGGTCACCTTGTCGATCCGGTCGGCGCAGTCGGGACGATAGAAGTGGTGGGCGGAGAAATTGACTGCGACTCCGATGTTGTCAGCATCGGTGCGTTCGCTGCGCCACCGCTGCAGGTCGGCAACCGCCCGGGCCAGCATGGCCAGGTCGAATTCGATGATGAGATCGGTGTTCTCGACCAGCGGGATGAACGAGTCGGCGGCCAGCACCCCGCGCTCGGGGTGCACCCATCGCGCGAGTGCTTCGACGGCCGTCAGCTCACCGGTCTGCAGGTCGACGATCGGCATGTACCACGGCACGATCTGGCCGCTGTCGATCGCAGCGGACACCTCGCCGATGCCGAGTTCGGCATCGCAATGACCACGGGAGGTCCGGGCGCTGGTGGCTATCCGACTGTGCTGGGACCGCGCCGCATCGAGGGCTTCACCCGCCAGGACTGCGCAATGTTGCAATGTCGCCAGATCGAAATCCTGTGCCGGGTGCGGCTCGTTGTCGAAGACGCACAGTGTGGCCACGGGTAAGTCTTCGCGACTGAACAGGGGAACGCCGGCGTACGCCCGAAATCCCGCGCGGCGCACTGGGTCCGCGACGGCCTCGTCTGCTTCGGCATCGGCCGTGTCGGGAATGATCACCGGCGCACCCCGTGCGATCACCCCGGCACACGCGGACATACCCAGCGGAACAACGATTCCGGTGTCGAATCCGTGAGCAGCCACGGTGTACTGATGAGTCCCGTCGACCACGTTGATCAAAGCGATCGGACACCCCGTCACCTGCGCGGCGAGAGCGAGCACTGAGGTCAGTCCGCGAGAAGGCGTTATCCGCGTGTAGTGCGACGCCGACTGCGCGCGCCGGTCGTCTTCGGCCATAACCGGGGACTCCTCAAATCTGGTGAATAACTCTTGAACTCCAGCCGCGCACGCTGGTGTACGCCAATAGCCACGCGCACGCGCATTTCTTGGCTGGGACCTACGCCACGCCGGTCTGCGCTGGCTGATTTGGTGCACCTTCGATTTGGTCTGCGCCCCTTTATTGGGGGGGCTACCGCACGCGGGTGTCGTAATGGATGCACGCTGCAATCGCATCATCAAGAGAGTCGTCGAGACCAAGGGCGCTTTGCCGCTCGGCCCGGCTGAGGGTGACCGCCGTTTGTCCAGTCCCCGACGGCACCATGACGGTCGAGTGATACGGACATCGGGCCAGCCGATACACCATGCCAACAGGAATGCCCAGATCGTGAGCCACCCGCTCCTCGGTGCCTGGCGCGTCGGTAAGCCGCCGCTTGACCTGCACCTGCCAGACAAATGACTGACCGGCTTGATCGCGAACGGCATCAGGCCGATTCGCCTGCCGCACTAGCGCTGATATTTGGGCGGGCGGACCCATTCGGTGTCGATGACGCCGTTGTCTACAGCGCCGAATCCATGTGTGCACGGCACGAGCGTAAAACCACTCGCCGGATCCTGCCCGGTTCGCAGTCGGTTACTGACCTCGAATGGCGATCTCTCGAAACGGACCTGGACCAGCAGACGTTGGGGGACTTGTGAAGAAGCAAGCATTCGTGGTCGCAACCGTGTCAGCAGTAGCGCTTCCTGGGCGCCTGCGGGGGAGGTGACGACTCGACAGCTGGCGATGCCTCTGGAACTACGGAGAAGGTAGCTAGCAGCGCCAGCGCGTTGCTTGAGGACCAGAATGCGGACGGTAGTGGGGGCTGCGGCCACGGGCCGCACTTCGCAACGAGCGGACTGCTACTCGGTACACATCCGTTCAGCAAGCGCCTGGTCGGGTGGAGCTGAGTTGACTCGATTGCTGCAGGCGATGTGACCACTCAACAAAGCGAGGGCAACAGCATGGGCGTCATCGTACCCAGGCCCTTGGAAGGCCGCTCGCCCCTCACTTGAGCAGATGTATTCCACCCCTCGCTGCACTCCACCGGGCTTGATCTTTGTTTCGTAGTCTCTGAACGCCTCAGTGTCTATCTGTGCGGTGGGGTCTGTTTGCTTTCTGAAGTCTTCGTATTTAGACAAATAACTGATTGCGTCCTCAGCAGACGGATTTTCGCCGGTGAAGCCGCACCCACCCGTGCTTGAACCGGTGCTCGTTGAGTCGTCAGACTCAGAGCAGCTGGCAAGTGCTAGGCCGCTGACTAGCGCAACCGCAAACGCGACCGATACTGCATTTCGGATCATTTAAGCTCCCTGGGCTTGTTCCTCGCACGGTGAGACGTGCGTCAGTAGTCTTAGATCACACCACACCTGCACCGCGGCTGCGCGAAAGGTCGCTCATAACTGAGCATCTCGCCGATTAGTCCTCTGTCCATCGATCGGACTACGGATCTTGACGCGCACCCCCAAATGCGCGCTGCGCCCAACGAGGCGTGCTCCACGGTTTAATACGCCCGGCCGGTCAGTCAGCGGCCGGGCATGAACCTTTCGGCCTGGCAATTGGTGTGGAGGACACACCGAACGTCAACGCACGTTTCGTCGCTGGTGACGAAACGTGTTGCAGCACAATCAGTACGCCGACACGATAAATACGTCATTGTGCAGCGACTCTGCATCTCCCAGGAGCGCAGTCATGCAACGGTCGTCTCCACCGGCGGCGGCGTGACTACTGACTACGCCAGGCGCAACCCCGTCGATCACCGACGTTCCCCACCGAGGTCGCAGCACCCCCGGATCAGACCACCGCCCGGTTCGGGCAAACGTGAGCTGAGCGCCTGCAATCGCTAGTCGGCGATTTTGAGAAACCGCTACGCGGCGGCCTCGTCCTTCTCCTTCGATTTCTGGACCTTACTGGTCAGGTCATGAAGTGCAGCCGTTCCACCAGCGAACACCGCTGCCGAAATGACCCAATCAAGTGGTAGAGGTGGATGGTCTCCCTCAGTGACTAACTTCAGCAACCCCATCTCGAGGTAGGCGAGCAACGCGAACGATAACCCAAACGCCGTAGCCATAGTCAGGATGCGAAGCTCTTTGCGCGACTTGGTCAACGTGGCCTCCGCTCCCGCCTGCGTCTCCGCGTCAGTGCCCCCAACCTGACCATCCTTGATGGTCTTCAGTGCTTTTCGCTTACTTTCCTCTGCGAAATTTTCTTTCTTGCCCTTGTCAAGGGCAAGGATGAGTAGTTCGTTAATCCGCTCGATAGCTTGAGCAAGAATGTAGATCAGCGCGAAAGCAGACGCACCCGCTGCAAGCTTGTAGTCGGGGACATCTGTCCAGAAAGCGAGAGCCAATCCAGCAATGATACCAAGGCACACGGCAATTCCAGCCCATGCCAGGTACCAACCACCGATTCTCCCGGCCCTAGCTTTTTCTTCGTCAGTGTTGTCAGTGGGTTCGTTCCCACCCGCGACTGCATGATGTTGCTCGCCTGGCGTCTGGACACCGCTAGTAGTGTGAGACTCAGTGCTGGGATCTTTCATTTTATCCTCGATCCATCGAGTGTCGGCGACGAGTGCTTTGACACATAGTGATGCATGGCGGATTCGCGTAGTGGAGAACGCGGATTTGGTTGAGAGGCAAGGCATTCCGTTAGCGAGCCTCGCAAACGACAGTGCAACGAACGGTAACGTGTCGCACTGGCGACGTTGCTGGCCAAGTCGACCCGGGTGGGTGGACGCCGCCGCTCGACAGCCCTCAAGCATCACTCCATCGCACGTGAGGTGCGGGGTGCTCCCGGTGCCGGCGAACGTGCTGCTATCCGTACATGGGCTCGTGAGCAGGGTTATGACGTTGGCGATCGAGGGCGAATCTCGGAAGAGATCGTCTCTGCGTACTACGATCACGCGGGCGCCCGCTAGACGCAGGCACGTTCTCTGTGTGGCTCTGGAGTGCGCGGAGCTGTGACAGTCCGTCTCGCAGGCGGGTTTTGAATGTGGGCAACGGGATGCCGAGGCGTTCGGCGCGCTCTTTGTGCGTCAGGTTGTCGTAGTAGACCATCGTGATGCTTTGCTGTTGCAGGATGGTGAGGGCCGCTAGCTGGCGGCGTACCTCGCGCACCAGGACCCTCGAGATACGCCTCTTGCATGACTTCCTCTGCGATCCCGGGGTCTCGAACGGTGGTGTAGATCAGACCGAACAGACGTGCGCGGGTGGACATGTACAAACGGTCGAACGCTGCGGGCTCCCCGCGAGCTACACCTGCGAGTAGATCGCCTATTTCAGAGAGGTCCGAGCCATCTGCATGCTTAATAGGCACTGTGTCCATATGTGGAGATCGCCGGTGCCCGGTGCCGTGTTACCTGCACATTGGTGAATGTCACGGTTGCTCGACCCCAGGTAGCGCGACAATGAACTCTTTAGCAAAAGGCCTAAAATTGCTTAACTGTGCCCATAATGGACAGCGTGATGTTTTTGGAGCAACCGAAACGATCCCACCTGGGGCGACCCGCGGTGCGCCGTCAACGACGAGCGGCGCGCACGAAGTTCACCCCGGCCGGCGCCGATCTGGCGATGCTGTTGGCGCTCACCTCGATCATGGGAAGCGTGCTCGGGTTCGTCCTGCTGATCGAGTCGCTGTCATGAGCGCATGGCCCAACAACCCCCGCGGTGACGGTCCGAGCTTGCTGACGCACGACTTCGGATCTGGCCAAGTGCACGAACACATCAACTCGCTGCACCACGATCTGACACGTGGGCACACCGAGCATTTCACCGACACCGACTGGTGGATCGTGCAATGGATATCCACGTGACAGGCGATGAGCATGGATCCGCGTAGTTACGTACTCATCTGCGCTGCCTGCGATCACCCGTTGAGCCGACACCTACGTGCCCCGGTCGCCGACAGCATCGTCGGGCCATACCCATGCACCGCCGCCGACTGTCAGTGCGAATACCGCCAATACCAACCAACATTCAGCATCGACAAAGTTAAAGGCACAACCCGATTCGCGAATCGGTGACCCGCGAGCAGGTGACGTCGATGTCACCTGGGTCTACCTCCACGTGATCGAGGCACCGCGCCGCGATGCCCGACCCGACGGGCACGGCGACATACTTGCGAGCAGATCACCACTCGTACAGCGGAGATTGAGACTGGGTGCGGGGCCTTGGGAGAGCTGAAACAGCCAGCAGGCTTCGAGCACTCACGACCGCGATTCACGCTGCATTACTCACTGGTGACGAAATACATTGCACCACAGAGCCTTACGCTGGTAGTAGATACTATGTCAAGTAAACTTGACAAGGTGCTGGTAGGGCTCGCTATTGCACCCGACAACCAAAAAGATTCGGCAGTCGCCCTCCGAGACGATCCATCAGGATCTCACCCGATGGCCTGTTGTTTGCTTCTCGGAGAACGATTAGGTACGAGCCATCTTGGTCACTTGGTCCGACAAGCTTTCACGTTGCCTTGATTCTGGCCACAGCGGTTCGATGTCATGGGCCAAGTTATACGCAATTGCGCCCACCACGCGCTGCGCGTGATCGCTGGGGCGTTGTGCCCAAGACCAAGTCCCGTCCTCGGCTGCCTGGATACTGAAGTACCAATCACCGTCGGCTATGTGGGTGGTGTAGATAGCGAACGACCAACCCATCTTTCCTCGGCGCTGGAATGTTCGGCGTTTGTCTCTTGGAGTCAGGTGGCCTGGTTTGACACCCAACTCTCGCAGTGCCTGGACGCACTCGGGGATGAGCCGGTCGAGCTGAGAGTACAAGATATCTGCATGCTTCCGCACTCTGCGCCCGAGATCGTTCGCATCTTGACGTTCGGCCTCCAGGCGCCGCCGGGCATCATCCGCCATCCCCATTCCTGAATCCAATCACAACTTGCAATCGCCGAACAGATATTGAGGGCCTGCGCAGGTCGGGCACCTCAACTAGCTGGCAGTAAGTCCCGGATCGCTTGCCACTCGACAGACTTGAATCGTTGTCAGGCTCTTCCCATTCGTTGAGCCAATTTTGGATGGTGCGTGTTGGGCAAAGTCTGGCTACGTCCATCTTTCGATGTTGAGTAGGTCCGGGTGTCCAAGGTCGGTGAGTGCTCGTTGGATCTCGCTAGTAGGCACGGCGGCGTAGAACGGGGAACTCGCGAGTGGTTTTCGGGTAGAGGACGTGTCTTCCGTTGGCGCGTCGTCTTCCGTTGGTGGATCGCTGTTCTCCGCTGGTGCGTCGTCGATTTCCAGAGAGCGGCTCACGATGCCGATGACGCGTCCGTCTTGGGCGACGATCGGACCCCCGCTGTTGCCGGGCCGGGACGTCGCCGAAAAGAGGAAAAAGGTGTTCCGAGAAAAGTCGAGCGTGCCGGGATTGACCACTTCGCCTCTGTGGACGACGAGTGTTTGTTCGCGGGCGAAGGGGACCCTTGGGTATCCCAAGGTCAACGAGTCGTCGCCCCATGCTGGGTCTCGGAACGCGATGCCTCCTGTGGCTGTCGTCAGATGTTTTGACACTTCATCTTCTGGCTCGTCGAGCTCGATGACCGCAACGTCAAGCGTGTCGTGGGCGGTGTGGCCCTTAACTTTCACTGTGCGTTGAGGCTCGGTGTCGCTATTGCTTAGCGGCATCGCGACCGAGGACGTGAGTAGCTCGGTGTGGACGGTCATGTCCTCGACCACGTGCGCGTTCGTGAGTATGTGGGTCGAATCGAGCAGCAGGCCGGTTCCTGTGGCTTGGTTGCCATTCGCAAGGTCGCCAGTGACGGCGATCGTGGCTGGTCCGAAGGAGCGTACGAGGAACTCCGGTCCGAGCGCAGGAGCTAGCCATAGATGGCCGGGACTCTGCGCTGCGGTGGCGCCCTGGTGCACTGCAAAATAGGCCGGGTAAATCGGCGGCGAAGGGTGCCGCTCAAGAAACCCCGCGCGTTCCAACGCCGCAGCAATACTCTTGATCTGGAACAACCAATCATGAAGGCCAGTCACGTTTAATACGTCCTTGCGCTCCATGTACTGGATACAATCGAGTAGCGTCAGCGGCGAAATCTGCGCAGCGGACGGCTTGCCCAACAGCGCACGCATAGCAGGCACCCTGTGCGGTTCAAAGAAGTGCAACATATGGAATGAAATCATCACGCGGAACTTCAGCGCGGCCGGCTGGTATTGGCTCACTGCTCCTCCACTAACTGTGTAGCGCGCCGCTGCAGCGGCAGTTCCTCGGCTGTGTAGCGCATCATTCCATCTCCGTCTGCGCTACTCGCTCGTCCGGCGGTGGTTTCAATGCCCTGCTAGCCCGTTTGGCGTCTTTGACCGCCCGCTGGCGAACCCACGCAGACACGCTGACACCGGCACTGCCGGCCGCCGCCTCCACCAGGGCGCGTTCCTGTGCAGTGAACCGCACGGGCACCGGAGCCGAACGTCGCTGTTCGGGATCGAGGGGTGGCCTGCCGCGGGACGTCACCCAACCCACTTTAATCGACTACACCAATCAAGCTGTGCCCTGTCAATAAATCGACTACAATAAAAGGGTGGCCGGGTGGCACGTTAGCACTGTGACTGCAGTGCCCGATGGCACCGGGCTATGGATTGCCTTCGGCCGGGCCGATGATCCTGACAGTTTCGCGGGGGTCCGGTTCGAGCATGTGCCCGATGCCGACGGTCAGGTGGACAGCTCCCCGCCGTGACAACGATTGAGATGTCTAGTCGTGGCGTTCCTGGACGAGACTCGTTCACCACACGGCTGATGGATGGCAGCGATCAGGTCCGGCGAACACGGGCTCTACAGCGGAACCGCCTGCCCAGCGCCGTTCTATCGGTCGACCTCGCGACGGCGGTGACGACGAGTGACCAACTGGCAGCCAGCTTCAGCATCTCTCTGCCCATTCTCCAGGCCTTCGGTGTCCTCGAGCCGCTCTGGATTACTGAGGCCGGCGCACTTACCTGCGGGCGTCGGGACAGGTCGGCGGCGTATCTCAGAGTGGGCGAGTCGTAACGGCGTCACGATCGATCCGGACGCTCGGTGAAAGGGACGCCCACCGGTGATTCCGGCTGTTCCGTCACTGGCGACGAAAAGCATTGCACTACAACCAGACTCGGCGATAATAGATACCAGGTCAAGTGCGCTTTCGATCGCCACACCCTGGCGCCCGCAGAGGGACAGACCCCGGCGTGGGCCCTGCAGTGGATGGAAGCTGCCGTCATAGCACTGATCACCGCGACAATCGCGGTGACGCATTTTACACTTCGTCCATGAACGAACTCGAGGGAATAATCGCTGAGGAGGTGGCTGCTGAGCAGCGCCGCGCGGCCGCGCGGGTGATATCTGATTCGATGCAGAGATGAATGGCCGACGATGCGAGGCGCCTCGCAAGCGAACATCTAGCAAACGACCGCGCATCGAAGGTCGCTCATGACCATTGTTGCGCGCATGGACGCCTGGTAGGGGTCAGCATGGGACTTGAGGAAGAGATTGAACGGCAACGCCGCGCAGCTGGATCCAGCCGCCAATCGTCACAGGCTGTGCCGCCTGGCTACCTGGCAGCCTGCAGCGACTTTGCGGCGCTGGCGCTCCGAAACAACATCGCACCCTCCGACCATTACTTCCGCCTGACGAGTCGTCTAACGAAGTTCGGCCGGCGGCCTCACAATATCTTCGAGTACAAGGGTGCCTGCTGGATCGTTGACGTATCTGAGAATGACACGTACGCGGTGAATTTGAATGGAGAACCACTGTTCCTCACAATGAGGTCGGCCCATGGAGGTAGCTACACGTCTCCCCTTAAAGTGACATTCGCTAACACGCCGGCAGGCTGGTCAAACTCCGGCTCGGTTTATGTCATCGAAGAGTTCGGGACACCCCACATGGACTATCACTTGACAGAGGAACGGTTAGCGTCGGCCTTCCACAGGTTAGCTCTCACCAACCAGTGAGGGCGCTACAGGATGAGTACGAGATAGCCGGATGTAAGGATGCTCCGCATATACCCACCTGCACATGGCTTCCCGTTACCGTCAGAAGACGACTATTACACGTTCGCCAGGCTCGATTTCACTGAGAGCACGTTCGGGCATCCCTGGGAGTGGACGTTGTGTGTGTTTGGGCCGCGTCTAGTCGAGACTTTAGGACAGACGTTGTCGACCTGGTTGCCGGTGAAGCGGGTCAACGGGCATTCAGCGTGAAACGTTCAGTGCCGACCTGTACGACCGCTCGTCATTTTCCCTGATGTGTAGCTGCGCGACCACGTTGTGTTTCGTCACTTGGTGACGAAACCAATTGCGGCACAGGGTGTTACGCCGATAATATAGATTACGTCAGGCAAGCAGGACGCGGTGCAGCTGGAGCGACCAGGGCGCCGGTGCCGATCCAAGAGGCCAGCAACCATCTCCGCCGGCGCGGCAGGGGTGGGAACCATCGAGGTCACGAGCTGAGCATGACGGCAAGCTTCGGCCACCAGTCCTCGTTCCGAGCGACAGTAGTGGCTATCGCAGGGCTACTGGCCAGGAGGAAACTGGCGTACGCCGACCAATCATCAGACGAGAGCGTGTCCGGATGTTGCTGGGTCGTGAACAAGCCCAGTTCTAGGACGTCTGCAACATCTCGGCGATGATGTCGATGCGCGCGGTTTCGGCATTGTCAGCCACAGTGCGCCAGTCGGCGCCGCCGTAGAAGTACTGCCGTAGGTCGGGGTGCTCTACCAGGTAAGCCAGCACGGTATGTAGGTGCACGTGCATCGAACGCAACTCGGAGGACACGGCTAAGTTGTTTTGCGTCTTCGTTTGAGCAGCGAGGGCCTTCGTTTGTCGAGCCGCAAATATCAGCGTGAGAAGCGCGATCACGATGCCCCCAGATGCGACGATGACAGCGAGCCACTCTGCTTCCATGCCGCACCTACTGGCTTTCTCTGAGCGTAGCCATTACGACCCAGCGGCCTGAGTTGGGTTCATTTCCGGATACGAGACGCGTCACAACGCGGACCCGGTCGACCGCCCTCTTCGTCAGGCTTTCCTTGACGAAAGAAGTTAGTGGTGCTCCGTTCGCGGCAATGCCGTACAGAGAACCACTAGATTGGATCGGCGATGCGCCAGCTGTGTACGCAAGGCCTACTTCACTGAAGTTGGATCCTCCGCTCGCCAGCGAAGCCGTTAGGTCTTCGTACTCCTTGTTAGAGGCAACGCCGGTCGCGAGCTTTCGTGCCTTCGCAACGTCGGTCAACGCTGCATGGCGAACGTGTGTATACCCCAGCGTGATCTGGTCCCAAATTTGTTGTGAAGTGTTATCGGCGCTCGGCTGGACGACCTCACGGTTGAAGTAGTCGTAGTCTGCCCATCCGGATCGTTCGAGCTCATCAAGGACTAGCTGTACGTCTTCGTCCACGCTTGAGTTAAGGATGGGGCCGGTGTAATCCATCTGCTGCACAACGGTCAGGTCAAGAAATTGGTCGACGCTCATCGTTTCAACGTCATCTGCGCGCCCGCTGCTCGTAGATATTTCCTGCTGTCCTCGCAAATCAGCATCGTCACTAGTGCTGTCCTCGTTGCCTCCGCAGCCTGCGAGGAGTGCGACCGTGACGGCAAGAATGGTGTATGTCTGGACCAGTTTCATGGGAATCTTTCGGGGTGCAAGCAGGAGCGAAGCGGTCACGGTGGTCAAGGACGGTGCAGCGTTCCGTCGCCTCCGCCGGCGCGGTCGAAGTGGTACCCGATCTCGTCTGGTTTTAGTGTCAGCTCGAGGTCTACGCTGCTCAGGCAGTCGCCGTTGGTGTCTACGTCGATTGTCTCGGTCATCTGCAGGACGTCACCGTCGAGTCCTGTGCTTCGGACTGTGCCGCTGCAGGCAAGGTCCGGGTACTCAATTGTCCCCGACACCGTTGTTCCATCGTGCGTCAGATTCATCCTGACTGAGTAGGGCGGCGAGTCCGACTGGCTGATGGGGCCCGTCCATTCACCTAGCCACGCTGCGATCTTCTCCCGGGCAATACTTGTCGCATCGCCGGATTGATTCGTCGACAGGACTTCGTATGTCACGTGGTCACGAGATGTGACGGTGCGTAGCAGTCCTTCGAGTTCGGTCCACAGAGCTGCGGGAGCACCGGCGATCAGTCCTAGAAGTGCTCCGCCGGCGCCGCTGATAGCTGCACCGAAGCAGCGGACGATTGCGGCGAACGCGGTGGCACTTGGCTTGTCGCTGATGACGCCGGACCGGATGAGGTCAGGTAAGCATTCGGACCGACCGACAGTATCGACGATCTCATCGGGCAGGAGGAATCCCAGCCCGAGAGCGAGAGTCCGAATCTGTGACAGGGCCGGATCAACCTCCATTTCTACAGTGGTAGAAGCCGGGGGTGCCGCGATCTCGAACGCTGCGGTTTCGCCAGGAAGTAATAGTGCTTCGGTTCTGGCGGTAGGGGAGAGCGCTTGCCAAGCGCCCACTGCAAGAAGGTTCGCGACGGTGTAAGCCGTTGGGCCGGTGGCATTCCAGGCTGGGTTGGTTGTCACACGCCAGGCCACTGAGCTGTTCGAATCCATCGTTAGGCGAGTGGTGTTCGACTCTCTCATCACGCATGGCCACACGACATCACCGGGCACGGCTGTGATCTGCAGGTCGCCGTAGGTACCTGATTCGACGAAACACTCAGGCCGCGGCGCGGTCATCTGCAGTGCGTTGGTGGCCTCCGTAAAAACGGCGTCGATGAAGTTGGACGTGTCAACGACTACCGGCCAAAATGTCGACAGATGATCAGTGTCGACTGTGAGCGGCCCAGTCGGTGGCTGATCGAGCAGGTCGACACTGCCGTCCTCAGACCGTGCCAACACAAAAATGTTCTCGGCGGCTTGAATGTCGCGAAACGATAGTGTCACGGGGCTTTGCGGCTGCTCATCGTCTCCCAGTCTTACCGAGACGCCACCAGCTAGCGGCCGAGCGAAAGTGCTCCACTGCGCCGGCAGAGTGTCTGCTGCCTCCGCGACCCGAACAGGTGTCCCCCGTGGCGCTACTTCAGCACCCCCAGTGACGACCACCCCGGGCATGTTCGCAACAAACCCGTCTGCAGCAACTTCGGTGACCACGGAGCTGCTACTCGGTGCGCCCGAAGCCGAGCTGGTGTCGGAGTCGTCGGCAGATGGAGACGAGCACTGTGTCAACACGAGCACAAATGTCATTGCAAGGAACGGAGCCGCGATTCGTCGACGGGTCGACCCACGTTCTGCCATACAGCGAAAATTACCTGACAGCAATCCGAGGCGCGCCGCAATCGTGTCGTACGAACGGGCCACACCCGCATGAACAGATCACCGACGGAAAGGAAGCTGTGTACGGAGGGGAGCAGCTGTGCGTGAAGACCGTCACGTACCCAAAACCTCCTCCTTCCTCTAGGGTCTCGTTCCATGCGCATATCCGCAGCTCCCAGGTCGGCACGTCGTACCTGTTCGATAGGCGTGGTTCGGGCGGCTAGCGCTAACGCCGCGAAGGCTGGCAGCTATGGCGCGCAACTACTGGATTGAACCCGCTTCAAACACTCCAGCGAGCACCCAGCGCTGCGAATTCGGTTGATTGCCCTCTACGAATCTTGCAACGACTCTGACCGTAGTTCGTTTGTCAGATTCTATGGCGAGGGTTTTCTTGTTGAACGCGACGATCGGCGTGCCATTTGCCTGAATCGAAAAATATTGGCCGTTTTCTGTCATAGGTGACGCGCCTTCGTCGTATGCTAGGCCAACCTCTGTGTACACACGATCGTTATTTTGAAGTGTATCTATCAGGCTATTGTAGGCGTCACCTTCTGCGACCGCGGTCGCTATCTTCTTGGCTTCTTGTATATCCGTAAGAGATAAATTGCGAACGTGTGAGTATCCCAGCGTGATTTGATCCCAAATCTGCTGAGGCGAGTTGTTCCTATTTGGCACCACGATTTGTCTATTGAAAAAGTTGTAGTCATCCCAGCCGCTGCTCTTTAGCTCGTCGAGTACGAGCTGGGTGTCCCTGGCTACGCTCGAGTTCAGTTCTGGACCGGCGTAATCCATCTGCTGAGCTCGCGTAAAGTTAGTGGAATCTGCGAATACTTCGGCGCTTACTTCTGAGGGGTCTGAACTCTGCGCGGACCGCTCCTGCGGAGCTGTCGCTGGCCCTCCAGCTCCGTCGATCGCGTTGTCCCATGCCCACTTTGTGTAGTACAAGGAGGTTATAGTTCCGCCCACGACTACCAATACCAATAGCACAAGTGCCACCTGAACACCCTTGCGCCGAAAGTACGGCTTCTTCGAGTCAGCAGACTCGTAAGACCGCGGTGTGTCTGCCATGTATGCCCCACAAATGCCGTGCCGCACCAGAGGCGGCTCCTAGACGGACAATGCTTCTCGTTTAACTCAACCACACCAGCAGCGTCGTGGTTGGGACGTGCTTGCGTGGGCCGCTACGTGATGCACACAGGATTACTGCTCGCGTCTGGCGTACAAGCTCTTAGCCACTGTTTGTAGCTTGTGCTCGAGTAACTCGTCACTGTGGTTGTCGCTGTTGCTCATCCGCACTATCAGTCTTGACGCGTCGTGGTCTACCCGTGGGCCGAACAATGCGTTCTTCGGCGACGGATTCACCAGCCACTCGGGCGTGATCGTCACGAAGCCTTCGAACTCGCCCGCCCGCCAGCACCACAGATTGCCCTTGGAGTCAATGAGGTCAACGAGATTATGTCCGGAGGAATCCCGGACCGGTGTGACAGCACGATTGAGGATGAAACCGGGTGGTGAGTGCCGCGCCGGCCTGAGTAGGCCGCGTTTCTCCGTGAGTTGCACGGTACGTGTTCTTACTCCTCGCCTAGTCAACGTCGATGCGAGGTCACACAACAGCTCCCGAACACGGGGTGCGAGCTGCTCGGCCGCAGCCAGGCGCTTGCGCTCGTAATCGGCGTTCGCAGTCATTCCCTGTTCGTGGCCGCCGATCGCGTCATCGAAGAAGGACATTCTCGGATGCTAGTCCGCTTTGGCGGCGACGTGCGGCATTGGCAGTGTCCGACGCCGACACACTCATACGATCAGCCGACACCGACTCAGGGCGCGACGTCAGCGCGTCCGGTCCCGACAACATTGGGAAGGTCGGCATCAACCCGTTGGCAGTAGTATCCTGCCGTAGAAATGGCCGGAAGCGTGCGCGGCCTGGAGCTTTGTTACGGGGGAATCCATTGGAACAGACGCCGGGAGAAGAAGATCCGGACGAAAAGACGACCACTAGGGACTCAACCCGCCAGCACTCCTCACCCTCCCGGTTGCCAACACACCGACGCCGCATAGTGCTCCTGGTAGCGGCGGCTGCTATCGCTCTAGTCGTTGGCGTCACCTTTGTTGGCGTGCAGATGCGCGACGCGGCAGCGGAGAGGGCGGTGAATGAAGTAGGTATCAACGTTGATGAAGAAGTCGATCGATGGGAGGACGCGTTTGCGAGCGCCACTTGGGGCTCTCCCGCTCCTAACGCTGAGCAGGAGGGGAATTCAGCAAGACCACCGAGCAATGCGTCGACATCGACAACAACCGAAACCTTCGCCGCGCCGAATCAGTCGCTGTCGGAAATGTCCATTTACGACTTTCTGGTAGTTAGTCGCGAAAACCAAATTAATTACTCAAAGGACGAACTAGCTAGTATGCGGCAAGCTAGCTACACTTTTTTGTTTGGAAGCGGATCACTAATCGAAAATCCATCGATAAATGATAGTCCGCAGACCGCGACCGAAAGAGTTGTGAGGATAATAGCCGCGGACATGTACACGGCAAGTGCTGTAGGGAAAACAGACCAACAAGAAGGCGCGAAGCTGCTCGCATCAATAATCGACCCAACGAGGCTGCGGTCCTACTTTAACCAAATATCGGACAATTACATAGGTCCAGGAAAACAGTGGCCCGACGCCCGAGGTTCAGTGGAGTCCACCACGGGGTACCAACTCGTACAAGCTGACACATATAGTGTTAGCTATACTAAAATCGGAAACGCCGATAATCAGCGAGCTAGATTCACCGCCGTCAAGAGTGCAGAGTCATCTGGCGGCAGCCCCATCTTTTCGCTTATAGCTGCTGATTCAGTCTAGAGTCGTAAGGCTGCCGTCGGTTGGCTGAAATGGTGACTCTGCCGTCCGATCTCTAATGTCGGCCCGTCCGTCAGTAGCGGGTAGGGCTGTTCGATGAGCTGCCTGATGGTCGACGCTCAGGCAGAGACCACCTTCTTGCATGGCGCGGCCGAACCATCCGCGCAGTCCTGTCGAACGTGATCTCGGACCTTGCCATCAACACTGTTGCGGACTTCACTACATTTCGTCACTGGTGACGAAACAAGTTGTGCTGCAACGAGTTAACGCCGATAATAGATATTACGTCGACACCGTGGTCGAGGCATTGTGGCGGGTCAACGCGCTAAACTCCCGGCATGGCCCAGCCGGATTGGCGTGCGTACGAGTGGACGAGGAGTGACTGGCTGTTCGGTGGGAGCTGCATTTCGGTTGTAGTATCAGCTGAGGTCGATTCGCTGGTGCGCGAAATGGCGAACGTGGTCGACACCGAGCGATGTGATTTTGACCGGCTCGAGAATCTGAGTCATGGTGCGACGTCTGTTCGCGGTGAGCGAGGTGAGGCCGCGGGCCTGGTTCAGGTAGAGGGTGCTGTGCTCATGCTTGAGCCGTACGGGTACCTGGGTGAGACCTATGAGTTCATGCTCCCCCTCTCGAGGGGCCGAAACATCGTGAGTTACTACGTGGGCGGGCATGGGCGTGGCACTTTCCTTTGGTACCACGAAGGCCAGGTCAAGTGCGCTTTCGATCACCACACCCCTGGCACCCGCAGAGGGACGGACCCCGACGTGGTCCTGCCCTGGATGAAGGAGATCGGCGGGTTCATGCCGCTTGATGCGGAGGCGGAGGTGCCCACCACAGCTGCCGTGATGGCGCTGATGGAGCGCGTTTCGGGCGTACAGGTGACGTACTCGTTGCTCCACGACTCGACCTACCTGACTGCACTGGTGAGACCAATTCCGGAGTCTTCCTGACGGCCTTCTAGACAGCGAACCGAGCGGGGATCCGGGTTGCATTTCGTCACTGGTAACGAAATGCATTGCGTAAGAATGTGTTACGCCGATAAGATACCTTATGTCAAGTAAACTTGACGCGGTGCTGGCCGGGCTTGGTCTATTCGAGCCATTGGTGGTGAGTCTCGCTCGTTCGGCGTCGAAGTGCGGTGCGTTGGACATCGAGCGGTGAAGAAGGTATTCCCAGACATCACCGACTGAAGCGCCAGAAAGAACGTGGTCTGCCCGTCTACCGCCTTGACCACCTTGCAACCGCGTCTCGGACGGCGAGCCGCTGCTCGTGATCAACGTCAAGGACAAGACGCGGGACCTCTTCGCAGTGGTCAAGGACAAACAACCTAATCCCCCGGCATAAAGATCAGCCAATCTCTGCAAACCCCGAAATTTGCTCGTCGGCATGTTTGAGCAGCTTGCCCAGCTTATGAACGAGTATAGTTCTGGGCAACAACGTGCGCGACATTCGTGACATTCGCAGGCGGCACATTTGGATCGAACTGATCAGCAGCTGTCACCAGTATTGACGAGTCACCTATCCGAAACCAAAGTTCGTATTCTTCTTCCAAATAGCAAGCGCTTTCGCCAATATTCGCCACGGGGATCGGTAGGTTTCCGTAGCCATCCGGGCCACTTTCGCAGGCCGAATTAAAGTCTTCAGGTGAAGGCTTCACCATCACGGTAATAAAAAGGGCCTGCGGACCGTTATTCGTCCACTGACACTGAGACGCATTGTCAAAGGCGACCGCGCCGCTATCTGTTACCTCGAAATGAGAATATCCTCCGCTGACGCCTATAGCTTCCGCTGCCTCTGAATCCGAGAGTAAAGAGCATGCGCCACCGGGTTCCTGCGCTGCTGGCTCTTCGTGACTGACACCCACGTCGCCAGACGGCGAACCTGAATTACTGCATGCTATTAGCAGACTCGAGGCTAAGGCTGCTACCGCTGTTGTTTTCCAGCTAACTGATTTAAAGATTGTGCTGCTCATAGCACCAAGGTTTTCACACTTACGCGCCGGACGCGAGACAAAATCGAGATTGCCCCGGGCAATCATATATTCAGACTACGGGCGCTGCGCGATAAACTCGGCGACCCACGGTTCTGGTGAATGGCAAAGACTGTGGTCGAGTCCCATTGGCCATTTCCTTCATTTCGGCCCTCGCAGAATAACCTACGCGTGACCTGGGCAGCATCAGCGGCTCTTTCACGCGCTCTTCCATCCTGGTTTGCTCTAACTAGCGTCCACGGACCGCTTGAATTCGCTGGTCGCGTTCTCTTTCTGTGACGAGTTACTCTGTGTCGTATTTGGCCACGAAGATAACAGAACGATTCAACCAGCCCCGTGTGCATCCATTCCATGGATTCGAGTTCTGAACCCGCACACGACTTCGTGCCCGTGCGCGTATTGGCCTGTTAATTCCAGCTAATTAGTCCACTAATAATCGTTCCGGCTGGCGGTGTTACTGACAACGCTCGCGGAAGTCCGCCGTCTGTTGCTACCACATTGATGGTGCCGTCGACGGGGTGATCAGGGAACGCAAGAAATGCGACCCGTGAACCATCTGGGCTCGAAACAGGGGATGTCACGCAGACCTCATTGCTACCGGGGAGTAATTCTTTCACGCTGGACTGGCCGGGATTCTGTAATGTTATTTGCTGATTCTGCCATTCGTCGCAGCGAGACGGTCCGTACGTTTTGAATCCGGATTGGCTCTTGGTGAATGAGTATGTGTCAGAGTCCGATTTGGAAATCGTGCCGTCTCGGCGGACGGTGGTGCGGTTAAGTAAGGCGAGGGTGCTCCAATCCCCTAGAGGTTTTGCTTTTGTCACGTCGTTCTCCCCTGCTCTCAGCATTAACACCTGGCCGTTGAGCTCGTTGGTGCCGTGGCGTTCGGTGTAGTAGAAGTTGCCTGCGTTGTCGAAGCCTTCGCCGCGGTAGTGAACGACATTGGACTCCCCTAATGGCCCCTTTCGGATGCCGCCATTGGGACTTGCGGCAGTGAAGGTTCCGTCTTCGGTGATCCACCCGGCTTCGCTTCCAGAAGTTTCTCTCAGCGATGCAGCTAATCGTCGGCCATCCGGTGAGATCTGAAAGAACGCCTCACCTTGTTCCCCGACCGCGCCGGCACTTCCTCCGATGGTTCCCACGCCGTTGGTCTCTATGCCCGATGCCTTGAGGATACGGAAGCTTCGGTAGACGGATGCGTACATTGTGTCGGGATTCACCAGCCCCAAGACGTATCTGCCGGTGTCATAGATGTCTAAACCGCCTGCATCTCTGAGCGATACGAGGATCCCACGCGGGGGAAACGGCGCGGTGGGCGCGCTGGTCGTCGTAGGCGGGGCTGCAAAAGAGGCAGACACTCCGGTTGGGGCAGAACCAGGCTCAGGATGGTCCCCCACCTTCGGAGGCACGTAGCTGCTTACTGCTGCGGTGCCGTCGGTAATCGAAGTGCCCTCAGAGGCGTCTGAACACCCCCCGATCGTCACGCCGAGCGCCAGGATTGCAGCGATGGCCGCTGGCCCGGTGCGTGGTCTCACGGTGTTTCGCTGTATCTGGAGGTGCTAGAAACTGTATTGGCAATCACCACCTAATCTTTGCAGCACGGGCTCGTCTATCGCTGAACATGAACGCTACGAATTGCCAATTTCATACGTTCAGACCATAAGTGAATCAGGGTTCACTTCAATTATCGACTGGATGTGATGCCATGGAGCTTAGCGGGTGGTTATCTAAGTCCCTGCGAATCACGTGTTCGTACTATACACAAGCTGATTGCCAACTAATAATCTTCATTAGATTGCCGACCGGAGAGGATGCAGACAGAATGAGTTATGATGACCGATGCTCGCGTTGCCGGGAATCCAGGTGTTCGACCTGCAAAGGACAGGGAAAAGTGTGGGGGATGTTCGGCGACTGTACCGCGTGTCGGGGGCAGGGTGGAAAGCCGTGTTCTCAACATAGATAAGACTACGCGAAGAGGTCCCGGAATGCCGCGCGTAAATGTATTTGTAGCGGCTCCGCCATGAAATTTAGCTAGTTTAGACCCGTTAGGATGATAGGACTCCGGTATGGGACTATTCGGTCCAAGTAAGAAGCAGAAACTCGCGTCCGGTCCCATTTCTCCTCCAGCTCGGAATGCCCGCTATCTTCGCCAAGCAGTGGGATCCATTCCAGATTACGACGACGTGGCAACGGACAGCATCAGGCGTGCTGGAGTCGACCCTGGATCCGTCGACTACCCAGTGCTTTCGGCTGCAATCGGCATCGTTGCGCGTAGCCAGTTGGGAGAGTGGGCGCGACGATCCCCTGGTTTGGGCGCGGACTTGGACATTGTGATGAACAGACCGGACTTCTCTGCTCAGCTACTCGCCGACTTTCTGCTGGGGCAGGAATCGGCGACCGCGGTTGCGATCCATAACCGGTACGCCGAGATCATGTGCAATCAGATCCCGGAAGAGTTCGCGTCCACTCTTCGACAAGGTCAGTACCTGAACAGCTGAGGGGTACATGTGCCGCTGCGCCGTGTAATCGCGCTGCGGCGCCCGCGTCACGGGTGCGAATGACCGCCTGATCTGGCAGCGGTATGAAAGGTGCGTCAGCGACCGGCGAGCGATGGCCCAACATGCCTGGCAGCTGGACGCGGGCCCCGGGTTGTTCAAGGCACCCGCACGGCGGGAGCTCTTCGGTCGCGCACGAACCAGGCGTGGGTGAAGATGCTTGGATGACTAATGCTCGCGGGCCGGGGCCCTGTGACTGAAGCAGCGAAGTGGCGGATCGGCGTCATCGATGATCACGAATCTGTCCTTGAAGGACTGCGAACGATCATCGACGACGGGCTCGATATGTGTTTCGTCGCGGGCGCGGACAGTGTTGATGAACTGTTGAGGCACACCCGAGACCTAGATTTGGTGATCTTGGATCTTCGTCTGGCTGATGGCAGCTCACCGCATGCGAACGTGTTGCGGTTACGCGAAGTGGGTCTGGAATGCCTGGTTTTCACCTCTGGCGATGAACCGTTCTTGGTCCGACAGGCGGCCGCGGCCGGCGTGTTAGGTGTGCTGCGGAAGTCTGCCCGTCGCCTAGAGCTGCAGGAGGCGATACGAACCGCCGCAACCGGACGCCACGTCGCCTCAGCTGACTGGGCCGCGGCAATCGACTCCGACCCCGGTTTCGTTGACTTGTCGCCGCGCCAACGGCAGGTGTTGGAGCTGTACGCCGCCGGGGAGTCGACAACGCGGGTGGCACGTGAGACGGGGTTAGCCGCGGAGACGGTATCTGACTATGTGGACCGTATCCGCCGCAAGTACCGCGACGCCGGACGCCCTGCACCGACCAAGCCCGAGCTGTTGAAACGAGCGATTGAGGATGGATGGCTACCCATACCGCGCCGAAAACGTCGCTGACAGTCAACACCTCCCTAGATGACCATTCAGCTGGGCATCGCATCCTTCGACAGTTCTCGGTGTTCATCAGTGGCGGATATCTGCTGTATCTGGCGCTGACGGCCCCCGTCATCGGTCAATCGTTTGCCGTGATGGACCTGTGGTGGTCCGCACTGGCGCTGCCCGCCGTGTTCGGTAGCGGGTTGCTGCTGGGTGCGATAGCTATTGGTGGCTCGGCATCTCAGCTGCGGCATGGTGCGGCCGGCGCGGCCCTCGCCTATGGCGCGGCGGTGGCGCTGTGGCCGCTGGGCTGGAATGGCGGGCTCATCGACAGCGAACAAGGTATGTGGTTCTCCCAGTTCAACGGGCTAGCCGCACTGGCTGCAGTGGCTGCCTGGCGGCCTCGGTGGGCGTTCGCTTACTTGCTGGCAGCGGTCGTCAGCGTGCAACTTATTAACTCGGCCGTGCGATCAAAGGACTTCAGCGGACCGGTTCTCCCCGAAGTTGCCTGGTCATTCGCGTTCTGCATCGTTCCCTTCGCTGCTGGCGTCATGGGTATTCGAACAGCCACCATCCTCGACAACACTCGACACAGCGCTATTAGCACCGCCGCTGAGGCAGCGGCGTCGGCGGCACGGGCAGCCGAACGAATCCGATTCGACGCACTCACCCACGACGGGGTGATGTCGACTCTGTTGGGAGCTGCGCGCGATGGTCTATCGCCCACCCTGTCTCGTCAGGCTGCTCTGACCCTGGCCGATATGGACAGTCTGGCCAAAGATGCCCCTGATCGCACAGTGCCCGCAGACGATGTTGTGGCGCAAATACGCAACGCCGTGGGACTGATCGACCGCGCGCTACGCATGACTGTCGACGACACCAGTGACCGGCAGAGCCGCTATCCGCTCGACGTAGCAATCACGCTCGCAGCAGCTGCCGCCGAGGCCGTCCGCAACAGCGGCCGTCACGCCGGACCCGAGGCCACTTGCCACATGCGTGTGGAGGTAGCCGATGACCGAGTTACGGTCGAGATTGCCGATGACGGGGCCGGATTCGATCCGTCCGCGGTTCCGCCTGATCGCTTGGGCGTGGCAGTCAGCATCCTTGGACGACTCAGTCACCTAACCGGTGGATCGGCACGCGTTGATTCGCAGCCAGGCATGGGTACTCGTATCACGCTGCGCTGGGACCGTCCATATGAATGAATCCGCTGCACCTGGTGATGTTCGATCGCTCTTGGGAATGCACACACGGGGTGCGCGAATACTGGTCGCCGTCTACGCGGTCGCCCTGTGCATCGTCGCAGGATCCACCCTGCACGGAACCTCGACGGTGTGGCCGATTGCGGTAGGGGTGCTCGTCCTCATTGCCGGCACCATCGCACTGATTACGGTGCCCGGTGACCCCCTACCCCTCGCACCCACTGTTCTGCTCGTAACTACAGGCCCCGTCGCATGCGCATTGATGCTCGCGGTCATGCCCGTCCCCTTCGAGGTGCCACTGCAGTCGTGGACCCACGGGGCAGGAACTACGATCTTGTGCTTCGTCTGCGTGCGGGGGCGTTGGCCAGCAGCCTGGGCCGGCCTGGCAAGCATGGGCGTGGTCTACGGCACCTGGGCTGCCCTGACAGATCAGGGCTTCGCGCACGGCTTCTTCATGGTTGCCATCGACGCGGCGCCGCTGGGAATGGCAACACTGTTCTCATTTACGTTGCGCCCCAATAGCACAGCTGTCTTCGCCCTGCGTCACGCTGCGACCGCGAAGGCAGCCGCAGTATCGGCCGAACAGGCAGCATCGGAAGTCCGCGACCTTCGTTTACGACAACTCGACGCCGAAGCCCGACCGCTACTGCAACAGATCGCCGACGGCACCCTCACCGATGAGGGGCGAGTGGAATGCGATCTACTCGAAGCGCAACTACGAGACCGATTGCGAGCCCCCTTCCTGGTAACAGACACCATCACCGCGGCCGCAAGAGCTGCACGAGAACGCGGCACCGAGGTCACCTTCATCGATGACCGCGGCCTCGACGATGCCCCCAAGAAACTGCAGGCCGAGGTCAGGGCCGTCGTCGCCGAAGAACTCAACAAAGCCGACGGCGGATCAGTCACCGTTCGCATACTGCCGCCCGGGCGTAGAACCCTGGCATCGATCTATACCCACAGCGACGACACCGAGAACCGCCGCGACATCACCACCGACGGTGCACATGTCATTGCTTTGACACAGTAACCAAGCCCCGCAGTCAGGGGCCCCCCAAAGAAGGTTCTGTCGGTCATCCAGGGACCTCTTTAGTCTTCGATCACAGCCCGCTGCTTCTCAACGCGGTCCCTCGGAGAATCGAAGCGCCACATGCACACAGCTCAACCTTTGGCCCAACACCCCCACCCGAAACCGTCGCTAAGTGCTCGCGAACGGGAAGTCCTCAGGGCGTGGGTACTCGCCGACAGCAAACAGACAGCCGCGGCGAGCCTGTTCATCTCATCAGCCACGGTCAACACCCACATCACCCGCATCCGCGACAAGTACGCCGATGTCGGCCGCCCAGCGACCACTAAAGCAACACTGCTAGCCAGGGCCATTCAAGACGGACTGATCAACGTCGACGACCTCTGAAGACCCCATCGGGCGCACGCGAGCTATGAGCCTTCCGTCATGCACCCAGCAGCAACTGGTCCCGTCAGCGACCCGCGAGTCGCAACTCTGCCCCACATGAGGACCGCGCGGGTTGAAGGCCAAAGCCAAGGAAACTATGAAACTGAGAACAATAGTAATTGCCGTAACCATCTCTGCCGCAGTCGGAATAACCGGGTGCAGCAACGAAGGCGGAGGGATCTCGCTGCCCGGTGGCATCAATATCGGTGGCGATGCCGCCGTCGTCAAGTGCACAACCTACAACGGCTCTAATCCGTCCACGGATGAGTGGAAACACGTTCGTGCCGAATACGCGCAGAAGCGGGTCGCTCTCGACAACAAGTACGGCTCCCCCGCCAAGAACGATGACACGCAGATGATGATCGGCATCTACGGCGGCAATCCGCCCGCGAGCGAACTGCAGGCCGTAGAGATGGCTCCTCCGGGTTCGTTCGAGAAATACACCAAGATGCTCTGCGGAAGTACCGGCAACTTCGAACCCGAGGACCTCAAGGCCCTCACCGACCAGGCCACCCAGTCGCTCGATGCACTGAAAAACAACCCCGACTACGCAAGCATCGACTGGGAAGGATTCACAAAGGAATCGCAGGCGCTTGATCAGCAGTACCCAGAGCTGTACGCATCGGCAATCCTGATGCTATGCGGGACCATTCGAGACAGCGGAGACGTAAGCGGCCTCGAGGAAGCCCTCGCAGCCAGTAACGAAGCAATCGGAGGCGGCGGCGACGTGACCCGCAAGGGGATGGAGATCATCTGCCCCGATCTGGTCAGCGAACTACCACCCGCACCCCCATCCACTGCTACCCAGTCTGCCGCGCCGACATTGCCGGCAAACGCACCCACATCGTTGTGCACCGGGGCAGTCGTCAACGGTATGACCGGTTCAGTCACCGTCAGAGGAACCTACTCCTGCGCCAACGCCAAGGCAGTGGTCAATGAGTCGCTGACAACTCTCGCCGGATCAGGCGGAGACAAGAGCGGCAGGTACACCATCAACGGGAACAGCTGGGAATGTGGCATTTTGGGCGCAGCTGAGGCAGAACAAAAGGGCTACGACTACACCTGCAGCAGCACCAGCGGAAAGCCAGTGGCACTGGAATGGAAACGGGACGACGTCGCCGCTCTACCACCTCCGAACCCACCCGCCCAGCAGTCAGGTCAGTCGTGCAGTCCTGCGGTGTCGCTGGGCGGTATACCCGGCGTCGTCACAATAACGAAAGGTTCGATCTCCTGCGGGGAAGCCAACCTGGTCATCATCAGCGCCCATAGGCAACTCGGTAGCGGAGGCGGCTACTACAAAGGCGGCGATCAAAGTATCTGGGTCTGTCGCACGAGTGCACACACCCTGGCGGACATCCGGGAGTACCGGTGCGAGGACCAAGCGAAAACGCTGGACTTCACCTGGAACGCGAACTAGATAACCCGCACCGAAACCCATGCACACCAGTGCCCTTTAGCGCGGATGACCCGCACCGACGCAGCCACTTTGCAGGAGATCCCGATGCCGCAGGAACCTGACAACAATGCGAACGATGAGCACAGCCTTGCTCCCGCACCGACTACAACCCAACGCAATTCGGACCAAGGCCGAGCGGAGCCAAAATCCCTCAATGCTCCCCAAACTCGGTCCGGCGCCGCAGGGTTACCCCAGACCAATCGACCGCAACAACCAGAACGCGGGTTACCTTCCTGGACTCTGCCAGAGCCGACACGATCAAGCGAGGCCACCCGAAACATCGCAATCAGCGCACTCGTACTCGCCGTGGCGATGACAGTAGCCGTCGGAGGGCTCGCACTGTACAGCATCACACGAGCTGTGGAAACCGTGAACGGCGCGCAGCAGCTCAGCGAGGACATCGCGACCGCACAGTATCCCGACGGGCTCACAGACCCGGATGACCAAAGCGATCAGGACTACATCGCCGAGCAAAGCAGGAAACGACCCTCAACGTCGCCTCCACCCACCACACTGTTTCCTCAAACGCCAGCGCCTTCACCTGCTCCTACCGAGGTCGGATCTGGACCTGGACAGTGCAGCACCACAGCACTGGGCCGCGAAGGTGGGAGGGTCAGCATTGAAGCGGGCACGATTACCTGCCCGAACGCTACGGCAGTTATTCGAAAGGCCTACAACGACTTGGGCCCTGGCGGCGGACTCCTCAAAATAGACGGAGTCGCTTCCTGGCTCTGCACCGGAGTGACAACCAACTCCTATCTAAGGCACTACCAGTGCGAAACGCCGATGGGCGACTACAAGGTTGTGTGGAGCACGAATCGCTGAAAGCAGCCCCAGCCCCCCGCCAGCCTTCGGTCGCCTCAGTGATTGCGTGACTTCACGACGGAACCTGCTCAGTGTGTTCAGGGCACAGAGTCGTCACAGCGGACGTGATTATGGCGTTCGCCTGGTCCATGTTGATTTGCGGATTGTCGTTGACAGCTCCGAGCCCGATGCTCGAATACGTCTCGCCGTTGTCAAAAAGAGAGCAGATGCCGTAGCCGACCCGAACTGCTTTCTGCTGGTTGAGGCCGGGGATAGCCAGGATGCCTGCTCTGTCGAGTTCGGCGAGGTATAGCTCATCAGGTGTCGGCGGAGCCGACGGGACCGTTGTAGCCACCGGTGTACCAGTTGGACTTACAAGCGATGCGCTGGAGGCCGCTTCGGGATTGGCACTGTCGCTACCTGAACACGCACATGTCAACACCACGATGCCGATCAAGGAACCCCCGACGATGGTCCCTCGAACTCTCGTGTACACGTAACGCTCCCTTCGTCAAACGAGGACGGAACCTTTGGCCGGCCTCGCGATCGCCGTGCGGCGAACGCGTCGACGAGAAATGGAGCATAACAAGGGCGCCAATAAGAGGTGCCGTGTCGAGGTGTAGCTGTGAGGCGGGTTGGACGTCTACACGGTGCTGCGGGTGCTGGACGGGGGTGAGACCTATGAGTTCATGCTCCCCCTATCGAGGAGCCGAAACGTCGTGAGTTACTACGTGGGGGACATGGGCGTGGCAATTTCCTTCAGTAACTCGAAGGCCAGGTCAAGTGCGCTTTTGACCACTCCACCCCTGGCGCCCGAAGAGGGACAGACCCGACGTGATCCTGCCTTCTCGTGTGGCGCGGCCGCACTACCGACGCAGTCTTGGCGAATGCAATTTCGGTCCTTGGCGTTTACGGATGCGGCGGTCGTCTGGTTCACACGATCACGTAACGGTTTGCTAGCTGCTTCCCCAACCGTCGCTAGAGCCCGAACCTGCCGGAGGAGCCGGTGCGGAGACAGTAAAGGTGAGGGTCAGCGGATCGGATGACAGAACGCCGTTTGTGGCTCTGACCGAGACGGTGTCGTCACCTATGAAACCCGCATCGGGGGTGTACGTGAACCGCATCCCGTCAGTCAATAGCTTCCCGTGATCCGGGGCATCCTCAACCGCTATGGTCATCGTGCCGGAGCTGTTTGTCGCAGGGAGTAGAGCACTGACGGGCGATCCTGTGCTGGTGAAGGCAGTTGGTGGAGAAGCAAAGGCAGGAAAGGCTGGACGGCCGGTCTCTCCGATGGTAGCGGCAAAGCTGTCGAACCCGGCGGGGGTCATGTACCTGGTCAGGTCATTGAAACTCGTCGACTCCGGCAACGCCTCGCTGGCTACCTGATTGGCCAGCGCCTGAGCGGCGTAGGTCATCTCCGGAAACTCACCGAACTGGCCGGGAATGAAACGAAGCTGACCAGGATTGGTGCCCAGTTGCCAGTCGTAATGGGGTGAGGCGAGTCTCGAGTAGTCGATGCGGTTCGGCCCACCGCGCGTCTCGGATGGGACGCCAGTTATGTTGTACGCATAGCTCATGACGCTCAGGTATCGGGTGGATCCCGCTTGGCAGGGTGGGCCCGATTGGGCGTTCTGTTCGATTTCCTGCCAGTTGGCACACTCGTGTGCTCCGAAATGGTTCAGCCCGAGCGTGTGCCCGATCTCGTGCATGAGGTTTGATGCCTGGCTAAAGTGGATTCCCTCGAGTTCCGGAACATACCCGCCGGGCGTCTCTCTCCACAGCGGGTCTGGGTTGTAGGCGACCCATCCCGCTCGGCCTGCGCCAAGCGAACTTGTCACATATGCGGTTCCGACAACTTTGTCGCTCGTTGGCCGGTAATCGAGACTCGCGAAATATTTCGCCAGCTGCGGCACCGCTCCACCCCCTAGCCACGGGCTCGAGATTGAACCGCTCGCAGTCGCCGCCCGCGCAAAGTCTGGCCTAATGATGGCCTGGTAGCTGCCTTCATTGCCGGTCCAGGCCAATTCCTTACTCGCGTCAGAAGGCAAGACTCTACCATTGACGAAGTGTACTGACACTGCTAGCGGGGAATTGGCGAATGCCTGTTTGACATGCTCGTAGACCGCGGAATCCAACTGGTATCCGGATTCGTAATCTACGTAGATGAATAGATCTTTACGCGTTGAACTCGCGCCTTGGCTGGCAAGATCGAGACGTACGTTCCCGACCCACACCCCGTTTGTTTCCCAGTGGTCGGGTATGCCATCGCCGTCTCCGTCTGGCCATTCCCACCATTTAGAGTCAGCTGATTCACCGTTCGGCACGTTCCGCGGATCATTCCCGTTCGGTTCGGCGGAACCGTAATCGGTAATAGTGAAGCCGACAAGAGTTGGACTCGTAATGTTGAGAAGCATGCTATTTCTGCCGTTCGAACACCAGAGCCGAATCTCGTACTCTCCTGGCGCTAGCGAATCAACCCGGCTTGTCCATGTGCCGTCCGCAGCGACGAACGGCGTGGCGCTATAGATCACGCCCCCAGCGGGCGGAAAAATATAGAAGCCGCAGTGGCGACGCTCACTTGGTGGCAACCCGGGGAAGCCCGGGTCCATTCCACTGATCGTGGCCACAACTGTTCCGCTGCCAGGAGTTGTGATGGTTGCGGTTCGCTCAAACGGAACTACGAATGGCTCGACGGAATCGGCGGTCGCGGCTGAGGTGCCCAGAATGATTGACCCGAACGCAGCTATAGTCGCCGCCAGCCCGACCGCGCAGCCTCTGGTTAAACTGCGTATCCCCACAAGGCCCCCTACGTCCTGGACTCGTGTCTCGAACCCGAATGCCGCAATGATAGTCAGATGGGTGTGGCTGAGTACCACTTGCCGAGTAGCGCGGGCGACAGCGACCCGCGATCTTCGCAGGTCTAGGCCGTCCGATTCATCTGAACGTATGAACTGACTTTGACGACGGCGATTACTAGTCGATGTCGCAGTTGGTGGGGTGACGCCGGTGGCGCATTGGGCAGGCCGATCACGCCTGGTGCATCGCATCGGACGTAGACCAGCGCTGGGCTGGCACCGGAGCAAGCACAGATACGATCAATCGATTACTTGCACAACAGGACTTAGACATTGTCTCCCCACCGCTGGCGCCGCTGCCCAGTAATTAAGAGCGACAGCGTGCCCCCATACGAACGGCTGATTGGTTGATTCCTAGGACCCGAACCCTAGATGGTCCTCGAGCCGGCGCGTACCAATCCTGCACGAGCACTAGGCAGGAATGACCGGAACGCGCCGCTGCGTCCCGTCCATGTTTGGTCCTTGTACGTTCCCGCTTTAGGCATGCCGCCACTGATGTGATTCTCTAACCACCGCATAGGACAATGTGCATCCAGGGAAGCTTCGGGTGGACCGCGTCGTAGCCGAGGTAGCGACCGCCGCTCCCCCACGAGTGTTCTAGCTAGTTATAAGGGCCTTCGTGCCATGATCCGTCCCTGCAGGTGTAGGTGATTCCGCTGTTTTCGTGGTAGCGGGTTGTCCCCTCGACGCAACTGTCAGGGTCCGGTGCGACGGTCGTGGCAGGGGGAATCACCACCGGTTCTGGCGCTGGGTCCGGGTTTTCTGGGGGTTGTGTAGCGGTGGTCGGTTGGGCTGTCTCGGGCGGTGGCGGGGCCGCAGACTCCTGGGAGGAGGCTGCGGGAATTCCTGTTATGTCCCACTCGAACGCCTGTCGTGTGTCGGGATCGCGGTATCCAAGCAGCTGGGCTGTGATCGGCAAACGGAAGGTTTCGGTGCGGAGAATCTGAGCGTTCGGCAGGGGGTCGTTCGTTGCCGTCCGCCCTTCAGAACCGCCCGCGCATTGGTACTGGTCCTCGACACTTGGCGTCGCCCGGACGGTTTGATCGGTGACAGTATAGAAATCCGGAGTCGCGAGGTACGCGCTATCGAGCGGAATATCCGACGTCTCTAATATGAACGTCGCGACTAAAAGACGGTCAACGGCGTCACTGGGCGGCCCGGCTGTGCCGACTGAGTCGCAGACGCCTGGATCGACGGCGCCTACGAGTGTGATTTTGTATGCGCCGTCCGTGCGTTCAACGGGCTTTCCGATCTGTCCGACGGTCGCGCCACGTCCAGCACTCGTTGAGGTAGGTGAACTAGACGTTGGCGAACTAGACGACCCCCCGTCGTCCGACGAGCACGAAGCGATTAGCAACGTTGCGATGAGCGCGAAAGACAGGCCAGGGATCCGCATAATTTTCATCCTCCCATCCGGAAGGCCCGCGCCCCCAGACCGACGCGACGTGCGGGTACGCCCTGGTGATCAGTACCTCGCGGCGAATGCGCGTACGTACCACCTCTATCGGTCTAGCACGACATCGAGTGGCGATTGTCAAAGTGCCTATGAGGCTGCCGAAACGTGGGCGGCTATGACTTCAACTAACAGGAGGGGCTGTCCCGGACGATGTATCGGCTCGACTGCCGGGGAGTTCACCACGGTACTTGTTCCCAGCTCGTCGGCAAGTCTGCCGGCATTGGTTCAGCGCACGTGATGGTTCCCGAAATCGAGAACGACTCGATTGGGGAGGATCCGTTTGTGTTGTGATTAAAGCTAATTCCTGAGAAGGCGATCACCCGTCGGTCCTCGCTGATGGTGGAATACCCCTGCTCGGATAGACCCCAAACCGCGCCGGCCGTGTCCACAATCGGTGCTGTTATGTTGTTGCCCTCGTTGTCTTCAGCGGTGGCTTTCCCCTGCACAGGGATAGAACTACTAGAGACTAGAGTCGATCGCTCGATTCTGATACCCGCGTATTCGTCCTCCGGCGACGTTGCTTCGAACACCCAGCCTGGCCCGTACTTTCGGCTGAGGTCGCCAGCAGTCGATGAGCAGTTACTCGGTATGCGAAACTCGCCCGTCCAAGCACCCCCGAATGTGTAGTGGGCGATTGGCTCGACGTCTGCTACAGGTTGTGGAAGAGGCGGCAACCTCACTTGATCGAAGCTGCGGTTGCCAACAAACGTGAGCTTTGGAGCCAAGTACTTTGCGGTGCTCGGCGTCACAGCTGTTGGACTCGATGACAGACGAGCATCGTGAGAGTTCGAAGGGGGTGGGACGCAGGCAGCCAAAGCAGTAACACAGCCAATGAGCGCTGCGCATACAAGAAACGAACGTGCACTCATCAGGAAATTATGGCACTGTCGCCTGTCTGCCACCTGCGAACAAAGACACCGTTGGCGACGTCTTGACCGGCCGTGACTGGCAGCCCTTTGAACCTGCACTCATCTGACTTGACCTTCAGGGTGCACCACGCCTCTGAAATCCCGTGTGCGTCCACGGTCCCGATTTGCGCCGACGTAAGGCGACCGTTCAGAGTGGTGTGCCGCCGGGCGGTGGTGGCGGTTGTTTGCGTCGGTCGCGGGCATTTTTGTGCAGGTTGACCGGTGTTGCGTCGAGAACGCGCTCGACCATGGTGGCAAGGAAGGCTGCCGGTGACAGGTTGGCCGGTGTTCGTCGGTGGTCGATGCGTACGGGTGGGAGCTGTGCGAGTTCCAGGGTGACTTCGGACTCAGGTATCACGAGGGGTTCGTCGTTGACGTCGTCCGGAGACGGAACCAACCCCGCCGTCACACCGCGGTCCTCGTCGTCTTGGCCGCTGTCGGGGGGTGGCGGTTCGTCGGTGCCGTACTCGAACAGGATCACGCAGGTTGCGTGGTAGGCGTCGTCTTCGCGGCCAAGTTTGGCCAGCAGGTCGAGCAGCCATTCAGCGGTAGCTGGTTCTTTGGCGAAGACATCAGTGCGTAGGCCGAAAGCAAATCCCAGCGCAGCCATGGGGTGTCGAAGCCGCAGGTTCTTTGCATCGCCGTAGGACTCTTCGATGCGGTTGGGTGCGTTCTTCCCGTAGGAGGAGTCCATCCGTTTGGTGGAGATGAGAACCTCAGGGCCGGTCTGCCAGTCGGTCATAATGACATCGACTTGTTTGAGGTAGTTCTTTCCTAGAATCGACGCGGACGACCCCGTGACGTTTTTGACGTTGCCCTTCTTGATCAACCGGTTACGCAGCTCTGCTTGCAGCGCGGTCGGCAGAGCACCTTTGTCGAGGAGCCGTGCCACGGGGCCGGGGAGAATGCGCGGGTGAGATGCCCGCGGCCACACTGCGTCCTCGTCGAACCCGGCGCGGCGAAGTTCGTAGGCACACCAGACGTCCAATGCAAGGGCAGGAACCCCCGACTGGGTGTCGGCAGCTAAATGCAGTGGTACCCCAAGCAACCGCTCGAGCGTGGCGTAGTCCGGCTCGTACCGCAGTGTTCCGTCCGCCGCGGTCGCCCATGGTGATACGTACTGCCCTTCGGGGGCCGCGTCGGCGACGATCCGGTCGAACAGCACCCACGCGCGTTCTTTGGTCGATGGCTTAGCGGCCACTGCTGCCTCGCCCTGTCCGTCGGGCCGCGAGCTCGGCGCGCGCGCGGCGCACATGCTTGATCTGCGTCGCGCTGACTTTCCGTGAGTTGATGAGCAGCGCTGCGTCGACCAACTCGACAGCGCCGAGGAGGTTGCCGGACTTCAGTTCCAGGCCGACCCGGGAACGTATTTTGCGGAGTGCAGGGGCTCGCCGGTGGACCAGCTCCGGTGCGGGCATGGCCCAGACGTCGGCTTCTTTGGGTTCGACTTTGAGGATGCCGCCTCCGTAGGAGCGGCCCACCATTTCGGCGTTGAGCACGGTGAGCGAGTTCAGGCTGGCAAGGGGAAGGAGCTCTTTCCCGAGCTCGCGGTGCTCGGGGCGCAGGTACACTCCGTGAACTGAGTTGAGGTGGTAGGCGTGCGCCTGGTTGGTTGTCAACCGCGGTGTGTCGGCGTTCATGCAGGTCAGCATCAGATCGGCCGGTTTGACTAGGGGTACTCGATACCAGGTTTTGCGGACGCGGCATTTGTACGCCTTGTCGACTCCGGTCTTCTCGCCAGCCTTGATGTACGCGCGTGCTTGGGCAGACGGGTTCTCACCGGGATAGAACAGGTACGTCGATTTCCCTTCTTTGCCTAAACGGGTGAGCATGGCGGTCGAAAGGACCAGACCTCGAAGGTGCGTCGATCCGGGTGGCGATAGACGAAGTAGTTCATCGCGCGGCAGATCCAGCCTGTCGACGTCATCTGGGGATAGCGTGAAGTAGTGATTCGCCCCGGTCACCATGCCCAGGGTCGTGTCGCCCCAGCTCTCGAGGTTGGTGAACTCTCCTCTTTCGATGAGACGTTGCAGCGGTTCAACGGCTTTCGCGGAAACTAGCGAGCCAGTCCACTTTCCGGCGGGATCTATTGGTGCCCATGGCTTGCCGGTTCCGAGCGATGCTAGGTCGGAGGCGTTCTTGGCTTGGCGGATCACCGCGTGATCGGTTGGCCCCTTGCGGTAACCATCGGCCAGCAGCAGGACGACGTCGGCCTCGGCCTCGGGAAAGATCTGTTCGTCGAAGAGCACTAGCTCGACGGAGGTGAAGTTGTCGAACAAGAATTGGCGTACCGGGGCGGCGTAGTTCACCGACAGCAGCTCGGCAGGCAGCACCAGTCCTAGGCGTCCGCCGTCGTTGAGGAACAGCGCCGAATGCACGGTGAACGCAGCCCAGCTCGACGCCAGCCCTGTCAGGGGGACGCCGGCGCGCAGGGCGGCGGCACGAGACCGCATGCGCGCGACGCCGGACCAATCTTGATAGCGCACGTACGGCGGGTTGCCAATGACCGCGTCGTAGGACTGTTCGGGGTTGCTGAGGAAGAAGTCTGAAACCCGGATGTGGGCCTTGCCGCCGGCGTCGCGCACACGCTTGCGGCCTACGCGGGCGGAGTATTCGTGAATCTCGATGCCCTCGACGACCGGCACCGCCGCAGGATCGGGCGACATCTGTCGCAACCGGTTCACGGCCGCCACTAGGAACGCCGCGTCACCTGAGGACGGTTCCAACACCTTGTCGGTCGCCGAATTGATCGCCCACGTTGAGATGAACTGGGTGACCTCATCGGGAGTGAAGAACGCCCCCCGCGCCTTGCGGGCGCGAGGAGAATCGTCGGGGTGAAGAGCGGGAGTCAGTGGCGCCACGTATACATCTTGTCCTACCCGCGCCCCAGACCAACGCGACATGCTGCGGGTCGCCCTGGTGACCAGTACACGGCGACGAATGCGGGCGCCCCGCCTCTATCGGTCGAGCATCCACCAGGACACAAGGCCCGATAGATGGCGCGCTAGTTCTGTCGGTAACAGTGTGTGGTGGGCGGACGATACCGTCTGCAATCTGCCCGTTGCGTGAACTATGGGCGCCGCAAATCGTAGGGGCCGTGGGCCAGAATGGGTGAACGCACATGGACAGCGACCCGCATGGTGACTATGACGAGCGGACTGACACTGTGTACGACGCGAACATCAACCGTTGGGTGCCTGCGGCTGTGTTCTATCACCACTACGGGATCCCGACCGGGACGGAATCAAGCGACCGGAACCCCCCGAGCCCTTCGCGTCGGCCTCGCGATATTTCGGCCATCGTTCTCGTAGCTCTACTGTTCGGAATTATTCTCGTTGCCGTCATCGCGCAAGCATCGGAGGACAAATCGTCCGGTGACCCGAACTTCACCACTCGCGAACAGCGCTATCTGGAGGTTCTCGAAACCCAGGACATCACCGGTGCCAGCGATGCGGGTCTGATTGAGGATGGTTACGCAATCTGTGACTTCTTGGCCCAGGGGTATACCCCTGAGCAGATCGCGAAGGCTGGGGCGATTGACAGCAACATCGGACACGGTTCTGATTCTGTGGGTTACAGCGGCGCGCTCTCGGTCGTTGCCGCTGCCAACAGTTACCTGTGTTGAACTAACCCACGGGTCCGCCTCCTCATTGAATCTGCCCCAGCCGGGCTTTCGTGTCGCCCTTTGGAAGTAACACTGCAGCGCCTGCGCGCTATAGCTGTGCAGGTGCATCGAAATCTAGAAGCAAGCACAAAGGAGTGAGATCAGCGCGGCATGTCTATCCCCCCGTGGCAATCGCCGGCCGGCTGGTACCCCGACACCCAATCACCGCGACGTGAACGTTGGTGGGACGGGCAGCAGTGGACCCCACGCACCCGACGAGGCCCTGCCCAAAAACGAACTCTCTTCCTGCTTGCTATTGGCGTGACGGGCGTCCTCGTCGCCATTGTGGCCTTTGTGGCGTACACCCATACCCGAGCCCCCAACAACGAGCCGTGGGTCGGCTTCCCGCGTCAGCACGCTTGCGCGGCGATGACGCCAGCGCAGGACTTTCTCCGTGACATGCCCGGTTACACGCCTGGTGTTCCCGCCCGGTCTGTCCAGGCGCAGCGCGCCCTGATCGAGGATCTAGGTGAAAAGAAGGTACGAATCACAGTGATTTTCGCTGGCGCGCCCAAGCCGGTGACTAAAGCTCTACTGCCCGGCCGAAACACCCGAACGCCAGAGCCGGGCTCCTGGGACTTTACGATCCAGTTGCTGCCGTACGGAATCAACAACCAGACAGCATCACCCATCAACTTTGATGACGGGGAAGACGCTCGCGGCCGGTATCAATGGGCAGGCGGCCAATACGACGGTCTCGACGGCCCTTCCCGCTACGTACCCGTCGATACGTGGCGCTTTGAAAACAACACCTTCTCCGTCACGGCGGACCTATCGGACTATTTCGACATCCCCGAGGGCGCCGCATTCAACCCCGACATTCGAGTGACACCACAACAATGGAACTCGCCGGCAACCGGGTACGAGGCAAACATCGACGACTATGTCGCCATGTTCTGGTACCCGTCATACCAGTGCACATCCAGCACTGGCGCGCCCCCCACCACAGCCGCCCAAACGACTCGATCACGAGCTACCACCGCCACCACGACACCACAGCAGCAACACCCCGGGATGGACCAGCTCGGATTCCAAAACTCGCATGCTCGGTGCGACACCGACGATGAACCGGCCGTGACGGCCCGAACAGCACAGTCACAAGTAGTTATCTGCATCCGCAGCAACTCCACCTACTACTACCGCGGCGTCAGACTCAGCGACCAAGCCCCGAGCGAATACGACGGAGCTCAAACCAGCAACAACCGATCCTTCAACGTCACCAACGGCTCGGTCACCTACACCGTGTCCCCCACCGCACTGATCATTACCGAGTCTGGCACCGTCATCGCCAACGAACCAATGATCGACTACCGAACCCGCTAGTCCCTACGACAGCACCCGACCCGCGTATAAGGCATGCTCCCGGGCATGTTCGGCCCCGGCCATTAATTTCGTTCATGCCCACTCCAGCCCCGCCGAGGGAAGGATCAGAAGGTGTACCACCCTCAACCCCCAGGCGGGATCGGTTCAACATCCAAGAAGCACGTTCCCCGTGCGCTCATCTGGACCTTGGCGTCTCTGGGGGCCATTGCAGTAGTTCTCGCTGTGACAATTGTTGTAGTCGTCGCCACGAATAACAACAGTCACGAGGACGACCAGCCTGCAACCGAATCCTGGTCGTCCGCTTTCTCGCTTGAGGATGCGCTCGCAGAGGTCTGCGTTCACGGGACCTATGTCGACGGCGAGGCCGCCTTCCTCAGGAACGCCAAAACCGCGGGTAACTGCCGAGGTGATGAATCATACATATAAGTTGGAACATATGACTCAGAGTATTTGCGCAGCAACGATATAACCGACTACATCGGAAGCTATGCCGTCGCACAGAATCAGGAGTCGGATTCATACGCGCTGATCGCCACCAACTCGAACTCCCCCAGTACCGACATTGAGCCCCTTGCCGACATGGGCTGGACCATCACACGCAGATAGCGTATTGGACGCCTCGTGTGCTCCGACCGAGGTGGCTCCAGGCTGATCCTCTCGGTTTAAGATCGGCGGGGCGGCACCGCGGGGCGTCGGTTACTTCAAGTCCCGCCCAGTAGGCTGTCGGATCAGCCCGGAGCTACCGTTCGAGCACCATCGACGCATCCTTTGACGAAGTCTTCGGTGTCAAACTGCTCGTATTCCTCGTAGCGACCGAAGCTCTCGCAAGCATCGCGAAGTATCGAGTTGCTTAGAGGGTCTGCTGAGACCATGCTGAACTGCCGCGCGTACCGAGCGCCGAGCTCTGCGCCAGCGTCGTAGGATGGCCCATCTTGGCGACTGCTGAGGGAGACAGCAACCGCGACGATCACTGCGACGACCACGGCGATAGCGATACTCACTATGAGTTTCCTGCTACCGTGTGCGCCCTGCGGTTGCCGCGGGGGCGTCGCTGTCCAGGCCCCTGGTGGCGGCGGGGTTGCAGCGCCAATCCGCTCGATCGACTGAACGGTTTGAATATCAGGCCGCTCCACGCGCAGCTGGGCGAGGATTCGTTCTGGTGATACCGGCTCCACGATTTGCATGTTCCATGTTTGCTGGAGACCAGATGCCGCCAGATACGTGATGCGGACCTGTTGTGGCAACTGAGCCCCCGTTCGCAGATCGCCGGTGCATGCCAGCGCGACACCACCTACAGGTAGCTTGCCCTAACTAAAGAGAAGACTACGACGCATAGACCTTGCCACGAATCCCGAGTGATCAGACCCCGCCACGCTGAACCAGCGTCAACTGCTGGGGTCAAGCGAATGGATCTGAAGCCGAATATGTTGTCCTGCCAGGTAAGTTCGCTGGGGGCCCAGCTGATCGCTCTAGCGATGACCTGCGCCGCCCACGAGGCCAACCTGCCCGAAGACTCCTGGCGCAGTGGCCACGAGTACTTCCGCAGCATCGGCGAAGCACGCACCCGCTACCTACAGTTCCTCACGGAGGCCTTCGGGTACGTCCTTGCTGACATCGAAAGGGTGTCGTCGGGGACATGAACTCCGACGAAATCGACATCAGCTAAAGCCAATCGGAGCGGGACAGGCGAGACAACCTGTCCCGCTCCAACCGCCGCAGGCGTTTGAGATAGGCAGTGTCGGAGCGTCCTGCTAGCGTGCTCACCGAGAGCCTGGCCAACCGAGGACCATTCCCCCGGTCCCGACACGTTTCTCCCCTGGTTGTGTCGTTGGCCAGGCTTCTCGTCCCCCACCCCCTCAGCATCTATCGGACCTGGCGGTCCGGGCTTCGCCCCGGTGGTCACCACAGGGCGCGCCTTCTCATGGTGGCTGGCCGGGGCCCCGACCTGTCAACCACGCCCAAACGGTGTCGCCCGTTCTCGGCTGCGCTTTAGCCCACCCCGGCCAGCCCGGGGCAACGGCGTCAACGCGACCAACCGATAGGCCACATCATGTCCATAACCAGCAATACTCACGAGATCCTCGAACAGGCACGCCAAGCCATCCGCGATGCCGTCGCTGCAGCCAACGGCTCGGACCGGCAACGATCGGCCGCTCACCACGCCGAGAGCCTGGCCATACCATCATCCTGGACCCGGCCGCCACCGCCGCCCAGCAAGAGCGGGCCCGGTACTACCTCGAAGAAGCCATCGGCATCCAAAACCTCACCGGGCCACTCAACGGTGGCCCGCCGGCATCACTTGCCAGCACACCCCGCCCACGAGGCGAAGACGACAGCAACCAAACCGAAAGGACCAAACATGAACGTCTACAACACCATCGACAACATCACGTGCGGACCGCTGACCATCACGGTGCTGGCCTAGTGCCACCGAGCGGGGCTCGTCGATGCCGGGATGGCCGACGGATCGATCCCCACAGCTAAGCCATACGTGAGCCCCACCAAGACCTCCCACGGTCGAGTTGTTTCCCGAACGATCGGCTCCTGGCGACTCGAGATAACTCCCTAACACCCCGCCCTACGCCGGGTTGGGGTTGTACCTATAGCGTTGCACCGCGTCGCTTCCCGAAACGAATACATTGCCGTCTGCAGAAGCGGCGATATACTTGGACCCGGTGATGTCTGGGGGAAAGTCTTCCTCTGACAGCTCTGCGAACAGGCCTAGTTCGGTAGAGCCGCTTTGTATAATGCTTAACTCGAGGCTTGCGTTCACAACAAACGTATTACCCGATCCGTCTACGGCAAGCTCACCGCTTTCGCTACCAACAGGGACCGCAGCAATCTCTGCTCCCGTACCCGCATCGAGGATGCGGACCGTCGAAATCGAGTAGGCGTACAGCCGGTTGTCAACGGAGTTGTAGACTAAGCTTGAGACATCCCCGCTGACATTGGCCTCATATAGCTTCGAACCATCCGGGGCTGCGCGGTATATGACTTCATCAATTGAGTAAAAGATATCACCATTGGTGCTATTTCCTACGATATTTTGTATCGCGTTCGTCCCGTTGGGAGCTACTGGCGCATACGCGTCGATGTAATCGTCCCCCCCGTCGAAGATCTTGAAGCACGGCTGATCGCTGGCCGTCTGGCCAGCCAGATAGACGTTCGCTGTGGTGGCGTTGACGCCAACATGGGCCCCCGGAAAACAAGGGCCGTCATTCGTTGAAAAGTCCGACCAAAATTCTCCGGTATCAACCTTGTACCCAATAAGGTGGTCTGGATTCAAGCTATTCAGCCAAATAATTCCGCTTTCCGGATTAAGCGCGGAACTGATTGCATTCCCGGAATCGGACGATAAAGACCCAACTACTGGCGGTTCGGACTTGAGGTCGACGGTCATAGTCACAGGACCGTAGTCATTCGGGGCGAAAAGCAATTTTGCTTGGTCGTCAAACAAAAGTCCGGTAGCAGGTCCGGTAAGGAGCGGTGCGAGCTTCTCTACCTCCCAATCCTTCGATTCGCTGGGTCCAGAAGATGTTCCGCTACCCGAGTTTCCGCAACTCACTCCAGCTACCAGCACTAATGCTATCGCGACCTTGAGGACGGCGTTAGACGAAATTGCCGCTCTGTTAGCGGGCGCTCCGTGCCGGGCTTGATCTGAGAAAGGGTGCAGTAATGCTCGCTTTCCGATTCGGACTGGTGATCGAACCGCAACCGCAAGTGACAGTGGACGTTTCATCGATCTCCTCAAGTCTGGGTAATAAGGCCCGACTGTATCGTGGTTTCGAGGAAACCAGCCCAGTTCTAGGTGTAGATCGAACGTGCGAATACTCAAGGGCTGCCGCGACACCGGATCCTCCCGGGCCAGCGCAGCTCCCGCACAGCTAGCTTCCAACTCGGTTGCGCGGGAGCCAACTCTGAATGATGGCCGGTCGCCCGCCGTGGTGGTCGGTCGGGCTTTGTTATGCCCGCTGCGCGGTCACCTGAAGCGACCGGCCCTGGCGGGCTGGCCAGTGGTGTCCCAGTGGGGATCGATCCCATTCCCTCATAGGCCGATTCTTTCCACGGCCCGGCGCGGCGGAGATGGGGTTCTGTTCTTGGCCCCACCGCATCTGACGCGAGGAGCCGCCATCATGACCCACGACACTGCCACCGCACTCGAGCTGTTCGCCCGGTGCGTGCTGCCCGGCTGCGCGAACCCGGTCGCTGAGCAACGCCACCCATACCCCGACTGCGAGCGGGCCTGCGCCGGTTTCCTGCGTAGCACCGCCCGCGCACCCCTGGGCGCCGAGGACCAGGCCGCACGAGACGAGCAGGTACGCGCCGCCCAGCGTGCGAACGCCGACCTCACCCGAGCCATCGCAGCTGCCGATCCCACCGCACGCATAACCCGCGCCAACCAGCGGTGCTGGATGTGTGAACAACGACGGCTGTGCACTCGCGTCAGCGGCCAATGGGAATGCCGCGACTGCCAAACCATCACCTGATCAGTCACAACCAATTCGCCGCTCACAAAGGAGACCGCCGATGACCGCCCACCTTCTCGATATCGAGCACATCCACGTCCTCGTCCACGCCGGACTCGACTCGATTGGCTGGTTCAGCGACGACACCCGCAGCACCCCCACCGAAGCCAGCGGCTGACGGCCGAATTAGCCGACACCGTCGGACAGCTACTCGTCGACGCCACGACTGCGAGCGTGAACAGTCACTACGCCGTCGAGGCCGGCGCAGCTGTGTACACCTACCGGCAGCCGGTCCAGGCCTGGGAACCGATCGAAATCCTGAAAGCGATCGACGGCTACGAGTACCACGCGTGCGTTGCATACGGTGGGACAACGCCCCGAAGCCCGCTGCTACTGCGACGAGCTCCGCCGCGAAACAGTGCGCCGCCTGCACCGCTACCACGACGCGAACGCCTGGGAAATCACCCCGACCACAAAGAGATTCGTGGAATACCCCATCGGGGACTACCGGCGGACAAACGAAGTGAGAGCGGCGGCGCCGCAGCACAATCGGCGCGGTGCAGCCCGAGCAGTTCCCCTACTCCTGCGCATTCCCTGATGGCCCAGTGTCACCTAGACGGTGCGGAACCTGTCAAGCAGCTCCACCGACAAGAGGCCACGCGCCCGCGTCGCTGACGCTCCTTCGGGCGTATTTCGCGGCATCTTGTCGCCTCCGCAACTGGACAGCCACCACACCCCCCAAGTGATCGGCCATTTATCAGGAAATGACCACACTCTGAACCGCTAAATGACACAGAACAATTCGCCGGAATCGGCCGAAAAGAAAAGCAAAGAAATGGTGAAAAGTATTGCAGGGCAACGTAATATGGCATAGAATGGGACTTAGTAAACAACCCAGTCGCACGAAACTAACCGAGAGGCCGAAACAATGACTGAGCACACCATCACCGTGTACACCAAGCCCGCATGCGTGCAGTGCAACGCCACGTACAAGGCCCTCGACAAGAAGGGCCTGAACTACACCGTCGTGGACATCACCACCGACGAGCAGGCCCGCGACTACGTGATGGGCTTGGGTTACCTGCAGGCACCGGTGGTGGTGGCCGGCGACGACCACTGGTCGGGTTTCCGGCCCGATCGGATCAAGGGGCTCGCTGCTCACGCGGCGGCATGAAGAGGGGGAAGCAAATGAGCGTCGACAGTGCCGAGTTCGCACACGAGATGGAGCAGATCGAGCAGGCCCGAGTCCAGGACATCGTGGCCACCCGTGCCGAGCTGGCAGCGACCTTACGCGCGGCCGGCGAACACCTGGAGCACGCGATGCGGTTGTCGGCAGTGCTGGGTGAACGGCAGCTGTATGACACCGACTACGCCGATAGCGCCGCTGGGCCCGATGCAGATCGATGGATCGCCGACGCTGCACGCAACATCCGAGCCGCCCACCGCGTCATCACTTCCCTTCCCTGAGCAGTCTTTTCGATTGGAGACCCACACCATGACCAACTCCGCCCCCCATGCACTGAGTGCGGCAGACGAAGAACGGATGGTCGACCTCGACCACACCGCGGCGACCAACTACTTTGCCGGCCCGTTCTGCGGCTGCGGCGACTACAGCTGCCCCGCCAATGACAACGACAACGCCCGCTGCGTCAACAACGACCACTTCGTCCCCGCCATAGTCACCTACGACCTCGACTGACCCGCGACCCGCCAGCCACCACCTTCGGAGACCACGATGACAGTTCACCGCAGCACCTACGCCGACCGCGCCGCTCACTTCCAGGCCAGTGCAGACACCGCCCGCACTGCCGGCGACACCGACCAGGCTGCTCACCTCGAGGCCATGGCCCACCGGGCACGCGAAGCCCACGAGGACCGTGCGTGGCGGCACGCTGAGGGACTGATCTACGACCACGACGAGTGCTGCATCGAATGCGGCGAGCACATCAGCGACCCCCACGGTCCTGGCTGCGTCTATGCCGACGTCGCCCACGCCACCACCTGACCACGCGTACCGATGACTGACGAGGAGGACCCCATGACGATCACCGCCAGTGACATGGTTACCGACCCAGCGGCGGCCGCCGGTGAGATGCCCGCAGACGACGAGGTCCTGACCGTCGATCAGTTCCCCAGCCATTTGGGTGCCGATGTCACCACCGAAGATGCCATCACCACCAGTGTCGAGGCCGCGTTCCTGACCGCGTTGATGTGGGCGCCGAAAGACGTTGCCCAACAGGTGCGTCAGATCATGACCGGTCCCGACCGGTGGAACCCGTTCTGGAGCCCGGCGCATGCCGAGATCTTCGCCGCCGTGAGCAATGTCCTCGACGAGGGTGGGCCGGCTACCCCGGTCCTGGTCCAGGCCCGGCTGTACGAGACCGGGCGCCTGGCCCGTGTAGAGCAGCATCTATTGGCCATCCTGTCCCCCTCCCAGGGTCCGTTGATCGGCGGTGTGGAGCTGCCGCACCTGGCCGCCAAAGTGATTGACCAGTGGTACCGCCGCGGTTATGCCGGCCTGCTGGCCCGCATGTCTCAGATCCGCGAGACCGTCAGCGTCGAGGAACTCGCCGGGCATTGGGAAAGCCTCACCGGCCACCAGCAGCGTGCCGAAGAACTCTGGTTGACCAAACGCGACCAGCTCGCCCGCGTGCACCAGGACGGCATCGCATGAGCACCGACTACGTGAGCGGGGGTCCGGTGTTGCGGGCCGAGGATCTGCACAAGATGGCCTGGCACATGCACCACGACGAAGGCATGAGCTGGGAACAGATCGCGGCCGAGCTCGAGGAACCCCTCGCGGCTGTCGAACAGATGGCCGCCGCCTATGAACAACTCACCGACAGCGCCGCTGCCGACGCCCAACACGTCCTGTTCTGACCAAATCCCCACTGCGCGAGGAGTCGCCGCCATGACATCCCCGAATCCACGTCCGACCGCGGAGCAGGCTTTCGCCCGCACCGAGGAGCGGATCCTCGCTGCCGTTGAGGCCGGCCACGAGATGGACGGTATGGCGCTGACTGACGAAGACCGGGCCGCGGTGCGCCGGATCGCACGAGGGGAAACCACCGGCAACGACGAAGTGGCCACGCTTCTCGCCGCGATCCGCGACCGCCAACCGCCCGCCACCAGCTGAGGAGGAAATACGATGTCTGTTATGACCGAGGAACCCGAATGGGCGGTGCGCTACTCCGATCTGTTCGCCGGGTTGACCGATCAGCAGAAGTGGAACGTGCACAACAACATCGCCAACCACGTGATGGAGGGCTGGGACCCTGGGCGCGACGACGTTGCCGACCTGACCGCCCTCGAACGCGGCGACATCGACGGCGACGAGTACGTGCGCCGAGCCGATGCAAGGATTGATGCCCGGTTTCCCCAACCGTGAACGCATTCGCGCCCTCGTCGGAGCCCGCGCCGCGGTGAGCGCCTGGGGTGACTACTTTTGGCCCGGCACCACGGTGCTGGCCAACAAACTCGGCATCACCGATCCGGACACACTCAAAGTCAAGGAAGCGGCTCGCACCACCCGCCGCGAACAGGAACTACGGGCCGGAACCGTTGATCTGCCACGCACCTTCGACGCTGACCACCTCAAAGCACTGCACCAGCATCTGTTTCAAGACGTGTACGAGTGGGCTGGGCAGTACCGCGAGGTGAACATGTCCAAAGACGGCGTAGCATTCGCCGCCCGGGTCGACATCGACACCTACCTGTCCCACGTGGCCACCATTGCCGCTGAGGTGCCCTGGAACGACCTTGACGCCTCCGATCTGGCTGAGCAGGCCGCCCGGGTCTATTCGACCCTTAATCACGCCCACCCGTTCCGGGAAGGCAACGGCCGCGCCGCCAAACTGTTCGTCTCCCAGCTCGTCGAACCTGCCGGCTACGACTTCGATTACAACGCCATCGACCCGTTGGTGTGGAACCAGCGCTCAGCACTGTCAGCGCCGGACTTGGGTGATCACATCCCGCACCATGAGTTGCTGACCCCGGTGTTCGCTCACATCCTGATCGAGCGGCCCACACCGCCCGCGCCGGCGGTCGACCCGGACATCGAACTGGCCCGCAAGGCAGCACGATTCGCCCGGCGCGACCATCCCACCAACGCCCGCAGCGCGACCACCCGCCCCACGGCCGGGCAAGGTCCGCAATCGACCTCCTGCCGGCCATCGGCGCACTACCGCCGAGACCCCGGGCGAGATAATCCCTCCCGCGACACCGGCCGAGAGTGACTGCTGTGGCAACCTGTCTCGGCCCCGGCTGACGGTTCTAACCGGCCATGTCCTCGCCTTCTTCGGACATGTCCATGCCTGTTAGGCGCTTCCATTCGGGGGGGATGTGCAGCCCCAAGATCTCTACTTCTTGCTTCGCTCCGAGGTCTGGGCTGATCTGGTGGACCTCGGTCCAGCGGATAGGAAGGGAGAACGTGGTGTCGATGAATAGCTCGGCCACTGCCGGGGAGGTGTCACGGTTGAGGTGCATGAGGTACCCGTGCTCGGTGGATTCGGCGCCCCGCATCTGCCACTTATCGCCGGGGCGTCCCCAGATCGGGAACTTGCTCGGCGTCAGCATCTTGATGAGCAGGGGCCAGTGCATAAAATCTGACGGTGTTTTCGGGGGAATCAACTGCCCACTATCGTCGACCAACTCTTGTCCTGCGTTCCTGGTGTAGCGACGGGTCTGGCGGAATTCAGTTGTGCGCTCCGACCATGAGTGGAGTTCGTTGTCGACGACAAACTCCACCTTTTGCACTTTCTTCGGCGGGCCGGCCAGGTCGGTTTTTCCCCACGACCTGTACTCGGCGGTCCCGGATACCCGTGTACACGTCTCGGTGCCCTGAAGAAGGCTGATCGCCGCCAGGGTGTCTTCCAGTGTTATCGCCATGCTGGTAGGCATACCAGTACTCAGACTGACCCGACCACCATCCACAGCTCGACGGGTCAGTCGTATTCGTGTCCGGGCTGGCCTGGTGTGCGGGAACCCTCGCGCAGCGGTGTGGTGGTGGCCGAGGTAGACGACGGAGCGGCAACCGCGGCCTGGCGAGGATGGGTGGGGTGGTCCCGCGATGCGATCCTTGCCGCGGCAATGGCTGCCCGGGCCAGATCGGACTGTCCGTCGAGACTGGCAGCCTGATCCGATCGGCTACTGGGTTGGGCGCTGTGTTCACGCTGGTACCGGGCATCGGTGAGGGCTTGATACTCCCGGTCGGCCATCATGGCCCGCACGTCGTCGGCGGAGTCAAAACCCAACTCCTCGACCAGAGCTGGGGTCGGGTTGAGCATCAAACTCCATCCCTCTTCACGGCCCCGCTCCGAGCAGCGTTCTGCCAGAGCTTCGCGGGCCGCGACGGCTTCGGGGCTGTGTTCGGCTTCGCGGAGCTCGCGCTGCAGGGCGGTGAGCTCGTCGGTCATCTCCCGCAGCTCGCGGCCGCGGGGAAACTCCCGCAGCGTGACCTGCTGGAGTTCGTCGAGCCGGGCTTTGTCGCGGTCGAGCTGCCAGCGACCTGAGTCCAAGGTGCGTTCGGCCCCGCTGACCATCCCTTCCAGGCGACGCATGAACCCAGAGTTGTAGGCGGCCCGTGCTGGCGCTGACCGGTCTCCACCGGTCACCGAGTCACTGTCGAACAACTCACGCAGCGCAATCTCTTTGTGCGGTATAGGCAAATCCTTGAACTGCAGGTACAGCGAGTCCGTCGTCATCGGCCGCACGACCTCGATGCTGTTGCCGGCGACCTCACCGATGGTCCGGGCGATCCGCATGCCCTGGCCTTTGAGGACGGCGGCATTCTTGCGGAGTTCTTCGACCAGGGCGGCGGATGCTTCGGGACGGGCCCGGTAGGTCTGTTCGCCGATCGTGATGACGAAGTCTTCCTTGTCGGCGGTGCGCCAGCGGTGCAGGCCGGGCAACGCGTCGGTGAGACGGGCGAGCCGTTCCTCGGCGGCCGGCACCTGCCAGCTCAGGTTGTCGCGTTCGCGTTCGATGCTGCGCTGCTCAGCGAAGTGGGCATCGGCTTCGGTTTGCAACGCGATGACCTGGACGTCGAGTTCGACTTGCCGCAGGTAGCGTTGATCGCCGGTGGCCAACGCTTTGGTCATCGCTGCGTTCTCGGCGATGGAGTCTGCTTCGAGGTCGGGCATCCGCCGCATGGAACGGTCGGCCTTTTTGAGCTGCTCGATGAAATGGGCTTTGCGGTACACCGTTTGCCACATGATGGTGTCGTAGGTGCGTTCGGCGACGTAGTTGAACACATGCACCTGGGCGTTTTGGTTGCCCTGGCGAATGATTCGGCCTTCTCGTTGCTCCAGGTCGGCCGGGCGCCACGGTGCATCGACGTGATGTAGTGCGACCGCCCGGGTCTGAATGTTGGTGCCGGTGCCCATCTTTTCGGTGGACCCGAGCAGCACCGCGACCTCACCGGTGCGGCACCGCTCGAACAGCTGCGCCTTGTCCGAGGCCTTGGGGTAGTCGTGGATGAACCGGATGCTGGCCGGATCCATGCCGCCGGCGACCAGTTCTTCGCGGATCTCGTTGTAGATCGAGAACGACCCGTCGGCTTTGGGGGTGGAGCGGTCACAGAACACGATCTGCAGTCCCCCGGTCCGCTCGGACGGTTCGCCGAAGGTGTCGAGGTAGACGGTGTCTTTGTGCTCGGCGTGGATGGCCAGGATGTTGCGGGCGACCTGCCAGGCCCGCCGGTTCTCGTCGTGCGGGTCGCGCGGCAGGTGCGCGGCCAACGACACCAGGGAGGCGTTGCGGCCGTCGCTGGCGACCTTGAGGGCGTTGTCGATGTCCATCCGCCGCGGGTTGAGATTGTCGGCGCGGTAGCCCAGGTCGGTGATGAAGTCGAGGACCTGTTGGGACGGCTCGAACGTGACGATCTCGTTGGTGGCCCCGACCTTTTCGGGCAGCTGGGCCGGAACTTGATCGCGGCCGACGCTGTCGGTGAACACACTCGAAATCGCCACCAGATCACCAACGTTGGTGAACTCACCGACCCTGGTCACCGACCGCAGACGGCTTCCGGAGCTGTTGAGCTCCACTCGCTCGACGGTGTCGGTGAACGTGGCACCCCACTCGTCGAGGCCGGCCACACCAGCATCGATGAGCAGGTCCGGGCGCAGATAGGTTTGCATGACCCACAGCTCGGCCAGGTTGTTGGCGACTGGTGTTCCGGTGGCGAACGTGGCGACCCGTTCGACGTAGGCGTCCGAGGCGATACCGGCCTCGATGGCTTCCTGCCGGCGCACCGACCGCAGATGTTCGAGCTTCATCTGCAGGTCCGAGGCTTGATCGGATCCCGCACACGCCAACTCGGCCACGTGCGATTGCCGGGCCAGGTTCTTGTACAGGTGCGCTTCGTCGATGAACAGATAGTCCGCACCCGATGCCTCGAACGTGAGCCCGGTGTCTTTGCCGGCCTGGTCCAACGCTTCTTCCAGCCGTGTCTCGAGGCGAGCTTTCGCGTTCTCAATGGCCTTGACGCTGGCCTCGTTCTGGATCTGTTGCTCAGCGTCGGGGCCGTGGGCCCGTTCGATGTCGGCGAGCTGGGCGCGGATGTATTCGGCCTTGGTGCCGGCGTCGACACCGATGCGGGTGAAGGCTGAGAGCGGAACGATCACCATGTCCCAGTCCTGGGAGGCTGATTGGGCGATGAACAACCGCCGCCCCTCAGCATCGGTCGCGGCGCCGCCGGAGAGCACCCGCGCTGCGGGATACCACTGCTTGGCCTCGCGGGTGACCTGCTCGACGATGTGGTTGGGGACCACGATCCACGGTTTGTTCACCACGCCGAGGCGTTTGAGCTCCATCGCCCCCATCAGCATGGTGCCGGTCTTGCCCGCTCCGACCACGTGATCGAGCAGCACGGTCGGTTCGGACACGATGCGCTGCACTGCGTTGCGCTGATACGGGTAGGGACTGAATGCTTCCCCCAGCCCGTCGAACCGCCGATGCGATCCGTCATAGGCAGGGGCGACGGTGGAGTTGAACAGCTCGTTGTATTTGTCGATCAACCGCTCGGCGCGGTCGGGATCAGAGAACAACGCCCATTGCTCAAACTCTTGGGCGATGCGCCGGGTGCGGGGGCCGGCGGCCCGGGAGGCGGCGTCGTGGAGCCAGTCCCGGCTCCCGGTGGCCTCGTAAAACTCTTTCGACTTGTTGATCTGCGGGGGCCGGTTGTTGAGCAGATCGGCGAACATATCGGCCCAGTCATAGTTGTGGCCACCGTCTTTGCTGCGCCGCACCCCCGAGTAGGCCACCCCGAGCCGGTCGGCGTCTTTGTCCTCGAAGTTGAACCGGGTCGAGTGCGAGGAGGCTTTGGGCACCAGACCCCACGTCAGGTCGCTGCCCGATCGGCCCGAGTAGTAGCTGACCTCGACCGACCACTCCCCGGCCGCGTACTCCACGCTCACCCGCGTATCCGCCGGGACACCGAAGGTGTCGCGGATGAACTGTTCGTAGTCGGATTGGGGAATCCACGGCGCGCCTGGGCGTACCGAGATGCCGCTGGTGATCTTCGGTGGCAGCACCTCGGTCAGTGCTTCCACGTTGGGTCGATACCGGGGATCGGTCATTGCCAGTTCGGTTGCCGCCGTGAGCTTTTTACGCACGTTCCCGGACAGGTATTGCGGCCCGGGAATCCAGGTGTCGGGATCCTCGAGGGAACGAAACGCATGCCCGACGATCAGCTCCGGGACCTCGGCGACGTCGACGTCGAGGAGCTCGGCGACCCGTGGGAGGTCGATGACCGCCCGCTCGTCGAGGACCGCGGCGATCGCGTCCTCGACACCGCCGATCTCACGCGGCAGCTCGCGGGGACCGAGCACGTCGTTGTGGAACAACGCCGCCTTGCGGGCGGTGGCGGTGTCGTCATTGAACTGCTCCAACGCCATCACCACGGCGAAGGTGGGATCCTGGCGCAGCAGCTTGCCCAGGTGCGGATAAGACTTGAAACGACTGCGTGGGTTCACCCACGCCTGATCGGACAGCTCCTGTGCGACATCGGCCGGCAACGGCGCATGACTGCTGAGGCCTTCGGACTTGCGCCACCCGCTGGCCAACCGCTCGAACGCGGTGTCGTGCTGGGCTTGGGTGATCTCTTTGGGTTCGACCCAGGTGAACCGGTTGATCGCACCGTAGGTGCGCACGTACTGGTCATACCGGGCATTGAGGTCCGAGCGCAGCGCCAACCGAGTCTCGGACGGTTCCCCCGCACGCTGGGAATCGATGAGAGCACTGGCCAGGTCCCGCAGTTCCAACAGTTTGGCCCACTCGGCGGTCTGACCTTTGCCGCGGGTCTTGGCCGGCGACCACGCCTGGCCGTCCCACCGCTCGATCGCGCGGCCGGACGCCTCGGCGCGCAGCATGCCGACCGGATAGTCGGCGGCGGTGTCGTTGCCCGGCCGGATCAGTCCGTAGTCGAACTGCTCCCGCAACGGTCCAATCGTGTTGTGCCAACCCGCAGTCAACGTCAGGCCCGCCTGGTGGGCGTAGTCGACGATGGCGTCCAGGCGCTCGGTGACTGCCTTGGCGACTTGCGCGGCGTCGGTAGCGCCAACCACCTGCAGCGTGGTCGATCCGTGGATGCCCTGGCCGTGGCGCATCTGGCCCAGGACGTTGTTCGGATGGGTCAGGTAGTACTGGTTGATCAGTTCGGTGTCAGCGGTGTCGTTGAACCCCCGTACCGGCGTGCTCCCCACCGACACGAACGCGTCGGTTTGAGCAGTCGGTGACCGGTCGGACTCGCGCCGCCGCAGCACCAGAATGTCGGTGACCACCTCGGTGCCGGCCACCCGGGAGAACGCGCCCGTGGGCAGCCGTACCGCGCCCACCAGATCCGCGGCGGCAGCGATCTCTTTGCGAGCCCGGGGGTCTTTGCCGTCCATCGTGTACCGCGAGGTGACCACGGCAACGTAGCCGCCGGGCGCGGTCAGATCCAGCGCCTTGATGATGAAGTGGTTGTGGATGGAATGGCGGCCCTGATTGTGCGCCGGGTCGTACAGCCGGAAATCCCCGAAGGGGACGTTGCCGATCGTCGCTGCGAATGACTGCTGCGGGACGTGGGTGGTCTCGAACCCCTCGTTGCGGATCTGCGCGGTCGGATGCAGCGCAGCAGCGACTTGCGCTGTGGTCGAGTCCAGCTCGACACCGACCATCTGTGCCGATTCAGGTGCGTACGCGATGAACGTCCCCGAGCCACATCCTGGTTCGAGCACACGCCCGGAACTAAATCCGGCATCGCCCAATGCCTTCCACATGGCCTGGGCGATCGCGGGATCGGTGTAGTGGGCGTTGAGGGTGTTGCGGCGGGCCTGACCCCATTCGCTTTGCGTGAGCAGCCCGCGCAGGCGTTCACGGTCAGTGGTCCAGTCGTCTTTGCGGAGATCGAATACGTCGGCGGCCGCGCCCCACCCTGACCACTTCGCCAACACGTGTTGCTCGTCGACGGTGGCGTATCGGTTCTCGCCGGCTAGCTGGTGCACGATTTCGATGGCGTCCATGTTCGCTCGGGCACGAGCTTTCGCTCCCGACGGCGGCAACACCGGTTCGCTCGGGCGGAACGCGATCGGCACCGACCGTTCCCGCTCTGTCGGCGGCGCCGCCGGTTCGAGCTCATGCTCGGCGCGCGCACGCTCGGTGCGCATCTCGTGCAGCACGTCGACCGGGTCGGCGGCCGGGCAACCCGGCTCGTGCGGGTCGCTGATGTGGGCCTGGCAATCGACGCAGCAGTCGTCGCTGTCGTAGGCGGCTTCCTTGGCCGCGACCGCCTCGACCGGTTCCGGCGGCAGCGGTGTGCCACCGGGATCGTGAACCGCAGGATCAAGCGGCGCCGCCCCGGTGGCATCAAGATCGAACAGGCCGAGCTGGGCCTGCTCTACCGGAGCTGTTCGGCGTCGCGCACCCGGCCCTTGGCTCGCAGTTCCTGGGCGACCTGGTTCGTAAACTCCGCCACCAGTGGATCGTTCGGGCCGGTCGGGATTGCTTCGTTGTCCTCGCTGCGCGTCTGGATCAGGTACTGCGCGGCCACCCGGAACCACGCGGTCCGCTCCGCCCACACCTGGCTGACTAACGCCTCGACTTCCGGTGTCGGCTCGGACCGATCCAGCGCCCGCTTCCAGCGATCCCGATCGCCCTTCGCGGCTGCGATCCTCGCCGCGTCCGCGCGGCTCTGGTTCTTGCTGGCTTCCTCGAGTGTCTGTGCCGGTTCGAACTCTGAGTCCGGGCTCGGGATCTGTTCGTACAGTTCGGCTGTCAGCACCTGCTCGGTCGCCTGCTGGCGGGCCATGTTGATCAGCTGAATCGTTGTCGAATAGTCCGGTGCCTGCCCATGGGTCTTGCGGTACTGCTCGACCAGCGGGCCCTGGCCGGGAACCAGTTCCTCGATCAGGTTCTCGATCCGCTCGCTCTCGCGGTCGAGAAACTGCTGCTGCTCTGCTGGCGTCTGGTTGTCGGGCAGACCGATCTCGGTCCGCCACACGCGGGCCACGATCTGCTTCACCGATTCCTGGGTCGTCATCGTGCTCATTGTTGCCTTCCTCTATGACAAAGTCGAAAAGACTTGGGGTTGTGTTCGGGTCGTTCGTCGAGCCGCCACGGGCCATGACAAGAACTCCTGGGATCAGTGCATGCAGCAGTGCGCTGCGAAGGGTTTCGTATGCTGTGTCATTGGTCAGAGGGTTCTTCTCTGATCGCATAGCCCTGGCGGGTCTAGCCACCCGTCAGGGCCCATGCGCGGTATCGAGCCGCACCGGGCCACCCCACCTACTGGCGGGATCATTACCAAGTCAGCGCGTGGCGCTGACGATGAAGTGTCTAGGCGGAGAGTGCGTCGTGGTCGCCGGCATCGAACGCCGCCCGCGACTGCTCGTTGCCGGCGCTGTGCGACTCGGCCGATACGCCAGCGGTGGCCACCGTGCTCTGGTCCGCGGCGTCCTTCTTGTTGGTGCGGCGGCGGCGAGAGCCACCCGTTTTCGACCCAGTGCGGGAGCTGGTCAGGTGCTCAACCTCGAACGGTTTGAGTGTCTTGGCGTCGAAGCCGGCGGTACGTGCTTCGGACACCAGGGCGCCAAGCTGGCGCACACGTTCGGCGTCAGCGGCCAGGAACGCATCACGCTGGTGCGTCAGGGTGGCGTGGGCGGTGACGATCTCGCGCAGCACAGTGACTTTGCGGTCGGCTTCGGCGCGGACTTGCGCCTCAAGGGATTCGAAATTGATAGCAGTCGATGACGACATGACGGTTTGCTTCTTCTCTCGTTGACGGCAATAAACGGAGCCTGGAGTTACCCGTCCAGTGGCGAGATGGTGCGTGAGCGCAGACGGCAAATCAGGCGTTCACAGACCTGAGGGACAAGGTGGTCCCTCACTGTCAGCGTAACGCCGAATCGAACCGGCTGGTTGCCTATCCGCCGACCGGCGGTAACGGTGTGTCCGTGCGTCGCGACGTACGGGCATGTTCACGAAACGGTCGCTGCTGGGTGTGTGTGCGTTGAGTGTTTTGCTGACGGCCTGTGCCACTGACAATCCCGACGAGACTGGTGCGGCGGAGTCGTCGTCGACCACATCATCGGTCGCCGTCAGCACTGTCACTGTCACTGCACCTCCGCCTTCGTCGTCGACCCCGCCGCTGGCACCGGCGCCGCCCGCCGAGATCGTTGCCGAGGAGACCGTCGTGGAACCAGAGCCGTACATTGTGGGCTGCCAAGTTGGGTTGGGTCCGATCGAAACCTATTGGTCCGATGGAACAGTCACCGGTTACTCGGACTACTGCCAAGGCCAACACGACAACTCATTGAGTCGCGAACGTGAAGCGAATACCCCTGTCTGTGACGGCACCGTCTGTCGCTACCCCAATGGCGCCGAAGTTCCGGACCCAAACGCGGTCATTGCTGACCGGTGCACCAATCAGATTGATTACGCCGGGGATCCGCGGTCGAACGCGGAAATCAACTCCATTGGTGCGCAAACTGGGCAATGCCCTGCCCCCATTTCGTGAACCGCCCATGTGCGTAACATCCTGAGCTAGCCATCGCCTGTCATGGCATAACCGTCTCCGACCGCCAGGGAAACTCCATGAACGCTAAGAAGGTCGCCGCTGCTCTGCTCACCGCTGTCGCGGTGACCCTCGTGGCCGGCGGGTGCAGTGACAACGAGGAGACGGGGCAGCCCACGGCGCCGGTGGGCATCAACAACTTTGCGCACCCGGATAACGAGAACTCTGGCTCTGGCGAACACGAAGTGTCGCAAGTGGCGTGGGGTGAGGCGGTTCTCGTTGAGGACTACGACATCATGGGCGACAAGACCGGAGACGCTGCGACCATCACCGTCAACGCACCCGAGACTCGGGAAGACGGCGCAGACGACAAGCCGTACTCGAAGGTCTTCGTCACTGTGGTCGGCGAGAACGGGAACTACGACGCCAGCCAGCTGGCCTACGCGCACGCCTACGCCCTGCTCGCTGACGGCACCAAGGTGGAAATCAAGTGGGGTGTCGCCAATGACAACGCACTCAGAGGGCAAGTGAAGCCCGGCGAAAAAGTCAGTGGATACATCGCGTTCGAGACCGATCAGCCGCTGCACAAGGTCGTCGCTCGCGGCATGTACCTCGACGAAGCCGAGTGGTCCGCGCCGTAGCGCTTTGCAACCGCTGTCTTAGCTGCTGCCCCAGTCGCTACTTGAACCGGTGTTGGGCGGCAATGTGGGAGTTGTTGGTGTCGTACTTTGCGTCACGTTGAAAGTCAGGACCAATGGGTCGGTCGACAGGGTCCCGTTCCCAGCGCGAACAATGACCTTTTCTTGCCCAGTGAACCCGGCAGGTGGGGTGTAGGTGAACTGTGTTCCTTCTGTGCTGAAGGTTCCGTGTCCAGGTCCGTCCTCCACTGACCAAGTCACCGGCTGGCCGGACGTGTCCTGGATCTCGATCCTGGCGGTGACAGACGATCCGATGGTCGTCGAATAAGTCGTCACTGGTGAGACGAACTCTGGGAATTCCGGCCTGCCTTGAACCCCGACAGTTCGAGCGAATGAATCGAAACCCGACGGGGTCATCGCACGAGTCATGTCATCAAACGACGTCACCTCCACTTCACCGGCCGGAACGTCGCCGAACAGCCCCTGGGCGGAATAGTTGGCGGTGGAAAGCTCGCCATATTGGCCAGGAATGAATCGCAGCTGGCCGGCTTGACTGCCCATGGTCCAGTCGTAATGCGGGTTGGTTTCGGTTGAGTAGTCGATGCGGTTCGGTCCGCCGGGCGGCGACGAAGGGATGCCGTGTGTGTTGTAGGCATAGCTCATAACGCTGCGGTAGAGGGTAGACCCGTCTTGGCACTGATCCCCGGACTCGACACCTTCGCGCCAGTTGGCGCACGAGTGTGCACCGAAGTGGTGTAGGCCCAAGGTATGGCCGATCTCGTGCATCAGATTGGCGGCTTGACTGAAATGGATGGCTCTGGGATTGGGTGTTATGTTGCCGAGGTTCTGCAGCCAGAGCGGAGCAACATTGTAGGCAACCCATCCGGCACGGCCCGCAGCATTGGGGCCGCCGACATCCGCTGTTCCGATGACTCTATCGCTTGTCTCTCGGTATTCGAGATTGACGAAGTACTTGGCCAGTTGTGGGACGGCGCCTCCGCCGAACCATGGGCTTGAGATCGACCCACTTGCCGTTGCAACGGGATCGTAGACCGGTTCGGCGACTGCTTTATAAGTGCCGTTGTTGTTCGTCCACGCCAGCTGCATCGCAGCTGCCGACGGCACTGCCCGACCTTCGAGAAAGTGCACAGCGACATCGAGGGGGGAGGCGTCAAACGACTGCTCGATGTGCCTGTAGACAGCTGAATCTAACGGCTGCCCTTCCTCGTGGTCCACATAGATGAACAGATCTTTGCGCGAAACTGTGGCGCCGGCCGCAGCGAGATCAACGCGTGTGTTTCCGACCCAAACACCGTTCTGCTCCCAGTGATCGGGCAGACCATCGCCGTCGCCGTCTGGCCACTCCCACCACTCCGAATCGTGGGGCAGGCCTTCCGGAACATTGCGTGGGTCGTTGACCCCAGGCGGCGTGACCACCACTTCGATTACCGTCGGCAGGTTGTACCAATTTGTTGGGGTGTGGTCGCCACATGCTGCGTGGAGGCGGTAGCGGCCGAGAGGAATTGGCTCGCCGTTGTTATTCCAGGGGCCGAACGCGAAGCGCCCGTCGTTCTCCGACGATAGGTAGTAGGAAGCGATGAGCCCCGTGGCGAGGTGCTGACCCTCAAGTGGCACTGCGTTGATTTCACAGAAAGGCTCGACCGCGTCAGCATTTACACCGGTTACGCGTCCCTCGATTAGTCCAGGACCGCCCGTTGCCGTGAAGGTTGCACGCAGGACTTGAGCGGACGCTGTCGCCGGCAGTGCGAGGAGGACGACGGACAGAAGGGTAGTCGCTAACAGCGCCCCCAGCTTGCTGGTGACTCGCCTAGGTGGCATTCGAGTTCCCCTTCACAGCAGACACGCGGGAGACCTAGATCTATCACGGAAGAAGCCTGTTCCACCGTCACCTGTTCGGACGAAGTCGCCGTCTGCGCGGCCGATAGCAACCCGGTGCTCCCCGCACGAAAGCGGGTGCTGGCATAAACGGACCAACGGAGCGGGTGGTCGTTCACTGTACGACCCCACCCCACCCCGATGCCGCCCGCAGGCCGGGAATCATCCTGTCGCCCAGCCGCACTCTCCGCTGTCCTCAGCCGACGTTTCTGGGCCCGTTGCTCCGCCGCAGCCGCGTGCAGAGCGCAGGTCAGAGTGACTCTGGCGCTTCACGTCGAGAGGCGGAATCGCCCGAAGGGCGAATGCGCGGTTTTGTCGCGCCGATGGCACGGCGGGAAAAGCATCTGAATCCGCAGGCGCGGATGCTTACAGTAGTGCCCCGGCGGAGCAAGCTGTCATTTAGACATGCCTAAATGCTTGTCACCGTACTTGGGTCGCGGTACGGTGCATCCATCACGGTGTTGGTGGATGGTCCCCACAGGGGTGGGTTCGCTGCGCTGAGCCGAGGACGAAAGACGCGACAGGGAGGGAAACGCGATGGCGGACGATGCAGCTGATGGGCAGCAGTCATCGCGGCCGACGAGGTCGATCATGCGTCGTCGTCGGGCGAATGTTTCTGGGGGCCGCCAGGACAAGATCGAGGTGAAGACCACCCCCGACGAGAAGAAGCTTCTGGAGGCACGGGCGAAGCTCGCTGGCATGTCGGTGCAGCGGTTGATGGTGACCTCAGCGCTGAGCGATGGACGCGCTCCGAGCGTGGACTACGAGACCCGGCGGCAGGCGTGGGCGCAGGCGTGTGAGGTGCGCAATGCGATTGCGGCGCTGGGTGTGAACATGAATCAGATCGCGCGCCAGGCCAACTCTGATCAGGAGATCCCCGCTGATTTCGCGCCGGCCACCGCAGCGGTGACCCGTGCGATGGCGCGGGTGCTTAAGGCGTTCGAGGCGACCTTCGGGTTCGAGGGTCGGCGCGGGTGATTCCCAACATTGAGACCGGCGCCAAGATGACCGGACTGGTCATGTATTTGGCCGGGCCTGGTCGGGTCAACGAACACACCAACCCGCATGTGGTGGCCGCCAGTAGCGCGCAGCTGAGCATGGCCGGTGGTGTTGGAATGGAACTGAGCCACGACACCGCGCTGGCGCTGGCGGGCGAATTGGACATGGCGCGTTTGGTGTTCGGTACCGAGGTAACCCGTCGCGACAAAGGGGCCCTCGCAGCCGCCCAAGAACGCGGCCTACGCGGTTCGGCAGCCATCGCCGAAGCCACCAAAGACGAAAACGTGTGGCACTGTTCGCTGTCCCTGTCACCGGAAGAAACGCAGGCCTTCTCCGCTGGTGACGATGCGACCCAGAGCGGGCTGTCGGATGCGAAGTGGCAGGAGATCGCTGAACAGTTCATGGCGCAGATGGGCTTTGACAACGAGGGAGATGCACCGGCCCGGTGGGTCGCGATCCGCCACGGATTGACCAAGGCCGGTGGCGACCACATCCACATCGCCGCATCACGCGTTCGCGACGACGGCAGTTTCGTCAAACTATGGTTCCCCGAACCCGGCGAAGACCGGCCACGCGGAGACAAGTGGCGGGCGCAGAACGTGTGCTCGATCCTAGAAGAACAACACGGACTGCGCATCACGACCGGGCGGGCGAAAAGCTATCCCGGCAAAGGCACCTCGCCGGCGCAAGAGAACATCGCCGCACGCACCGGACGGGCTGAGCCAGCAACGGCCACACTGGCGCGACGGGTCCGCGCGATCGCTGGTGCGGCCGAGTCCGAAGCGGAGTTCGTGCGCCTGGCCCGGGCGCACGGTCTGCTGGTGCGACCCCGCTACCAGGCGGGCTCCAAAACAGAAGTGGTCGGCTATTCGGTCGCATTGCCAACCGCTGACTACGCCACCCGCGACGGTCGGCCGGTGTGGCACGGCGGCGGGAAACTGGGCAACGATCTGACGTTGCCGCGCCTACGTGAACGGTGGCCGGCGCCGGACGTAGGGTCGCGCGCAGACGCGGCCAGTGCGTGGGCACACAACCAGCGCGAGACGATCAACCCGACCACCGCAGCGGTACCCGTCGAAGCGGAGCGGGCGCGGGCGGGGATGTCGTTCAAGCAGGCGCGCGAACAACTGCGGGCGACGTTGCTGGCAGCAGCCAAAAGCGCGGCCACCGAACGCGATTTCATCATCGCGGCCCGCGACAAAGGAGTGCTGCTGCGGCCCCGGTACGCGCCAGGCACCACCGATCGAGTCACCGGCTATTCGGCGGCGTTGCCGTCGAATGTGTACAGCGACCGCGACGGAAAACCGGTCTGGCATGGCGGCGGCAAACTCGACGACGCGTTGACGTTGACCGAGCTGCGCCGACGGTGGCCACTAATGGGACCCAATAGCCCCGAGGGGTCCATGACGGTCCATGCATGGGCGCGTGTGGCCCCCAAGGACGCCGAACGCGCGCAGGCATCGGCAGAGGCCAAAGGATGGGCTTCTGCGGCCCACAGCGCTCGCCGGTGGCAGCAACAGGTGAACAAACTCGCCGACCCCGCCAAGCCGAGGGGAACAGCGACCTGGGCGCGCGCCGCGCACGACACCGCCGCCGCGATGTCTGCATGGTCCACCCGGGTCGAGGGTGACCGGCCGGCCGAGCTGGCGCGGATGGCTGACGCCCTGTCTGCTGCGGCCGGGGACCACCGCTCCCCCACACAGCCGCGGTCAGACAATCCCGGCGGCGCGATGCGCCGCGTCGCGGCGATGATGCTCGCCGCCACCAATGACGACCCCCGCTATCTATGGATGGCCGTGTTCTCCCAACTCGCCGCCACCTCCCGGGCGATCAGCGCAGCCTTGGAGGCCGAGGGACACGCCCAACGGGCCCACGAACTCGCCGCTGCCACCGCTGCAGCGTCCGCGAAGTTCGACACCATCGCCACCGACGCTGAGAGCGCACGCATCCGCGCGAACCTCGCCGCGGCCGCCGCCGGCCCCGCCCGCACCCAGCCACCACGCGCGGCCACACCGGAGGCGCCGCCGGCAAACCGGGATCACTACCAACGACCGCCAGAACGCGACGACTACAGCAGGTGAGACCGCTACCGCTAAACACCTGCGGGTCGCGACGTGCTCAGGGGCTGGAAACCCCGTCCGGAACTTCGTTCACCTGCTGAATGCTCAGGGGTATTTGAGCGGCAAGGATTCCGTCGATGAAGAACGAGACGACGTTGTCACCCGGACCTGCGATCACTGTGTTCAGCGGGAAATCGAAAACCACCGGAAGAACCCCGGCGGGGTTCTGCCCGAACTGGGTTGAGGGAGGAACCGATTCGTCGAATGTGTCTTGCCAGTAGTCCGGAGTGAACAGGCTTTCGCCCCCGCCGACTCGTGTGATCCTGACCGACAACTTATGGGCTTTGCCGAGATCATCGCCAGACCAGTGCAACCGTCCGATGAGCCCGAACGAAAATTGCGTCGGGAAACTCGACGCAACGACCGTGGCCAGTCCGATGTCCTGGGCCGTGTACGTGATGCTGCCGGGCACATAGGCGGTGGCCGCGTAGATGTACTCCACTCGGGGGTCGATCGCCGGGCCCACGCGCTGGCCGCGCCACTTCGCTTCGAACCATTCAGCGGCTCTCTGGATCGTGGCATCAGGGCCGTCGGCCTTCCACGCATCGAGAGCGACAGCGTTGACGAACACTTCGGACTCGATGTCGGGGATGGCCGGTAGCCGCACCCCGTTGAGCAAAAGAAACGTGACCGCGGCGTACCAAGCGGTGCGTTTGTTGCCGTCGAAAAAGTGCTGAGTGGTCGCGAAACTATGCAGGTACGCGCCGGCCTTATTCCACTCGCCCTGAAACTCCTCGACCCCGAATACATCGGTCTGTGGGCGATACGCGGCGGCCTCGACACCATCGCGATCCCGTACCCCGACTCCGCCATCCTGGTCTGCGTTGATCGCGATCAACTGCTCGACCGTCAGGTAGATCGTCACTTCAGGCGCTCAGCGAGCCCTGCCCATCGTGGCTTCTCCTGCTGGTATGCACGCCGAAACTCATCGTCGGTCGCGTCCCGGTTGGGCGCGCCATCATCAGGGGCCGACGGCGTCGTCACGTCGACGTCGTGCTGATGGGTGGTCTTCGGCATAGGTCAATCATACGGCCAGGCCGCCACCGGTGGCCGTGCAACCGAAACACGCATGGCCAGCAGCCGCGAGAACTACGTTAGGCCGGGGCCCCGACCTCTTTCCTCGGGCGAACATCTGTTCCGAGTGTCGCTCTGTGGATACAGTCAGGATTTGGTCGCCCGGCGGGAGGAGGCGCATGGACGAGCTCGACAGTAAGAACCTTGGCAGACTTCGTCGGATTGCCGACGCGAGGTCTGTGTGGGTGTCTGAATCTAGCGACTTCACGCCGTGGCTCGCGGAGAATATTGACGTCCTCGCTGACGCTTTGGGTATGTCGCTGACCGTGATCGACACCGAGGTCGGCGTCGGTGATTTTCGTCTGGACATCCACGCCACCGACGGAAATGACCGGTCAGTGGTGATTGAGAATCAGCTAGAACGCACCGACCACAGCCATCTCGGACAGTGCCTGGTGTATGCCTCGGGCCTTGATGCGTCTGCTGTTGTCTGGGTCGCACCGAAGTTCCGGGAAGAGTTTCGCAGTGCACTCGATTGGCTGAATGAACGCACTGACAGCGACCTGGGCTTCTTTGGTGTCGAAGTCGGCATCGTGCAGATCGGCGACGGTCCACGGGCTCCTGTATTCGACGTAGTGTCACGCCCGAACGACTGGCAAAAAGCCGTCAAGACTGCCGGCAATGCAGCTGAGACACGAGCCATAGCACCAAAAAACGTTGTGCGACAGGCCTTGTTCACTGACATCCTGACCGAGGTCCACGGGCTTCGTCCCTCAATCGCAGTACCGACACCGCAACGAGGCAACTGGATCTCGTTTGCCTCCGGCCCGTTCGGCTACTGGTGCTTGAGCGTCATCGCAGACGGTCGTCTTCGGGTCGAGGCATACATCGACACCAACAATCGTGAGCTGAACAAGGAGTTGTTCGACGAGTACGTTGCTGACTCGACGGCGTGGGAGTCGAAGGTCGGCCGGACCCTGTCGTGGGAGCGCCTTGACGATAAACGTGCATCCAGGATCGCAACGTACCTGCCCGTTGACTTGGAGGATGTGACCGAGCGTGACGCGACGATCAGCTGGGCTGTCGAGGCGGTAGTCAGGATGTATGACGCCCTGGACAATCCCCTACGCGCGACGGCCAAGACCAAGCGAGCCCAGTGGACAGCTACGGGACCTACCGAGACGCACAACTCCGTCGGCGTGCACGACTGACGGGCAATGGGATTGTGGGATAGCAAGACAGCCATTCGAGTGCGCCGGCTTGGGCTTGAGTCGCAGGATTGATGGCCTCGCACAGTGGCCGTCCAGGCCCTCCGCCAGCGGTCTGGCGGTACCGTGAGAGTTAAACGACATCGCGTCGGCCCCGGTAGGAGCACCTGCTCGCGCGGCGGTCGCGAGATACGAAGTTTGGGGGGTTCTGTGAGCAGCTCTGGCGTAGCCGCACCAGGTGTGTCCGACAGGCTCGAGCATAAGTGGATCGAGCGACTCACCCCGATGCTGCGTTTGGGTGAAGAAATCTGGGCACTTGCCAAGGCCAACTCGATTCGCCCAACCCTCGAAGGCGTCATGGTCACCAACGCGCGCGTGGTCGGCTTCGTAACAGGCTTCGGATATGACGACGATGAAAAGGCCTTCAAGGTCATTGTGGGAGGCGACGACATCGTCGATGTCCAACTGCATGGCCGTCAGCAACGCGAACTGCATGTCACCACGCCCACAGGCGGGTCGAAGTTCGGGACGCTGGGTAAGGGAGACATCGAGTTCGTGCTAGCGGCCATCCGACGTCTGCAGGAGTCCGGTGTGGCCGATGCGGTCACTAATCGCGTTCGAACACCTGCTCAAAAGCAAGAGAACGACGAATACATGAAGCGTCGAGAACTCGACAACGTTGAGCGACAGCGAAGAGGTCGCACAACCGTAGTCGGACCAGCGATTGCCGACAAAGAGTGGGCAGTCATAGATCGCTACTGCCGCTCAGACGAAGCACCATGGTTTGTCCTGACTACAGGATCCACGGGATTCCTCGCAGCATTTGAGGACCGGCTACTGATAGCCAAGACCGGCGCCATGGCCGGCTTCATGGCCGGGGCCACTGGAGGTGGCCGCACCACCACCTTCCCATTCTCCGACATCACCAACATCGAGTACAACGGCGGCTGGACCGCAGGCGTACTTGAAGTGCTCACGCCTAGCTACCAAGGCTCAGGAAACCACGACTATTGGCGATCGTCCAACAAAGGACGCAACGCTGCCTCCGACGATCCGCGGACTCTGTCAAACTGCCTCCCCCTGTCGAAAGCGGTTTACACCGAGGCTCTTCCAAAGCTGAACGAGTTGGAACAGAAGATCATTGAGTCGAAACAACCGCGGATAGTGATGCCCACCATGCAGCCCCCCGCACAACCAGGACCAAACCTGGCAGACGAAATTCGCGAACTCGCCGAACTGCACGCGCAGGGCATTCTCAGTGACAGCGAGTTCGCGGCCGCTAAACAAACCGCCATCAGCCAACATCGGCGATAACCTGTGCCGAGTGGATGTGGGGCAGGTGGGAACCAAGACCGTCAGTGAAGCCGGGCGCAGAAGTTCGTCTGAGACGACAAAAGGCCGCCCACACCCGATGGTGTGGACTGCTCTCGACGATCAGATTGGTCAGATGGGTTCTCCCCAGAAGAAGTAGTACGCCTGCACGGGCCAGTCCGCCAACGATCCCGACTGGCAAAGTCGGCCCGTACCCCACCATGCAGTCCTGCCAGACAGCGATGACGCCGGACATCCGGGTCGCGGGCTGCTTCCACGACTTCTGGAAACGCTGCTCAAGCAGGCTCCTCAGGCGGCCCGGCGACCTCCGACGGTCGGCCGGTCAGGCTGGCCGCGCGCAGTCCGTAGCGGGTCGGTGAGGCTGCCAGAGCGGCGCAAGCAAAGCTGACCGCGCCGTCGCTGGCGGCGGACACCATGACGCAGAACGCGCCACCGAAGCCGGCGGTCAACGGTGCCGCCTCGACGTCCACGTCGTGACCAGCCGCCGCCAGCTCGCCGGCGATGAGCTCGGAGATTTCAGCCCAAGTGCGGGTGTCGTTGCGGCGCACCGTGGCGTGCATGATCGCCAGTGCTTGTCGATCCTGCGGCGCAGTCATCGGCCGTGGCTGCGGTCGCGGGCCGGTGATGTGCGCGTGGGGCGGGCTTTGGCCGCTTTGGTGGTCGACGCGGTGGTGGCCTTGCGGGGATGGGTGGGGTGATCGCGGGCGGCGACGGCGGCGGCTTTGCCGGCGTCGGTGGTCCCGCTGATGTCGGCGGCTTGTTCCGACCGCGAGACAGTGGTGTCGATTAGCGTGCCGTCGACGACGACCGTTCCCGCCGGATGCGTCATGCCGCCCGGCCGATCACTACTTGACCGATCGCGGCCGGACTCGGCAGCGGCAGCATGCTCGGCGGTGCGGTCGGCGGTGTAGGCCTGGGCCAGGAGCTGTTGGACCTGGCGGCCGTCGCGGTGCGCCTCAGCGGTGTTGCCGTGCTCGGCCCAGTGGGCTGCGCGTTGGGTTTCGATCATCTGTGCTCCCGCCTCACGGGGTGCGGCGCGGACCTCGTCGACGTCGATGCCCCAGCTGGTGAGCTCGGTGTCGATGTTCTCGCGTACCGCTGCGGCTACCGGTGAGCGATCGGCCCACCGCTCGGCCGCGTCGTACACGTCGAGGATCTCCGATCCTGAGGCGCGGGTGACCCATTCTTTGTCCGAGGCGGGCTCCCCGACCCGTCTCGGGTCGATGCCGTGCTCACGCAACAGGTGGTCGTTGATGTCGTCGTAGGAGGCGGTGCGCCACATGTGCCCGTCATTGCTGTCGCGGACGGCGAGTTCTGCCCGGATCTTGTTGTCGAGATCCTTGTGTTCGTCGGCGGTTTCGGTGTCGGCGCTCCGTTGGGCAGGGCTGCGGCCGGCTTCGCGGGCGCGGCGACGGAAGTAGGCCTCTAGCAGTGAGGCGGCGGCTCCGACCGCTGAGGCCAGCGCCCGTTCCATCCCGCCGGTCAGTTCGCGCTCTTCCTGTTCGTGCTCTTCCATCACTGAACTCCATCTGATTGAAATCGGCCGGCCATGATCTGCCGGAGCAGGGCGTCGTCCATCGGTTCGACCGGCAGGATCGTGCAGACCGGGGAATGCCGGTCGAGTCCGGCTGAGCAGCCATCGAACGTGCCCTGAGGGTCAAGCAGCGCCGCCATCGCCGGGCCGGCGTGATCGCGCCACCACGTACTCATCCCGGTACCGGGATCGAGACGCAGATGCTCGTAGGCCCGGTGCAGCGCCTCGAGGCGGCTGACCGCCTCGGCGTGCGCCCACCACTTCTTGCACCACCGAAACTGAGGGTTGTCGATGTTGCGGGCGAAGATGGTCACCAAATGCTGTTCGACGAAGTCGTACACCGACTCGAACTCCAGTGGCGGCGGTCCAGCGTTGTCAGCAGCGGCCACCGGCGGTGGCGCAGCAGACGCGTCGTCGAGTGCGTCGAGCTCGTCAAAATCGTCCTCAGTCATCCTGTTAGCCCTTCGAGCGATTCGGTTGTGATAGTTCGGTTTTGGCGGCAGCAGTGTGAGTGCTGCGGTCCAGTAGCTTGCCCCTGCGCTGGGCTTCGGCGGTGGCCGTATCTGCTGCTGGTGGGCCGTAGACGACGAGTGATTCTTTGATCAGTGCGGCGTAGGGCTTGTCCATCCACGGCACTGTTTTGGCGATGGTGGCCGGGTTGCCGGCCGAGAACACCAGCGCCCGCCCACGAGGCCACGAGGCCAGGTCGGAGACGTTGAACACTCGTTCGCGGGTGACGTGGGTGCTGGTGGAGCTGGTGCCTTTGGACTTGGACACCGTGGTGGTCTCGCGGTCGTAGTCCCCAACCAGTTCCGAGAGGAAGTCGAGGAACTGCGACTTCTTCTCGCTGACGTTGCCGCCGTACACATTGACATTGGCTGCGCTCCAGAGCTTTTGCATCCCGTCTTCGCCCCACACCTCGGTGCCCTGGGACCAGCTCTGCAGCACAGTCATGATGTTGATGCCGCGAGACCCATAGTGCGAGTACAGGTCCGGCAGTCGCTGCCAACGCACCACGTTGGCTGCCTCGTCCAGGGCGCAAAGCATCGGAATGGGGAGCCGCCCGCCCGGGTGGGCGGTGGCGATCTCGTCGGCGGCTTCGCACGCGGCGACGGTCAACGCTGCAATCAGCGGCCCAGTCGAACCGACCCCCTCTTTGGACAGGCAGTACAGCGTTTCCCCACCCCGCACGAACTGGTGCAGGTCCAGGTGGGGGCGGGTATCACCGGGCCCGGTGGTGATCCACTCTTTGACCCGGGTCGAGCGCAGGCAGGCAGCCATTTTCAGGGCGGTACCGAAGATGCCGTCTTGCTGTTTCGGTGCCAGCTGCAGCCGAGCTGAGAGCGCCCCGGCAACGTACGGGTACACCGGTTTGAGGATCTGGACTGCTTCCTCGCAGCGATCACGACGGGTCAGCCGCTCGTAAACGACGGTGATCTGTTCACCGGCCAGCGCCGAGGCGAGCATCAGGTTGGCCAGCAAATCCTGGCCTTCGGGATCGAAGTACGGGTCCTTTCTGCTCGGAGCTCCGTCGCCGCTGGCGAACTGTTCGGCCAGTGACGCGGCCCGCTCCTCCGGGTCCGCGCCCCCGTGCAGCGATGTGCTTGATCCCGCTGAACCCGTCGGGACGATGTAGGACAACGGATTCCAGTAGAAGGTGGCCGGTTGCTGGGCGACCTGCTGCGGGTCGAACACCCAGACCGCCCGGCCCATCCGTTCACGCACCAGACGGGTGTGATCGAGGTTGCCGCGTTTGTTTTCCGTCGCCAGCACCGCTCCGGGCGCTTCACAGATCGCCGGAATGATCCGGCTGGTCGACTTGCCCATGCGCGGGCCCCACACATCGACGTGCATGTCCTCGAATGACCCGAACAGCCTGGTCGACCCCCGCAGCGTCGCTCCGATCGGCACTCCCGGCGAGCAGTGCGCATTGTTCTCACCGGCGGGCATCACCACGCCTAAATCAGCTGCTTTGGCACGGATCACTGGTTCGGTCAGCGACTCAACGTCTTTGACCGTGCCCAAATGCCGGGCAGCGGTGTCGACGCGTTTGAACTGACCGCGCCGTAGGTACCACCACCGGCCCACGGCGACAGCGCCGGCGGCCAGGACCAGCACGATCACGATCGCCCACACGGTGGCCCCGACTGACCACACCACCTGTCCGCGGGCCAGTTCGGCGGCCGCGGTGATCGGATTGGCCGGCACCTGCTGCCCACCGGCTGCGTGCAACGCCGCCCACCCGGTGAACACCACCGCAGCTACGGCCCCCGGGACTCCGAAAAGCAGTGGTGCTTCGGACGATTTCGGATTTCTGATCTGTCCAGGACTTGTGGGCATCTCACACCTCCCCGGCCGGGACTGCCACTGGAGACGCGGTGATCAGGCTGCTGAGGGTGATTTCGCGCCAGGTGCGGTAGCCCGGGGCTCGGCACAGGGCGATGGCAGGGTTCTGGTCGGTGACCTCGATGGTTAACGACACCCGGTGTCGGCTCGCGGTGGCGGCGAACTGGTCGATGGACAGTTCGTGGTGGCTGGTATGCAGGATCAGGCGCACGGTGTCCAGGCCGGCCTTCTCGCGGGCTTTGCCGGCGAGGTAGATGGCTTTGTCGGCGGCGGAGCGTTCCGCCGACAGTTCATCACCGGGCCGGTACACGATGTCCTTCTCGTGGAACTGGCCGTACCACGATTCGTGGTCGTCATGCACCGCGCACACGGCGTAGGTGGCTACCTCATCGTCACCGGCACAAAACAATTCGATGACCGGGGCATCCGCTGCTGCGGCGTCCACTTCGGCGGCCTCGGCCGCGACGGTGTCGTGACGGAGCTGGTCGTAGTCGATGTGGAGCTGTTTGCGCAATTCGGTTTTGACCTTGGGCCACAAGCGTTTGGTGGCTACCCCGGCGTCTTGGGCCCAGGCACGTATGTCGCGGTGGGTGGTGGCCGTGCGCAGCTGCTCGGCTCCGTCGGTCACGGCGCGCTCTGCGGTGTCCCAGTCGTGGTCTTGAGTCATCTTTTGTCTCCTTCGAATCGATGATGGGCGTGCTGATTCATCCGGCGAGGACGGTGTAGTCGGTCAGTCGCCATCCGGTCGGGGTGCGGGTGAGGGTCGCGTGAATGTGTGTGGGGGCCAGTGGTGTGCTGGTGCCGTCGGTGTGCAGGACGTGTTGGCGGACGGTGACCGAACGCGCAGCAGTGCTCGAGGTGTCGGGGGTGCGAGCAGGACCAACGTCGGCGGCGGCGATCACGACATCGCCTCTGCGCCGCCACGACGCCCACCGCGGATCGGGTTGCCCAGTACTGCCCAGGGAAGTGGGCGTGCCTGCGGCGAGGGTGCCACCGAGCCAGGGCGCCGCACGCTGCAGCGCCTGCCTCGAATCGTCCTCAGTGACTGGCTGCCAGGTGAACATGGTGGCCAGTGCCTGGCTGGCAACGACACTGGCTGCGGCGGTCTGTGGGGTGGGGGCACTGGGTAGGTGGTCGTGTGCATCGTGGCCGACCGGTGACGGTGCGGGGGCAGGTTGTTCGTGGTCGCTGCCGCACCCAGCCACGAGCAGGGCCACCGCGCACACGGCGGCCACGGCGAGGAGCCCGCGCCACGGGCGGGCCGTCTCTGCTCGGATCAGCCGATCATGTTGAGTCATAGCGGTTCTCATTCCGGGTAGATGTTTTAGCGTTCAGTGAGCTGGCTGACCTGCCAGCGATCATCGGAGCGGACGCAAATGACCCATGCCGACGTGGTGACCGGTGCGCCGACTTGATTGCCGGTGGGAGTGTGGGCGGTCTGGGTGACCTCGAAAACGAAGTACTTGCGGTCGGCTGACTGTGGGGCGCCTTGATCGGGCAGCACCCGGATCGTGGGAGTGACGATGGCCTTGTGCTGGGCCCAGGTGAGCCATTGACTACCGGGATTGTTAGAACCAGTGGCCAGCACGCTGTGTGCGAACGCCGGGGTCAGCAAGGGGGCCGTGCGGGCGGCGGCGTTGTTAGGGCCGGTATCGACGTCGGTGTTCCAGGTGAACCAGATGCGTACCGCAGCCTGGGCTACCTGGTGGGGATCGGTGCGATCCACGGTCGCTTCCGCTGGGGGCAGGGTGGTTTCGGCTGTGGGGGCGGTGGGTTCGGCTACCGCTGGGGGTAGTTGGTGGTGTGAGGACGCGGGCGCGAAGACGCCGTCCTGATCGCGTGCGCAACCGCTCAGCAGCACCAGTGCCAGGGCCGCGATGGCGGCCGCCGTGCGTGGGCGGTGGGTGGTGTGTGGCCGGTGGTGAGTCATCCGAATCTCCTTGCCTGGACGCCGTCTCCGAGAACCGACAGCGGCGATACTTTGACCACATCTCCCGATTGCGGCGCTTCCACGATGTGCCCGTTGCCGATGAACATGGCCACGTGCTGGGGGTCGCTCCCGGCGGGGAACACCACGTCTCCTGGCTGCAAAGCATCGAGGGGGACGGGCTTTCCGCGAGGGTCGTTGAGCTGGTTGGTGGTGTAGTGGTCGAGAACGATCGTGTGGTTTGAGGCTTGGGCGATGGCGTAGATCATCAGGCCGGAGCAGTCGAAACCGATCTTGTTGTAGTCGCCGAAGCTGTCGGCCACTCCCCCGTCACCGACTCCCTTGGTAGGTCCGTGCGCGTTGCCGCCGCCCCAGGCATAGGTGGTGCCGCGCCATTTCATGGCCGCAGCGACCGCCCGCCCCCCGAACGGGCCGCCGGCGGGTAGGTCTCCCGAGACCGCCGCAGGTGCGGCGAACTTGGTGGCCGCGTTGAGGGGGATGTTCTTGACGTAGGCCTGGGTTTCGGGGTTCTGGCACACCCCGCCTTGAGCTTGGGTGGCTCCAGGACCGCAGTTGTACATCGACAACCACAGCTCGGTCAGGTCACCGGTGAGTTTTCCTTGTTGCAGATCGGCTTTCGCGATCTGGGCCAGCTCGCAGTCGTAGGCGGCCTGCGACATCACCGCATCAGCGATGTTGCGGGTGTCGCGGCGACCGTCGCCGTCGCCGTCGACTGCTTTGGCTTCCCACGTGCCCGGGATGAACTGGGTCGGCCCGTCCGCCCCGGAACCCGCGTTGTGGGCGTTGACGTTGAAGTTCGATTCGTTCTCGATCTGCGCTGCAATCAGCGGTGCGGTGACCTCCGGGCAGGTGCCAGCAGCTTTGAGGATCCACGGCTCGAATGCCGGCGGTACCGATCCGGGTTTGAGACCGGATCCTGCCTGCTGCGGCGTGCACTGGTCGCCGGTGCTCGGAGCGGACGCGGCCGCGAGCTCGACCGGAGCCGCTTGAGCGGGCGCACCGCTGCCGGGGGGCGCGTTGATGAATGTGCCATCGGGTGCGGGGTTCTTGCCGGTGACCCCTGCCTCTTTGCTGGTGACCGGCCAGGCACCCCATCCTTGGGTTTTCAGGACTCGGTTGGCGACTTCCATCTGTTGAGCGGGCGTGGCGGTGTTGGCTGTGGGTGCGAACTCGGCGCCACCGTTACCGGTCCAGGTGGAGGGACTGAACTGCAACCCGCCCTGATATCCGTTGCCGGTGTCGATGCTCCAGTTGCCGCCCGATTCCAGGTCGGCGACCTTCTGCCAGTCGGCCACCGACACCACGTCAGCGGTCGGCGCGGGCGGCGGCGGGCCAGGGGGTGCGCCGCCACCGGGAGAACCCGGTGCCGGAGCCTGCGAGAGCCAGGCCATCGGATCGACTGCGTGCCCACCTCCGAAGCGGCCGCCTTCCCACACCTCGAAGTGCAGGTGCGCCCCGCCGGGGCCTGGCGGGTCGACCTCACCGTTCCATCCGACGTTCGAAATATGTTGGCCGGCGGTGACTTTGTCTCCGACCTTGACCAGCAGGTCGTCGGGGAACATGTGGCCGTAGACGGTCGAGTAGACCTTGCCGCCGATGTTGTGGTCGAGCACGATCCACTGCTGATGATCATCGGTATCGCCACGACCAACGCCGCAGCACCGGCCAGGAGCTTGCCCGCTCCTGCTGCGCTGTCCCCCTCCCCCATGGTTAGTCGCCGGTCCTGCCGGTCAGGTGCGCGGTCAGCTCGCGGTTCATTTGCGTGAGCGCGGCGATGGTGGCGTTGGCGTCAGCGAGCCGTCGGTCGGTGAGGTGCTCGTGCGGGTCGACCCCGGCCCGGCGCATCCAGTTGCGCACTGAGTTGTCTGACACTCCGAACTGGTCGGCCACCAGCCGCACCGCTTCAGCGACGGAACTGCTGTGCGGCAACAGCTTTTTGAGGTTGTCGACGGCCAGTGCTCGGGTCTCGTCGGTGATCGCGCGGTAACTCTGCCCCATGGTCATTGGTCCTGCCCGCTCGCTGCGCCGGCTCGTCCCCAGCGGGTGTTGGTGTTGTGGACGCCTTTACCGCGTTCGGTGGCGGTGAAGGTGGTGCGAAACGGCATACCGATCTGTTCGTCGGAGGTGCCGTACTTGAGGAGGAAACAGCCCAGCCCTTGGGGCTTTTGGCGTTCACCGCGTTTGATCTTGCGCAGCGTCGCCGGTGAGGGCGGGGGTGTGGAGGCCAGCGAGGTCAGCCACGCCTCTTCGGTGGTGGTGAACTTGGTGACCTGTTTGAGCAGGGCGATCTCGTCGGGTCCGACCGGGCCGATGATCTTCGCCGGGGCGCGTTCGATGAAGCCGCGGGCGTTGTTTACATCGGCCGCGGACTCGAACGCCCCGAGGTCTTTCATCGTGTGGGTGATCATGATCAGCGCGGTACCGATGGTCCGGTTCAGGCGGGTCAGGGCGTTGACGCGATCGACCATCCCGGCGCCGGCCTGGAGCACCCGCCACAGCTCGTCCATGACGACGAGGAAGTTTCGTCGTGGTGCCAGGCGGGCGTCGGCGAGGATGTGCGCGGCTTCGACCGCACCGAACCCGTCGGACCAGCAGACCATCAACGCTGCGGCGAGCAGCTTGCTGTCGGATTCGCCGATGCCGGACAGATCGACACAGATCGCGGGTGCGTCCAGGTCGATGGGCTGGGATGTTTGCGCGTTAAATACGCGGCCGAAGTTGCCGTCGATCAGGGCGGTCAACGATTGGCGCAGGGCGCGGGTGATGTCGCGGTACTGCTCGACGGTGTCGGCACCGACTTTGGGCCACAGCACAGTGCTGTTGCCGTCGATGACCGCGTGCAGGTCCGACAGGATCGGCGGGCGGTCGGGGGTGAATCCGCCGCCGGCGGTGGAGTAGAGGTGCTCCAGGGCGACGCGGACGAGGGTTTCTTCGAAGTCGCGGACCGGCATCGCCCGGACCAGCTGCACCAGGCCCATCACCATCTGGACCTGTCGGGCGCGGACCTGCTCCCAGACAGCGGTTTTCAGGGCGTGCAGGGTGGCGATGCGGTCGGGGTCGGTGGTGTCGAGGATCGCGGTGTCGAGGCGGCCGATGACTGATCCGAGGGCTCCGACGCCGAGCGGGTTGATGGTGCCGGACTCATAGGACAGGTTGATGTGCTGGCCGCCGACGTGGGCGGTCAGGTCGGAGTACTCGCTTTTGGTGTCGCCCATGAACAGGGCGGTGTGGTTTTGGGCCATCACTCCGGTCGACATGCGGCGCACCAGCGAGGACTTGCCGAACCCGTTGAGCGCCAACACGAAGGTGATGGGTGCGTTGATCAACCCGGCGTCGTCGAACCAGACGATCGGGTCGAACCCGACATCCTCACCGGTGATCGCGTGCGCTCCCAGCGGGGTGCCGAGCATCGGTGCGGAGGCGCCGATCGAGAACGGCCACAGGCCGGCGGCCTGGGTGGAGGTGGCCCGCCACTCCGGGAGCCGGGCAATCGATCGCATCCGCCCGCCGCCCCACCCGGAAAACCCTCGACCCCCCGACGCGGGCACCGGCCGATCGAATCCGCCGAACTCGGTGAGACGCTCGATCGACAGAGACCGGGCCCGCTCCTCGCGGCGCAGCGCGGCCCGCGCGCGCCGGCCTTTCATCCCGGTCTGCTTCGCCGCCTGCTGCAACTCTTTCCAGGCCCGCTCGGTACGGATCTTGACCCCACCGATCCGGACAAACGTCGGAGAAATCTCGATGTCGATGTCAGGGTCACGGTTCGCGCTCTGCACGCCGGGTCCGGATTGGGCGGGAGCGTCGAGCGTGCTGTGGCGGCCGGTGAGGGTCACGAGAGGGGCCTTTCTCAAGAAGGCGGCAGGATGCCTGGTCAGGCGGAGATCTTGGAGCTGGTGGAGGCGTATTCGGGCAGGATGATCCCGATTCCCAGGGAGCCGGCGAACGCGGCGTCCTGGTAGCCGTAGCAGCGCCGCAGTCCGATGTGAGCGCTGTCGGCCATGCCTTCGATTTCGGCGCGGATGGACGGCAGGTCCTCATCGGGGCCGGCGGTGGCGGTCACGAGCATCCCGAATCGGGTCAGTCCCGCGCCGAGGGCTTGTTCGCGGCGGGCCGCTCCGGTGTTCTCCACCCGGACGGTGGCGCTGGCGGCCACGACGCCTTTTTTGGACTGTTCGGCGGCGAGGGCTTCGCGGTAGTCCGAGTCGACGAGTTTGACCGCTTCGGCGGTGTTGTGGACGCGGTAGATCATCGCGACCCGTTTGCGGCGTACGTCGGCACGCGGGATCAGCAGTGGCCGCAGCACGTTGGAGGGCACCTGGCCTGCCGGGGCGGTCGACATCTCCCAGGTGATCGACCGGTACCCGTTGTGCACTAGGTGGTCCCACTTGTTTTCCGAGGTCACCGGTCCTGCGCCTTGCCAGCGCAGCGCGTCTTCGCCGCTGACACCGGTGATCTGTTCGAGTTCTTCGGTCAGTTGCGGGTTGTAGGCCCGCGTCGGGGCCACGCACCACTCCCCTGCGGTCATGGGGGTGGCATCGAGGCCGGCATGGGCGCACGCGGCCATCAGCGACGACATCTTGCGGCCGATCTCGGCGGCCTGATCGGCCACCTCTTTGCCTGCTGCCTCACGCATCCGTCCGAACGTCAACGTCAGCCGGATTTCTGAGCGCACGATGGCTGCTTCTGATCCCATGGCGGCCTCAGCCATCACCTGCCGGGCATAAGCCGGTGCGTCGGGGTGAGTGATGCGCTTGACCTCTGCGGTGATCCGGGAGCGGTTATCGGGTACCGACTCCACGACCACGCAGGCGCCGACGGCGCCGCGGTCCCCGCCGAGCTGGGCCAGGAAGTCTCCCCAGCCCGAGACCCAGTCGTTGATCTGCCACTGATCGACTCGTTCCTGACCACGGGGCTGGATCGAAAAGGACACAGCGAAATGATTTTTCGCCTTCAAGTGCACCAGCCCGAACCGGTCTCCGTTGCGGAGCTCGTATTCGTAGAGGCGGGTGTCACCGGCGATGCCGGGCATCCGGCCTACCCCTGGAACCACGCCGAATGCGCCGCCACGGAAGGTGGTCTCACCCCGCCACTTTGCCCACCAGAACTGGCCTCGCAACATCAGTAACTCCCATCCTGTTCGGCCACCGATACGGGTGACTAGTGGGCCGACCATCAGCGCCGAGAGCGGCACTGACACGACCATCACTGCGAACGAGTTCGTGATCAGAAACAGCAGAATGTTGGCGATGACCAGGCCGCCGGCGAAGACGGTCACACCCCAGGTCATGCCGTACAGGCCGGTGGTGCTTGGTCGTTCCCACCGCCCGTAGAGGATCAGCACGTTGCGGTCGGCGTTGCTGCTCATCGGCGCACCCGCCGACGCTGCACGAGGACCCCGGCCGTGGCCGCTGCCATGCCCGCCACGTAGAGCACGAGCACCCAAACGGCGGGGACCGGCGCGAACGCTGCAATCAGCAGCAGCACCATGCCGACGGTCACGCCCACCGTGATGGGGGTGACAGGGACGGCGAGTGCGCGAAAGGTGCTGTTTTTGGGGCTCATCGGGGTTCTCCTGCCATCGCGGGGGCGTTGTCGTCGAAGAAGTCTTCGGCGGCTTGGGACATCTGCATCGCGCCCGAGACGTTGCTCATCGCGTCGGCCATCGTCGGTCCGCCACCGCCAGATCCCGACCCGCCGCTACTGCCACCGGAACCGCTGGCCCCGCCGGTGGGTGTGCTCGCACCGGCCTCCGCGCCGGTAGGTGTTGCACCCGAGGGGGATCCGCCCGGTCGGCCACCCGAGCCTTGCTGGTCACCACTGCCAGAACCAGAGCTGTTGCGCCCGCCCCCGCCGGTGTTTCCCCCGCCACCACCGCCGCCGCCACGGTTTCCACCGCCGCCGCCTCCGCCGCCTGAGGGGACTCCCCCGGCGCCGGCTTGACCGCCCGTGGGCGGCCCGCCTGGCGTTGCGCCCGCCCCGGCTCCTGCTCCCGCGCCGCCCCCGGCGCCGGCTGCGGCGATCGAGCCGCCCGCGGCGACCACGCCCATCGTCATCATCGCGGCCTGCAGTCCGGAGCCGCCGGACATGGCCATGCCGCCGGACACCAACTTGGTGAGCATCGGAAGCACCGCCGCCGCCAAGGTCAGCAGCAGCACGCCGTACAGGATTTGGGCGCCGTCATCAGACTTGGTTCCGGCGAGCATGAACGCGACCGAATAGGTCAACGCGGCCACCGGTTTCCACAGCAGCAGGGCGATGGTCCACGAGATGGTCTTGCTGAAAGCGTTTTTGCCCATCTTGGTTCCGGACGCGGCACCGATGATCGGGATGATGGCGACGACCACGATCAACATGGACTGGCGGGCCACCAGCAAGATCGCTTGCAGTAGAGCACCCAAAATTCCTACGACGGCGATGACGAAGACCAGGCCGACGCCGAGGTAACCCATCATGTTCGCGACATCGAACATGTTCTTGGCGGCCTCGACCGGGGTCCCATCGGTTACGGACAGCTCGAGAATCTTCGTCGAGATCTTGTCGACGCCGGCGGTCAGCCCGATCATGATGCCGCCGAACATCCACGCCCCGAACACGGCGCGCTGCAACGAGAAGAACAGTTCTTCGCCCTCGGCGTACACCGCCTGACGTTTCGCCAGCTGCAGTCGGATCCCGCCGGCGACAATCGATGCTGCGAGACCCAACAGCTGGATCTGCACCGTCCACTGCTGAATCTTCTGCACCGGGTCCCACTGATTGGCCGCCGGTGTCGGTAACTGGATAAACCAGGTCAGCGATTGCTGGATCATCTTCGAGAAGCCATTGACCAACGACTCAGTCATCGACTTAAAACCGTCGTTGGCAGCGTCTTTGACCGCTCCAGCTGGGTCAGATACTGCCCCGGCAGCATCAACGGCTTTGTCGCAGACTTTGTCGTCGACGCCGGGAATCAGGACGCTGGCGGCCTGGCCAACGATGTCGCAGGTGTCGACGGCGTGCGCGACGCCGGGCGACGTCACAGGTGTGGGGATGGAGGGCACTACGACCGCCAAGGCCAAAGCTACGAGAACGGCAATGGTGAGGCGTCGTAGCCAGGAGGAAGGCGACAAGTGCTGAGCTGCGGGACGATGACGCTGTGGGTCCGCGCCTACCATTCGGTCCACCCCGCGACGGACTCGATTCGGGTATTGCGGGTCGCGTCACTGAAACCGTCGTCCGGGATGCGCCACTTCCACCGGCCGGCATCCCACACCATCGTCATGGTGGTCACGCTGTAAAACTGACCGTCGCACAAAAGAATCGGCTGGATACTGGCGAGTTGGCAGCTGCAGGTCTGTGAGCATCGCGATCGCCGACGGCGGGCCAATTATCTGCTCCGCGATGACCTTCTCCCGCACCTGCGGCGGGCCGTAGAACACACGACCCAAAACCTGGCTGGCAGCGATCGCCGATCCTTGCGGCGTTCGCGAAATTCCCTGCGCGAGACCGTCAGCCCCGATGGCGGTTGGCCCATCTGAGGTAGTGAAGACGGCGACACCGCGGCCGTAGATCTGCTGCCACTGGATCCCGGACGCCGCGTCGCTGAGACCCCGGGTCGCTTTCGGGCTCACTTGAGGGAGCGCCAATCCTGCCGGGTCGCGCGGCACCCGGATCTGTTGACCGAACCGATCAGTGGTGTCGGCGAAATATCCCTGTTCCCCATTGCTTGCCGGCGGTGTACTCACCGCAGGTGGTGGCGGTGTCGGAGCGGGTTCGTCGTCGCTGCGCAGGCCCCACCAGCTCACGGCGGCGATGACGAGGGACACCACGACCATCACAGCGACGACGACCCACGGCCGGCGGTACCAGCGGCGTGGCGTGTTCGGGTCCTCGTCGTACAACGGCGCGGTGGCCAGGGGTGGTGTTCCCATCACGGGGTTCTCCTCAGCGGGTAGTTACAGGGCCACGATCAGACGGGCAGCGGAATCATCTGCGGTGGAACGGAATCGAGTACTGCTACCGGGTTGGCGGGTTCTGTCTGTGGATCGGGAATCAGTCGCCGCCAATCACCGGGCGGGGTCCAGACGACCGTGGTGGTTGTCGAGGTGAGTGATTGATCGGGTTGGCGGGTGATGATCGCGATGACCGCCCGCTCGGGGGTGTACTCGGTGACCGTGTAACCCAGGACCGTCGGAGCCTGCCCGGCGGGGACTTCGCTGGTGATAGAGATCCGGGACCGCTCGATCGACCAGGCGTCACGGCCCGGCCCGGGTGAGGCCAGCGCACCGGCGACCAGTGCCCACTGGTCATCGGCGGCCACCGACATCCGGATGGTCGAGGAAATCGCGGCCAACGCAGCACCAGGCCCGTTGTGGGCGTACCCGGTCGGCGCGAGGGCTTGCGGGTTCGAGGTGGGTCCTTCGGCGGCCTGGGGAATGGCCATGCCCGCGAACTGCACCCACCGGACATCGGTGGGCGGAGCGGTAGGGGCGACCTGCACCTGCGAACCACTGCTGCTGGTGGCGGGTGTGTCCTCGGAGGAGCCGCAGCCGATGAGCCCTGCCACCAGGGCCACGAGGATGGCTAGGCCAGCAACGCGGTGGCGATACCGACCGAGCTGGACATGATGATCAGAGCCACGAGTTGGGTGGCGATGCCCGTCACTCCGTCGGTGTTCCCGGTTTTGCGGGCTTCGTAGAGCATCCCGCCGAGCCACATGATCCGCATGATGGCGATCACGGAATCCGAAACGAGCGCCGGCGACGACCAGGGCCACAATCGCGGCGAGGGTGGCGCCCCAACCGATCCAGGACACGATGGTCAAGAACTTGTCCGATCCCGGAGGTGGTGCGGGGCTGGGGTTGGTCGGACCTTCGCTCAGGTACAGGGCGATCTGGGTGTTGGTCTGTGCGAGCAGGTCTTTCATGGCGTTCTCCTCTATTCGGTGGATGGTTGTGCGGGACGAGTGGTCAGGGTTTGTGGTCGTTGAGTAGGTCGGTGCAGATTTGTTGTCCGACGGCGGCGATCTGTTTGGGGACGACGTCGGGGAACTGCGCCTTTTTCGGTGGTGGCAGATCACCGGGGCGTGGCGGTGTCCAGACCGGGAGGCGGTGGGGTTCGGGTGCGCACATCAGCGGCTCGCACCAGTCGACGTTGTAGCGGTGCGGGACCAGCTCGGAGACGGTGCTGGCGTACCGGGTGATCTCTTTGGGGCAGTTGCCGGGGCGAGCAGCGACGACCACAAGCCCGCACACCTGGACCCCGTCAGGGATGTCGCCGCGCTCAGCCGCACGCAGCACGTTGGCGGCTGCGCGGATCCCGGCGATGGTCGCGCGGGCGGTCACGATGACCAGTTGGGTGGTGGCGCGGTGGGCGGGCCAGGACGTCCCGGTGTCGGCGGCCGGTGCCCACATCTGCGCCAACGTGGTCGTGCTGGCGAAGCCATGTGCGCCCATGACCGCGAACAACGGCGGGTAGGGACCAGTGACCGGTAAAGGATCGCGGCGCCACGTCACAGTGCCCGGCGTGGTGGTGGGTTGTTCGGCCGGGTAGTGGTCGTAGGCGGCGCTCATGAGCTGGCCTCGGTGATGCTGTCGTGTTCGGTCGCGGTGGTGCGGAGGCCGGCCAGCTGGTCGACGACCGTGGTGGTCGAGGAGGCAAGTCGGGTGGGGTCGATCGGTCCGCCGGTGCCCAGGTGGGGGTCGTAGTCCCACAACAGAACTCGTTCCATGCGGGCGGTGAGGGACTGCACGAGCCGTCCTCCGACGAGGTGGCTGGCCCACGGGTCCAGGCAGGCCACCACTGCGGTGGCGCGGGCGAGTACGCCGGCGGCGGCGAGCATCTGCAGGCCTGACCGGGACCGGTTGGCCGTGTCGGGTCTGGCCGCGATCACCAGCACCACAGCGGCATCGGAGGTGAGCCACGCCGAGCCTTTGTCCACCACGCCGGCATCGACGATGACCGACCCGTCGGTCGAGATGGCCTGGGTCGGAATCTCATCGAGGCCTTCGCTTGAGCGCAGCAGTGCACCACCAGCGCTGTATTCGCTGGCGGCATCGGGTGAGGCGATGCGGGTGGCGACATCGCCGGGTGTGGCTGCGGCATCGAGCCAGAGGGCGTGCTGTCCAGCTCGGGCACGGGCGTCGGCCACCAACACCGACAGGACACTGACCCCTGCTCCCCCGGCGGCACCGATCACGGCCACTGTGGGTACCGATCGAGGCCGCTGCGGAAGTGGCACCACCGCGGCGGGGGCGGGTTCGTTGTCGTCGAGCCACCCCCACGGGCTGTTGGTCGCTGTCATGAATCTCCCTTTCGGGTTGGTGTTGTCTGTGTGGCCGACGCCCGGGCTGAGCTGTTAGGCGGGCTGGGTCTGCGGGTAGGCGATGTGCAGGCCGTCGACGATCTGGGTCAGACCGTCACCGATCTGCTTGGTCGCCCCGGCGATCGCGTCCTTGGCCGGTTGCTCGAGCGGGCCCAGTGCCTGCAGCGGCGCTTCGGCCTGCTGCGCAGTCCATCCACCGCTGATCGGTGGAATTCCGGCGATGTTGGTCGAGAAGGACACATCCCCCTCGGTGTCGACGGTGTAGTCGACCGCCGGCAGTCCGGCGTCGGCGGCGGCGGGTGCATCGAGAACCAGCTGGTACTGATCACGGTCGGGGTTGGGCAGCGGTGCGGGCGGCGGTGGCGGTGCCGGCGCCCAGGGGGCGGCCGGGTTCGCGTTCGGGTCACCCGCGCCGAGCGCCCATCCCAACAGGCCACCGGCCAGAGCGCCTGCTGCGCCACCGGCTGCTGCGCCGGCAGCAAAACCCAGTGCTGCGCCGCCACCTGCGCCGATGCCGATACCGGGCAGGATGTTCAGCGGTTGGGGTGGCACGAACGAACCGACGATGCCGCCACCGACACCGCCCACGATGCCGAAGAAGATCGCGGTCGGAATGCCTGCCGCCAACGCTCCGGCAAGCCCACCAACGCCCGCACCGGCGGCCGCCGCTGCAGCCCGGCGGGCAGCTTCATCGCGGGGGAAGCCGATCGACTCGAAGTACTGTGCGGCTTTGGCCTCGAAGTAGGCCATGTACTCGTTGGTGGTGATCGCAACCTCGGGCGACACCCAGTCCGGGCGGTCCACGACGTAGTTGCCCGCGCGGATCTCAGCGGCCGGGTCCTTGACCAGGATCGGCGCGATGGGAGCCGCCGGTGCGGGCGCAGGAGCCGGAGCAGCTGGGGCCGATTGAGGCAGCGGGGTGTACGGGGTCGACGGCGGACCGGACGGCTCGCTGTAGATGACCGGTTCGGTTTCCCACTGCGGCGACGGCAGAATGCCGGGGCCGTAGTCGGGCACGGGCTCTGGTTCAGGAGCCGGTGCGGGGGCCGGTTCGGCGATCACGCCACCCTGTTCGGGTGCGGGTTCGGTGGTGACACCGCCCTGCTCGGGGTCGGCGAACGCTGGGCCGGCGAGAGCACCCGCGCCGCCCATCGCGACCGCGGCCACCACCACAGCGGCCATCGCCCGCGCACGCACCGGCATATGCGCGGCGCGTGGAAGTGGGGCCTTGCCCGGCGTCTCGGGTAGAGCGTGACGTGGAGTTTGCATGAGCGGTAATGCCTTTCGTTGGTTGTCGAACGGGGGTTTAAAGGGGTGCGGTTGGTTACTGGTTGGTGTCTTTGGTGATGGCGGTGATGAGGGTGCGGCCGTCGACTTCGGCGGTCTGAACGAGCTGGCGAATGAGCAGGGGTTCTCCTCCGCCAGGGGGGATTTCGCTCAGTTCGAGGGAGAACAGGCCAGCGCCGCGGTCGGTGCTGCGGGTGCAGTACGTCGTGCCCGGTGCCAGTTGGGTGTCGATGAACGCTTGCATCGAAGCTGCTGTGCCCATTCGGGCCAGCTCGGTGCCGTAGCTGCGAGCTTTGGCACCGTTGCGTTCGACGTAGTAGGCGTGTTCAAACGCTTTGATCACCGCCGGGCCGCTGGTGGTGCCGCCCGGGTCTCGTCCGGTGCTCACGCCGTTCTCGCTGCGGTTGGGGCAGTCCGCATCCTCGGCCGGTGCCACTGGCGCTGCAGGCGCGCCGACACTGACCGTGCTCTGCGGGGTGGCCTGGGGAATGTCCGTCGTCGGGGAGTTGCCGGTTCCGCCGCCACCAAAGGCCAGTAGTGCGCCGACCGCGGCCACGACAAGCACGCACGCCAGTAGCGCGGCGGCGATCAGGTAACCCCGTTTGGATCTGCGGCGGGGTGTAGGACGCGCGCCAGGCCCCACCGGCTGCACGGGCGGGGTTGCGTAGTCCATCGGGAACCGTTGTGGCTCGGATGCTTCGGCGTCGTAGGGGGTGAAGTCATCGACGTGGCCGCCGGCCGGGGGTTGCTCTGGTGCGGCAATCCACGCCCACTGACTGGTTGCAGCGTCGGTGGCCGGTTCGGTGGGTGTCCCGGTGGTGGCGGTGGCGCGGTCGGTCGCCACCACCGGGATCTCGCGCGTGGGCTCTCCGGAGGGATCGGAGCTGCCCACGTCGGCGGCATCTGGTGCGGCAGATACCACCGACTGGTCATCACCTGTCAGGGTGTCGCTGGGGTCGGCTGGTAGCGGAACGAAGTCGTCGAACCAGTCATCGGTGTTGTCGTTCAACAAGATTCCTTCTCCCTCCTCGGGAAGCCCCGTGGGGAATGGGTTGGGATGTGTTACGAACCGTTCTCAGTGAGTGCGGGCCGCGACAACGTCGGCAGCGCCGGAGCCGATGAGGATGTCGAGGGTTCATCGGTCTGCGATTCGGACGACGACACTGCCGGGGTCGAGCTGGGCACCGACGGCACCGGGGCACCAGAGACCGGGGAGGCGGAGTCGTAGTTCAGGAGCCCGTCGGCGTTGTACGGAGTGAATGTGTTACCGGCGAGATCGTTGGCCAGCGCTGCAAACCATTGCGCCACATACAGGGTCGAGTTCGCCCCGGTCGTGGTCGCGGCGTCGTTGGTGTACGACCCGTGCGCAGCCGTGGTCTTCCAGTAGTTGACCATCGTCGACACGTCCAGGAGCACCTCGTTGTCCTTGACGTTGGCCTTCACCGCGTCGAAGGCCTCGTTAGCCCACCGGTTGACTGTCGTCGGAGGAACCAGGTCCACGACCGCAGCGCCGAGCTTTGCGGCCAAAATGCCCAGCGCAGCAGGCGGGTTCGCCAGGCCGACCGTGGCCAGAGCGCCGATGGTGTCGGGGGTGAACGTGGTGCGCAGCACCGTGGTCACAGCGTTGAAGCCGATGGTGCCGACCTTGACCACAGCGTTGATCGCCTCGGGGATCGTCGGCATCGGGGTCCGCGGATCAGAGGCGGTGGCCAGGCGTTGAGAAATCGTCTCGGTCGGTGAGTACGACAGGTCAGCCAGTGTTTCGCCCTGGACGTCTTCGTTGATGACCTCGACGCCGGCCTTGATCGACGTCAACGCCAACGCTTGACCGAGCGAGGTCAGTGAGCCGACCGGGTCGGCCTGATCGAGTTCGGACTGACCACCGATGTTGACCACCAAATGCACGATCGGTGAGTCCGCCGGTGCGGCGCACGCCAAATCGCCAGGAGCGCAACGATCCATCACCCGACCGGACAGCGCTCCGTACCCGGTGGACTGATCTGCCGTGGGGCCGATTCCCCCGCCACTCACCTCACCCTGCTGGGGTGCGGGGATCTGAGCGAGCGATTCGCCGCTGCTACCAGGTGCAGGTTCGGGGGCGGTCTGATTCGATGCACCGGGGAACAAGGGTGCGTTCGTCGGGCGGGCCGGGTTGCCGAACAAGGCCACACCCGCGACCCGGTCAGCATCGATGGGGCCGTTGCCGGCGCCGATCTGTTTGGCCACGTTCGCCGCCGCGTGCGCGCCCTGCGAGTAGCCGGCGAACGCGAAATCAGTGTCCTCGCACTTGTCGGCGATCTGAGTGATCATCGACGACAACCGGTCCATCGCCGTGGTCACCGATGCCGCGTACGGTTCCTTGCCCCCCTCGACCGCTCCACCAAACCCGGCCGGATACGGCACATATGCCCGGGCCACCTTCGACCCCGCTAAGGCCAGCAACGGCCGCATCACTGACCCGAGCATGCCGCCGTCAGTGTCGACCGGAGCATCTTCTGAGGACTCCCCCGTGCCCTGAACACCGAGGACATACAACGTCGGGCAGCTGCCCGGCGTGCTCGGCGCAGCCGCTGCCGGCCCGGCGGCAGCGGCCACCGTGACCGTCGCGACGGTCAGAAACGCCGCTAGGAGAACGGCGAGGCGGGAAGCTGTTGAATGGCAGCAAGAAACGGGCATAGAAGTGCCTTCCAGGCAGGTGGTGCGTGCGGTTAGGTCAGCGGGTACGGGGAATGCGCACCCGGCGGGTGACAGCGCGTTCCATCGAGTGGCCAAGCGCGCACGTTTGGACGGTTGTCTCTCGCGGTGGCAGACAGATGTAGCCGACTGGCTGGGCCGGGCAGTGGACCCGGCTGGATGGGGCACAAGAGGTCGCCGCGGCACCTAAACTGGAAGAGCTAGGTGAGTGTTTAGACGGCAAATCTTGAACACTTACTTGGTGCTTCTCGCCCTGGGAGAGGTCAGACGGCAAATCAGGGTCTCTCGAGCTTGTTCTCTTTCGAAAGAAGACCTCTCTTTCCAGGAGAGTGTTCGCTTCCTGGGTCGTTCTCAATATAACAGCTCAACAAAGTGTTCTCTAGTGATTGCGAGGAGAGGTCTAGTGCAGAGTGTCTAGCTATGACGCCCCAGTGCCTTGCAGCGGTTCCGTGAGCCGTCGAGTACTGCGAGGCTTCTCCCCCAGCGCACTGTCGGAGGCTCGAACGCGAGCTGGCTTGACTCAGGGTGAGCTGGCTCGCATCGCTGGCGTGGGTAGAACAACGCTGTACCAGTGGGAGATGGGCGTGCGCTCGCCCCAGGTCGACGTTCTCGCCAGTGTTGCCCGCGCGCTGGATATTTCGCTCTCCGAGCTGGTGAGTGTCCCGGTGAACGCCCGCTTTCCTGGCGACTGGCGTGTGCTGCGCGGTCTGACTCAACCCCAGCTTGGAGTCGCGGCCGGCATCAGCACCACGATGGTCGGTGCAATCGAACGCGGCGAGGCTGAGTTGACTGAGCAAACCGCGCGCGCATTGGCGGATGCGTTGAATATCAACGAATCTGAATTGCGGGCTGCCTATCAGCGAGCCAGGAACCGTCCTACTGGAACGCCTGCTTAATATCGCCATAAATCCCCCCGGATGGTTGATGCACGAAGCGACGCCCTGTAAAGCGGCCGCCACAAAATGACTGACCGACCAGTGCGTCTAACCATCCGAGTCTGGAATCCCAAGATCCGGGGTGCGCCGACATGGCATCGGATGCGATGTCTGCGGGGAGAAGCAAACCACATGGTTGCCATCAGTGCAACGTGACCCTCAAGATCAGGATGATGGAGTAGTCAGCACATTCGGTATCCGCTGCACCGCGTGTCTATTCGTATGGCTGATGGACATTCATGCAAGGCTTCGAGAAGCAGCCAAGCGACCAAATCTGCACCGGCGCCAAGGCGTAGTTGCCGAGCGTTAGAGGGTTGCGCGGTCTCGGTGATCCCGTCAGGTGGGCTTCACTCGTCAGCGGGCGTTGAGTTTGCGGCTGAAACGACTCAAGCCGCCTACTCTTAAGTCACAGCTCAAGACCGCCCCGGGGCAGCCTTACGATGCGCGATGCTGCTCGTTCGGCGACACGGACGCGTTGCGGACGGCTTCGAGCAATCGTATGAACTCGGTCGCCAACGGACTTCCATCGTTTAGCCCGATCAGTGCACCCTCCGCGCGAGCGACGGCCACCTCAATGTTCGCTGCAGGGACGCCGGTCGCCGATTTTGACGGTGCTTCTACATCGAAGGCCGCGAGGTCGCGGGCGAGCATGTCGGCCATGGTGCGGTGGTGCTCTATTTGCGCTGACAAGCGGCGAGCATCGCTCTCCGCGTCTCGTCGGCATTCGTTTGAGCAATATGTGCGTGGCCTGCCTCTGCCCATCGTCCGTCGGAACTCTTTGCGGCACTGTGGCCGCGCGCAGTAGGCGGTAACGACTGCAGCGCTGCTCGGGTCATTGTCCAAGCCTCGGGTGGGTGGCACTGCCTCGGCCACTCGCCGGGTCTTAGGTGTCCGATCCACATCTTATTGTCTCATAATTTGCGCGAAAAAGCACCGACGAAACCGCACTTGAACTGGCTGTTCGGGCCGGCGGCGAGTAGCTACTCGCCGGACGCGCCCGGTTCAATGGAGATAAAATCGCGCGTTATTCGTACCAATATACTTACGGCGTTGTGGTTTGGCGCGAGCCTCGGCCGCGACGTTGCCGGATAAACCGCCACCTGAGACAACGATTGGAGTCGCACCACCCGCCCAGCCCACGAAAAGCCAAAAACCCCCCGGTAACAGCCGGAGGGTTCCTGTGGCATTGAGAGCCGATTGCCGGTCGGTCTCTCGGTTTACGCCATTCCCCGAAGGGACTGTCTTGGTGGACAGGTCCCAGGGTAGCCGCTGTCCGAAGATTACTACGTCGGTCCGTTCGGCGTGTCGCGGAACTTACACGCCGAACGGCGACTTCTTGGCCGCCATGCCTGCCGATCTTCTCAGGCGCCCTCGGTTAGCTAGAAATCCGGTACCGCCTGGCTATCGCGTAGCTTTGGGAGGTACGCATCTAAGGCCGCGTGGCAGAGCTGTGAGCGGTTCTCAGCAGCAATCTCGTCGCTTTCCCACAGCTCGTCTAGAGCGACGACGTTCGCGCGCCTCGTGCGGAACGACAACGTTGTCCGTTCTGCCGATTTCCTCGGCGTGGTTCGTACGAAGATTCCGTCGGACGCTACATCCGGACGAAGGTGCGAAACTAGCGTTCCTAGCTCATCCCGGTGCGCAACGATTGCGTCCATGATGATGTTGGCGTACGCGAGGTCGCGATCCTTCGCATACCGTTTGAGTCGTTGAACCACAGGCACTGGCAACGATAAAGTAACTGGAACAAGGGAATTGGCGGGCGCGTCATTCAAACGCCTGGGCGCACTCCGTTGTCTTGCACCCTTCGCGGGCGGGGCCGGAGCCGAATCTGTGACTGCTGCTACCGGCGACGGTGTAACAGCTTCGTCCGGTGCTCTGCTGGGTCGTGGCTTCCGTGGAGGGGGGCCAGGGAGTGCAGTCGCCCGCTTGAGGCCGGCAACCGCGCTCAGCTGTGGGCGCTCGGTCATACGGCCTCACCTTCCGCGTCAGCCATTTCCAACTGCGCTATCCGCTGCAAAATTTCCTGACAGAGCAGTACGTAGTCCTCAGCCAGCGCTGGTGCACTTCCCGGCACGCGTGTCGGAGTCCTGCCCTCTTTTAGTGCTTTCCAGTACGGCTCAGCATCTTCAACTTGCTCGGCGAGCTCGTGGACTAGCTTTCCCTCCTCGCGGGACTGCACAGCGCAGGTCTCGGTATGGCGTATCACGGACTTGAACAAGGGGGCTGCACCGCCGAGGGCATCAGTGATGTCCTGAATCGCGTTGCGCCGAACGGCTTTCGCGGAAGTCGAGACGTCAAACAGAACTGCGCCCAAAACATCGATGTCGGGATGAAATTGACGGACCTGAATAATCTGGGTTGCCAACGCGCCCAAACCGAGGATGCTGGCACGGTCAGGTTTGGTTGGAACCACAATCCATCGCGTAGCGCCCAAGGCGACCTGCAGAAGACTGGGACGTGTTGGCGGAGTGTCTAGAACGATGAGGTCGTACTCCCCTGCCAACGGTGTCAGGGCCTCGGCGAGCATGCTGTGGACTTGTTTGGAGCGTTGAGCCCGGCCGACGAGGATTGACTCCAAGTCGTCGAGTGCTTCACCTCCGGGAATCACGTCTAGATTCGGGCGGACCTCATTGAGGACCGGCGCTAGCTTCTGACCCGAACCTAATGCGTCGAGCAGATGCTGGCCGTTGTCAGTCGTCCCACCTTGGTTGTAACCGAGGTCCTCGCCGGCGTTGCCTTGAGGATCCAGGTCGATGAACAGAGTCCGCCAGCCGGCGGCGGCGGCGAGCCCCGCGCAATTCACAGAAACAGAGGTCTTCCCGGCACCACCTTTGCCGTTTGCAAAGGCGACGACGCGAGAAAGCTCCGGCGTTAAGTCGTCCATGACTACCTGCTTTCGTTCGTGAGTTTGTGCGCATCGTGCGGCACGAAATAGAGCCCGGCGGAGTGCGTGGTGTAAGGGCCACGGTAGTTCAAGGTCTAGCTCGTGTTGTGCTGCGACACGCACTGTTTTCACTACAGTTGACATTGAGTCATTGGATGTTTCTAGGTCTGTGACCTGTCTTAAGGCGAAACGTGCTTCGCACCGCAGCGCAAGCATTAGTTGCCGTTGGGTGGCGAACCGTCATGTGCACAATGGGCTAAGACGTGATCTCGAGCCTATCAGAGGCCCTAGCGCAGAGCGTACTGACAACAGTCTCGCCGGGGTTGCCGCTCAATGCACGGCACGAAGTATGGGGGACCACAGCATGAAGGACACACGATGCCGTCCGGCCGTGCGTACGGTGCACGGGAATGCCAGCAGTAGTGCACGCATTAAGAGGCGCAGTAATACGCGCTGAACTGGCAGAACAGGCCGGTACAATAGAGGAGGGCGAATGGGGCACGGCCAACGCCAACCTAGTCGTGAACTCGAGTACCAACCGATTGGCACCGCCAGAAGGCGATCGCTTTCTGCACTCGCTATCGAACGCTCGCGGTCGTAGGAACGGTGTACATTAGCGGCACTCGGGTGAGCTGGCGCCGCTGCGAGTTGGAGCGATGAAAGACGCGCGTCAGCAGGTGGCGGTCTGAATTGTAGGTGCGCGCGATCGGCACGAACCCACCAAAAGCTTGCAGAAGGCTGCGAATCGCCGGTCGACGCCTCCCACGTCCACGGACGAACAATTCCATTCGGCGTCTGTAGTGCAAGGTTGTCGTTGCCCCGCGCCACCCCTGGAGCCTCTCAGAGACTCGAGCCCCCGAGTCAAGTCCATGCACTAAATAGCCGCGTAAGTCGTGCATTAATGCATGCCACAATGCACGATTCAAGGGACAACACGACAGAGCCGAATGACCACTCGCCATCCGCCGAACCTAGAAGCGGAGCTGCCAGAACCCGCCCGCCGGTGCCGGGCGCGGACAGACCGCAATGTCATACGAGCGAGCGGCAAAGTGCCGTTCCGTCAACTCGGCCCTGTACGCCCGCGAGTGGCTGCTCTGAAGCAAGATGCGGTTAGGCCTGCGAGATAACCTGTTTCGGGCGGACAACGAGCGCGAACCAGGGCAGGGGCCATGAACTCGTTTGAACAAGCGTGACCCGGTGGCGCCGGGGGGTATCTGAAGCGAGCTCGGAGTAAAGCATCAGCCGTTCGAACTGAGCAGCCCCCCGCAGGCCGCCGTTAGCGGCGCGCAGGGGAGAGAGAAGACCTTTCTGTCACGTGACGCAACAGCCCTACGGCAATGGAGCGCGCAAGTTGGTGACGCCGGACACACACGGTCTTTGCGCCATCACCTCGTTGGCGAGTCGTCCGGACGGATGACTGAAAAGAGGCGAGGAGCCCGCGTTGCCGGCCGTCACCTCGATTTTCGCGATTACCTCTACAACCCGAGAACACCCCTGTGTCTCCGGACAGGGTGTATCCGAGATGCGGGTCCGCTGCGCAGAGTCAGAGACAGGTTTGACGATGAACCGCAGCGGGCTACTGCGAATGCCCAGAGCGGAGGGCGGAACGAGCCCTCGTCACGCGAGCTCGAACGCGCTCCCGAGCTCGAAGATGAGGTCAGTGAAATAGCGAACGACGAACGCCCCTCGTGAGGCCAGCACCCGAACAACGGCGCGTACGAACGGGACAGGCGTCGATGCCCCGACACGGCCGACACGTAGTCGGGCCACACATTGGAGCCAGAGGAAGTCGACTAGCAGCAGGGCCGGGCGCGGAGTGGAAGGGGCTGGGGGGTGATGCCCCCGCCGCCAATTCGCCAGCGAAATAGAGCTCTGAGGCCGGTAGAGATGCTCTCGGCGTCACTTAGCATCAGCCCGTTGATCGGCCTTCTGCTGGTCCCGATCTTGCGCGCGAGGGGGGACAACGGGTCCTCGACGGCCAGCCTTAAGCGTGGCCGTGTGGCGGGGACACGGCCAACCTACACGCTCCTTTTGCTGCAAAGATGCCTGTTTCGGCAACCCTTCCGGAATCGGCTGGAGAAGGCACGGTCACAGCGTTACAACCCGAAATCCGCCGCGCTAAATCCAATTAGCGCAGGGGACCACCCACCGGCCTGCAGAAACAGCGTGACGCGAAGGGCTGGAGGCGCGACACCCTGGTCAGGCAGCAGGAGAGAGTCGATAGAGCACACTCGCGGTCGACAGGGCCACTGCGGCGTGCAAGTCCTCACCGCTCAGCACAATTTTCACGTTCTCAAGCCGCGGCACGGACGCTACGTCGCCGAACCGTAGACATCGAAGGCGGAACTGACGAACCAGAGGAAGTGAGTGGCTGCCGGTTCGAGGTTCAGTTGGATGAACGGGTGGCCTATGTGGGGGGATACATCTACGGCTGTAGCAGCCGTGGAAGGTGACTCGAACGCGAACATTGCTGGGGCGACGGGCCTTTAGACGAAACACGTGTCAAACAACGCTTAGCTACTCATCTTGAAGCGACGTACTACGACGAGGAAAAGGCCTTCGAGCTACATATTTGGGGCGGCAACTATCACCGGCGTTCTCGGTCCGAATGCCGGTCGAATGGAAGTCACCAAAAGCTGGCTGGAGGTGTACGTGAATAGCGGACCTACTCGAGTTAATTTGTCGGCGGTGGACTCCGTGGGCGACATCTACCAGGGCGTTCATGGCGTGCCCGAGATGCATACTTGGAGCCCGCGGGGTGCACTCCTCAGGACCTGCACGCTGCCGTCTGACTCGCCCGAGGGGGTCGACTCGATCACGGAAGTCGCGAAAACTAGGGCCGATCGATGCCTGTGCGACAGAGGGCGGTACTAACGGTGGGTTCCCTATACCCTTACCCCATCTGCACCAGGTGGATCACAATCGAATGGGCAGCCCCTGCTGCTCCTGCCACGGCGACTCCGTATCGACCTCACTTGCGAATATGACTTGGAGGCGACGAACTCTGCACGCGGCCTGGCGCAGATCTCCAACGTCGACTACGACGAGTTCGATGCTCATCGGGCGGCGATCGTGCGTGCCATCCGGCGGCGGCAACTCGACGACGTGATCGGCGACGACCTGCTCCACCACGTCGATCTGCAACTGGCCGCCGCCGAGAGCGACGTCAGTCGACCGAAACGATCACTTTCCCGATCATCGAACCGCTCTCCACCGCGCGATGCGCCTCCCGGAGGTTCTCCGCGTTGAGCGGGGTGAACCGCCGGCTGACCGTGGTCTTCACGACACCGCGATCGACCAGGTCGGAAACACGGTTGAGTAGGCGGTACTGACTGTCGCTCTCCGGTTCGTATAGCGGCGCGGTAAACATCAGCTCCCACTGCCAGGACTGGCTCTTCGACTTCAACGGCAAGATGTCGAGCCCTTGGGGTTCGTCGATGGCGACCACCACGCCTCGAACCGACAGGATCTCGGCATAGGTCTCGACGTTGCCCGCCGAGAATGGCGAGAAGATCCAGTTGATGCCCTGCGGAGCAACTGCTTTCGCCTCCTCTGCGAGGTTGTGGTGGTTGATGACGTGATTTGCACCGAGTTCGCGGGCCCATTCGATGGACTCTGGCCGCGACGCCGTCGCGATCACCGTGACCCCGGTCAGGGCCCTGGCGAGCTGGATCATCACCGACCCCACCCCGCCGGCGCCGCCCATCACCAGCAGCGTCCCCGTCGAGGCCGTTGTCAGTCCCATCTCGGTGAACAGGGCCTCCCACGCCGTTATCGAGGTCAGCGGTAGCGCCGCGGCGTCGCCGAACGACAACGACACCGGTTTCCGGCCGACCACACGTTCGTCGACCACATGGAACTCGGTGTTGCTGCCGGGACGTCCGATCGATCCGGCGTAGAAGACGTCGTCGCCCACCGCGAACAGCTCGACGTCGGATCCGATCGCGATCACGGTGCCCGCGGCGTCGTAGCCGAGGACCTTCGGATCCTTCTGCGGCGCGAATCCCGATCGCTGTTTCACGTCGACCGGGTTGACCGACACCGCTTTGACCTCGACCAGTAGATCGCGGCGGCCGATCTCCCCGACCGGGAGCTCCCGTTCGACGAACGAATCAGGGGCGTCGACGGGACCCGCCCCGAGAGCGGCAACGGACTTGGTTGTCTTTGGAATCATCATGACTCGAAGGTATTCGGGACCCCCTACTTACCCGCAAGGGCTGCTAGTATCCTTTAGGTACCACCACCGATCGAATGCTGAAAGGTAGAGCATGACCACCACCCACCGGGGCGACGTGTACTCCGCGACCTGCCCGTGCCGGCCGATTCTCGACCTGCTCGCCGACAAATGGAGTGCACTGATCATCGGCGCGCTCGAGAACGGTCCGATGCGCTTCGGTGAACTGAAGTCCCGGCTGCAGGGCGTCAGCCCCAAAGTCCTGACCGCAGCACTCCGGCGACTCGAGTCCGGCGGTTTCCTCACCCGGACCGTGCTGCCGGAGGTCCCGCTCCACGTCGAATACGAATTGACCGACCTCGGCCGGGGAGCCAGTGAACCGCTGGCCGCGTTACGTGACTGGGTCGACGGAAACCTCGACCAGTTCGGCGAGATCGTTCGCCAGAGAAGATCGTAGGCAGACGACAAATATAGCGTTTGAAACCGTCGGAGCATTGAACGAATCGGATGACTGAGGGCGTCGGGCAGCCAGTGGGCGTTTGTCGGTAGGCGGCAGCCCACCGGATCGACTCGGCGGCCGTTTATACATGCGAAGGCGCTGCTACCCGGGGCCCAGATTGGTTGACGTGGACTGATGGTCGCTGGCGACTACGAGGCCCGGCTATCGGGGAGTCAGAGCATGGACGCCGGAAGGCGCTCAGCGTACTTGCGGACTGCTGGGCCCTCCCAGCGCGAGTGTGTGGCCGACCTTCGTGCTGAATGTTGCGGGGCTAGCCAAGCACGCCAACACGAAAATCTCGTTCACGTCCAGGAGCGCTAATAAGGTGTAATGATGGGCATGCTTGGACGAAGGCGGAGTCACTCGGTTACGCCCCCAACAGGTCCTCCAAGCTGCGATTGCTGCGTAGAGAACTTCCGGAGAGGTGTTGAATGTGAATGATCAGATAGGGCGGTATCTCTTAGACAGATTTGAAATCCAGGATCTGCAGGCGCGCTATGCAGTGGGTCAGGACGACCACCAGGGCGACGATCGGCAGCTTGCGGAGCAATGGCGGGATGTATTCACTGAAACGGCTGAACTCGACTACTCAAGCGGTGGATACCCAGGTACTAGAGCGACCTATCCCGAGATCATTGATTGGATGCGGGGTACCGCAGATGTTGCTGGTGTAATGAATGTATTTGCTGGCTGGCAGCACATGCTAGGGCTGCCGACGGTTGTCATCGATGGGGACACCGCCACTGCACGAACCGATCTGTTCGCGACGCACAAGGGGAAGCTCGGAACCAGCGATGCCAACTGGAATCTGATGGACGCCTGCACCTTCTACGACAAGTTGCGTCGGGTCGATGGTAGGTGGTTGATCACGTATCGCCGGTTAGAGGTGCACTGGCTCGAGACATTCGGCGGAATCACTGCGCCTGTCGGCGATTTTGACTAGAGGCGGCCGTCGCGCCTTCGGACGATGGTCGATGTCCGTCCTGGCGATCACCACGGGACCGGGGAACAGACCCCGGGCCGCAATAGGTCTGATCGCCACAGCATCTCGCGACTGGTCGTTCCGGTTCACTGCGCGATGGTGAGACTGAACTCTGTTATCAGATTGAACGAATTGTCCAGGTGTGGGCCGAGTTTCGTGCCGGCTGGCAGGTCGGCGACAGCATGCAGAGCCGAGTCAACGGCGGCCAATGCAATCGCGCAAAACAGGAGTGGTCTCGGATCGTTCCGTTCAGCCTGCAATCGCGAGGCAAGCACCTCGACGATTGCCGCTTGCCAATCGTCCTGCTTCGCCAGGTGCCGCGCTCGCAGAGACGGGTTGTCACGATTAAGTAGTAAGACAGACCTCCACCGGGATTCTTGGTCGGCGAAGTCCTGCGCCAGCACGTCGAGGCTCTGTCGGAGTGCGCGCGCGGGGCCCTCGTCTGCGGGGCGGGCGGCGAGGGCACGGGCGATGAGCGGGCCGACCGCCTCCACCGGTTGTAGGACCGCGTCTTCTTTGGTCGGGAAATACCGAAAGAAGGTCCGCCGAGACACCCCGACTTCGTTCACTATGTCGTCGATCGTGGTGGCGGTTAGACCGCGTTGCAAAAACTGAGAGGAGGCCGCCTCGATCAACTCCGTTCGTATCTGTTCACGTATTCGGGTTGGTGCGCTGACTCTTTCATTTTTCTCCGCCACAGGTAAGACGTTACCGCGGCGTGCGACACAGTGACACTCCGTGTTATGATGGCACTGAGTGTCACCGTGGCATACAATGACAGGAGAAGCTGTGGAATCAATTACAGTCGGATCGTTCACAATCAGCGAAGTGGAGGACGGGGTCGGCCATCTGCCGCCGATGTTCTACCCAGGAGCGGATTTCGAAAGCCAACCGCACCTCCTACACGAGGATGGGACGTACCACATTCGGGGCGGTGGCTACGTGATCCAGGGCCAAGACGCTGTCGTTCTTATCGATGCGGGTGCCGGCCCGGACGATGTTCCGTTCCCCAACGAAGTCGCAAATGCCGCGGGTCTGGCGGCGCCGCCCAAGAACATCATGAACTCAGGGTTGCTCCCAGCTTCTCTCGCCGAGTTGGGCATCAAGCCGGAGAGCGTGACCCATATTGTCCTGACACACCTCCACATTGACCATATTGGTTGGGTCGCGCCGAAGGGTGAGCGGCTCTTCTTCCCTAATGCCGAGATCTACTACGGGGACGCGGACTGGACACCACTCATCGCGAATGTGCCAAGTGATGACCCGGCACGACTGGTCATGGAGTTCGCCCGCGAGCACGGTGTCTTGCACCCGATGTCTGAATCATTAGTCGAGATCGTTCCCGGCGTGCGTGCGATCCACACTCCAGGGCATACGCCGGGTTCCTATATCGTTGCCGTCGGCAGTGAGACAGACCACGTTCTTCTAACCGGAGACGTTATCGAACATCCGGATCAGCTGTCACAACAAGGAATCCACTTCCTCACTGACGGCGATCGCGAGCAGGCGGCAGCTACACGCAGTGACCTCATCTCCAAGATCTCCGCGAGTGGATCTCCGATTGCCACGGCGCACATTCCTGCTCCTGTGTTTCGCAGAGTAGGGAAGAATGGTGACTGGGAACCTGCCGTCTAGACACCCGACCAGTGAAGGTCATGACAACTTACGAACGGTGGTTCTGACATGAGGAAACTGGAACGAATCAAAGCGTTTGGTGGGAGCCGACCGCTGTCATGGGCGGTTATCGCTGGTGACACCGTCCACGTAGCAGGCATGGTAGGAGCAAAGATCGACTTCGACGCGGCTGGTCCGGGCGAACTCACTTTTCCAACCAGCGTTGTTGATCAGATGAGGCAAGCCTACCGGAATATCAGTTGGATTCTTGAGCAGGCCGGATCTTCCCTGGATAATATCGCGCAGCAAACGCTCTTTTTTACAGGCAATGGTGCCGAAGTGATGGACGCGAACCAGCAAGTTCGGCGGGAAATGTTTGGAGAAAACGCGCCCGCGAGCGCAATGGCCGGCGTCAGCAACCTGTTTCATCCCGAGTGTCGACTAGAGATTCAAGTTATCGCGTATAGAACCGACGAGTGATGGCTAGGGATCGGGCGGGCCATCTCGACGTATCTCACCGAGATGGCCGTGCCCGACGTCGGCTTGTTCACGACTAGGCTGACCGATCGCGGCCTATAGCGGCGCGAAAAGGCTTCCGTCTAAGACTCGCGTGGAGGCGCCGGTGCGGCTGAAATAGCCCGAGTGGCGTCTAGACGCTTGCAGCGCGACCGCGGTATGCAAACGGCGCGCGATACCCAGGGCTCCGTCGCTTCAAAATTCGCCCAAGAACGCCTGATGGAGAAGCGAAGCCTTGACACCTCCTGGTCAAACAGTCCTATTATGAGCATAGATGCTGTAACGGTCATCACAACGTCGGTGGAGGGGTCCGTGTTCCGGTGTGCCAGCGCCCGACCTGCGCGCTCAGCAGAACGGCAACCTAGCGACATGCCGATGGCAAGCAAACTGAATCCGAGACAAGGAAACGCATGCAAACTTCAACCCGAGCACACAATATTGCATTGATCGAGAACGTTTACGGGCTCCTGCAAGCATTTGAACTCGGCGCTTTCGAGGAGCTCGTCCATCCCAACTTCACAATCGACGCTCCTGCCTCGTTGCCGTACGGAGGCCTTACTACAGGAATGGATGAGATGAAGAGCCGAATGTCGTCCTTCGGGCAGTACTGGGATGACCCGAGCTTCGGATTACACGCGATCACCGCTAACGACGACGGCTTAGTCACGGCGCATGTGACTCTGCGTGCAGTCGGCAAAACGACTGGAGAGCCGCTCGAGATGGAGGTTGTGGAAGTCTGGACGATTCATAACGGTAAGGTAGCAGGTCAAAAGACCTTCTATTTCGATCCGGCAGAAGCGCGGCGGGTTGCTGGGGTCACCTCCGATTCTGGCATATAGCGACCGAACACAGCCGCATTTATCGTCGCAGCACGCCAGGTCCTACTCGGGTAGCTCGTCATCAATCGGTGCAATTTCACTACAGAGCAACAGTGCTCAAGCCTGTTCATGGGCGAGTCTTACAGACACTAAGAACGCCGAGTGCACTAACGTATTCTAATGACTGAGGAATGCGTCATGATCGGTGCACCCGTCCGGAAATACTGGGATGTGCGCTACGAAACTCCTGTTCGGTACATCGCCCCAAACCGAGCAAGCATGTATGCCAACCGCTGCGGCGGGATCGCAGGTATCTCAAGTTAGGAATACTCACAATGAATCAACGTTTGCGAGACAAGGTCATCGCCATCGTCGGAGGTGCAAGCGGAATCGGGAGAGCGACCGCGGAGCGGCTAGCTTCGGAGCATGCGGTAGTAGCGATTGGGGATCTAAATGAGCAGGGTGCAAGTGAGGCGGCCGAAGAGATTGTCGCTGCCGGCGGTACCGCATGGAGCTGCCCGGTTGACATCTCGGTAGAGTCGCAGGTAGCCGAGTTTATAGATGGAGTAGTGGAGCGGTTTAGTGGTCTTGACGGACTGTTCAATAATGCTGCAGATCTTCGTCCTTCGATGCAGACACAGGACACGGACGCTGTCGACATCCCGCTTGATATATGGAACCACACCCTGAATGTAAATTTGACAGGCTACCTATATGGAATAAGGCATGCGGTTCCACACTTACTTTCAAGGGGTGGCGGAAGCATCGTCAATACAGTGTCCGACTCGGTATACCTTGGCGAAACTGTGCGGTTGGCTTATGCGGTGAGCAAGGCCGGAATCGTGGCGCTTTCGAATAACACGGCGGCACGCTGGGGTCAAGAAGGAATCAGGAGCAATTGTCTTTCGCCCGGGGTGACTCTAACTGCCGGAGGAGAAAAGTTGATGCCTCGTGAATGGCAGGAAAGTATGCTGCGCGCCATGCCAACTCGTCGGCTGGGCAGACCCGCGGACCAGGCCGCAGTTGCCGCGATGCTCCTTTCGAGTGACTCGGAATACGTAAACGGTCAGACGATACGGGTCAATGGAGGAAACTTGCTTGGCACTACCACGCTGGGCAAATAGGGATTAGCTTTAACGACCAGCGCGTGGACAAGCCTGGGTGGGCGGAACCGCCTGCCGCACCCCCCGAGTCAGAAAATAAGGAGCCGCGAGAGTGATTTCGGACGTCACCGGAGACTCCGGTAAGGACGGACGTGATGAGGCGTCGCCACTGCCGGGACTTCGTTGGCCGATCAAGCGGAGCTTCGTCAACTATGTGCGTTCCCTGGCAGACGGGCAGGGTTCCGCAACGCATGGGGCGTCGGTCTCTGACTCGATGGAGTTCACGTATGAGATTGACCCTGACTTCAGCTCCATTAACGAGTGGCGGTTTCGCGGTGACGTTCGGTTTGCCGGTCACGCTGGACTGCTATTTGTCAGGATCGCCGACCCGGGGATCAGGGTGCTGGGCGACGAAGGGGTTGCGGAGCTAACGGTAGTCGACCCGTACGGTTCGGATACCCGTCTGAAACTTGTTACCCTACGCGTCCTAGCGCAAGATGGGCCGGGCGATACTGAGGCGTGGGTAGGTTCGGATGTACGCCTCTGCGCCGACGGGGTGGAGCTCTTTAATGATGTCTATCAGCCAGGCGAGCAATTTGATTCGCTCGAGTTCCTTCTTGGACGACGACGTCAAACGCCGTGAGCCAAACCCCCGGCGTAACAGGATTGAGCCCTAGCAAAAGTCAGGCCACTTCGCCGGCGGTTGTCCGATCCGGATCTTGGGCGTCATCCGACTAGGTGACCATGTCCTGACAGACGTGATGAGGCTCCTCCGGTGCCACCGGAGGATGTGCGACTCCGTGATCGTGTCTCCCTATGTGACCTTTCGCTGTTCCGGGCCAGCCCTGCAAGCTCGCCGGGTGACCGCAGGACGTAGATACCGCCTCACCGGATCGAGAGCAGGCACGTCGCGCCTCGTAGCTCTGGAAGAAGCTCAGCCCGAGGGGCTTTCGGCTCCGAATGTGAGATGGACTCCACTTGCGTCTGGGTGTGAGCCAGATTACCATGATTATGGTAACTGACTTTTCTGGAGGCTCCTATGTCTAGTAGTGTCGCTGCGACGACCTCGCCCGTGCGAATCGAAGATCCGCAGTTCTATCTGAATGATCCATGGCCCACGTTCGCCTGGATGCGTGAGCGGGATCCGTTCTACTACTACGAGCCCCTCGACGCCTTCGTGGTGACCAGGCACGCGGATGTCCGTAAAATTTTGGACCAACCAACCGTTTTCGTGAACTCACGTGGCATCTTCCTGAATGACTGGAAATATGCCGGTCAACAGGAGGGTGATGACAACCTAACCGACACCTTCTTTCCGAAGGGCGGAGAGCAGGTGGGTACGACTGACCCACCCCGGCATGCCGACCTACGGCGGATCATCGCGCCTTCATTCTCTCCCAGGGCAATTGGCCGCATTGCGGAACCGCTGACTGCCGAGGTCGAGGAGATGGTCGCAGGCATCGAGGCCGGTGAGGTGACCGATTGGCTGCCGTACGCGAGCGTGATTCCAATTAAGGCGGCCACGAAGCTGATCGGCTTGGTGGACACCGACATAGATCGCGTTCAGTTCTGGAGTGACGAGCTTGAGAAGTTGGGTGGCGATTTGACGCTTGATGAGCTCCAGGAGGCAGCAAAGGAGTTCCAGAGCCTACAAGCGTACATAATCGAGAACATCGAGAAACGTCGGCAAAACCCGGGTTCAGAGGACCTGCTGACCGTGCTGCTGAACGCAGAGTTGGACAACGACAAGGTTTCTGAGGCCAATGTGGTCATGTATGCGATGACGATGATGGCCGCTGGCGGAGATACAACACGATCCCTATTGGCAGGGATGGTCTATCTGCTGGCACAAAACCCTGACCAGTGGGCGCGGTTGCGAGAGGACCGGTCGCTGATTCCGACTGCAATCGAGGAAGCGCTACGGTGTGTGACGCCCGCACGAGCGTTTGGTCGGACTGCTGTTCGGGACACCGAAGTGAATGGGCATCTGGTGAAGGCGGGACAGCGTGTGTACTTGATGTACATGGCGGCGAACCGGGATGAGTCGGTGTTCGCCAATGCGAACATTTTCGACGTGTCGCGCCAGGAGAGTGCTCAGCAGGTGGCGCTTGGGGGAGGCGCTCACATCTGTGCGGGTGCGCGCCTAGTCCGTTCGGAGGCCGCGATTGTCTTGAACGCACTTCTCGATCGGTTTTCGCGTCTCGAAGTCGCGGGCGAGCCGGTGCCTGTCATCCACGTCATACGCAACGGATGGCAAACAATGCCCATAACTTTTCACATCTGACGGAACAGTGATGCCCCGGGACGGCAGTCAGCTGTTCCTGCCGTTCCGGGAAAATCGCTTTTCCTATTCTTTCGTTGTATCTCACTTGTTGACGAGGCCTACTCGCGCAACAGAAGCCCCTGTTTGGGGCGCCGAGACTCCCTTGAAATGGTGATACCCCCCCCCGACACCCTGGCTGTTACTTTGGGGGTTCTATTAGGTCCCAACGGTTTCCATACAACTCCTCGAACATGGCGACGCTGCCGTATGACTCCGTTCGGGGAGCCTCGAGGAACTGGACGCTTGACTCAACCATTCGCTAATAGCGGGTAACGAAATCGTTGGTGAATAAATAGAACGCAACCGGACCGCCGGTGTGATTGCCAACCCGCGCCCGCTGATCGGGAGTTGTCGCTGCTCGTAATACCAACCGGCAGCTTCGGTCTGCGGGACCGACGATCACGAGGCGTTCGGCGCGCCCGATTGAGGTGTCCTCGAGAACGTTCAACTGAAGGCTCTCAATGAAGTAGTGCTTCGCCTCATCCTGGTCAGCGACCATAAACGTGACTAGCCTGATCTGCGGCATCGCCTGCTCCTTCACATAACGTTCTGGCGGAACCGTTCAACAGGGGCCGAACACATTATTTGCTCGGGTTCTTGCGTTTGATCAGCAAGGATCGGTCTGCAACAGAGATAAGAAGCAAAGCCGCCGAGCAGCCCAGCATGAGCAGCGCCAACTTGTGCAGCCCGATCGTGTCGGCCCCGGACTCAGGAAAGCAGAGCGAGATTGCGACGGCCGAGAACATAGCACCCAGATAGGTGAAGGTGCGTAGCAGGCCAGCAGAAGATGCGGTCCTAGACTCCTCAGCTTGGCGATAAAGCGCGTTCTGGTTGGCTAAACTAACCAGTGCCTGAGCCAATCCCACGGCCCCGGCAATCACAAGGAGGATCCAAAGCGCGCTATTCTGCTGGGCGAACAACATGAACACGCATCCGGCCATCATGGATGCCGAACCGATCACCAGCTTACTAACAATTCCCGGCCGCATTCCGGTTACCGCGGAACCGATGATCCCGACACCAAACAGTGGCGCCATCATCAGCCCGGCTGAGACTGGACTAAGACCTCTCGTGTGTTCGAGCCACTGGACGAAGCCGTACATGAAACCGTAAGAGCCGACATACACGAATAGCTGCCGCAAGTAGGTCAGTATTAGGGGGAGGTTGCCGGCCAATATGCGCACGTCGAGAAAGGGGTTCGAGGCGCGGAGTTCGCGCAACGTGAAGGCGAGGATCAATAGCGCCGCTACAGCCAGCAGGTATAGAGAGCTGAGGAGTGGTGCCATCAAAAACAGCATTAAGATCGTGAGCGACGACCCGAACAGCATCATACCCGCGAGATCGAGCGAGGCTAGTCGACCTATCGGAGTTGTCTTCCCCAGTGGGTTTCCTTTCGGAAGTCGGATGAAGCCGAACACTAGCGCGAGTATCGCTAGTGGCACATTGATGGCGAAGATGTAGCGCCAGCTGCCGAGACCGAGGAGAACACCGCCGACCGTCGGCCCGATGGCGGCGACCATTTGAGTAGAGACCGACAACAACATCAAGACTGCTTGCGGACTATCCCTGCCGGTTCGTCGTGCTTCGCTGCGGACCAGGTACATAGCCGCGGGGTAACCTGCACAGGTGCCGATTCCGATCAGCACACGGGCAATCAGTAGAACTTCGAGGGACGGTGCGACCGCACCGAGAAGACCAGCCCCGCCGACCAGTACCGTCCCGAATATGAACAGTCGTCGCGGCCCGTAAAGATCAACTAAGCGTCCGACAACAGGTTGTCCGACAGCGGTCGCGAGGTAGAGGCCGGTGACCAGCCAAGCGGTCTCTGCAGGGCTGGCGTCGTATGTGAGGCCAATCGAGACCAATGCAACAGCGATCAGAGTCGAGTTCACCGGGTTGAGCAATGAACCCAACACCATTGGTGTTAGAAGTCTGCGGTCGAAGGGCTCCTCGACCGCTCCACGTCGTCGCTTCCGCGATCGTCGCTCCCATATCGCGGTCACGAGATGGGTCCGAGGGTCTCCCTATTCGAGGCGCCAACGCCTCGGTAATCACAAGCATCAGAGATCACAACAAGTGGCCGCATCTTCGATATTTCCTGTCTCGACATCATTTTCTTGGCGTGACGCTCGGCCGTGAAGAGCGACTGTTGGGGGTGTTAGACCACGAGTGGGCATGCAGGCTCGAGCGGGCGGGCGGCCCAGAAGTACTCAGCTTTGCTGCAGAGGACCTAGATGGGTGACGAAACGATCTTGAGAGTTGACGTGTAGCTTCTGGCCTCGGGTAAGGATCAGGTGGTATGCGGCGAGGACGTTTCGCACTTCGTGAATATCAGCGCGAGACAGCGGTTTCGTCAGATCGGTGTCGATGAGCTCTACGCCAATGCCGCCTTTGGTAGGCGCGAGCTTCATGGCGGCTCCCCTTGGTCGGAGGTCGGGACTGAGATCAGGCTAGTTGTGGCGGCGTCACCAAGTCAACAGGTTGCCTGTCGATTAGAGGCGTTGAACTTCAAGTACTTGGTAGGCAGTCGATGATGTCCAATAAGGGAATTTTCGTGTATGACGACTTCGTCGGGTCGGACTCAGACCGCTCGACGTAGAAATGATCGTGATCTGAAAGCACACGCTTCGGTTTGTGCCCAAGGAGGCTCGCGGTGATATACATCGCGCTGAGGCTGGTCACGTCGCAGATGGATCCCAGTCGTAGGAGCGATCGGGTTTCGGCGACGGCCTCGTGTTCGCCTGCTCGAATGATCAGCCGTAGCCCCGGCGACACTGCTTGCGCGGCCACCGCAACGGTTATGTTATCGAGATCGTTTGACCCGACTGCAGCGATCGCAATCGCGTGTTTTATACCCACCCGTTTGAGGGTCTCTCGGTCACCACCGTGGCCAATGACGGTTGGAATGTTGAGTGAACGGACCAGTCGGAGATTCCTCGCGTTTGGGTCCCGTTCAACGCCCACCACAGGCACTCGCAGTGCCTGTAGCTCCAAACAAAGGCGTACACCAACCTGGCCAAGGCCGACCACCACAACGTGACCATTGCGGGGCAGCACCCGACGCCCTATCAAGCCGACTAGTCGCCGCCCAAGAATCCGGTCAACGACTCCCGCTGTAAACAGGGCAGTGAGTACGACTGTGACCAGCATGGCCAAGGAGGCGAAAATTGCATACGCAGAGTTTTGGTGGACATCGGCCGCTGGGCCAACGGTCGTGACGACTCGCACCGCCTCATTGAATGCAGGCAGTGGGTCGACATGCAGGCCGACGGTCAGCCACAGCCAATCAGCAACTAGCACGGCATGGAGTCCGACCATCCCGACGAGCAGCATGTACGTACCGAGGTCGTGGGAACCAAGCAATCCGGTGATACTGATAAGCGCGCGTCGCCAAGGGGCTGGTCGAGGCAGGTTGACAAGCCGGTTGAGAAGCCGCCCATCAACGACTCTAGTTGCCAGCATCCGATTTCCGACACGTTGCGCTGCAGTCAATCCGGAATCGAGGCATGGTCCGGCTAGGAGGGGGGCCGCGAGGTCGGCTGGGGTTGTCACGTCGCACTGAGGGAGCATCCGTGCCACCTGTTCGGCCATGGTGCGGTCGAACAGGGTCACAAGTAGGTGCGTGGATGCCGAAATGTGTGAGATGGCTAGTGCGTAACGCAGCGCAAGCACGTCGTCATGCATCAGAACCGCAGCACCGTGCAAGCCGGGAGCGACGGCACGCCGCAAGTCACTATCGCTAGGCTTGAAGAGGTGCGTCACCCCGAAACCTTTGGCGCGTAACGACGAACATACCCGTCGTGCCAGAAGAGTCTGTCCGATCACGAGGTAGTCCTCAGTCATCTCGGCCCCTTTCAAGAGCGTGTCCCGACTAGCGGGTGATGTGGCTGGTGCGAGGCCCCGGTTAGGTCCGTTAGTAGGGCAAAGTTGGGCCGCGGTGCGAGCAGTCGATTTACGAGAGGAATCGCCACAAGTTCCATTGACAAGTATGCATATGTTTGTCAGCATGAAGGCTAGCGCATAAGGGGCGCCGAAAGGACGTGTCTGTGAGTCTGCGCCAGCGACGCGTTCGGAGAACCTCCGGTATCACGCTCCTACCGGCGGTATTTCGGCGTCACAGCCAACAGAAATCTTTGGCGCGGGGATGACGGTTGACATCGACGGGCTGCGGGTGGGCAACCCCCCTCGGCGAGATGGGCGCACACATCGGCGGAGGCAGGGTGGTTTGGGGTAGCGAGGTCATGCATCCAGAACAGGCCGGGGCTGTCGAGCCCGGACAGAATGGTGGGGTGACTGGCCGGACGTTGGCCCCTCCCTGCTAGCACGTGGTCCTCAAGCTCCCATCCGAGGGGAGTAGAGATAGATTTCGATGTTCGAGGAGCGCGCCCGGCCTGACGCAACTGTCGACTTCTCCATAACCAAGCACGAATTCTTGGATTCAACCCCCTTATATCAATGGAAGGTACTGATTTGTATGGGCTACAGCGCTGAAGAGGTTGCGGACCGAATGGCGATTCATGACTTGATCGCGACATACGTTCACGCTATCGATGATGGCCGATATGACGACCTTGATCAGGTGTTTTTGCCAGAGACGCTGTTTGACCTCACATCGGCGGGCTCAGTACTGGCGCACTGGCCTGAGGTCAAGGAGATATATCGGGGTAATAGCGATGTTTTCGTTAAATACTTTCACCTATACGGGAACTTGCAGATAAAGTTCGACGAGACGCGCAGTACAGCCACGATGCAGTCTAAAGTCATCAACCCCATTGGGGTGAACGACGAGGAAGGCCACCTCCGCCTGTTTCAGGTGCACGGTGTTTACGACGACGTGCTTCGAAAAACTAACGAGGGCTGGCGGATCACGAATCGGGTGTGGCTGCAAGGTTGGATTAGCGGTGACTATCCCTTCGCCGGTGGTCCCGCAGAGATTGGCAAGGCGCGGTAGCGAAGTGGACTATGATGGCGCGCGTGATCGCGATAAGGGATGCTGGGCTTGGTGGCTCTTCGCGGCAATCTGTGCCGACGTCGTCGTTCCGATGTGGATGCATTCCGGGGGAAGCTACGAAGATCTCGCGGGGGGCCGGCGGGTCCATGATCGCTGCTGAAATCTATTCAGCAGGCAACGGCATAGGCGCGGCGCCATTAATCCCTTGGGCCGCGGACGATTTATCTTCTGAAAACCCGATGAAGAGGAGCTAGGTGTAGTCCCATCTCGAATAATCTGTTGGACATCTTGCTTGGCGCGCCGTGAAGCGATCTGGCAAAGACGCTAACCCCCACACCGAGTACTCGGACTCTACGGTCCGCTGAGGCCGTGGCTTTGGGTCAGTGACGCTGGTACGCGGCCAACTTGATGCCGGTAGTCGTTGATCGCCGTGGTCCATGTGCCATTCGCGCCAGGTCAAATGACTCGAAACGATGACAGGCCGCCCCCGACGCGTCAGTAACGGGCGTCGGGGGCGCAATGATCTGCCGACTGGGCGTTGATTGGTTCGAGAGTGGGATTGCGCTAGTGATGAGGCCCGCGCACAACTTGACCACTCCAGCATGCCAGAACACTTCTCATGCGTGCCTAATACCTGTGCAAGGGGAGCTCTTGCCGCCCAACACGGTTGTCGTATGACGCTACTAATATGCCACTGCAGCGGCCGGCCTCGCTTGAATCGAAGATCGACCTAGGCTGCGCCCTTGGGTGGGTTGCTGGCGACGTTCATCCGCGGGCGCGCTGCCGCAGCTGCGGATCTCAGTGGGCACAGCTTTGCAGGTCCCGTGTATAGGAGTTCAGGGCCTGAGCAGTCTATTGGGCTGTTTCATTCCGGGTGCGGTATCAGGATAGTACTTTTCGAGGCCGTTGCGATTTACATCGACGTTGCAGGCTTCGAAGAAGATGCCCAAGGGGCCCGCGAAGAAGGCGGCGCGAGATTCGGCATCTGTAGGGCCGCCTTGGTGCAACCAGCTGCATTCGCGGAGGCGTTCTTGTTCGGCGCTGATGGTGTCGGTCCAGTACCCCAGGTGGTGGAAGATGGTGCCATCGGCGGGTTCGTTGGGGGTGCCCGGAACTTTTTCGAATAATTCCAGTGCGACGGGGCCATCTGCGGAGAACACGAGGCGGGTGTCGAGAGTAAAGCGTGTGCCGTCGGCGTGCATATTCTCCCCAACGTAGTGCTTGACGGGGTTCCAGTTGACTTGGAGGGCATTGCCGAACTGGTCCATGGCTTCGTCGAGGTCGTCGACGCAGAATGCGACGTGCCAGATCATGGGGTGGCTCCTGGATAGAAGGCATCTAGGCCCGCTCTTTTGGTGAGAGCATTGGTTGCTTCGAGGAGGATCCCGTAGGGACCTTCGTTTAGCATGATTCGGCGCAGCCCGGTTTCGGGATCGTTGCGGTAGTACACACACGGCATCCCTAGCCCGGATAGGCGACTGTCTTCGGCTTCGAGGTCGTCGGACCAGTAACCGAGGTGGTGGAAAGCCGAGTTTCCGCGCCGCACGTTCGGAGTACCTGGCGTGGGCTCGATCAGTTCGATCGAAAGCGGCAGATCAGTCGAGAATGTGACCCGGGTCTTTAGGTGGAATGTGGATCCATCGCGATTGGTCATGTCGCTGTCAACTTCGTGGATGGGAGCCCAGCTTAGTCCCAGAGCCTTCTCCAGGTCGGCCATACCTTCCTCGAGGTGTTCCACGAGTAGGCCGACATGCCAGATCTGGCGTGGACTGCTATTTAAAGTAGTCATAGTAACGATGTTAAGCCCGGGGTCGGCCGCGTGTCTAGGGGCGCCGACAGACCTTACGAAAGTGACTACAGACACTTGTCACGCAGAACGTGATGCAGGTAACATGCATACTGTGACTATACATAGCGGGATAGCTGAATCGGTGGTCCTGGCGGTGTCGGGACTCTCGAAGACCTTCCCCGGAGTGAAGGCCCTCGATGACATAGACCTCGAAATACAGGCCGGTGAGATCCACGCGTTGGTGGGTCAAAACGGCTCTGGAAAATCCACCCTGATCAAGGTGTTGGCCGGGGTGATCGAAGCGGATTCGGGTGCGACCGCGAGCGTGCGTGGAGCTCGTCTCAACGTCGGAAATTCGCAGTCCGCGCACGACTGTGGCCTGCGATTCGTGCACCAGGATCTAGGCCTCATTCCGAACTTGAGTGCCGTCGACAACCTCGCAATGGGTTTCGGCTACGCGACGGGAGGGATGGGCCGCATTAGATGGAAGGCGCAGCGCGAGCGGGCTAGGCAGGCGCTGGCACGGGTAGTTGAAGACTTTCCATTGCATACCGAAGTCAGCAAGCTGACGGTGTTTGAGAAGACGGCCTTGGCCATCGCCCGTGCGCTGCAGGATTGGGATGAGCACGGGGCATTGCTCGTCCTGGACGAGCCCACAGCCGCCATGCCGCGGCAGCAGGTCGAGCACCTTTTCTCGTTGCTGCGACGCATCCGGGACCGCGGGATGGCGGTCATGCTGGTCACGCACCACCTTGAAGAGGTTTTTGCTATCGCCGATCGTGTGACGATCTTCAAAGACGGGACACGGGTGTCCACTAGGGCAGTATCCGAGCTGAACCCTGGAACGGTAACTTCGCTGATGACGGGCGGCCGGACCAGGAAGCTGTCGGATAAGCGCGATCGAGCGCCAGGCGATGTCGCTCTCGAAGTCTCCGGACTGACCAGTGAAACGCTTCGCGGCGTAGATCTGACGGTCCGTGTTGGCGAGATCGTAGGCGTTGCCGGTTTGAGTGGCTCAGGGCGAGACGACCTGTGCGAAGTCATCTTTGGCGCCTCCGAAGGCCGAGGCAAGGTCGAGGTTGCGGGAAACGAGCTCACGCTTGGGCGTCCCGATCTGGCGATACGCGCCGGCGTTGGGCTAGTTCCGGCGCACCGGCACCGCGACGGACTAATCATGACCCAGTCTGTCCTACGAAACCTGTCACTTGGCGGCCTGCGGTCGCTTGCTCCCCGCGGCCGTATTCACGCCCGCCGCGAACGCGCGGAAGCAGACAGATGGATTAGCACGCTCGGCGTCAAGACCCCCTCGGCAGAAGCCGGTGTTGCGTCTCTGTCTGGCGGAAACCAGCAGAAGGTTGTTGTGGGGAAGTGGCTGCGGTTAAAGCCCAAGGTGTTGCTGCTCGACGAGCCCACGCAGGGTGTCGATGTCGCCGCGCAAGCTGACCTGCACGAGCTCCTTGTTGAGGCCGCAGACGGTGGCGCAGCGTTGCTTGTGTGCTCGTCCGACGAAGTCGAACTGAGCAAACTGTGCGATCGCGTCATAGTACTCCGCCAAGGTAGCTGTGCCCTCGAACTGACAGGCGACGCAGTTACCGCCCACCGCATCGTTGTCGAGACTCTCAACGTCGAAACTCAATCCGCTGCGGAAACGCCCAACAAACCTAAGGAACTCGCCTCATGACGACTCTGGACACGACACCGCCGCACACCACTGGTGGGGCCCCCAAGCCGACGCCCAGAAGCAGATCGATCCGCGGAAAGTCGCTGGCGCACTGGATGGCGCTCGACCGGTTCTCGGGTGTCTACATCATCATCGCGCTAGTTGCGCTCTTTATGTTGTGGATCCCGGACACGTTCGGAACACCGACCAATGCCCGCGCGCTCATAGCCGGCCAAGCCATTACCGGCGTCATTGCCCTCGCCGCAACGATCTCGTTGATTTCTGGAGTCTTCGACTTGTCGATCGCCGCCACCATGGCGCTCTCGATTAGTATCTGCGGTCAACTGCAGGCCGTCGTGGGGATGAACCCGTGGTTAGCAGTCTTATGTTGTCTGGCGGTCGGTGCAGTGGTTGGTGTCGCGAACTCGATCATCGTCACGAGGCTGCATATTGATCCGGTCATCGGAACGCTGGCCATGTCAGCGATCCTCGCTGCCGTCACCTATTGGGTGGCATCGGGTCAGTCAATCCTATACGGGTTCGACCCCAGCTTTGTCAGTCTCGGCTCTTCCGAGCCGCTAGGCGTACCATTCACTTTGATCGTTCTGATCGTGCTGGCTGCAATTCTGTGGTATGTCCTCGAGCAGACTCCGGCTGGCCGCTACCTGTATGCGGCTGGCGCTAATCCTCAGGCAGCGCGGCTGAGTGGTGTCCGAGTTAACCGGCTGACTTGGGGGGCGCTGGTCACCTCTGGAATGCTCGCCGCAGCAGCGGGAGTCGTACTTACGATGCAGGTCGGTTCCGCACCCTTTCAGGGTGGTCTCCCGTACCTGTTGCCTGCCTACTCCGCTGCGTTCCTCGGCTCGACCCAGATTCGCCCAGGTCGGTTCAACATCCTTGGAACACTTGTAGCCATTTACGTCGTTGCTGTTGCGGTCAAGGGCCTGCAGCTCAAGTTCCCCGAATCTCCGTGGGTGACCGACCTGGTGCAAGGCTCCATCCTGCTGCTCGCCGTAGGCTTTGCGGTGTGGGCCACCCGACGTAGAGCGGCCGGTTCGTAGTCGATAGCCAGAAAACCCCGCTGGTGCCGCACCAATAGTGCTGCGCCAGCGGGGTCCCCGTTAGGCGAGCGTCGCAGGCCGGTATTCGGTGCCCACGATTGTTGGCCAGAGGTTTGCCGATCCTTGTGCCACTGAAACCTCGGTCAGGTAGTCATCCCATCGTCGGACCGAACCGAAGTCCGACCGCCAAGACAAAACGCGGTTGGTATGGCGGTGCAGCTCGTGTTCTGCTGTGAATCCGATGGCTCCCATGGCCTGGTGCGCGTTGCGCACGACTGTCGACGATGCGTGCCCTACCAGGGACGCAGAAGCCGCGATAGCGAAACGACTACGGGGGTCTGAGAATCCGCGCGCGTTGACCAGAGTTGCTGCAGCATCGGCTCCTGCTTTCGCGAGCCGGGCCTCGGACGCCATGTCGGCAACTAACTGCTGTACAGCTTGGAATTTGGCGAGGGGACGACCGAACTGGATCCGCGCACTCGTGTGGTCAACCACTAACCGCTCAATCCGGCTCATCGCACCAGCGATCAGGTGCGTGCGTGCCAGACCGCCGCGGAATCTGAACTCCTCGGCGAGAGAGTCGGAAACTTGCTGACCCGCGAGCTTGTCAAGATCGAAGGTCAGGTTGTCGCGAGGCTCGCCAGCATAGTTCGTACCCGCCACGATGCGGACCTCACCGGTCGGTACGTCTGCTACACGCCAGTTATTCTTCGAAGCCGGGTACAGCACGACGACTCTGTCCACTGCCCGTCCCCACGGAACAGCCATCGCATAGCCCTCAGAATTGGTGACTGCGGCGCTCCTGATAAGATTGTCATCGGCGGGTATTCCGGCGCAGTTCAGCAACCATCCGGCGAGGAGATCGTTCTCGGCGATTGGCACTCGAGCGGCGTCTCGCCCGACTGCTTCGAGCAGGTACATCGACTCGATCCAGCTGCCACCGCTGCCATGCTGCGCCTCGTCCCCGGTCAGACGGTCGAGACCTAGGCCAGCGAGGCGGTTCCACAGGTCACTGTCAATGATGGCGTCGTCACGTTCGTCGGTTGCTTCGCGCTTGCGCGAAAAGACCGATTCGAGCATGTCGATAAGTTCTTTGTGTTCGGCCCTGCTCATCGCATCCCCAGTCCACGAGCTATTACGCCGCGCAACACCTCGGATGTGCCCCCGCGGAGGGTGAAGCCGGGCCGCTGCATGACGCCGGCGGTTAAAAGTGCTTTGTACTCTTCGGTCGTCGCCGTGTGTCCGTCGGACATGGTGTCGACAGCGTCGACGATGTCGCCCTCGGTGCGCGAGCCCAGGAGCTTGACCATCGACGCATCGACGTCTGCGTTCTCCCCCCGCGATAGGGTGCGGGCGACCCCTTCGGACATCTGGTGAAGTCCGAACACCCGACCAACTAACCGCCCAACAGACTGGTCCCGCGGCAGGGCACCGCTGGCGACTTGTTCTGACGCCGACGCCAGTAGCTGGAACGTAGACATGAACCGTTCGGGCCCGCTGCGCTCGAATCCGAGTTCTGAAGTGACTTGCATCCACCCGTCTCCGATGGTCCCCAAGACCATGTCATCTGGCACAAAGACGTCGTCGAGAAGCACCTCGTTGAAGTGATGGTCCCCAGCCATCGTAAGAATCGGCCGAATCGTTACTCCGGGGGCGTCCAGCAATACGATGAACTGACTTAGCCCCGCGTGCCGTTGCGTCGGATCCAAGGGTTCAGTCCGGGCGAGCGCGAAGAACGCATCCGCGTGGTGGGCGCCCGAGGTCCAGAGTTTCGTGCCGGTTACCTTCCACCCACCTTCGACCTGAACAGCTTTTGTGCGGACGCTGGCAAGGTCGGAGCCCGATTCGGGTTCGCTCATTCCGATCGCCCAAGATATCTCGCCTGCGGTGATTGCAGGCAGGAAGCGATGACGCTGCTCGTCGGTGCCGAAGCGGACCAGGGTGGGTGCGGCCTGTCGATCGGCGACCCAGTGGGCGGCCACAGGTGCGCCGATGGCAAGGAGTTCTTCGGTTACCACAAAACGCTCCAAGAAGCTGCGACCGTGCCCGCCGAATTCGGAAGGAATTGTCATGCCAAGCCACCCTCGCTCTGCGAGGCGCTTGCTGAACGCCGGATCCCAACCAGTCAGCCAGGAATCGACGGTGGGCACAAAGTCGCCATCATCGACACTTTGGACCAGAAAAGCACGAATTTCATTGCGTAGGTTTTCAAGCGTCCCCGAACGTACGTTAAGCACCGGTATACACCCCCATGCGTCGCTCCAAGAAAGCGGAGAGCGCCTCGTGATGGTCGTCGCTGTGGTGGGAAAGTGCCTGCATCGCAGCCGATAGTTCCAGGAAAGAATCGAAGTCCTGGCGCCCGGATTCGCGCAACAGCCGCTTCGTGAAGCGGATCGAGTGTGGCGGATTCACCGCAATGCGCCGAGCCAGCGCGGCGGCGCTGGCCAACAGGGCTTCGGGCTCGACTATCTCTGATACCAGGCCCCACGCGAGGGCAGTAATAGCGTCGACGCGATCACCGGTGTAGGCCATTTCAGCCGCACGGGCTGGGCCGATGGCGCGGGGGAGTAGCCACGCGCCGCCGTCCCCGGGGATTATGCCAAGCTTCACGAAACTCTCCGCAAAGAATGCTGTAGTCGAAGCGATTCGAAGATCGCACATGAGCGCGAGGTCGCAGCCCGCCCCAACGGCTGGGCCGTTGATGGCGGCAACAATTGGCAATTCACACCCGTACACTGATCGAGCCAGTCTCTGAATACCGCGCCGGTAAGCATAGATCATCTCGTGGGGCTTACCAGCGAACATGCCTGTGCGGTTCACCATCGCGTTGAGGTCACCACCGGCGGAGAATGCGCTGCCGGCGCCGGTGAGTATGACTACTCGAACGTCGGCGTCGGAGTTCACCTGGTCGACCAGATCGGTCAGCCGCGCGACGACCTCAGGATCCGAAATTGGGTTACGTGTGTCCGGTAGGTTCAGAGTCCACGTGGCGATATGTCCATCTACGCTCGACAGTACCGTCTGCTCAACATCGGTCAACTACCTCACCTCCTCGGTGTACGTAGAAACGGGTACAACTATAATCATAGTAACAGAATCACGACTGGGGCGATAATTGCCGGGGAAGTTTACGATCGACGGCAGTCAAGATAAGCACGAGGATTGTGATCACGATCAAGATGTCGGCGATCGAATGAAGTCCCGCATCAGTGGCGCCATCCTGGAACACAACACCGATAACACTTCCTGACGCGATGGCGCCGACGTAGGTTGACGTTCGTAAAAGTCCTGCTGCGGTACCAGTTTCGGCCGAACTCGCTTGAGCGAAGACTGCGGACTGGTTTCCGACCGAGGCTAGGCCGATGGCTACCCCAGCGACGGCGGTTAGGGCTATGGAGACGACGGCCGGCGCGTCCGCGTTCAGGAGGCGCAGGCCGACCGCGGTGACGACGGCGACCCCGGCACTGATAATTAGCGGGACCCGAACCAGATTCCGTTTCGAGACGGGCCTGGTTACCAAAGCGCCTGCAATGCTCATAGGCACGACGAGAAGGCCGGTTATCGTGGCAGATAATCCTTGTGCTTCCTGGAGCCACTGAGTGAGCCCATACATGACGGAGTACGCCACCAGCATTATCCCGGCACTCCGGACGTACGTATTAGTCAGTGCGCGATTCTGAAAGAGCGACCTGACATCGATAAATGGGTGCTTGGCTCTCAATTCCCAAATAATCAGTCCTCCTGCGCAAATGCTGGCTGTGATTAGCCACGCCCATTCGGTCTCGGGCAGTGCAGTCAGGAAAATCACCAACGTTCCTAGCATGCTGCCGAAGAGTGCCATTCCTGCCACATCAAGGGCCGCCACTGTGCGTCTCCAACCGGATCGCTCGGTTGGTCGGTCTTTGGGCAACCAGTACCACCCCATTGCCGAAACAAGAAGTGCGATGGGGATGTTAATCCAGAACGTGGCTCGCCAACCCGCGAGGCTGACGAGTATGCCGCCGATCGGCAACCCTAAGAGGACGGTGACCTGACTGGAAATTACCAGTGCTCCCAAGACGCTACCGGGAGGCGTTGCAGTTTGTGTTGCTCGCTGCCGGATCATCAACATGGAAGTCGGGAATCCGGCAGAGGTGCCCATTCCCAGAAGAACTCGCGCGATCACTAGCATTGTGACATTGCTAGCCAACGCTCCGACGATTCCGCCAGACATTACTAGCGTTGTTCCGAGCAGGAAAACGCGTTTTGCACCGAAGTTTTCCGCTAGGCGCCCCATTGCAGGCTGCGCGATCGCGCTAGCGACATATAGCACCGTGACAAGTATCGCTACCTGCCCGACCGAGACGTGCATGGCTCTGGCAATAGGAACCAGGGCTGTAGCGATGATAGAGCTATTGATGGGGTTGAGACCAGAACTGATAATCAAAGGTGTGGTAAACCGCCAACCGAAGTTCTCTCCACCAAGTCTCGTTTCGGAAGTTGGTGTACTCACTTCGCGCGCTCGTAGACCGGGACAGAGGCATCTCGTCTATCGGCTAACTGGGCCAGAATGGAGGTTGCTGCGATAAGGGTTTCGCGCTCGGTCGCGGTGATCTGGTGATCGATCGCCTGAGCGAGCCAGTCACGCCGCGATTTAACAACGGTATCAATCAGTGCGCGCCCGATGTCCGTCGCCGATAACAACTTCTTACGTCCATCGTTGGGATCAGGCGTGCTGGTAATTAATTCGTCAGTCCGGAGCAGGCGAATAGTTTCAGCCATCGACTGGACGCGGACATGCTCGGCGCTAGCCAGGTCGCTGGTAGTAATTGTTCCGGCTTCGACGACGCGGCCCAGCGCCGACAACTGCGAGATTGTCAAGCCCCTGCTGACCATCGTTTGCTCGCCGCGCAACCGTGCTCTGAGACGGCTGATGGCGAGCGACAACTCGTGAGCGATCTCGGAGGTTGGCTGATCGGCGTTCATAGGGCAACGCTAACATTAATCGGTAAACTTAACAGGTTGCCTGACTACTTTGTCATCAACGTCACTGCACAGGCCAAGGAGTAGAACCGCATGGATCCCGAACTGGTGGTATCAGACAGAGGACACGTCCGTACGTTCAGGCTTGACCGCCCCCAGAGCCTCAACGCCCTGTCATTCGGTCTACAGCGCGAACTGGCAGAGAGACTGGTCGAGGCAGACGCAACTGAGATGGTGAGGGTGATCGTCCTCACCGGATCGGGCAATCGGGCCTTCTGCCCCGGCATCGATCTCAAAGAAGTTGGTCTGCCATCGGCCGGCTCGTGGAAGGGGCCCTACGCGCAGCCGCACAAGTCGTTGTGGGAGGTGGTCTCGGAAGTTTCTAAACCTACGATCGCTGCGCTGAACGGACTTGCGGTCGGCGGCGGCTTCGAACTTGCCCTTGCCTGCGATTTGATAGTCGCTGTGAAGGGTGCGATCGTCGGACTTCCCGAGGCGAAAATCGGGCTGGCTGCTTCCTTTGGATCGGCGGTATTGGCCCGCCGGATGCCGTACGCCGCAGCGTGCGAGATCCTGTTCACTGGTAAATTACGCCCGATTGACGAGCTCGTTCAGTGGGGACTGGTCACGAAGGTCGTCAATGCCGATCAACTGGCCAGCGAAGTCGAAGCTCTGGCCGACATGATAGCGTCAAACGCCCCGCTAAGTGTGCGGAGGATGAAGGCGACTATGACGAAGGGTGCGACCCTACCGCTGATGGCGGCCGTCAGACTGGACAGTGGGCCAGACCCCTACACATCATCTGACCGGACTGAGGGTGTGCAAGCCTTCTTGGAGAAGCGTGCTCCGAACTGGGTCGGCCATTGATCGGTGCCGACTCCAAACCGTAGTCAGTAACCATTCCGGCCGGACGCGGCGATTGACGCCGCCCAGGGCCGAGAAGGCAGGTCGCGGTATGCGGCCTTCCACGCTTTATTTCCTTCGTCGAGGTGCTTGCGCATCTCTCGTTCGGCCGCTTCTTCATCGCGGGCACGAAACGCCCTGATGAGTCGCTCATGCGCTTTGACAGCGTTGGCCCGGTGCTGGTGGGTGAAGTCGCCCGCGACGACGCCGAACGCTAATCCGTCGGCGACGGACTCGAGCATGGCCGTTAGCAGTTCGAGTACCGGACTGTTTGCAGCTGCGGCAATTTCTTCGTGAAACTCGACGTTGCGGGCTCGGAACACGTCACGTTCATCGATGTTTTCGGCAATGTCCTTGTTGATGAGCTTGAGACGCTCGACGGTGGCGTCGTCCATGTTCGACGCAGCCATACGTGCCAGCATCGGTTCGAGTGCTTGCCGAGCCTCGAAGAGTTTCGAGAACGGAACGTCCCTGTACTGCATTAGCAGCGTCAGCGCTTCGCCGAGATCGGCTGCGCGAGGTTGCCGAACGACCGGCCCACCGTCGCGACCCGCGCGGATTGTGAGAATTCCGCGGCTTTCCAAGAGGCGGAGCGCTTCGCGAAGCGTACTTCTGCCGACCTTGTACTCTTCGAGCATCAGCTTTTCGTTGGGCAGTCTGGTGCCCTCAAGTAAATTTTGGCTGACAATCTGATCGGTGATGGCGCGCGCTACTAGCTCTGACTGTTTTATTGGCCTCTGCACGCCGCCACTCATTGACACTCACTCCCCGGACGGCCTTGCCGGCGCCCATCAGTTCGATCTCCCCAGCGCTTAGACGCACCACACGGCCAAGGCACGTCGGCACGTTAACTGTACCGGTCTGGGTGCCTCTCTGACCATTATCGGCATACTTTAACTCATTCATGTCTATGTCGCGCCCAGCACGCCGGAAAGCTGAGCTTCCGTGGCAACACTGTCGCATCAGTCCGAAGACCGTAAGGCTTCCTGGCTTTCGTAGGTACACCACACAGGTAACCTGGTGATCTCGACCTTAGTTGTCTCCTTAGAGTGACACGGCACCTCCGTCGACCCGCAGAGTCGTCCCGGTCGTGTAGCTCGCCAGGTCGCCGGCGAGGTACAACACCGCTGAGGCGACTTCGTCGCCACGCCCGAGACGGCCCATGGGTGTTCCGTTTAGAAGGTTCCCAATGCGATCGGCCGGAGTCGAGGCCCCCATGCCGATTTCCATGGCGCCAGGCGCAATCGCATTGACTCGGATTCCGTCAGTTGCCCATTCTTTGGCGAGAATCATTGTGACGGCCTGCGTGGACGCCTTCGACGAACGGTACAGCAGGGAGCCGGGGCCGCTCACCCACAAACCGATTGAGACCAGATTGATTATGCTGGAGTTGCCTGCATCGCGAAGGTGCGGATAGGCCCGCTGACTCAGGAAGAAAGCACTCTTGGCGTTGATGTCGTGGACCGAGTCGTAGAGTTCCTCGGTGATATCGGCGGCTGCGCTTCGCCGAGTAATGCCAGCGTTATTGACCAGTACATCGAGGCGACCGAAGCGTTCAATCGCAGTGGTGACGACGCGGTCGCGGGCGTCGGCACCGGTGATGTCGGCTGTAACCCCCACGGCCTGACCGCCTGCAGCGATTACTGACTCCGCGAGATTCTCTGTTTTGTTCTTAGATCGCCCGACAATCACCACCGAGGCGCCGTGCTCCGCGAGTGCGCGTACTACATATTCACCGATGCCACCAGTACCGCCGGTAACAATCGCGACCTTGTCTGTTAATCCGAAGGTTGTCTTTGAGTCGGCCATCGAGCCCCTCTCGGTCTCGTTCGAACGCGCATCTGGAGCGGCGGTGGGAGCCGATCGGTAATCACAGCGGGTTCAGCAGGGCAACTAGTGGCTCAATATCGTCCATATATTCAATGTTGTGCACCATCTCGATAATTCGACTCTTATTGCTCTCCGGCAGAATGCCTTCAGTGTTCGCATGAAATTTCGCCTCGATATCGGCGTCGGAAACGGGGTCAGTAGTGTGGCCATGAAAACCGTGTTGCAGGCGCCCGAGGATGCGACCGTCAGCCATCGTTATTCGGACGTCGGCGCAGAGCAAGGGTGCATCGGCAGCAAACTCCATGGCGAAGGGACGCACTTTGCTTGCCACAACCAGGATGTCGGGATTGCTCCACACTTCTGAATCGAGGTAGTCGGCTGGTGCTGACGCGCCGGTCACTAATCGGAGCGCAAGCGCAAAAGCGAGGCTGAAGTGCGCGGCAAGGCTGTCAGTGGGTTCAATGATGTTACCTCCATGACTCACCGCGAACGCTGGCAAGCCCACGTCGATTTTCTCGATTTCGCGCCAATTGATCCGTTCTGTTGTTGCTACGTCGGCGACGACTTCGAGGGCAGGCAGCACCGTGCCGACGCCTGGATTAAGCCGAAAAAAGGTATCAGTGATATACCAGGTATTCCAGGCGTCATCGGGAATTGATGCTTCGGATGTGCCCGCCATCAGTCGAAATAACCCGCTTGTGCCCTCGAAGATCGTCGACGGGCCCGTCACGCCATCGATGGCCAGTTGTAGTGCCTCGATTCCGGCTCGAGCTGCCGAGCCAGTGTACTGACGTTTGACCTCGCCGCCGGCCCTGTCGTACTCCATCGGGCCGGAGGCATCGCCGGCCGCGACGCCGAACGCGTGAGCTAATACCACCTCATCGGCACGGAGAATTGACCCGGCCGCCGCAGTTGCCGCAAACGGTCCCATGGCGCGCGGCAGGTGCCACCCCCGTTCCATTAGAGGTACAGATACTGCAGTACCCAGAAGTGACTGCACCTGTTGCCCGACCACCGTGCCGAGTAGGAGGTCCGAACCTGGTCGATGGTGGGCTTCAACGACGGCGAGCGAGGTGGGTACGACAATTGATGCGGAGTGCCACGGCAACATGTTGCATTCGTCAAATTCCATACTGGCAGCGAAGGTACCGTTTACGTAAGCAGCGCTCGCCATCGTCGAGCGAAATCCCGTCGCGGTGATCGTAGATTCGGCGCGGGATCCGGCACTCTCGACAAGACGCCGTTGCGGTTGCACGTGGCGAAGGGTCGACCCCCTCACTTGCAAGCCTAGTGAATCAATGATCAGCCGCTTCGCGAAGAGTGAAACGTCGGACGGGAAATCCGAGACGTGTTGCGTCGTCGCCCAATTCGCCAGTCTTTCGGATACGGTCATAGTGAGACTAGACGCGACCATATATTGCTCCCTTGTTTAGGTGGGGTATTCCTCCCACGTCCTCAACCCTTATCAGCAGCAACTGCCATGAGTCGCCGAACTAGGCGGACGAACTCAGCGCACGGCCTCATGGTGGGTGCGGATTCTGATCAAGTATGTAATAATAATCACAATTTAGTGTTGGTTGGCTCGTACGTCAAGACTTGCTAGCGCCTGCGTCATCGAGCACGTTCCTGCCGCTGATATCCATGGAGGTTCTGTGGTCTTCGCCGCCCGCCCTAACGAGTATCGATTCCGGAGTTTGTCCGCAGGTTCGACACGCAAATCACTAGGACGCGCGGCGTGGTACGGCATAGATTTTCGCACCACTTCTCGGGCGACGGCGTCAACCATAAGCCCAGCGAGCGACGGCACCAGGCCGGTGCGGGGCTGACCCTACGGTGTGATCGAACTCGGCGAAGTCCTACTCTGACGTGGCGGAGGCCGCATCGCTTTCAAGTTCGGCGAGTCTCAGCAGCACGGCGATTGTGGGCTCCAGGGCCTTGCGCTCGTGTGCCGTCACGTGGTTGTCGATCGCTTCGGCGAGCCAGGTTCTGCGGGAGGTATTGATTTTCCTGACGAGGTCTCGGCCTGCCTCGGTCGAGTACAGCAGAACTTTACGGCGGTCCCCGGGGTCGGGCTGGCCAGCAATGAGACCATCGTCTTTAAGCGCCTTGACTGTTTCAGCCATGGACTGCGCGCGGACGTGTTCGGCGTGAGCGAGTGAACTTGCTGTCAGGGGCCCGTGTTCGACGATTCGACCCAAAGCTGCTAGTTGAGACACGGTCTGACCGGACGTTACTGACGACTGCTCCACACGCAATCGTGCCCGGAGCCTCGAAACGGCCAGGGCGAGGTCCATCGCGAGCGCGGCCGTTGGAGTCTCTGACTTGAGCATTATTCAATCCTACGGTCTGCGCAGCCTGGGTCTGAGCTAGTCGAACAGAGGATTGGGAGGCCTGCCCTGGCGAAAAGCGTCAATGCCCGCCTTCGGTTCACCGGGGTGAGAATTTGTTACTACTATAGGTATACTTGCTAAGATGTGACCGTGATCACGACAAGCAGGAGTTTGGATAGCGCGTTCGGTGGTGCGCACGCCATAGCCGCTGATGGGATGAGCGCTGGACGGCGGCGTCTCACGGGTCGCGAAGTGCGCGACAGGCGCCTCACGCGCCGGACAAGAGGTCGGTCGCTTGTGGGCTCAAGCGTCCTTCAGCCGTTTCGGACTCCATGAGCGCAGACGAGCAGCAGAGGTTCGAGCAGGCGTTCATGACGTATGCTCCGGAACTCGATTTATGGGTGGCAGGTTTCGAGTGGCGTGTCCGAATCTGGCACAGTGTCCGGAAGCTGCGCAATCGATTCGTCAGGATCGCAGACGGCCAGCGGCGCGGAGTTCGGGGTAAGTAGCGGCAGCGCGCCGAAATAGCCGGGGCCTTTCGACCGCCTTGTGCCTCGAGTGCGGTGCAGAATTGAGTCGTTAGCAGCTCAGCGCCCCGCCGTGATCAGTTCAACCATGCTAACCGGCGAGGTCCACCACGATGAAACCGCAAGAGCTCCGCGAACCATTAGGTCGAAACCGAACCCGATGGTTCGCAGCCACAGTCCATGTCGCCGGCAGATGAGCGGCAATATTGATTAGGATAGTTGAGAATGGACTCCACCCGACATACCGGAAAAGTTGTTGTCGTGACGGGGGCCGCGAACGGAATCGGTCGAGCAACCGCGACGAGGTTCGCTAGAGAAGGTGCCACCGTTATCGGGTGCAATGTCAGCCGAGGATCGCGCGAGAGGGCCGCTGCCTACTTCGAACAGCAAAGTGTCGAGGTCAAACTTGTTCGAGCTGACATTTCAGTTCAAGAGGAAGTTGACGACTTGTTCGTAGCGGCCGGGGGAAAGGTAGACATTCTCGCAAATGTCGCGGGGGTGATGGACGGTTATTTGCCTCTAGGTGATTTGGACGACGAGACTTGGTCTCGGGTTGTCGACGTCAATCTCACGGGGCTGATGCGCGTATCGCGAGCGGCACTAAGGCTCATGCTCGCCGGTGAGGGTGGCTCCATCGTCACAGTCGGCTCGCGCGCCTCACTCGGTGCCGGCCCAGCCGGAGTCGCCTACGCGACAACGAAGCATGGCGTCCTTGGCCTGGTCAAAAGCATCGCGTGGTACTACGGGCCTGAGGGGGTTCGATCGAACGCGGTACTGCCGGGCGGGGTCCATTCGGACATGCACAAATCGTCGAACCGCTCTGGGTGGGCTTTTGAGCGGGCGACGACAGCCAAAGGGCCTATGCCAGCAAAGGGCGATGCCGACGACATTGCTGCGACGGTGTCATGGGTAGCCAGCGACGAGGCTAAATATGTCAATGGCGCCGTGGTGAGCGTGGACGGTGGCTGGTCAGCCGCCTGAGCCGGCCACCTGAAGCGGACTCCGAGGTAGACCCGCCTCTGCTGCAAGGCGGAGGTATAGGCGACCTTGTTTGCTGAGTGCCAGTCGGGAATCTATCGGGTCGAGCGTCGTCCCACGCGCTATCAAGACGGCGCTCTGCGACGCCTCGATGTCAGGTCGACGTTGACGGCCCCCTAGCTGTTATCGAGCAGGTGACGCCAGGCTCGGGGGTTGGGGGAGTCATCCACTTTGGTGGCCCACGGTTGCGAAGGCCGTTGTCCGTCTTGGTCGATTTGGTGCGGGATCTTGCGGCGGGATGGTCTCTTGGTTGGCGGGGTAAGTCCCGTCAACCTGTTGCGCGGTCCCCAAAAAGTGCTTACTGTGATCATGGTCATCGATCAGCAGTACTGAACATCTCTCCCGCG
>NZ_JNYV01000016.1 GCF_000717275.1 Kitasatospora arboriphila
GAGGGTGATCGAGGTGATCACCGCATCACACGCGGCTGCTGCGGCGGTCGCTTCGGTGACCGGACCCATCCACCGCAACTCGGCTCGGTCGGGATGATCGGCCGGAACCGTCACCATGACTTCGGTTTTCGGTGCTGATACCAGACCCTGCCCACCGCCACCGCAGTCGAGGAGTTGGTGCAGGGCATCAGCTCGTCGTTGCGTCGGTGTGCGAGTATCGGCGCTGCCGTCGGGTTCGGGTCTAGGTCTGGACCACACATCGAGCGCGGACATCATCTTTTCCCCGGTCACCGCATCCACATCAAATCTGCCCGACAGCCGGCCATCGCTGGTGACGACGTAGTCCAGGCTGTTCAACGAAGCGTCCTCGGCGGCCGGCACCCCACCCTGTTCTCCGGCGACCTCATTACCCACCGCCCGGGCGATCCGCCCGATCTCGGCGGGTGGTGCACCAGAGATCGCATGAGCGAAGAGTTTTCGCTCGACCTCAGACCGGAAGTCGTCGCTCATCACACCCACCGCACGGCGGCGAACATGGCTGATTCCTCGAATTACCGCATCCACATGCTCGGCGGAGAGGAACCCGTCCCGAAAATACCCGGCCGTACGATCCAACCCCGTCAGCCCGGTGCCGATCCGTAACCACCGCGCCGCCGTCGCCGGAGCAGCACCATTGGCCTGCAACAACGTCGACGTCGTCGACCCAGACCGTTTCGCCAACCCCAACCGATCGATGAGCGCAGCGCCGGCCGCCAACCGCGATTCGACAGCATTACGCAACGCGATCAAATCCTTCACCAAGCCCACGATGCCGGCCGGGTCATCCGGAAACCCCACCCCGATGACCTCATCCACCAGATCACCAACAGCCATCACCACACCCCCTCTGAGACAACAACATCGAGACAACACCACTGGGACAGCCGACCGAAGTATTTGGCATAGTCCCACGTATCTCAGAGTCAGGTCTCGCGGAAGATCAGCGTGCTACCAATCTAGCCATTCGAATACACATTCGACAGTCATCTGTTCGGATGAACCCCGCCCGGAACCCGCGGGCATGCGCGAACGTCAAAGACGGGAAGCCCTTGGCATCCACGAAACCTGAAGCAGGAGAGCCATTATGAACGGACTGAGGAGTCGTCGTGCTGTACACGCACCTGGCAATCGGCGAGTCGCGTGCGTCAACCCGCGATGGGCGCAGAGGCCTCGGGGTAGTCCACCCGATGGTGGCAACCCCGCGACTCTTTTCGGGCCAAAGCGCCGGCGACCACCAGTCGTGCGGTGGCGGTCAGGGCAGCATCTTCGTGGTCGGCACCATCCAGCAGTGGTCGACGCGGCACCGCATCGAGGTGGTCGGCGAGAGCCATCAGCCCTGAATGGTCGCGAGACAGGGCCGCGCTCGCAGACATTCGGTCCTGGAGGTCTCGACGTGGGGCGACAGTTGCGTCCAGCTCGGGCGCGACGTCCGGTCGCAAAGCGTCTGGGTGTCCGGCTCGGCCGGCGGCTGCCCGCGCGACCCGCAGTCCCATCACCAGTCCCTCGAGTAAACTGTTGGACGCCAAACGATTTGCACCATGCAGGCCTGTCCGGGCGACTTCGCCTGCGGCGAACAACCCAGGAACGGTGGTGGCGCCCTCGGTATCGGTGACAACACCTCCACAGAGGTAATGAGCGCCGGGCACCACCGGGATGAGGTCGGTGGTGGGGTCGATCCCGATTGCTGCGACACCGGCGGTGACCGTGGGGAAGCGGCGGCCGAAGTCGGCGATGTGGCGGGCGTCGAGGTAGACACAGCGGTGGCCGGTGCGCGCCATGGCGGCACCGACCGCATTGGCGACCACGTCGCGCGGAGCGAGATCGCCGAGGGGGTGTACGCCTTCGGTGACCGAATTGCCTTCGCTGTCAACGAGTTTTGCGCCCTCGCCGCGTAGTGCCTCGGTGATGAGTGTGCGCCTGCCGCGCTGACCGGGGCGGTACAGCATCGTGGGATGGAATTGGATGAACTCCATGTCCGAGACCGCCGCACCAGCTCTGTGCGCCAGCGCGATGCCGTCGCCCGTCGAACCGAGTGGGTTGGTGGTGGCCGCATAGAGGTGTCCGACCCCGCCGGTCGCGAGAATCACCGTGGGCGCCAGGATGTCTCGGAAGGAGCCACCGGAGCGTCCGACGCGCACCCCGACCGTTGTGCCGTGCTGGTCCTGCAAGATCTGCTGGGCATACGATTCGTCGAGCACGGTGATGGTGGGTTGGGCGAGCGCGCGCACCGCCAGGGACCGTTGCACCTGCGCTCCGGTGGCGTCGCCGCCGGCGTGAATGATCCGACGAACGCTGTGTCCACCTTCTCGTGTCCGCAGGAAGCGCCCGTCGTCTCCGATGTCGAAGTGCGCGCCCCAGCTGACCAAGGCCGAGACCGCGGCGTGGCCCTCCGAAAGGATGGACTCGGTGGCTGCAGGGTCGGTGAGACCGGCACCCGCGACCACGGTGTCGCGGGTGTGCAGTGCGACCGAGTCCTCCGCGTTGCTGGGCTCCACCACGGCGATGCCACCCTGCGCGAAGTAGGTGGCGGTGTTGGGTGCCGGATCGTCGGGACGCCAGCCGCTGCCCTTGTTGAGAACGATCACCGCGAGCCCGGATTCGGCGGCTCGAACAGCCGCGGTCAGGCCCGCGACACCCGCACCGACCACCACGAGATCAGCACGCAGCGCAGCGTCGGCAACCATGGCTGAGGAGTCTATCCGTCAGCGTTTGACCAGCGATATCCGCAAGTCGTCGAGGGGTACCTCGGTGCCGTCAGGCGTGGTCAGTCCCACGTGCACCGGCTCACCCGTCACGTTGGATTGCAGCTGCAGCGGCTTGCCCTTGGGCTGGAAATACTTGTCTCCCCACTGCATGAGTCCGAACAGCACGGGAACCAGGTCGGTGCCCATCTCGGTGAGCCGGTACTCGTAACGGGTGCGTTGACCGGGGTCCTGATACGGCGACTTCTCCAGCAGACCTGCTTCGACAAGGGCTTTGAGTCGTGCGGATGCGACCGCGTCACTGACTCCGACCCGCCGCGCGAATCCGTCGAAACGAGTCGTGCCGTACATGGCCTCGCGCATGATCAGCAATGCAGTCCTCGTCCCGACCACCTCGAGGGCGCGGACTATCGAGCACCGGTCGCCCGGCGTCCACCGATCAAGGTCGGCCAACTTCTCGTCGAGAACTGCAACCATGCCAGCAAGTATACGCGGCCTGACTTCGTCAGACAGCAGTCAGAAGGTAGCTTCGGTTACTCCAGGACAAGGCAGAACGGGTGACCCACCGGGTCGAGGTACACCCGGAAACCGGGATGTTCCTGCCCTTCGACCTTGCGCGCTCCGAGGTCGAGTATCTGTGGTTCGGCCGACTCGAAGTCGTCGACCTGGATGTCGAGATGGAACTGCTGACTGCCGTTGGGGTCGGGGAACGTCGGGGGTACATAGCTGGTTGATGGTTGAAATGTCAGTTTCGCTTTACCCAAACCACAATCCAGCGTGACCCATTCGGGATCGCTTGTATCCAGCTCGCCACCGAGAACTCGCTGGTAGAACTGCGCGAGCCCGACCGGATCCGGTCCGTCGAGGGCAATGGCATTAACGAAACCGATCATCAAAACTCCCAACTCGTGTGTCGGACTCGCCACCGCATCGCGATGAGGCCAAGATGTAGCGGTGGCGACCGAATTCGACCTGTGTTGGTCCACGGTAATCGCTGCCTCCGACACGTATGAAGCGTTTGTGCACGCGCCGGAGAACGACTGGGTTCAACGATGCCGCCTGGGGCTCGGTCACGACGGGACGCACGGCAGTGACGGGGGAGCCGAGCCGGCCGATGCGCGACGGACCTGGGTGCTGTGGCTCGACGGCCAGTCCGGCCAGCGTCTCGCGGAGCTCGAGAGCTGTGTGGCATCCGACGGAGTTCACGGAGGCAGTTGCGTTCTGTTCGCCGACCACGGTGGGCCCCACCGATTCGCCCCGCCCTCGAAGATGCGTGGCTTCGGGGCACCGTACCGGCCGGAGTCACAGGTCAGCCGGAACGGTTCTCGCAACGGCACCCTCGTCACCGTCAGTGATGTCGCGCCTCGCGAAATGGCACCGCAGGCCCCACCTCGTCGACACCGCGAACCTGACCCGGAACAGGTGGAGACGGCGGACTCGCCCCGGGACCCCGCGTCGAGCGGAGTGAGTCCGGCCGGTGATCAACCGGAGTCGAACCGGACAGCCGGCCACTCGCGTACGCCCACGGTCGACGAAGCGCTACTCGCGGTCGCGGATGCCCTGACCGATCTGGCGCGCGCGTTGCGTCATCGCCCTGCCGAACCCCGACGGTGAAACTCGGGACAGTTACTCACCCGGCCGGGCATCGAGCCTCGACCGCGCCATATCCGACGCGCTTTCGCCGAGCGACAACCAGATCGCGGCGATGTCGTCGATCAACTGATCGCGCTCGACCGGAAGGTCGCCGTTGACCCACGACAAGATCGTCTGTGCGGTACCGCCGATGACAAACGCCGGGGCCGTGAACGCCAGAGAGTCCTGTTCCAGTTCGACGTCGTGGATGCGTCGTGCATGGTCGACGAGGATGGCCGTCAAACCCCCGATGGCGGCACGCCGCGTGTCCTCCTGACCTGCGGAGGTCGGTACGCCGCCGAGTAGGACAAGCGCTTTGCGGCGATCGGTGCCCAGGACGTCGACCAAAGCGCTCACAGTGTTCTTGGCCTGCACCTCCAGAGGCAAGTCGAGTGTCGCGAGGTACGCCGCAACGGCCGCACCACCGACGTCGGCGGCGACACTGTCGATGACGGCGTCGGCGAGCCGGTCGAGATCGTCGAAACTCTCGTAGAAGTACCGCTTGTTCAGTCGGGCCTGCACACACAGGCTGGCGACGGTCGCAGACCGCCAGCGATTCTCGGCCATCTCCGTCAAAGCCGCGTCGATGAGACCGGACCGGCGCTTCTCGACACGTGCAGATGCGGAAGCGCCCCCGTAGTTCCGCGTGCTGCCGCTAGTCACGCCCACAGTTTTGCATCTTCGCCCGCCAAAGGTCCTGATTGCCCACGTCTATCTGGTACCGTCCCGTTCCAGATAGGAACTGGAACAGAGTTGTACCAAAATTGGGAGGCCCACGTATGTCGGTACAAGAGCAAGAGGTCGACTCGTCGACGAGGGGTGGGAAATCGGCTTCTGCCGTGTGTTCCATGGCCTCGGAATTGCGGGAGTTGGCAGTCGCACGTCCGACCGTCGCCCGGGGAGCGGCGTGGCAATACATCCAAGAACTCGGTGCCCGAAACGATCGAGAAGCGTTCGCGGAGTTGTTCGGTGAAGGTGTGGCGCCCGACGGCCCGGACGGCAAGATGGAGGGGTTGATCGTCGGCAAGTTGTTCGGGATACCCGAGGCCCACCTGGCCAATCCATTGATGCGCGTCAACCCGACGTGGCGGGGAAAGACCTTCGACCTGGGCGCCGGAACGGGATTCAACAGATTGGCACCTATTGCTCGGCTGGCCATGCCGGTTGTCGCATTCGGGTACCGAGGGCTCCGGCGCGGACGCGGAGAGGTGGAGGGTTTCGACTTCGACCATGCGATCGACAAAGGCCTGATCGAGCCACGAGTCATGGTGCGCGCGCTCGATTACGGTGTGCCGCAATACAAGAATCCCAGCGTCCGCACGTTCCCCATCAAGAGGACACGCGATGAGATCGTCGAGCTGGTCCCGGGGGTGTATCTGGGGCGCGCACTGCTCACCATGCCCACCGGGGAGATCCGACTCATCGCCTACTTTGCGCTTCGTGAGCCGATCGGAAGCCCCCTGTGATCGACCTTGATGGTGCCCGCGTCTGTGTCACGGGCGGTGCTCGCGGGATCGGCCGAGCCACTGCAGCCGCCTTGGCCCAGAAGGGTGCCATCGTGACGATCGGCGACATCGATCTCGATGCCGCATCGGCGACGGCCGACGAGCTGGGAATCCGGGCGGAAGCTCTCGATGTCACGGATGAAAAGAGCTTTCGGGAGTTCTTGCTGGCCGCCGCGGACGGCCACGACATCGACATGCTCGTGAACAATGCCGGAATCCAGCTGATGGGTCGCTTCGTCGATTCCGAACTCCAGGCGCTGCACCGCGAACTGGCCATCAATCTCGGCGCAGTGGTGACAGGGACCCATCTGGTGCTGCCCCACATGATCGTCCGCGGCCGGGGTCACATCGTGAACGTCTCATCGATGGCAGGCAAGGTCTCGACGCCAGGCATGGCGACCTACTGCGCTTCCAAGTTCGGAGTGGTTGCACTCTCGCGTGCCATCCGCGCCGAGATCGTCGGCACCGGGGTGAGCGTGACGACAGTGATGCCCGCTGCCACCCGGACCGACCTGACCTCGGGGGTGACTTTGCGCCTGCAACCGACACTGGAGGCTGACGACGTCGCGGCGGCGATTGTCGCCAGCGCCGGTCACGGTAGATCAGAGGTCACGGTCCCTCGTTGGCTGGCGCCGATGGGCGTGGTGGAACAGGGTGTGCCGGAACGGCTTCTGCTGCAGGCCAAGCGACTCGTGGGTGGCAAGGAACCGGGTGCGTTCGATCCGGGCGGTCGCCGGGCATACCTCGACAGGACCCAGATCCGATGAGGCCGACGCGGGCAGGGGTCACCGACACTCTGCAGCGGGGTTCGGCCCGCCTGGCCTCGCTGTATCCGTCTCGGGCGGAACCGCTTGCCGCACCCCCCGAAGGCAGTGGACTCGAACCCGTCATGGGCAGCTACGGCATTCCCGGTCTGGGACACGTTTTGGAGAGCATCGCCCATCCTCTCGACTTCGGGCGTGAGCGATACCGCCGGTTCGGGCCGGTGTCGTGGACCGGTGCTGTCGGCTTCCGAGTTGTCACCGTGACGGGTCCGGAAGCGCTGCAGGAGGTCTGGCTCGACAAGAACAAGGTGTTCTCGAGCGAGAGGGGATGGCACCCCGTGATCGGCCCCTTTTTCCATCGGGGCCTCATGCTGCTCGATTTCGACGAGCACATGTTCCATCGACGGATCATGCAGCAGGCGTTCACGCGTCCCCGTCTGGACGGCTACCTGGCGTTGTCGCGGCCACTCGTGTCCGGGATCCTCGCCACATGGGCCCCTGGCGAGCAAGTGCCTGTGTTCGATCACACCAAGGAGTTGCTGCTCGCGATGGCGAGTCAGGTGTTCGTCGGCGAGCCCCCCGACAGCTCGACTGCGACTGATCTGTCGCGCGCGTTCGACGACGCGGTCCGGGGAGCGCAAGCGGTTGTCCGTCAGCCGGTTCCCGGTGGGCTGTGGGCTCGCGGGCTACGGGGCAGACGGCATCTGGAGCGATACTTCCGGACGGCCGTACCGAGGCGCCGTGGTCAAGACGGCGACGACTTGTTCACCGTGTTGTGTCAGTCGCGCACCGACGAGGGCCATGTTTTCACGGATGAGGACGTCACCAATCACATGATCTTCCTGCTGATGGCGGCGCACGACACCAGCACCATCGCGCTGTCCATGCTGCTCTATCACCTCGGCAAAGACCCCGAGTTGCAGCAGAACCTGCGAGAGGAGGTCGCAGCCCTACCTGCCGATGCATCGATGGACGAACTCAATTCCGCCCATCTGCTGGACTGCGCCTTCAAAGAGTCTTTGCGGATGTATGCGCCTGCCGGGACGCTGTTCCGTCAGGCCGTGTCCGACACCAGCATTCTGGGCCACCACATACCTGCGGGCACCGAGATTGCCCTGAACGTGCATCTGTCGATGCGATTGGACACGTGGTGGTCGCGGCCGGACGTCTTCGATCCCGGTCGCTTCGATGACCCTGCAATTCTGAAGAAGATGCATCGCTTCGCGTGGTCGCCGTTCGGCGCCGGCGCCCACAAGTGCATCGGGATGCACTTTGCGGCCATGACCGTCAAAGCGGTGCTGCATCGACTCCTCCTCGACTTCTCTTGGACGGTGCCCCGCGACTATGTCCCTCTGATGACCTGGGGAACCGGTCCGATGCCCGCCGATGGACTGCCGGTTCGGCTCCGCCGGATCCGATGATCACGCCGCGGCCCAGCGGCCCGGCCTCGCGTCCCTCGCCTGGGGGGCCGATCAACTCGATCGCCCCACCTGAGCAGTTCCGTCCGCCCCACTCCTCGACTTGGGTACGGTAGGGGGGTATGGTAAACAGGTACGAACGACGGGCGAAAGAGGACACATGGCCGACGAGCACCAACACCACGGCTACATCAACCGCAAGGACGACTACCTCAAGCGGCTGCGCCGTATCGAGGGGCAGGCCCGCGGGTTGCAGCGGATGGTCGAAGACGAGAAGTACTGCATCGACATCCTCACCCAGGTGGCGGCGATGACCAAGGCATTGCAAGCGGTGAGCCTGGGACTGCTCGAGGAGCACATGTCGCATTGCGTCGTCGACGCGGCCCGCCAGAGCGAAGAGCAGGGTCAGGAAAAAGTCAAAGAGGCCACCGAGGCGATCGCCCGGCTGGTCCGGTCGTAGAAGGAGGGCGAACATGAGCGCGCAGACCTACACGGTGGTGGGGATGACATGCCAGCACTGCGTCGCATCGGTCACCGAGGAAGTGTCCGAGGTGCCCGGTGTGGACAAGGTGGACGTGGACCTGAACAGCGGCGGGCTCACCGTCCACAGTGAGCAGCCGGTGGGCCGGGACGAGATCGAGGCCGCGGTGCACGAGGCCGGATACCGGCTGGGCTGAGCAATGAGTTCGACTACGCCGACGAGTTCTACCGGAGACGCGAAAGCGGCTGTCCCACAAGCACATGTCGATCTCGAGATCGCTGGGATGACGTGTGCCTCGTGTGCCAACCGTATCGAACGCAAGCTCAACAAGCTCGACGGCGTGCAGGCGACGGTGAACTACGCGACCGAAAAGGCAAACGTCACCTATTCCGATTCGGTTGCCACCGGCGACTTGATCGCTGCGGTCGAGGCGGCCGGCTACCGGGCGACAGCGATCGAGGATCATCCCGATTCCGCCGCCGACGACAACGATGACGACGGTCATGATCAGGAACTGAACCGCCTGCGTCATCGCACGCTGGTCAGCGCCGCTCTCTCCGTTCCCGTGATCGCCATGGCGATGATTCCGCCTCTTCAGTTCGACAACTGGCAGTGGCTCTCGTTGACACTTGCAGCGCCTGTGGTGGTGTGGGGAGGCTGGCAGTTCCACCGGGCGGCAGCGATCAACCTGCGTCACGGCGCTGCGACGATGGACACACTCGTATCGGTGGGAACCATTGCCGCGCTGGGCTGGTCGCTGTACGCGCTGTTCTTCGGAGCAGCGGGTGATCCCCAGACCGCACACGGCGGGATGGAGATGAGCTCCTCGGACGGGTCGGCCAACATCTACCTGGAGGCGGCGGCGGGAGTCACCACCTTCATCTTGGCCGGCCGGTTCTTCGAGATGCGATCCAAACGCCGTGCGGGAGCGGCCTTGCGAACGCTTCTCGGTCTCGGCGCCAAAGACGTGACCGTGCTCAGGGGTGACACCGAATCGCTGGTGCCCATCGGAGACCTGGCCGTCGGTGACCTGTTCGTGGTGCGGCCGGGCGAGCGGATCGCAACCGACGGTGTGGTGGAAAGTGGCTCGTCGGCAGTGGATGCGTCGATGTTGACCGGTGAATCGGTGCCGGTCGAGGTCAACGAAGGCGACGCGGTGGTCGGCGCAACGGTGAACGCCGGAGGTCGGATCACCGTACGCGCGACCAAGATCGGTAACGACACACAGCTCGCGCAGATGGCGAGACTTGTGGAACAGGCGCAGAACGGCAAGGCGCAGGTGCAGCGTTTGGCCGACCGGATCTCCGGTGTCTTCGTGCCCGTGGTCATCGCTCTCGCGCTGGGCACCCTGGCTGTGTGGCTGCTGCTCGGATATGACGCTGCCGATGCCTTCACCGCGGCGGTCGCCGTGTTGATCATCGCGTGCCCCTGCGCACTGGGGCTGGCGACGCCGACCGCGTTGATGGTCGGGACCGGCCGCGGGGCCACGTTGGGAATCCTGATCAAGGGACCCGAGGTACTCGAGTCCACCCGGCAGGTCGACACCGTGGTGCTCGACAAGACCGGCACCGTGACAACCGGTCAGATGACCTTGACGGAAGTTGCCGTCGCCGACGGTGAAGAGACCGATCATGTTGTGCGCGTGGCCGGAGCGGTCGAGAACGCGTCCGAACATCCGATCGCGCGTGCCATCGCCGACGGCGCACGCGAGCGCACCGGGCCGCTGCCCGCAGTTCGTGACTTCGTCAATTCCGCGGGCCTCGGGGTCCAGGGTGTCGTCGACGAGGTGGAGGTGCTCCTCGGTCGACCACAATTGCTGACCGAGCGAGGCAACGAGATACCCGGTGAGCTGGTCGCCGCATTGGAGCGGGCGGGTTCGGAAGGCCAGACTGCCGTCGCGGTCGCCTGGGGCGGACGCGCCCGCGGCGTGCTCGTGGTCTCCGACGTGGTGAAGGCGACGTCGCGGCAGGCCGTTGCGGAGTTGATGGACCTCGGTCTCGAGCCGGTGTTGCTCACCGGTGATCACGACAGTGTCGCCAAAGCGGTTGCCGCACAAGTGGGTATCAATACAGTGATCGCGGGGGTGTTGCCGTCTGCGAAGGTCGATACGATCAAGGACCTGCAGGCACAGGGAAAGACCGTGGCGATGGTCGGCGACGGTGTCAACGACGCTGCCGCTCTGGCTCAGGCCGACCTGGGACTGGCGATGGGAACGGGTACCGACGCCGCGATCGAGGCTGGGGACATCACCCTGGTCCGAGGTGACCTGCGAGCCGCCGGCGATGCGATTCGCCTGTCTCGCGCAACACTTCGCACCATCAAGGGAAATCTGTTCTGGGCGTTCGGATACAACGTGGCCGCACTGCCACTGGCCGCACTCGGATTGCTCAGCCCCATGATCGCCGGCGGGGCGATGGCGTTGTCATCGGTGTTTGTCGTCGGAAACAGCCTGCGCCTGACGAGGTTCCGCTGACGTGGGACACCGGCCTACTGGCTGTCGAGGGCGGTGATCAGGTTGCGGACGATGGTGCGCGTGCTCTCGAGTTCGTCCACTGTGATGTGTGTGCGGGTGAGCAACCGGGACCTCTCGACGTCCGACTCCCGCACCAGTTCGGCCAAGATCGCCCCGCCGGCGCTGGTGAGTCGGAGTAGGGGTGAGGTCTGATGGTCGGGATTGTCCTGGCTCTCAAGAAGCCCTTCACGTAAGAGGTCGCCGCAGACGCGATGCACGCTCTGGCGTGACAGGCCGAGTCGTCGTGCAGCTCCGGCCACCGTCGCCGGTTCCGACAGGACGCTGAGCACGTGCCAGCGGGCAACGGTCTGTCCGGCCCGTCGAGCCACGTCCTCGCTCGTCCGGCGCGATGCGCCGGCGAGTTCGTAGACGTCGGCGATGAGCAATCGGTAAGCCTCCGCCTTGTTCACCTGCCCAGCCTGGCATATTCGTCAGCAATCTGACAACATGTCAATATGCTGACGGATTTCAGAGGCGACAATGCCCTGGCCGCCCACTTGCATTCCCCTGGGCCGGCTCAGGGCGCAGCTGAGCACTTGCGGGCGTTCGGCAGATTCGTGGGGTCCTGGCACATTCGCTGGATACCGGCGGCAACGGACTCTCCCGAACTCGACGGAGAACTCCACTTCGGGTGGGTTCTGGGCGGTCGGGCGATCCAGGATGTGTGGATGGTGCCCGGAGCTGGTCTTGCGCCGCCGGAACGGGGGTTTCGAGCATTCCATGGATCAACCATCCGGTTCTACGACCCGTCGATCGCAGCCTGGAGGTCAACGTGGGTGGAGCCGATCAATGCGCGTGTTCGAAAGTTCATCGGCGAGATAGGCGACGGGGATATCACTTTGACCAGCACAGATGACGAACCAACGCTTCGGTGGCGCTTCACCGACATCACCGACAACACCTTCACATGGACAGGGGAGTTCTCCGACGACGGCGAGAACACCTGGACTCTCGAAGAGACGATGCTCGCCACCCGGGTTGCGTGACGGCCGGACCTGTCGATCGGGCAGGTTCAGGCAGACACCGCTGGATTGGGGATCTGATCGAGTTCGGGTTCGTTTGCACCCTTGTCGAAGACGAGCGGGTAGAGAATGCCGGCCAACAGTGCGCCCACGAGCGGCGCGACCCAGAACAACCAGAGCTGACCGGGCGCGCCATTGCCGTTGAAGAACGCCACCGCCGTCGATCGCGCGGGGTTCACCGAGGTGTTGGTGATCGGGATGCTGATGAGGTGAATGAGGGTGAGGGCCAGACCAATTGCAATGCCCGCGATACCTTGTGGCGCTCGGGTGTCGGTGGCACCCAGGATGACGATGACAAAGATGGCGGTCAGCACGATCTCGGCCACGAGTGCGGCCCACAAGGTGTACCCGCCCGGCGAGTGGTCGCCGAAGCCGTTGGCGGCCATCGAACCCTCGGCCTCGACCCTTCTTTGCCATTGGCGATGAGAAGGATGATCGCGCCGCCGATGAGGCCACCGATCACCTGCACGACAACGTAGCCCGGTACGTCCTTCCATTGGAAACGCCTGGCCAGAGCTGCGCCCACCGTGACGGCCGGGTTGAAATGTCCACCCGAGATGTGACCGAGGGCGTAGACGCCGGTCAGGACGGTGAGGCCGAAAGCGATGGATACGCCGAGGAACCCGATGCCGAGCTGGGTCCCGTCGTCGTCCGCGATCACCTTCGCTGCGAAAACGGCGCTGCCGCAACCCCCGAGAACGAGCCAGAACGTTCCCAGTGCTTCGGCAGCTAACTTTTGAACTGTCGTCGGAGCAGACATTTTCGGATTACCTCCACTAGTGGTCTAGCTGTGGCACACGATTTAGACTCGGATGGAACGACGCGGTCACCTGACGATCTTCAGTTGAAACGGCTGGTTGCTCATCGAAAGTATTACCACCGTCACTCAATTCGTGAGCCCAGGATTGCGGATTGAAATGTCACGAAATGAAAATGCCCGCCGGCAAGGTGAGGAATGAGGCGCCAGTATGAGCAACGTGGTCAACGGTCCGGAAATCGATTGCTCACCGGCCCCCGGAGATCGGCATCACGTGCAGATCCTGACGTCGCGCGACGTTCCGCTGGGCGGTCCGCGTGCCATGACCGTCCACCGCACATTGCCGCAGCGTGCCCGGTCCTTGATCGGGGCCTGGTGCTTCGCCGACCACTACGGCCCGGCGGATGTCCGGACCACGGGTGGAATGGACGTGCCACCCCACCCGCACACCGGGTTGCAGACGGTGAGCTGGCTTTTCACCGGCGAGATCGAGCACCGCGACAGTTTGGGTGTGCACGCCTTCGTCCGCCCGGGCGAGGTGAACCTGATGACTGCGGGTCATGGGATCGCCCACTCGGAGGTCTCTACGCCCGACACCACCACGTTGCACGGCGTCCAGCTGTGGGTGGCCCTTCCTGACGAATCGCGCGACACGGCGCGAAACTTCGAGCACTTCGTTCCCGAACCGATCGCACTCGACGGAGGCCGGGTGAGTGTCTTCATCGGCGATCTGCTCGGAAAGTCGTCGCCGGTCACCACGTTCAGCCCGCTGTTGGGCGCTCAGATCGATCTCGACATGGGTGCGTCCGTCACCATCCCGGTGCATCCCACGTTCGAGCACGGTGTGTTGGTGGACCAGGGCTCGGTCAGTGTGGAAGGAGCCGAGGTGGGGCAGACGGAGTTGGCCTACCTGGCTCCCGGGCACCACCACATCACATTGCAGAGTTCCGATGAACGCCCGTGCAGGATGATCTTGTTGGGCGGCACACCATTCGGCGAGGATCTGGTGATGTGGTGGAATTTCGTCGGACGCAGCCACGAGGAGATCGTGGAGTACCGGACGCAGTGGCAGGCGCAAGCCGACCGGTTCGGACACGTCGAGGGCTACGTGGGTGGCGTCGACCGCCTGCCTGCACCGACATTGCCGAATGCACGGATCAAACCACGTCTGACCGCTGAGTCCTGATGTGGGTGGAATAGCGGATACCTCGGAAAGGTTGTCGTGGCATGACTCAAAACAGCTCCACCATCACCGACAAGACCGGCGCGCCTGTGACCGTTGCACCCGACCCGGACAAGCGCCGGTACACGGTCTCCGTGGACGGCGAGGTCGTCGGGTTCGCAGCCTACGCAGACCGCGAACAGAGTCGGGTTTTCTACCACACCGAGGTGCAAGAGGCGTTCGGAGGACGCGGACTGGCCACGATCCTCGTCTCAGAGGCGCTCGATGATGTTCGCGCACAAGGCAAGCGGATTGTTGCGGTGTGCCCGTTGGTCTCGGCCTTCCTGAAGAAGCATCCCGCTTACGCTGACATCACGGACCCGGTCACCAAAGACATCTTGACCTGGCTGGGCGCCTGACAGTCCGGCTCGGCGCCCGGATGCCGGTGTCAGGGGAGACCGGCCAGGCGCAGTAGCGCTGCACACGCGGCTGCGGCGGCCACGACAACCACGAAAGGCGCCCGGCGCCAGGCGAGGACGCCGCCGACGGCGACGCCGACGATGCGGGACGGCTCCGCGAAGTGCCGATCGTCGATGAGTGTGGAGGTCGCCACGAGCGCGGTCAGGAGGACCACACTGCCGACGGTGGTGAGCCGGTGGACGTTCGGAGGCATCGTCACCCGAGCTGCGAGCACCGGCCCGACGAACCGAAAAGCGTACGTACCCAGAGCCAATACGGCGATACCGACGAGCAGGACGGGCGTCGAGGTGTTCATCCGGTGGCCGCACGTCGACGGCCGGGAATCGGAACGACGAGCACCAGCGCAGCCAGAGCGAGTAGTACCGGTACGCCCACCGGGGTGAAGAACGAGGCACCGACGGCGATGACGGCACCGGCGAGCGCGGCATTGCGGGTGGCTCGCTCGCGCATCGCGGGCAGGATGAGGGCGAGGAGGACCGCCGGGAACGCGGCGTCCAATCCGAAGGCGTCGGTGTCCGTGATGAGTGTGCCGCCCGCCGAACCGGCGAGGACCCCGACGTTCCAGGCGACGAAAAGTCCTGCGCCGCAGGCCCAATAGACCGCCCGCCGCGTCTTCGGTGCGTCCTGCGCAAGCGTGAAGGCAACCGATTCGTCGATCATCAGGTGCGATCCGAGCAACCGCCATCCGAGGGACTTCCCGAGAACATCGCCGATCGAGAAGCCGAACAGGATGTGCCTGGCATTGGCCAGCAACCCGGCGGCGACCGCGGCGAAGATCCCACCGCCGGCGGCCAGGATCGCGACAAATGTGAACTGAGACGCTCCGGCGAACACGACTACCGACATCAGTATCGGCATCCACAGGGGGAAGCCGCTGCTGACGGCGATCGCGCCGAAGGACAGTCCCACAACGCCCACGGCGACGCAGACGAGTGCGACGTCGCGGGTAGTGGCGGCATCAAGCGAGATGCCGAGCCGCGGTGTTCGCCATATCGAACGCATGACCAACATGGTGAACGATGTCCGCAGTGTTCGTCAAGCCGAACGAAGGTAGTCTGAGCCGAACGGCACGGGAAGTTGTCGGCGAGACCGGAGGTCGGACATGGCTGGAGCGCCACTGCAGGCGATTGCGGCAGCACTGCAACGCGAACGGAAACGAACGGGGCTCTCGCTCGCCGAAGTGGCTCGCCGCGCGGGAGTTGCCAAATCGACGCTGTCGCAACTCGAGGCCGGCAACGGCAACCCGAGTGTGGAGACGCTGTGGGCGCTCAGTACCGCCCTCGATGTACCTTTCGCCCACCTCGTCCAGCCGCCGACCCCACGCGTGCAGGTGATCCGATCCGGTGAAGGTCCTGCAGTGGCATCGGAGCAGTCCGACTACATGGCGACTGTGCTGGCTGCGTGTCCGCCACACGCCCGCCGCGACATCTACCTGATCACGGCGCAACCGGGCGAACCGCGGGTGTCCGACCCCCACATGGCCGGAGTGGTCGAGCATCTGGTGATGGGCAGTGGTCGCGCGCTTGTCGGACTCATCGATGACCCCGTCGAATTGGGTCCGGGCGACTACATCAGCTACCCAGGCGATCTGCCGCACACGTTCAAAGCCCTCGAACCGGACTGCACGGCGGTGCTCATCTCTGAACACGTGTGACAGGTGTCGATGAAATAACGTCGCGGCACCGGTCCATACGGGTGAGAACAACAACACCTGGACCGAAGGAGGTGCGGCGATGGCGGCAATCCGCCGCGGTATCAGCTTGCCCACCTTCGGGCCGCTGGCCGGACCCGATTCGGTGGCGCAGATCGCCCGCACCGCCGATGACCTCGGCTTTCACAGTGTGTCCTCGGCCGACCGTCTGTTGTTACCGGCCGACGCCGGACCCCTCGGCCAGGCCTGCCAGACGCCCCGGCCGGTGTGGGATTGCATCGAGATGCTGACCTGGGCGGCCGCGCACACCACCAGGGTCCGGCTCGCGACCACCGTGGTGCATGCGCTGTTCCAGCCGCCGGTGGTGTTGGCCCGGCGGCTCGCCACCCTCGATCGGCTGAGCGGTGGGCGTCTCGATGTAGGGATAGGCCAGGGCTGGACGCCGCACGAACACGAGTCGGCGGGCGTGTCGATGACCTCCCGAGTGGACGCGCTCGCCGAACATCTGGAGTTGATGCGTCGATGCTGGCGCACCGGCCCGGTTTCCTTTCAAGGCGAGCACTACCGGCTGCGACCGAGCTGGGTGGAGCCGAAGCCCGCCCAGCCGACACTGCCCGTGTACATCGCGGCGATGACACCGCAAGGCATCGCGCAGGCGGCGGCCATTGCAGACGGCTTCATGTACCCAATAACCACCTGGGCCTCGGCCACCGAGGCGATCGGCCAGTATCGGCAGGCCGGGGGCCGCGGCCCGGTTGCGCTACGGCTCAATCCGATCCGCGACTCCCTGCCCGGTGCACTCGACCGGTTCGCCGAGACCCTGCCCGCCGATCTGGCGCAGGCGAGTGAACTCGGCGCGAGCGAGGTGCACTGGGAGCTGAACCAATCGGCGATGACGCTCACCGAACAGTGCAAGGCCATGGCACTCATCACCGAAATGACCTAAATTAGAACGAGTTCTAGTTTGACGATTCGTCCGGTATGGCGGTCGTCCGACGGTCAAACAAGTGAGGAAGTCGCGATGCAGGCGGAGTTGCCCGAGGTAGTGCCCGTTTCCGAGGTGTCGGAATGGTCCGATGAGGTGGACGTCGTGGTGGTCGGGTGCGGCATCTCGGGCGGCAGCGCGGCGGTGGAGGCCGCGTCGGCCGGTGCCCGTGTGCTGGTCCTCGAGCGAGCAGCGGCGGCGGGCGGGACATCGGCGATGGCCGGTGGCCACTTCTACCTTGGCGGCGGCACGCCGGTGCAGCAGGCGACCGGACACGAGGATTCGCCCGAGGAGATGGAGAAGTACCTCCTCGCGGTCTCTCGCGATCCCGAACCGGACAAGATCCACGCCTATTGCCAGGGCAGTGTCGAGCACTTCAACTGGCTCGAAAGTCTCGGGTTCGAGTTCGAGCGGTCGTACTACCCTGAGAAGGCCGTCATCCAGCCCGGTACCCAGGGCCTGATGTTCACCGGCAACGAGAAGGTCTGGCCGTTCTGTGACAAGGCCAAGCCGGCGCCGCGTGGTCACAAGGTCCCCGTCAAAGGCGACACCGGCGGTGCGGGCATGGTGACCGAGCTCTTGGTGAAGCGGCTTGCCGAGACGGGTAACGAGATCCGGTACGAGACCGGCGCGCGCAACCTGGTGGTCGACGAATCCGGCGCTGTTGTCGGCTTGAAGTGGAAGCGATTGCAGGAGACCGGTTTCATTCGCGCAAAGGCGGTGATCATCGCGGCCGGCGGATTCGTGATGAACGAATCGATGGTCGCCGAGTTCACGCCGGAACTGGCCGAGAAGCCGTACACCCTGGGGAGCACCTACGACGACGGCCTGGGGATCCGGCTGGGCGCGTCGGTGGGCGGCGGACTCAAACACATGGATCAGTCGTTTGTCACCGCGCCGCTGTACCCGCCGTCGATCCTCCTGACCGGCCTTGCGGTCAACAAAGACGGCCGGCGTTTCGTGAACGAGGATTCCTACCACTCGCGCACATCGGCATTCGTGATGGAGCAGCCGGACGCGATCGCCTACCTCATCGTGGACGAAGCGCACATGGAACGCCCGGAGTTCCCTCTCGTCCCGTTCATCGACGGCTGGGAGACCGTGGCCGAGATGGAGGACGGGCTCGGTATTCCGTCCGGACATCTGCAGGAGACGCTGGAACGGTACAACGAGAACGCTGCGCGCGGGGAGGACCCCGACTTCGGTAAACGGGCGGAGTGGCTCGCACCGCAGGACAACGGGCCGTGGGCAGCGTTCGACATGTCGCTCGGTAAAGCGATGTACGCGGGCTTCACGATGGGCGGCCTGGCCACGTCGGCCGAAGGCCAGGTACTCACCGACGACGGGTCGGTCGTCACAGGGCTCTATGCCGCAGGCGCCGGCGCGGCGAACATCGCCCAGGACGGTAAGGGCTATGCCAGTGGAACGCAGCTGGGTGAGGGGTCCTTCTTCGGTCGTCGAGCCGGCCGGCACGCAGCGTCGCTCTAACGGGTTCTCTTGCCGCCGGCCTCGAGCTGGCGGGCCAGAGCCCGAGAGAAGACGTGGCGGAAGGTGAAGAACCGCACCGCTGTCGCGATCAGATTGACCAGCATGAGCAGCGCCAATTCGAGCTTGCTCGAAGGGTGCTCGGAGATCTGGTGCAAGACGAACAGCGAGAAGGCGCTCAGCGACCAGCCGAACGCGAACACAGCGATGCCCTGCACGTGATGGAGCAGGATCATCCGCTGGCCGCGAAGCCGGAAAGTGAAGGCGCGGTTTGCGCCGGTGTTGAGAACCGCAGCGATCAGCATCGAGACGAAGTTTGCTGCCTGTGCGCCGATCAGCGGATGAAGACTCAGGTACATCAGTGCGTAGGCGGTGGTGCAGGCGATCCCGACAGCACAAAAGCGCAGAACCTGGATGGAAACAGGTCTGCGCAGAAAGTCGACTATGATTCGCCGCTCGGCCGGATCGGATTCCGCCGGAGCGGTCTCGATCTGATCACCAGGGACCGGGCCTACCGTCACACCCCCCACGATATGGGAGACCCTGCGAAATTGTGTTATCGGCATGCGATTCGGGCCGGGACGGCCGGTCGGGGGGTGAACCGTCCCGGCCCGAATCTTGATCTACCTCAGCGGTCAGATGAAGCTTCGGGCATGGATCACATGGCCGGGGGCATCATCACGGTGTCGATGAGGTAGACGGTTGCGTTGGCGGTTTTCACACCACCACAGACCACTGTCGAATCGTTGGCCTTGAGCGAGTCGCCCGAGCCGGTCACGTTGACGGCCTGGCCCTCAACTGTGGTCTGCTCGCCGGCGACCTGCTCGGGGGTCAGCTGGCCCGGCACGACGTGGTAGGTCAGGATCTTGGTCAGCAGCGCACTGTCGGTCTTCAGTGTCTCGATGGTGGCCGGATCGATCTTGGCGAAGGCGTCATCGGTCGGTGCGAAGACGGTGAACTCGCCACCGTTGAGGGTGTCTACCAGGTTGACCTGCGGGTTGAGCTGTCCCGAGACCGCCTGGGTCAGGGTCTTGAGCATCGGGTTGTTGGATGCGGCGGTGGCCACTGGATCCATCGCCATACCGTTCACCGAGCCCGCGCCGGTGGGGTTGGCCTCGGCGTATGCCGCGCAACCCGGTCCGACCAGCGAAGCCGGCTCTGCCGAAGCGCTTGAGCCCGAAGTCATTTCGGACGAGGTCATCGGTGCCGATGCCGCGGTGCTCGAGGACGAGTCGGAACTGTCGTCCGAACACCCCGCCACGAGTCCTACTGCCAGGCCGACGCCCGCCACGGTCACTGCAAGTCGCTGAATTCGTTTGAGAGCCATGTTCGCTGTCCTATCCATTGCTGTCTTGTACGGAGGCGCAAACGACTTCGTCCACCACCGGGTGGCGGAGTGTGTCGATCACTTGGTCGATCACTGCAGGTTCGGAGCTGCGCCGGAATCGGATGGGTACGGATCGAAAAACTTTTTCAACGAGGTCGTGACCATCCGTAACGTTCTCGGCGCCGAATCCCTCATTGATACCGACCGATGACTTCTCTTGAAAGGCTGAGCAATTGCGAATCGCAGCGATGGCACGCGACGGACTTGCCGGTCTGATCGCGGTTGGCGCCGGCCTTGCCGCCGGCGAACTGGCGGCAGCCGCCGTCTCTTCTTACGCATCTCCCTTCTATGCAGTCGGGTCGTTCCTCGTCGACCGAGCTCCGGCTCCGGTCCGCGAGTTCGCGATCGACACCTTCGGAACCAATGACAAGCCGGTTCTGTTGTGGGGCATCGCCGGTGCGGTGGTTGTGCTCGCGATAGTTGCCGGCATAGCCGAACGCCGCACTGTGCCAATAGGTTCAGCGCTGATCGTCGCGTTCGGTGCTTTCGGGGTGCTCGCAGCGCTACATCGCCCCACTTCTGACATGTGGTACGCCGCACCGTCTTTGGTGGCAATGGTGGTCGGCATATTGGTAGTGAGGGGTTTGCGCGGGTTCCTCTTCAAACGCCGGCGCGCGGACCGCGACAAAGCGGCCACCAAGGACGTCTCCGCTCCACTCGACACCGGATCCCACGTCGCCACGAACTCGTCGGACCCCGGTTCGCGGGGGCTGTCGAGGCGCCAGTTCGGCATCTCGGCAGGCGTGGTGGCCGCGGCCTCGGTGGCGGCCGCGTTCATCGGCCGGCAGGTCTCGACCATGGGCGATGTGATCGCTGATCGACGCCGGGTGCGGCTTCCCCGTCCGGCCAGTGCCGCCGCGCCGGTACCTGCGGGCGCCGACGTCGGGATCGACGGAGCAACGCCGTTCATGACGAACAACGCAGATTTCTATCGCATCGACACCGCGTTACAGGTTCCCAAGCTCACCACCGCTGAGTGGAGCCTGAAAATCCACGGCATGGTGGACAACGACATCACCCTGACCTGGGACGACCTGATGGACATGCAGGCACAGGAGCGGATCATCACACTGACCTGCGTCTCCAACGAGGTCGGCGGCAATCTGGCCGGCACCGCTCGCTGGACCGGCTACCCGATCAAGGACATCCTCGAGCGCGCAGGCGTGCAAGACGACGCCGACATGTTGTTCTCCACCAGTGTCGACGGCTGGACATCCGGCACCCCCATCGACGCCCTCACCGACGGTCGCGACGCGATGCTGGTCATCGGCATGAACGGCGAGCCGCTGCCACTCGAGCACGGCTACCCCGTTCGGCAGCTCGTGCCCGGCCTCTACGGCTTCGTCTCGGCGACCAAATGGGTCGTCGACTGGGAGATCACCCGCTTCGACAAGGCCGAGGCCTACTGGACCAAGCGGGACTGGGGTGTAAAGGCGCCGATCAAGACCGCTTCACGCATCGACAGGCCCGCCGGATTGGCGAAGTTGCCAGTGGGAGAAGTGGTGATCGCGGGTACGGCCTGGGCGCAGCACCGCGGTATCGCGAAGGTCGAGGTGAGGGTCGACAACGGGCCCTGGAACACCGCGACCTTGGCCACCGAGTACTCCAATGACACCTGGCGACAGTGGTTCTGGACCTGGCAGGCCACCCCCGGCCAACACACGGTCTATTGCCGCGCAACTGACGAAACGGGGGCAGTGCAGCCCGAAGAGAGGGTCGCCCCCATCCCCGACGGAGCGACCGGTTGGCACAACCGGGTGTTCCGGATCGAGTAGGTGTTTTGATGACTATCGCTAGTGTCATGGATGTGACCGACCGAATTCCCGGAGCTCGGGTAGATCTAGCTGATCTGTTGATCAGGACGGCCGGCCATGATCGACAGGCTTTCGCCGAGCTGTACGACGCGACGGGTTCCCGTGTTTTCGGGCTGATCCTTCGAGTTCTGCGCGATCGTGGCTACGCAGAGGAGACAGTGCAGGAGGTGTACCTGCAGGTCTGGCAGAAGGCGGACAGTTTTGATCCCGCCTCGGGGTCGGCTCTGAGCTGGCTGCTCACCATCGCCCATCGGCGCGCCGTCGATCGGGTCCGGAGTGAGGAGGCGGCGGGCAAACGCGGCCACGACTACTCGGTCTCCAACGTGGAGACACCCACCGACACCGTCGCCGACTCGGTCGTGGCGGCCGAAGAACGATCCGACGTGATGGTGTGTCTCGGCAGCCTCACCGCCACCCAGCGGCAGAGCATCGAGCTGTCGTACTACGGCGGTATGACTTACCGGCAGGTCGCCGAGCGGCTCGACGCCGCACTCCCGACCGTCAAATCCCGCATCCGCGACGGACTGCGACGCCTCAAAGACTGCTTGGAGGCGACATCACATGGCTGAACACAGCTGGCTCGACGAACATGTCGAGCTCTATGCAATCAACGCACTGGACGACGACGAGGTGGGACGCCTCGAACGCGAGCTCGCCCAGGAACCCGAACCAGTCCGGTCCCAGTACCTGCGGGAAATCGGCCGCACCCGCGAAGCTCTCGTGGAGATGACCGCAGTGGACGCGACGCCCCCGCCTCCTCAGCTACGCGAGGCGGTGCTCGCGGCGCTTCCGTCGGCGGTGCCGCAGGCCGATGCCGAGCCGGCAAAGGTGATCAATCTGGCCGAACGCCGGCGCCGGTTCAGCATCGCCGTCGGTGCCGCCGCAGCGGCGCTGATCCTCGTGATCGGCGGTGTGACGGTCGGACGCGTCACCGCCCCCGAGGAGAAGGCGCCGGTCAGCGCGCTCGAACAACAGACCATGGCGATTCTCGGATCGCCGGACATGCAGCTGAAGCGGGATTCGCTCAGCGACGGCGGCAGTGTCATCGTCGCGACCTCACGAGAGGCCAATCAGGCTGTTGTGATCGCTGAGGGCCTACCGCCCACGCCGCCCGGACAGACGTACCAGATGTGGCTGCTCGGCGAGGGCCATGATCCGACTTCGGTGGGGACGATGGGCGCCGAGCCTGTCCGACAGGCCGTTCCGATCACGGATCTCACCGGTTCTGACCGGATCGCAGTGACCATCGAACCCGAGGGCGGCTCACCGCAGCCGACAGGCGAGGTCGTCACCGCAGTGCAGTTCTGACAACGCCCGCTGTCTGTTTGCCTGGACCAAATGCGCTGATCAAAGAGGCAACAGCCGAAATCTGTGTCACGCATCGCAGTGCGCTATGCCACACCGGGCGGGCCATTTGATCATGCTATGTTCCATCAAAGTGATGTGGCGTGCGCGTGTCGTGCGCCACATCAGGCATTGGTGGGCAAAAAATTCTGGGCGGCAAAAACCGGGCCGCACCGTGTGACTTGCCCGCACCCATGACGAGGGAGCGTGTATGAGTGTCGGCGTTGTGCGCGAGACGGCTGCGGGGGAGCGTCGGGTCGCGTTGGTTCCGAAGGTCGCGGCGTCTTTGGTGAACAAGGGTGTGTCGGTGATCGTGGAGTCCGGCGCGGGTTTGGGCGCGCTCATTCCCGATGAGCTGTACGTGGCCGCTGGTGCCTCGATCGGTGATGCGTGGTCGGCGGATGTGGTGGTGAAGGTTGATGCTCCCACCGATGAGGAGATCGGCAAGCTGAAGTCGGGGTCGTCGCTGATCGGCTTTCTCGCGCCGCGTAATGCCGAGAATCAGATCGGTGCACTCAAGTCTGCCGGGGTGCAGGGGTTTGCGGTGGAGGCGATTCCGCGGATTTCGCGTGCGCAGTCGATGGATGCGTTGTCGTCGCAGGGCAACGTGGCCGGCTACAAGGCCGTGATCTTGGCTGCTGAGCGTTCCACTCGCTTTTTTCCGATGTTGACCACGGCTGCGGGCACGGTGAAGCCGGCGACGGTGCTGGTGCTCGGGGTGGGTGTGGCCGGGTTGCAGGCGTTGGCGACGGCCAAGCGTCTGGGTGCACGCACCACCGGGTATGACGTGCGCCCGGAGGTGGCCGAGCAGGTCAAATCTGTGGGCGGTCAGTGGCTGGACCTGGGTATCGACGCTGCCGGTGAGGGTGGTTATGCCCGCGAACTCACCGACGACGAGCGGGCCAAGCAGCAGCAGGCCCTTGAAGATGCGATCAAGGGATTCGACGTGGTGATCACCACCGCCCTGGTGCCCGGTCGCCCGGCGCCGCGTCTGGTGACCGCCGCTGCGGTGGAAGGCATGAAGCCGGGGTCGGTGGTGGTGGATCTGGCCGGTGAGACCGGCGGCAACTGCGAGCTGACCGAACCGGGCCACGAGGTCGTCAAGCACGACGTGATGATCTGCTCGCCGCTGAACCTGCCTGCTGGGATGCCCGAACACGCCTCGGAGTTGTACGCCAAGAACATCCTCGCGCTGCTGGAGTTGATGCTCGACGACGAGGGCAACCTCGCCCCGGACTTCGACGACGAAGTGCTGGCCAAAGCGTGCGTGACGCGCGAGACGACTGACGTGAAGGCAGGTGCCTGAAGATGTATACGGGTCTATTGGCAAATATTGCGATCTTGGTGTTGGCGGGTTTTGTTGGCTTCGCCGTCATCTCGAAGGTCCCCAACACTTTGCACACGCCGTTGATGTCGGGTACCAACGCCATTCACGGCATTGTGGTGCTCGGCGCGTTGATCGTGTTGGGCCGCTTGCCCGATGACGCCCCGTGGGGTGTGCGGATCATCGCGTTCGTCGCGTTGATCTTCGGAACCGTCAACGTGGTCGGTGGGTTTCTGGTGACCGACCGCATGCTGGGCATGTTCAAGAGCAAAAAGCCTGTGGCCGCCGCCGATTCCGACCCGAAAGCTGAGGCCGGCAAGTGAACAACCTCGTCCAGATCCTCTACATCGTTGCCTTCTCGCTGTTCATCTTCGGTCTGTCCGGGCTGACCGGCCCCAAGACCGCGGTCCGTGGCAACTGGATTGCCGCGGCCGGTATGGGTTTGGCCGTTGTCGCGACACTCATCGACATCCGTGACACCTATGCCATCAACTGGATCCTGATCGCAGCGGGTCTGCTGATCGGCGTGATCTTGGGTGTGCCCCCGGCCAAACGCACCAAGATGACGGCCATGCCGCAGTTGGTGGCGTTGTTCAACGGTGTCGGTGGCGGCACGGTCGCGTTGATCGCGTGGGCCGAGTTCATCGAGACGGCAGGGTTTTCCGAGTTCAAGCACGGTGAATCCCCGACCATCCACATCGTGATCGGGTCGCTGTTCGCGGCGATCATCGGTTCGGTGTCGTTCTGGGGCTCGCTCATCGCTTTCCTCAAGCTGCAGGAGTTGATGAACAAGAAGGTCGAGAAGGCATTCGTCAAGAACGCCAAGACGTTCCAGCTCGCCAACATCGTGCTGCTGATCGTTGCTGTCGCGGCGTGTGTGTTCATCGGTGTCAACGCCACCCCGGGTGAGGGTTCCTCGCAGTGGTGGATCGTGCTGGTGCTCATCGCGGCCGGCATCATGGGGTTGTTCGTGGTGCTGCCGATCGGCGGCGCGGACATGCCCGTGGTGATCTCGCTGCTCAACGCGATGACCGGATTGTCGGCAGCGGCAGCGGGTTTGGCGTTGAACAACACGGCGATGATCGTGGCCGGCATGATCGTTGGTGCGTCGGGTTCGATCTTGACCAACCTGATGGCCACGGCGATGAACCGGTCCATCCCGGCGATCGTGTTCGGGTCGTTCGGTGGGGGCGGTGACGCGGCGGTGGGCGGTCCGGCCGGTGAGCAGGGCACTGTCAAGGCCACCTCGGCCGCCGATGCGGCGATCCAGATGGCCTATGCCTCGCAGGTGATCGTGGTTCCCGGTTACGGCCTGGCCGTGGCGCAGGCGCAGCATGCTGTCAAGGACATGGCGAGCATCCTCGAAGACAAGGGTGTGGAGGTCAAGTACGCCATCCACCCGGTCGCCGGACGTATGCCCGGGCACATGAATGTGCTTCTGGCAGAGGCTGATGTCGAGTACGACGCGATGAAGGAAATGGACGACATCAACGGTGAGTTCTCGCGCACCGACGTCACCCTGGTCATCGGCGCGAACGATGTCACCAACCCCGCTGCCCGCAACGATCCGTCGTCCCCGATCCACGGGATGCCGATCCTGAACGTCGACCAGTCACGCTCGGTCATCGTCCTCAAACGCGGCATGGCATCCGGGTATGCCGGTATCGACAACCCGTTGTTCACCGCCCCGGGCACCTCGATGCTCTTCGGCGACGCCAAAAAATCCGTCGGCCTGGTCATCGAAGAACTCAAAGCACTCTAGCCGCCTAGGCGTCAACAGTTCCTCCGGCTTCGGTCAGATCCTCCGGTTGCAGTCGGAGGTTGTGGCCGAAGTCGGAGGGTGTGTGGGTTCGAGCGCCCCTCAGATCAGAACCAGCTGGGGTCGGCGTCCAGAGTTGTGCGGTCCAGATCGGCCAGCAGATCGAACTGCGGGCCGGTACGGGGCAGTTCATATCGATAGAAGTACTGGGCCGCAGCACGTTTGCCGTCGTAGAAGTTGCCCTGTGCACCGTCGGCCGCGATGAGTTGCTCGAGCCACATCCAGGCGATCACCACGTGTCCGGCGGCCTCGAGGTAGATCGATGAGTTCGCCAGACTGACCGCCGGGTCACCGGCGGACCACAGCTGTCCGGTGACCTCGACCAGCCGAGCGACGGCTGCCCGCAGGGCGTCTGCCTTGGCTGCGTCCACGCTCGCGGCCCGGTCGATGGTGGCGGAGATGGTGTCGACGAGCAGCTGCAAACCTGCGCCGCCCTTCATCACCACCTTGCGGCCGAGTAGATCCAGACCCTGAATGCCGTGCGTGCCTTCGTGAATGGGGTTGAGGCGGTTGTCCCGGTAGAGCTGCTCGACATCGAACTCCTTGGTGTAGCCGTACCCTCCGAGCACCTGGATGGCCAGGCTGTTCGCTTCCAGACACCACTGCGATGGCCAGCTCTTCGCGATCGGGGTGAGGACGTCGAGCAGGAACTCGATCCGGGCGGCTTCTTCCGGCGAGGGAGCAGTCTGCTGTTCGTCGACCAACTTGGAGCAGTAGAGGCCCAGGGCCAGGGCTCCCTCCACGTATGACTTCTGCGCCAACAGCATTCGTTTGACATCGGCGTGCTCGATGATGGGCACCGGTGCGGAGGCCGGGTCCTTGCTGGTGGGCACGCGGCCCTGCGTGCGGGTCTTGGCGTACTCGAGGGACTGCTGATAACCGGCGTAGCCGAGTGAGGTGGCCAGGAACCCGACACCGATCCGCGCCTCGTTCATCATCCGGAACATGTACGACAGCCCGCGATGAACGTCGCCCACGAGATAGCCGACCGCACCAGTCTCCGGCGCCGGCTGATACTTGCCCTCCCCGAAGTTCAGCAGGGTGTTGGTGGTGCCGCGATTACCCATCTTGTGGTTGAGGCCCACCAGCACAACGTCATTGCGGGTTCCGTCGGCAAGGAACTTCGGCACCACGAACAGCGAGATGCCTTTGACGCCCGGGCCGCCATCGGGTGCCTTGGCGAGCACGAGGTGCACGATGTTCTCGGACAATTCGTGATCGCCGCCGGAGATCCACATCTTGGTGCCGGTGATGCGATAGCTGCCGTCGTCGACGGGCACGGCCTTGGTGGTGATGTCGGCCAGCGATGAACCGGCCTGCGGTTCGGATAGGCACATGGTGCCGAAGAAACGGCCTTCGAGCATCGGCCGCACCCAGGTGTCGATCTGCTCGTCGGTGCCGTACTCCACCAACAGGTTCGCGTTCGCCATCGTCAGGAAGGGATATGACGACGTGGATGCGTTGGCGGATTGGAACCACGCCATGGCGGCACGGGTCACCACCGTGGGCAGTTGCATGCCCCCGACCTCTTCGTCGAATTGGGCCGCGATGAACCCGGCCTTGCTGAACTCGTCGAGCGCGGCGCCGACCTCGTCGATCATCTCGACCTTGCCGTCGGCATTCATTCGAGGCTCGTTCTGGTCGGCCTTTTTGTTGTGTGGTGCAAACCGCTTGAGGGCGATGTCTTCGCTGAGGTCGAGGATGCTGTCGAACGTCTCTCGGGAATGCTCGGCGTAGCGGCCGCGCTCGGTCAACGCGGTGGCGTCAAGCCATTCGTAGAGCAGGAAGTCGAGATCGCGTCGGGATAGTGGGGCGGCCATGTGGATCTCCTAGCGTCCGAGCACGGTAAGGCTGTTCGACTTCCATACAACCACCGGCCGAGCGTGCGGTGGTCGCAGACCTTGCCCCGGCAGGCCCGGCCACGCCGAGCGAAACGCGGTAGGAGCGATCCGGTGTCCGGACGTGCGAATGTGGATTAACTTATCCGCCTTCGACGGGAGAACCTTCGTGCCCAAATACCTGACCTACGAGCTCATCGACGACGGCGCCATCGCCCGGATCATGCTGGACCGGCCGAAGACACGCAACGCTCAGAACCGCGGATTGCTTGTTGAGCTCGACGAGGCATTCAAGGCCGCGGAGGCAGACGACCGGGTGCGGGTGATCATCCTCGGCGGTACTGGTCCCATGTTCACCTCCGGCCACGACCTCGGGTCGTCGGATGACCGCGCCGAGCGAGCACCGGGCCCGGACCAGCATCCGACCATGACCACCTATGGCGGGACCAAAGCGGGCACCGAAGCCCGGATGCTGCAGGAGTGGCACTTCTTCTTCGACAACACCCGGCGGTGGCGCAACCTGCGCAAGATCACCATCGCCCAGACGCATGGCACGGTGTACGCCGCGGGTCTGATGCTGGCGTGGGCCTGCGACCTCATCACCGCGGACACCGACACGATGTTCGCCGACGTGGTCGGGTCGCGCCTGGGCATGTGTGGTGTCGAGTATTTCGGTCATCCGTGGGAGTTCGGGCCAAGACGGGCCAAAGAGCTACTGCTGACCGGGGATTCGATCAGCGCGCAGGAGGCGCATCAGATCGGGATGGTGAGCAAGATCTTCGCCCCCGACGAACTCGCCGACAAGACCCTGGACCTGGCTCGCCGGATCGCTCAGCGTCCGACGGTTGCCTCCCTGCTGATCAAGGAATCGGTGAACCAGTCCGTCGACAACATGGGCTTCTACAACGCGCTGAACGCCTGCTTCTCGCTGCATCAGATCAACCATGCCCACTGGGCCGAGGTGACGGCAGGCGAGACGATCATCGGTACTCCCGACCACGGCGTCGAGAGCTGGAAGACCGCCGCGCCCGTCCACGAACGGCAGGTCGATACGCCCTGGTGAGGGTGCGCCGAGGGCGGCGGTTCGGCGCAGGACGACGATCGCGCGCTTGTTACTGACCTGAGACCGCGTGGGTGCGAAGCCGTAGCTCTGGTGCCCTACTGTGGCTGTAGTGACTCATGTTGCGCGTGTGACGCGCATAAACCGGACGTTTGTGGTTGCCGCGGCGGCAATCGGCATGTCCACCGGGGCGGTGGCCATGGTTCCGACCGTGATCAGCCCGACCATCGCCGTGATGCCGACGGCGTCGGCGGGCGACGCGACCGGCATGTACAACGCAGCCCAGCTGGGGTTCCGCACCGGCGACATCGCGACCGGTCTGAACGCCTTGCGCAGGTTGCTCGCGGCGAACCCGCGCGACGCTGATGCACTGGCGCTCCAGGCGCTGTGGTCGGATTACAACGCCGACCGGGCCACCACCCAGGCGGCGGTGAACGCATTGCGGAGTGTCGATCCCGCTCGCGCAGCGGTGATCTCGCGGGCACTGACCGCTGTCGACACGGGAGTACTGGTCGGTCCCGATCCGGTACCGCGCCTGCTGTCGCCGTCCACCGGCATCGTTTTCATCGGTGTCGGCCCACCGGTGGCCGGTGGTTTCGATGGCGAGATGACCGCCCGGCTGGTGGCGACCTGGCTCCAGGCCGTGGCAGCCCCACGGTCGCCCATCATCGTCGTCGGCGACAACCCCGGCGTCCGTGACTGGCTGACGGCAAAGGCCATAACTCCGTCGATGATTCACGTGGAACCACGCGCAACCACTCTGGTGCAGAGCGCCGTGCTCGGTGCGAGGAAGGCTGCAGAGCTGCGGCTTCGTGACGTGGTGCTGGTGACCTCGCCCGACCAGGTGCGCCGCGCGGCCGTCGACTTCCAGGTTGCCGGCATCAAAGTGGCCCGCGCGACGACAACAATCACCGATCTGTTCGCTCATGTGGCCGTGCCTGCGAAGGTTGACCAGTGGGACATCTACCTCGACGCCTCTCGCGTCCTCGGCCTGCCCGACGCCAGGGGCTGAGAGCCGAGCGCAGACCGACGGCCCGGCTGATCCTCGTCGGAATCGTGGGGATGATGGCGGCGACAGCCTGTGCCCCCGGGATGATCTTCGGCCCTGACTTCGTGTTGTTCACCCCGAAGGCAGCCCCGATCGTCGACCGCGCCGACTGCCTGACCCCGGACATCTATACGGGTTTGACCGGCCTGGGGCCGTGGCCTTCGGCGGACATCGCGCCGGCGCCTGAGCTCGGTCACCCACCTGACGACTTCGAACCGGTGTCGGTGGTGCGGTGTGAACTCGCGCAGAACCCGGCGGGGAACACAACAGTCGACGCCGTGTCGCTGGCCGGCGACGTTGCCGCGGTGGCGGATGCGTTCTCGATCGAATCGAGGCGCTACCCCGACAACGTATCGATCAGCTGCGCCATCAGTGTGGATTCGGCTGTGGGGCTGTGGCTGGTCGACGCCCGAGGTCGCGCATTCCGGCCGGCCTGGCCGTCGGTCCCGTGCAGTTTTCGGGAGGAGCCCCCTGATGCGCTCAGAGCGCTGCACGAGGTCGGTCGGGAGTCGTTCGACTCCGGGGTCCCGATCACCTTGCCCCGCAATTGCACCGAGCGATCGAGCGGAGGACTCCACGTCGACGATGCCGCCCGAAAAGCCGCCCGGCGCGAGGTGGCGGCGGGCGTCGATCCCGTCCTGTCTGTCCTGCCCCTGCCGATCGATGACGTGGGACCGCTGCAGGTGTGTCGTCACGGAGTGGACGAGCCGGTACCCGGCGGGTGGCAGATCTGGCTGTCGGCGGACGAGAGTGCGCAGATGATCCGGTCGTATCTCGACGCACCTGTCGCACCTGCATGTGGCGTTGCCGCCACACAGATGGCGTCGGTGGTGTTGCGTCGACCGGATGGCTCGGGTGGATCGAGTGTGTCGGTGGAGCTCGACGGATGCCGGCGCATGGGGGACGGCGTCGCGCCCGACTGGCTGATCGACCGCCTGAGCCGATAGCGCGGCCCGGGTGTCAGTCCACCGGCACCGAGCGGAAATGGCTGATCACACGGCCTTCGGCGTACACGTGGAAGGCGAGCCCAGGAGGCTGGCCCTCGTTGATCACCTCGGCGCCTTCGAAGGGCAGGTTCAGCGTGGACGCCACCCCCGGCGCGAGGCACACCGGGCGCCCGGCGAAGGCGGTGACCGCACCGGTGTGTGCGTGGCCGCACATGAAGTTGACGATGTTGGGATGTTTGTCGACCAGGGCGATCAGTCGCTCTTCGCCGGTCTGACGAATGGTGTCCATGAACGGCATGTGCAGCATGACCGGCGGGTGGTGGAAGGCGATGAACACCGGGACGTGTGGACCGGCCGAGGAGATCTCGGCATCCATCCACGCGATGGTCGTATCGTCGAGATATCCCTCGTTGCGTCCGGGAATCGAGCTGTCGCACACCAAGAACAGGCCGCCCGCGATGGTCCGGGAGTGATTGAGGGGCCGGTCGGTGATGTGGGTGCCGAGGAGGCCGTGACTGAACTCGCCGCGGTCGTCGTGGTTGCCCGGACAGATGAGGATCGGCAAATCGCTGCGCAGGGTGGCGGCCGCTTCCTCGTACTGCGACTGCTTGCCGGTGTCGGTGATGTCGCCGGTGATCACGAGCGCGTCGATGCCCTCGGCTCGTGCGTTGATGTAGTCGAGCACAGCGGTGATACGCCGGCGGGCACGGAGGGTCCCGTTGAAATGCAGATCACTCATGTGCGCGACGACGAGCACGTGGCCTCCTTCTGTACGGCTGTGACGACCGATCTGGGGCGACCGATTCGGGCAGCCAGTACTCGGGGTACCCAATTCGGGGCGACGAGCGAGGGGGTCACGACGAGCGCCAGGCTAGACCGTAACGCGCCGCGAACAACCCGACGCGTTCAGCATCGGCCGATTGCCGGCGTCTTGCGCTCGCCGGCCCGCCGTCACAGGTCCCCGGGCAGCTTGTCCCTGCGAATACCGCGCCACGAGGGGTGACGCAGATGACCGGTGCTCGTCCAGTCCATGAATCTCACATCGGCCACCAGCTTCGGCAGTACCCATACGGCGTCCGATTCCACGGGCCGATCGAGGCTGCCGATGAACGGCGAGGTCTTGCGGCGCAGGGGCTCGAGTTCCTCCAGCAGTGACTCGAGCTGGCTGTCGGTGAAACCGGTGCCGACCCGGCCCACATAACGCAGACCGGTTGCTTCCGGCAGCCCCATCAGCAGTGACCCGATGCGTTGACTGCGGCCTCCTTTGCCGGGCCGCCAGCCGCCGATCACCACCTCGATGTCGGTCCAGTTCTTCTGTTTCCGCCACGTCTTCGTGCGCCGGCCCTGCTGATAGATCGAGTCGCGGCGCTTGGCCACCACGCCTTCCCAGCCCCGTTCCCGGCTGAAGGCAACGGCATTGGAGCCGGGCCCCTCCAGGAGCGGTGGCAGCTGCACCCGCGCATCCGACGAAAACGCCTGCGCGACTTCCTCGAGCAGCTTGCGTCGGTCCTCCCACTTGAGCTTGAGCAATGATGAACCGTTGAGGTAGAGGATGTCGAAGAGCAAGAACTTGATGTCGAGGTCCTCGGTGGCCGCGCTGCGCCCGGCGAGCCGGGTGAAGTTCGTGCGGCCTTTCTCGTCGAATGCCACCACCTCGCCGTCGAGCACCACGTCAAGCAGTCCGAGGTCGTCGGCGATGGGGTGGAGCTGGGGGAAGTCCTTGGTCATGTCGATGCCCGAACGCGACGTGAGCTGGAGCTTCCCTTCGATGTAGCGCAACAGGATCCGGTAACCGTCCCACTTGCCCTCGAAAGCCCACTTGTCGTCGGTCAGTTCTTCGATGAGCTCGTCGGTGGCGAGCATCGGTCGTGGGTCGGCGAGGCTGTCGGGCACGATCGGCCGGGGCTCGTCGGACATCAGATGCGCCAACCAGTTCTTGTCGCCGGTCTTGATCAGCGCGTACCGGCCTTGGATGCGTTCGCCGTGCAATCGGACGATGATCTCTTTGTCGCGCCACTTCTCGGTCTCGTACGTGCCGCGGTCCCAGATCTCGACATGCCCGCCGCCGTATTCCCCGGCGGGGATGTCGCCTGCGAAGTCGGCGTAGTCGATCGGGTGGTCCTCGGTCTGCACGGCGAGCCGATTCTGGTCACCGTCGAGCGGCAGGTTCTTGGGCACCGCCCACGACACGAGCACACCGCCGCGTTCGAGCCGGAAGTCGTAGTGCAGGCGGCGGGCGTGGTGCTCCTGGATCACGAAGATGGGCCCGGCGGCCTGCTCGTCTTCGGATCGGCTGTCGCCGAACGGTTCCGGCGTCTTTCGCTCGTCGCGCTTGCGCCGGTACTCCCCGAGGTCGACCACCGGCGGAGATGCCGCGGCCCGGCCGGGCGCGGGCTTCTCGGGCTCTTCTGGGTGTGCCGCGGCCTCGCCGTCGCCGGATTCTGCCTCGAGTCCGATCAGCAGGTCGCCGAACTGTTCGAGTCTGTCCGGCATCTCGTCGAACGGGATGTGCCGGATGTCCTTGTCGGCCAGCTCATCCCAGTGCCGGGGAGCGGCGACCCAGGGTTCCTCGCGGCCGCGCATCGAGTAGGGCGCCAGCGTTGTCTTGGAGGCGCTGTTCTGGCTCCAGTCCACGAACACCTTGCCGCCGCGCACTGATTTGGTCATCTGGGCAGTCACCAGATCGGGGGTCTCGTTCTGCAGCTGGGTGCCGATCTGTCTGGCGACCTTGCGTGCAGAATCCGACGAGATGGCCTTGTCGAGGCGGAAGTAGATGTGGATTCCCTTGGAGCCGCTGGTCACCGGGAAGCACGGCAGCCCGATGCCGTCGAGCATCTCCTTGATGCGCAGCGCCACCTTCGCGCACTGGAACAACGTGACGTCGGGCCCGGGATCGAGATCGAGGACCACTCGATCGGTCATGCGATCGACCTTGTACGGGACGTCGGCCTGGCCTTGCGGCAGCGTCCACTGCGGCACGTGCAGCTCCAACGCGGCTTGCTGTGCGAGCCATACGAACTCGGCGCGCGAGGTCAGCACTGGGTAGACCACCTTGCGGTCGCTGTGGTCCAGACGGACCCGGCCCAGCCACTCCGGCGCGTGGTCTGGGAGGTTCTTCTCGAAGAACGGGGTCGAGTTCACCCCGTCGGGCCACCTCTTGCGGGTCACCGGCCGGTCACGGATGTGCGGCAACATCATCGAGCTGATGTCGCTGTAGTACTCGATCACCTGCGCCTTGACGGTCCCGGTTGCCGGGTAGATCACCTTGTCGAGGTGGGTCACGGCGATCTTGTGACCGTCGACCTCGAGTGTGTTGCGGCTGGCCATGGCTCGGACTTTCCTGGTGGAGGGGGCTGCGTCTTGTGCGAGATACCTGCACAATGACGATATGCGCTCGATCTGGAAAGGCGATCTCAGCTTTGGTTTGGTCAACGTACCGGTCAAGGTCTATTCAGCGACCGAGAGTCACGATCGCAAATCCCACCAGGTCGACTCGAACGATGGCACCCGCATCCGCTATCGAAAGGTCCGCGAGGGCACCGACGAAGAAGTCGAGTTCTCGCAGATCGCGAACGCGTACGAGAGCGACACCGGTCAGACCGTGGTGCTGACCAAAGACGATCTGGCCGAGCTGCCCGTCCAGCGCAGTCCGGAGATCTCGATCACCGACTTCGTCCCGGTTGATCAGGTCGACCCGATCTACTTCGACAAGCCGTATTACTTGGAGCCGGCCAGCAAGTCGCCGAAGGCGTACGCGCTGATGCGCGAGGCTCTCAAAGACACAGACCGGCTGGCCATCGCCACCTTCACCCTCCGTAATCGCACCCGGTTGGCAGCACTACGAGTGGTCGGAAATGTACTGACCCTCCAGACGTTGCTCTGGCCGGACGAAGTCCGTGAGGCGGCGTTCCCGTCACTCGACGAGTCGCCCGACCTCAAGCCGCAGGAACTCAAAATGGCTGCCTCGCTCATCGAGTCGATGTCGGCGGATTTCGACCCGAGCCAGTACGAGGACACCTATCAGAACGAGTTGAGCAAGCTGATCGAGGCCAAGGCCGAGGGCACCGAAGCGTTCACCGCACCCGAGAAGGCGGACGACGAAGACGACGACTCCGAGGTGGCCGACCTGCTCGCTGCGCTGCGCGCATCGGTGAAGAACCGCACCGGCTCGGCCGACGACACCGAAGACTCCGACGACAGCGAGGACTCCGATTCGGGCAAGACGCCCGCGAAGAAGACGGCCGCGAAAAAGGCACCTGCCAAGAAAGCTCCGGCCAAGAAGGCTGCGGCAAAAACAACCGCTGCCAAGAAGGCCCCGGCAAAGCGTAAGGCCGGCTGACACGAAGCCGCGGTTGACCTGCGGTCATACCGAATATCATCCGTGAGGCCGATGGCCGTCGCTCGGTCCTCTGGCAATCTGGACAGATCGAACAGCAACAGAAACAAGAAGCCGGTGGCGCAGTGAGCGAACCGATGAGCGCCAGAGCCCGTCGGCGCGTCACCGCCATCGAGATCGCCGAAGCAGCGGCCCTCGCAGACGTCGCGGCGGCGATCTGTGTATTGAGCCGGTTCCTGCCCATCGGGGGCGCGGCCTCATTGGTCGCATCCGTCCCGTTCGCGATCCTTGCCGGGCGTCGACGGCTGCGGGTGAGTCTGCTCGGCGCGCTCACCGGGTACATCGTGGCGTTCTTGTTCGGCGGGTTCTCCGCCGCGAACCTGGTCGGAAGCGCGGCGATCTTCGGCACGCTCTCGGGAATCGCGTTACGTCGTGGGTGGAACGCTCCCCGGGTCACCCTCACCGCACTGTTCGCGATCGCGGTGCCGTCGGCGGCTGTCGCGACCGGTCTTCTGGCGCTGTTCACCGATTACCGCGAGTTCATGATCAAACAGATCGACAACGGGTGGCGGGGCACCAAGCGATTGATGGACAACGCGGGCTTCGATCAGTTCACGTCCGTAATCGACCCGGCGGTCAACTGGTGTCTCGACTACTGGTGGATCGCGATTCCCGCGTCCGGAATTGCGGGGGTCACGTTCTCCGCACTGACCGTGTTCCTCCTTCATCGCCGGCCGGTCCCGCCGATGATCGCCCGACTGGGCACACCGCACACCGACGAACGACGTCCCGACGCCGGCCCCGTCGGCCCCTTGCCCGTGCGTCTGGACAACGTCGCCGTCACCTACCCGGGTGCAACAGAGCCGGTCATCGCGGATGTGTCGATGACCCTCGCGGCCGGGGAACTGGTGGCGGTGACGGGGCCCAATGGAGTCGGCAAGTCGACTCTCGCGAAAGTGGTCGCCGGACGTGATCCCACCGCAGGCACCGTCAGCCGGCCGGGGGCGGTCGGACTGGGTCGTCCGGGTGGCACCGCGGTGATCAGCCAGCGGCCCGAGACCCAGGTGTTGGGCATGGTGGTGGCCGATGACCTGGCGTGGGGCAATCCCGGGCTCACCGAAACCCAGATGGAGGCATTGCTCGATCAAGTCGGTCTGGGCGGGATGCTGTACCGCGAGACGGGGACGCTGTCGGGTGGTCAGCTGCAACGTCTTGCGATAGCGGCGGCGCTGTCCCGACATCCTGCTGTGCTCATCAGTGACGAATCCACGGCGATGATCGACCAGGAGGGTCGCGCGGCGGTCAACGGCATCTTCCGGTCGCTCGCCGACCACGGTGAGACCGCCGTACTCCAGATCACCCACGACACCGACGAATCGGCCGTCGCCGACCGGGAGATCGCGCTGGACTCCCGGCAATCGTCGGTGTCCACCAAGCTGCGGACCACCACCGGCGCCGGCCGCGCAATCCGCGGCGCCCAGGTCAGCCTGATCGACGTCGGGTACGCCCACGACGCCGGGACGCCCTGGCACAACCAAATCTTCAGCGGGTTGAACCTGCACTTCGAGCCGGGCTCGGCCGTGCTGCTCACCGGCCCCAACGGCGCCGGCAAGTCCACCCTTGCAAGGGTGATGACCGGGCTGCAGCAGCCCACCTCGGGCCGGGTGCTGGTCGACGGGATGCCGGTGCAGAACGGTCGGCAGCATGCGTTGCTCGGGTTCCAGTACTCGCGTCTTCAGATCGTTCGGTCCCGCGCCCGCGCGGACGTCAAAGATGCCGCGGGTGTCGACGACACCGCGGCCAACGCGGCGTTGCTCGAACTCGGCCTCAACTCCGCGGTCATCGGTGACGCGCTGGTGGACGAGCTGTCGGTGGGTCAGCAACGCCGGGTTGCCCTGGCCGGGCTACTCGCCTGCAAGCCGCGACTGCTGGTTCTCGACGAGCCGCTCGCCGGTCTGGACGCCCCGGCCCGCGCCGCGATGGTCGCCGCGCTGCAGCGGGTGAAGGCGTCGGGCACCACACTCGTGGTGATCTCGCATGATGTCGGTGAGCTCGACGAGCTCGTCGACAGGACGATTGTCGTCGACGAGGGCACCGTCGACGGGCAGCCGGTCACGCCGGCCCCGCCGCCGTCGAGTCTGAAATCCACCGCGAACCTGGCCAGCGTGGTGCGCACGCTGCCCCACGCCTCACCCGCGCGCACATGGTGGGTGGGGACAAAACTCGTGGTGTTGGCGGCGATCGCGCTGATGTTCGCGCTCGAACCCACCTGGCTCAGTGTTGCCGTCGGCGCCACCATCGCCGCAGCCTGGACCGTACTGGGCAGGGTGCCGCGCGCTGCCGTTCCCCGACTGCCACTCTGGCTCGTCGGGATCACACTCTTCGGCGGGTTCATCACCGCCCTCGGCGGCGACGAACCGTACGTCACCGTCGGCGGGGTGGAGTTCGGGCTGGGCGGTGCCGCGTACTGGGGAATCCTCATCTGCATGACGGTCATCTCGCTGTACAGCGCGTTGCTGTTCTGCTGGACCACCCCGATGGTCGAGATACCTGCGTTTGCTCAGCGGCTGGTCGGGTGGGCGGCGCGGCTGGGCATCCCCGCGCAGTCGGCCGCGGTGTCGGTGGCCCTCGCGCTGCGGTTGTGTCCCTTCCTGATCAGTGACTTCCGCACCCTGCTGCAGACCATCGCCCAGCGCAGGTCCGACAAAGAGCAGACGGCGCGGGAGAGGATCAACGGGTGGGCGGCCTGTCTGCCGATCGTCTGTTCACTTGCCTGCCAGAACGGACGCGAGCTCGCGGCCGCCATCGAAGCCCGAGGTGGCGTGGGATCGGTGTCCCGATCTGACCGGAGTCCGAGATTTATGGACCTCCTCGTGCTTATCGTGGTCCTCGGGTCGGTAGGCGCGGTCGTCGCGCTGGGATGAGCCCCCGCGGCCACGGCCGCGCGCGGGCAGACGGCCCGGTGCCGCGACAACTGGAGGTCTGCGCAGTGATCGACGATCAACGGCAAGAGCACATCGGAGGGCAAGAGCGCCCGGAAGTGCCCGACGTCTCTGACACGGACATCCCCTTCACCGACGTCGTCATCATCGGTGCGGGGCTGTCAGGGATCGGCGCGGCCTACCGGATCGCCGAGAAGAACCCATCGCTCACCTACACGCTGCTCGAGCGCCGTTCCAGGATCGGCGGAACCTGGGACCTGTTCCGGTACCCAGGAATCCGCTCGGACAGCGACATCTTCACCCTCAGCTTTCCGTACGAGCCCTGGACGCGTGAGGAGTCGGTGGCCGACGGCGACCACATTCGCGACTACATCACGGCCACCGCACACAAGTACGGCATCGACCGGCACATCCGATTCGACACCAAAGTCCGGTCGGCCGACTGGGATTCGTCCACCGACACCTGGACCGTGCATGCCGAGCAGGGCGGCACCGAGACCACGTTCCGGTGCCGGTTCCTGTTCTTCGGCACGGGCTATTACAACTACGACGAGGGCTACACACCTGAGTTCGAGGGTCTGGAGAACTTCGCCGGCCAGGTGATCCATCCGCAGTTCTGGCCCGAGGATCTCGACGTCACCGGCAAGAAGGTGGTGGTGATCGGCAGCGGGGCGACGGCGATCACGCTGATCCCGGCCCTTGCCGAGGCAGCGGACTCGGTGACGATGCTCCAGCGAACCCCCACGTACATAATCTCGATGCCAAAGGTGGAGCCGCTGGCCAATGCGATCCGAAAGGTGCTGCCGCGCAAGATCGCCCACAACGTGGTTCGGTGGCGCAACGTTCTGCTGAACTCCTTCATCTATCTCGTCGCACGCAAGTCGCCCGGCGTCGCGAAGCGGTTCCTGCGCAACATCGCCGTCCGTAACCTCCCCGAGGGCTACGACGTCGACACCCATTTCAAACCCTCCTATCAGCCGTGGGATCAACGGATGTGTCTGGCGCCGGGTGCTGATCTGTACAAGGCCATCGCCGAGGGCAAGGCATCCGTGGTGACCGACCACATCGAGACGTTCGACTCCGATGGGATCCGGCTCCGGTCAGGGGAGCACCTGGACGCCGACATCATCGTCACGGCCACCGGACTGCAACTGCAAGCGCTCGGCGGGATCGCCGTCAGCGTCGATGGTGAGGACGTCAAACCGAGTGATCGATTCGTCTACAAGGGCCACATGCTCGAAGACGTACCGAACATGTCCTGGTGTGTGGGCTACACCAACGCATCGTGGACGCTGCGTGCCGACATGACGGCGCAATCGGTGGCAAAGTTGCTGTCGCACATGACGTCCCATGGTTACACCCACGCTTACCCGCATCTCGGCGACGAGGTGCTCACCGAGAAGTTCGCGTGGGACATCAAGGCGGGTTACGTCCTGCGATCGCCCCATGCGCTGCCGAAGTCGGGCACCAGGCGTCCGTGGAACGTGCGGCAGAATTTCCTTCTCGATTCCCTCGATCACCGGTTCGATCGCATCGGCGAATCGATGATCTTCGGCCGGGCCACCACTCCCGCCACCGCACCGACGGTCTCCGAGTCGTCCGTGCGGTGATTGAATCGGTGCGGTGAGCACATCGGACACAGAAGCTGACGAGCCGAGGCCTCCGGGCAGGCCTCGCGACGGTTCGATCGACGACCGGATAGTCGCGGTGACCCGCGAAATGCTCCTCGATGTCGGGTGGGAGGGTCTGAGCCTGCGTGCTGTCGCGGCAAAGGCCGGCGTCGGGCGGGCGAGTCTGCGTCGCCGGTGGCGTACCAAGGCCGAACTGGTGCTGCATGCGATCCTCGGGCCGGAGCCCGACATGTCGCGGTTCGACGGATCCGACCGGGTGCAGTGGATCACCGAGACGGTCAACGGAAGTCACGAATTGTTCGCCACCCCGGAGGTGCGGGCCGCGGTCCCCGGATTGCTTCAGGCGCTGCGGGAGAACGATGACCTACGTCGGCGGCTGTGGTCGGATTTCAGTGGGCCGCCCGCATCGCTGTTCGCCGCCGACCCGGAGTCGACCAGGTCTGCCGATCCGGATATCGATGCCCGCGCCATCTTGGCCCTCGCCGCGGGGTCGGCGCTGTTCCTCAGCGCGGTGGCCACCGACGACGACTCCGATGTCCTGCGACGCAGGATCGTCGAAATCCTCACGGCCGCTTTGTGATGCATGTCTTCGCCCGATCGGATCACTTCGGTGATGCGGTGGTGAAGGTTTCGAGGATCGCGGTCTCCGCCGAACGCCAGGTCAGGGCGAGATCGGTGCGGGTCAACGAGTCGTCCGTCGGCGTGGCCGCCGTCAGCAACTGTGCGGCCTCATAACTCAGTCCGCCGATCGGAACAATCCCGGCCACGGTGTCGGCGATCCGACCCAGCGTACGGAACACGCTGCCCGGCAAGGGTATCCGAACGAATCGGCGCCCTGTTCCGCGTTCGAGCAAATCGATCATGCGTGCAAACGTCAGCATCTGACCGCCCATGATGTACCGACGCGGACCGCGTCCAGGCGTCATCATCGCCACGTGTGCGTCGGCCACATCGCGAACGTCGATCATCTGCATACCCCCGTCGACCACCGGCGCGATCCTCGAACGGACGATGGGCGCCCAGCCACGCTCGGTCACGCCCGCGGCCGTCTGCAGCGCCGGCCCGACAACGCTCGCCGGGTACGTCACCACCACCGGCGCGCCCGACTGCTGAAGCTCCCGAGCCACCCGGTCGGCATATGCCTTGGTCTGCCCGTAGGCGCTGCGGGCGGTGGCGGTGGGACTATCCGGTCCGATCACTGGGTCGGGGGAGGGGAACAGTGCGGCATAACTGCTCACCAGGACCACCGGATCGAGGCCGGCGTCCACCGCGGTTCGCAAGGTCGCCTCGGTTGCGTGAGCGTTGATCTGCCACATCAGGTCGGCCTGCCGGTCGTCGGTCCCGACGACGCCGGCTGCATGGATCAGGGCGTCGCAGCCCTCGAGCAGGCTCTTCACAACCGATGCATCTCGCACGTCACCCGTCAGAACGGAGGCACGTCCCGACGGTGCCAACCGGGCGACGAGGGACGGATCCTCGTGCGGTGCCACCAGTACCCGGAGGTCGAAACCCGCGCGGTCGAGATCGTTGAGGATGTGTGCACCGACGTACCCGGTGCCGCCGGTGATCGCTACCCGCATGCCGGCCCTGGTCAGAAGGTCTTGTGGGGGACGCCGGCGAGCAGCCCGCCTTCGACAACGAACTCGCCACCGGTGGTGTACGACGACTCGTCGCTGGCGAGGAACAGCACCATTGCCGAGACCTCTTCGGGGTCGCCGCCACGTCCGAGCGGGATGGTGAGGAAGTCCTCGGGGATCGACTCGGTCATCGGCGTCCGGATAAAGCCGGGATGGATCGAGTTGACCCGCACGTTCTTCGGCGCGAGTTCCAGAGCCACGGACTTGGTCAATCCGCGGACCGCGAACTTGGTCGCGGTGTAGCCGTGCAGCCCTGGGCTACCGCGGAAACCCTCTACCGACGACACGTTGATGATCGATGCTGGTGCTGAGTCGGCCAGGGCGTTCGCTGCCGCCTTGATACCGAGGAAGGTGCCGGTCAGGTTGACATCGAGGATGGCCTGCCAGTCGGCCAGCGAGAAGTCGGCGATCAGGTTGCCGTTCACCATCCCGGCGTTGTTGATGAGCACGGACAAGCTGCCGAAGGTGTCGAGGGTGGTCGCCACGGCGTCGTGCCAGCTGTCTTCCTGGGTGACGTCGAGGTGGACGTACGAAACCTGGTCGCCGAGTTCGTCGGCGAGTTGCCGCCCGGGCTCGTCGAGGATGTCGCCGATCACCACGCGGGCACCCTCGGCCACCAACGCCTTGGCGTGGGATGCGCCCATGCCGCGGGCACCGCCGCTGATCAGAGCCACCTTGCCTGCTACTCGGTCCACGATTTCCCTCCCCATCGGATCAATTCGGTACCATTGGTACCATAAATATCGATCAGGCGGGTTCCGAATGCGAGCAGGTCAGAACGGTAGTTAGGCGCCGTAAGGTTATCGATTGTGATCTGAATCTCTGCATCGTTTACCTGCAACACTCACGGGTACGCCTTTCCTCGACAGCTCTATCGACCAGAGAGTCCAACCGAAGGAGAGATATGAGCACCACATCGACAACGCTGCGCCAGCAGTTGCGCACGCTTTTGACCCTGACCAACACCGAGATCCAGATCGCCGAGACGCGTACCGCGCAGGCTCGGACCGAGGCTGTTCGTCGCGAACTCACCGAGAACGCCGAGAACGGGCGTCTTCGCGCCCAGGCCATCGAAGAGGCAATTCGCGACCTGGGTGGCCTGCCCGACGTGATTCGGCCGATCGCCGGACGCCTGTCCGCCTCCGTGAAGGCGCTGGCCGAGCAGGCACAGCCGCTCGACGAGGCGCTGCTGGGCGACCTGGCGCTCGAGCATCAGTTGCTCGACCGGGCACGCTACGTGAAGGCGCTCGCCACAGCGGAGAACGAGACCACCGTGGTCACCCTGTCCGAGCAGCTGATCAATGCCCATGAGTCGACGGTCGTCTGGCTCACCACCCTGCTCGCCGAGGAAGCCATCGGCGGACCGGTTGCACTGCGTCGCGGACCGTTGCAGGCCGCCAGCGGAGCTGCGCTTCGCGCCGCCAGCATCCCGGCCACGCTTACTGCACGCGGCGTCGACCGCGCAGTCGACGCGATCCGTAACGCTCCGGCGCAGGTCAGCGCGTTGTTCGACCGCACCGAAGAGGTCGGCGAAGCCGCGCTGGGTCGGGCCGCCAAGGCCGGGCAAGACGCGCTCGCCCGCACCTCACGCGCCGGAGACACCGCACGCAAGACTGCCGGCGCGAGCCGGGACGCGGCTCTGGAAGCAGCAGAGCAGACCGCTCGGGCCAACGGCGCGAATGACGCTGCCGACCGGCTGCACGCGGCCCGCGAGGGCACCGGCACCATCGACGCCGCCGATCTCCCCATCGATGACTACGAGTCGCTCAACGTGAGCTCGGTTGTCGCAGCGATCAAGGAGTTGGAGAAGCCGTCGGACGTCCGTCTGGTGATCGCATACGAGGAAGCGCACAAGAACCGCCACGGAGTGGTCTCGGCAGCACAGACCCGTATCGCGGCCATCGCGCAAGAAGTCGTCGGCGTGAAGTGACCTGACCTCACGTTCTCGCCGAGAACAAGCCCGCCACCACCGTGACCCGGTGGTGGCGGGTTCTTTTGTGCCCACGGTGCCGGAGCCCTGCCGGCGGGAAATCGGCTGGCCTGTGCGCCGCCGGATCGGGCACAGTTGACCGGTGTCCACACCGACGTCGCTACCCCGTGCGCTGAAGCCGTTCCGGCATCAGCAGTACCGGTTGCTGTGTATGGGTCTGGTGCTGGCGATGTTCGCCGACGGCATCTGGACTGTCGGAGTGGTGTGGCAGGTCATCGACCTCGGCGGCGGCCCAGGGCAGCTGTCGTTGGTCACCGCCGTCGCTGCGGTCGGCATGGTGGCTTCGACGTTGCTCGGGGGAGTGCTGGCCGACCGGATGTCGCAACGCACCATCCTGATCGCCCTCGAGTTCGTGAAACTGATCGTGATCGGCCTCGTGGGCGTACTCGGCTTCACCGGCACGCTGCAGATGTGGCAGTTACCGCTGGTCTCGCTCATCGGCGGGATCACGACGGGCATCTACTATCCGACCTATTCGGCACTGCTGCCGTCTTTGGTGCCGCGCGAGGAGCTCATGGCGGCCAACGGCATCGAGGGTACGTTGCGTCCCACGATCTTTCAGGCAGCAGGCCCGGCAGTTGCCGGTGGTCTGATCGCGCTGTCGTCGCCGGCGCTTGCGATCACCGCGTCGGCGGTCGCCTCGGCATTGTCGGCGGTGTTCTACCTCCTGATGCGGCCGACGCCGGCCAGGCAAGAGCCCAGGCCGCGCGCAGAACTGGTCCGCGGAACGGTTACCGACATCGCCGAGGGATTTGTGTACATGTGGCGTACGCCTTGGCTTTTGGCGACGCTGCTGTTCGCCTTGCTGATGGTGTTGATGGTGATGGGGCCGCTGGAGGTGCTGGTGCCGTTCGCGGTCAAGGAACGCGCCGGCGGCGATGCGGGTTCACACGCAATGGTGTTGGCGGCCTTCGGGATCGGGGGAGCGGTCGGCTCCCTGGTGATGGCGTCCATGCCGATGCCACGCCGGTATCTGACGGTGATGTTCGTGGTCTGGGGTCTGTCGTCGTTGCCGTTGGTCGTGATGGGCATGGCCACCGAGGTGTGGGTGTTCGTTCTTGCGGGCCTGGTGCTCGGTTTCGCGTTCGACGGACCCATGGTCATCTGGGGCACCCTGCTGCAGCGCCGGGTCCCGCCGCACATGCTGGGACGGGTCTCGAGTCTCGACTTCTTCGTGTCCATCGCGCTGATGCCCGTGTCGATGGCGATCGCGGCACCGGTGAGTGAATGGATCGGCCTGACAACCACTTTTGTCATCGCGGGCATCGCTCCCGTTCCCGTGGCCGCCGTCGCGTTCTTCGTCGCCCGCCTGCAACACGACGAGATCGCGCATCCCCTGCGCGACGGGCCGGCCACTGTCGAGGTGGTCACCACGGTCGAAGCAATCCCCGCCGTGGAGGTGAAGGCAGGCGTGTCAGAGCAGGAACTGCTTCGCGCCGGCCACGACGAGTTCGGTGAGGTCGTTGACGATCGGTGACTCCAGTTTCCAGTACTGCCAGTACAACTGGATGTCGACGTGGTGATTGCCCAGTGTGCGAACCGTTCCTGCCGCCAGCGCCGGGGTGATCTGCGCGGCCGGGACCGCCCCCCATCCGGCCCCGAGTTCGACGGCTCGGTGGTATTCCACCGATGCGGGGACATAGGTGACCGGGGGGTCGACGTGACGTCGGGTCAATCGGTTGAGCAGGTCCGTCTGAATGGTGTCCTTGCGGTCGAACGCCACCATCGGGGCACGCGCCAGGTCTGCCGCGCGCAGCCCGTCTGGAAGCCATGTGTCGATGAAGTCGGTGCTGGCCACCGGGAGATAACGCATGGCGCCGAGTGCAATCGCGGCGCAGCCGCGCACGGGGATGGGGTCGGAGGTCACCGCCCCCACCGCTTGGCCCGACCTCAGGAATCCGGTGGAGTGACTCTCGTCGTCCCTGAGCACCTCCACCGCGACGGGGTGGCGCCGCTGGATCTCGGCAACCACCGGTAGCAGCCAGATCGAGATCGAGTCCGCGTTCGCGGCAACCGGCAGATGCATGCGTGGGACATCCCGGGGATCGGCCGCGAGCGCCTCGGGATGGCCGAGAAGAGCGGATTCGGCTTCGCGCCGGAGAAGGTCCCATTGCGCCGCGAGTCGCAGCAGCACCTCACCGTCAGGGGTGGCGCGTGCCGGTTTGGTGCGTTGCACCAGGACCCGCCCGACCGACGCCTCCAGGGCTTTCATCCGCTGGCTCACCGCGGACGGTGTGACGTGCAGAGCGTCTGCCGCAGCGTCGAACGTGCCCCCTTTGACCACAGCTGCGAGCGTGCGCAGCCCTTCGCTGGTGATGTCCACGTAAGTCAGTCTAATGCTCCATGAAAATCATTCGCTGGATTGAACGGACGGACCGACTTAGCGTGGCCTGGTGTCCTACTTCTTCCCGGCGGTTGCCGGCCTTCTGACCGGGGCGGGTCTGATCATCGCCATCGGTGCACAGAACGTGTTCGTCCTGCGGCAAGGTATTCGTCGCGAGCACGTCCTGCCGGTCGTCGCCGTGTGCACCGCGTCCGACATCGTCCTCATCCTCGCCGGCGTCATCGGTCTGGGCGCAGTGGTCACCGCGCACCCGCAGGTGGTCGACCTGGCCACCTTCGCCGGTGCCGGCTACCTCCTGGTGCTGGCGGCACTGGCCGCCCGCCGGGCGATGCGGCCGGCGGCGATCGACGCAGACAACGCGGTGGCCGCGACGAGCAGATGGGCGGCCGTCGGCACAGCGGTCGCGCTGACCTGGCTCAATCCCCATGTCTACCTCGATACGGTCATCACCCTCGGCGCGATTGCCAACACGCATGGCCCGCAATCGAAATGGGTGTTCGCCGCCGGCGCCTGCGCGGCGTCCCTCCTGTGGTTCGTCGCGCTCGGGTTCGGCTCGGGGAAGCTGGCGCCGCTGTTCGCAAAGCCCCGGGCCTGGCGATTGCTTGACGTGCTGGTGGCCGTCGTCATGGGGTCACTTGCGGTGGGTCTCATCGTGAGCGCGCTGTGAAGCAGATCCACCAAGCGGGTTGGTCGGCTCGTCGTTTCTGACTACTCTTGTGCGCAGAATCCCCGAGCAGTGAGGTCTGGATGGACAACGACAAGGCCGTGGCCACGTTCTTCGAGCTCAAGGACAGCCAGGCGGTGAGCGAACCCGCCCATCTGGACGAGCTGTGGGCCGCGTTGGAACCGATCGGGCGCGACTTCATGATCGGTGCCTGGTCCGGGGGCGAGCTTCCCAGCGGACACAAGATGGACGGTCGACTCGAGCTGGCGCGCTGGCACGGCAAGACATTCAACTCGATCTACGACGTCAAACCGCTGGTGTGCCGCGACGACGACGGCAACCTGTACTCGAATCAGGAACTCGGCAAGGGCGAGGCCAGCCTGTGGGATGTGCAGTTCCGCGGCGAGACCACCGCGTCGATGGTCTATGACGGCCAGCCCGTCATCGACCACTTCAAAAAGGTCGACGACACCCATGTCATGGGCATCATGAACGGCAAGACGTCGCTGGTCCGTGACCGCCACTTCTACTTCTACCTCGAGCGCGAATGACCGCTGGGTAATCAACCGGTGGGCTGTGGCCTTGTGGGACCTCGCGCCGACAGCGACAATTCCGATATGCCCCGCACGGTGCCAGTTTGCGTCAACGCACGTGACGGCCACACGCGGTCGCCTGACGCACAGGCGGCGCGCTGGTGACCAGCCTGGTGGCGACCTCTGCTGATCTCGGCTCCGACAGCGGCCTCGAGCCCTTCTCGATGATTGCGCTGGTGTTGCTCATGGCCGCGATCGTGGGGCTTGTCGCCACCCGGTTACGCCAGCCGATGATCGTGGCTTTCATCGGCGTCGGCGTGCTCGTCGGCCCGGTCGGCACGGGATGGGTTGTCGCCGATGGAACCATCGAGCTGCTGGCTCGGCTGGGCATCGCGGTCCTGCTGTTCCTGGTCGGCTTACGGCTCGACCTCCACCTGATTCGCAACACCGGGCCGATCGCGCTGATCACCGGGCTGGGCCAGGTGATCTTGACAGCGGTCATCGGATACGGCGGTGCCATCGCGTTCGGGATGGACGCCACCGCCGCGCTGTATGTGGCTGTGGCGCTGACGTTCTCGTCCACGATCATCGTGGTGAAGCTGCTCTCGGACAAACACGAGATCGAGCAGCTCCACGGCCGGATCGCACTCGGTGTCCTGATCGTGCAGGACATCGTCGTGGTGCTGGTGATGATCGTGCTCACCGCCGTCGGGCACGGCAGCGGCGACACCAACATCGGGCTCAGTGTGGTGCTGGTGGTGGCCAAGGGCATTGCGCTCCTGGTGGGCGTAGGCCTCATGATGCGGTACGTGTTGCCGTGGTTGCTCGGCCACATCGCGCGATCTCAAGAGTTGCTGGTGCTGTTCGGGGTCGCCTATGCCGTGGGTGTCGCAGCTTTGACCGAGTGGCTCGGTTTCAGCTCTGAGGTCGGTGCCTTCATCGCGGGCATCTCCCTGGCCGCAACGCCGTATCGCGATGCGATGGGTGCACGGCTGGTCAGTTTGCGGGACTTTCTGCTGCTGTTCTTCTTCCTCGACCTCGGAGCACGACTCGAGTTCGCCGATGCCGGTGGGCAAGTGGTCGAAGCGCTCGTGTTCTCGGCATTCGTCCTGATCGGCAAGCCGATCATCGTCATGTTGATCATGGCGGTGATGCGATACCCGGTGCGAGTGGGATTCGCCACCGGTGCCACCCTCGCACAGATCTCCGAGTTCTCACTGATTCTCGCCGCTCTGGGGTTCGGTCTCGGCCACATCGATGGCGCCACAGTCAGTCTCATCACGGTCGTCGGGCTCATCACCATCGGCTGTTCCACCTACCTGATCCTGTACTGGAGTGCGATCTTCGACCGCCTGGAGCGCTGGGTTGCGGTGTTCGAACGGACCGACAAACTGCGTCCCGAGGCAGCCGACATCACGCCCGAAATCGACACGATCGTCTACGGACTGGGCCGGTTCGGTACCCACGTCGCCGAGCACCTGAGCGAGTCGGGACACAAGGTGCTCGTGGTCGACTTCGATCCCCAGCGCGTCGCGCACCACAACAACCGCGGACAGCCGGCAGTCTTCGGCAGTGCCGAGGACGTCCACTTCCTCGAGTCGTTGCCGCTCGCGCAGACGCGGTATGTCATCAGCACCATCCCGGTGATCGACACGAGTAGGACTCTGCTGCACAACCTTCGGCAGGTGAAATACGCCGGCCGCACGGTGGTCACCGCGCACACCCGCCACGATGCCGAACAATTGCGGTCGGCCGGTGCCGATGTAGTTCTCGAACCCTTTGCATTGGCGGCGGGCGCCACAAGCGATGCGCTGCGGGCCGCGCTTGACGCACTCGATCAGGACGAGTCCGACAGCGCACGCGTGGCCGAGTCCGGTTCCACCGACTCGGGCATCGACGATCCCGCCGCATCGAGGGGTGGCGTGCCAGAGGAGTTCGGCCACCACGACACCCGCGAATGATCGGGTGGTCGCAGATGGAAGTGACTACAGTCAGTGTCAGATGGCGGTTCCGATGGGGCGTTGTGCCATCCGGTTTCGTCGGTCGAGTGGAGGGCGGACATGGTCGCGAGTCGAGCTGCGGTACTCACTGAGGCAGGCGGTGCCCCTGTGCTCGCTGACATCGAGGTCCGTGAGCCGGTTGGCGACGAGGTGCTGATCAAGATCGGTGCTGTCGGTATCTGCCATACCGACATATCCCTGGCTGCCCGATGGCCCGCGAAGCGGATGCCGATCGTGTTCGGGCACGAAGGCTGCGGCGTGGTCGAAGCGGTGGGGCCGGGTGCCACTGTCGCCGTCGGGCAGCGTGTTGTGCTGACGTTCAACAGTTGTGGAGTCTGTTCGCAATGTGCGGCCGGTCGTCCTGCTTACTGCGACCGATCGACCACCCTGAACATGCGTGGTGACCGTGCGGACGGGTCCGGCGCCTTGAGCTGGTCGGGGGCCTCGAGCGGATCGAATGGCCCGGTTGTCGGTGGCTTCTTCGGGCAATCGAGTTTCTCGACGTATGCGATTGCGACACAACGGAACACGGTCTCGATCGGCGAGCAGATCGATGCCGCCACAGCCGCTCCGCTGGGGTGCAGTGTGCAAACAGGAGTCGGTGCGGTGCTCAATGCCCTGCGGCCGGGCGTCGGCGATTCGATCGCGGTGTTCGGGGCAGGTGCCGTCGGTCTGTCTGCGGTGATGGGGGCAAGGATAGCCGGTTGCCGCACGATCATCGCAGTGGATCCGATTGCCGAGAGGCGTTTACTGGCAATGGATCTAGGTGCCACACATGTCATCGACCCCACCGAATCCGCCGTGGTGGAGGCGGTGGTGGAACACTCCGCCGGCGGTGTCGGCCACGCCCTCGACACCACCGCCATCCCCACCGTTCTCGCCGACGCCGTGTCAGCGCTGCGTACGCGAGGCCAGTTGGGCATCGTTGGCCTGGGTGCTCCGACGGCTGAGCTCCCCGTCGGACTCGTGATGGGAAGGGGGCTGTCGATCCGGGGCATCGTCGAGGGCGACAGCGTGCCGCAGACCTTCATCCCCGAACTGGTCGATCTGTACTCACGTGGAGACCTACCGCTCGAAAAGCTGATCACGCCTTACGATTTCAATGACTTCGACAGCGCATGGCAGGCGGCGAGGTCGGGTTCGGATGTGAAGCCGGTCCTGACGGTGTGATGCAGGCGCCGGTCAACCCGCCGTGTCATCGCGGCCGATACCGACGGGCATCGGCAGTATCTCGACGCGCGCAAGACCTGAGGTGATCGCGGGATCGGCGGCGCTGATCGCCCGCACCTCGGCCTCGGAGTCGGCGCGCACCACCCCTAGGCCCCAGTTGCCTGCCGGGTCGACGACGGGCCCGAAGATGACTGCCGTGCCGTCGGACAGCAACTCCGACCAGTAGGCGCCGTGCCGGCCCATGATCGCGATCTCGTCGTCGGACATGTCGCCGGGACCGAAAGTGGGTCGAGGTGGAACGAGTTTGTACACGAAGTGGGTCATGACGATGCCCTTCCGGGGGTTCACGTGAGTGACGATTCGATGGCCGCGACCGAGGCCGCGAGGGCGGTGGCCCAACCGCCGGAGTACGCGCCCGAGCTGTAACCGCCTGGCGCAGCGCAGTCTTCGCGGAGTTGCTCCTCGCTGAGCCGCTCCCAGCCGCGGTGTTCCACTGAAACTCTGGTGAGTGCGGGGCCGAGGGCGCTGAACGCCAGCTCGACTTCGGTGGGCTCGGGAGTGTTGAGCCACGACATGACAAACCGGCTCGGTGGTTCCCACACTTCGAGCTGACCCCAGTCGGCGGTGGTGCCGTCGTCCCATGTTTCGTAGACGCGACCGCCGGTGTGCTCCTCGATGGTGACGCTGCGGGCGCGGTCGCCGCCGATCGACATGGGCTGCAGGGGCCACCAGACCCCGATGGTTCGGACGAAGGTGGTGAAGACGTGGTCGAGATCGCTGCGCACGGTGGTGGATTGGCGGATCGGGGGGCGCCGCAGGGGGAGGACCAAGTCGCTATCCGGCCGGGTGGACTGGTTGGTCTCGCGTTCAGCCGGCACGGTTCACCTCGTCACCATCGGTCAGTCCGCGCTCGGCCTCCACCAGTTGCCGCGCGACGTCGAGAGATGACGCCCACATGCCGTCGAGCATGTCTCGGAGTTGGTCGATGCCTTCGGGACGGGTGCGGTACATGCGCCGGGTCCCTTCACGCCGCTCGGTGAGCAGCCCCGCGTCCTTCAGCACCGTGAGGTGCTGAGAGATCGCGGTACGGCTGACCTCGAAGCGCGCCGCGATCTCGCCGGCCGCGAGCTCTTCACCGGAAACGAGTTCCAGGATGGCGCGCCGGCGGGGCTCGGCCATCGCACGAAGGGCTTCGTCGACGCCGGGCTGTTCTGCGGTCATGTCCAGAGCCCGATGGTGTTGCCGTCGGGGTCGGCGAACATCGCGAAGCGGCCGTAACCGTCCGGTAGGTCCGTGGGAGGTACGAGTGCTTTGCCGCCGAGGGTTTCGGCCCGGTCGAGCGATGCCTGCAGGTCGTCGACCCGCATGTACACGCTCACGCCGCCGGTCTCGGCCGGGTCGGAGACGGCGCCTATGCCGCCGCCGATCGCCTCTTCCCCTGCGCCGGTGTCGACCAGTGAGTATCCGGGACCCTGGCTCTCGTCGATGGTCCAGTCGAACAGTTCGCGGTAGAACGCTGTGAGGCGGGTGGGGTCATGCGATGTGATCTCGAAGAACGCGACCGGTGCTCCCATGGTGACTCCTACTGTCAGCTTTGTCGGGTATCGCTAACGTTAGCGAGAGCTGACACAGCGCGCAAGGGTTCATCTCGATTGCGTCAGGAGGAGACCTGCGGATTGAGCGCGCCTCCTAACGCAATTCGAGCGCTGGTGGCGATCTTTGGAGCGTCTGTGCTGTACGCGGCGTTCGCCGCGGTATGGAAAAGAGCGTCGTCAGTAAGTGCCCATCGCCCATACTGACGGTGGTTCCACGCACGTGGACTGTGCCTACGAGGGAGGCGAAGGCTGATGGCTGACGATGACCAGTCCGGTACCCGGCCGGCCGCGTGGAGGGAAGGCCTTGCAGAGGGGGAGGATTCGCTGTTCGCCGGACGGGAGCGGGCCGAATCCGACGCCGAGTATCGAACCCTCACCTACGAGGTCACCCACCGGATCGCGCGGATCACCTTCAACCGGCCCGAGCGGGGTAACGCCATCACGGCCGACACTCCGGTGGAATTGGCTGCTGCCGTCGAGCGCGCCGATCTCGACCCACGAGTGCACGTGATGGTGGTGTCCGGACGTGGAAGAGGTTTCTGTGGTGGTTACGACCTGTCGATCTTCGCGGAGAACGGTGGGAATCCGTCAGACAGTCCGGACGCGGCTGCCGGTACCGTACTCGATCCGATTGTGCAGGCGCGCAACCACAATCCTCATGGCACATGGGACCCGATGATCGATTACGCGATGATGAGTCGGTTCAACCGGGGTTTCGCCAGTCTTCTGCATGCCAACAAGCCGACGGTGGCAAAACTCCACGGATTTGCGGTTGCCGGCGGAACCGACATAGCGCTGTACGCCGACCAGATCATCTGCGCCGACGACACCAAGATCGGCTACCCACCGACCCGCGTCTGGGGAATTCCCGCGGCCGGGATGTGGGCGCACCGACTCGGAGACCAACGGGCCAAACGGCTTTTGTTCACCGGTGACTGCCTCAGCGGAAAACAGGCTGCGGAGTGGGGGCTGGCCATCGAGGCGCCCGAGGCGGACCGCCTCGACGAGCGCACCGAGGATCTGCTGGAACGGATCTCGCGGATGCCGATCAACCAGCTCATCATGGCCAAGTTGGCGATGAACAGTTCCCTGCTGTCGCAGGGCGTTGCCAATTCGACGATGGTCAGCACTGTATTCGACGGCATCTCGCGACACACTCGCGAGGGCTACGCATTCCAGATGCGTTCGGCAACAGTTGGGTTCCGCGAGGCGGTACGCGAGCGCGACGAACCGTTCGGCGACTACAAGCGCGCCCAGTTCGACAAGCCTGGAGATTCCTGATTTGTCTGAGCACACCACGTCCGGAGACCCGTGGTTCTGTGTCAACTGCGCCAACGAGTATGCGCCCGCCGTTGATCCGCCTGCGGAGTGTCTTATCTGTACCGATGAACGTGAGTTCGTTCCGCCGGGCGGTCAGCAGTGGGCACGGCCGGCCGGCCTCGACGAGCGAACCATCGACTGCAGCGAGGTGGAGCCCGATCTGCTTGCCTTCACTCTCGAGCCGCAAGTGGGTATCGGGCAACGAACCTTCCTGATCCGAACGCCGGCTGGAAACCTACTGTGGGAACCGCCTGGGTACATCGATGAGTCGTTGGTCCGGCTCATCAGGTCCCACGGAGGCATTTCGGCGATCGCGTCCAGCCACCCGCACCTCGTGGGAGCCAGTGTCTCACTGAGCCACGAGTTCGAGTCGGTGCCTGTCTATTTCAACCAGGCCGACGCGGCCTCACTGACCCGCCCCGACGACGTCATACAATTTTGGACTCATCGTCAACCCGTGTTCGGCGGCATCGAACTGGTGCAATGCGGCGGCCACTTCCCTGGCAGCTCTGTGCTGCTGTGGCCGGATGGCGGCAACGGCGAGGGAGCGATCTTCGTCGGTGACACCCTCATGGTCGGCGGCGACAGACGCAGCGTCTCGTTCATGCGCAGCTACCCCAATCTGATCCCGCTGCCCCCGCGCCTGGTCCGGAAGATCGAGGCGACGGTTATGGCGCTGTCGTTCGACCGGATCTACGGAGGGTTCGATGGACAGGTGATCGAGTCGAACGGTCCTGCGATCGTTCGATTTTCGGCCGACCGCTACGTCGGCTGGATCACCGACGAACTGCGCGACAGGAGTGAGTGACACCCCCGAGCTGCACTACGTTCCTGCGGGTGAAGACCTCACACTATGGAGTTGTCAATGTGCCTGCGCGTTCTCGGCTGTGCCGAGTGAGGCCGGGTGGAGCGGTCTGTAAGTCGCTCTCCGTGATGCAGGTGAACGAAGGTGCACGCTGCAGTGAACGGTGAGTCAGGCTGCGAGGGTAAGGGTTCGGCGGTTGTAGGCCGGTAGTGGTTGTCGGGTGGGGTCGATGTCGGCGGGTGGGATGAGCCAGGGGTGGTGGTCGGCGCCCATGATGATGTCCCAGTCGGTGTGGTGCACGGCCCGGTGGCAGGTCCGGCAGAGGAGGCACCCATTGTTCAGGGTGGTGGGTCCGCCGT
>NZ_JNYV01000017.1 GCF_000717275.1 Kitasatospora arboriphila
GCCGCGAAGGGCGCTGCCGACGTTGATGTCCTTGATCTCGTGCCTGGGGGTGTCGCGATAGATCCGCACCACCCGGTTCTCGGCTTTCCCGTACTGGTTCTCACCCAGGATGATGCCCACGTCGTGTCTCTCTTTTCTCTTCAGTAGCTACTGCGGTAGGTCGAGGAGCGAAGTGCCAACAAATTTGAAAGCTCACTTGCTGACGACGTTTTGGCGGTTAGGTCACCTCGATGAGTCCGACCACGAACGAGTTACCCGCTCGGACAACGCCACGTCGCAAAGAACGGTCCTCCTGCCCGGCCATCGAGGATCGCCTCGATGCGTATGTGCAGTTCGTCGACGGTGCGGGGCAGATGCTTTCGCGGCATGTTGACGCCTTTCCATCCGTCGATGAACCCCGGTGCACGGGTGCCCCGGTACAGGTTCAAGTCGCTGCGTTGTCCGCACATCAGGATCGCCCGAAAACGACTTGTTCGCTCGTTGAGCCAAAGCGTTCAACCGACGCATGCAGTTCTGGCGCGCGACCGCCGCGCTGACGGGGCCGTTCCGGCGGGATGATGTACGCCGCTCCGACTCTGGAGCATCATTTCCTGAGGCCCGGACGTGCCGCTCAGCTAGGTCGCGACCAGCAGAGGTTCCGCAACCGAAACACTGCGGCAATGTCTCAAGCGCCTGCCCGAAACCTGCAGATCTAACGATGGTTGATGTCATATCACCGCGTCGTAAGGACTCCTGTGGCCTCACTGAGTATTTTGACCAAGGGAAAGACTACCGACCATCCCGTTGACGAAGTACCCCCGCTGACCCGGCTGGTGCCACTGGGCCTGCAACATGTGCTCGCGATGTACGCCGGTGCGGTGGCCGTCCCGTTGATCGTTGGCGGCGCCATGGTCAGTGCGGGTGAACTTGAATCATCAGACATCGTCCACCTGATCATGGCCGACCTGTTCGTGGCCGGTATCGCCACGATCTTGCAGGCGGTCGGCTTCTGGCGTTTCGGTGTCCGCCTGCCCTTGATGCAAGGTGTCACCTTCGCGGCCGTGTCACCGATGATCACGATCGGCACCGAGCACGGGATCACCGCCATCTACGGCGCGGTCATCGCCTCGGGACTGTTCATGATCCTCATGGCGCCAGTCTTCGGACGATTGATTCGGTTCTTTCCGCCCCTGGTCACTGGCACGATCATCTTGATCATCGGGGTATCTCTGATGCGGGTAGCCGCAGGATGGTTTGGTGGTGGCACCGCCACCGGTCCCGACTTTGGCGCACCCAGTGCGATCGGAATGGGCTTCTTCACACTCCTGGTCATCCTGTTGATCGAACGCTTCGCGCCGGATGCGTTTCGTCGGGTATCGGTCCTTTTGGGATTGCTTATCGGAACACTCGTCTCGATACCCTTCGGGATGCCTACCTGGGACAACGTCAGCAAGTACGACTGGGTAGGAATCGTGACACCGTTCCAGTTCGGTGCCCCGACCTTCCAGGTCAGTTCGATCATCGCTCTAATTATTGTTGCCATTGTCATCATGACCGAAACCACCGGGGACACAGTCGCTGTCGGCGAAATCGTTGGTAAGAAAATTACGCCACAAAAGCTCGCGGACGGTCTGCGCGCCGACGGCCTGGGCACAATCCTCGGCGGTGTGTTCAACACCTTCCCGTACACGGCGTTCGCACAAAACGTCGGACTGGTCGCGATCACCGGCGTCAAAACCCGTCACGTCGCCACGTGCGCCGGCATCATTCTGGTGATTTTGGGACTGTTGCCGAAGATGGCCGCCATCATCGAAGGTATTCCCATGGCCGTACTGGGCGGCGCCGGCGTCGCATTGTTCGGGATGGTCGCTGCAAGCGGGGTGCGCACCTTGTCCAAGGTGTCCTTCAACAACCGCAACATCCTGGTAGTTGCCATCTCGGTGGGAGTGGCAATGCTGACCGAGTCCAAGCTTTACTACACCGACCGCGACCTGGGAACCCAGCCAGTCGATGTTGCACTCGATCTCTACGACCAGTTCCCCGACTGGTTCCAAACCATCTTCCACTCTGGAATATCAGCGGGCGCGTTGACCGCTATTGTCTTGAACCTGATGTTCAACTCAGCAGCGATGCGTAAGGATGCCGACTCCGAAGACGAGATCGGCGGCGGTGGCTTTGATGCGCCCCGCGGACCCTTCATCGACCCACGCGACGCGCTCGAGGCAGCCGACCCGTCGACCAGCTCAGACAAATTGCGCGAATTGGCCAACAAACACGAGGACCTACACACCATCATCGTGACAAACCCGAACGCCGATGCCGACCTGTGCGACTGGATCCGCGAGCAAGACAATCCCAAAGTGAAACAGGTATACGAAAAGTGGGACGGACAGACGCACGGAGAGTTCTCCCGGCGCGGCCGAACATGAGCCCTGTTGCGTTTCGGGTGAACCGCCCCGTGGCGACATGCAGCACCGGGCTGAACCCTCTCCTACACATCACGTGATTACACGCGGAACGAAATAGTATGCGTCAACACGCAATTCGGATGCCTGACAGTGGCCATAGTGGACGGTCATCGGCGAGGGATTCTCGGCTGGCCAGGCTGCACGCGGGGGTCGGGGACTGATCCCCGATGCCGTGACAGGCTATGCCCATACCGTGATGTGGTAGCGCGTCGCATCCTCTTGAGGTCGCCACATCGCGAGTGTTCGTCGCTACGCTCAACATCGGTTGGCGGGCAGAACGTTCGGGCAGCCAGCGGCGCGGGCCTGCTGCTGCAGGAGTATTCACGGGTGGGAGTACACGGTGTTACCGCCCGCGCGTTTTGCGGCATACAGGGCTGTGTCAGCGTGCGCGAGGAACTCGTCAACGGCCACCTCGGTAGGCGGCCAATGGTCGATGCGGGCGGTGTGTAGTCCCACACTCACGGTCAGCACAGTCTGGCTATGCAGGTGTGCGATGTCGCCACACAGCAGTTGAGCCAGCGCGACGGCTGCCTCGGCGTCTAGGTGTACCACTGCCACGAACTCGTCACCGCCGATGCGGGCCAATGCATCTGCGGTGCTTGCGCAGCGGGCGGTGAGCAGGTGGGCTACGTCGGTGAGCACGGCATCTCCGTGGGAATGGCCCTGCAGGTCGTTGAGTGGTTTGAACTTGTCGATATCGACCATCAACACACTGATGGTGATGCCCGGAGGGTACCGGGTGACTGAATGCGCGACCGCCTCATAGAGACCACGGCGGTTGAGCAGCCCGGTTAGCGGGTCGGTGAACGAGTTACGTGCATCGGTACGAAGAAATGTCAGGGCGATCTGGCAGAGAACGAAACCTGCTGTGCCCACCGCCAGTTGCGCGGCGATGAGTGTCGCCGCGGTGAGGGCGTCGGTGTCGGTGGCTGCAAGTACATACGTTCCGGTTCCCGCAATGACAACGATCACCCAGGCCACGTGCGCGAGTAACACTCGTGGACTGTGCAGGAACATGACGTAGAAACCAGGGAGTACATACAGCGATATCAGGGCCAGCGCGGCAGTACCCGACGGGGCAGCGAGCATGAGAGTGAGTGCGCTGATCTCGCTGATGGCAACCGAGGCCAGGGAGCCGCGTTCACTGGGCCATGGACGGTCGACCCACCACCACAGTGCGGCGACGCCACAAGCAACTACGGCAAGAGTGGTTGGACCTGCGATCGCGAGCGGTGGTGTGGTGCCGACGAGCAGCGTGATACCAAGGACGACGCACAGCAAATACCAGGCTGCGATCACCACACGGTCTACCCGTAGCCACGCGTGCGATTCAGCGTAGGAGTTGGACCCACTCGTACTCAAACGGCTGCGCCCACCACCACCGCAGCAGTGCGGCGACCGTCTGCTCGCGCAAGGCGGTTGCACCTGGACCCCGCGGAAAGGGGCGTGGTGTACCGGACATGTCACCCCCTCTGCGTCAACGGGCATTATGTGCGCGGTTTCCCGGTCCCAGGTTGATGGTAGGTCGCTGCCCGTGATTAGACAGGTCAACATAGGGGGCGAAATATCAACAAGGCCAGCGGTACGATCAGCGGGACCCGACGGGCCATACGCACCTAACACCGCCGTATGAATACCAAGTTCGCAGGATGTCGATCGATGATCGCAGGAAGCGGGTGGGTTGTGTGAACCTTGACGGGCATGACCGCTTCGCCTTGAATACCGGGCCGGTATCTGCGCCAGCAGTGGATCCGCGGGTGCTGCATGTGCTCAGAACGCCAGAGTCGGTCCGTGCGGTGCGACCTGTGTTTCAGCCCATCGTCAATCTGGTTACCGGGACCGTCGTCGGGGCCGAGGCGTTGGCCCGATGGCCCGAGGCTCCGGGCGTGGACCCTTCGGCAGTCATCGATCACGCACGCGCCCAGGGCCGGGTGGCCGAGGTCGACGGGGCGTGTCGTAACGCCGCCCTGCGCGTCATTGCCGCTGGCGGTCATCTCGAGGACGGAATGACGGTGTTCATCAACGTTGAGCCGGACGCACTTGTCGACAGCCTGAGATCCGGGAGCATTTTCGATAACCCAGCGCCGGGCTCGCGGATCGTCTTAGAGCTCACCGAGCGCGCCCTGATGGACAATCCAGCAGAGCTACTCAACGTTGTGATCGATGCCCGTGCGCGGGGGGTGGGTATCGCCCTCGATGACGTTGGGCGCAACCCTGATTCGCTGACCCTGCTCTCGCTCATCGCCCCCGACGTCGTCAAACTCGACGGGTCGCTGATAGCGAGTGCGCCGACTCGCGAGCAGCTCCACATCATTGCCACCGTCCGCGCCTACGCTGAGGCCGCCGGCGCGGTCATTCTCGCCGAGGGCATCGAAACCGACGCCCATCTGCGTCGCGCCCTCGACTTGGGCGCAATCCTGGGCCAGGGTTGGTTTCTTGGAAGACCAGCACAGCTACCGCCACACACGTGGCCGCCCATACCTCCCGACGAGCAGGTACCCATCAACAACGAACCCGTCAATGTCCCCGACCAGCCCTCACAACTGATCACCAGCAACCGCCAGGTGGCGACCAAACCGGTTCTGGTGCGCTACTCGCGCTACCTCGAACACCAAGCCGCAATGCTCGCAGAACCAGTCACCATCCTGGCCAGCTTTCAGCACGCCACCCATTTCACCGACCACGCTGCCCGCCGGTACGCTGCCCTCGCCGCCACCAACCCCCTCGTCGCGGTCATCGCCGCCGACCTGCCGCCTCACCCTGCTCCCGGTGTCCGCGCAACCACCATCGCCGGCGACCATCCCCTCGCTGACGAATGGACGGTAGTGATCCTCGGCCGGCACTTCTTTGCCGCCCTCATCGCCCACGACCTGCACACCCACACCGACCCACCGCACGCAGACCACGACCGGCAATTCACCTACACGCTCACCTACAACCGCGACACCGTCACCGCCGCCGCACGAGCACTGCTACGCCACATGCACTGACGGACAAGCACATCCGACGGCGTATGGCTGCCGAACCTTGGGCCATGGCACTCCCCGTTTTAACCCGCAGAACTGTTGGAGAAGTGTGAATCTGTCGTCGAGCAGGCCCGCGATGAACATGGGGTGACGGTGCGAGCACCCGCGGGGGAGCAAGCAGGTCATATCGTTGGTATTCCCGGGCTGACCCGCCGGTCACAGGACCGAAGTGTTACAAGTCTCATGGGGCGGCCCAGGTCGCTATCTCGGCTGCATTGGCGACCACATGCCGCGAGGTCATGTGATCTTTAGTTGGCGATCGCAGGTCATGGCGAGGTGGGGTAAGGACGGCGTCTGCCCACTGAGTACCGGCAATCCTTAGTTACGCAATTGCCGCGATTCAGCCTGGTGATAGGTCGGTGGCGCGGATGACTTGAAGGGTTCGGCGTAGCGGGTGTGGCGGAGTTGGCCGGCCCAGCGTGCGATGGCGGTGATGAGTTCTGGTCGAGGTAATGGCGGGTGGATTGCGATCGGTAGCGCTGAAGGGCGGCGACTTTGGTGTCGATGGTGCCTTCGACGGGAGCGAACTTGGTGGGTGCGAATCCGTTGCGTGAGGATGGTGATTGGTAGCAGAACACTCGTTGGTGCGCCGGGCGGCGATGAGGGTAGCTTCGTGTACTGCCCGGTGGTCTTCGTGGTCTTGGTAGCTGTCGGCAGTCCCGGTGTCGCAGCTCCGCCACCTGACCGTGAGTGAGGTGTTGTGCCAAACCCTGGTGCTTCCTTCCCGGCGCAGGCTCGATAATTGGGGTGCGCACTGTGTCGTCATGCCGATTTAGCCTGCGCGCTGCCCACTTCGAAAAGCAGTGGTGGCCCTCTGCTCGCCCATCCGTCGGCCAATCGGCAACGAATTGCCCCACGATGACTACAACAGGAGAACGCGAGGGCCTCTATCTGGTTGAGGCAGTGACGGCTCAAGTCAATGGAGCTGGCGGTGTTGCGCTGGCCCGAACCGATGCTGCCATGAGGTACACGCCGCCTCGTAAACCGTCGTCAACCCGAAGGCACCAAGGACCAACGCCCATCGCCCATTCGAGCAAAACCCACACGCGTCCTGCCCAAGCGACCACCGGAATGAAGCCAACCGGAGTCAACCTGGCGATGATGCTGGCATTGACCGCGCTACTAGGTATGGTGTGCGGTCTTTTCGCCCTGGTCGAGCTGCTCGCCTAGCAACGATCTCTGACTGACCAGCGGCGCACTACGCGAATACCGGCGACGTAGGCATGAGGTTGCCGAGGGTTTCAGCTGGGGCCGGCATTCGTCCAACCCGTGGACGCTATGACGAGTCCCGAGGCACTACAACCGAGCTCCGTTATGCAGTTCGCAGAGTTAGGACCCCCCGCCACACTCGACACATCGCTCCACCGCGCGAATGATGTCATCGTGTTCACCCTCTCGAGACAGCCGGCGGTTCGTTGAAGATGGGATGCTGTACTGGCCGTCCGCCGTCGATGCGTCCGAAAATGCAGCCCGGAGAACCCTTTCGGTCCCAGAGACGACGATGAGGATGGTGTTGTGCTTGTCCTCGCTGCCACAGCTCGCGACCATCAGGATCAGGACGGACAGCAACGCGACAACCGCAGTCGCCGAACCAGGAAGTCGGTGCTGTCCCTCCTTGAGGCCACAAGCAGAGAATAACAGTCACGGTGTCCAAAGAATATGACATTAAGATTTCCCCGGAAAGTAGATTGTGGCCGATCGGCTACCTCTAATAGCGCCGAGCAATCGCGAACTGGCGTTGCACGAACGGATGGGCTACGTCGGAAGCATTGCGTAGCAATGTACTTCGAGGTTAGATCTATTTAGCATCCGACATGACTTCGAGGACTCTCATGAACGCCACATCAATGTTCTTGGGCTTCGCGCCCTGGATCATCTTCTCTGTCGTCGCCGAACGCGCCGGCGCCGACCACGTCGCGCTGGCCGCGATCCTCGCGTTCGTGATCGCGCTGGGACTTACCGTCTACGAGACCATGCGCAGTGGCTGGAAGATCCTCGACGTCGCCGGTGTCGCAACTTTCGGAATCATTGCCGTGATCGGTCTGGTCGGCAATGAACAAGTCGATGAGTCACTGGTGAACTTCGGTCGCGGTGGATCCACTTTCGTCCTGGCTGCAATCATGGCCATCTCGGCGTTCACCATCCCCTTCACCGAGCAGTATGCGCGGCAAAGCGTGGACGAAAGCCTCTGGCACACACCAATGTTCCGCGAGAAAAACAAGAAGATCAGCCTCATGTGGGCCGAGATCATCTTTGCCATCGCAGTCGCTCACATCATCGCAGGCATCCTCACCTCTTCCGCTGACCTCGCGGGCTCGCACCCGGGCAACCTCCTGCTCAACTGGATCATCCCCATTGCCCTGATCGTCTTCGCAATCAAGCGCACCCGGGCAATCGCCGACCGACGACCCACCTCCGCAGACAACCCGACCGTCGAGTAACGCGCAGACGCCCAAGCCAGGCGCCCGACCACGACCACGACATCCAGACCACGACCACGGCAGCCGGACCACAACCAGAAAGGGTGCGGGCATTGGCATCACACACCTTGTTCAGCAACGACGACTTCGACGGCAACTTCGACCGCACCCTGTACGGGGCGTACTACGGCACCGCCGACCTCGGCGAAGCGTTCGCCACCGGTCGCGCAATCGGGAAACCCACAGCCGGCAGCTGGCATCAGCACTGGCGCGAGCGCGCCGATCAAGTTCGTGCCGATGCAGAAGCATCCCGCGCCGCCGGCCATCGGATCAGCGCGCGTGACGCCTATCTCAGGGCCTCGGAGTACTACCGGCAGTCCTACTTCTTTCTGCGTCACGACATCACCGATACCCGCCTACTCGCGGCCTTCGAAGCCCACCGCGAAACCTTCGCCAGCTTTGCCGAGCTGACCGACGTCCACGCACAGAAAGTCGCGATTCCCTACCGCCACGATCTGGGCGAGACCTCGATTCACGGGTGGCTTTTCGCGGCCGACGACTCACAAACCCCTCGCCCTACACTCATCTCTCCGTGCGGATACGACTCAACCGCCGAATCTGGCTGGTTCACCGTGGTCGGAGCCCTCGAACGCGGATACAACGTACTCAGTGTCGAGGGACCCGGCCAAGGAGCCAGCCTGTACTACGACAAGATTCCTTTTCGCCCCGACGCCGAGGTCCCGTACGGGCAGATCATGGACTGGGTGTCAGCCCACGACCTGGTCGATCCAACCCGCATCGCGATGATGGGGCGCTCGTTCGCCGGCTACCTCGGGCCGCGGGCCGTCGCCGCCGACAACAGATACGCCGCACTGGTCTGTGATCCCGCGCAACCGGACATGGGGACAAAGATCCCCGGCGGCATCGCCGGGAAGATCGCCGCACCGGCCATGACCGCGGCCACACACCTTAGTGCGGACAAAGCCGAGTTCTTCGGCGCCCGAATGGCTGCACACCACTGCTCGACCATCGCCGAGTACTTCGACGAACTCAAAACTTACACCATGCTCGGAATTGCCTCCCAGATCACCTGTCCGACACTGCTTGTCGAATCTGAGGGTGACCCCGTCGGCGGTGGAGGCGCCACGCTTATCGGGGCCATCAGCTCCACGACGAAAGAGCTGGTCAACCCTCCGGCTTCAAGCGGCCTGTCGGGCCATTGCGGCGGTCTCGGCCAGAAAGTCTGGGAACGGATCGTTTTCGACTGGCTCGACACCGTCCTCACCCCGGCCGCAACGCCCCACTAGCCGCGGCATCAGGAGCACCAACAATGAGCTTCACCGCTGATCCCCATCGGCCGGCTCCCGTCGACCTGTCCCACCGACACCTCACTGGCGTTTTCGCCCCGCAACGAGACGAGGTGGACCACAACGATCTGCACATCATCGGCGATCTCCCAGACGACTTGAGTGGCAGCTACCTACGCAACGGCCCGAATCCGCGTTTTGATCCGATCGGATCGTTCGTATTCCCTCTCGATGGTGACGGCATGGTGCACCGGGTCACTCTCGACAACGGCCGCGCCTCGTACAGCAACCGTTTCGTACGCACTCCCATGGTCGAGCTGGAAGAGCAACACGGACAAGCAATTTGGTCCGGCATCACCGACGGCTACACCCCACCTGCGAGCGTTGTGGGGGAAGGGCTCGCCGGGACGACCCGCGCGCTGCCCGACATCAGCATCGTGCACCACAGCGGTCGCCTGATGGCCATGGCCGAAGCGGACAAGCCCTACCGACTCGATCCTGCAACCCTGGCGACGCTGGGTGAAGAGGACTGCGATGGCGCCATGCGAGTGGGAAGCACCGCCCATCCGACGGATCGATACCGCAGGAGTAACGCCACCTCTCCCGCGTGGACCAAGCACGCTTATCCCGCCCAAAAGGTCTGATCGGAACCTCTCGAGGTGAAAGTGTTGTGGCAGTTGCGATGTCTGCCGTGGGTTGGGTGAGGGGCGAGCACAACGCAGGCACTTGTTCGATTGCTAGTATCTGTTGCCCTGTATACCCCAGGGGTCGAACGCTTTTGTTATCCCGCGCTCGCTGCCTTCGCTGATACCCTCCGCTCGCGATTCTTGTGTTTGGCCCTCCTGAGAGGGTCCACCTCTGTCTTGCCAGAAGGGCAAAACAGTGGGTGGCACCAGGCCTGCCGTACCGGCCCCGAGGCAGACGACAGTGGTGAACGTTGCCGAGATCGCAGATCGCGCAACCTGCGCCGCGCCCAGCTCATCGTGGCATCGGTCTGTCCGTGCTCGGATCCGCTGAGGGGTGACGGGGCAACTGTCCACCAACCACGAGACACAGCCCGCACGGATCGGAAGCCGGGTTGTATCAAGCCAAGTCCTGATACAACACGGACACGCCAAGTGATGGACCTCGCCCGAGTTTGCGAACCCTCATCGAATTCTAGGTCACCAAAATACGCGGTCACCGGCGTGTCCTACCCGAATTAAATTTCTGTGCCCGCAAAATCAACCCATGGCCACCACACCACGCAAACGAGGGCGCCCCTCTAAGGGACCACGCGAGGAACTCAAATGTCGCGTGCCTGTCGGTCTCAAGAGCGATACCGCTGCGGTGGCCGGTGAGTGCGGGATGACGACGCAGGACTGGCTCGAGGCGGTCATCAACGCGGCCGTCCGTGATCGCGTCAATCCTCGACATCAGGAGGTGCTGTTCCCTAGAAGCGCATGAGGATGACTACCCACATCTGAATATTGCGGTTCATCTCGTCCCTTTGAGATCGAGAAAGCCCCCTGGCTGCCGGGCCAGAGGGCTTCTCTTCAAAGTTTGAACACAGAGCGCTAACTCTGAGTCAGGACGGTTTGCAGCCGCCCCATTCCCCGAAGGGACTGTCTTGGTGGACAGGTCTCAGGGTAGCGCGCACCCTAAAGGGTGTGCAATCCCTGCACATCACGTGTCGGAAACAGAATCCGACATTATTCTTCGGCCGCGCGTGTACTGCGGTTCTTCTCCGAAACGCCCACGCCGCGGTTTTGCGACGACGCGGTTCGGCCCTTTGGCGGCGATCGTTGCTCGTTCGCGCCCAGGAGCGAGCAAAGAGAAGATCCTCGAGTTGCTGCGCACACGTGACCGCATCGCGCTTGATGTCGGCCGCCGCGCCTATGCCGGCGTTCCCTGCTGGCATACAGCTGAGCAGTGGCTCACCTGGGATGTCCAGGTCGCATATGCCCTGCACTACGACCGCATCCGTCCGCTGATCGGCGCGCACGGACCCTCACGAAAGAACGACATCGCACTCAAAACGTTGGTGAAGATTGCCGCCGCACACGCAGTGCACGCCGACTTCTCAACGGGTCGCAATTGTCGGCCCACAGTTGAGCTAATTGCACGCATCACCGGGTATAGGCCGCGGACCGTCTCGCGTGCCCGCAAGGTCCTCGTACACCTGGGCCTTGCGACCGAAATACTGCGCGGCCGGCAACGAACTCTTGCCGAACGCCTGGCCTCGCATCGGGTCGGAGACAGTAGCCAAGGTTGGGCCAGTGTCTATGCCTTGCACGGCGTCCAGGTTGTGGATAAACGCCGAGGTCATACCCAGGCGGCACCCCACCTCGTAGAGCGCCCTTTAGGGCGCACCTCCCACCCCCGTAGATACTCACTAACCCACGCCGGCGATGCCGGAAAGCTCAAAGGCCGCGCTACGCGCGACCGAGCTGAAGACAGGCGGCGAATTCGCCGGCCCGAACCTGACCAGAGCGGTGCGTTACTGGCCACGAGATGGCGCCAGAACCCCCAAACACCGCACTGGGCGCGCAAATACTCCCCCGCTGCTTGGTCCCACGTACTGGCCAAACCAGCCGCTCACGGCTGGACCGATCGAGACCTCAACGCACTGCTTCGTGACTACACACTCACTGGCAACGGGAACTGGATCGCAGCAGACCCTCACCGCCCCATCCCACTGCTCGCCATGATCCTCAACAAGCATGACGACCTCCGCAACCGTCCAGCGGCCATCGACGACGCCCGCGAACACGAAGCCCGCCAAAAGCAGATTGCGATTCGGGCCTGCAGTCGCTGTGACGAACAAGGATGGCAACTGCCCTACGGCGACACCGCGGTGCGCTGCGCCCACGCGAAGCATGGTGGCGGCCGGTGAATACGGTGTGGAAACCTAGCCTCATGGCCACAGATCTGAGCAGGCTTCCGCATGCTCCGGGACGACTCCCACTTCTCGGCGACGTCACCAGCGTGGACCGACACAGGCCCACCCAGCATGAAATGACGCTATCGCGGGACTTAGGGCCGATATTCCAGCGCAAACTCTTGAACGACCGGCTGGTCATCGTCGCTGGCAGTGCCCTCGCGAACGAGTGCACGAACGAGGACAGCTGGGCGCGAGCTCTCCTCGGACCGGGGTTGAGTCTGCGGAAAGTCGCCGACGATGGACTGTTCACTGCGCGCACATCAGACCCAGCATGGGGGCGCGCTCGCCGAGTGCTGACTCCGGCTTTCACCCAAAACGCCATGCGTGTTCACCACCAGGCGATGCTTTCTGTCGCCAACGATCTGCGGGACAGCTGGACAAGTTCCGAGACGGACGTCGTCGACGTCACCACTGCGATGACACACACGACACTGGAAGTGATCGCACGAGCCGGATTCAGCATGGGCCTGGGATTATTCGGTGATCAGAGTGGTTCAGTCGACAATGCACGGGCGTTCCTCGATGCACTCGGCCGCACGCTTGTGTGGGCCTCGGAGTCTACGAACGACTTGCCTCTCATCGGACATGTCCGAGAGGCTTTCCGACAACGTCAACTACGTCGCGATATCGCGACCGTCCAATCGACGGTCGATCACATTATCGAGATGCGCACATACGCTGGCCAGGTTAAATCGACTGATCTGCTCGATCTGATGCTCTCCACCGCTGACCCAGAAACTGGGCAATTGCTCGACCACAACAACGTTCGCAACCAAATTCTGACTTTTCTCGTGGCAGGCCACGAGACCACCGCATCACTGCTCGAAACCACGCTCTTCTACGTCGCCCAAGACGCTGGCCTCCAGGGTCGCCTACGCACGGAAGCAGCAACACTGAAAGCTGCGGACTACGCATATACGGCCGTCGCAGGCTTGCGGGACATACGCGCCACTCTGAACGAAGTCCTGCGGCTTTGGCCTCCTCTCCCGGGTCTTTTCCGTGTGTCGCGCCGCGATCAAACGCTAGGCGGCTACCACGTCCCAGCTGGGCGAGCCGTTTTCGTACTAGCCCTGGCTGCGCAGCGTGATCCCACTGTCTGGGGTGATTCTGCCGACGATTTCAACCCCTTCCGGGCTAAACCGACACGGAACGCATTCTTCCGGCCTTGGGGTATTGGCCCGCGAAGCTGCATTGGCCGCGCGTTTGCGTTTCATGAAGCTACGTTAATGATCGCGCACATTCTCAACAATTTTGAGCTCTCCGCCCCAGCACCAGCGCAGCTGAACATCCGCGAGCGCGGCGCGCTCCGTCCTGAAGCATTCCAAGTGAAAGTCGCTAGCGTAGCTAAATAGCAGGTCGCCCATAGTTTTTGTGTGGAGCGGTACAGCTAGCATGGCCCCCCATGAGCTGGTACATCATCGAAACACTTGAGCGCCCGCCAAGCATGTCCGTCGTATTTAAAGATGGCAAATTGCGTGACTGGACTCCCGTTACGAGTCTTCGACGGGAGACGAACGTTCACACCGAGACTCTGGTGAAAGTCCTTGAGGAAGTTCGCCGGAGTGGACAGCGGATCCAGCCGATTGAAGTTCCCGGCTATCAGGGGCCCAGACGTGTTTCTGCATTTCCCATTCTCAGCCACGACAAACAGGTCTACGGCATTCAATTGTGGGTAGGTGGACCCAGCGAACCGATCCCACACCCTCGAATCACCGCCGCGGTTAGCTGGGACACAAAGACACTGCAGGTCAGCCAGGGCTTGGAGTCATGGCTGATGAGCACCAACGATGCCGATGGATTCCGTCGAAACCGGAACTCTGGGGAGTTCATGCGCAAAGTCGTTCGCTACGACAATGTGGACGAGTTAACTGAGCACGCCATTAACCCGGTACCAGGTCGAACACTGGTTTCTGACATGGTGATCCTCCACGACGAGGGCCATCTAATGCGATGGAACGCGGTCACGCGTAACCGCAATGACGACGAAAAGCACGGGCTCGTCAGCATTAACCACGACGTGTCGGATGCACTCGATCCTCAGGTGGGTGCTCTCGAGCACCTAGGGGTGACCGAGGCCGACCCAAATGGGAACGTTTCGGCGCTCATCGCTTTTCCGAATGGGAACGAAACTGTTGTCGTGGTTAAGTTCTTGACCAAACCACCGGAGTGGATCGATTATCGCCTTGACGGCTCGAACGACATCATCCACCCAGAGGATTGGCCGCTCCTTCGGCGCAACCAAAACTTGCTGTCGGCTGGCACCCCCGGCGCACGGGTCACATCCCAGGTGCGGATTCGTACCTCCGACCCAGAAAAATGGGTGGCAGTGAACCTGGTCGAGTGGCGCTACCCAGGCACGGTTGGCGACAAGCTCCACATTGTGCAGTTCTCGCGCATCACCCCTACCGGCGAAAGATGATCGGCCGAGCCGTCCCCACTCGGCGTGGCTGGTTTCATGCAGGGGGCGGTTGGCTCGATCTTTCCAGTCATGCTCAGGGGATGAACGACCGAGCTTTACTCCTTCGGCTTCGGCCCGAACCGCCCACGCGAAACGTCAAGGAGGTCGGTGACCACCTCGGGACTGGAAGGCGGGAGATCGCCCAGGCCGACTACCGCGACCCTGTGGACGTTCGAACGGTTGGTGACTTCGTTGAGCCGGCCCGTCGTCTCCGGGAAGTCACCAACGCGGCCACCGAACCGTCCACCATTGCGCACATTCTGTGGCTCAACCACTCTCAGCCCCACCAGACCCGACGCGCGCTCGCCAAGGCCGTGAATGTTCACCATGGCACCGTCAGCCGCATCCTGGATGCTTGGGGAGAACACCGCGAGGACATCGACGGGGTCGATCAGGATCCGGCACGGCAATAAGCCATGGTGTAGCAGCCCAGGAAGAGCTGTCAGCGGGGGATGAGAACATCGTTCGATGGCGTACCCACCTGAACCAGACGAAGGCCAACCAGGGCTCGTGCTACTGCCAGGCGGCCGCTACGGCTACCGCTACACCAACAGCGACGACGTCATCATCCTGAGAAGTCCGGATCAATCGCCAGCCGAACAGTAATGATCGAGGACGAGTTGATTCGAGGAGAGGACCGATGGCGGCGAGACTGAATGATCTAGATGGGGAAGTGGCGGCCGCTGCGAAGGCCTTGGCTGCCGCTGAGCAGCAGCGTGTCCATGCTGGGCGCGACTACAACGACGCCCTGGACCGGCTCGCGGAAGCGATCACGGCCTGGGCTACGTCCAAGGAGCTGTCACTTGAGGCAACAACACGGAAAAATGTTGTGTCGCTGAATATTGCGAATGTAGTCACGGTCGAGTTGGGATACGACAACGGGCAGACGGGATTCGTTGCACTTAGAACCGCCGGTGCTCATTTCTACGCTCCTCATGGCGAAGTGGCCCCGGAGTCACTCATCGGGTTTGTCATTGGAACGCTTGTTGCGAATAGTGCTATCTGACAGGGCAACCGCTGCCCGTCACACGATCACCGTCAGCCCAGGACCGAACCATTCTTGAACGTCGGAGATCGCTTCCTGTGCAGTTGAGAAACTGATAGGGGAGTGCGCTGCGCCATCGTCGCCGGACGGCAACGATTCCCACGACCACGTCCGGGAGGCGCGGTCTAGACGCACGCGTACTTTCATCATTTGTTCGGAGTACCCACCCAGCGAAGGGTGATTGCCTCGGCCGGCACCCACAGGCACGACGTCACCGTCACGGCGGCATTGGTGCTCGCGATGTCGACCCGCACCACACCCATCCACACCCCGCGAGACGACAACGCCCACGCCAGCTGCTCGCCAGCCTGGTAGTGCTCGATTCTGAGCCCGTACGCGCGCTCAGCCAGGGTGACCGGTCGGGCGCCTACCATCGGAAAAGCCCAGCCCAACGCTGCAATCATGTCGACCATGACGGGCCGCGGGGGAGTGAAGATCCGCACGGTGGGGGCCATCCCTCGCATGTCGAACATAGGTTCGATACTATCTCAGGGGGCGCCGGCCGATGGGGCGTGAAAAACCCGGGAAGCATCGGCCTGCGCCGACACTTTGTTCACCCTCGACGATGGGTCTTACCTGTCTAGGGTGGCTGCCATGGCCAATGTGACCTACGGGGACTACCGGTGGACCCAGACGGCGCCAGATCTGTTCAATGCGTTCTGCTTGACGTACATCAGCGAAGCGACAGTTGAGCAGGTGGTCGACGCGCTACCAACGGTCGGTTCACCGCAGCAGTGGAACCTCGCGACTCTTGCTTCTCGATCGATGGAGTCGTGGGGCGAGATTCGTGACAACAACCTTCTGGTCGGCCTGATTCAACACGGTGGTTGGACCGTCATGTACGAGCACAACGGTTATATCGGCGCCAAGCGCGAACTGATGCAACCACTCTCGGTCGGTAGGGAAGTCGTCGTGCATCACGGCAGCGAGCACTCCTACTTTTTTCGGTACGTCGATGGTGTGGACCGAACGTGGTTTGAGACGCTGTACCCCTCGCGGCGGCAGGGCTCTGCACCTGATGAGCTTGTGCCAATCATGCGTCAGATCGGCGGATTCGAACTCGAGCCCGACGAGTCGGTCAAGGTCACCGAGTTTCACCACCACGAGGCCACGTTTGCTCTCTGCGACGCCGTCACCGGGCTGCGACTCACACCGCCGTTGCTGCGTCAGGCCACCTTCGCAGTGGTGGAGGTCGTCAACAGACCCGGCACCCCGGCGGCCGCCGAACGTCCCCGGGCTTCCATGGCTTACGAACACCACAGGCGCGTCGACCAGGGGATCCGGGATTGGGCCCGTAGGCAGGGCCACAATCTCCCTTAGTGGTCGCCGGGCCACTCAACTGCCGTAGTCGGTTTGTCTCGCAACCCTTTCCAGCTGGGATGGCGCAGATGGCCGGTGAACTCGCGGTACTCGATGTCGCCGACGTAGACGGCGCTGACCCACCGCATCGACAAGGTGAACGGTTGGGTGAATGGTGGGAACGGTTGCTCGATTGCCTCGAGCTGCCCACGTAAGGATGCGCCGGTCCTTGGCGCTGAACCCGGTACCCACATGCCCGATGTAACACAGCTGGCAGGGTTGTGCGCGCCGAGCCACGTACTATGTGTTCGCAACAGCTATCAGTCTGTGACACCGCACATTTCGTCAATCTGAGCGTCACAATCACTTCGTAGATGAAGTTCCGCAGAAGGTGACTTCTGGGCCATACTGCGAGGTGTGTGGTGGTGGATTGGCCTTGGCCTATGCGTGTGGGTGGTGGTGTCGGTCGTCGTTGCGCGCGTAGTTACCCGAGTGATCACGCATGCCGACCTCGAGGAGGAGGCCGTGAAACTGCGTCGTGATGAGAGTTCTCGGGGTCGCCGCGGCCTATTTCGTAGGTAGCCGGAACTACTCCAACCTTGCGCAGCACCGTCGACTGGTCTGCCTTTCAGTGTCTTGACGGTTGAGTCGCCAGGATCCGACGCCGCCTGTCGCACGGACGGGGATCCCGTTCGGCGTCGCGCAGCTCGTCTTCGGGAGATGGTGACCGCAGGGGGTGCTGCAACAAGCGACGAATGAGACCCGGGTTGATTGCCGCGCAATACACAGAACACTCGCACAGAGCACAGTCGCTGCCTCGCCGTAATGCAGGTGAGCGTCGTGCGAGTGGCCGCAGTCACTGCAGTGTTCCACCACCGTCTCAGCGTACGCGTCGCGGTCGCAGAGATCTGTGCGGATGGCCCTGCCTTGTACGCGCGGTTCCCAACCGGTGCTCGCCCAGTAGCGGACTGTAGCTTGAGTCTCATGGCTGGTGTACGCAGTGATCAAACGTTCGGCGGTCGCGATGTCGGCGTGGAAGCAGATCTGACTCTAGCGACCCATGAGCTGTACGAGCTGCGGTTGTGAAACGCGCTAGCTCAGTGAAGTGTGGCTTCGCGCTGTTGCTTTCGGCGGCTGGGCTACTGAGCTGTACGGGCGAGTCAGGGCAGCCCTCTCCATCAGTGTCTACCAGCTGCGCTGGTTCGACACCTAGCGCACAGCCGGTGCCCACCGAAGATATGCCAGGCTGGGCGTTGCGATTCACGGATGACTTCGATCGCTGCGAGCTTGACGCTAACTGGGGTGACTACAGCGGTCAACCGGGAGGTAACCCATACAGCCATTGGGATCCGGCAATGGTGCAAGTGACCGGTGGGGTCCTGGAGTTACGCGCCGAGCAGAGCGATGACGGGTGGGTGACCGGTGGCGTGTCGAACCATCCGATTGCTCAACAGTATGGACGGTGGGAGGTGCGGATGCGCGCCGAACAGAGCGCTGACATCTCGTACCACATGCTGCTATGGCCCAAGGACGAAGTGTGGCCGCCAGAGATTGATTTCGCCGAAAGTGTCAGTGCCACAAGGTCAGAGATGTCGGCGTTCCTCCACTGGGTAGATGCAGCGGGCCAGAATGCCAAGGACACCGCGGGCATTGCTGGCGACTTCACGCAATGGCACACCGTGGGGGTCGAGTGGGGGCCGAACATCATCCGATATCTGCTGGACGGGCGGGTCTGGGCCGAAGCGCATTCCGAGGTCATGGTTCCTGACGTCCCGATGTGGTTGGGCATGCAGGCGGAGGCTGGCGCGTGCGAGCGCAGACGTGATTGGGGGATGCAGCCTTGCTCTGACACCGATGACTTTCGTCCCCAGGCCACCGCGGTTCTGATCGACTGGGTAGCGGTCTACACGCCGGACATGGCCGCCCTAGCGGCCATGCAGGCGGCAGGAATGTTTAACCCGCGCCCAGATGCAGCACAGTTGTCTGAGTAGCGCTGCCGCCTATCTCGTCGCATCCTCCACTCACGTTGGCGGCAACGTCTAGAAGGAGGCGTCGTTGAGCTCCATCACGTCGTTGTCGATGTTCTCGATGATGCCGCGTGCGGCGGTCAGTTCGGGCAGGACGTTCTTGGCGAAGAAGCTGGCGACGCCGATCTTGCCGTTGTAGAACGCGGTGTCTGCTTCGGATGCACCGTTGTCGAGTGCGGCGAGGGCGACTTCGGCCTGGCGCAGCAGCAGCCAGTGAGAGTAGAAGGCGTTCTATCTTCAATCGGCCGTTTCCCGCTTCGGACTCGATGAACGAGCTGATCTGTCCGGCGACGTGGGCCAGTGCCTGGCCTTTGTCGCGGATGATCTTGCGGAAGAAGAAGTCCTGCGCCTGG
>NZ_JNYV01000018.1 GCF_000717275.1 Kitasatospora arboriphila
CTCGCCGTCCAGCACGCCCGTGTCGGACAAATCGACCACAACCCCCGGACCCTGCGCCGACTCGTCCTCAAAACCCTCAACTGGTGAACACCACCGGCCAGCAAAGTCGTCTGATGGCGGGAGGTGGATCAGTGATGTCTGCCGAGCACTTGTCGGACACCGTTTCTGCGAAGACCGCACTGGATCTGGCGGAACTCGGACAAGACTTGCGGTCTGCTGCGGGCCAGCTCATCAGGAAGATCCGCCGAGAGAGCGGTGAGACTGACTTAACGTGGTCGCAGAGCCTGCTGCTCAGCAGCGTGATGCGCCGTGGCACAGCCACCGCAAGTGAGTTGGCGGCAGAGAACGGCTTGCGGACGCAGACTGTCTGGTCAAGTCTCACGACGTTGGAGCGACGAGGCCTCCTTGAGAGGGAGCGTGATCGCGCCGACCGACGCAATGTGTTGGTTTCTCTGACCCCTAGTGCCTACGAGCTTCTCAAAGCCCGGCATGAACGCGAGGTCTGGCTTACTAAGGTCCTCGAACGAGACTTTGATCCGCGCCAGCTCGAAATTCTCGCAGAAGCAGTTCCTCTACTGAAGGCGCTGGCGGAGTCGGAACCGTTGACGCGGGTCAGCGAGCCGGACTCGTCTTGACCGGCCGCATCTTCGACCAACTCTTTGTGGCGCCACTCACACTGGCGTATACTGTGACTATAGTAATTATGCTATTTATGTGAACCAGCACGCTGGTGGACTGGAGCTAAAATGCTGATCTCGAATCTAGGGTACGTCACCCTAAATGTGCATGACCTCGACGAAGCGGTAGAGGTCTTCCGCACGAGCGCGCAATTGCAGCTCAACGCGCGCACAGACGATGCCGTGTTTCTCGGCGGTGGCGGTAAGCACCACTGGATAGTGCTTCGATCGGACTCGACTAAGCCCGAGGGTCTCCTCAGAATGGCATTTGAATTGGACCCCGGCGCCACCTTTGACGAAGTGGAGAAGGCTCTCGCTGACGCGGGTGTCGCATCCACGCGATCAAAGAACTTTAAGGACGATCGCGTCCAGGAAGCGGTTCGGTTCACCGACATGGACGGTACCGAAGTGGAAATTTTTACCGGGCTGGCTGGGGTTGCTGGTGGCGAACAGCCGAAGTGGGCCGCGCTTGAGCGACTCCTGCATGTAGCTGTCTCGGCCTCGGACTTCGATGCCGCACTGGACTTTTACACGAATGTCCTCGGTTTCGGTGTGTCCGACTTCATTGAAGACACCACTGCGTTCTTACACGCCTCGGACGGGGCACATCACTCTCTCGTGCTGCAGCGTCTGCCCGGGCAGCGCCGAGTCGTCAACCACGTGTGTTTCGAGACAAAGTCGTTCGACGATGTGATGCGGGCGCGGGCGATCGTGCGACGAGCGGGCCTTGAACTTCGCGATGACCTGATCCGGCACGAGACGTCGGGCTCTATCGGATTCTATTTCGAAGGCCTGCCGAAGGGGCTCGGCATTGAGTTCTGCTACGAACACGGTCGAGTAGATCCTGGGAACCACCGCCCTCGTACATTCGTGCGGACGATCCGTGCGAAAGACGTCTACGAGCCGCCCGCAGGATATTGAGAAGCAGGTAAATACTAAATGGCTGATACCTCGGAACAGTTGGCCCCCGTCGATGGGCCACTTCAGGGCGTCAACGTGCTCGATCTAACGGGAACCATGTCAGGCCCGTTCTGCACGTTGCTGCTGGCCCAGATGGGGGCCCGCATCGACAAAGTAGAGCCGCCCAAAGGGGATGTGGTACGAAATGTGACAGCAGGCAAGTCTGCGGGTATGTCCCCCATCTTTCTCGCACTCAACGCCGGCAAGAATTCGATCGTTCTGGACTTCAAGAAGGAGACGCACCGCGCTCTGCTTCTTGAACATCTCGCCGACTACGACGTCGTCGTTCACAATATGCGCCCCGCAGCCGCTGAGCGTTTAGGCCTGACAGTTGACGGACTAGCTAAGTCCGGATCAAAAGCATTGCTTTGCGAGTTGGTGGGCTTCGGCCCTGGCCCGTACGAGGCTATGCCGGCGTATGACGACACGATTCAAGCCATGTCAGGTCTGGCGTGGGTGCAGGGCAACGGTGCCGAACCTGCATATGTACGGACTGCGGTTGCAGACAAGGCCAGCGGGATGTACGCCGCTATGGCAATCTGCGCTGCGCTTGTCGGAAGAGCCGCCGGACACGGCCCGCGGGTGGTCAAGATTCCGATGTTCGAGACCATGGCGGCCTTCACGGCGGTTGAGCAGCTCGGTGGTCTGACGTACGACCCTCCGACCGGACCCGCGCTGTACGCCCGCACCGCTTCTCCCCATAGGCGACCGTTCCTGACGAGTGACGGTTACATCAGCCTGATGCTGTACACGGACCGCCATTGGTCGTCATTTCTAGAACATATTGGTCGCGCAGATCTGGTGAACGACCCTAGATTCGCATCGATTGCGGGCCGAACTGCCAACATCAATGAAGTGTATTCGTTCGTGGCGTCCGAGCTCAAAGGCCAAACGACCGAGCACTGGCTGAAGGTCCTTGACGATATCGATGTGCCGCACGCGCCTGTCAAATCGCTCGGAGATCTGCTGGTCGATCCCCACCTCGATGCCGTGCGACTGATCAGCACCACAGAGCATCCGTCTGAGGGCCAGATCAGATCGTTCAGGGCGCCGTTCCTGTTTGACGGTCGTCGGCCCCCCGATCTGGGTCCAGCACAGACACTCGGCGCGCAAAATGCGAGTTTTCTGGGAGCTCGGCCAGGCACTGAGACCGAGACAGCCAACCCCCGTTAGGAATACGACGTGAGTGCAACCGGCCCTGCATCAGCTTCTTATGGAACCGGCCATATCAAGGGGTGGAACCCCGACACCTTCATCCAGTTAACTGAGTACCGCGAAGTGGAGGAGGTCCTCAAGCGTGGACGCGACTTCATTCTCGAAGGCACGAAGAGCGAATCCCAGGAGTTCGTTGGCGGAACGCTGATCGCCATCGACGGTAGGGAGCATATGGCGCGTCGCCGCGCGTTGATGAAGATGATCGGCCCTAAGCAGCCCTGGGGAGCTGAAGGGCATCTATTCGACGACGTTTTCGCGGAAACACTTGAGCAGTTTAAGAGCGACTCCGCAAGGGGTGACACAGTCCAATTCGATCTGCTCGATTTCGCACGCATTGTCAATTGGCGCGTGACCGCTGCACTCGTTGGTGTTGATGGTGTGGACGACGTCAGATCGGTGGCCCGATTCCAGGAACTCGTTGTTCCAGTCCTTCACGGGCTAACCGTCGAGTACAGCCGATCCGAAGACGATCGTCAAGCGACTGTGGAGGCGGCCCGCAAAGCCCGCGAGACATTTCGCGAAGAGCTCTTCGACCCGGCCTTCAACCGTCGGCAGGCACTCGTTGCCGAGGCCGGCGACGCCAAAGACAAGAAGGATGCGCTACCTGGCGATATGCTGACGAGCCTGATCGTCGCAGCTGAGAACTCTAAGCCAGATACGGAACACATCTTCCGTGAGATGATGGCGCTGCTTGCCGGAGCAATCAACAACCCGGTCGCGCAGGCGGCGTTTGCGTTGGACGACATGATTCCGTGGCTGGAAAAGCATCCTGAGGATTACGAACATATAGGTAAGAAGGAATTCCTGAACAAGGCGGTGAAGGAGACCCTTCGCCTGCACCGAGCCACGCGCCCTTACCTGGTCCGGATCGCCGCTCGGGACGTGGTACTCGAGTCGACAGGCCGCAAGATCGCGGAGGGCGACTGGGTTGCCGGTTGGATCGGCCGGGCCGGTCACGACGCGACTGTGTACGGCGACGACGCCTTGGAGTACGACCCCTACCGCGTACCGGTCGATGGGGAGGCTCAACCCTTCGCGCTGTCGTTCGGGGCCGGCCCGCACGTGTGCATTGGTAGACCAATGTTGTTGTGGGAGCAGGGCGATGAAGAGGCTCAAGGAAGCCTGACCAAAATGCTACGCAAATTGCTGGCATTGCGTGTCCATCCTGATCCCGATGGTGAGCAGGTCATGGAGGTGGGCCCCGAGGGCGGTCGCCGATGGACTCGCTACGACGTGATCATGCCCCGCTAGTTACGTACGACACCCGACCTTTGGACGCCGCAGCGTACCTCTAGGAAAGAAAGTGATTTTCATGACCAACGCCCAAGCAGCAAAGCGGTTGACCGTTCGAGTCGCTAAGCGAGAAGATATCGCCCGTGATGTCCTCCTGTTGCGCCTCGAACCCGTCGCCACCGCAGAACTTCCGATCTGGGAGCCCGGAGCGCACATCGAACTTCATCTGCCGTCAGGATTGACCAGACACTACTCGTTGTGCAGCGATCCATCAGACCTCAGCCGATACGAAGTGTCGGTCTTGCGTGACGATGACGGACGTGGCGGGTCGTTAGAGATCCATCGGGATGTGAAGGTCGGCGACGAGCTGACCTCGAACTCGCCCAAGAACCTCTTCCCACTGGTGGATGACGCAAAGTCATCACTCTTTATCGCTGGCGGTATTGGCATTACACCAATCAAGGCGATGATCGAAGAAGTCAATCGCCGTGGCCAAGAATGGCGGTTGATCTACGGCGGTCGGAGCCTCGAGTCTATGGCGTACGCCGAAGAACTTAAGGACGCGTTTGGGGACTTGGTCACCTTGGTCCCGCAAGACACCGACGGGGTAATCGACGTGGAAGGTGCAGTGGCGTCAGTTAGCGAAGGTGGTCACATTTATTGTTGTGGCCCAACGGGTCTGCTGAATGCGGTCACTGAGAAATGTGACAACGTCGGAATGAGGGCCGAGCTACACATCGAACGGTTCACGGCGCCTGACGATCCACGAGAAGAAGTCGAGAACGACACCGCGGGGTTTGATGTGGAGCTGCGAGAGTCAGGAGTGACTCTTCACGTGGGCGCCGACCAGAGCATACTCGAGGTGGTCCAGACTGTGCGGGACGACATCGCGTCCTCGTGCCAGGAAGGCTATTGCGGTAGTTGCGAATCACGCGTCCTTGAAGGACAACCGGAACACCGCGGCAGCTTGATGACACCGGAGGAACACGACGAAGACGGCACAATGCTGATCTGTGTGGGCCGGTCGAAGTCGCCGACTCTGGTGCTGGACCTGTGAGAATTGATCGTGCACGGGCAGCACTGGTTACCGGTCGCCAGCAAGTTGAGATCCGGGACTTTGACATTCCGAGCATTGGAGACCACGACGGGCTTTTGGAGGTAGAAGTCAATGCGCTGTGCGGATCAGATGTCGAGTTCTTCAACGCTGATCTGCCCGGTTACCCCTTACCGATGGTCATCGGCCACGAGCCGGTGGGTCGCGTGGTGGAGGTCGGATCAGCTGCAGCCAGACGGTGGGGCGTTGAAGTCGGCGACCGCGTAGTTGTCAGTTCGGCAATTAGGTGCGGCGAGTGCGACGGCTGTGCGCGAGGCGAAGAATGCAAGATCAGAGACTCATATGGAACGCTGTCCCCGGACCGTGAACCAGGCCTGTGGGGCGGCATAGCCACGCACATGTATCTGGCGCCGGGATCCACCCTGATACCGCTCTCAAACGACGTCTCTACCGCAGCGGCTGGCTTCCACAATCCGTTGGCCAACGGATTTGAGTGGGCGGGAGAGGCTGGTCAGGTCCGGGACGGATCCACCGTCGCAGTCCTAGGTGCGGGACCGCGCGGACTTGCCTGCGCTTTGGTGGCCGTACTACTCGGCGCCAAGGACGTCACAATTATCGGCTTAGAATCCGACCACTCTAAGCTCGCCCTCGCGCGGAGTCTCGGCGTTCACCGTTCGGCGGTGATGACCAGCTCGAATCCATCCGAACTCCGAGATATTGTCGGGACCGATGCCGACGTGGTGGTGGACACCACTCCACATACTACATCGACTGTTGTCCAAGCATTGGCCGCACTGATCAAGGGTGGGCGGCTCGTGATCGCCGGCATAAAAGGGCCTGGCCAGTCGATCGATCTGGAGATCGATCAGATCGTCAATCGTCGCCTTACGCTGGTTGGGCCGCTGAGCAAGACAGACACATCTCTGCGCCGGGCGGTTAAGGCCGTCAATGAGCGGACGATTGATCTCGACCTCATCACCTCGCGCGCGTACGGATTGTCACAGGTCCAAGAGGCTTTGGTCGATCTGTCGACCCCTGATCCGGATCGACCGCTGCAACTACGGATCGAGCCACACTTATGACCTGGTGCATGGTCCTGAATGTCATATTCTCGCGCAGTTTCGCTGCGTCCAAATTTCTCTCAGAAGGAGTCATGAAGTGAAGGTTGGAATCATCGGATTGGGCAACATGGGCGAACAACTTGCCCGGGCAATCGCGCGAGCCGGTTTTCAGACAAACGTCTTCGACATGCGCCCCGAAGCGATCGATCGCCTAGCCGTCGAGGAGAACATCGTCGGTACGTCGTCGATCAAGGAACTCGCCCTGGAGTCCGACGCCATCGGCATCGTGGTCCTGAACGAGGCGCAGGTGACCTCGGTGGCCGACGAAATCGAGGCTGCGGGTCTTGCTAGGACGCTGATCATTCACAGCACAGTGTCCCCGGCATACGTCCAGCAGTTGGCGGGTCGACTGCTCGCCTCCGGAATCAAGGTTATCGACGCCACCGTGGCCGGTGGTGTTGCCCGCGCGAAGAAGGGCCAGCTCACCGTCATGGTCGGTGGTGACGCGGATACGGTCGAGTCGGTCAGCGGAGTCCTCGATGCTATCGCTCGGGACGTTTTCGTTGTCGGACCAGTCGGTGCTGGCTCTGCGATGAAGCTCGCGGTGAACTTCATGACGATCTCGTCGATGTCGCTCTTGATGGAGGCAACGGAATTCGTGCGCGCCCACGGCATCTCTGAGGACGACCTAACGTCGGTGCTAACGACCAGCTCAGCGGATTCCAAAGCCGTGCGAACATGGGGCTTTCACGATCGGCTACGGCGCGAGGCTGCTCCAGGCACAACACCTTCGCAGCTCGTAATGCGCAAAGATGTATCCTCGTTCGCGCTGGCAGGCGCTCAAGCTGGGGTGCTGCTACCGCTGGCCGCGGTCGCAGCCGAGACTCTGCTTCCCAAGGTCGCTGAGCGGGACGCCTACCTGGAGTCGCTGGGCGAAGTCGCGCCGATCCCGAGGTGCGGCAAGTGCACGCTTGAGTTGATCCCCCCGTTTCGGCAGGCAGGTGTGCACCCCGAATGTGCGGCGTGATGGACCGTGGCACAGTGGGGTTCGCGGACGCTCGCGGATCACGCTGACTTTGCGACCGCAGACCGTGCTGGTCCATCGATTCAGACGTTACCGGTGGGTGTGACCGAGGGTTTCACACACTGAAGGTGTTGCACACCAAAGCCCGGCGATGAGTCGAACGCATGATTACTATTTAGGTTTACGTTCGGCCCGCCCGCGCTCGTGCGGTGTGTCTTGAGCGTCGTGGACACACCGCACGAGGCCGTTGGCTTAAGAACCAGTGGATTCGAGGGTGAGGAAGTAGTCCGACATCGACAAGTCGTCGTTCCAAACTAGATGCTGGGACGTCATGTACCGATGTAAAGCTTGTAGGGTCGGCAGGTTGTTCTCGATACCGTAGGGCCAGTAGTCAGAGCCCATGAGAGCCGCTTGCTCTTCCACTGCAGCAAGCGTCCATGGAAGCGTGGGGTAGGAGACGCTGGTCGACCAAAGTCTCTGCATAGCGCCCTGTTTAGTCTCATCGAATATTCTAAAGACCGTCTCCGCAAGGCCAGGATTCTGCTCGAGCAATTGGCGTTTCATCACGAGGACATGCATAACTGGGAAGATCTTGGTACGAGCATAGAACTCTCGCTCGTGGGTAGGTGCGTCGGAGAATAGACGGCGAATCCCCTTTGGGCGCGGTGCAACGCCGGCTCCAATCCATGCATCAATCGAGCCGTTACGGAGTTGATCTGGGAGAGACACCCCGTCCGGCGCCGGAACGATGCTCACATCGGTGGGGTAGATGAGTGTGTCAGCGTCGAGGCCGGTCGGCGATCGGTGCGAAATCCATTGCACATCTTGGGGACTGACACTGTAGTCGTCAGCGAATAGGCCTCTGAGCCAGACTGCCATCGTCATCCCGTACTCGGGCAGCCCAATAGTTCGGCCCTTCAGGTCGGCGGGGGTGGTGAAGTTGGAGTCTTCACGCACGTAAACATTGCTGTGGCGGAAGGCGCGAGACACCCAAACCGGGAGGGCAACAAGTTCACAGCCCCCGGGATCCTTCGAGTATTGCGTCATGAAGAACGACGCCGACATCTCGCCACCCGCCACATCGGCGGAGTCGCGCAGTGCTGCGAACGCATCTTTCGGGCTGGGCAGGATCTTGGTACTGATGGAGAGACCATGCTTCGCTGCCACGCGATCGAGGCCTGCAACACGATCGTATGCACCTCCAAACAGGAAGGTGAGGGGTCTAGTCACCGGTCACTCATCTCATCGAAGTCTGCTGACTCTATGAGGATAGGCTTCCGGCGCTTGCCGACCGGGTTTATTATAGTTACCATGCACATATTCTATGCGATAAGTGGTCTAGGCAACAAACATTTGCGGTCGCTGACCATTCTCGTGCTGACGTCGGTGGGTGGCGCGTGCAAAGTCGATCGCGCCGGTCGTCATACGAGGACGTGAGCTCCAACGAAAGGATTGATATGGGTCAGACGGACACCGTGTGGGTCGACCTGCTGGGCACGGCCTACGAGCAGAAGTTTTACGATGTGGGTGGCGTACGCACGCGGAGTATTGAGTCAGGCGACGGCCCGCCGATCGTGTTCCTCCACGGTGGCGGCGGCCACGCAGAGACCTGGATCCGCAACCTTGGTGCGCACTCTCCGCATCGTCATTCGTATGCGATCGATATGCTCGGCCACGGTTTCACCGACGCACCTACCGACTGCGACTACACCACCGCTGACGTGCTCGATCACGTTGTGCGGTTCCTCGACACAGCGGGCATCGAGAAGGCTGATTTCTGCGGAGAGTCATTCGGCGGACGTATCTCTGCGTGGATGGCAATAAAACATCCGGACCGTGTCAACAAATTGATACTCAACACATCGGGTGGTCTGCCAGCTACGAAGGGCCGGCAGGCCGACGACGTCTCTGACCTATTGGCGCGCACGACGAGCTCGCTCAGCCAAACCAGCGACGAAGCCGTTCGATCAAGGATCGCCTGGCTATTCGCTGACCCCAACCAGGTTCCCGAAGAGTTCGTTAAGATCCGCCAGGCCATCTATCAGCAGCCCGGAATCAAGGATTCGTTGACCAAGTTGTTTAGTAAGATCTTCGACCCCGAAGACGCTAAGAACTATTGGCTCACCCCGGAACGCCTAGCCGGCATCCAGGCGTCGACTCTCGTGATCTGGAGTGACCACAACCCGATCCACAGCTACGAAGATGCGAAGGAAGGGTTTTCGCATATCACGGACGTGCGTTTCCACCTCATCGAGAATGCGGCACACTGGCCGCAGTACGAGCAGTACGAGGAATACAACCAGGTGCAGGTGTCGTTCCTCCTTGACGGTGAGCCGGCACTACCGAGCGCAGCTAAGGTCGCCGCAGGAGGATTGAACTGATGTTTCGTCATGTTGTGATTATGAATTGGACGCATGAACTTTCTGATGACGAAGCCGCGGAAGTCAAGCGCGTCCTCGATGACTTGGGTGCGCAATCCCCGACCGTTCGTGCAATATCGCACGGTCCGGACGTCGGTATACGTGCTAACGGCGGTAGTTACGCACTCGTAGCCGACTTCGACGACGCTGACGGTTGGCGTGCGTATAGCAAACATCCGGCACACGACGTTGTGCGAGGAGTGATGGGCAACCTCGTCAAGGAGCAGCAGATCGTGCAGTTCGAGTCAGGATCCGGTCAGTGACGATGCTCGAGCGTGCCGGCCTACAGTTCGTCGGTAACGAATGGATTCCGTCCACCTCGGCCGCGAGAGTGAATGTCGAAAACCCCACCACCGGCGCGGTGCTGGCCAGCGTGTGTGAAGGCACCACCGACGACGTGGACAAAGCGGTGCAGGCCGCGGACGCTGCGTTTGCCGCGTGGTCGTCTACGCCGGTCGCGGAAAGGGTTGCGGTTCTCCGCAAAGTCGCTGCCGTCTTGCGACGGGAGAGTGATGCTATCGCTGCTATTATAAGTGCGGAGGTCGGAACTACGATCGCCGTTTCCGCAGCCGTTCAGGTCGGTCGACCCATCGAAGTCCTCGAATCGCTGTGTGACTCGGCTCTCGAACTCGCGTGGGACGAGCAGATCGGGTCGACACTCATTGTTCGCGATCCAATCGGTGTCGCAGTTGCAATTACACCGTGGAACTTCCCGCTGCACCAGGCGATCGCTAAGGTTGGCGCCGCTATTGCAGCGGGATGCACGGTGGTTCTCAAGCCCTCGGAGCTCGCGCCGCACAGCGCCTACGCTCTCGCTGATGCGTTTGTTGAGGCGGGCGCTCCGGCCGGGGTGTTCAATGTCGTTACTGGTGTCGGCTCAGTCATCGGAGACGCGCTGGTGTCTCATCCTAGAGTCGGCGTGATCTCTTTCACGGGTTCTACGGCGGTTGGCAAGCACTTGGCTTCGGTCGCCGGACAGTCCATAAAGCGCGTGGCACTCGAACTCGGCGGCAAAGGGCCTTCGGTCGTGCTGCCGGGCGCCGATATCGCAGCAACCACTGCAGCCACAGTAGCGAGATGTTTCACCAACTCCGGCCAGGTCTGCGCGGCGCTATCCCGGCTCATCGTTCATCGGGACGACCTCCTCAAGGCTGAGAACGCGGCCGCAGAGGCGGCGGCATCGTTTCAACTAGGGGACCCGCTCCATGCAGAGACCACGATGGGCCCGGTAATTTCAGCGAAACAGAAGTCCAGCATCCGCGCACACATCACCGCAGCTGTTCGTGCTGGCGCCAAGTTGGTTCACGGTGGCAACGACGTTGCGGTTCCAGAGCATGGGCACTTCGTCGCCCCGACCGTTTTCTCCGATGTGACCAGTGATATGGCCATTGCACAGCAAGAGGTCTTCGGTCCAGTCTTGGTCATCATTCCCTATGACACCGTCGAGGAAGCTGTCACAATCGCAAACGATTCGGATTACGGGCTGGTCGGAGCAGTTTTCGGGCCAGATCTGGTCGAGGCCGCTCACGTGGCCGCAAGAATCAAGGTGGGCATGATCGGGGTCAATGGCGGACGAATTAACGTGAAAGCTCCGTTTGGCGGGTTCAAGGAGTCTGGGCTTGGCCGGGAGTTCGGCGCCTACGGAATTCAGGAGTTTGTTGAGATCAAATCAGTGAACTTCACCACGCCCGAAGCCATTGTTCGCTTATGATGCGTCATCGCCGAGCTGAACCGCGCTGGGGTAAGGTCACCAAACCAAGACACCCGAGTTAAGCCATCACATCAGTCAGAAGACTGATGTACCGCGCTCGTCGGTCGCAATTCAACGATAAGCGAACGCCGTGCGAGCGTTGACGTGACGCCCGCCGCGGCCGCGCGCACTGCGGCTACGTGCTGAGTGGGTCGGAATCGTGTCGTGGGCCCGGTGACACTGATGGCGGCCAGAGGAGCCTCATCGCGATCAAGAATCGGGGCGCCCAGGCATGCGATTCCAATTGTCGACTCTTCGAACTCGAATGCGACACCGTCATCGGCGACCTTGTCCAGTTGTCGTCGCAGCATCCCCGGCGCAACTATTGTGTGGGGTGTTCGTCGTGGCAGTGGGCCCGAGAGTAGCTCGCCAATGAAGCCATCGGCAGAACTGGCCAGCAGAGCCTTTCCGATTGCCGTGCAGTACAACGGCATTCGTCCTCCAATTCGAGACGGGGACGCGGCCTGTCGATGTCCGCCAATTTTGGAGACGTAGACGACCTCGGTACCGTCGAGCACGCCAAGGTGTACCGTCTCCTGGGTGCGGGCGTAGAGATCTTGCATGAACGGCACTGCCACTTCGAGCAATCCGCGTTCGGGCGAGGCCCTCATGCCCAGTTCGAACAACCCACTTCCCAGTCGGTAGCCCCTAGTCGACGTTGCGAGCAGGCGCGCTGACACCAGTTGACCAGCCAGCCGGTGGACTGTTGTCTTAGGAAAGCTAGTCCGTTCGGCGAGTTCTGCGAGCGAGACTGCCTCGTCCTCGGCGCGGAAGGCCAAAAGTAGCGCGATCGCCTTTCCCAGAACGGTCGCCAAATCTAACTGAGAAGTTTCCGGCATCCGTAGTGCCTCCGAAATGCTGAGGTCCACCATTCCGCTGAGTGGAACGCTGCCCTCGACTTTAACGCAGTACCAGGGTGAATATAACCATATTAAACCAAGTGAAAGTGGGCCATGAGTACCCGACCTTCTTCTCCAGCTGGATCGTCGTCGATCGAATCGTCAGTTAAAGCGGCCGCCAATCGCCTCACGGAGGCATTTCGGTCCCGAGTCCCATGCGCTCCGATCAGCGACTTGATCGGACCTGACGACGTCGTCTCCGCATATCGAGTCCAGACGCTGTACAACGCCAGACGGCAGGCTAACGGTAGCGCCGTAGTTGGTCGCAAGATCGGCGCCACCTCAGAAGCTGTCCAGGTGCAACTTGGAGTCGATCAACCTGACTTTGGAGTTCTCTTTGACGACATGGCCTACGTGGACGGCGCCTGTATCTCGATGGACGAGCTGCTGCAGCCTAAGGCCGAGGCAGAAGTGGCGTTTGTGCTCGACCGTGATCTGGCGACAGGCAATCTCGACGTCGATCAATGTAGGGCAGCCGTGGCCTATGCGACTGCAGCACTCGAGATCGTCGACAGCCGGATTGCCGAATGGGACATCACCTTTGCCGACACGGTTGCTGACAATGCCTCAAGTGGAGTCTACGTACTCGGAACGACACGGCGGACTCTGGAGGAGGTCGCCCCGGTTGAGGTTCAGATGACCATGACCATCGATGGCGAGCTCGTGTCGGCTGGCGACGGCGCGGCTTGCCTCGGTGACCCGCTCCACGCATTGACGTGGCTGGCCCGTCGTGCTCGTGAGTTCGGCGAACCGCTACGGGCCGGCCAGGTCATCCTATCGGGTGCTCTCGGCCCCATGTGCGCAATTAATCCGGGATCGACAGTTACCGCGGAAATCAGCGGACTCGGGTCGGTCACCGCCCATTTTTCAACGAAACCAACTATTTAAGGGGCATACGATGAGTCAAGACGAGACCACCCGGCCTAAGAAGACAAAGGTTGCGATAATCGGGTCGGGCAACATAGGCACCGACCTGATGGTCAAGGTCCTGCAGAACTCGCAGTACCTGGAGATGGGTGCGATGGTGGGAATTGACGCCAAATCGGACGGGCTCGCGAGGGCGGCCGCCCAGGGCGTACCCACCACCCATGAAGGCGTCGAAGGCCTTATGAAGATGGACAGTTTCGACGAAATCGAGATCGTGTTCGACGCAACGTCCGCCAAGGCGCATGAAGTAAACAACGCGCGCCTTGCCCCCTTAGGAAAGCGGATGATCGATCTGACCCCCGCGGCCCTTGGACCGTTTGTGGTCCCGGCGGTTAACATCGATAACCACATCGACGCACCGAACGTCAACATGGTGACCTGCGGTGGCCAGGCCACGATCCCAATCGTTGCGGCAGTGTCTCGGATTGCGACGGTGGCCTATGCCGAGATAGTCGCGTCGATCTCGTCGCGGTCGGCAGGTCCGGGCACCCGGGCCAACATCGACGAATTCACTGAGACGACGTCGAAGGCCATTTGTTCAGTTGGCGGCGCCCAGCGTGGCAAGGCTGTCATTATCTTGAACCCGGCCGAGCCGCCCCTGATTATGCGCGACACAGTCTTCTGCCTTGTCGACGCGCTGGACGAGTCCACCCATCAAGAGATTCGGCGGTCGATCGAAAAGATGGTGGGTGACGTTGCCGCCTATGTGCCGGGCTACCGACTCAAGCAGGAAATCCAGATCAACGCGATCCCTAAGGATCAACCGGTGCACACACTGTTGCCGGCGGACTCGACCACGACGCCGACCCATCAGGTATCGGTCTTTCTCGAGGTTGCAGGGGCGGCACACTATCTCCCGGCATACGCGGGAAATCTCGACATCATGACATCTGCAGGATTGCAGGTCGCCGAGCGGATCGCTCAGAAGAAGGAAGAGGTAGCGTAATGGGTCAAACCACAGTATTTGTACAGGATGTGACCTTGCGTGACGGGATGCACGCCGTGCGGCACCGAATCACGCCAGAAAAGGTGGGTTTGATCGTTGCGGCGCTCGACGCCTCCGGTGTAGACGCGATTGAGGTCGCACATGGCGATGGTCTGGCCGGTGGGTCAGTGAACTACGGCCCTGGGTCCAACACGGACTGGGAGTGGCTGGAGGCGGCCGCTGCGAACATTAAGAACGCGCGCCTGACAACACTGCTCCTGCCGGGAGTGGGCACTATCGAAGAGCTAAAGCATGCCTACGATCTGGGGGTCCGGTCGGTTCGTGTAGCGACCCATTGCACCGAGGCGGACGTGTCAGCCCAGCATATTGCAAAGGCGCGCGAGATCGGGATGGACGTCTCGGGCTTCCTGATGATGAGCCACATGGCGTCTCCGGAGAGGCTCGCTGAGCAGGCGAAAATGATGGAAAGCTATGGCGCTCACTGTGTGTACGTCACCGATTCTGGTGGCCGGCTCACTATGGATGGTGTTAAGGATCGGGTGCTTGCCTACCGCGACGTCCTCGATGCAAGCACCGAAATCGGTATTCACGCCCATGAGAACCTGTCTTTGTCGGTCGCGAATTCGATCGTGGCAGTGGAAAACGGTGTGCACCGCGTGGATGCCTCACTCGCTGGCCACGGCGCCGGGGCGGGTAACTGCCCCATTGAAGCGTTCATCGCTGTCGCGGACATACATGGTTGGAAGCATGGCTGCGACGTGTTCGCCCTCCAGGATGCGGCGGACGACATCGTTCGGCCGTTGCAGGACCGTCCAGTTCGGGTCGACCGAGAGACGTTGACCTTGGGCTATGCGGGTGTTTACTCGAGCTTTCTTCGTCACGCGGAAGCCGCGAGCGTTCGTTACGGAATCGATGTCAGGACCATCCTGATGGAGGCGGGACGCCGCAAGCTAGTTGGTGGCCAAGAGGACATGATCGTTGATATTGCGCTCGACATGACTGCAGCCACGCAGGCAAGCTAAATCTAAACCGAAAGTCGGGGACGGTAGGCAACCGTCCCCGACTTAGGTGGTTCCACGGTCACTTCTACCGGAACGAGGGGCCAGTACTAGAGAGAAGCCGTCCAAGTCTCCGTGTCGATGACCTCCGCGTGAGCTGGAAAGACCTTCTCGATCAAAACTTTGTGGACTTCCTCGTCATTGTCCGCACACGCATCAGCGAGAACTGTCAGCTCGAAGTCCGCGTCGCACGCGTGGCGGATGGTCGAGAGGACTACGCCGCTAGTGGTGACCCCCGCCAGAACGAGGTGGTTTATCCCCATTCCCCCAATGACTGCTGAAAGGTCGCTGCCGGCGAATGGGCTCATCCGCCGTTTGGTAACGATGACCTCTGTGTCCGTCGGTGCAAGACTGGGATGGACCTGTGCCGTTGCCTCGGTTTCAACGAAGACGTCACCGTAGGCCGCGAGTGGAGCGAAGCCTTTATTCTCCGGATTGATCTCCGGGTATCCGGGACGGAAGGCAACCCGCACGAAGATAACCGGCACATTCTTCTTGCGTGCTGCCTTAACCGCCTTCTTTGCAGCGGCCAGTGCGGGGCTGTCGTCGCCGCCGACGGCTCCCAGGATGACCGGCTGAAAATCCATGACCAGCAGTGCTTGGTCGCTCATATATCACTCCTATTTTGATTCTGTGGACAAATCTGATGTGGCGCAGTCCTTACGAGCTATTCTGTCGGTGCTTCTCATCCCAAGACAGGACCGGCGTCCATTCCGCCGTCGACGAGAAGATGAGTTCCTGTGACCCACGAACTCTCATCACTCGACAGGTACAGCGCCGCATGAGCGACGTCTCGAGGTTGACCAACTCGGGGGATTGGCATTTTGGCGAAGAACGACGGATCGGGGGAGACACCTGCATTTCGTGACATGGGGGTGTCGATCTGGCCGGGGACAACCGAATTAACCCGGATTCCGTGCTTGCCCAGGTCGAGAGCGGCGCATTGGACCAGAGCGGAAGCAGCAGCTTTGCTCATCGAGTATGGTGTTAGACCAGCGACGCCGTAGGACACGCCGGCCATCGACGTTACGATCACGATCGATCCTCGCCGCTGTCCTTTCATGCCGGGAATGACGGCCTGAATGCCAAGGAAGTTGCCAACTGCATTGACGTCGAGAGCAAGGCGGACCGATTCCTCTGTCGCGGAGTCAACGGCACCGCCGACCATCACGCCCGCAACCTGGACGAAGATGTCGGGCGGGGTTCCGAATCGACTCTGCGAAAGATCCACAGCGGCCGCCCAATCGGACGAGCTACGAACATCAACCTCGGCGAACTCCCCGTGGATCCCAAGAGATTCGGCTACGCTCTTGCCGTCAGATTCTGGTCGGTCGGCGACGACGACCGAAGCTCCTTCGCTGACGAAGAGCTGGGCCACCGCTCGGCCGATTCCACCACCACCCCCACCGACGAGGGCCACGCGGCCGAATAGACGCCCGCGCCCGGATGTTTCAGTCACGGGCGTCGCGACAATGTGCTCGTTCACGGTTGTTTCTCCTTCAGTTCGGCGGCGCGCTCCAGCCGGTGTAAACATGCCTATGTTAGGACTATTCATGTGACTCACATTACTGTTTAAGCAACGAAAAGCAAGAGCCGGCCGACAGATTGGCAGACACACCCGGCACGACTCGCTTGGCCCTTAAGATATCGATTTGGGGCCTCCCACCGCCAGGTGAATCACTGGCATGGTGGGCGGTGATGCGGCCGGTGGTGTTCACCAGTTGAGGGTTTTGAGGACGAGTCGGCGCAGGGTCCGGGGGTTGTGGTCGATTTGTCCGACACGGGCGTGCTGGACGGCGAG
>NZ_JNYV01000019.1 GCF_000717275.1 Kitasatospora arboriphila
TCTGGCCTGTTTATCTTTTTTTGAGATGTGTGTGTTGTTTCAGATATTGCACAGTGGATGCGAAACAAGTGTTATTTGTTTTGGTTGTAAGTCCTCGGCCGATTAGTACCAGTCACCTGCACCCGTTACCGGGCTTCCAGTTCTGGCCTATCTACCCCATGGTCTGTGGGGGGCCTTACCCCTGCTAAGAGGGTGAGAAACCTCATCTTGGAACAGGCTTCCCGCTTAGATGCTTTCAGCGGTTATCCCTTCCGAACGTAGCTAACCAGCGGTGCCCTTGGTAGGACAACTGGCACACCAGAGGTTCGTCCGTCCCGGTCCTCTCGTACTAGGGACAGGTTTCCTCAAGTTTCTTACGCGCGCGGCGGATAGAGACCGAACTGTCTCACGACGTTCTAAACCCAGCTCGCGTGCCGCTTTAATGGGCGAACAGCCCAACCCTTGGGACCTACTCCAGCCCCAGGATGCGACGAGCCGACATCGAGGTGCCAAACCATCCCGTCGATATGGACTCTTGGGGAAGATCAGCCTGTTATCCCCGGGGTACCTTTTATCCGTTGAGCGACACCGCTTCCACTTGCCGGTGCCGGATCACTAGTCCCGACTTTCGTCCCTGCTCGACATGTACGTCTCACAGTCAAGCTCCCTTGTGCACTTACACTCAACACCTGATTGCCAACCAGGCTGAGGGAACCTTTGGGCGCCTCCGTTACATTTTAGGAGGCAACCGCCCCAGTTAAACTACCCACCAGGCACTGTCCCTGAACCAGATCATGGTCCGAGGTTAGATATCCAATACGATCAGAGTGGTATTTCAACAACGACTCCACACACACTGGCGTGCATGCTTCACAGTCTCCCACCTATCCTACACAAACCGAACCGAACACCAATACCAAGCTATAGTGAAGGTCCCGGGGTCTTTTCGTCCTGCCGCGCGTAACGAGCATCTTTACTCGTAATGCAATTTCGCCGAGTCTGTGGTTGAGACAGCAGAGAAGTCGTTACGCCATTCGTGCAGGTCGGAACTTACCCGACAAGGAATTTCGCTACCTTAGGATGGTTATAGTTACCACCGCCGTTTACTGGGGCTTAAATTCTCAGCTTCACACCGAAGTGTTAACCGGTCCTCTTAACCTTCCAGCACCGGGCAGGCGTCAGTCCGTATACATCGTCTTACGACTTCGCACGGACCTGTGTTTTTAGTAAACAGTCGCTTCTCTCTGGTCTCTGCGACCACACCCAGCTCACAACGAAAAGTTGATCACCAGACGTGGTCCCCCTTCTCCCGAAGTTACGGGGGCATTTTGCCGAGTTCCTTAACCACAGTTCTCTCGATCGCCTTAGTATTCTCTACCTGACCACCTGTGTTGGTTTGGGGTACGGGCCGTGTCGCCACTCGCTAGAGGCTTTTCTCGGCAGCATAGGATCATGGAATTCGCCTCATTCGGCTACGCATCACCTCTCAGGATATGTGAGACACGGATTTGCCTATATCTCTCCCTACAGGCTTACACCAGTACAACCACTGACTGGCCCCACCACCTTCCTGCGTCACCCCATCGCTTGACTACTACCAGCAAAGGTCCCATGCATCCAACCAAACGAAACCCGAAGGTAACCCTTGATCTTCAGGATGGTTAGTACTGCTGATTCATCACGGACGCGACTACACGGGTACGGGAATATCAACCCGTTGTCCATCGACTACGCCTGTCGGCCTCGCCTTAGGTCCCGACTCACCCTGGGCGGATTAGCCTGGCCCAGGAACCCTTGGTCATTCGGCGGCGAAGTTTCTCACTTCGCTTTCGCTACTCATGCCTGCATTCTCACTCCCACACCCTCCACACCTGGATCACTCCGATGCTTCCATGGATGCAGGACGCTCCCCTACCCACCCACACACCTAGTCTTTCCCCCGCAGGAAAAAGACGGGCTATCGTGTGAGTGCCGCGGCTTCGGCGGTGTACTTGAGCCCCGCTACATTGTCGGCGCAGGATCACTTGACCAGTGAGCTATTACGCACTCTTTCAAGGGTGGCTGCTTCTAAGCCAACCTCCTGGTTGTCTTCGCGACCCCACATCCTTTTCCACTTAGTACACGCTTAGGGGCCTTAGCCGGCGATCTGGGCTGTTTCCCTCTCGACTACGAACCTTATCGCCCGCAGTCTCACTGCCGCACTCTCACTCACTGGCATTCGGAGTTTGGCTGACGTCAGTAACCTTGTAGGGCCCATCGGCCATCCAGTAGCTCTACCTCCAGCGAGAAACATGCGACGCTGCACCTAAATGCATTTCGGGGAGAACCAGCTATCACGGAGTTTGATTGGCCTTTCACCCCTACCCACAGCTCATCCCCTCCATTTTCAACTGAAGTGGGTTCGGTCCTCCACGACGTCTTACCGTCGCTTCAACCTGGCCATGGGTAGATCACTCCGCTTCGGGTCTAGACCCGGCGACTCTGACGCCCTATTCGGACTCGCTTTCGCTACGGCTACCCCACACGGGTTAACCTCGCCACCGAGCACTAACTCGCAGGCTCATTCTTCAAAAGGCACGCCATCACCAACCAGCCACTAAAGACTGCATCAGCTTTGACGGATTGTAAGCGCACGGTTTCAGGTACTATTTCACTCCCCTCCCGGGGTACTTTTCACCTTTCCCTCACGGTACTAGTCCGCTATCGGTCACCAGGGAGTATTCAGGCTTATCGGGTGGTCCCGACAGATTCACAGCAGATTTCACGGGCCCGCTGCTACTTGGGTGTCCATATCAACAGTCGTCACATTTTCGGCTACGGGATTCTCACCCTCTACGACAGGCCGTTCCAGACCACTTCGCCTAACACAACGATTTCTCACTGTTGGCCAACCCGGCAGAATTGACACAATGGATCCCACAACCCCACGAATGCAACGCCCGCCGGCTATCACACATCCATGGTTTAGCCTCATCCGCTTTCGCTCGCCACTACTCACGGAATCACATGTTGTTTTCTCTTCCTGTAGGTACTGAGATGTTTCACTTCCCTACGTTCCCTCCACACACCCTATATATTCAGATGCGGGTAACACGACATCACTCGTGCTGGGTTTCCCCATTCGGACACCCTCGGATCACAGCTCGGTTGACAGCTCCCCGAGGCTTATCGCAGCCTCCTACGTCCTTCATCGGCTCCTGGTGCCAAGGCATCCACCGTACGCTCTTACACACTTACAAACATTATCAAAACAAAATAAAGATGCTCGCATCCACTGTGCAATTCTCAAACAACACACACCCACCAACCGGCACCCCGCAGAAGAATCTTCACCCCTCCGCGATAACAGGCACCCGCATCAGCCGGCATCATCGTTAAATCCAGAGCAAACCCACCATCACAGTGTGTTCCCTCAGGACCCAATAGTGTGTCAATGCCCCACGTCCTCGCAGACATGAGCATCAGAACCTCCGAAACCGAAGACCCCGACATTGTTAGCGTTTCACCCATGAGCTCCCACCACAGAACATTCGCCTGTGAAGCGGGGCCACCACGATCACACCCACTGCCAAAGCAGCAAGAGGGGCTGGTACAAAGCAACCCATCGACCGCAGTTTATGTTGCTCCTTAGAAAGGAGGTGATCCAGCCGCACCTTCCGGTACGGCTACCTTGTTACGACTTCGTCCCAATCGCCAATCCCACCTTCGACGGCTCCCTCCCACAAGGGGTTGGGCCACCGGCTTCGGGTGTTACCAACTTTCATGACGTGACGGGCGGTGTGTACAAGGCCCGGGAACGTATTCACCGCAGCGTTGCTGATCTGCGATTACTAGCGACTCCGACTTCACGGGGTCGAGTTGCAGACCCCGATCCGAACTGAGACCGGCTTTAAGGGATTCGCTCCACCTCACGGTATCGCAGCCCTCTGTACCGGCCATTGTAGCATGTGTGAAGCCCTGGACATAAGGGGCATGATGACTTGACGTCATCCCCACCTTCCTCCGAGTTGACCCCGGCAGTCTCCTGCGAGTCCCCACCATTACGTGCTGGCAACACAGGACAAGGGTTGCGCTCGTTGCGGGACTTAACCCAACATCTCACGACACGAGCTGACGACAGCCATGCACCACCTGTACACCAACCACAAGGGGGGCCATATCTCTATGGCTTTCTGGTGTATGTCAAACCCAGGTAAGGTTCTTCGCGTTGCATCGAATTAATCCACATGCTCCGCCGCTTGTGCGGGCCCCCGTCAATTCCTTTGAGTTTTAGCCTTGCGGCCGTACTCCCCAGGCGGGGTACTTAATGCGTTAGCTACGGCACGGATCCCGTGAAAAGGAACCCACACCTAGTACCCACCGTTTACGGCGTGGACTACCAGGGTATCTAATCCTGTTCGCTACCCACGCTTTCGCTCCTCAGCGTCAGTTACTACCCAGAGACCCGCCTTCGCCACCGGTGTTCCTCCTGATATCTGCGCATTTCACCGCTACACCAGGAATTCCAGTCTCCCCTGTAGTACTCAAGTCTGCCCGTATCGCCCGCACGCTTGGAGTTAAGCCCCAAGTTTTCACGAACGACGCGACAAACCGCCTACGAGCTCTTTACGCCCAGTAATTCCGGACAACGCTCGCACCCTACGTATTACCGCGGCTGCTGGCACGTAGTTGGCCGGTGCTTCTTCTCCAGGTACCGTCACTTTCGCTTCGTCCCTGGTGAAAGAGGTTTACAACCCGAAGGCCGTCATCCCTCACGCGGCGTCGCTGCATCAGGCTTGCGCCCATTGTGCAATATTCCCCACTGCTGCCTCCCGTAGGAGTCTGGGCCGTGTCTCAGTCCCAGTGTGGCCGGTCGCCCTCTCAGGCCGGCTACCCGTCGTCGCCTTGGTAGGCCATTACCCCACCAACAAGCTGATAGGCCGCGGGCCCATCCCAAACCGCCGGAGCTTTCCACCAACACCCATGCGAGTATCGGTCATATTCGGTATTAGACCCAGTTTCCCAGGCTTATCCCAAAGTTTGGGGCAGATCACCCACGTGTTACTCACCCGTTCGCCACTAATCCACCAGCAAGCTGGCTTCATCGTTCGACTTGCATGTGTTAAGCACGCCGCCAGCGTTCGTCCTGAGCCAGGATCAAACTCTCCATGAAAACCTTCCAAAAGAACACCAAAGGTGCCTTTCAAAAAAATATGTCCTGAAGAGATTTCACAATCCCAACCAAACAAAAACTGACACCACCACAGGACTCAAAACCTGCGATGGAATCAAAATAAAATATCTAACTAATGCCGGCACCACACCCCACCACCAACCAAACCCCGAAAGGGCCTCATCCGTGACAGAAATGCAGCACCTAAATTGGCACTAACAATCCATCGACACACTATCGAGTTCTCAAAGAACACAC
>NZ_JNYV01000020.1 GCF_000717275.1 Kitasatospora arboriphila
CCGACTGTCAGAGGATCGCGCTTCTTCTCTTCGGCTTTTTCGCTGGCATGGCCGACGTGTGCTTCTTCACGCATCCGGTCGACCATGTGCGGGTAATGCAACTCGAACGCCGGACGCTCCGAACGGATCCGCGGCAACTCGGTGAAGTTGTGCCGCGGAGGCGGGCAACTGGTCGCCCACTCCAACGAGTTACCAAAGCCCCACGGATCATCCACCGTCACCACCTCGCCATACCGGTAGCTACGGAACACATTCCACAAGAACGGCAACGTCGACGCACCCAGAATGAACGCACCCACCGTCGACACGATGTTCAACGAGGTGAATCCATCGGTGGACAGATAATCGGCATACCGACGCGGCATACCCTCGTTACCCAACCAGTGCTGCACCAAGAACGTGGTGTGGAAACCAATCATCGTCAACCAGAAGTGGATCTTGCCCAAACGCTCATCAAGCATCCGGCCAGTCATCTTCGGGAACCAGAAATAGATACCGGCATACGTCGCGAACACGATCGTGCCGAACAACACGTAATGGAAGTGCGCCACCACGAAGTAACTGTCAGACAGGTGGAAATCCAACGGCGGGCTCGCCAGCAACACACCGGTCAGACCACCGAACAAGAACGTCACCAAAAAGCCCACCGAAAACAGCATCGGCGTCTCGAACGTGATGTGACCCTTCCACATCGTCCCGATCCAGTTGAAGAACTTCACACCCGTCGGCACCGCGATGATGAACGTCATGAACGAGAAGAACGGCAACAGCACCGCCCCCGTGGCATACATGTGGTGCGCCCACACCGCCACCGACAGAGCTGCAATCGCCAACGTCGCATAGACAAGTGTCGAGTAGCCGAAGATCGGCTTACGAGAGAAGACCGGGAAGATCTCCGACACGATCCCGAAGAACGGCAACGCAATGATGTACACCTCGGGATGACCGAAGAACCAGAACAAGTGCTGCCACAAAATTGCACCACCATTGGACGGGTCATACAGATGCGCCCCGAACTGCCGATCAACCTCCAACCCCATCAACGCCGCCGTCAACAACGGGAACGCCAACAAGATCAGCACACTCGTCACCAAAATGTTCCAAGTGAAAATCGGCATCCGGAACATCGTCATACCCGGCGCACGCAAACACACCACCGTCGTGATCATGTTCACCGCACCCAAAATCGTGCCCAGACCCGACACACCCAGACCCAAAATCCACATATCCGCACCCGGACCCGGCGAATGCACCGCATCAGTCAACGGCGTGTACGCAGTCCAACCGAAGTCAGCCGCACCACCCGGAGTGATGAACCCGGCAATCGCCACCGTCGAACCGAACACGAACAACCAAAAACTGAACGCATTCAACCGCGGGAACGCCACATCCGGCGCACCGATCTGCAACGGCAACACCACGTTGGCAAACCCGATCACAATCGGCGTCGCATACATCAACAACATCACCGTGCCATGCATGGTGAACAACTGGTTGTACTGCTCAGTCGACAAGAACTGCAGACCAGGCGCCGTCAACTCAGTACGCATCAGCAACGCCATCAAGCCACCGATGAGGAAAAACGCAAAACACGCAACCAAATACATGATGCCCAGCATCTTGTGATCGGTCGTCGTCAACATCTTGTAGATGAACGAACCCTTGGCACCCGTGCGCTCGGGATAAGGCCGAACCGGAGCCACCTGAGTGGTGGGCTGGTCTACCGCGGTCACTGATCCTCCTG
>NZ_JNYV01000021.1 GCF_000717275.1 Kitasatospora arboriphila
GGTTGGCGGGGTAAGTCCCGTCAACCTGTTGCGCGGTCCCCAAAAAGTGCTTACTGTGATCATGGTCATCGATCAGCAGTACTGAACATCTCTCCCGCGCTGCTTCCCGAGAATCGGGAACCCGCCGACGTTCCATAAGTGGAAGGACACTCCTATGAAAGCCACCCCCTTAGACGCGCCAGTAGGCATCGAGCTGACCGATCTGAATATGAACGCCCCATTCAACGATGACGAGATCGCGACGTTACGCGAGTCGTTCGACAACGGCGGTTTCGTCATCGTGCGAGGTCAGGAACTAGCCGACGAGGATCAGGACCGGTTCGTGACCTCACTCGGCGAGCTGCACACCTTCCGGTGGGGCACCACCGTGGAATACCTGTCCAACGTCATCGAGAACAACCCGTCGCTCGCAGGCAGTCGTCGACTGCTCTTCCATAACGACGGCGCCTACCGCCAGGACATCGCCGCCGGCACCTGCCTCTACGCCCAAGACGTCTCCCCAACATCGCCGCCCACAGCGTTCGCCAACACCGTTCGCGCCTACGACAACCTGCCCCAGGACATCAAAGACAAGATCGACAACCTGCATGCCTACAACATGTTCGACACCGCTGACGCCGATGCCGAACAAAAGCGAATGAAACTGTCGAACTACCCCGACGGAGCCGACCTATCCACCGTGCAGGCAACCGAGCACCCCATCGTCATCACCGTCCCCCACAGCGGCAAAAAGGCGCTCTTCGTCAACGAGTTCAACACCAGCCACATAGTCGAATACGGGCCAAACTCCACCGAAGGCGAAGAACTTCTGCAAACACTCTTCGCCGCCATCTACGACGACGCCAACACCTACATGCACCACTACACCAACAACGACCTCGTCCTATTCAACAACCTCGCCGTCCAGCACGCCCGTGTCGGACAAATCGACCACAACCCCCGGACCCTGCGCCGACTCGTCCTCAAAACCCTCAACTGGTGAACACCACCGGCC
>NZ_JNYV01000022.1 GCF_000717275.1 Kitasatospora arboriphila
CCCGCCACCCACAGCTCACCCGGCTCGCTGAGTCCTTCGGCCGGGATGTCGATCTCGTCGCCGGTGGCCGGATCGACGATCTTGTTGACCGTGTTCGGGATGGGCCAACCGCACGACGACAGCGGCGCCTCCGGGCCGTCGCCGGGTTTGCTGGGCATGGCGTGGCTGACCGGGCTCAGCTCGCTCATGCCGTAGCCCTGGATGACCCGGGTGTTCAGGCGCTTGGCGACAGCATTGCCCAGCACCTCGTCCAGTGGCGCGGCACCCGACATGATGGTGTTGACCGACGACAGGTCGTAGTCGTCGATCAGCGGGTGCTTGGCCAGCGCGACCGCCACGGGCGGCGCGATGAACACATAGCTGCACTTGTAGTTCTGGATGGATTCGAGGAACTGCACCAGATCGAAACGCGGCATCACCACGAGCCTCGCCCGGTTGTACAGCGCGAGGTTGAGCAGCACCGTCATCCCGTAGATGTGGAAGAACGGCAGCACCGCGAGGACCGAGTCGTCGTGGGACATGTTCAGCAGCGGCTGGCTCTGCGCCACGTTGGCGACCAGGTTGCGATGGGTCAACATCACACCCTTGGGGTTGCCGGTGGTGCCCGAGCTGTACGGCAGGACCGCAAGATGGGTGGCCGGGTCGAAGCTGACGTCCGGTGCCGCAAGGCCGGCACCCAGCAGATCGAGCGCGTTCGGGTGAGGGCTCTCGGCCTCTCCGGGCCCGTTCAGCAAGATCACCGCGCTCTCGGGCAGACCGACCTGCGCTGCTGCCGCCTTGGCCTGGTCACCGAGCTGGGTGATCGTGATGAGCATCTTGGCACCCGAGTCGGTGAGCTGCTTGGCGATCTCGGGCGCGGTGAACAGCGCGTTGACGGTGGT
>NZ_JNYV01000023.1 GCF_000717275.1 Kitasatospora arboriphila
GTCGTACCCGCCGTTTCCGAGCGTCGGGTACAGCCGGTCGCCGAGCCCCGCGGACCCGGGCGACGGCTTCTGAGCGGCCGCGGATGCGGGCGCCACGCTGAGCACACCAGCGCCGGTAACCCCGATCAGGGCGGCGACACCGGCGGCCAGGACGGATGGCAGGCGATCGCCAGTCAACACAGTCATGACCGTTGATGCTACTTCGGATAGTGGAGGCCCGGGCAAGGCTTTGCCAAGGCCCGTTCCCCGCCAGCTGGATGTAATACGGGGATCTCTGTGGTCAGTTTGGTTTGGGGCTGGTCAGGTCGTAGACGGTGGTGTTGCCGATGATGGTCGCGGTGTAGTGGGTGGAGACCCAGGTGCTGATGGATGGGCCGCGGTTGCCGGAGCGGCGGGTTCCGCCGGCTCCGTTGGCCAGGTAGTAGCGGACCTCGCCGTCGCGTACGTAGGTCTGGAACTGGGCGAGGGTCGGTGCGGGGTCGCTGCCGGAGAA
>NZ_JNYV01000024.1 GCF_000717275.1 Kitasatospora arboriphila
GCATTACCCGCACATGGTCGACCGGATGCGTGAAGAAGCACACGTCGGCCATGCCAGCGAAAAAGCCGAAGAGAAGAAGCGCGATCCTCTGACAGTCGGCACGCACGAGTCGTCGACGGATCCTGATCCGAGCTGACCAGGCACAACTGAATTCTTCTACACCGCGGCGGCGCTGGGTTACCAGTGCCGCCGCGGTGTTGTGTGCGGTCTTCCGGGCCGGCTGGTCACGACGCGCTACGACAGTTCGTAGGACCGGCTCGGCTCATGAGGGTGTGAGGGTTTACGATCAGCTGAGTTTCACGTCATGCTGCCCAACACACAGATGAGCAGATCGGCCACAGGAGGATCAGTGACCGCGGTAGACCAGCCCACCACTCAGGTGGCTCCGGTTCGGCCTTATCCCGAGCGCACGGGTGCCAAGGGTTCGTTCATCTACA
>NZ_JNYV01000025.1 GCF_000717275.1 Kitasatospora arboriphila
CTGTGAACTCACCTTCGGTCAGCACGGCGTCCCCGCCAAGGGCTGGCTCGTCGGCGAGGTGCACGACGGCATCGCGCAGATGTTCGACGTCATCGAGCACGCACGAATGATGGTCGGCACCAAGGCAATCGCGACTCTGTCCACCGGTTACCTGAACGCACTCGAATACGCCAAAGAGCGTATCCAGGGCGCCGACATGACCCAGATGACCGACAAGGCCGCACCGCGCGTGGCCATCACGCACCACCCGGATGTTCGCCGATCGCTGATGCTGCAGAAGGCCTACTCCGAAGGCCTGCGCGCGGTGTACCTCTACACCGCATCGCACCAGGATGTGGTTGCCGCACAGCTCGTCTCGGGTGCCG
>NZ_JNYV01000026.1 GCF_000717275.1 Kitasatospora arboriphila
GACATCGGAACCGGCGTCGGGCTCGGTCAGCACCATGGTGGCGCCCCAGCCGCGCTCGGAGCTGATGGCAGCCCACTTCTTCTGCTCTTCGGTGCCGTTATTGTAGAAGATGTTGGAGAAGCCGGCGCCGGCGGCGTACATGAACGTGGCCGGGTTGGCGCCGAGGATCAGCTCGCCGATGGCCCAGTACAGCGACCGCGGGGTCGGCAGGCCGCCGAGTTCTTCGTCGATGCCGAGCTTGTCCCAGCCGCCGTCGGTCAGGGCCTTGTACGACTTCTTGAAGGCCTCTGGAACGGTGACCGAGTGGGTCTCGGGATCGAAGACCGGTGGGTTGCGGTCGGACTCGGTGAACGAGTCGGCC
>NZ_JNYV01000027.1 GCF_000717275.1 Kitasatospora arboriphila
GACATCGGAACCGGCGTCGGGCTCGGTCAGCACCATGGTGGCGCCCCAGCCGCGCTCGGAGCTGATGGCAGCCCACTTCTTCTGCTCTTCGGTGCCGTTGTTGTAGAAGATGTTGGAGAAGCCGGCGCCGGCGGCGTACATGAACGTGGCCGGGTTGGCGCCGAGGATCAGTTCACCGATGGCCCAGTACAGCGACCGCGGGGTCGGCAGGCCGCCGAGTTCTTCGTCGATGCCGAGCTTGTCCCAGCCGCCGTCCGTCAGAGCCTTGTACGACTTCTTGAAGGCCTCTGGAACGGTGACCGAGTGGGTCTCGGGATCGAAGACCGGTGGGTTGCGGTCGGACTCGGTGAACGAGTCGGCC
>NZ_JNYV01000028.1 GCF_000717275.1 Kitasatospora arboriphila
GGTCGGCGCCCATGATGATGTCCCAGTCGGTGTGGTGCACGGCCCGGTGGCAGGTCCGGCAGAGGAGGCACCCATTGTTCAGGGTGGTGGGTCCGCCGTCGGCCCAGTGCACGATGTGGTGGCAGTCTGACCAGGTTGCCGGTGCCCCGCATTTGATGCAGCAGGTATCGCGGATGATGATTGCTTTGCGCACTGGTCCGGTGAACAGGCGTTTGGGTGGGCTCAGGTCGATCGGCACCTGCTGACCGTCGAGGGTGATCGAGGTGATCACCGCATCACACGCGGCTGCTGCGGCGGTCGCTTCGGTGACCGGACCCATCCACCGCAACTCGGCTCGGTCGGGATGATC
>NZ_JNYV01000029.1 GCF_000717275.1 Kitasatospora arboriphila
CTGTGAACTCACCTTCGGTCAGCACGGCGTCCCCGCCAAGGGCTGGCTCGTCGGCGAGGTGCACGACGGCATCGCGCAGATGTTCGACGTCATCGAGCAGGCGCGAATGATGGTCGGCACCAAGGCAATCGCGACTCTGTCCACCGGTTACCTGAACGCACTCGAATACGCCAAAGGTCGGATTCAGGGCACAGGTCTCGACAACGAGAACGTCGCTATCACCCGTCACCCCGAGGTTCGTCAGTCGTTGATGCTGCAGAAGGCCTACTCCGAAGGCCTGCGCGCGGTGTACCTCTACACCGCATCGCACCAGGATGTGGTTGCCGCACAGCTCGTCTCGGGTGCCG
>NZ_JNYV01000030.1 GCF_000717275.1 Kitasatospora arboriphila
GGATTCGATCTACGAGACGTTGTTCGGGTCGATCAGCGAGGAGGACCTGGATCGGACCGCGCTGATCGACGCCGGCGCCACCGAGGGCACCACCTACCGAGAGCTGATCGGCCGGATCAACGCCTTCGCCGGAGCCTTGGCGGCGCGTGGCATCGAGGTGGGCGACAAGGTTGCATTGCTGTCGCCGAACACCTCGGCGTTTGCGTTCGTGTTCCACGGCATCCTGCGTGCGGGCGCCACTGCGACCACCGTCAACGCGCTGTTCACCGCGCCCGAGATCGCCAAGCAGCTCACCGACTCGGGTGCCAAGATGCTCATCACGATCACCCAGCTCGGTGACCAG
>NZ_JNYV01000031.1 GCF_000717275.1 Kitasatospora arboriphila
CCTCAGACCATGTAGGTGGAGTTGATGATGGCACCCTTACGGGCATAGTGAATCAACGCATCCTGCACATCAAGCGGATGAGCCGGAATCACACCCTCGATCAAATCCTCCTCACGACCACCATGAAGCGCCAACCCGAACCGGCAGCAATACACCGTCCCACCCTCACCGATGAACGTTGCCAACGAATCATTGATGTTCTGCTCCCCCGGGAAACCCGAATCACCCGTCGTCGGAAAACCACGCGTGGCCAGACAGTTGATCGAACCCGGTCCATAAAAATACAACGCCGACTCAAACCCCTTCCGCAACGCCCGCGTCGCCTGCAACACCGCCAC
>NZ_JNYV01000032.1 GCF_000717275.1 Kitasatospora arboriphila
AGCAGGGCGCAGCGTCAGCACGATGCGTTCAAGGCGATCTTGAAGACGATTCTGGAGTACAAACTGCTCGGCACTTCGCATCGAGGCCTGCCGGTGCAGGTGATCATCACCATGACCAAACAACAGCTTGATGAGGCTGCAGGTATTGCTCACACCGCTTCCGGTGTTGATCTGCCGGTGAAGGATGCGTTGGAGTTGGCGGCGCGGTCGGACAAATCACTGGCGGTGTTCGCCAACCACACGGCCGACGTCCTGTACTTTGCTCGGGCCAAACGCACTGCCCAGCAGGGTCAGCGGTTGGC
>NZ_JNYV01000033.1 GCF_000717275.1 Kitasatospora arboriphila
TACGCGCTCGAACTCGCCCGCCATTTCGTGGACGACTTCGAACCGGTGTCCGGGGCCAGGATCGAGGTCGAGGAGTACGCCTGGGAACGCGCCGTGGTCAACGGTGCCGAGCACGACCACACATGGGTCCGCAAGGGCCAGGAGACCCGGACCGCCGACATCACCGTGGAAGGCAAGGGCGATACCCAGCAGACGTGGGTGATCGGAGGCCTCAAAGACCTGGTGCTGCTGAAGTCGACCGGTTCGGAGTTCCACGACTTCCTCGAAGACGAATACACGATCCTCGAACC
>NZ_JNYV01000034.1 GCF_000717275.1 Kitasatospora arboriphila
TACGCGCTCGAACTCGCCCGCCATTTCGTGGACGACTTCGAACCGGTGTCCGGGGCCAGGATCGAGGTCGAGGAGTACGCCTGGGAACGCGCCGTGGTCGACGGTGCCGAGCACGACCACACATGGGTCCGCAAGGGTCAGGAGACCCGGACCGCCGACATCACCGTGGAAGGCAAGGGCGATGCCCAGCGGACGTGGGTGATCGGAGGCCTCAAAGACCTGGTGCTGCTGAAGTCGACCGGTTCGGAGTTCCACGACTTCCTCGAAGACGAATACACGATCCTCGAACC
>NZ_JNYV01000035.1 GCF_000717275.1 Kitasatospora arboriphila
CACCATGGTGCTGACCGAGCCCGACGCCGGTTCCGATGTCGGCGCCGCCCGCACCAAGGCCGTCAAGCAGGACGACGGCACCTGGCACATCGACGGCGTAAAGCGCTTCATCACCTCCGCCGACCAGGACATGACCGAGAACATCATCCACCTGGTGCTGGCCCGCCCCGAAGGCGCACGGCCAGGCACCAAGGGACTCTCACTGTTCTTCGTGCCCAAGTTCCACTTCGACCACGAGACCGGCGAACTGGGCGAACGCAACGGCGTCTACGTCACCAACGTC
>NZ_JNYV01000036.1 GCF_000717275.1 Kitasatospora arboriphila
CCCGAACACGGTCAACAAGATCGTCGATCCGGCCACCGGCGACGAGATCGACATCCCGGCCGAAGGACTCAGCGAGCCGGGTGAGCTGTGGGTGGCGGGTCCGAACGTCATGGCGGGCTACCTGAACAACGACAAGGCCACCAAGGAGACCATCGACGACGACGGGTTCCTGCACACCGGTGATATGGCGCGGGTCGATGCGAACGGCTGCGTCTACATCGTCGACCGGCTCAAAGAACTCATCAAGTACAAGGGCTACCAGGTGCCGCCCGCCGAACTCGAG
>NZ_JNYV01000037.1 GCF_000717275.1 Kitasatospora arboriphila
CCCGAACACGGTCAACAAGATCGTCGATCCGGCCACCGGCGACGAGATCGACATCCCGGCCGAAGGACTCAGCGAGCCGGGTGAGCTGTGGGTGGCGGGCCCGAACGTCATGGCGGGCTACCTGAACAACGACAAGGCCACCAAGGAGACCATCGACGACGACGGGTTCCTGCACACCGGCGACATGGCGCGGGTCGATGCGAACGGCTGCGTCTACATCGTCGACCGGCTCAAAGAACTCATCAAGTACAAGGGCTACCAGGTGCCGCCCGCCGAACTCGAG
>NZ_JNYV01000038.1 GCF_000717275.1 Kitasatospora arboriphila
CACCATGGTGCTGACCGAGCCCGACGCCGGTTCCGATGTCGGCGCCGCCCGCACCAAGGCCGTCAAGCAGGACGACGGCACCTGGCACATCGACGGCGTGAAGCGCTTCATCACCTCCGCCGACCAGGACATGACCGAGAACATCATCCACCTGGTGCTGGCCCGCCCCGAGGGCGCACGGCCCGGCACCAAGGGACTCTCACTGTTCTTCGTGCCCAAGTTCCACTTCGACCACGAGACCGGCGAACTGGGCGAACGCAACGGCGTCTACGTCACCAACGTC
>NZ_JNYV01000039.1 GCF_000717275.1 Kitasatospora arboriphila
GATCCTGGCCCCGGACACCGGTTCGAAGTCGTCCACGAAATGGCGGGCGAGTTCGAGCGCGTACTTCTCGATCGACTCGATGCCCTTTTCTTTGGCGTAGGCATAAGCGGTCTGTTTCTGCGTGTCGGTGGGCAGCACCTTCCGCTGGTCACCGTCGGTGTAGGCCGCGGCGAAGTCGCCGCGAAGGGCGCTGCCGACGTTGATGTCCTTGATCTCGTGCCTGGGGGTGTCGCGATAGATCCGCACCACCCGGTTCTCGGCT
>NZ_JNYV01000040.1 GCF_000717275.1 Kitasatospora arboriphila
CATTACAAGAGCAATCTCCGCGACCTCCAGTTCAACCTCTTCGAGATGTTGAAACTCGATGAGGTCCTCGCGAGTGGTGAGTTCGGCGATCTCGATCGCGAGACCGCCATCGACATGCTGCGGGAGGTGAACAACCTCGCACAAGGCCCACTGGCCGACTCGTTCACCGAGTCCGACCGCAACCCACCGGTCTTCGATCCCGAGACCCACTCGGTCACCGTTCCAGAGGCCTTCAAGAAGTCGTACAAGGC
>NZ_JNYV01000041.1 GCF_000717275.1 Kitasatospora arboriphila
GGTGGTGCCTTCGTAGAGCGAGTCGATCTTCGCGTCGCGGATGTACTGCTCGATCGGGTAGTCCTGCAGGAAGCCGGAGCCACCGAGGGTCTGCAGCGAGCCGATGAGCTGCTCGGAAGCCTTCTCGGAGCCGACGCCCTTGACGATCGGCAGCAGGAGGTCGTTGACGCGGAATGCCATCTCTTTGTCGGCACCCGAGACGAGCTGTGCGGCAACCACATCCTGGTGCGATGCGGTGTAGAGGTACACC
>NZ_JNYV01000042.1 GCF_000717275.1 Kitasatospora arboriphila
GGTGGTGCCTTCGTAGAGCGAGTCGATCTTCGCGTCGCGGATGTACTGCTCGATCGGGTAGTCCTGCAGGAAGCCGGAGCCACCGAGGGTCTGCAGCGATCCGATGAGCTGCTCGGATGCCTTCTCGGAGCCGACGCCCTTGACGATCGGAAGCAGGAGGTCGTTGACGCGGAATGCCATCTCTTTGTCGGCACCCGAGACGAGCTGTGCGGCAACCACATCCTGGTGCGATGCGGTGTAGAGGTACACC
>NZ_JNYV01000043.1 GCF_000717275.1 Kitasatospora arboriphila
GGCACCAAGGGACTCTCACTGTTCTTCGTGCCCAAGTTCCACTTCGACCACGAGACCGGCGAACTGGGCGAACGCAACGGCGTCTACGTCACCAACGTCGAGCACAAGATGGGCCTCAAGGTATCGGCCACCTGTGAACTCACCTTCGGTCAGCACGGCGTCCCCGCCAAGGGCTGGCTCGTCGGCGAGGTGCACGACGGCATCGCGCAGATGTTCGACGTCATCGAGCA
>NZ_JNYV01000044.1 GCF_000717275.1 Kitasatospora arboriphila
ACGGTCGCGAAGCGGTTGATGATGATCTGTTTGATGGCCGGGTAGACCGCCTCCCAATCGACATCGGTCGTGGTGAAACGCCATTTGGCCACCAGCGATGTGGCCATCACCCGGTCGGTGGTCGGTTCGAGGATCGTGTATTCGTCTTCGAGGAAGTCGTGGAACTCCGAACCGGTCGACTTCAGCAGCACCAGGTCTTTGAGGCCTCCGATCACCCACGTC
>NZ_JNYV01000045.1 GCF_000717275.1 Kitasatospora arboriphila
TCGCTGCAGACCCTCGGTGGCTCCGGCTTCCTGCAGGACTACCCGATCGAGCAGTACATCCGCGACGCGAAGATCGACTCGCTCTACGAAGGCACCACCGCCATCCAGGCGCAGGACTTCTTCTTCCGCAAGATCATCCGCGACAAAGGCCAGGCACTGGCCCACGTCGCCGGACAGATCAGCTCGTTCATCGAGTCCGAAGC